>CAVYUA010000005.1:0-164360 GCA_963771605.1 Vulcanimicrobiota bacterium | reverse complement strand
TGCGTCTTCTGACCGGGCGCGGTGCCGCGGCGCTCGACCGCGCACTTGCGCGAGAGGCAGCGGTCGCCCTTGAGAAAGAGCTTAATCTTTTCGCCGGTCTTCGAGGCGGCGGTTTCGCGGCGGCACAGACGGCACACCGCGGCGGTATAACGAGCCATATTTTTCTCTAAACTCCCTTACACGCGGCGCCGTTTAGGCGGACGGCAACCGTTATGCGGGATCGGCGTAACGTCTTTGATCAACGTGATTTCCAAACCGGCAGCCTGCAACGAGCGGATCGCGGCTTCGCGACCGGCGCCCGGGCCCTTGACGTAGACTTCGGCCGACTTCATCCCGTGTTCCATCGACTTGCGAGCGACCGCTTCGGCGGCCATCTGCGCTGCGAACGGGGTCGACTTCTTCGAACCCTTGAACCCGAGGTTGCCCGCCGAGGCCCAGGCGATGGTCGAACCCTGGTTGTCGGTCATCGTCACGATCGTGTTGTTGAACGAGCTGTGGATGTGCGCGATCCCGGATCCGACGTTCTTGAACTCGCGCTTCTTGCGCGTCTTGGTCTGTTTCTTGGCCGCCAAAGGGAAACTCCGTGCTTTATCTTGCCCCCTGCAACGAGAGGGGGTGTCGTCGCCTGGGCCAGCACTGACTCGCTGACGCGATCGGTCAACGTATCAATCTGATCTTGTCCCGGACCGCTCGGCGAGGGCGGCGGGCGCACGAATGCGCGTCCCCGGCAGGGCCGAAGACAACGCCCTATATTACCGGGAAATCACCTATGAGGTCAAGTCTTCAGCGGCTTCTCGGGGACCAGGGCGTACGTTCCGCTGGCGCTGACTCCCGAACCGAGCCCGCAATCGCCGAAGGCCAGGTCCTGGGTGACCTTCAGACCGTGGGGGAGGCTCTCGAAGGTCAGCCGGCAGTTTCCCGAGGACGAGGTCTTCGACCAGGTCGCCGGCGGCAGCCCCGGCAGCACGCCCGCGACGAAGCCCCCGTTCTCATCGGACGGCCGGATCGCGCTCACGGAGAAGCCCAGCCGCCCGGCCTTGCCGGCGATGATCACGATCTGGTTGCCCACCCCGAGCGGCTTCTTGGTCACCGTGTCGATCTGACGGTAGGTTCCCGGCACGAACCGGGCCGGTGCCGGCCCTGCGGCCGCCTCCCCCAGCAAGACAACCGACAGGAACAGGCTCGCGCGGACGGGCGAGGACGGAAACATCCCGGCGGTTAGACGCTCGCGCTCGAGCGCGCGGCCTTGCGCTGGTACATCGCGGCATCGGCCCGGTCGACGGCGCTGGCGATCCCGCCGTCGAAGTCGCGGTGCGCCAGGCCGATCGAGAGCTGCACGCCGGCGGCCAGGAAGGCCTCTTCCAGGCGCGCGTGCAGCGCGTGCGCTTGGTCGTCGTCGCTCTCGACGGCCAACACCGCGAACTCATCGCCGCCCAGTCGCGCCGCCACGTCGTGCTCGCGAATCACGCTGCGAATCGCATCGGCGACCCGGCGCAGGAGCGCGTCGCCCGCCATGTGGCCCTCGGCATCGTTCTTCTGCTTGAGGCCATCCACGTCCATCATGAACACGGTCGCGCCGTGTCCGTAACGCATCGAGCGGGCTTCCTCGCGCTCGGTCAGACGGTCCCATCCGCGGCGGTTGAACAGGCCGGTTAGCTCGTCGACCAGGGCGTCGGCCTCCGCCCGCTCGGCCCGCCGCACCAGCGCTTCGTTTTCCAACTCGTCGCGCAAAATGGTGCTCAGGATGCGCGCGGCCGTCATCAAGTGCGGCGAATCGCGGTGCATTTCGTGCACGGTCGCGGTCTTATCGAGACCACAGAGCACGCCGAAGAGCTGGTCGTTCACCACGATCGGGGCGCCGACGTAGGCCGGCTCGACCAGCTTCTTGCCGTCACCCGTCCGTTCCGCGAGCGCTTCGAGCTCCGTCTCCACGCCGCTGGCCGGACGGCGGCCGCGCATGATCTGGTCGCGCATCGCCTGCGGAACTTGCAGCGTCTGGCCGCGCTGAAACGGAGCGTTGCCGCACAAGTGCGTGACGATCCAGTGGTCGAGACGAATGCGCGTGATGAACCAGGCGTCGAGCACGTGCAGCTCGCTCAGCATCTGCATCATCCCCTCGGCCGCCTCTCCGAAAGTCGCGAAGTCGCCGAAAGCGGGTGACTGGTCCGTAATACGTGCCTCGGATTCCTGGAATCCACCCTATGACAATGTTCCCAGAACCGGCTGGACATCCCTAGGAAAGGCCGCCCGCCGCGTTAAGCTTCGGCGCGCCTTTCCTGCCAAAATGCCCGTCCAGGGAGGCCGCCGGGCCCCGCGAAAGCCGAGGTAACGATGCAACTGCAAGACCGCCCGGCGCCCGCAGCGCTCGCCCGCGACGGCGCGCATGCGATTTTCGAGATCCTGCGCGACTGGAAGATCGATCTGCTCTTCACCTGTCCCGGCAGCACGGAGGCGGCCGTGCTCGACGCCTCGCTCGACTATCCAGACCTGCGCCTAATCCTCACGACGCACGAAGCGATCGCCGTTTCAGCCGCCGACGGTTACGCGCGCGTGAGCGGCCGGCCCGCGATCGCCTACCTGCATGCGAACGTCGGCCTCGCCAACGGCATCGCACACCTCACCTGTGCCTACAACGCGCGCAGTCCGCTGGTGATCCTCAACGGCATGAAGTCGACCGCGATCGCCAACCGCGACGGCTTCACCAGTTCGCCCTTCCAGCAAGATTTCGTGCGCCAACTCGTCAAGCGCTCGCGCGTCGCGCTGCGGACCGACGGCATCCCGGGCGATCTCAGCCGCACGCTCCAAGCGGTGACTTCCGAACCCACCGGTCCCGCGTATCTGGGCCTGCCGCAAGACTTGGTCGAAGCCTCGCTCACCGCGTCGCCGCCGCCGGCGAAGCGGCAGCGCTTCACCGCGCGCCGCCGGCCCGATCCCGCCGACCTCGCAGCGGCCGCCGCCTGCCTCGCCGCCGGCAGCGCCGTCACGATCGTCGCGGGCAGCGAGATCGCGTTCAGCGAGGGGGCACAAGCCGCGCTGACGGCGCTGGCGGAACGTCTGCAAGCGCCGATTCTGCTCGAGGACCGGCGCACGGCGCAAGCCGCCGCCATCCACGGCGATCATCCGGCCTTTGCGGGCACGTATTCGCTCACCCATCCGGCCGTCGCCGGAGCCGACGTGCTGCTGTACGCCGGCATGTCTTCGTTCGTCGAGTTCGAGGAGCAGCGCGGGCCCTTCCAGCCGGCCGACGCGCGGATCGTTCACCTGTGCAGCGATCCGGCCCAGCTCGGGAAACTGGCCGAGGTCGACATCGGGCTCGCGGCCAACGCGGAACTCGGCCTGCGCGACCTCTTCGACGCGCTCGGCCCGGTGAAGAGTGCGGCGCGCGCTGCGCACCGCACTGCCGCCATCGCCGCCTACCGCAGCGCGACCGATAAGCGCCGCGCCGCGATGCGCGCGCGCTACGCCGAGTCGCCGATCCACCCGCAAGTGCTGGTCGAAGCGCTCAACGAGATGTTGCCGCGCGACTGCTTCATCCTCAACGACGCGGTCACGACCGGCGGCTATTTAGCTGAAGCCGTGATCCCGGATGCGGCGCGCGAGCATCTCGGCAGCGCGGGCGGATCGCTCGGCTGGGGCATGGGCGGCGCGATCGGCGTGCAGCTCGCGCGTCCCGATGCGCGCGTCGTCAACGTGGTCGGCGACGGCTCGTTCCAGTTCGGCATCCAAGCGCTCTTTACGGCCGAGCAGCTGCGCTTGCCGATCACCTACGTCGTGGTCGACAACGTGTCGTACGCCGCGGTGCGCGCCGCGATGAAGCGCCATCGCAAAGGAGCGCACGAGGCCGAGTATCCGGCCAGCGACCTGCGCGGACCGGATATCGCCGCGATCGCGCGCGGCTTCGGCGCGTATGCCGAAACGGTCGACCGCATCACCGATCTGCGCGACGCGCTCGATCGCGCGTTCGCAACGAACGGTCCGGCCGTCGTCGTCGTGAAGACGGACACCACCCACACCGGTCCCTAGCGCAGCGTGTTCTTCCCCGGCTTCACCGCGACGACGGTGGAGACCAGCGGCGCTTCGATTCGCACGCTGCGCGGCGGCAGCGGACCGCCGCTCTGCTCTTGCACGGGCATCCGCAAACGCACGTCGTTGGCACAAGATCGCGGGGCGCCTGGCGGAACACTTCACCGTCGTCCTCACCGACCTGCGCGGCTACGGCGACTCGAGCAAACCCGACGGTGGCGAGCGCAGCGTGAACTACGCGCCGCGCGCGCTGGCTCTCGATCAGGTCGAAGTAATGCGCGGCTTAGGCTTCGAGCGCTTCGCCGTCGCCGGGCACGACCGCGGCGGACGCGTCGCGCACCGCATGGCGCTCGATTTTCCGGACGCCGTCATGCAGCTGGCGGTGCTCGACATCGCGCCGACGCTGACCATGTACCGGCGCACCGATCAAGAGTTCGCGACGCGCTACGTGTGGTGGTTCTTTCAGATCCAGCCGTTTCCGATTCCCGAACATCTGATCGGAGCGGATCCGGAATTCTACTTGCGCGAACATCTCGGGCGGCAAAGCAAAACCCCGGGCGCGATCACCGAAGCGGCGTTGGCCGAATATATGCGCTGCTATACACCCGAAACGATTCACGCGGCGTGCGAGGACTATCGCGCCGCCGCCGGGATCGGTCTCGAGCTCGATGCGGCCGATGCGGCGGCCGGCCGCACGATCGCGGCGCCGCTGCTCGCGCTGTGGGGAACGCGCGGCGTGGTCGGGCAGCTCTTCGACGTGCTGACAAGCTGGCGCGAACGCGCCGCCGCCGTCACCGGCAGGGGCATCGACTGCGGGCACTACCTGCCCGAAGAAGCGCCCGGCGCGACGCTAGACGCGCTGCTGGCGTTTTTTCTCCGCTAACCAGACCGGGAGCATCAGAGTGCTCGCTCGAACTGGCGCGCGTGGACTCCGAGAGCGGGTTCCTCAACGCCATGCCGGCCGGCACCCGTATCGGAGCGGTCGTGTTAGAACGCGCGATCGGGCAAGGCGCGTGGGGCATTGTCTACGAGGGCCGGCACGACACATGGGGCCGGGTCGCGGTCAAGGAATACTTTCCCTCGGCCTATTCGCAGCGTGCTTCGGCCGGCGGGCTAGCGGCGACCGCGCCGCAATGGCAGACCGCGGTGCGGCGCGGCGCCGAGCGGTTCGGTCAGGAAGGCCGCACCCTGCGCGCGATTCGCCACGAGAACGTGGTCCCGGTCTACGAATTTCTCGAGACCTCCGGTTCAGCGTTCCTGGTGATGGACTTCATCGAGGGCGAGACGCTGGCCACGGCGATCGACGACGGCCGCTTCCGCGACCCAGCCACCGTCATCGCGCTCGGCGAAACGCTGGTCGACACGCTGCAAGCGATCCACCACAAGAACATCATGCACCGCGATATCGCCCCGGACAACATCATGATTCGTCCCGACGGATCGCCGGTGCTGATCGACTTCGGCGGATCGGCGGCGGCGATTGCGACCGCGACGCGCTCGACGTCGAACGTGGTCAAGGACGGTTACTCACCGCCCGAACAATACGACACGGCGGAATCTTCGACGCTGAGCGTCGGGCCGTGGTCCGACATCTACGCGGCCGCCGCGGTGCTCTATCGCCTCGCGACGGGACGCGAGCCGGTCGTCTCGCACACCCGGCTGCTGCGCACCGGCGCCCGCGGGGCCCCCGATCCGCTCGTGCCGCTGACGACGCTGACACCGCCGGGCTATCCGCAACGCTGGCTCGGCGCGGTCGACGCGGCGCTCCAACTCGTGCCAGAAGAACGGCCGCAAAGCGCCGAAGCGTGGCGCGATCTCTTTCGCGGCACCGCGGCGACGGCGCCACAGCGAACGATCAATCCGCTGCTTGCAGCGTTTACCGGAGCCATGGCGGCGATCGTCGTCCTCGGCGGCATCGCTTATGCTGTGATCGCCCCGCGCCTCACGCATCCGGTCGTCGCCGTCGCTACGCCGTCGCCGCAGCCGGCGAAGTCGGCCGTTGTGAGCGCACCGCACCGCGTCGCGGTCAAGCCGCGGCCGGTCGTACGGCAAATCGCACGGGCTACGCCCAAACCGCAGCCAACGCCGTCGCCGGTCGCCGTCGTCACGCCGAAACCGGCGCCTGTCGTGAAGGCCACGCCGCATGTCGTGTATGTGAAGCAAAAAGAGGTCGTGTATATCACGCCGCCGCCCGCGCCGGCTCCGGAAAAGGTGATCGTGTACGTGACGCCGCCACCGGCACCGAGACCGGCGCCGTACACGCCCGTGATCTCGGGCCACGTACCGGCCGGGTACGCACCGGGCGCGGTCTGGCCCGGGCTCCCGGGTAAAGGTATGGGCTGCTCAAACAACGTCCAAACGATATCCCTGTACAACGACTACACGAGCGCGGTCAACTTCACCCTGTGGCTCGAGACCAAGACCCAAAGCGAGCCCAACGACCGCTCGAAGGCGACAGGCGGCCAGCGCTATCATATCGAGCCCGGCGCCACGATCGAAGCCAGCGTCAGCGTGCCGGCCTGCAATAGCTGGTGGGTCCATTGGGTCGAGCAGGTCACGTTCGGACCGAGTTAGATCTGCATCACGTGCGTTTGAGCAATTCCACGCCGTCTTCGCTGCGCACCACCGTGTAGACGTGACGGCGCACGAGGCCGGCGATCTGCGCGCGGCCCGCGCTCTGCCAATCCGCCGACGGATAGGTATCGTCGACGAGAATGTAGTCCGGCTGCGATGCCCAGTCGTTGCGGGCGTTCGGATCGAAGCCGAGGTGACTGTAGATCTCGTCGTGCGTTCCGACCGCGGCGTTCCCCGGGAGCGCGGCGACGAACGTGTCGAGCACGCGGTCGTGCGCGGTAATCGGCGTAACGTAGTGCCGCCAGTGCGTCGGCGATGCCAAGCTCAAGTTGAGCACGCAGAGTACGAACGACGCGACGGCGAGCCGTGTCGCGAAGAGCGGGCTGCGTTCGCGCGCGAACGCCGCCAGCGCGAGCGCATACGCGACCAGCATCCAGCCGATCCACACGCCGGCGTAGTGCTGGCCCATCGTGTAGGTGATCGACCAGTGCGAGGAGAGCACTTCGGCCAAGCCCGGCACCGCGATCAGCACGCGCCAGCCGAAGAACGGCACGAAGCACAGCGGCACGAAGGCTTCGAGCAGATAGCTCAGGCGCCCGAGCACCGCGGCCCACCCGCTCTGATAGGCTGCGGCGTTGGTGATGTAGCTGAGCGCGAACCACGTGTCGTGCCCGCCTACCAGCGGCCGCACGACCGCGAAGTAGAGCACCAGCGTCAGCGCGCCCGCAGCCGCGGTCGCCGCGGCAAACCGGAACAGCGCCGTATCGCCGCGCCGCCGTGCGCCGATGGCGAACGCCGCGCCGAGCACGAACAGCATCAGCGCTTCGTCTTCCTTGATCGCGAGCGCAACGATGACGAACAGCGCAGACCAGCCCCAGCGCCGCGCATCGACGGCCCACGCGAGCCACGCGATCGCGGCCGGCGCGAACCCGTTCTCGTGGAAATCGGTGAACGTCACGCCGACCAGCGGCGGATAGAGCAGCGTGACGCCCGCGGCCCACAGCGCGATCCGCGTGCCGGCGCGTTTGCGCAGCAGCAGATAGATGGGCGGCGCGACCAGTGCGCCGGCAACGGCCTGAATGGCGATCAGCGCGAGCGGCGAGTGCGCGAGCAGCAGCAGCGGCGAACACAGGTAGAGCAGCGGCGAGAAGTGATGCAGAAAGTGGCTGCCGCCTTCGGGCGTATCGCCGAAGCCCGCGAACGGCGTCGCGATCGTCTGCACGAACTCGCCGAGGTCGGCGCCGGAATGGTAGCCGAGGTAGCGGTACGCGCCGAGCAGCGTGAGCGCGACGGCGTAGACGACGCAGGCCGCCGTGAGCACATAGGCCGCATCGCGGCCGGCCGCCGGTTTCGCCGCCATCGGTGCGCCCCTACGACCTGCATGATGCAAACGCCCGCCGGTGCACCGGTTTCCACCCAACGATGAAGATTGCGTATTTCGGTACCGGGCTGCTCGGCGCGGGGTTCGTCCGCCGGCAGCTCGAGCTCGGCACGACCGTGCACGTTTGGAACCGTTCGCCCGAGAAGGCCCGCGCGCTCGTTGCCGACGGCGCCGTGTTCTTCGATCATCCGGCCGACGCGGTGGCGGGTGTCGAGCGGATCCACCTCACCCTGGCCGACGATTCATCGGTCGACGCCGTGCTCAAGCCGCTCAACGGCGCGATCGCCGCCTCGACCACGATCGTCGACCACACCACCACCGCTCCCACGCCGACCGCCGATCGCGTCAAGCACTGGGCCGATCGCGGCAAGCGCTACATCCACGCGCCGGTGTTCATGGCGCCCCAAAACACGCGCGAGGGAACGGGCATCATGATGACGTCGTGTTCGCAGGCCGATCACGACAAGCTCAAGCCGGCGCTGGAAACGATGACCGGCAAGCTGATTTACCTCGGCGACGACCCGATGCGGGCCGCGTCGTTCAAGCTGTTCGGCAACATGTTCATCATCACGATGATGGCCGGGCTCGCCGACATGAACCGCCTCGCGGGTGCGGTCGGCATCTCGACCGAGGACGCGTTCAGTATCTTCTCGTGGTTCAATCCGGCCCCGATGATCCCGGGCCGGGCCGCCAAGATCGCCTCCAAGGATTACACGCCGTCGTTCGAACTGACGATGGCCCGCAAAGACGTGCGCCTGATGATCGAAGAGGCCAAGCGCCACGGGGTCGATCTCGGCGTGCTGCCGGCCGTCGCGGCGGTGCAAGACAGCGCGATCGCCAAGGGCTACGGCGCGCTCGATACCAGCGTCATCGCCCGCTTGGACGGCCGCTCATGATCCGCTTCATCTCCGAGGAAGACGTCGACGCCGTGCTCGACGTCGCCACCACGATCGACTTGCTGGACTCGGCCGCGCGCGCACTGGCCGCGGGGACGGCATCGGTGACGCCGCGCCAGCGCCCCGCCACGACGGGCGTGTTCATGAACCTCATGGGTGCGGGCCTCGACGGCCGCATCGGGCACAAGTGTTATCCGATCGCGCGCCCGCGCGGCGCGAACTTCGTCGTGACGCTCTACGGCAACGATGCCTCGATGCTGGCGCTGATCCAGGCCAACCGCCTCGGGCAGATTCGCACCGGCGCCGCGTCGGGACTCGCCACCCGGCTGATGGCGCGCCCGGATGCGAGCGTCGCGGCCATCATCGGTACGGGCTGGCAAGCCCGCACGCAACTCGAAGCGGTCTGCCGCGCCCGGCCGATCGAGTTGGCCCGAGCGGCCGGGCGCAACCCCGAGCACACGCAGAAATTCTGCACCGAGATGACGGCGCTGCTCGGCATTCCGGTGGAACCCGCCGCCGACGTGGCGAGCGCGGTGCGCGACGCCGACGTCGTATCGGTGATGACCAGCGCCTCGGAGCCGCTGCTGTTCGGATCGATGCTCGCGCCCGGAACGCACGTGAACGCGGCCGGTTCGAACAAAGCAACGGCGGCGGAAATCGACGCCGACCTCGTCAGCCGATCCGGCATCGTCGCGCTCGAACTGCTCGCGCAAGCGAAGGTCGAGTCGGGCGATTTGCTCGCGGCCGAAAAAGCCGGGGCTTGGGAGTGGTCGCGCGCGGTGCTGCTGAGCGACATCGTCACCGGCGCCGCGCCCGGCCGCACGAGCCCCGATGAGATCACGCTCTTCGAATCGCTCGGCATCGCGCTCTGGGATATCGCCGCGGCCAACTACGTCTACGATCAGTGTCTGAAAACGGGCCGCGGCCGCGAAGTCGACATCCCAAACTAGCCCCGGTCGAGCTACGCCACGGAAGCGAGGGCTTTGCCCCGTCATCCCGAGCGCAGTCGGGACCGCCCCGCAGGACGCCCGTAAGGCCACTGTCGATCACGAGCGCAGCCGAGTGATCGCCGACGACATGGATGGTCGTGCTGCGCGCCAACGTCAACAATCGCGCTTGGTGGCGATCACTCGGCTGCGCTCGTGATCGACAGTGGCGGCCCGGCATGATGGGGGCGGTCCCTCGACTGCGCTCGGGATGACAGGAGGGGCGCCCGATGATGGGGCGGCGCCCGATCGCAGGGGCGCCCGATCGCAGGGGCGCCCGATCGCAGGGGCGCCCGAAGAGGGGCGGGGTTACGCGCCGGAGGCGAGGGCTTCGCCGCGGTCCTCGTGGGCGCGGCGGTAGCAGATCTCGATGCGGTTGCCGCTCGGATCGCGAAAGAACACGGCGTAGTAGCGCTCGGAGGAGTACGGGATCTCGGGGCCTTCCATGTCGCGCGCGCCGGCGGCAAGCGCGATTTGCGCCAGCCGGTCGACGTCGCCCGGAGTCGCCGCCGTGAACGCCAGGCACGTGTCGTTGGCAACGTGCTGCGGGTCCTCGTGCACGCCGAAGAAGGGCCGCGGGCCGTTGACCGTCATCGGCGGGTGGTAGTACTCCACCTCGCCCGCACCGAGCACCACGTCCGTGAGACCCAATGCCGGCATCAGCACATCGTAGAACGCGCGCGCTTCCGCCAGGTCGCCGACGCGCGCGTCGACGTGATCGAAGCCGGAGAACTTGCCGCGTTCCATGCGCCTGCTGCTTCGCGGCCAAAAGGAAAAGGACCGGCAGCACAGCCGGTCCTCTCCGTCGCGTTCCGCCGGGTCGCGGTTACTTCTTGGTGGCCTTCTTTTTGCCGGCGACGGTACGCTTGGGCCCTTTGCGGGTGCGCGCGTTCGTCTTGGTGCGCTGACCGCGCACGGGCAGGCCGCGGCGGTGACGCAGGCCGCGGTAGCAGCCGATGTCGGTGAGGCGCTTGATGTGACCGGCGATCTCGCGGCGCAGGTCGCCTTCGACCTTCATCGCATCGACCGCTTCGCGCAACTTGTTTTCGTCGTCGCCCGAGAGGTCTTTCACCCGCACGTCGGGGCTGACGCCCGTTTGGGCAAGCAGCTTCTTCGACGTCGGAAGACCGATGCCGAAGATGTAGGTGAGGGCGATCTCGATGCGCTTGTCGCGCGGTAGATCGATACCGGAAATACGCGCCATGGAGTTACCCCTGAACCTGTTTGTGCTTCGGGTTGACGCTGCAGATCACGCGGACTTTGCCTTCGCGCCGAATGATTTTACAGGCGTCGCAGATACGTTTGACGGACGGACGGACTTTCATGATGTTTCCTGGCCGCTAGGCGGCAGCTTCCTCTTTGGGACGGAACCGGTTGACATCGGGATGTTCCGCGTAATCCCGTAAGGTGAGAATCCGAGGACCCTCGCTGGTAACGGCGATCGTGTGCTCGAAGTGCGCCGCTAGTTTACCATCCTCGGTGACAACCGTCCAGCCGTCATCGAGGGTTTCGACCTCGTAGCCGCCTTCGGTGATCATCGGTTCGATGGCCAGGACCAGGCCCGGACGCAGCAGCGTGCCGTGCCCGGCGGTGCCGTAGTTGGGAACTTGCGGCTCCTCGTGCATCTTGGTCCCGATGCCGTGGCCCACCAGCTGGCGCACCACGCCGTAGCCGTTGCGCTCGGCATGCTGCTGGACCGCGTGCCCGATATCGCCCAGGCGATTGCCGGCCTGCATCTGCGCGATGCCCAGCATCAGGCACTCCTGGGTGACGTCCATCAGGCGCTTGGCGGCCGCGCTGACCTCGCCGATCGCCACCGTGACGGCCGAATCGGAGACGTAGCCGTCGAGGGTGGTGCCGATGTCGATCGAAAGCAGGTCGCCCTCGGCCAGCTTGCGCGGGCCGGGAATGCCGTGCACGACTTCCTCGTTCACCGAGGCGCAGATCGTGTGCGCGTAGCCGTTGTAGCCGATGAAGGTCGGCGTGCCGCCCATCGAGCGGATCGACTCTTCGGCCAAGCGGTCGACGTCGGCGGTCGTCATGCCGGCCTTGACCGTCTTCATCAGCATCGTCAGCGTCTTGGCCGTGATCTTGCCGCTGACGCGCATCAGCTCGATCTCGCGCGCCGATTTGATCGTGATCATGGCGCGCTGGACACCCCGACGTCGGGAAGCTTGGCCACGATGGCACGGGTGACGTCGTCGATCTCGCCGAGCGCGTTCGACGTGCACGAACTCGCCGGCCTTTTCGTAGTGCGCGATCAGCGGCGCGGTTTCTTCATCGTACACGGCCAGGCGCTTGACGACGACCTCGGCGCTGTCGTCGGGACGCTGCACGAGCGGACCGCCGTCCTCATCGCAGATGCCGGGAACGCGCGGCGGAGCGAACTTGGCGTGGTAGACGCGGCCCGTGCGCGGATTCGACCAGCGCCCGGTGATGCGTTCGGTCAGCACGTCGGGGTCGACGTCGAAAATGACCGCCACGGCCTTGAGACCCTTGCGTTCGAGCAAAGCGTCGAACGCTTGGGCCTGCGGGATCGTGCGCGGAAAGCCGTCGACGATCACGTTGTCGACGTTGGCCAGTTCGGCTTCCACCATGCGGATGACCAGGTCGTCGGGCACGAGCTTGCCGGCATCCATGTAGCTCTGCGCTTCGAGGCCCAGCGCCGTCTTCTGCAGCGCGGTGCTTGCGCAGCATGTCGCCGGTCGAGATCTGACGATACCCGAAACGGTCCTCGAGAATTTTGGCCTGCGTGCCCTTGCCGGCGCCGGGCGGGCCCAAGAAAATCGAGGATCACTTCTTGATGAACCCGCGGTAGTCGCGCATCGCCAGACGCGCTTCGATCTGGGTGATCGAGTCGAGCGCCACGCCGACGACGATCAGGAGCGAGGTCGAGCCGATGTAGAGCTGCGTGATGCCGGTGTTCTGCTGCAGCGAGGGCAGCACGGCGAGCAAGCCGAGGTACACGGCGGCCGCGGTCGTGATCCGGAAGAGAATCTTGTTGATGTACTGCACGGTCGGCTCGCCCGGCCGGATGCCGGGGATGAACGAGCCCGATTTTTTCAGGTTGTCCGCGATGTCTTTGGTGTTGACCACGATCGAGGAGTAGAAGAACGTGAAGATCACGACCAGCAAGAAGTACACGAGGTTGTAGAGGAACGACGTCGGCCCGAAGTAGAGCTGCATGTCGGTCGCGATCGTCGGCCGCGATCCCGGTGCGGCCGCCGGCGCCGAACCACGAGAGCGCCTGCTGCGGCAAGCAGCAGAATCGAGATCGCGAAGATGATCGAGATGACGCCGGCGTTGTTGAGCCGCAGCGGAATGTAGCTCGAGCGGCCGGCGAACATCTTGCGGCCGACGACGCGGCGCGCTTGCTGCACCGGGATACGGCGCTGGCCCTGGTACATGAACACGATCGAGACGATCGTGATCAGCGCGATCGCCAGCCACAGCACGAGGCCGAGGTAGTTGACGCTGCCCTTGCTGGCGAGCGAGAACGTCTGGCGCGATTTGGCTCGGGAAGCGCAGCACGATGCCGACGAAGATGATCAGCGAGATGCCGTTGCCGATGCCCTTGTCGGTGATCTGCTCGCCCAGCCACATCAGGAAGATCGTGCCGGAGACGAACGAGAGCGCGGCGTAGGCGATGAACGTCCACGAGCTGTCGTAGAAGACGCCCGAGCGGCTCATCGCGACCGACATCGAGAAGGCTTGCACGAAGGCGAGCACGATCGTCAGCCAGCGCGTGTAGCGGCTGATCGTCTTGCGGCCTTCCTCGCCGCCCTTCTTGGCCATCTCTTCGAGCTGCGGGATGACGACCGTCATCAGCTGCATGATGATCGAGGCGTTGATGTAGGGCGTGATGCCCATCGCGATGATCGAAAGCTTCTGCAGCGCGCCGCCCGAGAGGAAGCCGAGGAACTGGTAGAACGCGCCGGACGCGATGACCGACTGCCACTTCGCTTGGTCGACGTTCGGCAGCTGGACGTGGATCATGAACACGAACACGGCAAACGCAAAGAACACGAACCCGACCCGCTTGCGGATTTCGGGGACGAGCAGTGCGTTGCGGAGTGTGTTCAGCAAAGCCGGATCGCCAAGTTAGGCGTCTTCGCCGAGGTTGGCGCCGGCGGCGCTCAGCGCTTCGCGGGCGGTCGCGGAGAAGAGCACGTCGCGGAACTTCAGACCGGACGGCAGCTTGCCGCCCTTCTTCGCTCCGCCCAGCACCTTGACGCCGTCCTTGAGGTCCTTGATGCCGGCGTGCTGCTGCAGCGACTGCGGCGAGACTTCGATCGACGTATCCCAATCGGCCAGATCGCCGATGTTGATCACCGCGTAGGTCTGCCGGAAGTGGCCGATGTCGCGGGCTTTCTGCGAGACGCCCTTGCGCTGCGGCAAACGGCGTGCCCACGGCGTCTGGCCGCCTTCGAAGGCCGGGCCCTTGCCGCCGCCCGAACGGACGGTCTGTCCCTTGCCGCCTTCGCCGCCGGTCTTCACCATGCCCGAACCGTGCCCGCGCCCGACGCGCGTGCGCTTGGGACGCGAGTGCAGGTTGGGTTTGAGGCTGTCCAGCGTGTAGGGGCCGGTTTTCGCTTCGTCTGCCATGATGGGTGCCTTACGCGTAGAGCTCGGCGACCGTCTTGCCGCGCAGTTGCGCGACCTGTTCGGCCGTTTTGAGCGACTTGAGAGCGTGGAACGTCGCGAGCACGACGTTGATGGGGTTGTTCGAACCGAGCGACTTGGTGAGGATGTCGTGGATCCCGGCCAACTCGAGCACGGCACGCATCGCGCCGCCGGCGATGACGCCGGTTCCCGGAGCGGCCGGCTTGAGCAGCACGTGACCCGCACCGATGTGCGTGTTGACCATGTGCGGGATCGTCTTCTCGACCATCGGCACGGTGATCAGCTCTTTGCGCGCCTGCTCGACGCCCTTGCGGATCGCTTCGGGAACTTCGCCGGCCTTGCCGATGGCGAAGCCGACGCGGCCCTTCTTGTCGCCCACGACGACCAGCGCCGAGAACGAGAACCGCTTTCCGCCCTTGACGACCTTGGCCACGCGGTTGATGCGGACGACGGTCTCTTCGAACCCTTGGTTGTCGCGATCGCGACCACGATTATACATGCTTAGAAGTCCAGTCCCGCTTCACGGGCGGCGGCGGCGAGCGCGGCCACGCGGCCGTGATACTTCAGACCCGAGGTGTCGAACACGACGGCGTTGATCCCCTTGGCTTTGGCGCGCTCGGCGATCGTCTGACCGATCTTGGTGGCGGCGTCGATGTTCGTGCGCGAGCCCAAGCCGTCGGCCACGGCGCCCTCGCGCGTCGACGCGGCGACGAGCGTGTGGCCCTTGGCGTCGTCGATGACGAACGCGTAGGTGTGGTGCAGGCTGCGGAAGATCTGCAAGCGCGGACGCGCCTCGGTTCCGATGACCTTTTTGCGAACCCGGCCGTGGCGCTTGAGGCGCTGGACGGTCCGCGATACTCTCGCCGCCATTATTTCTTCCCAGCCTTGCCGGCTTTGCCGAGTTTCTTGCGCACGACTTCGCCTTCGTAACGCACGCCTTTGCCCTTGTAGGGCTCGGGCGGACGCAGATCGCGAATCTCGGCGGCGACTTGCCCGACCTGCTGCTTGTCGATCCCGTCGACATGCACTTTGGTCGTGCCCTCGACGGCGAACGCGATGCCGGTGGGCGCCTTGTAGACGACCGGGTGCGAGTAGCCGAGCGAGAAGTTGAGGTCGTTGCCGGCCTTGTTGACGCGGTAGCCGACGCCTTGCAGCTCGAGGCTCTTGCGGAAGCCCTTGGTCACGCCCTCGATCATGTTGTTGATCAGGGTGCGCGTGAGCCCGTGAGCCGAGCGGCCCGGTTTGTCTTCGCTCTTGCGGTTGACCTGAAGCACGCCGTTCTCGAGCTTGATCTCGACGACGTTGAAGAGGATGTGCTGCTGCAGCTCGCCCTTCGGTCCTTTGACCTTCACGAGCTCATCGCCGACGTCGACGTTGACGCCGCTCGGAACCTGGATCGGAAGCTTACCAATGCGTGACATAACTGATTACCACACGTACGCGAGGACTTCACCGCCGAAGCCTTCGCGCTTGGCGCGCTTGCCCGACATGATGCCCTTGGAAGTCGACATGATGACCAAGCCCAGGCCGCCCAGCACGCGCGGTATCTCGGTTTTGGTCGTGTAGACGCGCAGGCCGGGGCGCGAGATGCGCCGCAGCCCGGTGATGACTTTCTCTTTTTCCGGACCGTACTTGAGCTGAATCCGGAGCGTGCCTTGCGGCCCCTCCTTGAGCTCTTCGATCGACGTGACGAAGCCTTCGTCGGCCAGGATCTGGGCCACGGCTTTCTTCATCCGCGAGGCCGGAATGTCGACCGTCTGGTGATTGGCCGTATTCGCGTTGCGGATACGGGTCAGCAGATCGGCGATCGGATCGGTGATTACTCCCATCGTCTACTCTCTTACCACGAGGCCTTGGTGATGCCCGGAATGAAACCGCGGTGCGCGTTCTCACGGAAGCAGATGCGGCACATGGCGAACTTGCGCAGGTAGCCGCGCGGCCGGCCGCAGACGCGGCAACGGTTGTGTCCGCGCACGGCGAACTTCGGCTTCAGCTTGGACTTTTCGATCGAACTGGTCTTAGCCATTAGCTAGCGATCCCCACACGTTCCCCTGGTCCTTTTTGCAGCGGCAGCCCCATCGATTCGAGGAACGCCGTCGCTTCTTCGTCGTTTTTGGCCGTCGTCACGATGACGATGTCCATGCCGCGCGCCTTGTCGACCTTGTCGAAATTGATCTCCGGGAACACGAGCTGCTCGCGCAGGCCCATGTTGTAGTTGCCGCGGCCGTCGAACGACTTGCGCGAGAGACCGCGGAAGTCGCGAATGCGCGGCAGCACGATGTTGAACAGCTTGTCGAGGAACACGTACATGCGCTCGCCGCGCAGCGTGACCTTGCCGCCGATGTTCATTCCCTCGCGCAGCTTGAACGCTGCGATCGATTTCTTCGCCTTGGTGATCACGGGCTTCTGACCCGAGATCGTCGTGAGCTCTTGGATCGCCACGTCCAGCGCCTTCGAATTGGAGATCGCGTCGCCAACGGACATGTTGATGACGACCTTCTCGAATTTCGGGATCTGGTGGACGTTCTTGTAGCCGAATTTTTCTTTCAGCTGCGGAGCCACTTGCGATTTGTACTTTTCTTTGAGGCGCAGTTCAGCCATGGTGGATTACTTCCCGGCCTTCAGCGGCACGAGCAACTGTTCGCCCGACTTCGCGACGCGCACAGTGGTGCCGTCGTTCTGCCGGATGCGGCGGACGCGCGTCGGCGCGTTCGTCTTGGGATCGATGACTTGCAGGGCACCCAACGGAATCGGCGCTTCCTTTTCGAAGATGCCGCCCGAACGCGAGCCGTCCTGACCTTGCTTGGTGTGACGCTTGACGACGTTGAGACCCTCAACGGTCGCGGCGCCGTCCTTCGGGAACACGGCCTTGACGATGCCGCGCTTGCCCTTCTCCTTGCCGCGCCGCAGCATGACCGTATCGCCGGTCACGATGTTCGGTTTGCGCACGGAGTAATCGACGTGAGGCTTGGCCATCGCTAGAGCACCTCGGGCGCCAAGGACGCGATCTTGAGGAACCCGCGGTCGCGCAGTTCCCGGCAGACGGGCCCGAACACGCGCGTGCCGCGCGGGTCGAGGTTGTCTTTGTCGCCCTTGATGATCACGCAGGCGTTGTCGTCGAACTTGATGACCGACCCGTCGGGGCGGCGCATCGGCTGCGACGTGCGCACGACCACGGCCTTGACGACTTGGCCCTTCTTAACGGCCGCACCGGGGATCGCCGATTTGACGGTCCCGACGATGATGTCGCCGACGAAGGCATATTGGTGGCGGCTGCCGCCGGCCACGTGGATGCACAGCAGCTCGCGCGCGCCGGAATTATCGGCCACCTTGAGCCGCGTCTCTTGCTGGATCACTTCGCACGCTCCAAGATCTCGAGCAAGCGCCAGCGCTTCTCTTTGCTGTAGGGACGGCATTCCTGGATGCGGACGAGATCGCCGACGCCGGCGGTGTTCTGCTCGTCGTGGGCCTTGAAACGCCGCGACTGACGGACGACTTTCTTGTAGACCGGATGCGGGACGCGCGTTTCCGCGACGACCACGATCGTCTTGTCCATCTTGCTGCTGGAAACGCGGCCCTGCTTGATACGGCGGCGGTTGCGTCCGCGCTCGTCGCCGGCAGTGGTGGCGTCCACGGTACTAGGCTGCTCCATGACGTGCCTCAACGATCTTCTTCTCGGAGATCGCGGTTTGGATTTGCGCGTAGGTACGGCGCGCGGCTTTCACCTTGGAGAAATCCGACAGGTGGCCGGTGCGCAGCGCGAAGCGCAGGTTGAACAACTCTTCTTTGGTCTCGCGGGCTTTGGTCTCGAGCTCCGCGATCGTCAGCTCGCGCATGGCGCGCAGATCGGTGCGCTTCATGCCGACACCGCCGTTTCGTCGGCGCGCGAGACGACCTTGGTCGCGATCGGCAGCTTGTTGGCCGCCAGGCGGAGCGCTTCGCGCGCCACCTTTTCGTCCACGCCGGCCAGCTCGAACATGATCCGGCCCGGGCGCACGACGGCGACCCAGAACTCGGGGTTGCCCTTACCGGAACCCATGCGGACTTCGGCCGGCTTCTTCGTCACCGACTTGTCGGGGAAAATCTTGATCCAGACTTTCCCGCCGCGCTTGATGTGGCGCGTCATCGCGATACGGGCGGCTTCGATCTGCCGGTTGGTCATCCAGACCGGCTCGAGCGCTTGCAGACCGTATTCGCCGAACGTCAGCGTGTTGCCGACGAGCGCCTTGCCGCGCATGCGCCCACGGTGCTGACGGCGCCATTTGACTCGCTTTGGCGTCAACATTAGGAGTTCACCTCAGGGACATCGGGGTTCTCGGTCGGGGCGCCCGGGCGCTCGGCCGAATCGACCGTTGCTTGCGAGGCCGCTTCGACGACCGACGTTTCCGCCGTCACGCCGTGGCCGTGCTCGGCCGCGACTTCGTGGACCGCCGCTCCGCCGTGCTCGGCGGTGGGAAGATTGCCGGTTTCGGAGGGGGCGCCGTCGATGATCGAATCGACCGACTGTCCGTCGGCGGTCGCGGCCTGCATGGCCGCACCCGTGTCGAGACCGCCGCCCGGGCGGCCGGGACGGTCGGCGCCGGGACCGCGGCCACGGCCGCCGCGCGTGCCGCGACGGTTTTCGCGGAACTGCGGGCGTTCGCCGCCGGGGGTGAGACGTTCGCCGCGCGGCTGATCCGGCAGCACTTCACCCTTGTAGATCCAGACTTTGACGCCGATGCGGCCGAAGGTCGTGAACGCTTCGACGTGGGCGTAGTCGATGTCGGCGCGCAGCGTGTGCAGCGGCACCTTACCATCGTGGTTGCGCTCGGTGCGCGCGATCTCCGCGCCGCCGAGGCGGCCCGAAACTTGAACCTTCACGCCGCGCGCGCCGGCCTTCATCGTGCGCATGATGCCTTGCTTCATAGCGCGCCGGAACGCGATGCGCTTCTCGAGCTGATCGACGATGTTCTGGCCGACCAGACGCGCGTCGAGTTCGGGCACCTTGATCTCGACGACGTTCACCTGGATTTGCTTCCCGGTGAGTTTCTCGAGGTTGCGGCGGATCTCGTCGATGCCGACGCCGCGCTTGCCGATGATGATACCCGGCTTGCCGGTGTGCACGATCACGCGCGCTTGATTGGCCCGGCGCTCGATCTCGACTTTCGAGATCGCGGCCGCGCGCGTCATGCGCCCGAAATACTTGCGGATCGCCACGTCTTCGTGGAGCCACGCTTGATAGTTCTTTTTCTCGAACCAGCGGCTGTCCCACGTGCGCGTGATGCCCAGACGAAGCCCGACCGGATGGATCTTCTGTCCCATTATTCAGTGGCTCCCAAGGGCGGCTCGATCTGCGACTGGGCAGAGGGTTGAGCGGCCTTTTTCTTACGCGAGGTGGTCGGCTTGGCCGAGGCGACTTGCGCGCGGCGCGATTCGACGGTCGAGAGCGCGATCGACGCACCCGCGCGCTGCCGCGGCTGGTGCTTGGGCGGGGTCGCTCCGACGGCGATCGTCACGTGCGACATGCGCTTACGCTTGAAGTTCGCGCGACCTTGCGCGCGCGGATCCAGGCGCTTGGTGATCGAGCCGCCCGGTCCGCCGTCGACGGTGATCTTCGTGATGAAGAGCCCGTCGCTGGACATGTTGTGGTTGTTCTCGGCGTTGGCGACCGCCGATTTGAGCAGCTTCTCGAGCGGCTCCGAGGCGAAGACGCCGGAGAATTGCAGCAGCACGAGCGCCTCGCGCACGGTCTTGCCGCGAATCGCGTCGGCGACGCGGCGCAGCTTGCGCGGGCCCATGCGGGCGAACTTGAGGTGCGCCACAGCCACCTGCGGCTGCTCGGCTACGGCGGTCATGCTTTCACCGCGGCCTTATCGCCGGCGTGACCCTTGAAGATGCGCGTCGGCGAGAACTCGCCGAGCTTGTGCCCGACCATGTTCTCGGTGATGAACACCGGGATGTGCGCCTTGCCGTTGTGCACGCTGATCGTGTGCCCGACCATCTGCGGCACGATCGTCGACGAGCGCGACCACGTCTTGATGACGCGTTTCTCGCGCGTGGAATTCATCTTCTCCACTTTGGAGAGAAGATGATCCGCGACGAACGGCCCTTTCTTGAGCGAACGTCCCATGCTACTTGCCCTTCCGTTTCCGGACGATCATGCCGGCGGTGCGCTTGTTGCGGCGCGTCTTTTTGCCCATCGTCATCTGACCCCAGGGCGTGGTCGGCGGACGGCCCGACGTCGAGCGGGCTTCGCCGCCGCCGTGCGGGTGGTCGACCGGGTTCATCGCGATGCCGCGCACCGACGGCCGCTTGCCGAGATGGCGCTGGCGGCCGGCCTTGCCGATCACTTCGTTCTCGTGGTCGAGGTTGCCGAGCTGACCGATGGTGGCGCGGCACACGACTTGAATCTTGCGCACTTCGCCCGAGGGCATACGAACCTGAGCGTAGATGCCTTCCTTGGCCATCAGCTGCGCCGACGAGCCGGCCGAACGCACGAGCTTACCGCCCTCGCCGGGCCGCAACTCGATGTTGTGGATCACCGTACCGAGCGGGATGTTGGCCAGCGGCAGCGCGTTGCCGATCTTGATGTCGGCATCGGCGCCCGAGACGACGACCGCGCCCACTTCGAGACCGACCGGCGCGAGGATATAGCGCTTCTCGCCGTCGCGGTAGTGCAAGAGTGCGATACGTGCGGTGCGGTTGGGATCGTATTCGATCGCCGCGACCTTGGCCGGGATCGTATCCTTGCCGCGCTTGAAGTCGATCAGGCGGTACTGCTTGCGCGTGCCGCCGCCCTTGTGGCGCGTCGTGATGTGCCCGTTGTTGTTGCGGCCCGAGTGCTTCTTCTTGACCTCGAGCAGCGACTTCTCGGGATCTTTTTTGCTGACCCCGCTGAAATCGGCGGTCGTGATGAAGCGGCGCCCGGCGCTGGTCGGCTTGTACTTTTTAACGGCCATTGTTATTGCTCAAAATAGTTGACGCCGCCCAATTCGATCTTCTGACCGGGGGCGAGGGTGACAATGGCTTTCTTCCAATCCGCCTGTTTGCCGGACGTGCGCACGCCGCGCCGCGCGAAGTTCTTCGATTTGCCGCCGATGTTGACCGTGTTGATCTTGATCACGTCGACTTTGAAGATCTCGCGAATGGCGGACTTGATCTGCGTCTTCGAGGCGCTCGAGTGCACTTCGAAGGCGTACTGCTGGAAGGCGGTGCCGGCCATCGACTTCTCGGTGATCACCGGCGCCACGATAATGTCGCGTGAGGTCATGCGGACTTCTCCGTTGCGAAGCGGGCGACCAGCGCGTCGTTGGCGGCCGAGGTGAGCACGAGCCGCGTGTAACCGACGATGTCCTTGATGTCGAGGGCGCCGGTATGCGTCACCGCGGCATTGGGGATGTTGTTGCCGGTGCGGGCGAGGCTCTCGCCGACCGTGGCTAGCTCGCTCTCGGCGAAGACGACCAGCGTGCGAACGCCGGTCTTGGCGGCCTTGGGCGAACCGAACAGCAGCGTGGCGAAATCTTTGGTCTTGGTCAGCGCCAGGCCGTCGGTCGCGAGCAGCGTGACCGAACCGTTCTGGTACTTATCCGAAAGCGCCGCCAGCAGGGCCGCCTTGCGCTCTTTCTTGTTGAGCGAGCTGACGTAGCTGCGCGGCTGCGGCCCGAAGACCACGCCGCCGTGGCGCCACTGCGGCGAGCGAATCGAACCTTGGCGCGCGCGGCCGGTGCCCTTCTGTTTCCAGGGCTTGCGGCCGCCGCCGCGGACTTCGTCGCGCTTGAGCGTCGAGTGCGTGCCGGCGCGCGGACTGGCCAGCTCGCGGAACACGGCGCGGAAAATCGCGTTGGTCTTGCCGGAGACGTTGCCGGCGAACGCGGCCGGAACGGCCACGTCGGAGAGGGCTTTGCCCTTGGCGTCGATTGCTTGCGGCATCAGGCGGTCGCCTTCACTTTGACCGAGTGCGTCACGATGACGAGGCCGTTCTTCGGACCCGGCACGGGGCCGCGCACCAGCAGCAGATTGCGCTCGGTGTCGGCCCGCACGATCTCGAGGTTCTGATGCGTGATCGTGTCGACGCCGTAGTGACCCGGCCGGCGGCTGCCCTTGGGCGTGTGGCCGGCGTTGGTGTCGCCGTTCGAACCCGGCTGACGATGGATCATCGAACCGTGGCTCGCGCCGCCGCCGCTGAAGTTCCAGCGCTTGATGCCGCCGGCGAAGCCGTGGCCTTTCGAGGTGGCCTGCACGTCGACGCGGTCGCCTTCGACGAAGGATTCGACCGTGACGGACGCGCCGACGTCGAGCCCTTCGATCTCGGTCCGGAATTCGCGAATCGCGCGCTTGGGCTCGAGTCCGGCCTTCTTATAATGACCGGAGAGCGCGCGCGTGACCCGCGACTTCTTCACGTCGCCGAAGGCGAGCGCGACGGCCTCGTAGCCGTCGGTTTCTTTCGTCTTGCGCTGCACGACCGAACACGGGCCCGCTTCGATTACCGTCACCGGTACGTAGCGCCCATCGGCTGTGAACACGCTCGTCATCCCGACCTTGCGGCCGATGATGTTCTTCATCGTCGTAATCGCCTCTAGGAAGTCCACGGGTCCTGGCGTATCGTCTACGCTTTCCGTCGGCCACGGTAAAGTACCGCGGCCGGCGTGGACCACAACCGCCAGATGATACCAACCCCAGGCCAGAAAGTCAAACGCCGGGACACGGTTTTCCACGCATCCAGGCGTTCCATTCACCCAGCCGGGTCTTCGGCTCCGGTCCAGGACAGGCATGACAAACCGGCGCTCGTGACGCAGTACGGCAGCGTGATTTCCGCGCAACCGAAAACCGTCGATTCGATCAACCCCGCGACCGACGCGAAGATCGAGTCCTTCCCCCTGCACACCCAAGCCGAGCTGGACACGATTCTCGACCGGGCCGTGGCCACCCAACGGGAGTGGTCGCGGCGCAGCTTCGCCGAGCGCAGCGAGCTGATGAAACGCGCCGGCGCCTACCTGCGGGCGAACGCGGCGCGCTTCGCGCTCAACGCCACCCGGGAGATGGGCAAACCGATCGCCGACGCCGAGGCCGAGGTCGAGAAATGCGCCTGGGCCTGCGACTTCTACGCCGACAACGCCGAGGCGTTTTTGGCCGACGAGCACATCGCCTCGACGGCTACCGACAGCTACATCGCCTACCAAGCGCTGGGCGTGGTGCTGGCCGTGATGCCCTGGAACTTCCCGTACTGGCAGGTCTTCCGCTTCGCCGCGCCCGCGCTGATGGCCGGGAACGCCGGCGTCCTCAAGCACGCCAGCAACGTGACCCGCTGCGCCCTCGACATCGAGGAAGTATTCACCGAGAGCGGCTTCCCGGCGGGCGCGTTCAGCACCGTCATCGTTCCGGGCGCCGAGGTCAAACGGCTGATCGCCGACGACCGCATCGCCGCGGTGACGATCACCGGCAGCGAGCCGGCCGGCGTTTCGGTGGCGACCGAGAGCGGCCGGGCGCTCAAGAAGCACGTCCTCGAACTGGGCGGCTCCGACGCCTTCATCGTGCTGGCCGACGCCGACCTGGCCGCGGCGGCCAAGACCGCCGCCAAGGCCCGCTTTCAGAACGCCGGGCAGAGCTGCATCTGCGGCAAGCGCTTCATCGTCGAGGACGCGGTCTACGATGCGTTCGTGGCGGCCTTCGTCGAGGAGTCGAAAGCCTACACGATCGGCGATCCGGAAGACCGCGCGACCAAGATGGGACCGCTCGCGCGCACCGACCTGCGCGACGATCTCGTCAAACAGATCCAAGGCTCGGTCGCCAGGGGCGCACGGGTCGCGCTCGGCGGCGAAACGCCCAAGCGCGCCGGCGCGTTCTTCGCGGCGACGGTGCTGGTCGACGTCGACGACACGATGCCCGTCTTCCGGGAGGAGACGTTCGGTCCGGTCGCGGCGGTGATTCGCGCGCGCGATGCCGAGCACGCGCTGGAGCTCGCCAACGATTCGACGTTCGGCCTCGGCGGTGCGCTCTGGACGGGCGACGTCGAACGCGGCAAGGCGCTGGCCCGGCGCTTCGAGACGGGCGCCGTCTTCATCAACGGCATGACCGCGTCGGATCCGCGCCTGCCGTTCGGCGGCGTGAAGCACAGCGGCTACGGGCGCGAGCTCTCGTATCTCGGCATCCGCGAGTTCATGAACATCCAGACCGTTTGGGTGGGACCGGCGAAGTAACTGGTCTGCAGGCATCGCGCACGTTCGCGGAGATTTGAACCATGACAAGCGGTTCAGTCCACGAGGTACACGATGGCGAAGAAACAGTCCGGCGTCGACCGCCGCGCGTTCCTGGCGGGCATTGCCACGGCGGGGGCCGGAGCAGCCGCCGCGTCCGTCACCCCGGCGCCGGCAGCCGCGGCACCGCCGCCGGCCGGGCCGCCGCCTAAACTCGCGCCGCCGTCGACGGTGCTGGCCGCCGCCGAGACGGGCAATCCGGCGAGCTCGATCGACCGCTGGCACGTGCACAACCCCGGTTCCGACTACATGGTCGACTGCCTCAAGCACGTCGGGTACGACTACCTGACGTGCATGCCGGGCTCGACCTTCCGCGGCATCCACGAATCGATCATCAACTACGGCGGCAACTCGAAACCCGAGATGCTCTCGGCCGTGCACGAAGAGATCTCCGCCGCGATGGCCCACGGCTATGCGAAGATGGCCGGCAAGCCGATGGCGATCCTCATTCACAATACGGTCGGCCTGCAGCACGCCTCGATGGCGATCTACAACGCCTACGCCGATCGCGTGCCGATGCTGATCCTGATCGGCAACATCGCCGATTCGAGCACGCGCCGTCCCGGCGTCGAGTGGTTTCACACCGCGACCGACGTGGCCGCGATCGTGCGCGGCTTCACCAAGTACGATGCTCAGCCGATGTCGCTGCAATCGTTCGGCGAAGAGATCATGAAGGCGAGCTCGATGGCGCTGACGCCGCCGTTCGAGCCGACGATCGTCATCGTCGACGCCGACCTCGCCGAGGGCCCGATGGAGCAGACGCCGCCGGCAATGCCGAAATTCATGCCGGTGCGGCCGGCCGTCGCCGACCCGGCCGCGCTGGCCGACGTCGCGAAGCTGCTGGTCAACGCGCAGAACCCGGTGCTGGTCGTCGATCGCGTCGCGCATTCGCAAGCCGGCATGGACAACATCGTGGCGCTCGCGGAGAGCTTGCAGATCCCGGTGATCGATCTGGTCAACCGCATGAACTTCCCGACCAACCACCATCTGTATCAAACGTGGGACCGCCGGCTGATCGCGCAAGCCGACGTATTGCTCGGACTCGAACTCAGCGATCTCTTCGGCGTGGTCGCCGAGGTGCCCGACCTGCCCGTGCGCACGACGCAGATGCGCATCAAACCGACCTGCACCGTGGTCTCGATCAACTCGATGTACAGCCAGAGCGCCGGGAACTTCCAGGACCAGCAGCGCTTCTACGAGCCGGCGATGGCGATCGCGGGCGATAGCGAAGCCTCGCTGCCGTATCTGATCGATGCGGTGAACCGCGCGATGACGAGCGACCGGCGCGCACAGAACGCGCAACGCGCCGCGCATTTCGCCGACGCTTTCACCAAGCGCCGCCAAGAAAACCTGGTGCAAGCGGCGATCGGCTGGGACGCTTCGCCCATCAGCGTGCCGCGCATGTGCGCCGAAACCTACGAGCTCATCAAGAACGATGACTTCTCGCTCGTCTCGGCGACCGGTTTCCAAAGCCAGTGGCCGCAGCGGTTGTGGGACCTCACCAAATACCACCACTACAACGGCGACAGCGGCGCGTACGGCGTGGGCTACGGGATGCCGGCGGCCGTCGGCGCGGCGCTCGCGGCGCGCGATCAAGGCCGCTATTCGGTCAACTTCCAAGGCGACGGCGATCTGATGGTGGCGCCCGGCTCGCTGTGGACTGCGGCGCACCACAAGATCCCGCTCTTGACGATCGTGCACAACAACCGCGCGTGGCATCAGGAGACGATGCACGTGCAGCGCATGGCCGATCGCCGCGAGCGTCAGCCCCAGCATGCCAAGATCGGAACCCTGATCGGGAGCCCCGACATCGACTACAGCAAACTCGCCCTGTCGTTCGGCGTGTACGCCGACGGACCGGTCACGCAGCCGGGCCAACTCGGGCCGGCGCTCGCGCGCGCGCTCAAGATCGTGAAAAGCGGCATGCCCGCACTCGTCGACGTCGTTTCACAACCTCGCTAAGGATGTGGAGTTCATGAACCTTCCGGCCCGTCTCGCAGCGCTCGCCATCGCGAGCGCCGCGGCCGCGCTCCTGACCACGCACGGCGTGACGGCGCAAACGACCCAAGCTCCGCCGAACGGCGATCCGGTGCGCGGCAAGGCCGCGTTCACGAGCTACGGCTGTTATGAATGCCACGGTACGGTTGCCCAAGGCAATTACAACGGCATCCCGCACTTGGCGCCGCACCCGCTGCCGTTCGGGGCGCTGCTCAGCTACATCCGCCGCCCCTCGGGTCAGATGCCGTCGTATTCGGCCGCGATTTTGCCCGATAAGGACGCGGCCGACATCTGGGCCTACCTGGCGTCGATCCCGGCCGGCAAGCCGGAGTCGGAGATCCCGGCGCTTTCAGGTACCACGACGAAGCCGAAGTAGCATGGCTCGCCGGCTCAGCGCTTGAGAACGCGCCCCATCTTGTCGAACAGCCCCTCGATCGCGCGCTGATGGCCGTCTTCGAGGCGCTTCCACAACAGCCGCCCGTCGAGTTCCGAGAGCTCGGCCACGACGCGGTGGGTGACCGTGGTCTTCTTTCCCTCCTGACCGATCGTGAAGCCGTGCGTCCCCTCGACGCCGTCGTTGTCGATCCGCCAGATGATGCTCTTTTCGGGTTCGACCGACTCCAGCACCGAATGCAGCCCCAGGTGCCATTCTTCGGTCTGGCCGGGGACGAGCGGTCCCGCACTGCGCATGAACGGCTGCGACGCGAACGGCCAAATCGCATCGGCCGACGTCCCCATTTCGGTGAGCAGTTGGTAGATGCGCTTCGCGGTTCCGGAAAACGTGCGCTCGAACGAGACATCCAACGGGATCGGCATGCCGGATGGGTTCGGATTCGAGCAGCCGGTTCTTTCAAAGTATCTGCGGATGCGTAACTTGCGGCGTTTCGTGGTATACGGTCCGCAACGCGAATGACTGGCGAATTTCGGGCACGGTTTCCGAATACGCGGCGAGCGGCGGCATTTGCGCGCCGCTCGTTGATTGCGCATATCGCGGCCTACGGTTACGCCGACGGCGATCTGGCCGATATCGAGACGGCCGTGGGCGAGGCGCTGGCTAACGCGGCCGAGCACGGACACCGCACCGACAGCGGCTTCGAGGTCACCGTGTTCGTGGAACGCGAGCGCATCGTGATCGAGGTGCAGGACGAAGGCGGCGGTTTCTCGTCGTCCAAGACGACGCCGAAACCCGGTCACGATGCGCCGCGCGGCTTCGGCATCTACCTGATGCGCCACCTGATGGATGAGGTGGACTTCGACGAGCGCGGAACACGCGTCCGGCTGACCAAGCGATTACCCATCGCCCGGCAGCACGGCGCGAGCTGCGGTTAGGTTTACTTCCCGCCCGAGCGGTCGTCGCCGCGGAAATCCACCGCGATCACCTTGCCGCCCGGAACCGGGCCCGGGCCGTGGTCCTCGCCGGGAGCGTGCGAGCCGCCGCACGCGTGGCAGACGTCGATCGCGGTCTGCGTTTTGGCTTCCACATCGAGGGTCGCATCGAGCAGCCGGGCTCGCGTATCCGGCGAGGGGACGAGCGCGAGCGCGTGCTCGGCGTGCACTTTTGCTTCGACCGCCTCGCGGAGGTCGTAGATCGCCTCGATTTTTTCGTTGGACAGCATGTTGGTCGTTGGTCTCTCCGCAGTGAGGTGTTACTTACGTGCCGCGACGGTCTGTGGAACGTCGATGCGATAGGCAGCGATTTTGCCGTTACCGTCCATCCGGACGTGAACGGCCAGCGTGGCGTTGTCGAAGGCGGCGTTGTAGTCGTAGCGGCCGCCGTTCGCGTCGGCCGCGGTCTGCGACAAGCCTTTGTAGGCGCCGAACGCGTGCAGCTTCTGCGAGAGCGATTCAACGCCGTCGATGGTCACTTGCTTCGTGAGGGTATCGTCGAAGTGCGCTTGCATCGCGTTGAGATCGTCGCTATAGACTGCTTGCGTCGTCTCGTCGACGGTTTTTTGCGGCGACGTCGCGCCGCTCCCACCGCCGCACGCGCACAGCGCGAGGACGATCGCGCCGGCCAGGCCGCGTGCGTTGCGCGCGCGCATGGTTAGAGGTTCCCCCAGCCGTACGACGTCGTCGCGACGCGGGCCGGCTGCGCGGGTGCCGCGGCCGTATTGCCCGCTCGCTGCTCCGACGCCAGCTGATTGCGCATTTGCACGATCATCCGGTGCTGGACGGCAACTTCGTGCTTGTACTCGGCGTTGATCGCGACTTGGGCCAGATACGCTTTGCGTTCCGACTCGTAGGCAGCCTGGGCGTTGTTGGCGCTCTCCTCGGCCTGCGCTTGCGCCGTCGCCATTTGATCTTCTTTGGCGTGCACTTGCTTGTTGTGGTTGATGATGATCAGCGTGCCCGCCGCCGCGGCCGCTCCGCCGAGGATGATGTTGCGGGTCGAGGCCGCGCCGTCGGCCAGGGCCGGAGCAGCGGGGACTGCCGTCAGCGCGACCGATCCGGCGAGGGCGAGCGAAGCAAGGGTGCGCTTCATATTCATGGCTGGTCAATACCCGCAATCAAGCCATCCCTATCACGCCCGCCGTCACGGCGGGCGCTCCGCCCGGTCCGGGGAACGAAAAAAAGCCGCTCCGGAGAGCGGCTCTTCTTTAACTGGGCGGGTAGCGGTCAGGCCTTGAGTTCGATGTCCACGCCGGCCGGGAGATCGAGGTGCATCAACGCGTCCATCGTCTTCGGCGAGGCTTGGAGGATGTCGATCAGACGCTTGTGGGTGCGCATCTCGAAATGCTCGCGGCTCTTCTTGTCGACGTGCGGCGAACGCAGCACGCAGACCCGATTGATCTCCGTCGGCAACGGCACGGGGCCGCTCACGAAGGCACCGGTGCGCTTCGCCGTATCGACGATCCGCTCGGCAGACTGATCGAGAATCGCGTGATCGTAGGCTTTGAGCCGGATACGAATTTTCTGCTTCGCCATGATGTCTTCTCTCTAAACTAATCGGAAACCGAGGTGACGACGCCGGCGCCGACGGTACGGCCGCCCTCGCGGATCGCAAAACGCAGGCCTTCTTCACACGCGATCGACGTGATCAGCTCGACGTCCATCTGGACGTTGTCGCCCGGCATGACCATCTCGACGCCTTCGGGCAGCTTGATGGTACCGGTGACGTCGGTCGTGCGGAAGTAGAACTGGGGCCGGTAGTTCGCGAAGAACGGCGTGTGGCGGCCGCCCTCTTCCTTGGAGAGGACGTACACTTCGGCCTTGAACTTCTTGTGCGGCTTGATCGAACCGGGCTTGGCCAGCACCTGGCCGCGCTCGATGTCGTTGCGCTCCACGCCGCGCAGCAAGACGCCGACGTTGTCGCCCGCGATGCCCGCGTCGAGCAGCTTGCGGAACATCTCGATACCGGTGACCACGGTTTTGCGCGGCGGCGTGTCGACCAGACCGACGATCTCGATTTCTTCGCCGACCTTGACCTGGCCGCGTTCGACGCGGCCGGTGCCGACCGTGCCGCGGCCGGTGATCGTGAAAACGTCTTCGACCGGCATCAGGAACGGCTTGTCGACGGCGCGCTCGGGCGTCGGGATGTAGCTGTCGACGGCGTCCATCAGCGCGAACACCGGTGCGGCATCGGGATCGTCGCGCTTGCCCGAAGACTGGAGCGCCTTGAGGCCCGAACCGCGGATGATCGGAATGTCGTCGCCGGGGAACTCGTAGGACGAGAGCAGTTCGCGCACTTCCATCTCGACCAGCTCGAGCAGCTCTTCATCGTCGACCTGGTCGACTTTGTTCAGGAACACGACGATGTAGGGGACGCCGACCTGCTTCATGAGCAGAATGTGCTCGCGGGTCTGCGGCATCGGACCGTCGGCCGCCGAGACGACCAGGATCGCGCCGTCCATTTGGGCGGCGCCCGTGATCATGTTCTTGATGTAGTCGGCGTGGCCCGGGCAGTCGACATGAGCGTAGTGCCGCTTCGCCGTCTCGTACTCTTGGTGCGAGATGGCGATGGTGATGCCGCGTTCCTTTTCCTCGGGCGCGTTGTCGATGTCGTCGACGTTGCGCTTCTGGATACTGGAATTCTCGGTCGCCAGGCAGTTGATGATGGCGGCCGTCAGCGTGGTCTTGCCGTGGTCGACGTGACCCGTGGTCCCGATGTTGACGTGTGGTTTCGACCGGTCAAATTTGGCTTTAGCCATGATCTGCTTCTGTGTTCCTTCGGTTTAGATTGCGCTACTACAGGTGATTTTTTGGGCGGCTAGGCGGTCGCGAGCTTCTTGCCGGAAGCCTTCGCGACGATTTCCTCTTCGACGGATCGCGGCGCTTTTTCGTAGCGCGAGAACTCCATCGTGTACGTCGCACGGCCTTGCGTCGCCGACCGCATGTCGGTCGCGTAACCGAACATCTCGGAGAGCGCGACGTCGGCGGTGATCACCACCGCTCCGCCGGGAGCCTCTTCTTGCGACTGGATCTGCCCGCGGCGCCGGTTCAAGTCGCCGTTGATGGCGCCCAGGTAATCCTTGGGCGTCGTCACTTCGACTTTCATGATCGGCTCGAGCAAGATCGGGCCGGCCTTCTTGTTGGCGTCTTTGAACGCCATCGAAGCCGCGATCTTGAACGCCATTTCCGACGAGTCGACGTCGTGGTAGGAGCCGTCGTACAGCGTGGCTTTGAAGTCGAGCACGGGGAACCCGGCCAGCGTGCCCGAGGTAGCCGCTTCGCGGATGCCCTCTTGGACCGGCTTGACGTATTCCTTGGGCACGGTACCGCCCACGACTTTGTTCTCGAAGACGTAACCCGTCCCGGCCGGCTGCGGCTCGAGGCGAATCCAGACATCGCCGTACTGGCCCTTGCCGCCCGACTGACGCACGAACTTACCCTGAACTTCGACCGACTTCGTGATCGCTTCTTTGTAAGCGACCTGCGGTTTGCCGACGTTCGCTTCGACCTTGAACTCGCGTTTGAGGCGGTCGAGGATGATCTCGAGATGCAGCTCGCCCATCCCGCCGATGATCGTCTGCTGCGTCTCTTCGTCGGTCCGCATGCGGAAGGTCGGATCTTCTTGCGCGAGGCGCGTCAGCGCGATGCCCAGCTTGTCCTGATCGCCCTTGGTCTTGGGCTCGATGGCCTGGAAGATGACGGGCTCCGGAAAGATGATGTTCTCGAGCAGGATCGGATCTTTTTCATCGCACAGCGTATCGCCCGTGCGCGTGTCGGTCATGCCGACCGCGGCCGCGATGTCGCCGGCGCCGATCGCGTCGATGTCTTCGCGGTGGTTGGCGTGCATGCGCAGGATGCGCCCGATGCGCTCCTTTTTCTGACTGCGCGCGTTGTAGACGTACGAGCCCTTTTCGAGCACGCCCGAATAGACCCGAAAGTACGTCAGGTTACCGTACGGATCGGTCGCGATCTTGAACGCCAGCGCCGCGAAGGGCTGCTTGTCGTCGGCCTTGCGCGTGATGTCGCTGTCGTCTTTGGGATCCTTGCCGGTGATCGTCTTGGCTTCGAGCGGCGAGGGCAGAAAGTCGACCACGGCGTCGAGCAGCGGCTGGACGCCCTTGTTCTTGAAGGCCGAACCGCACAGCATCGGCAGCACGTCGCCGGCAATCGTCGACTTGCGCAGCGCCGTCTTCAGGCGGTCGACCGGGATGTCTTGACCGTCGAAGAACAGCTCGAGCAGCTCATCGTCGTGCTCGGCGATCGCTTCGATCAGCTCGTGACGCCACTTCTGGGCCGTCTCGAGCAGCTCGCCCGTCGGCGCCTCGTCGGTCTCCATCACCGAACCGGCATCGTCGGTATACACGATCTTCTTCATGGTGAACAGATCGACCACGCCCAGGAAGTCGGCTTCGGCGCCGATCGGCACCTGGATCGGAACGGCTTTCGCGCCCAGGCGCTCGCGCACTTTGGCGACGCAATTGAAGAAGTCGGCGCCCATGCGGTCCATCTTGTTGACGAAGATGATGCGCGGCACTTTGTACTTGTTGGCCTGGCGCCAGACCGTCTCGGACTGCGGCTGAACCGCGGCCACCGAGTCGAACAACGCGACCAGCCCGTCGAGGACGCGCAGCGAGCGCTCGACCTCGACCGTGAAGTCCACGTGGCCAGGCGTATCAATAATATTGATGCGCGTGTCGCGCCAGGTGCACGCCGTTGCGGCCGAGGTGATCGTGATGCCGCGTTCCTGTTCTTGCACCATCCAGTCCATCGTGGCGGCGCCGTCGTGGACTTCGCCGATCTTGTGGACCCGGCCGGTATAGAAAAGAATACGCTCCGTCGCCGTCGTTTTTCCGGCGTCGATGTGCGCAGCGATCCCGATGTTGCGGGTGTGTTCGAGGGGGTATTCGCGGTTGAGTGCCATGATGTTAAGGGCTTGCGATCACCAGCGGTAGTGAGCGAAAGCTTTGTTGGCTTCCGCCATTTTGTGGGTGTCTTCGCGCTTCTTGATCGAAGCGCCGAGATTGTTGGCCGCGTCCATCAGTTCGGCCGCGAGCTTTTCTTCCATCGAGTGGCCGGGCCGGGCACGGGCGTAATTGATCAGCCAGCGCATCGCCATGGCCTGACGGCGGTCCGGGCGGACCTCCATCGGAACCTGGTAGGTGGCGCCGCCGACGCGCCGCGGACGAACCTCGACCAGCGGCATCGCGTTTCCGAGCGCCTGGGTGAAGATATCCATCGGATCGCGGCCCGACTTCGTCTCGACGATCTCGAGCGCGCTGTAGCAGATACGCTCCGCGACGCTCTTCTTGCCCTGCAGCATCACCTTATTGATGAAGCGCGAGAGCACTTTCGAGTTGAACTTGGGGTCGGGGAGGATCGGTCGCTTCGGGACCGGGCCTTTACGCGGCATCTCTGTGGGCGTCCTTACTTCTTACCGGTGGGTTTGGCGTTGCGCTTGGCGCCGTACTTCGAGCGGCCTTGCTTGCGGTTGGCGGCACCCGAGGTGTCGAGCGTCCCGCGAATGATGTGGTAGCGCACGCCGGGGAGATCCTTGACGCGGCCGCCGCGGATCAGGACCACGGAATGCTCCTGGAGGTTGTGCCCAATTCCCGGGATGTAGGCCGTCACTTCCTCACCGTTGGTGAGGCGGACGCGGGCGACTTTCCGCAGGGCCGAGTTCGGCTTCTTGGGGGTGATCGTCTTCACTTGAGTGCAGACGCCGCGGCGCTGGGGGTTGCCGGCGACCTCGAAGGTCCGGTTGGGCAGATCGGGGTGACCCGGCTTCGGTCCGGTCGAAACGACGCGGAACGCCGGGGTTTTCACCTTTTTCTGCTGTTTGTCGCGGCCCTTACGGACCAATTGGGAGATTGTCGGCACGCCTATCCTCGAAACACACACGAAAGCGGCCTCACCGTCGGTGGGCCGAACCTCCGGATTATATCAAGCCAGGCGAGTACCGTCAACGCGGCGGAGCTCACTTGGGGGAACGGGCAGCTCTCGCCGCCGCGCCGGGAGCGCCAGGAAGGCGATCAGCGCCGCCAGGAACGCGACCCCGGCCGAGGCCAGCATCACGGCGCGAAAACCCGCCAGATAGCCGCTGCGCACGGCCGCCGCCACGGCCGGGCGGTCGGCCGGCGGGACGTCCGGCGGCACGGTGCCGGCGGTGAACCGCGCCTGCTCGGCGTCGGCCAGCCGGCGGGTCGCGGCCGAGACCTGCACCCGCTGCAAGCGGGCGTCGAAGCCGCCCGCGAAGACCCCCGCAAAGAGGATGCCGAACAGCGCGATCGCGACCAGGCCGGCCGCGCGCGCGATCGCGTTGTTCACCGCCGAGGCCACGCCGCTCAGGGCCGGATCGGAGGCATCGAAGACCGTCGTCGTCAGCGGCGCGATGAAGAACGTCGCCCCGATGCCGAGCAAGAGCACGGCCGGAAAGTAGGTGGTCCAGTAGCTGCCGCCGATGCCGGGCAGAGCGTAGGCGATGAAGGCGACGCCGGCGACCGCGGCCCCGATGACGAGCGGCGTGCGCGCGCCGATCCGCGCGGCCAATCCCCCCGACCAGCGCGAAAACGCGAACTGCAGGATGACGAAGGGCAGAAACGCGGCGCCGGCCGCGGTCGGCGCGTAGCCCTGCACGTCGATCAGCATGTAGGGAAAGAAGTACAGGCTGCCGCCGAGCGCCATGTACAACGCGAACGTATAGAGGTTGGCGATCGCGAACGGGCGCGAACCGAACATCTTCAGCGGCATCATCGGGTGCGCGGCCCGCCGCTGCGCGACCAGGAACGCGATCAGCACGCCGGCGCCGCCGGCGATGCACGCGCCGCCGTCGGCGTGGCCGTTCGGCAGCTGAAAGCGGATCAGCCCGTAGACGAGCGCGCCGAGCCCGAACGTGGCGAGCAGCGCGCCGCTCCAGTCGATGCCCGGCGCGGCGTTCTCATCACGGCTCTCCGGAACGCGCAGCACGACGATCGCGAGCACCACGAGCGCGAGCGGCGCGTTGATGACGAACACCCAGCGCCAAGATGCGGTTTGCGCGAGAAACCCGCCGATCAGCGGTCCGGCGGCGCCCATGATGGAAGCGAAGCCCGACCACGTGCCGATCGCGCGGCCGCGTTCGGCGCCGGTGAAGCTGACGCTGATCAGCGCCAGCGATTCGGGCAGGGCGAGGGCGGCGCCCATTCCCTGCACGGAACGCGCGGCGATCAGCACGATGACGTTCGGTGCGAGCGCGCAACCGAGCGATGCGAGCGCGAAGACCGCGATGCCGATCGCGAAGAGCTTCTTGCGCCCGTAGAGATCGCCGAGCGAACCGCCGACCAGGATCAGGGCCGAGAGAAACAGCGAGTAGGCCTCGATCACCCACTGCATCTGGTCGCTCGAGGCGCCCAATTCGCGCTGGATGATCGGCAGCGCGACGTTGACGGCCGTCGCGTCGATGAAACTCATGCTGGAACCGAGGATCGCTGCTACCAGGACCCACGTCTTGTTCATCCGATTCTATACAGCACCATGGCGAAGAAAACCCCGAAAGGTCCGCCGCCGCTGCGCGCGAGCAAACCGACGCCGCCGGAACGCATTCCGCGGGTGATCGACGCGCCCTCGCTCGACGATCATCTCGAAGTGATGACGCGCGCGATCTTTCAGGCGGGCCTCAGCTGGGCGCTGATCGACGCACGCTGGGACGCCTTTCGCGCCGCGTTCGAGAACTTCAACTCAGCGATCATCGCCACGTACGGTGAAGGCGAGGTCGAGCGTATCATGGCGGCCGAGGGCGTGATCCACTCGCGCTCGAAAATCAGCGGCACGATCGCCAACGCCAAAGCGTTGCGGGCACTGGCCGCGGAGCACGGCGACATCGCGGCCTACGCGCGCTCGTTCGCATCCTACGACGAGCTCTACGCCGACGCCAAGAAGCGCTTCGCGTATCTGGGCGATCTCAGCTGCTACTACTGGCTCTTCCGCACCGGCTTACCCGTACCGCCGCTCGAGCGGTGGATGGAACGCCAAGACCGCGATCATCCGCGCATGCGCGAAATGGTCACCCTGGGCCGCAGCGAGAACCGCTCTTCCGAACGCCCGTCATAGCGCCCGGCCCGTGACGCACTACGCGCGGGCGAGGGCTGGTTGGCGTTCGGCGCGCAGCGCGATGACGAAGCGCGTGCCGCGCTCGACCGCGGTGTCGAGCCGCAGCGTTCCGCCGGCGCGTTCCACGGCGCGTTTGGCGATCGCGAGGCCCAAGCCGCTGCCTTCGACTTCACCGCGGCCCGCGCCGCGAAAGAAACGTTCGAAGATCGCCTCGCGGTCTTCGGGCGGAATGCCCGGGCCGTCGTCGGCGACCGCGATTTCGACGATACCGTCGTGGGGAATACTGCTCGTGACGCGAATCGGCGAGCCCGGCGCATACTTGATCGCGTTGTCGATGATGTTCGAGAGCGCCTCGTAGACTTCGGCGCGCTCGGCGATGACGGTCGCGCCGCCGCGCGCCTCGATCTCGAAACGCACCGACGGCACGAGACCGCGCCGGACGTCGACGATCTCGGTGATGAGCTCGCCGGCGTCGAAGGGCTCGAACAAACGGGCGTCGTCGCCTTCGAGCTTCGCCAGCAGCACCAGGTTGTCGACCAGCGTGCGCATGCGCCGGCCCTCCGATGCGATCGATGAGAAGATGAACTTCGAGCGCTCGTCGGCATCGCTCACGCGCCGGCGCAAGAGATCGATGTAGCCGAGCACGATCGTCAGCGGCGTGCGCAGCTCGTGGCCGGCATCGGCCACGAACTGGCGCATCTGCGCTTCGGCGGCCTCACGCTCGGCGAACGCCGCCGAGACTTGTTCCGCGGCCGCGTTGTAGGCGTGCGCGAGCACGTCGAAGTCGCTCTTGCGCGCCAGCGTGATCGCTTGCGAGCGGAAATCGCGCGCGGCGAAGCGCTGCAGCGCCTCGGTAACGTCGACCAGCGGCTGGATCGCTTGTTCGGTGATGTAGCGGCCGATGAAGTAGGCCAGCAGCCCGACGACGATCGAGGCGAACAGCACCGAACCGATGATGATCAGCGCGACGTTCTGGAAGAGCGCCGGATCGGGACCGAACGAGATGATCCCGTTGAGGAACGGCTGCGGCTGCGGGGCGCGCACGCCGAACAGCGTGGCGATCGCGTAACCGAACCGGCTGCCTTCGAAGCGCGTGCGCATGCTGAAACCGCTGCGCACAACCCCGTCGACCACGGCCGTCTCGGCGGGCGGCGGCTGCACGGCGCTCGGTCCAACGACCGGCCCGCCGCGAAAGCCGGGCCGCATGCGGGGCGAGCGGGGCAGGGCCGCGTACACGTGCGTGCCCTCGTGGATCTCGCGGTTCTCGAATTCGTAGGCCGCCTCGAAGAACGGCTGCCGGCGCTGCGCCGCGCGTTCGGCGAAGGACTTCGCGTTGGTTCCCGACAGCGCGATCGCCGCGTTGACCTCGTGCGCGAACAGCGCGAGGCCCAAGATCCCGACCACGGTCAATAGCACCGCCACCGCCGAGACGGCGACGAGGACATACCAACCGGTCAGCCTCCGTGCGAGCGCACCGAAGGCGTCAATGGGAGCGGAGGGCGTAACCGGCTCCTCGGATCGTGCGGATCAGCTTGGGTTCGAAATTGGCGTCGATTTTGGCGCGCAGATACGAGACGTACGTTTCCACCGCGCCCGGACCGACGTCGCGATCGCTGCCCCACACTAAATCCAGCAGCTGGTCGCGCGTGAACACGCGCTCGGGGTTGCGCACGAACGTCAGCAGCAGCGCGTACTCGCGCGCCGAGAGCTCGATCAGGAAATCGCCGCGCTTGACGTCGCGGCGATCGAGGTCGATCGTCAGGTCGGCGTACGAGACGATGCTCGGCGCCTCCAAGCGCGGGCGGCGCAGCGCGGAGTGCAGGCGCGCCACCAGTTCCGACATCTCGAAGGGCTTGGGAATGTAGTCATCCGCGCCGCGCAGCAAACCGGTCACGCGGTCGTCGGTGTCGGCCTTGGCGCTGAGCATCAGGATCGGCGCCTCGGTCACGCGGCGCATCATCGGCAGCAGCTCGAGGCCGTTGACGTAGGGCAGCATCACATCGAGAATGATCGCGTCGGGACGCCACTCGCGCACCAGCGTCAACCCGCTCTGCCCGTCGCCGGCACTGCGCACCTCGAACCCGTCCTCGCCCAGGCCCAGCTCGAGCAATTCGCGCAGGTGGCGCTCGTCGTCGATCACGGCGACCCGGGGCGGAGGTGTCGTGGGCGTCATTATGGTTGTTTCACGCTTCCGCCGCCAGTTCCTAACTCCGGGACCCGGACGACGAACAATCCCGGGGAGGGTGCGTAGTCGATGAAGCCGGCGCCACGCGGATTTCCACGCGGGGCCGCGCTCGCGCCCGGAGCCGGGCTCGGCGCCGGCGAGGCCGGAGCCGGCCGCGTGCCGGGCGGCACGATATCGAAGCCGCGCCCCTTGGCCTCGTCGGGCGTGAGCACCGATGCGTACATGCACGACACGAGGGCCCGGAACGGCTGGAGCGCGGCGATCAGCGCCGGGCTCGGGGTGAACGCGGGGCGCGGCGCGGCGGCGTTGGGCGCCACGCTGATCTGGGGCTGGAACACCGGCGGCGGACCACCCGGTCCGCCCTCACCCGGCGGTCCGCCCCGGCCACCCGGGCCGCCGGGTCCGCCGGCGGCGCGGGCCGCGCCACCCGCGCCGGTGTTCTGCGGCCGCGGAAAGAGGTCGCGCGGGATGTTCGGCCCGAGCGCAAAGTACCAGCCACCCTTCGCATCGCCGTGCGGGGTCACCGTGACGCCGGTGACGTCGGGCAGCGGGGTCGTGCCCGCCGCGTAGGCGGCCGCCGCCGCGCCGATTTGCGCCAGCGCCGTCGTCGCCAGGGGCTGCAGCTCGGCCGTGCACTCGGTGCGGTTCGTCGCCAGGCTGAGTGCGGACGCGGCGTCGGGCGGCGCGACGAAGTGGAGCTCACCGAAGCCGAGACCGCCGCGCGGCGCGCCCCCGGGCGCGGGACTCGCCGAAGCTTGCGCGGCCTGCGCGGCCTGGCGCAGCGAGCCGCCGCGCGCGCCGCGCGTCGCGTAGCCCGCGCCGGCCCGGGCGCCGGTGTTGATCGAGTACGAGAGCTGGATCGTGCGCGGCGGCAACGGGTTCGCGGCCACGAGCAAGAACCCGCCGCCGACCAGCGGCTGCGGCTGCGCGCCGTTGATCGTCGAGAAGAGCGCGGTTTCGGTGTTGAACGCGTTCGTCTCGAACAGCGTCAGCATACCGATCCCGAACGGGTGCGTGATGCCGAAACTGACGTTCACGTAGGGAGCAAGATGCTGGGAGTTGTTCACGCCGACGTACTGCGCGTTGGCGATGAACTCCAAGTTGCTCGGCGGGTTGAACGCATCGAGCGTGAAGTTGCCCTTGTGCATCGGCCGCCCGTAGATCTGCGAGTTGAGGATCAGCGTGCTGCCGGTACCGGTGAAGAGCGGGTCGGCCGAGGTGTAATCCGAGATGTTGGTCGAGTACGACGGAATCGCCGTGACGTCTTTACCGAGCGCCAGGCGCGCGCTGACGTCGTAGCCCTCGTAGAGGCGGTCGGTGTTGTTCACCGGCTGGCTCACGTAAATGTTCGCCGCCGACGATGAAGTCGGACACACCGACGCATAGTACGTCTGAACCGCACTCGTGACGAGCGGCGGAACGCCGCCCGCGGCGGCCGGCAGCGAGGCCGTGACCAGCTGCCCGGCTTGCGACTGGCGGTAGACGTCGGCACTGAAGTAGCCGTACTTCCACTGGTGCGTCCACGAGGCTTCGTAGTCGATCGCCGACTGCGCGGTCGCCACGTCGCCCGGGCCGCTGATCTGCGCCGTTCCGCCGGCACAGTTCACGCGCGCCGACTGCGGGTCGCTGTAACTGCGCACGACCGTGGGTGCCGGCTGCGAGCTGCCGAGTGAGGCCGACAACGTGACGTTGTCGAGGTCGGAGGGGCGCCAACTGCCGCTGAAGCCCGCCAGAATCGAGCTGCCGGCACCGGTCGTGGAGGCTAGCGAAAGTGTCGGGCCGATCGAGACGCGGTTGCTGATCTTGATCGAGTCCTGCAGCGCGTAGGTGGATGCCGAGACGGCGTTGAGCGACGACGTCACCAAATTGCTCGTTCCGAACGACGCCAGCGGCGTGAAGCTGGTTTGCGAGCCGAAGGTCGTCGCGTTGAGGGTGATCGTGTGGTTGTCTTTGCTGATCGTCGCTTGGCTCGCGATACCGCGCGTGAGCGAGTCGGTGTCGGTCGCAAACGGCTCGGCGACCGGACATGGGACGAGCGCGCCCACGCACTCATCGATGAAGCGGTTGATCTGATTGGAGAGACCGGTCTGCGAGGAGACGTAGCCCGTGGCTTGCACGGCGACTTGGCCCACCAGCGACTGCACCGTGCCGTAGACGAACTGGTACTTCGAGGTCGAGGTGTTGTTGGGCCCGATACCGCACGGCAGAATGCCGGTGTCCTGCGTGCACAGCGTCGCGATCGCCTGATTGTTTTCGAGCGCGGTCAGGACCAGCGTCGTGTTCTCGGTCAGCCCGTAGCGCAGCTTGATGAAATCGCCGGCGTTCGTGCTCTCGCCGCCGTGCGGATAGGTCAAGCCGCTCTGATCGAGATAATCTCGAAAGGTCAGCGGGTTGTTGCCGCCGCGCTTGGTCGTCAGCGCGGCGATCCCAAGCTTGCCGATCGAGCCGGTCACGCCGACCGACCAGTTGTATTTGTCGAACGATCCGTCGGCGGCGTTCAAGCGGTATTGCCACGTTTGCGTCGGCTGCAGCGTGGTGAAGTTGACGCCGCCGCCCAGCGCGCCGGCGCGCGCGCCGAAGCTGGCGCTGGCGCCGGTGAACAGATCGGTGTTGACGCCGCGCAAGTTCGCGGCCGACCCCGGCGCCGAGAGCGGGATGCCGTCGAGCGTGACCGCGGTTTGCGATTCGTCGTGCCCGTGCAGCGAGATCGTTTGCGGCGAGTCCGGATCGTTCGAGCTCTGGGTGACGTCGACGCCGGCGACCGTGTTGAGGGCGTCGATCAGCGAGTCGGAGATCCGGCGCACCGCACTGTTCTCATCGACGTCGTGCGTCGCCACCGTGACGCGGGCCACGTCCCGGCCGATGACCTTCAGGTTCGAATCGGTCGCATCGGAGGCCGTGCTCGGGGCCTGGGCCGACGATCCGAGCATGACGTCGACGTCGACTTCCTTGTTGCCGAGCAGTTCGAACGCCGATGAGGTCGACGTCCGGTACCCCGGTTTGTTGACGCGCACGCGGTAGATACCGCTTGCTACGTCGGTATACTTGACGATACCGCTGCGCGTCGTCAGCGCGCTGGCAACACTCGGCCCGAGCAAGAACACGCGGGCATTCGAAAGCGCGGTCGAGTTATCGGCGCCCTTGACCGTGATCTGAATGATCCCGGTGTTCTCGCTGGATTGCGCGAACGCGGGTGCGGTGAAACCGCCAACCGACAACGCGCCGGCAAGACAAGCAGCAAAAATACGGCGCCAACGCGTCATCATTGAGGGCTATCCTGTCACGTCAGTCTTGGAAAGCCCTCGGAGCACGATTGAGGGAACGTTAATCCGCTAGCCGCCGGCTCGTGCGATTGCCTCGAGAAAACGCTCGCCGAAGTCCGCCAGCTTCTTCTCACCGACGCCGCTGATCGCGCGCAGCTGCACGGCCGTGCGCGGCAGCTCGCGCGCCATGGCCCGCAGCACCGCGTCGCTGAAGACCACGTAGGCCGGAACATCGCGCTCGTCGGCGAGCTCCTTGCGCAGATCGCGCAGCGCGCGGAACACCTCGGCATTGTAGGGCCCGTCGACGGCGGCGCTGGGCGCGCGTTTGCGTGCGCGCTCGACCGCTTCCGGCAATTCGCGCACCACGACCGGCGTGCGCGCCGCCAGCGCTTCGCGTCCGCTCGCCGTCACCGATACGGTGTTGAAACGCGACGGGTCGACGGCTATGAGTCCTAACCGTACCAACTCGTCGGCCAAGGAACGCCAGGATGACTTGCTGCGATCTTTGCCGATGCCGTAGGTCGTGAGCCGCTCGTGGTTCCAGCGCCAGATCTTGTCGTTCTCCACGCCGAGCAGCACGTCGATCACGTGCAAGATGCCGACGCCGTGCCCGTTCGAGCGCCGGATGCGCTCGATGCACGAGAGAAATTTTTGGGCGTCGACCGTCGCGTCGACCGCCGGGCGCGGTTCCAGACAGTTATCGCAGCCGCCGCAGTTCAGCTCGGTCCACGCTTCACCGAAATACGCCAGCAAATCGCGCCGGCGGCAATCGTTGGAATACGCGTAGCGCGTCATGCGCGCGAGCTGCTGGCGCGCCACGACCCGTTCGGCCTCGGTTTCCTTCTCCTCGATGAAGCGCTCGAACTTCGCGACGTCGCCGTGATTGAAGAACAAGAGACAGTCCGCCGGCACACCGTCGCGGCCGGCGCGACCGGTCTCCTGATAGTAGCCTTCCACGCTCTTGGGCAAATCGTAGTGCACGACGAAGCGCACGTTGCTCTTGTCGATGCCCATGCCGAACGCCACCGTCGCGCAGATCACGCGCACCTTGTCGCGAATGAAACGCTCTTGGTGGCGCGAGCGCTTGTCGGCATCGAGTCCGGCATGATACGGCAGCGCCGCGATGCCCGCGCGCTTCAAGCGGGCGGCGAGATCGTCGGCGCCGGCGCGGCTGGCGACGTAGACGATTCCGGCGTCGTCGGGGCGCGCGTTCAACCACGCGATCAGCGCTTCGGGACTGCGTTTGTTGCGCGTGACGCGGTAGGTCAGGTTGGGGCGGTTGAAGCTGCCGACGTGCAGTGCCGGGTTGCGCAGCGCCAAGCGCTCGACGATGTCCGCGCGCACGCGGTCGGTCGCGGTCGCGGTGAACGCCAGGAACGGCACGCCCGCGAAGCGCTCGCGCAGCTCGGCGATGCGCCGGTAGTCGGGCCGGAAGTCGTGGCCCCACTCGCTGATGCAATGCGCTTCGTCGACCGCGAAGCGCGTCACGTTCCAGCCTTCGAGTTCGCTTGCGAACGAGGGGATCGTCAGCCGTTCGGGCGCGACGTAGAGCAGCCGGTAGGTGCCGCGGCGCAAGCCCTCGACCCGTTCGCGCACCTCGTCGTAATCGAGCGATGAGTTGAGGTAGGTCGCGGCGATGCCGGCGGTGGTGAGCGCGTCGACTTGATCTTTCATCAGCGCGATCAGCGGCGAGATCACGACGGTGAGGCCCGGCGTCAGGAGCGCCGGCAGCTGGTAGCAGAGCGACTTGCCGCCGCCGGTCGGCAGCAGCGCGAACACGTCGCGGCCGGCCAGCACGTCGCCGACGATGGCTTCTTGCAGCGGGCGGAAGGCGTCGAACCCGAAATAGCGCTTGAGCGCATCCTGAACTACGCCCGCCTCGACCGTCATCTCCGGGACCATTCGACATGCGATCCCTCCGGCCCGGGCGGCGGCAAGGTTCGGCGCGCACAGGGGCCCGGGGCTGCCGGGGGAGTACCAGGGTGGATGCTGCTCGACGTCACGTGCGCGCTCGTCCTCGGTGCGCTGGGCGTCACCGTCGGCGTCCGCATGGCGCGCGGCATCCGCGCGACGCACATCACGCCGGCCGAGATCGCCCCGCCGGCGGGTTCGGTGAGCGTGATCGTGCCGGTGCTGGACGAAGCGGCGCGCATCGCCGCTTGCCTGCACGGCCTGCTCGCGGCGGGCTCCGAGGTCGGTGAGATCATCGTGGTCGACGGCGGTTCGCGCGACGGCACGCTCGCCATGGCGCGCGCGATCGGCGCGCACGATGCGCGCGTGCGCACGCTCGACGCCGCGCCGGTGCCGGCGGGCTGGAACGGGAAAGCGTGGGGCCTCGATGTGGGTTTGCGCGCGAGCGGCGCCGGCGCTCGCTGGATCGCGACGATCGACGCCGACGTGCGGCCGGCGCCCGGACTCATCGCGGCGATGGTGGCGCATGCGCAGCGGCGCAACGTCGCGGTGCTGAGCGTCGCGACGCGCCAATTGCTCGGCAGCCCGCTGATGGCGGTCGTGCATCCGGCGATGCTCGCCACGCTCGTCTACCGCTTCGGTTTACCCGGCCGCGAAGCCACCCGCGTGGCCGACGTGCAGGCGAGCGGGCAATGTTTTCTCGCCGCGCGCGCCCTGCTGATCGCGCACGGCGCCTTCGCAAACGTGCGCGCGTCGCGCTGCGAAGACGTGACGCTGGCGCGTTCGCTCGTCGCGAGCGGCGTGCCGGTCGGCTTCTACGAAGCGGGCGACTTGGTGCGCGTGCAGATGTACGACGATGCCGCGCAGACGTGGCGCAACTGGCCGCGTTCGCTGACGCTGCGCGACCGCTTCGCACCGTTCGGCGGCTGGTTCGGTCTCACCGAGGTCGCCCTCGTGCAAGCGCTGCCGCTGCCGCTGGCGCTGATTCTCGCGCTCGCGCACGCCGGCGGTTCGCTGACCTTCGCGGTCGCGGCGATCCTCACGTGCGTGCGCCTGGGCGTCCTGTTCGGCGCGGCGCGCGCCTACGTGCGGCGGCCGTGGACGTACTGGCTCTCGCCGCTCGCCGACATACCGGTGACACTGGCGCTCTGCGCCTCCGCGATCCGCCGGCGCCATTCATGGCGCGGTCGCGAACTCGTCTTGGCGGAAACGCCGTGACGCAACGCGGCGGCGGCATCATCGCCTGGACGTTCGTCGCACTGCACGCGCTTGCGCTCGGCCTCGGCCTCTTCGGCCTGCTGGTTGCGATGCCGCATCCGGAACTCTTTGCAGGTAACGCCGCCGCCACGGCCTTCTATGCCAAAGCGATGAACGACACCGGCGGCAGCGCGATGTTTCTGGGCGCGCTCGCGATGCTCACCTACGGCTGCTGGCAACTGGGCCCGCGCCGCACGCTGCTCTTCTTCCTCGCCGCGACGATCATCTCGGCCACGGCGGAGCTCACCGGCACGAAAACGGGCTGGCCGTTCGGCGGCTACGAGTACACGAACTTTCTCGGCCCCAAACTGCTCGGCCGGGTGCCGGCCGCGATTCCGCTGTCGTGGTTCTACATGAGCTTCGCGGCACTGATCCTGGCGAGCGCGATCGCGCGCAACCGGCTGTGGTGGTCGATCCTGCTCGCGACGTGGCTGCTGGTGAGTTGGGATCTGGTGCTCGACCCCTCGATGGCGGCGCCGAACCTGCAGTACATCCACTTCTGGATCTGGCACGAAACGGGGCCGTACTTCGGCATGCCGCTGCGCAATCTCGCCGGCTGGTTCGGCACCGGACTCATCTTCATCGCCGCCGGCCGCCTGGCGTGGAACGAAGCGGAGTCCCCGCGCGCGCAACCGGCGCTGCCCTACACCGTGTACGCGATCAACATCGTCTGGTCGATGATTCTCAGCGTCGCAGCCGGCATGTGGCCGACCGCGGTCGCCGCGATTCTCGTCAGCCTCGCGCCCGCGACGCTCGCACTCGCGCGCGGACGCCGCGTTCGCGCGTGACGCGCTATCCGCCCTGGGGCATGGTCGGACCGGCGGCGATCGCCCGCTGGGCACTGCGCACGAAAGCCGCGTCGGTGCGCGTCGAGGGCCTCGAGAACGTTCCGTCTGCCGGACCCGTGATGCTGGTCGCGCGCCACTTTCACCATTTGCTCGACGCCGCGGTGCTGGTGCGGTACGTGCCGCGACCGCTGCACATCGTGGTCGGTTTGGATTGGACGGCGGATGCGGCACAACGCCGCTGGATGGAACGCGCTTGCCGCGCCGCACAGTATCCGATCGTGTTGCGGCCGGCGACGCTCGGTGAACGCGCCGGCTACGCGCGCAACGAGTTCGCGCACTACATCCGCGCGGCGCTGAACGAAACCAGCGCGCTGTTGTCGGCGGGCCGGGCCGTGCTGGTGTTTCCCGAAGGCTACCCGAACGTCGACCCGGCGTTCGCGCGCAAAGCGAACGACGGCGCGTTCTTGCCGTTCGCGCTCGGTTACCGCCGGATGGTGGATTGGGCGCAGCGCAGCGCCGGCGTGCGCGTCGCGCTCGTGCCGGTCGGGTTTCACTACACGCGAGGCTCGCGCTGGACGATCGTCGCGCGCATCGGCGCAGCACGATACGATCCGCCCAACGACGAACTCGAAGCCGCGGTGCGCGAGCTATCGCGCGCGCTATAAGCAAACGGCCCGCTCACCGAGGTGATGCGGGCCGTTTTTCTAGCGCTTTGCCGTTAGGCGGGGTGCCTTAGCGGTACGAACCGCTGCGCGACTGGAAGCAGTCGCGGCAGTAGACCGGCTTGTCACCACGCGGTTGGAACGGCACGGTGGCCTTTCCGCCGCAGTTGCTGCAGGTCACTTCGAACATCTCGCGCTGGGGACGCGCACCGCCGCCGCCGCCGTAGCCGCCGCCGCCGGAGTAGCTGCCACCGCCGCCGCCGGCGCCTGCACGCTGAGCCTTGCGGGCCGCGCGGCAATCCGGGCAACGGTTCGGCTTGTTCGTGAAGCCCTTCGCTGCGAAGAACTCTTGCTCGCCCGCGCTAAAGGTGAAGGGTGCGTTGCAATCAACGCAGTTGAGGGTTTCGTCTGTATACATTTAGTCTTGAACTCCAGGACTTGATTTGGTTAAGCGCCATTCAACTCAACTCGCCGTTCCTGGAACTGTAGACTATGCAACAAGACCACGCGGACAACTTGACCCCAGACCGGGCCGGCGCTCGGGCCTTGCCTGGTACGTCGGATAATAACACAAAAGTCGCTGAGAAGTTGCAAGTCAAGCCCTACCTGGGTAGATTTGAGCGGATATGATACGCGATATAGCCTTACTGGCCGCTCGATTGGCCGTGGGTTCAGGCATGGCAGCGCACGGCGCTCAGAAAGCTCTCGGCTGGTTCGAAGGCCCCGGTCCGGAGAAAGCCGGCCAAATGATGCATAGCCTGGGCTTTCGCCCGGGTGAGACCTACGCCGCGCTCGCGTCCTGGAACGAGATCGCCTCGGGCGTGCTCATCGCGGCCGGCTTCGGCGGTCCGGCCGGCCCCGCGATGCTCATCTCGAACATGATCGTGGCTCAGGCCAGCGTCCATGCGCCCAACGGCTTCTTCGCCCAAAAGGGCGGCATCGAACTGGGCGTGCTCTACAGTGCTGCGGCACTGTCGTTCGCGGCCACCGATTACGGCGCCATCTCAGTGGATGCGATCTTCGGCACGCGCGAGAAGCTGCGCGACCCCGTCTTGACGACCTTGGCCCTGGCCGGCGGGATCGCGGCCGCGATCCTGATCCTCAACGGCCGCGACACCTCGCTCGAAGGCCCGGCCACGCCGACCTTCCGCGGCAAGAACAGCCCGTTGCCCGAGGAGACGCCGGCCGCGAGTTAGCACAAACCCGGAGCAAGTAGCCGGAGGGTTCCTTTCCTCGATCTCTCAATGCGTACGCGAGACCGCTACGTATGAGTGACGAAGGTTCCTATCCGAACGCCCTGGCCGCCGGGACGCGCATCGGCGCGGTCGTGCTCGAACGCGCCATCGGTCAGGGCGCGTGGGGCATCGTGTACGAGGGCCGGCACGACACCTGGGGGCGGGTAGCGGTCAAGGAATATTTTCCGGCCAGCTACTCGATGCGCAAGGCGTCGGGCGGCCTCAATTCGACCGCACCCCAGTGGCAAGACGCGATCCGGCGCGGCCTCGAGCGTTTCGGGCAAGAAGGCCGCGCGCTGCGTGCGATTCGCCACGAGAACGTCGTGCCGGTCTACGAGTACCTCGAAGACGGCAGCCAGGCGTTTCTGGTGATGGACTTCATCGCGGGAGGAACGCTCGCCGACGCGCTCGCCGCCGGACGCTTTCGCGATCCGAGCGCGGTGATGGCGTTCGCTGCGACGCTGATCGACACGCTGCAAGCGATCCACGCCAAGAACATCCTGCACCGCGACATCGCGCCCGACAACATCATCGTGCGCCCCGACGGCAGCCCCGTGCTGATCGACTTCGGCGGAGCGGCCGCCGCGATCGCTAGCGCCACGCGGTCGACCCACAACATCGTCAAGGACGGCTACTCCCCACCCGAACAGTACGACACCTCGGCCAATCCGACGTATCCGGTCGGTCCGTGGTCGGACATCTACGCGACCGCCGCTGTCCTCTATCGCATGGCGAGTGGACGCGAGCCGGCCGTGGCCAACACGCGCCTTCTCTCCGCCGGCGCACGCGGCGACGCGGATCCACTTCAACCTTTGCGCCAAATCGCACCCGCCGGCTATCCGCCCACCTGGCTCGCCGCCGTCGATGCTGCCTTGGCACTGCTGCCGAAAGAACGGCCGCAGACCGCCGCTGCGTGGCGCGATCTTTTCGCCGCACGACCGGTTACGACGGCGCCTTCAACATGGCGTAACCGTGTACTCATTATCGCGGCGATTTTTTTCGGATGCGGAGGCATCGCATTTGGGTTCTTGCGCGGAGGTACGCCGACGGCCATTGCTATCGCGACGCCCAGCCCACGTCCGAATAACACCCCGCGCCCAATGCCCAGGCCGACGCACCATCCGACACCCCGGCCGACGCACAAGCCGACACCAAAGCCGACTCCGAGACCGACGTTGACTGCATCCCCACGCCCCGCGCCGAGCCCGACACCGCGCATCGTCTACGTCCCGATCCCAGCAACTCATCGGCCAACGCTACCAGCGGGCGCCTCCGGTGTTCTATCGACACCCGGTGCCGATGCAATTGTCGGCAGTTGGTTGAGTACCAACAGCCACGCGACAACAGAATATGGGCTCAGTTTCAATTCGGATGGCACTTTTTTTGGCGTCCTCAGCACAGGACGTTGGTCATGGTCAGGTGGGCAAATGTATCGGCTCCAGTTGTCAGACGCTGGCATTATAACCGCGACCATTTCACATAACGGGACAACCCTTATCACAGATCACGACGCTTTTATTTACCGAAAGGTTGGAAATCCATAAGCGGCTGGTACAACAGCTAGGTTAGGTTTGGCGCGAGGCCGCCGTCGATGGCGAAGGTCGCGCCGCTGATGTAGCGGGCGCCTTCGCCGCATAAGAACGCGACCAGCGGCGCGAATTCTTCCGGTTTACCGAAACGGCCGAAGGGGATGTCGCGCTGCTGCTTCTCCCACGCTCCGGGTTCGGAATAGAACGAGCGCGCGCGGTCGGTCTCGATCTTGCCGGTCGCGATCATGTTGATCGTCACGCCGTCGCCCGCGACTTCGCGCGAGAGCGTTTTGAGCGCACCGAGCAAACCGGCCCGGAACGCGTTCGAGAGTGCGAGGTTCGGGATCGGCGTTTTGAGCGCCGACGAGGACAGGTTGACGATCCGGCCCCAGCCGCGCTCGCGCATCGCGGGCAACACCGCGTAGACGATCTGCAGCATGCTGCGCATCGTCGGACCGTAGGCCGCGTCCCAGTCGGCCAAAGTCAGGTTCGCGACCGCGCCGGCTTTGGGCGGCCCGCTGTTGGCGATCACGATCTCCGCATCGCCTTGCCGGTCGCGCATCGCGGCCAGCATGGCATCGATCGAACCCGCATCGGTCAGATCGAGCGGGTAGGCGATGGCCTCCGGGCTGCCGGCCGACTGCGCCTCGGCGGCGACGGCCGCGAGCAGTTCCGTTCGGCGTGCGCCGATCGCCAGCCGCGCACCCTCGGCGGCGAGCGCCAGCGCGCAGGCCCGGCCCAATCCCGAGCTCGCCCCCGTCACCAGCGCCAAGCGTCCGCGAATTCCCAGGTCCATCAACGAGCTCCCATCAGCGGCCGAAGCGCGCCGTGATGGCCGCCTGGGCGAGAGTGTGCGCGGCGATCGCGCGCAAGAACGCCGCCCGCGTGAGCCCCGGGCGCAGGCGGCCGGGGTCGAGATCGAGCGCGTAGGCGGTGAAGACGTAGTGGTGCGGCGGGTCGCCGGGCGGTGGACAGGGGCCGAAATAGATCGTCGTGCCGGCGTCGTTCTTGCCGCCGGTGAACGCCGCTGAGGCCTGCGAACCAAAGCCCGTCCGCAACGTCGTCGCGGTCGGCGCGATGCCGTACGCTACCCAATGCACGAAGCCGCGGCCGCCGCCGGCGTCGGTGTCGAACACGACGACCGCGAAGCTGCGCACGTTGGCCGGGGCGCCGCTCAGCAGCAGCGGCGGCGAGATGTTCCGCCCGCCGCACGTATCGGCGCTGGCCGCGTCGATCGGCGGCAACAGGCCGCCGTTGAGAAACGCCGAGGTTTCGAGGGCGAAGGTCGACGCCGCGGCCGGCGCGCCCGCCAACGAAACTATGACGGCGAACACGCCTAGACGCCACCACATTTTGCGCTAATACCCGCTAGGACACAGGCTTTCCCGGGCGAATAACCTGCATCCGATGATTTCGTTCGACCGCCGTGCTACAGAGCGGCGTGGTATCGCGCCGTCTCCCGCCGTCAGCCTTGGGGCTGCGCTGGCGGAAGAACGCCGCGCCCGCAGCGACCGGCGCAGCCAGCCGCGCCGGCGCACGGACTTGCGCACGATCGCGCACTTCGCGCGGCGTATCGAGGCCGGACAAACGCGGCTCGAGGTGATCGTCGACGGCACCGAGGGTCTGCGTCTCGTGGCGATGTTCCAGTGCGGTTGCGTTGCGATCGAACCGGTCGGCGCCGGCGCGAGCACCGTTCGCACCGAGCCGTGCGCCGACCACGCCGAACCCGCCGTCACGGTCGACCGGCGCCGCAGTAACCGCTAACCGCACCGCCGGCTGCATGCAGCGGGTGATCGTCTGCGGCGCGAGCGCCATCGCGTCCGCGATTGCGGGCGCCCTGCGCGAGGCGGCACTCGACGTGATCGCCGTGCCCGATGCGGCCGGCGTCGAACGCGCGGCCGGCGCGGCGCGCTCGCAAGGTGCGCGCATCGATGCCCTCGTCACCGTGCCGCCCGGCGACGCGCCGGCGGCGGCGATCCTCGCGACCTCCGAAGCGCAGTGGGACGAACTGTGCGAGCAGCACCTCACGGCGGTATTCCTGGCCTGCAAAGCCGTCGTTCCCCACCTCATCGAGAACGGCGGCGGTGCGATCGTCACCGTGGCAAACGCGGCCGCGTACGGACGCGCCGGACGGCTCGCGCAATCGGCGCTTCACGGCGGCATCGTGGCGTTTGCCGCCGCGCTCGCCTACGATCACTTCCACGATCGCGTGCGCGTCAACACGATCGTCGCCGGCGACGCCGCGGCCGCCGGCGAGATCGCATCGGTCGCCGCGTTTTTGCTCTCGCCGGAGGCCGAGGTGATGTCGGGCTCGGTCATCGACGTCGGCAACGTCGCCTATCAGGGCGGTCGCTGAGCGATGGTCGTCATCGTGACCGGCGGAACGTTCGGGATCGGGCGCGCCATCTCGCTCAAACTCGCGCGCGACGGTCACCACGTCATCGCGTTCGGCTTGGAAACGCGGCAGCCGTCGAGCGTGGCGGAACACGGCGCAGCAACGCTGCAGATGGAAGCAGCGGCGCTCGGTCTGCACGTCGATGCGCTCGAGGCCGATGTCTCGAACCCCGCCGACCTCGAGCGCGTGGTCGGCTTCGCGCTCGCCAAGCACGGCGCGATCGGGGGCCTCGTGAACAACGCGGCGATCGGTCCGCTCGGCACGATCCTCACCACATCGCCGGAGCTGTGGCAGCGCGTGGTCGACGTCAACCTCAAGGGCATGTTCCTGGCCAGCAAAGCGGTGCTGCCGCACATGATCGCGCAGGGCGGCGGAACGATCGCCAACGTCGGTTCGGGCGGCGGCTGGGGCAAGCCGAACATGCTCGCGTATGCGGCGAGTAAAGGCGGCATGTTCGCGCTCGCCGCGGCGCTCGCATACGATCACGCGGCCGACGGCATCCGCGTCAACACGGTGGTACCGCGGCCCGCAACGCTGACCGGCATGTCGCTCGGCCGCATCGGCGGCGATATGAGCCGCTTTCGTCCCGCACCCGCCGCCGTGGGCCGCATCGGCACCGCGGAGGATTGCGCGAACGTCGTCGCGTTTCTGTTTACGCCGGCCGCGGCGGGCCTCAACGGCGCGATCCTCGACGCCGGCTCGCTACCGCGTCAAGGCGGTCCGGTCCCGGCGCCGCCGTAGTTCATGGCCACACCCAAACCGGCGACGCTCGCGATCCGCATCGTATGCACGGGCAACGTCACCGAAGAAGCCCTGGCCCAGGTCGAGCACGCGCTCGAGACGCACGCCGAAGCCGTCGATCTGCGTTTCGCGCGCGCCTGTTTGCTCGAAGAGCTCGGCCGCCTGACGCGCGCGCGCGGTGCGTACAAAGGCGTGCTCGCGCGCGACGCAAAGCACTTCGGCGCGCTGATGAATCTCGGCACGATGCTCTACCTCGAGAACCGGCGCCCCGAAGCGCGCATTCTCTACCAGCACGCAACGAACTACCACCCGGCCGAGGCGAGCGCGTTCGTCAACCTCGGCAACGTGCTCGCGGAAGACGATCCGGCGGGCGCCCGCGCCGCCTACGAACGCGCGCTCGAACTCGAGCCTACCCACGCCACCGGCAACTTCGCCCTGGCGTTGCTGCTCGAAGCGCAGGGCGATGCGCGCGCCGCGCAGGTCTACCGTCAACGCGCGTTCGCCGAACCGATCGTGCGCATCGCACCCTATCGCGGCAGCGGCGAGCCGCTGCGCCTGCTCGTGCTCTTGGCCGCGAACGGCGGAAACATCGTCACCACGCTGCTGCTCGACGATCGCGTCGTCGAAACCGCCTCGCTCGTGGCCGACAGCTATCGCGACGGCATGACGCTGCCGCCGCACGACCTGATCTTCAACGCGATCGGCGACGCCGAACGGGCCGACGACACCTTGGCCATCGCGGAACGCATCGGCGCCGCTTCAGCCGCGCCGCTCCTCAACCGTCCGGCCGCGGTGATGCAGACGCGGCGCGACCTGGTCGAGCGGCTCAACGCGATCGCGGGCGTGCGCGCACCGCACACCGAGCTGCTCGCGCGCGACGGCCTCGACGCCGCGGCGCTGACCGCGCGCGGCTTCACCTTCCCGCTGTTGCTGCGCTCGCCGGGCTATCACATGGGCGAACATTTCGTGTTCGTCGCGAACGCGGACGAACTCTCAGCGCAGCTGGCGGCGCTGCCGGGCGACGAGATCCTCGCCATCGCGTTTCTGGATGCGCGCGCGCCCGACGGCAGCGTGCGCAAGTATCGCGCGCTGATCGTCGACGGCACGCTCTATCCGGTGCATCTGGCGATCTCGCGCTCGTGGAAGATTCACTACTTCTCCGCCGACATGCGCGATAACGATGCCAATCGCGCCGAAGAAGCCGCCTACCTCAACGACATGGCTGGCCACCTCGGACCGCGCGCGATGGCGGCGCTGACGGGCATCGCCGATCTGCTCGGCCTCGACTACGCCGGCATCGATTTCGCCGTCGGCGCCGGCGGCGACGTGCTGGTGTTCGAAGCGAACCCCGCGATGGCGGTGTACCTGCCCGATGAAGACGAACGCTTCGCGTACCGCCGCACGGCGATCGTGCGCATCATCGAGGCGGTTCGGCGAATGTTCAGCGCGCGGGCGCTTCGGCGGTAGCGAGCTCGTCCTTCGCGAGCACCTCGAGCAGCGGAAACGCGCCGCGCCCGACACTCGCATCGGCACGCCGCAAGTACGATCCGTCGAGCTGCGCGAGCGAGGTGACGCCGAGCAGCCCCATCGCGGTGCGCACTTCGTACTCGACGATCTCCAGCATGCGGTTGAGCGCCGCTTCGCCGCCGGCGCCGAGTGCCCACGCGTGCATGCGTCCGGTCCCGACCGCGGTCGCGCCGAGCGCGATCGCTTTGAGCACGTCGGTTCCGCGCATGAAGCCGCCGTCGACGATCACCGGTGCGCGTCCGCGCACCGCCGCCACCACTTCCGGCAGCACGTCGAGCGAACCGACCGCGTGATCGAGCTGGCGTCCGCCGTGGTTGGAGATCCAAATCACGTCGACGCCGTGTTCGAGCGCGAGCTCGGCGTCTTCCGCGACCTGGATGCCCTTCACCACCAGCGGCATGCCGGCGATCGCGCGAATGCGGTCGAGCAGCTTCCAATCGAGCGCCGCTTGAAAATCCTCACCGGCCGTGTTGTTGCGCCGTCCGTGGGGAATGAAGCGCTGAATCTTCTGCCGCTCGCGATTGCCGTAGATCGCGGTATCGGCCGTGATCACCAGCGCCCGGAAGCCGCTGACCCGCGCGCGGGCGACGATCTCGGCGATCCAGTCGAAGTCGCCGCGCACGTAGAGCTGGAACCACTTGTCGCCGGCCGAGGCCGCCGCGCTCTCTTCGAGGGTCGGCTGCGACACCGAGCTGACGACCGGCAGCGTGCCGAACGTGCACGCGCCGCGCACCTGCGAGGCCGCGCCGTCGGCGACGACGCTCTGCAGGCCGCCGACCGGCGCTAGGATATACGGAATCCGCAAGCGCGTGCCGAGCAGCGTCGTCGAGGTATCGATCTCGGCGACGTTGCGCAGGATGCGGGCGCGAAATGCGAGCGCTTCGATCGCCTCGCGGTTGCGGCGGATCGACATCTCCGTCTCGGCGCCGCCGGTGATGTAGTCCCAGACCGTGCGCTCGAGCTTCTGCTGCGCGGTATGGACGATCTCGGTCGTGGTTTCAAAGTCGCTCACCGCGGCGGGCTTCACGGCCCGGACCAAAAGGTCTTTTTTAGGCGAAGACGGCCCGTTCGATCACCGGAAAGACCTCGGCCCAACGCTGCGCGGCGGCGGCATCGGGATCCGCTTGCAGCGCCATATCGCGGACGATCGATGCGTTCATGCGCATGACGCCGTTGGCCAGCATTTGCGCATCGGCGATGCGCGCGATGCCGGCGCGGTGCAAGGCCCGAAAATATCGCGCCAGCACCGTGCGCGGGTCGTTGCCGATCCCGCTCTCCCGGATCATGGCTTCGAACTTCTCGTAGCCGGACGTCGTGAGGAACCAGCGCAACGATCGCCGGCGCAGAACCGAGCGGTGCAAGGCCACAAACCAGCCGTTGAGCCGCACCCGTTCGACCGCGATCGAACCCACCGGCGCGTCGAGGGGCGGCAGATCCTCGAAGCACTTCGCGCACACCGCGGCCAGCGCCGCGCCGAAAGCCGCGTCGCGATCGGAGAAATGCCGGTAGAACGTACCCGGTGAGATCCCCGCGTGATGCGTGATGACCGCGACGGTCACCCGCGAGGCGTCGCGCGATTCGAGCAGCTTGGCGGTGACGGCGACGATCTCGTCGTGCGTCACGCGGCGCGCGGCCGAACGCGCCGGGGCGATCAGCTCGCCGCCTTCGAGCTTGCCGATATACGTCCAGCGGGTGCCGGTGCGGCCGGTTTGGGGGTCGCGCGCGCTCTCGACCCGATAGCGGTAGTCGCGGCCCTTGATGCGCTTTGTTACTTCATAGGACAACGAGCGGAAGCTCTCTTGGTGTGGTAATGGTGCAATCTGAGCCTTTCATACCCAAATTTAGCCGAACGACGCCTGGGAAATGGAAAAAGCGCCCCACTGTGACATGGGACGCTCGTTCCGGGGCCTGAGCGACTAGAAGTGGATACCGATACCGCCGAAGGCGCCTGCCTCGTGGCCGTTCCCCGGGAGGAACTGGGTGTTGACGGTGCTGTTACCCATGAAGCCCGCTTCGATGAAGATTCCGCTGCTCTTCATCATGCCGAACGGGACGTTGTAGACCACACCGGCCTGGTATTGCAGGAAGCGGTCAAGGATGTTGTAGACCGTGCCGCTGACCGGATCGGTGTACGCGCCCCACAGTTGCGGGAAGTAGTACACGCTGCCGAACAGTGACAGGCTCTTGTCGAGGTCGGGGAGTTTCTCGAGACCGAACCCGGCGCCGGTCATGCGCGGATAGCCGTAGTTGTTTTCCGACCACAGATAGGCGCCCGCAAGATAGATGCGCGGGTTGGCGATCTGGACGCCGGCACGGACCGAAGCATCACCGTCGATCGCTTGGAACTGGGGAACCCAGCGGCTGCCCAGACCGATGCCGATCGGTGTTACGCAGGCCGGGTTGCCCGCGAGACCGTTGGTGTTGCAGTTGAGGTTCGCCGGGCTCGCACCACCGGGATGCGTGTAGGCGTATTGTTCCGCGTAGCCTTCAACCATGAACGGCAGGTTGAAGATCGGGATTTCGATCGCTGCGCGGCCCGCATACGACGGACCCCAGGTGGCAGTGTTGCTGCCGTTCGAGAACTGGTTGTAGACGATCGGGTCTGCGATGTAATCGCCGACGATGAAGTGCTCGTACACGCGGCTCGGCGGAGCGGGCGTGGGCGTGGCGGCCGGCGGCGGCGGCGGCGGCGGCGGCGGCGGGGTTGCTCTCGGAGTCGGTCGCGGCGTCGGCGGCGGCGGGGGCGGCGGGGTCGGAACCGGTGCCGCTACGTAGCGAATGACGACGACTTTCTTCTCGGGAACCCACTGAACGTAGGCGCCCATGCCTTCCGAAATAACGCGAACCGGAACGACGATGGCGCCCTTATAGATTTCGGGCGGAACGTCGAGCGGGCGCGATTCGCCGTTGATGACGACTTCGGGCTTACCGACCGTCACCTTGACGTCGGAGCCGGGCTTCGAGACGTCGGCCGTCTTCGAAGCGGGATCGTACGAAACCGTCGCACCCATCTGTTCGAACATCGAGCGCAGCGGGACGAGGATTTCGTTGCCGCGCACGAGTGCGGCGAGAACGCGGTTTTGGGTGAAACGATCGGGTTTGGAATAGACGTGGTGATCGTTGAAGAGGATCGGCACTTCGCCGGAGGGCGGTGCGCCGAAATCGGCCGGGGGCATCATGCTCGCCTGAGCAACCTGGACCGGGTGCAAGTTGGACGTGTTGCCTTGCAGAGTCGGTTGTGCGGCGAATACTGACGACGTGCCCAGGCCTGCAGCGGCTATCGCGGCTGCGAAGGCTAGACTATATCGTTTCACTAGAGCTTTCTCCGATATGGTTCTATGTTTGCGAGTCGCGATTTCCCACGATGGGATCCGCGCCGGTGGGAGGCCTACCCAGAGGCGGGCTGCTCTTAAACCCCTGCTCGCCTAGGTAACGAGTGAAGAACGTTTCGATCTCTCACGGCGACCAAGCGCGCGTTGGCGGCGAATTCATCCGCGTTTAATCTCGCATCGCTTGACATGCCGGGCCCTACTGCCGACCGTGCGCTATCTCTGCGCGGCCGTGCTCGTTTCGAAGCGATGCGCCGCGACGCGTTCGACGAATTCACGCGTGCGTTCGAGGATCCGTTCGTGCTCGATCAGGAGATTGCCGCCGATCAGCAGCATCGAATCGGGACCGTAGAAATCCAGCAGCTCCTCGATGCGTTCCAGGCGCATCCCGCCGGCCGGAACCGGCAGTGCCGGACGCAGCGCGCCCCACGGCGCGCGCGCCCCGGCGGCCAGTGCGGCACACGTCTCGTGCGTGTAGCCGAAGCGGCCGCCGACGTTGACGAAGATCACGGCGTCGCTGCCGAACAGGCGCAAGAGCCGCCCGAAAAGCAGTTCCGGCGCGATGCTGCGCGCGCCGGCGAACGACGGGTGCGCGAGGTAGACGAAGTCCGGAAATTCCTCGACCAAATCGAAGAACGCCGGCAGCCCGACGAGCATCGGCGCAACCAGCACGGCGCGCACGCCTTCGTCACGCGCGATGCGGGCCCGTTCGCGCAGCACGCGCGGCGTGCCGATCAGGTTCGGCGCATAAAGCGCCGGTTTGCCGGTCGCGCCGACCGCCTCGGCGATCGCGGCTTGGCACGCGCGCACGCGCTCGGCGAACGGCGAATAGCCCTGATCGTCGATGCCGTGATCGTCCTTGATCACATCGACGCCGGCCAGTGCGAACGTGCGGCACAACGCGGCGAGCTCGGGAACGTGCAGCCCCTGCGGCTTCATCGCGGCGTTGGTCAGCGCGCGCTTGGGCGCAGCGAGCAGCCGGCGAATCCCCGCGATGCCGTGACGCGGGCCGGGAAAGAGCGCGAGCACGCTCGGCCGGGACGGCAAGATCGACGAACGCGACATCGTCCCAGAGCGAGGCGTTGCCGAACACCATGTTGACGAACTGCACCGGGTTCGCGCCGATCGTCTGCGCCGCGATCGCGACGTCGACGCGGAAGCGTCCCGGACCGGCCGGTTCGATCGCCGTGACGCGGGCCACGATTTCGTCGAGGATGCGCTGCTCCGCGATCGCTTCGAGCGGGCACTCGACGCTCTGCTCCGAGGCGATCGCCGCGGCGCGCGCCGCGACGTCGCGCTCCTCGCACGTGACGAGGTAACTCGCCGTCAACCAGCTCATGCGTTCATGCCAGCCGCGCGAGGGTGCGCGCCAAGGCATCCGCATCGGTGAGCGCGGCGGCCGCATCGTCGAAGAGCGCGCGCTCGAGCCCGGCATACTTCGCCGCGATGTCATCGAGCGTGAGCGGGTCGTGCGGATCGCCGTGAATCGTGCGCTGCACGCGCTCGATGCGGCGCCCGCCGGTCGAGCTCGACCACGACGCGCGCGCCCCACTCGCGCGGAAAGTTCGCGGCCAGCGCTTCCGACGGCGCGACCGCCACGCGCTCGGCGAACGCCAGCACCTCGGGCGGAAACGGCGGCTCCCGGTCGATCTGCGCGAGCAGCGCCGGCGCGAACGCGGCGGCGCCGAACTGGAAGCCGGTGTTCGTGATCAGCATCAGCCGGTTGGCCTGATCGAGCGGTTGCGAGATCAAACGCGCGCACGCCGGCGGAACCTCGACCTCAACGCGCGCGATCGTCGCCGGATCGAGGGCCTCGTCGCGCAACAGTTCGCGGAACGCGACCAGCGCGTTCGCCCCCTGGCGCGAGGTCGGCACCGGCTTCTGCGAAATCCAGCCCCAATCGTCGTCGTCCGGTTCGGCGAACGCCGCGGCGTACTCGCCGTCGAGATGCGGGTCGGCCGTGAAGCCCGCCTCGGCCGCCGTGGCCGACGCGATACCCGCGGCGACGCTCTCACCGAAGAGCCACCAGCGGCTGGGCAACGGCGGGATCGGCGCGCCGGCACGACCGATCGAGCGCGCCAAGCCCAAGCGCAGCGCCGTCGCGAAGCGTTCGTACGGAAGGGCACGCAACGCGGCCGACGCCGCCGCGGCGCCGAGCGGTGCGACCAGCAGCGTCGGCCACAGGCCGTGCGCCATCACCTCGATGCCGCCCGCACCGCACCGCCGCGCGGGCGACGGCGACGTAGCCCGCGTGCAAGCCGCGCGCGACCATGGCCGGCGTCGCGTTCGCGCGCCGCGCCGCATCGAGCACGACCGGAACGACGACGGCGCTGGGCGTGGTGCACGTGCGCAGATCGATGTCGTCGAGCTCCGTCAGCCGAATCGCCGCCGCCATGTACGCGGCGCCGGTGCGGCCGCCGTACACGCCCGCGAGCGCGCGCGCCTCGCGGCTGCGCGACCCCACCACCAGCGCGCCGACGGTGTCGGCGAAGCGCAGCGCATGCAGCGGCACCGCCGGCCGCGCGCAGAACCGCTGCGCGAACGCATCGATCGACATCTAACCCGCCTTCCAGCGCGAAAAGCGCGATTCGACCAGACCCACGAGTTCGTTGAGCACGACCGCCGTCACGGCCAGTACCAGGATCAGCGCGTAGAGCGACGCCGGCTTGAACGTCTCGGCGAAGATCTGGGTGTAGTTGCCGATGCCGTTGGTCGAGACGAACAGTTCGGCGAGGATCACGCCCAGCAGCGTCAACGACATCGCGAGGCGCAAGCCGGTGAAGACGCTCGCCACCATGGTCGGAAAAATGATGTGCCGCAGCACCTGCGCTTGCGAGGCGCCCATCGAGCGCGCGCTCGAGAGCAAGAGCGGACTCACCGCGCGCATCCCGGAGACCGTGGTCACGATGATCGGCAGCACGCCGTGCGTGAACCCGAACGCGATGCGGCTGGCCGGACCGAGACCGAACATCAGGATGAACAGCGGCAGCACCGCGACCTGCGGCAAACCGAAGAGCAGCAGCACGAAGGGGAACAAGCTGCGCCGCCCGACCGTGGTGAGCCCGATCAAGACGCCGATCGTCGCACCGGCGATCACCGCCAGCACGAAGGCCGTCACCATTTCGAGCACCGCCATCCCCAGCGCCGCCTCGAGCTTCGGATCGCCGAAGATCGTCGGCCCGAACGCGCGCAGCACCGCGCTCGGCGGCGCGACGAACGCCGGATCGCCGAAGAGCCGCGCCGCGACTTCCCACAGCAGCACGAGCGCAAGCGATCGTCAGCCAGCGAATGGTCGCGGGCGACGCGGGCTTAGCTGCGGCCCGCACGTTTTTCGATCAGCGACAAGGCCAAGTTGAGTCCCACCGATACGGCCAGCACGATCACGATCCAGGCGAACATCGGCGGGCTGTCGAGCAGGTCGGCCTCGTGCGCGATCGCATGACCGACGCCCGATACCGACGAGAGCGTCTCGCCGCCCAGCACCGAGGCGAACGTGATGAAAAAGCCGATGCGCAAACCCGCCAGCACGACCGGCCACGCCCCCGGCACGAAGATGTGGCGCAGCGTCTGCACGCGCGTCGCGCCTTGCGAGCGGGCCGCACGCAGAAACAGCGGCTCGACGCCGGAGAAGCCCGCGATCGTGTTCAGCACGATCGGAAAGAAGCCGTAGAGGGCGCCGAAGGCGATCTTCGAGGGCGGGCCCAGGCCGAACATCACGACGAAGAGCGGAAAAAACAGCGTGATCGGAATCGCGAAGATGCCCGAGAGCACCGGCCGGTAGGCGGCGGTCAGCACGGGCGAGCGGCCGATGAAGAACCCGAGCACGATGCCGGCCGTCACCGCGATCGCGTACGCGCACGCGGTGGTGAACGCCGTGGTGCCGACCGCGCCCCAAAAGCCCGCGCTCACGCTGAGATGGGCGAGCGCCGTCACGACGGCCAGCGGCGCCGGCAAGAACAGCGGGTTGACCGCGTGCGAACTCGTCAAGAGCACCCAGGCGCCGAAAAACACGACCACGACGGCGGCCTGAATGGCGCGCACGATCGACGTCAGGCGAAGTTGCGCGTTAGCCTGCGCGAGCATCGCGCGCCTCGCGCATCGCGTCGACCGTGTGCCGGATTTCGTCGCGCAGCAACTCGTAACACTGGTTACGCACCTCGGAGAAACGCGGCTGCAGCATGAAATCGGGCGAGCGCGGATGCGGTTCGTCGACCTCGATGATCGCCTTGATCTTCCCCGGGCGGGCCGTCATCACCACGATGCGATCGGCCAGCAGCACGGCTTCGGCCAGCGAATGGGTGACGAAGACGATCGTTTTCCCGGTGCGCGCGAGCAGCACCGAGAGGTCTTCTCCGAGCACCAGACGCGTCTGCTCGTCGAGCGCCGCGAACGGCTCGTCCATCAAGAGGATGCCGGTCTCGAGCGCGATGCCGCGCGCCATGTTGATGCGCTGCTTCATCCCGATCGAGAGCGCGCTCGGATAGAAGTTCGCGAAGCCTTCCATGCCGACCGACGACAGCGCCGCCAGCGCGTGGTCGCGCCAGCCCGACATGCGGCCTTGAAATTCCAGCGAGACGCGAAAGTTTTCCAGCACCGTGTACCACGGCAGCAGCGTGCTCTCTTGGAACACGAACGCGACGTCGCGCGGCAACGGACCGCGCACCGCGGTCTCACCGATGCGCACGCTGCCCGCCGTCGGCACGATCAAGCCGCCGATGATGTTGAGCAGCGTGCTCTTGCCGCAGCCCGAGGGGCCCAGCAGGCACACGAATTCGCCGCGATTGACCTCGAGCGAAACCTCGTCGAGCGCGGCCGCGTCGGGCGCGCCGTTCGAACCGGGAAACAGCTTCGAGACGCGATCGACGGTGATCGCCGGCGGCATGGCGGGGCTCAGATCTTGACGGGAACGAATCGCGCGGTGTAGATCGACTTGGGATCCGGTTCGCTGTCCATGATGCCGAGCTCTTTCAACGACTTCGCCACCGCTTCGACCGAGGCCGGATCCCACGAGCCGTCGCTCGACATGGCCGCCATGTCGTTATCGTAGAGCCGGCCGACGATGGACTCGGGCTCGCCCAGCACGGGCGCGATCGACTTGACCGTTTCGGCTTTGTGCGTGCGCATGTAGGCCACGGTCATGAACCAGCCCTTGAGAAAGCGCTTCACGATATCGGAATGCTTGGCGACCATCTCATCGCTGGCGAAGATCACGTGCGTCTCGAACTTCTGCACGAAGTTGCCGAAGTTGTTGAACACCTTGCCCTTGCCTTGGGCCTCCAGTTCGTAGCCCACGCCGACGTCTTGCACGGTGCCCGCGATCTCGCCCGACTTGCATCGCGGCGACGCGCGCTTCCATCGAACCCATCGCCACCGACTCGATGCCCTCGCTGCCCCAGCCTTGGCGGCGCGAAAGCTCGTGAACGAGCCAGTCGGTCAACGAACCCGAGGTGGTCACGCCGATGCGCTTTCCTTTGAAGTCGGCGACGGTCTTGATCGGGCTGTTCATCGCGATGATGATCCCCATGTCGCTCGGCGGCCCGTACATCGTCGCGACGGCGATCGCCGGGACGCCTTTCGCGCGGTAGCCCATGGCGGGACCCGAACCGAGCCCGAAATCGATCTGGCCGGCCGTCATCGCCTGCTGCAGCTGGCCGTCCCCCTTGAACGATGAGATGTTGAGCTTGAGGCCGACTTTGTCCCAAATGTGGGCATCGTTGCCGACTTCGAACACCGCGAACGCAAAGGCGTTCACCACGGCGCGGCCGACGCGAATTTCATCGGGAGCCGCCGTCTGCGCGGTGCGCGTGCCGGCGGCAAACATCATGCTGATTCCAAGCAGCGCGGCCACACCGCGCCAAACGATCGAACGACGCACAAATCCTCGAGTCGAAAGAATATACTCTTCTCAAACCACGTTGACGGCGCTTCTTTTTCCCAGGCTGCGGGAGGAGCCCTTTAGTGAGGGCGGACGTACAGGACGGAAATGCGCGCCGCGGGCAAGAACCTTTTACCGATAGCGGAGGCCGTATGCTCAGCAAGGCAGACAACGAACTTCTAATCCGAACCGGACCCGGTACGCCGATGGGCAACCTCTACCGGCGGTTTTGGGCGCCCGTGATGCTCGCCGACGAGCTCGGCGGGCCCGGCTCGGCGCCGGTGCGCGTGAACGTGATGGGCGAGAACCTCGTGGCGTTCCGCGACAGCAACGGCAAGCTCGGACTGCTGGACGCGTACTGTCCGCACCGGCGCGCGAACCTGTTCTGGGGCCGCAACGAAGAGGCCGGCCTGCGCTGCGTCTATCACGGCTGGAAGTTCGACGTCAACGGCACGTGCACGGACCTGCCCAATTGCCCCGAGGGGCCGACGCTCAAGAACAAGGTCAAGACCACCGCCTATCCGGCGCTCGAGCGCGGCGGCATCATCTGGGCCTACATGGGGCCGCCCGAGCGGATTCCGCCGTTCCCCGACGCCGAAGTCTTCCACGCGCCGGCGACGCACCGCCACATCATCAAGGTCAAGCTGCGCGGCAATTTCGCGCAGATGCAAGAAGGCGACGTCGATTCGAGCCACGTGTCGTTTCTGCACAGCTCGGTCGACGGGTCGGCGCTGCCGGGCAGCCGCGCAAACGCCAACACCTTCGTCGACAAGAGCCCGCGCTGGTTCACCCTCGACACCGATTACGGGATGATGCTCTCGGCCCAGCGCAACGCCGGGCCCGACCGCTTCCAATGGCGCGTCAACCAGTGGCTGATGCCGTTCTGCACCTTGATCGCCGCGGCGCCCGGTGTGCCGATGCTCGCGCAGCTGCGCGTGCCGATCGACGACGAGCACTCGTTCCTCTTCCGCGTGATCGCCTCGCCCGACCGCCCGATCACGGCTGAAGAGCGCGCGAGCTACGCCACCGGCGTGTTCGTGCCCGAGATGATTCCGGGCACCGATCGCATGCGCGAGAACCTCGAGAACGATTACCTGATCGACCGCGAGCGGCAGCGCGATTCCACCTTCACCGGCATCAAGTCGATCGTCGCGCAGGACCTCGCCATCTCCGAAGATCAGCGCGGAGCGATCGCCGACCGCAGCGACGAGCTGCTGACCAGTTCGGATCGCGCGATCATCGCGCTGCGCAAACGCCTGCTCACCACGGTGCGCAACCTGATGGCCGGCACCGAACCGCCCGAGGCGAGCAATCCGCAAGCCTATCGCGTACGGCCGGGCGACTTCATGCTGCCGCGCGACGTGCCGGTGGCCGACGGCGCGAAAGACATCCTGCTCATCGGTTCGCGCTAGGGTGCGGCGGACCGTCGTGCTCGCCGCAGCCGCGCTCGCCGCGCTGCTGCTGGGTTCGGGTGCGCCCGTGGCGTCGCAGTCGATGCAAACGCTGCGCATCGAGACGATCCCCTTCGACGCCGGCTCGGAAGCGTTCTATGCCAAAGACATGGGCTTCTTCGCCAAACAAGGTCTGGACGTAACGGTCGACCCGGTCGGCAACGGCCCGGCAATCGCCGCCGCCGTCGCCTCGGGCGCGATCGACATCGGTTTCTCGAACACGCTCTCGATCGAGACGGCGTACAAGAAAGGGCTGCCGTTCGTGTTCATCGCGGCGGCCGCGCTCTATTCGAGCGCCGCGCCGACGTCGGTGCTGATGGTTCCCAAAGACTCGCCGCTCAAGACCGCCAAGGACCTCAACGGCAAGACGGTCGGCGTCAACGGGCTCAAGAACATCGCCGAGTACGCGCCGTCGATGTGGATCGACAAAAACGGCGGCGATGCCTCGACGATCAAGTTCGTCGAGATCAACCCGACCGAAGATCCGGCCGCGCTCGAAGCCCATCGCATCGATGCGGCGTTCGTGGCCGAGCCGCAGATCACGCAGGCGAAAGCGACCTCGCGCGTCTTCGCCAAAGCGTACGACGTGCTGGGTGACGGCTGGATGATTGCCGGTTACTTCACCACGCGGCAATGGGCCGATGCGCACCCCGACCTGCTGCGCAAGTTCCAGGCCGCGATGCACGAGACCGCGGTCTGGGCCAACGCGAACGCCGACAAATCGGCCGACATCCTGGCCAAGTACACGAAGCTCGACCCGGCGCTCGTGCGCGCGAGCTATCGCGCGAAGTTCGGCGAATCGCTCTCCCCGGCCGCCATCCAGCCGACGATCGACCTCGCCGCCCATTACAAACTGCTCGATGAGTTCCCGGCGGCGAATCTGATCTACAGCAAATAGCCGAATGGCCCAAGGCGGGCGCGAGCTGCGGAGCAAGAACGCTTCATGCGAACGCGACGAGACTTCATCGAGCGTGTCGCCGCGTATGGCGGTTCGGCCACCGCGGCGATGCTGGCGCTGGATCTGCTGGCGCCGGCGAACGCCTCACCGCCGCTCGCGCTCGAGGGTTCGGGAAACGGTACGCAGGTCGTCATCCTCGGGGCCGGCGTCGCGGGCTTGTGCGCCGCCTACGAGCTGGGCAAAGCCGGCTACGTTTGCACCGTGCTCGAAGCCCGAGCGCGGCCCGGCGGCCGCGTGTGGACCGTGCGCGGCGGCGACCGGCACGTCGAAAGCGACGGCAGCGCGCAGACGGCTGCATTTTCCGCCGGCACGTACCTCAACCCCGGGCCCGCGCGGGTACCGCAGCACCACGTCACGATGGATTACTACCGCGAATTCGGCGTTGCGCTCGAGCAGTTCGGCAACGTCAACATGAACGCGTACTATCACTCGACCACCGCGCCGCCCGGCATGCAGCGCGTTCGCATGCGCCAGGCCAAGTTCGCGATCAACGGATACACCTCGGAACTGCTGGCGAAGGCGGTCGCGCAGGACGCGCTCGACATGCCCATCACATCGGATGACAAGGGCAAACTGCTGGCCTTTCTCTCGGATAACGGCGGGCTCAACGCCAAGCTGGAGTACGTCAACAACGGTCCGGGCGGCTACACCAAACTGCCGGACGTGAGCCCCGGCATACCCGCCGATCCGCTCGGCCTGCTGCCGTTGATTCGCAGCGGGTTCGGCGCGTTCTTCGCACCCGAGCGCGAAGTCGATCAGCAGCTGACGATGTTCCAGCCCGTTGGGGGCATCGATGCGCTGCCGCACGCGTTCGCGGCGCGGTTGCCGGGCCGCATCCGTTACGGCGCCGCGGTGACCGAGATCCGCAAGACGCCGGCGGGCGTGCGCATCGCGTACACGGCGCAGGGAACGGCAACGTCGATCGAGACCGCGTACTGCATCTGCACGATTCCGCTGCCGGTGCTGCGCACGATTCCGGCCGACTTCAGCCCGCCGTTCGCCGCTTCGATGAAGCGCGTCGCCTACATGGATTCGGCCAAAGTGGGCCTGGCCTTCAAACGCCGCTTCTGGGAAGAAGACGACCGCATCATGAGCGGCATCTCACGCACCGATCAGACGATAACGCAGGTCTGGTATCCGTCATACGGTTACCTCGGCCGCGGCGGCGGCGTGCTGACCGCCGCGTACGCCACCGGCAAGGCCGCGCGCGCGATCGGCGACCTCGCGCCCCAAGATCGCATCGCGCTCGCGCTGCGCCAAGGCACGGCGATCCATCCGCAGTATCCGGCCGAGTTCGTCTCCGGCTTCTCGGTCGCGTGGCAGAAAACGCCCTACAACATGGGCGCGTGGGTCGGCTGGACGACCGACACGCGCAAGAATGACTATCCGGTGCTCATGAAGCCCGACGGACCGATCTATCTCGCCGGCGAGCACATGAGCTACATCAACGCCTGGCAAGCCGGCGCGCTGGAATCCGCCCGCGACGTCGTGCGTCGCCTTCACGCCCGCGTCCGCACCGGCTAGATCCTCGTTTGTCGTCGCCCCCTGTCATCCCGAGCGCAGTCGAGGGACAACCGCCGGCGCGCCGGACCGCCACCGTCGATCACGAGCGCAGCCGAGTGATCGCCTGCGATATGCCTGATCATGTTTTCTGGCGATCCCTCGGCTGCGCTCGTGATCGACGGTGGCTCGAGGGCGTGACGGTGGTGCGTCCCTCGACTTTGCTCGGGATGACAGGGGGCTGGTCCCTCGACTTTGCTCGGGATGACAGGGGGCTTGGTCCCTCCACTTTGCTCACGATGACAAGGGAGGCTTGGTCCCTCCACTTTGCTCGCGATGACAAGGGAGGCTTGGTCCCTCCACTTTGCTCGCGATGACAAGGGAGGCTTGGTCCCTCCACTTTGCTCGCGATGACAAGGGAGGCTTGGTCCCTCCACTTTGCTCGCGATGACAAGGGAGGCTTGGTCCCTCCACTTTGCTCGCGATGACAAGGGAGGCTTGGTCCCTCCACTTTGCTCGCGATGACAAGGGAGGCTTGGTCCCTCCACTTTGCTCGCGATGACAAGGGAGGCTTGGTCCCTCCACTTTGCTCGGGATGACAGGGGGCTTGGTCCCTCCACTTTGCTCGCGATGACAAGGGAGGCTTGGTCCCTCCACTTTGCTCGGGATGAGATGGGGGGAATCGTCAGCGCCTCCGCTATGCGACCGGCGTCGACAAGACGGTCTTTAACGTGCTCAAGGGCATCACCATGCCGTACATGAGGTCGAAGTTTTTTAGGGCCGCTTGATGCAAGTCCGCCCATAGGGCGGCGACGGCGTCCTCGATGACGATGATATCGAAGTCACGCGCGTAGGCATCACGAATCGTCGAGTCGACGCAATAGTTCGTGGCGACTCCGCACACGATCAGCGTCGTGATGCCCTGAGCCTTCAGTTTGACTTCGAGGGTGGTGTTGTAGAAGCACGATGAACGGTGTTTCTCGAACACCTCGTCGCGCGGGCTTATCACGGCCTTCAATTGATCGACGATTTCGGCGTCCCAGGTGTCCTTGGTACACACGTTAACGCCGAGCTTTTGCAAGTGTGTGGGAATCCTTCGCTTGGCTCGGGTCGCATCATCCGGGTAGTGGCGCTGCATCGACCACATGACCTGGATGCCGGCAGCGTGGCAAACGTCGACGAGTTCTTTTACCGTCGGAATGATCGCATTCTGCGGTTCGTAGTTGAGCTTGGCCGACGCCATGCTGCCTTTCGGATCGCAGAAGCCGTTTTGCATGTCGACGACGAGCAGGGCGGTTTCCCGGGGGACGACGGTGATCTCGGGCGGCAATTTTGTTCTCCTGCAGGGCGGGTTCATTTCGGCCAAGGCGATGAACTAAACTGCCGGATTCCGAGCTCGGCATCGTGCAGGATGAAAAACGACGATGGGCCCCCGAAATGGAGCCCATCGCCGCCGGCGGAGTGGCGGCCGGTTGTAGCAGGCGTGCGTTACGGCATCGCGATCGACCAGCCGCTGCCGGTCGCTTCCGCGATCACGAGATCGCTCGTGTGCAGGCCGGCGTGTTCGGCCGGCGAGAACGTGTAGTAGCCGCTGTTCGAGGGGAACTTCGTCAGCGAGTTGAGGCCGCTTTCGATTCCCTCGCGCGTCGGTCCGTTCTTGCGCATCGCCGCGATCAGCATCTCGATGCCGTCGGCCGCAAACGATGAGATCGCATCGGGATCGGTGTGGAACTTCGCCTTGTATTCCTTGATGTAGTCGGCGAGCAGCCCGCGCTGCGCATCGCCGGCCGGCAACACCGCGAACACCGGCAGCTTGGTCTCGCACAGGTAGACGCCCTTGATATCGTTCCCGGCCGCCAGGAACTCGGCGCCGCCGGCGCCGCCGGCATAGATCAGCTTCGCCTTGAGGCCCAATTGGGTTGCGTTCTTGGCGATGATCGTCACCGCCGGCGGGTTGCCCCAGATGATCGACCGCGTCGGCTTTCTCATCGCGAATCTTGGTCAGCTGCGGCGTCATATCGGTATCGCCCGGAGCGAAGCGCGCGTCGTCGACGATCTTGATACCGTGCTGGGTCGCGACCGGCGGGAACGCGCCGTGGCCGGAATCGCCGTAGCCGGTGTTCACGCTCAGGAACGCGACGTTCATCCATTTGTGCGCGAGCAGAAACTGTGAGATCTTCTCGGAGTTCTGCGGATCTTCGGGCGCGGTCTTGAAGACGTAGGTGCGCTCGGCGATCGGCGAGGTCACCGCGCCCGCGGCCGCGTTGGCGATCATCGGCACTTTGGCCGCTTCCACCAGCGGAATCATCGGCATCGAGTCCGGCGTGTTGCCGGCCCCCAGAATCGCGACCACGCCGTCGTCGATCAGTTTGGTGGCGTTGAGTTTCGATTGGCTCGGATCGCTCTTGTTGTCGAGGACTTCGATTTGGATCGGGCGGCCGTTGATGCCGCCCTTGGCGTTGGCTTGATCGACGTAGAGCTGGATCGAGTTGAGCTGCGGCGTGCCCCAGCCCGACGCCGGTCCCGAGAGTTCGAGATCGACGCCGATCTTGATCGGATCGGCGGCGCCGGACGGCGTCGCGGAGCCGAAGATCATGGCTGCGGCGACGATGGCAAGAAGGGGTCGTGTCATGCTGCATTCCTCCAATTGGCGGGTCTCAACCCAGGTAGGCTTCGGAGATCCGGGGGTCGTTGCGCGCCTCCGTTGCGCGGCCGCTGAAAACGATCTTGCCGCGCTCGAGCAGCGCGACCCGGTCCGCGATGGCGAACGCGGCGCGCGCATTTTGCTCGACCAGCACGATCGTGGTTCCTTGGGCGTTCACGCGAGCGAGCGCCTCGAAAATTTCCGTCACGACGCGCGGCGCGAGGCCGAGCGAAGGTTCGTCGAGCAACAGCACGCGCGGGTTGGCGAGCAGACCGCGCGCGATCGCCACCATCTGCCCTTCGCCGCCCGAAAGCGTGCCGGCGCGCTGCGCCCGCCGCTCGCGCAAGCGCGGGAAGAGCGCGAGAACCCGCTCGAGCTCCTCTGTGCCGGCGCCGCCGTGGATGTAGGCGCCGAGCTCCAAGTTGCGCTCGACACTCAGCTCGCCGAACATCTGACGGCGTTCGGGCACGAGACTGATGCCCGCGCGCACCACGGTCTCCGCGCCCAGCCCGGTGAGATCGCGCCCGTCGAGCTGCACGCTGCCGCTGCGCGGCGGGAACCAGCCCGCGACGCTGCCGAGGAAGGTCGACTTTCCGGCGCCGTTCGGCCCGACGACGGCGAGGATCTCGCCGGCCCGCACGTCCAGATCGATGCCGTCGAGCGCGCGCACGGCGCCGCGATAGGTCACGAGTCCGGCCATGTGCAGCAGCGTCGCGCCGCCTTCGCTGCTCGCGCGTTCCGGCGGCACCGATTCCGCCTCGCCCAGGTAGGCCTCGATCACGGCCGGATCGCGTTGCACGTCGGCCGGCGTGCCGTCGGCGAGTTTGCTGCCGCGATGCATCACGATCACGCGGTCCGAGACCGCCATCACCGTGCGCACGTCGTGCTCGATCATCACCAGCGTCACGCCGCCGGCCCGCACGGCGGTGAGCACGTCGACGAACTTCGCCACCTCGGCGCGCGAGAGGCCGCTGGTCGGCTCGTCGAGCAGCAGCACGATCGGCTCGGCGCCGAGCGCGCGCGCGAGTTCGAGCAAGCGCTGCTGGCCGAACGCCAGCGTCTCGGCCGCGACGCCGGCGCAGCCTTCGAGGCCGACGAAGGCGAGCAGTTCTTCGGCCCGCGCATGCGCCTTGCCCGATGGCTCGCGAGCTTCGAGCGGCACCAGCACGTTTTCCAGCGCCGACATCGCGCCGAAGATCTGCAAGGTTTGAAACGTGCGCGCGACGCCGCGCCGCGAGATCGCGGTCGGGCTGCGGCCGCGGATGCTGCGGCCGGCGATGCGCACGTCGCCGCCGTCGAGCGCGTAGGCGCCGGTAATCAGGTTGAGGGCGCTGGTTTTTCCGGCGCCGTTGGGGCCGATGATCGAGGTGAAGCTGCCGGCTTCCACCGTGAACGAGAGGTCGTCGACCGCGACGACGCCGCCGAAGCGTTTGGAAGCGTGCTCGACTTCGACGATCGGCGTCATCTCAGCTGCGGCTCCCCAAGCGCGCGGCGATCGCGCTGACGACGCCGTTCGGCAAGAACCGGATCACGCCGATCAAGATCGCGCCGAACGCGATCACTTGCAGCGCCGCCGCGGCGGATTGCGCGCTGAGCGGAAACACCCAGCTCGCGAACTGCGTGAGCGCGCCCGAGATCAGGCTGTAGAGCGCCGAGCCCACGATCGGCCCGAGCGTCGTCGCCGAACCGCCCAGCACGACCATGATGATGAAATAGATCGATTGATCGAACGAGAACGACACCGGCGAAATGTACCCGACGTAGTAGGCGTAGAGGGCGCCCGAGAGCCCCGCGAAGACCGCCGAAAGCACGAACGCTTCGAGCTTGCGCGTGCGCACTTCCACGCCCATCGCCGCGGCCGCGGCTTCGCTCGCCGCGATGGCGCGCAGCGCGCGCCCGCGCGAGCTGTTGCGGATCCCATACACGAGCGCGGCGCACGCGGCGACCGCGAGCCAGCCGAGCACGTAGGCCGGCAGGTCGCCGGTCAGCGCGCGCGCGCCGAGGTGCAGCGGCGGGAAGGTTCCGAAGCCCGACGGTCCGCCCGTGAACGCGCTCGCTTCGTTGAACGTCACCATCGCGATGTAGCCCAGCGCCAGCGTCGCCAGCGTGATGTAGTGGCCGCGCAAACGCAGCACCGGCCAGCCGACGATCGCCGCGACCGCCGCGACGAACAGCAGCGCGAGCGGAATCGAGAGCCACGGGTCGAGCCCGCGCGACGACGTTGCGGCCGCCGCATACGCGCCCAAACCCACGAACGAGGCCTGCGCGACCGAAACGACGCGCGCCGTCCCGAACAGCAGGCCCAAGCCTAGCGCAGCGACGGCGTTCTGCGCGATCAGCACCATCGTTCCGGTCAAGTAGCCGTTGTGCAGAAAGGGCACGAGCACGACCAGCACCGCGCCCGCAGCGGCCGCGATGAAACCGTTGCGGCGGTTCAAACGCGCGCAACGCTCCGCCCGAACAGCCCTTCGGGCCGCACGAACAAGACGACGATCAGTACGGTGAAGACGATCGCGTCGCGCCAGCCCGATGAGAAGATGCCGGCGCCGACCGACTCGATCACGCCGATCAGGATGCCGCCGACCACGGCGCCGGGAACGCTGCCGAGCCCGCCCAGCGTGGCCGCGACAAAGCCCTTGAGGCCGAGGCTGCCGCCCATGTCGAAGGTTACGAGCGCGATCGGTGCGATCGTCGTTCCGGCCACGCCGGCGAGCGCGGCTCCCAGCACGAACGCGATCGCGCTCATGCGCAGCGGATCGATGCCCATCAGCCGCGCCGCATCGCGGTTGATCGACGACGCCAAGAGCGCGCCGCCGAGACGCGTGCGCTCGAAGACCACGAACAGCACCGCCATCAGCACCGCGACGATCGCGAACGCCCATAGTTGCTGCGGCGTGATCGTGGCCGCGCCGAGCGAGATCGTGCCGTTCTGCGAAAACGGCGGCAAGGGCTTGGGGGTGGAGCCGAAGATCAGCAGGGCCAGCCCGCGCAAGCAGACGCTTGCACCGATCGTGATGATCAGTTGCACGACCAGCGGCTGGCGGTGCGCCCCGCGCAACGCGGCATACCAGGTCAGCAACCCCGCGAGGCCCGACGCCGCGACGCCGGCGAGCACGGCCAGCGGCAACGGTACGCCGATGCCCACGAGGCTGACCGCCGTCACCGCCCCGACCGTCGCGAACTCGCCCTGGGCGAAGTTGATGATCCCGGTGACGTTATAGATGACGACGAAACCGACGGCGACCAAACCATAGAGGGCACCGTTGGCAATCCCCGAGACGATCAACTGGAGCAAGCGGGGACCTCCGGCCGGACAGCACGAAGTAGGGTCGAGACGAAGAGCGTCGTCTACGGCAAAAATACCTTTCACCCTTGTCCGCTTTGAGGGAAAACGCCATGCTGACCGACCTGCGCCCCACGAACGAGCCACGCAGCGTGCGCGATCGGGTCAGCGCCGAGGAATGGGCGACCCGGCTCGACCTCGCGGCGTGCTACCGGCTGGCCGCACACTACGGCTGGACCGACATCATCTACACGCACATCTCGGCGCGCGTCCCGGGCACCGAGCACTTCTTGCTCAACCCGTTCGGCTACATGTTCGACGAAGTGACCGCCTCGAATCTGGTGAAGGTCGACCTCGACGGCAAGATCATCGACCCGATCGGCGACTACCGCATTCACCGCGCCGGTTTCGTCATCCACAGCGCGATCCACGCGGCGCGGCCCGATGCGGCCTGCGTGCTCCACAACCACACCCGCGCGGGCATGGCGGTCTCGATCCTCGAGGAAGGGCTGCTGCCGCTGACGCAGCACGCGATGATGTTCTACGGCCAGGTCGCCTATCACGGCACCGAAGGCTTCGCTGTCGATCTGAACGAGCGCGAACGGTTGGCCAAGGACCTCGGCGACAAAGCGGTCATGATCCTGCGCAACCACGGCGTGCTCGTGGTCGGCAAGACGATCGGTCAGACGTTCTCGATGATGTGGCACCTCGACAAGGCGATGGAGTCGCAAATGGACGCGCTCGCGAGCGGGCGGCCGATCACGATTCCCTCCGATGAGGTCGCCCAAGGCGTCGCGATCCGCGGCTTCGGCCGCGACCCGCGCGTCGGCAACTACGACGATCCGGTGGGTTGGGTCGAGTGGCCGGCCCTGCTGCGCCTGGTCGAACGGATCGCCCCGTCCTATCGCGACTGACACCTAAGGGGTGACGCACCGCGTCCTCATCGTCGACGACCAGTTCGAGCGCTTGCGCGCTCCGCTGGCCGCCGAGTTTCCCGATGTCGCCTTCGACGGGGTTCTCGACCCCGCCGACGCCGTGCCGTTCTGCGGCGAGGCGACCGCGATCATCGCGCTCGCGCACATCATCACCGCCGACATGATCGCCGCCGCGCCGCAGCTGCGCTGGATCGGCGCGATCACGACCGGCACCGATCACCTGCGTTCCTTGGACCTGCGCGACGGCACGATCGTCACCTCGGCGCGCGGCATCCACAACGCCGCCGTCGCCGAGTTCGGGATGATGGCGGTGCTGGCGCTCATCAAGCGCCTGCCGACGATCCTGGCCAACCAGCGCGAGCACCGCTGGGAGCGCACGCGCAACAACACGCTCCACGGCCGCACGGTCACGGTCGTGGGGGCCGGAACGATCGCCGAGACGTTCGCCGCGCGCGCCGCAGCGTTCGGCATGCGGGTCATCGGCGTCAGCGCGAGCCGCACCGACGTACCGGGCTTCGATGCGGTCTTCCCGCGCGCACGGCTGACGGAGGCCGCAGCCCTGGCCGATTTTCTCGTGCTGCTGGTGCCGCAAACGCCCCAGACGCTTAACCTGATCGACGCGCGCGTGCTGGCCGCGATGAAGCCCAGCGCGTTCCTGATCAACATCGCGCGTGGCGGCGTCATCGATGCGGATGCGCTGCTGGCGGCGTTGCGCGAAGGGCGCCTGGCCGGCGCCGCGCTCGACGTCTTCCAGCCCGAGCCGCTGCCGGCCGAGCATCCCTTCTGGTCGATGGACAACGTGATCGTCACACCGCACGCCGCCGGCGACGCTTGGGAATTCTACGAGCGCATGCTGCCGCTGCTGCGCACCAACCTGCGGGCGATCTGCGCGAACCGCCCGGACGACCTGCTCAACGTCGTGCCGATGAGAACCCCCTGATGCGCGCATGAACTATAGCGAATATCTGATGCTGCCGGAGCTGCTCGCCGCTCAGCGGCCGCTCTCCAACGAACACGACGAACTGCTCTTCGTCATCATCCACCAGACGACCGAGTTGTGGATGAAGCTCTGCATCCACGAACTGCGCGCGGTCGTGCGGCAGGTTCACGACGACGATCTGCCGCCGGCCTTCAAGATGCTCGCGCGCGTCGGACGCATCCAGTCGCACTTGACCGAGGCGTGGGAGACGCTGGCGACGATGACGCCGGCCGACTACCTGCGTTTTCGCCACACGCTCGGCTCGGCGTCGGGGCTGCAGTCGCAGCAGTACCGGCTGATCGAGTTTCTGCTCGGCGCCAAAGACGCATCGATGCTGGAGCTGCACCGTTCCGACCCGGCCGGCTACGCCGAACTCGCGGCGGCGCTCGAAGCGCCAAGCCTCTACGACGAGACGCTGAAGTTGCTCACAAGGCGCGGCTTCGCGTTGCCGGCGAGCGTCATCGAACGCGACTGGACGCTGCCCTACGTGCCCAACCCGCAAGTCGAAGCGGTCTGGCTGACCATCTATCACGACGTCGAGCGCTACTGGGATCTCTACGAACTGGCCGAAAAACTCGTCGACGTGGAATACCGCTTCCAGAAGTGGCGTTTCGCGCACCTCAAGACGGTCGAGCGCGTAATCGGTTTCCGGCGCGGTACCGGCGGCACGGCCGGTGCGGCCTATCTCGCGACGCGGCTCGAGAAGAGCTTCTTTCCCGAACTCTTCAGCCTGCGCACCGAGATGTAAGGTGGAACTCCGGCTCTCGCGCGCCGCGGCCGGCGTCCGCAACGAAGGCAGCGTCGAACTGATGATGCGCGCGCAGCAGCTCGAGCGCGAGGGGCGCAGCATCGTCCACCTCGACATCGGCGAACCCGACTTCGACACGCCGGAATACATCACGGCGGCCGCCAAAACGGCGCTCGACGAGCACTTCACGCACTACGCGCCGGTTCCCGGACTCGCGGAGCTGCGCGCGGCGGTCGCGTTGGATGCTGCCGGCCTGCGTTCGTTGCCGCACGCCTACGCGCCGGAAAACGTCATCGTTGGTCCGGGTGCCAAACCGCTCTTGTGGAACCTCTTCGCCGTGCTGCTCGATCCGGGCGACGAGATCGTGTTTGCCGATCCCGCCTATCCGGCCTATCACGCCGCGGCGGCGTATCTCGGCGCGCGCGCCGTGACCTTTCGCCTCGACGAGGCGCGCGACTGGCGGCCCGACCTCGATGAACTCGCGGCCGCGATCACGCCGCGCACGCGCGCGATCGTGCTCAACAGCCCGCACAACCCGACCGGCGGGGTGATGACGCCGGAGGATCTGGCGGCCGTCGCCGAGCTCGCGCTGCGGCACGACATCCTCGTCGTGTCGGATGAGATCTACAGCCGCAACGTCTACGACGCGCCGTTCGCTTCGATCACGCAAGTGCCCGGGATGCAAGAGCGCACCGTGCTGATCGACGGCTTCTCCAAGGCCTACGCGATGACGGGCTGGCGGCTCGGGTACTGCATCGCGCCGGCGCCGATCGCGCGCGCGCTCACGCTCTTTGCGAACAACACCTACCAGTGCGTCGCGACGTTCACCCAAAAAGCGGGTTTGGCCGCGCTGCACGGCGGCGATGCGGCGGTGCTCGCGATGAACCGGCGCCTGCAGCGCCGGCGCGATCTGATCGTGGGCGGGCTCAACGCGTTGCAAGGCGTCCGTTGCGCGCTCCCGGGCGGTGCGTTCTACGCCTTTCCGAACGTTGCGGCGCTCGATCCCGACGACGCGGCGTTGGCGCGCCGGCTGCTCGAGGAGGCCGGCGTGGCCGCACTCGGGGGCTCGTGGTTCGGCCCGGCCGGCCGCGGGCACTTGCGCATCGCCTATGCAACGTCGAGCGCGCAGCTGCGGCTGGCGCTGGAACGCATGCAGGGTGCGCTGGCGGCATATGCAACGAGGTCGGCATGAAAACCCCCGATGTCGATCCCACGCACTAACCGCCTAGCCGGCGAGGTGGTGTTCATCACCGGTGCGTCCAGCGGCATCGGGGAGCACACGGCCCGGCTCTTCGCGGCTTCCGGCGCGGTGGTGGCGTTGGGCGCGCGGCGGACCGATCTGCTCGAGCGGATCGTCACCGACATTCACGCCGCCGGCGGACGCGCCTACGCCGTCGAGCTCGACGTCACGCACGAGCCGATGCTTGCGCGGGCCTTCGATCACGCCGAAGCGGCCGCCGGATCGGGAGTGACGGTGCTGGTGAACAACGCCGGCATCGCCGGCGCCGAGGCCGCGCTCACGATGACGCACGCGGCCTGGAACCGCGTGCTCGAGACCAACCTCACCGGCGCGTTTCTGCTCGCGCAGATCTTCGCCAAACGCCGCATCGCAGCCGGCGCCGGCGGCGCGATCGTCAACATTTCCTCGATCGTGGCCGAACGCCCGGCCGGCAATCTGGCGGCCTACGGCGCGGCCAAGGCGGCTCTTTCGCACCTGACCGCGTCGCTCGCGATGGAATGGGCGCGCTACGGCATACGCGTCAACGCGTTGGCGCCGGGCTATATCGAAACCGACCTCAACGCGGCCTTCTTCCGCACACCGGCCGGCAAATCGCTGCTCGCACGCATCCCGCAGCGGCGCCTGGGCCTGGTCAGCGATCTCGACGGCGCGCTGCTGTTGCTGGCTTCGAAAGAATCGCAGTATATGACCGCCTCGACGATCACGGTCGACGGCGGGCTGGTCGCCGGCTCGCTCTAACGTGGACCTCACGCTTTCGCCGGAGCTCGAAGCGAAGCGCGCCGCGGTGCGCGCGTTTATCGACGAGCGCGTGATCGCGCTCGAAAGCGATCCGGCCGCGTACGACGAGCACGAGAACATCGAGATGGAACACCTCGCGGCGCTGCGCGAGCTCGTCAAACGGCGCGGCCTGTGGACGCCGCAACTCCCCAAGGCCGACGGCGGCCTCGGCTGTTCGGTGGCGGAAATCGCCGTGCTCTACGAAGAGATGGGCCGTTCGATCTTCGGCCCGGTCGCCTTCAACTGCGCGGCGCCCGACGACGGCAACATGACCGTGCTCTCGAAGATCGCCACCCCGGCGCAAAAAGAACGCTGGCTCGCGCCGATCGTCGCGGGCGAGGTGCGCTCGTCGTTCGCGATGACCGAACCCGACGGCGGCGCCGGCTCCGACCCATCGCTGATGTACACGCGCGCCGAGCGCATTCCGGGCGGCTGGCGCATCAACGGCCGCAAGTGGTTCATCACCGGGGCCGGCGAGGCCAAGCACTTCATCTTGATCGCGCGCACCTCGAACGACGAGCGCAAAGGCTTGACCGCATTTCTCTTCCACGCCGATCAGCCGGGCTGGCGCATCGTGCGGCGCATCGCGATCATGGGCCCCGAAGAGCACGGCGGTCATTGCGAGCTGGCCTTCGACGGGCTCGAAGTCGCCGACGGCGAGGTTCTGCTCGGCATCGGCGACGGCCTCAAGGTGACGCAGATTCGCCTCGGGCAAGCGCGGCTCACGCACTGCATGCGCTGGCTCGGCATGGCACGGCGCGCGCTCGAGATCGCCTTACCCTACGTGCGCACGCGCAAGAGCTTCGGCGCCGTGCTGATCGATCACGAGAGCGTCCAGGGCGCGATCGGCGAGGCCGCCATGGCGATCGACATCGGCCGGCTGCTCACGATGCGCGCGGCGCTGCTGCTGGATCGCGGGGCCTTCGCGCGCAAGGAGATCTCGATGGCCAAGATCGCGGTCTCCGAAGCGCTCGGCCGCGCGGTCGACACCGCCATGCAGCTGTGCGGGGCGCGCGGCTACTCGCGCGACTTGCGGCTCGAGTGGATGTACCGCTACGCGCCGCAAGCGCGGCTCGTCGACGGCGCGTCGGCCGTGCATCGCATGGTCGTCTCGCGCGAGTTCGCGCAGCTCGGCGCGGATTTCTGGTCATGGAACGTCTAGCCGCCTTCATCGCCGCCGCGAGCGGTGCGCGCGAGGTCCGGATCGATCGCTACGAGCGGTTGAGCGGCGGCGCGATTCAGGAGAACTTCGCGCTCGATGCCCGCATCGACGGCCGCAACGAAACCTTCGTGTTGCGCAAGGACGCGCCCTCAGGTCTCCCGGTCAGCTGCCGCCGGCTGGAGGAATTCGCCGTACTGCGCGCGGCCTTTGCGGCCGGCGTGATCGTACCCGAACCGCTGTGGGCAAGCGACGATCCGGCCATCGTCGGCGCGCCCTTCTTCATCATGCGGCGCGCGAGCGGAACGGCGATCGGCCGGCGCATCGTTCGCGATGAGAAACTCGGCGGCGACCGCACGACGTTGGCTGCACGGCTGGCCGAACAGCTGGCGCGCATTCACACGATTCGTCCGCCGCGCGCCGATCTGGCCTTTCTCGGCGAAGCCCGCACCGTGCACGACTTCGTCACCGATTCGTACGCCTTTCTCGATGCCACCGGCCGCGCCGAGCCGGCGCTCGAACTCGGCCTGCGCTGGGTCGACGTCAACGCGCCCGTGCCCGAAGAGACCGTGCTGCTGCACCGCGACTTCCGCACCGGTAACTACCTGCTCGATGCCGAGGGCATCAGCGGAATATTGGACTGGGAGTTCGCCGGCTGGGGCGACCCGCATGAGGACATCGGCTGGTTCTGCGCATCGTACTGGCGCTTCGGTGCGAACGAGCGTGAAGCGGGCGGAATCGGTTCGCGCGAAGCCTTCTACGCGGCCTACGAGCGCGCCGGCGGACGAACGGTCGACGACGACCGCGTGCGCTACTGGGAGATCTTCGCCCACGCCCGCTGGGCCGTTCTCGCGCGGCAGCAAGCGGAGCGGCACTACAGCGGGAAAGAGCGTTCGCTCGAGCTCATGCTGATCGGCACTCTCGAACCCGAGATCGATGCCATGCTCCTGCGGTCCATCGCATGAGCGACTGGCCCGACGTTCCCGAGTTGCTGCTGCTCGCGCGTGAGACGCTCCAGCGAGAGATCGCGCCGGCGCTCCCGCCGGCACAGCGCTTCACCGCCGCCATGGTGGCCAACGCCCTTGCGATCGCGGCGCGCGAGTCGCTCGATCACTCGAACGCCGACCTCGACATCGCGGACGCGCGCGAGCTGCTGCCCGAATTCCACGACGACGGCGAACTGATCGTCGCCATCCGCAGTGGCGCACTCGACGAAGCCTCACCTTGGCGAAACGCCGCCCGCGCCTATGCGAGCGCACTTCTGCGAAGGCGACTCGCCGTCACCAACCCGGCGCGGCTCGAATCGTAACCCATAGACACAGGGCGGTACGCGATCTACCGTGCCGGGAGCGGGATTTCCGACTCTGCGGCTGCGGCGGCCGGCGGAAGAACGTCGATGAGATTTTGGGACGCCTTCGACGATGCCGGTTGTGCGGTAAAGCGGGGCACAAGTTGCGGATTCGGCGGCGTCGGAACCGCCGCAGTCGCGCTCTTCACAATCTCGAGCACATCGATTGCACGGTCGTTTAGTTCGCCTCCCCGAAAGCCGAGCCACGGCTTGGCCCACCAAGCTGTCGCCGTGCCGGGCCCCTCAGTATTGCCGCACCAAAACCAGTTGGAGCTGAGGTAGTCACCATGGAGCACCTGCCAAGGTGTCGACGGAAGGCGGTAGCTTACTCGATTCTGAGCCACGATATTCGGCACCGCGATTTGCGACTTTTTTAGCCCGCCGCGGATACGCACTCGCAGCCCGGTAGACGCGGACATCGCATCCCCCGGCTTGAGGAAAGAGCGATACGAAGCGATGCGATCGGAGATGAAGTCGAGAAAATACCAGTAATTCGCCCAATAAATTCCGACGCCGGTGCCGTTCGGGTGCGTCAGAACGCTATCGTCGGGCGTAAACAGCGCGCCGTAATAGTCGTTGTTCCACTCCTCGAGTGACGCCGAAAGCGATTGCCCGTACGCATCGGTAAAGAAGCGCGTCTTCTCGAGCGCCGAACCAAACGTGACAAAGCCGCGCAGACGTTGCCATTCCGCGGGCGCGAGGCCTTTTTCGGCTTGGAGGTTGTAGAGACGCAGCAGCGCGTCCAGAGAGATAGTTGCACCCAGGCTGTGGGCGAACACGTACACCCGGTCGTAATCACCCTTGAGCGCGGAGACGATCGTTCGCTCGACGAGGTCCAAAATCTCGGCGCGCAGTACGAAGAACTCGTTGTTCTCATCGTGCGTGCAATATATTTCCACGTCGCCGAAAAAATTGGTTATGAACGCCGTGACGAGTGTTTTGAACAGTTCGACACCGGCGGCGGTGAAAATGAGCATGATCGCAACGCTGCCGAGCTGACCGGGGTATGGCACACTTTTAAGCGGTGGCGCATTTTCAATCGGCGGTAAGGGCCAGCATGCGCATATTAGGATCAGCACGGCACCGATGAAATAGAGGCCGGCGGTGAAGGCGACACGAGCCCGCTGCTGCGCGGCGAGAAGCTTCAGGATGTGGTGTTGCTTGAAAAATGAGATGCTTGCCCGCACACCTTGCGCAAGGAGGTAGGCGCCGACGACACCGATCGCGAGGCGCAGAATTGCGTGAAATCCCAGGATCGTCATTAACGTGTCCGGTTTCATCAGCACCGCCATTGCTTGCCCGAAAGCCGCGGACGACGAGCCGAACCACGCCCAAAGCGGCCCCCACCAATGTGTAGGCAAGATGTTTTCGAAGAACGCCCGCAGCGGGTCGTACCAGTTCGGTGCGGCGGTTAAAGGCGACTTTCCGGCAGCAATCGAGGCCACCGCATCGAGGGCTTGCGCGGCAATGATGAAGCATGCGGCCAAGATAATGAGGCCAAAGAGGACGAACCAGAACAGCACGTAGGAGACGTCCGACAACGCTTTTATGGGCCAGCCGCGGTAGCGCGCCGTCGTGTTGACGGGCTGGAAGATCGTGCTTAGAAACCACGCCATCACCTTGGCGAAGTTTGTCTTGCCCTTGTCGATCGGACTCCAGTAGGCTTCGATGACATCGTAGGCGTCGCCGGCGGGATGCAGAGCGTCGGCTTCGTTTTGATGCACGCGGATGATCGAGGGCCGCTCGGCGCCGACCGGGTCGATGAGTGCCGCCGGGTCGGGGCTGACGTCCGGAAACACGACATCCATGCGCCACGGCGAGGGCGCGACATTCCCCGTCTCGTCGCCGCGAAATTCGGAATGCCCGTGGGCTCCCGCACCGGCGCGCTCGTTTGTCGACGGCGGAGCGCCGTTTCCCGGAAACCCGTTCAGGCGATCGCGCAGCGCGGTCGCGACCTGATCCTGAAAGCCGTAACGCTGCTGCGGAATGACTCCGTGCACCGCCACGATCGCGATCTTGCGAGCCATACTTCCCTCCCGCCGGAAGCTGCCTAACGCTCGCCTGCTTCGTCCAGCAGTGGCGGATTTCCCGTCGAATTAGGCCGTGACGGCACGTCCACGCGGAGTGCTGCGTGTCACGGCATCGCGGCGGGTGCGGCGGCCGGCACCGATGCCGAGGGCGGCGATCGCGCCGATGATGCAGATCGTGCCGAAGAGATCGAAGGTCGAGGCGTAGGTGCCCGAGTTGGTGCGGATGATGCCGGTGAGCAGCGCGCTCGCTCCGGCGCCGATTTGATGCGCCACCCCGACCCAGCCGAACGCGATCGGCACGTCGTCTTTCGGCAGTGCTTCGGCGAGCGCGCGGACGTTGGGCGCACCGGTTGAGAGCCAGTCGAGGCCGTAGAACACCATGAACGCGGGCAAGATGTAGCCGCTGTTCGGCCCGGTGATCGCATACGGCAGAACGAACAGCGAGAGCCCGCGCAAGCCGTAGAAGGTGAAGAGCAGATAGCGGCTCGGGAAACGGTCCGACAGCCAGCCCGATCCGGTCGAACCGATCATGCTGAACACGCCGATCACCGCCACCAACCCGGCCGCATGGACCTGCGAGATCCCGGCGTCGCCGCAGATCGCCATGAAGTGCGTGCCCATGTAGCCGTTGGTCGTCGCGCCGCAAATGAAGAACGTGCCGGCGACGAGCCAGAAGTCGCGCGAGCGCGACGCCCGCCCGAGCACCGCGAACGTGTTCACGAACGGGTTCGTCCCATGCACCGCCGGCGGCTCCGACGCCGCCGCGGCGTCCTCGCCGAAGCGGGCGATCCCAAGCGCGGCCGGCCGGTCGCGCATGAACGCGGCGACCGGAATCGCCACCACCAGCGCCGTGGCCGCGCAAACGAAGCCGACCGTGCGCCAGCCGTAGGTTTGCGCCGTCCAGGCCAGCAGCGGCAGAAAGATCAGCTGACCCGCCGCCGCGGCACCGGTGAGCGCACCGTAGACGACGCCGCGGCTCGTGGCGAACCAGCGCGTCGCGATGATCGCGCTCAGCACCATCGAGACGACCCCGATGCCGAGTCCCACGCCGACGCCCCAGGTCAGCACGAGCTGCAGCGGCGTCATCACGAACGTCGAGGCGCTCGTGGAGAGCGCCATCAGCGCGAGCGCGATCAGGATCATCTTGCGGACCCCGAACCGCTCCATCAGCGCCGCCGCGAACGGGCCCATCGCGCCGTAGAGCGCCACGTTCACCGCGACGGCCAGCGAAATCGCCGCCACCGACCAGCCCATCGCGTGCTCGAGCGGCACCAGCAGAACGCTCGAGGCGGAGCGGATCCCGGCAACCGACAGCAAAACCAGGAACGTCACGGCGGCGATGACGATCGGATAACACGAGGGCACGCGGCGACTAATCACCGCGAGCGCTTCTCGCGCACGAAAGAACCTTCCGTCCTGCCCCACGCGGGAGGACGCACTGCTTGCCTAGTGTATACATCCGGGGTGACGGAGTCCGACGGTACCCTCGACGAGCGGCGCTCGTTCAGCGAGAACATCGCGATCTGGCTGCGGGACGCTATCCGGTCGGGCGAGCTGGCCGACGGCTCCGAACTCAATCAGATCGCGCTGGCGGACCAGTTCGGCGTCTCGCGGGTGCCGGTGCGCGAAGCGATGCGCCGGCTGCAAGCCGAAGGCTGGATCGACGCCAAGCGTCATCAGCGCGCGGTCGTACGCGGCATCAGCCACGAGCGCGTGCTCGAGATCCTCGAACTGCGCAGCGTGATCGAAACGTTCCTGATCGAGAAGGCCGTGGCCACGATCACCGCGGCCGCCCTGCAGCGTCTGACCGCCCTATGCGATGAGATGGACGCGACGGCCGATCACCAGCACTGGCTCGAGCTCAACCAGACCTTTCATAGCGCGCTCTATGCCTCGGCCAACTCGCAGACCGCGACCGAGTTGCTCGAGCAGCTGAGCGCGCAAGTCGAACGTTACGTGCGCTCGCACGGCGAGCACATCAGCCGCGAGGGCGAGGCCGACGCCGAACACCGCGCGATCCTGGCCGCCGTCGGACGGCGCGACGTCGCCGAATCACAACGCCTGCTTCAACTGCACATCGGTCACACGACCCAGCGTTTCCGCGAATCCTCCGCTCATCACTAGCGAAGGGACTCACATCATGGCATTACCGTATACGCGAGCCGAAGTCAAAGACCGCGTGAAGAGCACGTGGCGCGGCTGCTGCAGCGTCACGATCCCCTCGATGACGTCGGATTTCAAGGGCCTCAACGCGCGCGCGATCGAGCACGACGTGCGGCTGGCCGAACAGCACGGCTTCTGGGGCACGCTGATCGCTTCCGAGAGCGGTCTTGACGAGCGATGAGTACATCGAGTTCATGGAGATCGCGCAAGGCGCGGCGGCCAAGAACCTCAAGCTCGTCACGCACCTGAGCTTCGATACGAACGACGACGTGCAGCGCGCGGCGAAAGCCGCCGAAGCGCTCGGGCTTCGAAGCGCGCGCTCGTCAACTATCCGGATTGGTTCCGGCCCAAGACGCCGGCCGATATCGTGAGCTTCACGCGCGAGATCGCCGACTGCGACGGATCTCGCGCTGATCCTCTTCGCCGTGCCGACGTGGGGCTTCAAGGCGCTGCATCCGAGCGCGTTTCCGCCCGATGCGCTCGACCGAGATGGCGCATTTCGAGACCGCCGCCGCGCTGAAGTACGAAGCGAATCCGCCGGCGATGAACACGGGCTTCGCCGACATCCGGCGCCGCTGCGGCGATCACGTCATCGTCGAGTGCCCGCTCGAGCACTACGCGCCGGGCCTCGTCGACGCGTACGGCATGCAGTGGATGGGCACGAGTTCGTATGAATCCTACGGCGACCGCGTGCCGCGCTGGTTCAAGATGCTGCACGAAGGCAAGTGGGACGAAGGCATGGAGCTCTATTGGAAGTGCCAGCCCGCGCGCGACGCCAAGTCGGCCTATCACGCGTCGTTCGGCGGCGGAACCTGATCTCGCGCGTCGGCTGGAAGTACATGGGCTGGCTGCACGGCTACTCCGGCGGCATGCTGCGGATGCCGCACCTGCGCATTCTGCCCAACCAGATGCGCGCGCTGCGCAACGGCTTCGCCGCCTCGGGCTTCACGCGTGCCCGAAAACGACGAAGAGCTTCTACGCCGGCCGCTTCCCGACCGATGTCGCGCGCACCGGAAGCGATGCTCGCCGGGGCGATGCCGTGACGCTCTGCTTCGATGCGGAGAGTCTCGAAGAACACGTTTCCAACCAAGACGGCCTCGACGCGATGCGCGAGTGCTTCGCCGCCGAAGCGCGCGGAAAAACGCGCCTGCCGCACCGGATCGACACGCCCTCGGGTCACGGCTTCTTGCGCGTGATGCCGGCCGTGTTCGACGACGTCATGGGGCTCAAGATCATGACGCTCGTCGAAGGCGTCGGCAACCGCTACATGGTGCTGCTCTACCAGTGCGACACGGGTGCGCTGCTCGCCATGTTCGATGCCGACGAGCTCACGCGCATTCGCACGGCGGCGACGACGGTGCTGGCCGGAACGCAGATGTGCGCAGACGCCGCCGGCGGAGATCGGCGCTGATCGGCACCGGCTTCGAAGCGGTCGGGCACTTGCGCATGCTCGCGCACGTGTGGCCGCTGCGCACCGTTCACGCCTACAGCCCGAACGCCGAACGGCGCGAACGGTTCGCCGCGCAGATGTCGGCCGATCTGAAAATCGAGGTCAAGCCGGTGGCGACGTCGCGCGAAGCGCTGGCCGGCAAACCGTGCGTGGTGCTCGCAACCAAGGCCAAGCTGCCGGTCGTCGACGGCGCCGACTTCGCTCCCGGCGCGGTCGTGCTCTCGATCGGCTCGACGCGCCTGGACTTGCGCGAACTCGACGACCGCAGCGCTGTCGCGCGCGGCCGTTCTCGTCGTCGACGACACCGAAGCCGTGCTGGCGGAGTCGGCCGACATCGCCGACAACATCAAGAACGGCAACCTCGCGCGCGAACATCTGCTGCCGCTCGCGGCGCTGGTCGACGGCAAACCGCTGCCGCCGCTCTCGGGTACGCGCGATCTGCGCGTCTTCAAGTCGGTCGGCACGGCCCTGCAAGATCTCGCGATGGCGCGGGCCGTCTACCGCGATCCGGTGATGCGCGCCCGCGCGCACGACATCGGCAACCTGCTCACGCTCAAAGGCTTCGCGAACAAGAAGCATGACCGTCACGGCATGAGAAAGCCGCCGTTGACGTGCAGCACTTGTCCCGTGATGTAGTCGCTGCCCGCGTCGAGAAAGAACAGCGCCGCGCCGACGACGTCGGCCGGCGCGCCGATGCGGCCCATCGGAATCATCTGCGCCGTGCGCTCGTAGCGGCCCGGGTCGTCCACCAGATCGAGAAACGGCGTGTCGATCGGGCCCGGCGCGATCGCGTTCACGGTGATGCCGAGCGGCGGCGGTTTCGAGCGCCGTCGATTTGACGAGCGCCTCGATGCCCGCTTTCGCGGCCGCATAGTGCGCGCCGAAGCGGTAGCCCTTGCGCCCGTAACCGGATGAGAGCGCCACGATCTTGCCGCGTTTGGCCGCGATCATCGCCGGGCAGCACGGCCCGCAGGGTGAGGAACGTACCGGTCAGCGAGATATCGACGATCGCGCCGCCACTCGGCCAGCGTCATCTCCGCCAGCGGCGACTCGGAAACGGTTCCGGCCGCACACAGCACGCCGTCGATCGCACCGTGCCGCGCGAGCACGCGCGCGACCGCGGCGTCCACGCGGGCTTCGTCGGTCACGTCGACGTCCTCCCAAGCGTCGGCGGCCCGCGGTTCGGTGCGGTCGAACGCGACGACGCGGTCGCCGCGCGCGATCAGCGCTTGGGCCACCGCGGTTGCGATGCCGCCCGCACCGCCGGTGATGAGAATGGTCTTCACGGCTTTCCCGCGTAGGGTAGGTGCATGATTCGTAGTACGGCGCTTTTGCTGGCGGCACTCTTTCTCTTCTCACCTATGACCGCCACGGCCCAGACGGAGCCGCCGGTAACGCTGCACGTCGGCGTGCTGCCGGCCGAAATTTCGGGCTGCCTCTTCTACGCCATCGACCGCGGGTATTTCAAACGGCTCGGGATCACGATCGACGTGCAGACCTTCACCAACGGCGGCGCGATCGCGGCCGGCATCGCGTCAGGTGCGCTCGATATCGGCATCTCCGACGTCGTCTCGGTGATGAGCGCGCACACGCGCGGCTTACCGCTGGTCTACATCGCACCCGGTTTGCTGACCTCGGAGAAGGCGCCGACCTTCGCGCTGATCGTCGCTCCCGACGGCCCGCGCACGGCCAAGGACATGAACGGCAAGACGATCGCGGTCAACGGCCTGCGCAATATCAGCCAGCTCGGTTTCGAGGCCTGGGTTGACAACAACGGCGGCGACTCGAAGACGATCAAGTGGGTCGAGATGCCCTTCCCGGTGATGCCCGGCGCGATCGCGCAGGGCACGATCACCGGCGGCTTACCGAACGAGCCCGCCCTCTCCGCGGCCGAGGCCGGCGGCGACCGGGTGGTGGTAATGGATCACAACGCGATCGCCCCGGTGTACATCCTCAGCGGCTACGTCACGACGCGCGCCTGGGCCGATGCCCACCGCGACGTCGTTGCCAAGTTCGCGCAGGCGATTCGTGAGGCCGCGTTGTGGGCCAACAAGAACCACGACGAGAGCGCCCCGATCCTGGCGGCCTACTCGAAGATTCCGGTCGACGTCATTCGCAAGATGCGCCGCGGCGACTTCGCCACCGACTGGGTTCCGGGGCAACTGCAACCGATGATCGAAGCGGCCGTCAAGTACGGCATCATCGACAAATCGTTCCCGATGAGCGAGATCATCTACACGCCGAAGTAAACGCGCCGGGGCCGCTCAGCTCCAGCCGCGCGCCGTTTCGGCCGGGCGGACGCCGAAGAGCACCCACACCACGTTGATCAGCAGCAGGCCGCCGGTGGCGATGAATACCGAACCGAACCCCAGGCGCGCCGCGAGAAACCCGCCGAACAGCGGCCCGAAGAACATGCCCGTGAACGAGGCGCTATAGCTCAGGCCGTACACCATCCCGCGCGTTTCGGCGGGAAACAGCCGGCCGATCCAGGCGTTGGCCGTCGGGATGATGCCGCCCAGAAACAAGCCGACGCCGAAGCGCAGCGCGAGAAATCCCCACACGTTGTGCACGAACGCCTGCGGGATCGTGAACAGCGCTCGCGCCGACGAGGCAGATCAGCACGATGCGGCGGTAGCCGATCTGATCGCTGCGTTTGCCCAGCCACGGCGAGGCGACGAGGTCGCCGATCCCCATCACGGCAAAGGCCGCGCCGGCGAACGTCGCGAGATAGGGCGATGTGCCGATCATGTCTTGCACGAACAGCGGCACGACCGGTTGCAGCGCGAGCGCGGTGACTTGCGTCAACGCGAGCACGACCAGCAGCGGCGCCAGCTCCGGATGCCGTAAGATCTCGAGCAGTTGCCGGCGGCTCGAGGGCAGCTTCTCCGCGCCGCGCGGTTTGCGCTCGAATTCTTCGTGCACGAAGATCCCCGCCACGATCGCCGCCACCATCACGCCGCCGGCGCTCCAGAAGTACACCGCGCGGATAGTTGTGCACGGCATCGGCGATGATGCCGCCGAACACCGGACCGATCAGCGTGCCGGCCATTTGCGCCGTGGCCATCCAGCCAAGCGCGAAACCGAGCGACGAGCCCGGAACTTGCGAGGCCACGAGCGCCGTCGCGGCGCTGCTGAAGCCGCCGAACATCCCCATCAACGCGCGCGCGCCGGTCAGCTCCCATATGTTCAGCGACCAGCCCATCAGGGCCGATGTGATCGCGCCGAAGATGCTCGAGCGCACGACCATCGCCTTGCGCCCGAACCGGTCGGCCAGTGCGCCCCAGATCGGAGCGCACAGCGCGGCGGCCAGAAAGTTGACCGAGCCGACGATGCCGGACCATTCCTCAACGCGGGAGAGCGGATGGACCCCGAGCTGCTGGATGAAGAGCGGCAAGAAGCGGCACCGAGATCGAGAACGCCGTCGCGCTGATTGCCTGGACCCCGACCATCATCCAGAACGTGACCCGCCACTGCACTACTCGCCGGTCGACGCTACCCCGTGCTCGAGCGGAAACGACGGCAGCGCTTCGCGCAGCCGCTTCTCGTTGTACACCGCGAAGAGGTCGCACAGCTCGCGGAAGAACGGCGACCAGCGCGCGTACTGGCGGTACTGCAAGTTCTCGAATCCGTCGGTGAAATGGGCTTTGTCGCGTTCGAGGTGGTACTCCGGCGGCGGACGCCGGCGTCGCGGAACACGTTCATCGGATCCTGACCCGCTTCGACCTTCTTCATCTCGCGCTCGAGCATCTTGCGGAAGAGGATGATGCCGCGGTCGGTCGTGCCGAGCATCTCGTTCGAACGCTCGAAAGATGCGGCCTTGCGAGACCCACGCCATCACGTCTTGCGCATCGATGTTGTCTTTGATCGTTCTCGCCGTTGTCGTCGAGCCAGCGCACTTCGTAGTACGGGATCCGTTCGCGCAGCTTGGCCGGAACGTCGAGGCCTTCGGGCGCGTCGTAGGAGGTGTACCAGTAGTGCATCGAGTTCTCGTCGTCGATCGGCACGCGCATCTGGTAGGTCTGCATCTTCCAGAGTTTCCCGCCGCCGCTGCCGACCGCGAGGATGTTGGGGAAGAGCACCGGGTGGCCGACCTTCCAATCGTCGGAGTCTTCGCTCGCGCCGGCGAGCAGACGCCGCTTGTACACGCCGTGCTCGAACTCGGCGAAATCGATCTTGAGATGCTTGCGCGAGATCGCGTACTTGCTGCCGCGCTGCTCTTCCCAGAACTCCTGATACTTGCCGTGCTGCCATTCGGTGTGCACGGGATCGAGCGAGTTCTCCATGATCTGCAGCCAGTTGCACGGCACGTGCGCACCAGCCGATCGTGCGGATCGCGTTCGCGTTGTCGAAGCCGTCCCAGCGCGGCAGCAGCGGCGCCGGCAGCGGCCCCAGATAGGCGAAGATCATGCCGCCCAGCTCTTCGACCGGATAGCCGGCGATCGCGACTTTGTCTTTGAACGATGCTGCCTTCGGGTTCGTTGGGCTGGTCGACGCACTGCACCGGCGCCGTCGAACTTCCAGCCGTGATACGAGCAGCGGATGCCGTCGACGTCGGGGATGCCGTTGACGAACGAAGCGTGACGATGCGGGCAGAACTCGCCGATCAAGCCGAACTTGCCGTTGCGGTCGCGATAGAGCACGAGGTCTTCGCCCAGCAGCCGGACGCGCTTGGTAAATGCGGTTTCCAGTTCTTCGAGGGCGCCGATCGGGTGCCAGTACCGCCGCTGCAGTTCGCCCATCGGCGTGCCGGTGCCGACGCGGGTGAGACGATCGTTTTCCTGGGCGGTCAGCATGGCGTATGTTTTCGCGCCCTAAGTGAGAATCCCCAGGCCTGATGGAGCTTCGATTGGGGATCGTCGGCATGGGCTCGGCGGCGCGGCAGCTGCTGCCGGCGGTCGAGAAACAGCCGGGCGTCCGCCTCACGGCGATCTGCGACCCGCTGGCCGAGGTCCGGGAAGCCGCCGCCGGGCGCTACGGCGTAGCGCGCGGTGGCAGATATCGGCGCCCTGCTCGCGCGCGCCGACGTCGATGCCGTGTACATCGCGACGCCGACCGATCTGCACGCGCAACAGGTCGTCGCGGCGGCGAACGCCGGCAAGCACGTGCTGTGCGAGAAGCCGATGGCGACGACGCTCGATGAAGCGCAGCGGATGATCGACGCCGCCGACCGCGCCGGCGTCGTGCTCAACGTCGGTCACTCGCACAGCTACGATGAACCCTATCGCGCGATGCGCGAAGTGATCGCGAGCGGTGAACTCGGCCGCGTGCGGCTGCTGCACAACATTTACTACAGCGACTGGGTCTACCGCCCGCGGCGGCCCGAAGAACTCGACGCGACGCTCGGCGGCGGGATCACGTTTCGCCAAGGCGCGCACCAGTTCGACATCTTGCGCCTGCTCGGCGGCGGACTCGTGAAGAGCGTGCGCGCGCAAACGTTCGATTGGGATCCGCAGCGCCCGGTGATCGGCGCGCACAGCGTGTTTCTCACGTTCGCCGACGGCACCGTGGCGAGCGCGATCTACAACGGCTACGGTGCGTTCATGTCCTCGGAGATCACCTACGATGCGGGTGAAGTCGGCTATCCGCAAACCGTCGCTCCGGGTTCGAGCCGCGCGGCGATGAAAGCCGCCGACGCCGAAACCGAAGCCCAGCTCAAACGCTCGCGCGCGGCCACGGCGGCCGAAGCGCAGCTCGCGCCCAACCAGCCCTTCTTCGGCTGGACCCTCGCGAGCTGCGAGGGCGGCGATATTCGCCAATCGGCGACCGGACTCTACATCTACACCGAACGCGGCCGCGAAGAGCGGCCGCTGCGGCTCGACCGCTCGACGCGCGAGCCGGTCATCGAGGAGTTCGTCGAGACGGTCGCCGGCCGGCGGCGCGCGCTCCACGACGGCCGCTGGGCGCGCGCGAACCTCGAAGTGTGCGTCGCGACGATCGAATCAAGCCGCACCGGCCGCGAGCTTGAGCTCGCACACCAGGTGGCGGTTCCGGCCGGAACGTAAGGCCGGCAGCACCGCGGTCATGATTCCGAGCACCGCGGTCACCGCGATGAAGGCCACCGCGAACGACGTGTGAACGGCGATCAAGCCGATCGCGAGCGCCGGTACGCTGTAGCCCGTATAGGCGGCCACATACATGCGGGCAAACACGCGCGTCCGCTGGCCGCGGCCGATGCGTCCGGCGATGCCGAACGCCGCGGCCGATGCGATACCGCTGCCGCCGCCGACCAGCAGGGTCGCGAGGATGACGACCGGCCAGACGTTGGTGCTCGTACCGACGACGAGCAGGGCCAAGCCCGCGACGCTCGCGATCGCGCCGAGCAAACCGCCGCGTTCCGGCGCGAGGTTCCGCAAGAGCAGCGTGACGATGAGCGACGTCAGTTGCGCCGCGACGACGGCCCCCGCCCCGATCGCCGGGTTCACGGCATGCAGCGTGGCGGCGAGATACGACGGCACGAGCGAGAGAAAGAGCGAGAGCCCGGCCCAGCTGATGAACGCGACGGGTAATGCGAAACGCAGCGCGTCTGCGACGTAGGCCGGCGAGTACGGCTCTTCCACCACTGCGGCAGCGGCCGAACTACTCGCCCGTTCGGTGAGGAACGGCGTCAGCGCGAACAGCGCCGCGACCAGCACGAGCGAGGGCACGTACGAGAGGTTCACGCCGCCGCCCAAGTTGAAGGCGATCGCGCTGATCACCGGGCCCGAGAAGAGCCCGATCGCCGCGACCGACTGCAGCACGTTGCCCATCGGCAGGCTGTCCGCGGTAGGATTCGGCCAGCGCGGCCGTGACCGCACCGATCGAGAGACCGACGCCCGCGCCCTGGAAGAGGCGCGCGAGGATCAACAGCGGCAAGCCGTGAGCGAGCGTGAGCGTCACGAGGCCCAGAGCCATCGAGGCGATACCGGCGATAGTCACGCGCCGGCGGCCGAAGCGTTCGGCCAAGCCGCCGAAGAGCAGGAGCACCGGCAGCAACGTACCGACGTAGACTGAGAAAACGATCGCGATGTCGGCGCTCGTGATGCCCCACTGTTCGCGATAGCTCACGAACAGCGAGCTGGTTGCCGTGGAACCGGCGGTCATGACGATCAGGGTGAGGGCGGCAACGAACGCGCGCCACGGGTTGGGATTCATGCGCTGGGAGTTTCCTCGATCGCGTCGACGCGGTCAGAATAGAAAGCAAGATGGTCTCTGATTGCGGCGACGGCGTCAAAGGGCGCCTCGTAGGTCCAAACGGCGTTCACCGTGCGGTCGCCGCCGGTGGTGATGCTGTAGTAGGCGGCATCGCCTTTATACGGGCAGTAGGTCGCATTGTCGGTGCGCGCGAGCAGCGACATGTCGACGTCGGCGCGAGGAATGTAGTGCACCGCCGGATAGTCGCTCTCGCGCAACGTCAGGGCATTGCGCGAGTCGGCGACGACGCGGCCCGCGACGGTGACTTTCACGCGCGCGGGATTCGGCTCGATCGTGATCGGATGATCGCGGTTGGGGATCTTCACGGTTTTCATGCTGCGGTTTTTCCTCCGTTGATGTCGACGATGTGGCCGGTGATGAACGATGCTTTTTCGCCGGACAGAAACACGATCGCGTCGGCGATTTCGGCGGGTGTCCCGATCCGCTTGAACGGCACGCCGGCGGCCAGCGCCGCTTTGCGTTCGTCGCTGCCGGCGAAGCGGTCGAGCATCTCGGTGTCGACCGGCCCCGGCGCGACCGCGTTGACGCGCACGCCGAACGGCGCGCCCTCGAGCGCAGCCGACCGGGTCAATCCTTCGACGGCATGTTTGCTCGCGGTGTAGACCGAGGCGCCGGCGGCGCCGCGATGACCCATCGTCGATGACACGTTGATGATGCTGCCCGCACGCTTGCGGCTTGCATCACGCGCAGTTCGTGCTTGAGGCTCAAGAGCGTGCCGAGCACGTTCGTGTCGAACGTCGCAGCGTAGCTCTCGGCCGTCTGCTCGGTGAGCGGTCCGGGTTTGCCTTCGGTGCCGGCGTTGTTCACCGCCACGTCGAGGCGGCCGAAGCGCGCCACGGTCTGGTCGATCAAGCTCCGCACGTCGTCGTCGCTGCGCACGTCGACCCGCACGAACTCGGCTTGGGCGCCGAGCCCGCGCAGCTCCATGGCCAGGGCCAGGCCGGCATCTTCGCGGCGGCCGGACACGACCAGGCGGGCGCCGTCGCGAGCGAAGGCCAGGGCGGTGGCGCGTCCGATGCCGCTCAGGGCGCCGGTGATGAGGACGACTGGCGAGTTCATGCGGCGATCATATAATACGTACGTACATATTGTCAAGCGTTTGCTCGATCGTGCGAGCGAAGCGGCGGCCGGGGCGGCCGGCTAGCGCAAGACGCTGGAAAAGAGCACGCGTTTGAAACGTTCGATCGGCTCCGGGCTGCGGTGCGCCTTGGAGAGCAGGATCGCGCCTTGCAGCGAGGACACGGTGAAGCCCGCAACCTCCTCGCAGTCCAGCGCCGGCGGCACCTCTCCGGCCGCCACCGCGGCCCGCAAACAATAGGCGATCGCAGCGCGCGTCTCGGCAAAAATCTCGACCAGATGGGTGCGGATCGGTTCGCTGTACTCGCTCGCCTCGGCCGCAAAATTACCGAAAAGACAGCCGTTTTTCATGCTGTTGCCGTTGAGCCGCTCTTTGTTCGTATCGATGTAGGCGGCCAGCCGCTCGAGCGGCGGACGGGCGTCGTTGCGCAGCGTCTCGGCGATCGTGCGCCGCGAATTGGCGAAATAGAGATCGATGATCTCGAGGCCAAATGCCTCTTTGGAGCTGAAGTGGTTGGTGAACGAGCCCTGCGGTACGCCGGCGGCCTGCACGATATCGCGCACGCTGGCGTTGGCGAAGCCGCGTTCGTGGACCACGCGCAGCCCCTCCGTGAGGATCCGTTCCCGGTTCGAGGTCTTCGGCATACCCCTTGAAACTACGGACGTACATCTTTAGTTGCACGGATCCGGGCCTCGCCTCGAGGCACCCCGGCTTCTCTGCTTGGAATGGTACAGAAACGCACCCTCGGTTGTGCGACCATCGCTCAAATGTGCCGTCTCGCCGTGAGGCGGCATAAGAGAGTCGCACGTTGCAAGAGCAGCTGGGTCACCAAGCCAAGCCGGCGCCGGCACCGCGGCGTCCGCTGTGCCTTGAGATCGTCAGACCGCGCGTCATCGAGGTCCTCGCGCGTTCTTCCGGCGCGCCGATTCGGATGCTGTGCGCCCCGCACGGCGGCGGCAAGACGACGGCCCTCCTTCAACTGGCCGCGCAGCACCCGCCGGCGGCACTGGTCTCACTGCCGGCCGGCGCGTCGCGAGCCCGGGTGACGGCGTGCCTGGCAAAAATCGCGGGCAGTCGCCTCGCCGTGATCGACGGCGTCGACGCGGCGTCGCCGGCCGGGCGGCGGGCGCTCTTCGAGAGCATCGAGGAGAACGTTGCCCGCGGGCAGCGCTATCTGCTCAGCGGGTCGTCGCGCACCCAAATGCACGTCCAACCGTTGGTGGCGCGCGGCGGCGCCGAAATCATCGATGCCTCCCTGCTGGCGTTCACCGAAAGCGAAATCCGCGAGCTGGCCGCCGTCTACGGCGTCGCCAACGATGGACTCGACATCCAGCAGCTCGCCTACGACACCGACGGCTGGCCGGTGGCCGTGTCGTGGATCATCCGCGATGCCGCTCGCGATGGGCGGGCGCTGCGCGGCGCGCTGGAAATCTGGAGCGAACGCAACGGCCATCTGCTGCTGGAGTACGTCACCACATCCCACACCGACGCCGTCTCCTCGGAGGCGTTCGTGGCGGCGCTGCGCTCGCACGCCGATCCGGCGGCGCAACGCGCCTTCGAACGCTTGGAAGCCGATGGGTACCCGATCGTGCGCATGCGCGCCCGTCTGCGCCCGTATCGCGTGCTCGCGCGTATCGCCTGCGACGTGCCGGCCGGGGAAGCAACGGACCCGGTCGACGGCCACCTGATCCTGAAACTGTTCGGCCGCTTCTCGTGCACGATCGGAAACCAGCCCGTCGACTTCGATCGCCGGCGCGATCAGAGTCTCCTCACGTACATCGCGCTGGCCCCGGGCGCGACCGTGACGCGGGCCGAGCTGCTGAGCGAATTTTGGCCCAACGTGCCGCCGGCCGTCGCATCGCAGGGCTTGCGAAGCACGCTCTTCCGGCTCCGGCGCGCGGTTTCCGATGCGGCCGGATGCGACGCCGGCCGGTACATCTGCGTCGACAACTCGATCTCGCTCGACCTCGACTGGGTTTCAATCGATGCGCGTTTGTTCCGCGACTACATCGCGCTGGCGCAAATTGAGGACGCGAACGATAACCGCAGCGCGGCTCGCAATCTCTATCTCGATGCGCAGCGCCTCTACATCGGAACCCTGCTCGCCTCCGAAGCGCTGGAGCCGCAACTCGCGATTCGCGCCGTCGAATTCGGGGCGCTCTTCAATTTCGTGCGCTCGCATCTGGTCGAAGTGTACTCACCCGAGCGAATGCCGAGACGAGTTCGAGCCGATCTCCGATCATGACGTCGACCTGGTTGAGCCCGCCGCCACCGAGCTCCACGACCGCCCTGGCTTGGCGGCAGCTGAGGAACAGGCAGTTCGGCCGCACGTTGCGGCAAATCCGCAACACGCAGCCGTCGCGGTCGACGAACATCACGTCGATCGCGTAGCGCATCCCGACGGTATGAATGGCGCGGCACGGCTGCAGCCAGACGCCTTCGTCGCGTTGCACGCTCGAGCGCGCAAGCAGTCCGATCGCCCGCTGAAAGAAGCCCGTCAGCCGGTCGATGCGCGTGGCGACGATCGTTCCGGTGGTGGAGTTGCGCAGCAGTGCCATCGCCGGTCAGACCGGATTACCGAGGCCGAGCGCGACGGCGATCGACGCGGCGAGGTAGGGGCCGTACGCGATCGGCCGGCGGGCGCGGCCTTGGAGGAACGCGGCGAGCGCCGCCGCCGCCGACGCGATCACGACGGCCAGCGTGATCCCGCCCAAGCCTACCAGCGCGCCGCCGAGCGCCGCCAGCTTGACGTCACCCCAACCCATCCCGCGCCCGCGCGAGAGCGATGCGATCGCGGCGAACGGAACGAAGGCGAACAGCGCGCCCGCCGACGGCGTCCATTCGCGCCGCAGCGCGGAGACCAGGAGGACGGCCAGCAACGGTCCGAGCGTGAAGAGATCGGGGATCGTGCCGCTGCGGCAGTCGGTGGCCGCGCAAACGGTCAGCGCCAACACCGCGACCAGCAGTACCACCGCCTGGAGCGGCTGCACGCCGCGCACGCCGACCACGATTCCGAGTGCCGCCGGAACGGCGATGAAAATCCATGCCGGCAGCGCAACGGACGGCGGTCCGTCGTGTTCACGCAAGCGCTCGCCGTACCAAGCCTCGGCGAGCCGGCTTCCGAGCCGGCCCGTCACGCCGAAGAGCAGCGCACCGAGCGCGGCCGAAATCAGCAGCAACGTCACCGGTGCTCCACGAATTCGGCGATGACCGGACCGAAGATCATCAGGTAGAGCGAGGGGATCATGAACAGCGCCATCGGGATGATCATCTTGATCGGCAGCTGCGCGGCTTTCTCTTCGGCCCGCATCCAGCGCCGGTCGCGCGATTCTTTCGCAAGTTCGTGCAGCACGTCGGTCAGATCGGTGCCTAGCTTCTCGGCCTGAACGATCGCCGAAACCGTCATCGTCAGCGAGTTCTCGTTCGCGCGGTCAGCCATGGCGTTGAGCGCTTCCTCGCGTGAACGGCCCAGGCGAATTTCGGAGAGCGTCGAGGTGAGTTCGGAGCGCAGCGGTCCGCTGGTGGCATCCGCCGACTGAATCATCGCCGCGTTGAGCGACAGCCCGGCTTGCACCGTCGTCGAGAGCAAATCCAGAAACTCCGGCAAGTCGCGCCCGATCATCTCCTTGCGCGCCTTGATCGCCTGCGAGAGCGCGATGCTCGGCACGCGCCAACCCACGAGCGCGACGAGCACACCGATGATCGCGCCCAGCACGTTGTTGTGGAGCAGGAAGACCAACAGAATGCCGGCGCACAAGCCGATGCCGAAGGCGCCGATACCGCGCAAGGCCAGGGCGGCCGGCGTGACCTCGTACCAGCCGGCTTCGTTGAGCCGGCTGCGCAAGTTCGATTTGTGTTCCGAGCTGACGATCTGGTTGATGATGAGCGTGCGCTGCGAGAGCGAGGCCTCATCGACGCGCTCGAGCTTGCGTATCCGCGTCTTGAGCACGTTCGTCGTCGGAACCATCGACATTGCGATGAGAAACATGGAAGCGGCGCCGATGATCGCGATCGCGACCGGAATCAGGATCGTCACGGATCGATCTGCACGATCTTCATGATCGAAAAGATCGAGAGCGCATCCAGACCGAGGGCGATCGCCAAAAATAGTTGACCGACGGGCGTGAACAGCATCGCTTCGCGCAGCGTCGGCTCGGCGACAACGAGAAAACCGCCGAGCGCGACCGGGAGCAAGCCCAACAGCCAGCCGGTCGCGCGGCCTTGCGCCGTGATGGCGCTCACTCGCCGCAACAGCCGGCGCCGGTCGCGAATCGTATCGGCTAACCCACTCAGGATCGCGCCGAGATTGCCGCCGGTTTGCGATTGCACGCGCAGCACGCGCGCCAGCATCGCGGTCTCGGGGTTGGTCATGCGGGCCGCCATCTGATCGAACGCATCGAGAATGCTTACGCCGACGTTGTTGAGCCCGACGACGCGCGTGAATTCGGTCTTCACCGGGTTGCGGCTCTCTTCGGCCGTCATCACGAAGGCCTGGCGGATCCCCAAGCCGACCCGAACTCCGCCGGCGAGCGTGCGCAGTGCTTGTTCGAGCTGATCCTGAAATTGGGTGATCCGGCGTTTGCGGCGATATTTGACATACCAGCCCGCACCGTAGACCGTTAGGCCGCCGAAGAGCGCGAGCAACACCAATCCCATCAGCAGGCCCGGGCGCAGCAGCACGATCGAGCCGGTCCAGGCTGCGGCCCCGATGCCGATCGTGATGAAGCCGTAGCGCTGCGGTTCGGTGCGCATGCCGGCCAGTTCGAGATCGCTGCGGAAGCCGTTGCCGAAGTTCAGCACGCGCTCGGAGATCGGGACCCAAAAGTAGGCGACCAGGCACCCCAGCGCTCCCAGCATGCCGAAGATGATGGCGATCCGGCCTAGCGCGACCACACGGCCTCCACACGTGCGGCCGGGGCCGCGTTGAAGATGACCGGGTCGAAACGCACGCCCAACTCTTCGAAGCGCTTCAAACAATTGGGCTGCACCCCGGTCGGCTCGAAATCGCCCAGCACCTTCCCTTGGGCGCTCAGACCGCGTTGCTGATACTTGACCAGCTCTTGCATCGAGACGATGTCGCCCTCCATGCCGATGATCTCGCTGATGCCCGTCACGCGGCGTGAGCCGTCGCGCAGCCGGGCCACCTGGATCACGAGGTCGATGGCACTGGCGGCCTGTTGTCGGATCGCCCGCAGCGGCAACTCGTAGCCCGACATCAACACCATGGTCTCCACGCGCGAGAGCGCGTCGCGCGCGGAGTTGGCGTGGATCGTCGTCAGCGAACCGTCGTGACCGGTGTTCATCGCTTGCAGCATGTCGAGAGCTTCGCTGCCGCGGCACTCGCCGATGACGATGCGGTCGGGCCGCATGCGCAGCGCGTTTCGCACCAGGTCGCGAATCGAAACGCCGCCGGTGCCTTCGAGGTTGTTCGGCCGCGCCTCGAGCCGCACGACGTGCGGCTGATCCAGTTTCAGCTCGGCCACGTCCTCGATGGTCAGAATGCGCTCGGCTCGCGGGATGAAGCTCGAGAGCGCGTTCAGCAGCGTCGTTTTCCCCGACCCTGTACCACCGCTGACCAGAATGTTTTGGCGCGCCTCGACCGCGGCGCGCAGAAAGTCGACCACCGGAGCGCTCATCGCACCGATCTGGATGAGGTCCTCGACGTGCAAGCGTTTGGTGCCGAAGCGCCGGATCGTCAGCGTGGGTCCGTCGATCGAGAGCGGCTCGATCACCGCGTTGACGCGCGAGCCGTCGGCCATGCGCGCATCGACCATCGGACTCGACTCATCCAGACGGCGGCCGAGCGGCGCGATGATGCGCTCGATCACGAGGCGCACCTGGCGGTCGTCGACGAAGCGCTTCGTCGTGCGTTCGACCCGGCCGCTGCGCTCGACGAACACCTTGTCGTGGCCGTTGACCATGATCTCCGTGATGTCTTCTTCGTGGAGTAAGCTCTCGAGCGGCCCGAGGCCCAGCGCTTCCTCGATGACCTCGCGCCGGATGCGCGCCGCTTCCTCGGCCGACTTCACGTCGCTGCGCGACGCCAGGAACGCGGTCGCGATCTTGTCGATTTGATCGCGCAGCTCGGCCCGCTTCTCGGCGTCGGTGTCGGCGCGGCCCGCGGTGAAGAAATCGATGCGCGTCAAAATCAGGGCGTGGAGCGCGGTCTTGAGCTCGTCGACGGCCGCCGACGAGCGCGACGGCGGCGGCGGCGCATCTTCCTCACCGGGGGCGCTCGCCCGCGGCGCGTCGCCCTGGTCGCGCGGTTCGCGGCGGTCGCCGATCGGCTTTTCGGTCGACTGGCGCAAGTTGTCGAGTGGTTCGAAGGACGGCGATGCGGCGAGCAGGTCCGCGAAGCCGCCGAAGACCTTGGTGAATCGGCGGTCGTGATCGCTCGGCAATTCGGCCGTGACCGTAATGCGCAGCGCGCGCTCGATCTCATTGCGCCGCAGGTCGCCCAGACCCCGTACGTCGTTGAGCACGAAGGCGATGCGCGCCACCGGGATGCCGAAACGGTCCATCGCCGAGAGCATCGAACGGGCCGCACCGACGCCCATCAGCGTCGGTTCGGTGACGACGATGATCTTCGCCGCTTGCGCGATGAACGGGCGCACGGTCGCGGCGAACGGCTGGGGTGCGTCGACGACGATCAACGCATTTTTAGGCAGCCGCTCGATCGAGCGCACCACCGATTCGGCCGTTTGGATGAAGCCGTCTTCATAGGTGCGGGCCAGCTCCATCACCAGCGGACCCGTCTTGGCCTTGGCGACGGCGGCCGCGCCGATCACGCGCCCGACGTCGAGATCGACGCTGAGGTCGTACCACACCGCGAGGCTTCGCCGGCCGGAGAGATCCGCATCGACGATCACGCGGTCCGCGGCGGCGGGCAACTGTTCGATCAGCTTGAGCGCGATCATGGTCGCGCCGACGCCGCCCTTCGCCCCGACGACGACGAAGACGCGCTGACTCACAGAAAGAGCTCGCCGGCTTCGGCCCGGCGGTCGAACGCCGGTTTTTCCGTCGCGCCGCCGGCATCGCCGGCCGCCGGTGCCGCGGCCAGCGAGGTGACGAGGCCGTCGAACAGCGCCTCGTACCGCCGGTCGCGATCGTTGGTCAGCTCCGCGCTCACGGGCATCTGCAGTTCGCGCTCGATTTCCAGCCGCGCGATGCCGCCCTTACCGCCGATATCGCTCACGGCGAGCGCGAGGCGCGCCGGCGGTATGCCGAAGCGGTCCATCGCGGCGAGCAGCGCGCGCGCGCCCGAAATTCCCATCTTCGTCGGCTCGGTGACGATGACGATCTTGGTCGCGCGCACGAGGAACGGGCGCACGGTGGCGGCAAACGGCTGCGGCGCGTCGACCACCAGCAAGGCGTGTTCGGAGAGCCCTTCGAGTGCGCGCGTCACCGTTGCCGCCGTCTGCGTGAGCCCATCCTCATAGGTGCGGGCGAGTTCCATCACCAGCGTTCCGCTATCGACCGACGGCCCGGGCTGCGCCGGCGCGACGGTGGCCGAGCCGATCACGCGCGCCCGATCGAGGACGTCGCTGAGATCGTACCAGACCGCGAGCGTGCGTTTTCCGGTCAGATCGGCGTCAACGATCATGCGTTCACCGAGGGCCGGAAAGCGCCGCACGAGTTTGATGGCCACCGTCGTCGCGCCGACGCCGCCTTTGGCGCCGACGACGAGGAAGACGCGCTGGCTCAATGCGCGGCCGCAGGGCCGGAGTCGACCTGATCGCCGTCGATAACCGTGACGCCGCCGTGCGCGGTGTGCAACGGTGCGGCCGGTGCATGCGGCGCGGGCGCCGTTGCCGTTGCGGGCACGCCCGCCGGCGCTGAGCCCGCGGCGGCGAGCCGCAGCGATTCCGTCGGGAAGGCGTCGGCCCGCTCTTTGGGGTTGCGCACCGCGAGCCGCAACGTGCTGTTGAGGTCGGCGCCGATCAGCACGTCGGCCGCATTGGGCGTCACGGCGAGGGTGATCGTCGTGAGCGCCGGAGCGGGGCCGCTGAGCGGTCCCGGTGCCGACGCGGTCGTCGTCGAGACGACGCTGCCCATTGCAAGCACCAGCACGCCGCGCAAGATCGTGACGGCGCGCGGTATCTCACCGGCGGCTCCCGGCAAGGCGGCGATCACGTCGACGCGGTCGCCGGGTGTGATCAGGCCGGCGATGCCTTTGACGTTGTCGATCGCAATGCTCACCGCGCGCATTCCGACCGGCAGCGCGGCCGGCAACGTCGCGGCGGAGGCCAGGCCGATCTTCGATCGCGTCGCAACGCTGCCGGCCGGAATCGCCACGAGGGTGTAGTTGCCGGCCAGATCCTTGGGGTCGCTGATCGCGTCGGAATCGAGTTGCGTGGCAATGCGCGGCTCGAGCGTAAACAGGTCGCCCGTCGCCGCGGCGCGCGCGGGAATGTCGTTCGTTGCCACGAGCACCGAGCGGGTTTGCGCGACGGCGCTGCCGGGCCGCAGCGAGGTGAGATAGCCCAACAACAAAACCCCCGTGCCGAGCGCGAGGACGAGGCCGATGATGAGCGGAACGCGGCGGGTTTTCATAGCGGCAGCCTTATGAGCGGCAGAAGCGTCGACAACGCGTACGCAGCGCTGCCGCCGGCGATGGCGACACCGTACGGCAGCAGCGTTTGCGCCGGCGGAGGGCAGCCGGTCAGCACCAGCGCCGAAGCATTTCGAATGATGGAGACGAGCCGGCCCGCCCGCGCGGCGTGGATCAGGGCGAGCGCGCCACCCGCGATCAGGATGAAGACGACGAGCGCCATGCAACCGGGATAGCTGACCAGCCCGCATGCCGCCGCCATGAGCTTCACGTCGCCGCCGCCGAACCAGCCGGCCGAGAACGCCAGGGCGCCTAAGACGAAGGCCGCGAGCATCACGGCGAGCACGAGCAACGTTCCCGTTACTCCGCCCGGCAGATGCAACGCGATGGCCGCGATTGCCAGCGCGGCGGTCAGCGCGTTCGGAATTCTGCGCGAACGCAGGTCGATTGCCGCCGCGATGAACGTGCCGGCAACTAAGACGATCAATGCGAGGGACATCGTCGTGCCGGCCATCTAGAGAACGCTGCCGATGTGGGTCAGCGTTCTCGAAAGATTGCTGCCGATCGCGATGACGACCACTAAACAGACCAGCGCGATGAGCGCTAGGATCAGGCTGTATTCCCCGAGGCCCTGGCCGGAATCATCGGCCCACAAACTCACAGGGCATTGGCTACCTTGGTCAGGATTGCCGTGATCTGCACTTGCAGAGCGACGACGGCGACGACGCAGACAACGGCGATGAGACCGAGAATCAAACCGTATTCAGCCAAGCCTTGGCCTTGTTCGTCAACGAGAATGGCACGGATCGTGGTGTTCATGCGGTGGATCTCCTTGGAAGAGTGAGGGATAGTTTAACTGTGGACGGGTGCGGACACGCCCGCATCCGTGATGGTGATGCTGCCGCTGCCGACGAGGACGCCGGCCGTTGTCTGCACGTTCACCGTGATGATCGCGCCCACGAAGTAGGCCGGCGCGATCGGAATGGTCGCTTCGAAGTGCCCGCCCGCATCTTGCGTGAGGGGCGTGCGGCTCAGCCGAACGATGGGCAATTCCGGCGCGAGCACCGCGAACGACACGGCCTCGAGCTGCGGCGTTCCCGCAACGTTGCCCGACACGCGAACGGCCGCCGCTCCGGTGACCGCCGAGACGGTGACCGGCGAACTCACCGTGTCCGCTGCAGCCGCCAGCCTCCCGCTCACGATGAGCGCGACGACGGCAATGAGCCGAACCGGATACAGCTTGCGGTATCGCATCGTTGAGCATCCTTACCCTCACCGGCGGCGGCGCAGGGCTCGCGCCCGAAAAGTTGACACTGCGTCTACGGTCCGTCTACGCACTCCCGGCGGCGCGTGGGCATAAGCCCCTCGAATGCATCATGTTGCTCGCGCGACGCTCGGCGTCGTTGCTGCTTTCGTCATCGTTCTCTTTGCGGCGCACGGCGCCGGCGCGAAAGGTCCGGTGACCCTAGCGGTACGAACCGGTCAATCGATCGTCGTCCAAACGCCGGGACTGACGCGGGTTGCCGTCGGCGATGCCAAGATTGCCGGCGTCGTCCCGATCGGCACGAGCGAAATCGTGGTCAACGGCAAGATCTCCGGGCAAACGACGCTGTTCGTCTGGACGAGCAGCGAGCGCCGCGACTACGTCATCGCCGTCACGGAGCAAGGACTCGACGACCTGCGCCGGATGCTGCGCTCCGCGATTACGGTCCCCGGCGTGAACGTGGATGAGTTCGCGCAGTCCGTGGTCGTCAACGGCACGGTCACGAGCGGCGATGACCTCGTGCAAATTGCCGATATCGTCGCGCGCTTCACGCCGATCGCCGCGTCGGATAAATACACCGTCGTCGATGCCGTGACCCTGGCCCACCCGTTGGGCGGCCTCGCGAACCTGCTGGCCGCGAACCCGGCGACCGCCGGCGTCAGCGTCGAACGCGATGCGAACGGCGGCATCATCGTCAGCGGTACCGTTCCCGACCGCACCACGGCCGAAATGGTGCTGGCCAACGTGAAAGCTCTGGGCGGCCGGCTGTTGGCCGGCGACGGCAAAGTGATCGACCGGCTGCAAACGGCGACGACGAGCCAAGTCGACGTCAAGGTGTACGTGCTCGAGATCGACGACACCGGACTCAAGAACCTCGGCATCAATCTCCAAGCGGCGACCTACCAGCCCACGACCGCCGGCGCGGCGCCGACCTTCACCCTCGGCCAGGCGATATTTCCGATCGTCGAATCCGCCACGGCGATCGGCAAAGCCCTCACCGTGGGCGCGTTCTTTCGCACGACGACGCTCGCGCCGACGTTGAACCTGATCATCACGAGCGGCCATGCGAAGATCCTCTCCTCGCCGGACTTGGTCACGCTGCCCGGGCACAAAGCAGATTTTCTGGTCGGCGGCCAAATTCCGATTCCCGTTTCGACCGGGCCCCAGCAAATTGCCATCGATTATAAGGAGTACGGGGTGAAGCTCGAGGTGACGCCCACGATCCTCGGCAACGGCGACGTCGAAACGTTGATCGCGCCGGAAGTCTCCGATCTCGATTTCGCCGACGGCGTCACCCTCAACGGGTTCGTGGTGCCGGCGCTCAAAACGAGTAAGCTCTCCACCGACGTGATCACGAAAAACGGCGAGTCGATCGTTATGGGCGGCCTGCTCAGCCGCATGGAGCAGCGCACGATCAACAAGATCCCGCTGCTCGGCGATTTGCCCATCCTGGGCCCGCTGTTTCGCTCGACCAGCTATCAAACCGCGAAGACGGATGTCGTGTTTGTGATGACACCGACCATCCTCACGCGTTGACCCGCGAGCGAGGGCAACTGCTGCCGATCTTCGCGCTCATGGCGGTGGTGCTCGTGGGCATGGCCGCGCTGGCGGTGGATGTCGGCTACTGGCGCTACCAACAGCGCCTGGAGCAAACCGCCGCCGACAGCGCCGCGATGGCCGGCGCCTACGAGCTGAACTATCCGCTCTCCGCCGACTGGAATACCGCCGCGCTAGCGGATTCGGCCGCCAACGGTTTCACCAACAACAACGGTGTGACGGTGAGCGTCACCGCCACCAACCCGCCGGCCGCGGGCACGTACGCCGGCAACCTCAACGCCGTGCAAGTGGTGGTCAGCCAAAAGCAGCCCGTCTTCTTCGGCGCGGCACTCGGTATCGCGCCGCAATGGATCAGCGCAACGGCCGTCGCGCTGCTGCTGACGCCCAAAACCTGCGTCTACGCGCTCAGCGGCGGCGCGATGGCGATCCAGGCCAACGGCGCCACGCAGATGACCGCGACGACCTGCGGCTTTGCCTCCAACGGCGGTTTCGTCGTTCCGGGATCCACCGTCACTGCGGCCTTGATCGGGTACGTCATCGGGCCCTATGCCTACAACGGCCAGACCTACCCGCAAGCGCAGCCGACCCTGATCGCGGCCAACGCCGACCCCTGCCCGACGATCCCCGGCTGCGCGTACCTCAAGGCCAACCCGCCCAGCTCCGGCACGTGCTTGAACGCCACACCCGCCTACAGCACCGCCGTGACGATCCAGCCGGGACGGTATTGCACGCAGCTCTACGTCCAAGGCGCGAACACGCTGACCTTCGCACCGGGCGTGTATGAATTCGATGCCGGCATGAACGTCTACGGCGCCACCATCACCGGCGCGGGGATCACGTTCTACAACGGTCCCGCCGGGGGCTCGATGACGATTCAATCACCGAGCATCACGCTGAGCGCGCCGACGACCGGCAACACGGCCGGCGTGGCGCTCTATCAGAATCCCACCGACACCGCCATCTTCGATGAGCGCAGCGCCGTGACATCGATTTCCGGGCTGATGTATTTTCCGACGGCGACCGTGCAGAACGACGGCGCGCAAAACACCTGGACGTTCGTCGTCGCTTCCGTCTTGAACGTGTTCGGCGGTTCGATCACCGTGCCGCCGGTCGCGAACCAAACCGCCGGCCTCGCGCACCCGGTGCTGGTGCAATGAGAGCGAACGCGCGCGGGACCTCGGGTGCGGCGATGTCGGAACTCGTCGTCATCGCGCCGCTGCTGCTGCTCGTTCTCTTGGGGCTGGTCGAGGCCGGACGCGCGGGCAACCTCGCGCTCACGGTTGCCGGCGCGGCCCGCGCGGGCGTGCAATACGGGGCGCAAAATCACACCACGGCCGCCGACAAGGCCGGAATGCAGACCGCCGCGACCAACGATGCGAACTTGACCGGCGTCAGCGCGGTGGCGTCGAGCTATTGCCAATGCGAGGACCTGACGGCCTCAGTCTGCGGCGCCGCCGGCGCTTGCAGTACCAACCACCAGAACCTCTACGTCAGAGTGGTCGTCACCGGCACGGAAACCTCGCTCGTCAACTACGCCCCGCTGCCGGCCGCTTTGCGCGCGGTCACGATCCAAACGGCAGCGATCATGCGCGTGGCGCAGTGAACGACCGCGGCCAAGTGCTGGCCGAGTTCGCCGTCTGCAGCCTGGCGGCGATCGTTATGCTCTTCGGAATCATCGATTTCGCGCGCGCCCTCTACACCTATCATCTCGTCTCCGAAGGTGCGCGTCTGGCCAGCCGCTATGCGATCGTCAACGGCGTCGCGGCGTGCGCCGGCGGCAGCCCGGATCCGCTGAAGGCTTACGTGCTCGCGCAGTCGGCGGGCATCACGGCGAGCCTGCTGACCGTGACCACAACGTGCGCGGGCGGCAATACCGGCTGCACCAGCACGGCCAGTCCCTTCGACGGCTCGGGCTGTCTCGTCTCGGTCACGGTGGCCTATTCATTTTCGTTCATCGCGCCGCTCGTCTCGATCCTGGTGATCCCGCTGACGAGCCGCTCGCAGATGGTCATCTCCCAGTAACGTGACACGACTGGCGGAGATCACGGCCTGGCTCCTCGCTCCGTTGATGCTCGTCGCAATGATCGTGGTGACGGGACCGGCCAACCTCATGGGCGACTTTCGTGCCTTTTACTGCGCCGGCGACGCGATCGCCCAGCGCGCGAACCCCTACCTCGAGGAGCCGCTGCACTCGTGCGAGGAACGTTCGCACCCGCCGGCGCGGCCCGCGAACTTTCCGTCGGTCACGTTGCCCGCACCGCTGCCGCCCGGGATCCTCGTCGCGTTCGTGCCCTTGGCGCGCTTGCCGTTTGCCGTTGCCTGCACCGTTTACGGACTGCTACTGATCGCCGCCATGATCGCCACCGTGCGGCTGTACGCACGCGCGACCGGTGTATCGAGCGTCCTGCTGAACCTGGCGTTCGCCGCGATCACCGCCACGCAGATGTACTTCCTCGGGCAACCCGAGCCGCTGGTCCTTCTCGCCCTGGCGGCGGCCGCCGTCCTCGTCCAGAGGCAGCGTTGGGTCGCAGCCTCCGCGTGCGCGGTGGCGGCCTGCATCGAGCCGCACTTGGCCCTGCCGGTACTCCTCGCAATGCTCGTCGCGCTGCCGCGTACGCGGCTGCCGATCATTCTCTTCAGCGCGCTGCTCGCCGTCGCCGGCATCGCCGGCGTGGGGCTCGCGACGAGCATCTCCTACGTGCTCGACGTGATCCCGGCCCACGCGTTCTCCAACGCCTACGAATGGCAATTCAGCTTGACCTCGATCCTCACGTCGGCCGGTGTCGGCGCTTCCGCCGCGGTGCGGTTGGGTGAGGCGATGTACGCCGGCATGACGGCCCTGGGCATTGCGGTCGCGTGGCGCATGCAGCGCGCGAGCGGGAACCGCGCGGCGCTCGTTCTGCTGCCGCCGGCGTTCGCCGTTTTCGGCGGCGTGCACATTCACTTTGCCCAACTGGCGGTCGCTTTTCCGGCGTTCCTGATGGTCTACGCGCGGTATCCGCGACAACGCAATCTGGCCGCGACCGCGGTCACGCTCGTGATGATTCCGTGGAACGTGGTTAGTGCATCGGTGATGACCGGCTTCACACCGCTGCTCGTCGGCTGGTTTGCCCGCGCCACGATGGGCGCGCGGCGCGGGCTCGTACTCACCGCGCTGGCGGCGTTGATCGCCGTTTCGGTGCTGGCTTTGGCACGGACCGGCTTCGGGCCGGGCGAAACCCACTTCGTCGCGCGTTCGTACCCGCCGGGAGCGCTCGCCGAGAGCAGCTGGGGCGATTTCTCGCGCTCCGAACTCGCACGGCCGTCGCTGTTGCTGCAGTGGCTGCGCGTGCCGGTGCTCGCCGGTCTCGCCTTAGGCCTCGTCGCGGTGACGCGCGCGGCACTCGAATGAAAGACGTTCACGAACATTTGCGGGTGGTCGTGGAAGCGACGCCGGTCGCCATCATCGTCGGCGACAAGCGCGGCGCCATCACGCTCGCGAACGGCCATGCTCAGCTGCTGTTCGGGTACGCAGCGGATGAACTGCGCGGCCAAGACGCACGCGTTCTCATCCCGGAGCGGTTTCGCGACGCCTACGTCAAGCTGCGCGATGAATACATGCTCGCACCGTCCGGCCGGCCGATGGATACGGGTCAGAAACTCTACGGGTTGCGCAAGGACGGGCGCGAAGTGCCGATCGAGATCGGCTTGAACCCCATCCTCAGCCGGCGGGGTGCCTTCGTGCTGGTGGCGATCGTCGACATCACCGAGCGCATGGACGCCGAGGAACGCCGGCACGGCGCGGAGCAAATGCGGCTCGTCATCGACGGCGCCGCCAACGCGCTGATCGTGACCGACAGTCAAGGCCGCATCACGCTCGTCAACAGTCAGGTGGAGCGGATGTTCGGCTACCTGCGCCACGACTTGCTCGACCGCTCGGTGGACATGCTGCTTCCCGAGCGCCTGCGCGATGGTGAGTTTTGGGGTCTGCACAAAGATGGCGGCCGGGTGCCGCTGCAGATCGGTCTCAGTCCCTTCGCGACCTCGCGCGGTGACTACATTCTCGCGTCGATCGTCGATCTCACCGAGCGAAATCGGGCCGAAGAGCTGCGCCTGGCGAAAGCCGAACATGCGGCGGAAGTCAGCGCGCTCACGGCCGAAATGCAGAGCGTCGAGCTGTCTCTCGAGGGCTCGGAGGAACGCGCGAAGCGCCAGGCCAAGCGCCTGGAATCGATCTGGCGGATCGTCAACACGCCCAGCCTGCGCGGTGGTGCCTTGATACTCGCGATGCTTTGCGAGGCCGCCAAAGAGATGTGTCCGGGTCAATCCTCGGTCGGCATGCTGGGTCACATCGAACAAACATCGTATGTACTCGATGCCGTCGCCGGCGGCGACAACCGCGACGCCGCAACGATCGCGACATTTTTGCGCATCGGCACGCGAACCGAGACGTGCGAAACGCTGGTCGCGCGCGACCTCGGCGCGGGCCGAACCCAATCGTGGCCCGATTGCCAAACGCTGGCGGACCTGCCCGTGCATGCGCGTGCCGCCGGGTTGCGCAGCCAGATCGCCACCCACTTTCTCGTGAACGAGAGCGTCCACATCCTCTCGATCGCCTCACTCGAGCCGCCCTCGACGACGGCATACGAGCCCGAAGACGATGAGTACATTGAAGTCTTGGGCTCGCTGTTCGGGCGGCATCTCGAACAAGAGCGCCTGGAAGGCTCGCTGCGCGACGCCGAGTCGCTCGCGCGCCAACATGCCGAGCGGCTCGCCACGCTGTGGCAAGTCGCCAACAACCCGCAATTGCACGGCGGAAACCTCATGCTCGCGATGCTGCGGCAAGCTGCGACGGCCATCCGTCCGCAGCAAGCCTTTCACGGCCTGCTCGGACGCATCGAAGGGGACGAGGTCGTCTTGATCGCTGTCGGGGCCGAAGCCGGTTCCCAGGATCCCATCGCGCGCATGCAGGTCGGCCGGCGGACCCCGCTCGCCGAAACCATGATTCCCATCGGTAGCGGCACGCGTGGTTGGGATGACCTCGCAACGCAACGAGATGCCCCGCCGACGTTGGCCTTTCCCGGCTGGCGGGCGGCGCTTTCGACCGACTTCGAAGCCGGCGGCCGGAAGTACTGGCTGGCGTTCGGATCACCCCAGCCGACCACGATCCCGTTCGGCGCGGACGACTTCGCCTACCTCGACGTGCTTGCATCGTCGTTCGCCAACCAACTGCAGGTCGGCCAGCTCGAAGTTTCACTGCGCGACGAAGAGCAGCGCTCGCGCCAGCATGCGGAGCGTCTCGAAGCGCTGCAGAAGATCGCGAATAACCCCAGCCTGCAAGACCAAGAGCTCTTACAAGCGATGCTGCTCCAGGCCGCGGAGTCGATTCGGCCGCCGCAAAATTATCGCGGGGTCCTGTGGTTTATCGAAGGCTCGTTGCTTACCGTAAAGGCCCTCGCATCAGCGATGCCCGTGCCGGCGGGCTTTCCGCCGGTCGGCTCCTCGATTCCGGTCGCACAAAGCATCATCGCCACCGTTAGCTCGGAAGGACGCGGCACGCGGTCGTGGGACGACTTCGAAGCCAGCAACGAGCGCAGCCCGTTAGGGCGCGGGCTGGGAACGCGCTCGCTGATCGTGACGACCTTCACCGCCGGCACGACGAGCTGGGGTCTCTCCTTTTCGTCCACCGAACCGACACGCGAACCGCTGGGGCCGCACGACCACGCCTATATCGAAGTCGTCGCATCGTTTTTCGCCAACCATTTGCAGCAGCGCTGGCAGTACGAACGCATTCAGTACCAGCAATCGCACGACGCGCTTACCGGTCTGCTGAGCCGTTCGCAGTTTCGCTCGCAGGCACGGTCCGCCGCACGATCGTGCGACCATTACGCAATCGTGCTGGTCAACATCGACGCGTTTCGGGAGATCAATGAAACGCGCGGTCACATGATTGGGGATGCGGTCCTCGTGGAAGTCGGTCACGAACTGCGGCGGCGCGCGGTCGGTGACGAGGTCGTCGGTCGCATCGAAGGCGACGTCTTCGGCATCTACATCCCGAATACGGTTTCCAGGCAAGCCGTGAACGAGCGCGCGCTCGACTTCGCAGGCATCTTCGCAACGTCGTTCTTGACCGGTGACCGCGACGGCACGGACCTCATCGCGCGAACGGGAACCCTCGGCGTCGCCGTTGCGCCCGACGACGGGACGACGGTCGACGGGATCCTCTCGCGTGCCGGCGCGGCGCTGCTCAACGCGAAGGAGCACGGCTACGGCTCGATCGTGTTCTACGAGACGGGCATGGAAGGCGATGCGCCGCGCCGCACGGCATTGCGGAACGAGCTGGCCGAAGCGATCGCAAACGACCAGTTCACGCTCTATTTTCAGCCGCACGTCGAGGTGGCGACCGGCAACGTCAGCGGCTGCGAAGCCTTGATCCGCTGGAAGCACCCGCTGCGCGGGTTGCTGCTGCCCAATCAGTTCATCCCGTTCGCCGAGGAGCACGGAATCATCGCGAGCATCGACACCTGGGTGATGCAGCACGCGTTGGCCGCGGCCAACGAATTGGCCGCGTTGCGGCCGGGCTTCCGGCTCTACTTCAACCTCTCGGGGCGGCAAGCCGGCGATTCGAAGGTGATTCGCGCGTTCTCGATCGCGGCCCGCAGCGGCGTGAATTTGAGTAACGTAGGTGTTGAGATAACCGAATCCGATGCGATGCGCAACGTCGAGGGCACGCGGCTGGTTTGCCGGGCGCTCCGGCGGCTCAACGTGCGCATCGCGATCGACGATTTCGGCACCGGCTACTCATCGTTGTCGTCGCTGAAACGGCTGCCGGTCGATATTGTGAAGATCGACCAGAGCTTCGTCTCGGGCATCTTGACCGATCCGCACGATGCCACGATCGCCGAGACGATCCTCTCGATCACCGAGCACTTCGGCTTCGACGCCTTGGCCGAGGGCGTTGAGCGCTCAGGCGAAGTCGATTGGCTGCGCCGGCACGCCTGCCGCTACATGCAGGGCTTCGCGATCTGCCGGCCGCTGGCGCTCGAGCCGTTCAAAGCATGGCTCGCGGAGCGGCCCCACCGGCCGGCCTAGGGAATCGGCCTGCTTGACTTGCCCGTCCGACAGGGTTTGGGCGCCCGGATACATGACAAATCGTCAGCGACGAAACATTTTTCCGGAGTGCCCATGCCCGTTTCAATTCAGCCCTTCGACGCCGCCCTCGGCGCGGAAGTCTCCGGCATCGACTGCCGCGAGATCGCCGCTGAGGACGCCCGCACGCTGCGCGAGGCCTTCGCCCGCTACCACGTGCTCGTGGTTCACGGCGACGTGATGTCCGACGACGATCTCGTGCGCTTCGCCGAATGCTTCGGGAACCTCGAACGCGCGAAGTTTCCGAGCCCCGTGACCACGCGCGCGGAAGTCATGGTCATCTCGAACGTTCGCCACAACGGCGAACTGGTGGGCAAGCTTCCCGACGGCGAAGTCGAGTGGCACTTCGACCGGATGCATCAGCCGACGCCGAACAAAGCCGCGGTGCTGCACGCCGTCGAGATCCCGTCGTGGGGCGGCGAAACGATCTATGCGAACATCGCCCGCGCCTACGCGTCGCTGCCCGAGAAAACGAAGCGCAAACTCGACGGCCTGACCGCGGCCAACCTCTACGATTACGACGCGGCCAGCCGAAATTCGCGCGTTCTGACCGCCACCACGCCGCACGCCGTCCACCCGATCGTGAAAACGCTGCCGGCCAGCGGCGAAAAGTCGTTCTGGGTCTCGCCGTTGATGACCGAACGCATCGTCGAGCTGCCCGAAGATGAGGGCAACGCCCTGCTCGGCGAGCTGTTCGAACGCATGGCGCGGCCCGAGTTCGCCTACGAGCATCGCTGGAAACTCGGCGACACGCTCATTTGGGACAACCGCTGCGTCGCGCACCGGCGCAACGACTTCGATCCCAACGAACGCCGTTTGCTCAAGCGCGTCACCGTTCGAGACGATTAGCGCATGCGAAAGTTTTGCACCGCGCTGCTGACGGCCGCGCTGCTCGCCGCACCGCTCACGGGGTCGGCCGCCGATCCGTTCGAGATTTACGCCATCCTGCCGGTCACCGGCGCGGGGGCATTTCTCGGTAAGGAAGAGTCCGACACGCTGGGCGTGATCGAGACGCTTACGAACAAGAGCGGCGGCATCGACGGGCGGCCGATCAAGTTCGTCATCCAGGACGATCAGTCCAACCCGCAAGTCGCCGTTCAGCTGACCAACGGCGTGATCGCGAAGAAGGTCGCCGTCATCCTCGGCTCGTCGCTGGTTTCCAACTGCAGCGCCATGGTGCCGCTGGTCAAAGACGCGGGCCCGGTGATGTACTGCTTTTCACCGGGCATCCACCCGGATGCCGGTTCGTACGCGTTTTCATCGAACATCTCGACCAACGACCTGATCATGGCCAGCGCGCGCTATCTGAGCGCGCGCGGACTCAAGAAAATCGGCATGATCACCTCGACCGATGCCACCGGCCAAGACGCCGAGCGCGCCATCGATGCGGCGTTCGGCGATAAGAGCCCTTACGGCACGACCATCATCGCGCGCGAGCACTTCAACCCGACCGATCTGAGCGTCACGGCGCAGATGACGCGCATCAAAGCCTCGGGTGCGCAGGCGCTGCTGGCCTGGAGCACCGGAACGCCGGCCGCGACGTTGCTGCGCGGCGCGGTGGACGTGGGTCTCAACCTGCCGTTCATCACGAGCGAAGGCAACCTCACCTACGCGCAGATGAAAGCCTACGCCGGCTTCATTCCGGGCGAGCTGCTCTTCCCGGCGCCGCCGGCGGCGGCGCTCGATCAGCTCGCGCCGGGTCCGGTGCGCAGCGCCGTGCAGGCGTACGTCGATGCGTTTAAGGCCAACGGCGGCGTGCGGCCCGACATAGGACAGTGCCTGGCGTGGGACCCGACGATGATCGTGCTGGCGGCGCTCAAGAAACTCGGCCTCGGCGCCACGGGCGAACAGATTCGCAGCACGATCGCCGCGCTCAAGGGCTACGTCGGCGTGAACGGCGTGTATGATTTCAAAGCGGTTCCGCAGCGCGGCATCGGCGTTGACGCGGTCGTTATGGTGCGCTGGGACCCGGCCAAAGACACCTGGGTCGGCGTCAGCAAACTCGGCGGAGCACCGCTGAAATAACCGCCGTACGCGAGGCCCGGCCGGGCACCGCGCTCTTCGATGAATCGGAAATCCGCATCGATGGCCGCGATAAAGTCAGCGGCAAGACGCAGTACACGGCCGACGTTCACCGCCCGAACATGCTGTGGGCGGCCTATACGACGAGCCCGCACGCCTACGCGCGCGTGCGTTCGATCGATACCGCCGCCGCGCGGGCGGTGCCGGGCGTGCGGGCCGTGCTGACCGCGCAGGACATCGGTCCGTTGCGCTTGGGCCGGCAGATCTTCGATTGGCCCGTACTCGCCTACGACGTCGTGCGGTTCATCGGCGACCGCGTCGCGGCCGTAGCCGCGGAAACGCGCGAGGCCGCCGAAGAAGCGGCCCGGCGCATCGAGGTGCGCTACGAGGAACTGACGCCGGTGCTGACGCCGGCCGAGGCGTTGGCGCCGAATGCGCCCGTGCTGCACCCCGACTGGGACTCCTACCACTACCTCGCCTTTCAGAACAGCCCGCGGCCGGCGCTTCCGAACCCGAACATGCACGCCTGGAGCGTGCTCGAGAAAGGCGAGCGCGATCTCGACGCGCTGTTCGCGCGCGCGCACCGCGTGTACGAGCACCGCTTCGTGACGCCGCGCCAGCACTGCGGCTACATTGAACCGCACGCGACGCTCGTGTGGATCGACGACGACGGCACCGCTGCACGTGCATTCGCCCGAACAAGTCGCCGTTCGCCCTGCGCGCGCAGCTCGCGCACGTTACCGGCGTGCCGGCCGAGCGGATCGTGGTCGAGACGAACGCGATCGGCGGCGACTTCGGCGGCAAAGGGCTGACGGTCGATGAGTTCCCATGCTACTTCCTGGCCAAGCGCGACGGGCCGGCCCGTGCGGCGCGTGCAGACGTACACCGATGAGCTGCAGGGCATGACGACGCGGCATCCGCGCGTACGTCACGCTGAAGACCGGCGTCGACGAGCACGGCAAGTTTCTCGCGCACCGCTCGGAGATGCTCTACGACGGCGGCGCCTACGCGGCCGGCAAACCGACGCCGAGCCTGCTGCAGGCGATCGGCTACGGCACCGTCCCCTATCAGGTGCCCGAACGTGCGGCTCGACATCACGTCGGTGTACACGAACACGATCCCGGCCGCCCACATGCGCTCGCCGGGCGACGTGCAGACGTACTTCGCGTGGGAGCAGCACGCCGATATCATCGCGCACGACCTCGGCATCGACCCGCTCGAGTTCCGCATGCTCAACGCGATCCGCGAGGGCGAGACCGCTCTGACGGGCGAGACTCGTGCGCGCGCCGCGCGCGTACGCCGTGCTGGAGGCGCTGCGCGCGCACACAGCCTGGGACGTAGCCGCTCCCGGCCGGCCGCGCGCGCGGCATCGCGCTCGTGCTGCCGGCACACCGGTCACGGCAAAACATCGCTGCGCATGCGGCTCACGCCCGACCGGCCGTATCGACGTCGTCACCGGCGTGCCCGACCAAGGCTCGGGCGGTCACACCGTGATCCGGCGCGTGATCGCGGCCACGCTGTCGGTGGCGCCCGGAGCGCATCGACGTGCGGCGCGGCAACACGGCGCGAGTCCGAGCTCGATCCCGGGTGCGGGCGCCAGCCGCGTGACGCACGTGGTCGGCGGCGCGGCCAAGAACGGCGCCGAGCGCTTGCGCGCAGCGCATCGAGGGCGAATGGGGACTCGCGCTGCGCGACGATCTCGTTCATCGATCCGCGCACCGGCCGCAGCGAACCGTTCGCACGACGTCGCGGCGCGCAACGGCGACGCTCGAAGTCAGCGGCACGTTCGACGGCGAGTATCACGACCCGGCCGATCCGGGCGATTACAGCTGTTCGGCGTTCTGTCTCGACGTCGACGTCGACCGCGAAACCGGCGCCTTCCGCATCGTCGACGCGTTGCTCGTGGCCGAAGTCGGCCAGATCATCAATCCGGTCGCGCATCAAGGGCCAGCTCGACGGCGGCTTCATCTACGGCATCGGCGGCGCGATGATGGAAGAGATGCCGGTCGACGAGAGCGGCAAGATCGCGACGCTCAGTCTCGGCGAGTACAAGCTGCCCACGATGATGGACATCCCGCCGTTCCGCACCGTGCTCGTCGAGATCCGGCCCGGCCACGGGCCGTTACGGCGCGAAGATGGCGGGCGAACTCAGCAACAGCGGCGTCGCGCCGGCGCTGGTCAACGCGATCTACCGCGCGGTCGGCGTCCGCGCTCTATCGAGTTCCCGGTCACCTCCGAGCGCGTGTACGCCGCGCTCGCGAAAGTAGCCTAATGCGGATCATCGGCTACGTCGCGGACGGCGTGCCGAGTCTCGGCGTCATGGTCGACGACGCGACGTTCGCGTCGGTGCACGAACTCGACGCCGACACTTGCCGCGCACGCTCGATGCGCTGCTGCAGCTGCCCGATTGTCTCGCGCGATTGCGCGCGGCGACCGCCGGCGCGAAGGGCAAATACCGCCTGGCGGACGTGAAATACGCGCCGCTGCTTGCACCAGCCGCACGGCTTCTGGGCGCTGGCGCTCAACTTCAAGACGCATCTCGCGGAGACGGGGCTCACGACGTCGCAGGTGCATCCGCAGATCTTCTTGCGCGTGCCGGCGTCGTTCGTGCCGCCGGAATGCGCCGCTCGTCGCGCCGCCGCCCGAGCGTCGCGCGCGCGTTCGACTACGAGGGCGAACTCGGCGTGATCATCGGCCGCGGCGGACGGCACATCCCGATCGACCGCGCGCTCGAGCACGTCGCGGGCTATTGCGCGGTAAACGAAGGCTCGGTGCGCGAGTTCCAGAGCCACAACCGGCAGTTCGGTTTGGGCAAGAACTTCGAGTCGTCGGGTTCGTACGGTCCGTGGATGATGACGGCCGATGAGTTCGGCGATCCGGCGCACGCACGCGCTCATCACGCGCCTCAACGGCGTCGATGCGTCAGCAAGCGCCGCTCGACGACATGCTGTTTTCGGTCGCGCAGGTGATCAACTATCTCTCGACCGGCTACACGCTCGCAGCCGGGCGACGTGATCGCGATGGGAACGACGCGGCGCCCTGCCGCCGGCGCCGGACGACGCCGCCGGCAACGATCTCGCGGCGCAAGTCGGCGGAACGAAGATCCCCGGCCGCGTCCACATGCGGCCCGGCGACACGGTCGAGGTCGAGATCACGGGCCTAGGCGTCCTGCGAAACCCGGTCGTGGCCGACCGGCCGGCAACGTACCGCAGCACATCGGGTTCTTCCTAAGCATGCGCATCGGTCAAGTCTTCGGCGTCAACATCATCGTTGACGTGTCGTGGCTGTTCATCTTCGCCATCGTCTCGTGGGCGTTGGGCAGCTCGACCGGACCGTTCGGGACGATCGACGTCACGCCGGGCGTGCGCGTGCTGCTGGCGGTCGGAACCGCGCTCTTGTTCTTCGCCAGCGTGGTCTTGCACGAGCTCGCGCACTCGCTGGTCGCGCGCTCGCAGGGCATCCCGGTCAAGGAAATTCGCCTGTTCATCTTCGGCGGAGCCTCGAGCCTCACCGAAGAACCGAAGGCGCCGCTGCCGGCGGCCTGGCTCGCCTTCGCCGGACCGTTGATGAGCCTCGTCCTCGCCGTCATCGCGGGCTTCGCCGCGACCCAGATCGGCACGAAATCACCGCTCGGCATCGTGCTCGCGTATCTGGCCACGGCCAACGCGATCGTCGGCGTCTTCAACCTGGTCCCGGCCTTTCCGATGGACGGCGGCCGCGTGCTGCAAGCGATCCTGTGGGCCGTCCTGCGCGACCGCGTGCGCGCGACGCGGATCGCGGGCCGCGTCGGCGTCGTGTTCGCGTGGCTGATGATCGCGATCGGCATCGCCGACGTGTTGCTGCAGGGCTTCGGCGCGGGGCTGTGGTTCACGTTCATCGGCTGGTTCCTCTTGCTCTCGGCGCAGGGCGAACAGCGCCAAGCGCGCTTGCAGGTAGCGCTGCGCGGGCACTCGGCACTGCAGCTCGCCGTGCCCGCCGCGGCGACGCTCGCGGCCGACACCCACGCCGACACGGCCCTCAAGTTGATGCTGAACAAGGGCGTGCGCGCGCTGCCGGTCGTGCTCGGCGAACGCTTCGTGGGACTCGTGACGCTCGGCGATTTCGCCCACTCCGACGGTGAGGCGCTCGAGCAAACGTATGTGACCGCGGTGATGAAACGCGAGCACGACGTCACCTCGATCGCGCCGACCGCCGATGCCGCGCAAGCGCTGGCGATCCTCGGTAAGACCGGTTTCCACCAGCTGCCCGTCGTCGATGTGGACGGCATGTTTCTCGGCTTCGTCACGCGCGAGGGCGTCATCGACTGGCTCGCCCACCACCGCGAACCGCAGGTACAAGCGGCGCTCAATCATCCGTGAAGGCCGCGCTCCGCTGGTATTTGCCGCTCGTCATCGTCGCGGCGACGTTGAACCTGCGCCCGGCACTCTTGACCCTCGGGCTCGTGCTGCCCGCGCTGCAGCGTTCGCTCGCGCTCTCGCCGTTCGGGGCGGGCGTGCTCACCGCGCTGCCGATCTTCGCGCTCGGCTTCGCATCGGCGATCGCGGTGCCGGTCGGACGCCGTTTGGGCTGGAGCGGCGGTCTCATCTTTGCGCTCTTCCTGGTGGCGGTGGGAACGGCGTTGCGCAGCGCCGGCAGCGAGGTGACGCTCTATGCCGGGGCGCTCGTGCTCGGCATCGGGATCGGCCTCGGCAACGTCTACGTGCCGACGCTCGTCAAGGCCCGTCTGGCCGCGCGCATCGGGCTCGCCATGGGTGTCTACACGATGATGCTCACGTCGGGTGCGCTGATCAGCATCTCGCTCACGCCGGTGATCTTCGCGCGCTTCGGCCGATTGGCGTCCCGACGCTCGCCGTGTGGGCGCTGCCGGCGCTCGCGGCAATGGTGCTGGCGCTGCCGCTGCTGGCCGACAACTTGCGGCCGCAGCCGCGCGTCGCGGGGACGGGCTTCTGGAAGAACGGCCTCGCGTGGGCCGTCTCGGGCTTCATGGGCTTGCAGTCGGGGATCTTCTATGCTTGCGCGCTCTGGCTCGGCGCGCTGATCGCCGGCCGCGGCGTGTCGCTGCACGACGTCGCGGCCGACCTCACGGTCTTCTACTTCACCCAGTTCATGGCGGCGCTCATCACGCCGGTGATCCTGACCAAGACGCCGCGTCAAGACATCATGGCCGTCGCGATCGTCGCCGCGAACGGTGCGCTGATCGTCGCGGTGCTTTACGGACCGCTTGCGACGGTCTTTGCCGCCTGCGCCGTCTTCGGTTTCGCGATCGGCGCGATGTTCGCGGTCGCCTTGACCTTCCCGGTCATCCGCGCGCGCACGACCGACAACGCCGCGCGCCTCTCGTCGATGGCGCAATGCGTGGGGTATCTCATCGCATCGGCCGGCCCGCTGGTGCTGGGGTTGGTCAACCATAGTCCCGATGCGCGGCTCGCATCGACGATCTGGCTGCTCTTCCTCGTGCTGCTGACGATGATCGCCGGCGCTTTCGCCGGCCGCCGGCGCTTCGTCGACTAGGAGACGCGCACGCGCATCGCTTCGTCGTGCGCGGCGCGGACCTCGGCCGGCTGGCCCGCTTGGAGGTTGTACTCGCCGATCGAGCGCTGCACCTTATAGTGCGTCTCGCCGGCCATCTCGGCGCTGGTGAGGCCGTTCTCGAAAAAATCGCGTTGCGTAATCGGAAGCGAGAGGCACGCGTTCTGCTCGGGATCGCGCACCACGGCCTTGGGATCCTCGCCGCGCGCGAGGGCTTGCAGATCGTCGAGAAAGCGCTTGCGCATCATGATGATGCCGCGGTCGCTCGCGCCGAGGTGCTCCTGGGTGCGATCGGCGATCGCGCCCTGACCGAGCCAGGCGACGAAGTCTTGGTTCATCACGTGACTGGTGATCCAGCGGCCGGTGAACGCGTCCTTGACCGGGCCGTACCAATGCGGAATGCGCTCCTGAACGTAGGGCTCGTTTTCCTTCGGCACGCGGCTGAAGTACCACGTGATGCTGAGCGTGTGCTCGTCGTCGATCGGCACGCGCCACTCGAAGTGGTTGGTCGTGAACAGCGCGTTCGGCCACAGGCACACGCGCCCGACGGTCCACCACTCGTTCGACTCGTCGGTGTCCTCGAGCACGCGCCGGTAGACGAAGCCGTAATCGAACTCATCGAACCCGAGCTTCACGTGGCGCGCAGCGTAGGGGCCGGTCTTGCCCCGCAGCCGCGTACTCCAGTTGCGGTGCATCCATTCGAAGTGCACGGGGTCGATCGAGTTCTCCTGACACTGAAACCAGTTGCACGGCACCTCGGAAATCACGATCTGCACGAAGCCGTTCTTCCAGGTGAACGGCTCCCAGGTCGGCACGAGCGGCGCGGGCGCCGGCCCGAAGTAGGCCCACAACAGGCCGGCCTTGGCTTCCACCGGATAGGCCGTGATGCGCACCTTGTCTTTGTAATGACCGTCGGTCGCAACGTCTTCGAAGGGTTGCTCGAGGCAGCGTCCGGATGCATCGAAGCGCCAGCCGTGATAGTTGCAGCGCAGGCCGCAGTCTTCGACGAAGCCGTAGGAGAGGTCGGCGCGCCGGTGCGGGCAGTGCCGGTCGACGAGACCGAAGTTCCCGGCCAGATCGCGGTATAGCGCGAGGTCCTCGCCGAACAACCGCAGCGCTTTCACACCCGGCTGGTCGAATTCGCTGACCGCGCCGATCGGCATCCAGTAGCGCCGCAGCAAGTCGCCCATCGGCATCCCGCGGCCGACGCGCGCGAACAGTTCGTTGGTCGCTTCGGTCAGCACGTCAGCGCGCCGCCGCGAACAGTTCGCCGGCCGCAAACGCGTGCGGCAACATGCCGTAGCGCGCGGTGATGTCGATGACCGGCTGGATCTGCGCCGCCGCCAGCGTCTCGGCCCAGCCCAGCCGCGGAATCATGGCGATGACGTCGGGCGCGACCTTCGAGTACTTGGCCAATATCTCGCCGCAGCCGGCGGGGTTTTTGTTCGCCCACTCGGCCGTTGCGCGCAGCGCCGCAACGAAACGCGCGACCAGTGCGGGGTTCCCTTCGGCCCAGGCTTTGTTGGCGATCGTGGCCGAGGTGATGAACGGCTTACCGGCCGCGATCGCTTCGTAGGGCGTGCCGAGGACGCGGTACTGCGACTTGGAGTCGGTATAGCGCGGCTCGACCACGATCGCGGCGTCGAGCCGTTTGCGGTCGATCGCCGCCGCCATCTGGGCGAGCGGAATCTCGAAGAACACCGCCGTCTTCGAATCACCGCCGTTTTTATCGATCCAGCCCATGCCGGCCGCTTGCACCATATCGCGCAGCGTCGTGACGCCGATCGTTTTGCCGGCCAAATCTTTGGCCGTGCGAATCGGCGAATCGGGAGCCGTGACCAAATAGGCGATCGGCGTCGTGGGCGAGTACAGCGCGCCCGGAAAGATCAGCGCAAAGGGCAAGCCGCGCGCGTGCGCGGCCGCCAGCGAGCCCGTGTTGGTCACGGTCACGTCGAGCGCGCCGGCGATCACCGCCGCCGTGGCGGCGCCGCCATCGAGCATCACGTCGATCTGCACGTCGAGGCCGGCCTGCTTGAAGAAGCCGCGGTCTTGCGCGTAGTAGACCAGCTCTTTTTCCTCCGCGAGACCGGTACCGACGTGAATCACCGGCGCCGCGGTTTGCGCCGCTCCGCGGGCCGGCGCGGCCAGGACGGCAGCCGTGGCGGCCAGCATCTCCAAGCGCTTCATGAGATCGCACTTCCGGCGGAAGATTTTTTTCCCCCTGCCCGAAGGCGCCAAGCGTATGGCAAAACTCAAGCTGACCTGCGCCCTCTCGTCGAACCCGCGCACGCAGCCCATCATCGACGGTCTCGTTACACCCGAAGCAATCGAGCTCGAAACGACCGCATTGCACCCCTCGGAGATGTTCTTTCGGCAATTGAAGTACGCCGAGTTCGACGTCTCGGAGATGTCGTGCTCGTCGCTGACGATCGCCACCTCGCAGGCGCAAACCGAATGGGTCGGCCTGCCGGTCTTCACCACCCGCCGCTTCTTCCACACCGGGGTGCTGGTGCGCACCGACCGCGGCATCGACAAGCCGGCCGACCTCGCCGGCAAACGCGTGGGCGTCCCGGAATTTCAACAGACGGCCGCCCTCTGGACGCGCTCGGTGCTGCGCTCGGAATACGGCGTCGATCCGCGCACCGAACACTGGTACATGGAACGCAATCCCGATCAAAGCCACGGCGGACAAACCAACTTCGGACCGCCGCCCGGCATCGATTTGCAGTACGTTCCCAAGGACAAGAACCTCGGCCAGATGCTGATCGACGGCGAGCTCGACGCGCTCTCGCACTGGATCGACGCGCGCAACCTGGTCGATCGCAGCGTCGTCGACCCGCGCAAGAGCCCCGACGTCCGCTACCTCTTCGATCCGCCGGCCGAAGCCAAGCGCTATTATGCGAAAACGAATATCTACCCGATCAACCACTGCGTCGTCGTGCGCCGCTCGATCGTCGAGAAGAACCCGTGGGTCGTGCTGAACCTCTACAACATGTTCGAGGCGGTCAAGAAACGCAACACGCACGATCTCGACCGGGCCCTGGAACCATACGTCGACGCGGGCCTCGTGTCCAAGGGCGCCGATGCGACCATGCACACCGACGTACTCCCCTACGGTGTGAAGCGCTCGCGGCACGTGCTCGAAACGATCACCCAGTCGGTCGTCGACGACGGCTTGGCGAAGCGCCGCGTAGGCCTCGAAGAGCTGTTCGCCCCGAACACGCTCGATCTCTGACACGCGCATCCGGCCCGGCACCGCGCGCTTTTGGAGAGCGAATGCGGCGCTGTTCCTCGCCGGTTTCGCCACCTTCGCCGCGTTGTATGACGTGCAGCCGCTGTTGCCGGCGTTCTCGTCGGCGTTCGGCGTCTCGCCGGCGACGTCGAGCCTGGCGCTCTCCGTCTCGACCTTCGCGCTCGCATTCGCGATGTTGGTCGCGGGTTCGCTCGCCGAGCGCTGGGGACGCAAACCACCGATGGCGGCGGCTCTGGTCGCGTCGTCGCTCATCACGCTGGCCTGCGCCGGCGCCCAGTCGTTCGGGGAGCTGGTCGCGCTGCGTCTCCTCGAGGGGATCGCGCTGAGCGGGCTGCCGGCCGTCGCGATGGCGTATCTCGGCGAGGAGGTCGATCCGTCGGCGCTCGGGCTCGCGATGGGCTTGTACGTCGGCGGAACCGGGCTCGGCGGCATGTTCGGGCGCTTGATCGTCGGCGGGATCGCCGATGCCGCCGGGTGGCGTGCGGCGCTCCTCGCAATCGGCGCGAGCGGCCTCGTCTGCGCGTTGCTGTTTCACTTGTTGCTGCCGGCGTCGCGGAACTTCGCGCCGCGCAACCTGTCGGTGCGCTCGCACGCCGGCGCGTTCGCGGCTCACGTGCGCGACGCGGGACTCCCGCTGCTCTACGTGGTGGGCTTCGTCCTCATGGGCGCGTTCGTGACGATGTACAACTATCTCGGCTTTCGGCTCGAAGCGCCGCCGTACGGGCTAAACCAAACGCAGATCGGCGCGATCTTCACCGCATATCTCGCCGGGGTCGTCGCGGCGGCGGTCATGGGGCGTCTCGCCGATCGCTTCGGCCGCCGGCGCATCCTGTGGGTGAGCGTCGTGCTGATGATCGCCGGCGCGCTGCTGACGCTCGAGCGGCCGCTCGGGGCGATCGTGCTGGGAATCGTCGTGCTCACCGTCGGGTTCTTCGGCGCGCACTCGACGGCGAGCAGCTGGGTCGGCCGCCGCGCGCTGACCGCGAAAGCGCACGCGACCTCGCTCTACCTCTTCGCGTATTATCTCGGCTCGAGCATCGTTGGTTCGCTCGCCGGCGCGGTCTACACGGCTGCCGGCTGGAACGGCGTCGTGGCTTGTGTCGTCGCGCTCGCGGTCATCGCGCTGTTACTCGCGCTCGGTCCGCTGCGCCGCCTGACGCCGATCGGCTCCCGCTGACCAACCACCATCGATGGCCGGCCCGAACATCAAAGTACACCGGGCGGCAGACAGAGAACACGATCCGCAGGCTCGAGGTGACCATGTACGATCCAACCCAGTTGCCCGACGATCTTCCGGTTCCCGTGGACGACGGCGCCGCCGCGCACCTCGCCGGCATGCGCATCCCTCACCTGGCCCTCGTGTCCACTCGCGGAGATACGATCGACTTGTCTCGGGTCGCGGGCACGGCGGTCGTGTTTGCCTATCCGCGCACCGGGCAGCCCGGGGTCGATCCGCTGGTCGAAAACTGGGACGAGATTCCCGGTGCGCGCGGCTGCACGCCGCACACGAGCGGCTACCGCGACTTGCACGCCGAGTTCGCCGCGCTCGGCGCCGCCGTGTTCGGTCTCTCGACGCAAGACACCGGCTATCAGCGCGAACTCGTGCAGCGGCTGGGTGTGCCGTTTCCGATCCTCAGCGACGCGGGGCTCGCGCTCACGCGCGCGCTGCGCCTGCCCACCATGGACGTCGCGGGGTTGACCCTGATCAAGCGCATCGCGTGGATCGCGCGCGAGGGTGTGATCGAGCGCGTGTTCTACCCGGTGTTTCCGCCCAACCGCAACGCCGAGGTCGTGCTGGCGGCGCTGAAGGGCTAAAACCGGCTACATTCCGTGGTTGCCGATCCAGGTTTCGAGGAAGTTCGCGATCTGGTCGCTGTTCTTCTCGAGCATCATCGAGTGGCTGTTGCCGTGGATGCCGACCGTGCCTAAGCGAATCAGCTCGTTGGGCACGCCGGCCTGGGCCAGGTAGTGCGAGACGCACTGCGAGGTTTGCGCGAGCGGTGAAGCTTCACCGATCACGACGGCGATCGGTTTACCCTGCAGCGTGGGAAGTTGGCGCACCGGTGCCGCTTGCAGCCAGCACGCCGAGACGTCGGGCGAATCCGGCGGCTGCGGCACGGGCACGATCTTGTCGGTGTCGGTGACCGGCGGCGCGTACGTGATCGGGGTCGATGAGATGCCGTAGAGCGGGGCGCTCGTCGCGCGCAGCGGAAACGTCGGGGAGAGCGCCGGTTCGACCGCGATGATCGCTTTCACGAGTTGCGGCCGCGCGTCGGCGATCTGCCAGCCGAAGGCGCCGCCTTGCGAGTGCGTGAGCAGAATCGCCGGACCGATACGATCGAGCAGCGCGGCACCGGCGGCTTTCGTTTGCCGTTCCGAAAGGCCCGACGCGGTCGCGATCGAGTCGAAGCGTCCGCGCATGTAGGCATCGAAGGGCGCGTTGCCTTCCTTGCCGAGGCCCGGCCACTGCGTGTGCAGCTTCGCTTGCGGATAGTCGTTGTACGCTTCGGGATCGGCATACGCGCGCGAGGCGCCTTGCGCACCGGCGGTATCGGAGCGCGGCTCGGGTCCGTCGAGGTCGGCGCGGTAGGGCGAACGGCCGCGCGCCGGCTGATCGACGACGTACACCGCGAAGCCGGCGCGCACGAAGTGCTGCGCCCAGCCCTCGCGGCCGTCGGCCGTCGTCTCGAACGTCACGCCGGTGCTGTTGATCCCGTGAATCATGACGACCGGATACTTGTGCGTTATCTTGGCCGGTATCAGGGCATGCACGTACATCGCGCCGTCGACGATATCGCCGTCCTTGGTCGGCGTGTACACGCCGCCGACGTAGAACGATTGATCCTTATCGAGGACGAGCGGGCCCGCTGCGATCAGAGCGAGCGCGGCGCCGGCCGCCCAAATCCGTCTCACGCCGTTGAACCGTTCCATCGCTGAAGCTCCTCATCGAGTCGTTGTGGGTCGACGCCGTAGTCGGCGATTGCTGCAGCCCGGCTCACGTAACCGTCGAGAACATCGTCGAGCACCGCGCCGAACGGCCGTTCTCGCGGATCGCCGAAACCCCCGCCGCCGGCTTTCTCGAGCACCGCGACGTCGTTCGCTTCGAGGCGCACGCCGCTGAAGCGGCTGGGCAGCCGGCTCTCTTCACCGGCCGCGCTCCGGCGCAGCGCGACGCCAACGCGCCCCGGCTTGCCGCCGTGCACGCCGAACGCCGGAACCTCGTGGCGGCCGCCGCGCAGCGTCCATTGCGCCTCCCGGGCCAGCATCCGGTAGACGCGGCGCGGAGCGATGCCGCCGCGAAATTTTCCGGCACCCGCCGAATCGCGAATCAGCTCGAAGCGCTCCACGCGCGTAGGGTACTCGCTCTCGAGAATCTCGATCGGCGCGGTACGGCCGTTGGAGAGCAAGACATCGATCGCGGAGGCGCCGTCGCCGTTCGCGCGGCCGCCGTAGGCCGAGCCGATCAGCTCGTACTGCACGAAGGTCGTGCCGTCGGCGCGCCGGCCGGTGATCGAGTTCGCGCCGACGCCGCCGTTGCCGGCGTGCCGCCGCGCGGGCACGAACTGGCTCATTGCTTGCAGCGCCGCTTCGGTGAGCGCGATCGTCGAGGCCATGTACGTATTGTGCGGGGCCGGATAGTGCGCGGCGAGAACCGACCCCGGCCGGAACGTCGTCTCGACGACGCGCGCCACGCCGGCGTTGTTGGGCAGCGTCGGATCGACGAAACCGACGATCGCGTAGTAGAGGCAACTGCGCGCCAGCGCCGGCTGAATGTTGATCGGGCCGGCGACCTGATCGTCGCAGCCGGAAAAATCGAAGTGGATGCGATCGCCGTGCTTCTCGACGCGCACGTGGTAGCGGATGCGGCGGTCGAGGTTGATGCCGTCGGTGTCGACGAATGATTCCGCCTCGAACGCCCCGTCGGGCCAGGTGCGCAGCGCCGCGCGCAAGCGTTCCTCGCTCACGCGGTGCACGTCGGCGAACACGTCGAGCACGGTGTCGACGCCGTATTTCTCCATCGTCTCGGCCAGCCGCCGTTCGCCCAGGCGCGCGACGCCGATCTGACCGCGGATATCGCCCATGATGAGCTCGGGCGTGCGGCTGTTGGCGCGCAGGATCGCCTCGACGTCGCGCTGCATCACGCCGCGCGCCATCAAGCGCACCGGTGGAAACTGGATCCCTTCCTGAAAAAGCTCGCGCGCCTGCGCGAACCCGGTGCCGGGGATCACGCCGCCGAGATCGCTCTTATGCGCGATGCTGCCGGAGAACGCGATCAGCCGGTCACCGTGAAACACCGGCGCGATGACCGCCATGTCCATCGCGTGCGGCACGCCGCTCACGTACGGGTGATTGGTGATGAACGCATCGCCGGAATGGATATCGCTGCCGAACGCCGCGACGATCGCTTGCACGACCGGCGGCATGCAGCCGACGTGCAGCGGCAGCACGGCGTGCTCGCCGATCACCTCGCCGGCGGCGTCCATCAGCATGCAGCTGGCGTCGTGCGACTCGCGCACGATCGTCGAGTAGCCGGTGCGAAAGATGTTCTGCTGCATCTCTTGCACGATCCCCGAGAGGCGCCGCACGAGCACTTCCAGCGTGACGGGATCGACGCGCCGCGCCACGATTATTTGCCGTTCCACGAAAAGTCGGCCGCCGTCACCGTGCCCGCCAGCAGCTTATAGCGGAAGCCCGAATCGTACACCGGCTGAATCTGGGCCGGGTCGAGCTTGGACGCGAAGCGGATTTTCGGCTTGGCTTCCTTCGCGCCGGTATATTTGGCCAGAATCACCGTCGCGGCGTCGGGATTGCTCATGCCCCACTGGCCGCCGGCGACGATCGCGTCGCCGAAGCGCTTGGCCACGTCTTTGTTCTGCGCTAGCCACTCTTGCGTTGCGAACCACGCCGTCTGCATGAACAGCTTGGCGATCGCGTCGTAGCCGCTCGCAAGCACCTTCACTTGTTTCGCCTCGAGCGCTTGCGAGAGCTCGGGGTCGTTCATCACGGCCGCGGCGATGCGGCCCTGCGTGAGCGCTTCGGCCATCGCTGACGGCGGCACCTCGATACACTTCACGCTGCTCAGGTCACCGCCGTTTTTGTCGACGTAGGCATCGAGTGCGAGCTGATCGAGGCCGCCGACCGAGATGACCGCGACCGCTTTGCCGTCGAGATCCTTGGCGATCTTGGCGGACGAGTCGGGTGCGACGACCATCAGGGTCGTAGGCGCGTTGCTATCGTAGTAGGCGCCGGGTGCGATCATCACCAGCGGCACGTTGCGCTGGTGCGCGGCGCCGAGCGAGAGCACGTTCGCAACGCCGCACTGCAAATCGCCCGCGACGATCGCCGCCATCGTCGTCGTGCCGCTGCGCAGCTTCACGACCTCGACGTCGAGCCCGTTCTTCTTGAAGAACCCCATATCGGCGGCATAGAAGATCTGCGCGTTGGCCTCGACCGTGCCGGTGCCGACGCGGAGGTGAACCGGCGCGCTCTGCGCCGCGGCCCGTCGCGGCGAGGCGAACGAGAGCCCGGCTAGCGCAGCGGCGCCGGTGCGAATCAAGCGTGCTCGGGATGGCATGGTTCAGTTGCTCCTAATCTCGATTTGTCCGAAATCGACGACGCGGGCCGTTTGACCGGGATGCACGACCGTGGTGGAATCGTCTTGCACGAGGATCGCCGGGCCCGCCACGACCGCATCGGCGGCGACGTGCCGGCGCTCGTAGACCGGCGTGCTCACGAACCGCTCGCCGAGATAGGCCTCGCGCATGCCGATCGGCTTGCCGTTGCGCTCAGCGGATGGCCGCAGCGGCGGCGCCACCGGCGCTTGCGGCACCGTCGCGACCGACGTGACGCGCACGTTGACCAACTCGACCTGTTCGTCGGGCGCCGCGTGCCCGGTCAGCACCGCGTGCGCCTCATCGAAGCGCCGCCGCAACTCGGCCAGCGCGGCGCGCGATCCGGGAACCTCAGCCAACGGAATCGTGAGTTCGTAGCCTTGACCGATGTAGCGCAGATCGACGGCGTACTCGAACCGCAGTTGGGCGGGCGCGAAGCCTTGCTCGCGCAGATCCGCCTCGCCCGTGCGGCGCAACTGCTCGAACGAGTCGCCGATCCGCTCGACGGTCAGCGCGTCGAGCGCGATGAGATCGGAGATGACGGCATCTTGGCGCACGTCGGAGAGCAACAGCCCGAGCGCGCTGAACGCGCCCGGATATACCGGCACGATCACGCCGCGCATCCCGAGATCGCGCGCCAGCGCCGCGGCGTGCAGCGGTCCCGCGCCGCCGTAGGCGAGCAGATGGAAGTCGCGCAAGTCGTAGCCGCGGTTCGAAGAGACCACCTTGATCGCTTCTTCCATCTGCACGTTGACGATCTCGACGATGCCGCGCGCCGCTTCGATCACCGCAATGCCGAGCGGGTCGGCGATCGCGCGCCGGATCGCCTCTTCCGCAGCCGCGCGGTCGAGGACGAGCGTGCCGCCGGCGAGCGCGTTGTCGCCGCTGAGCAGGCCCAGCACGACGTTGGCGTCGGTGACCGTCGGCTGGGTGCCGCCGCGGCCGTAGCAGGCCGGTCCCGGCAAGGCGCCCGCGCTTTGCGGGCCGACGCGCAAACCGCCGGCGACGTCGATCCACGCCAGCGTTCCGCCGCCTGCCGCGACGGTGTGGATGTCGAGCATCGGCACGAGCACGTCGCGGCCGTGCACCTTGCCGCTCGTGCGGCGGACCGGCTCGCGGCCCTGGATCAGCGCGACGTCGGTGCTCGTCCCGCCCATATCGAACGTGACGATGTTCGCAATGCCGGGCGAGGCCGCCATCGTGCGGCTCGCCGCGACCACGCCGGCGGCCGGGCCGCTGAGGATCGTCTGCACGCTGCGTTTGGCCGCCGTCGCGAACGTCGCAACGCCGCCGTTGGAGCGCATGATGTAGCTTTGCTTGGCGTCCGTTCCGTATTCGGAGAGCCGGCGGCCCAGCGCGTCGATGTAGCGGCGCACCAGCGGGTTGAGGTACGCGTTCACGACCGCCGTCGAGAGCCGGTAGTACTCGCGAATCTCGGGCGCCACCTCGCACGAGAGCGAGACGTCGATGTGCGGCGCGAACTCGGTGAAGAGCTCGAGGATGCGGCGCTCGTGAGCGCCGTTGCGGAACGAAAACAAGAGACAGACCGCCACCGACTCGACGCCGTGCGCCGCCAAGCGTTCGATCGCCGTGCGCGCGGAGGCTTCGTCGAACGGCACGTGCACGCTGCCGTCGAAGAGCACGCGCTCGCGAACCTCCTCGGTCAGGCGCGGCGGAACGAGCGGCGGCAGCTTGTCATAGAACAGATCGTACATCGAGGCGCCGTAGGGACGGCTTTGCTCGCCGATCTCGTACACGCCGCGAAAGCCTTCCGTGACGATGAGGCCGGTGCGCGCCCCCGCGCCCTCGAGCAATCCGTTCGTACCGACCGTGGTTCCGTGCGCGAAGAACACCACGTCGCTCGGCTGCGCGCCGCTGCGCTCGATGTACGCGCGCAAGCCGTCGATGATCCCGTCGGCTTCATGCCCGCGCGTCGAGGGCACCTTGAACACGTCGAGCGCCCCGGTGTCTTCGTGCAGAACGACGAAGTCGGTAAACGTACCGCCGGTGTCGACCGCGACGCGCAGGCGTCCCACGATGCGCTAGGCGCGAAGCATCCTAGGACAGCCCGTCGAGGGCACCGCTCCGGGCCGCGGTTTCTTCAAAGTAGTGCCAGTACTTGCGCACGCCGTGCTTGCCGCCGTGCTCGGCCGCCATCACCTTGAGTTCCTCGCCGTGGAAGAACGTCGGCGTACCGGTTTGCATCGCTTGGTATTGAATGCGCGCGTTGTCTTCAACGCAGTACATCCGCACGACCGCTTCTTCCGCATATCCGCCGACGGTCACGGTCCCGTGCTGGCGCAGCACGCCGACCGGCGAATCTCCCATCGCGTCGGCCATTCCGATCCCGCGCGCCTCGGTATTTATCAAGACGGCCGAATCGAACACCGGCGCGCCCGCTTCGGGAATGAACGCCGCGGTGGAGATCAGCGGCTTCACGATAATGCCGGCCGACGAGAGCGTGAGCACGTAGGGCGGATGCGAGTGCACGATTCCGCCGGCTTCGGGCTGCCGCCGGTAGATTTCGCGGTGGATGTGCCACTCGCTCGGCGGCTCGATCCCCTCACCAACGCGCCGGCCCGCGCGAATATCGAACGGCACGATATCGGCCGCCGTCAGCGTCGAGCGGCTGGCGTGGCGGTTGTTGATCCAGAAAATATTCGGATCGCTCTCGTCGCGCTGGCTGACATGCCCGTTGAAGTCCATCACCCCGACGGCATTACAAATCCGGACGGCGCGGGCAATCAGGTCGCCGTACTTGGTGGAGGTCGGATCGAGCGTCTGCGTCATGGTAGGGTCATCGTCGCCCTGCGCCCCCCACTCCTTCCCGGGGGCGCCCCGCGGCCGGGGAGAAACGGGTGGAGATCATGAGCGACACCCGGATTACCCTCGAAAACGCGCAACGGGCCCTAGACGTCATCCTCGCCGCGGCCCAGGCCAACGGTTATTGCATTGCGATCGCCGTCGCTGATGCGAACGGAGATTTTGTCGCGTTTGCGCGGATGGACGATGCGTACTTGCGCTGGGGGCGGAACGCGCGGCGTAAGGCCTATACGTCGGCCATCATGGGCCGCGATACGCAGGCGTTCTACGACGAGCTGCAACAGCGCAAGCGCACGCTGCTCGATTACGGTGAGCCCGAGTTCACGACGCTGCCGGGCGGTGTGGCCGTCTATAGCGGTGCGCGCTGCATCGGTGCGGTCGGCGTTACGGGAGCTGCGCGCGGGCACGATCACGAGCTGGCGCTCGAAGGCGTAACGGCAATGGGCTTCAGCGCCGAGGTTTCCGGGCGTGGCGATCTAGCCTCGCTTTTTGGCGGCGAACCGACCTAAGTCGCTGCATCCGCAAGCGCGGCGTTCCGGTTGTGGGACGCATGTCGCGCGATGCATCCGCTCTCCTCACCCCGTTCGATCTGCGCGGTCTGCACTTGCGCAATCGCATCGTGATGGCGCCGCTGACGCGCAACCGCGCGACGCCCGGCACCGACGTTCAGCGCGAGCTCAACGCGATCTACTACGCGCAGCGCGCCGACGCCGGCTTGATCATCGCTGAAGCGACGCAGATCTCGCCCGTCGGTAAGGGCTACGCCTGGACGCCGGGCATCTATTCCGCCGCGCAAGTTGCCGGCTGGCGCCTGACCACGAGCGCGGTGCACGAAGCGGGCGGCCTCATTTTCTTGCAGCTGTGGCACGTTGGGCGCTTCTCGCACCCGTCGCTGCAGCCCGGCGGGAAGCGGCCGGTCGGGCCGTCGGAAGTCGGTCCCGAGGACCAGAAGACGTTTATCGAAGACGGGACGTTCCAGCCCGTCGGCGTGCCGCGCGCGCTGACCGTCGACGAGATCTACGCCACGGTCGATGACTACCGTACGGCGGCGCACAACGCGCTGGCCGCCGGATTCGACGGCGTCGAGATTCACAGCGCGAACGGCTACCTGCTCGATCAGTTCTTGCGCGACGGTGCGAACCACCGTACCGATGACTACGGCGGTGCCGTTGAGAACCGCATGCGGTTCCCGCTGGCGGTCGTCGACGCGGTCGTCGACGTCGCCGGCGCCGCGAGAACGGGCATTCGCATCTCGCCCGTCACCCCGGCCAGCGGCCTGTACGACAGCAACCCCACGCGCGTCTTCTTTCCGTACGTGGCCGAACTCAGCCGCCGCAAACTCGCCTACGTTCACATCATCGAGGGCGCGACGGGCGGGCCTCGCGATATCGCGCCCTTCGACTTCACCGCCCTGCGGCGCGAGTTCGCCGGCCCGTGGATGGTGAACAACGGCTACACGCGCGACCTCGCCCTCGACACGATCGAAAGCGGGCGCGCCGACCTCGTGGCCTTCGGCCGCCCGTACGTCGCAAACCCCGATCTCGTCGACCGCCTGCGCGTCGACGCGCCGCTCGCGACCCCGATCCGCGAAACGCTCTTCGGCGGCGACTACCGCGGCTACACCGACTACCCGCGCCGCCTCTCCGCCTAACCGTACCCGCGAGAGCAGCGCCGGATTGCGAACGCAGTGCTGACGTTGCGAACGCAGCACACCCGTGTCATGAACGCAGCACACCCCGTGTCATGAACGCAGCACACCCCGTGTCATCCCGAGCGCAGTCGAGGGACGCGCCACAGTCGTGGCGGATCGCCACTGTCGATCACGAGCGAAGACGAGTGATCGCCACCAAGCGCGATCTTGCGCGTCGCAGCGCCCGGCATGTCCCAGGCGATCACTCGTCTTCGCTCGTGATCGACGGTGGCTTGAGGGCGTGACGGTGGCGCGTCCCTCGACTGCGCTCGGGATGACACCGAGGGGAAGGCGTTCGCCCACCAGCGGCCGGCAGGCGATGGCAGCGCAGGGCCGGAGGCGTTCGCCGATCAGCGCAGCGGGGGAGGCGTTCGCCGAGCGCGCAGCGGGGCCGAGCGGCGCAGCGGGGCCGAGCGGCGCAGCGGGGCCGAGCCGCGCAGCGGCGCGAGGTGTTAGCTCAGGTTGCCGGCGGTGCTTTCTAGGAGCGACCAGACTTGGGCGCCGTACTGGTCTTTCAGGCGGGCGTAGTATGGCTTGAGGCGGGCGCGGAACGTGTCGGGCGGGGCCGTGTTGATCGTGAGCCCGATCCGGCGCATCTTGTCGACCAGGGTCGCGTTGAGGATTTGCGTGTCGTTGCGCTGGAGCATCGCGTACTTGGCCGCGTTGCGCGCGATCGCAGCTTGGACCGGGCTCGGCAGCCGTCCCCAGCTATCGCCGTTGGCGAGAAGCCAGTAGCCCGACCAGCCGTGGTTGGTGATGCTCAGCGCTTTCTGCACTTCGTAGAAGCGCTGCGTGGAGATCAGCGCGAGCGCGTTTTCGGCGCCGTCGACCAGATGCGTTTGCAGCGCGAGATAGACTTCGTTCAGGGTGAGGCTCGTCGGCAGCGCGCCGAACGTCTTGAACATGTCCACGAACGACTTCGACGCCGCGACGCGCAGTTTGAAGCCTTGCAGGTCGTCGACGGTACGGATCGGCTTGCCGCTGGTCGTGATGACGCGCATCCCGCCCTCGAACATCTTCTCGAACACGACGATGTTCTGCGCCAGGGACTGCTTGCGAATATACGCGCCGAGCGGGCCGTCGAACGCACGCCAGGCGTCGGGCGATGAGTTGAAGGCGTAACCGGTGTCCTCGATGTTCGCGACGTCGACCACGGCGCCGAGCGTGCCGCCGGGCGCCATATAGAAGTCGAGCGCGCCCGAGCGCAGCTGCGTCATCATGCTCGTATCGCTGCCGAGAATGCTGTTCGGAAACGACTTCACCTCGACCGCACCGTTGGTGTCGCGCCGGATGTCGTTCCACATCTGCACGGTGCGCACGGCGGCCGGATGTTCGGGCGGCAAGTTGCTCGCCGCCCGCAGCGCGGTCGCCGCATCACCGCGCGGCAGCGGGAGCGCGGCGGCGGCGATGCCGGCTCCGAGTGCGATCGTGAAGGTGCGTCGTTTCATCGGCTGCGCTCCATCGGTTTACGTATCGGCCAGCAGTTTGGGAAGCCAGACGGCGATCACGGCCGGACGCCCCTCGCGAATACTGCGCAGGCCGCGCTGCAGCGCCGGGCCGATGTCGGCCGGGTCGCGCACGTTCTCACCGTAAGCGCCGGCCGACTGCGCCTCGAGCGCGAAATCGATCGGCGGATCGAAGTAGCCGCCCTCGTAGCCGGCCTTGGCCGCATACGAATCCTCGTAGGTGCTGTCGACGCGCAGCGTTCCCGTGCTGTAGCTGCGGTTTTGATAGACGATCGTGAGGAACGGCGCGCCGTAATGCTTGGCGGCCCACAGCGCGGCGCCGGCGGTCGAGTACATGTAGAAGCCGTCGCCGGTGATCGCGACGACATCGCGTTCGGGTGCGGCGAGTTTTCCGCCGAGCGCCGCACCGGGCGCCCAGCCGCCGCTCGTGCCGGGGTTGCTGAAATAGGAGCCGGCGCGGTTGGGGCGCAGGAAATCGCCGGTGCGATTGTGCGGCAGCGCTTCATCGAACACCGTGCAGTTCTCATCGAGCGCCGCACCGATCTCGTGCGAGAGCCAGTACGCGGCGATCGGCGTCTGCGCGCTGAGAGCGCGAGCCCGCGACTCGGCCGTTTGCGCACGCGCGCGGGCCGCCGCGGCCCAGCGTTCGGTGCGCTCGGCGATGCGTGCGACGTCGCCCGCTCCGATGAACTCCGATACCGCATCCGAGAGCGCCTCGATCCCGACCAGCGGATCGCAGACCAGCCGCACGTCGGCCGTGAACTCGAACGTCGGAATGCGCGTGCGGATCGGATCGTTCTCGAGCACCGCGACGTAGGCGTCGACGGGCGGAACGTCAGCGCTGCCCGGGATCCACGGCACGCCGGCGTCGATTGCGAGCACGACGTCCGCATCCCGCAACGCCGAGGAATCTTGATGCAGCGGGTGGTTCATCGGGAACGAGTGATAGCTGCGCGGCGTCGAGTACACGACGCCGATCGCCAGCCGCTCGCACAGCGCGACGAGCGCCGGCTCCGTCGCGGGATTGCGGCCGGAATTGCACACCACCGCGACCGGATGCTTCGCTCCGGCCAGGCGCTCGGCGATCGCGCGGATGCCGCGCGGGTTCGGCGCGGTCGGCATGGGAACTCCGAGTTGTCCGACGTTGGGAAACGTCTGGTCGCGGGCCGGCAAGAGCCCGATTTCTTTGGGAATCGTGAGGTACACCGGTCCGCGCGGTTCGCTCAGCGCGATCTGCAGCGCCCGGCTCACGATCAAGCCCGGATTATCTTGGTACTCGAGCCGGTGATCCCACTTCATGTACTGGCGCACGATGCTGTTTTGGTCGACCGGCTGCTGCATCCAGATGTGACCGCCGCCGTCGCGCGAGCCGCGCATCGTGCCGGGATAGCTCGCCGGACCGCCGCCGGCCGTGATCAGCACCGGCAAACCGCTGCGCCACGCCGAGTGAATCGCGGCACCGTAATTGAGCGTGCCCGCATCGACGTGCGCGACCGTCGCCGCCGCACGTCCGCTCACCGCGGCGAAGCCGAGCGCCGCGTTGAGGCTCGCGTGCTCGTGCGTCATCGTGATCAGCCGCGGCGCCGGCCGCCCGTGCGCGCGCGCCTTCGCGATCGCTTCTTGAAAGAACACGATCTCCGCGCCCGAGGTGAAGAACACGTGATCGATGCCCCCGGCCGCCATTGCGGCGACGATCGCATCGGAGGTCTCGCCCTCCGGCAGCGTTTGCCAACGATGAACGGCCTGCGCGTCGATGAGCACGGTGCTTTTCGAACCTCCCGGGAACGGAAACTTCCTTGCGCGAACCCGTGCGGCGCCAGGAGGATGTATCCTGCATGAGACGCTCGCACTTTCTCGCGCTGACCGGCACTTTGGCCGCCGTGCGCGCGCTCCCCGCCCGAGCGGCCGCCGGAACGACGATCCATGCCGGTACCGGCGCCGTGGAAGAGTTCGCGCTGCCGTTCTATGCCGTGCAGAAGGGTTTCTTCCGGGATGCCGGCCTCGACGTCGAGCTGAGCATGTTTCCGGGCGGTGGTTTGGTGACGCAAGCCGTGCTCGGCGGGGCGCTCGATTTCGGCGTCACCAACAGCGGCTCGATGTCATCGGCGCACGTGCGCAACTTACCGGTGTATTTGCTCAGCCCGGGCGGGCTCTACAGTCAGAACGCACCGATCGCGCACTTCATCACGGCCAAGAACGGGCCGATCAACGATGCGCCGGGATTGGCCGGCAAGATCATCGGCGTGACCACGCTCAACGACATGGTGCAGGCGGCGGCGATGGCTTGGATCGACAAGCACGGCGGCGATGCGCGGTCGGCGCGCTGGTTCGAGCTGCCGTCTTCGGAGATGGCGCCGGCGATCGCGGTCGGACGTTTGGATGCGGCCGTGATTGTTGAACCCGCATATGCCGCGATCAAGGATCAGGTCAAGCTGATCGGCCTGCCCTACGAAGCGGTGAACAACGGCAAGGCGTTTCAGACGACCGGCGCGATCGGCAACAAAACCTGGGTCGACCAGAACCCCGACGTGGCGAAGCGCGTGACGCAGGTGATGCTGCATACCGCGGACTGGGCGAACAAGAATCCGGCCGAGGAAGCGATGCTGCTCGCCCAACTGACCAAGATCGATGCCGCCAAGATCGCCGCAATCCCGCGCATCGCCTACGCAACGAAAAATGACTCGAGCTTGGTGCAGCCCGTGATCGATGTGATCGCGCGCTACGGCTTCATCCCGAAGTCGTTCCCGGCCGCCGACTTGAGGGCGCCCGGAGCTTAAGCCCGGGCGTCCCCGTCGTCGGCCCCTAGCGGTCGTGCCGCTCGTCGGGTCCGGGCGCATGCGCCGCGGCCGCGGGTGCGGCGTGCGCTGCAGCCGCGGGTGCGGCGTGGGGTTGCGGTGCAGCCGCGCGCTGCGGCGCCGCGTAGGCGTGTTGCACCGGAGCGGCCATGTGCTGCGGCGCAGCATACGCGTGTTGCTGCGGAGCAGCATACGTGCGCGGCGCAGCCGCGTGTTGCGGCGCAGCGTAGGCATGCTGCACCGGGGCAGCATGGTGTTGCGGAGCAGCGTAGGCGTGCTGTTGAGCAGCGGCGTGCGGGGCCGCATACGCGTGTTGCTGCGGGGCAGCCGCATGGTGCGGTGCCGCAGCGTAGGCATGCGCTTGCGGCGCAATGCGATGCTCAGCCGCCGCCATGTGCGGCGCGGCCGCCGCATGCGGAGCTGCCGCAGTGTGCGCGTACGCAGCCGGCCGGTTCGCGCTGCTGTACGGACGCGCCAGCGCCGCGGTCGGCGGACGGCCGCGATTCACGGACGAGAAGGCCGCGCGGTTCGTCGCGGCAATGCGCGCGTGCTGCATCTGCGTGTTCGTGGGCCCGTAATGGTGCCCGCGCGCAACGGCCAGCTGGTTCGCCGTCGGGTGTGCCATGACGCCGCCGCGGCCGCCGTTATAGCTCACGCGGTTCCAGCGGCTGTTCGCCACCGCGCGGTTGTTGTACACGTTGTGCACGCGACCGCGGTTGACGTTCGTGATGGCCGTGTTGTAGGCGAAGTTCCGGCCCTGCCATCTGCCGCCGACGTAGCCGTTACCGTAGTAGCCGTAGCCGTAGTTCACGCCGCCGTAGTAGCCGACTTGCGGCGCCCAATAGCCGGAGTTGTAGACAAACTCATACCCGTTCCAAGCCCAGTATCCGGGCGTCCAGAGCAGGCCGTATTCCGGCGCGGGAACCCACGTACCGGGCACCCAGTAGTAGCCGTCGGAGGGGTCGTAGGCCCAGTATCCCGGCGACCAAATGTAGTTTGGGTCGGGATTGGGCGGCTGCACGTAATACGGAATCGGCGGCGGCCCATAGCTGACGGAGATCCCGATGGACTGCGCGCCGGCCGGTTTCGGCAGCTGCGCAAAAATCACGGTGAAGATCATCGAGAGGGCAAGAAAGATCGCCAACAGTTTGATCAATTCGTTCGTCTGGTCAAGTGATCGTCGCACGACCGGCTCCAGTCTGTTTATCGAATTATTGCAATGGGGCGGGTTCGAGCGCCGCGCATCCGCCGCGGTCGCTTGGCTGTTACCCCTTCGTCGAGGACGTGAACCGTATGAAAGCGCACATTCGGCAGTCGGCGTTTTGGGTAAAACCTGGATTAGAAAACGACACACACAAGGGACCACGCGCCATGAACCCTGATTCGCAATCAGCAGCCGGACGGGAGCAACCGCTCGTAGCAGCATTTCCCAACCAAGAGAGCGCCGATAAAGCGGCCAAAATGCTCCGCCGCGAAGGCTTCCGCAAGCAATCGCTCGGCTTGACCGAGGTGCCGCACATCGAGCGCACATACGATCCGCGTGCCGTCATCCTGACGGTCGACGGCAGTAACCATCCCGAATTCGCGGCCTGGATTCTCGAGCACTTCGGCGGCACGATCCTGGCCGGCGAATCGTTCGGCCTGGAGCCCATCGATTGGACTGCCGCGGGCGAGCGCCGCGGTTCGGCGATTCTCGGCTACCGGGACCCGAGCGAATATGCACGCGGCCGGCGCGTCGATGACGACGACCGCCAGCGCCTGCGCACCGAACGCCTCCAGAGCGACGCGCTGCCCACGGTGAGCGAAGACGTGTTCGTCCGGCAAGGTGTCCCCGACAACTCGCGCAACGGCGCAAACCATTCCCACTGACGCTTGCCCGAGGAAACACCGAGCTGGTTTTTTCGGAGCGGTCCTGCGGTAGGAGTTGCGCTGGGAGGAGACACTCATGCGCAACACGACACGTCAAACGGGAAACAGCTCGCTCATCGAGAGCAACCGGGTTGAGGGCACGGAAGTCTTCGATCCGAACGGTAAACACATCGGAACGATCAAACGGCTCCTGATCGACAAAGTCAGTGGGCGCGTCGTCTACACCGTCGCTGCGTTCGGCGGCTTTCTCGGAATGGGCGGCGACGAATACAGCATCCCGTGGAGCAAACTCACCTACAATCCCGACCTCGGCGGCTACCAGACCGACATCACCGAAGAGCAGTTGCGCGGATCGCCGGGGTTCGGCCGCAACAACAACGATAGCCGCTACGACCGTGCCGATGAGGCCGCGCTCTACGACTACTACGGCACGCAATACTACTGGGCGGAGTAGGCCCGGCACTTGACGGCCGCGAGCGGGAGCCGGCGCCTGCTCGCGGCGGTCCTGGTTCGACTTTGGGTACGTACGCCGCGTATAACTGCACCCACCTAATGAGGGATAAACCGGATGAACAGCGACTCCGATTACCTGCGCGGCAACAACGACGGCGGGGCCATGGTGGCCGCGTTCGGTAGCCGCGACCTCGCGCATCAGGCCGCGAAGCGCCTGCGCGAGGAAGGCTTCGACAAGATTTGGATCGGCGTCACGAGCGCCGACAATACGCTCAAGAGCGATGACGATTCGATCGGCGGCAAGATCGGGCGCTTCTTCAGCGGCGAGAAGGACGGCGAGAGCCTCACCGAAACGCTGACGCGCCACGGTGTGAGCGAAGCCGATGCGCTGCGCATCGAAGGCTCGATCGAACCGAGCGACGTGCTGCTCACCGTCAACGGCAGCAACCATCCCGAGCTCGCGGCGCAAATCATCGAGGACCTCGGCGGCGACGTGCTCTCGGGCGAATCGTTCGTTTACACGACGGTCGACTGGACGGGCGCCGACGATCAGCGCGGCTCGCAGCTGCTCGGCTACGAGGATCCCAACCAGTACGCGCGCGGGCAACGCGTGGACGACGGTACGCTCTCGCGTCTGCGCAGCGACCGCCTGCAGACCGACACCGTGCCGACGCTGCGCGAAGACATCTTCATCTTCGGCTACGACGATGACGATGGCGACGACGCCGACGTGACCGGCGACGAAGCCACCCGCTCGGCGACGGGCCGGCGCAGCGCCGGCGCGGCGATCGGCACGCAGCACCGCGAGGACTGAGGGCCGCGGGCGCATCCCCTGGGCTCCCTCCGCCCAGGGGATGCGGGGAACGGGATGAAAGTGCCCTGACCTAAAGCTTCCTTCTGGAGGGTGTTACGCATGTATCGGATCGGAAAACTCGCCCCGCTCGTTGGTCCGACGGTGTCGGGACCACTCGGCGTCATGCATCTGCCGCGCATGTGGTACAAAAGCGTGCTCTCGGCCGCGGGGATGCTCCCGGAAGGCTACTTCGATAACTACAAGGGCTTCAACGGGAAGGTCGTCGACGCGCTCGGCCTCGAGCCCGACGCATGGTTCGCATTTTTGGCAACCATGCCGACCTATCCGCAGGCCGAGGACTACGTCACCGCCCACGCGACGAACCTGAACGCGGCTTCGATCGCTGAACTCAACGCGCTCATCCCAACCTTTCCGCGTGCGGCAGAGGGCGCGGCCGCGACCCGGGCCCGCGTCGGTCTCACCGATCCGTCGGTGAACACGAGCGCGATGCTGATCAACTACGACGACTGGTTCACGATCCACGAAGAACTCGTCGCGCACCGCAGCGAGGGCATCGAGCCGGTCGTTCCGATGGTGAGCTCGGGCCAAGCCGGTCTGCTCGGCATCCCGCATCTGCCGCGGCTCTGGATCAAGGCGCTGCTCTCAGCGGTGAACGCGCTGCCAGCGGAGTGGAAGACCGGGGCCCCCTGCGGCTTCGACACGCGCGTCTCGGGCATGATCGGCCTCGACATCGACGCCACCAGCGCCTATATCAAGAGCGAACTGCCCAACTACTTGCAGTTCGAAGGCTGGGTGCGCGACCACATTCCGCAACCCGACGACGCGACCAAAGCGAAGTGGACCGCCGAGATCAACGCCATGCAGAAAAAAGAAGAGATGGCTGCCGCCGAATGGATCGAGTGCGGCGATCCCGACCTCACGCTCCGCGGCACGATCCTCCTCAACGACATGGTCGACTGGAAGCACATGCACGAGGACATCGTCTCACGGCAAGTCGCCCGCGCGTAAGGACCTACCTCAGGCGACTGCGGACCTGATCCAGCGCGGCGTTACCGCAGACCTCATCTTTGCCGGGCGAGCCGCTGATGCCGAGCGCGCCGACGACTTCGTCGCCGATCTTGATCGGTAAGCCGCCGTCGCCCGGCAGCAGGTAGGGCTCTTTCAGGATCACGCCCGAAGGCGGGTTGTCGGTGTATGTTTTCGCGACCGCGCTTCCGGGGCGGCCGTACGTTACCGCCGTGAAGGCTTTGTCGTGCGCCGCTTGCACGGTGTGGATGCGCGCGCCGTCACCGCGGATCAGCACCTGGGTCACGCCGTCCGCATCCACAACGGCCGCGGTGACCGCATACGTCATCTTCGCGCAGGCGGCGACGGCGTCCACAGCGATGTCCGTCGCGAGCGCCGACGAGAGGCGATGCGTCATCAGAATATCGGCGCCTTGCGCGGGAACGGCGACCGATCCCAGCGTTGCCAACGCCGCGGCCAGCGCGATGCGCGGGAGCGTGGGAAACCTCATCGCTATCGTCCGTCCTTCTATTGTCAGCGGCTCGCCGGGACCGGCTCCAACGCGCGTTCCGGGAACTCATCGACGGCGGAGTTTTGGACACCCGCCAAGCCGTACGTCCAGCGGCGTTCCACCGGTAGGGTGATGTAGGGCTCGTTCTGGGCGGGGTCGCGAACGACGCCCAGGGGATCCTCGCCGCGCTCCACCCGCTCGAGTTGCTCCAGCAGCGTCTTGCGGTAGAGCGCGACGCCGCGGTCGCTTTCGCCGAGGTGTTCGAGAGCATGGTCGGTGACGGGGCCCTGCGAGATCGTCACCATCGCGTCTTGACCGTTGATGCTGTCGCGAATGTATTCGCCGTCGGGGGTTTGCCAGGGGTTGTCGATGAGCGGGACGATCGGTGAGGCCGTCCGGCCGGGCTCGGGAGCTTTGGCATTATACCAATAGACGATCGTGTGCTCGTCGTCGAGCGGGACGCGAAATTGATGCTCCACCCACGTCGGCGTCATCGAGAGAAACTGGTTACCGGGGAAGAGCATCGGATGGCCGACGTTCCACTCGTCGTTGTTCTCCTCGGCGTCGCCTTCCCACAGGCGCTTCTTCAGAATGCCGAACTCGAAGACTTCGAAATCCATCTTCGCCTGTTTGCGCTCGACGATCGGCGGCTCGCCCGTGCGTTTGCGCAGCCAGTTCACGTAACGCATGTGCAGAAACGCGAGATGGTGCGCGTCGAGATTGTTTTCCGCGATCTGCAGCCAGTTGCACGGCATGTGCGTGATGTTCACGTGCCGCTCCAGCCCTTCGCGCACGAGGTGCTCGAAGTTCGGTAGCAGCGGCGCCGGCAGCTTCCCCAGATACGCGAACACCATGCCGCCCAGCGCGCGCACCGGATAGCCTTCGATCTTGATGCGCTCCTTGAGCGTGCTGGCCGGCGGCTCGGCCGGCGTGTCGGTGCACTGCCCGGTCACGTCGAAGGCCCAGCCGTGGTAGGCGCAGCGCAGCTCGCGCCCGTCCGTCATCCCGCACGAGAGCGACGCGCCGCGGTGCGGGCAGCGGTCGCGCACGAGCCCGAGCGTCCCGTCATCACTGCGAAAGAGCGCCAGGTCTTCACCGAGCAGGCGTACTTTCTTCACCGGCCACGTATCGAGTTCGACGACGGCGGCGACGGGGTGCCAGAAGCAGCGCATGTAGGCGCCCATCGGCGTCCCGGCGCCGACGCTCGTGAGGCGCTTCGCTCGTTCGCGGCGGATCTCCAGGGCCCGTTCGGCAGCAGTCATGATGGAGAACGTTCGGGTTTTTAGCGCGGCGTCCATGCCGGGCGGACGGCGGCGGCCAGGTTCGCGTCGTCGGTGGCGGCCGGGTCCCAGTGACGCGTTTCGATGCGCATGCCGCTGACGGCGTCGGCGGCGGGCGAGAGGAGCCACACGATCGGGGCGGCCATTGACGACGGCGCGACGAGTTTGCCGCGGTCGGGGGCCTCTTCCGGCGTGACGCGGCGCGTGTCGGAAGCGCCGCCGGGCAAGATCGCGTTCACCGTCACGCCCGTGCCGGCCAGTTCGCTCGACCACGCCAGCGTCGCCGCTTCGAGCGCCGCCTTCGACGGCCCATAGGGCGTGAACGCGCCGCGCGTCATCGTACCGAAACTCGTGACCTGGTTGACGATCCGGCCCCAGCCGCGCTCGACCAGCAACGGCGCGATCAGCTGCGCGAGGTAAAACGGCCCGTTGACGTTGGTGGCGATCACGTCGTTCCACACCTCGACCGGCACGTCGTAGAACCGACCCGCGTATTTCGCCGGCGCGTTTGAGCTGGCGTTGTTGACGAGCGCGTCGACGCCGCCGAAGCGCGCCCGCGCGGTTTCCACCGCGTGCGCACAGGCGTCGTGTGACCGGATGTCCGCCGGCACGGCCGCGAACTGCTCGCCCCAGCCCGCGGCGGCGGCTTCGGCCGTGAGCGCATCGAGCGGCCCGGCCGAGCGCGCAACGCCGGCGACACGATGACCCGCTGCGAGTAACGCCAGCGTCATCACGCGGCCGAGGCCCGTGCTGGCGCCCGTCATGACGACGATGCGCGAGGTCAGTGGGGCAGTGCGCACGTGCAGATCATCGTCTTCGCCGGAAAGCCCTGCGGGATGATCTTGTACTTGGCCGCCGCGTCGATCACCGGCTGCAGGTCGCCCGCGCCGAGCGCCACGCCGCGGCCGGGCTTGCGGATGTTCGCCATTGCCGACGGATCGGCGCCGCTGAACTTCGTGATGATCGCCGTGCCTTCGCCTTCGTGCGCGGCGATGTACTGGCTGCCTTCGTCGGTCGCTCGCAGGAAGCGGTCGAGGATCGCACGATGCGAGTCCGCCCACTTCGCATCGGCGAACATCACCGAGTCGGAGAAATGCTTGCCGATCGCATCATAGGGATAGCCCAGCACGCGCATTTTGCCGCTACTGACGTTCTGCGTGAAGAACGGCTCGTAGAAGGTCGAGCCGACGACGCGCCCCTGCTCCACTGACGCAAGCTCGGCCGACGCCGGAATCTCGACGAACTTCACCGTCGTGTGGTCGACGCCGTGCTGTTCGAGCCACGCGTACGTGGCGATCGTGTTACTGTCCTCGAGCGACACCGCGCCCATCGTCTTGCCGACCAGATCGCGCGCGCTGTTCACCCCGGCGTCCGTGCCCACGAGCAGCGCATAGGTCGGCTTGGCGGAGCTATAGTACGAGATGCTGCCGATCGTCGTGAACGGAATGCCCTTCGCGACCGCGGTCACGACGCCGAGGGCGCTCGTCTTGCCGATCTCGAGCGATCCGCCGGCCAGGGCCGCCGCCACCGCCGCCCCGCCGCGCAACGGCACGATCTGCACGTTGAGGCCGTACTTCTCATAGATCCCGGCCTGCGAGGTGTAGAGGATCGGGGTCGTGGCTTCGTCCGGTCCGACGCCGACCCGGATCGCGCCCAGGGCATCTTGGGCGAGCGCCGGCCGGCTCGAAAACGGCTGGATCACCAGGAGCGTCAACAGCGCGGCCCACGCGAGAGCGCGCCAGTACCGGTAGAGTGCGGTCACGACGATGTTCTTTTCGGCATCCGGCCGAGACCGACCCGGCATCAGCTAGGCGCCGTCCTCCTCGTCTTCGTCTGCATCAGCGCCCGCATCGGCGCCCCGCAAGCCTTCTTGAAGGCGCTCGCCCGGTTCGTCGTCGGGGTTCATTTCGGGCTCGTACACGTCGCTCACGCGGTGCTCTCCCTTTAGCGCGTCGTTAGGGACACTATGCCCACTACTTGAGAACATCGCTCGCTTCGGCTTGCGCGATCGACGCCGTCGCGTCGTCGGGGAGTAGAAAGCCGCCGGCGACGAGCCGGCGGGCAGCATCGGTGACGGCGGCAACGTATCCGGCGTGGTTGCCGTACCGCTCTTCGAGCGAGAGGCGCGGATCGCCGGAGGCCTGACGCTCGGCCGCGGTGCGCGCGAACGGAATGAAGCTGCCGACGATATCGCAGGCATCGCCCGCGCTGTAGCCCGGACCGCGCGTGTTCCAACCGGTGTAGGTTCCGAGCGGTGCTTGCAGCGTCGTTGAATGCACGCCGTCGAGGTCGTTGCCGTCGGCGTCGACCTGGGGAACCAGCGCCACGTCGTCGATCACGCGCACGGGCGGCTCCGCCATCACGCCCGACTCGTCGATCGCATTGAAACGCGTACCGTGATCCCACACCGATGACCGGTCGAGGATCGCCGCGAGGTTTTCATCGACGCCGGGAATCGTTGGGAAGTGCAGTTGTTCCACGCGCACGAGCGTTCCGTCGGCAACGCGGGCGTAGCGGCTCGGCGGGGGCGCCGTGCCGTTCGTTACCCAGTTCGCGAGCGCAACGAGCAGCGCGCGCAAGTTGTACGTGTAGGGGTTCGCAGCGGGCAACTGCACGCACGCCGGCAGTTTCACGGGCGGGAACGGCCCGAGCGGCGAGTAGCCCATGTGCTGCGTACCCGCCAGATGATACACGCGCACGTTCGGCGGAATCGGCAAATCGCGCAGACCGAACGCGCCGGCCGTACTCGGCGACATGCCCGATTGCCAGTACTCGGTATCCGTTACGGTCTGCACGATTTTCGGGCACGTGTTCGTGCTGCGGCAGCGCGCCAAGAGTCCGCTGGTGGTATGCCAGAGCGGATCGGTCACGGTCTCCCACGTCGTCGGCGGTTCGTTGCCGGGAAAGTCGTGCTCGAGGTGCTGGACGCCGGCCGAGCGCGAGGGTTGGCCGAAGCGCACGTTCACCGGCACGCGCGCGACGGCGATGTGCGGGTCCATGCCGTCGAACACGATGCGCCCCGTCTCGTCGGCGTTGAAGCCCAACTCCACGAAGGTGCGCAGCAGCCGCCCGCTCTGCGAGAAACCCACCGCCAACGTATGCTGCGTGCCGCCCGCGAGCGGGTTCTGCGGCGTAGCGTTGTGACGCAGAAACGAGACGACGTCGCGCATCGCGGCGAGGCCAAGTCCGAGCACGAGCGGATCGCGCGCCTGATATTGCAATTCGTAGATGTGGTTGGCGTCGAAGCCGGCGCGCAGGCACACGTGGTGCGCATCCGGCGTCCCCGGGAACGGACGCGCCGTGTCGCACACCGCGTACGCCCAATCGGCGCTCGCGATCGGTTGGCGCGGATCGCCGACGCGCACACGCTGCGTCAGCACGCCGCGGGTGGTGTCGAGCAGCGCGGGCGCATACTCGAGCTCAGCGGTCGACGCGGGCGCATTGAGGTCGAATTCGGTGCGGACCGCGCCCGTGACGCCTGTGAGCTCCGGCACCGTCAGCGCCACGATGCCCGGCGCGCGCGCAACGTCACCTTGCCAGCCGCTGCGAACGAACGTGAAGCCGTTGCGTTCGATGAAGCCGTCACCGGCCGGATTGGCGGCCGTCGTGCCGGCATTGAAGTAGCCCGGCGCCTGCGCGCGGCCCCGATTGCCGGCCTCATACAGCAGGGTGCGGTTGCCCGCCCGCTCGTCGACCGGCCTGAGAATCGACACATCGGCCGCGTACTCAACTAGGCCGTGCCGGTTTCGCGGCGCCGACTGCAGATCTTGAATGAGCGCGTTACGCGGATCCTTCGGGTCGACCTCACCATACGCGATGCCGTCCAACTCTTCGTACCGGCCGGCAGCACCGAACGACCGCCCATCGAACGCCGGCGAAATCTTCTGCGTGATATCGATCCGCAGCACATGCGCCCGCGCGGGCGCCGCTGCAACGAGCAGCGCGAGAACGGTAACCACTCTCAGCGTCCACATAACTTATGACCGATAGGTTTTGCTTACGCCGACCGCTTCCTTGACAACGGCTACACGATCGACTTATCGTACGTATACGCCCTATCGATCTGAACGGGTCCGCAAGGCCGCGCCGCGCGGCTCGAGCTCGGAGGCATCTTGGAAAAGATTCTCTTTCCGTATCGTTCACCCACGCACTTACCGATGCTGCGCGTGATCGACGAATCCGGTTCGTGGGCGAAGTATGGTCTCGATGTGAAGTACGATCAGTTCATCACGTCGACCGAGGCGCACCGTTCGGTGGCCGCCGGCGAGATCGATTTCGTCGGCGGCAATCACGTTTCGACGTACGGCCGGCGTGCGCGCGGCGATGATTGGGTCTATCTCGGACAAACCGTGAATCGTGTTCCGGGCTGGAAGCTCGTCGTGCGAGCCGATTCCGGGATCACATCGGTCGGCGATCTGCGGGGCAAACGCGTCGCCACGCAGGGCAAACATCCGGGCCTCAACGACTGGCTGTACTTGAAGCAGCATGGGCTCGACGTCGACCGCGATGAGGTCGAGCTCTACAACTTCACGAGCCTCGCGCCGGAGAAACTCCTCGAGTTCGGTCAGACCGACGGCGAGCCGCCGCAACCATGGAAACTCGTGCGTGACCGGCATGCCGATGCCGCTTTCATCTGGCCGCCGGCCACCACGTTTGCCGCGCGTGCCGGGTTGCGCTTGATCGACATCGACGCGATGCCGATGATCTTCTTTACCACGGTCTCGACGGGTATGCGCTTCGCCGAACGCCACCCGGAGATCGTCGAGAACTTCCTCAAAGGATTGATCGAGGGCATCCATTTCTTCAAGACCAATCCGGAGCGCGCGACGCAAGTGATCTTGGAGCGCTACACCGAGGAAGGGCCGCTCGACCTCGAGGCCGCGAGCGACGTCTACCGCTGCCTCGCGGCTGCGCTCGAGCCCAAGCTCTACCCGTCGCCGTCGGCGATCGATAACGTTTATCAGGAAGGCATCCGTCAAGATCCGGATGCGGCGAAGATGCAGCCGATGGAGCTCTGGGATCTGCACTTCTTGCGTCAGCTCGACGATACGGGCTTCATCAACGATCTGTACAACCCGGTTCTCAATCCGCGCTGAACGGCGGCGCGCCGGCGCGCCGCCGTTCGAGAGGTTCACATATTCGATGCTAACGCAAAAACAGAACGAACGCTTGACCATGGTCGGGCCCGGGACGGCGATGGGCGAGTTACTGCGCAGGTACTGGCAGCCCGTGGCGCCGAGCGCGCAACTGCACGAGGAACCGGTGAAAGCCGTGCGTCTGCTCGGCGAAGACTTCGTCGTTTTCCGGGACAAGGACGGAAAGCTCGGCTGTCTCGAGCCGCGCTGCGCGCACCGTCAGATCGAGTTGAAGTACGGCTATGTGGTCGACGAGGGGTTACGCTGCCCCTATCACGGCTGGAGCTATGACCGGGCGGGGCGTTGCACATCGCAGCCGGCCGAACCGGCCGAGAGCACATACAAGGACAAGATCCGGTTACGCTCCTATCCGATTCAGGAGCGCGAAGGTCTGATCTTTATCTACATTGGGCCGGAGCCCGCTCCGCTATTGCCGTGGTGGGACCGTGTCGCCCACGAGAAGGGCTACAAACACATCACGATCCAGGAGCTGCCGTGCAACTGGATGCAAATGGCCGAAAACATCACCGACTACTCGCACTCCTCCTGGCTGCACGGACACTATGCCGCCCACATGTTGACCAAGCTCGGGATCCCGGAGGACGATCCGCGCTGGCTGCAGGTTCGGTCGCGCCGCGACCGGGTGCAGCAAAAGCTCGACTGGCGCGAGACCAAGCACGGGATTTCGAGTCACGTCTTGCTCGAAGGTCAGTCCGAGGAGCACGAGATGTGGCAGCACGGCCACCAGCTCATCATTCCGAACGTCAACGTGCTCGCGCAGAGCGGGTTGTCGTTCACCAACTACTACGTTCCCGTGGACGACACGAAGACGATGCTCGTTCGGCGCGAGCACTACTACTTCTCCCCGAACGTTGTCGTGCCGCCCCAAGATGAGGACAAGATTCCGTACTTCGCGCCGCCCTGGATGCTGACCGACGAGCACGGCAACTGGCGCATGGATCACAACAACGCCCAGGACAGCATGGCGTTCATCGCTCAAGGCCAGACCTACGATCGAACGAAGGAGAGCCTGGGCACGACCGACGCCGGCATCACCATGTACCGCCGCCAACTCGAGCAGCAGATGCGCACGGTCGAGGCCGGCGGCGATCCGCTCAACGTTTTTCGTTCGGAAGCCGAGATCGCCGCGATCGAGCGCGTGCCTCCCCTCACCTATTACTACGACCGCGGCCGCGGCGGCGACGGTACGTACAAATACGGTGCGACGACGGCGCAACAGCTCACGCAATTCAGCCCATATCGCGATGCGATCGAGGATCTCTTCATGCAAGAAGCTCGAACGGCGTCGAGCGCCGGCGCCAAGAACGCATGATCGGCCGGGCGCGGAGCGGCATGTTGCGCGCCGTCGTGGTGGCCGTGTTGCTGCTGGCAGGCAGCAGCAGCTTCGCCGTCTCGGCGCCGGTCGAGCCGTTTCGCATCCACGCGATCTTGCCGCTCACGGGAGCCGGCGCCGCGCTTGGAAACGCGGCCGCGGTCTCCCTCGAGGCGGCGGAGTCGGTGATCAACCAAAGCGGCGGCGTGCGCGGTCAACCGGTGAAGTTCGTCGTCGAGGACGATCAAACGAATCCCGCCGTCGCCGTGCAGCTGGCCAACGCGCTGATCGACGGAAAAACAGCGGCACTGCTGGGCCCGTTTCTCACCGCCACGTGTTCGGCCGTCTACCCGCTGGTGAGCAAAGCCGGTCCGGTGCAGTACTGTCTGTCACCGCAATTCTATCCGGCCCAAGGCAGCTATTCGTTTTCGTCGGGCTCGGCCAGCCGAGATTCCGTCTCCGGCGCTCTGCGCTACTTCCACCAGCGCGGCTGGCACCGCGTCGCGCTGCTCACGACGACGGAAGCGACGGGTCAGGATGCCGAACGCTACTACCGCGAAGGCATAGCGCTGCCCGCGAATGCCGATCTCAGCGTCGTTGCGAGCGAGCATTTCAGCCCTTCGTCGCTCGGCGTGACGGCGCAACTGGCCCGCATCCAGGCCGCCAAGCCCGACGTGCTCTACGTCGGCGCAACCGGCACGCCGTTCGGCCAGGTGCTGCACGATCTCGCCCAGAGCGGGTTTTCGGTGCCCCTGCTCGCGAACTCCGGGAACGCGGCGGCGAGCTCACTCGACCAGTTCCTCAGCGTGCTGCCCAAGGAGCTGTACTTTTCGGCGCCGGTCGGCTTGACCACGAACGCTGTGGGTCCGGGGCCGATTCGCGTCGCGTCACAGCGCTTCCAAACTGCGCTCAAAGGGCGCAACGTGGTTCCCGAATCGGGCCACGTGTATGCGTGGGATCCGGCCATGATCCTCGTTGATGCGTTCCGGCATCTCGGAGGGGCTGCGACGGCAACGCAGGTCCGCGACTATATCGAAGGCCTCCACGGCTTCGTCGGCATCAACGGCGTGTACGACTTTCGCGACGGCAGCCAGCGCGGGCTCACGGTCAACGCGAACGTCATCGTGCGTTTCGATCCGGCGACGAAGCGCTTCATCGCCGTCACCCGGCCGGCAGGATTCAAACTGTGAGGTGGCTGCGAACCGCACTCCTCAGCCTGGCCGTGCTCGGCATCGCGTCGCCCGCTCAAAGCGACGCCCAGACGGCCTTTCCGCTCATTCGGGTCGGTGCGGGTCCGAGCGATGAGGGAGCGGCCCTCTTCTACGCATCCGAAACGGGGCTCTTCAAGAAGTACGGCCTCAACGTCGAGATCGAACGAATGAACGGCGGGGCCGTTATCGCCGCCGCGCTCGCCGGCGGTTCGCTCGAGATCGGCAAAGGCAGTACGGCATCGGTCGTAACCGCATACACGCGCGGCCTGCCGTTCACCGCGATCGGCAGCATCGCAAACTACAACCCGGAACGCCCCGACACCGCGCTGCTGGTTGCTGCGGCGTCTCCAATCAAGACCGCGAAGGACCTCGTCGGACAAACGCTCGGCGCGGTGACGTTGCAGGACATGGGCACGATCGCGACATTTGCGTGGCTCGCGCAGCGCGACGTCGATTGGCACTCGTTGAAGTTCGTCGAGTTGCCCGCGTCGGCAATGCTGACGACGATGCTGACCAATCGCATCGTCGCGGCGCCGGTGTACGAGCCCGACTTGTCCGCCGCCTTGGCAAGCGGGAAATACCGCTCGCTCGGGTACCCGCTGGAATCGATCTCCCGGCATTTCGCCGAAGCACTGCTCTTCGGTGAGGCGGGTTGGGTGAACACCCATCGCGATCAGGTCGAGCGTTTCTTGCGCGCACTTTCCGAGGCCAGCGCGTACGTGGCGGCCCATGAGAACGAGGTCGCACCGATCGTCGCGACGTTCGAAGGCGTCGATGCGTCCGCGCTCACGAACACGAATCATCCCAGCCGCGGCGTGGGCTTGACGGTGTCCGACGTCCAGCCCGTGATCGACACGCTGGCGAAGTACAAGGTTATTGCGGCGCCGTTCGACGCCCAAGCGCTGATCTGCGCCTGCGCGCACCGCAGGTAGGATGCGGCGCGCAGTTTCAACCGAACGGCTCGTCGAGCAATTCGTGCTGCTCGATGCACCCGGCCATCTGCTGCGCCGTGCTCACCAGTATTCCTATGAGGTCTTCACCCGCTTCGTCGGCGCCGATGGACCAACGCGCCAGCAGTTCGCGCTCTTGCTGTCCATCCTGCAACGTCCGGCAACCTCGCAATCGCGCCTGTCGGAGATCACCGGCATCGACCGGAACACGATCGCCGAAATGCTCGTTCGGCTGGTCGAAAAAGGCCTCGTCAAGCGCCGGCGTTCGGCCCTCGACAGCCGGGCCTACGAGCTGACGGTGACCGCCGCCGGTGTGCGATTGTTGGAGCGGATCACCCCGCTCGTCAGCGCGGCCCAAGCCGAAATGCTGGCCACGTTGCCGGAAGCGCTGCGACCGACGTTCTTGATGTGTCTGCGGCAGCTGATCGGCGTAGAATAATGTGGGCGCAGTCTATTAACGGACCCGGTTTTTAAGTCCGAAGCGCTAGGCAGAGGTGGCCTTTTTTCGCCGCGGAGACCGCGCCCGAACCAAGGATGATTCGATCTCCGCCCAAAGGATCTCCCCAGCTCTTTTTTCGGCAGCGCTAACGGGATGACGCCGTACATGACGCCGACGCCGACATTCACGACGGCCGGCGCGGTTTACAAGGGCCCTGGGACGAACGGCCCGCTATGATCCTCGTAACCGGCGCGAGCGGGAACGTCGGCAGCAAGGTTGTGCGGCTGCTGCTGGATGCCGGCGTTCCCGTCCGCGCGCTCTCACGCGATCCCGCGAACGCAGGGTTCCCGCGCGCGGTCGACGTGGTCGCCGGCGACTTGGCGGCGCCCGATACGCTGGGCGCCGCGTTTGCGGGCGTCGAGCGCATGTTCTTCTTCACGCCGCCGAGCGGCGGTGCCGACATTGTCGAAGCGGCGCGGCGCGGCGGCGTGCGGCGGGTCGTCGTGCTATCGTCGGCCGCCGTCGTGAAAGCCGATCCGCGCACGAACCCGATCGCCGGCCGGCACGATGCCGTCGAGAAGGCGGTGCAGGCCGCGGGTCTGCAGTGGACCTTCCTGCGGCCGGACTCGTTCGCATCCAACGCGCTCGCCTGGGCGGAATCGATCCGCGCCGAGAGCGTGGTGCGCGCCGCGTATCCGCGCTCGCAGCGCAACCCGATACACGAAGCGGACATCGCGGCGGTGGCGACGGCCGCGCTGCTCGACGACGCTCATATCGGCGCCGCCTACCTGCTCACCGGTCCGGCGGCGATCACGCAGGCTGAACAAGCCGCCGCGATCGGTGCGGCGATCGGGCGCGAGGTGAGGTTCGAGGAGTTGTCGCGGGCGCAAGCTCTCGCACAGATGACGCAGCGCACGCCGCCCGCAATCGCCGAACGGCTGCTCGATTACGCCGCCAAATCCGTCGACACCGCACCGGCACTCACGGGCGCGGTCGAAGCGGTCACGGGGCAGCCGGCGCGCACGTTTGCCGCGTGGGCGCGCGAGCATGCCGGCGCGTTCCGCTGACCGCTCGCCTCAGCGATGCAACACCGATCGTAACGCCGGACCGAGCGCTGAGGGGTCCGCACCGCGCCACGCCACCACACCGTCGGGACGCACCAAGACCGTGTCGTTCGCACCGGCGCCGAGCGGCGCGGCCGACGCAACGGGGTAGGCCTTCAGCGCGACATCCAGCTCCGCGGCCGCCGCGTACGCGAGCGACGGGCCCTCCGGCGCCGCGGTGAAGACGAGGAAGTGCGGGCCGAGTAATTGGCGCGTTGATGCCGCGCCGTGCGGCCCGCTCAGCTGCACGTACGGCACGCGCGCACCCGGCCGTCCCGACGCATGGGAGGGATCCTCGAACGGCGCGTTCTCGGCACCATCTTCGGGCACGAACGCGCCGCGCGGGCAGACGTAGCCGAACATCAGCGTCGCGTGGTCCATCGGCTTACCGACTTGTGAAATCTCCATGCTGCGGCGTTCGGCGAGGTTGGCGACCTGCCAGTCGCAGACGGCTTCGCCGTACGGCCGCCGTTCGGGATCGTAGCTGTCGAGCAGCGCGGCACCGGCCTTGCCTTGCACCACCGCCGCAAGTTTCCAGCCCAAATAGTAGCCGTCCTGAATGGCGGTGTTGCCGCCTTGACCGCCGGTCGGCGGCATCACGTGCGCGGCGTCGCCGGCCAGCAGCACGCGCCCGGCTTGGAACCGCGTGGCGATGCGATGCGTGTAATCGTAGGTCGTAGCGCCGATCACTTCCAGCTGCGAGTTCGGGAACGCCGACCATCGTGCGGATCACCTCGACCGTCGCCGCCTCGTCGCGCGCCGGATCGGCCGACATGTTCGCCACCCACTCGCCGGGATAGTCGGTCGTCACCAGCACGCCCGCGCCGTCGGGCAGCTTCGGGTTCTGCACGTAGTGCACGACCATCGCAGTTGTCGCCGGCCAAGCTCGACAAGTCGGCCAGGAAGCGGACCGCCGTGACCGACTTGAGCAGACCCATGCCGTGCGTGCCGATGCCGACGTGCGCCGCCGAGTCCCCCGCGAATGCCGTCGGCCGCGACGACGTACTTCGCTCGCACGGTGTAGGCGCGTATCGCTCTCCAGCGAGCGCAGTGTAACGTCGACGCCGTCGCCGTCTTGCACGAGCGATTCGTAGCTCGTGTTGAACCGCAGTTCCGCGCCCAGCTCGCGCGCGCGGTGCGGCCAGCGCCGTCTTCGGTTCGCGCTTGGCTCGCCATACCGGGCGATCTCGGGCGAGAAGCGCGAGAAATCGGGCCGATTCGCGACGTGGTCGTAGAGCACGCGACCGGCCATGCTCTCCGAAACGACCGAGGTGATCCCGGGCCGTGCCCGGCGGCGCGCGCGGCGCGAATCGCGTCGGTGACTCCGGCCATCGCGCAGCGCCTCCATCGTGATCGGATTCTGTCCGCGCGCCTTGGGCAGAAACGACGTGCTCGCATGCCGCTCGACGACGAGCGCCGGCACACCGTGCAAGCCGAGGAAAACAGCGGTGGAAAGGCCGGCGAGACCCGCTCCAACGATGAGGACGTCGGTCTGTTCAGTTGCCACAGTACGATCCTTTTCTCGTGTTGTCACAGCGACGAACCCTTCTCCCAAAAGACGACCCGGCGCCGCAACATCACGATGAGCCGGTCGCCGACGAAGCCGATCACGCCGAGGACAAAGATGACGGCGAAGGCCGACGCCTGATCGAAATACGACGCCGAACGCACGATCAAGTAGCCGAGGCCTTGCGAGTCACCGATGAACTCGGTTACGGTCATCACGATCAGCATGATCGGCGCCGCCACGCGCAGCCCGGTCAGGATCGAGGGCAACGCCGTCGGAACGAGCACGTCCGTGATCAGGCGCCGGCGGCCCGCTCCGGCGTTGCGCGCCAGCCACAGCGTGTTGCGATCGACCGAACGTGCGCCCGCATAGCAGTGCACGAAGATGGGAAAGAAGCACTCTAACGCCACTTGCGCGATCTTCGAGCCGCCGCCGAATCCCAGCACCAAGATGACGATCGGATACAGCGCGAGCTTTGGAACCGGGTAGCCGAGCGAAATGATCGGCCGCAGCGCTGCCTCGACGATCCATTCGCGCGCGGCGAGAAACCCCATCAGCACGCCGGCCGCGAAGGCGATCGCGAGGCCGCTCAAACCATCGGCAAGCGTGATGCCGCTGTGGTGCGCGAGCTCGCCGTCGGCAAGCAGATGCACGAGCTTCTGGGAAATGAGCCCCAGCCCCGGCGTCAGCCGGCTGCCGCTGAGCTGCGCAAACAGCTGCCAGCCGCCGAGCACCGCTGCTACGCCGGCGACCTTCAGGCACACGCTGCCATAATTTGGCCTCAGCCGGCGGTCGATGATGAGACCACACCGCTGACGGAGCCCTCACGGCAGAGCCGCTGCGCGATGAACTGCAGGATCGCATTCGCCGCCACGCCGCACAGCGCAATGGCCGCGATGCCGGCGTACATCGCACCGTAGTTGCCGTCGCGGTAGGCGATGATGAGGCCCGCGCCCAGACCGTTGGAATAGCCGACGACCTCGGTCGCTACCATGATCACGAACGCGACCATTAGGCTGATGCGCAAACCCACCAGCGTGCGCGGCAAACTGGCCGGTACGACGACCTGAAAGAACGTTCGCAGCCGCGATGCACCGGCGTTGTGAGCCACCCAGATCAGCCGGGGATTGAGGCCGAGGGCGCCATTGAGCGCGTTGAGATAGGCCGGATAGAAGCAGCTCAGCGCGATCACGAGGATGCGCGAGCGGTCGGAAAAACCGAAGATCACCGCGATCGCCGGAAACAGCGCGATCTTGGGAATGGAGTGCGTGAACGACTGCGGCAGATCGAAGAGGTCGCGGAAGACGCGTGAAACTCCGGCCAGCAAACCCAGCACGACGCCGATCGCGCCGCCGATCGCAAAGCCGCTCAAGCGCCCGGACGAGACTCGGCCCAAGCTGCGCGGCGAGTACGCCGCTCTTGGCCATGTCGATCAACGCGCCGAGAATTTGGGCCGGCCCGTAGATATACGGCGGCGCGATCTTCGCCGCGGTCATGGCCTGCCACGCGGCGATCAGCACGCAGCGCAAAGGAGACCGAGACGATCCACGGTCCGGCTCACGCACGGATGTTCGCTCGCGGGCCGAATGAGATCCCAAAGGTGCGCGCGATATTCGAGAATCCGCGGGTCGGCTTTCGTTTCCGCACGTGCGCGGCCGGCCGAGGTCGATGCGGCAATCTTCCACGATGCGGCCGGGCGAGGCGCCCATGACGATCACGCGGTCGCCGAGAAAGATCGCCTCGCGTGATATCGTGCGTGATGAAAACGACGTCAGGCCAGACTCTGCCACAGGCGCGTCAGCTCTTCTTGCATCACTTCGCGCGTTTGCGCGTCGAGCGCACCGAACGGTTCATCCATCAGCAGCACCTCGGCTCCATGGCGAGCGTGCGCGCCAGCGCCGCGCGCTGACGCATGCCGCCGGAAAGCTCGGCCGGAAGAGCGTCGCCGAACCCGACGAGTCCAACTTTGGCCAGCAGTTCGTCGGCCCTCGCGAACGCCGGCGCGCCGCGAGTGCCCCGGCTCACCTTCAATCGGCCAGGCGACGTTTTCGCGCACGGTGCGCCACGGAAAGAGCGTGGCTTCCTGAAACACCATGCCGCGATCGCGACCCGGACCCACGATCGGCCTGCCGTCGATCTCGACGGCGCCGTCGTCGGAACTCGAACCCGCCGAGCAGATGCAACAGCGTCGTCTTGCCGCAGCCGCTCGGACCGAGGATCGTGACGAACTCACCGTCGAGCATCGGTCAGGTCGATCGGCGCGAGCGCTTCGACGCTGTGCTTGCCGCGACGAAACGTCTTGCTTGCACCGCGCAGTTGGAGCATAGCTTCGCCCTATTTGGTCAGCGCGTAGCCGGGCATGACCAGTTGGCTCGCCGGCTGCAGCATCGCCGGCGGCAAGAACTTCGATTCGACCATGTCCTTCATCGTCAGCGTGAGGTTCCGCGATCGATAATGCCCCGTCGGGCTCACGGCCGGCATCGGCCCCGGCGCTTGCGCGGCGCAGGCGTGTCGTACTTGGCCGCGATCAACTTCGTATACGACCCCGCCTCGATCCGCGATCCAGGCTGCGCATCGCGCGCTGGTAGTCGGCACGCCAGGCGCAGTACGCTTGCGGGTGCGCTTGGATGAACTTCGGGGCAGAAGAAAATGAGCAGACTCGGTTGCGCGACGCCGGCGGCGTTGAAGGCGCTCATCACCGTGTCGATGCCGCCGGCGGCTCTTGGCGTGCGCGAGGAACTGCCGCGCCAACCAGGCGACGTCGACCTGTCCGTTGCGCAGCGCCTGCTCTTGCGCGGGCGGCGGCAACGACACGAACGAGATGTCGTTCGCGTCAGCCCAGCGCGCGCGAGCATGCTATCGACCCAATACTCGCTGACGGTGTTGGGGCCGTAGTAGCCGATGCGCTTGCCCTTGAAATCTTTCACCGTGCGAATGCCGCTCTTGACCAGCGTCACGAACGCGCCTTCGTTGTCGGCCTTGGTCACCTCCGCGAGCGACGCGACGGCGCGAAGCCGATGCCCGCGTTCACCGCGGCGACCAATGCCGGAAAGCTGATCGTTCCGGCATCGATCTGATCCGCCTGCAAGGCCGTTATCCGGTCCGACGACATGTAGACCGTCGGCTCGAGGGCGTAGAGCCGGCCGTTGTTGGGATACTTGGCCTTGTCGGCCCACAGCATCGCCAGCGGCTCCTCACCGCCGCCGCTCTCGCCATACCGGATAGGGACCGGCGCGCCGGGCGCCTTCGAGAGATTCACCGCCGCACACAGGTCGGCCGTTTTGTGCCCTGCACCGGTCTGGCTGCTGCCCGGTACGCCGAGCGCCGACGTGAGCAGCGGAATGCACAACGCGACCGCGATCGCGAAGCGCCGAATGGTCGTGGGGCCGTTCATCAAGGTATCCGATCCTTCAGGCATTTTGCAGGGCCGCGCGCTCGGGTGCGATGCGCTTACCGTCGACTTGCGCCATGAAGGCATCGCGCACGAACAGCCGGCGGCGATAGATCTCGCCGTCCGGCTTGAAGAGATGTTCGCCCGCGCGCGCAAAGGCGAGGCTGCGCTGGCCTTCGGCCACCATCTTGTCTTCCGACGACACGCGCAGCGTGCGCGGCTTCGTTACGGTGTGAAAGAACGTATGCCATTCGGCGCGTTCTTCGTCGGTTGCGACCTCGCGGCAAACGTAGCGCGTCACCCGCGTCTGGTTCGGCATCGATCGGCACGAACCACAGATACAAGTCGTATGGTTTGGTGCCGGGGCGGCCCCTGAATGTTGAGCGACACGTTGGTCGGCAGGTTGAAGAGCTCCAAGCCCGCGCGGCCGCGCTTGCCGCCCTCCACCCGGTTGCCCGCGCCGTCGAAGATCTCGCTGAGAGCGCTGCGATCGGTGCTCGCGTCGACACGCCGGTTCTCGGCGGCCTGCGGCGCCGGCCCGGAAGCCGGGCCTTGGAAGTCGAGCACCGATGATTCCCAGTGCAGGATCGGCAAGTGATAGGAGTCGATGCCGTCGAGCGCCAGCAGCCAATTCGCTTGCCACACTTCGGACATGACGAAGCCGTGAAAGGCCGGATCGAACACGCCCGGCGGCAGCTCGGCCTGCGCGGCCGGTGCGGGAAACGCGCCGGCGTCGCCGATGTAGGCAAAGATGAGACCGTCGTGCTCCACGATCGGATACGACGCCGCCTTGACTTCGTTGAGGACCCGGCTGCCGTCGGGTTCCCACGGAATGAACGTGCAGCCGCCGTCGCCGCCGTAGCGAATGCCGTGGAACACGCACTGTAAGCTATCACCCACCACCTTGCCGAGCGATAAGCGAACTTTGCGGTGCGGGCAGTAGTCGGGGAAGAGGTGGGCTTCACCCCGGCTGTCGCGCCACGCGACCATGTCTTCGCCGAGGTAGCGCACGCCCAGCGGCTTCTCCGTGAGCTCGTGCGACTGCAAAACCGGATACCAGTAGTTGCGCAGCCCATCTTCCATGCCCTCGGGCACGTGGCGCACGATTTCGGGCAACGGCTTTTTCTTCACCAGACGCGGTCCTCCGCAGCGATACGGCAAAATCTGAGCACCACCGCGGTGCTCTGCTCGAGCCACGCCTCGTGCATTTTTTTCGAAGAAAGGTCGACCCCGAGCGCGACTTTGAGCGTGAACTGATTCGAGATGTAGTGATACGAGAGCGACGCGAGGGTGATGTATAGCAAGACCGGATCGATGTCGCGCCGGAAGATGCCGTCGTCGGCCCCTTTGCGCAAGATATCGGAAATCGTCCGAATCAGCTGCGAATACAGGCCCCGGATACGGACCGAATTCGTGATGTGGCTCGCCTTGTGCAGATTCGCCGTATTCAAGAGCGAGATGAATTCGGGATGCTCGGAAAACACGGAGAACGTGTGAGCGACGAGCTGCGCGAGCGCTTTCTCGGGCCGGCTGATGTCGATCGCAAAATCTTTTTGCTTCAACCGGATCGTTTCGTACATCCGCTCGAGCACGGCGACGAAGAGCCCGGCTTTGCTCCCGTAGTAGTGGTAGAGCAGGTTCTTGCTGACGTCGCAGCGTTCCGCGATGCTGTCGACGCGGGCGCCGTCGTAGCCTTTGGCGACGAACTCCGCCATCGCTTGCGCGATGATCGTCTCGCGGCTCTTCTCCGGGTCGCGAACGACGTGACCGGCCTTCTTCGGCCGCAGCTTCGTTTTCGGGCGCGTGTCGACGGCCGGCGGGCGCTTGCGCGTGACGGCCGGCATCAGCGCAAGTGGTCGGCGCGGCGGCGGAAGAGATCGTCGTCCGAATATCCCATCGGCTCGGGCTTGGCCTTACTGAGCATCACTTGAAAGTACACCGGCTCGCGGCTGGCGTTGATGTAGCCGTGCACCACGCCGGCCGGGCACGAGATGCACTCCCAGGGCTGCAACCGCACCTCCGTGCGCCCCGCATCGTCTTCCAGAAATACCGTCAGCTCGCCGCGCAACACGAAGAACACTTCTTCGACCTCGTGCGTGTGCGCGGCGTTGCCCTGGCCCGGCTCGACGAGCATGATCGAGAGCGTGAAGCCGCCGGGCGGAATGGCGTTGGGATCGTCGGTCTTGCCCGAGCCGCCGCCGCCGATAAAGCGGTGCTGCGCCCGCCGGAAGCCGTCGATCTTCGCGTCTTCGAAGGCGTCCCAGTCCGGAATACGGTCCCCGAAACGGGCCACGTACCGTTGGGCGATTTGATCGACCGGCACGTCTTTGAGTTCGGGCGCTCGTTGGTGTCGGGCTACCGGCATAGCTGCTCCTTGGCCTGCGCGCGCATCAGTTTGCGCAGCCGCGTGATTCCAAGGTCGTGCTGGTAGAGCATCTCATGCTTGCGCGCATCGGCCGGCATCGTCTCCGAGATGATGCGGTCTTGCTCGAGCACGTCCCAGTGGCGTTTCTCGAGCCGGTCACGGTAGAGGAAACGCCACAGATCGCGCTCCCAGCCGCTGCCGCGCCGCAGACGCCACGCGAAGAGGATGCTTTCGCCTTCGTCGACCGGCGTTGCGAACGTGATGATGCGAAAGGAGCCACCGGGGCCCGCGCCCCTCGGATAGGGTATGTCGAGCCGCTGCCAGTACCCGCCGGTGTTGAGGAACTCGACCTCATCGAAGTTCACGCCGCGCTGCTCGGCGCGCCGGAAGACGAAGCCCGTCGGCGTGTTCTCGATCTCCATGAGCCCGTCTTTTTTGCCGTAGGCCAAGGTGAACGAGTCGGCATGGAGATAGCTGCCGTGCATCGGGTCGACGATGTTCTCGATGACGTAGCGGTAGTTGACCTTCCACTGGTTCACCGAGACGAAATGGCTCCACTCGGGATCTTCGAATTCGGCCGGCGGCTCAAACGGGACGGGCTCCGCCGCCTCATCCGAGCCGAAGTAGGCGAAGACGACCCCGCCGGCCTCGCGCGCGGGAAACGTTCGCACGCCGCGGCGGCCCACCAGCGGGCAGCCCGGCAGGGCCGGCACGTCGGCGATGTTTCCCGCGCCGTCGATCTGAACGCCGTGAAACCAGCAGGTCAGACGGTCGCCGACGACCCGTCCGAGCGAGAGCCGCGCACCGCGGTGCGGGCAGAGATCGCGCTGCACGTGCACCGTGCCGCCGCCGTCGCGCCACAACACTAACTGCTCGTTCATTCGGCGCAACGAAATCGGTGACGTTCCGACGGCGTGCGCGGGGATCAGCGCATACCAGAGATCCAAGAGCCCGCGGTCGATGGCTTGCTCGATTTTGCGGCTGTGCACCGGGCGCGCCGGCGCCGCGCTAGTCACCGAGATCCGCCAAGCGCGAGCGCAACGACGCCTCGCTCCACGCCGAGCCCGCCGGTGTCGCGGAACCGGCCGCGTTCAGTCCCGCGACGATTCCGGCCAAATCGTGCACGCCCGATGCGAGCACGCTCTCGAGCGCATCGCCGAACGCGCTCAACTCCGGCGTCCATTCACGCTCGCGGGTTTGATAGGGACCGGTGATGTCGACGGTCGGAAGCTGTTCCACGCCTCTACAAGCCTCGCTGGGAGCGCGCTGTCCGTTATTGACTAACTAGACAGTATATGCGATCCCGGCGGCGTGGACTCCTCCGGCGAGTTATTTCTTCTCGTTGGGTGAGACCACGCCGCCACGGTGAACTTCGCTCGCGGTCTCATCGAACTTCGCTCCGTTCGGGTGCACGGCCGGCGTGTGCGCGGTCGAACCGTGGTGCGGATGCTCGGCGTCGAGTTCGCGCAAGCCCTCGCGGCTAGCTTCGCCCGGCGAGAGATGCTCTTTTTCGTTGCTCATGCTGTAGTGTGCCCACGAAAGGCGCCCCCACGCGGGGTTCCGAAAATCGGTGGGTTACCCGCGCGCCTCCCGGTTTGTATGTGAACGAACGTCTAGCATCGTGGCCTGCCCGGTTGTTCATCATCGTCCTTACCGCGTGGGCGCTCGTGGTGATCGTCCCCGACACGACCCGGCCCTTCAGCTCGCTTGGGACCATCGGCATGGACGCCGACAACAACGGCCGGGTCGTCTCGGTGGACCCGGGCGGCCCGGCGGAGCGGGCCGGCATCGTTCCCTTTGGTAAGCGAACGCCGGGCGATGTGATCGACCTCAAGGCGACGCCGCACGACGGTCTGGTCGAAGTGTTCCGGGGCCTCGGCGGAATGCAGTATCTGAAAGTCGGCCGCAAGGTTCCGCTCGACCTCGTCGCGCCCAACGGCACGCCGCTCGCGGTGACGCTGACCGCCGAGCGAAAACGGCTCTCGCTTCCCGACGACATCGTGCTCGAGCTCGACCAAGTGCTCGCCGTCGGCTTCATCCTGCTCGCCGCGTTCTTGGCGTGGGTCCACCCCCGGCGCTCGACGTTCGGCTTCTTCCTGTTCTCGATTTGGTTCAACCCGGGGCAGTACTTCGCGTTCTACGCCGACCTCTCACCGAACGTGATGCTCTACCAGGAAGCGGCGCAAGCGATCTTTCAGGCCGCGGGCATCGTGGGCTTTCTCGAGTTCGCGTTGCGTTTTCCCAACGATCGCGTCGAAAACTGGCGCGCGCCCGTCGAGCGGCTGATCCCGCTGCTCTTCGTGATCCTGGCCGTGCTCGGCCTCATGAGCTTCGGGGCGGAGTTCGGTCTTCGGTCCGAGACGATTTCGCGCGCCGCCTACGGCACGGCGTTTGCCGTCTACCCGCTGATCGCGTTTGCCTTCATCACGAAGCTGCGCGTGCTGCCGCCGACCGATGCGTTGCGCCTGCGCTGGGTGATCGCCGGCTGCATTCCCGGCTTGCTGTTCTTCATCATCGCCGACAGCATCGAGTCGACGTCGATGTGGCAGTGGCTGTGGGATGCGCGTCACTGGCAGCCGCCCGAGACGTGGTTGAATGCGTGCTACATGGTCAACGCGCTCGTCGCGATCAGCGTCGGCTACGCCGTGATCCGCCAACGCGTGTTGCCGATCGCCTTTCTGATCAACCGCGGCATCGCGCTCGCCATCGTGTGGGCGCTGGTCACGATGACCGTCGAGAGCCTGTTGATCACCACGCACTCGTTCCTCAACGACAACCACCTCTTCTCGAGCGTGGTGACGGCACTGGTGATCGTTGCGTCGGCGCCGCTGCTCGAGGGCTTGCAGAAACGGGTCACGCACGCGATCGACCGCATCGCGTTTCGCCCGCTGCACGAGGCCGAGGAACGCCTGGCGCGGGCCGGTGATGCACTAATCACGGCTCCATCCGTCGAGGACATCGAACGGCAGCTGATCGACGCGCCGGGCGCGGCGCTCGGTCTCGCATCGGCCGCGCTCTTCGAGCTGGCCGACGACGGTTCGTTTGCGCTCGCCCCGTACGCGCGCGGTTGGCGTTCGCCGGCGACGACGTCGTTTGCCGCCGGCGACCCGCTCGTCTTGCGCCTGCGGCAAACCGTGAACCCGGTCCGTCTGCACGGGTTTCGGCGCAACAACGGCGACCTTCCGCAAGGCACGGAATTTCCGGCGATTGCCATTCCGCTGAGCGTCGACCGCACCATCGACACGTTCGTGCTCTACGGCGGACACAATAGCGGCACCGACCTCACGCCCGATGAGATCGCCTGCCTCGCACGCTTCGCCGCGGCCGCGGCTGCCGCTCGCGATCACGTCTGCAGCGTTTCGCTGCGCCGCCAAGTCGAAGAATTGCAAAGCCGGCTGGCCGCTCTCGCCGCGACATAACAAAAGAGCCCCGATTTCTCGGAGCTCTTTCGCCTTCGCAGGGTCGATGGTTTACAAGTCGTCGGGG
>CAVYUA010000004.1:0-1769289 GCA_963771605.1 Vulcanimicrobiota bacterium | reverse complement strand
CGCATCATATCACGTTTAGACCCAGGTTGTCATCCGGGTCAGCCGTCCTCGGGGCGGCGCAGGCGAAAGACGAACCCGTCGCTTTGGAAATCGTGCACCGCCTCGACCGTCATCTCGCCGAGCAGGAAGTCGCCGATCGCTTGGTTGGCCACTCTGAAGGCGTTGGGCGGAACATTGATCCAGCGCTTCACGGTTCCGGCGTTGCGGTCCATGCGCTCGATCCGGTCACCGGCCAACGCACAATACGGGTGATCATGGCGCGCGATAGGCTCGGTTCGGGAACGGCGGAAAGGAGGGCGCGGACGGAGCGTGGGCCATGGCCTGGCCGATCAGTTTGAGCGCCATCTCCATCTGGGGGTCGTGGCCGGCGGCGCTGTCCTGGGGCGCGATATCGACCTCGACGTCGGGGTCGGTGCCGTAGTTCTCAACCTGCCAGCCGGCGTCGACGAACCAGAACGAGTACTCCGGCTGCGTCGTCACCGTGCCGTCGACGAGCTCGTGGTAGGGGTTGATGCCGACAACCCCGCCCCAGGTGCGCATGCCGACCAGTGTCCCCAGGCCGTAGAGTTTGAAGCAGTGCGAGAAGATGTCGCCGTCGGAACCGGCAAACTGGTTGGTGAGCGCGATCATCGGGCCGCCCACCGATTCGGGCGGATAGGGCTGCGGCGGCCCGTAGCGCGAGACGTCGTAGCCGACCCGCTTGCGCGCGAGCTTCTCGAGCAGCAGCGGCGAGACGTGCCCGCCCCGGTTGTAGCGCACGTCCACGATCAAGCCGTCGCGCTCGAACTCCGTCAGGTAGCCGCGGTGGAACTCCGCGAAGCCCCACGGCCCCATGTCGGGGATGTGCAGGTAGCCGACGCGCCCCTGCGTGCGTTCGTGGACCGTGCGGCGGTTGGCGGTCACCCAGGCCCGGTAGCGCAGCATCCGCTCGTCGCGCAGCGCGCGCACGAGCACGCGGCGGGTCGCGCCGCCGCGTTCGATGTCGATCGCTACGTCGCGGTTGGCCAGGTTTACCAGCAGCTCGTCGGGCGTGCGCGTTTGCGAGACGCGCGTCCCGGCGATCGCCACGATCGCATCACCGGCTTGCACGTCGAGCCCCGGTTCGGCCAACGGCGAATCGTCGCCGCGGTTCCACGAATCGCCGCGCAGGATCGTCTCGATGCGGTAGCCGTTGCGCTGCGCATCCCAACCGTAGTCGGCGCCGAGGAACCCGCGCCGGTACTGCGGCGGCACGCGCACGTCGCCGCCCATCTCGTAGGCGTGCGAGGTGCCCAGTTCGCCCTGCATTTCCCAGATCAGGTCGGAGAGCTCCGAGCGCGTGCGAATGCGCGGCAGCAGCGCTTCGTAGCGCGCCAGCACCGCGTTCCAATCGACACCCGACATCTGCGGATCCCAGAACTGTTCGCGCTGCAGCCGCCAGGCTTCGCGCAGCATCTGCGCCCACTCGGCCGGCGGTTCCACCAGCACGCCGACGCGGCCCAAATCGAGCCAGCCGCTGCGGCGATTGGTTTCGGTGGCGGGCTTCTCTTCGGGATCCTCTTCGGGCAGTTCGCCGCCGGCGTCGATCGCGCGCAACTTGCCGTGCGACTCGTAGACCAGCGTGCGCGCATCGCTGCCGAGCACGAAGCCGTCGATATCGCCGGCCAGCGTCGCGCTGCGTTCGCCGGTGAAGTCGTAGGCGACGAGCGAACCGCCTTCTTCCTCGTCGTCGTGGCGCGACGTCTTGATGCCGTGCACCGGAAAGCGCGAGAACAGCGCGCGGCCCTTCACGCCCGCGACGCGCGCGTAGTTGCCCTCTTCGACCGGAAAGGCCAAGATGCGCTGCGCGAGACCGTCGGTATCGATGAGGACGGGCTTGGGCGCCTTTTTCGGCTTCTCGTCGGCGTCGTCGTCTTCGTCGTCGTCATCGTCGTCTTTGGCTGAGTGCAGCGGCGCGGGTACGGCGACGAACGGGTTGGGAACGTCGCGGCGCAGCGTCACGACGTAAGGCCGCATCGCGTGCGGAAAACTCAGGTCGAACTGCAGCGCGTCGTAGATCGGGTTGAAGTCGCGCGCCGAGATGAAGTAGAGATACTTGCCCTCGGGGTCCCAGGCCGGCGAGCGGTCTTCGCGCAGCGCTTCGGTCGCGTCGACGACGGCGCCGCTCTTGCAGTCGGCGATGCGCACGATCATCGTGCTGGCCTTGGGCGACCACACGTAGGCGAGCCAGCGTCCGTCGGGCGAGAACGCGAGATCGATGCAGCGCCAGGCTTGGCTCGCATCGAGCTTGCGCGGTTCGCCGCCGAGATCGAGCACGAACAGCTCGTGGCGGTGGTTGGCGAACGCGAGCCGGTCGCCGCACGGCGAAGCGACGAGCTCGGTGATGCGGCCGACGTCGGCGGCCGTCACATAGGCCGGCGGCGCGCTCTGATCGACCGGCTCGACCGCGATGCGCTCGAAGCCGGCGCTGTCGTCGATGTAGGCGACGCGCGTGCCGTCGTGCAGCCACGCGACCGCGCGGCGCCGCGCCACGGTGCCCGCGCCGAGCTCGCTGACCGCGGCTTCCCACAGCGGCATCGTGTAGGCGTGGCCGCGCGAGACCAAGGCCAGCGCCTTGCCGTCGGGTGAGGGCGCGTAGGTTTCCAGCAGGTCGGACGCATCGACGAAGCGGCGCGCGGTTTGCGGCGCCGCCGACGGCGTTTCGATCGCGACCCGCACCGTCGTGCCGGCGGCGGGATCGAGCAACACGATCTCGCCGCCGCAAGCGTAGACGATGCGCTTGCCGTCGGTCGCCGGAAAGCGTGCGAAATACTCGTGCTCGTCGGTCAGGCGCTGCAGGCCGGAGCCGTCAGCCTCGGCTGCGTAGAGGTTGGCGATCCCTTCGTGGTCGGAGAGGAAGACGACGCGTTCGCCGTGCCACATCGGCCAGACCAGGTTTCCGCCCAGCTCCGCGCCCAAGCGCTCGAACGTGCCGCTGCCGGTCGCATCGACCCACAGATGTCCGGCCGTGCCGCCGCGGTAGCGTTTCCAGCGCGCCGGGTCGATGTTGTTGCGCCCGAGCAGCGTCGCGCCGTTGGCCGCGACGTCGAGCGACATCGCGTGGCCGACCGGCAGACGCCGCGGTTCGCCGCCCTCGCCCGCGATCGCCCAGGCCAGGGTCTCCTTGACGAACGGCACGCCGGCATCGGAGGTGAAGTAGATTTCCCGTCCGTCGCGCGACCAGCCGCTGACGAAGAGCGCGGTGCCGCCGAGGAAGGTCAACCGGCGCGGCGGCCCGCCGAGCGCGGGAATCGTGTAGACCTCGGGTGTGCCCTCGTCGCTGCCCACGTAGGCCACGGTCGAACCGTCGGGCGAGAGGCGCGGCAAGGTCAGCGCGCCCGGGCTCGCCGTCAGCCGGCGCGCGAGGCCGCCGCCCGCGCCGACGCTCCACAGATCGTCCTCGCAGACGAAGACGATCGTCTCACCGGCGATCGTCGGGGTGCGGTAATAGCCACGGGAGTCCATCGGCGCGGGATTGGCCGCCGGAGCGCCGCGTCCCCGGGCCGCTTCCGGGAACCGGCGGCAGCGCTGCGAACAACGACTCGCGATGGAGGAACTGTTGGCGGCGTTCGAGCGCGCCGAGCAACGCGCGCTCGCCCGCGCGATCACGCGCTGCGAATCGGGCGAAGGCGAGCCGCTGATCCGCGCCCTGTTCGAGCGTGCCGGCCGGGCGATGACGATCGGCCTCACCGGGCCGCCGGGTGTCGGCAAATCGACGCTCACGGCGGGACTCGTCGCCCACGTGCGCCGCTTGGACAAGACGGTCGGCGTGATCTCGGTCGATCCGAGCTCGCCGTTTTCGCACGGCGCGCTGCTCGGCGACCGCATTCGCTTGACCGAGCATTTCGTCGATCCGGGCGTGTTCATCCGCTCGATGGCCAGCCGCGGTCACTTGGGCGGCGTGGCCGGCGCGACCGCCGACGCCGCGACGTTGATGGACGCGTTCGGCTACGACGTCGTGATCGTCGAGACGGTCGGCGTCGGGCAATCGGAGATCGAGATCGCCGAGATCGCCGATACGATCCTCGTCGCGCTCCAGCCCGGCTCGGGCGACACGGTGCAGATGCTCAAAGCCGGCATCCTCGAGATCGCCGACGTGTTCGTGGTCAACAAGCGCGACCACCCGATGGCAATCCAACTGCAGCGCGAAATTCGTTCCATGATGGAGATGCTCGACTACGGCGGTTGGGTGCCGCAGCTGGTCGCGACCCAAGCCATCGAAGCTCAGGGAATCGACGCGCTTTGGAACGCGATCGTCGAGCACGATGCCTATCTGCGCAGCTCGGGTGAGATCGCGCACAAGCGGCGCGCCGCCTACGAGCACCGCGTGCGCGCGCTAGCGCTGGGGGCGCTCGAACGCCGCGTGGAGGGCGTGGTCGCGAGCCTGCCCGGCGGCCGCGACCCGTATGCCGCCGCGCACGACGTGCTGGCGCAGTTCGGCGCGGCCGCCCCGGTTGGAGAAACGCCGCCGCGGCGCGCGTCCGTGCGCGCGACGGTGAAGGGGCTCTAAGACCGCCGTGACGCTCGAAGCGATGTTCTTCGGGGCGTTCTTCGGCTTGATCGCGGCGGTGGCGATCTATCATCTGCTGATGTTCCTGGTGTTGCGCGTGCCGGAGTTCTTGTCATACGGCACCTACCTCGCCGCGCTGGCGCTCTTTCAGCTCGGGCGGGAACCGCAGTACCTGCCGGTGCTCGGCATCCGGGCCGACCCGCTGGCGTTGTTCTGGTGGACCTTCTCCGCGCTCGCGTTCTGCGGCTACTGGTTTTTCAGCTCGTTCCTCTCCCTGCGCACCCTGCAGCCGCAAGCGGGCCGCGCGTTCTTCGCGCTCACGTGCGTCTTTGCGATCGCGGCGCTGTTCGCGCCCTCGCAGCCGCCTTCGTACACCACCGGCATGGAAGTGCTGGCGCTCGTGCTGCTGATCATCGCGGCCTGGACGCTGCTCGTGGCGCTGCGACAGCGCGTGCGCGTTGCGGTGTACTTCGGCGTTGCCTACGCGGGCTTCTTTGCCGGCGCGCTGATGTGGTTTGTCTGGAACATCGCCCATGCCGGACTCGGTCCGCTCGAGCCCGTCTTCCGGCTCGGACTCGAATTGGGCAGCGCGTTCCAAGCGCTGACGCTGGCGCTCGGGCTCGCCGACCGCATCGCGTTCGCCAACGAAGAGCGCGATCGCGCGCAGCGCCACACGATCGAAGAGATCAGCACGCTCAATGTGGCGTATTCCCGGTTCGTGCCGCGCGCGTTTCTGGATCTGCTCGGCAAAGACGACGTGCGCGACGTGCGGCTCGGCGACGGCATCGAGCGCGAGATGACGGTGCTCTTCAGCGACGTGCGCTCGTTCACCACCATCTCCGAGGCGCTCTCGCCCAACGAAACGTTCGGCTTCATCAACGGCTTGCTCTCGCGCACGGGACCCGTGGTGCGCGAGTACGGCGGGATTGTCGATAAGTATGTGGGCGATGCGATCATGGCGCTCTTTCCCGGTCCGGCCGACGACGGGCTGCGCGCGGCGATCGCGCTGCAGGGCGCGGTGGCCGCCCACAACGTCGAACGCGCCGCGAACAGCTTGCCGCCGATCGCCGTCGGCGTCGGGCTGCATCGCGGTTCGTTGATGCTCGGCACGATCGGCGAGCACGAACGCATGGACGGCACGGTGATCGCGGATGCCGTCAACGTGGCCTCGCGCGTCGAGGGGCTCACGAAGTACTTCGGCGCGCGCGTGATCGTGACCGGCGAGATCCGGGCCGCGCTGACCGACCCCGGCGCATATACGATGCGCTACCTCGGCCGCGTCGCGGTGATGGGAAAGCGCCAAGGGGTCGGTCTGTACGAGGTGCTCGACGGCGATCCGCCCGAGCGCCGGGCGGCGAAGATCGCCACGGCCGGCGCGTTCGCGAGCGCGGTGACGGCCTTCATCGCGGGCGAGTTCGCGCACGCGCAGGCGGGCTTCGCCGACGTGCTGCGCAGCGATGACGCCGATGGGGCGGCACGCTACTTGCACGCTCGCGCGGTCGAGCTGGCGGCGGCGGGCGACCTGTGGGAAGGCGTCGATCAAGCGGCCAAATAGGCCCCCGATGAGTGAGAAGATCGGAATCGTCGGCGTCGGCCGCATGGGCGCCAACATGGCGCGCCGTCTCAAGGACGTGGGCTACACGGTCGCGGCGGTGTTCGACGTCGACCACGTGCGGGCGCGCGAATTGGCCGGCGAAATCGGCGCGATCGCGCCCGAGAAGCTGGCCGCGGTGACGGCCGCAAGCGACGTCGTGATCACGGTCGTCACCGACGACGCCGCGATGCACGCGATCTACGCGACGAGCGGCGACTCGCTCCTGACCGGCGCCCGGGGCAAGACGTTCATCAACGCGGCCACGATCACGCCCGCCGTCCACGTCGCGATCGACGAGCTGATCACTGCCGCCGGCGGCACCGCGATCGAAGCGTGTATGGCGAGCTCGATTCCCCAAGCCCGCAACGGCGAGCTCTACCTGATGTGCGCGGGCGATGCGGGCGCCTACGAGCGCGTCAAGCCGATGCTCGAGAAGATGTCGTCATCGATGCGCTGGATCGGCGGGCCGGGCAGCGCCGCGCAAGTCAAAGCGCTGGTCAACATGCTGATGAACATCAACACCGCCGGCCTCGCCGAGGCGCTCGGCCTCGGGGACGCGCTGGGACTCGACCTTACCATGCTGCGCGACGTGTTCTCGCAGACCGGCGCGAATTCGCGCGTCCTCGTCACCGACGGCGAAGACATGCAGAACCGCGAGCACGAGACGTATTTTTCAGCGGCGCACGCCGCGAAGGATTCGGGCATCGCGCTCGAGCTCGGTCACGCCGCCGGCGTGATCATGCCGCTGGCCGCGGCCACCAAGGCCCAGTACGACTTGATGGTCGAGAGCGGGCTCGGCGACCTCGACAAGTCGGGGATCGCGGAGCTGACGTTCAACGATCGCCGGCCCGTGAATATTTCCGACGGATGATGCCGATGAGCACGCAGCGCAGGATCGATCTGGGCGACGGCGAGGGCACGACGCTCGAACAGTGGGGCGAGAGCGGGCCCGCACTGTTGTGCGTACACGGCATCGGCAGCTCGCGCAAATCCTGGCTGCGCACGGCCGAGGCGTTCGCCGCGACGCATCGCGTGTTCGCCTACGACCAGCGCGGTCACGGCGATTCGGCCGCGGTCGGCGGTCCGATGACGCACGCGCAGTCGGTGCGCGATTTGCTGACCGTCGTGCGGGCGATCGACGGCGAGTTGTTTGCGCTGATCGGGCACTCATGGGGCGGTACGATCGTGCTCGCGGGCGGACATGAAGTCGACTGCACGCGCGTCGTCGCGATCGATCCGATGATCCGTTACGCCGACGGCCGGTGGGCGGCGGACTTCGCCGCCGATCTGGAACCCGTGTTGGCCCTTCCGGAGAACGAACGCGAAGGCGCGATTCGCGAGATGTTCGCCGGGCTGGCGCCGGTCGAGGTCGATGCGAAGGTGCACGCGCTGCGGCACATGACGATCGCACCGGTCGTCGCGCTCGGCGCCGACAACGGCGCCGACGCCGGCGCGTGGGATCTGCGCGAGAGGGTGCGTGCCTATCCCCGGCCGCTGTTGCTGCTGCTGGCCGATCCGTCGGATTCGGTCGTGTCGGCGGACGACACGGCATTCGTGCGCGAGCACGGCGGGGCGAACGTGTCGATCGAGCTGTTCGCGGGCGAAGGACACGCGCTGCACCGCACCGCGTTCGAGCGGTTCGCCGCCTCCGTGCGAACGTTTCTGTCGGCGTTCGCGCGGCCTTAGCGCAGCGGCGCGCCGCCGAATTTGCTGATCGCGACCCAGGTATCCTGGGGCGCGTCCCAACGCACCATGATCCCGTTGGCCGCGGTCAGACCGCGCTGGCTGCCGTCGCGAAAATCGTAGACGCCGTTCGCGCCGGCGAACCCGTGCAGTTGCGAAAGGTACGCTTTGAGGGCGGCCGCGCTCGCGTTCAAGCCGAGTTTCTTGAAGGCGCCGATGGTGATCAAGGCCGGATCCCAACCGATCGCCTGCGCCACGTCGGCGTGCACGCCCGTCGCCTTGAACGAGTCGACGTAGTCGCGCACTGCGTTGTGCAGGTCGCCGGGCGGGATCGAATCCAGCGCCACGCACGGCAGACCCGCCGACATGAAGCCCGGCGGCAGGATCGCCGCGAACTGCTTCATCTCGGCGTAGATCAGGTTCGAGGCCGAGACGCCGACCGGAACGTCGAGCCCGATTTCCGAGATGCCGCGCAGCACGGTGCCGATCGGGCTGCCGGTGCCCCAGGCGAGAATGGCCTGCGCTCCGGAGGCTTTGATGCGCGCGATCTGCGCGGCCACCGTTTGGTCGGTGACGCCGTAGTGCTCGCGCGCCACGAGCGTCATGTCTTTGAAGGCCGGGCGCGCCAGCGCCGCGTCGACGCCGGCCTCGCCGTCTTGGCCGCTGGCATCGGTCGACGTGATCAGCGCGACCTTTTTCCAGCCGTGATCCTGGAAGTAACGCAGGTTGACCGCGATCAGCTCGCCGGTCGACACGCCGTAGGTGAAGGCGTAGGAGCCTTTCTCGGGGTGCGCTCCGGCCGTGAGGCAGTACAGCACCGGCCCGTCGCCCTTCAGCAGCGCCGTGATCGCGTTGCAACCGGCGGTCAGCGAGGGACCCAGGATGATCGGCACGTTCTTGGCGATCAGCGCGCTCGCGAGCTGCACGTCGACGGCGGGGGTCGACTGATCGTCGGCCACCACGAACTTGATTGGCCGGCCGGCGATGCCGCCGGCTTTGTTGACGTTCTGCTCGACGAGCGCGATGGCGGCGCCTTCGTTCTTGCCCAGGAACGAGCCGGGACCGGTGAGCGAGAGGATCACGTTGATCTCGAACGGATCGGCCGCGCTCGCGCCCGAAGCGTTCGTCAGCGTGAGGCCGGCGGCCGCACAAGCCAGGGCCAAAAGCAAACCGAGTAAACGCATATGTTGCACGTTCGTCTCCTCGACCAGGCGGTTGCGTTGACGGCACGCACCCTTTCCGGTATCGTGCCAGCTACATACCGATGCTGACTGCCGAGCAAAATCGCCTGTTGACCGAGGTTGGTCCGGGAACGCCGATGGGCAACCTGTTGCGCCGGTACTGGATGCCGGTCGCGGGCGTGAGCGAGTTCGAGACGACCGCGATCAAGCCGCTGCGCCTCTTCGGCGAAGATCTCGTGCTCTACAAGGATTTGAGCGGCACGTTCGGCCTCGTCGACCGGCACTGCCCGCATCGCCGGGCCGACCTGTCCTACGGCTTCGTCGAGGACTGCGGCATCCGGTGCAATTATCACGGCTGGCGCTTCGACGAAGCGGGCCGCTGCCTCGAACAGCCCTACGAGGACGTCGCGAATCCCGACGCTCGCTTCCGTGAGAAGATTCGCATCCGCTCGTATCCCGTCGAAGCCAAGGGCGGCTTGCTGTGGGCGTACATGGGCCCGCAGCCGGCGCCGTTGCTCCCGGATTGGGAACCGTTCTCTTGGCCCAACGGCTTCGTGCAGGTCGCGACCTCGCACATTCCGTGCAACTGGCTGCAGTGTCAGGAAAACGCGATCGATCCCGTCCACTTCGAGTGGATGCACCGCAATTGGACGGTGCGGCTGGGCGGCGAACGTGGCCCCTACGGAAAGAAGCACGTTCGCATCGACTTCAAAGAATTCGAATACGGCTACACCTATCATCGGCTGGTGGAAGACATGCCCGAGGACCACGAGCGGTGGACGGTCGGGCGCATCGCACTGTGGCCCAATTGCCTGGGTCCCAACCAGCATTTCGAATGGCGCGTGCCGATCGACGATGAGAACACGCTCTTCGTGATGTGGCATTTCACCCGCGTTCCGAAAGAACGCGAACCCTACGTGCAAACGAGCATTCCGGCCTGGGAAGGCCCGGTGTTCGATCAGCGCACGGGCCGCTTCATCACGAGCCACATCGCGAATCAGGATTTCGTCGCCTGGGCCGGCCAGGGCCGTACGACCGATCGCACCCAAGAGCATCTCGGCGTGAGCGACCGCGGCGTGATCCTGATGCGCAAGCGCTTCCTCGACGATCTGGCGCGCATCGAGCGCGGTGAGGATCCCAAGGGCATCGTGCGCGATCCGGCCCGCAACGCGCGCATCGAACTGCCGATCGTGAGCCGCGCGTTGCTGCTGGAGGGCTTGCCGCTGGCCGAGATGCTCGCCGACCCCTCGATCGATCCGCGCAACGGTTTCATCGGCCAAGCCGGGCAACCCGACCACGTGCGCGTCGCCTTTCTCGAGGCGATGGGGCTCGATCCCGAAGGTCACATCGTGGAGCAAGGTTCGGAGGCGCTGGTCACGGCCAGCGGCGCCGGTTCGACGCGGATGGTTTGGTCGTAATCGCCCGCAACGGTCCGCCCGAGCGGGACGACGGTGCCGGCGCCTCCCGCACCGGCCCCGGGTCGGGCGCGGTCGACCGGACGATCTCCGATCTCCCGCTCGAACCGGTCTACGGGCCCGCCGACGTGGCCGGTCTCGACCTCGCGCGCGACCTGCCCGCGCCGGGCGAGTTTCCGTACACCCGCGGCATCCATCCGGGCATGTACCGCGACCGGTTGTGGACGATGCGCCAGTTCGCCGGGTTCGGCAACGCGCGCCAGACCAACGAGCGCTACCACTTCTTGCTCGCGCAGGGCCAAGCGGGGCTCTCGGTCGCCTTCGACATGCCGACCTTGATGGGTTACGATTCCGACGCGCCGCAGGCGCTCGGGGAAGTCGGCAAGTGCGGCGTCGCGATCGACTCCGTGCGCGATATGGAGACGCTCTTCGCCGGCATCGACATGGGCGCGATCACGACGTCGATGACGATCAACGGACCGGCCGCGATCGCGCTCGCGCAGTACATCGTCGCCGCCGAGAACTCGGGCGTGCCGCGCGCCGCGCTCGGGGGCACGCTGCAAGCCGACATCCTCAAGGAATACATCGCCCAGAAAGAGTGGATCTTTCCGCCGCGCCCGCACGTGCGCATCATCGTCGACATGATGAAGTTCTGCACGGCCGAGATGCCCAAGTGGAACACGATTTCGATCTCGGGCTACCACATTCGGGAAGCGGGGTCGACCGCGGTTCAGGAGCTCGCGTTCACGCTCGCCGACGGTTTCGCGTACGTAGAAGCGGCGATCGCGGCCGGCATGGACGTCGACGCGTTCGCGCCGCGGCTGTCGTTTTTCTTCAACGCGCACATCGATTTCTTCGAGGAGATCTGCAAGTTCCGCGCGGCCCGGCGCATCTACGCGCGCCGCATGCGCGACGTCTACGGCGCCCGCGACCCGCGCTCGTGGATGCTGCGCTTTCACACTCAGACCGCGGGCTGCAGCGCCACCGCGCAGCAGCCCGAGAACAACATCGTGCGGGTGGCCTACGAAGCGCTCTCGGCGGTGCTCGGCGGCACGCAGTCGCTGCACACCAACTCGATGGACGAGGTCATGGCGCTGCCGACGGAGCGATCGGTCGAGATCGCGCTGCGCACGCAGCAGGTGCTGGCCTATGAGACCAACGTCACCAACGTGGCCGATCCGCTGGGCGGCTCGTACTTCATCGAAGCGCTGACCACCGAGATGGAGCGGCAAGCGCTCGATTACTTCCGCCAAATCGAGGAGTTCGGCGGGGTAATCGAAGCGATCGAGGCCGGCTTCTTCCAGCGCGAGATCGCCGATGCGTCGTATCGCTATCAGCGCTCGCTCGAGACCAAAGACCGGGTGATCGTCGGCGTCAACGCCTTCGAGCGCGAGGAGACACCCGGCGATCTGAGTTTGCTCAAGATCGGGCGCGACGTCGAACTCGGTCAGGCGCGCGAGGTGCGGGCGCTGCGCGGCGCGCGCGACGCGGGCGCCGTCGAGGCGGCGCTGGCCGCGCTCAAGCGTGCGTGCCGCTCCGACGAAAACGTCATGCCGCCCCTGATCGTCGCCTGCCGCGCGCTCGCGACCGAGGGCGAAATCGTCGATGCGATGGCCGGCGTGTTCGGCCGTTACATCGAGCGCGCCACATACTAGCCAAGCTCAACAAGGCCATCCTCCCAGGCCGTGGCCGCGACGGTCGATAAGATGTACGCCATGAGCGTGTCAAACGGGGCGCGGCGCCCGTTCCGCGTCATCGTTGCCAAGGCCGGGTTGGACGGTCACGATCGGGGTGCAAAAGTGATCGCGCGGGCGCTGCGCGACGCCGGCATGGAAGTGATCTACACCGGCCTCTTCCAGACGCCGGAGCAGATCGTGCGCACGGCGATCCAGGAAGATGCCGACGGCATCGGGCTCTCGATCCTCTCCGGCGCACACATGACGCTCTTTCCGCTGGTCGTCGAGCAACTCGAAGCGCAGGGCGCCGGCGACATCGTCTTTTTCGGCGGCGGGACCATTCCGGCCGACGACGCCGCCGAGCTCAAGCGCTTGGGCGTGCGTGAAATCTTCACGCCCGGTGCGCCGCTGGCGCAAATCGTGGCGTTCGTCGAGCGCGAGTGCGGGAAGCGGCGGGAACGCGTTGGCTGATCCGGTCGTGGTTCGTACCCGCATCGCGCCCTCGCCGACGGGCGATCCGCACGTCGGCACGGCCTACGTCGCGCTGATCAACTACTGCTTCGCAAAGAAACACGGCGGGCAGTTCTTGCTGCGCATCGAGGATACCGATCAGGCGCGCAGCACGCCCGAATCGGAACGAGCGATCCTCGACTCGCTGCACTGGCTCGGCCTTTCGTGGGACGAAGGCCCCGACGTCGGCGGCCCCTACGGCCCGTATCGTCAGAGCGAGCGCAGCGCGATCTACCGGCAGTACATCGATGAGTTGCTGGCGGCGGGGCATGCCTTCCGCTGCTTCTGCACACCCGAGCGGCTCGATGAGATGCGCGAGGCGCAGCGCCTGGCGAAGCTGCCGCCGCGCTACGACGGCCGCTGCTTGGCGATTCCGGCAGCCGAATCGGAGGCCCGCGCGCACGACGAGCCCTTCGTCGTGCGGATGCGCGTGCCCGATCGCGGCACCGCGGTGATCGAGGACTTGCGCCGCGGCCGCATCGAGATCGAATGGAACACCGTCGACATGCAAGTGCTGATGAAGTCCGACGGTTTGCCGACGTATCATCTGGCCAACGTCGTCGACGATCACCTCATGCGCATCACGCACGTGATCCGCGGTGAAGAGTGGGTGTCCTCCGCGCCCAAGCACGTGTTGCTGTATGAGTATTTCGGCTGGGAGCCCCCGGCGTTCTTGCACGTGCCGCTGCTGCGCAATCCCGACAAGAGCAAGCTCAGCAAACGCAAGAACCCGACCAGCATCCTGTTCTTCCGGGCCATGGGCTATCTGCCCGAGGCGCTGTTGAATTTTCTGGGTCTGCTGATGGTGTCCTCAGCCGAGGGCGAGGAAGTGATGTCGCTCGACGAGCTGATCGCGCGCTTTGAAGTCGAGCACCTCTCGCTCGGCGGTCCCGTGTTCGACATGGCGAAGCTCGACTGGCTCAACGGCAAACGGCTGCGCGAGCTCTCGGCGGATGCGTTCGTCGAGCGGATCCTGGACTGGGGAGGCGATCGCACACGCTTCGCCGCCATGGCCTCGCTCGCGCAATCCCGCATCGAACGGCTCAGCGATCTCGGTCCGCTGCTCGCGTTCTTTTTCGCCGGCCGCCTGCACCTCACCGAGGCGCAGTTGCTCGAGGGCCAAAAACTCGCACGCGACGACGTGCGGCGGGCGCTGGCGTTGACGATGTGGGAATTCGACGCCGTGCAGAAATTCGACAAGGCGGCGGTGGAAGCCGCGCTCAAGGGCGTGGCCGAGAACCTGGGGTGCAAATTTCGCGATCTGGCGCGGTTGTTCTACGTGGTTTTGACCGGGAGTCCCACGTCGGTGCCGTTGTTCGACGCCGCCGAGTTGTTGGGTCGCGACATCTGCCGCGAACGCTTGCGCAACGCCCTCGGCCTGCTCGGCGGCGTCAGTGCCGCGGAACAGCGCGCGTGGCGCGCGGTCCCGGTGCCGGCGGTGCCGGCATGAGCCGCGCGATCGTGCTCGCCGCGGGCAAAGGCACGCGCATGAAGTCGGCCCAGCCGAAGGTGCTGCACGATTTGTGCGGCCGGCCGATGCTGTGGTACGTGCTCGAGGCGTTGCGCGCGACGGGCATCGAGGAGATCGTCGTCGTCGCCAACGAGCAGCTCGAGCCGCTGCTCGCGCCGTTCGGCGTGCGCAGCGTCATCCAGACCCCGCAGCTCGGCACGGGGCATGCCGTCCAGGTGGCGTTGGCCGCGCTCGACCCGCGCGACGAGACCGTGGTGGTAGCCTACGGCGACATGCCGCTCGTCGACGCGACGATCTTCGAGGACGTGCAGGCGGCCATCGACGCCGACGCCGGCACGGTGCTCGGTTTGGTCACGGCGCGGATGCCGCTGCCCTCGAGTTTCGGCCGCGTCGTAAGCAACGGCGCGACGGTTGAGAGGATCGTCGAGTTTCGCGATGCGACCACGGCCGAACGTGCGATCGAGGAGATGAACGCCGGCATCTACGCGTTCGACGAACGCGCGCTGCGCGCCGTGATCGGGCAGCTCTCCAACCGCAACGCGCAGAGCGAGTTCTACCTCACCGACACGGTTGCGCTGCTGGTCGCGGCGAGTTGTCGCGTCGTGCCCGTGCACGCGGTCGATCACCGGCTCGTGCTGGGCGTCAACGATCGCGTCGAGCTGGCCGGCGCGCGCGCGACGATGAACGAGCGGCTCTGCCACGCGCACATGCGCGCCGGCGTCACGATCGTCGACCCGGCCACGACCTATCTCGAGCCCGGCGTGCTCATCGGCGCCGACACGATCGTGTTGCCGAACACGTCGATCGGCGGCGCGTCGGTGCTGGGCGAGCGCACGCGGGTGGGACCGAACTCGCGCCTCTACAACGCCCGGCTCGACGACGACGTCTGCGTGACCGAGAGCGTGGTGCTCGATACGGCCCTCGGCGCGCGCGTGACGGTTGGGCCGTTCGCGCACCTGCGCGGCGGCAACGTGGTGGGCAGCGACGTGCACCTGGGCAACTACGTCGAACTCAAGAACACGCGCATGGCGGCGGGCGCCAAGGCCAACCACCTCTCCTATCTCGGCGATTCGACGATCGGCGAAAACACGAACATCGGCGCGGGCACGATCACCTGCAACTACGACGGCGTGCGCAAGAACGCGACGACGATCGGTCGCGATGCCTTCATCGGCACGAACAATTCGCTGGTGGCGCCGGTGACGATCGGCGACGGCGCCTTGACGGGCGCGGGCGCGGTGGTGATTCGCGACGTTCCGGCCGGCGACCGCGTCGTCGGCAACCCCGCGCGGTCGATCGCCGCGAAGAAGGCCGCATCGACCTGATCGAGTACACCGAACCCCTCCGCTACCGGTCGTTTTTCTACTTCTGCTGCGTGCGCGCGTGTACGTCGATGGCGTGGCAGATGGTCGGGGTCGCGGTCGGCTGGCAAATGTACGATATCACCCGCAGCGCGCTGGCGCTGGGGTTCGTCGGGCTGGCGCAGTTCGCGCCGCTGCTGTTGCTGGTGTTCCTGATCGGCCACGTCGCCGACCGCTTCAACCGCCGCCATATCGCGCGCGCCTGCGAGCTGCTCGAGGCGATCGCGGTGATCGTGCTGTGCGTGGCAACGGTGGAACATGCGGCGCATCCGGCGCTGATCTACGCGATGGTGGTGCTGCTCGGCGTGGGTCGCGCGTTCGAGTCGCCGGCGTCGCAGGCGCTCTTGCCCAACCTCGTTCCGGCCGGCATCATCCCGACCGCCTCGGCGCGCTCGGCGACCGCCCAGCAAGTCTCGACGATCTCGGGCCCGGCCGTCGGCGGTCTGCTCTATGCTTGGCATCCGGCGATTCCGTACGGCATCGCCGGCGCGATGTTCGTGATCGCCGCGGTGCTGATGACGCTGATCCGCACGCGCGGGACGAGCGCCGTCACGTCGGGGCCGCCGACGCGCGATTCGGTGTTCGCGGGCTTGGCGTTCATCAGCCGCACGCCGCTGGTGCTCGGGGCGATCACGCTCGATCTGTTCGCCGTGCTGCTGGGCGGCGCGACCGCGCTGTTGCCGATCTACGCGCGCGACATCCTGATGATCGGCCCGTGGGGCCTTGGCTTGCTGCGCATGGCGCCGGCCGTGGGGGCGCTCTCGCTCTCGCTCGTGTTCGCCCGCTACCCGATCCGCCGCCATGCCGGACGGGTGATGTTCTGCGCGGTCGCGGTGTTCGGGCTCGCGACGGTCGTCTTCGGGCTCTCGCACTGGTTCGTGCTCTCGTTCGCGGCGCTGGTCGTGCTCGGCGCCTCCGACGTGGTGAGCGTGGTGATCCGCTCCTCGCTCGTCGCGATCCTCACCCCCGACGTGATGCGCGGCCGCGTGAACGCGGTCAACTCGCTCTTCATCGGCACCTCGAACCAGGCCGGCGAGTTCGAGTCGGGCGTCACGGCCGCGCTGCTGGGCCCGGTCGGCGCGGTGGTCTTGGGCGGCATCGGGACGATCCTCGTCGCGGTCGTGTTCTACCGGCTCTTCCCGGCCTTGGCCCAGATCGACGCGGTGGGCGATGTTGCCGACGAAAGGCCAAAAGTCTTAGCGACGGAGCCGCCGTAACCAACCGCCATGCGAGAGGATGACGTGCCATGCTGCCGAGTGGCGCCCGATGACTTGCACACGTCGATGCCGCGCAACGAGCCGTTCGTCTACGGCGAGCGGCGCGCGCGCAACATCGCCAACATCATGCCGGGGAAGATCGCCGTACCGTGACGAGCCTGCTTGCCCGCCTGCGCGCCGGCGCGGCCCTCGCGCTCATGGCGGGACTGTGCGCCGCCGCCGTGCCCACCTCGGCCGAGGCGCCGGAGACGGTTCGGGTCGGGGTCGGTCCGGGCTCGCTGACCTACACGTCGTTCTTTCTGGCCGAACGGCTCGGATTTTTCAAGTCCGAAAATCTCAACGTGCAGTGGGTTCCGATCGATTCGGCCGCGTTGATGGTCGCGCCGCTCGGCGTCGGGCAGCTCGATGTGGGCGGCGGCGCGATTTCGGCGGGGCTCTACAATGCCGTCGCCCGCAACATCGATATTCGCATCGTGGCCGATCTGGGCAGCGATCCGCCCAACTACGGCTTCCAGCAGCTGGTCGTGCGCAAATCGCTCGTCGCCTCCGGCGGCTTCAAGAACTTGAGCGACCTCAAGGGTAAGACGATCGCCATCACGGCGCGCGCGATCTCGACCACGGCGCTGGTCGCCGCGCTGCTCAAGAAAGCGAACCTCACGCTCGGCGATGTAAAGCTCGTGTACCTCACGCAGGCCGACCAGCTCTCGGCGTTCGGAAGCGGCTCGATCGATGCCGCGCTGATGCCCGAACCGGGACCGAGTTTAGCCGTGAAGGCCGGTGTCGGCGTGCGCATGCTTCACGACGATGCGTTCTATCCCAACCAAGAGCTGGTCGTGATGCTGTACGGCTCGGGATTGCTGCACGATCATCGCGACGTCGGTCTGCGCTTCATGCGCGCTTTCCTCAAAGCGGCGCGATTGTACAACGACAACCTCAAGGGCGGCCGCATCTCCGGCCCGCAGGCCGATGAGATCATGTCGATTTACGCCGAACAGACGCACCAGGACCGCTCGGTGCTCTCGGCCGTAACGCCGCCGGGCGTCGACCCGAACGGGCACCTGAACCTCGCCTCGATGCGCGACGACTATAACTTCTTCAAAGAGCAAGGGCTGCTCGACGGCGCGGGGAGCGGGCCCGAAAGCGCGGTCGACGCCTCCTTCGCCGCCGACGCGGTCAAGGCGATGGGCCCCTACAAGCGTTAGCGGTAAGCCGGCTTGCATCCAAACCGGCTCCGGCAGCGTACTATAGCCGTACCATGACGATTTCTCGCAAACATTTCGGCCTTGGCCTCGCTTTCGCGCTGGTCGCACAGCTCGCTCTGCTAGGCGGGGCCGCCCGGCCCGCGGCCGCCGCGCCCACCCAAACGATCGTCCTCGCCGGCGGTTGCTTCTGGGGCATGGAAGCGGTCTTCGGCAGCCTCAACGGCGTGAAGGAAGCGATGCCGGGGTTCGCCGGCGGTGCCGCGGCGACCGCGCACTACGAGCTGGTGAGCACCGGCATGACCGGTCACGCCGAGTCCGTGCGGGTCACCTACGATCCGGCGAAGATCTCGCTCGAGCAAATCCTCGACGTGTACTTCACGGTCGCCCACGATCCGACCGAACTGAACCGGCAAGGCCCCGATGACGGAACGCAGTACCGCTCGGCGATTTTCGTGGCCAACGCCGATCAGCGCGAAGCCGCGCAAGCCATGATCGCGCGGCTCACGGCACAGCACCGCTTCGCGGCGCCGATCGTGACCAAGCTCGAGCCGTATCGCGGCTTCTATCCGGCCGAAGCCTATCACCGCCACTACGTCGCGCTGCATCCCGACGAACCGTACGTGATGATCAACGATCTGCCCAAGCTCGCCGCGCTCAAGAAAGCCTACCCGCAACTCGTCGCGCAGAAGTAGCGCGTTCGCGGTCCGCCGAAGGCGCCCGATAATGGCGTTTTCGGCCCGGGTTCTGCTGGACAGCCGGTCTCTGTCGGGGGCGCGCCTCACCACGCTCGAGGTGCGCTACCCGCGCTTCATCCATAGCGAGATGATGACGCACCGCGTGTTCTCGCGCAACGCGGCCAGCTCGCGTGCCATTCCGATCAAGAAGATGATCGCGGCCGTCCGTGAGGAGCCCGCGCTGCCCGTGTACTGGGGGCGCAACCAAACCGGGATGAGCGCGCGCGAACCGATCGCACCCGACGTCGAAGCGCGAGCGCGCGCCGAATGGCAGGCGGCGCTCGATGACGCGTTGCGCCACGCCGAGCGGTTGGCCGCGCAGGACATCGATCTGCACAAGCAGCTGGTGAACCGGCTGCTCGAACCGTTCGCGTGGATCACCGTCATCATCACGGCTACCGAGTGGGCGAATTTCTACACGCAGCGTTGTCATCCCGACGCGCAGCCCGAGATCAAGCACATCGCGGAGCTGATGCTGGCGGCGTATCGCGCCAGCGTGCCGGTGCCGGTCGCGGCGGGCCGCTGGCATCTGCCGCTGATTCAAGACGACGAACGCACGCTGCCCGACGAGCAGCTGTGCAAACTCAGTGTCGCGCGGTGCGCCCGGGTGTCGTACCTCACGCACGATGGGAAACGCGACCATGCGCGCGATCTGGAACTCTACCAACGGTTACTCGGCGGCGGCGCGAACGGGCATTGGAGCCCCTTCGAGCACGTGGCGACGCCGGCGGCCGATCCGACGCACCGATCCGCCAACTTCGTCGGCTGGGAGCAATACCGCAAGCGGTTCCCCGAGGAGTACGCCGCGACGTTTCCCGACGCATACGCCGCTGCGGGTTAGCGCGCTTGTGCGGCTCGTGCTCGCGGCGCTGGTGCTGGCACTCTTCGTGCCGGCGCCGGCCCGGGCGCAGTCGCGCGAGGACCAGCACGTCTCGGCGCTTTCCAGCCAAACGCTGCTGCACGCATCGGCCGTGGCGTTGGTCGATCCCGTGCGCCAGCGGCGCGCCCGGGCGATCGCCGACTACCAAGAGCTGGTCTTCGCCGGCTGGGCCCTGGCACCGATCCTCGCGTTCCTGTGGCTGTGGCAATCGGGCAACTCCGCGCGTTTGCGCGACATGCTGCGGCGGCGCGTGCGCTCGCGGTGGCTTCAGCGCGGCGCGTTCGGCGCGACGCTCGGCGCGCTCGCGGCGACGGCGGAACTGCCGTTCGCGTTCGCCGGCTTCCGCATCGCGCACAGCGTCGGGCTGACGGCGCAGACGATCCCGAACTGGTTTCTCGACGAGCTGCTGCGCATCGTAACGATCTCGCTCGCGACCGCGATCGTCGTGGCGGTGATCCTTGCGCTCGTGGACTGCACGCGGCTGTGGTATCTCGTGTTCATCGGCATCCTCTACGTGAGCGTGCTGGTCATCGTGGCGCTCGAGCCGGTGCTGATCTCCCCCCTCACCGCGCACGACTTGCCCGCGCCGGCCGCGATCGTCGCCCAGGGCGATGCGGTCGCGCACGCGCTCGGCACCTCGCCCGTGCCGCTGGTGATCACGGGGACCTCGCAGCACGCCTCGCCGCTGCTCGCCCGCACTTCGGGGCTGGGTCCGTTCGCGCGCATTCTGCTCGGCGATCAGGATCTCCAGGCGATGACCCCCGGCGAGCGGGCGTTTCTGCTGGCGCACCAATACGCGCATTTGGCCGAACACGATGTGTTGCTGCTCACGCTCGCCGGCACCACGCTGTTTGTGTTCGCCGCGGCGCTCGCCGTGTTGATCAGCGACCGCATCGGCTTTCGCCGCGACGACGATCCGCTCGCGCGCCTGCCGCTGGTGGGAACGTTCCTGGGCCTCGCCGTCCTGCTGCTCTATCCGGTGTTCAACGCCGTCGAACGCGGCGATGAGTGGCGCGCCGACCGCATCGCGTTGACGGCCGTGAGCGACCGCGCGGAGGGAGTGCGGCTCTTCGTGCGCCGTGCCGACGACGATCTGCTCGCGCTCTGCGGCCGGCGCACCGTGCGCTGGTACTTCGAATCCCGCCCGCCGCTCGGCTCGCGCATCGCCGCCATCGGCGGGACGCACGATCCGTGCCCCCAGTAATGGGTACACCCTCGACGTGAGCGACGACGCGGCGGATCCGGTCCCGGACGGCGTGCCGAAGTACAAGGCGCCGGACTTCATGCGCAAGGAGATCGTGCTCTTTCACCGCGCGCGCAACGAGGCGGCCTTCATGCGCCGCTACGGCGACGACGACGCGCCGGTTCCCGCGGTCACACCGATGCAAGGCGTTAGCTCGGTCCGGGCAGTGCGCCGCATCAACTCGAGCGGGTTCTGATCCTCAGCGGACGTTCATGGCGATTCGGTACGGTGCGCCGCGGTCGATCGGCGGGGTTTCTCCGACGGCGACGGGGTCGAATTCGAGCGCATACGTTCCGGGCGCGGGCGGCATTTGCAGCGTGCCGAGCGCCTTGGCCGCTTGCCCGGCCGGCGGCGAATCGCCGACGTAGAGATCCTGTTCCGATGCGACGCGCCCGTGATCGTCCGCGATGCGCACGCGAACGCGCGTCTGACCGAGGAAGATGCCGCTGCGATAGCCGTACGCGCGCGCCGGTCCGCGGTTGGCGACGGTAGCGGTCACATCGACGGCCGCGCCGCTGCCGACGTGTGCTAAGCCGGGTGACACCGCGGTGACTACCTCCGTCAGCGTTTGCGGATACGTCGGCGCCGACGTCTCCGCCAGCGGCAGATAGCGGAACCACACCGCGCGCACGGTGCGCTCGATCTGGTTGTCGCCGATCTGCCAGATCCGCTCCGGCCGGCGGTCGACACTGATCGGGACGGCATTCCAATCGGTCGCCGCCGCACCGGCGTTCGCACCCGCGAACTGAACCGCGGCCGAGACGAGAAAGGCGAGGACGAACGCGGTCGCCGCGAGACCTTGCCGCATGCCGGCGCGGAAATACGCCGGCGGGTCGGGCGGGATCACGGCGACGATCAGCAGCGCGGCAACCGCGTCGATGTCGGTGAGGAAGCGCGGGCCATAGGCGTACCCGGCCCACCAGATGCCGAAGAACGCGTACTGCAGCACGAGGCCGATCGCCGCAGCAACGAGCAGCAGAAGCAGCCGCGGTGCCTCATCGCGGCGCGCGTGCCAGGCGCGCACCGCGCCGGCCGGCGCGAACAGGAGCACCGGGCTATACACGAAGAGTCCCCGGCTCGGGCTGACCAGCAGACCGGCAAGTGCTGCGAGGACGTGCAGCGGCTGCGCTCCGTAGGCCGCGGCCAGCATGCCGTAGCCGCCGGTGACCGAGTGAAAGAGCACGAGATTCCAGGCCAGCACCGGAGCGATCCCGACGACGAGCGCGGCCGTGAACCAGCGCGCCGCCGGGCCGAACGTCCACCAAGCGTAGATGCAGCCCGCGACGGTGAACAGGCCGGCCGTCGGGCGAATGACGGGCAAGAAGCCGGCCGCGATCCCGGCCGCGATCAGCCACACCATCGAACGGCGCGGCGCTTCGCGGGCGCGCAACAGCGCGTAGACCATCGCCAGTACGAACAGGTTCACCGGACCGTGCTGCCAGAGCGCTTGCGAGGCCGTCGTCCACATCGAGGTCGCGAGCGCATAGACCAGCGTTGCGATCAGCGCTTGCGGTTCGTTGCCGAAGCGGCGCGCGCAGAGCAGAAACAGCCCCACCGCCAGCGCGGCGATGATCGCCCCCGCCGTTTTCTCATACTGTTGGCGCAGCGGCTCGAACGCCGGCGACGTCAACGGCGGCAAGGCGGTGCCGCCGGCGTGCGCGGCGGCGTAGAACGCGGCGTAGAGCGGAAACGCGACGATGGCCGGACCGACCGGATAGGCCGACGTCAGGTGGCCGGTGCGGGCCTCGGCGAAGGCGTATTGGCCGCCCAGCGCCGTCAGGTAGCTCGACCGGAACTCGTCGAGGTCGAGCCGGCCGGTCTCGAGCACGTGCAGCGGGAGCAGCGAACTCGGCAGGCTGTCGTACGACGCCAGCCCCGTTCCGTTCGCCATGTAGATCGCGAACGAGGCCGCGATCGCGGCTAGGAACACAGCGATGCGCCGGAATGCCGCCATCCGATTAGGGCTGCGGCGCCGCTTTAGGGTCGCGCGCGTCAGCCGGGCCCGGCTCGAGGGCCGGCGAACGGCGAACGGCTGCCGCCCCGCGCGCGCCCGGCAGGTCGCGATACGATCGCGCCACGCTGGTGAAGAGGTTGTAGCGAAAGACGAGCCAGATCGCTTCGAGCCCATCGCGCAAGCCGATCTTCTTGCCTTCCTCGTAGGTGCGGCCGTAATAGCTGATCGGCGTTTCGTAGATGCGGCAGCCCAGCTTCGCGACTTTGGCCGTGACCTCGATCTCGAAGCCAAACCGCGCCGACGAGATGATCATGTTGCGGATGATCTCACCGCGAAAGGCTTTGTAGCCTGTCTCGACATCGGTGAGATTGATGTTGGTCAGGCAGTTGGATAGAAACGTGACCAGCTGGTTCGCGAGGTAATGGTGGAAATACAACACGCGCGAGGCGTGCAGCGAGCGAAAACGCGAGCCGTAGACGACGTCGGCCTTGTCGTCGAGAATGGGGCGAATCACCTCCGCGATCTCGGAGGGATCGTATTCGAGATCGGCATCTTGCACGATCACGACGTCGCCGGTCGTCGCGGCGAAGCCGTCGCGCAACGCCGCGGTCTTGCCGCGGTTACGATGATGCGCCAGCACCGTGATGCGCGGATCGGCCACGGCCGCGGCGCGCGCGATCGCCACCGTTTCGTCGGTCGAGCCGTCGTCGCTCACGATCAGCTCGCGCAGGTGCGGGATGGCCAGCGTCCGCACGATGACCGAACCGATCGTCGCTTCCTCGTTGAAGACCGGAATGACGACGGAGAGCACGCCGGGCGCCGGATCGTCGCGCCTCATGCGGTGCGCTCGACGGCGGCCCGCCGGCGGCGCAGCCCGTCGATCACCGTGCCGACCACGCCGCGCGGGCGCAGCGTCGCGATCACGACGATGATCGTGCCGTACAGGATGAGGTCGTAGCCTTTGCCGCTGCCGCCCAGCTGCAGCGCGAGAAACTTGGCCAGCGCGACGAAAACGACCGCACCTACGGCCGGGCCCCACACGGTGCCGATACCGCCGATGACGCCGACCAGCGCCATGTCGACCGAGATCGAGATGTCGAGCGTCGAGGGCGGGTCGACGAAGAGCGTGTATTGCGCGAAGAGCACGCCGCCCAGCGCCGCGAACGCCGCCGATATGCTGAAGGCGAGCAGTTTCCAGCGCCGTTCGTCGATGCCCAGGGCTGCCGCCGCGGCGTGGTTCGCGCGCAGCGCGCGCAAGTAGAAGCCCAACCGCGAGCGCCCGAGCGCGATCGTGGCCAACTGCACGCCGGCAAACAGCGCCAGCGCGACGAGCACGTAGGGACCCTTGTCGGCAAATTGCAAGTCGCCGAAACCATTGGCGATCGGCAGCTGGAAGCCGTTCGCTCGCCCGAGCCAGGGCTGGGTGCGGACGACGGCGTCGGCGATCGCGGCGACGGCGATCGTCGCGATCGAGAAGTAGTGCCCGCGCAGACCCAGCGTCGGATAGCCGATGATCAGGGCGAAGACGACCGCCGTCACGATCGCCGCCGGAACGGCGAGCCACGGCGAGACATGCCAGCTCACCGTGGCCAGCGCCGCCGCATAGGCGCCGCACGCGAAGAAGACGGCGTGGCCGAACGAAACGTCGCCGCCGTAGCCGCTGACCCAGTTCCACGATTGGCCGAGCACGGCCCACAACAGCACGGTGAAGACGAGGTCGAGGGTCACGGGGTCGCGCACGCCGGCGGCGATCGCGATGCCGGCGACGATTACGGCCGCCAGCGCGATCAGGTGCGCCTTCACCGGCGGCCGAGCAATCCGGTCGGGCGCACCAGCACGACGACCAAGTAGGCGAGGTAGACCGGGATCATCTTCACTTCGGGCGCGAGGTAGAAGCCGCTGAGCACCTCGACGACGCCGATCAGCAGCGCCGCGACCAGCGCGCCGGCGACGCTGCCGAAGCCGCCCAGCGCCACCACGACGAACGCGGTCAGCGCGAACGTGCTGCCGACCGTCGGAAAGACCGGATACGAGAGCATCAAGAGCGCGCCGGCCGCGCCCACGCAGGCCGAGCCGAGACCGAACGCGAGCGCGTTCATGCGCTGCACGTCGATGCCCATCAAGGTCGCGGCCACGCGGTCTTCGGCCAGCGCGCGCATCGCGCGGCCGGTTTCGGTGCGCTCGATGAACCAGAACAACGCGGCCGTGAGGATCAGCGCACCCACGCCCTCGGCCAGCGCCGCTTCGGGAACGTTGATGACGCCCCAGCGCAGGGTGTCCTGAAACGGCCGGTTCGTCACGCTCAGAAAGTCGCTCGAGAACAGCGCTTGGGCCGCGCCTTGCAACAGCACGAGCATACCGAACGTGCCGAACATCGCGGCTTCCGGCGGGCCGGTCAGCAGGCGGCGGATGACGAGCCGGTAGACGATCGTGCCGAACACGAACAGCGCGACGCAGGTGAAGGGCAGCGCGAACACCGGGTTCAGCCCGATCAGCGAGAGCCCCAGCGTCGCGTACATCGCCAGCATCAGGAACTCGCCGTGGGCGAAGTTCACGATGTTCATCACGCCGAAAATCAATGTCAGCCCCACCGCGACCAGTGCGAACACGAGGCCGATGAGGATCCCGCTAACGAGGAGTTGACCGAAGGTCGCTAGCGCTTCCACGCCGGCATCGGCCAAATCACGGGCTTCACCGCGACGTCGAACGGCCACACGGTCTGGTAGACGCCGTCCTGCACTTGTTCGACGATGCCGGCGCCGCCCTCGTTCTGGCCGTCGGGCCCGAACGAGATGTTCTTCCACGGCATCAGCGTGCGGTCGCCCGGAATGTTCGTTTTGGTCAGGGCGACCCGAATCGCATCGGGCGCGAGCGACTTCGCGCGGTTGAGCGCATCCGCGAGCACCAGCACGCCCATGATCTCGCGCGCGGAGTTCCCGTCGAGCGGCTTGCCGCCGAAGCGCTGGCGGTAGAGCTGATCGATCAGCGGCACCGACTGATTGCGGTTCTTGATGTTGAGCGAGAAGACTTCGCGCGTGAACACGCCGTCGGCGCCGGTGCCGAGCGTCTTGATGAAGTTGGGATCGATGAAGCCCGCGTCTTGCGCGATGATCGCTTTGAGCGGCACGTCCTGATCTTTCAGCGCGCGCATGAAGAGCAGCGAATCGGGCAGATATGACGTGATCATCAGGACGTCGGGCGCCGCGACTTTGATCTTCTGCACTTCGGCGCTAACGTCGGTGGTGTTCGCCGAATAGGCGATGTTGGCCACGATCGTGTAGCCGGCTTTGGTCGCGTCGGCGTTCTCGCTGTCGGCGGAGCCGGTTCCGAACAGCCCGTCCTCGTGCACGATCGCGATCTTCTTGATGTCGGCGTGGTTCTTTTTCTTGACGTCGCCCATGAAGTCGACCAGGTTCTGCGCGAACGTGCCGTCGGTCGGCGTCGGGCGGAAGAACCACTTGTAGCCGCGCGTCGTGAGGTTCGAGGCGGTCGAATCCTCGCACACGAACGGGATGCCGGCGCGTTCGGCGACTTGCGATGCGGTGGCGGTGTTCGACGAGGCGTAGGCGCCCAGGATTGCGACGACGTGATCTTGCGTGATCAGTTGCTGGGCGACGCTCGCGGCCTGATCGTTCTTGCCTTGCGAGTCGGCGATGATCAGGTGAATCCGTTTGTGCAGGCTCGGAATACCGTTTTTGCCGACCGCCGGCAACGGATAGGAGACGTGGCCGTTGACGAGGTCGGCGGCCAGCTGTGCGCCGACGAGCAAACTCGCGCCGGTTTGGGCGAGACCGCCGGTGAGCGGCAGAATGACCCCCACCGGAATCGTGTCGTCATCGGCGGCTTGGGCCGCGACGAGGTGGAACGCGCCGATCGAAACGGCGACCGCGATGAGCAACAACCAGCGAGCAACGCGCACGAGCGCCCCCTTCATCAAGAACCAGGCCAGGGGATGGTCGTACCGCGTGCCGGCTTGAACCTCATCCCGCCATTTGGCCTAGGTCACTGGAGGAAGACGGTGCCCATCACGCGGGTGCCGACGTGCCGCGCGGTCAGCAGCTCGACGATCGAGGCGTGCGCGATGCGGCCGTCGAGGATGTCGGCCGCACCGACACCGCCGCGCACGCCCAGGGCGGCGGCGCGGATGGCGGTGCGCAAATCTTGCGGCAGCGTCTCGTCGTCGGCGAGGGTCAGTGCCTCGGCCGGCGTCAGTTCGCCGATGCATTCGCTGGTGAGCGCGTCCATCACGCCGCCCGTTTCGTGGAAGAAGAGCGCGCGCTGCGCGGCCATCGAGCGCGCGACGGCGCTGGCAACGTCGTCGGCGTGCACGGCCACGTCACCGCCGAACATGCCGAAGGCCAGCGGTTCGACGACCGGGATGTAGCCGGCCGCGAGCAGCGTGTGCAAGAGCCGCGTCTGCACGGCTCCGAGGCCCTCGCCGGAGGCGGGCAACATGCCGGCATCGGCGCCGGAGACGCCGACCGCTGCATCGCTCGTGCGGTTGATGGTCTTGACGATCGTGCGCGCGGCGTCGGCGGTGGGTGCGACGACGATCGGCTTCTGACCGCGTTCGACCAAGAACGCAAGGTCCGCGAAGAGCGTGGTGCCATCGGTCGCGAGCGTCGACTCGTCGATCCGAACGACGATCATCTAACCGTCTTTTGGCTCTTCGGTCGCGTTCCTCTTTGCATTTGACGCATTGACGCGATTTAACGCGCCCGCTACGTCACCGCGCAACCATAGTTCGATGCCCTCGATCGAGCGATCGATGACGGCCGGCAGCTCCGCGCTCTCCTCGGCCGAGAACGCTCCCGAGCACGTGCCGCAGCGCTTCGCCGGTTTCGCGATCGCGGCCGATGCCGATGCGCAACCGCGCGAAGCCGGTGCCGAACACTTCGATCAGCGACTTGAGCCCGTTGTGGCCGCCGGAACTTCCCTCCATGCGCAAGCGCAAGCGCGCGAACGGCAAGTCCAGATCGTCGACGACCACGAGGATGCGCGGCGGCGGTACCTTGTAGAAGGTCGCGACGCCGAGCGTGGGCGGACCGCTGAGGTTCATGTACGCCAGCGGCTCGACGATGGCCGCACGGTGGCCGCGGTCGAGTGCCACGCGCGCGTCGCGCCGCTTGGTCCACCCCTCGATGTGCCAGCGGCGCGCCAATTCCTCGACGACCATGAACCCGATGTTGTGGCGGGTGCGCGCATATTCGGGCCCGGGGTTGCCGAGCCCGACGATGAGCCGGAGGTCGTCGATGGGCCGCTACTCGGCGGCGGGTGCTGCCGGCTCGGCGGGTGCGGCAACCGGTGCGGCCGCGGTGATCGCTGCGTCGTCCGATGCCGTGCGCGAGCCTTCGACCGCGACGACGACGGTTTCGGCCGGCGTGATCAGCGTGAAGCCGGCCGGCAATTTCACGTCACCGGCGGTGATGTGATCGTTGACGTTGAGCGCGCTGACGTCGATCTCGAAGTGCTCCGGCAGCTTGCCCGCCGGGCCCTTGACCTCGAGCGCATGGGTGACGACGTCCATCACGCCGCCGCCCTCTTTCACGCCCGGCGCGACGCCGACCGTGACGATCGTGACCGCGGCGTTGATGGCCTCGGTCGACGACACGCGCTGGAAATCCGCCGCGATCGGGCGGTGCGTGATCGGGTCGCGCTGGACCTCGCGCAGCAGAACGGATTCTTTCTTGCCGCCGATCGTCGCGTCGACGATGTGGCTCTGGCCGCCGCTCGTGAGCAGCTCGTTGAGCGTTTTCGCGTCGACTGCAATCGCTTGCGAGCCGCCGTGCCCGTAGAGGGCGCCGGGGATGCGGCCCTCGCGCCGGGCCTTCTTGGCACCGGTGGTGCCGATTTCCGCGCGCGGGTGGATGGTGACGGTGGTGAGGGGTTCTTGTTTCGCCATGACGGGGTTGGGGTTCCTTAAACCGCAGCTGCGATCGCCGCTTCGGCGCTCGTTTCGTGCTGGGGAGCTTCTTCGGTAGTAGTGATGCCGTTGGGAGTGGGTTCGATGAACTCATCGCCGGCGAACAGTTCGGAGACCGAGCGGTTGGCGGTGATGCGCTTGATCGCGTCGGCCAGGATCTGCGCGATCGAGAGCTGCTCGATGCGCGTTCCGACGCCGTCGGGGTGGGCGGAGTTCGGAATGGTGTTGGTGACGATCACCTTGCGGATCGCCGAGGACTCGAACTGCTTGATCGCATCGCCGGCAAAGATGCCGTGCGTGGCCAGGCAGTAGACTTCCGTGGCGCCGCGTTTCAGCAACGCCTCCGACGCTTTGACCAGCGTGCCGCCGGTCGAGATCATGTCGTCGACGACCACCGCGACCTTGCCCTCGACGTCGCCGACGATGTGGGTGACTTCGGAGACGTCGGGTTCGGGCCGGCGCTTGATGATGACCGCCAGCGTCGACTTCAGGCGTTTGGCGAAGAATTCGGCCCGCGGCACGCCGCCGGCATCGGGCGAGACGACGACGATCTTCTCGCCGAAGAGCTTCTCGTTGCGCAAGTGGTTGCACATGTGCGGTGCGGCCATCAGGTTGTCGACCGGGACGTCGAAGAAGCCCTGAATTTGGGCGGCGTGGAGATCGAGCGTCACGATGCGCTCGGCGCCCGCCGTCTGCAGCATGTTGGCCAGCAGCTTGGCCGAGATCGGCTCGCGGCCTTTCGTCTTCTTATCTTGCTTGGCGTACCCGTAGTAGGGGATCACGGCGGTGATGCGGTTGGCCGAGGCGCGCACGAGCGCATCGATCATCAGCAGCAGCTCCATGATCGAATCGTTCACCGAACCGCCCCACGGCGTTCGGCACAGCGATTGCAGCACGAAGACTTCCGCCCCGCGGACGTTCTCGCGAATCTCGATGCGACATTCGTCGTTCTTGAAGCGGTCGACGAGCGCATTGCCGATGCGCGTTTGCATCTTCTTAGCGATCTCGTCGGCCAGTTCGCGGTTGGACGTCCCGGAAAACAACAGCGGCGGCTGGATCACGGAGGTACTCCTAACGCTTCCCAAGATCGCCTGAGCGCACGGGGGAAGCCCGGTTCATTCCTCGGCCAAGAGGCGCACGCCCTCCTGAAGCGGTTCGATCCGGCGAGGTGTTATGGGGAGTTCTTATGCCCAAATTCGAGTTGGTCAGTCCGTACGCTCTGGCCGGAGACCAGCCCGCGGCGACCGCGGCGCTGGCTGCCGGCGTCCTCAACGGCGACCATGCCCAGACGCTCTTGGGCGTGACCGGGAGCGGCAAGACCATGGCCATGGCGCGGGTCGTGGAGCTGGTCCAGAAGCCGACCCTCGTGCTCTGCCACAACAAGACGCTGGCCGCCCAGCTGTGCGCCGAGTTCCGCGATTTTCTACCCCACAACGCGGTCGAGTACTTCGTCTCCTATTTCGACTACTACCAGCCTGAGGCGTACATCGCCCACACCGATACCTACATCGCCAAGGACTCGTCGATCAACGACGAGATCGAGCGCCTGCGGCACTCGGCGACCCAGTCGCTCTTGACCCGGCCCGATACACTGATCGTGGCCTCGGTGTCGTGCATCTACGGTTTGGGCTCGCCGGCCGACTACATGGAACTCTCGGCCGACATCAAGATCGGCGACGTGATCGACCGCGACGATTTTCTGCGCAAGCTGATCGGCATGCAGTACCGGCGCAACGACCTCAACCTCGTGCGCGGCACGTTTCGCGTGCGCGGCGACACGCTGGAGTTCGTGGGCGTCGAGGAAGAGCTGGTGCATCGCATCGAGTTCTTCGGCGATGAGGTCGAGGCCATCAACGTGGTCAACATCATGACCGGCGAGTACGTCGAGTCGAAGGACGAGCTGAAGATCTTCCCGGCCAAGCACTACATCACGCCCGAGGAGAAGCTGCACCGCGCGATCGACGACATCGAAGCAGAGCTCGTCGACCGGCTGAAGTTCTTCAAAGACAACGGGAAGCTGCTCGAAGCGCAGCGGCTCGAGCAGCGCACGCGCTACGACCTCGACATGCTGCGCGAAGTCGGCTATTGCAACGGGGTGGAAAACTACTCGCGCCCGCTCTCGGGCCGTGAGGCCGGCTCGACGCCGTTCTGCCTGCTCGATTTCTTTCCCAAGGACTGGCTGCTCTTCGTCGATGAGTCGCACGTGACGATTCCGCAAGTCGGCGGGATGTACGGCGGCGACCGCTCGCGCAAACTCTCGCTGGTCGAGCACGGCTTCCGGCTGCCCTCGGCGCTCGACAACCGGCCCCTGACGGCCGAAGAGTTCCAGGCCCATCTCAACCAGGTGATCTACGTCTCGGCCACGCCGGCGACGTTCGAGCTGACGCGTTCGCAGCAGGTCGTCGAGATGGTGATCCGGCCGACCGGGCTCGTCGATCCCGAGGTCGAGGTGCGGCCCACGCGCCATCAAGTCGACGATCTGATGGACGAGATCCGCAAGCGCACCGAAAAAGACGAGCGCGTGCTGGTCACGACGCTGACCAAGAAGATGGCCGAGGACCTGACCGACTATCTGCTCGAGAACGGGCTCAAGGTGCGCTATCTGCACAGCGAGATCGAGACGCTCGAGCGGATCGCGATCCTGCGCGATTTGCGCAAGGGCGAGTTCGACGTGCTGGTCGGCATCAATCTGTTGCGCGAAGGGCTCGATCTGCCGGAAGTCTCGCTGGTCGGCATCCTCGATGCCGATAAAGAAGGCTACCTGCGCAGCGGCACGGCGCTGATCCAAACCATCGGCCGCGCGGCGCGCAACGTCGAGGGCAAGGTGATCATGTACGCCGACGTCGTCACCGAGTCGATGGCGCGCGCGCTGGGCGAAACCAAACGCCGGCGCGAGCGGCAGGTGGCCTACAACCTCGAGCACGGCATCGAACCCAAATCGATCCGCAAGGACGTGCGCGACATCCTGGCGCTGGTCAGCGCGAGCACGAACGCCGCCACCGGCCTGCGCGGTGAGAAGTTGCCGCGCGAGGTTGCGATGGCGATGTCCAACGATATCGAGCGCAAGATGCGCGAAGCGGCGGCGAACCTCGAGTTCGAGAAAGCGGCGGCGTTGCGCGATGAGCTGATCGAATTGCGCAAGCAAGTCGGCGGTAACGAATCGGTGCTTTTTCAAGGCAAAGCACCGAAAATTTTCCAGCACGCGCTGCGCGAACTCGTTGGGAGCTAGGTCTATCCCCGTTCAACCTGGCAGAAACTTTCAAACCTGCTGCGGTGTGTTAGTTGTTTTCTTCGGTTACATGTTATTCGGAAACTAGTAGCATCTCAGACAAATGCGACTGACACAGTTAATTACGTCACGTATAATCAACCCATGGAACAGAAACACGGACCCTCGCATGACGCCGTGGACGCGCTGGTTGCAAACGTCATCGGCTGGTACCAACGGCACTTCCAACAAACGCCCGATCCGTCCGAAGACATAGCGTTCTCCGATGAATGGGAACGCAAGCAGATCGCGCGCGAGCTGCACTGGAACTAGTCTCCGGCATCGCGCCGGGATAAGGAAAGCCCGGCCGGCCGACGGAACGTGCCCGGCGTGAGTGCGCTCTTGGAAGTGCGCGGCCTGGCCAAGCAGTTCGGCGCGCTCCGCGCGCTCGACGGCATCGACCTGGACGCGGCGGAAGGCCGTCTGACGGGCCTGATCGGCCCCAACGGCGCGGGAAAATCAACCGCGTTCGGCTGCATCTGCGGCGCGATCAAACCGAGCGCCGGCAGCGTGCTCTGGCGCGGCCGCCGGATCGACGGTCTGGCCTACCACCGCGTGGCGCGGCTGGGTATCGCGCGGACCTATCAGGTCGTGCAGCCGTTCGGCGACATGACCGTGCGCGAAGCGACGACCGTCGGCGCGCTGCTGCACCACCATAACGTCGCGGCCGCCGAACGCAAAGCCGATGAGGTACTCGGCCTCGTGGGGCTCGCGCACCGCGCGCACGTGCCGGGCCACGCGCTCACCATCGCCGACAAGAAGCGGCTCGAGGTTGCGCGCGCGCTCGCGACCGATCCGGCGCTGCTGCTGCTCGATGAGGTGATGGCCGGCCTCACGCCGAGCGAGGCCCAGGACGCCGTCGCGCTGCTGCGCCGCATCCTCGCGGCCGGCGTGACGATCGTGATGGTGGAGCACGTGATGGAAGTGCTGATGGCGGTCGCCGACCACGTGGTCGTCATCGCCGCCGGTAAGACGATCTTCGCGGGCACGGCCGGCGAGGCGGTGCGGGATCCGGGTGTGATCGACGCGTATCTCGGCGCCGCGGCATGATGCAGCCCGCACCCGGCGCGGCGGCGCAACTCGCCGTCCGCGACGTTGCCGTGGCCTACGACGGCATGCGCGCGCTGCAGGGCGTGACGCTCGACGTGCCGGCCGGCACGATCGTCGCGCTGGTCGGCGCCAACGGCGCCGGCAAGACCTCGCTGCTGCGCGCGATCAGCGGGATCGTGCGGCCCGAACGCGGGACGATCGTTTTCGAAGGACGCGACATCACGCGGCTGGCGGCCCACGAGATCGTGCGCTGCGGGATCGCGCACGTGCCCGAAGGCCGGCGCGTGTTCGCCTCCGCGACCGTTCGCGACAACCTCTTACTCGGCGCCTACGTGGAGCGTGACCGCGGCGCCCGTGCGCGCCGGCTCGAGGAAGCGTTCGCGGCGTTTCCGATATTGCGCGAGCGCCTGGATCAGCGCGCTTCGACGCTGTCGGGCGGCGAGCAGCAAATGCTGGCGATCGCGCGCGGCACGATGAGCGGGCCGAAGCTGTTGATGCTCGATGAGCCCTCGCTCGGCATCGCACCCAAGCTGATTCCGGTGATCTACGCCGGCATCGCGCAGATCGCAGCCCGCGGGACGAGCGTCTTGCTGGTCGAGCAGAACGTGCGCGAAGCGCTGCGCGTAGCGGGCTGGGCCGTCGTGCTGCAAACCGGGCGCGTGGTGGCGAGCGGCGCCGCGGCCGAACTAGCGGAGAGTGATTTGATCAAACGGGCGTTCCTCGGGCTGTGAGTTGGCGTGTGGGAGTGGACGTCGGCGGAACGTTCACCGATCTGGTGGCGACGGACGCCGGCGGGGCGATCGTGCGCTTCAAAGTGGCGACCACGCCGCGCGCGCCCGAGGAGGGCTTGCTCGACGCGCTGCGCACGCTGCTCGAGACGGTCGCCGCCGGCGAGATCGTGCAGCTCAGCCACGCCAGCACGATCGCCACGAACGCCCTGCTCGGTCAGGTGCATCTCGATCTGCCGCGCGTCGCGTTCGTCACGACCGAAGGCTTTCGCGACGTGCTCGAGATCGGGCGCCAGGCGCGCAGCTCGGTCTACGACCTGCACGTCGAGCGGCCGGCGCCGCTGGCGCTGCGCGAGGACCGCCTGACCGTGCGCGAGCGCATCGACTACGACGGCAGCGTGCACGTCGCGCTCGATACGGCCTCGCTGGAGAGCGTGGTGGCCGTGATTCGCGAGCGCGGCATCGGCAGCGTCGCCGTCGGTCTGCTCAACAGTTACACCAACGACGTGCACGAACGGCTGGTGGCCGACGCGCTGCGCGCCGCGCTGCCCGGTGTCGCCGTCACGGCGTCGTCGGCGCTGGTGCGCGAAGAGCGCGAGTACGAACGCTTCTCGACCGCGGTCGTCAACGCGGCGCTGTTGCCGGTCGTGCGCGGGTACCTCGAACGGCTCGCCGCCGGTGTGCGCGCCCTCGGCATCACGGCGCCGGTCTTCGTGATGCAGTCCAACGGCGGCACGGCCGCGCTGGCGTTCGTCGCCGACCGTCCGGCGACGCTGGTGGAAAGCGGTCCGGCCAGCGGCGTGATCGCGGCCGCCGCGGTCGGCGCGACGATCGGCGCCGCCAACGTGCTCTCGTTCGACATGGGCGGCACGACGGCCAAGGCCGGCACGATCATCGGCGGTCAGCCGGAGATCGCGTATGAGTTCGAAGCGGCCGGTTCCACGCACAGCGGCCGCGCGAGCAAAGGCAGCGGCTATCCGGTGCGCTTTCCGTTCGTTGACCTAGCTGAAGTCAGCGCCGGCGGCGGCACGATCGCGCGACTCGATACGGTCGGCGTGCTGCGCGTCGGGCCGCTCTCGGCGGGCGCCGATCCCGGACCGGCCTGTTACGGCAAAGGCACGCAGCCGACGGTCACCGACGCCAACGTCGTGCTCGGCCGCCTCAATCCCGTAGCGCTGGTGGGCGGCACGTTTCCGATCGATGCGGCGCGCTCGCTTGCGGCGGTGGCAACCGTCGCCGCCCCGCTCGGCGGTGACGTCGAACGCACGGCGGCCGGGATCGTCGCGCTCGTCGATGCGGAGATGGCGAAAGTGCTGCGCATCGTGTCGGTCGAGCGCGGGCTCGATCCGCGCGATTTCGTGCTGATGGCGTTCGGCGGCGGCGGACCGCTGCACGCCTGCGCGCTGGCCGAGGATCTGGGGATGCGGCGGGTGGTGATCCCGCGCTACCCCGGGTTGTTCAGCGCCTTGGGATTGCTGGCCGCCGACGTGCGCGCGACGTTCTCACGCTCGCTCGTCGCACCGCTCGACGCTCTCACGCTCGGCAACGCCGAAGGTGCGGCCGCGACGCTGACGGCGGAAGCGCGCGCGGCGCTGCTCGAGCAGGGCGTGCCGGCTGAAAAAATTCGCACCGTCGTGGAGCTCGATCTGCGCTACGCCGGACAATCGTTCGATCTGACCGTGCCCTTGGACGGTGACGAGAACGCGCTGGCCGAGGCTTTCCACCAACGCCACGAGCGCCGTTACGGCTACGCTTCGCGCGACGAGCGCGTGGAACTCGCTACCGTGCGCGTGACGGCGATCGGTTCGGCCGGCGCCGCGCCGCAGACGGCGCTCGCCGCCGGCGCCGTGACGGATGCCGGCGCTGCGCGCATCGGAACGCGCCGCGCGTGGGACGCCGGCGCGTTCGTCGAGGCCGCCATCTACGAGCGCGAACGGCTGACCGCCGGCGCCGCGTTCGAGGGCCCCGCGATCATCGAGCAGTACGATACGACGTCCTGGATCCCGGCCGGTTGGGGCGCGCTCTGCGATGCGACCGGGAACGTTCTCGTCGAACGGTCAGCTGCGAAACTGCGGTAGCAGTGCGAGCGCGTTGTCGCGCTGGATGCGGCGCAATTCCGTCTCGGTGAAACCGCATCCGGCGAGGCCTTCGGCGATTTGCGCCGGCGTACCGAACGGATAGTCGGTACCGAACACGATCTGCGAGGCCGAGACGATCGCTTTGAGGGCCTGCATCTGAACCGGATTCGCCGAACCGGCGGTATCGTAGTAAAACCGGCGCAGATGGTCGAGCCGCGAGTTCGGCGCAGCGGGCGCGTCGAGCACACTCTGCGTCGCCTGGGTGCGGAAGTAGCGTCCGGCCAACGCCGGTATCGTGCCGCCGGCGTGCGAGAAGATGAAGCGGATATTCGGAAAACGCTCCGCGGTGCCGCTTTCGATCAAGCTGACGATGGTGCGCGCGGTGTCGGTGTTGAGTTCGATCGTCACTTCCTCGTACGTGCGGGCGTCGGCGGGATTGGGTGCGACCGGGCTTCCGTCGAGATGCGGCATCGTGAACCCGCGGCAGCACGCGGGTGCGGTCGCATGGCTGAAGACGACCGCCTTGCGACGGTCGAGTTCCGCCCAGACCGGCGCGAACGACGGGTCTCCAAGCCACTTCATCCCATAGCTCGAAAGAACGCCGATGCCGTCGGCCTTGAGGGTATCGAAAACATAGCCGATCTCCGCCAGGCTGCCGTTGACGTCGGGCAGCGGCAGTACGCCGAACAGACCGTAACGGCCGTTGTGCTCGCGCACGAGGTTCGCGCCGAAGTCGTTCATGTCGCGCGCGAGCCGGCGCGCTTGCGCGTCGTCGCCGAACCACACACCGGGCGTGGTGGTTGAGAGGATCGACCGCGCTACGCCGCCCTGGTCCATCGCTTCGATCGCGTGCTCGGCCGACCACGTATGCGTCACGCTCAAGCCGGGGAACGGATCGGTGGCAAACTCCTTATCGAGTGTGGTCAACCACCGCGGCGAGAAGTAGTGCTGATGCAGGTCGAGTCGCGGCGGTTCAGCCGCCGCCGCAGGGGTGAGGAGGGGAAGGGCAGCCGCGCCGCCGGCCAGCACGGCGAGTCCGCGTAAAACGTCGCCCCGCGTCATGGAGCGGAATGCGCGATCGGTATGGTCCATGGAGCTCTCCTGCTGGCAGGGTGATGAGGGCCGGAAGCGCCAAGAAGATTTCGATGAAAGTTCTTTCGCGATCTGCGGCTCTGCGAGGAGCGGCGTCCCTCGCCCTGTTGGGAGCGACGGCGAAAACCGCTCGGGCCGCCGATGGATTCGGCGATCTCGTGCGAGGAGCGAAGAGTGAAGGCGAGCTCACCCTGATCGCCAGCGGGGAGTCCTACGGCGGCGAGGCTGGGGTCCGCGCGCTGAACGACGCGTTCAACAAACGCTTCGGCCTGGGCGCGCACATGAGCCTGACGCCCGGTCCGAGCATGCCGGTCGTGGCTTCGCGGATCGCAACCGAGTACAAGGGCAACCGGCCGGCGTCGAGCGGCGTCTACCTCGGCCCGATCTCGATGTTCGTCTCGCTCGACCGCGACGGCGTTCTGGAGCGCGTGGACTGGGCCAAGACCTTTCCGTGGGTGACCCGCGAGATGGTGATCGCTCCGAACGGCGAGGGTCTCCTCGTGCGCACCGATCCCGACGGCATCATGTACAGCCCGAAGGTGCTGCCGGTCGAGAAAGCCCCCAAGCGCTACGAGGATCTTGTCGATCCGCGCCTGAGCGGCGCGTGGGCCGGGAAGGTCGCGGTTGCCCCCTATCCGGATTGGCTTGCCGAGTTGTCCATCACGTGGAATGCCGACCGCGTGCGGGAACTCGGTAAGAAGATCATGGCGCTCGGCGGCGGCACCCTGCGCTACGGCGAGGCGCAACCGCTTTTCGACGGCCAATTCGCGCTGATGGCCAACGAAGGCTCGGCTATGGAGCTCAAGTGGTCCTGGGAAGCAAAGGGCGCGCCGCTCAACGTCGTCTTCGGCGCGCAGCCCTCCAACTGCGATTACTTTCAGCTGGGCGTTCCGAAGAACTCGGCCACGCCGAATCTCGCCAAGCTGTTCGTCGGCTACCTCGCATCGCAAGAAGCGCAGGCGATCACCGACAAGTACGGCGCCCAATCCTCACATCTCGTTCCGGGAACCCGCATGGCACGTTTGGTCCGGGAGACGCACATCGCGCTGCAAGACCCGCGCAAACTCTACGCGTTCTACTCGGCGCCGAGCACGCCCGCGTTCTACGATGAGCTAGCCAAGATCGTTCGTCAGTAGCCGCCGCATGGTGAGCCCGCTGCAGCGAATCGGCTCGACGCTCGGTGGCCGCTGGGCCATTTTCCTAGCCGGGGGCCTGGGACTCGCGGCCGCGCTGATCGCGCTGCTGGTAACCGTGGGCTTGGCGTTTCATGCTGAGCCCGATGCGGCGTTCACGCTCGCGAACTTCAGCCACGTTTTCGGTGATCCATTCGTCTACCGCGCGCTGCTGAACACCTTCGCGTTTTCCGCCATCACGGTGACGACATCGCTCGCTTTCGGTATCCCGATCGCGTGGCTTGCGGAACGCACCGATTTGCCCGCGCGCGGCTGGCTCTACCCGGTGATGACGATTGGCATCCTCGTTCCCGGCTTCTTCAACGCGATGGGCTGGCTGCTGCTGGTGCATCCCCGGATGGGGATGCTCAACGTCTGGGCAATGCAATGGTTGCATACCTCAAACGCCCCGTTCAACGTGATCTCGCTGCCGGGAATGGGGCTCGTGCAAGGACTCGGCCTCGCGAGCCTGATCTTCATCATGTGCGGATCCGCGTTTCGAGCGATGGATGCCGTGCTCGAGGAGAGCGCGCAGATTCACGGCCTCTCGCCGCTGCGCCGCGCAATTTCGATCACGTTGCCTTTGCTGTGGCCGAGCATTCTCGCGGCGATCATCTACGTTTTCATGTTGGGCCTCGCCGTGTTCGACGTTCCGGCCGTCATCGGCTTGTCGAGCCGCATCTACACCTACAGCACGTTCGTCTACAGCATCACAAACCCCAATGCCGGCGGCGTTCCCAATTACGGCGAGGCCGGTGCCTCGAGCGTCGCGATGATCGCCATCGCCTTGATCCTCTCGGCATGCTACTTCCGCGTCATCCGGCAGTCGCATCGCTTCGCCGTCGTGACTGGCAAAGGCTATCGGCCCAAGCCCGTGCGGCTCGGCCGCTGGGCGCTTGCCGGCTGGGCGTTTGTGGGCGGCTACCTGTTTCTGAGCGTGGGTTTACCCGGCTGCGTGCTGCTGTGGGCCTCACTGCTGCCGTTCTTCGTGCCGTTCTCGTTCGAAGCGCTGCAGCACGCCACGCTCGCTAACTATCAAGCGATTCCGTGGGGCGGTTTCGCACGTGCCGCGCGCAACAGCCTTATCATCATGCTGGTCGCGCCGACGGTCACCGTGATCGTTTCGGTCGCGATCTCGTGGGTCGTCACGCGTTCGGGAATCAAGTCGCTGGCGCGGCTTTTCGACCTGCTGGCCTTTCTGCCGCTCGCAATTCCGAGCGTCGTGTTCGCGATCGGTGCGATGGGCTTCGCGATTTTCTGGCTGCCGTCGTGGGTCCCGTTCTACGGCACGGTCGCAATCATCATCGCCGTTCAGGTGATCGTCGGGATCAGCTTCGCCACGCGCATCTTGAACGCCGCACTGCTTCAGATCCACCGCGACCTCGACGATGCCGCCGCCATGTTCGGCCTGAAGCCGCTGGCCGTCGTGTGGTTCGTGCTCCGCCCGCTGCTGACGCCGGCACTGCTGTCGGCGTGGCTGTGGATGGCGCTCTTGGCATACCGCGAACTGACGATCGGGATGATGCTCGTTACGAACCAGAACATCACGCTGCCGGTCTTCGTCTGGGGTGTCTTCTACAGCGGCAGCGTGGGCCAGGCCGCCGCGCTCACGATCCTTCTCGGCGTGTGCATCTTTCCGCTGATCGTGCTCTATTTCGCGGTCGCGCGGCGCGGCATGGCATTCGATCTATGATCGAAATTCGCCGATTGCGGCGCGATTTTGGTACCGCCGACCGGGCCGTCGCCGCGCTCGGCGGCATCGACCTCGCGGTGGAGGCCGGCTCGTTCCTGGTTCTCTTGGGGCCGAGCGGAAGCGGTAAGACCACGCTGCTGCGCTGCGTGGCGGGGCTCGAGACGCCCGACGATGGCGAGATCGTCATCGCCGGGCAGACGGTGTTTTCGGGCGCCCGTAAAATCTTGGTCGCGCCCGAAGCGCGCAAACTCGGTATGGTCTTCCAGTCGTATGCCGTGTGGCCGCACCTCACGGTGGCCCAAAATGTTTCGCTGCCGCTGGAACACGGCGCGAACCGCATTCCACGCGCGGCGATCGGCGCGCGCGTTCGCAAGACGCTGGCCGCCGTGCAACTCGAAGCGTTGAGCGACCGGCCGACGACGATGCTCAGCGGCGGCCAGCAGCAGCGCGTCGCGCTCGCGCGGGCGCTGGCGGTCGAGCCGCGCGCGCTGCTGATGGACGAGCCGTTGAGTAACCTCGATGCGCGCTTACGGGAGGAGATTCGCGCCGAGATCAAGGCCGCCGTGAAGCAGATCGGCGTGACCGTGCTCTACGTGACGCACGATCAAGCCGAAGCGATGGCCTTGGCCGACCGGATCGCGGTGATGGACGCGGGCCTGATCGTGCAGCGCGGAACGCCGGAGCAAGTTTACCGCGCGCCTGCCACGCCGCGCGTCGCGGAGTTCTTCGGCTCCATGAATTGGATCGCCGGCACCGTTCGCGAAGCCGGCCGCATCGAAACGCCGATCGGGGAACTCCGCGCGGCGGCGAACGGAACGCTGGGGGCGGTGACGGTCGGCATTCGGCCCGAAGACGTGCGTTTGCACGCGGTCGAGACCGGCCCGGGCGTCCCGGGGCAACTGCTCGAGAAGACGTTTTTCGGCGATTACGAGCTCTGCCGGGTGCGCGCGGCCGAGCAGATCCTCAGCGTAAAAACCGCCGTCGGCGAAAGCGGAGATCTCGGCGCCGAACGGCTTTGGCTCGAATTGCCGCCGGAAAAACTCCACGTCTTCCCGGCCCGCGCCGACTCCTAGGAGCTTGTCGCCACCTGCGAGACGGCCCGGATATCGGGGGGCCAGACCCATTCCTTGAGCGGCTTCCCGTCGAGCATGTTGCGAATTTCGCGCATGTAGATGCGGCGCAAGAGGATGACCGCAGCGTCGGACTTGCCCAGGCGGTCGGGTTCGCGGCGGCTGATCGGCCGCTGCATTTCCATCGTGACCGTGTCTTGCATCCCAATGATGTCGGGCCGGGCCTCGTCGACCTCGTTGATGTGGATGTCTCCGCGGTAGATTGAATCGAGCACCGATTGCCGGCTCGGAAACGTCGCCAGTATTTCGTGACTCGACTGCAGCGATTCCCGGAATTGCCGGGCCCGCTCACCGGTGACTTCGGCCAGCCGAACGTTGAACGAGCGGTGCGTGTTGTCGTCGATCGGAACGCGCCAGGCCAGATGGTGGATCAGCGTAATCGGGGCGGCGGGGTCTTCATGAACCGCCATGATGTACATGCAGATCGGCATGAGGATGTAGTTCAGGCCGACGACACCGTCGGTATACGCGCAGTACCCGGTCAATCCGAAGGCGGTCTCTTCGGCCGTGACGGTCGGAACCTCGCGATTGATGCCCGTCGTAGTGAACGCCGAACGCTCGTGAACGAAGTTCACGTGGGCCCAGTCGGCGCTGTTGTCGAGCGAGTTGAAAAAGTTGGTCTTTCGCACGTACGCGTCGGTGTGCAGGACGCCCTCACCGTGCAGGACGTGCAACTCTTGAAATTCGGGCGGTTCGCCCTCGCCGAGATAGGCGAACACGAGACCCACGTAGAGCCGTACGGGATAGCTCTTGATCTGCACCTTGTGTGCAAAGTCGATCGCGCCCTCGGCCGGCTGTTCGAGGCATTGTCCGCTCGCATCGTACTTCCAGCCGTGGTAGAAGCAACGCAGGCAATCGCCTTCGACGATCCCGGTCGGTGCGAGCGAGGCATGGCGGTGGGCGCATTCGGCAGCCAGAACGTGCGGCGTTCCGGTTTCACCGCGATAGTACGTGAAACGCTCGTCCATGATCGTGATGGTCTTGGCCCGCCCGGGCTTCACGTCGTCCAGCACGGCGACCGGGATCCAGAAACGCCGCAAATAGCGGCCGGCCGGCGTTTCCGGACCCGTCCTATCGTAGAACCGTTCCGTGACCTCAGGTGGCCGCAGCTGGTCCGTGGGGCGCTCTCCAAGTTGCATGGTCGCAGTCCTCCGGCCGCAGGGCTTAGGCGCGCACGGCGGATTTTCCCAGGCTCGTCCCGGCTAGGCGGCAATCGGCCATTGCCGCGCAACCGTCCCAGGGGTACGGGAGTCTGTCAAAGATACCGTGATAACCGGCATGTTGGACCCCATCACCGCCGAGATCATCGTCTCGGGGCTCTTGTATGCGAGCGAAGAGATGGGGATCGCGGTGCGCAACGCGGCGTACTCGCCCAACATCAAAGAACGGCTCGACCATTCGTGCGCGCTCTTCGATGCGCGGCTGCGGCTAGTCGCGCAGGCCGAGCACATCCCCGTGCACCTCGGTTCGCTGCCGTGGGGTTTGCGCCGCACGCTCGAGCGCATCGCGACGACCGGCGATGCGCTGCGGCCCGGCGATCAGTGGGTGGTCAACGATCCGTACTTGTCGGGCACGCACCTCAACGACGTGACGGTCATCCGGCCGATCTTCGTCGACGGTGCGATCTTCGGCTACGCGTGTAACAAGGCGCACCACGCCGACGTCGGCGGCATGGTGCCGGGCTCGATGCCGCCCAACGCGCGCGAGCTCTTCGCCGAGGGCTTCATCATGCCGCCGATGCGCTTGATGCGCGACGACGTGGTGGTGCCCGAAACGGTGGCGCTGTTCCGCGCCAATTCGCGCACGCCTGAAACGCGCAGCGGCGACTTGCGCGCACAACTCGCCGGCAACGTGACCGGTGAGCGCCGGGTGCGTGAGCTCGTCGACCGTTACGGCGCCGCGACCGTGGCCGAAGCCGTCGCCAAGGCGATCGACGACGGCGAGGGGCGCATGCGCGCCGCATTGCGCGCGTTTCCCGACGGGGTCGTCGAGTGCAGTGACGTGATGGAGGATAGCAACGGCGAACCCTCGATCGTCTTGCAGTTGCGGCTCGAAAAACGCGGCGAGCGCATGATGCTCGATTACACCGGCACCTCGCCGCAGCTGCCGATGCCGCTCAACGCGGTCTACGGCGTGACGCTCTCGGGCGTGTACTACGCAATCCGCGCGCTGCTGGCGCCCGATATCCCGATGAACGACGGCGTCTTCCGCCCGATCGAGGTCTACGTCCCCGAAGGCACGCTGCTCAACCCGCACCGGCCGGCGCCGGTCTCGGCCGGCAACGTCGAAACCTCGATGCGCAACGCCGATCTCGTGCTGGCGGCGCTCGGCCGGTTGGCGCCCGAGCGCGTTCCCGCCCAGAGCGGCGGCTCGATGAACAACGTGATGATGGGCGGCATCGACGAGCACGGCGAGCCCTGGGCCTTTTATGAAACCAACGGCTGCGGCATGGGCGCGCGGCCGCAAGCCGACGGCGTCGATGCGATTCAAGCGCACATGACCAACACCCTCAACACGCCGATCGAAGTGCTCGAGCGAACGTTTCCGCTGCGCGTGACGCGCTATGAGTTCGCCGACGCGACGGCCGGCGCGGGCCGCTATCGCGGCGGCGCCGGACTCGTGCGCGCGCTGCAGGTTCGCGCCGGCACGGCGACGATCTCGCTGCTGGGTGAACGGCACTCGGTGCGGCCGCACGGCAGTGCCGGCGGCGGCGACGGCGCGACGGCCCGCCACACGCTGATCGCCGGCGCGGGCGAGGGCGAACCCACGACGCGCACGCTGCCCGCCAAAGTGACGCTGCAAGTGAACGCCGGTGAAACGCTCGTGGTGCAGACGGCCGGCGGCGGCGGCTACGGCGAGCCCGCGCAGCGCGACCCGGGAGCGCTGGCGCGCGACCGCGCCGACGAGATCGCGGCCGCTTCCTGATGCAGCCGACAATCGTACCCGGGGTCGCGACGTGGTCGCGCTGGCAAGCGGATCGCGCGATGTTTTTCAATTCCTGGTTCGTCGAAGGCGAGGGCGGCAACATGGCCGTCGATCCGCTCGACGCCGACACCGACGATCTCGCGTTCATCGATGCGCGTGGCCTGGCGGCGGTCGTCGTCACGAACCGCGATCACGAACGCGCCGCGGCGTTGCTCGCGCAGCGTTACGGCGTCCCGGTGATCGCAGCGCTGCCCGATGCGAACGGGATGAGCGTTGCGGTGGCGCGCACGGTCGCTGCCGGCGAGACGCTCTTCGGCTGGCTCGTGGTCGGGTTCGACGGCTTCAAGACGCCGGGCGAGTTCGCGCTCTTCGATCGCGCGAGCCGGGCGGCCATCAGCGGCGATGCGCTGTGGGGCGTGCCGGCCGGAGCCGTGCGCTTGATGCCCGATGAGAAGCTCGCCGACCCCGCGCGCGCGGCGCTCTCGGCGCGCGCGCTGCTGGCACTGGGCGTGCGGCATCTGCTCGTCGGCGACGGCATGCCGGTGTTCCACCGCGGCTTCGAAGCGCTGTGCGACATGCTCGACGCGCGCAGCGGCGTGTTGACCCGGCGCGTCAACCTCGAGGAGCTCGCCGGGGTGCCCGACGACGGGCCGGGGCCGTTCACCGCGCGCGCGGCCGAAATCGGCCGGCTGCTCGGCGCGACGCGCTTGGGCTACGCGCTCGGCGAACTGCAACCCGGGGAGGCCTATTGTCCGTATCACTGGCACACGCAAGAGGAAGAGGCGTTCGTGGTGTGGTCCGGCACTCCGACGTTGCGCACACCGCAAGGCACCTTCACGCTGCGCTCCGGTGATGTGATCGCGTTTCCGACCGGCGCCGGCGGCGCGCACCGCCTGTCGAACGAGAGCGACGCGCCGTGCAAGCTGCTGCTGTTCGCGAACAGCGACGCGGGCGACGTGTGCTACTATCCCAACTCGCGCAAACTCATGGTCGAAGCGAACCGCTCGATCGTGCGCGGCGAACCGGAACTCGATTACTTCGATGGTGAATCGTGATGATACGGCAACTGGTGTCCGGCGTTCTCGCGGCCGCGGCGTTCGCGCTGGTTGCGGCCGGCGGCGCGGCGAACGCGGCGCCGCCGCGGCCGGCCCACGTCGTGGTGGTGATCGAGGAGAACCACACGCTCGCGCAGGTCGTCGGCAGCGGCAACGCGCCGTATCTGGCGACGGTCGCGCGCAACGGTGCGCTGTTCACGCACGCCTACGGCGTGATGCATCCGAGCCAGCCCAACTATCTGGCGCTCCTCGCCGGGCTGACCAACCGGAACGGCAACGATTGCCCCGCGCGGGGCGTCCCGGTCGATGCACCCAACCTCGCGAGCGAACTGCTCGCCGCGCACTTCACCTTCGCCGCGTACTCCGAATCGCTGCCGTCGACCGGCTTCATGGGCTGCTCGGCCGGCACGTACGCGCAGAAGCACGCGCCGTGGACGCACTTCACCAACATCCCGCAACAATTGCACCGCCCGCTGAGCGCGCTGACGTCGTTCGACGCGCTGCCGACGGTGGCGTTCATCGTGCCCAACGTCGACGACGACATGCACGACGGCACCGTCAAGCAGGGCGATGACTGGGCGGAGGACCACCTCACGCCGCTGCTGCGCTGGGCCGCGACGCACAACACGCTGGTCGTCTTCACGTGGGATGAAGGCTTCGATGCGGTCAACTCGATTCCGACGATGTTCGTCGGTCCGATGGTGCGCGCCGGGCGCTATCCCCAGCACATCGATCACTACAACGTGTTGCGCACGCTCGAAGACCTCTACGGTCTCGCGCCGACCGGGAAAGCGGCCGCCGCAGCGCCGATCACCGGCATCTGGCGCTGACGGGCGCGCCGCCCGTCGCCTCAGCGGGCGCTGACGGGTCCTTGCGGCGCGCCGCCGGCCGAATCGCTGGGCGGCGGTGTGGCCGGCGGCGGCGCACCGGCGACCACCGGGCAGGCGTCGGTCGGGCTCGCCGTCGCGTGCGTCAGCACCGTTTCGATCGGGGTCTCCGGGTCGAGGGTGATGTCTTCGCCGCGAATGAAGCGCGCGCCGATTCCGGCATACGGAATGAGGCCGAGCGCCGCCGACATCACCTTTTTGTTGCGCCCGTTGATGCGCAAGCGCTGGTCGCAAAACGTCACCAGCGATCCGTCGACGGCCGGCAGGGTGTCCAAGCGCAGCGTGAGATCGCCCTCGTGGCCCGAGGTGCCGGCGTGGCCGGCGAGGATCAGCGTGCCGTAACCGACGGTGCCGTCGGCCACCAGCACGTGACCGTCGACGACGACCGGGCTGGTCAGCTCGAACGTGAACTTCTGCCCGCTCTTGCTGCCGTTAGACGAGAGCGTCTCCTTTAGCTGGAATTCTAGGCGCGTGCCCGTGGGCAGCGTGTCGGCCCCCAGGGGCGGTGTGGCGGGCGCAGGCGGCAGACCGGCCAGGCTCGCTGCCAGGATGGTCGCGGCGACGAGCGTTATCATGGCGCGTTCGTTCCCACGATCGCCGGCCCGTAACCTGAGTGCGGCTCAAGGGGCGTGGCCGGCCGCGACGTCGGCTAGCGCTTGGTCGAAGCGTGTCAGCGCCGAGTAGCGGTGGATTTCGAGCAAGTTGGCGGAGTCGCCGGCGTTGCCCCAATCCTCGATGAACGCGAGCTCGTAGCCGTTGGCGGCGGCGAGTTTTTCCAAGCGCGCATCGTAGTTGTCTTCGGGATAGACGAGCGCGTAAATCTTGTGCCCGAGGTGATACTGCAGCGAGCTGCGCGAGAGCGTGAGCTCGTGAACCACCGCGGCATCGCTGAGCACGCGCAGATCCGGCGGATGATTCGCCGTCAGGCTCTGAATCTCCATGTTGCCGCTGCGCGACATCGCGAGCAGTTGCGCCCACGTGTTGTGGCGTTTGGTGGTCGTGGTGCCGACGAAGTTGCTGTGCACGAACATCGTCGCCGGAAACCGGTAGCGCTGCAGGAGCGGAAACGCGTTCTCGTAGATCCCGTGCCCGTTGTCATCAAAGGTCAAGGCGAGCGGCTTGCTCGGCAACGGCACGCCGCGTTCGAGGTGCGCGCGCAACTCCTCGAGGGTCACGACGTGATAGCCGCCGCGGGCGATCGCGGCGAGCTGTCGTTTGAAGGTATCGAGCGTCGTGTCGAACCAAACTTCCTTCGCCGGAACGACGTCGTGCCACACGATGACGGCGACGTACGGCATCCGTCCACCCGAAGCGACCTGCGGAAGTCCGTCACTCGCTGCCCCAACGGGTGCTGCAACCAGCATGAAGCAAACGAAGGCAGTCCAGGCGAGGAGTCGGTTGACCATTAAGAGCGGAGTTGCTGCAGCGGGGCGCGGGTTCCCTCGGCCGACGTGGCGGCGCATCGCGCTGATCGCGGGCTGCACGGTGTTGTTCCTCGTCGCCTTTTTGCTGGCCGCGCACGACACGATCGAACGGCTGGTGCTCGAACGCGCGCTCGCCGGTGCGCTCGGCGGCGACGCCACGATCGCGACGTTGCGCCATGAAGACGGCCTGACGATCGTCGAGGGCGTGCGGGCGCAGACCGCCGGCGGGTCGGCCACGGTGAGCGCCGACCGCATCGAGTACACTTCGGCGGGCGACGCGTGGGATATCCGGCCGGCCGGTTTGCACGTGACGCTCGCCCTCGACCGCCTGACCGGTAACGAACTCGCCGACGCGCAGAACGCGGCCCACACGCTCAACATCCGCCGCTTGGTCGCGCACATGACGAACGCGGCGTTGACGCTCACGCGCGACGGCGACGGATCGAAGGTCGAATTCGCCGGGATAGGCGGAACGCTCGCGGCCGGCGCCGCGCCGAGCTACGCATTGCACGGCAACCTGATCGCGGATACCGGCGCGTATCCGGTGAGCGCCGGCGACGAAGGCTGGACGGCGGCGGAGCTTCCGCTGGGGCCGCTGGCCGCGCTGCTCGGCAGCGGTGAGCTCAGCGTGCGCGACGGCGTGGCGCGCAACATCGCGTTCACGCCGGGCGCCGACCCGCGCGGCACGTTCACGCTCGCCGACGTGCGCGCATCGATCGCCGGCGTGGCCGTGCACGCGCTGAGCGGTCCGGTAACGATCGTGCGCGACGGCGCCGGCAGCACCGGACTCGATGCCGTGCTCGACGACGGCACGCCCGTCGCGGCGGTCGGCGAGTTCCACGACGGCCTCGACTGGAGGCGCATCGTGACGTCCGGCACGCGCGATCTGCACGCCCTAGCGCACATGTTCGCGCTGATCGCCGTGCAGCCGAACCTGCGCTGGATGAACGTCGAGACGACGGCGCCCGGCATCACATTCGGTCAATACGCGATGACGACGGAAACCATACCGCACGTCGTGCAGCTGATCGCGGTCGACCCGCACGAGCCGACGCTGCACTTCGATACCGCCCTCTCGCACGATCACGTGATCTCGAGCGGCGAGCGCACCTCGGATCTGGGCCTGCGCACGCACGCGGTCGCCGGCGCGAACGGCGACTACTTCGACATCGGGCGCACCTACGAACCGCAAGGATTGCTGATCAAATCGGGAGTGCTCTTCCACGGACCGACCGATCACGAAGCGGTGGTGTTCGACCGCACCAACAAGGCGACGTTTGCGCGCTTCCGGCTGCGCGGCAGCGTCGTCGACGGCACGCGCACCTATCCCCTGACGCTCTTCAACTCGTGGCCCACGCGTGAGGTCGCGATCATCACCCCCGACTTCGGCAAACTGCTGCCGGCCGCACCGGGCGTCACGTTCGCCGCACTGGAGCCGGTGGGCGGAACGCGCTATCGCGTGCTCTCACTGCAGCCGATGACGGTCGCGATTCCGGTGACGCTGGGCTTGGGCTTCAGCGACCGGCTCGGGGAACCGCTGCCGCGCGCCGGCGACGTGGTGGACGTGCGCTACGCCCTCGACCCGCCCGTGGCGGGCGCGTTCGCCGGCATCGGCTCGGGCCCGTTGCTGCTCAAAGACGGCCAATGGTATGAGGACCGCCACGCGCCCGCTCCCGACGAGCGCGACGTGCAGTGGCCGGTCATTGCGATCGGCACGATGCCCGACGGCACGCTGATGTTCGTCGCCGTCGACGGCCGCCATCCGGAACGCTCGATCGGCATGAAGCGGCCGGAGTTCGGCGAGCTGTTGCGCGGCTACGGCATGATCGACGCGATGGCGCTCGATTCGGGTGGTTCCGTCACCCTGGTCTCGCGCGCGCCGGGCAACGCCGCCGTCACCGTGCGCAACGTCCCCTCGGACTTCAGCGAGGAACGCTATGTGACCGATGCGCTGTTCGTATACAGCTCGGCGCCGCTCGGCACGATCGTCACCGCGCCGCGCCCGCACGTCGAACCGACGCCGCTGCGATGATCGTTTTACCGCCGGCGATCTCCCCGCCGGCGCCGTTTCCGCTGGTCGTCTCACAGTGGTCGTCCGCAGAAGAGGTGGCGCCGGGCCTGCGCCGCGCCGATTACCGGATCACGACCAATGCCGGGCCGCTGGTCGTGCACGTCGTGGCGATCGACACGCACGATCCGACGGTGCACCTGGGTGCGGTCGTCGCGCACGACCGCATGATCTCGAGCGGCGAGACCGTCTCCGCGATGGCGGCACGCACCGGCGCCGTCGCCGGCATCAACGCCGACTACTTCGACATCGGCAACACCAACCAGCCGCTCAACGTGGTGGTGCGCGCGGGCGCGCTGCTGCGCACGCCCTCGAAGCGGGCCGCGATCGAGATCGGCACCGGCGGCGACATCGGCATCGGTTACGTGAGCTTCACCGGCACGGTGTCGTATGGAACGGCGCAGATTCCGTTGACCGGCCTCAACGAGTGGCCGCCGCAGGGCGGCGCGACATTGTTGACGGCCGCCTACGGCGCGCTCGCGCCGGCGGCCGGCGTCATCACCGCGGCGCTGGCTCCGGTCGACACCTCACCCGGGCTGCCGGGAACCTATCGCGTGACCGCGGTCAGCGCACCGGCGGCCGGGCCGGTCGGCGGCGCGCTGCTCGGCTTCGGGCCGGCGGCCCTAGCGCTCGCGCCGCCGCCGAACGTCGGCGATACGGTCGCGCTGGCGTTCGACACCACACCGCCGGCCTCGTCGCTGGCGGCCGCGGTCGGGGGCGGTCCGCTGCTGCTTGCGAACGGCGTCGCGGTCGACGATCCCAATAGCCCCGCGCCGGAAGAGCGCAACGTCCGCTTCCCCGTGGCCGGCGCCGCGCTCGAGCCCGATGGGACGCTGTTGCTGATCGTCGCCGACGGCCGCAAGCCGGCCGTCTCGATCGGGCTGACGCGGCCGGAATTCGCGGCGCTGATGCGCGGCTTCGGCGCCACCGGCGGGCTCGCGTTCGATTCGGGCGGCTCGGCGACGCTGGTGACGCGGCAACTCGGCGATGCGGGGGCGAGCGTGGTGAACGATCCCAGCGACGGCCGCGAACGCCCGGTCGCCGACGCTCTGCTGGCCTACAGCGATGCCCCCGCCGGGCAGCATCCGCACCTCGTCGTCCGGCCGGCGTCGTTCACCGCCTACCGCGGCGCGCAGGTCACGCTGCGCGGCGCCGTCGTCGACGATGCCGATCACCGGTTGCGCGCGGCCGACGTCGTGCCGCTCGCAACCGATCCGCGTCCCGGCGCGCACGTCGCGACGGTGCGCGAACGCGGCGGTACGCTGACCGCGCTCGTGCCGTACCGGACCGTCGACCGCGTGGCGGCGCTGACGATCGTGCCCGACCGCCCCAACCCCGCGCGCGGCGTGCAGCTGGCGCTCGCGGTCACCGGCGCCGACGAGCGCGGCGCGCCGGTCGTGCTAGGCGATGCTCCGGTCAGCTGGACGCTCGGCGGGCGCAGCGCCGCCGGCCCGCAGGTGGTCTACGATACCGCCGGCGGCGACGCGACCGTCACCGCGACGCTGGGCGGGGCCGTCGCCACGACCGTCGTGCGCGTCGGCCGGCACACGTTGGCGGTGCCGGCGTTCGCCGAGACGGCGCTGGCCTACGATTTCACCGGTACCGCGCGCGCGGCGTATGCCAACGGCGTGATCCCGCTGCCGGACGAGCCGGTGCGGCTGAGCCTCGAGGTCGACGGCGACGGCAACGGCGTCCCGCTGCGGGCGGCGTTCGTCAACCGCTACGGTGAGAAACAGTCGCTGACCCTGGCCAAGAGCGTCGACTGGACGGGCTGGCGGCGCATCGAGATCGCGCTGCCGCCCGACCTCAACCCGCCGGTGCGCCTGACGTCGGTCTACGTCGTGCGCTCGCTCGGCGGCCCGCCCGTGCACGCCGCCGGCGCGCTCCGTTTCCGCGCGCTCGCGGTCGTCGTTCCGGGGGGTTCGTGATGTATTTGTTCCTCGTGCTCGCGCTGCTGGCCGGAATGCCGGCCGCCGCGCCGCCGCCGGCCGGCGGCGTGCCCGTGCTGATGTACCACAAGGTCGACCCGCACACGCCGCCGGGACCCGTGGGCCGCTCGCTTACGCTCGAACCGGCAGCGTTCGAAGCGCAGCTGGCCTGGCTGCGCGCGCACGCGATCCGGACGCTAACCATGAACGAGCTGGCCGACGACCTCCGGCGCGGCGAGCATCCGCGCAACGCCGTCGTGCTCACCTTCGATGACGGCTACAACGACGCGGCCGACGTCGTGACGCCGCTGCTGCGCAAATACGGCGCACGCGCGAGCTTCTACGTGAGCGCCGGTTTCATCGGCGACGGCCGCCACGCCGGCTGGGCGAAGTTGCGCGCGATGCACGCCGCCGGCATGGAGATCGGCTGTCACGGCACGCGTCATCTCGACCTCGCGCGCGTGGGACGCGCGACGGCCACGCACGAGGTCACGCACTGCGTCGACGCCCTCACGCACTACCTCGTGCGACCGACGACCTATGCATACCCGGCCGGACAGTGGAACGCGACGACGCTCGAGCTGATGCGGCAGACCGGCATGAAAGCAGCGTTAACGGAGCGGCCGGGCGTCGTGACCTCCCTGCAGGCGCCCTACACCCTCCCGCGCCGGCGCATCGACCGGACCACCGGCATCGCTTCGTTCGCCGCACTCGCCACGCCGTAACCGTAAGATGATTCTCACCGTGATGGGCTAACACTCGACACCATGATCGCGGCTTTTCTTGCCGGTGTCCTCGCGTTGGCTACGCCGGCGCCGGCCTGCGCTGGCGCCGATATCTCGGTCACCGATTTGCAGATCAAGGTCATCAAAGGTTCGGCCCGGACGGCGACCGCGGACCGGCTGTTGATCACCGGCGTGTTCTCCAATGTCGGGACCCAGGCGCAGCAGCCGCACATCGCCCAGCATGCCGAATTGCTGCGCAACGGGGTCGTGGTCGCGACGCAGCAGCTGCCGCCGCTCGAAGCCGGCGTCGTCTACCCGCTGCAGTTCCGGATCTTCCGTGACACCTCGCAGCGAACCGATCCGGTCGAAGTGCTCGTGCGGTACGTGCTCGACGACAAGCGTCACCCGCTGCGCAATAACTGCTCGCCCGTGAACGACAGCCTGACGAAGACGTTCTGACGATGCGCGTGCGGCTCCAGCGCTGCGGCGCGGACGAGCGCACCGTGACGTTGCGCGCGCAGGTCGCGTTCGACGGCCGGCCCGTGCGCCTGCGCTACCCGACGCGCACCGGTGCGTTGCTGCGCATCGACGGTGCGATCGCGGGGGCCTTCGACGGCAAACACACCAGCATCGATCTGCCGCCGTACGCCGGCGCGCGTGAAGTGACGCTGGCCGTCGAGCGGCGCTCGTTGCCGATCGCCGGTTTGCCGGGCGGTGACGGGCCGCGCTGGCGGTGGATGCTCGCGCGTGCGGAGCAGAAGCCGCACGAGGAGCTGGAGATCGCGGCCGCGCCGGATGCGTACGGCGCGCTGCCCGGCGCCGGTCCGGGCGAGGTTCCGCTGATCGGCCACGCGCACCTGGACTTGGCGTGGCTATGGACCTACGCCGACGCGCGCCGCAAAGCGCTCCGCACCTTCGCCACCGCGCTGCGCCAACTGACGATCGACGACCGCTACGTCTACGCGCAGAGCCAACCGCAACTCTATGCCTGGGTGGAAGCGGACGACGCGGACCTCTTTGCACGCGTGCGCGGCCGCGCCGGCAACGGCTGGGACGCGAGCGTGGCGACGATGTGGGTCGAGCCGGATCTGCACGCGCCCTCGGGTGAATCGATCCTGCGGCAGTTCGCGTTCGGCGTTCGCTACACGAGCCAAAAACTCGGTGTGGTGCCCGATGTCGTGTGGCTGCCCGACACGTTCGGCTTCCCGAACACGCTGCCGCTGCTCGCCGCGCACGCCGGGCTGCGCTTCTTCGCCACGACCAAGCTGCAATGGAACGAGACGACGCGCTGGCCGTATCCGCAATTCTGCTGGTACGGCGACGACGGGTCCCACCTGGTGTCGGCGGTCATCGACAAGTATGAAGGCGAAGCGACCGCCAGCAGAAAGGCGGTCGCGCGCGAGCGCGCCGAGATCGTGGTTCACGGCTACGGCGACGGCGGCGGCGGCGTGATCGACCGGGAGCTTGCGGACGAACCGCGCACCACGCGCCCGTGGCGCAGCGTGTCCTCGTGGTTCGGTGAGGTCGACGGGCGCACGCTGCCGCAGTTCCGCGGCGAGTTGTATCTCGAAACGCATCGCGGCACGTACACGACCCATCGCGACATCAAGTCGCGCAACGCGGCGCTCGAGCGCGCGCTGGGCGAAGCCGAAGAGCTGTGCGCGTGGTGTGCCGGCGTGCGCGCGCCGGCGAGCGCGATCGCGCCGCTCGTCGACGACCTGCGCACGGCCTGGACGCTGGTGCTGCGCAATCAGTTTCACGACGTCCTCGCGGGCAGCGCGATCGGCGAGGCCTACGTGGAGGTGCGGCACGAATACGAGCGCGCCGAGCGGATCGTCGAGCGCGTGATCGCGAGCGCGCGGTCGATCTTGCCGCGGGCCGATATCGCGCCCGCCGCCGCCGTGCTCGCCGCGCCGGTCGCCGCCGACGACGGCTTCGTGTTCGCGAACGAGTACCTGCGCGCGCGCGTGCGCCGCGACGGCACGGTCGTCGAGCTGGCCGGCGTCGACGGCCGCAATCTGGCCGCGGTCGCCAACGGGCTGATGCTCTATGTCGACCGGCCGCGTCTCTTCGATGCGTGGAACCTCGATGTGGCCTACGAACGGCACCCGCGCAAACTGCGGCCCGGTGCAGCGCGCATCGAAGACGGCGCGCTGGTCGTCGAGCTGAGCGGTGAGGGCACGGCGATCGCCATGCGCATCGCACTCGGCAACGGCGAGCCGTATCTGCGCGTCGAGCTCAACGTGAACTGGCAGGCCACGCATCGCATCTTGCGGGCGGAACACCGCTTCGCGCTGCGCACGAGCGAGGTGCGGTTCGGTATGCCGCACGGCACGCTCGTGCGCACCGCCGCGCCGCAGACGCAAGCCGAGCGCGCGCGCTTCGAGGTGCCCGCGCAGCGCTGGGTGCACGCCGGCGACGGCGATGGGGGCGTTGCGATCCTCGCGCCCGATAGCTACGGCTGGAGCGCGCACGCGCTGCGCAAAGGCGGCGTGCGCATCGGCATGTCGCTGCTGCGCTCGCCGCTGTGGCCCGATCCGCACGCCGATCGCGGCGAACATCACATCGCCTACGCGCTCGCGCCAACGGCCGGTGCGACGATCGGTGCGCTCGAGGCGGCGTGGCGCGATTACGCCGAGCCCGAACGCGTGCGGCTGTTCAGCTGCGAGGATCCGGCCGTGCTGGTCGTCGCGACGAAGCCGGCCGACGACGGGCAGGGCATCATCGTGCGCGTGCGCGAGTGCGACGGCGAGACGCGGCGCGTCGAGCTGCGCTGCGGCGGGCGCATGCGCAGCGCAGCCGCGGTCGACGCGTGCGAACGGCCGGTCGCGGGCGAGGCGCGGGTCGAGGGCGAACTGCTGAGCTTCGTGTTACCCGCCTACGCGCTCCGCACGTTCCGCGTGCTTCCTTGAACCGCTCCGCGAACGGCTCCGCGCGCGCGATCGATACCGTGCTGTTCGATCTGGACGACACGCTGCTGGACGATTCGACCGCCTACAAGCGCGCCGCGCGCCGCGTCGCCGACGATCTGGCCGCCGAGCGCGGCATCGACGCGCAGCGCTTGGTCGCGGCGTATATCGTGGAAGCGAACGGCTTCTGGAAAAAGCTTTCGCAAGAACACCTGACGCGCCCGATCCACGACGCGCGCGCCCAGTTGTGGAGCGACGCGCTGGTGGCGACCGGCATCCCGGTCGACGTTGGGCTGGCGCAGCGCTGCGCCGAAGACTACACGCGCTATCGAACGGAGGAGCTCGAGCTCTTCCCCGGCGCGCTCGATCTGATCGTGGCGCTGCGCGAGCACGGCTGCAAGCTCGGCATCGTCACCAACGGCTTCGCGGCCACGCACAACGAGAAGGTCGACCGGCTCGGTTTGCGGCCCTACGTCGACGGCCTGTTCCTGGCCGACGAGATGGGGATGGTGAAGCCCGATCCGGAGATCTTCCGCCTGGTGTGCCGCACGCTCGGCAGCGAGCCGGCCCGCACGGCGATGGTCGGCGACCGCTACGACCGCGACATCATCGGCGCCGGCTCGGTCGGGCTGTTCACGGTGCTGATCGACCTCCACGCGATCCCGCTGCCCGAGGGCGCTCACCCGCCGGACGCGGTGGTCGGCTCGATCGGCGACGTGCTGGCCGTTTTGCCCCTGGCAGCGAAGCAAGGGGCGGTTTCCGGGGTACAGAAACCGATAGGAGCCTAAGGCTCGCTTCGCCGCCCGGGAGATCAAGATGCAGGTTCCGACCGTTGAGAACGTCTTTGCCCGCGCCTGGGACCTGCTGACGCGGAACTGGACGATCATCGTGCCCGGGATCGTGGTCGGTCTGATCGTCGGAATTATTTCGGGGATCTATAGCCTCTCGCAGCCCGACACCTACGGCGAGGCGAGCGGCACGGCCATGACGTTCGCCTACGGCTTCGGGTCGTTCGTCGCCAGCCTGATCCTGGCCGTCGTGGCGATCGCCGGCTACATCGTCACGCAGTGCTACACCGCCGGCATGGCGGGCGCCGCCTGGCAGCGCGGCACGACGACCTTGGCCGACGGCGCGAACGCGGTGCATGAGGACGCGGGCAACGTGTTGCTGGCGGCGGTCTACCTGTTCTTGTTCGGCATCGTGGCGGTGATTCTGGCGCCGTTCACGCTCTTTCTCTCGGTGTTCGCGTTCTATCTGTTCACGCTCTACACGATCGCCGCGGCCGTCGTCGGTAACCGGCGCGGAATGGACGCGCTGCGCGAATCGTTCGCGATCGCCCGCGCGCGGTTCGGCACCACGCTGATCATCGGCATCCTGCTCGGGCTGCTCCAGCTCATCGGCAAGCTGATCGCGCACATCTTCTCGTTCGCGCCGCTGCTCGGCCCGATCGTGGCGGCAATCATTTCGCAAATCGTGGTTGCCTACGCGGTGCTCGTTGTCGTCGGCGAATACTTGGTACTCCGCCCGGTCGCAACGGGAGCGGCGCCGCCTCCTCCTCCGCCGCCCCCGGTGTACTGAGGGCCGCGGCCCGGCCGCAACGAGTGGATGGCGGGCCGGGTTCAACAGAAATATGGCGCCGGCACCCTCGCACGCCCTCGATGCGATCGTCATCAAGGGCGCGCGCGAACACAACCTCAAGAACATCGATCTGACCCTGCCGCGCAACCGGCTGATCGTGATCACCGGGCTCTCCGGTTCAGGCAAGTCCTCGCTCGCCTTCGACACGATTTACGCCGAGGGCCAGCGCCGCTACGTCGAGTCGCTGTCCTCGTACGCCCGGCAGTTTCTGGGCCAGATGGAGAAGCCCGACGTCGACTACATCGAGGGCCTCTCGCCGGCGATCTCGATCGACCAGAAATCGACCTCGCGCAACCCGCGCTCGACGGTCGGTACGGTCACCGAGATCTACGACTATTTGCGGCTGCTGTTCGCGCGCATCGGCGTGCCGCACTGCTACCAGTGCGGCCGTGAGGTCAGCGCGCAATCGAGCGAGCAGATCGTCGACCAGATCATGGAGCTGCCCGAGGGCACGCGCATCCAGCTACTCGCGCCGGTCATTCGCGGCCGCAAGGGCGAGTACGCCAAGCTCTTCGAGGAGATCGGCAAAGAGGGCTTCGCGCGCGTGCGTATCGACGGCACGATCCGCGAGCTGCGTGACAAGATCGACCTCGACAAGAAGAAGAAGCACACGATCGAGGTCGTGGTCGACCGGCTCGTGATGAAGCCCGACATCCGCAAGCGCCTGACCGATTCGATCGAGACGACGCTGCGGCTCTCGAGCGGCATCGTCGCGGTGCTCTACGAGCCCGCCGGATCGAAGACGCCGCAGGAGCTGACGTTCAGCGAAGCCTTCGCTTGCGCGCATTGCGGCCTCTCGTTCCAAGAACTCGAACCGCGGCTCTTTTCGTTCAACTCGCCCTTCGGCGCGTGCCCGGCCTGCAGCGGCCTCGGCGTGAAGATCGAGATCGATCCGTGGAAAGTGATCCCGGACCGCACCAAGTCGATCGCCGACGGTGCGATCGTGCCGTGGTCGAAGTCGATCGGCGGCGGCCGCTTTCCGTCGATGAACCCCTATTATCTGCAACAGGTCGAACGCGTGCTGCGCTCGCGGCGCGTCAAGACGACGACGCCGATCGAGAACATGCCGCCCGACCTCGTCGAGACGATCCTCTACGGCAGCGACAAGGAGCAGACGTTCTCCTACGAAGCGCGCAGCGGGCACAGCTGGGACTACAAAGCGTCGTTCGAGGGCGTGATCAACAACCTGCGGCGCCGCTTCAACGAAACGACCAGCGACTACGTCAAGGAAGACATCGAGAAGTACATGTCGTCGTCGGTCTGCAAGGTGTGCGGCGGCGCGCGCCTCAAGCCCGAAGCGCTGGCCGTGACGATCGCCGGGCGCAATATCAACGACGTCACGACGATGTCGGTCGAGGTCGCCCAGAGCTTCTTCGCTGAGCTCGAGCCCACCGAACGCGAGCACGCGATCGCGCACCAGATCTTCAAGGAAATTCGGGCGCGGCTGGGCTTTCTCACCAACGTCGGGTTGGGCTACCTGAACCTCTCGCGCTCGGCGACCACGCTCTCGGGCGGAGAATCGCAGCGCATTCGCCTGGCGACGCAGATCGGCTCGTCGCTGGTCGGCGTGCTCTACATCCTCGACGAACCCTCGATCGGGCTGCACCAGCGCGACAACGACCGGCTCTTGGCGACGCTGCAGACGCTGCGCGACATCGGCAACACGCTGATCATCATCGAGCACGACGAAGACACGATGCGCGCGGCCGACGTGATCGTCGACATCGGTCCCGGCGCCGGCGCCGAGGGCGGCTACATCCTCTCGGTCGGCCCGATCGAGGAGATCCTCGCGAACCCCGAGTCGCTCACCGGCGCCTATCTCTCGGGACGGCAGTTCATCGCAATCCCCAAGCACCGGCGCACCGGGCGCTCGACGCTGGCGGTGAAAAACGCGAAGGCCAACAACCTCAAGGGCATCAGCGTCGACATTCCGCTCGGCACCTTCACCTGCGTCACGGGCGTGAGCGGCAGCGGCAAATCGACCCTGGTCAACGAGGTCGTGGTGAAGGCGCTCAACCAGCACTTGCACCATCAGCCCGCCGGCGGCACCTACGGCAGCGTCAAGGGCGCCGAGGAGCTCGACAAGATGGTGGTGATCGATCAATCGCCGATCGGCCGCACGCCGCGTTCCAACCCGGCGACCTACACCGGCGCGTTCGACCTGATTCGCGAGCTGTTCTCGATGACACCCGAAGCGAAGCTGCGCGGCTACACGCCGGGGCGGTTCTCGTTCAACGTGAAGGGCGGCCGCTGCGAGTCGTGCCAAGGCGACGGCATCATCAAGATCGAGATGCACTTTCTGCCCGACGTGTACGTGCCGTGCGAGGTCTGCAAAGGCAAACGCTACAACGCGCAAACGCTCGAGGTGAAATACAAGAACAAGTCGATCGCCGACATCCTCGAGATGCGGGTCGACGAGGCCTCGGTGCTCTTCTCGGCGATTCCGCGCATTTCGAACAAGCTCAAGACGATCGCCGAAGTGGGCCTGGGCTACATCAAGATGGGCCAGCCCGCGACGCAGCTCTCGGGCGGCGAGGCGCAGCGCATCAAACTGGCGACGGAACTCTCCAAGCGCGCCACCGGCCGCACGTTCTACGTGCTGGACGAACCGACGACCGGGCTGCACTTCGCCGACATCCACAAGCTGCTCGACGTCTTGCAACGGTTGGTGGCCGTGGGCAACACGGTGCTCGTCATCGAGCACAACCTCGACGTGATCAAGACGGCGGATCATCTGATCGACCTCGGACCCGAAGGCGGGGACCGCGGCGGTACGATCGTCGGCACCGGCACGCCCGAGGAGCTCGCCGCCAACCCCAATTCCTACACCGGCGAGTACCTCAAAGCCGTGCTGAAGGACGAGCGGGCCCACGGCATCCACGTCGACGCCGCCGCCGTCGCCGCGCGCGAACAAGCAAACCTCAAAACGCTCGACGATCTGATCGCCGACGGCCGGGTCCCGGTCGAAGCCTAGCCCCCTCTTTGGGGGGAACCGCTTCCCTCTCGTTACGGTGAGCGCCGTCGTCATCCCGAGCGCCTCGTAATCATCATGGCGATCGCCTCGTAATCATCATGGCGAGCACCTCGTAATCATCATGGCGAGCGCCTCGTAATCATCATGGCGAGCGCCTCGTAATCATCATGGCGAGCGCCTCGTAATCATCATGGCGAGCGCCTCGTAATCATCATGGCGAGCGCCTCGTAATCATCATGGCGAGCGCCGCGTAATCATCATGGCGAGCGCCTCGTAATCATCATGGCGAGCGCCTCGTAATCATCATGGCGAGCGCCTCGTAATCATCATGGCGAGCGCCTCGTAATCATCATGGCGAGCGCCTCGTAATCATCATGGCGAGCGCCTCGTAATCATCATGGCGAGCGCCTCGTATCGTCATGGCGAGCTCCTCGTAATCATCATGGCGAGCGCCTCGTAATCATCATGGCGAGCGCCTCGTAATCATCATGGCGAGCGCCTCGTAATCATCATGGCGAGCGCCTCGTACTCGTCATGGCGAGCGCCTCGTACTCGTCATGGCGAGCGCCTCGTAATCATCATGGCGAGCGCCTCGTATCGTCGTGGCGAGCTCCGTCTACCCGTCATCCCGAGCGCAGTCGAGGGGCCACCACCGTCACGTCCGTAAGACCACTGTCGATCACGAGCGCAGCCGAGTGATCGCCACCAGGCTCGATGGGGCAATTGTCGTGGGCGAGCGCAGTCGGCCAAGTCGTCGGCGATCACTCGGCTGCGCTCGTGATCGACGGTGGTGATCGCGCGTGATTGTGGCGGTCCCTTCCATGAGAAGGCCAGCTTTGTCAAGGCCGCCGTGGCGGCCGCCCGCTCCCGTGTCCCTCTTCGCAAACCTTTTTGCCTCGCTTCCATCCGCACTCTGTTGAGCCGCTCTTGGCTCGGTGCATGTTGAGGTTCATCTTCAAAGGTGGTGCTGCTATCTCGACTTCGATCTGATTTAACGATCGAGGGACCGGTCGCAGTCACCGAACGCGGTTTTACATATGGTTCAACGGATGCGGAAGAACGTCATTATGCTGCTAGCGGTTGCGCGCCGTAAAGCGGTTCGTAGACGACGCCGGTTTTCCAAAGATAGTGCAAGAGAATTGCGAGTTTTCGAGCAACGGCAACAACGGCTCTCTTCTTTGCATTTTTACCGCCACGCTCCATCAAGCGCTCGCCGTGGCGCCTTAACCGGCAATCCGGTCCAAATGGGCCTAAAATGTACTGTGCGCTATTAACGAGTAATCGCCGCAGAAACGCGTTGCCCCGCTTGGTTATTCCGAGCTGCGATTGTTGGTCACCGGAGTCGTACTGGCGCGGAACGAGCCCGAGATATGGTCCAACGTCGCGACTGCACCTGAATCGATTTTTGTCACTCAGGGTTAATACAAAAGCTAGCGAAGTCAAAGGCCCAACCCCCGTCACCTGGCTCAACATCGCGGTTTCCGGGTACTTTTCACGCGCCATCGTTTCGAGCAGTTTTTCATAGCTGCGTATTTGAACGGTAAGATGGACAACTGTTTCAAGCATCGGCGACAGCGCGGATTGAAGTTCGCTCGGGATCAGCAGCTCTACACGACGAGCGAAGACTTCCGCACTGCACTTCGGTAGCTGCACGCCGGCGGTTTTCACGAGACCGCGAATCGCATTGATGCATTTCGTGCGAGCACCAACCATCGTATCGCGAGCTCGCAGTACGGAGATGTCGGCTTGCATCGCTTCATCGCGATGCTCGATCGGAGCAAGCAACGTGCGATCCGCTCGCAAAAGTCGAGCCAAAGTCTCAGCGTCGGAGCGGTCGTTCTTGCGATCGCTTTGATGGATCTTGCGAACCTCACGGGCGTTGGCAACGGTGACCTCGAGCTCACATTCTTTCAAGACGCGGCTCACCCACGGTGATTGACCGCTGACTTCGATCGCGATCGCGCAACCTGCATACGCACCGAAAAACTCACGCATCGCACCCGGCGTCGTTCGAACACGCGTTCGATCTATAACGTCGCCGCCGTTGTCGACCATGCAGACGTGGCTCCAACGGTTCCCTAAATCAACCCCGATCCACAGATTTTTCTTCACCATTTGCCGCGTCGGTTTCGCTTTGCTATGCTTCTGCACGGGCCGGTCTCCTTTGCACCTCGAGTGCGTGAATGAAGCGCCAGTCGCTTCACAGGATCTCTTTGCGAGAACCCTGATTCGGAGGCCGGCCTTCTCATCTCATCTCGACTGCGCTCGGGATGACGGGCAGACGGAGCTCGCCACGACGATACGAGGCGCTCGGGATGACGAGTACGAGGCGCTCGGGATGACGAGTACGAGGCGCTCGGGATGACGAGTACGAGGCGCTCGGGATGACGAGTACGAGGCGCTCGGGATGACGAGTACGCGGCGCTCGGGATGACGAGTACGAGGCGCTCGGGATGACGAGTACGCGGCGCTCGGGATGACGAGTACGAGGCGCTCGGGATGACGAGTACGAGGCGCTCGGGATGACGAGGGGGGAGCGGGGCCGAAGCACGTGGGGATGGGCGCCTTTGCGATGGCGATGCTGGTGTGTTCGGATCTGGCGCGTTCGCGCGCCTTTTACCGCGACGTCCTCGAACTGCGCATCAACACCGACGCCTTTCCCGATTGGGTCGACTTCGATTTGGGCGAGGGCCAGCGGCTCGGCCTGCATCCCGATAGCGAGACGCTGTTGGTCCGGCCGGGTTCGCTGCAGCTCGGCTTTCACGTCGACAACGTCGATACGTTCATCATCGACGCGCGCACGGCCGGCGTGCGCGTGCTGCAGGACCCCTACGACCAGAGCTTCGGCCGCGTGGCGGTGATCACCGATCCGGATGGGTACGTGATCCAAGTGTTCTCACCCAAACATGCCGGTGCCACGCGCCGCTGAGCGCGCGGCGGCTCTGCGCAAACAGCTCGACGAGGCGAACTACCGCTACCACGTCCTCGATGAGCCGCAGATCACCGACGCTGCCTACGACGCGTTGCTGCGCGAGCTGATCGACCTCGAAACCGCGCACCCCGAGCTGCGCACCGCCGACTCGCCGACCGTGCGCGTCGGCTCGGCGGTGGCCAGCCGCTTCTCGCCGTATCCTCACGGCAAGCCCATGCTCTCGCTCGGCAACGCCTTCGACGGCGACGAGCTGCGCGCGTTCGACGAGCGCGTGCGCAAACTGAGCGGCGAGCCCGTCGTCGCCTACACGTGCGAGCTGAAGATCGACGGCCTCGCGATCTCGCTGCACTATGAGAACGGCGCGTTCGTGCGCGGCGGCACGCGCGGCGACGGAACGGTCGGCGAAGATGTCACCGAGAACCTGCGCACCGTGCGCTCGATCCCGCTCAAGCTGCGCGGCAAAGGCGTGCGCGCGATCGACGTGCGCGGCGAAGTGTACTTTCGGCGCAGCGACTTCGACGCGCTCAACGCGCGGCGCGAGGCGGCGGGGCAGCCGCTGTTCGCCAACCCGCGCAACACCGCGGCCGGCGCCCTGCGCCAGCTCGACGCGCGCTTGACGGCCGAGCGGCGCTTGTCGTTCTTCGCCTACGCGGTCGGCGCCGTCGACGCGACCGGCTTTCCGGCGACGCAGTTCGAGCTGCTCGCCTTTCTGCGCGCGCAGGGCTTTGCGACGAACCCGCACGTGGAACGCGCGGCGACGATCGACGACGTCATCGCCTTCACCGAGCGCTGGGACGGCGAGCGCGATCGCCTCGACTACGAGATCGACGGGATCGTGGTCAAGGTCGACGACCTCGCGCTGCAAGAAAAACTGGGCAGCTCCGGTAAGGACCCGCGCTGGGCGATCGCCTACAAGTTTCGCGCCCGCGAGGCGACGACGCGGCTCGTGCGCATCGGCATCAACGTCGGACGCACCGGGACGCTCAACCCCTACGCCGAGCTCGAGCCGGTGCAGATCGGCGGCGTCACGGTGAAGATGGCGACGCTCCACAACGAGGACGACATCCGGCGCAAGGATATCCGCGAGGGCGACGTCGTCGTCGTGCGCCGCGCCGGCGACGTGATCCCCGAAATCGTCGGACCGGTGCTGGCCGAGCGCAAGAAGAAGCTCAAAGAATTCACCATGCCCACGCACTGCCCGGTGTGCGGCTTCGCCGTCGATCATCCCGAGGGCGAGGCGATGGCGCGCTGCACGAACGCCACCTGTCCCGCGCAACGGCGCGAACGCGTGCGCCACTTCTGCTCGCGGGGCGCGATGGACATCGAGGGCGTGGGCGACGTGCTGGCCTTCGCCTTGGTCGACGCGGGCCTCATCGACGACGTCAGCGGGCTCTACACGCTCACGGCGGGGCGCCTTGCGACGTTGCCGCGCATGGGCGATAAAACGATCGCCAACGTGCTCGCCAACATCGCCGGCTCGAAGTCGCGCGGCCTTGCGCGGTTGCTGTTTGGCCTGGGCATCCGGATGGTCGGCGCCCAGAACGCGGCGATTTTGGCCGCCGATTACGGCACGATCGACGCGCTGATGGCCGCCGGCGAAGCCGACCTCATCCAGAGCGACGGGATCGGCGCGCAGATCGCGGCCAGCGTCGTCCTGTTCTTCCAGCAAGAAGCGAACCGGGCGCTGATCGAGCGGCTGCGCGCCGCCGGCGTCGACCTGACCGCGCCCAAGCGCGAACGCGCGAGCGCCGGACCGCTGGCCGGCAAGACGTTCGTGCTCACCGGCACCTTACCGAACCTCACCCGCGAAGAGGCGAGCGAGCTGATCGTCGGCGCCGGTGGTAAAGTGACCTCGGCCGTGAGCAAGAAGACGACCTACGTCGTGGCCGGCGAAGAAGCCGGATCGAAGCTGACCAAGGCCGAGTCGCTCGGCGTCGCGGTCATCGACGAAGACGCGCTGCGCGAACTGCTCGGACCCGTACGGGAGCATCTCGCGGCGGAGTAGTCGAAGAGCGCACGATGCCCTCGCTCGACAGACTCCCCGAAGCGGCGCGCAAATCGATGCTCGAGACCCCGGTCGAGGTCAACACCACGACCCCGTTCCGGCGTCCGGCTAAGCCGCTGGCCCAGTCGGTGCTGGCGATCGTCACGACCGCCGGTCTGCACGTGCACGGCGACCGTCCGTTCGTGCCCGCCGATCCGACCTTTCGCCGCATTCCTTCGGACGTGCGCGGCGATGAGCTGCTGCAGACGCACAACAGCATCGGGTTCGACCGCACCGGCGTGATGGCCGACGTCAACGTCGTCTTTCCGATCGACCGCTTGCGCGAGATGGTCGCCGCGGGCCGCATCGGAGCGCTGGGCCCGGCCTGCTACTCGTTCATGGGCGCGCAGCGCGACTTGGCGGCGATCAAAACCACCACGGCTCCCGAGGTCGCGGCGCTGCTGAAAGAAGACGGGGTCGAGGTCGTTCTCCTCACCCCGACTTGACCGCTGTGCACTCACACGGTCGGTGTGATCGCACGCGTCTTGGAAGAACAGGGTCTGAGCACCGTGAGCATGAGTTTGGTGCGCGAACATACGGTGAAGATCAAGCCGCCGCGCGCGGTCTGGGTGCCGTTTCCGTTCGGCATGTCGATCGGTCACCGTAACGACGTCACGGAGCAGCGCGCGGTGCTCGAGCTCGCGTTCTCGACGCTCGACGCGCCCACCGGCCCCGTGCTGGTCGACTTCGTCGCGGCCGAGCGGCGCGAACGCGCGGCGCCGCTGCAAGCCTCGGACGTCGAGATCGAGCCGCAGGCGCGAACGATCGGTTTTGCGGCCGAGGTCGAAGCGATGCGGGCGCGCTGGGAGGGGCGGGCGGCGGAAGCGCGCACGCACGTCGGCGCGAGCGGCGTGCCCCCGGCGGAATTTGCGACGCTGGTGGCGTTTCTCCAAACCTACGCGGGCGGCGACGACGGCGCCGATTGCGTGGTGCGTCCGCCGGAGACCTCGCTGCCGCAGTTCATCCGCTACGGCGTCGAAGATCTGCGCGTGATGTACATGGAGACGCGCATGCGCGAGCAACCCGAGGAATCCAGCGACGACCGGCAGCGCTGGCTGCTCGGAGCCACGGCGCTGGGCGTATTCATGCGCACCCTGCGCGACCGGATGGCAGCCTCCGCCGACCCGGCCATTAAAGCGGGCGCGTTCGGCATCGCGCGCTAAGCGAGGTTTTCGGCGACGAGCGCTTTGAGCCGCGCGACCGCGCGCGCCGCGTAGTGCGAGGTCGCGCCCACGGGCACGCGCGCGGCGAAGGCGGCGACCGTGCCCACGAACTCGCTCCAGTGCGGATCGTCGGGCCGGCCGGCCGCCGTTACCAGCGCGTTGCGATAGGCGCCGACGGCGCGCCGGCGCAGCACTTGCAGTTCGCGCGTCGCCGCCGCCGCGGCGAGATCGGCATCGAGCCGCGCGAGGGCTCCGGCGGTATCCTCAGTGGTCATTCGAACGAGATCTCCGTGATGGCGTGACGCGAGCGATGCAACAGGAAGACGACCGGTATCAAGATGGCCGCGACCGCGGCCACGGCATAGGCGAGATCGGCGAAGGCGAGCGTTTGGGCCTGACCCGCGGCCAGCGCAACGAGCTGTTGCGGTGAGACGGCCGTCAGCGCGTCGCGGACCACCGGCCGTGCCGACGTCAAATTGGCGCCCAAGATCTGCGCGTGAAAGTCGGTCCGGCGATCGATCATCGTGACCAGGATGGCGCTCGCGATCGAGCCGCCGAGTTGAAACGCCAACGTGATGAACGAGCTTGCTTTGGGCGCGTCGTCGGCCGAGGTCGATGTCTGCACGGCGATCAGCAGCGGAATGAACAGCATCGCCGTTCCGAAGCCGCCGATGATGAGTCCGGGCAGCAGCTGTTCGAACGAGGTCATGCTGGTGGTGGCGCCGGCGATGAGGAACGAGCCGATTCCGGTGAGCAGGTACCCCGTCGCCATCGCGATGCGCACGTCGACCCGTCCGGCGCCGACCAAGCCGGCGACGAGCGGCGCGATCAGCATGATCGGCAGCGCTCGAAACAGCAGCAACTCACCGCTCCCGAACGCCGTGAAGCCGAGGATGTTCTGCGAGTACTGCGGCAGCACGAACGTCGTTCCGAACAGCGTGGCGGCGATACCGCCCGCGAGCAGCACGCCGACCGCGACGGTCCGGTAACGCAGGATGCGCAGATCGACGATCGGCGCGCGCGTTCCGAACAGTTCCCACAGCACGAAGGCAACCGATCCCAGCGCTGAGAGAACGGCGGCGAACACGATGCTGCCGCTGTCGAACCAGTCGCGGCGTTCGCCTTCCTCGAGGACGAATTGTAAACCACCGAGCGCCAGCGTGAGCAGCAGAATGCCGCGCACGTCGACGGTCGCCGCTTCGGGTTCGGTCGGATTGCGCAGCATCGTGCCGACGACGATGGCCGAGACGGCACCCGGCAGGACGTTGATGAAGAAGATCCACTGCCATGACGCGGCATCGACGAGATAGCCGCCCAGCATCGGCGCGATGATCGGGCCGACCAGCACGATGACCGCGAAGACGCCCTGGCTCAAGCCGACCTCTTCGGTCGTGAACGTATCGCGCAGCGTCGCTTGCGCGGTCGCGATCAAGCCGCCACCGAAGAGTCCCTGCATGATGCGCAGAACGATCAGCATGTCGATCGAGCCCGAAAGCCCGCACAGCACCGAGGTGACCGTGAAGCCGATGACGGTTGCGGTGAAATATTGGCGGCGGCCGAAACGCGTCTGCAGCCACGGCGTGAGCGGAATGACGATGACGTTGGCCACCAAGTAACCCGTGATGATCCACGCCGACTCATCGAGCGTCGCGCCGAGATTGCCCTGAATCGTCGGCAGCGCGACGTTCACGATCGATGAGTCGATCGTTTCCATCAGCGGCGCGAGCATCACGCCGAGCACGATGATCCACCGGCGCAGGCCGTATTCCACCACATCGCGTCGCGTCTCCATGGTGTGCATGATACGCCGCGCGGCGCCGGGCGGCGGTAGGACGCAGCACGGATCGGCCGCCGCGCGACTTGGACGATCCACGGATATTCTCTTGGCGCAGCGACACTTTCCGGACGCTGAGGCGGTACTAGAGGGCATGGAGCCGACCGGCGGACGCATCGTGGTCATGCGACCTGACGCCCTTGCAACAGGAGCCGTGGTGCGTGGAAATTCTTCACAGCGTGCGAAGCACGGCGCGGAACTGATTACCGGGCACGACCTGTTCCTGTTCGTGGCGGCGGGCGAGGGAACGTACAGCGCCAACGGCCGCACCGGTCTGCTGCGCCCGAATACGCTGGTTGCGGCATCGGCCGGAACCTTCACCTGCGATCTCGGCGACGATCATGAAATGTATATCGTTGCCATGCGCGCGCCCGCCGATCGCCCCGACGATCCGAACGTCTTCAGCCCGTTTCTCGAGCGCCAGCTCTCGACGTCCGAGGGCCGGCGCTGGCGCGAGCGCATGGCGGAGTACGCCGAGCGCGCGGCGGCGGGCAACTTCGGCATCGACGACATCCACGACGTGCGGAACGCGGTCTTTCCCTACATCTGGAAACGGGAGCCGCACGCCGCGCAGGCCACGCTGCAAGACCTGTTTGCCTCGGTGTGGGCGCACCTCGCCGAGCCGTTGACGCTCGAACGCCTCGCGCGCGACGCCGGCTACACCGCCAACTACCTCAACGATCTATCGCGCGAGCACACGGGCCGCTCGCTCGGCGCCTGGATCGCCGAGATGCGCATGGCACGCGCCCGCGTCGCGCTCGAGCATACCGATCTTTCGGTGGCCGATATCGGCGTGAGCTGCGGCTACGACGACCCGGCGTATTTCTCACGCGCGTTTCGGCGCGCGCACGGCGTGCCGCCGGCGACCTGGCGCATCGCGACGAGGCCGGGCGACTCACGCTACGCCGACGTCACGATTCCGATCGACGTGCTGCACGAGATCGAGGCGAGCCGCGCCCGGCCGCAGCGCGCCTACTCGTTCGCCTCCTGAGCGCGCGCGCAACGACAGCAGCGCCGCGATCGCGGCGCAGACGGCGAAGCCCGCGTTGACGATGGCGAACGCGTGCGTCGCGGCCGTCGCGCCGCCCGGCGCCGCCAAGACGAGGTAGGCGCTCCCGAACGTCGCGATGCCGATCACGGCGGCGAGCGGCGTCATCGTTGCCAGCACGCCGCTCAAGTCGGGCGCGCGCTCCTTCGCAACGACCGCGGTGAGCTGCGAGGTCGTCGCGGTTTGGAACACGCCGAACCCGAAGCCGCCGCAGCCGAGGAACAGCACGAGCCACGGTCCGGTGCCGCTGTGCAAGGCCGCCGCGATCGCCGTTCCGGCGAACGCCGCCGTGACGATGGCCGCGCCGAACGGTCCGCACCACGCCGCGAAGCGCTGCGGCAGGCGTGGATAGATCGGTCCTGCGATGCCGTAGGCAGCCACCCACGAGAGCAGCGAGAGGCCCGACGTGAGCGCGCTTTCTCCCAGGCCCGTCTGCACGTAGATCGCGAGCACGAACAACAGCGAGAAGTACGTGACGCGGCCAAACATCTGCGCACCGAGGCTCGGCACGGCCCCCGGTTCGCGGAAGACCGCGAGGTTGAGCAGCGGCCCGCGTCCGGCGCGGGCAAGGTTCTGCTGCCACAGAACGAACGCGGTCGCGCCGGCGACGCTCGCGCAGAGCGAGACGATCGTCCACCATGGCCACTGCATCTCGCGCCCGATCGTGAGCGGCAAGATCAACAGAAACATCGTTAGTCCGAGCAGGCTGACCCCGATGAGGTCGAGCGTGGGGCGCGGGCCGCTCAGCCGTTCGTCGTGCGGCATCACGCGCCACGCGAGCACGAGCAGGAGCACGCCGATCGGCACGTTGATCAAAAACAGCGGCCGCCAGGCGAGGCCGAACAGGTTGGCGGTGATCAGCAAGCCGCCCAGGATCTGACCGACCACGGCGCTCAACGAGAGCGTGAGAGTGTATGCGCCGATCGCGCGCGTGCGCGCGCTGCCGGTGAGGGTGCGCTGGATGCCGCTGATCACTTGCGCGATCATCAGCGCGGCGCCGGCGCCTTGCACGATGCGCGCCACGATCAAACCGTAGACGGTCGGTGCGAGACCGCACGCCAGCGATGCCAGCGTGAATGCGACGAGCCCGGTGATGAAAATCCGGCGATAGCCGTAGAGCGTGCCGAGGCGCGCGGCGGTGATCAGCAGCATCGCCGTCGCGAGCACGTACACGGTGACGGTGAGTTGCAGTTCGGCCCCCGAGGCGTGCAGCGTCGCGCCGATGGAGGGCGTCGCGACGTTGATGATCGCGTTGTCGATGTTGGCCATGGACTGGCCGGCCAGGATCACGCCGATGAACAGCCGGGTCGCGGGGATGCGCATGCACCCTATAATGCGCGCCGGCGGCGAACCGTCGCGCCCCGAATCGTGCGCCCTTATTCGGGCGCGGGCTCAGCGCGGGCGGTTCAGGACCGCGAACGCGCTAGCAACCGTGAAGATAAATCCCGGCAGCGCACCGTGTTCGAAGATATCGTCTTCATTGAGCACGCGATGTTCGTCGCGATCGAACGTCTCGATCGTGCGCGCCAGCGGATCGACCAGCACGACGACATCGGTGCCGGCCGCGAGATACACGTCGATCTTGTGATCGATGTGGTGCTGGCGATCGTCGGGCGAACGAATTTCTACCGCCGCGTCGGGCGCCAGCAGCGGTGCTTCCAACTCGTTGTCGGTGCGGTCGCCCATGCGCTCGTACGACAGGTAGGCGACGTCGGGCACGAACGGGCGGATGTCTTCGCCCGGCGGTTCGAGCCGAAAGCGCCACTCGGTGCCGATTTCCCCGCGGCCCTTGGCCCAGGCTGACAACGCGACTGCAAAGTGAGTCTGCAGAAGCGAATGCCGCCGCTTCGGGCTCACTTTCTGTACCGGCTGCCCGAGGATCCACTCGAAGGCGGGTTTCCCCTCGGGCACAACCATCTCACGGGCCATGCTGCGCACCTCTTCCACACTGAACCCTATCACGCGGTGTGCGCGACCGGCAACGGCGGGCCATCAGAAGATACGGATCGGGTCGTCGTCGGGGGCCACGTCCGATGCGCGGCCGAGCGCGTCGGCGACGTCGCCGGCGACGACCCCGACCGGACGAACCGCGGCCGCGCAACTGCCGGCCAAGCCGTGCCAGAACGCGCCGGTGCGCCCGGCGTCGATCGGCGCGAGGCCTTGGGCGAGCAGCGTGCTGATGATGCCGGTGAGCACGTCGCCCGTGCCGGCGGTTGCGAGCGCGGGCGTGCCGGTCGGGTTGAGGTGCACGGTCGTGCGATCGGCGATCAGCGTCGTGCGGCCTTTGAGCAGCGTGGTGATGCCGTACTCACCGACGAACGCGCGCAGCCGCGCGAGCCGTTCGCTCGGCTCGACCGTGCCCTTGCCGGAGAGACGCGCGAATTCACCCGCGTGCGGCGTGAGGATCAGCGCTTTGTCGCTGTAGTCGGGGAGATGTTTTGCCAGGTGGAAGAGCGCGCTCGCATCGGCGACGATCGGCAGCCGGGTTCCCGACATCACGCCGCGCACGATGCGGCCCATCGCATCGGAGAGGCCGAGCCCGGGTCCGACGGCGATCGCGTTGCAATGCTTGCCCAGGTCGAGGATCGTCGCGATCGCGCGGTCGGGATCGTCTTCATCGTAGGTGACCACGACCTGTTCGATCAGGTGCGCGCGCAACGCGGCGGCTGCGGCGGCCGGGGCGGCGACCGTCACGTAGCCCGCACCGGCGCGCGCCGCGCCGAGCGCGCACAAGATCGCGGCGCCGGGAAACTGTTCCGATCCGGCCACGATCAGCGGCGCGCCGGAGCTGCGTTTCTCCGAATCGTCGGCGCGCTTGGGGCGCAGCGCGTCGAACGCATCGGCCGTCAGCACGTAGCGAATCGAGGTCGATGCCGCGCGCGTCGCGGTCGTGCATGCCGAGCGGCGCGCACCATAACTCGCCCGTCGCGTCGCGGCCGGGGTCGAGGAACGAGCCGAGTTTCGGCCGGCCGAGCGCCACCGTGGCGACGGCGCGCACGTGCACGGCGTCGAGCGCCCCGGTCGTCGGATCGCAACCCGTCGGTACGTCGAGCGCGAGGATCGGAACGCCGGCCGCGTTCATCGCGCCGACGCGTTCGCTCGTGACCGCGTCGAGCGGCAAGCGCGCGTTCACGCCGAGCAGTCCATCGAGCAGCAAGCCGGCCTCGCGCAAATCGTCCGCGCTGACCGGATAGCGGCGCAGCTCGACGCCGCCGGCGCGAGCCCGCTGGAAGGCGTGCATGCGCGCCGCGCCCCAGCTCGCGGCGGGATCGTAGTACACGATCCGCCGGCCCTCGAGGCGCGCGAGCGCGGCGAACGCATCGCCGCCGTTGTTGCCGTTCCCGGCCAGCGCGATGACCGGACCGTCTTGCCGGTAGCGCGGAATGACGCGCGCGATGGCCGTGCCCGCGCTGCGCATCAGCGTGACCTCGCCCTCGCGCGCCACGGCGGCGGCGTCGATCGCCCGCATCTGCGCGGCGGTGACGGCGCGCATCAGGCCTCGAGGACGACGACCGCCGCGGCGGTCGTGGCCGTGTGCGTGATCGTCAGGTGGATCGCCCGCACGCCGCGCCGCTCGATCAGTTCGGCGGCTTTCCCGTACAGCACGATCGCCGGCCGGCCCGACCGCTCGTGGGTGACGCCGACGTCACGCCACGGGATCGCGTGGCCGAACGCTTTGCGCGTGGCCTCCTTGGCGGCGTAAAATCCTGCCAGTCGCTCCGCCCAGTGACGCTTGCGCATGGCGTAATGCATCTCTTCGTCGGTGTACACTTTGCGGGCGAAGCGCTCGCGCTCGGCGTCGCTGAACTGGTAGCGCTCGACCTCGGCCAGATCGATACCCATCCCGATGATCATTCCGGGCGGTTCGGTTCGCAGGCAGCCTTTCCCACGAGCGCGAAAACAGCAATCGCCGATGAGCGAGATCAGCGTCGTCCCGATCAACGTGATCGACCACCAAGTGCTGACGCGACTTGCCTTGTGCCTGGAGGAGCGGTTCCTCGCGACGTGCATCGTCCGGGCCTCGCTGCCGGTCCCCAAAACCGCCCTCAACAGCGTGCGCAAGCAGCTCTTCTTCGGTTCGCTGGCGACAAAACTGGCCGCCGCCCACGAGAGCCGCGACGGCGCCGTCCTCGGGATCACCGAGTTCGACCTCTACAAGACCTCGCATCACTTCATCTTCGGCGGCTCGAGCGAGTCGCATCACTGCGCGGTCGTCTCACTCCACCGCCTGCGGCCCGAGTTCTACGGCGAACCGGCCGACGAGAACCAGCTCTTCCAGCGGTTGCTCAAGGAGTCGGTCCACGAGATCGGTCACGCGATGGGGCTCAAGCACTGCTACAACGCGCGCTGCCCGATGTACTACTCGAACTCCGTCTTCGACACCGACAACAAGTTCTCGAACTTCTGCGAAGCCTGCGAAAAACGCAGCCGAGCCAACCGCTAACTGAAGATGGCGGCGACTTTGTCGGAGTTGTAGACGTAGGTTTCCGTGAACTGTGACCAGGTCACGGATTTTTTGAGCTCGGTCATCGCGCCGACGAGGCAGAACCAATTCAGCAGTTCGTGCTGGCCCGAATATTCGATGTCGGCGAGCTTGAAGTTGCGCCACATGTCGTAATCGCCGCGCAGCATCGCGTCGTAGAGCGCGCGATCGGAGTCGACGTCGGGCCACAGATGCCGGTTCTTGTCGGCCAAGAATGCGTGCGACCAGCTAGACGAGGCGATCAGCGCGATGCGCCAAGGGCTCTTGGCCATCACGCGCGCGGCCGCGCGGCCCAGATCGAAGCAGCGCTTCGGCGAGGGCGAGGGCGGATCGAGCGGCTTGTTCGCTTCGGCATAGGGAAATCCGAAGCCGCGATGGCTGACCACGAAGCGGCCGTAACAGTTCACCTGAAACGGGATCAGCGGATAGGGAAAGCCGACGCGGTCGTAATCGAGGTAGAGCACCGTGTTCATGAAAGCGTGCGGCAGGTGCGGAAAGTGCAGCGGCCGGTAGGCGTAGGCGATGTCGAATTCTTCCTCGAGCATGCCGGTCGCGAGATATTTTGAGATTTCGGGCGCGCTTTTGACGTTGAACGTCGTCTCTTTGCCCTCATCCCAGTAGTTCGGCATCGCGCCCCAGGGCTGGCAGACGAGGTCGTCCTGATACGCCAGCACCGAAAACGCCGGGATCAGGTCCTCGCGAAAGTTCTCGTACTGATCGTCGCCCCACACGACGATCGCATCGGGCTTGAACGCATCGAGCGCCTTGCGCACTTCGCGCAGCCCCGAAGCCATCGAGTCGCGGTGCTCTTGCGCGTGCGAGAGGCCCTGGTCGTTGCTCCATTCTTCCTGCATGCGTTTGGGCCAGTTGGCGGGGTCCTTGTCGTGATCCGAAATGTCCGGATCTTCCAGCGTCCGTTTCAGCCAGTACGAGAGCTGCTCGTTCTTTTGACCCAGCCGCGGCCAGTGTGAAATGCCCAGTCCTAAAATCTCGCCCATGATGTCGCGTGTTTCCGCCGCCGGACGGCGAGGCCCCTACACGCGCCGCGCGTCGGCGAGTGAGATCGCATGTTCCACGCCGTCGACGTCGAGCCGCAGCGCGCCGTCGGGCCCAAGGCCGCGCGCAATGCCCTCAAGTTCGACTTCGCCGAGGTCGATGACGACGCGGTACCGCGCGCCGGGCAGCGCAGCGCGTTCTTCGTAGGTGCGCGCGACGACGGCCGGCGCGTGCAGGGCGGGCAAGCGCCGCTCGAACGCCAGCAAGACCTCGGTCAGCACGAGTTCGCGCAGCACGCCGGGGGCCGCGTCGGCGAGGAACGCAGGCGGCGGATCGATTGCGGCAAGCGCGCCGGTGGGCGGGCGGAACACGTTGATGCCGACCCCGCAGCCCACGTGTGCGACCTCGCCCGCGACCCGCGAGACGCATAGGATGCCGGCGGCCTTGCGGTTCTGCACGAAGAGGTCGTTGGGCCAGCGCAGGTCGGCATGCACGGCGCACGCGCGCGCGATCCCGTCGGCCACGCATAGGGCCACCCAGAACGGCACCGCCCACACGTCGCGGGCCGGGAGCGTCGTGGGGAGAATCGTCGTGAACAGCAGCCCGGTGCCCGACGGCGCGATCCAGCGGCGGCCGGCCTTGCGGCCGCGGCCGGCGGTCTGCTCCTCGGCGACCAACGTCGACCCGGCCGCGTCGGCGCGTGCCAGCAGCGGCGTCGCGTCGTCGTTGGTCGAGCCGGTCCGGCTCTGGTAGCGCACGTCGGCGAAGAGCGAGTCCGCCAGCGCCGTGCGGACGCGCGCGACGTCGAGCGCCCGAAAAGGTGCGGTCTCCTCCGGCACGTATCACCCTCCTCTGCTATGGCAATCGAACGAACGCTCATTCTCGCAAAAGCCGACGCCGTCGTGCGCGGCCTCGTCGGCGACATTCTCTCGCGCTTCGAGCGCCGCGGCTACACGATCGTCGGCATGAAGCTGCTGATGGTCGAACCGGAGCGCGCGAAGAAGCATTACGCCGAACACGAAGGAAAGCCGTTCTTCGCGGGCCTGGTGGACTACATCACGAGCTCGCCCATCGTGGCGATGGTGATCGAGGGTAGCGATGCGATCGAGGGCTGCCGCGCGACGATCGGCGCGACGAATCCGATCAAGGCGGCGCCCGGCACGATTCGCGGCGATTACGCGCAGACGATCGGCCGCAATCTGGTACACGGCAGCGACGCGCCCGAAAGCGCCGCGCGCGAGATCGCGATCTGGTTCACCGAGCAAGAGCTGTTCCCGCGCGAACACGCGCTCGCCTCGATGTTAGTGAGCAACTAGAAGCGATGTCGCTCGATTCGCTGCGCGGGAACGGCCGGCCGCTGATCGAGAGCGTTCGCGCGCGCGAAATTCTCGATTCGCGCGGTAACCCGACCGTGGCCGTCGCGGTCGCGACGAGCTTCGGCGCGGTCGAAGAAGCGATGGTTCCCTCCGGTGCGTCGACCGGCGCGCACGAAGCGGTGGAAAAGCGCGACGGCGATCCCAAGCGCTTCAACGGTAAGGGCGTCCTGAAGGCCGTCGCCGCGGTCAACGAGATCCTTGGGCCCGCGATCGAGGGACTCGATGCGACCGCGCAGCGCGAGATCGACATGGCGATGATCGAGCTCGACGGAACGCCCAACAAATCCAATCTGGGGGCCAACGCGCTGTTGGGCGTCTCGATCGGCGTCGCGCGCGCGGCCGCGATGTCGCTCGGCGTGCCGCTCTACCGCTATCTCGGCGGTCCGTCGGCAAGCACGCTGCCGGTGCCGATGATGAACGTGATCAACGGCGGCAAACACGCCGAGGGCGCGTTGCAGTTCCAGGAAGTCATGATCGTGCCGTACGGCGCGACCACGATCGCCGACGCGATTCGCTGCGGTGCGGAAGTCTTTGCGGCGTTGGCCAAGTCGCTGCACGACATGGGTCAGCCCACGCTCGTCGGCGACGAGGGCGGCTTCGCGCCGCGGCTCGACTCGATCGACGACGCGCTAAAATTGCTGCTCGGCGCGATCGAACGCGCCGGCTACAAGCCCGGCGACGATGTCGGGATCGCGCTCGATTCCGCCTCGACCGAGTTCTTCCGCGACGGCAAGTACTACCCACATTTGCCCGATCACCCGCTGACCTCGAACGAGATGGTCGCGCTCTACGAGGGCCTCTGCAACAACTACCCGATCGTGTCGATCGAGGACGGGCTGGCCGAGGACGATTGGGCCGGCTGGGCCTTGCTCACGCAGCGTTTGGGCAAGCGCGTGCAGCTGGTCGGCGACGACCTGTTCGTGACCAACGTCGAACGGCTCGCGCGCGGTATCAAGGAAGACTCGGCCAACGCGATTCTGGTCAAGCTCAACCAGATCGGTACGCTGACCGAGACCCTGGACGCGGTCGAGATGGCGCATAAGGCCGGCTTCCGCTCGGTGATCTCACACCGTTCGGGCGAGACCGAGGACACGACGATTGCCGATCTGGCCGTCGCGACCAGCGCCGGGCAGATCAAAACCGGCTCCCTCGCCCGCAGCGACCGGGTGGCCAAGTACAACCGCCTGATGGCCATCGCCGACGATCTGGGTCCTGCGACCGCCCGCTATCCGGGGAAAACGGCTTTCAAGGCGTGGCGGTAGAAAAGAGGGGGTCGGACGCGGGCCCGTAGCTCAGCGGTAGAGCAGCCGGCTCATAACTGGTCGCGCGCTGGTTCGAATCCAGCCGGGCCCACCAGCATCCCCACGTTCACGGCGCCATAGTCTATCGGTTAGGACGCTGCCCTTTCAAGGCGGAGAGACGAGTTCGATTCTCGTTGGCGCTACCAAAGTCAAACCCCGCTCCGGCGGGGTTTTTTTGTCCATTATGCGGCTTTTCGAAGCGTGATGCTGTAGCGGCGTTCGCCCGTGAGCGGATGCGTCTGGCCGCCTTTGAGCTTCCTCACGCCGTGAAAATAGAGCCTCGAGGGTCCGCCAAAAACCATCACGTCGCCGTGTGTGAGTACATGCGGCTTCGCCTTATCGGTTCGCTCATTGCCGCCCCACATGAATGAGGCCGACACGCCGACGGAGATGGTCACGACTGGTTGGCTCGTGTCCTTTTCACCGTCACGGTGAAGTGCCGACGTTGTGCCGGGGTTGTAGCGATTGATGAGGCATGAATCCGGCGTGAAATCAGCGTAGCCCGCAGCGGCCGCGGCAGTGCGCGCCATATCGAAAAATGACTGTGGCATCGGGGGCCACGGCTTGCCCGTCGCCGGGTCGATGTGATCGTAGCGATAGCCGCTGCGATCGCTCACCCAGCTCAGTGGGCCGCAGCCGGTCGTCTCGACGTGAATTTCGAAGCCGTGGCGCGTGAGCATATGGCGAAACGGCGAGACGGCTTCGACAGCACGGAGATCCGCGAAGATATCCGGCATCTGTTCACGAGCGAAGCCGGCAAGGATCACGGCGCCCGGGCTGAGCCAGATCTCTTCTTTTTTGCGCTCCGGCTCATCAAAGAGACGTAAGCTCACGACGTGATTCATCAAAATGCGCCCCACCCTAAACACGGTGACCCGGCGCTGCGGATGCAATACGCGGGGGGCGCGACTCCTCTTACTACAGCGGGGCTTTGTCAAGGACGGCCGGCGCTTGCTCTGTAAGTAGTCCATCGCCAGCCGGCGGCAAGGAGGCCGAATGAAGCTGCGGCCGGGTCCGGGCGTGAAGGCCCGCAATGCGAAGGCTCTCCTCGGACCCCTCCTAGAGCAGTCTGTCGTCGGTATTTACCTGCTCGACCGCGACAGTGCGATCACCTATATCAATCCGCGGTTCGCGGAGCTCTGCGGCTATCCGCAAGAGGAGATGATCGGCCGGCCGTTTTTGGACTTCGTGGCCGACGAAGAGGTCGCTGAACGGCGCCGTATTTTTGCCGAAGTGATCGATGGTCACGGCGATGGCCCGCGCATGGTGGGCTGGTTCAAACGCAAGGACGGTGGCCGGTTCGCTCTGCTGACGCAGAGCACGGTCGTTCTGGATGAAGGAAAGCCGGCGTTGATCGGCATCGCGGCCGACGTCACGGATCGCTATGACGTCATGCGCACCCTCACGCGCGCGTATCACGCACTGCGCATCCTGGGCGAAGCGAGCGCGGTGTTCGTCCGTGCTCGCGATGAGGGCGAACTGCTCCAAGCGATGTGTGACTTCGCATTTACGACGGGTGCCTATGCGCTCGCGTGGGTCGGCCGAGCCGAACCCGACAAGTCCGTACGGCCGGTGGCGCGGAGCGGCAATATCGCACTGCTCGACCGGTTCCCTGTTCGGTGGGACGATTCCGAAGCCGCGCAGGGGCCGACCGGTGCTGCGATCCGCACCGGGTCGGTCACGATCGTGCGCGCGGACGACCCGCGAATCCAACCATGGATGGACCATGCGGGAGAGCATCCACACTGGGCCGTCATCGCCTTTCCGCTCCATATCGACGGCGGTGTTTTCGGAACGCTCACGCTCGTAGCTGACGACGCGCAAGCGTTTGGTCCGGACGAAGTCGCGGTCCTCGACCAGCTGGCGAACAACATCGCCTACGGTGTGACCGCGTTGCGCTACCGCGCCGCGGTTATCGTTGCGGAAGAGCGCTCCCGCGCACATGCTTCGCGCCTCGAGGTGCTGTGGAGAATAGCGACCAACCCCGCACTCGCCGGTGACGAGCTGACGCTGGCGATGCTGGCCGAGACCACGAGCGCGATCCGGCCCGGCTTCCCTTTCATGGGCGCGCTTTTTCGCATCAGCGGAGACGACGTCGTCGTCGAGGCCGTGTGCGAAACGCCGGAGTATGCGGCGACTGCCCGCGGTACAGCTGATATCCGGGCGGGATTGCGTGTCGGTATCGCGGGTACGGCCGTCGCACGCGTATTGGAACTCGGCAACGGGACGCACTCCTGGGACGACCTTCAGGCGGCTTTCGATACGCCGCGCGTGCAACACGTCGGCTGGCGTTCCACCATCGCTACGATTTTTGAATCGGGCCGCTCGACGTACATCTTGTGGTTTGCTTCCGTCGACGACACCGGAAGTTGGGAAACCGAAGACCGCGCCTACGTCGAGATCGCGGCCTCGTTCTTCGCAAACCAGGCGCAGATGCGCTGGCAGTTCAGTCAGCTCCAGTATCATCAAACCCACGATGTGCTGACCGGCCTCTTCAACCGCTCGCAATTTCGGTCGCAAGCCCGCATGGCGGCGATCGGCAGCACGTGCTTCGCCGTGATCGCGGTTGACGTGAACGCATTCGCCGACGTGAACAAAGCGTACGGTAACATGATCGGCGACGCGCTGCTCGTCGAGGTTGCCGCCGGTCTCTCCGAAAACACCCTGCCCGGCGAAATCGCCGGCCGCCTGTCCGGCGACACGTTCGCGGTCTTCATTCCCGAGCCGCGTTCGCACGAGTTCGTCCGCGAGCGCGCCCAGCACTTCGTGCAGCGCTTCGGGCGGCCGTTCTCTACCGGTGACCGTGAAGGCAAGGAGTTCGTGACGCTCACGGCCTGCATCGGTATGGCGATGGCGCCCGAACACGGAACGAACCTCGACTCGCTCATCACTCGCGCCGGCATCGCGGTTGCCGCGGCGAAGGTTCGCGGTCACGGCACGATGCTCGCGTTCGAGCCCAACATGGAAGGCGATGCGGATCGTACCGTCCGGTTTCGCAACGAGCTGGCCCTCGCGCTTGCCGACGGCCAGTTCGAGTTGTATTTCCAGCCCCACCTCAACCTGCGAAGCGGCGAACATCTCGGCTGCGAAGCGCTGATTCGCTGGCGGCATCCCGAACGCGGGCTCATCCTCCCCGGCGAGTTCATTCCGCTCGCGGAACGCCTGGGTCTCATCGACGGCATCGACACCTGGGTCATGTATGAGGCGTTGCGGGCTGCGCGCGAGTTCGAGCGCCGCGGCCAACGCATGCGCGTCTACTTCAATCTGTCCGGGCGCCACGCCGGTGACCCGAAAGTCATCGAGGCGCTGCGGGACGCGGCGGCGCAGGGGCTATCCTTGGCGAACCTCGGCATCGAGATCACCGAAACCGATGCAATGCGCGATTTCGAGGCGACGCGTGCGGTCTGCATCGCGGCGCGCGAACTGGGCGTCGGCATCGCTCTCGACGATTTCGGGACGGGCTATTCCTCGCTCACAGCGCTGCGGCGGTTGCCGGTCGATCTCGTCAAGATCGACCGCAGCTTCGTCTCCGGCATCCTCGAGCACGGCCATGATGCGGCTCTGGTCGAGACGATCATACAAATGGCACGCATTTTCGGTTGCGACGTGCTCGCCGAAGGCGTCGAACGCGCGGGCGAGATCGATTGGCTGCGTGAGCACGAATGCACGTTTGTGCAGGGCTATGCAATCTCACACCCGCTCCCGATTGAAGCCTTCAACGCCTGGCTCGCGGAAGGAGCCTAGGCTTTGCTCAATTTTCGGCACGTACCGATTCAGCCGTACCTGACCGTCCTGTTTGCCGTCATCACGCTCGTGATCGGCTTATCGACCGCGGGGCTTTTTTACGATCGGATGAAGACGGCGAGCATCAACGACGCAAACGCGAACTTCGACCGGATCTCGGCAAATATCGCCCAGCAGCTTTTGCAAGTCAGGCTGGAAATCCAGTACGATCTCGCGCTGGTGACGGCCACGCGGTTGGCTCGCGCGAAGACGTTCGTCGAACGCGTTGCAGCTAAAGACGACCTCATACCGCTGCTGAACGCGAACAGCCTCGTCTCCGAAGCGTTCGTCGGGTATCCGAACGGGGACTACCTTCGCTTCAGCCGGGTCCTCTCGGACGACAATCCGCCGCTCAGCCCTGCACGGGGCAGCTGCGTATGTGATGCACACGGTTCAGATCCATGGCGGAAGATATACCGGCAAGTACTGGTTTTACGACGAGCACCGTAAGCTGCTTACAGTTGTGAACCGGAAAACCAATTTCGATGCGCGGAAGCGACCGTGGTACCGAACCTCGCCGAACACTGTTACGGTCACCGAGCCGTTTGTCTTCGCCTCGACCTTCGACCTCGGGTACTCCGTTTCGCAACGAGCCCCGTCGGGCGCCGTCTTTGCCGCCGACGTCGACCTAGTAGCTACGCCGTTGGCGTTGAGTAAATACCTTCCGACCCCCTCTGCTCTTGCTGCGGGTGTGCGGGCGGATACGGGCGTAGTGTTCGCGCTTTCCGATCGAAAGATGATGGAAGCCGCGAATGCCCACCGTAGCAGTCCCGCAACGGTGTACCAGTTGGGATCTCCGCCGCTGGCAGCGGCATTCAGCGCTGCGCGCCCGCCGTTCATGGAGACAAGTGGCTCGTATCCCGATGCACGCGGCCGGGTTTGGTTTTACCGGGTAACGGCTGCCAGAGGTGCCGACGGTACGGTTACGGTCTACCCGCTCATCAAAAATGGGAAGTTGGTCCATCTGCCCCGCGCGGTCCTCGTCTTGACCGCTCCTGAAGATGAGATCATCGCGGGTGCAACTCGGGTTCGGAACGCCGCCCTGGCCGTGAGTGCGGCATTGCTTGTCGCGATGATTCCGGTCGCCTACTGGTTTTCGCTGCTCATATCGCGACCGCTCCAGCGTCTCAGAGCGGACGCACTCGCGCTGCGCAGTCTCGATTTCGCTGAGCGGCCTCGGCGTCACGCGCTCATCACGGAGCTCGCCGAATTCTCCGAAACGTTCGGCACGATGCGCTCGCACATCCGCGAACACAATGCGGCCGTTGCCAATTTCATTCCGCGGCAATTTCTGGAGCTGCTCGGACACCGCGACGTCCGCGGCTTGCAGTTGGGCGATCACCGCGAAAGCGTGATGACGATGCTGTTCTCCGACATTCGGGCGTTCACGACGCTGTCCGGATCCATGACGACGTCGGAGACGTTCCGCTTCCTAAACTCCTATCTCACGCAGATCGGCCCGATCGTTCGCGAAAATGACGGCTTTATCGACAAGTACATCGGCGATGCGATCTTTGCACTCTTTCCCGCCGCCCCGGGCGACGCCGTCGACGCCGCCATCGCGATGCAGCGGCGCGTCGTTATGTACAACCAAGGTCGCGCGCGAGCCGGCTACGCGCCCATCGCTATCGGAGTCGGACTGCATCGCGGCGAACTGATGCTCGGAACCATCGGCGAGTCGCTGCGCTTCGAGACGACGGTGATCGCGGATGCCGTCAACATTGCTGCGCGGATGGAGGGCCTCACCAAGGCGTTCGGCGCGCTGATTCTGGCGACCGGCGAGGTCATCGAGCACGCGGAGCCGTCGGCGTACCACACACGTAAGCTCGGCGAGGTTCTCGTCAAGGGCGCCGTACATGCGGTTACCGTGTACGAAGTCTGTGATGCCGACCCGGACGATCTCTTAGAACACAAGACGCGCACGAACGAGCACTTCGTGCAAGGGCGGCTGGCGTACGTCGGCGGCAATTTCCCCGAGGCGGAGCGGCTTTTTCGCGCCATCGCAGCGGCTGACCAGCGAGATCACGCGGCAGCCTACTTCCGCGATCGAGCATCCGTTCTCGCGTCGGCGGTCGACGTTCTGCATTGGGACGGCGTGGAGCATATGGAATCGAAGTGAGCAGTTCCTAAAGCGCGCTCTTGTTTGCGCCGGCGGCGTCGAGGCGAATTGGTTTGTCGAGCGCCTGCATGACGATCGTACTGCGTCCGGGACGCTCGACGCGAAGGATGAGTGTTGGGAGCCTGCTGGTCCGGCCGAGGATCGCCTGCATGGCGAGGACGCCGTTTTCAGCCGCTTGTACCGCCGACGAACCCATGGCGACGATTTCGGGTTCCCGGCTGGTGGCAACGTAGCCGCTTGGCCGGCGCGTAACGACAAGAAAGACGGCGGTCACACTCCATTGTGAACGCGTCCACATCAGGCTGTCTGCATAGTTTGATACAGAAAGAGTTTATGCCATCCGTCCAGTCCCGTACGAACTGTGGTATACTTACGAATCGAGACGCGGTAGACCGGGCCCCATGCCCGCTTTCCCGGTTTTGCTTGATCGGATTACCGTGTCCAACGGGTTCTTGCCCGACGCCGTCACCTTCGTTTCCGGCAACCGCCTCTTGGACGCGCTGCCGCTGAGCGACCGTGCTGACCTAGAGGCGGACCTCGAAATGATCACGCTCGACGCGCACAAGTTCACGCAGTCCGTGGGCGGAGCGCTCAAGCATGTCGACTTCCCGATCGATGCCGTGCTTTCGGTGGTCGCCACGCTCGAGAACGGCGATACGGTCGAGGTCGGAACGGTCGGCAGCGAGGGCTTCGTCGAGTCGGATGCAGCGCTGTGCTCGGTGCTCTCGCAACGAACGTCGTTCTGTCAGGTGCGGGGGACGGTCGGGCGCATGACCATCGGGCGCTTCGAGGCACGCATGGCCAGCAGCACGTCGTTCGCGCGCCTCATGCGGCGCAACGTGCGGGCGGCGCTCTTCAGCGCCCAGCAGTTCGCCGCGTGCAACGTCAAACATTCGATCCAGCAGCGCTGTGCGCGCTGGCTCTCGATGACCCAGGACCGCGTCGGCAGCGCGACGTTCATGCTCACCCACGAATTCCTTGCGATCATGCTCGGCGTGCGGCGGGCGAGCGTCTCCGAGGCTGCCGACGCGCTGCAGACGATCGGCGCCATCACCTACCGCCGCGGAAGCGTCGTCGTGCTCGACCGTGCGCTGCTCAACGCCGCGGCGTGCGAGTGCTACGAAGCCTGTAAACTCGCGTTCAAGGCATCGCTCGTCGAATGAGTTTCGTGCTCCCGCACCGCTCGAGCGAACTCGACTTCAACGTGAACGAAACGCCGGTTTCTGAGAACGCGCTGCAAACGCAGATGCGCCTCATCGTCGAGGCGTTGTACGGCCCGGTCGTGCGCCAACTGCCGGGCCTGGACATCGGCCGCGCGTATCGCGGCGCCGAGGGCGAATTCCGCTATGGGGGCGACGTCGTGGATGTGTTCCACTACGGGGCGGGTTTCACGTCGCTCGCGGTCGTCGACATCACCGGTCACGGCATGCCCGCGGCGCGAAACGCCGGCCTCGCGAAGCACGCGCTGCGCGCCTATGCCTCGCAAGGACTCGATGCCGGCGATTGCGTGCGGGCGCTCAACCGGCTGTGCATCGAGAACAGCTCCTTTGAAGGCGACGTCGAGTTCTTCGCGACGCTCTTCTTCGCGATCGTCCAGCCGGACCGGCGCACCCTGCACTACGTTTCGGCCGGCCACGATGCCGCCTATCTGGTCGACCGCGAGCACGCGCGATCGTTGGAGGCCAGCGGGCCCATCATCGGGCTGATGGACAACGACTCCGCGTTCGTGCAACGGGTGGTCGGGCTGCACGACGGAAGCATCATCGCCGCAGTCACGGACGGGTTCTCGGAAGCGCGCAATGCGAGCCGGGCGTTCCTCGGGCCCGCCGCCTTGGCCGACGTCATTCGCCACAACCAGGCAAGCGACGCCGAAGCCCAGGCCGAAGCCGTGACGCAGTGCGCGCACGAGTACGCCAACGGGCTGCTGCACGACGACGTGGCGGCGCTGGTCGTAAAGGTTACCCGCTAGCACCGCACGTAGCACCAGCATCATGGGCATTGCAAAGCTGGGCCATGTCGGCATCCACTGCCACGATTTGCAGGCGACGAAGGCCTTTTACCGGGACGTCCTGGGGCTGACCCTGACCGACGAGGATCTCGAAGCGGGGATGGTGTTCCTCAGCTCACAGCCCGAGCGGGAACATCACGAGCTGATCCTGGTCGGCGGGCGCGACGTACCGCACGGCGCCCTGATGGTGCAGCAGATTTCGTTTCGCTGCAACACGCTGGCCGACGTGATCGAGTACTACCACCGGTTTAAGGCGCACCACGTGCGCTTCGACATGGTCGTGACGCACGGCAACGCGGTCGCGATCTACTTCTACGATCCGGAAGGCAACCGGTGCGAGGTCTACTGGCCGACCGGACTCTCCGCGCGCCAGCCGTTCATTGACGCGTTGGACCTCACGCAGCCGCCGGATGCGATCATGGCGCGCATCAACGAGCTGGTCGAAAAGTACGGCACGACCGGCTACGTCGATACGTCGATGCTGGCGTTGCAGAATATCTGAGGGTCCGCGCGCAGGTCCACTGCGTTCTGTACGAAACCATACAGAAACGAACGGCACGTTAATGCTACGCTGACCGATGGGCGCACGGCCTTTCGTGTTGCGAAGCAAGCATCCGCCGGCGCGGTAAGGGTGGTATGCGGGTGCTTTCCGGGTGGCGCTAACGCGCGCGGCGACGCATCGCAGCGTTCTCCCGCTGGTCGCCCTCGTCGCCGGTGTCGCGTTGCTCGGGCTGCTGCTCCCGAACGTGCCCGTGCCGAGCCTCGCGCTGCTGAACCCGCTGTCGTTTCTCGTGGCCGTGCTCGCCGATTTCGGTGCGGCGGCGGTGCTGTTGGCGACCTGGCGCAGCTCGTCGTCACGCCCTTCGACGCTCGTGCTGGCGCTCGCGTTCATGAGCAGCGCCACGCTGATCTTTCTCGCGATGCTCGTGCTGCCGCTCATGCCCGCGGTGCCGCCGATGGTGGCGGCTCCGCCGCAGGCCGGCATCTGGCTGTTCGTCTTTTGGCATTTGGCAATCGCCGGCGGCGTGCTGATCTACCTCGCGGTCCTGCGCACGGAAAACTCGAGCGGCGCCTCGCGCCGTTTTACGGTTGCCGCCGTGGTGCTCGCCGTGCTCGCCGCGGGTGCGGCGGCCTTCGTTGGGCTGTGCTGTAGCGATCGTCTGCCCGCCCTCTCCGCCGGGGCGTCGCTCGTGCCGTTTACCACGAGCGGCGTCGGGCCGTTTACGGCATTCGTGACCGGTCTGGCGGCGTTTTTCGTATTCCGTATTCGCAAGCCGGGAACGATCGACCGCGGTTTGGCGATCTCGCTGCTCGCGCTCACGCTCGATTCCGTACTCCTGTGCCTGGGCGCGCACCGCTACACCGCGCTGTTTTACGCGGGCAAGTTGCTGCTCATGGGCGGGACCTTGGCGGTCCTCATCTCGGCGGTGCAAACCCTCGTCGCCTCGCGCGTGCGGCTGAGCCACGTCGAGTGGGCGCTCTCGAAGGTCGAGCTGGAATCCGAACGGCGGGCGGGCCGGATCCGCGCCGTTTGGAAGATCGCCTCGCACGTCGCACCCGACCGCGACCGCTTCAGCGCGATCCTCGCGATCGCCACCGAGGCGCTGCGTCCGGGCTTGCCGACGCTCGGACTCTTGAGCCACCTCGAGGGCGAAACGATCGTCGTCGATACGATCGCGTGGTCGGGTCCGGACAAGACGATACCGGGCAGCGACTACCTCTACCCGGGCAGCGTGATGCCGTTCGAACGTTCGCTCCAAAGCTTGCTGACCGCGGAAGGCAGCACGCTGGCCTGGGACGATCTCGAGTTCATCAACGGCCGCGGGCTGCTGTGCGAGGGTGCCGGCTGGTGCAGTTATATCGGCACGCCGGTATCGATCGCGCGGCGGACCTACTTCGTCACATTCGCCCTGCAGGAGCCGACCACCGCACTGCCGTTCGCGGAAGACGACATCGCCTACGTCGACGTGGTGGCGTCGTTTTTTTCCAACCGCTTCACCGAACAGCAGCAATTCGAGCGGATCCAGTTCCAGGTTGAGCACGACGCGTTGACCGGCCTCGAAAACCGCGTCCAATTCCGCAAGGCGGTGCGCGAGGAAATCCACAACAGCGATCCGTTTGCGATCGCGATCGTCGATCTCGACGGCTTCCGTCATATCAACGAGCAGGAAGGGCACCAGATCGGAGACGAGGTGCTGGTTGAAGTCGCCTCGGGCCTCAGCTCGATTGCCCAGGGCGATCTGGTCGCGCGGCTCAGCGGCGATGAATTCGGCATCTTGCTGCGGGGTGCGCGGCCGCCCGCCGTCCCCGCCGCGCTCGAGCGTTACGCCGATCTGTTCAAAGCGCCGTTTCATACCGGTGACCGCACCGGCACGCACACGCTCGGCATCGGCGCCTCGATCGGTTCGGCCCGCTTTCCCGATCACGGCCGGTCGGTCGAAGAACTGATGCGCCGCGCCGACGTCGCGCTCGAGGTTGCCAAAGCGCGCGGCGGCTCGCTGACGATGCAGTTCGACCGGCCGATGGAAGCGATTCTCAAGGAAACGCACCTGCGGGTCGTCGAGCTCACCGCCGCGATCGCCGACGATCAGCTCGCACTCGTCTATCAGCCGACGTTCGACCTCGCGTCACGGCGCGTGGTCGGAGCGGAGGCACTGGTGCGCTGGGATCATCCCGAACGGGGACGGATCCTGCCCGGCGAGTTCATCGATTTTGCCGAACAAAACGGCCTGATCGGAGCGCTCTCGGAGTGGGTCTTCCGGCGGCTCGTGCGCGATCTCTCAAGTGCGCCGTTGCCGGCCGGCGTGCGCGTGTACTTCAACCTTTCGGCTCGGATGCTCGATGATATCGCGTTCATCACCGCCCTGAACGAGTCGCTGCGCGCGGTGCCGAAATTGCTCGATCACATCGGCGTCGAGGTGACCGAGTCGGCGGCGATGCAGAACGTGGAGCGTTCGATGCACACGATCGATCTGTTCCGGCGCTGGGGCTTGACCGTGGCGATCGACGATTTCGGAACGGGGTACTCATCCTTGGCGTACCTCAAACAGCTCACCGTCGACATGATCAAGCTCGACCGTTCCTTCGTGACCGGATTACCCGGTGACGAGCGCGACTGCGCGCTTGCGGACATGCTTCTACAGATCACCGATCGCTTCGGCTTTGCGACGCTGGCTGAGGGCATCGAGACGGAAGACCAAGCCTCGTGGCTGCTCGAGCACGGCTGCCGCTTCGGCCAAGGGTATCTCATTTCCAAGCCACGGCCGTTCGACGAGCTGCTCGACCGGTTAGGAGCAAAGCATGCCGCGTAAAGACCGGCGGGAAACGGTCCGTCCCGCCGACACCAACGGAACGATGCGCAATCAGACCGCCCTCTCGCAAAGCGGGATCGTGGGCCTCGATGCGGTGCTCCACGGCGGGTTCCCGGTCGGAAGAACGACCATCATCGTCGGCGGGCCGGGCGGCGGCAAGACGGTGCTCGCCACGCAGTATCTCGTCAACGGTGCGCTGCTGTATGGTGAGCCGGGCCTGATGGTTTCGTTCGAGGAGTCGCCGGAGGCGCTCAAGGTGAATTACCCCGCCCTCGCTTGGCCGGAAACGGGCGAAGTCGGCGCCGGTGTCCACTTCGTTGACGGCCGCATGCCCGAGGATGCGATTGATGCCGGGGGCTTCGATCTGGGCGGTCTCATTGCAATCGCCTCCTCGCTTGTCGCCAAGCACGGTGTGAAGCGCATTGCCATCGATGGGATCGACGCCCTCTTCGCTCTCTCCGATACGCCGGGCATCCGGCGCCGCGAGATTTTGCGGCTGCTGACGTGGTTGTCCGAGGTCAACGTCACGGCGCTGCTGACGATCAAGGTCGGCGACGGCGCCGCCGACCTGCCCGGTCATTTCGACCTGGCCGAATATGCGGCCGACGGCGTCATCCGGTTAAAGACGACCCTGGTCGGCGAGCTTTCGCGGCGCACGTTTTCGGTCGTCAAAATAAAAGGCTCGGGATACGAGGGCGGGGCTCACCCCTATCTCATATCAGACCAGGGCTTTCGCGTGCTGCACTCACCCACGCGCACGGCCTGGATCGCCCAGTCGCTCGACGAGCGCCTAGGGACCGGCGTCGAACGGCTCGATCTGATGATGCTCGGCGGGTATCGCACTGGCACCGTGACCTTGATCTCGGGGACGCCGGGAGCATCGAAGACGACCCTAAGCACCTCATTCCTCGCGGCCGGCTGCGACGCCGGCGACAGCTGCCTTTACATCGGGTTCGATGAGCCGGCCGAGCAAATGATCGCCGACGTGGGGTCGGTCGGCATCGACTTGCGGGCGCACGTTCGCAACGGCTTGCTGCGGGTCGAGACGTTCGCTGCCGGCGGGATCATCGGCGACGAGCATTACCTCACGATCGAAGGACTGATCGACGAGCATAAGCCCAAGCGCGTGGTGATCGATCCGATCTCGGCCTTGGACAAGGCCGGCGGGCAAGAGATCGCCGATGCGATTCGCGAGCGCCTGGTCGTGCTCTTCAAATCGCGCGGAATCACGGCCGTCTTCACGGCGATCAGCGATTCCGAAGAGGGACAGTCGGACATCACGCGGACGCGTGTGTCGACGATTGCGGATACCTGGATTCACCTTGGTTTTGCCAATCGCGGCGGCGAACGCAACCGGACGCTGACGGTGCTCAAGTCGCGCGGTACGGGGCATTCCAATCAAGTCCGCGAGATGCTACTGACGAGCAGCGGTATCGACCTCGCCGATGTCTATACCGCGGGCGGGGAAACGCTCTCGGGAACAGCGCGTGCCGAAAAAGAACAGCAGAATGCCGCCGAGACCGAGGCCGCCGCGGAAATCTTTGCTACCGCTCTCGAGACGCTCGACCGGGAAGGTGAGAGTCTGGCGCGGAGTTTGAAAGAAGCTCAGCGCGGCCTCGACGAGCTGGCGCAGCATCGGGCCGAGCTCGTCAAACGCTCGATGCAAACCGGCGCGAACCGCCGGCGCGATATCGATCTGATCCATTCCCTGCGCCGCGGCGACGCCGAAGTCTGATGGCCGAGCCCGATGGTATCGTGCTGCTCCTGTTCGTGGCCAGCGGCGCACCCAAATCGATCATCGCGATGGAAAACATCCGCCGTGCACTCGCCGATCCCGGCGAGCGATCGTTTGCACTCGAAGTCGTCAACGTGTTCGACGATCCGGACCGGGCGCTGTCCAATCGCGTGCTGGTGACGCCGACGCTGCTGGCGCCCGCGTCGGCCCGGCGGCTGGTCGGCGACTTGAGCCAGACAACCCAGCTGATGTACTTTCTTGCGGGCCTCCCGATACCGCTGGCAAGTTAGCCCGACACGCCGGCCGAATGAGGGCGCGAATGTCGGATGAATACGAAGGCACGCTGGCCACTCGCCTCATGGACGCGCTCGGTGCCGGCGCGGCGGACCTGACCGAACTGGCGCGCACCCTCAACGAGGGCGGTCCCGCGCCGGCGCAGGGCGAGCGCTGGTCACCCGAGGTCCTCGCCGCCGAGCTGGCGCGGCTGGCGCAGGTTCCCCCCAAGCCGGCCGGATCGCGTACCCTGACGGCGGACTACGATCTGGAGCGGGCCGGCCGGCCGCGGCCCGACGCCCCGATGGACGTCGACGCGCGCACGGAGTTTTTGCTCGCGAACGGGCTGCGCAATCAGTGGTACATCGTCGCCGCGTCGGCCGAGGTCGGCGAACGGCCCATCGGCGTGAAGCGCTGCGGCGAAGCGCTGGTGCTGTGGCGCGATGAGAGCGGCCGGGTGCACGCGGTGGAAGACCGCTGTCCGCATCGCGGCGCCGCGCTCTCGGTGGGCGAAGTGCACGAGGGCAACATCACCTGCGCCTATCACGGCGTGCGCGTCGATCCCTACGCCAAGGTCGTCGCCGTGCCGGGCTTGCCGGGCTGTCCGCTCGAGGGCAAGACGCTCACGCGGCACTACCCCGTCATCGAGCACTATCAGGCGATTTGGGCGTACTTCGGCGACGCGCGCCACCAAGCGCCTCCGCCGCTCGAGCTGCCCGAGGAGCTCGTCTCGCCGGAGTGGACCGGCGTGCTGCACTACGATACGTGGAACGGCGACTACCGCTACGTGATCGACAACCTGTGCGATCCGATGCACGGCCCGTTTCTCCACGGCAAGACGTACACGCAGTCGCGCGGGCCGCGGACCGACACGCTCAAGGTCGTCGAGAAAGACCATAGCTTCGAGGTGTTCCGTGAAGGTCAGCGCGGCGTCAACCTGGATTGGATGGAGTTCGTGCTCGCCCGCAGCAGCACGTATGCCAGAGTCGAGATCCCGATGCCGGCCAACGCCGGGCCGGGCGGCATCATGGGCATCATCTTCTACACGACGCCGGTCGATGAAGCGCACGCGCGCGTCAACGTCTGGCGGTTGCGTAAAGTGAGCGGCTGGCAGCGCGACCTGTGGCATTTTTTGTTTCGCACGCGCATTCGCGGCTTCGTTGACGCCGTGCTCGCGCAAGATATCGCCGCGCTCGGCACGATGCCGCCGTGGCCCGCGCAAGAGCACCTCTACGGCCACGATGCCGGCCTGACGCGCGCGCGCAAGCACTTCCGCGAAGCGGCCAAAGCGCAAGCGCGCGAACTGGTGCTGGAACCCGTTTCGTGATCGAGTTCAAAGCCAACCTCACCGACCGGCTCGACACCCACAAAGCCCCGTTTCACGCCGCCGATGCCGCTGCCGCGCGCAGCGCGATCGCCCAGCTCGAAAGCGTGGAAGGCGGGCACTGGGCCGCCGTGTGGAGCGCCGCGGCTGAACCGTTCGAAACGCGCGCGCGCGAACGCGAAGCGGCCGGCGACACGGTCGCCGCGCGCGAGGCGTACTTCGCCGCGTACGGCCTCTTGCACGTCGGCCGCTTTCCCACGCCCAACCATCCGGCGAAGCTCGAAAACTACGTTCGCTCGGTCGCCGCCTACCGCGCCGCGGGCCGTTACTTCGACCCGCCGGTCGAGCCGATCGAGGTGCCCTTCGCCGGCCACGCCGGTGAAGGCCAGAGCGTGATCTTTTACGTGCGCCGGCCGAAAGCGGCCTCGCCCCTGCCCGTGATCGTGCGCTGGGGCGGCATCGACACGTGGAAAGAAGACCGCCACGACATCAACGAGCGGATTTTGGCCGCCGGCTTCGCGTCGGTCAACGTCGACATGCCGGGCGTCGGCGAGTCGCCCGTGCTCGGCTCGCTCGACGCCGAGCGGCAGTTTCTGCCGGTGCTGGATTGGATCGGCACGCAGCCGGATCTCGATGCCGGACGCATCATCATCGTCGGCATGTCCTACGGCGGCTACTGGTCGACCAAGGTGGCGCACCTCCACGCCGACCGCTTGTGCGGCGCCGTGAACTGGGGCGGCGGCGTGGATGCGTTTTTCACGCGCGCGTGGATCGAACGGTCGAAATCCGCCGGCAGCTATCTGATGGATATCGCGCCGGCGCGCGCGCGCACGGTCGGCGGTGCGACCTACGAAGAGTACATCGAACGCGTGGCCGGGTTTTCGCTCGTCGAGCAAGGCGTGCTCGACAACCCGCATCCGCCGATGCTGATCGTGAACGGGCGTCACGACGAACAGGTGCCGATGGACGACATGATCGTGCTGCTCGAGCACGGCAAGCCCAAGGAAGCGCGCTTCTTTCCGGGCGGGCACATGGGCTACGGACCGAACACGCTGCCGACGGTCATCGGGTGGCTGCGGCACACGGCAGGTTTGGCATGAGCGCCTACACGCTGCAGAAGATGATCCGCGAGATCAACCGCCGGCCCGACCGGCGCGAGGCCTACTTCGCTTCGCGCGACGCGTTCGCCGCGGGCTACGACATCACGCCCGAGGAGCGCGACGCGTTCGTCCGCTTCGACGTGCAGAAGCTCTACGCGCTGGGCGTGCACGGGCTGATCCTGCGGCCGTTCACGCTCTTGCACCGCATGCCCGAGCCCGAGTACCTGACCGCAATTCGTAAGGATACCTGACATGCCGTTCGTTTTCGCCGCCGCCGCCAGCCACGCACCCGGAATCACCGCCTGGCCCGACGCGCCGCCGGCCGAACAGCGCGACACCGTGCGCGCCGCCTTCGCCGCGATGCGCGCCGAGTTGAGCGCGGCGCGCGTGGACGCGCTGATCATGCTCACGAGCGAGCACTGGGCGAACTTCTTTCTCGATCACATCGGTGCGTTCTGCGTCGGGCGCGGCGAGGGGTTCGCCGGACCGATCGAACCCTGGCTCAACGTGGAGAAGGCCGTGGTTCCCGGCGACCCGGCGCTGGCGACCGCGGTGATCGAGGCGGCCTACGCGGGCGGCGTGGAGCCGAGCTACGCCTATGAGTTGGAGTTCGATCACGGCACAATGCTGCCGTTGCATTTTCTCACGCCCGCGATGGATGTGCCGGTCGTGCCGGTGATCTTCAACACGCTGGCCTTTCCGCAACCGACCTCGGCGCGCTGCTTCACCTTCGGGCAGATCATCGGCGAAGTCGCGCGGCGGTCATCGCTGCGCATCGGCATCATCGCGACGGGCGGGATGTCGCACGATCCGGGCGAGCGCAATCACGGCACGATCGACTCGGACTTCGACCGGCGCTTTCTCTCGGCGATGTCGAGCGGCGACAACGCCACGCTGGCGGCACTGTCGGCGGCCGACTTCACCGCAGCCGGAGCGGGCGCGTTCGAGCTGCTCAGCTGGATCGCGCTGCGCGGCGCGCTCGGCTCGGCCACCGGACGGGTGCTGGGCTACGCCGCCGTGACGGAGTGGGCCACAGGCGTCGGCTTCATGACCTTCGACGCGGCGAAAGCGGCCTAGTTCGCCAACCGGGGGAAGAGCTGCACGGCGTTGCCGCGGTTGATGGCCGCACGCACGTCGTCGGATAAGGTCATTTTGTCGAAGCCGGTTGCGGTCGCGACGATCGGCACGTAGGGCGTATCGCTGCCGAACAGGATCTGACTCGTCGGCACGAGGTTCAGCAAGGCTGACATTGCCGACGGGTTGGTCGAGTTCGCGATATCGTAGTGGAGTTTCTTCAGCTCGTAGTACACGCCGTGCGGGTTTGCCGCGTCGTACTCGTGATGGCGCGCGCCGAAGGCGTTGATGCGCGCGGAGATCGGCGTCATCGTGCCCCCGGCGTGCGTGAAGATGAAGCGGATGTCGGGGAACGTTGCGAACGTGCCGCCGAAGAGCATGCTCGTGATCGCGCGCGTCACGTCGAACATGAACTCATCGAGCGAAGCGGCGATGCCGGGCAGCACGCTCGCGCAGCACTGCGGTGCGGTGGGGTGCACGAACACGACCGCCTTGCGCCGGTTGAGTTCCGCAAAGAGCGGGCGAAAGGCCGGATCGCCGGGATACTTCGCGCCGTAGCTGGTCAGGATGCCGATACCGTCGGCCTTCAGCACGTCGAGCGCGTAGACGGCTTCGGCCAGCGCACCCTCGACGTCGGGCAGCGGCATCGCGGCGAAGTTGCCGAACCGGCCGGGAAAATCGTGCAGCAACGAGGCGGCGTACTCGTTGCACGCGCGGGCGAGCTTGCGCCAGCGGTTGGGGCCGCCGCCGAGCATGGCGATGCCCGGCGTCGACATCGATAGCATCGCGACCGCGACGCCGCTGCGGTCCATCTCTTCGATCGCGCGCGCCGGGCTCCAGTTCAGCACCGGCGTCGGATCGGTGTCGGAACCGGCGGTGATCTGCGGCCGCCCGGCCGCCAAGTACGGCGGCGGAATGAGGTGGTTGTGCACGTCGATGCGTCGTGGTCCCGCCGCGTTCTGCGCGCCGGCGCCGCGCGGTGCGGCGAAGCCGGCGGCCAGTGCCGCCGCGCTTGCGGCGAGAAAGGCCCGGCGGCCGCTCGCGAACGCGCGTTCGTTCACGGCGCCCCGAAGATGATCTCGCCGGCGCGAAAGGGCGCCGCGATGATGCCGTACTTCGCGGCGGCATCGATCACCGGCTGAATTTGCGCCGGGTCGAAGCGCTCGGCGAAATCGCCGCGCCGCATGTGGGCGATGGTGGCCGGCGGCAGCTTCGAATATTTCGCCAGGATCGGCGCGGACTCGTCGTGGTGCGTATTGGACCACTGCGCGATCTCGCGCATCGCGGAGACGAAACGCGCGGCCGCGGGACCGTTCTTCGCGATCCAGTCGCGCGTGGTCGCCCACCCGCCGAGCAAGAACACGGGCGCGATCGGGTTCTTGTCTTCGATCAGCACCCGGTCGCCGCGATCGCTCGCCGCCGTCAGCCAGGGTTCGTTCGCCGACGACGCTTGGATCGCGCCCGAAGCGAGGGCCGGCAGCATGGCCGGGAACGGCATCTCGATGAACTTCACTTGCTTCGAATCGCCGCCGTTGCGATCGATCCAGGCGGCGGTGGCGACCTGGGCGATGTTGTTGAGCCCCGAGACGGCCATCACGCCGCGCAGATCTTTGGGCTCGCGAATCGCCGACGACGCCGCGACGACGACCGCGAACGTCGGCGCGGTCACCGAGTTCTGCAAGCCCGGCGCGAGATAGGTGAACGGCAACCCGTGCGCGTGCGCGTTGACCATCGACATCACGTCGGCCAGGCCGATGTCGACCGCGCCCGACGCCAGCGCCGCCGCGACCGCGCCGCCGTTGGGCAGCATCTGGATCTGCACGTCGAGCCCGGCTTTCTTGAAGAAGCCTCCGTCGACGCCGTAAAAAATCTCGCCCGCTACCTCGGAGGGCGTCGTCCCGACGTTCAAGGTCGTCGCGGTTTGTGCGGCGGCCGGCGAAGCGCAGAGCAGCGCCAGCGTCAGCGCGAGTGCGAACCGGCGCACTACGTGCGGCTCGCCTCGGGCGCACGTGCGAGCCGGTCGCCGAAGAGGCCGCGCGCGTTGCCTTCGAAGATCGCGCTTTTCTCGGCCTCGCTCAAGCCGATCTCGTGCACGTAGGTCATCGCCAGCTGGTGGGCTTCATCGCGCCAAAACGGGTAGTCGGTGCCGAAGAGGATGCGGTCGGTGCCGAACGCTTCGCACGCCAAACGCAGGGCCGGCGGAAAGCCGTTGACGGTGTCGTACCAGAAGTGCCGCACGGCGTCGTACATGTTGAGCGTGATGTCGACGTGCCGGCGCGAGAGCTCGTCGAGCCGGTGCACCAGCATCGGCAGCGTTCCGCCCAGATGCGGCAAGATCGTTTCCATCTGCGGATAGCGCGCCGGGAAGCCGGCTTGAATCAATTGGATCGCGCACAGCGTATCTTCGAAGGGCGCACCGAGCGGCCACTGCAAGCCGCTCGACATGATGTCGGGCGAGTGACATGCGACGCCGGCCGGATGGATGAAGAGCACGGAGCGGCGGCGGTTGAGCTCCTCGAAGATCGGGGTGAAGCGCGGATCGCCCAGGCTCAGGCCGAGCACCGACGTCGAGAGCGTAACGCCGAGCGCGCCCAGTTCGTCGAGCGCGCGGGTGAGCTCGGCCAGCGCTTCGTCCACGTGCGGCATCGGCAGCGTCGCGAACGCCGCCAAGCGGTCGGGATGCCGTGCCGTGAGCTCCGCGTACTGATCGTTGGCCAGCCGCGCGCCGGCCACCGCCGCCGCCTTATCGGCGAAGTAGGGCGCGACGCCCGAGATCGAGAGAATTTGCAGCCGGATGCCGGCCCGGTCCATGGCGGCAAAGCGTGCATCGAGGTCGGTTGCCGGCGCGGGCCATAGCGAGCGCCGGCCCGGCGCCGTCGTCGATTCGACGCCGCCCGATGCGTCCAGCAAATCCAGATACTCGTGCGAGAAATAGTGCGCGTGCACGTCGATACGGGAGCACGAAGAAGGATTGTGCGTCATCTACCGTACCTGATATCGGAGCATGGAATACGCTTTACCGGAAGAAATCGCGGCCCTGCAAGTGCGGGCGCGCGCACTGGTCGACGAGCACCTGATCCCGCGCGAGCGAGAACTCTCGCGCAGCCACAAACTCCCGCCCGAAACGAAGCGGCAGCTCGAAGAACTCGCGACCGCCGCCGGTCTCTCGCTGCTCAACGTGCCGATCGAATATGGCGGCCAGGAACGCGGGCTGTTGGCGCGCATCGCGGTCGCGGCGGAGTTCGGCCGCACGATCGCGCTGCCGACGCGCGGCCAGTCGATTCTGGGCCCGGAAGTCAGCCCGATCCTCTACCATCTCACCGGCGCGCTGCGCGAGCAGGTGCTGCTGCCGGTGATCCGCGGTGAGAAGCGCACGGCGTTCGCGCAAACCGAACCCGGCGCCGGCAGCGATCCGGCGCGCATGACGACGGCGGCGGTGCGCGACGGCGACGACTACGTGGTGAACGGCCACAAGATCTTCATCGGCATGGTCGACGAAGCCGACTACATCCAGCTGCTCGCAGTCACCGATCCGCAGAAGGGCGCGCGCGGCGGCATCTCGGCGTTCATCGTGCCGGTCGAGACACCCGGGCTGCGGATCGTGCGGCAGATCGAAACGATGATGCGCGACCGCCCCTTCGAGCTCGCGTTCGAGAACGCGCGCGTTCCGGTCGCTAACCGCATCGGCGAGGAAGGCCAAGGCTTCGGTTTCGGACAGGCCTGGCTGACCGAAGGCCGCCTCAAACATGCGGCGCGCGGCATCGGCGTGATCGAACGCTGCTTGGAACTCGCCGCGACGCGCGCGAGCGGCCGCTCGACCTTCGGCGCGCCGCTGGCCGACCGGCAGGCCATTCAGTGGATGCTGGTCGACATGTACCTCCATCTCAACCAGCTCAAGCTGATGACGTACACCACCGCCGACGCGCACGACCGCGGTGAGGAGGTGCGCTACGACTCCTACATGTGCAAGTTCTACGGCGATGAATCGTCGTTCGCGGCGGCCGACCGCTGCATGCAGATCTTCGGCGGCCTCGGGTTGACGACCGACACGCCGATCGAGACGTTCTGGCGCGATCAGCGCAGCATGATCATCACCGAAGGATCGACCGAGGTCCTCAAGCTGACGCTGGCGCGAAATATCATCAAAAAGTACAACCGCGGAGCCTGACGCTATGGATTGGATCTCGCGGCGCACCGCCGCACGCCGGATGCTCGGCGCACTCGCGCTGCCGTTCGCGGCCGGCGTACCGCTGCGCGCGGCGGCCCAAGACCGGCCGGTGATTCGCATCGGCACGATCCCGACCGAGATCGCGGCGGCCGTCTACTACGCGCGCGACCTCGGCTACTTCGCCAAGGCCGGCTACGACGTCGCGATCACGCCGATCGTCAACGGCGCGGCGGTATCGTCGGCCGTGCTCGCGGGGGCGATCGACGTCGGATTTTCCAACCCGGTGTCGCTGATCATCGCGCACGACCGCGGTTTGCCGGTCGACATCATCGCTGGCGCGGGGGTGCACGACGCGAAGGCGCCGACCAACGGCATCATGACGGTCGCGGCATCCTCGGCGATTCACTCGGCCAAGGACCTGGCCGGGAAAACGATCGCGGTGTCGGGTCTGGCCAATATCACCAACCTCTCGGCGCGCTCCTGGATCGACCGCAACGGCGGCGATTCGAAGGCCGCGAAGTACATCGAGATCCCGCTGCCGCAAATGGCGCCCGACGTGCTCTCGGGCCGCGTCGACGCGGCGACGATGGATGCGGCCGGCAACGAGGCCACGGAAAACGCCCAGTTCCGCACGCTCGGCAGCACGTTCGACGCGATCGCGCCGCGTTTTCTCGCCTCGCTGTGGTTCTGCAGCAGCGATTGGGCCCAGAAACATCCGGCCGACGCGCGCGCCTTCGCGACCATCGTGCGGCAAGCGTCGGTGTGGGCCAACGCCAACCCCCACGATGCAATCGCGATCTATGCCAAGAACAGCAAGTACACGGAGGCCGAGCTCGCCAACGCGCGGCGGCCGATCTTCGCCACCACGGTGACGCCCGAGCTCGTCCAGCCGGCGATCGATCTCGCGGCCAAGTACGGGTTCATCAAAGCGCCGTTTCCGGCCAAGGATTTCATCACGGCGTTCGCACCGTGAGAAGAAGGGGTTCCATGCTCAAGCACATCGTTCTCGCGGCGGTCCTCGGCGCGAGCTGCACGGCAGCCGTCACGGCGGCGCCGGTACCGCAAGCGGCGCTCGCCGATCACGGCTATTTTTTCTCCGGCGGCGGTTATCAGAAAGATTCCGACGGTCCGGTTGGGCGGGTGCGATGTACGTGCACTTCATGGTGCCGCAACGCAAGACGCATCCGTATCCGATCGTGATGATCCACGGCGCGGACCAAACCGGCACGAACTTCGAGGGAACGCCGGACGGGCGCGAAGGCTGGGCCGACTATTTCGTCGAGCACGGCTTCGCGGTGTACGTCGTCGACCAGCCCGCGCGCGGACGCTCGGCCTACTATCCGCAGATCAACGGCCAGATCCACGGTTACAGTGCCACCTTCGCGAGCGAACGCTGGATCGCGCCGGAGCGCGTAAACCGCTGGCCGCAGGCGAAGCTGCACACGCAGTGGCCGGGCACCGGACCGCAGCGCGGACAACCCGGCGATCCCGTCTTCGATCAACTCGCCGCCGCGCAAGTCGAAGGCCTCGCCGATACCGATGAGACGGAAGCCTTGATGCGCAGCGCCGGCGCGGCGCTGCTCGATCGCATCGGACCGGCGATTCTGCTGACGCATTCGCAAGGCGGCCAACTCGGCTGGCAGATCGCCGACGCGCGGCCGAAGCTGATCCGCGCGGTGCTCGCGCTCGAACCCTCGGCCGGACCGTATTACACGCCGCCCTTGCCCGCCTCGATCACGCCGGCGACGCTCGGTCCGGCTTACGGCATCACGAGCTCGCCGATCGCGTACGCACCCGCGCTAACGAGCGCCGCGCAACTGACGCGCGTGCCGCAAGCGGCGCCCGACTCGCCGGATCTGCTGCCGTGCTGGCAGCAAGCCGAACCGGCGCGCACGCTCGTGAACTTACAAGGCTTCCCGGTGCTCGTGCTGGTGTCGCAGGCCTCGGCGTTCGCGCAGACCGAGCAGTGCATGTCGCGCTATCTCACGCAAGCCGGCGTGCACAACGATTTCGTGCGCCTCGAAAACGTCGGCATCTTGGGCAACGGCCACATGATGATGCTGGAGAAGAACAACCTCGCGATCGCCGATTACCTGATCGGCTACCTGCGCGGCAAGGGGCTCTAGCGGCCGCCTCGCGCACGCTCGCGGTGGCCGCTCTCGCCGACTTTCCAGTATCCCTTGGCACTGACGCGATCCGCTTCGAGCGTGCCCGCGTTGACGAGCGCGGCGTAGGTGCGTTTTGCCCAGCCGCTCTCACCGGCGATCCAGGCTTGGCCCGGCCGCGATTTCAGGACCGCTGTTCCGCTGGCCGGCAGCACGCCTTGGGCGGCGCCGCCGTAGAGCCAGGTTTCCTCGAGCGTTGCGGCCGTCGCCAACGGCTGCCGTTCGGCCGGGTCGCTGACGCTCACGGTGACGTAGGCCGTGATATCGGCCGGCAGCGTCCTCAGGATGCTCTGCGCGGCGGGCAGCGCCGCAGCGTCGGTCGCGAGCCACAGCCACCCCGCATCCGGCAGCACGGCGAAGCGGCCGTTGCGCAAGCGGCCGAGGTAGACCACGTCCCCGGCGCGCGCGGTGCGGGCCCAACCGGCGACCGAGCCGTCGTTGCCGTCGCCATGCAGCACGAGGTCTACGTCGACCGTGGCCGCGCCGGGGTCGGAGCCGCTCAGCGTATAGGCCCGGCCGTGACCGTTAGGCGGATAGAGCTTGAACCACGCGGCCGGCGCCGGTGTTCCCTCGGCCGTGAGCCGGCCGGCCGCCGCGCCGCCCAAGGTCATCCGCCGGACGCCCGGCGTGACCGGCTCGACGTGCAGAACCGTCGCCGGCTCGGGCGGGAGGCGACCGCCCGCGGCAAGGGCGCGTTTGGCGAACTCAATCATATCGCGATATTATCTCGATATATCGTTATAGTCAAGTCCGAGTCGGCTTATCCGTCGTCGAGCACGCGGCGAATCGTGGCCGCGAGTCCCCACGCCTCGCCGGCCGTCGCGAGCGCGACCTCGCAGCCCAGGTCCGACAGGGCGGCGGCGAGGCGGGTCGCCGCGCCGGGCGCAGCGGTGAGCCGGTCGAGCTCGGCGCGCGCCGCGGTGCGGTGCCGCTGGCCCGTCTCGCGGCGATAGGCGGCCAGGGCCGCGGCGACCGACCCGTACTCGGCGGCGAAGTCGGCGTTGAGGTAGGCGCCGAAGAGCTGGCGCAGTTCGGGGTAGGCGGGGACGTCCACGTAGATCATGATTGGCGGTTCCCTCGTGTATCGACCTCGGCCGGGCGGGTGTCGGGGTAGGTGGTCAGGACGCGATAGCCCTCCGGAAAGGACGCGTCTTTGATGAGGACGACGGTCGCGGTGCGGCCGGGGATCAGTACCGGCCGGCCCGCGTCGAGGTCGGCCCGGGTCGTGGTCGTGCCGACGGTGCCGCCCAGATCGACCCGCTCGAGCGCCGTCTTGAGCCGTTCGGGGTCGGCTAGGAACGCACCGATGGCGCGCTGATTGGCGGGGTTCGCGATCGTACGGTCGGTCGCGCGCTGGGCGAGCGCTCCATCCGTATAGCCGCCGGCGGCCCGGATCAGCGGCTGCGCCTGCAGCCGCCGCACGTTGGCGGCCAGGTCGTTGCCGACGTGCTCGGTGAGGCCGTGGGTTTGGCCGTGCCGGTGCGGATCGGCCGACTCGATCGCGCGCAGATCCTGACTCGGGTAAGTTAGCGCCACCCCGTCGACGGTGCGCACCTGGTGCAGGCCGGCGGCGATCCGCGCGGCGGCCGCCGGCGTCGTCCGGAGCGTGACCGATCCGCCCACGCCCGTATGGCGGACGATTGCGGGCGCCGGAACAAGCAGCCCAGCTGCGGCCGGCCGGGGCGCGATGTGGTCGCAGGACAATGCCGGCCCACCGGCCGCCGGCGCGAGCGCGGCGCGGAGGGCGGCCGGCGCCGCGGACGCGCCCACCCCAACCGCCCGGATGCTCGTTTCCATCGCACCGGGTCGTTCACGACGGCGGAACCGCCGGCAAGGGCGCCGGTGTTATACAAATGGCGCATCACGCACGAAACGGACGGCCAAGGCCGCCGAGCGGCGTCTGCGACTATCCATCTGGACAATAACATTGCAAATCAGGGCTTTACGACCTTGCAATTGTCCAGGACGGTATGTATGATTATAAAGGTCTTATCCAAACGGACAACGACCTTCTGGAGAGCAGTATCATGAATTTCGATCAATGGATCGACTCGGTTAACGATCAAGTCCACGCCCGCCTCGGTCGTGAAGTCCGCACGGAAGAACTGTCGTGGGACTCCGCGCACTGGGTCAGCTCGGCCGGCAATGTCGTCGCCTCGCTGGATTCCAGCGAAACGGCCGCGACGATCTCGTTCGACAACGGCGAGAAGCTGTCGGTCGCGTTCAAGCAGCCGCAAGGCGCGCCGGAAATCGTCGGCGAGGCGATCGCCCAGCACCTGCGCTAAGCGCTCGCGCCCGAACCAGCGAAAACGGCCGTTTCCGCCGCCGGCGGATGCGACCGTTTTCTAATTTGCGGGGGCGGGTGCTGGCCGCGTGGCCGATGCGGCGCCCGGGGCGTGCGGGTATGCTATGGTCGTGCTCAGCGTCCCCTCCGGTTCCAATCTCGCCGCCGCCACGGCCCCGCTCTTCTCGAACTTCGGCGACGATCTCACCCTCTGGCGCGACGGGAACGTTGTCCATTGGTCCTACGACGGGCAAACCGTCATCGTCGCGCAGCAGCCCGACGGCGTAGCGACGGCCTCGTTCGTCGACACGCCCGGCATCGATGCGGTCAGCGGCACCGCCGCCTCGGCCATCTACCGCCGCACCGCCGAACGCCGCTATCACCTCACCGAGGAAAGCTGCCGAGCGATGGTCAGCGATATGATCGCCTTCTTCTCCGGTGAGCGCGAACCGCTGTTCACGTTTACGGGCGCCCGCTCGCTCGACGCGTAATCCCGGCGCCGCCGGGCGCCGATGACTAATTGATGGACCTAGCACCCGCCGGCCCGCGCGAGCCGGCGCCGAGTCGCGTCACGATGGCGATGCGCGTCAGCGCGCAAGCCTTCGCCGACGAGGAAGCGCTCGTGCGCATCGACGCGCTGCTGGAAGCGAACCCCGACGACGTGAAGCTGCAGTTCGCGCGTGCGTGCTGCCTGGAAGATCTGGCGCGCTACGAACAGGCCAAACACGCCTATGCCGGCGTGCTCCGGCGCGAACCCGCGAACTTCGGCGCGCTGACCAATCTGGGCTCGCTGCTGCACATGCACGGTCAGCGCTCGGTTGCGCGCGCGCTCTACACCAAAGCGGTCATCGAACATCCGGACGAACCGATGGCGTACGTCAACCTCGGCAACGCGCTGTTCGAAGACGGCGATTACGCCGGCGCTGAAGCCACCTACCACGCGGGTCTGCGCGTGAAGGCCGACTATCCGAACTTGCACTTCGCGCTCTCGCTGCTCTATCGCGAGTCCGGCGATGAGGATTCAGCGCTCAAGCATCATCAGCTGGCGTTCGTGAAACCACTGGTGCGCGTGGCTCCCTACCACGGCAACGGAATGCCGGTCGACGTGCTGCTCTTGCTGGCCGCGCACGGCGGCAACGTCGTCACGCACCCGTTCTTCGACAGCAGCGTCGTGCGGTTGTATACGCTGGTCGCCGAGGGCTATCAACCCTGGCTCGAACTCCCGCCGCACCACATGATCTTCAACGGCATCGGCGACGTCGACCGTTCGCTCGTACCGCTGCGCGTCGCGCGCGAGATCGTAGCGCGTTCGGGTGCACCGGTGATCAACGATCCGGAGGCGGTGTTGGCGAGCGGTCGCGCGAGCATCACCGAGCGGCTCGCGCGCATTCCGGGTGTCATCGCGCCGCGCACGATCGCGCTACCGCGCGGCGCGGTCACGCGCGAGGAGCTCGCGAAGCGCGGGTTCACGTTTCCGCTCTTGCTGCGCTCGCCCGGACATCATACCGGTAACCACTTCGCGTGGGTCGATTCGCCGTTCGCGCTCGACGCCGTGCGCGACTCGCTGCCCGGCCTGGAATTGCTGGTGATCGCCTATCTCGACGGCCGCGGCGCCGACGAAATGTACCGCAAATATCGCGTGCTCTTCATCGGCGGCAAACTCTACCCGCTGCACTTGGCGATCTCACCGCGCTGGAAGGTGCACTACTTCTCAGCCGACATGGCCGACCGGCCCGATCACCGCGCGGAAGAAGCGATCTTTGTGAGCGACATGGAGGCGGCGCTGGGCGCGAACGGGATCGCGGCGCTCGAGCAGATCGCCGCCGTGCTGGGCCTCGACTACGCCGGTATCGATTTCGGACGCGATGCCGCGGGGAACATTCTGCTCTACGAAGCGAACGCGACGATGGCGGTCTTTCCGCCGCCGCCGGACGAACACTTCGCCTATCGCCGCGCGCCCGTCGACAACGTCATCGCGGCGATCCGTCAACTCGTGCTCGATACCGGCGTGCGCGGCGGGTACGCGCCGGCCGGTTAGATCCGGCTGCCGAACAGCGCGCGCGCGTTGCCCGAGTCGATCAGCGCGATCTCGGCGGGCGTCAGGCCCAGCTGGTCGAGGTAATCGGCCGCCAGTTGGTGCGCTTCGCCCTTCCAGAACGGCCAGTCGGTGCCGAACACGATGCGTTCCAAACCGAACGTCTCGATCGCGAGGCGCAGTGACGGCGGGTGCCCGTTGACCGTATCGAACCACAGCTTGCGCAGCTCCTCGCGCGGCACGCCTTTGCCGGGCATGTAGCGTTGCGCCATATGATCGAGCCGCTGGATCAGGAACGGTAGCGTACCGCCGAGGTGCGGCACGATCGTCTTGATGCGCGGGAAACGCTGCGTGAAGCCGGCCTGCAACAGCTCGAGGATCGCCATCGAATCTTCGAACGGCGCGCCGAGCGGCCAGGTCAGTCCGTTGGCCACGAGATCGGGCGAGCCGCACGCGAGACCGGCCGGGTGGATGAACAGCACGGCGCCGCGCTTGTCGAGCTCGGCATAGATGGGATCGAACGACGGGTCGGCGAGGCTCGTGCCGAGGATCGAGGTGTTCATCGTGATGCCCCACATGTCGAGCTCGTCGAGGCAGCGCGCGATCTCGGCGATCGCCGGCTTGACGTGCGGCATCGGCAGCACGCCGAACGCGGCGAAGCGGGCCGGCGTCTGGATCGCGAGTTCCGCGTAGAGGTCGTTCGCGAAACGCGCGCCCTCGACGGCGTTCTTTTCCTCGAGCGAGTAGGGCGAGACGCCGGAGACGGAGAGGATCTGCTTGTCGACGTGGGCCCGGTCCATGGCGGCGAAGCGCTCGGCGAAGTCGGCCTCGCGGGTTGGGTGCAGCAGGCGATAGGCGGGCTCCAGGCGTCCGGCGTCGACCCCCAAGCGCTCCAGCACGTCGATATATTCTTGGCAAAAGTAGTGCGCGTGAACGTCGAGTCGCATCGCACCTCGATGCGAGTGGCGTTCTGGTGGAACCTTCTTGCATTATCGGTACGCACCGGTTATGATTCGTTGCGGTTCCGTATGCGCTAGGCACATGAGAGTTCAGCATGGATATCGACGCGTTGCGCTACTTTGCCGCCGCGGCAAAGGAAGAGCACTTCGGCCGGGCGGCGGATGTGCTGGCGATCTCGCAGCCGGCCTTGAGCCGCAGTATCGCCCGGCTCGAAGAATACTATGGGGTCGCGCTGTTCGAGCGCGACGGCCGCGGCATCCGCATCACCCGCTCCGGCCGCGCCCTGCTGCGCCGGGTCGAACGCGTGATCGCGGAGCTCGAGGACGCGCGGCGCGAGCTGCACGACCTCTCGGAGGAGCGGCGCAGCCGCCCGATCGCTCTCGGCTTCTACGCCACCCTCGGGCTGCGCACCGTGCCCGACGCGATCCGGCGCTTCCGCGACGACCACCCCGACGCTGAATTTCGCCTCCTGCAAGGTCCGGCGCCGCTCTTGCAGCAGCGCTTGATGACCGGCGAAATCGACCTGTGCCTGTCCTCGCCCCGCTTCGCCGAGGTGGCCGTCGAATGGCTGCCGCTGTGGGATGAGGAGCTGGTGGCGCTGGTCCCCGACTCGCACCGGCTGGCCGGCCGTGAATCGGCCGACCTGATCGATCTGGCCGCCGACCCGTTCATCGCGCTCAAGCCCAACTACGGCTTGCGCCAGATCGCCGACGACCTGTGCCGTGAGGCCGGGTTCGCGCCGCAGATCGCGTTCGAAGGCGAAGAGGTGGCCACGCTGCGCGGGCTCGTCGGCGCCGGTTTCGGCGTGGCGCTCGTGCCCAAGGACGCGCGGATCCCCGACCTCAACGCGACCTCCTTGACGATCCGGGCGCCGCGCTGTTACCGCACCTTCGGCCTCTCGTGGGCGCGCGGCCGCTATCTGCCGCAGGCCACCGCGGCGTTCCGCGACTTCCTCGTCGACCTGCTCCAGCACCGCGAGCGCCGGCCGCGCGTGAAAACCGCTTGAAACCGCACGCCGGAGGTTCTGCTTTGCTGAAACGATCGCGCTTCGTCATGTTCATGGTGGCCGCGGTGCTGGGCTTGGGCGCCGGCGCGGGAGCGGTGCTCGGGCAGCAGACGCCGATCCGCATCGGCGTCGTCTACTCGTTCTCGGGCGCGGGCGGCACGGCGGGTAAGGAATTCGACGACATCGTCGCGGTCTTCCAAAAGCAGCACGGCGACACGATCGCGGGCCGCAAGGTCGAGATCATCCGGCGCGACGACGGCGGCATCGCCCCCGACAACGCCAAACGGCTGGCGCAAGAACTCATCGTTCAGCAGCACGTCGATATGCTGACCGGTTTGATCTTCACTCCTAACGCCGTCGCCGTCGGCACCGTGTCGACCGCCTCGAAAACGCCGGTGTTCATCGTCAACGCGACGACCTCGAACATCATGGCCAAGAACCCCTACATGAGCCGCTACAGCATGACCGCGACGCAAGTGACGGTACCGCTGGCGAAGTACGCCTATAAGACCGGCATGCGCAACATGTACGTGATCTTCATGGATTACGGGCCGGGGATCGACTCGGGGCAAACCTTCGAGAACGCGTTCACGGCCGAGGGCGGCAAAGTCTTGGGCGAGATTCGCGTGCCGGTCAACGCCACGGATTTCTCGGCCTACCTGCAGCGCGTGAAAGACGCGAAGCCCGACGGCGTCTACATCTTCCTCAACGCCAGCGGGTCGGGCACGACGTTCCTCAAGCAGGCCCAATCGCAAGGCTTGACCGCAGCCGGCATCAAGATCTTCTGTGCCGGCGACTTGGTCACCGAACAAGTGCTGCCGGCCATCGGCGACGCCGCGGTCGGCGTGATCAGCTCGATGAACTATTCCGGCACGCACGATTCGAAGATGAACCGCGATTTCGTGAAGGCGTTCGAGGCGCAATCCGGCGGCCTGCCGCCGACCTTTGGCGGCGTCGGCACGTACGATGCGTTCACCGCGATGTACAAGGTCATCGAAGCGCAAAAGGGTCAGGTCGATCCCGATAAGACGATGGAGATCGTGAAGACGCTGAAGTTCGAGAGCCCGCGCGGCCCGATCGCGATCGATCCCGACACCCGCGACATCGTGCAGAACGTCTACATCCGGCGCACCGAGCTGCGCGGCGGCAAGCTGGTCAACACCGAAATCGACACCTATCCCATGGTCCGGGATCCGAGCGAGCATTCATGATCGGCAACCTCCTCTATATCATCTTCTCGGGCGTCGCGTATGGCGTGCTCCTGTTCCTGATGTCGGCGGGCCTCGCCGTGACGCAGGGCTTGATGCGGTTCGCGAACCTCGCGCACGCGGCGTTCGCGATGCTCGGCGGCTACGTTGCCGTGACGCTGATGAACGCCTACGGCTGGCCGTTTTTGCTGACGCTGCCGGTGGCGGCGCTCGTGACCGCGCTCTTCGCCGGCGTGCTCGAGCGGCTGCTGTTCCGGCGTTTCTACAACGTCTCGCAGCTCTATCAGATCATGCTGACCGTCGGCATCGTCTCGATGTCGGTCGCCTCGGTAACGTTCATCTGGGGCTCGGTCAACCAGCCCGTGCGGATGCCGTCGTATCTGAGCGGCAGCATCCAGGTCGGCAACTTCGACATCGACGTGTACCGGCTGTTTCTGATCGTCGCCGGCGGACTCGTCGTGTGGGCGCTGATCTGGGGCATCGACAGCACGAGTTTCGGCGCCAAGGTTCGGGCCGCGGTCGACAACCGCCGGGTCACGGCGAGCTGCGGCATCAACGTCGATCAGCTCTTCATGCTGGCGTTCTTCATCGGCAGCGCGCTGGCGGGCTTGGGCGGGGCGCTCAGCGTCAACCTGGTCGGCCTGAGCCCCACGTTCGCGCTCGACTTCCTCGCCTACGTGCTGATCGTGGTCACGCTCGGCGGCCACGGCTCGATGAAGGGCGCGCTGGTCGCGGCGCTGCTCTTGGGTGTGGTGGACGTCGCGGGCAAGTACTACATCCCGCAAACCGGCCCGTTCATCATCTACGCCCTGACGGTCATCGTACTGTTCTGGCGCCCGCACGGATTGTTCGCTAAAGCATGACGACGATCGAAATCCAGGCCCCCGCACCGGTTGCGGCCTCGCCCGACAAAGCCCACCAGGTCTTCGCCTCCGCCAGCCGCTGGCGCTGGGAAGAGATCGCGTTCTGGATCGCTGCCGCGATCTCGATCGTGCTCTTTCCGACCCACCTCGTGCTGATCGCGCAAGTGCTGATCACCGGGCTGTTCGCGCTGTCGTTCGATCTGCTCGTCGGTTACGCGGGCATTCCCTCGCTCGGCCACGCGGCGTTTTTCGGTATCGGCGCGTATACCGCCGGACTGCTCGCGCGCGCCGGCTGGACCGAACCGATCAGCGGTTTGGCGGTCGCCGCGGTCATTGCGGGCATCGCGGGGTTGGCGCTGAGCGTCGTCGTTTCGCGTCTCACGGGCATCGGCCTGATCATGATCACGCTCGGCGTCGGCCTGTTGCTCTATGAAGCCGCGCACAGCGCGCGCGGGATCACCGGCGGCGACGACGGCCTCTCGGGCATCAACATCGCGCCGATCTTCGGCCACTTCTCGTTCGACTTTTACGGGCGCACGGCCGTGATCTACACGTTCGTCGTCGTGTTCTTGCTCTATCTCGTCGCGCGCCGGATCGTGAACTCGCCGTTCGGCCTCGAGCTCAAGGGCATTCGCGAGAACGTGCGGCGCGTGCCGGCGATCGGCATTCCGCTGCGCAAGCGCTATATGGTGGCGTTCACGGTATCGGCCGCGCTCGCCGGCGTGGCCGGCGCGCTGCTCGCGCAGATCACGCAGACGGTTGCGCTGAGCGCGCTGAGCTTCGACCGCTCGGCGGCGGCGCTGATCATGGTGATGATCGGCGGCATGGGAACGCTGATCGGCGCGCTCGTCGGCGCCGCGGCCTACATGGTCGCGCAAGACCGGCTCTCCGATCTCAACCCGGTGTATTGGAACTTCTGGGTCGGCCTGTTGCTCGTGCTCTTCGTGCTCTTCGCGCGCGGCGGACTGATCGGCGGCGTCGACCGGCTCATCGTCTGGATCCGCTCGAAGCGGAGCAAATCGTGAACGGCTTTTCGGGCGACGCGCTCTCGACCACGGCAGCTGTGCAAGAATTTCGGCGCGCTGCGGGTGTTGCGAGCGACGTCGACTTCCACGTGCCGCACGGCTGCCGCCACGCGCTGATCGGGCCGAACGGTTCGGGCAAGACGACGCTTGATCAACCTGCTCGGCGGCGCGCTGCCGCCGACCAGCGGCAAGATCTATCTCGAAGGCGGCGACATCACCGGCCTCACGGCCGATCAGCGCGTGGCGCGCGGCCTGACGCGCACGTTCCAGATCAACACGCTCTTCCCGCGCTTGACGCCGATCGAAGCGGTGACGATGGTCGTGTGCCAGCGCCGCGGCTACGGCGCCTCGCTGTGGCGCAGTCTCAAGCGCTCGCACGATGCGATCGACGAGGCCTACGAAGTGCTCTCGCAACTGCATCTGGCCGAAGACTGCGACCGGCCGACGGCGCAGCTCGCGTACGGCCGCCAGCGGCTGCTCGAAATCGCGCTCGCGCTCGCGGCGAAGCCGAAAGTGCTGCTGCTCGACGAACCGGCCGCCGGCGTGCCGCAGCAGCAGAGCGGCGAGATCCTCTCGGTGATCTCGGCGCTGCCGAGCGACATCGCGGTGCTGTTCATCGAGCACGACATCGACTTGGTGTTCCGCTTCGCGGAACGCATCACGGTGCTCGTCGCCGGCCGCATCCTGTGCGAGGGCACGCCGGCCGAGATCGCCGCCGATCCCGAAGTGCGCCGCATCTATCTAGGTGATGAAGTCCATGTCTGATTCGCAAGCGCTCCTGACCGCCGAAACGATCACCGCGGGCTACGGTGAGGGCATCGTGCTGCACGACGTCGGCTTCACGCTGACGGCGGGCCAGTCGCTGGCGGTGCTCGGCCGCAACGGCGTCGGCAAATCGACGCTGATGCTCGCGCTGCTCGGCCACGTGCCGCTGCGCAGCGGCAAGATCACGGTCCGCGGCGCCGACATCACGCACGGCGCCGCCGCACGAGCGCGTGACCGCCGGCCTCGGCTGGGTGCCGCAGGGCCGCGAGTGCTTTCCCTCGCTCACCGTCGACGAACATCTCGTGATCGCGGCGCGCAAGGGGCCGTGGAACCGCGACCGCGTGTACGAGCTCTTCCCGCGCCTGCGCGAGCGCATCAAGAACATGGGCAACCAGCTCTCGGGCGGCGAGCAGCAGATGCTGGCGATCGGGCGCGCGCTGATGACCAATCCCGTCGGTGCTGATCCTCGACGAGCCGCTCGAGGGGCTGGCGCCGGTGATCATCGCGGAAGTGTCGAACTGCTTGCGCCGCCTCGTCGCCGATGAGGGCACGACGCTGATCCTGGTCGAGCAGCGCGCGGCGTTCGCGCTCGAGATGACGGCGCAGGCGATCGTGCTCGAACGCGGCCGGATCGTGCACGCCGGGCGCTCGGCCGCGCTGGCCGGCGACGAGGCGCTGCTCGACCGGGTCATCGGGATGCGCAAGCTGCACGAAACGGCCAAGGAACTGGCCCAAGACGAGGCCGCGATTCCGTAGGGTGAAACGCCGGCGGCAATTTTGCGGCGGCCGGCATGAACCCCGGCCGGCCAGACAAAAACGTCTGGCGGAGGAGTTGCCGATGCTCGAGCAAGCGAAGAACGAACTGCTGACCCGGGTCGGTCCGGGAACGCCGATGGGCGACCTGCTGCGCCGCTATTGGATGCCGATCGCCGGCGTGAGCGAGCTCGAGCGCAACCCGATCAAAGCCGTGCGCTTGATGGGCGAAGACCTCGTGCTCTACCGCGATCTCTCGGGCACCTACGGCTTGGTCGATCGCCACTGCCCGCACCGCCGCGCCGACCTCTCCTACGGGTTCGTCGAGAACTGCGGCCTGCGCTGCAACTACCACGGCTGGAACTTCGATGCGAGCGGCAAGTGCGTCGAGCAGCCGTTCGAAGACGTCGCCAACCCCGACGCGCGCTATCGCGACAAGGTGCGCATCACCGCCTATCCGGTCGAGGCGAAGGCCGGATTGCTGTGGGCGTACCTCGGCCCGGCAGCCGGCGCCGCTCGTGCCGAACTACGAGCCGTTCCTGTGGAAGAACGGCTTCAAGCAGATCGTGATCTCCGAGGTGCCGTGCAACTGGCTGCAGGGTCAGGAAAACTCGATCGACCCCGTGCACTTCGAGTGGATGCATCGCAACTGGAGCCTGCGCTTGCGCGGTCAGACGGGCCCGTACGCGCCGCGCCACACGAAGCTCGCGTTCGATGAGTTCGAGCACGGCTTCGTCTACCGCCGCGTCACCGAAGACACCGACGAGAACGATCTGCTGTGGACGATCGGGCGCACGTGCCTGTGGCCGAACGCGCTCTACACCGGCGACCACTTCGAGTGGCGCGTGCCGATCGACGATGAGAACATGCTCAGCGTCACGTGGCACTTCGCGCGCGTGCCCAAAGAACAAGAGCCCTACGAGCAAGGCACGATCCCGACCTGGCACGGCCCGATCAAGGACGAGCTGACCGGCAAGTGGATCACGACGCACGTGATGAATCAGGATTTCGTCGCCTGGCTCGGTCAGGGCAAGATCTCCGATCGCTGGAACGAGCATCTCGGCTCGAGCGACCGCGGCGTGATCATGGTCCGCAAGCGCTTCCTCGACGATCTCGAACGCGTCGCGCGCGGCGAGGATCCCAAAGCGATCGTGCGCGATCCGCAGGCCAACGAATGCGTCGCGCTGCCGGTCGCCAACCGCCGCTCGCTGGTCGAGGGCCTGACGCGCGCCGAGCTCGACGCGCATCCGTTTGCCGGCTTCGCGCCTCTACCCGTTCCAAGCCGGCCAACCCGACGATGTCCGCCGCGCCTACGAAGAAGCGATGGGCTTCACGAGCCCGCCGCCGCCGGTCGAAACCGTCCTCGCCCAACTCGCCTCAGCCGCCGCCACCGTCGAGCGCGCCAAAGCGAAGGTCTAAGCGCCGGCGGCGGCCTCTTCGATGCGCTCGCCCTCGGCGTCGGCGAGGGGTGAGGCGTGCAAGGCGCGGATCGGCTTGCGCCGCCAGACGCCGAAGTAGTAGGCGGATTGCAGCGTGAGTGCGACCGATGAAACGCGATCGGGTAGGCGATCCACACGCCGCGCAGTCCGAGCGCGCCGTGCGAGAGCACCCACGCGATCGGCACCTCGACGACCCAGATCGTGCACGATCTGAATCGTCGTCGGCCACAGCACGCTGCCGCTCGAACGCATCATGCCCGAGAGCACGCTCGGTGTTCCCGAAAATCACGTAGCTCCAGAGCGTGATCGAGAGCAGATCGCGCGCCGTGTTCGAGCGTCGACTGATCGGTGAGGAACAGCGAGAGGATCTCGCGCGCGAGCAAGTAGACGACCATGATCAACATGCCGCCGATGACGTAGTTGAGCGTCACGCCGGCGCGCACGATCTTGCGCAGACGGTCGGTGCGCTGCGCGCCGATCGATTGCGCCCCGAAGATCGACGCGGTGATGCCGATGCTGATCGCCGGAAACTGCACGTAGCTCACGATTTGGTTGACCGCGCCGTACGCGGCCGTCGCCGACGAGCCGAAGCGGTTGACGAACGAGATCACCGCGATCTCGGAGAGCGAGACCATCACGAACTGGATGCCGGTCGGAATCGCCGATTCGCACCAGCGTCATCAGCAGCGGCATCTCGATGCCGCAGGTAGTGGCGCAGCTTGCCGAAGGCCAGCGGGTTGTCGGTGCGCTCGAGGTAGACGAGCAGGCCCGATGAGCCCGATCGCCGTCGAGATGCATGTTCGAGATCGGCGCCGCGATGATGCCGAGCGCCGGCATCCCGAAAGCGCCGCGAATGAGCAGCGGCGTGAGCACGACGCCGATGGCCGTGCTGGCGATCAGCACGATCAGCGGCGAGCGCGAGTCGCCGATGCCGCGCAGAAACGTCGTGTAGCCGAGGTAGATGAACAGCATCGGCAGCGTGACGAAGATGATTCGCGCGTAGGCGACCGCGTCGTCGATCACGTCCGGCGGCGTTGCGATCAGCTGCCAGCATATCGCGGCTCGAAGATTAGGCCGATGGCGCCGATCACGACGCCGAACACGACCGCGAACATCAGCGTCGTGCCGGCGGCGCGGCTGAGACGCGGCTGATCGTGCGCGCCGTAGGCTTGCCCGATCAGCACCGTGCTGGCGCTCGCGATCCCGAAGAAAAACGAGATCAGGAAGAACAGCATCGGAAACATCGACGAGGCGGCGGCAAGCGCGCGCACGCCGATCATGCGGCCGAGGAAGATGCTGGTGAACGTGCCGGACGCCGACTGCAAGACGTTGGCGAGCATCAGCGGGACCAAGAACACCAGCATCGTCCGCCAGATCGGCTTCGTATCGTCGATGGCCGCGCCACGTCGCTGCATGCAGACGGCCTTCGCGTGCAAAGACGTGGTGCCCGCTACGGCGAAGGCCGGAGTTCCGGGGCGATTAGCTCAGCTGGGAGAGCAGGTCCTTTACACGGACAAGGTCGGCGGTTCGAGCCCGTCATCGCCCATGAACGTTTCAGCGATACGGATCGCCGACGACCGCCGTGTCGGGGCCGATTCTTCCTTGCACGGCGACGCGGTTCACGTCAATCGGCGAGACCGAAACGGGAACCGGTTCGACGCCCGCACCGGCAGCCACGAAGAGCTGCGGTTTTCCGCCGTTGTATGCAAGCGCGGTGACGGGCACTGTGAGCACGCGCCGGCGATCGGTAACGAAGGTTACGTCGACGTCGCTGCCCGACGCGAGAGCCGGCGCCGGACGTGAAAGGCGGACCAGTACCGTAACTCGGCGTCCGTCTGAGGTTTGCCGGATGCGCGGATCGATGCCGACGACTGTTCCCCTCAGCGGCCGGGAACCAAGGTTTCCGCTCGTGATGCGTGCCGGTTCTCCCGTGCGAATGCGGCCCATGTCTTGCTCGTCCACGCTCGCCCGCACGATCAGGCGGTCATCGAGCCGTAGGGTCGCAATGCGCGTACCGGCGGCCACACTCTCTCCGTTCTGCAGCGGGCGGTCCTCGTCCGACGCCGAGGATGCGATTGAGTCGATGACCCCGTCGGCGGGTGCGCGCACGGTGAGAGCGGCGCGCCGGCCGGCGGCGAACTCCGCTGCGCTTTCGCGCGCAGCGGCCGCGGCCCGGGCAGCTGCAAGCCTCGAATGCAAGAGCTCGTCTGACTCCGTGAGCGCCTGCTCGTAGCCGCGTTGTGCTGCCGTCAACGCGCTCGCGGCCGCGGATTGCCGCTGGGCCAGAATCGGCCCGACTCGTTCCAGCGCCGCATATGTTTGGCGCCGAGCTGCTTGCGCCGCCTGCAGGGTTGCTGCCGCCGTGTGCGCGGCGTCTTGAGCGTTGCGCAGCGATTGGAGCGCGATCGCGCGGTCGGCGTAAAGGGCTTGATCGATCGCGAGCTGGTGCTGCGCTTCTTGGTCGTCGATCATGGCTTTGGTGAGCGCTTCGTCGACGGCTGCGCGCCGTTGCGCGGCCGTGCCGCCGGCATCCTCGGAAAGGCTGCCGTTTGCCGCCGCAAAGCGGGCGCTCTCGAGGGCCGCGAAGGCCCCGGATCGCGCTGCGGCGGCACGGGCAAGCGCCGCGCGCCGCTCTTGCGGTCCGCGCGCGGCGTTGGTTCGTGCCGCCTGGAGGTCGGCCCGGGCTTCATCCAGCGCCGCCGTTGCAGCCGCTGCATTCGCGCTGATTTCCGGGCTCTCGAGAACGGCGATTTCCTGACCGGTGCGCACGTGTGTGCCGGGCGCCACGAGCAGGGTCTCGAGCGTTGCCGACACCTCGCTCGAGACGACACGAACGTCGGAATACTCGAGTCTTCCGCTAGCCGGCACCGTCGTCTCGCGGTAGAGCCACGCCGGATGGATCAACTGCGGCGCCGGCGCGTGCGAGCACGACGCCAGGACGGCCACAAGCGCGGGCGCCGCCCAGCGCTCAGCGTGCCAGCGCGAGCAGATCATCGACGTCGTCATCGCCGGCGGCGAGGTGGAGTTGCAAGACGGCCGAGAGATACGCCGTTTGCGCTTGCACGAAGTCGGCGTTGGCGGCCACGGCATCGCGTTCGGCGGCGGCTGCGTCGCTCAAGCTCAAGACGCCGGCGGCGTATTGGCGCTGCGCGATCCGGGTCGATTCGCGGCTGAGGTCGGCTGCCTGGCGCGCAATGGCGAGTTGTCTGTGCGCGAGATCGCCGGCGCGATACGCCGCTCGCACCTCCGTCTCCACCCTGCGAACGAGCGCGTCGAGACGCTCGTTCGCAGCATCGACGCGCGCTTGAAGAGCCCCGAGTAATTTGCGCTGTGCTCCGCCGTCGAACAGCGGCACGGTAATGCGCTCTTGGGCTGAGAGCTCCCAGAAGCCGGGAGCGCCGCCGCCCGGCACGAGCGGTCCGAACGTGGGCGAGTACTGATTGCCGAACGCTGCGCCGACGACGAGCTCGGGCAGCCACGTGGTGCGCTGAGCACGGATTGCGGAAAGCGCAGCCCCGACGCGCGCGCGAGCTGCGGCGACGTCGGTGCGATGTGCGAGCCCGGTCGCGACCATGTGTTCCAGCGAATCGGACGGCAGGGGCGGCTCGGGAATGGCGCTTGGAAGTGCGGGGCTCCACGTTGCCGCGGCTCCGATACGTGAGGCGAAGCTCTCGCGCGCGTTTTCACCATGAGCTTTCGCGGCCTCGAGCGAGGCCTCACTCTGCAGCCGTTCAACGCGTGCACGGTCTGTTTCCACGCCGGCAATCAGACCGGCCCGCTCGCGTCCTTGCGCGAGGGTGAGGACCTCGTCTCGGAAGCGGAGGTCGGCGGCGGCGGTATCGACGCGAAGCTGATTGCCGACCAGACCGAAATAGGCGGCGATCAGGTCCGCGCCGGCCACGGCGGTTGCGTGCTGCAGCGTTGCGCGAGCAGCCGCGGCGGCGCGTGCGTCGGCGCCGGCCGCGGCAGCCGAACTGACCGAGGGAAGGTGCCAGGTTGCGCGTACTTCAGCCGTGTTGAGCGAATAACGCGACTGCGGAATCAGCCCGTAGAGCGAATAGGGGCCGACGAGATTTTCGGACCGGTCGAGATCGTTCTCGAGCCGGCCGTTGATCTGCGGCAAGAGCGTGAGATTCGTGCGCGCTGCCTTCGCGTCCAATTCGGCCAGCGAGGCGCGCTGATCCGCGAGGTCCGGATCGGCGGCAAGACCGGCGCGGACCACATCTCGCAGTGTCGCCGGCGCGGCGGCGCTGCACGGCGCCTGTGCCGCAAAGAACAAGGCTAAGCTAAGTGCTGCATGTCGCGCCAACACGTCGCCGTCGTTCGTCACCGCCGGCGCAGTCCCATTCGCCGGCGATCCGCGTCTCGGAGATGGAAAAAGACGTCCCACCGGCGTACATGGCCGGTATGGACGGCGATGATGCGGTTGCTGCGGGTCCAATCTTTCGCCCCGAAGCCGTGGCCGCGTACGCAGCCGGCCAAACCGACGACGCCGTGCTCGCGACGGTTTCACCGCAAACGGTGATTGCGCTCGTCACGTTCGTCGCGCTCGTCGCGGGACTCGGCTCGTGGTTGTGGTTCGGTACGCTGGCGCTCGCGGTGTCGGGCCGGGGGACGATCGCCGAGCCCAACGCGCTCGAGCACGAGGTCGCACCGTACGATGGCGTCATCGAACGCGATGATGTGACGGCTGGTGACACCGTCGCCGCGGGTGACCGTTTGGGATACTTGCGCGCCCCCGACGGCGCTCTCGTCGCGTTGCGCGCGCACGCGCCGGGAGTCGTGGCCAATGCGTTGCCCGCGACCGGAACGTTTCTGAAGCGCGGCGACCCGATCGCGGACCTCACCCCGGCCGGAACCCCGCAGCGCGCCGTCGTCTTCATCCCCGCGGACGAAGCCCGGGTGACGCCGGGCGCCCGAGCTCGCGTGCGCATCGGCGGGTTGCTCGAAACTCCGCTATCCGCGCACGTCATTGCCGTCGATCCGTGGCCGGCTAGCGCCGGCCGCGTTCACGCCTTCGCACCGACGGCATACGGCGAACCGAGCGCCGTGCGCGAGGTCGATCTCGCGCTGGACGAATCGAGCGCCGGCGTCATTCGCGGCGCGCCCGTGACGGCCACGATCGTCGTCGGCGGCCGCGCGCCGATCAAGGCGTTCTTTTCCTCCGATGCGGTGCGCGACCGCTAAGCCGATGCGGACCGTGCGCACGCCGACCGTGTTGCAGCTCGAAGATACGGAGTGCGGTGCGGCCGCTCTCGCCATGATTCTTGCCTACCACGGTTTGCGTGTGCCGTTGGAAGAGTTGCGCATCGCGTGCGGCGTGTCGCGAGACGGATCGAACGCGGGCGACCTGGTTACCGCAGCCACGGATTACGGTCTTGATGCCCAAGGCTACTCGTGCGATCTCGACGATCTGCGAACGTTCGATGCGCCGGCGATCATCTTCTGGCAATTTCGCCACTTTCTGGTGTTCGAGGGCTTCACGCGCCGGGGCGTGCAGGTCAACGATCCGGCCGGTGGACGCCGCATCCTTTCCGACTCGGAGTTCACCGAAGGATTTACCGGAATAGCCCTGACGTTCACTCCCAACGCGAACTTCACGCCGGGCGGACGCGGGCGCGCGGCGTGGCATCTGCTGGCAGCGTGTCTGCGCGGCGACGTCGCCGCTTTGTGGGTGGTCGTGATCTGCGGGATCGGTCTCGCCGCCGTGAGCCTCGTCATTCCGCTCGAGTTACGGGTCTTCGTCGATGACGTGCTCGGGCGGGGAAACCGCGCTAATCTCTGGGCCCTGCTGGGAGTGTTCGCGCTCGCGCTGCTGATGCAGGCCGGCTTTCTCGAGCTGCAGAGCCGGACCATCGCGCGCACCCAGGTGGCTGCCGTGCGCAGAATAGCGGCATCAACGATTGCCCGCGTCCTGACATTACCGTTCCACTTCTTCGCGCAGCGTTCGAACGGTGCGATCTACCACCGGTTAGCGGCCATCGAGCGGGTCGGCGAGGTCGTCGTTGCACATCTCGCTTTGGCGGCAATGGATCTGGTGACCGCGTTGACGCTCATAGCCGTTATGACGACGCTCGATCCAGCCCTGGCCGCGTTCGTGCTGGTCGCCTGTCTTCTCGATGCGGGCTGCATGGCCGCCGTCATCGACCGGCGCCGAAATGCGGCCGTCGCATACCGAGAAGAAGAGTCGAAGATGGCCGGCGTCCTCTTCAGCGGCGTCAACCTGATCGAAACGCTCAAGGCGACGGCCAGCGAAGACGGATACCTCGCGCGCTGGGCGTCCGTCCAAGCGCGCGTGTTTCGGGCCTATCAAGCGTTCTCAGCGCCCGGAGCGGTGCTGGAAGGCGCGGTTCGTGCGCTCGACATCGCGCTGTTGGCGCTGTTCTTGGGCCTGGGGTGGCTGCGGGTGTCGGCCGGCACCATCAGCGTCGGGGGACTTTTCGCCGCCGTGGTCGTGATGCAACAGATCCTCGTGCTCGTGCGGCGCATAACGGCCGTTAGCGACGAACTGCAGCAGGCCGTGTGCGACGCGCGACTGATCGACGACGTGATGCGTTTTCCGGTAGAGGCCTTCGGACCGTCCGATGATCGCCGTCCGCTGGAAGGCCGGCTAACCGTCAGCGACGTGAGCTACGGATACGCGCGTTTCGCCGAGCCGGCCGTCTCCGGTATCGATCTCGACGTTGGCCCGGGCCGGCATGTCGCGCTCGTCGGCAGCAGCGGCAGCGGCAAATCGACCATCGCGAAACTCCTGGCCGGATTGCATCGCCCGGGAAGCGGTGTCATTGCATTCGACGGGCGGCCGCGCGCCGGCATCGACCCGGCGACCCTCGCCGCCGGCGTCGCCTACGTCGACCAAGATATACGCTTGTTCGCCGGTTCGGTCCGCGACAACATCGCGCTGTGGAACCTCGCCGTTGATGACGCGACGATCGAAGCGGCCGCTCGCGACGCCGCCATCCACGAAGCGATTATCGCGCGCCCGGACGGCTACGATGAACTGCTCGAAGAGAACGGTCGCAATTTCAGCGGCGGCGAACGCGCACGCATCGAGATCGCCCGGGCGCTGGCGGGGAACCCGCGCCTGCTCATCCTCGACGAGGCGACGAGCGCCCTCGATGCCGAAACCGAAGAGCAGATCCTGGCTAATCTGCGAGCGCGTGATTGCGCCTGCGTCTTCATCGCGCATCGGTTGAGCACGATCCGCGCGTGTGATGAAATCGTCGTGATTGCCGGTGGCCGCATCGTCGAGCGTGGACGGCACGACACGTTGCTGGCACTGCGGGGCCGATACGCCGCGCTGGTGGCGGCCGAATGACCGCGGCCGGCGCGCTTGGGAACGACGACGAACTCGCGCATGCGATCGCGCTCGCCTCGGGCCTGCCGCTCGAGCGCATCCGCGTTCCGGCGGCGGCCCGCGGCGCCCGCTGGGATCAGCGCCTGCGCGCGATATGCAGCGCTTCCGGTATTCTCATTCGTCCGGTTCGCTTGCCGGATGAGTGGTGGCACACGGCAGCCGAATCGTTCCTCTGCTCCGTCGCGGACCATGTCGTGGCGCTGGTTCCGAACGGCAACGGCTATCGCGTCGCCGATCCGCGCCGGCCCGGACACGATCGCCGGCTTGACCGGGACACGGCGGAGACCGTGGAGCGTCCCGTCTTCGCCGTCGTTCCGACGGCTCGCACGCGCGTCGCAACAGGGAAAGGCCTGGCCGCGCTCTTCGGTCCGATTATCAGCGGCGACGCGGCACGTATCGCGGCGCTGATGGTGGTCAGCGGCGTGCTTGGCGCGGCGGTTCCCGCCGTCATCGGCGTGGTGCTGGGCGTGTTCGTCCCGGCCGCGTCTGAGGGAGCAATTCTGGCCGCGATCGTCGCTCTGCTCGCGGCGGCGGTGGTTTCCGGCGTTCTCACGAGCACCGCGCGGTTTGTCGCGATCCGGTTGGACGCCCGCGTCGGTGCAACGGTCAACATCGCGTTGCTCGCGCGTCTGGTCGCGCTGCCGGCTGCGTTTTTCCGGCGTTACGGCTACGGCGAATTGGCGACACGGCTCTTCTACCTCGGCCGCATGCGCACGATCGTCATCCGCGGGTTGCTGGCGCTCGTCACCGCCGCGCCGAGCGCACTCGGAAGCCTCGTCGTGCTCGTCGTTGTCGATCCGGCGCTGGCCGCGGTCGGCGCCGCCGCCGCAGCGATGCTGCTGGCGACTCGCATCGCCGGTGCAGTTCTCACCCTGCGGCTGTCGCGAAAAATCGCCGTCCAGACCGCCGACGCGCAAGTCCTTTTGCAGCAGCTCGTCGGCGGCATCGGCAAGATCCAAGCGGCGAATGTCGTCCCGGCGGCGTTCGCGCGTTGGCGTGCCAAATTCGCGCGAACCCAGGAAGCGACGTTCGCCAATGCTCTCGTCGGTCACCGGTCGGGTAATATGGCCGCCATGGTCATGCCGGCGGCCATCGGCAGCGTGGCCATTATTGCGACGCTGCGGGGCACGCAAAATCCGGCCGGCTGGCTGACCGTGGTCGCGGGTCTGGGAACGCTGCTCGCTGCCTGTAACGAGGCCGGCGCCGCACTCTTCGCCATCGCACGCACGGTGCCGACCATCGAGCGCGCGCGCCCGGTTCTCGCCGCTGCGCCTGAGGACGGTGAGCGCACGCGCTCGCAACACCTGCGCGGCGCCATCAGCCTGGACGGCGTGTCGTTCGGCTATGCGGGCCTTCCGGATGTGCTTCGTGGCCTCTCGCTCGAGATCGCAGCCGGCTCCTTCGTTGCCATCGTCGGCCGTTCGGGAGCGGGGAAGTCGACGCTCGTGCGCTTGTTACTCGGCTTCGAGGAGCCGTCGGCGGGCAGCGTGCGATATGACGGGCACGACCTCGCGACGCTCGACGTACGCTCGGTCCGGCGGCAGATCGGCTGCGTCTTGCAGGGCGACCGGACGATCCCGGGCACGATCTATGAAAACGTCACCTGCGGCCTCGCGATTCCGCCTGCGCGCGTGTGGAACGTGCTCGAAGTCGTCGATCTCGCGCGGGACGTCCAAGCATTGCCGATGCAGCTCGAAACGTACCTCGGCGATCAAGCGGCGTTATCCGGCGGGCAGCTCCAGCGCTTGATCATCGCGCGTGCCTTATTGCACCAGCCGCGCATTTTGATTTTCGATGAAGCGACCAGCGCACTCGATACGATCTCACAATCCGTCGTCAGCCGAGCGCTGTCCGAACTTGGTATCACGCGCGTGGTCATCGCGCACCGGCTGAGCACCGTGCGCGAAGCGGATCGCATCGCCGTACTCGACGGCGGCTCCGTCGTCGAGGCCGGCACTTACCACGAGCTCCTTCAGAATGGCGGCGCATTCGCGGGATTAGCCAGGCGGCAGCAAGCTTTGTAGCACGGGCAGCAATGGCTGCCCTGGTTTAAGCCCGTAAGCGAGCGGGAATAGAGGGCACGTACAAGCCCTTAGCTGCGTTGGAGAATGCTCCGGCGTGGCATTCATGTCTAGCCCCCCTTACACCAGCTTAGGAGAAGTGCTCATGACGAAAGCCATTAAGGCCAAGCCCCTTCCCCAGGACGTCCTGAAAAAGATCGCGGCCGGCGGATTGGGAGCGTTCCCAGCATGAAAAACATGAAACCGCTCTCCGTCGAGACCCTCAAGAAAATCGCTGCCGGAAGCCTGCAGGGTTTAGCGGCTTAGATTGCGTCCGGGTTAAAAGCCCGCGGCGTACAAGCCCTTAGCTGCGTCGGAGAATGCACCGGCGTGGCATTCACGTCTCGCTCTTACACCCACTTAGGAGAAGTGCATGACCAAGGCCATTAAGGCGAAGCCCCTACCCCAGGATGTTCTGAAAAAGATCGCTGGAGGGCCGTTGTCGGCGATCCCAGCATGAAAAACGAGCCGCTTTCCGTCGAGACCCTCAAAAAAATTGCTGCCGGAAGCCTTCGGGGTTTAGCGGCCTAGATAACGCTCGGGGTCAAAAAAATGCCCGTGGGGATGTCCCCGCGGGCATTTTTGCATGATCCCTCACGCAGCTCCGGTTGGATGATCGGAGCCCGCCGAAAATGGCGCCGGCGGAGCTGTCGAACCCTCCTTGAGATCGCGGCCGCGCTGCCAGGCGCCGAATGCGCCGTAGGGATAGCCGCCGGGCGCCGGGGCGCTCACCGCGTCAAGCTCCGCCGTCGTCTTTTCATCAAGCGTGAGGTCAACGGCGCCGAGGTTATCCGTCAGGTGCTTCAACGTGCGTGCGCGGTATCGATGAGGTTTCCACCCGCTTCGAGAAATGCGCGTACCCAGCTGCGTATATTTCATTTCGACTGTTCTCCATTTAAGCTGACCCGCGCGGCCACGATTGGCAGTGGTAGGCATTGCCGGTCACGGCGTCCATATGAAAAAGATCCTCGACGTCAAAAGACAGCTTCCGGCATGAGCATCGAGCCCTTGGCGCCGCTTGAGATCGCCGTCGCGCTGCTTACCCGCGCCGACGGGCGCACGTTGCTGGTGCGCAAGCGCGGAACGACGACGTTCATTCAGCCGGGCGGAAAGGTCGAGCGGGGCGAGCTTCCCGCCGACGCGCTGTGCCGGGAACTCGAGGAAGAGCTCGGGGTCCATATCGGCGCCGGCGAACTGATCTTCGCCGGCACGTATCCTGGTCCGGCCGTTAACGAGCCGGGCTATACCGTCGTGGCCCACGCGTTTCGGATCACCATCGACGCCCCGGTCGCGGCGGCTGCCGAGATCGAAGAGCTGGTCTGGATCGACCCCGCGGAACCGGGCGAGCTCGTGCTCGCGCCGCTCACGCGCGACCAGTTCCTGCCGATGCTCTGTTCACGCTCGCACGACCCGGTATAGACGACGCATACGTTCCGCCGCGGCCGAAGCCGGGTACGGAGGTCAGGAAAAGATCGGCTGCTTCCACGCGGGGTAGGGATTGTGAAAACATTGACTTGTAAGGAACTCGGCGGAAAATGCGACGCAAAGCTCTCGGCCGGTTCGTGGGACGACATGGTCGGCGTCATGACCAAACACGTCATGGCCGAACACCCCGACGTGGCTAAACAAATGGTAGCGATGCACAACGAGGATCCGAAGAAATGGGGCAAAGAAACGAAGCCGAAATGGGACGCCGCCCCCGAGGTCTAGGTGCTTAAACAACGGCCGAAGGCCCGGCCATTGCCAACGCGATCCATCGGGCGTGCGGTGGACCGAGCTCGTGACCGCACTCAACGAGAAGAGGTGCTCCGCCGCCGCCTTGCGGAGATAGCGCTGTCCGGTGATGATCTTTGACGCCCAACCGGGGAGTATGTCGTGACCACGTTCCAACTGTGGCCGCAGAGCCCTCACCCAACATATCGACGGAACGGCGGCAGCGGTTGCCGGCCGAGCTCGTGACCCGCCCGATCCGCCCCGCGCGCGCAGCAATCGCCGCCGCGCTTCTGTTGGCCACGGCTTTCACGCCCGCGCAAACCCGGGCGGCCGATCCGTACAACGTCTACGTCATCTCGGCCATGTCCGGGGGGCTCTCGTTCGTCGGTAAGGCCATCGACGATGCGCTCGGCGCGTATGAAGTGGCGTTCAACAAGAGCGGCGGCATCGGCGGACGCCCGATTCACTTCGTGATCGAGGATGCGCAGACCAATCCCCAAGTCGCGACGCAGCTCTCGAACGACCTCAAAACGAAGAACGTTCCTGTGATTCTCGGGCCCATGTCGGCGGCGGAGTGCAACGCGGTCTTCGCGCTCCTCAAGACCGGCGGTCCCGTGACCTGGTGTTTTTCCAGTGCGGTCAGCGCCGAGCCCGGCTCGCTCGAGTTTCAAACGCTGCCGACCAATTACGACTACAACCTCGCCGCCATCAAATGGGCGCGATCGCGCGGTCTCACGCGCATCGCGCTCATTACGCCGACCGACGCAACGGGGCAGACGTACGACCGTGCTATCGACGGCATCCTCGAGCTGCCCGAGAACAAAGCGCTGAAACTCGTCGCGCACGAACACGTCAATCCCGGCGACGTGAGTGTCGCGGCGCAACTTGCAAAGATTTCCGACGCGCAGCCGCAGCTGCTCATCGTGGGCACCGCCGGTTCGATAGCGGGCACCATCTTTCACGGGATCATCAACAACGGATTGACCGTCCCGGTGATTACCGGCAACGGCAATGCTTCGGAGGCCTTCATGAAGCAGTACGCCGCGATTCTCCCGAAAGAGCTCTACGTCGAGTCGACCTCGTGCCTGGCCCCGGCATCGATGGTCGAACGGGGCCAGAAGGCCGCCTACGACGCGTACGTGGCCGCGATGACCGCGCACGGGACGCCGGTTGATTGCCTGCAGACGATCGGTTGGGATCCGGCCTTGATCGTCGGCATGGCGCTGCGCAAGCTCGGACCGAATGCGACGGCGGAGCAGCTGCGCGGCTATCTCGCAGCGTTGCGCGGCTTTCCCGCCGTGACCGGCTCCTACGATTTCAAACGCGTGCCGCAGCGGGGGGTCGACCAGAACAACGTTGTCATCGTCCGCTGGGACGAAGTCCATCAAACCTGGACCCCGGCGAGTAAAGCCGGGGGCGCGCCGCTCTAAGACGCACACCGGGCCGAAAACTGCCCGCCGCTCGAGGTGGACGAGCCGAAGGAGGGAGAAAAAGATTCTCCCCTCGATACTATGGCCTGAATACCAGCTGCACGCTCGCACGTCGCGCAATCGCGCCGCCGGGAGAACACGAATGAACAGACTCATCGTCGGCCTGCTCGTGGGCATGCTCTCGGCCGCACCGCTGCGCGCGGCGGCGGCCGAGCCCTACGAGATCAACGTGATCCTCTCGCTTTCGGGGATCGCCGCCTTCATCGGTACGCAGGAAGCGGCCTCGCTGCGCGCGCTGGAGGCCGTCGAGAACAAGAACGGCGGGATCAACGGGCGACCGATCAAGTTCGTCATCGTCGACGACGCATCGAGTCCGGTCAACGCCGTGCAGCTCGCCAACCAGATCATCGCCAAGAACGTGCCGGTGCTGCTCGGGTCCGACGCTCACGGCCGATTGCGATGCGGTCTACTCGATCGTGAAAACCTCAGGGCCGGTCGAATACTGCTTCTCGCCCGCGCTGCACCCGGCGCCGGGATCCTACGGCTTCTCGGCCGGCGCTTCGACCTCCGACCTCAGCCTCGCGGCGATGCGATATTTTCGCGAGCGCGGCTGGACGCGCATCGCGCTGATCTCCTCGACCGACGCCTCCGGTCAGGACGGCGAGAACGTCGTGCGCGCCAATTTGGCGCTGCCGGAAAACAAGAGCCTCTCGCTCGTGGCGAACGAGCACTTCAGCATTGCCGACGTGAGCGTCGGCGCGCAACTCGCGCGCATCAAGGCGGCCGACCCGCAAGTGATCATCGCCTGGACGACCGGCACGCCGACCGGGCACGGTCCTGCGCGGCGCTGCACGATGCGGGCCTCGACGTACCGGTGCTGCTCAACGCGGGCAACATCGTGCGCGCGCAGTTGCGCGGCTACGCATCGTTCGCCCCGACGCAGCTGTTTCTGCCCGGCTTTCGCTTCATGGCGCCGGATCTGGTGCGCTCGGGCCCGCTGAAAGAAGCGCAGCAGGCGTTTTTCGCCGGGCTGGCCGCGCAGAACATCACGACGCCGGAAGTCAACATGTCCTTCTCCTGGGATCCCGGCCGCGTCGTGATCAACGTGTTGCGGCACCTGCCGCCGAACCCGACGGCCGCGCAAGTGAAGGACGCGATCGAAGCGACGCACGGCATCTCCGGCATCAATAGCCTGCTCGACTATCGCGACGTGCAGCCAGCGCGGCGTGCCGATCGGCGCGGTCGTCGTCATTCGCTGGGACGGCGCCAAAGACACGTTCGTGCCGGTGAGCCAGCCGGGCGGGTTGCCGCTCAAGAAGTGAGCGACGCGATGAAAGTGCTGATCACCGGCGGCATGGGCGTCATCGGCGCCGAGGCCACCCGCAAATTCGTTCAAGAAGGTCACCGGCCGGTGATCTATGCGCGCCGCCGCGACGAAAGCCTGATCGGCGACATCCTCGACCGCGTCGACATCGAGCTCGGCGACATCACCGACGCCGCGCGCTTGACCGACGTGCTGCAAACGCACGCCATCACGCACATCGTGCATGCGGCCGGCTACGTGAGCGCGCCCGCAGCGGCCAACGTGCCGCTCGGCATTCAGGTCAACGTGATGGGCACGACCAACGTGCTCGAAGCGGCGCGCCAGCTCGGCATCGCGCGCGTCGTGTACACGAGCGCCAAAGGCGTCTACGGGCCGTTCCTCGGTCGAGGACGGCTTTCCCGACGTACGTCGCCGATCACGGAAGATCATCCGAAGACATCCGTCTCGCATCTACGACTACGCGAAACTGATGGCCGAGAACACGTGTCTGTACTACAACGCGACGTTCGGCGTCGACGTCGCGATCCTGCGCTTCGCCACGACGTTCGGTCCGGGGAAAACCGAAGCGCCACGGCAATCATGGGCGTGACGAGCCAGATCATCGAAGCGCCCGCCGCACGGCAAACCGTTCGTCCTCAAGCAAGGCGGCGACGAAAAAGACGACTTCATCTACAACAAAGATTCGGCGCTGGGCATCTACCTCGCGACCGTCGCGCCGAAGCTCGAGAGCCGCGTGTACAACATCGGCTCGGGCATCGGGCAGCACGCTGAACGACTTCGCCGCGATTCTCCGGCGCCGCGTTGCCCGGCGCCGACATCACGATCGGGCCGGGTCTGAACTTTCTCGGGTCTGCCGCATCCGCTGGCGGGCATCTACGACATCAGCCGCGCGCGGAAGGAACTCGGCTACGAACCGCAATACGATCTCGAACGCGCGATCGACGACTATCTCGAGAGCCTCAAGCGCCTCGCCGCCTAAGCGAGAACCGATTTCATGAGCGAACGCCCGGATTACCCGCGCATCCGCCGAGTCATCACCGGACACGACGAGAACCAGACGGCCAAAGTCTTGATCGACGGGCCGGCGACGAACGAGAAATATCCCGACGCCGGGATGATCTCGACGTTGATGTGGGCCACCGACTCGATGCCGGCCGACATCGCGATCGGCAGTGCGATCGAAGACACGGGCAACCGCATGCTGGGCTCGGCGCCGCCGGAAAACGGCACGCGCTTCGCGATCCTCGACTTTCCGCCCGGGAACACCGCCGTGACGCACCGCACGGAAACGCTCGATTACGTGATCGTGCTCGAAGGCGAGATCGAGATGGACATGGACGATTCGACCGTCAAGCTCAAGGCCGGCGACGTCCTCATCCAGCGCGGTACGAACCACACCTGGATGAATCGCTCGCAGCAGCGCGCGCGGATCGCCGTCGTGCTCATCGATGCGCAGCCGCTCGGCATCGGCAAAGCCCTGGCCCGCAACACGACGGCGGCGGCGCACTAGTGGATTCACGCTCCGTGAATCCTTCGCGTTCGGCCGGAGCCTGTGCTGAGCGTAGTCGAAGCGGCCGATCCGCCCGTCGTCGGTGTCGGACAAGTCCGACACACTCCTAGGCGGGAGTGCGCAGCCCCAGCCGCTCCAAGCGCGGCAGCACCTCTTGCGCGAAGTACGGAAACTCGGCAAGGTAGTTGACGAACGAGGTGCAGATGCCGGTATACCCGGCGGCGCTGAGGCGCGCGAGTTCGCCCGCAACATCGTCGGGGCTGCCGACGATCGGGTAGCTTCCGTTACCGCCGATGAAGCGCCGTTTGATCGCCTCGAAGCCCATCTGCGTCGCACGGTGTTCGGGATTGGGGAACGCCAGCTCCATCAAGTGATCGAGCGCCTCCCAATCGCCGCACTCCTCGACGTAATAGTGATGGTAGGCCTCCGCCTCGGCGCGGGTCGGCCGGCAGACGCAATACGACGATGTGTAGACCTCCACGTGGCGCCCGGCCGCCGCGGCCTGCGCGCGTACCTCGGCGACGGTCTTCGCGCCCTGTTCGACCGAGACGAGCAGCGTGAAGAGCATGTCGGAGGTTTGTATGGCGAACGCGCGTCCGGCCGGCGACGCGCCCGCGTTCATGATCACCGGCCGCGTTCCGCCGTAGGGCTTCGGTTCGGCGTAGAGCTTTTCGAGATCGAAGAACGTGCCGTGGTAATCGAACTCGCCCTCGCGTTCCCATAATTCGCGAATGATCTCGACCCACTCGCGCGCGTACTCGTAGCGCGTGTCGTGCTCGAGCTGGCGCGTTCCGAACATCGAGAACTCATCGCTGTTCCAGCCGGCCACCATGTTCAAGCCGAAACGTCCCTCGGAGATGAGATCGACCGTGGCGGTTTGCTTCGCGGCAACGATCGGGTGAATGAGCGGCGCGTGGACGGTGCCGAACACGTTGAGACGCTTGGTTTTCGCCAGCAAGCCACCGGCCCAGGTGATCGTTTCGAGCACGGCGCCCATGAAGTTCGTCGTTCCGCGATAGCCCTTCCAGCGGGCGATCGGCAACATGAAGTCGATCCCGGCTTCGTCGCACATCCGCGCTAGCGCGAGGTTGTCGGGCCAGTTGCCCGACCAGCGCTCGGGAACGTTCGTGGCCGCGCGGCCGGACGAACAGTTCGACCCGAAAATGCCGAGCTTGAGGCGGTTGCGGTTGTACATGCCGAGACGCTCGGCCATGCTCGCAACCGTGGCCGTTCTCACGCGATGGGCAACACTTGCAGGCTCATGTCGTAGGAGTGCATGCGCCGCGCGCCGTTCTCCGTGATCAGGACCGTCTCGGCGAACACGCAGCCGGTCTCGCCGTTGTTCCAATTCGGATCGAACAGGTCGATGTTGAACGCGAACACCATGCCCGGCGCGAACGTATCGCCGATCGTCTTGATCGCGATCTGGTCGGCCTTGAGCGCGTGCAAGCGGAAGCGCGGGTGCTCGAGCGAGCCCAGGCCGTGCCCGTGAATGCCGAGCTCGCACAGCGCGAGGCCGCGCTCTTCGACCACTTTGCCGGCCGCATAGATCGCCTCGGAGATGCATTTGCCGGGACCCATGCGCGCCAAACCCGTCTCGTAAACGGCGATGCAGGCGTCGTAGATGGCCTGCCGTTTGGGGTCGGGCCGGCCGAGCGAGAACGTGCGCTCGATGTGCGTCGTGTAGCCGGCGTATTTCGGATGGATCTCGCAGATGATCGTGTCGCCCGCTTCGAGCGCGCGGTGTTGCGGCAGAACGAAGGGATGCTGCGGGGGCAGCGCACCGGCGGCCCACAGGAAGAGCGTCGGCTCTTCGCCGCCGTTGGCGACCATCGTTTGCATCATCGAGGCGTAGACCGCGCTCTCCGAGACGCCCGGCCGCGCGTTGTCGCGGCACGCCTCCATCATGCGGTCGCCGAGACCCGCGGCCTGTTCCAAGATGCCGAGCTCTTCATCGCTCTTGACGCCGCGCATCGCCTCGAGCATGTCCTCGATGTTGACGAGTTCGCACTGCGGCAGCAGCTCGGCGAGCCGCGTGTAGACGCTGTGCGGCAACCAGCCGTCGGCGTCGAGCGGTCCCGCTAGGCCGTCCAGGCCGATGCGGCCGCGGTCCAGACCGAGCTCGCTGAGGCGTCCGGCGATCGAATCGGCCCACGATCCCTTGCGCGGGCGCACGTCGCTGACCCAGTTCTGGGCGCGTTTCCAGCCCTCGAGGAAGGTCGGCATCGAGACGAACGACGTCGGCTCACCTTCGAGCGGAAACACCATCAGGTTGAACTCGGCGTTACCGCCGATCGTCGAGAGAAAACGCGCGTTGGCGACCTTGAAATCCCACATCAGCGGCCAGCCGCACAGGAACAGCGCATCGAGCTTGCGCTCGCGCATCACCTCGCGCACCGCACTCCAGCGGCGGTCGCGCTCGGCGAGCGAGATCTGAGGCAGCGCCAGCGGGGCCCGAGGTGCTTTGATCATCGAGCGGTCTACCACGCGGGCGCCCGGCGCGCCTACTCGCCGGCAAGGCAGCGCTAAACGGCTACTGAGCCGCTCGCGCCGAACCCGCGGGCATGGCGGCGCGGCTGATTCGCGCGCGGTTTCCGGAATTGCCGCCGGAACGCATCACTGCACTCGGCGCCGGTTGGGAGAAACGAAGCGTTTGTGTTCGACGAACGCACGTTGAACGCCGCGCGCTATCGCGCCATCTATCATGCCGTTCTCGAGATCGACTACGGTTGCGCGTGGAGAACGCGGCGCTGTGCGCGGCCGGCGCGGCCGTGCTCCGCCTCATCGGAGCGGCAATTACCCGCTGAGCAAGACGGCGGGCGCTGCTCTGCACGAACTGAACCCACCGTACAGACCGCCAATGCGAAGCCGGGCAAATGGAGTTGCCCTCGGTTACGAGCACGCGCATAGCAACGTTGGTGCTAACGCTGGCTTTTAGTTTGATCGGCTGTGGTGGCGGCGGCGGAAGCGCAGCGGCGGGTTCGGCCGCGGTCCCGGCCACGGCCGCGCCGTCCACCAGCTCGGCGAAGGCGTCACCCTCGCCGTCGGCCGCAGCCGCGAGTGCGAGCGCGAGTCCGGTCGCCGGAAAGTCCACCTCCGCTCCGGCGTCGGGCGCAAGCGCGAGTCCAACCTCCGCCGCGACCTCGAGCGTGATCGCGGCTCCCGGGGTTGCGACGGCACCACCGCCCTCAGCGGCAACGGCGGCACCGCAGATCGTGCCGGCGGCGATGACGCGGGCCGGATTCCTCGGCGCCTTTTTCCGTCCGGAAGGCTCGCCGCCGTTTGGGGTCTTTCTCGCGAACTCGGCGGTCAATCCGCCTGCGCCCTATCCCGCGCCCGGCGGCACGCTGGTGGGTTCGTCCGGTTACTGCGATGCGATCGCGGCCAACGGGTTCTCAATCGAAACGGGCGACGTGGTGGATCCGGCCAAATTGGCCGACATCGTGAACCTCGGGGTCGGTTGGACGCGCACGCCGGCGCCGCAGTTTTTCGATGACGGCTCGCACATCTTCGGCGCGGGTCACTACACGTTCGGCGACTTCGATTCGGCGCAGTGCAAGAGTTACGCCGAACACGGCATCGCGCCGGTGGTGAACCTCGAAGCGGGGCCGGTGGAGTACAATGCAACGCCCGGCACGTTCTCGCCGCAATCCTATCCGCAGTACCAAACGGCGGCCGACTTCGGCCAGTGGTGCGGGGTGGTCGCGGCGCACGAGCGAAGCGCGTTCCCGTCGGTGACGGAATTCTCGCTGCCGGGGAACGAGGTCAACAACAACCCCACGCTCTTTCCCGGCGGCCCGACGCAGATCGCCGCCTACTCCGAAGCCTGCTATGCCGCGATCAAAGCGGCGAACCCGTCGGCCTTCGTCTACGGCTTCGAACTCGACATGGACGGCAGCCTCAACGCGCCCGCGTTCGTTCGTCAGATGAGCTCGCTCGGTTGCCGGGTGGGCACCTGCTACGACGGCATCGCGATGCATCTCTCGCTGCAGTACCCGATCCCGGCCGCCGGCACGCCGTGTTATCCCAACGCCGGCGGCGAATACGGCATGCAGTGCGTGACCGATATCGAGACGGCGGCCGGAGGAAACATCCACGTGCTGATCAGCGAGACCGTGTATCCGGTTCCGGCCGCCGTGCCCGATGAAGCGACGAAAGCGTTGGCCGTGGTGGCTGAATTCAACGCCTACGCCGCCAACGCGACCATCGACGGCGTGAGCTACGCCAACGTGGATGAGTGCGCGTTTTATCCCACCGGCTACTTCTCGGGCGGTTGTTTGATCAGCACGTCCGGAGCGATCTTGCCGGCCTATACGGCCTTAGCGCAGCTGGCGCAGCGCTACTTCCCTAATAATCGCTCGCGGCGAGGTGCTGGAGCGAGGTGAAGGCCGGCAGTTTGGTATTGAGTGAATCCACCAGGCAGCCGCCTTTGAAATAACCGTCCGGGTAGAGGTCGCACTCATCCACGTTGGCATAGTTCACGCCGTCGATGTACGGTTGCGCGGCGAACGTGCGCAATTCGTCGACGACGGCGACGGCCTTCATCTGTTCATCGGCAACGTTGCCGGGAACGAAATACGCGGTCTCGCCGATCAGAATATGCACCGGAGCGTGGGCCGCATTGCGCACGTCTTGGATGCACTGCAGGCCGTAATTACCGCCCGGCTGGGGATAGCAGGGGGTTGAATCCGGCACCAGCGGAAAGCGCAGCGAGACGTGCAGCGAGATCGCGTCGTAGCACGTTCCCACGCGGCAGCCGAGATCGTACATGCGCTGCACGAAGCCGGCCGGCTCGGCCTTGCGATCGGAGTTTAGCTCGAAGCCGTAGACCACGGCGTGCGGTTCGGCCGCTTTGACGGCGCGATAACAAGCTTGGGCGTAGGCCGCGATTTGCGCATCGCCGCCCGGGAAGAGCTCTTGATTGCTGTTGACCTCGTTGCCCGGCAGCGAGTAGCGGTCGACCGGCGTAAACGTGTGCGCTTCGTGCTGCGCCATGACCGAGCAGAATTTGCCGAAGTCGGCCGCCGTCTTGTAGGTGGGCACCGAGGCCGGCGAATACGATTCCGGATTGGCATTGTACTGGACGGGCCCGGCGTCGAGCGCGATCAGCGGCCGGATGTTGTGCCGCACCAGCGCGCACTGGGCCGAATCCAGTTGGCCGAAATCGTAGCTTCCCGAAATGTGTGAATCGTCGACGAAGAACGGCGAGATTTGCGTGCGCGTCCAGCGCACGCCGAGGTCGACGATGTTCGCGAGCTTCTTCGCGTCGACCTGATAGCCGCTCGAGATCGAGACGCCGTTCGGCGAAGGCGCGTCGCAATATCCCGACGGTCCGAAAAGCTTCGTCGTCGGCGCCGGGTACGGATCGGGCGCCCGTTGCTTGGAGTAGACCGAGAACACGCCGTACGGCGGCGGACCTTGCGGCCGGAAAAACGCGCCCAGGAAACCGCGCCGCACCACGGCGGGCGGCGGCGTCGCGGCGCTGTACGCAGACGCGACGCCGTGCGAGCGCAGCAGCGCGAAGCCGAGCGCGCCGCCGATCATGACGGCGGCCAGCACGGCGAGCGAGGTGAGGCGTTTCATGCGACCAGAGCCAGCCGTTCGTAGAGCGCGAGATACGCATCCGCCATCCGCCGCCAGGTGCAACCGAGCGCGATGTTGCGTCCGGCGCGGCCCATACGGGCCGTCACCTCAGGGTGCGTTGCGAGGTGAGTGATGACTGCGGCCAGTTCGGCCGCATCCTTGGCGTCCGCCAACACGGTGCCGGCTTCGCCGACGAGATACGAGGCGCCGACGCTGCGCGCGGTGATCACGGCCGTGCCCGCCGCCATCGCTTCGAGAATGACCAGGCCGAAAGGTTCGTAGAGTGAGGCCATCACGAACACGTCGGCCGCGGCCATGACCTCGGGCAGGTCGTCTTTGCGGAACGAGATGAAGTGCACGCGATCCTCGAGGCCGAGTTGGGCGCACTTCGCGGGATAGCGGTTGGAGCGCAGCACCCCGGCGATCGCGAGGTGCACGCCGGGCACGAGCGCGATCGCTTCGAGCAGGGTGTCGAGGTTCTTGCGCGGCGTCTGCAGATCGCCGGCAAACAGCACCAGAAAGGCGTGCGCCGGAATGCCGAGGTCTTCGCGCCGGATTGCGACCGGCGGTGGTTCGGGCGCATCGACGCCGTTGGGCACGACGTGGACGGCTTGCTCCCGCACGCCCAGGCGCACGAGCTCCTCGCCCACGGTCCGGGAAACGGCGATGGCGGAACGCGTGCGCCGGAACGCGCCGCGCTCGAGCCACGAGTTCGCCAGTGTATAGACGATCTGGTAGAAGCCGCGCACGCTCTTGAAGGCCTCGTCCCACAGCACCGGCGCGCGCAGCCACTCGCTGTGCACGTAGTGGACCACGTTGACGTCGCTCTTGCCGAACGTTGTGAAGCCGTCGACGTGCACGATGTCGAAGCGGCGGCGGTTGCGCCGCAGCCAGTGCGTCGTCGAGAGCGCGAAGACCATATTGCGCAGCAACTGCGTGGGAGCGAAGGCCGTCGCGATCTTCACCCACTCCACGCCGGCAAGTTCGAACAGTTCTGGTGAGACGGCTTCGGCCACCAGGGTGAAGCGTACGCCGCTCTCCACGCCGCGCTTGATGATCTCGGCGTTCACGCGGCCCTGACCCTCGGTGCGTAGGATGCGGCGCGAAACGAGCGCGATGTGCAGGGCCACTAGCGGGCACCCGCCGCGAGCGCGCGCCGGAAGCTGCCGAGGTCACTCGCGGTCGGGATGAGGCTCGGAACCGGCAACTTGAGGACGAGCGGAAACGACAGGAACAGGAACCCGAGCCGTACGGTCGTCGAGAGCAGCAGCGCGAGCGCCGCGCCCATCAATCCCAGCCGCGGGATCAGGATCAGCATGCACGGCAGCGATACCGAGATGCCGACGGCGTGCAGCGCCGTTACGTATCCCGGACGGCCGAGCGCCATGAACGTTTGCGAGAGCACGATCGCGAGCCCGCCCAGTAGCGCCTCGACGGTGAGCACCTGCGCCACGTGCACCGCGTCGACGAACGTCGAGCCGTAGAAGAGCGGGAGCAGCACCGGCAGCGCGACCAGCAAGCCGAGCGTGAAGATCGCGGCGATCGAGGTGCTGACGCGCGCGGCGCGGCCGACCATGGCCACGACCTGCGCTTGCTCGAGTCCGGCGGCGCTCGGAAAAACGACCGTCACCACCGCCGTGTGGATGAGCTGCACCACGCGCGAGGCGTTGAGCGCCACGACGTAGATCCCCATCTCGGTCGCGTTGAGGATGCCGATCACGAGCACTTGGTCGATCTGGGTCGAGAGCGTGGCCAAGATGTCGATGCCGTACGCCCGCAGGCCGTACGAGCCCAGCGCGCGCAGGCCGGGCCGCGGATCGAACACGGTGCGCGAGAAGTACGAGCGCAGCCGCCAGGTCATCCACACGGCGGTCATCACGGGCGGCGCGAGATAGGCGAGCGCCGAGTAGAACGGCGTCATCGTGTGCGCGAGCGCCATGACCACGAGCACGGCCAGCGTCGTGACCGCGGGCACGTAGCGCACCGAGTTCGCCAGCTTGAACTCGCCGAGCGTTTCGAACATCGCGATCAAGACGAGGCCCAACATCACCTCGGGCGCGAACACCATCAGCAGCTGTGCGCTGCGCACGACGTCGGCGGAATAGTCGTGCAGCCAAATCGGAATGCACGCGACGCCGACGGCGAACGTCACGGTGCTCATGGCGATCGCGACGAACACGGCGAGCGTGTAGAACTCCGCGCGGCGCTCGGGCTGGCGGCGGATGCAGTAGCGGATGGCCGTCGGCATGCCGAGCGTGAGGAGATAGGTCAGCAGCGCCGGCCACAGCAGCATCGCCGATTGCTCGCCGCGGCCGGCGGCGCCGAGCGAACGTGCGGTGACGACGCCGGTGCACACGTTGACCGCCGCCAAAAAGAAGCGCGTGACGATCGTCTGAGCGATCGCCGCCACACCGTGGCGCGAGCGGAACAGAAACCGCCCGGCGGCCGCGGCGTGCGACATGCGCGCTACCATGCCGGTACTTCGCCCGCCCGGCCGCGCTCCGGCGCGCGCCGCCGCGGCGCGAGCAGCGCCTGCCGCGCCTGCGAAAGTCCCTTCGCGGCGAGCGCCGCCACGCCGACAAAGACGAACCAGCCGGCGAACACCGCGTAGTCGTGAAAGAGAAACTTGGCCACCAGCGCGAGCGGAAACGCGAACGGCTGGTGCACGAGGTAGAGATCGTAGGGGTCGACGCTCGTGAGCTTGCGCGAGAGCGGGAACGCTTCCAGCCACTTCGCCACGAAGATCACCATCACGACGAGGCTCGGCCCGTAGAGGATGCTCGCGACCGGCCGCAGGGCGGGCGTCCAATTCGCGAGGTTGCCGGCGACGAACACCGCGCAGGCCAGCGCGAAGAGGCGCGGATCGGCGGTTGCCCGTTCGAGTGCTTCCCGCTGCGGCCCGAGCCACGCGTTCGCAAGAACGATGCCGAGGCAGAAGTTGAACGACTCCTGGAGCACGATGTAATACCATGACTCGTTGACGAGCACGCCGGCATCGGCGAGCGCGAAGGCCGCCATCGCGAGCAGCGCGGAGCCGACCAGCAGCGGGATGCCGTGGCCGATGCGGCTCCACGCGCGCGCGAACGGATAGGCGACGTACGCCAGCAGGATCGCCGGCACGAACCACCAGGCCGGCGCGAAGAAGTCCGCGCTCCAATCGTAGTTGTAGGGATCGATCAGGAAGATGTGGCTGATGATGACGCCCGGCAGCGGCGTGTGAAACTGCGAGAGCAGTTTCCAGTCGAGCGTCGAGGCGACCGCGCCGTGCAGGTGCAGGTGCGGAATCAGGACCAGCGCGAGCGCGTAGACGCTCAAGAACGCGAGCACCGCGAGATAGAACGGCACCAGAATGCGTTTGGCATGGCGCCCGTACCACGCGAGCCATTGCCCGCGCGTCAGCGCCGCGCCGCCTTGCGCCCAGGCGAGTGAAAAACCGCTGACCAGGATCAGCGCGCTGACGGCTTCCCAGCCGAAGCCGCCGAGCAGGCCGATGACGTTTGTCAGCCAGGTTGCCGGATGCGGGCTCGTCCCGGCGATCAACACGTAGTTGAAGAGCCGCACCCCGCCGGTCTGCGACTGATAGCCCATCACGAGATTGACCGGGTCGCCGCGGCCGAAGAGACCGACCTTGTAGCTCGCGCGCAGCCAGTGGATGCCGAGGATCATCAGCGCGCACAGAATGCGCGCCAGATCGAGCCACCGCAGCCGAATCTTGCCGGCGTGGGCCGTCATCGTTGCACCGCCGCCGCATACGCGCCGGCCAGACTGCGCTGCATCGCGCTCACGGAAAAGGTCGACAGCACCTGGGCGCGGCCGCGCGCCGCGACCTGCTCGGCGTAGCGCGTATCGCGCAGCAGCCGCTCGGCCAGGACGGCGGCGGCTTCCAGATCGCGGTAGCCGTAGAGCTGATCGGGCACGTCGGTCGTGACGATGTCGATCGTACCGGTGATCGCGGACGCCACCACCGGCCGGTCCATCGCCAGCGCTTCGGCCGTCACGTAGCCGAACGACTCATACGTCGCGGTGCTGACGAACAGGTCGCAGGCGGCGAGATACGGACGCACGTCTTCTTGCCAGCCGGCGATCGTCACGTTGGAGCCGAGCTGCAACTCCTCGATGCGGGCCTGCATCTCACCGCGCAACTCGCCGTCGCCGACCCAGATCGCTTGGACGCCGCCGACGCGTTTGCGCAGCGTTGCGACGAAGTCCACGAAGGCGAGCGGATCTTTTTGCTGCGTGAGGCGGCCGATCGCGATCACGGTCGGCAGGTCGGCCAAACGCAGCTGCGCGCGCGCTTGCGCACGATCGGCCGGCACGAACACGTCGGCGCGAATCGTCGGCAGCACGACGTGGATGCGGTCGGCCGGAATCAAGTGCAGCGCCTGCAGCTCGTCGCGCTCGCTCGGCGTGACCGCGGCGATCACGTCGAGGCGCAGCGCCAGCAGGTGCTCGATCGGGCGGTAGATCCAGCTCAGGTTCACGCCGATCGCGTTGGGCGTGTAGACGATGCCCGGCCGCCGGCGCAGCCCGATCGTCGCCAGGCGCGCGATCGCGCCCGCCTTCGAGCTGTGCGCGTGGACGACGTCGGGCCGAAAGGAGCGGTAGATCTCGCGCAACGCGCGCGTGCAGGCGAAGTCTTTGCGCGGATCGATGCTGCGGCGCATGTCGACTTCGAACAAGGCCCAGCCCGCGGCGCGCAGCTGGTCGAGCAAACGAAGAAACGCGCCGTCGGCGCGGTGCAGCGAATACACGAGACCGTGGTGGCTGCCCTCGCCGAGCGCGCCGAACACGTCTTCGAGGTAGCGCCGCGTGCCGCCGAGGCTCGCCTCGATCACTTGCAGGATGCGTTTGGGTTCGCTTGAGGGGGTCATCGAATCGTCCTTGCGTTCGCGAAGCGCCATTGTTTCTGCGGACGCCGTTCCCGTGCGCCGGCGGCCGGGACGCGGGCGAATGCCGGCCGGCGTAGGCCGATGCCGAGCGCGATCCAGAACAGCAGGCCGTCGAGGCCCAGGTGCGTGTCGCTGGCGGCATCCGACCACAGCAGCATCGCGCACATGGCCGCCGCCGTGGCGATGACGGCCCGGTTGTCGAGCGAGATCGCGGTATCGCCCTTGCGCCGGTAGAGCGCGACGAGCAGTGCGATGAAGCTGCCGATCACGACGAAGAGGTAACCGGCGAATCCGAGCCAGCCGAGTTCGAGCAGGCGCGCGAGGTAACCGCTGTCGAGAACGTTGCCCTCGGCACTGCCGGGGTTGTTGCTCAGGGCCGACGAGGCGCCGATTTGCCCGAGGCCCTTGCCGATCGGGTTGGCCAGACCTTGCTCGATCGAGTCCTGAATTTCCACCGTGCGTGCCAGTGCCGAATCGTCGTGGCTGACGTCGCCGAACGTCGACAGGCGCGAGGAGATGATGTCGCTGTTCTGACCCGCGCCGAGCAGCGCCGGCAAACTCGCGATGAGAAACGCGAGCAAAACGCCGTACAGTGCGAGGAACGGCAGCGTCCGGAAACGGCGCGGGCTCGCGACGAGGTAGATCGCGAAGCCGACGACCAGCGCGATCCACGCTTCGCGCACCAGAGTGAGCAGCAGTGCGCCGCCCAGAACCGTCATCAGCGGCCAGATCCACACGTTCTTGAGCCGGCAAAACGGCAGCGCGAAGATCAAGCTGATCGCGAAGAAGTCGGCGGCCGGTCCGGCTGAGTTCAGGGTTGCAAAAATGCGCATCGCAAAGGGCACCGGATCGCCCATCGAGGTCAGCTTGCTGCCCTGGATCCAAAGCACGTCCCAGGCCGGCGGCTGGACGAATTGCACGACGCCGTACGCCGCGACGACGGCCCCGAGCGGGCACACGATGCGGCTGAGCCGGCGCATGAGCTGCATGTTGTCGAAGTCGACGCCGGCGAGCCAAATGCCGACCAGCATGGGCACCAAGTACTGGACCGTCTCGTAGACGCCGGCCGAGGTGTTGCCGACGCCGATCGCAACGAGCAATCCGTAGCCGAACGTCGCGAGCCAGACCCAGATGAACATCTTGAAGGCCGGCGTGAGCCGCGCCATGCGCTCGGGCCGAAAGCACACGAATGCCAGCGGGATCGTGAGCAGGAACGGAATGGTGCTGGTGATCTGAATCGGGTTGAAGAAGCCGTTGTGCCAGTCGATCAGCCGCCGCACGAGCGGGGTGAAGCACCAGCCCAGCATGACGGCGACGAAGTACATCCACTCGAACGACCAGCGCTTGTGATCGACGACGACCGCGGCCGGCGCCGCTTTGGCGCGGATCATACCGCTTGGAACTCGAGCGCCGCCGGCGCGAACGCCTTGGCTTCGAGGACGCCGTGGTAGGTCGCGAGCAGGCCCGAGACGTGCGCGTCCATGGTCGGCGGCGTCTGCCAAAACTCGTCGTAGGCGGCGCGGCTGAGGCGTTCCACCAGACTGCCGTCGACACAGGCGCGGAGCTTGCGCGCCAGGCTCGCCACATCGCCGCGCTGGAACGCGAGACCGGTCTGGCCGGGGCGAATCAAGTCTTGCGCCGCCGTGTGCGTCGGAACGATGGCCGGGATGCCCAATGCCGCCGCCTCGAGCACGACGAGCCCGAGCGTTTCGTACCACAGCGAGGGAACGACGACGCAGCGCGCGGCGCGCAGGTGCGCGGCAACCGCGGCGCGGTCGAGCCAGCCGGTGATGCGCGCGTCCGGATTGATGCGCAGGATGTCGTCCCGTTCCGGCCCGTCGCCGACGAACGTGACGCCGATGCGCGCGAGCTTCGCCGCCTCGGCCAGCAGCGTGCCGCCCTTTTCCGCCGATAGACGGCCGACGAACACGATGCCGTCGTTGGCCTCGGCTCGCACGCGCGGTGCGCGCTCGGCATCGACCGGATTGTCGACGGCGTGGTAACGGCTGCGGGCGGGCAGCATCGGCTCGAGCACGCGGCGGCTGAACGCCGAGACCGTTATGTAGTCGCGGATGCCGCGCGGCGCCGCGCCGATCGTGCGCTGGATGGCCTGCCGCAGAACGCGGTACAGCTTGAAGGCATAATTGCGCGAATCGCAATCCTTGGTGATGCAGGCGAGCGACATCGGCTTCAGCGTGCAGACCTGGCGGTCGCGATGGAGATACAAGCAGCCCGTCGGGCAGGCGGTGAAATACTCGTGCAGCGTGAGCACGACGGGAAACTTCGCGCGCACGACGGCGGCCGACGACGCTCGACGAGAGCGCTTTCGTCCAGCCGTGCACGTGCACGACCGTGCGCTGCGGATCGAGCGTCGCGAGCAGCTCGCGCATCAGCGCGCTGCGCCGGCCGGTTCCAGAGGCCGCGCAGCGCGCCGCCGAGCCGGTTGCGACGCGGTCAGCGCGTCGCCTTGACCCGTGCGACACGATGCGGACGTTCTCGCAGGCCGACGAGCTCGCGGCTCGCTTCGCCGGCGGCCGCGAAGACCGTCACGCGCAGGCCGCTGCGGGCGAGCGCGAGCGCGCTGCCGCAGCGCGACCTTAGCGCTGCCTCCGTCGACGGATCAGGCTATCCGTAACGACGACGACATGTTCGAGCACTATGCTTGAAGCGATCCAAACCAGTGTTCGATCAGATCGCAGGTTTCGACGAAGTTGCCGATGCGCAGATCGGCGACGCTCACGCGCGACCAATCGAGCTCGAGCCGCGTCGAAGCGTTCGTCTTGCAGACGGCTGCCGGCGATCGATTCGAGCGAGGGTCGCTCGGTCATCGTTCCGTCGACGACGACGATGCCGCAGAGCCGTGCCGACGGTGTCCAGGTTTGGCCGTCGCCGGCTTCGCGCGGGATCGACGGCGTAGAACGAGATGCCCTGCGCGGTGACGTACCAGGGCGACGCTTCGACGGCGCGGCGATAACGCAGCGGAAGCTGCGACGACCGACGATGAGTTGACGTAGAGCGATTTCTGCATCGCAGAACACGTCGAGCGTGCGCGGGATCGAGCAGCGCGTTGTCGCTGCCGATGTAGCTCCAGCCGCGCGCGTGCAAGTGGGTCGCCAAGCGTGATCGCCGACTCCCAGTCGTCGCCGATCAGCGCCAGCGCCCGCCCATCCTTCTCGATGACCGATGCGCGCAGCGTCGTATAGGCGCGGCTGGCCGCCGCGCTGCCGATCGCCGTCGTCACCGCCGCGCCCGCAACTTGCGGCAAGCGCGCTGAGCGACGTCGAGCACCTTGCGCGAACCGTCGGCCGCCGCGATTTCCCAAACCTCGTCCTTCGGGGCGACGGAAATCGTGAGGTCGGCCGGCGTGCCGGCGGCGAAGCGCGGAACGTTGGACAACGTCGCGCCGAGCACGTTGAGGACGCGTTGCGGGGCTTGCGACGCGGACTTTGACGTCGGCGAGCATGAGATCGATGCTCGTGTGAGCCATCGAAGGGTCGGAATCAAGCGAAAGCAAGACGTTCCTCCGTAAACCATTGCCAAGTGATGCGCAGACCGGTCTTCGAGCGGCGTCGAAGGCGTCCAGCCGTACTGGCGCGCGAGCGTGAGGTCGGGTTTGCGGCGCTGCGGGTCGCCCTCGCGGCCCGCCTCGTAGACGGGATTGAAGGGCACACCGGCGACCGCGGCCAGCGCGCGCGCGATGTCTTCGACCGAGCGTTCGTCGTCGTTACCGATGTTGATCGGCTGCAGGTTCGTCTGCGGGCGCTGCCATGACCAAGCGCAGCAACGCGATCGCGTCGTCGACGAACGTCATCGAGCGCGTTTGTTTGCCGGTGCCTTGGATCGGCAGCGGGCGGCCGCTCTGGAGCGCGTCGACCAAGGCCGGAATCAAGCGGCCGTCGCCGCGCTCCATCATCGGTCCGTAGCAGTTGAAGAAGCGCACGAGGCGGCCGTCGAGACCGCGGGCGCGCACGGCGGCCGCGACCGCAGGCTTCGCCGAAGCGCTTGCCTTCATCGTAACAGCTGCGCGGTCCGATCGGATCGACGTTGCCGAAGTACGATTCCGGCTGCGGATGCACGAGCGGATCGCCGTAGATCTCCGAGGTCGAGGTGAACAGAAAACGCGCTTTCTGCTCGCAGCGCGAAATCGATCAGCCCCATCGTCGCGAGGCCGTTGACGGCCAGCGTTTCCCACGGGATGCGCGCCGTAGGCTTCGGGGCTCGCCGGTGAAGCGAGGTGCCAGATGCGGTCGACGCGCTGGCCTCTCAGCGCGTCGCGCAGCAGCGCTGCGAGCGCATCGGGCGGTACCGCGACATCGCCGTACACGAAGGTCGCGCGCCCCGAGGACACGGCGTGTTCGAGGTTGCGCACGTGGCCCGTCGAGAGGTTGTCGACGATGATCACGTACTCGCCGTCGTCGACGAGCGCGTTGGCGAGGTGGCTGCCGAAAAAGCCGGCGCCGCCGGTAACGAGGTTCAGCATTAGATGGCCTTTCCGAGGCGGCTGCAGTACGATCTTCAAAGCGGGCCGCGATCATGGCGGCGGGCTTACGCTCCGTCACCGGTTCGGGCGCGGCCACGGGTTCGTCACGGTGTTCGAAGTGCTCGATCGTGGCCTCGTCGGTCATCACGACGCCGAGCACTTTGGCTTCGGCGCGTTCGAGCATGTCGAGCATCTCGCGATCGGCCGGCTGCTGCGTGCGGCCCGACCGGAACGCGACCAGCGTCGCGTCGGCGGACGCCATCGAGCAACAGTCCGAAGCTGTTCTTGGGCAAGTTGCCGGCGTCGATGATCACGTAGTCGTGATCGACGCGCAACTCTTGCACGAGCCCCGCAACGCTGCTGCGCGAGATCGTGGCCACACGTTCGGGTGAGATCGAGACGACCGAGAGCCGCCCGTCGTTGGCGGGGTGGTTCACGCCCTCGAGCCGGTCGCTGGCACGCCGCCGCGCGCGGGGTGTCGGCGCAGCGGTAACGTCGTCACCGGCGTCACCGCGGCCGTCGTTACGAGAACCGTGCGCTGCTTGCGTCTTGCTGAGCGATTCCGCGAGACCGTAGGCGGTGAGCGACGCGCCGTCGCCGTCGGTCGCCGACGTTACGAAGACCACGGCCGGGGCTTCGACTTCGGCTTCGATGCGGTTACGCAGCAAGCGGAATTCGTGGACCATGGAGTCGGTGGTGATGCGATGTTTCATGCTTTCGATCCAAAGTGTGCGACGACGGGGATGCCGTAGAGTTCTTCGATCTCTTCCGAACGGCGGATGCGCGGGTCGAGCGATGTCGACCAGGAACGCGGCGCCGAAGGCCAAGGCGAGGATCAAGATGAGGGCCACGACGGCCGCCCGCGTGCGGCCGCCGGCGAGTTGCGTGTCGGCCTTGATCGCGCGGTCGAGGACGACGACGCTTCCGAGCGACGAGGCTTCGGCGCGGTTGGCGAGCGCGTTTGCGCGGCGGGTCGCGAGCGCGGTGTATTCGGTTTGCGATCGCGTCGCGCTGGGCCCGCAGCTGGGTGTAGGTGCCGCCGGTCGTGGGCTCGTCCTGGAGATTGGCTTGCTGTTGCGCGATCAGCGTGTCGAGCTGCCGCACGCGCGCGGTGTCGCCTGGCAACGAGCGCCGTTTGGCGGGCGTGCTGGGCTGCCGTTCCAGCTGCCGAGGGGCTGTAGGCGCTCGGGTTCGCGAGGGCGCGCGCCGCGGCTCGCGCGGCGGCCGCGTTTTCGGCGTCGACCTTCGCGATCGCGCCCGGCAGGCCGGGGAAGCTTCCGGTGTAGCCGGCTCGCTCGCTGGCGAGCTGCGCGCTGTCCTTGGCGGCGATCTGGCGAACGCTTTGGTAGGCCGGGTCGCCGGCCAGGATCTCATGCCGGGCGGTGCTGGAGAGCGCCGCGCTCGGGGCGGTGGTGGCCGCGAGTGCCTGGTCGCTCGCGAGCTGGGCCGAGGCATCGGCGCGCTGCGCGGTCGAGAACGCCGAGCTGCGTCGTGATGCTGTCGATCGACTTGTCGGAGATGACGAACGGGTTCTTGGCCACGACCCGGCTCATCGGCCCGATCCACGGCGCGCATTTTTGCCGCCTCGGCCGCGAGCTCGGCCGAGAGCCGGTCGACGTTCACGTCGTAGCGCTGGGTCGAGATTTCGTCGTAGTAGCGCGACAGCTCATCGGAGACGGCGTTGGAGACGCCGATCGCGCGTTCGGCCGATTGATCGCGGAAACCGATGGCCATGATCGACGAGCGCCCCAAGACGCTGGCGGAAACGTTGGCCTTGAGATCGATCAGCGAGATCGGCAAGTGCAACTGTTCGCGCACCCGCTGCAGCACGACCGTGCTGGTGGCGATCGACGGCAGGTCGACGATGCTCACCGACGGGTCGCGCGCGCCGTTTTCGGCCACGAGCACGACGTGCGAAACGCCGGTGAAGCTGCTCGGAACCGTGTTGCGGAACGAATACAGCAGGGCGAGACCGACGGCGAGTACGCACCAGACGACGAGCGAACGCCGCCGGATGATGCTGATGAAACGATGAGGTGTCATGAAATCCCTAAAGAGCGGACGCTAAGAGGAGGGGCTGGGCGGCGCCGGTGACGGCGCGGCCGACGCCGCGATAGGTCAGACCGGCTGCCGCGACGCGCTCGGAGTCGAGAACGTTGCGCCCGTCGATGACGATGCGGCGGCGAATCGAGCCGGCATACGATTGCGGCGGAATGGCGTTGAATTCGGGCCATTCGGTCAGCACGAGCAGCACGTCCGCGTCGGCGGCCTCGAGCGCCGATGCGGCGAGGCGGCTGCCCTTGGGCAACGTCGTGACGTGCACGGCCGGATCGTAGGCGATGACGGTCGCGCCGCGTTCGGCCAGCATCTCGATGATACGCAGGGCCAGCGAGTCGCGCACGTCGTCGGTGCCGGCTTTGAACGCCAGGCCCCAGACGCCGATCGTCAGACCGTTCGACCGGGCCGACCTCATCTTCGACCAGATCCGCGATGCGCGATTGCTGCGCTTCGTTGACGCGTAACGTGGCCGAGAAGAGCTCGCGCCCCATGTTGTGCTTGGTGGCGACGTGCTCGATGCTCTTGACGTCCTTCTCGAAGCACGGGCCGCCGAAGCCGATGCCGGGGTTGAGGAACTGCGAGCCGATGCGGCGGTCGTAGCCGATGCCGCGCAGCACGTCGTCGGAGGTCGCGCCGAGCGCATCGCACAGGTTCGCGATCTCGTTGGCGAAGCTGATCTTGAGCGCGAGGAACGCGTTCGATCCGCACTTGATCAGCTCGGCATTGCTGCGCGAGGTGAACAGCACCGGCTTCTGCAGCGATTCGAACAGCTTCACGTAGGGCACGGCGGCCGCGGCCGAGTCGGACCCGACGACGATGCGATCGGGGTGCAGGAAGTCGTAGACGGCCGAGCCTTCGCGCAGAAATTCCGGCGCGTACACGAGCTCGCCCCAGCCCTCGACCAATTTCGCCAGCTGATCGCTCGTGCCGGGCGGCACCGTCGAGCGGATGACGACGGTCGGCCAGGTGGTGAACTTCAGTTTTGCCGAGCTCTTCGACGGCGATATACAGCGCCGAGAGATCGGCCGAACCGTCGTCGCGGGCCGGCGTGCCGACCGCCACGATGATCAGATCGGTGTCGCGCGTCGCTTCTTCGCAGCGTATCGAAGAACGCCAGGCGGCCGTTGGCGAGATGGATGTGCAGTGCATCTTCGATGCCGGCTTCGCGATACGGAGCGATGCCGTTTTGCAGCTTGCGGATCCGCTCGGGCATGATGTCGTAGCCGTTGACGGCCCAGCCGAGTTCGGCCAGACCGATCATCGACGCCATGCCGACGTATCCGGTACCGATGGTGCAAATCGAACGGTTCACGGTTTAGTAGGCTCCTTTGAAGCGAAGTACCGACAAGATGGTCCGCGCGATCAGCGCTCCATCGAGCTTCGGTGAGGCGTTACGAATGTAGTCGAGGTCGAGGGCCGTGGCCTCGGGCTGGTGCAACGGGATCTCCGAACGGCTGGTGGTTTGCCAGATGCAGGTGAGGCCCGGCGTGACGAGATGGCGCATGTGCTGCCAATCCTCGTAGCGCTCGATCATCAGCGGCATTTCCGGCCGTGGCCCGACGAGCGTCATCTCGCCGCGAATGATGTTGATCAGCTGGGGCAGCTCGTCGATCGAGGTCTTGCGCAGAATACGCCCGACGCGCGTGACGCGCGGATCCGAGCCGTCGCGGGGCGACGAGCGGTCGACGCAATCGGCGTGGCGCATCGTGCGCAGCTTGTAGATCGAGAACAACCGCTCGAACCGGCCGGCGCGCTGTTGTTTGAAGAAGATCGGCGCCCCGTCTTCGAGCAGGATCGCGAGACACGCGATCGCCAGCACCGGGGTGACGGCCACCAGCGCGCAGCACGCGATGAGGGCGTCGATGAACCGGCGCGCGCGCCGGCGCCCGTGGTTGTGCGTGTAGGTCAGGTTCGCTGCGGCCGGAGCGATCATAGCGGCACCCGGCTCGAGAGGCCCGCGGCGACGCCGCCGAGGATGCTGAAGATGCCCGACCAGTCGATCTTGTGGCCTTCCGGCACGACGACGGTGTCGCCGTCGGCCAAGACCGGATTCTGCGCCATGTCGCCGTGGGTGAGCTTCGTGACGTCGTAGGTCGTCTGCGTGCCGCCGTGCACGACGTGAACGTCTTTCAAGTTGGCCCACTTGGTGGGGCCGCCGGCGGTGTACATCGCGCTGAGCAGCGTGGGATCGGTCTTGAGCGACACGAGGCCCGGGTTAACGACCGTTCCGACGACGTTGACGCGCGGGGCGGCGGGTATCGTGACCACGTCGCCCGTCTGGGCCGGTGCGTTGAACGCCGCATCGCCGAGGGCCAGCGACTCCACCTGCGCGCCGCGCTGCAGTATCACGTGATTCGAGGCCGATGTCGGTAACAGTCCGCCCGCTTGCGAGATCGCCTCGGAGAGCGACTGATCGGCCGAGAGATACGTCGCTCCCGGATGCGCGACGTCGCCCATCACGCGAACTTCGATCGGCTTATACGAGAAGACGATCGTGTCGCCGGGCGCCAGCAGCGGGCCCGGATCGCCGTGTTGGCTGAATGCGACCGCGTCGTATGCGCCCAGCGGTTTACCATCGCGTTGCACTTTGACGTCGCGTAAGTCGATGCGAGCGCGCAGTGCGGCGTTCGAGTCGTCGACCTTCGAGAGGATTTGCCCGGCGGCGTTCAGTTGCGTGTTCGTTTGCGTTGTGGTCTGCATCACGTCGGCGATCGCCGCCGCCAGCGTCTCGCCGGGCGAGTACTTGAGGGTACCGCCCGGGCCGCCCGAAACGAACAGCATCTTGCCTTGTTCGATCGTCTCGACATCGACTGCCGGATAGACGACGAAGGGGCGTAACGCATCGGTCAGCTTCTTTGCCGCCGTGCTCTCGTCGAGGCCGCCGACGGTCACGACGCCCGTCAAAGGCACGCGCACGCCGCCGTTGGAGTCGACCGTTACCTGCATCGAAAGTTCGGGGTGATTCCACACTCTTATGAAGAGCGTGTCGCCGGCATTGATCGCGGCAAACGCGGGTGCGATCGTTGCGAGGATGAATGCCAAGGCGAAAAGCGGAGCTAGCGCACTGCGTCGGGCGCGTCCAGTGTACACGTCGGGCGACCTCTTTAATAAGGGTATGTAAGGGTCTGGAAAAGCGATGAGCGCGAGATACGCGCTATCGATTCCTCGGGCTTACGACATCGCTAACGTTAGCCGTAAAGACGCGAATACACTAGACTCCAAAGTGGGGGTTTTTCGCGCAAGTATCTTTCGCAGCGCAGAAATGCGTGCGATGGATTCTTGTAGTTCACGCTCAGCGCGAGCGCGAAACAAGCGCAATGTTTACGTTTGTTTGCGTTCGTTAACGTTCGTCAACATTTTGCATCGGCGAACACGGCGCGAATCTGCGCGCATACGACGGACCAATCAAAATGTGCGACGGCGTACGCACGGCACACGTCGTGATTGGGAAGCTGCAGCGTCCCGCGCAACACCGCATCCATGCGCTCGGCGATATCTTGGGGTGCCGCAGAGCGCGCGATCAAATCGTTACCAAGCGGCGCGAGCACTTCGGGCATGCCGCCGACGGGCGTCGCGATCACCGGCGTGCCGCAAGCGAGCGACTCGCTGATGATCGTGCCGAATCCCTCGAGCGATTGCGTCGGCAGCACGGTGACGTCGGCGGCTTGGTAACAGCGCACCAGATCGTCTTCGCCGACGAAGCCGAGCAAGTCGACCCAGGCTGCGAGCCCGAGCGACTCGACGGTTGCTTCCAACTCCGCTCGCAGCGGGCCCTTGCCCGCGATCTTGAGCGCGAAGTTGGGGTGCGTTTCGCGCACCGCGCTCGCCGCCTTCAGCAGCTCGATCAGGCCGACGCGATTGATCAGCCGGCGCGCCGTGAAGAAGATCGTCGCATCCGCCGGCCAGCCGAGCGCCGCGCGCGCGGCCGCGCGGTCGGCTGCGGGGCGGAAGAAGTCGCAGTCGATGCCCATCGGGATCACGCTCACCCGCGCGGGATCGACGCCGTACGCTACGAGCAACCCCTTGAAGGCGCTGCTCAGCACGATGAACCGGTCGGCGCGCTGGTAGATGAAGCGCTCGAGCGTGCCTTTGATCGCCGCCGAGAGGGCGCTGCCGCCTTCGGCCCGGCTTTCGGCGGCCCAGGGACCGTGGAAGTGGACGACGCGCGGCGTGCGATGATCGATGAACGGAATCAGCGGCAGCGCGTTCATCGCGAAATGCAAGTTCACCACATCGTATGGGCCGCGAAAAGATTTGGCAAAGCACAGGCGCGCGTCGAGCATGCGCTTCCATAGCGCTTCGCCCGGGCGCCCGATCGAGTAGGCGCGCCCCGCTTTGGCGTTGAGGTGCGGTTCACCGGTGACGAAGAGATCCACCGCGTCCCCGCCGCGCAATAGCGCTTGCGTCATGCCGTAAACGTACTTCTCGAGCCCGCCCGGGCTCTGCGGATACCACCCGGTGGCAACGCACGCGATCCTCATCGGCCTAGGCTTCGCGCCCGCGGGACGATCGCTTTTATCGACGAAGCCGGCGAGCTTTTCCGCTTGCACTTCAGCGTGATTGCGCTTACACTGCAGCCTCGGTCTTTGTAAGCGCTGTGTAATCTACGTTTGTAATCGTAACAAAAGCCGTACAAGCAAACGAGCCACCCGTCGAGGAGTCGAGAGTATTTCTCAGTATAGTCCAATACAACAGTGCGAGTGTTAGCAAAAGAAGCTGGACGCGCTCGCCAGTCGGGATGTCATGAATAGCCACGCCTCTGCGTCGCTTGGTCAGGAGCACCAGCGGCACGTCGAAGTCGCTTCGAAGCGCCAGCGCATGAAGCTGATCATCGTGGATCGTGAACGCCGTGTGCTGCTCGATTCGATCGACCCGGCCGAGCACGAACTGCGGCTGCTGTTGAGCGACGACCGGACCACGCTGCGCGTCGACATCGACGCCGCGGTTGAATCGCTCGTCGAACAATGCGAGCGGGAAGGCGTGCGCCATTCGCGCATCGCGTTCCTCGACGCGCATCGCTTCGTGCGGGTCACGCGCCTCGACGGCCCCGACGGCAGTCTGTTCGCGGTCAGCGTCGAGTTTTTTCGGGGCGGCGATTCGCTCTCACGCGCCACCCGCAAGTACCAGCTCACCCCGCGCGAGATCGATGTGCTCGCGATGATCCTCGAAGGCGCCAGCGCCGCCGAGACCGCGCATGCGCTCAAGATCGCCGAGACGACCGTACAGGGCTACTACAAACGGCTACTGAGCAAGACGCAGTCGCGCAACCGCCCGGCGATGGTCGCCAACGTGCTCGACTGGGGCGGCTCGGGCCGTCAGCAGGCTAGAAGCGTGGAACGGTAACGAGCCGCAGCCGCGTGTCGAGCACCGCGTCGAAGGGCGCGGTGGCCAGCGTCAGCAGTGATGCGGCGCACGTGGAGCACTGCGGTCGTCGTCCGCGCCGCTGCCGTGATTCCGGCAGCGCGCGGTGCCGCAACCCGTGCAGAGCGCTTCGGGCCGCGCGCCGCACGTCGCTTCAGCGACGGCCGCTTCGCAGCGGTCGAACGCAATCGCGATCACCTCACCGACGAGTTGTCCATCGGTGGAAACTCGGCGACCGCGGGGCTTTGATGGGACGCGCGCTGGGCGTTCGAGGGTGTCGTCATCGACACGCAGCGCGGTTTTCCGCGACATTAATAAGATGATGCGGCGCGCACGCGTTGAGTACCTCTAATTGAGCGCTCGGTTGCGATTGGTGCGCGCCGGCGCGGGTACGCTATGCGAACGTATGCGAAAGGCCGTGGCGCATGTTCGATTCGAGTAAGCCGACTCGGCGCCGTTTTCTGTTGCGCGCGGCCGGCAGCGCGGCGGTCGTCGCCGGATTGCAAGGCGCGCGGCTCTTCCCCGCCGCGCAAGCGGCGAGCGTCACGCTGGCCGCGCGCGGCCCGCAGCCCGTCACGCTGACGCTGAGCGTCAACGGCCGGCCGCACACGCTGGCGCTGGAACCGCGCGTCACGCTGCTCGACGCGCTGCGCGAACGGCTCGACCTGACCGGCACGAAGAAAGGCTGCGACCAGGGGACCTGCGGCGCGTGCACCGTGCTGGTCGACGGACGAGCGCGTCAATTCGTGCCTGACGCTCGCGATCATGACGCAGGGCCGCGCGATCACGACGATCGAGGGGCTGGCACACGGCGATCAGCTGCACCCGATGCAGGCGGCGTTCCTCGAGCACGACGGCTTCCAATGCGGCTATTGCACGCCCGGCCAGATCCTCTCCGCGGTCGCGCTGGTGAACGAAAAACGGCCCACCGACAACACCGAGCGTCCGCGAGTGGATGAGCGGCAACATCTGCCGCTGCGGCGCGTATGCCAATATCGTCGCCGCCGTGCAGTCCGTTGCCGGAGGCACGGCATGAACCCGTTTCGCTACGCGCAGGCGACCGACGCGGGCGCCGCGGTGACCGCGCTGCGGGGCGATCGCACGATGCGCTACATCGCCGGCGGCACCAACATCATCGACCTGATGAAGGACGACGTCGAGCGTCCGAGCGCTGCTGCTCGACATCACGCACCTGCCGCTGCGCGAGCATCGACGCCGGCGCGGGCGGCGTGCGCCTCGGGGCGCTCGCCACCATGGCCGACGTCGCCGATGCCGCGCCGGTGAAGACCGGGTTTCCGGTGGTGGCGCAGGCGCTGCTGGCCGGTGCTTCGCCGCAACTGCGCAACATGGCCACGATCGGCGGCAACATCATGCAGCGCACGCGCTGCGCCTATTTCCGCGACGTCTCGCAGGCCTGCAACAAGCGTTCCCCGGGCAAAGGCTGCGCGGCGATCGCGGGCCAGAACCGCAACCACGCCGTGATCGGCACGAGCGAGTTCTGCATCTGCACGCACCCCTCGGACTTCGCGGTGGCGCTGCTGGCCGTCGATGCGCTGGTTCACGTGCGCGGCGCGGGCGGCGTCCGCACGATCCCGATCGCCGAGTTCCACGTGCTGCCCGGCGACACGCCCAATCGCGAAACCGTGCTGGAGCACGGCGACCTGATCGAAGCGATCGAGCTGCCGGCGAGCGCGCTGGCGCGCAACTCCGCCTACGTCAAGGTTCGCGACCGCGCGTCGTATGAGTTCGCGCTGGTCTCGGTCGCGGCCGCGCTGCGAACCACCGCCGGCGTGATTCACGGCGCGCGCATCGCGCTGGGCGGCGTGGCGCCGAAGCCGTGGCGCTCGCATGCCGCCGAAGCGGCCCTGATCGGCCGCCCGGCGACGCCCGAGACCTTCGCCGCGGCCGCCGCCGCCGCGACCTCGGGCATGCACGGCTACGGCAAGAACGATTTCAAGATCACGCTTGACGCAGCGCACGGTGAAGCGCGCGCTCGCACCATGCCGGAGGCGCTCGCATGATCCGCAAATATCGGCGCGCCGCTCGACCGCGTCGACGGCCGCCTCAAGGTCACCGGCGCGGCGAAGTACTCGGCCGAGTGGCCGATGCCGGGCGTCGCGCACGGCTTCATGGTGCTCAGCACGATCGCCAACGGCCGCATCCGCGACATCGATACGACCCGCGCGCATGCGCGAGCCGGGCGTGCTGGCGGTGATGACCCACCGCAACGCCCCGCGTTCGGTGACCGCCGACGACAAAGCCGGCGTCGACAAGGCGCCGATGGTGCTGCAGAACGACACCATCGCCTACGACCGCCAGCCGGTCGCGCGTGGTACTGGCCGACACGTTCGAACGCGCGCAAGTATGCCGCCTCGCTGGTCGTCGTCAGCTACGACGCCGAACGGCCGCAGACGACGTTCGCGATGGGCACGCCCTACAAGCCGCAAGCCGTCCACGGCAAGGACGCCGACACGCTGCGCGGCGACGCTCGCGGCGGCCCTGGCCACGGCGGCGATTCGCGTCGACAACGTCTACACGACGCCGCCCGAACATCACAACCCGATGGAGCCGCACGCGACGATCGCGCGCTGGGACGGCGACACCCTCAACGTCTACGACGCCACGCAAGGCGTGTTCTCGGCGCGCGCACGCGGCTGGCGAGCATGTTCGGCGTGCCGCCCGAGAACGTGCGCGTAATCGCGAAGTTCATCGGCGGCGGTTTCGGCGCGAAGGGCTCGACCTGGCCGCACACGATCCTCGCGGCGATGGCCGCGAAGATGATCGGCCGCGCGGTGAAGATCGCGATTTGGCGCCCGCAGATGTGGGGTTCGGTCGGCTATCGCTCGCCCACGGTCGCAGCGCGTGGCGCTGGGCGCCAACGCCGACGGCACGCTCGTGAGCACGATCCACGAAGTGCACTCGCAGACCTCGCAGATCGATGAGTTCGTCGAGCCGTCCGGCGTGCTGACGACGATGCTCTACACGTCGCCCGCGCTGCTGGTTACGCACCGCGTCACGAAGCTGAACGTCGGAACGCCGACCTACATGCGCGCGCCGGGCGAGTCGAGCGGCTCGTTCGCGCTGGAGTCGGCGATGGACGAACTGGCCTACGCGGCGGCCCTCGATCCGATCGAGCTGCGGCTGCGCAACTACGCCGAAACCGATCAGGACGCCAAGCTGCCGTACTCGAGCAAATCGCTGCGCGAGTGCTACCGCGCCGGCGCCGACGCCTTCGGCTGGAGCCGCCGCACCCCTGCGCCGCGCTCGATGCGCGACGGGCGCGATGCTGGTCGGCCTGGGCATGGCGAGCGCGATCGTATCCCACCAACCGCAGTGCCGCCTCGGCGCTGGCGCGCATCGACGCGGCCGGCAACGCGATCGTGCAAAGCGGCGGCGTCGACATCGGCACCGGCTCGTACACGGCGTTCAGCCAAGTCGCGGCCGAGGCGCTGGGAATGCCGGTCGAACGCATCACGTTCGGCCTCGGCGACAGCCGCATGCCCAACGCGCCCAACGCCGGCGGTTCGCAGCTCACGGCCAGCGTCGGCTCGGCCGTGAAGCTGGCCGCGCTCGACGCCCGCGCGAAGGTGATCGCAGCTGGCGATCGGCGACGCGCGCTCGCCGCTTGCGGGCGCCGCGCCCGAAGCGATCGACGCGAAGGACGGCCGGCTGTTCCTCACGGCCGATCCCGACCCGCGGCGAGACCTATGCCGCGATCATCGCCCGCAGCGGTGCGGCGATGGTGGAGGGCCGGGCCGACGCCAAGCCCGGCGCGGAAAAGAAAGAGTACGCGATGCACGCGTTCGGCGCGCAGTTCGCCGAAGTGCGCGTCGATCCGGATCTCGGCACCGTGCGCGTCGTGCGCCAGTTGGGCGCGTTCGCGTCGGGCCGCATCATCAACGCCAAGCTCGCGCACAGCCAGTACATCGGCGGCATGACGTTTGGCCTGGGCATGGCGCTCTTCGAGGAGACGCGCCGCGACGAGCGCACCGGACGCGTGATGAACGCGAACCTGGCCGAATATCTGCTGCCCGTGCACGCCGACGTACCGGCGACCGAAGCGATTCTGGTCGAGGAAGTCGATCCGCACGTGAACGAGATCGGCGTCAAGGGCATCGGCGAGATCGGCATCGTCGGCGCCGCCGCCGCGATCGCGAACGCGGTCTATCATGCCACCGGCAAACGCATCCGCGATTTGCCGATCACGCCGGACAAACTCTTGGTGTAAACGGGGTCACTCACGAATGTTCATGAGATCGACGACGCCGGCGATGCGCCGGCCGTCCCAGCGGAATTGGATGTACTTCCGGATGTGCGCGTTGCTGATGATGCGCGGCCGGAACGACGCGACGCACTGACCGCCGGGCGCGCGCACGCTGTTGTAGACGATGCCGTCGACGCGGTTGCGATCGTAGAGGCGGTGCGCATACCGTTGCGCGTAGCTGTAGTCGTCGGGCGCGGCGGCATAGAGCTTGGAGCGCATCGAGCGCGGGCGAATGTCGTCGAACGTTCCGTCGATCACGGCGGTGTAGATGCGCTTGTCGACGTCGATGCTCGGCTGGGCCGTCGCGCGCAAGAACGCCTCGGTGTGATAGCGCGACTCGGCGACGGCCGTCTCTTCTTCGCGTCCGGCGTAGTACACGCCGTAGGACCCATCGCAGAACCGGCTCGGCCCCGAGTACGCGAACGATGCCATGATCGGTGTGCTGCCGGGACCGGTGACCACATCTTCGGGCCGGACCTTGCGGAACGCGCCGGCTTCCTCGCGCACGCGCGGGTTCGTCAACGCCTCGATTTCGAGCAGCGCCGCGAAGTTGGCGGCGTCGCTGATGCGGTCGTAGACGCTGACGGTGGGATAGCGCGAGGCCACCACGCGGTAGGAGGGCGCCCAGCGCAGCGGCGTCACCATCCGCGCTGCGTGTCGAGATAGCGCCGCACGGCGGCGATGTCTTCGAAGTCGCCGCCGAGCATGTAGTCGAGCGCGCTGCGGCCTTTGAACAGCGGCGCCGTGTTGGGCCGGCGCACCCACGCGTCGGCCGACTCCGCGCGCGGCAGCAGCAGGTTGAGCGCCTTGTAGATCCCGAGCAGGTGCGAGATGCGGGCCAGCGTGTCGTGCGAGAGGTGCGCGGTGTGCGGCGCCTTCAGGTACTTGTAGAAGGTCGATTCCGGGATCGAGCCGAGCAGCACGCGGGCTTGGGCCGGCGTGAGTTCCCACAGCGCGGCGATCTTCGCGAAGAGGACCAGCGCCGGGCCCGATAGGCGGGAGCTGTTCTCGGCGCCGTCCTCGCGCGGCCTGGCAACGGTCATCGCTTCTGATCCTCGCCTCTCATTATAGAGTAATCGGACCGGGTAGTCTAGAATGAGAGACCGAAAACCGCGCGCAAATTCTCTCCGCCGCGCGTCCGGAGAAACGAAGGCCCCCCGTCACCGGGCGCAAAAATCCGCGCTCATGAAGATTCGGCGTTTGACCACCGGTGCTTCGGCTGCGTTCTTTGCGGCGGCCGTGCTGCTCGGTACGGTGGCGAGCGCCGCCGATCCGCAGCCGGTCACCGTTCCCGTCATCATTCCGCTGACCGGTCCCGGCGCGTTCATCGGCCAGACGCACGAGAAGACGCTGCAGATTCTCGAGGACCTCGTGAACAAGGACGGCGGCATCAAAGGCCGTCCGCTGAAGTTCGATTTCCTGGACGATCAGACGAGCCCGGCCGTCGCGAAACAGCTCGGCTCGCAGGAGCAGCCGCTGGCCCCGATCGTCTTGGGGTCGTCGCTCTCGGCGATGTGTCAGGCGCTGGCGCCGGTCTTCGAATCGGGCCCGGTGAACTGGTGCCTCTCGCCGGCGATCTTCCCGCCCAAAGGATCCTACGTGTTCACCACCAGCTGCAGCACTAAAGATCTGCTGATAGCCACCGTCCGCTTCTTCCGCGAAAAGGGCTTGAAGCGAATCGCTTTGCTGGCAACGCAAGACGCTTCGGGCCAAGACGGCGTCAACGACGCGGGCGAAGCGTTGAAGTTGCCAGAGAACAGCGGCATGTCGCTGGTGGCGACGGAGCGCTACAACGGCAGTGACGTCACCGCGACCGCGCAGGTGACGCGCATCAAAGCGGCCGGCCCGCAAGCGCTGATCATATGGGCGCCGGGCACGCCGTTCGCCACCGGGCTGCGCGCCGTGCAAGACATCGGTCTCGACGTGCCGATCGTTTCGACGAGTGCCAACATGGTGGCCAAGCAGCTCGAACAATACGGCGCCTTCATGCCCAAGGCGCTGTACTTCGCGGGCGTCACCTACGCCGCGGGCATCGCGCAGAACGCGCGCGTGAAGCATCAACAAGACATCTACTTCGCGGCGATGAAGGCCGCCGGCGTGACGCCCGACCTGCAGACCGGTCTGCCGTGGGACACCGGGATGATCATGGTCGACGCGTTGCGCAAGCTCGGGCCGGCCGCGACCGGAACGCAAATCCGCGATTATATCGGCACGTTGAAAGACTTCCCGGGCATGCTCGGCATTTACGATTTCACCAAGGTGCCGCAGCGCGGCGCGGGGCTCGACGACGTGGTCATGATGCAGTGGACGGGCACCGGCTGGAGTACCTCGAGCTCTTTCGGCGGCGCGCTGAAGTAACGCGAGTGCCGGGCGAGATACGCGTTCGCGGCATCGCTAAGACGTTCGCCGGGATTCACGGCGATGTCCGCGCGCTCGACCCGATCGATCTAGCGATTCCCCAGGGCCAGTTCCTGTGCATCGTCGGACCCAGCGGGTGCGGGAAGACGACGCTGCTGCGCATCATCGCCGGGCTCGCCGAGCCGACCGCCGGAACGGTCGATTTCACGATCGAACACGAGGGCAAACCGCTGCGCAGCGTAGTGTTCCAGGAGCAAGGGATCTTCCCGTGGATGAGCGTGCTGAAGAACACCGCCTTCGGCCTCAAGGTGCGCGGCGTCGGGCGGGCCGAGCGCGAAGAGCGCGCGCGCAGCTACCTCGATATGCTCGGGCTCACGCCGTTCGCGGACGCCTATCCGCGCCAGCTCTCGGGCGGTATGCGCCAGCGCGTGAACATCGCGCGCGCGTTCGCCAACGACCCGGCGATCTTGCTGATGGACGAGCCGCTGGCGAGCTTGGACGAACAGACGAAGCTGCTGGTTCAGGAAGATCTGCTGCGCTTGTGGGACGGTTCGCACAAAACGGTCGTGTATATCACGCACAGCCTCGATGAGGCGATCGTGCTGGGCGACCGCGTGATCGTCATGACCAACCGGCCGGGATCGATAAAAACCGTCGTCGACATCGATCTGCCGCGTCCGCGCAACGTACTCGACATGCAGTCGAACGAGGCGTTCTTCGACATTCGCAGCCGCATCTGGACCGCGTTGCGCGAAGAAGTCCTCACGCTACGCCAACGGGAGACGAGCAGTGACCTCGACGCCTAGAAAAAAGATGACGGCGCAGCAGCGCGATCGGCTGATGGTCGTGATCAGCCCGCTGGTCGTGCTGATCGTGTGGGAGTTCTGCTCGCGCACCAACATCGTCGACCGGCGGATTTTGGCGCCGCCGACGGTGATCGCGGCGACGATCGTGCAGCTGATACAAACCGGCGGCTTGCTCAACCAGGCCGGCGTCACGCTGGCGCGCTTTTTCGTCGGCTTTTTCGTCGGCCTGATTCCGGGCACGCTACTTGGTCTCGCAATGGGTGTTTCGCCCTGGACGCGCTCGATCGTGCAACCGCTGGTGGCGGCGTTCTACCCGCTGCCGCGCATCGCGCTCTTTCCGATCATCCTGATCCTGGTCGGGCTCAACGAGACCTCGAACGTCATCTTGATCTCGCTCGGGCCGTTCTTCACGATGATCATCACGACGATGGCCGCGGTGCTCAACGTGGAACCGATCTACAAGGAGGTCGCGCACAGCTTCGGCGCGCGCACGCGCGACTTGTACTTCGACGTGATGTTTCCGGCCGCGCTGCCGATGATCATGGGCGGCGTCAAACTCTCGGTCGGGCTCGCGCTGCTCAATACCGTCGCGGTCGAATTTCTGGTTGCCGACAGCGGCATCGGGCACCTGATCTGGAATTCGTGGACCACGCTCTCGATCAGCCAGTCGGTGGCCGGTCTCGTCACGGCGGGCATCATCGGTTCCGTGCTCTACACGATCGCGGGCGCGATCGAAAAGCGCGTCGTTCCCTGGGTCCCCGAGCAGCGTTGATCGACCATCTGTCCGCCCCGTGCCGACCGCACGCTCGCTGTGAGGACGAACGCCGGCGCCACAGGGATGAACGCGTTCATCGGCAGACGTGAATTTGACGTAAGGGCGAAGGATTGAGATTCCGCCGCGGCACATGAATCTTGACCGCGACTGTGGGCGCGCGGCACGGCGTACGATCGTCGCCCACACCCGGTAGTAGGGCAACCTACTACGCGACGGCAACAAGGCTCGCTCTGCGGGCCTTGTTGTTTTTCTCAGCGAAGCCGCCGCGACGTGACCTTTCGGCGTATTGTTCTCCTCGTGCTTGCCATTGGTGTGCTGGCGGCGCTCTATGTCGCGGTCCGCCGCGAACGCCACGAAGCGGCGGCTCGTAACGTCGAAATCGTCATGGACGACTCGGACTTCAGCTCGCTGGCAAAGGCCTACGCCTACAACGAAGGGGCGTTCCTCACGGCGCTGCGCGGCGCCGGGCTGACCTCGCTCGCCGTGAGCGAGGAGCTGGGAGCAAACATCCCTACCGCGCCCAACGCCAACGTCTATACCGGCGGGGCGCTGCTGGATCAAGCCCGCGTCTCACCGCTCTCGGATCCGCTCTTAGCCGCGTTGGCGCGCTCGAACGCGCTCGCGCCCGACACGATGTACCTGATCGCCTACGACGCCGCGACCGCGCAGCGGTACGCGCGCGAGCTGCCGCTGCACTTCGAGCCGCGCGCGATCCGGATCTTGCGCAAAGCGCTGCCGACGGTCTGGGCGGTGCGCACGACTAGCGATTACTTCGACGGCGAGACCTTCGGTTTGCCGTTCGACCGCGTGGCGCTCGCGCAGCGCCTGGGTCTGCTGCTCGTGCCGCGCTTGCAGAGTGACGAAGGCTTCTCGCCGGCGCAGATCCGCGCGCTCGTGACCGACGCGACGCTGGGCCGCCACGTGCACACGGTAATCTTTTTCGGCTTGCGCAACGAGGTGCTCGGCTATCCCGACCACACCGATGCCGCGGCCGCCGCGCTGACCGACGCGCACGTGAACTACGGATCGGTGGAGACGTACGATCCCAAACAAGAGCAGCTCGGCGATGCCGAGCTCGCGCGCCACATGCCCGAGCGCATCGTGCGCGTTCAAGCGATCGCCAAGCCCGAAGCCGACAAGCTGACCCCCGAAGAGATCGTCGCGCGCTATTTGCTCGGCGTGAACGAACGGAACATCCGCGTCGTCTACTTGCGGCCCTACCTGCACAGTTGGAACGGCCGTTCGATCGAAGCCACCAACGTCGAGATCGTGCGCCGTATCGCGGCCGGTATTCGGGCCGATCGCAAGCGCACGGGACCGGCGTCGGCGTTCGCGCGCTTCGCCATCAGCCCGCTGGTGATCGCGCTCGTTTCCTTGACCGTACCGGCGATTCTGCTCGTGCTGCTGGAAGCGTTCGGCATCGGCGGCATGCGTTGGCTCGCGGCGTTCGTCGTCGCCGACCTGCTTTTCGTCGCGGCCGGTTACGCCAGCCACCACGACATCCTGGCACGCAAGCTGCTGGCCCTCGCCGCCGGCCTCGCCTTTCCGGCGGCCGGAATGCTCGCGGCCGGCTGGGCCTTTCGCGGCGATCCCGATCCGTGGCTGCGTTCGGCCAATGCCTACGTGCGCGGTCTCGTAGCGCTCGTTCTCGCGGTCGGCGTGACGCTGTGCGGAGCGCTCGTGATCGTGGGCCTGCTCAGCACGCCGCTGACGATGACCGAGATCGACCACTTCCTGGGCGTGAAGTACGTGCTCGTGCTGCCGCCGCTGATCGCGCTCGGGCTCTATTTCTCGACCGACCGCTTCGGCGCGAAGCTCGACCCGCGCACGCTCGCCGATACGCCGGTGCGGGTGCTGCAATTGCTGGTCGGGCTCGTGCTCGTCGCGGGCGCCTATCTCGTGCTGCAGCGGAGCGGCAACCAAAGCGACATCGCGCCTTCGTCGTTCGAACTGGCGTTGCGCTCGCATCTGACGTCGATCTTGCAAGTGCGGCCGCGCTTCAAGGAGTTCGTGGTCGCGTGGCCGGCGCTGATGCTCGTGCCGGCCCTGATCGCCGAGGACCGGCGCCGCTGGGGCTGGCTGCTCGTGCTCGCGGTGGGCATGGGCCTGGGCGATCTGATCGACACGTTTTCCCACCTGCACACTCCCCTGCTGGTCAGCGCCGAGCGCGTCGTCAACGGCGGCGTGCTCGGCGCGCTGCTGGGCGCGCTGGTGGTGTACGTCTACCGCCGGCTGCGGGTCTGAGTGAGCGGTCCGCGGGTGCTGATCTCCGGGTACTACGGCTTCGGCAATCTGGGCGACGAAGCGTTGCTCGACGTGATCGTGTCGCGCCTGCGTGAAACCTATCCGGCGGGGTCGATCGACGTGCTCAGCGCCGATCCGGCCGCCACCGCCGCGCGGCTGAACGTCGAGTCGACACCGCGCGCCGACCTCGGCGCCGTGCGCCGCGCCATCGACCGCGCCGACGTGGTCCTCTCCGGCGGCGGCGGCCTGTTGCAGAACGTGACCAGCCTGCGCAGTCTGCTCTACTACGCCGGGATCGTGCGGACCGCGACGCGCGCCCACAAGCGGACGATGATCTTCGCCCAGTCGATCGGGCCGCTGGACGTGTTCGGCCGCGCGATCGTGCGGGCGTGCTGTCGCGGCGTCGCCGCGGCGACCGTGCGCGACGAGCGCTCGCGCCGGTTGCTGGCCTCGCTGCTGCCCAATGTCCGGGTCGAACGGACCGCCGATCCGGTGTTCTTGTTCAAGCCCGACGAGTCGCCGCTCGACCTCGCAGCCGAGGGGCTGGGCGGCCCGGGCCCGCTGGTCGTCATTTCGGCGCGGCGCTGGAACCACAACGAAGCGACGATCGCGCTCTTGGCCGCCGCGGTCGACCGCTTAGCAAACGAGCATGGCGCACAGGTCGCGTTCTTGCCGCTGGGCGGGCCCTCGGATGCCGACGTCTCCTCGAGCGTGATCCGCCGCGCGAAGTCGGCCCCGCTGCTGTTGCCCGAAATGACGCTCGGCCAAGCGGCGCAGATCATCGGCCGCGCGTCGCTCGTCATCGGCATGCGCCTTCACGCGTTGATCATCGCCGCGCGGCTCGCGGTGCCGTTTTGCGCCGTGCCCTACGATCCGAAAGTCAGCGCGCTGCTGGACGATCTGCGCTACCCGCTGCCGCCGCTGTTCACGCCCGGCGACAAGGCTCCGGCGAAGGACGTCGTCGCGCGCGTCGACGACGCTTGGCTGCGGCGCGAAGAAGTGGCCGCGCACTTAACCGCCCTCGCGGTCGAAACGGAGCAACTCGCGCAACGCAACTTCGACGTTTTGGACGAAGTCGTTACTCACGACACACCATAAGTCGCAGGCGTGAGCCAGGCGTTCGCGCGAACGTGATACGGACGATGGTCCGCGCTTATCCGATCGGCCGGCTTTGTGGCATCCGTCTCGACGTTCACGCGTCGTGGTTTCCGATCTACGCGCTCGTCGCGTTCACGATCGCGGGCGCCGATCCGATCCGCGCCCTGGGGTCGCTCGGATCGTTCGCGGTCGGGGCTGTAGCGGCACTCGTTCTCTTCGCGAGCGTTGTGGTGCACGAACTCGCGCACGCGCTTGACCGCTCGCCGGTTCGGCGTGCAGGACGAGCTCGATCGCGCTGTTTCTGTTCGGCGGCGTCGCGACGCTCGAAGCCGAGCCGCCGACGCCGCTGGCCGACGCGCTGGTCGCGCTGGCCGGCCCGGCGATGAGCGCCGCGATCGCGCGGCGCCGCTTTCGCCGCGCTGCACGGCGTCGACCGGATCGTGCCGGAGCGCTTTGCCGACGTCGCGGCCTCGATGCTGGCCTACGTGACCTTCGCGAACGCGGTGCTCGCGGCGTTCAACCTGATCCCGGCCTACCCGATGGACGGCGGCCGCGTGCTGCGCGCGCTGCTCTGGCGCCTGCGCGGCGACCGCGACCGCGCGACCGCCACCGCGGCGCTGGTCGGGATCGGTTTCGGCTCTGTGTTTCGGGCTCGGCGGCTTGGTGGCGGTGGCCGCGACGCGGACCTGGCAGTTCGGCTGGTACGTCGTGATCGGCGGCGTTTCTCGTGCGCACGAGCTGGGTGCAGTACCGCGCCCTGCGCCGCGGATCCGCGGACGGTTAGTGTGCGCCCGTCGCGGCCGTCGGTTTCTGAAGTCGTTTCGGTAGGAGTTCGAACAGCAGATCGATGGTCTGGATGATCTCGCTGAAGTAGTGCCGCGGGTTCTCCTCGACGCGGCCGAAGTCGGTCGGCGCGCACGTTGAGGACGGCGCCCTCGATCGCTTCCAGCTGCTGCGTCGCGCGCAGCGTTGCGTCGGTGATCGGCGCGGCTGGCGCCGTCGGTCTCGTTGCAGCGGTCGATCTGCTTGCGGAACTCGCGCGTACTCTTCCATCTTCTTGTCGAACTCGGCGCGCAGCTCGGGAATCTGCGCGCGGAAGTTCGATGACTTCGACGCGGTAGGCGTCGACCAGGCGCTTGTTGCGCGCGGCGACGACCTTGTCGGCCTCGGCCTGGTTGTTTTTGGCGCGCGCGAGCGCTTTCGCTTCCTCTTCCGTGTAGCCGCCGCTGGTCACGCGGTCGCGAATTTCCTTATCGGCCTTTTCCATCTCGACGCGGAACGGCGTCGGCGGGCAGCACGAAGACGATGTTGCGGCGGTCGATCTCGATCTGCCGCCGCACCGCGACCTCGCCTTCACGGATCTCGTGCAGGCAGGCCTTGAGGCGGTCGACCCACTGCGATTCCACGTGATCGTCGTCGAAGCGGATGGTCAAACCGCAGCCGAGCGTTCCGAGCGTTTTTACGCTCCAGTGCGCCGACGTTCCGTAGAGCGGCTGCAGGCGGACCTTCGCGCCCAAGCGGCGGGCTTTCGAGATCGTCGCACTACGCCGATGAGCTGCTCGCCGTCGTCGATGCACACCATGGTCCGCCGCTTCGCGAACTGCTGGGTGAGCACGCAGAAGCCTTCGATTTTGACGTCGGGAACCGGGATCGGAACGACGACGTCCTGATAGCCGCGGGCCCAGGCGACTTGCCACAAGCGTTCGCGGATATCGCCGACCGTGTCGCCGGCGGCTAGAAGCCCGTCGATCAGCAGATCGACGCCGTTACGTTTGAAACCGCGGGTTCGCCATCTTGGCGATATTCCTCGTCTATCGGCGCAGGTTGGAAAGTGTGATTTTGCTCCTCGTCCGGCCCAGTGCCTGCTATCCCGCTATACCGGTTGACCGAGATTTACCAACACGGCCGGGACCCCCCGGCAGAGGTCTGGTCCGTACCGGGGATCTCGGGCGGCCGGTCCCCGGGATGGGGGACGACAACCATTCGGAGTGGTACTTTCCTGCTGGTGCCGCTCCCCCGGCGGGCAAACGGGCACCGGAGGAATTCGCATGTCGAACACCGCCGCGCGAGGGTCACTGACGGCCACCCCGTTGACCGGCGCGCTCGGCGCGGAGATTCGCGGCGTCGACCTCGCCGCTCTCGACGACGGGACGTTCGCCGAAATCAAGGCGCTTTTTCTCGAGCACCTGGTGATCTATTTTCCGGACCAGAACCTCACGGCCGAACAGCACCTGGCGTTCAGCCGGCGTTTCGGCCCGTTCCAGTTTCTGCCGCAGATTCGGGTCGACGACACCTATCCCGACCTGCAGATCGTCAAGCGCGAATCGACGGCCCAAGAGCTCTACGTAACCGGCGAAAATTGGCATGCCGACAGCACGTTCATGGAGACGCCGCCGCTGGGCGTTGTGATGCGGGCGATCGCGGTGCCGGAGGTCGGCGGCGACACGCTCTTCGCTAACATGTATCAGGCGTACGAAACGCTCTCGCCCAAGATGCAAGAGCTGCTCGAAGGTCTGGGCGCGGTTCATACCGGTTCGCACATCTTCGGCAGCAAGGCGCCGCGCGCCGACCGATACGACGTGCCCAAAGACGTCGACATGGAGGCCGCCGATAGGGAAACCGTGCACCCGGTGGTGCGCACGCACCCCGATACCGGCCGCAAGTGCCTGTTCGTGCAGAAGACCTACATCCGCCGTTTCGCGGGGATGACCGAAGCTGAGAGCAAGCCGCTGCTGGATTTCCTGATCGACCACGCCACGCACCCGCGTTTCCAGTGCCGCGTGCGCTGGCAGGACGGCCAGGTGCTGATCTGGGACAACCGCTGCACGCTGCACCGCGCGTTGATGGACTACTATGGGAAGTCGCGCTTTCTCGTGCGCACGACGGTCGCCGGCGACCGGCCGCGATGACGGCATGGTGACGTCCGGCCGTCCGCGAACCTGAGCCGTTCCATGCCCGAGACCCAAACGCCGCGGCGCGACTACCGCGCGACCCTCAACCTGCCGCGCACCGATTTTCCCATGCGTGCCGAGCTGCCCAAGCGCGAGCCCGACCGCGTCCGCTGGTGGGCCGAGCACGACACCTATCGCAAGCGTTTGGCGAAGAACGCCGGCAACCCGCCATTCATCCTGCACGACGGCCCGCCGTATGCCAACGGCGATCTGCACATGGGGCATTTTCTCAACCGCGTCCTCAAGGACGCCTTCGTGAAGATCAACCTGCTCGACGGAAAGGTCGCGGATTTCGTCCCCGGCTGGGATATGCACGGCCTGCCGATCGAGCTCGAGACGCTCAAGCATCTCAAGCTCGATTTCCACCACGTCGATCCGCTCGAGCTGCGCGAGAAGTGCCGCGAGCGCGCGCTCTACTGGCTCGGCCGCCAACGCGATGCGATCCTGCGCATGGGGGTGCTCGGCCACTACGACGATCCCTACATGACGATCGCGCCGCGTTTCGAGGGCGCCATCGTCGATGTGCTGGCGGAACTCGCCGAGGCCAAGCAGCTCTACAAAGGCCTGCGCTCGACGCTGTGGTGCGTTCACGATGAAACGGCGCTCGCCGAGGCCGAGATCGAATACAAAGACCACACTTCGCCTTCGATCTACGTGCGCTTCCGGGCCAGCGACGAGCAGCGCGCCGACATCGCCAAACGCTTCGGCATCGCCGACGACGGGACGCCGCTTTCGATCGTCATTTGGACGACGACGCCTTGGACACTGCCGGCCAACGTCGCGATCGCGATCAAGCCCGGCGCCGATTATGCCGTCTACCGCGTCGGCGCCGAAGATGTGGTGGTGGCGGAGGCGCTCGCCGCGCCGCTGATCGAGCGTATCAGCGGAACGCGCGACGGCGTGCTGCGCGGCATGGTGCTGGGCGAGAACGCTCGCCGGCGCGAGCGTGCGCCATCCCTTCCTCGATCGCGACTCCGTCGTCGTGCTCGCGGACTACGTCGAGCTCGAAACGGGAACCGGCGCCGTGCACACCGCGCCCGGCCACGGCACCGACGACTTCGAGACCGGCGTGAAGTACGGGTTGCCGATCCTCAACCCGGTCGACGGCGCGGGGCGGTTCACCGCCGAAGCCGGCCCGTACGCGGGCCAGTTCATCTTCAAGGCCCAGCAGCAGATCATCGAGGATCTGCGCGCGTCCGGACTGCTGGTAGCGGCCGAAGCCTACGAGCATTCGTATCCGCATTGCTGGCGCTGCAAGAACCCGGTCGTGTTCCGCGCGACGGCGCAGTGGTTCATCGCGATGGACGCCAACGGCTTGCGCCGGCGCATCGTCGGCGAGCTGCCCGAGGTTACGTGGACGCCGGCGTGGGGCGAAGAGCGCATGACGCAGATGATCGAGAACCACCCCGAGTGGTGCGTCTCGCGCCAGCGCACGTGGGGCACGCCGATCCCGGCCATGATCTGCGATGCCTGCCAAGAGTCGGTCCTCGATCCGCGTGTCGCGCGCATCGTCGCCGACCGCTTCCGCGCCGACGGCGCGCGCGTCTGGTGGACCGATCCGGCCGAGTCGTTCTTGCCGCCGGGATTCGCGTGCCCGACGTGCGCGGGGACGACGTTCACCAAAGAGATGAACATCGTCGATATCTGGTTCGAGTCGGGTGTCACGCATCGTGCGGTGCTCGAAGACCGCGGTATGCCCTGGCCGGCCGACGTCTATCTCGAAGGCGGCGACCAGTATCGCGGCTGGTTCCGCTCGAGCCTGGTCACGGCGGTCGCGACCAAACACCGCCCGCCCTACAAGCAGGTCGTCGCCACGGGCTGGGTGGTCGATCAGGACGGCCGCGCGATGCACAAGTCGGCCGGCAACTACATCGGCGCGGCGGACGGCATGCAGAAGTACGGCGCCGACGTGCTGCGCCTGTGGGTCGCATCGGTGGAATACACGGCCGACGTGCGCTTGGGCGCGAAGCTGCTCGAGAACGTCGCCAACGTCTATCGCAACCTGCGCAACCGCTTCCGCTGGTATCTCGGCTCGGTCGACGATCTCACGCCGGAGGCGGTCGTGCCGCGCGCCGAGATGGAGCCGCTCGACCGGCTCGTGCTGGCGAAACTCGATGCGGTCGCGCGCGACATCGTCGTCGCCTATCGCGAGTTTCGCTTGCACGACGCGTATCTCGCGCTGCAGCGTTTCGACGGCGACGACCTCTCGGCGTTCTACGTCGACGCGCTCAAGGACCGTCTCTACACCAGCGCGCCCGATTCCGCGCGCCGCCGCAGCGCGCAGTCGGCGGTGCTGGAAATCTTCCGCACCGTCGCCGTGCTCACGGCGCCGATCCTGTCGTTCACGGCGGAAGAAGCGTGGCAGGCCCTGCCCGCCGCCCTGCGCGGCGACGACGAGAGCATCTTCGATATCGCGTTTCCGAAGCTCGGGGCGCTCGATGTGCCGGCGCTGGAAGTCTGGGACATGCTGCGGTCGCTGCGTGCCCAGGTTGCCGCAGCCGAAGGCGAACGCGATTTTCAGCTCGATGCCGAGGTTGCGGTGCCGGCGACCCAGCTCGATGCGTTCCGGGCGCTCGGCGACGGCTTGCGCGAAGCGCTCGTCGTCTCATCGCTGCGCGGCCTGCACGCGGCGCCCGACGGAGGCGGCGCAGGTGGAGGTTATGCGCGCCGCCGGTGACAAGTGCGAACGCTGCTGGAAGTACCTACCGCTCGGCGCCGACGCCGATCATCCGACGCTGTGCGCGCCCTGCGCGGCGATCGTGCGCGATTTATAAGGAGATGTCATGACCGGACGTTTGTTCCTGGCGGTGCTGATCGCGGCCGGTCTTGCGGCTCCGGCGGCAGCCGCCGATGCGGTGCTCGACATCCCGCACACGCAGGCGGAGTTCACGGTCACGCACCTCGCCTTGAGCAAAGTGCACGGCCAGCTGCCGCTGATCGCAGGCACGGTTTCGTTCAACGACGCGGGTTTGCCGACCGCCGCCAACGTGACCTTCGACGTCAAGGCGGTGAACACGCAGGACACTAACCGCGACAACAGCCTGCGCAACGATTATTTCGAGACGGACAAGTACCCGACCCTGACCTTCGTTGAAAAAAAGATCGAGGGCACACCGGCGGCGTTCAAGATGACGGGCGACCTCACGCTCCACGGGGTGACCAAACCGGTCGTGCTCACCGGGCAAGTCGATAACAGCCTCGTGCTGCGCGGCAAACGGCACGTCGCCTATTCGGCCCACACCGTGATCGACCGGCGCGACTTCGGCATCACGTTTGCCAAGATGCTCGACAACCAGCTCTTCGCCGGCTACGATGTCACGATCGACATCGAAACGGACGCGACGGAGAAGTAACCGGCGGCGCCGAGTCGCTGCGCCCAGCTGAGATCGTGGGTGCGGATCCGCATCCGATAGCGGGCAACGCGCGCTTCGGGTATGATGGCCATGATGAACAGTCACCGTTCCGGACTCGCCGCTTTGGCGCTGGCCGGTTTGCTCGCCGGCGGGATCCCGGCACTCCCGCAAACGGCGGGGCCCGACGTGATTCGTATCGGAACGGCGTCCAGCGATCTCGGCGCGCAGGCATTCTACGGCACGGATCTGGGCTATTTTCGAAACGCCGGCTTGAACGCGCAGGTGACGCGGATTTCGGGCGGGCCGACGATCATGGCCGCGGTCGCCTCGGGAGACCTCGACATCGGCTGGGGAAACGCCATCGATGTTTCCGTCGCGCACTCCCGCGGCGTGCCGATCACGATCGTCGCGACGGCGACGATCGAAGACCAGAGCGACCCTGGAACCGGCCTGCTCGCAGCGGCAGAATCTTCAACGATCCGGACCGCGCGGGACCTCAACAACAAGACGATCGCGGTGCTCTCGCTGCGCAATTTCACCGAGTTGTCGACGCGCTACTGGATCGACAAGAACGGCGGCGACTCAAAGACGGTGCACTTTGTCGAGCTGCCCTACGCGTCCATGATGGATGCGGTGCGGGCCGGCCGCGTCGACGCGGCCGTTCTCGACAACACCGCCGATCCGACGTTGGGAAAGCCCGGCGACCCGCTCCATTTGCTCTCGGCCGTCTTCTTTTCGGTTGCCCCGCGCATCGAAGGCGCCGTTTGGTACTCGAGCACGACCTGGGTTGCGAGCCATCCGTCTCAAGCGAAGCGTTTCGTGGCCGTGATGAAGCAAACGGCGGAGTGGGCGAACGCCCATCACCGTGAATCGGCCGACATCCTTGCCGCGCACATCCCCCGCACCGCCGACCAAATCAACAGCGGTAAGCGCGTGCTTTACGGAACGAGCATCTCGCCGGCGCTGATCCAACCCGAGCTGGATCTGGCCTTCAAGTACGGGTTGTTGCCGGCGCCCGTGCCGGCGCGAGACATCATCACGGACGTCGCGGCGTCGCCGTAGCGGAGAACTCGCGTCCTTTGGCTTGCAGCGCCTCGAAAACGCGCTGCGGTGAGAGCGGGAGCTCGGTGATGCGCACGCCGAGCGCGTCGTGTAACGCGTTCGCGATCGCCGCGGCGATGGGCAGCATGCCGCCCTCGCCGTAGCCCTTGGCTCCAAAGGGTCCCGGACCGTGCCCTTGCTGCTGCAGCACCGACTTGAACGACGCCGGCAGATCTTCGGCCAGCGGCACCCGGTACTCGAGCGGATCGCCGTTGCAAAGGTGTCCGGCGTCGTCGTAGATCATGCGCTCGAAGAGCGCCTGTCCGAGACCCATGACGGCCGCTCCCTCGTCTTGACCGCGGCACACCAGCGGGTTGATGGCCGTACCGGCATCCCCGCTCACGACGAGCTTGCGCACGGTGATCTTCCCGGTCTCCGGATCGGCGACGATTTCGACGGCGGCCCAACCGACTTCCCAGAAGACGCACGGCGACTCGAGCGGCGCTTCGTCATCGAGCGGGGCCTTGTGGTAGCCCTCGGCGGTGAACTGAAATCCGGTACCGCCGAATTCGCGCATGACCATCGCCGCGATCGGATGCCGAGCCGCCCCGCGCACGGCGTGCCAATCATCGAGCTGCAGTTCCGTCGCATCGCAGCCGAGCGACCGCGCCGCAAACGTCAGCACGTCGTCCCGCGCGCGGGTTGCGGCGGCGGCGACGGCTTGCCCCATGACGGCGATCGCCGAGCTCGCGTTCGTACCCTGGTCGAAGGGCGAATGATGCGTGTCGACCGGCGCGATCGTGACGCGTTCGAGCGGCGTGGAGAGCACCGCCGCAACGATCTGGCACAAGGTCGAGCGCGCGCCCTGGCCGACCTCCACGGTCGCGCAATCGAGTATCACGTCGCCGCTGGTGGAGATCTTCACACGGGCTTGCGCGGCCTTGTTGATGCCGCCGCCGTCCTTGAGACCGACCGCGATACCAACGCCGTGGTTGGGCTTGGCCTCCCCGGCGCCGAGTTCGCGAATGACTAGATCCAGGCCCGCATGCAGGTCGCTGTCGATCGCGCTCTCACCTGGAACGAACGGGTCGCCGAGATGAAGCAAGTTCTTCACGCGCATGGCGTACGGCGAAATTTCCAGGCGCCGCGCGATCATGTCGATCTGGCTCTCGCTCGCCCACGTCACTTGCGTGCCGCCGAATCCGCGAAACGCGCCGGAGGGCGTGGTGTTCGTCATCACGCACGCGCACCGGCTGTCGATGAACTGATAGCGGTACGGCCCCGGGATACGGTAGCCCGCCTTCTCCGCGACGAGCGGGCTGGCGCCGGAATACGCACCGGCGTCGAGCAGGATCTCGCTCTGCCGCGCCACCAGCGTGCCGTCGCGCATGACCCCGGTCTTCAGCCGCAGGATGGCCGCGTGCTGCGTGTTCGTGAAGAAGCTCTCCTCGAACGTCAGGCAAAAGCGCACCGGCTTACCGGTTCTCTGCGAGAGCAGAATCGCGACCGGTTCGGCCTTGCAGTTGCTTTTTGCGCCGAAGCTCCCGCCGACAAACGGAATGTTGACGCGAACGTGGTTCTCGGCGATCCGAAACACGCGCGCAAGCTCGCGCCGAAGCGGAAACGGGTTCTGCGTGCTCGTCCAGACCTCGATGTCGCACGCGCCGGCATTCGCGACGCAGACGAATGGCTCGAGGTGGAAATGCTGCATCCGCGAGAACCGGAACTCGTCTTCATAGACGAAATCGCACGCTTCGAAGGCGCTCGGGTCACCGGTGCGATAGGCGAACTCGTAACAGACGTTCGGCCGCGGACGCAGTTTGGCGCTCGCGCCCCGGCCGTATCTCGGGAGCACGCCCTCCGGCGCAGTGGGAAACAGCTCGCGCGCGCCGGGCTCGAGCGCCATCTCGATCGACGTTACGGCCGGGAGATCTTCGTAGGACACGGCGATTCGGGCCAGGGCCGCCGCGGCTTGCGCCTCGGTCTCCGCGGCAACCGCGGCGATGATGTCGCCTTCGTAGCGCACGACGTCGCCCGCAACGATCGGCTGATCCCTGATGATGTACCCGTACGTGGGCGCAACGTGCGCGGGCAAATCGGCTGCCGTGAGAACGGCGCACACGCCGGGCATGCCGCGGGCGGCTGAGACGTCGATCGCGCGGATGCGCGCGTGGGCGCGCGCGCTGCGCAACACTTTGGCATGCAGCATGCCGGGAAGCACGACGTCGGTCCCGTACAGCGCCCGGCCGCTGGTCTTTTCGTCGGCGTCGCGGCGGCGCACGGTCGCGCCGAACGGATCAGCCATCGAGGGTATCCGCGGCGGCGGCGACCGCTTCGACGATCATCTCATAGCCGGTGCATCGGCAGACGTTGGAGCTCACCCATTCGACGATCGTCTGGCGGTCCGGGTGCGGTTCGCGGTCCAGCAGCGTCTTCGCGACGACGATCATTCCGGCGGTGCAATAACCGCATTGGAACGCGCTGCCGGCCCCAAACGCATCGACGAGCGGATGCCCGGCCGCCGCGATCCCCTCGATCGTCGTCACGTCGCAGCCGTCGACCGCGAACGCGAACGTCGCACAGCTCGCGCGCGGAACGCCGTCGACGATCACCGAGCAGCTGCCGCAGACGGCGCGCGAACATGCCAGTTTCGTTCCGCGCAGTTCCAGCACGTCGTGGAGCAGCTCCCACAGCGACATGCGCGCCGGTACGCTGAGCGTTCGGCCGCTGCCGTTCAGGACGAACGTGATGACGGGTGCTTCCTCGGCCGCGGCAGCGCTGCGGTCAACCTGCGTCATGAGCCACCCGCGCCAGCGCTCGAGCGAGCAACGCCGTGCCCGCGCCGCGCAGGTAGGCATTTCCGGTATACGGATCGCACACGTCCGCGGGCAGCGCCGCGAAGGCTTGCCGCGCCGTGTCGCGGGCCTCCGCTGCGATGCGCCGCAGCTCTCCGTGGCCGAAGCCGAAATCCAGCACGTGCGGTTGCATGGCCTCCGTACCGATCACCGTTCGGGCGCGCAGCTCCTCGCCCACGCGCCGAACGCACAGCGCCAACGTCATGATCGGCCGCAGCGTGCGGTCGTAGTCGAACGCCACGAGCCCACGCAGCGGAATCACGGCCCGGGTGAGGATGGTACGCGCCCCCGGGGCGTATTGCGCGAACTCGTCGGCGCCGGTGGTGCCGGCGCTCCCGGCCGCTTCGAAGTGCACGCGGCCGTTTAGGGCCGAAAGCAGGATCGGCATCTCGTAGCGCGTGCGGCGCGCCATGAGATTTCCGCCCAGCGTCGCGGCAAAACGCACGCGGACGTTGGCGATCTTGCCCCACGCCGCGGCGAAGCCCGGCGCCGCGCGGCGCACCGTCGCATCGAGGGAGCCGTCCGCATGGGTGACCATCGCCCCGATATGCAGCTCGTCGTCGCGGAGCGAGATTTCACGCAGCTCGGCCAGGCCCGCCAGCGCAACCACTTCCGTGGGCGAACGGCCCTGGTTGAACTGCGCGACCATGTCGGTGCCGCCGGCGAGCAGTGCCGGGGGCAACTCCGATTCCGACGCGATGCGAACCGCCTCGGCCAGCGAGCGGGGCCGGTAGACGACGAGATCGCCCACCGTGCGGAAGGAGGTCGCGATCATGCCCGAATCGGTCCGTTTCACGAGCGCGCGGCGCCGCTACATTTTCGGGAACGGCAGAACGCCGCGGTATTTCCGCACCATCTCGTCCCGCTGACGGCGTTCGATGCGGTTGACGGCGGGGAATTTTTCACGCCACTGCCAGGGGCGAACCGCATACAGGATCGCGCGCGAATTCGTGTGCGGGCCGTGCTCGTGCTGTTCGGGCGGCATGCGCGGATCGAGCGGCGTCGCCCAGCAATTCGGCACGGTGTGAATGTCGCTGACCGGATCCACGCGCGTCGTGACGGCCCACATCACCTCGGCCATGTTCGAGGGATCGATGTCCTCATCGACGATGACGATGAAGCGTCCGTTTCGAGCGGCCGCCGCGCAGCCGAGCACGCCGTTTCCGACTTGCTGCGCATGGCCCGCGAAGCGCTGTTCGATCGCGACCACGACGAAGAACGAATTGTGGACGAAGACGCCCTTGATTCCCGGCACGCCGGCCGCCTCGAGTTGCTCCCAGAGGACGCCGCCGTCGAAGCGCACGGAATGATGCGGCGCCCCCGGCCACTGCGGGGCCATGTTGAGCAGAATCGGATCGTTGCGATGATAGATCGCCCGGATGCGCACGACCGGCTGCATGTTGCCGTTATCGCCGGGCGCGACCGCATAGTAGCCGGGCCATTCGCCGAACGGTCCTTCCTCACGCAGTTCCTCGCTCGGCGGCGGGATTTCGCCCTCGATGGCGATCTCGGCATGCGCCGGAATCGGCAGGCCGGTGACCGGTCCGCGAATGACGTCGAGCGGATGGCCGAGCATGCCGCCGATGCGATCGAACTCCGAAACGCCGAACGCGAACTTCGTGTACGAGAACGTGAACACGAGCGGGTCTCCGCCGAACGTCGCGACGACGGGGCAGGCTTGACCCGCTTTCCAGTAGCGTTCGGCAATCAGCCGGCCTTGCTGCCCCGGGCTCATCCACAGACCGAGCAGCGCCGGACCGTGCACTTGCATCCGGTAGGTGCCCATGTTGACATAGCCGCTCTCCGGGTCGCGGTTGATCACGGTGTCGCCGGTACCGATGTAGCGGCCACCATCGCGGTTGTGCGCGTGCAACGCCGGAAAGCGCAAGATGTCGATGTCCTCGCCGGTGACGACGTTCTCCATCACCGGTCCGCTCGAGACGTCGCGCGGCGGAATCAACGGGCTCGTTTTCATCCGGTGGGCTGCCGATTTGACCATTTCCATCTTCGGCGTGTCGGCTGGAAACCCCAAGGCGACGGCCATGCGCGCCCGCGACCCCGTCGGCAGGCTCAGAACGCGGAAGCCCTTGGCGTAGCCGCGAATGTTGTCGAACAGCAACGCCGGCGGTTCGGGGATGAGTTCCGAGACGCTTTCGGTCAGTGCGCCGATCTCGAGATTCCAATCCGCGTTCTCGATCGTCGTCACTTCGCCGAGTTGTTCGCACCGCTTCAAGAACGAGCGCAGGCCGTCGTACTCGATTCGTCCCTCACCGGGATCGCCCGGCTGGGTCTTCGGCAATGAGTCAATCACGTCAGGTCCTCCAGCGCGCTACGTCGGACCGAGAGCGGAGCGCTTCGCGTCCCGCACTGGAATAACCGCTCCTCGCTGCGTGCGCAGCCGCCATCACTCACGCAACGTCTCTGGGCACATCGGAGGAATGCCGCATTCGCGTCGGGATCTCGTTGAGCTCCTCGCAGCCGCTCGCCGTGACGACGACCGCGCCGCCGATGTTCACCCGCTTCATACCCAGACACGCGTTGGGCTCGAGTTCGAGCGACATGCCGGGCGCGAGCATCAGGTCTCCGCGGCGGATACCGGCGGTGACGTGACCTTCGGTTCGTTCCTCGCGCGTGCCGGCCAGCTGCTCGCGATTCACGGGCGTAAATCCGGTGGACCCGAAGGTCAGGGTGTGCAGCAGCGGCGTCTTGCTCCAGCATCCGCCGGCGCGCAGCGGCTGCTCCATCGCTTCGACGACCGAGCGGAACGTGACCCCGGGCCGCACTGCGGCGACGCCCGCTTCGTACGCCTCACGCGCGACCGCCGCGCACATGGCCAGGGCGTGATCGATCGGATCGAGCGCGACGGACATCTGAACCTGCGATTCCTGGGCGCCGTACATCGTGTGGATCTCAGCCTGCACCACGTCGCCCGCTTCGAGCACGCGCGGCGGCTCCGCGCGCAGCAGCCAGCGCGGCGCGCCCCAGCCCATGTTGTCCGGTCCGGATTGCAGGCTGAGGTGCGGATAGCGCGTGTCGCAGCCCCAGCGGTAGATTTCGCCCATGATCGCGGCGTAGACCACGGCTTCGCTGACGCCGGGACGGGCCGCCTCGAGCATCGCTAGCGACGCCTGCTCGCTGACGTGGGCGGCAAAGCGCAGCAGCCGCAGCTCCTCCTCGCTCTTGACCAGCATGAAGTCGGTGAAGGCCTGCGTGAAGTCGACGAGCTCGCGCGTTCGGCAGCGCCGCGATCAGATGCTGATGAAATCCGAGCGGTATCAAGCCTTCCATTTCGCCCGGCGCGGTGGGGCCGAACCCCACCACGCCGACGCGGCCGCCCGAGCCGATCAGCTCGGCGAGCGCGGTCCCGGCGGCGCCCCCGCCCGAACCGATTCGGTAGTCGTTCACCCACGGCACGACGCCGCGCCGCTCGCTCTCGAACGTGCGCGACAGCCGGGCGGCCGAAAAGGTGAGCACGATCGGATCGCGCTCGAGCGGCAGAATGACGACCGCGTCGAGAAAGTCGTCGATCAGATAGCTCTCGAGGCGTTCGCGGCCCGTTGAAGCTGCCGACGACCATCGCCTCGAGCGCGCTCTCGCGCATCAATTTTCGCAAGCCGGACCAGCGGCGATCGCGCTCGGCGAACGTGAGAACCGGCCCCGCTTCGGGGGCGCGGCGGCGAGCGCCGTTCATGACCGCGCGCGCAAGGCGCGCAGCTGGGCTTCGATCTCGACATACGGCCGCACGTCGACGATCTGCGGCCTCGGCGTTCGTCGCGACCGAGGGTACCGTCCGGGTTTTCCCATCGAGGCTCCAGGCCCGCGGGACGAGCCCGGCGTCGCGCAACCACGTCTTCTGCGGCGCCCCCGATTGGAGCGCGCTAAGCTCGCGGTGCCAGAGCTTGCGGATGGCGACCACGCCGACGTCGCCGCGGCCCAGCCGCTCCGAGCTGCGGTCGGCAACGATGCCCTGGCTGATTTGCGCCAAATCGTCTTGCAGCCGGACGAGATCGACGCGCTTTGCATCTACGTCGGCCAAGCGCAGCTCGCCGGCGAGGATGGCGCGCACACACGTCCTGATGTCTGAGGTCGATCTCTGCGCGGCGCTTTTGCCGGCGCTCGTGGATCGTTCTCGCCGCGTCGCCGGTCGCGGGCACGCGATGGACGCTGAACTGAATGTGGTTGTGGTCGTCGATCGGCACCCACCAGAAAAGTGATTCTTGCCAACCGATTTCGGGATCGGTCGGCAGCGCCGTCATATAGAAGATGTTCGGCATGCCGAACTGCTGAACGCGCGCCTGGCCGTCGGGCCGGACGTAGGTGTAGGTCACGCCCCAGGCCGATTCGTCCGCTTCCAGATCGATGCCGTCACCGATGCCGCTGAACGACGCGCTGTTGTCGGCGTGGACGAACGCGACGTGGCTCATGTCGAGCGAGTTCTCGAGGTTCTGGAAATAATTGCAGGCTCGCGAATACGAGTCGACCTCGACGAACCCCGTCGAAATGTTCGAACTCCGCGATAGCGCGGGAACTCGGGCGGCTCGCCCTCACCGAGAAACGCAAAGATCAGGCCGAGGTACTCGCGCGTCGGATAACGTGCCGATCGAGACTTTCTGGGTGAAGCCGGCGCCCTCGGCGGGCTGTTCGAGCACACTCCGCCGGCGCCGAACTTCCAGCCGTGATAGAAGCAGCGGATGGCGTCGCCTTCGATCCGGCCGATCGACATCTGCGCCGCGCGGTGCGGGCAGTGCGGATCGATCAGGAAGACGGCCCCGCTCTCACCGCGGTAGAGCGTGAAATCCGCCGACATGACGCGCAGCGGCGTCGCCCGGCCGGGCTCGAGATCGGCGGTGTGGTACACCGGCTGCCAGAACTGCCGCAAATACCGCCCGCCGAGCGTCGCCGGCGCGGTGCCCACGTAAATGTGGTCGCGCATGGTGAAGACGTCGCCGGCCGCTAGCATGTCCTTCATCCTTCCTTATGTCGTTGTCTTTGTCAACTAGTTTGGCTGGAGAGTCCCGGGCCGGCAGCTCCCCCGAGCCCGCGCGCCGGGCGCAAGAATATGCGCGCTCAGGGTGCAATATCGCTGCATGGCCGTCGACCAGCCGGAAATCCGCCTCGATCGGAATCTCTCGTACAATCTCTCGTTGCTCACCTTTCTGATGGGCAAGGCATCGTTCGAGATCTACGATTCGCGCGACCTCACGTCGGGCCAATGGAAAGTGTTGAGCGTGCTGGCCGCGTTCGGTCCGATGGCCGCGCGTGACATCGGGCGCCGAGTCACCCTCGACAAGGCCGCGATTTCGCGGGCCGTTCGCCAGCTTCGAGCGCTCGGACTGGCCGACTATCGCGAGCATGCGGCGGATGGGCGAAGCGCCGAAGTGGTGCTCACGACGAAGGGCCGCCGAACGTACCGGGCGATGAACGATGAGATGATGGCCTTGCAGGCGCGTCTGTTCACCGGGGTCAGCCGCGAGCACCAGCGCGCGTTCTTTTCAGTCGCCGACAAATTGCTCGAAAAACTTCGAACCGAAGCGACGGTCGAGCGCATGCTCCTGGTCGGCTGACGCCGTCGCGCGTAACCTCGCGGCAGCGCGCTCTCGGCTTTTGGCCAAAGCGCGGCCGGCAAAGCGTCCGCGAAAATGGAGGAGACGCGAAAGTTGTAATAGACAACTATATTATGCGCATGAAAGTCATCGCGGCGGCGTTCGCCTGCTGCCTCCTCGCGGCGCCGGTGAACGCCGCCGACCCGGTCCCCTACGAAATCAACGCCATCGTTTCGCTGACGGGTGCGGGGGCATTTCTCGGCGCCGATGAGGCCGACGGCCTGCGCATGGTCGAGTCAGCCGTCAACCGCGCGCACGGGATCGACGGGCGCCCGATAAAGTTCATCATCCAGGACGACCAATCGTCGCCGCAAGTCGCCGTTCAGATTCTTGGCGAGCTCGCGCCGAAGAAGGTCCCCGTCATCCTCGGGTCGTCGCTCGTCGCGGCCTGCAATGCGATGGCGCCGCTGATGCAGTCGCAGACGTTGTACTGCCTCTCGGGGAGTTACGCACCGCCGAAGACGGGGAACGTCTTCACCTACGGCATTCCGGTTCCGAACATCATGCGCGTTCATTTGGGGCTCTTTCGCGCTCGCGGAGCGCGCAAGATCGCGGCGATCGTCACGACCGACGCGACCGGCCAAGACGGCGAGCGCGCGATTCACGAAGCGATGGCATTGCCCGAAAACGCATCGCTGCAACTCGTGGACGTCGAGCACTTCGCGCCGGCAGACGTCTCCGTCGCGGCGCAAATGGCGCGCATCAAAGCGGCCGCACCCGATCTGATCATCGCCTATGTCGCCGGCACGCCGCTCGGCACGATACTGCAGGCACGCTCGCAAATCGGCCTCGACGTGCCGATCTCGACGTCGGCCGCGAACTTCAGCGTGAAGCAGATGGCGCCGCTGGCAAGTCTCATGCCCGCGGGCGGTCTCTATATCGCCGTGGTCCCGGGACTCGTTCCGGCCGCCGTTTCGAAGGGACCCTTGCTGGACGCCGTCTCGCGCTACGTGAACGAGCGCAATCAGCCGGGAACCCACTCCGGATCGCAGAGCATCATCGGCTGGGATTCCGGCACGATCGTGGTGACCGCGCTGCGCGCCGTCGGGCTGTCCGCCTCGGGCGATCAGGTCGGCGCGTACATCCGCGGTCTGCACGACTACTACGGCGCGGCGGGCGAGTACGATTTCCGCACGAATTCCAACGGCTTGAACGGAAATTCGGCGGTCATGGTTCGCTACGATGCCGGCAAGCAAGATTTCGTCCCCGTGAAGCGTTAGCCGGCGCGACTCGGAGACCGGTCTTCGGAGGGTCATCCGATCCAGCGAATCGTCTCGCTGCGCTCGGCGGGATCGGCCGCGATCCACGTGCCGTCGACCGACTGGTAGATGCGCTGCTCGTAGATCTCGACCGTCAACGTCACGGGCGACGGCGGCGGCGGGTTGATGCGGCGCCGCTCGCTGACCAAGCGCCAATGCTTGTCGTAGATCGCTTTGCTCGCCCACAACTCGCTCAGCACGAAGCGCTCCGGATGCTGGCTGCTGAAGAACATCTCGTATTGGATGCAGCCTTCCTCGCTCGCTTCCGTCGCACGGGCTTGCTCGACGCGCTCCGCGAACACGGCTTGGGCGACTTCGGCGCTGGGCGCGTTGAACGTGACCAAAACTCGAACGGGCATCGGTTGACTCTCCTAATACGACCGCGGCAATCCCAGTACGTGTTCCGCGACGTACGAGAGGATCAAGTTGGTCGAGATCGGGGCGACTTGGTATAACCGGGTCTCGCGGAACTTGCGCTCGATATCGTATTCGGCCGCGAAGCCGAAGCCGCCGTGGGTTTGCAGGCAGACGTTGGCGGCTTCCCACGATGCGTCGGCGGCGAGCAGCTTGCACATGTTCGACTCGGCGCCGCACGGTTGACCGGCGTCGTATAACCGGGCGGCGTGCGCGCGCATGAGGTCGGCGGCCTCGATGTTCGCATACGCCCGGGCGATCGGAAAGGCGACGCCTTGGTTCTGACCGATCGGGCGGCCGAACACGTGCCGCTCCTTGGCGTACGCGGTCGCGCGTTCGGTGAACCAGCGTCCGTCGCCGACGCATTCGGCCGCGATGAGGATCCGCTCGGCGTTCATGCCGTCGAGGATGTAGCGAAACCCGTGCCCCTCCTCGCCGATCAGCGCGTCGGCCGGGATGCGCAGGTCATCGAAAAAGAGCTCGGTCGTGGCGTGATTCATCATCGTCGCGATCGGCCGGATCGTCAGCCCCCGGCCGACGGCTTCGCGCAAGTCGATGAGAAAGACGCTGAGGCCCGCGCTGCGTTTCGCGACGCGCTCGAGCGGCGTCGTGCGGGCCAGCAAGATCATCAAGTCGGACTGCAGCGCCCGCGATATCCAGACTTTCTGGCCCGAGACGAGGTAGTGCGATCCATCGCGCACCGCCCTCGTCGCCAGCTGCGTCGTGTCCGAGCCGGTCGTCGGTTCGGTGACGGCAAACGCTTGCAGCCGCAACGCACCGGCGGCGATGTCGGGCAGATAACGGCGCTTTTGCGCGTCGCTCCCGTGGCGGAGCAGGGTGCCCATCGTGTACATTTGCGCGTGGCAGGCGGCGGCGTTGGCGCCGGATCGGTTGATCTCTTCGAGGATGACGCACGCGTCGGCGAGCGCGAGCCCGGCGCCGCCGTATTCTTCGGGGATGAGTGCGGCCAGATACCCGGCGTCGGTAAGCGCTTGGACGAACGCTTCGGGGTATTCGCGCCGCTCGTCGCGTTCGCGCCAGTAGGCGTCGGGAAATTGCGCGCATACCCCGCGCACGCCCTCGCGCAGTGCGCGCTCCTCGGAGTGCTCGCCGATCACCATGCCGCGTTCATTGTGCAGGTTTGAACCTTCGCGTTCAAGTACGGACCTCCCATGGTGCTCCGACTCGTCGCGGCCGTCGCCGCTTTGCTGCTGGTGACTCCGAGCGCCGTGTCGGCGCAAGCGGCGCCCAAACCGCCGCTGACGATCCACGTCGGCGCGCTTCCCGCCGAAGTGTCCGGCGAGCTGTTCTACGGCGTCGACATGGGCTTCTTCAAGAAGGCCGGGCTCGACGTCGACATCCAGTACTTCAACAACGGCGGCGCGATCGCGGCCGCGGTGGCATCGGGTGCGCTCGATCTCGGGCTCTCCGACTTGATGTCGGTGATCAACGCGCACGCGCGCGGGTTGCCGTTCGTTTACGCGGCGCCGGGACTGCTCTCGACGCTCAAGGCGCCGACGTTCGGTTTGCTGGTACCGCCCAACTCGGCCGTGCACGACGCCAAGGACTTCAACGGCAAGACCGTCGCGGTCAGCGGTTTGCGCAACATCGCGCAGATCGCCGCGTCGGCGTGGATCGATGCCAACGGCGGCGATTCGAAGACCGTGCACTTCATCGAGGTTCCGTTCCCCTCGCTCGTGCCGGCGCTCGCGCAAGGGACGATCGACACCTCGGTCGCCAACGAACCGTGGATGACGCTCGCCACCGATAAGGGCAATCGCCTGATCTTCATGGAGAAGGGCGCGCTGGCGCCGGCGTTCTTGCTCAGCGGCTGGGTCACGACGCGCGATTGGGTGCAGAAAAATCCCGATGCTCTGGTTCGCTTCAGCGCTGCGATCCGCGAGATCGCGGCGTGGGCCAACAAGAACCCGCAAGCGTCGGCACCGATCCTGGCCAAGTATACGAAGATCGACGTCGCGGTCATCGAGCGCATGCACCGCGGCCAGTTCGCGGAGCGGTTCGATCCGGGCTACGTGCAGCCGGTCATCGATGCGGCCGCCAAATACGGCGTGATCGCCGCCGGCTTTCCGGCTCCCGCCATCATCGACGACGTGAAGTAGCGCCGTGCTGATTACCAAACCCGCGCTGCCGAGCGAGTTCCTGGTCGACAACCGGGTCTACACCGATCCGAAGGTGTTCGACCTCGAACGCGAGCGGCTGTTTCTCCGCGTCTGGAACTTCGTCTGTCACGTCAGCGAAGTGCGCGAACCCGGCGACTTCCTCACCACCACGGTTGCCGGCCAGCCGATCGTCGTGTGCCGCACGAAGCGCGGCGAGGTCCGAGCGTTCTTCAACACCTGCCGGCACCGCGCGGCTCAGGTCGTGCGCGAAGAGCACGGCAACGCGGCCGCGTTCACGTGCTTCTATCACCTCTGGACCTACGATCTCGACGGCAACCTCACCGGACTGCCCGAAGCGGACACGTACGCGACGAGCTTCTGCCCGGGCGGCATCGACAAGTCGGCGACCTCGCTCGTGCGCATCCGCGCCGAAACGATGCACGGCCTCGTGTTCGTCTGTTTCGACGATGCGATGCCGAGCCTCGCCGAGTTCATGGGACCGGCCTTCGCGGCGGAGATCGCCGTGCCGCTCGGGGCGCCGGACATCCGGGTGGAACGCGAGTGGTCGAAGCTCTTGCGCGCGAACTGGAAGATGGAACCGGAGAACTCGCGCGATGGGTATCACGCGACGCTCTTGCACAAACGGCTGCGCGGCGTGAGCCCGCCGCGGCCGTTCAAGCTCTACCCCAACGGTCACGCGGTGCAGCAGCTGGGCCTCGACTATCACGCCGGCAGCGCGGCGGGCACGCTCGACGGCATCCTCGCCGAGCAGCCGGACCTCGCGCGCCGCTTCATGTCCGATCCGCTGCCGGGCATGACGCTCGAGGACCCCTCGCGCATCATCACGATCTTCCCCGACGTGCTGATCGCGATTCGCTACAGCACGCTCTTGATCGTCAAGCAAATCCCGCTCTCGGCCGGCGAGACGTGGTTCGAGACGCGCTTTGCCTACGTGGCGAGTGATTCCGAGGAACAGGTCGACGTGCGCCGCAAACACTGGCGCATGTACTGGGCCGAGGACGGCGGCAACTTGCCCGAAGACTGGGAAGCCTGGGAGGCGCAGCAGATCGGCGCGCGCAGTATCGGCGTGCGCTACAGCTTGCTCTCGCGCGGCGAGGTCGCCGAGGAAGGGATGCGCGGCGACGACAACCGCGTGCGCAGTTTCTGGGCGCAGTGGCGCAGCTACATGGGCACCTCCGAGAACGCGCCGCCCGCGGGCGCCGGTTGATGCGCCGCGTTGACATTCACGCCCACATCGTCGATCGCACGTTCACGGCCGATTTGGTCGCGCTCCTCGGCCTGGAGGCCGAGACGACGAACGAGGGCCAAACGCTCTACCGCCGCGACGGAGCGACGATGGCGTGGACGCGCGAGGACATGTTCGATATTCCGTTTCGCATCAGCGAGATGGACCGCAAGGGCATCGACGTGCGCGCGCTCTCGCTGAGCACGCCCAACGTCTACTACTGGCACGGCGCCGCGCAGATCGAGGTCACGCGCCGCATCAACGACACGCTCGCGGCCCAGTGCCGGGCCTATCCCGACCGCTACGTCGGACTGGCGAGCTTGCCGCTGGACGACGTCGATGCGTCGCTGGCCGAACTCGAACGCGCGGTCGGCGAGCTCGGGATGAAGGGCCTGATCATCGGGTCGAACATCGACGGCGTCGCGCTCAACGACGCAAAGTACGAACCGCTGTGGCAGCGCATCGACGCGCTGCGCCTGCCGGTGTTCGAGCACCCGATGTTTCCCAAGGACACCTCGGATCTGCGCGAGTTCGAGTTGCCCTTGCGCGTCGGCTTGATCTTCGAAACGACGCTCGTGGCCACGCGGCTGATCTACAGCGGGATCTTCGAGCGCTATCCCAACTTCCCGTACATCATGGCGCATACGGGCGGCGCGCTCTTGATGCTGTTGGAACGCCTCGACAACGGATACCGGCTCTTCCCCGACTGCCGGAAATACATCTCGCAGCTGCCGAGCGTCTACGCCAAACGGCTCTACTACGATACCGCGGCGTTCGGCAAAGCTGCGCTGATGCTCGCGATCGACACGGTCGGCCCCGATCACCTCTTGCTCGGCACCGACGATCCGTATATCGATTCGGACTGTACCCACGTCGAGCGCCTGAACCTCGAGCCGGCGGCGCGCGATGCGATCCTCGGCGGAAACGCAGCCCGGCTGCTGCGCATCTAGCACCCTAGCGATTCACCACCGCGTTTTCATCGCAACGATGAAGGAGTTCGTACCGCATCATGGCTGACTACAGCGCCTACAAGAACATCAAGGTCGAGGTTCGCGACGGCATCGGTTGGGCGATCCTCAACCGCCCGGAAAAGCGAAACGCGATGAGTCCCGCGCTGCACGCGGAAATGGACGATGCGCTGGCCCGCATGGAGTTCGACGAAGACGTCCGCTGTCTCGTCATCAGCGGCGCCGACGGCAACTTCAGCGCCGGTCAAGACCTCAAGATGTTCTTCCGCGAGCTCGAGAACAAACCGTTCGAGCGGCGCCAGGCGCAAGAGCAGGCCAACAGCTGGCGCTGGGGCCGGCTATGGGGCTACGACAAGCCGACGATCGCCATGGTCGAGGGCTTCTGCGTCGGCGGCGCGTTCATGCAGCTGATCGGTTGCGATTTCGCGGTGGCCGCCGAAGACGCGACGTTCTCGCTCTCCGAAGTCAACTGGGGCATCCTGCCCGGAGCGCTGGTCGCCAAAGCGGTGGCCGACGCGCTGTTGCCGCGCCACGCGATGTACTACGCCTCGGTCGGCGAGGCGTTCGACGGCAAGGAAGCGGAGCGCATCGGGCTGATCAACTTCGCGGTGCCGAAGGATCAGGTTCGCGCCAAGACGATCGAGCTGGCGGGGAAACTGATGATGAAGAGCCCGCGCGTCCTGCGCGCGACGAAGCAGGCGGTCCGCAACGTGCGCACGATGGACGTCGTGCAGTCCTACGATTATCTGGCCGAAAAGGGCCGGGCCATCAGGGTCGGCGACGCGGAAGACTCCTACAACACCGGCCTGCGCCAGTTTCTCGATGAGAAGAGCTACAAACCGGTCGAGGGCGCCTTCAAGCTCGGTACCATGCTTAAGCCGTAGGCGGCGAAGGGTCCGGCGGCGTACACGGTGCGACCGCCGACCACCGTCAGCAGCGAGACGGTGCGGCCGATCTGCGCGACCGGAACGGTCATGTAATCCTGCGAGAGCACGGCGAGGTCGGCCGCTTTGCCGACGGTGAGGGTGCCGCGCCAGTCTTCGTCGTGCGAGAACCAAGCGCTGCCGCTGGTATAAAGGCGCAGCGCCGTTTGGCGGTCGGGCGTTTCTTGCGGCCCGCGCAGCTTGAGCCCGGCCACGGTCGTCCCGTCGAGCAGCCACTGCAAACACACGAACGGGTTATAGGACATCACGCGGTGCGCATCGGTGCCGGCGCCGATCACGACACCCAGGCGCAGGCCGGTCTCGACCGGCGGCGCGCGGCGCCCTTGGTCGAGGCCCTCTTCCTTGACGAACTGTTCGCCCTGAAAGTACATCGCGTCTTGAACCGCCCAGCCGACGCCCAGCGCGTGCATGCGCCGCAGGTTCGCCTCCGATGCATCGTTGAGATGATCGACGATCCAATGCAGCCCGGCGATCGGAATCTCCGCGTTGACGCGCTCGAAAATCGTGAGCAGCGTTCCGGCCGATGCATCGTGCGGCCAGTGCACGCGCAGCGCCATCCCGCGCGAGGCCGCCCAGCGCGCGACCGCATAGAACTGCTCTTGCTGCGCGGGGGTCGAGTTGTCGTTGTTGTAGAGGCCGGCGGTGACGATCTCGCCGATGCCGTTGAAGTGCAGCATACGGTCGCCGAAGCCCATCGGCAAGAATTGCGTCGCGGTTTGAAAATCGGCCAGCTCGGTGTTCGCGTGAAAGGCCGATAAACTGTAGGCCACGCGGACCGTCAGCGCGCGCTCGTGCCAAAGCTCAAATAGCGGCGCGTAGCTTGCGGCCGAGACGTTGAAGCCGCCCGGATCGATGACGCCGGTGATCGCCAGGCGGTTCAGCTCGCGAAAAAACGTGCGCGTCCCGGTGAGTTCCTGATCGTACGTCGGCATCGGCAGTTTGGAGAACACGCTGCTGATGCCGAGGATGTCGCCGTGGATCACGCCGGTGAGGTTCCCGGCCGCGTCGCGCTCGAGTTTCGCTCCGGCCGGCATGTCGGCGTCGCCCGTGATCTTGAGCGCCGCTAAGGCCGGCGGCGTCATGATGATCTGCGAGTAGAAGAGCTGGACGTAGACCGGGTTGGCGGGTGCCGCGGCGACCAGCTCCGCCACCGTCGGCGAGCGCTTCTCCGCGAACTGCAGCTCGGTCCAGCCGCCGGCTACGATGATCCAGGCGCCGGGCTTGGCGAGCGCGGCGGCGTGAATGCGGCCCAAAGCTTCGGCCAGCGTCCGCGTTCCGATCCAGTTCACCTCGGTCGTAAAGCTCAAACCGGCGCGGAGCGCGTGGATGTGCGAGTCGATCAGCCCGGGGATGACCGTGCGCCCGTGCAGATCGATGACCTGCGTGCGCGGGCCGCGCAGGGCGGTCATCTCCGCCGAGCGCCCGACCGCGACGATCGTGCCGTTGCGCACGGCGAGCGCCTCGCGCACGGAGAACTGCGCATCGCCGGTGAGGATTTTGCCGTTCACGAGGATCGTGTCGGCGCTCAGCGCCGGGAGCGCGGCCCCGGCGGCGCCGGCCGGCGCGGCCAACGCGAAGACGGCGCTGCAAAAAAGAAGAACGAGTCGGCGCATGCGGTGGGTCTCCGGTATCGCCGCAGGAGGCACCTGCGCCCCGGGCGCCGGAAACCGCGAGGTGATGATGCAGGGGAGTACCGCAATCGCGCGCATGCTGCGCCCGCGATCGATCGCGATCGTCGGGATATCGCCGCAACCGATGTCGCCCGGTGCTGCGATCCTCGGAAACATCGAACGTCTCGGTTATCAAGCCGAGGTCCATTTGGTCAGCCGGAACCGCACGGAGGTTATCGGGCGGCCGTGCGTTCCGACCGTCGACGAGCTGCCCGAGGGCATCGATCTTGCGCTGCTGCTGGTTCCGCAAGCCGGCGTCGTCGAAGCGATGCACGCCTGCGTGCGGCGCCGCGTCGGGGCCGTCATCGTGTACGCGTCAGGGTTTGCGGAAGTGGATGACGCGGGACGCGCCGCGCAAGACGAAATCGCTGCCGTCGCGCGAACGGCCGGGATCGCGCTGCTGGGTCCGAATTGCTTAGGCTTCGTCAACTATCTCGACCGGCTGTCGGTTTCGTTTTCTCCCTTGCAGCCCGAGAGCGACCCGCCGCCGCCGAAGGTCGCGTTCATCAGCCAAAGCGGCGGCACGCCGACGGTGACGCGGTTCGCGCTGGCGGCGAAACGCATCGGCGTGACGTATCAGATATCCACCGGCAACGAAGCGCTGCTGGGGGTCGAAGATTTCCTCGATCCGATGATCGACGACGACCGCAACATCGTCATCGCGCTCTTTTGCGAACAGATTCGCAATCCGCAGCGCTTTCTGGCCGGCGCGGCGCGTGCGCGCGAACGCGGTAAGCCGATCGTGATGCTGCAGCCCGGCGCCAGCGAAGGCGCGCGCGCGTCGGCGCGCTCGCACACCGGAGCGCTCGTCGGCGACCACGCGCTGATTCGGACGCTCGTCGAAGATGCCGGCGTCGTCGCCGTCGACACGGTGGAAGACTTGATCGACGTGATCGAATTACTCGCGACGTTTCCGGTGGTGCCGACGCGCGGGCCCGCGCTGATCACCGATTCCGGCGCCCTCAAGGGCGTCGAGCTCGACTTTTGCGAACGCGTCGGGCTCGCCGTCCCGCGCTTCAGTGAGGGCGCCGTCGCCGCGGTCCGCACGGTCGTGCCGGACTTCGTCGCGGTGGAGAACCCGCTCGACCTCACCGCGCAGGCCCTGGTGGATCCGCAACTCTACGCGAAAGCGATCGCCGCGCTCGCGAACGACACGGCGACGGGCTGCACCGTGGCTTCGCCGATCTACGGGCATCCCGCACTCGGCATCGGGAAGCTGCGCACGATTTGGCCGGCGTTTGCGGCCGCGCGTGCGACGCGTCCGGCCATCCTGGCGCCGCTGGTCTACGATGCGCCGATGCCGGAAGAGGCGTTTCGCGAGGCGGCGAACGCCGGGATCGCATTTTTCCCCTCGCCCGAGCGCGCGTTGCGCGCCCTCGCGCACGTGACGCGCTACGGCCTGCGGTGCGCGCAACCGCCGCCCGCCGCGCGCACGCTGCCCGCGCCGCTGCCGGTCGATCGTCCCGGCATCGTCCCGGAGTATCGCGCGAAGGCGATGCTGGCGGCGGCCGGCATCAGCTTTCCGCGCGGAGCGTTCGTGACCGATCGCGCCGGCGCGCAGCGCGCCGCCGCCGGCATCGGCTTTCCGGTCGTGCTGAAACTTCAGTCGGCCGCGCTCGCGCACAAAACGGAAGCGGGTGCGCTGGCGCTGGGTATCGCCGATGCGGCGGCGCTCGACGACGCCTGGACGCGCCTGCACGGGAACGTCGCGGCCGCGCTGCCCGGCGCCGTCATCGACGGCGCGCTGGTGGAAGCGATGGCCGCGCCGGGGGTGGAGTTCATCGCCGGCGCTCGCCGCGATCCGCAGTGGGGCACCACGCTCGTCGCGGGACTGGGCGGTATTTGGGCCGAGGCGCTCGGCGACACGGTCGTGATTCCGGCCGCCGCCGGCGAAGACGCGATCGTCGCGGCCTTGCGGTGCTTGCGCGCGGCTCCGCTGCTCGCCGGCGTGCGCGGCGCGCCGCCGCTCGACGTGCGGGCCGCGGCGCGCGTGCTCGACCGGCTCGGTGCGCTGATCGACGCCACGCCGGCGATCGCGGAAATCGAGCTGAACCCCCTGACGCTCTATCCTGACGGCGCGGTCGCGCTCGACGCGCTGATCGTCGTAAGCGAAGAGGGGACGCAACGATGACCGATCGACGGGCTTTCATCGGCGGCACCGCCGCCGCTCTCGCCGCGGCGCAGACGCCGCCGGCCCAAGCGCAAGGCCCGGCGGAGCGGCCCGGCACCGATCCCACGCTGCCGAAAGACGTCTACGCGAGCTCGCGCAATCGCGCACCGCTGATCACGCGCGATCAGGTCGTGGGCGAGGAAAACCAGCGGGCGTACGATGCCATCAACCACGGCTCGACGATCGCCGGAATGCAGGGCCCGGCCGGGATCAGCCTCTACAGTTCGAAGATCAACCGCCTGGCCGCGGCGCTCAATGTCGCGCTGCGTCTGCAGATCGGCCTCGATCCCAAGCTGGCCGAGCTCGCGATGCTCGTCGCCGCACGCGAAATGGATTCAGCCTTCGAGTGGAGCGCCCACGAGCGCGCCGCGCACACGGTAGGCCTGGCAGACGATGTCATCGACGTCGTGCGTTACCGCAAACCGGTGACCGGTTTGGGTGAGAGCGAAGCCGCGATCATCAACCTCGGCCGCGAGGGAATCGGCAAGCATGCGGTTTCGCCGCAGACGTATGCGACCGCGCAGCGCGTGTTCGGAACGGAACTGCTGGTCAACCTTTGCTTGCTGATGGGGAACTATCTCATGACGGGTTTGCTGCTGCACGTCTTCGATCAGCAACTCCCGCCCGGTGTCGCGTCGACCCTACCCGGTTCGCAGTAGGCGCGACGTCCGTGATCACGATCGGCGACCTGCGCGGGATGACCCTTTTCGAGGGCGTACCGGAGCACGAATTGCAGTCGATCGCCGACCGCGCGGCCGACATCGATTTGGCGCCTGGCGACTGGCTCGTTTCGGAAGGCGAGGTGGCCTCGTTTTTCGGTTGCATCAGCGGCCGGCTCGAAGTCCTCAAGGGGACCGGTCTCGAAGCCCATCGCGTCCGCGAGTTTGCGCCGGGCGATACCTTCGGCGAAGTGCCGTTACTGCTGGGAGCGCTAGCGATCGCGAGTGTCCGCGCGGTCGAGCGGTCGCGTGCCTTCCGTCTCTATCCGCCGGATTTCCGCGAGTTGATTCTCAACTGTCCGGTGCTTAGCGCGAAGGTCCTCGCGACGATGACGGAGCGGGTCGGCGACTGGCAGCGCGAGACGCTCAAAGAAAAAGCGCACGTTACGATCGTCGGTCCGCGCTGGCATCCGGAATGCCATGACGTGCGTGACTTTCTGTTTCGCAATCACATCGCGTTCTCGTGGTTCGACCCGGCCGATCCGAATACGGCCGCGCATATCCCGGCCGGCCTGGCCGACGCTGCGGTCTACCCGGTGTTGTTGTTGCCCGACGGAACGCGCCTCGATGCGCCCACCTTACGCCAACTCGCCGCTGCGCTGGGGCTGCAGACCGCGCCGTCGAGCGGCACGTTCGACCTCGCGGTCGTAGGCGCCGGCCCGGCCGGGCTCGCGGCGGCCGTGTACGGGGCTTCCGAAGGACTGCGCACCGTGATCTTCGAGCGCGAGGCGCCCGGCGGCCAAGCCGGCACCTCGTCGCGCATCGAAAACTATCTCGGCTTCCCGACCGGGATTTCCGGCGACGACCTCGGCCGGCGGGCATTGTATCAGGCGCAGCGTTTCGGCGCGGAAGTCGTTGTCGCGCGCGAGGTCGAGCGCATCGATCCGGGCGCGGCGGGCGAGCGGCACACGCTCGTGCTCGACGAAGGCGCGACCGTGTCTGCGGGCGCGATCGTGATCGCAACCGGCGTCAGCTGGCGCAAGCTCGATGTCCCCGGCGTCGCCGAGCTCAGCGGGCGCGGCGTGTACTACGGCGCGGCCCGCACGGAAGCGCTGGCAGCGCGCGGCAAACGCGTGCACCTCGTCGGCGGCGGCAACTCGGCCGGTCAGGCGGCGTTGTTTTTCGCGGAGTATGCCGAGGCCGTCACGATCCTCGTGCGCGGCGGCGGTCTTTCCGCGACGATGTCGCGGTACTTGATCGACGAGCTCGCCCGCAAAGCCAACGTGACGATCGAACCGCACAGCGAAGTCGTCAGGGCCGAGGGCTCGGGACACCTCACGGCGCTCGAGATCCGCGACAACGTCAGCGGTGCGCTGCGCCGGGTGCCCTCCGACGCGCTGTTCATCTTCATCGGGGCGGAAACGCAGACGGCGTGGCTTCCCGACGGCGTGGTCCGCGACGACCTCGGTTACATCTGCACCGGGCGCGACGTCATCGACATCCTCAACCAGCGCCAAGCTGCGCATCCCTGGCCCGACGAGCGCGATCCGTACCTCTTGGAGACGAGCGTTCCCGGCATCTTCGCCGCGGGCGACGTGCGGCACGGATCGATCAAACGCGTCGCCTCGGGCGTAGGCGAGGGCAGCATGACCGTTGCCTTCGTGCACCAGTTCCTCGCTGAGCCGGCGTCGAACTTCGTCCGTTGATGCGGACCGTCATGTTTCTCGCGCTCGCGGGGTTGCTGCTGAGCGCGCCCGTCACGGCCGCGCCCGCGCCGTCCTCGGATAATGCCTACTGGCTCGTCGGTGCGTGGGTGTGCCGAAGCCGGCCCAACATTGTCGCCATCACGACGTTCACCCGCAACAGCGACGGCTCGATCGCGCTGAAGACGCGCTACGCGCCGGGTACCCGGCGAACCGGCGGGTTCGACGACGCGTTCCGGTTCGACGCCGGGAAAAATCGCTGGCTGTGGAGCTCCACCCGCGCCGACACACCCGGGTTTTTGGAAGAGGGAACGGCCGGTCCGTGGATGTCCGGTGCGTGGGAATTCCAGGGCGATCTGTTCGCGCTCGAGACGCGAGGCGTCAAGGATGCGAAACCACAGCATTTTCACCGCGCGCTGCGCATGCTCTTCATTCGCATGAACGATACGTCGTACGAACGCGACTTCGAGGAGTTCGAAAACGGCATCTGGGCGACGTTCGACAGCGCAACCTGCGCCCGCACCTAACAACGATCCCCCGCCGCCCCTCGGCTAGCCATAGCCTCGCCCCTCGGCGAGCCATAGCCTCGCCCCTCGGCGAGCCATAGCGTCGCCCCTCGGCGAGCAGCGATAGTCATCGGCACCTTGGTCAGCGGTGATCGACGTCGTCCCCCCCTCGTCATCCCGAGCGCAGTCGAGGGACGCACCACCATCACGACGGAGGGCCACCGCCGATCACGAGCGTAGTCGAGTGATCGCCTCGGGCATGCATTGTGGCGGACACTCGGCTTCGCTCGTGACCGACAGTGGCTTGAGGGCATGATCGTGGTGCGTCCCTCGACTGCGCTCGGGATGACGAGGGGAGGGATCACCGCTGACCAAGGTGCGACCGCGATAGTCATCGGCACTTGGTCAGCGGTGATCGACGTCGTCCCCCCTCGTCATCCCGAGCGCAGTCGAGGGACGCACCACCATCACGAGGAGGGCCACCGTCGATCACGAGCGTAGCCGAGTGATCGCCTCCGGCATGCATTGTGGCGGACACTCGGCTTCGCTCGTGACCGACAGTGGCTTGAGGGCATGATCGTGGTGCGTCCCTCGACTGCGCTCGGGATGACGAGGGGAGGGATCACCGCTGACCAAGGTGCGACCGCGATAGTCATCGGCACTTGGTCAGCGGTGATCGACGTCGTCCCCCCTCGTCATCCCGAGCGCAGTCGAGGGACGCACCACCATCACGAGGAGGGCCACCGTCGATCACGAGCGTAGCCGAGTGATCGCCTCCGGCATGCATTGTGGCGGACACTCGGCTTCGCTCGTGACCGACAGTGGCTTGAGGGCATGATCGTGGTGCGTCCCTCAACTGCGCTCGGGATGACGAGGGGAGGGATCGCCGCTGACCAAGGTGCGATGGCGATTGCCGCTTCGTGGGGCGACCACGATTGCTGCTTTGTGGGGCGACGACTGATCGCTAGAGCGGGTAGTCGTAGCGGATGAAGCCGGTGTCGTGCGCGACGGCGTCGTAGAGGCGGCGCGCGGTGGTGTTGGATTCTTGCGTGAGCCAGTAGAACCGAAAGCAGCCGCGTTGGCGGGCAGCCGATGCCACCGATGCGATCAGGGCGCGCGCGCAGCCCCGGTTGCGGTAGTCCGCATCGACGAACAAATCTTGCAGATAACAGGCCTCGGCGCGCGACCAGGCGTGCGCGTGCGTGAGATAGTGCGTGATCCCGACCAGGCGTCCGCCCGGATCGCGCACGCCGAGGGCGTGAATCGAGCCGCCCGGATCGAGGATCCGCGCCCAGGTCGCCGCGTAGATGTCCTCCGGAAGCTCCGTCTCGTAGAACGTGAGGTAGCCGCGCCACAACGCGGCCCAGCGGTCGCGATCGCCGGGCTCGAGCACCGTGACCGGGAAGTTCTGGGAGGGCATCGTACGCACGAGCGTTCGGGGGCTGGTTGTTCCATCCCGGTCATCCTGCTAGCATCGAGGCCATGATGCGTTCGAGCCACCTTTCACGGGCGCGGTTACTCGCGCTCGGCGGCGCCGCGTTCTTGGCGCCCTCGGCCGCGGCGTCGGCCGATACCGCACCGGCGCTGATTCCCTTGCATGCCGCGTCGTCATCGAACGACGAAGTCACGCCGTTTCTGTACGCGATGGAAGCCGGACTCTTCAAGCGCGCGGGCATCGATGCCAAGATCGACCGGCTTCCCAGCGGGTCGACGATCGTCGCCGGCGTGCTGGGCGGCGCCTTCGATATCGGCAAGTCCAGCATGCCCTCGCTGCTGGCCGCGCGCGGTAAGGGTCTGCCGCTCACCTGTCTCGCACCCGGCGGCGAATACAGCGCCGATCACCCCTCGTTCGGGCTCGTGATCAAGTCGGATAGCCCGATCAAGAGCGGCGCCGACCTCAACGGCTCGACGGCGGCGGTGTCGGCGATCGACGACCTCTACACGATCGCGATGAAGACGTGGATCGATGCGCACGGCGGCGATTCCTCAACCGTCAAGCTGGTCGAGATTCCGATCAGCACCGTTGCGGCCAGCGTCGCCGGGGGGCGTGTCGCGGTCGGCACGCTCACGCAGCCGTTCCTCAAAGACGGCCTCGACGGTGGAACGGTGAAGCTGCTCGGCTATTCGGCCACGGCGATCGCACCGCGCTTCACGATGACGGCGTGGTTCGCTCGCGAGGATTTCGCCGCGAAGAATCCGGCGCTGGCCGCGGCGTTCGTGCGCGTGATGCACGATGCGGCGATCTACACGAACGCGCATCATGCCGAAACGGCGCCGATGCTGGCGCGGTTCCTCTCCGTGCAGCCGCAGGATATCGCCTCCCTCGGCGACCGCGTCACCGCCGGCACGCTGCTCACGCCGCAATTGATGAAACCGCTGCTCGACGCGGCCACGCGCTATCACGTCGTCGCCAGCGCCATCGACCCGCGCGAATTGATCAGCCCGGTGGCATTTCACTAAGCGCCGCGCAGGCTCACGGTCGCCAGAGATAACCGAAGGCCGGCAAGACCGCCGCGTTGCGATCGGACAACGGATGTGAGGGCGTGGCGTAGGCGGCCGTAAAGTTCACGTAGCGCACGCCGAGCACGGCGTCCATGTGCCGGCCGACATGATGCACGTAGCGGATGTTGCCGTCGATCTGCTGTCCGCGTTCGGGTCGAGAACTGCGAGGGCGTGCCGTCTTCGTAGGTCGTGACCTGCGTGCCGAGCAGTACCGGCGCGTAGCGCAGCGACGTCTCGAGCGCTCCGGCGCGAAACGGGAAGTGGGCGACGACTTCGTAGTGCGCGCCGGCGATGCGCGAATACTGGCGCTCGCCGCCCGAAGTGGCCGGCGGAAGTGGCGGTGGCATAGTGCGTCGTCTGGTTGTAGATCGTCTCGCCCACGCCGACGCCGAAGCGGCCGCCGGGCGCCCAAACGCGGAAGGTCGTGTCGAGGATCGTCAGCCGCAGCGCCACCGAGCCTTGGATCGCATCGGAATACGGAATCGGGATTGTCGGCGGCAAGCCGTAGCCGACCACCTCGAAATTCGAGACGCGGAAGTTGCCCTCGAGCAACGGCACGGGGATCGGCGGCAGCCGGATCGTGTCGTTGAAGCTATCGTGAATGCCGCCGGCGATCGGGTCGAGCGTGATGCCGAGCGACGCCCGACGACGGATCGGCTAGGGCCGGAGCGGCCGCGGATGCGAGCAGCGCAACGGCCAGCAGGCCCCGGATGCGTCGCTTCATGTTGCGGCCGCCGCGCCGTCGAGCACGCCGTCGCGAAACGCCGCCCACCCTCCCGCGGCGATCGCGGCTCGCGCGTCGGCCATCAGCGACGCCAGTGCGGCGAGGTTATGGTAGGACAGCAGACCGCGGGCCCAAGAGTTCCTCCGATCGGAAGAGATGCGCAAGATACGCGCGCGTGAACGTCGTGCACACCATGCACGCGCACTGCGGATCGACCGGCTCGTCGGCGCGCACGTAGGCGGCGTTGCGAATGTTGTACTCGCCCGTGCGCGTGATCGCGCGGCCGTGCCGGCCCGCGCGCGTCGGGTAGACGCAATCGAACATGTCGACGCCGCCGTCGATCCCGGCGATCAGATCGCGCACGGTGCCCACGCCCATCAGGTAGCGCGGCTTGCCTGCGGGCAGCAGCGCCGCGGTGAAGCGCGTGAAGCGCGCCATCTCCTCGCGCGACTCGCCGACCGAGAGCCCGCCGATCGCGTAGCCCGGAAGGTCGAGCGCGATCAGTTCGCGCGCGCTGCGCTCGCGCAGGCCGCTCGTCGAGGCCGCCTTGCACGATGCCGAACAGCGCGGTCGCGCCGCGTTGCCACGCGGCCGCGCCGCGCTGCGCCCACAGCGTCGTGCGCCGCACCGACGCTTCGACCTCGCCGCGGCTCGCCGGCAGCTTGACGCAGATGTCGAGCATCATCGCGATATCGACGCCGAGCGCTTCCTGAAAGCCGACCACGTTCTCGGGCGTGAAGCGGTGCGTGCTGCCGTCGAGGTGCGAGCGAAACGTGACGCCGTCGTCGTCGAGGTCGCGCCGCGATTCCAAGCTGAAGACTTGGAAGCCGCCGCTGTCGGTGAGGATCGGCCGGTCCCAGGCCATGAAGCGATGCAGGCCGCCCAGCGCGACGAGCGTCTCGCGTCCCGGGCGCAGCCACAGATGGTAGGTGTTCGAGAGAATGATCTGCGCGCCGATCTCGCGCAGGTCGGCCGGCGTGATGCCCTTCACGGTGGCGGCGGTTCCGACCGGCATGAAGGCCGGCGTCTCGACGGCGCCGTGCGTGAGCGCCAGCGTGCCGCGGCGGGCCGCGCCGTCGACGGCGTGAACGGCGAACGCGGTCATCGCGCGCAAGGCGTCGAGCGTGGCCGAGATACGCCGGCGGCGGCGGCGGCCTCGAACGTCAGCATGCTCTTTGGTCACCGGATGCTTGAACGCGAGCCGCCAGGCATGCAGCGCTTGGCCCGGCAGCGGCGAGCGCGGATCGAGCTTGCCGTAGATCGGATCGTTGAAGATCGGAAACCCGAGCGCCGCGAAGTGCACGCGAATCTGATGCGTGCGGCCCGTCTCGAGGCGTCAGCGTCAACTCGGCGGCATCCTTGAAGCGTTGCGCGCAGCGCGTAGTGCGTCACGGCCGGCTTGCCGTCGGCGCGAATGGCGTACTTCAGGCGGTTGTGCGGATCGCGGCCGATCGCGCCGCGGATCACGCCGTCGAGCTCGCGCGGAACGCCGGCGACGATGCCGCGGTACTCGCGTTTGATGTAGCGCTTCTGCATCGCGCGCCCGAGCGTGCCGAGCGCCTCGTCGGTTTTCGCGACGAGCAGCAAACCCGACGTGTCGCGATCGAGCCGGTGGACGAGTCCGGCGCGAATCGGTTCGCCGGGCAACGTGCCGGTGTGCGCCAGCAGCGCGTTCACCAGCGTGTTGTCGACCGAGCCGTGCGAGGGATGCGTCACCATGCCGGCCGCCTTGTTGACGACCAGCAGCGTGTCGTCTTCGAAGACGATGTCGAGCGGCAGGTCTTGCGGCAGCACCTCGAGGACGGCCGGCGGCTGCGATCGTGTAGGTGACGCTGTCGCCCGGTTCGAGGATGCGGCTGGGCTTGGCCGGCTCGCCGTTGACGGCGGCGGCGCCGGCCCGGATCGCGGCGGCGACGTGGGAACGCGAGAAGCCGGTGCGGCGGGTCAGCTCGACGTCGATCCGTCCGCCTGACGCGTCTTCGCTCACGGTGAACATTGCGTCGTCCGTCGTTCGGCGCCGCGCACGCCGGTTACCGCTAGGTCGCGCGTGCGAACCAGGCCGGATGCGCTTCATTCGGGCCCTGCTCGTTCTATTCGCCGTCGGCATGCTGGGCGCGGCGGCGCCCGCGGCACAGATCACCGTCAAGCTGATCGCGATCAACGATTTCCACGGCTACCTCGAACCGAGCGAAACGTATAGCCTGCCCGACCCATCCGATCCGCAAAAAACGATCCACGTTCCGGTCGGCGGTGCGGCTTATCTGGCGACCGCCATCGCCGGGCTCAAAGCCGAGAACCCGCGCAACGTCGTCGTCGGCGCGGGCGATATTGTCGGCGCAAGCCCGCTCACCTCGGCGCTCTTCCATGACGAGCCGACGATTCAGGCGCTGAACGCCATGGGCTTGGAGATCACCTCGGTCGGCAATCACGAGTTCGACGAAGGCAAGGCGGAACTGCTGCGCAAGCAGCGCGGCGGATGCCGGTCGGGCGGCAAGATCGGCGTCGACACCTGCCTGATCGACGGTGCCTTCAGCGGCGCGAAGTACGAGTATCTGGCAGCCAACGTCATCGACGAGGCGACCGGCAAGACGCTCTTTCCGCCGTATGCGATCAAGTACTTCGATGCCGGCAACGGCAAGCGCGTCGGCATCGCATTTATTGGGGTGGTGCTCAAGGACACGCCGGTCGAAACGACCGCGCTCGGCGTGCGCGGGCTGCGATTTACCGACGAAGCGACGGCAATCAACGCGCTGCTACCCGGAATCTCCGCGCACGGAGTGCATGCGGTCGTGGTGCTGATCCATCAGGGTCTTTTCACGAAGGTCGGTTACAACGACCCCTCGTGCGCCGGCGCCGACGGTGATTTGCTGCCTGTCCTCGACAAGCTCGATCGCTCGATTCGGCTCGTTCTGAGCGGGCACACGCACGTCGCCTATCTCTGTGCGAGCGGGCAAGGCACCACCAACCCGCACGTCTTCTATACGGCTGCCGGCAGGTACGGCCAGATCGTCAGCGACATCAACGTGACGCTCGACGTCGCAACCGGAGCGATCGCGGATATCTCTGCGCGCAACGAGCTCGTCGTGAACGATCGGGCGCCCAACCCGCTCGCCCGAACGGATCCGGCACGCACTCCTGACCCGGCGATCGCGGCCCTCGTCGCGCGCTATGAAAAGGCCACCGCGCCGCTGGTCAACCGTGTGATCGGCCACATCACGGCCGACATCACGAAGGACGGCGAGGAGGTTTGGCTGGGTAAGTCGGGCGAGACGGCGATGGGCGACGTCGTCGCCGATGCGCGGATCGCCGCCACCAGCGCAGCCCCGCAAGCGGCCACGATTGCCTTCATCAACGCGGGCGGTGTGCGCGCGCCTTTGCGTTCAGGTGACGTTACGTTCGGCGGGGCCTACAATGTCGCGCCGTTCGGCGATCTGCTCTATACCGAGACCCTCACCGGTGCGCAGATCCTCACCTTGCTCGACGAACAGTGGATCGGCAAGAAACACGTCGAGCTGCTCGGCGTCTCCCACGGCTTCACCTACGCGTGGGATGACGCCAAACCTGACGGCGCCAGTAAGGTCGTGCCCGGCAGCGTGAAGCTCAACGGGAAGCCGCTCGATCCGGCGGCGACCTATCGCGTCACGATCGACGCGTTTCTCGCCGACGGCGGCGACGGCTTCGTCGTGCTGCGCCAAGGCACGCAAAAGACCGCCGGGCCGATCGACCTCCAGGCGCTCGACGCCTACATCACGTCGCACTCGCCGCTCGCGCCGCCGTCCCTAGACCGGATCGTTCGGCTGCACTAGATCGGCTTGGTGCGCGGGCGCCTTGCGTTCGGTGCGCAGCGAGGCCAGGATCAGCACGATGACGCCGACCGTGATGCACGAGTCGGCGGCGTTGAAGACGTTGGGCCAGATGTTCTTGAAGTCGATGAAGTCCACCACGTACTGGTGCTGCAGGCGGTCGACGATGTTGCCGGCCGCGCCGCCGACGATCGCGCCGAACGCGATGCGCACGAGCGGCGAGCTGCGCACCGCGTCGCGAAACGCGTAGGCGAAGAGCGCCAGCACCACCAGCGCCAGGCCGATCAGCAACACCGGCTGCGAGCCGAACAAACCGAACGCGCCGTGCGTGTTCTGCACGTACGTCCACCACAACACGTGCGGCACCACGATCGCGCTTTCGCCGGGGAAGAAATGCGTGCTGACCAGCGACTTCGTCCAGCGATCGAGGAGGAAGACGGCCAGCGGCGACGATCCAGAGTATCATAGGCTCGGCGGCGACACGTACTGGTAGAACCAGCCCGCGATGCGCGTGAACGTGCCGGTGAGCAGCACGATCCCGGTGGCGACCAGAAACGCACCGGCCGTGATCTCGATCGCGCCGAGATAGCGCTTGATGCGGTTGAGCGCGCCGAGCGCGCGCGAGATCGCGGCCGCCGTGAGCAAGAACGGCACGGCCAGTCCGAGCGAGTAGACGAACAAGAGACCCGTCGCGACGCCGAAGCTCTGCTGCGAGGCCAGCGCCAGGATCGCCGCCAGGATCGGGCCGATGCACGGCGACCAGCCGGCCGCGAAGCCGAGCCCCACGACGAACGAGGCCAGATACGAACGGTTCGCGCTGCGCCACTGCGGCCGCTTGTCCATCATCAGGAACGGGATCTTGAACACCCCGATCATGTTGAGCCCGAGGATCACGACGACGACGCCGCCGACCCGCGCGATGATGTCGCGGTACTCCAAGAGCGCGTTGCCGATCGCGCCGGCGGTGAAGCCCAGCGCCATGAACACCACGGTGAACCCGGCGATGAAGGCAAGCGCGTGGCCCATGACCCGCGCCCGCTGCGCCGCACTCTGCTCGGCCTTCAGCTCTTCCAAGCTCGACCCGGTGAGGAAGGAGAGATAGGCCGGAATCAGCGGCAGCACGCACGGCGAGACGAAGGAGACGAGGCCGGCCAAAAATGCGGTTGCGACGTTGAGCTGGGCGTTCACTAGCGACCCAGCTTAGCTGAGCCCAGAAAGGCAGCCTGCTCGTGGCCAGCGTATGCACGGGGCGATGCATCTGGTTCACCTATCCGAACATCGACCCGGTCGCGTTCCGCCTGGGACCGCTGGCCGTGCACTGGTACGGGCTCTCGTACCTGTTCGGATTCATCTGCGTCTTCTTATGGATGAACCGGCCCGCCGGACGGCGGCGCCTGGGCCTCACGACCGACAACATCCAGGACTTCCTGATCTACGCGCTGGTCGGCGTGCTTGATCGGCGGCCGCTTGCTGTTCGTGATCGCCGACGTCATCACCAACCACAACCTCGCCGACTACCTCGCGAACCCGCTCGACTTCATCGCGATCTGGAAGGGCGGCATGGCGTTCCACGGCGCGCTGGTCGGCGTGATCGTCGCGATCTTCCTGTTCTTGCGCAAGCACCCCGGCCTGACGTTCAACGTGCTCGCCGACGAGGTGGTCGTGCTGCTGCCGCTCGGCATCGCGACGACGCGCATCGTGAACTTCATCAACGACGAACTGTGGGGCAAGATCTGCGATCCCGATCACCCGTGGTGCATCAAGTTCCCGGCGGTCGACGGCTACCGTCACCCCTCGCAGATCTACGAAGGCATCCTCGACATCCTCGCCGTGCCGCTTTTGCTGTGGCTCGTGCGCAAGCGCCCGCCGGACGGCGTGGTCGCGTGGACGTGGTTCACCTACTACGGCATCACGCGCACGATCGCCGAGATCTGGCGCGAGCCGGGCTTCACGGTGCTCGGGCTCTCGGGCGGCCAACTCGTCGCGCTGCCGATGGTCTTCATCGGCGCCGCCTTGCTCATCATGGCCATTCGCGCGCGACCGGCATACCGACGAAACCCGCTTGCCGGAACGCAATGCCGACGTAGCTCCCGTACGGGAGATGCGCGCGGCGGCTACAGAAGATGTCCGTCCATGGCACTCGCCTCAACGATCGGCGAGCGCGTGGCGATGCTTCGCGCACGCGTCGATCGCGTCGCTGAAGCGGCAGGCCGGTCCGCCGGCTCGGTCGCGATTCTCGGCGTCACCAAAACGCAGCCTCGCGAAGCGGTGCTCGCCGCCATCGCCGCGGGTCTATCCGACATCGGCGAAAACTATCTTCAGGAAGCGCGCGAGAAGTACGTCGACCTGCCGCCGGTCACCCGGCACTTCATCGGACACGTTCAGACGAACAAGGCCAAGGCCATCGTCGGGCTCTTCGACGTGGTGCAATCGGTCGACCGGCTCGAGGCCGGCCTCGCGATCGAGAAGGCGGCGCGCGCGCTCGGGCGCCAGATCCGCGTGCTCGTGCAAGTGAACGTTTCGCCGGCCGAGCGCTTCGGCGTGGCGCCCGAGGGCGCGGCGCACCTGGCGCAGCAACTCCGCAACGAGGGCCTCACCGTCGACGGCGTGATGGCGATCGGCCCGCTCGAAGGCGACGTCGACGCGCGCGTTCGCGACGGCGCGCGACGCTTTCGCGGCGGTCGGCGGAACGACGCTCTCGCTCGGGATGTCGGCCGATTGGGAGCGTGCGATCGCGCTCGGGTCGACGATGATTCGTATCGGCACCGCGATTTTCGGCGCGCGGCCGGTGCAAGAAAGGGTCACGGTATGAGTATGTTTGCTAGGATCGGTTCGTGGTTTGCCATTCACGACGAAGAACTCGACGAGGTGGACGGCTACGAGGCCGATCAGGCCGCACCCAAACGCAACGTCGTACCGCTGACGGAGGCCGGCCGCCGTGCCGGTCCCGCCGGTGGCGGTGTTCGCGCCGCGCGGCTTCTCCGACGTGACCGAGATCGCCGACGCGCTGCGCGCGCGGCAAGTCGCGATCGTCAACCTGCAAGGAGCCGACCGCACGCTGCTGCAGCGCGTCGTCGACTTCACCTCGGGCGTCGCCTACACGATCGACGGGCGCATACAAAAACTCGCCGAATCGATCTACCTCGTGGTCCCGGCCGGAGTTAGCGTGAACTCGGCCAACCTGCGCGAACAGATGAACGACGACGGCATGCTCGATCTTTCGGCACGCTATGGGAACAACACACGCAATGAGCGCTAATTCGAGAATCACGGTCGTCGACATCCAGCACCGCTCGTTCAAGCGCGCGCTGCAGGGCTACGACCGCACCGACGTCGACAAATTCCTCGACGAGATCATCGAATCGCTGGAAGACGAAGCGACGGCGCGGGCCGCCTTCGAAGCCGAGATCGCCGACCTCAAGGAACGCATCTCGCACTTCAAGGCGATGGAAGAGTCGCTGCAGTCGACCTTGCTGCTCGCCCAGCGCACGGCCGACGAAGTGAAGGCCGCCGCGCACAAAGAGGCCGACCTCATCAAACAAGAGGCGCGCCTGCAGAGCGAACGCGAGATCGGCAGCCTCAGCGATCGCGTCGAAGAATCGCGGCGCGAGCACCAGCGCATGCTCGACATCGCCGAGAAGGCGAAGAGCGAGATTCGCAGCCTGCTGCTCTCGCATCTCGCGCTGATCGACCGCGCGCCCTACGACGCCTCGACCGCACCCACGCCCGCTCGTGCGCGAGCCGCCGGTGCCGCCCGCGCCCGTCGCGGCGCCGGCACCCGTTCCGACGGTCACGCACGTCACGGTCGAGTCATCGCTCTTGGACGACGCGCCGCCGCTGCCGCCCAACCACGCCAGCGCCGCCCGCTTCGATCTAGCTAGATCGCGGCCAGCGTTTCCTTGGCGTCGCGCGCGGTGAGCGGAACGTTGTAGATCGCGCTGCCGGGCTGCTGTTTGCGGCCGCCCTCGGCCAGCGAACCGGTGTCGATCGCATCGAAGCCGATCTCGTCGATCAGTTTTGAGACGACCGCCTTCGCGTGCGCGTCGTCGCCGGCGATGAAGATCGCCAGGCGGTCTTTCGCGCCGGCTGGCTTGCCTTCGCTCGCCAGGCGTTTGTAGTAGAGCGTGTTGAACGCTTTGACGAGCTGCGCGCCCGGCACGAGCGTCTTGATGATCTCGCTCGACGTCCGGTTGCCGAGGTCTTCGAGTTCGAAATCTTCGTCGTACGGGTTCATCGCGTCGATGACGATCTTGTCGTCGTAGGGTCCGGCGTCGGGAATCGCGTCTTCTTTGCGCGGCCACGGCACGGCGATCAGCACGACGTCGCCGAACGCCACCGCATCCTCGGGCGTCGCGGCGCGCACACGCTCGCCGAGATCGGCGACCAGCGCCGCGAGCGATTGCGGGCCGCGCGAGTTCGCGATGCGGACGTCGTGTCCGGCGGCTGCGAAGAGCTTTGCCGCGCTTGCGCCGATATTGCCGGCGCCGAGTATGCCGATGTTCAATCCAGCCTGCCTCCTGAGTGGAGACCGGTGTTCTGCACGCTACACCGGAAGTCCCAACCGTACCGGTAATTCCTTCGACATACCGTGGACACGGCCGCCCGGTACGCTGGGCTCCATGGACGGTATGACCTGGATGGCGAGCGCCATGCGCGCCGCCCAAGCCCAGCTCGAGACGGCGACGCACAACCTGGCCAACGTCGCAAGCGACGGCTTCCGCCGGGTCCGCTCGTCGCTAGCGCTCACCGGGCAGGGTCTGGTGGCCCGCGAAGCCCCGGATACGGCCCAGGGCGGCATCCGCGAGACGGGCCGCGCGCTGGATCTGGCCCTGCTGGGGCCCGGCTCGTTCCGCGTCGGGAACGGCACGACGCGCAACGGCGCCTTTTTCCGCGACCGTGACGGCTATCTTGCCGACCAGCACGGGCGCCGGGTAGCGGGGCTGGCCGGACCGCTCCGGCTGCCGGAAACTGCGGCGGTTGCCTCCGACGGTACGATCCGCGACGGCAACCGGATCGTCGGCCGGTTGCCGCTGCCGGCCGGCACCAGCGTGCGCAGCGGCGCGCTGGAGTCGAGCAGCGTCGATGCGATCGGCGAAACGCTCGCGATCCTGACCGCCCAGCGCGCGTTCGAGACCGCGCAGAAGACGCTCGTCGCGATCGACCAGACGCGCGAGAAGGCCGTCAACGACGTGGTGCGGCTGAAGTGAATCGCGCGATGTACGCGGCGGCCTCGGGAATGGCGGCGCAGCAGACGAATCTCGAAGTGATCGCCGACAACCTCGCCAACGCCGACGTCGCGGGCTTCAAGTCGGTGGCGGCGAGCTTCACCGACGTGAACGCGGGCGGCACGCTCGGCCTCGGCACCGCGACGGCGGGCAAACATCCCGTGTTCTCGCAGGGCAAGCTGATGCACAGCGGCGGCCCCTTCGACGTGGCGATCGACGGCAGCGGTTTCTTTCGCGTTGAGCGGGGCGGCGTCCAGGCGTACACGCGCAACGGCGAGTTCTCACGCGCGGCCGACGGCACGCTGCGCAACGCCGACGGCTGGGCCTTGCGCGACGTGCGCATTCCCGCCGATGCGATGGCCGTGCACGTGGCCAAAGACGGCGGCGTGACGATCGACGGCGCGGGTCAGCCGGAGCGTTCCATGGGCCGCATTCGGCTGGCAACGTTCGCCGCTCCCGAAGGACTGCGTCCGCTCGGCGGCACCGTGTTTGCCGCCACGCCCGACTCGGGCCCCGAGCGCCGCATCGATGCCGGCCGCGACGGCGGCCCGACGATCGCCTTCGGCATGCTCGAGCGCTCGAACGTCTCGATCATCGAGTCGATGATGCAGATCCTCACCGCGCAGCGCGCCTACGAAGCCAACGCCAAAGGCGTGCAAGCCGCCGACGAAATGCAACGCATCGCCAACAACCTGCACCGCGGCTGAGCCGGGCGGATTAGCCGACGGCTACGGGCGACCCCGTTACGAGTGCCGGCACGCCGTGCAGGGCGTCGAATTGTTCCTGTGCCCGCTGTACTTGCGCGCGGAAACTTTCGGGCGTGTTGGCCTGAGCGGCCCAGCACCGGCTGCACGGCAGCTCGGATTCACCGCTGAGCAGCTTCGCGCGAACGTCGCGGGCGGCGTCGCCGTTCACGATCTCACTCAGCGACTGCTCGTTGATGTTGCCCACGCTGTAGTCCATGCCGCAACACGTCCGCACGTTGCCATCGGCCAAAACGATGACGGTCTGCCAGGGCTGCATGCACGGCCCGAGATTGAGGTCTTCGTTGTCGCCCGTTCGCAGCGACTCGGCGCTCGGTTTGAGGCCGGCGTTCATTGCCTGCGAGATCGGCAGTAATTTGGAGACCAAGCCCGGCCGCACGGTGAAGCGCGTCGCCGTCTTCTCGAGTAAGGTGATCGCTTCGGAGATGGAAAGCACGAACTGTGCGGCTTCATCGTCCGTTAGATCCCAGACCCCATCCGGCACGTTGGGAAGGTCCGCGTGTTCCATCATTTCGGTGAGGCCGAGCGCGTCGACTTGAAAGACGAGCGCCAGGCGAGCCAGGTCGGCGATGTGCGTAATGTTCTTGCGTGTCACCGTGCAGTTGATCTCGAGGACCGTTTTTTTGCCGGTCTTGAGCATCATTTGTTTCAAGCGTACGACGTTCGAGATAATGGTTCGCAGATCGGCCGTCCGCTGTTCCTTCATCATTGCGGGCGAGGAGCTATCGATGCTGATCTGGACTTTGCTGTGCTTGTTGAGCGCAAGAAGATCCGCGTCGGTGAAATCCCGGGCGAAGTTTGAGTTGATCTGAAGCGTGAACCGCGGATCGTCGAGAAAGCTGCTCAGATCTTGATGCCAGCCCGAATACATCGTCGTCTCACCGTTGGCGGACGTACAGACGAAAAAGACCCCCGCCTCTAAGCAGAACTGGTAGATGTGCTCGATCATCCCCGGCGTCATATCGACGACTTTGTAGCCCGGGTGGCTCGTGTGGCAGTATTGGCAACGGAGATTGCACGCGGTCGAATAATCGATCGCCTATTCGGCTACCACGAGCCCGACGCCGGCACTGGTCGGAACCCCGATCGCCATGCATCAATGCGTGCAACGCCGTTACACGTTCGAATCGGACGACGTCGGCTGGCCGCTGCTGGACGCCGCCGGAGGCGATCAGGAGTACCATATGCGGCTGCTCGAGCGGCATGCGCTCGCCGCCGTCGACCGCTTCACGTGCGAATTCCGGGATCATCCAAGTAACTCCGGTAAAGTGCACACCTGGGCGGATGCGATGGCGTACATTTACGAACAGGTCCAGCCGGTTACCGACCGGCCGATCACCGAGGCCTTGCGCCGCGACGCCGTCGCACGAATGCGAGCGATTCCGGTCGGTCAGAACGTGAACGTGCCGAACATCACCTTCGCCGACACGTAATCGTACATTTTCGCTGGGACAAAAGTCGCTCGCGCGGGCGGGCGTCGCGCACGCAGGACGCAGGACGCAGGCAGCTGCGAGGGGCATTTCCGTCACGTGAGGCCGCCGGATGCGCAGGAGCCCGACCCGCAGATCGTCGCGGCCGCGCTTGAGATTGCCGGCTGGCTCGCTGCCACGAAAGCGACCGGCTACGCCACGTACGACGCCCTTCCGAAGTTCGTCGTGACGGCCGGCGACCGCCGCACGCTGGAGATTCCGCGCTTGGAGATCTCGCTCGTGTTACCGCCCGATAGCGATGTGCCGCGCTATCGCCCGCAACCGCGCCGGCATGCGACGCGTGCGCAGCGCGATCTCGTTATTCAACATTGGGTCTACGCAAGCACCGCCGACGCAACGACGTCCGTCGCCGTCGCGCGGCTCGAATCGGGCGCGGAAAACGAATGGACGGCGCACATCGGTCGCGGACGCTACACGCAATTCATCGACCGGTTCGATATTCCGGTGACACCCGGTCTCGCCAGCAACGTCGCGCCGCGCGCCGCGCACGTCGCGCTGATCATCGCCGACGTCCTGATGCCGCTACAAGCGGAACTCGAACGAATCCACGGCCCCCGCACCCAGGGATAAACTTCGCGCCCACGCGCTCGGCATTCACGGTAACGTTTGCCATAGCAGCGAACGCCTCGCGCCTACGCGCTCGTCCTTTCACGGTAGCGTCTTGCTTCGCCCCCGTCATCCCGAGCGCAGTCGAGGGACGCCCACAATCACGGCCGCAAGTCCACTGTCGATCACGAGCGAAGTCGAGTGATCGCCACAATGCATGACGGAGGCGATCACTCGACTTCGCTCGTGATCGACAGTGGCGTTCCGGCATGATCGGCGTGGTCCCTCGACTGCGCTCGGGATGACGAGGCTGGTGCACTCGCTACTTTTTACGGGGGGTGCACTCGCTACTTTTTACGGGGGGGGCAGTCGCTACTCCTGATGGGGGGCACACTTGCTGCTTCAGCGATTGGGGGACGCCTTTAGCGTTTTGCTGGGCCGAAGGCTCGTGCTAACCAGCGCTTGAGTGACTTTGGCTCCGGTGTGGCGACCGGTGTCGTCATGGCGACGTAGGCTTGGTAGTCTTCGACCGAAGCCAGGTCCAACGACGTGAACGCGGCCACGCTTCCCGACGGCTGCAGCGCGTGCGCGAGCGTGCGCCGCGCGAGGTGCCGCGCGAGGTGCTGTGTCGGCGTGGCTGCGCGGGCTGCTATGCGCGTGTTTGCCGCCGGCGACGTGTCGCCGCCGGGAAGGCGGGCTTGCAAGTCGTGCCACAGCGCCAGTACCTTGGTCACGTACGAGCGCGTTTCGGAAAACGGGGGCACGCCGCCGTAGCGCGCGACGGCTTGGGGTCCGGCGTTATAGCTTGCCAGCGCCAGGGCGTAACGATTGGGATTCGAGCCCGACTGCTGGAGCATGCGACGGAGATAACGCGCTGTTCCGTCGAGGTTTTCATACGCGTCGGCGGCGAGCACGTCCAGGCCGCGCGCGGTTTCCGGCATGAGTTGGCCGAGGCCAAGCGCTCCACTGTGCGAGAGGGCGCCGGATTTCCAGCTAGACTCGACACCGACGATGGCAATCAACAGCCGCGGGTCAAGCGTGTAATACGAAGCCATCAGCAAAACGTGGGCGGCAATGTCTTGAGAGACGGCCGGCGATAACGACGGATTGAACGAGCGCAGGACGCTGCCGTATTGCGCGGCCGCCGTATTCGCCGCGCTCACGCCGAGCGGCGCCGAGCAAACGACGAAAAGAGAGACGAAAACGCAAGCCCGCCGGATGGAGCCGGAAAGAGCCCTCATGCCTGTCAGTTCGGCCGCGGAATGGAAAAGCTTAGGTTAAGTCCGTTTGTGTGATCGACGGCCCGCCTACTCGGCTAATAAGCAAGCGACGATTCGCCGCGCCTCAGCCTTTGTAGATCAATTCGGATGCCGGGAAATCGGCGATCCCGCCGTATTTCACGGCGACGTCAATCACCGGCTGGATTTGGCTCGGCTGGAGTGTCTCGGCGAAGATCGCGCGCGTCATCTGCGGCACCACGGCGGCGTCGACGTGCAAGGTGTTGATCAGGATCTCGGCTGTTTTGGCGTGATTTTTGTTGGCCCAGATCGCGGTATCGTGCATCACGTGCTGGAAGCCGCGCACGAGGTCGGGGTTTGCCTTCGCAAAATCCGTGGTCCCGAAGTAAGCCGAGATCAAATACGACGGACCGATCGCGCCGAAGACGTCGGCGAATACGCGCGCCGTTTTCTTTGCCGCCGCGATGAACGGCTCTTGCACGACCGCTGCGTCAACCCGGCCCTGGGCCATGGCGTCGGGCATTTCTTGCACCGGCAGCTCGACGAACTTCACCGTCTTCGAGTCGCCGCCGTTCTTGTCGACCCACGCCATCGGCGCGTACTGCGCGATCGACTTGAGGCCCGTGACGGCGATCGTCTTACCGGTCAGATCTTTGGCCGTGCGCAGCGGCGAACTCTGCGCGACCATCAGGATCGTCGTCGCGGCATTGGGCAGATAGACGCCCGCCGGCGCGATCAGCGTGAAGGGGATGCGGCGTTCGTGCGCTTGCGCCAGCTGAACGATGTTGGAGGACGCGATGTCGACCGCGCCGCCCGCGATGGCGGCCGTCATCGCCGCGCCGCTCTGCATTTGCTGCACCTCCGCGTCGAGCCCGGCCTTCTGGAAAAAGCCCATCTCCCGCGCGAAGAACGGCAGCGCGTTGTTGTCGATCGGCACGAGTGCGATGCGCAACGGACGGCTCTGCGCGCGAGCCGGGCGTGCGACGAACGGTGCGGCGGCGAACGCTGACGCGCCGAGGCGCAAAACGGTACGACGATTCATCCGTCGATCATGCCGAACGGCGCGAGCGGCGTCAATGTGCACACGGCCAACGCGCCGCGGAGCCGAGCGCGTAGGCAAACGCGAACCAGCCGGCGACGAAGGCCAAGCCGCCGACCGGCGTGACGGCGCCGAGCTTGCGCATGCCGCTCAGCGCCAGCGCGTACAGGCTGCCGCAAAATACGATGATGCCGGCGAAGAGCAACCACCCGGCGAGCATCGCGGCCGAGCCGCAAACGCTACCCGTCGCAAGCGCGATACCGAGCACGAGTAACCCGACGGCGTGGATGAAATGGTAGAACACCGCGCGCTCGTAGATGCCCGTTGCGTACGCGTCCAACCGCGTGCGCAACGCATGCGCTCCAAACGCTCCGATCAGCACCGCAATTCCTAAGAGGCTAGCGCCGGCGACACTCCACGTCAACGCGATGCGACTATTTCGGCGCGCTGAAGATCAGGTCGCGCGCGGGGAACGCCGTTTTCAGGGCGCCGTATTTTGCCGACGCGTCGATCACCGGCTGCAAGAGATCCGGCGTCATCTCGGTGCCGTAGATCGCGCGGTTCGCGGCCTCGATATCCGCGGCGGCCTGTTTAATGTGCTCCGCGACGATCACGGCCGATTCGTGCGGGTGCGTGTTGCCCCACACGCCGGCTTCCTTCATCGTGAGGTTGAAGCGCCGCACGGCGTCGGGGTTCTTGGCCGCCCAGTCGCTCGTGGCAAACCACATCGATGAGGCGAAACGCGGCGAGACCGCGTCGTAGGCGCTGCCCAGCATGTGCACCGGATCGTTGGGTTTGCCGAGCAGCGGATCGAAGGCGGTGTTGATCGCGGCCGCGTCGATGCGGCCGGTGTTCACGCCCGGAACCATTTCCGGATAGCCGAACTCGACGAACTTCGCCGTGCCCGAGTCGCCGCCGTTCTTGTCGATCCACGTGCGAACCGCGATCTGCGGGAACCCGCCGACGACGTCGATCGCGATCGTTTTGCCGTTGAGGTCCTTGCCGGTACGAATCGGCGAGGTCTTTCCGACGACGAGGATCGCATTGGTGCCTTTGCCCGCGACCGATAAGGCGGCCGGCGCGAGAACCGTGAACGGCACGCCGCGCTCGTGTCCTTGCGCGAGCGAGAGACCGTTGGAGAAACCGACGTCCATCGAGCCACCGGCGACCGCTGCGGCGTTCGCGGCGCCGTTGCGCAGCTCGGAGACCGTTGCATCGAGCCCATTCTTCGCAAAGAAGCCCAGTTCTTTGGCGTAATAGACTTGGGCCGACGTTTCACCCGGAAAGAGGGCGATGCGAATCGGCACGAGCGTTTGCGCCCGTGCGCGCGAAGGCAGTGCGGCCAAAGCCGCGCCGGCGAGGACGAACGTGGAACGGCGCATGCCCCATGCTTCAACTCAACGGCGCGTTATGCCCACCGAATGCGAGCAGTATGGTGCGGCGAAAACTTGCCACACGAACGACATAGTTTGGTAACCGCATTCGCGTACGCTTCGCGGCATGGATGTTCGCCCCGTGGCCGCCACGGATGCACGTACCGCGGTGACGAGCGCGCTCTCGGCGCTCGTCTTCCGCGAAATCCTCAAGCCCCTGGCCGCCGGCCTCGGGCCGGTCGGCGAGGTCGCGACCGCATCGGTTGCCGAGGCGCTGTTCACGCGGCCCGCAACGTGACCGGCGACCGCGAAGACGCGATCCGGCGCATGTTGCCGCTGGTGCGCCGGATCGCGCGCCGCATCGCGCGGCTCGTTCCCGGTACCGACCTCGATGATTTGATCGGCGACGGCTGCGTCGGCGTCATTCGTGCCGTCGATGCGTTCGATCCGGCTCTCGGTCCCTCGCTCGAGCACTACGTGCGCCGCATCGTGCTCGGCGCGATGCTCAACGGCGTCCGCCGGCTCGATCCGGTCAGCGAGCGGGTGCGGCGTGTCGTGCGCATCGCCGAACGCGAGCGCTATGCGCTGGCAGTCGAGCTCGGCACGCTGCCCACCTACCGTGAGATGGAAACGCGCCATCCGGCGCTCGTTCGCGCGCGAGCCGAGGCCCACCGCGGGTCGCCGCTCTCGCTCGACGCACCGCTTCCGCCGGAAGCCGGACCCGTGCCGAGCGGCGCAGGCGACCCGGCCGACACGATCCTCGCCGACGCCCAACGGCGGCGCATTCGAGCCGCGATCGAGGCCTTGCCGCAACGCGAGCGAGCGATCGTTCTCGCGCACTATTTCGAGGAGCAGCCGCTGCGCGCGCTCAGCGAACGGTTGTCGGTCTCGCCGCAACGCGTCTCGCAGCTGCACGTCGCCGCGATCGGGCGCATGCGGCGCGCGCTTGCGCCGGCGTGAACGAAACATCGGCGGCACTCGTCCCGGTCGATCCGGCCCTCGTCTATCCGCTCGCGCTCGTCCCGCTGGCGCCGATCGACGCCGACGCGAGCGGTGTCCCCGAGCTGCCGGCCGACCATCCGCAATGGCAGCGCGACGTCGTTTCGATCTCCTCGCGCGCGCGCGCCGTCATCGCGAACGTGGTGCCGGTCGTCGTGCGCGCGCTTTCGTACTGGGATCATCGCATCCGGGAAATCGCGTTCGGTGCCCGCACGCTCTCGGTCGACCCCGCCGGCTGCTACCGGTTGCGTTAGCCGCTCGAAGGCATTTGCCTCGGCGCGGCCAAACGCAATTCGCGTCACCATGCTCATGTGTACCGTGTTGACCTTTGCGATGTGCGCCGACCCGAACGTCGCCGGCGCGATCTCCTTTGGAGATCTCACGGTGCCGATCGTGTGGTCGCGCGTCCAGACCGGATCGTGTCCGGATGTCGGTCAGCAGTCGGCCGGGAGCGAGGCCGGACTCACGCGCTTCGAGACCGCCTGGGCATCACAACAGTCAACCCCCGACACCGAGGGCACGTACTCGGGCCGGGTTGTGGTGCACATGGAAAGCGCCGAGATCGACATGACCGCCTTCGCGTGGCCGCACATGTCGCGCGCGGAGGGCGATGCACTGCGACGCCTCTACCAGGCGACGCTCTGGCATGAGCTCGGGCACCTGCGCACGGCGAAGGCCTCGATCGATGCGTTCAATGCCGACAACGCGATTTCGGCCCAGTCGGCGCCGGAGTACACGGCCGCCGCTAAGCAGCGCGGCAACGTCGCGATGGCCCGTCTCAACGCGGACCAAGTCGAATACGACCGCGTGGCCGGCCACGGGTTGCGCCAGGACACGCTGCCGCCGCCGCTCGGCGGCCCCGACACAATCATTAATTGTTCGGAGCGTTGACCACGATCGACGTCCGGACGGAGTTCGCGATGAAGCACTCATCGTGCGCGCGCTCGTGCAGCGCCGCGATCTCTTCGGCCCCCGGCTGCCGTGCACCCGAGAACAGTACCCGCGGCGCGAGAACGATCGTCTCGACGAACGAGCGGCCGTCGGCGTTCGTGCCCATCGTCGCGGTCGCCGTATCTTCATAGCGGTCCACGACGAACCTCGACTGCGCCGCGTAGTCCAAGAAGAAGAGCATGTGGCAGCTGGAGACTGCGGCCAGGAACGCTTCTTCCGGATCGACCGCGTGCGGGTCGGAATACGCCGGCACGACCAGCGGAGAAGACGACGCGTTGACCTCGGTGCCGCCGTCGAAGGTCCACACGTGGGCGCGGCTATAGCGGCGGTCGCTGAAGATCGCGTCGTGCCGTTCCCATCGAATCGTCGCCGTGTAGCGGTGCGCGTCCGTCATACGGTGTAGAACGCGCGCCGGGGAGGGGGCGTTGCGGGTGAGCGGCGGCGCACCGAAAAAGAGGCCGAGTATGAGCGAAACCGATATCGACGCGCAACTCGACGAACTGTGTGCGGCCCACCGGGTGCTCGCCGTCGAAGGGCACGAGGACCGCACCTCGGGTCACGTGTCGTGGCGCGATCCGCAGGGCCGCGGCTTCTGGATGAAGCGCAGCCACATCGGCATGGATGAAGTGCTCAGCCGGGACGATCTGCTGCTGGTCGACTTCGCGGGAAACGTGCTCGCCGGGTCCGGCAGCCGGCACTACGAGTGGCCGATCCACGCCGAGATCCTGCGCGTTCGGCCCGACGTGCAGGCCGTCGGCCACACGCACCCGTTCTATTCGCAAATCTTCGCGTCGACCGACGAGCCGTTGCGCCCGATCGCGAAGGAGGGCGCCTGGTTCGATGACCAGCCGAAATTTCAGGAGACCTGTTCGCTGATCCGCACGCCCGAACTCGGCGTTCGGGTCGCCGCCACGCTCGGCGCGGCCGACGCGGTGTTCCTGATGAGTCACGGCATCGCGTTCGTCGGCACGACGGTGCGCGAGTGTACGATGGTCGGCATCTATCTCGAAGCGGCGGTGCGCGCGCAGATCACGATCGCGATGACCGGCTTTCGCTACAAGTGGCCCGATGCAGCCGATGCCCGCGCGAAGCGCGCGCAGACGCGCACGGCCTCGGGCATCGACAACTACTGGGACTACGTGATGCGCCGCGATGCGGCTATGCGCTCGGCGGTTTCAGCGCGTACGGACTGATCAGGGCGCGCGCATCGAAGGGCTTGGAGATCACGTTGTACTTCGCCGCCACGTTGATCAGCGGCTGAATCTCGTTGGGGCGCAAGAAATCGCCGAACGTGATGCGCGCCATCCGCGCGACCAGCGCCGCGTCGATCTTGGCGTTCTCCGCGACCAGGGCCACCGTGTCGGCGTGGTGCGCGTTGCAATAGGCGGACGCATCGCCCATCACGCGCGCGAAACGTTCGACGACGTCGCGGTTCTTCGCCGCGTAATCGGTCGTGGTGAACCAGGCCGTATTCGAGAAGCGCGGCGCGATCGCATCGAAGATCTGCGCGAGCGTGCGTACCTTGCCGCCTTCGAGCCCGCGCGTGAGCGTGGGCGTGTTCAGGTCGGCGCCGTCGATGCGCCCTTCTTCAATCGCCGCTAGGGCGACCGAGCCCGACATCTCGATGAAGCGCAGCGTTTTCGAATCGCCGCCGTTCTGGTCGACCCAGTTCATGATGGCGACGGTATCCATGTCCTTGAGGCCCGGCGCGCCGATCGTCTTGCCGTTGAGGTCGCGGGCGGTTTTGATCGGCGCGTCGGTGCGCACGACAAACTGTGAATAGGGAACGTCGGAGGTCACGACGCCGGCCGGCGCGATCAGCGTGAACGGGATGCCGCGGTCGTGCGCCGCGATGATCCCGACCAGGCTCGAGAGCCCGAACTGTGCCGCGCCGCCGGCAACGGCGGTCGCGCCGGCCGCGCCGCTGCTCAGCACTTGCAGTTGTGCGTTGAGGCCGGCTTTGCGAAAGAGGCCCGCGTGCACCGCGTAGAGCGCCGACGTCGCGGTGTCGTTGATCAGCGTCGCCAGCGTGATCGCCGGCAGGTCTTGCGCACCGGCGGGCGGGCGCAGCGCACCCGCGGCAAAAGCGCTCGCCGCCAGCGAGCGTAGAAAGGGCGAGCGCCGCACCGTTACTTGAACAGCTCGGGGTACTTGGCTCGCACGGCCGCGGCCAATTCGGGCGAGCTCTGCGCGACCGGCGGAAACGCGTCGATGCGCTCGTAGGGACGGCACGCGTCGATCACCATGCGCGAGTTGTAGAGCCGCGAGTAATCGGTGACCATCGTATCCAGCCGCGAGGACCAGCAGCGGTCGAGCACGGTCGTCATCGTCTTGGGATCGCAGCGCGTCCCCATGGCCCAGATCACGTCGTGGATGTCGGTCGGGTCGACGTCGTCGTCGACCACCACGATCCAGCGCGCGATGTAGCCGACCGGGTTCACTTGCGAGGCGACGAGTCCGACCTGCGTCGAGTGCCCGAAGTAACGCTGTTTGATCGAGACGACGCAGAACGTACGGCCGGAACCCGCCTGGTGCAGCCACGCGCCGCGCACGTCCGGAATTCCGGCCCCTTCGAGCGAGTCGAGCAGCGCGGCCGAGCGCAGAAAGCAGCGCTCGAAGAGGTGCGAGTGCGGCGGTTTCTGGCTCGCCGCACACGTGAGGATCGGATTGCCGCGATAGTAGGCGCGCTCGACGGTGATCAGCGGTTCCTGGCGCGCCTCGCCGGCGTAGTAGCCGTGCCATTCGCCGAACGGTCCTTCGAGCGTGGTCTCGGTGGGGTGAATCCAGCCTTCGAGCACGATCTCCGCGCGCGCCGGAAAGGGCAGCCCGGTGAGCTCGCCTTCCACCAGCTCCATCGGACGATCCATCATCCCGCCGCACCAGTCGTATTCCGGCACGCTGTCGGCCATCGTGTACGCGGCGGCGAGATACGTGATCGGATCGATGCCGACGATGATCGCGACCGGGCACGGTTTGCCCGCCTTGAGGTACTTGTCGCGGTGGATGCGGCCTTGTTTGCCGTTGGAGATGTAGGAGGCGAGCGTGCGCGGGCCCTTGACCATCACGCGATAGGTGCCGACGTTGATGCGGCCGGTATCGGGATCTTTGGTCACGACGCCGCACGCGGTACCGATGTAGCGCCCACCATCCTTTTCGTGGTGAATGGGCACGGGAAATTTCTCGAGATCGACCTCGTCGCCGCGCATCGTGTTCTCGAACACGGGGCCGTCGCTCACGATCGCGGGCGGGATCTGCTTGTACGCCTTCTTGATGTTCTTGCGGAAGTAGTCGAGCTGCGCTTTGCGGTCGTCGGCGAGCGTCGCTTCCATGCCGAGCACGAGCCCGAGGCGGTACGGCGAACCGAACATGCCGTACGTGCAGCGGTAGCCCGGCGCATAGCCCGGAATATCGTCGAACAGCAGCATCGGCGCCTTCTCGACTTTCTGCCGGTAGAGCACTTCCGTTACCGCGCCGATCTCTTTGTCCCAGTGCGCGCCGCGCACCGTCGCCAACTCGCCGCGCGCTTCAACCGCCGCGATGAAGGTGCGCAGGTCGTTCTGCGGCGTGTTGGGTCCCAGGCCCAGCGCGGAACCGGTGCGTTCGATCGTGGTCGTCATGCCGCTAGCATACCAGTGCCGGCCGGGCGCGTCCTATGCCGTGCGGCTCACCAGCCGGTGACGCGCGCGAGCAGCGCGTCCGGATCGGCCGGCAGGCCGCTGCCGCGCCACGCGACGTGCTGGTCGGGGCGAATCAGCGCCAGGTCGCAGGCGTAGAGCTCGCGCGCTTGCGGCAGGTCGACGCTGAGCACCGTAAGCGGAATCCGGCGCTCGCGGGCGGCCGCTTCGAGCGCCCGGCCGCCGGGGGCCGCGCCGCCCAGCCGCAGCAGGGTGAAACCCGGCCCGAAATGGTCGAACAGCGAATCGCCGCGCCCGAGCCACACATGCGGCGCGCGGCCGCCCGGCACGCTGCTCGGGTGGTAGACGGCCGGCGTATCGGACGGCGGCTCCGCACCGTCGCCGGCGACGATCGGCGAGCCGTCGTAGCGGGCGCCGAGCTGGATCCCGAGCGAGGCGAACTCCTCGCGAAAGCCGCCGAGGAAGTCCCCCGCCCGCGCGCGGGCCGCGCTGCCGGCCGGGCTGTCGTCTTCGAGCTCGCTAGCGATCGGAACGTCGCCGACGTTGCGCGTATAGCTGCGCGCCAGCGCCGTGTTGCGGATCGCGACCGGCCGGCGCTCGTCTTCATAGCTCGACAACAGGCGCGGGCCGCCCCAGCCTGCGGCGAGCGCGGCGAGTTTCCAGCCCACGTTGGCCGCGTCGTCGACGCCGGTGTTCATGCCGAAGCCGCCGGTGGGCGTGAAGAGGTGCGCGGCATCACCGCACAGCGCGATGCGCCCGTCGACGAAGCGGTCGGCGACGAGCGCTTGTCCCGCGGTCCACGTCCAGTGTCCCAGCCACTCGACGCGGATGTCGCGTCCCATGCTGTGTTCGAAGCGGCGCGCGATCGCGGCCGCGTCGGGCGTGTCGTCGGCGTTGGTCAACTGCGAGTTCACGAGAAACTCATCGCGCCCGTTGAGCGCCAGCAAGTTGCTGCGCAGCTCGCCGTTCACCGCGAAGTAATGCCAGCACTGCGGATGCGGAACCGTGGCGTAGAAATCCGGTACGCGCAAGTGGCTCGAAACCATCGTGCCGCCGTAAAACGATTGCTTGCGTGGGTCCTCGCCGCCGTAGTGAATCCCGAGCGCGCGGCGCACGAGGCTGCGGCCGCCGTCGGCGCCGACGAGATAGGCGGCGCGCACCGTTTCGCGCGCGCTGCCGTCGACCGCTTCGATCGTCGCCGTCACGCCGTCGGCGTCTTGCACGCAATCCGTGTAGCGCCAGCCGTAGCGCAGCGTGACATTGGCGAGCGTGCTCAGGCGATCGAACACCAGCGACTCGACGTACATCTGGTTGCAGCGCAAGAGCGGCTCGGGCACTTGCGCGAGCGGATCGGCGTCGTCGCGCGCCGCCAGCGCTTGCCGGTTGGTGGGCATCGCGATGCGCGCCAGCTCCCACCCCGCGAGCCGCGTGAAGTAGCCGATGTCCATCGAATGATCGGGGCCCGGCAGCGCGATGCCGCGAATCGCGCCCGCCAGACCGAGCCGGCGGTAGTGCTCGAGCGTGCGCGCGTTCTGCGTGCCGCCCTTGGGATGCATGTTCGGACGCGGCTCGACGTTCACGATCGTGCTGCGTATACCAAGCCGATCGAGCGTCATCGCAACCATCATGCCGACGGGACCGCCGCCGACGATGAGCACGGGAATCATAGCGAAGGAAATAGGCCGCCGCCATTGACAATCCATGCGCCATGAAACATCCGCTGCCGCTGATTCTCGCGCTCGCGTTCGGGCTCGTCATCGCGGGTGCCGGCCGCTCGACCCTCTCGGCGGCCGATCCCTACGAGCTGAACGTGCTCTTGCCGTTGACCGGCCCGCTGGCGTTCGTCGGCGCGAGTCAATCGAAGGCGTTGCACGCGCTCGAAGACGTGGTCAACGCCGGCGGCGGCATCAAAGGCCGTCCGCTCAAGCTCGTGATCGTCGACGACGGCTCGAACCCGCAGACCGCCGTCGAGCTGACCACGCAGTTGGCGGCCAAGAACGTTCCGGTCATCATGGGGTCGGCGGCGGCGGGAAGCTGCAGCGCGATGTTTCCGCTGGTCGACAAAGCGGGCCCGGTGACGTACTGCTTCTCGCCGACGGTGCATCCGCGCGCGGGCGGCTTCTCGTTCATGGCCGGCCCCGCGATCGAAGACACGATCCCGGTGCTCCTGCGCTACTTCCGCGCGCGCGGCCTCACGAACATCGGTCTGCTCGCCTCCAACGACGCCAACGGCGCCGACTTCGAGCGCCAGCTCGACGTCACGCTGGGGCTGCCGGAATTTCGTTCGATGACGGTCGTCGCGCGCGAGCACTTCGCGCTCTCCGACATCAGTGTTGCGGCGCAGATCGCGCGCATCAAGGCCGCGAAGCCGGGCTTCCTCATCGCCTTCGTCTCCGGCACGCCGTTCGGCACCGTGCTGCGCAACGTCAACGACGCCGGCCTCGACGTGCCGGTGTACAGCTCGGGCGGCAACATGGCCTACGCGCAAATGGCGCAGTTCGCGGCCTTTCTGCCCAAGGAGCTCTACCTGAACGCCGCGCGCGGCGCCGTGCCCGATCCGGGCGCGGCGGGCAAGATGAAAGCCGCACAAAGCGTGTTCTTCGAGGCCATGAGCAAGGCCGGCGTGCGCCCGGAGTACTCGCACGTGATCGTGTGGGATCCGACGATGATCGTGGTCGACGCGCTGCGCGCGCTCGGCCCCGACGTCGGCGCGCAGCGCCTGCACGACTACATCGAACATCTGCAGGGCTGGACGGGTATCGAGGGCACCTACGATTTCACGTCGGGCAATCAGCGCGGCGCCACACAAGGCGGCGTGGCGCTCGTTCGCTGGGATGCTCCGACCACCAGCTGGGTGCTGGCGGCGCCGCGTTAGGCCTTCGCGGCGGCTTGGGCGCGGAAGAAGGCGCCCTTCGTTTCGGGATTGGGGCCCTCACCGGTGGTGTAGGCGTACAGGGCGCGGGTGTAGAGCAAGTTCTGCTGCGCTTTGGTCAGTTCGGACCACGGCAGGTCGAGGCGGGGTTTGGGCGGGGAGACTTTTCGTTTGGCGGCCATGCGCTAGTGCTGCGCCAACGCGGGCAATTCTCCCGCATGGTTGATGTCGAGCGGCGCTTCGATGACCGGCGGCAACGGCGTATCGATGTTCGCGACGATCCCTTCGATCAGCCGTGCGACGTCGGACGCGCCGCGTTGCGACGCCGCGATCACCGCGGCATGCGTCGTGGCGTCGCCGGTGAGGTGCACGTTCGTGATGAGGCTGAACCCAACCACCGCAATCCCGAGCGCGCGCGCAGCGATCGTCTCCAGCACGGTCGACATACCCACCGCGTCGGCGCCCATCGCGCGCCACAGCCGCGCTTCGGCCGGCGACTCGTACGCGGGCCCGGTGAGCCCGGCGTAGACACCGGCGTGCATCACGATCGCGTACTGCGCGGCGATGTGGCGCGCGAGATCGCAGAGATGCGGATCGTAGGCGTCGACCATGTCGACGAAACGGTCCTTGACGCCCGGAAACGGCAGCTTGCCGATCAGCGGGCTGCGGCCGGTGAGGTTGAGCTGATCGACGATCAGCATGAGGTCGCCCGGATGGAACGCGTGGTTGACGCCGCCGGCCGCGTTCGTCAGCACGATCGTCTTCGCACCGGCGTGCGCCGCGACTGCGACCGGGTACACGACCTCGAGCGGGTCGTAGCCCTCGTAGAGATGGAAGCGGCCGCTGAACGCAACGATGCGGCGGCCGTGCAGCTGGCCGACGAGCGCTTCACCGGCATGGCCCGGAACGGTCGGTTCCGGCATGCCCGCGATTTTCTTGTACGCGAGGGGCGTCGCGTCGATGCGATCGCGCAACACGCCGCCGAATCCGGAACCGAGCACGATCGCCGCGTCGAGCGTGCCGCCGGCGCGTTCGCGTAACAGATCGGCGGCCTCGTCGAGCTTCTTGCGTTTCACGGAGCGGGAGCGGGCGCGGACAGCAGCAGGTTGGCGCCGGTCATCTCCGGCGGCACCGCGAGACCGAGCAGCGGGAGCAGCGTCGGCGCGATGTCGCCGAGCCGCCCGCCGGATTGCAGCGCACCCAGCGGCGGATCGTGGATCAACACGAACGGCACGGGGTTGGTCGTGTGCTGCGTGAGGACGTTGCCGTTCGGATCCAGCTTTTCTTCGGCGTTGCCGTGGTCGGCCGTGATCGCGAGGATGCCGCCGGCTTTGCGCACCGCATGCTCGAGCCGCCCCAAACACTGGTCGAGCGTCTCGCACGCGGATACGGTGGCGTCCCACACGCCCGTGTGCCCCACCATGTCGGCGTTTGCGTAGTTCATGACGATCACGTCGTGGTGTCCCCGTGCGACGTCTTCGACCGCCGTGCTCGTGATGTCACTGGCCGACATCTCCGGCGCCAGATCGTATGTCGCGACGGAACGGTTCGACGGGATCAACACGCGATCTTCGTCGGGGAACACCGCTTCGCGCCCGCCGTTGAAGAAATATGTGACGTGGGCATACTTTTCGGTTTCCGCCAGCCGCAGTTGCGAGAGGCCGCCTTCGGCCACGATCTCGCCGAACGTGCGCGACTGCGGCCGTGGTCCGAACAGAATCGGGTTCGGAAACTCATCTTCATAGCGCGTCATCGTCGCGAACATGAGGTTCGTATACCGCTTGACCGGGAAGTGGGTGAAGCGCTCGGCGGAAAATGCCAGCGTGAGCTCGCGCCCGCGATCGGGCCGAAAGTTGAAGAAGATCACCGCATCGCCCTCGACCACGGGCTTGGGCTCGCCGACGACCGTGGGCAGCACGAACTCATCGTTCTCGTCGCGCGCGTAGGCCGCCGCGAGCGCGGCCGTAGCGGTCGCCTCGCGGTGCGCGGTCTCCTGACCGCTGAGCATCGCGTACGCCCTCTCCACGCGTTCCCAGCGCTTGTCGCGGTCCATCGCGTAGTAGCGCCCGCACAAGCTGGTGATGCGCCCCGGTTTCCCGTGCGCGTCGAGATAGCTCTCGATGCGGTCGATATAGAGCTGCGCGCTGCGCGGCGGCGTGTCGCGCCCGTCGAGGAACGCATCGATCGCCAGCGGTGCGCCGGCCGCGGCGCAGGCATCGATCAAGGCTTCGAGATGGTCGAGCGAGCTGTGCACGCGCCCGTCGGAGAGCAGCCCGAACAGGTGCAGCGTCCCGCCGCTCGCTTTGACGTGTGCCAGACAGGCTTGCAAGGTGGCGTTGGTTGCGAACGTGCCGTCGGCCACCGCCGCATCGATCACGACCAGCCCTTGCGGCACCACCCGGCCGCTGCCGATGTTGATGTGGCCGACTTCACTGTTGCCCATCACACCGGCCGGCAGGCCGACCGCTTCGCCGCTCGCTTCGAGCGTCGTGTTGGGGTAGCGGTCCAGCATGCGGTGCCAGTTGGGCAGCTGCGCGCCGGCGATCGCGTTGCCGTAGGTATCGCTGCGCGTCCCCCACCCGTCGAGTATCGCGAGGACGAGCGGACGGCGCTTGCTCATTGCACGTGGTTGTGGGACGCCGCCGACAAGACGTCGGCGAACGAGCGCGGATCGAGACTGGCGTTGCCGACGAGCGCGCCGTCGATGTTGGGCTGATCGAGAAAGTGGCCGATGTTGCTGGCCTTCACGCTGCCGCCGTACAGCAGCTGCGCGCGTTCGAGCCCGGGCACGCATTTGCGAATCGAACCCAGCACGGCATTGGCCGATTCCGGTGTGTCGCTGCTGCCGGAACCGATGGCCCAAATCGGTTCGTATGCGACCAGGCACTGCGCGACGCCGGCGGCGGCCACATCCTCGAACGCGGCCCGCGTCTGCGCGACGACGTGCGCGTGCGTCAATCCGGCCGCGTGCAGTGCTTCCGATTCGCCGACGCAGATGATCGGCCGGATGCCCCAGTGCAACGCGGCATGCACCTTGCGGTTCACCGACTCATCGGTTTCGCCGTCGCCGCCGCGCCGCTCGGAGTGGCCCAGGATGGCCCAAGTGGCGCCCGCGTCTTGGAGCTGCAGCGCGCTGATCTCGCCGGTGAACGAGCCGCGGTCCTCTTCGGACATCGCTTGGCCGCCGACCGCGATCGGGGTACCGGCGAGTTCGTCGCTGACGAAGCGCATCGAGGTAAACGGCGGGAAGATCACGGCGTCGATGCCGTCGAGGTCCGGATCGATCTCGCGCAGTTTGCGAATGTACTCCACCGACTCGGCGATCGTTTTGTTCATTTTCCAGTTGGCCGCGATCAGCGCGCGTCGGGCTTGCATGCGCTAGTTCTCCAGCGCGGCGACGCCGGGCAGCGTCTTGCCTTCGAGAAACTCGAGCGTCGCGCCGCCGCCGGTCGAGACGTGCGTCATGGCGTCGGCGAACCCCAGCTCGTGCGCGGCCGCCGCGGCGTCACCGCCGCCGACGACGCTCGTCGCGCCGTTGCGCGTCGCTTCGGCGATCGCTTGCCCGACGGTGCGCGTCCCGTTCTGGTAGGGCGTCTTCTCGTAGACGCCCATCGGCCCGTTGAAGACGATCGTCTTCGCGGCGCGCAGCACGGCGGCGTAGGCCTGTGCGCTGGCGGGGCCGATGTCGAGGATCATCCGTGCGCCGACGTCGCCCAGCGCGACCGTTTGCGCGCTGGCGTCGGCGTCGAACGCATCGGCCACCACGGCGTCGGTCGGGAGATGCAGCGTCACGCCCTTGTCTTTGGCGTGTGCGACGATCGCCGTCGCGGGCGCGAGGTCGGGATCGCGCAATGATTTGCCCACGTCGATCCCGTTCGCGGCGAGGAACGTGTTGGCCATGCCGCCGCCGATCACAAACGAGTCGACCCGCGCCAGCAGGTTCTCGAACACACCGACCTTGTCGGCGACCTTCGCTCCGCCGATCGCGCACACGAACGGCTGAACGGGGCTCACCGTCAGCTTGGTGAGCGCCGCGAGCTCGGCTTCCATCAGCAAGCCGGCGTAGGCCGGGAGGTCGCTCGCCACGCCCACGGTCGAGGCGTGCGCCCGGTGCGCGGTACCGAAGGCATCGTTGACGTAGAGATCGCCGCTCTGAGCCAACTCGCGCGCAAAGGCCGGGTCGTTGGCCTCTTCCTCGGCGTGGAAGCGAACGTTCTCGAACAGCACGAACCCGCCGTCCGCGACGGCGTGGGATGCGGCGACGGCCGCCGGCCCGATGCAGTCCTCGACGAACGTCACCGGGCGGCCGAGACGTTCCGCCAGCCGCGCGGCCACCGGGCGCAGCGAGTACTTCGGGTTGGGTTTGCCGTCGGGACGCCCGAGATGCGAGAGGACGATCGTCTTGGCGCCGCGGTCGCCCAGCCAGCGCAAGGTTTCCAGCGCGGCGAGGATGCGCGTTTCATCGCCGACCGCCCCGTCCTTCATCGGAACGTTGAGGTCTTCGCGCAGCAACACGCGCTTGCCGCGGACGTCGCCCGCGTCGCGCAGCGTCCGAAACGTCAAATCAAACCGCGGCGGGCATTTTTGCGAGGACCATTTGCGTGACGTCGGCGAGACGGCACGAATAGCCCCACTCGTTGTCATACCAGAGCGCGAGCTGGATCAGATCGCCTTGCGCATTGGTCAGCTTGCCGTCGACGATCGAGCTGTACGAGTTGCGCTTGAAATCCGCCGAGACCAGTTCTTCCTCGGTGTATTGCAGCACGTGTTTGAGCGGCCCGTCGGCGGCCTTTTTGAGCATGCCGTTGAGCTCGTCTTTGGTGGTCGCTTTTTTGGTGACGGCGACGAGGTACACCATCGAGACGGTCGGCGTCGGAACGCGCAGCGCGAAGCCGTCGAAGGAGCCCTTCACTTCCGGAATGGCCAGGTAGAGCGCTTTGGCGGCGCCGGTCGACGTCGGCACGATGTTGGTCGCGGCGTTGCGCGCGCGGCGTATATCTTTGTGCGGCGCGTCGAGGATGTTCTGATCGTTGGTGTAGGAGTGGATCGTCGACATGAACGCTTTGACCCAGCCCAGTTCGTCGACCACCACTTTGACCGCGGGGCCCAAGCAGTTGGTCGTGCACGACGCGTTCGAGATGATGTGGTGCTTGGCCGGATCGTAGTGCTGGTCGTTGACGCCGAGCACGATCGTGATGTCGTCGCCCGTCGCCGGCGCGGAGATGATCACTTTCTTCGCGCCGCCGCCGTCGATGTGCGCGCGCGCCTTGTCGGCGTTGGTGAAGAAGCCGGTCGACTCGACGACGACGTCGACGCCGAGATCTTTCCACGGCAGCTTGCCGGGGTCGCGTTCGGCCAGCACCTTGATCGTGCGGCCGTCGATCGCGATCGTGTCGCCGTTGACGCTCACGCTGCCGGCGAAGCTCCCGTAGTTGGAGTCGTACTTGAAGAGGTGGGCACACTCTTTGGCGCTCGTCAGGTCGTTGACGGCGGCGATTTCGACGTCCGGGTGGCGCTCGAGGAGTGCCTTCGTAAAATTGCGGCCGATCCGGCCGAAACCGTTGATGCCAATGCGCATAGGACTCGTGGACTAAGCCGGATGCGTGCGCGGCTCCTGTTCGCGCGGCTCACGAAGTCGCCGGACCAGCCGCATCAGCGCCGTGATCCGCCCGTTGATGGTGGCTTTCCCGACCGCCGGCGACGCGCGCCGTCCGAGTTCGGCCAGCGTCTCGTCGGGGTGGGCGAGCCGCAGCTGCGCCGCCTCGCGCAGCGCCGGCGAGAGATTGCGCAGCCCGTAGGCGTCGGCCAAATAGGCGATCGCGTCCCGCTGCGCGGCCGCCGCGCTCGCCGCCCGGACCACGTTCGCGGTTTCCGTGTTGACCAGGCGGTGGATGCGGTTCTTGGTCTCTTTGAGCGCGCGCACGTCTTCCAGCCGCAGCACCGCGCCGTGCGCACCGATCGCCGAGAGCACGACCACGATCGCGTCCAGGCCCTTGAGGTAGGTCACCGGACGCCCCTTGCGCAGCATCGTGAGCGGCTCGACGCCCTCGGCGCGGATCAGGCGGCCGATCCGTTCCGCGGCCGGCGGGCTCGGCGGGACGAACTCCAAGTGGTAGCCGGCTTGCGGGGCGGCTAGCGACCCGCAGGCGAGGAACGCGGCGCGCAACTCCATGCGCCGGTCGCAGCGCGCGCGCGGCCACGCCGGCAGCGCGCCGCTCGCGTCCGAATCGATCTCGAACATCGTGCTGCGGTAGAGCCGCGGCTCGATCGTGCGCCGCACGCTGCCCTCGCGTTCGCCGCCGAGCGAGCGCACGAGCCGCGCGATCGACGCGCGCCGCGTACGAACCACGCGCCGTCCGCCGGACTCGGCGCCGGCGAAATAGGCCAATCCGTCACGCAGCGCGAGCCGGCAGTGTGCCGCCGCCGGCACGTCGCGCGCCAACGCGTCCTTGGTATCGGCGGAGAGACTCGACCGGGTCAGAGCCAATCGCGGACGTCGTCCTTGCGCTCGTCGAGGATCTCGTACATCTCCGCGGGTTTGAGCGAGGGCAGCACGCGTTCGGGCACCATCGCGACGCGCACGGTCAGAAACTTCGTGCGGTAGTGGATCACCAGCACGTCGCCGACTTTGACGTCGTAGCCCGGTTTGAGCGGCCGGCCGTCGCGGGTGATCCGGCCGGCCTCGATCCCGTCCTTGGCCTCGGCGCGGCGCTTGGCCAGGCGCGAGACTTTCAGGTACTTATCGAGCCGCGTAGCGTGGCACTCCGCCGCTTACTTTGCACACCATCGTATCTTTGCTATAGTGACCACGCCGGGGACTTACTGTCAACCGAAATCTCGCTTGTGCCGTTACGGCGGAATACTGGGGGAACGTGGTTTCAGTCGGGCGTTATCCTGCCGTCGTCAAGGCCGTGGCCGTTGCGGTTTTGCTCGCTTCCGCGTTCGGCCTGATGCGCTCGGCGGCGCGTTCGGCGGACGGCGACAAGCGCCTGGACCGGGTGAAAGGGGTGGTGGGGTTCACCGTCGCCGACGGCGGCCCGCTGCACCAAGTCTTCGGCCACGAACTGCTCCCCGACGACGCGTTCGCCGTCACGCAGGACCGCTCGGCGGCAACGCTGGTTCTGCCCGACTCATCGATCGTGGCGTTCGGCGAGAAGACCCGCGTGCGCGTCGGCGCGTTCAACCAAACGGCCGACGGGCCCGGATCGACGATCCTGGTCGAGAACGGGACGCTCCGCTTCGACATCCGGCGGCCGGCCGGCGGAACGGCCAACTATCACTTCGCGACCAACACCTCGCAGATCGCCGTCCGCGGCACGGTCGGCCTGATCTCGTTCATCGGCGGCAACACGACGGTCGCGTGTCTGGTCTGCGCGGCCGACAGCGTCACCGTCACGGTCGGAACGCAGACGCTGACCCTCCTGACCGGCCAAGTGGTCACGGTCAGCGCCCTGGGCGCGGTGGTCACGGGCACGGTGACCAGCACCGTGCTCGGCACCTTCAGCGGGGCGCAAGTCAGCACGGTGGCCGCCAGCGGCTCGAGCGCCGCGACCGCGGGAGTCGCGGGGGCGGCCGGCGCCGTGGGCGGCGCGGTCGGCGGGGCCGCGACCGGTGCTTTAGTCGGCGCCGCGGCTACCGCGGCGGTGGCCGGCGTGGCGGTGTCGACGATCGCGTCCAAGCCGACGCCGGCCCCGACGCCCAGCCCGACCATCGCGCCGACGCCGGCGCCGACTCCGACCGTGGCCCCGACGGTGGCCCCAACCGTCACGCCCTCGCCCTCGCCGACCCCGAACACGAACTTCCAGGTGCAGGGCAAGAAGGCCATGACCGCGTCGCCCGCGCCGGCGCCGGCGGCACCCGCGCCGGCCGGGGCCCAAGCTCCGGCGCAGCGCCCGTTCGGCGGGCGGCACTAGCGTGACGCGCACGGTCGGACGAGCACTCCTCTCGAGCGCGGCGCTGGCGGCGCTGGCGGCCGCCGTGGCCTGTGGCGGCGGGGGCGGCGGCAGCAGCAGCAGCAGTCCGCCGGGCGTCAATGCTCCGGTGGCGGCGACGTCGCACGCGTCGTTCACGATCGCGATCCCGGCCGCTGCCGGCTCGTCGTCCACGCAGCGCGCCCCGGCGTACGTCTCCCCGAACTCGCAATCGGTCGCGATCACGGTCGCCGCGGGAAGTGCCTCGCCCGGACCGGCGACGACGGCGAACCTCACCTCGACCTCGCCCAACTGCACGCCGGCGACCGCGACCGTGCCGCTCACCTGCACGGTCAGCCTCTACGCACCGCCCGGCAGCGACACGTTTACCGTCACGCTCTATTCGGGCCTCAACGGCACCGGCAACGTGCTCTCGACGTCGACTGTCGCGGCGACCGTCAGCGCGACGCAGACCACCAACGTTCCGATCACCCTCGGCGGCGTGGTCGCCGCGATCGCCGTCAGCGTGACGAACGGGAACAACCTCATTCCCGGCGGCTACGCGACGACGCTGCCGGTCGTGGTGATGGCCAAGGACGCCGGCGGCTCGACGATCGTCGGCCCGGGCAATTACAGCAACCCGATCACGCTGACGAACGCCGACACGTCGGGCGTCACGACGCTCTCGACGACGAGCGTCACCTCGCCGTCCACGGCCGTGACGCTGGCGTATGCGCCGACCAACGCGAACACCGGCGTGCTGGCGATCGGCGGGCTCCCGGTCGGCGCCACATCGATCGGCGCTGCGGCGGCCGGCGTCGCATCATCGGCGGTCACCGCCGGCACGTTCCAATACATCGCCGACCGCTTCTTCGGATACAATCACGCCCGCACGCTCGGCGGCACGGCTACCGTGGTCACCACGACCTACAACGCGCAGGGCACGCCCTCGCCCAGTCCCTCGACCTGGTCGTACACGACCAGCGACGTCGTGACGGTGCTCGCCAACGCCACGTTCAACGGGATCACGACGTACGATGCGCACCACGCCGTCACGTATACGCAGACGTCGCCCGCGACCGCTATAGCGCCCGAAACGATCAGCCGCGACCAGTACCGCTTTCCGACGCTCAACGCGACCGGCGCGATCTTTTACCGCTACGGCGAGACCGAAACCGACGTGAATTCCGCCGCGGTCACCTCACCGATCACCGGCACCGTCCCCGGCACCGTCACCTACACCTACACCTATCCGACGACCGGCGCCTGGGAAGAGGACGTTCTGCCGCATGTGAACGGCGCGACGTGGAACGACAACGCCGTTCCGTTCACGGAAGCCTACACCAACGCCGAGGTCGCCACGTTCACGTACTTGGCCAGCGGCGCGTGGACGTTCAACGAGACGACGCCGGCGGTGATCAACGAATCGCAATCGGCCACCGGCACGGCCACGAACTTCAACGCCGGGGTCACGACGACAATCAGTCTGCCCGTCGCCGCGACGCCGCCGGGCAGCGGCTACGTGATTCCGGTTGCGCAGGAAACGACCAGTCCCGCTCCCGGTCCGACGTCGACGTATTTCCCGGTCGATTGGTATCCCGGCAACGCGGCGCCCGTGCAACCGCTGTACTTTTTCGCGTTCAGCGAGACCAACGTCACGATCCCGGCCTCGTGCAACGTGCCTGCCTCCATCGCCACCCAAGCCTATGCAGTCAACCAGCAGAACTCGCAGTTGGATGTGGCGGCCTTCCGCAATCGCCAGCAGGTCTTTACCGACTACTACGTGCCCGGCGGCGTGGGCTACGTCTGCGAGACCTACACGGAAACGACCAGCAATTACCGCTTCCCCACCGGGATCATCTCCAATCAAACCAGCATCACGTACGTGTTCGGTGTGGCGAGCGCGAGCGCGTTGAGCGTCCGCCGGCAATAACGCCCGGCCGCCGACAAGGGAGCGCGGCGGCAACCGACATAAGGAGATAGGGTGCTGCTCCCCAGCCACCGGACGCTCTCAATGCTGCGTTCGCGTATGAGTGTGAGCGTGCTTCCGCTGATCTGGTCGCGCTTGCAGCGGCGCGTCGCGCAAACGCATGTCCCGGCCGGCCCGTTCGGGCGCGCGCGGCGCTGGTGGACGGTGCTCAAAGAGAGCTCGGCGCGCATGCGGTCGGAAAGTTTCATCGACGTCCGCGAGCTCATGGCGGCGGGCAGCGCCGAGGAGCACGTGGCGCGCGCCGACGCCTATTTCGACGGCGTCGGGTGGCATACGATGCACGCGCGCAAGCCGTTCGCCGAACCGCTCGAGGCCGAGCACCTGTCGCGATCGCTGTTCGCGCTGGTGCCGCACCTGGAACTCTATCGTGGAGCCCGCCTGCTCGACTTCGGCGCCGGAACGTGCTGGTCGAGTCTGATTTGGGCCTATCTCGGCTGCACCGTGATCGCGACCGATGTGTCGGCCAATGCGTTACGCTTCGGCGAGCAGCGCGTGCGCGCCGACCCGCTCGGCAAAGATTTGCCGGTGTCGTTTCTGCAATTCGACGGACGCCGTTTCGATCTGCCGGATGCGTGCGTCGACCGGGTGGTCGGCATCGAAACGCTGCATCACGTGCTCGATATTCCGGCGACGCTGGCCGAACTCTCGCGCGTGCTGGCGCCGGGCGGCATTGCGGCGTTCAGCGAGCCGGGTCCGCTGCACTCGATCGGTCCGCAGGCGCAGCGCGAAATGGCCGCATCCGGCGTGATCGAAAACGACATTCGCGTGGCGGAGATTCGCGCCGCCGCGCTGGCGGCCGGATTCGCGGACATGCGCGTGGCGTGGTTCGCACCGCACGCGCGGTTGCTGGAAGTCGATGAATTCGATCGCTTGGCCGCCGGCCGCGTCAGCGGTGCCGAAGCGCAGCGCATCGTGCGCGACATCGGTCTCGGGCTAGCCAATATTCGCATCTTCTTTTTATACGCGCGCGGTCCGCGGCCGGCGGCGAGCCGGGCGCAGGGTGGGCTGGCAGCGACGCTCGCCGGCGACTTGCACTTCGACGGTGCGCGTTTGCACGGAACGCTGGCGGTGACCAACGTCGGCCGCGAAACATGGTTACCGTCGGGCGGCGGCCGCGGCGCCGTGAACATCGGCGTGCGGTCGCTCGACGGCGCGCGCCGGCAGTCGGAGCTGGCCCGCGTCGCGCTCAGCGGCGATGCGGTCGCGCCGGGTGAACGCCGGGTCGTCACCATCGACCTGCCCCTCGAGTGCGCCGAGAGCGTGGTCGTGGATCTCGTGGCGGAGTCGGTCAACTGGTTCTCGAGCACCGGTAGCGCCAGCCTGATCGTGGCGCGCAAGCCGTCGGGCTAGGTCAGCGTTCAGGCGGCGGTTTTTGCCGCTTGCCAGAGATCTTCGAGCTCGTCGAGCGTCATGTCGCCGAGCTCGCGGCCGCTGGCGAGCGCATAGGTTTCCATGTAGCGGAAACGGCGGTTGAATTTCGTGTTGGCATCGCGCATCGCGCCTTCGGCGTCGATGTTCAGCTTGCGCGCCAGGTTCACGACGGTGAAGAGCACGTCGCCCAGTTCTTCGCGCACGTGCGGATCTTCGTGCGCGAGCTTGCCGGCCTGCGCGCGCGCGTCGGCGAACTCGCGCAGTTCCTCGGCCAGCTTTTCGGTGATGTCGCGCGCATCGACCCAATCGAAGCCGACGCGGGCCGCTTTCTCTTGCATCTTTTGCCCGCGCTGCAAGGCCGGCATACCGCTCGGAATGCCGTCGAGCTTCGACGTGCGAGCCGCGCTCGAAGGTTCTTGCGCCTTGAGCTGATCCCAGTTCTGCCACACTTCGGCGACGTTCGCCACCGCCACGTCGCCGAAGACGTGCGGGTGGCGGCGAATCATCTTGTTGGACAGCGCGTCGACCACGTCGGCCACCGAAAACTTGCCGCGTTCGGTCGCGAGCTGCGCGTGGAAGACGATCTGGAACAGCAGATCGCCCAACTCCTCACACAGTTCCGCATCGGCGCCGCCCTCGATCGCGTCGACGACTTCGTAGGTTTCCTCGACCAGATAGCGCACGAGCGTCGCGTGCGTCTGTTCGCGGTCCCACGGGCACGAGCGCCGCAGACGCGCCATGATCTGCACGAGGTCGTCCCAGTTCTGGTGACTCGATCCGGGCGGCAGCGGCAGCAGCGGCATCGTGATCGCCGCCGAAAGCGTGGCGCGCGGCATGCCGGGGACGATTTCGGCCGCGATGCGGCGCCGTTCCAGCGCCCGCAAGAGCATCGGTAACCCGGCAAAGTCGGAGAGCGGGTTGCCGAGGATGCCGAGCGCGAGGTCCGAGCCGTCGAGCCGTTCCACAAAGCCGTCGATCACCTCGGCCGAACCGCGGATGAAGAGCGGCTGATCGGTGACCAGGCCGCGCAGGATCGCGACGCCCTCGCTCTCGAGAAAGAGCACGAGGTCGGGCGGCGCGAGCACGGTCACCGCGCGGCCGACCGCCCGCAGCGCCTCGCGGCTGCCGAGGGTGAGGAGGTCGGGGTCGCCCGGACCGAGTCCGACGATGCGCAGCATGGCCCCATGCGCTTTCGCCGGATCGGTCGCGAGCGGCCTGTCCCGCTAGCTCCGCGGCCTCACGATTTGGCCGGCGGGAACGCGTCCTTGAAGCGGTCGTCGTAGACCTGAATGTTCGCCTTCGCGCGCAGGCCCTGTAGGAAGACCGGGATCTGCTTTTGCTGTTGCTGCTCGGTGAGCACGTCGGTGATCTGTGCGCGAGAACTCGCGAGCGTCGCCTTGATGGGCGGTGTCCTCTCCTCGACCTGGATGATGTGCCAGCCGAAGGGCGACCTCACCGGACGCGAGATCGCGCCGACCGGCAACGAGAACGCGGCATTCTGGAAGGCCGGCACCATCTGTCCCTTACCGAAGAATCCAAGCTCACCGCCCTTGTCTTTGGTGGAGGGATCGATCGAGTATTGCTTGGCGAGGTCGGCAAAGTTGCCGCCGGCCTTCAGCTTGCCCTCGATCATCTCGGCCGTTTTCTCGTCGGCGACGAGGATGTGGCGCGCGCGCACTTGCCCGGGCTTGTCGAGCGTGGCGTGGTTCTTGTTGAAGTACGCCTGGATGTCGCTGTTGCTGATGTGCACCATCGGGCGCACGGCTTGCTCGATGATCAGTTGCTGGCGCAGGATGTTCTGCACGTCCGCTTCGGTCAGGTTTTGCTGCTTGAGGATTCCGTCGAACTGCCCGGGCGGATACTTGCTCTTGACGGCGGCTTCTTTCGCATTGACGGCCGCCGGCGAAATATCGATGTGACGATCGGCGGCGTAGCGGTCGATCAGGGCTTGCTGAACGAGTTGCGTTAACACTTGCTTCGCGGTCGGGCTCGACTCGAGCTTGCGATCGAACAGACTCCGAGAGACGGGCTCTCCGTCCACCGCTACGATGGCGGGCGCCGTTCCGGCGACCGGCGAGCCGAACTGCACGATTCGCATTCCGAACGCCAACGCGGCAATGACGGCGCATGCCGCCAACGAGGCCGCAGCCGCAACGACCGGGGCCCGTCCGGCCTTCGGTTGCCGGGCCCGTAGGGGCGGTTCCTCGAAACGGGCACGCCAGTCCGACGCGCTCTGCGGCCGATCGGCAGGGACCAATGCCAATCCTGCGTCGACCGCTTGAAGCCACCGCTTTGAATAGCCGTCCGGCGCGATTTCAAGCAAGGGCCGCATGGGGTCGGTGCCGCCGCGAATGCCGTTCGCGAGGAGGCGAGTGTGTGAAACCGGCGGCTCGCGCTTACTCGCAAGCCGGTAGAGTACTGCCGCGCAGGCGTAAATATCCGACCAGGGTCCGATCGGAAACGCCGGGTTCGCGGAAGCATCGTATTGCTCGGGTGGTGAATACCCGTCTTTGACGATATTCTGCGTCGAATGGGTCGCGTTTGCCACCGCCGCCGCCGCGCCGCCGAAGTCGATGAGCACCGGGCTGCCGCCGGGGCGAATCATGATGTTGTCCGGCGCGATGTCCCGGTGCAGGACGTTGCTCTCGTGCAGCGCCTGCAGCGTTGCGACGAGCGTCTTCCCGAAGGCGATGATCTCGGCCGGCTCGGTGAAGCGGCCCGCATCCAGCAGAGCCGCCAACGTCTCACCCTCGACGTACTCCATGACGAGGAACGCCGAGCCCTCGCTTTCGACGAAGTCGTACACGCGAACGACGTTGGGGTGCTGGATCGCTCGCAACGCTCGCGCCTCGGCCGCGAAGCGTTCACGTCCTTTCCGAACGGCGTCTTGCCACTGTGGCGCGCTCGATCCCACGCCCCCGCTCGCTGAGCGCGCGGTGTAGCTACCGGGAAAGAATTCCTTCACGGCGACGCGTCCCCACACATCGTGGTGCGCGTCGTAGACGATTCCCCAGGCGCCTTGGCCGATCACGCGATCGAGCGTCAGCGGCGGGATCCGCGTCCCCGGCGGTAAGGCATGTGAGAACGTCTCGCTTGTCACGGTCGCCGTCGGCCTCCAGCGTAGTATAGAAGCGAAGCGCTGGAGAACCAGCGCTTCGCTCTACTATACCACCGGCCGCTCGCTTAGCGGTAAATTGCTAGCTGTTTCCCGGTGCGGGAGCCGTGGGCGATTCGGAGGCGGGCGGCGCGGCTGCCGGCGGCGGGGCCAGCGGCGGCGGGAACAGGTCCTTGTAGCGGTCGTCGTAGACCTGGATGTTGGCCTTCGCGCGCAGCCCCTGGAGGAAGACCGGGATCTGCTGCTGCTGTTGCTGCTGCGTCAGCACGTCGGTGATCTGGGCGCGCGCACTCGCCGGCGTCGCTTTGATCGCCGGCTTCTTCTCCTCGACCTGGATGATGTGCCAGCCGAAGGGCGACTTCACCGGCGCCGAAATCGCGCCCACCGGGAGGGAGAACGCGGCGTTCTGGAACGCCGGCACCATTTGGCCCTTACCGAAGAACCCGAGCTCGCCGCCCTTGTCTTTGGTCGAGGGGTCGGTCGAGTATTGTTTGGCGAGATCGGCAAAGTTGCCGCCGGCCTTGAGCTTGCCCTCGATCATGTCGGCCGTTTTCTGGTCGGCGACGAGGATGTGGCGCGCGCGCACTTGCTCGGGTTTGTCGAGCGTGGCGTGGTTCTTGTTGAAGTACGCCTGGATATCGCTGTTGCTAATGTGCACCATCGGACCGACGGCTTGTTCGATGATCAACTGCTGGCGCAGGATGTTCTGCACGTCCGCTTCGGTCAAGTTTTGCTGCTTGAGGATTGCGTCGAACTGCCCGGGCGGATACTTGCTCTTGATATCCGCTTCTTTCTGATCGATTTTGGCTTGGGAGATGTCGATCTTCTGGTCTTTGCCGTACTGGTCGATCAGGGCTTGCTGCACCAGTTGGGTCAGCACTTGTTTGGCGGTGGGACTCGACTCGAGTTTGCGGTCGAAGTCGGCCTTGGTGATGTGCTGATCGTTGACGGTGGCGATATCGCCGCCGCCGCTGCTGCCGGAGCAGCCGGAGAAGGTGACGCCGACGACGGCGGTCGCCACGGCTGCGGCCGCGCGAATGAGCTTGGACATAAATCTCCCGTCAGGGGCTGACGCAGAAATGCGGAGCGTTTTGCTCCGCACGACCCTAGGCGCTTCAAAGCCCATACGGCGGGGCCCTCCGTGAGCGTGGGGGAAACGAGGTGGCCGGATGAGCGCGCCGATCCTGCTGTTTGCCACGCTGGCCGCCATCACGCCGCTGGCCATCCTGGCCAAGTGGCTCAAGCTGCCCTACCCGATCGTGTTCGTGATCGGCGGCAGTCTGATCGCCTTCGTCCCGGCGTTGCCGCACGTCGCGATCGCCCCCGATTGGATCTTCTACACGGTTCTGCCGCCGCTGCTCTTCCACGGGGGCTGGACGACCGATTGGACCTTGCTGCGCCGGAACGTGCGGCCGGTGGCCCTGCTGGCCGTGGGCCTCGTCATCGTCAGCACGGTTGCGGTCGCGGTCATGGTGGAGTGGCTTGCGCCGGGATTCGGCTGGGCCAGCGCGTTCGTGCTCGGCGCCATCATCTCGCCGCCCGACGCGGTCGCCGCCGGCGCGATCTTCGAGCGCTTCGGCATCCCGCGCCGCATCCTCGCGATTCTCGACGGCGAGGGTTTGCTCAACGACGGTACGGCCCTGGTGATCTACCGCTTCGCCGTCTTCGCGGCGGTGCTGGGGCGCTTCTCGCTGCCGCGCGCGTCGATGGCGTTCGTGGTGGTGGTGGCGGTCGGCGTCGTTGCGGGCATCGTGTTGGCGATCGCCGTCGAGGCGTTGCTGCGACTGCTGCGGCGGCTCGATATCGCCGACACGCAGATCGACGTGCTGGTCGTGCTGATCGCGCCTTACGTCACCTATCTCTCGGCCGAGGCGCTGGGCGGCTCGGGCGTGCTCGCGACGGTCACGATCGGCATCATCCTCGGGCGGCGCAGCGCGGCGTTTGCGAGTCCCGAGACGCGGCTCGTATCGTCGGCGGTTTGGAATATCCTGATCTACTTGCTCAACGCGCTGGTCTTTCTGCTGATCGGTCTCGAATTGCGCACGATCGTCGGCGACGGCGCGATCGTGGCGCGCTGGCTGCCGGCGGCGCTCGAGATCTCGCTGATGCTGATCGTGCTGCGCTTCGTGTGGGCGTTTGCGCAGGCGTATATTCCGCGCGCGCTACGGCCCGAAGAACGGCGCCGCGATCCGGTGCAGTGGCGCTGGGTCACGGTGATCGGCTGGACCGGCTTACGCGGCATCGTCTCGCTCGCGGCCGCGCTCGCACTGCCTCTGAGCGATGCACACGGTGCGCCGTTTCCGCGGCGCGACGCGATCATCTTCATCACGTTCTGCGTGATCGTGGTGACGCTGGTCGGTCAAGGGCTCTCGCTGATCCCGCTCTTGCGCTGGTTGAAAATCGAAAACGGCGAAGATACCGCGGCCTACGAAGCCAAGGTCCGGATCAAGGCCCTCGAAGCCGGGCTGAAGCGGCTCGAAACGCTGGCCGAGAGCTCGAACGTCGATGAAGAACGCGAGCCGATCGCGCGCGCGATCGCGGAGTACCGCAATCGCATCGATCACCTCGAACGCCATGCCGTACCCGGACACGACGACGAGAGCGCGGAGAGCCGCTACGATCATCGCATCCAAGAAGAGGCGGTCGCCGCCGAACGGCGCGCGATCATGCAACTGCGCGACGAGGGCAAGATTCCCGATGAGATCTTTCGCAAGGTCCAATACGACCTGGACCTCGCATCAACACGCTTGGTCTAGTGCACTCACGTTCCGTGAATGCACTAGCCCGGCAAGGGTCGGCGCCGCGCTTGAGGAATGACCCCTGCCCCTCGGATTTGCAGGAGCGTTGAAATGGACATTTCGCGCCGGAGGAACCTCGCGGTCGTCGGCCTGCACCATGCCGGCAAGACGACCCTGACGGAAGCCATCCTCCACCATTGCGGGGCGATCCCGCGCCGCGGCTCGGTTGCCGACGGCACCACGACGACGGACTTCGAACCGGAGTGCATCGGCCACGCGCAATCGACGTGCGTGGGATTCGCGCACACCGGCTGCGGCGAGGTCGATCTGGTGCTGATCGACGCCCCGGGCTTCGTCGACTTTCTCGAAGAATCGAAGATCGCGCTGCTCGCGGCGGATGCCGCGGTCGTCGTGATCGACGCCGATCCCAGCCGCATTCCGCAAACGCGCGCGCTGGTCGACTTTCTCGAATCGCGGCGCATGCCGCATTTATTTTTTGTGAACAAGATGGACCGTCCGGGTGCCGCGCCCGCGGCCACGCTCGAAGCGCTGGTCGCCGCCTACGGTATGCACGTGGTGGCCGAACAGCTGCCGGTCGGCGAAGGCGACGCCTTCAGCGGCGTCGTCGATTTGGTCGGCAACGCGGCGTCCGGCGACGGCAGCGTCGCCGCGGCGCGCGGAAAGCTGCTCGAAGCGCTCGGTGATTTCGACGATCATTTGCTGGAAGAACTGCTCGAGGGCGTCGAGCCGCCGCTGGATGAAGTCCGGCGCGATCTGCACGATGAGTACGCGCGCGACCAGATCGTGCCGGTGCTCTTCGGTTCGGCCGCGCGCGGCATCGGCATCAGCGAGCTGATCGCAACGATCGTCGAACAGTTTCCCTCGCCGCTCGACGTCGAGCGCCACGATGCGGGCGGCCGCCCGCTCAACGCCAAGCCCGGCGGGCCGGTGGTGGCGCAGGTGTGCAAGACGCTCATTCACCCGCAGTCGGGCAAGCTCTCGGTCGTGCGCGTCTTCACCGGCACGCTAACCGGCGAGTCGGTGCTCACCGACACCTCGCGCGCGGGCGTGCAATCGCGGCCGGGCGGCATCTACCGCTTGCAGGGCAAGAAGCAAGAGCCGATCGCGAGCGCGGGCCCGGGCGAGATCGTCGCGCTCTCGCGCCTCGAGGGCGTGCACACGCTCGACACGCTCACCACCGGCGGTCTGCATACGGTGATGCCGGCCTTGGATCTTCCCGAGCCCGTGTTTGCCGTTGCGATCGCGCCGCGCGACCGCCTCGACGAAGCGAAGCTCTCGCAGATGCTGGCGCGCTTGATCGATGAAGATCCGGCGTTACGGCTGACGCGTGCCGAGTTCACCAACGAACTCGAACTGTGCGGCAGCGGCGAGGTGCACGTCGCGGTCGCGGCCGAGCGCCTCGAACGCAAATATCACGTCGCGGTCGATACGCGGCCGCCGCAGATCGCGTACCGCGAAACGATCACGCGCGGAACCGAAGCGCACGCGCGCTACAAGCATCAGACCGGCGGGCACGGCCAGTTCGGTGAGGTCCGCTTGCGGATCGAACCGCGCGAACGCGGCCACGGCGTGTCGTTCGATGAGAAGGTCGTCGGCGGCGCGGTGCCGCGGCAGTTCTTCCCGGCCGTCGAGAAAGGCGTGCGCGAAGCGCTGCTGCGCGGGCCGGCGGGGTTCCCCGTCGTCGATCTGCACGTGACGCTCTACGACGGATCGTTCCACGCCGTCGACTCGAGCGAAGCCTCGTTCAAGACGGCGGCGGCGATGGCGATCCGCGACGCGCTGCCCAAGTGCGGCGTGACGTTGCTCGAACCGATCGTCGCGCTCGACGTGCTCGTGCCCGAAGCCTTCGCGTCGTCGACGGTCGCGCAGCTGACGGCCAAGCGCGGCGTGGTGCAGTCGTTCGGGCCGGCCGACGATGCGGCGTTCTATCGCGTCGCGGCACTGGTACCGCAGGCCGAGCTCGCGCACTACATCACCGAGTTGCGCACGGCGACCCAGGGCCTCGGTTCGTTCCGCAGCCGGCACGAACGCTTCGATCCCGTGCCGCCGAAGATCGGCGAAACGATCCGCGTCCCAACCCCGGCCTAACGCCACCGCTCGAGCGGGCGCCCTCAGCGTACGAGCGCGCCCGCTCGAGCAACGGCAATGGGACTAGTCGTTGGACTAGCGCGGCCCGCTAGAGCGGCAGAAATAGGCCTGTCATCCCGAGCGCAGCCGAGTGATCGCCGGAGACATGCCTTATCGTGCTTAGTGGCGATCACTCGGCTGCGCTCGTGATCGACGGTGGCTTGAGGGCGTGACGGTGGGCGTCCCTCGACTGCGCTCGGGATGACGAGGAGGCATGCGCTCGTCAATTACGAGGAGGCATGCGCCGTCAATTACGAGGAGGCACGCGCTCGTCAATTACGAGGAGGCATGCGCTCGTCAATTACGAGGAGGCATGCGCTCGTCAATTACGAGGAGGCATGCGCTCGTCAATTACGACGAGGCATGCGCTCGTCAATTACGAGGAGGCATGCGCTCGTCAATTACGAGGAGGCATGCGCTCGTCAATTACGAGGAGGCATGCGCTCGTCAATTACGAGGAGGCATGCGCTCGTCAATTACGAGGAGGCATGCGCTCGTCAATTACGAGGAGGCATGCGCTCGTCAATTACGAGGAGGCATGCGCTCGTCAATTACGAGGAGGCATGCGCTCGTCAATTACGAGGAGGCATGCGCTCGTCAATTAGGAGGAGGCATGCGCTCGTCAATTACGAGGAGGCATGCGCTCGTCAATTACGAGGAGGCATGCGCTCGTCATTACGAGGAGGCATGCGCTCGTCAATTACGAGGAGGCATGCGCTCGTCAATTACGAGGAGGCATGCGCTCGTCAATGACGAGGAGGCATGCGCTCGTCAATACGAGGAGGCATGCGCTCGTCAATACGAGGAGGCATGCGCTCGTCAATTACGAGGATGCGCCCGTGCTATGACGAGGGGCTCAGTGCGCGGGGGGTGGGGCGAATTGGTGGCACATTGCGCGGGCGTCCCAGGCGATTTGGAGGTCGGAGGTATCCCAGAAGCGGGCCGGGTCGTGGTCGATGTTGCTCGGCACGACGTACCAGCGCGAGCCTTCGGTTCCGCTGTTCGATCCGACGGCTTGTATCGCGATCGAAACGACGAGCAGCACGGCGAACGCGGCGGCGGCGCACCATGCCGCGATGCCGCGCGCGAGGAACGCGCGCGGCCGCGGCGGGAGCACGTACAGCCAGAGCAGTGCGGCGACCGGCATCGTGTCGGTGAGGTAGCGCGGTCCGAAGCACCAGCCGCCCCACCAGGTCGCATCGAACGCGTAGAGGATGCACAGCACGAACGAAGCACCGGCCAAGAGCAGGATCAACGCCGCGTCGGCGGTCTTCGCCCGCGCGGCGCGGACCGCGCCGACCAGCGAGAACACGACCAGCGGCGTGAACACGAACAGTCCGTGATTGGGGCTGATGAGCTCGCCGCCCAACGCATTGGCCACGTCGGCGGGCGTCGGTGAGACCGCGCCGAGATTCGCCGCGTAGCCGCCGAGCAGGTTGTGGAAGAACGCTTCGTTCCACGCGAGCGCCGGCGCGACGCCGCCGGCCAGGCCGAGCGCGAACGCCGCCAGGCTCCCGCGCTCGCGCCACACGACGTAGAGCAGCACGGCGGCCGTGAACACGATCGCCATCGGGCGGATCGTCACGAGCAAACCCGCGCCCGCGCCGGCGGCCAAAACCCAAGCCTGCCGGCGGCCGGCGAGCGGTGTCCGGCTCGCGCGTTGGAGCGCAACGATCGTCGCCAGCAGCATGAGGCACACCGGCCCGTGCTGCCACAAATCTTGCGAAGCGATCGTCCACATCTCGGTGCCGAAGGCGAAGGCGAGCGTCGCGATGCCGGCCGCGAAAGCGCTCGTGATCGTGCGCGCGCAAACGAAGAACAGCACCACGGCCAGGGCCGCGACGATCGTGGATGCGGCCTTGGCATCGAGCTGCCGCACCGGATCGAAGCTCGGCGCTGCGATGTCGACCGGCCGCCCGCCCAGGCGCCGCGCCGCGTCGAACGCGGCGTAGAGCGGCAGCGTGACGATCGCCGTGCCGATCGGAAAGAACGACACGTAGTGTCCGCTGGGCGACTCTACGAACGCGTAGTCCGCACCGCGCCGGACGAGATCGCCGCGGCGCAAGACGTCGAAGTCGAGTGTGCCGCGCGAGAAGAGGTCGAAGGCGAGCAGCGAGTTCGGAGCGCTGTCGAACGAGCCGAGCGGATAGGGACCGTTGCTGTGATAGATGCCGAAGGCCGCGCCGAAGATGAAGAGATAAAGGACGATCGCGCGCAGGCCGCTCACGAGCGTGCGCCGGCTACTCGCGGGGGTGCAGCGGGGTGCGTTCTTCGATCGCCCGCGTTACGGCTTGCGTGTCGGTCGGCTCGCTCAGCTGCTGCACTTCGGGGTCGTCGTGGGTCGGCACTTGGGGCGAGTCGCGGCGCAGTTCGTCGAGCATCCGAATGACCTTCGCCGTGCGCCGTTCGTTGAGCAAGTTGATCTGCAAGTCGAGCTTGTCGCGCTGCGTATCGATCAGCGCGACGCGGTTGGCCGTGGTCAAGATCAGGATCGCGACCAGCAGCCCGCTGAGCGAGACGATGCCCTGCAAATAGGGGAAGGGCGGCGGGTCGAACGTCGCTCCGCGCGTGCGCAGCAACACCACGTTCGTTAGCAGCCAGAGCAACACGAAGGCCACGACCAAGTAGAACGTCTGGGGCCGGCCGATGCGGGCCGTGACGCGCTCGATCCAGTGCTGGTGGCGCGAGATCGCGGCGTGGGCAGCGCGTTCGAGCTCGGCGACCGCCTCGATCGCCTCGTCGACGTGCGTCGCTTGGCCGTCGCTCACGCGCGGCTGACGGCCGGGAGCGCGTCGCTGGTCAGCGCGTTGAGGAGCGCGTGCAGCGTCGGCAACTGCTCGGCCGACGTGCGGGCCGGAAGGTCGATCGTGATCTTCCCCTCGCCGAAGCGAAACTTGTTCTTGGTGATCGATTGCAGGCGCGGAATCGCGGCCGGATCGAGCTGGAAGCCGCTGCCGACGCCGAGCGTCAGGCGCTGCTCGTTGATCACGACGCGCGTCACCCCGGCGTGCAGCGCGAGGACGCGCAAACGCGTGATCTCGGCCAGGTTGGCCAGCGGTTCGGGCAGCGGGCCGAACCGGTCGCGCACGCTGGCGATGATGTCTTCAACGCCGTCGAGCGTGCGCGCCGAGGCGAGCTGCTGGTAGACGGCGATCTTCTGCGAAACCTGTGGAATGTAGTCGTTGGGAACGAAGGCGTCGAGCTTGACGTCGATCACCGCTTCGCGCGCGTCGGCGGCTGCGGCTTGCGAACCCTTGCGCGCGGAGATCGCCTCGGCCAGCAACTGCGCGTAGGTCTCGAAGCCGACCGCGCCGATGAAGCCCGACTGCGCCGCGCCCAAGAGGTTGCCGGCGCCGCGGATCTCGAGATCCCGCATCGCGATCTGCAAGCCCGAACCGAGGTGGGTGAACTCGCGAATTGCTTCGAGCCGCGCTTTGGCGTCTTCGCTCAGCGCCTTGTGGGCCTGGTAGAGCAGAAACGCGTAGGCCTGATGGTTCGAGCGGCCGACGCGGCCGCGCAACTGGTAGAGTTGGGCCAGGCCGAACTTGTCGGCGTCGTGGACGATGATCGTGTTGACGTTGGGGATGTCGATGCCGTTCTCGATGATCGTGGTCGAGACGAACACGTCGATCTCGCCTTCGATGAACTTGGCCATGATCGGCTCGAGCTCGTGTTCGTGCATCTGCCCGTGGCCGACCGCGACCCGCGCCTTGGGCACGAGCGCTTCGAGCGCGCGCGCGATCCCGTAGATCGATTCGATCCGGTTGTGGACGTAGTACACCTGACCGCCGCGGTCGAGCTCGTTGACGATCGCGTGCTGCACGATCGCATCCGACGCCGGCACGACCACCGTTTTGATCGACATGCGGTTGCGGGGCGGCGTGCGGATCAGCGAGAGATCGCGCACACCCATCAGCGACATCTGCAGCGTGCGCGGAATCGGGGTGGCCGAGAGCGTGAGCACGTCGACGGTCGCGCGCATCTGCTTGAGCCGTTCCTTGTGCATCACGCCGAAACGCTGTTCTTCGTCGACGATGATCAGCCCGAGATCGCGGAAGACGACGTCCTTCTGCAGCAGCCGGTGGGTGCCCACGACGACGTCGACCTGGCCCGCGGCGAGTGCCGCGAGCGTCGCCTGCTGCTCTTTCTTCGATTTGAAGCGCGAGAGCTCGTCGATGCGCACCGGAAAAGAAGCGAAGCGTGCCGAGAACGTGCGCTGGTGCTGCGAGGCGAGCAGCGTGGTCGGTACCAGGATCGCGACTTGCTTCTTGTCGGCGATCGCCTTGAACGCCGCGCGCACGGCGACTTCGGTCTTGCCGTAGCCGACGTCGCCGCACACCAGCCGGTCCATCGGCCGCGGCCGCTCCATGTCGGCTTTGGTCTCCGCGATCGCCTGAGCTTGATCGGGGGTCGGATCGTAGGGGAACGCCTCTTCGAGCTCGGCCTGCCACGGGGTGTCGGGCGCGAACGCGTGGCCGGGCGCGATCTCGCGCTCGGCGTAGAGCTCGACCAGGCCGTCGGCGATCTTCGAGAGCGCTTCGGAAACGCGGCCCTTCGTGCGCGCCCAATCGGCGCCGCCCATCTTGCTGAGCTTGGGCGCCGCGCCTTCGTGCGCGCCGTACTTCGTCACCTGATGCATCTGGTGCACGGGCACGAGCATGCGGTCCGTACCGGCGTACTTCAGGTCCATGTAGTCGCCGGTCGCACCGAGGATCGTCTCGGTGCGCAAGCCCAAGTACTGGCCGATACCGTGCACCGCGTGCACGACGTAGTCGCCGACCTTGAGGTCGGCCAGCGTGACCGGCACGCCTTCTTTGATCGCGCGCAGTTTGACGCGCTTGGCCGGCTGGCCGAAGATCTCGCGATCGCCGAGCACGTGCAAGCGCAAGCCGGGAATCGAGAAGCCCGCTTCGAGCGAGCCGGTGTCGACGAACACCGAACCGCCGCGGGTGCCGACCGCCACGCCGTCGGTGCCGGCCGAACGCAAATGCACGAAGCGCGCGCTGCGTTCGACCGTGATGTCGGCCGCGCGCAAGATCTCGCTCAGCCGCGACGCTCCGTTCACCACCAGCAGCACCGTCTCGCCGGCCGCCACCCACCCGCGCACGGCTTCGAGAAAGCGTTCGATCTGGCGGCTGAAGAGCTCGCCCGGATGCGTTTCCAGCGCGTGGCCTTCGACCGCGCGCGGCAGCCACGGCAGGTCGCCGGTCTCGATGCCGCCGGTGACGATCAGGACGCGGCGTGCCGCCAGCGCAGACGCGTGTTCCGCCAGCCGCGGATAGGGAAAGGCGAGTTCCGCCACCAGTGCTTCGCCGACTTCGTCGGCGCGCACGTCGAGCTCGCCCGATTCGACGCCGGCCAGCAGCACGTCGGTCGCGCGCGTGCGTTCGTCCTCGAGCCCGCGGTCGACCGTGGCCAGCATCCCGGGCTCTTCCAGCACGACGACCGCACGCGGCGTCGAGATAGTCCAGCAGCGTCGTGCGCTCGTCGTAGGCCAGGCCGATCCAGGGCTCGGGAACGTCGTTGCCGTGTGCCAGAAACGCGCGCACCGCCGAGACCACGTTCGCTTCGCCGGTCACGCGCCGCAGCACGTTTTCGCGCAGTGCATCCTCGCGCAGGATCTCCAGCCACGGCACGATCGTCACGGCGCCGATCGTCTCGTCGGAACGCTGCGACTGAATTTCGAACGGCCGCAGCGATTCGAGGGTGTCGCCGAAGAACTCGAGCCGCACCGGCCGCTCGGACGTGGCCGGAAAGACGTCCAGAATGCCGCCGCGCACCGCGAACTCGCCGGCCGCGCTGACTACGTCGACGCGCGAGTAGCCAAGCCGGTAGAGCCGCGCTTGCAGCGCGTCCCAGCCCGGTTCGTCACCCGCCGCGAGCGTGAGCGTCTCGGCCCGAAAGCGCTCGCACGGCATCACGTATTGCCGCAGCGCGGCGACCGGCGCGACGACGATCTGCGGCCGCCCGGCGCACAAATCGGCAAGCAAGGTCATGCGCGCGCTGCGTTCGGAGGGCGAATCCAGCGCCCCGACCGCTTCGTCCCGCGCCCGCACGAGGGCCACGCTGCGTGCTTCCGATTCGCCGAGATAGTACGTGAGGTCGGCGAACGTGCGCTCGGCGACGTCGGCCGTCGGCACGACGACCAGCATGGTGCCGCCCAGCGCCGCGTGCATGCCGGCCAGCAGGTACGGCCGCGCGGCCGCCGTCGTCTCGTGCAGCGCAAACGCGAGCCCCCGGTCGGCGGGTGTGCGCAAGCGCTCGATCAGCTCCGCCAGGGGCCGGCTGCTCGAGGGAAGGGCGCGGACGAACGAGGGCGCGAGGATGGATGCGGAGTCGGGCACGGCCCCCTACGTTACCACATCTTGCGAGATTATCGCTCGAGGCGGAGGTCGACCGAAACGGTGGTGCTGCGCTTGTCGGCCGTCACCGCGGTGACCGTGACCGCGTAGGAGCGGTTGAGCAAGAAGAACGGGATGCCGCTCGGCACTTGGCCGTCGGTCGCGAAGAGCCCGGGCGCGGCGGCTTGCATGCCGTAGGTCTGCCCCATCGCCGAGACGTTGATGGCCGTGACGTCGGGGCTGGTCCGCACCCGGACGCTATAGGGGGCGCCGGCGTGGACCACCTGATCGAGCAGATCGATCTCGAGGATGGCGGGCATGCCGGCCGCCGGCGGCGGCGGCGTCACCACGTAGTGATAGGGCGAGGCCGTCGGTGCGGTCGCCGGCGCCGACCCCGAGGCCGCCGGTGACGGTGCCGGCGCGGGCGACGCGGCGGGCCCGGTGGACGGCGGCGGCGAGGGATGCGAGCAACCGGCGGCCAGCAAGACGAGCGCCAGCGTGGCGGCGGCGGGAAGTCGCATACGGCGGGCTTCGAGTCGCGGGGGCGCAAACCCAGGCAAGATGACCGAGACTTGGGTGCGGACGGCACTGGATACGAAGCGCGCCGGCGGGATCGTGCCGGCGGCAACGTGGGAGCGGCTGATCGACGGGTACGTCGCCGGATCGATCGACGAAGCGCCGATCGCGGCGCTCCTGATGGCGTCGGCGATCCGCGGGCTGAGCGGCGCCGAGACGCAAGCGCTGACCGAGTCGATGATCCGCTCGGGCGAGCAGCTCTCGTTCCCGGGCACGGTCGTCGACAAGCACTCGACCGGCGGCGTCGGCGACAGCGTGTCGCTGATCGTGGTGCCGGTGGTGGCCGCGTGCGGCGTGCCGGTGGCCAAGCTTTCAGGCCGCGCGCTCGGGCACACCGGCGGCACGCTGGACAAACTCGAGTCCATTCCGGGCGTGCGCGCCGACCTCGACCCGGATGAGTTTCGCGCGCAGGTGGAGCGAATCGGGTGCGCGATCACGGCCCAAAGCGAACGCATGGTGCCGGCCGACAAGCGCCTCTACGACCTGCGCGATCGCACCGGCACGATCGCCAGTGTCGGACTGATCGCCGCATCGATCGTCTCGAAGAAAATCGCCGGCGGCGCGCGCGCCATCGTGTTCGATGTGAAGACGGGTCGCGGCGCGTTCATGTCGACGCACGAGCAAGCGCGCGAACTCGCCGTCACGATGGTCGAGATCGCCGCCCGCTTGGGGAGCCGCGCGTCGGCCCTGATCACCGACATGGACGAACCGCTCGGACCGTCGATCGGCGACGCGCTCGAAGCGATCGAAGCGCGCGACTTCCTCACCGGGAAGGCGCGCGATCCGCGGCTCGGCGAGGTGGTGCGCTTGATTGCCGCCGAAATGCTGCGCGTCGGCGGCGTCGTCGGCGACCTCGACGCGCAGGTCGACGCCGCGCTCGAGAGCGGCCGCGCGTATGCGAAATTTATCGCCCTGATCGAGGCGCAAGGCGGTTCGCGGGCCGGCCTCGAGGGAATGCGCGTGACCGGGCACCGCGCGCCCGCGCGGGCCGACCGCAGCGGCAGCGTCGGCGCGGTGAACGCGATCGCGCTCGGCGATATCGCGCGCCACGCCGTCGGGCGCCATGGTCCCGCGGCCGGGATCATCGTGCGCGCGCGGGTTGGCGATACCGTCCAAGCCGGCGACATCCTGGCCGAACTGATCGATGCGGGCGAAGACGCCGGCGCCGTGGCGGCGGCATTTTCGGTCGAAGAGCGGGCCGCCGAACACCGCCCGCTATTTCACGCCGTCGTCCGGGATGCCGATCTCGCGGTCTCGTCGAATGCCCGGTAGGGATGGACGGGACGCGAACGGGCCGGACTATTGTGACCGGTGCTGCCGGTTTGATCGGCAGCGCTTTGGTGTGGGAGCTCAACCGTCTCGGCGTTGACGACGCGATCGTCGTCGATCGCCTCGGCCGCAGCGAAAAATGGCGGCACCTCGTGCCGCTGCGCTTCGCCGAATATCTCGAAGCCGACGAATTCTATCCGCGGCTCGCCGCCAATCCCGACGCCTTCGGCCCGATCGCCGAGGTCTATCATCTCGGCGCGTGCTCGGCCACGACGGAGCGCGATGCGACCTACTTGATCGCCAACAACTACCGCACGACGCAGCAGCTCGCAACGTGGACGCTGGGCCGCAACGCCCGCTTCGTCTACGCCTCGTCGGCGGCGACGTACGGTTCGCGCGAAACGGATCTGCGCGAGGACCTCGATCCGCACAGCCTCGTGCCGCTCAACATGTACGGCTATTCCAAGCACCTCTTCGATCTGTGGGCGCAGCGCGAGGGCATTCTCGACCGCATCGTCGGGCTGAAGTTCTTCAACGTCTACGGTCCCAACGAGGATCACAAGGGCGACATGCGCAGCGTCGTCGCCAAGGCCTACGAACAGATCCTCGCCGAAGGCACCGTCAAGCTGTTCGAGAGTTACCGGCCCGGCATTCTCGACGGCGAGCAGACGCGCGACTTTCTCTACGTCAAGGATGCGGTCGCCATCGCGCTGCACCTCGGCCGTTCGGAGAGTGCCGGCGGTCTCTACAACGTCGGCTCCGGCGTCGCGCGAACCTGGAACGATTTGGTCGCCGCGATCTTCAGCGCGCTCGAGCGGCCGCCGAGCATCACCTATATCCCGATGCCCGACGCGTTGCGCGGCAAGTACCAGTACCGCACCGAAGCGACCGTCGACCGCTTGCGCGCGAGCGGCTACACGGCGCCGTTCACCTCACTCGAAGAAGGCGTGCGGGAGTATATCTGCCGCTATCTCGTGCCGGGTATGATGCTCGGAATGGAGTTGCCCTCGCCCACCGGCGCGGGATCGGCGCGTTCGACCCCGGCCACGAGATAGAGCGGGCGGCCCTTGATCTCTTCGTAGATCCGGCCGACGTACTCGCCCAGAATGCCGATGCCGATCAACTGCACGCCGCCCAGAAACAGGATCGCGAAGATCGTCGAGGTGTAGCCCGGCAGGTTGTACCCGGTGAAGATCCGCAGCCCGATTTCGACGACGGCCGACGATGAAGGCGATGCCGGAGACGACGAAGCCGAAGTAGGAGGCGAAGCGCAGCGGCACGTCGCTGAACGAGGTGATGCCGTCGATCGCGAACCGCAGCATCTTCGAGACCGGGTACTTGCTCGCGCCCGAGAAGCGCGAGTCGCGGTCGTACTCGAGCGCCGTCTGCGAGAACCCGACCCAGGAGACGAGCCCGCGAATGAAGCGGTGCCGTTCGCGAATCGTCTTGAGCGCGTCGACGACGCGGCGCGACATCAGCCGGAAGTCGCCGGCATCGACCGGGATCGTGACCTTCGTCAGCCGCCGGGTGATGCGTGTAGAAGAGATGCGCCGTCCAGAGTTTGAAGCGGCTCTCGCCCTGGCGGCTGCGGCGCACGGCATACACGACGTCGAACCCGTGCTGCCAGCGCTCGACCATCGCTGGAATCAGTTCCGGCGGATCTTGCAGGTCGGCATCGATCAGCACGATCGCGTCGCCGCGCGCGATATCGAGCCCCGCCGTCGCCGCGAGCTGGTGGCCGAAGTTGCGCGAGAGCCGCACGACCACGATGCGCGGATCGGCCGCGGCCTGCGCGAGCAGCAGCTCCGCCGTGCGGTCGGTGCTGCCGTCGTCGACGAGCACGATCTCGTAGGCGTCGATGCCCGGCGTTCCGTCCGCTGCCGCGCGCACGCGCCGCACCAGTTCGGCGACGTTGCCCTCCTCGTTGTACAGCGGAGCAACGACGCTCAAGGTCGACATGCGCGGTCCTTTCGTTTGCGGCAAAGTCTCCTCCGCCCGCACGGTCAGGTATCGTCGCTCCAGGCTTCCACCGTGATGGTGTAGGTCGCGCCGGCGAGGCCGATGGCGATGTGCGGGGGCGGCAGGCGGCCTTTGGCGTCCCGTTCGATCGTCGAGAAGCTGCCGCGCGTCACGCGGAACGCGAGCCGGGCGCCCTCGCGCAGCGGCAGCTGCAAGCGATAGCGGCGCGCGTCGAGTTGATCCATCCGGATCTCGGACGGATTGAAGCTGCTGCGTTCCGTCGAGAGGTAGATGTCGCTGCCGGCCGGCGTCGAGGGCGGTATCGGCGACCACGATCGTTATCGTGACGTCGTTGGCCTCCGCCGCGGCCGGCGCCGACGGCGCGATCGCAAACGCGGCGGCCGGCAGTTCGCTCGCCGGATGCGCCGCCGGATCGGGCTTCTGCGGGATCACGCGCGTCTGGTCGTCGAGCGTCACCGTGATCGCGCGCCCCGGCACGACGCCGGCGCACGAACCTTGCGGTGAGATGCGCAACACGCCGCCGCCGGAGATCGCCAGGCCGCCGGCCGCGCAGGCCAACGGCACGACGCGGTAGCTGAGGGCGGCGGCGACGACGGCGGCAACGATCATTGGAAGATCGAAAAATTCCAGCCGGGCACCCAGCGCGAGCCGTCCCAGCCGAAGTCGTACGAGCGGCCGAAGCTCAGCCCGATGTTGGGAAACGGCCGCAAGCGCAGGTCGGCGCGCACTTCGTTCGGCGGGCGTCCGGCGTAGAAGTTGTACTGCGGAAAATCGTTCGCGCGCCGGTACGACAGCCGCACCGACGTGTAGGGCCCTTGCACGTACTGCAGGTCGATGTTCGCGAGCCGCCCGGTGGTATAGCCGGCGTACGAGTACGGGGTCGCCGCCGGCGGGAAGAACAGCAACTGGTTGTTCGGAAAGATGTCGGCCGTCCAGCGCGCGTCGTAACCGAAGAACAGCGTCATCGTGCGGCTCAGGCGGCGCGAGCCGGTCAGGTCGGTTTCGAGCGCGTTGAAGTGCTGCGGATACGAGTAGTCGGTACGCGTGGCGTCGACGGTTGCCGACAGCGTCGTGCGCAGCGGTCCGCGGATGATGCGGCGACGCGAGAAAGACGTCGATGCCCTTCTGCCACACCGTTTGCACGAGCGCCGGACTCGGAGCGAGCGGCAACACGCCGCCGTCTTGCGCGACGAAGCCGAAGTTCACGCTGGTGTGCCAGGTGATGCCCGCGAAGAGCAGATGGTCGCGCGTGCGCAGCGACGCGATCGCGCTCGAGTAGCCGCCGTTGGTGATGGCGTAGTTCAGGCGGCTCACCAGCGTTCCGATCGCCTGCGAGAAGCCGAGCGTCGCTTGATGGTAGCCGTCATCGGTCGATGCGCCGAGCGAGACCGTCCCGGCATCGCCCAAGCGCCGGTACCCGTTGAGACCGTCGGCGGTCGCCGCGTGGACGGGGACGTCGAGCGCTCCGGCCAAGAAGCCGTCGTTGTTGTCGATCAGGTTTTGTTCGATGCCCAGCGACGGCCCGACGCCGTCGATGTAGCGCAGGTGAAGTGCGGTCAAAGCGTTCGGGCGAGGAGTACAATCCGTAGGGCTGATCGATCGCCGCCGGCGCCAGGGCCGTCGCGGCGTACCCGTTGCCGGCCGCGAACGTGTAGAGATACATCGGGACCGGCGGCGCGCCCGTCGAGGTGGGGAACGCGGCCGGCCGAAAACGCACGCTGGTGCGCGAGACGATCTCCGCGTGCCGCGCGCGAATGTACGCGCGCCGGTCGAGCACGTCCGGAAAAATGAATCCGGCACCATCTTCGGGTGCCGGTTGGAGTTCGGTCAGCGTGGCGTCGGCGAACGCGATGCCGGTGTCTGCTCGCAGCACGTCGACGCGCCGGCCCGGCAGGTCGAATGCCAGCGCGTCGGCGTGCAGCGACGTTCCGGCGCGCGTGATCTGCGCGTCGCCGGCGATCACCGCGCGGTTGCTGCGCAGATCGACGTATGCCGCGCTGCCGGTCGCGAGCATGCCGTTCGCGAGGCGCATCCGAACGCCGTTGCGGACGGCGATGCCGAGTGCATCGTTGTAGAAATACACCGCGCCGCCGTCGATGACGGCGACGGGTTTCGCGGCGCCGCGAAGCGGCCAGAGCGTGACGAGCGCGAGCCCGGCGAGGAGCGCTCGCGCTCGCGCACGCACTACAGCGGACGGGGCGTCGGAGGTACCTTGATCTGCGGCACGGTGATCCCGCCCGGGCCGCCGCCGAAGGGACTCGGATTATACGGCGTCGGAAGCGAATTCGGTCCCACGCCCGAAGACGTGCCGTGTTCGTCCGACCAGTGATAGACGGTCACGCGCGCAGCGAGCGAGTCGACTTCCCGGACGAAGAACTGGTGCGGCGCATCATCGAGGTTGTCTTGACCGCGTTCGACGGAGTTCCAGGATCCGCGCGTGACGCGATATGCGAACTTCGTTCCCGAAGCGAAATACCGTAACGCCCGGTACTTATACGCATCGACGCGGTCGAGCTTGATCGCGGTCGGATTCCAGTCGCTCGTGTCGGTCGAAATGTAAACGTTGTCGGTGAACGCGGTCGTGGGTGGGACCGTCACCTCGAAGACGACCGCAACTTGCCGTCCGGTGACGTTGGTGCCCGCGAGTTCGGGCGCCGGTGCCGGGGTCGAACCGACGACGACGAAGGCGGCGACCGCATTGAGGCTCTCCGAGGTCTGCATGCGGCGGTTGGTGATGGCCAGCTCGATGATCTTTTTCGTCGCCGGATCGAACGTCGCTTGGGCGAACATCTTGGCGCGGGGCGCGACGGTCGTCGGCTGCCCGGTAAAAGCGTCGACGATGCGCGGCGCAGCGACCGCCGGGAAGGCGTCGCCCGAGGTGAAGTACACGTAGTTGTTGCGGTAGTCGAGCAACTGACCGGTATACGTCAGCAGGTTCGGCGGCGGCGTGGCGCCCGCCGCACCCTCCGTCGGCGCCGGGCTCGGCGTGACGATGGGCGCGGGCAGCGAGGCGGCCATGGCCGAGGAAACGGCGACCGCGGAGACGAGGATGAGGGCGGCGAGAAGTTTCATCATGGTGAGAACTGGATGGTGTACTGTGGTGCCCACAGTTCGTTCGAGAAGTTGAAGAAATACTGCCGGGCGATATCGACCAAGATGTGCTGGTTGATGCGCACGCGCACGTCGGGGTTGAACACCCAGGGCGGCGCGCCGCCCAGGCCCGATTCCGCCTTCGGCGTCGTGATGAAATGCTGCATGGTCAGGTTGAGCGCGAAATACGGGGTGGGTGTATAGACGATCGACCCCGACCAGCTGCGCGACGTTGCAAAACCGTCGAAGGCCGCGAGTCCGGTGTAGGTGCCATAGCCCGGAATCGTCTCCGTATCCGGGGCCGGCGGGTAGGCGACCAACTGCTGGGATCCGTAGAAGTCGCCGATGTTCAGCACGTCGTAGGTCACGAGAAACGCCGGCAGTTTGGTCGAGAGCGGTGTGCGCGCGATGGTCTCGGAGACGTCGGTCGTGACCACATGATGCGGTAACGAGTACCAGGTTTCGAGCCGGTCGGCCTTCGCCGAGAGCGAGAGCTGCTTCGCGAGCGGAATCGAAGCCGTGTAGAGCGTCAAGCCGACGAACGTGTTGGTGATCGCCGGATAGACCGCGCCGCCCCACGTCGGCAGCGCCGGCGGAACAGCCGCGGCGCCCGGTCCGAGAACGGCCATGCCGTAGGAGTTGTAATTGTATCCGTAGCCCGCGCGGTACTGGAACTTCACCGGAACGTGAACGTAGCGGAAGGCGCGTATCTCGTCTTCGAAACTCTGCACGGTGAGCGTGGCATCGAACGGATGCGACACTTGCAGCACGCCGTTGGCCGCGACCAAGTCCTCGGCGCCGCCGAGGATCGTGGGATTGCTCTGATCGACGTTCAAGCCGACGGCGTAACGGCCGACCTTCGCGTTGACCACGGCATTCGAGAAGAAGCTCGCGTACTTCGGTTCGTTGAGAAAGATCGATTGGGTGAAGAGCTGGAAGAACGTCCGCACTTCGACCGCCGGCGAGACGCGTTTGTAGAGAATGGCGATCCACTGGCGCTGGTTTTGCGTCAGCGGATCGACGGAAAAGACCGCGTAGTCGAGGTTGTGCACGAAATGCTGGTCGAACGCGGTATAGAAGCCGTTGTACTGATCGTAGCGGAAGTGCAAAGCCGACATCGCGTCGGCCGCGCCGTGGAAGGGCACGCCGACATCGAAAATCGCGCCGAAGAACGCGTTCTGGTAGAAGTTGGGGTTCGAGGAGTAGTTGACGACGTAGCCCGGCGTGGGCACGTACGCGCCGAGGATATCGATGCGTGAACCGACCGGAAATTCGACGTTATTTTTGAAGAAAATCGTCGCCGCGCCGGAGATGATGTAGGGCTTGTCGCCGGTCAAGTCGGGAAAGTGGAACGCGTCGCCGGGCTGGGTGCGTCCTTTGTGCGGATCCGAGAAATCCTCGCCGAAATACGTCCAGCGATCGGGCGTATCGCCCTCGCTGATGAAGTAGCTGCGCTCGAGATCGGGATAGCCGGCGAACGCGGCGCCGGTTTCGTGCACCTTGGGACCGTCGACGTGGACGTCGCCGGCGATCAGGAAGCGATTGAGCTTCAAATCCATCGAAAACGTGGTGCCGCGCACGATCGTGCCGTCGGTTAATTGCGCGCGGACGTGACCGTCGGCGGTGAGAATATAGCGATTGCTATAAAAGTCGACCACGTCCGCGTGCAGCTCGATGCTGCGCGTCGCTGCGGCCGCCGCTCGGGAGGAGGCGAGCAGTGTTACGCTCGCGATGATGAGAGACCAAAGAAAGAATCGCATTAGGACTGCCTGCGCGTTCACGGTGAGGGCAGGGACGGTCCTGCGAGAGCAGAACCGGATTTTACCATGCCGCGGGTGCTCGCTTTTGTAATGGACTCGGCTGGCGTCGGCGCGCTTCCGGATGCATCGAGCTTCGGTGACGCGCCGAAAGCCAACACGATCGGCAATGTTGCCGAGCGTGTGGGCGGACTGCGTCTGCCGAACTTCGAGCGCCTCGGGTTAGGTCGCACCACGACGATACGCGGAGTCGCTGCAGTTGATCGTCCGGCCGCGGCGGTTGGACGCTTGCGGGAGAAGTCACGAGGTAAAGACACCATCACAGGACATTGGGAGATGGCTGGGATCGTGACGGAAGTTCCGTTTCCGACGTATCCGGACGGCTTCCCGCCCGACGTGGTCGACGCGTTCACCGGGATCACCGGCAAGCCGCCACTCGGCAACGTGCCGGCCTCGGGCACCGAGATCATCGCCGAACTGGGCGCGGAGCATCAGCGCACCGGGCGGCCGATCCTCTACACCTCGGCCGACTCCGTATTTCAGGTCGCATGCCACGAGGACACCGTTCCGCTGGCGATGCTCTACGATTGGTGTGAGAAGGCCCGCGCGATGCTCGTGCCGCCGCACGAGGTCAACCGAGTGATCGCACGCCCGTTTACCGGTGCGCCCGGCAGCTATACGCGCACGGCGAACCGGCGCGATTACGCCGTCTCACCGCCGCCCTCGATTCTCGACCGCATCGCAGCCGACGGCGTACCCATTCACGCTGTAGGTAAAATTTGTGACATCTATTGCGGTCATGGCATCCTGGATTCGATCCGCGTGGCCGACAATACGCAAGGTGTACAACAGGCCTTGCAGATCGCGGACGGGCTCGACCATGGGCTCGTCTTCGTGAACCTCAACGACTTCGATTCCAAATACGGCCACCGGCGCAACGTGCGCGGCTACGGCGACGCGCTTGAACTGCTGGACAGCATGATCCCGGCCATCTTAGAGCGCATACGTCCGGGAGATGGGCTCATCTTCACGGCCGACCACGGGTGCGACCCGACGGCGCCCGGCACCGACCACACCCGCGAATACGTCCCGTACCTGGAATACGGGACGGCCGCCGGGGCCGACATCGGCGTGGTCGACGGTATGAGCCGAGTCGGCGAGCGGATGGCAGCGATCTTAGGCAAAGTTCCCGCATGAGCGCGCTCGGCACGCGGTTCAGTACCGCCGGGGCGGCGCTCGAAGCGCCGGCCGAACGCCGCATCCCGGCTTGGTTCGGGCCGGCCAAGCGAGCGGTCGACCTGACCGTAGCGGGCCTCGGGCTGCTGATCACCGCGCCGATCCTGCTGGCCGCGATGGCCGGGATCGTGCTCGTGACCGGCGAGGGACCGCTCTACCGCCAGGAACGCGTCGGGCTCAACGGCCGGACGTTCAAGATGTACAAGCTGCGGAGCATGGTCACGAACGCCCACGAGCGGCGCCACGAGCTCCGCCACCTCAACGAGGCCGACGGCCCGGTGTTCAAGCTCCGCCGCGACCCCCGGCTCCATGCCCTGGGGGGCTTCCTGCGCCGGACCAGCATCGACGAGCTGCCGAACTTCGTGAACGTGCTGGCCGGGGACATGGCCATCGTCGGCCCCCGGCCCCCGCTCCCCGAAGAAGTCGCCCACTACGACGAGCGTGCCCTGCGGCGGCTCACGGTGAAGCCCGGCGTGACTTGTCTCTGGCAGGTCTCGGGCCGCTGCGAACTTTCGTTCGAGCAGTGGATGGCACTCGATAACGCGTACATTGACTCGTGGACCCCGCTCGGCGATTTCGGAATCATCGCCCAAACCATCCCAGCCGTTATACGCGGCGTGGGTGCGCATTAGCATTTCACCGGTCTGAGTGGGTGCCGTGCAGCCTCGTCTGACCGTCGTCGGGGCCCAACGCGGCTCGCAACGGGTCGCGCGCTCGGCCATGATCGTCATGGGCGCCACGCTGGCGTCGATGGTCCTCGGTTTCGGCCGCGAGGTGCTCAACGCGCGCTACTTCGGCGCGTCGGGCGACATGGATGCGTTTCTCGCGGCGACCGTCGTGCCGACGATCCTCTTCGGCGTCTTCAACGGAGCGCTCGTGAGCGCGCTCGTGCCGATCTTTTCCGAATACTTCGTCACCAACCGCGAGGAGGACGCCTGGCAATTGGCCAGCACGCTGATCCTCTGCCTCACGGTCGTGCTCAGCATCGCCGCGGCGCTGGGTGCGCTGCTGGCACCGCTCTACGTGCCCTTGATCGCGCGCTTTCACGGCGCACGTCTCGACGAAGCGATCGCGATGACGCGCTGGCTGATGCCGTGCATCCTCGCGACGAGCCTGAGCGGCATCCTCGCCGCGATCCTCAACGCTTACCATCGCTTCGCGGCGACCGCGCTGCAAGGCGTCTTCGCGAACGTGCTGACGATCGGCTTCGTCGTCGTCGGCTTTCACAACCTGGGCATCGGTTCGCTCGTGCTCGGCACGCTGGCCGGCGCGTTCGCGCAACTGCTCGTGCAAGTGCCGGCCTTCTTTTCGCTGCACCGCTTCCGGATCGTGATCGACTGGAAACATCCCGGGCTGCAGCGGCTGTTCATCGTGCTGGGCCCGATTGCGATCGGTTCGGCCGCGGGACAGCTCGCGCTCTTGGCCGATCGCTATTTCGCCTCGGGCCTGGGCGTGGGATCGATCGCGGGGATGAACTACGCGGTCAAGCTGGTCGGCTTCCCGCAGCAAATTTTCGTGGCGGCGATCGCAACGGTGATCTTTCCCGTGTTCGCCAGTCAGTTCGCGAGTCAGAACCGGCCGGCGATGCGCCGCAGCATCGCTTCCGGATTGAAGATCGTGCTGTTCCTCACCGTGCCCTCGGCGGTCGGCTTGTGCATGCTGGCCGGACCGATCGTGCAGACGCTGTTCGAGCGCGGTGCGTTCACGCCGGAAACGACGGTGCTCTGCGCCTCGCTCTTGCCCTACGCGGCGGTCGGTTTGGTGGCGCTCGCGGGCAACGTGATCCTCACGCGCTATCTGTTTGCCGCCAACGCCGTGCGGGCGACGATCGCGATTTCCGTCGCAACCGTCATCGTGAACGTCATCGACTCGATCCTGTGGCTGCCGAGCATGGGCGCGCGCGGCTTGCTGCTCGCGAACGCCGTGAGCCAGACGCTGCAGACCATCGCACTCGGCGTGGCGGTCTGGCGCCTGATCGGGGGTTTCGATGTGCGCGGCATCTTGCTCTCGGCCTTCAAGGTGCTCTGCTGCAGCGCGGCGATGGCGATCGCGCTGGCCGTCGTGCAGATCTACCGCGTGCCGCCGGAGCCGACGTTCTTCGCTCGCGCGACGAACTTGGCCGAGCATTTGATTTTCGGCGGCTTCTTGTTCTTGATGCTGGCGCGCATCGTCGATAGCGAAGAGCTCGATCTGGCGATCGACATCCTGTTCCGCCGGAAAGCGCGCGAACTGGTCCCCTTACCGTGACGGGTGTTCTTCACCGCACGATTTCATGATCCACTGGCAACCCGGGTATGTGTACCCGCCGGTTTGGTATCCGCCGCACTACAATCTCGGTCCGCTGCACGCGCTGTTTTTTGCCGCGCTGGCGGTGGCGGTCGGCCTGTTGACCTACCGGCGTCCGGCGCTGGGCGTCGGGGCGTTGATCCTGTGCGCGCCGTTCGCTGAAGCGCGTTACCTCTTCGGTACGTCGATCACGGTTTCGAAGGCGGCGCTGATCGGCTTCGTGATCGCGCTGATCGTGCACCGCACCTCGCTGCGCGTCTTGAGCGAGAAACCGGTCCGCGCGCTGCTGTTCGCCTTGGCGGTGATCCTCACGGCGATCGTGCTCTCCAGCTTGCGCGCACAGCACGAGGACGCGGTGGCGCGCGAATTCTTGAAGTGGGTCGAGTACGCGGCCGTGTTCGCGGCCGTCGTCGTGGGCTTCGCCTACGATCCCGACGACCGGCCGGTGTGGCGGGCGCTGATCGCGATCGGTCTGTTCGAGGTCGCGGCGTCGGTCTACCAGCTGTGTTTCGGCGCCGCGTCGGGCGTGACCATCGGCGAGCACATCCTGCCGCGCGTCGCCGGCACGCTCGAGGGCCCCAACCAGTTCGCGGGCTGGCTGAACCTGCTCTTGCCGGTGCTCTTCGCGCGCATCTTGACCGACCGCAATCCGTGGCTGATCACGGCGACCGCGCTGTGCGCCGTGACGGAGGCAGCCACGCTCTCGCGTTCGGGCATCGTCGCGGCCGTGGTCGCTTTCGCAGTCGTGCTGATCGTCACGCGGCCGTCGCGCCGGGTCGGCTTCGGTTTCGCCGCCGGGGCCGTCGCGATCGCCGGCATCCTCGTGATCGTCGGGCTCTCGATGGGCCTGGAGGCGCGGTTCTTCAGCCTGGCCGAGGTTCCGCAGCCCGACCACCTCGGAACCCGGGCGATCCTGTGGTCGGCGGCGCTCGACCTGTGGCGTTCGTCGCCGCTAGTGGGCATCGGCGCCGGAAACTTCGAATTCGACTTGGGTATGGTCGGACACCCGGAGATCCGGACGCACGCCAACAGCCTCTACCTGCAGGCCCTGAGCGAAATGGGGCTGGTCGGCCTGGCCGCGACGCTTGTTCCTGATCTGGACCGTGATCGCGACGTTTGCCCGCTCGTTTTCGCGCCGGCCGCTCGTGATCGGCGTGTTCGCCGCCAACGTAGCGCTGGCGCTGCACCAAGTCTTCGACTACCTGTGGTTCTTTCCGAAGATCGGCGTGTTCTGGGCGATCCTGCTGGCCATCGGCGTGGTCGAGGTGCTCGCCGCCCGCGACGATGTCGGGCCCGTGCCGGAGGCCGTGTGATTCGCTCGCGCAACCCGCGCATCGACGTCGACGAGCTCGAACGGCGCATCGAGGCCGAACTCGCGCGCGATCCCGACGCCGCCCGCCGCCGACGAACGGCTCGCGCGGCTGGCGGCGACGGTGCACGCGCGTGCGATCGAAGCGCAGTTGAATTTCGCCGAGCAGCGCTCGACCCCGCGCGCGCTCTGGCCCGCCGACCTGCGCGTGCCGCTCGTCTCGTCCTCCGAACGGCTGAAGAAGGCCGTGCTGACGATCATGTCGCTCGCGTTTCGCGATCAGTACGAGGCCAACAACGCGTTGATCCGCTCGCAGCGCGAGATGCTCGCGCTCGTGCAGACGCTGCTCGAGCGCATCGACACGCTCGAAGCGCGCTTGGAAGCCGAGCGCGCGACCACGCGCGCGCAGCGCATCGCGCAGCGCCAGTCGGGCGAGTCCTGACGTGCGCCTGGCGATCGTCACGCCGTGGTACGGGCGCGAAGCTCATCGGCGGAGCGGAGCGGCTCGCCTGGGAAATCGCGCACGCGCTGGTGCGAGCCGGCGCGGAGGTGGAGGTTCTCGCCACCTGCTGCCGCTCGTTTCTCGACGATTGGGCGTCGAACTATCACCGCAGCGGCATCTCGCGCGAAGACGGCGGCGTGGTGCTGCGACGCTTTCCGGTCGATACGCGCGATCGCGTCGCGTTCAACCGCGCCAACACCGTGCTCACCACGATGCCGCGCATCGGGCTGCGCGGCGACCGGGTGGTACTCGACCCGCCGCAGACGCGCGCCTTCGTCAACGAGAACATCAACAGCCGTGCGCTGCTCGCACACCTGCGCGAGTTCGGAACGTCCTACGATGCGGTGATCTTCGTGCCGTATCTGTACGGGCCGACGCTCGCCGGCGTGCCGCTGGTCGCCGAGCGCGCGTTCCTGATCCCGTGCGTGCACGACGAAGCGTATGCCTACCTCGAGCCCGTGCGCGCATGCGTTCGCCGCCGTGCGCGGCGTGCTCTTCAACAGCGTCGGCGAAGAAGAGACCGCGACGGCGATCTATGGGCCGGGTCTGCTCGCGAAGAGCCGCGTCATCGGGCACGCGGTCGAGCCGGTGCCGCCGCCGCACGAGCCCGATCGCGATCGGGTCGTTCGCGCCGCACCGCTCGCGCTACGTGCTCTACCTCGGCCGCCAGGACTCATCGAAAAACATCGAGTTTCTGATCGAGGCGTTTCGCACGTTTCGCGAACGCCGCGTCGCCACGTCGCTGCAGCTGGTGCTTGGCGGGTCCGCGCAGCGCGGCGCACAGCGGTGACGGCATGCTCGATCTCGGTGCGGTCAGCGAGCCGGCCAAAGCCGCGCTGCTCACCTACGCGCGTGCGCTCGCGCAGCCGAGCATTCACGAGAGCTTCTCGCGCGCGCTCTACGAAGCGTGGTATCGCGCGGCGGCCCGTGCTCGTGCACGGCGAGTGCCGCGCCACGGCGCGCGCGGTGGAAGATTCCGGCGGCGGCTGGATCGGCACGACGCTCGAGGATTGGGTGCGGATGTTCGCCGCGGTCGATGAGTCGGCCGACGAGGCCGTCGACGCGCTCGGCGACCGCGGCTGGGCCGCGGCGCTCGACAACGGCGCGTGGGATGTCGTCGCGCGGCGCACGCTCGATGCGATTTCGCGCGCGCCTCGCGCCGCCGGCCGGCCCGCGGCATCGAGAACATCGTGCCGCTCGGCGAGCCCGCCGTCGCGCGCTACGCGCAGGCCTTGACGGAAGCGCTGAACGCGAGCGGCGCCGATGCGGCCGTCTCGATCGCGGGCTCGTCCAGCCGGCGCTCGCAAGCGCGCACGATCGCGCACGTGGTCGCAGGGTCGGCGCCGGTGCCGGCGGATATCTACGTCGCGCATGAGCGGCCAGTTGCCCGCCTCGCAGCGCCCGCGCGTGGTGTTCGCGCCCTCGCACGGCGTGGCGGCGCAGCTGGAAGAAGCGGGGATCGTCGCGCGCGTGTTGCCGCAGGCGGTCTCGCCCGCGCAGTGGGACGGGGTGCGGCCCGCGCACGAGCGCTGGGTCGACGGCAAGGACGTGCTGCTCTCGATCGCTCCGCTCGGCGCCGACGAAGCGCGCCGGCTGCTCGATACCTTCGTCGCGTATCTCGCGTTCGTGCGCGACGCGCGCCTGTTGGTGTTCGCGTCCGATTGCGAGGGCGATGCCTACGAGACGCTGTTGCGCGAACGGGCGGAGCTCGATCTGCACAACGAGGTGGTGGTCGTCGGCGACGCGCTCGCGGAACGCTACGCCGCTTACCGGGCCGCGACGGTGGCGCTGGCGGTAGGCCGCCCGCTGCCGGTCGAGAGCGCGGTTACGCCGCTCTGGTTCGACGTGCCGATCGTGGCACTGGGCGACGTGACCGTGATGGAAACGGTCGATGCCTGCGGCGTCGTGATCGATGCCTTCGACGCCCGGCGCATGGCCGCGCTGCTGCGCATCGTGGCCTCCGACGCGCGCATCCGCGCGGCGATGATCGGCGAAGGCCGGCGCGTTCGCGCCCGCTATGCCCCGGCCGCCGTTGCCACCGCCGTTCTCGAGCCACTCAGCGACGGGTGGACCTCGAACGAAACCGCCGGCGTCGGAGGTGGTGAGTGAAACGCATCGCGCTCATCGGCACGGGATATGTCGGCCTGGTCACCGGGACGTGCTTTGCGGAGCTGGGCAACACCGTCGTGTGTCTCGACAACGACCTGCGGCGCATCGAAACGTTGCGCGCCGGCCGGGCCCCGTTCTACGAGCCGCAGCTGCTCGAGATGATCGTGCGCAACCAGCACGCCGGCCGGCTCACGTTTTCGACCGACGTCGCGAGCGGCGTGCGGGATTCCGAGATCATCTTCATCGCCGTCGGCACCCCACCCGGCGCCGACGGAAACACCGACCTCTCGGCGGTGCGGGCCGTCGCTCAGGCGATCGGTCAAGCCATCAACGGCCCCAAGATCGTCGTCTCGAAATCGACCGTGCCCGTTGAGACGGGGGAGCTGATCTCCTCGATCATCGCGGAGAACTCGGCCGAGCATTTCCGCGTCGACGTCGTCAGCAATCCGGAATTCTTGCGCGAAGGCTCGGCCGTCGCCGACTTCATGCAACCCGACCGCGTCGTCATCGGAACGAGCAGTCCCGAGGCCGAGACGATCATGCGCGATCTCTACCGTTCGCTCGACGTTCCGATCGTCGTGACCAACCTGCGAACGAGCGAGATGATCAAGTACGCGGCCAACGCCTTTCTCGCGACCAAGATTTCGTTCATGAACGAGATCGCGAACATCTGCGACCTCGTGGACGTCGACGTGAAGGCGGTCGGTCAAGGCATCGGGCTCGACCACCGCATCGGCACCCAGTTCATGAACCCGGGCATCGGCTACGGCGGGTCGTGTTTTCCCAAGGACGTGCGTTCGCTCGAGAAGCTCGCTGCGGGCCGGGAGTACGACGCGGCGCTGCTGCGCGCGGTTGAGAGCACGAACCAGCGGCAAATCGAGTTGACGTTCGCCAAGCTCGTGAACGCGCTCGGCGGCTCAGCCGCCGGCAAGACGGTCGGGGTGCTCGGCGTGGCCTTCAAGCCGAACACCGACGACATTCGCGAAGCGCCGGCGATCTATCTGATCGAAAAACTGCTCGCGGCCGGAGCCGCCGTTCGCGCCCACGACCCGATCGCCGGCGACGCGGCGCGCAGCTACTTCGGCGACCGCGTCGTCTATTGCGCGCAGATGTACGAGGTGCTCCACGAGAGCGACGCGCTGCTCTTGGCGACGGAGTGGAACGAGTACAAGAACATCGACTTTGCGATGGTGCGCAAACTGATGCGCGGTAACAAGGTCATCGACGGCCGCAACGTCTTCGACCCCGGCATGGTCGCCGAGCACGGACTGGACTATATCGGTATCGGGCGTCAGCGGCCGGGCCGCGTGCCCGACGCGCTCGAAGCCAACGCGGCGCGAAAGTGATCGATCGTCGGAACGAGCCCGTCGGCTAGCGCGACCTGCGGCTCCCAATCGAGCAGCGCGCGCGCCAGCGTGATGTCGGGCCGCCGGCGCGCCGGATCGTCCGGCGGCAGCGGCTGTTCGACCGTCTGCAAGTCGACCCCGACCTGCTGCGCCACGATCTCGGCCAGCTCGCGCACCGTGAACTCGCCGGGATTGCCGACGTTGATCACCCGTCCGGACAATCCCGGGCGCGTCGCGAGGCGGTAGATCCCCTCGATCAGATCGTCGACGAAGCAGAAGCTGCGCGTCTGGCTGCCGTCGCCGTAGATCGTCAGCGCTTCGCCGCGCAGCGCGCTCATGCAGAAATTCGGGATCACGCGCCCGTCGTTGGGCTGCATGCGCGGCCCGTACGTGTTGAAGATGCGCACGATGCGCCCGTCGATGCCGTGGACCCGCGTGAAGCTGGTGAGATAGGCCTCGGCGTAGCGCTTGGACTCATCGTAGCAAGCGCGCACGCCGACCGGGTTGACGTTGCCCCAGTAGCTCTCGCGCTGCGGATGTTCCAGCGGATCGCCGTAGCATTCCGAGGTCGAGGCGATCAGCACGCACGCGCCCGTACGCCGCGCGAGTTCGCACGCGTGCATCGTGCCCAGCGCGTTGACGGCCATCGTTCCGAGCGGATCGTTGCCGTAGTCGACCGGGCTAGCCGGCGATGCGAAGTGCAGGATCAGCGCCGGCGCGCCCAGTGCGGCGGACAGCGACCCAACCCACGAATCCCACGGCAGCGAAACGTCGGCTTCGACGAACGTGAAGCGCGGATCGCGGTCGGGCGCCGCGAGATTGGCGCGGCTTCCGGTGACGAAGTTGTCGATCCCCACGACCGCCGCGCCGGCGGCGAGCAGCTTCTCCACCAAGTGGGAACCGAGAAAGCCGGCCGCGCCGGTCACGTAGACGATCATATCCGGCGGGAGCATTGCTCGAAAATGCGTCGGCGGCGAACCGGACCCTTTTGCGTGTGCCGCGAAGCCCGGATTATGGCTCGGGCACCCGTCGTTCGCGGATTCGCGTACCTGGCGATCTTCGGACTTCCGGTGCTGGTCGGCGTCTTGATCGCCCGCACCGCCGTCAACGTGCCCTACATGGACGAATGGGAGTGGGCCGCTATCGTCTACAAGATGCACCTCGGTACGCTCGCCTTCGCCGACCTCTGGGCGCCGCACAACGAGCACCGGATGCTGGTCCCGGCGGCGATCATGCTGGGCCTCGCGCGTATGGGCGGCTGGAACCCCCTGCGCGAGCAGTTCGTCTCGCTGGGAATCCTCGTGCTCAGTGAGTGCGCGCTGCTCGCACTGCTGCGGCGTTCGGCGCATGCGACCGCCGGTGCGCTGACGGCCGGCACGGCGATGATGTTTTTGTACGGCCTGTGGCAATCGGAAAACTTCGGCTGGGGCTTTCAGCTGGCGTGGTTCATCTGCAACGCGTGCGCGATCGCCGTCGCGCTGCTGCTCACGCTGCCGAAACGGCGCGGGCTGCACCTTGCGCTAGCGGTGATCGCGGCCGTCGTCGCGAGTTGTTCCTCTTCGCAAGGACTCGTCGTTTGGGCCGTCGGCGTGGCGGCGATCCTGCTCGCGTTTCGGCAGCCAGTTCGCGCGCTCGCCGTTTGGCTAGCGGCCGGCCTCGTGACGGCGGCCTTCTATCTGCACGGCTTGCATGCCGACGGCGGCGGTCACCTCGACGTGTTCGCGCATCCCGTGACCGCGTTGCGCTTCGCGTTGACCTATCTCGGCGCACCGCTGACGCGCTGGCTCGGCAGCCCGAGCAGCAGCGTCGCGGGATTGCTCGTGCTCGCGGCGATCGCCGTTTCGTTCGCTAGCGATCTGCGCTCGCCGTACCGGGCGCGGCGGCTCGTGCGCAACGCGGCGCTGTACGCGTTGGCCGTGTATCCGCTGGTGTGTGCGTTCGCTACGGCGTTCGGACGCGCCGGATTCGGCGTCGACCAGGCGCTGCAGAGCCGCTACACGACGATCGGATCGATCGCCTGGATCGCGGCCGGCGGGCTCGTTGCGAGCCGAGCGGCTCGCTCGCGCCCGGCGCCGGCCGGCCGCCGCCGGCTGGGAGCCGCGCTCGCGGGCAGTATCGTGTTTGCCTACGCGGTCATCGCCAACAACCTCCACGGCTGGGTCGAGTGGAAGAAGGCGGCCGCGAACGCGGCAACCGCGCGCACCGAGTTGCTGCGCAACGATCCGGCGGGCTTAGCGCGGATCTATCCCTTTCGCGCGCGCGGCCTGATGCTGGCCGCCGAGATGCGGGCCGTTCACGACGGACCGTTTGTGGGTCAATGAAGCAGTATTCGGTCATCTTGGTCACCGGCGGCGCCGGCTTTGTCGGCTCCAACCTCGCGCTGCGCATGCGTGGGCGCTATCCCGGCGCCCGGATCGTCGTCGCCGACAACCTCAAGCGCCGCGGCTCGGAGTTCAATTTGCCGCGCTTGGCCGCCGCCGGCATCGAGTTCGTGCATGCCGACGTGCGCAATCCCGAAGACCTGGCCTTCCCCGGCATCGCGTTCGATCTGATGCTCGAATGCTCGGCCGAACCGTCGGTGCTGGCCGGCTTCGACGCCGGTCCGACCTATCTGATCAATACGAACCTGGCCGGCACGGTGAATTGTCTCGAGGTGGCGCGCCGCTGCGGCGCCGACGTCGTGTTCTTTTCAACCAGCCGGGTCTATCCGATCGCGGCGCTCGAATCGCTGGCGGTCACGGAAGGCGCAACGCGCTTCGACTTGGCGGCCGAGCAAGAACTGCCGGGTGCCGGCGCGGCCGGCATTGCGGAAGATTTTCCGCTGGCCGGGGCGCGCTCGTTGTACGGCGCGACCAAGCTTTGTTCCGAGCACCTGCTCGAAGAATACGGCGACATGTACGGTCTGAAGTACGTCATCAACCGGTGCGGCGTCATCACCGGTCCATGGCAGATGGGCAAACTCGATCAGGGCGTCTTCGCCTTGTGGATGGGCAAGCATTACTTCCGCCGGCCGCTGAAATATATCGGGTACGGCGGGACCGGCAAGCAAGTGCGCGATTTCGTCTCGATCGACGATCTGGGCGATCTGCTGCAGCGACAGCTCGACCAGTTCGATACCCTGCCGCACCGCCTCTACAACGTCGGCGGCGGCGTCGCATCGAGCATGTCCCTCTTGGAAACGACGGCCGTGTGTGAAGAAATCACGGGCCACCGCGTCGAAATCGAGCCCGTCTGCGAAAATCGCCCGCTGGACGTCAAGATCTATATCACCGATAACGCCCGCGTCCATCGCGATACGGGTTGGAGACCGGCAAAATCTCCGCGCGAGACGATGGCCGACATCTTCTCGTGGATTCACCAAAACGAAGATCTCGTCGCACCCCTTTGGCGTTAGCCGCAGCTTCTATAGGAGCGTAGCCGAATTGTCCGTCGTCATCGTCACCGGCTCGGCCGGCCTCATCGGCTCGGAATCCGTAGCCTACTTCGCCGCCCGCGGTCATGAGATCGTCGGCATCGACAACGACTTCCGGCAGCGCTTCTTCGGCCCCGAAGCGTCGACCGACTGGAACCGCCGGTCGCTCGAGACGCGCTTCCCCAAGCAGTACACGCACGTGGCCGCCGATATCCGCGACGCGCAAGCGATGGACGCCGTCTTCGAGCGCTACGGCAAGCGCATTGCGCTCGTGATCCACACCGCCGCGCAGCCCTCGCACGACTGGGCCGCCAACGATCCGCAGATGGACTTCACCGTCAACGCCAACGGCACGCTGTGCGTGTTGGAGGCGACCCGCAAGTTCGCGCCGCGCGCGACGTTCATCTTCACGTCGACGAACAAAGTCTACGGCGACGTTCCCAACGAGCTGCCGCTCCAGGAGCTCGAGACGCGCTGGGAAATCGATCCCGCCCATCCCTACTGGGACGGTATCGATGAGGCGATGCGGATCGATCAGTCCAAGCACTCGCTCTTCGGCGCCTCGAAGGTTGCCGCCGACGTGCTCGTGCAGGAGTACGGACGCTATTTCGAGCTGCCGACGGCGGTCTTCCGCGGCGGCTGCCTCACCGGGCCCAACCATTCGGGGACCAAGCTGCACGGCTTTCTGGCTTATTTGATGAAATGCGTCGCGACGGGCGAGCCGTACACGGTCTTCGGCTACAAGGGCAAGCAGGTTCGCGACAACATCCACAGTTTCGATTTGGTCAAGGCGTTCGATGAAGTGTTCCGCGCTCCGCGCGTGGCCGAAGTCTACAACATGGGCGGTACGCGGCACAGCAATTGCTCGATGATCGAGGCGATCGACCTGTGCGAAGCGATCACGGGCCGCAAGCTGAACTGGACCTACACCGAGAGCAACCGCATCGGCGATCACATCTGGTACATCTCCGATGCGAAGAAGTTCAAGACGCATTATCCGAACTGGAACCAGCAGTACGATCTGCACGGGCTCTTGAGCGAGATCTATGAGAAGAACGCCGAGCGCTGGGCCGCGGAGGCCGGCGTGCTGGATCGTTCGTGATGGAAACGCTCTCGGTCGTCATCCCCGCGCACAACGAAGCGGCCAGCGTCGGACCGACGCTGACCGCCATCGCGGAACGGCTCGAAAGCGAATCGATTCCCTTCGAGATCGTCGTCGTCGACGACCACTCCTCCGACGGAACGGCCGCCGTCGTCGCGAGCGTCGCGGTGCGCTGGCCGGCCATCCGCTGCGTGCCGAACTTGCGCGACAACGGCTTCGGAAATGCGATCCACACCGGGCTCGACGCCTTTACCGGCGACGCCGTGTGCATCGTCATGGCCGATGCCTCCGACGACCCGCGCGACATCGTCAGCTACTGGCGCGCGCTGCAAGCGGGCTACGACTGCGCGTTCGGTTCGCGCTTCGTTCGCGGCGCCAAAGTCGTCGACTACCCACTGCTGAAACTCACCCTCAACCGGCTGGCGAACATGTTCATCGCGACGCTGTTCGGCGTGCGGTACAACGACATGACCAACGCCTTCAAATGCTTTCGGCGCGAAGTGATCAGCGGCGTGCGGCCGATCCTCTCGCACCACTTCAACATTACGGTTGAGTTGCCGCTGAAGGCAATCGTGCGCGGGTACTCGTGGACCGTGATCGCCACGAACTGGTACAACCGTCAGGACGGGGTCTCGAAATTCAAGGTAAAGGAGATGGGCAGCCGCTATCTCTTCATCGTGCTGTATGCGCTGGTCGAGAAATGGCTCTCACGTGGAGACTACCGCCGTCATGAACCGAGCCTCCCGGCAGCGGTTCCGGCGGCCGAGCCGACGGCCGACCCCGGGGGCGGATGACCGAGGAATCCGGCCCGTCGCGTGAATCCCTGGTGGCGCAAATCGAGGCGCTGAAAGAACTGGTCGAGCGCCAGACCCGGTATATCGGGTCGATGCGCGCGAGCCATTTCTGGAAGCTGCGGGACGCTTTTTTTGCGTTCCGGCGGCGCTTTGGGAACGGCATCGAGCCCCTGCCCGTCCCGAGCGCCGACGACCTCGCCACGGAGTCGGCCGGCTTCGGCGACCCCTATCAGCTCTTCCGCATCCGCGAGCGGCGCAGTATCGCCGACCTGGATTGGCTGCGCGGCTTCGTGCGCTTGCTCGCCGTCCGCGATCCGATCGAAGTGATCGTGGATGCCCGTAGCGCGCGGCCGGACGACGTTGAGGCCTCACTCGCCTCGTTGCGCGAGCAAGTGTATCCGTATTGGCGCGTGCGCGTGGTTTCGGGTCCGGCGGATGCCTTCACGTTCGATCCGGTGCTGGCGGTGTGTGCGATCGAGGCCGGCGATCTGCTCGAACCGGACGCGCTCCTATCGCTGGCGGTCGAACTGAACGACGGCGCCGACGTCGTGTACACGGACGAGGACCGGCTCGACGCCGACGGGGTGCCGCGCGATCCCTCGTTCAAGCCGGGTTGGTCGCCCGAGACGGCGCTGACGCGCGACTACGCCGGGCGCCTGTGCGCCTTCCGGGGCGCCGTTTTGGATGCGGCCGGGGGGCTCGATCCGGCCCACGGGGCGGCGATGTGGTACGATGCGCTCTTTCGGGTAACCGAAGCGAGCGACCGCGTGGCGCACGTGCCGCGGGTGCTGCTGCACCGGCGGTACGGCGGCGCGGCGATGCCGCCCGCGGATGCCGAGGCGGCGGTCCGGCGGGCACTCGCCCGCCGCGGTGAGAGCGCCGAGGTCCGGTCGACGCCGGTCGGCATCGACGTCCGGTTCGCGGTGCCCGACGACGAGCGGGTGTCGGTGATCATTCCGACGCGCGACCGCGCAGATCTGCTCGACCGCTGCTTGCGCTCGCTCTTCGAGCGTACTAGCCATCCGGGCTTCGAGGCGCTGGTGGTCGACAACGGCAGCACCGAGGCCGCGACGCGCGCGCTCTTGGACGCCTGGCGCGAGCGCATGCCGGGGCGATTTCGCGTCGTCGCGGATCCGGCGCCCTTCAACTACTCGCGGCTGAACAACGGCGCCGTCGCCGCAACGGACGCCCCCTACATCGTGCTGCTCAACAACGATACCGAAGTGATCGCGCCGGGCTGGATGACGGCGATGCTCGGCCAAGCGCGCCGGCCGCACATCGGCGCCGTCGGCGCCATGCTGCTCTACGAAGACGGGACGATTCAGCATGCCGGCGTGGTACTGGGCGGCGTGCTCGCGCTGGCCGGGCATGCCTACCGTTTTCTCGATCCGGTGCGCCTTGCCGGCGACGAGCGCCTGGTGCTGGACACGAACTATCTCGCCGTTACCGGTGCGTGCCTGATGGTCGCGCGCCGCAAGTACGAAGAGGTCGGCGGTCTCGACGAGACGCTGGTGGTATCGTACAACGACATCGACTTCTGCCTGAAGCTGCGGGCCGCGGGCTATCGGAACGTGATGGTGCCGCGAGCGCGGCTCTACCATTATGAGTCCAAGAGCCGCGGTCGCGACGACACCAAGAAGAAGGTCGCGGTGGCGGTGAGCGAAGCCGAAGCGATTCGCAAGCGCTGGCCCGAGTGGGCGCGGCGCGATCCGTACTATAACCCGAACCTCACGCGCAGCGCCGAAGACTTCTCGGTGCGCCAGTGATCGCGCGGCTGCGGAACAGCGAGCTCGTCCGGCATGGGATCATCGTCTTCGGCGGCGTCGCCTTCGCGAGCGCGTTCAACTACGGGTTCTACATTCTCATCAGCCGCCGGGCCGGCGTCGAAACCTACGGCGTCGTCACCTCGCTGATTTCGGCGTTGCTCGTGCTCACCGCTCCGGCCACCGTGGTGCAGCTGATCGGCGCGCGCTTGGCGGCCGACCTCGAGGCGCGCGGCGACTTCGCGGCGATCCGCAAACTCGCCGACGTGGTCACCGTTTGGACGGCCGCGGTGGCAGCCGTTTTCGTCGTCGTCGGAATTTTGGCGCGCGACTCCCTGGCCGCGTTCTTCAACCTCACCAGCAGCGAGCCGATCGTCATTTCCGCGATCGCCTTCGGCTTTCTCGCGGTGGTCATCGTGCAGCGCGGCGTGCTTCAGGGCTCACACCGGTTCGGCGATTACTCCGCCTCGATGACCCTCGAGGGGCTGGCAAAACTGGCGGTCGGCGTTCCGCTCGTGGTGCCGCTGGGCGCGAGCGGCGGGATCATTGGCCTCGGCGTCAGCCAGGTCGTGGCGTTTGCGTACCACATGTACGCGTTCCGGGCGCGCTTCGGTGTGCTGCGCGCGCCGTTGGCGCTCGACCGCAAGCTGATCGCACGGGTGGTCTCGCACGTTGGCCTCGGCCAGATCACGTTCACCGTGCTGATGTTCTATGACGTCCCGCTGATCAAACACGCCTTCGATGCGCGCACGGCCGGTCTGTATGCGGCGGCCGCGCTGGTCGGGCGCGCGCTCATCACGGCGCTCCTGTTCGTCCCGACGCTGCTGATGCCCAAGGCCACCGCGCGCGCCGCTGCCGGACGCTCGCCGTTGCCGTTGTTGGCTGCGGCGCTGGGCCTCTCGGGCGCGGTCGTCGCGGTCACGCTGCTTGTCGGCGCGCTCGCACCGCGCTTCGTCGTGACGCTGATCGCCGGCCGCGCGTTCGGCGAGGCGGCACCGATCGTGCTGCCGTATCTCGTCGCGAGCGGCGCGTTGGCGCTCGCCAACGTCGTCGCCGCCTACAAGATGGGCTTGCACCGGTACGACTTCGTCATACCGGCGCTGTCGGTTGCGATCGTCGAGATCGCCGTGTTCGCGTTCTGGCACCCCACGCTGGCGGCGGCCGTCACCGTGCTCATGGTCGGGCACTTCATGATCTTGTGCTCGACCCTATTTCGCCTCAACGCACCGGCGCACGCGATCGATCAGAGCGCGAAGCCCGCAGCAGCCGCGTCGCGGTAGAACATCGCGACGGTGTCGCGCGAGTACTCATCGAGATCTTTGCCGACCAAGTCGAGCTTCGCGAGGATGTCGCTCGTGGCCGTGATCACGTGGACGCCGGCCGCGTCGGCTTGAAACACGTTCAGCAGTTCGCGCGGGCTGGCCCAGATCAGCTCGACGTTCGGCACGCGCTCGCAAATCGCGACGCTGCGCTGCATCATCGGGACGGGATCGCGCCCGGTATCGGCGACGCGACCGGCAAAGACCGACACGTACGCGCCCGGTGTTCCCGTCAGCGCCGCGCAGACGTCGGCCACTTGCTGCTCCGTCATCAGCGCCGTCACGTTGACTCGCACGCCGTCGGCCGTCAGCTCGCGAACGACGGCGTTCATCGAGGCGCCCTGCGTGTCGGTGACCGGAATCTTCACGTACACGTTCTGCGCCCACGACGCCAGTTTGCGCGCCTGCCGGAGCATCTCGCGCGGTTCGTCGGCAAACACTTCGAACGAGATCGGCCGGCTGCCGACGATTTCGAGGGCCTTCTGCCCGAACGTGGCATAGTCGCTGATCCCGGCTTTGCGCATCAGCGTCGGGTTCGTCGTGAACCCGGCGATCAGCGGGTTGGCCGCGAGTTGCGCGATCGCCGCGAGGTCGGCGCCGTCGGCAAAGAGCTTGATCGTGAGGTCTTTGGTCGATGACGCTAACGGCTTCGAGTCGGTTTGGTGCATGGTTCTCCTAACGTCGGCGATGATCCACTGGGCGGCCTCGGCAATGTTCGCGACGCGCACGTTCGGCTGCACGGAGGGTTCGCGCTCGTCATACCCGCGGTCGACGAGAACGGTCCGGCAGCTTGCCGCGGCTCCGGCGTCGATATCTCGCCACCGGTCTCCGACGAGATAGTTGCCACGCGCATCGAGGCCGAGCCTCCGTGCGCCCTCGAACAGCAGGCCGGGCTTGGGCTTCCGGCACGGGCAGCCGTCGGCGTCGTCGTGCGGGCACATCAGAATCTCATCCAGCGGCAGTTCCGCGAGCAGCCGAGCGTGAATCGCCTCGACCGCGGATGCCGGCGTCGTTCCGCGCGCGACGTCGGGTTGGTTGGTAACGCAAATTAACGCGAAGCCCTCGGCGCGCAGCGCTTCGAGCGCGGCCTTGGCGCCCGTGCACACGATCACGTCGGCGGCGGCTTTGGGCGGATACGGCTTCCCGTTACGCACGACCGGCTCGTTGAGCACGCCGTCGCGGTCGAGGAAGACCACGCGCGTCTTCGCAGTGTCTCTCACGTCTAACGGCACTCATCGCCCGAGCGCGCTGCCATACCCTCCCCAGATGGGGTTCGTACCTCAAAGGCGAACCCCGAGCGCTATGTCTGTCGTCCGCACCTTGCACCGGCTACGAAGCCAAATGGAGCACTCTCAAAGCTTCCGGGCCCTGCGCCGGGAGCTTGAGTCCAACGTTTCGGAAGCATATGCGATCCTCGCCTACAGCTGGCGGACGACGAAAGAAACGCATCCCGACCGGGAGCTCTACCGCCCGCTCTTTCAACCGTGGTTGAGCGAGCAGTGGTCGGCCAAACTCCATACCGGCGATCCGACCTCGTGCGTTTCCGCCGATCGCAAATACGTCTTGTGCCAGCTGCTCGAGCAGAGTGTGCTCACGCTCGCCGGCGACGTGGCCGAATGCGGCGTCTACCAGGGCGGAACGGCGAAGATCTTCGCCGAGCGACTGCACGAGTTAGGCGTCGCGAAGCAGTTGCATCTCTTCGACACGTTCGAAGGTATGCCGGAAACCGATCCGCGCTACGACCTCATCCAGCGCGGCGATTTCAGCAACACCTCGCTCGAAGCGGTGCGCGCGTACGTCGGACCGTACGACAACGTGGAATACCATCCGGGGCTCGTTCCCGCAACGCTCGCAGCGGTCAGCGGCCGCACGTTTTGCTTCGCGCACATCGATCTGGACATCTATCATCCGATCGCGGCAGCGACCGAGTTCTTCTATGCGCGGCTCGCGACCGGGGGCATCATGCTCTACGACGACTACGGCTTCCCCAGCTGCCCCGGCGCGCGCAAAGCGGTCGACGAGTTCTTCGCCGACAAGCCCGAGCGGCCGGTCGTGCTCGGCACCGGTCAGTGCCTGGTGATCAAAGCCCCGAACTAACGACTCGTTAATGTAGCGCTCTGTCATCGACGACGAGCGCTCGGGATGACGGAGGGGGCAGCCCTACTTCGGTAATCCCTAGACGGCCTGGGGGGCGGCTACGCTCTCCCATTTCGTGGCGTTGGCTTTCAACGCGGGATGGGTCACGACCAGGTGCCAGACGACGGCCTGGAAGGCTTCCGAATGCGGGGTGATGTGGTCGTCGTTCACCACCGGTATCACGACGACCGCGTGCCCGGCTTGCGCGGTATAACCGCCGTTACGGCCGACGATTCCGAGAATGCGTGCCCCGGTTTCGGTTGCATATTGGATCGCGCGCACAAGGTTCGGGCTGACGTTGCGCTCGAGGTCGCCGCCGCCGACGCTGAAAATCAGCAGGGCATCCTCCTTGCGCAAGCGGCTCACGCGCAACCAGGCCGAGAACGTGGTCTCCCAACCCTCGTCGTTCGTGCGGGCGGTTAGCTCCGAGACGTTGTCGGTCGGTGCGTAGGCTTCGATGCCCACCAGCTTACGAAAATCGTTGACGGCATGCGATGCGTTGCCGGCGCTACCGCCGACGCCGAGGATGAACAGCCGGCCGCCGCGCGCGCGCAATGCGACCAGTTCGGAGACCAAGCGTTCGATCGCGTCGGAATCGAGCCGGGCAGCGACGGTTTGCGCTTCGGCGAGAAATGAAGCGGCAAAGGACATGGACGAACCTCCGTGGCGCGATCGTGGGGCAGGGTGCTTCCGGTGATGCGGGCAATTGCTCTCGGTCGTGCGCGCATTCATTTCCGGAGGTGCCGGTTTCATCGGCTCGCATCTCATTTCCCGGCTAGCCGGCCGTGCCGATGTCGAGTCGATCGTCGTCTTCGACAATCTCTCGTCGGGAAGCCTGGAATATCTCGCGCCGTTCGAACACGACCGGCGCGTGCGCTTGGTCGAGGCCGACTTGAAAGACGCGGACGCGGTGACCGCCGCGGTGCGCGGCTGCGACACCGTCTTTCACCTCGCCGCGAACCCCGATATCGCCAAAGCCGTCACCCAGCCGGACATCGATTTTTGGGAAGGCACCTATCTGGCCCAAAACGTGCTCGAAGCGGTGCGCCTCAACGGCGTGAAGCGGATGTTCTACACCTCCGGCAGCGGCGTCTACGGCGAACGGCCGGATACCGCGTTCGCGGAGACGTTCGGCCCGTGCATGCCGATCTCGACGTATGGCGCAAGCAAACTCGCCTGCGAAGCGCTGCTCTCGTCCTACTGCTACATGTTCGGCATCACCGGGCGCGCGTTTCGTTTCGCGAACGTCGTCGGCCCGCGCCAGACGCACGGCGTCGGCTACGATTTCGTGCGCCGTCTGCGCGCCGACCCGAGCGAGTTGCGCATCCTCGGCGACGGCACGCAGACCAAGTCATACATTTACGTCGAGGACGTGCTCGACGCGATCTTCGTGGTCGGCGACCGCGTCCCCGACGACGTGCCCTACGACATCTTCAACGTTGCCACCGACGACTACATCTCGGTCAACGAGATCGCGGATATCGCCGTGGCCGAGTGCGGTCTTGCGCCGGGCTCGGTGCGCTACGCCCATACCGGCGGCGACCGCGGCTGGAAGGGCGACGTGCCCAAGGTGCTCTTCGATCTGCACAAGATCAAAGCACTCGGCTGGCAATCGCAGCGGACCTCGGTCGAAGCGATGCGCGACGCGTTGCGCGCGATGATCGGCGAACTCGAAAGGCGAGCGGCGTGACGACGCTTGACGCCGTCGAACTGATGTGCCCCGCCGGCGACAACGCGTCGCTCGTACCGGAAGTGAGCATCGTCGTTCCGGCGCTCAACGAGGAAATCACCATCGGCGAGTTCGTCGATTGGTGCAAAGAGGGCTTGCTGCGCGCCGGCGTCGTGGGCGAGATCCTGATCATCGACAGCTCCTCCGACCGCACGCCGGAGATCGCGCTGGCGCACGGCGCGCGCGTGCTGCGCACGCCCAAGCGCGGGCTCGGCCGGGCCTACATCGATGCGATGCCGTTCATTCGCGGCGATTTCATCATCATGGGCGACTGCGATCTCACCTACGACTTTCGCGAGCTGAAGAGCTTCGTCGACCGTTACCGCGAAGGCTACGAGTTCGTGATGGGCTCGCGCTGGCTCGGCTCGATCGAACCCGGGGCGATGCCGGCGCTGCACCAGTATTTCGGCACGCCGGTCACGACCTGGATCATGAACGTGATCTACCGCACGCACTACACCGACATCCATTGCGGCATGCGCGGCCTCACCAAAGCGGCGTTCGAGAAGATCGATCTGCGTTCGCAGTCGTGGGAATACGCCTCCGAGATGGTCCTCAAGGCGTCGCGTCAGCGTTTGCGGACGATCGAAGTGCCGGTGCTGTTTTATAAGGACCGTGAAGGCCGCTTCAGCCATCACAAGCGCGCCGGGTTCTGGTCGCCGTGGCAAGCGGGCTGGATCAACCTCAAGGTGATGCTGGTCTACACGCCCGACTCGTTCTTGCTCAAGCCGGGCTTCGCGCTGTTCGTGATCGGCACGCTGCTCACGTGCAGCTTGGCGTTCGGCCCGTACTCGATCGGTTGGATCGGCTTCGACTTGCACTGGATGCTGTTCGGCATCACGCTCGCGGTGCTCGGGTTCGGCAGCGTGCAGATCGGGCTCTTGGCGCGGCTCAACCACCGCTTGCGGCCGGGCATCGATCGCGCGATCTTCCGCTGGCTCTCCTACGACCGGGGGATGGCCGTTGCGGCCGTCATCGTCTTGCTCGGTCTCGCGTTCGACATCCAACTGGTCTGGAGTTATGTCGCCGGCGGTTTCCGGCTGGCCGAGATGTCGTACGTGTCGATCTTCGGGCTCTTCCTCATCATCATGGGCTTCCAGACGTTCGGCTTGACCCTGTTGGCCGAGATGATGCGGCGGCTCTCGCGATGAGCCTTTCGCCGAGCGACGGGCCGGTGGTACGCGACCCATTCGGGTCGGAGCGCCTCACGCTGGTCGACAAGTTCGGCGTCTGGCTCTCGCAGCGCGCGATCACGAAGCATCTCCCCAAACGCGACGATCTCGACGTCCTCGAACTCGGTTGCGGCCTGCATGCGAGCAATCTCGTGGCGCTGCAGCCGATGCTGCGCAGCGGGTACGGCATCGACTACACGATCTCCGAGGGCGCGAAGCGGACGGAACGGCTTCGGTTCGGCGAAGGCCCGATCGAAGCGGCGACGAGCGCGCTGCTGCCCGCATCGTTCGATGCGATTCTCTTCATCTCGGTGCTCGAACATCTGGCCGACCCGCTGCCCACCCTCGAAGGCTGCCGGCGCTGGCTGCGCCCGGGCGGCGTGCTGCTGGTGAACGTGCCCACCTGGCGCGGAAAGACGTTGCTCGAATTCTCGGCGTTTCGCCTTGGATTGAGCCCCAAAGCCGAAATGGACGACCACAAGATGTACTACGACAAGCGCGATCTCTGGCCGCTCTTGGTCAAGGCCGGCTTTCTGCCGAGCACGATCGAGATGCACTATCACAAGTTCGGCCTCAACCTCTTTGCGGTAATGCACGCGTGATCATCACCCGCAGCCCGCTGCGCGTGTCGCTCGGCGGCGGCGGCACCGACTTGCCGTCGTACTACCGCGAACACGGCGGCTTCCTCATCGCGGCGGCGATCGACAAATACGTCTACATCAACATCCACCGCCGCTTCGTCGAAGGCTATTTGCTGAAGTACTCCCATTTGGAGGAAGTCGCGTCGATCGAGGAGATCAAGCACCCGATCATTCGCGAAGCGCTGCATCACGTCGGCGTACCGAAAAACATCGAGATCACGAGCATGGCCGACATTCCCGCCGGCACCGGTTTGGGTTCGTCGGGCAGTTTCACGACGGCGCTATTGAAGGCGCTGCACTGCCATAACAAAGGCCTCATCGGCCCGCAAGACCTCGCCGAAGAGGCCTGTTACATCGAGCTCGACCGCCTGGGCGAGCCGATCGGGAAGCAGGATCAGTTCATCGCGGCCTACGGCGGCATCACGTGCTTCGAATTTGCCGACGGCAAACCGGTGAACGCGTATCCGATCAAGATCTCGGATGAGACATTGTTCAATCTGGAAGACAACCTGCTGCTGTTCTTCACCGGCTACTCGCGCTCGGCATCGGAAATTCTGCGCGAACAGGATACCAAGAGCAAAGAGCACGACTCGACGATGATCGAGAACCTGCACTTCACCAAAGATCTCGGCTACCGCAGCCGCGACGCCCTCGAAGCCGGCGACTTGCTCGAGTTCGGCCGCTTGATGGACGTCCACTGGCAGCACAAGAAACGCCGCAGCAACGGCATGTCGAATTCGACGATCGACGATTGGTACGGCCTGGCGCTGGCCAACGGCGCGGTCGGCGGCAAACTCATCGGTGCCGGCGGCGGCGGTTTCCTGATGTTCTACGCCGCCGACAAAACACGCTTACGCCACACGATGCGCGAAGCCGGCCTGCGCGAAGTCCGCTTCCGCTTCGACTTCGAAGGCACAAAAATAGTAGCCTCCGACTAAGCCCAAATAATGGCGGTGCACACCTCGCGCCTGAGCGCTGGGATGAGCGGAGAACACGTCGCGCCCCCGCGCTGGGCGGAGCGGAGAGCATGTCGCGCCCCCGCGCTGGGCGGAGCGGAGAGCATCGCGCCCCCGCGCTGGGCGGAGCGGAGAGCATGTCTCGCCCCCGCGCTGGGCGGAGCGGAGAGCACGTCGCGCCCCCGCGCTGGGCGGAGCGGAGAGCACGTCGCGCCCCGCGCTGGGCCGAGCGGAGAGCACGTCGCGCCCCCGTCATCCCGAGCGCAGTCGAGATGAGATGAGAAGGCCGGCCTCCGAATCAGGGTTCTCGCAAAGAGATCCTGTGAAGCGACTGGCGCTTCATTCACGCACTCGAGGTGCAAAGGAGACCGGCCCGTGCAGAAGCATAGCAAAGCGAAACCGACGCGGCAAATGGTGAAGAAAAATCTGTGGATCGGGGTTGATTTAGGGAACCGTTGGAGCCACGTCTGCATGGTCGACAACGGCGGCGACGTTATAGATCGAACGCGTGTTCGAACGACGCCGGGTGCGATGCGTGAGTTTTTCGGTGCGTATGCAGGTTGCGCGATCGCGATCGAAGTCAGCGGTCAATCACCGTGGGTGAGCCGCGTCTTGAAAGAATGTGAGCTCGAGGTCACCGTTGCCAACGCCCGTGAGGTTCGCAAGATCCATCAAAGCGATCGCAAGAACGACCGCTCCGACGCTGAGACTTTGGCTCGACTTTTGCGAGCGGATCGCACGTTGCTTGCTCCGATCGAGCATCGCGATGAAGCGATGCAAGCCGACATCTCCGTACTGCGAGCTCGCGATACCATGGTTGGTGCTCGCACGAAATGCATCAATGCGATTCGCGGTCTCGTGAAAACCGCCGGCGTGCAGCTACCGAAGTGCAGTGCGGAAGTCTTCGCTCGTCGTGTAGAGCTGCTGATCCCGAGCGAACTTCAATCCGCGCTGTCGCCGATGCTTGAAACAGTTGTCCATCTTACCGTTCAAATACGCAGCTATGAAAAACTGCTCGAAACGATGGCGCGTGAAAAGTACCCGGAAACCGCGATGTTGAGCCAGGTGACGGGGGTTGGGCCTTTGACTTCGCTAGCTTTTGTATTAACCCTGAGTGACAAAAATCGATTCAGGTGCAGTCGCGACGTTGGACCATATCTCGGGCTCGTTCCGCGCCAGTACGACTCCGGTGACCAACAATCGCAGCTCGGAATAACCAAGCGGGGCAACGCGTTTCTGCGGCGATTACTCGTTAATAGCGCACAGTACATTTTAGGCCCATTTGGACCGGATTGCCGGTTAAGGCGCCACGGCGAGCGCTTGATGGAGCGTGGCGGTAAAAATGCAAAGAAGAGAGCCGTTGTTGCCGTTGCTCGAAAACTCGCAATTCTCTTGCACTATCTTTGGAAAACCGGCGTCGTCTACGAACCGCTTTACGGCGCGCAACCGCTAGCAGCATAATGACGTTCTTCCGCATCCGTTGAACAATATGTAAAACCGCGTTCGGTGACTACGACCGGTCCCTCGATCGTTAAATCAGATCGAAGTCGAGATAGCAGCACCACCTTTGAAGATGAACCTCAACATGCACCGAGCCAAGAGCGGCTCAACAGAGTGCGGATGGAAGCGAGGCAAAAAGGTTTGCGAAGAGGGACACGGGAGCGGGCGGCCGCCACGGCGGCCTTGACAAAGCTGGCCTTCTCATGGAAGGGACCGCCACAATCGAGACGGATCACCACTGTCGATCACGAGCGCAGCCGAGTGATCGCCTCCAAGCACAATAATGTCATGTCGGCGGTGTTGCACGATCGAGGCATGTCGGTGGCGATCACTCGGCGGAACCTGTCCTGAGCGGAGCCGAAGGGCTCGTGATCGACAGTGGACTTACGGGCGTGATGAGGGTGGTCCGACTTCGCTCGGGATGACAAGGGGCGCGCGACGCGCTTACCCTAGCGCAGCGAGCGCGGATTCTAGTTCGGCTATGCCTTCGGGGGTGCCGACTTCGTAGAAGCGGGTGGGGACTTCGTAGCCGGCGAGTTGGTCGCGCGCCAAGAGGTCGTGGATGACTTCGGTGAGATCGGTCGGGCGGTCGTCGGCGACGTTGTCGAAGACGCAACTCTCGAACATGCTGATGCCGTAGTCGATGTGCCGCATGTCGGGTGTCGGGTGCGCTTTGTCGTACGCGCGCATGCGGCCATCGGTGAACAGCACGTTGCTCGGCGCAAGCGTGTTCGCGTTGCGGTAGACCGTCATCAGCCCCGCCTTGCCGCTGCGCACGAAGGCTGCTTCCACGGCGGCGAGGTCGCACCGCAGGTATGAGTCTCCGAACGTCACGGTAAACCGCTCGCCGAGCGCGGATCGCGCGGCCTTGAGCGCACCGGCGGTGCCCATCCGTTCGGGCCCGTCGTAGACGTACGCGATGTCCATTCCCCGCTCGGCACCATCGCCGACGTGCTCTTCGATCATCTCGCCGAGATAGCTCACGCAAAACACAACACGTTCGACCCCTTGTTCGCGGAGCAAATCGAGTTGATAGTCGACGAACGGCCGCCCGAGGACCGGCACCAGGGCTTTGGGGAAGCGTTGGGTCGCCGGCCACAGCCGCGTTCCGAGGCCGCCGGCGAGAATCGCGACCGGTAACACCGTTACTGGACGGTGAAGGTGGCGCTGACGGTTGCCAAGTGATAGTGCGCCGGGTCGTCGCTCACGCCGCCCACTTGCAAGAGATGCGGCCCCGCCGCGAGCCCGTGTGTGGGCAGGGCGATCCCGGTGTATCCCGTGGCGGCCATCGCCGGCGCCTGGAACGCGGCGGCGACGTCGGGCCGCACGCCGCCGTAGCCGGCGGTACCGTCGTACCGCAGGCGATGGTCGATGACGAAGACGAGTCCGCGCAGGGGCGTTTTTTCAGCGCTCGCCGCCCAGCCGCGCACGTAGATGGTCGAACCCGCGTGGAACACGTTGCCGGGCGGGTTCACGCCGAGCTTTGGATCGGTCGTCAGGTTGTCGATCGCCGCCAGCGCCGGCGGCCCGCCCGCCGCCGTGAGCCCGGTGGTGCGAACATGGAACACCTTGACCGGCGGCGCCTTCGCCGCCACCGCAGCCGGCGGCGCGGCGGGCGCGGGCGCATTGGCCGGCGGTGCGGCGGCCGGCGGCGCGGCGGCCGGCGGCACCGGGACGGCGACCGGCGGCGCCGGGACGGCGGCGACCGGTGGCGGAGCGGGCGAACCGAAGAAGACCGGGCTCGCCCCCAGACCCAAGAGGAAAAAGAGCGCGGCGCCGGCGCCCGCGATGTTATAGATCAGCGGGCGCGTGACGTAGAGCGACGCCAAGAAACGCACGACAAAAAAAATAACAACGGGGGCCAAGATCGCGATCAGCATGCGCCTCTCCAGGTTCTAAAGCACACGTGGTGAGCCTTCAGCGTGCGCCCGGTAGCGCCGCAAGAACCGGCCCAGCACGACGACGTCGGCCGCAACGGTGAACACCGAAGCATACAGCAGCAGCGCGACGGCGCCGCCCAGGTAGACGGCGACGAACGCATGGAACGCGAGCGCATCCATGATCGAGAGAATGAGCATCAGCGCGGCCACGGCGGCGCCTACACCGACGACGAGGACCACGCCGGGCGCCACGGCCGCGAACCGGCGCAGCCGAACGGCGCGCCGGATTCGCAACAGCGTCAGCACGATGCAGGCGAGCAGAACCGGCGCGAAGAGCACCCGGTAGATCTGTCCGGCTTCGTCCATGAGCCGGTTTTTGAAGCCCTTGTCGAACTCGTTGATTTCGCGCGCGGCATCCAGATGGTAGCGCACGCCGGGAGCGGTGAAGTCGATGACGTTGTCGGCCAGCGGAACGCGCACTACCGAATTGCCGGCGCCGCGCACGATGAAAACGCACGACTGATCGCAGTTCGTGGCCAAGACGAAGCGCGCCGTCGCCATTCCGGCCGCCGGCAGGGTGCGGTCGTGTTGGAACGCCCTCGCAACGTCGGGACTCGCCGAAAAAATCAGTTGCGACTCAGCGCTTCCCGGACCATCGACCACGGCCGGCGTCGAGGGATCGTAAATCATCCAGCCGCGAAACTGGTGATTCGCGGGCTGGTAGACCGAGCGCGCGATGAAATCGTATTCGAGTTCGAGCTGCAGGCGCAGTAACGGCGAAACGGGCGCCGTTCCGGGCGGCCCGTCGAGCTGCAGGTTCGTCATTCCGAAGAGACTGCGCAGCCCGGCGCCGGCGCTGGCCGCGACGGCAGGTACGTCCGCCGGCGACATCGGCGGCGGGAAGACGCTGGCGTTCTTGCGCCGGCATTTTATCTGACCGGCATCGCAAGCGGCATCGATCTCGTGCGCGAGCTGCAGGTAGAACAGCCGGGCATGCGTGCCCGAATCGTAATGGCCGGCATTCTGCACGGCGTCGCGCAACGCCCAGATGAACCAGCCGCCGCCGATGTCGTGCGTAGAGCAGAGCTCTTGCATGCCCGCGCACGTGTTGTTGATCCAATCTTGTCCGTTCTCGCCTTCGAGCGAGGGCTGCAGCTCGCGCGCGGCCGCGCTGACGCCGTAGGCAATCTCGCGGGCCGCCCGCGGCACGGGGATATACCGCTCCTTCGGCACGTCGATGCGGACGAGCGAGCTGTACGCGGACACCAGCTCCGGCGCTTGCTGTTCGTTGGTGACCGCCCAGCCGTAGAGGTGATGGTTGATCAGCATAACCGCGCCGACGGCCGCAACGCACATCGCTACCGGTATCGCACAGCTCACCAGGCGCACGGTGAATTCAGGCCGCCGGCGCGTGAAAACCCAGTACGCATACGCCGCGAAGATGACGATGAGACACGGTGCGATCCAGAGCGCGTCTTCGCGATTGAGCCAAAATGCCGTGAACGCGAAGCCCAAGGCCACGAGCCAGCGAAGCGAGGCCGCGAGCGGCGCATCGCGCCGCACGTACACCGCGATCGCGCAGGCCACCGTGAGCAGCGCGAGCGCCGGGTTGGCTTGGCTGCGGTCCGACATCCACGACCACATGTCGTAGCTGTACGGGTTGAAGAAGAGGACGACGAAGAGAACGGACCGACCTACGGGCGAACGCCAAAGCGGACGCACCGCAAGACACGCCGTTACCGCTGCGAGCGCGTCCAAGAGGATGACGGCAACCGTGAGCGGGAGACCGGATTGCTCGACGAAGGCGAGAAAAATCGGGTAAAATGGCTGCTTGATGAGCGTGAAGTCGTTGTAGGCGCCAAACCAGTGACCGACGACGAGCGCGCGCGCATGGTCGAGAAAATTGCCGGCATCGTGCGGCGCGTAGTCGGCCGCAATGCGGATGTTCGACGTCAGCCACAGCTTGAAGACGACCGACATCACAACGACGATCCAGAAAAGTCGCTGCTTGGTGCGTGAGCTCATCATGCGGCCGCGGGTTCCGTCTTTCGGGCGAGCACCGTATAGCCGAGGCAATCATCGCCGCCGCCCGACCGCAGTGAGAGGTTGCCGGCGATCGCCAACAACACGAACAGCGGAACGAACGGCAGGCCGACGAACCGGCACGCGAATGCCGCGAGCTTCGAGGTGGTTTGCGGCAGCAGCAGTACGGCGAGCAATGCCAGGCACTTGTACGCGGCGACCGTGACGGCATTGCCGCGCGCGTACACGCGGGCTTCGGTGAAATGCGCTTCCTCGAGCAGGCGCGTGAAGCCGGCCGGCGTGAAGCGCCAGTAGTCGTAGGGAATGAAGTGCCAGCGTGCGGCGAACGGTACGGTGAGCACGAGGCTGCCGCCGGGCTTCAACACGCGGTACGCTTCGCCGAGAAAATGCCGCGGTTCGGGCACGTGCTCCAAGGTCTCGGTGGCGAGCACCGTATCGACCGATACGTCGTCGAGCGGCCAGGTGAAGCCGTCGTAGTAGCGCGTGTCGGGCGTCTCGTAGCCGAACGCGGTCTTGGAGTCGACCGTATCGATCCCGATGTACTGCACCGCGTTCGAGAGCAGCGGGCGGTAGGGCTGCGCCCCGCAGCCGACGTCGACGATCGTCCCGGACACCTGCGCGAGTATCGCCGTGAGGTCGTTCCAGATCGAACCGGCCTGCAGGTCGAAGAAACGTCGCACCGGCGTGAGCGCCGCACAGGGCACCGGGCGCCAGCTCTCGCCACTGCGCGAGGCCTGGTCGGGCCGCGCGAGCTGCAATTGCACGTTTCGCATCCGGACGAGGTTGTGAAGGGCTCCCCCCGCATCCTTCGTAGAAAGAGGCGAATGGAATTTTTGGCGAGACCGTGCCCGATCTGCAAACGTGTTGACGGGCAACACCTCGTCCGTGAAGCGAACCTCGACCTCGACCGGTTGACCCACGCTTCTTTTTCCTCGCGCAAATTGCCCGAGTACATGCACTGCCGGTTGATGCGCTGCGGCCAGTGCGACCTCACCTACGCGAGCCCGGCGCCGGCGCCCGACTTTCTCGAGGCCTCCTATCGGGAAGCTTCGTTCGACGCAACGCGAGAATCGGCATACGCGGCGCAAACCTACGTCGGCTGTTTGCGCGCTGCGGGCCGCTTGCAGCCGGTGGCCACGCTGGATATCGGCGCCGGCGACGGCGCGTTCTTGCGGGAATTGGTTCATAGCGGGTTCGACGACGTGATCGGCTACGAACCCTCGGCCGCGCCGGTCGCGGCGGCGGATGCAGAGATTCGCGGCCACCTGCGCACCGAGCTTTTCGACGCATCGCACATCGCGAGCGAAAGCCTCGGCCTGATCACGTGCTTCCAGACGATCGAACACGTCGACGACCCGTTGCAGCTCGTTACCGACATGCAGCGGCTGCTGAAGCCCGGCGGCACGGCGTTTCTCATCGCGCACGATATCGACGCACCGAGCGCAAAGATCATGGGCTACAAATCGCCGATTTACGATGTCGAGCACCTGCAGCTCTTCAACCGCCGCAGCGCCGGCGTGCTGATGCGGACTGCCGGCTTCCGCGAAACGGTCATCTTTCCGATCATGAACGCCTATCCGATCGCGTACTGGGTGCGGCTCTTTCCGCTGCCGTCGGTTCTGAAGACCGCGCTGTTGCGCGCGCTCAACGGTCCGCTGGCGTGGCTCGGGCAGCGCTTGTTGCGCATCCCGGCAGGGAATCTGGCCGTCATCGCCACCAAATGATAGCCTGATGCAGAAGTTCGACCGGCCGCTGAGCGCTCCGGACTTCATCCTCGCTCGCAAGCGCTTGTTGCGCATGCACTACGAGGCGCGGGTCGGACACATCGGCGGAAACCTCTCGGCGATCGACGCGCTGCTCATCGTGCTGCACGAGTACGTCCGCTCCGACGACACGTTCATTCTCTCGAAGGGTCATTCCGCCGGTGCGCTCTACACCGCGCTGTGGACACTCGGTCACCTCTCCGACGACGACCTCACCACGTTCCATCAGGATGATACGCTGCTGCCCGGTCATCCGCCGGCGGCGGGCATCCCCGCGATCGCGTTCGCAACCGGCAGCTTGGGACACGGGCTCTCACTCGCCGCCGGCACGGCCCTCGGTTTGCGCTTCCGGCGCAGCGATGGCCGCGTCTACTGCTTGATGTCGGATGGAGAATGGCAGGAAGGCTCGACTTGGGAAGGGCTGATTTTTGCCGCCCATCACCGGCTGTCGAACCTGACGGTCCTCGTCGACCACAACAACTTACAGGGACTGGGTTCGACGGAAGACGTGGCCTCGATGTCGCCGCTGTGGACCAAGCTCAGCGGCTTCGACGTCGACGTCGACGTTGTCGAAGGCCACGACCCGGCGGCGATTCGCGCCGCGCTGGAACGTCCGGCCGCCCGGCCGCATCTGATCTTCTTGCGCACGAAAAAGGGCAGCGGCGTGTCGTTCATGGAGGAGCGGATGGAGTGGCATTACCTGCCGCTCAATGAAGAGCAGTACCGGCTCGCGTTGCTCGAGATCGACGCACGATGAGCGTTCAGCCCGGCGACGCGCGCCGAGCATGGACGTGGGCCACGCGCGCGGCGTATCTGGCTATGGGTCTGCTCTTCGTGGCATTCATCTATCACGCGGCGCCGTATTTCACCATCGATCGCGATCAGAGTCAAAATATCGGGATCGCGCGTTCGATCGCCGACGATTTTTGCTACTGCTCGATGTCGACGCCGCCAATCGTTTTTCCGACCGAGGAAAGCTCGAACGGACCGTTGGAATACGTCGGCGCATTCTTCTTCGCCGTTACGCGCGACAATGAGGATGTCGCACGCGAGGGTACGGCAACCGTCGCGGCTGCGGTTCTGATGATTGCCCTCTTCGTCCTCGAACCGTGGCTCGTCGTGGTGGCCTTCGTGCTCTTTTTTATCTGGCCGACGGTGCAAAATTTATCGGAAATGTTTTTCGGCGAAATGTGGGCCATCGCGTTGTCGATTCTGGGATTCGCCCTCCTGACGAAGATGGATCTCGCAGCTGATCCGCGCGCGCTGTTCCGAAATGGCCGCTTTCTCGCTGCTTGTGCGTGCTTTGGTTTGGCGATGGAATCAAAGCTGGTCGCTGCGCCCTCGATCGTGCTGATCGTCTTCGCGCTGGCCTACGGGCGAGGAGCCGCGCCGAAGCCGGGATCACTGCTGACGAAGCTTGGCCGCGCGGCGCTCGTGACCGCCGCAGCGACGGCCGGCGCACTCGTCGTCCTGTTCGTTTCCATCGCCTTCTCGGTGGCTCACAGCACCCATCTAACCCACCTTCATAAAATGCTGCAAACACCGGCCGAGTTTATCTGGGACATGATCGGGCAAGGGACGAACAAATCAGATCCGGATCTGCTCGGCCACATCGGAAGGCGGATTGCCGATTTCCCGGTACCGCTCGTCCTGTTCGCTCCGCTGCTGGCCGCCGTGGTCTCGGCCTTGGCAAACTGGACCTACTTGCCGTTTATCGCAGTCACGTTCGTGACGTGGATGAAGATCGGCGACAACCCGGATCACATCGCAATTGCGTTTTACCTGCTGATAGTCATGGGTGCGTTCGAAGCGCCGAAGCTCGTTCGCGGGCTTGCCGCGCGGCTCGGCATACCGGTGGTGTCCGCCGAAGCCGTGGGCCTGGTCGCCGCGCTAGCGCTGCTGTGGCGCCTGTGGCCCGTCTCGTTTCCGGCCAGCATTCCAAGCGGACCGCTCCCGAACCAACGTTACGCCTTTACCGGCCTCGGGGCGTATTACTACTCCGCAAAACTCGTGGACGTGATTCGGCGGCAGCGTTACGTTGAGATCAACGGTTTTTGGGGCTTTCCCGACATTTCCGTGCGCGAGAATTTCCACTTCTATAATCGCTTTGAACCGGAGAGCAGAGTCTTGCCGAAGGACCAGGTCGCGTTGCTTTTCGACGACAGTTTTGTGCAGCACCCGGGCGTCTCGAAGCAAGACGACTGCCTCGACATCATTTACGAAGAAGGTCCGATCGTGCTTTGCCATCCGCGTTAACTCCGCTCGTCTCATCCACCACCAACGTTGCCAGCGGTACGCGCGAAAAGCTCCGGCGCCCCGGCTGAACGACGACCAATGCGAGTTCGTAGACCGCTCCCGGGAGCGTCGGCAAGCCGAACGCAAAACGAAACCAGGCATTCTCGAGCGGCGCCGGCGCGATACCCGCCACCGGTTTTCCGCGCGCACTCAGCGCCGGATGGCGATGCGGCGGTATCGCAACCCACGTCGCGATCAGCTCGATGAAAACTTCATCGGCGGCCGCGCCGCTCTCGTCGATCGCCCAGCCCTCGATGATGAGCTGCTCGGGCGGTGAGACGACGATCGGCTCCGCGGCCGGCAGTGCCCAATACACGCGCGTCGATTCGGGATAGTCGGCATCCTTGTCGTCGGGCACGGCGCGCAGGCGCGCGGCGTACCGCGGCACGGAGCGCGCCTCGCGGGCCGTCAGCGGGAAGGGCCGCAGGGCGCTGATCACGTCGAACTCGGCTTCGGTCGAGTTTGGATAGCGGCGTCCTTCGCTGTCGAGTGCGGTGAGTTGAACGCGATGCCGGCCGCGTCCGAAGACCGCCGCCGGAAGCGTGACCTCGAAGCCGACGCGCGCATCCTTCGATCCGAGCGAGGCCGATGCGCTCGGGTGCTCGATGTTCGCCGGCCCGCTCCAGGTGCGTCCGTCCTCGGCGGTCGCGACCATCGTTTCGGCGCCTCCGCTCAATTCTTTGTCGAAGGCCCAGCCGTGCAGCTGGATCCAGCGGTTGGCGTGGATCGGCGTACCCTCGGTGATGTGGACGCCCGTGGCGAGGTCGCGCGGCGGATCGACGTGCATCCGCAGCGGGCGCGAGAGGACGCCCTTTCCGTGAACCGTGGAATGATGGTAGAAGAGCCGAAAGCCGGCGAGCGCCGACTCATACCACTTGCCGTCGGCCGCCAGCGCATACGTGCGCAATTCGTGCGCGCCCGAACCCAAGTCGACCGTCGGAACCTGGAGCTGGTAGCCCACGAACTCATCGGTCTTGTGCTCGAGCATCACGTCGCCGCGCGCGATGCCGGTGCGCGCGTAGAAGGGCCGCACCCGGTCGAGCAGCACGCACACGGCGACCGGCGGTCCGGCGGTTGCAGGGTCGACGGTCCAACCGGAGACGAGCAGTACCGCCCCGTGCGGCACGATCGTCGGCTGCGCGTGAACGACCAGGCCCGGCAACCCATCGACGTAGTCGACGTTGTCGAAACGCCCACGCGTCTTTCCGCCGACGGCCTTCGGATCGAATACGTGCAAAACGGAGTTCCTTCTCGGCGCCGAGAACGCCGGTTCGTTGTTCTCTTACGCCGCGCAATCGACAGCGCACCTCCCACGGACCTAGCGGATGGAATCCGACGAGCACGAGCGGACGCTGGCGCGGCTTAGCGATCTGCATGCGCGGTATACCGAGATCCAGCTCTCGGCCTGGCTCTCCGAGCGCGACCGCCAGCACATGGAACTCTCGCTCGCCTTGGCGCGCGATCACATCACCCGCACGCAGCCGCTGCTGCGCGCGATGCGCACGGTGCTGCTGCTGATCCAGGACAGCAAGTTCTGGAAAATGCGCAACGCGTGGTTCGCCTTCAAGAAAAAATTGCGGCCGCGTTCGGTGGGCCCGCATCCGTATTGGGTGCCCGACCTCGACGACATGAACGACCGTTGGATGCGCCAGCTGCCCTACGAGCGCTGGATGCTCGCCCATCGCTTCCGCGCCGCCGACAAGCGGCGCTTGCGCGATACGATCGCCGTGCTGCCGCGGCGGCCGATGTTCAGCATCCTCATGCCGGTGTACGAAACGTCGGAAAAATATCTGCGCGAGGCGATCGAGTCGGTCATCGCGCAGGTCTATCCGGATTGGGAGCTGTGCATCGCCGACGATGCCTCCAAGCAGCCGCACGTGCGCGCCATACTCGAAGAATATGCCGAGCACGATCCGCGCATCAAGATCGTCTTCCGTGACGAGAACGGGCACATCGCCGCGACGAGCAACAGCGCGCTCGCACTCGCGACGGGCGAGTTCGTCGCGCTGCTCGATCACGACGACGTCATCTCGCGCCGACGCGCTGTTCGAAAACGCGCTCGTCGTCAACCGTCGAGCCCGATATCGACGTCATCTATTCCGACGAAGACAAGATCGACGAAGACGGCCAGCGCAGCCTGCCGTACTTCAAGCCCGACTGGGCGCCCGACTCGTTGCTGGCGCGCAATTACGTCTCGCATCTCGGCGTCTACCGCCGCTCCGTCGTGGAAGACGTCGGGCGGCTTTCGCCTGGGCTTCGAGGGCAGTCAAGATTACGATCTGCTGTTGCGCGTCACCGAGCGGACGCGAGCGCGTCGCGCACATTCCGCGCGTGCTCTACCATTGGCGCGTGCACTCAGGCTCGACGGCTGCGACGCGCGATCAGAAAGGCTACGCGCTCGACGCGGGCTCTGCTGGCGCTGCGCGAGGCGCTCGAACGGCGCGGCGAGCCCGGCGCGCGTCGTTCACGACGAGGTGCGCTCCGGGCTCTACACGGTGCGCTACGAGATTCGCCGGTCCGGCCAAGGTCAGCGTCATCATCCCGACGCGCGATCACGGCGAAGACGTCGATCTGTGCCTGACATCGATCTTCGAGCGCTCCACCTATCAGAACATCGAGATCGTCTTACTCGACAACGGCAGCCGGGATCCCGAATCGCTCAAGATCTTCGCGCAGTGGGCGCAGCGCGAACCCGAACGCGTGAAGGTCGTCCCGCACGACGTGCCGTTCAATTTTTCCGAGATCAACAACTACGCCGCGAGCCAAGCGACCGGCGAGTATCTGCTGTTCTTGAACAACGATACCGAGGTCATCACGCCCGATTGGATCGAAGCGATGGTCGAGCAAGCGCAGCGTCCGGCGATCGGCGCGGTGGGGGCGAAGCTGCTCTATCCGGACGACACGGTGCAGCACGCCGGCGTGATCGTCGGTCTCGGTGGTGTCGCCGGTCACAGTCACAAGTATTTCGGCGCCGACGAACCGGGCTATTTCTACACGCTGCAGACGGTGAACAATTTTTCCGCCGTCACCGGAGCGTGCTTCATGATCCGGCGCGAAGTGTTCGAGGAAGTCGGCGGGTTCGACGAGGGAATGGCGATCGCGTTCAACGACGTCGACCTGTGCTTGCGCGTCCGCGCCGCGGGCTATCGGAACATCTACCTGCCGCACGCGTGCTCTACCATCATGAGTCGAAGAGCCGAGGGCATGAAGACACGCCGGAGAAGCAAGCCCGCTTCCTTCGCGAACAGCAGATCATGCACGAGCGCTGGAAAACGGACACCGTGCCCGATCCATACTATAATATCAACCTCACCCGTGACGCGGAGAATTACGAGATCGGAATCTAGTTGAGCACGCTCGCTCCGCTTAAAGATACAACTAACCAAATGCCCGCGGCGATCATGCTCGACCGTGTCGACCCTCTCGCGCCGTACGCAAGAAGAGCTGCACTACGACGTCAAGGGTAGCTTGCTGCGGATGTTCGATTTCCGCAAGACCGGCGTGCGCCGGCGGACGGTGCTCCAGGACGTCACGTTACGGGTCGAGCACGGCGAGAAGCTGGGCATCATCGGACCCAACGGCAGCGGCAAGTCGACGCTGTTGAAGGTCATCGCCGGCATCTTGCAGCCGACCAGCGGGACCAAGGCCGTCGACGGCACGATCTCGCCGTTGATCGAGCTGGGCGTGGGCTTCGACGCCGAGCTTTCGCTCGTCGACAACATCTTGTTCTACGGCGTCCTGCTCGGTCACGACGAAGAACTCGTGCGCGCGCACGTCGATGAAATGCTGGACTTCGCCGAGCTCACCGAGTACCGCGACGAGCCGACCAAAACGCTCTCCTCGGGCATGCACGCTCGTTTGAGTTTTGCGATCGCGACCGAATTTCGGCCCGAGATCATCCTCGTCGATGAAGTGCTCTCCGTGGGCGACGAGCGCTTTCGCCGCAAGTGCCAGGCGCGGATCAGCCGTTTTTGGGACGAACACAGCACGATTTTACTGGTCAGTCACGATATGCTGACCGTCACGCATACCTGCGACCGGGTGATCTGGATGGATCACGGGCGGATTCGCTTCGACGGCCCGGCCGAGCAGGCCGAAAAACTCTACCTCTCGACCATTCCCAGCGTCTCGAACTTTCGGCGCGGTGAAGACCTCATTCAGCTCGCCGAGAACCACCCGCGCAGCGAAGTGATCGTGCGCGGCACCTCCGGGCATCCGCAGCTATTTCTGGTGCGCGACGGGCGCCGCCACTTCATCGCGACCTTGGAATGGTGCGTGCGTCACGACTACATCGAACAGGACGTGACGCTCGTTGAAGACAGCGTTATTCTCGAGATCCCCGAGGGCGAGGTCCTTCGCTAACGCGCGACCGAATCAGGTTGTGTGGGTCTTCGAGATCCAGAGATGGCCGCCGGTATTCTTCAGGCAGAGCGGCGAAACGGCGGTGAGTTCATCGCGATAGAAGCGCTGGATGTAGTCACCGAAGAGTTCGATGCGGTAGTTGGCATTGTTCGCGAGAAATGCACGCAGGAGGTAACACTCGTTCCAATAGTGGCCCGCTTCCGGAAACGCCTGGGTATATTCGAACGGGTAGAAGATGTCGTGAAAATGAATGAACACCCCCGCCGCGAGCAGCGGCAGCACGGCGCGTAGAATATACTCGACGTCGCTTCCGTACTTCACGACGTGCGATGAGTCGATGAAGAGAATATCGCCGGCCGCCAGGGTTGCGAAAATGCCCGGGTCGACATCTTGGACGCGGGAGGCGAAGATGCGGCACTCGCGCCGGTCCGCATCGCGGATCAAGGCTTCGAGGCGTTCGGTATACGGCTCGATGAAACTGCAGGCTAGGCTCCGCTCGAGATAGCGCTCGTTCGTATCGAGGATGAGTGCCGAAGAGAAGCCGGAACCGATTTCGATCAGGCGCTTGGGGCGCAGGCTGCGCAACATGCCGTGCAACATGATCCCGTCGTTAAAACCATACTGCGTGTTGTGGTAGTAGTAGCGAAATTCGCCGCTTTGCTCCTCGGGAAAGGGCGGCTGATGATCGATGGCCGTGCCGATCGCCGCCAGCCGTTCGAGCTGCCGCTCGACCTGGAGGTCGATCTCCGGCAGCAGGCGCGGCATTTCCGCGCGTTCGTATTCCGCCGACCGCCGAGCGACGTCGTCCGCACTTGGAACGGGGCTGTAATAGTGGCCGAGGGGATGCGCGCCTTTGGCTTTTTCGTACTCGTTTATCCGGTCGCGGAGCGCCGCCACCTCCGCCTGTAACGCAGCCACCGCTTCACGATCCGCGGATCGTGCTTTGAAGAATTTCAAGCCGGCGTTTGCGGCTTTCGGCCAACGAGCACGTTGAGGGCGGCCAGCTGAACGTTCGTCGCCGGCGAAAGATCGCGCACGAACGGCTGGTCGATGAGCAGCATCGGATCGACGGCCAGATCGGCGACGCGCATCTTGTCGAACGCCGCCGCGGTTTCCGGCGAGAGCGCCTTGCGCCAAGTCTGAAGGATCCACGTGAGGGCGAATACCGGTCCGCCCGATTGCGGAACCTCCAACAGTTCCACATCGAGATCGGCGAAGAGATTGCGCAGACCGCCGGCCGTCATGTTGTAGAAGTGGTCCGGATAGGCGTGATAGGGCTGCAGAAAGGGCACGGCGGCAAAAATACGGCCACCCGGTTTGAGTACGCGCTGCAGTTCGCGCGCGGCGGCAAACGGATCGCGGACGTGTTCCAGTACCGCAACGCTGATGACGAGGTCGAACGTATCATCGGCGAACGGGAGGTACTCGCTCGCGCCGATCACGTCGGTTGTCGGATACGGAACGATCTCGACGTTGATCACGTCCTCGCGGTAGGTCGGCCGGTTTCCGGCGCCGACGTCGAGGATCGGGCCGGGGCTCTGCATGATGAGGTCGACGAGGGTCGGGTCGTAGCCGTGGCCCGAAACGTTCTCGGTGGTGATCGCTCCGACTCGCGCGCGTGTCTCGTCGTCGAGCATGTCGAAAAAATCCGGCTGCACCGTGAACGTGTGGCCGGAGACGCAACGCAGCTGGTTTCCGTCATCCGCGAGCTCGGTCCGGCATAACGGACAGCGTATCAGTTCGCGCAGCCGCTGCAGCTTGCGGGCTTTCACGATCTCGAAGATCTTCGCTTCCGCGGGATCGGCGACGAGCGTACTTTTGATTTCGTATGTCTTGCGCCGGAACTTGTAGCGCAATCGCCACGGTCCGTTGACGGCGCTGCGAATGTCGATCCAACCGTTGAAGCCCATGGCGGTCTTGCCGGGCGAAGCTTCCTCGACGTCCGGCCGCGGATGGAGCTCGAGCGGAATGCTCGTTCCGCGACCGTTCACTAAGCTGAGCTGCTCGAGCGAACCGGCGCCGTCGACGGCGATCCATCCATACACCGTGGTGGCGGGGCTGGTGATGAGTCCGCCGGTCGGAAAATCGATGTGAAGGTAGGGGCCCGGTGGCAGGATTGGGGTCCGGGGCGATGGGGCCGATTCAAGCATACGTTCCAACGGGCTTCACGGTCCCCGCACTCCTGCCCCGCCAAAACGAGGAGTCACCGGGCGCGGCTGGGCAAAAGCCCCTCATGAGCTCAGCCGTCCTCAGTGCCCCCGCGAGCACCCAGAAACCGTGGCGGCGCAGGCAGCTCGATATCGTGCGGATGTCGGCCATTCGGCAGCTGAAGACGCGGTACCGGGGCACGTTCCTCGGCGTCCTGTGGTCGTTTGGAAATCCGATCCTGATGACCGGCTTGTACACGATGCTTTTTGGGACGGCCTTCGCTTCGTATTACGGCGGCTCGGTCGTGCGCTACGTCTTTTCGGCGTTCGTGGCCATCATCGTCGTCACGTTCTTTTCGCAAGGCACGACCGAAGCGCTCATCGCGGTGGTCGCCAACGGCGGCTTGCTCAACAAGATCGCCGTCGATCCGGAGACATTTCCGATCGCGGCGATTGCCGCCAACGTGTTCCAGCAGTCGATCACGACGTTTCCGACCATCATCATCCTGACCGCGGTGATCACGCGCGATCCGGTCCGCGTTGCGCTCGTGCCGGTGGTCCTCGCCGCACTCGTTGCGCTCGTCGCCGGTTTTGGATTGGCGCTCGCGGCGATGTATGTGTTCTTTCGCGATCTCTCGCATCTGTGGGCCGTCGTCAGCTTCATTTTTTGGATGACGAGCCCGGTCTTCTATCCGGCGGCGCTCGTGCCCGTACACGTGCGCCCCTGGTTCCAAATCAACCCGGTCGGCCTAGCCATCGCCGCGATGCGCGAGGTCGTGCTGGGCCGCGGGCCGATCGACTTCCTCGTCGTCGCGAAGTTTATCGCGGTCGCGCTCTGCATCGCCCTCGCCGGACACGCAATTTTCCGCGCCAAGCGCCGCCAATTCATGGACCTGCTCTAGCCCTGTCACCGCGAGCCCAGTCGAGGAAGCGCGCCCCTGTCATCGATGACGGGCGCGCAGGCGCGAGTGCGCGCGGCAGGTAAAGATTGGTTTGGTGCAGCAACGCGCCTGCGTGCTGCTGCTGTACGAGTTTCCCGATCGCTACGATCCCGTTCCGCAGGGTCTCGCGGGCGCAGTCGACGGCCTTTCCTGGCTGACGAAAGACCGCATTGGGCCGGCCGGCGAACCGGTTCCGGTCGGCGCGGCGCTCCACGTGCGGGGCTGGGCGCCCAACCTCGATGTCACGGGTCCGGCGACGAATGTTATCGTCACCGTCGACGGTACGCAGAAGCACCACGCCCGGCTCGGTAAGCCGCGCCCCGACCTCGCGCGGCGCTACGACGATGATGCCATGGCGGCCAGCGGCTTCGAAGCCATCATCACCACGGGGCAACTCGCGCCCGGCGAACACGAGCTCATCGCGTTCACGGTGGACGAGCGCACGCGGCGGTATGCCCGGATCGCACAGACGCTGACGTTCAGCGTCGTGGCCGACTGGACGACGATTCCCAAAGACAAACCGCGTGCGGAAACGGTGTGCGTGGGCAGTCTGGATGAAGTATTCGATGAATCCCGCGGCATCGCCGTCGAGACGGTTGACGGCTCGGTGACGATTCCCCGCGGTGCGCTGCTCTCGCTGCGGGGCTGGTTCTGCGATCCGGACGCGTCCGCGCCGTTCACCGAAGCGTATGCGATCGTCGACGGCGAGCGTGCCTACAAGGTCGACTACGGATCGGCTCGTATCGATGCGGTCGCGCAATTCGGAAAGCCGGTATCGCCGCTGGTCGGTTTTGCCGCCCGCGTGCCGACGGTCAATTTGCAGCGCGGTACGCACCAGCTGGATATCGTGGCCATGTCCGCCGACGGTGAGACGCTCGTGCGGTCGCCGATATCGCTGCAGCTCGTCGTCGGCCCGGCCGCGTCGGCCCGGCTTCCGCTTGAAGAGATGACGTCGGCGTTTCTCGATGAGGTCGTCCGCGTCCAGAGCGAGGTCGTCTATCAATCAGGAGCGCCGCTCTTGGTCGCGCAGGGCGACCACCTGTTCGTGCGCGGCTGGGCCATCGACGAACCGGCGCAGAGCGTTGCCGCCGGCGTCGTGTTCATCATCGATGACCGGATGGAAGTTTCAGCGCTGTACGGTCTTCCTCGACCCGACGTCGCTGAAACGCTGCGCAATCCGAATCTCACCCGCTGCGGGTTCACCGTGGAAATCGAGACGGAGGCGCTAGCTGTCGGTTTTCACAAGGCCGAGTGCCGCGTGCACGCCCGCGATGGGCGCGGCGCGTTTATGACGGCACAGCGTTTCGATTTCGAAGTAAGCGACCGCTGAAGAGACGGCGCAGCATTCTCGAGCTGGTCAGGCGCCGTAGCCAACGCCGGCCGCTGTAGGTTTCCAACCGGTTGAGGCGTTCCGCCAAGATCGTGCGCTCGCGGTCGCTGGCTTCGAGTTGCTCGAGCATCATCGCGACGCGCTCGCGCAACCCACGCGTGAACAATTCGGTATCGGGAAGTTCGGCGATCGAGCCGACATCGTCGGAGAAATCGCCGAGAATCTCGTTCACCGAGCGCCACGTGGCGAGAGCGCGCCGGTTCGCGTCCGCTGCCGACCGCGCAAGCTGCTCCAGCGCCCAACGCTCCGAGATCAGTCCCTCGAGTTGCTCTAGCACCAGCGTGAAGTGTTCCTGAAGCTCATCGTAACGGCGCTTTAGGGCGACGAAGCCGGCATTGCTGATTTCCAATTCCGTGCGGACCGCTTTGACCTCATCCGTCGCTCGCGTTCGCAAGTGGTCGAGTTCCACGAGTTGCAGTTTGTGCTGACCTTCTGCGTACTGCGCGTCGGCTTCCGAACGCTGCTTGGCGGCGCGCAGGCGCGCGAATTCGCGCAGCAGAGCGATACGGTCGACCTGGCTATCGATGTCGCCGGCACTCGTTGCTGCGGCGGCGCCTTCGGGGGCTGCGGTTTCACGCTCGGTCCGGACTTTTTCGGGATCGGCCAGCTTCGCGTGCGCGTCGGCAGCGGCTTGGGCGGTCGTACCGGCCGGCAAAAACGGCGCGAGTTTCTCGAACAGGTAGCCGGCGTCGGTGATGATGCGCGGAAAATTGAGGAAGACCATTGGAACGTTGGCTTGCACGAGGCGCTCGATCAAGAGATGGAGACCCATCGAGAGCGTGCGCGCTTCGTCGAGCGCATTCAGCGAGAAGATGAGACCGCCGGGCACGTTACCGACCGTATCCCAGGCCTTGTCCATGAAGCCGAGCCAGGGCAAGTGTTCGTACATCGAGCGGCGTTCGAGGATCAGCCGGCTGCTCGTGGCCTCGCGCAGGTTTCGCACCGGAATGATCACGCCGTCGAGCTTGATCTTCTCGCTGGTCAAGACTTGGTCGACGAATTCATAGAGCATCGGATTTTTGATCACGTACGGTAGATCGTCGGCGTCGGGGCCCAGCGGGAAATCCTCGAGACCCGCCTGCGCTGCTTCGTCGAGCTGCGCTTCGTTACCGTGTCGCGAGATATGTGTATCGAGGCCCATGGCGCTCAGATAGCGCACCAGAAACGTGGTCCCGGCGCGCCCAGTCCCAGCGATGATCAGGTGGCGCCGCGGCGACGCGTCCGGTGTGGCTGCCATGAACCCGAAACGTTCTCCTAGCGGACAGGGGAAGCGCCCCGGCCCTCAAAAAGCGAGTAGAGGACGTGTCTCCTCGCACCTGCACTTCTCATTTTGGAGGACCTTAACCCTTTGGCCGAGACCGCCTCGAATGGCCATGCCGATACCCGTTCGTACCTCGCGGTCGCGCGGGCCCACGAGCAGGCCGCAACCGCGCGGGCGGCCGAGCTCGAGCGACGCGTCGACGACCTCGAACGTGAACTGCAATACGTCTGCGGCGAGGTGTTGGAGCTCAACGGCGTGTTCAGCATGCGATCGAGCTACGAGTCGCACGCCAAATATCGGCTGTCGCCCGATGGCGAGGTGACGCGGCGGCTCTTCGCCGACGTCCAGGCGCGCAAATTCGCCGGCGAGTCGAAGGTGACCGTCGTCATTCCCGTCTACGGCAAGGTCCCGTATACGCTACGGTGCCTGCGGGCCATCGCGTCGAGCTGGTCGTTCACGGTCAATCCGACGATCGTCGTCATCGACGACGCATCGCCCGACAACTCGATTCACGAGCTGATGGCGATCCCGGGGATCGATGTTCTGCGTAACGGGACAAATCTCGGCTACCTCCTCTCGAGCAATCGCGGCGTTCAGCTCGCGCAGACGCGGTACGTTTGTTTTTTGAATAACGATACCGAGGTCCAAGACGGGTGGCTGGATACGCTCGTTCAGACGGCGGATGACGATCCCAGCATCGGCGCCGTCGGCTCGAAGCTGATCTACCCCGACGGCAAGCTGCAAGAAGCGGGCGGCATCATCTGGTCGGATGCCAGCGGCTGGAACGTCGGGCGCGGCGACAATCCGGACAAGAGCGAATACAATTTCCCGCGCGATGTCGACTATTGTTCGGCCGCGTCGCTCTTGGTGCGCACGGAGCTCCTGCGCGAAACCGGCGGCTTCGACGAGCGGTACGCCCCGGCGTACTACGAGGATACCGACCTCTGTTTTGAGGTCGCAGCTCGCGGCTATCGCGTGGTGTATGAGCCCCGCTCGCGGGTGGTGCATTACGAGGGCGCGAGCTCGGGTACGGATATCGCGACCGGCGTCAAACGCTACCAAGCCATCAACCGGCCGAAGTTCGCCGAGAAGTGGGCGCGGGTGCTGGCCAAGAAATTTGCGCCTTCGGCCGACAACGTTCCGCTGGCGATGTATGGTACGGCAACGAAGACGGTGCTCATCATCGATTCGTACGTCCCGTTGCACGATCGCGAGTCGGGATCGCAGCGGCTGTTCAAAATCGTCGAGATCCTCCGCGGTTTGAACTATCGTGTCTTGTTCTTTCCGGCCAACGGCTCACCGATCGAACCCTATAGCACCGACCTTTCCCGCCTCGGCGTCGAAACGGTGTACGAGCACGACGGGCAGCGCGATTCGCACATGCTCCTCAGCTCGGTTCTGCGACGCGTCGACCTCGCGTGGATTTGCCGTCCGGAGCTGTGCGAACGATATTTGCCCACCGTGCGCGAAGGCACCGACGCGCCGGTCATTTACGACACGATCGACCTGCACTTCGTCCGCGAGAAGCTTCGAGCCGAGCTCGAAGGGGGCGACGACCAGGGGTGGCTCAAACTCAAGGAAACCGAACTGGCCATGGCTCGCGCGGCCGACCGGGTGGTAACGGTGACCGACCTCGAGCGCGTAGCGCTCAATGAGCTGGGCATCGAAAATGTATCCGTGATTCCCAACGTTCACGATGAAGAAAAGCACCGGCATTTCGACTACGCCGTCCGCTCGGGTCTGGTCTTCATCGGCGGTTACGGACACCCGCCGAACGTCGATGCGGTGGTGTGGCTGTGTCGTGAGATCATGCCGCTCGTCTGGAAAGAGATCCCGCGCTTGGCCGTCACGCTGCTCGGAAATAATCCGCCGGACGTGGTTACGGCGCTGCGTTCCGACCGCGTGACCGTCACCGGTTTTATCGCCAACGTCGCGCCGTATTTCGAGGAGGCGCGCATCTTCGTCGCACCCCTGCGTTACGGGGCCGGCATGAAGGGCAAGGTCGGTCAGGCCCTCTCCTACGGGTTACCGCTGGTCGGGACGACGTTTGCGACCCAGGGTTTCGATTTTGTCGACGGTGAGAATTGTCTGATCGCCGACGACGCGGCAGCGTTTGCACGGGCGATCATCACCTTGTACGGCGATGAGGCGATGTGGCGCCGTTTGAGTGAGAACGGGACCGCGCTGATCGGCCAATTCAGCTCGGAAGCGGTCAGCGTGCAGTTGCGGGAGCTCTTTTCGAGCCTCGGAGTGAAAGCGGAGTAGCAAGCATTCCGCCGGCGGTTGGAATCACCGGCGCGAGCGGGTTCGTCGGCCGCCATCTCGTGCGCAGTTTTGCGGACCGCGGTCACCGGGTCGTGGCGTTCGGCCGCGACCCGCGCGACGTACCGCCCGGCTTCGAATTCAGATCGTACGATCTCGACCGCGGTTTGCCCGTTGAGGCTCTCACCGACGTCGATGTCCTCATCCACGGCGCGTTCGTTCCGGCCGCTCGAACGGAGAAGGGCGCAGCGGAGCGAAACATTCGAGCCACCCGCTCGCTCTCCGAGGCCGCACGCATGGCCGGTACCGAATTTGTTTTTCTTTCCACGCTTTCCGCGCGGCCCGAAGCGAAGAGCCAATACGGAATCCACAAATATGCATCGGAAATGATGCTTGCCGATACCGCCGCGCTCATCATTCGGCCGGGGCTCGTCGTCGGTGACGGCGGATTGGTCAGAAGCCTCTTCCGCTCGTTACGCAGCGGCGTGACGCCGCTGATCGACGGCGGCAGCCAACTCGTGCAGGTGGTGGGGACCGAAGACCTGGCATCGGCGCTCGGCGCCGCGATTGCCGGCGGGTTGCGCGGCCCCCACAACGTGTGCGCGCAAGAGCCCGTCTCGATTGCCGAGATGGCGCGCTCGCTGGCCGAGCGCTTCCATTTGCGGCCCCGGTACCTATCGGTTCCGTGGGGACCGGCCTACGCTGCGGCCGGCCTCGCGGAGCGGCTCGGCATCGCGCTGCCCCTGACCACCGAGAGCCTCTTGGGCCTGCGCACGGCTCACGTCGAAGCGCCGAGCGCGGCACTCGCGAAGCTGAACTGGAAAGCCCGTACGTGGCCGGAGTTGCTGCCGTCGCTATCGTTCGCCTCACAGCCGGCTTGACGTGAAGGACGCACTCTCACTTCTGCGCGGAAAACTTCGCAGCGTTCCGCTCTCGGCCATCGCCTTCTCGCAACTCGAGGCCGGGGTTGTCGGATTCCTCGGCTGGATACCGGGCGTGCCGGGATTTGCGATCCGGACGTTGGCCTACAAGGCGCTGTTCAAGCGGCTCGCCGGGATGGCGTGGATCCAGCCCGGGGTGACGTTCGTCGAATCGAACCGTCTCGTCGTCGGAAAAAACTTCGGCGTCAACTCGGGCTCGTACATCAACGCGGTCGGCGGCATCACGATGGGCGACTACGTGCTGATCGGCTCGAACGTGACGATCTCATCGGGACAGCATCCGATCGAAGGCCGTCTGCCGCCCGTCTTCGCGCGCCCGGTGATCCCCAAGCCCATCGTTATCGAGGACGACGTTTGGATCGGGGCCGGCGCGGTGATCATGCCCGGAATCACGCTGCGCCGCGGAACGGTCGTCGGAGCCAACGCGGTCGTTACCGCGGATACGGAAGAGTACTCCGTGATGGCCGGCGTGCCGGCACGGAAGCTCCGAACGAGAGATCCCTAACCCGGCGGAGCTCCGGGGGGTGGGACGGCCTCGTCGTTGTTCGAGCGCCAGAAGAAGATGCCCAGGCAAATCAGCGTGTACACGGCCAGCGCGAAGCCCGCGTACGGAAAGACGAAAACGGCGATACCGATCACCGCCGTGAGCGCTCCGGAGAGCACCGTTCGGGCCGTCATTGCGGCACGCCGGGAGCGAAGAACATCACGGCCGGTTGTCCGGGAATGCGTTTTTCCGCGTAGCCGGCCGCGTGCAGCTGTCGTTCGAGGCTCGAAACGAGCGCCGCTGTAATGAGCGCATGGGGCGCGATGATCGCGGCGCTCACGTGGAACGAACTGAGAAATTGCGCCGCGCGTCCCGCAGTGATCGACGCGATGAGGTCACCATACCGTCCGGGTCCGATCCAGTCGCCGATTTGCGTGATGCCGTGCAGCTTGAAATAGTATGCAGTGGTTTCATCGCCGATCACATACACGCGCTTCTCGCTGCCCGCTTGTTTTTGCAGCGCCGCCGAGACGAGCTCTTCTTCGCGATACGCCGCGAAGCGGACATCGAGGTAGTCCGGAGCATCGGGGTACGTCGCGTCCAAATGAAGATAGTCGTTCTGCCACAACTCGTTGAGGTACGCCGCGCCCACCGGGGCGGGCAGCGCCGTACAGGCAAGCAGCAGAAAAACGACGGCGCGCCGGGCCGCTGATCCCTGCGCCAGCCTGACGGCGATGAGGCCGACGAAGGCTGCCAGCGCCGGATAAAAGAGCAATGCGTAACGGCCCAGATGGGTCGTCAGGATCCAGTAAATGATCGCGTAAAAGAGAAGCACCGAGAAGACGCACCACCAGCTCGTGAGGATATCACCCCGCCGTCGCAAGCAATAGACCAAGACGATGCCGGGAAGAAAAATGAGCGACATCAGCAGCGATACGCCGGGCTCGCGATACTCGTTAGTGTCCGGATGCCGGATGATATTGACCGGCATCCGCACTAAAAATTGCGGCGTTTCGTCAACGCGGACGTCGGACATCACCCCTTGCATATCGGCCGTGGTCCATTTGCTGTCCGGCTCGTGAAGCGCAAGATGCAAGTAGGGCGGGACGGGATCGCCGGTTTGGATGAAATTCCGAGCGTACCACGGCAGGCACAGGATCAGCGCCAGGGCGCAAGCTGCGGCCGAGTACCGGATCGACAGGCTCGCGGCGCGCGAGGCGATCCACGCCGCGATGACGGCGATCGGAATGAACGCGACGAACGACCCCTTCGTGCCGACGAAGAACGCGAAAAGGACGACCGTATAGATTGCCCAGCGGCGCTCGCGGGTGGCGACCGCCATGACGGTCGATGCCGCGCTGACGATGAAAAATAAGCCGATCGCCGTATCAACCATGCCCGTGTCGTTCCAGCGCTCGAACACCGGCGCCGTCAGCACCGCCAAAGCGGAGAGCAGCGCGGCGATTTGTGCCGCGCGCCGGCCGGGTGCGCCGGCCCGTTCCGCCAACGCGTCGACGAGACCGTACGTGGCAAGGGCAGACAACGCGCCGCCGAACCAGCCCAAAAAATCGATATGCGAGCTGAGGCCGAGTTCGAGGAACCATGAATCGAGCAGCACCCAGTTGTGCGCATAGTATGGGTAGCGCACCCACTGATCGACGAAGATGCGATGGGCGTTGGCCCAATCCGTTGCGTAGACGAGATGATAGGTCAGAGCATCGAATCCGGTTTCGGGAAGGATTGCCGGGACGGCAAGCACGAGCAGACACACGTAAAGCGCCAGCACGGCCGGAGTCGCGGCATTCGCGAGCGCCTCGGCGCGCACGCTCCAGAACGAGCGCTGCAGCGGTGAATCACCCAGCAGGGCAAACGCCCCGAAGAGCACCACGACGAAGACGAGTGCCGTCAGCGGGTAGAGCAGCCCAACCATTCCCAACACGAACGAGCAGAAGCCAACGATCGCGATCCCGGTCGCCGTCGTGATGACGATCTCGAGCGGCGCCCCAGGCGTTCCTCGGCCCTGCTGAAGCGGCGGTCCGGCCAACCGTGGCGTCCAGACGAGGCTGCCGCACAGGTAGCAGAGCAGCCAAAAAATGTGGATTACGGCCAAACCGGCCACGTACTGGGAGAGGGTAAACATGTCTAGGCGGCTTGTTTGCCGAGTCGGGCCAGGCCCGTCCTGCCGCACGTCGAGTGGATTGGCAGCGCGGGATGGGATCGACACCTCGTCGGGAGAATGGTCGTCCCTATTCTGAAAACCACGCATCCCCATGTCATCGCGGTGGTTCCCGCATATCGCGCTGCGGCGACGCTCGCGACGGTCGTCGAGCAATGCCTCGCCGTCGCCGACCACGTCGTGGTCGTCGACGATGCGTGTCCCGAACGCTGCAGCGACGTACTGCGGCCGGGAATCGGCCAGGCACGCGTGAGCGTGATCCGCCGCGAGCGGAACGGCGGGGTCGGCGCAGCGACCAAAGACGGTATTGCCGAAGCGCTTCGTCTCGGTGCCGACATCATCGTGAAGATCGATGCGGACGGTCAGATGGACACGCGATACGTGCCGCACATGGTCGCGTTCTTGCACAGTCAGCCCGAGGTCGATCTGGTGAAGGGTAACCGCTTCGCCGATCAGTCGACGCTGGAACGAATGCCCGTCGCCCGGCTGATCGGGAACGCCGGTCTGACGTTCTTGATCAAGTTCAGCAGCGGCTATTGGACGATCGTCGATCCGACCAACGGATACATCGCGATCCGCGCAACGGCGTTGGGCCACCTAAATTTCCGGCGGTTGGCCGACCGCTACTTTTTCGAGATCGACCTGCTTTGCGCGTTCGGGCTCGCGCGGCGCGCGATCGCCGAGTTGGAGATGCCCGCCATTTACGGCGAAGAGAAAAGCTCGCTCTCGATCGGCCGGGCCTTGTTCACCTTTCCGGCCAAGTTGCTGGTTTGCTTCTTGCGGCGCATCCTCTTGAATTATGTCGTCGTCGAGATCAACGTCGGGTCGATCTGCGGCATCATCGGCATTCCGCTCTTGATCCTGGCGGTGATCTTCGGATCGCACGAGTGGCTGGTGTCGTACGCCACCGGGCAGCCGCGCGCCACCGGTACGATCATTCTCGCCTTGCTGATGTTCATGCTGGGCTTCCAGCTCTCGATGCAAGCGCTGCTCTACGACGTTCAGTTTTCCACCCGCACCGTCAAGATTCGCCGCGATCCCGACAGCGCGGTCGCGGCTGAAGGCTCGCCGAACGAGGTCTTCTTTGCATCCTGACGGCCGCGGCCCGACGTCGCTGGCCGCGCGGGTACGAGCCCATGCGGAGCGCGCGCCCGACGCACTCTTCTGCACGGTACTGACCCGCGGCAACGTGCAGACGCTGACGTTCGAGCAACTGTATCGCGGCGGATGCGCGTATGCCGCCGAGTTCGGCCGCCGCGGCGTCGGCCCCGGCCACATCGTGCCCATCATCCTGCATCACGGGCCGCATCTGTTGTACAGTTTTCTCGGCGCTTTGCTGGCGGGCGCCATCCCGTCGTTCATGCCCTTCCCGTCGGCCAAGCAACGCATCGACATCTATTGGAAGGATCACGAGACCCTCTTCAACCGCCTGCGCCCGCGTATGATCGTGACCTATGCCGAGAACGCGGCCGCCGCCGGTGAAAGCCTCGCCGAACCGATCGAGATGCTCGTCGCCGGCGACGATATCCTCAGTGTGCCGGCGGGCGAATCCGGCTTTCCCGGTTTGACCGCGCTGGTCGACGAGGTCGCGTGCCTCCAGCACAGTTCGGGAACCACCGGCCTGAAAAAGGGCGTCATGCTGACGCACCGCGCGATCTTGGATCACGTCGCGACGTACACGCGGACGCTCGATTTCGGCGCGGGCGACAGCATCGTCTCGTGGCTGCCGCTCTATCACGACATGGGCTTCATCGCGTGCTTCATGACCTCACTGCTCGAAGGGACGCCGCTCGTCGCTTTGGATCCGTTCGAGTGGGTGATGCGGCCGGCGTCGCTCTTAGACGCCATTCAGTTGTATCGGCCGACGTTTTGCTGGTTGCCGAATTTCGCGTTCTCGCACATCGTGCGCACGACGAAGGCGACTGCGACATACGATCTGCATTCGATCCGCGCCGTTATCAACTGCTCGGAACCGTGCAAAGCCGAGACGTTTCGGCGCTTCGCCGAGCGCTTTGCCGCGGCGGGAATCGACGCGGCGAAACTCCAAGTTTGCTACGCGATGGCGGAGAATGTCTTTGCGGTTAGCCAGACCAGCCTCGGCCGGCCCGTGACCGTGCTCAACGTCGATCCGGATGCGTTCTCGCGCGATCGCGTCCGGATGATCGGCAGTGACGAGCCCGGTCAAGCCGTCGTCTCGTGCGGCAAACTCATCGACGGCGTTCGGGTTCAAATCCGCGGTGCTGATAATAATGTTCTGCCTGCGGGCGAGATCGGAGAAATCCGCCTCAGCAGCCCGTTTTCATTTAGCGGCTATTACCTGCAGCCGGAGTTGACGCAGAAGAAGCTGCACGACGGCTGGTATGCCACCGGCGACCTTGGCTTTATCCACGAAGGAGAGCTCTACGTCAGCGGGCGCGTCGACGACATGATCATCGTGAACGGCCGAAATTATTATGCGCACGAAATCGAAGCGATCGTCAGCGATATCGACGGAATCATTCCGGGCCGTTGCACCGCGGTCGCCGTCGACGACGCGGCGAGTGACGCGACCGGGGTGGTCATCTTGGCCGAGTGCCGCGAACCTGGGCCAAACGACGATCTCACGAGCCGGGCAATACGCGAGGGGGTGCTCGACCGGTTAGGTTTCGCCGTACACAGCGTGCTGCTGCTGCCGGCCGGCGTACTCGTCAAGACAACGAGTGGAAAGATCAGCCGCTCCAAAAACAAGGAGTTGTATCTGCTAGGCGAATTCGGCAACATGATGGTGAACCGGTGACGAGCGCAGATGACGATTTTGCACACTTGGCAAAGGTCGTGCGAGAGACGTTCCACGCCAAGCCCCACGTTGCTGTCACGCCGGGCACGACGAGCGCGGATATCGACGGCTGGGACTCGCTCACCCACTCGGTGCTGATCATGCGGGTTGAAGAAGAGTTCGGCGTCGAGTTGCCGTTCGACCGCGTTTTCGATCTGGAAAACCTCGGTGCTCTAGCGGAACTCGTTCGAGTGACGCGAGACAAGCCGGCATGAAACCGGTCATCCTGTTTTACGGCAACTGTCAAGCTGGGGCGCTTTCCGGTATCTTTGCCGCCGACCCGGTGATCGCCGAAGACTATGACGTTCTCTACATCCCGAACTTCGACGATCGTATTCCGGACGCGAAAAAGGTCGGTCCCGAGGAGATCAAGGCGGCCGCCATATTCTTCGATCAACATGATTGGTCGGGCACGTATCCGCACGAGGATCTGCTCAGTCCGGATTGCTTGCGGATCAGCTTTCCCTCGATCGACTGGCATTTGCTTTGGCCGCTCGAATGCGGCAACATCTTCAATGAAGCTCCTACCCCGCAGTGGCCGTGGGGGCGTTTCCCTTACGGTGACCGGATCGTTGTCGAGGGCATCGAACGGGGAGAATCGGCGCACGAGATACGAGGGCACTATCCGGAGTCGTCCAAAGCCAAGTTGCCGCCGCTCGATCGCTACGCGGAGCTCGAATTCGCGCGCCTGCGCGCGCGAGACGCGAAGTGCGACGTGAAGATGGCTGAGTTCGTGATCGAAAACTTTCGCGAACAAAATCTCTTTTGGTGCACGAATCATCCGACGTTGCCAGCACTTCACGTGCTTTGCCATCGGCTCATCGCTGCCGTCGCGGAGCGGTCGGCCGTGCCTCTGCGGGAGTCCATTGACGACGTCATAAGCAAGCTCGACCCGGAGGGGCCGCTGGGCAACATTCACGTCCCCGTACATCCCGCCGTCGCCGACCACTTTCAGCTCCAGTGGTATCCGCGGGATGGCGGAAAGCACTATGGCCAGCGGGGCGCCCGGATGACGTATGATGAGTATTACGCGCTAATGATCGAGATCGGCGTAAACGTGCGCGACCTCGTTAACGCCGGGCCGGCCTAAGAGCTGGGTCAAGGCGTCCGAGGCGTCTCGATTTCGGTCAAGGCCGGTTCCGCGAACGTCAGGGCTTGTTCGTTTGGCGAGGCCGACGCGGTCATGCCCATGCCGAGAATGACGTGGTGAACACCCGGCGGGCATACCCACGGAGTGAGTGTATAACCGCCGGGCGGACCTGCGGGCCAGAACGCAATAGCGTACGAAGTTGAAGCGTCATAGATGGTGAGGTCGAAATCTCTGTCGCCGGCTAGTCTGGACGGATCGACCCTAGCTGAAAAAACGTACGCCTTCCCGGGCTGAACCGCGACGGCGAGGGTAACGGCCTTACTCGGGTCACCGCTAATCGCTTCTGTTCCGACAAAGCGATACTCCGGAGATCGGTGCGGGCCGTCGGAGGCGCGATGAAACGCTGCGATAGCGGTCCATGATTGCCGGCTCAGATCGACGGTTCGCCGCTGACCGGGAGGCATGACGACAGGTTCGTACGCGAGCGGTACGTCCTTGCGGGGCCGGCACAGCACGAGGTCTCCCTCGGCGCGAATAACGGATGAACAATTGTCGGCGACGGTTGTTTTTGGAAACTGCGCAACGTCGAACAGCAGGACATCGTCCTCATTCCAGAGGTGAGCATTTTGGGGAGCGAAGCGGTCGTAGAACGTGAGGCCCCATGATGCGTCGATCTGCGGCAACGCGATGCCGCCGGTGAGGATGTAGGCATGTGCTTTGAAATCTTGGACCATTTCCGGCGAATAGTGCATGTAGCCATTCGTCAAATAGGCGCCATACCGGCGGTCGGGGTCTGTTACCGGCGCGCCGAGGCCGGGAGTTTTGTAGGTTACGAAGACAAGGATGCCGGCTAAGGCGATCATCTTCAAAGGGGCTGCTGGAAGCCGCCGTCGCTGAGCGATGCCGCCGATAATAGCGAGCATTTCATGTAATCCAAGAACCAGTACGGTCAAGAAATCGGGCAATGTTTCGCGCTCTTCCATCGCAAAATGAAGCCACAGCAGCGCACAAAAAAACACCAACAGCAAGTAGCTCGGCCTGCGCAGAACAAGAATGAGGGCGGCAGCGATAATCACGATGAGCAAATCGGAATTACTGAACCGGTTGAATTGGCCGGCGAATGTGACGACGCGAGCATGCTGACCGACCGACGTGAGATAGAACATCCCATTGAGCCAGGTGAGAAATGACGCTGGAATGGTCGAGAGCGCTTGCACCGAGCGCACCGCCTGAACGATTGCAAAGCCGAATTCCAAGAAAAAGAGGATGCCGACGATCGAACAGCAGACCGCCGTCACCGCGAGTGCACGCAGCCCGTTGAGGACCGCACCTGCCACATCGGAAGGCCGCTCGCGAGCGAACACCGTTGCGAAAATGACGCCGCATACCGCGAAACACACGACCATTTTTGAGCATATGGCGAGGCTGAACAAGACGAAAGCAATCCAAGCGCGCCGGTCTGCGAAGAGCTTCGCGATTGTCGGAGCCGATTGCGCCCGCGCGAAGAATGCGAGCCCGATCAGCGTCAAGCCGGTCGCCCAAAACTCGGCCAGAAAGGCCGTGCTGAGAAATCGAAATATTGGCCACACGAACAGCAACGCGAGGGCTACGGCGCTCAGCCAGGGATCGAGCAAGATGAGCCCGACCACAAGAACCGCAAAACCCGAGACGATGCCTAACGCGATGGCTCCGTCAACGCTGTGCGTCAGGGCGTATCCGAGCCCGCCGGCATACAAAAGCGGTCCGCCGTTCGTTAGGTAAGGCGGATAGATGTAATGCGGCACCTCCGTCATTTGAAACTTTAGGGTTGTGCCGATTGACTCCGCCCACTCGAGGTTCAGTGCGGAGTCGCGGCCGATGGGCGTCGTCAGCGCGAACAGCGCGACCAACAAGCAGGCGAAGAGTCCGATGGCAGCCGGCAGTATCGGAACACGAGCAGTCTCGCACTTCTCGAGGAGGCGTTTCCATGAATGTTCATTTTCCGGCCGAACGCTCATTGCGCCTCACTCTGCGCTCGATCGGACAATATCACATCGTCCTCGTTCCATTGGTAGTCTGTCAACGCTGTCAGTGGACCCGCCGGAGAACCGTTAATCCGTTCGGAGCAGAGTAGACCGGGTGGGCAAAATCATAATGGTCTCGCTTCATGCGCTCGAAGATCAGCGCATTTGCTTTAGCCATCACGTCCGGACCAAAGAAGCTGACGACGCCGGTGTAGCCGGGATCTGAACCGGCTCCGGTGCGGACCACGACCGCATAGTCGGCCTGGTCGACAGCGACGGGGAAAATGCGGATCGTGCGGTGATGATAGAAATACGGCATGCCCGCCTCAACCGTCGTGACGACCGTCCCTTCCGGTATCGAATGCCTGAGCTCATCGCCCCATTGACGGATCTGGACGCTTGTCGTACCGGACATCGCCTGCGCTTCGCGAGGAAACCAGAAAACGAACGTTTCGTTTATGTTCGCCGTCGAGAAGGTGCCGGTTTGCGGATCGATGAGCGCGAGGAAGCAAACGAGGACGGCGGTCACCGCGGTCATGGCGAACGGTGCGATCCGTGGCGAGCGGGCGCGGAACAGTTGGTACGCGCGAACGAAACCGACGACCGCGGCCCAGATCAACGCGGGCAAGTACTCGTCTTGGTAGTGTGTGCTCCAGCCGAGCTTTTCAGATCCCCCGATGGTGCCGATGAGATTCGGAATCATGAGCATGAAGGCGATCAGGGCTGCACGCCACTCGAACCACGAAAGCACCCACAGCGAACAATTAACGAACAAAAACAGCAGAGCGCTGTTCCGGAAGGTCGGGTTATAGAACCGGTCGATGGCTTCCGTCAAACTGCTCGGCAGAAACCCGGCATCGTAGATGTTGTCCGGCAGAAGAAATTTGACGACGATGATGCCGTACACGATCAACGCGCAGGCCAGCCCAATCTTGAACCAACGGTCGACGTTCGGCTTGCGCCAATATAAGATCGAATACGCGAGCAAGAAGAGTCCGGCCGTAATTGCGGCTCGCTCATCGATCGAGAGGCAAAGAATGGCCGCGGCAACGAGTGGGATTCGCCGAACCGCTGCTGATGACGCCAGCAGCATGAACAAGAGTCCCGCAAAAATGAAGATGCGATCCGGATAGAACTGGCCGCGCAGCCCTTGGGACCAGGCCGGATGAAACGTGATCAACAGGCAGAAGGCGGCGGCCACCACCGGCGCAACGGCGGCCCTGCGAAGGGCAAAATACACCAGCAGCAACGTGGCGGTAAAGCAGAGCACGTAGATCGCCAGCAAAACGCTCGCGGCCGGGAAAAAACGGACGAACGCGGCGATCGGATACATGATGAGATACATGTGGAACTGGAGATGGTTCAGCTCGTACCTGGCCGGCGGCAAAAGCGGATCGGTGGCAAATCGGTCCGCCTGCCACACGGGTACGCCGTTATGGAGGTATGCGAGCACATCCGGAAGGATCTGGTTCGCGGCCCAGCCGCGCGTCGCGATGTTCTCTGAGATTTCCATGAGCTGTGCCGTGTCGCCGGATTGCTGGTCGACGTGAGCGACCTTTAGCTGAAATAAAGAGAAGCTGAGAATCACGAAGACGACGAGAGCGAACAGCAGCTCGAGCTCGGAGAGCTGTCCTTTGCGAGACTGGGGTAGGGACTCGCCAGCGTCCGCCGGCGCGCTACTCATTCGACGGCGCGATGGCCTTGGTAACTGCCGGCACGGCGCGCGCCTTGTCCTCGAGCGAAAGACGCGTACGAATCTTTACGAGCTGGCGCACAACCTGGATCGTGCCCTTGATGGGATGGTAGCGGCTATCCTCGTCGTTGCTCCAGCGCACCGGGAAGCCGGCGATCCGGTACCCGCGCCGCACGGCGCGCAGAATGATCTCGATATCGAACATGTATCCGGCCGTGAAGAGGCCGGCGTACAGGTCGCGGGCGGCCTCGGCCCGGTAGAGCTTGAAGCCGCATTGGGTGTCGTTGATCGTGCGCGGAATGCCCATGACCAGGTGGATCAGCCACCGGAAGAGCCGCGAGCCGACCCGCCGCCAGAGGGGTTGAACGCGCAGCAAGACCGTCCGAGCGTCGGCTCGCGATCCGTGCGCGAGGTCGCAGGCCTGGGCATCGAGCAGCGCAATGCCCTGCAATGCATCGTCGAACGGCACGCACAGGCCGGCGTCGGCAAACATGATGATCGACCCTTGAGCGACCTCGACGCCGCGCTTGATCGCCGCTCCCTTGCCTCGTTGGCTCGTGAGCGGCAGGACGCGCAGCATCGGCATGGCTTCGATGCAGCCTTCGGCGACGGCGATGGTGCCATCGGTGGATCCGTCGGCGACGACGATGATCTCGCCGTCGATCTGAGCGCTAACGAGGAAGTCACGGGCCGCCTCGAGATCGCGTTTAATCTTGGCCTGCTCGTTGAGAGCGGGTATGATGATGCTAAGCTTCAACGTCTAAACCATCGGCATATTCAGGGCGGCTCAAGAGGCCCGGCTTCGGCCTGATCGGGACCTATTCATCCCGCATTGCCGAGCAGTTCGAGCGAGCGTGCAAGAGGGTCAGTCGGGCCCGACGAACCGAGGCGGAGCAATTGACGGGGCCGGCGCCGGTTCGGTAATCGGATACACCCGGGCCTTCGAGGAAAGACATGACCTTTTCCGCGATCGGCTCACCGATGGACCTGTTGAGCCGATCAACGCTACGACGGCTTCCCGAAATCAGCGCAGCGTTTTTATCGGCTTTGCCGTTCCAATACGTCATCATCGACGATTTCTTCGATCCGGAGTTCGCTGAAGCGTTACTGGCCGATTTCCCGGCCTTTGACGAAAGCACGAGAAACGAGTTCGGGGGAACGAGTCAAAAATCGTTCGTGTCGACATTGCAGTCGATCGGTTCGACCTATCGCATCGCTGACGAAATGCTTTCAAGCCAACCGTTCTTGGATTGGGTCGGCGCCGTCACGTCGATCGACGGACTGCTGTATGACCCCGACAATTTCGGTGGCGGAACGCACGAAAACCGCCACGGTCAAGGGCTCGACCCGCATGTGGACTTCAATCTGCACCCGAAAACCGGCACGCATCGGCGGCTCAATCTGATCGTTTACCTCAACAAAGATTGGGACGACGCTTGGGGCGGCGCGATCGAGCTGCACTCGAACCCGCGTGACGCCGCTGCCAATGAGATCCGCAGCTACGCCCCGGCATTTAACCGAGCGATCCTTTTTGAAACAACTGAACGCTCGTGGCACGGGTTCCCGCGTATCGACCTGCCGGAGAGCGAGCGACACCGCTCGCGGAAGTCGCTCTCGATCTACCTCTATACCGAAGAAGCGCCCCCAACCGCCGTTGCGTCGCACGCGACTTTTTACGTGCAGCGGCCAATTTCGGCCATGCTCAAGGTCGGCGACGTCGTGGGCAAGGAAGTGCTCGACGAGCTGCACGATTTAGTACAAAGACGCGACGACTACATCGGCTACTATCAGCAAAAGGAAATCGAGCACAGCGCTACACTCGAGCAAGTTAATCGCCGCTTCGAAGACTGGGCGCGTGCGGTTCACGTCCCCGTAATCGGCCCGGTCGTGCTTCAGCGCCGCACCTATGGTTTTGAACCGGAAGGCTGGATGCTCCAGCGAGGCGGCTTCCAATGCCGGGCCGCAGAGCCGCTGTCGCGCGTGAAAGTAGAGGCGTGGAGGCCCGGTGCCGGTGATTTGGTGCACGTCACCGTGCGCAGCGCCGAGAACTCGATCGAAGTAGGAGTACGTTCGGGCGAGCAATTTACCGTCGAGATGGATCTCCAAGCGGCGGCCGGCGAGCTCATCGACGTAGAGATCGAGTTCGACCGAGCGTACCGTCCAAGCGTTGAAGTGGCGGGAAGCGGCGACGGTCGCGATCTCGGTTGCATCGTCGAGCGAGTTTCGTTCACATAGCCGATGCTTGAGCGGCTCTAGGCAGCGGAACCCGTGCCACGAATACGCATGAGTTTGGAAAACCACTGCCTTATTGCAAGTCGCAACGACGGTCTTGATGGAGTACTCTCTTGAGTGTCCGGATGCCGAACGCAGGCTTCGAACACCTCATTGTCCGCCGACGCAGTGAATCGAGCAACCGATAGTCCGGCACGTCTCACGGCGCGGCTAAAACTGCCCTCCGAAAAATACTGAATGTGTGCCGGGACATGATTGTAACTGTACTCCCGCCAATCGGAAATATCCGAAGACGCGGACCAACCTGTAGGGCGATGCGGGGCGGTTACAAAAATAATTCCGGTCGGGCTGAGGAGGCTCGATAAGCGCCTGAGCATTGACACAGGATCTAACAGATGTTCGATTACATGGGTCATCGAAATCACGTCAAAAGGCGCCAAAGAATCGATTGCCGGATCTGCGACATCTGCAACGAGGTACCGATCGGCCCAGGGGCACTCATCTGCAGCTTCCGCAGAGATATCCTGCGCAAGCGTCATAAAACCGGGATCGAGTGACTTTGCTGCTTGGCACATCCAGGCGAGGCCGCTGCCGATCTCCAGAAGCTTTAAGCCCGAAAACGTTATTCCCTCACCATGCGTTTCCGTGAGTATTTTGTACAGCGTGTTCGTAAACCAGGTGCTGGCGCCTTGCGCAAATTCCGCATCACGGTAAATGCCCTTAAACTGATACGTTTCCTTATACATGAGATCGTAGTCGCGTTGGCTGGGCGCAGGGGACTGAAAAATAAGCTCGCGGCAGGCGCAATATGTAAGCTTGTACTGGGTCAACTCGGTCTGCTTTGGAAAGGTCTTTTCAAGTTCCCCAATGACACGATCGCGCGGCGTGGCCACATCGCAGATCGGACATGGCCGGAGCGTCAACCCCGGCACTTCGGAAACCGCATGCGGGACATCATGCTCGCCACGGGCATCGTCATCTAAAGTTAGGCTCCGTCGAAGAGGCTATCAGGACCGAGGGGCGACGTTCGACGGCGATACGCTGCTTTCCAGCATTGGCGCCGGGACGACAGCCTCTAACGGGGATTCGCCATGCAAGAGCGGCAATCGCTCCCGACGAACGCCGAGGCGGTGCAGTTCACGGGGCTGAATGCCGGATATACCTCGGATGACCATTCATTTCGCGAGAATGACCCCTATGCGCGCGCGAAGTATGAACTGACCCTTCGGTGGTTGGCTCCGTACATGCGGGCCGGAGACTTGCTCTACAACATCGGCGTGGGCAGCGGCTATTTCAATCACCTCGCGGCCCCGCGCGGGCTCCGGATCGTAGGCTGCGAACCCGACCCCGCGGCGTACGAAGCGGCCCTGCGGAGCGCCCCAGCCGGTGTCGAGGTGCTCAATGCCACCCTCGGAAGTTTCGCCGGCAATCGGAAACCGGCGAAGTTCGTCGTGATGCACGACGTGCTCGAACACATCGACGATGATGTGGGGGCGGTGCGGGCCCTGCGCGGCATCGTCGCGGCGGACGGCCGGGCGATCGTGAGCGTCCCCGCTCTGCAAAGCCTCTTCGGTCTGCACGATGAGCAGCTCGGCCACTTTCGCCGCTACACCGCGCGCTCGCTGCGGCGCGTTCTCGAGCTCGAGTTCACCGTCCGGCGCTTGCAATGGTACGGGTTCGCGAGTATCCCGATCGCCTTCTACTTTTCCCGCTGGAAGCGAAAGCCGTATCCGATAGGGGCAACACGCTCGCTCGCCGGAACGATCTACGGGAACGTGTGCGCCCTCGAGAGCCGGATTCCGGAGCCGTTGGGAACCTCACTGATCGCAGAGCTGATCCCGCGCCCGTGAAAGGCTCGCTTATCGCGTCGGCGTTCATCGCAGTAGTGATCGGGCTGTTTTTGCTGGGTGTTCCGATCGTCGCTGCATTGGTCTCGCTCGGAATATTTTTGCGTTTCGGCTCGCTCAGTACGCCCGAGACCTGAGCGATGTATATCGCAACACATTACCTTCTCGGCATGGTGGCACTGCACGTATTCGCGGCGTACTGGTATATCACCGGAACGCTACTGCGCTCGCCGCGAGACCCAAAAAACGACGCCGCTGCCCTGGGCGATGTGATCATCACGATTGCAACAGGCATGGCCCTCCTCGGCTTTGCCGTCTTTGCCATCGGCATTGTCGGAATTTTAGACGCCCGCGGCTTTGCGCTCATCGGCATCGTCGAGATTGCTGCCTTCGCGATCTTGATGCGCCGATCCGATTCGAGCGCTGCCAATTTTTGGCTTTCGCGTCTAGCACCACTTCGTCATGCGGCGACGCCGGTAACGGCCGCACTGTATATAGTGCTTCTCTTGATCGCGATCCCGGCCGCCCTCCCGGCTGGCGCGTTCGACGTCATGGCGTTCTATCTGCCGTATGCTCTTGAATGGGCGCGCGCGGGCCGCATCTTTGTCGACACAACTCTGGTAACGCCTTATTATGCCAACAACTTCCTGACGCTGTACGCCACGTTCTTTAAGGCGGGACTCGGCGAGTATACGAACTTTCTGCCATGGTTTTGCGGTGCTCTGTCCGCGCTCGGAATTTTCAGCGTAGTACGCGTGTGCGCGCTCTCTGTGACCAATCAGGCGCGGCCGGTAGCTTGGCTCACAACGACGGCGATCCCACTCGCCGTCGTCGCCCCATTTGCCTTCGAGCCGACGTTTCTGCGCTGGGCAAACGCCGGAATGCTCGATGTTTGCATCGGCTGTTTCATATTTCTCCCCGTTATGGCGACGGCATTGAGTCTTATCGACCGGCGATCGGACTATACACGCGAACTCGTTGTCCTGGCAGCCTTTCTCGCCGGGATGAAGCCCCCGCTGCTTGCATTCTTGCCCCTCTTTGCCTGCTTGTTGATTCTATCGTCTGCCCACCGGCTCTCTAGAGCACGGGTTGTCGCCTACTTCGCAATCTTGTTGTTTCTGAGCGCGCCATGGTACGTGATGAACCTCGTCCTGGATGGAGATCCGGTGCCGCCGGTGCTGCACCTCGCGTTGCATCAACCCGATTCCCAGTTCTCTCGCGCCCAAGCACAGCACATGAACTCGCGGCTGCACACCTCAACTTCGCCGGCACAATTGCTTGCTGTCCCCGTGCGCTTCTTCTCGGACACGCAAAGTTCCGACTTCGTCGATTATGGAGCGAATGTCGCCGTTACGTTCATGTACTTGCCGTTCATAGCGATCGGTTACGTCCTCGTTAGGCGGCGCGCGGCCGACATGTCCCCTGCCACCCTAGTTCTCGCAGCCGCATTCACCTACGGCTTCTCATACTGGGTACTTACTTCGCATCACGCCCGTTTTTTTCTCGAAATAATGCCCTTATTCTTCACGGCGCTCGGCGCTCTAGCGCTCTGGTTTGTTCGAGGGCAACGCACTGTCGTTCAGGTGAGTGTTTTCATTGTTTTGGTCGCGGGTATCGTGCCGTCCCCGATGGCGTGGCCTTCATTGTACTCGCTATATATTGTCGACTATGCCGATATCAATTCGTACATGCCGAACCGTGCATACTTTGATGAGAATTGGTGCGACGGGTGCCCGGAAGCGCAATACGTCGCATCTCATATCGCCCCGGATCGCAAGGTCTACACGTTCGATCTTCTGAACATGACGTTTTTGTTACGGGAACGAGGCATTACCAATATCGGCAATATTTACAGCAGTTTCGATGACAAAGGGTTTATCGCGAGCGTCGAAGGCAGGGACTTGCGCGATTATGTAAATCGCTTCTCGCTCGGAGCATTCCTCATAAATACCAACTCGCCATGGCCTAACGACAGTCATGCGCTCTTTATGCAGCAAGTGCAGGCTCTAGGCTTTCATGAATATGAATATCCGCGCCCAAGGAAAGATGGCCACATCAGCATCTTCACTCGTTAGAGTGCGGTAAGTCGTGGTACATGTCACAGTCGCGCAAGAAAGCGACCTCGACCAGTGGCAAGCGTACGTCGTGATGCATGCCGAAGCAAAGGCAATGCACCATGCGGCGTGGTTTCGTATCTTGCGCGACGCGTTTACCGTAACGTGCCGATTTCTCATTGCAAGAGAAGCAGAGGGACGCATACGGGGCGTGCTCCCCATGTACTCCAGCCGAAGTATGCTTGCCGGGGCGCACCTGTCCTCGCTTGAGGACGGATTACTAGCGGATAATCCGGAGGTGGCCCAGGCATTGCGCGCTGCTGCGATCGACCTCTACCGTGCGTCGGGGGCCCGCTACTTCTTGTTACGAGACGCCGGCGACGGCGACGTTGCTGCGAGGGCCACGGCCGAACGGGCGACGGTTCGCCGTATCGTGAAGACCGATCTGCCGCCGGAAGATCTTTTTCGGTCATTATCGAGTTACGCTCGCAGGGACGTTCGACGAGCCGAAGCGCGAGGCTATCGAGTGCTTGAAGATCCGGAGCTACGGGCAATCGACGGTGCCTTTTACGACGAGTATGCGGTTAATATGCGCTTCCTAGGAACGCCGGTTGTCGGGAGGGGCATGTTTAGCGCGATGAAGCGGCATCTCGGAACGAAGGATTTACGCCTTTTTCTGGCACTGCGAGACGCCGAGGTGGTGGGCGGTTTGCTTTGCGTCGTGGCCCCGGCCGGTTGGACCGCGTTGTACGGTGTCGTGAGGCATGCGCTGCTTACTGATTACGTCAACTACCTCTTATATTGGCATGTGATCGCGGCATCATCGCGAGCCGGATTGAGCAGTTTAGACCTCGGGGGCAACTCGCCGGGAAGCGGCAGCCAGCAGTTCAAGACCAAATGGCCCGGAAGCGAGCGGAATGTGAAGCACTTGTACTTCGCCCGGCGCGGAAAGGATGTCCCCGACTTCGCGAAAATTCATGAAGGCCGCAGTATCAGTCAACGCGTTTGGAAGCAGCTTCCGCTGACTGTGACAAATCGCCTCGGACCGGTGTTACGTGCTGGAATTCCGTTTGGATGAAGAAGTAATCAAATGAAAAGCAGCCGGCCCTTCATGGATCGTATTTTTGACTTTCCGCTGATTTATCGGTTAAAGGTTTCGCTGATCAAACTCTTCGTGCGACCGGTTTCAGCGGTACTCATTCGCAACAAGTTTTCGGAAGATGAGGTTATTCTCCGAACCGTCGCCGACGGATCTCGCGTGTACGAAATCGGCTGCGGTGACGGGAACGGCTTTCGGCTCTTTTCCCGTGCAGGACGCAACATCCAGTATACAGCCTCAGACTACAACACTCACATGGTGGATCATTGCCGAGAACGTCACCCGGATGCGGCTTGGGAGTACTATTCGGGCGGAGCATATCCGCACGCAGATGCCTCTTTCGATTATTGTATCATTCGGCAGGTGCTTCACCACATTCCAACTCGGACCGAGATTGTTGCTACCGTCCGTGAAGCGTTACGAATTGCCGGAACGGTACTGTTGCTCGAGCCATTGCAATCCGAAAGCCCCGTGCTCAGGGCTATCAAAAGTCTCTACTGGCGAGTGACCGACGGCGGCCTTAATTACATGACGTTGGATGAACTGCATCGCGTGCTGGATGAGGCCGGAGCAGTAATCACCTGGGAAGTCGCCACAGAGCCGCTCCGCCAAGCCTATGCCGGGACGATGGTGTCTTCCCGCGCGTTACCGCGAAGATGACCTCTTCGGAGGAGACGATCCGGCTGCGTTGTCCGCGCTGCGGCGCTGCTCTCTCGCCGGAAGAGCCTGACTTCCTAACGTGCAGCGCTTGTTCGACGACCTATCCCATTGTCGGCGGGATCCCACAGATCATGCCGTCTGAGGTGGACGCAGACGTCCAGGCATTTTGCGAACGCGTAGCGACCGAGCATCATGCTGGAAACCTCAGCTACGTTCAATTCAACTCGCCTCAACTAGACTACCAGCTGAGAATCCTCTCACAAGCCGTTATTCGCGTACTTCGCCGCCGGGTTCGCCCCGGAGCGCTGATGTTGGACGTCGGTTGTGGACACGGAGCGCTCCTCGAAGGCCTGGGAGCTGAATATGGGAGGGTCGGCGTCGACTTCGTGTTCGATATGCTGCCATTTGCAAAGCAACGCGGCTATCAGACCTACCAAGGAGATGCAACGGCGCTGCCCTTCGAATCGAGCCAATTCGACGCCGTCATCTGCGCGGAACTGCTGCAGCTCTTTGAAGAACCCGCTTCACTTCTCAGCGAATTGGCGCGTGTCTGCCGGCCGGGCGGGGTTGTAATCGTCTCGACATTGTATCGATGGTCAATTCTAAGAGCACTCGTTCGCGCTTTTTCGCCGTCCCTCCGACCCAGCGCTTTCCCGTTTCCGATCATCCGGCGTACGCCGGATGAACTCATCAAGCTTGGAGAACGGCTTTCTCTTCGTTTCCTCGACGTGGCTTGGGTCTACTCGCCGACGAGTGCGATCAGTGTCGACAAGCAGCGCTCTGGTATCGGCGCGCCGTTTGCTACGAACTTTATTTTGAGTCTTGAAAAGATATAGATGGCGGCTGGGAACGGGTACGACGCAAGTGTAGCCGAGCGCCCTTGGGGGCAGCGGATCCTATCCGCACGAACCGTCTTTCTTTTCGTCGGCCTGATGCTGGTAGCGCTCGTCTACCATAATTCGTGGTATTTTCCACTCGACACCGACCAAGCACAAAATCTCGAGCTCGGTCGATCGCTCGCAGATCACTTTTGCTATTGTACGATGTCGGCGCCGCCGATTGTCTTTCCGGCTGCAGAGAGTTCGAACGGACCACTCGAGTACGTCGGCGGCTTCTTTTTTAAGATTTCACACGATAACGCGGATGTTGCCCGGGTCGGCGCTGAGACCGTAGCCGCCGTCATACTCGTCGTCGGGCTCTATGCCTTCGAGCCGTGGTTGGTCGTCGTTGCGTTCGTCCTGTTCTTTATCTGGCGCATGGTGACAAATCTCTCCGTTGAGTTCTATGGCGAGATCTGGGCTATCGGCTTTGCGACCCTGGGGCTAGCGTTTCTGAAAAGGATGGAGTTTACGTCCGGGCCGCTGCAGCTGCTTCGAAACAAACGCTTTCTAGCGGCTTGCGTATGCTTTGGGTTTGCCATGGAGTCGAAGCTCGTGGCGGCGGCAACCATTACGACGCTCGTCTTTGCCGTTGCCTACGGGCGACAGACATCGCGCGGCTTTTCGGAAATATTGCTGAGGCTTACCAGAGCGATCATCGCCAGCGCGATGTTTACAATCGGTGGGTTCATCGTGCTGTTCGTCTCGATCGCTTTCTCGGTGGCTCACAGCACGCATCCGCTCGACGTGCGCGCGGTATTCCAAACGCCAATGGACTTCTTTTCGAATATGCTCCTGCAGGGAACGAGCAAATCGGACCCGGTGTTATTCGGCCATCTCGTTGCGAGGATCAATGGATTCATCTACCCGTCGTTTCTCGTGTTACCCCTGCTGGCCGCGATCGTTTTGGTCTATGCAAATTGGGCGTACGTTCCGTTGCTCGCGATCTCGCTTCTAACGTGGCTGAAGATCGGCGAGGACGAAAAACACATCGTCATCGCTTTTTATCTAATCATCGTCATGGGTGCGCTCGAAGCGCAAGGGCTGGTCCGCCGTTTCGCAGACCGGCGTGGAATTAACCTACCGACAGCCAATGCACTGGCGGGAGCAGTGGGTCTCGTTATCGTTTGCTGCATCGGGGCTTGGCCGTGGGTGCTGATAGCCGTAGATAGCGGGCCGCCTCCCAACCAGCAGTTCATGGATACGACGGCGGGCGCACTCTTCTACTCCCCGAAACTGATCGACATGATACGGCAGCAGACGTACGTTGCAACGAGCGGGTTCTGGAATTTTCCCGACCTAATGGTGCGCACGGATCTTCATTTTTACGACCGTACCGACCCCAGAACGACGCAACTTCCGAAAGGTAAGGTCGCTTTACTTTTCGATGAGGGCAATCGTGCCTCTCCCATCACATCGGTGAAAGAGAATTGCGGCAGCATCATCTACAAAGAAGGATCACTCGTCCTGTGTCATGTTCGAGCCGACCGGGACACGGACGCCCAAACCGCCACGGTTCCGAATCCGAGCCTGCCGACGAAAGGCCCCAATTTGCTCGTGAACGCATCATTTTCACAGGGACCGAAAGGCTGGGCCGAGGGTGCCGGACTGCGGACGGCATACCTTAAGCCCGGCGGTGGCGGCGTAACGGTGAGCCTAAACAACGTCAAGGGCGCAGAACAGATCACCCAAGATTTGCTCGCGAAACCCAACGAGCCGCTGGCCGTATCCGGAGTCATTACCATTGCCGGTGCACCGCTGCCGAGGGACGCCGGCGCCGAGGTGTATCTGCTGAGCACGGTTGACGGCAAGAGCGCGGCGACGGGCGTCAATGCATTCAACGACGTTGGGTCGTATCCGTTTGCGTTTGAATTCGCGCCGGAACACTCGACGGTGCGATTGCTCCTCTTTGTCTTTACCGGGCAGAACACGAACGACAAGACATCGATTTCGTTTCAGAATCTCCACGTGGCTTATCTCAAGAAAAGCGTTTCGGTTAAACCCTAGTGGTTATGAACATATGTCCAATTTGTGAGGGCCATGAATTGCGCGAGCGGTTTCACATTCGAGGATATCCGATTCTCGAGTGTAGCCGGTGCCTAGGCTTTTCACTAGGTGCGGCGGATGGGACCGCCACGCCGTCGACGGAGGCCGATTACAGCGATAGTTACCTCTGTCGTGGAGCGGGGGCTACCAAGCTGACGGGCTACTTCGACTACGAAGGCGATCTGCAGATCCATCTGAAGAATTTTCAGCAGTATGTGGGCCTGATTCGCCGCCATTCGCATGGTTTGGCCTTGTTGGACGTCGGTTGCGCGTCGGGCCACTTTCTCGAAGCTGCGTCAAGGGCAGGATTCATGGCGAAGGGGATCGATGTCGCGGGTGCATCGACCGCGCTGGCGCAATCACGCGGCTTCCAAGTGTGGACTGGTGACCCGGCGACGATCGACTTGGCGGAACGTTTCGATGTCATCACACTTTGGGAGACGATCGAGCATGTGCCCAACCCGGATGCACTGCTGGGCCAAATTCGGAGCTGGCTGAAACCCGGTGGTATTATCGTGATCGGGACCGGGAACAACCGAAGTCTGCTAAGCCGTCTGCTCGGGCGGCGGTGGTGGTATCTCGTTCCGCCGGACCACTGCGTGGTGTACAATCCGCGTGCCTTGACCATCGTCTTGGAGCGTAACGGGTTCCATGTCGAGCGGACGTATCGCATTTGGGCACACTTGGTTTCCTCCCGCAACGCGATTATGAAACTGCTGCGCTCGTTTCAGGTTAAGCCGGCCTGGGCGCTCAAGGTCGCGCGAGCCTTGCCCGAACTCCCGCTAACGATCGTTCACCGGACAACGATGGTGCTCGTCGCGCGTTCAGTGTGACGGCTTCGCGATTAAATTATATTTTTAGAAAATGAGCGACAAAACTTGTCGCAAACGGTGAAGCGGCACTGGTCCCACCGGGGCCGATGACAACGATCGGGCTTGGTAGTAGAATCCACGCGACGTCCATTAAAGCCAGAACTCCAGGTATGGCAAAATCAGCGGGTCGCCGTTGAGTGAGCGGCATCGAAACTGCGGACCCGCGCACTCGCCGTGCGATCCCGAGTACGCGCCTAAGCAACGAGCCGGAATTCATCGTCGAAATGAGAAGGCTTCCGCCAGGCCGGCAGACGCGGGCCATTTCGGCCAAGACCGGACGGAGATCGGGCATATGCTGAATGACCTCGGAGGAGATGACGGCATCGAACTGATCGTCCACAAACGGCAACCGCTTTGCGTCGCCCTGAACGACATCGTAGCCGTTCGTTCGCGCAGTCCGTAGGTTGTTTAGTGAGAGATCAATGCCGGTTAAGCGGTAGGTGTCATCGAGCCCGGCGAGTCTCGCACCGTGACCGCAGCCAACGTCGAGAACCGCGCTCCCCGGTGCGACCCGCCGTCGCAGGCTGTTTTGAAGAGCTCGCGTGACGCGCCGGTAACTCAGCTCCAGATACGGAACCTTTTTTTGCGTGTAACTGAGTTGGCCCGAGCTCACATTGGGGGCGACGGTGTCGTAATAGATTTCCATACTCCTGTCCGATTCAGGTAGCAAGAAACATTGGATCCCGTCGGTCGATTCGAAAACCGCACCGCAATCGTTACAAAGGATGCGCTCTTCCACTGCCGCCAGATTGGTTGAGTCGCAATGGACGCATCTGAAGCAGAGGGACACAGCCGCGGAGGTGTCTACGCGGCCGTCAACGCGTGAGCCGGCGTTGCGGCACGCGTAGAATACGCGGCGGCGAGGTCGCGCATCAGAACGAACCGGTAACCCTGCTCACGTAGTAGGGCGATCACGAGCCCGAGAATTGCCTGCGCGTTCGCCGCATTGCGCAAGTGCGCTTGCCGCTTCCAACCCGAGAGGTTTCCGGCAATTTCCGGCAAGTAGAGGTCGAAGGGGTGAAAATACATCACGACCGCATCCGGCAACGGAAACGCACGCATCGCGGCCTGGTATGCCGGCAAGCCGAGCAGCTTGATGTAGCTGAGGATGAACGGCAGCCGGATTCCGCGTAGACACGCGACCGGAAGCTCCAGCATGCGTCCGTTGGGCCCGTCAAAGAAAAACGGATCGCGGCCGTAGCGCAGGTTGTTGTAGCCGAACTTGTCGGGCCGAAGTGCCGGAACGATGCTGCTATCGTAGGTGAAGCCTTGACGCGTCAGCGTGTCGATGCCGCGCTCGTCGATGATGCAGTTCGGCGCGCGATACCCCAGCGGCGCGGCATTCCAAAGCTCGCCGAACGTGTCCCATGACCGGCGCACTTCGTCCGCAGACGCGGGATTGGCGGTGTCGTGTGTATAGCTGTGCGCGGCGAATTCCACCGGTGTCATCGCGGCCAGTGCGTTCAGTCGATCGAGGTGCCGCGCGGCTTGAGAGAGGAGCGTGAAGCACGTGAGCGGCACGTCATTCCGGCGGAGGAAGGAGCCGAAGGCGGCCAGCCGGTCATCGTCTTCCAAGAGCCGGATGCGCTCGCTGGGATCGTGGAGATCAGGCTCCATGTCGATCGTGAGGCAAGCGAGCCGCGGCGGCGGTGTTCCGAGCACCCCCGCCTGGTTCACCAGGGCGGCAGCACCGCCCCTCCCCGCATGCTCCGTTGCGCGCTGGGGCAACGGGAACCATTTGACGTGAATACGAACGATTGTGCTTCGTGCGTTGTGTCGTAACGGGTTGTGCCGGTTTTGTCGGAAGTACGATGTTGGACCGGCTCTTGGCCGATGGGCATTCTGTCGTGGGGATCGACAATCTCTCGACCGGGCAACGCGAGCTGATGGCGTCGGCGAGCCGTTCGCCGCAGTTCACGTTTTACCACGTCGACCTGCTCGAGGCGGACCGGCTGCCGGCAATCGTCGACGGCGCCGATATGGTCTTTCACTTCGCCGCCAATGCCGACGTGCGCTTCGGCACCGAACATCCGACCAGGGATTTCGAGCAGAACGCGCGCGCGACGCTGAACGTTCTCGAAGCAATGCGCCTGCGGGGCGTGAAGCGGATTGCTTTTTCGTCAACCGCGTCGGTCTACGGCGACGCGCGGGAATTTCCGACGCCGGAGTTCACCTCGATCCCCGTCCAAACGTCGCTCTACGGGGCTTCGAAGATGGCGGCCGAGGGCTTCATCCAGGCCTACTGCGAGGGCTTCGGTATGCAGGGCTGGATCTTTCGCTTCGTCTCGCTGCTGGGCGAACGCTACAGTCACGGGCACGTGGTCGATTTTTTTCACCAGTTGCGCGCGCACCCGGGCTATCTCGACGTGCTCGGCGACGGGTCGCAGCGCAAATCGTACCTTTACGTCGCCGACTGCATTCAAGCGATCCTGACGGCCATTGAACGTGCGACCGAACCGGTGAACGTGCTCAACCTCGGAAACTCCGAGCATTGCACCGTCAACGATTCCATTTCGTGGATCACCGAACGGCTGCAGATCAATCCGGAGCGCCGCTATGCGGGCGGCAAACGTGGCTGGATCGGCGACAGCCCGTTCATTTTCCTCAACTGTGAGGCAATGCGTTCGTTGGGCTGGGCGCCGACGAAAACGATTCAGCAGTCGGTCGTCTGCACGGTCGAGTGGCTGTTGGCGAACGAGCGGTGAAGATCGCCGTCCTCGGTCTGTGGCATCTCGGCATGGTGACGGCCGCGTGTCTTGCCGCGGAAGGCCATGATGTGGTGGCGCTCGATGACAAAGCGATCGTCGATGAAATCTTGGCCGGCCGTTTGCCGATCGAAGAGCCCGGCCTGACCGACCTGGTCGCAGCGGACCGCAGCGACGGGCGGCTCACGTTCGCCGCCGATCCACAAGCGGCAGCTGGTTCGGAGCTGATCTGGGTGTGCTACGACACGCCCGTCGACGCCAACGACGTGGCCGATCCAAACTTCGTGTTGCAGCGGACGGCCGCGTTCTTGCGCACCTTCGCGGGCCCCGCGGTCGTCGCGATATCGTCACAGTTACCGGTCGGCAGTGTGGCCGCGCTCGAGCAACTCTTCCCCGGCGGGGGGTTCCAGTTCGCCGCGATTCCCGAGAACCTGCGGCTCGGATCGGCGATTGCCTATTTCCGCGCACCCGATCGGTTCATCGCCGGCGTTCGCACTGCCGAGACGCGCGCGACGATCGACGCCGCGATCGGCGGCTTTGCCAAGACGATCGTGTGGATGAACGTCGAGTCGGCCGAGATGACGAAACATGCGCTCAACGCGTTTCTGGCGACCTCGGTCGTGTTCGCGAACGAACTGGCGGCCGTGTGCGAGCGTGTGGGTGCCGATGCTCGTGACGTGGAGCAAGGCCTCAAGAGCGACGTGCGGATCGGCCCCAAGGCCTACCTGCGCGCCGGTGAAGCGTTCTCCGGCGGAACGCTCGCGCGCGATCTGGCCTACCTCGGCGAACTCGGAAACCGCCACGACCTCGCTCTGGCGCAGACCCGCGCAACGGTCGTCAGCAACACCGAGCATCGCGCGTGGGCATACGAACGGGTGATGGCAGCGTTGCCCAAGCACGGCGGCCGCGTCGGTATCCTCGGGCTGGTTTACAAACCCGGCACAAACACGCTGCGTGGGTCGGAGTCGGTCGTGCTGGCGCGCCGGCTGCGCGAGGCCAACGTGAACGTTCGCGCCTTCGATCCGGCGATCGCCGTCGAAGATGAGCGCATGGCCGGCATCGCGCAGCTCGTGAGCACGGCGCAAGAAGCGATTGCCGGCGCCGACGTGGTCGTCGTCGCCACCGCGTGGCCGGAGTTTCGGACGATCCCGGCGGCGGCGTGGGCCGGCCCGGGCGCGCCGGTGGTAATCGATATCATGCGCTTTCTCGAACCGCAACTCGGCGCCGTACCGGGCATGCGTTACGTTGCCTTCGGCAAGGGCGTGATGGCAGGCAGCGCGACGTGAGCGAGCGGCGCAGCGTTCTCGTGACCGGCGGCTCGAAGGGCATCGGCTTCACGATTGCCGACGCATTGGCCGGCGAAGGCTACGACGTTGCGCTCTGTGCGCGTAACCGCGACGATCTCGATTGCGCCACCGCGTCATTACGGGAGCGTCACCCCGAGGCAAGCATTTTTGGAGTGGTCGCGGACATTGCGGACGAGGCCAACGTCGACGACCTCATCGCGGAGGTGACCAAGCACTTCGGGGGTCTTGACGTCCTGGTCGCAAATGCCGGCATCTATGGACCGAAGGGGGCCATCGAGTCCATCGATTGGGCGGCCTGGTGCGACGCCATTCGGATCAACTTGCTCGGTGCCGTGTATTGCACGCGCGCGGCCTTGCCGGCGCTGCGCCGCAGCGCGCGCGGCAAGATCGTCATCTTGTCCGGCGGCGGGGCGACGAAACCGTTGCCGAACCTCAGCGCGTATGCGGCTTCAAAAGCCGGTCTCGTGCGTTACGGCGAGACGCTTGCCGAAGAACTTCGCGAGGCGGGCATCGACGTGAACATGGTCGCGCCGGGAGCCCTCAACACGCGGCTGCTCGAGGAGATTCTCGAGGCCGGACCGGAGGTCGTCGGTGATGCCTTCTACGCGGCGTCGGTCAAGCAAAAGGCGGCCGGTGGCACGCCGCTCGAAGTCGGCGCCGGGCTGTGTGTGTTCCTCGCCTCCCGGGCCTCCGACGGCATCACCGGCAAATTGATTTCAGCGCCATGGGACCCGTGGCAGCGGTTCGCAACTGAAAAAGAACGTCTCGACGGCGACGTCTATACGCTCCGCCGGATCATCCCCGAAGAGCGCGGCTGGTCATGGTAAAGCCGCGGGTTGCGATCGTCGGCTGCGGGCTCATCGGCGCGAAACGCGCCGCCGTGCTTGCGCCGGGCGATTTGCGGGTGGCCTGCGACGTCGACGAGCGCCGTGCCGCGGGGCTGGCCGCAATATACGGAGCTGAAGCCTCTCAGGATTGGCGCCGGACGGTCGCGCGAGATGACGTCGACATCGTCTTGATCTCCACGGCGCACGATGGACTCGCCGAGATCACCGCGGCCGCTGCCGGTCACGGAAAGCATGTCTTGGTAGAGAAGCCCGCCGCGCGTCGCGCCGGTGAACTCGATGCGGTGCGCGCGGCCGTGGGAAGCACGGGTGCGAAGGTACGCGTCGGCTTCAACCACCGTTACCACCGCTCGTTACAGCAAGCTCGCTCGATCGTCGATTCGGGAGCGCTGGGCGAATTGACGCACATTCGCGCCCGCTACGGGCACGGCGGGCGCGTCGGCTATGAGACCGAGTGGCGCTTCAACGCTCCGATTTCCGGCGGCGGCGAAGCCATCGACCAGGGCATGCACCTGCTCGATTTGTCGCGCTGGTTCCTCGGCGACCTCGACGTGATCGGCGGAGCCATGCCGCGCTACTTCTGGGAGAGCGGCGTCGAGGACAACGCGTTCTTCCTGTTGCGGACGCCGCAGGGTCAAGTCGCCAACCTGCACGCGTCGTGGACCGAGTGGAAGAACATGTTCTCGTTCGAGATTTTCGGCCGCACGGGCAAACTCGATGCCAACGGGCTGGGCGGCAGCTATGGGGTCGAGCGGCTCACGCACTACGCGATGACGCCCGAAATGGGCCCGCCTCCGACGACGACGTACGAATATCCGATGGCCGATAACTCTTGGCATGTCGAATACGCGGCCTTTCTCGAGGACATCGCGCTGGATCGGACACCCGACCCATCGTTCGAAGATGCCGCTGCCGCACTACGGATCATCGAAGCGGTCTATGCTGCCGAAGGCCGGCTATAGCGGCTTTACTCGGCCGCGCTTGGGGTGTCGGACAACGTTCGTGACTTCACCGGCCGCGCCGGCGCTCCGATTGCGACCGTCCAAGCGGGGATGTCGCGGGAAACGATCGACCCCGCTGCTACGACGGCTCCTTCGCCGACGGTCACATTCGGCAGAATGATGGCTCCGGCACCGATCCACGCGTAGTCAAGGATTCGTACCGTGCCGGCCGTCGCGGCCAGAAGCCGGGTCCGATAGTCGTGCCCTGCCGAAAGGATCATTACATTGGGTCCGATCGCAACGTTATGGCCGATGATGATCTCGGCATCGCGCACGAGCACCGAAGCGAAAATCTTCGTCCCACGGTTGATCCACGTGCCGGGTCCGATGGATATTTTCCACGGGTAACGGAAGTAAGTTCCGTAATCAGCATGCGCGCCCCGTCCAAACCGCTTAAACGTCAGCATAAATACGAAATGACGCAAAAAGGGAGGCGAAATTTCGAGCACGAGGCCGCATAACTGTTCGATGTATGAATAAATGCTATAAGAGACTCTGAGCCACAGCCGAAGTTCGTCAGCTCCTCGCGAACTCACGGTAAAACCGTCCATTGGGTGAGATCTGCGAACTCGGTCAGCCGGCGCAAAAAGCTACCGTCGCTTCCAAAACGTGGTTCAGTTCGGCGAGCGTCAGGCTGGGATAGACGGGGAGCCTCACGAGCCGGCCGCTAATCCGATCGGTAATCGGACATTCGTTGCTCGCCCAACCTGAATCGATCGCCATTTTCGATCGATGTAGTGGTTGATAATGAAACGCCGTCCCGACGCCCCGTTCTTTCATGTGGCTAATAAAGCGGTCCCGATCGTGTTCATTCGGCATCACGACGTAGAACAAATGTGCAGGTTGCTCAGCTCCAACGGGAACTTTAGGAAGCTGCACACCGTTCTCGGTTGCCCAAGAGCGCAGCTCGACGCTGTAGCGCTCCCACACGGACTGACGGAGGCGCTGAATCTCCTCCCGATCCTCGATGTTTCCGAGCAGGCATCCCGCCAGAACGTCGGACATGACGTAACTCGAGCCGATGTCGACCCAGCTGTACTTGTCGATAAGGCCACGGAAGAAGCGACTGCGGTCCGTTCCTTTTTCCCTGATGATCTCCGCTCGGTCGCTGTACGCGCGATCGTTGATAACGAGCGCACCTCCTTCGCCGCACGTGATATTCTTTGATTCGTGGAAACTCAGCGCGCTCATCGGCGTCAGCGTTCCGAGCGGCTGCCCGTGCCAGGAGCCGAGAAATCCGTGAGCGTTGTCTTCTATCACGGCAATGTCATGGTCGCCGGTCGTCGCCAGAATGGATTCCATCTCGCAGGCAACTCCGGCGTAGTGAACCACGACGAGGGCCTTGGTTCGAGCCGTTATAAGCGATTCGAGGTGCGATTCGTCGATATTCAGCGTATCAGCACGGATGTCGGCAAAAACCAGTTTTGCGCCCCGGAGAGCGAAGGCGTTTGCGGTGGACGAAAATGTGAAGGACGGCACGATCACTTCGTCGCCCGGTTTAATTCCCAGGAGTAACGCGCTCATTTCCAATGCATGCGTGCACGACGAAGTCAGTAAGACGCGTGCTCCCGGAAAAAGCGATTCGAGGATCTGCTCGCAACGTTTTGTGTTGACCCCGTCGCCGCCGAGGCCGCCGCGAGAAAGGGATTCTGCGATATACTCCTTCACCCGTGCCGAGACTTCCACGCGATTGAACGGCACTTTGAGGCTCTCCGCCATCAATGGGTCCTCTTCAAAACCGCAGAGCCGAATACCGGCAGAAACGTCGGATGAGCAAAGTCGTATCGATCCGCGCGCATCCTGGCAAGGAGCACCTCATTGATTTTTCGATCCTCTTCCGGGCCAAGGCGGCTCCCGCTGAATCCGCCGTACGTTACCCGGCCGCCTTCACTACCGGTAACCGCCAGCACGGCGTAATCTGCGTGATCGATGTCGAAGGGGAAGAAGCGCAGTGTTCGGCGCTCGTATAGCACCGCCATCAATGCCTCTGGTACGGTCGCGACGCTACCTTCGGGTATCGCAATCCGTGCTTCGTTGACTGCGGCCTGGCGCGCCACCCCTGCCGGTCCGAGCCAAGTCGTCGCCTCTCGAACCAATGTCGGGAAGAAGCTCTTCGGCGTCTGATCCAAACTCACGTTTACCCCCTCAGCCCTGTCGGGGCCGAGAGACATCAAAGCGGCGCTCCCGAGCGCGGTAAGCACGAGAAGCGCGACATGGGGAAGCCGGGTCGCGAAACGGTTATAGGCGCTGATGAAACCCATGATGGCCGCCCATATGAGCACGGGCAGGTAGTAACTTTGGTAGTGGGTACTCCAGCCGGTTTTCTCGGCCCCGCCAATATTTCCGAAAATATTGGGCAACATGAGAACGAACGCGATGAGAGCGGCGCGCGGTTCGAAGAGTGCAAGAATCAAGAAAACCGCATTGGCGAGCAAATACAGGAGAGTGTACTGAATATAGTCCTGGTTTTGAAAAAGAGCGATGAAGTTAGCAGCCTTAAAAAAATTGCCGTTATACAGCTGCTCGAGAAAAAACATAGAGCTCACGAAGCCGTACAATAATAGGGCGATACCCGCGCCCAGCTTCAACAACCGATCTGGTCCACTGCTTTTCCAATAGAGCCCGACGTAGAGCAACAGGAACGTACCCGCATAAATAGCAGCCCGCTCATGGATCAGTAGGCAAAATAATGCTGCGCCGATGAACGGCAAGCGGCTTGGTGTCTTCCGCATGGTCACCAGCGCCAACGCCAGCCCACCCACCAAAAAGATGCGATCCGGATAAAATTGACCATACAGCAGGCCCTGCGACCACGCCGGATGCGAAACGATTGTTAAACAGAAAAGACACGACGCTACGATTGATATGCCGCTCTGCCGTAGGAAGAAATATGCGAGGAGGACGAGGCCCATGAAGCTGAGGACGTCGACGCAAACTATGACAAAATCGGTCGGCAGAATCTTTGTAAATGCGGCGATGGGGTAGAGAATGAGGTAGAGGTGCCCGTGAAACTCGTTGGCTTCGTTGACGGCCGGCGGCGCGAGGGGGTCTTTTGCAATTTCAGCCGCCGTCAGGTGAACGATTCCGCTCTCCTGATACGCGATGAGATTCGCCTCAAGTTGACTTACCGGAACGCCGCGGCTGGCGATATTCTCAATGACCTGAAGGTATGCCGCCGTATCCCCGAATCGGTCGGTGGTGACGAGCATCTTTAACGCGACCATGAGAACGCTAATAATTAGGGCTAAAGCCAGCGCCACGATCAGGTCGGGTTTGCGAAACGCTCGCAGAAGTGGTCGTCATACGCTGGTGTGGGGAAGGCTGCCAGCCAGGCGAGCATAGCCGATGCCTGAGCGGCCGTAACCGTTTCCGTTATAGAACATGTGCTGTGTTTCGTCGCGCTCCATCACGTACGCATACGCGACCATCTCCGAGTCCCATCCGGCCTTCGAAACGTCGATTCCCACAAGATCATCGGCCCGCTGCCAGGTAATGCCGTCGCGAGACTCGGCGTACCCGATCCTGTAAGCGGCACCCCGAAACGAGTACCACATGCGATAACCACCGGCATGCTTTGTAACGCAGGGGCGCGCGATCGCATATTCATCGGCGGAGGCAAAATTTATGCAGACGTGGCCCTCGCGTTTCCAATGGATGCCGTCGGCCGACTCTGCATATCGGATGTGGTAAAAGTGCTTCGGACTGCCGTCGACAAGCTCCCAACGAACTCCCGATGCGTACCACATCCGCCAAGTGCCTTGCTCGATCATGACGAACGGCGGCCCGGTGAGGTAGGGGTCCACGTCATTGCGGTCGAGGATCGGTCCGGCTGAGACGCGTTTGAAGGAGGCGCCGCCATCAACACTTACGGCAAGGCCGACGAAATCGTAAAACGGCACACTCACGCCACGCGTCCAACCGGCATAGTATAAATATTTGTCGTTGCCATGCGTCACAATGCAGCCGGCAGTGACACCGCCGTCGTCAAACGCACCTAAGGGGCCAAGATCCAAAATCGGACGTGGGCTTACCGAGCCGACAACGATCTCGAAACGGAGGTCCGCATCGAAATAGCCTACTCTGGCTCGCCCGGAGCTGTCGCGTCCGCTAAAATATATCCTGACTCCATCGGTCCGGATTTCGTCGTCAGCAAGGGGCAACATTGTCGCCAATTCATACCAAGAATTAGGCTGCGGCGTTAGGATGACGCCGTGCTTTTCCCAAATCAAAAGTTCTTCTCAATGTCTCGTATTATATACGTCGGCCGCCTCTTTGCTTCCCGAAACGTCTTACCAACATAAATGCCGATGATGCCGAGAGACGATGCAAGGAGGCCGCTGAAGAAGGCTACGGTTAGGATAAGCGATGCCCAGCCATTAAGAAAATGCACGCCGAAAATGAGATGGTCCGCTAGAAGAAATGCCCCACCTCCGAATGCCACAAGGCTGGTCGTCATTCCGGTCCAGAAGATAACGTAGAGCGGAGCATCACTGAAGGAGGTGAGCGCTTGCAGCATAGCGGCAATCCGCTTACCCAACGTGTAGCTCGAGCTGCCCTTATCGATTTTATCAATAGCGACGGCAACCTGATTGAAACCGACGAGCGTCATAAGACCCAGCAGGTAAATTTCCGTTTCCTGATAGCTCAGCAAAGCCTGCACGTAGCGGCGACGCATGAGGCGCGCAACCACCGCATCCGCCGGCACGGCGGTACTCAGGAACCGTGCGAGCAGTGCATAGAAGAGTTTGCCCGATCCGCTTCTAACAAAACCGCCGCGTCGCGCCGCCATGACGCCGTAGACGACGTCGATGGGGTCATCGAGCGGCGCTGCCATCATGGTGCGATAAAACGCTGCGAACGCTTCAGGAGGCTCCTCCAGGTCGCAGTCGATGAGAAATACCAACTCGCCCTCGGCGAACCGGAGTCCGGCAAGAATTGCCGGATGGTGTCCGAAGTTGCGCGAGAGTTCGATCATGCGAACCCGATGTGGCCCAAGCATGAAGCCGCGCGCAATCCGACGACCGTCGTCCCCGGAGCCGTCATCGACGAAGACGAACTCGATGTCGTGGCCCGTGACCGAAATACTTGCGACAGCGCGCTCGTAGAATTCGGTCAAGTACGCCGCCGAATGGTACATCGTCGTAACAACGCTAATAAGCACCGCGGGAGTTGACGTTCTTTGCGACAACAGCGGGACCTCCGTCGCGAAGGGTTTCCGAGCAGGCGGTCGGAATCCGCGAGACTTGCGTTATCCAGGTCGCCTACTGACGGATAATCTCGAATGACGGTTGACGGTCAGCAAATCGCCCAACTTCAGCAAGAAATTGAAGAGCTTCGTTCCCGGCTAGCCGCATTAACTGTTGCCTGTGGATCGCATCCGCCGGGTCACTTTTACAGCCCCATCCCGGGTGCCGCCGATATCGCGCTCAGAGCCGCGGAAATACGAGCAGGTCCCCTTCCACGCTCGGTCCCCGGGATCGACCTCGCTGACTCTAGGCAACTGGAAAATCTCCGAGCCATTGGTGCCGCGATCGAGTATTCGCCGCCCTTTCCCGAAACTCGGAGCGAAGCATTTCGCTACTACTATGAGAACCACGAATATAGCTATACTGACGCGATAACACTGCACGGCATGCTGCGAAGATTGAAACCGAAGCGTTTGATCGAGATCGGGTCCGGGTTTTCTTCAGCAGTCATGCTCGACACGAACGAGCGGTACCTAGGAGGGAGCCTTTCGTTCACCTTCATCGAGCCTTATACGGAACGCCTCGAACTCGTGATGCGCGATGGTGATCGGGAGCAGTGCCGCATTTACCAACTAAAGGTTCAGGATGTCGATCTCGACGTGTTCAAGTCACTGGAGGCAGGTGACGTTCTCTTTATCGATTCGTCACACGTCGTTAAATTTGGGAGCGACGTCGAGTATATTTTTCGCGAGGTTCTGCCGGTTTTGACGTCCGGAGTGTACATTCATTTTCACGATATCGTCTATCCATTTGAATACCTGGCTTATTGGGTCGACGAGGAAGGGCTCTTTTGGAACGAGTGCTATATGCTTCGCGCCTTTCTCTCAAACAACAATGCCTACCAGATTGAGCTCTTCATTAACTATCTTACTCACTTTTATAGAGATGAGCTCGAGGCCGTATCACCGCTCTGTTTGAGGAACACCGGCGCCAATCTCTGGCTTTCAAAGATCGCTAATGTCGGTTGACGACCAACAGCTCGTTCAGCTTGAGCTGGAAAGGGAAGAGCTCCGCTCCCAGTTAGCGGCGTTAACTGCTGCCTGCGGATCGCATTTGCCCGGTCATTTCTATAGTCCCGTTCCCAGTGTGGCCGATATCGCGGAGAGATCCACGGCAATAGGAGCCCATCCTGTTCAGCGCTTACTACCCGGAATCGATCTTGCGGTCGACCGACAACTGAAAACGCTGCGAGCAATCGGTGCCGCGATCGAATATGCCCCGCCGTTTCCCGAAGTGCGAAGCGAAGCGTTTCGGTATTATTTCGAAAACGATCAGTATAGCTATACCGATGCGATTATTCTGTACGGGATGCTGCGAACATTGCAGCCGAAGCGTTTGATCGAGATCGGCTCCGGCTTTTCTTCGGCACTCGTGCTTGATACTAACGAGCGCTATCTGAATGGCAGCCTGTCATGCACCTTTATCGAGCCCTATCCGGAACGACTCGAACTTGTACTGCGCGGCACCGATCGAGAGCGGTGCCGCATATTCCAGCAGAGAGTTCAGGATGCCGATCTCGAGCTATTCGAGTCATTGGGGGCCGGCGATATTCTCTTCATCGATTCGTCGCACGTCGTGAAATTCGGAAGTGATGTAGAGTATATTTTTCGCGAGATTTTGCCCATCTTGGCCTCCGGAGTTTATATTCATTTCCACGATATCTTCTATCCATTCGAGTACCTGGACGAATGGATAGCGGAGGGGCGCTTTTGGAATGAGTGCTACATCCTTCGGGCATTTCTGGCGAACAACGACGCCTTTCGAATTGAACTCTTCACGAACTACATTTTTCGCTTCTATCAAGATGAGCTGCGAGCAGTGTCGCCGCTCTGCTTGAGGCGCCGCGGCGCCAACCTTTGGCTTTCGAAGATTTAGTTGGTAACTAAAGTGTCGTCGGCTGTCGGCTGAGCGCGCTCACTGCTAGGTGCTTCAGGTTCAGCGTCGCGCACCTTGCGCAGAACAAAGACGTGGGTTGTGACCAATGGCCAGCGCCGGCCTAAGATGCGCCAACCGATGCGGTTGGTAAGGCCGAGGCATCGTTGCACGAAGCCGATCAGACCGCTGAGACGGCCCTGCGAAGCCGGGCGCACGTCGATTACTTCGAATCCGTTTCGCTCGGCAATCATCTCCATGGCTTGCAACGAGAAGAGCGCGGTATGCCAAGGCGGCGCAAACGTCCCGTGCATTTCCGGCAACTCGCGCTGGCGATTGCCGAAGCGGCTGAGAGCTCCAAGCAGCCTATAACATGCGGCGGTCGGGTGCAGCGTCACCAGCGAACCACCCATGGGTAGCATGCGATTAAAGCGTCGCATCCAGTGATGGTGACTGCTCAAATGCTCGAACACAGCGCACATGACGATCGTTGAAGCTTCCTCGAAGTCGGGCTGCTCCAGTAAATCGAAGCCTCCGATGAGTACGGGAAGGCCATTGTTCTGTGCGTAGAGTGCCATCTGTGAAGAAAGCTCCACGCCCCGGCACGTGAAGCCATTGTCAATGAGTAATTCGCATAGGTGCCCCCAGCCCGACCCGAACTCAGCGATCAAGCCCGTGATTTGATGATCGACGAGCGCGCGAAGGATGTCTTGCCGATAGGGGTCACTCGCTGTCTTCCACCGGTTCGGGTCTGAAAATTCCTCGGTTTGATCAGCGGTTGCATATTGATGGGCATACGCTGCTTCTAAGCCTTTTTCGTCGGGCATTGGAAAAAGTTGAATCGTCGCGCAGCGCGTGCAGATATGATATTCATACGCAAGGCGCGGCCCGAAGAGAACTAAATCACCACCGCATACCGTACACTCGCCGTTCGTCTTGCTCATCGCATTCATCCCTTTATCCAAGAACGGTCCGTTATAGACGGACCAAAATGGTGAACTCGTAGAGGGGATAATCGTGCAGCAATGCTACGCGTCGCGAAAAGCGCTCCCGGCAGTAATCGAAATAGTAATGAGGATCTGCGTAATAGAGGTCCGGCCTCATCTTGTCGGCGTCCGAATATTTCGTCAACATGTTGAAGGCGAAGCCTTTCGTACTGTGTTCCGCAAGGAGGGCGATGGTGTCGATAGCGTGCCGGCGCCAGAGATCGTCGTCCACCGTTAGACGAACGCTGAAGATGCCGCTTGCGACGGAGTAGTCGGACACCGGCATCGCCGATGGATCGGTGCCAAACGTGCAATTCGATGCGTCGGCGTAAATACGGCGCGCCTGGTCGATCATGGCTTGCGAAAAGTCGAGTCCGTAAAAGCGAAAATCGAAGCCGTTACCTTGGAGGTAGCCGGCCAGGGCGCCGTAGCCGCAGCCGACATCGTTTATGGAGAAGGCCGAGGACGTGTCGACAACCCGCAAGACCTGATCGAAGCGCAGCTCTTGGGATTCCTGTGAGTTCCAATCGACGCCGCGGTGCGTAGGTCCGTGTGTGCGAACCTTTTCCGAATAGTAATCATCGACCAGCCGACGGACCTCGTCATGCGACGGGCTCACGCTGCGCTACCGAACTTCATGTACGAGGCCGCTTGGGAGCCGGTGCACAGGATAAGGTCGACAATGCTGACACCATGTTCAAACGGGGGGTAGGGTTGGTCGTAGGCCCGGTAGCCTTCGTAGTTCACGAACTCCACCGCAACGCCGGCGCTCGCAAACATCGGTTCATCGATATAGTCGCGCGCGGCCGGTCCGGATAGGTACGCATCCGCTCCGGCCTGGCGGCAGATGTGGAGCAAGCGCTCGCTCTTTCCCGGCACGATCTCGTAGTCGCTCGATGAGGTAATCGGTGTCTTGATCCCGAGCCGTTCGCAAATGGCTCGAAGAAAGCCCACGTTCACTTCTGTGAGGAATTCCGTAGTGCTGTTCGCATAGAGTTCTTCGAGCCACGGAAACTGTTCGTGAAAATGCGCGGTGCTCGCGTACGCGTGGCGCATTCGCAAGAGATGTTCCTGCTTCCACGCCGATCCATCGATCCGCACGTCGCGGATTTTCTGAAGATAGTTGCCCTTCGTCATGACCGGTATGGTAAGCCAGGTTAGGCCGTGTTGCGCCTTGATCTTGTTACGGTTTCGCCAATCCCGGCGCGTATATTGAACCTCGTCGAAGACGATGAATTCGTCGACGGCGGCGATAACGTCGAAATAGCCTTTCCACGGAATGTAGTTGGACTGAATGATGGCTACTGTTTTATGCGCCATCTAGAAGTTGCGCAGGCGATCGCTTCGCACTGTCGAGGGCTCCGTGCCCACTGCTCCATAGACGCCTTTTTCGACGGTATCTTTCAAAATCGTGGCGCCGGCGCCGATCACGCACCCGGGTGCTACCTTGATGCCGTCGCGGAGCGTGGCGTTCACGCCGATGAAGCAGTTATCTCCGATTTCGACATGTCCGGAGACGACGACGTGGCTCGCAATGAAACAATTGTTCCCGATGGTCGAGTGGTGCCCGATGTGGTTGCCGCTCCACAAAATCGTGTTGTTGCCGATCTTCACGAACGGTTGCAGCACGTTGGCCTCGAAGATGAAGGTATTGTCGCCGACGTCGAGATGGCCCCATTGGATGGCCTTCGAGTTGATGTACCGGACCATCTCATAACCCTTCCCTTTGCAGAGATCGTACATCTCGGTTCGCAGCGCGTTGACCCGCTTGAACCCGATTGCTACGAATATCGCATAGTCGCTCGGAGGGTGCGTTTCTTCGAGCTGTTCGAACGGCACGACATCGATTCCCAGCAGCGTCGGCTGGGTGATGTAGCTGCTGTGAATGGTGAACGCGTCGACCTGGTAGGGGCTGTCCTCGGTAAGGTAGACGTACGCGATTTGCGCGAAATCGGTCGTTCCAAAAATGACCGCGCGTTTCACGTCAGCGGGTGCCGCTTCGCAGCGTATCGAGGACGCGCGCAAACTGGTCGTCGGGAAGATCGTGATAGAAGGGCAGCCCGACGACACGTGAGGCGAGCGCTTCGGTCACGGGCAAGGCGTCACGCGAGCATTCGCGGTAGGCCGAGAGAACGTGCACGCCTTGACGCCACCAGCGCCGCGTTTCGATCCCATTGGCTTTGAGGTTGTCGACGGTCGGTGAGGCGTCGTCCTTCGTTGCGATGTTGCAATAGCACGACACCCAGCCCTCGCCATAGCCGGGCAGCGTGGTGATGCCTTCGATCGTCTGTAAGCCGTCGATATACTTAGCGGTGAGCTGTTCTACCGCCGGCCTCCGGTGGGTCCAGCCGTCGAGCGCAGCTAGGCCGACGGCGGCATGATACTCGCTCAGCTTACCGTTGTATCCCAGAAGCTGGTGGTTGGGATCGTCTTGAAAGCCGAAGTTGCAATAATCGCGTGCTGCCAAGGCGATCTCGCGATCGGTCGAAATGATCAGTGCGCCCTCGCCGATCCCGAACGCCTTGGTCGCGTGGAAACTGATCATGATCGGTGATTTGCCGGGCCGGGCACCCGCGATCGAGGCCACCGTGTCGAAAGAGGCCGCCGCGTCGATGATCACCGGGACACCCGTCTCCTCGGTGAAGGCATCCCATGCCGCCGAATCGACAGGGGCGCCGAAGGCCGAGACGACCATAACGGCCCCGACGTCGGCCAGGTCCGTTCGGCGGCGAAGCGCCTCGGGATCGAGCATCCACGTATCCGCCGAAACGTCGACGAAATGCGGGCGGAGATGTGCCGCCCAAGCGGCTGCGGCCGACGCAACGAAGGTCCACGAAGGCAAGAGGCATTTCGAACTGGGACGCGGCTTGACAGCCATCAGAGCAGCACTGAGCGCCGTGGTGCCGTTGGAAGCCGTCGCCACCTGAGAAGCATCAACGCCGAAGTGCGCGGCGAGGCGTTGTTCGAATTCATAAACGAGCGGTCCGTGATTTGAGTAATAGCGCGCCGAATCGATTCGCCTCAGATACGGCAGCAGCTCATCTGCGCTCGGCAGAAGCGGCTTCATCACCGATACGTCCACGCCGTGTGCTGTTTTCATCGCGCTTATCGCCACCACGTTTTGATCATACTCTTGAAGAAAAAGAAGCCATAGCTGAAGCTGGGCCCTTTTTTACTCTCACCGTGCGCCCGCAACGCGATATGGATGGGGACTTCCGCGATTACGAGGCCCTTTTTTGCCGCCTCAAGGATGACTTCGGATGTTTGGAATTGGTCTTCGCGCAGATCGAGCCGCGACATCCGGCTCATGCGGAAGGCGCGAAAGCCGCTCGAACAGTCGGTGATCGTTCGGCCGGATAGTTGGCTGATCACGCGCGAGAGGATGACGACGCCGATCGACCGGATCTCACTACCTTTGGCCGCGGCGCTGCCGAGTCTACGCGAGCCGATCACGAAGTCGGCTCGCTCGTCGACGATTGGCCGGACGAGCGTCGGGATATCCTCCGGGAGGTGCTGGTTGTCGGCGTCCATGGTGACGGCGATCTCGGTGCCGGAACGCTGGAGGATTAGGTACCCGACCCGTAACGCCGCGCCTTGTCCGCGGTTGGCGCTATTCCGGGCGACGAGGCAACCGTGCTTCCGGGCGACGTCGGCGGTTCCGTCGGAACTGCCGTCGTCGATGACGAGAACGGCCAGCGGCCGGCCGTCCACATCGCGCGGGATGCGCGGCAGGAGCAATTCGAGATTATCTGCCTCGTTGAGCGCTGCGATCAGAATCGTTATCGGCCGCAGACCCTCGGCGAAACCGGGCGACAGTAGTGCCCGCTCCGCAGCATCACCGCAGACGACTCGGTCGAAGAGCGCGTTCAGACGGTCCAGTTTGGCTCGCGTATACAGTGCTAAGAGGACCGCCGCCAGACTTGTAAAAGTCGCTAACGCGAGGAGGCGGCCCCCTTCGAGGTCGCCCGGCACGAAGGCGCCGCGAAGCCAATCCGTGATGTTCGGTGAAATCGAAACGGCGATGAGCCCGAATGCGGCGAGGAACAGCAGTCCGAAACCAGAACGGCTCCAGCGCAACCCGCGGTGGTAATAGAAATTGGCCACCAGCATCACGACGCCGATGACGAGGCCGACTATTCGTATTAAGCTCACGGTCCGTCTTTGGTAGTACCGCACCGGGCCGCTCGGAGCCTATCAGCGTGACCGAGGTTTCCGACTGGGAAGGCAAGACCGTCTTCATCACCGGGGTCTGCGGGACCGTCGGACGGGAGCTGCTGCGCAAGGTCTGCGAGACCGGCGTCCGGGGCGTCGTCGGCATCGACACGAATGAGACCGAGCTTTTTCTGCTGCGCGAGGAGATGCGGGCCCATCCGCTCGTGCAGTTCTTTCTGTGCGACATCCGTCACGGCGACCAGCTCACGCGCCGCATGGCCGGCTGCGATATCGTGCTGCACGCCGCCGCCTACAAGCACGTGGACATGTGCGAACGCTCGCCGCAGGAAGCGATCCTCACCAACATCGTCGGAACGCAGAACGTCATCGACGCGTCCTATGCGAACAACGTCAAGCGGACGATCCTGACCTCGTCGGACAAGGCCGTGAACCCTACCAGTGTGATGGGGACCTCCAAGCTGATGGGCGAGCGGTTGATCTCCGCGGCCAGCGCGCAGTCTCGCTCGGGCGATCCCATCTTCGGATCGATCCGCTTCGGCAACGTGCTCGGTTCGCGCGGTTCGGTGATCCCGGTGTTCAAGCGGCAGATCGAGGCCGGCGGTGACCTCACGCTGACCGATCGGGGAATGACGCGCTTCATCATGTCGCTCGAACAGGCGACGCGTCTTGTGATGGACGCGGTCTTTCTCGCGCGCGGCGGTGAGGTGATCGTCACGAAGATGCCCGTGTTGCGCATTGAGGATCTGGCGCAGGTGATGATCGAGGAGGTCGCGCCTAAATCGGGGCGCCGGCCGGCCGATGTGAACGTGCGCGTGATCGGGGCGAAGCCGGGCGAGAAGATGTACGAAGAGCTGACGAACGACGAAGAGGTGCGGCGCACCTTTGATTGGGGCAACTACCTCATTGTGAAGCCGGCATTTTCGGGTGACGGGGTCGACCGCTTCGCTGAATGGGAACAGCGCGGCACGCCGATCGAGCGTCCCTATAACTCGGCGCTCTCCCCGGCGATGAGCAAGGATGAGGTCCGCGACTTCGTTCGTTCCGCCGCGCTCGTATAGCGATCGCCGATGCGGATAGCCATTCTCGGCGGTGACGGGTATCTCGGCTGGCCGACGGCGATGTCGTACGCCGCCGGCGGTCACGACGTCTGGGTCATGGACAATTACTTGCGCAGAAACCTCGCGCGAGAGACGCAGTCTGAGGCGCTTTTCGCAACCCCGGAACTGCCGGCGCGCGCCGCACGTTTCGAAGAGCTGAGCGGCCGCAAGATTCACCAACGGGTCGGCGACTGCACGAATTTCGAGGACATGACGGCGTTGTTTCGGGAGGCGCAACCCGAGGCCGTGATCCACTACGCCGAGCAGCCGTCAGGGCCGTACTCGATGATCGGGCGCCGCGAAGCTGCCCTCACGCTCGATAACAACTTGCAGGCGACGTTCAACACGATCTGGGCCGTGATGGAATTTACCCCGGACTGCCACATCGTTAAGCTTGGGACGATGGGCGAGTACGGCACGCCGAATATCGATATCGAAGAAGGCTGGATTGATGTCGAGCACAAGGGGCGTAAGGAGCAGTTTCTCTATCCCCGCACGGCCGGCTCGCTGTATCATACGACGAAGGTTCTCGACACCGATTTGCTGTGGTTCTACGTGCGCTTGTACGGCATTCGTGTCACGGACTTAATGCAAGGCCCGGTGTACGGCCTCGAAACGAGCGAGAGCATTCTTAGCGACGACCTCCTGCCGCATTTTCATTACGACGATATTTTCGGAACGGTGCTCAACCGCTTTCTCACGCAAGCGGTTGCCGGTGTTCCGCTCACCGTGTATGGGCGGGGTGGTCAAACCCGGGGCTATCTCAATTTGATCGATACCCTGCAATGCGTGCAGTTGGCGACCAGCGCACCGCCGTCGCGCGGAGAGTTGCGGATACTCAACCAGTTCACCGAGACGTTCTCCGTCAACGATCTCGCCGAGCGGGTGCGGCTTGCCGGCAAGCTGGTCGGTCTAGAAGTGCAACTCGCGAACATTCCAAATCCGCGTACCGAGAAGGAAGAGCACTACTACAACCCTGCGCACTCCGGCTTGACCGACCTCGGCCTCGAGCCGCATCCGTTGACCGACGACGTGCTCGTGGCTATGCTGGCGAAAGTTGGACAGTATAAAGATCGCATCGACCGATCCAAAATTCTACCGCGCGTGTCGTGGAACAAGCCAAAGTAAGACGAATCGCCCAGACCGGCGAGCATCAGAAATCGGACAGCACGACCTGATGGACGGGCGTCAGCACTCTGCTCATCAGCTGTGCGACAGGATCGGGGTCATCCCGGTGCTGCTTGAGCCAACGACCGACCGTCTGAGGATCCTCGATATCTTCTTGTTTCTTGAAGACCCCGTGATGCAGATAGTGGAGTACCCGTAAATCATTCACATCATCGGGGTACTTTGCGATATATTTCCCATGATTCCAAAAGTTGTAGCGCACCGGCAATTCGGTTGCTTTGATACCGTTGCGTTCGATTGATAGCGCAAGCCCCGCTTGCTCGACGAGATCCGTTTTCATATAGTCGGTGGCGATCAGAAAGTCGTCAAAGAACGTCTTCGTAATGGTTTCAAGCGCGGGACGAGTTGCTAGGACAAACCCGTAGTTGAAATAGGCAGGCGCTTGGGCGATGCCTTCTCCCGGCGCGTAGAAGACGTCGTAGCCTGGATGGTGGTAGGAAAAAGGCGGCATTTTCAGTCCAGCGGCCGCAAAAAGCCCCGCCCACCGCTCGCGGTCGACATTGCCTTCGCCCCGGCCCAAGAACGGTGGCCAAGTAGCGATCACGCCGGCGATTCCGTTTGTGTCGGAAACGAGTGGGATCAGATCGGAAAAGTCGGCATTGATCAAGGTGTCCGAGTCGGCCATCAAGACGTAGTCACTTTCGAACGGCTTGGCGTACCGGTTGAACCGAGTTGCGGCATACGAATGCTCTCGAAAAAATTCCCGGTCCGTCCACCGCCATGAAATATTGTAGCGGCTCAAGTGCGGCAATGTGGGAGCGATGTCATACGGTTCACAATCGTCGCCGACGCTTACAACAATGTGCGTGTCCGCCAGCGGACCGCCGTTGAGCTGCAGCGACGCCGCGAAATAATGTATCATCGTGAAGAATGATTGCTTCGGGCTGATCGGGATGTGAATCTCGAGAGAGATGGCCAATTCGAAGTCCTTCGAGATAGTGGAGGGTTGGGCGCTAGTCGAGCGTAATGTGAACGAGTTCACTATGCACGAGCAGATTCGGAACCAGTAGTAAGGCGTACGCAAGTGGGTGATTCGGCAAGCCCTGAGTTGGTTGTTGTTCAGACGATTTTTGGAGAAATCCTAGCCTTTAAAGACGACTTTATTACCGGGCAGCTTCTCGACTATGGTGCACATATACGATGTGAACTCGCGTTTCTCGCTCACTTCGTTGACCCCGCGGACACCGTGATTGATCTTGGGGCGCACATCGGGACATTTACCGTGCCGCTCGCACACAAGGTCGGCCCGGACGGCCGCGTCGTAGCGGTCGAAGCCGACCCTCGGAACTATGCGGTTCTGGCTGCGAACGTTGAGCGAGCCAATTTGACGAACGTGCGGACGATCAATGCCATTATCGGCGACCCGGATAGAACGTACGAGTTGGTTCGCAACGCCGCGAATACTGCCATGTCGCAGTCGATTGCCGCATCTGTTGACGATGCGATTCTGACGCGAGGCGTCAGTTTGCCTGAGGTTGCCAACGACGAGCAGCGGGTCGACGTCGTGAAGATGGCTCTGCAAGGGATGGAGCTTGACGCCCTTCAGGGTGCCGTCGACCTGCTGCGCGGCCAGCCTCTTCTTTACGTACAAGTGCACCATGAAAGCCTTCGCCAGCAAGGCGCGAGTCCGGAGCAGCTTGATGATTTCCTTCGCGAACGAGGCTTTCGGTTTTTTGTGAACGTCGGCGATCGGAATGCCGCCCACGACCGGTTTACGATAGAGGAAATCGAGTCCTTGGCAGACTGCGGCTCCTCCATAAACGCTAATGTTCTGGCCATTCCAAGCAGTCATGCGCGCATGTCGAGGACCGGATTGTCGAACTAATGAGGGTTCGGCTTTCGGGCTTTGAAGCGCGCCATTCCAACTCGAGCGAGCGGAACCCAATCCTGCATTTCAAATAGTTCAAGTTCGAAGCCGGCCCCGGTTAATTCGAGCACGAGGTCATCGACCGTGCCGTGAACCGCCTGATCTTCGACTTTGATGCCCTCTGAATAGTTCCATAGCCGCCTTGAAAATGGCTCGATATCCACGGTAAGTAGTATCGTGCCGCCTGGTACGAGCTGGTCGTAGGCTTTGCGTATGCACCGATTCCTGATTGCTTGCGGGAGGTGTTCGACGACGCTAACGCTTACGACGGCGTCGAACTCTAAGTCATCGCCGAGGTCCTGATAGGGCACGTTCATTGATTCGATGCGAGCGTCGATCTGAGAGTAGTCGAGATAGCCCCATTCCGTCCAGGAGCTTTTTTCTTCAAGACTTCTTACGATCGAATGGGGATCGATGGTGAGAACGCGGTGCCCTCGCTCGACGAGCATGAACGGCAGAACACTGACGCCCGAGCCGATGTCCACGACGCGGAGGCTCTCGTGCCGTGGCAGATTTGTTACGATCCAAGGATATTCAATGCTGCGCGGAAGGTGATCGGGGAAAAATCCCAATAGCGCGCGTGACCGGACGAGCGACTCAAAAAGCAGTTGCGGTGAAACCGCCACATCAATGGCGGTTCTGAGCGTTGTTCGTGTTATATCTCTGGGCGAAATCGATGTGGACGGGATTGCCACAAGAACCGACAGTCCCTCATACGAGGCCAGTGGAAAAGAAAGAAACCCCCTCGAAACGAGGCTCAATGAAAGCTGTTCAAAGTAGTGTAGTCCTGGAGTATCAGCCATCGGCGGAAAGTCGAGTGCGCTTATCAGGAGAGGTACCTTAAAACTCGTTAGAGTTTTGACCGCCGTTTGATAGTCCTCAGCCGACGTCAACGAAGCCAACGCGTCGAAGCAGACAACGAGATCGGGAGCGGAGCCTTCGGCTCGGGCGAGATGTGCCAGGAGTTGGCCATCACTTCCGCTGACGTTCAGCACGTCTTGGGCCCCGACAATCTTGGCGATATCGCTCAGAAGTGCGGATTTCGTCGAGACACTCTCGTCCGCGTCTGCAGTATCTGCCTGCTTAGATTGCCGCCGGTCGTTCGGACGCAGCAAGTTGGTGAGAAACTTCATCGTCCTACGACGGTCCGTCGGCATATGGAAGCTCGCGCTCAATAATGGGCTGCCCTGTCGGTTGCCGCAAAGAATTCGTCTGCATCGGGGTGGCAGGCTGTTTCGCGAAATCGAGAACCTCGCCTCTCCTGCACGAGGGCGCAAGGCGCGTAGCGGCCAAGCGTTCTCGCAATGATGCGCCGGGTTTTTGAGTTTCTCCGGGGGGCGAAGAAAACGGAGCCGGGACGGCCGGCGGCGGCGACTCCGAGCGTGGTCGAGCCGGCTCGGGACGCCGCGGCGGCTTCCTACGAAGCCTCGCTGGCGCAGACCATCGATTTCTACAACAACACCGATTTCAACAAATACTCAGGGATCTTCGACTACTGGGGAAGCACGTATATCCAGCCCATGAGGCGCGAAATCGGTGCTGCAAACTCGATGGAGTTCTTCGCCGTAGCCCTTCGAGACAGCGCCCGTAATTGCGGCGCGACTTTTCCCCATTTTTGCAGCGTCGGCGCGGGGGACTGTTCGAACGAAATTGCGATCGCCTCGTTTTTGATTGAACTTGGTCTCGAAGATTTCACGATCGAATGCCTCGAGTTGAACGGCGATCTCCTTGAACGCGGGCGCCAAGCCGCCGTCGCCGCCGGTCTAGAAAAGCATTTTACGTACGTCGTCACCGACCTCAACGCGTGGACGACGGAGGCGAAGTATCACGGCATCATGGTACATCACGCGCTCCACCACGTCGTCAATCTCGAGGGTCTGCTCGACGCCATCAAAGGCAGCCTCTTGCCGGGGGCTTACTTTGTGGTCGCCGATATGATCGGCAGGAATGGGCACATGCGCTGGCCCGAGGCATTAGCGCACCTGCAGCGCTTCTGGCAAGAGCTTCCGCCGAACTACCGTTATAATCGCCTGCTTTCGCGGCAAGAAGACGTGTATGAAAACTACGACTGCTCGCCGGTTGCATTTGAGGGAATCCGCGCTCAGGACATTTTGCCGCTTTTGATCGAGCGCTTTTCATTTCACAAGTTTCTTGCGTTCGGCAACGTCGTCGATGTGTTTGTCGACGCTTGTTTCGGCCCGAATTTCAACGTCGAGAACGAATGGGACCGAAAGTTCATCGACCGCGTGCACGCATTCGATGAGCAGGCGTTCCTATCCGGCGAGCTCACGCCGACGCAGATGAATGCCGTCTTAGCCGTCGAGCCGGCCACAGAGCCATATTACGTGCGTGGTCTTTCGCCCGAACGCAGCGTGCGACACCCGGATAGAGACTAAGCGGGTAGGCGAACGTAAAGCGATTCGCCCCACGCTGGGAAATTGTGCTCGCCTCGATAGAGTTCATGGTGAACTCGCAAAGCGAGCGAAAATCCTCGCGCCGTAAGGAAGCTATCGATCTCGGCTTCCGTGGCACCGCCGGCGTACATTTCGATGACGTTCGTCTCGGTTAGCACCGCGCAGGCCTCGCGCAAGAACAACTCGGCACCCTGCAGCGCCTGTAATTCGGCGCCTTGTATATCGATGTTGAGAAAGTCACAGCCTGCGAGCTCTCCGTCTGCGTAGAGGGTGTCGAGGCGCACCGCTCGGACCGTCTCGCTGCGGTCCGTTCGAAGCGACGGTACGATGTCTCCGAACTCGCCCAGCGGAAGTAGGCTCGCCGGTTCTTCGCTGCCCGAGCGGCTGGTATGAATGAGCAACTCCGCCTGTCCGTCGCGGTCGCTCACGGCCGCCTCGATGACATCGATGTCCGGCGACCGTTCGCGGAGGAATGCGGCCCAGCGCGGATTGGCCTCGACCGCAACGATGCGCCTGATCCCGTGCCGGGTATAGGCAGCAAACTCCTCACCCTGGTGGGCGCCGACATGGACCACTCCGCGAGGCGTCACATGCGAGCAAAGCTCCGTGAGGAACAGCTCGATCATTGCCTCGTGGTCGTCGGGAAGCACCAGCGTTTTGGGTGCTCCTGACTCAGGCCTCACGCGGCTTCGATTCCGGATTCGCGTTATAGTCGGACGAGATCATGATCGGGAGGATCATAAAGCGGCCACGGTCCAGGGACCAGTCGAGCTCGCGGTCGGGGTCGATCGCTGTGATGCCGTGTCTAACGGCGGGCGACAGAACCATCAAGTCACCCATTTCGCTGTGGGGATCGATCTCGATGATCTCTGCGCCGGCCTCCGGGCGCAGGTACAATCCGCCCTCTTTGAAATCGCTGCCGACGTCGGATGCCTGAACGATCGTTTGCACGAGAGCGAAGTCGCTGTACGGATCGGTGTGTTCCGTCAGGTAGCCGCCGCCGGCGGGATAGTGCTGCGAAACGATTCGGGAAATGACACCATCCGAGGGGATCGTGTTGAAGTTGGCATCGGGCGGCGCTCCGCGCAAGAAATTTTTCAGCTCGAGGATGTCTTTGAAGTCCTCGAAGATGGCGCGCTGCTCGTTGAAATGGTGGAACAAGAAGAGGTGCATTCGTGCGCGCACCCACGACCCGGGATATTCGTTGTTGATGCGGTGGTAATCCGGTACGCCGTCGAGGCACGGGTGCCATGACGGTTCTTGGGCGGCAGCAAAGGATTTCAGAAACTCGCGGAAGGCTAGGACTTTGCCGCGGGGGCAGTATTCCTTCACGATGTAGACGTCGAGGTCGTCGATCGACCGCATGAAGCCATCGCGGTCCGACCGAACGTAGTCGAAGAAGTCTGTCCGCGAGATGCTCCGGATCATCCACGGAAGTTCGACGGACCGCCTTTTTTAGCCCTGGAAGCCGGTTCCGCCGCGGCAGCTTGCAACGGAGGGCCGGCCACCGCCGGATGAAACATAGGGAAATGCCCCTCGACCCGTACCTTGCTGCGGTCCGTGGCCCGATTCTTGTAACCGGGGCCTCGGGCTTCATTGGTGCCAACCTCTTCAAGATGCTGGCGCGCGAACGCTCCGACGTCTTCGCGGTGGAAAAGCGCGGCAAGAGCTGGCGTTTGGCCGACGTCAACAACGAGTTCGTCGTCGCCGTCGACCTGACCGATCGGGTGGCCACCGCGCATCTCGTCAACAGCATCAAGCCGCAAACGATCTTCGATTGCGTCGCCTACGGTGCGTATTCGTTCGAACAAGACGCCTACCAGATCTACGAGACCAACTTTCTCGCCTTGACGAACCTCGTCAACGAGCTCGCCGGCAAACCTCTGGCAGCCTTCGTTCATGCCGGCTCTTCGAGTGAGTACGGGAGCAATTGCACGGCCCCGTCGGAAGATGCCGAGCTGCGGCCCGATAGTCACTACTCCGTCTCCAAAGTGGCAACCGCGAAGTACCTCGAGTACATGGGAAAAGAACACGGCCTGCCGTGCGTCAACCTGCGGCTGTATTCCGTGTATGGACCGCTCGAAGACACCTCGCGGCTAATTCCCAATCTGGTTCGCAAAGCCGTCGCCGGCGCGTTTCCCGAATTCGTCGACCCGTCGATCTCGCGTGACTTCGTCTACATCGACGATGTGTGTGCGGCGTTCGTCATGGCTGCGGCGCGGATGAACCCCGATCTGTACGGCGCGAGCCTCAATATCGGCACGGGAACCAAGACCACCATCGGAGAGCTGGCGGCCATCGCAAAGGAGACCTTCAGCATCCCGGGAGAGCCGCAGTTCGGAACGATGGCCGGCCGCTACTGGGATCGGCCGGACTGGTTTGCCGACCCGCGGCGGGCCAAAGCCGCGATCGGCTGGGAGGCGGAGACCCCCCTCTCCGAAGGCTTGCGCCGCACGGCCGGCTGGATCGTCGAGCTCGACGAGCACGCCTTCGCCGTTTCCGCGAACAAGTCGATGGCGAAGCCGATGCGCAGCGTCACCGCGGTCGTCGCCTGCTACAAGGATGGGCAGGCGATCCCGCTCATGTACGAACGGCTGACGGCCACGTTCCGCAAACTCGCGGTCGACTACGAGCTGATCTTCGTGAACGATTGCAGTCCCGACGACAGCGCCGAGGTCATCCGGAACATCAGCGTCGCCGATCCGCACGTGATCGGTATCTCCCACTCGCGCAATTTCGGCTCGCAGATGGCCTTCCGCAGCGGCATGGAAATCGCGACGAAAGACAGCGTCGTTTTGCTCGACGGCGATCTCCAGGATCCGCCCGAGCTGATCGAAGCCTTCTACCGGCGCTGGGAAGAGGGCTACGACGTGGTCTACGGCCAGCGCGTGAAACGCGACATGTCGTTCCTCTGGGGCCTGTGCTACAAGCTGTTCTACCGCGTCTTTGCGGCGTTCAGCTATGTCCCGATTCCGCTCGATGCCGGCGATTTCTCGCTGATGGACCGGCGCGTCATGTCGTGGATTCTCAATTGCCCCGAACGCGATCTGTTCGTTCGCGGCTTGCGCGCCTACGTCGGCTTCCGGCAGACCGGCGTGAACTACAACCGCCCGGAGCGCGCCTTCGGCCGCTCGACGAACAACCTGTTCAAGAACATCGCCTGGGCGAAGCGCGGGATCTTTTCGTTCAGCGACACGCCGCTGACGATGCTCACCACGGCCGGCGTCATTTGTCTGGGCGTGTCGCTCGCCTTGGCGCTGACGGCCGTGCTGCTGCGGATCTTCGATCCGGAGATCGTGCCGCCGGGCCTGACGACCATCCTGATCAGCATTCTGCTGTTCGGTTCGTTCAATCTGTTCGCGGTTGGGCTGGTCGGCGAATACGTCGCCAAGATCATGGCTGAGGTAAAGGGCCGTCCTCGTCTGATTCGGGCGGCGATGATCCGCAACGGCGCGGTCACCGAGCTCCTGCCCGACGGGAAGACCGCCTAGCCAGGAAGTGGCTGGCGGCGGGTCGGCGAACCGGTGACCCCCGTGGGACAACGACACTGGATCGTGACGGGCGGCCTCGGGTTCATCGGCTCGGCCTTCGTGCGCTTGGTTTTGAGCGAACGGGACGATATTCGTATCACGGTCTTGGACGCGATGACCTATGCCGCGAATCCCGAGAACGTCCGCGAGGTGGCCGGCGATCCGCGCTACCGCTTCCTGCAGGGCGATATTTGCGATCCGGCCGCCGTTCGGGAGGCGATCGGGGACGGCGCTTCGGCGATCGTGAATTTTGCTGCCGAAACGCATGTCGACCGCTCGATACTGGCGCCCGAACAGTTCCTCAAGACGGACATCTTGGGAACGCACGTCCTGCTCGAAGCCGTCCGCGAGCACGGCATCGAGCGCTTCCTCCAGGTTTCCACCGACGAGGTCTACGGCGATGTCGAGCACGGCAGCTCGGCTGAAGACCATCCGATCCGCCCGCGTTCGCCTTACGCCGCCTCGAAAGCCGGGGGCGACCTGCAAGTGCTCGCCTACCACACGACCTACGGCACGCCGGTTCTGATCACGCGCGGCTCGAACACCTACGGGCCCTATCAGTATCCCGAAAAGCTGATCCCGCTGTTCGTGACCAACCTGATCGACGACGTGCCGGTGCCGGTCTACGGCGACGGCCGCCAGGTTCGCGATTGGCTCCACGTCGACGACCACGCCCGCGGCATCCGGCACGTGCTCGAGCACGGCGATGCTCGGCGAGATCTACAACATCGGCGGCGGCAACAGCCGCGAGAACATCGAGATCACGAAGGTGCTGCTGGCCGCGACCGGACGCACGTGGGAGACGCACGTACGGCACGTCACCGATCGCGCCGGGTCACGATCGGCGCTACTCGCTCGACGCTTCCAAGGCCGCGCGCTTGGGCTGGTCGCCGAGCGTCGAATTCGAGCCGGGCCTGCGCGCAACCGCGGCGTGGTATCAGGCCAACGAAGCGTGGTGGCGTCCGATCAAATCGGGCGAATTTCGCGAATATTACAAGACGCAGTACGCGTCGAGATAGGACGCATGAAGGGCATCATCTTAGCCGGCGGACTCGGTTCGCGCCTGCGGCCGCTGACCAAGGTCACGAACAAACATCTGCTGCCGATCTACGACAAGCCGATGATCTACTACCCGCTCGAAACGTTGTGCCAGGCGGGAATCGACGAGATCATGATCGTCACCGGCGGCAACTCCGCCGGCGACTTCTTGCGGCTGCTCGGCAACGGCCGCGATTTCGGCCTGCACGATATCTACTACACCTATCAAGAAGGCGAAGGCGGCATCGCCGACGCGCTCAAGCTGTGCGAGCATTTCGCCGAAGGCGATTCGGTGTGCGTGATTCTCGGCGACAACATCATCGAAGACGACATCACGCCGTTCGTCGAGCGGTTCAAGGCGCAAGCCGAGCGGCGCGCGCCTGTTGCTCAAGGAAGTCGAAGACCCCGAGCGCTTCGGCGTGCCGGAGCTCGACGGCGACCGCATCGTGCGCATCGAGGAAAAGCCCAAGGATCCCGAAGAGCAACTACGCCGTGACCGGCATCTACATGTACGACGGGCGCGTGTTCGACTATTGCCGCGACCTCAAGCCCTCGCTGCGCGGCGAACTCGAAATCACCGACGTGAACAACGCCTACGTCGCGGCCGGCGATCTGCGCTACGATGTTCTCGAGCGGCTGGTGGACCGACGCCGGGCAGTTCGAGAGCCTCTACCACGCAACGCAACTGGTCGCGGAGAAACGCATGCGTGATCAGCCGCGTTAGCGCGCTGCTGCGCCCATCGGCGAAAGACGTCGTGGCCCTGGCGAAACGGGAAGCCGATCCCCGTTACAGCCGGGACTTCGAGCCGCTGCACCTGGGCCCGGTCCCCTCGTTCGCGCTGTTGCTCTTCATCGGCGTAACCGGAATCATTCTTGCGCCCTACCGGATTTTCGGGCGCCTCACCGGGCTGTCGCGATGACTGCGTACGACGCCGATGTGATCGTCGTCGGCTCGGGCCCCGCGGGGGCGCAGGCGGCCAAAAAGGCTGCCTCGCTCGGGTATAGCGTCCTCACGCTCGACGTCGGCGTTCCCAAGCGCGCCATCGCAAATCACGTTCCCGAAGCGCCGTTTTCGCGCTTGCGCCGCGAGGACGCAAATCAAGCCGCGTACTTCATCGGCGATCTCAGCGAGCGCGATATTACCGATCCCAAGGGCGGCGCGCACCTGACGCCGCCGCGGGCGCACGTGACCGAGCGCGCGGCGGAACTGGCACCGTTCGCATCGTCGACCTTCGCGCCGGTGACGAGCCTGACGTGCGGCGGCCTCGGTGCGGCCTGGGGTGCCGGCTGCGAAACGTTCACACACGCGGAGTGCGCGCGCGCCGGACTCGATCCCGCGGCGATGCGGGCCGCTTATCAGGAAGTCGCCGACGACATCGGCATCAGCGGCGCGCTCGACGACGACATCTCGCCGAACATGGCCGACTTTCGCGCGCTCCAAGCGCCGCAGCAACTGGACGATAATGCGGCGGCGCTTTTCGCGACGTACACGCGCAAGCGGGAAGCGCTGCGCGAGCGCGGCTTCGCGCTGGGCCGCCCGCCGATCGCGATGCTGTCGGCGCCGCTCGAAGCCGACGGGTACGCGCGGCGGGCCAATCCGCTCTTCGACATGGACATGTATTCCGACAACGCGCGCTCGGTGTACCGCCCGTGGATGACGATCGAGCAATTGGGCGCGTACCGCAATTATCGCTATCGCGACGGGTTGCTCGTGCTCGCGTTCGAACAGGGCGACGACGGCGTTGCCGTGCACTGTGAGGACCTCAGCAACGGCGGGCGGGTGACGTTCGTCGCGCGGCGCGTGATCCTGGCGGCGGGGGCGCTGAATACCGCGCGCATCGTCTTGCGTTCGCTCGATGCGTTCGGCCAGCGCGTGCCGCTGCTCTGCAACCGCTATCGCTACTTGCCCTCGCTCAACTTGGCGATGCTGGGACGGCGGGCGCGCGACGAACGGCACAGTCTCGCGCAACTCGCCGGAACGCTGAATCTTCCCGGCGACGACGAGCCCGATCAGGCCTTCGTCGGGTTCTACTCCTACCGCTCGCTGCTGGCGTACCGGCTCGTCCAGCAAATGCCGTTTCCGGCCGGCTTGGGATTGCTCGCGACGCGCATCATGCTCTCGAGCTTGACCGTGCTGGGTATCCACATGCCGGAAGCGCCGGCACCGCAGAAATGGCTCGCGCTCAACCGCGGGGCCGGTAACGAGCGCGATGTCCTGCAGGCCGAATACGTACCGACGAGCGACGAGCAGCGCGACCTTGCACGGCGGATGCGCGCGTTGCAAGGCGTGATGTCCGAACTGCGTCTGCTCCCCTTGGGGGTCGTCGATCCGGGCGAGGGCGCGAGCATCCATTATGCCGGGCCTTTGCCGTTCTCGCCGGATGCCGGCGACCTGACCACATCGCCCGAGGGCAACCTGCACGCCGCGCGCGGCGTGTACGTGGCCGATTCGGCCGCGTGGCATTTTTTGCCCGGCAAAGGCCCGACGCTTTCGATCATGGCCCATGCGCGGAACGTTACCGCAGCGGCCCTGCGCGGTCTGCCGGTTGCCGTATGAAGCATAGGACCCGGGTTGTGCGGCCCCAAAACAAGCGCGTATGACTTCGAATTCGCTTGCGCTCGTGTATCAGGCCGTCGACGACGTCAACGCGCATACCGACGCCGGCAAGCAGATCGTCAAGGATCCGAACACGCCGCTGCTCGACAATAACGGCGGCATCGATTCGCTCGCGCTGGTGAACCTCGTCGTCGCGCTCGAGCAGATCATCTTCGACAAAACCGAGAAGTCGATCACGATCGCGGACGAAGATATGTACACCTCTCCGGATGCTCCGCTGCGCACGCTAGGCAGCCTCGCGGCATATCTCGATAAGATGATCGGCTAGTCCTCGATCCACGTCATGCCGACCGCATCCCCGCCGGCTACGTTCCTCATTTCCGGTACGAGCCGCGGCATCGGCAAGCATCTTGCCGAGCACTACGCCGCGCTCGGCCACCGCGTATACGGATGCAGCCGCTCGGCGGGCCCCGAGATCGAGGGGTACACCCATTTTGCGATCGACGTTTCGGACGAGAGCGCCGTGAAAGTGATGTTCGCGGAGATTCGCAAAGCGGGCGGGCGGCTCGACGTGCTCATCAACAACGCGGCCATCAACCCGTCGATCGCGCCGGCGATCCTCACCTCCGCCGCCGGCATGATGAGAACGCTGGAAACGAACTTCCTGGGAACGTTCTTGCTGTGTCGCGAAGCGGCCAAGCTGATGTCTCGGAACCGTTTCGGCCGCATTATCAACATGAGCTCGATGGCCGCTTTTCATCAAGTCGCCGGCGAGGCGCCCTACACCGTTTCCAAGGCGGCGGTCACGGCCTTCTCGCGCGTTTTCGCCAAGGAAGTCAGCGGCCTCGGCATCACGTGCAACGTGCTGGCGCCGGCGGCGATCCCAACCGACCTCTCAGCGGCCGTCGATGAGACCGCACTGCGGGCCGTGCTCGCGCGCAACGCCATCACCGAAATGGGCGCGCTCACCGACGTGAGCAACGCGACCGATTGGCTCATTCGCCCCGAGAGCCACGCCGTTACGGGTCAAGTCATCTACCTCGGCGGCACTTGATGTGGCAAGTTCGCACGGCCGAGAGCGCCGACGCGGAGGCCGTTGAGGATTTCCTCGTCGACGTACCGGAATTCCGCGGGCTGCTGCTGCCGCTCGAGCAGCGTGTGGTATGGCGCTGGCTCTACTCGCGCGGCGGCACCGAGATCGGCGACGTCCTCATCGCCCAAAAAACGGATGGACCCGTGATCGCGCACTACGGCATCTCGCGCTTACCGTATGTGGTCGCGGGGCAGAAGATCGAGGCCGGCATGGCCTGTCTGCTCGCCGTTGACGAGGCGTATCGGAAGACCCCGCTCTTCCTCCAGTTGACGACCCGGCTGCTGAAGTCGTTTCGGGCCAGCGGCCGCGGTTTTATCACGGGCCTCGCCAACCGCTCCGGACTGCTGGAGTTTCACAAGGCCTTCGGCTTTACCGACGTCGGCGAGGTGCCGATCTTTGCCAAGCCCATCCGCATTCGCTCGATCGTCGACAAGCTGCTGAAGCAGCCGTGGCCGCGGCTGCTGGCGCCGTTCACCGCCCTCGCGCAATGGGCATGGCTCATGTTGCTCCGGCAAACGGCGGCGAGGGGTGGCAGCGTTCGACTCGTGCACATCGAGCGCTTCGACGAGGCGACCGCCGCCACGTCGGCACAGCTGGCGGCGCACCATCAGTATTATGCCGACCGCGCTGATCCGGCGGTGCTCAACACGCGTTTCTTCGAGATCCCCTGCCGCGACTATCTCGTCTACAAGATCGTGCGTGACGACGTGCCGATCGGCTACGTGGCCCTGCGGATCATGGACATGATGGGCTACCGGGCGATCGGGATCGTCGACATCTGCTACGACTTCGCGCAAAAAGACGTCGGGCGCGCCGTCTTTCGCGCGCTCGACCGCCTCGCCATCGACGAGCGCGCCGACCTGATCTCGATCTTGACCAACAGCCGGCCGTTGATCGCCCATCTGCGTGCCGCCGTCTACTTGCGCGCCCCCGAGAGCTTTCGTCTGGTCGTGTTCGAGCCGGCGAACGCGCTGCGCCTTGCCGCCTCAAACATCGGCGACTGGTTCATCACGTGGTTCGAGCATGATTTCGTCTAGCCCACCGGCGATCCACCGGATCACGAGCGGCAAGTGGCGTGAAAACGGCTACGTCATCGAAGGCTCCAATGCGAACGCCGTCATCGTGGATCCGGGGCTCGACGAGGGCGCGTTCCGAGCGGTCATCGAGCAGCGGGGATGCACGCCGCGCGCGGTCATCAACACGCACGCCCACTACGATCACATCGGTTCCGTCGTGAGCCTGACCGAGGCCTACGGCATCCCATTCTATTTGCATAAGGGCGACGCGGCGTTGTTGCGGCAGGCGAACATCTATCGCGCGCTGTTCGGCGAAACCGAGATCCTGCGCATTCCGAGTGCGTTTACCGATCTCTCCGAACTCGGGCCCACGCTGGAGATCGCCGGATTCGCAATTGAAATTTTGCCGACGCCGGGGCACACGAAGGGCAGCACGTGCCTGCGCATCGGGCAACTGCTGTTCACCGGCGACACGCTGATGGGCAAAGGCCCGGGCCGCGTCGATTTGCCCGGCGGCTCCGCCGCCGAAATGGAAGCGAGCCAGGCCCAACTGGCGTCGCTCCCCGGCGATCTGGTCGTGCATCCCGGACACGGCGAGATCGTCTCGCTGCGCCACATTCGCGAGGTCATGGCCGCCTGATGCGGCGCGTCTCGATCGAGGCCATCGCTTCCGCGCTGCCCGAGCGCGTGTTGACCAACGCCGATCTGGAACGCGAGTATCCCGGTTGGGACATGAGCCGGCTGATCGACCGCACCGGTGTTGAAGAACGCCGGATTGCAGCGCCGGACGAGACCGCGCTCGACCTCGGACATCGCGCTTGCCTCGAACTCGATAAGCAGGGTGCGCTGAAGCGCGAATCGATCGACGCGCTGATCTTTTGCACCGAGACGCCGGACTACCCGATCCCGCCGAACTCCACCGTTCTGCACGGTCTGCTCGATCTTCCGCCCGACGTGATGGCATTCGACATCACCCTGGCCTGTTCGGGCTTCGTCTACGCCGCGGCGATCGCGCGCAGTCTCGTCCTGAGCGGTACGGCGAAGCGGGTGCTCGTCGTGACGGCCGATACGTATTCGCGCTTGATCCACCCCGGTGACCGCGCCAGCCGCTGCCTGTTCGGCGACGGCGCGGCCGCGACGATCGTGGGAACGGGACCCGGCGTCGAGATCCTCGACGTCGCGTGCAAGACCGCGGGCGCCAAGTACGACCGCTTCATGGTGCGGGCGGGCGGCAGCCGGCTCCCGCGCTCGGAGGCCACGCGCGCGACGACGGTCGACCGCAGCGGGAACGTGCGCAGCGCCGAAGATATCGAGATGGACGGTTTCGGCGTGCTCTCGTTTTTCAATTCGGTGATACCGAAGGCGGTCAACGAGGTGCTTCACCGCAACGGCCTGACCGCGGATCAGATCGACTGCTACGTGTTTCACCAAGCGAGTCTCGTCGCGCTGCAGGGCGTCGCCAAAGGTCTCGACATCCCGTTCGATCGCGTCGTCCTCAACTTGCAAAAGATCGGGAACCTCGTCTCGGCCTCGGTGCCGATCGCGCTGCGCGACGCCTTGAACGACGGGCGCGTAGCGCCCGGCAAGCCGACGATCCTGTGCGGCTTCGGCGTCGGCCTGTCGTGGGCGACCGCGCTCGTCCGCGCGTGAGCTGCCGATGACGTACAACATCGATCCGCTGCTCGCGACGTTTCGCGCGAACGGACCGGCGCCGGCGCTCGCGTGGCGCGGTGCGACGATTGATTTCAGCGCGCTGGCCGCGCTCGTCGGCGAGCGCATCGCGTGGGTGCGGGGCTTGGGCATCGGGGTCGGCGTGCCGGCCGCGCTGATCGGCGACTTCTCGTTCACCTCGGTCGCGACGCTGCTCGCGCTGATTGCCTGCAAAGCGATCGTCGTTCCGTTGACCGCGGCGAGCTATCAGGCGCTGGGGACGCAGTTCGACGAAGTGGGCGCGCAGTTCGTCATCGATGCGTGCGGCGACGACGTGACCGTCGAACGCCGGCCCGCCTCGCCGCCGAACGACCTCTACCGCGTGCTCATCGAGCGCAAGAGTTGCGGCCTCGTGCTGTTCACGTCGGGCTCGACCGGCCGGCCAAAGGTGGTCGTGCACGACTTCGAGCGCCTGCTCGAAAAATTCAAGAAGCCGCGGCCCGGCATGATCACGTTGAACTTCCTGCTGTTCGACCATTGGGGCGGGTTGAACACCCTGCTCGGATGCCTGGCGGCCGGCAAGCTGACCGTGCTGCCGGAAAGCCGCCGGCCCGACGACATCCTCGCGTTGGTCGAACGCTTCCGCATCGAGCTCCTGCCTGCGACGCCGTCGTTTCTGAACACGCTGTTGATCAGCCGGGCACTGGAGCGTCACGACATCTCGAGCCTGCGGTTGATCACCTACGGCGCCGAGCCGATGCCGGCGTCGACGCTGGCGCGCATGCGCGAAGCGCTGCCCGACGTCGAGCTGCGCCAGACCTACGGTATGATCGAGCTCGGCGTGCTGCGCGCGAAATCCAAATCGGCCGAATCGCTATGGGTGAAGCTGGGTGGCGACGGCTATCAGCTGCGCGTGGTGGACGGCATCCTGCAGGTCAAGGCCGACGCCGCGATGCTCGGCTATCTCAACGCGCCGAGCCCCTTTACCGACGACGGCTACTTCGTCACGGGAGATCGCGTCGAAGTGGAGGGCGAATACCTGCGCATCCTCGGCCGCGACTCCGATCTGATCAACGTCGGCGGCCAGAAAGTCTACCCGGCCGAGGTCGAGACCGCGATCCTCGAACTTCCCGAGGTGGCCGACGCCGTCGTTTACGGCGAACGCAATTTTCTCACCGGGAACATCGTCTGCGCCGACGTTACGCCGGCCGCGGGCAGCGATGAGGCCGCGCTGCGGTTGCAGATCAAACGGCATTGCGCCTCGCTCTTGCAGCCCTACATGGTGCCGGTGCGCATCAACTTTCCGAAGCAAACCCTGCAGACGGCGCGCCTCAAGCGCGATCGCAACCGCAGCGGCGGCAGTTGACGATGGACGGCACGCCCGCGGGGCAAGACGTCCTCTTCGTGCTCGCGCACCAGGATGACGAAACCGGCGCCGTGGCAACGATCGTTCGCGAAGAAAGCCGCGGTCACCGCTGCTGGTTACTCTATCTGACCGACGGCGGGCGCAGCGTGTCGCCGCTCGTGCGTGATGCGGAAACGCGGTCGGCGCTGGCGCGAATCGGCGGCGAAGGCACGCAAGCCGTCTTCTTGGAAGACGCGACTGGGCGCATCCGCGACGGGGAGCTCGTTGGGCAGCTGGAGCGCGCTCAAGCGATGGCCGAGCGCTGGCTACGTGAAGCCGGCATTTTGCCCGCGCGCATCTATACGATCGATTGGGAAGGCGGACACGTCGACCACGATGCCGCGCATCTCGTCGCGCTGAGCCTGGGACGGCAGCACAGGGTCCGCATCGACGGCTTCTCGCTCTACAACGCGTATCGCCGGCCGCCGAAGTTCTTTCGCGTGCGTGCGCTGATTCCGGCCGCCGGTGAACTCACGTCGTATCCCGTCCCGTGGAAAACGGCGTTTACCGCCTCGTGCGCTCCGTTCTGGTATCCCTCGCAACGGCGCACGTGGCTGGCCCTCGGCCCCGGATTCTTCGTGCGGGCGCTCGCCGATCGGCGCGAACGATTGCGAGCGGCAACCGTACCGCGCGTACAAGAACGTCCGCATGCCGGCAAGCTGCTCTACGAAACGCTGTTCGGCGTGCCGTACGAGACGTTTGCCGGCGCGTCGCTTGCATACCGTGAAACGCTGCGCTAGCTGAGTTCGAGCCGAGCTACGTTAGGCGGCGATGTCCGCGGCGCTGGCAACCAGCGCGCGAAGGAGTCGCTTGCGGTCGCCGCTCGCGCGGTCGCGGAAGAGTTCGGTGATCGCCTCGCGCGCGAGCGTCGCCGGCGTAACGCAGCCGATGCGCGCCCCGTAGAGCTTTGCAATCGCTTCGTTCGAGCGCTGGAAGCGGGCGCATAGCCGCACGATATCGAGGACGCTCAGCGGGTCGAACCGTTGCGCGGACCCCATCGAATGGCGAACCCTCCCGCTGAGCCGGCGTTCGCGCGCGGCGACGACTTCGGAGAACGCCGGCATCGGATTCATGCGCTCGGGCAGCACGAGGCGTTCGAAATCGAGTCCCGGCGCGATGATCCCGACGAACTCGCGCAGCAGCGCAGCGGCCGGCGCCGCCGCGCGGTACGGCCGCACGATCACGTGTTCGCGTCCGAACACGTTCGCAAAGGCTCCGACGAGCTGCTGATATTCGAACCAAGACTGACCGTAGAAGCCGGTGGCGATGATCGTCTCCACAAAATCTTCGAACGCGATATCCCAGTCCCGGCAGATCTCGGCGTAGAGCGATTCGAGGTAGTCGCACTGCGGCCGCAGATACACGATGATCTTCGGCCGGTACCCGATCGCCAAAAAGCCATCGCGCAAACGCCGCAGCGCGGCGTCGTTGAAGCTCAGAAATTCGAATTCTTCGCTGGTTAGACACACATTCTGCGCGCTAACGTACGCAGCTTCGCGCAACATCATCTCGAACGTGCCGCACCACGGATCGAAGTGGGGTTGGGGCCGCAGTTCCCAGGCGAGGTTGTGATGACCGGCCGAACCCGGGGCGGTGCGCCCGGCCTGCGGTACGAACACGCCGGCTTCGCGCAATAACGCATCGTTCGCCGCAAGTAATACCTGCAGCGATGTCGTGCCCGTTTTGTGCGTACCAATGTGAACGAATGCGGTTCCGTGGGTCGGAAAAAGCATGCCCATGGCACCTTATATACAGCAGCCGCCAGCTCGGGCTGTTAACCTGCAATAAGAAATGCCTTAAGTTGCTTTGAGGACGCTTAGAAGATGGTGACTTTCGCTAGGCCGGCGCTGCCGAAAAGGCCTTCGACCGTCGCTACGTTCCGCTCGTCGCCGTGATAGGCGACGATGCTGCGGCCCGCTTCGAGCGCTTCGGCATAATTCTCGACTTCGTCGTCGGGAATCGCCAGATCCGCGAGCCGGTCCCAGAGTGAATCGCCGCCCAGTTCGCTCAAATTGGATGCGGTCAGCGCGCTCGTGATGCCGGGCGTTCCGCTGCCGGTGAGCCCGGGCACGCCGGTGCCCGTTTCGAGGCCGCCGCGTGATCATGCTCGTGTCGATGACGCCGGCGCCGCCGACCTGGCTCTCCGCGTCCTCGGGTCCGATCACTTCGAAGGCGTCGAGGGCGAGTCCGGCGGCTGTCAGCGCCTGTTCCAGCGCGGCGGTGTCGCCGTCTTGGGAGATGCCGGTCACGACAAAGGGCACGTGGTACCTCAGAATGGAGAGAGTGCGTGCGGGTCTAGATTGGCCGCGTCGGCATCGGTGGCCCGCCGATTCCCGCGCGGCGCATCGTTTCGAGCGGTGATGTTCCCAAGAATGCGAGAATCGACGCGCCCAGGCCCACGAGCCACACCAGCGCCGTGACGGCCCAGCCGACGTAGGGCACCGTTTCCGCCGCGCTGACCACCACGAGGCCGAGGATCAGCGCCCACAGCGGCGAGGGCGTCGTTGAGGGCAGGACCAGTTCGGTAGAGCCGCCGGCCCACGAGCAGCGCGATCGCGCCGGTTCCGAGCCAGATGCCCACGAAGACGGCCGCGAACTCGAGCGCGATCAGCGGGATGCCGACGATCGTGATCGCGAGCAAAATCGCGACCGGGAGGATCGCGATCGACGGCCACGATGCCGACGAAGGCCGCGATTCCGGGATGACGTTCGACGCGGTCGAGCGCGAGCCGCATGCGCACCGGAAAGAGCAAGAACACGAGCAGCACGATCGCGCTCGCGCCGAACTTCAGCAACAGGTGCTTGTCCTGATTCGCGAACGCATCGAACGCCGAGGAGTTCAGGAACCACGGTGCGAGCGCGCGCGCGGCGTCGGCGGCGACGCAGTTCGCTTGGCCGTCGATCTGGGCGCCTTCCTCGACGTAGCAGCGCCCGAAGAGCGTGTTCACGTCGCCGCGGACGTGTCCCGCGACGTGGGCGTCGCCGAAGACCACGTTGAGGTCGCCGTCGACGACTTCATCCGGCGCGATCGTCACGTTGTGGAAGAACACGGTCTTGTCGTGATCGCTGATCGTGCGCGCTCGCGGCCAGCGGTGAAATCGCCGCGAACGTCAGAACGGCGAGTGCGGCGATGAGCAGCAGCCGCAGACGCGCGATCACCAGCGCAAACGCCCGGCGGTCCGGGGCCGCGCGGCGCGCAGCGCGGCCACGACCGCGACCAGCACGAAGCCGTCGGCGATGACCACGCCGCCGGCGACGGTGGTCCAGGAACTCACGTCGCCGCGGTCGCCCAAATGCACGAACACGTGCCCGAGCCCGCCGAACGCGGCCAGCACCGTACCGGCCACGAGCAGCGTGTTCTTGCCGGCGGTCAGGACGGCGTTCGGCGCGATCAGCAGCGCCGCGCCGGCCAGCGACCACGCACCGACGACGTAGGCGATCAGCGACGCCGCGATCGGAGCGCGATGCGCACAGGGCAGCGGCATCGCGTGCACGTCGGCCATCGTCGCGTGCGTGAAGTTGGGCGGCAGTTCGACGGTGCGCGGCTCGAGCAGCAACGCATCGACGACGCGCAGTTCTTCGAGCAGGCCGCGGCAGTTCTCACAGCGCGTCGACGTGCGCGTGCAGGCGCGCTTCGATCGCCCGCGCTCAGGAGGCCGTCGAGGAAGCGCTCGAAGCGCTCCTCACACCAGCTGCAGGTCACCGAGGCCCCCGAGGATGCCGCCCGGCGCGGTCGCCGCCACCGCGGCCGCTTCGCGTTCGCGGAATTTCTGGGCGAGTGCGAGCTTCCCGCGATGGATCAGCGTCTTCACGTTGCCGAGCGAGAGCCCCATCGTGGTCGCGATCGACTGGTAATCCATGTTGTCGTAGTAGCGCAGCGCGAGCACCGTGCGCGTCCGCTCGGGCAAGTCGGCGAGTGCGGCGCGCACTTCGGCCTCGGCTTCGCTGCGCAGCACCCCGCCGATCGGGTCGGCGTCGGCCGAGGGATCGGGGAAGCTGTTCTCGAGGGTGCGGTCCTCGCCGAGCTCGGCGGCCACGGGGCGGCGCTGCGAGCGGCCGAGGAACGTGCGCACGACGTTGCGGGCGATGTGGTAGAGCCAGGTCGAGAAACGCCCGAGGTCCGGGTTGTAGGTGCCCAGGTGGGCGAAGGCGCGCAGGAACGTCTCCTGCGTGAGGTCGGCCACGTCGGACGGCGGGCGAACGCCGGCGCCGATGAAGTTCGCGATCCCGCGCTTATAGCGCTCGACCAGGAGCGCAAACGCGTCCCGGTCCCCGGCACGTACCCGGCCGACGAGCTGCTCGTCGGTCACCTCTTCGATGATCATCCGTCCCTCTGCAAAAGCAGGCACCAATCTAGATACGCACCCCACCCCCGAAAGTTCCACGCAACGATCCGGCAATGGGTATCCGACTAGGCTGGCGGAATGCCGCCGCGGATCCGTGAGGTCGTCCGGATGCTCGAGGAGGTCGGCTTCCAACGGCTTCGCTCCGGGAAGGGCGACCGCACCGACTTCGCGCGTGGGAGCGAACGGGTTACGCTGGACGGCGGCCCGAATCACGAGCTGCCGAAACCGGTGTGGGCCAAGCTTCGCAAGAAGTACGGGCTGAGGGAGCCGTGAGCATGGAAATCGCCATAACTCTTGTCCGCGAGCCGGATGCTCCGACCGTCGGGGTCTACTCGGAGGAACCGGCCATCTACGTTGTGCGGGATGCGAACGTGTCGGATAAGGAGCTTTTAGCCGCCTACGCCGACGCGCTCGAGGAGCATCTAAAGACACCGGCATGACGCCGAAGTAGAGGCGCTTGCCAGCCTGTCCCCGTTGGCCGTTGGGCGGGCCGGGGGGTGGGGGGCGCGAAGGGCTGGCGGGATGCACGTTTTGGTTACGGGCGGCGGGGGCTATATCGGCCTCGAGCTGTGCCGGCAGCTGCTCGAGCGGGGCGACCGCGTCCGGGTGGTGGACCGGTTCTTCTTCGGTGCCGCCCCGCTCGAGGCGCTGGAGCGGGAGCATCCCCGCCGGCTCGAGATCGTCGTCGGCGACTTGCGGGCCTGGGACGACGTTTGGCTGGCGGACATCGAGGGCGTCTCGCACTTGGCCGGGTTGTCGAACGACCCGACCGCCGAGTACAGCCCCGAGGCCAACTGGCAGATGAACGCGGTCGGCACCGAGCGGTTGGGCGAGGCCTGCCGGCGCCGGGGCGTGACGCGGTTCGTCTTCGGCTCCTCGGCCTCGCTTTACGACGGCTTGGGCCCCGGGATGTTCGACGAGCGGACGCCGGTCGATCCGCGCGGCGCGTACTCGCTCTCCAAGCGCTACGCCGAGGAGGCGCTGCTGGCGCTGGCGGGCCCCGATTTCGCCCCGGTGATCCTGCGCCAAGGCACCGTCTACGGCTACAGCCCGCGCATGCGTTTCGACCTGGTCGTCAACACGTTCGTGCGCGATGCGATCACGCGGCACAAGCTGTTTCTGCACGGCGGCGGCTGGCAGTGGCGGCCGCTGGTCGACGTGAGCGACGTTGCCCGCGCCCACCTCGTGATGCTCGACGCACCGCTCGACGTGGTCGGTGGCGAGATCTTCAACCTGATGCAAGAGAACTATCAGGTGCGTCAGCTCGCGATGCTGGTGGCGGGCTCGCTGCTCTTGCTCGGCCGCACGATCCAGCTCGAAGATGCGCCGCTGCCGAAGATCGTGCGCGACTACCGCATGACGAACCTCAAGATGACGCAGCGCACGGGCTTCACCCCGGCCGTCACCGTGCTCGAATCGATCGACACGATGCTGAAGATGCTGCCGATCGACGACGTTGCCTACCTGGTGAACCCGCGCCACAACAACATCGCGTGGATGACGATGCTCGAAGAAACCCACGCCGCGCAGCGGCCGTTCGCGTCGATCTACTAAACACACGGCAGCAGGCTTGGACGCGACGGCGCAATACTGGCTTAGGCATGATTCAGAAATGGTTTGCCGGCAGTGCGCGCGCGCTCGCCATCACGGTCGCAATGGTAAGCCTGGCAGGCGCATCCGTCGGCGCGCAGTCCGCGCCGCCGGCGACGATCAAGATCGGCGTGATCTTACCGCTGAGCGGCGCGTCGGCCGGCACCGGTCAGGAGATGCTGCGCGGCATTCGGCTCGCGTTCTCCGAGCTCGGCAATACGGTCGCCGGTCACAAGGTCGAGATCGATCCGGCCGACGATCAGAACACGCCCGCGACGGCGTTCAGCGAAGCGCGGCGCCTGGTGGAAAACGACAAAGTGCAAGCGCTGATGGGCAGCCTCAACAGCTCGGTCGGGCTGACCATTCTTCCCTATGCGGCCCGCGCGCAGATCCCGTACATGACGACCACGATCGCGGTCGACATCACCGGTGCGAAGAAGTCGCCGTTCGGGTTCCGCTTCTCGGCCGCGGCCGGGCAGATGGAGAAGCCGCTGGCGTGGTTCATCAGACGCCGCGGCTTCAAGACCGCGATCTTGATGGGTTCCGATTACGCCGGCGGACACGACTCGACGGCCGCGTTCGGCAGCGGCTTCACGGAGTTGGGCGGGACGATTGCCAAACAGATATTTCCCGCCCAAGGTGAGACCGACTACGGCCCCTACGACTCAACGCTCGGCGACATCAAGGCCGATCTCGTCTACGCGTACTTCTTCGGTGGCGACACGCTGCGCTTCGTGCGCCAGTACCGCAGCTACGGGATCAAGCAGCAACTCGCGATGTCGGCGTCGACGATCGCGTCGGCCGGCGTCGCGCAGGCGCTGGGCAAAGACGTCGACGGGATCCTCACCGCCGAGCTGTGGGTGCCGACGTTGACCGATCGCCTCTCGGTCGCGTTCGAACAAAGCTTCGCCAAGACATATGGCGGCGACGAGCCGCAAGCGCTCGCGCGCAGCGGCTACGTCGGCGGACAACTGCTGATAACGGCGATCCGCGCGCTAAACGGCAACGTGTTCGACGGCGCGACCTTCGCCAAAGCGCTGCACGCGGCGCACTTCAAGGAACCCGGCGGCGAGACGTTCGCCTTCGATGAGAACAACAATGCGATCGTCACCGCGCGGCTCGTGCGCTGGCAGTGGGTCGACGGCAAAGCGTCGGGAAAAGTCCTCGACGCGATCAGCGGCGTGACCCAGAACTGGATACCACCGAAGTGAGGATGACTGCATGATCGATACGCGGCTCGAGATACCGGCCAAGGCCTACGTTGCGGATTTCGTCGAGCGCAACCGGGCGGCGCTGGCGTTGGTCGGGGATTCGATCTTCTACTTCGGCGAGCTCGGCGGCCAGGAAGTGCGGACCGCGGCCCTGATGACCGGCCTGCTCGAAGAGCACGGGTTCGCCGTGACGCGCGGGCTGTCGGGGTTTCCGACCGCCTTTCTCGCGACCTACGGCAGCGGCGAGCCGGTTGTTGCGATCCACACCGAGTACGACGCCAACCCGTCGAACTCGCAGCGCTCGGGCGTCACCGAACGCAGCGAGATCGTGCCCGGCGCGCCCGGACACTGCGAAGGGCACAACGTCAACGCGGCGGTGCTGGTCACGGCCGCGCTCGGCTTGCGCTACGCGATGGAACGCTTCGGCCTGAAGGGCACGCTCAAAGTCTTCGGCGCGCCGGCCGAAGAGCAGCTGTTGCCGCGGCCGTATTTCGTGCGGGACGGCTACTTCGACGATGTCGACGTGGCCTTTCACGATCATATTTCCGGTGATTTCCGCTCCGGCTACGGCTTGATGCAGGCGGCGCTCGTGTCGGCGACGTTCACGTTCACGGGCGAGTCGGCGCACGCCGCGACCTGGCCCTGGAAGGGGCGCGATGCGCTCGACGCGGTCGTGCTGATGGACATGGGCGTCGCGCAATACCGCGAGCACATGGAACCCACGATGCGCGCCCACCGCGTGATCACCAACGGCGGCGAGCAGCCCAACGTCATTCCGGCCAAGGCCGCGGTGTGGTGGTACTTCCGCGACCCGGCGGCCGACGGCGCGCGCAAGCTGTTCGAGCGCGCGACGAAGATCGCGCAGGGGGCGGCGCTGATGACGAACACCGAGCTCGAGATCGACGTGCACGCCGCGGTCTGGCCGACGCGCGGCAACCAAACCTTGGCCGAGCTCGCGCAGCGCAACATCGAGGCCGTCGGCGTGCCGGAGTGGACGGCTGAGGAGCAAGACTTCGCGCGGTCGCTGCAGCGTGCGGCTTGTGTGCGCGAAGACGGGCTCTACGCGTCGGCCCCGCCGCTCAAGGGGCCGTCAACGCAGGGTGCGTCATCGAACGACAGCGGCGATGTGACCTGGAAAGTGCCGGCGGCGCGCATTTTCTTTCCGGCCAACGTGCCGAACCTCGCCTATCATCACTGGAGCGCGGGCGCGGCGCTAGCCACCTCGATCGCGCACAAAGGCGGCGTCGCCGGCGCGAAGGCGCTGGCGGCTACCGTGATCGACGTGCTGCACGATCCGTCGATCATCGCCACGGCCAAGGCAACGTTCCGGCGCGAACTCGGCGAGACCACATACCGGCCGTTGCTGCCCGAGGGACAACAAGCCCCGGCCAACCTCAACGCCGGCGCAATGGACAAGTGGTATCCGCTGATGGAACCCAACTACGTCCGCGAAACCCCGCACTTCGAACCGTAGCCACTCGCGGGTGAAGTGAAGTGCCCCCCCGTCATCCCGAGCGCAGTCGAGGGACCCGCGCCACTATCACGCACTAGAGCCACTGTCGATCACGAGCGCAGCCGAGTGATCGCCACAATGCATGTCGGAGGCGATCACTCGGCTGCGCTCGTGATCGACGGTGGCGGTCCGGCACAAGTGTGGCGGGTCCCTCGACTGCGCTCGGGATGACGGGGTTACTTCGCTCAGCCATGACGGGGGTTACTTCGCTCAGCCATGACGGGGGTTACTTCGCTCAGCCATGACGGGGGTTACTTCGCTCAGCCATGACGGGGGTTACTTCGCTCAGCCATGACGGGGGGATAGCCCCGTTCGGGGCGGGGGTTAGGGGGTGAAGAGTTGCGCGGTTTGGTCTTTGGCGGAGATGCGGGGTTCGCCGACGAGGGGCCAGGTGATGGCGAGGGTGGGATCGTTCCAGCGGTAGGCGAACTCGCGTTGCGCGTTGTGCAGCGCGCCGTGTTTGTAGGAGAAGATGACGTCGTCGGTGAGCGCGAGAAAACCGTGCGCGAAGCCCTTGGGAATGTAGAGCTGCACGTGGTTGTGCTCGCTCAGGTAGAAGCCTTCCCACTTACAGTAGGTCGGTGAACCTTTGCGCACGTCGACGATCACGTCCCAGATCTTGCCGCGCAGCACCGTGACGAGTTTGCTCATTTCGGGATCGCCGTGCAAACCGCGAATCACGTTCTTCGACGACGTCGAAACGCTGTCTTGAACGAACGTCGTCGTTCAGGCCGAGCGCGCGGTATTTCGCGGTCGAGTAGGTTTCTTTGAAGAAGCCGCGATCGTCCTCGAACACGTCGGGAAAGAACAAGCGGGCGTCGGCGAGCGTCGTTTCGCGTGCTTGGAGCGCCATTGCGGCGGGGGTTGGCCTCGGCGTTCGAGCGAACCTTCGCAGCGATGAAACGGATCCTGCTCATCGGCGGTTCGGGCCAGCTCGGGACCGCGCTCCGGGCGGAGCTGGCGGACGACGAGATCGCCGCACCGCCGCACGTCGCCTTCGACCTGGTCAGCGACGATCCGGCCGCGCTGCTCGACGGCGGCGCACTACGATGTCGCGATCAACTGCGCGGCCTTTCACAACGTCGATGCCTGCGAACGCGAACCCGACAAGGCGTTCGCCGCGAATACGCTCGCGGTCGACGCGCTTCGCGCGCGCCTGCGCCGCGCGCGACATCGCGTTCATGACGATCAGCACCGACTACGTGTTCGACGGCACGGCCGGCCGCGCCGTATACCGAAGCCGACGCGCCCGATCCGCGCACGGCCTACGGCGTCTCGAAACTCGGCGGCGAGTTGCTCGCGCGCCGCGCCGGACGCAAGCACTACGTCGTGCGCACGAGCGGCGTGTTCGGCACCGTCGGCACGTCGAGCAAAGGCTACACGCTGATCGACAAAGTGCTCGGCCAAGCCGAGCGCGGCGAGCCGACGCGGATGGTCGCCGACATGACGTTCTCGCCGTCGTACGCGCCGCACGTCGCGCGCGCGATCCACGCGCTGCTCGACGCGGAGGCCTACGGCTTGCACCACGTCACGAATGCCGGCGCGTGCTCGTGGTTCGAGTTCGTGCAGAGCCGCCTTTGCGAAAGCCGGCTTCGCCGACGCGGAACTCGAGCCGGTGGCCTACGCGTCGTTCAACAATCCGGTGCAGCGGCCGATGTACTCACCGCTCGCGAACACGACGTTCGCGCCGCTCGGCATGGCCGCGCTGCCGCCGTGGGATGCCGCGCTCGACGAGTTCCTGGCCGCGCGCAGCCGCCGCCTTCAGGAAGCCAGGTAGCCGCGGTACCAGTCGACCGTTTCGCGCAGCCCGTCTTCGAGCGGCCAGTGCGGCTCCAGCCGAGTTGCGCGCGGGCTTTGCGTGGCGTCGAGCGTTTGGTCGCGGATCTCCATCGTGGCGGTCGCCAGCACGCAGCGGGTTGGGTTCCACTGCCCATCACGCGGCCGATCGCGGCGACGATGTCGCATCACGGTGTAGCGTGACCCAGGGCTGAAGTTGAACGCGTTGCCGGCGATGCCGTCGCGCGCGCGTCGCTTCGGCCAGCGCGATGTACGCCTCGACCACGTCTTTCACGTAGATGTAATCGCGAATCGGGCCGCCGTCGCTGCGCAACACCGGGCGTTCGCCCGCGACGCAGGCTGCGGATCGTGCCGGGCACGATGCGGCTCCAGTTCAAGTCGCCGCCGCCGTAGATGTTGCCGCAGCGCGCGATCGTCACCGGCAGCGCGTAGGTGTGCGCGTATGTCTGTCGCGATCAGGTCGGTGCAGCTCTTCGAGACGTCGTAGGGGTGTCGGCCGTTGAGCGGCATGTCTTCGGTGTACGGCAACACCGGCGAGTCGCCGTAGGCCTTGTCGCTCGACGCGACGACGAACGCGCGCACCAGCGGCGCGAGCCGGCGCGCCGCTTCGAGCAGGTTGTACGTGCCGCGAATGTTCGATTCGAAGCATTCCAGCGGATCGCGCAGCGCCGTGCCGACGATCGTCTGCGCGCCGAGGTGGAACACCGATGTCGACGTCGTGCAGGTTGATCGCGCGCGCGCAGTCCTCGACGTGCGCCAGATCGCCGCGCACGATGCGGCACGTGCCGGTCGATGCCCTCGCGATAGAAGCGCGACTGCGGATCGTCGTCGAGCACCAGCGCCACGACGGTCGCGCCCCGTTCGATGAGGGCTTCACACAGCCACGAACCGACGATTCCGGTCGCTCCGGTCACGAGGGCGCGACGTTCCCGCCAATTTTCGCTCACCGGTTCCGTCTTTGCGAAAAAGACCGCTGACGTCCCTCGTCGCACTCGAATGAGCATGCTCTTTCGCTGCCGCGCTGCCGCGCTGGCCGTGGCCCTGGGAATGCCGGCGTCGGGAACGGTGCCGTGGACGGCGCCCGATACGGCGGCGCTCGGCGCGGACCTCGATCGCATCCTCGCGGCCCCGACGCTGCGCGGCGCGCACGTCGGCGTGCTGGTGGTCGGCGAGCGACGGGCGGCCGCTCTACGCCCGCGGCGCCGACGACACGGTGCAGCCCGCCTCGACGATGAAACTGCTGGTCGGCAGCACCGCGCTCGACCGGCTCGGTCCGGCCTATCGCTTCGCCACGGTGCTCGCCGCGCGGCGACGGCGACGCGCTGATGCTGCACGGCGGCGGCGATCCGCTGCTGCGCCGGGCCGACCTCGATGCCGCGGCCGACGCGGTCGCGCGCGCCGGGATCGTTCGCGCCTCGGTCACGCTCGATGAATCGCACGTCGCGCCGGCCGAACGGCGCGCGCCGGGCTGGTCGGTCGACGATGTGCTCCAGGATTACGCGCCGGTGGTGAACGGGCTGCCGTTCGAAGAGAACGTGCTCGCGCTGACGCTCGCGCCCGGCGCCGCGCTCGGGCTACCGCCGCTGGTGCAGCTGCCGGCGCCGTTCGTGCCGCTGGCCGTGCCGGCCGGGACGTGCAGCCCCGGTCCGACGCTGCTGACGTTTACCGTCGCCGCGCGCACGGTCGCCGCCGGGCGGTCCGACACTTCGGACGTAGTCGCCGGACCGTGCGGCGACGTGATCGTCACGGGCGAAGTGCCGCTCGGCGGGCCCTCGCACGTCGACGCGGCGGTGGATCAGCCCGAAGTGCTCGCGCTGCGCTATTTCGAGGACGCACTGCGCCGGCGCGGCGTCGAGGTGCTGCCCGCCGACCGCGACCGCCGGTCCGATCGCCGGGTGCGGTCGACGCACCGTTCACCCCGGCGCCGGCGGCGAACGTGATCTGGCGCCACGACGGCGAGCCGCTCGCGAACCTCCTCGCCGACATGTGGCTGCCCTCCGACAACCTGATCGCTGAAGAGTTGTTGCGCGAGATCGACGTCGCCGCGAACGCCCGTGCCGGAACGCATCGAAGGCGGGGCCGCGCTCGAGCGCACGTGGCTGCGCGGGATCGGCGTCGATCCGGCCACGCTGACGATCGCCGACGGCAGCGGGCTCTCGCAATACAATCGCATCACGCCGCGCGCGCTCGTCGCGGTGCTGTTGCACGATTGGCGCGGCCCCGGCCGCGACACCGTGCTCGCCGCGCTGCCGGTCGCCGGCTTGCGCGGCGACTTGCGCGGCGCGATGCGCGGCACGCCGGCCGAGGGCCGCGTCTATCGCGAAGACCGGCTCGATGTCGGCACGTGCGCGGACTGGCCGGCTACGTCGCGACCCGAACGCACGGCACGCTGATCTTCGCGCTGAGCATCGATGACTGGATGGGTAGCGACGCCGACATGGCCGCGCTGCGCGCCGCGTTCTGTTCGCGTCTGGCCGGCTTCTTAGCCGGAACTTGCGCGCGCGCCGGGAAACCTAGGGACGATGCTGCCCGAGTTGCTTGCTTGGTTTACCGGCAAGGACGTCAACAAGCGCAAATATCCGCGCAAGCGCCGGCCCTACCGGGCAGCGTACAGCCTGGATGGGAAAACGCAGAAAGCGGCGATCGGCCTCGATCTGAGCGGCGGCGGCTGCTGCATTCTCACCCAAGAGAACGTCGGTCGCAAAGAGTTCGAGCTGCGCGCCCAGATCGAAGACCGGCAGGTGCGCCTGCGCGCTAAAACGGTATGGACCGACAACGTCACCCATCAAGGCCGCAAGGTCTGGCGTTACGGCATGCAGTTCACCGGCATTCCGGCGGACGACTGGGATGCGATCATTCGCTACACCACCGACAAGCCGGTCGGCGATTCGAACAAGGTCGCCGAAGACCTGACCAAAGTTCGGCTGACGCCCGACGACACGGCGCGGTTGCTGCCGCTGGCGCTGCAAACGCGGCTGCTGCAGATGCTCGTGCAGCGCGGCCGGCTCGCGCCGCTCGACGAGCGCGCCACGCCGCTCGTGCAATACTTCTACTCCGGCATCGTGAAGCACGAAGGCAAACCGATGCATCGCTTGATGATCCAGTCGAAAGTCGCCAACAACGATGGCCAGCCGGAGTTGTTCGAGACGCAGTTCGTGTTCGACGACACGGGGTCGAACATCGGCATCCTGATCGAGCCCAAGCCCGACGCGCCGCCGGCGCAGCCCGGTCAGTGAGTAAAACCGCCCTCATCACCGGCATCACCGGCCAAGACGGATCCTATCTCGCCGAACTGCTGCTGGACCAAGGCTATCGCGTCGTCGGCATGACGCGGCGCACGTCGACCGACGTGCACGAGCGCATCCAGCACATCGTCGACGACATCGAGTTCGTCTCGGGCGACCTGCTCGATCAGAGTTCGATCACCTCGATCGTCGCGCGCGGTCAAGCCCGACGAAGTCTACAACCTCGCCGCGCAGTCGTTCGTGCCGACGTCGTGGGATCAGCCGGTGCTGACCGGCGAGTTCACCGCGCTCGGCGTCACGCGCGTGCTCGAAGCGATCCGCACCGTCAACCCGCAGATCCGCTTCTATCAAGCCTCGAGCTCGGAGATGTTCGGCAAGGTGCAGGCCGTTCCGCAGAACGAGGACACGCCGTTCTATCCGCGCTCGCCCTACGGCGTCGCGAAACTGTACGGCCACTGGATCACGATCAACTACCGCGAGTCCTACGATCTCTACGCGGTGAGCGGCATCCTGTTCAACCACGAGTCGAGCCGCCGCGGCAAAGAATTCGTGACGCGCAAGATCACCGACGGCGTCGCGCGCATCAAGCTCGGGTCTCGCGAACGAATTGCGCCTGGGCAATCTCGAAGCGCGGCGCGACTGGGGCTTCGCCGGCGATTACGTGCGCGCGATGTGGCTGATGCTGCAGCAGAACGCGCCCGACGACTACGTCGATCGCGACCGGCGCGACGCGCAGCGTCGGCGAGTTCGTGCGCGCGGCGTTCGAACACGTCGATTTGGATTGGGAACGCTACGTCGTGGTCGATCCGCGCTTCTACCGGCCGGCGGAAGTCGATCTGCTGGTCGGCGATCCGCGCAAGGCGAACGAGAAGCTCGGCTGGGAGCCGGAAGTCTCGTTCGAGCGGCTCGTCGAAACGATGGTGCAAGCGGACTTGGAGCGCCTGCGGCCCTTCGCCGCAGTGTAGCTCATGCGGGTTCTGGTTACCGGCGCGAGCGGCTTCGTCGGCCGGCACTGCTCGACGCGCTGCGCGCCGCCGGCCACGAGACGATCGCGGCCGGCGGCCCGCACGACGCCGCCGCCGGTCGTGCCGCTCGATCTGCTCGATCCCCAGCGGTGACCGCGGTGGTCGCCGGCGCCGCGCCCGATGCGATCGTGCATCTCGCCGGACAAGCCTTCGTGCCGCAGAGCGTCGCCGATCCGCTCGGCACGCTGGCGGTCAACGCGACCGGCACGGCCCACGTGCTCGAGGCCGCGCGCGCCTACCGCGATCGCACGGGCGCTCCGCTGCGCGTGCTGGTGGTGAGCAGCGCCGAGGTCTACGGCATCCAGCCGCCCGAGCGGATGCCGCTCGACGAGACGGCCGCGGTGCGCCCGGGGAACCCGTACGCGGCGAGCAAGCTCGCGGCCGAAGGCGTGCGCCCTTGCCTGGCAGCGTGCGTACGGCCTCGACGTCGTCGTGGCGCGGCCGTTCAACCACATCGGGCCGGGCCAGGACGCGCGCTTCGTGGTGGCGTCGTTCGCCCGGCAACTGGCCGGCATCGCCGCCGGCGGGCCGCCGATCATGCACGTCGGGAACCTCGAAGCCGAACGCGACTTCCTCGACGTGCGCGACGTGGCCGCGGCGTATGTGCTCTTAGTCGCAAACGGACGCGCCGGCGAGGTGTATAACATTTGTAGCGGCCGCACGGTCGCGATCCGAGAGGTACTGCGGCAATTGATCACCATCGCGCGCGTTCCGGTTGAGATTCGGGACGATCCGGAGCGCATGCGTCCCTCCGACCTGCCGATTCTCAGCGGCGATGCGACGAAGCTGCGCGCCGAAACGGGCTGGGAGCCGCGCATTCCGCTCGCGGCGTCGCTGCGCGACATCTACGACGGCGCGCGCGGCGCGCATGAGCGAATCGACGAGTCGACGAGTTCGTCTTCGCGCGCCGCGGCGAACTGCTGGCCGTGCCGGCCGTCGCGCTGGCCGCGCTCGGCAAGCCCAGCGCGTTTTCGATCGCCGTCGGGTTGCCGCTGGCGTTTACCGGCGAAGCGATTCGCGCGTGGGCCGTCGGCTACTCCGGCGTGACGACGCGCGGCGACGCCGTCACCGCGCCGGCGCTCGTGACGGCCGGCCCGTACGCGTACGTGCGCAATCCGCTCTACGTCGGCAATTTCATCACCGCGCTCGGCTTCGCGGTCGCGTTCACCGGCGGCAACGACGCCGCTCGCGCGGGCGGCGCTCGTCGCCGGTGCGCTCGGCACGATGCTCGCCGTGTACAGCGTCGTCGTGCCGCACGAAGAACGCTACCTGCGCGGCGACGTTCGGCGCGGAGTTCGACGCCTATGTCGCGGCGGTTCCGCGCGTCGTGCCGCGCACGGCGCCCGCCGGCACGCAAACGGGCAGCTACGATCCGTCGGTGATCGGGCGCGCGGAGTCGCGCACGTTCATCACGTTCGGCGCGATGCTGGCGGCGCTGGCCTTCAAGGCGCGCAAAAAATGAGCGGCCACCACGGTCATGACCACGACGATCACGGAGCTGCCGGCAGCGCGGCCGCTGAAGATCGCGCTCGTGGCCACGACCGCGGTCGCCGTGCTCGAACTCGCCGGCGGCATCGCGGCGCATTCGCTGGCGCTGCTCTCCGATGCCGCGCACGTGACGATGGACGTCGTCGCGCTCGGCATCGCGCTCGCGGCGAGCATCCAATCGATGCGTCCGGCCAACGAGCGGCAAACGTTCGGCTTCGCGCGCCTCGAAATTCTCGCCGGCCTCGGCAACAGCGCGCTGCTGCTCGCCGTGACGGTGCTGATCGTCGTCGAGGCGATCAAGCGCTTCATGCACCCGGAGCTGCCCGCAGGCTGGCTTGATGGTGCTCGTCGCGGCGATCGGTTTGGTCGTGAACCTCGGCATCGGCGCGATGCTGCTGCGCGCGACATCACCAGACGCTCAACATGCGCGCGGCGCTGCTTGCACATCGGCGGCGATGCGCTCGGCGCGATCGCCGTCGTGATCGGCGGTTTCGTTATCCTCGCGACCGGCGCGAGCTGGATCGATCCCGCGCTCTCGCTCTTCGTCTCGGCGATCATCCTGGCCGGCATCGTCAACGTGTCGCGCGAGGCGATGCACGTGCTGCTCGAGTCGGTGCCCGATCACGCGCGGCTGCCGCTCGTGCGCGAGCGCATCCGGCGCTTGCGACGGCGTCGTCGCCGTGCACGATCTGCACGTCTGGACGATCGGCTCGGGTTCGCACGCGCTCTCCGCGCACGTCGTGCTCGACGACCGCCGTTTGAGCGAGGCGACCGCGGTGCTCAACCGCATCAACGCCGCGATGCACGACGACTTCGGCATCGCGCACGTCACGGTCCAGTTCGAGTGCGAATCGTGCGAAGACGACGACCGGATCGTTTGCACCCAAGCGGCCCCGCTTTCGAGGGAGCCCGTTTCCACGTCAGGAACGTAACGTTACTATGTCGACCGTCGTTCTCTCCACCGCCCGCACCCCGTTCGGCCGCCTCGGCGGCGCGCTCGCGTCGCTCACCGCGACCACCCTCGGCGGCGACGCCATCCGCAACGCGATCGCGCGCGCCGGCATCGATCCGGCCGAGGTCGAGCACGTGATCATGGGGCAGGTGCTCCAAGCCGGCGCCGGGCAAGCGCCGGCGCGCCAAGCCGCGTTCAAAGCCGGCCTCGCCAAGACGACGACCGCCGAGACGGTCAACAAAGTCTGCGCCTCGGGCATGATCGCGGTCGCGCACGCGGCGCGGCTGATCAACGCGCGCGAGACACGACGTGGTCGTCGCCGGCGGCATGGAGTCGATGTCGAACGCGCCCGTATCTGCTGGCGAACGCGCGCTTCGGCTATCGCTTCGGCAACGGCGCGCTGATCGACGAGATGGTCCACGACGGCCTGCTCGATTACTATTTCGATGAAGCGATGGCATCGCAAGGCGCGCGCGTCGCGGCCGAACTCGGCGTGACGCGCGCGGTGCAAGATGAGTTCGCCTATCAATCGCACGCGCGCGCGCACGCGGCGCACGAGGCCGGCCACTTCGCGGCGGAGATCGCGCCGATTCGCGTCGCGACCAAGGCCAAGGGCAAGATCGTCGTCGACGCGCTGCCGGTTCCGGCGCGCGAACGCGTGCCCGTTCCGGCCGGCGGCGCGCCGGGTCGTTTGGAATCACGTGCCGCCGGCGAACATGGTGGCCGATCCGGCGCGCTACGGCGCCTACGTGACCGGCGACGTGCCGGCCGACGCTCGTCGACCGCGACGAGCCGGTGCGCGCCGACGCATCGCTCGAAGCGATGGCCAAGCTCAAGCCGCTCGATACCGGCGGCACGATCACGGCCGGCAACGCGCCGGGCGTGAACGACGGCGCCGCGGCGCTCGTGCTCGCGAGCGACGAGTACGCGCGCCGCAACGGCATCGAGGCGCTGGCGACGATCGAAGGTCATGCCGGCGCCGCGTGGGATCCGCCGTATCTCGCGCTCACGCCGGCGATGGCCGCGCAGAAGCTGCTCGACCGCATGCACCTGACCGCGGCCGATATCGCGGTGTGGGAATTCAACGAAGCCTTCGCGGCCGTCGCGCTGACCGCGGCCACGCGGCTGGGCCTCGACCCCTCGGCGATCAACGTGCAGGGCGGCGCGGTCGCGGTCGGCCACCCGCTCGGTGCATCGGGCGCGCGCATCGTCGGCGCGGTCGTGCAGCAGCTGCGCCGGCGCGGCGGCGGCCTCGGCATCGCGGCGATCTGCAGCGGCGGCGGCCAAGGCGACGCGCTGCTCGTGCGCGTCGGCTAGCGAAGGGTCCGCCCGCGCCGGGTACAATCTGGCCGTATGCGTTTGATGGTGATCGGCGCCGGGCAGATGGGCGCCGGCATCGCACAGGTGTTTGCGCTGCACGGCCACGAGGTGCTGCTCAACGATGTCGACGAGGCGCGCATCAAGCGCGGCATCGACGGCATCGCGAAGCGCCTCGAGCGCGACGTGGAGAAGGGCCGCATGACGGCCGCCGACCGCGGTCGCGTGCTCGAGCACATCGACCCGCGGCCGCATTTCCACGACCTCGACGTCGCGCTCGCGATCGAAGCCGCGACCGAAGACTTCGACACCGAAGTCGATCTGTTTCACCGGCTCGACGACAACACGTCGCCGGAGACGATCCTCGCGACCAACACCAGCTCGATCTCGATCACCACGCTCGGCGCGGCGACGAGCAAGCCCGAACGCGTGATCGGCATGCACTTCATGAATCCGGTGCCGGTGATGCAGCTCGTCGAAGTGATTCGCGGCATCGCGACGAGCGATGCGACCGCGCGCGCCGATCGTCGATCTCGCGACCTCGCTCGGCAAGACGCCGGTCGAAGCGCGCGATTTCCCGGGCTTCATCGCCAACCGCATCCTGATGCCGATGATCAACGAGGCGATCTTCGCCGTCTACGAAGGCGTCGCGTCGATCGATGCGATCGACACGGTGATGAAGCTCGGCATGAACCATCCGATGGGCCCGCTCACGCTGGCCGACTTCATCGGCCTCGACACGTGCCTCGCGATCATGAACGTGCTCTACGACGGCTTCGGCGATTCGAAATATCGCGCGTGCCCGCTGCTCAAGCAATACGTCGCGGCCGGCTGGCTCGGCAAGAAATCCGGCCGCGGCTTCTACGACTACCGCGGTACCGTGACGGTCCCGGCGGCGGTGTGACCGCGTTCGAGCCGACAGACGATCAGCGCGCGATCGGCGCGCTCGCGCGCGAGATCGCGCTGCGCGAAATCGCGCCGCACATCGCGGACTGGGATCGCGAACACATCTTTCCGCGCGAGCTCTACACGAAGCTCGGCGACGCCGGGCTCATGGGCTTGCTCGTGCCCGAAGCGTACGGCGGCAGCGGCGTCGGACTACGTCAGCTACGCGCTGACGATCGAGGAGATCGCGCGCGTCGATGCGGGCACGGCGACCACGCTCTCCGTGCACTCGATGATCTGCAACGCGATCGCGAAGCTCGGCACCGACGAACAGCGCGACCGCTGGCTCGGCCGCGCTCGCGACCGGCGATCGTGATCGCGGGCTTCGCGCTGACCGAACCCGACGCCGGCTCCGATGCGGCGGCGATCCGCTCGCGCGCCGTGCGCGACGGCGACGGCTACGTGCTCGAACGGCCGCAAGCAGTGGTGCACGAACGGCGGCTACGCCGCGGTCGTGATGGCGATGTTCCGCACCGGCGACCCCGGCTCGAAGGGCATCTCGGCGTTTCTGGTCGACACGTCGCTGGCCGGCGTCGAGGTCGAGAAAGTCACCGAGAAACTCGGCATCCACACGAGCAACACCGTCGACCTCGCGTTCACCGACGTGCGCGTGCCGGCGTCCGCTCTGCTGGGCTGCGGAAGACACCGGTCTGCCCTCGGCGCTCACGACGCTCGCCGCCGGCCGCATCGGCATCGCGGCGCAAGCCACCGGCATTCTCGCCGCGTGCCTCGACGCATCGGTGAAGTTCGCCAACGAACGCGTCGCGTTCGGGCGCCGGATCGGCGCGTTCGAAGGCATCGCGTTCAAGATCGCGCAGATGGCGACCGACCTCGATGCGGCGCGCTTGCTGACGTATCGTGCCGCGGCGCTGTGCGATGCCGGGCAAGCCGTTCGCGATCGAAGCGCAGCAAGGCGAAGCTCTTCGCATCGACCGCGGCGCGCGTGCACGCCTCGGAAGCCGTGCAGATCCACGGCGGCTACGGTTACACGACCGAATTTCCCGGTCGAGCGGTACTATCGCGACGCCAAGATCACCGAGATCTACGAAGGCACCTCGGAGATCCAGCAGCTCATCATCGCCCGCGACCTGGTCGGCCGCCTCGACACGTAACGCCGTAGGAATTTTCCGACGTAAGTCGTCCAGGGCGGGCAAGGGTGTCCGGGGAACCGTCCCGGGCCATGAAATTGATCGAATATCAGGGCAAGGACCTCTTCCGGCGCGTCGGCATTCCGACCCCGAACGGCGTCTTTGCCACCTCCGCCGCCGACGTGAAAACGTTCATCGAGAAGAACCCCGGCTCGTGGGTTCTCAAGAGCCAAGTGATGATGGGCGGCCGCGGCAAAGCGGGCGGCATCAAGTTCGCCGACGACGCCGCGCAAGGCGAAACGCTCGCGAAAGAACTGATCGGCAAGCATCTCGTCTCGATTCAGAACCCCGAAGGCGAGACGGTGAAGTCGCTGCTGGTCGAAGAAAAAACGAACATCGAGAGCGAGGCCTACATCTCGATCACGGTCGATCGCGATGCGCGCATGCCGGTGTTCATCTGCAGCGCCAAGGGCGGCATGGACGTCGAAGAAGTCGCCGAGCACGATCCCGACGCGATCGTGAAGTACTGGGTCGATCCGGCGATCGGCTTCTCGCCGTACATCGCGCGCTCGCTGTTCTTCGCGGCGAAGCTGCCCGCCGGCTACGGCAAAACGTTCCCGAAGATTTGCGCCGGGCTCTACGACCTGTTCATGGACTACGGCGCGAACTTGCTCGAGATCAACCCGCTCGTGCTCACCAAAGAGGGCACGGTGATCGCGGCCGACGCGAAGGTCGACCTCGACGACAACGGCCTCTGGAAACATCCCGACGTGCAGGCTTGGAACAAAGCGGCGCCGTCGGATGAAGATCAGGAAGCGGCGCTCGCGATCGGCCTCGGCATGTTCAACTACAAGAAGTTCGCCGACGAAGCCGGGCGAGCCGCCCAAAGAAGTCGGCACGATCGCGAACGGCGCGGGCCTCGGCATGGGCACGATGGACGCCGTCAAGAACGCCGGCGGCGGCGCATCGAACTTCCTCGACATCGGCGGCGGCGCGCAAGCCGAGCTCGTGAAGAAGAGCTACAACCTCGTGACGTCGGATCCGCGCGTCAAGTCGATGTTCATCAACATCTTCGGCGGCATCACGCGCGGCGATCAAGTCGCGCTCGGCATCGTCGAAGCGCTCAAGGGCGACGACGTGCGCAAGGTACCGCTGGTCATTCGCTTGACCGGCACCAATGCCGAAGAAGGCCGCAAGATCTTGGCCGAGGCCGGATTCTTCCCGGTCGAAACGATGGATGAAGGCGCGGCCAAGGCCGTCGCGCTCACGAAAGGTGCGAACTAACCATGGCGATCTTCCTCGATAAGAACTCGAAGGTGATCGTCCAGGGGATCACCGGCCGCGAAGGCCTCTTCCACACGCAACAAAATGCTCGCGTACGGCACCAACATCGTCGGCGGCGTGACGCCCGGCAAGGGCGGCACCAAGATCGAGAGCGGTCAGCCGGTGTTCAACACCGTCAAAGACGCCGTCGAACGCCACCGGCGCGACGCACTCGATCATCTTCGTCCCGCCGTTCGCCGGCGCCGACGCGCTCTACGAAGCCTACGACGCGGGCATCGAGTTCGCGGTCTGCATCACCGAAGGCATTCCGGTGCACGAGATGATGAAGGTCGTCGCGACGACCAAAGGCATGCGGATCATCGGGCCCAACTGCCCCGGCGTGATCTCGCCCGGCAAATCGATCGTCGGCATCATGCCGAGCAACGTGTTCAAGGCAGGCAACATCGGCATGATCTCGCGTTCGGGAACGCTGACCTATGAGATCGTCGACGGTCTCACGCGCGCCGGCCTCGGCCAATCGACCTGCGTCGGCATCGGCGGCGACACGATCATCGGCACGTCGTTCGTCGACTGCCTGCGCGAGTTCGCCAACGACCCCGAAACGCACGCGGTCGTGGTGGCCGGCGAGATCGGCGGCGCGGCGGAAGAAGCGGCGGCCGAATTCGTCGGCGAGCACATGCCCAACAAGCCGGTCGTCGCCTTCATCGGCGGCCGCTCGGCCCCGAAGGGCGCGCGGCTCGGCCACGCCGGCGCGATCATCTCGGGCAACACCGGCACGCCGGAGAGCAAGGTCAAGGCGTTCGAAGCGGTCGGCGCTCCGGTCGCCGACCGTCCGTCGGACATCCCGAAGCTGCTCGCCGAGCGCCTCAAACTCGCTCGCGCCTAAGCGCCGGCGTGCACGTCGGGTATCAGTGCGAGGAATGTGAAGAGGCGGTGTGGCTCGCGACGACGCGGACCGAGCTGACCTGGTTGCGCAATCGCCGGCACATCGTGCGTGAAGTGCTCAAGCACGTGAGTGCCGGCCTCGACTCTTGGATCATGGACGGCATGGAGTTCCTCGAACGCCATGACGGCCACAGTATCGTGATCGTCTCGAAATCGCGATGAACCCGGCCTTCGCCGAGTGGCACGACTTCTTCGTCGCGCAGGCCGGCGCATCGGCGGCGCTGGCCGGGCTGATGTTCGTCGCGCTGTCGATCAACATCGAGCGCATCTTGCAGAGCCCGTGGCTTCCACCGCGCGCCGGCGCATCGATGGTGCTGCTGATCGGTTCGGTCGTCCAAGCCTTGATGGCGCTGTGGCCGGGCCAGACGATGTGGACTTCGGGGCTGGAAGAACTCATCGTCGGCGCCGTGGTGTGGCTCTACGCGTCGTGGATCATCCTGGCGAGCCCGCACACGCCGAAGGAATACGGCGGTACCACGAGCGGCCTCGTCCTCACACAGCTGGCGGCACTGCCGGCGGTCGGCGGCTCGATCGCGATCCTGGCAACGGGCCACGGCGGCGGCATCTACGCGATCGCCTTCAGCCTGCTCGCCGCGATCGTCGTCGGCGTCCTCAACTCATGGGTCCTTCTAGTAGAAATCCTCCGCTAAGGCGAGCCCCTCGTCATTCCAAGCGCGCCCCTTGTCATTCCGACGCTCTTGTCGTCATTCCGAGCGCAGTCGAGGAACGCCCCACGATCACGCCCTCAAGCCACTGTCGATCACGAGCGCAGCCGAGTGATCGCCGACGACTTGCACGATCGTGGCGCTGCTGACGAACCAAGTTGCGGCGCTCGGTGGCGATCACTCGGCTGCGCTCGTGATCGACAGTGGCTTGAGGGCATGATCGTGCGCGGTCCTCGACTACGCTCGGGATGACGGAGCAGCGCTCGTTCACCCGATGACGGAGCAGCGCTCGTTCACCCGATGACGGAGCTGCGCTCGTTCTCCCGATGACGGAGCAGCGCTCGTTCACCCGATGACGGAGCAGCGCTCGTTCACCCGATGACGGAGCAGCGCTCGTTCACCCGATGACGGAGCTGCGCTCGTTCACCCGATGACGGAGCAGCGCTCGTTCACCCGATGACGGAGCTGCGCTCGTTCTCCCGATGACGGAGCAGCGCTCGTTCACCCGATGACGGAGTTGCGCTCGTTCTCCCGATGGCGCGGAGCTGCGCTCGTTCTCCCGATGGCGCGGAGCTGCGCTCGTTCTCCCGATGGCGCGGAGCTACGCTGGCTCTCCCGATGGCGCGGAGCTACGCTCGTTCTCCCGATGGCGGGGAGCTGCGCTCGTTCTCCCGATGGCGCGGAGCTACGCTCGTTCTCCCGATGACGGGCTTTCGGCGCTCAGACGTGCTTGCGGCGCTCATCCGAAAAATAAAAAAGAGCCGGGCTTGATGCGGCTCTTTTTCGGGTCGGAACGGCTTTGGGTTATTGCGGGATGTGCAAGTGTTGGCCGGGAGCGATGGCGGCGTTGGTCAGGTGGTTGACCGCGATGATCGCGTCGACCGTGGCTTGGATGTCGCCGCCGCGCGGCGTGCGATCGTCGGCCAGATTCCAGAGGCTGTCACCCGACTTGACGGTGACGGTGGTGTAGGTCACCGGCTTGGCGGCGTGGAGCTGGGTGGCCGAGAGGGCCGGCAGCGTGACCACGAGGCTGAGGCCCGCGATCGCGATCAGCGGCATCAGGGTGAAGCGTTTTCTCGACGGTCCGCGCATTCTCGTGTACTCCCTAGATATAGTGCCAAACGCCTGTTCGTCCACCAGATAATAGCATTGGGACCGGGCAAGCGTCAAGGGTTCGCTCGAACATATGTTTGCATTCCGGCAGCGAATCGTGCTAGGATCGGACCCAATACGGGCAGCGTGCGCTAACGCTGTGCCTACTGGGTGGCACTATCAACGGCGTCAATCGCGATGTCGCTGGTCTGCCGCCGATCGGAGGAACTATGATCGATCGAGGAACGACCGAGAAACAGCTACGCATCCTCGACGTCATCCGGGAATTTACGGCCGAAATGGGCTATCCGCCGTCCGTCCGCGAGATCGGCGAACGGGTCGGGCTGTCCTCGTCCTCGACCGTCCAGTCCCACCTGAAGACGCTGGAACGGCGCGGCCTTCTGCGCCGCGACCCGACCAAACCGCGCGCCCTGGTGCCGGCCGATATGGTGCTGCGTGCGGTAGCATCGCCGGCGCGCCGCGAGTCCGGCCCCGAGACGATCTCTCTCCCGATCGTGGGCCGGGTCGCGGCGGGCGTGCCGATCACGGCGACCGAGAACCTCGAGGATACCTTCGCGCTGCCGGCGAGCTTCGTCGGCGCAATGGCGTCGTTCATGTTGCGCGTGAAGGGCGACTCGATGATCGATGCCGCGATCCTCGACGGCGACCTGATCGTGGTCGAACCGCAGCCGACGGCGCAACAACGGCGAGATCGTCGTAGCGATGATCGACGGCGAGGCCACGGTCAAGACGTTCTACCGCGAAGCGGGCCGGATCCGGTTGCAGCCGGAGAATCGTAGCATGGAGCCAATCTACGTCGACGATGTTACGGTCGTCGGACGAGTCGAGGCAGTCGTCCGACGGCTCTGAGCCGCGCGTTGTCGCGGGGTTAGGCTGGCTCGAGGGGCGCGTCGCGCCCTTCGCCAAGCGTTTCGGCGAAGCGCCCGCGGTGCTGGCGCTGCGCGAAACGCTGCCGGCCAGCTTCGTCGGTCTGTTGCTGGCGCTTGCGCTGCTGATGGCCTTCGCCGAGCACGGGTCGCTCTTCGAGCGCCTCAAGGCCGGCATTCCCGGCGCGTTCGCGGTCATGTCGATCGTGCTGCTGCTCGGGCTCGCGGTGAGCTTAGCGCTGCGGCTGGCTCTGCCGATCGCGGCCGTGCTCGCCGCTTCGGCCTGCGCCTTCGGCTTCGCCCTGCCGCGCGGGGCGTGGAAATCGTTCACGGTTCTGGCCGCGACGCTCGGTACGTCGGGGCTCTTCACGGCGATCGTGTGCTGCCTCGCGGCCGCAGGCGCGATCGTGCTGGCGCGGAGGCGGCTAGGGCAAACGGCCGGGACGGCGGCGGGCATCGCGGCCGTGGCGCTGTTCTCGGCGGCGCTGTTCGCGGCGCACGTCTCGATCGCGGCGCTGCTGGCCGCCATGCTCTCGCCGCTGGGATTCCTCGGCGATAGTTTGATCGGGCTCTTCCTGATCACCGGCATCGAATCGCTGCTGTGGCTGTTCGGCATCCACGGCCCGGCGCTGCTCGCGGCGATCGTCTTGCCGGTGTACCTGAACTTTCAGGTCCAGAACACGGCCGCGTTCCACGAACATCAAACGCTGCCGCATCTGGTCGTGGTGTCGACCTTCATGTTCGTCTTTCCGGGCGGCTGCGGCGCCACGCTGCCGATGGTGCTGTTGATGATGCGCAGCCGCGTACCGCGCTTGCGCAAGTTTGCCTACGCCACGCTCTTGCCGTCGCTGATCAACACCAACGAACCGGTGATGTTCGGGCTGCCGCTCGTGTACAATCCGATCCTCGGCATTCCGTATCTCTTGGCGCCGCTGGCGCTGGTGGGCACCACGTACGCCGCGCTCTCGCTGGGCTGGGTGCGTGCGCCGATCTACTATCTGCCCTCGGTTCTGCCGGTGTTCGCCAACGTGTTTCTGGCCACGCTCGACTGGCGCGCGATCCCGCTCTTGCTCTTGAACATGCTCGTCGCCGGCGCGATCTATCTGCCGTTCGTGCGGATGTACGAACAGATCGAGCTTCCGAAACGATGATCGAGACGATCCTCGGCGAGCGCAGCATCGACGCGCGCGTGCGCACGGCCGCCGAGACCGCGCTGCCGCGCCTGCTCGACGACGATCCGCGCCGGCGCGCCGTGCGCATGCGCGTGCTCGATGCGTTCCTGGCCGAAGGGATCGCCGAGAGCGACTTCGCCGGTTCGACCGGCTACGGCTACGACGACGCCGCGCGCGACCGCTACGAGTCGTTGCTGGCGCGCGTGTTCCGGGCCGAACGCGTGCTGGCGCGGCTCTCGATCGTGAGCGGAACGCATGCGATCGTCGCGGCCCTCGACGCGCTGCTCGCACCCGGCGCGCTGCTGCTGTGCGCGAACGGCGCGCCCTACGATACGCTCCGCTACGCGCTGGTCGAGGCGCCCTATTCGCCGGTCGCGCGCGGCGCCGGCTATGCCGAGGTGGAGCGCACGATTCCGGGCGACACCGACCTCGTCGCGTTGGCCGCGGCGCTGCGCGCGCAGGCGCCCGCGGTCGTGTTCGTGCAGCGCTCGCGGGGCTACGCCGCGCGGCGCTCGCTCTCGATCGAGGCCATCGAACGCGATCGTCGGCGTGGTGCGCACGCACGCGCCGGAGGCGATCGTCTTCGTCGACAACTGCTACGGCGAGCTGGTCGAAGAACGCGAACCGCTCGAAGTGGGCGCCGACGTGATCGCCGGTTCGCTGATCAAGAACGTCGGCGGCGGGCTCGCCCCGACCGGCGGCTACATCGCCGGCCGCGCGGCGCTCATCGAACGCATCGCGGCGCGCGTGTTCGCGCCCGGGATCGCCGCCGGCCTCGGGCCGACGCTGGGCTTCGGACGCACGCTGATGCAAGGGTTGTTCTACGCCCCGCTGGTGATCGGCGAAACGCTGCGCGGCCTCGATTTCGCGGCCTCGCTGTTCGCGCTGCTCGGCTTCGAGGTCGATCCGCTGCCGGGCGAGCTGCGCACCGACATCGTGCAGGCGATTCGCCTCGGCTCGCGCGAGCGGCTGATCGCCTTCGCCCGGGGGCTGCAGACCGCGCTGCCGGTCAACGCTCGCTTCATGCCGGAGCCCGGGCCCGTTCCCGGGTACGTCGACCCCGTCATCATGTCGAGCGGCTCGTTCGTGAGCGGGTCGACGATCGATCTGTCGTGCGACGCGCCGCTGCGCGCGCCGTGGGACGTCTATCTCCAGGGCGGGATCGTCGCCGAGCACGTCGCCCTGGGGGCGATGCTGGCCGCCGACGCGGTCTACTCCGGTACGTCTTCGCCCATGAAGCCGTAGAAATAATAGGTCGCACCATCGTCGGTTTCGAGGGCGATCCGCGTCTCTTCAACCCGCAGGTCGGCGATCGTCCGGCCCACCAGCGGCGCCAGCAGGGCGCGGGCTTGCATCAGTTCGGCCTCGCGCAGGCCCTCGGGATCGATGTCGGCGCTCAGGTCTTCGGTCATGTCGTCATTTCGTTCGGAGAGGACCGCCCGTCGCGGGCGGGCGAAGGCGGGCCCTGATGTATGTCTTGGAAGTGATGAGTGGTCCGCTAGACGGGAAAACGTGGACGTTCGAGCAGGAAATCACCATCGGCCGCGACGACGCCGTCGCCGGCGCCTGCATTACTATAGATCGGTATATTTCCCGAAAACACGCGAAACTCTACGAGGAAGCAGGCGATCTCCAGCTGGCCGATCTGGAGAGCCGCAACGGTACCCAGGTCGACGGCCGCCCCGTCGCTTCGCCGCAACCCTTGGCGGTGGGGCAAGCGTTCACGGTCGGGCGAACGACCTTGCGGGTGATAAAAGGCTGAGATGCAGACCCTTCGGACCGCCGCGGAAGCGGCGCAGGCGGCGCGCCGGCTGGCGCGTCCGCTGGCGCTCGTCCCGACGATGGGTGCGCTGCACGCGGGCCACATCGCGCTGATCGAAGCGGCGCGGTCCGGGGCGGCGTCCGTCATGGCGACGATCTTCGTCAACCCGCTGCAGTTCGGTCCGACCGAAGACTTCTCGCGCTACCCGCGCTCGTTCGCGGAAGATGAACGGCGGCTCGCAGCCGCCGGCGTCGACCTGCTCTTCGCCCCGAGCGTCGAGGAGATGTATCCGCCTGGCTTCGACACCAACATCGATCCGGGCGCGATCGCCACACGGTACGAGGGCGCGCTGCGGCCCGGCCACTTCCGCGGCGTGGCGACGGTCTGCGCGAAGCTGTTCGCGATCGCCGGCGCCGAGCGCGCGTATTTCGGGGCCAAGGATGCGCAGCAGGTCGCGGTGCTGCGCCAAATCGTGCGCGACCTCGCGCTGCCGGTCGAGATCGTCGGTCGTGCCGACCGTGCGCGATCTCGACGGCCTCGCGCTCTCGAGCCGCAACGCGTACTTGCGCCCGCCCGAACGGGCGGCCGCGCCGGCGCTCTTCCGCGCGCTGCAGGCGATGGCCGATGCGGTTACGCGCGGCGAAACCAACCGCGACCGGATCGTCGCCGCCGGCCGCGACGAAGATCACCGGTCCGTTGCGCGAAGCCTACCTCGACGTCGTCGATCCGGCGACGTTCGAGCCGCTGCACGACATCGGCGCACGCTCGGGGCCGGCTGCGGTGACGGCGATCGGAAGCGTGTGGCTCGGCTCGACCCGGTTGATCGATAACGTGGGGCTCAACGTGCCCGCCATGGCCGAGCGGGCCGACCTGCACGCGAGCGTCACGTCGTGACCGGACGGCGCGTGCTGCTCGGCGTGTCCGGCGGCATCGCGGCCTACAAAGCAGCCGCGCTCGCGAGCCGCTTGGTGCAGCGCGGCGCCGAACTCGACGTGATCCTCACCGAGCAAGCACAGCACTTCATCGGCGCGGCCACTTTTGCGGCCTTGGCGCGGCGGCGCGTGTGGACCTCGATGTGGGAGCGCGCCGAAGCGATCCCGCACATCGCGCTGGTGCGCGAGGCGGAGGTGTTCGCGATCGTTCCGGCCACGGCCAACGTCATCGCGAAGTTGGCGCACGGGATCGCCGACGATCTGCTCACCAACGCCGCGCTCGCGGCGCGCATTCCGCTCATCATCGCGCCGGCGATGAACACGGCGATGCTCGAACACGCGGCGACCGTCGCGAACCTGCGCACGCTCGAAGCGCGCGGCGTGACGATCGTCGCGGCCGAGAGCGGTTTTCTCGCCGAACGCGAGATCGGCGCCGGCCGGTTGGCGGGCGAAGACGCGATCGTCGCCGCGATCGAAGCGGCGCTGGCGCGCACGCGCGATCTGGACGGCGAACGCGTGCTGATCACGGCCGGACCGACGCGCGAGGCGATCGATCCGGTGCGCTTTCTCTCCAACGCCTCGACCGGCACGATGGGCATCGAACTGGCGCGCGAAGCGCTCGCGCGCGGCGCGGCCGTCGACTTGGTGCTCGGACCGACGGAATTGCCGCCGCCCTCCGGTGCGCAGGTGGAGCGCGTCACGACCGCGCGCGAGATGGAACGCGCGACGCTCGCGCGCGCCGGCGCGGCGACGATCGCGATCGCGACCGCGGCCGTCGCCGACTGGCGCCCGGCGCAAACGCACGCCTCGAAGGTGAAGAAGACCGACGAGCCGCACGGTGTTGGCGCTCGAACGCAATCCGGATATCCTGGCCGCGCTCGGCGCGCGCAAGAACGGCACGTTCCTGGTCGGCTTCGCGGCCGAGACCGACGCGCACGAAGCCAACGCGCGCGAAAAGCTGGTGCGCAAGCACCTCGACGCGATCGCCGTCAACGACGTCTCGGCCGAGCGCGGGTTCGGCGGCGGCGAGAGCGCGCTGACCGTCTTGTGGGGCGCCGACGGCCGGCGCGCGCTGCCGACCGCATCGAAGCGCGTGCTGGCCGGCGGGCTGTGGGATACGATCCGCGACATTCGCCGCGAGACGCGGCACTGACGTGCTGCTCGTCATCGACATCGGCAACACCGAGACGAAGCTCGGCGCGTTCGATCCGGCCGGCGCGCTGGCCGGAACGTGGCGCATCACGACGGCGCCGCGGCGCACGGCGGATGAGTACGGGATCCTGTTCTCGTCGTTCTTCTCAACCGCGCATTTCCCGATTCAGCGAGGTCAACGCGATCGTCGTCGCGTCGGTCGTTCCGATCGTCGACCGCCCGCTGTTCGAAGGCTGCGAAAAATACTTCGGCGTTCGGCCGCTGGCGTTCACCCCGGCCGACGCAAACGATCATTCCGATTCGCACCGACCGCCCGGCCGACGTCGGCGCCGATCTGATCGCGGCCGCGATCGCCGCTCGCGAACTGATCGGTGCGCCGGCGATCGCGATCAACTTCGGCACGGCGACGACCTACGGCGTCATCGACGCCGACGGCGCATATGCCGGCGTCGCGATCGCGCCCGGGCTCCAAGTGTCGCTCGACGCACTGGTCGGGCGCACGGCGAAGCTGCCGCAGGTTGCCCTGCAGGCGCCGAGCGTGGTCGTCGGCCGCGACACGGTGACGTCGATTCAGGCCGGCATCGTGTACGGCGCGATCGGCGCGACCGAAGCGATCGTGACGCGCATCCGCGCCGAGATCGGCGAACACGCGCGCGTGATCGCGTCCGGCGGCCTGGCGAGCGTGATCGGCGGAGAAACGCCGGTGATCGAGCGCGTGGAACCACACCTGGTCCTCTACGGCCTGCGCGCGCACTATTTATCGCTCTAGGAGACCGCCATGTTCCACGGCAAAACCGTCATCGACGTCCACGGTCACATGTCGACCCCGCCTCAGTTCGCGCGTTTGCTTACAACCTGATCGCCCTGCGCACCCCCGGCGACGAGCTGGTCTTGACCGAGCAGCAACTCAAAGCACCGATCGACCGGCATCTGCGCATGCTCGACAGCCACAACATCGACCTGCAGCTGATTTCCCCGCGCCCGGTCGCGATGATGCATTGGGAATCGCCCTATCTGGTGAAATCGTGGACGGAGATCACCAACAACGTCATCGCGCAGCAGTGCGAGTTATGGGGCGACCGCTTCGTCGGGATCGCGCAACTGCCGCAAAACGCCGGCGTCGAGACGGCGAACTGCGTAGAAGAACTCGAGCGCTGCGCCGCACTGGGTTTCGTCGGCGCGACGGTCAATCCCGATCCCGGCGCCGACGGCCGCACCCCGGGCATGAACGACCGCTATTGGTATCCGCTCTATGCGAGCGCCGAAGCGCTCGACATGACGCTCGTCGTGCACCCCTCGATCTCGAAGGATCCGCGCATCGAGATCATCTCGCACTCCTACCAGTTCAACAACGTCAAGGAAGAATGGCTCGCGACGCTGCTGCTCGAGCAGAGCGACGTCTTCGCGAAGTTCCCCAAGTTGCGCATCGTCATCTGCCACTGCGGCGGCGCGCTCAACCGCTTTCTGGTCAAAGACAAACCGGTCGATGCCGTCAAGCAGGCTCACGGCGTGGATACGCTCGCGCGGGCGAGCGGTGAGGAAACCGGCGGCAGTGTGGGCATCGCGAAGCGGGCCGGACCACGCAAGAAGCTCGACGTCTCGAACAATTTATTTTTCGATACGTGTTGCTACGATCCGCATTTTCTGGGGGCCGTCATCAAGCAACGCGGCGTCGACCGGATGGTGCTCGGTACCGAAGTCCCGGGCAGCGGTTCGGACATCCTCAACCCCGAGACCGGCGCCGCGGCCGACGACGTGCTCGCGCTGATCGACAGCTTCGATTTCCTCACCACCGCCGACAAGCTCGCGATCGTCCACGACAACCCGCAGCGCATGTTTCCGCTGCTCGCGAAGTCGCGCGCGCTCGCGGCGCAAACCGTCTAAAATCTACGGGAAGGCGAGAAAGTCGTGCGCGTCGATGGCGCGCTTGACGGCGCCTTCGCGCACCGCGGCATCGAGCACGGGTTGCACGCGGCCGATCTCGAGCTTGCCGGCGAAGTCGGTGCGCACCATCTCTGCCAGCACCTGGTTCGGCAGCGGCACGTACTTCTGGAGCATCGCGCCGGTTTCGGCCTGGTGCGCGTTGGCCCAACCCGCCGACTTCTCGATCGCTGCGACGAAGCGGTGCGCGAGGTCCGGATTCTTGGCTAGCCAGTCCTTGCCGGCGTACCACATGTTGAGGTACCACTGCGGCGCCAGGGCCGCGTACGGGCAGCCGAGCGAACGCGTCTGGTCGCGGAACGACATCAGCACGGTGTCGGCGATGAACGCGCCGTCGATGCGGCCGGTCGCGAGTGCCGGCCCCATCGCGGGGAACGGCATCTCGACGTACTTCACGCCGGTCGGGTCGACGCCGCTCTTGCGCAGCCAGGCCGCGGTGGCGGTCTGCGTCACGCCGCGAACCTCGACCAGGCCGATGGTTTTGCCGGCCAGATCCTTGGCCGATTGCACGGCCGATGTCTTCTCCACGATCATGAACGACTGCGGTTTGGAATCGACGAACAGCGCGCTCGGGGCGATCGCGTAGAACGGCAAACCCGATTCGACGGCGTTCGCAAGCGAGATCGGATTGCCCAGACCGATGTCGACCGATCCGCCGGCGACGGCCGCCGCGATCGAGCCCGAATTCGCGAGCATGGTCGGCTCGACGGTGAGGCCGGCCGCTTTGAAGAACCCGGCGGCGTCGGCGTAGACGCCTTGCATGAAGGCATCGGTCGTCATGCAGGCGATGCGGATCACCGGCGCGTCGGCCCGCGCCGCGCGCGGTGCAACGGCGGCCGCGCCGAGGAGCGCGAGCACGCCGGCGCGCTTGATCACGGCTGGAGCTTCCAGCCCCCTTGTGAGAGATCGACCCGTTGCCCGATCGGATCGAACACGAACGTCTCGGCGAAGCGTCCGTCGCGCGGCAGTTCCCGGTCGCTCGGCTTTCCGCCGTTGGCGTAGGCGGTGTCCATCGTGGCGGCCAGGTCGTCGATACGAAAACCGAAATGGTCGACGCCCATCAGATCCTGCGGTTCCTCTTCGCCGTTGTTGTTCGGCAGCACGGCGAGGTTGACGTGGCCGTCGGAGAGATACACGGCGCCGCGCTCCCAGTTGCGCCGGAAGACTTCGTGCAAGCCGAACGTCTTGGTGTAAAACTGCGCGAGCTTGGGCGGGTCGTCGGTCTTGACCGCAAGGTGCTGGATGCGGCCCTTGCCGCCCCCGCCCAGATGCCAACCGGCGCTCGAGAGGTCGATGCGCTGGCCGATCGGGTCGCCGATGAACGCTTCGTTCTGGCGGCCGTCACGCGGCACGGCTTTGGCGCCCGCTACCGCCCCGTTGGCGAGGGCCGCGGCCGCCATCTCTTCGACGCTGTCGACCTCGAAGCCGAAGTGGTTGAGCCCTTCGGCCTTGGCGTTGGCCGGAATGATCGCCAGGTTGATCTCGCCGTCGGAGAGGTAGATGCCGATCTTACCGCTCTCAGCGCTGGCGTGGCGGAAAACCTCGGTCAAGCCGAACGTCTCGCGGTAAAAGCCCGCTAATTCTTCTTGCCGGTTGGTGCAGATCGCAAGATGCCGTATCCGTGCCATACGAGCTCCGTTTCGTGGAGGGGGATCGACTCCTTAGGCGGTCGCCCCCGCGACTACTTCGGGCGCCCGGAAAAAACTTCCGTGTACTCTCGGAGGCGGTCGCGTCCCCGCCGTCAAGCAAAGATTGCGCCGACTACGCCGGCGGCGAGGCACCACCAGAGCGGGCTGATGTCGATCGCGAGCGAGAAAACGGCCACGCCGGCCGTGAGGACCACCGGAACCAGCGCGTGGTCGGTGGCGATCGCGACGACGGTTCCGGAGGCGATCCAGAGGCCCGCTGTCACCGGGCGGAACGCCCGGCGGAAGCGCACGATCCACTCGTTCTCGCGCTGGTGGAGCAGACGGCCGACGAAGAACGTGATCGTCACCGGCAGCACCAGGAAGGCGAGCATCGCGACGATCGCGCCGGGCCAGCCCACGACGCGAAAACCGATCAGTGGGATGAGCAAGAAGTTCGGGCCCGGCGCGGCTTGCGATACCGCCAGCAGCTCGGTGAACGAGCGCTCGTCGAGCCAGTGATAGCGCACGACGAACTCCTGGTGCATCTGCGGGATCAGCATGCTGACGCCGCCGCCGACCGCGAAGAGCGAGAACAGCGCGTCGTGATAGGCGATGAGCAGCAGCAGGTGCAGCGCTTGGAGCACTACCCCGCGCTCGCGATGCCGCGCAGGCGCGTTTCGACGAGCATGCTCAGCGAGATCAGGATCAGCATCGCGAACGGCACGAACACGTGGAAGCCCGCGACGAGCACCACGCCCAGCGCGCTGATGGCCAGCCGCGCCGCGCGCCAGGCGGCCCGCAGGTCGGGGGTGCCGCGCCAGATCTGGGCGATCAAGCGGATTCCGTTGGAGATGAAGATCCCGGCCACGGCGGCCGTGACCGCGACTTCCGCGGCCGCGAAACGCGCGTTGGCCGCGGCTAGTTGCGTCGCGATGCCGGCCAGTGCCAGCGCGATCAGCAGCGAGGGGATGATGAGCCCCGCCAGCGCGGCCAGCGGACCGAGCGCCCCGGCAAGGCGGTCGCTGAGCATCACGGCCACGTTCACGGCCGTCGCGCCCGGCAGGGCCTGCGCGACGCCGAACATCTCGCTGAACTCCCCTTCCGAGAGCCAGCGGCGCTGCTTGACGATCACGTGCCGCAACGGCCCGGCCGCACCGCCGACGCTCGTGAGTCCGATGTTCATGAAGCCCAATACGAGGTCCGGCAGGCTCGGTTTCGGCGAATCGCTCACCTTCGCGCCGTACGCCCCGGATGTGATACAATCCGCTCTTGTGACACCCGCCGTGAAGCCGCTGGAGATCGGCTCGATCAGCATTTGGCCCCCGATCGTTCTTGCTCCGATGTCCGGGGTGACGAACCGGACGCTGCGCGCCCTCTACAAGCCCTTCGGCTTCGGACTGACCGTCACCGAGTTCGTGTCGTCGAACGCGCTGCAGTACGGTGCGCAGCGCACGATGGACATGATCGATCAGCACGGCGTCGAGCGTCCGGTGTCGACGCAGTTGTGGGGCAACGACCCGGCGATCATGGCCCGCGCGGCCGCGCTCGTGCGCGAGTGCGGCGCCGACATCGTCGACATCAACTTCGGCTGTCCGGCACCCAAGGTGACGAAGACCGAGGGCGGCAGCGCGTGCTTGCGCGACGTCGACCGCTGCGAGGCGATCATGCGCGCGGTCGTGGCGGCGGTCGACTGCCCGGTAACGATGAAAATGCGTTTGGGCTGGAGCGAGACCGATCTCGTGTACATCGAGGTCGCCAAGCGCGCGCAAGACGCCGGTATCAAGGCGGTGACGCTGCACGCGCGCACCGCCAAGCAGTTCTACAAAGGCGAAGCCGACTGGTCGCACATCGCCGCGCTCAAGCGCGCGATCGACATCCCGGTGATCGGCAACGGCGACCTGACCGACGCGCGCGATGCGTTCGCGAAGATGCGCGCCAGCGGCGTCGACGGCGTGATGCTCGGCCGCGCGACGCTCGGCAACCCCTGGCTCGTCGGCCAGTTGCGGGCGCTGATGGAGAGCCGCGAGCCCGCGGCGACCCCGGCGGCGCCCGAACGCCTGCGCTTCGCGGTGCGGCACTACCACGCGATGGTCGATGAATGGGGCGAGGCGCGCGCGGTGCCGCAGATGCGCAAACACCTGGGCTATTATCTCAAGGGCTTCCCCGGCGCGAGCGCGCTGCGCGAACGCTTGATGCGCACGGAGACCGCGGCCGAGACGCTGCGCATCGTTGCCGAAACGATCGCCGCGCTCGAAGCGCCGCAGCGCGAACTCGCCGTCGCCTCGTGACCGACGCCGCGGCCGCGCGGGCGCTCTACGACGAAACCTATGAGAACTATCGCGACTATGTAAACCCGCCGCTGGCGCGGCTGATGAAGCTCTCCGGAAGCCCGCTCGAAGTGTCGGCCCAGGGCATGACGATCGTCGATCACAACGGCAAGAGCTATCTCGACTTCGCGGGCGGCTACGGCGTGTTCACGCTGGGCTACCGGCATCCGCGCGTCGTCGCGGCGGTGCGCGCGCAGCTCGACGTGATGGCGCTCTCCGGGCACACGATGTTCGACGCGCTGCCCGGCCGGCTCGCGAAGCGGCTGGCCGAACTGACCCCCGGCGACCTGCAGATCTCGTTCTTCGCCAACAGCGGAACCGAAGCGGTGGAAGGCGCGCTCAAGCTGGCCCGCGCCGCGACGAAACGCACCAAACTCGTCGGTACGGAGGGCGCGTATCACGGCAAAACGCTCGGCGCGCTCGCGGTCAGCGGCCGCGAAGCGTTTCGCGCGCCGTTCGCTCCGCTGCTGGCGGACGTCGTGCAGGTTCCGTTCGGCGACCTCGCCGCGCTCGCCGATGCCGTCGACGATGCGGCCGCCGTCATCCTCGAACCCGTGCAGGGCGAAGGCGGCGTGAACGTGCCGCCGGGCGGCTACCTGCGCGGCGTGCGCGATCTGTGCGACCGCTCGGGCGCGGTGTTCATCGCCGACGAGGTGCAAACGGGCTTCGGCCGCTGCGGCGCGCTGTTTGCCTGCGACCTCGAGGGCGTCGTGCCCGACGTGATGACGCTGGCGAAGGGCCTCTCGGGCGGCGTCATGCCGATCGGCGCCTACGTCGCGCGGCCGCCGGTGTGGAACGCCGCGTATGCCAAGGCGCCGCTGCTCCACACCTCGACCTTCGGCGGCAACCCGCTGGCGTGCGCCGCCGCGCTGGCGGCGCTCGACGTGCTCGTCGAGGACGAGCTTGGAAGCCAACGCGCGCGCTGCGCGGCGCCGAATTGCTGGCCGGCGCGCGTGCGATCGCGGCCCGCTATCCCGACGCGATCGCCGCCGTGCGCGGCGTTGGTTTGCTGGTCGGTGTCGAACTGCGCAACGAAGGGTATGGCGGTACCATCATCCCCGAAATGCTCAAGCGCGGCGTCACCGCCGCGTGGACGCTCAACCAGCAGCGCGTCATCCGCCTGGAGCCACCGCTGATCGTCGATGCGAACGCAAATCGCGACGGCGTTGCGCGCGCTCGACGAAGCGGTGGCGGTCGCGCTCGATCGTCTCGGAGTTCTCGCGTGCCCTACGTAGCTACCTCGATCGTCATCGACGCGCCCGCCGCGCTGATCTACGAACTGGCCAAAGACCAGGAGCGTTTTCCGCAGTTCATGCCCGACGTCGAGTCGGTAACGGTCGTGGAGCGCCACGCCGACCGCGTGCTCACGCGCTGGAAAACGCTGATCGAGGATGCGCCGATCGAGTGGCTCGAGGAAGACCGCTTCGACGATGCTGCGTTACGGATCGACTACAAGCTGCTCGAAGGCGACCTCGATACGTTCGAAGGTGCCTGGACGTTCGAGCCCGTGGCCGGAGGCACGCTCGTCGCGCTCGACGTCACCTACGATTTCGGCGTGCCGACGCTGGCCGAACTGATCGGCCCGACCCTCGAGAAGAAAGTGCGCGAGAACGCCGAGATGATGCTCGCGGCGCTCAAAGCGGAGGCTGAATCGCAAACACGCGACCGGTCTCCGTCAGCCGTGCCGCTTTCACATACGTCGCAAGCGCGCTGAAGCGCATCGGTTGCGCGATGTAGAAGCCCGCGCCGTACGAGCAGCCGCGTTGCTGCAGCCAATCGAACTGCTCCTCGGTTTCGATGCCCTCGGCATGGGTGAGGAATCCGAAGCGCTGGGCGATCCCGAGCAGCACCTCGACCAGCGCGGCATCGTGCTCGTTGCCGGGCAAGCGTTGGATGAAACGGCGGTCGATCTTGATGATGTTGATCGGAAAACGCGTCACGTACGAGAGCGCTGAGTAGCCGGTGCCGAAATCGTCGAGCGCGATTTCCATCCCGAGTTCGCGCAGGATCGCCATCACGTCGAGCGTGCGATCGGGATCCTGCATGGCCACGGTTTCGTTGATGTCGACGCCGATGTGCCGGAAAGCCGCCGGCCGTTCGGCGAGATGCATGCGCATCGCGGCGATGAAGGCCGGCAAACTGCAATTGCAGTCCGGAGAGATTGAGGAAACAGCGGAACGTCTCGGGCAGCGGACCGAGGGCCGCGATGTCGTCGAGCGCGCGCCGGAAGACCCAGCGCCCGATCGGCCGGATGAGCGTGTTCTGCTCGGCCAGCGGAATGAACTCGCTCGGGCCGACCGAGCCCAGCACCGGATGCTCCCAGCGCACGAGGGCCTCGACGCCGACGACGCTGCCGCCGGCGAGTTCGATCGTGGGCTGATAGAACAGGTCGAGTTGGCCGTTGTCGATCGCGTTCGCGAGCTCGAGCCGCATCGTGCGCCGGCGCTGCACCGACGCCTCGTTGCTCTGATTGTAGAACGCGAGCGACCCGCGCTGGCGCGTTTTCGCGTCGGCGACGGCGGCGTCGGCGCCGGCGAGCAGGTCGGCGAATGTCGCGGCATCCTGCGGAAAGAGTGCGATCCCCGTGCTGGCGCCGACGAAGAGCGCCTCGCGCCCGGTGCGGTCGCCGGTCAAGAGCGGGCGCTCGAGCACGGCGCGATAGGGCCGCATGCGCAGCTCGACGTCTTCGGCCGACGTCACGCCGGTCGAGCAGCACGCCGAAGTTGTCGCCGCCGAGCCGGGCGACGATCTCGCCGCCGCGCCGGGCGCCGTTGAGGCCGGCGGCGATCTCCACCATCATCGCGTCGCCGAGCATGTGTCCGAACGTTTCGTTGACCTCGCGAAAATGATCGAGGTCGATGACGGCGATCGCGCACGGGATGCTCTCGGAGATCAGCTCGCGACGCCGACGCGCGGAAACTCGACCGCGTCGGCAAGCCGTCAGCAGATCGTGATCGATCTGATAGCGAATTTGGGCGAGCTGCCGGGTGTGGTGCAGGCGGCTGGCGAGAAACGATGCCAGCACGTCGATGAAGGCGAGGTCGTCGTCGGTGAACGGCTCGTCGGTCATCGTTTCGAAGGCCGAGAACGCGAGCACGTAGCGCGTGTTCGCGACGAGGAACGAGGTCCCGATGATGCTGTTCCAGTGGCTGCTGTTGTAGCGTTTCTTGCGCAGCTCCGGACCGATTTCGCGGCCGTAGTCGTTGAACGCGACGGTCTTGCCGGCGGCGATGATGTCGGCCGAGAAGACGGTCTCGAGTTTGATGCGCGCGTTGCGTCCGATCGGGCGCTCCAGTGCCGGGCCCGTTCTGAAGGCCTCCGACGCCAGCTCGATGACCAGATCTTCGTCGATGTCGACGCGGCGCAGCGTGCCGTAGAAGCCATGGCCCGGCCGTAGCGCGTCGGCGCCGGCATCGAGGATCGCTTGCACGCGCTCGTCCTCGCTCGAGGCCGGCGTCGCCCACCAGCCGCCACACGGCCGTGAGGCGATCCGACTGGCGCATGGCAAGGCGCTCGGTGCGGTCGAGCGTGGCCTGCATCGATCGGCAGCCGTTCGTAGGCGCTCACGAGCGCGGCGCATCGCCGCCAGCAACACGAACGTGGCCGATGCGCCGGACAAGCATGCGCACGATGAGATAGCCGATGGTGAAGCGATGCACGTGCGCGATCAAGATCACGTCGATCAACGCGATCGCGATAACCGAAAGCAGGACGGCCCGATCGATACCGTCGCGGTTGCGCAGCCGCAGCAGGGCCACGATCGCAACAGCCGCGAGCACGGCGTGCGCGTAGCCGAGACCGTTGACGCGCAGGCTCGTCATCCCGCCGCCGGCGATCAATACCGGCAGCGTGCCGGCCAGCACGAGCGCGACGACCGCGAAGACCGCGATCGCGCCGGCGCTGTAGGCCAGGAACGATGCGACGGTGCGCGTGTTGGGCGGAGCCGCCGCATCGCGGCGCCGCATGAGGGCGTAGACGAGCGCGCCGGCGGTCGCAAACAGATACTGGAACACGTACAGCCAGGGACCGCTCTGCGCCGCGGCGGGCACGACCGGCGGCAATGCCGAGGACAGCGGGAGCGTTATGGTAGCGAGCGCGGCCAGGGCCGCCATGCCGGCCGCCGTTGCGGCGAGCGCCGCGATCGAGCGCCGCGCATCGGCGCGCAGCGTGGCCAAGAGCAGGGCCGAGGTTGCGGCGTAGGCGAGGACGCAGTAGAAGTTGAGCGCCGTGCTGAGCCAGCCGACCGCAACGTAGGTTTCCCGGCCGGAGAAAACCGCAGCGCCGGCCAGAATACACAAGCCGCCCAATGGTCGCCAGAACCAGGTATCGCGCTCAGCAGTCATTCAAATTTGCACACACCCCCGTTCAGCATACCCCGCCGAATGCCGGTTATGCACGATACCGAACGATGACCTTACAATTAGCGTGTGCAATGAATCACATGCCAATGGTCCCCTTTTGCTTCGTCATCCATCCCCTCTCGTTCGAAGATGTGATCCGCTACGAGCCCGGCGCGGCCGGCAAGGGCCGGCCGATCGTGGCCAAGATCCTGGAATGGATGCCGTCGTACGCGGCCGCGCATCTGACCGGCATCCGCACGCCGGACGGGCGCGAGACGGAGGGCTGGTTCGTCGCCGCGCCGCTGTTGCCGGCGCAGATGCTCGACCTTGCCGCGCGCCGACGTGTACGCGCGCATCCTCGCCGCGATCGACGTCGGCGTCGCGCTCGGCGCGCGCATCGCGGGCCTCGGCGCGTTCACGGGCGTCGTCGGCGACGGCGGCGTGACGATCGCCGAACGTTCGCCGATTCCGGTGACGACCGGCAATTCGCTGACGATCGCGGCGGGCGTGCGCAGCCTCTTTCGCGGAGCCGAAGAGATGGGCATCGACGCGGCGTCGGCGACCGCGGTGGTGGTCGGCGCGACCGGCTCGATCGGCGCGGCCTGCGTGCAACTGATCGCCGCGCGCGTGCGCACGGTGATCTGCGTCGCGCGCAACGAGACGCGGCTGCGCACGTTCGTTGCCGAGCTCGCGCCGCAGGTGCCGTGCGAGCTGCGCTACACGCGTCGACCTGGCCGCCGCGCTGCGCGAAGCGGATCTCGATCCTGACCGCGACGTCGTCGACGCAAGACGTGATCGAGCCCGAGGACCTGCGTTCCGGGGCGGTCGTGTGCGAGCTGTCGCTGCCGCACGACGTGAGCCGCCGCGTCGCGCTCGAGCGGCCCGACGTGCTGGTGGTGGAAGGCGGCAACATGCGCGTCCCGGGCGCGTTTCGCGCCGAGCGCGTGCGCGAGCCGGGCACCGACTTCGATCTCGCGCTCTCGCCAGGCACGGCGCTGGCGTGCATGTCGGAAACGATGGTGCTGGCGCTCGAGAACCGCTGCGAATCCTTCACGCTCGGCCGCGGCGTCGATCTCGAGAAAGTGCGCGAGATCGACGCGCTGGCCGAGCGCGCCGGCTTCGAACTCGCCGACATGCGCGCGTTCGACAAAGTGATCCCGCCCGAGCGGATCGCCGCCACCCGCGCCGCCGCCGACGCGCGCCGAGCGAGTCCGGCGTGAAGACGGTCGTTTCGGTCAGCTTGGGGTCGTCGTCGCGCGATCATCGCGCGCAGGTGGAGTTGCTCGGCGAGCAGTTCGACATCTCGCGCGAGGGGATGGACGGCTCGCTCGACCGCGCGCTCAAACGTTTGCGCGAACTCGACGGCACGGTCGATGCGATCGGCCTCGGCGGCATCGACGTGTATTTGTATGCCGGGACGCAGCGGTTCGCGCTGCGCGACGGCTTGCGGCTGCTCAACGCGGTGAAGACGACGCCGGTCGTCGACGGCAGCGGGCTCAAGAACACGCTCGAGCGCGAAGCCGTCGAGTATCTGCAGCGCGAGCTGGGCTTGCCGTTGCGCGGCAAGCGCGTGCTGATGGTCAGCGCGCTCGACCGTTTCGGCATGGCGCAGGCGCTGGTGGCGGCCGGCGCCGACATGATCTTCGGCGACTTCATCTTCGCGCTCGACCTCGACCGGCCGGTGCGCGGCCTCGACGAGTTCGAAGAGATGGCGCGCAAGTATCTGCCCGATGCGTGCAAGCTGCCGTTCCAGTTCTTCTATCCGACCGGCAAGAAACAAGACCGCGACGCCGGAGCCGAAATATCCCGAGTACTACGACGACGCCGACATCATCGCGGGCGACTTTCACTTCATGCGCCAGTACATGCCCGACCGGCTCGACGGCAAGATGGTGCTGACCAACACGCTGACCGCGAAGCGACGTCGACGAACTGCGCACGCGCGGCGTCGCGACGCTGGTGACGACGACGCCCGATTTCGCCGGCCGCTCGTTCGGAACGAACGTCGTCGAGGCGGCGCTGATCGCGCTGCTCGGAAAAACGTGGGCCGAGGTGACGGCCGCGGATTACGCCCGCATGCTAGGCGAACTGCAACTGCGCCCGCGCGTCGTCAACCTGCGCGCGCCGTGAACCTCTGGCGGCGGCTCGCGGCGACGCAGCCGCACGACCGTATCTCGCCGGCCGACGGCGGCGGCGTTCCGCTGCGCCGCGCGCTTGGGATCTTCGGCTTGATCGCCGTCGGCTTGGGCACGATGCTGGGCGGGATCTTCACGCACGATCGGCGCGGGCGCGCACGCGGCCGGCGCGGGCGGTGTGCTGGCCTCGTTCGCGCTGACCGGCATCGCCTGCGTGTTCGTCGCGCTGTGCTACGCCGAGCTCGTCGTCGATGGTGCCGATCGCCGGCAGCGCGTACACCTATGCCTACGCGACGCTCGGCGAATTCGTCGCCTGGATCATCGGTTGGGACCTGATTCTCGAGTACGGCATCAGCGTCGCGCCGCTCGCGGCGACGTGGTCGGGCTCGGTGCAGAGCTTCCTCGGGAGCTTCAACGTGAACTTGCCCGCACCGTTGCGCGTCGCGCACGTCGTGTTCACGCACGGCGGCATCGATTTCGCGCACTCGCAGATCGACGTGCTGGCGATCGCGGTGGTGCTGGCGATCGCGGTGCTGCTGGCGATCGGCATCCGCGAATCGACCAGCACCAACACGCTCTTCGTCATCATCCAAGTGGTCGCGCTGGTGGTGTTCGTCGGCGGCGCTGCTGCGGCGCGGTGCATCCCGTGCGCTTCGTGCCGGCGTTTCCGATCGGCGGCGGCGGCGTGATCGCCGGCGCGGCGCTCGTGTTCTTCGCCTACATCGGCTTCGACACGGTGACGGTCGCCTCGGAGGAAGCGCACGACCCGGTTCGCGACGTGCCGCGCGCGGTGATCGGCTCGCTGGTCATCGGCATCGTGATCTTCATGGCGGCGGCCTACGTGACGGTCGGCATCGTGCCGTGGCAGACGATCGATCCGAACGCGGCGATGTCGGATGCGGTCAAGCACGCCGGCAACGCCGCCTGGCTCAACGCGGTCGTGTTCGTGGGCGCCTTCGCCGGCACGACGACCGTGATGCTCACCTCGCTCTTGGGACAGTGCCGCATCTTCTACGTGATGGCGCGCGACCGCATGCTGCCGCCGGTCGTCGCGCGCGTCGATGCGCGCACGAACACGCCGGTGATCACGACGCTGACGACCGGCGTGCTGGTCGCGATCCTCGCCGGCGTGCTGCCGCTGGCGGACTTGCTGGCGCTGGTCAACGTCGGCACGCTCTCGGCGTTCGCGATCGTGTGCGCCGGCGTGTTCGTGCTGCGGCTGCGCAAGCCCGATGCGGTGCGGCCGTTTCGCGCGCCGTTCGGGCTCGTCACCGCCGCGCTCGGCGTCGCTCTTGTGCATCGTCGTCATGACCGGCCTCGGCGCGCTGACCTGGATCCGCTTCGTCGTGTGGTTCGCCGTCGGCGTCGCGATCTACGCGGGCTACGGTTTCCGCCACTCGCGTTTGCGCGAAGGCTAACGCGTGCGCCGCGTGCTCGGGTTCGGCGATCTGCTGCTCATCGCGGCGGCATCGATCGGTCCGGCGTTCTCGCTCGCGACGACGTTGGGTCCGATGGTCGCGGCCGGCGGCAGCGCGACGCCGCTCGCGCTCGGCATCGTCACGGCGATCATGGTCTGCGTCGCGATCGCCTACCGGCGGCTGGGCGCGCGCTATCCGAACGCGGGCTCGGCCTACACGTGGGTGCGGATCGCGTTCGGCGCGCGGGCCGGCGCCTACGCGGCCTGGGTGCTGATCGTGGCTAACGTCTTCGCGCTGGTCGCTGACCGCCGTGCCGGCCGGGGTCGTATACGCTCGCGCTGCTCGCGCCGGGGCTCGCCGACGTGCCGCTCGCCGACGGACTCGTCGGTGCGGTGTGGGTGCTCGGCGCGGGCGCGCTGCTCTACCGCGGCTTGCGGCCGACCTCGCGGCTGGCCAACGCGCTCGCCATCGCCGAGCTGGCCGTGCTGGCGGTGGCCGCCGCGATCGCGGCCGTGCCATGCGCCGGTCGCGCAGGCCGCGGCCGCCGCGCCGCCGCCGGCCGCCGGCGCGCTGATCGGGGCGGTCGCGATCGGCATCTGGATGATCGACGGCTGGGAAGTCTCCGCTTCGACCGCCGAGGAGGCGCACCACGGTTCGAGCGCGCCCGGCGCCGGGCGGGCTCGCGGGCTTGCTGCTCACGGCCGTCGTGCTGTTGGGCTGCATGAGTGCGTTTCTGCGGGTCGGCACGCTCGACGGGTTCGCCGCTCACGAGGGCGACGCGATGGCCTACGTCGGCGAGGCCATCGGCGGCGGCGGCGTGGCGCATCGCCATCACCGCCACCGTGCTCGTGTCGCTGGCGGCGTCGCTGCAGACGACGCTGGTCTACCTGACCCGCAGCTTCTTCGCGATGGGCCGCGACGGGGTGCTGCCCGAGCGCTTCGGGCGGCTCGACCGGCGCGACCAGCCCGGCATTCGCGGTCGTGCTGCTGACCGCGCTCGGCGTCGCCGGCACGCTCGCGAGCGCGTTCTCGGCCAGCGTCCGCGCCGCATTCGATTTCATTCTCAGCGGCACGGCGGTCTTTTTGGGCGTGCTCTTTCTGCTTGAGCGCGGCGGCGGCCGTGCGCATCTTCGCGCGCGAGCGCACGGCGTGGCTCGACGGCGTCGTGCTGCCCGCGCTCGCGACGCTGCGCGCTCGTCGGCGTGCTGGCCGTATCGGTGGCGCTTGCCGACCGGCCAACCCAACTCTTCTTGCTCGTCGCGGCCCTAGCGGGCGTGCCGTTCGCCTGGTGGCGTGGCTCTAGGAAGGTCCTCCGCCGCTCAGGTTTGAATGGCCGCGGTCGATATTTCCTTAATAAGCAGCTGAACTTTGCTGCGCTCGGGCTCCGTGTCCCAGGAGTCGGTTTTGAACGACAAAGAGATCATTTTGACCCGTGACGGGCTCAAGAAACTCGAGGATGAGCTCGACGAGCTCAAGACCGTCCACCGCCGCGAAGTCAACGAACGCATTCGCCAAGCCAAAGAGTTCGGCGACATCTCCGAAAACGCCGAGTACGAAGACGCGAAGCAAGAGCAGGCGTTCGTCGAAGGACGCGTGCTCAAGCTCGAATCGATGATCCGCAACGCGCGCATCATCGACCAGAGCGACTTCGTCGCCGACGCACGTGCATCTGGGCGCGACGGTCAAGGTGAAAGAGCTCGTCTCGGGCCGCTCGCACGAGTTCACGATCGTCGGTTCGGCCGAAGCCGATCCGAAGAACGCCCGCCTTTCGAACGAGTCGCCGGTCGGCGCCGCGCTGATGGGCCACAAGAACGGCGAAACCGTCGACGTCACCACGCCGCGCGGATCGATGAAGTACAAGATCGAATCGATCAACAAAGCGACGAAGAAAGTAGCGAAAAAAGCATCCTAGACGCTTCGGACGATCCCGGCGCCGACGTCGGGAAGCGCGAAGCGGAACTGATTGCGGCCAGGCGTGCGAACCTGGCCGCGCTGCGTTCACGCGGGATCGACCCGTTCGCGGCCACGCGCTACGACGTCACCGCGCACGCGGGCGAACTGGCCGAGCGCTACGCCGGCGCTCGGGCCCGAGGAACACGCCGAAGGCGAAACGCTGGCAGATCGCCGGCCGCGTGATGTCGCTGCGCGGGCCGTTCGCCGATCTCTCCGACCGCACCGGACGCTTCCAGCTCTACTTCGCAAAGAAAGAGCTGGGCGATGCGTTCACGCTGCTGAAGTCGCTCGACCGCGGCGACTTTCTCGGCGCGACGCGGCTTCGTCTTCCGCACGAAGATGGGCGACCTCGCGCTGCACGTGCGAGCGTTCGAAGTGCTCGAGCAAAGGGCTCGCGCCGCTGCCCGACAAGTGGCACGGCCTGGTCGACATCGAGAAGCGCTACCGCCAGCGCTACGTCGACCTGATCGTCAACCCGCACGTGCGCGACGTGTTCATGCAGCGCAGCAAGATCATCGCCGCGATGCGCCGCTTCATCGACGCGCAGGGCTTCTACGAGTGCGAGACGCCGACGCTGCTCAACGTCGCCGGCGGCGCGGCGGCGCGGCCGTTTCGCACGCACGTCAACGCGCTCGACATCGAGATGACGCTGCGCATCGCGACCGAGCTGAACCTCAAACGCCTGATCGTCGGCGGTCTCGAGCGCGTCTACGAGATCGGCCGGATCTTCCGCAACGAAGGCATCGACACGACGCACAACCCCGAGTTCACGATGCTCGAGCTCTATGCGGCGTACTGGTCGGTGCACGAGATGATGGAGTTCAACGAGGCGCTGATGGCGCATCTGGTGGCCGACGTGCACGGCGGCGATACGCTGATGTATCGCGAGGACGCGATCTCGTTCAAGCGCCCCTTCGCGCGCATCGCCTATCTCGATGCGATGAAGCAGTGGGGCGAACTACGAGCGCGAGACGCTGCTGTCGTTCGCCGGCGCGCAGCAGGTGCTGCACGACCTCGGGATTGCCGCCCTCGCCCTCGCACGCGCACGCGCTCGACAAGATCTTCGAGCGCGTCGTCGAGCCGGAACTGCTGCACCCGACGTTCGTGCACGACTACCCGGTCGTGCTCTCGCCGCTGGCGAAGCGCAAAGCCGGCGACCCCGAGCTGACCGACCGCTACGAGCTCTTCTGCGCGTCCATGGAAGTCGCCAACGCCTTCACCGAGCTCAACGATCCCGACGACCAGCGGCGCCGGTTCGAGCTGCAAATTGCCGAACGGGCGGCCGGCGACGAGGAAGTTCCGCCGCCCGACTGGGATTTCGTCAACGCGCTGGAATATGGTATGCCGCCGACCGCCGGCATCGGCATCGGCGTCGACCGGCTCGTGATGCTCCTGACCAACAACGCGTCGATCCGCGACGTGCGTTCTCTTCCCGCTCCAGCGCCCGCTTTCGACCTAGCCGCCGGCCGCGCTCCCCGACTCCAGGCACTTCAACCGCACGGAAAGCAACCGTCATGGATCTTACCAAGACCTATCCCGCAAGCGTTCGCGAAAAGCTGCACGGGATCGTTCAGCTCAAGCGGACGATCGACAAGGGCAAGGCCCAAGCGCAGGGGACGATCGGACGAGTACGTCTACGACTGCCCGATGGACAAGCATCTCTTCGAGTTCCTCGATCTCGACGGCGAAACGCTGCTCGATGTGATCAAGAGCGCGAGCAGCGATGCCGAGATCAGCGAGTTCGTCGCGCCCTACGTGCACGCGAAGGACGACAGCGAGATCGAGGCGTTCAACAGCGAGTGGCTCAAGCATACCCCCGAAGCGGGCACGCCGGCCGAAGGCTACTTCCTGAAAATGCGCATCGAAGTCGCGCCCGACCGCACCGACGTCACGGCCTGGGCCGATCTGCTCGACCTCGACGAGAAGCGCTCCGTTCCGCATCGCGTGGCGGCCTGAGCATCTCTTAGCCTACGCCGTTGCCCACGTATCGCGCCGTCGTCGAGTACGACGGCACGAATTTTTGCGGGTTGCAGTTTCAATCCCAAGTGCGAACCGTCGCCGGCGAACTCGAGCGCGTGCTGAGCGCGCTCTTCGCCGAGACGGTGAAGATCAGCGCCGCCGGCCGCACCGACGCCGGCGTTCACGCGTCGGGCCAGGTGATCTCGTTTCACGCCGAGCGGGTCTTTCCGATCGACCGGCTGGCCCTGGCGCTCAACGGCAACCTCCCGCGCGACGTCAGCGTGCGCGATGCGGCTCTGGCCGCCGACGGCTTTTCGGCCCGGTTCGACGCGGTGGCGCGAACCTACGAGTACCGGATCATCAACCGGCCGATGCCCTCGGCGCTCGACCGCCGCTTCGCCCACCACGTCCACCGCGCGCTCGACGTGGACCTGGCCCGCCGCGCCGCGACCGCGCTGCTGGGCGAGCACGACTTCCAGGCCCTGTGCGCGATCCTACCCGAGCGCGGTGGGACCATCCGGCAGATCCACGCGCTCGACATCGACCGCCGCGACGACCGGATCGTGCTGCGGATCGTGGGCAGCGGCTTCTTGCACCGCATGGTCCGCATCACGGTCGGCACCCTGGTGGAAATCGCCACCGGCCGCCGCGACCCGGACGACATCCCCGCCCTGCTGGCCTCGAAGGACCGCCGCCGCGCCGGCTATACCGCCCCCGCCTGCGGCCTAGCCCTCGTCGGCGTCCGCTACCCCGACTTCGACTCCGAGCAAGCCGGCCGCCCAACCCGCGGCTAGCACGAACTAGCACTAGGTTGGTACGGATAGATTGGCAAGATTAGGCCGGGCACGGGTAGGCCGGCACGGGTAGGCCGGCACGGGTAGGCCGGCACGGTTAGGTCGGCACGGTAGGTTGGCACGGGTAAGTTGGCATGGGTAGGTTGGCACGAGTGGTTGGCACGGGTAGGTTGGCACGGGTGGTTGGCACGGGTAGGTTGGCACGGGTAGGCCGGCACGGGTAGGTCGCACGGGTAGGTTGGCACGGGTGGTTGGCACGGGTAGGTTGGCATGGGTAGGTTGCCTCGGGTAGGTTGCCTCGGGTAGGCTGGCACGGATAGGTTGGCACGGGTAGGTTGGCACGGGTAGGCCGGCACGGGTAGGTTGGCACGGGTAGGTTGGCACGGGTAAGTTGGCATGGGTAGGTTGGCACGGGTGGTTGGCACGGGTAGGTTGGCACGGGTAGGTTGGCACGGGTAGGCCGGCACGGGTAGGCCGGCACGGGTGGTTGGCACGGGTAGGTTGGCAAGAGTAGGCCGGCACGGGTAGGGCGGCACGGGTAGGGCGGCACGGGTAGGTCGGCACGGGTAGGCCGGCAGGGGTAGGTTGGCACGGATAGGTTGGCACTGGTAGGCCGGCACGGGTAGGCCGGCACGGGTAGGTCGGCACGGGTAGGCCGGCACGGGTAGGCCGGCACGGGTAGGTCGGCACGGGTAGGCCGGCAGGGGTAGGTTGGCACGGATAGGTTGGCACTGGTAGGCCGGCACGGGTAGGTTGGCACGGGTGGGTTGGCACGGGTAGGTTGGCACGGGTAGGTTGGCACTGATTAAGTTTGCTGGGGTAGGGTTGGAGCGAGGTAGGCGGCACGAGTAGCCCCGTCATCCCGAGCGCAGTCGAGATGAGATGAGAAGGCCGGCCTCCGAATCAGGGTTCTCGCAAAGAGATCCTGTGAAGCGACTGGCGCTTCATTCACGCACTCGAGGTGCAAAGGAGACCGGCCCGTGCAGAAGCATAGCAAAGCGAAACCGACGCGGCAAACGGTGAAGAAACATCTGTGGATCGGGGTTGATTTAGGGAACCGTTGGAGCCACGTCTGCATGGTCGACAACGGCGGCGACGTTATCGATCGAACGCGTGTTCGAACAACGCCGGGTGCGATGCGTGAGTTTTTCGGTGCGTATGCAGGTTGCGCGATCGCGATCGAAGTCAGCGGTCAATCACCGTGGGTGAGCCGCGTCTTGAAAGAATGTGAGCTCGAGGTCACCGTTGCCAACGCCCGTGAGGTTCGCAAGATCCATCAAAGCGATCGCAAGAACGACCGCTCCGACGCTGAGACTTTGGCTCGACTTTTGCGAGCGGATCGCACGTTGCTTGCTCCGATCGAGCATCGCGATGAAGCGATGCAAGCCGACATCTCCGTACTGCGAGCTCGCGATACGATGGTTGGTGCTCGCACGAAATGCATCAATGCGATTCGCGGTCTCGTGAAAACCGCCGGCGTGCAGCTACCGAAGTGCAGTGCGGAAGTCTTCGCTCGTCGTGTAGAGCTGCTGATCCCGAGCGAACTTCAATCCGCGCTGTCGCCGATGCTTGAAACAGTTGTCCATCTTACCGTTCAAATACGCAGCTATGAAAAACTGATCGAAACGATGGCGCGTGAAAAGTACCCGGAAACCGCGATGTTGAGTCAGGTGACGGGGGTTGGGCCTTTGACTTCGCTAGCTTTTGTATTAACCCTGAGTGACAAAAATCGATTCAGGTGCAGTCGCGACGTTGGACCATATCTCGGGCTCGTTCCGCGCCAGTACGACTCCGGTGACCAACAATCGCAGCTCGGAATAACCAAGCGGGGCAACGCGTTTCTGCGGCGATTACTCGTTAATAGCGCACAGTACATTTTAGGCCCATTTGGACCGGATTGCCGGTTAAGGCGCCACGGCGAGCGCTTGATGGAGCGTGGCGGTAAAAATGCAAAGAAGAGAGCCGTTGTTGCCGTTGCTCGAAAACTCGCAATTCTCTTGCACTATCTTTGGAAAACCGGCGTCGTCTACGAACCGCTTTACGGCGCGCAACCGCTAGCAGCATAATGACGTTCTTCCGCATCCGTTGAACAATATGTAAACCGCGTTCGGTGACTGCGACCGGTCCCTCGATCGTTAAATCAGATCGAAGTCGAGATAGCAGCACCACCTTTGAAGATGAACCTCAACATGCACCGAGCCAAGAGCGGCTCAACAGAGTGCGGATGGAAGCGAGGCAAAAAGGTTTGCGAAGAGGGACACGGGAGCGGGCGGCCGCCACGGCGGCCTTGACAAAGCTGGCCTTCTCATGGAAGGGACCGGCCCCCAGCACGGCCGCAAGTCCACTGTCGATCACGAGCGCAGCCGAGTGATCGCCTCCGGCTAGCGCCCAGGCCGATCTTCGGCGATCCCTCGGCTGCGCTCGTGATCGACGGTGGCGACCTGCGCGAAGGTCGCGCGTCCCTCGACTGCGCTCGGGATGACGAAGGGGGGGCGCGCCCCTGGACTCACGGCGGCGCCCTCTGCCCCGACGGCTCGCCCTCTGCCCGACGGCGGCGCCCTCTGCCCGACGGCTCGCCCTCTGCCCGACGGCTGGCCCTCTGCCCGACGGCGGCGCCCTCTGCCCGACGGCTCGCCCTCTGCCCGACGGCGCGCCCTCTGCCCCCGACTCGCCCTCTGCCCGACGGCTGGCCCTCTGCCCGACGGCGCGCCCTCTGCCCCCGGCTCGCCCTCTGCCCGACGGCGCGCCCTCTGCCCCCGTGGCGCCGCGCCTTCCGCCCCATGCCCCTGGACATTGGGGCCGTCAGCCGGTATACTCCGAGGGTTGCCGTTCCGAGCCGGAGCGGCCATATTCTCTTGCCGACAGATTAGAAGACATGCGCACCTACCAACAGACCACGGCAGAGGCCACGCACGATTGGTATATCGTCGACGCGGCGGGGCAACGCCTCGGCACGCTCGCGGTGAAGATCGCGCGCACGCTCTCGGGCCGCAAGAAACCCACCTGGACGCCGCACATCGATGCCGGTGACTTCGTCGTCGTGATCAACGCCGACAAGGTCGAGCTCGGCGGCGACAAGTGGAACCAGAAGGTCTACCACCGTCACTCCGGGTTCCCCGGCGGCTTGAACACCGAGACGGCGTCGCAGGTTCGTGCGAAGTACCCGGAACGTTTGATCGAGCGCGCCGTTCGCGGCATGCTGGCGACCAACCGGATGCGCAACGTCCAGCTCGGGCGCCTCAGCGTCTACGTCGGCGACACTCATCCGCACGCGGCCCAAAAGCCCGCGGCGTTGGCGTAGGGCATGCAGACAGCTGATCTCTTTCTCGGTACCGGCCGCCGCAAACGCGCCGTCGCGCGCGTCCGGATGACGCTCGGACAGGGCGTCATCACGGTCAACAAAAAGCCGATCGACGACTACTTCCCGCGCGCGGTGCTGCAGCAGATCGTGCGCCAGCCGCTGGTCGTCACCGAAGCCGGTTCGCGCTTCAACGTCGACGTCAAGTGCGCCGGCGGCGGCCCCGCCGGACAAGCCGGCGCCGTGCGCCACGGCATCGCCCGCGCGCTGCTCGAGATGGACGAAGCGCTGCGCGAACCGCTGCGCCGCAACGGCCTGCTCACCCGCGACCCGCGCGAAAAAGAATCGAAGAAGTACGGCCGCAAGCGCGCCCGCAAACGCTTCCAGTTCTCCAAGCGCTAAACGCCCAACCGCAAAACAAAAAAGGCCCGCGAACGTTCGCGGGCCTTTTCCATTTGCGCTACGGTGCGGGGTGCAGGATGAGTTTTTGCACGCGCCAGTTCAGGAGCTCACCGACGTAGAGCACGTTTTCAGACGGGCACGCCATGCCGTGGATCCAGCCGAATTGTTTGAGCTGTTTGCCGGCCGAGCCGAGCATGCCGACGAGTTTGCCGTCGAGGGTGAATTTGTAGATGCGGCCGGGATAGGCGTCGGCGGTGTAGAGAAACTCGTGCGGCGGCGGGCTGACGCACACCACCCACGGCGCGCCGGGCTTGAGCAGGGCCGGCAGGTTGGCGTAGGTGGGATCGTCGGCTTTGGGCGGGTCGCCGTAGATCATATAGGCATCGGGCGGCACCGGAGCGTCGGCCGTGATCTGGCGGATGAAGGTGCCGTTGCCGTCGAAGACTTGGATGCGCCGGTTGCTGCGATCGGCGACATAGACGCGGCCTTCGGCGTCGGTCGCGATGCTGTGCGGTGTGTTGAATTGTCCCGGGGCGCTCCCGCGCGAGCCCCACGTCAGGATCCAGCGCCCGTCCGGTGCGACCTTGACGACGCGCGAGTTGATGTAGCCGTCGCTGATGTAGGCGTTGCGCGCCTTATCGAACGCGATGTCGGTGACTTGCCGGAAGAGACCGTTGACTGCCGGCAGCGGCGGATTCGGATGCTTGAGCGGCCCCGTGCCCTCATCGGACGCCTCTTGTTTGCGGCCCCAGACCATCGCGACGTGGCCGTCGGGCGTGAACTTCACGACCATATCCGAGCCCTTGTCGGCGACCCAGATGTTGTCGTCGGGATCGACCGCGACGCCGTGCGCGAACGACCACGCGTACAGATTCTTCCCGATCTCGCGCACGAAGTTGCCGTTCGCATCGAACTCCAGCAACTGAGCCGCGGTGGCGGCGTACGCGGGGCCCGTGGAGTTGCCGCGGGAGAAGACGAAGACGTGGCCCTTGGAGTTGACGGCGACGCCCGCCGCCTCGCCCATGTACATCCCGTCGGGAAGCCGCAGGGCGTTCGGCACCGAGTCGAACGGGATGATCGGCGGCGTAGTTTGTTGCGCCAACGCCGGGACGTTCATGAGGGCGAGCATCAAGGCGCCGATGAGCAAACGTTTCAAATTGAATCTCCCAAGCAGGAAAGAATTCTTCAGCCACCGCCGCTTCCTCATCTTATCGCAACAACCCGCTCATCTGCGCCGCGTAGGCTAGCGCCATGAGCCTCGATATCGGCGATGCCGCCGCGGCGGCGGCCGCCGGCGCGCAAGCTGCCCTCACCACCGCCGCCCGTACCGCCGGCGAACGCACGATGGGAGCCGTGGCGCGCGAAGCGCTGTTCGCGGAGGCGCTGCTCGGCGCGGTCAAAGCGCGCGTCAACGAATTGAAGCTGGTCGCGAAATGACCGACTTCGGATTGCTCGATGTCGCCGCGCGCGGCATGGCCGCGCAGCGGAGCGTGCTCGATCTCGATGCCCGCAACGTCGCCGCCGCACAAGCGGCGGTGCCGGGTCATCCCTACCAGCGGCTGGTTGCGCGCATCGTCGCCGCACCGGCGGCCGACGCGCTCGACGCGCCCGATCCCGACGCTGAGGGCGACGATAGCGCCGGCGATCCGGTGGCGGTGACGAGCGAGACGGGAACGGGCGATGCGCTCACCGAGCTGATCGCGACGCTCGATGCGCAGCGCGCGTATGAAGCCGACGCCTCGATCTTCGACATCGGCAAACGCTTGGCCGAACGCACGCTGGACATCGAACGCTGATGCGCGTCGAGCTGCTCGTTCCCGACGTCGCACCCGACGCGCCCGGCGCGAGCCCGCTGCCCGCGGCGGGCGGGACGTTCGGCGCTTTGGTCGACGCGGCCGGCGGCGTGTTGGCGCGTGCCGACGCGGCCGAGAGTGCCTTCGCCGCGCATCGCGGCGGGCTGCAGGAAATGGTCGTGGAGCGGGCGCGCGCCGACATCGCGCTGCAGACTGGCGGCCGCGGGGGCGCAGCGCGTCGCGCAAGGGTTGCAAACGCTGCTTGGGGATGCAGATTTAGCCGATGGAATCCCTTCGGCGCGCCGGCGCGCGTTTGGGCGCGCTGCCGCTGCGTCTCAAAGCCGCCTTGCTGGCCGGCGTGGTGCTGGCCGTCGCCCTGCTGAGCTGGAGTGTGAACGCGACCCGCGACGCGCGGGTCGGCGCTCTTCGCGACGCCGCTGTACGCGGACCAGCTGAGCGAAGTGCAAACGCACCTGGCCGCGTGGGGCGTGCCCTACGCGCCGCTGGCCGATAACGTCCGCGTCGATCCGCGCAAGCGCGCGGAGTTGTTGCTGCGGCTTTCGCTGGCCGGGATTCCCCACCGGCACCTCGCGACGTCGGATGAAACGTTCGCGCACGTCAACGCGCTCACGCCGCAGAGCATCCTCGAAGCGCAGACGCGCGACGCGCTGGCGGCCGATCTCGCGCAGGGCTTGCGCGGCTTGGACGGCGTTGCCGATGCGCGCGTGATCGTCGCGCCGGCCGGCGCCGGCGCCTACGCCGACGAACCGGCGCGCGATGCATCGGCGAGCGTGCGCATCACGCTCGCCACCGGCGCGCACCTGGCGGCGGCAACGGTCGCCGGCATTCGCGCGTTCGTGGCCGGCGGCGTGCCGGGGCTCGACGCCGAGCGCGTGACCGTGCTCGACGATCGCGGCGCGCTCGACGGCGGTTCGAGCATGCCCGACGATACAACGCTGCAAGCGTCGCTGCAGTCGGCGCTCGATGCCGCGCTCGGCGCGGGCGCGACGATCGTGCGCGTGCACCGCGAGCCGGTCGGCGAGACGCGTGATGAACGCGATCGTCAAGCGTCTGCCGCTGGCCGGCGACTTGACCCGCACGAGCGGCGACGAACGCTACGCGAGCGCGCAGAAGAAGTATCAGAAACAGACGGCGACCGAAGAGCACGGCAGCGAGACGCGCGAATCGCACCGGATCGCGGCCGCCGACGCGACGGCGCGTTTGTCGGTCGCGATCTTCGTCGACGGAGCGCGCGCGATCGACCTGGATGCGATTCGCACGCTGGCCGCGGCGGCGGCCGGCATCGACGAGCGGCGCGGCGATACGCTGCGCGTCGAAGCGGTGCGCTTCGCGGCGTCCGCGCCGGCCGCGGCGCGCGGCATCGATGCGTGGGCGATCGCCGGCTTGTTCGCGGGGCTCGTGCCGCAACTCGCGCTCGTGGCCGGGGCCGTGGTGCTTGCGGTGCGGGGCGCGCGGCCCGCCTATGCCGTGCTCGTGCGCGCCGTCGAAGCGGCCGGCGTGCGCGATGCGGCCCGCGAATCGGCGGGCCTGCCGCCGGCGCGCGTGCGCGGGGCGCTGGCCGGCGAGCCGCCGCACGTGGCGGCCGCGGTGATCTCGGCGCTGCCGGCCGCGACGGCCGCGGCCGTGCTCGAGCTCTATCCGCCCGAAGAGCGCGTCGCAGATCGTGCGCCGGCTGGCGCGCGCGGCGAACGATCTGGTGCCGCATGCGGAGGAGCTCTTGCGTGCCCGCGGCTGAGGGCGCGTTCGTCTCGCTGGCGCAGTTCTTGCGCGCGCCCGCGGACGACCAGCCGCCGGCGCTCGAAGTGGTTTGCGCGCCGGCGCCGCCGCCGCAGGAGGAGCCGGACGTTGCGGAACAGGCGCGCCACGTGCGCGTGTCCCGCGCGCGGCTGGCCGATGCGTTCGATGGCGCGTGTGAGGATGTGCTGCGCGAATTCGCCGTTGCCATGCTCGGTCGCGAACGCGTGCTCGCACCGTCCGACGTCGCTGCTATCGCCGCGCCCATCCTGGCCGCCCATCCCGATCCGTGTGCGCGATGCCGAACTCGCGCCGGGCGGCGCGATCCTGCTCGAGGACGTGCCGCGGGCGCGCGCAGCGTGCTGGGCACGGCCCTGCTCGGGCGCGCGGTCGGCCCCGGCGGCGCCGTTCTCGACGGCGGTCCTCCGCCGGCGGGGCGCGCGCGCCCGTGTTCGGCCGCCGTCCCGGCGCCGGGCGAGCGCGTGGCGCCGGCCGAGCCGTTCCCGACGGGCATCCGCGCCCTCGACGGGCCGCTGGCGTTCGGACGCGGCGCCCGGATCGGGATCTTCGGTGCGCCCGGGGCCGGCAAGTCGACCCTTCTCGAGCAGCTTGCCGCCGGCAGCTGCGCGGATGCGATCGTGCTGGCGCTGATCGGCGAGCGCGGCCGGGAGGCCGAGCGCTGGCTGCGGCGGGTCGGGCCGCGCACGAGCCTCATCTGTGCGACCAGCGACCGGCCGGCGGCCGAGCGGCTCGCGGCGGCCGAACTGGCCTTCGCCCAGGCCGCTTCCTTGCGGGCGCGCGGGCTGCACGTGCTGCTGGTCCTCGACAGCCTGGCGCGCGTCGCGGCCGCGGCCCGCGACGTCGCCATCGCCGCCGGCGAGCCGGTCGGCCGCGCGGGTTTTCCACCCTCAGTGGTCGCGCGCCAAGCGCGGCTGATCGAGAGTGCCGGCGCGACGATCGCGGGGAGCGTCACGCTGGTGGCCACGGTGCTCTGCGAAGGACCCACTGGAGCACGATCCGATAGCCGACGCGGCCCGCGCCGCGCTCGACGGTCACGTCGTGCTGAGCGCTCGCCTCGCGGCCGCCGGCTGGTTTCCGGCGATCGACCTGCCGGCCAGCGCCAGCCGCACGCTCAGCGAGGTGACCTCGCCCGCGCACCGCCGGGCGGCGAGCCGCTTACGGGCCGCGCTGGCGGCGCTCGACGGCGCCCGCGACGCGCGTTCGGTCGGGCTCGATCCTGGTGCGGGCGACCCGTTGCTTGCCCGGGCCATCGCCGCCGAGGGCCGGATTGCCGCCTTCATGCGCCAAGCCGAAGGCGGGGCCGATCCGGCCGAAACCCTCATGCGGATGACCGAAATCGCCGATAGTTTGGACGATGGATATCTTGGGTGATATCTCGGCCATCCAGAACCGGATCGCCGAGATCAGCGGAGCCCCCCCGGCCGGAGCCGTCGCAACGACGACCACGACGACCGCGAACTTCAACGCGGCCCTCGCACAGGCGCTGCTGCCGCAACTCGCTCCGACCGATGCCGAGGCGGCCGATGCGCCGGCGCCGATTCCGCCCGAACAGATCAACCAGCTCGTCTCAGCAAAACGCCGATATCTGGCAAGTCGATCCCGCGCTGATCAAGTCGGTGATCGCCAACGAGTCGTCGTTCAACGCGAACGCCACCTCGCCGGTCGGCGCGCAAGGGCTGATGCAGCTCATGCCCGAGACGGCCGCGTCGCTCGGCGTGCGCAACCCCTACGATCCGGCGCAGAACGTCGCCGGCGGAACGCGCTACTTGCGCTCGCTGCTCGATCGGTTCAACGGCGATACGCGTCTGGCCGTCGCCGCCTACAACGCGGGCCCCGGTGCGGTCGAAAAATATGGCGGGGTTCCGCCCTATGCGGAAACCCAAAACTACGTGAAGAACGTCCTCGGTTCGCTCGAACAGTACCGCGCGCAGTAGGCGCCGCGCCTTCGCTGCCGGGCTGATCGCACTCGCGTGCGCGGCCGGCGCCGGTGCGCGGGCCGATGAATCTCCGCCGCCGGTCGCGACGATCCTCGCCGCCTACGACCGCGCGATGCATTCCGCCGACGTCGACACGGTCGAGACCATCGGCACGCTCACCGGCGAAGGACTGACGGGCGCATTTCACACCTGGCGCGCCGGCGACCGCGAGCGCGACGACGAGAGTCTCGGTCCGCGGACCGACTCGACGCTGCGCATCGGCGATCGCGTGTGGGAACGCAACAGCAACGGCAACGTCCAGGAGCTCACCGGCTTGCTGAAACGGCGCGCGCGCACCAACGAATTCATCGATTCGTATGCCTTCGTTCACGCGCCGGATCACGTGCATTTTGCCGGGTTCGGCACGATCGGCGGCCGGCGCACGTGGAAGGTTGAAGTCAAAGCCGACGGCGGTGAGCCCGAGACGCTGTGGATCGACACGCAGAGCGGCTTGCCGCTGCGCACGGAATATGTCGACGGCGACGGGCCGACCTACGTCGACGTTTCCGATTGGCGCGACGTGGGCGGCATGAAGATCGCTTTTCATTCCGTCACCACCGACGGCGAGCACGATTTCGACACGGTCCAGCAGATCGAGTCGGTGAAGCTCGGTCAACCGATCGATCCCCAGATCTTCGCCCCGCTCGCCGGCAAGGGTCTCATCTCGGCCGGCGTGCAGATCGTGCCGCTCATCGACGACGGCTCGCGCATCGCGTGCCGCGTTGCCATCGCCGGTCAATCCTACATCTTCCTCATCGACAGCGGCTCGGGCAACGTGGTAGCTCGATTCGCGCGTGGCCGAAGCCACCGGCTTGGGCGAGGAAGGCGCGCTCGAAGTGCGCGGCGCGGTCCGCGCGGGCGGTATGCAGGTCGCGCATTTGCCGCGCTTGTCGATCGGGTTGGCGTCGCTCGTCGATCTCGTCGTTTCGACGATCGACCTCGGCTCGTCCAGCGGCCACATGCGCATCGATGGTATTCTGGGTTATCCGTTCTTCGCTTCGAGTTTGGTGCAACTCGACTTCGCGCACCACCTCATGCGCTTCGGTCCGCCGGGTTCGTTCGTGCCGGCCGGCGATCGCATCGCGATCGACACCGACCGCGAGGTGCCCGAGGCCGTGTTCGGGATCAACGGCACCCTCAGCGCTCCGTTCATCGTCGACACCGGCAACAGCGGCGACGTCCTGCTCTACGCGCCCTTCGTCAGCGCCCATCCGGCGCTGGCGCCGATCGCGGGGGCGGCCGAGAGCAGCTACACCGGCGTCGGCGGAACCGCCCGCTCCTATGGCACCCGCCTCGACGTGCTGCAGCTCGGGGCAACGGCGCTCACCGGCCAGAGCGCCGACGTGATCGTCGCCAAGAACGGCGCCTTCGCCGACCGCGTCGATGCCGGCAACGTGGGTCTGGGCATCCTGCGCAAGTTTGTCGTGACCTTCGACTTCGCCGGCCACGCGCTCTACCTCGAGCGGCCGGCCGGGCTGTAAGCGGGCTTATTGCGGGGCGGCCGATCCGGGCGTAGCATCGGCAGATGACGCTCGCAGTTGCGATCCTCACGTGCGCCGTCGCGGCGGGAACCTGCCACGCCGTGGCCGATCCCGGCGCCGCGTCGTTTGCCGTACGGGTCGAAGCGCCGCCGGGCGCGGTGGTGCGTTTGCGCGCGCTCGACGTGCCGCGCGGCTGGACCGCCTCGTTCTGCACGCCGCGTATCTGCTCGCCCTCCAAGGTGGCGCTGGCACTGCGCGGCCGCACCGGGACGATCCAAATTTCCTACGTGCCCGGTGCAGCGAACGCCGCGCCGCTGCGCACGCTCCACGTGTCGGCGAGCAGTCCGGCCGGCCGCGTCGACGCGCGCCGCTCACGGGTGCCGTGATGGACGATGATGCGGCCGAGAGCGGCGCGCCGGAATCGATCGGCGAGAACAAGATCTGGTATCTGAAAAAGAACCGTTTGTTCGCCAACGCCCCGGTCGACGCGGTCGTCGAGGGCGCCGGGATCTTCACCATGGAGTTGCTGCCCAAACGCGCGACGTTCTTCGATCAGGGCGATGCGACCAAGATGGTGTTCCTCATCAAGACCGGCCGAGTGCGCATCGCGCGCAACACCGCCGAGGGCAAGGAAGTCACGGTTGCGATCCTCGGCCCCGGCGACATGTTCGGTGAGGACGCGCTTTTCGGCGGCGTCGAACGCACGACGGTTGCGACCTGCATGGAAGAGACGCTGATCTGCAAGGCCCACGCCGACGACTTGTTCGGCCTCTTGGCCGGTAACTCGGCGCTGGCGCTCAACGTCGCGCAGATGCTGAGCGATCGCCTGAGCGACGCGTCGGCGACGATCGAAGACCTCGCTTACGCCAAGATCAGCGACCGGCTCGTCAACCTCTTCGAGCGGTTGGCCGGCGAATTGGGACGCGTCACCGACGAAGGCACGTTTCTCGACGTGCGCCTCACGCACCAAGACATCGCCTCGATCATCGGCAGCACGCGCGAGACCGTGAGCTTGGAGATGAATCATCTCGTGCGCGCGGGGCAGATCAAACAAGAGGGCGGCTACATCACCGTTCTCACCCGCAAGGAGTAACCAAATGCGCCGCTCGCAGCTTCTCACCGTGCTCGCTCTCGTTCTCGGTACCGGCCTCGCCGCGGATTCGGTCGCGGCCGCATCGGCCGGCGCCGTCGCGACGCTGGCCCCGGTCTACGCCGCATCGCAGGGCTGGCTCAACGGCCGGCTGACCCCCGGCGACACCGCCGGCAAGGTCGTGATCGTCGACGTGTTCACCTTCGACTGCTACAACTGCAAAAATGTGGTGCCGAATCTGCGCGCGCTCAACGCGAAGACGCGCCGACGATTTGGTGATCGTCGGCATCCACAGTCCCGAGACGCCGTTCGAAACGAACCGCGCGAACGTCGTCGCGAACTTGCGCGCCCAGGGCATCACGTGGCCGGTCGCGATCGACAACTCGTTTGCGATCTGGCATGCCTACGGCGTGGACGCGTGGCCGACGCAGCTGTTCTTCGATCGCACCGGGAAGTTGCGCGCGACGATCGTCGGCGACTCTCAGGACGATGCGGTCGACCACATCGTGCAAAAACTTCTCGCCGAACACTAGCAGCACGGTAGTGCTGCGCGACAACGCGTTGTTCAGCGGGGTCGAGGGTCCCGCGCTCGCGAGCGTGTTGTCGGTGTTTCGCCTAGCCACGTTGTCGGCGCAGACGCCGCTCTACGTTCGCGGCAGCGTTGCGCGGCGGGTGTTTCTGATCGTCAGCGGCAGCGTGGCGGTCACCCAGCGCACCGGCGAACACGACACCACGGTCACGGTGCTCGGGCCGGGGGAATTCACCGGTGAGCGCGCGCTGCTGCTGCCCGCGCCGCGGCATCTGTGGTCGGCCGTCTGCCGCGAGGAAACGCGGGTCGCGTTTGCCGAAGGCGATGCGCTGCTGGCCGCGCTCACGGCGATGCCGGCGCTCGGCGTCAACGTCGCGCGCGGCGCTGCACCGCCGCGTGCACGACGCGGCCATCGCGATCGACGGCTTGATCGCCTGAACGGTAACATCGCCGTAGTCTCGCGCTCATCCGCGGCCGCTACGCTGGCGCCGGAGGAATTCGAGATGACGACCGCATCCGGCGGCGTCGCGGTGATCGCGACGCAGTTGGCCCAAACCGACCGCCGCGCGCTCAGCGAAGCGTGGTATTCCGCGCTGCATCTCGCGCGCGATGCCGCGCCCGCGCGCGCGCACGTGCCCGCGCGCAGCACGCCGGCGCCGGCGCACGCGCCGCGAACTGCGGCTCTACCGGCAACAGCTGCGGGGCGGCGCGCCGCGCTGCCGGCCGCGCCGCGCACGCAGCATGCCCGGGCGGCGGCGGTGCCGGCCGACGAGCGGCGCCGGGCGCGCAGCGAAACGGCGCGCCGCATCGAACGCGCGGTCGCGGTGCTGGCCGCGCGCACGCACGCGCCGGCCGCGCACACGCTCGAAGTGGACGGCGGACGCGTGCGACTGCTCGTGCACACCGACGGCCGCACGACGCGCATCGTCGCGCTGTGCAGCCGTTCGCTGCGCGAGGTGGTCGAGCGCGCGCTCGCGAGTGCGCGCTTCGCGCTGGCCGCAACGGGCCGGAGCGTCGGCGCGCCGTGATGCTCGCAACCGCGTCGCTCGACGCGCTCAAACGCATCGCCGACCGCGCGAACGACGTTCTCGCGGCCTACGCGCCGGGTGCCGTTCCGCGCTACGGCGACGTGAACGCGACGTTCCCGCCGCTGCCGAACGACGATCCGCTCAGCGTCGCCGCGCCGCCCGGCGCGTGGTTCGTCACGCTCGACGACCGCGGCGCGCGCACCTATACGCGCGCCGGTGGTTTCCACGTCGGCGCCGGACGGAACGCTGCAGACGCTCGACGGTGCGCGCGTGCTCGGCACGCAAGCCGCCGGCGGCGCGCTCGCTCCGCTGCGCGTGCCCGAACCGGATCGCACGCTCGGGCGCGCGGCCGACATCCATCTCGAAGACGACGGCGTGCTCGCCTACACGCGCACCTCGATCGATCCGCGAACGCGCGAACGCTCGCCCGAGCGCGCGGTCGTCGGCCGCGTCGCGCTGGCGCGCTTTCCGGCCGGCAGCAATCCGCAGCGGCTCGACGCCACGCACTTCGGCGCCGTCGCCGGCATCGTGCCGCATCTCGGCGCACCGGCTGACGGCGGCTTCGGCGGCGCTAGCGACGCGGGCGCGCGATGCCGGCAACGTCGATATCGATACCGGGCTGCAACGCCTCTCCGAAGCCTACGTCGCGTTCTCCGCGCTGCAAGCGGCGAACAAGGCGCAGGGCGCGGGCAGCAAGGTCATCATGGACCTGCTCAAGTGATCGCGACGCTGGCGTTCGAGCCGGCGCGCGGCGGCGTGCGGCGGGCCCGCTTCGTGCCGCCGCCCGAGTTTGCCCGTCGACGCCGCGTGCGTGGTGGCGAACGGCGTGCGCGAGGCGTTGCGCACGCTGCTCGGCGAGGCGTGCACGGTGACGATCGGCGAACCGGTCGCGCTCGATGCGGCTGCCTGGCGCAGCCTGGCCCGCGATGCGTTGCTTTTCGCGACCCCCGGCCGCGCGACCGACGTCGTGTTCGTGCTGGCGGCGCGCGACGCGCGGCGCCTCGTCCGGGCCGCGTTCGGCGAGGAGGCGGCGGCCGAAGACGGATCGTGGAGCGCGCTCGAAGCGGGCGCCATCGAACGGATCGTCGCGCGCTGCGCGGTCGCCTGCGACGCCCTGTGCGTGGAGCGGCGCGGACCCGACGAGCACGATCGACGCCGCGCGCGTGCCCCGGTCGGTCGCCTATTTCGACGTGCGGGTGGCGGCGCCGGTGGCGCTCACGATCGGGGTCGGGATCCTGCGGGAACTGCCCGACGTGCCGCCCCCGTGCACGCTGTCCGCGGCCGTGCTCGGCGAGCGTCGCCGTCGACGTGCGCGTGGTCCTCGGCCGCGCCACGCTGCCGGCGCCGCGCCTGCTCGATCTCCGAGCGGGCAGCGTTGTGCCCCTCCGCACCAAGGTCGACGGGGAGGGCGAATTGAACCTCGCGGGCCAGAGGATCGCTCTCGGAACGTGCGGTGTGCGCAACGGCCACTCCGCGTTCGAGGTTCGATCCCCAACGTTGAGGGGAGACCCGTGGTGATCGCGCCGGACGGCAATAATCTCGATCTGTTGATGAACGTCCCGCTCACCGTCACGGCCGAGCTTGGGACGGCGAAGATGCTGGTGCGCGACATCCTCAAACTCGGCACGGGCTCGGTCGTCGAATTGGATCGCCTCGCCGGCGGCCCGGTCGATTTGCTCGTCAACGATCGTCTGGTGGCCCGCGGCGAAGTCGTCGCGATCGACGAGAACTTCGGCGTGCGCGTCACGGAGCTCATCGAAAAGCCCTAACTTCGCAACATCGCGGCCATGCGCGACGCCTATCGTGGGCGCATGGACGAGTTGCTCTCGATCGCCGGCCGCAGTCATGCGGCGCTGCCGCTGGACGTGCTGGCCGGCCTGACGCTGCTTTCGATCGCACCGTTCGTGCTGGTGCTCTCGACCTCGTTCGTGCGCATCGTGGTCGTGCTCTCGCTCGTGCGCTCGGCGATCGGCGCGGCCTCGCTGCCGCCGAACCCCGTGCTGACCGGGCTCGCGCTCGTGCTGACGTTCGTGATCATGACGCCGACGCTCGAGCGCATCGACCGCGACGCGATTCGTCCCTACGCCGCCGGCACGATGACGCAGCGCCAGTTCCTCGCCCGCGCGGCAGAACCGCTGCGCGACGTTCATGCTGCGCCAGACCAAACGCCGCGACATCGACGTCTTCGCGCGCATCGCGCACCGGCCGGCCGAAGAGGCCCCGGCCCGCGCACCGTTGACGGTGCTTATTCCCGCATTCGTCGTCGGCGAGTTGCGCAGCGCGTTCGCGATCGGCGTGGCGCTCTATCTGCCGTTCGTGGCGATCGACCTGGCGGTGGCCGCGGTGCTGATGGGTCTGGGCATGTTCATGCTGAGCCCGCCGATCATCTCGCTGCCGTGCAAGCTGCTGCTGTTCGTTCTCGTCGACGGCTGGGCGCTGGTCTGCAACGGCGTCGTCGCGTCGTTCCGTTAGGCGCCGCACACGCAGCACAAGGAGGCTTCGAGTGGGCCGGTAAGACGCTGCCATGGTAACACGTGGCCTCTTTCTCGCCGCGAGTGCGTCGGCGGGTGTGCTCGGGAGCATGCAAGTCGTGGCAGCAGAAGAACCTACGCCGGCGAGCGCGATCGCAACGTTCGTCGCCGGCTTCGATGCCGGAGCGCTACCGCCGGCGGCGGTGCAGCGCGCCAACCTCGCGTTCATCGATTCGCTGGGCGTCATGCTGGCCGGCTCGCGCAGCGAACCCGCGCACATCGTCGCCGAGATGGTGCGTGAAGAAGGCGCCGCGCCCACCACGACGATCGCCGGCCGTGCGCTCAAGTCGTCGCCGCAGCTCGCGGCGCTGGCAAACGGCGTCGCCCTTCACGCGTTGGATTACGACGTCACCACCACGGCGGGTCAGCCCACGGCCGCGCTCGTTCCCGCACTGCTGGCCGTTGCCGAAGGACGGCACTCGACGCCCGCCCAGCTGTTCGCCGCCTACAACATCGGTTTCGAAGTGGCGATGCGCCTGCTGCGGGCCTGTCCGGCGTTCGCGCAGACGGGCTGGCATTCGACCGGCACGGTCGGCACGATCGCGGCCACCGTCGCCTGCGCGAAACTCCTGAACGCGCCGCCCGCCGCGATCGTGAACGCCGTCGGCATCAGCACCTCGTTGGCCGGCAGTTTGTCGGCCAACTTCGGGACGATGACCAAACCGCTGCATGCGGGGCAAGCGGCTCGCAACGGCGTGATGGCCGCTCGCCTCGCGACGCGCGGCTTCACCGCCAGCGCGACCGCGCTCGAAGGCAACAACGGCTACTTCGTGGATTTTTGCCGCGACTTGCAGTGGTCGCCAGCGCCGTTCGCAGATCTCGGCCGGCGCTCCGATCTCGCCGAGATCGGGTTCAAGGTCAAGCCGTACGCGTGCGGCGGCCTGGGACACACGGCCATCGATGCGGCGCTGGCGGTGCGGGCGATGCTCGACGGCCGCATCGACGCGGTGAGCGAAGTGCATGTCGGGGTGACGAAGCAAGCCGCGAAATACGTTGCGACGACGTATCCCTCGACGATCGAAGGATCGAAGTTCAGCGTTCCGTACGTGATCGCGACCTCGTTCGTGCACGGTGCGCCGCGGTTGTCCACCTTCAGCGCGGCCGGCATCGCCGATCCCAAGGTGAAGGCATTCGCGGCGAAGATCTCCGTGGCGCCGGATCCCGAGTTCGGCGACTCGATCGACCCCAACCCGGCGCGCGTGGTCGCGGTGTTAGCCGACGGCAAGCGCGTCGAAAGCTTGATAACCTATCCGATCGGCAGTCAGCAGACGCCGATGTCGGCCGCGCAGATCGAAGCGAAGTTTGTCGACTGCGCGGTGCCGACGCTCGACGAGGGCACGGCGCGGCGCATGTTCGCGACCTGGCAAACGCTGAGCGCCCAAACCTCGTTTGCCGGGCTGTGGCCGCTGTTGCACCGTGCCGATGCCGGAGCGAAGGCCTGACGCGTGCCCGGCCTCGATGCACCGTTTGCTCCCGATACGCGGCGCGTGCGGCGCGAGGGCGATCCGCCGGTGCGCGAATTCCGCGCCGAGATCTGCGTCGTCGGCGCGGGCATCGCCGGAACGTCGGCTGCGATCGAGGCCGCGCGCTTAGGGCGAAAGACGATCGTCGTCGACGGCTTGCCGGCGCTCGGCGGGCAAGCGGTCAACGGCATCATCGGCATGTTCTGCGGGCTCTTCGGTAACGGCACGCACGGTCCGCAATTCACCCACGGCATCGCCGACGATATCCTGCGGGAGCTCGGCGCCGAGGACGCGCTGCACTACCGGCGCGCGCACACGACCGTCGTGATGTACGATGAGGTCGCGCTCGCGCGCTGGGTCGAGCGAAGGATCGTCAAGGAAGGCATCACGCCGCTCGTCGGCGCGATCCTGCGCAACGTGAACCTGGCCGGGCGCCGCATCGCGTCGCTGGACTTCGCGACGCGCTACGGTGACGTGCGCATCGTCGCCGACGGGTTCGTCGACGCGAGCGGCGATGCCGCGCTCACCTGGCAAGCGGGCTTGGCATGTCAGGAGCAGGCCGGCGGCGTGATCTACGGCTCGCAAATGATGGTGATCGAAGGCGTGAACGAGGCGCACCAGCCGACGTGGGATGAGATGGGCGCGCGCATCCGCGAACGCGGGGAGCACTACGGACTGATCCGCCGCGACGGTTTCGCGGCGGCCTTTCCCGGTCGCGGAACGGCGGTGGTGAACATGAACCACGTCGAGACGCCCCTCGATCCGTTCGGCGCCACGGCGAAGGGGCTCGAGGGCCGCGAACAGGCCGATCGCACGATGACGTTTCTGAAGAGCGAGTTTCCGGCGGCCTTCGGTACCACGCGCGTGCGCGCGCTGGGCTTGCCGGGCGTGCGGCAAACGCGCTGGATCGTGGGCCGCCATCACCTCACCGCCGATGAAGTCCGCGCGGGTACGAAGTTTGCCGACAGCATCGCGCGCACGGCCTGGCCGCTCGAACAGCACCACAACGCCGCGGGCTATGTGTGGGAGCCGTTCGGCGAGCATCACGTGCACTACGTGCCGTTCGCCAGCCTGACGCCGGTGGACGCCGACAACATCGTCGCCGCCGGCCGTTGCATCGACGCCGACAGTGCGGCGCTCTCGAGCGTGCGCGTCATGGGACCCTGCATCGCGATGGGCGCCGCCGCCGCGCACGCGCTCGACTTGGCCGGCACGGGCAGCGTGCACGCGATCGACATCGCTGCCCTACGCCGGCGCGTCGCGCCGAACGTGGATACGTGACCTAGCGGTAGAGCCCGGGAATGACCGGGTACACGGTGCCGATCTTTTCGCGGATACTGGATTTATCCGCCATCGTGATCTTCGCGATGTCGATCTTCTTCATATACGCCACCCCGGGCTTGGTCTGAGTGTACTTGATGAATTCGAACATCGCGTTCACGTGCTCGGGGCGCTGCAGGCGATCGTGCATCGTCACCGCCATCATGCGCTTACGATATGCGGCCTCGTCATAGAGTTGATCGAACGCGCGTTTCATCTCGTCGAGGAATTGTGAGGATGAAAAGTAGCGTGCTTCGTAGGCCCGAATATCGTTGAGATAGACGGCGTAGGGAACGACGACGATCGTGCGCGCGGGCGAGATCTCGACGATGAACGGCTCGTCTCTGCTCACGTCGTCGATGTGGTAGAGGAACCCCAGCCGGTTGAGATTCTGGAGGATGTCCTTGGTTCCGCGCAAGCCCGGCGCATTGTAACCGACCGGCGTTTGTCCGGTCACCCGGCGAATCACGTCAACGTTACGCTTGATGAAGGCCAGCTCTTGCACGTCGGTCATGGCCGATTCTTGCGACCAATCCCAGCCGTGGGCGGCCGCCTCATGCCCGCGCTGCACGATCTCTTTGGCAATCGCCGGGTAGGTCTGGACCGAAAGCCCGGACATATGCGAGGTGACTTTTACCGAGAGCTTGTCGTACATGTCGAGCGCGCGCTCGATGCCCTCGGTCGCTCCGTAGCGGTACCACGAAATCGTCGGCATGTCGTACACGCCCTTCGGCGGCACGAAATTACCAAATGGTGTCGGCGGCTCGAATCCCGGTTGGCTGCCCGATTCGAACATCAACGATAACGAGATCGGCAGCCGCACGCCATCGGGCCAAAAGCTCTTGGCAACCGGCGCCGCCGCCGTCGGATCGGCTGCCAGAACAACTGCCGGGGCCGAAGCGATGAGCCCGGCGGCTGAGCCCGCCAGCGCCCCGCGAATGACGTCCAGGCGTTTCATGCGTTCACCATCGGCTCTTTCATCATTGTGCGGGCGGCGATTGCGCGGGCGACGGTTCGTGCAGGACCTTTTTCAATGCAGCCTCATCGCAATGTTCGTCGTCGCCCGTCGACCCGGCAACACCGATGGCGCCGACGACTTCCTTGCCGATCTTGATCGGAAGTGCTCCCTCGCCGGCGATCAAGTGCGGCGTCTTAGCGAAGAAGTGGATCGGCGGCATCATCTTGTAGCGCTCGTTGACCACCGAGGTCGGGACCCCGAAGCCCGCAACCGTGAAGGCCTTGTCTTGCGCGACCTGGACCGTGTGAACGCCCGCGCCGTTGCCGCGCACGAAAGCTTGAAGCACACCGTCGATGTCGACCACCGCGACGCTGACTTTCCAACCGCGGCGTTCGCAATCATCACGAGCGGCGATCGCGAGGGCGTTCGCCGCGTCCGACGAGAGGCGATGGGTGGGGATGAATGTCTGCGCGTTTCCGATTACCGGCGTGCCGATCGACAATAGCACCGACACCGTCACAAGCACGGGTAAACGAAGGAGAGATACCATAGAGTTTGCCCTTCCTTTATGTGCGAAATCTTCCTGGAGCGGCGGCGCTATGCCGGCAATGAAAAAATGCTGACGATGCCGCGTTGATCTCCAACTGCGACACGTTGCATCGTGGGCGAACAGGTCACGGTTGAGAAAACTGCTCCCGGCACATGATGTGACGCGATCGTTTGTCCGGTTGTCTTTACGATGTCGAGCACCCCTTGCCGGTCGATCAAACAAACCCGCCGGCCATCTGGTGTGAAGGTCGCGCCGAACAGCCATGGATCGCCGGGCGCTCGGAACGTGGCGACGCGCGCGCCGGAATACGTCCAAACAACGGCGGTACCGCTGCGGCCGGCGGTGATGACGTGCGGCAAACGCGGATGGAAGCGCACCGAATCCAGGCGGCCCTGCCCGGTCGGGATATGTCCGGCGACACGCCCGTCGAGATCGACCAGCCACACGTCGCCCGGGTCGGAGGTGAACGCGAGGATCTTTTCATCGGGCGAGATCGCCAGATTGCGCGCGACACCGTCGCGTACGACGCTCCATTTCTTCAACCCGTTCGGTTCGACGTATTGCAGTGCGCCGTTATCGGAGGTGACGAAGATTCCCGGCACCGTCCGGGCAAAGGCGACGTCGGTCACCGACGCGCTGTCGACGAAATGCTTCGTCAGGTTCGTTCCGTCGGCGCGCGCGACGCCGACCGTGCCGTCGTAATTGGCCGTCCCGACCCGCGAAGTCGTCCCGTCGAAGCGAACGTGAAAGATCTTGATCAGTTTTGCCGCCTCGTGCGGCGTATAGAGCGACCCGACGTGCGTGCCCCCGCTGGTGTACACGTTCGCAAAGCCGGTGAACGACGAGGTTGCCAGATAGCGGCCGTCGGCGGAGTAATCCAAGCACGAGATCGCACCGCCGCCCGCCGGAGTGAATGTTTCCGGGGCGGAGGTTTGCGCAGCACCACGCACGCGCGCCGCGCACAGCGCACCGGCTGTTCCCAGAACGAAGGCGGCGCGCGAGAGACGGCTCATGCGGCGGGTAACGGGAAGACGCTGACGAGGCCGCGCTGATCGCCGGCGGCGACCGTGTGCGCGTGTGATGCGCAGGCCACCGCTCCGAACACCGCCCCGGGTACGCGAAACGACGCGAGCATCTTTCCCGGCGTCGTCATCACGCTGAGCCCACCGGCCAGGTCGGTCATGCAGATGCCTTCTCCGTCCGGTGTGAAGGCGGCACTCGATATCCACGGGCCGCCGGGCTCGCCCAAACGCGCCACGCGGTTCCCCTCGTAATCCCAGATCGTCGCGGTGCCGGAGCGGCCCGCGATGAGGATCCGGCGCCGCCGGGGATGGAACCAGACCGCTTCCTGGCGCCCTTGCCCGTGCGCAACGCGCTTGACCACCTCACCGCCGCGCCCCACGAGCCAAAGCTCACCCGCATCGTTGGTAAATGCCAGCAACGTTCCGTCGGGCGATGCCGCCAGTGCCCGCGCGCTGCCCGCACGAAAGACCGTCCACGCGATCGTTCCATCCGGCCGAACGCGGCGCAGCGACCCGTTGTCGGAGACCACAAAATAGCCCGCAACGCCGCGTAAGAACGCCACGTCCAACACGGCTGCGGCATCAGCGATGTGTTGCGACTCGCGCTTGCCGTCGATGCGCGACACGCCGACCGAGCCGTCGTAATGGACCGTTGCGACGAGCGTCGACTCCGCGTTGAAACGAATGCGAAAAATCTGTCCGCGCTGCTGCGCCTCAGCCGGCGGGTACAGCGAGACCAGATGTTTTCCGTCGCTGGTGAAGATGTCGGCCAGCCCGCCGAACGAGGACGAGGCCAAGTACCGGCCGTCCGCGGAAAACGCGAGACACGAGATGCCCTGCTTCCCCGCGATCGAATCAGCCGCCGAACCCGACGCGGTGAACGACGTCAGCGGCAACGTTTCGGCCGCGGCGCGTGCTCGAGGAACGATCGTTGCGCTTGCTACTCCCAATAAGAAAGCGGCACGCGGTATATACGGCGTCTTTTGGCCGATGAGCGGCATAGCCGCGACTTCGCCGGAGGCGACGGCATCGCCCGCGGCCGATCAGGACGGCACGCGTTCGCGGCGCAGCGTCATCAGCATCGTTTGGTGGATGCGCCCGTGCAGGTGCTCCTGATCGTAATCGTCGTTGTAGCGCATGTCTTCTTGCGTGGGAAACGCGTGCATGTTGCTTTCGAGCTCCGAGGCGTTGAGCTCGGCCAGAAAAAAGAGATCGCTGCCGGCCATGACGCGCAACGGCGCCCTCCCGCCCGCGCCCTTTACGGTAACAACGTGGACCTCGTGCGGTAATCGCGGCAACGTCACGATGCGTGTGTGGCCGAGTTCGAGAGTTTGCTGCGCGATGCGCTGCTCGTTACGGCGCTGCTGACGATTCCGATTCTGTCGGTCGCGACGGTCGTCGGAGCGCTGGTGGCGATTCTGCAGGCGGCGACGCAAATTCAAGAGCAGACGCTGACGCTTCTGCCGAAGGTGATCGCGGTCGGCTTGGCCGCCGCGCTCTTCGGGCGCTTCGGCCTCTCGCTGTGCGAGCAGTTACTGCTCGAGGCGGTCGCGCGCATTCCGCAGCTCGTGCGCGGATGACGCAGACGATGCTGCTCGTCTTCGCGCGCAGCGCCGGCATGGTCTTTCGTGCGCCCGGCTTCTCGCATCCGAGCGTCCCGCCGCCGGTGCGCGCTGCGCTGGCGCTGGCCTTGGCCTTCGCCGTTGGTCCGCACGTCCGGGCGGTCGCCTTCGACGGCGTCGCCTTCGTGCTGGCGGTAGCCGCTGAAACGCTGCTCGGCGCGGCAATCGGCACCGGGGCCGCGCTCCTCTACGACGGCGCCTACTACGCCGGCCGCACGATCGACGACTACGTGGGCGTGCGCGGCTCGGTGCCCAATGCGAACGTCACCTCGGCGCAAGCGTTCGGGCGGCTCTGGTCCTCGGTGTTTCTGGCCGGCTTCTTTCTGTTCGACGGCTACGTGCCGGTCGTGCGCGCGTTCGCCGACAGTTTCGATCGCGTCGCGCCGGGTGCGGCGATCGCGCCCGGCGCGTGGTCGGCCTTCGCCCTCGCGCTGCCGGCGACGATCGTGCGCGCCGCGCTGCTGATCGCCGCGCCGGCGCTGGCCGTCGCGCTGACCGTGCAAGTGGGGCTGGCCGCGGTCGCGCGGGTCGTTCCGCGGCTGGCAAGTTTTTCGCTGGCGTTTCCGGTCGTGTTCGCGGCCGCGATCGTCGTCACGCTGGCCGGGATTCCGCTGTTCGCGCCGTCGGCCGCGCATCCGTGGCTCGTGCTGCCGTTCGGGCTGCCGCCGTGAGTGACGAGAGCGCGGAGAAGCGCTTCGATGCAACCCCGGCGCGGCGCGAGCGCGCCAAGCGCGAGGGGAACGCGGCGCGCTCGCACGAGGTCGCGAGCATCGCCGGCTTCGCCGGTGCGCTGCTGGGCCTCGTGGCGTGCTTGCCGCTGCTGACCGGGGCCGCGGCGAGTGCGGTGCTCGCGGCCGCGCGCCGGCCCTTGGTCGTGGATCCGCTGCCGCTGCTCACGTTCGCGGCGGCCGCGTTCGTGCCGGCCGCCTGTGCCGGCCTCGCGGGCGGCGCGATATCGCTGGCCCAAACCGGCGGCCTGCGCGTGGGCGGGCTGAAACTGGCGTTCGGCAAACTGGCGCCGCTGCCGGGGCTCAAGCGCATGCTGGGCCCGGAGGCCCTCGTCGCGGCGGCGCGGGCCGGTCTCGCATTCATCGCCGTGGTCGCGGTCGTGGTGCCGATCGGCGTGCGCACGTTGGCCGCGGCGTCCGCGAGCGCATCGCCGGCGGGCGCGGCCGGCACGGCCTGGGCCGGAATGCTGCACGCGTGCTTTGCGGCGGCCGCCGTCGGCGGCGTGTTCGCGCTGGCGGATTTCGCGCTCGCGCGCGGGCGCTGGCTGCACTCGCTCAAGATGACGTTCGATGAGTTCAAGCGCGACGCCAAGGAGCAGGACGGCGACCCGCACGCCCGTTCGCGCCGCAAACAGCTGCACCGCACGCTCGTCCGCGGCGGCGATCGCGCGGACGCGCGAAGCGTCGTTCGTGGTCGTCAACCCGACCCACATCGCGATCGCGCTGCGCTACGCGCCGCCGGCGGTTCCCGTCCCCGAGATCATCGTGCGCGCGGCCGATGCGATCGCGCTCGACGTGCGCGCGATCGCCGAGCGGGCACGCATTCCGGTCGTGGAAGATATCGCGCTCGCGCGTCTGCTCTGGCGCAGCGGTGAAGCCGGCCGGCCGATCCCGGCGGAATCGTTCGTCGCCGTCGCCTATACGATCGCCGCGCTGGTGCGCGCGGGCGTGCTGACCGCATGAAGCCCAACGCCGTGTTCGCCGCCGGCGTGCTGTCGATCGTCGGCATCTTGATCGTGCCGCTGCCGCCGCTGATGCTCGACGCGCTGCTCGCGTTGAACATCTTCGGCTCGGCGCTCGTGCTGCTGATCAGCCTGCGCGTCGAGGAGCCGCTTGGAGTTTTCCAGCTTTCCCCCGGCGCTGTTGCTCGCCACGCTCTTTCGCCTCTCGCTCGACGTCAGCGCGACGCGGCTGATCCTCACCCAAGGCCACCTCCCGGACGGCGTCGGCGCGATCATTCCGGCCTTCGGCGCGTTCGTCGTGCGCGGCAACATCGTCGTCGGCTTGATCGTGTTCGCGATCCTGATCACGATCCAGTTCATCGTGATCGCGACCGGTGCGCAGCGCGTGGCCGAAGTCTCGGCGCGCTTCACGCTCGACGCGATGCCCGGCAAACAGATGGCGATCGACGCCGACGTGCATGCCGGCGTGCTCGACGCCGAGGGCGCGCGGCGCAAACGCGCGCGCGTGCAGCGCGAGGCGGATTTCTACGCGGCGATGGACGGCGCCGGCAAGTTCGTCAAAGGCGATGCGATCGCGGCGCTCGTGATCGTGGCGCTCAACCTGGCCGGCGGCGTCGTCGTCGGCGTCGCTTACGACGGCATGGGCCCGCTCGACGCGTTGCAGACGTTCGCGATCCTCTCGATCGGCAACGCGCTGGTCACGACGCTGCCGGCGTTTCTGATCTCGACCTCGATGGGCCTGATGGTCACGCGCGTCGCGGGCGAAGGCGCGCTGGCCGTCGACCTCGCCGCGCAGCTGATCGCGCGCCCGGATGCGCTGCGCACCGCCGGCGTGCTGATGGCCGTGCTGGCGTTCGTGCCCGCCCTTCCGGCGCCGGTGTTCGGTGCGCTCGCGCTGGCGGCGTTCGGCGCGGCGGCGCTGTCGCAGCGCGCGCCGCGAAACGCGCCGACCAGCAGGCGCGCGCGCCGCGCTCGAACGCCGGCGCAAGGATGCGATCCGCCGGCCGGAGTCGGCGTTCGCGCTGGTCGGCGTCGACGCGCTCTCGATCGACGTCGGCACCGATCTCTACGCGCTTGCTCGCGCCGCCCAACGCCGACGCGCTGCTCGACCGCATCGGCGACGTGCGCCGCGCGCTGGCGGCGGAAACCGGCATCGTCATTCCCGGCGTGCGCTTGCGCGACGACGGCCTGCGCGCGCCCGACACGTACGCGATTCGCGTGCGCGACCGCATCGCCGGCGAAGGGCGCGTGCGGCTCGACCGGCTTGCTCGCCGTCGCGACCGACGCGGTGCTCGCGCAGATCGACGGCGATGCCGTGCCTCGAGCCGGTCTACGGCCTCACGGCGAAGTCGATCGCGCCCGAGCGAGCGCGAGCGCGCGCAGACGGCCGGCGCGCTGACGTTCGATGCGATCTCGATCGTCGGCTCGCACCTCTCGGAAATCGTGCGCGCGAACGCGGCCGAGCTGTTCGGCCGGCAAGAATTCCAAACGCTGCTCGAACACCTGCGCGCGACCGTGCCGTCGATCGTGAAGGACGTCGGCACCGACCTGCTGCCGGTCGTCGCCGCGCACCGCGCCGTCACGCTGCTGCTGCGCGAGCGCGCCTGGCCGCGCGATCCGATCGCGGTCTTCGAAGCGATGCTCGATGCCGCGCCGCACGCGCGCGAACCGCGCGAGCTGGCCGAAGCCGTCGCGCCGCGTCATCGTGCCGCAGCAGTTCCGGCGCGACGGCATCGCGCGCATTCGTCCGCTGATCCTCGCGCCGGCGTTCGATGCGGAACTGGCGCGGATGTGGAGCAGCGAAACCGGCCTCGCGCCCGATCCGCAAACCGCGCGCCACGTGCGCGAGAGCGTCGAAGCGTTTCATCGCCGACCCGTCGTTCGCGCCGCACGCGGTCGTCGTCACCGCGCCGCTGCGCCCGCTGCTCGCGGAGTTCTTCGAGCGCGTCGGCCCGCGCATCGACGTCTACGCCTTCGGCGAAATCCCGCCCGGCGTAGACCTCGAACCCGCCGCCGTACTGGACGCCGCCCGTTGACGAGACTAGTCAGGGCGTTATACCATTGTTCTAACATGAAAACGTCGCTGCAACGTATTGGGAATTCCCAAGGCGTGATCATTCCCAAGCCTTTGCTCGCTCAAGTCGGGCTGAGCGGCGAAATTGAAATGTCCGTCGAGCAGGATGCGATCGTGCTGAGAAAGCCCCGTGCCCCCGTTCGATTCGGCTGGGCTGAGGCGAGTCAAGCCATCGCAGCCGACAACGAGGGCGGCCTCGCGTGGCCGGAATTTGGCAATGCGGGCGATAGCGAGCTCACGTGGTAGCGCGAGGCGAGGTGTGGTTGACGGTGCTCGATCCGGCGGCCGGACATGAACTCCGGAAGTCGCGGCCCTGCGTCATCATCTCGCCCGAGGCGCTTCACGATTTTCTACCGACCTGTATCGTCGCCCCAATGACAACGGGTAGCCGGCCCGCGCCCTATCGTGTACCCGTCTCTTTTGATGGTAAGCAGGGCTTCATTTTGCTCGATCAGGTTCGCGCGCTTGATCAGCTTCGGCTCATAAAACGGCTTGGAAAAGTGAGCTCGAAAACGCTCGGCGCGACCCTCGCTACGTTACAGGAGCTCTTCGCACCTTAGTAGGCCGCTGCCATACTATCGGCGGAATTCTTAGATGATGCCGTATTTAGTGCAAGTGCCTCCAGTAAATAATTCTTTTAACAAGATTTTCGATGTGACGCTTGCGCTGTGTGCTGAGTAGTGGTTTTCGAAGTGTTTACCAAAAGACTTATTTATTTCAGAACCCATAACTTTAGAGCGCTCGGCAGCTCCCCAATCAGCGCCCGGCGATGATGTCGGCGGCGGGGAAGCGGTCTTTGATGATGCCGTATTTGGCGCAGGCGTCGATCAGGGATTGGATCTGTGTCTCGTCGAGCGTTTCGCCGAAGATCACGCGCATCGTCGTGGACGAGACGGGCGTTTGCGTTTCGGCTTGCAGGATCTTTGCCGAATCGGCGTGGTGGGTGTTGGCCCAGCGCGCGGTTTGCTGCATCACGGCGACGTACTTGCGCACGAGATCGGGATGGGCTTTGGCCCACGCCGACGTTGTGAACCAGGCGCCGATCAGGAAATCCTTGCCGATCGCGTCGTAGACGTTGTTGAGAACGCGCATACCGTGAGCGCGCGCTTCGCTCAGCACGGGCTCCGAGATCAGCGCCGCATCGATGCGGCCCGAGGCGAGCGCGTCCTCCATCGCCGGAAACGGCATCTCGATGAACTTCACGCTCGCGAGCGTTCCGCCGTTGTTGTCGATCCAGGCTTCGGGCCCCAGCTGCGAGATCGTTTTCAAGCCGTTGACGGCGATCGTTTTGCCGTTGAGGTCTTTGGCCGTGTGCAGCGGTGAGCTCGCGGTCACGACGAGCGCCGATTGCGGCTGCTTCGAGGTGTAGAGGCTCGCCGCCGCCACCAGCACGAACGGGATGCCGCGTTCGTGAGCGGAGGCGATCGAGACTACGTTCGATTGCCCGATGTCGAGCGCGCCCGAAGCGACCGCCGCGGCGAGCACCGAGCCGTTCGCCATGGCCTGAATGTCGACGTTGATCCCGGCGCTCTTGAAGAAGCCCTCAGCCTGCGCGTAGTAGGGCTGGGCGCCCGCGTCGATCGGCGTCGTGCCGATATGTATCACCGGGAGATCGTCGGCCGCGACGTGCGCGGGCGCGGCGCCGAGCGCGAGCGCCAGCACCAGCGCGAAGACCAACGGCGCGTACTTCACAAGCATTCTCCTATTCGCTGGTGCGGGGATGGCCGATGCCCAGCGGCTGCGCATCGACCAGCACGAAGGCCAAGCGCGCGTTCTCGCTGCCGCGGTTGAACCAGGCGTGGTTGGTGCCGCGCTGGATCAGCGTGTCGCCGGCGCGCAGATGTACGGTCGAATCGTCCATCACCATATCGATTTCACCGGCCAGCACGATCACGTAATCGAGCGTCTCCGTGCGGTGCATGGTGCCCTGGTTGCCGGGCGGGTAGTCGATCATGACGAAACGCGAGCCGCCCGGCGGCGGCGGCGTGACGTGCGGCTCGTCGCCCGGATCGTCGATGTCCGTGCCGGCGGCGATCTCGGCCGGCGTTTCGCGCGTGTTCCACAAGTGCGTGAGAAAGCCGGACTTGCCGCGCTTGATCTTGGTGACCGGCGCGTCCCACAGCACCTTGGCCACGTGGCCGCCGTCGTGACCCGTGACGACCCGCCGCACGGGAACGGGCGCGGCTTGCTCTTCGTTCATACGCTCCTCGCTAGCCGTACCGGCGGCATGGCGAGAAACGCTTACGCGTTCGTGCCGGCCGATCCATGCGCGCAGCGCGCGCAGCGGCCGGTGACGACCAGCGCGCAGTCGACGTCGTTGAAGCCGTGTTCGTGAGCGATCGTTTGCGAGAGCGCGAGCGCCTCGCTGACGTTGACGTTGGTCACCTCGCCGCACTGGGTGCAGACGAGATGGTGATGCTTTTCGAGCGCCGCCTCATATTTGGCGGCGCCGCCGGCGTGGGAGAAGATCTGCACGAGGCCGATCCCGCGCAGGATATCGAGCGTGCGGTAGATCGTTCCGAGGCTGACGCCGGGCAGTTGCGCGCGAACGCGTTCGAGGATCGTCTCGGCGCTGAGGTGCCGGCCGTCTTCCAGGGCGCGCAAAATCGCAGCGCGTTGCTTGGTCAGCCGGTACCGCGACTGCAGGAGTCCTGCATCGACGCCCTTGGTATCCTGCACGGCCCTCCTAGGGGCGGAAGAGAAGGCATTGGTGGTTTGACGCTCTTTCCCGGACCTGCTACGATTCCGGGGTTCTCCCCTTCCCCGAAACAACGGTATGTGGAATAAGCTCAAGAGGCCGCTTCAAGCGGTCCTCCTCCTGGCCGTGGTAGGGCTGTGCATCTGGGCGATCCTCCCGATCCAGCAGAAAATCCACCTCGGTCTCGACCTGCAGGGCGGCGCACGCGTGCTGCTCGAGTTGCAGCCGACCAAAGAAGTTCCCGACGATCACCGCCGACGTGCAGAACCAGGTCGAGACCGTCGTGCAAAACCGCGTCAACGGCCTCGGCGTCGCCGAGCCCGTGATCTCGAAGGTCGGCACGAACCGCCTGCTCGTCGAGCTGCCCGCGGTCAAGAACGCCGACGAGGCGGAACGGCTGCTCAAAGAAGCGGCCGTGCTCGAGTTCAAGATCGTCCCGCCGCAGGTCAGCGCGCGCGCCAATTCCGACAAGAAGTACGCCGACGATCCCAACGGCGCGTATAAGGATTCGGGCCCGGTCGTCTACAGCGGCAACGAGCTGAAGGGCGCGCAAGCCGCGTTCGGCGCAGGCCGGCCAGCCGCAGATCGACTTCCAGTCGAAGGACGCGGCGAAGTTCGGGCAGCTGACCAAAAACAATCTGGGCAAGCAGCTCGGCATCGTTCCTCGACAAGAAGTTCGTCCAGGACGCGACGATCCAGGGCATCATCACCGATTCCGGTCAGATCACGGGCAACTTCACCGAAGACCAAGTCGCGCTGCTCGCCAACGAGCTCAATGCCGGCGCGCTGCCCGTTCCGACGACGATCATCGAAAAGGACGACATCGGCCCGATGCTCGGGCAAGAAGACCTGCGTCAAGTCGCTCTACGCGTCGATCGTCGGGCTCGGGTCTCGTGCTGCATCTTCATGGCGGTCGTCTACCGCCTGCCGGGCCTGCTCGCCGACATCGCGCTGATCGTGTACGTGCTGGCGCTGCTGGCGCTGCTTTCGGCCGCGCACGCGGTGCTCACGCTGCCCGGCATCGCGGGCTTCGTGCTCTCGATCGGTATGGCGGTCGACGCCAACGTGCTGATCTTCGAGCGGCTCAAAGAAGAGCTCTGGGCCGGCAAGTCGCTGCGCTCGGCGGTGAAGATCGGCTTCCGGCGCGCGTTCACGTCGGTGTTCGATAGCCACGTCACGACGATCGTCGGCGCCGGCGTGCTGTTCTTGCTCGGAACCGGCACGGTGAAGGGCTTCGCCTACACGCTGTTCTGGGGCACCGTGTTCTCGCTGTTCACGGCCGTCTTCGTCACGCGGTTCTTCGTCGACGTGATCGTCGAGCGCAATCTGGTGACCGATCAGAAAGCGTACGGCGCCTAGATGTTTTTCCGTCGCTTAAACTGGAACGTCGTCGGCTGGCTGCGCATCGTCTCGATCATCTCGTACGCGATCATCGCGCTCGGGGTCGCGTCGATGATCTACCACTGGGTCACCACCGGCACGCCGCTGCGCTTGGGCCTCTCGTTCACCGGCGGCACCGACGTCACGGTGAAGTTCGCCCAGCCCGGTCGACCGCGATGCGATCGCCAAAGCGCTGGCCGGCGATCGGCGTCACCGACGCGCAGATCAACACGCTGAGCAAAGCCGGGCGAACCGGTCGGCGAGCGCTACACGATCGAAACGCAAAAGGATTTCGGCAACGTCACCGACCCGCTCTGGAAGGCGCTCGGCAGCGTGGCCGCCGGTCGACCGCACGCAGTCGTCGATCTCGACCGTCGGCCCGTCGCTGGCGACGAGTACCTGCTCAACGCGCTCAAGGCGCTGGTCATCGCGATCGCGATCCAGTTCCTCTACATCGCGTTCCGCTTCGGCTGGAACTACATCTTCGGTCTGGTGACGATCATCGCGCTCGTGCGCGACTCGGCGATGATGATCGGGATCTACTCGCTCGCCGACAAGCGCGTCGACGACGCGTTCCTCGCCGCGGTGCTGACCGTCATCGGCTACTCGGTCATGGACACGATCGTCATCCTCGACCGGATCCGCGAGAACACGAAGGTCATGGCCGGCGAGCCGTTCGACAAGATCGTCAACACGTCGATCCTGCAGACGATGACGCGCTCGGTCAACACGCTCGCGACCGTCGTCGATCACGCTCGTCGCGCTGCTCGCCTTCGGCGGCGCGTCGCTGCAGAACTTCGCCTTCGCGCTGCTGGTCGGCATTTGCTCCGGCGGCTACCACTCGATCTTCTACTCGGCGCCGCTGGTGGCGTCGTTCCAGAAGCGCATGGGTTCGCGCGCCGCGCTGCGTCGCGCGTCGCTCGAAGCCCAGCCGCGCACGGTCGCCGAAGCGCGCGCGCAAGCACGCACCGACGCCGACCGCGCCGAGATCCTGGCGGCGCGCAAGGCGCGGCGCGAACGCGAACGGCAATCGTCGCGCCGCGCGCCCGGAGCGCCGCCCAAGTACAAGCGGCGGCGTATCGAGACGTCCAACGACACGGCCATGTTCGAGACTCAAGAGCACGACCACGATCATCGCTTCGAGGACGAGGAGTACGACGAGGTCGATCTCGAGCGCGAAGCGGCCGAGGCCATGGACCCGCTCGACGCGCAGAGCCTCGGTCATCACGATCGCGACTACGAACTCGGACACGAAGAGATTCATCTAATCTCGACGCGGGCGACGCCCCGGCCGAACCGGAACCCGCCGAGGTCCCACCGGCGCGTGAAACCCCGCACACGAACTGACGCCGCCCTGCCGCCTCCGACTCCTTCGGAGGCGGCTTTCGAACGGCTCGTCGCAACGTTCGGCGAGCAGCGCGCGGCCGTCCCCGGCCGCAGCCTTTCTCGACGAGCTCTACGCGAAACGCGACGTGTTTCTCGACCGCGATCAGTACGCGTCGATCGGCGACTCGTTCGGCTTCAACACGAAGATCGTCGGCGTCACCTTCGAAGGCCGTCAGGACCTGATCGCTCGGCTTGGCGCCGGGTGAGGCGCTCGAACTCGTGCGCCAGCCGGCAAACCCCTACGATGCCAACGCCGATCGCGGTGCACTTCGGGCGCCTGCAGCTCGGCTTCGTGCGCGCGCCGATCGCGGCGCGAATCGCGCCGAACATCGACGCCGGCGAACGCTATCGCGCCGAGGTCAAGCACATCACCGGCGGCGGCACGCGCAGCGCCGGCGTCAACATCTGGGTCACGCGCGAGCGCGCCGGAGAGCGCTGCCGCAGCGACCGGCGAGCGCGCGAAGTCGGCCGACGTGCTGCGCGCGCTGCTCGGCGAGCGTCCGCTGCGCGATGCGCAGCGAGCGGTGCTCGAACGCATCGCGAGCGGTCGCAACACGCTCGCCGTGCTCGGTACGGGACGCGGCAAGTCGCTGTGCTTTCAGTTTCCGGCGGCCGTCGACGCGCTCGAGCGCGGCGAGAAGACGGTCGTGCTCTATCCGTTGCGCGCGCTGGCCAACGATCAGTACGAAGCGCTGATGCGCCGGCTCGAACCGCTCGGGCTGCGCATCTTCCGCGCCAACGGCGCGATCGATGCGGGCGAGCGCGCGGCGCTGATGGATGCGCTCGAGAACGGCGGCTGGGACATCATCTGCGCGACGCCCGAGTTCGTGCACTTTCACGTGCGACCGTTTCGCGCACGAACGCAGCCGGCCGTCGTTGCTCGTGGTCGACGAGGCGCACCATCTCATCGAGAGCACCCACCGGCCGGCGTACGGGCGCGTCGCCGACGTCGTGCGCAAGCTCGGCTCGCCGCAAGTGCTCGCGCTCACCGCGACGGCGGGCGATGAGGTGTTCGCCGGCATTCGGCGCGAGCTCCGCATCGAGGCCTGGGTGATCGACCCGACGATCCGCGAGAACCTCGTCGTCGTCGAGGCGCGCGGAACCACCAACAAGCTGGCCTACATCCAGCGCAACATCGATGCCGCCGGCAAGGCGATCGTGTACTGCAACTCGCGCAGCGAGGCGACGAAGGTTGCCGAGAAGCTGCGCGCGCAGCTCGGCGACACGGTGGCGTTCTATCATGCCGGCGTCGGTGCGGCCGAGCGCGCAGCAGGTCGAGCGGTTCTTTCGCGAGGGCACGATGCGCGTGATCGTCGCGACGTCGGCGTTCGGCGAAGGCGTCGATCTGCCCGACGTGCGCGACGTCTTTCTCTACCATCTCAACTTCGACTTCACCGAATTCAACCAGCAGTCGGGCCGTGCCGGGCGCGACGGCGAAGCGGCGCGTATCCATCTGCTCTTCGGCGAACGCGACCGCTCGATCAACGACTTCATTCTCGAACGCGACGCGCCGACGCTGCACACGCTGCGCGGTGTCTACCGCGGCATGAAGGCGATCGCGCGCGAGGGCATCATCCGGATGACCTATGCCGATATCGCCGCAGCGCTCGATCTCGGCGACAAGGTGGCCGACAAAACCATCGGCGCGGCGGTGCGCATCTTCGCCGATTCGGGTCTGCTCGAGCTGAGCGAAGACGACGAAGGCCGCTTCGTGCGTTTTCGCGAGGTGAACGGAAAGGTCGATCTCACGCAGAACGAGCGCTTCGCCGAAGGTGAGGCCGAGCGCGAGAGCTTCAAAGCGTTCTGCGAGCTCGTGCTCAAGGCCCAGACCGACGTGCTGCAGACGATCATCAACCGCCCGATCTATCCCTCCAATGTTCCCCATGTGCGATAACGAAGAGCGCTAGCGCATGGAAGGCAGCGGCGAGATGCCGGAACGCATCCGAGCGTACGGTTGGGAGCAAACGGCGCTCGGACCGCGGGAACAGTGGCCGCAAAGCCTGCGGCTCATGGCCGGCGTTGCGTTGAAAACGCGTTTTCCGATGCTCGTCTTTTGGGGCCGCGACCTCATTCAGGTGTACAACGATGCGTTCGTGCCGATCCTCGGTGCGCGCCATCCCGCCGCGCTCGGGCAGTTCGCGCGCGATTGCTGGCCCGAAATTTGGGATACGATCGGACCGCTGCTGAACGGCGTGTTCGCCACCGGCGAGGCGGTGTGGGCGGAGGACATGCCGCTCGTCCTCGAGCGCAACGGGTATCCCGAACAGACGTACTTCACGTTCTCCTATAGCCGGTTCGGCAGCGCGGACGAAGAAGGCGGCGTGCTCTGCACCTGCGTTGAGACGACGAAGTCGATGGCGCGCGATCTGCGGTTTCGCGAGCACTTCGACCGCGAGCATCGCGCGCTCACCGCGTTCCAACGAGCCGCGCTGCCCAAAGCGCTGGCGTCCGCGCCGGGTCTGCGTTTCGATGCGATCTACGAAGCGGCGGAAGAGGATGCGTTCGTCGGCGGCGATTGGTACGACGCGTTCCGCCTTCCCGACGGCCGGATCGTCGTTTCGGTGGGAGACGTCAGCGGGAGCGGGCTCGAAGCGGCCGTGACGATGGCCGCGGTTCGTCAGGCCATTCGCGGTGCGGCGCAAGTTTTTCCGGAGCCGGCCGCCGTGCTCGATGCCGCCGACCGGGCGTTGCGCTCCGAACAGCCGGAACGGATCGTGACGGCGGTGCTCGGCATTCTCGACCCGCTGACGCGCACGTTCACCTACGCATCGGCCGGGCATCCGCCGCCGCTGTTGCGCCATCCCGACGGTAGCGTGACCGAACTGGCGGCGACGGACCTGCCGCTCGGGCTGCGGAACGAACGCGCGAAGGGCGAGAACGCGACCCTCGACCTTGCCGACGGCACCTTGCTCGTGCTGTATACCGACGGGTTGACCGAGTCGACGCGCGATCTCTTGGAGGGCGAGCGCCGCCTGCACGAAGCGCTGGCGAAGAACGATATTTGGGATTCGGCATCGCCGGCCCAAGCCTTACGGCGCGCCATGTTTGCCGAAACGAACGATGACGTCGCGATCCTCACCGTGCGGATCGAGGCCAACACCGACCGCGTCACGCGCTGGTCGTTCAATTCGAGCGACGTATCGCTCGCGACGCGCGTGCGGCGCGAGTGTGCCGCGGCGCTGCGCTCGGCGGCCGCCAGCGAGGCCGAAGTTGCCGATGCCGAGATGGTGTTCGGCGAACTCCTCGGCAACGTGGTGCGGCACACCGGCGGGCACGTCGAGGCGGCGCTGGATCTCACCGCCGAGGATCCGATTTTGCACGTGCTCGACCGGGGGCCCGGCTTCCGGTTCTACGCGCGGCTGCCGCAAGACAGCATGAGCGAATCCGGGCGCGGCCTATATATCGCGACCGTTCTCGCCCGTGAGCTGAGCATCGTGCCGCGCGCCGACGGCGGCAGCCATGCACGCGCCGTGCTCAAGATGAAGGGCCCGGTACGCCGCGGAATGCGCGTGGAATGAACCCCCGCATCGCGATCCTCGACGATTACCAGAACATCGCTCGCTCGTTCGCCGATTGGGACCGCCTGAACGGTCGCGCCGAGGTGACGGTGTTCACGGATCACCTGGCCGGCGAAGACGAGCTGGTCGCGCGGCTCGAGCCGTTCGCGGCGGTCGTCCTGATGCGCGAGCGGACGCCTTTTCCGCGGCGCGCTGCTCGAGCGGCTGCCGAACCTCAAGCTGATCACCACCAGCGGCATGTGGAACGCGTCGGTCGATCTGGCGGCGTGCGAGGAGCGCGGCATCACCGTCTGCGGCACGCAGGCCGGCGGCAGCGGAACCGCCCAGGTAACCTGGGCCTTGATCCTCGCGCTCGCGCAGCAAGTGACCACCTCGACCGCGATATCCGCGAGGGCCGCTGGCAGACGGTCATCGGCGAAGAGCTGGCCGGGAAAACGCTCGGCTTATTGGGTTTGGGCCGCGTCGGCGGGAAGGTCGCGCTGGCCGCGCCGGCGTTCGGCATGGAGGTGCTCGCCTGGAGCGCGAACCTCACCGACGAACGCGCGGCGGCGGGCGGCGCGAAGCGCGTCGAACGCGACGAACTGCTCGCGCGCGCGGATTTCGTGAGCGTGCACCTGGTGCTGGGACCGCGCACGCGCGGTCTCTATCGGCAAGGCGGAACTTGCGCTGATGAAGCCGACCGCATATCTTGATCAACACCTCGCGCGGACCGATCGTCGACGAAGCGGCCTTGATCGACGTCGCTCGAACGGCGCGCCATCGCGGGCGCCGGACTCGACGTGTACGACGTCGAGCCGCTGCCGCTCGATCATCCGCTGCGCCGCTTGCCCAACACGGTGCTCACGCCGCACATCGGCTACATGTCGCGCGAGAGCTACACGGTCTTCTACGCGCAGATGCTCGAAGACATCGAGGCCTGGCTCGACGGCGCGCCGGTCCGGCGCATGCTAGAGCGGCGTCGTCCCCGACAAGCTCGCGCACGCGCCGAAAGCGTGACCGTCGCGACGGCCGGCGACGCGGCGTTGGCCGCGGACGTGCGCGCGTTCGTCGCGGCCGAGTTGCCGGCGCCCGTGCGCGAGAAGGTTCGCGCCGGCGACGAGCTCGAGCGCGCCGAGTACGTGGCATTGGCAGCGCCGCCTCTTCGCCCGCGGCTGGGCCGCGCCGGCCTGGCCGGCGGCGTACGGCGGCTGCGGCTGGAATGCGCGGCGGCGCTGGATCTTCGAGCGCGAAATGGCAGCCGGCTGGGCGCCGCGCAACGTCAACTCCGGCATGTTCATGCTCGGCCCGGTGCTGATCGCATTCGGCACCGCCGAGCAGCGCGAGCGCTATCTGCCGCGGATCCTCGCCGGCGAGGACTGGTGGTGTCAGGGCTTCTCCGAACCGAATGCCGGCTCCGATCTCGCCTCGCTGCGAACGTCGGCCGTGCGGGACGGCGACGACTACGTCGTCAACGGCGAAAAAGTGTGGGTCACGTTCGCGCAGCATGCGACGCGCATGTTCTTTCTCGCGCGCACGGATGCGGCACGTCAAGCCGCAGGCCGGCATCTCGTTCTTTCTCGCCGATATGGCGACGCCGGGACTAACGGTCGCGCCGATCGCAACGGCCGACGGCTACGCCGAGATCAACGCGGTCTCGTTCGTGAACGTGCGCGTGCCGGCGGAAAACCGCGTCGGCGCCGAAGGCCAAGGCTGGACGTGCGCCAAGTTTCTGCTCTCGAACGAGCGCGACGTCGCCGCCGACCTCGGCGGCTCGTTCCAAATCGCTCGAGCGCATCCGCGATGCTGCGCGCCGGCGCCGGGTCGGCGAGCGGCGCTCGTGCAGGAGCCGGCCTTCGCGGCGCAACTGGCCGAGCTCGAGATTCGTCTGACGATGCTCGCGCAGCGCGCAACGTGCGACGCCGAGCGAGGCGGCCGAACGCGATCCCGCGCACGCGCCGCCGTCGTACCTCAAACTGGCCGGCACGGAACTGCAACAGGCGCTGCTGCGGCTGCTGGTGGAGGCCGCATCCGACGACTTGCCGCGCGAGATTGCGGCGTACGACCTCAACGCGCGCAAGCTCTCGATCTATGCCGGCACCAACGAAGTCCATCGCGACCTGCTCGCTCGTCATCTCCTAGGAGCCTGAAAGCCATGCCGCTTAGCCCTCGACCGGATCGATGCGATCGACGTCCACGTCCACGCCTGGGCGCCGGGTGCGGCCGACGAAGACCCGATGCTCGTGCAGGCCGCGAAATACTTCGGCGACGTGCAGCCGCCCAAGACGCTCGACGACATGGCGACATATTATCGCGAGCGGCGCATGGCGTGCGTCGTGTTCACCGTCGACGGCAAGAATCAGACCAAGTCGCACGTGACCAACGATGAAGTGCTGGCGTTCGCCGAGCGCAACGACGACATCGTCATCCCGTTCGTCAGCGTCGATCCGACGCGCGGCACGGCCGGCGTGCGCGAGGCGGAACGGCTGATCGCAACCGGCAAGGTGCGCGGGTTCAAGCTGCATCCGCAAACGCAGGCGTTTTTTGCCAACGATCCGGCGATCTATCCGTTCTATGAAGTGATCGAGGCCGCGAAGCTGCCGATCATCGTGCACAGCGGGCACAGCGGCATGGGTACGGGCATGCGCGGCGGCGGCGGCATTCGGCTCAAGTACGGCAACCCGATGCTGCTCGACGACGTCGCCGTCGACTTTCCGGACATGCCGATCATCATCGCGCACCCGTCGTTTCCGTGGCAGGACGAAGCGCTCTCGGTCTGCCTGCACAAGCCGCAGGTCTACATCGACCTCTCCGGCTGGTCGCCGAAATACTTCCCGGCCAACCTGATCCAGTACGCCAACACCCAGCTCAAGCACAAGGTGCTCTTCGGTTCGGACTATCCCGTGCTGACCCCCGACCGCTGGCTGCGCGACTTTGCCGGGCTCGCCGATCAAGGACGAGGTCCGCCCGCTGATCCTCAAGGAAAACGCGGTCCGGCTGCTCGGGCTCTGAGTGACGGGAACTTTCAGGCCCTTCTTCCGTCGAGAACGAGCGGTCTCGGCTTCGCCTTATGCACGGTGACAGGCGAATGCCCGCTCCCTAGAGTGGGAGGACGCGTCTCGCTGTGAGGCGCGCTCGCTGAGGGAGATGGCCTTGGAACGTCGTTCGTTTATCGGCAGCGCCGCGGGCGCGCTTGCGGCCGGCGCACTCGGCGGTGTTGCCGGCGCTCAATCAGCCACCAAGATCCAGGTCGGCTATTGGCCGATCTCGGCGGCGCTGCCGTTCTTCGTCGCCGACAAGAACGGCTATTGGAAAGACGCCGGCCTCGACGTGTCGCTGGTGAAGTTCGCCGATCAGGTCAAGGTGACCGAAGCCCTGGTTGCCGGCCGCATCGATGCCACGGCGACCGGTACCGGTTCGACGCAGTTGGCGACGGCGGAAATCGCGCAGCCCGACCTCTTCAAGATTCTGGGCGCGAACCTGAGCAGCGACAAATCGATTCTTGACTCGTTCATCGTCGCGAAGGGCGCGCCGTACAAGCGGATCGCCGACCTCAAAGGCAAGAAAGTGGCCTGCGGCGTGGGGCCGCAAGCGGTCGTCGAAGCAACGATCATCTCTGCAAAAGGCCGGCGCGGGCGACGTCGTGCCGCAAGAGCTCTCGCCGGCCCAGCACATCGCCGCCGTCGCTTCGGGACAGGTCGATGCCGCCTACACCTACGAGCCCAACGGTACGATCGGCCACATTCAAGGCCTGACCGACTTCCTCGAAGTCGGCGTACGCTCGCGCTACTTGCTCGGAAATCCGAGTGCGCCGTGGTACGGCGGCGCCGCCGTGATCACGACCGACCTGATGAAGAACGACCCGGCCGCAGCCAAGAAATTCGTGGCCGGGATGAAGCGCGGCTTCGAAGCGACGCGCAAGGATCTCAATGCCGCGCGCACGGCCTACCCGGCCTACACGCCGTACGACCCGAAGCTCGTCGAGGCGATTCTGCCGATCAGCTATACGCTCTACGATGAGTTCAAGCCGTCCGACATGCAGTATTTCCAAGATAACTTCGACCTCTTTTACACCAAGAACATCCTGACGCGCAAACTGAGCGTGGCCGCGATGCTCTACAAGGCGTGACCTCGATTGCCGAGCGGCCCGCCGCCGTGGACGAACCGTTCATCACGGTGCGCGGGCTGGCAAAGGCGTTCGGCGGACAGGTTCTCTACAGCGACTTCGATCTCGATTTGCCGCGCGGCAAATTCACCACGATCTTCGGCCCCAACGGGTGCGGCAAATCGACGCTGATCAACATGATGAGCGGTCTCGTGCCGTTTGATGCCGGAAGCGTGCTGATCGGCGGGAGAGACTTTCGTTCGGCGCGGATCGGCTACGTGTTCCAAAACTATCGCGATTCGCTGTTCCCGTGGATGCGCGCGCTCGAGAACATCGAGTACCCGCTCAAAGTGCGCGGCGTGGCGCGCGACGGCGCAACGCGAGCGCGTCGATCAGCTGCTGGCCGCCTTCGAGATCAAGCTCGACCTCAAGCGCCGCACCTACGAGCTCTCGGGGGGCCAGCAGCAGCTGGTCGCGATCCTGCGCGCGCTCGTCGCCGAACCCGAAGTACTCTTTCTCGATGAGCCGTTTTCAGCGCTCGATTACGAGATGACGCTCTACATCCGCGATAAGCTGCAGCAGGTCTTCATGGAGACCGGGCTGACGACCGTGCTCGTCTCGCACGATCTGGAAGAAGCGGTGTATCTTGCCGATCGCATCTTGCTGCTCGGCAAGCGGCCGACGCGCATCGTCGAATTGATCCCCTACGACACCGAGCGGCCGCGCACGATCGAGATCATGGGCACGCCCCCGATTCGTCGAGCACCAAGCAGCACGCGCTGCATCTCTTTCGCGAGGAGATGGCGCGATGAACCTCGCGCAGCGGCTGCTTCCGCTCGCCGGACCGGTCGCGTTTTTGCTCGTGTGGTGGGGCATCTGCTCGCTGCACGTCGTGCGCCCCGTGCTGCTGCCGACGCCGCTCGCCGACCTTCGCCTATATGTTCGATGCGTTGCTGCACGGCTCGATGCTGGCCGACGCGTTCGTTACCATCTCGCGCGTGCGTGATCGCGTTCTTGATCGGCGCGGCGCTCGGCATTCCGCTCGGCGTTGCGTTCGGAAGCAACGAGCGCGCTCTACCGCAGCGTCGAGTTCTTGATCGATTTCTTCCGTTCCACGCCGGCGAGCGCGCTGATCCCGCTGTTCATCCTGTTCTTCGGCATCAGCGACATCAACAAGATCGCGATCGCGGCGTTCGGCGTGTTCTCGGTCGTGGTGTTCAACAGCGCCTACGGCGTGATGAACGCCCGCAAATCGCGCATTCTCGCGGCGAAGGTGATGGGGGCCTCGCAGTTTCAGATCTTTCGCGACGTGCTGTTCTTCGAGAGCTTGCCGCAAACGATGGTCGGCCTGCGCACCGGCATCAGCACCTCGCTCGTGGTCGTCGTGGTGGCGGAGATGTTCATCGGCTCGGATCAAGGGCTCGGCCACCGCATCATCGAGGGCGAGCAAGTCTTGCACATTACCGACATGTACTCATCGATCATCGTCGCCGGCATCATTGGCTACCTGCTCAACATGCTCTTCATGGTCACCGACAAACGCCTGATCCACTGGAGCGGCCACTAGAAACAGCCCCTGTAGCGACGGCGCCGCACCTGTAGCGATCGCCGCAACGCCCGTAGCGATCGCCGCAACGCCCATAGCGATCGACGCGGCACCCTGTAGCGATCGACGCGGCCCCCGTAGCGATCGCCGCAACGCCCGTAGCGGTCGCCGCAACGCCCGTAGCGATCGCCGCAACGCCCGTAGCGATCGACGCGACACCCGTAGCGATCGACGCGGCCCCCGTCATCCCGAGCGCAGTCGAGGGACGCACCACCGTCACGCCCTCAAGCCACCGTCGATCACGAGCGCAGCCGAGTGATCGCCACCTCGCTCCGCATGTCGTCGGCGATCACTCGGCTGCGCTCGTGATCGACAGTGGTGACCGGCCTAATTGTGGCGGTCCCTCGACTGAGCTCGGGATGACGGGGGCCGCGTCGATCGCTACAAGCGCCGCGCCCATCGCCGCAGGGGGCTTCGCTCAGCGCTCTGTGGTTAGACGATCGACATCGTGCGGCGGAAGTCGGGGGCGAAGATCGACTTGGGGATCATGGCGTGGATGCCGTTGTTCACGTCGACCATTTGCGAGACGCGAAAGTCGACCGCCAGGCTCGCGAGACCGTAGGCATCCGCGCGCGAGAGTTGCGCTTTGGCCGAGAGAAAGTCGATCGTGCTGCGCAGCGAGATGCGCAGCGCCTCGTTGAGCGATTCGTGCAGGCCGAGCATCAGCCAGTGCGTGGGCGTCTCGATCATCGGCCAGGCATAACCGGCGTTCTTGTGCAGGATGACTTGCACGCGCACTTCTTCCATCGCGGTTTCGAGCGCCGTGATGTTGACTTCGCCGTCGCCTTGCAGCGCGTGCGAGTCACCGGTGAAGATCAAGCCGCCGGCGACCCACACCGGCACGAAGAGCGTCGAGCCGGCGACCATCTCCTTGACGTCGATGTTGCCCGCATGCTGACCCGGCGCGACGGAGCTGACCGCGACGCCGCTCGGGTGCGCGACCCCGAAGGTGCCCTGAAACGGCCGCAGCTCGAGCTTGATGTGCGGCGCGAACTCGACGTAGCCGTCCCCGCCGTTCAAGTCGAAATAGTGGATGTGCCCGTGTTCGAACTCGTCGGGCAGCGAGCCGGTGCGCAACTCGCCGGCGTTGTGAAAGTTCGCGCCGAAGTCGATCGTGCGCAAGGTGAGAAAGCGAATCTCGAGCAGATCGCCGGGCTCGGCGCCCGCCACCGCGACCGGACCGATGATGCTGTGGACGCCGCGGCCCGGTGCGGCGCGGCGCATCGCACCCAGGTCGTCGATCGAAACGCCCGGTTGCAGGCGGTTCATGAAATGCGTCCAGGTGTTCTCGTAGACGACCACGTCGCCCGAGTCGATCGTGACGATCGGCGGACGGCCGGGATCGAACAGTCCCAGCTCCACCGTTTCCGCGGTCGAGGGAATCGTCCACACGCGGCCGAGCGGAACCGCCGGCATCGTCGAGCCCGGCGTCGGCCCGGCCAGGGCATGCAGTTCGCGCTGCGACTGCCAGTCTTCGTAGCGCTCGGCGAGCACCGCGGCGTCGAGCGCGTCGGTCGCCGCTCGCTCCGTGCGCGCGCGCTCCCCGTTGAGGAACGCGGTCAGCGCCCGCGAAAAGCGCTTTCCGAACCAGCCTTCGCTGCAACCAAACATGCGCTGCGTTTAGGCGCCGAGCGTGATGCGGACCTTTTCGCGAACGTGCTCGGCGGCGTTGACCGGCGGATACTTCGGCGTTGCGCCGGCCTCGAGGCAGGTCGGAAGACAGGCGATCTCCGCTTCGGGATCGGGTCCGGTGAAGACGACGATCGAAAGCCGTTGCGTCGAACCGGTATGTCCGCGGCCGGGATTCACCACACGGTGAACGTTCGAGCGCCAGCGATCGTTCGTCCAGCGTTGGATCAAGTCGCCGGCGTTGATGACGAAGGCGTCGTCGACCGGTGCGACGTCGGTCCACTCACCATCGGGCGTGTGAACCTGTAAGCCGCCGGGCGCGTTGTCTTGGCGCAAGATGGTGAACCCGGCGAAGTCCGTGTGGGCCGCGTTGCGCAGTTGACCGGGCAGCGGTTCCTCCAGCTGATCGGGATAGAGTACGAGCCGCAATTTTGTGGTCATGGTCGCGAAAAACGGATCGAAGGCATCGGGCGGAAGCTCTAGGGCGAGCGCGCTGATCGTCATGATCTTGCGCACGAGCATGCTCGCTTCGAGCGCATAGCGCTCGGCGAGCGGGCGCAGCGCCGGCAGTGACGGCGGCCAGAGCAGCGCGCGATCGCGGCCGCTGTGCAGGTCCACGAACTGCATCGCCTCGGCGATGTCGGGCGCGGCCGCGGCGCCCATCGTGCGTCCCACGGTCTCGCCCTCGAACGGGATGTAGCCCTCACCGCGCACGCCCGGCTCGCGGCAGGCGAGCTTCTCGCCCAGCGGCAGCGCGAAGAACTCCAGCGCCGCACCGTAGAGCCGATCGCTGAGCGCACGCTCGATGCCGTGGCCGACGAGCGAACAGAAGCCGGCCGAACGAAAGGCCGCATCCCACGCGCCGGCGATGCGCTCGCGGGCCGCGGGGCTCCGATCGAAGCCCGTCATGTCGATGACCGGAATCTCCACCGGCTAGCGCTCCTTCCAGAACGACGCGTGTAGCGCGACCGTTTCATCCTCGACGCCGGCGATCGGGCCGAGCGTTACGATCGGCTTCTGGCCGTGATCGAAGATGTACCGGCAGCTGACCTGTAAGGTCGGATTTTCGGCGTGATCGCCGGTCAGCGAGAGCAGCCGCTCTTCGGTGATGCCGAAAACGACGCGGCCGATGTTCGCCCAATAGATCGTTCCGGCACACATCGCGCACGGTTCGCAATTCGTGTACAGCGTGCACGTCCATAAATAGCCTGGTGTGTAACTGGTCGACGCGGCGCGAGCGAGGAAGGCTTCGGCGTGCTCGACCGTGCTGATGTTGCACTGCTCCATGAGCACGCTCTCGTGATCCGGGCCGACCAAGATCGCGCCGAACGGATGCCGGCCGAGCTCGATCGCCCGCCGCGCGACGTCGTTCGTGCGGCGGAGATGGCGGACGAGTTGCTCGTCGCTCGGCGCGCGATCCATCAGCGCAGCAGCGGGTCGCGGCTGCGGCCACGCTGCGGCACGCCGGGCGGCAGAATACGAATCTCCGGTCCGACCAGCACGTGCATGCGGTCCTCGGAGATCTCGACCGGATGCGGGTGGCCGGCGCGCGCGCGCACCAGCACGTCGTACGGCGTCACCTTCCACAGGCCGAGATGGTTGATCAGCGTGCAGCGCGGTGCGGCGGCACGGCAGATCGCGGCCAGCTGTTCGGGCGAGGTGTGGCTCGCGACGATCTTGCCGAGCTGCGGGTTCTTGCCGATTTGGCGCGCGGATGCGCCCGCGACTTCGTGGATCAGCAGATCGGCGCCGGCGGCGTGCCGCACGATCGCATCGCAGTACGTCGTGTCGCCGGAGAGCACGATCGCGCGCCCGTTCCACGCGACCTTGAACCCGTAGGCGGGTTTGACGACCGGCCCATGATCGACCAGAAACGCGCTGACGACGACGCCATCGCGGTCGAACACGACGCCCTCGCCGAACTCCGTGACCTCGATCGACAACCCGGTCGCCGCCGAGGCTTCGTATTGAGGCCGGATGCTCAGATCGAAGTGATACGCTTCCTTGATGCCTTCGACGAAGCGCTGCGTTCCCGGCGGGCCCCACACGGCGAGCGGCGCGGTGCGGTCGAGCACGAACCAGCCGGTCATCCAGAAATCGCCGAAGCCGCTGATGTGATCGGAATGCAAGTGGGTGTAGAAGACGTTGCGAATCTCGTCGACCGGAATGCCGCATTCGTGCATGCGCTGCAGCGTCGCGCGTCCGGTGTCGAAGAGCAGCCAGTGCGGCCCGGCCTTGATCAGCGTTGAGATGCCGTGCCGTTCGAGCGAGGGCGGCGGTCCGCCGGTGCCGAGAAAGGTCACCTGCAGGTAGTCTGCCGGCGATCCCTCGATGTCGACGCCTTCGTACTGCGCGCCCTCCGCGGAGCCGGTCAACGGACGGAAACGCGGCTCGGCGCGAGCGCCTTCAACGGTGCATCGTCGACGTAGCTGCGAAAGAGTGCTTTGCTGATGGCCACGTTCTTGATCATTCCGCCGTCGAGGACCCATTGCCCCTCGACCGTCATCAGGTCGACGAGCGGTTGATCGAGGCGGACTTGAAACTCGTACTCGGGCCAGACGGCTTTCAATTCATCGACGCTGACCGTGCCCTTGGTCGTGCTCGACATGATGGCGCGCGCTTTAGCCGGGTCGTTCTTGAGCACGTCGTCCGCCGCCAGCATTGCCCGCAGGACGTTCTTCACAACGTCCGGCCGCTTCGTCACGACGTCGCGCGTTGCCAGCACCAAGAGGTGCGTCACTTCGGGAATGTGCAGCTCGTGGTAGCGGTCGCCGAGCACCTTTTTCGCTTGCGGATAGAAGTCGGAGAACATCGAGGCCGCGGCGATGTCGCCGTGCGCCAATGCGGGCACGAGGTCGGAAGGCGCGGCGTTGACTTCTTCGGGCTTTATGCCGGCGCGGTGCAGCTCGTTATCGAGGATGAACTGCGAGCTCGTCCCGATCGTCGTGCCGACTTTGCGGTCCTTCAAGTCGCCGATCGCGGTGATCGGCCCGGTCGCCACGATGCGGTTGCCGTTATAGCGCGAGAGGTCGGCGACGACCACGACGGGTTGATTGCGCATCGCGGCGGTGACCGCCGGCAGCTCGGCCGCGACGACGAAGTCGACCTGTCCGCCGAGCAAAGCTTCGAGCGCGGCGCGGCCCGAGCCGAACGTCACCGGCGTGAGATCGACGCCCGCCGGCTTCCAGAGCGAGAGGCTGTCGGCAATCATGATTTGCGGGCTGTCGAAACCGACCGACCAACCGAGCGAGGTTTGTGGAAGCGGCGTCTCCGCGGCGGGCGATACCGTGGGTGCGAGCAGTGCGAGACACACCGCGGCGAGGCTCAGTTGAGAAAAACGAAACACTGCACGCTCCAAAGAAATGCGAATTACCCGGCAAGGAGCGCGTTTCGGATCGCGGCGCGCGCACCGTCAGACAAATAGATTGCCGTTGTCTCGATGTTGCGGACAAAGGCAGTAAATCAGCGCGGCGGTAATCGCAGCGCGCCGTCCAGCCGAATCGTTTCGCCGTTGAGCGAGGGGTTCTCAACGATCGCGAGCGCCAAGTGTGCGAACTCCTCGGGTTTCCCGAACCGCGCCGGGAACGGGATCTCACTGACCAGTTTTTGCACCGCCTCGGGCGGCAGCTCGTTCATCAGCGGCGTCTCGAAAAAGCCCGGCGCGATCGCCATGACGCGGATGCCGAAGCGCGCGAACTCTCGTGCGGCCGGCAAGACGAGCGCGACGATGCCGCCCTTGGCCGCCGAGTAGGCAGCCTGCCCGAGCTGTCCCTCGTATGCGGCGACCGACGCGGTCGCGATGAACACCCCGCGTTCTTCGCCCACGAGTTCGGTCTGCGACATCTCGTGCGCCGTCAGCCGCATGACGTTGAAGGTGCCGAAGAGGTTGACGCGCACGGTGTGTTCGAACGCCGCCTGCGGCATCGGGCCGTCGCGGCCGACGATGCGTCCGGCCGTGCCGATCCCCGCGCAGTGCACGACGATCCGCAGCGGGCCGTGCGCCGCGCGCGAACGCGCGAGCGCGGCCGTTACGGCCGCTTCGTCGGTGACGTCGCAGGCCGCTGCGATCCCGCCGATCTCGGCCGCGACGCGCTGCGCCGCCGTCGGCGTTGCGGTCGAGCACGGCCACGCGCGCACCGCGCGCGGCCAGCGCGCGGGCGGTTGCGGCGCCGAGGCCGGAGGCGGCGCCGGTGACGACGGCGGCGTGGTCGCGGATCTCCATCAGCCGATCGCGATCACGGCCGGATGGTCGAGCGAGGTGTAGAGGTGTTCCACGAGATCACGCCGCTGTTCGCGAACGATGGCATTGTTGAGCGATCCTTTGTCGGTGATCTCGCCCGCGTCGATCGAGGGCGGGCGGTCGAGGAAAATGGCGCGTGCGACGTGCGTCGAGCTGCCGGGATTGGCGCCGGCGAACGCTGCCAGCCGCTCGCGCACGAACGCGTGCACAGCGGGATGCGCGAGGACGTCGGGGTCGCGCGTTTCGTCCGCCAGGCCGGCGAGGGCGCGCGCCGCCGCGACGTCGGGGATCATCAGGATCGCGAGGTACGGCTGATCCTGCACCGCAGATCACGAAGTCGCGCACGACCGGCTGCAGCTCGGCGAGCAGCTTGATGCGCAACGGCCCGACGCTCACCCAGGTGCCGCTCGAAAGCTTGAAATCCTCACCGATCCGCCCGTCGAAGAGAAAGCCTTGGCTGAAGTCGTTGGGGTCGAGCGGCTTGAGCCCGTCGCCCATTTTGTAGTAGCCGTCTTCATCGAAGGCTTCGCGCGTGAGGTCGTCGCGATGCAGGTAGCCCGGCGTGATGCTCGGACCGCGCAAGCGCAGCTCGAGTTTCGAGCCGGCCGGCACGAGCTTGATCTCGATTCCCGGCAGCGGCACGCCGATGTTGCCGCTGACGTCCGAGTACCAGTTCGCGAACGTCGCCGAGGGCGCGGTTTCGGTTGAGCCGAGACCGCTGGTCATCATGATCTCTTCGCCGCACTGCGCGATTGCGAGGCGCCGCATGTGCTCGAACACCGGCCCCGAGAGCGCCGCACCGGCATACCACATCATCTTGAGGCGTCGAAAGAACGTCTCGCGCAGCTCGGCATCACTCGTCGAGCACGTTGGCCAGTTCCTCATAGCCGCGCGGAACGTTGAAGTAGACGGTCGGTGAGACGTCGCGCAGATTGCGCAGCGATTTGGCGAACTCGAGCGGTGTGGGTTTGCCGTCGTCGATGTAGAGCGTGCCGCCGTTATAGAGAACCATGTTGAAGACTTGGTTCGAACCGGCGGTGTGGTTCCACGGCGACCAGTCGAGCATCATCATCTCTTCGGCGAAGAACGGAAACGCCTGGAGGTTCATCTGCTGGTTGCTGCACAGCATGCGCTGGGTGTTGATCACGCCCTTGGGCAAGCCGGTCGAACCGGAGGTGAAGAGAATTTTGGCTACCGTGTCGTCGGTGACGGTCGCGTTCGCCGTGCCGACCGCCGGCGATACGGGCACCTCGAGCAGCCACGCGAAGCGTTCGCTCTCCCGGCCCTCGACCGTGCCCTCGGAAACGACGACCGGCAGTCCGGCGGGTATGACGTCGCTTGCAAAAACGCGCGCGAAGCGGGCGGCGTCGCGCGCGTAGACGAGGGCCGGCGCGAACAGGCCGAGCACGTGACGCAGCTTGGCGAAATCGGTCGAAAGCAGCGAGTACGGCGGCGAGACCGGGACGTAGGGCACGCCGATGTACTGTGCCGCGAGCGCGAGGATGGCGTGATCGATGCCGTTCTCGGAGAGAATCGCCACGCCGTTCGCCGGCGTGCAGCCGCGGTCGCAGCAGCGCCTGGGCGACGTGTTGCGTCGCTTCGAGTGCCTCGCGCGTAGGTGATGCGTTCGCCAGCCGTCGCCGGCGCGCTCGGCGAGGTAGACCGTGTCGGGACGCACCGCGGCCCAATGCTCGAGCCGGTCGGTCATCGTGCGCGGATAGGTCCGCAACGGATGCGGCGAGCGCACCGCGAAGCCGCCGCCCGGCAGCGGCTTGACGTCGAGATCGTGCGGTCCGAGATGAACGGCGCGCCGGCGCACGGTCGTCATGCCGAAGCGCTCACTTGATCTTCGCGGCGCGTCCGGCGAGAAACGCGGCGATGCGTTCTTGCGCGGCGGGATCGGCGGCGGCCATTGCCGCCATCAGGTTTTCGAGCACGTAACCGGTGGCGGGATCGGCTTCGGCGTTGCGCGGTACGGCGTGGAGGATGCCGTAGATGCTCAGCGGAGGAACGGTCGCGACGTGCTTGGCGAGCTCGCGATGCGCGCGTTTCGGCGGTACCGGCGTCGACGAGATACTGGCTGAGCCCGTATTGCTGGCCTTCCTCGGCACTGTACATGCGCCCGGTCAGCATCAGGTCCATCATGCGGTGCGGCGCCGATGATGCGCGAGATGCGCACGGAGCCGCCGCCGCCGACGAAGATGCCGCGTTGCGCTTCCGGCAGCGCGTAGTACGCGGTGGTGTCGGCGACGCGGATGTGCGCGGCCGCCGCGAGCTCGAGTCCGCCGCCGATCACGGCGCCGTGCAGGGCGGCGATGACCGGAACGTTGCCGTACTGGATCAGCTCGAACGCGCGGTACCAGAGCTGCGAGCGGCGCATCGAGTCGAGCGAGCGTCGTGGCGGTCAGCGAGCGCGAGGTCGAGGCCGGCCGAGAAATGATCGCCGCGCGCCGCAGAGCACGACCGCGCGCACGCCGTCGGGAAGATGACGGAAAAGCGTCTCGATGCCGCGGACCGTTTCGTCGTCGAGCGCGTTGCGTTTGGCGACGCGCGCCAGGTGCACGATCGCGATGTCGCCGTCACGCTGCGTATTCGAGCGACGGCGGGCAGGTCGCGTGTGAGGTCCGGGGCTGTCACAGAAGTGGTCCCTTCGGGGCTGAGGCTGAGGTAGCGCCGGCGGTGAAAGATCAGGTCGCCGAACGTTGAGGCGATGCCGGTGATCCGCGCGAGTGCGTGCGCCGAGGCGTGTTCGGCGGCGATGCCGATCGCTCCGTGCAGTTGCACCGCGTTCTCGCACACGAAGCGCCCCGAGCGAACGATCTGGATCTTGGCCATCGATACGCGCCGCGCGCGTTCGTCGCGCGCCGGCATCGATCGCCGCGGCGGCGAACGCGGCCGCGGCGCGCGCGAGCTCGAGCTCGACGAACATGTCGGCGATGCGGTGGCGAACGACTTGGAACGCGGCGATCGGCCGGCCGAATTGCACGCGCTCGCGCACGTGGGCCGCCGCGTCGCGGATACGCCCGCGCCCATCACCCCGACCGCTTCGGCGCACAACGCAGCCTCGGCGCGGTCGAGCGCTCGCGCGAGCGCGGCGGCGGGATCGTCGAGCGGCAGCAGCGCATCGGCGCGCAGCGGCACGCGCTCGAAACGCACGCGCCGCGCTGCGCGAGCCGTCGAGCGCGACGCGTTCGTCGACGGTGATTCCCGGCGCGTCGCGGTCGACCAGCACCACGGCCGGCGCGCCGCGCTCGTCGCGCAGCGACACGATCAGCTGATCCGCCGACGCCGCGAACGGCACGCCGCCGGCCGTGCCCTCGATCGCGAGGCCGCCGCTCAACGCGCACCAGCCGCGTTCCGTCATCGCGGTAGGCCGTTGCGATCTGCGCGCGGCCTTCGCCGAGCGCTTCGAGCGCGGCGGCCGCGGCCGGTGATGCCGCGGCATCCGCGAGCAGCGTACCCGACAGCACGACGGCCGGCGTGAACGGCTCGAGCAGCAACCCGCCGCCGAACGCTTCGAGCAACGGAAGCGCGTCGGCGAAGGGCGCGCCGATGCCGCCGAGCGATTCGGGGATGAGGATCGCGAGCCAGCCGAGTTCGGCGAACGTCGCCCAATGCGCCGTGCTGTAGCCCGGAGTTCCGCGCACGAGAGCGTTGCGGCCTTCGATGTCATAGGAGCGGGAGACGAACCGTTCGACGCTCTCGCGCAGCAGCGCGCGTTCCATCAATCGATCGTGTACCACACGCCCTTGCGCGCCACGGCGATGTGCACGTCCTTTTGCGAGAGACCGTTATGGTCGGTCGCCGAGTAGTGGAAGGTGCCCGCTGTGCCGTGATAGCCGCCCATCGTTTCGAGCGCCGCTCGCGAGCGAGGCGCCGTCGAACTTGCCGTGCGCTTTCGCCAAGGCTTTGGCGATCAGATGACCCGAATCGTCGGCGAACGCGCCGAAGCCGACCAGCGGCGCGTGATATTCGGCCACGTATTCGGCGATGGCGGCTTTCGAGACCGCGTCGGGGTTGGTGAAGTCGAGGTTGGAAACGGCGTAGAGCTGGTCTTCGGCCGGACCGACGACCTTGAGGAACGCCGGACTGAGGATCGCCGACGATCCCACCACCGGCATCTTCAGCCCCAGCGACCGTGCCTGCACGGTCAGCAACGCCGGTGTGTTCGTCGCGCCGAGCAGCATGATGACGTCGGGCTTGGCGGCTTTGACGCGCAGCAGCTGCGGCGTGAAGTCGGTGGCGTCGCCGGGATAGGATTCGTTCGCCACGACCGTGATCCCGATGTCCTTGCCGGCGCCTTCGGTCGAGCTCGCAGCGACCGTGCCGTACTGGTTTTCGTCGTGCACGATCGCCATCGTCTTCGCTTTGAGCTTGTCGTGTGCGAAGGCAACGTAGGCGTGGGCCTCATCGTCCGCGGCGGCGGCGACTTGGAAGAGCGTCTTCGCGACGCCCTTGGGTGTCTTCCACAGTTCGGTCGACGGCGTGAGGAACAGCTGCACGACGTTCGCGCCCACCGTCACGCGCGTTGCGGCGGCCGAGGTCGCGGTGCGCGTTCCGCAGATGATCGCAACGGCGCCCTTGCCGATCAGCTGTTGCGCGAGCTGCGCGGCGACGTCGGGCTTGGCTTCGTCGTCGACGATTTCGAAGTGCAGCGGGCGCCCGTCGATGCCGCCCTTGGCGTTGATGTCGCGTTCCACCAGCGCGAACGCGTTCTTCTGCGGTACGCCCAGCGGCGCCGACGGTCCCGACGTCGAGATGACGACGCCGACCAGGATCGGCGCTCCCGCCGCGGAGGCGTTGCCGCTCGCGGTCAGCGAGAGTGCGGCGATGACGGCGGCGGCGAACGATGCACGCGTGCGCATAGGCATACCTCCCGAGTGGTGAAAACGGCTTCCGACCGTTAAGGAGATCGACGCCGGCTTTTCCTGCGTCCGGGCGCCGATTGTCAGGTTTCCTGACGGTGCCGTTCCCGGCCTTACCGTGCTATCATGTCGAAATGCCGCGTTTTATCGCCGTTCGTGGCCTCCTCGCGCTCCTGTTGACGGCCGCGCTCTCGCTGCACGGCGGGGCCCAGAGCCTGCCCGTCGTGCGCGTCCTCGAACTGACCGGCGACGGCGCATCCGAAGGGAGCTATGCGCAGGGCGGCGGGTTTTTCAAGAAATACGGACTGGATGCGACGGTGTCAAAGACCACCGGCGGCGGAGCGGTCGTCGCCGCGGTCGTCGGCGGGTCGGCCGAGATCGGCTTCTCGAACCTGATCTCGGTCGCCGCCGCGATCGAGCGCGGCATTCCGGTGACGATCATCGCACCGGCGACCGTGTTCAACAGCAAAGCGCCGGATATCATCCTCGCGCAATCGCGCCGCACGGCGTACAAATCGGGCGCCGACTTGAACGGCAAGATCGTCGCCGTCACCACCTTGGACGGTGAACTGCAACTCGGGGCTGCGGTGTGGATCGACAAGACCGGCGGCAATTCCAAGACCGTGCACTTCGTCGAAATTCCCGAAACGGCGATGGCCGCCGCGCTCGCGCAAGGACGGATCGACGCGGCGATGATGACCGAGCCGCACCTGACGCAGGCGCGGGCCGACACCGCCGTTCTTGGTAACGCCGACTCGGCCATCGCGCCGCTCTTCATCTCCGGCGTTTACTTTGCGGCGACGGCGTGGGTGGAAGCCCACCCAGATGTGGCCCGGCGCGTGGCGCATGCGCTGCGCGAAACGGCGCACTGGGCCAACACCCATCACGCCGAGACCGCCGCGATCCTCGCTCGCGGCGCCGATCTCGACGCCGCCACGATCGGTTTGATGACGCGTTCCACCTACGCCGAAGCGCTCACCGTGCCGGCGATATCGCCGGCGCTCGAGGTGGGCTTCGCCTACGGCCGGCTCAAAGAACCGTTCGACGCCAAACAACTGGTCGCCAAAGCGCTGCCGTTCTGGGGCCAGTAGCGCGCGCGGTTAGGCCAGCGAGTGCGACCAGCTCACCGGGCGTTTCGCGCGGAAGAGACCGCCCTTGGAGAGATGCCCGGGCAGCGCGCGGCCGAAGATATCCTCGGCCAGCGCCGCGCACGCGACGAGCTTGTCGAGATCGAGGCCGGTAGAGATGCCCATCTCCTCGCACATGAACGCGAAGTCTTCGGTCGTGATGTTGCCCGGCGCACCTTTGACGGCGGCGAACGGACAACCGCCGAGGCCGGCGACGGCGGAATCGAAATGCCGCACGCCCTCGCGCAGCGCGGCATCGGCGTTGGCGAGCCCGAGCCCGCGCGTGTCGTGCAGGTGCAAGGCGATTTCGAGTCCGGGCCAGGTGCTGCGAATACGGTCGATCGTGCGCCGGATTTGTTCGGGGTTCGCCCAACCCATCGTGTCGAGCAGTTTCACGCGCGAGATCTTTTCACCGTGCTCCTCGGCGATCGCGATCAGGCGCGCGATGCAGTCGGTGACGCGTTCGAGCGCGATGTAGCCTTCGAAGTTGCAGCCGAAGGCGGCCGCGATGAGGATCGTATCGACCGGAATTCCGGCCGCTTGATAGGCGGTGATGAACGCCGGCTGCGCCGCGAACGACTCCTCGAGCGTGCGGTTCGTGTTGCGTTTGCCGAACGTTTCGCTGGCGCTGACGCTGAGGTGCCCTTCGATCGCGCAGTCGGCCGCGAGGGCCCGTTCGAGCCCTTGCACGTTCAGGTAGATGCCGGTGTAGCGCACGCCGGGCTTGCGCGCGATCTGCGCCAGCACGTCCTCGGCGTCGGCCATGGCCGGCACCCATTTGGGGCTGACGAACGCCACGAGCTCGATGCTTTCCAAGCCCGTTTCGCTCAGCGCGTCGGAGAGCGCGACCTTGGCGGCCGTCGGGATCGGCGGGTCTTCGATCTGCGCGCCCTCGCGCGGACCGACTTCGTGGATGACGACGTTGGATGTCATATGCGTGCCTGTAGCCAGCGGCGCCCGGCCAGCGTGATCAGCGCGAGCGAGGCGGTGAAGATCAGGCTGATCGATGCGACGGCAGCCCAACTTCCAGTGATGTATTTTTCGTAGATCACGATCGCGAGCGTGCGCGTCGAGGTCGTGTAGAGAAAGAGCGAAGCGGTCAGTTCCCGGATCGAGAGGACGAGCATGATGAACGCGGACGAGACGACCCCGCCGCGAACCAGCGGCAGAGTGATGCGGCGGATCGTCTGCAAGCGATTCGCCCCCGCCACGCGGGCCGCATTCTCGAGGTCTTCGTGCACCTGCGCGATGCTCGAGGCGACCGCACGATAGCCTTGCGGGAAGAAGCGCGTGAGGTAGGCGATCGAGAGGATCGCGAGCGTGCCGTAGACCGGTAGCGGGGCCGCGACCCACGTCCACAGGATCCCGATGCCCAGCACCAGCGCCGGAACGGCGAGCGGCAGCATGGCCAGATACTCGAGCTGCTTGCGCCCCGGAACCTCGGTGCGGTGCACCACGTAGGCGATGATGAAGAACAGGATCGCGCCGGCGACCGCCGCGCCCGCGCCCGAGATCAGGCTGTTGACGATGCCGGACAGCACGTCGGGATCGGTCAGCGCCGCGACGATCGGGGCCGTGCTGATGCCGGCCGGGGCGAACAGCGCGGCGACGTTGGGGATGTAGAGGTTGGTGCGAAACGCGCCTTCGAGCAGTGCGAACGTCGGTGCCCCGATCGCCAGCAGCGCGTAGCCCAGCACGAGCGCAAGCGCCGGCCAGCGCAAGGCGCCCAGCGGCGTTTGGCGCGTACGCATCCCCTTGCCGGTCACGGTGCGGTAATCCGTGCCGGCCAGCAGGCGCCGCTGCACCAGCACGAACGAGCAGATCAGGGCCATCAGCAGCACGCTGAGCGCCGCGGCGGCGTTTTGCTGCGTCGGCACGCGCGTCATCAGGTTGTAGACGGCGACCGAGAGGGTTTCGATGCCGACCGGACCCCCGATGATCTGCGGCAGCGGAAAATCTTCGATCATCAACGCGAAGACCAGCAGCATCGAGCCGAGCAATGCCGGCTTGACCAGCGGAAACGTGATGCGGCGCAGGATCAGTGCGATCGGCGCACCGGCAACGGCCGCGGCTTCCTCCATCTCGGGGTGGATCAGCGAGAGCGCGCCGTACATGAAGATGAACGGATAGGGCGCGTAGTAGAGACCGAACAGCAACGCGATACCGGTGAGCGATTCGACGTTGACGTGCCAGGAAATGCCGACGCTCGCGAGCGCGAGGTTGAAGTATCCGGTGCGGCCGGAAGCGAGCGCCGACCACGCGGTCGATGCGACCAGCACCGAGATGAAGAGCGGCGTGATGCCGGCCAGATAGACCAGCGTGCGGCCCGGAATATCGGTGCGCGCGGCGAGCCAGGCCAGCGTCGCCCCGATCGCGAGCGCGATCGCGGTGCCGCCGACCGACACGATCAGCGTGTCGAGGGCGGCGCGGCCGATTTCGCCCGACCAGAGCTGCGCGTAGTTGTCGAACGTCCAGTGGAACTGGGTGCCGCTGAACGGCGGCGCGCTCATGAGCGATGCGGTCGCGATCATCACCAGCGGCACGACGACCAGCACGCCGAGCACGGCGTACAGCACGGCCGGCAGCAGGAACCGCGCCGAGCGGCTCACGCGTCGTCTCGCGGCAACAGCAGCACGGCGGCGGCAGGAACGTGGACGCTGACCGGACTGCCGACGCGCAGCGCGGCCGAAACGTCGGCACACACCGCGTCCCAGACGAGGCCCCCAGACGAGCGGGCCTGATAATGCATGTGCGATCCCTCGAAGCTGGCCAAGGTGATCTCGGCGGCGAAGGTGTTCGCGGGCAGCGCCGCACCGGTGTCGCTCAAGGCGGCGATGCGCACGTCGTTCGGCCGTACGCACGCGGCCACCACCTCGGCGTCGCCGGGCGCGACGAGCGTCCCGTGCACGCGTTCCCGGCCCGCTTCGAACGCGACATCGGCCAGCGCGCCGTCGCGCGCCGTGACGGTCGCGGTGAAGATGTTGCTGTAGCCGAGGAACTGCGCGACGGCGCTCGAGTCCGGATGTCCGTAGAGCGCGAGCGGTTCGCCGCGTTGCAGCACCGTGCCGGCGCGCAGCACGACGATCTCATCGGCCAGCGAGAGTGCTTCATGCTGATCGTGCGTGACGTAGATCGCCGTGATCGCCAGCTGCATTTGGATCTCGCGCAGCTGCACGCGCAGGTAGTCGCGCAAGCGCGCGTCGAGATTGCTCAGCGGTTCGTCGAGCAGCAACACGGCCGGCTTGTTGATCAGGCTGCGCGCCAGCGCGACGCGCTGCATCTGGCCGCCGCTGAGCTGGCTTGCGCCGCGGGTCGCGAAATCGCCCAGGCCGACGAGCGCGAGCATGGCGTGGACGCGTTCGGCCGTCTCGGCTTTGCCGACGCGTTGGATTTCCAGCGGAAAGGCGACGTTCTGGAACACGCTGAGGTGCGGCCAGATGGCGTAGGACTGGAACACCATGCCGACGTGCCGGCGCTCGACCGGCACGTTCGTGCCGGTCGCCGCGTCGAACACCACGCTGCCGCCGATGTCGATGCGGCCGCGGCTAGGCGTGTCCAGGCCCGCGATGCAGCGCATCGTCGTCGTTTTGCCGCAGCCGGACGGACCGAGCAGCACCAGCATCTTGCCGCTCTCGACGTGGAGGTCGATGCCGCACACCACGGTGACGTCGCCAAAGGTCTTCTCCAGACCACGGACGTCGATGCTCATCGGGTCACGATGAGCGCGTCCACGGCCGTCACGTCGGCACCACTGACGACCAGCGGGTTGATGTCGATCGAGGTGATGACCGCGCCGTGCTCGAGAACGACGGCCTGCAACGCTTCCAGCACGTCGATGACGCGTTCGGTGACCGCCGCCGGTTGCGACGCCGCCGCCGCGAGGAACCGTCCGGTGCGCGCGCTAGCAATGCGCTCGCGCAACGTCCGGCGAGCGATCGGGATCGGCACGAGCAGCACGTCGTCGAGCACCTCGGCGTGCACGCCGCCGAAGCCGAAGACCAGGAAGTGCCCGAGCGTCGCTTCCCAGCTGACGCCGGCGATCAGTTCGAACTCTCCGGCGATCATCGGCTGCACGATGAACGGCACGCGCGCGCGATCGAATCCGGCCGCCGCGACTCGTTGCGCCAGCGCATCGTACGCCGTCCGCATGGCCGCGGCCGTGGCGAGACCCACGTCGACGAAGCCGAGTGCATGTTTGTGCGCGACCCCGGGTGCGAGCGCTTTGAGCACGGCCGGATAGCCGTGTTCGGCCGCTGCCGCTTCGGCGGCCGCGCCGGAGGCCACGATCGTGCTCGCCACAACCGGTACTCCGAAGCGGCGTAAAAAATCCGCGCTGTCGAGTTCGGAGAGAACCGCGTCGCGAGCCGGATCGGGACCGTTTTGCAGCGGGCGCCGGTCGGGCGCGTCTTCGGGCCGGGCGCGGCGCACGGCGTAATAACACATCAGGCTATCGAAGCACGCCGCCGTGTCGTAAAACACCGGGACGCCGCCCGCGATCAGCTTTGCTTCGACCTTGGGCAGCAGTCCGCCGGGGGTCAGCACGACGACCGGGGAGGCGACGCTTGCGCGCCGCGCGATGAGCGTATCGGCGAGGATCTCGCCGAGTTTCGCGCGCGGCGCGTTGTGGGCATAGACGACGACCGGTCCGTCGGCTTGGGACTGCGTGGCGGAAAAGACGTCGTCCAGCAGTGTCCACTCGCCGAGCGTCCCCAAGTCGATCGGATTGCGAATGCGCGCCGGCACCCCCAATTGCGCCAGCGCCGCGGCACCGGGCTCCGCCCACTCTCCGTCTCGGCCGGCGAGCCGGAGTCCGCGCTCGGTCGCGACGTCCGCGACGAGCGCGCCGCCCGCGCCCGAGGAGGTGACGACGATGACGGCTTCGTCGCGTGCGTGCCGGGTTTCGGGCACCAGCGAGAGCAGGCCGCATCCCCCGGCCAGTGCTTCGACCGACGTCACCGAGGCCACGCCGCACTCGCGCAGCAGCGCATCGTAGGCGCGCGTCGCACCGGCCAAGCGGCTCGAGTGCGCGAGCGTTGCGCCCGCGCCGACGTCGGAGCGGCCGATCTTCAGCGCGACGATCGGTTTCGCGGCCGCGAGCGCGCGCGCCGCCAAGCGCCGGAAACGCGGTCCGTCACCGAGGCCTTCGACGACGAGGCCGATGACGCGCGTCGCCGGATCGTCGATGAGAAAGTCGATGAAGTCGAGCATGGTGAGATCGGCTTCGTTGCCGACCGGAATGAATTTGGAAAGCCCGGTACCGATCGCGTTCAACCGGCGCGCGATCCCGTCGAAGAGCGCACCGCTGTGTGAGACGACCGAGACGTCGCCGGCCGCGAACGGTTCGCCGTGAGCTACGTTGTAGCCGAGCGACATGTGGCCCGTGGCGTTGAAGATGCCGTTGGTGTTGGGTCCTACCAGGCGCAGCGAACTCGCCTGCGCGATGGCCTCGATCGCCTGCTGCCGCGCGATCCCGGCCGGTGTGTGCAACTCGGCGAAGCCGCTCGCGCCGACGACCGCGAAGCGAACGCCGGCCGACGCGCATTCTTGCACGACTTCCGGGCAGTTGGCGGCCGGAACGACCAGCATGGCGCAATCGGGCACCTGCGGCAATTCGGCTAGCGTGCGATAACCGCGATAGCCTTCGACCGCGGCGCCTTCGCGGTTGATCGGGAAGATGTCGCCGGCGAACTTCCAGGCGATCAGGTTGCGCACGACCATCGAGGCGTGCTTGCCCGCGGATGCCGAGCCGACGACCGCGATGCTGCGCGGAGCGAAGAGGGCCGTGAAGTCGATGCCGGCGGCCGTTTCCGTCACCGGCCCTTCCAATCCGGCGCCCGGTGTTCCAAGAACGCGCGAATGCCTTCGGCGCGATCTTCCGAGGCGTACGGATCGGGACCGGTATCGAGCCGGATCCCGGCATGCAGCGGCAGGCCTTGCGTCTTGCGAAACGTTTGCTTCATGCGCTGCACCGAGAGCGGAGCCGACAGCGTGATCTCGCGGGCGAACGCCAGCGCCGCATCCATCAGCCCGGCGGCCGGAACGACGCGGTTGACCAAGCCCCAGCGCTGTGCTTCATCCAGCTCGATGCGCCGGCCGGTGTAGAGCCACTCCATCGCGATGCCCGGCGGAACCATTTGCGGCAGTGCGACGGATGCGAAGTGAGCGCCCATCCCGCGCCGCGACTCCGGCACGGAGAAGAAGGCGCCTTCGGCCGCGATTCGCATGTCGCACGCCAGCGCGAGTTCACAGCCGCCGGCGACGGCCGGACCGTTAACGATCGCGAGCGTCGGTTTCTTCGAGTCGATGATGATTTCGAGAATGCTGCGCTGCAGGCGATGGATCGGCGAGCGGTACGTCGCCGGCGCACCTTCATCGGTCTTGCGGATCTCTTTGAGATCGGCGCCCGCGCAGAACGCGCTGCCGGCGCCGGTGATCGCGATCAGCCACACGTCGGGATTGCGATCGGCGTCGAGGATCGCCTCACCCAGCACCGCGGTCAGCTCGTCGGAGAGCGCGTTGCGCCGTTCGGGCCGGTTGAGGGTGAGCAGGCAGAGTTTGTCGGCGATGGCGACCGTCACGACGGTGGTGCTGGTGTCTCTCATCAATTCGCTCCAAAGATGCGGTGCCAATCGCGGGTGTAGGCCGCGCGCGTGCCTTCGTAGTCGGCGGGCCGGATGTTGTAGAGCCGGCGTTCGGGCGGAAAGGCAACGCCCGCCAGCACCGGGGCCGGCGCATCGCGCGTGATGCCGTACGCGCGCACCGCGACGGCCGCGCTGCCGCGGCGGCTGGTGATCCAGTTCATGAAGAGCTCGGCCGCGTGCGGATGCGGCGCGGAGACTGCGATGCCGCCCGAGACGGTATACGCCGGCAGACCCTCAGGCGGCACGACCGGTTTGAGCGGCGCGCCCTGTGTGATGCCGGCGATGGTCGAGTCGACGCCTTCGAGCGCAATGCTGGTCTCGCCGCGCGAGAGATCGGTCAACACGGGCGCGGCGGAGGGCTCGATGCGCACGTTCTGGGCCGCCAGCTTCTCCCAAAACGCCAGGCCGTAGCGCTGGCGCAGAAAGTAATACTCGCTGTAGGCGGTGCCGCCGGCCTCGATGTTGGCCATGCCGATCTTGCCCTTCCACTTCGGATCGAGCAAGTCGCTCCACGACTTGGGCGCGTCCTCGGCCTTGACGACCGCCGTGTTGTACGCAATGCCCATCGTGCCGCGAATGATGCTGTACCAGCGGCCGCCGGCGTCGTGCAGGCTCGGCTCGAGCGCGCCGAACGACGGTACGCGATAGGGCCGGAACACACCGAGCTGCGTGAGCTTGTCGGTCAGGCTGAGGTCGCTCGTGTCGACCCAATCCGCGGCCAGCCGGTGGGTCGCGAACTCCGCGCTGACGCGTTCGAACATGGGCTCCGAGATGATGCGCAAGGTGTCGACCCGGATTCCGGTATCGGCCGTGAACTGGTTGACGATCGCGCGCAACGACGTCGTTTCATACGTGCTGTACATCAGCAGCGACCCCTCGCGCTTGGCGGCATCGTAGGTCGCCCCGTCGGCGATCTGGATGCCGTCGATGATGAGCGGCGCGGGTGCTGCGCGCACCGCCGTGCTCGCCAGCAACACCGTCGCGAGCGCGAGCGCGGCCCGGCGCGTCAGCGCGTTCCGAAGATTTGGTGCCATTCCTTGGTGTATGTCTCCCGGCTTTGGTTGTAGTCGGCGGCCCGAATGTTATAGACGTCGGCTACCGCCGGCATCGTCAGGCCGGGAACCGTCGGCGCCGGCGCGGCGGGGTTGATCCCATAGGCGCCGATGCCGGCCAACACGCTTCCGCCGCGTTTGCTCGTGATCCAGTCAAGCCAAAGCGCAGCCGCGTGCGGATGCGGCGCCGAGGACGTGATGCCGCCGCTGATGCCGTAGGCCGGCGAGCCGCCGGCGGGATACACGATCTTCACCGGCGCGCCGTCGGCGATCGCGCCGAGCAGCGATTCCTGCGGTTCGATCGCGATGCTCGTCTCACCGCGGGCCAGATCGGTCATCACCGGCGCCGCCGAGGGCACGATGCGCGCGTTCTGAGCGGCGAGCTTCTTCCAAAAATCGAGCCCGTATTTCTGGCGCAAGAAGAAGTCGGCGCTGTAGGCGGTGCCGCCGGCATCGATGCTGGCAAAACCGATCTTGCCCTTCCAGCGCGGGTCGAGCAAGTCGGTCCACTTCGCGGGCACGTCGCCCGGTTTCACCACCGCCGTGTTCACGCCCACGACCATCAGGCTGCGGATGATCATGTACCAGCGGCCGCCGTCATCGCGCAGCACCTTGGGCAAGGCCCGCTCCGCGGGGACGCGCGCGGCCGCGAGGATGCCGCGCTGCGCGAGCTGGTCGGTCAGCGTGATGTCGGTGGTGTCGACCCAGTCGGCGGCCAGCCGGTGCGCGGAAAACTCCGAGGTCGCGCGTTCGAACATCGGCTGCGACGTCAGCCGGATCACCTCGACGTTCAGTCCGGTATCGGCGGTGAACGCGGCGATGACTTTTTTCATCGCGGTCGATTCGTAGGTGCTGTACAACAGCAGCTTGCCGTCTTTTTTCGCGCCGTCGACGACCGCCGCGTCGGCGATCTCGGTTCCGTCGATGACGAGGCCCGCGGCCGCCCCGGCGGGCGCGCCGTGAGCGAGCATGACGGCACCGAGCAGCGCCGCGAGCACGCACACGCAGGCCGCGCAAATTCGTTGCATGCGCTGCCCTTCGCGGCCGGAAGAATGATCCCGCCCGCTTGTTAACGCAGGACCGGGCGCGCTCTGTAGAGCGTGACGTGCGAGTGCATCACGCCGCGTCCGGCTTCCACGGCCTGGTCGGCTTGTGACAGCAGCTCGTTGAACGAGAGACCGTCGGTGGCGATGGCCGCTCCGATCCGAGCGTTCACCTGCACGAACTCGCGGCCTTCACGGTCGCCGGTCGAAAAGGGCCGGCCGAACACCGCCAGATAGTCGTTCAAGCGCTCGATGAGCGCGGTTTCGGACGTGGCGCCGGGCAGGCAAACGCCGAAGGCATCGCTGCCGAGCCGCCCGACGAACTCGCCGTTGCGCGCCACGGCGTTCAGGCCCGCGGCCGCTTCCACCAGCAGCGCGTCGCCGGTGAGGTTTCCGTAGCGCGTGTTGGTGCCGCTGAAATCGATCAAGTCGACGATCGCGATCGAACAGCCGGCCGGGTACTTACACGCTTCGCGCACCAGCGCTCGAAAGCGCGTGCGGTTGATCAGACCCGTCAGCGCGTCGTGCTGCGCCTGGTAGAGGATGCGTTCGGATTGCCAGCTCTGCTGGTAGCGCGCTTGCAAAAAGGCCGCCACGATCGAGGCGTAGGAAAGATCGTCGGAGTCGAAGGGCCGCTGCGTCACTTCGCGCGAGTTGAAGGTCAGCACGTAGTCGTAGCCGCCGGCGCGCATCGGGGCGAGCAGCTGACTGCGCACGTCCAGCTCGCGCAGCCGTGCGAACGAGCCGAGGCTGGGTTCGGCCGTGATGTCGTCCCACGCCACGGCTGTGCCGCGCTCGCGCGCAACGCCGAGCGTGGTGTCGGAGAGCGGTATGCGTGCTCCGCGCGGCAGGCTGACGTCGTCGACGGTCATGCGCACGGTCCCGACGCCTTCGAGCACGGCCTGGCTCCCCTCGAGACGGAAGAGGCCGGCGTGAAAGCGCTCGCCCGGACGCACGGCATCGGCGCTCTGCGTGAGGACGGCGCTCAGCATTTGCTCGTCGTCCAGTTGCGGGTTGGTGGCGATGCCGCACAGCGCCTCGAGACGGGCCGCGTGATCGCGCGTCCGCCGCTCTTCGTTGCTCAGCGAAAGGGTGAGGTCGTCGACCCGCGCGTCGAGCCGTTTGCGCGCCTCGTTCAGCGCGAGAAACGTTCCGATGCGGGCCAGGAATTCGCGCGGGTCGACCGGCTTCTCGACGAAGTCGTTGACGCCCGCATCGAGTGCGGCGTAGCGCGAGGCCCGATCGGTGTCGGCCGTGACCATGACGATCGGCGTGAGCCGCGTCGCGGCCCGCGCGCGAAGGATGCGCGTCACCTCGATACCGTCGGGGGCGGGCATGCGAAAGTCGATGATGAAACAGTCGGCGTCGTTGGCCTCCGACCACGCGAGCGCTTCCGCCGATGAGTTGAAGCTGTGGGTCGTGACGTTCGGCAGCCGCTCGAGTAAGAGCGCGTGCGTGCGCAGGTTCAGCCGGGAATCATCGATCAGGACGAGATGCTGTTGCGCCGTGGGCGTCAAGACGCGGCCACGGCGAGCGGAAGCCAGCGCTCGAGCACGTTGCGCAAGGCCTCGATCTCCAATGGCTTAGCGAGATAATCGTCCATGCCGGCATCGATGCACGCGCGCCGGTCGCGTTCGAGCGCGTTGGCCGTTAGCGCGATGATCGTCGTGTGGGTTCCGGTATCGATCTCGGAGGCACGAATCGCGCGGGCCGCGGCCAGTCCGTCCACTTCCGGCATCTGCATGTCCATCAAGATCAGGTCGTAGCGGGTGCGGGCGAACGCGGCGATCGCTTCGGCGCCGTTCACCACGGCCTCGGCCTCGTAGCCGAGCTCCTTGAGTTGCAACAGGGCTACGCGGCGATTCACGGCTTGGTCCTCGGCCAGCAAAATCCGGGCGGCGCCGTTCGTCAACGCCGGCCGCAGCAGCACCGGTTCGACCGATTGTGCCGGCGCCCGCGGCGATGCCGGCCAGCGCGTTGTAGAGCGTCGACGGCTCGACCGGCTTGAGCAGATAGGCGCTGAAGCCGGCCTCGAGGGCCAGTTGCGCGCGGTCGCGGGCGTCGAACGCGGTCACGAGGAGCAACGCCGGGTTGCCGAACGCCGGATCCGCGGCGATCTCGCCGCCGAGCGCGAAACCATCCTTTTGCGGCATCACGTAGTCGAGCAGCACGACGTCGAACGGGCGCCCCGCGGCGACCGCTTCGCGGAGCATCGCGAGCGCGCGGTCCGGATTGTCGGTGTCGACCGTGGCTAGTCCCCAGGACGAGAGGTAACCCGTGAGCGGTCAGCCGAGCGATCGCATTGTCGTCGACGATCAGCGCGCGCATACCCTTGAGCACGGCGAAGACGGCCGGGTCGCGCGCCGGTTCGACGGCGTCGGCGTGCCCGAAACGCGCGCTGAACGTGAAGACCGAGCCGCCGCCGGAATTCGCTTCTACGCTAGATCTCGCCGTCCATGAGTTCGACCAGGCGGCGCGAGATCGCCAAGCCCAGACCCGTGCCGCCGTAGCGGCGCGTCATCGAACCGTCAGCTTGGACGAACGCGTTGAAGAGCTTCTCGCGCACGTCGTCGGGGATGCCGATGCCGGTATCGGCGACGTCGAACCGCAGCACGCTGGTCGTGCCGTCGTCTTCCTCGAGCCGGCCTTTGATGCGAATCTCGCCGGCCTCGGTGAACTTCACCGCGTTGCCGATCAGGTTCATCAGGATCTGGCGCAGGCGGGTCGGATCGCCCAGCACGGTCGCGGGTATCCGCGGCGAGATCTCGACCGCCAGTTGGAGGCCCTTGGCTTCCGCCGTGCCGCGCAGCAATTTCGCAACCCCGTTCACGACATAGGCGGGATCGAACGCGATCGATTCGAGATCGACCTTGCCCGCCTCCATCTTGGAAAAGTCGAGGATGTCGTTGATGATGGTGAGCAGCGAGTGCGCCGACTCGCGCACCGTGGCGGCAAACTCGCGCTGGTCGGTCGGCCAGCGGCGTGCGCAGCAGCAGATCGGTCATGCCGATGATGCCGTTCATCGGTGTGCGGATCTCGTGGCTCATCGTCGCCACGAACTCGCTCTTGAGCCGCGACGCTTCGATCGCGTGGTCGAGCGCGCGTGCGACCTCGGCGCGGGCCGTGAAACGCTCGGTGATGTCGCGCGTCGTGGAGACATACAGGCGGCGGCCTTCGACCTCGGTCATGCGCCCGAACACTTCAACCGGGAACGTCGACCCGTCTTTGCGCCAGTATTCGCGTTCGAAGAGCAACCCGCGCTCGAGCGTTTCATCCGATACGGCGATGCGGCCGACCGAGCCCTGAATGATCGAGAGGTTGCGCTCCGATCAGTTCCTCGCGCGCAAAGCCGAATGCATCGACCGCCGCTTGGTTGGCCTCGATGATCTCCATGCTGTCGCGGTCCATGAACATGATGATGTCGCGCGTGCTTTCGGAAAGCGCGCGGAAATGGGCCATCGTCGCGTGCGAGCGCTGCAACTCGTCGTTCGTGCTCCCGAGCCGCCGGCGCAAAAGCACGATGTCGCTCAAGAACGCCGTCAGCACGACCGACGACGAAAGCATCAGGAACACCTTGCCGATCTCCCACGCGTATGAGTAGCGGTCAGCGGAGATGCCCATCAACGTGTCGAGCATCGAGCACAGCACGGCGAACGACAGCCACAGCGAGAGCATCTTGCGCAGGTGACTCATCGCGTAAAGTTGCCACAGCGCGGCGGCACCGAGGAGCAGCAGCGCGGGCAGGATGACAAAGGTGACGACCGGCGCGAAACGGCCGTTGTCGACCAGCGGCGGAAGATCGGTAGCGTGCCGGGCTGCGATGAACGTCGCGGCCGCGGCGACCGCGACACTGATTCCCAGGCCGAGCGCGATCGTTCGGCCCACGGCGCGCGCCTCGATCATGTATCCGGCGCGGCGGACGAGCACCGTCACGAGTACGAGGGCTGGGAACGAGGCATGCCAGACGAGCCACAGGAGCAGCGAGGAGTGGGCAGTCGCGCCGAAGAGACCGCTGGGAGAGAAGACGCCCGGGAAGACCATGAGGTATGGCAGCGCGATGATCGCCGCGAACGCATACGCGGTGGCGAGTACCGCGAGCCAGACCGCGCGGATGGACCGGAACTCGAGGAACAGGACATACGACGACAACAGCGCGGTGACGATCACCGCAGCCGAAACCAGCGCCAATAACGCCGGTTCTACCGGGCCTGGCCGGCGGCCGAAGAGGCTGGCGCAACAAGCGATCACGATCAGTAGGCCGGCTAATACGAACGCGGCGATTCGGGCGCGCCGGCTCGTGACCAAAGAGCCGAGGCTGACCTCGCTCACGGCGCGAAAATACCGGTCTTCAAAGCGATACGGGTTTGCCACGAATGCAGCGTGCATCGCACGCGCTCGAGAGCGGTGACGATGGCCGCGAGTTCGACCGCGAATCCCGCCGGCGCGGGGGGTGCGTCGGGTGCTGTCTCCGCCTGCAGTAGGGCGGCCGCGTCACGCAACTCGGCCGCGCCGACATTGGCGGCGATGCCCTTGAGCGAATGGGCCAATTCGTAGATCCGGGCGGCGTCGTTGGCTTGGACGCACGCGCCGAGGTCATCGACGATCGGCGCCGCGTCCTCGACGAGCATACCGATCAACTCGACCGCCAGCGCTTCGTCGCCGCCGCAGACCGCCTCGATGCGCCCGCGGTCGACTGCGGCGCTCATGCCGCGACCGTCGCGTCGTTAAACCGGTGTAGGATCTCCTCGATTTGGAGCTTGCAGCAGAAGAGTGCTTCGACGACCATCGGATCGAAGTGCGAGCCGGCCGATTTTTCGATCGCCTTAAAAGCCGCCGCCGGCGTCCACGCCTCTTTGTACGGCCGCTTGGAGATCAGCGCGTCGAAGACGTCGCCCACGGCGCAGATCCGCGCCGCGAGCGGAATGTCGGTGCCTTGAAGCCCGCCCGGATAGCCGCTTCCATCCCAGCGCTCGTGATGGTTGAGCGCGATCAGCGCCGCGAGCTGCAAGATCTTCGACGCGCTTCCGGCCAGGATGTTGTGCCCCGCTAGCGCGTGCGTCTTCATGATCTCCCACTCGTCCGGCGCCAGCGTACTGGGCTTGAGCAAGATGTGGTCGGGCGTGGCCACTTTCCCGATGTCGTGCATCGGCGTCGCGAGCAAGAGCATCTCTTGGTCTTCCACGGGAAGCTCGAGCGCGCGGCCGAGCGTCATCGCGTACTGGCCCATGCGCATCACGTGCATGCCGGTGTCGTTGTCGCGGTATTCCATCGCGCGCATCAAGCGCGTGATCGTCTCGTGCTCGCGGTCGGCGATCTCTTTGGTTGCGGCGCGGACTTCCTCGGCCAGCGTGGCCGCGCGGTTCGCGAGCTGCTTGCCGCGCTCGCGCAGCGCGAGCAGGTTGCGCACGCGGGTGAGAAACTCGACCGGATCGGCCGGTTTGTTGAGAAAATCGCTGGCGCCGGCTTCGAGCGCCCGGTGGCGGACCTCACGGTCCTGCTCGCCCGTGATCATGATGATCGGGGTGTCGGACTGCGGGTAGATCCGCCGGTACCGCTGGATGAACTCGACGCCGTTCGGCGCGGGCATTCGGTAGTCGAGGACGATCAGGTCGGGCTCGTGCGCCTCCGACCAGACCAGCGCCGCGGCTGACGACACGAACGTCTGTGCATGTGTGCCGGCAATTCGCCCGGCAATCGTCGTATAGACCTTGAGATTCGTTGGATTGTCGTCAACGAAGAGCAGTTCCACCGGCCACCCCCACCCACAGGGAGCCGAAGACCAACGCGACCGAGACACTGATTGTCTGTAGGGCCTTCGAACTTCCTATTCTTTGCCTACCACGAAGCTAGCACCGTCTAACATTGTTCGTCAACTTTGTGCGCATTCGAACGGTGTTTAGTGCGTTCGGGCGGTGGTGGTTGCGACTATTGTCGCGTGCGCGTCGCCAAGTACTCGTCGCGCCAGCCGGCGGTACTGTAGAGGCGTGCCCCGACGTAGACGTGCCGGAGCCGGCCGCGTAAGGCCGCTTTGCGCAACGCCTCGGCTGAGACCGGCCCCGCGAGCGCGCTGAGCGAGCGCAGCCCCGCGGGCGTAGAGAAGCGTCCGAGGTTGCGGCGGACGCTGCGCGCCGTGTACGTTGCCAAGGGGTAGAGATTGCCCGCGTCGGCCTGCGTCAGCGCTTCGCGATAGGTTCGGATCGAACGCGGCGGTATCGTCGCAAACGGCAACCCCATCCGCGCCAGCAGCAGGTTGATGGCAAGGCGCGCGACCCGGCCGCTGGCGGCAGCGAAGGGGCGGATGCGCTCGAGCCGCTCCTGGAACATCGCCAGCCACAGAAAGCGCGATGTGCCGGCGGGCGGACCGTAGCCGAAACGGTCGACCAGGCCGGCGAGTTCGGACACGATCATCGAGGGCGGCGTCGCGACCACGCCGCCGCGAACCGGGCGCGGATTGTGCGTGCGCCAGGCCCCCGGCGTGGCCGAACTGTCCACCAGCGCCATCCCGGCGGTGACCCGCGCGTGCAGCTGCCGGACCTCCGCGACGGTCAGGAGCGCGCCGGAAGTCCGCGGACGCTGCGACTGCACCCAGCCCGAGGCCTGACCGTACCCCCACACCATGAGGTAGTCCCGAAAGGGCCGGTCGCCGGCGACCAGGCCGCGCTGCAACAGCGCACGCGTTTGGGCCAGGTTCAGGGCCGCGCCGCTCAGCGCGCACGAACCCCAGACCTCCTCGAGCCGCAGGGCCAGCTTGACCGGTTCGCCGGCTTCGAACGGGTGCGCGTCGAGCGCCAGCCGGAGCACCTCATCCTCCAGGACCTGCAGCAGGCGGTCGTTCTCGTCCATGTCCTGATTATAGGATCTCGTCCTAAACGGACAACCTATTCCACGAAAATTGTGCCGGCCGGCCCGATGCTTGAGACATGGACCCCTACCTCGCCGCACTCGCCGACCGCATTCTCGTCTTCGACGGCGCGATGGGCACGCAAATCATGGCGCGTGAGCTCGCTCCCGAAGAGTACGGCGGCGCGGTTCTGCACGGCTGCAACGAAGCCGTCGTGCTGAGCCGCCCGGATCTCATCGAGCACATCCACACCGCCTACCTCGAGGCCGGCGCGGACGTACTCGAGACGGACACCTTCACGGCCTCGCGGCTGAAGCTCGACGAGTACGGGCTGGGTGAACGGGTCGGCGAGATCAACCGGACCGCCGCGGCGATCGCCCGCCGCTGCGTCGATCAGGTCCACTGGCTGCGGCCGCGCTTCGTCGCGGGGTCGATGGGGCCGACCGGGATGCTGATCTCATCCTCCGACCCCGCGCTCTCGAAGATCACCTTTGAGGAGTTGGCAGCACTCTACGGGGAGCAGGCCCGGCACCTCGTCGAGGGCGGCGTCGACCTGCTGCTGCTCGAGACGAGCCAGGATCTCCTCGAAATGAAGGCCGCCGTCGCCGGCATCGTGCGCCAGTTCGACGCCGGTTTGCGGCGCGTTCCGATCCAAGCGCAAGCCACGCTCGACGTGACCGGCCGGATGTTGCTCGGAACCGACATTCGCGCCGTGTGCGCGACGCTCGACGCGTTGCCCATCGACGTGATCGGCCTCAATTGCTCGACCGGACCCTCGCACATGCGTGAGGCCGTCCGTTACCTCTGCGAGCACTCGCGCTGCTACGTCGCCGTCATCCCGAATGCCGGGCTCCCGATCATGGGACCGAACGGCGAAACCATCTATCCCGAGACCCCCGCCGAGATGGCGGCCGAGCTGCGCGCGTTCGTCACCGACTTCGGCGTCAACGCGATCGGCGGCTGCTGCGGCACGACCGAGGCCCACATCGCGGCGTTTTCGGCGGCGGTCGACGGCTTGCGCGGCCGCCTGCCCGCAGCCAAAGGGCAGCAGCTCGTCGCCAGCGCGATGAGCGCGATTTCGCTCGAACAAATGCCCAAGCCGCTGCTCGTCGGGGAGCGCATCAACGCTCAGGGGTCGCGGCGCATGAAGCGGCTGCTGCTGGCCGACGCCTACGATGACATCGTCCTCGTTGCGCGCGAGCAGATCGAAATGGGCGCGCACGTGCTCGACATCTGCACCGCGCTGACCGAGCGCGCCGACGAGGGCGTGCAGATGGAAACGATCGTCAAGAAGCTCGCGCAGTCGGTCGAAGCGCCGGTGATGATCGATTCGACCGAGCCTGCGGTGATCGCCGTCGCGCTGCGCGCCTATCCCGGCCGCGCCATCGTCAACTCGATCAACCTCGAAAACGGGCGCAAGCGCATCGACGACGTGATGCCGCTGGTGCGTGAAGCCGGCGCCGCCGTCGTGGCGTTGACGATCGACGAGGCCGGCATGGCCAAGACGGCCGACCGGAAAGTCGAGGTGGCGCAGCGCATCTTCGACATCGTCACCTCCGAATACGGTTTGCCGCCGGGCGCGCTGATCTTCGATGCGCTCACCTTCACGCTCGCGACCGGGGATGCGGAGTTTCTCGACTCCGCGGTCGCCACGCTCGAGGGCATCAAGCGCATCAAGAACGAGATACCCGGCGTGCTGACCTCGCTCGGCGTCAGCAACGTCAGCTTCGGGCTGAAGCCGGCGGCCCGCGCCGCCCTGAACTCCGTGATGCTGCACCATTGCGTCGACGCCGGTCTCGACCTCGCCCTCGTGCACCCGCAAGAGATCACGCCCTACGCCGAGCTCGACGGGCTCGAGCGCGGTCTCTGCGACGACCTGGTGTTCAACCGGCGCCCGGACGCGCTGCAGCGCGTGATCGAGCACTTCGAGAGCAAGGGTCCCGCGGCCGCGGCCGAGGCGTCCGACGACGACGCCGATCAGCCGATCGAGGTGCGCATCCACCAGGCCATCCTGCGGCGGCGCAAAGACGGCATCGAGGCCAAGCTCGACGAGGCGCTGCAAACGCGCGACGCGGTCGACGTGATCAACAGCGTGCTGCTGCCGGCGATGAAGGAGGTCGGCGACAAGTTCGGCTCGGGCGAGCTGATCCTGCCGTTCGTGCTGCAGTCGGCCGAGGTGATGAAGAAAGCCGTCGCTCATCTCGAGCAGTTTCTCGAGAAGAAGGACGGCGCGAGCAAAGGGAAGATCGTGCTCGCGACGGTGTTCGGCGACGTCCACGACATCGGCAAGAACCTCGTCCACACGATCCTGGCCAACAACGGCTACACGGTGTTCGACCTCGGCAAACAAGTGCCGATGAACGTGATCCTCGACAAAGCGATCGAGGTCGAGGCCGACGCCATCGGGCTCTCGGCGCTGCTCGTGTCGACCTCGAAGCAAATGCCGATCTGCGTACAGGAGCAAGACGCGCGCGGGCTCGAGTTTCCGGTCTTGATCGGCGGCGCCGCGATCAATCGTGAGTTCGGCCGGCGCACCGCGCTGCTCGACGGCGAGCGCTTCTTCGCACCCGGACTCTTCTACGCCAAAGATGCCTTCCAGGGCCTCGACATCATGGAACAGCTGGTGGTGCCGGCGCAACGCGAAGCGCTCGTCACGCAGGCGCGCGATGAAGCGCTGGCCGCGCGCAAGCGCCCGGCCGAGGAGCCGGCGGCGGTGTCCAATCGCAGCGCGCGCGAATGGCTCGCTCCGGCGCCGATTCCAAGCGCGCCGTTTTTCGGCGCGCGCACGATCGTGGACCTCGACGTCGCCGAACTGTGGCCGCACTTCGATCTGAAGAGTCTCTTCCGGCTGTCGTGGGGCGGCTCGAGCGTCAAGGGCGCGCAGTGGGAAGCGCTCGTGCGCGATGAGTTCGAACCGCGGCTGCGGCGCTTCCGCGCGCTCGCGCAGCGCTCCGCGCTCTTAACGCCCAAGGTGGTCTACGGTTACTTTCCGGCCGCGGGCGACGGCGACGACATCGTCATCTACGACCCGGCCGACTTCCGGGTTGAGATCGCGCGCTTGCGGTTCACGCGCCAGGCCGGCGGCCAGCACCTGTGTCTGGCCGACTATCTTCACAAGCCCGGGCCGGGCCACGAGGTCGACGTCATCGCACTCCAAGTCGTGACGGTCGGCTCCGGCGTTTCGGAGAGGATCGATGCGATGCAGCAGAGCGGTGACTACAGCGAGTCCTACTTCCTGCACGGCTTCTCGGTCCAGGCGGCCGAAGCGCTGGCGGAGCACACGCACCGCCGCATTCGCAGCGAGCTCGGCATCGCGAGCGAACACGGCAAGCGTTACTCGTGGGGTTACGGCGCGTGTCCCGACCTCTCGCAACATGAGACCGTCTGGCGTCTGCTCGATGCCGAACGCGCGATCGGAACCGAGCTGACGAGCGCCTTTCAGATCGTACCCGAGCAGTCGACGGCGGCGATCATCATGCACCATCCCCAAGCGACGTACTTCAACGCTGCGGCGAGCCGCGAACTGCTGACGGCCTGAGATGCGCATCGTCGAACTGCTCGCAGACCGGCAGCCCTCGATCTCCTTCGAGTTCTTTCCGCCCAAGAGCGATGCCGCCGCGGACGAACTGATCGCGACGGTCGACGCGATGCGCGAGCTCGGGCCGAGCTTCGTCTCGATCACCTACGGGGCGGGCGGATCGTCGCGCGACCGCTCGCTCGACCTCATCAAGCGCATCAAGCACGAGCTCGCGCTCGACGTGATGGCGCACCTGACGTGCGCGGGAAGCACGAGCGACGAGCTGCGCGCGTTCGCGCACGAGCTCGCGGCGGCCGGCGTCGAGAACGTGCTCGCGCTGCGCGGCGATCCGCCGCGCGATGCGGCGGGATTCGTCGTCGAGCGCGGCGGCTACGCGCACGCCTCCGAGCTCACCGCGCTGCTGGCCACCGACTACCCGTTCTGCATCGGCGGCGCGTGCTATCCGGAAACGCACACCGAAGCGCCGGACGCGCACACCGACCTGCAGCACCTGGTCACGAAGGTCGGCGCCGGCGCGTCATTTCTGATCACGCAGCTGTTCTTTGAGAACGAGCGCTACTTCGCGTTCGTCGCGCGGGCGCGCGCGGCCGGGATCACCGTCCCGATCGTGCCCGGGATCATGCCGATCACGAACTACGAACAGGTGCGGCGCTTCACGACGATGTGCGGTGCGACGATCCCGCCGCGCCTGCTGGCCGAACTGGAACGCTGCGCGTCCGATCCGAAAGCGATCGTCGATCTCGGCGTCGCGTTCGCGGCCTTGCAATGCCGCGATCTGCTCGCCCGCGGCGCGCCGGGCATCCACTTTTATACGCTGAACAAATCGCCGGCCGTGCGGGCGGTGGTGTCGGCGCTGCGCGCCGAGGCGGTCCTGACCGCCGCATAGCGCGCCCTCAGGGCGTTGCGATGAACTCGGCCACCGTGACCGGCCGCAAGAGGATGCCGTAACGGGCCGCTAGATCGAGCGGGCCTTCGACGTACTTCTTATCGTTCGTCGTCGCGAAATAGACGCGCCGCATGATCGCGACCACCGCGGGATCCATCTTGGCCGCTTTCGCGAGGATCTCGCCCGTCTGTTGCAGGTGGACGTTCGACCAGCGTGCGGTGGCGTAGATGCCGCCGATCAGCTTTTTCGCGGTGTCGGGGTTTTTCTGCACCCAGCTCTTGGTGGCGAACCAGACGATCGTGGCGAATTCGGGCGCGATCGCGCTGTAGACGTCGGCGAAGGGGCGTATCTCGCCGGCGCGGATCGCGTTGCTCTTGCTGGGCTCGGTGATCACGGCGGCTTGCACGGTGCCGCGTGCGAGCGCCGGGCCCATCTCCGAAAACTTCAGCTCGACGAAGTGGATGCTCGCACGCGGAACCGCGTTGCGGTCCAGCCACGCTTCCACTCCGAGCTGGTTGAAATCGCTGAGCGTCGAGACGGCGATCGTGCCGCCGGTCAAGTCTTTGGGCACTTTGATGGCCGATGACTTGGCGACGACGAGGTCGGGTGCGGCGTCGCGCGCCGAGTACAGGCTGGCCGGGACGAGCATCTGCAGCGGAATACCGTGCGCGACCGCCGCGGCAACCTGCACGGTGTTGGCCATGCCGACATCCAGATCACCGCCCAGCACGGACTGAATGATCGTCGAGCCGTTGGGCAGCGTCGAGACCTGCGGGTTGATGCCGGCGTCTTGGAAGAAGCCGCGGTCGGTGCCGTAGTAGGCCTCACCGAACGCGTCGATCGACATCGCGCCGATGCGCACGACGGGGAGATCCGTTTGCGCGCCGGCCGGCCGCACGCCGGCGAGAACGCCGCCCGCGATCAGGGCCAGTGCCGCGCCGCGCGGCAGGCGCGGGCTCAACGCAGGGCTTCTTCGGCGGCGAAGCGGCCGACCGCGCCGTGGCGCGGACTGCGCACGCCGCCCCAGTAGTCGAACGACTCCGGCACGCGCGGTAGCCGGCGTGGTTCGCGCGGATCGGCTTCCGGGAATTCTTCCATGCCCGTGCTGAATTCGAACGTCAGCGCGTCGGGATCGAGGAAGTAGAGGAAGACGCTGCCCGACGGTGGATGGCGCCCGGGACCGAAGACGATTTCGATGTTCTGCTTTTTCGTGCGGTTCATCGCGACCCCGAAATCATCGAGCGAGTGCACTAAGAAGTTGACGTGGTTGAGACGGTTCTCGGTGCCGGGCGTGATCGCGAAGCTGTGATGAAACGGGTTGGGAAAGCAGCGCATGAACGCGACGTTGTCGATGTAGTCGGACACGCGGAAGTTCATCTCACGCACGAAGAACTCGGTGACCACCGCGGGATCGAGCACCGTGACGACCACGTGCCCCAGGCGGTCGATGTTGGAAGGCCGCCCGCTACCGGCGGCGGGCGGAATGCTTACGCCGTTGCCGACAAACAACTCCACGGTCAGCGCGGTGTTGGGCTCGGCGAAGCGAAACGACGCCTGCTGCGCGAACGCCGTGCGATCGGCGGCCGGGGCGTCCCACGTGCGCACCCCCAACGCATCGAGATGCCGGCGTGCGGCCTCGAGGTGACGTTCGTTCTCCATCTCGAAGGCGACCCGCCGCAGGCCGGGCTCGGGTCCCTCGTAGAGGGCCACCTCGCACGCCGTCCGGCCGCTGCGCAACAGCGTGGCGCCGAACGCGGCCGGGTCGACCTGCGGGTTGGTTTCCAGGCCGATCGTGTCGTGTTGGAACGCCGTCGAGCGCTCGATGTCGGAAACGTTGAGGGCGACATAGCCGATTTGTTTGTAGCGAAATTCCGTCATTTCAGTGCACCTTGATAGATGAGATCGCGGGCGTCAAAGCGTTCGGGGATCAGCTTGTAGCGCGCAGCGGCGTCGATCGAGATCTGGAGTTTGGCCGGATCGAGTCGCGTGCCCTGAAGCATGCGCGCCTTGGTGACGTCGCTGGGCTGCATCATGGCGAACTTGGCCAGCAAATAGGCCGTCTCGGCATGATGGCCGTTTACGTAGATCGCCGCTTCGCGGATCGCCCGCATGAAGCGATTGACCAAATCCGGATTGGCCTGCGTGAGCGCCACGGTTGTGAACCAGGCGGAATCGGTGTGATGGTCGCCGAGCGCGCTGACCGGATCTCCGGCGGCCCGCAGGGTGCCGCTTTCCAACGCCGGGCGCAGGAACGGCTGCGCGAGCACGGCCGCATCGATCCGGCCGCTCGTGAGCGCGAGCGCCGCGGCGCTCATCGGAAGCTCGATCAGCTTGAGCGTCGATGAATCGCCGCCGTGCGCGTCGACCCAGCTTCGAACCGCGAGTGAAAAGGTGTCGTTGATCGCGGAAACGGCGACGATCTTGCCGTTGAAATCGGCCCCCGCGTGCAGCGGCGCATCGCTGCGCACCACGATCGCCGATACGGGCGTCGCGATGTCGTACTCGCCCGCCGGCGCCACCGCGACCAGCGGCAGCCCGCGCACGTGCGCGCTCAAGAGCGAGATCACGCTCGATTTGCCGAGCTCGAACGAACCGCCGACGACCGCCGACGCCGCGGCCGCGCCGCTGGTGGCGCGTTCGAGCGATGCATCGAGGCCGTTCTTGCGAAACAGCCCGCTCTCCATCGCATAGAGAAAGGGCGTCGCCGCATCGTCGATCGCCGACGTGGCGCGCAGCGGTATCGCGGTCTGCGCCGCGCTGCGGCGCGGAAACAGCGCGCCGAGGGCTAAGGCGCCCACGAACGCGGACCGGGGAAGCACCGGCGCTGCCGTGGACGGCAGCCGGGCTTCAGAATTTGGTAACGTAGTCGGCCTTCGTCGCGGCGCGCCATTCGGCGTCCTTGGCGACCACGCGGTCGAAGGAGCGCACGTTGCGGTAGGTTGCCGGATCGAGCGCGCGCAGCGTACCGCCGCGCTCGAGCGCATCGAGCGACTCGAGCAAGATTTGGCGCAGCACGATGATCGCGCGGTCGGTCGTGCCGAGGTGTTCTCTCGAGCGGTCGACGATCGCGCCCATGCCTTCCTGCAGCGCGAGGTCTTGGGTGTTGATGCCCTGGATGCCGGTCATGGACTTCTCTTTTTGCAGCTTGCGATCGATCTCGTAATCGTTCGAGCGGTTGAGCCGCGAGCGGTAGTTCGCATCGAGGAAGTCGCCGCGGCCGAGGCGTGTTTCACGCGCGTGCACCTGCGCGCGCGGTAACGGCCGGGCCGGATCGTGCGAGTACATGAAACTATAGACGCAGGTATGCTCGTCGTCGACCGGCACCCAGATGTGGCCGTCGATCGTCGGGACGTCCTCGCGTTTGCCGAAGCCGCCCTCGACCGTGGCGCGCATGTGAAACGAGGGCATGATCCAATGGTAGCCGCGCACCCACGTATCGTTCGTGCGCGCGCGGATGCCGGCGTAGGTGAAGCCGTAATCGGTGCGGTCGAGGTCGATGTTGGCCACCAGCGTGTCGTAGTTGTTGAGGAACGAGCGGTCGCCGATGTTCTGGTTGTGCATGATCGAGGCGTGCGTCGGGTCGATGCCGCCCTCGAGGGCCTGCAAGAAGTTGCAGTCCTCGAACGACTTCGAAACGGCGCGGTGCGCGGGCGAGGTGCGCAGCACCTCGTGACCTGGCGGCGGCGGTTGGAGTTCGGGCGGGCCGAGGTAGGCCCAGATCATATCGCCGCCTTCCCAGGTGGGATAGGCGCCGATCGTCACCTTCGTCTTGAACAAACCCTCCGGCGGCTCCGAGGGCATGTCGACGCAGACGCCGCGGCGGTCGAACTTCCAGCCGTGATAGACGCAGCGCAGTCCGCGCTCTTCGTTGCGCCCGAAGAACATCGGCGCGCGGCGGTGCGGACAGTAGGCGGCGACGAGCCCCACCACGCCGTCGGAATCGCGAAAGGCGATCAGATCTTCGCCCAGCAGGCGCACGCGCTTGGGCGCTCCGTCGGCTTCCGGCAGTTCTTCGGCGAGCAATGCCGGCAGCCAGTAGCGGCGGAACAGGTTCCCCATCGGGGTGCCCGGACCAACCCGTGTCAGGCGCTCGTTGTCGGCGGGTGAAAGCATCGCGCGGTACTCCTACGTGGGCTAGGCGAGAAACGCGTTGACGATCTCGTCGTGCTGCTCGGGTTGTTCCCACTGCGGCCAGTGGGCGGCGTCGTTGATGCAGGCGAATTCGGCGCCGGGAATGAGCTTGGCGATGCGCGCGCCGGCATCGGGGCCCGTGCCGGGATTCTTATCCGACCACAACACGAGCGTTGGGCAGGCCACGCGCGCGAGATCGTGCTCGCTGATCCGCTCGGCTTCGCCGGCGCTCGAGAACGTATGCTCGAAAACGGAGCTCAGCGATTGCTGCGCGGCGGGGTTCGTGTAGATCGCATAGCGCACGTCCTCGAGTTCGGCCGTCACCCGGTCGGGTGCGGCCATCAGCCACTCGAGCCGCTTGCGGATGGTCTCGCGGGTCGGGTTTTGGATCGCCGCCAGCGAGCGCGCGCGTAGTTGATCGCGACCGCCGGCATGGTCGATCTGGACCGTCGTCTCGTCGTACTTGATGCCGGCCGTCGTGTTGAGGATCAGCTTGTCGATGCGGTCGGGATAGTGGAGCGCAAACCATAGGCCGACCCAGCCGCCGAGCGATTCCCCCTCGATCGACGCCTTGGCTTCGTTCATCGAATCGAGCACGTCGATGAGCTGCTTGCAGAACGCGTCGATCATGTGCGGATCGAAGGCCGGCTTGCTCGAGAAACCGTGCCACAGCAGATCGAGCGCCACCGCCCGCCGCCCGCTTCCCAAGCGGCGCATGTTGCGGCTGTAGGCTTCGGCGTGGCCGCCGACTCCATGCAGCAGGAGCAGCGGCGATCCGGTGCCCGCTTCGATCGTGCGCGTGCGATACGTTTTGCCGCGGTAGGCGACTTCGGTGCCCAGCAGATCGACCCAGATCGTTTGCATTCCCGTTGGTGTCCTTTAGTGTGCGCTCGAGCCGCGCGGTGCGCTATCGGTGATGCCGATGCGTAGGAGAGTGCGTGCCGTTTCGTTGACGTGCTCGGTCATGAGACTCACGGCGAGATCGGCGTTGCGCGCCAGCGCCGCCTCCATGATCGCGCGGTGTTCGGCGGCGGCCGGCCGTTTCTCGTCGTTATAGGAAACCGCCAGTTGGCGATAGCGTTCGGAATGATGGTGCAGCGTGCGCCGAAAGCGCAGCATCCACTGCGAGCTGCACGCGGCGACCAGCGCGTCGTGAAACGCCAGATGCTGCGCCGCGTAGGGGCTGCTGATCGGGCGCGGGTTCTCGCCCTCGGTGCGGCGCATCGCGCTGAGCTTCTCGAACTCGGCGAGAATGCGCGCTTCCCACTGCAGGTCGCCGCGCGCGATCGCGTCGCGCAGCGCGAACGACTCGATGTCGACGCGCGCCACGGTCAGGTCGACGAGGTCGGCGTTGGAGATCGGCGCGGCGATGAACCCGCGCTGGTCTTCGGCGATCACCATGCCGTCGGCCGCCAGTTGGCAGAGCGCTTCGCGAACGGCCGAGTGTCCGACGCCGAACTCGCGCGGTACCTCGACCAAGCTGATCGGCATGCCCGGAGCGAGCCGGCCGTTCATCAGCCGCTCGCGCAGCGCCTCATAGGCCGCCGCGCGCAACGAACGATGCGTTCCGCGCTTGAGCGGGTTGGGTACGGCACGGGCGGTGCGCATGGTGGGGCGCGTTGGACGCCGGCGGTTGACGACCTCTAGAATATCGATTATTATCCCATGAAATCTATTTTCGGGCGGCACCGTCGCCGGTGCGAGGGCGCGTTGCGCCCCATCTGAAAGGCGAGCGGTCATGCCGTCCATCGCGCAATCTCCGGACATCAGCTCGCTGTTGCGGCTTGACGAAGGCTTCGTGCACTCCGAGGTCTATACGAGCCCGGCCATCTTCGAACTCGAGATGGAGCACATTTTCCATCGCGGCTGGGTGTACGTCGGCCACACCAGCGAGATTCCGGCCAACGGCGATTACGTGCTGCGCTGGATCGGCCGGCAATCGGTCATCATGAACCGGGACAACAACGGCAACGTCCACCTGTTCATGAACCGCTGCCGGCATCGCGCCAACAGCGTCTGCCAGTTCGAAGGGGGCAATTCGGCCTACTTCCGCTGCGCCTATCACGGCTGGACGTACAAGAACAGCGGCGAGCTGGTCGGCGTGCCGTACGGTCAAGGCGCCTACGACCCGCCGCTCGCGATGGACGACTTTCCGCTGGTGCCGGCGCCGCGCATGGGCGTCCATCGGGGCTTTGTGTGGGGCAGTCTGAGTCCCGAGGGCATCTCGCTCGACGAGCATCTGGGCGTTTCGGCCAAACGTGCGATCGACTTGTTCTGCGATCACTCGCCCGAAGGCGAGATCAGCGTTCGGCACGGCGCGAACAAGACGACGATTTACGCGAACTGGAAGTTCCAGGGCGGCGACGGCTACCACCCGCCGTTCACGCATCAGGCCTGTAACGGCGCGATTCGCGCGCAGCGCGAAAACCGTCCGAACCCGCTCTTGGTCGGCACCAAAGACGGCATGCTCTCGCGCGACTTGGGGAACGGCCACTACTGTCTGGATCTGCGTTCGGTGCGCCGCGCCGGTTTGCCGAAGGAAACCTGGGCGCTCGAGTACCGCGATACGATGATCGAGCGCTACGGCCCGGAGCGCGCGGAATACATCCTCGGCAGCGGCGGTCCGCACACGATCCTCATGCCGAACATCCAGCTTCTCAATCCGGATATCCGCGTGCTGCGGCCGATCTCGGCCGACCACTTCGAGATCACGTTCTACTGCGCGTTCCTCAAGGGCGTACCCAAGGAAGTGAACACGGCCCGGCTGCGGCAGACGGAGAGCCGCATGGGACCGGCCGGCAGCGTGAACGTCGACGACGTCGAGATGTTCGAGCGCAACCAGCTCGGCATGCAGCAGATGGTCGATCCGTGGAAGTTCGTGGGCCGCGGGATGGCGCGCGAACACATCGACAACGACGAAGGCGCACCCGTCGAGTACCGCTACGAGAACTCGCTCACCGGGCACTACGCCGACGAGCTCACCCAGCGGGCGCAGCTCCGCTGGTGGGCAGCGCAGCTCGCGCAGACGTAGCGGCGTGGTTTCGGCGACGGCCATCACGCGCGACGGCGTGGAGGCCTTTCTTTTCCACGAGGCGCGACTGGCGGATGAAAACCGGTACGACGAGTGGTTCGCGCTGTGGACGGACGACCTCGTCTATTGGGTACCGGCGAACGTCGACGACTACGATCCCGACGAGCACGTCTCGATCATCTACGACGATCGCGATCGGCTCGAAGACCGGATCGGCCGCCTGAAGTCCGGCGGCGCGTGGTCGCAAGAGCCGCAGTCGCGCATGCGCCGGATCATTTCGAACATTCAGATCGAACCCGCCGGCGCCGCCGACGAGTGCCTCGCCGTTTCCAATTTCGTGCTCGGGGAAATGCGGCGCGGACGTGAGAACATCTACTTCGCGCAGCAGAAGCACCGCCTGCGCTCGACCGCCGGCGGTTTGCGCATGGCAGCCAAGACGGTCTTGCTCGTCAAGAACAACGAGCCGCTTCACAACCTCTCGTTCATCATTTGATGAAAGGCACGCATGCGGCTTGAAAACGAATTCGCGTCGGTCGATATCGCGCTCGACACGGATGCCAACGGTCCGCGCTTGAAGATCGTCGACTTGCGCACGGGTCACGTCGGCTACCTCGACCCCTTCGAGCTCGAGACGCTGGCTTGGCTCGACAAAGATGCGTTGGCGCCGTTCTTCGATCCCTCGCGCACGCGCTGGAAAACGATCGAGCCGGGCGACCTCGAGACGGCATAGAGGGAGCAGCGATGGAACGAGTCGTCGATTTTCACACCCATTGCATTCCGCGCGGCTTGGCCGGCTATCGGGCCGGCGGGTGCGCGCGGCTCGAGATCGAGACGCCGACGTGCGGGCAGCTCTACAACGGAGAGCAGCACTACCGGACGATCGACGATCGCTGCTGGGACGTGCAGCCGCGCATCGCCGAGATGGACGAGCGCGGGATCGCGCTGCAAGTGCTCTCGCCGATCCCGGTGACGAACTCCTACGAATCCTCGCCCGAGAGCGGGCGCACGTACGCGCGGCTGCACAACGACGGTATCGCCGAGATGGTTCGTGCGCGCCCGGATCGCTTTGCCGGCCTCGGCGCGATTCCGCTGCAAGACGTCGATGCGGCGTGCGCCGAGCTGTCGTATCTGCGGCGCGACCTGCACCTGCTCGGCGTGGAGATCGGTACGAACGCCGCCGGCCGCGAGCTCGACGATCCCGCGCTGGTCCCGTTTTGGGAAACGTGCAACGAGTTGCGCGCCATCATCTTCATCCATCCTGAAACGGCGCCGGGCTTCGAGCGCCATCGCGCCAACGGACTCGTCGCCTCCGCGGCGTATCCGTCGGAAACCGGCATCGTTGCAGCCAAGCTATTGCTGGCCGGGTATCTCGAGCGTTTTCCCGATCTGACAATCGTGCTCGCGCACGGCGGCGGAACGCTGCCCTGGCTGCTGCCGCGCCTCGATCGTTTTTGGGACACCAATCGCGCCGCGCGAGGTGCACTGACGGCGCGGCCCTCGACGGCGGCGCGCGGCTATTACTGCGACACGCTGACGTTCGATGCGGTGAACTTGCAGCTCGTGGCGCAGCGCTTCGGCACCGATCATCTGGTGGTCGGCAGCGATTACCCGTTCTTCGTCAGAGAGGATCCGCCCGGCAAGGTCCTCGACGACACCGCGTTCGACGAGGGAACGAAGGACCTCATTCGCGCACAAACGTTTCGACGGCTGGCGGCACACGTCGCCGGCCCGGCGTAATCCGAAGGAGACGTAGCGTGAAGATCGTTGTTTTTGGTCCCGACAAGCGCGTCGGCGTGTGGGCCGGCGAGCTCATCGTCGATCTTGCGCGCGCGAGTGCCGCCAATTCCGGCGTCGTGACCGCGCCGCTGCCGGCGGATTTGCTGGGCTTGATCGAGGGCGGCGCCGATGCGCTGGCCGATGCCAAACGCGTCGTTGCTGCGGTGATCTCGCTGCCGGCGGCGGCGCGCGAAGAAAATGGTGTCTATGCGCGGTCGGAAGTGCAACTGCACGCGCCGCACGTGCCGGGTGCGCGCATCGCCTGTGCCGGCGGTAACTTTGCCGATCACACGGCGGCGATGGCCACAAAGCGCTCGGACATGCCCAAGTACGAGTCGCCCGATCTCAAGAAGATCGCCGCGGAGATGCGCGCGCGCGGCATCTGGGGCTTTTGGAAGGTCGGCCGCGACGCGGCCGTGCCCGGCGGCGAGATCATGTATCCCGCGCGCACGCACCGGCTCGATTATGAAGCCGAGCTGGCCATCGTGCTCGGGAAAACCGCCAAGGACGTCATAGCGGCCGATTTGAAGCCGTACATCTGGGGCGTGACGCTGTTCGGTGATTGGAGCATCCGCGACTTCAACGAAGGCACCGCGATCTTGAAATTCGCGGTGCAGAAGAACTTCGACGGGTCGTATTCGATCGGCCCGTGCATCGTGGTCGATGAGGGCATCGACGAAGCCGACGTCGTGATCGAGACGTGGGTGAACGGTGAACGGCGCCAGCAGTTCAACACGCGCGACATGGTCGTCTCGTTCGGCGAATATCTGGAATATCTCTCGACCGATTTCACGTTCCAGCCCGGCGATATCATTTCAGGCGGTACGGCGGCGGGAACCGCTGCCGATTCGAGCCCGATCAGCGACGGCGTGTTCGCGCCCGAGCGGTTTCTCAAGCCCGGTGACCAGGTGGAGATCCGCTCCGCGCCGATCGGCACGCTGGCCGCAACGATCGTCGCGAAGCCGTAGCGCGTGAAGAGCTTCTTCGTGGCGGCCTGCGCGGTGGTCGCGTTCCTTGGAAGCGGCGCCGTGGCGCGGGCCGACCTGCCGAAGATCGTGCTCGGCTATACGGCGGTCGGCGACTGCGTCGGCTCGTTCGCCGCCAAGGAAGAGGGCTTCTTCGCCAAGCGCGGCCTCGACGTCGACCTGCAATTGGTCAACAATTCCTCGATCCTGGCGACGGATATCGCCGCCGGTGCGATGCAAGTCGGCTGCAACGTGCCGCCGGTCTTGCTGCAAGCCGTCAACCGCGGCGTCGACCTGGTCGCCGTCGTGGGCGGTTCGGTCTCATCGCCCGCGCTCAAGCAGAGTGCGATCGTCGTGCGGCCGGGCAGCGCGATCGCGAGCGGGCGCGACCTCTACGGCAAGAACGTGGGCGTCGGCGGCATCGGCAGCGTCGGGTACGTGATCTTCGGCCAGTGGCTCATCGCGCAGCACCTCGACCCCAAGCGCGTAAATTTTCTCGAGGTCCCGTTCAGCACGCAATACGACGTGCTGAAGCGCGGTACGGTCGATGGCGTCGTGAGCACCGAGCCGATGCTGGCGCGCATCTTGGGTGACAAAACCGGGACGGTCGTTTCCTATCTGGCGGCGCCGGCCGGAACCGCGGTGGTCATCTATGTCGCGGCTCGCGACTGGACGAGCAAGAACGTCGATGCGGTGGCGGCCGTTCGCGACGCGATCGCGGAAGGCGCGAAATTCGCCGACGCGCATCCGGAGAAAGCCGAAGGGTACATCGCCCAGTATCTGAAGCAGCCACTGAACGTGGTGCAAGCGACGCGGACCTCGCCGCTGCAGCCGGCGCTCAGCGTCAAGCAGCTGCAGTGGTGGGTCGACGCCATGAAAGCCGAAGGGCTGCTCCCCAACCCCATCGCGCTCGACAAACTGATTGTGAATTAGGATGATGTCAATGCCGACGAACACGCTGCCGGTCTGGAGCAAGACCTACACGGCGCACAAGGGCGAGGTCGAAATCGCGGTGTATCGTAAGCGCGCCGGCGAGCCGAACTCGGGCCAAGCGCCGTTGCCGGTATTGCTGCTCGTCCACGGGTCGTCGATTTCGGCGCTGCCGACCTACGATCTCACGGTGCCCGGAGCGGGCGAGTATTCGGTGATGAACGTGTTCGCCGGCTACGGCTACGACGTGTGGGCGCTCGATTGCGAGAACTACGGCCGATCCTCGCGCACGAGCGGCACCTCCGACATCGCCGGCGGCGCGGCCGACATCCTCGCCACGCTCGAGCTGGTCGAACGCGAGACCGGCGTGACGCGGGCGCACATCTTCGGCGAGTCCTCGGGCGCGCTGCGGGCCGCGCTGTTCGCCGTGACCCATCCCGAGCGCGCCGGCCGGCTCGTGCTGTCGGCCTACACGCACACCGGCAAGGGCTCCCCGACGCTCGCAAAGCGGGCGCTCGACATCGAGCGCTTCAAAGCCAACCCGCGGCGTACGCGCGATCAGGCCATGATCGAGAGCATCTTTCAACGCGACAAGCCGGGCACGTCGGTACCCGGCGTGGCGGCGGCCATCGGCGCGGTCGAGCTCACCTTCGGCGATCAGGTGCCGACCGGAACCTATTTAGACATGGTGGAGAACCTGCCGATCGTCGATCCGGCGCAGCTCCGCTCGCCGGTGATGATGATCACCGGCGAGTTCGACGGCATCTCGACGATGGAAGATCTGCTCGACTTCTACGCGCAGGTCGGCAGCTCGGATAAGCAGTTCATCATCATGCCGGCGACCGCGCACTCGGTGGTGTGGGCGAAGAACCGTCAGCTGTTCTGGCACTGGATGCGCGCGTTCCTCACCGAACCGGAGTACGAACCCGTTTGAGGCATTTTCTGCGCAAAACGCTGGTTACCGCGCTCGGCCTCATGCTGCTGGCCGGTACCGCGTTGCCCGCCCGAGCGCAAACGACCAGCATCCACGTATTGACGCTGCCGATCGATTCCGCCCTCGAAGTGTTCATCGCGAAAGACATGGGCTTCTTCGCGCGCCAAGGACTCGACGTCGACATCGAACCCGGCGCGAACGGCAGCGCGATCGCGGCGGCCGTTTCGAGCGCTGCGGCCGACATCGGATATTCCGATTTGGTCACGCTCGCGAAGGGCTACCTCAAGGGCATCCCGTTTGTGGCGATCGCTCCGGCGGCGATCTGGACCTCGGCCGCGCCGGTCGCCGGGCTGGTCGTGCAAGCAAATTCGCCCATCAAAAGTGCGCAAGATCTGGCCGGAAAGATCATCGCGGTGCCGGGTCTCGGTACGCTCGCCGAGTATAGTCCGCGGGCCTGGATCGATCAGAACGGCGGCGACGCGACGACGGCGAGATTCATCGAGATGCCGTATGCGGCAATGCCGGCCGCATTGGCCGCCGGCCGCATCGACGTGGCGTATATTTCCGAGCCTTTTCTCGCAGTCGCGAAGAAGGACGGGCGAGTTCTGGGCTACTCGCACGATGCCGTGGCGAAGCAATTTCTGCAGAGCGCGTGGTTCACCACCCCGCAGTGGGCCAAAGATCATCCCGATGCCGTCCGCCGCTTCATCGCCGCCCTACGCGTAACCGCTGCCTGGGCCAATCAAAAATCGAATCAGGCGAAGAGCGCTGAGATCCTCGCCAAATATGCGAAAATCGATCTCGCGACCGTCAACGGCATGGAGCGCGCTCGCTTCGGCGACGCATTGACCGCGGCGTCGATTCAGCCGGCGATCGACGTCACGGCGAAGTACGGCAAATTCGATCCCTTTCCGGCCGACCGTCTGATCTATCGCTAGCCGGCCGCCGGCACGAGCTGCCGGCGGAAGAACTCATCCGGAACCAGGATGTGGGCCGTCATCAAGCGCCGGGCTTCGGCCCCGTTATGAGCCGCGATCGCATCGAGAACGCGCTCGTGCGACACGTGCTCCATATCCGGCACGGCCGACGACAAGCGCGCTGAGGCCAGCGCGTCGCCCAAGCGGTAGTGGATCTGCGCGATCTGCGCGATCAAGGTCGGCGAATGACACAGACGGGCGATGCCGAGGTGCAGTTGCGAGTGCTCGCGCAAGAACGCGGTGTCGCGATTCTGCGCGATCTCACGGGCTTGCGCGAAGAGCGGCTCCAGCTCGCCGGCGGTCGCCCGCTCGGCGGCGAGCTCTACGGCGCCCGGTTCGAGAACGCGCCGCTGATCGAGCAGGTCGAAGAGCTCGGGCCCGAGTTCACGCGCCAGCCTGCGCGTATCGCGTTCGGTGATTTCTTCCGGCGATGCCGTGACGACGTTGCCGCCCGAGCGCCCGCGCAACGTCGAGACGTAGCCGGCGTGCTGCAAGAAGCGCATCGCTTCGCGCAGCGTCGAGCGGCTCACGTTGAGCAGCTCGATCAGTTGGCGCTCGGGCGGAAAGCGTTCGCCGCGCGCTATGACGCCGAGCGCGATCGCCTGCTCCAGACGCTCGACCGTTTCGCCGAAGGCATCGCGCGAGGGCAGCGGCCGGAAGACGACTTCCATTCCCAGCGGACCACGGCCGGTTTCTTCGATCATGCGCAGGACTTCAATGGTACGACCATAATCCATTTGTCGTGAATTTCGGCACCGCCAGCGCCCGCAGCGGCCGTCCGGTCGTGATGGGAGAGCATGGCAGCGCCATCGCCGGTCACCATCTCGCGGCCCAAGCGGCGTACGACGTCCTGCGATCCGGCGGCAACGCGATCGACGCCGCGATCACGGCTGCCGCCGCGCTGGCCGTGCTCAAGCCCGATGCTTGCGGCTTGGGCGCCGATCTGTTCATGCTCTATGAGGAAGCGGCAACCGGCGACGTGCACGCGCTCAACGCCAGCGGTCCGGCCCCGCAGCTGGCCGGTCCCGCCGCGTTCGGGGAGCGGATCGAGCCCTGGGGCTTGCGGGCGGCGACCGTTCCGGGCGCCGTTCACGGCTGGCAGAACGCGCTCGAGCGCTTCGGTACGCGGTCGCTCGCCGAGGCGCTCGCGCCGGCCATCGAGTTGGCGCTCGGCGGGATGCCCGTCTCGGTGGCCTTCGCGGCGACGCTGGCTCAAAGCATGGGCGTGTTCCAACGCTTTCCCTCGACCGCGGCGGTCTTCGCCCCCGGCGGCTCGGTGCCGCCCGCCGGCGCGACGCTCAAACAGCCCGACGCTGCACGCACGCTCGTGGAAATCGCGGCCGGCGGGCCGGCGGCGTATTACAGCGGCCCGTTCGCTCACGCGCTGGACCGTTTTGCCGAGGACGACGGCGCGTTCATGCGGGCGTCCGATTTGGAGCCGTATCAAAGCGAGTGGCGCGAGCCGCTCTCGGTGCGCTTCCGCGGCGTCGAGCTCGTCGGCCAGCCGCCGGTTTCCGTCGGCGCGATCGTGCTCGAAGGCTTGAAGATTCTCGAGCACACCGGGATCGCCGCGCTCGACGACGGTTCGCCCGACTTCATCCACCTGCACGTCGAGGCGATGAAAATCGCCACCGCCGATTTGCGCGCCTACATCGGCGACCCGAACTTTGCCGCGCAGCAGCCGCTGGCCGAAATGCTGAGCGCTGCGTATACCGCGGAACGCGCGCGCGGCATCGCCTCCGATCGCGCGCAGTCGCCGGCAGCCGGCGTGCTGGCCGTGAACGCCGGCAGTGACACGAGCTACGTGGCCGTGATGGACGCCGACGGTAACGCGGTCTCGCTCTTACAAAGCGTCTTCGCCGTATTCGGCTGCGGGCTCGTGGTGCCCGGCACGGGCGTGCTGATGAACAACCGGATGACGGGTTTCTCGCTCGATCCGGCCTCGCCCAACGTGCTCGCCCCGGGCAAACGCGCGATGCACACGCTCAACCCGCTTCTCGTGAGAAGGGACGGCCAAACGATCATGTGTTTAGGGACGCCGGGCGGCCCGAGTCAGACCTACACGAACTCGCTGCTGCTGCTGCGGCTCTTCGATAAAGGCTACGACGTGCAGTCGGCCGTCGAAGCGCCGCGCTGGTTCGTCGCGCCCGACGGTAAGCTGCACATCGAGACGGGTGTCGGCGACGCGGTGCTGACCGAACTCGAACGCCGCGGCCATACGCTCGTTCGGGTGACACCGTGGCATGCGACGATGGGCGGCGCCGGCGTGATGCGCCGCAACGAGCACGGCGTGCGCGAGTGCGGTGCGGATCCGCGCCGCGAATCCTACGCGGTGGCCTACTGATGGGCATCGATTCGCTGCTCGTCAACGCCCGCATCGCGACGATGGACGCGCAGCGCTCGTTCGCCGAGGCCTTTGCCGTCGCGAACGGCCGCATCGTCGCGATCGGCGCCGACGCCGAGATCCGCGCGCTGGCCGGTGCGCGCACGAACGTCATCGATGCCGGCGGGCGCGTCGTGGTTCCGGGCTTCATCGATACGCACGCGCACATGGATCGCGAAGGCTTGCGCCAGTGGTATCCGAGCCTTGCGGCATGCCGGTCGATCGGCGACGTCCAAGCCGTGGTCGCGGCCGCCGCGGCCGAGCGGCCGCGCGGCGAATGGATCGTCACCGGCTCGCTCGGCGAAGCGCCGTTCCACCTGAACCTGCCCGGCGTGCTGCGCGAGGGCCGCTATCCCAACCGGCACGATCTCGACGCGGCGGCGCCCGATCATCCGGTCTGGATACGTTCGATCTGGGGGTTGTGGAGCAACGATCCGCCGTTCGTGCACGTGCTGAACTCGGCCGCCCTCGCGGCCTGCGGCATCGATCGCGATACGCCCGCGCCGAACGGTCACGTGACGATCGAGCGCGACGAACACGGCGAGCCGACCGGATGCATCCTCGACACGAGCATCTGGCCCGTGGCCGAATTCACGATCCTGCGCGCCACGCCGCGCTGGACGAGCGAGATGCGCGAAGAAGCGCTCGAGCGTTCGATGACGCTTTCGCTTGCCGCCGGCACGACGAGCGTGTACGAAGGCCACGGCGTCGCGGCGGAGCTTCATAAAGTATACAAGCGGCTGCACGACCGCGGCGCGCAGCGCGTGCGAGCGGTGTTTCCGATCTCGCTGCCGCCGTGGAACACGCTGAGCGACGCCGTGACGCAACTGGAGGATTGGGCGCACTACGCCAACGGCCCGGGCTTCGGCGACGACCGCCTGCGCGTGTCGGGCGTGTACCTCGAATACCGCGGTGACCCCGACGTGTGCCGGATCGCGGAACGCGCGTGGCCCTACACGGGCTGGGCGGGCTTCCTGCCGCACTATACGATTCCGGAAGACTACGCCGAACTGTGCCGCGTCGCAGCGCGGCTGCGGTTGCGCGTGGCCACCGCGATCGCCATGAACATCGACGAAGTGCTGACGATTTGGGAGCGCGTGAACGCCGAGTTCCCGATGGCGGATTTGCGCTGGACGCTCGTGCACGGCGCGGCCATGGTGCCGGAGCGCGATTATCCGCGCATCAAACGCCTCGGTGCGGTCCTCACCACGCAGCCCTCGTCGTACCTGCACCGCTCGGGCCTCTCGCACGTCGCGCGCGGCACCGATCCCGAGCGTCTGATGGCCCATCGCGACTACGTCGATCACGAGTTGCCGTGGTCGCTCTCGACCGACAACAAGCCCTACGGGCTGCTGTTCACCCTGTGGACCGCCGTCAACCGGATCGAGCGCACGAAGGGCCAAGTGGTCGGACCGGGCCAACGCGTGACCGTGATGGAGGCGCTCTACGCGCTCTCGGCCGCCGGTGCGCATTGCAGCTTCACCGATGCCGACGTCGGAACGCTCGAGGTCGGCAAGTTCGCCGACGCGATCGCCTTTTCGGACGACCCGTTTTCAATCGCTCCCGAAAAACTCAAGGATCTGCGCGTCGACATCACGCTGACCGACGGCGCGGTCGTGCACGACACCCGTTCGCTCAGTGAGGCTTCCCGATGAACCGCCCATCCCGATTCGCAGCCATCGTTCTCGCCGCGCTCATGCTGGGCGCCGCACCGCAGACCACGCCGATGACGTTCGGTTTCTGGGCCGCGGGCCAAGGGGGGATGTTCGGCCTCGTCCTGCGCGACAAGCAGTTCTTGGAAGGCGAGGGTCTGAAGGTTTCGTATCTCGCGTTCCCGACGATCGACGGCAGCATTCGCGCCGTACAGTCGGGTGCGTCGAATATCGGAACGCAGAACCCGCTCTCGGTGGCGGAAATGGTGCTCCAGGGCTCGGACTTGGTCGTGCTCGCCGCCAACCTCCGCGCCGACGCCTACATCTTGGTCAAGAAAGACTCGCCGGTCAAGACGGTCGCCGATCTCAAGGGGAAGCGGATCGGCACCTCCGGCCCCGGCACGTCGACCGACGCGCTGATCACGGCCATCTTGCAGTACGGATCCTACAAGTTCGCGCCGGCCGACTACACGAAGATTCCGGCCCAGGAAGCGCAGCTCATCTCGTTTCTCGACAAGGACCAGATCGACGTCGCGCTGATGCGCTCGATCACCTACGATCATCTCGATAACAAGAGCGACTACCGCATCGTCGGTACGCTGGCCGGCGAGTGGCAGAAATATACCGGTGCCAAGGCGCCGGCATGGACCGCCGTCGTGTTCGTGACGCGCGACTACTTGAAAGCGAATCGCGCCGCGGTCGTATCGGCCTTGGCTGCGATGATGAAAGGCAACAAGTACGGCATGAGCAACCCGGACGGCGTGGCCGCGATCTTGGCCAAAGAATCGAACCTCCCGCCGGCCGCTGCGCTCAGCCTGGCGCAGACGTGGACGGCGTCGACGACCGTCGCTCTCGATCAGCCGACGATCATCTCGCTGCAAAAGGAGCTCGATGCGTTCGTACGCACCGGCTTACTGGCGAAGAGCCCGGACATGGCGACGCTGATCGATCCGAGCGTCTATCGCGACGCGCTCAAGATTGCGGGCTCGCACCCGTAGATGAAGGCCTGGGCCGAAGCGGGGCGACTCGCCGGATTCGCGCTGCTCACGTTCGCGATCTGGCAAGTCATCGCGCTCGGCTCACGCCCGCAGATCTTTCCCGGGCCGGTGCGCGTGTTCCAGACCATGGCCTACCTGGCCCAGACCGGTGCGCTCGAGGCGAACCTGTTCATCACGTTCAAGCGCATCCTGATCGGGTTCGTCATCTCCGCCGTGGTGGGCATCGCCTTCGGCGTGGTACTGGCGTCGAGCGGATCGTTCGGGCGCTTCTTCGAGCCGGCCATCCCGATCATTCAAACCGTCCCCTCGACCGGGTGGGCGATGGTCGCGGTCATCTGGTTCGGCTTGAGCGAGATCACGCCGATCTTCGTCGTCTTCATGACGTGTTTACCGATCATGGTGCTGAGCACGTGGTCAGCCGTGCGCAACGTCAACGCCGATTGGATCGAGATGGCGCACGCCTTTCACGTCCCGCGCGGGATGGTCGTGCGGATGGTGGTGCTGCCGGCGGTGCTGCCGTATCTGTTCAGCGCCTTGCGCTTGTCGTTCGGTTTCGCGTGGCGCATCAGCAGCGTCGCCGAGGCGCTGGGCGCATCGTCTGGTGTCGGCTTCCAGATCCTGACCTCGGCCAACCTGATTCAGACCGACGCCGTGCTGGCGTGGATCGCCGCCGGCGTGCTGCTGATGCTGGCGATCGAGTACCTGATCTTGCGCCCGGTCGAGACGCACTTCTTTCGCTGGCGCAAAGAGGTGGCGGCATGAGCGCCGCAATCGACGTTCGGGACGTCGGCGTTTCCTACGGCGTGGGCGAGCGGCGCTTGAACGTGCTGCGCAACGTCGATCTGCACATCGAGGCGTCGTCGTTCACGTGTTTTCTCGGCCGCTCCGGCTGCGGGAAGACGACGCTGCTCAACGCGATCGCGGGCTTGGTGCCGTTCTCGTCGGGCTCGCTGACGGTCGACGGCAAACCGATCGGCGATCCGTTCAACCGCAACCGGCTCGCCTACGTGTTCCAGGACCACCGGCTCTTGCCGTGGCGCACGGCGCTGGCGAACGTCGCCTTCGTGCTCGAAGCGCAGGGCATGGCGCGGGAACCGCGCGAGGCGCGCGCTCGCCAAGCGCTACAGCTGGTCGGTTTGGAAGCGGTAACCGCGTCGTATCCGCATCAGCTCTCGGGCGGCATGCGTTCGCGCGTGGCGTTGGCGCGGGCGCTCGCGATCGATCCCGACGTGCTGCTGATGGACGAGCCGTTCGGCGCGCTCGATGCGCAAACGCGGCGCACGCTGCAAGACGAGCTGCTGCGGGTGTGGGAGCAGCAACGGCAAACCGTCATCTTCGTCACCCACGATATCCTCGAAGCCATCACCCTGGCCGACCGGATCGTCGTGCTCGCCCCCGACCGGGCCGGCATCCGCCACATCGAGACGGTCGAACTGCCGCGCCCGCGCCGCATGGCCGACGAAAGCGTCATCCGGATTTTCTCAAAACTGAACGAAATGATCGAAGAATGAACGTTGACAGCGTCGATACGCCGGCTCTCTTGCTCGACCTCGACGCCGTCGAGCGCAATTTGGATGCGATGGCGCAGCTCTTCGCGACGCGCCGCGTGAAGCTGCGGCCGCATGCCAAGACGCACAAGACGGTGACGGTCGCGCAGATGCAGCTCGACCGCGGCGCCATCGGGATCTGCGTCGCGAAGCTGGCCGAGGCCGAGGTGCTGGCCGCCGGCGGCATCGCCGATCTGCTGATCACGACCGAGATCATTGGGGCCGCGAAACTCTGGCGCTTGATGGCGCTGGCGGCGAAGTGCCGCCCGATCGTGGTCGTCGATAACGCCGGCGCGGCACGAGCAATGAGCGACATCGCCGTCGCGTGCGGTCTGCGCATCGACGTGCTGGTCGACATCGACGTCGGGCAGCACCGCACGGGCGCGAAGCCCGGTGATGCGGTCGCGCTGGGCACGGCCGTCGCGGGCCTGCCGGGTTTGCGTTTGCGCGGTTTGCAAGGATATGAGGGCCACATCCAGCACGTGACGACGCCCGAGGCGCGTGCGGCCGCGAACGCGGCCGCGATGGATATTTTGTGCGCGGCGGCGGCGGCGTTCGCCACGGCCGGTCTCTCGACCGAGATCGTCACCACCGGCGGTACCGGCACCGGCATCTTCGCCGCCGAGTACGATGCCGTCACCGACGTGCAACCCGGCTCCTACACGGTGATGGATGCGCAGTACGGCGACGTCGAAGGCGTGGAGTTTGAGAACGCGCTGACGCTCTTGACGACGGTGATCAGCCTGAACGACACGTGGGCCGTCGTCGATGCCGGTCACAAATCGCTCACGAGCGACGCCGGGCCGCCGCGTACGCGCACGCTCGCCGCGACCTACGCGCTGGCCGGCGACGAGCACGGCAAGCTGCTCTTCGAGGGACCGCCGACGGTGGCGATCGGCGACAAAGTCGAGATCGTCCCCAGTCACTGCGATACGACCATCAACCTGCACGACGAGTACGTCGTGCACCGCTCGGGCGTCCTCATCGGCCGCTGGCCGATCGTCAACCGCGGCCGGACCTCCTAAGCGGTGCTCTCTTGCTCGATCAACCGGTCGAGCACGTTCCCGTAGCGCACCGGCGCGACGTCGATTGCCAGCAGCGAGGGCCGCAGCGGCGCGCCGGCACGGTCGATGCGATCTTGCTGCGCCTCGATGATCGGACCGTCTTGGGTGAGGAACACGTCGCGCCGGCTCACCGATAGCGCCGTCCGAATGGCGTCGTCCTGCGACCTATCGGCACGTGGATTCCAGCGCACGCTCGTGAAGTGATAGAGCGTCGAGCGCGATGTCTCCGGCGTGAGGATGTGCACGCCGTAGTAGCCGGTGCCGGTGCTGCGATCGGCGCCGGCCGGACAGGTCGCTGATTGGAGCAGGATCGTCGAGGGCGGAAGCCACCGTTCGTGAGTCCAGAAGTCGGCGTGGTCGGCCGGAAAATTCGCCGGCAGCAGCTGGCGCAAGATGTTCGGCGCGGGCACGCCGGCCGCGCTCCAATCGAGCTCGACTTCATTATCCGAATGCTCGACCCGAATCACCGCCGACGTCGCCATATCGGCGTTGCCGAGCGAACCCGCGTGCAGAAACGCGATGTGACTGGGATCGAGGAGGTTATCGATCAGCAAGCGGTAGTTGGCCGCAACGCGGATATGGTCGAGTTCGGCGACGTACACCGGCTCGGCGTCGTCGATGACGGAGAAATCCGGGATCTGCGCCGGGTCGGGATCTTCGTCACCGGTCCAAACCCAAATCATGCGATGCTTTTCGACGACCGGATACTTCCGCACGGTTGCCGACGGTGGAATATTTCCGTTGCCGTAGGGGTTGTGGACGCACGTACCGGCGGCGTTGAACTCGAGGCCATGATAGCCGCACTGGATCCGGTCGTTCGGCAGCACCTTGCCCCACGTCAAAGGCGCGAAGCGATGCGGACAGCGATCGTACAATGCGACGACCGAGCCGTCGTTGCAGCGATAGAACGCCAGCGGCTCGCCGATAATGGTCCGTGGCACGAGCTCGCCGGGAGACAGCTCATGTGCCCACATGGCCCCGTACCAAGCATTTCTCACGAACTTCTCGCCGGCGTGTCCGACGGAGCCGGCCTCTACATGCAGCATGCCGTGACAGACCTCCAAGCCAGTCGATACTATGGCCGCGCTTCGATCGTTGTCAAGCTGCAGCGTTGCTCGTAGCGGGCGATTCGTGCTTTTGACGCGCCCGTTTTGCACAATGCAGAAAGTGGCCGGATAAAGGTTGCCGGGAGGCGCCGGCCGGCGTAATAATTCCTACGTGGAAGTGAAGACCGCGGTCATCGTGCGTTACGGTGAGCCGCTCGAGTTCTGGAACGTTCCGGTACCCGCATTGGCGCCGGGTTCGGCCTTGATCAAGGTCGATGCGGCGACGCTGTGCGGGACCGACGCGCACCGGTGGCTGGGGCACATGGCCGAAATGGAAAAGGTCGGCGGTGAGCTGCCCTTTGTCGGCGTCACAACGCTGCCCTTCGTTCCCGGACACGAAACGTGCGGCACGGTCGTCGATCTGAACGGCGACTTGTTCGACGTCGAACACCGCCGGCTCAAGGTCGGCGATCGCGTACTCGCGGCCTATCCGCACTGCGGACGGTGCTACTACTGTTCGGTTGCCCGGCAACCGACGTTGTGCCACGATAACCTCAGCTTCGGGCACCACGCTCCGGAACGGCTCTTAGGCGGGTGCGCCGAGTACCAGTATCTGCCCGCGGGAACGAGCCTGATCTCCGTTCCGCCGGCGCTGAAGCCGCAGATCGCCGCGTCGGCCGCGTGCGCGCTTCGCACCGTGATGCACGGCTTCGAGCAGCTCGGCGCGATCGGGAGTCAGGAGAGCGTGCTCGTGCTCGGCGCGGGGCCGCTGGGCCTCTATTCGGTGGCGGTCGCCCGGGCTGCGGGGGCGGCGAAAGTCATCGTGATCGGCGCGCCGGAGAACCGGCTCAACGTAGCGCTCAAATGGCACGCCGATGCCGTGCTCAACTTCGACGACGTTCCGAGTCTCGACGACCGTGTGGCCTGGGTCAACGAGCAGACCGACGGTCGCGGCGCCGATGTCGTCCTGCAGTGCGCGAGCTCGCTGGCCTTTGTCGATGGTCTGCGGATGGCGCGCCCCGGCGGACGCTTGATCAGCATGGGCATCAGCGGCGGACCGCCGCTCGCCGTGCCGCCGATCCTCTTGTTCCGTCAAGTTCGGATCAACACGGTCGTCATGGCCGAAGCCCGCCACTTTCTGCAAGCCGTTCGCTTCATCGATACGCACCTCGATCAATTCGCGTTTGACGACATGGTCTCGGGCACGTATTCGCTCGACCGTTGCGGCGAGGCGCTCGCGGCGATGGCCGACTATCGGGAAGTCAAACCGGCTATTCTGGCCACGGCCTAAATCGAAGGAACGCCACGCATGATATCGCTTCGCATCGCTCTCGCCGCCGGAATCGTTGCCCTACTCGCAGCCGGGGGTGCGAGGCCGACCACCGCCGCCGGCGAGCCGCCGTATAATATCGACGTCATCTTGTCGGCGACCGGCGCGGGCGCGTTCCTCGGCGGGACGCAAGTTCAGGCTCTGGGGCTGCTCGAAGCCGAAGTCAACAAGAGCGGCGGCGTGCGCGGACGCCCGATCCACTTTGCGATCGCCGACGACGGAACCAGTCCGCAGACGGCCGTGCAGCTGGCCAACCAAGTCATCGCGCGCCACGCTCCGATCGTGCTCGGCGCGACGCTCAGCGCGCAGTGCAAGGCGATGATGCCGCTGATGACCGACACCGTGCAGTACTGCTTCTCGCCGGCGATCGATCCGGTGCCCGGCAGCACGGTCTTCTCCGCGATGATCGCGACCCCGGACCTCTTTCGCGCGTCCGTTCGCTACGCTCGCGAACGCGGGTTCACGCGCCTCGCCATCTTGACGCCGACGGACGCCACCGGCCAGGACGGCGACCGCGCCATGGCGCGGGCGATGAGCTTGCCCGAAAACAGCGGTCTCAAAGTCGTTGCCGCGGAGCATTTCGCACCCTCCGACCTCTCGGTGACGGCTCAGGTGGCCCAGATCCACGCCGCGAACCCGCAATACATCATTGCCTGGGCGTCGGGCACGGCCATCGCGACGGTGTTGCGGGCGATCAACGATGCGGGCATCGACGCACCCATCGTCACCTCGACCGCCAACGAGACGTTTGGCCAGATGGCGGCGCTACAGAGCGTGCTTCCGAAAGGCGGACTGCTCTTTCCGTCGACGCAGCTCTCGCGCCACGAGCTGCTGCGGCCGGGCCCGCTGAAGGATGCCCAAGACCGCCTGATCGCGGCCTATAAATCGATCGGTCAGCCCGCGCAACCGCAAGCCTGCACGGCCTGGGATCCGGCGCTGGTCGCGATCGACGCGCTGCGCCACTTGGGCTTCAACGCATCGGCCCGCGAGATCCACGCGTATATCGAGAACTTGCGCGGTTTCTCGGGCACCATCGGCGTCTACAACTACAGCGATGGAAGCCAGCGCGGCGTTGGCCTCAACGCCGTCGTGATGTCACAGTGGGTGCCCGACCGCCACGATTGGGTCGCCGTTTCGACCAGCGGCGGTGCAAAACTCTAGCTCTACCGCAATTGCGGGCTGAGGGCGCGCGCCGTGAGCAGGAGCTGTTTGGCGAACGCGCTCGCGATCTCGTGCCCGAAGCTCGCGGGCCGCATGGAAAGGCTGATCGCTCCGCTGACCTTGCCGTTGCGGTTCTTGAGCGCCACGGCCACGGCGCAAACGTCGCGCTCGCACTCGCCGTAATTGACCGCGTACCCGTCGTTGCGCACGACTTCCAGATGGCGCTCGAGTTCCAGCCGGCTCGAAATCGAGCGCGACGTCCATTTCTGAAGCCGGTCGCCTTGAAACGCCGCGGCGAATTCGTTCTCACTCAGTTCGGCCAGCATCGCTTTGCCGACCGCCGTGGCGTGGGCGGGAAGCACGGCGCCGGTGCGGCTGCATACGGCGTCGTGACCGCTGCCCTCGAAGGCGTCGATGAAGACGACGTTGTTGGCCTGCAGCCGTGCCAGATGGACCGTCTCCGCGAACGTCGCCGCCAGCGCCTTGAGAAACGGGTGTGCGACCGCGCTGATCTCGGCCTCGCAGAGCGCGCTGTAGCCGAGGTCTTTCAGCGCGGAGCCGATGACGTACCCGCGCGTGCCCGCTTCTTTGCTCGCGAAGCCGTGGTACTCGAGCATGGAAAATAGCCGTGAGGTGCTCGAGGCCGAGAGGTTGAGCTCTTGCGCGACCTCACCGACGCGAACGCGCCGGCCGCGCGCGATCAAGCGCAGGATCGCAAACGCATTGTCGACGGAGTGGATCGGGTGGGCCGGCTCGCTTCGGCGAGCCCGTTTCGTCATCGTCATGAGTAGAGCAACGCGCCGAGTTGATCGGCGCTCTCCCGCAGGGTGGGTAGGAAGTCACGGATCATTTGCTCCGTGGACATGCGCCACGGCGGCGTGCTGACGCTCATCGCGGCCACGGCCACTTGCGAGGCGGCGCGCACCGGAACGGAAATCGATCGCAAGCCGATTTCGATCTCCTCGTCGTTGATCGAATATCCGTTGGTGCGAGAAAACTGGATTTCCGCGCGAATCTCGGCTTGCGAATTCTTCGTCAACGGCGTCCGCTTCTCGATCGGTCCGAGCTGGTCGAGAACGTCGACGATCACGTCGTCCGAGTGGTTGGCCAGCAGCACGCGGCCGGTACCGGTCACGGCCGCGGGTAAGCGGACGCCCACGCCGACAACCGCGACGATACGCCGCGGCGCCGAGCGCGCGATATACACGATGTCGGGTCCGTCGAGAACCGCCAGCGAGGCCACCTCGCCGGTCTTCCGTCCGACGAGGTCGAGGTAGGGTTGGGCCAAGCGCGGCAACGAGGTCGCGGAAAAATAGGCATGCCCGAGCTTGATGACGCGCGGCGTGAGGCGGAAGTGCCGTCCCTCATGCTCCATGTATCCGAGCTCGGTGAGGGTGAGCAAATGACGGCGTGCGGCGGCCCGGGTCAAACCCGTTTTGGCCGACACTTCGGCCAGCGTCATCGACGGCTCCGCCGCATCGAACGCTTCGATCGTGCGCAGCCCGTTTTCGAGTGCCGCGACGTAATCGCGGGGGTTGCATGCCATCAGAGTTCAATCATTCGTGCGCATAGCGTACAAATGCAGTTTGACAGCCAAGCGTTGATTCTCCTATCATAACTTAACTAATCTCGAATCTGTGTAGCGTAGCGACGCTGGATTCCTAGTTGGTGTGCGCAGTGCGCACAAATGGAGAAGCATGCTTCAGGAAGCGGACAGCGCGCTCGTCGATTGGCCCGGTGAGGGCTACCGGCGAGTGCCCTATCAGGTCTTGCACGACCCGGCCGTCTACGCTCGGGAGCAGGAGCGCATTTTTCGCGGTCCGGCCTGGCATTATGTCGCGCTCGAGGCCGAGATCCCCAACCCCGGCGACTTCAAGACGATGTCGATCGGCGACACGCCGGTAGTGATCACCCGCGACAAACACGGCGCGATCCACGGTTTCGTCAATCGCTGCGCCCATCGCGGCAGCCTCGTTTGTCTCGAGCCCGTTGGGAAAAATCGAACCGGATTCACCTGCGTGTACCATGCCTGGAGCTACGATCAGCAGGGCCGCTTGACCGGTGCCGCATTTCGGCGCGGCCTGCGCGGAGAAGGCGGCTTACCCGCGGATTTTGCGTTCAAAGACCACGGACTGGAACCGGTCCGGATCGGCAATTGCTCGGGGGTCGTTTTCGGGACCCTCAGCTCCGCGGCTCCGTCACTGGAGGAGTACATCGGCGAGACGCTCGGCATCCCGTTCCGGCGTGCCTTCGCGAAACCGATCCGCGTGCTCGGGTACGACAGCCAGGTCATCCATGCCAACTGGAAGACCTACGCCGAGAACGGCCGCGACACGATTCATGCCAACATTCTCCATAGCTTTTTTGGAACGTTCGGCATCTCGCGGCAATCGCAGGAGGCCGCCATCGTCACCGACCCGCGCGGCCACTACTACACGTATACGAAGCGCGGTACGGAATCCGACACGAGCGAATATGACAAAGTGGCGAGCGAGCTGCGTTCGGTGAAGTCGGATTTTCTTCTCACCGATACGCAAGTGATCGACTGGAACGATGAATTCGGCGACGGCGCATCGACGTTCTTGACCGCACTGTTTCCGCTGTTCATGATCCAGCAGGTCCAACACAGCCTCGCGGTTCGCGTCGTGATTCCGCGCGCGCCCGATCGGACCGAGATCCTGTTCACCTATTTCGGTTACGAAGACGATCCGCCGGAACTGGCGCAGCGCCGGCTCGCGCATCACAACCTGACCGGCTCCGCCGGGCTCGTGTCGATGGAAGACGGCGCCGTGTGCGAGTTCGTCAATCAGGGGACGACCGGCAGCGCCGCGGACGATGCGTCGTTCATCGAGATGGGCGGCGTCGACCTCACCACCGGCGGAGCGAGCAAACTCTCCGAGCGCCCGCTGCGTGTCTTCTGGAACCGGTATCGTCTGATGATGGGCTTTTGATGGAACAGCTCGTGAGCGGGGTTCCCGAGAGCATCCGCCGCCGCATCGAGGACGTCATTCATGCGGTCGCGCGGTCGATCGACGCCGACCGGCTCGAGGAGATGCCGACGTTCTTTGCGGTGGACGGAACCTATCGGGTCGTTACCCGTCTCAACGACGAACGCGGACTGCCGCTGGCTCAGATCAATTGCTCCAACCGGAACATGATTGCCGATCGGATCGTCTCGCTGCGCCGCGCCAACGTTTTCCCGCGCCAGATGTACCGCCATCTGATCAGCGGAACGCACGTTGAACGAGTGAGCGAGGAGCAGGTTCAAGCGCGTTCAAACTATCTCGTCATTCGGACGCTCGACGACGGGTCCGCGAGCATCTACTCCTCGGGCGAATACCGCGACCGCTTCGCCGTCAGCGGTGACGCGGTGCTGTTCACGGAACGCCTGGTCGTGCAGGACTCACATCTGATCGACACCGTCCTCGCACTGCCGATCTGAGCTCATGGCAGCCAACGGGCGCGTCGCAATTTCCATCGGCGATCCGGCCGGTATCGGTTGCGAAATCACGCTCAAGGCGCTGGCCGAAATGGGGCCCGGCGTCCGGCCGGTGATCGTCGGCGACGGACCGCTGATCGAGGACGGCAACGAGCGGTTCGGCACGAAGCTCAATCTCCGCGTTGTCGCAACGCCGCAGCAATTGCGCTTCGCGGGCGATGCGGTCGAGGTTTTGCACGCGCCCGGGCTGGTCGCCCACGAGTTCAAATACGGCGAAGTCTCGGCGGCCAACGGACGCCTGATCCTCGCGTATGCGGACGCGGCGATTCACCTCGCACTGGACGGGATCGTGGGGACCGTCGTCGCGGCTCCCCAAAATCAGAGCTCGATCCGGGCGGCCGGCATCGCGTTCGACGGCTACTCTTCGTTCTTTGCCCGAACCGTCGGCTTGCCTGACGACGACGTGTACTTGATGCTCGTTTCGGAACGCTTCCGGATCGCGCACCTGACGACGCATCTCTCGGTCCGCGACGCCTTGGCGCGGGTGCGGCGCGAGAACATCGTTCCGGTCATCGAAGCGACCCAGGCCGCATTGCGCGGCATCGGTATCGATCGCCCGCGCATCGCGGTCAGCGGCGTCAACCCGCATGCGAGCGAGAACGGGCTCTTCGGCCATGAGGAAGCGGCGGAGATTCAACCGGCGATCGCGCAGGCGCGAAGTTCGGGCATCGACGTCGAGGGGCCGTTCGGAGCCGACGTGATGTTCGCCCGCGGCACCTACGACGGATATATCGTGATGCTTCACGACCAAGGTCACATCCCGGCCAAGCTGCAGTTGGGCTGCGCCGCCTTCGCAATCGGCGGTCCGTTTCTCTTCGCCAGCGTGGCGCACGGCAGCGCGCACGACATCGCCGGCCGCGGGATCGCCGATTCCGAGCACATGCGAAACGCCATTCGCTGGAGCGTCGCCGCGACGGCGTAGCGCGCGGGGGTTGGCGGCGCGCCGACGCGAAAGAGCGCGCAACGACTGTTGGGAGCGCCGGCGTGTTATCGCGAGAAGAGAACGAGTTACTTTGCCGGGTCGGCCGGAACACGCCGATGGGCGCGATGATGCGCCGCTATTGGCTGCCGGTGATGGCCGGCGAAGATGTCGTCGCCGGGACCGGGCCGCGGCGGGTGCGGCTGCTGGGCGAGGATCTGATCGTCTTCCGCAACGACGACGGCCGGGTGGGTGTGCTCGACGAAGCGTGCCCGCACCGCGGCGCGTCGCTGGCGCTCGCGCGCGCCGAGGACTGCGGACTGCGTTGCCTCTACCACGGCTGGAAGATCGATCCGGGCGGCAACGTCATCGAGACTCCGGCCGAGCCGGCCGATAGCGGCTTCAAGAGCAAGGTTCCCGCGAGCGGTTATCCCGCCTACGAGGCGGGCGGCATCGTGTGGGCCTATCTCGGCCCTCGTGCGAGCGAGCCGCCGCGGATGGACTTCGACTGGACCTACGGGCCGGACAGCCATCGCGTGATCGTGCGCACGCGCGTCGAGTGCAATTGGCTGCAATGCGTCGAGGGCGTCGTCGACTCATCGCACGTCAATTTTCTGCACACCAACCTCTTCCGGTCGGCGCCGGACAACGCCGCAACCGAGCTCGACGCCGCCGGCGTGTTCAACCGGCCGTCGGCCGATCTGAGCCCGCGGGTCGAAGCGCAAACGACGGACTACGGTTTTCGCTACGCGGCCATCCGCCGGCCGCTGGTCGATGCCGACACGCAAAAATACGTGCGCGTGACGCTGTTCGTCGCACCGTTCTTCGCGCTGATCCCGCCGCCGGCGGGCTTCTCTTCGACGATGCAAATGTTCGTGCCGATCGACGACGAGCATACGATGTTCTTTTTCGTAAAGCGAGCCGGCGCGCCGATCGACGACGAGCAGCGCGGCATGCACTTTTACCGGGCCGGCTTGCGCCCCGGCATCGACATCGACGACTCGTTCCGGAAGGTCCGTTCGCGCGATAACGATTGGCTACAAGATCGCGCGGCGATGGCGCGCGGAGAGTCCAACTCGGGGATCCACGGCGTGACCTCGGAAGACGCCGCCATTCAAGAAAGCATGGGGCCGATCTACGACCGCACCAAAGAACATCTCGGCGCGAGCGACGTCGCGGTGATCCGTCTGCGGCGGGTGCTGCTCGATGCGGTGGAGCGCGTGGCCAACCGCGGCGAAGCGCCGGTCGCGCTGCGGGAACCCGTCGCGTTTGCGAAACTTCGTGCCGAAGAGCGCATCGTGCCGCTGGAGACGCCGTGGCAAACGGTCGGCGCCCATGCCGGCGAACCCGTCGCGGTTTAGCGCTCGATGCTGCAGCGGGCCCACTTTCTTGCCGGTATGACCGCGTGCGTCGCCGCGGGCGCGCCTGCCGCGGCGCGCGCGCAGGCGCTCATTCCGCTCAACGTCGCGACGACGCCCAATGATTCCGGCGCCGAGGTGTTCTACGCGCTCGACATGGGGTTCTTTCGCAAGGCCGGCCTCGACGTTACGCTGAGCGTCATCACCAACGGTGCGGCGATCGGCGCCGGCATCACCGCGGGCTCGCTCGACTTCGCTCAAGCGAGCATTCCGTCGATCGCCAGCGGTCACGAGCGCGGCTTGCCTTTCGTCATCGTCGCGCCGGCGTCGATGTGGTCGAGCCGGCAGGTGACGACGGCCCTGATCGTTGCGACCTCGAGCCCATACCGCGAACCCAAGGACCTCGACGGCAAGACGATCGCCGTTAACGGCGCGCTGACCCAAGTCGGCGTCAGCGCGTGGCTGGATAAGAACCACGTCGATTCATCGTCGGTGAAGTACATCGACATGGCGTACGGAACGATGGTGCCGTCGTTGGCCGCCAAACGCGTCGATGCGGCGGTCATCACGGAGCCCGGTCTCGAAGATGCGCTGGCCTCGGATTGCCGCACGATCGCCGCGCCCTACGATGCCATCGCCCCCGACTTCTTGATCTCGGCCTGGTTCACGACTACCGACTACGTGAAGAAGAACCCGGACACGGTACGCCGCTTCGCGAGCGCGATGCTCGAAACGGCCCGCTGGGCCAACCGCAATCATACCAAGTCGGCGGCGATTCTCGAAAAGTACACCAAGGTGCCGGTCGCCCCGAATCTGTTACGCGTCGCCTACGGCGAGCGCTCGAACCCGGCGCTGGCGCAGCCGCTGATCGACGCGTCGGCGCGCTACAAGCAACTGCGAGCCGCCTTTCCGGCGGCGGATATCTTCGCTCCAAACTAGCTCGATTCCCGAGGTTCCTCCGATGGCCCTAGCCGCTCCAAAAGCCGGCGCTTTGAAATCATCCGACCCGGTTCATCCGAGCTTCACCACCTCGGATTCGCCGTTCTATTGGCTCGTACGCGTGCTGCACGGCCACGTTCGCGACATGGACGTCGTCCTCAAGCGCATCGGACTCGACGTGCCGAGCTGGCGCGTTCTGACCACGTTGATGGAGGTCGAGCCGGCCAGTGTGTCGCTGCTGGCCGAGCATTGTGCCAGCAAGCTTTCAACGATGACGAAGACCGTTCAGCGCTTGGAGCTCGACGGGCTCGTGAAGACGCGGACGGGCGAAGCGGACGCGCGCGTAACGGAGGTCGTGGCAACGGCGAAGGGCAGGAAACTGGTCGGCGTCGCCCGGGCCGCCTCGAGCCGGGTTTTTCGCCAAACGTTCGACGGCATCGACGATCAGGAGATCGGCCGTTTCATTGCAACGCTGAAACGCATGCACGCCAACATCTTCGAATTTCGCGACTGACGCTGTCGGCGACGCCGGCGTGCTTTCTCGCAGGAAAGGTCTATTTTCACGTGAATAGTAACGTATTTGGGTTGAGGCGATGCCGAACATAGCGGTGATTTACTACAGCTCGACAGGCAATGCGTATAAAGTTGCGCAGGCGATCGAAGCCGGTGCGCAATCCGTCGGCGCCGACGTTCGTTTGCGTAAGGTGCGCGAACTCGCGCCGGCCGAAGCGATCGCGTCGAACAAGGGCTGGGAACAGCACATGGTTGCGACCCAACACGTGCCCGAAGCGCACCTCGACGATCTCGAGTGGGCCGACGGCTTTGCGTTCGGCACGCCGACGCGCTTTGGCGCGATGTCGGCGCAGCTCAAGCAATTTCTCGATACGAGCGGCGGCCTGTGGGCCAAAGGCAAGCTCGCCGACAAAGCCGCCACCGCGTTCGCGGGCGCATCGTACGCTCACGGCGGCCAAGAAGTGACCCTCATGACCATCTACAACATGATGTACCATTGGGGCGCGATCATCGTGCCTCCGAGCTACACCGATAAATCCGTCGGCAAAGCCGGCGGTAATCCGTACGGCACGAGTTACACGGATCCGCGCGGCGGCGACCTGCCGGAAGAGACCTTGGCGGCCGCGCGCTATCAGGGTATGCGGCTCGCCCGCTACGCGGCGGTGCTGGCGGCGAACCGCTCCGATTTGCGCGGCTGACGGTACGATTTTTCAAGTCGTTACGCGGACGGCGGCTTTTGATTTCCTGCGTACTTTGCAGGACTAATTTATTAATCACGTGAATTATGAAGTATTATACACGGCGTAAGTCGCGCGCTTTTGGTGTTTGGCCCGTTTTTTCGACCCGGCGATAGCGGATGGTGGTAATGCGGCTTCCCATCCGTCGCGAATCACGAAACTCTATTGACATCGTGTACGGAGATGCGACCGATGCTTGCGGAACAGCGAATGGAGACGGTGATGGAACAGGTCGGGTCGGCCTATATTCAAGCGCGCGCAGTTCAGAAGATCTATCAGACGACGGAGGGTCCGCTCGAGGCGGTGTCCCGCGTAACGATGTCGGTACAACGCGGCGAATTCGTGGCCATCGTCGGCCCGTCGGGCTGCGGGAAATCGACCTTGCTCATGATGTGCGCCGGGCTCGAATCCATCAGCGGAGGAACGATCTCGATCGACGGCACGCCGATGAGCGGCCCGCGCGAGAGCATCGGCGTCATGTTTCAAGAGAGCGCGCTGCTGCCGTGGAAAAGCGTTCTTGAAAACGTCATGTTTCCGGTCGAGATCCTTGGGCGAGAGCGCGCACCCTACCGCGACCGCGCTCGCGACTTGCTGAAGATCGCCGGACTCTCCGCCTTCGCAAATCACAAGCCGGACCAGCTTTCGGGCGGCATGCGCCAACGGGTCGCGATTTGCCGGGCACTGGTGTACGATCCCGAGATATTGCTGATGGACGAGCCGTTCTCGGCCCTCGATGCCATAACACGCGACGAAATGAACGATGCCTTGCTCGACATCTGGCAGCGCTACACCAAGACCGCACTCTTCGTCACCCATTCGATCCGCGAAGCCGTCTACTTGAGCGATCGCGTCCTCGTGATGAATCGCCGTCCGGCGACGGTCATCGCGGACGTGACGATCCCGCTGCCGCGGCCGCGCGATCCCTCGATCGAAGACTCGCCAGAGTTCGCCGAGATCTGCGCCCAGCTGCGAGGGATGGTCGAGCACTCGCACCGCGCCCCGCGCCGGCCGGCCACCGATGGCTGAGTCCGAGCGCCGTATGTCGCTGGTCTTGCCCCTCACCGTCGGTGTCGGGATCTTGGTGCTCTGGCAACTCCTCGTTATGGGACTCCAGATCTCTCCGGTCATCCTACCGGCACCCTCGAGCATAGCGGCCGCGTTCATCGCGAATGCCGGCGAACTCGGTTACGAGACGCTCTACACCGGAGGCGAAGCGCTCTTCGCTTGCGTGCTGGCCGCGATGTTTGGGGTGGCGGTAGCGCTGCTGCTCGCCTCGTCGCGCATTGCTCGCGAGATGATCTTTCCCTATATCGTTGCCGCGCAATTCATCCCCAAGGTGGCGCTAGCGCCGCTCTTCATCATCTGGCTCGGCATCGGCTCGCCCTCACGTCTCGTCTTCGCCGTCTTCATGAGCTTCTTTCCGGTCTCCATTGCAACCCTGACGGGCTTGATGCGAACGAGTCCGACCGCGCTCAACTTGTGCCGCTCGCTCACCGCGAACGCGTGGCAGACCCTGCTGTTCGTGCGCCTACCCTACTCGATGCCGCTCTTTTTCAGCGGCATGCGCGTGGCCGCGACGATCTCCGTTCTGGGCGTGTTGGTCGGCGAATTCATCTCCGCTCAGCACGGTCTGGGCGGCGTAATGCTCACGGCTGCTTCACATGCGGACACGGCGCTCGTGTTCGCGACCATCGCGGTTCTCTGCGTGATGGGCCTCGCGCTTTTCGGCGCCGTCGTTCTCGCGGAACGCCGGTTCAGCCACCAGTCTCGCGCCTGATTTCTGCCACCGTCGACATCATAAGGATGCTTGCATGAATTCCACCAGCACCCCCTCACCGGTCGTTTGCGATGTTTTGCTCACCGGTGCCCGCGTCATCGATCCGGCAGCCGGCTTGGACGGAATCGCCGACGTCGCAATTGCCGGTGACAAGATCGCTGCGGTCGGGCCCTCCCTGGAAGCGGGGCCGCGTGCGAAGCGGATCGACCTCACCGGGCTGACGCTCACTCCCGGCTTCATCGACACGCACGCCCACGTTTACGAACACGTCACCGGCGATTTCGGCCTCAATCCCGATCTGGTGGGCGTCCGCAGCGGGGTGACGACCGTGGTCGATCTGGGCGGCGCGTCGGCGCTCACCTTCGCGGGCTTCCGCGAGTTCGTGGTGCAGCCGGCAAAGACGCGCGTGCTGTCCTACATCTCGACGTATTTGGCCGGCGGCCTCTTCGGGCACAAGTACGTCGATCTTTACGGTCCATCGGGCATCAACGTCGACGCGATCGTGAAGATTGGGCGGGAGAACCCGGCCTTGATTCGCGGCATCAAAGCACACGCTGAAGCCGGCGGCTACTCGCGCTGGGGGCTGGAGACGCTGCGGCTCGCCAAGCGCGCGTCGCTCGAGCTCGGAGTGCCGCTGTACGTTCATCTCGGCACGTTATGGCCCGAGGTTGACGGCGCGAGCGTTCAACCGTCGGCGATCATCGATGAGGTCGTTCCGTTGCTTGATGCAGGTGACGTGCTCGCGCACCCGTTCACTCGTTTTCCGTCGGGGTTCGTCGGTCCCGACGGCGCTATCCATCCGTTCGTCTTCAAAGCGATCGAGAAGGGCGTGCTGATCGACGTCGGCCGCGGCGCACACTTCAGCTTCGATAACGCCTTCAAAGTCGTCAAGGCCGGTGTGATTCCCGATACGCTGGGCTCGGATCTGCACGGCTACAACGTGCGCTTTCCCGACGGCGGGCGCTGGTACCGCGGCGTCTTCACCGACACGGCGGAGATGGAGCCGCCGCTCGAGATGAGCCCGGCGCCCTTTGCCGCACCCTACGGCCTCTATCATCTGATTACCGAGATGATGGCGGTGGGGCTCGAGCTGGCCGACCTCATCCCGATGGTCACCACCAACGCCGCCAAGCTGCTGCGCATGGAAGGTGAAATCGGCTCGCTCCGGCCCGGTATGACGGCCGACATCTCGATCTTCCGCGAACTGACCGGGGAGTGGACGTTGCGCGATTCGCTCAAAGCGGAAATCCCCGCAACCAAGCTCATCCATCCCGAAATGGTCGTGCGCGCCGGAACCTTCATGCCGATCGACAGCCCCGTTTTGCCCTCTCTTCAACAACTCGCCGCTTAAGCCGTAAGGAGTCTACGTTGCGTCCGCTCTCGACCTCACGCCGAAGCTTTATCGCATCGGCCGCCGCTCTCGCCGCGAGTGCCGCCGTGCCGGTTCCGGCCTTCGCGCAATTGAAGCCGGTCAAGTTCACCCTCGCGTTTCTTGCCGGAGCCAACGCGATCTATCTCTATGCAGGGAAAGAAAAAGGCATCTTTGCCAAGCACGGCATCGATATCGATATCAGCCGCGGCTACGGTTCGCTTGCCGCGGCGCAGGCGATCGCTGCGGGGCGCTTCGACTTTGGAAACGTCGGGTCGATCCCGTTGATCGTGATGAACACGCGCGGTCTGCCGCTGACCGGCATCTCGATGGTTGGCTATGATGCGGGCATGGGCGTCGGCGTGCCGGCGGACGGCCCGATCACCGATCCGAAGAAACTCGTCGGCAAGCACATCGGCGACGATCCCTCGTCGGCTGAAGTGCCGTTGTTCCCGGCCTTCGCGAGGCTTGCCGGCTTCGATCCGAAGGCGGTCGAACTCGTCAATACCGATCCCGCCGTCCTCGAACGGGTCGTGTTGGAGAAGCAACTCGACGGCATGACCGGTATCGCGCAAACGAGTTTGCCGCTCTTCATTTCCAAGCGGATTCCGATCCGCTGGATGCTCTACAGCTCGGTCGGGCTTTCGGCCTACGGCACGGCGTTGACGACAACTCGGGCGATGATCGCGAAAGATCCGGCCTTATGCCAAGCGATGGCCGACGCCACATCGGAAGCGATCGCCTGGACGCTGACGAATTCCGACGAGGCCACGCGCATCTTCATGAAGAGCTTTCCGGAGATGGCCCTCACGCCGGATGCCCAGCAGTTCTTGAAGATCGGCAAGGATCTCAACGATTTCACCATGGTCAGCCCGGAATCGAAGGCGCATGGTATTGGGTATGCCCTGCCGGCCAAGCTCGATTCGATGGCCGATCTCGTGGTGAAGTACGTCGCTTCGGCCGATGCCAAGAAGCCCGATCTCGACACCTGGTACGATCCGCGGTTTGCCGGTAAAGTGAAGATGAGCCCGGCCGATTGGCGGGCGGTCGAAGTGCGCACGGAACCGTATCGCAAGTATCTGAGCTGACCGTGCCGTCTGAAGCGAGCCGCTTTTGGGATACGTGGCGCAAGCTCATCTTGCCGCTGGCGTTCATCCTCGTGCTCGTTCCGTTAGCGGAGTGGCTGCTGCATGTCTTGCATGTCTCGCCGCTCCTGCTACCGCCGCCGAGCGCGGTCTGGAGCCAGCTCGTCGGATCGTGGCCGGTGCTCATCCCCCAGGCGGTTCCGACGGCGATTGATGCGGTTGCCGGCTATGCGATCGGGGCGTTGCTCGGGATCGCAATCGGTGCAGCGCTCGTGCTTTCCCGGCGCATCGAGCAAGGGTTCTGGCCCTATGTCCTGATCTTTCAACTCATTCCGAAGGTCGCGCTCGCACCGTTGTTCATTATTTGGCTCGGCGTGGGCCCGAGTTCGCGGCTCGTGTTCGCGGTGTTTCTCAGCTTCTTTCCACCGACGATCGCGACCGTGCAAGGACTGCGGGCCGCCGATCCGGCGATCCTGCGGCTGTGTTCCTCGCTGCTGGCCACGCCGCGGCAAGTCCTCACCAAGGTTCGGCTGGTCTATGCCTTGCCGCATCTGTTTGCCGGTTTGCGGATTTGCGTGACCGCTGCGATGATCGGAGTCATCGTGGGTGAGTTCGTTACGGCGCAACAAGGCCTGGGCTACATTATCATCTATGCCGTCTCGTCCGGACAAACTGCGCTCGCTTTTGCAGCGATCGTCTTAGTCTGCGCGATCGGCTTGACGCTGTACGGGCTCATCGCGCTGATCGAATATTTGGTGTGCCGCCGCTTTCGCGTGCCGATGTCGAGCAGCGGCTTCTAATTCGCTGGAGGAACGTTTATGGCAACGATCGTGCTGGTTCATGGCGCCTGGTCCGCGGCCTGGGCCTGGAAAAAAATGCGCCCGCTTATCGCGGCATCGGGGCATACGTTCTTTTCGCCGACGTGTACCGGCCTTGGCGAGCGCTCGCACCTGGCGAACCCGTCGATCGACCTCGATACGCACATCGCCGACATTGTGGGCGTGCTCGAGTCCGAAGACCTCAGGAACGTCGTGTTGTTGGCACACAGCTACGGCGGTATGGTGGCGACGGGCGTTGCGGATCGGGCCCCGCAGCGAATCGCACAGATGGTCTACCTGGATGCGTTCGTGCCGCGCGATGGCCAAAGCTTGGCCGATCTCGTGGGCTCCGAACAGCACGCCAAGATGCGGGCCGGAGCACACGCCGGTGACGGCTGGCGCGTGCCGGCGCCTCCGACGCCGCCCGATACGTCGCCCGCGGACCAGTCTTGGATCGCGGAGCGGCGCATCCCGCAGCCGCTCAAGTGTTTCGAGCAGCCGGTAACCCTGCGCAACGGCGAGCCGCACGTGCCGCGGAGCTACATTCGCGCGATGCGAAACACGCACGGCCCGTTCGCTCAATTTGCCGAGCGCGCTCGTTCGGAAGGTTGGGCGTCGCTCGAAATCGACGCCACCCACAGCCCCCATGTCACCGCACCCGAGCCGCTGATGGCGCTGCTCGATACCGTGATCGATCGATAGGAACATCATGCCGAAGAAGAAGATGCACTTGGCATTCGACCTCTCGTACACGCATATGATGGGGCGCTGGCGAATACCGAACTCGTGGGAAGGCTGTACCTATCCCGACGTCGGTATGTACGAGAAGCTCGCGCAAACGGCCGAGCGCGGATTCTTCGATATGCTCTTCGCGGGCGACGGCATGGGTGTGCCGGATATGTGGCGCGGCACTCGCGACGCCGCCGTGCATTGGGGGATCGCCTGGCCGCGCCAGGACATGAACCCGCTCATGGTCGCGATGGCGCGAGCGACGAGGCACATCGGATTCGGCCTAACCTACTCGACGACGTTCATGCATCCGTACTACTTGGCGCGTCTGTTGAACTCGCTCGATTGGGTGAGCGATGGCCGGGTAGCGGTGAACTTGATCACCTCCACTCGCCGTGCCGATGCGGCGAACTTCGGGTTCGACGAGTTGATGGAACACGGCAGCCGTTACGAGCGGATGGAAGAATTCGTCGATGTGCTGCGGCTGCTTTGGACGAGCGTGGACCGCGACGCGATGGTCTGGGATCGCGAATCGGGTCAAGTGGGCGACCCGGCTAAAATTCACGACGTCAATCACCGCGGTAAATTCTTCAACGTCGGTGGACCGCTCAATACGCCCCCTTCACCGCAAGGTCAGCCGCCGATTCTGCAGGCCGGCTCATCGCCGCGCGGCGTGCGCGCGTGTGCCTATGTCGCGGACATGGCTTTCGGCAACGACTTACCCCTCAAGGTGCAGATCGCGCAGCGGGAAGAGCTCGATGCCGCCCTCGTTGCGCTCGGCAAGGACCCGGCCGCTATGGGGATCATGTGGCAGACTCCGCTCGTCGTTCGGAAAACCGATGCCGAGGCGCTCGAGCACCGCGAGAAACTCCTGACGATGGTTCCGAAAGACGGCGTCGGGGCGTTCATCTCCCATAACAACGGCTACGATTTCTCGCGCTTACCCGAGCGCTTCAAGTTGGGCGAACTCAATGCCGAGATCGCGGCGACGCAAGCCTCGCCGGTCGGTTACGTTCATCGCCTGGCCCTCGCCCGCGGAGCCGACACCGAAATGACGCGCGAGGAATTCTTCGAGCTGGGTATGCCCAAGGCGACCGGTTACGAGAACACGATCGCCGGCAGCCCGCAAACGATCGCCGACATTTTGGAAGAGAAGTTCGAGGCCACCGGCAGCCGTGGGGGATTCATGCTCGGTCACACGATCTCGATGCCGGAAGATCTCGACAACGTCGTCGAGTTGCTCATCCCCGAGCTGCAGCGCCGGGAGCGCTTTCGCACGGAGTACACGGGCAAAACCTTGCGCGAGAACCTGCTCGAGCGCTAGCCGCTCCGAAGGGGGCGCCGGTCGGCCGATGCCACGAGGAGGCTCGACGGCCGAGGATGCATTTCTCGCCCATGACCCAAACGACGACCTATCAGCAGTGGGATCAAAACACGCGCTTGCCGCAACCGCCGCCGCCGGCCCACAGCACCGACTGTCAAGTCCACATCTACGGCGATCCGGAAAAATATCCGGTCAAGGCCAACGCCGCGTACGGCCCGATCAAGGATGCGACGGTGTGGGATTTGCAGCGGATGCACGCTGCTCTCGGCTTCGAGCGCGCGGTCTTCGTGCAAGCGAGCATCTATGGCACCGACCACAGCGTCTTGTTCGATACGCTCGAAGCGGTAAAAGCGACCGGCCGCTATCGCGCCGTCGGCCTGGTGGATGAATCGACCAGCGATGCGGAGCTCGCGCGCATGGACGCGCTCGGATTTCGGGCCGCGCGCTATAACTTCGTCAGTTACCTCAAACAAGTTCCGGATGTCGCGAGCGTCAAGCGCTCGATCGACCGGATACGGGAGCTCAACTGGCACGTGCGCCTTCACGTTACGGCGCAGGACTTGCTCACGCACTCCGACTTTCTGCTCTCGATCAAGGATATTCCGATCGCCATCGACCACATGGCGCACGTCGATTATGCGGCCGGCGTCGATCAGCCCTCGGTGCGCTGGATTCTCGATGCGCTCAAGCGTGATAACTGGTGGATGATGGCCTCCAACGGCAACCGCTACTCCAAAATGGAAAGCAAATGGGATGACGTGTTGCCGTGCGGCCGGGCGTTCGTCCAAGCCGCGCCCGACCGGATCATCTGGTGTACGGACTGGCCGCATCCGCAGTGGACGAAGCGCATGATGAACGATGCTGAAGAGGTCGAGGACCTGCTCTATCGGTTCGTCGACAACGATCCGGCGCTGATTCAGAAGATCTTAGTCGACAACCCGGCGCGGCTGCACGGCTTCTAGAGATCGCGCCAAGCGGCCGGCAAAACGCCGTCGGTGCGACAGCTCGCCAGAAAACGGAAGCGCGGCTCCCACGCGTTCGCCAGCGGTTCGACGGTGTGGCCGAAGTTCTGCACCACGCCATCGTCCGCGAAGCGCGGCCAATGCGGCAGACCTGCGCCGTTGGGATCTCCCTGTCGGGCGAAGTTCACCCAGTAGGACAGCATCGTTTCGGCGAGCGCGCGATCGGCGGCGGAGGGCGGCATGGCGCCGTTGACGATGAACTGCGGCGTCAGGGTGCCGAAGACGAACGCGACGTCGACGAGGTGCGAGGCGACCGGGACGTAGGGCGAGGTATACGTGAACGTGTATCCGTACGCCGGTGCGCCGCTGCGCTGCTGCAGCTCGAGCCACTCCCACGTCTGCGCGCTGATGAGCAAATCGCCGACCAGTTCGGCGGCGGAAGCGGTGGCCTCGGCATCGGTACCGGCCGGATACAATGCCAGAAACTCAGGCATACGTTCGGTGCCGAACATGCGGGCCGCGGCGTCACGAAATTCGGCGGCGGTCGCATGCGGCAGCGCCATGTCGGTAAATGGCCAGTGTTCCGCACCGTTCCAGCCGGCCAGCAGCGGAACGCGCAACTGTTCGCCGCGCAAATAGCGGCTCACGGGCACATCGGGGACGACGTAGCCGTCGATGCTGGGGGAGAATGCCGTTGCCGCGGGATCGCTGGAGAAGTCCCACGGCGCCGCCGCGTTGACTTCTTGCGCCGGCAGCGCGCGCAGCGCGGCGATCGAGCTTGCGTTCAGCCGTTCGGCGAGGGCCCTACCGCGGGCGCAGGCTTGCGCGTGCGTCGAGAGCGAGCCGTGGAAGGTGTCCCAGAAGGCGCCGCTCTGACCGATCGCTTTGTGAATCAATCCCCGCGTGAGCGGCGATGCCAGCAATATGCCGATGGCGTGCGCGCCGGCCGATTCGCCGAACACCGTAACGTTGCCGGGATCGCCGCCGAAGCGCGCGATGTTCGCTTGCACCCAGCGCAGCGCGGCGATCTGATCTTGCAAGCCGTAGTTGCCGGATGGACCCTCGGCGTCGAGTTCCGGATGAGCGAGGAAGCCCAGCACGCCGACGCGGTAGTTGAAGCTGACGACCACGACGCCGCGCGTTGCAAGTTGCGTTCCGTCGCTGACCGGGATGGCCGAGGAACCGAATTGGAAGCCGCCGCCATGGATCCAGACCATGACCGCACGCCGCTCGTCCGCGTGCTGCGCCGCGGTCCAGACGTTGAGGCTGAGGCTGTCCTCGCTGCGCGGCGGACCGGGCGTGACGTCGCCGGGCCACGCCGAGAAGCAGCGGGTGCCGTATGCGGTTGCATCGCGCACACCGGCCCACGCCGGCACGGGCTGCGGCGCGCGCCAGCGGCGGTCGCCGACGGGCGCGGCCGCGTAGGGAATGCCCTTGAACGCCAGCACGCCGCGTTCGTCGCGCGCGAGCCCGCGTACCGCGCCGCTTTCGAGCAGCACGTCCTGGCCAAGCTCAGCCACGCGCGACCGCTTGCGCGAACGCCGGCGCGACCGCGCGCGAAAATAACTCCATCGACGCGGCGGCATGCTCGCGCGGCAGATCGTTGAAGTTTACCTGGAGCGATGCGATTTCGAACGGCCCCGAGCGCTTGACGAAGGTCCGGATTTGGTCGGTGATTTCCTGCGGCGTTCCGACCCAGGCGGAGCCTTCCGCGACTTGCGTTTCGAACGAGTCGGCCTTGAGTTTCGCGATGATCTTATCGTAGCCGGCATAATCGGCCGACGACGTCCCTTCGGTCCAGTCGCTCGCCGCCGCGACGAGCGACGCGATATACCGGTTCAGCGGAGCGCGCGCAATCGTCGCGGCGGCTCCCGGCTGCTCGTGCACGAACATGTGGAAGGCCAGCATCACGCGGCCTTCACCCGGATGTCCCGCCTCCTTCCACGCGTTGCGGTAGGCCATGATCAAACGCGACATCTCCGCACCGCCGACGGGGATCGCCATGATGCCGTGGCCCGCGCGGCCCGCGTTCACGAACGATGCTTCGGTCGCTAGCGCGGCCACCCAAAACGGTGGCCGGGGGCGCTGCGTCGGTCGCGGCAGCGACGTCGTTTTGGGAAACGAATGAAACCGGCCGCTGACGGCGAGGTCTTCCTCTTCGAGCAGGCGCCGCACGGTTTCGAGACCTTCTTCGAAGCTGGCCCGGCTATCGTCGAGTGACACGCCGAAGCGGGCAAATTCGTGCGGCAAGAACGCGCGCGCGAACCCGACTTCGAGCCGCCCCTGCGAGATCGCGTCGACCATGCCGATCTCACCGGCCAGTTTCAACGGATGGTTGAAGACGGGCAGCACCGCCCCCGTGATCAAGCGGATGCGCTGCGTGCGCTGGGCGGCCGCGCTCAAGAACACGAGCGGGTTCGGTGAGTAGCCGCCATAGGGGTGAAAGTAATGCTCGACCATGCGGATGTGGTGGTAGCCGAGCCGGTCGGCGCGTTCGCTCAGATCGAGCACGTCGGAAAAATACGCCTCGGGGGCGACCTCGTTCGGGCCGACGCACGGAAAGAACTGAATCCCAAAGTCCATCGCTGAAAGATACTTCCGGGAGGGGCAGAATGCAATCGGGCACATTCTGTATGGCAGAATGACATCCCAGGAGACGAGACCGTGCGCAAATCCGGCACCGTGGCCTATCCGATCCAGTCGGTCGGCCACGCGCTGACGCTGCTGGACCTCTTTTCCGAGCGGCGCCGCCTCGCGATCGGCGACATCGCCAAGCTCCTGGCGGTTTCCCCGTCGACCGCCTCGCGGCTCGTCGCGATGCTCGAGCACCACGCCTACGTTGCCCGCGATCCCGATTCCAAGGCCTACGTGATCGGCGGGAAGCTCCGCGACGTGGGGCTCGATGCGATTCGCGAGCTCGACATTCGGCCCCAGACGCGGCCCTATCTGGAGAACCTCTCGGCCGAAACCGGCGAGACGACGCAGGTCGGAATATTACAAGGCCAGACGGTCATCTTTCTGGATTGCGTCGAGGGCTACCACAATCTGCGCGTGTCCTCGCGCGTCGGCGCGCTCCTGCCCGCGCACTCACTCTCCACCGGCAAGGCGCTGCTCGCGGAGCTGCCGCAGGACGATCTGCTGGCCCTCTATCCGCGCGAACGCTTGCCCGCGGTCACGCCGCGAACCATCGCGACCCGCACGCAACTGCTGCGCGAACTGGCGCTCGTGAAGAAGCGCGGCTACGCGACGTCGTTTTCGGAAAGCGACGCCGACGTCTCGACGGTGGCCGCCAGCATTCACGATGCGGTGGGGCGCGTGCGCTGCGCGATTAGTATCGCCGCCCCGTCGTCGCGGCTCAAACGAGAGAACGTCGACGCGTTGTCGATCTCGCTCCATCGCACCGCCAAGGCGATCGGAGCGAGCCTCTTCTAGCGCCCCGTCGGCTCGCTCGTCGCCGGCGGCGGCACGGCCAGCACGACCGGCACACTGAGCGCGGAGATCGCGATGCCGACGATCCATACGAGCCCGTTCCCATCGCGGCGCGACAACGCGTAAACCCAGCTGAAGAGGAGCGGGCCGACGATTGCTGCCAAACTGATGAAGCTGGCGCTGACGCCCTGCAGCCGCCCCTGACGTTCGCGATCGACGGCGCGCGTCATCAGCGATCGCAGCGCCGGCACGCCGATCCCGCCGAGCGCGAGCAGCGGTATCACCGCGAACGCGATCCAACCCGCCCGCGCGAAAACAAGGATGAGCAAAGCGACGGCTTCGCAGCTCATTCCGAGCAGGAGCGTACCGCGTTCGCCGAGCCGGCGTGCCGCCGGCCCGATGGCGAAGGCTTGCGCGAGGGCGACGAGCGCACCGAACGTGCCGAGCGAAAGGCCGACATCGGTGTCGTTCCACCCAAACCGATCCTCAACGAAGAGCACCCAGACGGTCGAGTATGTCTGGCCGACGAGACTGACGAGGAGCAACACCACGAGCATCGGAACGAGCGCGCGGAACGTCAGCGCCCAACGCAGCGACACGAGCGGGTTGAGCGCCCGCCAGTCGATCGGTTTGCGCTCCGGCCGGTGCGACTCCGGCAAAACGAACAGCGCGAGCGCGAGGTTGATGCCGTTCAGCAGGGCGGCAAGCAGGAACGGGTCACGCGGCCACACGTCGCCGAGGACGCCGCCGGCGACCGGCCCCATGACGAAGCCGAAACCGAAGAACGCTTGGGCGAGGCCGAAGCGGCGCGCGCGCTCGGCCTCCGGCGTGATGTCGGCGATGTAGGCGGTAGCGACGGCCGTGTTCACTGCCGTCAGTCCGGCCACAGCGCGAGCGGCGAAGAGCAGCCAGACATAGGGCGTGAACGACATGATCGCATAGGCAATCGTCGACCCGGCGATGGCCGGCAGCAGGATCGGCCGGCGGCCATAGCGATCCGAGAGCACGCCGACGACGGGCGCGAAGACGAATTGCATGAACGCATACAGCGCCAGCATCGCACCGAACAACGTGGAGACTTCGTTCGTACCCGTCAAGGACCGAAGCAGACCCGGCATGACCGGAAAGATGAGCGCGATACCCGCCGCGTCGAGTGCGATCGTGGCGTAGATTACGACGAACCGCCGGCTCATCGGCCCGGCCGGTTGAGGTGGGTCATCCCGCCAGCAAAGGTCGTTCCGCGAGGCCGCTGGTCGTCAGTATCAAGCCCATTGCTTCGATCGCCGTCGCCGTCACCTCGTCATCCCGCAGCGTCGCGACCGTCGCGCTCAGGAGATCCGGCCGCTGCCGTAAGGCGATCGCAAGGAACGGATCGTTGAGAATGGGATGCCACAGCCAGAATGCGGCCGGGGCGTGCGCCGTGAACTCACCGACGCGGTGCGCGACACGTTGCGTGAAGTCGGCAGCGGCATCCCGTACCGACATCGATGCGTCGTACGCGATCGGCTCGAGAATATCCATCGAAAAACCGTCCGCGTCGCGCGCCGATGCGAATCCGGGCAGCACGAGCGTGCCCGAGCGCGCGTAGTGTGCCGGACCGGGCGGATACGCGAACTCGGCGTCATGGACCGTGACGGGGATGCCCTTGTATCGGGCGCTCGGGTAAACATCGACGACCATGACGACCACGCCGCCGCCTTGCAGAATCTTCTCGATCTCGGGGCCGGTGGTCCGCTCTCCGAACCGGATCGGCGTGGCGCGAGTCGCACTCCGGCCTTCGTTGATCCAGCGTTCGGTCGGCGTCGGCGTGGCGCCGACTTTGTAGACGAACCCGACATCGAATCCCCGGTCTTTGAGGTACGCCAAGAGCAGTTCGAGGCTGCCCACGTGTGGGACGGCCAAGATGCAGCCGTTGCTCGAGCTCGCTACGGCCCGAGTAAGGCGCTCCAGCGCTTCGTCGCCGATCGTAGCGCTGCAGTCGAGGGCTCTGCTCCGGTCCAATCGCAGGTTGCCGAGATCGAAGAGCACGGTGACCCACGCTGCCAGACCATCGATCACCTGATTCTGCGTGGCGGTGCCGCGGCGGATGATACTTTGCCGAACGAACATGCTAGCGCCCATCGAGCTGCGCTTGCCGGCGAGCACTGCGGCGATGTTTCGCGCAACAGCCGGCTGATGCGGTAGGGAGACGACTGGGGCCAGACGGTCGACGAGGTTCACAACTGCGGTTTCGACGTCTCCGTACGCACGCGGAAGGGAAACGTCAACCACGGTAGCTAGGCCGGCACTTTCGCGAGACACTCGATTTCGACGAGTGCTCCAAGGGCGAGACCCGTTGTTCCGAACGCGCTGCGCGCCGGCAGACGGCCGGCTGGAAAATACTCGAGGTAGATCACGTTGAACGCGGGCCAGTCGTTCATGTCTGCGAGCATAACCGTGCATTTGAAGACGTCTTCGAGCGCGCACCCGGCGAGCTTGAGCGCGGCGATCATGTTGTCGAGCGCAAGTCGCGACTGCCGCTCGAGCCCGGGCGGCACCGACCCGTCGGGCAAGATACCGATGTTGCCCGACATGTAGGCGATGCCGTCGACGATGACGGCAGTCGAGAACGGCAACGCCGGGTCGATGTGCGGCACGAATTGCATGCGAGTCCCTTCGACGCTCGGCGCTGCCGTGCCCGGAATCAGTATGTGATCGTCACGCTACCGTTGCCGCGGCCGGTGGCGATCCCGTTCGAGATGAGCGTTCCGCTCGGGTTGTAGTACGAGGCGCCGCCGCCGCCGCCGGCGACTAAGCCCCCGCCGGCGATTTCACCGCCGCCGCCGCCGCCGCCGAAATATCCGCCGCCACCCCCGGAACCGCCGGCGCCGCCGGCCCCGGTGGCGTTGCCCCCCGCACCGCCGCTGCTCGCCCCGCCATTGGCGCCCGCCGGTCCACCACCAAATCCCGTGCCACCGGCTCCGCCCGCGCTCTGCGTTCCCCCAGCGCCCGGCTGAGAGTCCCCGACCCCTGAGGACGTCCCGGTGACGCCGTTCGGATAGCCTGCGTTTCCACCGCGGGTTCCGCCGCCGCCTCCGGCGGCGTCGAGGAGGAGTGTCGTGCCTTGCGTTACGCTGGAGGATCCGCCGCCTCCCGAACCTTGCACCGTCGTCCCCGATCCACCGGCGCCGCCGTCGGGAAACCCGCCCGGCTGGTTGCCCGCAGCCGCAGCAACTGAGTTGCCACCGGCACCGCCAACCTGCACCGTCAGTGTCGCGCTAACCGGGGAAGCGACGGTCATGGTGCCCGCTAGGCCACCCGTCGTCCCGGTCGTGCTTCCACCCGAGCCGCCGACCGCAGCGATCTGCATGACGGTGATGCCGGTCGGGACCGTGAACGTCGCTGCCGCTCCGGTATAGGCAAAAGCTTGCGAGCCGCCCGCGTTGAGGGTGAACGACGCCGAATTGCTGCCGCCGAGCCCGTCGCTGACCGCCACGGTGCAGGAGTTACCGCGCGTGGCTGATGTCGCAAGCGTAAACGTGTACCCCGATAACGTGGCGACGGTGCTGCATCCGGCAGCCGGCGTAACGGTCAGGGTTTTGTTGTAGGGTGCGTTCGTCCAGCCGGCTTCACTTGGGGTCAGCGTCACGGACTGGGTTCCAAAGAACCCCACGGTGAGGGCTGCCGGCGTGCCGGACGCGTTCGTCAAAATCGGCTGCAGGGTTGGAGCGAAGCTTCCGCTGGCTGCCGTCGTACCACTGGCCGCTGCGCCGATCGTCGTTGGAAGCATCGCAAGTCCCGTGTAGGCGAGCGTCGCGACGTCGCTCGAACTGAGCAACTGCCCGGCGGCCGGCGAATCTGTGCCCGACGTCGCGAGCGTGGTTGCGCCGCTCGTATCGGCGTCTGAAAGGGTGATCGGATTCGCGTAGGCTCCCATGATCGTGCCGCCGTCCGCATCGAGCGCCGTGACGCTGATCAGCTGCGGCGTCGAAAACGCCGTGCCGGCGGCTGCCGCGGGCGGCGCTACCCGCAACGATGCCGGAACGCCATTGAGCGTGATGGCCTCGTTATTGAGTTGACCGGCCGCGATCGTGAGCGTCGGTGAGGCCGTCGAGACGACGTTCCCCGAGCCATCGTAAGCCGTCAGCACGAAGACATCGCTCCCTGCCGGCGCCGCCGGTCCGCTGATCGTGCACGGGCAGGTCGAGATGGTGATGCTGCTGGTCGTCGAGGCCGCGGTTCCCGACGGCGGAACGTATTTAGACCCGTTGACGCTCGTGAGCGTAATCGTCACCGACGTGATCGCGTTCGTCACGTACTGTGGTCGACGCGTGCTCGCCGACGACGTCACCGTGTTGAGCTTCCCGAACAAGAATTGCGTTGTCGCGAGGGATTGCGCCGTGACGCCGGGTGTAGAACTGCCGACGGAAGGCGATACCTTCGGCGCAGTGCCGCCGCCCGAGCACGCCGCCAGGCCGACCACGCTGAGAAGTGCGACCGATACGATAGAACGACGGAGCATTACTGCACCCCCTTCGACTGCACGCTGTACGCCGTCACCGTCACGGTGACCGCGACTTTCACCGATTGACTCGATGCATCCGTGATCGTCAGCGTGCAAGAGCCGCCTGCAACACCGGTCACGGTTAACGTTGCCGAAGGACCCGCGGGACTCGCCGGGCTGACGGTGGCCACCCCCGAGCAGCCGGTCGCGCTGAATGTGCCGGTATAGCCCTGCTCGCTGATGAGGTCGGTCACCGCATTGGCCGCGCCCGTCCCGCTCAGTGCGAGCGACGACGAGGCGGCGACAAGAGGCGACGGGCTAGGCGTTGGAGAGGGCGAGGGCGAGGGCGTCGCTACCGGAGCCGGCGGCAGCGTTTTTTTTGGACCGCAGCCCGCAACGGTCAGCGCCCCCAGCGCAAGCGTAAACGACGCCAACCATAAGGCACGACTCGAAAACAACACTCAGTCCCTCCAGATCGCCCACAACGAACGTCTAAAGAAACTGTTCGGTCGCTTGCGGCAAAAACTTAGGATACAAACCCATTACAATTTACGAACCTGAGCGGATACTGCCGGGCCACCTCAAACTAGGGGGCGAACATTGCCCGGAGCCTCGCGAGAATGTCGCGCATCGTCCGCGTGTCGACTTTGCCAACCCGCTTTCCGAGGCGCGCCGCATCGACCGTGCGCAACTGATCGAGAACCACAGATGCCGGATTTCCCGCAACGCTCGTGGTGACCCGAAAGCGGAACGAACGAATCGTGCTCGTTAACGGGGCGACGATGACGTGTTGAAGATGCGAATTCAACTCGTCCGGCAGACGACGACGCAGGGCCCGTCTTTCGGATTTCGCTACCGGCCGTGGGATCGAGACTCACCCAGTAGACGTCGCTTCGCTTGGCTACCACTTGAGCTCAGCGCGGGCCTCGGTGTCGAGATGTCTAGCCAACCATTCGCGGTCCTCTGAATCCTCGCTCACGAGCGCGGCATCGGCGGCCCACCCCTCGCGAGGGTGAACGGCAACCTTGCGCAGTACGATCGTTGCGCCGTCGACCGTGATGTCAATCGGCGAGTCGGGATGGAGACACCCTGTGAGTTGCCGAGGCACCGGATGACGGACCGCATGTAGAACACAGTACCACTTGCGTGCCCGGCGGGTTAAGTCTTAGGCAAGCAATGCGTGGTCGAGCTTAGCGGCGCCGACTTCTCTGTAAAAGGCCGTGTGCGTTTCACTGATTTTCGGGGCCCACGGATCGCGTTGACCGGGGGTTGTCGCGAAGTGGACGGTCGGACCGACCGCGTCACGATAATCAGCTCCGCCGAACGGTGCGAAGTCTTTGCTCTCGGCGTGCGCCAGCACGAGGTTGCCGACGGCGGCCGATGCATTCGCGGCGGCGGTGCGCACGTCGTTCGGTAAACGTGTGTCGCCGGCGAACGTGTCGTAGAGCGCGATTGCCGGACGATCGGCATGCCAGGGCAGTTTGCCCTGATCGAAACGCACCATTCCATCGACCGACGTAGCATCGTCGAGGATGGCAGTTTGGACGGCATCGCTCTTGCGCACGTCGCCGGTCAGGACGTGATCGAGCGTCTTGACGGCCTCGCGCATCGTGGCGATTTTCTTTGCGTCGAGATCGAGCACATCCATTGCGGCCGCCGGCTTGTAGGCCATGCCGCCGATGCCGTACTTCGTGCTCATCACGTCTTTCACGACGGCCTTCGCCATCGCGCCGGGATCGTCGATATGCGCGGCGATATCTTCGGCCACGCTCGTCGGCGTGCCCGGCGCGAGCATCGTTTCCGGCGATGCGGCGAGAAACTTCACGCCGTCCTGACTCAGCGCATCCGCGAAACCCAAAGTCGACATGAGGCAGCAGACGGACCCGTAAAGCACCCGTGACCCCTGACTACTTCACCCAACTCTCTGCGAATCCGTCGTCGCCGATGAAGCCAACGCCCTCAAAGTAAGCTACGGTCAAGCCTTCCAGGTGTGGAGTGCTAGACTTACAGCCTGCATGAAGCCGCTTCCGAGCGGCTGTTTGGCGGCCCCTGCCCGGTCATTCCACGCATGGCGCAAGCGCTCCAGGGAACGAATGCGTCGCGCTTGCCCGAGCAATGCGCCTGAATCGGCGATTGCTAACGCAGGCTTCCTCTGCCGAACGATATAAGTGGCGCGATGATATGTAACAGCACGGCACTACGCCGTGGTGCTCGCCACGTGAGAATGCGTTCGACTTGGGACCGTTTGTAGGAGGAGCAACAAGACGTTGAAGATTCGGGGCTCTCTACGTTCGCGGGGCGGTCATGCATTGGCGAGCATGACCCTTGCAGTGGCGCTTCTCGCCGTGAGTGCGCACTATGCTTCGGCGCGGGACCCGGTACCGACCCCAACTGACTTCGGCGCCAGTATTGATCTCTGCAACTATTCAGGCAAACCGCTCGAAACGTCCTACAATACCATCGAAAAAGACGGAAACGGGAATGCTTCGAAAAGTGTGCGCAAGAGCGTGGTGATCGCGGACGGTATTTGCTTTCGCAGCGGCACGACTACGACGAACATCACGGCAAAGTGGGCTTCCGGTGACCGCCTGTTCAAAGCTGAGCCCCCTCCCGAGAAGTCGGACTACAAATACGTCTACTTCCGGATTAACTGCCACGGAATGTCGTCCGTTGGAGAGATGGGCGAACCGCAGCGTTGCTTTGAGCCAACCAAGAAATGACTTCGCCGACTTACCGCAGAGCAGCGAGCGTCGCGTTGGCAGTGATGCTTCTCTTCGTGAATTGTCGCTATGCTTCGGCGCAGGCCGATCAGGTAGTGCCCCCACCGGACTTCGGCGCGAATATTGAACTGTGCAACCTCTCCGGGAAGCCGTTGGAAACGTCGTACAACACGATCGAAATAAACCGGACGCAAACGGCCCCTAAAAGTGTGCGCAAGAGCGTGGTGATCGCGGACGGTGTCTGCTTTCGTAGCGGCACGACTACGACGAACATCACGGCAAAGTGGGCTTCCGGTGAACGCCTGTTCAAAGCTGAGCCCCCTCCCGAGAAGTCGGACTACAAATACGTCTACTTCCGGATTAACTGCCGCGGAATGTCGTCCGTTGGAGAGATGGGCGAACCGCAGCGCTGCTTTGAGCCAATCAAAAAATGACGGGCGATAGCGTAAAGTCGATTTATCAGACAACAAAAAATATCGCCTCTGAGATCAGCGATTGGTTTAAGTATTTGGCCCCGATCGCCGCGGTCGTTGCACTAGCGCTCGTGATCTTCGTGCCTCAAGCAATTGAATGGATCCCCGTAAAAGAAGAACGCGTCAAGATATCGTTCAAGAATGTTAAGGCTCCCCGAGAGATATCGCTTCTCACGTTCGGCACGGAGCTTGGTGTAACCGGGTTCCCGGAAGAAACCGACTTCAAGAACGATGACGTGACGCGTACGGGATTGGAGCTGTTTGTGACCGTGGAAATGTTTGGGTTACAATTCCGCAAAGCTGTACTGTCCTATTCAGTCGAAAATGCTAAGAATTATACAATCGTGCAGAGTAAGCGCGTAGCAGCGATGTCCGGAATCGCCGGAGACGATCAAAGCGACATTGCGATATTTGTGCCGAAGCCTCCGTCGGGCACGCGATATATCGTACGCTTGGTGATCGTCGATCAATATAAAAAGCTACTACCGCTGGATCATGAAACAATCGTGTGCACTAATCCGAAGTCGATGAAGACAACGGTTGAAGTGCCTCTGATCACGTGCGAGACGTAATGATCGGAAATGTGCGCGTACGCCCTCGGACCTTGCCATATTTCTTGATGCACACCCGGCGTCGTGCTCAAAACACCCCGCTTCCCTAGGGCGCTTTGCGCGACGAGTGTAGCGCCATCGCGCAGCAGGCGGGTTCGTAAAGCACCCGGATCGAGAACGGAAACGCCTGGTAGATGTGCGGATTGAATTGCATGCAAGGGCCGTCGAAGCCGGTCAATGCCGATTCCCAAACGGCCTACGTCGGATACGATAGGGTTCTGGTCGGGATGTTCAGCCGAACCACAAGGTGGCGTTAAGTGCCTCCGGATGGCTTTTCTTCGAGCGCCCACAGCGATTTATCGATGCTCGAAAAGGCGGTTCCGCCGAGCAGGCAAGGAATCTGGGACTCGTTGAACGAGGTGCGGTAAGGGCTGGCGCTCGGCGACGGGGGCGAGTAGCCGAAAATGTCGGCCGTCGACCTCTCGACTGCCGTCTTTCAAAGGCGTTCACTTGCTTTTCTTGAGGAGGGCGTCTTGAGTCTCGCTAGGATGATTTGCCGCAGCGGTTATTGCGCCCGTACCGAAGGTTACGAAACCTTTGAGATTCGCGAAAACTTCGCGGCGGATGGTAGGATGATCTGTAATGGGTGCAGGGCAGCCGAAGTCGCCATGAGGGTTGCGGCCCGCGAAAGGCAGGCCGCGCTAGAACAGTAGTCTGCCGAACAGCGGTGTATACATGAGGCGCTGCGTCAACAGCAGCGCGCAGTCGCGCGGCGCGAGTTCGTCGCTCGTTGGGCACCCGACGTTCCGTTTGAGCAGATCGAGCAAAGTGCTTTAGACTGGGCAGCAGACTCGCCGCAGCACCTTGCCGGCTCTTTATATATCTGTCCGACGTGTCGCCAGATCTGCGTCGATCCGAGCGACTTCAACATTATCTACCGTGCCGGAAAGACGCCGCTCTTCAACGGAGATACTCTCTGCGATACCTGCTTCAAGAGCGCATAGCCTAACTTGTCGACACCGACTTCTTTGCAGAACGGGGTGTGCGCCTCACTGAACTTCGGCGCCCAGGCATCGCATTGGCCTGGGACACATCGTCGAACAGCGCCGAGGTGGGTAGAAAGGCGGCCCGGATGCCAACCGGTGTCTCACTCAACATCGGCCGATTCATTGAAGGCTTTCAATACATGCTTCGGGACGCGCTCTGAGCGTTTGATGCCTTCGCAGACCTTGCCGAGTAACTTCTCGCTACAGGGTGCTTTTTTCTTAAAGGTCCCACCGTCGAGGTAGCTCAGAACGGTCCTTTTCGTGAAGCGTCTGGCGTAGTTATATGCGACTACCGAAGTGTGAGTGAAAAATGGATGCTCGCCCTCTTCACATACGACGATTTGTTCCTTACGATCTTCCTGGGAAGTGAAGCTGACACAGATCAGCTCCTTTCCATCCGTGGATTCAGCTATGACGACCCAAAGATGGCCGTCGAGTTCCGAATGGAACGTATCGCCTTTTCCTAGCACTCACTAATCGACAGATAGGGCGTCCATTGCGCGGTATCCCTCGAGCTCTCGCTCAATGTGCGCCCGCTCTTTCTTTCGAATTCCGGCCGCGCGGAGAATATCATCGATCTCAATCTGAATGCTGCTCCCTTCCGGATCGGTCCACTCCGGGAGCTCGTGGCTCTTATTGCGCAAGGCCCACCAACTGAGGTGGCTGTTCGATCTATGAACCTCGTCGATGAGTTTTTCTTCGGCAACGGATAGTTGGTCGTCACCAGGGTCTTGAACTATCTCGATCTGGTAGTTGCTAGGGGCCGTGATATGCTGATCCCAAAAACCGGCGCTGCGCTCATCGATGAGGTTCTTAACCTGACTCAGCACGGGACCATGGTCAAGAGAGTAGTAGCGATCGTCAGTGATCGGTGCCCCCCATCTCAAGAGCGCCTCGCGATCCGCGAAATACATTAACTTGATAACGCTGAGGTACTCCAGCTTGCCCCCGGCCGCTTTCAAAAAACGCGCGGCGACTTGCGTTGCTTTTCTCTCATTGAAACGCTTGCGAGGCATAACCCTATGGGTTCTCTGCCCTTTAAGGCCTCGCCTCCGTCTGGATCGGGCCAAAACCTCCTCCTTGGCAAAGGGGGCGTAACTTTTCTTGGAGGCGCGAACTTGGGCGATTTGCATCGCGGGTGTTGGGGGTCCTAGGCGAGCAATGCGTGGTCGAGCTTTGCAGCGCCGACTTCTTTGTAGAACGCGGTGTGGGTTTCGCTGACCTTCGGCGCCCACGGATCGCGTTGGCCGGGTGTTGTAGCGAAATGGACGGTCGGGCCGGCGGCGTCGCGATAGTCGGCGCCGCCGAACGGCGCGAAGCCGTGGCTCTCGGCGTGGGCGAGCACGAGATCGCCGACCGCCTTCGATGCGTTTGCGGCGGCGGTGCGCACGTCGTTCGGCAAGCGCGTGTCGCCGGCGAAGGTGTCGTAGAGCGCGATCGCCGGGCGATCGGCATGCCAGGGAAGTTTGCCTTGATCGAAACGCACCATCCCGTCGACCGACTTGGCGTCGTCGAGAACCGCGGCTTGGATGGAGTCGCTCTTGCGCACGTCGCTCGTTAGGACGTGGTCGAGTGCCTTGACCGCGTCGCGCATCGCACCGATCTTCGTGGCATCGAGATCGAGCACGTCCATCGCGGCGGCCGGTTTGTAGGCCATGCCGCCGATGCCGTACTTCGTGCTCATCACGTCTTTCACGACGGCCTTCGCCATCGCGCCGGGATCGTCGATATGCGCGGCGATATCTTCGGCCACGCTCGTCGGCGTGCCCGGCGCGAGCATCGTTTCCGGCGATGCGGCGAGAAACTTCACGCCGTCCTGACTCAGCGCATCCGCGAAACCCAAAGTCGACATGAGGCACTGGTTCGCGACGACGCCGTCGATGCCGCGGCCGGCGTCCTCGGGGTGCTCCTTGGCGTGCTGCGCGATGCCGTCGGCGATCGCGCCGGCCATGTCGGTCGACGACATGATCGCGTGGTGGCTATCGCTTTGCAAGCCGCCGCCGTCGCCGCCGCCGTGGTCGACGAGGTCGAGCCAGGTCTGGCCGGCACCGTTGCGCTCGGCGGCGTCGAGCGTGTGGGCCACGAATTGGGTCAGGTTTTCGCGTGAGGACGGGTCGTGCGGCGCATCGACGCGGACCGGCCCGTCGATCTCGCCGCCGCGAAGGTCGTAGGATTCGGTGCGCTTGCCGCCGTTGGCGACGAAGTCGCGCCGCGCGGTCGTATCTTCGATGTTGAACGCGATGTGCGAGTCGGCCGCGCTCACGCGGAAGGCCTGATCGACGACCGGCGATTGCACGGTGTCGAGGTTGTTATCGCCATCGCGATAGAGCCCGAATTGCAGTGCGGTGATGTTCATGCTCGCCTACTGCGCGGGAGGGCCTGCCCGGCAAGATGGCGACCGAACATTTGTCCTAGGGGGAGCCCGCGAGCCCCGGTATACTGGGGGTATGGATTTCTCGACGATGGTCCTGACGATGTACGTCGCGGCCGAGGACGGTCCCGAGGTCGACGAACGCGTGCTGGGCATCGCGGTCGAAGAGTCGCTGCTGGCGGGCGAGCTCGGATATAACCCCTGGTTCACCGAGCACCATTTCCGCGGCCCCTGGCACAGCAATCCGATGCAGTTCGCGGCCTACATCGCGCCGCAAATCCCGCGCGAGCGCTTCCTCGGGTTCGGGGTGCTTTCAACGCCCTACTATCATCCGGTGCGGCTCGTCGAGAGCATGAATCTGCTCGACCAGCTGACGAAGGGCCGCACGCTCTACGGCCTGGGCAGCGGTTTCCCGGGGGCCGAACCGGCAGGGCTCGGCGTCGGCGAACTCTACCACCGCTCGGGTCAAGCCGCCAAGGACACGTTGGAAGTGATGCAGCGCCTGTGGCAGTTTCAGACCGGCGACGCCGAGTACACCTTCGAGATGCCGACGCATCGCGGTGAGATCAGCCGCCGGGTCGTGCCGGCGGCCTACCGCAAGCGTCATCCGGTCGTCATCCGCACCGCCAGCCGCGACGCGGCGGTCGTCACGGCGGCGGAAAACGGCTGGCCGGCGTTTCTCGGCACGTTCGGCAGCGAGTCGCCGCTGGTCGAGCAGGTCCGCCTGTACCGCCAAGCTCTCGCGGCGGCGAACCATCCGCAAGAGATCATCGATGAGTGCCTGCGCTGGTGCACCTGCGACTGGCTGAGCGTCGTCGTTGCGCCGACCGACGCCGAGGCGAAGGAACGGGCGGAGATCGCCAAGGCCGAACATCTGGCGATGCGCACGAGCTTCGTCGAACGGTATGGACCGCTGCACGGTCCGGTGGTGAAGCCGAAAGAGGGCCAATCGACGACGGCCGCCTATGCCGCGGGCGGCGACATGTGGGAGACCATCGCGGGCAGCCCCGACACCGTGGCGGCCCGCGTTCAGGGCCTCGTCGACCTCGGCATCAACCACCTGTTGGTGCGCTTCCTCGGCGAGTGGACGGGCGAGACGCGGCACATCTCCGAGGCCTCGATGCGCCTCTTCGCGCGCGAAGTGATGCCGCGCTTCAGCCACATCCCCGCGCTGCGCGATCCGCTGGCACTGGACTTATCGACGGCCTCCTAGCCCGCTAACAGGTTATCCGATGGCGAGTGGCCGATGATCAGGAACCCTGATGCCGATCGAGCTGCGCGGACGCCTCCCCGGATCATCCAACATGCGGCCTGCCTATTCCGAGGCGGTATTGGCGCGGCAGGCGGCCTACTATGGGCCCATCCCCAAGCTGCGCCTCCCGGACCCGGCCTGGATTAGCCAAACCGCGCGGGAGTTCGAGGAGGACGGCCTCGACAGCGCACTGGTTGCGCACCGCAGCTCGTGGCCCGACGTGTGGGCCGTGTGCACGTGGGCGCTTGCCGCAACGACGCGCCTGCGGCTCGTGGCCGCGCATCGCGTGGGCCTGCAGCTGCCGGTGTCCGGAGCGCGGGCGCTGGCGACGCTCGACGCGCTCTCGGGCGGCCGGGTGATGATTCACGCTATTCAAGGCAATACCGAAGAAGATCAGTGGCGCGAAGGCGATTTCGTCGACAAAGCGACGCGCTACAAGCGCGCCGGCGAATACTTCGACGTGTTCAAACGTCTGCTCACCTCCGACGAGCCGTTCGATTATGACGGTGATTTCTACCGCGTCAAAGGTGCTTGGTCGTCATTCAAACCGGTGCAGAAGCCGTACCCGACGATCTCCGGTGCGGGTGCATCGGCCGAAGGTCTCGCGTTCTGCGCGCGACACGTCGACGTGTACGCGCTGACGGCGGAACCGCTCGAGAGCACGGCCGAGCTACTCGCGCGCGTGCGCGCCGCCGCGGCACAGGAAGGCCGCACCCTGCGCTTCTGGCGTGACTGCAACTTCATCGTCGCGCCGACCGACGAGGCGGCGTGGCTGAAGGCCGAAGCGATCACCGCCGAGCTCACGAACGCGGGCAGCGGACAGCGGGTCTGGGAGCAGGGCGAAAAAACGGCGCTCCAACCGCAAAGCGTCGCCCAGCAGCGCGTGCTGGCCGCTTCATCCCAAGGCGAACGCGTCGGCAAAGCGATGTACACGGCGATCTCCAAACTGGCGTCGGGCACGGTCGCATCGTCGTTCGTGGGTTCGCCGGAAACGGTCGCGGATGCGGTGCTCGACTACTACGATCTGGGCATCGAGATCTTCTCGATCGGGATCGCCGTCGTGACCGACGAAGATCGCGAGATGCGCAATGCGCTGATCGCGTGTTTGCGCCGCGGCGCCGCCGAGCGAGATCGCCGTGCGCGGTAGCCGCGCGTTCGTCGAGCTGCTGAAACAAGAAGGGGTGAGCGTCATTTTCGGCAACCCGGGGAACACCGAGCTTGCGTTCATGGACGCGCTCGCCGGTGACGACGGCATCCGCTTCGTGTTGTGCTTGCAAGAAGCCGGAGCGATGGCGATGGCCGACGGCTACGCGCAGGCCGCCAATGGTCTGGGCGTGCTGCTGGTGCACGTTGCGCCGGGACTCGGCAACGCAATGGGGATGCTCTACGATGCGAACCGTGCGGGCTCGCCGGTGCTGATCGTGGCCGGTCAGCAGGCGCAGGGCTTCGCCAGCACCGAGCCGACCCTGTATGCCGATCTGGCCGAACTGGCGCGCCCGCTGGTCAAGCTGGCGGTCGAGGCGCGCAGCATCGCCGAGCTGCCGCGGCTGGTGCATCGTTTGGTGAAGACGGCACTCGCGCCGCCGACCGGGCCCGTGTTTCTAGCCTTGCCGACCGACGTGATGAACGCCGATGCCGACATCGACCTCGGGCAGCCGACGCGCGTCGCCGCAGCCTTTCGCGGTGATGGGGAAGCGGTGGCCGCGGCGGCCCGGATCCTCGCGGATGCCGAGCATCCGGTGATCGTCGCTGGCAACGCGGCGGCGCAAAGCGGCGCGCATGCCGAACTCGTCGAGATCGCGGAGCTGCTGGGCGCGCCCGTGTACCTCGAGTGCGAGTCGAACCGGCGCGGGTTTCCCGCGCAGCATCCGCTGTTCCGGTCGAACCTCGCGCGTCAAGCGCTGCCGATTCGCAAAGCGCTCGACCCGCACGACGTGCTGTTGTCGGTCGGCGGCGACATCTTCACGATGACGATGCCTCCGACGACCCAAGCCCTCCCGCCGGACCTCGCGGTCGTCCACATCGATAACGATCCCTGGCAGCTCGGTAAGAATTATCCGGAAGCCGCCGCGATTCTCGGCGATCCGAAAGCCACGCTGCGCGATCTGACGGGTGCGGTGCGGGCCGCCATGAACGACGCGCAGCTCGCCGCGGGACAAACGCGCGGCGAACGCGCCAAGACCGCGATCGCCGACGAACGGGCGGCGCTGCACGAACGCGCCCGTTCCCTCGCCGGTCAACAGCCGATGGCGACGCTGGCCGTGCTGCAAACGCTGGGCGAGCTGCTGCCCCCTGATGCGGTGATCGTCGATGAACTGATCTCGACTTCGGAGGGTTTGCACCAGTTCCTCAACGTTGGCGGGGAAGATGCTTTTTTCGGCGTCCGCGGCGGCGGCATCGGCTGGGGCTTGCCCGGAGCGATCGGCGTGAAGTGCGCCATGCCTGAACGGCCGGTCATCGTGCTGACCGGTGACGGATCGGCCTTGTACTCACCGCAGGCGCTGTGGACCGCTGCCCACGAGCGGCTGCCCGTCATCGCGATCATCATCAACAACAGCGGTTACCGTGTGCTCAAGCAGCGGTTGCATGCGATCGGCGGACATTCCGCTGCGAGCGGCCGGTATCTCGGCGTCGATCTCGACGATCCCGCGATCGACTTCGTCGCACTGGCGGGCTCGCTGGGCGTGGCGGCGACGCGGGTCACGGAGCTGGATGCGTTCGCCCAGGCATTCCGGCGCGCGCTCGCGTCCGGAGCGCCGGCGCTGATCGACGTAATGGTCGAAACGACCTTCGGAGCCCACTAGCCGGTGCAACCAAAAACGCCGGCAGCGGCACGCCCCGACACGATCTGGTACACGCGCTGTCCCGTGCCGTCGGCTACCGGTATCGCGATCCAGCGCGGCTGGCTGGCCGAGGAGTTCGCGCCGGACGGTATCGCGGTGCACTCGTTACGGCATTCACAAGATCGCAACGTGCGCGAGACGCATTTCACGCACCGGCTGCAGAATATGTTTCGTCAAGGCGGCAACGCGCCGCCGCTCTACGCCAAGTCCGAAGGCGAAGATATCGCGCTGCTCGGCATGTACTGGGTGCCGCAGTATCAGGGTATTCTCACGCTGCCGGCCACGGGCATCCGGAGTCTCGCGGAGCTGCGTGGGCGGCGTTTGGCCCTGCCGACGCGCAGTAAAGAGAAGATCGACTTTTTCCGCTCGATGGCGCTGCAGAGCTTCACGCACGCGTTGCGGCTGGCGGGCCTGCGCGAAGACGAGGTCGAGTTTGTCGACGTGCGGGCCGACGTCGGCTACGTCGACGAAGCGCCGCCGAAGGCGGACGGCATGTCGGTGATGGTGCCGCAGCTCGTGCGGCAGCAAACGCCCGAAGTGTTGGCTCTCGTGCGTGGTGAGGTCGACGCGATCTTCGGTCACAGTGTGTGGGGTGTGGAGCTGCGCGAGCTCCTCGGCGCGCGCGAATTGGTCAACCTCGCGCTGCAACCCGACCGCGCGCTGCGGATCAACAACGGGCAGCCGAAGGTCCTGACGGTCTCGGGTCCGCTGCTGCGCGAGCATCCCGACCTCGTGGCGCGCTACCTGGCGCAACTCGAGCGGGCTGCGCGTTGGGCGCGCGAGCATCCCGAAGAAGCGCGGCGTGCGATCGCGCTCGAAACGGGCAGCGCCGAATACTGGCTGCCCGAAGGCATCGGCGCCGACACGGTCGCGCAGCTCGGCATGTCCTTCGAACCGTACCTGATCGACGCGCTGGAAGCGCGCAAGGATTTCCTGTTCGAACGCGGCTTCATCAAACACGACTTCGACCTGCGCGCGTGGGCCGATCCGGATGTGCTGTGCCGGGCCTTGGGATCGTGACGCGTTTGCCGGCTCGCAAATGGCTGCCGCAAGCGCTGTTGTTCGTCGTGCTCGCGGTGCTCTTGGCGTGGCCGGCGGTGATGCTCGTGATCGGCGCCTTTCGCACGGCTGCGCCCGGCAACGGCGGCGAGTGGACGCTGGGTGCCTTCGGGCAGACGTTCGCCGCGCCCGGAACGTTACAGGCGATCGGCAGTTCGTTGCTGCTCGCGCTGGTGACGACGCTTGTGGGAACCGCGCTCGCGGCGAGTTTCGCGTTCCTCGCCGAACGAACCGACATGCCGTTCCGGCAGATCGTGACGCCGGCGATGCTGATCATGTTCGCGACACCGCCGCTCTTTTACGCCGTCGGCTACAGCCTGCTTGCCAACCAGTACACGGGGCTGGCGAACGCCGCGATTCACGCCGTTCCGGGGCTCGCCGGCGTAACGGTCAACGTCGAGTCGTGGCCGGGACTGCTGCTCGTGACCACATTTCGCACGGTCGCGTTCATCTATTTGTTCCTGATCGGCCCGTTCCGTGCGCTCGATCGCGCGCACGAAGACGCCTCCTTCATGTCTGGCGTGGGCACGCTGGGCACGTTCTTGCGCATCGACGTGCCGCTGCTCGCGCCCGCACTCACCGGCGCCGCGATCTTGGGCATCATGGCCGGGCTGCAGGTCTTCGACACGGCCCTGATCATCGGAACGCCGGCGCACATCCACGTCATTTCGACCCAGATCTACGACTTTCTGATCAATGCCGCGCCGCCGAAGTACGCCCAGGCGAGCGTGCTCTCGACGCTGCTGATCCTCGTCGCGGGTGCGCTCTGCATCGCGCAGAGCAAGACGCTCGGACGGCGCAGCTTCGTGACCGTCGGCGGCAAAACCGGAATCCAGGCGCGCTATCGCCTGCGGGCCTTCGCCGGTATCGCGGCGGTTGCGACCGGGGCCTATATCGTGGTCGCGGAAGTGCTGCCGCTCGGATCGCTCGTGTACTCATCGCTCCAGCCGTTCCCGGGTGTGTACGGTGCTCTCACGCTCAGCCACTACGCGAGCGCCCTCGCGCGCCCGGGTGTTGCCGACGCGGTACGGACGACGCTGATCTTAGCCGTGCTGGTGGGCTTCCTCGCGATGGTCATCGCGGTCGCGATCGCGGAGGCCGGCCGCACGATCGGCACGCACGGCAGAGCGGTGCTGCGTTTCCTGACGCTGATTCCGTACGCGATGACCGGTATCGTGACGGCGTTGGCCGTGACGTGGGCCTACGTGAGCGTGCCCGGGATCAGCCATATCTACGGCACGATTTGGCTGCTCGTGCTCGCGCTGATCATCGTGGTGATGCCGTTGGCCGCGCAAGCGGCGCACGCCGCCGTCGCGCAGATCGCGCCCGAGCTGCGCGAGGCGGCCCGCACCTCCGGCGCGTCGAGCGTGGCGGCGATCGTGGACGTTTTGGCGCCGCTCATCGCGCCGAGTTTCCTCACCGGCTGGTACATCGCCGCCGTGGTCGTGGCCGGTAATCTCGACGTGCCGCTGATCCTCGCCGCGCCCGGACTGACCACGCTCGCGGCGATCGTCTATCAGCTCAACAGCGAGGCCAAGATCGGTGACTCGGCAGCGCTGCTCGTCTTGATGCTGCTCACGATGGTCGTTGCCGGCGCCGGTGGGCTCGTTGCGGCGGCCTTCTTCCGGCGGCAACGTTCGCGCCGCCGGCGCGTCGCGCTCGCGTGAGCAACGTCGTTCTGCGGCAAGTGCGCAAGGTGTTCGGCGAGCGCCCGGCCATCGACGACGTCGATCTCGAGATCGCGGACGGTGAGTTCTTCGTGCTGCTCGGACCGAGCGGGTGCGGCAAGACGACGACGCTGCGCTGTATCGCCGGACTCGAGGAGCCCGACGCCGGCGTGATCTCGATCGGCGGTGAGGTGGTGGCGAGTCCGGCCGAGGGCCGCTACGTGCCGCCGAATAAGCGCGACATCGGGATGGTGTTTCAGAGCTACGCGCTGTGGCCGCACATGACGGTGGCCGGCAACGTGGGCTATCCGCTGCGGGCGCGGCGAACGTCGCGCGACGAGGGCGCGGCGGCGATCGCGAGCGCGCTCGAACTCGTCGGGCTGGCGGGCTACGGCGAGCGCTACCCCTCCGAGCTATCGGGCGGGCAGCAGCAGCGCGTCGCGCTGGCGCGGGCGGTGGTCGCGCACCCGCGGCTCGTGCTCTTCGATGAACCGCTTTCCAACCTCGACGCGCAGCTGCGCGCGCGGCTGCGCTTCGACCTCAAGCGCATTCACCGTGAGACGCGGCATACCGCGGTCTACGTCACCCACGATCAGGCCGAAGCGCTCGCGCTGGCGGACCGTGTGGCGGTGATGCACGACGGTCGCGTCGAGCAAATCGGCGCCGCGAGCGAGATCTTTCTCGCACCGCGTTCGCACTTCGTCGCCGAGTTCGTCGGCTTCGACAACTTCATCCCGGCGACGGTCACCGGCGCGGACGGCGAGGAAACGCGGGTGCGCCCGCAGGGGTGTCCGTTCGAGCTCGTCGTGCGGGGCCCGCGGGCGGCAGCCGTGCGAACGGCGGTCGAACTGGCCGTGCGCAGTTCGAGCATCACGGTCGCTCCGCCGGCGTTGGCCGGCGGCACGAACATGGTCGCCGGGCGCTTACGCGATGCGATCTATATGGGCAGTACCTATCAGTGCACGGTCGAAGCCGGGCCGGTGCGCCTGCTGGCGACCATTCCGCTCGAGACGTGGAACACGCTCGGCGGAACGGGCGCCGGCGACACGGCGGTGTGCGTGTCGTTACCGCCCGCGGACCTCGTCATTTTGCCCACGAAAGAAGGCCAATCATGAACCCACCGCCGTTGTCGCGCCGCTGGCTGGCGGCCGTGCTCGTTGTCTTGCTGGGGATCGTCTCGATCGGCGTAACCTCCGGCCGTCCGGCCGCCGCCGCATCGCGCGCTGCCTCCGATGAGGCGGTGCTCAAGACGCTCTACGACCAAACCAAACAGGCCGGCGAAACCGAACTCAACATCTACACGGCATACCCGAATTTTCAGCCGTTGTGGGATGCCTTCATGAAAGACTTCCCGACCCTCAAGGTCAGCACGACGATCGTGTTCGGCGCACCGCTGTTCAGCCGCGTCGCGGCCGAGGTCACCAGCGGCAATCATGCCGGTGACGTGGCGATGTCGGCCTTCACCGATCAGGAGATCCTCGCGCGCGACGGACGCGTCGAGCCCTACGTTCCGCCGACCAGCAAGGGCCTCGATCCCAATTTTCTCGGCGCCGGCGGCACCTATCAAATTCCGTTTCGCAACCTGTTCACGCTCGTCTACAACTCCAACCTGGTGCACGACAACGAAGTGCCACATTCGTTGAACGACGTGCTCGCGCCGAAGTGGAAGGGGAAGGTGACGTTCACCAAACCCGGCGGCATCAACGTCATCGACGTCTGTCTCGCCACCCTCGATTACAACCACATGCTCAGCGAAGCGCAACTGCAAGCGCTGCACGCCGATACGGTGCCTTCGCCGAATAATACCGCCCTGCTCTCGAACGTCGCGCAAGGCCGGTTTGCGATCGGGCTCTGGGCGCCCTCACACAGCACCCCGCCCTTGCAGAAGGACGGGGCGCCGATCAAACTCGCGTTTCTCGCCGATTCATCCGTAATGCTCGGCCCGGGCGTCTCGCTGCTCAAGACGGCGCCGCACCCGCACGCGGGCATGCTGTTGAAAGCGTGGCTGTTCTCGGTGCACGGGCAAGAGATGCTCGCGCAGCTCGAATCCTCATACGGCACGATGCCCGGATCGCCGACGCCGCCGAACTTCCCGTCGATCACCAGTTACCGGCTCAAGGACCCGCCGAAATCGCAGGCTGATGCCGTCGTGGCCGACTACGCGCGCAAAACGCTCGCGTTATGGGGCCCCTGATACGAATGAGAAGCGGCCGGATGCACCTCAACTTTCACGGCAACTCGGCCGGTGAGCATCTCGGCGCGTGGCAAGCCGCGGCGAAGGGGGACGCAGCCGCGCTGCAGACCGACTACTATACGCGCCTCGCCCAAACGGCCGAGCGCGGGCTCTTCGATGGAATCTTCTACGCCGCCGGTTTGGCGCTGCACGAAGGCCGCGGGCGCCCGCCCGCGCCGGGCCTCGATCCGGTGGTTCTGGCGACGATCCTGGCCGCGCACACCGAACGCATCGGGCTGATCGTGACCGCCTCGACGACGTTCAACGAACCCTTCAACGTCGCGCGGACGATCGCGTCGCTCGATCACGTCAGCGGCGGGCGGGCGGCCTGGAACATCGTCACCACCTACGATGAGTCGGCGGCAAAGAACTTCGGCATGACCGAGCTGCCGCCCAAGGGCCTGCGCTACGACCGCGCACGCGAGTTCGTCGACGTCGTGCTGCAGCTGTGGGATAGTTGGCACCCCGGGGCGCTCACCGGGAACGGAAACGGCGGGGCCACGCTCGACGCGGCTGCGATCCATCCGATCGACCACGCCGGCCCCTACTACAACGTTCGCGGCCCGGCCCAGACGCCGCCCTCGCCGCAAGGCCGGCCGGTGCTCTTTCAAGCCGGTGCATCCGAGGACGGTAAGGCCTTTGCCGCCGCCGTCGCGGAGGGCATCTTCAGCGTCGCGCTCGATTTGGCCGGTGCGCAGGCGTTCTATGCCGAGATGAAGGCGCGCGTCAGCGCGGCCGGGCGAAATCCCGACCACGTGCGGATCCTCCCCGGTCTGTACCTGTACATCGGCAGTACCGCGGAAGAGGCAGGGCGTGCGCTGGAAGCCGACAGCACGACGGATGATGCGCTGGCGCAGCTCGCGGTCCGGCTGAGCACGGCGCCCGATCGCCTCAAGCTCGACGAGCCGGTCGCACCGGACATTCTCGATACTGCCGTCGCGACCGCGATCTCGCTCGGACACTCATCGGCCATGATCGACATGTTTCGGCGCGAACACCTGACGGTACGCGAATTTCTCGTGCGCCAGCCGGTGCGCGGACCACACCGCGTCTTCACCGGCACGCCCGACAAAGTGGCCGCGACGCTCGAAGAGTGGTTCGTGAACTCGGCCGCCGACGGGTTCAACATCGGCAACCTCACGCATGCGGGCCTCGAACTCTTCGTTGCCGAGGTGGTACCGCTGCTCCAGCAGCGCGGCCTTTACCGCCGTGCGTACGAAGGCAAAACCTTGCGCGAGAACTTTATCGGCTCCTAAGCGTGAAGTGCGAGGACTTCCGTGGCCGCCGCTTCGACGAAGCCGCACAGGAGGCTCGCCAACTTCATCTCATCGGGCTTGCGACAGCGGACTTCCAGCAGCTCCGGCGAGCAAACGACGACCGAGAGGCATTGCGCGCGCGAGATCGCCACGTTGAAGCGGTTCTGCTCGAAGAGAAAGGTCATGTCGCGCGGCATGTCCTCGGAACTCGACGTCGCCATCGAGTAGAAGACGACCGGAGCTTCCTGGCCTTGAAATTTGTCGACCGTGCCGACGCGAATTCCGGCATGGCCGTGCGCGGCGAGCGTTCGCGCGATGCGCAGACGCTGTGCGTTGTACGGGGTGACGACCACGATATCGTCTTGGGTGAGGGCGCGCGGGGCGCCGCCTCGCAGGGCGACCCGGCCCCCAAGCAGGGTATCGACCTCGCTTGCGATCCGCTCCGCTTCCTCAACCGACTCGCGACTGTTGTTGCGGTGCACGACGGGCAGAAAGCGCAACCCGGCCCCGCTGAGCCCCGAGGAAGTGACCGCGTTGCCGGCCGTTGCCGGCGCCGCGTGCAGCCGTTCGTCGTAGACGGTTCGGGAGATGAACGCGCAGATATCCGGGTGCATGCGGTAGGACACGTCGAGAAACACGCCGCGGTCGGGCGGTACGGTATGATGTTCGCCGAGCAGATGTTCGAGCACCGACGAACCGGTGCCGATCGGGTGCGAGCCTTGCGATACTTGGGCGAGCTGTAAGGGGTCACCGAGCAACACCACGTTGTGCGCCGCCCCGGAGCAGGCGATGGCGTCGCCGAGGGCCAGTTGCCCCGCCTCGTCGACGAACAGCACGTCATACTGCCCGACGAGGTCTTCGCGAGCGAACAGCCACGGGGTTCCGGCGGCGAGATCGTGGGGCTGGGTCGCGAAGGCGTCGTTATCGCCGGTGCTTTGGATCATCGGTGTAGCGGAGCGCGAAACATAGGCGTGCTCGTCGGATGAGTGCCGGTGCAAACCGCGAAACGCGATGCCGCGCCGCGTTGCCGATTCTTCGACTTTGTCGAGCAGGTTCTGGATCGCGGCGTAGCCGCGAGAGACGATGCCGACGCGCTTTCCGGCGGCGATGAGAGCGGCGATCGCGTCACCGCCGGTCGTGCTCTTACCGCTGCCGGGCGGACCTTGGACGAAGAGGTAGCTGCGGTCGAGCGCGCCGATGCGTGCGGCAATGGCGTCGCCGGTGATGATCGCCGGCTGGATGGGTGCGCCGCTCACCATGCCTTTAAGGCGGGGCGCGGCACGCAGCAAGATGTCCAGTGCGGCCGGAAACCGTTCGCGGATCGTGCCGTCCTCGAAGCTCGCCGCGATTCGGTGCAGGGCTTCCTCGAGCACCTTCGTCGGGACGGGCCGGCCGGGAATCAGTGCTCGCAGCTTCGCCGGGACGATCTTTCCGCTGAGCTTGATCTCGATCCGGTTGTTCTCGTCGTCGATCTTTATGACGTCGCCGGCCTGCTGTCGCGTGTGCGGGCAATGCGGACTACTGTGCCCCAAGTTATAGAGCTGATCGGGAAACGAATAGGTGTAGACCGAGTTGCGATCGCGGCCGATCTTGAACGGCGCGACATCGTCGCACCAGGTCAGGTCGCCGATCGCTTCGTGGTCGAACTCGGTCAGCTGATCGGCGTTTTCGTAGCGGTCGAACACTTTCCACCACGCGGGCTTCGCTTCGCGGCGGTGATATTGCAACAGATGACCGAGCAGCCAGCGCGTGCGAACGCTCTCTTCGGCTGCCCGCAGCTCGCTCTCCGTGCGCGGCTCGGGCAAACCGGCGAGAAGCCGAGCGGCCAGATCGCCGGCCGGTTCGGGTTCATCGGGCTTCGGCGGCGGAGCGGGGTCGCGCCAGGCCACCTCTGCTCCCAGTGCCCGGCCCAGTTCGGCGCGGCGCTCCAAGAGCCAGCGGTGGAGCAGCCAAGTCGAGCGGCAGTCGTCGTTGTTGTACTGCTCGATGTCGGCGAGGATCGATTCGTCGCCGTTCGCGAGCCAGGTCTCGAACTGCACGATCGAATCGTCGCCGCGCTTCACATCGGTGTTGCGCACCATGCCGTAGAACGGCTCGAGTTTTTTGATCGAGTAGCTCGGCTGCGAGATGCGCAGCGATTGGCGCACGACGGCGTAGAGATCGACGAAGACTTGGCCGCGCAGCAGCGTGTCGAGCTCCGCTTCGCGCGTGCCGTAGGTTCCCATCAAGCGCCGCAGCGCGACGGTTTCGTAGGGTGCGTAGTGATAGACGTGCATGTCGGGATAGCGCCGGCGCCGCTCGACGACGAAGTCGATGAACGCTTCGAACGCCGCGCGTTCCTCGCCGAGGTTGCGGGCCCAAAAAGCGCGGTACTCGCCGTCCGCGCCGAGGTGCACGCCGAACAGATACTCGAGCCCGCGCTCGGGCGTATAGAGCGGATCGCCCTCCATATCGAAATAGACGTCGCCTTCGGCGGGCGGCGGCAACTGCGAGAAGCCGCGTTTCTCCTCGCAATCGAGAAATTCGAAGTAATGCTGTTTTTCCGTACGTTGCCGGTGCTGCAGCTTCGCTTGCGCCCGCAGGGTGGCGAAGGAGGCCTCGGCCATCCCGAAGGGGCGCTGGTCGTCGCGCGCCTGCGCGAGCGCTCCGATCGTCGTGATCCCCTCCGCGGCGAGCCGATCGATCTGGCTCTGGCGCATCCAGGCCACGATGCCGAGATAGTCGTCGGCTTCGCGCCGTTCTTCGCAGGCGTCGGCCCACCGGCAGACCAGACAATGCGCGATCTCCGCCGGATAGGCATCGGCCGGTTGTCCGGCGCGCGCGAGAAAGCTCTGCTTCTGGCGGCGGTAATACGCCGCGTAGTCGTCGATGCGAAACCGCGCTTCGACGCCCGATCCGAGAACGAGATGACCGTACGCCGGCAGCGTTCCCTGCAGCCGCGCGAGGTGCTCGCTGTAATTGCAGAGCTGCAAGAGAAAGTAGGCTTTCGCGTGCAGGGCGAGCTTGGTATCGATAACCTCGTAGCTCCACGGCCAGTGCGCGCTCGGCGTCTCGATGCGCCGCAAGAAGTCGGTGCGGCCGAGAAAGGTGCCGTCGAAGAACGTCGCCTGATAGATGATCGGCGCACCGCTCGCCATGGCGGCCAATGTTTGCGCTTCCGCCGCGCGCATCGCTACGCGCGTGTTCTCCACGCGCTCCTCGAAGACGACCATCGCGTCGCCGTGCCGGCCGCGCAGTGCCTCGAGGTAGCGTGCTTCGTGGGCATCACCCTTGCCGGCGATGAGCTCGACGGCCGCGCCCGGATCGGGACGGCGCAGTTCGCCTAAAGCAAGCTTCGTTTCCAGCCAGGTGAGGCGGCGGCACTCCAGGTCGTTGTTGAGATCCGAGGCGGAATAGACAAACCCGCCCTCAACCCGCTGCATGGTTGGAGACTACGCCGACTTCGCACGCAGATACTTCGGCTGCAGAAAGTCGAAGAGTGCTTCGAGGTGGTCGTCGTAGCCGGCCGCGACGTAGCGGTCGACGCAGTGGAAGAAAACGTGGCGCGTGACGATCACGTCGGCGAGCGCGCGATGCGAACGGCGCCCGAGCAAACCGGGGTCGCGCACCCCGAAGAACTCGCCTAGGGTCTGGTTTTTGTGGTTGGGCGCCTCCGGAACGACGAGCGACGCGAGCCGCCACGAGCACGCCGACGGATGGGCCGCGAGAAACGGGAGAAAGCGGCGGTCGAAGGCGGCGTTGTGGGCCACGATCACCGCCCCGCGGCAGAGGTCGAGCAGCTGGGGCACCAGGTCGCGCAGGCGCGGCTGGCCCCAGACCATGCTGTCGTCGATGCCGTGGATGGCGGTAACGAACGGCGGGATCGCGCAAAACGGGTTGACCAGCGACTCGAAGCTCGCCGTGACCTGGCCGGCTTCGACGATCTGCGCGGCGACCTCGACAACGGCGCATTTCGATGCGTCGATACCGGTCGTCTCGACGTCGACGAAGGCAAAGCGGCCGTCCCGAATCCGTGGAGCGGACATGGTCCGCAGTATGCGGCCGCCGAGTGCCACCAGGGTGGCACTTCCCGGCTTTGCCCAGTATTACGGGTTCACCTCAACCATCGGTCAGCGGGTAATGAGGAAACATCGATGATCGGAGGAATGGCCGAGGATGAAGAAATCGTGCGTCTCCATTTTTGGTTGGGCTATCGGTTTCGGATTGGTCGTGCTCGGCACGACGGCGGCCGCCGGCATCGCGCAGGACACCGCCCCGGTCGTCACCGTTGCCGGGCCGCCCAACGACTCGTCCGGCGAGATGTTTTATGCGGCCGACATGGGGTTTTTCAAAGACGCCGGGCTGAACGTCAAAGTGACCGCGCTCAAGAACACGGGAGCGCTCTCCTCGGCGGTGGTCGCAGGAGCGATCGACATCGGTAGCCTCACCGTGCCGATCATCGCGCTCGCGCGCGAGAAAAACGTCCCGCTCGTTATCATCGCGCCGGCTGCGATCTACAGCAGCACCAATCCGACCTCCGGGCTGATCGTCTCGAAGGGGTCTCGGGTAAAAACGGCCGCTGACCTGAGCGGTAAGACGGTCGCTGTGCGCCAGCTTACCAATATGAGCTATTACGGCGCCCAAGTGTGGATCGACAGACATGGCGGAAACTCGAAAGCGGTGCATTTCGTCGAGATCCCCGACTCCGAGGACGTCGCGGCGCTCCAGCAAGGGCGGATCGATGCTGCCTCGCTCACCGAGCCGGAGCTCAGCGAAGCGCTGGCCGGGGACGAACGCCTGCTCGCGCCCGTCTACGATGCCATCGCTCCGCGTTTTTTGGTCGGCGTCTACTTCACGAGCGAAGCCTATGCCAAAGCCCACCCTGACATCGTGCGCACGTTCGCACAGGTCATCGATCGAACCGCGACGTGGGCCAATGCCAACCATGCGCGTTCGGCCGAGATCCTCGCGAAATACCTCGGGGCGCCGATTCCGGCGGGGATCCCGCGCGTTTCCTACGACGACGCGCTGCGCACGTCGGAAGTACAGCCGCTGCTCGATGTTCTTGTCAAATACGGTGCGCTGAAGGCACCGATTCGGGCCCCAGACCTGTTCGCAGCCGAGGTTCCTTCGAACTAAAACACCATCTCCCGAGAGGCCGTTCCCTTGAGCATCACCGGCACCGCGCACGCCATCGAACAGGCGCTCCCCTCAGCAAGCAACGGCGTATGGGGGAGCGACGCGCTGGCGGAAATGCTGCGCGCCCTCGACGTGCCCTACGTGGCGCTCAACCCCGGTGCGAGCTTTCGCGGCTTACATGACAGTTTGGTCAACTACCTGGGCAACGAACGGCCTAAAATGCTGCTCTGCTTGCACGAAGAGAGTGCGGTCGCGCTTGCACACGGCTGGGCCAAAGTCACCGGGAAGCCCATGCTGGTGATCGTGCATGCGAACGTGGCTCTGATGCACGCGACGATGGGAATCTTCAACGCCTGGGCCGATCGCGTTCCGCTGGTCGTCATCGGAAGTAACGGACCGATGGACGCCGCGCTTCGCCGCCCGTGGATCGACTGGCTTCACACGACACAAGACCAAGGGTTGCTCGTGCGCGGCTTCACGAAGTGGGACGATCAACCGATGTCGATCGCCGCCGCGTATGAGTCGATCCTGCGGGCGCGGCAAATTGCATCGACCGCACCGTATGGACCGACGTACGTTGCGCTCGACTTTGCGCTGCAAGAACAACCGCTCGAGGGCATCCCGGCGCTACCCGACGTCGCGCGTTTCTTGCCGCCGGATCCGGTCGCGCCCGCAGCGGAGATCGCCGAGAAAGCGGCCCGGCTGCTACGCAACGCGCAGCGTCCGCTCATTCTGATGGGACGCGTGAGCCGCAGCGAGTCCGCGTGGGCCGATCGCATCGCGCTGGCCGAGGCGCTCGGTGCGGTGGTGCTCACCGATTTCAAAGCTGCGGCGGCGTTCCCGAGCGACCATCCGCTGCTCGGCACGCCGGCGTTCAAGCGGCCGGGACCGCACCCCTCGGAACTGATCCGGCAAGCCGACGCGATCCTCAGCCTCGATTGGATCGATCTAGCCGGAACACTGCGGCTTGCCGGCCATGCCGACGCGCACGGAACAACGATCGTCCAAGTCTCGCTCGACCAGCACGTGCACCGTGGGTGGACCCGCGATTCGTTCGCGCTGCCGCCGGTCGACCTGTCGATCATGGCCGAGCCCGATGCGGCCGCCGCCGCGATCCTGGCTGCCGTTCGCGCGATCGCCGGCACGCGGACTGCGACCTGGAAAGATCGCGTCCCGGTCGTTCCCGAACCGCTCCCGACCGCGAGCCCGGCGGGCACGATCACCGCGCCGCATCTCGCCGCGGCCTTGGATCGCGTGACCGCCGGCCGGCCGCGCACGCTGATCCGCTATCCGATATCGTGGGCCAGCGGCCGGCTCTGGCCGATCACGGGTCCGCTCGACATGCTCGGTGACGATGGTGGCGGCGGGGTCGGTTCGGGCGCGGGAATGGCGGTCGGCGCCGCACTGGCGTTGCGCGATACCGGGCGCCTTCCGATCGCGGTGGTCGGCGACGGCGACTACTTGATGACATCGAATGCGATCTGGACGGCCGTTCACTACCGCATCCCGTTACTGATGGTCCTGGGCAACAACGGCTCCTACTATCAGGACGAACGGCATCAGCAAACCGTCGCGAAACACCGCGGGCGCGAACTCGCGAACGCGCGTATCGGAATGAAAATCGACGATCCGGAGATCGATCTGGCCATGATGGCGCGCGCACAAGGCGCGACCACGTTCGGCCCGGTCTCGCACTTCGACGACTTGGTAGCGACGCTCGAGCGTGCCGTCGCGGCTGTCGACGCCGGGCAAACCGTGGTCGTCGACGTGCGGATCGAACCCGGGTACACCGATGGCTAGGCGCCGGACGTCGCGCGCCGTCTAGACGAGCAGTTCAGCTTGCCAAGAGCGAGTCGATGACTTCGTCGGTCGTCCGCACGTCGCCGAAGCTCTGGTAGAACGAGGTGAGGCCGGCCATGTGGTCGTCGTCATAGCGCGCGCCGTTCGCATCGGCGACCATCACGACCCGGTAGTCGAGCATCATCGCATCGCGTGCGGCCGACTCGCAGCACATGTTGGTCGCGGTACCGGCCACGATCAGGTTTTCGATGCCGCGCACCTGCAGCACGTCCTGGATGTTCGACGCGCCGGCGATGAACGGGCTGAAGCGCGACTTGTAGACGATCGTATCTTGCGGCTCGATCGTCGAGGTTGGCGTGAAACTCGTGGCCGGTGTGGCCGGGCGAGAGCTGGTCGCGGTGGTTGGCGCCCTTCTCGGGCGTGAAGAAATTATCGTGATACACGTGCCAGCGGCTCTCGCCCTCGCTGCCCGCGCTCATGCCGAGCCACACGACGAGGCCCGCCGAGCTCGCGCATGCGTTGCGCGAGCCGGTTGATGTTGGGGATGATCGCCAGCACCGAGGGAATCTCGCCGACGTAGAAGTTCTGCATGTCGATCACGAGCAACGCGGTTTTGCGCGGGTCGAAGTGGTCGAACACCGCCAGACGCCCGCGCTTGGCCATCACGCGTTCGATCACGTACGGCGGCATACCGTACGGCGTGTCGGTCATCAGCTGTTCAGGGTGCGCTCGAGCTGATCCAGCGATTGCATGGCGGGCAGCACTTGGGCGAAGCTCGAGTTGGGCTCGCGCTTCTCGGCGATGGCCGAGAAGAACTCGCGGTCTTGCAGCTCGATGCCGTCCATCGACACGGCCACGCCGGACAGGTCGATCTTGTTGCCCTTGCCGTCGCTCAGATCGTCGTAATACGCGAGGTAGGTGCCGTTGTCGCAGATGTAGCGGAAGAACGTTCCGAACGGCCCGTCGTTGTTGAACGAGAGCGAGAGCGTGAGGATCGCGCCGCTCGGCACCTTCATCTGGATGCCCATGTCCATCGCGATCTTGAGCTCGGGATGCATCGGGCCTTCGATGGCACGCGCGATCGTCGCGGTCTCACCGGTCTGGTACTGGAAGAGGTCGACGGTGTGGCAGGCGTGGTGCCAGAGCAGATGGTCGGTCCAGCTGCGCGCCTGGCCGGCGGCGTTCATGTTGGTGCGGCGGAAGAAGTACGTCTGCACGTCCATCTGCAGGATCTTCAGCTCGCCGGCCTTGATCTTGTTGTGGATGTACTGGTGGCTCGGGTTGAAGCGGCGCGTGTGGCCGGCCATGCCGATGACGCCGGTCTCCTTTTGCACCGCGAGCAGACGTTCGGCATCGGCCAGCGAGTCGGCGATCGGAATCTCGACTTCCACGTGCTTGCCGGCGCGCATCACTTGTTCGGCTTGCGCGGCGTGCATCTGCGTCGGCGTCGCCAGGATCACGGCCTCGAGGCCCGGCTGCGCGAGCGTTTCGGCGAGATCGGTCGTCCAATGCGGGATGCCGAATTTCTCGGCGACGGCTTTGGTCGATTCGGCACGTCCGCCCGCGAGCGAGATGACTTCGATGCCGGGGATGCGGGCGATGCCTTCGAGATGCTTGACGCCGAACGCGCCCTGTCCGCCAACAGCAACTTTCATGTAGTGAGATGTTCCTTTATCAGACGTTTTCGAGGATCATGTGGCCGACGGCGGTGTTCGACGCGGGCACGTGGTAGAAGCGATAGATTTCCTTGGCGTGTTCGTCGATCGCGCCGCGCATGATCAGCCACATCACGAGCTCGATCGCTTCGGAGCCGGCTTCGCGCACGTATTCGATGTGCGGGATCTGCACGATCGCTTCGGGGTCCTTCGAGAAATTGTCGAGGAACTCGTTGTCGAACTCGCTGTTGATCAAGCCGGCGCGCGGGCCTTGCAGCTGGTGCGACATGCCGCCGGTGCCGAAGATCGCGACGCGCAGCGGCTTGTCGAACGACTCGACGGCGCGGCGGATCGCCTTGCCGAGCATGTAGCAGCGGTGACCGGTCGGCGGCGGATACTGCACGACGTTGACGGCCAGCGGAATCACCGGGCACGGCCACGCCGCGGGCTGGCCGTACATCAGCGAGAGCGGCACGGTCAGGCCGTGATCGACGTCCATCTTGTTGACGATCGTCATGTCGAACTCATCGAGGATCGTCGACTGCGCGATGTGCCAGGCGAGTTCGGGATGCCCCTGGACCACCGGCACCGGGCGCGCGCCCCAGCCTTCGTCGGCCGGCGCGAACGATTCCGCGCAGCCGATCGCGAACGTCGGGATGATCTCGAGCGAGAACGCCGAGGCGTGGTCGTTGTAGACCAGGATGATCACGTCGGGGTTGAGCTCGGCGATCCACTTCTTCGAGGGCTCGAAGCCGTGGAAGAGCGGCTGCCAATACGGCTTCGCCCGCTTTGCCGTTGTCGATGGCCGCGCCGATGGCCGGCACGTGTGAGGTCGCGACGCCGGCGACGATTTTAGCCACGATTTTCCACTCCGATTTGCTGCGATTGCCTTCGACCGACCGGCCGCCGTGGATCATCATGTCGGCGTACTCTTGCTGCGTCGAACCGGTCATCTTCGCCGCGAGCTGCTGGAACGAAAGGCTGTCGAACGCGCCGAGCTTCGAGGTGAAGTAGATGTTGCCGCCGAGCTCGAGCATCTTGTTCCAGTCGCGGTCGGTGACCGCTTTGGACTGCTCGGGCGTCATCGGGAACTGCTTCTTGTAGCCCTCTTCGTCGGCCCGGAAGGCCTCGCGGTTCTCGGCCTTCATCAACGACATGCAGAACATGTTGAGATGGTAGCCCTGGCGCGAGCGCTCGGCATCGAACAACAGCGTGCCGGGAATGTCTTCGAATTCTGGTTCACTCATCGTTTACGTTTGCTTCCTCTGCTCTTCCCGGTGCATCTCCCGCGATTCCGGACGCTTTCCCTCTCAGCGGCCGGGCCACCACCTTGAACACCATCGTGCGCAGGTCGTGATAGGCTTCGTCGTCGACGCCGCGTACGGTGACGCGCCGTCCGGCGACGCGGCCCGCGAGCGGCACCGGAACCATAACACTCAAAATGCGCCGCCGGGTGGCATCGTCGACGCGGCCGTCGGTCGATGCGTTCCCAGCGCTCGATGTGATACCCGGCCCCGGCGAAGAGCGCGGCGATCGAGCGCCGGGTGAAGAAGCGCAGGTGCGTTTTATCGAGCAGGCCGTCGGGCGTGTACTCGAAGCGCCCGGCGGCCAGTTCGTCGAGCAGCCAGAGGTTGGCGATGTTGGGGATCGACGCCACCACCACCGCGTCGGGGGCGAGCGACGCCGCGCAAGCGCTCGAGGAAACGCCATGGATCGACCAGATGCTCGAGCACGTCGGCCAGGATCACGCCGTCGATGCCGGCGATGCCGGCGGCCGCGAAGTCGAGGTCCTCGGCCGAGCCGGCGATGATGCGGTCGAGCCGTGCGCCCGCGCGCTCGGCAGCGGCGGCGACGATCTCGATGCCGATCGTCTCGACGCCGGGCCAACGCGTCTTCGCTAAGCGCGCCGGTCGCGCCGCTGCCGCAGCCGACGTCGAGCAACCGGGCCGGGGCGTGCGGAAATAATTCGAGCAGATCGGGCGCGCGGATGATCGTAGTAGTCAGTCATGCGTCGCATCGTGGCGGCGATCGCGCCGGTCATCGCGAGCGTGTTCGGGTCGACGACGCCGTGGATGAACGCGCGGCCGAGCTCGCGGATGCGGCGCCCGCACTGCAGGTCGGGGCTGCGCCGCGCCATCTCGCGCGCCGCGCGCGGACCGCGTGCCGCGAACGCAGCAGGGTCGTCGCGGATCGCGCGCAGCGCGTTCGCCGCCGCCGCGGTATCGCCGGCGACGATGCACGCGTCAGGCGGGCATCGTCTCGAGAAACGGGCTTGCCGCGAACGCGACGACGAGCGCGCCGCCCGGCGAGCGCCGCAGTGCCGAGCAGACCCCACGCATCGCCCGTGTCGGCGAACACCACGAGGCGCGGCCGTGCGGATCCGCTGCACCGCCGCGCCGTCGGCGCGTTCGGCGACGATGTGCTCGACCGGGATCGCACCGAGCGCCGTGCTGAGCGGCAACGTCTTCGGCCGGCGGCGTGCCCAGCCGCTGCACGACGATCGCGCCGGCGATCGGGCGCGGCGGTTCGCTCGCCGGCACCGCGAAGCCCGGCCGCGTGATGGCGATGCTGCCGTGCGCGACGCCCGCCGCGCGCAGCAGTTCGGCGCCGCGCTGCGAGGGCACCCAATACCGCTGCGCGTCGCGCGCGTGCAAGGCGCCGGCGTCGGCCGGCGTTTCCGGGGCGCACCACACGACATCGCACACCGGCCCGCGGCCGCGATGTTCGATCGAGAGCCGTGCGCGGCGGTCGAGCGCGGCGGCAACGCGCGCGAGACCGGGGTTGTTCTCGACCACACGCGCACCGGCGTGGGCCGCGAGGGCGGCGCGAAAGCAGCGCTTGACCGCGCTCTCGAGTGGCGTTGCGGAATGCCAGCGCAGGTCGAGCAGCGGCGGCAGCGGTTCGTGGTAGCGCGGCACGGCGGCGACGCGATGGTTCCAGCGCGATTGCAGCAGCCGGTCGTTGGGCGCACCGTCGATCGCCTTGCCGCGCGAGGCGCCTTCGAGATGCACGATCGTCGCGCGCGGCTCGTAACGGCAGCGGTACCCCGCCGCCCACAGTTTCAGGCAGAGATCGACGTCTTCGGACCCGTTGACGAACGCTTCTTCGAACGCGCCGACCGCGTCGAACGCCGCACGCCGCACGAGCACGGCGGCGCCGCTGAGCGCGACCGGCTCGTAGGCGATATCGCGCCTGCGGCAGATCCGCGTCGAGATAGCACGTACAATCGCTCGAAGTGCGTCTGGTGCTGCGAGCATCGCGAGCCCCGCGACTTGCAAGCGTGCCGTCGCCGTGCAGCAGCTTCGGCCCGACGGCCGACGCGCCCGATTCTTCGAGCGTCGCCGCGAGCCGGTCGATCGTTCCCGGCGGCACGAGCGTGTCGTTGTTGAGGAAGAAGATCGCATCGGCGTCGCCGGCGCGCGCACCGGCATTGCAGGCGCGCGCGAAGCCGACGTTCTGCTCGAGGATCAGCGGCGCGATGTCGGTGCGCGCGCGCAGCCGCGCGGCGCTGTCGTCGGGGGATTTGTCGTCGACGACGATCACGCGCCGCACGCAGGCGTCGCGCGTCGCGAGCGTGGCGAGGCAGCGTTCCGTCAGTTCCCATTGCCCGTGCACGGGAATCACGACGTCGACGCTCAGCGGCATCAGGCGTTGCTTCAGCGCCGCCGGGGACACTCTTGCAGTATCGTCGTGCCGTCCTCGCGCGTGTGGTTGAGGATGTAGCGAATCACTTCGGCGAAGCGGCTCGTGTCGGCACCCGGCGGCGGCAGCTGCACGTGCGCGGGGAAGTTCGGGTTGGGCAAGTTGCGCGGCGACCACGGATCGGCGCCGGGATCGGTGTAGCTCCAGCGATACGGAAAATCTTCAGTTTGCGTGTGTCCGTCGGGGAACGTCACCGTCGCGCGGACGTGCTCGAAGGTGGTCGAACCGCTATGATCGGGCGCCTCGAACGGGATCAGGTCGACGCTGCCGCAGGGCGCGTCGGCCATTGACGCCGCTGCCGGTGCCGCCGGTTCCGTTCCCGCTGCCCCCGGCATCGCCCGAACCCTCACCCTCGCCCGTGCCGGGCCCCGCGCCGCTGCCGCTCCCGGCGCCGCCGCTGCTGCCGCCCACCTTGGCGACGGCCGCCGGCGGGGCCGCCGATCGATGATGCGGGGCCGCATGACCGCCGCCCGCGGCGTGCACGGCGCGCGGCGCGGCACGTTGCGGAACCGCCGCCGGCGTGGCGTGCACCACTGGCGGCAACGTCGGCGGCGGAGTGGGCGGCGGCGTCGGAGGGGGCGTGGGCCGTGGAGTCGGCGCCGGCGTCGGCGTCGGCGCGGCATGCTCGAGGACGACCGTCGTTGCGACGGTGCGCTCGGGAACGGCTCGCTCGGCCGGCTGCCAGCGGAGCAGCGCGAAGCATAACGCCGTGATCACGATCGCGCCCGGCACCGCGACGGCGAACCGCGCGCGCGGATCGTCGGTCCAGACCGGCGCTCCGACTTTTGTCTTCATGCGCAGGCACAACGATTCGTGCGCGTCGCGGGGTTCCCGTTCCGGTGGGGCGAACGGCGGGTCGTGCAGCTCGAACCTTTGATCCGCGCGATCCCGGATTTTCCCATCCCCGGAATCCTTTTCCGCGATATCACGCCGCTTCTCGCCGATTGCGACGGCTTCCAAGCAGCATGGTCGATCTCTTCGTCGAGAAATACCGCGGCGCGAAGATCGACTACGTGGTCGGCATCGAGGCGCGCGGCTATATGCTCGGCGCGCCCGTCGCCTACGCGCTGAAAGCCGGCTTCGTCCCGGTGCGCAAGCCCGGCAAACTGCCGGGCGAGAAGTTCACCGAAGAGTACGAGCTGGAGTACGGCACCAACACGCTCGAGATCCACGCCGACGCCGTCGACAAGGGCAAGCGGGTCCTCGTCATCGACGATTTGCTCGCCACCGGCGGCACGATGGCCGCGACGCTGCGGCTGCTTTCGCGGCTCGGCGCCGAGATCGCGGGCGTCGGCGTCCTGATCGAGCTGGCCGACCTGAACGGCCGAGCGGCGCTCCCCGACGTGGACGTCACGTCGTTCATCTCCTATTGAGGAACTGAATGCGGTCGCCAGCGTGTTATAAGAAATAGATCGAATGACGATCGCGGATCTCGTTCAGAACGTTCGCCGATACGACCCATCCCTCGATCCCGCGTGGCTCGAGAGCGTTTACGCGCTTGCCGAGGGGGCCCACCGCGAGCAGCGCCGGGCCTCGGGCGAATCGTACATCGAGCATCCGCTTGCCGTGGCCGCGATCCTGGCCGATCTGGAGATGGACCGCCAGACGATCGCCGCCGCGCTGCTCCACGACGTCGTCGAAGATACGGTCATCACGAGCGAAGAGGTCGCCGAACGCTTCGGCGATGAGATCGCCTCGCTCGTCGACGGCGTCACCAAACTGACGCGCATCCCGTACCAGACGAAAGAAGACGCGCAGGTCGAGAACCTGCGCAAGATGTTCCTGGCGATGGCCAAGGACATCCGCGTCATCATCATCAAGCTGGCCGACCGCCTGCACAACATGCGCACGCTGGGTTCGCTGCCGCCGGCCAAGCAGCAGACGATCGCGCAAGAGACGATCGAGATCTACGCGCCGATCGCGCATCGCCTCGGCATCTGGCGCATGAAGTGGGATCTCGAAGATCTCGCGCTGCGCTACCTCGATCCCGAATCGTATCGCGACATCAGCGAACGCGTCGCGAAGAAGCGCGGCGAGCGCGAAGCGGCCGTGCAAAACGTGCTCGACGAGCTCAAGGGCCAGTTCGAGGCGATCGGCCTGCACGCCGAAGTCAACGGCCGCCCGAAGCACTTCTATTCGATCCACAAGAAGATGCAGAAGGGCCGCGACTTCTCGACGATCTACGATCTGACGGCCGTGCGCATCATCGTCGATTCGGTCAAGGACTGCTACGGCGCGCTCGGCATCGTGCACTCGATTTGGAAGCCGCTGCCGGGCCGCTTCAAAGACTACATCGCGATGCCCAAGCCCAACATGTACCAGTCGCTGCACACGACGGTCGTCGGCCCGGGCGGCGACCCGCTCGAAGTGCAGATCCGCACGCTCGAGATGCACCGCACGAGCGAGTACGGGATCGCCGCGCACTGGCGCTACAAAGAAGGCGCCAAGGGCGACAGCTTCGAGCAGAAGCTCACCTGGCTGCGTTCGCTGCTCGAGTGGCAGAACGACATGCGCGACTCGCGCATGTTCATGGAGAACCTCAAGCTCGATCTGTTCGAGTCGCAGGTGTTCATCTTCTCGCCCAAGGGCGACGTGTTCTCGCTGCCGGCCAGCGCGACGCCGCTCGACTTCGCCTACCAGGTGCATTCGGGCGTCGGCAATCATTGCGTCGGCGCGAAGGTCAACGGCAAGATCGTTCCGCTCGACTTCGGTTTGAAGAACGGCGACATCGTCGAAGTGCTGGTGAACAAATCGAGCGCGCGGCCGTCGCTCGATTGGCTCTCGATCGTCAAGACGTCGGGCGCGAAGCACAAGATCAAGCAGTGGTTCCGCAAGGAACGCAAAGAAGAGAACGCGGTTCTCGGTCAGGAGATGCTCGAGACGGAGCTCGTGCACATCGGCTTGCGTTTGGACGCCGCGCGCGGCGACGTGGTCGAGAAGATCGCCGGCAAGCTGAACTATCCGACCGCCAACGATCTCTACGCGGCGATCGGCTTCGGCGACGCCAACGCGGCCTCGGTTGCGAAACGTCTCAAGGAAGAGCTGAAGATCGACAACGTCGTCGACATTCAGACGGTGCCGCGGCCGGCGTCCACGCGCCGCGTCGCGCGCAACGCCTCGGGCATCCGCATCGCCGGCGTCGACGACGTGCTCGTGCGGCTCTCGAAGTGCTGCTCGCCCGTCCCCGGCGACCCGATCATGGGCTTCGTGACGATCGGCCGCGGCGTCTCGGTGCATCGCGCCGACTGCCCGAACGTGGCCTACATGAACGCCGCTCCGGAGCGCATTCTCGAAGCGACCTGGGCCGACGTCACGCACATCCAGCACGCGGTCGACATCGAGATCGAGGCCGGCGACCGGCCCGGGTTACTGCAAGACGTGATGGGCGTGTGCGCCGAGCTGAAGACGCCGGTGTCGTCGGTGAACGCGCGGGTGAAGAAAGAAGCCGCGAACATCTCGATCACGGCGCAAATCACGAACATCGAGCATCTGCAGAAGCTGCTCTACAAGCTCGAACACCTCAAGGAAGTCCGCGCGGTCTACCGCGTCACCAAACGCGAAGCCCGCGTCAGCGGCTAGGGCATCGGCACGCCGTTGCGGGCCGCCCTGGTGGCGCTCTTCTTTGCGTTCGTAACGTCACCGGTGCTCGCCGGTCCGCCGTTCGTGACCGACGACCCGGAGCCGACCGAGTACCGGCACTGGGAGATCTACAGCGGCTTCCAATTCGAGAACGACGGCGGCGGCGCGACGGCGGCCAGCATCCCGTTCGCGGAATTCAACTACGGAGCGATGCCGAACGTGCAGACCTCCTTTGCTACGCAGCTGAACGTCGACGACACCGGCCCCGAGCATCGCGGTTACGGCGAAACGGAATTCGGCATCAAGACGCGGTTCGTCCAAGAAACGAGTTTCCGCCCGCAGATCTCATTTTATCCGAGCGTCGCAATACCGGCGCTTGCCGGCGCGCATGCGGTCACGTTGCTGCCGGTGTGGTTACAGAAGAGCTCCGGTCCGTGGACGGTCTTCGGCGGCGCCGGCGAGTACTTCAACAGCAATCCCGGCATGCGTGATTCCACCTTCGTCGGCGGAGCGCTCGAGCGGACGATCTCCCCCGGCATGACGGTCGGGGCCGAGCTCTACCATCAGAGCGCCGATACGGTCGGCGGGGGCGATACGACGGCGGCCAACGTCGGGATGATCGCGCAAGTTGGAACCTACCACGCGATCCTGTTCTCCGTGGGCCGCGCGCTGCACGGCAGCACGACGTTTCAGGCCTACGCCAGCTATGAGTTCGCGCTCGGCCCCGAGCGGCGCTAGTTGCTGAACGTCACCGTGAACTGATAGGTGCTCGCGACCGGACGGCAGGCGAACGATTCGGTGCGGTACGAGGACTTTTGCGCGGCGGCGAGCGCGGCGCGGTCGAGCGGCGCGTACCCGCTCGAACGTACGACGAACGAGCCGACGACGGAGCTGGTTTCGTCGAGATCGACGCGGACGATCGTGGTGCCGCTGGCGTGCACGGCGCGCGCGGCGGGCATCTGGTCGGGCTGCACGGGGAGGACCGCTCGCGGCGGTGCGTAGGGCTGACTGCACGATGGGACCGTCGCCGGTCCGAAACTCTTCGGCTGGACGGTCGGCGTTTTGGTGGAGAAGCTGTCGCGCACCGAGCGGCGATCGACGTCGAGCGCGGCGAGCACGCGCGGGTTCACGGGCGGCGGTGCATCCGCGGCATACGGGCGCGTGACCGGGCACTCCATGCGCGAATCGGGGTTGAGGCCGGTGCTCTCGATCCAAGCCGTGACGAGCCGTTCGCCCGGCGGTAGGACGAAGTAGCGCCGCACACGCATGGCATCGTTGCCGATCGGGCCGAGGTCGTTGAAGTCCACGGCATACCGGGTGGTCGCCGAGTCGACGCGCATCCGGACGCTGGCCGTGTCGCCGGGGTCGAGGTCGAGGAGGACGCCGTAGGTGCCCTGGCGCCCGAGCATCGCGAGATCGGTGACCGTGGCGATCGTAACCGGGCAGAACACGTTGGCGCGGGCCGGCGCCGGCGGGGCCGTCATCACGAGCGAGGCGGTCGCGAACGTGGCGGCGAGGGCGGAGGCGAGGAACTTCATCGAGGGGCGGCCTTTGACGGAACGGACCCCTCGGCCCTTGGCGCTGGTCGTCTCGACGTGATATACTTCCGGGGTTCTGGCCGGGCATTGCCCGTCCGCTACCCGCTGGTCGGCCCGTCCGACCCACCGCTACGGCGGTGTCCGCAGAGGGAACCCTCCGTGCCCGCTATCGATTACGAAGTTACCTACATTTTGCGCCCAGCGCTCGAAGAGACCGACATGGACGCCCGCGTGGAGACCATCGCCGAGAGCCTCAAGGGCAACGGCGGCGAGGTGGTCGGCGAGATCGAGAAGTTGGGCAAGCGCCGCTTGGCCTACGAGATCGACGATGTCCGCGAAGGCTACTACGTCGTGATGAAGTTCAAGAGCGAGGCCGCCGCCTCGAAGGAACTCGAGCGCCAGATGCGTCTCAACGAAGACGTGATGCGCGCCCTGTTCATCAAACTCGAAAAGTAGTTTCTTGGACTGTGCCAGGCTCATGGCATAGTCGCGTGCGAGCATAGGCCCCACAATACAAAGAACGCTGACATAGCAAAGGGAGAACACAGATGGCTGGCTCCTTCAACCGAGTCATCTTGGTCGGAAATCTCACGCGAGATCCGGAGATCCGTTACGTGCAGTCCGGCTCGGCCGTCACGAAATTTGCGTTGGCCGTCAACCGGCGCACGAAAAACGGCGACGACACGACCTTCGTGGATATCGTCGCGTGGGACAACGGCAACTACAAGCTCGCCGAGACGTGCAACACGTATCTGAAAAAAGGAATGAGCGTGCTGGTCGAAGGCCGGCTTGCTATCCGTTCGTTTGACGATAAAGACGGCAACAAGCGCAAAGCGACGGAAGTCGTCATCGACACAATGCAGATGCTCGATTCACGCGGCGGACCGCGCAGTGATGGCGACGGCGGCGGCGGATACGATCGCTCGTCGGCACCGGCCCGTCCGAATCGCCCGGCCGCATCAAGCGAAGCCGACGAAGACGCGGCGCTAGAAGACGAGATCCCATTCTAGGGCGGTCCCACTGTTTTCGCTGAATTTTGCTCGAAATTGTGAAATTCGACGAAATAGTGAAATTCATCGGTCGGTTTGGTGAAACAGAGCTATGGCGGCGGAAAAACCCTGACTATATATAGCGTTTTCGCTGCGCCTTTGGTGAAGTTCCCAACGCAGCGATTGATCCCAGTGATCGATTTTCATGTTTTTGGCCGCGCCACCGTCAAGCAAAAAGTCAGAGAGCCCGGCATACACCGAGCTCTCTTGTTTTCTTACATCGCGACGGGGCAGTTACGCGATTGGTCTTTGCTCCGGCGGGATCTCTGGGAAGAACGTATCGGTCAAGTAGTTCACGAGCAACGCCATCGTAAAAGCTTCAGCAGAACGGAACCTGCCGTGGATCTCGGAGCCAGTGAGTTTCAGGAAGCACCTTAAACTGCTCCGAGTGGGCCACGTGCGCGATGGTGAATATGTTGACCTTAGGCCCTTGTCTCCAGCGCAGATCTCAATGCTGGATGAAGGACGAATTGCAACGAGGCGCGCGAATTTTGCAGAAGCCGGCCGACGTTTTGTTGATATTCGTAAGCATATCGCTCGCGTCCGTCCAACGTCGCGATGCCAATCACGCTAAACCACAAGAGAACTTCACGAACTTTTGTAATTTCTTCGTCTGACACGCCGGCGCGCAACAAAAGCACTCTTAGTTCATCGGCAGATAGGACGCTCCTCTCCCCGAGAAACGTGTACAAAACGTCGCCGGGTGCGGATGAAACGTCTCTCAATTCGAAAGAGACCTCGTGCAGCTGCTCCTCTGAGTAAATTTCTTCAGCTTTACTAATGTCAGCTTCCCTGACGCGATCGTGGCCTCTGTTAACGGCGACGCTCACGCAAAGCCGAAGAAGTTTAATAAGGTCACGCGGACGCCTAAACGTCCGCCTCAACAAATAGTCAAAAGACTCTTCTCCGTTCACGTGGGCAAATCGGATCGCGACCGGTGCTGGTAAGCAAGCGTTAGGTCGCTCGCTTGGCCAATATGGGGAATCGCGGATAAGCGTCGAAGTTTTGACAGTGTGTAGAATGTGGGTTCACAACCTTGATTGACCCTCTGAAAGCTGAGTAACGGATGCCTTCAATCGCTTTTGGTTTGCCCGTCGCACACGGCAAGAAGGGTGCAGACGCACGGAAATTCGTTGAAGAATTGCTGAGTGACAAGTCGGGCCACTTCAAGCGACGGATGTTGGCGCGCGGCTATAAACGGTTCCAAGTATTCCACCAGCAATGGCCTATCGAGCAATTCGTGGTCTACGCAGAGTCCGATGATATCCACACAACGTTGAAGGGGCACAACAAAGAGGACGACTTCGAGAAGTGGTTCGATAAGCAATACGAAGAGTTCACCGGCCACCACCCGAGCAGGCTCGCACCGCACATCTCGGAACTCGTCTTGGACTGGCATCCGACGAAGGGCGGTTCCAAAACGCACCACCAGTAGTGCGAGAGCATGCGGACGTAGGAAAGGCGTTCGTCGACGCCCTCGTCGCGAAGGCGATGAGCGATCGTCTGCCCGAGCTATTCGCGATGCCCCAACCGGAAGCGCTGTATGTGTGCCGCCGAGAGGGGATTGTCGTGGTAGCGCTGCGGCAACGGCATCTCGGGCAGACGCAGTTGGCGATCATTCGGCGCTACCGACTTGTGCACCGTATGCTCTATGGCGAAGTCGATTCGACGCTGGTTTCCCGGCACGGCGTCGAGTACGAATGGTGGAGTCAGGGCGGGGACGACGACGTTCACATTCTGGCCGGGTCCGCCGAGTCGGGGGCGTTGGCGGCCTACCTCGCCATCGGTTTTCTTAGCCGTGCAACGTCCGAGATGACGTTGCGAACCGAGAACCGCCCACATTTTAGCGCCGAAGACGTTTTCGGCAGGCGAATCTTTCACGGCTTCCCCGGCCTGGCCGACCGGCCACTGACGAATATCGCCGAGCTGATGCGCTTCGTGCGCACCCATTGGCTCCGGATGCTGAACCCGCTGGCTATTCGCGGGCCTGTCGAGGTGGGCGTCGCCCTCTTTTACCTCATGACGGGCTCGTTGGCGCCGGCAATCTTCGCTTTGGTCGGCGATGTCGTAGAAAACAAAGCGCAGCGCAACCTTGATTTCTTCGACTTTCCGACCCTCGCGCTGAGAGATGCGCAGCCGATTGACAGCAGCCTTCTTCCTTATCCTCGTTGCACGGTGGACTACTATCCGATCGTCATGCTGGCGAGCGCTTTCCCAGAAGTTGCCGAACGAGTTGCGGTGATTGAAGCTGCACTGAACTTGGGCGGAGAAGAGGGTGTCCGGACCTTGATCGATCTGCGAAAACAGGTTTCCGCACGTAACTCAACGTCGTCGTAGCGATCAGGGGCAGACGTTGCCGGGGAATGGTCGACTGGTTTTCCTTACCGCGAAAGGCGCGAAAGTCACCGACGTGGCCCACGTGACCTGAGGGGGCGTTTCGGCACCAATTAGAACTGTGAGTTCCCGGCCTCGGGCCAAGGAGAACTCGCGTGAAGAAAAGTCGCTTCACGGAAGCCAAAATCGTCTCGATCCTTAAGGAGCTCGAGGCGGGAACGTCGGCCACGGAACTCGGCCGGCGACACGGCGTGCATCCGAACACGATCGGAAACTGGAAGCAAAAATACAGCGGGCTTGAGAGCAGCGATCTGGCGCGGCTCAAGCAGCTCGAAGTCGAGCATGCGCAGATGTCACGTATCATCGCTCGACAAGCGTTAGAACTTGAAGCCGTGCGAGATCTGATCTCAAAAAACGGCTGGAGCCCTCGCAGCGCAAAGAAGCCGTGAGGGCGCTTCAAGAACGAGGCATCTCGCAACGACGGGCTTGCTGGATTATCGGCCAGCCTCGACGGACGTTGTTTTACCTTTCGCAGCCGAAAGATGATGCGGCAGATGCGGATCGCCTCAAAGAACTTGCGGAAAAGCGGCCACGATTTGGTTGGCGGCGATTGCTCATCATGTTCCGCCGCGCTCAACCGATCGGCGAATTCCGCCTACGGCGCATTTACCGAGATCTCGGGCTTCAAGTACGACCTCGAAAAAAGCGCAAAGTACGCTATATACGCGGAAAGGCAATCGCACCGGTGACGCGGCCGAACGAACGCTGGTCCATCGACTTCATGCACGATCGTCTCGGCAATGGGCGATCAATCCGTACGATGAACATCGTCGATGATTTTACTCGCGAATGCCTCGCGTTCGAAATTGGCTATTCGTTCGGCAGCGCGGACGTCTTGCGCGTCTTTGAGGATGTTATATTTCGCCGCGAGTTGCCAACGACGATTCGTTTTGATAACGGTTCGGAATTTACGAGCCGTGCAATGCTTCAGTGGGGAGCCGATCGGGACGTTGCTCTGCACTTCATCGATCCTGGAAAACCGACGCAAAACGCAAACATCGAATCGCTCAACGGTCGAATAAGAGATGAGTTCCTGAACGCCCACGTCTTCACGAACATCTTCAACGCACGCAGCTTGGCCGACGCTTGGCTTCGTGATTACAACGAGGAACGGCCGCATTCAGCTCTCGGCTATCGTACTCCGAGGGAGTTCGCTCAAGACTTTCAAACTACCCAACCCTCACAGTTGGCAGTGGCGTAAATGGTCCCCTCAGGTCACACGCTACAATGAGAAAGATCGAGCTCGAGTGCCAGCAAGTTCTCGGCCCCGAACGGTATCAAACCTTTCGCGACAGCTTGGTGGAACTCGCCGAGATCAGAGCGCCGATCGGGCTGCCGACCTTTAACCAGTGCGCGCCGGCCAACGGGCAAGAGTGCCCGAAAATGTGAAATGACCGCCGTTTCTCGCGAAATTGTGAAATTCGGCGAAATCGTGAGACGGCGCCGTTTTAGCCGTTCTGACGTTCTAGGGCTGACTCACCATTTCGCTCGAATTTGAGAAATGGTGAAATTCGGCGATATGGTGAAATGTCTCCCGCGATAGTCGCGACGACCACGAACATGTCGAAAAAGCCCAGCAAACACTGGGCTTTTTCTCTTCTCATCGACAAGTGAAATCCGACCGGAAAGTGGCGGCTCGCGGCGATTTCACCGCTACGCGCGTACACGAGGTCTGAGATGGCCGGATTACCGTGGCAAGGTCACTCGCGACCGGCAAGGCTGATCTCTCCTCGAAAAGTAGTTCCGCTTCAGGCAGCGGTAAACGTATACGTTGTCCCGACGGAGTTCGGGATGAACGCGTCTGGAAGTGCCGCAGCGATCCGATGCTGCGCCTTCCAGCCCGTGCAATGTGCCGGGACGATGACGTCGGGCTCGATGATTTCCTCGAAGCCGTGACCGGTTAGGTGGAAACCACCGAGCAGCGCGTGCAGGCGCGTTCCGCCGGTAAGGCGCAGCGCGCTGCGGGCGATGTTGACGGCGCCTGAGTGACCGCACCCGGTCAGCTCGCCGAGCCCGCGCCCGCGCACCTCGACCACGAGGGCTTGGTCATCGAGAATAAGCGGATCGGCCGACCAAGCGCCGTCGTGCCAGGCTTCGTGATACGCCATACCGCGTTCGAACTCGCTCGAGCGGTCGATTCGCCGGTAATCAACACGCAGTCGTCGAGCAGGACCGACGGTTCGCGGCGCTCGATCACCGTGAAGGCTTCGCCTTCGATTGCAGTCCGGCTGAGGACGGGCAGTTCGAATGGCCGGCGCGTTGGGGACCGCGAGTCGCCGGCGTGAGAACGCTAGCGGATGCAACACGAGCGGCAATCCGCTGCCCCGGCGTAGCCGCGCGAAGCCGACCAGGCCGCCGGCGTGGTCGAAATGGCCGTGGCTGAGCACCACCGCCTGAATTGCGCCGGGGTCGATTCCGAGCCGCTCCATGTTGCGCGCCATGCCGTCCGGCGAGATACCGGTATCGAAGAGCAGCGTGTGCACGCGTTCCCCGCGCCGGATGGTGATCAGCGCCGAAAATCCGTGCTCGGCGGCGAGGAAGTCGCGTGTCTTTCCGCCTTCAAAGACGGGGGCGTCGATCAACGGAAGGCGGCCTTGACTCGATCGCCGAGCAGGGCCGCCGCTTGCCATGAGTGCGTCGAAGACGTTGTCCACGAGCATCGTAATTTTCATCTCGTCGATGGGACCCAATCGGATTGGGTCGACCGCGCTGCCCGGGAACGGCCGAGGTGTCGCTTCCGCGACTTCATGACAGTGGGCGGCGTGATGCTCGGCGGTTCCACACATGTCGTCCTGGTTGTCATGTCGGTGGGGTCGCTCCTCGCCGTTCCCCCCGAGTCAGTTCCCGGGCCACCAATGCCGGTGAGAGGTCATCTCAGCAGCGCCTAGTCGATCAGCGGTGCTGCGGGATAGGCTGTTGCCAGCAACGTCGAGAGTGCGGTAAAATGACCATAATGACTACTAAGACCATTTTCGAGGCTCAAGATGCTCGCGTCGCCTGGCCGGTAGCCACCGCCAAGGCGCGCCTGAGCGAGCTGATCGACCGTGCCCGTGCCGTTGGCCCGCAAGTCATCACCCGCAAGGGCCGGGAGGCGGTCGTGGTCGTTTCGGTCGAGGAGTGGGAGCGCAAGACCAAGCGCACTGGAAACCTCGCGGAGTTCTTCGCCGCATCGCCGCTGCGAGGCTCCGGCCTGCGAACCAAACGAAGCGACGATTCGCCTCCGGACATCGACCTGTGAACTTTCTCGTCGACACGAACGTGGTGGCGGAGTGGGTCAAGCCTCAACCGGAGCCACGCGTTGTCACATGGCTTGCTGCGGCCGATGAAGACCGGGTGTTTTTGAGCGTCGCCACACTCGCAGAGATTCGTCGCGGAGTTGAGGCAATGCCGGTGGGGCGCCGACGCGATCGATTGGCGGCATGGGTCGTCGACGAGTTGCCGGCACGCTTCGAGGGGCGGATCCTCGATATCGATCAAGGCGTCGCCAGAGAGTGGGGCGTCGTCGTGGTCCGTTCGGAGAACGCGGGCGTTCCAATCGGCACGATGGACGCCTTTCTTGCCGCTACCGCCCGCGCGCGAAGTCTTACCCTCGTGACCCGCGACGTCGGCGACTTCCGATGTGCTGGTATCGATGTTCTGAACCCATGGCTTGATATCCCGACTTAAATCTGACCATCTGACTTTCCGGTCACTGCACGCGCGATCCACGCTTGATTTTCTAAGGAGACCGAGAGGGAGGCGGCGTATTCCGCCGTCGTGGGCTGTCGATCCATCGGCATTCTAGTCATGGCATGCGCGACTGTCGCCGTCGCCGGCTGCAGCGGCGCGGCCAGCACCGTTGTGTTGCCGTCGCCGAGCCCGGCACCGAGTACGACGGCCAGCCCGTCACCGGGTTCGACGGCCAGCCCGTCACCGGGTTCGACGGCCAGCCCGTCACCGGGTTCGACGGCCGGCTCATCACCGAGCCCGACGGCCAGCTCATCACCGAGTCCGACGGCCAGCGCATCACTGAGCCCGACCACTCCGGGTGCGCTCAGCGCAACCGCTAACGTTGCGATCTACGGCACCGGCTCGGCGAACGCGTCGACCGCCATCGTGCAAGAAACGGGATACAGCGGCACGTTTGGCGAGAGCGATACGTGCAACGGAATCGCAACCGTCACGACGGCCGTTGCGAGCGGACCGGCGGCTACATACACGATAACCGGCGTTGCGGCCGGACGCTGCACGGCGACCTTCTCCGATGTGTTCGGCCGGCAGGCCGCGACTTTGATCGGCGTGACGACCAGCGGCTATCAAGTCAACGAACACGTCCGCGGAGGGACACGCTGATGCGACGCTGGATCGCGATTGCGAGCGCGTTGCTGCTCGCCTCCTGTTCGGGAGCGGGCTCCGCGACGCGCGCGACCGGACCCAATCCCGCAGCGCAGTCGACGCCAACGGCCCTAACCGCGACGTCGTTCGTCTTCGGACCGCTGCCGGCGACGTCGTCGGCGCACCGCCACGCGACCTACATCACCGCAAGCGTCGCATCGGTGCAGATCGCCTTGACTAAGGTCAACGGCGCCGCGCCGGCGGCCGGTATCACGGCGTCGGTCAAAACGAACGTCAACCTGGCGAGCTGCCCGTGCACCGTTCCCGGTCCGGCTGTGCCGCCCGGCAGCGACGTGTTCACCCTCACGGCATACGATGCGCAGAACGGTGGCGGAAACGTCATCTCGATCGCAACGCCCACGCTCACCATTGTCGCGGATCAACCGAACAGCAACGGGATCACGCTCAACGGCGTGCCGGCGTCGTTCAGTCTTTCGCCGCCGGCCGCGACGGCCGGAACGGCGTTCGCGGCGACGACGTTCAGCGTGACGGTGAAAGACGCTGACGGCAACACGATCATGGGCGCCTACGCGAACCCGGTGACCCTCACGAACGGCGATGCCAGCGGTGCAACAACCCTTGCAACTTCGGGCGCCGACGGACCGCCGGCGAACGAGTTGCTGAGCTCGAGCGATACCGCGACCCTCGCGTACACCGGCCTTGCGATGGCGCCGGCGACGCTCGGCGCTGCCGCGAGCGGTGCGACCAGCGGCAGCGGCAGCTTCGCGCCGTCGTTGCAGCCGATCGTAAGCTCGCTATCGGCCCTCGATCTCTACACGACGTCGGGCGGCGGTTCGACGGAAAGCTTCACCGCGAGTGAGGTCGGGTGGACCAACGCGCCGTACAACAAAAACCTCGGTCTCGGCGCGGCGGCCGGATGCTCGACCATCGGCACGGCTTCCCCAGCTAGCGGAACCTCGTTCACGGCGACCGCGGTGGGAGCGCCCGTCGCGGGCAGCTGCAACCTCACGCTGAGCGACGGCGCCGGACAGACGCAAGTCGTGGCGTTGCAATACGTTAACGCATCGCAAACGTTCAGCTACAACGGTAGCGTGCAGACGTTCAACGTGCCCGCCGGCATCACGCAAGTGACGATCACGACGAACGGTGCGGGCGGCGGCGCCGGTGACGGCGGCGCGCCCGGCCACGCCGGTACGAGTGGTGGGAACGGCGCGAGCGAAACCGGCACGTTCGCCGTGACGCCAGGTGGCACGCTCGCCGTCATCGCCGGCGGGGGCGGAGGCGCGTCCCCCGTTACGTCGAGCGCCGGCAGCGGCGGCGGCGGCGGCGGGTCCTTGGTGTTCGACAGCGGCGGCGCGGTGCTGATTGCCGCCGGCGGCGGCGGCGGAGGGGCCACGAACGGCGGGGGAATTGACGCTACCTTCACCTCGACGGCTGCCTCAGCAACGACTGGCGGCGCCGGCGGCGCAAGCGGAGCCGGTGGCAACCCCGGGGCACCCGGAGGCGGCGGAGGCGGCGGCACCGTCAGCGCGGGACACGCGAGCACGTCGGGAGCCGCCGGCGGCGGCGTCAACGCAGCGGGCGGCGGTGGCATCGGCGGCACCGCCGCCGGCAGCAATAACGGCGCCGGCGGGTACGGCGGCGGCGGGGGCTCCGCATTTGGCGGAGGCGGCGGGGGCGGCGGCTACAGCGGCGGCGGGGGCGGCGGCGGGGGTTCCGGCAATTCGCATGGCGGTGGCGGCGGAGGCTCGTCCAACAGCGGCACCAACACGTCGACGGCCGTCGGTGCGCTCGGCGGCGCGGGCTCGACCGGCCCTGACATTCCGGGAGCCAACGGTTCGGTGAACATCGTCTGGTGATCGGCGCGAACGCGACAATGTGAAATCGCGCGATCACCGCGAGAACGTCTTGTCGACCTAATCGTTCTTGAGCCGATCGAGCGCGTCGCGCAATACTTTGCGGATGCGCTCGGCGTCTTCTGTCGTGATCTGCGAAGGGTCGAGATAAAGATCGAGCCCTCGCGTGTGTTCGTTCACGACGCGCACCGTCGCGCCCGCTTCGTTGATCAGACCTTCGATATGGTAGGGCACGACGTCGCGAGCAATGCCTTTGACGCGAATTGATGGCTGCTCGTGCGCGGCGACGATATCACGCACGAGCGCGTAGGTTTCAAAACTCACGACGATGGCGCCGGGTTCAGCGCTCGTCTCGAGGCGCGCAGCCAGGTTGGCCTCGCCCCCGATGATCGTGTAATCCATCCGGTCGAGACTACCGAAATTGCCGACGTTGACGTAACCGGTGTTAATTCCCATACGAGCGCGGAACGGGATTTCGATTCCGCGAGTACGCCAGATCGTGTTGAGTTCCGCCAGACGCGACTGCATCTCGACCGCCATGCAGACGGCGGCCTTTGCATCCTCGGCGATCCCTTTCGTTTCCGGATCGCCGAAGAACACCAGGATTGCATCACCGATGAACTTGTCGATCGTGCCGCCCCACTTTAGTGCGATCGCCGACATCTCTGTAAGATACTCGTTGAGCAACGCGGCAAGTTCTTCAGGTTGCAGTCGATCCGTGGTCGCCGTAAAGTCCTTGATGTCTGAGAAAAAGATCGTCAGCTTCTTGCGTTCCGTGTGGATCGTCACGTCGCGTTCGCCGCTGAAGATCGAAGCGTAAATCTGCGGTGAGAGATAACGTGAAAGCTTCGCCGAGATGTTCGAAAGAAATGCGTTCGCCTTGGCGATGACGCCGGCTTGCCGGCGTTCGTTGGCGACGAACGTGAATCCGAACAATCCGGCAAAGACGAAATACATCAGCAAGTACTTGAACGAGAATAAGCTCGTTGCGATCGGCTCAGCGATGCTTAGTTCTTGGATACCGCGGACGTCGCCGATCTTCCAGTCGCGTTTGGGACTGTCCGGGTGGGTGTTATGACAGGCCACGCACGTTTGACCCATCACGATCGGCGCGATGATGCGTACGCGCGTCGTCGTGCCCTTCCACTCGGTTGTGTAAATTTTCTGATTGGGATCGCGCGTGAGACGTAGTTCAGCGAGCGCGGTGCGTTCAAAATCGTCGAGATTGTGGGGCGCGCGGTGCTTGAACGGATAATCCGATACGAACCGGTAAATGATGTTGTTCTGGTACTGGCTGACGACGTTTCCGAGCTCGAGCGAAAACGTTGCCGGGATCGGAATAGCGCCGGGATGGTTCTCGAAGTCGTCCGTCACGGTCGTAGACCCGTGTGCACTGAGTACGCGCCCGACCACGTCGCTGCTGTAAAAATCCCGCACGCCGCCGATCACAGCATTCAGATCGGTCACTTGCCTACGCAGTGCCGCTTCGGAGACGGCACGTAAATCGAGCCAGACTGCTAAGGGGAGGCCGGCAAGCAGAACGATCACGAGCACTACTGGAACCCATGCGCGCACGCCGCGCGCTTCCTCGCCGTTGGTCATGAGATGGGGCTTCGCTTCGTCGGGTTTAAATGGCTTCTGCACCGTCAGCCGTCCGATCTCGGAAGAAGCGGTCTGTCTAATATTCCATTTTCATAAGCCGTCGCGACTTCGTAGCTTATCTTTTAGCGTAACGTTCTGCGGCGCACGTTTGGACAAACAGCGAAAGGGAAGCATCGTTTAACATGCTGAACGCAATGTGAGCGTGACTGAGCGAACGAACGGTAGATATCACGAACGAGCCCCGTTCATCCCAATTTCGCGGCGACCGCCGCTGCGCTGGCCCAACGGGGCGCGGCTTGCGATTTGGGTCGTGCCGAACATCGAACATTTCGAGGACGATTCGCTGGCCGGTGCAACGATCTCGACGCCGGCGGTCGAGCCGCCCGACATCCCGAACTACTCTTGGCGCGACTACGGGCTGCGCGTCGGGATCTGGCGTACGATGGAAACGTTACAGCGGCTCTCGATCCCGGGTACGGTCGCCCTCAATTCGCGCGTCTGCGAACTCTATCCCGAGGTCGTGCGCGCCTGTCTGGACCTCGGCTGGGAATTCATGGGACACGGTCGTACCAACAGCCGTTCGCTCTCCGGAATGGCCGAAGCCGAGGAGACCGCGACCATCGCAGCGGTGCTCGAGACGATCGCGGCGCTTACGGGCACGCGGCCCGTCGGCTGGCTCGGGCCGGCGCTGGCGGAGACGCAGCGCACGCTCGAGATTCTCGCAGCCAACGGGGTGCGGTATGTGGCCGACTGGGTCAACGATGAACAGCCCTATCCGCTCCAGCTCGCTGCCGGGACGATCACAGCGATGCCCTATTCGATTGAGATCAACGACATCGGGACGTTCATGCGCCGCGGATTCACCGGGCCCGACTACCAGCGAATGCTGCTGGATCAGTTCGAAGTACTCTACGAAGAGAGCGCGACGACCGGCAAGGTGATGTGCATTGCGTTGCACCCCTTCATCACCGGCGTGCCCTTCCGCGCGCGCCATCTCGATGCGGCGCTTACGAAGATGCGCGAATGCGACGGTGTCTGGTTCGCGACCGGCACCGAGATCCTGAACGCCTATCACTCCGCCGTCGAGACTTGAGAGGTACGAACCCGATGATTCATCCGCGCTCCCTCGCCGCCGGCGCCCTAGCTGCCGCCGCCCTTACCGTCGTCACGCTACACGGGTTCACGGCACCGGGCCGGGCGGCCACGCCGCCGCGCGTCACGCTGAACATCGGGGTGCTCAAGATCGCGGCACTAGCCGACGTCCTTGCGGCGCAAAAGCTCGGATACTTCGATAAGGTCGGGATCGACGTCAACCTGACGACCGCGAACAACGGCAACGATCTGATGACCGCAATGCAGTCCGGGAAGCTCGACATCATTCTCGCGATTCCGGGTGTCGCGATGCGCGCCGACGAGAAGGGCTACGACGCGACGCTCGTGTTTCAAAACGAGCTGGCGCACACGAAGTCGCCCGACACCGGGGCGCTGATCGTCAAGGCCGACAGCCCGATCACCTCGGTGAAGCAGCTTGGCGGCAAGAAAATCGCGCATAGCGGGATCGGTACGCAAGCGTGGGCGGCCGTGGTCGACGTCGAGATGAAGAACGGCGTGGATCCCAAGAGCGTTCAGGATTTGGAAGTCGGCTATCCGCAAATGCCGGGCATCCTGCAACAGGGCCTCGTTGACGCCGTGGCAGCCGTGGATCCGTTCACATCGGGCATTCTCGCCGCGAAAGCCGGGCGCGTCATTTCCTGGTTTTACGTAGACTCCGTCCCGGGACAGCCGGTGGGCGCGTTTTGGGCCTCGCGCGCCTGGGCTACGAAGAACGCCGACGTCGTTATGCGCTATCAGACCGCGATGCACGCCGCAGTGAGCTACATGAACGGCCATCCGGACGAAGCGAAGAATTTCATCGTGGAGTACACGGGGATGAACGCCGATGCCGTGCACGGCATGACCCCGATCCGCTGGGACGACCGCGTTAGCATGCCGGCTTGGAATGACGTTGCGAAGATGCTCGTGACGACGCACGTGCTGGACAAGATGCCGGCGCTGGGCGAAATCATCCCGTCAAGCTCCGTGGATCCCGGCAAGAGTGCTGCGCGCCTCTAGCCGCGCTCAGCCCGCTTGATCGAGCTGCGCGACGTCGGAAAGTCGTACCGTTTCGGCGACCGGTCGACTGAGGCGATTCGGGGAATCGACCTAACGATCGAGGCGGGCTCGTTCGTCTCCATCATCGGCCCGTCGGGTTCCGGAAAGTCGACACTCCTGCAAATCGTTGCCGGTTTGCTCGAGCCGAGCACAGGCGAGGTGCTCTTCCATGGGCGGGAGGTCACCGAGCCGCCGCCTGGGATGATCTACGTCTTCCAGCAGTACGAGAAGTCGATTTTTCCGTGGCGCACGGTCGCGCACAACATTGCGCTGGGGATCGAGGACCGGCCCGACATATCGGCGGCGGAATGCCGCGACCGCTGTGCGCGGTATCTCGAACTGGTCGGCCTCAAGGGCGTCGCCGACCACTTCCCGCGGCAGCTTTCGGGCGGAATGCAGCAACGCGTTGCGATCGCACGTGCCTTGGTCTGCGAACCCGACGTGCTGCTCATGGACGAGCCGTTCTCGGCCGTCGACGCGCTGACGCGCGCCGCCCTGCAAGACCTGCTGCTCGAGGTTCGCAAGCGGCTCGGGATCACGGTGCTCTTCGTGACGCACGACGTCGACGAAGCCGTCTACCTCTCGACGCACGTCGTCGCACTTTCGCGCGCCCCCGCGCACATCGACAGTTCGGTCGAGATCCAGTTATCCTATCCGCGCGACCAGATCGCGACCCGCGAGTCGGAAGCCTTCATCGCTTACCGCCACCGTCTCTTGTCGCGCGTCCTCGCTCAGCAGGCGAGCGGCGTCGCATGAAGCTGCTGCGGTCGCGCCTGCTGGGCGTTCTCCTGATCGTCGCACTACTCGGTTTGTGGGAAATCGTCACCGACACGAAGCTGGTGAAGTCGCCTAGCTTGCCGCCCGTTTCCGCGATCCTGGTCGCCTGGTGGCACCTCATCATCAACGGAACGCTCATTGCCCAACTCGGTCCCAGTCTGGAGCGCATTGCCGCCGGCTACTTCGCCGCGGTGATCGTCGGGGTCGCGCTCGGCCTGCTAATGGGTTACTATCGTGTCGCCTACAACTTGCTCGAGCCGCTCACCGAGTTGCTGCGGCCGATTCCGAGCCCCGCCTACATTCCGCTCGCGATCATCTTCTTGGGCTTGGGCGACGAGATGAAGATCTTCGTCGTATTCTTCGCCTGTATTTTTCCCGTGCTGCTCAACACTTACAGCGGCGTGAGCGCGATCGATCCGGTGCAGCTCAACACCGGACGCACGTTCCGTCTGACCCGCGCTCAAACGGTGCGCAAGATCGTCTTGCCGGCGGCGCTGCCGTCGATCCTCACGGGCATGCGCATCAGCGTCGGGCTGGCGCTGATCGTGGTCGTGATCGCCGAGATGGTCGCCAGCAACAACGGCATCGGGGCGTTCATCCTCAACTCACAGCGGTTCTTCAACATTCCCGAAATGTATGCCGGCATCTTCACGCTGGCACTGCTCGGCTATGCGCTCAACACGATTTTCCTGCGCGTGGAAGCGCGCCTGCTGCGCTACCGCGCGCCGTAGCGCACCGGCGTGGGTAGGGCAACCGGCGGGCGTTAACGTTTGGTATCTGCGGGCAAGAGCAGCGCAGATGCCGGGAACGCGGTGAAGCCGTTATACTTCGCTGATGCATCGATGCCGGGCTGAAGAAGGGCCGGCGTCAGCTCTTCCCCGTAGTGACCGCGCACCATCGCGTTGATCGTCTCGACCGGAATGTTCGAATACTTCGCGAGCATCACCGCGCTCTGATCCTTATGGCTGTTCGCCCACACGTTGGTTTCATGCATGACGGAGACGAATTTCCGCAGGAGCTCCGGGTGCGCTTTCGCCCAGTCCGGCGTCGTAACCCAGAGGTTGACGATAAAGTGCTTTGAGATCGCGCTGTAGCCGGCGAAGAGAACGCGATTGGTTTTCGAGGCTGCGCTGAAGAACGGCTCGACTTCGAAGACCGCGTCGACGCGTCCGGCAGCGAGTGCCGCCGGCTGCGCGGGAAACGGAATCTCCACGTAACTGATGGTCGATGAATCGCCGCCGTTCTGGTCGGCCCACGCGGAGGCGCCCGTGGTTCCGAGGCTATGCAGCGCGGGTGTCGCGATGATCTTACCCTTGAGATCCTTGGCGGTCCGGATCGGCGAGTCGGGTCGGACCAGCACGCCGACCGTGTCTGTGGTGAGCGGGTCGAGGTAATCCGTTGCCGGCGCGATCACGACGAGCGGAACGTTGTGCGAGTGAATCGACGCAACGGAATCGATCGTCGTATAGCAGATGTCGAGCGCGCCGGCGACGACGGCTGCCACGAGCGAGGGAGTATTTCCCATCGTAGTGATCGCCACGTCGATTCCGGCCTTCGCGAACAGCCCGAGATCGTTCGCGTAGTGAGGTCCGGCCGCGCTTTCGGTTGACAGGACGCCGACACGCAACGCCTGGCCCGTCTGTGCCCGCGCGGGCATGGCGATGGCGCTCGTGGCGACGGCACCCGAGGCCATCGTTAGTACTTGTCCTCGTGTGAACCGGGCGCCCTCGGCGACGGACCGTAATGATGACTTCATTTGAAAATCTTTGTTCAACGGAGCATCGATCGCCTTTGGTCCGCGCTGACCGCTGAATTATTTAGGTCGCGGCATTCTTCTGGCCGGCCGGCGCAACGATCACATACGTCAGGATGTGAGCGCTCATGACGCTGATGTTGCCCGATCCGTGCAGGCCACCGAGGCCGGACGAGCAGAGGTTTCCGACACCCGTCATGATGCTGCCGACCGCAGGCCCGAGCGCCTGCTGCAGTGCCAGCCGCTCGTAGGTTGGGTACCGCAGCGCGCGGACGATGCGGTCCGGATGAAGGCGCGCTTTGGCGGTCAGGGCTTTCAGCGACGAGGCTTTCATGGGCCCATTGTCCGCCTGCGGCCCTTCCGGCAACACGGACATCCGTACGCGGTATCCGTACAACAACCGGGGCCGCCGCGCTTGAAGGCACTTCCCATCCCCGCTATGCTCAACCAAATGGTTGAGCATCAGGAGGCGAGCCTCGAACGGACCTTTGCCGCGCCGGCGGACCCCACTCGGGGTGCACTCGTCGCGAAGCTGCGGGCAGGGAGCGAGTCGGTGACACGCTGGCCGCCGAGTTCCCGATGTCGCTTCAGGCCGTCATCAAGCACCTCGACGTTCTGACCGGCGCGGGACTCATCTCGCGTAAAAAGACCGGCCCGGCCCGTGGTGTGCGCCCTGACACCAGAGCCGCTCGATCGCGCGACGCGCTAGCTCGAGGAACAGCAACGCGCCGACGGCAACGTGAAGTGGAGCGATCCGGTTGGGAAGCACCTCGCCGGATTCACTCTCGCCGATCCGTGGGTCGGCACGCATGTGACAATCGCCGACATGTTTGCGCACCGGAGCGGCTTGCCCGATCACGCCGGCGACAATCTCGAAGATCTCGGCTACACACGCGCGCAAATTCTCAGCAAGTTGGCCCTCGAGCCGCTGGACCCGTTCCGCATCACGTATAACTACACGAATTTCGGGCTCACGGCGGGCGCGCAGGCGGTTGCGAACGCCGAAGGGACGTCGTGGGAAGAACTTGCGAACGTTAAAATCTTCAAGCCCCTCGGCATGACGCATTCGAGCTTTCGTTGGGTTGATTACGCGCATTCACCGAACCGCGCGACGCTTCACATCGGCGCCGGTAAGCGCTGGAAGGTCAGCGCGCGCGAGCCGGACGCGCAGGCGCCGGCCGGGGGCGTGAGTTCGTCGGTGCTGGATATCGCGACGTGGATGATTATGGAGATGAACGAAGGGACGTACGCGGGCAAACGTGTCGTCGGGCGCGACGCGTTGCTCGAAACGTGGCGTCCGCAGGTTCTCGCCTCGCTGCCGGCCGATCCCGCCGGCCGGAGCGGCTTCTACGGCGAGGGCATGAACGTCAACTTCGATGAGGCCGGCATGCTGCACTTGAGCCATTCCGGCGCGTTTTCGATGGGAACTGCCACCGTCTTCGAAATGCTGCCCGCCGCAAAGCTCGGTATCGTCGTGCTCACCAACGCGACGCCGTCGGGCGTCCCGGAATCGATTGCGAAAATGTTCTACGATCGGGTCGAATTCGGCGCGGCTCAACGCGACTGGTATGATGCCTACGCGCCGGTATTTGCCCGGATGGGTGCGCCGCAGGGAGAACTCGTCGGAAAACAGCCGCCCTTGCATCCCGTTGCACCGCTTGTGCTAGATAGCTATGAAGGCACGTATGCAAATGCCTACTACGGCGATGCGATCGTCGGTGTGAAGAACGGTGCGCTGGTGCTTGCTCTCGGCGCTACGCCCGAACGGTATAGGCTTGCGCATTGGAACGGCAATACGTTCTCGTTTGAACCGGTCGGCGAAGCGGCGACCGGCGGCCCGACCGCCGTGACGTTCGTGTCAATTGGCGCCGGCCATGGCATGACCATGACCGTCGAATATCTGAACGAGAACAAGCTGGGAACGTTTACGCGCAGTTAGAAATGCGCCGGCTCCGGCAGGACGCGGCTTCAGGTGACGAGCGAGGGTAGTGGCCACAGCGGTGTGGTGCGCAGACCGTGGTCGGCAATCCAGATGCTCTTGCGCACCGCGGGGACCGACTTCATCGCCCACAGCGCGGCGGGGCGCGCAAAGCGTAGCGGGCGCGGCCACGAGCGTGTGACGTAGTCGTAGCGCACGGCCCAGCGCTGCGTGCAATCGCTGATGTGGCGCACCGAGCGCTCCCAGCGCGGCAGCGCCTCCTCTACCGACGTTGCTTCGCGCAAAACGGCGACGAGGGCGCGCGCGTTCATGACGGTGAGGCCCGCGCCTTGGCCGAGGGTGGGCGGCAGTGCGTGGACGGCATCGCCGATCAGCGCAACGCGGCCGGCGTGCCACGTGCGGCAGCGCACGACCATGTAGTTCGACGTGATCGACGGCGCATCGCGCAGCAGCTCGAATAGGCGGCCCAGGTGCGGAAACGCGGCGCTCCAAAACGCGACGTCGGCCGGTTTCGCGGCGGCTGCCGCGTCGGTTTCGGGATAGACTTGGAACGCGTACGACAGATCGTCGCCGCACGGCGCGGTGGAGACACGGTAGCGGCCGGACCAGTTCTCGGTCATCGCGGCGTCGGGCGCGATCTCACGCGTCGGCAAGACGTAGCGGTTGATGCGCGTCGGCAGCGTGACGACGGTGCCGGGAATCTGAAGCGACGCGCGCACGCGTGACTTGAGGCCGTCCGCCGCGCAGACGAGGTCGGCTTTGATGCGCAGACCGTCCGCGGTTGTGATCTCGCCGCTCGGGTCGGCCGCGACGACACGCGAGCCGAGCACGACGTCGACGCCGGCCGCAATGGCGCGGTCGTAGAGCGACTGCATGAGAATCTGGCGCGTCGTCGCGTAGAGCCGCGCCGGGCCGTCGAGCGGGCGTTCCTGCATGAGGTTACCGTTGCGGTCGACGAGACGCATGCTGCCCAGACGAAACGCGCGCGTCGCGAGCTCGTCGAACATGCCGGCTTCCTCGAGCACTTCGACGAGGTTGTTCTTGAGGAAAATGCCGGTGCCGGCTTCGCGTATCGCGCCGGCCTGTTCGTGCACGCGCACGGTCCAGCCACTCTTCGCGAGCATCATGCCGAGACTCAAACCACCCACGCCGCCGCCGGCGATTTCGGCATGACCTCTCACGCGGCGGCCGGATCGGCGAGCGGTTCGCGCCAAGCGTCGTAGCCATACACCCAGTCGACGCCCGCCCCGCGATGGCGCAGGAAGCTGTTGCCGCGCGAGAGCGCTTGCACGTCGGCCGTTCGTTCGCGGCGCGTCTGCGCGAAGCGCGCGAAGGCGGCCGCGCAATTGCCGCCGGCCGCCTCAATGCAGCGCGCGAGGACGGCGGCGTCTTCGAGCGCCATCGCGGCGCCTTGACCCATGTGCGGCATCGTCGGATGGGCCGCGTCGCCGAGGAGGACGATGTTGCCGGCGTTCCAGTGCGGGAGCGGATCGCGGTCGACGAGCGCCCACTTGTGCACGCGCGTGATGCGGTCGAGGATCGCGCGCACGTCGGCGTGGAACGACGCGAAGGCACTGCGGAATATATCCGGGTCGCCCTCGGCGGACCACGATTCCAGGGTGAAGCCGGGCTCGTCGAAGGTGCCCATCACGTAGAGCTCGTCACGCGCGGCGGTGATGTAGTACATGATCACGTGGCGATCGGCCGACCACCACTTGCTGTTCTCGTCGGGCGTCAGGCCGGTGAGTGCGCCGGCCGAGAGCGTCGTGCGGTAGCCGACGCGGCCGGTATAGCGCAGGGGTGCGGCGCCGAAGAGCTGTTCGCGCACCGTGGAGTGGACGCCGTCGGCGGCGACCAGCGCGTCGGCCTCGGCGGTCGTGCCGTCGGCGAAGTCGAGTCTGACGGCGGAAGGGCTTTGGGCAAAGCCCGTGAGGCGTTTGTTGCAGACGATGGCGTCGTGCGGCAACGCGGTGACCAGGGCGTCGTGCAGGTCCGCACGGTGCAACAGCAGGTACGGTTCTTCATAGCGCTGCCTTACGGCGTCGCCGAGCTGGAGTTCGTTGGTGACGTCGCCGGTGACGGCATCGCGCGAGAGCATTGCCTTCGGGTGGAAGGCGCGCCGTTCGAGACGGTCCGCGATGCCGAGGTTGCGCAGAACACGCACGGCGTTGGGGCTTTGCTGAATACCCGCGCCGACGCGGCTCAGCTGCGCGGCTTGTTCGTACACGCGGGCGTCGATGCCGATTGCGCGTAGCGCGATCGCAGTGGTGAGGCCGCCGATGCCGGCGCCGGCGATGGCGATGCGGAGCATTGAGAGTATGTTCGGCAAGGAGCGCGCTTTTCGCTGCGCCTTCGCGTCGGTTAGCGAGCGCGGAGGGGATTGTCGATGACTTGCTGGTAGTTCGGATCCGGCGCCGAAAAATATGGTCGCCGGAGGAGCGTCGAATGAAGATTGCGCGTGGACCCCTGCTTCGCGCACTAGCCGCCTCCGCGGCATTGCCCGGAGCGATCGGTATCGGCTCCCCAACGGCGGCAGAGGCTGCGGCACCGGGCGATATCAAACGCCGCACGTTGATCAAGGGCGGCTACGTCGCAACGCTCGATCCCTCGATCGGCGAGCTGAAATCCGGTGACGTGCTCATCGAGGACGGCACGATCGCCGCAGTAGCGCCGGCGGTCAATGCCCCCGACGCTGAAGTCGTCGACGCACGCGAGAAATTCGTGATGCCGGGGATGGTCGACTCGCATCGGCATACGTGGGAAACTCTGACGCGCTCGTGGATCTCCGAGGGCGATCTTGCCGTCTACATGAAAGTCATCAACGGCACGCTCGGCCCGAAGTACCGGCCGTCCGACGTCTATATCGGCAACCTTCTCGGTGCGATCGGTGCGCTGAATTCCGGCATCACGACCATGCTCGACTGGTCGCACATCATGAACTCGCCGGCTCACGCCGATGCGGCGCTGCGCGGACTCGCCGATAGCGGCATTCGCGCGGTATTTGCTTACGGCTATTCCGCGATTCCCGGCTGGGATGCCTTACCCGGCGCCGTGGACGCGCGCACCGCCGACATCAAGCGGATACAGCAGAGCCGAATGCTGACCGGGAATCAGCTACTCTCCCTTTGCGTGGCGGCGCGGAGCGCTACGCCCGACGTCATCGTGGATATCAAGATGGCGCGCTCGCTCGGCCTGCGTACGACCATGCATACGACCAAGGCCGGCATGATTGCCGACCTCAACGCGGCTAATGTCCTCGGCTCCGATCTCACGCACGTCCATACCGTTGGGATCGAAGCGACGGACGATGAGTACCGGCTGATGGGGCAGCACGGCGGTACGATCTCCACGTCGTCGGCAACCGAGATGATGTCGGGCCATGGCTTCCCGAGTGCGCAGCGGTGGTTGAAATTCGGGCTGCGCCCCTCGTTCAGCGTGGATAATGAAACGCGGCTTCCTTCCGATCTCTTCGCGCAGATGCGCGCGCTCGTACTCTCCGACCACATGCTCGAAACCGAGCGCGTGCGCCGCGAAGGAGGCCGCCCGAACCTGATTCCGGTGCGCGACATTCTTGAATTTGCTACCTTGCAAGGCGCGCGCGCGACCGGCCTTGATAAGAAGACCGGAACGCTCACCCCCGGTAAGCGCGCCGACATCACGGTCGTCGATCTCGACGACATCGTGCTCATCCCGGCGGTGGATCCCGTTGCCACCGTCGTCTTGCGCGCCCATCCCGGAAACATCAGCTGGGTATTCGTCGAGGGCGTTGCAAAGAAGCGGGCCGGCAAACTCGTCGGCTTGGATCAAGTGCGCGTACGTGAACTCGTAGCGGAGTCGAATGCGTATCTCTTAGGGCTTATGCACGATTCCGGCATGAACATCAGCCGCGGTTAGGGCTACGAGTCACCTCAAGAGCTACAACGAGAAGGGAGGCCGGCCCGCGATTGCCAGGTTATTGGAAGATTTGTCGGCGCGCCGGCCGCACGCGGTGCAGCCCGTTGGGTAAGAGGCCAGGAAGAATGAATCGCTCGGCTAAGGGCCGATATCGACATGCGTACGATTGTGGCGGCCTTTCTTTGCGTGGTGGCTCTGTGTGCCTGCGGTGGCGGCGGGGGAAGCTCCGTGCCCGCGCAACCGATCGCGATCAATTTCGTTCCCTCGTCGCTGACCTTCGCCTCGCCCACCGCGCCGTCGCAGATGCTCACGGTGCAATTGCAAAACTTCAGCGGTAACGTTGCCAACACGACGGGCGATACGTGCGATCCGTCCATCGCGACGTTCACGACGGTGAGCACCTCATCCACGCAATACGTGTTTAGCGTACAGCCTGTGTCTGTGGGCACGTGCTCGGTGACGTTCAGCGGCAACTCGATCACATCAGCGGTAACGGTAACGGTAAACTAGCGCGGCGACGAGCGTTCGATAACGACTCCCTCGTTGGCGAGGAGGATAAACGCCTTCGGAACCGGGCCGAGCGCGCGTTCCGGAACTGTCGAAAGAAGGATGGTTCCCACACATCCCTCGATGGACTGCTCCGCCGGTCCGAGGTTGAGCAACACGTCCAATGCCCGTTCTTGGAAGCGACGAGCATAGCGCAGGACGCTGCCCGTGACCGTAATGTCCTCGAGCGTTCCCGCACGCAGCACGGCGTCACGGCGGCGCAACGCGATGAGATCGCGATAGAACGTAAGGATCGAGTTTGTATCGCGTTCGAGTTCCGCGACGTTCGCGTGCCGCACGTTATCCCCGAGCGGCAGCCACGGCGTCGCGCGCGAGAAGCCGCCGTTCGGGGAGGCATCCCAGGCCATTGGGGTACGCTCCGGATCGCGCCCGGCACCGATTCCGGGCTGACGCAGTTCCGCCGGATCGCGCACCTGGCCCGGCGGAATCGACGACGTCGAACATCCCGAGTTCGTCGCCGTAGTACATGGTCGGCGTGCCCCGGAGCGTCAGCAGCATCAGCGCGGCGACCCGAGCTTGCGGCGCTCCGACGCGTGTCGCGATCCGCGGCTGATCGTGGTTCCCGAGCACCCAGTTCGGCCACGCGCCTTTCGGTAATGCGGCGGTGTATTGGCGTACGATGCCGGCAATTGCGTCCGCGTTCCAGGCCGTCTGAATCAAAGCGAAATTGAACGGCAGTTGCGCTCCGTGAAGATGGTTCCCGTAATAGGCCACGAGCCGCTTGATGGGCAGATAGATCTCTCCGATCAGCACGCGGCCGGTATACGCATCCAACACCGACCGCATCTCGGCGACGATCGCCTGCACTTCCGGACGGTCCGAGGTGTACAGCGGCAGAACGCGGTCGTACGAGGACTCGCCCGCGTGCCAGGCGGGATTGACGGGATTGTCCCGATAGAGATCGTCTTTGATCAACAGCCAGAGGACGTCGACGCGGAATCCGTCGACGCCGCGATCGAGCCAGAAGCGCAAGGCCTCGTACATGGCGGTACGTACGGCGGCGTTCCGCCAGTTCAGATCAGGTTGTTCTTTCAAAAAGGAGTGTAAGTAATATTGACTTGTTGCGGCATCCCATTCCCAGGCGCTTCCGCCAAATTGACTCTGCCAGTTTGTCGGCGGGCCGCCGCCGGGTGCGGGGTCGTGCCAGAGGTACCAGTCGCGCTTCGGATCGCTGCGCGATGACCGGCTCGCGCGAAACCACGGATGCTGTTCGGAGGTGTGATTCGGAACGAAGTCGAGAATGAGCCGCATCCCCCGTGCATGTAGCGCGGCGATCAGCGCGTCGAAATCGGCGAGCGATCCGAAGAGCGGGTCGATATTGCAATAGTCCGCGACGTCGTAGCCGAAGTCGGCCATCGGCGACGGATAGACCGGCGAAAGCCAGAGGGCATCGATTCCCAGCCGCGCGAGATAGTCGAGCCGTTCGGTGATGCCGCGCAAATCGCCGACCCCGTCGCCGTTCGTGTCGAGGAACGAGCGCGGGTAAACCTCGTAGATGATCCCGTCTTGCCACCACATCGTGCCCCTTATGCCCATTTGAGGCGATATGATGGGTAGAAGGCCGTTGTGATCAGCGATCTTTGGTACAAAAACGCCGTCGTCTACGCGGTCTCCGTGGCCACGTTCATGGATGCGAACGGCGACGGAATCGGGGACTTCGAGGGGCTCTTACGCCGCCTCGACTACCTGCAAGGGCTCGGCGTCACCACGCTCTGGCTCATGCCCTTCCAAACATCCCCCAATCGGGACGACGGATACGACATCGCCGACTACTATAATGTCGATCCGCGCTATGGCACGCTCGGGGATTTCGTCGAGCTCGCGCGCGGCTGCGAAGCGCGCGGCATCCGCCTGATCATCGACCTCGTCGTCAATCACACCTCGAACGAACACCCGTGGTTCAAGTCGGCGTGCGCGGACGAGGCATCGCCGTTTCGCGATTGGTATATTTGGTCGGATTACGAGCCGCGCGACGCGCGTGAGGGCGTCGTCTTTCCGGGCGTGCAAGAAACGACGTGGACGTACCACGAGCAAGCAAAAGCGTGGTACTTCCACCGCTTCTATGATTTCCAGCCCGATCTCAACACGGCCAACCCGCGGGTCCACGCCGAGATTCTCAAAATCGTGGGCTTTTGGCTGCAACTCGGCGTGTCGGGCTTTCGCATGGATGCGGTGCCGTTCGTCATCGCCGAAAAGGGCCCACGCGCCGGCGTCAAGCCGAAAGAACAGTACGAGATGTTGCGCGCCTTTCGAGAGTTCTTGCAATGGCGCGATGGTGAAGCCGTCGTCCTCGCCGAGGCCAACGTGCTGCCCAACGAAGATATGAGCTACTTCGGCGAGACGGGCGAACGGCTCCAGCTCTTGTTCAATTTCGAAGTGAATCAGGCACTGTTCTACGCGCTCGCGAGCGCCGACGGCGGTCCGCTCGTGAAAGCGCTCGAGGTCACGAAGCCGCGGCCGGCCACGGCGCAATGGGGCATCTTCTTGCGCAATCACGATGAGCTCGATCTGGGACGACTCACCAAACGACAGCGCGAAACAGTTTTTGAAGCGTTCGGACCCGAGAAGCGCATGCAGCTCTACGATCGGGGCATTCGGCGCCGGCTGGCGCCGATGCTCGGCGGGAATCGCGCGCGCATCGAGCTCGCCTATAGCCTCATGATGACCCTTCCGGGTACACCGGTGCTCGAATATGGCGATGAGATCGGGATGGGCGACGATCTATCGCTTGAAGAAAGGAATGCCGTCCGAACGCCCATGCAATGGTCGACCGAACCGCATGCCGGGTTTACCAAGAACGATAAACCGGTGCTCCCGGTAATCTCCGCGGGACCTTTCGGCTATCAAAACGTCAACGTTGCTCAACAGCGGCGCGATCCGAACTCGCTCGTCAACTGGATGGAGCGTATTATCCGGATGCGCAAAGAAGTGCCCGAGATCGGATGGGGCGACTTCACGGTCCTCAGCACCCGGGCTGCGGACGTTCTTGCGCTTCGCTATGACTGGCGCAACAACGCCGTCGTCATCGTTCACAACCTCTCCGGGGAAGCGAAACCTGCGCAGCTCCATCTTCAGGCAAACTCGAAACCCGGCGACGGCGAGAATGTCGATGAACTCGTGAACCTGCTTTCCGACGACCACAGCCACGGCGAGGGTGGGCACCACACGATCGACCTCGAGCCCTACGGCTACCGCTGGTACCGCGTCGGCGGTCTCGACTACCTGCTCCAGCGCAGCGAGACAGGGTGAAGGGAGTTCTGCTGAGTCGTATGTGCCGTCGTGTACGCTAAGGAAGTTCTTAGCCGGGAATGCCGCCTTGATCGCGCCGGCTTAGCGTCCACCGCCGGCGCCGCCCGCGCCGCCGGCACCACCGCCTGCGCCGCCGGCACCACCGCCCGCGCCGCCGGCACCGCTGCCTACGCCTCCGGCACCGTTACCCGCACCTCCGCTGCCGTTCGCGCCGGCGCCATTCGAGCCGTTCGTGCCTGCGCCGTTGGAGCCGTTAGCAGCTGCGCCGTTCGAGCCGTTAGCGGCCGCACCGTTCGAGCCGTTAGCGGCTGCGCCGTTCGAGCCGTTAGCGGCTGCGCCGTTCGAGCCGTTAGCAGCCGAGCCGTTCGCACCGTAGCCGGCGGTTGCGCCGTTCGACCCGTTAGCGGCTGCGCCGTTCGAGACGCCGCCGGCTGCGCCGTTCGCGCCGTTCGCGGCGGTGCCGTTTCCGCCGCCGGATGCTGCGCCGCTCGAGTCGTTACCGCCGACCCCGCCATTGGCCGAACCGCCATTGGTCGCCGCAGAGGGGCCTTGCACGCTGCCGGACTGTTGATCGTTTGAGACGGTTTGCCACGGATGCTCCAGCGCGAGCGAGATGATTACGATCAAGGCGATCCCCAGCACGGCGAGGATGGCCGTGCGGCGCCTTTTAAAGCCGAGAAAAGTGTACGGTCGTTGCATTGCCTACTCCAATGGCGTAGCTCCTTATTCTCCAGCCCGGGCGCGTCGTAAACCGGGGTGCTTGCTCGCGGGCCTAACGGCGGTCGTCTGCGCGTGAAGCGCTGCTGAGCAAGTCGTTGGCCGGAAACCGTCGCTTGATCGCGCCGTAGCGATAGGCGACGTCGATGATCGGCTGCAGCGCCTCGAGCGTCAGGGTCGGCTCGAACACGGCGCGCGGCACCGCTTGCAGATCGTCGATCGACAAGCCGCTTTGCTTTGAGTAGAAGCGAACTTCGTCGGTTGGATGACTGTTGGCCCAGGCCGCGTAGCGCTGATACACCGTGATGAACGATCGTGTGAGATCGCGATGCTGCTCGACCCACGGCGCCTTTGCGTACCAGACGCCGGTTAGGAACTTCGGCGCGATCGCATTGTACACGTTGGTGACCTCGCGCAATGCGCGCGAGCCCGACGAGTGCAGCGTGAGCACGTCGGTCGTGCCCGCATCGATGCGTCCCGCAACGATGGCCGCGGGGACGGCGGAGTTGGGGACCTCGACGAAGCGCAACGTCGATGAATCGCCGCCGCCGGCGTCGACCCACGTGCGCACGGCATAATTCTGTGTGCCGCCGAGGCTCGGGACGCTGACCGTCTTGCCGTTGAAGTCCTTGCCGCGGTGTAGCGGCGAGGACGCCGAGGCTAGGAAGATGCCCTGGACCGGATTGGTCGCGCGGTGGAGGTCGGTGCCGACCACCGCCGTCACGGGCAAGCCTTTATCGTAGGCAACGACCAGCGAGAGCGAACTGGTGAAGCCGATCTCGGCCGAACCCGAGAGTACGCCCGCGATGCCGGCCGGACCGTTGTTCAGCGCGATGATCTGCGCGTCGATGCCGGCGTCCTTGAAGTAACCCAAATCGATGGCATTGATCATGCTGATCGGGATCTCGGTCGGTGCGGTGACGATCCGCAGCGGTTGCAGCGGCGTCTGTGCTGCGGCGCCGGCCGGCACGCCCGCCAGGCCGGCAACGAGCACGGCGCCGGCTCCTCCGCAGAAATCGTTTCGTCGCATCGCTACAACCGTTCGAGAAAGGAATGGCAGTTGCCGCTCGAAATGACCCGAGCGAAAGCCAGATGAACCGTTTTCTCAAAGGTTAGGGAGGTCAACGCGTATGTCAGTGAAGGTCGGCGATCAATTGCCGGATGGCGAGCTGAAGGAAACGACGGAGTTCGACTCCGCCACGCAGTGCGCGATGGCGCCCAAGGACGTCAAGGTCGCCGATGCCGTGCGCGGCAAGAAGGTCGCGATCTTCGGTGTGCCCGGCGCGTACACGCCGACGTGTTCGGCGAAACACGTTCCCGGCTATCTGAAGCATTTCGATGAACTGAAGAAGGACGGCGTCGACGAAGTTTGGTGCGTGGCCACGAACGACGCGTTCGTGATGGCGCACTGGGGCCGCGAGCAAAAAGCTCTGGGCAAAATCCGCTTCCTCGGCGATGCGACGGCGGATTGGTCGAAGGCGCTTGGGCTCGAGCAAGGCGGGCCCGGCATGGGGACGCGGACCAAACGCTTTTCCATGCTGGTCGAAGACGGCCGTATCGTGCAGTTGAACGTCGAGGAGCCCGGTAAATTCGAGGTATCCGACGCGGAGACGCTCCTCAAACAACTGGCCTAAACACCGAGTAGGCTCCCAGGGATCGAGGTGGGCGCCGACGCCGCGCGCGCCCTCCCTATTGAACCGTGTGCCGAACCTCAAGCTGGTGCGTTTTCAGGAATCCGGCGGCGGGAGCGCTGCATCACGACGGCGGAGGGAAGCGCATGTCTTTGGACGTCGACGTCGCCATCGTCGGGCTCGGCCCCGTCGGCGTCACGGCGGCGGCGTTGCTCGGCCGTGCCGGGCGCCGCGTGCTGGCCGTGGATCGCGAGCGCGAGATCTACGCCAAGCCGCGCGCGATCGGTTTCGATCACGACGCGATGCGCATCTTCCAAGCTGCCGGTGCCGCCGAGCGCGTGGCGCGCATCGTCGGCCGCTTTCGCCCGAGCGAGTATCGCGGCGTCGACGGGCGAACGATCCAGCGGATCGAGTTCGCGCCGCCGCCGTACGCCGCCGGCTGGGCACCGTACTACAGCTTCGTGCAGCCGGAACTCGAAGCCGAACTGCGCGCGACCGCCGCCGGCTATCCGCATGTTGAACTGGCCACGGGTTGCGAGATGATCGCCTGCAACGAGAATGACGACGTGGTCGAGTTGACGTTGCGCGGCGACGACGGACACAATCGCAGCGTGCGTGCAACGTACGTCATCGGCGCCGACGGCGCGGCCGGAACGCTGCGCCGCTCGATCGGCGCAGCCTACGAAGACCTGGCCTTCGATCAGCCATGGCTCGTGGCCGACGTGCATGTCGGCGACGCCGCGCTCGCGCGCCTGCCGCAAACAAACGTGCAATATTGCGAGCCCGCTCGCCCGTGTTCGTACGTCATCGGTCCGCGGAATCTGCGCCGCTGGGAAATGACGCTGCTGCCGGGCGAGGATCCGCTCGCCGCGTCGTCCGAGGCCAATGTGTGGCGGTTGCTCGCGCGCTGGATCACCCCGGCGGACGCCACGCTGTGGCGGGTCGCGCCGTACCGTTTCCACACGCTCATCGCCGAGCGCTGGCGCCGCGGCCGCATCGTTTTGGCCGGCGACGCCGCGCACGTCACGCCGCCCTTTCTCACCCAAGGTCTGTGCCAAGGTCTGCGCGACGCGGCCAACCTGGCGTGGAAGCTCGACGCCATCCTGGCGGGAGCTGCAACCGACGCCCTGCTCGACACCTACCAACGTGAACGCGCACCGCACGTGCGCGCAACAACCCTCGTCGCAAAGACGTTCGGTGAACTGATCGGCGAGCGCGACGTCGCGGCGGCGCGTGAACGCGACGAACGCCTGCTCGCCGAAGGCAACGGTGCGCCGCCCGTGCGCATTCGCAGCGCCATCGTCCCGCCGCTCGCGGACGGACTGCTCGCTGACTCCCCCGCCGCCGGCACGATGTTTCCGCAGCCGGTCACTCCCGGCGGAACGCTCTTCGATGACATCCATCGCGGCTTCCGCCTCGTCGACCTCGCCGCGGACGGTGCTATCCGCATCACGCCGCTGCACCTCACCAACGGCATCGCCGCGGGCGCGCCGCTCATCGTCCAGGAGCGTGACCCGTTCATCGCCGATTGGTTCGCGGCCGCGGGCGCATCGTGCGCGCTCGTCCGTCCCGATCACTACACCTACGGCACCGGCGAACCGGCGCGCCTCATCGCCGCCCTGCAAAACGCATTACGCCCAAAATAGTGGAACGGAGACCGGCTCACCACGGTTTATGAGCGGTGCTATGATGAATGCCGAACTCTCCCGTCGCCCGCTGGGGCGATCCGGGCTCGAACTTCCGCCGCTGGTCTTCGGCGGCAACGTTTTCGGCTGGACCGTGGACGAGCCGACCTCGTTCGCACTCCTCGACCGGCTGCTCGATGCGGGCTTCAACGCGATCGATACGGCCGACGTCTACTCTCGTTGGGCGCCGGGCCACACCGGCGGCGAGTCGGAGACCGTGATCGGCCGCTGGCTCGCCGCGCGCGGCGGGCGCGACCGCGTCATCGTCGCCACGAAGGTCGGCATGGACATGGGCGAGGGAAAGTCCGGCCTGTCGCGGCGCTGGATCCTGCAGTCGGTCGACGATTCGCTGCGGCGTCTTCAGACCGACTACATCGATCTCTACCAGGCGCACCAGGATGACGCATCGACGCCGCTCGACGAAACGCTCGGCGCGTTCGCCACGCTCATCGAGCAAGGAAAAGTCCGTGCGATCGGTGCCTCAAACCATAGCGCCCCGCGACTGCGCGAAGCGCTGGCGACCAGCGATCGCAACGGCCTGCCGCGCTACGAATCGCTGCAGCCGCTCTACAATCTCATCGAGCGCGCCGCATACGAGGCCGACCTCGAAGCGTTGTGCGTCGCCGAAGGCCTGGGTGTGATCAGCTACTTCGCGCTGGCCGCCGGTTTTCTCACCGGCAAGTACCGCTCGGAAGCCGATCTCTCGAAGAGCCCGCGCGGCGCCGGCGTTGCGAAGTACCTCAACGAGCGGGGAATGCGCATCCTCGCCGCGCTCGATCGCGCGGCGGCGAAGCTTGCCTCCTCGCCGGCGCAAATCGCGATCGCCTGGCTGATCGCGCGCCCGGGGATCACCGCGCCGATCGCCAGCGCCACGAGTCTGGAGCACCTCGAGGACCTTTTCGCCGCGGCACGCCTGCGGCTCGACGCCGCTACGATTGCCGACCTCGACCGCGCAAGCGCCCCTGCGGCTTAGGTTTGCGCTCCGATCCTCAAGCCGTCATGGAGAAGTGCGGATGAATCCATCAAAACAAATCGACGAGCTGATCGCGGACATTCCCGACTGGCGTGGGAACACGTTCGCGACCATTCGCAAGACGATCCTCGCAGCCGACCCGGAGATCGTCGAGGAATTCAAGTGGATGGGAAGCCCGTTATGGTCGCGCGACGGAATGATCGCGGTCGCCAACGCGTTCAAGGCCAAGGTCAACGTCACGTTTGCCTACGGCGCGAAGTTGCCGGATCCCGACAAGCTCTTCAACTCCGGTTTCGGCGGCAACACGCGGCGTGCGATCGATTTTTTCGAAGGCGATAAAGTGAACGAGCGGGCCCTAAAGGCCCTGGTCCGCGCCGCCATCGACTACAACCAAACCAATCTCAAGAAAAACGCGCCCAAAGCCGCGGCGCCGAAAGCCGCCAAACCGAAAGCCGCAAAGCCAAAAGCCGCCAAAGCCAAAGCAAATTAGCCCATCTCGACGTCGATCGGGACCTTCGCCGGCGGACCGGCTTGCCGGCGCCGGCGCATCAGGAAGATCAACGGAATGCACGCCAGGGCCACGGTTCCGATGGCCATCGAGGCGTCGGCATACGACAGGACGGTCGACTGCGTATAGGCGAGGTTGGCCAGCACGAGCGGCGAGTGCGTGGCCAAGAACTCTCGCACCGCGAAGTTCCCTTGCGTGAGCGCTCCGCTGAGAATCGTCGAATGAAACTCTTCGCGCTGGTGCACGAAAACATCGAGCATGGCGACGGAGATCGAGCCGCCGAGCTGCAGCGAGAGGTTGATGAACGCCGACGCCTTGGGGCCTTCGTGGGGCGTGGTCGAGCCGAGCACGGCGATCGTCATCGGGATGTAGAGCGTCACCGACCCGAGGCCCGAGAGCGCGAGCGGCAGGGCGAACGTCCAAAATGATGCTTGCATCGTCGTGATCGAGGCCTGCATGTAGCTGGCGAGCGCGATCAGGCAGAAGCCGAACCCGAGCATGTAGCGCGGGTCCACTTTGCCCGCGACGCGGACGATCAGCGGCGTGCACAGCGCGATCGGCAGCGCGCGTAGGAGAAAGAGCAGGCCGCTCAGCTGCGGCGTGAAGCCCAACGGCCCTTGCGTGAACTGCGGCAACACGTAGCTCGAGCCCAACGCCGCGACGCCTAGCGACAGCGCGAGCACCGATCCGGCCCACACGCTGTGGTTGCGCAAAATACGCAGGTCGACGACCGGGAAGCGCGTGCGAAACAATTCGTGGTACGTGAACGCCGCCAGGGCCAGTATGCAGACGATCGTCATCAACAAAATCGTCGGATCCTCGAGCCAGTAGTGCTGTTCGCCTTCGGTCAGCACGAACTGCATCGAGCCCAGCGCTATCGCCAGCAGGCCGAGCCCCGGAAAGTCGACCGCCGTCGGCGTGCTGCGCTCCGGATCGCGCAGCAGCGCGAAAAGAATCAGCGCCGCGAACGTGCCCGGTACGATGTTGATGTCGAAGCACCAGTTCCACGACCAGTTATCGACCAGGAACCCGCCCAGCGGCGGACCGAGCGCGGGCCCCATGATCGCCCCGATCGCGTAGAGGCCCTGGCTCGTGCCGAGCTGTTCGGGCGGAAACGTGTCGCGCAGAATCGACTGGCCCGTCGCAACCAAGCCGCCGCCGAACGCGCCTTGCACGGCGCGCGAGAAAATCAGAAACGTCAGCGACTCCGAGGACCCGCACGCGATCGAGGCGAGGGTGAAGCCGGCGATCGACGCGACGAAGTAGTTCTTGCGTCCGAAGCGGTTCTGCAGCCACGGCGTGAGCGGGATGACGACGATCGCGGAGATCACGTAGGCCGTGATCACCCAGGTCGCTTCGTCCTGGCTCGCGCCGAGGTTGCCTTGGATCGTGGGCAGCGCAACGTTGGTGATCGTCGAGTCGAGGCTCTGCAACATCGACGCCGCCATGACGCCCAGGACGATGAGGAGCCGGCGCAGGCCGCGCTCCGATACGTCGTAGCGCCGCGGGCTAGCGACGGCCATGTTGTGGTAAAATGGACACGGTTAAATCACCTTACCAGCCGCAGGCGGTTGTTCCTCATGGCATATCAGGTAACGAAACTGATCGCGGGACGCGAGTACCGATACCACGTCGAAGGCTTCCGCGATCCCAAGACCAAGCGCGTGAAGCAACGCTGGACCTACCTCGGGCGCGTGCGGGGCAACGGCCTCACGGCGGTGCGGCGGCGTTCGCGCGAGGACGTACGCGCACGGATCCTCGCCGCCGTGCTCGACTTGCTCGACAAGCGCGACGTGGCGCACGTGACGGTCGAGGTGCTCGTACGCTCGGCACGCGTCTCGCGCGCCACGTTCTACCGGCACTTCTCCGGCCGCACGGCCGTGCTCAGCGCCGCGGTCGGCTCCGTCTACGATCAGTTGCTCGAGGTGCCGTTGAGCGCGGACGAGCCGCTCGTATCGGCCGCACGCGAGCGCGCGCGTCTGGCCTCGTGGGTCGAGTCGCTGTTACGCGCAATCGTACAGCGGCCGGGCATTCATCGGGTGATGCCCTCGGCGGAGAAGGTCGGCAAGGAGCGTGCGAAACAAGCGCGCACGAACCGTGAGACCGTTTTGCGGAGCCTCATCGCGTACCTCACGCGACTCGATGAAGCGGGCCTCGCCGACGTCGGCGATGCAGCCCTGCTCGCCAACGGCATCAGCTGCATGACCGCCGGCGTCGTGAAGCAGCTCGTGTACGACCGGCGCGATTGCGCGCCCGAGCTGCTGATCGCCGGCGCATCGGAGCTGGTCTGCCGCGCGGTCTTTCAAGCGCGGGTGTGATCACGCGCCGAACCAGGTAGCGAGCGCTTCACGGAGCGTGGTCGCGGCGGTGTCCGCCGCTGCGCCGGCCGTTGCGGCCCATGCGACCGTTGCGTCCGGACGGATCAGCACGGCGTCGAAGGGCCGCTGCGGTGCCGTGGCAGTATGAATGTCGATTCGGTGCTGCCGGTCGCGGACGATTCCGCGGAGATCCGAGCGGCCGGCGAGGTCGATGAAAACGGGCCGGGCGGCGTGCATGAGTTGGGCCACGCTCGTTGTGCCGCGATCCGCGTGCAGGGCGAGGTCGGGAACGAAGGTGCCGGTCAAGGCGTGCTGGTTGGAGGTGGAAGGCGGGTAGCGAATATCGGTGCCCGCGATGAGGGCGCCGACCCGGCGCAACGGCTGCTCGTCGGCCAGCAGTTCCCGGAAAACGTCGCGCAGCGCCTCGACGGCGGGATCGTCTCTGCGGCGCAATGCCATCTGCGCTTGGGTGTGGAGCATGGCACGCGCTCCGGCAACGTGCCGTTCGCTGTGATAGGTGTCGAGTAGCCCGGGCGGTGCCCAACCGTGGATGGCGGCGGCGAGTTTCCAGGCCAGGTTCACCGCGTCGAGCATCCCCGCGTTGATGCTGACACCGGTCGAGGGAAACAGATGCGCTGCATCACCGGCCACGAAGATTCGTCCCTTACGGTAGCATTCGACTTGCCGCGCATGAAAGCGGTAACGCGTCAGCCGAAGCGGTTCTCCGAGTGGAAGATCCGCGCCGAGCACGCGGCGGATGCTGGCGCGGAGTTCGCTCAGGGTCAGCGGCGCATCTTCGTCGACGTCGCCGATTGCGTCTTCGGTGGTCTGCACGCCCAGAACGTCGGGCCTGGTCGACCCTTGTGCGAAGACGCCGCGCGCCGTTCGCGTGAAGCCCGCCCGCACGACGCCGAATCCCGGAACATCGAGGTCGCCGTTATCCAACCGCGCGATCGAAGCGGGCAGCGTGAACGAACCGAGCCGGTTGATTTCAGGATACGTCGTGCCGGGAAATGGGAAGCCGCCGGCGGTGCGGACCGTGCTGCGCCCGCCATCGCAACCCACCAGATAGCGAGCAGACACGCGATAGGATCCATCCGGTCCGCGCACCTCTGCGGTTGCCGTGTCGTCGTCCTGACGAACGGCGCTGATGCCGGCTCCGTGCCGGATGTCGGCGCCGAGTTCGCGCGCGCGTTCGTCGAGCAGACGTTCGAGTTGCTGCTGGCGGAGCTGCAGCCCGCGCAGCGGCCGATCCGCCAGGCCTGAGAAGTCCAAATGCAGATCGCCGAAGGGACATCGCTCCAACGCGAACACGGGGCGGCCGCTCGCAGCCTCGAACTGCTCCAGCAGGCCGCGGTAGTGCAGCAGTTGCGTGATCTGCCCGGCGAGGCCGCCCGCCTGCGAGGTTTCGCGCGGCTGCGGGTCCCGCTCCAGCACCAGCGGCTGCACGCCGGCAAGACACAATTCGGCGGCCAGCATCAGGCCGGTTGGGCCGGCCCCGGCGATGATCACGTCAACGATGTTGCTCACAGTCGACGATTATGCGCCCTGCCCGGGGGCTTGCCGCAAGCCCCCGGGCGCGCGCTATAATGAAGGTGGAAGGGCGCACCGGCTTGAGAACGAGCCGCCCATAGACGATAAACGCGCAAGTCGCTTCATGTCGTTGCGGTGCCGAACTGCTGCGCGTACTCGGCGTTGAGCCGCTGCCAACCATCGAACTGCATCGCCGTTGCGCCGGTGATGCGGCCGATGGGCGTTCCGTCGAGCAGTCGCTCCAGAACATCGAACGCGATGTGCCAGCCGGCGGCGCCCATCGAGATGTAGCGGCGATCGATGACGGCCCACAGCGTCAGGCGCGTGCCGCCGTCGCGGCCTTCGAGTTCCCAGCGCATGGCGTTGTCGCCCGCCTTGTATTCGAGCACCCTGGGCGGATCGGCGTGCGTGACGCTCGTTTCGACCGGGGCGGGTGCTCCGACCCAGGTGAGGTTCACCGTGCCGACGTTGCCGAGGTCGCCGGAGGCATCGAAGGGCGCCCACTCGCGCAGGTGCGCCGGATCGGTGAGCGCGCGCCAGACTTTTTCCGGCGGATGGCGCAAGTCTTTGACCAGAACGAGCGTCCAGTGCTCCCCGTCCTTGCGCACCTTCGCCATATCAGCCGAACCGGGTGCGTATGTTTTCCTATCGCTCATCTAGCGTTTCCGTTTCTTCCGTTTCTTCGGCGGTGAGGTATCGATGCGATCGAGATACTGCTCGAGCGCGTCGACGTGGGCGGACCACAGGCGGCGGAATGGGGCGAGCCAAGCCTCCACCTCGCGCAGCGGTTCCGGTTTGAGCCGGTAGAGCCGCCGCTGCGCGTCGACGGTGGATTCGACAAAACCGGCATCACGCAAAACCCGCAGGTGTTTCGACACCGTCGGTTGCGTCATGCGAAGGTGCCGCTCGATCTCACCTACCGAACGCTGTGACGATACGAGCAGGCTCAAGATCGCGCGCCGATTCGGCTCTGCAATGATTTCGAATACTGATTCCAACGGCGCTAACATACTCGAAACGGAATATGCCTGTCAAGGTATATACTGGGCATTATCCAGTCGGAAGCCTCGGTCGCGTGAGCGTTAACCATTGGGCGATGCACCGGCGCTCGCGCCTCGGTTAGGCTTGTTTGATGAAGCGAACGACGATGCTGACGGGCGCCGCGGCGGCGATTGGATCCTGGAGCGTACCGCGAGGCGCGCGCGCCCAGGCCAACCGGACGATCGCGACGGCCGACCTCGCCGTGAGCGCGGCGACCTGGCCGTCGCTCGTCTGCGACGAACTCGGTTTCTACAAGCGCTACAACGTCACCGTTCAGAGTTCGCTGGTCAACTCGGTGGCCTCGTGCGCGCAGCAGCTCATCGCCGGTGCCTGTGACATGACGGGGCTGTCGACGACGCAGTTTATCGAGACGTCCACCGCGGGCGCGGCGGTTAAATTCATCTGCAATCAGGTCACCACGCCGCCGTACGCGCTGCTCGCGCAAAAGCAGTACAAGAAGTACGCGGACCTGCGCGGAACGACCATCATCATCGGCGGGGTCAACGATATCACGCACATCTTCATCGATAAGATGATGGGCTCCGGAGGCGTGAAGCCGGATCAGTTCGACCTCGTTTTTGCCGGGGCGACGCCGGATCGTTACGCGGCCCTGCGTTCCGGCAGCGTCGCGGCCGCGCTCCTCTTCCCGCCGTTCGATTTTCGCGCGGCCGACGAGGGCTACAACAACATCGGAAGCCTGCCCGACGTCATGCCGCCGTTCCCGTTCACCGGCTGGACCGTCCGGAGCGACTTTCTAGCCAAGAACCACGATCTCGTCGTCGACTTCACCAAGGCCTATCTGCGCGGCGTGCGCTGGATCAACGATCCCGCCAACCGTGACAAGGCGGTCGACATGCTTCTCTCCCGCACCAACGTTGCACGCAGCGATGCGCAGCGGTCCTACGACGAGCTGGTCGGGAAGTTTCGCATTTTTCCGTCGGACGGGGTCACCACCGATCGAACCATGTCGATCGTGATCGATGCGCTCGCGGAGCTCAAGGTCCTCAAGCCGCCGCTCCCGGCGCCCGGATCATTGTACGATAACTCGATCGTCAGACGCGCCGTCGCGGATCTCGGCCGGGAGCCACACTAGATCTCGCGACCCGTGCAGGTGGGACGACTTCCGGCGCAATAGCCGTGGGCGGCGTGAAGATCGCCACCTTCAACATCAACGGCGTCAACAAGCGGCTAACGAATCTCCTCGATTGGCTCGAGCAGGCCGCGCCGGACGTTGTCTGTCTGCAAGAGATCAAGTGCCGCAATGCCGAGTTTCCGCGCGACGCGCTGGCGAACGCGGGATACGGGGCGATCTGGCAGGGGCAAGGTCCACATCACGGCGTGGCGATCCTCATGCGGGACGGCGAGCCGATCGAAACGCGGCGCAGCCTGCCGGGTGCCCCGCAAGATCGCGAAGCCCGCTATCTCGAAGCGGCGGTCAACGGCGTGCTGATCGGTTGCCTCTACTTGCCCAACGGCAACCCGCAACCCGGACCGAAGTTTGACTACAAGCTCGCGTGGCTCGCACGGTTGCTGATGTATGCCGATGAACTCGATGCCGCCGGCGTTCCGGTCGTGCTGGCCGGCGACTACAACGTGGTCCCCACCGATGCGGATATCTACAATCTGCGCTCGTGGAAGGACAACGCGCTCGTGCAGCCCGAACCGCGAGCGCTGTTCGCGCAACTCGTAGCGCGAGGTTGGACCGACGCCCTGCGAACGTTGCACCCGGCAGAACCGATGTACACCTTCTGGCAGTATCTGCGCAACGCGTGGCAACGCGACGCCGGCATGCGGCTCGACCATATACTGCTCAACCGTGCCGTTGCGAACCGCCTCGAAAACGCCGGCATCGATCGTTACGTGCGCGGCCTTGAAAACGCGAGCGATCACGCACCGGTTTGGGTTATCCTCGTGTGACGATGCGCCGATTTGCCGTCTGTGAAATCGGTTTGGCGATCGCTAGAAGCGCAGCGCGCTCTCGACGCGGTCGATCGCATGGTTGAGCAATTCGCGTATGCGTTGCTCGCCGCCGCGCGCGCCTTGCCCGAGCCACGCGGCGAAGGTCTCGTGCAGCGCGCCGGTGAGGGCGCCGCAGGCGATGCGCACGTCCACATCGTCGAGCGGCCGGCGCACGTGTCGCGCCACCAGCGCGGCGAACATTTCGAGCGAGCGTTCCTGCTCTTCATAGAAAGCCACCGCCAGCGCGGGCGTTTGGCGGCGCAGTTCGTGGCGCGCGATGAGCAGGTCGCGGTCGCGCGCGAGGTAGTGGGCCACGACCTCCGTCATGACCGCGCGCACCGATTCGATCAGCGGCTCGTCCGAGGGCCGCTCCATGATCGACTGCACGAAGATCGGATCGTACTCGTCGGTGACGACCGAGTCTTCCTTCGAGGTGAAGTAGCGGTAGAACGTGGCGGGCGATATGCCGGCCGCTTCGGCAATTTGATCGACGGTCGTCGCGTCGAAGCCCTTCTCCGAGAACAGGCGCAGCGCTTCGCGCTGAATCGTCGAGCGCATGTGCACTTTCTTGCGCTCGCGCAGACCCGCCATCAGGCTGCCTCCGCGATCGGCCTGCGGTTCGGCGTTCACCGCCGCGGGAAGGCGCCGGCGGCCCACGCAGCAGCAAGATCGGAATCGACGCGATGAAGAGCAGCGCGCAGATGCGGAAGACGTAGTCGTAGGCGATCACGCTGGCATTCTGCGCGACCATGTTCATCAGCGTCGTCACGGAAACGCCTTGCGTCTTCGTTACGCCGGCCGCCAGCCCCGCCCAGGCGATCGCGGTTTGACGCGAGAGCAGCGTCATGATGATCGCCACGCCGAGGCTGCCGCCGAGCTGCCGAATGAGCTGCGAGAGCCCGGTTGCGCCGGCCATTTCCTCGCGCGGCACCGACGAGAGCGTCAGCTGAGAGAGCGGAACGAACATCAGGCCCATGCCGAAGCCGACCAGCATACGCGGGAAAAACGTGTTGTCCATGCCGGCGTCCGAGGTCAACCCGCCGAGCTGCCAATTCGCCCAGGCCGCGCAGAGTGCGCCCGAGTACGAGCGGAATCCGCGCATCGATGCGATTCATCGTGCGCGACGTGACGACCATCGCAACGGCCGTTGCAATCGCGCCGGGGATGAGGGCCTTACCCGAATCGAGCGCCGTCATGCCGAGAATGCTCTGAAAGAACAGCGGCACGATCAGCTCGCTGCCAAACAACCCGAACCCGACCACGAACAGCGCCACGTTGCCGAGACTGAACGACGAAATGCGGAAGATGCGCAAGTTCACGACGGGGTGCCGGTCGCGCACGGTCATCACGCCGAACGTCACCAAGGCGGTCACCGAGACGACCGCCAGCGCGACGATCGTCTGCGAATCGAGCCAATCTTCGTGCTGGCCGCGTTCGAGCACGTACTGCAGCGAGATCAGGCCGAGCGCCATCAAACCGAGTGCGGGCCAGTCGATCGCGCGCCGCGAGCGCTCGATGTAGTGCGGGTTCGGGACGAACGCCAGTGCCATGAGAAACGTGGCGATGCCCATCGGCACGTTGATCAGGAAGATCAGCGGCCACGACGCGTTGTCGACGATGTAGCCGCCGAGAACGGGGCCGAGTGCCGGAGCCACCATGACGCCGAGACCGAAGATCGCCATTGCGCCGGCCGACCGGCGCGGGCCGAACGTCTCGTAGAGAATTGCCTGCGCGGTCGGCTGGAGGACGCCGCCGCCGAGCGCCTTGCAGCATGCGGCACATCGTGAGCGTCACGATGTTGTGCGTGAGGCCGCACAGCAGTGAGGCAACGGTGAACAGCGCGATCGCGCCGCAGTAGAACGTCTTGCGCCCCAGGTACGCGGTGAGCCAGCCGTTGAGCGGCATGACGACGATCGCCGCGAGGATGTATCCGGTCGCGACCCAAGCAGCGTCGTCGAGCGAGGCGCCGAGATTTCCGGCGATCGTCGGCAGGGCGACGTTGACGATCGTCATGTCGATGATCGCCATGAACACACCGAACATCACCGTCACGGTGATCAGGAACTGCGAGCGGGTCATTCGACGAGTTGCGCCAGCCGCTCGTTACCGGCGGGCGCAAGGGCATAGCGGGTGGCAGCCGGGCCGGACTCGACGGTGAGGTACGCGCCCCGTGCCAGCGCGCCGAGCAAAGACTCGATCTGAAGAAGGCGGTCGGCCGAAAGGCGAGCGTAGGGGGCAAGCGCGGCCGCGCACTCGCCGGCCGACTTCGGCCCTTCGTAGAGGACGCGGAGCACCTGCTCCTCGAGGGAATCGACGTCCGCACGTACGTGGAGCATCGCCACCCCGTTCGGTTACAAAATGAGGTAACCTCTCAAATTATAGAAATTCCCAAATGCGAGAATCTCTCAACTGCGATGTGGGGAGATCAAGCGGTCAAGTTGCCGATCACGCGATCCAGCAGCGCGCCGAGCGTCCGTCGCTCGCCGGTCGAGAGGCCGTCGAGCGCCGCCGCGTTCAGCGCCTCGTTCTCGCGTAAGATCTCGTCGCGCAGCCGCTCGCCGCGCGAGGTGAGAACGATCGACCATTTCCGTTTGTCGTCGGCGGCCTGCGCGCGCCGGATAAGGCCGGCTCCGACGAGCGCGTCGATCGTTGCGACGGTTGCCGGCTCGGAGACGTGCATGCGCTGCGCGATCGCGCGTTGGGTGACACCGTCTTCATCCCACAACTCGCGCAGCAAACGGAACTGGTTGAGGCTCAAGCCGTAGGGGCGCACTCGAGCCCGGATCGATTTCACGTACAAGTCCGAAGCATCCCGAATTTTCGCGGCGATGTTGACCCGCCGAAACGGGAAGCGCGCGGTGCGGGAAGCCGAGTGGCTCCGTGCGGCATTTGATAACAAGGCGTCCCCTCCGAGATCGCTCGTGGCGCTCGGCTCCGCTTCGAGGGTGAGTGCGCGGATACCGTTGACACGCGAACCGAATTACGCTAATACTTACACACAATAAGTGTGCTGGATCCTGAGGGCGCTCGCGGACGACCTCAAGAGGTGCGCCATGTTCAGCGTGAGTGAATCAGTCCCGGTCAACGAAGACAATCAGGTGCGGCTGACGCGCGCGGATATCTGGCACGGGCTCGAGTTGAAAGCGCGAAACGCGCTGCCGTTTATTCCGGCGATGACCCATTGCGTCGTACTGCGGGAAGAGTCGGAAAATGTGTTCTTTCGCGAGATCATCTTCAAGGGCGATCGCGCGATGCAGCGCGTGACGCTCGAACCGCTGCAAGGGGTCACCTTCGAGCGGTTGACCGGCAAATCGGTCGGCGTGATCCGCAACATGATCGAGGAAGACGAGCGCGGGGAGCTGTCGTTGCGCTTCACGTTCGACCTCGAACTGCCCGGCGTGCCGGCGGGAAGCGAAGAAGAAGCGGCCTACGCGAAAGAGATGCGCGGCGAGTACGTGAGCGCGCTGAAGGCGACGGTCGGCGCGCTGCGCCAGCTCAAGCTGCAGGGTGTGGAATCCGCGAACGCCCCCGGCGTCTAGCGCGCTTGTGACGGAGTCCGTCTTCAGCTATCGCGGCAACCGATTCGCATTGCACCGCAGCGGCCGGGGCGAAGCTGTGCTCTACCTCCACGGCCTCGACGGTGCCGCGCCCGCGCTGCCCTGTGCCGGGCGACTCGCTGATGCGTTCGACGTGCTCGTCCCCGAGCAACCGGGCTTCGGTGCATCCGACGTGCCGGCGTGGCTCGAAACCGTCGGCGACCTCGCCTACTTCGAGGCCGAGTTGCTCGACCAGCTGGGACTCGAACGCGTCCACCTCGTCGGCCATTCACTTGGCGGCTGGGTCGCGTTGGAGCTCGCGCTGCGCTCGCCCAAGCGCTTTCCGACGCTGACCTTGATCGGTTCCGCCGGCATCCACGTGAAGGGCGTTCCCAAGGGCGACTTGTTCATGCGCGCCCCCGACGTCGTGCTGCGCAGCATGTTCGCCGACCCCGCGCTCGCCGATCCACTGCTCGCGGCGCTGCGCTCGTCGCCCGAGGCCGAGCGGACGTTCAACAAGAACCGCAACGCCGTCGCGCGGGTGGCGTGGCATCCGCCGCTCTTCAACCCGCAGCTGGAGAAATGGCTGCCCCGGCTCACGATGCCCGTGCACCTGATTTGGGGTGACGCGGACCGGCTCTTTCCGCTCGCGTACGCGCACGCGTTCGAGGCGCTGCTGCCCGACGCGCGCGTTACCATTCTCGGGGCGTGCGGGCACTACGCGCACCTCGAACAACCCGAGCGGCTGCAACTCGCCGTCGGCTCGTTCTTGACCGGAGCGGCGCGATGAAGTTCTTTTTCTTCCATCTCATGCCGTACTTGCATCTCGACCCGGAAGTGCGCGCGCGCTATGACTCGGCGTGGATGGTCTTGCCGAATTCGGCCTACGATCCCGAGAAGGGCCACGAGCTCTACAACCGCTATCTCGACGAGCTCGAGCTGACCGAGGAACTCAACTTCGACGGCGTCGTCCTCAACGAGCACCACTCGACGGCCTACGGTCTGATGCCCTCGCCCAACCTGATCGCGGCGGCCCTCGCGCGGCGCACCAAACGCATCAAGATCGCGATCCTCGGCAACGCGACCCCGTTGCGCGATCACCCGCTGACGATCGCCGAAGAGCTCGCCATGCTCGACAATATCATGGGCGGGCGCCTGATCAGCGGCTTCGTGCGCGGGATCGGCGTGGAATATCTGGTGTGGGGTGTGAATCCCGCCGATTCGCACGAGCGTGCGCACGAATCGCAGGAGCTGATCGTCCGCGCTTGGACCGCCGACGAGCCGTTTACGTTTGAAGGCAAGCATTACCACGTGCCGTGGGTCAACATCTGGCCGCGGCCGTATCAGAAGCCGCATCCGCCGATCTGGATTCCGACCAACGGCAGCAGCGAAACCGTGGCCTGGGCCGCCCGGGCGGACCACCGCTTCAAGTACGTTCAGAATCTGAGCACGGCCGCTGCGTGTCGCCAGTACATGAGCATGTATCGCGAAGTGGCGGAGCGTGAAGGCTGGGCGGCGGGACCGGAGCACCTCGGCTGGGGCTGTCCGATCTACGTCGCCGACACCGACGAGCGTGCCCATCGCGAGATGAAGCCGCACATCGAGAGCATGTACAACACGTTCTTTCGCATGCCGGGGCACCGCTTTTTTCCGCCCGGCTACACGTCGCTGGAATCGCAGCGCCGCATCGCCGTGGACAAGGTGCCGATCTTCGGCGAGCAGACGTTCGAGAACCTGATGCAGCACGGGGTCATCCTGTGCGGCAGTCCCGAGACCGTTCGCCAGCAGCTCGAGCACAATGCCCGCGAATGGCAATTCGATACGCACATCGGGGTGTTTCACTTCGGCACGCTGCCGCGGGACCTGACGGAAAATAGTCTCCGGCTGTTTGCAAGCGATGTGATCCCGAAGCTCCGCCATGTCAATGAGCCGCTCGTTGCGTAACGCCGGCCGCGCCGCTCGAACTGGAGGTCCCACGTGAAGAAATCCCGCGCGGTCGCGCAGCGACTTGCGGCCCTGGCGATCGCCGTCGCCGTCGTCACGTTCGGCATGCCGCGCGCGAACGCGGCGGAGCCCTACGATATCTACGCGATCCTCTCGCTGACCGGTCCGCTGGCGCTGCTGGGCGCCGACGAGCAGACGTCGCTGCAGACCGTTGAGGATATCGTCAACAAATCGGGCGGCATTCACGGGCAGCCGATTCACTTCGTCATCGCCGACGACGCCTCGCAGCCGGCGACGGCGGTGCAGCTCGCGAACAGCATCATCGCGAAAAACCCGCCGTTCATTTTGGGGCCGACCTATCTCGCGTCGTGCTTGTCGATCTTACCGCTCGTTCGGCAGGGCCCGCTCGTATATTGCCTCGCGCCGGCGATCCATCCGCCGCCGGGCAGCTACACGTTTTCGACCTCCGTCTCGACGTTGGATCAGACGCGCGCCTGGTTCAATTTTGGGCTCTCGATGGGCTGGAAGCGGCTCGCGGTGCTGTCGTCGACCGACGCCGCGGGGCAGGATCAAGATCAGCAGATCGATATCGTGAGCGCGAGTCCGAAGTACGCCGCGCTGCACGTCGTCGCGCGCGAACACTTTGGGATCGGCGACGTCTCGGTGGCCGCGCAAGCGGCGCGGCTGAAAGCAGCGAATCCCGATGCGATCATCCTGACGTCCGTCGGGACCGCGATGGGAACGTCACTGCGCGGGCTCAAGGATGCGGGTCTCGAGAAGATCCCGGTCATCACCAATTTCGGTAACCTCATCCACGCGCAACTCGAATTATACGCATCGTTCGTGCCCGACCGGCTGTACCTGACGGCACCGCGCTTCGTGACCTACGACGTCTCGACGAAGGGCCCGGTGCGTGACGCGCAGCGAACCTTCTACAACGCGCTCAGGGCGAAAGGCATCGAACCCGACGCGCCCCATAGCCTGGCCTGGGATCCGGCGTTCGTTCTGGTCGACGCGCTGCGCCGGCTCGGCACGAACGTGACCGCCGCGGCGCTCCATGAGTACCTTGAGGGCTATCACGGCTACGCCGGGACGATCGGGATCTTCGATTTTCGCGACGGCAGCCAACGCGGAGTCGGGCTGTCGTCGGTGGTGGTCGTGCGTTGGAACCCGGAACGAAAAACGTGGTCGACGGTGAGCGCGATCGGCGGGACGGCTCAGCCCGGGAAGTAGGCCGGGCCGTCGAGCTCGTCGAGCAGTGCCGGTTCGGCCGGCTGCCACCCGAGCGACTGTCGCGTTTTGGCGCTCGATGCGGCGGCGTCGATTTGCGCGAACCGTGCGAACCAGCCGAAGTGCGCGTCGACGCGCGCGCCCGACGTGCTGACGACGGGCAGCTTCAAACGGCGGCCGATGACGCCGGCGATCTCGCGGAACGGTATGCCTTCCTCGGCGACCGCATGATACACGGCGTGCTCCGCGCCCCGCTCGAGCGCCAAGCGGTAGAGGCGCGCGGCATCGCGGCGATGGACGGCCGGCCAGCGATTGTTCCCCTCACCCACGTACGCGGAGGCGCCGTGCTCGCGGGCGAGTCCGATCACGATCGGAACGAAGCCGTGGTCGCCCGCGCCGTGCACGGACGGGGCGAGCCGAATCACGGAAACGCGAACACCGCGCGCGGCCGCCGCCGCCGCGACCGTCTCCGGATCGCGCGGAAAGGGCACCGCGGGATCATGGGCGTCGTCCTCCGTTATCAGGCGCCCCGGGGCGATCAGCGCGACACCCGACGTGACGATGAGCGTGCGGCCGGTCCCGGCCAAGACGTCGCCCAGGGCCTCGATCGCGCGGCGCTCGACCGCACCATTTTCGGCGAAGCGCGAGAAATCGTGGTTGAAGGCGGTATGGATGACGGCGTCCGCCGCGGCCGCGCCGGCGCGCAGGCCTTCGAGATCCTCGAGGCTCCCGCGCTGGACGGCGATCCCCGCCGAAGCGAGGGCGGCTGCGGCTGTATCCGACCGAGCCAGGCCGGTAACGGTGTGGCCGGCGGCTTGAAGTTCCTCGGAGACGGCCGATCCGACCCAGCCGGTGGCCCCGGTGACGAAAACACGCATGATGCTCTTTCCGAGTGATGACAGTGACTGACGTAATATATCACAGATGTCAGCCGCTGTCATCATGTATGATGGTGGGATGAGCCGCTGGAGCCCCAATGCGCGCGGCCGCCTCGAGCAGGCGGCCTACGAACTCTTCCGCGATCGCGGCTACGAGCAGATCACGGTAGCCGACATCGCCGCCCGCGCCGGGCTCACCGAGCGGACGTTTTTCCGGCACTACGCCGGCAAGCGCGAGGTGCTCTTCGGCGGCTCCGCCGTGCTGCAGAACGAATTCCTCCGGGCCCTGGGCGACGTTCCGCCGGAGCTCCCGACGATCGAGGCCGTCCGGATCGCCGTCGAAGCGGGGTCGAGTCTCATGCACGGGCGCCTGGCTCTCGCACGCGAGCGCCAGCGGATCGTCGGCGCGCACCCCGACCTGCAGGAGCGCGAACTGAACAAGCGCGCTGCGCTCACCGCCGCGCTAGCGCAGGCCCTGCGGCAACGCGGTGTCGCGGAACCGGCGGCGAGCCTTGCGGCCGACATGGGGATGGCCGTGTTCCACGTCGGATTCGGCCGTTGGCTCGACGATCCGCGCGGCCGCGAGTTCATCGAAATCGTGCACGAGGGGTTCGATCAACTCAAAGCCGTCGCCTCAGGAGCCTGATGCCTACAAAAAAGCAGAGCGTGGCCCGCTCGACCGGGTTTTTACCGCAGCGAATCTGCGTTTGGGTAAGGACCCCGGTGGCTCCGACGGCGCACGCAAGGCGCAATTCCGCCGGTACGTCGCCGGCGTGGATCAACACGATCCGCAACAGCGCGACCGGCTTGGCGACGCGCTCGGAGGCATGATCGCCGAAGTCGCTGAGTCGAAACAAGCCTTCCTCGTCCAGGCCGCCGAGCGGGACGGCTTCCTGTTCGCGGACGGCCTGTTCCGGCCGGCGAAGACGGCCTCACGTTCGTTCGCGCCGGCGCGCGTCGACGTCGCTTCGATCGATGACCTCGGCCGGCGGCTGCGTGTGCTCGCTAACGAGTATCCGCGCGAAGCCGTTGACGGAGCGAAAGAGCTGGTCGCCTCGCTCGGCACGGACGCGAAGGAGCAATCGGCCCCGTCCGTAGTTGTCTCGAACACCTGGGCGCCGTCGTTACGCGCCTAGGCGCATTGGGAGACGGTCTTACCCCCCGTCACGCGCGGCTGGCCGTCGGCGCGGCCGTCGCGTTCGCCGGGTTCGTTGCGGAAACGAACGCCGAACGGAACGCTCGTCGTTGATCGTGCCGACCCGGTCGTTCGCGTCTCTCCAAACCGCGCCCCCGAGCAGGGGTTGCTTCGTTGGAAGCCGTCGTCATACGCTGGAGGATACCATCTTGCCGTTCACGCTTTCCCGCCACGCCGTACGAACGCTCAGCGCGTCGGTTTTGTTGGCCTTCGCATTCGCGTTGCCGGCCGCTACGCGCGCGCAGTTGGCTCCGCCCCGGACGCTCGCCGAACTGAAGGCCGAGATTCAGTTGCGTGCCGACCAGCAGAGCTATCCCGAGACCGGCTTCAAGGCCGACGACGTGCGCGCGGCGCTGCCCGGCCTGACCGACCTCATGCCGGAAACGTGGGCGCGCGTGTGGACGCCGCTGGGCGATCGTTACATGAACGCCGGTAACTACTGGCAGGCCTACCTGTACTACGACTTCGCGCGCTGGCCGGCGCGCTCGTCACCCGGCAAGGCGGCGGCCTACGATAAATCGGTAGCGGCGTTCGTCAAGTACGCCGCCACGCTCGATCCGGTGATGACCGTCGTGAAGATTCCGTTTGAAGGCAAGACGATCACGGCGTATTACCGTTTGCCGAAGAACGCGTCGGGCAAGGTGTCGCTGGTCCTGACGATCGGCGCGCTCGATGAGTGGAAAGAAAAGAGCGCTATGCGCTGGGCCGCCTTGACCGATCACGGCATGGCCGAGCTCTCGGTCGACATGCCGGGAACGGGCCAGGCGCCCATTCTGGTTGAGGAGCACGCCGAACGGATGTTCTCGCGCATTCTCGATTGGGTTGCGACGCGGCCGGAGCTGGACGCGAGCCGCGTCGCGGTCATCGGCGTGAGCTGGTCGTCGTACTGGGCCGCCAAACTTGGATTTACCGAACAGGCGCGCTTGCGCGGCGTGGTTTCGCAGGCGCCGCTCGTCGATAAGTACTTCTCGCCGGGCTGGCAAAACGTCGCGCTCGGAACGCGCGAGTATCTGTTCGACCTCTTTGCCGCGCGATCGGCCGTGTACGGCGTCAAGACGATGGATGAGTTTCTGGCGTTCGGTCCGCGCATGTCGCTGATCGCTCAAGGCTACATCGGGAAGCCCTCGACGCCGATGCTGTTGGTCAACGGCGTCAAGGATACGCAAGTGCCGATCGACGATCTCTTTACGCTGCTGCGCACGGGTACCCCGAAGGATGCCTGGGTGAACCCCAATGGTAACCACACCGGGCACTCGGCCGACTGGCCCGACACCAAGATCGCGAATACCGTTACCATTCCGTGGCTCGAGCGGCTGCTCAAGTAAGCAGCAGCTCGAACCGGTCGAGGTTCATCACCTTGTTCCACGCGGCAACGAAGTCGCGTACGAACGTTTCTTGCGCGTCGTCGCTGGCATAGACTTCCGCGATGGCGCGCAGTTGCGAGTTCGATCCGAAGATGAGATCGACACGGGTGCCGGTCCACTTCAGCTCGCCGGTGGCGCGATCGCGTCCTTCGAAGACGTCTTCGGCTTCCGAGACGCTCTTCCAGGTCGTGCCCATGTCGAGCAGGTTGACGAAGAAGTCGTTGGTGAGGGTCTCGGGGCGCTTGGTGAAGACACCGTGCTGCGAGGTTCCCGCGTTCACGTTGAGGACGCGCATGCCGCCGACCAGCACCGTCATCTGGGGCGCTGAGAGCGTGAGCAGCTGCGCGCGGTCGACCAGCATCGCTTCAGCCGGAACGGTGTATTCTTTCCTGAGGTAGTTGCGGAAGCCGTCCGCCTCCGGTTCGAGCACGGCGAAGGCGTGCGTGTCGGTCTGTTCTTGCGAGGCGTCGGTGCGGCCCGGTATGAACGGCACCGGCACGTCGTAGCCGGCGTTTTTCGCCGCCGCTTCGACGGCCGCGCAACCGCCGAGCACGATCACGTCGGCGAGCGAGACCATCTTGCCGCCCGGCTGCGCAGCGTTGAATGTTTGCCGGACTTCTTCGAGTTTGGCGAGCACCGCCGCCAATTGCGCCGGTTGATTGACCTCCCAATCTTTTTGCGGCGCGAGGCGCAGGCGGGCGCCGTTCGCGCCGCCGCGCTTATCCGAGTCGCGATAGGTTGCCGCCGAAGCCCAAGCCGTCGACACGAGCTGCGAGATCGAAAGTCCCGCGGCGAGAATCGTGCTCTTGAGGGCGGCGATGTCGCGCTCGTCGATGAGCGCGTGCGAAACGGCGGGCACGGGGTCTTGCCAGAGCAGTTCCTCCTTCGGAACGTCGTTGCCGAGATAGCGCGCAACCGGCCCCATGTCGCGATGCGTGAGCTTGTACCACGCGCGTGCGAAGGCGTCGGCGAACGCGGCCGGGTTCTCATGATAGCGCTTGGCGATCGGCCCGTAAGCGGGATCGGCTTTCAGCGCCAGGTCGGACGTCAGCATCATCGGCGCGTGGCGCTTCGAGGAGTCGTGCGCATCGGGAATCGTGCCTTGGGCCGATGCATCCTTGGCCGTCCACTGGTGGGCGCCGGCCGGGCTCTTCGTCAGCTCCCACTCGTAGTTGAAGAGGTTGTCGAGATAACTGTTGTCCCATTTCGTCGGCTGCGGCGACCACGCGCCTTCGAGACCGCTGGTGATCGTCGCGTCGCCGTTGCCGCTGCCGAAGCTGTTTTTCCAGCCCAGACCTTGCTCCGCGATGCTCGCGCCTTCGGGTTCGGGTCCGACGTATGTATTCGGATCGGCGGCGCCGTGGACTTTGCCGAAGGTGTGTCCGCCGGCGATGAGCGCGACGGTCTCTTCATCGTCCATCGCCATGCGCGCAAACGTTTCGCGAATGTCGCGGGCGGAAGCGAGCGGATCCGGCTTGCCGTTCGGGCCTTCCGGATTCACGTAGATCAAGCCCATTTGCACGGCCGCGAGCGGCTTTTCGAGTTCGCGATCGCCGGAGTACCGCTTGTCGCCCAGCCACGTGTCCTCGTTGCCCCAGTTGATGTCTTCCTCGGGCTCCCACACGTCGACGCGCCCGAAGCCGAACCCGAACGATTTCAGTCCCATCGAATCGAGCGCGACCGTGCCGGCCAGCACCAAGAGGTCGGCCCACGAGATCTTGTTGCCGTACTTCCGCTTGATCGGCCACAGCAGACGGCGCGCCTTGTCGAGGTTGGCGTTGTCGGGCCAACTGTTGAGCGGCGCGAAGCGCTGCGTTCCGGAGCCGGCGCCGCCGCGGCCGTCGCCGATGCGGTACGTGCCGGCGCTGTGCCACGACATGCGAATGAAGAACGGCCCGTAGTGACCGTAGTCGGCCGGCCACCACGGCTGCGAGTCGGTCATCAGCGCCAACAGGTCGTTCTTGAGCGCAGCCTGATCGAGTTTCTTGAATTCCGCGGCGTAGTTGAAAGCCGCGCCCAGCGGATTGGACGCCGGGGCGTGCTGGTGCAGCACCTTGAGGTCCAACTGGTTTGGCCACCAGTCGCGATTGGTCATGAGCCCGACCGGCATGTGCGTGCCTTTGGGCTTGCCGTGGTCTACCGGACAACCGGCTGCGTTGTCACGTTCCGATGTACTCATAGTGGTCTCTCCAATGTACGGTTCTGCGCGGGTCAGTAGGGATAGGCTGAATCTAGCACGTCGCAACGGCTAAGTAAAATCGATTTATCTGAAAGGATTAAAAGGTTTTACCTATTAATAAGCCGATCGATGCGTCCGGTCTCCGTCTCCACCCTGTCGCTGCGCGATCTCGAATATACCGTCGCCGTGGCTCGCGAGCGCCATTTCGGCCGAGCGGCCGAATCGTGCGGGGTCAGCCAACCGACGCTGAGCGAGCAAGTGCGAAAGCTGGAAGCCATTCTCGGCTTCGCGCTTTTCGAGCGAACCACACGCAGTATCGAGCCGACGGTTCGCGGCCAGGCGATCCTCGCGCAGGCCGAGGCGCTCCTCGGCAGCGCGCGGCAGCTGCTCGAAGATGCGCGCCGCAGCTCGGAGCCGCTCTCCGGCGAGTTGCGCCTGGGCGTGATCGCAACGCTCGGGCCCTACTACATGCCCTCGGTCATCGCCCTCGGCCGGCGGCAGTTTCCGCGGCTCGCGCTGCGCTTGCGCGAGGGCCTGACCGATGATTTGTTGCTGGCACTGCGCAACGGTGAACTCGACGCGGCGCTGGTCGCGCTGCCGGTTCCGCTGGATGGCCTCGTGGCCGAACCGCTGTTCTTCGAACCGTTTCGGTTGGCGTGTCCGAGCGATCACGAACTCGCGCAGCGCCGGGAGGTCGGCCTGCGCGACCTCAAGCGCGGCCCGCTTCTGTTGATGGAAGACGGTCACTGTCTGCGCGATCAGGCGCTGTCGCTCTGCAACCCGCGCCCGTTGCCGCACCAGACCCGGTATGCGAGTTCGCTCGAGATGTTGCGAGCGATGATCGCGGCCGGCGAAGGCATCTCCGTGATCCCGTTGCTGGCTGCGGGCGAGCATACGTCGATGCACGGGATGATCGCCTATCGCGAGCTCGACGATGCGCGCGCGGGACGCACGATCGCGCTCGTGCGGCGCGCGACCGAGACGCGCGTCGACGACCTGCGGCACGTCGCGGACTTCATGCGCGAGGAGCTGCCCGCCGGCTTGACGCGCACCCCTGCGAACTAGTTGCCTGCCAGGCACGGCCGGGGCATGTTACGAGCCGGCTTTGCGCTTGCGTTCGCGGAACGCGCGCACGCTCTCGAGGCGCGCACAGCTGCCGGAACAATAGCGCTTGGTGCTGTTCTTCGATTCATCGACGTAGGCGTCGGCGCAATCGGACGCATCGCAGATGCCCAGCCGGTTGGTCCCATGCCGCGCGATGAAGAACGCCAGTCCGAGTGCGGCCTGCGCGCCGAGCCAGGCCGTCGCATCCTTGGTGACGCCGCTTCTCGCCGTGCGCCTCCAGAAAGGCGCGCACGCGCGCCGGCTGCTCCAGGTGCTGGCCGCCGCGGTTCAGATTATGTTTTCACGTTCCAGATCGTTCCGTCACTATAGCGGATTGCGTCCACGCCGATGACGATCTTGGCGACGTATTGCGGGCGGCTGCCCCAGCCCATCCACACCGAGCCGCCATCCATCACCACGCCCCGCACGCGGATGCGCGTCGCCGGATTGAGCGTCGACACCGCGCCGCGCGGATATGCCCCCCGCACGACCGCCGGCTGCTGCAGAATGATGTCGCCGTCGATGTCGTAGAACGTATAGGTGAACTCGATGGCGTCGATGCGCTTGCTGCTGTCGTTCGCAAACGAAAAGCGCGTGTCGAAGCGGTCGTACAAGCTGGCGGCGCGCGTCGACGCGATGCGGGTGATGCGCAAGTGCGCGGCGCTCACGCTCGGATCGGACTCCCCTTGCGGAGGCAGCGCGTTCGACTGACGCGACCGCGCATGCCAGGTGGAACCGTCGGCGAAGGTCGCGTTGTCGATCATGACCACGACGTGGTCGACCGGGTCGTAGAGGTTGGTGTCTTCGTCACCGATGTAGAGCGATTCGCCCGATGCGTAGCCGCTGAAGTGGGCGTCGGATGTCGCGTTGCGTTCGACCGGAACGTAGGGCTGGAAGCGGCCGCGCGTCGAGGTCTGCTCTTCACCGATCACGGCGCCGTTCGCGTCGACGAAGAGCCAAGTGAAGTCGATCGACGTGGCCGGCGTCGCGGCGATGTTTTCGAACCACACCGCTTCGGCGATCGTGCCCGGCGCTCCGGAGGCCGCCGACGACGGTGACGAATTGCCCAGGATTTCGATCGGCGCCCGGGCCGATGCGGCATCGCCCGCAATGACGGTGGCGGCCGGCGCCGGCGTTGCGCCGGCGAGGGCGAACGTGGCCGCGACGAGGCAACAGGCGATCGCGCGGCAAGCGGAGAGGCGCAGCATACTAGCCTCTTACCACGTTATGCGACAACGGAATCAGCCGGATGCCGTGCGGATAACGTCCGACTGAACGCTTGCTCGCTACAGCCGGCCCAAGGAGGTCCCGCCGGCTCCGACAATCCCATCGCGATGCACAGCGACCGTCCGTCCGTCCGACCGTTTCATTCCGCCGTGGCGGGATTCATCGCCGGCACGGATACGCCGCGGGCGCTGCTCGAGCGCTGTATTGCGGCGATCGGGGCGCTCAACGACCGCGTCGAGGCCTTCGAGTATCTCGATTTGCCGGGCGCGCAGCGCCAGGCCGACGCCGCCGGCGAACGCTACCGCTCCGGCGCACCGCGCTCGTCCGTTGACGGCTTGCCGGTCGGCATCAAAGACATCATCGAGACGGCCGACATGCCGACCGGGATGGGCTCACCGTTGTTTGCCGGCTATCGCAGCGGCCGCGATGCGGCAAGCGTGGTGGCGTTGCGCGAAGCGGGGGCCGTTATCGTCGGCAAAACCGTGACGACGGAATTCGCCGCGACCGTTCCGGGAAAAACGCACAACCCGTGGGATCACGCGCGCACGCCCGGCGGTTCGAGCAGCGGATCCGCGGCGGCCGTGGGCTCGGGGATGCTGTGTGCGGCGCTCGGCACCCAAGTGATCGGCTCGATCTTGCGCCCTGCCAGCTACTGCGGCTGCGTGGGCTACAAACCGACGGTGGGCGGCATCAACCGCGGCGGCAGCGTCGACTATCACAGTCAGAGCACGGACGGCGTGCTCGCCGCGACGCTCGAGGATGCGTGGATGGTCGCCAAAGAAATCACGGCGCGCTGCGGCGGCGATCCGGGCTATCCGGGCATCCGCGGACCGATGGCGCCGCCGGCCGCCGCGCTGCCGGGCACGCTGGCGTTCATCGAGACGGGCGGGTGGTCCGTCGCGACGCCGGATGCGCGCGCGCAGTTGAACGGCGCGTTAGCTAAGCTGCGTGCCGCCGGGGTGACGATCGCCGATCGCACCACGCATCCGCTGATCGAGGCGATCGAGGTCGCAATCCTCGAAGCGCGACCGCTTTCGACCAAGATCAACGAGTGGGAATTCCGCTGGCCGCTCAACACGTTCTCGCGCGACATGGATCACGCCAAACTGAGCCCGATCATGCAGGAGCGGCTGGTCGTGGCGGAAGCGATGACGCTCGAAGAATACGACGTCGTGCTGCAGCGACGCGCGGCGATCCGGTCGCTCTACGAACAACTCGCCGGCGCGTGCGCCGGCGCGATCTCGCTCTCGGCGCCCGATGCGGCGCCGATCGGCCTCGCGTCGACCGGCGATCCGTCGTTCGTCGTCGCGGGCAGCCTGCTCGGCTGTCCGGCCGTCTCACTGCCGCTATTGGAAACCGGCGGCCTTCCGCTCGGCGTCCAGTTGCTGGGCTTCACGAATCGCGACGCCGACCTGTTTGCCGTCGCGGCAGGCGTGCGCGAGGTTTTGGTCTAGGAACGCGACCCGCTCAGGATGTGGGTCCGACGACCGGAACGACGTCGTCCGGCGGCCGCTGCCAGGTCTTGGGTGTACGGCCCTCGGCGATCGTCTGCAGCTCCCGCTCGAGAATGCGGCGCCATACGGCGATGCCCGCATCGGAGCGGCCCAGCGTCTCCGTTTCGCGGTTCGCGACTTTGCCTTGACCGGCCTGAACGGCGATGTCCTGAACGCGTGCAAGCTCGGGATGGCGCACGGCGTCGTAGGGGACCGTGCCGGCCCAAATCTGCTCGACCAGCGTGCGCACGTCGGGCGCGGCGGCGCGCTTCTCATAGAATTCCACGCGCTTTGTGCGATACGCTTCGGCGTCGGCGCCGCTCACCCGTACCTTCGTCGTGTTGAACCAGATATGGTTTTCGTCATCGACCGGCACGAAGTGAAACGTGATCTCGGGCCAGCCGCCCACGCCGTCCATGCCGGCATGCGGCGGCACGATCACGCGCACGATGTTGGGGGCGTAGTGCAGCGTGTGCCGTAGGGGGCCGTTGCCGCGCCGGCCGAAGCGCAACATGCCCCACGGCGTTTCTTCGGCGGTAATGATCGGCAACTCGTGCGCGAGCACGGCGTGCGAACCACCCGGGCTGTGCGTGAACGCGACGTGCACTTCGTCCATGCTGTTCTCGAACGACTGCAAATAGTTGCACGGTACCTCGACGGGCACCCAGGCTTCGATGATCCCGTCGCCGTGCGATTCAGGATAGGGTGGAAACGCCGGCGGTTCGCCGGGGCCGAAGTAGGCGTAGATGAGGCCGAAGGCTTCGCCCGTCGGATAGACCGCGATGCGCACGTTTTTCTCAAAGCCGGCTCGTTCGGCCGGCGCCTCGACGCATTGACCCGTAGCGTCGTATTTCCAGCCGTGGTAGACGCAGCGCAGGCCGTCGTTCTCGACCCACCCCAAATGCATCAGCGCGCCGCGGTGCGGACAGCGTGCCGCGAGGACGTGGGGCGTGCCGTTCTCGCCGCGGTACACCGCGAAGTTTTCGTTCATGCGGCGAATCGGAAGCGTGCGCCCGGCCGGCAGGTCGACGCTGCGCGCGACGGGATGCCAGAATTGCCGCATGAAGATGCCGCCCGGCGTGCCGGGATTGGTCGTCGCGAGGTCGATACTCTGGCGCAGTTGGCCGATCGCCATGCTAGGCTCCCATGGAGTGGAAGGGAACGTTCCACACGCATGAGACTTTTTGCTGCGTTCGCAGCGGTGGCGCTGTTGAGCGCGGCGGCGCCGGCGACACTCGAGGTCGCGGTCCACGACGGAGCTGTGCGCGGCGGCATCGCCGGCGGCGTCGCAGCGTTTCGCGGCATCCCCTATGCGGCGCCGCCGCTGGGCGGCTTGCGCTGGCAACCGCCGCGGCCGCCGGCGCGGTGGAGCGGGGTGCGCGACGCGAGCGCGTTTGGGAACTACTGCGCGCAGGACCGCAGCGGCGCGTACTATCCGGCCCGCTCGGCAGCGGAGGATTGCCTGTATCTCAACGTCTTCACGACGGCCGGCGCGGTTGCGCGCCGCGATCACCGGCCGGTGATGTTCTGGATTCCCGGCGGCGCGTTCTCCGGGGGCTCCGGTAACGACTACGATATGACCGCGCTCGTCAACGCCGGCGTGGTCGTCGTTAGCATCAACTATCGCGTCGGGGTGTTGGGCTTCTTCGCGCTGCCGGCGCTCGACGCCGAGCATCACGCGCTGGGCGACTACGGTCTGATGGATCAACAGCTCGCGCTGCGCTGGGTGCAGAGCAACATCGCCGCGTTCGGCGGCGACCCGCACGACGTGACGATCTTCGGCCAGTCCTCCGGCGGCGGGAGCGTGCTCTCCCAGCTCGTATCGCCGGAAGCGGCGAACCTGTTTGCGCGGGCGATCGTCCAGAGCGGCAGCACGCAAGCATTGGCCCGAACGCTGACGCCGCTGGCAACTGCCGAGGCGGCCGGGGCGCGCTTCGCTACGGCCGCCGGTTGCGCGAGCGTGGACATCGCGTGTCTGCGCGCGCTGCCGGCGGAGCAAATCGTCACGCTGCAGCAGCCCTACCTCATCGGCTTGATCGGCGGCGTCGAGTCGTTGCCGAGCTCGTTTCATACCGCGATCGAGGCGGGTGATTTCCAGCACGTGCCGGTCCTGCTCGGCGGCAACCACGACGACGGGCGCTGGGTGATCGCCCAAACCGAACTGAACACCGGTCAGCCGCTGACCGCGTATCGCTTTCCGGCAGCGGTCGCGGCGTTCTACGGCAACGCGGCGGCGCCGTCGGTGCTCGGCGAATACCGGCCGGCCGACTATCCGAGCGCGAGCGAAGCTCTGGGTGCGGCGGAGACGGACTCGTATATCGCGTGCACGTCGCTCGCGCTCGACCGGTGGCTGGCGCCGTTCGTGCCGGTGTACGGTTATGAATTCGACGATCGCGCCGCACCGATGTATATGCCGCCGGTCAGCTTTCCGTACGGTGCGCCGCACAGCGTGGAGCTGCAGTTTCTCTTTCCGGGCTGGCACGGCGGCCGCGGCACGGTGCATTCGCTCAGCCCGGATGAGGACCGTCTGTCGGCCGCGATGATCGGCTACTGGACGGCGTTCGCGAAGACCGGCGATCCGAACGGCGCCGGCCGCCCGAGGTGGCCCGAGTTCAACACCGGCGCGAGCCTGCTCGCGCTGCACGGTCCAACGCCCGCAGCGCTGCCGGTCGCCACCTTCGCAACGAATCACCACTGCGATTTCTGGAACACGCTCGCGCGGTACTGAGGCGAAAGCAGCGCAGCGGTGGCAATACTCGACGTCGGTAACCGCGCGGTGGAAGTGCTGCGCCGCGGCGCGGGCTCGCCGGTGCTGTTATCATCGCCCACCTGGTGGCCGCTCGATGCGTGGAAGCTCAGCGGCATCGCCGAACTGAGCGCCGCGCACGACGTCGTGGCGTTCAACCATCGCGGGATCGGACGCAGTTCGGCCGGCGCTGCGCCGTATACGGTAGAGACGATGGCCGACGACCTGATCGCGGTCGCGGACGCGCTCGGCATCGACGGCTTTCACGTCGTCGGCTATGCCATCGGCGCCGGAGTCGCGCTGGCCGCCGCACGCCGGCGGCGCGGCCGTATTCGTTCCCTGACGCTGGCTGCGCCCAGTGGCGGCTTGCCCGCGTCGGCGCCCTCGCCGTCGGCGGCCGCACTGCGGGATATCGAAGCGGGCGGTTTCGAAGCGCACGTTCGCGCGCACATCGCCTCGGCGGGCGCCGCGTTTCGCAACGAGCATCCGGAGGCTGCCGCTGCGCTCGGCGATGCGATGTGGCTGCATCAGGGATCGCCGGCGAATTTTCTGCAGCACGCCGATGCGCGGCGTGGCTACGACGCGCTCGCCCTCGCCGCCGGCCTCGACGTTCCGGCGCTCGTGATCGCCGGCGCCGAGGATACCGCCGCGCGCGGCATTGCATCGCCGATCGAGACGGCCCGCGCGCTCGCGGCCGCGCTGCCGCACGCGCGGCTGACGATCGCCGCCGGGGCCGGCCACATGCCGCTGTGGGAAGTACCGGAGTTGTGGACGATGGTTCTCGCGTTTCTCAAGGAGGTCGACGCATGATGCATAATGTGCTCGCCCGGCTACGTCGCAGGAGCAAAAGCATGTCGCGAACCCTTTCTTTGAGAGCGTTACTCTTGGCGGTCGCCGTGTTGACGGCCGGCCCGGCGGCGCGTGTCGATGCCGCCGATGCGCCGCTGAATGTCGACGTCATTCTGTCGTTGACGGGTTCGGGAACGTTTATCGGCCGGATCCATCAGCAGACGCTGGGCGTGCTGGAGACGCTGATCAACAAGCAGGGCGGGATTCACGGACGGCCCATTCACTTCGTCATCGCGGACGATCAAACCAATCCGCAAGTCGCGGTCGAGTTGACGAACGGGATCATCGCCAAAAAGGCAACCGTGATGCTCGGCGCCGACCTGTCCGCGGTCTGCCGCGCGATGGCGCCGCTGTTCGTAGCCGGCCCGGTCGACTACTGCCTCTCGCCCGGCGTTCATCCGCCCGCGGGAAGTTTTCAGTTCACCGCCACGGTCGGAACGCCCGATCTCTGCGTTGCGTTCTTCCGGTACTTGCACGCCAAAGGCATTCGACGCGTCGCGGTGATCACGTCGACCGACGCGTCGGGGCAAGACGGTGAAACCGCGGTACTGGCGACGGCGGCGCTGCCCGAGAACAAAGAGATCGAGATCACGGCCAAGGAGCACTTCAATCCCGGCGACGTGACGGTGGCCGCGCAGATCGCGCGCATCAAGGCGTCGAACGCGCAAGCGCTGATCGCGTGGACGACGGGGACGCCGATCGGCACCGTTCTGCGCAGCGCGTCCGACGACGGCCTCGATGTTCCGATCCTGACGACCAACGGCAACATGACCTATCAGCAGATGGCGCAGTATGCCGGGTTCCTACCGAAGGAATTGCTCTTTCCCGGCTTCGCCTACGTGGCGACGGAAATCGGGCCGGGGATGACGCCGGTGCAGCGCGACTTCGTCAACGCGATGAAGGCCGCCGGCATCAAGCCCGACTTTCAGTCGGGGCTGCCGTGGGATCCTGCGATGATCGTGGTCGATGCGCTGCGGCACGTCGGCGCCGATGCTCCGGCCGCCAAGATTCGCGACTACATGGCGAATCTGCACGGCTACCAGGGCATCACCGGGCCGTACGATTTCCGCGACGGCAGCAATCGCGGCCTCAACGCCAACGGCGTGGTCGTGATGCGCTGGGACAGTGCGAAAACGACCTGGACGCCGGTCAGCCGCCCGGGCGGCGCCCCGCTTTAAACATCGCGTTACGTGTAACGACGTCGACCACCGGCCGAACCTTCCCTAGCGGGTCGTTAATACATCGTTAAACGACGCCTAACATATCGTTAAACGACGCCGGCGGGCGGCGTGTGGCACCATACGTTTGATGATTGACGAGCAGACGGCCGGCGCGCAACGGGCGCGCACGGTTCAAGAGTATATCGATATGCGTCCGGCCTGGCCCGACGGCACGCCGATCGCTTCGACGCCGATGACCGGAATGCAGTGGCTGATCTGGTCGCTGGGAGCCAATACCTGACGTTCTCGACCGACTCGTGGGAGTTTGGGCCGAGCTATGGCACGGACGTCGCCTGGCCGGTCGTCCCCGGAGCCAAGGCCGCGACCGGCAACGACGGAGTGGTGAAGCTGGTGGCGGCTACGCCGTTTGGGATCGCCTATGTCGGCGGCAGCTTCTTCGCAGAGATCGCTGCCGCGCATCTGGGCACCGCGGTGCTCAAAAACCAAGCCGGCAATTTCGTCGCGCCGAACGCCCGCAACGTGCGCGTTGCCGCCGCCGCGCTCAACCCGCGCACGCCCGCGGATGAACGCCTGAGCCTCGTCTTCGCTCCGGGCGCCGACTCCTATCCGCTGGTGAACTACGAGTACGCGATCGTCGCCGCCAAACAGCCCGACCCCACCACGGCCGCTGCCCTGCGCAGCTTTCTGCTGTGGGCGATCGACGAGGGTGAGGGCAACGAGCAAAAGGTGCTCGATCCGCTGCACTTCGCGACGCTGCCGGAGTTCGTGCGGGCGCTCAGTGACGCGCAGATCAGGAAGATTGGTTGACGAGCCGGCGCAAGCTGCTCGCCGCGGCGGGCATCACCGCGGTCGCCGCCTCGCTCGGCGGAATCGGCGAAGCTGAAGCGGCCCTTGCCGGCCGTCCGGCGGCCAACGGGCCAACGGCGCCCGCCGTGCACGGTCTGCACTTGCAGTTCGGTGCGGACGCCGCCTCGACGATGGTGGTGTCTTGGTACGCGCTGCAATCCGTTCGCCGCCCGCGCGTGCTGCTCGGGCGCCCTAACGGCACGCTCGAGCATACGGTTGACGCCGAAGAGATCAGCTACACCGATGCAAAGTCGGGCCAAACCGTCTACGCCTATCATGCGAAGCTGACGGGTCTGCAGCCCGGGTCAGCATATCTGTATGCGGCACTGCACGACGGCGCGGCGCCGGACTTCGGAACGTTTCGCATGCTGCCGCGCGGCCGTTCTGCATTCACGTTCACGAGCTTCGGCGATCAGGGCACGCCCTCGCTCGGTAAGAAATACACTCCGCCGCCGGGCGTTACGCTGCCGAACGCGCCGTATGTGAACGATAACCTCGGCTCGCCGGCCGCCGGCGACACCACGCTTGGCGTCGAGCGCCTGCGGCCTTCGTTTCATCTCTTCAACGGCGATCTCTGTTACGCCAACCTCGCCGACGACCGCGTGCGCACGTGGTGGGATTTTTGGACGAATAACAGCCGCAGCGCGCGCAACCGCCCGTGGATGCCCTCGCCCGGCAACCACGAGAACGAACTGGGGAACGGGCCGATCGGGTACCGCGCGTATCAGACGTACTTCTCACTGCCGCCGGCCGCCGGGCAAACGAACGTCACGCGCGGGCTGTGGTATGCGTTCACCGCCGGCTCGATGCGCGTCATCAGCATCGCCAACGACGACGTCGCCTATCAGGACGGCGGCAATTCCTATGTTCGCGGATACTCGGCCAGCGCGCAGAAGGCGTGGCTGGAACGTGAATTAGCGGCCGCGCGCCGCGATCGCGGCATCGATTGGGTCGTGGTCTGCATGCATCAGGTCGCGATCTCGTCGGTCGACCTGTTCAACGGAGCCGATCTCGGGATTCGGCAAGAGTGGTTGCCGCTGTTCGACCGCTACGGCGTCGACCTCGTCGTTTGCGGCCACGAGCATCATTACGAACGGTCGCATCCGCTGCGCGGCCGGCAAGCGAACGCCACGCTCACGCCGCTTCCGGCGGCGACCGCGACCAACGTGATCGACACGACCAAAGGCACGGTCCACATGGTCATCGGCGGCGGCGGGACATCGCTCCCGTCGAATCAGCTGTTCTTCGATCCCCCCGGCTGCCGCGTCATCACCGCCGTCGGAGCACCCGATCCCCTCACCGGCAAACGGCCGCCGGTCTACGTGAAAGAAGACGCGCCGTGGTCGGCCGTGCGCAACGCCGCACACGCGTACGGCTTCGCCGCCTTCAGCCTCGATCCGGGATCGGGCCCCGGCGGCGACACCACGATCACCGTAACGTATTACGACGTTGCCGGGAGCGACGGTGAACTGCGGCCCTTCGAAACGTTCACGCTGCGCCGGCCGCGCCGCGACTAGGAACGCGCCGAGTTCGCAAAGTACCTAAAAGATAATGCATTCGGCGCGGGCGGCTCACGACTAGCACGCTCGCCGTGCGGGCCTGGGCGCTGCTGCCGTTGGCCGGCGTCATCGGTGCGGCGTTTCTCGCGCAATTGGGGCTGACGTCGCTCAACGTCGCGCTGCCGTCGCTGGCAATCGCCTTTCATACGACATCGCTGCACGCGCAAACGGTGGTCGTCGCGTATCTCGCCGGGCTAACGATCGGGCTTCCGCTCGCCGGACCGTTCGGCGACCGCTTCGGCCGCCGGCGGGCGCTCGTAGCCGGCCTGGCCGTTTTCACGGCGGCTTCGGTGGCCGGCTTCTTCGCGCCGACCCTTCCCTTACTCGTGCTGGCGCGCGCGGTGCAAGGACTCGGCGGCGCGGCGATGGCGACGATGAGCGTCGCGCTCGTCGTGGATGCGTTTCCGAGCGGCCGCACCGGAGCGACCCTCGGCGTGCTGAGCATGACCAGTGCCTGCGCAACGATGCTCGGCCCATCGCTCGGCGGGCTCCTGGTCGCGGCCTTCGGGTGGCGCTCGCTGTTCGTGCTGAACGTGCCGATCGGGATTCTTGCCATCGTGCTCGTCGCCGGCGCGTTCGCGGACCGCGCGGTCGCGACGCGCCGGGCGGGACTCTTCAATCTCCGTTTGCTCGGCGATCCGGAGCTTACCGCGGGCCTCGTGGCGAGCCTGATCGTGGCGATGATCATGGCGTCGACCCTCACCATCGGGCCGTTCGTCCTCGCCGAGGGCATGCACGTGCCGCTCGCCGAGATGGGTTTGGTCATGGCTTGCGGACCGCTCGTATCCGTTGTGCTGGCCGTGTTCGTCGGCCGGCTCTCCGACCGCATCGGCCACCGGCGAACGACGATCGGCGCGCTGGCGTGCTTGGCGTGCGGGGCGGTGTTGCTCACGATCGTCGTTTCGTGGCACCAGGTCCTCGCCTACATCGCGGCGATCGTCGTCTTGAGCATCGGGTACGCGTCGTTCCAAACGCCCAATAGCGCCGCCGTGATGGCTCTGGCGCCGATCGACCGCCGGGCCACGGTCTCCGGTTTGCTGAACCTCGCGCGCAACATCGGCTTTATCCTCGGAACGATCGTCCTAGGTGCGCTGTTTGCGGCAACGAACGCCGTCACGGCCTTCGCCGCCGCGACCGTTCTCGGTCTGCTCGCACTCGGCATCACGGTGTTTCCCGGCCGGCATGTTAGGTCTCTGCCCGATGTGGGAACGATCCGGCGCAATGGTGGACCAGAGCCTCTCTAGCGCCGCCGGTTCGGTCGTCTCCGGACCGGCAGTCCGCGTCACCGTCAACGGCACGGTTCACGAAGCACGCGTCGATATTCGTACCAGCGTGCTCGACTATCTGCGCGAGTCGCTCGGCCTGACGGGGACGAAGAAGGGTTGCGATCACGGCCAGTGCGGCGCGTGCACCGTGCACATCAACGGGCGGCGCGTCAATTCGTGCTTGCAGCTGCTGGCGATGCATGACGGTGATGCGATCACGACCGTCGAGGGGCTGGCGAACGGCGACGTATTGCATCCCGTGCAGGCGGCATTTCTCGAGCACGACGCCTTTCAATGCGGCTACTGCACGTCGGGCCAGCTGATGTCGGCTGCCGCGCTGCTGCACGAACCCTGCGGCGCCGCCGACGGCGACGTTGCCGAAGCGATGAGCGGTAACATCTGCCGCTGCGGCGCCTACGAGAACATCGTCGCGGCGATTCAGGCGGCGCGAAAGGCCGGTTGAACGCATGAACGTGTTCGAGCTGCGCCGCGCGAACAGCCTGGATGAAGCGTTTGCGCCGGGTGTGTCGGGCAGCGGCTTGAGCCCGGCCGGACGCTTCATCGCCGGCGGCACCACGCTGGTCGATTTGATGCACCTCGACGTCGAGCGCCCCGCGCTCCTGGTCGACCTGAACCATCTCCCGCTCGGCGAGATCACGCTCACCGCCGAGGGCGGTTTGCGCATCGGCGCCCTCGTTCGCAATGCCGATCTGGCGCAAGACGCGGCCGTGAAGCGCGATTACCCGGTCCTCTCGGAGGCGCTGCTTTCGGGTGCCTCGGCGCAGCTGCGCAACGCGGCCACGACCGGCGGCAACGTGTTGCAACGGACGCGCTGCATTTATTTTCGCGATGCGCAGTCGCCGTGCAACAAGCGCGAGCCGGGCAGCGGCTGTCCGGCGATCACCGGCTACAACCGTAACCTCGCGGTGCTCGGCACGAGCGAGCACTGCATCGCGAGCAACCCATCGGACATGAACGTCGCGCTGAGCGTGCTCGATGCCGTGCTGGAGCTGCAATCCGGGGCCGCGACGCGCTCCGTTCCGTTCCGCGGATTCTACGTGCTGCCGGGCGAGCATCCGGAAACCGAAACGGTGCTGGGGCCGAACGAACTGATCGTCGCCGTGCACTTGCCGGCGCCCACCGCCGGCCGGCGTTCGACGTATCTCAAGCTACGCGACCGCGCATCGTATGAGTTCGCGCTCGCCTCGACGGCCGTGGCCCTCACGCTCGAGGGCGGCATGATGCGCGACGTGCGCGTGGCGCTCGGCGGCGTGGCGACGCGTCCCTGGCCGGCACGCGAAGCCGAGGCCTTGCTCGAAGGCCGAGGGCCGTCGGAGGGCGTGTTCCGGGAAGCTGCGGAGGCGGCATTGCGCGACGCGGTGCCGCGTTCGCAGAACGCTTTCAAGATCGAGCTCGCCAAGCGCTGCATCGTCAGCGCGCTGGCGACGGTGACGGGAGCGCGCCCGTGACGGTGACGATCGGCCGCGCGATCGGCACGCCGATCGATCGTTACGAGGGCCGCCTCAAAGTCACCGGCGGCGCGGAGTACACCTCGGATCTGCGTTTGCCGCGCATGGTGTACGCCGTTCCGGTGTGCAGCTCGATCGCGGCCGGCGAGCTAACCGGCCTCGACACCGGCCCCGCGCTGGCCATGCCCGGCGTGCTCGCGGTGCTGCACCACGGCAACATCGGCACGCTGCACGCCATTCCCGAAGGCGGCAGCCCCGGCGGCGGCGAGATCCCGATGATCGACGAGCACCGGCCGCCGTTTGCCGATCTCACCATTCGCTATTTCGGTCAGTATGTCGCCGCCGTTGTCGCCGAGACGTTCGAAGCCGCGACGGCCGCGGCCGCCCAGGTGCGGCCCACGTATCGCATCGACGATGCGAGCACGGCGAATGGTGCCAAGCCCGTCAAGCCGCCCGAAGTTTCGAGCGAGCGCGGCGACGTGGAAGCCGCCTTCGCGGCGGCCGCGGTGCGCGTTGATGCGGTCTACCAAACGCCGGCGGTGATGCACAACCCGATCGAGCTGCACGCGACCGTGGCGGTGTGGAACGGCGATGCCGTGACGCTCTACGAAACCTCGCAAGCCGTCGGCAATCAGCGGGCCGCGCTCGCGCTGATGCTCGGGATTCCCGAAGGCAAGGTCCGCGTGATCACGCACTATTTGGGGTCAGGTTTCGGCGGGAAGTTGTGGCCGTGGCCGCACTCGGCGTTGACCGCCGTGGCGGCCCGTTTGCTCGATCGTCCGGTGAAGCTCGTCCTCACGCGCGACATGATGTTCCAGAACGTCGGTCACCGTCCGTATACGCGTCAGCGCGTGCGCATCGCCGCTTCTTCGGACGGCCGGTTCGTCGCGCTCGACCACGACTGCGTGAACGCCACCTCGCTCGCCGACGATTACGAAGAGGGCTGCGGCGAAGCCACACCGTCGTTCTACAGCGCGCCGAACCTGCGTGTGCGCGCCGGTCTCGAGCGCCGCCACATCGGAACGCCGACCGCGATGCGCGGACCGGGCGCGGTGCCCGGACTGTTCGCAACGGAGTCCGCCGTCGACGAGCTCGCGATCGCTCTGAACGCCGATCCGGTGCGATTGCGGCTCGACAACGAGCCGGCCATCGATGAATCCCTCGAGCTGCCGTTCTCATCGCGTCATTACACCGAGTGTCTCACGATGGGTGCGGAAAAGTTCGGCTGGGCGCAACGCACACCCGCGGTCGGATCGATGCGCAGCGGCGAAGACATCATCGGTTGGGGCGTGGCCGGCGCGCAGTGGATCGCGGAACGGTTCCCGTGCGAGGTCGCGGTCGAATTGCACGCCGACGGCCTGGTGCACGTGCACTGTGGAACCCAGGACATCGGCACGGGTACCTATACGATGCTCGCGCAGATCACCGCCCACGCGACCGGCGTCTCGCCGGACCGCGTGCGGGTGCAGCTCGGTGACACGGAGCTGCCGCCCGGTCCGGTCTCGGGCGGCTCGATGGTGACCGCTTCGATGGTGCCGGCGATCATGGCGGCAGCGCAGGCGGCTGTGCGCGAACTGGGGCCCGCGCACGAAGGGCGTTCGTTCACCGACGTCTTGCGCGAAACCGGAAAGGTCAGCGTGCGCGGCCGCGGCAAGTCGGCCGGCTCGTTCGGCGAAGAGCATCCGTCGGTATCGCGGCATTCGTTCGGCGCGCATTTCGTGGAGATTCGCTGGCAGCCCGCCATCGCGCGCTTGCGCGTCGCGCGCGTCGTCACGGTCATGGACGGCGGCCGCATCATCAACCCGAAGACGGCCCGCAATCAGATCGCCGGTTCGATCGTAATGGGCATCGGCATGGCGCTGTTCGAAGAGACCCATTACGATCCGGCAAGCTTCGTTCCGCTCAACCGGAATCTCGCCGATTACGTCATGGCGACGAATGCGGACACGCCGCCCCTCGACATCACCTTCCTCGATTACCCCGACCTGCACATCAACGAGCTCGGTGCTCGCGGTGTGGGCGAGATCGGCTTAGCCGGCGTCGCGCCGGCGATTACCGCGGCCGTGTATCATGCGACCGGCAAGCGCATACGCGCGTTACCGGTGACGATCGAAAAACTGCTGGCCTGATCGTACCGCTCGAGCGCCGATAGGGAGCCGCTTGCTAAGGACGGAAGGCGAAGCCATGGCGGGCCGCCGGCGTTCCTTTTTTACCGTACGTGAAGCGGCGCTCGCTACTTGCTTGCTTACCGGATGCGGCGGCGGCTCGCACGGCACTGCGCCCGCCGGCCCGCAATTGGCGGCGCCGGCACAGGCCGCGCAAGATGCGAACGTGAGCTTCCAAATCTTGTTGCCGGGCGCGAGCAGCTCGAGCGCGCAGCGCGCGCCGGCGTACGTCTCGGCGTCGACGAAATCGGCCGCGGTCGCGGTCGCCGCCGGCGGTGGTAGCGCGGGTACGCCGGTTGTGGTGAACTGCACGACCGTGTGCAGCGGTCAGGTCAGCGCGCCCGTCGGCAGCGCTACGTTTTTGGTCAAATTGTACGACGCGCAAAACGCCGGCGGCAACCTGCTCTCGACCGCGAGCGTTGCGCAGACGATCGTCAACAATCAGGCGAACGCCGTGAACATGACGGCCAACGGCGTCGTCGCCGCGTTATCGCTTGCGCTCAGCGCGGGAACGACGCCGACCGCCGGCACGGCGGGAACGATCGCGGTAACGCTCAACGCGCTCGATGCCGACGGCAACACGATCGTCGGTCCCGGCAGCTACGTCACTGCCGCGGGCAGTCAGCTCACCGTGACGCTCGCCGATTCCGACACCTCGGGCGCCACGGCGCTCTCGCAGACGACGGTGACGCAACCGACGGCCGGCATCACGCTGAGCTATACCGGGTTGGCGATTGCGCCGGCGACAATTGCCGCAAGCGCCACGGGCGTCACCAACCGCGCGGTCTCGTTCGCGCCCGCACTCAATCCGATCGTGGTGGCAACGAACGACGCGCTCAACCCGTCGTTCGCGGGCGTCGACTTCTATGCAACGGCCGGACAAGGTTCCAGCGGATCGTTCACCGTTTCGGAGGTCGGTTGGACGAATTCGCCCTATAACAAGTCGCTCACCGTTACCACGGGCAGCGGCTGTAACGCCATCGGCAGCACCGTGCAAAACGGCGCCTCGTTCACCGCGACCGTCGCGGGGGCACCGGCGCCGGGGACATGTACGGCGCTCACGCTGAGCGACGGCGCCGGGCAGAGCCAAGCCGTCACGCTCGCGTACACCAATTTCGCTTACACGGGTTCCGCGCAGTCGTTCACCGTGCCGGCCGGCGTCACGCAGGCATCGGTGGTGGTCGCGGGCGCGGCCGGCGGTGCCGGCGCGAACCAAGGCAACGGCGGATACGCCGGCGGTGAGGGCGGTTCGGTCACCGCCACGATCCCGGTCACGGCGGGGAGCCTGACGGTGAGCGTCGGTCAGGCCGGGTCGACCGGCGGCGGTTCGACGTTTGGGGGCGGCGGTGCGTACGGCACCGGCTTCACCGTAAGCGTCGAGGGCGCCAGCGGCGGCGGCGCCTCGAGCGTCGTTCAAGGCACCAGCACGGTGGTCATTGCCGGCGCGGGCGGCGGGGGTGCGGGCGGCGCGCCCGGGTCGGGCTCGCTGGGCGGCGCCGGCGGCCAAAGCGGCGGCAACGGCCATAACGGCACCGGCGGCTGCAACGGTGGAAACGCCACCGGCGGCGGCGGCGCGACACAGGCGACGTACGGTCTCGGCGGGATCGCGCCGAACACCGGTTGCGGTACCAGCTACAACGGCGCCAACGGGGGCCTCGGGTCCGGCGGCGGCGGCGGCAACGGCTCGGGCGGCGGCGGTGGTGGCGGCGGCGGCGGCTATTACGGCGGCGGCGGTGGCGGCGGCTCGGCCGGGGCGGCCGGCGGTGGCGGCGGCGGCTCGTCGATCGTCTCCAACCCGATCGGCACTCCGAGCTACGTTCTAGGGTCGCAAAACGGGAACGGCCAGGTCACGCTTTCCTTTTAGCGTTTACTTCAGCGAACCACCGGGTTTGCTGACCGGGTCGAAGTCGCTGGTGGCCGGGTTCCAGCGCACGATCAGCGCGGCGTTGTCCTTGAGACCGCGCTGCTGCCCGTCGCGGAAGTCCATGATCCCGTTGATGCCGGCATAGCCGTGCAGGTTCGCGATGTAGTCGCGGATCTGCACCGGCGTCGCGGTCGTGCCGAGCTTGCGCAGCGCATCGATGGAGATCATCGTCGCGTCCCACGCGATGACGTGGGTGATATCGGGTTTGGGAACGCCGACCGAGGCCATCGCTCTGATGAATTCGCGGTCGGCGTCGCGCACCGGCCCCGACCCGGCAACCTTGTATGCGGCATAACGCAGGCCGGTGAAGAGCATCACTTTCGGAACGAAGGCCGCGTACTGCCCGAGTTGCGCGTAGTTGATGTTGCCGGAATTCGTAATGACCGGCAAATCGATACCGAGGTCGTTCATGTCCTTGAGGACGGTGCCGAGCGGAGTGCCGGTACTCTGAACGTAGATCACCTGCGCGCCCGAGGTCTTTATCCGGCTGAGCTGAGCGTTCGCGTTGACGTCCATCGTTCCGAAATGTTCGTCGGCGACGAGTTGCTCGGCCGCATTTTCCGGGTAGCCCATCACCTCTTTGGTGACGCTCTCGCCGTCGATTCCGGAAGCATCGGTGGAAGAAAGGAGCGCGACCTTGCGCCAGCCGCGATCGCGCAGATACCGGATACCGGCGAGTGCCAAGTCTTTCGTTGAAACGACGGCCGAGAAACTGAAACTGGGCGCGACGGGATGGATCGTCGGCGCATAGCAATACTGCACGGGACCGTTCTTGACCAGCGGCATCACCGCGTAGCACGCCGCGCCGCTCGCGGGACCGAGAAAGAGCGGCGGATGTTTCGCGATGATGGCGTTGGCCAGTTGCACGGTCGTTGCCGGCGCGGTTGCATCGTCGGCGATGACGAAGTGGACCGGCCGGCCGCGGATTCCGCCGGTGCGGTTGACGAGGCCCTCGGCCGCGGCCAGTGTCTTCACTTCCGCGTTGCCGACAAATGCGGCCGGCCCGGTCAGCGAGAGGATCACGTCGATGTCATAGGGGTCGGCGCTCGATGCGGGGACGACGGCGCTCGCAAACAGCCCGACGGCGAGCAGAGCGGAAAGAGGGCGGAACATCAGCCCTCCTTTGATTCGCACGGCGCACGCCCTTTGGCCATCTAGACGGCGGCTTCCAAGACGCGCATACTTTCAGCATGCTGAGTAAAGAAGAAAACGAGCTCCTGACGCGCATCGAGGGCGATGCGCCGATGGGCCGTGCGATGCGGCGCTACTGGTTGCCCGCGCTGCTGGCGGAAGACGTTGCCAAGCCCGGCGGCCGCCCGGTACGGGTGCGCCTCTTCGGTGAGGACCTGGTGGCGTTTCGCGATTCCGAAGGCAAGCTTGGTTTAGTCGACGAGCAGTGCCCGCACCGCCTGGCCTCGTTCGCGATCGGCCGGAACGAAGACTGCGGGATCGTGTGCATCTATCACGGTTGGAAATTCGATGTGAACGGCAAGTGTATCGATATGCCGACCGAGCCCGACGAGCACGGCTACAAAGACCGCGTGCGCATTCAAGCCTATCCGGTGCGCGAAGCCAACGGTTTGATCTGGACCTACATGGGGCCGCCGGCCGAAGAGCCGCCCTTTCCGGCGTTTCGCTTCGCAACGATGCCGGCGGAGCAGGTCGGCATCGTCAAAGTCGGCATTCGGGCCAACTATCTCCAAACGATCGAAGGCGCGATCGACTCCGCGCACTCGTGGTTTCTGCATCGCGGCAGCTCGCGCGATTGGAATTTGCGCATCGCCGTGTCGACCGACACCTCGCCGCGGCTCGACGCCGACGACACGCCGTACGGCTTCCACTATGCGGCAACGCGTAAGCCGGCCGTCGACCCGGAAAACACGAAGTACGTGCGGGTCACGGAGTTCGCGATGCCGTGCTTCGCGTTCATCGCGCCGCCGCTCGATAGGACGAAGCCCGTGCACACGCAGATCTTCGTCCCGGTCGACAACGACACGAGCATGCTGTTCGACGTCTATTTCAGCCAGAACGATTCACCGGTCAGTTCCGAGGAGATGCGGACGAGCTTGTTCGCGCGCCGCGGCATCGATCTGGACGAAAACGACTTCCGCTTTGCGCAGAAGTCGAACAACTGGCTGCAAGACCGCGACGCGATGGATGCCGGCAGCTGGACGGGCATCGAGGGTTTCCAAAATCAAGACATCGCGGCGCAAGAGTCGATGGGCCGCATTTCCAACCGGACGCGCGAGCATCTCGGGATGTCGGACATCGCGGTCATCCGGATGCGCAAGCGCATGCTCGAGAACGTCCGTCGCCTGCAGGACGGCGCGACGCTGATCGGGCTCGGAGGCGATGTCGACTACGCCCGAATCGCAAGCACGCAATGCGTCATTCCGATCGCCCAGTCGTGGAAAGACCTTCAGCTCACGACCTAATGTGCCGCGGCCGGCGTGATATCGTTGAGGATGTCTTGCAGCGGCGTGACGTCGAGACGAATGAAGCCGCGCCGGCCGTCGTCGAGGTCGACGATCGTAAAGACCGTTGCGGCGCAGATCAGGCAAAAGATGATCGAGAGCGCGGCGTTGGGGCACTTTGCTCGGCCGAATGTCAGGCCGAGCAGAACCGCGCCCGCGATGCTGGCGAGCAGGACCAGCGCGACGATGACGCCGGGGACGTGGTTGTTGAGGGCCGCCGTCTGCTTTGCGGTGATGTCGCCCGCTTCGTCGACGGATTCGACCAGCATGGTGGAGAGGAGGTTGTGCGGGTCGCTGCGCGCCGCGCCGGTGGCCATCGCCCAAAGCCGGCCGTGGATCGCCTCGGAGCGCACGGCGGCTTCGCCTTCGGCGTGTTCGTCGGCCGTATCGGCGTAGGCGTCCAAGCGCGCGCGGGTATAGCTGACCAGGGTCGCGCGGAACCGCTTCTGCAATGCGGCCGGAAGGAAGTCGGCGTGCGCGTTCACTTTGCCGATCGCGACGGCTTCATCGACGATGAGCGCGCGTGAGGCCTCGAAACGCTCGGCCGCAAACGCAAACGAGAAGCCGAGAATCAAGGCGATGAGCCCAAAAATGGCGGCTTGGCCCAAGCCGAATGCCGCCTCGCCGCGCCCGTCCTCGTCCTTGCCGTGGCGAACGGCAAGCACGTAGGCGAGGGCCAAGGCTCCGAGCGAAACCGGGAAGAGCACGAAGAGGAAAAAGAGCGGATCCGGCCTCGCGGCGAGGGAGTCGAGCACCCTCTTAGGTTAGCACGCCCGGCCGATCACGAGCCCACATGGATGTTCAAGATGTGCAAGATCTGATCCCAAAGCCCGAATGCCTTGAGCAGCCAGATAACGAGAAAAATCGTGACGACCGCGTTCAGCAGCGACTTGACCGACGACGCCATCGGAATGAAACGATTGACCAACCATAGCAAAAATCCAACGACGATCAGGACGACGATCACGTTGATTAGCGGCACGACGGAACCCCCTTGGTTCTAGAAGGCATAGTAGTGCCTACGTACCCCAACCCAAGTCCAACCAAGCAGCGCCGATTGCCGACAATGGTGGGAACGCTAGCACCGCCGCGCCGTCGAACCACGGCTGGTGAGCATTCGCCTTCTGTCGGCATTCGCGGTCGCCATGTTCGTCGCGAGCGCCGGCGCGCTCGGGGCGCAGGAGCGGATCGCGGTGCATGTCGTTGTCGTCACGACGTTCGAGCGGGGCAACGATACGGGCGACGCACCGGGCGAGTTCCAGGCCTGGGTCGCGCAGCTTCCGCTGCCGCAAACGCTGCCGTTTCCGCTCGGCGACCGGCACCTGCGCTACGATCCGGCGCGCCATATCCTGGGCATCGTCACCGGTGAGGGAGCCGAACGCGGCGCCGCCTCGATCATGGCGCTCGGCACCGATCCGCGCTTCGACCTTTCGCGCGCGTACTGGGTGATCGCCGGTATCGCCGGCGTCGACCCGAACATCGCCTCGGTCGGATCGGCGGCGTGGGCCAACTGGGTCGTGAACGGAGATCTGGGGTTCGAGATCGACCCCCGTGACATGCCGCACGAATGGTCGACCGGGATCATTCCGTTTGATCGACATGCGCCGTTCGTGCCGCCGGCGCTGCCGCCCGACAACATCCACGGCCAACTCGCCTATCGCCTCAATCCGGGGTTGGTCGACTGGGCCTATCACTTGACCGCATCGCATCCCCTCGCCGACAACGCCAACTTACGGCATATCCGGATCGCGTACGCGCGATTCGCCAACGGGCGCCGCGCGCCGTTCGTCCTGCGCGGCGATAGCCTCGACGGCGACCGCTTCTGGATCGGAGCGTCGATGAACGCATGGGCCGAACGCTGGGTCCGCTATTGGACCGGCAATCGCGGAACGTTCGCCATGACGGCCGAGGAAGATGCGGGCATCATGCAATCCCTCACGTTTCTAGCCCATGCGGGCCGCATCGACGGGCAACGCGTTCTCGTGCTGCGCACCGGAAGCGATTACAGCGTGCCGGGCGCCGGTGACGACGCGCGCGCGCTGCTGTTGAATGATTCGGGTGTCGGTCACTATTCGGCATTCCGCGAAGCGCTAGCCGCCGCATATCACGTCGGCAGCATCGTCGTGTTGCAACTCGCGGCGCACTGGGACCGCTACGCCGCGCGGATCCCGGCCGGCAGCCCGGCGCATCCCTAACCCGCGCGGTAACCCAGCTTGGCCGAGAGCTCGCGCGATTTTGCCCGCACGCTCGGGACGATCGCCGGATGGAGCTTCGAGTTATAGCGTGATTCCGGCAACGTGATGATGATATCTCCGGCGACGTTGCCGTCGGCCGTGAAGAACGGCGCCGCGAAGCCCACGGCGCCCTCCGTTCGCTGGCCGATCGAAAAGGCTACGCCCTCGGCGCGAATGCGCGCGAGATCGGCATAGAACGCGCGCACCTTCAACGGTTCCCCGGTGCGGGGCGAGCGCTCGCGCCGCGCGATCAGCGTCTTGAGCGCCTTGTCCGGCAGGTGTGCGGCAATGGCCCGGCCGGTCGCACCCCACAGGATCGAACGCGAGACGTTCAGCGGCGGCTGATAGCGCAGCGGATACGGCGCGTCCGCGATCGCGGCAAAGGTCATGTCAACGCGATCGGGATGATAGAGGCCCAGAATCGCCGTGTGACCGAGCTCTTCGACGAGCTCTTGCAACAACGGCTTCGACAGCGAAACGATCGGCATGTCGGCCGCCAGCACCGCTGCGATGCGGTAAAATTCGGGTCCCGGACGATAGCGCTTCGTCGTGCGGTGCGTTTCGATCATCCCTTCGGCGTTGAGGAGGCCCAAGAGACGGTGGAGCGTGCTGGGCGCAAGGTTCAACGAGACCGCGAGCTCGCCGAGCGTCCATTCACACGAGCCTTCCGCGAAGCGCTTCAGAACCTCCACGACCCGGCCGACGGTGCCCTTGTCCTGGGCCGTCGACGTCACGCGATCGCGGCCGACGCGGCGCGACATTTCCACCCCAGTAAGTTCGATGTTTGGTCGAACACCTCGGCGGGCGGTCGACCCGCATAGACCATGCAATCCTCGTACTTGGTCTCCAACTGTTCGGCCGTGGCCGGCCATTGCGGGAAGCCCGGGATATGACGTGCGCTGCCGCTCCCCAAGACTGCGCCGGATCGATCGCGCGCCGTCACCGTAACGACACCGCCTTCGATGCCGGGCCCGTACGGATTCGGTATTTCCGAAACGTCGATCGACGTCATTCGGCTTCGCAGGTCTGCCCGGCGCAGCGCGTGCTCCCCGAAGTGGTCGAGGTTCACCGCCCCGTCGGTCCACGCGCATGCCAGGATGTACGCGAGGCAAAACTTCGCTTCTTCCGACGTCTTCGGATCGCGGATCGGGAGCGTCGTGAGCGCGCCTTCCGGCGACTCGACGCACAGTTGCGCCGCCTGCGAGGGATCGGCAACGTGCGCGCGCGCGGCGAGCACGGCCGCGATCATCCGTTGGCTTGCAAAGCAGCACGCGTACAGTTTGCGGCTGATGCCGTGGGGTATCGTTTCGATCTCCACGCCGGCGGGTTCGCAGGCCGGTTTTCCGGCGCCGAACAAATCGAAAAAGCCGCGCGGACCGAAGGGATCGCCGTCGGCGGTGAAGCCGGCCTCGACCCAGCGCACCGCGCGAATCGCGCCGGATGCCGCGAGGGCCGCGTGCATGGGCTTGGCCATCGTACCGAAATTGCGCTGCATGCCGCCGGCCTGGACCACCGCGAAGCTCAACGCTTGGCAGATCTGTTCGCGTGACAACGAGCGAGCGCGCGCGACCGCAGCCGTTGCCGCCAGCACCCCGACCGTGCTCGTCTGGTGCCAGCCCGCCGCGTAGTGCGCCCGGCCCAGCACCCGGCCGACCGCGTGAGCGGTGATCCAGCCCGCGACATAGCCCGCTGCGCGTTCGGGACTGTCGGTCGCGGCGAGCGCCGGGACCACAACGGCACTCAAATGAGCGCCGGCCGGTTCGTAGAGATCGTCGTAGTCGAGCGCGTGCGCGGCGGCGGCGCCGATCAGAGCACGGTGCTCTGCATCACCGTGCTCGTCGTAGAGCGCGAGCAGTTTTTGGACGACCGGCTCCGATCGGCCGGCCGCGGCGACGGCGAGCGTTTCCGTGAACGACGTCTCGACCACCGAGCGCGCAGCGCCGCCGTCGCAAGCGGCACGATACACGGCGTCGGCCAGCCGCTCGGAAAACGTCATGTCAGCCGACGAGAATGCGCCCGCCGCGGGTGATTTCGCGACCGTCGACACTGATGACCGGCTCGCGGATCACTCCCTCCAGGCGGAGTTTGGCATGACACGTACCGCCCAGCACGACGGTGTCGCCCACGCCGATGTGCGAAGCGCCGTACATTTTCTTATCCGTGCGCATGACGCCGGTCGGCGTGACGTTGGGGTTCAGGCCGACCGCGATCTCGGCCGGCGCGTTATAGCTGTTCGGATCGTGCGCATCGGCGAAGACCTTGCGCCAGATCTCGGCCTCACGTCCACCCTCGATCTTGGTGACCATGCCCTTCTCGACCGTCAGCCGCATCGGTTCGTGAATCGTGCCGACGTTGTGCGCGGTGAGATCGAAGACGATCGTTCCCTCGCCGGTGCCTTCGACGGGGCAGACGTGGGCTTCGCCATCCGGGAACGCGCAGCCGCCGGCGCCGTTCGCGCGCATCGGCACGACCCGGCCCGTGACGTTCCGGCCGGGACGGCCTTCGATGCTCGCCGTGAGATCGGTGCCGTTGGGACACTGGACGCGGATGTGCTTGCCCTCGCCGAGCACACTTGCGACCAACGCACCGAGCGTGCTCATCGCCGCGTAATCGGCGCGCGCGGGGCCGCCCGGCGCCAACATCTCGGGCGTCAGCTCCTCCAACAAGAGAAAGCGTTTTCCGAGGTCGTAGAGCGAGTTCGCGATCGGCGCGTGCGCGAGTGCCGTGCTGGTCAAGAAGACGTAGATGTCGACGCTCGGATCGGTGGCCGCATACATGATCGGGCTCACCGGATCGCACGCATGATACGGCCGCGGGGTCATGAGCATCGTAACCGGCTCCATACCGAGTTCGATTGCCGCCGCGAACATCGCTTTCGGAAGCGCTTCGTCGATTCCGGTGTCGGTCAGAATCACGACGTTGTCGCCGGCCTTCGCGTTCATCTCGAGCGGAATTCGCAGAGCCTGGACCATTTCGCCGAATTCCGGGCGCACGCTGCCTCCTCAGGAAAGATACTGTCGCTTTGATTTCCGCTCAGTGGAATAGGATTCTACTGAGTGAGGACCAATTAAGGGCAAGCGGTTTCGTTTTCCTGCAGATCGCGAAGGTAGCATGCATAGAATCAACCGGAGCGGCCGGCCTTGAGCAGGCCTCCGTTCATCGCAGTCATCGGTGCCGGAATCGGCGGACTCACGACCGCCGCACTGTTACGCGGCGCCGGTATCGACGTGCAAATTTACGAGCAGGCCGCCCGTTTCGCACGGGTCGGCGCCGGGATCCAACAGAGCCCGAACGCCATGCGCGTGTTGCGACGCCTCGGACTCGAAGATCGCCTGCGCGCGGTTTCCAATGAGCCGACGACGTTTTATAGCCGCGTGTGGGATACCGCCGAGGTCACGCACGAGATGGACTTCACCGACTGCGAACGGCGGTTCGGTGCGCCATATTTTTTGTTACACCGCGGCGATCTGCACGCGGCGATCGAGTCGTTGATTCCCGAGGAGATCGTGCACCTCAACAAACGGCTCACCGGCATCGAAGAGCGCGGGTCCGGCGTCCACCTGACCTTTGCCGATGGGTCGACCGCCGATCCCGATGCCGTGATCGGAGCCGACGGCGTGCACTCGGTGGTGCGCGAAACCCTCCAGGGTCCGCAAGAGCTGCGCTTCACGGGCCGCGTCGCCTATCGCACGACGTTTCCGGCGCGCCTCCTGAACGGCGCACCGGTTTCCGACAACACGAAGTGGTGGGGGCCCGACCGGCACATCGTCACCTACTACACGAAGCCCGATCACAGCGAGGTCTACTTCGTTACCGCGCTTCCGGAACCGGACTTTGCGATCGAATCGTGGTCGGCAAAGGGCGATTTGGACGAGTTGCGCGCGGCCTACGAGGGCTTTCACCCGCTCGTGCGAGCCATACTTCAAGCCTGTCCCGAAGTTCACAAGTGGGCCATCGTCGAGCGCGATCCGCTGACCCGGTGGGGTGAGGGCCGCATCACGCTGTTGGGCGACGCCTGTCACCCGATGACGCCGTGGATGGCGCAAGGAGCGGCCGTCTCCGTCGAGGATGCGGCGGTGCTGGCCCGCTGCCTCGAGGGCGTCGATGCCGATGGGCTCGCGCAAGCGTTCCGCCGATACGAGGCCACGCGCCTGCCACGAACGGCTGAGATCCAGCGCGTGGCCAGCAGCAACACTTTCATGCGAGAGAGGACGGATCCATCATGGGTTTACGGATACGACGCGTTGTCGACACCGATCTTGGCGCCGATGGCGGGGGGCGTCGCGTGAAGCGCCGGGCCAAACTCGGCCTAGCGCTGGCGGCTCTGCTTGCCCTTACGTGTGCCGTCGCGCAATCGCAGCCGCTGACCGCCATTACCGTGGTGTCGATCCCGATCGACGTCGCCGGCAACGCCTATTACGCCGCCGACCTGGGCTTGTTCAAGAAAGCCGGGCTCGATGTCAGCTTCTTCGGCGCGACCAACGGGGGGGCCGTCGCTTCGACCGTCGCCGGCGGGGGCGCCGATATCGGCTCGTCCAACATCGTTTCGATCGCGCAAGCCCACGAGCGCGGCGTTCCGTTCGTTCTCATTGCGCCGTCGGGAGGAAACGAGGCCAGCGCGCCCCTCTCAGAATTGATCGTCGCGCGCGATTCGCCGATTCACGGCGCCAAGGATCTCGGCGGCAAAACAATCGCGCTCAACGGTCTGCAGGGCATTTCGCAAGTTGAGGTGAGCGCGTGGCTCGACAAGAACGGCGGCGATTTCCATAACGTCAAGTACGTCGAGATGCCGTTCCCCGAGATGGCGCAGGCGGTCACGGCCGGACGCGTCGACGTCGCCCTCGTCTCGGAACCGTTTCGCGGACCCGCACTCGCCGATCCCGGAGTCCGTTCGCTCGGCGACCCGGCGACGGCGATCGTTCCGAACCTGGTCGAGGGCGCTTTTTTCACGACCGTGCAGTATGCGACCGCGCATCCCGATATCATCAAGCGCTTCGGAGATGCCATCGTCAAGGCCGGCATCTGGGCGAACAAAAATCCCGCCGCTTCGGCCGCGATCCTTCAGAAATATGCGAAGACGACGGGCTCGGTGAAGGGTAACCGCGCGTTCTATCCGGATGCTATGCGGGCCGCAGACGTTCAGCCGCTGATCGACGCCGCCGCCCGCTACGGCGTGCTCAAATCGCCCCTGGCGGCAAAGGACATGATGGCGCCCGGAATTTAAGCGCAGATCGACGTGCGAAATTCTCTCCAAGCGTTCATGAGGTGTAGCATGTTTACGACGTCTTCAAAACTCGCTGCAGTGGTCTTTGCACTCGTTGCCGTAGCGACCGCGGCGCCGGTCGGGGCACAGGTGCTTCCAACGCTGCGCATCGCTACCATACCGTTGGAAAACAGCGCGCAAGTATTTTACGCCAAGGACATGGGGTTTTTCGCGAAGGCCGGGCTGGATGTCGAGTTGCAGTCGATACAGAGCGGTAGCGCGGTTGCCGGCGCCGTGGCGTCCAACGCCGTCGACATCGGCTTTTCGAGCCTCGTGCCCTTGGCGGTCGCGCATACGAAGAACGTCCCCTTTGTCATCATCGCGCCGGGTGTGCTGTGGACGGCTGCCGGGCGGAATAACGGGCTCTTCGTGCCGGATGCCTCGCCTATCCACAACGGCAGCGACTTGAACGGCAAGATCCTTGCCACTGCCGGACTCGGCACGTTGACCGAATTCGCTCCTCGCGCTTGGGTGCAACAACACGGCGGCGATCCGTCGACGATCAAATTCGTAGAGATGCCGTACGCGACGATGCCCGCGGCGCTCGCCGCCGGGCGCATCGACGCAGCGCTCGTGAACGAGCCCTACCTCGGCGCGATGCGTCAGGGTAACCGCCTATTGGGCTACCCCTACGATGCGGTTGCGAAAGAGTTCTTGATCGCAGCATGGTTCTCAACCGCACAGTGGGCAAAGGATCACCCCGACGCCGTCGCCCGTTTCGCAAAGGTCATGCGCGAGACGGCCATCTGGGCGAACAAGCCGGAAAATCAGGCCAAGACGGCCGAGATCCTCGCGAAGTACACGAAGATCGATCCCGCGCAATTAGCCGGCGTGGTGCGGGTACGCTTCACCGACCAGTTGAGCCCCGCGTTGATTCAGCCCCAGATCGATATCACGGCCAAGTATGCGTCGTTCCCGACATTTCCGGCCGCCGACATCCTGGTCGCTCACGACCATTGACGAGAACTCTCATAGATGCGTTGGACGCCCTGATAGTGCGCTTCGGGCGAGAACATCTCGCGCGCGCGGGCCCGCCCGTTCCGCCGTAACTCGGCACATTTCGCGGCATCGTTGAGCGCGGCCGTCAGCTTCGACCGCAATGCGCTCGCGTCACCGGGCGCAAACACCAGCCCGCTGATCTCGTCGTCGACGATTTCCACCAAGCCGCCGTGACCCGCCACGACGGTGAGGCAACCCCAGGCCATCGCTTCCAGCGCCATCCGGCCGAACGGCTCGGGGTGCAGGCTCGGCACGACGACGATGGCCGTGCTCTCATAGAAGCGCTCGATGTCATTGCGAAAGCGGTGCAGTTCGATCCGGCTGCGCTGCGCTTTCGCAAGGCGCCGAACGCGCCGGATGAGACTGCGGGAAACGCTTCGCTCGTCGCTGCTCCAGAGGCCCCAAATCGTGACGTCGAAATCGAAATCGTCCATCAGCGGCAGCACCGCGTCCAAGAAGAAGTGCATGCCCTTTTCGCTGACGCTGCGGCCGGCCATGCCGATGCGGAGTCTGCCCGACGTAGGGTGTTCCTCGGGCATCCATACCGCGTTGTGCACGACGGAGGCCTTTTGCGCAAGCTCCGCCGGAAGGCTGGCAAAAACGGAGTTCGAGACCGCGATGATGCGAGCGGCGCGGTGCAAATCGCGATGAAAGTCATCCTGCGCGAAGTTATCGCGCTGGTGGCAAACGAGCTCGAGGTTCAGCGCTTCCGCGATGTGCCACATCCATCGCATTCCATAGGCGGAATGGCAGTGCAGCACGCTCGCTCCCGCCGCGGTTGCCAGATCGGCGATCGTGCGCCGGCGCGAATTGCTGCCGATGCTGCCGTCGCGGCGGAAGCTGCGCCGGCTGACGATGGCGACGCTCGCACCGAGCGCTCGTGCACGTTCCGCCAACGGACCTTCCTCGAAGGCGAGAACGCCGGTCGGTTGTTGCGCGGCCTGCGCGGCGACCAGCGCGAGCAGGCTCCGTTGGGCGCCGCTGAGGTACGTCCAGGGTGAAAAGTGGATGGCCGAAACCCGAGCCACACGTGTATGTGCCTTCCGGTCGCGACGGTTTCCTACGGCCCTCGTCGAATGACTATGATGAATGCCACCCATCCTCATCGAGCGGGTCCTCGCGATTACCGACGACGTGCGAGCCCTCATTTACGAGCTCGACGCCGGGTTGGCCGTCGCGTACCCGCCCGAGCAATTGCACGGTTTGACCTTGAACTCGCTGTTCGAACCGCACGTTCAATTTTTCATCGCGCGCATTGACGGTGCGGCCGTCGGCTGCGGCGGGGTGGCGTTCTTCGACGGGTTCGCGGAAGTGAAACGGATGTATGTCCGTGAGGCCGTACGCGGCGAAGGCGTCGCGCAAGAGCTGCTCGCGCATATCGAGCGCGTGACGCTCGACGCCGGTACCAAGCTGCTGCGGCTCGAGACCGGCGTGCGGCAACCGGCCGCGATCCGTCTCTACGAGCGGGTCGGCTTTCATCCGTGCGCGGCGTTCGCGCCGTACACCACGATGTCGCCCTCGGCGATCAAGAACAGCCTGTTCTACGAAAAGCGCCTGAGCGCCGAATGAGGCTCGGCTCCTCGCTTCGCTGACACAGGTAATCGAGCGCACGGCATAGTAAGCGGGCTCTCCCTAGCCTGTGAGGCGGCCGTTATGACTTGCCGGATGTTCGGTGCCACGACGGCCGGCGCCATCACCGAGTTCACGGTGCCGACATCCAATAGCCAGCCGCAGGGCATCGCGTCCGGCCCCGACGGCGCGCTCTGGTTTACCGAGAGCGGCGCGAGCAAAATCGGCCGGCTGCGCTAACCGGTTTGCCGGGCTTCCGCCCGCGCCGGCAGCTTCCAGTCGGGCCGGATGAAATGGCAGGTGTAGCCGCCCGGATAGTGCTCGAGGTAATCCTGGTGTTCGGGCTCGGCCTCCCAAAAGTCGCCGGCCGGCGCGACTTCCGTCACGACCTTGCCCGGCCACAGCCCTGACGCGTTGACGTCGGCGATCGTTTCCTCGGCGACCCGTTTCTGCTCGTCGCTGGTGTAGAAGATGGCCGAACGATAGCTGAGCCCGCGGTCGTTGCCCTGGCGGTTGGGCGTCGTCGGATCGTGGATCTGGAAGAAAAACTCCAACAGCTTGCGATAGCTGATCGTCTGCGGGTCGAAGATGATCTCGATCGCCTCGGCGTGCGTTCCGTGATTGCGGTAGGTGGCGTTGCGCACGTCGCCGCCCGAATAACCGACGCGGGTGGAAATGACGCCGGGATACCGGCGCAGCAAATCCTGTACGCCCCAAAAGCAGCCGCCGGCGAGGACTGCGCGTTCGGTCGATGCGTTCATTTCGTTTCTCCTGGAATCACGGCATTACGCGCCGCTGGGTGCTGGCTATTTCGAACAACAGAACGATCGTCTCGATCATCTCTTTGAAGCGGCCTTGCGGATCCTCGAGCACCGGGCTCATGTCGCCGACGGTGATCGGCAAATTTGCCTCTTCGATCTTGGGAATCATCTTCGCCGCCTGCGCGCCGAGCTCGACGTTGGCCAGGTTTTCCGCCAGGAGCTTGCTGATCCGGTCGACCTCGGCCTGAATCTTGTCGGCCTGTGCCCGGCGTTTGTCGTACTCGGCGCGCAATTCCGGAATGGTCCGCTCGCGGAAGTGGAGCGATTCGACGCGGTATTGCTCGGCGAGCTTGGCTTTGCGTTTCTCGAAGAACGCGTTGGCTTGCTCTTGGGTGCGCAGCTTGGACTTTTCGCGCTCTTCGTCGGCGGTCAGCGGCAGCGACGAAATACGTTTGCGCATGTCCTCGTCGAGCTTCACCATCTGGTCCTTGAACGGCGGCTCGGCTTCGATCAGCGGCAGTCCCATGCGCTGCGTGTTGAGCTCGCGCGTGACGCCGTTTTCGATCACCCGTGCGCGCGCCAGCGCTTCGCGCAGCTTATCGGGCCAGCCGGCGTCGGTGGGGCGTTTGTCGTTGGGATCGGCGCCGAAGCGCAGCGTCAAGCCGCAGCCGAGCGAGGCGAGGGTGCGCACGGTCCACTTCTCGGCTTCGCCGACGAAGATGGCCGTGAGGCGAATCTTGGCGCCGACGCCCGGCAGCGCGTCGAAGGCGTCGACGACCGCCAGCATCCGTTCCCCGGTGTCGACCGCAACCACCGTCCGGCCGGAGGCGAGCCGGTGCGCCAGGCAGAGGAAGCCTTCGTGGCGCGTGTCCGAGCCGTGCACCGGTACCAGAACATCCTGATAGCCGCGAGCCCACGTGGCCTTCCACAAGACGTCGTAGGTGGTTCCGGGGTCTTCGCGGTGACGGGCGATATCGTCGAGGATCAGGTGAACCCCGTGATCCCGAAACTTGAGCTCCGGCATAACGCCGTCTACTTCGTCCTCGCGCTGCTACGTCCCTGAGCAAAGCGTGCGGGTCATGCCGGCACCGGCCGGAGCTGCGGCGCGTCGGCGAAGTGCCGGGCGTACAGACGGCCGAGGCCGAGCACGACCAATGCCGTCGGGATACACGGCAGCGCGGCGATGATCATGAGCTGCTGCAGCGGCATGTGCGTGGACAGAAAGAATCCGCCCAAAAACGGCGCCACGATACCGCCGGCACGGCCCCACACGGTGGCGCTCGAGATGCCGCGTCCGCGAATGCTGGCGGGATAAAAGCGGACTGCGATCCCGTAGACCGCGTAGTGAACGCCGGAGAGACAGATACCGGCGCCGGCGACGGAAAACAGCAGCAGCGGCTGCGGAGCCCCGGACATACCCATCAGGATCTCGAGCGGCGCGCCGATGATCGGCAGCGCCAGCACCACGATCGGCCCGAGCCGGTCGATGAACCGCATGATCGTGAAGCCGCCGATCATCCCGGTAAAGGTGAACAGCGACTGCGTCAGCGACGCCACGGCCGGGCTCACGCCTTGGCGCTCCATCACGACCGGCAGCCAACTCGCGAGGAAGAAAAATCCGAGCGCATCGCAGATGAAGAGCAGCCACAGAAAGATCGTCGCCGGTGCGCGCGGACCGCTGAAGAGCTGCGCGAACGTACCGGAACCGGCCTTGGCCATCGTCTCCGCAACGTCGCCGGGCACGAAGACAGCGTCGCTCGCAATCGGTTCGCGCGGCAGCAGGCGTTCCATCAGCCGGCGCAGCTTCGCCGACGCCGGGTCGACCAAGGCCAAATAGCGGGGCGATTCGGGCAACCAGAACGCGAGGACGACACCCATGGCGAGCGAGCCTGCGGCGCCGATGGCGAAAAGCGACTGCCAACCGTAATGCGGAATCACGGCGGCGGCGACGATGCCCGTTGCGACGCCGCCGAGGCTGTACCCGGCATTTGTGATCACCGTGACGGTCGAGCGCAAGCGGCGCGGCGCGTAGTCGCTCACCAGCGTGTAGGCGATCGGAACCACACCGCCCATGCCGATGCCGGCAACGAAGCGCAGTATTGCCAGCTGTTCGACGTTGGATGCCCACACGATCAGCAGCACGGGAAGTCCGAAATTCGCGGTTCCCAGGATGATCGTAAACCGGCGTCCCAAGCGGTCGCCGAGCCAGCCGTAGAACAGGGAGCCCACCAGCAGCCCGATGAACGTAATGCTGAAGACGAAGCCCATGGCCGACGGCGCGACGTGCCAGTGCCGCAGGATCGCCGGCGCGGCGACCGAGAGCGCCACGAAATCATAACCGTCGCACATCATCATGCAGAAACAGAGCGCGATCACGATCATTGCCAGACGCCTAACGCCGATCCGATCGATGGTTTCGTTGATGTCGATCATCGCTACCTGACAATCTTCAGAATGGAAGTCGAGCGTGCGGATACCATTTGAGGGCGCAATCGATTGCGACGTTCACGTCTCGGTGCCGAGCGTGAGCGCGATCGTGCCGTACCTCGATGAGTATTGGCTCGAGCGGGTGCGAGTGCAGCAATTGGAACGGCTCGATTTGAGCCTCACCTCCTACCCGCCCACGGCGCCGCTTTCGGGGCGCCCCGATTGGCGACCGCAGCAAGGACCCCCTGGGTGCAATCTCGCGCTGCTGCAACGAGAAGCGCTCGATAAATTCGGCCTTCGGTACGCTATTCTGAACTGCCTTTGGGGTGCGCAAGCGCTCTTCGCAGAGGACATGGCGGCCGCATTTTGCCGGGCCGTGAACGACTGGATCGCGACCGAATGGCTCGATCGCGACACGCGCCTGCGCGCATCCATCATGGTACCGATGCAGAATCCGGAGCTTGCGGCCGCCGAAATCGAACACCGCGCGCATGATTCGCGTTTCGTGCAAGTGCTGGTGCTCGCCGGGCTCGATACGTTGCTCGGCCGGCGCGTCAACTGGCCCGTCTTGCGCGCCGCGGCCGCGCACGGTTTACCGGTCGCGATTCATGCCGGCAGCGCCTACCGCCATCCGCCCAGCGCGAGCGGCTGGCCGTCGTTTCTGCTCGAAGACTACGTCTCGAACACGCAGCTCTTCGCAGCGCAACTCGCGAGCCTCGTATCGGAGGGCGCCTTCGCGAAGTTTCCCGACCTCACCGTCGTGTTGGCGGAGTCGGGTATTACCTGGCTGCCCGCGTTCGCGTGGAAGTTCAATAAAACGTGGCGCGGCGTGCGAACCGAAGTGCCGTGGGTAACGAAGGCGCCCTTTGACGTGATCCGCGATCACGTCAAGCTCACGCTCCAGCCGGCCGACGCGCCGGCCGACCCGCAAGCGCTGCGCGACGTGATCGAGCAGATCGCTTCCGACGAGATGCTGCTCTTTTCCAGTGATTTTCCGCATTGGCAGTTCGACGGCGACGACGTGTTGCCGAGCGGCCTGAACGAAGACCAATTGCGCAAGATCCTCATCGACAACCCGCTCGCCACCTATTCCCGGTTGAAGGAGGTCGCCGTATGACACTGTTGCTGGAGCCGCGGGCGTTACCCAAGACGCAGCTGGCCGTGGTCGATTGCGACATCCATCCGACGCTCACGTCGGAGCGCGAGTTTTTGCCCTATCTCCCGGCGCGCTGGCGCGAGCATATGGAAACCTACCATCGCAACGTGCGTCAGGGGCTGCACGGCACGCTCACCCACCCGCGCATGCAAGTGAACCGCATCGACGCGGTGCCGACCAAGGGCGGGCCGCCGGGCAGCGACGTGAACTTCATGCGCTCGCACCACTTGGATACCAACGGCGTCGAGTGGGGCCTCTTGCAAGCGCTGCAGCCCTCCGGCAGCGCCGAGCGCAATCTCGAATTCGGCGCGGCGCTGTGCTCGGCCAACAACGATTGGCAGATCGCCGAGTGGATCGACAAAGAGCCGCGTCTGCGCGGCGCCATCCAGGTGACGCAAGAAGACCCCGAGGCCGCGGTGCGCGAGATCGAGCGGCGCGCGCGCGATCGCCGCTTCGTGCAGGTGAGCCTTTCGCCGCGGGCCGAGGAGCCGCTCGGGCGCAAGCGCTATTGGCCCATCTACGAAGCTTGCGAACGCAACGGGCTGCCGCTCGGGCTGCACGTGCCGGGCTTCGGCAGCGGCCATCCATCGACGCCGGGCGGCTGGCCGTCGTTTTACCTCGAAGAGCACCAGACGTTCGCCTACATCATCATGGGCGTGTTCACGAGCATGGTGCTCGAAGGCGTGTTCGAGCGCTTCAAAAATCTCAAGCTGGTGCTGGTCGAGGGCGGCTTCGCGTGGGTGCCGTCGCTGTGCTGGCGCCTGGACAAACACTGGGAGCGCATGCGCAGCGAGGTGCCGCATCTCAAACGGCCGCCCTCGGAATACATTCGCGAGAACATCTGGTACACCACACAACCGATGGAAGAACCCGAACGGCCCGAGGATCTGACCAAGCTGATCGACTGGATCGGCTGGGACCGGCTCCTGTTCTCGACCGATTATCCGCACTGGGATTTCGACGACCCCAAAACGGTGTTCAACATCCGGATGACGCCCGAACGGCGGCGCATGATCTTCAGCGAGAACGCCAAGGGCGTGTTCGGACTTCCTTGATGTGAGCGAACGCCATATCGTCGCCACGGTCGGCGAGATCGCGCCCGGCACGAGCAAGCTCGTCAAGGTCGCCGGGCGCGAGATCGGGGTGTTCAACATCAGCGGTTCGTACTATGCGCTGCTGAGCCGGTGCCCGCATAAGGGCGCCGAGCTGTGCAAAGGGAAGATCGTGCGCCGCGTTACCTCGAGCGAGCCCGGCCGGTATGCCGTCGTTCCCGATAGCGAGATGATCCGCTGTCCGTGGCACGGCTGGCAGTACGATCTGCGCACCGGGCAATCGTGGTGCGACAGCGACAACGTCGGCCTGCGAAAGTATGCGGTCTCGGTCGAAAGCGGCGAGGGGATCTTGCAGGGACCCTTCGTCGCCGAATCCTACGCCGTCTCGGTCGATGAAAGCTACGTCTTAGTCGAAGTTTAGCTCCGTTATCACTTTTGGCCGGCGGTGAACTCGGGCGAGACTTCGGTTTGCTCCAGGTCCGAGGCGAGAAACTCGATGATCGGGATGTTGATGAAGGCCGCCCACGTCGACGGCTTGTCCGGGTCGAGGTTGAAGTGCTGATGCTCGACGCCGCCGATCGTTAGCGGAAGCAGTACGAGATCGCCCTTTTCCCAATCCACGCGCCGGCCGTCGACCACCGAATACCCCTTGCCTTCGATCACGTAGATGACGAGGCCGCCCTGATGCACGTGCTTGCCCGAACGGGTGCGGATTTCGTGGGTGAAGACGCGCCAGTGCTGAAGCGGCGTTTCCTTGAACGAAACCGGATCGAGAAAATAGTGCAGCCGGCCCTGGCGCGTCAGGTGGACTTCACGCGACTCGGCGGTGATGACCACCGGTCCGTTGAGGTTGCGCTCGTAGAGCTCGCGCCGGGCTTTCAACACGCGCTCGTAGGGATTTTCCTTGAGCGGCGGCCGCTCGCGTTCGCGGGTCCGTTCCGACTCAGCCATGTTTGCTGAAGTCCGGCGAGTTCTCGATCTGCTCGAAACCCGAACCCCGGTCGACCGTCGTGCAGGCGAACCAGTTCGGCTCGGCCGCGACGAACTTCACCGCCGTCTCGGGATCGGTGTTGAAGTGCTGGACGATGATGCCGTCTTTGCGCAGCGGAAGATTGACGACGTCGCCGGCCTTCCAGGGATGCTTTACCCCGTCGATGACGGTGTAGCCGCGGCCCTCGAGAATGAGCATCACCTGGCCGCCTTGGAATTTCAGCCGCCCCGAGCGGCTGTTGGGCGGGATCTCTTGCTGGTAGAACATGAGCGTCGAGAGCGCCGTATCGGTGATCGACGGGTGGAGGTACCAGCGCATCAGGCCCTGCTGATTGGATTCGAGCGCAAGGCCGGACTCTTTGATGACCTGCACGCCGTTTTTGCGTTGCTCGCGCTGGCGGTCGCGCAGAGCGAATAACTCGTTCCAGTAGTTCGTTTCGCCTAAGCGTTCCTTGCGTTCGTCGTTCATGTGTCTCCCCAGGCTATCAGTTGTGTTGGCCGCCGCCGGACATGAGCTCGCGCGCCGCGACCCGGCTATGAAGCAGACCGTACCGCGCGGCGATATCGATCTGCGGCTGAATCAGCGCCGCATCGAAGGTGGTGGCGTAGGTTGAATGCGCCATCTTCTGCATCAAGGCCATCGGGATGCCGGTGCGGGCGGAGAGGATCGGGTTCGTTTCGGCGGGCGCGCTGTTGGCCCACTTCGCGGCCTCGCTCAGCGCGCGCCCGAAGCGCTCGACGGCATCGGTGTGCTTGGCGATCCAATCCTGGGTCGCGAACCAGCCGTTGACCATGAACCGGTCGGCGATCGCGTCGTAACACTGCCCCAGAACGCGCGCGTTCACCGCCTGGGTGAGCGCGGGCTCCGAGATGACGGCGGCATCGATCGCGTGCCGTTGCAGTGCCGGGCCCATCTCCGAGAACGTCATCTCGACGTAGTGCACGCTGTGCGAGTCGCCGCCGTGCGCGTCGATCCAGCCTTGCGCCGCCAGCTGCGTGATGTTGTTCAGCCCGTTGACCGCCAGCGTTTTGCCGTTCAGATCGGCTCCCGACGCGATGGCCGAGCTGCGATCGACGACCAGCACCGTGGTCGGCCGCCGCGTTGAATAGTTGGCGATCGGCGCGATGAAGCGCAGCGGCAACCCCTTCTCGTAGGCCAGCGCGATCGAAATCGTGTTGCCTTCCGAGACGTCGAGCGCGCCCGAGAGGACGGCGGAAGCGGCGGCGGCGCCGTTCGTCACCGGCTCGATATCGACGTTGACGCCGGCGCGCTTGAAGTAGCCGCGGTCTTGGGCGAGGTAGACGATCGCCGCGCCGACGTTGTTGCTCGTGCCCAAGCGAATTTCCGGCACGCCTTGCGCGCGCGCGGTGTTACGGCCGCCGGCTTGCGGCGCCAGCACCACCAGTAGACCGCAAGCAACGGCGATGAGCAGGTTGCGCCGATGTGCCATGCCGCTACACCGCCCGGTCTTTCCAAAAATCCCACGGCCGCTGGTAGGATGCGTCGCCGTCAACTCGGCGCAGCTTCACTTCGCCGTCGGTCAAATAGGTCACGTCGCCCATGCGCATCGCTTCGGACTGCAGCTTGGCGTTCACTTCGGTGTAGACCGCGCGAAACACCGATTCGCGCAGCGAGGCGCCGACCGCGACCGATCCGTGCCCGCGCATGAGCGCGACCGGAGCGGCGCCGAGCGTCGCCGCGAGCGCGCGGCCGATCGTCATGTTCCGCACGAAGAGGTCGGTATCGCCGAACTGGTCTTGGGTATCGAAGTGGGCGACGCCGTGACCGAGGAACGAGCCGACGTGAAAGATCGGCCGCAGGCGCGTCTTGGTCGCGCCGAAACTGATGACCGAATGCGAGTGGCTGTGGACGACGCCGTACACGTCGGGCCGGGCGGCGTAGATCGCGGCATGAATCCACAATTCGCTATAGAGCCCGCGCCCGCCGGCGTCGAGGGCATTGCCTTCGAGGTCGAAGGTCAGGATGTCTTCGCGGGTGACCCGGCCCGGTGCCAGGTAGCGCGAGAGCAGAAAATGTTCGGGGTCGCGATCGTCGCGCGCGCTGACGTGACCGTAGGCATCGAGCACGCCTTCACTGACGAGGATCTTGTTGGCCAGAACGATGTCGTCGATCAGTTCCTCGCGGTTGGCGTAAATGCCGTTCACGTTCAAGCTTTCCCCGGCAGTTGCACTCCCGGCCACGGCGGACGGTGTTCGATACCGGCCAGGTCGTCGATGGGTCCGACCAGACGGTCGAACCGCATCGTCGTTCGCCGCCGTGGTTCGTATGGCTCCCAAGCCGGAAGCAGTTCGTTATCCGGTGAGCCGCTGCGCACGAACGCGAGCCAGGTGCGCTGCATGACCGTCGAGAGCGCATCGATCTCACGCCGGTCGGCGCCGGCCAGCATCGGCGCGTCCTGCCAGTCGGCGCTGTTTCCGAAAATGAAGGGCAATTCGAGGCAGTGGCAACTCGCGAAGCGCTCCGGCGCCGGTGATTGCCAGTCGAACTGGTAGACGTACGCCGGCCGGCCGGCGCGGGCCCGCGACTGCGCGAACTGCAACAAGCCGATCAGAAACGTCTTGTCGGTGAGGACATCGCCGAGCAGCGTCAGCGCGTCGGCTCCCGGCCGCCGGCGGCGGTAGGCATCCGCTTGGATGGCCGCATCGGCGCCGAAATCCCGCTCGAACACGGCGTCCACTTGCGCCGGCGTGGCGGCCGCGATCCGCGGATCGATGGCACAAAATGCCGCCGACTCTTCGCGGGTCGTGCCCATCAGCACGTCGATGCCGGGTGCGGGGTCGGCGCACAAGCTCTCGAAAACGTCGTGAGCGATCGTCGTCCCGTCGATGACGGGCATGAACAACGGCGTCACGTCCGCGAACCGCGCGCGTTCGCGGGCGAGTTCGCCCTGTGCGCGCAGCAGTTGCTCGACCGGCGCCGCGCGCAAGCCGTTCGCGAGCGCGCGATCGACGCCTAGGCGCCGCGCGAACTCGGCGCCGATCGCTTCGGCATCCGCGGCCGGCTGCGTGAGGCGGCTCATCGCCGGGCTCTGCAAGATCGCGCGCCGGAACAAGCCTTGCGCCGCCGGTGTATCCATCAGGATCAGCGCCGACATCGCGCCGGCCGACTGTCCGGCGAGGGTGACCGCGGCCGGATCGCCGCCGAAGTTCGCGATGTTGCGCCGCACCCAGCGCAGGGCCGCGAGTTGGTCGAGCAGCCCGAGGTTGCCCTCGCTCACCGGCGGCAGATAGAGATAACCGAGCGCCCCGAGCCGGTAGTTCACCGACACGACGACGACGTCGCCGTTCTCCGCCAGCCGGTGACCGGAATACCACGGCAGCGAACCCGCGCCGCTCGAGTATGCGCCGCCGTGCAGCCACACCAGCACGGGCCGCCGCGCAGCGTCGGCGGCCGGCGTCCAAATCGTGAGCGAGAGACAATCCTCACCTTGTTCGGCTTGGAAGTCGCCCATCACGTCGGCCAGACGCGAGCGGCCTTGTACGCACACCGGGCCGTTGCTCGTGGCCGCGCGGACGCCGTCCCAAGGCATCACGGGGACGGGCGGCATGAACCGCAGGCGCCCGGTCGGCGGTGCGGCGTAGGGCACGCGGCGAAAGACGCTCAGGCTGCCTTCGTCCGCACCGGCCAGCGCACCGGATTCGGTTTGGACGACGTGCACGCGGCTAGTGCGTTCCCGGACTGGGCGCGCCGCCGGGGCCACTGACCGGATACCAGTAGTGCGTGGCCGGATCCCAGCGCGTCATCACGATCGAGTCGCTCGTCAAACCGTGCTGGTTCTTGCGGAAATCGTAGACGCCGTTGACCCCGGCGAAGTCGTGCACGTTCTCGAGATAGTCGTGGAGCTTCTCGGGAGTGGTGTTCGTGCCGAGCTTCCGCAGCGCCGCCACGACGATCATCACCGGATCCCAGGCCAGCGCGTGCGGTGGGGTGGGACGCATCCCCAGGGTCTGGAACGCATCGTAGAATTGCGCCTGCGGCGCCTTCAGCGGCCCCGCTTTCGCGCGGTCGAAATACAAGAAACCGGTGAACAGCAATTCTTTGGGAACGAAGTCGGCGTACCGCGAGAGCTGCTCGACGCTCATGTTTGCCGGTGAACTCAGGGCGGGCAGATGCACGCCGGCGTCGGCCAAGCCGCGCAGCAGCGTGCCGGTCGGCGTTCCGGCCGTTCCGAGGAGTACCGCTTGCGCGCCCGACGCGGCAACGTGCGATACTTGGGCCGCCACGCTGAAATCGGCCGGCGCGAAATGCTCGCGCGCGACCACGCGCAGGGCGCTGTTTTCAGGCAGCGCGAGCGCTTTGTCGAGCGAACGATCGCCCTGCTGTCCCGACGCGTCGGTGGTGGTGACCGAAGCGATGCGCATTAGTCCATGCTCGCGCAGATACCGCAGCATCGGCGTCAGCAGATCGTCGGTCGGAGCGCCGGCACCGAAGGACTGGCTTCCCGGCGGCGGCTCGAAGGCCTCGGAGAGGCAGAACTGCACCGGTCCGTTGCTGAACAGCGGCGCCATCGCGGCGCAGCTCGCAACCAGCGACGAACCGATCACGATCAGCGGCCGCTTCTGCAAGATCTGGTTGGTGAGCTGCACGGCGACTTGGGGATTGGTCTGATCGTCTTGCACGGCGAAGTGCACCGGGGTACCGTTGATGCCGCCGGCTGCGTTGATGGTCTTCTCGGCCAACGTGAAGGCTTGGGCTTCGTCGTCCCCGAGCCCCGCGCCGGGGCCGGTCATCGAAATGATCACGTCGATCGTGAACGGCGCGGGCGCCGTTTGAGCCGGCCGCGACACGCCGCAGACGCAGAGCGCCGCACTCAAAGCGGCCAGCGTGACCTTCGAATACGCGCGCTTGCGCTCGACTTTCACGCGTTGACCATAACATAGCTCACCGGCGGCAACAAGCGACGAATTTCGACCCACGCATAGCGGTTCTGTTATGCGTGGGCGAGGGCCGTCGCACCCTAGCGCGGCGGCGGATAGATCAGCTCCGCCGCCGGAAAGGGCGCGAACTTCGCGTATTTCGCCGTCACGTCGATCCAGGGCTGAACCTGTGCGAGCGTGACGTGGTCGCCGAAGAGCGTGCGCGTCGCGGCGGCCGTGATGGCCGGATCGGCGTTCAGGTGACTGACGATGATGGGCACGACCTTGAGCGGGTTGGCGTTGGCCCAGCGCGCCGCCGTGCCCAGCGCCGTTGCAAAACGCGTGACGAGGTCCGGATGCGCCTTCGCCCAGGCCGACGTCGCGTACCACACGCCCGAGAGCGAGATCGGCGCGATCGCCTCGTAGCCGCTCACGAAGAACCGGGCGGTGTTCCGTTTGGCGTCGATGGTGATGAACGGCTCGACGAGGTAGCCCGCATCGATGCGGCCGGCGGCGAGCGCGTCGCCGATGGCGGGGAACGGGACTTCGACGAACTTCATCGTCGTCGAGTCGCCGCCGTGCTGATCGACCCAGGCGCGGGGAAGATACTCGGCCAGCGTGTTCAAGCCCGACGTTCCGAAGATCTTGCCGTTGAAATCCTTGCCCGTTTGGATCGTCGAATGCGGCGGCAGCACGATTCCGCCGGTGGGCCGTGCATCCAGCGCGACGCCGTCGGCGGCGATGATCGCGAACGGCAAGCCTTTGGCATGCGCCTCGGCGAGTAACGAAACCGTCGCATAGCCGACATCATAGGTGCCCGCAACGATCGCGGAGGCGATCGAACCGGTCGACGGGTTGACGTCGATCTCGACGTCGAGTCCGGCTTTGTCGAAGTAGCCGTTCTCTTTCGCGTAGTAGGCGAGGCAGGTCGCCTCGATCGGGATCATCCCGACCCGAATGGCGGGGAGGTCGGCGGCGCGCGCGCGCGCGAGCAGCATGGGTGAAGCCGCGGCACCGGCGAGCATTTGGAGCGAGCGTAAGCGGGTGGTGTGCATCGTGTCGTTCCCGCGTTACGCGCGCGTCAGGCGATTGGAGTAGTCGACCGAGTAGTCGACGTCCGGTTGCTGAACCTTCATCATGGCGGCCTTTTGCCGGAAGGTGATGTGCTGCCCGGCCGGATCGCGGATGATGCACAGCGGATCCTCGCCCGCCGCCACGGCGGCCAGCGAATCGCGCATCATTTGGCGCATCAGGATGATGCCGCCGTCGGAGACGCCCAGGTGCTCGTTGGGCCGGTCGGCGATGACGCCTTGCTGTTCGACGGCCATCCGGTCCTGATCGATGACGTCGATGCCCCACCAATCCTTTTCGAGAGCCACGTATTCGCCGAGTTTCGTCTCGCGCTTGAGCGTGTGAAACGACCGCTTCTCACTCGGATAGAAGTGCACGAAATAGAGCTGGGTGAACGTCTCGTCGATCGGCACGCGGTAGAGGATCGAACGCACCAGCTCACCGTTGGGCTCGACCGCCGGCAGCGAGAACCGGTTGAGCAGCGGGAAGGCGTAGCACGACACGTGCGTCTCGTCGGAACCGTCGACTTCCATCACGTTATCCGCACCATACGTCCGGCGGTCCCAGTGATAGCTCACCTTGCGCCCGCCGTAGCCCGGGAACGTGTAGCCGTGCAGCCACGCCAGATGGCTGACGTCGACGACGTTTTCGACGTGGTTGAACCAGTTCGCGTGGATGACCTGAAGCCGGATTTCCTTGACGCCTTCGGTCTCGAGCAAGACGTCGTAGAGCGGCAACAGCGGCGCGGGGTCGGGCCCGAGATAGCCGAAGATGAGGCCGCCGGTCTCTTGCACGCGATAACTGCGCAGCCGCACTTTTTCGTGGAACGAGCTGCCCGCGGGCTCGGCGGGCTGCTCGAGACATTGCCCCGAGCGGTCGTAGAGCCAGCCATGATAGGGGCAGCGAATGCATTCGCCTTCGACGCGTCCGTAGTCGAGGGCCAGACTGCGGTGCGCGCAGCGCAACTGCATCAGCGCCGGCACGCCGTCCTCGCCGCGATAGAGCAGCAACTCTTCGCCCAGCACCTTCACCCGCTGCGGCTTGCTCCCGAGGAACTCCGAGGCGCCGACCGGGTGCCAATACCGGCGCAGCATCTCCCCCATCGGCGTTCCGCGGCCGACCGTCGTAAAGAGCGCGTTCTCTTCCTGGCTGAGCATGTTTCGCTTCCCTTACTCGTGGAGCAACAGATGGCACGAGCATACCGGACCCGGGTGGGCGAATCCATCGTCTGTGAAAGAAAGGATGGGCGGGTCGTTTCACACCGCGGAGCTGCGTGAGTTTCTGCGCGCCCGCCGGCGCGGGCTGACGCCGCACGCCGTCGGCTTGCCCGAACGGCGGCGCTGGCGCCACCCCGGGCTGCGCCTGCAAGACGTCGCCGAGCTGGCGGAGGTCAGCACGAGCTGGTATGCCAGCTTCGAGCTCGGTTACGCGGCCAATATCTCGGCGCGCACGCTGAGCGCGATCGCGACGGCCCTCAAGCTGGATGAGCCCGAGACCGCCTATCTCTTCGCGCTCACGCGCACGCCGCAGCCGCCGCGAGCCGCTCGAGCGGACGTGACCGTCGGCGCATCGCTGCGCGGGTTGGTTGAGGAGTACCGCGACGGCATCGCGCAGCTCTTGGACTTTCGCTACGACATCCTGGCCGCGAACAGTCTGGCCTTCAACTTGGGGTTTGCCGGGTCGGGACCGGGCTTCGAGAACAATCTTTTCTGGCGCAGCTTCTTAGCGCCGCAGTGCCTGCGCCTCGCGAGCCGCTGGCGCGACGTGCAAGGCCCCCCGCTGGTTGCGATCCTGCGGCGGCTCTACGCCGAGAGCGCGGGCGATGCGCGGCTCGAAGCGTTGATCGTCGAGCTGCGCGCGGGCAGCGCGGAGTTCGCGCAACTGTGGGAAACGCAGACCGTCGCGGCGTCGAGCAGCCGGCGCTTGCACTTCCTCCTGCCCGGCGACGAGACGATCGCGGTGGAGACGGTCATCCTCGCCGCCGAGGGCGGCCTGCGCATCTGCTACTTCGTCCCGCTCGACGCCGTGAGCCGCAAGCGTCTGCGCGCGTACCGGTAAGCCGTTACTGCCGGCCGCGCCGGCTGTCCAGGCGCTCGTAGCCGAAGGGTTCGCGGCTCGCGAGCGGCCGTTTTTGGAGCTCGACGAATTCCCAAGCGATCGCGAGGCCGCCGCGCTCGAGCAGCGCCATTTCGATCGTGCGCCGGATCTCGTTCGTTCGCACCGCCGCGATCGACGCCAGCGCGTAGCACAGATCGATGCCGTAGGGCTGTTTCGGCCGGGGCAAACCGAACTGGGCGGCGATGCGTGCAAACGGCGCCTGATCGGGAACGAGCCGCAAGCTGTAACCCGACACGTCGACCTTCGTGACGTCGGCACTGCCGGCTTCGAAATCGGCCGGCGCCCACACCGGACGCTCGTCGTCCGGCCCGGTGAGGTTCACTTGCGCGCGGTCGAACGGCACGAGCCGCAGTTCCGGCCCGAGATAGAGCGCAACCGTTGAGAAAAACTGCCGCAGCGAATGGGTGCGCGTCAGCAGAACGGCGATGTCCTCGTGCTCGCGCCCTTGGCTCGATGCCAAGCCGAGTTGCCACAGATGCGGCGCCGAGCGCAACTCCGTTGCGGCGGCCACTACGGAACTGCCGCTGGCCGGAACAGCATCCGCTCGGCCGGAATCGACTGCGCGATCGCGCCGTAGCGGGCCGCGACGTCGATGGCCGGCTGCATTTCGCCGGCGACCAGACGCGTCGCGTAGGTGGCGCGGTTCATCTTGCCCAGCACCGCGGCATCGCCGCGACCGTATTTCGCCAGGATCTGCGCGCTGAGATCGTGGTGCGCGTTGCCCCACTGGTTCGCTTTGACGATCGCATCGCTGAAGGCGGCCACGAGTTGCGGATTGGCTTGCGCCCAGGACGCGTTCGCGAGCCAGGCACCGAGTTGCAGGCGCGGCCCGATCGCCGCCATCGGGTAGGCGATGAGGCGGGTCTTGCCCTTGGCCTCGGTCATGAACGGTTCGGCGACGATGGCCGCGTCGATGCGACCGGCGAGCAGCGCGTCGGTCATCGCGGAGAACGGAATTTCGACGAACCGGATCGTGCTCGAGTCGCCGCCATGTTTATCGACCCACAGCTGCGCGGCGAACTGGACGATGTTGCGCAAGGTAGCGGTCGCCATCGTCTTGCCGTTGAAATCGCCGCCGCTGCGGATCGCCGAGCCGGGGGCGACGATCAACGCGTTCGTCGGCATGCTTTCGACGTCAATGCTGCCGGGCGCAACGATCGTCACGGGAATGTTTTTCGTGAACGCCGCGGCCACCGAGACCAGGTTCGCGAAGCCGGCATCGAGCGCGTTGGAGGCGACCGCGGCGACGATCGCACCTCCGCCGGCGACGCCTTGAATTTGCGCGTCGATTCCGGCGCCTTTGAAAAACCCCTGATCTTGCGCGTAATAGCACGCTGCGCCCGCATCGATCGACAACGTGGCCATGCGAACCGGTGCGTCCGCGGCGACGGCACTCGCGTCGCTTGCGAGCGTGCCCAATGCGGCCGCGGCGGAGAGGATCACCCGGCGTCGGTTCATCGAGCCGTTCCTTCGCAGCGCCGCCGATCGACTCCCAGTCCGCCGAAGGCGCCGCAGCGACGGCGTGGAAGGCGAGATCGATGCGCATGCGGCCGGCGGTGCTTGCAATCAGTCTCGCAGCGTCGGCGCTGTTCGTTGCGCCCGCGTTTGCGCCGTCCGCGACGGTATGGACGATGCCGACGGATTATCCGGCCGACTCGATGCCCGGTGGGGGGCTCGCGACGTTTGCGGCCGCGGTGGCGCGTGAAAGCGGCGGTGCGCTGACGATCGCGCCGGTATTCGACGGCGCCGGGGCGGTCAAGGCCGCCGAGGTGCCGAGTGCGATCGGCGACGGGCGCCTCACAGCCGGCGATGTGTTCGGCGGCGTCGCGGGCGGCGTCGATCCGATTTTCCTGTTGTCGTCGTTGCCGTTCTTGACCGCCTCGTTCGACGACGCCCAACGGCTCTACGCCGCAGCCGAACCGGCGTATGCGGCCGCGTTCGAACGTCACGGGCTGAAGCTCTTGTACGTGACGCCGTGGCCGCCGTCGGGAATTTGGGCCAAGGCACCGGTCCGCGTGCCGGGCGATCTCACCGGACTATCGATTCGCACCTACGATGCCACGAGTCAAGCGGTGATGACCGCGCTCGGCGCTCGCGCCGTGTCGCTCTCGTTCAGCGACGCGATGCCGCAGATTCGTGACGGTTCGATCGTCGCCGTGCTGTCATCCGGCGACGGCGGCGCGGGGCGCAAGCTGTGGGAATATTTGCCCAGCTTCACCGCGATCGGCTATGCGGTCCCGCTCAGCTTTGCACTCGTCAACCGGGCGGCCTGGGATGGCCTCGCGCCGGAACTCCGAGCCGCGGTCGCGCGTGCCGCGGTGCAAACGCAAGCGGCGCAATGGGCGGCAATCGCAACACGCAGCGCGCAGAATGCGGCGACGATGCGCGCGAACGGCGTCACGATCGCCGGCGATGTCTCGCCGGACCTTCGCCGGCGCCTGGCTCAAGCCGGTGACGGTGCGATCCGGGATTGGGAAACGCGCACGCAACCGGCCGGCGCGGAGATCATCGCCCGTTACCGTCACGCGAGCCCATAGCCAGTAAGGCTTGGGCGTTCGAGGTGAAGATGCCGTGCAAGTCGGCGTCGCTGAAGCCGCACGCCAGCAAACCGGTTGCCTGGCGCGGTGTCGACCCGAACGGGAAGTCGGTTCCGAAGAGGATGTGCGAAGGCGGGACCAGTTTGGCCAGCATCGCCAGCGAGTCGGGATTGACCGATTGCGCGGTATCGTAGTAGAACGCCGAGAGCATCGCGTTCACACCCGGCGTGACGTTCGCGCTGACGGCCGGCACGCGCGCCGCTTCGAAGAAGCGACCGATCAGGAACGGCATCGTTCCGCCGGCGTGCGAGAAGATGACCCGCACGTTCGGGAAGCGCTTCGCGGCGCCGTTGAAGAGGTAGTTGGCGATCGCGCGCGTCGAGTCGGTTTGGTACTCGATGATCGAGTCCGTGATGTTGGGGAGAAGGCCGGTACAGCACGCGTTGGCGGTCGGGTGGACGAACACGAGCGCCCGCCGGCGATCGAGTTCCGCGAAGAGCGGATCGAGTTCGGGCGAGCCGAGCCACGTATGATGGGCGTAACTCGAGAAGAGGCCGACGCCGTCGGCTTTGAGCACGTCGAGCGCATAGGCGGTTTCGATCAAGCTCGCTTTGACGTCGGGCAGCGGCAGCGCCGCGAACATGCCGAACCGGGCCGGGTATTGGCGCACGAGGCCGGCAGCGTATTCGTTACAGTCGCGCGCCAGCCGTGCGGTCGCTTGCGGGAAGCCGAAGTCGAGCCCGGGGGTCGTGATCGAGAGGATCGCTCGGCCGACCCCGCCGTTGTCCATGTCTTCGAGCGACTTGGCCGGCGTCCACGACAAGATCGGCGGCGCGAGCCCGGCTGAACCGACCGCCGCCAGATACTTCGGCGGCACGTAATGGTGGTGGACGTCGATGCGCGAGGCCACCGGGCGCGTGGGGACTTGGGCGCTCGCAATGCCGCGTTCGCACGCAAGCCCAAGCGCCGCCGCGCCGGAGAGAAACGCGAGGCGGCTCAGTTCGGGGTTCATCAGCGTGCGCTTAACGGCAGCGGGGTCGATCATCCTCTCGCGCAACGATTTCCAGACCCGGCCCAGTTTTGTGGCCGAGGATGAGGCGTGGACCGGCTTTATAGTTCCGCGTGGCGTGCGCTCGCCGCCTCGCAGCTGAGCGATGCGCAGCGCGCCTTCACGCTCGTCGTTGCACGCGATCCGGGGCGCGGCGAAGCGTGGTTCGGATTGGCGTTGGCGCTGTGGCGCGACGGCGACCGGTTCGCTGCGCTCGGCGCGGCCCGCAAATCGGTCGAGGTGACGCCGGCGCTGGCCAAAGCGCAAGTCGTCTTCGCGGCGATCCAACGGCAGATCGGCGACGTCGAGGGCGCGATCCGAACGCTCGAGATTGCCCGCGACCTGGAGCCCGCGAAGGCCGCTACGCTGCGGCTGCTGGCGGATGTGTACCGGCGCGGACGCCGCCCGGCCGATGCGCTGCAGGCCGCCAAGCTCGCGCTGCGCCTCGAACCGTCGTCGCTCGAAAGCGTGGTGTCGCTGGGCGATGCGCTGCTGGCCAACGAGCTGTTGGTGGAAGCGGAAAAGACGTATCGCGTGGCGCTGGCGTTGGATCGCGGTGCGGTGCGCGCCGCGTTTGGCCTCGGCCGGCTCGCTCTCGCGCGCGCCGACTGGCATGCAGCCCGCGCGGCGTTCGAGCGCGCGCGCGATATCTCACCCGGCGATCCCGACACGCGCTACAACGTGGCTTTGCTCGATTTGCGCTGCGGGCGTTATCGCGAAGGATTTGCCGCTTACCCCGCGATCATGGACACCGACTCCGACGGCGCGCGCTACTACTATCACTACAAAGGTGTCCCGCGCTGGAACGGCGAGGCGCCGGCCGGACGGCGGATCGTCATCGCGTCCGATCAAGGCTTGGGCGATCACATCATGATGGCGCGTTTCTTCGAGCGCTTGCCGCAGAGCGATCCCGCGATCGTGGTCGAAACGCCGCCCGAGTTGATGGGACTCTTTGGGCGCAACTTCAGCCACGTTCGCTTCGAGCACTTCACGCATTGGCGGCCGGTGAATACGCTGGACCTCCATTTGCCGATCATGCAGTTGCCGTGTGTGGCCGGCATCACCGCCGAATCGGACATCCCCGGTGATGCCTACCTGCACGCCGACCCGCAGCGCGTTCAAGAATGGCGGGCGCGTTTGGGCGCGGGCCGTCACGTCGGCATCGTGTGGCACGGCAACGAGAAGAACACGCGCGAACGCTGGCGCGCGGCTCCGCTGCGGCATTGGGAACCGCTCGCTCGCGTGCCGGAGGTTCACTTCCACTCGTTGCAGCGCGACGCCACGCAAGCGGAGCTGAGCGAAGCGCCGTTTCCGCTGGCGCCGCTGCCGGCGCCGCTCCGGACGATGGACGATACGGCGGCCCTGATGACGGCGCTCGAGGGGGTCGTCTCGGTCGACACCGCTACGGTCCATCTCGCGGGTGCGCTCGGCCGGCCGACGTGGTTGGCGAATCCGTTGGTCAGCGACTTCCGCTGGGGCCTCGACCGCAGCGACTCGCCATGGTATTCCAGCTTGCGCATCGTGCGGCAAACGGCGAGCGATGATTGGGCGCCCGTTTTTCAAACGATCGCCGCCGAACTGGAGGGAAGGAGCTCATCTCCGCCGGCGAAACACGCCGGGTGACGACGACGTTGGAGACACCCGTATTGATTGCCGGTGGCGGCCCCGTCGGCCTGACGCTGGCTCTCGACCTTGGCGCGCGCGGCATCCGCTGCATCCTGATCGAGCGCAAAGACGAGCCGGCCTTCTTGCCTAAGATGGAGCGCTGCAACGCCCGCACGCTCGAGATCTTCCGGCGGATGGGAATCGCCGACCGCGTCCGCGCCGCCGGCTACCCGACCGCCTATCCGATGGACGTCTACCACATCATCACGATGATGGATCCGCCGCTGGCGCGCGTTCCGTATGCCTCGGTCGACGAACTGCGCGCCGAAGCCGCGCGGCGCAACGACGGCGAGATGCCGCTCGAGCCCTATCAGCTCATCTCGCAATATACGCTCGAGCCGCTGCTCAAATCGATCGCTGAAGAGAACCCGCTCATCGACGTGCGCTTCGGCCACGAACTGATCTCGTTCGAACAATATCCCAACGGTGTGACCGCGCACGTGCGCACGAGCGCGGGCGACGAGGTGACGGTTCGCGCGGCGTTCCTGGTCGGCTGCGACGGCGGCACGAGCACGGTGCGCAAACAGCTGGACATCGCGCTCGACGGGCGCGGCAACATTCGCCGCATGATGCAGGCGCTCTACCGCTGCGATACGCTCTACGACGTCGTGCCGATCGGGCACGGGCGCCACTACAAGGTCTCCGATGAGTACCGCTCGGGCGTGGTGTGTCAGGATTCGTGCCGGCATTTCTCGATCAACGCCGAGAACTGCACCGAAGACGACATGCCCGCCATCTTCGCGCGCACCGTCGGCACGCCGGTTCCGTTCGAGACGCTCTCGATCGGGCGCTGGCAACACAACTTGCTGTGCGCGCAGCGCTATCGCGACGGCCGCGTGCTGCTCGCGGGCGACTCCGCGCACTTGGTGATTCCGACCGCCGGCCTGGGGCTCAATACGGGCGTCGGCGACGCGATCGATTTGTCGTGGAAGCTGGCCGCGGTGCTATCGGGCTGGGGCGGCCGAGAGCTGCTGCAATCCTACGAGGACGAGCGCCGGCAGATCGGCGTGCGCAACGTGCGGGCGTCGGGGAACGCCACCGAAGCGCGGCGCGAACGCCGGCAAGATCACTTCCAGCCCTGGATTCGCGAGGACAGCGAGCGCGGGCGCGAAGCGCGCGAGCTGGTCGGCAACATCGCGCGGCTCGAAGCGGGCAAGACGACGATCATCGCGGGCATCGAGCGCGGTTACCGCTACACCAATTCCGCTTTGCTGTGGCCGGAGCCGGGCGAGGGTCCCGATCCCGACAACATCGCCTACGTTCCGACCACCTGGCCCGGCGCGCGGCTCCCGCACATGTGGTGCAGCAACGGTCAAGCACTGCTCGACCGGCTCGGTCCGTGGTACACCGTCTTGCGCTTCGGCGAACGCGTCGACACTTCGGGCATCGAGCGCGCGCTCGCGGCCGCGGGTGCACCCTACGAACCTCTCCAGCTCGACGTGAGCGAGCCGGCCTACGAGGTGTACGGCGGCTACGACGCATTCCTCATCCGGCCGGATCTGCACGTCGCGTGGCGTGGACGGCACACGCCGCGCGAACCGCAGGCCGTCGCGGCCGTGGCGACCGGTGCACTCGACGGCCGAGCCGTTGCGGTCGCGAGCTAGCTTTCTCGCTTCGGCCGCGGCGCTCGCGGCCGGGGCGGCGACGGCGCGGTGCGCGTGGGCGCAGAGCGTGCTCACGCCGGTCAAAGTCGGCGGTTCGCCCAACGACGATCTCACCGCGATCGTCTACGCGCAGAAGACGGGCCTCTATCAGAAGGCCGGGCTCGACGTCGGCATCGAGAAGAGCAACAGCGGTGCGGCCGCGGCGGTCGCCGTAGCATCCGGCGCGTACGACATCGCCAAATCCAGCACGTCGACGATCTTCGATGCGCACTTGCGCGGCGTGCCGTTCACGGTCCTCGGCCCGGCCGCGGATTACGACAGCAAAGCGCCTTACGGCGGGTTTTTGTTCGCGCCCGGATCGCCGTTCAAGTCGGGCAAAGATGCCGAGGGGCAGACGGTCGGCGTGTCGTCGCTCTCATCGGTCGGGCGCGTCGCGTTCGCGGCCTGGGTCGAACAGCACGGCGGCGACCCCAAGGCGGTGAAGTTCGTCGAGATCCCCTTCCCGGCGGTCGCTCCGGCGCTCGACCAGCAGCGCATCATCGCGGGCGAGACCACCCAGCCGATGCAAGAAGCGGGGATCGACAAAGGCTACCGGTTCATCCCGATCTTCAGCGCGATCGCGCTGCACTTTTCCGGTTCGGTCATCTACACGACCAAGAGCTTTTCGGCCCAACATTCCGATGCCGTGCGGACGTTCATGAAAGTGACCTACGATTCGGCGCGCATCTGCAATGCCAACCCGCCGGCGACGCTGCAGATGATGGCCGAGTTCATCGGCGTGCCGATCGAGGTCATGCAAAAGACGCCGCGGGTTCAGCTCGGCACCGAACTCGTGGTCGCGCAAGTCCAGTCGCTGGTCGACGCGGCCGCGAAGTACGGGGTGCTGGCGCGCGCCTTCCCGGCCCGCGAGCTGGTCGACGCGAACGTCAGCTTCCGCTGACGAAGTGCCGGCGGCCGGTTGCGGGCGCGCCGCATATCGGGGTACACTGCTCACCTATGAGCGTCCAAGTCTACGGCTGTAACCACATCGCGATCGAGGTCAACGACGTCGAAAAGGCGGTCGCCTTTTATCAAGACGTGTTCAACCTCGAGCGCCTTCCGCAAGGCGAAGGCGACGCGTTTCTCAAGCTGGGCGAGCACCAGTTCCTCGCCATCTTCAAGGTCGACCGCGTCACGCGCGCCGCGAAGCGGCACTTCGGCCTGATGGTGCGCGACCAGGCCCAAATCGCGGAAATCCGCGAGAAGCTCGTGACGCGCTATGGGATCGAGCTGATCCCGCCGTTCGGTTGCGACTTCTACGATCCGTTCGGCAACCGGATCCAAGTCGTCGATCTGCACGACGAGTCTATGGTTTGGTTACTGCCCTATCAGGAAGTGCAAAAAGCCGGCATCGTGTTCAGCGAAGAACGCCTTCCGGCCGCGGCGCGCTGACGAGCATCCGCTGCCGGCGATCATCGGTGCCGTTCGCAACCTGCGGGGGCGACCGGCCCGCACGTTCCTGACCGTCGCCGGCATCGCGATCGGTATCCTCGCGCTCGTGGTCGTCGGTTCGCTGGCCGAACGCTTGCACGAGATCATCGCGCGCTCGACCGCGCTGAACGCCGGCACGGTGTTCGCGGTGATCGACGAGACGCTGCTCGCGCGCGGCGATGCCGCCGGGGTTCGCCGCGCGGGCGCGGCGCTGATGCGACTCGACGGGGTCGCGGCCGTGGTTCCGGAGGTCGTGCTGCCGTATCGCTCGTCGGGCGGCGGCGGCGGCTTCGGGCCGCCGTCGCTGATCTTCGGCTTCGCGGGCGACGACCGGATGGCGCGGGCGCGCACGCTCACGCTCGCGGCCGGCCGCGAGGCCCTGCCCGGTGAACGGCGCGTGGCCGTCGTCGGCGCCGACTATGCCGCGAGCGAACCGGCGCGGCCGGGCGACGTGATCGCGCTCTACGGCAGCTCGTACACGGTGATCGGCGTCTACGACAAGTCGTTCACGCTCTTCGATCAGGCGATCGTCGTGCCGTTCGCGGATGCGCAAGGGTTGCTCGACCAAGCCCTCCCGCCCGCGACGGCCGCGCTGCCGCGCGACGGGATCACGGCGTTCCTCGTCGTGCCCAAGCCCGGCGCCGATACCTCACTCCTCGCGGCGCGGGTGAATACGATCGACGGTCTGCGCGCGCGCGATCCGGCCGAGGTGGCATCGTCGGTACGCTCGACCGTCGACATCTTCGATGCGATCGTGTTCGGCGCGGCCTCGATCGCCTTGCTGATCGGCGCTTTTTCGATCGTGAACACGATGATGATCGCGGTCGCAGAGCGGACCCGTGAGATCGGCATTCGCAAGGCCATCGGCGCGCGCGACACCGATATCCTGATGGAATTTCTCATCGAGGCGGCCGCGATCGGTGCGCTGGGCGGGGCCGGCGGCATCGTCGCCGGCGCATTGCTCGTCACCTACATCGATGCCCGCAGTGCCGCCGGCGGAAGTCTCGAGCTCTTCGCGCTCTCGCCGCTCGTGATGGCGGGTTCGTTCGCGTTCGCGGTGACGCTCAGCATCGTGGCCGGGCTCGTGCCGGCGTTCAACGCCGCGCGGCTCGCGCCGGCCGAAGCGCTGCGCCGCACGTGAGCGATGCCGTGCGCGCCGAGCGGCTGGTGAAAGTGCACGCGCCGGGCTCGGCGATCGCCGTGCGGGCGCTCGACGATGTCGACGTGCGGGTCGCAGCGGGCGAATACGTCGCCGTCGTGGGCGAGAGCGGCAGCGGCAAGACGACGCTCATGCAGCTGCTCGGCGGACTCGACCGGCCGACCAGCGGAACGATCGCGATCGCCGGCGTGCGGTTGGACGGCGCCTCCGCGCGCGAGCTGGCCGCGATCCGGTCGCGCAGCATCGGCTTCGTCTTCCAAGGACTGAACCTCATTCCGGCCTTGGACGCGTTCGAGAACGTGGTGCTGGCGGCGCAGTATGCGCGCCGCTCGCGCCGCAGCGCGGCCGAGCGCGCCGCCGCGCTCTTGACGGAGCTTGGCCTCGGCGAGCGCCTGCGGCACCGCCCCGCGCAACTCTCCGGCGGTCAGCAGCAACGCGTGGCGATCGCGCGCGCGCTGATCAACGAACCGGCCCTCGTGCTGGCCGATGAACCGACGGGTGAGCTGGACTCGCGCACCGCCGAGTCGATTCTGGCCCTGTTCGATACGTTACATGCCCGCGGTCAGACGCTGATCGTCGTGACTCACAGCGCCGCCGTGTACGAGCGCGCGCAGCGCGTCATCCGTCTGGCCGACGGCAAGATCGTCGACGATGCGCCGTAGCACGCTTCTCGTCGCCGGGCTCGCGGCCGCGCTCGTTCCGCCCGGCGCACGCGCGGCCTCAGCGCCGATCCGGATCGCGGCGCTGGGCGATTCGCTCGCGCTCGGCACCGGCGCATCGCGCGCCGACGGCGGCTTCATCTTCCCGGCCTTTCGCGAGGTGTTGCTGCACCGGCCCGGCAGCAGCATCGACAACATCGCGATCGGCGGCGCGACGGCGGCGGACGTTCTGCGCTTGGAGGTTCCGCGTCTGGCCGGGATGCGCTACGACGCGATCGTCATTTGCGTGGGCGGAAACGACGTCGTGCGGCGCACCGCCGGTGGGGAGTTCGCGCGCACGTACGCGCGCTTGCTCGCCCGCGTCCGCGCACTCGTGCCGGGTGCGCGGCTGATCTGTTGCGGCGTGCCCGATGTCGGCGTCAGCCCGCTCTTCGCGGATGAACGGGCGGCGGTCGCGGCGGCTTCGGCGCGCGACGATCGCGCCGTTCGCCGGGCCGCTTCGGCCGCCGGTGCGGCTTTTGTCGACCTCTACGCGATCTCGCGCGCGCAACGTGACGCCGCGCGCTTCCTCGGTCGCGATCGCTTTCATCCATCCGATCGCGGCTACGCGCTGTTCGCCCGCGTCCTCGCACCAGTGCTCGAAGCAGCCGCCTTGCGTAGCCGGCCCCGCGCATCTTAGCCTGTCCTTAATCTCGACCTTGTAAAAGCTTACGGTGTGACCGCCGTGAAACGCTTCGCTTCGTTCTGCATCGTCCTCGCATACGTCGTGTGCGCGGGCGCCGCGGGCCCGCTATCCGCGCAGGCGCCGGCCGGTGCTCCGACGGCGACGCCGATCAAGCACGTGGTGATCTTGTTCGGCGAGAACGTGTCGTTCGATCACTATTTCGCGACGTATCCGAAGGCTGCGAACCCGCCGGACGAGCCGGCCTTCACCGCTGCCGGCGGCACACCGGAGGTGAACGGGTTAGCCGCTGCGCAGCTGTTGCAGAAGAACCCCAACTTCACCAACACCGCCAACGGCGACGATGCCGCCGAGCCGTTCCGGCTCGATCGAACGCAGGCCAACACGGCCGATCAGAACCACGCCTACACCGCCGAAGAGCAAGCCTACGACGGCGGCAAAGCCGATCTCTTTCCGAAGTATACGGGCAAAGGGATACCCGGCGGCGTCGGCGCGTTCGGGACGCGCGGCGAGGTCATGGGGTACTTCGACGGCAACACGGTGACCGCGCTGTGGCGTTACGCGCAAGCGTTCGCAATGAGCGACAACGCCTACACCGACACCTACGGACCATCGACGCCGGGCATGCTCAACATCGTCTCAGGCCAGACCAACGGCCTGCTGGCGATCGAAACGACGAAGGCGGCGGCCACGGTCGCCGTGCCGTCGTATTTCGTCAAGGACGGCGCCGGCGGCATCACGATGATCAACGACGTCGACCCCGCGACCGACGTCTGTTCCAATCCGAACGATCAGGTGTTCATGGCCGGCAAAAATATCGGCGACCTGCTCAACGACGCGGGCATTACGTGGGGCGGCTTCATGGCCGGCTTCGACCTTTCGGCCAAGAACGCCAACGGAACGACCGGCTGCAAACGTTCGACGTACGCGCCGATCGTGGCCGCGGCCGTCGTTGACTACATCCCGCATCACAACTGGTTTGAATACTATCCGTCGACGGCGAACTCGACGCACGAGCGTCCCACGTCGGTCAGCGCGATCGGCCACACGCGCGCGCCCGACGGCTCGCGCGATCCGGCCAACCACGAATACGATCTCAACGACTTCTACGCCGCCGTGAAGGCCGGCAACTTTCCCGCCGTCTCGTACGTGAAGGCACCGGCGTATCAGGACGGTCACGCGGGCTACTCCGATCCGCTCGACGAGCAGAACGCGATCGTCACGCTGATCAACTTTCTCGAGAGCCGCCCGGAGTGGAAAGATACCGCGGTCATCCTGACCTGGGACGACTCCGACGGCTGGTACGATCACGCCGCGGCCTCGGTGTCGAGCCCATCGTTCGACGCCGCCGATCAACTCAACGGCAACGGCGTTTGCGGCTCGGGTACGCCATTGCCCGGCGCCGCCGGCAAGCCGGTGAACGGCCGCTGCGGACCCGGGACGCGCATTCCGTTCCTCGTGATCTCGCCGTGGGCGAAGACGAACGCCGTCACGCACGCGCGCATCACGCAGGCCTCGGTCGTGCGGTTCATCGAGGACAACTGGCTGCACGGGCGCCGTCTCGGCAGCGGATCGTTCGATGCGACCGCCGGCTCGATCATGGACATGTTCGACTTCCATTCCGGCGGTCACGCGCCGGTGCTCGTCCTCGATCCGCTCACGGGAAATCCGGTGCCCTGAGGGCGGGAGCAGTCGCTGCCGCCCTGTTCGCGGCGGCGACGTTCGCTGCCGTCGCGGCGATCGGTTCGGCCTTGCCGGGCCGCAGCTCCGCCGGCGTGTCGGCGGATGGCCGCAACCCGCAGCCCGTGCAGCTCGTTCGGCCGGCTGCGGCGCCGTTGTCGGCGATGGCGCAATTGGGTCGCGAGGTGTTCTTCGACCGCGCGCTCTCCTCGTCGGGGCGACTCGCCTGCGCATCGTGTCATAGCCCGCAGCACGCGTACGGTCCGCCGAACGATTTGCCGGTAATGAGCGGCGGCGCCGGCCTAACGCGGCAGGGCGTGCGCGCTGTGCCCTCGCTGATGTATCTCGAGCGGCAGCCGAATTTCAGCATCGGACCCGACGCCGCGGAGAGCGACGGCGGCGCCGCGACGCCGGCGCCGAGCGCGAGCGCGGTGCCGCAAGGCGGCCTGTTCTGGGATGGCCGCGCGGACACGCTGCAGAGCCAGGCGCTCGGGCCGCTCCTCAACCCGCTGGAGATGGACGGCGGCAGCGTCGCTCGCATCGCGGCGAAGCTGCAAGCGGCCGCATACGCGGCGCGGTTCGTGCAGTTGTTCGGCGCAGGCATCTTCGAGCAGCCGCGCGGCGTCGTCGCCGAGGCTCTCTTTGCCGTTGCGCGTTACCAAATCGAGGCGCCGGCGTTTCACCCCTACTCGAGCAAGTACGACGCTTGGCTCGAAGGCGCGGCGCGGTTCACGCCGGCGGAAGCTCGCGGTTACGTGCTCTTCGACGATCCCGCGCGCGCCAACTGCGCCGCGTGTCACCTCGACCGGCCGACCAGCACCGGATTGCCGCCGCTCTTCACCGACGATCAGTTCGAGGCCCTCGGTGTTCCTCGCAATGCGGCGCTCGCGGTAAACCATAACCCGCGCTATTACGATCTCGGCATCTGCGGGCCATTGCGCACGGATCTGCGCCGCAAGCAGTACTGCGGGATGTTCTTGACGCCGACGCTGCGCAACGTCGCAACGCGGCATGCCTTCTTTCACAACGGCGTCTACAACACGTTGCAGAAGGTGCTGGACTTCTACGATTTTCGCGACACGAAGCCGTCGCGCGTCTACCCGCGCGGCCGCACGGGCGCCCCGGCGACGTTCGACGATCTTCCGCTCGCGTACCGCCGGAACGTCGACCGGGCCGACGGCCCGTTCGACCGCCGTCCCGGCGCGGCGCCCGCGCTGACGCCGCCAGAAGAGCGCGATATCATCGCTTTCTTGCGTACGCTGACCGACGGTTATAACGCGCGCGAATGATACCGCCGTTAGCGGTGCAACATCGCGACGGCGCTTTGGCGTCCGATCGCGGTAAGATCGGCCGGAGCGATTCCACAGACCGCCAGCTCCGCGACCGTCGCGGCTGCGGGCTTGTACGGAAAGTCGGTGCCCAGCACGACTTGCGAGGGCGGGACGATCTTCAGCAGCGCCGCCATCGCTTCGGGCGATGAGACGAAGGCGGTGTCGTAATAGAAGCGCCGCAGCTCGTACTCGACTCCGTGCGGCAAGAGCGCGGCGCTCTTGGGTTCGCGGCCTTGCTCGAGGAAGCGGTCGATGACGAACGGCATGCTGCCGCCGCCGTGCGAGAAGATGAAGCGGACGTTGGGAAACCGCGCGGAGGTTCCGCTGAAGACGATGCTGCCGATCGTGCGCGTGGTATCGGCCGCGAACTCGATCACCGTTTCGGACATCTGCGCCACGGGGTTGACGCAACACGCCGCGTCGGTGGGATGCGTGAAGACCACGGCCCGCCGCCGATCGAGCTCCGCCCACAACGGCGCGAACGAGGGATCGCCGAGATACTTCGACCCATAACTGGTCCACACGCCGACGCCGTCGGCCTTCAGCACGTCGAACGCGTAGGCCAGTTCGGTGAGGCTGCCTTCGAGATCGGGCAACGGCAGCGCGGCAAACATCCCGAAGCGCCCGGGGTGCGTGCGCCGCAGCTCGGCCATGTAGTCGTTGCTGTCGCGGCACAGTTTGCGCGCGGCGGCGACGTCGCCGAAGTACATGCCGGGCCGCGCCGGCATGGAGAGCAACCCCGTCTCGATACCGGCGGCATCCATATCGGCCAAACACCGTTCGGGCGTCCAAGCCGCGAGCGGCGGCGGAAACATCTTCGGATACGCGGCTTTGATCGTGTCCTGATAAAAGGGCGGGCTCACGTGACGATGGACGTCGATGCGCGTTACCGGGCCGGTCTGCGCCGACGCGAGCCCGGGCAGCGCGGTCAGCGCGCCCGCGCCGCCAAGCAGCGCCAGAAAAGTTGCCCGGCCGGTTGAAGCGAGCATCGTTTATGTCCCACGGAAGAAAGATTATTGCGAGCGTACTACGCGGCAGCGGTGGCGGCATCCCGCGCCCGCGCGGCTTTTAGCCCGGCATCACGTCGACGGCGACGTCGACCTCGTGCTCGCTGCCGCCGGTGATGATGCCGTGGATCGGCGCGACGTCACCATAATCGCGGCCCCAGGCAACGGTGATGTGCTCGCTGCTCGGCAGCATGTCGTTGGTCGGATCGAAATCGATCCAGCCGAAGGGCGGAATCCAGACCGCGAACCAGGCGTGACTCGCATCGGCGCCGATGAGCCGCTCGCGGCCCGGCGGCGGGTGCGTGCGCAAATAACCGCTCACGTAGCGGGCCGCGAGCCCCATCGCGCGCACGGCCGACAAACCGACGTGCGCGAGATCCTGGCAGACGCCCGCTCGCAGTGCGAAGGCGCGCTTGACCGTGGTGCGCGTATCGGTCGCTTCCTTGTCGAAGGTGAAGTCGGCATGAATGCGCGCGTTGAGCTCGAGCACGCACGCGAGCAGGGAGCGTCCGGGCGGGAAGCTGCGGCGCGCGTAGCCGACGACGTCGTCGTTCGACGCCGTCAGCGGCGTATCGAAGGTGTACTGCAGCGCCTCGAGGGTCTCCGCATCGGAGGGCGACTCGAAGGCCCCCCGCACGGCTTCCCAAGCGGCGCCGGCGTCGGGCGCGAAGAGCGGGATCGGATCGACGCTCACGCGGCTTTCCGCGAACACATCGAGGATCGCATGCGGTTCGTCGATCGTGAACCAGCTCGTCGTGTTGCCGAAGTAGTCGCAGCGCTCGAAGCGCTTCACCGGTTCCGGCGAGAGGTGGACGTCGAACGCCAGCGGCCGCTGGCGCTCCGTCGTGCGCGGCACGAGGTGGGCGACCAGCCGCGAATAGGCCACGTCGGATTCGTAGCGATACGTCGTGCGGTGCGTGACGGTGTAGTTCATCAGGCCCGGAAGCGGGGGAGATGCTGCAGGTAGGCGTCCCCGACCGCGTTGCCGATGCGCTTGACCGCGCGCTCGACGTCGTCGAGCAGGGCCATCAGCGCGCGGCGTTCGCGCGCCGGGTTCAGTTCGGCCAGCGCGTAGGCGTCGACCGAGGAAAGCCGCGCGTGCGCGTTTTCGGCCAGCGCTCGCACGCGGCCGCGTTGCTGAACCTCGGTGATCATCGGAAGCTCGAGCGAATGGCGCACGATCGCGTCGATCTGGAAGGCCACCGCGCGCGGATTGCTGGCATCGAGCAGCAACAGGTCGATAGCGGGCGCGGCTTGGAACGCGTTGCGATAGCGGTACGAGTAGGTCATCGCGCTGTCGGCGATTTCGAGCGCCAGCTGAATCGCGCCGCTCTCGCGCTCGGAGGCCGACGCGAGCGTGTGGCGCACCAGGCCGCAGGCGGCCAGCGCGCGCTCGATCCGCCGGCCCAGATCGAAGAAGAGCCAGTTGTTTCCGCGGGTCATGTTCTCATCCGCGAGTCCCGATAGCGCCGCCGTGCGCCGGATCAGCATGTCGAGATACGCGAGCGCGCCGGTTCCGTCGAACGAAACCGCCGGTTCGTTGACCGGATCCGCGCTCGTCAACGCGTAGATCGCGCGCCAGGTGTCGAGCGAGAGCCGGTCGCGCGCGACCCAGGCCGTGCGCGCGACGCGGCGCAGCAGCCGTTGCAGGCCGCTCGTTTCTTTGCCGAAGATGACCTGCGCGACTTCCTCGCGCAGGAGCGTGTCATCGCCGGCGACGGCCGCTTCGACCGCCTCAGACGTTACGAGCTCGAGCGGCAAGAACAGGCTGCGCGCGAGACCGGTGGCGCTCATGGTCGTGGTGGAGCCGGTATCGCCCGCCAACCGTGTCACGACCGACCGCAACATGCGAATCAAGCCTTCCGTGCGCTCGGCGTAGCGCGCGAGCCAGAACAGGTTGTCCATCGCGCGGCTGGGTGCTTCGTTCCCCGAACGGCGAATCTCGACCCGCGCCGTCGGCGGACGGAGCAGGCTGAACGTATCGACCGGACCGCGCGCCAGCGCCCACACATCTTTGCTCGCGGCGCCCGATTGCATCGAGAGCGCGCGCACCGTTTCGTCGGCGGCGACGCGCGCGAGGCCGCCGGGCATCACCACGTAGCCGTTGGGCGTCCACGCGGCGAACACGCGCAGCGACATCGGCCGCGAGTTGAAGGCGCCGCGCTCGAACGTCGGGGCCACGCCGAGCGGCACGAGGTCGTGCACGATGACGGTCGCCGCGCGCCGCTCGACATCATCGGCGAACGCGCTCAGCTGTTCGTCGCTGAGGTCGCAGCCCAAACGTGCCGACGAGCCGCGCGAGAACAGCGGCCCGGCATCGAACGCGTTCCGAATGACGCCGTTCTTGACGCGGGCCAAGCCCTCGGCGCGCCCCCACTCGGTTCCGCACCAGACCGTCGGTATGTTGGAGAGCAGCAGCTCTTCGCCGAACAGCGCGCGCGAAGCGTTCGGCAGATAGGCGTCGAGCGCCGGCGACTCGACGACCCCGGCGCCCAGGGCGTTGGCCATGATCACGTTACCCGCCCGAATGACGTCGACGAGACCGGGCACGCCGAGAGCCGAGTCCGCGCGCAGTTCGAGCGGATCGGCGAAGTCCGAGTCGAGCCGGCGGAAGATGACCGAAACGCGCTCGAGGCCGCCCAGCGTGCGCAGGTAGACGATGCCGTCGCGCACCGCCAGATCGTCGCCCTCGACCAGGTCGAGCCCCAAGTAGCGCGCCAGATAGGCGTGCTCGAAGTACGCTTCGTTGTAGGAGCCCGGCGTCAGCAGGACGGCGTGCCCGCTCGCGCCGCGGGCGAGTCCGACCACGGCGTCGCGATGGTGCCGGAAAAACGTGGCCAAGCGCTGCACGCCGAGGTCGCCGAAGAGCTCGGGAAAGGTTTGGCTCACCACGACGCGGTTTTCCAGCGCATAGCCGAGGCCCATCGGGGCGTCGGCGCGACTGGCGTGGACGATCCACGACCCGTCGCTCGACCGTGCGAGGTCGACCGAATACAGGTGGACGTGCACGCCGTCGGGCGGTGTGATGCCGGCCAGTGCCCGCAAGTATTGGGGGTGCCCGAGCACCAGGTGCGCCGGAATGATGCCCTGGCGCATCAGCCGGCCTTCGCCGTACACGTCGTGCAATATCGCGTTGGCCAGGCGCGCGCGCTGCGCGACGGCCGCCTCGATCGCGGCCCAATCGTCGGCGCTGATGATGAACGGCGCGATGTCGAGTTGCCACAAGCGCCCGAGGCCCGAGGCCTCGTCGTAGACGTTGTAGGTCACGCCGTTTTCGCGCACCATCCGCGTCGCCGAATCGATCCGGTGCTGGTACTCATCGGGAGCCATGGCCGCGAACGATGCGGCCAGCCGTTGCCAGTGCGGACGCACCGCGCCCGTACCGTCGAACATCTCGTCGTAACGCCCTAGGGCTTCCTCGCCGAAGAGCGGTGCTACATTCGCCATCGCCGGCGCTCAGCGCCGCCGCAGGTCGAGCGTATGGGGAAAGTCGGGATTCAGCTTCGCCGGCGGCGGTACGAACGTTCCGGGGGTGAAGCCGAAGGGCTCGAAGCGCGTGAGCCGGCGGCCCTCGGCTTCGTAGGCGTTGACCGGAAACGTCGTGTAGTTGCGGCCGCCCGGGTGCGCGACGTGATAGGTGCAGCCGCCGAGCGAGCGCGAGACGTACTCATCCCAAATCTCGCACACGAGCGGCACGTTGGGCGCGATGGTCGGGTGCAGCGCATGCGGCGCGCGCCAGGCGCGGTAGCGCACGCCGCCGACCGCCGCATCGATCGCGGTCGCCGTCAGCGGCACGCGCCGGCCGTTGACCAGCACGTGATGCCGGTCGACGGTCAGCCCGGAAATCGTGATCTCGAGCCGCTCGACGGAGCCGTCCACATAGCGCACGGTGCCGCCGGGTGTGCCTTCCTCGCCCATGACGTTCCAGGGTTCGAGCGCGCCGCGCAGTTCCAGCTTCACGCCGTCGTACTGCGCGGCCCCATAGAGCGGGAAGCGGAATTCCCAGTGCGGCCGGAACCACGCCGCCTCGAAGGTGAAGCCGTGCGCGTTGAGGTCGCGCAGCACGTCGAGGAAGTCTTTCCACACGAAGTGCGGCAGCATGAACTTATCGTGCAGGGCCGTGCCCCAGCGCACGAGCCCGTTGTCGTAGGGCTCTTCCCAGAAGCGCGCGACCAGCGCGCGGATGAGCAACTGTTGCGCCAGGCTCATCTCCGCGTGCGGCGGCATCTCGAACGACCGGAACTCGACCAGGCCCAGACGGCCCGTCGGCCCGTCGGGCGAGTAGAGTTTGTCGATGCAGATCTCGGTGCGGTGCGTGCTGCCCGTGACGTCGATCAACAGGTTGCGAAAGATGCGGTCGACGAGCCATGGCGAGACGCGCGCCGGGCTGCGCGGCGGAACCTCGCCGAAGGCGATCTCGAGCTCGTAGAGCGAGTCGAGCCGCGCCTCATCGACGCGCGGTGCTTGACTGGTCGGACCGATGAAGAGTCCCGAGAACATGTAGGAGAGCGAGGGATGGTTCTGCCAGAACCCGACGATGCTCTTGAGCAGATCGGGGCGGCGCAAGAACGGGCTGTCGGCCGGGGTCGCCGCGCCGAGCACGATGTGGTTGCCGCCGCCGGTGCCGGTGTGCTTGCCGTCGAGCTGAAACTTCTCGGTTGCCAGCCGCGCTTGACGCGCTTCCTCGTAGAGCGTGGTCGTGATCGCGACGGCTTCGCGCCAGCTGCGCGCGGGATGAATGTTGACTTCGATGACGCCGGGATCGGGCGTGACCTTGATGACGTTGATGCGCGGGTCGTACGGCGGCGGATAGCCCTCGATGTGCACCGGCGTCGCGAGGTGCTCGGCCGACTGTTCGACCGCGCCGAGCAACTCGAAATAGTCGGCGGCCGATTCGGTCGGCGGCATGAAGACGCACAGCCGGCCATCGCGTGGTTCAACCGAAATCGCGGTGCGCACGGAACCGTCGATCGCGATCCCTTGCTCGACGAATTGCTGCCGTTGCCGGGCCGGATCTTGCGCGCCGCCGGCAACGAACTGCTGCGGAGGCGCGTACGGATCGGCGTCGTCGCCCGGCTCGGGCAACGGCGGCAACGGCGCGAACGGATCGGGTGCTGCGACGACCGGACGTTCGTCGGGTTCGAGCCACGGCAGCGAGCCCAGCGGTAGCCGCAGACCGGCGGGTGAGTCGCCCGGCACGAGTTGCACGCGGCCGGCGCGCGTCGACCACTGCTCGGAGCGCCAGCGGCGTTGATCGGCCGCATTCCAGCGCTGCACCGGCAGCACGTAGGCGGCCGGCGTGTTCAGTCCGCGCCGGAACGAGCGGGCGAGGCGCGCGCGCTCTTCGGGATCGTCGAGCTTCGAATCGAGCGTGGTGACGTTCTCGGGCAGCGCGTCCTCTTTGCCGACCAGCGTGCGCGCATCTTCATAGGCCGGTGCGACGAAGGCGGGGTCGATGTCGATGCGTTGCGCGATGCCGCGCGCGAGCGCGGCGGCATCTTCGGTCGTGGGGGTGGCGTCGGCCGTCTCGCGCGCGATGTGGTCGGCGTTGTGCCACAAGGGCATGCCGTCGCCGCGCCAATATAGCGCGAAGGCCCAGCGCGGCAGCGACTCGCCGGGATACCATTTGCCTTGACCGTAGTGCAGCAGGCCGCCGGGTGCGAAGCGGTCGCGCAAGCGCCGGATGAGGACGTCACCGAAGTCGCGCTTCGTCGGTCCGACCGCGGCGGTCGTCCATTCCTCGGCATCCATGTCGTCGATCGCGACGAAGGTCGGCTCGCCGCCCATCGTGAGCCGCACGTCGCGGTCGCGCAAGACTTCATCGACGCGGTCACCGAGCCGGTCGATCGCCGCCCATTGTCCCTCGCTGTACGGCTTGGTGACGCGCGGCGGCTCGTGCACCCGCGTAACGGACATGTCGAAGCCGAACGTCACTTGGCACGGATCGACCGTGCCCGAGATCGGTGAAGCGGAGACGGGGTTCGCCGCGCAGGCCAGCGGGATGTGACCTTCACCGGCAAACAGTCCCGACGTCGGATCGAGCCCGACCCAGCCGGCGCCCGGCAGGTACACCTCGCACCACGCGTGCAGGTCGGTGAAGTCTTGGCTTGCGCCCGATGGTCCGTCGAGCGCTTTCACGTCGGCCTTGAGCTGGATGAGATAGCCCGACGCGAAGCGCGCCGCGAGACCGAGATGGCGCAGCAGTTGCGCCAAAAGCCACGCCGAGTCGCGGCACGAGCCCGAACGGTTCGCCAGCGTCTCATCCGGTGTCTGGACACCGGGTTCCATGCGGATCAAATAGCTGATGTCGCGCTGCAGCTTGGCGTTGAGATCGAACAGGAAGGTCGTCGTGTCCCGCTGCGTGCGGTCGATGCCCGCGAGATATTCCGCGAACCGCTCACCTTGCGGTTCGGCGACGAGATAGGGTGCGAGCTCGAACGTCAGTGCCGCATCGTAGAAGAACGGATAGCGCTCGGCCGACGCTTCGAGAAAAAAGTCGAACGGGTTGATCACCGCGAGATCCGCGACCAGATCGACCGTCACGTCGAGATACTCGGTCAGCTCCGGCACGAGGACGCGCGCCAGCCAGTTCGCCTGCGGGTCTTGTTGCCAATTCAGGAAGTGCGACGGCGGCCGGACGTCGAGCTGATAGGACACGATCGGCGTGCGGCAGTGCGGCGCCGGCCGCAGCCGAATAACCTGGGGGCCGAGATGGATCGGACGATCGTAGGTGTAGCGCGTCGCGTGATGGAGAGCGACCCGAAGACTCATATCCCTCTACACTCGCCTTCGGACGGCCAGGGCCTACCACGAAATGTGACGTTCTGCCGTGCGGTGGCGTACCGCGGGGAAGACGAACAGGTGTTCGCATCGAATGCGCACCGGCGCAACGACGTTGAAAGGGTGATCACATGCGGCTCACAGTCGCCATTATGGCCGGGTTATTCCTCACGGTGGGCATCGCCCTCGCGGCCGACCCGGTGCGTATCGGCGTCGTCGGCGTCCTGAGCGGACCGACCGCCGATCGCGGGCAGCAAGAGCAGTACGCCGTCGAACTGGCGCTGGCCGCGATCAATCAAGCCGGCGGTGTTCTGCGGCGCCCGGTCGAGGCATTCTACGGCGATAGCGGCGCCAAGACGGATAAGGGCGTGCTGGCCCTGCGCCACCTCCTCGACGACGAACACGTGCCGGTGATCCTTGGGGCCGGTGCGACGCCGGTCACCCACGCGCTGATGCCGGTCATCCAGGCGGCGAAGGTACCGCTGGTCATCGACATCTCGGCCGGCCAGGACTTCGTCGACGCTTCCGGCGCCGGCGGCAACCCGTATGTCTTCAAGACGATCCCCTCGGATCTCGACATCGCGCGCACCGAGATCGCCTGGCTTGCGACCCAAGGTGCGCGGAAGATCGCGATCCTCGTCGACGATCTCCCGTTCAACCACGCCAATGCCGACAGTTTTGCCAAAGCCGCCGCGGCCGCGAACCTCACCATCGTGGCCAACGCTACGGTGGCGAAGTCGACCACCGATCTCGGTCCCGTGGTCGCGAACCTCAGAGCGCTCGCGCCCGACTACGTGATCACCTTGCTCGGGCCCTCGACGACGGCATTTTTCAAAGCGTACGAGCAATCCGGCTGGAGCGTGCCGATCGCCGGACGCGTCGACTTGCCGACCGCGATCGGCGCCGTCTCGCCGGCCTTTCTCGCCGGCGGCGGCCTCGCGAAGACCGCCAGCATCGCGGTGTTCACGCCGCTCAACAGCACGCCGGCCGTGCACGATTTCGTCACCGCGTATCAAGCGAAATACGGCTTGCTGCCGACGCAGCGCTCGTTCTTCGCCTACGAGTCCACCTATTTGATCGTGGACGCCATTCGCCGCGCGGGTTCGGATCAGCCGGCCGCGATCGAGGCCGCGCTGAAGACGTCGACGATGTCCTCGCGCCTGGGCGGCACGTATACGATGGACGACCACAACCATCCGCATACTCCCATGCAGATTTTGGGCGTGCGCGACGGCAAGGTCGCGGTCATCGCTACCGTCCCGGCCCACTAACTCCAGCGGCCCGCCTGCGCGCGCTCGCGAACCGCGATCAGAATGCCGTCGAGGTCGGCCATGTAGTGATCCCCGAGCTGCGTGCGCTCGAAGAGTTTTTTGCGCACGCTGCCCTCGGGTCCGTTGCCCAGCGCCTTCGGGCGCATCATCGGATTGCGCGATGAAAACTCCTCGAGATCGCTGTGGAACGCGGCCAGGCTTTCAACCATGAAGCCGAGGTGGTCCAAGGCGGGTTTCTCGATACCGCTGCCGAGAAAATCCGAAATGCGCCAAGGCAGGATGACGAACGTGATGCGGCCGTCGGAGAGGTGGAAGCTCTCACCGACCTTGCTCACGCTCAGCTCGAGCACGTCGGCGTAAAACTCCGCCAGCGGTTCCGGATCGACCGCGCGCAGCGCGAAGTGGGTGAAGACGCGTTCCTGGTCCCAGGCCGGCTTCTCGTACACCTGACCGCGGTTCTTCAGACCCTTTTGCGAGAGATCGAAGTAGGTGCCGGCCGGATCGTGGATGCCCAGCGCCGCGAACGGCCGCGTGCTGGGGCGCTGGATGATTTCGATTTTCGGCCAGCGCTTCGCAACGCGTTCGCGCACGGTGTCGAGGTCGTCGACCTGGACGCCGAAATGATCGATGCCGGCTTGGCGTCCGGGAAAGCGCGGGATGATCTGCATGCCGACGTAGCCGTCGCCCATCGCCATCGCGGAGGCCTCGTTGCGCGCCGTGGACGCGGTCTTGAGGTCGAACAGCGCGCGGTAGAACACCGACTGCGCGGCATAGTTGTCGGATATGAGCGCAACGTGGTTGAGCTTTGCGAACATCGTCATTCCCTCGAAGGCGGGCGTGGAGGATCCCTAGCGGCGCTTTAGCGCGTACGGGCTGATGATGTCCTGCGCCGGAAAGGCGCGATCGGTGATGCCGTACTTCACCAGGACGTCGATGACCGGCTGGACGAGCGCGGGCTCCGCATATTCGGCCGCGCTGATGCGGGCGCTGTGCGCGACGATCTCGGGTGCGACGCCGCTATAGCTCGCGACCAGGTCCACCGTCTCGGGCAGATGGGTATTCGTATACAGCGACGATTCGTGCATCGCTTGCGCGAAGCGGCGCATCGCCTCGGGGTTCTTGTCCGCCGCCGGTCCCATCACGGCGAAGAGCGAGGAGAGGAAGCTTTTCGCGATCGCGGTGTTGGGGTTGGCGAGCGCACGCGCCTTGCCGGTTGCCAACGCTTGCGTGACGGCGGGCTCGTTGACGGCCACGGCGCTCACGCGTCCCTGCTCGAGCATTTCCACGGCCGCGGAAGCGGGCACCTCGATGATCTTCACCGTTCGCGAGTTGCCGCCGTTCTGGTCGATCCAGGCTTGAATGGCGGCCGCGAGCGTATCGCCCAGCGACACCGAACCGACGGTCTTGCCGCTGAGATCGGCGCCCGAGTGCACCGGCCCCTCGCTGCGCACGAGCAGCGCGGCCGTCATCTTTGCATCGCTGCTGAAGAACCCGCCGGGAGCGAGGGCTTGCATCGGGATGCTCTTGTTGTGCGCGGTAACGAGGGTCGTGATGTTGGTGAACGCGATGTCGGCGGCGCCGCCGATCAGGGCGGCCGCGGCCGCCGCACCGCTGTTGATGATCGTGGCTTCGACGCTCACCGCGTACTGCGCAAAGATGTTCGCGCGAATGCCGTAGTACACGGGCTTGTAGGCGTCGTTGGGCGGTCCGATCACGCGCAGCGGCGCCGCCGTTTGGGCGAACGCCGGCCGGCCGAGCGAGCCGAGCACCGCAGTCGTCAGCAATGCGGTGCGCCGGTTCATCTAGATTTCGCCCCACACGCTGCGCGCGGTTTCGAGGATCCGCTCGAACTTACGCCACTGCGCATCTTCGGGCAGCACAACCATCGCGCCGACGCCGCCGAAGCCGCACTGCGGGCTCAGCGCCAGCTGGTCGAGGGGGAGATAGCGGCCGGCCTCGGCGATGCGGCGCTTCAGCAGTTCCATGCTCTCCAGTTCTTCGTCTTTCGTCGTGAGCAGACCGAGCACGACGATCTTGTCCTTGGGCACGAAGCGCAGCGGTTCGAAGCTGCCGGCCCGCTCCGAATCGTATTCGAGCAAGATGCGATCGTGCGCGAGGCCGGAGAACAAGCGCTCGGCATAGGCATCGTAGTGTCCCTCGCGGTGCCATTGCGGCAGCACTTTTCCGGTCGCCGCGTCGGTGGTGCGGGGGTTGCCGCGGCAGAGGTGGATGCCGAAGACGACGTCCTCGAAGCCGGCGATGACGGCGTTGTCGGCGCGGATCGAGCGCTCGAGGTTCTCGTCGGGATCCTCGCCGCGCGAACGCATGCGTTCGAGCGAGACCGCGTCGCCGTAGGCCGTATAGCCGGGAGCATCGATCTGGATGTAGCGGCAGCCGGCCGCCACCAGCTGCGCGATCATCTCGCGTTGAATCGCCACCACGTCGGCCACGAACGCATCCAGGCCGGCGTAGACCCGTGTGGATTTCTCGTGCGCGAAGCGTTGCGAGATGCGATCGGCACTCACCAGCGTCTCTTTGAGGGGCCGCGTGGCGTACTGCGAGGCGAAGCGGTACTCTTCGAGCGGCACGTTGCGGACGAGCTTGAGACGTTCGTGAACCGGGCGCCGGTGCACGATCGCCGGACCGACCGCTTCGAAGTTTTGCTCGGCGCGCTGGAAGGCCGCGGTCGTGATGTCGGCCTGGCTTTCCTCGTGGCTGCGCTTGATGTCGGCCGGCAGATCGAAGCCCGACACGGCGGCGCCGAAGCTGTCCTGAAAATTTCGGCGCCGGAACTCGCCGTCGGTGACGACCGGCATGCCGATCGCTTCCTGTTTGCGAATGACCTCGCGGATCGCCGTATCCACCGCGCGTGCCAGCTCTTCATCACTGACCTCACCGTAGGCATTGCGCCGGACGAGGTCGCGCACGGCCGGCGGCCCCGCTAAGCTGCCGACCTGGTCGACGCGCACCCGCCGCAGTTGCCGGGTGGAAGGGGATGCAGTAACGCTCATGCGGGCCCCTTCGCGAGCCCCGGCGCGCGGCCCTGATATTCCAGGCGGTTGCGGCTCGCCGGTAGCCGGCCGTCTCGGCGCGCGCGACGAGCATCCGGCGGACCGCGTCGATGACGCCGTCGACGGCCGGGCGGCGGTAATCCCAGATCGCGGCGTCGTCGGGCAAATACAGGCCCATCGCCGCGTTGGCCTCGAACACCAGCACGTTTCCCGCGGCGTCGAGCGCGAAGTCGATGCCGGCGAAGTCCAAGCCCAGCGTCGCGGCGATCGCTTCGAGCGCGCGCACCGCGCGTTCGCCGATCGCGCCCGGCATGTCGCGCAGAAACGCGGCTTCCTCCGCGCGGCGATCCGGCCGCTCCGCCATATCGGCGCTGAAGTAGTGCACGTTCCACCGCGGCGCGATCGCGAGGTGCAGCGGATAGAGCCGGCCGTCGACGGCGATGACGCGATACTTGCGCACGTTTCCGTCGGCCCCGCGCGCGTCGAGATATTCGATCGCCAGCAGTTCGGGGCCGGGCAACGCCGCGACGACGGCGGGCAGGTGGGCGGCGTTCTCGATCAAGGCCAGGTGCATGCCGGCATGATGGCCGGGCGAACGCAGGAGCAGCGGAAACGCGAAGCCGCGTTCGGTCAGGCGGCGCGGTTCGGCCTCGGCGCGCATGACGCGTTCCGTGCGCGGCACGCGCGTGAACGGAAGACCACGCAGCCGCTGCATGACCTCGACCCGTCCGCTGCGCGCCACGGCCTGCGGATCGTTGACGACCGGTGCGCCGGAGTCGGCGCAGATCGCCTGCGCGCACTCGAGACTCGGCCGAGCGCGATCGGCATCACCGATCGCGTTGAAGATGACGTGATGCGGCGGAACGAGCGCACCGCCCCGGATGGAATCGGCCAGCAACACCCACTTCTGCACGACGTCGTCGTCGAAGAACAAATTGCTGACAACGTCGCCGCCGAAGGCCGAAGCCAGCAGAACTACCTTCAGGGGCGGTGCCGAACCGTGGTAGGGATAGAGCCACACCCGCGGTTTCGCGTACGCGCGTTCGTCATACGACTCCGCGCGGCGCTCGTCACCGCGCGACCGGTAGAGTGCGGCCAGCCCGAGGTTCGCGTGCAGCGAATCGGGATGGCCGGCCAACACCGACGTGTAGCAGGCAAGCGCGGCATCGAACTCGCCCGCTTCGGTTTCCAGGCGCGCGAGGTTGACCAGGGCAACGGGGTCGGCCGGATACAGTGCCGCGGCGGTGCGCAAGTACGGCTGCGCGGCGGCGGTTTGCCCGCGCTCGAAGAGCAGCGAGCCGAGATTCGTGAGCGCGCCGAAATGGGCCGGCTCGCGGTGCAAAACGTCGTCGTACGCCGCGATCGCTTCGGCGGTTCGGCCCAGGTCCTCGAGACAGCATGCGCGGCCGAAGCGCAAACCGATTGCATCCGGTGTTTCGCGGATCAACGCGTCGATCGTACTCAGCTGCCGCCGATCGCTGAACGGCCCCGCGTTTACGCGCATGCGCCGTCGAGCGTATCCCGACCGGCTTACACCGGCCTTGGAGGTTAGCTTCCTTCGGGGTTGGGCGCGCGCCAGGCCCGCTCGAACGGGAGCCGCCAAGCGTGCGGAGCGACGAGCTGGTGAATCGACTTCGGTCCCCACGAGTCGGGCGGGTAGAGCCGCACGGGCGGCGGTGCTTCGAGCAGCGGACGCGACACTTCCCACAACCGCTCGATGCCCTCGGCCGTGGTGAACAGCGTGTGGTCGCCGCGCATCGCATCGAGGATCAAGCGCTCGTAGGCCTCGAGCACGTCGCCCACGAGGCCCGTCTCGTGCATCGCGAACTGCAAGCTCAGCTTTTCCAACCGCATCCCGGGCCCCGGGCGTTTGCCGTAAAACGAGAGCGACATCTTCGATGCGTCGGCCAAGTCGAACGTCAGATGATCGGGGCCTTCGGCGCCGACGCCCGAGCCGACCGGAAACATGCTCTTGGGCGGTTCGCGGAAGGCGATCGAGATGATCCGCTGTCCCTCCGCCAGCCGTTTGCCGGTGCGCAGGAAAAACGGCACCCCCGCCCAGCGCCAATTGTCGATCATGCACTTCAGCGCGACGAAGGTTTCCGTATCGGACTCGTGGTCGACGCCTTCCTCGGCGCGGTAACCGCTGTATTGGCCGCGCACGACCTCGGCCGGATCGATCGGCATCATGCAGCGAAAGACTTTGTTCTTTTCCTCGCTGATCGGTCCGGGCTCGAGCGACGTCGGCGGCTCCATCGCCATGAACGCGACGATTTGAAAGAGATGGGTCACCACCATGTCGCGGAAGGCGCCGGTCTGTTCGTAAAACGCGGCGCGCGTCTCGAGGCCGAGCTTTTCCGGCACGTCGATCTGAATGTGATCGATGAAGTTGCGGTTCCAAATCGGTTCGAACAGCCCGTTTGCGAAGCGGAACGCGAGAATGTTTTGCGCGGGTTCCTTACCCAGGAAGTGATCGATCCGGAAGATCTGCTCTTCGGCGAAGACCTCGTGCAATTTCGCGTTGAGTGAAACCGCGCTGGCGAGGTCGGTGCCGAAGGGCTTCTCCATGATGATCTGCGAGCGCTCGACGAGACCGGCTTCGCCCAGCAGGCGCACCACGGATAAGGCCGCGTTGGGTGGGACACTGAGATAGTGCAGGCGGCGGCTGTCGCCGCCCAACACCTGCTCCGCCCGTTCTACGGCCGCCCTGAGGGCCTCGGCGCCCGCGGCCAGCGGCACGTAATCGAGGGTCTCGGCGAATGCCGTCCAGTCGGCCGCGTCGATCTTGCGCGTCGAGAATTCGGCCAGCGCCTCGCGCGCGAACGCGCGGAAACCGTCGGCGTCGAAATCATCGAGCGAAACGGCGACGATTCGGCAGCCCGGGATAAACCCGACGCTCGCGAGGTGGAAGAGACCGGGCAATAGCTTTCGCCGTGCGAGATCTCCCGTTGCGCCCACCAGCACGACGACGTGCGGCGACCGCGGCCCAAAACCAAGTGCGCTCTTCCTCAAAGTCATCCCCTCAACGCTGGCATTTCTTGCGACCGGCGTCAACCGAAGAATGTGACACCATCGAACGGGCTCGTCGTGCGCCGGGCCAACGGCTGGGTCGAGGCTCCGGCAGGAAACGACGAGAACGCAATCGCTATGGAAATCAAGGACTGTGTGGCGCTGGTCACCGGCGCCAACCGGGGTCTCGGCAAAGCGTATACGGAGGCGCTCCTCGCGGCCGGCGCCGCGAAGGTATACGCGGGTGCGCGGGACATTGCGTCGATCACCGATGCGCGCGTGATTCCGATCGCGCTCGACGTAACGCGCGACGACGACGTCGAGGCGGCGGTCCAACGCTGCACCGACGTTAAGCTACTGATAAACAACGCCGGCATCATGATGAACCGCTCGATGCTGGCCCCCGATTCCGAAGCAGCGTTGCGCGCCGAACTCGAAGTGAACGTCTTCGGCGTGCTGCGTATGGTGCGAGCGTTCGCGCCGGTGCTCGCAAGGAACGGCGGCGGCGCCATCGCCAACATGCTCTCGGTGGTGAGCTGGTTCGTCGCACCGTTCGGGGCCACGTACAGTGCGTCGAAGCACGCCGCGCTCGCGCTCACCGAGGGCGTGCGCATCGAACTCAAGGCGCAGGGCACGCAGATCGTCGGCGTCTATGCCGGCTACATCGACACCGACATGGCGGCCGGCATTCCGGGCCCGAAGACCTCGCCCCAACAGGTTGCCGAGGCAACGCTCAACGGCATTCGTGAGGGCGTCGACAGCGTGCTCGCCGACGATCGCGCGCGTGAAATTTGGACCGCCGTGCGAGTGGACCCCGCCGCGCTCCACGCCCGCATGCAGCAGCTGTACGCTACGTCGGCACGCCCCTGACCTGAGGCGGCCCTACGGTGTCTTGGAGGGGTCGGCGGGGTGCTCGTCCGGCTTCGGCTTCGTTTCCCGCGGCACGGCGTGCGCGACCGGCGCCGCAGGATGCGCGACCGGCGCAACAACGGGCGCGACCGGCGGCGCAGGATGCGCGACCGGCGCAACAGCGTGCACGACGGGCGGCGCAGGATGCGCGATCGGCGCAACAACGTGCACGATGGGCGGCGCCGCATGCATAGCCTGCGGAGCAGCGTGTACGACCGGCGGAGCAGCGTGTACGACCGGCGGAGCGGCGTGCACGGCCGCGGGTGCTGCGTGCACGATGGGTGCAGGTGCTGCGTGCACGACGGGTGCGGCATGTACGGCCGCTGGTGCTGCGTGCACGACGGGTGCGGCGGTATGTGCGTTCACGCGATCGGCGGCCGTCACCCGTACGAGGCCGGCGGGCGGATTGGTCGTGCTGAGCGGTCGTGCCACGGCCGGCACGGGTGGGCTATTGTGATTGACCTTCGCCAGCAGGCGGCGATCCTGTGATGCGACGAGCACGTGCTGGCGCTGTACTTGCGTCATGCCCAGATGTGGTGCATGCGCGACGCTGAGCTGCTGCGGCGTGGGATGCGCGGGCACGCCGTTCGGTCCGCCGTTGTAGCTGACGCGCGTCGTCGAATTGTTGACGTACACGGTGCGGTCGACGTAGACGTTGTGCACGACGGCCGTGTTGACGTGTGAGACGTAGGTGTTGTAACGGAAGGCGCCGTTGGACCAGCGGCCGCCGTCGTAACCGTTGCCGTAGTATCCGGCGCCGTAGTTCACGCCGCCGTAGAAGCCGACCGACGTGGCCCAGTAGCCGCCGTTCCAGCCGTAACGGCCGTTGTTCCAGGCCCAATATCCGGGCGTCCAGAGATAGCCCGCCTGGGGTGCTTGGACCCACGTTCCCGGCACCCAATAGTAGCCGTAGGAGCCCCAGGCCCAGTAACCGGGCTGCCAAATATAGTTGGGCGCCGGAGCGTAAGGCTGGTCGTACACCGGAATCGGCGGCGGCGCGTAATCCGCGTAATCATCGCTTGCCGGTGCGTTGTAGTTCACGGCTGCGGCGCCCGACATCGAGATCGACACGACGTGGTCGGCGTTGTCCCAGTTCACGCTGGCGCCGAGTGCTTGCGAAATGAAACGCAGCGGCACGAACGTGCTCGAGCTGATGATGAACGGCGCGACGTCGAGCGTTTCGGGTTGTCCGTTGATCGTTGCTTGCGTCGAACCGATGTGCAGCGCCACCGTGCGGCCGTCGCTGCCGGTCGCGTTGATCGTTCCGTTGGAGTAGTCGACGTTCGCTCCGAGCTGCTCGAAGACGCCGCGCAGCGGAACGAACACGCGTCCATCCTGAATGATCGGCGCGGAGGCGAAGTTCACGGCGCTTCCGTTGACGTCGACCGTCACTTGCGCGCTCGCCGGCGCCGTCACGAACACCGAGACGGCGAGCGCCAGAGCACCCGCGGCCGCGACCCCAAACCATTGTCTGTCCAGCAAAGCGCGGCCCTCCGGGCTCGCCTTACCCAGAAAACCGCACGCTAACTCACTTACCTTGCATACAAGCAAATCGGCGCGGCGCACACGCTACCCGGCGGGTGCGTGCATTCCTCGGGTCTCCTGCGGAACGGACGCGTGTAGAACGCGTGCGGCTATTCCGTTTCTGGTCGACTTCCGGCGATGAGGAGCTCGTTCGCTTCGCGAAGCGCTTGCTATTAGGCGTTGATGTTGACGTAGATCCCTTGACCGTGACCCTGCAGCGTGAGTTCCGGCAAGGGCGTGATGCCGATCGATTCGATCGTGAGCTTCGCTGTCGTATCCGCGAACGACCCGACCGGCGCGAGCGTGATCTTCTGCTGCGAGATGTCGGATGAGGGCGCCACGGCCGCGGTTCCAGTAGCCATTTGATTGGGCTCCTAAGTGGAATGAGCGCGCGAGCCTCTTCGCGCCAGGATTCACCTCTCCCTAGCGCGAGGGAGCGTTGCCCCGTTGCAAATTAAAGCGCGTGTCGAAGCACGTCGGCTCGCGAAATTCTTTGGAAATGGTCAGCGTAGCCGGAAACTCGTTCTTGATGGCTTGGAACAAGGGCTCGGTTGCCCGGTCGAGGTTGCGGTCGACTTCTTCTTCGTGATGGGCCGGGAAGTACACGGCCGGCCGGTAGGTTTCAATCATCGGCATGAGCACCGAAATGTTGGATTCGGCGATCGAGTTGCCCGCGACCGCACCGATCAAGACGTCCACGCGGCCGATCTTGGCCAGCGCCGCCTTCTCGTAGGCGGTCATGAAGCCGCCCGAGTCGCGGTACGCGAGGCGAAAGCCGTCCGCGAACGTGATGATGTAGGCGATCGTCCCTTGATCGACGATGTGCGGGTCTATCGAGCCTTTCGCCCAAATCGCCGCCTCGGCAGCGAGTTCGTCCGGCGTGCCGGGGCTCGCGGCCTTATACGCTTCGGCGAACTTGGCCGTGAACGGCGGCGGTTCGCCATGCCGCGCGAGGACCGGCATGACGGTAAAGCCATTGTAATGCAAGACCTGGCCGTCCGTGCCCGTGACCACCGTGACTTGCTTCGGATCGATCCCCTCGGTGAACAGTTTGGCCGCGGTGATCGGCGCGGCCACGACCTGCGCGCCGGTCTGCAGGGCTGTCTGCGCCGTGTCGGACATGTGGTCGGCATGGGCGTGGCCGACGATGATCAGGTTGGCGCGCTTGACGTCGGCGGCTTTGAATCCCAAATAGCGGTAGCGCGGTCCGCGGTCGTAGTAGTTGTCCAAGAGAATGATTTGGTTGCCGTACACCAGTTCGTAGGTCGCAAAACCGAGCCAGCGGACGGCCAGCGTTTGCCGATCGTTCAATAACGGGCCGCCGGTCGAGGCGAGCTGCAACGAACGGCACGCGGCCTCGGTGGGCTGGGGCGCAAAGCGCGGGTCCAGGGACGGCATTTCCGCGGCGGCCACGGCCGAGCCGAAGGCGAGTGTGGCGAGGACGGCGACGAGCAGTATGCGCTTCATGATCGTGTGTAGCTCCTGGGCCGGAGTGCCTTCGATACGCCGGCTGCGGCGAATCGTCAAGGAGAAGTAACAATGCATAGCGGCAAATGGTGTGCATTAGTGCCAAAACATGACGAAAATTCGTTGCGAACGGTAAGCAAGCGGGGTATCATAACGGAAAGTGGCACGGCAATGTGATCCTCAGGACCACATGTCTCCTGTACATAGCCGATACCGAGTGTTGCCATGACGACTCAAGAACCCCGCACCGAAGGCCCCCCTCCCCCGACCGTCCCCAATTTCCGCGAGGACGAGCGCATTCAGGCGCGCTACAAATCAATGCTCGAACGGCGTATCAAAACGTTCGGCGTCGAGCACGAGAGTTCGGTCCGGCGCAACGCGTCGGCCAAACGCGACGAGCTGCGTGAAGAGCTGGAAGAGGCCAACGCCGAGTGGAACCGGCGTAGCGAGGTCGCGGAAGCCACGCGCGAAGCGTACCGGAAAGCCTATCCGGATCACGTCAAAAAGACGCGGCTGGTCGAACCCACGGCGCTGGAAAACGTCAAGAGCTTGGGAGCGGCCAAAAAACTCTATCGCGCGGCCGAAGAGGCCTGGCGCGCGGAGATCAGCGCGACCAGCAACATCCGGCGCATCGAGCACAACGAGAATCAGGTCGACGTCGAATTGCAGAAGGCGCTCGAACGCGCACCCCAGGTCGTCAAAGAAGTCACCGAGTCGGCCAAATGGCTGGCCGAAATTCACGCCGAGGAAGAGCTCGGCAGCGTCAAGGCCAAGGTCGAGGAGATCATCGCCGAGCGCGACAACTACGCGCTGCGGCTGGCCGCCGGTAAGGTCTCCGACGAAGAGCAGCGGCTGCGCGCGTTCGGCGAGGCCGACATCAAGCCGTTGCCGATGCCGGTCAACCAAGTGATGTTCCTGCGCATCGACGAGTACGGTCCCGACGCCTACTTCATTCTCCGCGATACGCGCAAGCAGCTCTACGCGCTGCCGTACGACCGTCGCTTGGAGACGATCCTCGATTCCGCCTACGACATTACCCGCACCGGCAAAGAGTTCGAACTGCGCCAGAGCTTGCAAGCCAACAGCCCGTTGCGGCTCTCACTGCTCGAGCATTTCAAGAAATGCAGCGACAACGACGAAGCGGCACAAGAGGCATACCGTGCGCATCAGGAGTTCGCACGCGAGAAGCGCAGCCTGAATTCGGTGGAAGTCTTCGACGAAACGGTAATCGCGGTGCTCGACCTGTTCGCGAAGTTCGCCGCCGAAAAATCACCCTAACCGGCGTGGCTGCACGCTCGTCGCTGCTCGCGGTGTGGGCGCTAGCGGTGCTTATCGGGAACCTCGCCGACCGCACGACGGGTCAGCCGCTGGCGGGCGTGCGCGTGTCGCTCGGCGCGGCGCACGCGACTTCGCATGCCGACGGGAGTTTCCGGCTGACCGGGCTCAAGCCCGGTCACGCGACCTTGTCGGTCAGTTCGGACGACGTACCGCCGCAGCGGTTCCCGGTGACGGTGCGCAGCGCGCCCTCGCGCGTCGATCTGCGCGTTTGCAGCACCACGCTCGATTACAACTGCGGGCCGCCGCAATAGCTAGGGGATGCCCTAGCTGCGTTGATCCTCGTCGGCGAAGCGCCGGATGGCACTGGCGAGTTCGCTCGTGAGGGCGATGGTGTCGACCGAACGGGTGCCGTCGCGTTCGGGCACGATTTCGATGCGGAAGACGTGTTCGCCCGGATGGCTCTCGCGTAACCGCCGGAGCACGCCGCCGCCTTCGATTTCGTAACGGTCGGCTTCGTCTTTGCCGGCGCGCACGCAGCGGGCGTCCACCGAGACCGTGGCTTCGTAGGCCGGTTCGGCGCGTCGCGCCACGATGCGAATCGAACCCGAATCGATCAGCGTGTGGTGCAGCAGCGGGATCGCTTCGTCAACGACGCCGGCATCGAAGAAATGATCGTTCAACACAGCGAGGATTTGACGCCGCATCGTCTCGAGTGTTTCGCCGAGCGGCCGCGCTTCGAAGGACGCCTCCGGATCGCTGGGGCTAGCCTCAGATAGGGCTCGCGAGAGTGGATCGTCCATGCTCGTGTATACCCGCGAAAGAACGATCCGCCCCTGGTCAGATGGCCAAACTGCCTTAAGCTCTTTTAATTTTAAGCTATTTTAATAAATATGTCGCGAGAAACGCCTCGGTCTTGCTCGCGGCGTCGCGGTCGGCATCGGCATCGTAACGCAAGGTGTGGCCGAGATAGGTTCGGGTGTGATCGGAGGGTTGATTGAAGGCGTGCGTCGCGCCGGGATAGGTTATGATCTGCACCGTTCGCCCGGCATCGGTTGCGGCTTGCGCGAGCCGCCGGCACGGCGGCGCCGGGTTCCAATCGTCGGCGTCCCCGTCGAGGATCTCCAACGGCACGCTAACGTCGGGCGCGCGACTCTCGCACGACGGGTAGTACGCCACCGCAACCTTGAGGCCGGGCGGCGGCGGGTGTGGGCTGATCGGATCGATCAGTCCTAAGATCGCCATACCGCCCATCGAGAAGCCGACGACGCCCAAACGATCGGGGATCACGTTCGACTGTGTTGCGAGCCAGCCGAGCGCGGCATATGCGAAGCGCGCCGACGTCGCAAATGCAGTCGGATTGCTGCACGCGTTCTTGAGCCCTTGGGGTGCAAGCGTGTCGATCGCGAGCGCGACGTAGCCGTGAGCCGCGAGTTCGGTAACGGTCTTGCTTTCAAGCGGACCCATGCCCTCGCAGCCGTGGAGCACGAGGACTGCCGGAAATGGTCCCGGGCCGCTGGGCCGCATCAGCATCCCGCCGATGGCCGGGGTCGAGCCGGCAGCCGGAATCGTGATCGTGTCGGCAAGCGCCGGGGTCGCGAGCGCCAGCGCTGCGACCGCCAGGCCGGAGAAGAAGAGCGCGCGGACGCGGGACGTCATGCGCGCGTCTTACCCAGGCTGGGGGCGTTCGATGCGCGGGAGGAAGCCGGCCAACAGGCCGATGGCCGGTAAGAACGCGCAGATCCGGTACACCGTCACGATACCGGTGTGATCGGCGAGAACGCCGAGCACGGCCGCTCCCAGGCCCGCCATGCCGAACGCGAAGCCGAAGAACATGCCCGAGATCGCTCCCACCTTGCCGGGTACCAGCTCTTGCGCGTACACGACGATCGCGGGGAAGGCCGACGCCAGGATCAAGCCGATCGCGATGGTGAGCGGTCCCGTCCAGAAGAGGCTCGCGTACGGCAGAGCGAGCGCGAACGGTAACGTTCCGAGGATCGAAAACCAGATGATGTATTTGCGCCCGAAGCGATCGCCGAGCGGTCCACCGATGATCGTTCCGGCGGCGACGGCGGCCACGAACATGAAGAGGTGTAACTGCGATGTCTGCACCGAGACGCCGAAGCGCTGGATCAAGTAGAACGTCAGGTAGTTGGTCAGGCTCACCTGATAGAAATATTTCGAGAAGATCAACACCAGCAGAATCGAGATCCCGGTCACGACCGTGCCGTGCGGAATGGCGACGGCCGTGGTGAGGTTGCGGGCCGCGGCCTTGAGCCGCGCCATGCCCTCGTTACGGTACCAGCGCGCGATGAACCACAGCACCGTCATCGCGAACAGCGCGAAGAGCGCGAAAAACGCCAAGCTCGACTGACCCAGGCGCACGACGATGAGCGCGGCCGCGAGCGGCCCCAGTGCCGACCCGATATTGCCGCCCACCTGAAAGAGCGATTGCGCGAGCCCGTGTTGGCCGCCTGATGCCATGCGCGCCACGCGCGACGCCTCGGGGTGAAACACCGAGGAGGAGACACCCAGCAAGCATGCGCCGACGATCAGCACCGGGTAGTTGTGCGCGATCGCCAACACGCATAGCCCGGCCATTGCGAAGAGCGTTCCGAGCGGTAACGCGAACGGCGTCGGCCGCTTGTCGGCGGCCAAACCGATCAGCGGCTGCAAGAGCGAGGCGGTGACTTGGTAGGCCAACGTGACGAAGCCGATTTGCGCGAAGCTGAGGCCGATGGCGAGCTTCAGGTTGGGATAGATCGCCGGCAGCAGCGATTGCAGCAGATCGTTGCTGAAATGGCAGTAACTGATCGCGATGAGAATGCCGAAGGACGTGGCGGCCGCCGGACGCCGGCTGAAACTCCCAGCCTGGATAGCTTGCTGACTCATGGTATAGGCCTATTGTCCGACGCCCGCAGGTTCGGCGAAAGGGCAAAAGTCGCTGCCACCACCGGACGGCGCTTGCGGAGAGGAGTTTCCGTTGACGGCCAGGACCGCGTCTGGCACCATGAGTGGGCGCTACCGGACCGGAGGGGTTCTCACGTGGATGTTCTCGACCGCCTCGATGAAGTCGTCGATGCGTACGTCAAGGCGAATCGGTTTTACGCCGCCTACCCGACCCCCGAGATGGCGAAGATGTGGATCAAGCAGCATCGCTTGAACACCCGGATCCGCAACTCGGTGATGAAGCTGGCCGTGGCGACGAACTGCCCGCACTGGGATATCCGGATGAAGATCATCGGCGCGTCGGCCGAGGAGCTGATCGCCGACCACGAGCACGGCGAGGGCAAGGCGCACTGGCAGATCATCGAGGAGCTCGGCGTCGCGATCGGGATGCCGATCGAGGAGATTCGCAGCGCCGAACCGATTCGCACCACGCGCATCGCGTGGCTGGCCTGGGAGACGCTGTGCCGCAATCGGCACTGGCTCGAGGGGCTGGTGGCCAACACGTGTGCTGAGCGCGCGAACGTGCCCGGCTATGGCACCGGCCTCTTTCGCGAGGTCGGGCATTCGGGCGTGCGGCGCGTGCAGTACGCGCAAGCGTTCGGCTTGCGCGACGATCAGCTGGCGTTCTTCAAGGTGCACTCGGTCGCCGACATCGAGCACTCGAACCTCGGCTGGCAAACCGTCGGCAAATATGCCAAAGAACTGAACATGGAAGATCAAGTCGTCGAGGCGTGCCGGCAGAACCTGGATGTCTGGAAGCTCTACTGGGAGGGCATTCTCGACGCCGCCCACGAGCGCGAAGCGCAGTTGGCCGGCTCCGCGGCATAGGGGCGCGCGTGCGACGGCACACCTTCGTCGGGTCGCTCGCCGCGCTGGCCCTGGCGGGCGCGGCCACGCGGGCCGCTGATGCGCAGACACCCGTCTTTGCGCTGCAACTGGGCTCGAACGCCGCCGACGACGTGACGCCCGTGCTGTGGGCGCAGCACACCGGCATGTTCGCGAAAGCGAACCTCGCGGTCGACGTCCAAAAATTCACCGCCGGGTCGGCCGTAACGGCGGCCGTCGTCGGCGGCGCGCTCGATGTCGGCAAATCGAGCTTGCTGCCGCTGATCAGCGCGCGCGCCCACGGCGTTCCGCTGCAGCTCATTGCGCCGGGCGAGATCTGGCTCACCGAACAGCCGATCTCGGGCATGGTGGTGCTCAAAGATTCCCCGGTCGTGAGCGCCAAGGATCTCAACGGGAAGACGCTGCCGACGCCGTCGCTGCGCGACATCGTCGAAACGTCGTCACGGGCTTGGATCGATGCCAACGGCGGCGATTCGCGAACTGTGCACTTCGTCGAGTTGCCGAGCGCCGCGGTCCTCGCCGCGTTGCTCGACGGCCGCGTGGCGGCGGCGACGTTGAGCAACCCCTACTTCGGCAACGTCGCCGCGAGCGGCAAAGTCCGCGTCCTCAGCCGCCCCGAGGACGCGATTGCCAAGCGCTTCATGATCACGGCCTGGTTCGCCACCGAAAGCTACATCGCGAAGAATCGCGAGGCGCTGGCGAGGTTCGTTGCGATCATCCAGCAGGCGGCGCTGTACACGAACGCCCACCACGCCGAAACCGTGCCGGTGACGGCGCCGTTCTGGGGCCTCGATCCGGCCGTCCTCGCCGGCATGACGCGCTCGTACGTCGGCTCGACCGTCGATCCGAAAGACATTCAGCCGCTGGTCGACGTGGCGCTGAAATACGGCAACATCGACAAGCCGGTCGACGTGCAGCAGATGATCAGCGGCGTGGCGCTGCGGCCGCGCTAGCCAGTCCGAAACGGGTTTGCAGTTCTCGTTCTCCGGTGCGCGTCAGCGTGAGCGCGCGGCTGTCGAGATCTTGCGTGACCCAGCGTTTGCGTAGGGCGAGTGCGAGCAGCGCCGCGCCGATCGCGCCGCCGACGTGCGGGCGCCGCTCGCTCCAATCGAGGCACGCATAGGCAAAGCGCCGGCGCTCGCTCCGCGCCGCCTCGACGTCGATGCCGAACGCGCGCAGTGCCGTGGCGCCCTTAGGCGTCACGTCGTAGGCGCGTTCGCCGTCGCCGCCGGCCGCGATCCAGCCGAGCGCGAGCAGGCGGTCGTGCAGCGCCACCGCGAGCGTGCCCGCCATGTGGTCGTAGCACGTTCGCGCGGCTCGCAAGCGATTGGGCGTATTGGGCACGAACGGGCTGCGCGTTCCGCCGGCGAGAACCGTTAGCCCCTCGAGCACGCGCGCGACGGCCGGGCCGTGCAGGCGGTAGTAGCGATGCTTTCCCGCAACTTCAACGGCGATCAGGCGTTCCGCCGTGAGCCGTTGCAGATGGCTGCTCGCCGTCGACGGGCTCACCTCGCCGACGATCGCGAGTTCGGTGCTCGTGCGCGCGTGGCCGTCCATCAGGGAGTAGAGCATACGGGTGCGCGCGGGTTCGCCGATGGCCGCCGCGATGCGGGCGGCCGCGGCGTCGGTATCATCCTCGACAATCATAGTTCGATCGTAATCGAAGCGTTCGTGTCGCGCAATGCCTATACTGCCGACATGGCCATCACGTGCATCATCCGCTACCAGATCGATCCGTTCGCGCGCGAGGAGTTCCGCGCGTACGCGCAAGCCTGGGGCGAGATCATTCCGCGCTGCGGCGGAGGGCTGATCGGCTACTTTCTGCCGCACGAGGGGACGAACGATATCGCCTGGGCGCTGATCTCGTTCGAGAGCTTGGCGGACTACGAAACGTACCGCGCACGTTTGCGGAGCGATCCGCAGGCGCGCGCGAACTTCGAGCGCGCGCAAACGAAGCGCTTCATCCTACGCGAGGAGCGAAGCTTCGTCGAGAACGTCGGCTAGCGCCGGCGCAGAAGCTGGCGTTCTACTGTCCGAACCGAGCGCGATGATCGCAGCCCGAGCGGAGGGAGAACGGGCCGAGGGCGGGTAGCCCTCGGCATGCAACGATCCTCTGCTCTCGCGCTTTTCGCCGCACTTACTCTGGCCGGCGGCATCGCCAGTGGTCCGTCGCCCGCCGCCGCTGCTGATGACGTGAACGTCGCGATCGTCACGAATCTCGGGACGATCGAGGTTGCGCTCGATCCGGTGCACGCGCCGATTACGACGAAGAACTTTCTGCGCTTGGTCGACCGCAAGTTTTACGACGGCGGGACGTTCTTCCGCGCGGTGCCGCAGTTCGTGATCCAAGGCGGCAACAAGACGCGCGAAACCGATGCCGATCCGACGATTCCGCTCGAGACGCCCTACAAGACCGGGGTGAAGAACGTCGACGGCGCGATCTCGATGGCGCGCACGTCGGAGCCGAATTCGGCCACCTCGGAGTTCTTCATCAGCGACGGCGATCAGCCGCGGCTCGACGGTTCGGCCACCGAACCCGGCTACGCCGCCTTCGGCCACGTGACGAAGAACATCGAGCTGGTCCGCCGCATCGCACGCCTCCCCGCGCCCGGCCAAATGCTCACCGACCCCGTGAAGATCGTCCGCATCCGCCGCATCCCGTAATGCAGGAAAGCGGCCCCCCCCTCGTCATCCCGAGCGCAGTCGAGGGACCGCCACGATCGTGCGTTGTGGCCAGTGTCGATCACGAGCGCAGCCGAGTGATCGCCGACGACATGCCCTTACATGCTTAGTGGCGATCCCTCGGCTGCGCTCGTGATCGACACTGGCTTGAGGGCGTGTTGGTGGCGCGTTCCTCGACTGCGCTCGGAATGACGGGGGGGACTCGACTGCGCTCGGAATGACGGGGGGGGACTCGACTGCGCTCGGAATGACGGGGCGGGGTTAGTGGCCCTGGTACATCATGTCGGTGGCGGGGAATGAGGCCGCGAGCGCGCCGTATTTCGCGGTGACGTCGATGACGGGCTGGATGGCGGAAGCTTCGAGGCGCTCCGGATAGACCGCGCGGTACATCTTGGCGGCGATCTCGGGGTTCATCTTCGATTCGCGGGCCAGGATCACCGCACTCAGCTGCGGATTTTTGTTGGCCCACATCGCGGTATCGCGCATCGCGGCTTGGAATTTGCGCACCAAATCCGGATGCGCCGCGGCCCACGCCGTCGTCGCGAAGTACGCGCCGATCATGTAGCTCGGCCCGATGCCGTCGTAGCAGTTGGCGAGGAAGCGGGTTTGGCCCTTACTCTCGGTCATCGTCGGTTCGGCCATCACGGCCGCGTCGATACGTCCCTGCGTGAGCGCGCCGGCCATATCGGGGAAGGGCATCTCGACGAACTTCACGGTCGATGAGTCGCCGCCGTTCTTGTCGATCCACGCGCGCGGTGCGAACTCGCCGATGTTCTTGAGGCCGTTGGTGGCGAAGACTTTCCCGTCGAGGTCTTTGGCCGACTTGATCGGCGAGTTCAGGGCGACGACGCAGGTGGTCGTCGGCGCCTTCGAGCTGTACATGCCGGCCGCGGCGATCAGCGTGATCGGCACGCCCTTCTTGAAGGCGATCGCGAGCGAAACGAGGTTCGAGAAGCCGACGTCGACCGCGCCCGAGGCCACCGCCGCGGCGATCGCCGGCCCGTTCGTGATGCGCTCGATCGACACGTCGAGGCCGTTCTTCTTGAAAAAGCCTTGATCGAGGGCGTAGAACGCCTCGGCACCGGTGTCGATCGGGATCGTTGCGACCTTGACGGGCGTGTCTTGCGCCCGCCCGGCGAACGGCACTCCGGCCAGAACGACCGCCAGCAGGGCGGCACAAACGCGAACCAGGTGTGTTTTGGGTGACATCATGCGCCGAAGTTCGTATTCAGGTAGTCGAGGACCGTTTTGGTTTGCTCCGCCGTGAGCGGCGCGCCGAGGTAGATCATCCGGTTCACGATGTTGGTCCACTGCACGCGCGTGCGTTTCACCGCGATCGCGCGGTCGACCCCGTGACAGAGGCTGCAGCGCGTATCGACGATCGTCTCGCCGTTGCCGGGCGGCAGGGCGATGTGGGCGGGGGTCGGTCCGGGGAACGGAATCCCCGGACCAAAGTGCGTGGCGAGATAGTTGACCATGACGTCGATCTCGGCGGGCGTCACCTGCGCGCCGCGTTCCATCATGTCGTAGATCTGATGGCGCCACGCGGCGCGGCCTTCGCGCAACTGCGTGATGGCGTTGAGGCCGTGGCATTGAGAACAGGTGGCCGCGACGACGTCACGGCCGTCGCCGGGAGGCAGGCCGTTGTCTTGTTGGGCCCGCAGCGGCAGCGATGCCGCGCCGAGAGCCAAGGTCAGGGCGAAGGCAAACAACGCGAATCCGCGTAGAGGCATGTTCGTTCTCCTGCGTTCTCTAGACGTTGCGCGTGCGCAGCGCGGCGACCGAGAATGGTGGATACCAAGTCGAACCTGCGCCGACCCCGTCGCGCTGAACGGCTACGTCGAGCAGATACGGCCGCCCCTCGACGTTGGCGCGCTTGGCGCGGGCCAGCGCCGCCTTGATCTGCGAGGGCTCCTTGACGGTCTCGGCTTCGACGCCGAACGCTTGGGACGTCTTTGCAAAATCGACGTCGGGTGAACCGTTGTAGCACGTCATGTCGAGGCCCGATTTGAATTGCTGTCCCGAGACGAACGTCCAGATGCGGTTGCGCTCGTTGTTGTAGCTGTGGTTGTTCAGCACGATGTTCGTGACCGGTATGTTGTAGCGCGCTTGGCTCCACAGCGGTTGCGGGCCGCCGAACAAGAACGCGCCGTCGCCGAGAACCGCGACCACCGGTGAGTTCGGCCGGGCCAGCTTGACGCCGGCGGCGGCGGACATCCCCCAACCAAGGATGTTCGGGCCGTTGGCGACGTAGGTCTTGCCGTTCCCGCCGAACGACATGAAGGCGTCCATCTTCTTACCCGAATCGATGTCGTTCACGTAGATCGTGTCCTTTTCGAGGCCGTTCTCCAGTTCGTACGCCAGTCGCTCGAGCCGGATCGGGCCGCCTTCGGCATCCGGGAAGTCCTTGAGCATCGCTGCGCGCATCTTTGCCATGCCGGCGGTGTACTCGTGCACGCGCGCGCTGCGATCGGCGGCGATCTTGCGCAAGCGATCCGCCGTGGCCATGCTCTTGATCGCGGCGACGAGATCGGCGGCGGCGAGTTTGTTATCGGCCACGAGCCCGATGTCGACCGGTGATACGCGGCCCAGGCTCGTCGGATCGCGGCGGATCGAAACCAGTGTCGCGCCGGGCGAATAGACCTCGCCGTATTGGTTGCCGATGTTGACGCGCAGATCGACGTCGCCCGGGAAGCGCATGTTGCGCAGCACCGGGCCCAGATAGAGCGGGTTCATCGTCGGGAAGGGCTTCGACCACACGCCGAACTCGCCGCCGCCGGCGACGGGGAGACCCAAGAGTTCGGCCAGCTCGAGGACCTCGGCCTCGCCGTTGCACATCGTGATCTCATCGCCGACCGAGAGCAGCGGGTTCTTGGCCTCGATCAGCAATTTCGCGACGCGATCGATGGAAGCCGCATCCGGCCGGATTTTCATCGGCACGTCGAACATCGTCTGGTCCACGACGTCGGCGCTCGCCACTTGGCCCAGCACGTCGTCGGGAATCGCCAAGAACACGGGACCGCCGGGCGGGGTGGATGCAAACTTCATCGCGCGGCGCACGGTTTCCGGAATACCGGCGCTCGACTGTGCGAGCCAATACCACTTGGTGAGCGGCTGCAGCATGTTTTCTTGATGGTCGTAATCTTGCGGGCCGTCGCGGCCCGACTGGTTGGTGCCGAAGGATGCGATCACCAGCAGCAGCGGAATGCGGTCTTTGTAGGTGTTGACGAGTTGCGTGAGGCCGTTGGGCAAACCGACGTTGGCGATGCTGCACACGCCGGTCTTGCCCGACATGCGCGCGTAACCGTCGGCCATGGCGACGACGACGCCTTCCTGCACGCCTTTGATCAGCTGGATGCTCGGTTCGTTGGCGATCGCGTTGAAAATCGGTGCATCGCCGGTGGATGGATTGAAGAAGTAATATCTTACCCCGGCCGCTTTCAGCTGTTGGACGAACAGCGTGCCGCCGGTGTCGTGCACGTTCCGTACCGCGCCGGCGGCATCGGCGGCGCTGACGCTCACCGGCGCCAGCGATTCGGCGATGGCACTGGCCGCGACCGCGCTCATGCCGACGGCGCTCAGCCCCGCGAGCAGTTGACGCCGTGAAATGCCGCGATCGAGATATTGCTTGAAGAGTTCTTGCATCGGCGATCCTTTCGCAATTGGGGCCTAGGTTGGGCGCTGCGCGAGCAGTGCGGTCGCGTTCGCGGTGAAGATTCCGCGCAGGTCGGCATCGCTGAAGCCGCAGGCCTGCATGCTCGGTACGTCGCGCACCGCGGCGCCGAACGGAAAATCGGTGCCGAACAGCACGTGCGAAACCGGGACGAGTTTGGTCAGCGCGCTCATCGCCTCGACGTCGGCCGACTGCGCGGTGTCGTAGTAGAACTTGCGCACGGTCGGCACGACGCCGTCGGTCAGCCGGCCGGTCAGGACCGGATCGCGGGCCTTGGCGATGAACCGGCTGATCAAATACGGCATCGTACCGCCCGCATGCGACCAGATGATGCGCACGTTCGGATAGCGCTGGGCCGCGCCGCTGAAGAGGTAGTTGGCGATCGCGCGCGAGGTGTCGGTTTGATATTCGATGATCGCGTCCTCGACGTGCGGCAACAAGTTTCCGCAGCACGCGTTGGTCGTCGGGTGCACGAACACGATCGCCTTACGCCGGTCGAGCTCGGCGAAGAGTGGGTCGAGCTCGGGTGAGCCGATCCAGATGTGGCCGTTGTAACTCGAGAACATCCCGACGCCGTCGGCTTTGAGCACGTCGAGCGCGTAGGCGGTTTCCGCTAGGCTCGCGCTCACGTCGGGCAGCGGCAACGCGGCAAACACGCCGAAGCGCCCCGGATGCGTGCGGGCCATGTCGGCGGCATACTCGTTGCACGTGCGCGCCAGGCGCATGCTGGCATCGGCAAAACCGAAATAGAGCCCGGGGGTCGTGATCGAGAGCATCGACTTCGCCACGCCCGCGCGATCCATGTCCTCGAGCGATTTGGCGGGTGTCCAGCCCAGAATCGGCGGCGCGAGTTCGGCCGCGCCGACCGCGCTGATGTACGCCGGTGGAACGTAGTGATGGTGGACGTCGATGCGCGCGGCGCTTGGGCCCGGAGTCTGCGCACCCGCCGGGCGCGCGTTGAGGGTGAGGCCGAGCGCCGCGGCGCCGGCCAAGAACGTAGCGCGGTCGGTCGTCATGGCGTGAAGAACTCCTCGGGTGCGGGTGGGCCCCATTGGTTGCCCGTGCCGGGCGCCGTGGCGTCCCAAATCTGCGGTTTCCACGCGGCGACGTCGAGGATGACGTCTTCGTCGAAATGATATTCCGCGTAGCCGCCGGCCGGCGTGCGGAAGTAGTTGAAGATCGCCGAGCTCGGCGTGTGGCGGCCCGGCCCCCACGTGCACGGAAAGCCGGCCCGCTCGAGATGCTGGCGTCCCGACATCAGTTCGCCGATCTCGGAGACGCGGAACGAAATGTGATTGATGGCCGCGGCTCCCGATTTGATGAAGAAGAGGTTGTGGTGGTTGATCGCGCCCGGCGCGCGCAAAAAGGCGCCGAAGACGTTGCCGCCGGCGGCTAGGTTGTCGGAGAGCGTGAAGCCGAGCCGCTCGGTGTAGAGCCGGATGTTCTCTTCGAACCGGTTGGTGAAGAAGACGACGTGGCCCAGATGCACCGGCCGCGCGCGGTCGAAGCGCACGGCGCGCGTCGTCGGCGGATGCGTGGCGTTCGCAACGTGCGGCAAGCGCTCCAAAGTGGACACGCGAAACGCGATGGCCAGGCCCATCTCGTCGACGGAGTGCAGGGTGCCGTTCGCATCGAGCGTGACGTTGCGATCGCGCCCGAGCTCAGCGCCGATGGCGTCGAGGCCGGCTGCGCTCGCGACGCTCCACACCAATTCACGCACGGTTGAGCCGGGCTGCATGGGCGGCTGCCCCCGCAGCGACGCGTCGCCGGCGCCGACGATGCGCAGCGCGGCGCCCTCGGGGGTCTGAAACGTCGCGCCCGAGGTCTGCGATTCCACGCCCTCGAGGCCGAAGGCCTCAAAGAAGCGGCGCGACGCCTCGACGTCTTGGACGCCGTAGGTGATGGCTTCGATGCCGGTGATTCCGGTCTGCAATCTCGAACGCTGTCCTCATGAAAGGCGGAATTCATTGCCTTGGGCCAATGGCATCCACGGAATCTCGTCTTTCAGCGTGGTATGTTCGGGTCCTCGTCGCCCGGCAGCGCGGTAGTACCATGTAAGGCCTTTATTGGTCGGCACCGAAGCGATGCGCGTGATCGACCGCGATTCGCCCTTTCCGATCTACCGCCAACTGGCTGAGGCAGTCCGCGCGAAGATCGTCTCGGGCGAGTACGCGCCGGGTTCGCTCTTGCCCACCGAGCGGGCGCTGATGGCTCAGAACGACATGAGCCGGGTCGCCGTTCGCCTGGCAATGGACAAACTTGCTCGCGAGGGGCTCATCGTCCGTCAGCGCGGCAAGGGCACCTACGTTGCGCCGGAGCGCATTAGCCACGACCTCGCGGGTTTATCGGGCCTGTCTGAAGGCCTGGGTCTGCAAGGAATGGCCGAGACCACCCTCCTGACGTTTCAAGCGATGCGGCGCTCGAAGAGCGACGAATCCGCCCTGCCGTACGATGTCGTGGTCCACGGCGAGCGCGCCTACCGGATCGAGGGCGTGCCGATCGCGTTGGCCCGGTTCGACCTTCATCCCCGCGCCGGATCCGTCTCCGCCGAGGAGGCGGCCGGTCACGAGACCCACGCGATCCTCACCCGCCTGCTCGGCTTTACGATCGAGCGCGCGGAGACTCGGATACGCGCGCAGCTTCCGGATCGCGACGTCGCGATGGCGCTCGGCGTGAGCGAGCACGACCCGGTCCTGACCCTGCGCCGCGTCACGTACGCGACCGGCGATATTCCGGTCGAACGAACGATCGTCTACATTCGGTCCGACCGTTATGAGTTCGCCTTGGCGGTGCGTGAGGGGCACGCGGCCGAGCAGACGCTGCAAGTTTGGGGTGGTCGAGATGATGGCGCCGAGCGGCCGGTCTTGACTAAGACCTTGTAAGACCTTATAGTTGTGAGCATGACAGGTGGTCTCACAGCCGCGCCTTTAGCCGTTGCGGTCGTTGCCGGCGGTGAGGAAGCTCGGCACCGGCTAAGCCGGCTCATCGACCGCGATCCGTTTCTTTCGCTCGTCGGAGTCGCTGCCGACGCTGCTGCAGGTCGCGCGCTCCTGCGTCGCGCCGCCCTCGACGTGCTCGTTGTCAGCCTGCCGCTGGCGGCAGCGGCCGGCCAACTCAGCGGCATCCAATTCATCGCGGCCGCGCGCCGTCGCCGTGAAGACGTCGGCATTCTGTCCGCCAAGCACGATCTCGTGCGGCCGCTCGTGCGCGAAGCCGTCGACGCCGGCGCCGACGCGTGCTGCGTCGAGGATGCATCGGATTGGACGCTCCTGCGCGCAATCAGGGGGCTTTCGGTCGGATCGGTGTGGCTCGACCCCGCCCTCTCGCAATCGCTATTTCGCTCGAAACGCCGCGACCCGTCGCCGTCGGCTCGGATGACGGCGCGCGAACGCCTGGTCCTGCACTTCATCACGCGGGGCTTCACCAACGAGCAGATGGCAACAACGCTGGCTTGCAAACCGGGCACCATCCACACGCACGTCAGCAACCTGTACGATAAGCTCGGCGTTCACGACCGAGCGAGTGCCGTCGTGAGTGCTTTGCGGCATGGCTTCCTCTCGGAAGCGAGCCTCTAGCGTGCACGAAGGCCCATCGATCCCCGTCATCGACATCGCCGGTCTGCGCTCGGTGCATGCCGCCGATCGGCTTGCCGTTGGATCTGCGCTCGGCGCAGCTGCGGTCGGCTCAGGCTTTTTCTACGTGACGAACCACGGGATCCCGGAACCCTTACGCGAGCGCGTCTTGCACGAAACCGTGCGGTTTTTTACGCTGCCGCTGGAACAAAAGCAGCGGGTCGATTCCTCGCAATCCCGCTGCGGACGCGGCTACGAGCCACTCGGAAATCAGCAGCTCGAAGATGGTGCCCCGCCCGATCTGAAGGAAGGGTTTCAGATTGGAGTGGATCTCCCGCCGAGTGACCCGCGCGTGCTCGCCGGCGTCTTCGGTCAGGGACCGAATCTGTGGCCCGCAGATCTGCCCGGCTGGCGCGAGACGATGGAAGAATACACCGCGCAGATGTCTGGTCTCGCCGCCCTCATGATGCGCGGGATGGCACTCTCGCTGGGATTGGCGGAGGATGCCTTCGAGGGCTTTTGCGACGAGCCGACGACGATCCTGCGGCTTCTCCACTACCCGCCCCAGCCGTCGAACGCAAAACCCCGCGAGAAGGGCTGCGGGGAGCACACCGACTGGGGCGCGCTGACCTTCCTCTACCAAGACGACGCCGGCGGTCTCGAGATTTGGAACGAACGGCTAGGGTGGCTGCCCGCAACTCCGATTCCCGGTACGTATGTCGTCAACATCGGGGACATGATGGCGCGCTGGACCAACGATCGCTATCACTCAACGCTCCATCGCGTCGTCAATTATTCCGGTCGCGAACGCTATTCGATCCCATTTTTCTACGACGGGCGGCCGGATCACGTGGTCTCCTGCCTCAGCAGCTGTTTGGAGCCGGGCGACGCACCGAAATATCCGCCCATCACATCGGCGGAGCATCTCGAGGAGATGTACCGGCGCACGTACCTGAGCGGTGTGGAGCGATGATCGTTTACTCTGAGCCGGAGCGTGCGGAGCACATCCCGGTCATCGATCTCGGACCGACGTTCGGCAGCGATGCATCAGGGATCGAACGCGTAATCGAGCAGATCGGCAGCGCGTGCCGCGACACGGGTTTCTTTTATGTGTCAAATCACGGCATCGATCGGACGCTGACCGATCGGGTCTTTCGGGAGGCGGGCCGCTTCTTCGACCTGCCCGAAGCCGCGAAGCTGAACGTGCGAAAGCAATTCGATTCCAGGGGTTACGAGCCGGCCGGCTTTCAGCGCCTGGATAATGCGTCGCCCGGCGACCTCAAGGAGTCGTTCAATTTCAGTCATGGCGTGTTCATGGACACGGGTCATGAGATGGCCAACAAATGGCCGCCGGATATGGCGGGCTTTCAAGATCAGCTGGAAGCCTATTACCGCTCGCTGCTCGCGCTCGTCTTGCATATCACGCGGCTCATAGCCCGATCGCTCGGCTTGCCGGCGTCATATTTCGCTCGCGCCATGGAACAGCCGGGAGGCACGTTGCGCCTCTTACGCTATCCGCCTCAGCCGGTTGACGCGGAATTCAATCAGCTTGGGGCCGGGGCGCATACCGATTGGGGTTGGCTGACGCTCCTGGCACAAGACGATAGCGGCGGGCTAGAGGTGCAGTCGGCGACGGGTTCGTGGATCCGGGCCGAACCGATACCGAACACGTTTGTCGTCAATTTGGGCGATCTCGTGCCGCGCTGGACGAACGATCGCTACCATTCCACGATGCATCGCGTGCTCAACCGGCAACCGGGGCGAAATCGCCATTCCGTGGTGTTCTTCAGCGAGCCCGAGTATGCAACGCAAATCGAGTGTCTACCGACATGTCTCGCTGCCGGAGAGAACGCGAAATATCCGCCTTGTACGGCCGGAGAGCATCGGATGCAGCGTTATCACGACGCCATACGCCATCTCGATCCGCCGCGCTGACGTACAGCCGCGCCGATCTATACGATTTGGTAGAGATCCCGACCGATTGCGGCCAACGCCTCCCGAGGTAAGCTGGCTTTTTGGCACGTGACACCCGCAACGAGAAACTCTACGCTGACACTCTACTGGAGTTTCTGGAGGCTAACGGTGTCACGTTCAAAGCTCGGACTCGTTCGGAAAACCACTCTATCAATTTGCGCCGCTTTGCTGCTCGCATTGATATCGCCGGTAACCGCACAGACACTTCCACAAGCCTCGCTCGGATGGTCCGTCGCCTATAGCGCGCCGCAGATTCCGATGGCCGCCTCTATGAACCTCTGGAAGCAGGCCGGCGTCGATATGAAGATCGCAACCTTCGGCTCCGGCCGCGAAGCATTCGAGGCGCTCCTTGGGGGACAGCTCGATTTCGTCCTGGCCGCCGAACTGCCGGCCGTGACCGGCGCCATGAAGAGCCAACCGTTTACAATCGTGGCCGACCTCTCGCGCTTTCGGGGGAATCTGATCATCGCGAACTTCCCGATCACCTCGCCAAGCGAACTCGGCGGCAAGAAAGTGGGAACGACGTTAGGGACGAGCTCGCAGTTCCTCCTCGACACGACGCTGGAGCGCGCCGGTGTGAAAGCCGAGATCGTCAACGCGGCGCCGTCCGATCTTTTGCCGGCGCTCTTGCGCGGCGATATCAGCGCGGCGGTGATGTTTCCCAATTTCTATCCGGCCGCAAAGAAAGCGCTGGGCGATCGATATCATGAACTGCGCGTGCCGGAACAAACGCACCTGATCTTACTCGCAACCCGGGATATGACGATGAAACGGCCGGAGGTCGTGCGCGCCACGCTACGCGGACTGATGGCGGCGGACAAGGTCATCAAGGACAACCCGTCCGTGGCGCAGGATCGAATCGTTCAGGGCGTCGACGGCCAAGTCACGCTCGATCAATTGAAGGCCGTCTGGCCGCAATACGATTTCGAGTGCCGGCTCGATCAGGGCCTCGTCGACCTCATGACGCTTGAAGGCGGCTGGATTTCCCAACATGGCATGATCAAGGATGTTGCCGTCAGCAAACAGCTTTTCCAAGGCGTGGTCGACGATGCGCCGTTGAAGGCACTCGCTCCAACGAGAGTTTCGCTTCACTAAAGGGCGGCCGTACGCTATGCTGCAAGTCATTTTTCTCGGGACGGGACCCCCTCAGCTTTCGCGCGATCGCCACGGGATCTCGACGTTGATCAAGGCCGGACCACATTGGCTCCTATTCGATACAGGCCGGGCTACGCTGCAGCGAATGTTCGAGTGCGGCGTACCGGTTCGCGACGTTACGAACGTGTTTTACACGCATCTCCATTCGGATCATATTTGCGGCTTTGGCGACTTCTGGATAACGGGCTGGTTCGTCGAGAATCGTACCTCGCCCATTTCCGTGTGGGGCCCGCGCGGGACCGAAGCGTTCATTGCCGGGATGAAGCAGGCACACAGCTTCGACTTGAACATTCGGCCCCAGTACGAGGGCAGCGGTGTCAGCGGACTCGACATCCGTGTTGCTGAATTCGAGGAAGGCATCGTTTTCGACCGGGACGGCGTAACCGTTACGGCCTTTCTCGTCGATCATGGCCCCGTGGTGAAGCCGGCGTTCGGTTTTCGAGTCGACTGCCAAGGCCGATCGGTCGTGTTATCCGGAGATACGACGTACTGCGAGTCTCTCGTCAAATACGCCAAGGGCGCCGATCTTTTGATCAACGAGATGGCCGGCGCCTCGGCCGAGACGATAGTCGAAAACGCACATCTTCGAAAAATCGTCGCGAGTCACACGAGTCCGGAACAGCTTGCGGCGATTTGCACCGGCGCGTTGCCGCGGCTAACGCTCATCAATCACCTCAGTCTCTGGAATATCGCCGCGGAGGACGTGCTTTCGCGCATCCGCGACGGCGGCTATGACGGAGATGTCGGGTTTTCGGAGGATCGGATGGAAGTGCTCGTAGGTGCGGAGATAACAGTTGTGCCGGCAGCCATTGCCAGCGGCAGCGTCTAGGGCACCGTGATCGTTTATTCGGAGCCGAAGGGTGCCGGCCACATCCCGATGATCGATCTGGAACCCAGCTTTTCTACCGACGATGCATGCAGCACGAGCGTAGCAGCAAAGATCGGCGATGCTTGTCGCGATACGGGCTTCTTCTACGTTTCAAATCATGGCGTAAAGCGGGAAGTGATCGGTGCAGCATTCGATGCGGCAGCGCGATTCTTCGATCGGCCGCTAAACTGGAAGTCGCAGTATCTCAAAGTACCCGGCACGTACGGATACGAGCCTTCCGAAGCACTCCGCCTCGATAACGCCTCGCCGGCCGACCTCAACGAGTCATTCAACTGCTCGTTGACGGGCGATTCGGACGAACAGAACCCCGTGCTGAATAAATGGCCGAGCGGCCTGGCCGGATTTCGTGAACATATTGAGGCGTACAGTACGGCCATGATGTCGCTGGGACTCCATATCTCACGCCTGCTCGCGCGCTCGCTCGATTTGAACCCGCATTATTTCGATCGGGCGTTGAGCCCGCCGGTCGCGGCGCTCCGCCTGCTGCGTTATCCTCCCCATCCCGCGGTGACCGAATTCAATCAACTGGGAGCCGGAGCGCATACCGATTTTGGTTGGATAACACTGCTTGCCCAAGATGATTGCGGCGGACTCGAGGTTCAGACCGATGCGGGAGATTGGGTTCGTGCCGAGCCGATCGAGGATACATTCGTCGTGAATTTGGGCGACCTCGTGCCGCGCTGGACGAACGGCTTGTATCGCTCCAAGATGCACCGCGTGCTCAACAATCGTTCCGGCAGAAATAGGCACTCGATCGCCCAGTTCTACAACGTCGCCTACGCGACTCGAATCGAGTGCCTACCCACCTGCCGGCGCGCGGGTGAAGAACCCCTATTCGGCCCGTGTACGGCCGGCGAGCACCGCCTGGAACGCCTCAGCGCTGCGGCGCGCCCAGTTCAGACATGACAAAGTAAAATACTGCGGAAGTTCAGCCGCGTGGGAGATCTGAAAGCAACCCGTAGCCCGCGCATTGTGATCGCCGGCGGCGGAATCGGCGGTTTGGTCGCCGCGCTGGCTTTGCACCGAGCCGGTGCGGCCGTGCGCGTGTTCGAGTCGGTGCGCGAGGTGCGCCCGCTCGGCGTCGGGATCAACTTGCTCCCGCACTGCATCCGCATCCTCGACGGCTTGGGCGTGCTGGAACCTCTGCTGGCATTGGGCAGCCCGACGCAGGAGCTGCTGCTCTTCACGCGGCTGGGTCAGCAGGTGTGGTCGGAGCCGCGGGGTGCGGCCGCCGGCTACAAGTGGCCGCAACTGGCGATCCATCGCGGCGAACTGCAGCTCGCACTGCTCGCGGCCGTACGCGACCGCATCGGCGCGGAGAACGTCCGCACCGGCCACCATTTCCACAGCTTCGAGCAAGACGCCGACGAGGTGCGGGCGGACTTCGTCGACCGTACGAGCGGCAAGCTGCTCGCTCGCGAGCGGGCCGACATCCTGATCGCCGCGGACGGCATTCACTCGACGGTGCGGGCCCAACTGATTCCGGGTGAGGGGCCGCCGAAATGGAATGGCGGCTTCATCTGGCGCGGCATGGCGTATGCGCCGCCGTTCCTGACCGGGCGCTCGCACGTCATGGTCGGCGGCGAACAGACGTTCATCGCCTACCCGATGGCGCGCGAGCCGCGTGGGGACGGCATGGTGCTCACCAATTGGGTCGCGCGCATCTTCGTCGATACGGCGCGCGGCTTCGAACGCGAAGACTGGAACAAGCGCGGCAAGCTTTCCGACCTCGAGCCGCTCTACCAGGCGTGGCGTTTTCCGTGGCTCGACATCCCGGCGATCATGAACGCGAGCGGCGAGATCTTCGAGTACCCGATGGTCGACCGCGATCCGCTCGAGAACTGGACGTTCGGCCGCGTCACCCTGCTCGGCGACGCCGCGCACCCGATGTACCCGCTGGGGTCGAACGGCGCCTCGCAAGCGATCCTCGACGCGCAGGCCCTGGGCGATGCGTTCGCGGCGCACGACCCGCTGACGGCGCTCGAAGTGTACGAAGCGGAGCGGCGGCCGAAAACGGCGCGCATCGTGCTGAGCAATCGTCAGGGCGGCCCCGAGGTCGTCCTGCGAATCGCCGAGGAGCGCGCGCCGGAGGGCTTCACCGATCTCGAAACCGTGCTGCCGCGCCGCGAGCTCGAGGAGATCAGCCAGAGCTACAAAGCGGTGGCCGGGTTCGACGTCGGGACCGTCAATCGCTGATCGCGGCGCTTAGGCCGGAGCCCGCCAAATGAGATCGCTCACGCTCACGTGCGGTAGGCCGCCGTATTTCGTCGCGACGTCGAGCACGGGTTGGATCAGCGCCGGTTCCGGTCCGCCCTCGCCATAGGTAGCGCGCATGATCGTCGCCGCGAGCGCCGCCGGGAGCTTGATATACCGAGTCAGGATCGTCGCAGATGCCTGCTGGTGGGTGTTGGCCCAACGCGCCGTTTGCGCGATGGCGCCGGCAAAGCGTTTGGCGGCGTCGCCGTTCGCTTGCAACCAGGCGTCGGTCGCGAACCAGCCGGCGACCATGTAGCGCGGGGCCACCGCGGCCGAAACGTTGGCCAGTACGCGCGTCTCGTCGCGCGCCGCGGTGATGAACGGCTCGGCTCCGCTGGCCGCGGCGATGCGCCCGCCGGCCAGGGCCGCACCCATCTGAGCGAACGGCATCTCGATGATCTTGAGGCTCTTCACGTCGCCGCCGTTTTGATCGATCCAGGCCAAGGCCGCGTACATCGTGAGATCGCGCAGGGCGCTCGCGGCGACGACCTTGCCGTTGAGGTCGGCGGCCTTTTGCACGGGTGAATCCTTGGCGACCAGCAGCACGTTGGTGGGCACGCCGCCGTAGACCAGAGCGGGCGCGATCACGCGGAAGTTGATGCCGCGCACGTGGGCTTCCGCCAAGGGCGACACGGTCGAGAATGCGATGTCGATCGCGCCGCTGCTCACCGCCGCCGCGAGCGAGGGGCCGTTGCCCAAGATCGTCAGCTCGACGTCGAGGCCGGCGGCGCGGAAAAAGCCTTGGTCGACCGCGTAGAAGGCCTCGCCCGCCGCATCGGTCGGCGAAGCGCCGACACGCAGCGGTCCGTCGGCGCGGGCAGCATCGTGTCCGGCTGCCAGAGCTGCGGCCGACAATCCGGCTACGAACGGCCCACGTTTGAGCACCGCAAATACCTCCGGTCAGCTTGCGATGAGAAGTTTGCGCAAGACGAGGCGGTTCACGTTGCCGCTGCGGGTGTATGAGACCTCGTCCATCAGCTGCATCACGAGGTGAATCCCGAGACTTCCGACGATGCGTTCCTCCACGTCGCCGGAAAGGTTCGGCGCGGGGGCGGCGGTCGGATCGAACGCGACGCCGTCGTCCTCGATGACGAGCTCGAGTGCCAGCGGCGCGCGGATGAAGGTGAGTTCGACGGCGGGCGGCGGCGGCGCGCCGCCGTACGTGGTGACGTTGACCAGCAGCTCTTCGAGCACGATCGCCACGCGCAGGGCGTCGTCGGGGCCGATGTGGTTCGCACCGCACTCCGCCTCGAGCCAGGTCATCGCCGCGGGGAGGTGCGTCGCCTCGGCGGTGATCCGCAGCGTGCTCACATCACGATCTCGAGGCCGTCGTAGGCCGACGAAATTTCGAGCGGTCTGCCGGCCGCGGTGATTTCCTGATAGCGGCGCGCGTCGTTGCGCACGCGTTCGATCATGGCGTCGTCGTAGACCGGTTCGTGATGGTAGAGTACGAGATGTTTGACGCCGGCGCGCTGGGCCAGCTCGACGCCGACCACGTTGCTCGAGTGACCCCAGTCCTCTTTGTTCGAGACCGCGTCGCCGAGCGAATACATCGCATCGAAGATCAACACGTCGGCATCGCGAAAGAGGTCGAGGAACGGCTGCTCGTCCTCGCGCGTCGCAAACCGGTGTTCGGAGTCGGTCGCGTACACGATGGTTTTGCCGTCGCGCTCGAAGCGGTAACCGTAGGAGTCACCGCCGTGCTGCTGCTTCGCACAGGTCACGCGAAAACCGGCCACGGTCAGCGGCACGCCGGCCTCGATGCGCACGAACTCCACCGTCGCGCCCAGCTGAGCGAAGGACACCGGAAACGACGGCGGCCCGTGCTGGCGCTCGAACGCGGCGCGCATGCCGGAATGAGCGCCGTAGATGCGGATCACGTTGCCTTTGGTGTACGCCGGGACGAAAAACGGAAACCCGTTGATATGATCCCAGTGCAGGTGGGACATGAACAGATGGTAGGTCTGCACCCCCTCGGCGCCGTGCTGTTCGAGCACCGCGTTGCCGAAGACGCGCAGCCCGGAACCGGCATCACAGACGACGTACTCGGAATCGCCGGCGTCGAGCTGGACGCACGACGTGTTGCCGCCGAAGGTTCCTTTGACTTCGAACGGCAGGTGCTCGTCGATGAACGCCTCGACCGCATGTTCGTCGGGGAAGTGGTGGGAGCGGGCGAGGTGCAGTGCGCTGCGAACCTTCGCTTGAACGTCGTGGGCGGTGAGGGGCGTGGGGAGCGAGCCGCGCGTGCCCCAAAACCTGATGCGCATCAGCCCGCGCTCAACGCGTTCCGCGCCGCCTCGACCGAATCGTAGAGCGGGAAGAGCGCGTCGAAACGGCTGATCTCGAACACTTCGCGCACCAGCGGGCGCAGGCCGCTGACGACGATCTTCCCGCCGCCCGACTTGCTTTTTTTGGCCGCGACGACGAGCGCGCGCAGCCCGACGCTGCTGATCGCCTCGACGGCCGAAAAATCGACGATCAGCATCGCCGAACCGTCGCCGAGCGCGGCGAGCAGCGCTTCCCCGAAGCGTTTGGCACTGTCGTAATCGATGCGCTTCTCCGCGACCGTAACGACCACGGGTTCGCTCATTCGGTCCCCTTCGCCGCACCGGGTGATCCCACCGTGAAGCAGACGACGACGAGGGTCACGTCGTCGGCCGCCGGCCCCGGGCCGCGGTATTCGGCCACCGCGCCCATGATGCTGGCGCAGATCTCGGCCGCGGAACGCTCCGCGCCGGCGCGGATGAGGTCGCGAAAACGGTTCCGTCCGAACGGCTGGCCGGGGGCGCCTTCGGTTTCCCAAATGCCGTCCGTGCCGATCGCCACGATCGTGCGGCCGGGTGGAAGCGTCAAGGTGTGCTCGGTGTAGGCCCAGCCGGCATCGATGCCGATCGGCACGTCGGTGCCCTCCGTGTCGAGGAACGTACCGCCCTCGCAATGGTAAATCGAGGGCGCGTCGTGCGCCGCGTTCACCCAGCCGATCGTGCCGGCGCCGGCGTCGATCAACGCCAGTACCAGCGTCATGAAGCTGCCGTCGGCAACATCAGCGTACAGCAACCGGTTCGCGCGCTCGACCGAGGCGCGCGGCGAATCCTCCGCGTCGATCGACGCTCGCACGGCTGCGCGCACGCTGGCCATCAGCAGCGCAGCGCCGATCCCGTGCCCGCTGACGTCGCCGACCGCGACCTCCAGGCGCTGCTCGCCGGCCCGCGAGCGGTCGACGAAATCGTAGTAATCGCCGCCGGTTTCATCGCAGTAGACGCTCGCGCCGGCGATGTCGAAGCCGGCGATGACCGGCGGGCGGATCGGCAACAGGTTCTGCTGCACGGCCCGCGCTAGTTCGAGACCGTGCTGCATGCGCAGCCCGGCGCGGAGGTGCGGCACCATCGTGTTGAAGGCGGTTGCCAGCGCAGCGATCTCATCGTCTCCGCGAACCGCGGCGCGGGCGCTGAGGTCGCCGCTCCCGATGCGGCTCACGGCGAGGGACAATTCGCGGATCGGCTCCGTCGCCAAGCCCGAGACGTAGTAAGCGATTGCGGCGACACAGACGAGCATCAGCAGCGCGACGAGCGCGGAATTGCGCAGCTGAGCGCTCGCGGCATCGCGCACCGCCAGGCTCGCGGCGTCGGCTGCGGCGACGACGCGGTCGTACGGCAGCACGACGAGAATCGCGGCGCCGAGGGCCGGGACCGAGCTGAGCGCCCACAAACTGTCGCGCCCGCCGTAGGTCATGCGGGCGATGTCGCTGCGGTCCGCGACGATGTCGCCCACCAGGCGGCCGGAGACCACGGGGTCGCCGCCGGTGATGGTCGCGAGCGCCGGCGCCGCTTTCCAGTCCGCTGCCTGTTTTTCATATGCGTGCTGAGCGAGCACGCGCAGCGCGCCGGGCGCCCGCCCCGCTCCGCTCGCGGCCGGCATGACCAAAATCTCCGCGACCTCGTCCGCGACGCGCCCGAGCGAAGTGGCGCCCGCTCTTTCTTGGCGCTGCGTGCTGCGGTCGAGCCGGCGCAACACGTCGACGATGGGAATCTCGATCGCAGCAACGCCCGCGAACCGCCCGCCGGGTTCGTGAACGGGCATCGCCGCGATAAACGTGAGCTGTTTGGTCGAGGCGGAGAACAGCGGCGGCGACCAGATGCGTTTGCCGGCGGCTTTGGCTTCGCGGTACCACAGCCGCCGGCGAGAATCGTAGCCGGACGGATAGTTGCCGTGGCCCGGAAAGTTATCGCGCTCGCCGGTATCCAGCGCCGTGAATTGGGCGAGAAAGAGACCCGGGTGCTCGCGCGCGAGTTCACGCAACGTCCCGAACGTGCCGGCCAGCCGCTCGAGACGATCGTGTGCGCCGGCGGGATTCACACCGCTCGGCAGCATGACGGAGCCGACGGCGGTCGAGACCGGCATGAGTCGGGGCGCCTCGCCCAGGCGCGCGAGCGTGGTACCGGGCGGCCAGCGTGCCCGCGGCCCATCGAAGTCGGCGGCGAAATACAGCCGCGTCTGCGGCGGCGGCGCGCCGAGCTCCCGCTCCACCGCGGCGGCTTGCACTTGAAGCGCCAAATCGACGACGTCGGCCTCCTGGTTGAGAAAGGTCGAGTTCGCTTGGACGTTGCGAGCGAGGAGTTGCGTGATGTCTTCGACGACTGCGCCGCGGTTTTGCGCCGAGAGCTGATCGGCCACGTGCAGGCTCGCGCGAAATTCCAGACCCGCCAGAACCGCCGGCGGGACGAGCGCGATCACGGCGAGCAACAAAAAGAGCTTCCGGCGCAGACTCACGAGTTCGCCTGGTTGCTCGCTTGCGGACGAATCCCCGCTCGATCAGCCCGCGTTCACCATCCACTCGATGCCGAAACGGTCGACGAGCATGCCGAAGCTCGCACCCCAAAACTGTTTGCTATACGGCATCGTGACCGTACCGCCGGCAGCGAGGCCGTCGAAAACGCGTTGACCCTCGTCGTGATCGGCCGAGCCGACGGAGAGCCGGGCGCGCGCGTTGTTGGCGCCCGGCGCGGAGTGCGCGGAGTCGGCGGCCATCAACGTGATGTCGCCGGCGGTGAAACTGGCGTGCATGACTTTCTGGCCCCACCCGGAGGGCGCTTGTTGCTCCATCGGCGAGCCCGCGTAGCGGTTCAGGCTGACGATCTCGCCGCCGAAGATCGACCGGTAAAAGGTGAGCGCTTCTTCGCACTCACCGCTGAAGAACAGATACGGTTGCAGCTGCATCGTGGTGGGCGCTTCGGCCTTCCGTCACGCTGCCCTCCGCGCGGGCATTCTTAAAATCGCATGCGTCTCAGATGAGATTTCGTGCAGTCGCGGCAGACACCGCCGCCGGCTTCGGCTACGATACGCGTGGTTTTCGCCGAGCGAGGAGATCGTTTGAAAGCGCTGTGGTTTGCGTTCTGCGCACTGATAGTGGTTACGGCCGGTTGTAGCGGCGGCGGCGGGGGCAGCGCAACGCCGCCGGCGGTGCCGCCGACCGGAGGCGCGCCGGCCGCGTCTGCAAGCGCGCCGGCCTCGGCGGTGCCGACCGCAACGCCGAGCCCGCCGGCCGCGCTGGCGGCGAGCTATGCGCTCCAAGCTGCCGACATCAGCGCCTTCGCGAACGGTGTCGCCGCGCAGTGTCCGGCAAATTCCACGGCGGCGACGCGCTTCGACGTCGAACTCTTGCAAGCCAACGCAAACTTCTTGGTCTCGGTTCTCCCGGGCCAATCGGTCGCGCAAGCTCAGGCACTGGCCGCGAGCGCGGTCGCGTTTGCGGTGACCGTGCGCGCGGCGCTGCCGGGGATTGGGTTCATGATCAATCCGGACTATCCGGTGCTCGTGCAAAATCAGGCCAACGCGCCGGCGTGGTGGTCGACTGCGGCAAATTATCCGCTGTTCGCAGCCTACTACACAACGCTCGCGCAAGGACTCGCGCAGAACGGTATCGCGTTCGACGCTGAGGCAAACCTCGTGTTCCCCTCGTACAGCGGACAATCGTACACCAACGATTCACTCGCGCAGTTGGAAGCCGGTGTCGGCGAGGACGCCGGCAACATCCTCGCCCTGCTGCCGCAGCTGCAGTATCTCAACCTGGTGAGCGAACCGCTGACGCTCTCGCAAAATACCGGACAATTATCGCTCAACACGCCGGCCGGCTATGCCGCGTACGCGGCGGCGGTGCGAAACGCGATCGCCGTACCCGCGGGTTCCGCAACGCATCTGGGCGCCGGCTCGGCCGACTGGTCGGCCACGAGCTTCCTCACCGCCGTCGAGAGTGTTTCGAATCTCGCCTATTATGACGAGCACCTCTACCCGCCGGACTACCTCGCTAGTGCGGGCGGCGGAATCGCGCAGGTCGCTGCGATCGATCCCGCGGTAAGCGGTAAGCCGGGCCTGATCACCGAGACGTGGGATGACAAAGATGCCGGCAACGCGAGCAGTTACGGCGCCGCCAACGCCGGCGCGCTCGACGCGCTCAACGCGTACTCGTTTTGGGCGCCGCTCGACGCGCAATATATCACCGCGATGATGCGCCTCGCGCGCTGCCACAACCTCAGCGTGGTGAGTTTTTGGGACACCAACGAGCTGTTCGCATATCTCGACTATGCCGGCGCGGCGACGATGAGCCAGACGGCGGTGCAGAGCGCGGTGGCCACGGCCGCCTCCCAGGCGCTGGCGGCGGGAACGCTGAGCCCGTCAGGCCAGGCCTTCTACACCGGACTGACCGGGCGAGCGCCGGCGGCTTCCGCACGCCTGCGCTAGGCCCCGCGCCACTGCGGGAGACGGACGGCGGTTCTGGTAAAGCTAGGCCTAGCTGAACCCCCTCCCGCTACATCGAGAACCATTTGATCATCGACTGCCACGGTCACTACACGACCGTCCCCGAAGAAATGCAGACCTTTCGTAAGGCACAGCTCGCCAAGACGAAAGACCCGGCGCAGCCGGCGGCCGTCCTCCCGCACTTCAGTGACGACCAGTTGCGCGAAACCCTCGAGAACGCGCAATTACGGCTGCTGCGCGAACGCGGGATCGACGTCACGATCTTCTCGCCGCGTGCTTCGGCGATGGCGCCGCACGTCGGCTCGGCGGAAGACAACGTCGCCTGGGCGCGCGCGTCGAACGATCTGATTCATCGGGTGTGCCGGCTCTATCCGCAGAACTTCATCGGGGTCGCGCACGTGCCGCAAACGCCGGGCACCGGCCTCGAAGCCGCCATCGCGGAGCTGGAGCGGTGCGTCAACGAACTCGGTTTCGTGGGCGCCAACCTCAATCCGGATCCGTCCGGCGGCCACTTCGACGCGCCGCCGCTGTACGACAAATACTGGTATCCGTTCTACGAGAAGATGGTCGAGCTGAAGGTGCCCGCGATGGTGCACGTCAGCGGCTCGTGCAACCCAACCTTCCATGCGACCGGCGCCTACTACATCGCGGCCGACACGACCGCGTTCATGCAGTTCATCCAATCGGCCCAAGTCTTCAAAGATTTCCCGGAGCTGAAGCTGATCATCCCGCACGGCGGGGGGGCCGTGCCCTATCACTGGGGACGGTATCGCGGCATCGCGCTGGACATGAAGCTCGGGGAACTGAACGACTTGCTCCTCAACAACATCTTTTTCGATACGTGCGTGTATCATCTGCCCGGCATCGAGCTGCTGCTGGACGTGATCCCACTCAAGAACATCCTGTTCGGGTCGGAGATGGTGGGCGCCGTGCGCGGCATCGATCCCGACACCAAACACTACTTCGACGACACCAAGAAGTACATCGATGCGCTCAAGCTCGACGAGGGCACGCGCACGCAGCTTTTCGAGACGAACGCCTACGACGTCTACCCGCGCCTCAAAGCGCAACTCGCCGCGCAGTCGAAATAAAGGGACACTCGACATGGACACCTTGGACCTCAACAAATTTCATCCGAACCCCTCGAAGCCGACGTTCGTCGTGCCGCCGGGTTCGGTCGACGCCCACTGCCACATCTTCGGACCGGGCGACGTCTTTCCGTATTCGCCCAAACGGAAATACACGCCCGGCGACGCCTCGAAAGAAGACCTCTTTCACCTGCGCGATTTCTTGGGCTTGTCGCGCAACGTGATCGTGCAAGCGAGCTGCCACGGCACCGACAACACGGCGACGATCGACGGGATCAAAGCCGCCGGCGAAAAAGCGCGCGGCATCGCGGTCGTCGATCTCGGCATCTCGCTCGACGAGCTCAAGGTCATGGACGCCGCCGGCATACGCGGAGTGCGCTTCGCGTTTCTCAAGCGCTTGGTCGACCCCACGCCGCCCGAACGCTACCAGCGCGTGATCGACATGTGCAAGCAGCTGGGCTGGCAAGTCGTGGTGTACTTCGAGTCCCAGGACCTCGAAGATCTCGCGCCGTTCATCGAAGCGATCCCGACGACGGTCGTCGTCGATCACATGGGCCGCCCCGATGCCAAGCTCGGCACGGATCACCCGCAGTGGAAACGCTTTCTGCGCCTGCTCGACGAGCACGAAAACATCTGGGTGAAGGTCACCGGCCCCGAGCGCATCAGCGAACAGGGACCGCCGTACGACGACGTCGTCCCGTTCGGGCGGACGCTGGTCGAACGCTATCCGGACCGCGTGCTGTGGGGCACCGATTGGCCGCATCCGAACATGGAGACGCACATGCCCGATGACGGCAAGCTGGTCGACTTCATCCCGCGGATCGCGGTGACGAAAGAACTCCAGCAGAAACTGCTGGTCGACAATCCGATGCGCCTCTACTGGCCCACGTGAGGGGTAGCGGGCAAATCTTCAGGCCTGCGGCGATCGCGGCGGCAATCGTGTTGTGCGTCGCCGCCTCGCACGATGCGGCGAGCCGCGCCGGCGCCGCCGAACCGGCCTGCAGCGGCCTCACCGCCGCCGGCCTGTTCGCCGATACGACCGTGACGTCGGCGCGCATGGTCGATGCGAACGTCGGCCTGCCGGCATTCTGCGAGGTGACCGCGACGATTCGCCCCGTGCCGGGATCGAACATCGGCGTCGTCTATCGCCTGCCGGAAAACTGGAACGGCAAGATGCTCGGCATCGGCGGCGGCGGTTTCTCCGGCAACGTGACGCTGCTGGGCGCGGCGCCCGGACTGAGTAAGGGCTTCGCGGTGGCGGAGACCGACACCGGTCATCCGGGCACGGGCAACAACGACGGCTCGTTCATGATCGAATCGCCGGGCCACATCAATCGCGTGACGCTGGCGGATTTCGGCTATCGCTCCGTGCACGAAATGACCGTGATCGGCAAAGCGGTGATCGCGCACTACTACAGTCAGGCACCGTCGAAAGCATACTTTCAAGGCTGCTCGACCGGCGGGCGGCAGGGCTTCACCGAGGTGCAGCGCTTTCCCGACGACTACGACGGCGTCGTCTCGGGTGCGCCGGTGTACGATCTGCGCGTTCAGACGAGCGCGCTCTTCCGGCTGCAGTTCTTCCAGCTGAACCCGGCGAGCAAACTGACGCCGGCCCAAGTCGAGTTGGTGAACCGCGCCGTGTTGAACGCCTGCGATCTCGACGACGGCGTCAAGGACGGTATCATCGCCGACCCTGCGACCTGTAAATGGGATCCGGCCGAACTCGCCTGCAAGGGCGCCGGCGCTCCCACCTGCCTCACCGACCGCCAGCTCCAAGCCGTGCGCCGCAGCTATGCCGGTATCACGACGCAGGATGGGCGCGTGGCGGCGTTCCCGCTGCCGCGCGGCGGCGAGCTGCAGTGGACGCCGCGCTCGATCGGCGGAACACCTGATAACCCGCTCGGCACGAACTTCGCGCTCGGCGTCAGCTACCTGATGGACGTGCTCTACGCCGATCCCAACCATCCCTGGCAGACGCTGACGCCGGATCAAGCGCTCGGGGCGATCGCGCTGAGCGACACCGCACCGCTGGTGCAGGCGACCGATCCCGACGCCGCGGCGTTTTTCAAGCACGGCGGCAAGTGGATCATGTGGCACGGCGTCTACGATCCGGGGCCCAGCCCGATCGGAACGCTGGCCTATTATCACGCGATGCTCGCGGCGTCGGCGGCGAAACTCGGCGTCAGCCAAGCCGCGCTCAACGACGACGTGCGCGTGTTTCTAGCGCCGGGCGTCTACCATTGCGGCGGCGGTCCGGGCCCCGACCGCTTCGACATGATCTCCGCGATCGACGGCTGGGTCGCCGACGGAAAAGCGCCCGTGCGCATCATCGCGACGAAAACCGGCGCCGCGATCTCGCGCCCGCTGTGCGTCTATCCCGCCGCCGCGCACTACACGGGAACGGGCGACATCGACCGCGCGGAAAACTACGTCTGCAAATGAACGCATCACGACGGTTTGGCGGAAAGCTTCATTCCGCCCGGCCGCGTGACCGGGATCCAGGCCTTGGTGACCGGATTCCAGCGAATCACCATTTCGGAGTTGATGCCGAGGCCGCGCTGGCTGCCGTCGCGGAAGTCGTAGAGCCCGTTGATGCCGGCGAAGCCGTGCAGTGCTTCGATATAGTCCCGCACTTGCGTCGCGCTCGCATCGGGGCCGGCGTGTTGCAAGGCGTCGATCAGTATCAAGGCCGGATCCCAAGCGAACACGTAGCCGTTGTCGGGCGTGACGCCGGCGGATTTGAGCGCCGCGTTGAACTTCGCTAAGGCATCGTGGATCGGCCCGGGCCGCAAGACGTTCAAACCGAGGCCCACGATCGAGGAGAAGTACAGCTCCTTCGGCAGCACCGGAATGTACTGTTCCATCTGCACCGTGATGGCGTTGCCGGAGTTGCTCAAGACCGGCACCTCGAGACCGCTCTGCGAGAGCTGCTTGAGGATCAAGCCGAACGGTGTGCCCGTCGTCCACGCGATGAACACGTCGGGCGCTGCCGCGCCAACGCGCGTGATCTGAGCGGCGACGCTCAAGTCGGCGACGTTGAAGTGCTCGTCTGCGACCAGGGTGAGATCGCGGTTTTCCGGGCGAGTGAGGGCATCGCGCACGTTTTGCTCGCCTTCTTGCCCGGTCGCATCGGTCGACACCAGCAGCGCGACCCGGTGCCAGCCGCGCGTGTGGAAGTAGCGCAGCGCGCCGCCGACCGAGTCGTGCACGGTCACGCTCGTCGCGAAGGAGTAGCTGTTCGGCGCCGGATGGATGGACGGCGAGGCGCAGTACTCGACGGGGCCCGTTTTGCCGACGATGGGAATGACCGCCGAACACGTTGCGCTGCCCGACGGTCCGATCATGACCGCGACGTGCTGCGCCACGAGGTTGTCGGTCAACTGCACCGCCAGCGCCGGACTGCTTTGATCGTCCTCGAACACGAAGTGAACGGGCCGGCCGCGAATACCGCCCGACCGGTTCACGACTTTCTCGAGCGCTTGCAGCGCGACGACGTCGGAGTGGCCGAGGAACGCGCCCGGACCGGTCTGCGAAAGAATCGCCGTGATCGTGTAGGGTTCGGCCGGCGCGGCCGCCGTCGGGGCCGCCAAAGCCAACGCGAACGCGAGGCCGAGGGCGAGGCGGCGCATCAGGCCGTAACCTGCGCGTGATAGTGCTCTTCGAGTTCCTCGCCGCGCGAGATGTGCAGTTGCGCGGTGTCGTAGGTCCAGGCCGTGAGGGGTTCGCCCTTCTCCAACCGGCCGAGCTCGCGGGCCCAGATTTTGCGCACGAAGATCACGCCGTTGTCGCTCTGGCCGAGCCGTTCGTTGGTGTGATCGGCGATCCGCCCCTGACCGACTTGCGCGATGTGATCTTGCATCCGCACGTAGTCGGTCGACGCGGGCTCGACCTGATCCACGTACAGTTCGCCTTTCAAAATACGCGCGGCGAGGTCGACGCTCGACGCGGTTCGCTGCGCCAAGCGCTGTTCGCGGCGTTCGGCGTAGGCCTGCGCTTTGTCGGGCGGCAAGCGCACCGCCGCCACCGTGAACTGGATATGGTTCTCATCGTCGATCGGCACCCACCAGGCCATGAACTCGCGGAAGATCGCGATCGCGGCGTCGGTGGGCTGCGCTTTGTGATGGAAAATATTGGGCATCCCGATCTGGGAGATTTGGGTTCGTGTCGACCAGCGGGCGGAGATCGTAATTCCCCAGCAGCTCTCCTGCGCGGACACCAGCGGGCTCTCCTCGAGACCGTCGAACGAGCCCGGGTTGCTCCGGTGCGCGAAGCCGGAATGCGTGAGGTCGGCGCCGTTCTCCAGGTTGTTGAAATAATTGCAGGCCCGGAAATAGCTATCGAGCTCGAGCAAACCTTCGACGTTCTCGAAATCGGGATAGCGCGGGAACGCCGGCGGTTCACCTTCGCCGAGATAGGCGAAGACCAGGCCCAGATAGTCGCGGCACGGGTAGCCGCCGATCTTCACCTTGTGGGCGAAGCTCTTCGGTTCGGCCGGCTGATCGATGCAGGTCCCCGAACCGTCGAATTTCCAGCCGTGATAGAAGCAGCGGATCGCCGCCCCTTCGATCCAGCCGGCCGCGAGCTGCGTGCCGCGGTGCGGGCAGCGAAAATCGACCAGATAGGGCGCGCCGTCGGTACCGCGGTAGAGCGTGTAGTCGGTGCCCATGATGCGAATCGGTTTCGCCCGTCCGGCCGGAACGTCGTCGGAATGAAATACCGGCTGCCAAAACGACCGCAAGTAGCGCCCGGCCACGGTGCCCGGCCCCGTGCGATGCACGTCGATCGCCGTGCGCGGTCTCAACGCGGGCCGTTTTTCGGTCATGCTTCCTCTCGTTCTGACGCGTGTTCGGAATAGGGTTCGGTGGAGAGCGCGGCCCAACCGCCGTCGGTCGTGGCCGTGATGCAGCCCGGCGTCATGCGCGCCTCGAATGCATAGCCGGCCGCACTCTCCGTAAAGAGTTCATCGACGGCGAGCGTGCGTTCCGTGAGTCCTTGCTCGTGGGCATAGCCGAGAAAGCGAGCTAGGACGGCGCGATTCGGCTCGACGCCGTAGGGCCACGGATCGTCGCCCCACGTTTCGACCGTCTCGTCCAAGTACCGGCGCATGAAGGGCAGACTCGTCATGCGTTCGTCCTGCAAGATGCGGTACGCGAGTTCTTTGGCGCGATCGAATGCGCGGCAGAGTTCCTGGGCCAAGTTCGGGCGGCGCTCGAGTGAGTCGCGGCGCACGGCGATCACGTGCAGGATCGGGAAGAAGCCCGTCCGGCCTACCCATTCGCGGTCGCGCTCGTGCGCGTCGGCCGGCACGCGAACGACGCGCTCGCGCTCGGCGGGCGGTACCATCGCGGTGCGCGCCGTCATCAAACAATCGACGGTGCCGTCCAAGAGACGCTCGAGCCCCAAGTACGATGCCGGGCTGTAGGTCAAGCGAACGCCCGCGGGCACCTGCATGCCCTCGCGCAGCCGCGTCGCGCTGAACCACTCGACCTCGTGCGCGTCGATGCCGTAGTCTTCCTTGAGCAGCGCGCGGTGCCAGAACGCCGGCGTTCCGAAATACGACGGCGCGCACATGACCCGCCGGCCGCGCAGATCGCCGAGGCTCGTGATCCCGGTGTCGGATCGCGTATAGACGTAGGGCCGCTGAAAGAGCCGATCGCTGAAGACCGGAATCGCGGTGAGCGGCAGACCGGAATGAATCCAGTGAACGTATTGTACGAGCGGCACGTCGGCCGCATCGAACGCCGCGTTCAAGAGGCCCGCGATCGCGGTCGGGCCACCCGGAGTATTCACGAACGTGATGTTCTTGGCGCGTACACGCCCGTCGGTCAGCGCGGCGGTGCGATCGAAGCGAAGAACCGCAACGCTCATCGGTGGCGCGGCCGTCATGTGCGACGCATTCGCGCCGAGCGCCGGAATTCCGGCGCTTGGGCTGGAACGAGCCGCTCATGTCAGCACCTTCGCGCGCCTCGTTCCTCGCTTTGGCCGGCGCCGCGGTCGCGCTGCCGTCGCCGGCCCGCGCCGCCGACCTCACGGCGATCAAGATGGCCGGGGTGCCGGAAGATTCCGCGACGACGGTGCTCTACGGCATCCAGAGCGGTTTGTTCAAACCCTACGGGCTCGATGTGGACATGCAGTCGCAGCACAACGGTCCCTCGGTGATGAGCGGGGTCGTCGGCAGCAGCTATCAGTTCGGTAAATCGAGCACGCCGCCGCTGATCGCGGCCTTCAGCAAGGGCTTGCCGTTCACGATCATCATGCCGGCGGGCCTGTACGATTCGCGCGCGCCGATCGCGGCGCTGCTCGTGAAGAGCGACTCGCCGCTCAAGAAAGCCTCCGACCTCAACGGCAAGACGATCGCCGTCGGCGCGCTCAACGACATCCACTCGCTCGCGGTGCTGGCCTGGATGGATAAGAACGGCGGCGACATCGCGAGCATCAAGTTCGTCGAGGTGCCGATCGGCGAGATTCCGGTCGCGATCGAAGGCGGCCGCGTCGTGGCCGGTTCGGTGAACGAGCCGGTGCTTTCGGCCGCCTTGAACGGTTCGGCGGTGCGCGCGGTCGCGCATCATTTCGACGGCATCGCGCCGCGCTTCATGTACACGGCCTGGTTCACGACGAAAACCTACGCCGCCGCCAACGCCGCGATCGTGCGCGACGTCGCGGCGGGGCTGCGCAAGGCGGCGAATTACGTCAACGGGCACCACGCGCAGACAGCCGAGCTGATCGCGAAGTTCACCTCGCTCGAGCCCGCGCAGGTGGCGAAGATGACGCGCGTCGAGCAAGGGACCACGCTCGACCCCAAGCTCGTCCAGCCGGTGATCGATGCGATGCTCAAGTACAAGACGCTCGCGCAGCCGATCGACGCGCGCGACATCCTCTTCTCGGGTTAGCCTCTTCTCAGCCGCGCAACGCCGTCAGGTCGAGCGGCCCCTGGAAGATATGCTCCAGCGTTGCGCGCGCCGAAGTGCTTTGCGCCGCCGGCCAGCCGCCGTAAGCGCTGTTGGCGGCGTATTTGGCGGCGATCTCGGCCGCGCTCAGCGGTTCTTGGGCGCCGCCCCGGAAGTGCGGCTGCCGCTCTTCGATCACGCGGCCGTCGCTCAGCGTCGCGCGCAGATGACCCGTGAACGCGCGCGGATAGGGGTTGCCGGGATCGATCCGGTAGCGCACCTTGGCGGCGAGGGCGCGCACGCGCGGATCGCGCACCGCCGTTTCCGTGAACGCGCCGAGGCCGACGTCGCCGTGCACGAAGCCGAGCGCGATACAGAACGGCGTGCTGAACTTCGCCGCGTAGGCGTTGGGCGGCGCTTGTTTCCCGGCCAGCGGCTCCCACAGCCGGTGGACGATGCCTTCGGCCGTATCGCATTCGATCGCGACGATCTCGTCGGCGCTCACGCCGCGCGCGGCCAGCCGAACGGCGCAGTCGATGTAGGGATGGATCATCGTGCCGCAGGCGTAGGGTTTGAAGGCGACGGTTTCCATCAACCACGTGCGGCCGAAGCCGCCGGTCAGCGGCGTGAAATCGTTCGCTCCGGTATTGGCGAAACCGAAGAAGAGGCCGTGCGTTCCTTCGAACACGGAGCGCGGGCCGACGAAGCCCCCGCGGGCCAGGAGGGCGGCCCGAATGCCGGATTGCGCGGCCCAGCCGGCGTGCAGCCGTTTCGTCCACGCGCCCTCGGCGAGATACTCGATGATCCCGCCGGCCATGCTGCCGACGATACCGAGCGCGTCGACGATCGCGCGCTCGTCGAGCCCGAGCATCACCGCGACCGCGATCGCGCTGCCCACCGCGCCGAAGACGCTGGTGGGATGGAAGCCCGCCTTGTGCACGCGCATCGGTGCGACCAGGCCCAGCCGGCACATCGTTTCGGTGCCGACAGCGATGCCGCACAGCAGCGCATCACCGCTCGCGCCGTAGCGTTCGGCCGCGGCCAGCACCGCCGGAACGATCACCGCGCCGGCGTGCACCGGGCCGCCTTCGAACGTGTCGTCGTAGTCCTCGCCGTGCGCCGCGATGCCGTTGATCAGCGCGGCATCGCTTGCGGCGTACGAACCGGGATGCCCGATCGCCGTGCAGGCTCCGCCGGGTTCGGCGGTTTGCAGCACCGCGCGCACGTAGTCGGTGCCGCGCGCGGCCACGCACAAGCCGGCCACGTCGAGGACGAGGTCGGCTGCCACGCGCCGCACGGCGGCGGGAAGTTCGTTTGCGCGTACGCCGTGCGCCGCGCGCGCGAGCTGCTCTGCAACCGTAGCGGGCGCGAGGGAAGGACTGCTCATAGGCGCTAGTCGTGAAGGTGCCGCGCGTTCTCCTGCGGAGAACGCTTGTTGCTATGGAAGCGGAACTCGAAGGCGCGGTCGCGCTCGTCACCGGCGCGGCGCGCAACATCGGACGCGACATCGTGCGCGCCTTCGCGCATGCCGGCGCGGCCGTCGTGATCAACGCGAAAACATCGGCCGCCGAAGCGGCGGCGCTGGCGGCCGAGATCGAAGCCGGCGGCGGACGCGCGCTGGCCGTGACGGCCGACGTCGCCGATCCGGCCGGCGTCGCGCACCTGATCGCCGAAGCGGTCGCGCGTTTCGGGCGGCTCGACATCCTGGTCAACAACGCCGCGCAGCGCGACGAAGCGCCCTTCGAAGAACTCACGCTCGCGCGCTGGCAGGCGGTGCTGCACGTCGTGCTCGACGGTGCGTTTCTCTGCAGTCAGGCGGCGCTGCCGCACTTGCGCGCGAGCGGCCGCGGCGCGATCGTGAACATCGGCGGTTTGACGGCGGATACCGGCGCGCGCGGCCGCGCGCACGTCGTCACGGCGAAAGCGGGCCTGGGCGGTCTGACGCGCGCGCTGGCGCACGATCTCTCGAGCGACGGCATCACCGTGAACTGCGTCGTGCCGGGCTTGATCGATACGGTCCGCGAGGGCGCGGCGCCCGCGCACCGCGCCGGCCGCGCGACGCTGGTCGGCCGGCTGGGCGCGACCGAAGACGTCGCCTCCGCAGTGCGCTGGCTCGCCGGGCCCGGCGCGCGCTACATCACGGGGCAGACGCTGCACGTCAACGGCGGCATCTACCTCGGCTGAGGTGCGAAGCGCCCGTCAGCCGCCCGCCATCGCGCCGACGACGAGCAGCGGTTCGGTACCGCCGGCAACCGCATCCGGCAGCGGCGTCTCCGGTGCTTCGTGCGAGAGATCGCGTTCGCAGGCGAAGAAACGCAGGAAGGGCCGGCGCTTGCGCGTCACGCGATCGCGGATCGCGCCTTGCAGCATCGGATAGCGTTGCTCGAGCGCATCGAGAACCGCGCTTTGCGTCACCGCACCCTCCACGGTGAGCCGCACCTCGCCCTCGATGCGCGCCAAGGTGCGCAGCTGCGCCGGCAAGACGACGCGAATCACGCCAAGCTCTGGACTTCGACCGACAGCACGGCCGGGAGATCGCGTACGATCGGCGCCCAGTTATCGCCGGCGTCGCTCGACCCGTACACCGCGCCGCCGGTGGTGCCGAAATAGATGCCGCAGGGATCGAGCGTGTCGACGCACATCGCGTCGCGCAGCACGTTGACGTAGCAGTGGCTCTGCGGTAAGCCCTTGGTCAGCGGTTCCCAACTCGTGCCGCCGGTGCGGCTGCGGTAGACGCGCAGCTTGCCCTCGAGCGGGAAATGCTCGGAGTCGCTCTTGATCGGCACGACGTAGATCGTCTCGGGCTCGTGCGCGTGCACGTCGATCGCGAAGCCGAAGTCGGTCGGTAAGTTTCCGCTCACCTCCACCCACGATTCGCCGGCGTCGTCGGTGCGCATCACGTCCCAATGCTTTTGCATGTAGAGCCGGTCCGGATTCGAGGGGTGCATGGCCAAGCGGTGAACGCAGTGGCCGACCTCCGCCTCGGGGTCCGGGATGCCCTCGGATTTGAGTCCGCGGTTGATCGGGCGCCAGGTGCTGCCGGCGTCGTCGCTGCGAAACGCGCCCGCCGCCGAGATCGCGACGAAGATGCGCTCGGGGTGCTTGGGGTCGAGCAGTATCGTGTGCAGGCACATGCCGCCGGCGCCCGGCTGCCAGAACGGTCCCGAGCCGTGGCCGCGCAGGCCCGAAAGCTCGGCCCAGTTACGTCCGCCGTCGCTCGAGCGGAACAGCGCCGCGTCCTCGACGCCGGCATAGACGGTATCGGGATCGCCGAGCGCCGGTTCGAGATGCCACACGCGCGCGAACTCCCACGGATGCGGCGTGCCGTCATACCACTGGTGCGTGCCGGGGACGCCGTCGTAGGCGAAGGCGTTCCCGACCGGTGCCCAGGTGACGCCGCCGTCGTCGGAGCGTTGAATCTGTTGCCCGAACCAGGCGCTGGTTTGGGACGCGTAGATGCGGTTGGGCTCGACCGGCGAGCCCTTGACGTGGTAGATTTCCCAGCCGGGAAAGTGCGGGCCGCTCACGTCCCAGCGCTCGCGCTTCCCGTCGGCCGTCAGGATGAACGCGCCCTTGCGCGTGCCCACCAGAACCCGTACGCCGCTCATGCGCCGAGGCTTCGGCGCACCCGTTCGAAATCCGGCGCGGCCGCGACGACGCTAGGGCAGCGGCACGGTCGTGATCTGCTCGGTTGCGGCGTCCCAACGGTAAATCGCGGCGCCGTTGCGCCCGATGCCGCGTTGCGGGATCGCGCGGAAGTCGTAGCGCCCGGTGATGCCGTACCAGTTTTGCAGCGATCCGATATAGGCACGCAGTGCGTCGGGTGATGCGTCGGGTCCGGCGTGACGCAGCGCGTCGATGAGGATCATCGTGGGATCCCACGAGAGGGTGTGCAAGTATTCCACTTTCACGCCGGCATCTTTGAACGCGCTGAAGAACGCGGTCTGCGCGGCTTGCTGCCGCGGCGGTGCATGGCTGTCGAGCGCCGCGCCGCCGCCGGCCACGAAGAAGAGCTCCTTCACTTCGCTTTTGTACTGCGCGAGCTGAGTCGACGCCAAGTTGGCCGAGGATGCGAAGATCGGCAGCGTCAGGCCGCCGTCGTTTGCGCCGCGAACGAGGGTGCCGAACGCCGGACCGATCGCGAACGTCATCAGCACCTGCGGCGCGGCCGCTTTCACGCGCGCGATTTGCGCCGCGACCGAGATGTCTTGCGGATTGTACGACTCGTTCGCCACGATCTGGAGACCGGCGGCGTCCGGGCCGGCCACTTGCGCCGTGAACTCTTGCTGGAAATCGCGGCCGCTCGCTTCCGTCGTCGTCATCAGAGCGATGCGCGTCCAGCCGTGCGCTTTGAAATAGCGCAGGATCACGGCGACGAAGTCCTTCGTTCCGACGTTGGCTGAGAACATGTAGGAACCCGCCGCGGGCTGAATCACCGGGGAGAGGCAGTACTGCAGCGGTCCGGCCTTTTCGATCAGCGGATCCATTGCACTGCACGACGCGACGACGGCCGAGCCGACGATCGCGTTCGCTTTCTTCGCCACCAACGCCGCTGCCAGCTGCACGCTGTTTTGCGGGTTCGAGGCATCGTCCGCGATCGTGAAATGCACGGGCCGCCCGTTGATACCGCCGTTCTTGTTCACGTACGCCTGCATGACGGTCAGCGCTTCGCCCTCTTTGCTGCCCAGCTGCGCCGCACCGCCGGTCATCGGCAGAATAGCATTGATCTCGACCGGCACGCCGGCGGCAGGCGCGGCCGGCGCCGAACCGCGCGCCGCGAGGACCGCGCACAGTACCGCGCACGAAACGAAAGCAAGACGTCGCATAGAGCTCTTCCTATCTTCTTTGGATCAATTGCAAGCGAGGATCGCCTTGGTCAGGCGCCGTTCTCGCAGAAGATCGAACGCGCGCACGCCGTCACGCAGCGGCAGCACTTCGCGCGTGAGAAATTCGAGGTCGACCGCGCCGCCGGCGAGCAGTTCGGTCGCGTGTTGCCAGGTCTCCCAAATGCGCCGGCCGTGGATGCTCTGCACCGTCGGCCGGTTGCGGAACCAATCGGCAAACGAGAAATCGGCGAGCCGCGGCGGCGTTCCGACCAGGCGAATTTCCCCGCCGCGCGCGACGGCTGAAAAAGCGGCCGCGAAGCCCTCGGCGACCGCGGTGGTCTCGACCACCACGTCGGCGCCGGCGTGGCCCGTCACGGCTTCCACCGCGGCGTTCAACGGCGTGGCCGCCACGTCGACGGCGCGATCGGCGCCGACGCGCAGCGCCGTCTTCAGCCGGCCGGCATCGAGGTCGGCGCCGATGATGCGGGCGGCGCCGAGCGCACGCGCGGCCGCGACCGACATCAGCCCGATCGGGCCGCAGCCGTTGACGAGCACCGAGCGGCCCGCGACCCCGGTGCCGGCCAGTACGGCATGGAGCGCGATGCCGAAGGGTTCGAGCAGCGCGCCGATTTCGAACGGCAGCGCGGCCGGAATCTTCCAGGCCAGTTGCGCCGGCAGCGTGACGAACTGCGCGAAGCCGCCGTCGAAGTCGATGCCCGGATAGCGCGTGTTTTCGCACAGGTGCTCGTGCCCGAGCCGGCACGTCCGGCAGACCCCGCACCACAGATGGCTTTCGATGCTCACGCGGTCTCCCGGCGCAAGCGCCGAGACACCCGGGCCGACCGCCGTGATGGTTCCGCTCATCTCGTGTCCGAGCACGCGCGGCGGCAGCACGCGCGTTGCGTACCGCTCCGACCAGCGAACGACCTGAAGATCGGTACCGCAGATACCGGCCGCATGTACGCGCAGGAGCACTTCGCCGGCCGCCGGCGGCCGCGGCTCGACGTCGACGAGCGCGATCCCGCCGTCGACCGGCTCGACCTTGGATAAGGCTAGCACCGTATCATGGAAACTCCCGAGATCAGTCTCTTCAGACCGGTCAATCTTGACATATATAGCATGCGGTGACCATACTGTCCACATGCTCGATCCTGCGGCACTCGTGACGGATTCCGGCGTTGACCGGCGCATCTATTTGGACCCCGACATCTATGCGGCCGAGCTCGAGCGGATCTTCGCGGCGACCTGGGTGTACGTCGCTCACGAGAGCGAGATCGCCCAACCGCGGGAATTCAAGACGACCGAGATCGGCGCGACCCCGGTCATCGTCACGCGCGACGACGACGGTGCGATCCGCGTGCTCGTCAACCGCTGCAGCCATCGCGCGGCCACGGTGTGTCAGCCGGCCAAGGGCGAGGCGCAGTTCTTCCGCTGCGCCTACCACGGCTGGACCTACGACCGTGCCGGCAACCTCACCGGGTTGCCCTATGCACCCGGTTTCGGTTCGCTGGCCAAGCGCGAGCAGCTCGGCCTCGCGCAAGCGCCGTGCGTCGAATCGTATCGCGGCTTCATCTTCGCGCGCATGACGCCGGACGGCCCGACGCTGCGCGAACATCTCGGCCGCGCCGCGGACTATCTGGACGCGTTCGTCGACGCGGCGCCGGGCGGCGGCGTCGATGCGCGCAGCGGACGGCATCGCTATTATTATGAAGCGAATTGGAAGCTGCAGCTCGAGAACGCGGTCGACGCGTATCACGCTTTCTTCGTGCACCGCTCGTTCTTCGATATCCAAGACCGGCATCTCGGCACGCGGGGATCGTTCTATCAGGATACCTCGAGCGCGTTCACGATGGATCTCGGCGGCGGCCATTCCTGCACCGATCAGCGCTCCGAGATGCGCGACGTGTACTACACGCGCTTCAAGATGTCGCCGGGCGGGGCCGACATCATCGCCGAGATGGAACGCGTTCACGGCGCCGAGGGCGCCCGCAAGTTCATCAACGCGATCGGCGGCAACGGCTTCAACCTCGCGATCTACCCGAACCTCGTTCTGATCGGCGTCCACATTCGCGTCATCAAACCGGTCAGCGTGAACCGCACGCTCGTCGAGCTGTATCCGACGACCCTGCACGGGTTGCCGGACCGGCTCAACCGCATGCGGCTGCGTTCGCACGAAGCCTTCTTCGGGCCGGCCGGTTTCGGTTCACCCGACGACATGGAGATCTTTCGCCGCATTCAAAACGGTTTGCAGGCCGTCGAGGTCCCGGAGATTCGCTTTTGGCGCGGGCTCGAGCGCGAACAAACCGACGGCGATGCGATCCGCGCCGAGATCACCGATGAGACGACGCAGCGCGCCCAGTACAAACAGTGGCTGCGGCTGATGAGCGCCCGCCCCGCGCCGGTGCGTGAGGCCGTGAGCGTATGATCGGCACGCTGCACGTGGCGCTCGATGATGCCGAGCTCGAGCGGCGCTGCGCGCGCTTTCTCTTCCAGGAAGCACGCTTGCTCGACGCGCGCGATTACGACGCCTGGCTCGCGCTGTTCGCCACCGATGCCACCTACTGGGTGCCGCTGCGCGAAGGTCAGCCTGATCCCGAGAGCGAGCTGAACATCCTCTACGACGACGCGGGCCGCCTGGCCGACCGCGTGGCCCGCCTCAAGAGCGGCATCGCCTACGCTCAAGATCCGCCCTCGCGCACCTCGCGCACGATCTCGAACGTGATGGTCAGCCGCGAGCCCTACGCGGCGGACATGGTCGTCGTCGAATCAGTCTTCACGCTGGTCGAAGTTCGGGCCGGCCTGCAGCAGATCTGGGGCGGAAGCTACACGCACCGTTTGCGCATGGATGCCGACGGCCGTATCACGATCGTTCAAAAGAAAGCCGACCTTGCCAACGCCGAAGAGCCATTGCTCAACTTGGGCTTCTTGTTGTGAGGCCGCGTGAGCGCGGTTGAGTTCGTGTGCATTTCGCACAGCCCGTTGATTCACGACGATCTCCCCGGACAACCCGGAGCGGTCTTTCGAGCGGCGGCCGAGGGCGTGCGGGCGGCCATCGCCGCGTACGATCCCGATCTAGTCGTTTTTTTCGGAACCGAGCACCAGCGCACGCTCACCGATATCGTGCCGTCGTTCACCGTCGGGCTCGCGGCGTGCGGTTACGGTGATTGGAATTTGCCCGAAGGTGAGTACTCCGTACCGGGTGAGCTCGCGACGGCACTGGTCGACGGCGTTCTCGCCGCAGGTGTCGACATCGCGTTCGGCTCGAGCTTACGGCTCGATCACGGTTTCGGGTTGACGTGGCGGCAGTTGCTGGGACCGTTCGATGCGCGTCCCGTCATCCCGATCCTGATCAACTGCGCGATCCCGCCGCTCGGCGCACCCTGCCGTGCGGTCGCGCTCGGCCGCGCGGTGGCGGGTGTTCTCGCCGGCCGGGCGCAGCGCGTGCTGTTCGTCGCATCGGGGGGGCTCTCGCATTCGCCGCCGGCGGTCAACCCGCAAGCGGCGTTGCTCCCCGAAGCGCAGCGCCAGGCCGCATCGCGCGCGGCGCTCGCCGACGCCGGCAAGCGAATCGCTCTTGCCTGGGACCAGCACTTCCTCGAACTCATCCGCCGCGGCGATATGGCGGCGCTCGAAGCGCTGACGACCGACGGCATCGCGGCCGCCGGTCCGGGTGCGCAAGAAGTGCGCACGTGGCTAGCCGCCCTTGCCGCGGCCGGCGGTACGGCCGGCGCCGTCTGTTACGACCCCGTGCCGGAATGGATCACGGGCATGGGCATCGCCACGAGTTTCGCCGCGTGAGCGCGCGCGGAACGTGGACCGACCTGTTCGGCGTCACCTTCACGCAGCGCTGGGCCGATGCCGGCGGCATTCGAACGCGCGTGCTGGAGTCGGGCACCAAGGACAAGCCGCCGCTGCTGCTGATCCACGGGACCGGCGGCCACGCCGAGGCGTATTCGCGCAATCTCGGCTCGCACGGCGAGCGTTTTCACACCTACGCCTTCGATCTGGTCGGTCATGGGTTCAGCGACAAACCCGAACAACCGGGCTACGAGATCGCCGATTACGTGGAGCACGTGCGGGCGTTCATGGATGCCGAGGGCATCGAGCGCGCATCGATCAGCGGCGAATCGCTCGGCGGCTGGGTCGCCGCTCGCTTCGCGCTCACGTACCCCGGCCGGCTCGCGCGGCTGGTCCTCAACACGACCGGCGGCTCGACGTTCAATCCCGAAGTGATGGCGCGCATCAAGGTGCTCTCGCTGGCCGCGGTTGAGGACGCGTCGTGGGAAACGGTCAAGAAGCGGCTGGAGTTCTTGATGGCCGATCCGGCGTCGGTGACCGACGATTTGATCGCGACTCGCCTCGCGATCTATCAGCAGCCGGGCTTCGTCGATGCGATGCGCCGCATTTTGTGTCTGCAAGAACCCGACGTTCGCCGCCGCAACATGATCGCGCCCGAAGAGTGGCGGGCGATCGCCGCGCCCACACTGGTGCTCTGGACGAGCCACGATCCGACCGCCCCGGCCTCGGTCGGCCAAGAGATCGCCGCGCTCGTGCCCGGCGCGCAATTCGTGCTGATGGAAGACTGCGGCCACTGGCCGCAATTCGAAGACAGCCCCACGTTCAACCGCATCCACCTCGACTTCCTCACCGGCTGAGGGGATAGCCGGCGGACCGGGCGGGTACAGGCACGTCGTGAACGTGCCGCCGTCGGGGTTCGTGCGCGTACGGGGCGCGCGCCAGCACAACCTCAAGAACGTCGACCTCGACATCCCGCGCGAAGCGCTGGTCGTGTTCACGGGCGTCTCGGGCTCGGGCAAGTCGTCGCTCGCTTTCAGCACGCTCTACGCCGAGGCGCAGCGGCGCTATCTCGAATCGGTGTCGCCCTACGCGCGGCGGCTCTTCCACCAAATGGCGGTGCCGGAAGTCGACGAGATCGACGGCTTGCCGCCGGCCGTGGCCTTGCAGCAACAGCGCGGTTCGCCGACGGCACGCTCGTCGGTCGGCAGCGTAACGACGCTCTCGAACTTGCTGCGCATGCTCTACTCGCGGGCCGGGGTCTATCCGCCCAAGCAGCCGCACCTCGAGGCCGAAGCATTTTCCCCGAATACGCCGCAAGGCGCGTGTCCGCGCTGCCACGGTTTGGGCCGCACGTACGACGTGACGGAGCGCTCGATGGTGCCCGATCCTTCGCTCACGATCCGCGAGCGGGCGATCGCCGCGTGGCCGACCGCCTGGCACGGCCAGAACTTGCGCGACATCGCGGTCACGCTCGGCTACGACGTCGACCGGCCGTGGCGCGAGCTGCCGAAGAAAGACCGCAACTGGCTGCTCTTCACCGACGAGCAGCCGACGGTTCCCGTGTATGCGGGCTATACGCCCAAACAAGTGCAGCGCGCGCTCAAGCGCAAGGAAGAACCGAGCTATCATGGGCACGTTCACCAGCGCCCGCCGCCACGTGCTGCAGACGTTCGCCAACTCGCCGAGCGCGCTGATGAGGAAGCGTGCGGCGCAGTATATGGTCAACGCCGAGTGCCCGCTGTGTCACGGCAAGCGCCTGCGGCGCGAATCGCTCTCGGTCACGTTCGCCGGGCTCGATTTCGCGGAGATCGTGGCGCTGCCGCTCGCGCGCCTGGCCGAACTGATGCGCCCCTACACCAAACCCGGCGGATCGCTCGTCGTGCAGCGCATCGCCGAAGATCTGCTCGCGCGGCTCGCGGTGCTGGTCGACCTCGGTCTGGGCTACCTGACGCTCGACCGCAGCACGCCGACCCTCTCGCCGGGCGAGCTGCAGCGCTTGCGGCTTGGCGACGCAAGTGCGCTCGAATCTCTTCGGCGTGGTGTACGTGCTCGATGAACCCTCCGCCGGCTTGCATCCGGCCGACACCGAGGCGCTGCTCGCCGCGCTCGACCGACTGAAAGCCGCGGGCAATTCGCTGTTCGTCGTCGAGCACGAACTCGACGTGATCCGGCACGCCGATTGGATCGTCGACGTCGGTCCCGGCGCCGGCGAAGCGCGGCGGCCGGATTCTCTACAGCGGGCCGCCGGCGGGGCTCGCGCAGGTCGGCGGATTCCGAGACGCGCCGGCATCTCTTCGGCGCGGTGACGTTGCCGCCGCGCACGCCGCGCGTGCCGCACGGCTGGCTGCGGCTGCGCGGCGTGACGCGCAACAACGTGCGCGATCTCGACGTCGCCTTTCCGCTCGGCGTGTTCACGACCGTCACCGGCGTCTCGGGCTCGGGCAAGTCGAGCCTCGTCAGCCAAGCGCTGGTCGAGCTCGTCGAAGCGGCGCTCGGGAACGACGCTCGGTGCTCGAAGAGGACGAGCGCGACAGAGCTCGAACGCGAGCCGCGAGGTCGCGAGCGGCGGCACGATCGTCGGCCGGCATGGAGCGCGTGAAGCGCCTGGTGCGCGTCGATCAAAAGCCGATCGGCCGCACGCCGCGCTCGAACCTCGCGACGTACACCGGGCTGTTCGATGCGGTGCGCAAGCTCTTCGCCGCCACCAAGGCCGCGCGTGCGCGAGCGCTACGACGCGGGCCGCTTTTCGTTCAACGTTGCGAAGGGCCGCTGCCCGACGTGCGCGGGCGAAGGCTTCGTGATGGTCGAGCTGCTGTTTCTGCCGAGCGTGTATGCGCCGTGCCCGACCTGTCACGGCGCGCGCTACAACGCCGAGACGCTCGAAGATCGCGTATCGCGGCAAGATCGATCGCCGACGTGCTGGCGCTCACCGTCGATGCGGCGTGGGAGTTCTTCGCCGGCGAAGCAGCCGGTGCGCCGTTCGCTCGACGTGCTGCGCCAGGTCGGTCTCGGCTATCTGCGCCTCGGTCAGCCGGCGACCGAACTTTCCGGCGGCGAAGCGCAGCGCATCAAGCTCGCGACCGAACTGCAGCGCGCGCAGCGCGGCGATACGCTCTACGTGCTCGATGAACCGACGACCGGGCTTGCATCCCGCCGACGTCGAGAAGCTGATGCTCCAGCTCGACGGCCTGGTCGATGCGGGCAACACGGTCATCGTGGTCGAGCACGACATGCGCGTCGTCGCCGGCAGCGATTGGGTGATCGACATCGGGCCCGGGCGCCGGCGATGCCGGCGGCCGCATCGTCGCGGCCGGTACGCCGGCCGACATCGCCGCATCCGCGCCTCGAGCCGGACGGCGCCGTATCTGGCGCGCTTCCTGCGCGATGACAGGGGTTCGGCCGGTGGAGCTTCGAACGGCGTCTATGACCGCAAGGAGAACCGCCGTGAAAGCTGAGACGCTCGCCAAGATGAGCCCCGAGGACAAAGAAGCGTTCCACCGTGACGCCGAGGCGCAAGGTGAAGACGCTGAAGTACGAGCGCGCGCCGCTCTCAGGTCAGCCCAAAGACATCATTCCGCTCGTGAAGACGCGCCTCGGGCGCTTGGCGGTGCAAGTCGTCCACGAAGGCGGCGAAAACAACCTGCACTACCACAACAATTCGGACACGACGTGGTTCGTGCTGCGCGGGCGGGTGAAGTTCTACGGCCCGGGCGACGTGCTCATCGCCGAACTCGGACCCGAAGAAGGCATCGCGATTCCCGGCGGTGCGCGCTACTGGTTCGAGAAGACCGGTCGAGGTCGATCTCGAGCTGCTGCAGTGCGTGTCCTTCGACAGTGCCGGCGGCACGCCGCAGCGCGTCAACGTCGAAGCGCACAAGGACTGGATGACCGACGCCGAGCTGCGCGTTTACGAGACCAACGCGGCTACTTGATCCCGGGCGCGCTCTGCAGCATCTCGCGCGCCGGAAAAGCCGTGCGGGATCAGGTGGAACTTGGCGGCGGCGTCGATGATCGGCTGAAACGCGGCCGGCACGAGCGCGGTCGCGCCGTCGACGCGCGGCATGTGCTCGATCGTCGCGACCGGAATCTTGTCGACGTCGGCCATCATCGGCCGCGGTTTCGGCATGATGCTTGTTGGTGTACGCCGCGGCCTCGTAGAGCACGCGCGTGAATTTCGCGACGATGTCGGGATGGCTTTCCGCGTAGTCGGCCGAGGTGAAGTACGCGGCGAACACGAACGTCGGCGCGATCGCATCGTAGGCGTGGGCCAGCGCTTTGACCTCTTTGGTCGCGACCGCGTCGGCCAGCATCGGCTGCAGCATGACCGACGCGTCGACACGGTGGCCGGCGAGCGCGGGAGCGGTGGTCGACTGCGGCAGCTCGACGAAGTGCAGCGTTTTCGAAGTCGCCGCCGTGGCCGTCGACCCAGGCGCTCACGACGAGCTGGTTGAGATCGTTGAGCGCGGGCGTACCGATGGTCTTGCCCTCGAAGTCCTTACCGGAGGCGAGCGGCGAATCGCTGGCCACGCACAGCTCGGCGAACGGCGTCTTGCTGTCGTACACGGCGCCGGCGGCGATGACCGTCAGCGGCAGGTTGTGGATGTGCGCGTTGACGGCCGCGAGCAAGCTCGATTTCCCGAACTCGTAGGTCCCCGAGAGCACCGCGGCCGCCATCGCGGTGCCGCTGCTCGCGCCGACGATCTGCCACGTCGAGGCCTTCGCGCCGGAACAGCCCGGCTTTCTGCGCGTAGAACACCGGCGTCATGTCGTCGGAGAGCACGCCGCCGACGTGGATCGGGATCAGGGCCGGCTGGGCGCCGGCCGGTGGAGTAGCAAGATTCAGTAAGAGCGCGGCCGTCGAGAGTGCCAGACCGCGCGCACAATGCTTGAACACGGCGTGTTCGTTCCGGGCGCGCTAGCAAGCGTCCCCCTCCACCCTAGGGGCTTTTGCGGCCCGCGGCTAACGCGGACTATCTCAGGAGGAGAGGGCGATGGACATCAACGACTTGCACGACTTACGGGACGGCGCATCCGTGCGCCGCCGTCGCACCTACAATCCGTTCATCCACCTCTCGGTCGACACGCCGCTGATGCGCATGCTGTTCACCATCACCCGGCCGGGCGGCATTCACGACGTCAAGCCCGCGCTCAAGCGCGTGGTCCGCAAAAAGGTCGTGCGCGCAACGACGATCCCATCGGGGGCGATGGTGCCCTACTCAAACGAACGAGCGCACGAAAAGCCGTAAGCGGCCCTAGTTTTCACGCTCCCAGGTCACCGCAAGCCGCACCACCTTGCCGAGTAAGTTGGGATGGGGCTGCGGCGGGCCGGCGAGGACGAGCATATCGCCCTCGAAGCGGAACTGCCGGATCTGATCGGTCCCGACCCACGCCGGCTGCCAGGCCGCCTCGACACGCGTGACGATCGTGTCGCCTTCCACGCGCCAACGGCCCGTATAGGCGATCATCGAGAGCAGCGCCGCGCTGCGTTCCGCCTCGGTCGCCGGGATCGTGCGGCCCTCGCCGTTGACGACCGCGATCCAGCGTCCGGCGGGGGTCGCGATTTGGCAGCCGACCGGATGCTCGCCGAGCGGCAGCGTGCGTTCGCCGGTCGCGACGTCGGTGTACACGACCGACACCAGCCGCCACGTGCCGGCGATGCGGGTCGCCGCCTCCGTCACGGGCTCTCGCGGCGGTGTTGGAGCTCGAGCGTGATGAGCCGGGCCAGCAGCGTGGCCGGAAAGAGCTGACCGATCACCGCTTCGACGTTGGCGAGCGAACGGGCGAACGCATTGTGCGGGATGATGTCGCCGAAGCTGCTCGTGGTCAACGTCGTGAAACTGAAATAGATCAAACCGGCGATCGTGCGCGTCGCCGACGTTTCGGCCACGTTGGTGGAAAATGCGCCGGGCCCCAGCGCGTCGATCATCCGGTAGGCGAGTGCGAACGCGGCCGCGACGTTGAGGTAGATGGCGATCGCGCCCAGGATGCGGTGAATCGTCACGCGGCCGGGACCGAACACCGCGTAGCCGAGCACGGCGTTGAGTGCGACGAGCAGCGTCAGCGCGGCGGCGAAATCGAGCACCTCCGTGCCCTGCGTGGGGTTCACGAAACGCAGGATGCTCGCCGCGAGTTCGGTTGCGCTCGCGAGCCCGACCGCGATGACCGCCGAGCGTATGTGCCAGACGACCGCGACGACCACCGCGATGTTGGCGACGATGATCGCGCTCGTGAACTCCAGTACGAACGGCACGTGGACGGTCGCCGAAAGCGGGGCCAGGACGAAGAGCTCGATCGCTTCGATGATGACCAGCGCCGTCAGGCTGCGCTCGCGGTCGTGCGCCTGCGGCGGGTTCAAGCCGGTTCGACGGAGGTGCCGAGCAGGGTTCCGCCGGCGCTCACGACCTCGTGGTGCAGGCGCTGGGCATAGTGTTCGGCGACCTCGAGCGTCGTCGTCGCGACGATGCCGCGGCCGAAAAAATCGATCTCCGCCGCCTTGAGCTCCGCGTCGCGCAAGCCGGTTCCGACGATCCGCATCAGGCCGAAGATCACGTCTTGGAACGTGTGGCACTCGCAGTTGTGCACGACGGTGTGATAGAGCGGCATCGGCTGCACGCGGGTCGCGCTCTGGTCGTCCGTGCGGGTCCTGCTGGCCACGCTGGAGGTTTTTCCGCCGGCGGCGCAAGCGCCTCGTTCAACGTGCCAATCCAAACCCGCCGCCGGCACGTTGGGAGGGCATGTTCAAACACGCACTACTCCCACTCGCCGCAGCGGCGGCGATCCTCGGCTCGACGCTCGCAGCGGGAGCCCAATCCAGCATGTCCTCGTCGAGCTCGATGAGCGCGATGGGCGGCATGGAACACGGTATGCCCGAAGGCAAAATGGGCGGCGACGGCGTCGTCTACACCGGCGCACCCGATCTGCAAGGCGCGGTCTCGCTCGTCGTCGCCGGCGGCCCGATCGGACACTTCTCGATCGTCAAGGCGATCACGTCGCTGGCCGGCGCGGCAACGGCGCAAGCCGAAGTTGCGAAGCTCACCAAACAGTACGGCGCGGCGAAGGTGACCTCGTTCGTCACGGTTCAGAACTTCGCCGTCGACGACGCGGTAAAGCAAGCCACGGCCGCCGGCGTGAAGTTTCCGGCGCCGATGGTGAAGGGCGCCGCGCTCGCCAAGCGCGTGACGATGCTCGGGCTCGTCAACGGCACGTACTACGAAGGCACGATGCTCGACCACTTGGTCTCGCATGCGATCCATGAAGCCGTGATGGTCGACATCGACAACAAATACGGTGCGGCCGCCGATGCCAACTACCACCGCATCGCCGATCAAGCCCACTACGACCTCGCTCAAGCCTTAGGCGCGACGTCGGTCAAGCTCGCCGCTTACCACTAAGGACACACGCATCAGGACACGCATCATGGCGCCGCGGCGCGATGATGCGGGAAGGCGATCGTCGCAGCGCGGCGGTCGCCTTTTGTCGTAGCGCCTGCCGGAGCGGAAAGGTGTAATAGCACATGATGGTCCTCCCACCCAACCGCGAGCCGTGTGTGTGCTCGGCGTTGCGCGCGGCATCGCGGCACGTCAGCCAGATGTACGACGACGCGCTCGCGCCGCTCGGACCTCACGATCACCGGCTACCTGTTGCTGGCGCGCATCGACGCCCTCGCCGCGCCGAGCATGAACGAGCTGGCCGAAGCGGCGCTGATGGACCGCAGCACGCTCTCGCGCAACCTGAAGCCGCTGCTGGATGCAAAGCTCGATGGCGGTGCAGCCCGGTGCGGATCGCCGGCGCAAAGAGTTTTCGCTGACGGCGCGGGGGAGCGTGCGGCTGAGCGCGGCGTACCCGCGCTGGCGCGAGGTGCAGCAACGCTTCCGGCGCCTCTACGGCGCGAGCGAAGTCGACCGCGCTGACCAACCTGCTGGGCCGCGCGCTGGCCGTGCAGCCGTGACGGCCGCCGCGGCGCCGGCGCCGATGAACGCGCGCACGCAACTGCTGCTGCACGGTCCGGTCGTGCGCACCTTGCTCGCGCTCGCCTGGCCGACCGTCGTCGTGCAAGTCGCCCAGGCCGCGACCGGATTGATCGAGACGTTTTGGGTGGCCAAGCTCGGCACCGACGCGCTGGCCGGCATGGCGCTGGTGTTTCCGGCCGTCATGCTCGTGCAGATGATTTCGGGCGGCGCGATGGGCGGCGGCATTTCTTCGGCAATCGCGCGCGCGCTGGGCGCCGGACGCCGCGACGAAGCGGACGCGCTCGTGCTGCACGCGCTGGTCGCCAACGCGGCGATCGGCGCCGTGTTCGCCGTGCCGGCGCTGGTCTTCGGGCCGGCGCTCTATCACGCGCTCGGCGGCCACGGCGCATCGCTCGCGGCGGCACTGCGCTACTCGAACGTCGTCTTCGCCGGGAGCTTGCTGATCTGGCTCGTCAACGCGCTGGCGAGCGTGCTGCGCGGCACCGGAAACATGCTCGTCCCATCGGTCGTGATCTGCGGCGGCATCGTTCTGCTGGTGCCGCTCTCGCCGTGCTTGATCTTCGGCATCGGCCCGTTTCCGGCACTCGGCGTCGCGGGCGGCGCGGTCGCGCTGCTGGTCTATTACGCGCTGGCGCTGGCCGTGCTCGCGTGGTACGTGCTGGCCGGGCGCAGCATCGTGCACCTGCGCGCGGCGGCCTTGCGCCGGCGCGCATTTTGGTCGATCCTGCGGGTCGGCGCCGTCGCGTCGCTCGTTTCGCTGCAGACCAACGTGACGATCGCGTGCACGACGGGACTCGTCGGCGCGGCAGCCGGACCGGCGGCCATCGCCGGGTTCGGCACCGGCTCGCGCCTGGAATACTTGCTGATTCCGCTCGCCTTCGGGATCGGCGCGCCGCTGGTGGCGATGGTGGGAACGTGCATCGGCGCCGCCGACTACGCGCGCGCCGCGCACGTCGCGTGGATCGGCGCCGCCGTCACGTTCGCGCTCACCGAAGCGGTCGGGCTCGCGGCCGCCCTCCAGCCGCGTGCGTGGCTCGACCTGTTCGGTTCCGATCCCGGCATGCTCGCCGCCGGCGCCGCGTATCTGCACGTGGTCGGCCCGTTCTACGGCTTCTTCGGCGCGGGCATGGCGCTCTATTTCGCCTCGCAGGGCGCCGGCCGTTTGGCGTGGCCGCTGCTGGCCGGACTGCTGCGCATCACGGTCGCGGTCGGCGGCGGGTACCTCGTCCTGCGCCTCACCGGATCGCTGGCGGCGCTCTACGCCGCGGTCGCGCTGGCGCTGTTCGCGTTCGGAGCGCTGAACGTCGTCGCGGTTTGGCGCGGCACCTTAAGCGGCAAGAAGCAGGTATGCGTGGAGTGATCTGGGGCGCCATCGCCGGAGCGGCCGGAACGATGGCGCTGGACGTTGTGAGTTACGCCGACATGGCCGTGCGCGGCCGCGGATCCAGCGGCATGCCGGCCGAGGTCATCCGGCGTCTGGCCGTCAAGGCGGGCATCGCCGCGCTCAGCGTTCCGAGCGACGATGCGGACGATGCGACGAAGAACCGGCGCACCGCGCTGGGTGCGATCGGCGGCTACAAGATCGGCATCCTCCTGGGCGCGCTCTATGGCCTCGTAGCGGGCTCAGCGGAGAAAGAGCGCGCGATCGTCGGGCCGGCGATCGTGCTCGCGGCCGCGGCGATGGCGGCCAGCGACGTTCCGGCAACGCTGCTCGAGATCACGCACCCGGCGCAGTGGAGCGCCGTTGACTGGATCAGCGATCTCGTGCCTCACGCGGCGTATGGCCTCGTGACGGCGGCGGCGTTTGCGGCGATCGCTCGGCCCCGAGCGTGAGCGCGATTCCCACCGCGACCAGCGGCGCGAGGAAGACGTAGTAGACGCTGCTCGTCCAGCGCGCCAGCACGAAGATCACCGCGACCAGCACGCAGCCTTGCAGAAACGCGGCACCCAGATTGGGCGCCGGACGCCGCCACAGTGCGACGGCGGTGCCGGCGAACGCGAGCACCATGATGACCGGGATGAACGGCACGAGTGCAAATGTCGCGGGCTCGAAGCTGAAGATGTCGTGCCAGATATTGCGGCCCCAGACGTTCTGATGCACGAGCAGTGCGCCGCCGACGTTCGAAACGAACGCGACCGGATTCCACACCAGAAACGGCAGCACGAAAACCGCGGCGCTCGCCGCCGCGACGGCGATCCAACGGCGCGCACGCAACGGGTCGGCACGCCACAAAAAGAGCGCCACGAACGCGGCGATCGGGACGGCGTATTCCTTGAAGGCGACCACCCAGCCGAAGGCGACCGCCGACAACCACCACAGCGCTTGCGCGTTGCGGCCGCGCGCAACCGGCGCCCACGCTAGCGCCACGATGGCGAGCAGCACCAGAAACGCCGCGGCGGTGTCGTTGCTGCCGTCGGTTGAGTGAAAGATCAGATCGCCGTCGACGGCGAGCGCGCCGATGGCCAGCGCCGCCAAACCGTCGCCGACGATCGGTGAGAGGCTCGCGATCAGCCCGAGCCCGACGATACCGGCCACCATGTCGACCCGGAACACGTTCGCGCCGAGAAGGTGCGCCAGGCCGTAGAACGCGAGCTCTCCGGGCGGATATCCGAACAGGCCGCCGGGCGGATTGGTCAGCGCGAAGGTGTGCGTGTACGGGTTGCCGCCGCCGGCCAGCACGCCCAACGCCTCGTTCGTCGTGAGCATGACGTCGCTGGCGGGGTTGATGCCGGTGCTCGCGCGCTCGTAGATCCCCAGCGCCGTCACCGCGGCGAGAACGACGATTCCGGCCCAGCGGCGCCGCGAGAGCGCTCCGGCAAGGCCCGCCGCGCCGGCCAGCAGCGCCAGCAAATGGGGCGGGTCGGGCACCTCGTAGTTGCCGCCCATCCCGTAGACCAGCAGGGTCAGCGTTGCCCCAACGATGGCAATCCGATCGACCGGATCGCCGGCACCGGTCGCGCTGCCGTTCATCGTTGCGTCACTACCGGTTGCAGCGTAGCCGTTCCCGCACGCGACGGGTCGCGGATGCGAGCCGTCGAAGCGCGCCCCATGTCCACGAAACGCACGGTCGGCATCGCGATGAACGGCATCACCGGCCGCATGGGTCTCAACCAGCATTTGATTCGTTCGATCGTCGAGATGCGCAAACGCGGCGGGCTTCCGGCCGGCGACGGCAGCGTAATCTGGCCCGAACCGCTGCTCGTGGGCCGCAACGCGGCCAAGGTGGAAGCGATCGCGCAGGCGCACGGCATCGAGCGCTGGACGACCGACGTCGATGCGGCGATCGCCGATCCGAACTGCGAGATCTTCTTCGATTCGGCCACCACCGGAGCGCGGGCCGGCTTGATCGAGAAGGCGATCGCCGCGGGCAAGCACGTTTACTGCGAGAAGCCGCTGGCGTCGACGTACGCGCAAGCGCTGCGGCTGGCCGAACTCGCGCGCGCCAAGGGCGTGAAGAACGGGATCGTGCACGACAAGCTCTACTTGCCGGGCTTCCTGAAATTGCGGCGGTTGATCGAGAGCGGCTTTTTCGGACGCATCCTTTCGCTGCGCGGCGAGTTCGGGTACTGGGTGTTCGAAGGCGATTGGGGTCAGCCCGCGCAGCGGCCGTCGTGGAACTACCGCAGTGCCGAAGGCGGCGGGATCATGATCGACATGTTCTGCCACTGGCGCTACGTGCTCGAGAACCTGCTCGGCCCGGTGCGCTCCGTCTCGTGCGTCGGCGCGACGCATATCCCCACCCGCATCGATGAGAACGGCGATGCCTATGCGGGTACGGCCGACGATGCGGCCTACGGTATGTTCGAGATCGAGGGCGGCATCGTCGCCACGATCAATTCGTCGTGGTGCACGCGGGTTTACCGCGACGAGCTGGTGGCGTTCCAGATCGACGGCACGCATGGCAGCGCGATCGTCGGCTTGCGCGATTGCAAGGTGCAGCACCGCGTGAACACGCCGCGCCCGGTCTGGAACCCCGACATCCCGAACACGATCGACTTCTACGACGGGTGGACCGAGGTGCCCGACAACGAGGTCTTCGAGAACGGCTTCTACACCCAGTGGGCGCAGTTCCTCAAACACGTCGTGCTCGACGAGCCGCATCCGTTCGATTTCGTCTCCGGCGCGCAAGGCGTGCAACTCGCGGAACTGGGTTTGCAAGCGTGGCGCGAGCGGCGCTGGGTCGACGTTCCGCCGGTCACGATCGGTCAGCCGGTCACCGCCGGGCGCTAGAAGTTCTCGCCGTACCTCCAATCCGGACTCGCCCCTAGGCCGTTGTCAGCATACACACCTGTTCGTGTATGACGTTGCGCGGCAACGAAGGAGAGTTCGATGCAAGTTTCCCGAGCAAAGCTTCTCGGTACGGGTACGGCCCTGGCGATGATCGGCTCCGGCCTGCTGGGCCCGTTCATCACCGCGGCCGAAGCGGCGACTGAAGGCGATATCACGATTTTGCAATCCGCCGCGACCTCGGAGCGGACGGCGATCAAGGCGTACATGGATGCGGCCGGCACGGGGCTGCTCTCGCCGGGCGTGTTGGCCGTCGCCAAGGGCTTCATGGCCGATCACATGGCGCATCGCGACGCGCTCGAAGGCGCGATCAAGGCCGCCGGCATGACGCCGCAAACCGGCGTTTTGGCGATCACGTATCCGCCGCTCAAATCGGAGAGCGACATCCTCAACTTCGCGGAAACGCTCGAACGCGGTGCGGCCTCGGCGTATCTGGCGAGCATTCCGAATCTCCAGGACCGCAATCTGGCCAAGGTCGCCGGCTCGATCCTGGGTGTCGAGACGACGCACGTGGCGATCCTCGCCTACACGCTGACGAAGACCACCGAACCCTATAAGTCGTTCAGCGCGTAACGAGAAGAATCCACTTAGACCGGTACCGGGACGGGATTCTCCCGCGCGAGCAGCTTGTCGACGACGCGGCGCATGTGAACGCGCGCCCCGTCGGCGACGATGTTGACCAGCGGCGCCTCGCCGATTTCGCTGAGCCGGGCCTGTTGTAATCCGACGATACGGACGTCTTCTTTGAACGCGGTTTCTAGTTCGTTGAAGAGGTCGATCGTGGCTTGCGGATCGTCCTGGCGGTAGCCGTTCGAGCCCGACCAGAAGTAATAACAGGTCGTGTCGGTAGCCGGCGTGAGCCCGTGGAAGATACGCAGCGAAAAGCCGCCCTCGCGCATACCGCGATCGTAGGCGCCGGTGTTCGCGTCCACCGCACCGGTCCACTGAAGCACGGCGGCCGGCGCGATGAATTCGAACTCTTGCCAGCGGTCGATCTTATCGGCCAGCTGGGGCGCGCCTTTGCGGTACGTCGGCGGCGGCGCGGTGTCGAGCATCCAGCGCGTGAACTTCAAGCCGGTCTCGGTCGGCTGCGTGTCCATGATCGCCTCGACGTGCGCCTTCGCGTTGCCGCCGATCGTCGAGGTGTGCACGTACGCCAAGTGCGTGAGATCCATCAGGTTGTCGACCATCAGCATCGCGCTGCCGGCGATCGGGTACATCGTGTGCTTGTGCGGCCAGTTGACGGTGTCGTTGTGGAAGGGATAATCGACGATCGGTGCCGCGGCGGCGCGGTCCGGATCGCCCATCCAGATCCACAGCAGCGCGTCCTTCTCGACCAGCGGATAGTTGCGCACGCGCGCCTTGGGCGGGATGTGCACCTGGCCCGGAATGCTCACGCAGGCGCCGTCGCCGCCGTAGACCATGCCGTGATAGCCGCACTCGAGTCCGGCGGGAACGGTTTTGCCGGCGCTCAGCGGCGCGCCGCGGTGGCAGCAGTAATCGGCCAGCGCGGCCGCCCGTCCGTCAGCATCGCGGAAGAGAACGACCGCCTCGTTGCATATCCGGCGCCCTAAGGGCGCTGCACCGAGTTCATCGGCCCAGGCGGCGACGTACCAGGCGTTTTTGACGAACATGATCACCTCGCGAGCAAGCGCAGCGTGGTACGTATTTTCGGGACGGCTGTCACAAATCCGTTAAATACGCTTGCTTCCCAGGTTGCTTTGGCCGCGGTAGTGGTATCCTACGAGCATGAGCGGCATATCATCGATCGGTTCGTCGAGCTCGCTGACGTCGAGTTCGCTGCCCAACGGCGGCCTCTCGTCGGTCGGGGCTTCACTGGCGGCGACCGGAACCGCGCCCGACCCGACCACGACCACGGCGGCGTCGACGTCCACGGAATCGACCTATGAGAAGCAGTATGCCGACCTGCAGCAGTACGACGACCAGGAGCTGCTCTACGCATCGTTCCTCAGCCCTGAAGCGGGCCTGGCGAACTTCGATTCGGTCCTCGAACAGGCGGCCCAGTTGCTGGGTACCCCCGAGGACCCGGGTCCGGCCCTGACCGGCGGGACGACCACGGCCACGAGTGCCACCGGATCGACCACCGGATCGTCGAGCACGACGACCGGCTCGACGCCCACCACCTCGACGGCGTCGAGCGCGCTCTCGAACCTGCCCTCGGTGGCGTCGATCCTCGCCGCCAGCGACGACGAAGCGCAACAGACGCTCAACGCCTACGCCAACGCGCCGGTCGGTTCGTCGATCGTCGACTACCAAGCCTAAGCGCGAGAACGGCACTCGCGGCGACGCCGTCGACGTCGCCGCGAGCTGTCGTTTGTTGGTCTAATGACCGCGGTGCGGACCACCACCACCGCGAGCGCGGTAGTCGGCGTGCGGCGCGTGGACGTCGTAACCGCCCATTGCGCGCGGGGCCACGTAGTTGTGGCCTTGGAACGCGCCGCCGCGATAGAACCCGTTGACGTGCACGTTGTTGTAGACGCGCGCGCCGCTCATGTAGTGATAGGGTCCCACGAACCCGCCGCCGTGCCACCAGCCCGTGTTGCCGAAGAAGAAGCCGAGGCTAACGCTCGGTCCATAGTAGTTCCAGGGATGTCCGGCATAGTACGGAGCGCCGGCATAGAACGTGTAGGGCGTGTCGATTTCGTTCGCGGCGAAGTACGAACCCGCGTTGTAGCCCATGATGCTCACGACCATCCCGGGCGCGAGCGTGAGCCCGGTTGGATTGATGATCGTTCCCTGATGCATCTGAACGTTGTCGACGTAGCCCTTCTCGTCTTTGACCTGCACGCTGTACGCGCCGTCGAAGGTGAGGATGCGGCCGCGAATCTGCGCGTCGGGGTTATCCGCCGGAGCGGCATACGACGGCCCGTTCGGCGGCGGCCCATTGATGATCTGGGCATTTGCCGCGAGCGGCGCGGCGAGAAGAGTGCCGCGATGAACGCGGCGATGAGTCTCGGCATGATAGTACGAGCAACGTACCCACATTCCGAAAAGGTGCACCCCGCAAGCGTTTCTAACGAACGGGGGCTCAGGGCGAGGGCGTCGCGTTCACACCCGGGCCGGGGCCGGTTTGCTCGCCGTCGCGCAGAAAATTCTGTTCGGCTTGGGCGTTGAGCACGACGATGCTTATGCGCCGGTTGGATGGATTGCTCGGGTCGTTTTTCAGAAACGGCAACGCGTCGGCAAGTCCACGAATCTGCAGGATCTTGTTGGCGTGCATGCCGCCTTCGAGCAGTTCGCGGCGGGCCGCGTTGGCGCGCTCGCTCGAAAGCTCCCAGTTGGAGTAGCCGCCGACTTGGCCGCGATACGGCAGCGCATCGGTGTGGCCGGCGATCGAGATATGATTGGGCACCGCGTTGAGCGTCGGCCCGATCTGATCGAGGATGTCTTTGGTGTAGTTCTTGAGCACCGCGTCGCCCTTATCGAACATCGGACGGTTCTTGTCGTCGATGATCTGGATGCGCAGGCCTTCGCTCGTGATGTCGATCTTGATCTGGTTCTTGAACGCCTTGAGTTTGGGGCTCTGGTCGATGAGCGTGTCGAGCTTGCTCTTGAGCGCCTGCAGCTGATCTTCTTCGTCTTTGCGGCGCTGCTCGTCTTTCTCTTGTTCGGTTTGCGGCGCCGTCGTCGCGGTCGTGCCCGGGCCCGCGGTGAGCAGCGCCTTGAGCGGACGGTTGAAGTAGTCGGCGATGCCTTGCAAATCGCCTTGATTGGTCGACGAGAGCAGCCACATCAAGAGAAAGAACGCCATCATCGCGGTGACGAAGTCGGCGTAGGCGATCTTCCACGAGCCGCCGTGCGCCGCGCCGTGATCGCCCTTGCGCTTGCGCCGGATGACGATCGTGGGCGCGCGCACGTGCGTGAGCGAGGCCGTCGAGCCCGAGACGAAGGTCTTCGGGCCGAGCTTCGCCGCCCGGTCTTCGGCCTCGGTGTCGCGGGGCGCCCCGGCAATCGCTTCTCCGCCGACGTCGTCATCCGCGACGCCGTCGCCGGCGATCGTGTTCTCGACGATTTCCGGCGGCCGGCCGGGCCGTTCGTCGTCCGGATGTTCGTCCGGGCGGTCGTCCATCGGTTGCGCCTACGCCGGGGTCGGCGTCGGCATCGCATCGGCCGCACCGGCGGCGGACGCCGGCGCTTCTTTGGTCGCCCGGACCGCATCCTCCAGCTCTTCGAAGCTCGGACGGTCGGTGGAGAACAGCACCTTACGGCCGAACTCGACCGCGACGGTTGGCGAGTAACCGCTCATCGATGCGAGCAGCACCGACTTCACGCACTCGTAGGGCTTGGCGTTCTCCTGCGCTTTGGCTTCGAGCAGGCTCGCCAGCGGTCCGACGAAGCCGTAACCGAGCAAGATGCCGAGGAACGTGCCGACGAGCGCGGCCGCGACCATTTCGCCGAGCACTTTCGGCGGTGCGCCGACCGAGCCCATCGTGTGCACGACGCCCATGACCGCGGCGACGATACCGAACGCGGGCAGCGCATCGGCGATGCGCTGGATCGCGGTGGCCGGAATCAGCGCTTCGGCGTGATGCGTCTCGAGCTCGGAATCGATCAGCTCTTGGATCTCGAGGACGTTGAGGTTTCCGCTGAGCATCATGCGCAAGTAGTCGTTGATGAACTCGACCAGATGATGATCTTCCTTGACGGTCGGATACTTGCTGAAGATCGGACTCGCTTCGGGATCGTTGACGTCGGCTTCGAGCGCGAGCAGTCCCTCTTGGCGCGCCTTCTGCAGCAACTCGTAGAGCAGCGCGATGAGCTGCAGAAACTTCGTCTTGCTGTAGTCGCTGCTCTTGAAGCACGTCGGCACCGCCTTGAGCACCGCGCGCAACGTCTTGGGCGGGTTGCTGACGACGAACGCGCCGATGGCCGCGCCGAAGATGCACATGAATTCGAACGGCTGCAAGAGCGCGAGCACGTGGCCGCCGCCCAGAATGAAACTGCCGAAAACGCAGATCGTTACGACGGCCCAGCCGATGATCACCAGCATCGCGGCTCAGCCGTTCTTTTTGAGGATCGTGACGATTTCGCCCAGCACGCGGTCGGCGTCGGCGGGTACCGGTTGGCACGTGCCGGCGCCGAAGTGACCGCCCCCGCCGTAGTGATCCATCAGCGCGCCGACGCTGGTCTTACACGTGCGGTTGAAGATGCTGTGCCCGACCTGGATGCTGCAGAACGCGTCGTTCGCACCATCCGCGATGCGCACCGAGACGTTCGCTTCGGGAAAGAGCGTGTAGATGAAGAAGCGGTTGCCGAGCGGCGCTTCCTTGATGCCGCGCACGTCGCTGATGATCACGTTGCCGTCGGCGCGGCTCGTCTCGATCAAGTGCTCCATGAACGACCACTGCTGATCGCGCAGGATCGCGACGCGTTCGACGACTTGCGGATCGGCCAGCACGGCATCGGGATCGCTCGGGTTGGCCCGGACCAGCTCCAGCACGTGCTTGAAATAATCGCGATAGCGCGCCATTCCGGTGCGCGGGTCGAGCGTATAGCCGACCAGGATCCAGCCCTTGGGGTCGGTGACGTCCTCTTGCTCGAGGTCGGCCGAATCGAGCCGGTCGGTCTGGTGCAGCAGCTCTTCGTAGGCCGAGAAGTCGGCGTCGGGATAGTGCCCGGCGACGACACGCGCGGCGCTCGGCGCCGCGGCCGCGAACCCGCCCTTGGTCTCGCCGTCTTTCCACTCTTCGGCCTGGCTCGCGTGATGGTCGAACACCATGCCGGCCCGTTTGTCGCGCGGTAAGTTGGCCAGGATGTCGTCGGCGGTCACGTCGACCTTGCCGTCCTGGACGTCCTTGGGATGCGCCAGCATCACATCGTCGATTGTTTCGACTTGCGAGAGAAGCACCGCGCAGGTCAGGCCGTCCAGATCAGCACGGGTAATAAGGCGCATGGTTCCTCCGGGGCAACGAGGCAGAGCGGACGATGGTCGTTCACCGTACCGACGCGTGAACCCCGCGCCTGGATGCCCGGGCTAGGAAGCGCTGGGGCGCAGATACCAGTCGACGTTGAGGTGGTCGTTCGCGCTGAGGTGCTCGAGGCGGCGCTTCACCACGTCGGCCACGCGGTCGAGGCCGGCCCGCGTCGGCGCGAAAGCGTCCAGTCGCAAGCCCTCGGGCCAGGCGTGCATGTCGCAGATGCCGTCGGGCAACTCGACCGAGCCGGCCTCGGCGGCCCACTCCGTCGTAAACTCGAGTCCGAGCTCGGCGGCCACGTGGGCGGCGATCTGCGAGGGGTGGTCGGTCAGAACGAGCGCCTGCGCGTGATACATAGCCGCCGTTACTTAGAGGAACGAGAGGTCATTGGCCTGCGGGGTCAGGCCGTTTTCGGCCAGCCACGCGGCGTCGTAGATGCGCGAGCGGTAGCGGTCGCCGCCGTCGCAGAGGATCGTCACGACCCGGCTCCCGGCCGGGAGCGTGGCGGCATAGCGGGCGGCACCGACCACGTTGAGCGCGGCCGAGCCGCCCACGAAGAGCCCGCTCTCGCGCAGCAGCCAGTGCGCCATCTCGACCATGGTGCGATCGTCGACGCGCACGGCGTCGTCAACCGGCGCGCCCTTGAAGTTGGCCGTCAGCCGTTTGATCCCGATGCCCTCGGCGCTCGAATCGCCCTCGGGCTCGAGCTTGCCGTTCTTGACGAAGTTGTAGAGCGCCGACCCGTAGGGATCGCACAGCACGACCCGGATGGCCGGATCGTGGGCCTTGAGGGCCCGTCCCGTGCCGGCCAGCGTGCCGCCGGTGCCGGCGGCGGCGACGAACGCGTCGAGCTTCCCGTCCAGCTGGGCGATGATCTCGGGGCCGGTCGTGCGCTCGTGCGTATCGCGGTTGACGGTGTTCTCGAACTGGTTCGCCCACACGGCGCCCGGGATCGACTCCGCGATGCGCCGCGCTTCGTGATAGTAGTTGGCGTCGTTGGTGAACGGCACCGCCGCGACGACGCGCAGGTCGGCGCCGAAGGTGCGCAGCAGCGCGTACTTCTCGGGCGCCTGATCGTCGGGCATCACGATCGTCGTGCGGTAGCCGCGCGCGTTTCCGACCAGCGTCAGACCGATCCCGGTATTGCCGGCGGTGCCTTCGACGACCATCCCGCCCGGTTTGAGCAGACCGCGCCGTTCGAAGTCTTCGATGATGCCGAGCGCCGCGCGGTCCTTCACCGAACCACCCGGATTGAGAAGTTCGGCTTTGCCGAAGATGTCGCGTCCGATATAGGCCGAGAGCATCTGCAAGCGGATCAGCGGCGTGTTGCCGATCGTGCCGCTGAACCCATCGGTCGTGGTCATGAAGGCGGCGGCAGATCGCGCAGCAGCTTGAGCTTCACGAGCGTGCCCCGTTTGATCGTGATGTCCGACTTCATCGCCGAGGCGATCGCGAAGCCGGCCGCCGCGCCGGCCAGCGTGCCGCCGCCGTGACCGGTTTTCTTGGACACCACGTGGCCCACGACGGCCGAGCCGATGATGATGCCGACGTCGCGGATGTGATGCGTTTTCGGTTCGAACGCCGACATGTTCTTCACCGCGACGTAGATCGGTTCGGTGCTGCCGTCGGCGAACTTGATGTCGTCGAAGATCACGTTCATCGACGCCTTGCGGGTCGGACCGGCGGCGACGACGTCTTCCAGATGCCCCTCGATCGTCGCGCCCTTGAGTTCGGGATGGTGGACGAAGAGCAGATCGGTCTCGGTCAGCGCGAAGGGGTCGCCGCTGTGCGAGGTCTTGGTGCTCAGCGGCGTGTCCATCCGCGCGTCGATCTCGGAACCTTGCTTGGTCAGCGGGGCGCCCTGCGCTCCGGCCGTACCGGCGCACAGCACGGCCAGTGCCGCGCCGGTAGCGAACATCCGCAGCGCGCGGCCAACGTCGATAAACATGTTTCTCCCGATCGGATGTGAGGGTCGGCGCGCCCTTCGACGCACTCGGCCCCGTGACATGGGGGGCCGGGTCTGCTAGAATAGGGCGTCACAGGACACATTCACCGGTTGGCTTCGGACGAAAAGGGTCGCCCTCGTGGCGGCCTTCTTGCTGAACGAACAGACCGCGTGAACGCCCGAGGGGCCGTCTTGTGAGAGACTTCGCCTCGGCGAAGTCATCGTGGTGGGGATTGCCCCGCCACGTGTGTAGGGCCGGACGCCGTTCCGGCCATCACCCACCTACATGAAAGCGAGCCCATGCCCCCTCCGAAGAGTAAGTCCAAGAGCGCGGCCAAAAAAGAGCGCCGCCCCAAACGCAAGGTCTGCACGTTCTGTGCCGACCGCCTCGAGCCGATCGACTACAAAGATCAGGCGCGCCTGCGCAAGTACATCTCCGAACGCGGGAAGATTCTGCCGCGCCGCATCAGCGGCAACTGCGCGAGCCACCAGCGCGCGCTGACGGTCGCGGTCAAACGCGCCCGCGTCATCGCCATTCTGCCGTTCGTGGCCCAGTAGGACGCACGCAATGAAAGTGATCCTGCTCTCCGACATCAAGCCGCTCGGCAAGCGCGGCGACGTCGCCAGCGTGGCCGACGGATATGCCAACAACTTCTTGCTTCCGCGCAAGCTCGCCACCGTGGCGACGCCGGGCGCGATCAAGCAACTCGAACAGCAGAACAACGCCAAGAAACGCCGTCAGGCGGAAGAAGTCGCCAACGCGCAAGACGTGGCCACTCAGCTCGAGGAGCAGACGTTCGAGATCGCGGCCAAAGCGGGCGGCAACGGCCGGCTCTTCGGCACCGTCACCAACGCCAACGTCGCCGACGCGATCGCGAGCGCGCTCAACGTTGCGATCGACCGGCACAAGATCGAGATGAAGGACGGCATCAAAGCCGTCGGCACCTATCCGATCGAGGTCCGGCTCGGTAACAACGTCATCGCCAAGTCGAACATTCGGGTCGTCGCGGCCAAGTAACCCATGGCCGACGAGCCCGAGCGCCTCGACGCCGACCGGTTTCGTCGCAAGCACGGCGGCAACGAAGGAGTGCGCCGTCAAGTGGCGGCGCTCTTCGACGTGCTCGCCGGAGCGCTCGGTAAGGAAAAGGTCGTCATGCGCGCCGGGAAGCTCGGCGCGCTCAAGCTGATGCGCTCGTCCACGCTGGGCGAGCGCGTGTTGGCGCTGCAGCGGCTGGTGTTCGAAGACCCGACCCTCGAACGCATCCCCTCGCCCGCGCAATACCGCAAGGCGATCGCCGAGATCGAAGACGCGCTGGCCGACATCGTGGCGCAGCGCACGGTCGAAGACGAAGTCGAACGCCGGGTGAACGAAAAGATGGTGCACCGGCACGCCGAGTACGTGCGCGACCTCAAGATCGAAGCACTGCGCGAAGCAGCCGGTCCCGAGACGCCGGCCACCCAGCGCCGGCTCGACGATTTGCGCGCGCTCGACGAACGCCGCCTCAACTCCAACGCCCTCGATGCGCTGCGGCCGAAGACGCTGGCCGGCATCGTGGGTCAGGAAGCCGCCATCGCCGCGCTGCTGGCGAAGCTGGCCTCGCCGTTTCCGCAGCACGTGATCCTCTACGGGCCGCCGGGCGTGGGCAAGACGACGGTCGCGCGCCTGGCGCTCGAATTGGCGAAGCGGCGCGCGCACACGCCGTTCGCGGCCGACGCTCCGTTCGTCGAAGCCAGCGGCACGACGCTGCGCTGGGATTATCGCGAGACGACGAACCCGCTGCTCGGCAGCGTGCACGACCCGATCTATCAGGGCAGCCGCCGCGACCTGGCCGAGAGCGGGATCCCCGAACCCAAGCTGGGCCTGGTCACGAAGGCGCACGGCGGCGTGCTGTTCATCGACGAGATCGGCGAGATGGCGCCGCCGCTGCAGACCAAACTGCTCAAGGTGCTCGAAGACAAGCGCGTGACGTTCGAGTCGTCCTACTACGACGAACACGATCCCAACGTGCCGGCGTACGTGAAGAAGCTCTTCGCCGACGGCGCGCCGGCCGATTTCATCCTGATCGGTGCGACCACGCGCGAACCCGACGCGATCGATCCGGCGATTCGCTCGCGCTGCGCGGCGGTCTACTTCGAGCCGCTCACCCAAGCCCAGATCGTGCGCATCGTCGACGAGGCCGCCAAGCGCCTGGGATCGCGCACGACCAAAATCGTGCCGCCGTTGATCGCAACCTATACCAACGAGGGCCGCAAAGCGGTCCAGATCCTGGCCGACGCCTACGGCCACGCGCTCTACCGTCAAGGCGGCCCGGTCACGAAGGGTGCGATCGTGCGCGACGAGGACGTCATCTCGGTCGTGCAGGCGGGCCGCATCGTGCGCAGCGCCCCGGCGCGGGCGCGCAAAAAGAAAGAGATCGGCCGCGTGCACGGCCTGGGCGTGCTGCAATACGTCGGCTCGATCATCGAGATCGAGGCGGCCGCGTTCCCGGCGCGCGAACCGCGCAAGGGGACGGTGCGCTTCAACGATACCGCGGGCTCGATGTCGCGCGACTCGGTGTTCAACGCGGCCTCGGTCGTGCGCGCGATGAGCGGCCTCGATCCGAGCGATTTCGATCTGCACGTCAACGTGATCGGCGGCGGAAACATCGACGGCCCGTCGGCCGGCTTGGCGTTTTTTCTGGCGCTCTATTCGGCGCTCACGCAGACCCCGTTGCCGCAGGACATCGCGGTGACGGGCGAAGTGTCGCTGGCCGGCAAGGTGCGCGCGGTCGGCGGCGTGGTGGAGAAGCTCTATGCCGCGCGCTCCGCGGCGATGCGCGCGATCGTGCTGCCGGCCGAGAACGCGCGCGAGATCGAAGCGATGCCCGACGGCATCAGCGTCATCCCGGTCGGCACGATTGCCGAGGTGTTGCTGGCGTACGGCGTACGTCCGCCCGCGGTGCCGCAAACCCCGGCCCGCCGAGTGCGCGCATGAGTTCGCCGCCGTTCGTCTCGCTCGTCGACCGTATTCCGCCGAGCAATCTCGAAGCCGAGATGGCGCTGTTGGGGTCGGTGCTCGTCGACAAGGAAATGATGGCCGCGGTCAGCGAGATCGTGCGCCCGAGCGACTTCTACGCCTCGCTGCACGAGTCGATCTACCTGGCGCTCTACGCGCTCTACGAAGGCGGCAAGCCGCTCGACAAGGTCGCGCTGGCCGAAGAGCTGCGCTCGCGCGGGATGCTCGACAAGATCGGCGGCCTCGCGTATCTGTCGTCGTTGATGGAGACGGTGCCGACGGCGGCGTCGGCCGAGTACTACGCCAAGATCGTGCGCGAGAAAGCGTCGCTGCGCGGCTTGATCCACGCCGGCACGCGCATCACGCAACTGGGCTACGAATCCGAAGACGACGTTCCGGCGGCGCTCGACGAGAGCGAGCAAATCGTCTACGAAGTCGGCAACCGCGACAGCCGCGGCTCGTTCTCGGTCGTCTCGTCGCTGTTGCTCGATACGTTCCACGAACTCGAGAAGCGCCACTCGCAGCGCGGCGACCGCACCGGCATCACCAGCGGCTTCGCCGACGTCGACGATTACACGGCCGGCTTCCAAAAGGGCAACCTGATCATCCTGGCCGCGCGTCCGGCGATGGGCAAGACGTCGCTGGCGCTGAACATGGCGCTCTTCGGCGCGCGCGAGGAACAGCAGCCGGTGGCCGTGTTCTCGCTCGAAATGACGAAGCAAGAACTGGTCGAGCGCTTGATTTCCAGCGACGCCGGCATCGATGCCTCGAAGCTGCGGCGCGGAGCGATCGAAGGCAAGGACTGGGAGCGGATCGGCAACTCGATCGGCCGGCTCAACGAGCTGCCGCTCTATCTCGACGACTCGGGCGCCGTCACGGTCACGGAAATTCGCAGCCGCTTGCGCCGCCTCAAGTCGACCCACGGTCTGGGGATCGCCTACATCGACTACTTGCAATTGGTGCGGCCCGGCACGCTCGGGCGCAACGTGAACCGCAACGAAGAACTCTCGGACATCTGCCGCACGCTCAAGGCGACCGCCAAAGATCTCGAGATTCCGATCGTCGCGCTCGCGCAGCTCAACCGGGCCGTCGAGACCCGCCAAGACAAACGCCCGATGCTCTCAGATTTGCGTGACAGCGGCGCGATCGAGCAAGAAGCCGACATCGTGACGTTCCTCTACCGCGATGCTTATTACAACAAAGAGACATCGCCCGAGCCCGACCTGACGGAACTGATCTTCGCCAAGCACCGCAACGGCAAAACCGGAACGGTCAAGCTGCGCTTTCGTCCGGAGCATACGCTCTTCCAACCCTACGGCGACGACACGCACTACCCGGCACCGTGATTTGGGCCGGCTTGCGCGCGCCGTCGTCGCGCTGGTCATCGCCGTACTGCTCGCCCCGCAGGCCGCGGGTGCGGTAGCCAGCGACGCCGTGCAGGTGTTCGACCGGGCGGAAGTGCTCGTGCCGTCGGCCGGCTGCGACGGCGACGCGGCGCAAATCGCGCGCTTGCCGGCGAGCTGCTTCGAACCCGCGCCGGCGCTGCGCCCCAACCTCGCGACCTGGTACTTTCATCCGGCCTCGCATTGGTATCGCTTTCGGCTGCCGGATGCGGGCGGTCCGGGCATGCGCTGGATGCTCAACGTCTCGACCTACGCCACCAGCGGCGAAGTCGACGTCGTCTCGCGCGACGGGCGGCTGCTGCAGCACCAGGCCTTCAGCTCGCTCGTGCCCGTTGCCGATCGTCCCGTCTATGCGCACGAACTGATCGAGCCGATCGTGACGCCCCACCCCGCCGACGCCATGGTCGTGCTGCGCATGACGACGCCGTTCGAGCGGCCGACCGTGCTCGAACTGCGCACCGCGCCGGCGCAAGGGGCGTCCGATCGCGTGATGATGCGCGATGAGGCGCTGCCGCTGGCGTTTCTCAACGGCATGGCCGTAGCGCTCGGGCTCTTCAACCTCATGCTGTTCGTGATGCTGCGGCGCAAGCTCTACCTGCTGTATGCGGTCGCGATCCTCGCGCTCGTGTCCTTTCAAGTGATCGAAACCGGCGCGGCGTGGACGCTGTGGCCGCACCTGAGCCTGCGCGATGACTGGCCGTCGTACGCCGCGTGGGTGTTCTACTTCGCGTGGATCGTTGCGTTCACGCGCGAGTTTCTCGAATTGCCGCGCGTGGCGCCGGTCGCCGACAAGGTCTTGCTCGGCGCGCTGGCATTGTTGACGCTCGAGAGCCTGATCTATCTCTTCTACCCCAACCTGCTCTACGCGTGGGACCTGTTCGATATCGCGGACCCGGTCATGACCGCGATCATGACCGGCACGATGCTGGCCTGCGGTATCGTCGCATGGCGGGCGGGCATTTCGGCCGCGCCGTACTACGTGCTGGCGTTCGCCGGTTCGGCGGTCGGCTTCACCATCAGCGACGCGGGCACGTTCGATCTGTTTCCCTCGACCGTCACGACGGCGTACCTCTGCACGTCGATCGGGGTGGCGTGGGAATCGATCTTCCTTGCCCTCGCGCTCGGCCGGCGGGTGCGCGACGTGGAAAGCAGCTCGGCGCGCTACGAGAAATACGCCTACCTCGATCCGCTCACCGAGATCCCGAACCGGCGCGGTTTCGATGAGGCGATCGATCGCGAGTGGCGCCGCACGAAGCGCTTGCCGGGCCCGATCTCGGTGATCATCTTCGACATCGATCGCTTCAAGGAATACAACGACCGGTTCGGACATCCGGCCGGCGACGAGCGCTTGAAGTCCGTCGCGCGGACGATCGCCGACGCGGCGCGCCGCACCGGCGACTTGGCGGCTCGCTACGGCGGCGAAGAGTTCGCGATCCTGCTCCCCGGCGCGTCGCTCGAAGACGCGGTCGCCATCGCGTCGGCGGTGCGGATGAGCGTGCGCGAAGCGGGCGATGAATTCCGGCTGACCGTCAGCGCCGGCTGCGCCACCGCGTATCCGTTTTCGGACGCGCTCGATTCCAGCGGGCCCTCGACGCTGCTCGCGAGTGCCGATGCCGCGCTCTACATCGCGAAGACCAGCGGGCGCGACCGCGTCTGCGTCCCCGAAACCGAAGTCGCCGGCGACGTTTAGCACGCAAAACAAAGGGCAAACGCGCAAAAAACTTCGAATGCCCGCAGCATGAAACGCGGTACCTATTTGATCGGCTTGGGAACGTTCATGGCGGCGGGCGCGCGCAAGGTGCGCGCCGCCGATGCTCCGGTGATTCGCGTGCTCTACGAGCCGATCGATACGGCGACGGCGATCTTCAGCGCGCGCGACATGGGATTTTTCAGCCGCGCCGGGGTCAGCGTCGACTTGCAGCCGATGAACACGGGCTCGGCGATGCTGGCGGCGGCCACCTCGGGCAGCGTCGACGTCGTGCTGCCGAACGTGCTTTCGCTCGCCGAGGCCGTCGAGGGCGGATTGCCCATGCAGGTCATCGCCGCGAACGTCGTCTACACCGCGAAGAACCCCTCGACGTTGCTGCTGGTCGAAAACAGCTCGCCGATCAACAGCGCGCGCGACTTCAGCGGTAAGACGATCGCCGTCAACGTGCTCAACGGTCTGGCGTGGATCGCGGCGCGCGCGTGGGTCGACCGCAACGGCGGCGACTCGAAGATGGTGCGCTTCGTCGAGATGCCGTTCTCGACGATGCCCGACGCACTGACGGCGGGCCGCGTCGACGGAGCCGTCGTCGCCGAGCCCGCGCTCAGCATCGCCAAGCGCGACGCGCGCGTGCTGGCGCCGGTCTACTCGGCGATCGCGCCGTCGTTTCCGATCGATGCCTGGGTTGCGCCCACTGCCTGGGTCGCGGCCAACGGCGATGCGGCGCGGCGTTTCGCGCGCGCCATGCACGACGCGTGCGTGTGGGCCAACGCCAACCACGACCGCTCGGCCGAGATCGCTGCGGGGTTCACGAAGCTCGATGCCGCCGCGATCCGCGGCCGCACGCGCGCGACGTTCTACGAAGCGCGCGGTTTCGGCGCCGCGCAGCCGCTGCTCGACGCGGGCGTTGCCTACGGTGTGCTGAAGAAACCGCTGCGCGCGAGCGACCTCGTGGCGCCCGGGGTCTCGATCTAGCGTGAGTGCGGGACTACCGCTCAGCTTCGCCTGCGGGCCCTACGATCGCATGGCGGGCATTTTCGACGGCAGCGTCGCGGTCGAAGGCGCGAGCGTGCGAGCGCTGCCGATCGGGCAACCGATGGAAATCTTCAGCCGCATGCTCAACAACGATGAGTTCGACGTTGCCGAGATGTCGTTCACGCACTGTGTCACGCTGACCGTGAACCGGTCGGCGCGCTTCGTGGTCTTGCCGGTGTTTCCGTCGCGCATGTTCCGGCACGGCTTCATCTTCGTGAACCGCGCGGCCGGCATTCGCGAGCCGCGCGATTTGGCCGGCAAGCGCATCGGCGTGCAAGGCTATCAGATGACGGCCGCCGTGTGGATCCGCGGCATCTTGCGCGAAGAGTACGGCGTCGACTTCGCCGCGACCGAGTGGTTTGAGGGCGGCGTGAACGAGCCCGGCGTGCCGGGCGGAGCGTCGACCAGTCTGCGGCCGGCCGGCGGCGCGCGCATTTCGGGCATCGCCCCCGGCGAGACGCTCGACGGCCTGTTGGCCGCCGGCCGGATCGACGCGCTGATCGGCGCGGTCAAGCCCGCCTCGTACCGGCCGGAGGGTCCGGTCGTGCGCTTGTTTCCCAACTACCGCGAGATCGAGCGCGGGGCGTTTCTCGCCACCGGCATCCATCCGATCATGCACGGCCTCGTGATCCGCCGCGAACTCTACGAACGCGAACCGTGGCTCGCGGCGAGCATCTTCAACGCCTGCGAAGCCGCCAAACGCACGGCGCTCGCGCAGATGCACTTCACCGCGGCGCTGCGCTACATGCTGCCCTGGCTGATCGACGAGCTCGAAGAACAGGACGCGGTCTTCGGCCCCGATCCGTGGCCCTACGGCGTGGACGCCAACCGGCCGACGCTCGAGGCCTTCGCGCGCCATCTAGTCGCCGACGGTTTCCTCGCCGCGCCGCCGCCGCTCGAAGACATCTTTGTAGCGGTCCCCGGCGCCGCCTAAGAGGCCGACGTCTCGATGCTCTCTTGCATCTCGGGATCGCCGATGCCGTTCTCGAGATAGGTGCGCGAGAGGCGCACGTAGCTGGCCGGCGTGTTCTCGACCCAGCCGAGGCTCTCGCCGAACAGCTTGCGCTTCACCACCGCCGGTGCGCCGGCGTTGAGCGTTTCGGCCGGTACGCGGGCGTTGCCCGGCACGACGGAGCCCGCGGCGATCAGCGCTTTGGTGCCGATCTGCGCGCCGTTGAGCACGACGGCGTTGCTGCCGATCAGCGCGCCGTTCTCGATCACGCAATCCTCCATCGTGACGCTGTGCCCGACGGTGCAATCGTCGCCGACGACCGTGGTCGAGCCGGGACTGACGTGGATCGACCGAGTTGTCCTGAATGCTGGTGCGCGAGCCGATGCGGATCGGACCGTTATCGCCCCGGATGACGACGCCGAACCAGATGCTCGATTCCTCGCCGACTTCGACGTCACCGATCAGCACGGCGGTCGGCGCCACGAACGCCGTGGCGGCGATCTTCGGACGCTTTCCGCGAAATTCGATGAACATGCCCGGCCTCCAGAGAACGTTGACGGCGAGGCACCACATTTGAGCGAGCACCGCCACCGTACCCCCTTGCGCGGCACCGAAGTCATCCCGCGTCCGCAGCCCGGCAATCCGGAATACCAGCCCGTCAACTACCGCTACGCCGGACAGACCGGGCACATCCACGAAGTCGTCGAGATCGGCGGACGCGAGCTGGCGAAGGTCGGCTTCGACGATCGCAAGATCGTGTATTACTACCTCGAGGATCTCGAACGCGACGACGGCGCGGACAAGCGCACGTTTCACGATCTGCCCGAATAAGCGCTCGAGCGACCGCGCATGCTGCCGTTCGTCTCGATAGGGACGCCCGAACCGCTGGCGATCCGCGGTCCCTTTGCGGCGCGTGACGGTCGACGCCCAGCGCCGGCGCGTGTTCGCCGCCGGCGCGCGCAGCGTGGTCGTGCTCGATGCCGATTCGGGGAAAGTGCTCGCGACGGTCCGGATCGGCGGGGCGCGCAGCATCGCCTTGGAGCCGTTGGGCGGCCATCTTTTCGCCGGCACGCGCGAGGGTCAGATCAGCGAGATCGACCCCGACCGCAAGACGGTCATGCGGTCGCTCGATGCCGGCGGTGAGGTCGACGTGCTGCTCTATGATTCCGCCGCCGGCCGCCTCTACGCCGACGGGGCCGGCCGGACGGGGCTGGCCACGTTCGACGTGCGGACGTTCACGGCCGGCCCGCCGGTGCCGCTGGCGGGCGGCGTTCCGGCGGCGCTGGTGCCCGATCCCGTCACCCGCGAACTCTACGTCGCGTTCGCCGGCCGGCCCGAGATCGCGGTGGTCGATCCGGCGCGCGCGGTGGTGCGCACCGGGTTCGCCGTACCGGGCGTGCTCGGCGGCGTCATGCGCCTCGACGACACGCTCGGGCAGATCGTCATCGCCGGCGGCAACGGCGTGCTCGACATCTACGACCGGGCCGGAACGCGGCGTGCACGCATCACCGTCCCGGCCGGGATCGCCGCCTGCGACCTCGACACCGGCGATCACGTGCTGGCCTGCACGGGTGCGGCCGGACTGACGTTCGTGCAGTTGCAGCGCGAAGCGGCGCCGCAGATCATCGGCGGCGCGGCGCTGCCCGGCCCGGGCCTGGCGGCCCTCGACGGCAAGACGCACGACGCACTTGTGTTGCGCAGCAACCCCGACGGCAGCGGCGCCGTCCTCGAACGTTTCAGCGCGTCGCCGCCCGCTCCGAGCCCCTCCCCTTCCGTGCGTTAACGCGCTCGCACGGAAGGGAGAACGTACGACATCCCTAATGCCGCACTTTCGCTGGTGCGAAGTTCCCGGAGCATCTCAAGCGTGCAGAAAAAAACGTCACCGATCAACTGGAGCGGCTTTGGCTTCTTCCTCGTTTGCGTTGCATTCGTGGAGCTGTTCGCGCGTCTGGGCTGGCTCACGAGCTACGTTCCGCCGCCGACGCAGGTCTTCGCCGCGCTGTTCCAGGGCTTGATCAACGGCGACATCTCGAGCCAAATCGGCGTTACGCTGTCAGTGTACGTTCGAGGTTTGGCATTGGCGAGCGTCCTGTCGATCGTCATCGGCATCCTGATGGGCACCTACAAGCCCGTGTTCGACGCGCTCAAAATCATCGTCGAGTTCCTGCGGCCGGTGCCGTCGGTCGCGATGATTCCGCTGGCGATTCTGTTCTTCGGCCTCGGTGCCACGATGCGCATCTCGGTCATCACCTACGCCGCGTTCTGGCCGCTGTTGATCAACACGATCTACGGCGTGCGGGCGATCGATCCGCAAGCGCTCGACGTGGCGCGCAACTTCGGCATCACCGGGTACGAGGCGCTGTGGCGCGTGACGCTGCCGTCGGCGCTGGCCAGTATCGCGACCGGTTTCCGCGTCAGCGCGACGATCGCGCTGGTCGTCACGATCACGACCGAGCTGATCGCCGGCAACAGCGGCATCGGGTTCTACATCTCGCAGATGGAACAGGCGAACCGCCTGCCGCCGATGTACGCGGCGATCATCCTGACCGGCATCCTCGGCTATCTGCTCAACACCTTGTACTTCACGCTCGAGCACAAAGTCGTCTTCTGGACGCCGGCGGCCCGGGAACGGGTGACCTAGCGCATGAACAAGCTCTTCAACCGCGGCAACGCCGCCGGCATCACCACCGTCATCGTGCTGCTGGTGGTGTGGCAAGTGCTCGCGACGCATCAAGCAGACGGTCTACGTGCCGCCGGTCTCGACGATCTTCATGACCTTCCTCAAGGAATGGTTCTCGCCGACGTTCGGGCAGCAGGCGGTCCCGAGTCTCTACCGGATGGTCGGTCGGCTACTTCTTCGCCTCGATCATCGGCATCACGATCGGCATCGTGATCGGCTCGTTCAAGCGGATCTACCAGCTGCTCGACCCGGTGCTGCAGTTCTGGCGCGCGATCCCGGCGACGGCGATCATCCCGGTCGGCATCCTGCTGATCGGGATCGGCGATCAGATGAAGATGGTCGTGATCTGCTTCGGCGCGATGTGGCCGATCCTCATCAACTCGGCCGACGGCGCCCGCCTGGTGCCGACCGAGCGCCTCGACACGGCCCGGATCTTCGGCCTGACGCCGTTCGAGACGCTGCTGCGCGTCATCGTTCCGTCGGCCGCCCCGATGATCGCGGCCGGCATGCGAACCGGGCTCTCGATCGCCTTTATCATGATCGTCGTCTCGGAAATGATAGGCAGCACGGACGGACTTGGGTATTATATCCTCCAGGCCCAGCGCACGTTCGCCATCCCCGAGATGTACGGCGGCATCGGGTTGCTGGCGATCCTTGGTTACTTGTTGAACGTACTGTTCGTGCAGGTCGAGCACAGAGTGCTCGCCTGGCACTACGGCCAGACCACCCGCCCGGCGTAGCTCCGAAGAAAGGTTAACGCATGTCGAACCCGAGCGAGGTCCTCCTCGACGTCAGCGGACTGCAGAAGCGGTACGCGGACGGAACGCTGGCCGTCCAGGAGATCACGCTCAACGTCCGTGCGCGCGAATTCGTCTCGATCGTCGGCCCGTCGGGTTGCGGGAAAACGACGCTCCTCAAGACGATCTGCGCGCTGCTCGCGCCGACCAAGGGGTCGGTGAAGCTGCACGGGACGTTGATCACCGAGCCGCCGCCGCAGATGGTGCTGGTGTTCCAGGACTACGCGCGCTCGCTGTTCCCCTGGCTCACCGTCACCGGCAACGTGATGTTCCCGCTGCGCAAGCGCAAGGACATCTCGCAAAGCGACAAAGAGCAAGCCTCGCAGCGGGCCATCGAAGCCGTCGGCCTGACGAAGTTCGCCAAGCACTATCCTTGGCAGCTCTCGGGCGGCATGCAGCAGCGCGTCGCGATCGCGCGCGCCGTCGCGTTCCGGCCGGAGATCCTGCTGCTCGACGAGCCGTTCGCCTCGGTCGACGCCCTCACGCGGGCCGATCTCGAAGACCTCACGCTGGCGCTGCGCGACGAGTTCGGCATCACGATGCTGCTTGTCACCCACGACATCGACGAAGCCGTGTACCTCTCGGACCGCGTGTTCGTGCTGAGCACGCCGCCGTCGACCGTGCTCGAAGAGATCCCGATTGCGCTCTCGCAGCCGCGCGATCAAGTGTCGGACGCGTTCCGAAGCGGGCTTCCTGCAGCTGCGCAACCACATCCACGGCCTGATCGGCAAGAAAAAGGACGACGGCATGAAGTCGTTCATCCTCGACCAGCCGGTGGTGCCGTCGCTGCGCGAACGCGAAGGCGACCCCGTCTCCTAAAGCGGTCGAGAGCGGTCTAGGCCCCGTCGTCTTCGTCGGGGCCGTCGATCCACGCCAGCAAGCGTTCGATGGCGAACGTTTGGGCCTCGGTGTAGAAGTGGTCGCCGTTCGGGACGACCACGAACTCGATGTCGGGTTTGGCCGTTTTGGCGGCCGCATAGCCGGCCGGGTGGTCGCGAAAGATCGGGTCGGCGAGCTCGTTCTCGCCGGTCAGCGCGAAGACCGGACACGGAATCCGGGCCACGAGTTCCAGCACGTCGAATTTCGTGCCGGCCGCGTACTTTTCCAAGTAGGCTTGCGGGCTGCTGAACGAGTTCAGCGGGAACGTCGTCGGCATCAGCTCATCGGGCTTGCCGGCCGCGACGAGCGCCTTCGCCGCGGCGATCGTGCGGGCGAACTCGGGACCGTATTTCGACGCCAGCAGCACCTCGGTGTTGAAGCGCGGGGGTGAGGCGAGCACGCAGCCCAGCACGTGCGGGTCGCGCTGCGTCGCCAGGAAGTACGCCGTTTTCACCGCTCCCAAGCTGTGCCCGAACAGCAGGATGCGGCGGTAGCCGCGCGATTCGAGAAAGCCGAGCCACGCCTGCCAGTCGAGCACGCAGTCCTCGATGCGTTCGAGCGCCACGCCGAGCAAGGTGCCGCGTCCGTTGCCGCGGTTGACCACATCGTGCCCGCGGTTGTTGGCTCGCAGCGTCGCCACGCCGCGCTCCACCAGCGCCGCGCTGAAATTCCGGTAGAACGGCTCGAAGAACGTCCCGGCCGCGCCGTGCATCATGAGCGCGGCATCGAACCGCGGCGTGCCGGGCACGCTTTTCGGCACGGCCAGGGCCCCGGAATGAGGAACGTCGTCGCCGGTTCGCAGTTCGACCAGCTCGACCAGCCGGGTTGCACTTGCCATCGCCGGGCCGACTCCGCCGCTCCAGGTCGGCAGCCCTTCGCCCGACCCGCGGGAGGCCCGGCCCCCGGTCCATAAAGTTATCACCAATGGCGAGCGACGACGGCACCGGACAAAAGCGCCTGGACTATCACGGGCAGACCGACCGCGTGTTCGTGCGCGCCGATCGCCGGCGAGTACAACCTCACCCAGGAGCTGGCGCGGCTGCGCTCGCTGCCGCGCGTGATCAAGGGCCGCGAGACGCCCTTTCACAGCGGCCCGCAGCAGTTCAGCAAGCACTATCTCGAGCCCAAAGACGGGCTCGGCCAGACGCTGCACATCCACCTCGAAGAGTACGCGCCCGGCGGCAAATCGCAAAAGCACGGGCACGTCAACGAAGCGGTGTTCTACATCCTCGACGGTGAGGGTGCCGAAGTGCACGACGGCGTGCGCTACGAGTGGGAAGCCGGCGATGCCGCGATCGTGCACAACAACTGCGTGCACCAGCACTTCAACCGCAATCCCGACCGCCCGGCGCGAGCGCTCGTGATGAAGACGAAGCCGATGTACGTCTTCATGAACATGCTCTTTCAGAAGATGATCGAGAAAACGCCGAAGGAGCCGACGCGCGACGCAGGGCGATTTCGTGCCGCGCGAAGAGCCGCTGCATGATCACGATCACGATCACGATCATATGCACGAGCACGCGCACGGAGACTAGCGATGGAGCAGCGTGACGTGCCGTGGGATGAATACGCGGCCTATCTCCAAGGCAATCTGAGCGGCAGCTATTACGACGAGCTGCTCGACGAAGCGTCGACCGCGGCCGCGCGCAACGCCGACCGGCCGAAGGTCATCAAATCCTCGCAGATGCCGTGGGAAAACTCGCCGCACGGCCTGCTCAAGCACATCGTGAACGAAGGCATGAACACGCGCGCCGAAACGGTCGACGCGTACATGCAAGTGATCCCGCCGGGCAGCCGCTCGGGCAAACACCGCCAGCTCGCGGAGCAAGCGTTCTACGTGATCGAAGGCCGCGGCTACGACCTGCACATGGACTGCGATCTCGCGATCGTCGACGACGCCTACACCTGGAAGCCCGACGGTCGGAGAAACGCTTCGACTGGGAAGCCGGCGACGTCGTCTACATCCCGCCCAACACGATCAGCCAGCACTTCAACGCCGACCCCGGCCGGCCGGCCCGGATCGCCGTGATCACCAACCGCATCTACCGCAAGAGCGGGCTCAACGATCTCGAGCAGCTCGAGACCGCGCCCGAGTACGATCCGGCGAGAAGCTCACCGCCGAAAAACTCAAGCGCTACCTTCAGCCGAAGGGAGGGGTCCTCCGTTGACCACGTCTGCCGCCCTCGACATCCAAGCCTTCGCCGACGAGCTCTTCGCCGCCGAGCGCGACGCGCAAGCAGATCGAGGCCCTCTCCGGCCGGGCCACGCTCACAGCCGAGCGACGCGTACGCGATCCAGCTCGCCAACGTCAAGCGCCGCCAGGCGGCCGGCGACAAGGTCGTCGGGATGAAGGTCGGCCTGACCGCGCAAGCCGATGCAGAAGATGCTCGGCGTCGACCAGCCCGACTTCGGCCACCTGTTCGCGACGATGCGCCTGGGCGACGGCGACGACTGCCTGCTCGGCGAGCTGATCCAGCCCCGGGTCGAGGCCGAGATCGGAATCATCCTCGGCAAGCCCCTGCGCGGCCCCGGCCTAACCGACCTCGACGTGCTGGCCGCGACCGAGGCCCTGGTCCCGACGCTCGAGATCGTCGACTCGCGCATCCTCAATTGGAAGATCACGTTCGTCGACACGGTCGCCGACAACGGCTCGTCCGCTCGCTTCGTGGTCGGCAAGAAGCGCACGCCGCCGCTGGGCATCGATACCCGCACGCTCGGCACGGTGTTCGAGAAGAACGGCGAGCTCGTCGGCACCGGCGCCGGTGCGGCCGTGCTGGGCGCCAACCCGTTACCGCGCGGTGGCCTGGCTCGCAAACACGTTGGCCGCCGACGGGTTGGAACTTCATGCGGGCGACGTGATCATGCCGGGTGCGCTGTGCGCCATGGTGCCGGTCGCTCGCGGAGACGTCGCCAGCGCCAATTTCGGTATCCTCGGCACCGTTTCGGTCCGCTTCGTCTAACCACTCTCGTCCCTCGAGGCAACACGCACATATGCCACTCAACGTCGCGGTCATCGGTTCCGGCAACATCGGGTCCGACCTGATGTTCAAGATTTTCCGCAACAAGAATCTCAAGATGATCGCGCTGGTCGGGATCGACGCGAACAGCGACGGGCTGGCGCGCGCGCGCAAGCACGACGTCGCCGCGATCGACACCGGCATCGAGGGCTTGCTGGCGCGCAAGGACCTGATGGATCAGATCGACCTGATCTTCGATGCGACGAGCGCCAAGGCGCACGAGCACAACGCGCCGCTGATCAAGGCCGCCGGCAAATTCGCCGTCGACCTCACGCCGGCGGCGGTCGGGCCGTACATCATCCCGCCGCTGAACCTCAAGGAACACCTCGAGGGCGACGTGACCAACGTCAACATGGTGACCTGCGGCGGCCAGGCGACGATTCCGATCGTCGGCGCGATCTCGCGCGTGCAGCCGGTGGCCTACGGCGAGATCGTCGCGACGATCGCCTCGAAGTCGGCCGGTCCCGGCACGCGCGCCAACATCGATGAGTTCACCGAGACGACGTCCAAGGCGATCGAACAGGTCGGCGGCGCGAAGCGCGGCAAGGCGATCATCATCCTCAATCCGGCCGAGCCGCCGCTGATCATGCGCGACACGGTCAACGTGATGACCGAGACGGCGCCCGACCAAGCCGCGATCACCGAGTCCGTGCTGAAGATGGTCGCCGACGTGCAGACCTACGTGCCGGGCTACAAGCTCAAGTCGGGCCCGGTGTTCGACGGCAACCGCGTCAGCGTGTTCCTCGAAGTCACGGGCGCCGCGCACTACCTGCCGGCCTACGCCGGAAACCTCGACATCATGACCGCGGCCGCCGTGCGCGTCGCGGAAGAAGTCTACGAGCGCCGCAACGCGCTGGTTGGAGCGAAGTAACATGCCGAAAGTCCGCATCACCGACGTCAGCCTGCGCGACGGATCGCACCCGCTCTTCCACCAGTTCACGGTCGACCAGATCGTCCGCATCGCGGGCGCGCTCGACGCCGCCGGCGTGCCGGTGCTCGAGGTCACCCACGGCGACGGCCTCGCCGGTTCGTCGATTCAGTACGGCTTCTCCAAGGTCGACGAACTCGAGCTGATCGAGGCCGCGGCCGCGACGGTCAAGCAAGCGAAGCTCGCCGTGCTGCTGCTGCCGGGCATCGGCACGATCCACGACCTCAAAGAATCGCACAAGCGCGGCGCGCAGCGTGGCGCGCATCGCGACGCATTGCACCGAAGCGGATATCTCGGCGCAGCACATCGCGGCCGCGAAAGACCTCGGGCATGGAAGTCGTCGGCTTCCTGATGATGTCGCACCTGATCGAGCCGGCGGAGCTGGCCGTGCAGGCGAAGCTGATGGAATCCTACGGCGCCGACGTGGTCTACGTCGTCGATTCGGCCGGCGCGCAGACGATGGACATGGTGCACGACCGCGTGACCGCGCTGCGCGCGGCGCTCGATCCGAAGACGCACGTCGGCTTCCACGCGCACAACAACCTCGGCCTGGGCGTCGGGAACGCGGTTACGGCCGTCAAGGCCGGCGCCGACAACATCGACGGCGCGTGCCGCGGACTCGGCGCCGGCGCCGGCAACGCGGCGACCGAAGCGATCGTCGCGGTCTTCAACAAGACTGGGCTGGGAGACGGGCATCGATCTCTACGGCGTGATGGACGTGGCCGAAGACATCATCGGCGGCGAGATCGGCATCACGCCGATCGTCAACCGGCCGGCGCTCGTGCTCGGCTACGCGGGCGTCTACTCGATCGTTCCTGCGGCACGCCGAGAACGCGTCCAAGCGCTTCGGCGTCCCGACCGCGAAGATTCTCGAAGCGGTCGGCGAGCGCAAAGCGGTCGGCGGTCAGGAAGACATCATCGTCGAGTGCGCGATCGAACTCGCCAACTCGCACGCGATGGAGAAACAGGAGCGCGAGCTCGAAGCGGCGCGCGCCGACGTGCGCGAGCTCGCGGCCGTCTGATGACCACCGTCGCGACGGCGAACAAATCCGACTGGGCGCTGGCCGAACTCGCGGCCGCGAGCCGCGAGCGCCGCGAAATCGAACCGCTCACCGACACCTGGCCCGAGCTCGACGAGCACACCGCCTATGCGATCCAGAAGCGGCTCGTCGTCGGGCACGTCAAGGACGAGGCGTCGCGCATCTTCGGGACTCAAGCTCGGGCTCACCAGCGTGGCGAAGCAGAAGCAGATGAGCGTCGGCGAGCCGATCTACGGCTTGCTCGTCGCCTCGCGCATGATCAACGAAGGTGAACCGCTCGAGATCGCCTCGCTGATCCACCCTAAGGCCGAACCCGAGATCGCGATCGTCACCAGCGCCGATCTTCAAGGTCCCGGGCGTCACGGCCGGATCAGGCGCGCGCGGCGATCGGTTCGGCCAGCTGCGCGATGGAGATCATCGACAGCCGCTTCAAGAATTTCCGCTTCACGCTGACCGACGTGATCGCCGACAACACGTCGGCCGCCCGGCATACGATCTCGACGTTTCGCGTCCCGGCGCACGGCCTCGACCTGCGCACGCTCGGCGTCGTGTTCGAGAAGAACGGCGAGGTCGTCTCGACGGCGGCCGGCGCCGCGATCCTGGGCGATCCCGCCGTCGGCCTCGCGTGGCTCGCCAACAAGCTGGCCGAGCACGGCGAGTCGCTGCCGGCCGGAACGGTCGTGATGACGGGCGCTCTCACCGATGCGATCGCGATCGCGCCGGGCGACGTGGTGCGCGTCACCGTCGCCCAGCTCGGCACGCTCTCGCTGCGTTGCGTCTGAGCGCGACGGCCGTCTAATCATGCCGATCGTCCGCGTCGAATCGTCGCTCCCGCTGCCCGCGCAAACCTCGCTCACCGAAGCGCTGAGTGCCGTCGCCGACTGCATCGTGCGCCGGCTCGACGTGAAGCCCGTGCAAGTGCGCGTGGCGTTCGTGAGCCTCGACGCGGCCGCCGTCAGCGTCGCCGGCAAGCACGGTGTGGATGCCCCGCCGTATCTGGTGGCGTGGGCTTCGATCCTCGAAGGCCGCACCGAGGAGAAGCGAGCGGCGTTCATCGCCGACCTGCTCGAGGTGCTGGCCCGCATCTACCGCGTCGACGAGAGCGTCGTGCGCGTGGTGGTTCAAGATTTTCCGAGCGTGCACTGGGGTATCGGGCGCGCGACGGCTACCGCAAAGGGGTAACGTGTTACAGCAAGAGATTCGCACCCGTCCGCGCACGGGTGTCCTCGACGTCAAATTGTTCATCGACGGCAAGTACGTCGATGCGATCAGCGGCAAAACGTTCGACGACGTGAACCCGGCGACGGGTGAACTGATCGCGCGCGTGGCGGAAGCCGATTACGCCGACGTCGATCTAGCCGTCAAGGCGGCGCGCAAGGCGTTCGACGAGGGCCCCTGGCCGCGCATGCCGGTGGCCGAGCGCTCGGCCATCCTGATGAAACTCGCCGCCGGGATCAAGGCCCGCATCCCGGAGTGGAGCGAGCTCGAATCGCTCGACACCGGCAAGCCGATCCGCGAGAGCTCGCACCTCGACATCCCGCGCGCGGCCTACAACTTCGAGTTCTTCGCCGAGCTGATCAAGTACGAAGGCACCGACTGCAATCCGGTCGACGACAAGTTCCTCAACTACTCGCTGCGCGAGCCGGTCGGCGTGGCCGGCTGCATCAGCCCCTGGAACTTGCCGCTGCTGCTGCTCACCTGGAAGCTCGGACCGGCGCTGGCCTGCGGCAACACCGTGGTCTGCAAGCCGGCCGAGTTCACCCCGATCACCGCGAGCCTGTTGGGCGAGGTCGCCAACGAAGCCGGCCTGCCGCCGGGCGTGCTCAACATCGTGCAGGGTTTCGGTCCCAACGCCGCCGGCTCGGCGATCACCGAACACCCGGGCGTCGACTGCATCTCGTTCACCGGCGAGACGACGACCGGCAAAGCGATCATGAAAGCGGCCGCCGACGGCCTCAAGGAAGTCTCGTTCGAATTGGGCGGCAAGGCCGCGGCGGTGATCTTCGCCGATGCCGACCTCGACGTCGTGATCGCGCAGACCACTCGCTCGACGTTCCTCAATCAAGGCGAAGTGTGCCTCGCCTCCCCGCGCCTGCTCGTGCAGCGCCCGATCTACGAAGAGTTCTGCAAACGCTACCAAGCCGCCGCCGAATCGCTCGTGTTCGGCGACCCGCTCGACCACGACACCTCGATCGGCTCGCTGGTCGACAAAGAGCACTACGACCGCGTCGCTGAGCTACATCGAGATCGCCAAAGCGGAAGGCGCGCGCTTGCTCTTCGGCGGCGAACGCCCGGACCTGCCGGCACCGTTCGACAAGGGCGCGTTCCTCAAGCCGACGGCGTTCGTCGACGTGAACAACAGCATGCGCATCTGCCAGGAAGAAGTGTTCGGGCCGGTCGTGACCATCATGCCCTTCGACACCGAAGAAGAGGGCATCGCGATCGCGAACGACGTCAAGTACGGGCTGGCCGCCACGATCTTCACGCAGGACCTCAAACGCGCCCACCGCGTTGCGCGCAAGATCCGCGCGGGTATCGTGTGGGTGAACTGCTGGTTCGTCCGCGATCTGCGCACGCCGTTCGGCGGGATGCGCGAATCCGGGCATCGGCCGCGAAGGCGGCCGCCTCTCGCTCGACTTCTACAGCGAACTCAAGAACATCTGTATCGCGCTCTAACGGCTCCCTAGGAGAACCATCGTGCTGACACCGCAAGACAACGAACGACTCACGCGCGTGGGACCGGGCACACCGGGCGGCGCGCTCATGCGGCGGTATTGGCAACCGGCCCTGATGACGAGCGAGCTGGCCGAGCCCGACGGTCCGCCGTTGCGCGTTGCGCCTGTTGGGCGAGGACCTGATCGCGTTCCGCGATACCAACGGCGACGTTGGGATCGTCGACGCGTTCTGCCCGCACCGCCGCGCGCCGATGTTCTTCGGCCGCAACGAAGAGTGCGGTCTGCGCTGCGTGTACCACGGCTGGAAGTTCGACAAAAACGGCACCTGCGTCGACATGCCCTCCGAGCCGCCGGATTCGCTGTTCAAGACGAAGGTCACGATCGCCAGTTATCCCACCTGGGAAGGCGGCGACGTGATTTGGATCTACATGGGGCCGCGCGAGCTGCAGCCCCCGCCGCCCAACTATGAATGGGTGCGCGCGCCCGCGACGCATCGCCGCGTGTCGAAGACGTTCGAAGACGCGAACTACCTGCAGGCGCTCGAGGGCGGCCTCGACACCGCGCACTCTTCGTTCGCGCACAACGACAAGCTCGGCGACAAGAACTGGGTCCGCAGCCGCGACGGCGCCCCGCGGCTGGACGTCGAGCGCACCGACTACGGCTACACCTACGTCTCGACGCGCAATCTCGGCGACGACGGCAAATACGTGCGCGTGTATCACTACGTCATGCCGGCGCAGGCTCTGCGCGGCGGCGTGACGTCGTGGACGGGGATCGGAAAGGCCGACGTTCCGCGGCTCGACGGCCACATCTGGGTGCCGATCGACGACGAGACGACGTGGGTCTGGAACATGGTCTGGAGCTACGATGAGAACGTCCCGATCACCGATGAGTGGCACGCCAAGGACGAAGCACGTTTCGGCCGCGGCGCCGACGACCTGATCCCGGGCACGTTCAAGCTCAAGAAGAACCTGGCCAACGACTTCATGATCGACCGTCAAGTCCAGAAGACACAAACCTACACGGGGATCGTCGGCATCAACACCCAGGATATGGCCTTGCAAGAGGGGATGGGCCACGATCTGCGACCGCTCCAAAGAACATCTCGGGACGACCGATAAGGCGATCATCGCGTGCCGGCAACTGTTGCTCGAAGCAACCCGTGCCGTTGAGGAAGGCAAGCCGCCGCGCGGGGTCGATCCGTCGACCTACGAGCGCGTTAGGCCCTACGACGCGGTCGTTCCGCCCGGTAAGACGTGGGAGACGGAATTCGCGCCGGAGCTGGTCGCCAAGTTCTAAGCCGCGGCGTTCTCGATCGCGAAGAGCTTGTTGAACCCGACGATGTGCAGCGTGCGCAGCACCAGGGCGTTGGGGTGCTGCAGCACGATGCGGTTCTCACGGTGCTTGCGGCGGAAGGTGGCCAGCTCGGTCAAGGCACGCGACGAGAGGTAGGGCACCCGTTCGAGGTCGATCGCGACGTCCTCGCCGTGGGTTTCGCGCAGCGCGAGCCGCAGGTTCTCGGTGCAGTCGCCGTCGCGGTCGGGGAGCAATGGGATCGTCATGCGACCTAGCGTAGTCTTGTATTCTGTAGCAAAGATGTGCTGATGCTGCGATTTTGCCGAGAGCCCGGCAGGAGAGCCGGCTCGCACCGTCCGAGAGGCTAACGGAAATGGCACTTTCGCGGGACGCCCAAGAGTTGCTCGTCCGCGTCGGGCCGGGGACGCCGATGGGTGCCCTGATGCGCCGCTACTGGGTGCCGATTCTGCTGGAGATGGAACTGCCCGAAGCCGACGGGCCACAAGTCCGCGTCCGGGTCTTGGGCGAGGATCTGCTGGCGTTCCGCGATAGCGCCGGCCGCCTGGGCCTGATCGACCAGTTCTGCGCTCACCGCGGCGTCTCGCTGTTCTTCGGGCGCAACGAAGAGTGCGGCATCCGTTGCCCCTACCACGGCTGGAAATACGATCTGACCGGGCAGTGCGTCGACATGCCCTCGGAGCCCGCCGAGTCGAATTTCAAAGCGAAGGTCAAGCTCACGGCCTACCCGTGCATCGAGGCCGGGGGCCTGGTGTGGACCTACATGGGGCCGCCCGAGCTCCAGCCTCCGCCCCCGAACTTCGACTGGCTGCGCGTGCCACCCGAGAACATCTTCTGGACCAAGCGCGAGCAAGAGTCGAACTGGCTGCAAGCCGTGGAAGGCGCGCTCGACTCGAGCCACGTCGGCGTGCTGCACCGCTACGAGCTCGACCACGACCGCTTGCACCAGGATGCCGAGGGCCCGAAGTTCATGAAGGCCGATACGCGGCCGAAGTTCTTCACCACCGCGACGCCGTTCGGCACCGCGATCGGGGCGCGCCGCAACGGTGATACCGAGGCCCGCTGGTACTGGCGGATGACGCCCTTCATCATGCCGTTCCACCAGATGGTGCCGCCCTACGGCGACAACCCGACCGGCGGCCACTCGTTCGTGCCGATCGACGATGAGAACGTGTTCTCGTACAGCTTTTACTGGCACCCGACGAAGCCGATCGACGACGAGCTGCGCGCCAGCATGGAGAGCGGCAGCGGCATTCACTCGGTGAACATTCCGGGCACCTTCAAGCCGGTTGCCAACAAGAGCAACGATTATCTGATCGACCGCCGGGCGCAGAAGGAACGGCGCACGTTCAGCGGCGTGCTCGGCATCGCGCAGCAAGACGCGGCCTGCCAAGAATCGATGGGCGCGATCCAGGACCGCTCGCGCGAGCGGCTCGGCACGAGCGACGCCGGCATCATCGCGGCGCGCGAACGCCTGCTCGACGCGGTGATCGCGCTGCGCGATCACGGCACCACGCCGCCGGCGCTCGATCCCGAAGACCAGCACGTGCGTTCCGCCTCGGTGCTGCTCGACAAAGACATACCGTTCGATCGCGCGGTGCGCGAAGCGATGATCCCGGGAGCCGGCGCACCGCTGGTCTCCGTCTAGAATACGAAACGAAGGAGACCGCCATCCCCCAAACCACCTCGCGCGCCGCCGTCCAAACCGCGCCCAAAACGACCGAGCTGCGCGACATCCCGCTGCCGGAGATCGCGGCCGACGCCGGCCTGCTGCGCGTGATCGCGGCCGGCATCTGCGGCAGCGACATCCCGACCTATGCCAGCGGCAAGAACGCGCCGCGCATCATCGGCCACGAAAACGTCGGCACGATCGAGAAGATCGGCGAGCTCGCGCGGCAGCGCTGGGGGCTCAATGTCGGCGACATGGTCGCTCTCGAAGAATATCTGCCGTGTGGGCACTGCGCCGATTGCCGCTCGGGCGAGTACCGCTCGTGCATGGAGACCGACAGCACCAAGGACGCCTCGAAGCTGCGCTACGGCTCGACCGGCACCGACACCGAGCCCTCGCTCTGGGGCGGGTTCAGCCAGTTCCAGTACTTGCACCCGCGTTCGGTGTTCCATCACGTGCCCGAAGGCGTCGAACCGCGCATCGCCGCGATGGCGCTGCCGATCGGCAACGGTTTTCAGTGGGCGTATATCGACGGCGGCGCCGGCCCGGGTCAAACGGTGGTCGTGCAGGGTCCGGGACAACAGGGCTTGGCGTGCGTGATCGCGGCCAAAGCGGCCGGCGCATCGACCGTGATCTGCACGGGCCTCTCGAGCGACGAGCACCGTCTCGAAATCGCCAAGCGCCTAGGCGCGGATCACGTCGTGATGGTCGACCGCGAACCGCTCGCCGACGCGGTCGAGCGCATCACCAAGGGAGCGGGCGTGGATCTGGCGATCGACGTCTCCTCGGGCGGCGCGAGCGAGGTGATCGGCGGCGCGATCAAGACGCTCAAGAAACGCGCGAAGCTGCTGACGGCGGCCTACAAGCGCAAGCTGCTCAACGACTTCGACATGGATGCGATCATCGCCAAGCAAGTCACGCTGCGCGGCGTGCGCGGCCACAGCTTCCGCGCGGTCGAGCTCGCGCTCGATCTGATGGCGCGCAAGACCGTCGACCTGCGCGTGATGTCGACCCATCACTTCGGACTGGATAAGGTGGATCACGCCTTGCGTTTGGCCGGCGGCGAGATCCAAGACGGGGCGATCCACGTCACCGTAACGCCCTGGAACTAAGATGTCGAGCAAGTTGACCGTCACCCTCGCGTGCTGGGATTACGACCGCACGCGAGCGCTGCGCGACGGCCGCGTGCAGGTCGACGGCGTCGACCTCGTCTACCAGCCGCTCGAGGTCGAAGAGACGTTCTTCCGGATGCTGCGCTACCGCGAGTTCGACGCCTGTGAGATGTCGTTCTCGTCGTATTGCCGCTCCAAGTTCATCGACGATCCGTTCATCGCGATTCCGATCTGGCCGTCGCGCTTTTTCCGCCACTCGTGCGTCTACATCAACGCCAACAGCGGTATTCGCGAACCCAAGGACCTGATCGGGAAGCGAGTCGGCAACCCGGAATACCAGATGACCGCGCCGGCGTGGATTCGCGGCATCCTTGCCGATGAGTACGGCGTGCCGGTCGACTCCGTACAGTACCTCACAGGCGGCGAAGAAGAGCCCGGGCGGCCGGAAAAGATCGCGCTCGATTTGCCGCCGAACATCAAGCTGACGCCGATCGGCCCGACCGAAACGCTCTCGCAGATGTTGATCGACGGCGCCATCGACGCGCTCTACACGGCGCGCAAGCCGTCGTGTTTCGGCAAGGTGCCGCACATCAAGCGCCTGTTCGAAGACTACGTTCCGGTCGAAAAGGCGTACTTCGCGAAAACGAAGATCTTTCCGATCATGCACACGGTGGTGCTGCGGCGCGAAGTCTACGAGAAGAACCGCTGGCTCGCGACCGCGCTCTATAAGGCCTTCGTCGAGGCACAGCGGGTCACGTACGCCGACCTGCGCCAGACCGCGTCGCTGCAGGCGATGCTGCCGTGGGCCTCGGCCGAAGAGGAGACGGCAACCGAACTCATGGGCGATGACTACTGGCCGTATGGCTTCGCCAAAAACGAGCACGTGCTCGAAACGTTCACCCGGTATTCCTTCGAACAGGGCCTCTCCAAGCGCAAACTGGACCCGCGCGAACTCTTCGCACCCGAAACGCTCGAAGCGTTCAAGATCTGATCGGAGCTCGTCGATGCTGACACCGCAAGACAACGAACGGATGACGCGCGTCGGCGCCGGGACGCCGATGGGTGCCTTGCTGCGGCGCTACTGGCAGCCCGCGCTGTTGACGAGCGAGCTGCCCGAGCACGACGGCGCGCCGGTGCGCGTGCGCCTGCTGGGCGAAGACCTGGTCGCGTTCCGCGATACCAACGGCGACGTGGGCCTGGTCGACGCGTTCTGCCCGCACCGCCGCGCGCCGATGTTCTTCGGCCGCAACGAAGAGTGCGGTCTGCGCTGCGTGTATCACGGCTGGAAGTTCGACAAGAACGGCACCTGCGTCGACATGCCCTCCGAACCGCCGGACTCGCTGTTCAAGACGAAGGTGACGATCGGCGCCTATCCGGTGTGGGAAGGCGGCGGGATGCTGTGGGCCTACCTCGGCCCGCGCGATCAGCAGCCTCGCGCCGCCCGACTACGAGCTGCTGCGCGCGCCCGTGACGCACCGCTATACCTCGAAGACGATCGAGGACTGCAATTGGCTGCAGGCGCTCGAAGGCGGGCTCGACACCTCGCACTCCTCGTTCGCGCACAACCTCGACATCAAGAACACATCGTACCTGCGCAACGCCGACACCGCGCCGCGTCTCGAGATCGAGAAAACGCCCTACGGCTACACCTATGCCGGCATCCGCAAGATCGCGGGCCAGCAGTACGTGCGCGCCTATCACTACGTGTTGCCGGCGCAGCAGATGCGCGGCCGCGTGCAAGGGCGCAAGGGCGGCATGGAAAAGGTGCCGACGATCAACGGCCACATCTGGGTGCCGATCGACGACGTGACGACGTGCGTCTACAACTGGCAGTACTCCTACGATCCGGCGATTCCGGTGACGCCGGAGTATGCGATCGAGCACGAGACGATGTACGGGCGCGGTCCCGAGCGATCTGATTCCCGGCAGCTTCCGGCTCAAGAAGAACCTCACCAACGACTACTTCATCGACCGGCAGCTGCAGAAGAACGCAGACCTTCACCGGCATCGAGGGGATCAACACGCAAGACATGGCGCTGCAAGAGGGCATGGGACCGATCGTCGACCGCTCCAAGGAGCATCTCGGGACGAGCGACCGCGCGATCATCGCGATGCGCCAGCTGCTGCTCGAAGCGCTCGACGCGAACGAACGCGGCGAGGAGCCGCGCGGTCTCGATCCGGAAACCTATCGCCACGTGCGCGCCGTCGACAAGATCGTGCCGCTCGACCTGCCCTGGCGCGAAGCGCTCGGCGACGAACTGCTGGCGAAGTTCTGATGATCAAAGTTGCCGAGGCCGAAGCGGCGATCAAGAAAATCGTGGCCGCCACCGTGGAAGCGGGCTTCATCGTCGCGATCGCGATCGTCGATGAAAACACCGACCTCGTCGCCGCGCACCGCATGGACGGCTGCCGCCCGCGCTGGATGAAAGTCTCGCAGCGCAAGGCGCACACGTCGTGCGTGATGGACCGCACGACCGAGAATTTCGGCGAGGAGATCATCCGCCGCCAACTGCAGATCAGCTATTACGGCGATCCGATGTTCACCGCGCTGCCGGGCGGCATTCCGATCATCGGCAAAGACGGCTCGACGATCGGCGGCATCGGCGTCACCGGCCTGACCAAAATGCGCGACGCCGAACTGGCCGCCGCCGGCCTCCCCTGCTTCGCCGACGCCAAAGTCTAACCACGCACGCCGAGCTCGCCGAGGCGCTCCGAGTGATAAGCGCTAGGCCTGCCCCCAGGTCACGAGCGGCCCCCTTGTCATAAGCGGCGCTCGCCCCTTGTCATGAGCGTCGCTCGCCCCTTGTCATCCCGAGCGCAGTCGAGATGAGATGAGAAGGCCGGCCTCCGAATCAGGGTTCTCGCAAAGAGATCCTGTGAAGCGACTGGCGCTTCATTCACGCACTCGAGGTGCAAAGGAGACCGGCCCGTGCAGAAGCATAGCAAAGCGAAACCGACGCGGCAAACGGTGAAGAAACATCTGTGGATCGGGGTTGATTTAGGGAACCGTTGGAGCCACGTCTGCATGGTCGACAACGGCGGCGACGTTATAGATCGAACGCGTGTTCGAACAACGCCGGGTGCGATGCGTGAGTTTTTCGGTGCGTATGCAGGTTGCGCGATCGCGATCGAAGTCAGCGGTCAATCACCGTGGGTGAGCCGCGTCTTGAAAGAATGTGAGCTCGAGGTCACCGTTGCCAACGCCCGTGAGGTTCGCAAGATCCATCAAAGCGATCGCAAGAACGACCGCTCCGACGCTGAGACTTTGGCTCGACTTTTGCGAGCGGATCGCACGTTGCTTGCTCCGATCGAGCATCGCGATGAAGCGATGCAAGCCGACATCTCCGTACTGCGAGCTCGCGATACGATGGTTGGTGCTCGCACGAAATGCATCAATGCGATTCGCGGTCTCGTGAAAACCGCCGGCGTGCAGCTACCGAAGTGCAGTGCGGAAGTCTTCGCTCGTCGTGTAGAGCTGCTGATCCCGAGCGAACTTCAATCCGCGCTGTCGCCGATGCTTGAAACAGTTGTCCATCTTACCGTTCAAATACGCAGCTATGAAAAACTGATCGAAACGATGGCGCGTGAAAAGTACCCGGAAACCGCGATGTTGAGCCAGGTGACGGGGGTTGGGCCTTTGACTTCGCTAGCTTTTGTATTAACCCTGAGTGACAAAAATCGATTCAGGTGCAGTCGCGACGTTGGACCATATCTCGGGCTCGTTCCGCGCCAGTACGACTCCGGTGACCAACAATCGCAGCTCGGAATAACCAAGCGGGGCAACGCGTTTCTGCGGCGATTACTCGTTAATAGCGCACAGTACATTTTAGGCCCATTTGGACCGGATTGCCGGTTAAGGCGCCACGGCGAGCGCTTGATGGAGCGTGGCGGTAAAAATGCAAAGAAGAGAGCCGTTGTTGCCGTTGCTCGAAAACTCGCAATTCTCTTGCACTATCTTTGGAAAACCGGCGTCGTCTACGAACCGCTTTACGGCGCGCAACCGCTAGCAGCATAATGACGTTCTTCCGCATCCGTTGAACAATATGTAAAACCGCGTTCGGTGACTGCGACCGGTCCCTCGATCGTTAAATCAGATCGAAGTCGAGATAGCAGCACCACCTTTGAAGATGAACCTCAACATGCACCGAGCCAAGAGCGGCTCAACAGAGTGCGGATGGAAGCGAGGCAAAAAGGTTTGCGAAGAGGGACACGGGAGCGGGCGGCCGCCACGGCGGCCTTGACAAAGCTGGCCTTCTCATGGAAGGGACCGCCATAAATCGCGCCGGATCGCCACTGTCGATCGCGAGCGCAGCCGAGTGATCGCCTCCGACAAGCGAAGTCGTCACGGCGCACTGCGATAGGGCAAGTCAGCGGCGATCGCTCGGCTTCGCTCGCGATCGACAGTGGACGTACGTACGTGCTGGTGGCGGTCCCTCGACTGCGCTCGGGATGACGAAGGGGGAGAATGCGCCGCTCTTGAGCGGGGGGCGCCTGCCGCTATCGCTCCTGGGCCTCGGCGCGGTCGCCGAGGGCGGCGATCAGCGGTTGGAGGTGGTCGCGGTAGGCGTCGGCGGCGTGCACGCTCGTGCGGTAGATCGGCTGGCGCGCTTGTTTGAAGCTGGCGGTGCGGATGGGCCGGGACGTTTCGTAATAGCGCAGCACCGCCTCGTTCCAGGGCAGATCGCAGAAGGCCAGCATCCGGCGGGCGTTGCCCTCCAAGTCCGCGACGACGTCTTCGTAACTGACGTCGAGCATGATGCCCGGCGGCAGGATCGTGCGCCAGTGTTCGACCAGCGCCGCGTACGCGCGGTAATAGCGGCCGACTTCGGTGAGGTCGAACGAGAAGTCTTGGCGGCCGGTGAAGAGCGTCGTGTAGCACGAGAAGCACGTCTCGATCGCATCGCGCGTGCAGTGGATGAAGCGCGCCCGCGGGAGCGCCAGATGCAGCAGGCCGACGTGGCGGAAGTTGCTGGGCAGCTTGTCGACGACGCGTTTCCCCGCCGGAACCACCGCATCGACCAATTCCAGATAGCGTGCTCCGAGGGCCGTCATGTCGTCGGTGCCGGCTTCCACGATGGCGCGTTCGAACAGCGTCAATTCACCGGCTCCGTGCACCTCGGGATGCGAGGCCAAGATCTGCTCGATGAGTGAGGTTCCGGAGCGCGGCATGCCGATGACGAAGATCGGTGCGCGCGAAGCGTCGCCCGCGCCGCCGAGGCGCTGCAGCGCTTCGGGGGTGAAGAAGGCGATCGTCTCGCGAGCGAACCGTTCGTCGTCCGCAACGTCGTAGGCGAACGTCGCCCGTTTCATCGCGTTGCCGGCCGCGAAGTGCCGGAACGCATCGGCGGGCGCGTGGGCTTTGCGGTAGGCCTTGCCGAGTGCGAAGTGCATCGTCATGCGCGCTTCGATCGCGCGCAGGTTGGGCGAGCTCGCGAGAAACCGTTCCATCGTTGCGAGCGCCGGATCACCGGGCTCGAAGCTGCGCAATTCGGTCAGCGCACTCCACGCCGTCGGGAGGTCCGGCACGGCTTCGAGCGCGTGCTCGAGGGCCGCGCGCGCTTCGTCCAGCGCGCCGATTTCGAGCAGGCCGCCGGCCTTGAGCACGAGGATGTTCGCGACGTCGTGTCCGAGCGCGAGCGCGTGGTCGAACGACGCGAACGCCTCCTCGAAGCGCCCGAGCGCCCGCTGCGCACAACCCTGCGATTCGAGCAGCAGCCCGAAGTCGGGCCGGCTTGCGAGTCCTTGTTCGGCCGTCGCGAGCGCCTCTTCGAACCGTTCCACGCGGAGCAGCACGTAAGCCCGCGCGGCCAGCGCCGTCGCATCGCCGGGAACGCGTTCGAGCAACGCGTCGACCTCGGCCAGGGCGGTGTCGTAGCCGGAGAGCGAACCCTCGATGAACGCCGCCGTGATGTGCGCCGGGGTCGAAGATGGGTCGATCGCGACGGCGCGCCGTGCGTGCACGAGCGCCTCGGGATTCCGCCCCAGCATGAACAGCGCCGCGGCGGCGTTGGCGTGGGCGGCGAACAGCGCGGGTTCGAGCTCGATCGCGCGGCGATAGTTCTCCACCGCCCGTTCCCGCTCGCCTAAGAGCGTGCGGGTATTGCCGAGGTTGTTGTGCGCCGAGGCCACCGCCGGATCGAGGGCGATCGAGCGCTCGAGCGCGGCCGCGCTCTCAGCGAGCTCCCCGCGGCGCTGGTGGAGCACCCCCAGGTCGTGCCAGGCCGAGGCCGAGTTACGGTCGCGCTCGACCGCCCGCTTTGCGGCCGCGAGGGCGTTCTCGATCTGCGGGGCCGCTCCCGGAGAGTTCATCAGTGCTATCTAACCGCGCCAACCTTAGACGCCGCCCGCGTCGCGTTGAATCTTGAGCCGCACCGTCTTGGCGCGGCGCCGGCAGCGCGCGGCCGTGCGTTCGAGGTAGTCCTCGTCGGAGCTGCGGTCGCGCACGTAGGTCGAGTCGTTGATGGCGGCTTTGGCGGTCTTCACCGCCAGCGCGAACGCGCGCGCGGCATCTTTGAGAAAACCGCGGTGCTGGGCTTCGATGCCGGCCCGCTCGAACTCGCCGACGGCCTCCTCGAGGTGCCCGGCCAGCACGCACAGTTCCGCCCGCCGGGCAATCGCATACCAGTCCCCGTTATCCATCAGGAGCGAGGCCATGCGCAGCGCTTCGAGCGGCCCGGGATGACGCCAGCTCGCGGGCAAGATGTCGCGCAGCACGCGGTAGCTGATGCCGACTTCGCCTTCCGGCGTCGCCCGGATCAGCCCCGTGCGCTTGAGCTTGGAGAGCGAGGTGCTGACCGCGGCCGGCGAGAGCCCGAGAAACACCGCCAGCAACTGCGGGCCGACGAAGACGTCGAAGGCCACGATCGATTGCAGCAGCGTGCGGTCGCGGACGAGCAGCCGGTCGAACTTGGCGTCGAGCAGCGCGCGCGTCTGGGCGAAATCCGGAGCTTCTGCCACGGCGGCGTTCAGCCCGCGCCCGCAGGGCCGGTCGGTCGCCGGGTCCCCGGGTCGTTCGTCAGGACGGCCGCTCTGCTACTCGGCATCGTAGACGTTCCCCGGTTTTCGCAGCCGTTTCCTTCATCAAAACGCAACCGGAGCGGGCCTTGGGCCAATCGAAGTGGATAGTATGAACGAAGTCAGTGAGCGGGTCCGCGGTTGGTTCGCCGACGGCAAGCGCGTCGTCCTCGCGACGCTGGTCGATACCGACGGCCCCTCGCCGCGAGAACCGGGCGCGATGTTCGCGGTGTCGAGCGACCACGACTTGGCCGGCGCGATCAGCGGCGGTTGCGTCGAGTCGACGCTGGTCGACGTCGCCGACACGATCTTCGACGGGGGCGCCGCGCGCCGCAATTCCTTCGGTCCGGATGACGATCTCGACGGCGGCCCGACCTGCGGCGGCACGCTGCACGTCGTCACCCGCGAGCTCGACCAGGCCACCTTCGAAGCGTTCGTTTCCGCGCAAGAGCGCGGCGAGCCGTTTGCCCTGGCCCTGACGATCGATCCGCCCTTCACCATGCGCGTGCTGCACGATGACGAGGCGATCAACCGCTGCGACGAGCGTACGTTCGTGCTGCGTTTCGGGCCGCCGCCGCGCATGTACGTGATCGGCGCCGTCGACGTCGCGCGCCCGCTGCTGACCTATGCCAAAACGCTCGGCTTCGCGGTGACGATCGTCGATCCGCGCGCCCCGTTCGCCGTGCCCTCGCGCTTCCCGGGCGCCGAGGTGCTCGTCGCCTGGCCGGATGAAGTGCTCGAAAAGGCGCCGATCGACGAGCGCACCGCGATCGTTTCGCTCGCGCACGATCCGAAGTTCGACGTCCCCGGCATCTCGGCGGCGCTGCGCAGCCCGGCCGGATACATCGGCGCGATGGGCAGCCGCGGAACGACCGCACGCCGCGCCGAGGCGCTGCGCGAGCGCGGCTTCACCGACGCCGACCTGGCGCGGCTGCACGCACCGATCGGGCTCGATCTCGGCGCCCGCTCGCCCGAGGAGATCGCGCTCGCGGTCGTGGCGGAGATCGTCAAAGAGCGCCACGGCGGCGCCGGCGGCTCGCTGCGCTACGGCACGGGCCCGATCCGCAATCGCGTGATGGTGACCGCCTGACGATCGTCGTCCTCGCGGCGGGCGCTTCGAGACGGATGGGGCGGCAGAAGCTGCTCGAGCGAATCGAGGGCCGATCGCTGATCGCCCGCGCGCTGGACGCGGCCGCGGGCTGGCCGACGGTCGTGGTGGCGTCGGATGCGGTGCGCGCCGAACTCGAGGCCTCGGGCGCGGCCGCGCGCGTGCGGATCGTGCGCAATGCCGAACCGGAGCGCGGCATGAACCACTCGCTGGCGCTGGCCGATGCCGCGATCGATGCCGGCGAACCCATCGCGGTGCTGCTGGGCGATTTGCCCGACTGCGATGCGGCGGCCGTGGCCCGGGTCGTGGCCGCCTACGACGGCGACGCCGACGTCGTGGTACCGCAAGCGGACGGGCGCTTCGGACACCCGGTCGTGTTCGGGCCCGCGGCGCGGCGCGAGATCCCGCAGCTCGGCGATGGCGACGGCTTGCATCGCGTCCGCGATGCGGCGGGCTTGCGCCGGCGGATCGTCCCCGTCGGCGATCCGAGCGCGTTCGAAGATATCGATACCGAAGCCGAACTCGCCGCCCGGATCGCGCGCGGCGGCGGTTAACGATTCGGCCAAAGGCAGCCGGCAGGGCCGCTCGGAACCGGTGCGCATCGAACACGATGCGAACGCGTCCTTACGAGCGCGCGTAACCTTTCTTGGCCGGCTCGTCGGTGACGTGCTGCGCTCGTGCGCGCGGCCGCGCACCTTCGAGTACGTCGAGCAGCTGCGCGCGCTCACGCGGCAGCGCCGCGCCGATCCGAGCAGCGTGCAGGAGCGCGAGATCGACGCGATCCTCGATGCGTTGAGCCTCGACGACGCCGTCGACGTGATCCGCGCCTTCGGCCTCTACTTCCAGATGGTCAACTTGGCCGAGGAGCTGCACCGCGAGCGGCGCCGGCGCGAACGCGCGATCGCGGGCGAAGCACCGCTGCGCGGTTCGCTCGAAACGTTGCCCGATTCCGCTGCGCCCTTGATCGATCAGCTCGAGATTCGGCTCGTGTTCACCGCGCACCCGACCGAAGTGCGGCGGCGTACGACGAGCGAGAAGCTGGCCGCGGTCGCGGCGCTGCTGCGCGAGAGCGACGAACGCGTGCTGACGGCCGAAGAGGGGGCTGCGATCGATGCGGAAGTCCGCGCGCAGATCGTGCTGTTGTGGCAGAGCAGCGAGCTCTACGGCACGGCGCCGACGGTGGCCGACGAAGTGCGCAATTTGCTGGCCCGCTTCCGCGAAGCGATTTACGATGAGGCCGCGCTGCTCTTCGAGCGGCTCGAGACGCAGCTCGGCCGGCCGGTTCCGACGTTCTTGAGTTTCGGCAGCTGGATCGGTTCCGACCGCGACGGCAACGCGAACGTCGCGCCCGACGCGCTGCTCGGCGCGCACGAACGCGCGCGCGCGTTCGTCTTCGAACGCACGATTCGCACGGTGGAAGAGCTGCAGGCGCGCTTCTCCCAAGACGCCGTCCGCGCCGCGGTCGCGCCCGAGCTGATCGCGTCGGTCGAACGCGATCAAGACGAGCTCGTCGACGTGCGCTACACGATCGGGCCGCGGCAAGAAGCCGAACCGTACCGCCGCAAGCTCGCCTTCATCCATCGCCGCCTGAGCTTGGCGCGCGACGATGCGCCCGGCGGGTATGCGAGCGCGGCCGATCTCGACGCCGATCTGGCGCTGATCGAAGCCAGCGTGAGCGCCGGCAGCGGCCCCGACGTCGTGCGTCCGCTGCGGCGTTTGCGGCGCGCGGTCGCGATGTTCGGATTCCATCTGTGCGCGCTCGAATGGCGCCAGCAGAGCGGCAAGGTCGTCGCGACGCTCGACGAGATCGTGGCGCTGGTCGAGCCCGACTCGCCGCCGCTCTCGAAGCGCCCGCCGGACGAACGCAGCGCGTGGATCGAACGCGAGCTCGCGACCGTGCGGCCGCTGCTGCCGCGCCGGCGCGCCTTCTCCGCGGCCGCCACCGACATCATCGTCTCGCTCGAGTCGGTGGCGGCGTTGCGCAGCGCGGCGCGGGCCGCAGACGGTCAGCGTCGCTGATCCTGGCCAACGCTGAAGAGCCCTTCGAGATGCTGGCCTTGCTCGTGCTGGCGCGCGCCTGCGGTGCGCTCGATGCGGGCCCGCTGCAGATCGTGCCGCTGCTCGAGAGCGCGACGTCGATCGCGGCCGGACCGGCGATCGCCGAGGCGATGCTCGCGAGCCCGGGCTTCCGCGCGCACGTGCGCACGTGCGGCGACGTGTGGGAAGTCATGCTCGGCTATTCCGACAGCGCGAAGGTGGCCGGCATCGTCCTCAGCTCGTGGTCGATCTACCGCGCGCAACTCGCGATTCTCGACGTGGCCCAGCGTCACGGCATCACGTTGCGCTATTTTCACGGCCGCGGCGGCTCGTCCGGACGCGGCGCGGCCGATGCGCGTGAAGCTATCGCGGCGCAACCGCCGCAGGTCCGCAACGGGCGCTTCAAGGTCACCGAGCAAGGCGAAGTGATCAGCGCGCGCTACGGCTTGCCCTCGCTCGCGCGGCGCAACCTCGAACTGGCCGTGACGTCGGTGCTGGGCGGCCTGAATGCACCGGCGGACTTTCCGGCCGAGTGGTTCGCGCTGCTCGACCGCATCGCCGCGCGCGCGCAGGCGGCCTATGTCGACCTGATCGACGCGCCCGGCTTCCTGGACTTCTTCGCCGCCTGCACGCCGGTCGATGAGATCGGCGAGATGCAGATCAGCTCGCGTCCCGGCCGGCGCGGCGAGCGGCGCTCGATCGACGATCTGCGCGCGATCCCGTGGTCGTTCGGCTGGGCGCAGACGCGCGCCATGCTGCCCGGCTGGTACGGCTTCGGCAGCGCGTTCGCCGCCGAACCGGAGGCGCGCGCCACGCTGCAGACGATGGCGCCGTGACTTCCCGTTCTTCGGCACGCTCTTGCGCAACGTCGAACGCGCGCTCGCGATCGCCGACCTGGCGATCTTCGAGCGCTACGCGCGCGAGCTCGTCGACGACGAGGCCGTCCGCGAGCGTTTCGTCACGCGCATTCGCGATGAGTACGCCGCCTCGACGGCCAGGCTGCTCGACATCATGGGTCACGAGCGCTTGCTCGAAGACGACCCCACGCTGGAGCGCAGCATCGCGTTGCGCAATCCCTACGTCGATCCGATTTCGCTGATGCAAGTGCGCCTGCTGCGTGCGTACCGCGCGGCCGGGAAAAACGACGTGCCGCTCGCCAACGCTATCCGCCTGTCGATCAACGGCGTGGCTGCCGGTTTGCGCGTAACCGGTTAAGGCTTCGTCAAAAGTGTGATCTAGCGCAGGTTCGCGGGTATAGGCCCATCAACCGAATGAGCATCACCGTGGAACACGTCATGAACCGTCGCGCGCGCGATCGCCGCAACGAACCCGATCAGGCCGTCGGTGTCGCGCTCGGGCTCGTCATTATCGAGAGCACCGAGCAGCGGGCGAGCGACCGGCGGCAGCGCAATCGCCGGCGCGGCGACGCGCGCTCGGTTGCTGAAACGCTCGAGTCGATGGCCGACGGTGCGACCGTCATGACGTTCACGCTGGGCGCTCGCGAGCGGCGCAGCGCGGTGTTCGACTGCGGCTGCGTCGCGGTCGACCCGTCCGTCGCGCGCGGTGCCGTGCAGTTGCTGGAATGCCCGACGCACGCCGCGCTTCAAGCGAAGCTGCGGCGCCGCCAGACCGACCGCCACTAGGTCCTAAGCGACCGCGAAGACCTGACTGCGCGTCAGCGCTTGCCCGAGGTCGGCGATCAGATCGTCCACGTCCTCGATGCCGACCGAGATGCGCAGCAGATCGTCGGTCACGCCGAGCGCGACTTTCAGTTCGACCGGCATCGAACCGTGGGTCATCACGGTCGGAATGCAGATCAGCGACTCCACGCCGCCGAGTGACGCGGCGAGGTTGAAGATCTTCGTGCTGCGCGCGATCGCCAGCGCGCGATCGGCGCCGCCGCGCGCGCGGAACGAGAGCACGCCGCCCGCGCCGTCCATCTGCCGCTGCGGCGAGTTCGAACTGCGGGTGATTCGTTGAGCCCCGGATAGTAGACGTCGGAAACGTCGTCGCGCCCGGCGAGCCATTCGGCGACAGCCTGCGCGTTCTTGACGTGCTCGCGCATCCGCAGCGCCAGCGTCTTCGCGCCGCGCATCGTGAGGTAGGCATCCTGCGGTCCGGGAATCGCGCCGATCGCGTTCTGATGGAACGACATCTGCGCGTGCAGGTCGGCGTTGTCGGTGATGACGATGCCGCCGACCACGTCGCTGTGACCGTTGATGTACTTGGTGGTCGAGTGCCAGGTGATGTCGGCGCCGAGTTCGATCGGGCGCTGCAAGAACGGCGAGCAGAAGGTGTTGTCGACCGCGACGATCTGGCCCGGCTTGCGCAGCCCGGCGATCGCCGCGATGTCGATCACGGTCAAGAGCGGGTTGGTCGGCGTCTCGACCCAGAACAGCTTCGTCGCCGGCGTGATCGCGGCGCGCACGGCTTCGAGGTCGGTCATGTCGACGAACGTGGTCGTGATGCCGTAGCGCGGCATCACCACGGTCAGCAGGCGGTGGACGCCGCCGTAGATGTCGCGCGTCGCGACGATGTGGTCGCCCTGCGAGAGCAGCGAGGTGACCGCGTGCGCGGCCGCCATGCCGGAGCCGAACGAGACGCCGAAGCGCGCGCTCTCCAAATCGGCCAGTTGGCGCTCGAGGGCGAGCCGGGTCGGATTACCCGAGCGCGCGTAGTCGAAGCCCTTGTGCACGCCCACGGCTTGCTGCGTGAACGTCGCGGTTTGATAGATGGGGACAATGGTTGACCCGGTCGCGCTATCCGGATCTTGTCCGATTCGGATCGCTCGAGTAGCGAATCCCTTGTAGGGAGAAGCTACGTCGCTCTCACGGCCGTTGGGCCGTGAAGTCGACTGCGAGTGAACCGACGGTTCGGTCGGCATGAGTGCACTCCACAGAAGGTAAGCGTTGTGTGTTTTACCAGCGTCCATGATGGACGACGGTGAACGGGCCGAATACGGTTTTTCTCGTAAAGGGACCTCCTTTTGCCTCGTACAAGCGAGCACGAACGCGTCTTATCGGGGAGTATCGCCATGGCCGTGAAGCCCACCATCGACCTCGCATCGATCATCTCCCGGGCGGTTTCCGGCCTGCGCATGGGCGAGCGTTTGGGCAACCTGCCCAACGTCGAGTCCAAGCGCACGCGCGAGCTGGCCGGACGCGTGCGCGGGGCGAAGCCGGTCGTCAGCCTGTGCCCGTACTGCGCGGTCGGGTGCAGTACGGTGGCGTACGTCAGCGATGAAGGCAAGCTGCTCGACGTCGAGGGCAACCCCGAAAGCCCGGTCAACGGCGGCCACCTCTGCCCCAAGGGCTCGGCGATCTTCGGCCTGACCGTCAACGAGCAGCGCTGGACGACCGCGAAATACCGCGCGCCCTATGCGAAGGAGTGGGTCGACGTCGAGCTCGATTGGGCGCTCGACCGCATCGCGGAAAAATTCAAAGACGCGCGCGAGAAGACGTTCGTGCGCACCGGTCCCGACGGCAAGCGCCGCAATCACACCCTCGGCATCGCCTCGCTCGGCGGCGCGACGTTCGGCATCGAAGAGAACTATCTCTTACAGAAGCTCTTCAAGTCGGCGGGCGTCGTTTCGATCGAAAATCAGGCCCGAATTTGACATAGCGCGACGGTGCCCGGTCTGGGTGCCTCGTTCGGTCGCGGCGGTGCCACGACGTTCGTCCAGGACCTGGTCAATGCGGACTGCATCTTGATCGAGGGTTCGAATTTTGCCGAATGCCATCCGGTCGCGTTTCGCTTCGTCATGGAAGCCAAGGAGCGCGGCGCGACGATCGTCCACGTCGACCCGCGCTTCACGCGCACCTCGGCCGTGGCCGATCTCTACGCGCCGATTCGCAGCGGCACCGACATCGTGTTTCTCGGCGCGCTGATCAACCGGATCATCGAACGGCAGCAGTACTTCAAAGAATACGTGATAGCGTACACCAACGCGGCGTATCTGGTGCGCGAAGACTTCCAGGATACCGAAGACCTCGACGGCCTCTTCTCGGGCTGGATCGATCCGCCGCACGGGCGGCGGCGGTCACGAACACCAGCGCGGCGCGCAAGGCCAGGAGGGCAGTGCCGGGCATCCGGAGAGCAACTCCGGCGGCGCGCCCGGGACCTACGACACGGCGACGTGGGCGTTCGAGATGGAAGAGGTGCCGCGCTTCGACGGCGACGGCACGGTGAAGGTGCCCAAGCGCGACGAGACGTTGGCGCACCCGCGCTGCGTGCTCAACGTGCTCAAACGTCATTTCGCGCGCTACACGCCGCAGATGGTCGAAGACGTGTGCGGCACGCCGGCCGACGCGTTCGAACAGATCGCCGAGCTTTTGGCGAAGAACAGCGGCCGCGAACGGACGACCGCGTTCTGCTATGCGGTCGGCTGGACGCAGCACACGGTCGGCGTGCAGTACATCCGCACGGCCGGCATCCTGCAATCGCTGCTCGGCAACATGGGCCGGCCCGGTGGTGGGATCATGGCCTTGCGCGGGCACGCCAACATCCAAGGCGCGACCGACATCCCGACGCTCTACGACCTGCTGCCCGGTTATCTGCCGATGCCCTCGGCACTGCGCGACGAGCAGACGCTGGCCGCGTATTTGAAATCGGCGACCAAACCCGGCTGGTGGTCGAACACCCCGAAATACGTGACCTCGCTGCTCAAGGCGTATTACGGCGACGCGGCGACCAAAGAGAACGATTGGTGCTTCGAATATCTGCCCCAGATCGCGGGCGACCATTCGGTGCTGCCGACGCAGTTCAGCATGAAGGACGGCAACGTCAAAGGCTACTTCGTGATCGGCATGAACCCGGCGGCGTCGGGACAGAACGCCGAGCTTGCGCGCGCCGCCCTCGAGCGGCTCGAGTGGATGGTCAACATCGATGCCTACGAGACCGAGACCGCGTCGTTCTGGAAGCGCGAAGGAACCGACCCGGCCACGATCGGTACCGAGTGCTTCTTTCTGCCGAGCGCAACCGTGCTCGAAAAAGACGGCACGATGGTCAACACCAACCGCATGCTGCAGTTCCACGACAAAGCCGTGGAACCGGCGGGCGCGAGCAAGTCCGACCTCTACCTCTTCCACCAGCTCGGGAAGCGCCTGAAGGCGCTCTATGCGGGTTCCGCCGACCCGAAGGACCGGCCGATCCTCGACCTGACGTGGGACTATCCGCACGAAGACGAGCACGAGCGCGCCAAGGACGAACCATCGGTCGTCAAGGTGCTGCAAGAGATCAACGGCTACGCCGTCGAGCCCGGCAAGCCGGGTTACGAATGCGCGCAAGTTGCCGCCTTTGCCGATCTCAAGGACGATGGAAGCACGGCCGCCGGCGCGTGGATCTTCACCGGCGTCTTTCCCGATAAGCACACCAACCGCGCGCGCAATCGCAAGAAAGACGATTGGACCTCGCTCGAGTGGGGCTTCGCGTGGCCGGCGAACCGGCGCATGCTCTACAATCGCGCCTCGGCCGACCCGGCCGGCAAGCCGTGGAGCGAGCGCAAGAAGTACATGTACTGGGATGCGGAGGCGAAGAAATGGGCCGGCCCCGACAACGCCGACTTCCCGGCGACGAAACCGCCGGACACGCCGCGCAAGCCGGGCGCGGCCGGCGTCGACGCGCATGCCGGCAGCGACCCGTTCATCATGCAGCCCGACGGCCGCATCCAGCTCTTTGCAGCCGGCACGCTCAAAGACGGCCCGTTCCCGGCGCATTACGAGCCGCTGGAATCGGTCGTGCACAACATGGTCTACGGACAGCAAAATAGCCCGGCGCTGCGCGAATGGGACCGCGACGACAACGCCTACAACGGGACGGAGAATCCCGACTTCCCCTACGTGTTGACGACATATCGCCTCACCGAACATTCGGGCATCATGACGCGCTACGTACCGTGGCTGGCGGAGCTGCAGCCGGCGCTGTTCGCGGAAATCGATCCGGAGCTGGCCGTGAGCAAGGGCATCCGCAACGGCGGCTGGGTGACCGTGACGACCCGCGTCGGTGAGATCGAAGCGCGCGCGCTGGTCAGCGGGCGCATGCGGCCGCTGCGGTTGGGCAAAGGGCGGCGCGTCCACCAGATCGGCATCCCGTACAACTACGGCACCGTCGGATACAGCCAGGGCGACAGCGTCGGTACGCTCGTTGCATTGGCGATGGATCCGAACGTGTCCATTCACGAAGCGAAGACGCTGACGTGCACGATCCGGCCCGGTCGCCGCGTCGCATACGGCCGCAACGCCGTCGACGCGGCCGTACCGGGCGACGAGCGCACGACCAGCGGGCAATCGAGCGCGCACGGCAAAGACGGAGCCGCGCATGGCTAACGGTTTCTTCACCGACACGACGCTCTGCATCGGCTGTAAGGCCTGCGAGGTCGCGTGCAAACAGTGGAACCAATTGCCCGCCGACGGCTATGAGTTCACGGGCAACTCCTACGACAACACCTCGGCGCTTGGCGGCACGACCTGGCGGCACGTCGCGTTCATCGAAGCGCCGGCCGCTCCGGAGGCGCCCGCGAGCGAGACGAAGTGGCACATGATGAGCGACGTGTGCAAGCACTGCACGCACGCCGGCTGCATGGAAGCGTGCCCGACGGGCGCGATCATCCGCAACGAGTTCGACGACGTCTTCATCCAGCCCGACGTCTGCAACGGCTGCGGCTACTGCGTGGTGTCGTGCCCGTTCGGCGTCGTCGACCTGATCACGCACGCCGATTACGATGACGGCCGGCACTTCGCGCTCGACGGCCGCACGCACGACGACGCGACCCAGCATCACGGCGGCGTTGCCGGCAAGTGCACGCTGTGTTACGACCGCCAGAAGATCGGTCTCGTGCCGGCCTGTGCCAAGGCGTGTCCGACCGAGTCGATCCAATTCGGCGACGTCGACGAGTTGCACGACCGCGCGCGCAAACGCGTCGATGCCTTGCAAGCGCGCGGTGTGAACAGCTATCTCTACGGCGTCGACGACGGCTCGACGGTCGGCAACCTCAACGCGTTCTTCCTGCTGATCGACAAACCCGAGGCCTACAACTTGCCCGAGCGCCCGGTGTTGCCGTCGACGCGGCAACCGGCCGGATACACCGCGGCCGCGGTGGCGGCAGCGGCGCTGGCGGTCGCCGGATTCCTGATCTTCCGGAGCGGCGATTGAATCCGACCGCGCTGCCGCCGCAACCCGACGCGTCGGCGCTCGGCGCGTCGCGCGGCGACGGGTTGCCGGCCCACGCACCGGCGACGTATTACGAACGCCCGCTGCTGAAGAAACCGCATTGGGAATGGGAAGTCGTCACCTACCTCTTCCTCGGCGGGATCATGGGCGGCAGCGGCATGCTCACGCTGATCGCCGACGATCGTCCGGAACGCGATGCCGACCTCGCCCGCAGCGCGCGCTACGCGGCGTTCGCGCTCGCCGCGGTCTGCCCGGTGGTACTCATCGGACACCTCGGGCGGCCGGAGCGCTTCCTGCACATGCTGCGCATCGTGAAATTCAAGTCGCCGATGTCGATGGGCGTGTGGGGCCTGGGCGCGTTCAGTGTGCCGGCGACGCTCGGCGCGGCGGGCCAGCTCGCGCGCGACGGCGTGCTGCCCGGCTGGATCGGCGTGCTCGCGCCGCGCGCGCTGACCAACGTGCTCTCGGCCGTGTTGGGGGCGTTCATCGCCGGCTACACCGGCGTGCTGCTGAGCGCGACCGCGATTCCCGTGTGGGGGATCGGCAAGCGCTTCATCCCCGCGTTCTGCGTGTGCTCCGGTTTCGCGAGCGCGTGCGCGCTCAACGCGGGCATCCTCGCGCTCTGCGGCAGCGATCGCACGCGCCACAAACTCGAGCGGCTGGAGCTCGTGGCCTCGCTGGCCGAGCTCACGTTGATCGAAGGATTTCGCCGGCACGCCGGGCCGACGGGCAGCGCGATGTTCGGCGGCGCGCAAGGGCGCAAGCTGCGCCAAGTCACGGAGCTGGGCGGTATCGTCGCGCCGGCGCTGCTGAACCTGCTCCCGTTCGGCGGCCGCGCGAAGGCGCTGCTCGCGACCGCGCTGACCCTCGCCGGCGGCTACGTGTTGCGCGAGGTGCTGATCGAAGGCGGCAAGGCGTCGGCCGACGACCCGCGCGCGGCCTCGCGCCAGCCCGAATGATTTCCGAGGGCGGCCGTCCCGGCACCACCGTCGAGACGCAGATCGTGGCCTACGACGGCGCCGCCGCGCAGCCGCGCTACGATCGCTTGGCCACCGAAGAGCCGCTCGAGATCCGGCTGCGGGCCGGTACTCAGACACGCACGGTCGCGATCACGATGCGCACGCCGGGCGCGGATTTCGAGCTGGCCGCGGGCTTCCTGTTCAACGAGGGCGTGCTCGCGTCGCTGGAGGATCTGCACGGCATCACCTACTGCGTGGACGGCGAGGTCGCCGAGGAACAGCGCTACAACATCGTGCACGCCGACCTGCGCGCCGACGTCTTGCCGCCGCTCGACGCGCTCGAACGGCACTTCACGATGACCAGCGCCTGCGGTGTGTGCGGCAAGGCCAACATCGAAGCTTTGCAGGCGCGCGGGCTCGTGCCGGTGCGCTCCGCGCTGCGGGTCGATGCGCGCACGCTCGCCGCGTTGCCGGACCGGCTCGTCACGGCCCAGCGCGTCTTCGCTTCAACCGGCGGGCTGCACGCCGCGGCGTTGTTCGATGCGCGCGGCGAGCTCGTGACGCTGCGCGAGGACGTCGGCCGTCACAACGCGCTCGACAAACTTATCGGCTGGGCGCTGATGAACGGCAAACTGCCCCTCGACGAACACATCGTGCTGGTCAGCGGGCGCGCCAGCTACGAGCTGCTGCAGAAAGCGATCTCGGCCGGGATCGCGGTGGTCGCCGCCGTCTCGGCGCCCAGCAGTTTGGCCGTCGACCTGGCGCGCGAATTCGGCGTGACGCTGGCCGGTTTCGTCCGCGCCGGCCGCTTCAACGTCTACGCCGGCCCCGAACGAATCACGTTCCCCACCGCCTAGCGACCCTTCCAGCCCGCCCCCCCCGTCATCCCGAGCGCAGTCGAGGGACGCCCCACGATCGTGCCGGACGCCACTGTCGATCACGAGCGCAGCCGAGTGATCGCCTGCGACATGCCACTCGTGCTTGGTGGCGATCACTCGGCTGCGCTCGTGATCGACGGTGGCTTGAGGGCATGACGGCGCCGGTCCCTCGACTGCGCTCGGGATGACGGGCGTACTGCGGCGCGCCACATTGAGACAACGCGCGCGCCATCCACGCACCCGCGGCGAGGCGCCGGGGATGTGGCTACAGCGGGTGGGGGATTGCGGTTGGGCCGGGGCGGCGGTCGATGCGGCCGGTCGCGAGGTCGTACATGTTTTGCGGAAAGCCGCCGACGCGTTCGCTGCGCACGATGACGGCCACGGTCCGTCCCTCGCCCGCGATCTCGGCGTGCGGTTCGTGCGGCGGAACGACGTCGACGTAGCCCGGCGCGACGACGTACTCGCGGTCGGCCGCGAGTACGGCGCGGTCACCCGTGATGTCGCCGTCTGCGACCGTGTAGCGCAAGACGCGTTCGCTGCCTTCGATCACGCCGTAGGCGGTCCAGGTGTGCGCGTGATCGTGGATCGGCGTGGCGGCGTGCGGTTCTTTGACCAAACCGTTGATGACGAAGCGCCGCTCGGGATCTTCATAGAACAGCAAGTTGGTGGCCGCGCCGCCGTACTGCGTGGTTGGCCAATCCTTGGCGCTGGCGCGCAGCTCGGGGTCGTCGAGCAGCATCGGCAACAGCGCGCCGACTTGCCGCCAGCGCTCGGCGTCGTCGAGGTCCTGCGCGTAGAGCCCGTGCATGGCGGCAACGAACGCGGCGATCGACTTCATCGTGGGGAGTTCGGAAGGAGACGCCCGGCATTCCCGCAAGATTTTGCCGTAACCGCACCCCTTGGAGCGAAAACGATATGATCGGACGCCGCTTGATCGCCCTGACCTTCGCTTTGGCCCTCGCGGCCATGGGTTCGGGAAGGCCGGTCTCCGCCCAACCGGCGCCATACGAGATCAACGTGATCCTGGCGCTCACGGGTCCGGCGGCGTTCATCGGCAAGGCCGAGCAGCAATCGCTGCAGCTGGTCGAGGGGATCGTCAACAAGAGCGGCGGCATCGCCGGGCGGCCGGTGAAGTTCGTCGTCGTCGACGATACGTCGAACGGCGCCGTGACCGTGCAACTCGCCAACGCCCTGATCGCCAAGAACGTGCCGGTCATTCTCGGCCCCACGTTCACGGCCACGTGCCTGTCGGTCGGGCCGCTGGTGAAGAACGGTCCCGTCGACTACTGCTTCTCGCCCGCGATCGCGCCGCCGGCCGGGAGCTACCAGTATTCCGCCACCGCGTCGACGCACGACGACGCGCAAGCGATGGTCCGCTTTTACCGGGAGCGCGGCTGGACGAAGATCGCGCTGATCGCGACGACCGACGCCAGCGGCCAGCAATTCGCCGCGGCGCTGGACGACGCGCTGAAGCTGCCGGAGAACAAGTCGATGGTGCTGGTCGACCGGGAAAATTTCAACCCGACCGACCTCAGCGCGGCGGGTCTGGCCGAACGCATCAAAGCGGCCAACCCGCAGGCGATGATCGCGTGGGCGGCCGGAACGCCCACCGGAACGATCTTCCGCGGCATCCATGATGCCGGCCTCGATATCCCGACGTCGGCCGGTAACGGCAACATGATCCACGCGCAGCTGGCGCAGTACGCCTCGTTCTTGCCCAAGGAGCTCTACTTCCCGGGCCGCCGGTCGCTGGTCTACGATCCGAGCGCGCCGGCGCCGGTGCGCGCGGCCTCGCAGGCCTTCTTCAACGCGTTCAAGTCGATCGACGCCAAATCCAACATCGCCTCGACGCTGGCGTGGGATCCCGCCATGATCGTGATCGACGGGCTGAAGAAGCTCGGGCCGAACGCGACGGCGGCGCAGCTCAACGAGTACATTCAGAACCTCAACGGCTGGGCCGGCATCAACGGCTACTACAACTTCAAAACGGGCAACCAGCGCGGGCTCGGCATCGACGCCGTGATCATGGACCGCTGGGACCCCGCGACGAGCGACTTCGTCGCCGTCAGCAAGGGCGGCGGCGCGCTCAAGTAGCGCGCGCGGTCAGTCGACTTCGCGCGCGTTGAGGTCGACCAGCGCGCCGTTGATGCCGCTCGCGCGGTCGCTGGCCAGGAACGTCAGCGTGTCGGCGACTTCTTGCGGCGTCGCGGCGGCGGCGAAATCTTCCGCCGAGCGCGTTTTCTCGGCGCCCGCGAACGCGACGCCGCCGAGCACCAGCGCGTTCGCGACGATGCCGTCGCCCTTGTGTTCGCGCGCGATCGCGAGCATCAGCGCGTTGACAGCGGCTTTGGCCGCCGCGAACGCGCCGCGACCCGGAGCGGGATCTTTCGATGAACCCGCCGTTACGGTCACGATGCGCCCGCGCGAGCGTGCGCCCGCGCGATAGGGTTGCGCCAGCATCGCGCGCAACGCCGGCAACGCGATGTTGTAAGCCGTTTCGGTGTAGCCGGCCAGCGTCGTGCGCAGACCGTCGAGTGTCGACTCGGTGAGCGGGATCCGGCCGCCGCCGCTGCCGGCGAGGTTGACGAGTGCGTCGATGCGGCCGAACGCCTTCACGCACGCCGCCACGGCAGCCGCGGCCGACGCCGCATCGCCGAGGTCTGCGCGCACGGCGAGCGCGCGCTCGCGCTGCTCCGGCTCGAGCACGCCGTCGATCGCCGCTTGAGCGCGTTCACGGTCGCGCGAAAGCACGGCCACGCGAGCGCCCTCGCGCACGAGCGTGGCAAGCGTCGCGCCACCCACGCGTCCGGTCGCTCCGGCCAGCAAAATCACGTCGTCCCCGACCAAGTCCATCGGATGCTCCAAGAGGGCTATTTGCGCTCGCGGACCAAGTTCGCGCCGCATGGCCACCGTTCTTCCGAAGACCCTGGAGTACTACCGCCTGCGTGAAGAAATCGAAGAGTTTCTCTACGAGGAAGCGGCGTTGCTCGACGAGCGGCACTTCACGGAATGGCTGGGGCTGCTCACCGACGATCTCAGCTACTTCATGCCGCTGCGGCGCAACGTGAAGTTCGGCGAGCAGCCGGCGCGTGAAAACACGCGCTTGGGCAAAGACATCAGCTGGTTCGATGAAGACAAGTGGACGCTCTCCAAGCGCGTGGAGCAGATCATGACCGGCATCCATTGGGCCGAAGAACCGTTCTCGCGCGTCTGCCGCATCATCGGCAACGTGCAGCTGACGAGCGCGACGCCCTCGCTCGATGCGCCGGAGGAGATCACGGTGCGCAGCCGGTTCCTGGTCTATCAGAACCGGGTCGAGTACGAAACGAACCTGTTCGTCGGCAAACGCAACGACGTGTTGCGGCGCGTGGGCGAGGCCTGGAAGATCGCCCGGCGCGAGATCATCTTGGAGCAGAGCGTGTTGACCGCAAAAAACCTGACGGTGATCTTCTGATGGCCGTGATCCCTTCGCTCGAAAGTTTCCAGTGGGACGACCCGCTGCTCGCCGACGAGTTGCTGACCGACGAAGAGCGGCTGATCCGCGACACGACGCGCGACTACTGCCAGTCCAAACTGATGCCGCGCATTCTCTAGGCCAACCGCAACGAGATCTTCGACCGCGAGATCTTCAACGAGATGGGCGAGCTCGGGCTGCTCGGGTCGACGATTCACGGTTACGGCTGCGCCGGCACGAGCTACGTCGCCTACGGTCTGATCGCGCGCGAAGTCGAGCGCGTCGATAGCGGCTACCGCTCGGCGCTCTCGGTGCAGTCGAGCCTCGTGATGTATCCCGATCTTCACCTACGGCAACGACGAGCAGCGCGAGCGCTTCTTGCCGCGCTTGGCGACCGGCGAGCTCATCGGCTGCTTCGGCTTGACCGAGCCCGACCACGGCTCCGATCCGGGCAGCATGACCTCGCGCGCGCAAAAGGTCGACGGCGGCTACCGCCTCAACGGCGCCAAGAACTGGATCACCAACTCGCCGATCGCCGACGTGTTCATCGTGTGGGCCAAAGACGACGCGGGCAAGATTCGCGGCTTCATCCTCGAGAAGGGCATGGAGGGCTTGACCGCGCCGAAGATCGAGGGCAAGTTCAGCCTGCGCGCGTCGAGCACCGGGATGATCAGCATGGACAACGTGTTCGTGCCCGATGCCAACCTGCTGCCGAACGCGCGCGGCCTGGCCGGTCCGTTCGGCTGCCTCAACCGGGCGCGCTACGGCATCATCTTCGGCGCGCTTGGTGCGGCCGAGTTCTGCTGGCACGCGGCGCGCAAGTACACGCTCGAGCGCACGCAGTTCGGGCGCCCGCTGGCCGCGACGCAGCTGATTCAGATCAAGCTGGCCGACATGCAGACCGAGATCACGATCGGTCTGCACGCGGCGCTGCGCCTGGGCCACTTGATGGACGCCGGGCGCGAGCAGCCCGAGATGATCTCGCTGCTCAAGCGCAACTCGTGCGGCAAGTCGCTCGCGATCGCGCGCGTGGCGCGCGACATGCACGGCGGCAACGGGGTCTCGGACGAGTATCACGTGATTCGCCACGTGATGAACCTCGAGGCCGTGAACACCTACGAGGGCACGCACGACATCCACGGCCTGATCCTCGGCCGGGCCCAAACGGGAATTCAAGCGTTCAATTAACGCTCGCTGAAACTGCGGGTTCGAGTTAGCCGGGGCTCAGGAGGCTTGCGAGGCGTATTGCTGTTCGCTGCGCAGGCGGTCGACGGCGCTGGCGTATTCCGCGAACCACTGGTCGAGCAGTTCGCCGTCGGCGAGCTCCATCTGCAGGTCGGACGGCAGCGCCGCCCGGAGGGTAGCGAGAATCCGCCGGTTGCTCAAGCGACCGAATTTGTAGCGTAGCGTCCGGCGCGCCACCTCTTGGGCGTCGGCCCGCAAGACGGCATCAAGCCGTCGTTGGGTATCCGAGGTTTCCATCTTCGCTCCACGTCCACGAGAGGGAAAGGTCATATTATAGCATGTCGTGATACGCCGCGCAAATACAGGCCTCCGGCGGCGCTACTAGGACGGCGCCGGGCGTCGGGCCGAACGGGCGTTCGATCCGCCGGCGGCAAGGTCGGCGGTGATTCGTTGCCGGAGATGATTCGCTTATGAGAGGAATCTTTCGTCCGGCCGGCCTTCGATTGCGAGCGACGCGCGCCGCCCTCGTCGCGGCGGCGTTCGCGCTGGCGCTGCTGCCGCGCGGTGGTGCGGCCGCCGAGCCGTTCGAGATCAATGCCATCGCTTCGCTCACCGGTTCGGCGGCGTTTTCCGGCGTATCGACGGTCCGCACGCTCACGATTTTGGAAAAGCTCGTGAATGCCGGCGGCGGCATCGGCGGGCGGCCGCTGCACTTCGTGGTTTCCGATGACCAGAGCAGTCCGCAGGTCGCGGTCCAGATCGTTACCGGGCTCGTCGCCAAGCACGTCGCCGCGTTCCTCGGACCGGGGCTCGCTGCGACGTGCCGCGCTTCGTTGCCCCTGCTCGACAACGGTCCGGTGATGTACTGTACCTCGCCGGTGCTCTATCCGCCGGCCGGCAGCTACGCGTTCGTCGGCGGCGCTTCGTCCGTCGATGAGACGAGCGTGCTGCTGCGCTACGTCGTCTTGACACGCGGTTTGAAGCGCATCGCGCTCATCATGCCGACCGATGCGACGGGCCAGGAGGCGGACAACACGTTCAATCTGCTGCTCGCTCGCCCGGAGTACCGTGACGTCGAAGTTACCGATCACGAACATTTCGGCATGTCGGATATCTCGGTTGCGGCGCAAGTCGCTCGGATCAAGCAATCCAACCCGCAGGCGGTTTTCGCCTGGGGCACCGGCGCGCCGGTGGGCAACGTCTACCGGGCGCTGCAAGACGCGGGACTCGATGTGCCGGTGTTCGGGTCGAACGGCAATCAGGTGTATGCAGCGATGGAGCAGTGGCGCGCGATTCTTCCGCATCAATACTACCAATATGCGCTGAAGTGGCCGGCGTACGCGCAGCTTAGCGCGGGGCCGATAAAGGACGCGATGGCGGTGATGTATTCGGCGATGAAAAAAGACGGCGTCCGGCCGGATGGCGCCTCCGTATCGTCGTGGGACCCGGCGATGATCCTGATCGATGCCTTTCGCAAGCTCGGTACCAACGCAACGGCCAAACAAGTGCGCGATTACATCTTGAGCCTGCGCGATTTTTCGGGCAGCGACGGCTACTACGATTTCCGCATCGGCAATCAGCGCGGGCTCTCGGAAAAGGATTGCATCGTCGTGCGCTGGGACGCGAGCAAACAGACCTGGCTGCCGGTGACGGGTGTGGCCGCGAAGTAATGCTGCAGGGCATCCGGGTTCTCGAACTCGGAACCACCATCACCGCACCCCTGACAGCCATGCTCCTGGCCGATCTCGGCGCCGACGTAATCAAGATCGAACGGCCGGACGGCGATCCGTTTCGCTCCTTTCGCGGCGCCGGAAGCCCGTTTTTCGAAACCTTCAATCGCGGCAAGCGCAGTGTCGTGATCGACCTTGCGAGATCCGAGGAACAGGCGAAGATGCGCGGCCTGCTGCGTTTCGCCGACGTGTTCGTCGACAACGTTCGTCCCGGCGTGCTGGCGCGAATCGGGCTCGATCCCGAGGCGCTGCAAGCGGAGAATCCGCGGCTGATCCACTGTTCCATCACGGGCTTCGGCGCGAGCGGACCCTACAGCGCGCGGCCGGCATTCGACACCGTCGCTCAGGCACTCTCCGGACTGACGAGCCTGTCGATCGACCCGCAAGCGCCGACGATCGCCGGCCCGACCATTTCCGACAGCGTCACCGGGATGTACGCCTGCATCGCGATCCTCGGCGCGCTCGCGCGCCGCTCGGCGAGCGGCGCCGGCGGACGTTTGGAAGTGAATATGGTCGAATCGTCGCTGGCGCTGATCGGCGAACATTTCACCGCGCTGCAAGACGGCATCATCCCCAATCGCCTCACGCGCGGCGCCGGCTCCCAGTCGTACGCCTTCGCCTGTGCCGATGGGCGATTGATCGCGATCCATCTCTCATCGCTGGAGAAATTCTGGCAGGGCATCGTCGCGTGCATGGAAGCGCCGGAGCTCGCTAGCGATCCGCGCTTTGCTACGCGCAGCGGGCGGATCGACAACTACCTCGCGCTGCAAGCCGAATTCGCCGAGCGCTTCGCGCGCGCGGACCGCGCCGTTTGGATCGAGCGCTTCACCGCCGCCGACCTGCCGTTCGCCCCGGTCAACAGCATCGAGGAAGCGCTCGAAGATCCGCACGTCCGCGCGCTGGGTATACTCGAACCGGTGCACGCCGGCCGGCCGCGCTCGACGATCAGATCACCGATCCTGCTCGACGGTAAGCGCCCAACTGCCATTCGCCCGGCGCCGCTGCTCGGAGAACACACCGCCGAGATCTTGCGCGAGCTCGAAGTCTAGCGGCGGGAGCGTGCGGCATGAGCGCGCTCATTGCGGGGGGAATAGCGCATGCGAACGCGAGGGCCACACGTGAAGACTGCCGTTCACGCACGAGATGCGCTTGAACGCGTCGGGGATCGGCCGGTGCCGACGACGCCGGGCATCTCGCTGCCCTTTGCGCTCGGGCTCCAAGCCGTCTTGCGTCCCAACCGCCTGTGGTACCGGCTGGCGCTGTGGCTGGAGGCGACGCCCTGGGCCTACCGGGCGTTCACGTTTGCCGAGCGTCAGGTGAAAAGCAAGCTCTTCGGGTGCCGGATGTGCGCGCAGTGCGCGCTCCCGAGCACCGCGTACGCATGCCCGATGAGTTGTCCCAAGCAGTTGCGCAACGGCCCTTGCGGCGGCGTCGCGGCGAACGGTGACTGCGAGGTGTATCCGGGCCTCGCGTGCGTGTGGGTCGTGGCCTACGAGCGAGCGGCCGCGGCCGGGCGCACCGCCGATCTGCGGCGCCTGCAGCGTCCGATCGATCAGCGCGAGTGGGGCCGCAGCTCGTGGGTGAACTACTGGCAGCACCGCGATGTGGGCCTCTGGAATGCCGACGCGTCGTTCGCCGCCGCGCCGCCGATCGTACCGCGTTGACGCCCGCCGGAACCCGCTTGCGCGAGGCCTTGCGCGAGCGCCGCTTCGCCGTGACCGCGGAACTGAGTCCGCCGCGCGGCGCCGATGCCGAAGCGCTGCGCCGCGGCGCGCGCGCGTTGCATGACTGGGTCGACGCCGCCAACGTCACCGACAACCAAGGCGCGATGGTTCGGCTCGCGAGCTGGGCCGGCTCCGTGATCGCGCTCGATGAGGACGTCGAGCCGGTGATGCAGCTGCAGTGCCGCGACCGCAACCGCATGGCGCTGCAATCGGATCTGCTCGGCGCCTCGGCGCTGGGGATCACCAACGTGCTGTTGCTGACCGGCGATCATCAGCGCTTCGGCGATCATCCCGAGGCCGCCGGCGTGTTCGACCTCGACTCCGTGCAGCTGTTGTGGACGGCGCGCACGATGCGCGACGCGGGCCGCTTACTCTCGGGGAAAACGCTGAAGCCGCCGCCGCGCTGGCTGATCGGCGGAGTCGAGAACCCGTTCGCTCCGCCGCTCGCGTTTCGCGCCGAACGGCTGGGCAAAAAGGTCGCCGCCGGCGCCGAGTTCGTGCAGACGCAATACGTGTTCGACGTCGCGCGCTTCACCGCTTGGATGCACGCCTGCCGCGAGCTCGGATTGACGCAGCGCTGCGCGGTGCTGGCCGGCGTCGGACCGATCCGCTCGCTGCGCGCGCTCGAACGCATGCAGCAGATTCCCGGCATCGTAATCGCACCGGCGGTCGTACAGCGCTTGCGCGGCGTGCCGGAGGATCGCGTGCTCGCTGAAAGCATCGCCATCTGCACCGAGATCATCACCGAGCTGCGCGAGATCCCCGATCTCGCCGGCGTGCACGTGATGGCGTTCGGTGCTGAGGAGCTCGTTCCGGAGATCGTCGAGCGCGCCGGACTCGGCCGCCGGGCGCACGCGCGGGTGAACGAACATGTTGGTTAACCTGCGTCCCACCGACCGGCTGCGCAAGGGCAACGGCGCGGTCGTGCAAAGCGTGCTCGGCTCGATCATGCACGCGGTCGGCGATGAGTCGCTCGACCTCGAGAAGCTCCGCATCGTCTGCGATTGGGTGCAGTATAAGAGCAGCTTTCGCGATCCGGTCGAAATTCGCCCGATCGTGAACGGCAGCGCGGTGGAACGGCTCGAGATCGGCGTCGATCTGCGCCGCGCGTCGAGCGGGCAGCACGACGTGGGCGTGGAGATGGCGCGCGCACTGGCGCGGCGCACCGAGTCCGACCGGCATTACCTCGAACCGTGGAGCCGCACGACCGCGAGCTTGATCTGGAGCTTCAACGCGCTCTACTGGAAGGCGCTGGGGTTGTGGGAGGCGGTCTCGGGCCGCCCCTACGAACAGGCGTTGCCCGGCGGCGAGAGCGACGCGCGCAATTCGGCCGCCGCGCGCGAGTCGATCTTGCGCCTGTTTTCGATCTGGGACGGTCTGGCCGAACGGCGCGCGCTGCCCGATCAGCTGCACGTGCTCGAAATCGGCGTCGGCAACGGCAACCAAGCCCGGGTCTGGCTCGATACGTTCGTCGAGATCGACCGCGAACTGGGCCGCGACTATTACCGCCGTTTGCACTACCTGATGGGCGACTACTCCGCGCACTTGCTCGATATCGCGCGCGCCCAGCTGAGCGCGCACGAGGAACACACGAGCTCGCTCGTGCTCGACGCGATGAAGCCCTCGAACACGCTGGGGTTCCTCAAGTACAAGACGTTCTTCGTCTACATCTCCAACGTCTACGACAACTTGCCGACTGAGGAGATCGCCCGCATCGACGGCCACCTCTTTCAAGTCGAGACGCGCGCGTTTCTGTCCGCCGCCGCGGCCGAGGCGATCGCCGCCGGCATCGGTGCGACCGCGGCCGACCTGCACGACCTCATCGCGCGGCTGTTGCGCTTGGGGCCGGAACTGCTGGCTGAAACGGAACCGCGCCGCTTCGCCGACGCGCACGCGGCGGTTCGCTTTTGGGCGGCGGTGTGGCAGGGAATCGGCCTCGAGGAACGCTACGTCGCGCTGCCGCCGCTCGATGAATACGAATTCGCGCCCGGCATGAACGGCGAGGTCTTGCGTCCGCTGATGGAGGCCAACGGCGACGTGCGGATGCACGTCAGCAACGGCGCCGCGGCGAGCTTCGTCGACACGCTGCCGCTGTTGCACCCGCACGGTTTGCTCGAGTGTCACGATATTTTCGTGACCAGCCTCGAAGGCTACGCGAGCGGCTTCCGCGGGCCGGGGAAGTACGAAGGTTCGGTCGTGAACTGGGTCAACGGCAACGTGCTCGCCGCGCTCGGCGGCCGGCGCGGGTTCGATGTGGCATTCCGCAAGTTCGCGTTTCGGGCCGGCTCGAACATCACAACGATGACCGCCGAGGTGCGTGAATGACGCAAACGCTGCTGCCCACGACCGTCGTCGGTTCGTACTCGGTGCCGGAATGGCTCGAACGCGCCAAGGGCGATTTCCACGAAGGGCGCATCAGCCGCACCTCGCTCAACGAGATCTACGAAACCTCGATCAAGGCCGCGCTCAAGGATCAGGAACGCGCCGGCGTCGACATCGTCTCCGACGGCGAGCTGCGCCGCGACAACGACATCGATTACTTCCTCGAACGCCTGCCCGGCATCGTGCTGCCGAAGCTCGCCAAAGTGCACTACTACGACTACTACGACGCGGCCGTGGTCGCGCCGCTCCCGCCGCCCGAGGACGGGCCGGGATTGCGGCTGGTCAACGACTTTCTCTTCGCGCGCGAACAAACCGACCGACCGATCAAGTTTTCGTTCACCGGCCCGTTTTCGCTCTCGAAGCGCATTCGCAACGAAGGCTACGCCGCCGCCGACGACCTCGTACTCGACATCGCGCGCCACCTCAACCGCGAAGCGCGCCGGCTCGCGGCGGCCGGTGCGGCGCTGCTGCAAATCGACGAACCGTTTCTGGCCGGTTATCCCGAGGCGGTGCCGCTGGTGGTGAAGGCGATCAACCTCGTCGTTGAAGGCGTCGACGTCGAGTGGGCGCTGCACATCTGCTACGGCAACCGCCACGCGCGGCCAGCCTGGGAAGGCCACTACGATTTTCTCTTTCCCGCGATCCTCGACGCGCACGTCGACCAGCTGGTGCTCGAGTTCGCGCGCAAGGGCTACGACGACGTCGCGCTGTTCAAGAAATATCATCCGTCGTTCAAGCTGGGACTCGGCGTGATCGACGTGAAGAGCGAGGTGGTGGAGACGGCCGAACAAGTCGCCTCGCGCGTCGACCGCGCGCTGGCGGTGATGGATCCGGAATGCGTCGTCGTCAACCCGGATTGCGGGCTGCGTCACCTGCCCACCAAAATCGCGCTCGCCAAACTGCGCGCGATGAACGCCGGCGCAGCGATCGTACGCGCCCGCGTCCGCGGCGAAAAAGTCCCCCAACTCACCTAGCCCACCGCCCCGCGTTATAACGGGCTTGTCATCGCGAGCGAGTCGAGGTTGTCATAGCGAGCGAGGTCGAGGTTGTCATAGGGAGCGAGTCGAGGTTGTCATCGCAAGCGAGTCGAGGTTGTCATAGGGAGCGAGGTCGAGGTTGTCATCGCAAGCGAGTCGAGGTTGTCATAGGGAGCGAGTCGAGGTTGTCATCGCAAGCGAGTCGAGGTTGTCATAGGGAGCGAGTCGAGGTTGTCATCGCAAGCGAGGTCGCCCCGATCATAGCGGAGGTTGCCCGATCATAACGAGCGGGGCCTGCCCGTCATCCCGAGCGCAGTCGAGGGACCCACGCCGATCATGCCGGACCGCCACTGTCGATCACGAGCGAAGCCGAGTGATCGCCTCCGGCGCGCCTTACCTTGCGCGGCGGTTTGCGTAAGGCATGTCGCCGGCGATCACTCGGCTTCGCTCGTGATCGACAGTGCTCTTACGGACATGCTGCGCGCCGGTCCCTCGACTGCGCTCGGGATGACGGGCAGGCCCCGCTCGCTATGACCGGGCGACCTCGCTCGTTATGACGGGCAGGCCCCGCTCGCTATGACGGGTAGGCGTCGCTCGTTATGACGGGCAGGCCTCGCTCGTTATGACGGGCAGGCCCCGCTCGCTATGACCGGGCGAACCTCGCTCGTTATGACGGGCAGGCCCCGCTCGCTATGACCGGGCGACCTCGCTCGTTATGACGGGCAGGCCCCGCTCGCTATGACGGGTAGGCGTCGCTCGCTATGCCAGGGGCGACTGCGCTCGGGATGACGGGCAGGCCCCGCTCGCTATGACCGGGCGACCTCGCTCGTTATGACGGGCAGGCCCCGCTCGCAATGACGGGTAGGCGCCGCTCGCTATGCCAGGGGCGACATCGCTCGTTATGACGGGCAGGCCCCGCTCGCTATGATAGGTAGGCCCCGCTCGCTATGACGGATAGGCCCCGCTCGCTATGACGGGTAGGCGCCGCTCGCTATGACGGGTAGGCGCCGCTCGCAATGACGGGTAGGCGCCGCTCGCAATGACGGGTAGGCCCCGCTCGCAATGACGGGTAGGCCCCGCTCGCTATGACGGGCAGGCCCCGCTCGCTATGCCAGGGGCGACATCGCCTCGCTACGACAGGCGATATCGCTCGCTATAACGCGGGCGACAGCGCTCGCTATGACGGGTAGGCCCCGCTCGCTATGACGGGTAGGCGCCGCTCGCAATGACGGGTAGGCCCCGCTCGCTATGACGGGTAGGCGCCGCTCGCTATGACGGATAGGCGCCGCTCGCAATGACGGGTAGGCGCCGCTCGCAATGACGGGTAGGCCCCGCTCGCTATGACGGGTAGGCCCCGCTCGCTATGCCAGGGGCGACATCGCTCGCTACGACAGGCGATATCGCTCGCTATAACGCGGGCGACAGCGGTCGCTATGACCGGCGCGACATCGCTCGCATAGATACGGGGTTAGTTGGCGCGGTATTTTTTCACCATTGCCGGGTCGTACTCGACGCCCCAGCCGCCGGCGCTCGGCAAGGTGTAGTGACCGTTCGCGATGGTGCCGCGTCCGACGACCATCTGGTGGAAGACGGGGTCGCGGTCGGGGTGGTGCGTTTCGAGATAGGTGCCGTTGTCGACGGCCGCCAGCAAGTGCGCGCCGACGAGCGGTTCGCCGTGATGTCCCATCTCGACGCCGAAGGCCGAGGCCATCTTCGCGATGCGCAGCCACGCGGTCGGGCCGCCGCCCCAGCTGGCATCGATGTTGCAGACGTCGATCGCACCGCGCACCATCAGGTCGCGGCAAGCTTGCGCGCTGATCTCGGACTGGCCCGCGCAGATCGGCAGTCCGCCGACGGCGCGCAAGACCGCCATGTCTTCGCGGTCGTTCTCCCAGAAGCACGGCTCTTCGAACCAGCGCAGGTTCAGGCCGTCCGTTAGGCGGCAGTACGCGAGCGCATCACTGCGGCTCCAGCCGCGGTTGGCGTCGGCGCAGATGATGAAGTCCGCGCCCGCGGCGGTGCGCGCCGCGCGCGTGCGCTTGCTGTCGACTTCGGGCGAACGGCCGGCGACTTTGAACTTGCAGCCGGCCAGGCCGAGCGCGAGATACTCTTCCATCTCGTGACCGTAGTCGAGCTCGGCGGAGCCATCGCGGTACTGCCCGCCGATGGCCAGAATCGGTAAGGATGACCGCGCACCGCCCCACAGCACGTGCAGCGGCAAGCCGGCGGTTTTGCCCTTGAGATCCCACAGCGCGCTATCGAGGCACGCCACCGCGCGGACGGCTTCCCGACGCCGCCAGCTGTGCAGGTCGGTCCGGCGCCACAGTTTCGCCCACAGCCGTTCGATGTCGCTCGGGTCTTCGCCGATCAGCAGTTCCCGGAACTCGGTCTCGAGCAGTTTGAGGATGTGCGCGTGCACGTCGGCACCGCCCTCGCCGTTCATGCATTCGCCCACCATCCCGTCGCTGGTGCGAATGCGCGTGATGATCGCGTTTTTCTCGGGCACGTGGTACACGCTGCCGCGGAAATCGTGCGCCAGCGGAATGCGAATCCAGATGAACTCGATATCAGTGATGGTCGGCATGGGGCAGCTTTGCGATGGCACCTGATTCGGCGCTGTAGGCGAAGGTGTCGGACGACATGAAGGAACGGATCGTCGTCAAGTACTGATCGCGCGTCAGCTTGGGTGTGAACTGCGCGACGGTGTTTTTCGCCTTGGCCGCGCCGTCGCTCAAGAGATCGATCACCGTGGCGACGAGCGCTTTCGCGGGGGCCACGTAGGCGGCGTGCGGGTCGGAAATGGTCCAGTCGACGGTGTGGTTGGCACCCGAGCACCCGCCGTGACTCGGGTGCGCGACCGGCATGAGATGGCTGAGATCCCCAACGTCGGTGCAGGCGGCGATCGACGACATCTCGCTCCAGCCGCCGGAGCCGGCAATGCCGGTGGCGGCGTCTTTGAAAACCGCGCCGAAGTGCGGATCGTTGAAGAGCGGCAGGTAGCCCGGCAGCGTTTGGATTTCGACCGATGCCCCGACGGCGAGCGCACCCGCGATCATGGCGCGGTCGACTTTCCCCGCGGCGTCGGCGATCGCTTCCATCGTCGCACCGCGGACGAACGTTTCCAGCCGAACGTCGGAGGGGACGACGTTGATCGCGTTGCCACCGTGCGTGATGATCGGATGAACGCGGATCTGATCCTCATCGCGAAAAGTCTCGCGCTGAACGTGCATTGCGTGCAGCGCAACGCTGGCGGCGTTGAGCGCGTTGACGCCGCGAAACGGCGCCGCGCCGGCATGGGCCGCGCGGCCGATGAAGTTGACCTGCTTCGCGATGAACCCGTTATAGTGCCAGCACATCGAAAACGGCTTGGCGCCGGGCGTACCGGAGGCGTGGATCATCATCGCCATGTCGACGTCGTCGAAGAGACCAAGCCGAATCATCTCGGGCTTGCCGCCGTAGAACTCGATCTTCCCGCGGCGCGCGAGGTCGGCGCGAAATTCCAGATCGACATACTCCTCGGCCGGAACGATCAAGAACACGATCTCGCCGGCCAGCTTCCCGGCGGCCTCCGTTTCGACCAGCGCTCGCGCCGCCCCGAGCAGATGGGCCAACTGTGCGTTGTGTCCGCAGGCGTGGGCCACCGCGTTCGACGGATCGGCGAGCGGGTGGCCGGGCACGGGCAAGCCGTCGAGCTCGGCCATGATGCAGATCGTGGGACCGGGCTTCGCGCATTTGAGGCGCGCACGAGCCCCCGTCACCGCCAAACCTTCCTCGACGGTGAACCCGAGCTTGCGCAGTTCCTCGCAGACGTTGGTCGAGGTGCGGTGTTCGCGAAACCCGATTTCCGGATGCTTGAGAACGTCGTCGGCGAACGCGATCAGCGCATCCGCCGCGCGGTCGATCGCGGCATGCGCCGGGGCGGTGAGCTCTTCTGAAGTCATTGTTCGCCTACTGCTTCGGTGACGGTGACGCGACGCTCCCAAAAAACGACGCGGTGATGCACGATGCGCAGGATCGAATTGATCACAACGCCGAGGACGGTCAACGACAGCAGCGCCGAAAACATGAGCCCCGTGTCGAGGTTCAGCGCGGCAGCCGAAATGACGTGACCGAGACCGACGGTCGACGAGACGAACTCGGCGACGACGGCCCCGATGAGGCCGAGCACGGCTGAAACCTGCAACCCGGCGAATAAATGGCCGGCGGCAGCCGGCACGCGGATCTTCCAGAAGATGAGCCAGCGGGTCGCGGAAAACGCGCGCATGAGGTCGATGAGCTCGGGCGGCGCCGCCTGCAGACCGATCTGTGTGTTGACGAGCACGGGAAAGAAACACATGATCGTGACCAGCACGACCTTGGAAAAGACGCCGAAACCGAGCCATACGAGCAACAGCGGCGCGATCGCAACTTTCGGCAGGGCCTGAAACGCGATCACGTACGGCGCCGACATCCGGTCGAGCGCCTTGAACTCGGCGAGCAACGCCCCGAGCACGAATCCGAGCGCGCTGCCGCAGATGAAGCCGGCCAGCGTGATGAACGTCGTGAAGGCGAGATCGCGCGTGAGCTCGCCCGAACCGTAGCCGTTGATGAGCGCTTTGAGCATGCCCTGCGGCGTGGGGATCACGTAGCCCGGCACCTTGAACGCGTAGACCAGAACGAACCATCCCCCGAGGAGCACGAGCGGCGGGATGACGAGCGTGAGATCGGGGCGACGGTCCGAGCGCACGTCTACGGCGCCGCTTCCGTCACGTTCGGATAGCCGATCAAATCGCGCAAGTGATTGCTGATGTCGCCGAACGCCGCCGTTCCCATGGTGTGAAAATCGCGCGGCCGGTCGAGGCCGACGGTGAGGTCCTCAACGACGCGGCCGGGGCGCGGTGAGAGCACCACCACGCGGTCGGAGAGGAAGACCGCTTCGGGGATGCTGTGGGTGATAAACACGATGGTCTTGCCGGTCAGCATCCAAATGCGCTGCAGTTCGAGCATCATCGACTCGCGCGTCAGCGCGTCGAGCGCGGCGAAGGGCTCATCCATCAAGAGCAGGCTCGGGTCGTGAACGAGGCTGCGCGCGATGGCGACGCGTTGCTGCATGCCGCCCGAGAGCTCGTGCGGAAAATGCTTGGTGAAGTTGCCCAGGCCGACCATGTTGAGGAGCTCGGCGGCTTTCTCGCGGCCGGCCGTGATGTCTTGGCCGAGCGTGCGGATCGGCAAGAGCACGTTTTCCAGCGTCGAGTGCCACGGCATGAGAGTCGGCTGCTGGAAGACGATCCCGACGTCCCGTCGGGGACCGGTAATGGTCTCGCCGTCGATGAGCGCGCTGCCGCGCGTCGGCCGGAGCAGGCCCGCCAAGAGCCGCAGCAACGTCGATTTTCCACAACCCGAGGGCCCGATCACCGAAAGGAAGCCGCCCCGCGGGAGCGACACGCTGAAGTCATCGAGCGCGACGACGTTACCGCGTGCCGAGGCGTACGTTACGCAAAGATGTTCTGCGACTAAGCCGTTCACGCGATTTTGCCTACGCGCTCGTTCCCTTGGCGTAGGAACGCAGGAAGCGGTCCATGATGCCGATATGCTCTTCCATCAGCGCGCGCGCACCCGGCGCGTCTTTCTTGGCGATCGCCTCGAGGATGCGCTTGTGCGTGATGTCGCGGCTGACCGTCGTGATGCGCGCAAGACGCGAGGCCGTCAGCAGGTCGTGCAGTTTGAAATGGACGTCGGCGATCGACGTGATCAGCCACGATGAGCCGGCCAGTTTGGCGAAGCCCAGATGCACTTGCGGATGCATTCGCGAGAACGTCTCGGTATCGAGCTCCAGGTTGACCAAGTCGCGCATCGCGGCGAGGTCGGCCGTCTTATGACGTTCGGCTGCCAGCTCGACGGCGCCGCACTCGAGAATACGGCGCCGGTCGAGGAGCTCGAATAGCTCCGGTCCGAGCGCCCGGGCCGCGCGGCGTGCCGCTCGTTCGGAAAGGTCGGCCGCGCGCGCAACGACGGTCGTTCCGCCGTCACGGCCGCGGCTGGAACGCACGTAGCCTGCACGGCTGAGAACGCGCATCGCTTCGCGCAGCGTCGCGCGGCTCACGCCCATGATCTCGCACAGCCGCCGTTCGGCCGGAAAATTCTCGCCGGGCTGAACGAAGCCCAGCGCGATCGCTTGTTCGAGACGTTCGACCGTTTCCTCAAACGTGTTCTTCGACTCGACCGGACGGAACACCAGATCGACGGCGAGTACCGGAGCGGTATCAACAGCCATGTCAACGCCGGGTTTGATGGACCAACCATAATACCTTCAGCGTACCACTTGCAAAAAGTGGACGTTGCGCAACGCGCTGATGCTCGCTAGCGTCTTGCATGATATGAAAGCTGCAGTCATCTACGAGCATGGCGGCCCCGGTTCGATCACGCTTCAAACCGATTATCCCGATCCGCGGCCGGCGGAGGGCGAAGTCATCGTTCACGTGCGCGCCTGTACGCTGAACTATCATGACATTTTCACGCGCCGCGGCATGCCCGGAATCAAAGTTCCGATGCCGTGCATCATGGGCCTCGATTTGGCGGGCGAGATCGTCGAGCTCGGTGCCGGCGTCACGGAGTGGAACGTCGGTGACGCGGTGATGGTCGATCCGGTCGACCGCGTCGGGCGCGGCGGTTTGCTCGGAGAGTTGCGGCCGGGTGGTCTGGCGGAGTTCTGCGCGGTGCCGACGCATCAATTGGTGCCGTTACCCGCGGACGTGGGCTTCGACGTGGCCGCCGCGATTCCGACCGCTTACGGTACGGCGCTGCGGATGATGTACACGATCGGAAAATTGCAAGCCGGCGAACGGGTGCTGATTCTCGGCGCGTCGGGCGGCGTTGGAACGTGCTGCGTTCAGCTCGCGAAGCTGGCCGGCGCCGAAGTGATCGCGTGCGCGAGCTCCGAGGATAAGATGCGCCGCCTGAGGGAACTGGGCGCCGATCACGTGGTCAACTACGTGGAGACGAATTTCGTCAGCTGGGTGTACGAAAAGTTTTCCAAGCCCGGCCGGCGCGGGCAACCGGGCGGCGTCGACGTCGTGGTCAATTTTACCGGCGGCGACACGTGGGTTCCCTCGCTCAAGATTCTGCGGCGTCAGGGGCGCATCTTGACGTGCGGTGCCACGGCCGGATTCGATCCGAAGGAAGACCTGCGGTTCATCTGGTCGTTCGAGCTGCAAGTGCTGGGTTCGAACGGTTGGGCGAAATCGGATCTGACCGAGTTGCTCGATCTGATCCGGACCGAGAAGCTCGTGCCGATCATCGATCGCGAATTCGCCCTTACCGAGATCAACGAAGCGTTCCGCCTGCTGGAAGAGCGCGAGGTGTTCGGGAAGGTCTTGGTTCGTCCGTAGGGCGCGCAGGAACTCATTGGCCTGACCACAATACCTTCAGCCCCTTCGCGCCCGGGGTATGCTCGCCAATGAATCAGCGTCAGACCTACACGGTATCACGTCTCGTCCGTTTGCTCGGAGCGTGGCGCGACGGATCGGGCCCGCTGTTCGTGCGCTTGGCCAAAGCGCTGGCGTTCGGCCCGCTGAGCGAAGAACTCGGCACGAGCGTTCGGCTGCCGTCCGAGCGAGCACTGGCCGATGCGCTGCGTATCAGCCGCAGCACGGTGACGGCGGCCTACGATCTGCTCAAGTCGGAGAATCAGGCCTATGCGCGGCACGGTGACGGCACCTACTTCGGCGATCTGCTGGAGAGCGTACCGCCGCTCGCGGGTGGACAACAGCTCGCCAGCGTGATGTATGCCGGCGGCGAGCCGGCCAGTCACTTCCAGCTCGCGATGGCCTACTTGCCGCCGTCGAATCGCCTAAGTCGCTCGCGCCTGCCGATCGGAACGCTCATCGAATCGGTCAGCCGCACGGCCCCCGGCTACGCGCCGGCCGGTTTGCCGGAGCTGCGCAGCGCGATTGCCGCGACCTACGGCAAGCGCGGACTGCCGACGACCGAGGACCAGATCCTCGTCACCACGGGCGCGCAGCAAGCCCTGTATATGATATCCAAGCTCTATCAAGGCGGTCGCGCCGCGCTCGAAGAGCCCACGCACCCCGCGACCATCGATGCGCTGCGCGCCAACTCCATTACGGCGTTACCCCTGCGCATCGACGGCGACGGGCCGGAAATCGAGCCGCTCGCGGCGGCGAACGACGTGCGGCTGGTCTTCCTCGCAACGTACAACAATCCGACCGGCATCCATCTCTCGGCCGAGCGGCGCGAGCGCCTGCTCTCACTGATGCGATCGCGCGCGATGGTCGTCGTTGAAGACGAGAGCCTGATCGACGTCTCCACGCGGTCGACGAATCCGCCGCCACCACTGGCCGCGCTCGACCCGGCCGCCGATGTCGTGCAAGTCGGCTCGCTCTCGAAACTCCTGTGGAGCGGCATGCGCATCGGCTGGATACGCGCGAAGCCGTCGCTCGTGGCGCGACTGACGGCGCTCAAAGCGGTCTCCGATTTAGGCACGCCGCTCTTGAGTCAGGGCTTGGCCGCGACGTTGCTGCCGCATATCGAAGAGCTGCGTGCGGAGCGGCGTGTCTTCCTCGAACCGCGCAAGAAAGCGGTGCGTACGGCGCTCGCGCGATTGCTGCCGGCCTGGCGGCTGAACGCGCCGCGCGGGGGCGTCGGCTATTGGGTCAAGCTTCCCCACGGGAACGCGTCGATGTTCGCTCAGGCCGCGTTTCGGCACGGCGTCAAAATTGCGCCCGGCAGCGCGTTCTCCGTCGTCGGCGAGTGCGAGCGCTATGTGCGTATCCCGTTCGTGCTCGATCCGCTCACGTTGGAGGCGGCGATCGAACGGCTCGCCGACGCGTGGGCGGATTACGTTGCGGCGGATTATCGGCGCGAAGCGGTGTCTTGACGGCTTTCCCGCTCTTGCCAAATGCGCTGGGCATCGGCCTGCAGCGAGCGGCGGTCGATCTTTCCCGGTCCGGCGTAGGGTAACTCGCGCAGGAAGACCACGGCGCGCGGATGCCGGTACGCGGGCCCCTTCGCGAGGGCGAACGTCCGGACGTCGTCTTCGGTGAGCGTGCTGCCCGCTTCGCGAACGACGAAGGCAAACGGCTTCGCGCCCTTGATGTCGTCGCTCACGGGCACGACGCACGTTTGAATGATCTCGGGGTGGAGTTCGAGCGTTATCTCAACCTCACTGGGGTAGATGTTCTCTCCGCCGCAGACGAACATGTCGTCGGCGCGCCCGACGAAGTGATACGCACCGATGCCGTCGCGCTTGAAGATATCGCCCGACACGTACCAGCCCTGGCCGGTGAAGACGGCCGCCGTGCGTTCGGGCAAGTTGAGATACCCGGGCGAATTCGCGGGCGAGCGCATCCAGAGCACGCCTTCGTCCGCATCGTTACCGTGCTCGTCAACGAGCCGCACGTCGATTCCCGGCAGCGGCCAACCGCAGGCGCCCGGCGGATAGGCGTGGCCTTGTGGGTCGGGACCGAAGACGGCCGGCCCCGCTTCCGTGGTGCCGTAGGCGTTCTGAATGAACGCCCCCGGAAAGAGCCGGTTTGCTTCTTCCCAAAGCCGTTCGGAAACCGGCGCCGAGCCCATGCGCAGCGTCTTGACCGACGAGAGGTTGGTGCGTTCGAGGACGTCCGGTTCGAGCAGCATCATCGCCAGCATCGTCGGTACGATCGTCACCACGTCGCAGGTGAAGCGCTCGATCGCTTCGATGAAGCGGCGCGTATCGAATCTGGGCAGTAAGATCTCCGTCGAACCAACGGAGAGCGTATACAAGCTCGTGCACAGCGCGTTCATGTGATACATCGGTGCGACGACGAGAACGCGCTGCAGTCCGGCCGCGCGGAAGGCTTTCATCCGCATCTCGAGCACCCAGAGGTGGCCGCCGTGGGTGAGCGGCACGCCCTTGGGCATACCCGTCGAACCGGACGTGTAGAGCACCATCGCAAACGCTTCATCGGGCGCGTCGAAGAGGTCGTATGATGCATCGGGCCGGATGAACGTCGCGAAGCCGGTCCCCTCGCCGCCGTCAAACACAACGACCGGGACGTTCTGGGGCAGCTGTTCCCGCCCGACTGCATCGCAGAACGTCAGGGCGACACCGGCGTCGTTGATGATGTACTCGATCGTCGCGGTCGGAAAACGATGGCTGATCGGCACGGCCACCATACCGGCCCGCATTATCCCGAAGAACGCGGTGATATATTCCGAGCGGTTCTCGGCGCAAATCCCGATTGCCGCCCCGGGCTGCAGGCCGGCGGCGAGCAGTCCGGCCGCGACGGCGTGTGCCTCGCGGTCGATGTCGCCGTACGTGCGCTCGCGCGGTTGCTCCCAGCTGCGGCAATCGATCACGGCAACACGCTGGGGATCGGAGCGATCGATCGTGTCACCGAGATTGCGTGTCATAGCTGAAAAACTATAGGCTCAGCAGCGATGCGGGGCAATATCCAATTGGAGCACTGGTCTGTTGACACTCGGAGCACGGTCGTGCTAGGCTCCCGCAAACCCGTGGAAGGAAGAGTGCATGGCCAACGACGTGCCCGTTTCGAAAGAGGTTCTTCAGGCCGCCCTCGCGCGCTCGCCCTTCATCGATTTTCTCGGACTGGAAGTGTTGCAGACCGACCCCGAGCGTGAAGAGATTCGCATGCGCCTGGAGATGCGTCCGGAGTTCGAGCGCGGACCGGGCTCGGGACAATGGCACGGCGGACCGATGGCGGCGGTCATCGACACCGTCGGCGACTACGCGTTGATGATGCTGATCGGTCAAGCCTTGCCGACGATCAACTTCCGCGTCGACTACCTGCGCCCGGCCGTCAAAACGGCGCTGATCGCGGTGGCGCGCGTGCGCCGCAACGGCAAAACGGTCGGCGTCGTCGACGTCGACTTGCTCAACGAGTCGGGCGCCGTGGTGGCGATCGGCCGCGCCTGTTATTCGACGTTGGCCGCCGCGCCGCGATGACCGTCCTCGAGATCTCTCGAGATCTCGAACGCGGGCGCGTAACGAGCCGCAGGCTCGTGGAGCAGCTACTCGAACGCATCGCGGATCCACGCGGCGAAGGTGCGGCGACGTTCATCGCGGTGCATGCCGCGAGCGCCCGGGCCGCCGCCGACCGGAGCGATCGGCTGCGCCGGCGCGGCATCGTCCGCTCGCCCCTCACGGGAATTCCGGTCTCGATCAAAGACCTCTTCGATGAAGCGGGAACGGTTACACGAGCGGGATCCGCCGTACTTGCCGGCGCGGCCGCGGCGCGTTCGGATGCGGTCGCCGTTGCGCGGCTCCGTGCGGCCGGTGCGATCGTGGTCGGCCGGACGAACATGAGCGAGTTCGCCTTCGGCGCCGAAGGCTTCAACCGAGTCTACGGCGATCCGCGCAACGTGTGGGACCGCGGTGCCGGACGCATTGCCGGCGGTTCGTCGTCCGGCGCCGCGATTTCCGTGACCGACGAGATGGCCGTGGTCGGGATCGGCAGCGACACGGGCGGCTCGATTCGCATTCCGGCCGCGCTGAACGGTATCGTCGGCTTCAAGCCGACGGCGTACCGGGTGCCGACGGCCGGCTGCTTTCCGCTCGCTCCGAGCATGGATTCCGTCGGGCCGCTCGCGCGCAGCGTGACGTGCTGCGCGCTGACCGACGCGGTGCTGTCGGGGACGAAGGCGGCGCCGCCGCGGGCGTTGCGCGCGGCGGCGATCTCGCTCTTGGTTCCGACGAACCTCGTGCTCGACGGTCTCGACGCGGAGGTCGACGCCGCGTTTCGTGCGGCGCTGCGCCGGCTGCGGAGGCTCGGCGTCGCCGTCGAGCGCCGGTCCCTTCCGGCGCTGGACTTCTACGCGTCGATTCAGCGGCGTTACCCGGGCTGGATCGCGGTGCCGGAAGCGTTTGCCGTGCATCGCGATCGCATCAGCAGCTCTGCGGATCGCTACGACCCCACGATCTTGCGGCGGATCGAGAGCGGCCGCGCGTTCAGTGCCGCCGACTATATTCATGGAATGTCGCTGCGAGCGGAACTTTGCACCGCGTTTGCGGAGCAGACGCAGCGCTACGACGCGGTCGCCATGCCGACGGTTCCGGTGCTCGCGCCGCGCATCGACCAAGCCCGGCAAATCCTCGATGCAACGCCGCGCGGTCGGCTGCACCTGGCGCTGATCCGCAATCCAATCCTGGCGAACTATCTCGACGGCTGTGCGCTCTCGATCCCGTGCAACCGCCCGGGCGACGGACCCGTTGGGCTGATGCTCGTCGGTAAACATGGGCGCGATGCGCATCTGCTGCGCGTCGGAAAAACGCTGGAGCAGCTGCTTGCAGTCCACCCGGGTCCGGGTGGCCCTTGAGTCTAGCGGCCCGGCGCGGTAGCGTAAGGCCTACGTGAACATCCTGATTCCGGTCCTCGATCACGTCGTCGTCGACGTTCACGACCGGCTCGACGCGGCGGTGGAAACATACGGCCGGCTGGGCTTTTCGCTGACGGATCGCGGCCGGCACACGCTCGGATCGGCCAACCACCTGGCCATGTTCGCGAGCAACTACTTGGAGTTGCTGGGCTGGGAAGCCGGTTACGCTCCGCCGCGCCCGGAGATGTCGCTGGCGCGCTTTCCACCCGGTTTGAACGGTCTCGTGTTCCGCATGAACGACGCCGACGAGCTGTTCGCGCAACTGACCGCGGCCGGTCTCCCCGCCGTTGAACCGATGGCATTCAGCCGTCCGGTCGAGCTTCCCGGCGGGGTCGAGGACGCGCGCTTTCGCACGATCCGCTTCCAGACGGGGTTTTTGGAGAACATGCGCTTCTACTTTTGCCAGCATCTGACGCCGGAGCTCGTGTGGCGCGACGAGTGGCTCACCCACGAAAATTCCGCCGCCGACGTGGTGCGCGTCGTTCTCGTCGCCGAGGATGCGTCGCGCTTAGCAACGTTGTTTGCGACGATTTGCGGTGCCGACCGCGTGAGCACCACGGCGGAAGGCTGCTCGCTGCGGGCCGAAAACGCGACCATCGATGTCGTTCGCCGCGCCGACTTGACGCGCATGTTCGGGGCCGCCGCACCGGACTTGGGCACGCGCGATGAGTGCATGGCGGCCTTGACCCTCCGAGCGCCGAGCGCGCGTGAGCGGCGCGTCGTGCCGGCCGGTGAAGCCATGAACGTTACACTCGAGTTCGTTCCATGATGCATTCGCTGCATCCGCGTTTGGACGCGAAACTCGGCGAGATCGAGCTGATCCTCGATTCGCACGTCGATCGCGCGCAGCGCGTCGGTAGCGTCATGGCGAATCTGGCCGACGCGACCGAAGTGCTCGACGGGCTCACCTATACGTTCGATTCGCGCAATTACGGGCGCGGTCTCGTGTACGGCGATCCGAACGGGCGGTTCTCCATTTTGGCGCTCATTTGGCATCCCGGTCACGTGACGCCGCTGCACGCGCACCAAACGTGGTGCGCGGTTACGATGCTGAGCGGCGAACTGACCGAGACGACCTACGAGTTCGCCGATCGTATGCCGGTCGAACCGACATTGCTTGCGACGCGGTCGCTCACGCCGGGCGATATCTCGTGCGATGCGGGCGATGGGCTCGGCATTCACCGTATTGCGAATGACTCGCAGACCTTGGCGATCTCGCTGCACGTGTACGGCGTTCCGGCGCACCGCATCGATAACGGCATCAACATCGTCATTCCAGACGCGAGGAAGCCATGAAGAACATGTTTGCGCGAGTGCTCGTGGCCGTGCTGCTCGTTGCCGGCGGTTACGCTATGCCGGCGCGAGCCGACACCAACGTCGTTTTTGGGACGGTCGGCGGCCTCAGCCTCAACTACCTTCCGCTCTTTGCGGCAGCCGAACTGGGCTACTTCAAAGACGAGGGCATCACGGTGCAGACGATCGACTTCGGTGGAACCGCAACCTTGCTGCCCCAAGTCGCCGCCGGCCGGGTGACGGTCGGGTTTCTCAACGCCGAGCCCGTCATTCTCTCGCACGACGTCGACAAAACGCCGTTGCCGCTGCGCTTCTTTTACAGCGTCATCCGGCGCAACATCTGGGAATTCTCGGTCCTGGCGTCGAGCAACATCCACACGCTGGCGGACCTCAAAGGAAAGAACATCGGCATCTTCGGGCTCAATTCCGGAAATCTGCCGATCACGCGCGCGATCTTGGCCAACGCCGGTCTGCACGAGAACGACTATCAGCTCGTGCCTGTCGGTCTCGGCGCCGGTGCATACCTCGCCCTGCAGTCGGGAAAAGTCGATGCGCTGAACCTGTTCGACACGTCCAACGACGAACTGGCACTGCTGGGGACGAAGGTTCGGATCATTCCGGAGCCGGCGCGCTATTCAGCGCTCGTTTCGAACGGCTTCATCGCGAGCAACGACACCTTGCGGAACGATCCCGACACGCTCGCCAAGTTCGCGCGCGCGATTACGAAGGCGCAGATCGTCTGCCAGGTGAACCGGCCGGCCTGCATCCGCCTGATGTTCCGCGAGCATCCCGAGACGAAGCCGCGGGATCTCGACGGAGACGCCGCAATCGCGTACATCCAGGCGACGAGCGTTCGGCGCCAGACGACGATGATCGCGCCGCGCGGTCATTACGGTGAGTACGACCCCGCGATGTGGCGAGATTTCACCGAGGCGCTGCATGCCGGCGGCATGCTGAGTACGACAACCGTACCGGCGGACCTGATCTTCACCAACGCGCTGATTCCCAAGATCAACGCGTTCAGCTATGACAGCGCGGTGCGGGACGCACAGAAGCTGAAATGAAGCCGACGCAAACCGCATCGCACTGGGGCGTGTACTCGGTCGGCACCGCCGCCGGCGGCGAGTTGTCGGCAACCCCTTTCGCCGGCGACCCCACCCCGACGCGGCTGATGCACGGGCTGCCGGATATGGTTCGCAGTCCGCTGCGAATCGATCGTCCGCACGTGCGGGCGGGTTACCTTCGGCGGCGCGGTGCATCGCGCGCCGGGAGGGGGTCCGAACCGTTCGTGCCGGTCTCTTGGGAGACGGCGCTCGAGCTCGTCGCGAGCGAGCTCGCGCGCGTCAAGGAGAGCTACGGGAACGAGGCAATCTACGGCGGCTCGTATGGTTGGGCCAGCGCCGGGCGCCTCCACCATTCGCCCAGCGTGCTCAAGCGCTTTCTCGGCCTTCACGGCGGCTATACCGACAAACGCGGCAACCACAGCTTCGGCGCAGCGCTCGGGATCTTGCCCTACGTTCTCGGCCACGGAAACGTGACGAGCATGGTAGTCCCGTGGTCGTCGATCATCCGGCATACGGAGCTGATCGTGATGTTCGGCGGCGCGCACATCAAGAACATGCAAGTCGGTTCGGGCGGCACGGTCGTCCACGACGACGCGGGCTCGATCGAGCGCGCCGCAGCCGCGCGCATGTCGGTGTGCAACATCAGTCCGGCGCGCGGTAACGTGGCCGATGCGCTGAACGCGGAGTGGCTGCCGATCCGGCCCAACACCGATACGGCGCTCATGCTCGGCCTCGCGCACTCACTCGTCGAAGACGGCTTGCACGACCGTGCGTTTCTGGCCCGCTACTGTGCGGGGTACGAGATCTTCGAGCGCTATCTGACCGGCGCCGATGACGGCAGTCCCAAGGATGCGCGCTGGGCAGCCGCGATCACCGGCGTGGCGCAAGAGACGATTCGTTCGCTCGCGCGACGGATGGCCCGGCAGCGGACGCTGATCACGACGACGTGGTCCGTCCAGCGGGCGGATCACGGTGAACAACCGGTTTGGATGACGGTCACGCTGGCCGCGATGTTGGGCCAGATCGGTTTGCCGGGCGGCGGTTTCAGCCTCGGGTTCGGTGCCGTCAGCGGCATTGCGTCGCCCCCGCCGGCGGGTATTCCGCGGCCGACCTTGCCGCTGGGTCCGAACGCCGTGCGCACGTTCGTCCCGGTCGGCCGGGTGGCCGACATGCTGCTGCATCCGAACTCGGAGATCGACTATGACGGCGAGCGCATCCGCTTGCCGGATACCAAGCTCGTCTATTCCGTGGGCGGCAACCCGTTCCATCACAATCTCAACCTCAATCGCTTTCTCGCGGCCTGGCAGCGTCCCGAAACGGTGATCGTGCACGAACCGTGGTGGAATCCGCCGGCCAAGTATGCGGATATCGTGCTGCCGGCCACGACGACGATGGAGCGCAACGATATCTTGTCGGCCGACCTGGCGCGGCATTACATCGCGATGTATCAGGTCATTCCGCCGGTCGCGCAATCGCGCAACGACTTCGACATCTTCGCCGACCTCGCGGCCCGGCTCGGCTTCGCGCAAGCATACACCGAGGGCCGCGATGAGATGGGGTGGCTGCGCCACATGTACGACGGCGCGCGCACGATCGCGCTCGAGCGCGGCTTTTCGCCGCCTGATTTCGATGCGTTCTGGGCCGCGGGCCGGTACGAATTTCCGCTGAACGCGCACGAGGAACGCCTCGTCATGGGTGAGTTCCGCGCCGATCCGCAGGCGCATCCGCTGGCGACGCCGTCGGGGAAGATCCAGCTGTTCTCGCCGGTTGTCGCGAGCTACGGCTACGACGATTGTCCCGGGCATGCCGCATGGCTCGAGCCGGCCGAGTGGCTCGGCGGCGCCGGCGCGCGGACGTTTCCCGTGCACCTCCTCTCCAACCAGCCGGTGAGCCGGCTTCATAGCCAGCTCGACGCCGGCACGATCAGCCGCGAGAGCAAAGTCGCCGGACGCGAGCCGTTGACGCTCAATCCCGACGATGCGGCGGCGCGCGGTATTCGCCACGGCGACGCCGTGCGCGTCTTCAACGAGCGCGGCGCGTTCATCGCCACCGCCGTCATCTCGGCGGACCTGATGCCTTGTGTCGCGCAAATTGCGACCGGGGCGTGGTACGATCCCGAATTCCCGGGCTGGCCGGGGTCGCTGGAAAAGCACGGAAACCCCAATGTCGTCACGCTCGACAAGGGCACGTCGCGACTCGCGCAAGCTCCGGTTGCGCAGACGGTCTTGGTCGAGATCGAGCGTTGCGCCGAGCCGCCCGCGGTCACGGCATTCGACCTTCCCGTTTTCGAACAGGCTCCGGCGCTCGGGTTGGCTTGATCGCAGGCCAATTACGCAAACTGGTTTTGCCCGGCCGGACGGGCTACGGTATCGTGCTACACCTATGAGGAAGATGTTCGCCGGCGTACTCCTTGCGGCGCTGCTCCTTGCCGGCAGCTGCGTGGCGCCGGTTCGAGCCGACACCGAAGTCGTTTTTGGAACCGTCGGCGGCCTGAACACGAGTTATCTGCCGCTGTTCGTGGCGCAAGAACTCGGATATTTCAAGGAGGAGGGCATAACGGTTCGCGCCGTCGATTTCGGCGCCGCCGGCACGCTCTTGCCGCAAGTCGCCGCCGGGCGCGTACAAGTCGGCTTCCCGAATTCCGAACCCGTCATTCTCTCGCATGACACGGGCAAGGACGCGCTGCCGGTAAAGTTTTTCTACAACGTCATCCGCCGCAACGTGTGGGAATTCTCGGTGCTCGCTTCGAGCAACATCCACACCTTGCAGGATCTCAAGGGGAAAAACATCGGCATCTTCGGACCGACGTCCGGAAATCTTCCGATCACCAAGGCGATCCTCGCCAACGCCGGTCTGCATGCGGGAGACTATACATTCGTTCCGGTCGGCCTCGGTGCCGGCGCGTATCTCGCTCTGCAAACGGGGAAGATCGACGCGCTCAACTTGTTCGACACGTCCAACGACGAGATGCGGGCCCTCGGCACGAAAATCCGCCTGATCCCGGAACCGGCGCAATATTCGAGCCTGCAGTCGAACGGCTTCATCACGAGCAACGATATGTTGCGCAACGATCCCGACACGCTGGTGAAGTTTGCGCGCGCGATCACGAAGGCGCAGGTCGTGTGCCAGATCGACCGGCGGGCGTGCATTCGCGTGATGTTCCGGCTGAATCCGCAATCGAAGCCGTCCAACTTGGACGGCGAGGCCGCCGTACAGTATATCGAATACACCGGTAACCGGCGCGCGACGACGATGATGGCGATGCGTGGCCACTACGGTGAATACAACCCGCAAACGTGGCGCGACTTCATCGAAGCGCTGCACGCGGGAGGTGAGTTGAGCACGACGTCGATCCCCATCGACGTGCTCTTCACCAATGCGCTGATCCCCAAGATCAACGCCTTCGATTATGATAAGGTGCAGCGTGACGTCTTGAAGCTCAAATGACCGAGGATATCGTGGTTCCCGAGGGTTGGGCGCCGGACTGGCCGGCGATCGCCGACCATATCGTCAACCGAACGCTGCAGATTCAGCGCGGCGAACGCGTGATCTACATGGTCGATGCGTGGATGTACGCGGATTTGCTGGATTGCGTACGGGAATCGGTGCTAAAAGCCGGCGGCATCGAACAAGCGACGATTCTCACTTGGACGAAGCGCTTGCGCGAGGTGCGCACGCCGCGCGGCCTGAGCCCCGATCCCGAGCTCGTCCTGGCGGAGCAGCGTGCTCACCTGGAGTTGTTTCAGACCGCCGATGTGTTCATGTGGTTGCCCAATGATTTCACCGTGCGCGGAACCTACACCGGGTGGGAGACCGAATTTATTCTCGACCGCTGGCGCGGTCGCGGCATCCATTGTCACTGGTTTCCCGACCCGGCCGCGCCGGCCGGAGCGGCGGTGCACCGCAAGCTGGAATACATCTATCAGCGAGCGATCCTCGAGCTGGACTATAACGCACTGAAGAAGCGCCAGGAGCAGCTCGTGGCGGCGATTCGCGGCAAAACACTGCGCGTAACGACGCCCGAAGGCACGGACATGACGTTCTCTCTGCCGCCCGACGGCTGGTACCACATGAACAATGGTGAGTTGTCGCGGGACCGGGCTTTGGGTGCGGTGTGCGCGCGCGACCGCGAAGAAGAAGTCCCGTGCGGCGCGGTGCGCTCGGTTCCGGCCCCCGATTCGGCAAACGGCGTCATCGCGTTGCGCAAACGGGTGGCTTGGAACGGCTTTCCGTTCGACGTGAACGAGTACGTTCCACTCGACATCGTCTTCAAAGATGGTCGCATCACGGAGCTGAAGAGCGGGCAAGACAACGCCAAGCTCAACGGGATTTACGCCGCCTTGACCGGCGATAAGGACCGGCTCGGGGAGATCGTGATCGGCACGAACCCCTTACTCGAGACGCCGCACGATGCGTCGATGCCGACCTACTGGGGCTTCGGTGACGGTGCTTTCCGGTTCCATCTCGGCGACAACATCGAGTCGTCCGGAAAGTACCGCTCGAACCTCTGGATCAACCTGTTCCTCCCCGACGTGACGATCACGTGCGAGGGGCAGACCCTCGTGAAAGACGGCAAACTCACCTAACCCTCGCGCCGGCGCGTTCGAACGCGGCTTCGATGCCGGCGACGCCGAGGTCGCGAACGTCGAGCGGGTCGTGCTGCGGTAGATCGAGCGGCCCGAGGGCGCAATCATAGAACCCCACGTCGTGCCAGCTGCCGAATTTGAAGCCGGCGGCGTGCCACACACCGGCGTCGGTGAAGCCCAGCGCGCGGTGCAGCGCGACGCTGCCCTCGTTGGGCAGCGTGATGGCGGCATAGGCGCGCCGGTACCCCTGCAGCGCGAGCAGCCGCATCAGCGCTCCGTAGAGGCTGCGCCCGACCCCCGTTCGCCGCGCGCCTTCGGACACGTAGACGGTGACTTCCGCGCCGAAGCGGTAGGCCGCGCGCGTCCGAAAGTCGCTCGCATAGGCATAGCCGGCGATCGCGCCGCCGGCTTCGGCAACGATCCACGGTTTGTTGGCCGGATGCGTACCTATGCGGCGCCGCATTTCGGCGGCGTCGGGAACAACCGATTCGAACGAGATCGCCGTGCGCTCGACGATCGGGGCGTAAATGGAGGCCAGCTCCTCGGCGTCGCGCAAGCTCACAAAGCGCAGCAGCATGCGGGCTGATCCCACTTCCGGTGCGCGGAATCATTCTCGCCGAACCGTGGACGGAGGAACCATGATGGACCGACGATTGCTTCTCAGCGGGGCGGCTCTGGCCGGGGCCGCGCTCGCCGTTCCCGCGCCGGTTGCGGCGCAAGGCGCGAACGCCTCGCTGCTCGACCGGTACGCGGCGGCCCTGAGCGCGCACGACCTGGTCGCCTTCGCCGCCCTGTTCGGCGCGGATTACGTGAACCACCAAGTGAGCGCCGCGGCTCCGCCGCCCCCGGGACCGCCGACGAAGACGCAGAAGCAGGGCTCGGTCGACTTCTTCGCCGCGCGGATCGCCGGCATGCCCGACCTTCACGTCACGGTCGAAGCCTCGGTGATCACCGCCGACAAGATCGCGGCGAGCTTCGTGTACACGGGCACGCACGGCGGAACCTACTTCGGGATTCCGGCGACCGGCCGCGCGCTGCGCTTCACGTCGTGCGACATCTTTCGCGTGCAAAACGGATTGCTCGTCGAGCACTGGGGAATGGGCGACATCGCGGGCATCCTCGCGCAGCTGCGGGCTCCCGCGTGAGCGTCCACAGCCACGCCGGGAACACGCACGTTCACGCAACGGTCGACCATCTGGTCAACGAGTTCACCTCGGGCAGCCGGCTGCTCGTGCAACTCGATCCGAAGCTCATGCAGAGCCTCGGCGTCGCGGTGGACGACACCGTTCGCATCGCCACCGAACGCGGCCGCAGCATCATCGTGCGGCTCGCGGCTCCCGCCGCGGCGGATGACGGAACCGACATCATCCGCTTGGATCGTTTCGTGCGTCAGGCGCTCAAGGCGCACCTCAACGAGAGCATCGAGATCGAGCCGGCGCGGCTCGATCCCGCGCCGCGGCTCGAGCTCACGCCGGCCGTCGACGTCTCGACCGCGCACGATTTGGTCTCGCATCTCAAACGCGTGCTGGTTGAGAGCCGCACACCGGTCAGCCGCGATGCGGTGGTCTACATTCCGTTTCCCGGTTCGGCGGGCGGCACCACCTATCAGGTGCACGCGGTTGACGGCGGTCCCGGCATCGTTACCGAGGAAACCGACGTCGTACTTCATTATCACGATTCGCATCTGCCCGAAGGCGCCTTCGACGTCACGTTTGAGGACATCGGCGGTCTCGGTACGCAGATCCAGCTCATTCGCGAGCTCGTCCAGCTGCCGTTGAAGTTCCCGCACGTCTACCGGCAACTGGGCATCAACGCGCCGCGCGGAATCATCCTCTACGGTCCGCCGGGTGCGGGCAAAACGCACATCGCCCGCGCGGTGGCCAACGAAGTCGAAGCGCGCGTCTATTACATCAGCGGGCCGGATATCATCGGCACCTACGCCGGCGAGACCGAGGGCAACCTGCGCCGCATCTTCGCCGAGGCGGGACACCACTCGCCCTCGATCGTCTTCATCGACGAGCTCGATGCGCTCGCACCGAAGCGGGGCGAAACCGGCGCGCACGCCGATATTCGCATCGTCACGCAGTTGCTCGCGCTGATGGACGGCCTCACGCGGGTCGATTCGGTGGTGGTGATCGGCACGACGAACCGGTTGGAAGCGGTCGACCCGGCCTTCCGCCGCCCGGGGCGTTTCGACCGCGAGATTTTCGTCGGCCCGCCGGAGACCGTGGGTCGCCGGGAGATTCTCGAGATCCACACGCGCGAGATGCCGCTCACCGCGGACGCGCTGGAGTTTCTCGACGAGGCGGCGCGCCGCACGCACGGCTTCGTCGGGGCCGACTTGATGGAGCTCTGCCGCGATGCCGGCTTGAGCGCGCTGCGCCGCAGCACGTCGAGCCTAAAGAACTACCGGGCCGCCTTTCAGGTGCGCTCCGAAGGGCTTCAGGTATCGCGCGAGGACTTCGAGACCGCGCTCGCCCACGTGCGCCCGTCGGCCATGCGCGAGACGCTGATCAGCCGCTCGGACGTGACGTGGGACGACATCGGAGGGCTCGACGGCATCCGCGGCGAGCTGCGCGAGCTGGTCGAGATTCCGTTGCAGAACCCGCAACTGCTGGGCGCGATGGGGCTCGCACCGCACGCCGGCGTATTGCTGCACGGGCCGTCGGGTACCGGCAAGACGCTGCTGGCGAAGGCCATCGCCAACGAGTGCGGCGTCAACTTCATCGCGGTCGATGGACCGGAGCTGTTCACCAAATGGCTCGGCGAATCCGAGGAAAGCGTCCGGCATATCTTCCGCATCGCGCGGCAAGTGGCGCCGACGGTCGTGTTCTTCGATCAGCTCGACGCGATCGCGCCGATCCGCGGCGACCACGCCGGGTCGATGACGACCGAACGAGTGGTCAACCAATTGCTCTCCGAGCTCGACGGTATCGGCGAGCTCTCACGCGTGATCGTCGTCGGTGCCACGAACCGCATCGATCTCGTCGATCCGTCGATCCTGCGCCCGGGCCGTTTCGGCACGCATCTGCTCGTGCCGCTGCCCGACCGGGCATCGCGGGCGGCGATTCTGCGCGTGCACCTGCGCGGCCTCACCTTCGATGCACCGGCCGACCTCGATCGCATCGTCGAGCGCGTTGCCGAAGACACGAAGGGCTTTTCGGGCGCGCGGCTGCGCCAATTATGCGAACAGGCCAAGCGCCGTGCGCTGAGGGCATCCGGCTACGCGCGGCCGGTCGCACCGACGCTGGCCGACATGCGTGCGGTGCTCGAAAAGAGCCTCGTCTAATGCGGTTGTCGGGCGGCCGGGCGCGTAAACCGAACGTGTGTCCGGTTGATGAGCTTCGAGAGCGTGTCGAGTATCGGCTGGGTGAACGAAACACGCCGGATGAAGCAGCCTAATTCGCGCGTGTCGCCGCCTCCCTCCACGTCGCTTGGACGGTAGGGGCGGTCGAACTCGATCCGCACGTCGACGATCTCTCCGGCGGCCGCCGCAAGATCCAGCTCGATGGTGAATTGCTCGCCCGAGCGTAGTTCTTGTTCGATCGACCGGTCTGCGCTGCGCACGGTGATTTTCACCACTTCACCGCCACCGGGCAGCCACGCCTCGATCTTCACGCGCGATACCGGCATCGTGGCCTCGCATTGGAAGCCACCCTGCCGAAGCATCCAGCCATCCGGTTCGAAACCGTAGGTGCGGCGCTGAAGAATGACCGGGCCCGTTACGGGCACGAGTGCCGCGCAGGCCATCTCGTCGAGGCGGCGATTGACTCGGTCGAGCGTATCGCTGTGCTCGATTTCCTTGTGCTGATAGAAGGCGATGTAATCGTCGCGCCGTTGCGTGAGATTGCGCAACTCGGCGAGCATTTTTTCATCGACGACGTCGCCGACCTTGAGAACATCGTACACTTGCCGCTGGACGTAAAAGGTCGCGTGTGCCGCTACAGCGGTTTGGGGCGCCTCTTTCGTGTAGAGGTAGATCGACAGCGACTTTCGCGAGCGGTGGCGCTCGCTCTCCGGCAGGGTGATGCGGGGGAACCCGTGCCATGAGTATTCGTTCGTTTCGAAAATGATCGCGCGGTTGAAGATCGGGGCGTAGCTGCGGATCTTGTTCGTATCGGCGTCGCGCGGGTTCGAGTGAAGCTCGATCGCGCCGCCCCACGAGTCTTCCCAATCCTTGTTGAGGTAAACGATCAGATTGAGGCGCCGGTGGGCCCGGGTTTTCGGGTGCCGGTTGAAGTCCACATGCGGGTCGAGCTCTTGACCGTCGCGGCTTTCGTGCGTTCCGCCGCCAAAATAGTCGGGGTCATATTGCAGACCATCGATCGACGTGACGGCGCCGACCCAATCCAAGAACGGTTGGCTCGAAATCATTTCGTCGGCGATGCGATAGGTTGAACCGATCGACTGCAACGCGGGTATGACCGATTTTTGACTGCGTTCGCCGAACTCGGTTTTCGCGTTTTCATCGAAGGCCGGGAAATCAGCCAGCAACGATTCGGCGAATTCGAGCGCGAAGAAATCGTCAATAATGACATATTTAAACGGCCGAGCCGATAAAAATGCCTCATTAATTTCGGGTAACCGACGAAGTGTTGAGCGGCTCAACAGCTCAATCGGTGAGCCTATAGCGGAAACGCCCATAGAGGTTTTTTCGCCGATAGGCCCGGCTGAATCCTGTGCTGGGCGAGCGAGAAGTCCGTCCGTAAACGTACTGACCGCGAGTCATCGCCGAGCGCGGCCTTACCGCTTTTCTATGCCCGTTCGGAGCATTTCCTTGCGTAATTTTTACACGAATGACAAGTGGGCTACTTCGGGTTGAACGCGTTCTTGGCCGGATCCGCCGTCGAGGTCAAGAGCCCCGTGTCGCGCATGAGCTGTGCGATGCGGCGCAAGTCGCCGGTATTGAGGTCGGCCATTGCAACCGGGTTTTTCATGATCGCCACGCGCGCCGGCGGAAGTTTGGTGTAGGCGGACACGATCTTGAAGAAGGCCGGGCTCGTGCTGTTGGCATTGATCCAGGCCGCGCCCTTGATCATCGCGGCGTAGAACAGCTTGACCGTCTGCGGGTTCTTTTGGACGTAGTCGGCGGTGGCAACCCACGCTGCGGGCCGCACTTTGGGCAGCACGTCGAACGGGTGGCCGGTGACCTCGATCGTCGGATCCAGCAAATCGGCCGAGAGGAACGGCTCGATCGCGAAGATGCCGTCGACCTGTTTGTTCTTGAGGGCGTCGAGCATCTGCGGGAACGGAACGTCGCGCAGCGTCACCGCGTCCGGGTCGAGGCCGCCGGCTTTGATCCAGGCGCGCATTACCATCCATTGCAGGCTCTTGAGACCGTTGACGCCGATCGACTTGCCCTGGAAATCCTTGGCGCCGCGCAGGTTCTCGCCCTTGCGCACGACGAGCGCCGTGCTGTCCGGCGGGCTCATCCCGCTGCCCATCGAGATGAAGCGCAGATCGATGCCCTGCTGGATCGCCGAGAGCGCCGATGGGACGTTCGTGTACACGACGTCGTACCCGCCGGCAACCGCGCCGCTCAAACCGACGGTGCCGGTGTACTCGGGCGCGATCGAGACGTCGAGTCCTTCGGCGGTGAAGTAGCCTTGATCGAGCGCCACGTAGAACGGCGCCGTGTCGAGGATCGGCAGCGCGGCGGCACGCAGCTTGATGAGGTCGGCGCCACGCGCCGCCGGCGGCGCGCCGGCGGCGGCGGCACCGGCGAGGCTCGCGAGGATTGCAAGGGCGCTACGGCGAGTTGGTGCGGACATGGGGACCCCTCTCATGAAGCGGCGGCCGCTTCATCGATCAAATGCATGCGTTTGGTAACGTAGTCGAAATCGAGAACGCGGTTTTTTAGGGGATCGCGAACGACCGCGACCGTCGGCTCGCCGCCGCTCTCCACCAGATCGATTTGCTCTGCGAGCATCCGGCGGAACAGGATGATGCCGCGGTCCGATGCGCCGAGCGTTTCGATGGAACGGTCGGCGATCGCGCCTTGGCTTTCCCAAACCACGCGGTCTTGCCCGTAGAACGTATCGAGCGAGACGTCTTCGAGTTGCAGGCCGGGCGGATCGAACTCGATCGTGTAGGGGATGTCGCGGCTCGCGGTCGCCGGCGCCGACCCGGGCGCCATGAGGCCGATCCAGATGATGCGCGTGTGCTCGTCGTCGATCGGAACGCGGAAATGCAGCGAGTCGACCGGTCCTTCGGTGATGCGCAGGATGTTTGGAAAAATCAGCGGCGGAAAGACGACGTGCTCGGGCCGCTCGCCGCCGTAGTCGAGCGTTTTGTCGACACCGTACTCGGCGACGGAATAGCCGTAGTCCTCGATCGGGCGGTAGAAGAACGGGCTGATGGCGAGCGTGGGCAGATGCTCGACCGCCGACATGTGCCCGTGCAAATAATAGGTGTGCACCGTGTCGACGGTGTTTTCTTGAATTTGCAGCCAGTTGCAGTGGTGCTCCGGCATCACGAGGATGCTCTTGGGACGGTCGCTCTCGGCCAGCACGTCCCAGCGCGGCAGCAGCGGCGCCTGCGCCGGATCGGGGCCCATGTAGATGAACAGCAGGCCGCTGAGCTCCTGGACCGGATAGGTCGGCAACCGGATGCCGGCATGCGCGGCTGCCGACTCGAACGGCCGGTTGGTGCATGCGCCGGTCGTGCCGTCGTACTTCCAACCGTGGTAGCAGCAGCGGATGCCGTCGGGCTCGATGAAGCCGAAGAAGAGTGAAGCGTTGCGGTGTGGGCACTGCTCCGCCACGGCCGCGAAGCCGCCGTCGTCTTTGCGGTAGACGACGAGATCCTCACCCAGAATGCGGACCCGCTTCTTGCGCGCCTCGCCCAACAGCTCGCCGACCGGGCACAGCGCTTGCCAGTAGCGCCGCAACAGTGCCCCGCAGGGCGTTCCGGGGCCGATCTCGGTCAGCCGTTTGTTCTGTTCCTGGCTGAGCATGGCGACGATCTCCCGTGTGCAACGATGGTAGGTAGGTGCCTAACCAACATTCGCGAAAAATGCATCCTTCCTTTTCCGTAGTGGATGGTAACGCTGTGTTGCAAGCAGAGATCGATATCGCGCGATTGCCCGAGTACGAGCCTTCCGGCATGGCGCGCATGCGCTATAAGAAGCTCGGCTACGTGGGCTTGAACGTGTCGTCGCTCGAACGCTCGCGTCCGTTCTACGAAAAGATGGTCGGCCTGCAGCATTCGGGCAGCGGCGACGGCTGCGAATTTTTCCGCCACAGCAACGACCATCACAACATCGTGCTCTACGAGTCGCCGAACCCGGGTCTGCGCCAGATCGGCTGGGAGCTCGAGGACGACGAGACGCTGGCGGCCTCGTTCGCCCTGCTGCAGGCGCGCAACGTTCCGGTTCGCTGGCTGACGGAGGCCGAATCCTCGGCGTTGCACCTCGACCGCGGCTTCTGCCTGGTCGATCCCACCGGCGTGCGCCACGACTACTACAGTTCGCTCAGCGAGTTCGCGCTCGACCCGTGGGTGCCGACGGTCGCGACGATCCAGCGTCTGGGCCACGTGGTACTGCGCACCGATGCCTACGCGGCGGCGATCGAGTTCGCGCTCAAGACGCAGAACTTCCGCGTCTCCGATTCGGTGCGCGGAAAGATCACGTTCATGCGCTGCTTTCCGAGCCCGTTCCACCACGGTGTGGGGATTGCCAACACCGGCACGCGCGGGCTGCACCACGTGAACTTCATGGTCGACACCATCGACGACGTGGGACGCGCGCTGGCCCGCTTCAAGGCCAACGACGTCACCGTCGTATACGGACCGGGGCGCCATCCGCCATCGGATTCCGTGTTCTTGTACTTCCTCGATCCCGACGGGTTGACGCTCGAGTTCAGCTTCGGCATGGAACAGTTTCCCGAACGGGGTGCGCGCAAGGCGCGCGTGTTCGAGCCGGTCGCCGCGCTCGACTATTGGCGCTCGTACCAGGATAAACGAACGGGAGCGGTCGGCGCGATCGATCCCGCCGGCATCGATCAGCGCTGACGGCGCCCGCCCAAGAAAGACTGCAGTCATGTTGAGCAAGGAACAGAACGACCGCCTCGCGCGCGTCGGGCCCGGTACCCCGTGCGGTGAGCTGATGCGCCGCTACTGGCAGGCGGTGTGCCCGGTCGGTGAACTGCTCGGCGAACGGCGCAAGAAACGCGTGCGCCTGTTGGGCGAAAATCTCGTCGTGTACCGCAAGGACGACGGCACGTTTGCCGCCGTCGCCGAAGGGTGCCCGCACCGCAACGCGTCGCTCTACTTCGGCTTCATCGAGCCCGACGGCATTCGCTGCTGCTATCACGGCTGGAAATACGACGGCACCACGGGCGCCTGTGTCGATCGTCCCTTCGAGAAAGCGGCACCGCCGAGCACGCTGCGTCTGGCGACCTATCCCATCCAAGAACTCAGCGGCGTGCTGTTCATCTACATGGGCCCCGATCCGGCCAACGCGCCGCTCTTGCCGCGCTGGGACGTGCTCGCGCGCACCGACCGTCCGAAATTCATCCGCATGATGCCGCGCCACGCCTGTAACTGGCTGCAGATCACCGAGAACACCGCCGATTCGGTGCACACCTACTATCTGCACGGCCATATGTCGAAGCTGATGAACCTCCCGACGCTCTCGGTCGGCTCGTTCTTCTACCGCCCGATCGAGTCGTACGACTGGTCGGTCTCCGACTGGGGCGTCGAGAAAACGATCGTGTACGGGGGCGAGCTGCCGGAAGTCGAGATTCGGCCGCCGCTGGTGTTTCCGAACATCTTGCGCATTCCCGAGGGGCCGGTCGAGGCGCTGCACTTCCGCATTCCGGTCGACGACGAACACACCGACATCATTTGGATTGGGCTCATGCCGCCCGGCTCGGCGGAAATCACCGACGACCGTCACATCCCCTACGTGATCGAGGTCGACCCGCCCGGGCTCACGGTCGAGAACGTGAGTTTGGATACGTTCTACGGACAAGACCGCGTCGTCTGGGAAACGCAAGGCGCGATCGCCGACCGCTCGCACGAAACGCTCGGTGCTTCCGATCGCGGCATCGTGCTGTACCGCCGTATGCTGGCCGAACAGATCGACCGCGTGGCCGCCGGGAACGACCCGACGATCGCCGTGCTCCGCGATCCCGCGAAAAACACGTGCATCGAGTTCGAGAACCAAACGCGGCCGTGGACTGCGGACGACCGCGCTGCCGCAGCCTCGTAGACCGCTCAGCGGCGCCCTCTTATTCGTAGCCGTGCTGGCCGCTTGGGAGGCGAGCGTCCGGTTCGGTTTCGTGCACTCCACGAACTGGCCGGCGTTTTCCGACGTGATGGTCGCGCTCTATCGCGGCATCGCGAGCGGAGAGCTCTTGCCGGTGATCGGTTCCACGCTCTGGCGCACCTTGCAGGGCTACGTGCTGGGCAGCGTATTGGGCATCGTCATCGGCCTGCTGATCGCGCTGATTCGTCCGGTGCGTTTGACGCTCGAACCGGCCATCGAACTGCTGCGGCCGGTGCCGATCATCGCGCTGATCCCGCCCCTGATCTTCATCTTCGGCTTGGGTGACTCGCTGAAGATCTTCTGTGTCGCGACGGCGACGTTCTTTCCGGTCGTGCTGAACACGGTCGCGGGCGTGATCGCGGTCGACCCGATCTACCGGCAGGTTGCGCTGACGTTCGGCGTGCCGCCGGCCGCGACGCTGCGTGCCGTGATCGTACCGGCGGCACTTCCTTACATCACCGCCGGTTTGCGCACGAGCCTCGCCATCGCGATCACCGTGGCGGTGGTGGCTGAGATGATCGCCGGCTCGCAAGGCGTCGGCTACTATCTCCTGAGCATGCAGTTCGCGCTGCGAGCGCCCGACATGTACGCGGCAATCATCTTGCTGGCCGTGATCGCCTACGTGCTGAACTGGGCGTTCGTCGCGTGGGAGTCACGAGTGATTCGCTGGGCGCGCGTGAACGAAGCGAACGGCGGCCCCGAGTGACGGCGGAATCCGCCGGCGCGGGGCTGCGCGTCGCCGGCATCGAGAAGTCGTTCGGCCGGGCGGACAAGCGCCTCCAAGTGATCGCTCCGTTCGACCTGGAGATTCGCGCCGGGGAGTTTCTCTCGCTGGTCGGTCCGAGCGGGTGCGGGAAATCGACCTTGCTGCAAATCATCGCCGGCCTCGTGCCGCCGAGCGCCGGCAACGTCTATCTCGGCGGCCGCGACGTGACCGGTGAGCCGGCCCACATGGTGTATCTCTTCCAGCAGTACTCGAAGTCGTTGCTGCCCTGGCTGACGGTCGAGGAGAACGTCGCCTTCGGCTTTCGTCACCGCACGAACGTTAGCGGCGCCGCGCTGCACGAGCGCTGCAGCGAATATTTGGAGATGGTGGGCCTCGGCGAGTTCGCGGCCTTCTACCCCTGGCAGCTCTCGGGCGGCATGCAGCAGCGCGTCGCCATCGCCCGCGCACTCTCGGCCGAGCCGCGCGTGCTGCTGCTCGACGAGCCGTTCTCATCGGTCGACGCGCTGACGCGGCTCGAATTGCACGCGCTGATCCTCGACCTTTGGGAACGCAAGCGCTTCACCGCCGTGCTCGTGACGCACGACGTCGACGAGGCGATCTTTCTCGCCGACCGCGTGGTGCTGCTCACGCACCGGCCGATGAAACTGGCGGAAATCGTCGAGACCGGCATCCCGCGCCCGCGTACGCCGGTCGAGACGCACGAGAGCCCGCGCTTCCTCGAGCTGCGCCATCGCTTGCTGCGTCATCTCCTGGCGAAGCCGGAGGCGGCGAATGCCGTTCTCTAAGCGTGTGCGCGATCTGGCGCCCGGCATCGCGTTCTTGATCGCGTTCTTCGCGCTCCTCGAGATCGTGACGCGGCTTTCGCTCGTGAACGCCGTCATCGTTCCGCCGCCGTCGGCCGTCGTGGTCACGTTCGTGCAGATGCTCGGCCGGCCCGACGTCGGGGTGGCGCTGGCCCAAACGCTGCAGACGCTCTTCATCGGCTATGCGATCGGGTGCGCGCTCGCGATCGTGGTCGGGATCCTGATGGGCGCGTTTCGCGCGATGTACGATTTGCTCGAACCGATCACCGAATTCTTGCGTCCGGTGCCCAAGCCCGCGTTGCTTCCGGCGCTGATGCTGTTCCTGGGCCTGGGCACGACGATGAAGGTGACGATCGTCGCGCTGTCCGTGTTCTTTCCGGTGTTGATCAACGCGGCGCAGGGCGCGCGCGCCGTGGAACCCACGATGATCGCGATGGCCAAGACGTTCGGCTACGGCCGCGTCGCGGTACTGTGGCGCATCTTGTTGCCGGCGACGATGCCCTATATCTTAGCCGGCATGCGCATCAGTCTGGCAATCGGCATCGTCGTCGTGGTGCTGGCCGAAATGCTGACGTCGAACGGCGGCGTCGGCGGACAGATCGCCGACATGCAGCATCAATTCTACGTGAAGCAGACCTACGCGTGGGTGCTGCTGCTGGCGCTCTTGGGCTTGGGGCTGAACTGGCTCTTCGTCATCGTCGAACGGCGGTTGCTCTTCTGGCACACGCCCGCGCTCGACGCCTCGTAGCGTCAACGCGCGAAGAGCGCCCGCGCGTTTTCGTAGCGGATCGCCCGCAATTCGGCCTCGCCGAGGCCGGTCAGCGCCAGGTAGTCGACGGCGCGGTCGTAGGAGGCGCCCATCCAATAGGGATAGTCCGTTCCGAACACGATGCGCTCGAGGCCGTAGGTGCTGATCGAGTGCAGCAACGCGTCGGGATCGCCGTTCGCGGTGTCGTACCAGAACTTGCGCATTTGCACGCTCGGCGGATCTTCGCCCGGCATCTGGCGCTCGGTGCTGCGGTCGAGGCGATAGCGCAAGAACGGCAAGAAACCGCCCAAGTGCGGCATGATGATCTTCAGCTGCGGGTAGCGCCGCGGAAAACCAGCCTTCATCAGTTGCATCGCACAGACCGCGTCCTCGATCGGCGCACCGACCGACCACGCGAGTCCGCTCTCACGGATCAGCGGCGAGGCGCAAGCAAGACCGGGCGGGTGCAGAAATACGACGGCTGCGCGCCGGTCGAGCTCGGCGAACACCTCGGCGAAGGCCGGCTCCGCGAGCGAGCGAACGCGGATGCTCGTCGTGAAGGTGACGCCGGCCGCGCCCAGCTCGTCGAAGGCGCGGCGGATTTCTTCCAGCGCCGCATCGACGTGCGGCATCGGCAGCGTGGCGAAGAACGAAAAACGTGCCGGGTGCGCGCGGCACAGCGCCGCATGCTCGTCGTTGCTGACCCGCGCCGCGCGCACGGCCGAAGCCGCGTCGTCGAAGTAGGGCGTTGCGGCCGACATCGAGAGGATCTGGCGTTCGACATCGCTTCCATCCATGGCGGCCAGACGCTCCGGCACGCCCTGCGGTGAGGCCTCGGCGATCACCATCCGCGCGGGCACGAGGACGTCGCCGGGTGCCCCGAGCTGTTCCAAGAGATCGATGTATTCGGTGCTGAAGGCGTGCGCGTGGACGTCGATGTGCGGCATGCGGCTAGACCTGCGCGATCAGTTCGGCGGCCGGGAACGGCGCGGTGAGCACGCCGTAGCGGGCGGCGACGTCGATCACCGGCTGGATCAGCGCGGCATCCGTGCTCACGCCGTAGATCGAGCGCACCGACTTCGCGATCACGTCGGGATCTTGTTTGGTGAGTGCCGCGACGGCCGGCACCGAGGCGGCGTGGTTGGCGTCGTACCACACGGCCGTTTGCTTGAGCGCCGCGCGCATGCGGCGCGTGGCATCGGGATGCGCCGCGATCCAGCCGGCGGTCGACACGTACATGCTGATGAGCCAGGTCGCCGCGATCGCGTCGTTGGGTGGTCCGAGCGACTTGCAGGTGGCTTGCGCGCGCGTTGCGGCCGGTTCGCTGATCACCGCGGCGTCCACGCGCCCGCTTTCGACCGCCGCCGGCATCAGCGCGAACGGCGACTCGATCCAGCGCACCGTTTTCGGATCGCCGCCGTGCTTGGCGATCCAGGCCTGCCCGGCCAGATGCGCCGTGCCGCGCAGGACGTTGACGGCGACCGTCTTGCCGTTGAGGCCGCTGCCGCCGGTGATGGTGGAATCCTTGCGCACCATCAGTTGCGTGCCGGCCGAGCGCGCGCTGTCGTATTGGGCGCCGGGCGCGATCATCTTCAAGGGAATCCCGTTTTGATGCGCGATGGCAAGCGAGACCGTATTCATGCTGCCGATGGCGATGTCGCCCGCGATCACCGCGGCCGCCGTCGCATCGCCCGAATTCATCGCGTTGACGTCGACCTCGATGCCGGCGCGCGAGAAATATCCCTGCGACTGGGCCAAGAACATCAAAGCATCGCCCTCGATCGGCGTCGAGCCGCCGAGGTAGCGCGCCGCATCCTGGGCCGAGAGCGGCCGAGCGACGCTCGCGAACGCCAGTCCCGCCGAAGCGCAAAGGAGTTCGAAACGGTTCATAGCATCATTTCTTGGAAGCGCAACAGGACGAGCCCTGCGGGGTTGGAGGTATGAATCTCATGGCTACGACGCTCGAAGTATCGGCCGCAACGCGGCCCTCATTGTGGACCGAACTCCTCGGCGCCGAGGTGAGCTATTACGATGCCGCCGGCGTGAAAACGCGCAGCATCCACGCCGGCAGCGGCATGCCCGTGATCATGCTGCACGGCATCGGCGGCCATGCCGAAGCGTTCGCGCGCAACGTCGTGCCGCTGAGCGCCGGCTTCGAAGCGCACGCGATCGACTATTACGGTCACGGTTTGACGGAATTCGGCTCGATGCCGTTCTCCAAAGACGGCTTCGTCAAACACTTGATCGATTTCATGGATGCCGCCGGCATCGAGCGCGCGCACCTGATCGGCGAATCGCTCGGCGGGTGGATCGCGATGTGGGCCGCGATCGATCATCCCGAGCGGGTGGGCAAAGTCATTTATACGGTCGGCGCGCAGCTGAAAGTGCCGATCGATGAAGAGACGCTGAAGAAGACCAAGGTCGGCATCGATGAGCTGAGCCGGCTCTCCAAACAATTCATCGCGGATCCTTCGCGCGAGAACGTTCACGCGCGGTTGCGCTGGCTCTTTCACAAGCCCGAGCGGGATATCACGCCGGAGCTGATCGATCTGCGCTGGGCGCTCTACGAGCGGGCGCTCGGCAAGCCGACTCCGGTCGGCATCATTTCCAATCCCGAGGACGAGCTGACGCCCGAAGTGCTCGCGCGCATCACGGTGCCGGTGCTGTTCCTATGGACCGACCACAACCCCTCACAGCAAGTCGCCACGGCCAAGAAAGCGATGAGCTACGTCAAAGACGCCCAGTGGGCGCTGATGGAAGATGCCGGGCATTGGCCGCAATGGGAACATCCCGAGGAGTTCAACCGCATCGTCAGCGACTACCTCGGTGAGTGAAGTTCGTGTGAAGATGCGCTGACGGCTGGCGCAACGGCCGTTCATCGCACCTTCACCGCCCTCGTTCAGGATGGTGGCAAAGCACCATTCATCAGGAATCGAGAGCGGCATGACAACGAGCACGATCGACCGGTCGGTCCGTCACAACGGGAACGGACGAGTTCCAAAAACGATGCAAGCCGCGCTGGTACGCGAGTTCGGCCGCCCGCTCACGATCGAAGAGCGGCCGGTGCCGGTGCCCGGGCCCGGCGAGCTCCTGGTCGAGGTCGTTGCCTGCGGTGTTTGCCACACCGACGTGCACGCTGCCGACGGCGACTGGCCGTTCAAACCCCAGCCGCCGTTCATTCCGGGGCACGAAACCGCCGGCCGGGTCGTGGCGCTCGGCGCGGGCGTCGATGATTTCGAGATCGGTGAGCCCGTTGGTATCGCGTGGCTCCATGATGCCTGCGGAAAATGCGAGTTCTGCATCACCGGTTGGGAAACGCTCTGCGCAACGCAGCACGACAGCGGTTACAGCGTCGACGGCGGCTTCGCGCAGTACGCGATCGCCACGGCCGCCTACGCTGCCCACTTGCCCGCCGACGTCGACTTCTATCAGATGGCGCCGATCCTGTGTGCCGGCGTAACCACTTACAAGGGCATCAAACAGACCGAGGCGCGGCCCGGGCAATGGATCGCGATTTCGGGACTCGGCGGCCTCGGACACGTCGCCGTGCAGTATGCGAAAGCGATGGGGCTCAACGTGATCGGGCTCGACATCACGGAGGACAAGCTGGCGCTCGCGCGTTCGGTAGGAGCCGACGTGACCATCAACGCGCGCGATGCCGACGCCGCCGCTCAAGTCATCGAGGCGACGAAGGGCGGCGCGCACGGTGTGCTCGTGACGGCGGTATCGCCGCCGGCGTTTTCGCAAGCGATCGCGCTGGCGCGCAGCAAAGGGACCGTGACGCTCGTCGGGCTTCCGCCCGGCGGCTTCCAAACGCCGATCTTCGACGTCGTGCTAAAGGGGTTGACCATTCGCGGTTCGATCGTCGGCACGCGCAAGGACCTCTCCGAAGCCGTCGCGTTCGCAACGGCCGGCAAAGTGCGGGCCGACATTCACAAGGCGAAGCTCACCGACATCAACCAGATCTTCGCCGATCTGAAGGTGGGTAAGGTCGACGGGCGCATGGTGCTCGATCTGGCGTAGCAGCGCGTCACGGCCGCACCTTCACCCGGCCTTCACATTCAACCGGTACGATGGGGCCCTTATGACGTCGACGAGTACGGTGACCGGTTTCGCAGGACCGCTGAGCGCCGCGGAACTGTCCTCGATCGACGCGTATTGGCGTGCGGCGAACTATCTCGCCGTCGGACAGATCTATTTGCTTGCGAACCCGCTGTTGCGCGAACCGCTGCGCATCGAGCACCTGAAGCCGCGCTTGCTCGGGCACTGGGGCACGACGCCGGGTCTCAACCTGATGTACGCGCACATGAACCGCGCCATCGTCGCGCGCGACTTGAATGCGATCTTCGTTGCCGGCCCCGGACACGGCGGGCCGGCGGTCGTCGCGAACACGTATCTCGAGCAGAGTTACAGCGAAGTCTATCCGGCCATCACACCCGACGAGAGCGGGATGCAGAAGCTCTTCCGGCAGTTTTCGTTTCCGGGCGGCATTCCGAGCCACGCGGCGCCCGAAACTCCCGGTTCGATCCACGAAGGCGGCGAGCTCGGCTATGCGATCTCGCACGCTTTCGGTGCGGTCTTCGACAACCCGGACCTCATCGTCGCGTGCGCCGTCGGCGATGGCGAAGCGGAAACGGGGCCGCTGGCGACGAGTTGGCACAGCAACAAGTATCTCAATCCCGAACGCGACGGCGCCGTGCTGCCGATCCTGCACCTCAACGGCTGGAAGATCGCGGAGCTGAGCCTCCTCGCCCGCATCCCGCGCGAGGAGCTGGTGGACCTGTTTCACGGCTACGGCTGGGAACCGCACTTCGTCGAAGGCCACGAGCCGGCGCTCGTCCATCAAGCGTACGCCGCTGCGCTCGATGCCTGCCTCGACCGCATCGCCGAGATTCAGCGCGACGCACGGACGAGCGGCTTCCGCTGCCGCCCGACGTGGCCGATGATCGTCTTGCGCACGCCCAAGGGCTGGACCGGTCCGGGCATCGTCGACGGCGTCCAGATCGAAGGCACGTTTCGTGCGCACCAGGTTCCGCTGAGCGACTTCGCCGCGCACCCCGAACATCTCACGATCCTCGAAGCGTGGATGCGCTCGTATAAACCCGGTGAGCTCTTCGATCAGCACGGGACGCTGCGCGCGGAACTCCAGGCACTGGCGCCGCGCGGCGACCGCCGCATGGGCAGCAATCCGAGTTCAAACGGCGGCAGCATGCTGCGCGAGCTCGTCATGCCGGCCTTTGCCGACTATGCCGTCGCGGTTGACGCGCCGGGTGCGACCGATGGCGAAGCGACGCACGTTGCGGGCCAGTTCCTGCGTGACGTGATGCGTCTAAACGAGACGAACTTCCGTCTCGTGGGTCCGGACGAAACGTCGTCCAACCGGCTCGATGCCGTCTTCGAGGTGACGAATCGCGCGTTCGTGGGCGAACTCTCGCCGCTGGACGATCACGTCGCGCCCGACGGCCGGGTGATGGAAGTGCTCAGCGAGCACCAATGTCAGGGCTGGCTCGAGGGCTATCTGCTCACCGGCCGGCACGGCTTCTTCTCGTGCTACGAAGCGTTCATCCACATCATCGACTCGATGTTCAACCAGCACGCGAAGTGGTTGAAATCGATCCGCGAGATCCCGTGGCGGCGTCCGGTGGCTTCGCTCAACTATCTGCTGACGTCGCACGTGTGGCGCCAGGACCACAACGGGTTCAGTCACCAGGATCCCGGGTTCATCGACCACGTGGTGAACAAGAAGGCCGACGTCGTGCGCGTTTACCTGCCGCCCGATGCGAACACGCTGCTCTCGACCGTCGACCACTGCCTGCGCTCGCGCAACTACGTCAACGTGATCGTGGCCGGCAAGCAGCCCTCGCCGCAGTGGCTCGACATGGACGCCGCGATCAAGCACTGCACGGAGGGCGCGTCGATCTGGAACTTTGCCAGCAGCGACGACGATGCCGAACCGGATGTGGTGATGGCGTGCTGCGGCGACGTGCCGACGCTCGAGACCATGGCGGCCGTCGACCTCTTGCGCAGCGAGTTCTCCGACCTGAAGGTGCGCGTCGTCAACGTCATCGATCTGCTCTGCTTGCAGCCGCAGTCCGAACATCCGCACGGGCTTTCCGACGCCGACTTCGATGCGCTCTTCACGCGCACCGCCCCGATCGTGTTCGCCTTCCACGGCTATCCCTGGCTCATTCACCGGCTCACCTACCGCCGGCACAACCACGACAACATCCACGTGCGGGGCTACAAAGAAGAAGGCACCACGACGACGCCGTTCGACATGTGCGTTCGCAACGAGCTCTCGCGCTTTCACCTAGCGATGATGGTGCTCGAACGCGTCGAGCGGCTCGGCGACCGAGGTGCCCACTTGCACGGCCGTCTGCGGGACCGGCTCATCGAGCACCGCGCATACATCCGCGAGCGCGGCGAGGATCTGCCCGACATTCGCGACTGGCGCTGGCCGGCCGCGAAGTTCCCCGCCGCGGGGTGAGCGTTCGCGTCCTCTGCATCAATTTAGGATCCCGCTCGGCGAAGATCTCCCTGGTCGAGGTTGCGCCGGGTGCCCGCGCGGGCGAACCGGCACCGCCGATTCTCGAGACGGAGTGTTCGCTCGAGGCGCTGGCCGGATCGGCGGCGCTCGAGCCGTTTGAGGCGGCGGGCGTCGACTGCGTCGCCTATCGGGTCGTGCGCATCCGGACGCTGCCGGCGGCCGGCGCGGTCGCGTTCGACGGCGCGATGCGCGCCGCGATCGCCGCCTCGCAGGAACTCGCGCCCCTGCATACGCAGGGCGTCATCGAGGCGTTCGATGCGCTGATCTCGCCCTCGCAGGCGGCCGTGGCGGTGGCGCGGCTGCGCGTGCGCGAAGACTGGATCATGGCGCTCGCCGGCGCTTTGCTGTATGTCCCGGCGTGATAGAGTGCTTCGATAGCGTGAGCCGCGAACGACGCCCGCAGAAGAAGTTCTGCGGACGCCGGGGGCACGAGAACGAACTCTCTCTCGGCGACGACGCTCACGACACGTGCACCGGCGTTCCCGGTCGAACAACGACGGGGGCTGTGGCCGTCGTTTTCCAGGGCGTACCCAGGCGCGCCAGCACCCAGCGATCCGCACCCCAGAAGCCGGCGGTCTTCCAAGCGAGCACGAGCAGCGAGCCGAACGCGAAGAGTATCGGATTGACGCTGACGGTACCGGCGAGCAGATAGCTGGCGTTCATCGTCGTGCCGAAGAAGGCGGCGATGCCGGTGAAGAGTCCGAGGATGAGTCCCAGGCCGACGCAGATCTCTCCGCCGGTCACGAGGTAGCTCCAGAACGCGGCGTGCGGCAGTACGACGTGGCTAAGGAAGAACCCGTACCAGCCCTGGACGTCGGGGTGCGCGCCCTGGGTCTTTTTGAGGGCGCCGCCGACCCACATGGTGAGGAAGCTGCCGGCTTTCGCGCCGGCCCAACCCGGGTCTTGGGCTTTGTTGATGCCTTCGCTCAGCCATTCCCAGCCGACGTAGAGGCGGACGATCAGCCAGATCCAGGCCAAACGGGTGTCGCCGAACAGCGCTCGCGCGATCGGCGGATCTTCGATTTGCGTTGACGTGGTGGATTGCATCATGATCACTTTTCCTAGCGCGTAACGTTGGTTACAGTAGCGTTTGCAATCCCAGCGTACCGCTCGTAAGCGAAGCTCCGGCGAAGGGCGTGTGAAGAACCCCGGCCACCGGCGATCATCAGTCCTTCACATTGCCGGTCCAGCATCGGTCCATGAGCAATCTCTTCTCGCGTATCCTGGTCGGCATCGACGATTCCGAAGCTTCCAAGGAAGCCCTGACGTTTGCTACGCGGCTCGCCGGCGAGCACTCGGGCCAACTGATCGTCGCTCACTCCGTGAACTGGATTTCGGTCGTGTCGCAAATGGCGGCCTCGGGTGCGATCATCGATACGGCGCCGGTCGTCGACGACCTCAAGGCCGAGGGAGAAGCGTTGCTCGACGCCGCCGTCGACGCGGCCAAACAGGGCGGCGTGGCGGCACAACGTCAGGCACTCGAGGGCGAACCGGTGCAGAGCCTCCTGGCTTTCGCTGCCGAGGCGAAGTGCAGCCTCATCGTCATGGGAACGCACGGCCGCTCGGCGTTGGAACGCTTCTTCGTCGGCAGTACCACCGAAGCGGTGCTTCGCGGAAGCGCGATTCCCGTGCTTACCGTGCGCTCGGGCGCGACGCTTGCGCCGCCGGAGAAACGCTGCTTCGGCCGCATTGTCGCCGGAATCGATGGGTCCGATCCGAGCGAAGCGGCGGTTCAGGCCATCCTCGACTTACCGGCTGAAGACCGGCAGCACGTGATCTTCTACAGCATCGCCGGCGCGGGCGAGGACGAAGGTGACCAGGCGCACCGCATCATCGGCAAGGCCGTCGCTTTGGCAAATACACGCGGAATCTCTGCCAAAGGCCGCGTCATCGCGGGCAGTCCCGACGAAGCGCTGATCGCCGCTGCACAGCATCAGGCCGCCGACCTGATCGTGGTTGGAAGCCATGGGCGGCACGGACTCGAGCGCCTCTTCCTCGGCAGCGTTGCCGAGGGCATCGTGCGAAAATCACCGCTCCCGGTGCTGGTGGTGCGGACGCATGACGGGGTTCCGGTTACCGAAAGCGTTCGCGTCACGGCCTACGGGCTGCCCCAGCCGTCCCGCGCCTAGCCCCTTACTGAGCGAATTTGTAGCCGACGCCGTGCACGGTCAGGATGTACCGCGGGCGGTTCGGGTCGTCGCCGATCTTGTTGCGGAGATTAGCGATGTGCTTGTCGAGCGTGCGGTCGAAGACTTCCGTGGAGTCGGTGCTCACGTGATCGAGCAGTTGAGCGCGGGTGAGAGCAACGCCCGCATTGTGCACCAGCACGTCGAGGATGCGGTACTCCATCGGCGTCAGTTTGACCGGTGCTCCGTTGACGCGCACCTCGTGCCCGGTACGGTCGATCTCGAGGTCGCCCACGCGCTGAACGTCGTGCGTGACGCGCGTTACCGACGGCACGCGCGTGACGCGGTTGATGATGTTTTTGACGCGCGCAACGACCTCGCGAGGGTTGAACGGTTTCGAAATGTAGTCGTCCGCACCCAGTTCGAGGCCGACGACCCGGTCGACCGCGTCATCGCGCGAGGTGACCATCAGGATCGGGACGTCGGAGATCTTGCGGATCGCTTTGAAGACCTCAACCCCCGACATCGTGGGCAGGTTGAGATCGAGCAGGATCACGTCGTAGGGGTCGGCGAGGGCCGCCGTCACCGCTTCGCCACCATCATGTACACCGGTGACTGCGAAGCCTTCGTCTTTCAGATAGCTGGAAAGAATCTCGACGATTTTCTTTTCGTCGTCGACGATGAGCGCCCGCCGCTGTCTGACCGTCGTCTCCATAGCTTCCCGGCATTTCGCCGATACAGGGGTGCCCCCTGGGTGAAACCGAACTCCCGCTGCTACGCAGCCTCGGCAACGCCGAACGGCAGCGTACTGGGGTCAGAACGTAAAAAAGGCGCGCGATGGATAGAACCTTGCACGACATACGCAACGAGCTAGCCGTTGCGATCGGAAGCGTTCACGCGTTCATCGACGGCAAGCTCGAATCGAACGAGGCGAATCTGAAGGCCGTTCTCGAATCTCTGCAAGAGATCGATGCGGCCGTCAGCCTGCCGGCATTGAAGCCCCCCGACGAAGTCGCCGGCAAAGAGAGCTTTCTCTATGCCATCATCGACGGATCCCCGTACGCCAAAGTGCTCGTCAACGAGCGCGGGCACATCGTTCTCGTGAACGCCCAAACTGAGAGACTCTTCGGATACTCGCGCGACGAGTTGCTCGGAGAATCGATCGAGATGTTGGTCCCGGCCCGGTTCCGCCCCGGCCACCCGGCTTTGCGCGCATCGTTCGCTGATGCCCCGGTCGCGCGGTCGATGGGTGCCGGGCGCGACCTCTACGGCCGGCGTAAAGACGGCAGCGAAGTCCCGATCGAAATCGGCCTCAATCCGATCGTGACCGGCACCGAGACGTTCACCCTGGCCGCGATAACCGACATCACCGAGCGCAAGCATGCGGAGGAGCTGCGGCTCCTTCACGCCGGCATGCAGCTGCACGCGGCGGAACTCGAGGAACTCAACCGTGAGCTGGCCAGCGCCTCGCGGTTCAAGACCCAGTTCGTGGCCACGATGAGTCACGAGCTGCGCACGCCCCTCACGGCGATCATCGGCGCCGCGGAATTGCTCAACCGCCAGAAACTCGACGAACGCGCCCAACTCAGCGCGCAGACGATTGCCGAAGCTGCGGAATCGCTGTTGGCGCTGATCAACAGCGTTCTCGATTTCTCGAAGATCGAGGCCGGTAAGGTCGAGCTGCAAAGTGCGCCGTTCGAGATCGGCGCGGTCGTGGAGGGCGCCGCCGACGTGGTCGCCGAGCTGGCGCGCACCAAGGGTCTCGCGCTCCATACGTATGTCGATCCCTCGATACCGCCGTTGCGCGGGGATGCCGACCGGCTCCGGCAGATCATCCTGAATTTACTCGGGAACGCCGTGAAGTTCACCGATCGCGGCTATGTTGTTGCACGTGTATTGCCGCTCGAAGAGCAGCACGGCGACGTCGTCTTGCGTTTCGACGTGCAGGACAGCGGGATCGGTATCGGCCCCGGCGTCGCGGAGCGCTTGTTCGAACCGTTCGTTCAGGCGGACGGATCGACGTCGGTCAAATTCGGCGGAACCGGGCTCGGGCTTTCCATCTCAAAGAGCCTCGTCGAATTGATGGGTGGGGAGATCGGTGCGGAGAGTGAGCCCGGCGCGGGTTCGACGTTCTGGTTCACGGCTCGCTTCGAACGCGCCGCCGAGGGCATCGCGCGGACCCTGAAAGGCGTGGGCGCGGTCATCCTTTCCGGTGACGAGCGGTTCGTCCAAATCGTCAAGAGCTACTTGACGTCGTGGTCGATGGATAGTCGCGTCGCTGACAGCAGTGACGATCTGCTCCAAGCATTGCGGGCCGACGCGTCGCGGCAATGGGTTGCCATCGTCGACCTCGACAGTGTGGAGCTCGTCGAAGTCGGGGCCACGATCGACATCGTCAGCGCGATCATGTCCAAGCGCGTAATTACGATTGGGAACGACCGGCCGCTGCGCAAGCCGCTGCGGCAATCCCAGCTCTTCGATTCGATCGTAAAGGCGGTCTTGCCCGACCATCCGGTGCCGATCGTGACATCGCCCACCTCTCCGTCCGCTCCATCGGGCGCCGAGCCGGTGTATGGCCCGGTGCTCGTGGCGGAAGACAACACGCGTCTGCAACGGTTGCTCAAACTGCAGTTCGATGACCTCGGCGTGCCGGTGACGTACGTCTCCGACGGCCTGGCGGCGGTTGAAGCCGCGCGCAGCCAACGCTTTGCGATGATCTTCATGGATTGCCAGATGCCGAAGATGGACGGCCTCGACGCGACGCGGGCAATCCGCGCAGAAGAGCGGCGCACCGGAAGCGTTCGCGTTCCGATAAGTGCCATGACGGCCAACGCGTTCGCCGAGGACCGTGACGCGTGCCTCGCAGCCGGGATGGACGACTATCTTCCCAAGCCGGTAAGGCTCGCGGACTTGCGCGGCATGCTCGAGCGCTGGTCGCAGCGCTGATTGCGAATCAGCGGGCCGCCTTCGCTCGCTCTTGGGCGGCAAAGAGCAGTTCGATCTGGGTACGCATTTCGGCGAGCAAGCCGCGGGCCGATGCAGCGGCGATGCTTCGCCCGGCAACCGCATCGAAGAGTTTCCCGGCGAATCCGCCCGGTGCTGCATACACACCGGTTAGCACGAGCCAGAACGCATCGTAATCGTCATCGGCGCCGATCCGCAACTCACCGTCGTAGACCGGATAGGGTCCGCCGCCCTCCGCTTCCCAATGGAGGTGGTAGCGCGGCGTCATGTCTTCCGGCCGATGCGCCGGCTTGAAGGTGACGATCGCCGCATGCGCGGCGTCACCGGCGCGCAACGTGACCCGGGCGCCGTCACCGCTCGCTGCGGCGTGTGCATCGAAGTAGGCCTCCAGGAAATGGCCGGCTGACGCGAGCGGTGCGTGGACGAGCTCCCGTTCTGCAATGCTGCTCATGCGATGGCCGCTCCGGTTTGGAAGGCCAGTTCCATCCCCGTCTTGATTTCATCGAGCAATTCGCGAGCGGCGGCCAGTGCAATATGATGCCCGACAACGGAGTCGAAGACGGCGCCGGCGAGGCCGAGCGGCGGAACGTACGCCCCGTCGAGGTCGAGGCGGCAGAAGTTTCCGGTCATTTCCTCGACGCTGATGTCGCCGGCCTGCACGCGCATCGCGACGACCGGCGAGCCGTCTTGTACCGGCAATGAGGTGACGTACGCCTCAACCGCCTGCGGAACTTGGTAGAACGGGCAGAGGACGGTCAGGCACTCGTGAATTTCGCTCATGATCCAACCCTAACGTCCGTATGCGAAGCATCCATGAAGGTTGTGCGAATCCCGTTCGACCCCGCGTTCACGTCACGTTCGCACGGGGTTCAGGTTCTTGTGAGTAGATGGCGCAATGAAAGCCCGTACGCTCGCTTTTATCGCACTCGGCGCAGGGGCGATGCTCTTCGCGACGATCGACGCGTCATCACCGCCGCCGGCGCCGGCGGCCGCGCTGGCACGCGGACGTGCGCTGGTCGTCTACGGAACCTGCAATGATTGCCACACGGCGGGTTGGCGTGATTCGGACGGGGCCGTGCCGGTCGCGCGCTGGTTGACGGGAAGTGCGGTCGGCTTCCGCGGCTGGTGGGGAACGAGCTATCCGGCGAACGTCCGGCTTGATTTCCAAGTGATGTCGGAAGACCGCTGGGTCCAAGCGGTTAGGACACGCGCCGGTCATCCGCCGATGGTCTGGCAAGATCTGCGCCAGCTTCCCGATGGCGATCTGCGTGCGATCTACCAGTTCGTGCGGTCACTGGGACCGGCCGGCGTGCCGGCGCCGAACGCGGTCGAACCGTGGCGCAGCCCGTCGACGCCCGTCGTCGACATGCGGGCGCTCGCGACTCCGCGCCCGTAGCGCTAGCGCGCGCCGCGCAGGGCTCGGAAGAGAATGGTTGAGATCGTCCCGATCACGAGCATCAGAATCGCGAGGAACTCCCACGCGCTGAGTGCGCCGCGGGAACCTCCGCAGCTCTCGATGGCGGCCGTGAGCCACAGCGCGGCCCGTGCGAGCGGCGAAGGTGCGCTGCCCGTGGCCTCACGCGCGGCGGCGACCAACTGGTCCGGAGTCCAGGCATTGCCGTCGACGGTTTGAACGAGGCGTCCAGCGGGATCGAGCAATATCGTCGCTTCGGTATGCACGAGCGTTCCGGGCCGCGCCCATTGCGTGGCGATACCGAAGCGCGCCGCCAGCTCGTCGATCGATGCCGGCGCGCCGGTCGCCAGCGTCCAGCGCTCCGCTCGCGCCCCGTAAACCCGGCCGTAGGCTCGCAACACGCGCGGTGTGTCGAACTGCGGATCGAGCGTGATCTCGAGCAGCCGCACGGGCGCCGTGCCGAGCAGCTGCTGGAGGCGTTCGAACTTGCTCGAAACGAGCGGGCACATGCGCGGATCGGCACAGCGGGTGTAGATGAAGCTGAGCACGACGGCGTCGCCGCGCAGTTTGTCGATCGAGAATGCCGCTCCGGTTTGGTCGACGAGCGGAATCGCCGGGACGGTGTCACCGGGTTGCAGCAAGGGCACGAACGTCGCGATCGCTAGAGCGATCGCGAACGCAAGCGCATTCACCACGTTCGCCATCCAGGTGCCAGGTAGGCGTGCGCCTGAAGTTGCTGTGACATGGGCCCCGCATAGGCGAGCAGCGCGAGCACGATGGCGATGACGGCCCAGCGTCCCGAGCCGGTCGAGCACCGGCCGGCGTTTCCATCGCATCCTCGATCCGTTTCCGCGAAGGCGAAGGTGGGTGCGACCTCAGCGCGTTTGTTGGCGACGTACGTTCCGGTTGCGACGATGATGAACATCAGGATCGAAATGCGCGACCAGCGTGCCGCCGAACGCCGCCCACATCATCTCGGGATGCCACGTCGCCGCGCCTTGCGCGCCCATGTAACTGACGTCCGAGGTGCGGCGCGGCGCGCCGAGCAGACCGGCCCAGTGCATCGCCGTCGACATGATCGACATGCCCACGAAGAACGTATAGACCTGAGCGAGGGCGAGCCGCGGAGCGAAGAGCACGCGGCCGGAGAGTGCCGGGATCAGCCCGTACGAGGCGCCGATGAACGTCAGCGCCACCGGTCCGCCGACCGTGATGTGAAAGTGTCCGACGATCCACATCGTGTTGTGCACGAGGACGTCCATCGAATACGAGTTGTTGACGATGCCGCCGAAGCCGCCGGAGATGAACAGGAGCATTCCGAGTGCCGGACCGGCAAAGACCGGATTGCCCCAGGGCAGGAAGCGGATCGTTCCGATGAAACCGCGCCGGCCGGCCCGGCGCGCGGCGATCTCGAACGAGGCGAAGATCGCGAACGCGGTCATGAACGAGGGGATGACGACGCCGTAGGTCGTGACCGTGTGCAGCCACTTCCAGCCGGCCGAGATGCCCGGATCGAGATATTCGTGGTGCAAGCCGACCGGAGTCGAGAGCAGTAACAGCGAGATGAACGCCACGCGCGTCAGCGCGTCGCTGAACACTTTCCCGCCGAACGTCGTCGGGATCAGCGTGTACCAGATCGCATAGGCGCCCATGATCCAGAAATACACCAGCGGATGTCCGAAGTACCAGAACAGCATGCGCGAGAGGCTGACGTCGATCCCGGGCGTCCAGCCGAGCGACCACGGAATCAAGAGCGCCATCTCGGCGACGACGCCGAGCGTCGCGATGAGCCACATGATCAACGTGGTCGTCGCGATGAAGGCCGGCAGCGGAATGCGGAGTGCCGGGTTGTGGCGCTTGAACCAGATGACGTTGAGGATGCAGTCGAATGCGACGCACCACGTGCCGAGAACGAGCAGCGTGGCGCCGAAATAGAAGAACGGGCTCGCCTTGAGCGGCGCGTAGAACGTGTAGAGCACGGTCGCGTCGCCGTGCAGGATGACGACCGTCGTCATCACGGTGCCCGCGAGCATCGTGCAATATCCGGTCCAGCCCAAGGCCAGCGAGCGCACGCGCGGGATCGTCTCGTAGACGCAATACGTGAACAGACCGGTGATGAAGAACGTCGTGAAGACGAGCGCCATCAGAACGCCGTGCGCCGTGAGCATGCGGTAGTAGTCGAATGCCGGCGGCATCGTGATCAGCGATGGCGCGCGAGAAGCCTTGCAGCATCCCGAAGAGCGCACCGATGCCGAGCACGAGCGTCGCCGTATAGATGTGGGTCAACGCGAGCAGGTTGCCCCCGGCGCGGGAGAGCGCGAGCAACCCGGCGCTGCCTGGAGCAACCACGATACGGGCCGGACGGGCTGGAGCCGGTATCATTTCACCACCACTTTGGCTGCCATGAGCTGATGGCCCGACCCGCAATACTCGTTGCAGATCAAGAGAAAGGTTCCGGGCGTGTTGAACGTGTGGGAGACACGTGCTCACCCAACCGGGCGTGACCATCGTGTTGACGCCGGTCTCGGGAATGCTGAAACCGTGTTCGACGTCGGCGCTGGTGACGTAGAACGTCACGCGCGAGCCGGCCGGAATCTCGATCGAGGCGGGCGAGAACGAGAAGATGTGGGCGACGTAGTACGCTTCGTACACGCCGTCCGAGATCTTGTGCAGCCCGGGGTGATCGAACGGCGGCGTTTGCGAGACCTTGGTCGGGTCGATCGTCTGCACGCGGCTGGGCGGGACGATGCCGTCGACGACGGCGGCGGTCGTGATGACGCCGAGAAACACCGCCAGCATGGCGACGCCGAAGGAGCAGCCAGAGCCGTTCGGAGCGATGGATGTGCACGGCTACCACCGCGCCCGCAGCAGAAAGTACATCGCAAACCAGCCGATGAGGATCAGGCTGCCGAGCGAGAAAACGAAAAGGAGCGTCGCCGGAAGCGGCTCGTCGCGCGAAGGTTCCATGGGCCGACCGTACCCGAGACGTGTGAACGGATTATGAAGAAACGGAGAGCGCGGCCCCGATATCGGTGAGCAGATTTTCGCGGCCGAAATGCTGCAGGAAACGCGAGCCCTTGAGCACGCGATCCGGCTGCTCCAGGGCACCACAGAGAAGCATCCGGCGCCCGGAGATGCGCAAGCGCTTTTCGAGGCGTTCGAGGCAATAGACACCGGTAGCGTCAATGGCCGGCATGTCGCGAAGCCGCACGATGACGGTATGTTTGAGCTGCGAGAGGTCCTCGGTCGCCTTATCGAGCGTGTCCGTGGACCCAAACAGGAACGGACCATGAATGCTCAGGATGCTCACGTCGGCCGGGATCGTCTTGTCGTGTAAGACATGAATCCGGCTGCCTTCCAAGACGTCGGGCGTCACGTTCGTAACGGTCGTGGTCTGCGCGATCCGGTAGATGAACAGGAGCGCGGCCAGTGCCATCCCGATCCCGACGGCAACGGTCAGGTCGGCGAACGCCGTCAATGCGAACGTCGTCAACCACACGGCGATGTCGGCCTTCGAGAGCCGAACGATGTGCCCGATTTGATGCCACTCGCCCATGTGATACGCAACCATCATGAGGACAGCGGCCAACGACGCCAGCGGAATGAAGCGTGCGTACGGGGCCGCCACGAGGACGATGGCAAGCAGCGTGATCGCGTGGACGATCCCCGCTACCGGTGTCGTGGCCCCGGCCCGAATATTTGTAGCGGTTCGTGCGATGGCTCCGGTTGCCGGGATCCCGCCGAAGAACGGCGATACGATGTTCGCGACGCCTTGCGCCACGATCTCGACGTTCGACTTGTGACGGTCGCCGCTCAAATCGTCGGCCACGACGGCGGAGAGGAGGCTTTCCACCGCTGCCAGGAACGCAACGGCGAAGGCACTCGGCAAGAGCGCCACGATCGCTGAAGCCTGCCAGTGCGGCGGGGTGAACGGCGGCAGACCTTGCGGGATTCCGCCGAACGCGGATCCGATCGTCGCAACCTGAACGTGAAACACGCTGACGGCGAGCGTGCACAGGGCAATCGCGACGATCGAGCCGGGTATCCGCGGCGCGACCTTAGGCAGTAGGATGATCACGGCGAGGGTTGTGAGAGCGATCGCGCACGCTTGCCAATGGACCGTCCCCGCATGTGCCGCCAACGTGGAAAGGCGGCCGATGAGGTCGCTCGGTACCCCGCCGGCCGTCAACCCAAAAAAATCTTTGATTTGGGTCGAGGCGATCAAGATGGCGATCCCATTGGTAAAGCCGATGATCACCGGCCGCGGAATGTACTTGACGGCCGTTCCCAAACCCGTCACCCCGGCAACGACGAGAATGATCCCGGCCATGATGCCCACGAGTGCGAGCCCGTTGAGGCCGAACCGTGCGATGATGCCGGCGATGATGACGACAAAGGCACCCGTCGGGCCGCCGATCTGTACCCGTGAGCCGCCCAGCATCGAAATGAGGAAGCCCGCGACGATTGCGGTGTAGAGCCCGGCTTGCGGTGCGACGCCCGACGCGATGGCAAAGGCCATTGCCAGCGGCAAGGCGACGAGGCCGACGGTAACTCCGGCGACCGCGTCGTGTCCAAAAGCGGCTAGCGTGTAGCCACGCAGGCACTCAATCGATCGGGGAAGCCAAGCCTGAAGGGTCGCCGTGCGAGATGGGACTGCGGTTTTCGTAGCGGATCGCTCTCGAGTGGGAGAAAACCCGAGTATCGGCGCGCGTTGTGAACGCGATGTGAAGACGCCGCAGCTTTGTTCTTCATCGGCGGCCTCTATCGTGCCGCTATGAGCCACCCGCAAGATGCCCGCCGCCCGCACACCCAGATCTCGGTTTTCGCGCTCGCCGAGTGCCCGTTTTCGATGTCGGCGGACTATGCGACGGAATACTTGCGCCGCGCGGAGGCCGGCGGCCCGGAAGGGACGATCCGCGTTCCCTGGCCGGCGCCGTTCGGCTGGCTGCGCCGGCGCGTCAGTCTCTCGTTCGGCATCCACGAGGACATACTGGAGGCCGGGCGGCCGCATGACGAGTTGCGCTTCCACTGGTCGAGCGGCTCGCTGTTGCTCCCCAACTTTCGTGGAACGATGCGCTTTCGGATCGAATCGCTTCGTACCGGGGTGTACGTCGACGGCGGATACACGCCGCCGTTAGGCGCCATTGGGCATCTCTTCGACCAAACGATTGGGAAGCGACTTGCCCGTGCGAGCTTGCAAGAGCTGGCCGACCGCATCGCGGCATATCTGAGCGACAGCGAATCGAACTGGCATGTGGCGCATGCCGCGATAGCTGTTCCGGTTTAGCTCAAGCGCGCCGGCAAGGTGCCGGGTTGTTCGGATTGAAGCGCCGGCAATGCCTAAGCGAATCTTGATCGTTGGAGCCGGAGCCGTCGGCAGCGCCCTCGGCCTGGCGTGGCTGAAAGCCGGACACGATGTCTACTTCGCTGTTCCCGATCCGGCGCGGGCCTCGGCGATCTTGCCGGAACCACCGTCATCGACTGCACGAACCCGCTCGGCATGGGCCCGGGCGGCCTGCAGCTGACACTCGGCTACACGACCTCGGGCGCGGAGCAGGTTGCGACGTGGGCACCTGCGGCATCGGTGTTCAAGACGCTCAACCAAACGGGCGCCGAGAACATGGGCGCAGCCGGCGCGTTGTGATGGAGCTGGTCGCCGATCTCGGCTTCGAGAGTGTCGATGCGGGCCCGTTGAGTGCCGCGCGGCTCCTCGAGCCGCTCGCGATGCTCTGGATCGAGCTGGCGATGAAACAGGGGCACGCGCGAGCGTTCGCTTTTGCGATGGTCCGGCAAACGTCCGGCTAGGCGGCCACCGGCGTCCAATCCCGGTTCGCAGCGGCCAGCAGCTCACGGGCGCGGATGGGCTTAGAGATGTAGCCGTCCATGCCGGCTGCCGCGCAGCGCTCCTGGTCGCCGGTCATCGCGAACGCCGTCATCGCCACGATCGGCACGTGCGCACCGCTGACGAGCTCCTTTTGCCGGATCGCCGCCGTCGCTTCGAAGCCGTCCATCTCGGGCATTTGCACGTCCATCAACACCAGGTCGAAGAGTTGGTTTTCGAGCGCAGCCACGCCCTCGAAGCCGTTGTTGGCAACGACGACGTGGTGCCCCGCCTTCTCGAGGATGCGCGTCGCGAGACGCTGATTGATCTCGACGTCGTCAACGAGCAGGATATGCTTGCGCCCTAAGTGCGAGACGGCCGGCAAGAGTGTCGTCACGTCCGCGCCGCCCCGCGCGGGACGCACGGCCGGCGTGCGCAGCGTGCGCACGATCGCGGCGCGCAGTTCGTGGCGGCGTGCGGGCTTGGTGACGAAGGCCCGTACGCCGATCTTTCGCGAGCGCTCGAGGTCCCCGTGGGTCGCTCCGGACGTCAGCATGAGTACGGCGACGTTCGCAAAGTCGGGTGTCGTGTAAATTCGTTCGGCGAAATGAAAGCCGTCCATGTCCGGCATGTGGATGTCGGTCACGACCATACGCACCGGCTTGCCGGCCTCCATTCCGCGCCGCAAGAGGGTGAGTCCCTCCGGCGCGCTGGAGGCCATGATCGGTTCCATTTGCCACGAACGCAGCATCGCTTCGAGAATGCGCCGGTTCGTCTGGTTGTCGTCCACGACGAGCACGCCGGACTCCGGACAATGACGGATCGGCAGCCGCCGGCGCCTCCACGTTGTGGGCCGCGGGCAGGGCGATAACGAAATGGAAGGTGCTCCCGCGGCCGAACGTGCTCTCCACCCAGATCCGTCCGCCCATGGCCTGCACCAAGCGTTGCGAGATCGTCAAACCGAGGCCGGTGCCGCCGAAGCGGCGGGTGGTCGAACTATCCGCCTGCGAGAAGGCCTCGAAGATCGCTCCCGAGCTTCGCAGCCGGAATGCCGATGCCGGTATCGCGCACCGAGAAGTGCAATCCGATCGCGCCCGCTTCGGAGGTGTCGCGCTCCAGCCGAACTTCGATCTCGCCGGCCGCGGTGAACTTTATCGCGTTGTTGACGAGGTTCAGTAGAATCTGGCGGATGCGGACCGGATCGCCGATGAGGTGCTCGGGCATGCTCGGGTGCGATATCGCAGGCCAGTTCGAGCCCTTTTTCGTGAGCGCGAAATGCGCAGCGCGCGCAGCGCTTCCTCGACCGTCTCGGTCAGGTCGAACGGAACCGGATCGAGTTCCAGAACTTGCCGGCTTCGATCTTCGAGAAATCGAGGATGTCGTTGATGACTGTCGAGCAGCGCTTCGCCCGAGACTTTGACCGTGTTCACGTACTCGCGTTGTTCGGTCGTCGAGCGGGGTGTCGAGCAGCAGCTCGGTCATCCCGATCACGCCGTTCATCGGCGTGCGAATCTCGTGGCTCATCGAAGCGAGGAACTCGCTCTTGGCGCGGCTCGCCTCTTCGGCTCGCTCCTGCGCGCGCTTGCGCTCGGAGATGTCGGTCATCACGCCGACGAGTTCCACCGCACCATCGGCCGACGGCACGACGCGCACGGACGTGCTCGAACCCAGACCGACAGACCGTCGGCGCGCGTTCATGCGGTGCTCGAAGCGGTGCGCTTCGCCGTCGGCGAGCGCGGCCGCGCAGCGCCGCGCGTGCCGCCGCCGCGGTCGTCGGCATGCGACGTGATCGAGCCAGAACGTCGGATTAGCCAGCCAATCGTCGACGGGATAGCCCAGGAGTTCGTTCGGCTTCACGGTTGACGAAATTGCAGTGGGTGCCGTCGACATCGCTGCGCCACAGCACGACTTGTGCGGACTCGACCAGCTGGCGCAGCCGTGCTCGCTGCGATCGAGCGCGACGGCTTGGGCCGAAAAGCGGCGGTCGATGAGCGAGGTGACGATCGCGATGCCGAGCACGATCGTCGTGACGCCGATGATCGCAACGATGCCGAGCGACGAGATCAGCGAGCGAGTGGCGGAGATCGACGGCAGCCGCGCTCGGAACGAACGCTGACAGCCGCCATTCCGCAGTAGTGCATGATCGGGATGGCCGCGCCCATCAGCACGGCGCTGCCGACTTTGCGCCAGCCGCCGGAGCCCGACTCGCCGCGGAGGTGGAAAGCGAGCCACAGTGCGACCATCGAGATGACGATCGCGAGCACCACCGAGAGGGCCACGAGGAGCGGCTGAATATCCGCAGATCGCGGGCATGCGCATGGCCCGCATACCGATGTAATGCATCGAGGCGATGCCGCCGCCCATGAGGATCCCGCCCAGTACGATCGCGCGGGCGCTGAGCTGTGGCCGGCTAACGACGTAGAGCGCAACGGCGGACGCGACCACGGCGGCTCCGAGCGACACCAGCACCGCCGGCCAGTCGTAACGAACCTCGACCGGCAGACTGTAGGCGAGCATGCCGATGTAGTGCATCGCCCAAATCCCCGTTCCCATCGCGAATGATCCGCCGGCGAGCCAGAGCGATTCGCGCGTGCCCGTGGGCGGCCGTGACGCGCCCGGCGAGATCGAGCGCCGCATAGGACGCCGCAATCGCGATGACCACGGAAAGCAGAACGAGCGGAGCGTCGTAGGAACCGGTTAGATGATCCATGGACCCATCTTTGGGGCGCGATATCCACAATGTGCGAAGATCCTGTGAAGACGGGCAAGAGCGGCTATCGCTCGCTTACTTAATCCGACTTTCGGCGTACCTACCGCGAACCACCATCAGTCGAGGAACAACAAATGCCAAAAGCAGTGCAGCTCTCCGCCTACGGCGGGCTCGAGCAAGTCAAGATCGTCGATGTCGCAAAGCCGGTGCCTCGAGCGGGCGAGGTGGTCGTGCGCGTCGTTGCCGCGGGCACGAATCCCGGCGAGATCTCGATCCGCGAAGGTTTTCTCAAGGACATGTTTCCGATGGAGTTCCCGTTCGGACAAGGCAGCGATTTTGCGGGCCGGGTCGATTCCGTCGGCGCCGGCGTGACGGAGTTCGCACCGGGTGACGCGGTCATGGGATGGTCCGAACAGCGCTCCGCGCAGGCGGAGTATGTCCTGGCCGGCACGGCAATGCTGACCCCGAAGCCGCCTGCCCTCGACTGGTTTCGCGCCGGCAGCCTGAAGGTTGTCGCGTCGACCGCCGTCGCCGCCGTGCGCGCCGTAGCGTTGAAACCCGGCGACACCGTGGCGGTCAGCGGTGCCGTGGGCGGCGTCGGATCGCTCGCGGTGCAATTCGCGCAACGCGCCGGCGCACGCGTGATCGGCATTGCGAGCGAGGAAAGTGCGCCATTTCTGCGTTCGCTGGGCGTCGAGCCGCTCGCCTACGGCGACGGTCTGGCCGAACGTTTGCGGGCCGCCGCCCCCAAGGGGCTCGATGCGTTCATCGACCTCTTCGGCGATGGGTACATCGAGCTCGCCGTGGCGCTCGGCGTCCCGGCCCAACGCATCAACACGATCATCGATTTCGCGGGCGCGCAGAAGGCGGGCGCCAAAACCGACGGATCAGCGGCCGCGAACTCGCGCGAGGTTCTGGCGTCCGTTGCCCAGGCGATTGCGTGGGGCGGCATCGTCATGCCGCTAACGGCCATCTATCCGTTCGCGATGGTGCATGACGCGTACGCCGAACTCGCGCGGCGCAAGACGCGTGGAAAAATCGTGCTTGCCCTCGACCCAACGATCAAAGCGCCGCTGCGGGCGCCGCAATCGGTTACCTTCTAGCCGGTAAAACGCGGAAACAAGCGCGCGGCGTTGGCGCGCGCGATGGCCGGCCGGTCGGCGGCGCTCACGAGCTTCTCTACGCCCGGCCGCGTGCCGTCGATCGGCTGGAACGGATAGTCGGTGCCGAACAGGATCTGTGAGAGCGGCATGCTGGCGCGCAGCGCCGCGTACGACGACGGATACATGGAGTTCGCCACGTCGAAGTAGAGCCGCTGGATCGCTGCTTGTACGCTGCCCTGCGGGATCACGGCGGCGAAGTCGGGCCGGGTTTGATGGCCGACGTCGTCGATGCGGCCGGCGAGCATCGGCAACGTGCCGCCCGAATGCGAGAAGATAAACTTGATGTTCGGGTGGCGCATCAATGTGCCGCTGTAGAGCAAGCTCACGATCGTACGGGTGGTGTCGAATACGAACTCGACCATCGGCGCGACGATGCCGGGCTGGATGTTGCGGCAGCACCCCGGCGCCGTCGGATGAACGTAGACGACGGCCTTGCGCCGGTCGAGCTCTTCCCACACCGGGTTGAAGGCCGGATCCCCGAGCCAGCGGTTGTCGTAGCTCGACATCAGCCCGATGCCGTCGGCCTTGATCTGATCGAGTGCGTAGCTGATCTCGGCCAGGCTGCCGTCGACGTCGGGCATGGGCAGCGCGGCGAACACGCCGAAACGTTGCGGGTACTTTTGCGCGAGGCCGGTCATGTAATCGTTGCAGCGCCGGGCGAGGCTGCGCGCGGCCGCGTTGTCGCCGAACCACACGCCCGGTGTGGAAATGGAGAGCACCGCGGTCGCGATGCCCTGGTCGTGCATCGCCGCGAGCGACTGGTCCGGCGTCCAAGCCGCAACCGCGGCCGGTGCTCGGCCCTGCGTCTGGGCCGCGAGCGGGCCGGCGGCGTCTTGAAAGTAGAACGGCGGCAGCGCATGGTGGTGCACGTCGATCCAGTTGGAGCCGCCGGGTTGCGCGAGCGCCGCGAGCGGCGGTACGGCGAGGCCGAGCGCGCTGCCGGCGATCAGCGCACTGCCCGACCCCGCGAGAAATTGCGAGCGGCGCATCACTTGCCGCCGAGCAGGACGTCGCTCGCGGGAAAGGTCTTGGCGATGATGCCGTACTTGGCCGCGGTGTCGATCAGCGGCTGCAACGTTGCCGGATCGATCGCATCGCTGAACACGTAGCGGTGGGTGCGCAGCACGCTCTCGGGCGAGACGTTGAGATACTTGGCGAGGATCGGAGCCGCGGCGGTTTGGTTGGCGTTTGCCCAGCGGCTGATCGCCAACGCCTGATTCGCGAACGTGCGGGCGGTCGCCGCATTTTTCTGCACCCAATCCCGCGTCGTTGCCCAGCAGCTCGCAAGGAACGCCGGAGCGATCGCGTTTTTCGTCGGATAGAGCACCTTGTACCCGGCGTCGGTCGCGGTGGTGATCCAGGGTTCGGTGAGCAGCGCCGCGGCGATGACGCCGCGCGTCAGCGACGGGACCAGCACCGGATAGGGGATTTCGATCCATTTGATCGACCTGGAGTCGCCGCCGTTCTGGTCGATCCAGGCCTTCGTCGGCAGGGAAGCGATGTTGTTGAGGCCGCTCACGCCGAAGGTCAAGCCGTCGAGGTCCTTCGCTTCCTTGATCGGGGCATCGGCCTTGTAGACGATCCCGAACGCCGGCGCATTGGTCGTCGATGATGCTCCGGGCGCGATACACACCAGCGGCAAGCCTTTGGCATGCGCCGTGACCAGACTGACCGCGTCGACCAAGCCGATGTCGGTCGCGCCGGAGACGATCGCATCGGCAATCAGACCGCCGTTCATGATCTGAATTTTCGCATCGAGGCCGGCTTTGCTGAAGAAGCCCATGTCGACGCCGTAGAAGGCTTGGCCCGAAACTTCCGCGGGGATCGCCGCCAGGTTGAGCGGCGTCGCTGCTTGGACCGCGTTCGGAAGCGAAAGCAGCGCCGCCAGCGCTCCGAAATGAACAATTCGTTGCAGCGTGATCATGCTGAGCGATCCTCCCGGCCGTGGTTCTGCTACGCGACCTATACCATGCGGCCGGTCGTGAGGCGTTGACTGGAAGTGCGCTTCGCTCCGAGGCAAGGGTGCCTTCGCCGGGAGGTGGTATCGTGATGCGACATGCGGAACTATAACAAGGGCGAATCCCGCGCTTGGGCGCGTGAACACCTCACGGGCCTCGCCAACGTGATCATCCCCTCGTACACCTCGGACCTGAAGGAACTCAACGAAGCCGGCATTCGCCACGACGTTCGCCGATGCATCGAGCTGGGGTTCAGCGGCACCCTGCTGGTTTCCGAAGTGGCGATCACGCTGGATGAGTACCGCCAGTTTTTCGAGTGGGCGAACGACGAAGCGGCGGGGCGGCTGATGCTCATCCACCACGCCAGCTTCAACACGTTCGAGGAGAACATCGAAGCCGTCCGCATCGCCGAAGAAAACGGAGCGGAGCTGATCTTGCTCTCGTATCCGGCGAACTTCTACGCCGAAACACCGCAAGACATCTATGATTACACGGCCGCATACTGCGCGCAGACCGATCTTGCCGTGCTCTTGTTCCCGGTGCCCTTGTGGGGCTTCGAGCGCGTGCACCCCTCGGATATCGACGTCACGCTCATCACGCGGTTACTCGCCGATTGCCCGAACATCGCCGCGATCAAAGCCGAAGGCGGCATGCCGAGCATCATGGGTTTCGTCGAATGCTACCGGCGGTTCGGCCATGAGGTCGTCGTGACGTGCCCGCTCGAAAAAGACATGATTCCGCTGGCGCAGCTGGTTCCGATTCAGTTCAGCGGCACGAGCAATTTCGAATACTACGGCTCGACCATGCCGGAAATCTTCGCGTTGCTACAAGCCGGCCGCTTTGATGAGGCCTCCGAGCGCTATTGGCGGATCAACCCGGCGCGTAAAGCCAACGGCCAGGCGAACGGCTACACGCCGCAGACACTGTTCATCCACCGCATGCTGTGGAAGTATCAAGCGTGGCTAGCCGGGTTCAACGGCGGCCCGCTGCGCGCCCCGACGATGCGCCTGAACGATGCCATCATGAACGGCCTGCGCAACGGCCTGGTGAATTCGGGCATCCAGCCCGCGCCGGGGAGCAACAAAGACTTCTTCACGGGCCGCAACGTGGCCGAATCGCGCACGCGCGCCCTGGCGCGTTAGGATGTCCCCCGGGCCGACCGTTTTCGTCTCCGACGATGCGGCGAAGGCGGTGCTGACGTGGCCGGAGATGATCGAGACGATGCGTTCGGTGTATGCGGTCGAGCACGTCAACGGCATCAGCCCGGTGCGAAGTCTGGCGCGGCTGCCGGGAACGTGGATGCGGTCGCTGACGGCGATCTTGCCGACGCGGACGGTCATGGGTACGAAGCTCTTCGGTTTTTCGCGCTCGAAGAAACTCAACTACCTGATCGCACTGCTCGATCAGGAAGACGCGAGCATGCTCGCGCTGTTGGATGCGAACGCCATCACGGCGCTGCGAACGGCCGCGACGTCGGCGGTTGCGATCGACCGGATGGCACCCGCGGGCGGCGTGACGCTCGGCGTTCTCGGAAGCGGCGTCGAAGCGCGCGGGCACGTGCGGGCGATCGCGGCGCTGCGGCCGATCGAAGCCCTGCGCGTGTTCAGCCCCTCCGCGGCGAATCGTGACGCCTTCGCCAAGGAGTTCGCGGCGGAGCTCGAGATCGATGCCGTCGCGGTCGACACGCCGCGCGCGGCGGTAGAAGGCGCGACGATGGTGGTCGGCGCGACGCGTTCGCGCGACGGCAAAGCGGTGCTCGAAGGCGCGTGGCTCGATCCGCAGACGCTGGTCGTCTCGATCGGGGCGACGTTGCCCGAACAGCGTGAGATCGATACCGCCGCGATCGAGCAAGCCGGCGTCATCGTCGCCGACATGCCGGCCGAGGTGATGAACGAAACCGGTTGCTTCCGCGATGCCGCAGCCCAAAACGTTGCCTATGCCGACAAGTTCGTCACGCTGAACGCGCTGGCGATGGGGCAAGCCGATGCGCGCCTCGCGGGAGCGCGCTATCCCATGTACCGCTCGATCGGCTGCGGGCTCCAAGACATCGCGATCGCCGAACTCGCGTTTCGCAAGGCCGTCGAAGCCGGCCTCGCCATCCCGTTACCGATCGGCTTCGTCACCAAGTCGGACTGATTGGACGGCGCACGTATGACCATCTCGAATCCCGTGACCGGGCGCCCGCGAACGCTGGAAGAAAATCGCGTCTGGCTGCGCCGGCGGCTCGAAGCCCGCATTCACCCGCTCGACACGTGCGATCCCGCCGGAACGCGCGCCGTCATCGATTCACTCACGGGCCTCGACGGCGCGTCGTGGGGGAATGCCTGGATGGCGGCGGGCGAGCGTGCCGAGGCCGCCGGCGATTGGCAGAACGCCTACGCGTATTATTTCATCGGCCGTTTTCCGACGCCGAACCATCCGGCCAAGCTGGCCTCGGCCGTCAAAGAACGCGAGATGTACCTGCGCGTCGCCGAGGCGCAAAACTGGGCTCTGCAGCGCGTGGTTGTGCCGTTTGCCGGACGGCCGGATGAGGGGCGTGAGATCGCGTTCTACTACCGGCGCCCGCCGGGGATCGCGCGGCCGCCGGTCGTGGCCCTGTGGGGCGGCATCGATGCCTGGAAAGAGCAGCTGACCGCGCAAGTGCAAGCATTTTTGGATGCCGGCATCGCGACGATCGCGCTCGACAATCCGGGCACGGGCGAATCACCCGTCGTCGCATCGCCCGACGCCGAGCGGCAATTCGTGCCGGTGTTCGATTGGGCGCGCAGTCAGCCCGATCTCGATGCCGAACGCATCGGCTGCTTCGGCCGCTCGTTCGGCGGCTACTGGGCGACGAAACTGGCGCATATCATGCCCGACCGCGTGGCCGGGGCGGTCAGCTGGGCGGGCGGAGCGCATCACATGTATCAGCGCGAGTGGGTTGAGGCCTCGCGCTATCCCGATAGCTATCTGATGGATTTGGCCGAAGCGCGCGGCCGCATGCTGGGCGCCGTGGACGATGCGGGCTACGTCGAGCGGTTCGCCGCGCTCTCGCTGCTCGACCAAGGAATCCTCGAGCTTCCGTGCGCACCGCTCTTACTCGTCAACGGGAAGTACGACAAGCAGTGCCCGGTGGAGGACATCTATCTCTTGCTCGATCACGGCAGCCCCAAGAGCGTGCGCTTCTTTCCCGGCGGCCATATGGGGCACGGGCCGCATACGGTGCCGACGATGGTCGCCTGGCTGAAAGAACAGCTGGCGCGGAGCGGCCGTGGGAAGTAACTGGCTCGAAACCATGCCCAGTCCGCTTTCGTATCTGGTGAGCAAAGTGCTGTATCGCTTGCATCACCGGCCGGAAGACATGGCGGCGTTCGAAGCCGATCGCGCCGCGTACCTTGCGCAGTACGCGCTGCCCGACGACGTTCGCGACGCCTTCCGCGACGACGATATCGCGGCGCTCTATCGCACCGGAACCAATCCTTATCTCTTACGGGCCCACTGCATCGGCGTGCGCATTCCGGAGAAGGACTCGGTCGCGGCCTTGCGCTCCGCCGGAGACCCACCGCGTGGCTGAGATCGCCGGCGTCTTCGCGGCTAGCCACACGCCGGTGATGCTGAACTTCGCCGACGCTATCCCGGCGGCCGACCGTGACGCCGTCTTCGCTGCCTTCCACGAGCTTGGCCGGCGCATCGCGGCCTGCCGGCCCGACGTGCTCGTCGTGATCTCCGACGACCACGTGCACAACTTTTTCCTCGACAATTTTCCGGCGGTGTGCATCGGCGCGGCGGCCAGCTACGAAACGCCGGTCGAACATTGGCTCAAGGCCGAGCACCGCACGCTGCCCGGCGATGCGGCGTTCGCCGCGCACTTGTTGCACGCGGCGCTCGACGCCTTCGACCCGTCGTTTTCTATGGAACTGGTCCTCGATCACGGCATCCTCACGCCGCTCGAGCTTGCGGGCGTGCGCCGCGACTTGCCGCTCGTTCCGATCCTGATCAACTGCGTTCAGCCGCCGATGCCGTCGATGCGCCGCTGCCTGCAATGGGGTGAGCTGCTGCAGCGCGCGATCGCGTCGTACCCGCAGAACCAGCGCGTTGCGGTGCTCGCGACCGGCGGTTTGAGCCACGACCTCGCCACGCCGCGCATGGGGTTGCTCAACGACGCTTTCGATCGCGAGTTCGTTCGGCTGCTGGGAGGAAAAGACGACGCGGCGGTTGCCGCCTACGCGGCCGAGCACGTCCACGAAGCCGGGAACGGAGCGGAAGAAGTACGCACGTGGCTCGTCGCCCGCGGCGCCGCCGCCTCGGCGCCGCTCGAGATCATCTTTCACAAAGGGATCGCCGATTGGTACACCGGCATTTGTATCGCCGAGTGGGACCTCGAACCGGCGAAGGTCGCATGATCGGTAGCGCTCTCGTCGTCGGCGGCGGGATCGCGGGGATGTCGGCGGCGATTATGCTCCGGCGCAGCGGCGTCGCGGTCGATCTGATCGACATCGATCCGAACTGGCGCGTTTACGGCGCCGGCATCACGATTACCGGACCCACGTTACGGGCGTTCAAAGCGCTGGGCATTCTCGAGCGCATCATGCGCGACGCGCACACCGCCGACGGCGTGCAAGTGTGCAGCGTCGCCGGCGATCCGCTGACCCTGATCCCCACGCCCGCTCCGCTCGGGTCGGATGTTCCGGGATCGGGCGGCATCATGCGCCCGGCGCTGCACGCGATTCTTTCGAGCGACGTGCTGGCGCTCGGCACGAACGTTCGGCTCGGCATAACGATCGATGCGATCGCGCACGCGCCGGCGGGCGAAGACGTGCGCTTCAGCGACGGCACGGCTGGCCGCTACGATCTCGTCGTGGGGGCCGACGGTCTATACTCGCGCGTTCGTGCGCTGCTGTTTCCGAACGCGCCGGCGCCGCAGTTCACCGGCCAGGCGTGTTGGCGCCTGATGACGGAACGCTTGCCCGGCATCGACCGGCGGCACTACTTTCTCGGCGGACCGGTGAAAGCGGGCCTGACGCCGGTTTCGCGCGACGAAATGTATATGTTCGTGCTTGAGAACGTCGGCGAAAATACGTGGGTCGATCCGGAAACCTTTTCGCAGCGGCTGCGCGGTCTGCTGACGGTGTACGGCGGACCGCTAGCCCGCGTGCGCGACGGCATCTCGCCGGCCTCGTCGATCGTCTACCGGCCGCTCGAGGCCGTGCTGCTGCCGGCTCCCTGGTATGCCGGGCGAACCGTCGTGATCGGGGATGCCGCCCACGCGACGACGCCTCAACTCGCATCCGGCGCCGGAATGGCCGTCGAGGACGGCCTGGTTCTGGTTGAAGAGCTGGAACGCGCGCCGTCCGTCGAGGAGGGCTTGGCGCAGTTCATGCGGCGGCGCTTCGAGCGCTGCCGGCTGGTGGTTGAGAATTCCGTGCAGCTCGGCGTTTACGAGGTCGAACGCGCTCCGGTCGAGTTTCAAACCGCGCTCGTCGAGCAATCGCTGCGAAAACTCGCCGAAGCGATTTGAATTGCCTCGAAGCGCAGCGCACTTTGAGTCAATGCCTTCGCCGCGGCAGTCGTGGTATACACCGAGTGAGCGGTACCGATGCCGCGCATGCGAAACGATGTCATGACCGAGCGCGTTTTGATCTACGACGAACGGGCCGAGCGCTACCGGGACTTGCTGCAGCGCGAATGTCCCGGGGTCGCCTTCGACGCGACGTATTCGCGCGAGCGCGCGATGGAACTGGCCCCGCATGCGACGGCACTGGTCATCATCGGTCCGCTCGTCTGGCCCGAGCTGATCGATGCGGCACCGGAGCTGAAGTGGGTTCAGACGCTCACTTCCGGAACGAACCCCATCACATCGCTGCCGAATCTGAAGCCCGAGGTCATCGTCACCTCGACGCGCGGTATCCATGGGCCGCAAGTCTCGGAGATGGCGCTGCTGCAGATGCTCGCGCTCTCGCGCGATTACCGGCGCATGATCGAGAACCAGCGCGCGGCGCATTGGGACCGCTGGTTTCAGGCCGTCATCTTTCGCAAAACCGTCGCCATCTTCGGGGTCGGATCGATCGCTGAAGAGCTGGCGCCGCGCTGCCGGGCCTTCGGCATGCACGTCGTCGGCATCTCCGATCACCGCACGGACGTTCCGCATTTCGAGCGCATCGTGCGCCGCTCGCAGGCGGCGGACGTCTTAGCCGAAGCGGATTTCGTCGTCGTATTGCTACCCCGCTCGCCCGAGACGGCCGGCTGCATCAACGCCGGGGTGTTTTCGGCGATGAAGGAAAGCGCGTTTCTCATCAACGTTTCGCACGGCGGCGTGGTCGACGAAGCCGCGCTGATCGACGCGCTACAATCCCATCGCATTGCAGGAGCCTCCATGGACGTGTTCGCTCAAGAGCCGCTGCCGCCGGCCAGCCCCCTCTGGTCCACCGAACGCCTGGTGCTTACGCCGCATCTCGGCGGGATGACCGACATTTACGTCGAGCAGGCGGTTCCGGTGGTCGCTGAAAACGTGCGGGCGTTCGCGGCCGGCCGTTACGAAGCGATGCGCAACGTCGTCGAGCGCAGCGCCGCCGGCGTGGGAGAACGGGTATGATCGCTGCCCCGCTGGTCGACCGGATCTCGCCGCAAGAACTCGAGCGCCGCTGGACGGCGGCGCGCGCGGCGATGAAGGCAAACGGCATCGACGTGCTCGTAATGCGCGACGCGCACGACTGGCTCGGCGGCTACGTCAAGTGGTTCACCGATGTGCCGGCCACCAACGGCTACGCGCGCGTCGTGGTCTTTCACCTCACCGAGCCGATGACGGTCGTGCAACAAGGGAAGAACGGTGTGCGGCAAAGCGTTCCACCCGGCGACCGCCAAAATCCCGGCGTCGGCGAGATCGCGTTCTCCGCCGCGTATTCATCGATCTCGTTCACCAACGGCTACGAACCCGGGCTCGCGTGCGATACGGTCGAGCGCCTGGGCGCGAAGACGATCGGCCTGGTCGGCATGGGCAGTCAGCCGCATGCGTTCGTGAGCACCTTCGAAGAGCGCTTTCGCGGCCGTGCGACGATCGTCGACGCCACCGATATGATCGACGGCTTGAAAGCCCGTAAAAGCGCCGAAGAGCTGGCCATGCTGCGCTCGACGGCCGCGATGCAGGATGCGGTGTTCGCGATCTTGCTCGAACGGCTGCGGCCCGGCATGGTCGAGCGCGAGCTGACCGCGATCGCGCAATACGAAGGCCAGCTGCGCGGCAGCGAGCAGGGCATCTTCATGATCGGTTCGGGCCCCGCCGGGCAGCGCGCCGCGTTTCGTCCGCGCCATTTCCAGAACCGCGTAATCGAAGCGGGCGACGTGATCACGCTGCTGATCGAGAACAACGGCCCCGGTGGTTTCTACACCGAGTTTGGGCGCACGATCGTGCTGGGCAAAGCCTCCGCCGAATTGCGCGACGCGATCGAGGTCGCGCGCGAGACGCGTCTGCAAACGATCGATGCCTTGCGGCCGGGCGCCCTGCCGGCCGACATCTTCCGGGCGCACAACCGCTACATGGCCTCGCAAAACTTACCGCCCGAGCTGCGGCTCTACAGTCATGGCCAAGGCTACGATATGGTGGAACGGCCGCTGATTCGGGACGACGAAGTCATGCCGATCGAGGCGGGCATGTGTCTGTCGTGTCATCCGGCCTTCGAGACGCCGGCGACCTTCGCGACGATCTGCGATAACTACATCGTGCAAGAGAGCGGCCCGGCGCAACGCATTCACGCCACCCCCGAGATCGTCTTTGAGCGCTAGGCGCCGCGGCAGCGGTGTCGTTGCGCTCGTTGCGCTGTTCGCGATCGCGGCCGCTCCGCTCGGCGCGGCGGATCCCCTCGAGCTGCAGGCGATCGTTTCGCTCACCGGTCCCGGGGCATACCTCGGCAACGATGAGATGCAGTCGCTGCAAGCCGTTGAGGCGATCGCGAACGCGAGCGGCGGCGTGGGCGGCCGGCCGATCAAGTTCGTTATCCGCGACGATCAGTCGCGGCCGCAAGTTGCCGTCCAACTGTTCAACGAGATCGCGGCGTCGAAGCCGGCGGCCGTGTTCGGACCGGGCATCTATCCCAGCTGCAGCGCGGTGCTGCCGCTGGTGAAAGACGGCCCGGTGATCTACTGCTTCTCGCCGGCGCTCGATGCGCCCAAGGGCAGCTTCGCGTTCTCGGCCAACGTCGCCGCGGAAGAACTGACGGTGGTGGCGTTGCGTAATCTGCGGTCGCGCGGGTACCGGCGGCTGGCCGTGATCACCTCGACCGATGCAACGGGGCAGGATGCCGAACGCGCGCTCGTCGCCGACCTTGCACTGCCGGAAAGCGCCGGCATGTCGCTCGTCGCGCGCGAACACTTCAACGTCAACGATGAGAGCGTGGCCGCGCAGATCGCGCGCATCAAGGCCGCCGCTCCGCAAGCGCTGTTGGTGTGGACCAGCGGAACGCCGCTCGGTACGGTACTCCACGCGGTAAGCGATGCCGGTTTGGAGCTGCCGATCGTCACGTCGAGCTCGAATGCGACGGTCGCGCAAATGCAACAGTACGCATCGCTCGCGATCAAGGATCTGGAACTTCCCGGGGTGCCGGCTCTCGTATCCAATAGCCCCGTTACGCCGGCCGAGCGGCAAGCGATACGGCGCTTTGACGGAGCCCTTTCGGCGCTCGGCGTCAAACAGCCGGACTTCGGCCACACGCTGGCGTTCGATCCCGCCATGATCTTGATCGATGCGTTACGGAACGCCGGACCGCAGCCGACGCCGGTGAAGGTGCAAGCGTACATCAGCAACCTGCACGGCTACGTGGGCGTGAACGGGACCTATGATTTTCCGGCGCGCCCGCAGCGCGGGCTCACCGCCGATCGCGTGATCATGATCCGCTGGGATGCTCGGCGCGCCGATTGGCAGGCGGTCAGCAAACCCGGAGGATGAGTCGGACCTTGTGCCGCGAAGCATAATTTCTTCCGGCTTCGCTAGCGGTCAAAGGATTTACCATGCAGGCTTATATCATGCCTGGCGCCGGGCTTACTCCCGAACAACGCCTCGATCTCATTCACGAGAAGATGCTCCTTTGCCGCATCGTGCCGACGGGCGACCGGCCCTTCAACAGCACGATGGCCGCTTACGCCTTGAACGAGTTTCGCCTGAACGCGCTGCGCTTCACGCCGCACCGGACGTACGCACGCAAGGCGGGCTCCGATGCGATGCTGATCTCGCTGCAGCAAAGCGGCAGCGTCGTCGCGCGGCAGAACGGGCGCGAAGCGCGCGTCGCGCCCAACGATTGCTTTTTCGTCGACACCGCCGAGCCGTTCAACATCGACTGCGACGCCATGCGCTGCATCTCGCTCATCATTCCGGGCGCGCTCGTGCGGGCGGTAGTGCCGGGTGCCGGCCGCTATACGGCAACCGCCATTTCGGGACGTCGCGGACCGGGCGCGGTCCTTCGGCATGCGCTCGAAACGCTGCACGAGAGTATGGCCTCGGGAAGCGACAGCGCGGCCACGCTGGCGCAGGCGATCCCCTATCTCCTGGGCAGCGCGCTTGCCGATCGCAACGGCGTGCCCGCGCCGAACGGTCACGACGATACCGTGGCGCGCATTCGTGAGCTCGCCCGGATCCATCTGCGCGACCCCGAACTCGACAGCGCATCGATCGCGAGTGCGGCCGGATTGTCGGTGCGGCGCGTGCATCAGCTGTTTTCACGTGAGCCGGAAACGTTGATGCATTGGGTGTGGGCCGAGCGGCTGCGCGGCGCGCGCGCCGATCTGCGCGATCCGCAACACCGCGAGCGCTCGATCGGCGACATCGCCTTCTCGTGGGGTTTCAGCGAGCTCCCGCACTTCAGCCGCTCGTTCAAAGCGGCGTTCGGCGTCACGCCGCGAGCGTACCGGTAGAGGAAAGAACGTTATGCCGATCGTTGGACTCGAAGCCATCACCTACGGCGTGGAAGATGTGCCCACGTGCGCACGCTTCTTTGCCGACTTCGGACTCACCGCGATCGCGTCGAGCGAGACATCGGCCACGCTGGAAGTGGCGGGCGAAGGCACGCGCGTCGAGCTGCGGCATCTGGACGATGCGAGCTTACCGCCCGCCGTCGAGCCGGGATCGACCGTTCGCGAGATCACCTGGGCCGTCTCAGATGAGGACACATTAGCAGCGATCGGCGCCAACCTCGCGCGTGACCGCAACGTCGACGCCGACGGCGCCGGAACGCTGCATGCGGTCGGGCCGGGCGGCTTCGGCATCGCGTTCGCCCGCAGCTCCGCGAAGCACGAGACCGCACCGCCCGCGCCGTTGCCGCGCGCCGCCAATAGCCGCGTGCCCGGGTATCAGCGTGCCGTGCCCGATCATCTCGGCCACGTTGGGGTGTTCACGCCGGAGATGGACGCGATGGCGGATTTCTACCGCGACCGTCTCGGCTTCACGATGTCGGATTCCATTCGCGGCTTCGGCAAATTCATGCGCGCGCCGGGATCGATCAACCACCACAACATCTTGCTCGCCAACCGCCCGCGCCCGGGGATGCAGCATCTATCGTTCCGGCTGCGCGACCTCGACGAGCTTGGCGCCGGAATGCGGTATCTCGAGCGCTCCGGGTGGCGCCGCATTTGGGGACCCGGCCGGCACCGCCCGGGCAGCGACATCTTCGTGTTTTTCGTGAACCCCGCCGGCGGACTCGTCGAATATCATTTCGACGAAGACTTCATTGTCGATCCGGCCAGTTGGGAGCCGGTGGAGTTCGAGCCGCAGAACATCTCGCTCTGGGGCGACCGCCCGCCGGCCGAAATGGGTGCACCGCCGGAACTCGCGCGCTCGACGGGTTAACGCTACTTGCCGGCAAGCGGCTAGGGCAGGGCTGGAAGGCGCCGCTTCGGAACATTGGGCAGCCGATCCAGGGTCGTGGGCCACGTGCGGCAACTCGAACGATCCGAGATAGGCAAGCGAGCCAAAGTGGTCGCTGCATCAGGAGTGCCGACGTAGCTCAGTTGGTAGAGCAGCTGATTCGTAATCAGCAGGTCAGCGGTTCAAGTCCGCTCGTCGGCTCCAGCTTCAGGCCCGTACCTCAGTGGTGCGGGCCTTTTTGCTTGCCCCATCCTTCGTTCCCGCCTTGAATCGCCTCCTTTCAGCTCAGCCGCTCTACCAACTGAGCTACGGTGGCAAATGCCGCTCATGGAGTACTGAGTTAAAGAGCGGTGACTGTGGCTGCGCGATGACGGTGCGAGTCGAGCTTTCACCAACCCGATGACGGGGTACTCCAGTCGTCATCGCTGGCTGACTTGGGACGATACCAACCGTGCGGGTGTGGGTCGGTTTTCGGATTCGGGCCGTAGGCGTTTGCGCCAGGTTCGCTTTCTCCAGCGAGCCAAAACAGCAATATCAGGGATCCCGCAAGAGGGATAACCCACAACCAAAGCCACCATGCGGAACGTCCCGTGTCATGCAGTCGCCGACACGATACGGCGAGCGACGGTAAAAGGGTCACCAACATCCAAGCTGCATACACGCCATTGGCGACGCCTTCGGAAAAGAACAGTGCGCAGGCCATGCAGGCAATAAATGCCAACGCGTAGTTGATCAGCTGAAAATACCAATACTCTTTGCCTCGCGCGCGAGCGTCAAAATCACTGAAACCCTGCAACGCGCGAACAAACCAATACCAAGGAGAGGCCTTATCTGCGGCAGCCGCGCTGATTCCTGAAACGGGACGAGGGTCGCGCTGCAGCTCCAATTGCTGCTGACGCATTGCCTCTGCAGTCACCTGGCTGAGCGCTCGGAGAATGACAGGGTTTTACCCGCCTTGGTCGTTGCCGACGTGACGGCTAGTTCGGGCGAGGATGAAGCCGTCTCCGAATGTGGTTCTTCGACTACATTCGCCTTAGCTACGGTCTCCGCAGTATTCGGTGTCGAGCTGCTTTCGGGGTGGTTGCGCGTCACATCCGTCGTTGCAGCCTGCTCTCCGCAGTTGCCGCAAAACGGGCCAAGCAATTTGATCCCACATTGGACACAGAAGCTCATTAACGACACCCCTCGGTTCAGGCGATTCTCCGCAAATCGTTTTGAGGCTTTCGCCGAGACCATCCAGTAAAGCCGCTGTGACCATGTATCTCCTACGTACCATGCTCGGTCTCGGGTCAAATTTGACCAGCCTGAAGACTGCTATGCTGCGAGGTTAATAAGTCCGCCGTCCCAATAAAGTCGATCGGAGGCTACAAATTGCGCATTACATCGCTGCGCCCTCATCGAGGGAGCTTTTTCATAATCAGCAGGTCAGCGGTTCAAGTCCGCTCGTCAGAGCCGACTTGCCAGTTGGTTAAAAGACGCTCGGGCGCTCGGATTCCGGTATGAGTCGAGCCGCCGTCTCCAGGTTGCTCGCGAACCGGGCGACGCGCATGACGGTGACGGGCAACTCAGTCTCTTTGGAAAACGGGTTTCGCTGAAGTATCGCGCGCACCCGATGTCGAGTCTCGCGTATCCGGTGGGATATGGCTCGTGAGATTTCCGGGTCGACCATCGAGTCGACGGTGAGACTACCGTGGTAATGCTTTAGAAGCCGCTTGAGATCGTACGCGAACTGAAGCAGTTCCTCTCGGAAGTTGGTGGGAGTAGGTGCTTCGGCGAGCATCTTCATGGCATAGCTGTCCGGACCGTGTGCTTGGGTATCGTTGTAATCATTGCCGTACTCCGCGAACGATACGCGCCGCGGCTCGTTGGATACGGAACTGAGCGGCATACCGGTCGCAGCTACCATCGATAGATTGCCGTCCGGTTCGAGACGATCGCCGCTCTTGCGCAGTGCCCGAGGTGTTGCCCGCGCCTCCGACGGGATGGCGCCGGCCAGGCGTTCGAGCAGGTTCGCGACTTGGAGAAGCTGCTCGGTCCCGACTGGTACAATCCGCGTCAGCCCCTGCATGTCGGGATGCTGGTGCCCTGTGAAGTTCCGGATGCGGACCTTCGCATCATGGACTTCGCCGGAAAGTCCCGTTGTACCGAAGGCAAGCGTCACGTCCGCTTCGTCGTCGTCTGACGGATTCGGGCCAACACTTGCAGCGAGCTCACGCACACGGTATGCGAGATCGTGGACTTCCTGGCGGAGACTGCGCACTACCGGTGCCTCCGGCATTGCTTCAGTCGGCTGACTTGCTACCGCACCGCTTTCGCGGTGAGAGCCGACAACGCGGGGCTCGCGTTCCTCGGCCGCAAGCGCTGGAGTTGCGAATGCAAGGTGATGTAGACCAAACGCATTGGCAAGGTCGACATCGTCGTTAGCGATTGTTGCGACGGTGGCATCGTGCAGCGAATGGCGGTCCTCGAACAATGCAAGGCAGACTTCTTCCGGCGCGAAGCGCGAAAGATATGCGACGCCAGCGAAGCCGTTTTCGAAGAGATAGCGTGAGATAGCCTGGGTGAACTCGCGGGGTGTCGCGCTCATCAGGACGGACGCATCATAGTCGGACAGCGCACGCCCAGTGCGACGTCGGGCAGCTTCGATTGCTGCGTGTGCGCGCGCCATCCCCTCGCCGGTCGTAAGGTCGACGATGCCGTTGTCGAGCGGAACATCGACGGCCGCGGTGGCCATCTCGTTTTCGTCAAGCCATTCGAGCGGGACACTCGGAACAAGGGGCGGGCTATCGCTCTCCACCTCGTTAATTGCGGCAATTGCGTTGAGATCCGGTCGGTATTTTGCTAGGCGCTCGATCAGCGCGCCGCGGCGCGAGATACCAACGTATCGAACGCGGTACTCCTGTGCGGGATCGTCAAAGCGTCCAGTGAACGGCGCGAGCGTCCAGGGTGCGAGTTCAAGCGACGACCCGGCTCGGCCGACGCGGTATACCACCGGGGGCGCCGGGAAGGTCTTCATTCGTCGGCCATACGGGCTCGAGCCGCTGCGCTTACGGCGCGCACTGCCGCTTCCAATTCATCTTCTGTCGTTGCGGCGTGGAGTGCAGCAGCCGGCGATCGGTCATCCAACGCATCATTGAGCCAGGTGAACCACGGCGCGATCTGGTCGGGCCGATACGAACTCGAGAGCAGAAGAATCGCGCGAAGTGCGCCCTGGAGGCGGCGAGCCGATTCGCCTGGGACATCGCCGCGCTGTTGCCAGCGCGCCAGGGTCCGCGCGTCCTTGATCCCCGCGATGTAGCACGTCAGCCGATCGCCAAGCGCGTCGGCCACCTTCGCCACGACTTGTGGCACCGGTGTGGTTGAGGCTTCTACGGTTGCTCGAAGCTCCGGTTTTGCCGTTTGCACGTCAGGCTGCATGTCTAGGCCCTCCCATGTCCTATTGTAGCGATATTGCACTCCAAATGCAAGCAAAAAGCACTATATCTGCGCCGATTTTTGCAGCCCGATCTCACTAGAACGCGTTCAACCGAACCCTTAAGAAGCCGAACAGGTGTTCGATGTTTGGGTCACCGAACTGCCGGTACTTGTCGAACACTGGGTTATGACCAGAGAGCAGGCTACCGCCGTAGAGAAGCTTTTGCGGGACCACGCGTATTCTGAGGTTCGAATCTGGCGCAATGGGCGCGACAGCGATTCACTCGACGACGCGTGGACGGTTGCCGCCGGCGGCATCATGACGGAGGAGATCGCGGACCTCGTTCAACGACTTCGTGAAGACTTCGAAGGGGAAGCGGGCCTCGAAAACCTCTGCGCGAGCCTGGAAGCGCTAATCGACATCGAAACCGGTGACGCTTAGCATGATGAGCGCTCCAGAAGAATACCGACGTCCAGCGCCCGATGAACTCGATACGCTCTGGAGGGAAGCTATCTTCGTTTTTGATGCCAGCTCACTCCTAAGGCTTGCTGAATTCTCGAGACGTACCTCAGCGGCGTGCTTCAAGGCAATGAAAACGCTCGAGACGCGGCTTTGGCTTCCCAATCAGGCGGCTCTCGAGCTGTATAAGAACGCGATAAGTAGCCGCAACGAGGTCGCCGCGGCGCGCGGCAAGCTCGATGCGCTTTTAGTGAACCTGGACAACGACTGTTCAGGTTGCCTTGCGGTCAACGAAGCACCCTAATCTCGTCGACGCCTTTTCAAGCGTGTGGGAAAACGCCAAGGCGTCATTGGAAACGTCGATAAATGAGACGGACTTTCCGCCGGCTGACCTCAAAGCCCACTTCGAGGCGCTTGAGAAATCGCTTAGTGACTTATTTGCCGACAAGATCGGCGAGCCGTACGATTCAACCCGCACGGCTGAAATTTGTAATGCCGGCGAGGAGCGCTATAAGGCGCGAATCCCGCCCGGCTTTGAAGATGCCAAACAAAAAGCTGTCCCTGATAAATACGGTGACCTGATCTTCAGGAACCAAATCTTGGATCGGGCGAAGGCGATACAAAAGCCTGTCCTGTTGGTGACCGACGATCGAAAAGAAGATTGGTGGCTCACGGTCTCCGACCGACAGGACTCAAACCAACCACGAATAATCGTCGGATCACACCCGCTGCTCATTCGCGAGATGAGGACGGTGGCGGGGCAGCGTCTTTGGATGTACGTTCTAAGCGATTTCGTATCAGAGAGTCGCGAACGGCTGAAGAACGTAGAAGCTGATCAAGCTGTAGTATCCGAGATTAAGCATTTCGAAGCGGCCAGTGATAACAATCGGATGCTCAGCCATTACAACTCGATGATGGAATTGCGTAAACGTCTTGCGGACGTACATCGACTGTTAGGTGGCGACCCTGTAGCACAATTAAGGTCTGCTGTGACACTGCGCCACGATCTGTCGACGTGGTGGGACGCGGCCTTAGCGATGGAGATGCAGCAACAAAAACTGCTCGACAGGATGGGAATGGCTGGTGCCCTATCGCAAATTCCGGAAATTATCGATGTTCGCTCAGAATTAGATTGGCTTGATCGCGAGATTGTTCGGCTGGAAACGGCCGTTTAGAATTGACCCCTTTTCGGCATCGAGGATTTGACCCCCGACGCCTTTCAAGACGGGCTTTGTTTTGCTCCTGCCTTCTTGCGCGATCGTAGTCGATGGCTCTCGCCACTGAGCTCGAAGATCACGCCGTGGTGAACGAGTCTGTCAACGATTGCGCTTGCCGCCATGCGTCCAGAAAGATTTCCGTCCAGTTCGGAAATGCGAGGTTCGTGGTGATGCCGATGCTGCCGCGCTCGTAGCGGCTTGAGATCACTTGAAATAAGAGGTCGGTGGCCTCACGTTCGAACGGAATGTATCCGAGCTCATCGATGATTAGAAGATGGTATCCGGTTCAAGTCCGCTCGTCGGCTCCACAAACCCCGTAACCGCGGGGTTTTATTATTCCTGACATGGGCGGTGTTCGGACTACTTCTGCTCCACGGCGGCTTCGCTGCCCGCCAACACGATCGAGAAGTTGACATGCCCGGATCGGGAAGACTCGAAAGCTCTAACGCCCGGACCCCCGTCAATGTCGCCGTGATGCTCTTAACGAGGCAAGCGCCGCGTCGTGCCTGAGGCTTCGCGCTCGCGCCGGGCTCGACGGTGAACTGATCGTGTTGGCATCCGGCACACGAAACTTTAACGTGCGCCACAAATTTCGTGGCGTTCGTTACCTGCACGTCCGCATAGGCCGACGCCGGCGTGCCGAAGCTGAAGACCGCGAGGGCCGATAAGAGTACCGCTCCCGTCGTCGCGCTCGCACGATGGAACTGGCCAACATGGATAACCCCTTTTTGGCTGTGCGTACCGGCACGGATGAATCACAACCCGCGTATCGTTGTTGATCGTCGTGGCTGGAAGTTTGACGGGAGCAGCCCGTCCCTCGGAACCCTCTTGACCGGCGTAAAGCCGCGCTGGCGGAGCAGATGCGGTTCAACAGACTGTCTGGTCTTTCGCTCGTAATTACGTGTACGGCCTAACTCGGCTGCAAGTAAGGACACGCCTTGGGTGGCTTCGCACCGTTTAGTGCGGCGAGTACATCCTTCGCGATCTCCGCGTGCCCCGTATCGTTTGGATGCAAGTCGTAGACGCTTGAGTAGCCGGCGGTCGTGTAGAGCTGCGGATCGCACTGCAGATCGACAACGACCGCACCGGCGGTGGCGATCAGGTCCTGGCGCATCGCATCGTCGGTCGCGGTAATAGCGGCTCGTACCGCCGCAGTCTTCCCGGCGTCGTACCGGTAGGCCGGGTTCGGCACCGTCAGGAGGGCGACACGTGCCCCGGGCGCACGTGCCTTGATACCCGCGATGATGGCTCGGAGATTTCTCGCATAGGCGGTTGAGATGGCGGGAGCGATCACGGCGGCGTTTCCGCCCACCTTGGTCAGCTCACTCGCGAGCCACAGATCGTTCGTCCCGATGAAGAGGCTCACGAGGTTGGCGTTCGTCGGGATCCGCGGTACCTCGTCGGCCAGAACCCCGCCGTTCACAACCGCCGTGGTTCCGATCGTCGTGTTGACCGGCCCGCTGAACTCACTCCCGATGCCGAGGTTCGTGACCGTGGCATTCAATGCGGCGCCGACCAGCGAGACGTAGTCGTTCGCCGGCGTCGACGCTCCGCCACCGAGCGTGATCGAATCGCCGAGTGCGGCGTAAACAACCGGAGTCGGCGCGGGCGCCGGCCTCGAGATAGCCACTGCAGCAGGGAGCACGGAAGCTGGATTCGACCCACCGGCTTCACCACATGCCGCCGATCGGGCGCTTCCGTGCGCCGGCGGCGCGATGGGCGACGGGGCGCCGGCGACGAAAGAGTTTCTCGTGATAAGCAAACACAGGGGAGAAGGCTAAGATGCTAAACGGCAAGATCGGCCTCGAGGAACATTTCGCGCTCGAGCAGACACTCGGCGATTCGGAAAAGTATGCCGCGGCGGCGATGTGGCCGGAGTTGCGACGGCGGCTGCTCGACATCCCGCACCGGCTCGAGCAAATGGACGTACTCGGAATTGAAACGTTGATCATGTCGCTCAATGCGCCGGCCGTTCAGGCCATTTCTCACCCGGCGGACGCTATAGAAACGGCACGTATCGCGAACGACATGCTGGCCGAAGCGATCGCGAAACACCCCGCCCGGTTTGCCGGGTTCGCCGCCTTACCGATGCAAGATCCCGATGCAGCTGCGCTCGAGCTCGAGCGGTGCGTCCGCGAGTATGGATTCGTCGGCGCTCTCGTCAACGGGTATTCTCAAGTCGGCGATAGCGAGACGTGCATCTATTATGATGCTCCGCAGTATCGGCCGCTCTTCGGGCTCTTCGAACGGCTTGACGTTCCGTTGTACTTACACCCGCGCGAGCCGAGCGAACGGAAGGCCTACGCCGGTCATCCGTGGCTGATCGGGCCGGCCTATGGTTTCGCAGCGGAAACCGGCCTGCACGCGCTGCGCTTGGCCGGCAGCGGGCTCTTCGACGCGTTCCCGAAGCTGACGATCATTCTCGGCCATCTCGGCGAAGGGTTACCGTTCAACCTCTACCGCATCGACCAGCGAATCAGCTGGTCGCCGCTCGGGTATCCGGCGAAGAAGCGAATCTCGGAATATTTCGCGGAGAACTTTTACATCACCACGGCGGGAAATTTTCGCACCCAGGCTCTGGTGAACTGCATCACGGAGTTAGGGGCAGACCGCATCCTGTTCTCGACGGACTATCCCTTCGAAGAGTTCACCGAAGCGGCGACCTGGTTTGATGCTGCCGCCATTAGCGAGCGCGACCGCCAAAAAATCGGCCGCGACAATGCGCGCGCATTATTCCGGCTCCCCGGCGGTTCGGCGCCCGGCTGATAGCGTCATCGCGCCGATCGGAGCACGGTCACACCGCGAGGATCGGTTGCTGATCTCGGCGCCGGCTGATCCGGCGGTGGGTGAAGCGCACCATCGTGCTGGTGCAAAGATTGCAGATCGACGGATCGTCCAACTGAACCCGGTGTTGCGGGCAGGTGAGCTGTCCGCAACCGGTGCAGCGCCAAAGGGCCGGTGCGACGCATTTGTCGGCAACGCCATGGCGGATGGTGCGATGGCTGCAACGCGCGATGTGTCGCCGCCGCTCAGTACGGCGACGTTCGGTAAACTCAGCTCCCATCATCGGACCCGCCAAATTCACGTTTCCACGAGCAAAAACCTCGCGTACCGGCAGCGCGGGGTTTCACTGCCGGTCCGGCGAGTTGCCCCCGTGGAAGCGTCCGAACGTGCGCGCTAGCAGCACGCAGGCGAACAGAGCTCCAAGTCCGCAGGCGACGGCGTCTTCCGTCGATCGCAGATCGAACGTCCCAACTCGTACAATCAGGAAATACGCGATGACCACGTTGAGCAGGCCCCACAACACGTTGACGGTCGAAGATGACAGCCCTTGGCCGGGGGGCTTAGCAAACGGGCTCTGAAACGCCCGTCCTTCCAGGCCGCTCACCAGATGCGGAATCGCATTGAACAAAAAAATCGCGCCGAAAAACTATGCTATGTCCGATGACCACTGCATGGTGCGCCTACCTTGTGCCCGGTTAGGGCAAAACCTCCAGCATTCCGCCGGCATGACGCCCGAAGCGACGCCGCCCGGTCCCGTACACGACGCGCAAACAGCGTATCAACGGGCGTTCAAAGCGATCGGCGTCCGCCCCGATGCGGCAACCAATCTCGCTTGGGATCCGATGATGATATTCGTCGACGCGTTACGTCACCTCGGCCCGGATCCGAGTGCCGATCAGGTACGTAACTACATCGCTCACCTCCACGGCTGGGTGGGCGCGAATGGCGTCTTCGATTTCGGTGCCGGCGATCAGCACGGCATCGGAGAAAACGCGGTCGACATCGCTCAGTGGAACGCCGCCGTGGGGACCTGGCAAAGCGTAAGCCGGCCCGCGGTTACCTCTTGCGTGCCCGTTAGCCGTCAGCGCTACGCGTCGGCGTTATGAAAAGTTCTTGATGTCGTCGCGCAACGCGTCGTAAAGGCGCGCGATGGCCGCGCGCAAGACGCGAGCCTGATTCGCACTCAGCAGCGACGTGAGGTACTCCTCGCGCGCACGCGCCGAAGGAACGAGTCGCAGCGCCATGGCGCGCCCACGGGTGGTTAGGCCGGCGTTGACCACCCGAGCGTCGCCGGCGGAGCGGCGGCGCACAACCGTCCCCTTGCGTTCCATGCTCCCCACCAAGCGCGAAAGTGCCGTTGCCGGAATGGCCGTCGCGTCGGACAACTCGCCCATGCTGCAATTCTGCCGGCTGACGAGCGTGCCGAAGACGCGCCATTCCATCAGCGTGACGCCCTCGGCTTTCAGCCCCTGAGTAGCCGCCTCTTCGAGATACGTTCCGACCCGGCCGATGAGGTACGGGAAATAGGCGGTAAGATCAAACGTTTCATCTGGCTTCATGGCGCTTGCCTCAAAGTTCGTCCAAAGTGCAGGAAGTGTCCTTGCGCATGGCAATATTTGCAATTCGCAACTAAATTCGGAGCAAAATTCCATGAAACGTTGGCACGTCCTGAGCGGCCTCGCGGCAACAGCGCTCGCTCCCTGGCCGGCTCGCGCCGCAGATGCGGCGCCGCTGCGGATCGGCTGGGTTGCGACCTTCTCCGGCGGGCTGTTGGAGCTCGCCGGCAAGGCTGCCGACGCCGCGGTGGCGGCGTTCTTCAAAGAACACGGCGACACGGTCGCCGGCCGCAAGATCGAGATCCTCAAGCGCGACGACGGCGGCGTTGCGCCGGAAACGGCCAAACGGCTGGCTCAAGAGTTGGTCGTGAATAACAAGGTCGATTTCCTGATGGGTCTGACGGTTTCGCCCAATGCCATGGGCGTCGCGGCCGTGTCGACCCAGGCCAAGGTGCCGCTGTTTATCACGAATGCGAGCGCCCTCGGCATTCTCGAACGCAATCCGTACGCCGCTCGTTTCAGCTACAGCGAGGCGCAGTTGACCTATCCGCTGGCGCGCTGGGCAGTGAAGAACAACCTCAAGAGTGTCTACTCGATCGTGCTCGATTTGAATCCGGGGATCGATGCGGCAACCAGTTTCGAAGCGGCTTACACCGCCGCGGGCGGAACCGTGCTCGGTCAAGTCCGCGTGCCCATCAGTGCCAACGACTACTCTCCCTACGTGCAACGCATTCGGGACGCCAAGCCGCAGGCCGTGTTCGCGTTCCTGACCACGTTCGGGCACCCGTTTCTCCGCGCGTGGCAAAGCGCGGGCGGTGAGAGGAGCGGGATCAAGTTGTTGGCAACCGGCGATCTCACCAACGAGTCGGGCGGGCTTGAAGGGCTCGGCGATGCCGCAATCGGCCTCTACACCTCGATGAACTACTCCGCGGCGCATCGGTCGCGGCTGAATGCGCAGCTGACGCGCGACATGGCCGCAGCCGACCCGGCCATCCGCACGCCCGACTTTTACTCGGTCGCGACGTACGATGCCCTGCACGCGATCTTCATGGCCGCGGCCGCGCAGAACGGCACGCTCGATGCCGACCGGACGATGGAACTGGTGAAGGGCATGAAATTCGAGAGCGCACGCGGGCCGATCCTGATCGACCCGCAGACGCGTGACATCGACCAAAACGTCTACATTCGTCGCGTGGGCAAGGTCGGCGGCCAACTCCAAAATACCGAAATCGCCGTTTATCCGATGATGCGTGATCCCGATGAAAAGTAACCCGATCCGGATCGCGACCGAAGAAGCGTTCAACATCGAGGAGCTGCGCGAAGTATACCGCGGATTTTCAGCGGGTAGCTGGGACACACTCGACGCACGGGTCTTCGGTCTTCAGAGCAATGCCGACAGCCCGGTCGCGAATGCGCTCGTTGATGTCGACGGTCAGCGCTTGGCGCAGATGGACCAGCTCGGCATAACGATGCACGTGCTCTCACTTACGTCGCCAGGCGTACAATTGCTGCGGCCGGGTGTAGCCGGCGAGATGGCCGCGCTCGTAAACGATCGCCTGGGGGAAGCGATCCGCCGTCACCCGAGCCGCTACTGCGGCCTCGCTGCCGTTGCGCCGCAAGAGGGGAAACGGGCGGTCGACGAGATGACGCGTGCGATTCGCACGCTCAGGCTCAACGGGTTCATCATCAACTCGCACACCGACAACGAGTACCTCGACGACCCCAAGTACTGGCCGATCCTCGAGGCCGCCGAAGGGCTCGATCGCCCGATATACTTACATCCACGCGATCCATCGCTGCGGCTCGCCGGTGCGTTCGAGTTACCCGGGATGTCGGGACCGCTCTGGGGCTACAACACCGAGGTCAGCACGCACGTCATGCGGATGTACTGCGCGGGCATCTTCGCGAAGTTTCCTCGGTTGCGTATCGTGATCGGGCACATGGGCGAGACGCTGCCGTTCTATCTGTGGCGCTGCGATTGGGCAAGTACCATGGCGCGCGTTCCCGGACCGAAATTCAGCGAGGTCTTCGCGCAGAACATCGTCGTGACCACGAGCGGCGCCGCGGATTTCGCCAACGGCAACGCTTCAGCCGGCCCGGCACTCGACTGTACGATCAAGACGGTCGGCGCCGACAACATCATGTGGGCGATCGACTATCCGTATCAGCCGATGGGCCCGGCGGTGAAGTTTTTGGACGAAGCCGCGATCAGCGATGCCGATCGCGAGAAGATCTACCACCGCAATGCCGAGCGCATCTTCCACATCGAACCCGTGACGGCGGAGGCCGCATGATCGCTCGCCGCAGCGCCGTCCTTTCGTTAACGGTTCTCCTTGCAGCCGGGGCGTCGCCGGCCGGTTCGCAACAGGTGCCCCCGTTGCGCGTGGGGCTAATCTATGCCTATACCGGCGCGCCCGAATTCGTGGGCAAAGGCGTCGATGCCGGGGTTGCGGCATACCTCGCGCTTCATGGTGATACGGTCGCCGGCCGCAAGGTGATCATCATCAAACGGGACGACACCGGCTTCGCGCCTGACGTCGCACGACGCGTGGCTCAGGAACTCGTGGTGCAAGAGAACGTGGATATCCTGATCGGCGGAACGTCGACGCCGACGGGCGCGGCGATTGCTCAGATCTCGACGGCCGCGAAGAAACCGTTCTTTGCAATCAACGTCGGAACGTCAAACGTTTTCAAGAGCGCCCCCTACAGCGTGCGCTTCGGCTACACGATCCAGCAGATCACGAAGCCGTTGGCTGATTGGGCCTTCCGCTCGGGAGCCAAAACGGCGTATCTGCTCTCGCAAGACTACGCGCCGGGCGTCGATTCCGATAGCGAGTTTCGCAAAGGCTTCACCGGTGCCGGAGGCTCGGTGCTGGGCGAAGCTCTCGTCCCGCTCAACAGTCAAGACTACTCCGCGTACGTGCAAAAGGTACACGACGCCGGTGCCCAAGTGCTGTTTGCCTTTTTCAATTATCTCGGCGGACCGGCGATGCTGAAGACGGCGCAAAATACCGGCCTCTTGCGAGCCACCAAGGTGCTCTCGCCCACCAGCATCGTCCCCGACTCGCAAGTCGCGTTGAGCGATCCTACGATATCGCTCGGCTTAATCAGCTCGCAAAACTACAGTTACACGCACGACTCGCCGTTGAACCGGGCATTTGTGGCGGCGTACCAGACGGCCTACGGGAGCACCGACGAGGTGCCGACCTTTGATGCCTGCGCCGCTTTTGACATCCTGGGTGCGATCTATACGATCGCGCAGCAACTGCATGGCAACCTGGATCCCGACAAGACGATCGAGGCCGTGCGCGGGATGCATTTTGAAAGTCCCCGAGGTCCCGTGGTCATCGATCCGCAATCGCGCGCTGCCGTCGAGAACGTCTACATCCGACGGATCGAACGGCGCAACGGCCGATTGGTACCCGTCGAAATCGCGGCCTACCCGATGGTCCGCGATCCCAACGAGCCCTAACGTTCGATGCGCGTGACGTCGCTGATACGCTGCAATGCGACACGCTCGGGCGATCCGAGGTCGTCGAGCAGCACATCGATCGCGGCGTGCAGCGCGTTATAGAGGTCCGGGTCCGTCGGCGTGAGCGAGTTGCTATCGGTGTAGGCGTGCAAGCCGCCGCGATCGAGCGAGTGTGCGAACGGAAACCTCGCGCGGGTCACGGCGCCGGGATTGAGCGCGAGAGCATCAGCGATCAAGTTTCCCGGCATGAGCGGAACGCGTTTCCCGAACCGCCAGTACGTGTTGCGCCACGCTTTGGTAAACGCGTCGGTCTCGTCGAAATGGATCTCCAGGATCGCGAGCCGGCCGCGCGGTTTGAGGATGCGCTTCACCTCGTCCACAACGAGGGTGTGATCGAACCAGTGCCAGGCCGTACATGCCGTCACGATGTCGATCGACGCCGCATCGAGCGTCGTGCGCTCGGCCGTCGCTTTCACCGGGATGATCCGCGGATGCGACTCGGCGGCATCGCGCATGGCGTCATTGGGTTCGACCGCCCACACCTGCGCGCCGGCATCGGCGAACGGAAGCGATGAGAGTCCCGTTCCCGACCCGAGGTCGGCGAGATTGACGGCGGGGATGGCGAAGCCGGCCAAGACATAATCGATCGCGGCCGGCGGATGCTTTGGCCGCGTCGCGGCATAGGCGCGTGCCCGTTCGGTGAACCGGTCGGTGTGCATGCGCTCGGTTTCGCCGTTCCACGCGCGGGGGCCGTGTAAGGGTGCCCTCGCACGTACCCCAGCTAGTCTTTGGTCCCGGATTTGCGTGGTGCTCGCCTTTTACGGAAACGTGCCGCGAGTGACGTTTGGCGTAGAAGGGCAGCGATGATCGGGCGGCTGATCCCGCTGCCGAAGACCGCCGCTCCAGATCCGGATTCGAGTTCCGCGCTTGCGAGCGCGCTCTATCACGCCGGAGTAACGAATACGCAACGTTACGATGTCGGCTACATGCTCGAGGTCCTCATGTGGCGCCAAATTCATCACGACATCATGGGCGACACGGATAAGCGCTTCACACCGGCTGTGAATGCAGATTTCCACATGATCCTGACGACCGCCATGCAGGATATCGGCCGCGAGTACGGGGTCGGCACGAGCAGCTAGTCGGCCGAGGCGCGCACAGGAACCGTGTGAAGGTGCGTAAACTTTCTACGGGCTGATGCTATGGGTAGCAGAATGAGCGCGGAGCCAGATTTCGAGGTCATCGTAGCGGGTGCGGGCATCGCCGGTCTTACCGCGGCGCTTACCGCGGCGCGGCTTGGGCGGAAGACCTTGGTTCTCGCCGGCGGGTTGCTGGGCGGGCAGCTGCTGAGCATCGAGACGGTCGACGGCTTTCCGGGCTTTCCCGATGGTATCCCCGGCTACGACCTGTGCCCGATCGCTCAGGAACAGGCCCAGAACGCGGGCGCGGAATTTTTGCAGACGACGATCGACGGGCTGACGCGCGACGGCGACGTCTGGCGAGTCGCAACCGGCGAAGGCGATCTGACCGCGCGTGCCGTGATCATCGCGACGGGCGCGGCCCTCAAGCATCTCGGCGTGCCCGGTGAAGACGCGTTCAGCGGCAAGGGCGTGAGCCACTGCGCGACCTGCGACGGACCGTTTGTGAAGAACAAGATCGCTGCCGTCGTCGGCGGCGGCGATAGCGCGTTGCAGGAAGCGTTGACCTTGGCCCAGTTCGCCGCCAAGACGATCATCGTGAACCGCGCGCCGGAACTCACCGGGCAGGCCGCCTATAAAGTGCGGGTCGCGGAAAACCCCACGATCGAAGTGCGCAACGATGCGACGGTCACGGAAATCCTCGGCAAGGGCTCCGTGTCCGCGGTGCGCGTGGCGAGCGCCGGCGCAACCTCCGACGTAGCGGTCAACGGCGTGTTCGTGTACATCGGGCTCAAGCCCGAGGCGGAATTCCTCGCTTCGGTCCTAGCCCTCGACGCCGGCGGCGCGATTCCCACCGATGGTGCCATGCGTACCAGCCTGCCCGGGATCTGCGCCGCGGGCACGGTGCGCTCAGGTTCGGCCGGCCGTAGCGCGGCATCGGCCGGCGACGGCAGCGTCGCCGCAATTACCATCGACCGCTTTCTCAATGGCGGAACGTGGCTGTTCCAAGCACCGCTCGAACCGTAGGTGATCGAATGTCCGAATTGCTAACCGTGCACGATCCGCGCGGCTTCGCGCCGAAGGTCACCGGTAAGCGCCTGGCGGCCCGGCCGCAGACACTCGACGGGGAGACGCTCTATCTCGTCGATTGCCTGTTCGATAATTCGGAAGTCTTCATGAACCAGTTGCAAGACTGGTTCGCAACGCACTTGCCGGGCGTCCATACCAAAACGATCAAACCGCGTGAAAGCTGGGTCGACGATCCGGAAATGCGCGCGACCATCGTTGCTGATGGCGATGCCGCGATTCTCGGAGTCGGGCTTTGAAGCACCTGTAGCCCCACGGTCGTGGGGCTTACGATGGCGCTCGAAGAGGCGGGTGTGCCGTCGGTGGCCGTGCATACGAACGTGTTTGCCCGTCTCGCGCAATCGACGGCGCGCGCGGGCGGCATGCCGCGTACGCGGCAATGCTACGTGCCCCAGCCGGTGGTCGACATCCCGCCCGAGCAGCTGCGCGGCTATATCGAAGGCCTCGATCCGGTTTCGAAAAAGCCGTTCATGCAGGGGGTGATCGAAGCACTCACCGGACCGCTGAGCGCTGAGGACTTCGTTGGCCAATCGTTCGAACGCTCGACGCCGCGCCTGCTGCCGCCAGCAACCGAAGACGATCTCCGGGCGCTGTTCGTGGACAACAACTGGACCGACTTCATGCCGATCGTGTTGCCGACGGAAGAACGCGTCGCCGCGATGCTGCGCGGCACCAGTCATGCGCCCGACGAAGTCGTCGGACGTCTGAGCCCGACGAACTTTCGCGAGGCTTGGGAGCTGACCGTCGAAAAGGTCGCGGTCAACGCGGTGATGGCCGGCGCGAAGCCCGAATACTTGCCGGTGATCCTGGCCCTGGCGGCGAGCGGCGTTTCCGCGCGCTCGAGCAGCACCACCTCGATTGCCGTAACGGCGGTCGTGAACGGTCCGGTGCGCGAGGAGATCGGCATGAGCAGCGGCATCGGCGCGCTCGGTCCATACAACCACGCCAACGTTACCATCGGCCGCGCCTACAACTTGCTATCGATCAACGGCCAAGGGGGTTCCGTGCCCGGCGACACCTACATGGGCACGCTCGGCAATGCGTATAACTATTCGGCAGCATTTCCCGAAGCAGAAGAACGTTCGCCGTGGCAGCCCTTCCACGTGCAGCGCGGCTTCAAACCGAGCGAGTCCACCGTCAGTATCTTTTTCGGCGCGCGTTATACGACGTCGGGCTTCGGTCCGCGCGAGACGTGGAAAGAAAAATTCGTCCGCTGCATCACTGCCGGCGACCACAACATGCCGCCGCTGATCGTGATGGATCCCATCGTCGCCCGGCATTTCTTCGAGCTGGGTTTCGACACCAAGGAAAAACTTGCGCGGTGGTGCGCCGAAAACGCCGTGATGACGGCGCGTGAGTATTGGGACGACCAATGGGTGCAAACGCTGACGCTGCCGCTGGCCGTCGCCGGTGTCGAGCCGCATGCATCGAAGCTCAAAGCGCCGCCCGACCAGCTCGTCCAGATGTTCGAGCCCGGCGAGATCAACATCGTCGTCGTCGGCGGCGAAACGCAGGGCGCGTTTCGGCTGATCGGCGGCCGCTATCCCAAGGGCGGGACGATCTCCGTCGACGCCTGGCGTTGAGCCCTAGAGCAAATCGAGCAATGCGGCGGCGTTGCGTCCGGCGATCTGCGCTACGGCCTCCGGCGTGAGGAAGGGTAACCGGTCGAGAATTCGCACCGGGTCGGCTTCGCCGAAGGGATAGTCGGTGCCCAACACGACGCGGTCGGCGCCGACCCGTTTGACGAGCGCTTCGAGCGTCCCGATGTCATAGACGCACGTGTCGAAGTAGAACGAGCGCAGATAGTCGCTCGGCTTGCGCGAGATGTTGCGGGCACTCTCCGGCATGTTTACCGTGTTGCGGTCGAGCCGCCCAAAGTAATGCGGCAGATATCCGCCGCCGTGAGAGATGACGATCTTGAGTGCCGGGTGGCGGTCCAGCACGCCTTCGTAAATGATCGATGCGAGGGCCTTCGTTTCTTCCATCGGCTGTCCGATGGAGTTCCACATGCTGTACTTCTGCAGCCACGGATCCGGCGCGCCTTCGGGATGAATCCAGACCGTTACGCCCAAGCGCTCGACGGCCGCCCAAAACTCCGCATAGCGCGGCTCGCCGATATAGACACCGGCATAATTGGATGACGCGTTGACGACGCGAAAACCACAGTCACGAACGGCTCGCTCGAGTTCACTTACGGCGAGCGGCACGTCCTGAAGCGGAACTTGCGCGCACCCCGCCAGCCGTGAGGGGTACCGGCGCACCCACTCGGCGATGCGCTCGTTGCAACGCGCGCAGAGCTCGCGGTCTTCGGTGGGGCCGGCCCACGACGTTCCCTGATTGACCGTCGAGGACGAAACCACCGACACATCGATACCGGCGGCGTCCATATCCTCGATCCGTTTGGCGGGGTCGGTCATCTGCGTCCACATGTGCGTGCCCGGCTGCGTGCGTGCCGCCGCTTCGGGGCGCGCGCCGTAACCGGTGAGGACGGTGCGGCCGGCCGACCGCCGCGAGGTCTCCGCTTCGAGCATGTGCGAGTGGAAGTCAACGACGAGTGGGGGCCGAGCGACGGCGGTCATAGCGAATCTCCGCGGAAGATATTCTCTTCCATTGCAAACCGCGGCACGCCTCGGGCCATGGATTTATGTATGGATAGCGAACGGACCGCCGTGTCGCGCGCTGGCGCGGAAGGAGCGGATTTTGCGGCGTTCGGCATTTCTCGGCGGGGTGGGCGCGGCCGCGCTGCCCGTGTTGACCCTCGACGATCTGGCGTTCGCCGCCGATGCGCCGCCGCCGGCCAAACCGGTGACGATCCGCCATAGCTGGGGTATTCCGGCTGAAGAGATCCACTACGTCATGATGAACGACCCCTCGAAGGCGCCGAACCTCGGCACCTACTACACGGTCGAGTGGTATCGTTTCGTCGGCACGAGCCTCGGCGTTCAGGGGCTCGCGGCCGGAACGCTCGACGGCGCCACGATCGGCAGTCTCTCAATGCCCAACGGAATCGAGCAGGGTGCCGACATCGTGGTCACCGGGCAGTTCATCGAGGAGCGCACGCCGTTCTTCTCAACGACGTGGCTCGTGCGCAAGGACGCCGGAATCAAGACGCTGGCCGACATCAAAGGCAAGACGGTCGCGACGGCCGCGACGGCCGGATCGACCGACTACATTCAGGACTACTACATCCGCGACCGCGCGAAGCTCCGGCCCGGGACCGACTACAAGAAGATCGAATTGCCGTTCGCGCAGCAGCAGGAAGCGTTGGCGGCCGGCCGGATCGACGTCGGGATCTTCGCGCAGCCGTTCTACGGCCGCGCGATGGCAACCGGGCTCTTTGCGCCCCTCTTCAAACTGACCGACGTCCAAGATCCGTTCGTGCAGCTCATGCAGGGGTTCAGCGGCGATTTCGTGCGCAAGAACCCGGTCGCGGTTCGCAAGTTCATGGAAGATTTCGTGACCGTCGCGAACTACGTGAACAACCCGGCGAACCGCAGTGCGGTGATCGCAACGACGGCGGCGATCAGCAAGATCGAGACGCCCGTGCTCGAGAAGTTTCTCTTGACCAACGACGATTTCTACCGGCCTCCGCACGGCGCCGTCGACGTCCCCGCGCTGCAGAAGAATTGGGACTTCCTGCGCCACGAGGGCGGGATCACCAAGCCGCTGCGGGTGACCGAGTACACGCGGAGTGTCTCGGTCCTGCGGTGACGAAAGAAGCCACGCCATGAGCCTAGCCGGCGCTCCCGCAACGATCGATGTCGGCGATTTAGTGCAGCCGGATCGCGTGCACCGCCGGGTGTATTCCGATCCCGACGTCTTCGCGCTCGAGATGGAACGTATCTTCGGACGGGCCTGGATCTTCGTTGCGCATACGAGCCAAATTCCGAACGCCGGCGACTACGTCACGACGCGCATCGGGCTCCAGCCGATCGTCGTCACGAGACATCACGACGGAACCGTACAGGTGCTCTATAACCGCTGCACGCACCGCGGATCGTTGGTATGCCTCGATCCCAAGGGCAACGGCCGGCGGCTCCTGTGCCGGTATCACGGCTGGACGTTCGATACCGACGGCACGCTGACCGGGGTGCCGATGAAGTGGGGCTATGCGGATTTCGACAAACGCGCCGAGCAGTTCAACCTGCGCAAAGTCGCACGCGTCGCCGGTTACCGCGGCTTCATCTTTGCGTCGCTGGCCGAATCGGGGCCCGACTTGCCGACGTTCCTCGGCGGCATGTCGTCGAGCATCGACGATCTCATCGATCGAGCGCCCGACGGTGAGGTCACGTTCGCGGGGGGCGTGTGCCGCCAGTTGAGCAAGTCCAACTGGAAGCTGATCATCGAGAACTCAAACGACATCGTGCACGCCGGCGCGCTCCATCATAGCGCCAACGTCGCCGTGACGCATACCAGCACCGAGGGCTACGATCCGCCCTTCGGCCAGCACCGTGTCGCCTCGCTGCGCGCCAACACCTCGCCCCTCTCCAAAATGGACGAGTCGGGCACGGCGGCATTTCCGTACGGCCACACCTTCATCGGAGGGTTGCCGCGCCCGCCGCGCGACGGCGAAGTGTACCAGAGATATCGCGCTTTGCTGGCGGAGCGCAACGGTGAAGCGCGCACCGACGAGATCCTCGCCGTCACGCGCCACCTCAACATGATCTATCCGAACCTGTTGACGCAAGGGTTCTACGGCAACATCCGGGTGATCTTGCCGCTGGCCGTCGACCGCACCGAGGTGGTCATGTATCCGATGCGGCTCAACGGCGCGCCGCCCGAGCTGTTCGAGACGACGATCCGAATGGCGAACAATTTGGGTTCGTCTTCGGGCATCGCGCTCAGCGACGATCTCGAGATGTACGAGCGCTGCCAAGCGGGCTATGCCGCCGAAGCGGTCGAGTGGATTGATTTCGGCCGCGGATACGGCATCGATCGCGTCGAGGCCGACGGCACCGTCAACGGCACGGGCACGAGCGAGTTGCCGATGCGCAACCAGTTCAAAGCGTGGTCGGCCTACATGGCGGTGGAGTGACGGCACTGCTCGAGCTGCGCGACGCTGAGCGCTTTCTGTTCGACGAAGCTGAACTGCTCGATCAGGGCCGCTTCGAAGAGTGGATGGATCTGTTCACAGCCGACGGCGACTATTGGGTGCCGATGGCCCCCGGCCAAGACAATCCGCGCGAGATGGTCTCGCTGTTCTATGACGACCGGCCGATGATGGAAGCGCGCATCCGGCGTCTGCGCGAGCCGAGCAACCTCGTCTACAACGCGCGCACGCGCAGCCACCACCACATCAGTAACGTGCGCGTGCGCGGTTTCGATGCCGCCGAGGGGACGCACCTCGTGAGCTGCTACGTGCTGATGGTCGAGAGCCGTCCCGACGAACAACGCGTCTTCAGCGGCGCGTGCGAGTACCGGCTGCGGCCCATCGAGGGCGCGCTGAAGATCGTCCGCAAGAAGGTCGTTCTAGTGAACTGCGATGCGATGTTCGGCCCCTTGGCAATCCCGTTCTGAACGCCCCTTAAGCCGCGCCCTTACCGCCGCGAGCGAGCAGTTCGCTCGCCGGAAAGCCCTTGGCGAGATAGCCATATTTGACCATGCCGTCGATGACCGGCTGAATCGTCTTCAGATCGATCGATTCGGCGAAGCGTCCGCGATGGATTTTCGCGATCGTCTCCGCCGGCACTTTGGTGTACTTGGCGACGATCGGAACGGACGCCGCGGCGTTGGTATTCCCCCAATGGCCGCAAGCATAGATCGCCGACACAACACGATCGGCAAGGGCGGGATCGGCGTCGGCCCAACGCTTCGTCGCGACCCAGGCGCTCGCGACGAAAACCGGCCCGAGGCCATTGGCCAGCACGACCGTCCGCAAGCCCTTTTCGCGAGCGTCGCTCAACCACGGTTCGACCGACACGGCGCCGACCACGCTGCCGCGCAACACCGCCTCGTTCATTGCCGTAAACGGAATCTCGGCGAATTTGACGCTCTTCGAATCGCCGGCGTTATGATCGAGCCAGGCCAGCGTTTGCAGCGCTCCGATGTTGTTGACGCTGGGCACGGCGACGGTTGTTCCGGTGAGGTCCTTCGCGATCTTCGGACCATCGGAACGAACGACGAGTCCGATTTCCGGGTCGATGTCTTCATACAATTTGCCCGGGGCGAGCAACACGACCGGAAGGTTGTGCGCATACGCCGAGACAAGGCCGGCCGAATCGAACAGACCGATGTCGATCGCATTCCCGGCCAGCGCCGTCGAGACCGCGCCCGGACTCGAAAACCAGTCCAGCTCGACCTCGATGCCGGCCTTCTTGAAAATGCCGAGGTCAACGCCGAAGAACGCTTCCGCGCACACCTCGACGGGGACGACGCCGATACGCACGGGTGATGCGCCGGCTGCTTGCGCTCGGACCACTCGGGGAGCGATGCTCGCGCATGCGGCGGCGAGCGAAGAAACGAATATGCTTCGCGAAAGGACCATGAACTGCTCGCTTTTTAGCCGTTAGGCTGGAACGGGTTCGCCCGGAAGTTCCTCGAGATCGTACTCCGACGATGGGACCGCGGGCCGCTGCACGGGCGGCAGCGTGACGCTAAAGAGCTCCATCTCCGTTGCCGCGGTCAGCGAGAGTGTTTCGCCGCTTTCAACTTGCAGCGCCGAATACGGCGTAACGTGTGTTTGTTCGACGGTTCCCTCGCCCGAAAGCACGAAGATCAAACGCATTCCGTCGCCGGTGTTGGAGCGCCATTCGGCTTTGTCCGCCACGCGAATCATCTCAACGCTCACGCCGCGTTCCGAGAACGTGCCCAGAAATTTGCGATCGACGCCGCGGCTGCCCCGGATGGGAAGCCAGTTGAAGACCTTCGGGTCGGCGATGATGATGCTCTTGTAACGCGGCCGCGGGTACTTGATGCGATCGCCGAACACGTGCTCCCAAATCGCGTTGAGCCCCCAGGCCGACGTGCCGTCGTTGCGGTGGTAGTACGGGCCGACGAATTTACCGGTCTGCTCGAGCTCTTTCCACGCTTTGCGGCGCTGCTCGATGCTCATGAAACCCATGCCGGAGGCACCGCCGAACTGCAAAACGAGCTGCAGGCGTTCGCCGGGGGCATACGGCTCGACCGGATCCTGTTGCGGTCCGTACGGAAGGCCCTCGGGAACGTAGGCGACCTCGCCCGCTCCGACAACGGTTCCGCCGCCGTGATTCATCGTGCCGACGAGCGGCAGACGGATCTGATCGAAGTTATGCCGATGACGCGGCATATAGAAGTCGCGATCCTGACGGCCCAGGATGTACATGAAGTTTTCGGGCGTCCCGTCGGTGCCTTTGAGCAGATGGTGGAACGCGATTTGTCCGGTCGGGTGGTCCATCGTCCAGTTTTTATCGTCGAACAAAACGATCTTCATCGGAGCCCCCCAAATAGCGAAGATTTTCTAAGTCACTAAGTTACCTGGTGTCTTGGGAAAACCTTCCGCGACACTCGCGGTTCCTGGGTTGAAATGGTCAAATCGAAAACGGGCCCGGCTCCGCGCCTGCCCGCCCGAGCCCGAGCCGCGGACGCGATCGGCGAAGACCTGATGGGGCAGATCGTCTCCGGCGCTTTGGCCCATGGATCGCGTTTGCCGCCCGAACGAACTCTGGCAGAACAATACGGCGTAAGCGGCGCGACGGTTCGGGAAGCGCTGCAGGGGCTCAACGCGATGGGCTTAGTCGACGTGCGGCATGGCAGCGGCAGCTTCGTCTCGGCTTTGGCCGACACGCTCGTCGCAAAGTCGCTCGGGGCCGTCATTCAATTGGAGGGGGTGAGTATTCACAACCTCATGGGCCTCTTGGGCGCGCTGAGCACGTATGCGGCCCGCCTCGCGGTGAAGAATGCGACGGCTCGAGATATCGCCGAGCTGCAAGGCGCCGTCGCGGCACTTTCCGCGGCCAAGGATGTAGATGCGATCGCGGACGGTTTAAAACGCTTCATCGGCGGTCTCGCCAAAGCCGCGCATGACCCGTTGCTGCTCGCACTCGAGAACTTTCTGCTCGATGTGCAGATGGCGCTCGCGCGTGAGGTTTGGAGTCCGACCTACGCATCGTGGTACAAGGTTATCGCGAAAGCGCAGCCGGATCGGCAGGCAATCGTCGATGCGCTCAAGCGCCGTAATGCCGACGAACTGGTAGCGCGCGTCACGGCGTTTCACGCCCGAGCTCTCAAATCAGTCGATCGGCATCACTTGAGCGAGGTATCGTCCTCCGACGAACGCCTCGCCCGGATCCTCATGTCGTTGATGTGATTTTGCGGGTCAGCGATCCACCGTCGACATGAGCGCTTCGTTGTAGCGCTGTCCCGCGATCTTTTCAGGCGCCAACGCGGCATCGAGTTGCTGCATCTGCGCTCCGCTGAGGCTGATGTTGGCTGCGGCGACGTTCTCCTCGAGATAGGTGCGGCGCTTGGTGCCGGGGATCGGCGCGATGTCGCGGCCCTTCGCCAGCAGCCACGCGAGCGCGATTTGGCCGGGTTTTACGCCGAGCGCGCGAGCGATGTCTTGGACGCTCGTCGCGGCCGCGACGTTGGCGTCGTAGTTCGTGCCCTGATAGCGCGGATCGCTACGGCGGTAATCGTCGGCCGGATACTCTTCCGCGCGTTTTGCCGCACCGGTGAGGAAGCCGCGGCCGAGAGGCGAGAACGGCACGAGTCCGATGCCGAGTTCGTGCAGCGCCGGGATCACGTCACGCTCGAGGTTGCGCTCCCAGAGCGAATACTCGCTCTGCAGCGCCGAGACCGGATGTACGGCATGCGCGCGGCGGATGTTGGCGACGCCCGCCTCGGAGAGCCCGAAGAAGCGAACCTTCCCCGCCTGCACCAACTCGCCGACGGTGCCGGCAACTTCTTCGATCGGCACGCTGCGGTCGACGCGGTGCTGGTAGAGCAGATCGATGCGATCCGTCTGCAACCGTTGCAGCGAGCCTTCAACCGCCGCACGGATATGGGCCGGACTGCTGTCGACGCCGAGGTTTTTGCCGTTCTCGATCCGGAATCCGAACTTCGTCGCGATCACGACCTGATCGCGCTTGCCGGTCAGCGCGCGGCCCAACAGCTCCTCGTTGGTGAACGGTCCGTAGACCTCGGCGGTGTCGAGAAACGTGCAGCCGAGCTCGATCGCGCGATGCAGCGTCGCGATCGACTCGGACTCGTCGGCTGCGCCGTACGACTGGCTCATGCCCATGCAGCCGAGGCCGATCGCGGAAACGATCAGACCCTGACGTCCGACTTCGCGTGTAGCTAACGCCATGTGATCCTCTATCTAGCTTCGGCGGTCGGCGGCGGTTTCGATTTCGGCAAAGCCGTGCTGCGAGAGGTCGAACCAGTTGCCTTCGGGATCGACGGCGCGGTACTCGGCGAACGGACGGTCGGCGGGGCGCTCTTTTGGCGATTCGACGCCCGCGTGCACCAGGCGTTCGGCGATCGCGTCGCGGTCGTCAACCGAGAAGCCGAAGTGATTGAGACCGGTGGCCGCGGATCCTTCGAGCCGGTGCGGCAGGATCGCGAGCGTGAAGTAGCCGTCGCTGAGATACTGCGCCTTACCGGGGCCGTTGCTGTGGATGAGTTCCATCTCGAAGACGTCGCGATAAAAGGTCGCGAGCTTTTCCGGGTCGCGCGCGAAGAGTGCCAGGTGCCGAATCACGGGTTTGGACATGTCGGATCCTTTCGAGCGGGGTTGGCAGGCGCTACGCGGGCGCAACGAGCGGGGAGAAGAAGTCCTTCGCGCGTGCGGGGACCTTCAGCACACCGTATGTGAAGAGCAGGTCGAGCACGGGCTGCACGTCGGCCACGGCGAGGCGGTCGGCGTACTCCACGCGCGGGCTATCCGGCGGAACCGGTGCTTGCGCGTACTTCTCGAGAATCTTCGCGGTCTGCGCGTGGTTCTTGTTGGCCCACGCCGCCGTCGACGCCATCACGCCGGCGAACGCGCGCACGGCGTCGGGATGCTCTTGCGCGAACGCCGCTGCGGTGAAGTAGCCGCTGATGAGGAACCGTTTCGCGATCGCATCGAACACGGGCGCCAGCGACCTGACGGTGCCGCCGCGCAGCGCGTCGTCGAGCGCGGGCTCGCTGACCGACGCCGCGTCGATCCGCCCGGCGGCAAGCGCGGCGGCGTCGCTGGTATCGGAGATCTCGATCCAGCGGATCGACTTCGAATCGCCGCCGTTCTTGTCGATCCATTGCTTCGCGCCGAAATAGCTCATGTTCGAGAGGTCGCGCGTCGCGATCGTCTTGCCGTTGAGGTCGGCGGCCTTGCGGATCGGCGAATCCTTGAGCACGAGCAGGCCGGCGGTGGGGATCGTGCTCAGATACAGGCCCGCGGGTGCGATCATCACCAGCGGCAGACCGCGGTCGCGAGCGAGCGCGGCCGCGCTGACCGGGATCGAGCCGATCTGCAGCGAGCCCGACGCGATCGCCGCCGAGATCGTGCCCGAACTGCCGAGCGGCGACACGGCGACCGGGAGCTTGGCCTTATCGAAAAAGCCCATGTCGTGCGCGTAGAATAACAGGCCGCCGGTGTCATTGACCGACCCGGCAGCTTGGAGTTGTGGGAAGGGCTCGGCGCCGGCCGGCGCCCAACCGCGGAGGCCGAGCGCCGCAGTGGCGAGCGACGCGCCGGTCAGGAAACGGGTTCGGTTCACTTCACGGTTATGCTACCGCGAAACCGTGACCGCGTAAAATCGCTTGTACCGGCCGCGCTCACTAATAGCGGGGCGGAGCGCTACGCTTGGGCGGAGATGACCAAGCCCGGGATATTCGCGCCGAGCCAATCCGTGGAAGAGAACGTTTTGAGCAGCGCTGCTGTTAGGCTGGTCGCCGTTTCGGCGGTGCCGGTCGTCGCATCGAAGTCTTGCCGGCTCGTCTGATCGGCAGAGTAGTCCGCCGTCACGGTGTTCGACGAACTGGTCTCCACGGATTGAAGCCTGCCGGCCGCATCGGGTACGAGCACGGTTTGATCGACCTTCTGGGTGATGGTCCGCTGGTCGTCGATCGAGACGTTGCCGGCGTAAGCGCCGGTGCCGGAGAGAAGTTTGCTCTCGATGCCGGCGATCTCGGCATCGCTGATGCTCGAGCTCGCGGCCTCAACGGGATCGACGATGATTTTCTGCTGCTTGCCCGTGAGCGAGTCGTCGATCGTCTTGATCTCGAGTTGGACCGTTTCCCCGACCTGGGCCGGATCGGAAGCGCCCGAAGCGTCCGTCGCGGCCGGCGTGACGCCGCCGTTCTGCACGCGCGCGACGTTCACGGTGATCGTGATGTCGTCGGTCGTCGTCGTGACGGTTCGATCGAATGAATCCGCGCCCGCCCCGATCGGCGGGGTGCCGGTGAAGAGCGGATCGCCGCCGGTCGTCTGCGCCGCGGCAAGACCTGAAGACGTGCCTTGCGCCGCGTCGCTGAGCCCCGCGCGCAGCGTGCTGCGAACGTTGGTTATGAGGCCGCTGTTCTGCGAGATTTGCATCCTTGCCACCCGTCAAGCCGCTGTGAGGCGTATCACAGGTATCGGCACGTCCTCGGCAGCTCTTTAGCCCGGGCAGGCGCCATTAGTCGATCTTGGCGATCGAAACCTCGAGCAGCGCATTCAGCGCCGCGAGCGTCTCCGCGCCCAGCAACGTCCCGAGTTGGGCCTCAGCGCGTTGCCAGAGGGGTGCGGCCGCGTGGAACTTTTCCCGTCCGCGCGGGCTGATGGCTACCGTGCGCACGCGGCGATCGTGCGTGTCGGCTGCGGTGACGACCAGCCCGTCGTTGACCAGCGGCTTGAGGTTGCGCGTCAACGTCGTCGGGTCCATGCCGCGAGCATCCGCCAGCGAGCCGATCGCGATCCCGCCGGTTGCGCCGGGACCGACGGTGGCCAGATAGGCCAGCAGCCCGAACTGGCCGACGGTCAGGTCCGCCGGCTCGAGTGCCTGATCGTAGAGCTGGGTGACGCGCCGGCCGGCTCGCCTTAGCCTCGAACACGTGCAATTGCGGAGTTCTTGCATCGAAGGTTTATCTTTTGCCACCACGCTTTTCGCCATGATTGACACCTATGATAACATGCATATACAGATAAATCAACCGCCGAAAGACGAGCTATGCAGGCCGCCCCGCAGATCCCGACTCCCGCCGCCCCGGTCGCTACACCGGGCGTTCACGCATCCAAGGCCGGCATGCGGCAGGCCATGGAGCACGGGCCCATCGTCCCGACCATGGTCCGGCTGGCATTACCGACGGTTTCGGTTCTGGTCGTGCAGACGCTCGTCTCCGTGGCCGAAACGTTTTACGTCAGCTTTCTCGGAACGACGGCCATCGCCGGCGTGTCGCTCGTCTTCCCGGTCGTGATGCTGATGACGATGATGTCCAACGGCGGCATCGGCGGCGGCGTATCCTCGGCCGTCGCGCGCGAAATCGGGGCGGGCCGGCAGAAGGACGCCGACGCGCTGCTGCTGCACGCGATCGTGCTCGCGGCGGTGTTCGGACTGCTCTTCACGGGTGCCGCGCTGATCTTCGGACCGGATCTGTACCGCAGCCTCGGCGGTCACGGCGCGATCCTCACCGCGGCGCTCACGTACTCCGCGTTTCTCTTCGCCGGTGCGGTTCCGATCTGGCTCGTGAACCTCATCTCTTCGGCGCTGCGCGGCGCAGGCGACGTGAAAGTTCCGGCACTCGTCACGTTCATCGGAGCCGCGGTGTTGATCCCGCTCTCACCGGCCTTTATCTTCGGCTTCGGACCGCTGCCGCGCATGGGTGTGGCGGGCGCCGGTATCGCGGTGTGCACGTATTACGTCGTCGCCAGCATCGCTCTCGTCGCCTACCTCGCCTCTGGTCGCGCGACGCTGGTCTTGCGCATCGCGCCGCTCGAAGCGCGGCTCTTCCGGTTGATCTTGGGCGTTGGTTTGCTGGCCGCGGTCGGAACGCTGCAGACGAACATCACGGTCGTGCTTCTGACGGGCGCCGCCGGCTCGTTCGGTACGGCGGCACTCGCCGGCTACGGCATCGCGTCGCGTCTGGATTACTTGCTCGTGCCGCTGTTGTTCGGCATCGGCGCGGCCGTGCTCACGATGGTCGGCACCAACGTCGGGGCGGGGCAGGCGACGCGTGCGCGCCGCATCGCCTGGATCGGGGCCGCGGCCGGATTTCTCTTGACGGGAATCATCGGATCGGCTGCGGCGTTGTTCCCGGCGGCGTGGCTTGGACTCTTCACGCACGATCCGGCCGTGGTTGCCACCGGCACCTTGTACTTGCGGATCGTCGCGCCGTTTTACGCGCTCTATGGTGCCGGTTTCATTTTCTACTTCGCCGGCCAAGGCGCCGGCCGCGTAACGTGGCCGTTCCTAGCCGGAACGGCACGGCTGTTGGTGAGCGCCGGCCTCGGCTGGCTCCTCGTGACGCATTTCGCGGCCGGCCTCAGCACGCTCTTCGGCCTGATCGCGGCGGGTTCGGTGGTGTACGGCGTTGTGACGGGCGCCTTTGTCGCCTTGTCGAAACGGTGGGGTCAACAGCCCCCAATGCAAAAAGCGCTGGTCTGATCCAGAAGAATCGGGAGAATGCGAATGCTCTTCGCCCGTGTGCTGCGCGCCGCCGCCGCCGTCGTTGCGCTGGCGGGTCTCTCCGCGACTGCGGCGCCGGTCGTCGCGCAATCGTTGCCCGTCATTCGCTTTGGCACGGGGCCCGATCAGTCGGTCACACCGGTGCTCTACGCGATCACCGCGGGTATCTATAAGAAATACGGCGTCGACGTCCAGACGGTGCCGGTGGCCAGCGGTTCGGCGGCCGCCGCCGCGCTGGCCGGTGGATCGGTCGATATCGCGAAGACGAGCGCGATCGGCACGGTCACCGCCGTCGCGAAAGGTTTGCCGTTCACCGCGATCGGCAGCCTCGGCCACTACGAGACCGCGCATCCGAACTACGCGCTGCTCGTGCTCACCGACGGCCCGATCAAAACGCCGGCCGATCTGGCGGGCAAAACCTTCGCTTCGCTCTCGCTCGTCGATCAGAACGCCGTCGCGACGCAGGCCTGGCTCGAAGCGCACAACGTCGATCGCTCGACGATCAAGTACGTCGAAATCCCGCCCTCGGCCGCGCTCGCAGCGATGGAGTCGCACCGCATCGACGCGATCACGACGTTCGAGCCGTTCTACTCGCAGATGGTTGAAACGGGGAAGGCGCGCGTGCTCGGTTACCCGATGGATGCGATCGCGCGCCGCTTCCCCGACACGCTGATGTTCGCCCGCGCCGACTGGGCGGCGGCAAACCGTGATACGGTCGATAGGTTTCTGCGTGCCACGCGTGAAGCGGCGGCGTACGTCTCCGCGCACGAAACCGAGTCGCTGCCGCTGCTCGCGAAGTTTCTCAGCCTCGATCCCACGGCGCTCGGGAAGCAGATCTTTCCACCGCGAGGCGTCGCGCTCACCCCGGCCGATCTCCAGCCGGTGATCGATGCGGCGGCCAAATACAACGTGATCCCGAAGACGTTCCCGGCCGCGCAGATGATCTGCACCTGCGCGCTCAAGAACTAGCCGGCGCTTCTCTACATACCACCCATTTCGGAACGCGCGGGCGTGCCGTCCGACCAATGCGAGACGGGGATCATGAAAATCGTCTCCGGTTCCGGCATGTCCTGATAGTCATCGTTGTAGAGTACCGGCGAACCGCCGACGTTTGCGCCCCAACTCGCGGCACTCGTCGTGCGGATGTGGAACATCAGGTGCGGGTGCCAGGCTCCGGCCCCATCGCTCAGATAGCCGGCCTTCGACATCATGTACGACATGGCGCCGGGCGCGGGCACCGGCAATTGCTTGCGTGCCAGGCGCGCTTTGATGCGCGCGTACATTTGCGCCTTCGGTACGCGAGCCAACGCCAACGTGGTTCGATAGATCGTGTACGGAAGAATCGTGCGCACGGCCGGCGGGTTGTAGCAGATCGGACCGCGGATTTTCGGATTCCAGAACTCCGGGCTGTCGAACGGAGACATCCACGAACGCTCGACGAGACACACGAACCCATTCGTCCCGTTGCTGACCGTCTGGTAGCCGTGCGCGCCCATCACCAGAACCGTCGCGCTGCGCGATATCCCGTTCGGAGCCGCACTGCGGGCCATGGCAATTTCAGTTTTCCGATCGGCGATCATATACCGGCCGGTTGCGGCCATCCGCGGATACTCCGGTTGCGCCGCCCCGGGCCCTCCGGTCGTGAGCACGAGTGCCGCAGCGAGAGCAGCGAGGCCGGCGGCGGCCCGTCCGAAGGCACGGTCCAACATCCTGGAGCACATTGACGTCTTTCCATACGGGCCCTCCGTACCGCATATGGGAATTTGGGCGGCGAAAGCATACATGTGGGGCATGCAACGATTCCCATCCCGTTCGGCCGTGCTGCGGGCGGCAGGCGCGGGCCTCGCCGCCGCGGCGGTTCCGCGTATCGCCCGTGCTCAGACGACGACCGTTCGCATTGCCGGCGTATCGTCCGACCTCTTCGCCGAGCCATTCTATGCCGGCGAAGCCGGCGCGTTCGCCAAGGCCGGCTTTACCATCGAACCGACCAGCCAGTATAACGCCGGCGCCGTGGCCGCGGCGATCGGCGGCGGCGCACTCGAGATGGGCACGGGCGACTTGGTTTCGGGCGTCAACGCAATCAACGCCGGCGTGCCGATCGTCCTGATCGCCGGCGGCGGACTCTACCGTGAAGGCCCGGATTCGCCGAGCGCGATCCTCGCCGTGGCGAACGATTCAACGCTGCACGGTCCGAAAGACCTGCCCGGGAAAACGATCGGCGTTCCCACGCTCGTCGGCATGTCGACGGCGTGCGTGAAGTCGTGGCTTACCGCTAACGGTGTGCCCGAGACGTCGGTGCGCTTCATCGAAATGCCGCCGGCGACCGCGATTCCCGCCTTGCAGCGCGGCACCGTCGACGTTGCGCTCTTGAGCGAGCCGTTCGTGACGTTCGGGAAGGGTCTCATCCGTTCGGTCGGATCTCCGTACGACGTCGCAGCCGATCGGGCGCAAGGCAAAGCCTTCTGCGTGTCGGTCTGGTACGCATCGAAACCGTGGTTCGAGGCCGACGCCGGGCGTGCGCGCCGTGCCGTCGAGGCAATCTATGAGACGGCGCGCTGGGCCAACGGGCACCACGACGAGACCTTCGCGATCCTCGTGCGCGACGGTAAGCTCGATGCCGATAAGGCACGCGGCATGCTGCGCACCGTGTATGCCACATCGCTCGTTCCCGATCAAGTGCAGCCCGCGCTCGACGTCGCGATGCAAAACAAGATGTTCACCAAGCCCGCCGATGCGCGAGCGCTGATCACCAAGACGCCTGCTTAGCCGGCCGGGTAACGGCGCCGGTCGAGGAGTTTGCGACCGGCATATGAAAGCGGATTTTTATGAGCATGGCCGTTCATCCCCGAGTCAAAGAACGTCGCAACGCCGTGGATTTCACGTCGGCCGGACCCGGTACGCCGGGCGGGACGCTGCTTGCGAGCGTCGTGGCAACCGATCTACATCGCCGAAAAGCTCAAACCCGGTACGTTGGTTCCGCTCCACGTGATGGGCGAGCGGTTCACGCTCTATCGCGGCGAGTCGGGGACGGCGCATCTGGTCGGCTTTCGCTGCGCGCACCGCCGCTCGCAGCTGTCGGTCGGCTGGGTCCGCGGCGACGCCGTGCAGTGCCTCTACCACGGCTGGACGTACGACGGTTCCGGAGCCTGCATCGCGCGCCCAGGTGAACGGCCGCCGGGTCCGTGCGCGACGGCGACGATTCCGTCGTATCCGGTGCGCGAGCATCTGGGCTTGATCTTCGCCTACCTCGGGGAAGGTGAACCGCCGGAGCTGCCGTTCAGCGGCTTTTCGCGCCCCGGCATCATCAACAACGTGCAGTTCGAAATGCCGTGCAATTGGTGGCAGTCGTACGAGAACGTTTTCGACGAAGCGCACGCCGCGTTCGTTCACTCGCGCAGCGGTTCGCACGCCGACCTCGGCCGCGGCGCCGAAGTCGAGACCGAGATCACGGAGACCGATTACGGCTTCGACCGCCGCACGTGGGTCGGCGAGGGACCGAAACGCGTGTGCGTGTATCCGTTTCCGAACCACATGCGCCTCTATCTCGGCCGCATCAAGGGCCTGGGCACCGACGGGCCGTGGCTGGAAGCGTTCCTCTCGCACATTCCGATCGCACGACGAACACCACACCGTCTATATGGCGATCCTCGTGCCCTGGTCGGCGCCGCCGCCGATGAGTATCGTGAGAAGCAGGTAGCGATCATCGAACGGCATGGAGCGGGCCGAGCCGGTCGACGTCATCGCGCGCGATATCCTCGCCGGGCACCGCACGCTCGACGATGTCCTCGATCATCCGATGCTCCTACAGGTCGAAGATGCGGTCGCGCAAGGCGCGCAGGGCCCGCTCTACGACCGCACCGACGAGATGCTCGGCCGCACCGATATCGGGGTGTCGCGTTTGCGCCGCGTCTTCGAGCGCGAACTGAGCGCCGTAGCCTCGGGCGGGCGCTACGAAAACGTGGAACTACGCCAACCAACCCGACCCCTCACAAGGATTCTGAATCATCAAAACTTCTGATGCGATCGCCCGCGTTCTGCGCGACGAGGGCGTGGATACGTTTGTCTGCTATCCGCGCAACCCGCTGATCGATCCGTGCGTCAAAGCGGGTCTGCGTCCGATCATTTGCCGCGCCGAACGAACCGGCGTGCACATCGCCGACGGCATCAGCCGCGCCTCGAACGGAAGCAAGATCGGCGTGTTCGCGCCGCAAGGCGGCCCGGGCATCGAGAACTCGTTTCCCGGCGTCGCGCAGTCGTTCTCCGACGGCACGCCGATCCTGATCGTGGCCGGCCCCAATCACGCGCGCCGCTACACGCCGCCGGGGTTCAGCGCCGTCGACAACTTCGCGCACGTCACGGCTTGGGCGTGCCCGATCGACGATCCGGCGCGCGTGTGGGAGATCATGCGCCGCGCGTTCCATCATCTGCGCAACGGAAAGCGCGGCCCGGTGCTGCTGGAGCTCACCGGCGACGTCGCCTCCGCCGACTGCGGCGAATACGATTACCGGCCCGCGCGCGTCGTGCGCAGCGCGCCGGATCCGCGCGACGCCGCGGCCGCCGCCGAGGTGCTCCTCTCGGCCAAGAACCCGGTCATTCACGCCGGTGCGGGCATCCTCTGGGCCGAGGCCACGCCGGCACTCGTGCGTCTCGCCGAACTGCTGCAGATACCCGTGCTCACCACGAACACCGGCAAGAGCGGGTTCCCGGAAGATCATCCGCTCTCGCTCGGCGCGATGGTGGTGTCGGGACCGCAAGCCGCGTTCACGTTCCTGGCGGAATCCGATTGCCTCTTCGCCGCCGGATCGAGCCTCACGCGAACGCCTTGGGGTCCGCAAGTGAAGGCCGGCAAGCGCGTCGTGCACCTCACGAACGACGCCGGCGACATCAGCAAAGAGTTCCCGACCGAGGCGGCGATGCTGGGCGACGCGGCGCTCGGGCTCGAAGCGTTGATCGCGGCGATCGGCGAGCGGCGCCGGCCGGCATCGAACGTCGTCGAGCGAATCGCGGCGCTCAAGGCATCTTGGCGCGAGGAGTTCGCGGCCGATGCCGCCTCCGACGAAGTTCCGATCAACCATTACCGGATTTTGCGCGACCTGCACTCGCGCGTCGATCCGCACAAGACGATCCTCACGCACGATGCCGGCAGCCCGCGCGAGCAAGCGGTACCGTTCTGGCCTAGCGTCGTGCCGCGCGACTACTTGGGTTGGGGCAAATCGACACAGCTCGGCGCGGGTCTCGGGATGATCATGGGTGCCAAGATCGCAGAGCCCGAGAAGCTGTGCATCAACCTGATGGGCGATGCGTCGATCGGGATGGTCGGCATGGACATCGAGACCGCGGTGCGCGCGAAGCTCGGCATCCTGACCCTCGTCTTCAACAACGGCGTGATGTACGGTGAAAAGGTCGGCTTGGAAGAAGCTACCGCCAAGTACGATGCGCTCGCGCTCGGCGGCGATTACCGCACCGTCGCCGAGGGCCTCGGTGCGTGGTCGGCGCGCGTCGATCGGGCCGGCGCTTTCCTGCCCGCGCTCGACGAAGCGCTCGCGGTCGTTGCCACGGGACGGCCGGCTTTGATCGAAATCATGGCCAAGCACGAGACGCACCTTTCACGCCCGCCGTTCGCTCCCGCCAAGGAGCCGGCACGCGCATGAAGCTCCGCACGCGTCTCGTCGCGGGAACGATTGCGGCGCTCTTCGCCTGCGCCGGATTCGGTCGGGCGGTGGGGCTCGCCGCGGACCCGGTCGAGGTGCCCGTCGTGCTCTCGCAAACGGGACAGGGCGCATTTCTCGGCGCGCAGCTGAGGCAGGGGATGGAGCTCGCCGAGCAGCTGGCCAACAAAGCCGGCGGTATCGGCGGGCGGCCGCTCAAGCTCGTATTCTACGACGATCAGACCAATCCGCAGGTCGCCATCCAGCTCTTCAACCAGTTCGCCTCGAAACACGTCAGCGTGGTGTTGGGGCCGGCGTTCACCGCGCCGTGCTTGGCCGCGGCGCAAATCGTGTTGAGCAACGGACCGGTGGAGCTGTGCTCGTCACCGGCGCTGCATCCCACCCACGGCTCGTATCTCTTCAGCATGACGCCGGGCGTCAACGACTACCTGGCGGTCTTCGTGCGGTATTTCCGCCTGCACGGCTGGAACCGCATCGGTCTGATCACGTCCGCCGATGCCACCGGCCAAGATGTCGAGCGCGAGCTTTCCGCCGTGTTGAGCCTGCCGGAGAACCGCAACCTGAAGGTGGTCGAGTCCGACCGGTTCGCGCTCGGCGATATCAACGTCGCGGCGCAAATGGCTCGGCTGCGCAGCGCGAACTGCGATGCGATCATCGCGTGGACGACCGGTGCTCCATGGGGCACCCTGCTGCACGGCATCAACGATGCGGGGCTGACGGTGCCGATCGCCGGCTCCCCGGGCGATATGGTGAACGCGCAAATGGAACAGTTCGCGAGCATCCTGCCGAAAGTTCTGCTGTTCCCTGGGCTCAACGGCATGGTCCGCAACGCGTTGCGTCCGGGTCCCGTGCTCGACGCGCAGAAGGCCTACTATGGTGCGCTGGACGCCGCGCACGTTCGCGGCGATTTCGGCGATCTGATTCCCTGGGACGCGACGATGATCGTCGTCAACGCGCTGCGCCATCTCGGGGCCGATGCAAGCGCCGATCAGGTCCGCAGCTACATCCTCGGGCTTCACGGCTGGTCGGGCGTGGAAGGCGTGTACGATTTCGGCGACCGCGAACAGCGCGGCGTCGGTCAGAACGCGCTCTTCATCGCCAGGTGGGATTCCGCCACGAAAGACTGGACCGCGCTCAGCCGGCCGGGCGGCTATTTGAAGTAGCGCCGGCGATGCGCGCCGCGAGGTCGGCGCGAACGTCTTCGGCTAAACGAAAACTCGGTTGGGCGCGGCACCACGCTTCGGTCAGGGTCCGTATCGCGCCCGCGCCGTCCTCGATCGCGAGCGGCTCGCGGCACGGCTGGAGTATATACCAGGGGGAAGGGACGTAGACTTCGATCCGGTTCTGTTCGGGATCGCGGAAGTAGACCGACCACGCGTTGCCGTGATTGATCGGCCGGATGTCTTCGGCGACAGTGTTGGCCGAAAGTTCGGCATGGAAGGCGATCAGCGTTTCCAGATCGGGCACGCGAAAAGAGATCTGGTTGATGATCTCCTCGCGCGGAGGCTCCGCAAGGCCGGAAAAGAGAATGACCTGGTGGTGCTCGTCGGGATCCCGCGACAAAAAGACGACGTCCCGGCCGTTCAGCGTTCCGCGGTCGGTCTCCACGAGGCCGAGCACGTCTTTATAGAAAGTCGCCATGGACTCGAGATTGCGGACGTGCATCCCGAAGTGGGTGAAGCGAATGTCGAACGTCGTCATCGGCCTCTTCTCAAAGGTTCGGCGCGAGGCTACTGCGGGACCGAGAAGTAAGCCTGCCGCGGTTCTCACGAACGCCCCAGCAACGTAGGGTTTGATTACGAGATGCCGCGGCGCGGTCAGCCAAAAGAAGCAATTGCACAGACGTTGGCCGCCGCGCGCGCGGCGGCGAACGCGGGCGACCTCGACCAAGCGCTGACGCTCGCGCTGAGCGCCGTCAAACGGCGTCCGCTCTCGTTCGAAGCCTTGTTTCTCGCCGCGGTGACGTTGCAGCGCCTCGAGCGAATCCCTGAGTCGATCGTCTATTACGAGCGGGCCGTGCGCAGTGATGAGCGCTCGGCGGATGCGCATCACAACCTCGGTGTCGCGCTGCTCAAGCTGAGGCGCACGGATGAAGCCGCTGTTGTCCTCCGTCGCGCGCTGGCGCTGCGTCCCGGCCATGCCCCGAGCTTCGATGCCTTGGGCTATGCCGTCGCGGAGCAGGGCGACCCCCTAACAGCGGTCGACCTCTTCGAGCGTTCGCTGCAGCTCGACGACGCGTCGCCCTCGACCCATAGCCGCCTGGGGAACCTGCTGCTGCGATTGCAGCGCTACGACGAAGCGCGCGCACGATTTGAGACCGGCCTGGCGCGCAACGCCGATTCCGCCGAGTTGCTCGACGGTCTCGGAGTTGCGCTCGGCCTGCTCGGACGCTCGGAAGAGGCCGTCGCCCTTCATCGCCGGGCGTTGATCTGCGATGCCGCCTACGCGAACGCGGCGTCCAATCTCGGCAAAAGCCTGCTCGAAACCGGCGACGTCGACGAGGCGATGCAGTGGCTCGATCGCGCGATCGCGCTGGAGCCGGGCAACGGCAGCTTTTACTTGCCGCTGGTCACCGGCGGGTCGAAGGGCATCAGACCGGCCCACGTCGAGGCGATGAAAAGGCTCGGCTCGGCCATCGAATCGCTACCGCTCGCCGAACGGATCGATTTGCATTTCGCGCTGGCGAATGTTTTCGAACGCGAAGGTGATGCCGAACACGCATTCCAGCACCTGCTCGCGGGCAACGCGCAGAAGCGCGCCGGCATCCAGTACGACGAGCCGCGCGCGTTGGCATACGTTCGTTCGCTCGAGACGGCGTTTGCGAACCCGCTGCTGGAAGAGCTCCGCGGCTGCGGCGATCCCTCCGAGCGGCCGATCTTCATCGTGGGCATGCCGCGGTCGGGCTCGACGCTGGTCGAACAACTGCTCGCGGCGCATCCGGCCGTTTCCGCCGCGGGTGAGATCGGTATTCTCGGCGCGATCGTTCGCGAAGCCTGGCCGGCCATCTCGGCCTCGACCATCGAGCAGTTCCGCGCGCAAGTGCGGGGAATCGGCGAGCGCTATCTGCGTGAGACCGCGGGCTTGCTCGAGCGCGGCACGCGTCTTACCGACAAGACCTTGGAGCACATACAACTCCTGCCGCTCATCCACGTCATGCTGCCGAACGCGCGCATCATCCACATCCGCCGCGACGATCTGGATACGTGCTTCTCGTGTTTCGCCACCTGTTTCGCCGGCCAGAAGGTTCCGTTCGCCTACGATTTGCGCGAGCTCGGCGCCTATTACGCGCAAAACACCGCGATGATCGAGCGCTGGCGCGGGTTCGTCCCGCCCGAGCGCCTGCTCGAGGTCGGCTACGAAGAGCTCGTTTCGGACTTCGAAGCGCAAGCACGGCGCATCGTCGAATTTTGCGGTCTGCCGTGGGATCCGGCGTGCTTGACGTTCTTCGCGGCGCGCCGGCCGGTACGCACCGCCAGCAACCTTCAGGTGCGCCAGCCGCTCTATCGCAGCGCCGTCGGCCGCGCCCAGCCGTTCATCCCCTACCTCGAACCGCTGATCGCGGCCCTCGGTCAGCCGCGGGTAGCCGATCCATGAGCGATATGCTGGAGGACTGAGCCGAAGCGGTCCAAGAAGGACGTAAAACGATGAGTGAGCGTTTGCGCGAACAACTGGCCGATGCGGGACGCATACTCGAACGCGAAGGTCAGGGCGACAACATCTGGGGCCATGTGACGGCGCGGGATCCCGCCGACCCCGAGCGCATTCTCATGAAGCCCGCGACGATCGGACTCGAGGAGATCGTACCGGATCAACTGATCACGGTCGACCTGAGCGGGAAGAAGATCGACGGCGCGCTGCCGCGCCACATCGAAGTGTTCATCCACACCGAGATCATGCGCGTGCGCCCGGACGTCAACGCCGTGATCCACACGCACCCGCTGAACGCGGTGGTGTTCTCATCGCTCGGTAAGCCGCTCCAGCCGGTCGGTCACAGCGGAGCGCTCTTTTTCGAGGACTTGCCGGTCTTTTCCGAGACGACCGATCTGATCGTGACGCCGGAGCTCGGCCGCGCGGTCGCGCAATCGCTGGGCGCATCGAAAGCGATGCTGCTGCAAAATCACGGCATCGTCACCGTCGGGAAGACGCTCGAAGAAGCGATCTTTTTCGCCACCCACCTCGAGCTCGCGTGCCAAATGCAACTGCTGGCGGAGAGCGCGGGCGGCGCCCGCGCGCTCAGTCAGATCGATGACTCCCGGGCGAAGGCGGCCAAGCTCAACAACGCGCCGGCCTTCGTCAACGTGTTCAACTATCTCGCCCGGCGAGCGAAATGCCGGCACGGCGCGGCGTGAAGCGCGCGGTCGTGCTCGCGGCGGCCGTCGCGCTGCTGGCCGGTGCCGGCGGGATCACGCATGCGGCCGACGTGGTGCCGGTGCAAATCGATGCCCTGATCGGGTTGACCGGCGGGGCGGCCTTCGCGGGTCAAGCGACGCAGAGCACGCTGCATGCCTTGGAGACGCTCACCAACAAGCAGGGCGGTATCAAGGGCCGGCCGGTCCACTTTGCCATTCTCGATAACAAGACCGATCCGAAGCTGGCCGTTCAGCTGGCGAACGACGTCATCGCGAACAAGTCCAAGGCCATCCTCGTATCGGGTTTTGTCGCCGCGTGCAAGGCCATTGCGTCGCTGGTCGCGACGGGGCCGCTCGAATACTGCCTCTCGCCCGCGCTCTATCCGAAAAAGGACAGCTTCGTTTTCTCCGCCGGTTCTTCGACGCGCGATACCACCGCGGTGTTCATTCGCTACCTGCGCGAACGCGGTTGGACCCGGGTCAGCACCGTCACGTCCAACGATGCGTCGGGTCAAGATGCCGATGCGCAAATCGATTCGATCCTGGCGCTGCCGGAGAACAAGTCGCTGCAGCTCGTCGACCGGGAACATTTCGCGCCGACCGATCTCAGCGTGGCCGCACAGATCGCGAAGATCAAAGCGGCCAACCCGAACGTGATCGTGGTCTGGACCTCCGGGGCGCCCTTCGGCACCGTGCTGCGGGCCATCCAGGACAGCGGCGCCGACATCCCGATCATGACCACGAACGCAAACATGATCTATCGCCAGATGAAACAATTTGGGGCCGTCTTGCCGAAGGAGCTCTACTTTCCCGGACCGGCCTTCGTCGTGGGCGAGGCCCTGACACCCGGAGTTCGCGCGATGCAGCACGCATTTCTCGATGCCGTTCATCAAAGCGGCGGTGTGGCGGATTACGAGGGCGGTGAAGCGTGGGACCCGGGACGGCTCGTGATCGATGCGCTGCGGCAGGTTGGCCCCGACGCGACCTCCGATCAGATTCGCCAGTACATCCTCTCGTTGCACAACTGGACCGGCATCGGCGGGATCTACGATTTTACCAACGGCACGCAGCGGGGCCTCAGTGAAAGAGACGTCGTCGTCATGCGGTGGGACACCGCCAAGGATTGGTGGACGGCGGCGAGCGGACCCGGCGGCGAACTCGTCTCCAAATAAGGCCGGCGTGCGCAGCGCGATGGGCGGGGAAGCTTTCGGAGCGCCCGGCATGCCGCCGGGCTGGACGCACAGCAACAAGTCGGCGATCGGAACGGCGTATTCCACGTCCAGCCGGCTGTGGTTCACGATGTGGCGGGGCATCGTCACCGAGGTGTCGTTTCCAACCGTCGACCGGCCGCAACTTCGCGACCTGCAGTACTTGGTCAGCGACGGCACGAGCTTCTTCCACGAAGAGAAGCGCGACTTTACCTACGATATCGAGCGCGTCTCGGATCACGCTCTGGGTTACCGCTGCACGAACACCGAGCGCGCCGGCCGCTATTCCATCGTCAAGGACGTCATCGCAAATCCGCACTTATCGTGCCTGTTGCAGCGCACGCGGCTGACGGCCGGCGATTCGGCGGTCCTCGACGCGCTGCATCTGTATGTTCTGTGCGCCCCGCACTTGGAAGTCGCCGGCTACGGGAACAACGGTTACGTCAAAACGGTCAACGGCCGGCGGCTGCTGATGGCCCACAAGGGCTCGACCTGGATGGCGATGGGCGCTACGGTACCGTTTGTGCGAACGTCTTGCGGCTTCGTCGGGGCGAGCGACGGCTGGACCGACATCCATCAAAACTTCGTCATGGACTGGGAGTTCGATACGGCGAGCGACGGCAACATCGCGCTTACCGGCGAGCTCGACCTTGCCCGGACGAAGGAGTTCACGCTCGGCGTCGCGTTCGGAAACACCGAGCACAACGCCGTCTCGAACCTGCTGCAATCCTTGGCCCAGCCGTTCGACGATCAGCTCGCGGTATACGAAGCGCAGTGGAACGCCGCGGCTTCGAACATGACCGCGCTCGCGGCCCATTCGTACGACGGGGGTAAGCTCTACCAAGGAAGTTGCAGTTTGTTGTTGGCCCACGAAGACAAAGCGTATGCCGGTGCGTTGATCGCGTCGTTGACCATTCCGTGGGGTGAAGCGAAAGGCGACGACGATGCGGGCGGCTATCATCTGGTCTGGACGCGCGACATGGTCAGCAGCGTTTCGGCGCTGGTCGCGGCGGGTGACGCGCGCACGGCTCTGCGGGCGCTGATCTTTCTCGCGGTCTCGCAGCACGACGACGGTGGGTTCGCGCAGAATTTTTGGGTCAACGGCGAGGCGTACTGGAACGGTTCGCAGCTCGACGAGGTCGCGTTTCCGATGATGCTCGGCTGGCAACTGCACCGGGCGGACGCCCTTGCGGACTTCGATCCGTTCGATATGGTGCGAATGGGCGCGACCTTTCTCATCCGCAACGGTCCGGTGACGCAGCAAGAACGTTGGGAAGAGGCGTCGGGATACTCGCCCTCCACGCTGTCGGCGAACATCGTGGCGCTCACGTGCGCGGCGGCATTTTTTCGCCGCTACGATGACGAATCGACGGCGGACTTCATCCAGGACCACGCCGACTATCTGGAAGACCACATCGAGGAGTGGACCGCGACGGCTACCGGATCGCTCGGAGCGGGCCCGTACTACATGCGCATTCTGCCCGAACTGGTCGGGCAAGAGCATCCGGCCGAAGACAAGGAGTCGCGCGTGCTGCGGATCGCCAACCGCGCACCGGGCGAACCAAATGAATTTCCCGCGCGTGACGTGGTCGATGGAGGGTTCCTCGAACTCGTTCGTCACGGAATCCGCGCCGCGGACCACCCGGTCGTCCTCAACACGCTCAAGATCATCGATACGGTGCTGAAGGTGGACACGCCCGCGGGACCGGCCTATCACCGCTACAACCACGACGGGTACGGCCAGCAGCGCGACGGCGGGCCGTTCACGTCGTACGGCGTCGGGCGCGCGTGGCCGCTGCTGACCGGTGAACGCGGGCATTACGAAGTGGCGGCGGGACGCAGTCCGGAACGGTATATCCGGGCCATGGAAGGGCTCGCGTCAAACGCCGCACTTCTGCCCGAGCAGTCGTGGGATGAAGCCGACCTCCCGTCAGCCCACATGCGGCTCGGCCAACCGACCGGCTCCGCCATGCCGCTCATGTGGGCCCATGCCGAATACGTGAAGCTGCTGCGGTCGGCTGCCGACGGAAAGATCTTCGATCGCGTTCCGGAGGTTGCCGAACGCTATTCCTCCGGCACGGCCAAGACGAAGAAGATGGAGGTCTGGAAGTTCAACCGGCAGGTCCGTAGCATGCGTGCCGGCGAGATGCTGCGCGTGATCGGCAACGTTCGCTTCACGCTCCATTGGAGCGCCGATAACTGGGCCGCGGTGCACGACGACACATCGCGCACGAACACGCTCGGAATCGATTATGTCGACCTGACCGAGTTGGTGACGGCAGCCGGCCAAGCGATTGCGTTTACATTTTTCTGGATCGATGCGAACAACTGGGAAGGCCGGAACTATTCAATAGCCGTCCGTTAGGGCGGGAATACTTCGCGGGGCCGCAAAACGACGTTGTCCTGGGGGTGTGTTCTGACACAGGTCCGGGTCGTGCACGTCGGTGGGACGGATTCCGACCAGCGTGCCTTGCAAACGGTCCTCGACGGCGCCGGTTTAGCCGGGGTTGAGTCGGTCACGTCCTTCGAGGCCATCGTCGCCTTGGCTGCGGGGAAGGTCGACCTCTTGATCGTCGACCTGATGCAGCCCAGCCACGACGTGCAGTCGCTGCTGCGCGCCGCCGGCACCGCCGTGGCGGGCCGCGTGGTTCCCGTGATCGTCGCGGCCCCGGCCGAGTACCTCGTACGGGTGGCGGCCTGCCTGAAGCGCGGCGCCGATGACTATTTGCTCACGCCGTTCGATCCCGAACAGCCGGTCGTGATCACGCGCCGGATCGAACACGCCATCAAACGGCACCACATCACGGCGACTCCCGCGACGCACGAAGGTGCGGCGGCAACGCAGCGGATTTCGCTCACGGTCAAGCCGGTTCCGGCCAAAACGCTGACGGTCGACGGCGAGCAATCATACATCCCCTTCATCCCGCGCGAGTTTCTCGACAAGCTCGAGCGCGAATCGCTCGCGGACGTGAAGCTCGGCGATCATGTCGAACACGAGATGACCGTCCTGTTCTCGGACATTCGCGATTTCACGTACCTCTCGGAGTCGCTGACGCCGCAACAGAACTTCACCTTCCTTACATCGTACCTGCGCAACGTCACGCCGATCATTCGCAAGAACGGCGGGTTCGTCGACAAGTACCTCGGCGACGGCGTCATGGCGCTCTTCCCGGGCGGCGCGATCGACGCGGTGCGCTCGTCGGTAGAGTTATTGCAGCAACTCGAGCGCTATAATCTCGGTCGCCGCATGGCCGGCTACACGCCGATCAAGGTCGGGATGGGAATGCACCGCGGCCGCTTGATGCTCGGCACCATCGGCGCCGAAGACCAGATGCAGACGACCGTCATCGCCGATGCGGTGAACCTAGCGGCGCGCATCGAGGGCATGACGAAGACGTTCGGTGTGAACATGCTGCTCAGCAGCTCGATCGTGGCCGGTCTCCCGGCCGACCATCCGTTTCGCCTGCGCTGCCTCGGCTCGGTGCGCGCCAAGGGGAAAACCCAGAGCGTCGAAATCTTCGAGTGCTTCGATAACGATCCGGCCGAGCTCGTCGACCACAAGCTCCGCACGCTGCCGCAGTTCACCCGCGGGATCGAGGAATTTCGCAAAGGCATGCTGATCACGGCCGGCAAGATCTTCGCGCGCATCGCGGAGATGGACCGCAACGATACGGCCGCCGTGTATTTCCGCGACCGCTGCGCCCTCTCCGTGGTTCGCGAACGTGGCGGCGGCGCGTGGGACGGCGCCGAGCACCTCGAGGTCAAGTAGTCATCTCCTCGAGTTCGCGGCCGTTACTCTCCTTCACGTACTTCAGCACGAAGAAGAACGACAGCACGGCGAACGCCGTATACAAACCGTAGGCCAGGCCCAAGCCGAGGTCTTGCAGCGTTGGGAACGACGTGATGATCGCCCAGTTGGCGAGCCACTGCGCGCACGCGGCAACACCGAGCGCGGCGGCGCGAACGCGGTTGGGGAATTTCTCCCCGAGCAGCACCCACACGACCGGGCCCCACGACATGCCGAAGGCCACGACGAACAAGTTCGCGGCGATCAGCGCGAGTGGGCCCGAGACGCTCGTGAGCTGAGGCTGGTGCGCGGCGTTCAGCGGCGCGCCCGCGAAGATCACGGCCAGCACGCCGAGCGTCACCGCCATGCCCGCCGAGCCGACGAGCAGCAGCGGGCGGCGGCCGACGCGATCGATCAGCGCGATCGCAACGAACGTCGTCGCGATGTTGACGATGCTGGTGATCACCGTGATGGCGAGCGAGTCTTTTTCGGAAAACCCGACAGCTTGCCACAACACCGAGGAGTAATAGAAGATCACGTTGATGCCGACGAACTGCTGAAACACCGAGAGCCCGATGCCGACCCAGACGATCGGCAGCAAACCGCAGGCCGGGCCGCGCAAGTCGGACCAGCTCGGCGCCGCATCGCGCCGCAACGACTCCGTGATCTGGGCGATCTTCGCGCTAACGTCGGCCGTCGCGAGCATCCGCCGCAAAACCGTGCTCGCAGCGTCGGCCCGGCCGCGCGCGACTAGATAGCGGGGAGATTCCGGAATCACAAGCGAGCCGAGGCCGTACAGCGCTGCGGGAACGATCATCGCGACGAACATCCAGCGCCAGGCGTCGAGTCCGCCCCAGCCCGGCGCCTGCGCGCCGCCGGCCGCGGCCGCGATCCCGTAGTCGGCCAGGAGCGAGATGAAGATCCCGGTCACGATCGCCAGCTGCTGGAGCGAGCCCAGCCGCCCGCGCACGTTCGCCGGCGCAATTTCAGCGATGTACGTCGGCGCGATCACCGACGCGATGCCGATCGCGACGCCGCCGACGACGCGAAAGACCGACAGCAGCACGAGCGAATCGGCGAAACCTGAACCGAGCGCGCTGATGATGAACAACGCGGCGCCGAGGCGCATCGGTACGAGCCGCCCGTAGGCATCCGCGATGCGTCCGGCGATGAGCGCGCCGGCGGCGGCCCCCAGCAGCGCCGAGGCCACGGTGAGTCCGAGCGCGGCCGAACCGGCGTGAAAGTGCGCCGCGATCGCGCCGACCGCGCCGTTGATCACGGCGCTGTCATAGCCGAAAAGAAAACCGCCGAGCGCGGCGGTCGACGAGACCAGGAGCACGGAACGCGCGCGAATCGCGGGCTCTTAGATCAGGCTGACGTGGGCCGCGACGACGCGCCAGCCCTCGGGCATGCGGGCCCAGGTTTGCATCTGACGGCCGGTCTTACCGGGTGCCGAGTCGCGGAAATAGACCGTCGAGGCGGTTGCGAAATCGTGGCCGTAGGTGGTGATGACCGTGCGCTCCAGCCGGCGCATGAGGCCGGCCGGCGAGCGGCCCGCTCGAAAGGCGGCGATCTCGGCAAAGCCGTAGAGCGTCTCCGCGCCGCCGTAGCGCACCGTCAGCGGGCTGTTCCAAAAATAGCCGTCGAGCGCCTCGACGTCGTTGGTGACGAGCGCCTTCTCATAGCCGTCGAAGGCGGCTTGGACTTCGGCGACGACGTCGGGCAGGTTGATCTCCACGCGGCTGGTGTTCGTGCGGGCCGGAGCGCGCTACTGCAAGGCGACGCCCGCGCGTTGGAAGACGATCTTTCCACCCGAGATCGTGGCGTCGACTTCGATCGATCCGATCCGATCGTTGGCGGTTTCCAGCGGGTTGTGCTCCAGCACGGCGAAATCGGCCAGCTTCCCGAGCTCAATCGAGCCCTTCTCGCGTTCGTCGAAGCCGGCCCAGGCCGCCTCGATCGTGCACATGCGCAATGCTTGCAGCGGTGTGATCGCCTCTTGCGCTTCGACGACGTCGCCTTCGAGCGTCTGGCGCGACGTCGCGATCCCGATATCCCGCAGCGGATCGGTCGGAAAGAAGCCCGGCCCGTCGGAGCCGGTGATCACGCGCAGTCCCGCATCGAGCATCGACTTGAGCCCGAACGCTCCGCGCAAGCGCTCCGTGCCGATGAACGACCGCACCGGCGGCATGATCGCGTGCATGAACGAGAGGTTCGGAACGGCGACGATGCCGAGCCGGCGCGCCGTTTCGATGCGTTCGGGGGTGATGGCCCAGTTGCCGAAGTGTTCGATGCGATGACGATGGTCGTCGCGCCAATGGCCCGAGAGCGTTTTGTCGAATGCCGCCAGCGCCATATCGGTCGCGCGGTCGCCGATGGCGTGCACGCAGACGCGGTGGCCGGCGCGGTGATAGATGTCGACCGTGCGATCGAGCTCCTCGGTTGGGATGCGGATGATCCCGCAGTAGCATTCGTGCTCGTGCGCGGCATCGTGCTCGTCGGGAAGATAGGGATCGTAGAACGCCGCGGCTTTGCCCGTGATCCCGCCGTCGATCGACATCTTGACCCCGCCCAGGCGCAGCTTGTCGTTGCCGAAGCCGGAATAGAAGCCCAGATTGAGCAGCGATTCGGGTTTGATCGGGCTTTCGATCACGCGGATGAGCAGGCTCGTGCGCAGGGGCAGCGCATCCTCTTCCGCCAGTTCTTGGTACGCGCGAATAGCGACGTTCGTCATCACCATGTCGTGAACCGAGGTCACGCCGCGCCGCAACGCCGACTGCGAGGCGAACGTGATGCCGGCCTTCAGATGGTGATAGTCGGTTTTGGGGCTGTAGGCGACCGGAATTTCGGGTCCGATCGCCGCCCGCACCAGGAGCTGCGCGCGCTCCAGCAGCTTGCCCGACGGTTCACCCGAAGCGGGGTCGCGTTCGATCTCACCGCCTTCAGGATCGGGCGTGTCGCTCGTGATGCCGGCCGCCGCGAGCGCTTTGCTGTTGGCGATGATGACGTGCGCGCCGAAGGTGAGGATCACCGGATGATCGGGCGCGACGGCGTCGAGCTCGTGCCGCCGCGGCAAGCGTTGTTCGGCCATCCGCCGGTCGGCGAGCGGGCTGCCGAAGCCGTAGAGCCACGTGCCCCTCGGTGCGATCGCGGCACGGTCACGCACGCGCGCCACCATGTCGGTCACGGAGTGAATGTCGGCATACAGATCGCGGATATCGACCGCCATCACCATGCTGGTGCCGTGGTCGGCGAGGTGCACGTGCGGATCGATCAAGCCGGGAATAAGCGTGCGGCCGCCCAGGTCGATGACCTGCGTTTTCGTGCCGCACAGCGAGCGGATGTCGGCATCGGTGCCGACGGCGGTGATCGAGCCGGCGGTGACCGCGACCGCGCTTGCGACGCTGTTCTGCGCGTCGACCGTGAGCACGGTGCCGTTGATGAGAACGAGGTCGGGCGTTGCGTTGAGGTTCTGCATGGCTAGGTGCTGGTTACGTCACGGGCGAGAGGATGACTTCCGCGGGGAGCATTCCAACGAGTGTACGGCAGGGCCGAGCGCGAATACATACTGTGTGGAAGATAAGATTGCGGGGTCTTCCCAATCGCGCTGGCCGCAGACCGCCGCCCAGAATTTTCGGCGTTCGGCGCTGCGTGATTTTCTGCGCGCCCGGCGCCGGGCGCTCACGCCGCAGATGGTCGGCTTGCCGCCTCGGCGGCGCTGGGGCGATCCCGGGTTGCGCCTGCAAGACGTGGCCGAACTCTCGGGGGTGAGCACCGGCTGGATCACGACCCTCGAGCTGGGCGCCGCGCGTAACATCTCCCCGGCGCGGCTGGGCGCGATCGCGCAGGCGCTCCGGCTCGATGATACCGAGACGGCCTACTTGTTTCACCTCACGGCCACGCCGCGTCCGGCGCGCGCGATCGAATCCGGCGTAGCGGTACCGCCGCCGCTGCGCCACCTGGTCGAGTCGTACACGGAAGGCATTGCGCTGCTCGTCGACCGGCGCTACGACATCGTGGCCTCGAACGCGACCGCGCGTTACCTCGGCATGAGCGGTGATGGGGCCGGTGACGGCGAGGGGTTCGAGCGCAACCTGATCTGGCGCACGTTTCAAGAGCCGGCGTGCGTGCGGCTGTCGAGCCGTTGGCGCGATGCGCAACTGGGACACATGGTGGCGACGTTGCGCCGGATCTACGCCGAGAGCGCCTGCGACGAACGCCTCGAAACGCTCATCCACACGTTGCTGCAAAGCAGCGCCGAGTTCGCCCGCAACTGGGAAGGCCAAAGCGTCGAAGAGTCCAGCAGCCGGCGCTTGAATTTTCTGCTGCCCTCCGACGTTACGGTGGCCGTCGACACCGTCGTGCTGGCCGCTACCGGCGGCTTGCGGACGATCTACTTCGTCCCGGCCGACGACCTCAGCCGGGAGCGCCTGGCCGCGTTGAAATCGGCCTAATGGCCGGGGTCCATCGCGTTGGCCGGAACCATCTCTGCGAACGTCAGCTTGGGGCTGATCAGGTTTTGCTGGACCATCATCTTCATCATATTTTCCCAGTCGCCGCGCACGACTTTGTTCGACCAGAGATCGGGAATCAGATTTGCGAGCAGGTTTGATTGTATGCCCGTGAACTCTTCCATCAGCTTCGTCCGCTCCTCGGGATGCGTCTCGAGATACTGCGTCGACTCGCGAACGGCAGTTTGAAATTTCTTGACGATCGCCGGGTTCTTGTTGGCCCAGTCTTCCATGGCCCAAAACGCGCCCACCGGCTGACTCGGAACGGCCTCCGAATAGTTCCACGACAGCACGCGCGTTTGTTTTGATGAGTTGATGATCGTGACGAACGGCTCCAGGGCCGCAACGGCGTCGACCGTGTGCTTCTCCAGCGCGCCTTGCATTTGCCCGAGCGGAATCTCGACCTCGCGGACGGTCTTGGGATCGACTCCGTGCTTGCTCAAGACGTCGTGCACGGTCGCCGAATACTGGTTGCCGATCGAGAGATAGCCGATCGTCTTGCCGCCGAGCTGGCTCATCGACGTGATGCCGCTATCGTTGCGCACGAGCACCGCACCTTGGTCCGGCCCTTTCGCGTGCGCGACTTCGTTTTGCAGCACGAGCACGACTTTCTGGCCGGCCCGGTCGCGCGCTTGCATGGCGGTGCCGGGGATGGCGAGGGTGAAGTCGAGGTCGCCCGCGCCGAGCGCGTTGAGCAGCACTTCGCCGTTGGTGGCCGGGGTCAGCGTGGCATCCAAACCCTGCTCGGCGAAATAGCCGAGCTTCTGCGCGGCGTAGATCACGGTGATTCCGGTGATCTTGATGACGCCGATGCGAATGGGGATCTTCGTCGTCTGCGCTTGCACGTTCGCGCCGGCGCAGACGAGCGCGGCGAGCATGAACGAAATGACGCGGAACGCTCGCGCGAGGCGGTCGGGCGATACCATGGGGGCCTTTCTGGGCAGAGAGCGGGTCACGATGCGCCGGCTAGCACCGGTGCGTCGTGTTCGAGCGCCCATTGGGCGATGTCGCGCTTGCGCGCGTACCACACGCCGGAGTGCGCTTTCACGTAGTCGAGACACTTGCGAATCGTCGGCACCAGCGTCGGCCGTCCGCCGATGTGGCAGTGCAGGCCGAGTTCGGTCCAACGCGTTTGACCGTTTTGCGCCTCGGCGTAGAGCGTGTCGAAGGTGTCCTTGAAGCCCTCCCACAGCACGCTGGGCGGGTTGCGCGGGTTCAGCCAGACGACGATGTCGCTTTGGGCGAGGTTCGCGCGCGGCATGATGACCATGTTTCCGCCCGATGTCGGCGTGACGAACGGCAGATCGTCGCTGGCATCGTCGCCGTTCCAGATGTAGCCGGCTTGGCGTAAGAATTCCAGCGTGTTTCTCGAGCCGGTGCTGCCGGGGCTGGTCCAGCCGACCGGCCGCTCGGCGCCGGCATTCATCAGCGCTTCGGTCGAGCGGCGGATTTCCTCGCGCTCGCCGTCGGGATCCTCATCGCGCATCTTCACGACATCGTTGGCCCAGCCGTGACCGACGATCTCGTAGCCGTCCTTCGTCGCTTCGCGCACGACTTCGGGGTGACGTTCGGCCACGAGGCCGTTCACCGATAGGCTCATCTTGATGCCGTACTCGCGCATCAGCTCGAACAGCCGCCACGCGCCGGCCTTCCAGCCGTAATCGCCGTAAGAGAGCGAGAAGTGATCGGTCTTGTTCGCGTCGCCGTAGATGCCGTATTGGCTTTTCCGCTCGAACGCTTCGAACGCGCAGCCGACCGAGAACGCCATGCGATTTCCGTCCGGCCAGATCCACGGATTTCGCGCGCCGCCGAACTCAGAGGGCATATGTCGAACTCCCCGCACCGGTAAAGAGCAGTTGCAAATGAGTGTACGTCAACGCGCAGCGCGAATACATACTGTGTGGAAGATAAGATTGGGATTGCAAGACGTTGCCGAGCCGCGCGGTGCCGCGGAAAACATTTCTCCGGGCCCGTCCGCCTGCGTTAGCCGCCGGCGCCTCGCGGTGCGCGATCGAGCGCCCACGCGGCGATCTCGCGTTTCCGCCCGAACCATATCCCTTCGCGCTGGGCGTACTGCAGGCACTTGCGGATCGTCGGCACCAGCGTCGGGCGTCCCCCGATGTGGCAGTGGATCGTAATCTCCGTCCACTTCGGGCTTCCGGCAACGCCTTCGGCGTAGAGCTCGTCGATGGTGTCTTTCCAGTTTTCCGCGATCACCGAGCCCGGATTACTGTGCCGTAACCACATCGGCAAATCGTTGTGCGGCAGGTTCGTGCGCGGCATCATGACGATGGGGCCGAGCGGCGTTTCACGCACCCACGGCAAGTCGTCGTTGCCGACGTCACCGTTCCAGAGATATCCGGCGGCGCGCAAGTATTCCATCGTCTTGCTGGAACCGGCGCTGCCGGGACTCGTCCAGCCGACCGGTGCGACTCCGGCAGCTTTGGTGAGCTCGGCCGTGCAACGCGCGATCATCGCTTGTTCCGCTTCCGGATCGTCTTCCGTCGCCAGTTCGTCGTTCGCCCAGCCGTGACCCACGACTTCGTGGCCGGCATCGGCGAACGCGCGCACGACCTCGGGATACAATTGGGCCGCATAGCCGTTGGTCGAGCAACTGCACTTCAAGCCGAATTCATCGAGCAGATCCAGCAGCCGCCAAGCGCCGGAGCGCGCGCCGTATTCGGCGTACGAGAGCGAGAACGGATCGGGATGCTTCGACGGCGGCCGCGTCGCGTATTGGCTCTGCCGCTCGAACGCTTCGAGCGCGAGGTTGACCGAGATTGCCAGCTTTGCGCCGTTCGGCCATTCCCAACCGCGCCGCGGATACCGTTGTCCAGCCATGTTCGTATCTTTCTGCTTTACGAAGGGGCGACGCCGAGCAGCTGCTCGAGCAGCGCCCGGTCGTTCATCAGCGCGACGGGGGAACCGTCGTAGGCAATTTGGCCTTTGGCGAGCACGTAGGCGTGGTCGGCGTACTTCATCGCGAACGAAAGTTTTTGCTCGACCAGCAGCACCGCGAGGCCGCTGCGTTTGAGCTCTTCCATCATCACGCCGAGTTCATGCACTTTCTGGGGCGCCAGTCCCTCCGAGGGTTCGTCCATGAGCAAGAGCGTCGGGTTCGCCAGCAACGCGCGCGCGCAGGCCAGCATTTGCTGCTCGCCGCCGCTGAGGGTGATCCCGAGCTGCTTCTGGCGGGCCGCCAGAATCGGAAACGTCGCGAACACGCGCTCGAGCGTCCAGGGCGCATCGCTGCGGGCGGGATCGCGCGGGCGCTGACCGAGGTCGAGATGCTCGCGCACCGTCAAGGCCGGGAAGATACGCCGCCCTTGCGGCACGAGCGCGATGCCGCGGCGCGCGATCGCATACGGCGGCAGCCCGACGAGCTCCGTTTCCCCGTAACGAATCGAGCCGCCGCGCGGGCGTCGAGATGCCCATGATGCTGCGGATGAGCGTCGTCTTGCCGGCGCCGTTGCGGCCGAGCACCGTCACGATGCGCCCGGCCGCGACGTCGACGCTGACGCCCTGCAAAATATGACTCGTGTCGTAGTAGGTTTGGATATCGCGCACCGCCAGCGCTTGCGCGAGCGCGCTCATTCATCACCGCCGAAATAGAGCTCGTGCACGCGCTGGTCGGCGCGCACTTCGGCCGGCGTGCCCTGCACGGCGAGCTCGCCGTCGTTGAGCACCGCGATTTGGTCGGCGATATCGAACACGACGTCCATGTCGTGATCGGTGAGGATTACCGTCAAGTCGCGCGGCAGCCCGCGCAGCCGCATGCTCACCAGTTCCCGCTCGCCGCTAGAGAGGCCGGCCGTCGGTTCGTCGAGCAAGAGCACCCGCGGCTGCGTCGCCAGCGCCATCACGATTTCGAGCAGGCGCTGGTTGCCGTGCGAGAGGTTGGCGACGAGGTCGGAGCGCTGAGCGGAGAGGTTCCAAGTTTCGAGCAGCGCCGTGACGCGCCCGTTGATTTCCGCCGACGCCGACGGCCCGGCGAACGAGCGCGCGGAAAAACCGGCGCGCCCGTGGGCCGCGATCAGCACGTTGTCCTCGACGCTGAGCGTGGGAAAGAGGCGCGAAATCTGAAACGTGCGCGCGAGGCCGGAGCGCACGCGCTCGTGCGCGCGCCGGCGCGTCACGTCGACGCCGAACAGCAGCACCGCACCCTCATCGGGCCGCAGCTGCCCCGCGATCAGGTTGAACAGCGTCGTCTTGCCGGCGCCGTTGGGGCCGATGATCACGCGCCGTTCGCCGGCGGCGACGACCAGCGAGACGCCGCGCACCGCGTGCACGCCGCCGAACGAGATCGCGACGTCCTCGACGGCCAGTGCCGCGCTCACGCGGCGCTCGGCTTACGGGCCGATGACGAAGCGCCGGAACAGGCCGCGCGGCGCGAACAGCACGATCGCGATGTAGATGCAGCCGAGCAGGCTGTTCCAATACGGCGTGACCGAACCGATCGTGAAGTGGATCAGGATGATGGCCGCGGCGCCGATCGCCGGCCCGAGCAGCGTTCCGGCGCCGCCGAGAATCACCGCCATCAGCCCGAAGGCCGACTGCGAGACGCTCATGTCGTCGGGACTCACGAGCCCCGTATAGAACCCTGAGAGCATCCCGGCCATGCCCGCGAACACCGCCGCGAGAATGAAGCACACGTATTTGTGCAGCCACACGTTGTAGCCGAGGGCGGCCATGCGCGAGGGGTTGTCCTTGATGCCGCGCAGGCTTTGCCCGAACGACGAGCGGCCGATGGCGGCGAGCACGAGCGCGCACGCGATGACGAACACGGTCACGAACGTGAAGTAGGCGGTCACGGAGTTGAGCGAGATGCCGAAGGCGAGGTCGGGTCGGATGAGTCCGGGGAGGCCGTCCGAGCCGCCGGTGAACGAGCGCCAGCGGATGGCGAGCGCCCACGGCAGGTAGCCCAGCGCCATGCTGATGATCAGGAAGTACGCACCGACGGCGCGCAACGCGACCGCGCCGAACAGCGCGCCGAGTAAGCCGGCGCCGAGCGCGCTCGCGGCCAGCAGCGGAAACACCGTCGTCACGCCGTGTTGGGAGAGCAGCGCCCCGATGTACGCGCCGAAGCCGAGAAACGCGGCGTGCCCGAGCGAGTCGAGCCCCGTGAAGCCGACCAGCAAGTCGAGGCTCATCACGAAGAGCGCGGTCAGCAGCGCTTGGGTGAGCAGGCCCGTGTAGAATTGCGGCAGCACGCCGGTCCAGGCACCCAGCAGCGCGAGCCCCAGGGCGATGACGATCGCGATGCTCGCACGCCGGCTCACGCGAGCGAACGGCGCCCGAAGAGGCCGGTCGGCCGCACGGCGATCACGACGACGAGCAGCAGAAAGATCGCGAAGAGCGAGATCTCGGGAAAGAGCGACTTGCTCAGCGTGTCGATGAGCGCGACGATCATGCTGGCGGCGAGCGTTCCGCGAATGCTCCCGAGGCCGCCGACGATCACGACGACGAAGCCGAGAAAGCCGATCTCCAAATCGATGCCGGGATACACGCCGAGAAAGACGCCGCCGACGGCACCGCCGAAGCCGGCCAGCGCCGTACCGAACGCGAACACAGCAACGAACAGCCGCCGCACGTTGATGCCCATGCAGCTCAACATCTCGAGATCGTCGGCGCCGGCGCGCACCAGCGCGCCGAGCCGCGTTCCGGATTGGATCCGGTCGAGCGCGAACGCCAGCGCGAGACCGATAACGATCACGAACAGCCGGTAGAGCGGATAGTGCACGCCGCCGACCGCCAGTGTTCCGGCCAGCGGCGCGGGCACCGGGATGATGGCGGGCGACCCGCTCCACACGACGAGCGCGATGTCGCTCACGACCAGCAAGAAGCCGAAGGTCAGCAGCACCTGGCGCAGCGGGTCACCGCCGACCCGCTCGATGAGCACGCGCTGCAACAGCGCTCCGAGCACCAGCATCGTGAGCACGGCGGCGATCACCGAGAGCGAATACGAGCGCGTCGCGGTCAGGGTGGCGAGCGCGATGTAGGCCCCGAGCATGTAGAACGAGCCGTGCGCGACGCTGACGATGCGCATCAGCCCGAGAATCAGCGAGAGCCCCGCTCCCACGAGAAAGAGCAGCGCGCCGAACGAGAGCGCGTTGAGGATCTGGGAAACCCAAAAATTCACCGGATCCCTCCGTTGACCGAGATCACCTGCCCGGTGATGAACGATGCATACTCCGAAGCGAGAAAAAGTACCGCGTTCGACACGTCCTCGGGGCGTCCGACGCGCCGCATGAACGTCGTCGCGAGGTGCGCGCGCTGCGCGTCGGGCGATTCCGCATCCCAATACGTCTGCAGCCGCGGTCCCGAGATGACGAACCCCGGCGCCACGCTGTTGACCGTGATGCCGAACTGCCCGAGCTCTTCGGCCGTTTGACGGGTCAGACCGACGACGGCGTGCTTGGCCGCCGTGTAGGGATGGATCAACGCCCGCGATGCGGCGATGCCGGCGCCCGAGCTGATGTTGACGATCCGGCCGTTACCGGTGCGCTTCATCGCGGGCACGACCGCTTTGGTCAGCGTGAACGCGATGCCCGGGTTGATCGCCATCAGCGTATCCCATTCCGCATCCGGCACATCTTCGATCAGGTGCCGCGCGGCGGGGCCGGCGCCGCCCGCGTTGTTGACGAGCACGTCCACGGCGCGGCCGGCACCATCCTCGACGTTCGCAATCCACGCTTGTGCGGCGGCGCGATCGGTGAGGTCGACGACCGCCGTCTCGGCACCCGCGGCCGCCACCACGTCCAAGCCGGCGGCGTTGCGATCGCAGCAGAAGACGCGCGCGCCGGCGGCGAGGAAATCCTCGACGAAACGCCGGCCGAGGCCGCCGGCCGCGCCGCTCACGACCACGACCTTCGCGTCGAAGCGAACGTTCATGCGTTCACCACGCGTACTGGCGCGTTGCCGGCGGCCGCCAGACGCCGGCCTTCTCGAGCTCGGCGAACACCGCTTGCAAACGCAGCGCTTCCTCCGCCGCCCACAGCGGGAAGCGAAAGACGAGACCGGCTGCCGGGCACGCGCGGACCAACGCGACGATCTGCTCGGCGACCTCGGCGGGAGTTCCGACCATCTGCATGATCTCTTCCTGGCGCCCGCCGTGCTGGTGTGACACTTGAGCGGCCCACGCACCTTGCGCTTCCGCGTCGCGCGATGCGAACAGCGCATCGAACTCGGCGCGCGCGCGGCCCGGTTCATCGCGCACGAAGACGTCGGCCAAGATCAAGATCTGCGGAACGTCGCTGCGCCCCGCGGCGGCCGACTCGCGTTCGAGATCGCGGCTGATATCGGCAACTCGCGCCGCCGTCACCGCCGATGAGAACAGATAGTCGCAGTGCCTGGCGGCGAAGATGCGGCCGCGCTCCGACGACGCGGCGCTCACCAGCAGCGGCAGCGTTTCCGGCAGCGGGCGGCGGATGCGGCCGCGCACCGTGAACTGCGGACCGGTGTGATCGATGCCGCCGGGCGGATTCGACCACAGCGCTTTGATGATCCCCACGGCTTCATCCGCGAGGTCGTAGCCCCCGTCGTGGTCGACGCCCTCGAACCCGAATAGCCGCGCCTCGTGATCGCGAAACCCGTTGACGATGTTCCAGCCCCAGCGTCCGCCGCTAACCCAGTCGAGGTGCGCGCCCAGCCGCGCGATCACGACCGGATGCACGAAGCGCGTATGGATCGTCGAGAGGAAACCGAGCCGCGAGGTGGCGAGCATCAGCGGAACGGCCAGGATGATCGCGTTGGTCGAGGGATCCTGAAATCCGATCCGTGAGTTCGCCTCGGAGGCCGGTGCGTAGCCGTCGGCGATCAGCGCGAAGTCCATGCCGATCGACTCCACCGCCTGCGCTAAGCGCACGTGGTTGCGCAGATCGAGTACGTCGGGATTCAGCCGCGCGACCTCGGCCGACGGAATTTGCGTGCGCGAGTACGGCCAAAAGATGCCGAAGCGCATGCTTTGATCGCGGTGCCGAAGCTTCCGAACCGCCGCCGGTTCGTGCTCGTGGCCGGGCAACATCGTCAGTTGGAGTCTCGAATCTCGATTAGAAAAATGAATATAGTCAGTTTCGCGCTAATATATAACCCGTGAGCCCGGGTGTCAAGGTGAAAGGTCTCGCCGGCGGCGCAGAGGTCGCGCAGATGGGCCGCCGCGCGCTCAACAAGCGCGCCAAGGCGGAACGGATCCGGGCCGCTGCGACGAGCCTGTTTCACAACCGCGGTTATCGCGAGACCACCATGAAGATGATCTCTTCCGCAGCCAACGTCGCGCAGGGCACGCTCTTTCTCTATGCCGCCGACAAGCGCGATCTGCTGCTGCTGATCATCAACGACGAGCTCGACGTCCTCACGGCCGACACGTTTTCCGGCGTCGACCGCAGTGCGCCGCTCCTCGACCAACTGATGCACGTCTTTGCCGCGCGCTATCACTACTGGGGCGTCGATCCCGAATTATCGTTGCGGGCACTGCAAGAAGTGCTCCTGCCGCAGCCGGGCGACGAGTTGCCCACATCGCAGTTTTCGCGCTACCAGCGCCGGCGCGAAGGCTTGCTCTCGAACGTCATTGAGTTGCTCGCCGACCAGCAGCGTGCGGGCACGATTCGCGCTGCGGAAGACCCCGCCGCGCTGGCCGAGCTCTGCATGGCGATCCACCTCTCGGTCGTGCGGACGTGGCTGCGCAATTTCACGCCCGAACCCGAGCTCGGCATCTCCCACTTACGGCGGCTCTTGGCCCTGGCGCTGCGCGGCAGCCTGGTCGCTCCGGCGCCGTAATCCCCCGGGGGCCGGCGTCAGCCCGGCCGCCGCGGCGCGAACAGAAGCCGGGCCTCCTTGGAAACTGATTGCGTTCAGGAATGAGATCTCCATGAATCTGCTTCAGCGCGGAAGAAAGCCGCACGATGATAAAGCTGTTCGCCGCTTTGGCTGCGGCACTGGGTTTGGCGGCTCCCGCCCTCCCGCTGCGGGCCGCCGATGACATCACGATACCGGTCATCGTTTCGCTCACCGGTCCGGCCGCGTTCTTCGGTCAAAAGGAGCAGCAGTCGCTGCGCGTGCTCGAGGCGACCGTCAACGCGAGCGGCGGCATTCGCGGCCGGATGATCAGGTTCGACTATTCCGACGACGGGTCGAACCCGCAGGTCGCCGTGCAACTCGCCTCCGATCTGATCGCCAAGAAAGTACCGCTGATCTTCGGACCGGTCTTCACCGCGACGTGTCAATCCGTGGCGCCGCTCGTCGATAAGGCCGGACCCGTCGCGTTCTGCCTCTCCCCGGCGATCTTTCCACGGCCGAGCGGCTACATGTTCATGGGCGCACCGTCGATCGATGACGTGCAGCCGGTCATCTTCCGCTATCTGCTGACGCGCAAATTCACCAAGGTCGCGCTGATGACGTCGACCGACGCCAGCGGCGCCGATTTCGAAAAGCGGGTCGACGGCATTCTCGCCGCGCCCGAATTCAAAGACATCAAAGTCGTGGTGCGCGAGCACTTCGGCGTCGCCGATATCAGCGTCGCCGCGCAGATGACGCGCATCAAGGCGGTAGCGCCCGATGTGCTGCTGACGTTCACGGTCGGCACGCCGTTCGGGACGCTGCTCAAGGGCATTCACGATGCCGGCCTGGATGTTCCCGTCTACGGTTCGGGCGGCAACTTCACGTACGCGCAGATGCAGCAGTACGGGGCGTTTCTGCCCAAGGAATTGTTTCTCAACGGATCCCGCGGCATCACGCCCGATCCGACCGCGACGGGCGCCGTGAAACGTGCGCAAGACGGCTACTTCGCCGCGCTGGCCAAGGCCGGACTGCGCTCGGAGTTCCCGACGTCGATCCCGTGGGACCCGATGAACATCGTGCTCGAGGCGATGCGGCGAGCCGGCCCCGACGCGGATGCGGAAAAGTTATGGAGCACGATGCAGAGCATCAAAGGGTACAGCGGCATCGAGGGCACATACGACTTCACCACGCACGACCAGCGCGGTTTGGGCGAAAGCGCGACGGCGCTTTTCCGCTACGACCAGGCGAAAAACGAATTCGTGCAGTTCTATCCGGTGAAACACTGATGATGCAACCCAACCTCCGCGCGCCGCTTTCACGTTCGCGCATGCTCGCCGCCACCGGCGCGGCCGTCTCACTATGGCCCACCATCCTGCGCGCGCAAACGCTGGAAAAGGTGCGCCTCGCCGGCGTTGCGACCGACGACCTCACGCCGGTCTACTACGCGATCAAGAACGGCCTCTATCAGAAGGCCGGGCTCGACGTCGAGGTGATCCCGACCTCGAGCGGCACCGCGGCGACCGAAGCCGTCGTTTCCGGCGCTTACGAGATGGGCAAAGGAAGCTTGATCGCCTCGCTGGTCGCGCATCTGAAAGGCCTGCCCTTGACGATCGTCGGCAACGGCGCCATCTGGGATCCCAAGTCGCCATTTTCGATGATGGTGGTGGCGGCCGATTCACCGGTCAAAACCGGCGCCGAGCTCAACGGGAAGACGCTCTCGACGGCGGCGCTCAACGACCTCAACGAGCTCGCGATGTCGGCCTGGATCGATAAGACCGGCGGCGACTCGAAAAGCGTCAAGTGGATCGAGCTGCCCAACTCGGCAGCCGGCGCGGCGCTGGCCGATCACCGGGTCGACGCGACGAGCTTGAACGAACCGCAGCTCACCGCGGCGCTCGGAACGGGGAAAGTGCGCATCCTCGCGCCGTGCTACAGCGCGATCAGCGAGCACTTCGTTTTCACCGTGTACTTCGCGCAGCCCGACTGGGCGGCCAAGCACGCCGACGTGATCAAGAAATGGGTCCGCGTGACGTACGATGCCGCGGCTTTCATCAACGCGCACCATGCCGAGACGGCGGCGCTGATGGCCGACGTCACCAAGATTCCGCTCGAGACCTTCACCAAGATGGCGCGGGTCAACGGCTCGACCAGCGGCGACCCGGCGCTGATTCAGCCGGCCATCAACACGGCGGCCAAATACAACTTCATCCCACGCGCGTTCCCGGCCAAAGAAGCCTACTTCTCGTAGGGACGTTGGTCCTCAGCGGACCGCCCTGCACGCCGGGCCTCTCGCCGCTGGCGACCGTATCGGCATAGATCCGGTACGTGGGTCCCGTGCCGGGTAGCGGGTTCGCCGGCGCCTGCCGCGCGTCGGCGGCAACGTTTGTCAGGCCGAGGCCGAGGGCGAGGGTGGCGACGGCCAAAGCCGCGAGCGGCGGGTGGGCTTTCATGCCCCGCTGCTCCGCGCCGCACGCCCGGCGTGACCTGCCGGCGAGGCGTCCCCTTGCAGAAACCGCCGGGTTAGGCTATGTTCGGGGATTCTGAGTGCCGGCAGGCGCGCGTAACGAACGATGGAGCAACGGGATGATCGAACTCAGTAAAGCCATTCCGGTCAACGAACCCGGCATGCCGCACCTGACCCGGTCCGACGTCTTTGCCGGACTCGTGATGAAGGCTGATAACGCGTTGCCGTTCGTGCCGGGGATCACGAGCTGTGAGGTGATCGAACGGCGCTCGGACCTTCAATTCGTGCGCGACATCGAGCTGCGCGGCGAGAAGTTACGCGAGCTGATCACTCTCGAACCGGAGGTGCGCGTGCGGTTCGAGCGCCTGGCCGGGCCGGTGTTGGGCACCATTGAGAACGCGATCGAAGAAGACCCGGCCGGGAACTTGCACCTGCGCTTCTCGTTCAGCCTGATTCTCGACGGCGTTGCGGCCGGCAGCGACGAGGAGCGGGCCTACGCGCAGACCATGCAATCCGACTATCTCAAGGCAGTCGACGCGACCCTCGGCGCCATCCGGAAAATCGCGCTCGCGACACCCTCATGAGACGGGCAGCGTTACGGGAGGAGCGCTGACGGAGCCGCGGGCGACCTCAATATGACGCTCGTGGCGGTCCTGCATCGCCTGACTGTGGGTGATCGAGACGATCTGCGTCTCCGGCAGCCGCTCGCGGAGAAGCGCGTAGAGTGCCGCCGCCGCGCGCTCGTCGAGCGCGGAGAGGGCTTCGTCGAGAAAGACCCACGCCGGCCGAACGACGAGGACGCGCGCCAGCGCGAGCCGCTGCTGTTCGCCGCCGGACAAACGCAGCGCCCAGTTGTCGGTGACGTCGAGTTGCGCCGCGAGCGCACCGAGCCCCACGCTCTCGAGCGCGTCGCACACGATCCGATCGGCGACCGCGCCCGTATTCAGCGGATACATCACGGCGCGGCGCAGCGAACCGAGCGGCATGTAGGGACGCTGCGGGAGGAACATTTGCCGGCCCGCGGGAGCTGCGATGTGCCCACGCGCGAACGGCCAGATGCCGGCCAGAACGCGAAACAGGGTCGACTTGCCGGCGCCGGAAGCGCCGATCACCGCGATCGGGTCGCCGCGTTCGATCTGCAGTCGCTCCGCTTTGAGCAGTGGGCGCCCATCGGGCAAATCGATCTCGAGCCCGTTCGCGCGCAGCGCGCTTGCGCCCGCGGTCATCGAAAGGGCCGGCAATGCAGCGTGCAGCCGCGCTTTATGGACGGCTCTCTCGAAGCCGTCCAATCGTTGCACGGTGGCCCGCCAAGCCACGAGGTCCGGGTACGAACTCACGAACCACGATAAGGCGCCCTGGACGTTTCCGAAGATCGTCACGATTTGCATCAGCACGCCGAGCGTGAAGGTGCCGGTGAAATAGCCGGGCGCCGCCACCACCAATGGAAAGATGAGCGCGATCTGAGTGAAGCCGATGGTGAAGAAGTTCAACGCTTTGGTGCGCTTCATGATCGACCACCAGTTGCGATAGATCGCTTCGAAGCGCTCGAAGAGGCTCGAGCATTCGGCTTCCTCGCCGCGGTAGAGCGCGATCTGCTCCGTGTTCTCACGCACGCGCACGAGGCCGAACCGGAAGTCCGCGTTGACTTGCTGCTGTTTGAAGGTCAGCGGAATCAACCGGCGGCCGATCAGCTGGGTCAGGCCCGTGCCCGCGATCGAGTACACGAGCGCGGCCCACACCAAGTAGCCGGGCACCACGAAGTGGCCCAGGCGGAGCGGCGGCGCGATGCTCCACAGCACGCCGATGAAGCTCAACAGCGTCACGACGTTGGTGAGCAAGCTGATCCCGAGCGTCAGGTTGCTCGAGACGAACAACGGCAGATCGTCGGCGATGCGCTGATCGGGGTTGTCGAGCGGCGTTCCCGCGGCGGCTTCGAGACTGATGTGATAATACGCCCGCCGGTCGAGCCAATCGCCGACAAAGCTGACGGTGAGCCAGCGCCGCCAACGGATCTCGAGCATCTGGCTCAAGTAATAGGCATACACCGCGGCGAGGATCGACGCCGCGGCGATTTCGAAAAAACCGGGGACGAAATAGGGAAACCCGTGCACGGACCGGTAGCTGAACATCGCTTCCCAGAAGACCGCCGGGGTCTTCGTTTGGAGCGCGTCATAGGCGACTTTGTACCAATACGTGTAGACGACGTTGAGGTAGACGGTCACGAGGTTGAGCGCGACGATCGCGATCAGAAGACCGTAGGCGGTGTGCCTCTCCTCCGATGAGAAGTACGGCCTGGCGAGACGCACCGCGTCGGCGAGCGCCTCGGCGGCGGTGCGCAGAGCGCGAATCATCGCTAGCCTGTTGCGCCGACGGCACCGGCCAGTAGCGGCTTGATGATCCAGTCTGATTTCATGAAAAATGAACCCCTTGCAGTTCTAACGTAATTTTCGCCAAAAAGTGTCACTGCAACGCGGTGCCGTCCGAAGGCTCCGAAGCAACGGCTGATTAATCGGCGCCCATGGCCACCATCCGCAAACGCGCCCCGGCGGCGACGGACGCGAAGCTCGAGCAGCATCGCAACGATAACGTGCGCCGGCTTCTGGTGCGCGCCATGCGCACCATGAACCGGCATATAACGACCGAACTACAACGTCGCGGTTTCGAGAACACGCGCCCCGGCCATGCCGCGCTGTTGGCAAATTTAGACGTCGCCGGTAACAGCGTGACGGAAATCGCGGAGCGAGCGCAGATTTCAAAACAGGCGATCGCAAAATTGGCCGTGGAACTCGAGGAAATGGGCATCATCTCACGCCGGCCCAGCGAGACCGACGGGCGCGCGCTCATGCTGTCGTTCACACCTACCGGAAAGAAGCTGGTGCGTTCCTCAGTCACGATCGTCGACGAGTTCGAACGTGATCTCGAGCGGGAGATCGGTTCGCGCTCGCTGGCAACTCTGAAACGCGGCCTTTCGGCGATCGCCGGCTTTACGCGTTAGCGCTTTTGCAGCGTCTTCCATTAACGCTGCACGAGCAGAAAACGTTCCCGGCGATACGTCAACGCATGAGGTATATCTCAACCCGACCAGGCGAACGGACGTTGCCGGTACGTCCAAAAGAGAATATAGTCAACATTGTTGATCGAATCGATCACGATATGACTTTATGAGGAGAAACGAGATAGATGCGACTTTCCTTGATGCCTCTGGTCGGCCTCGGCGTAGCGCTTGTGGGAGGTATGGCCGGCCTTCCGGCGGGCGCGCAAACGATGGACACCGCCGGCCCGCATAACGCCTACTGCGGAGCCTGGGTCAGCGGCACGTGGACGCCCAACGGCAACTGCGTGACGGAAACCACGACCGCCGCAAACACGACGACCACTGCCGTAGCCGCGGCCCCGATCCGTCCGGGCGTCATGACGAAGACCCGTGCAACGGCAGCAGCCGGGATGGCGCCGGAGCGAGTGACCGGAACCATCACGGCGGTCAACGGACACCTCGTCACGATCCAGCGGGCCGCACACACGCTCGTGATCGACGATCGGCCGGCGCTCGACAAACAAACGACGGGCAGAGTTGCCGTCGGCCGCGTGGTGACGGCACACGGTTACTGGCAAGGCGGAACGTTCTTCGCCGACCGGCTCGCGACGGCAACGGTGAGTTCGTAGGAGTGAAGGGGCTCGGTGGACTAAGGATCGCCGAGCCCGTTCTCCACGGGCGCATCCGCTAAATCGACTTGCAGCGCTTTGAGCTTTTGGTAGGCGCTGTTGAGCAGCGGGTCGCGCTGCAACGCCGTTTGGAAGCTGCGCGGGGACTCGAGTTGCCGCAAGAGCGCTGCTTCGCGGTCGTCCAGTTGTTGCCGCAACTCCGCCTCGAGCTGGTAGAGCTGCTGGCGCCGCTTCACGAAGAGGTCGCGCGCTTCGGTGTACTCTTTGGCCGACCGCACGGCCCGCTTATAGAACCGCTCCGAGCCGTAGAACATGCCGAGTTTTTCCAGCGCGGCCGGGGGCTGCATCCACGTCTTCCCAACGCGGTGCGGCAGGATGGAACCGTACGCGCGCGCATCGGCGAGCGCCGCTTCGTGGCGGTCGCGCGCCACCCGGCGCAGATTTTCGATCTCCTCGCGCAGTTTCGTGCGCTGCCGCGCCGCGTGCTCGACGATGTGCGCGACGTCGTTGCCGGTCACGGTCCGGACAAATCGGGAGCGCGCGAATTCGTAGGCACCTTGCGCCATGTCGCGCTCGAACGCCGGTTGCCCGGGGTCGCCGAGCGAACCGACGTCGTCGGGCTTCGTGGTCAACTGCGGGCTCGCCGAGTCAACGGGAAAGACGTCCATCCATAGACATGCGGTCTCCTCGGAGATTGTTAGGCCGCAGTGTAACATCAGCGAATGAGCCCTTGCTGAGAAAAAAGTCTGCCTCGCAGAAACATTTTTGTACAAGATGCGTAAGGACGCCGGCGTACGGTCGGCAGTCATGGGAGCAAGCGATGTGGAACGGCTTGGCACGAGTGCGGCACGAACTCGGCGCCGGACGCCGAAGGCTCCGTTCGGCCGGAAGAGGATGGCTACCGAGATGCTGACTGCGGAACAAAGCGAACGATACGGCGTGCTCGCGGCGCCGTTCCCCGCGGCCGAGTTCTTCGCGGGAAAGCCGTCGCCGTAACGGATGGAATTGCGCCACGTCCGCTACTTCGTCGCCGTGGCCGAGCATCAGCACTTCGGCCGGGCGGCCGAGGCCTTGCACACCGCGCAGCCCTCGCTGAGCCAGCAGGTGCGGGCACTCGAGCGTGAAATCGGCGTGCCGCTGTTCGAGCGCACGACGCGCAAGCTGCGGCTCACGCCGGCCGGCGAACTGTTTCTGGCCGAAAGCCGTCAGCTGCTGGCGCACGTGACGGCGACGGTCGAGCGCGCGCGGGCGGTGGCGAAGGGCGAGCGCGGACACCTGAGCGTGACCTTCGTCAGCGGCGCGATGGGCGCGGGCGCGCTGCCGCACCTCATGCACGACTTTCAAGAGTCGCACCCCGACGTTGCGCTCGACGTGCGGCCCATGCCGGCCGTCACGCAGATCGAAGCGTTGCGCGAGGGCCACGTGCACGTCGGCTTTTTCTCGGCCGGCCACAAAGACGAGGCGTTCGGCGAACAGTTCCTGTGGCGCGAACGCCTGGTGCTGGCCGTACCCGAGAGCCACCCGTTCGCGACCAAACCGCAGCTGCAGTTTTCCGATTTGCGCGCCGGCCGGCTGCTGCTCTACTCGCGCACCTCGGGTTCGCAGCTCCAAAACGGGATCATTGCCGTGCTGCACGATCTGCGGATCGAGCCCGATATCGTCTACCAGGGGGGCGATGCCGAAACGATCATCGGCCTCGTCGCCGCCGGCCGGGGCATGTCGCTCGTGCCGCAGTCGTGGAACGTGTTTCGCTTCCCCGGGGTGGCCTATCGCCCGATCGAGCCCGCCAGCTGGATCGAGCCGGGGATGTCGATGTACTGGAACGCCGCGGCGGGCTCGCCGCTGGTCGAAGAATTCGTGCGCTCGGCTCGGCTGACACTGCGGCAGAACCCGGCTATTCAGACGCTGGAAGTCTCAATACCGAAATAAACGCGTATTGGACATATCTTTCAAGGTCGGGCACACTAGACGAAATGGAACTGCAAGCACCGCCGTGGTCAGCAATCCCCTACGATTGGTATTCCGACCCCGCCATTTACGCGCGGGAGCAAGAGCGCATTTTCCGCGGACACGCCTGGAACTACGTCGCGCTCGAAGCCGAGATCCCGAACTTCGGTGACTTCAAGCAGACCTGGGTGGGCGAGCGCCCGGTGGTGGTCGCGCGCGCCAAAGACGGAGCGGTCAGCGTGGTCGAGAACGTCTGCGCGCACCGCGGTGTCGCGTTCTGTTCCGAGCCTTACGGCAACGCCAAGACGTTTCAGTGCCCCTATCACCAGTGGTCGTACGACCTCAAGGGTAACCTGCTCGGCGTGCCCTTTCGCAAGGGCATCAAGGGCGAGGGCGGGATGCCGGCCGGCTTCGATTTCAAAGAGCACGGGCTGAACAAACTCTCCGTCACCACGCACAACGGCGTGATCTTCGCCTCCTACGATGCGGAGATGGAGTCGATCGAAGACTACCTCGGCGAGATCTTGCCGTATTTCGACCGCATGTTCGACGGCCGTGAGCTGCGCGTGCTGGGCTACTGGCGCCAGCGCATCCGCTGCAACTGGAAGCTGATGATCGAGAACCTGCGCGATCCCTATCACGCCACGCTCTTGCACGTGTTTTTGGTGCAGCTGTCGTTGAACCGCGCCGATCAGCCGAGCAGCGCGATCCTCGACCGCGACGGCAAGCACGGCGCGTTCACCTCGAGCCGCGGCGGTGCGATCGACCCCGAGGCGACCAAAGAAATCGCGGCCGCGAGCAAAACGCTCACCCTGCAGGGCACGCAGATGCTCCAACCGCTGCACGAGTTTCCGCCGCCGCATTCGCTCGTGATGCAGACGATCTGGCCCAACATCATCCTGCAGCAGAACCTCAACGCGCTGGCGGTGCGCCAGCTCGTGCCGCGCGGGCCCAACGAGTTCGAGCTGCACTGGACGAACTTCGGCTACGCGACGGACGACGAGGCGATGATCCGGCGGCGCACGATGCAGGCCAACTTGATGGGGCCCTCGGGCCTCGTGTCGATCGACGACTCGGAAGTGATCGAGCATGGCGCAGCGCGGCGTGCAGCGCTTTCCGGAACTCACCGGCGTCGTCGAGATGGGCGGGACGGGGACCGAGAGTGTCGAGTACACGGCCACCGAAGCGCCGCTGCGCGCGATGCAGAAGTACTACCGCTCGGTGATGGGCCTGTGATCGCCCCGCCCAACACCGAACTGAAGCTCGCGCTGCTCGAGCTCTACGATGAATACGGCGCCGCGCTCGACGACGAGCTCGAGCGCTGGCCCGATTTCTTCACCGCGGAGGCGCTCTACCGGATCGTGGCGCGCGAGAACTACGAGCGCAACATGCTCTGGCCGACGATGTCGTGCGAGGGCCGCGGGATGATGCTCGATCGCGTGATGGCGATTCGGGAGACGAGCTACTTCGCGCCGCGGCAGATGCGCCACTTCGTCAGCGGCGTGCGCATCTTGGAAGAAACGCCGGCCGGCTACCGCACGCAGGCCAACTTTCTCGTCGCCGAGAGCCAGGTCGAGGCGGAGTCGCGGCTGTTCGCCGTCGGCCGGTATTTCGACCTCATCGTGCGCGACGCGGCGAGCGGCGGCTTTCGCTTCGCCGAAAAAATGTGCGTCTACGACGGCAACCTGATCCTCAGCTCGCTGATCTACCCGCTCTAATTTCAGGGAGGTTCGACTCATGAAAATCACCGCTTCCGATATCCGGGGCGTGGTCGGCATCGTGCCGACGCCGGCGACCGCCGATGCCGAACGCTGGGATGCCGAGCAGACCGTGAACCTGCCGGAATCGGCGAAGATGATCGAGGCGGTGGTCGCGGCCGGCGTCGACATCATCATGACGACCGGAACCTTCGCCGAGTGCTCGACGCTGACGTGGCCCGAGCTGCAAGCCTTCGTCGACTGCGTCATCCAAACGAACGCCGGCCGGCGGCCGGTCTTCGCCGGCGTCACGACGCTCAACACGCGCGACACGATCGAGCGCGGGCGCGAACTCGTGCGGCTGCGGCGCCGACGGTCTGTTCATCGGCCGCCCGATGTGGATCGCACTGGACGACGCGCAGATCGTGCGCTACTACTCCGACATCGCGGCGGCCCTGCCGGGCGTGCCGCTGGTTGTGTACGACAACCCGCTCGCGTTCAAGGGCAAGATTTCGAACGACGTCTACGCGCAGCTTGCACGCATCCCCGAGGTGGTCGCGGCGAAGCACGTCGGCGGACCGCAGCTGGAAACCGACATGCGCACCGTCGGCAACAACATCCGCATCCTGCCGCTCGAGACCGAGTGGTACCCGATCGCGCAGATCGTTCCCGATTTGGCCTTGGCGTGCTGGTCGGGCGCGGTCGCGTGTGCACCCTCGCCGATCGCGGCGCTCGGCCGCGCGATCTTGGCGCGCGACTGGGCCGCGGCCAAGGCGCTCCATGACAAAGCCAACTGGGCGATCGAGACGATGTTCCCGGGCGGCGAGTTCGCGCGCTTCATCAACTACAGCATCCAGCTCGGTCACGAGCGCTTTCGCGCGGCCGGCTTGATCGATCCGGGACCGTGCCGGCCGCCGTACATCGGCGTGCCCGCCGAGTACCTCGCCGGTGCGGAAGAAGTCGGGCGCCGCTGGCGCACGCTCGAGAACCAGTACGCGAACGTGGCCGCCGCATCATGATGCTTCCTCGCATGTTGCGCGCCGGCGCGATCGTCATCGCCGTCGCGCTGATGTCCTCGAGCTTGGCCGGTCCCGTGCGCGCCGCGGACCCCTACGAGATTCCGGTGATCCTCTCGCTTACCGGGCTGTATGCGTTCATCGGGAAGGGCTCGCAAGTCGGCTTGCAAGGCGTCGAGCAGGTGGCGAACGCCGCCGGCGGCGTGAACGGCCGTCAGATCAAGTTCGTCTATCAAGACGACGGCTCGAGTCCGCAGACGAGCCTGCAGCTCGCCAACGCGCTGACCGCGAAGGGCACGCCGTTCATCCTCGGCCCAACCTCGACCGCGACGTGCTCGTCGGTGATTCCGACCGTCACCAGCGGTCCGGTCGTGTACTGCCTCACGCCCGGCATTCACCCGGCGCCGGGCAGCTGGGCGTTCTCGGCCAACGTCTCTTCCGACGTGACGATCGTGGTCGGCTTGCGCTACCTGCACCAGCGCGGCCTCAAGCGGATCGCGATCCTCGCCGCGACCGACGCCAGCGGGCAAGACCAGGAGCGCGGCGTCGACGAAGCCCTCCAGCTGCCGGCCAACAAAGATTTCACGATCGTCGCGCGCGAGCACTTCGGTCCGACCGACGTGTCGGCATCGGCGCAGCTGACCCGCATCAAGGCCGCCGATCCGCAAGTGCTGATGCTGCTATGCGTGGGCACGCCGTTCGGCACGGGCGTGCACGCCGTCGCCGACTCGGGCCTCGACATTCCGGTGTTCACCTCGAACGGCAACTCGACGTACGCGGCGATGAAACAGTACGCCGCCTTCCTGCCCAAGGATCTGCTCTTCCCCGATCAACCGCCGCTCGCGATCGAAGCCATCACCGACAAGGGCGTGCGCGATCAAGCGGTGCTCTTCAACAAGACGATCGCGAACCTCGGCGTGAAGCCCGACGGCATTCCGGCCACCACCTGGGATCCCGGCTGGCTCTTTATCGGCGCGCTGAAGAAGTACGGCTTCGGCCTGACGGCCGCGCAGGCGAAAGACTACCTCGCCACCCTGCGCGGCTATCCGGGCGCGATGGGCCGCTACGATTTCCAAGCCGTGCCGCAGCGCGGGCTCAACGAAACCTCGGTGATCATCACCAAATGGGACGCGCAAAAAGACTGGTGGGTACCGGTGAGTAAGCCGGGCGGCGCACCCTCATGAACTTCGGAATCCAGTTCTTTCCGGCCGTCGGGCCCGAGCAGCGCTCGGCCGCCGACTATTTCCACGATTGTCTCGCGCTCTCCGAGGCGGCCGACCGGCTGGGCTACTCGCACGTCCGAACCGTGGAGCACTACTTCACGCGCTACGGCGGCTACAGCCCGAGCCCGATCGTCTTTCTGTCGGCAGCGGCCGCGCGCACCAAACGCGTGCGGCTCGTGACGGGTGCCGTGTTGCCGGTCTTCAACCATCCCTTGAAACTGGCCGGCGAGATCGGGATGCTCGACGCGATTTCCGGCGGCCGGCTCGACGTCGGTTTCGCGCGCGCGTTTCTGCCGCACGAATTCCGGCGCTTCGGCATCTCGCCGGATGAATCGGTGGCGCGGTTCCGCGAGGGGCTGGAGCAAATCGAACGCTTGTTGACCGAAGAGAACGTGACCCATCACGGGCAGTTCCACGACATCGTCGACACGACGTCGCTGCCGCGGCCGACCCAGCAACCGCGGCCGAAGTTCTACGTCGCGGCGACGCTGAACGCGGAGTCCTTCGCCTTCGCGGGCAAAAACGGCTACTCCATCATGGCCATTCCGATGGCCGGCCCGACGATGCGCCCGATTCTCGATGCGTATCGCCAAGCATGGCGCGACGCCGGCCATCCCGGCAACGGCGAGGTGATGCTGGCCTTCCAGATGTTCGTCGACCGCGATGGCGAACGCGCGCGGCGGATCGCGAAACCGCGCATCGATTCCTACCTGGCGGCCATCGTCGAAGCGTCCTCGGATTGGGCCACCGGTACGAGCTCGAAAGACTACGCCGGCTACGACAAGATGGTCGAAAAGCTCAAGGCCGAGTCGTTCGAGACCCAAGTGGCCAGCGGCAGTGCCTGGGTCGGCACGCCGGCCGACGTCCGCGCGGCGATCGCCCGCACACAGGAAGAATACGGTGGTTTCGAGCACGCCTCGATGCAGGTGAACTTCTTCGACCTCGGGCTCGAAGAGGCGATGGGTTCGCTCGAACTGTTCAGCCAGGAAGTCATCGGCCATGTCGCCGTGTGAGGGTCCAGCATGCAAGTAGCATCATCGATCGACGACGTCATCGCGGAAGCCGCGCAACTGCACGCCCACCCGCTCTGGAAAGCACCGCACGCGCGCGTCGGTGCGCCGAACCCGCGTTCGGTTGCGCATCGCTGGTCGTACGCGCAAATACGCTCGCTGCTGGTGCGCGCGGGCGAGCTGATCTCGGCTGAAGAGGCCGACCGGCGCGTCTTCATGATGATCAATCCCGGCAGCGAGCCGCCGTGCACGACCGAGACGATCGCCGCCGCCTACCAGCTGATCTTGCCCGGCGAGTGCGCGCCCGCGCACCGCCACACGCCCTTCGCGCTGCGCTTCATCGTCGAAGGCACGGGCGCGTTCACCGCGGTCAACGGTGAGAAGGTGTGGATGGAGCCCGGCGACTTGATCCTCACGCCGTCGTGGGCCTTCCACGATCACGGCAAAGAAGGCACCGGACCGATGGTCTGGGTCGACGGGCTCGACGTCCCGCTCATGACCTACTTTCGCATTCAGTTTTTCGAAGAGTGGAAAGACGCGCGGTTTCCGAGCCTCGAGTTCAGCGGCGTCTCGAACTTGCGCTACCCGTGGGCGGAAATGGAGCGCAACCTGCGTGCCGAGCCCGGCAGCTACGCACTCGTGCCCTATCTCCAGCGCATCGGCGGCGGACCGATTTCGCGCACGATCGGCGCCTATGCGGAGCGGGTCGACGCCGGTACCGCCTCGCCGGTGCGTCAGTCGACGATGAGCCACGTCTACGTGGTGCGTTCCGGCCGCGGCTGCACGCGGGTGGGTTCGACGACGCTCGAGTGGGAGCCGGGCGACACGTTCGCGATCCCCACCTGGACGCCGTTCCACCACGAGGCCGTTGAGGGAACGGCCTACCTGTGCGCGATGCACGATCGCCCGCTGCTCGACGCCCTCGGCTACTATCAAGAGCGCCGCGTCTGAAAAAGCTCGTCCTCGTTTGTTCCGTGGCGGCGCTGGCGCTGGCCGCGAGCGTCCAAGCACGAAGCGCGGCGCCGGCGCCGGTGGAGATCCATGCGATTTTGCCGCTGACCGGCTCGGGGGCGTTCATCGGCGAGAAGAAGGTCGCCACGCTGACGATGATCGAGGGGCTGGTCAACGCCTCGGGCGGGATCCGCGGGCGGCCGCTCAAGTTCGTGGTGCACGACGACGGCTCGAGCCCGCAAAACGGCGTCCAAATAACCTCGGCGCTGGTCGCCGACCACGTCACCGTGCTGCTCGGTTCCGTGTTGGCCGCGATCTGTAAGGCTGAAGCGCCGCTCGTCGCCAAGAGCGGACCGTTGACGTACTGCTACAGTCCCAACGTCGAGTTCGAACCCGGCACGTACACGTTCACGGCCAGCCTCGGAACACCCGACACGATCGTGCGGATGCTGCATTACTTCAAACAGCGCGGCTGGAACCGGATCGCGCTGATCGCGTCGACGGATGCGAGCGGTGAAGACTTCGATGCGCCGTTTACGGCCGCGCTGACCAAGGGCAACACCAATGGTTTGAGCCTCGTCGCGCACGAGCGCTTCAACACGCAAGATATCGGTGTGGCCGCGCAGGTCGCCCGCATCAAGGCGGCCGCGCCGCAAGTGCTGATGATTCAGGCCGTCGGCCCGGCCTTCGGCACGGTGCTGCGCAACATCAACGACGCCGGCATGGACATCCCGCTCTTCGGCGCCGCCGGCGATCTCTCGTACAAGCAGCTCGATGAGTACAAGACGTTCGTGCGCGAGCTCTATTTCGTCACGGCCGGCGGCGCGGCCGTCGTGCCGGGCGCACCCGCCGGGCAGCGCCGCGCCCAAGACGTGTTCTTCCGCGCGCTCAAGGCCGCCGGCGTCCGGCCCGAATACTTGTATGCCGATACGTGGGATCCGCCGATGCTGGTGGTCGACGCGCTGCGCCACCTCGGCGGTGATGCGACCGCGACGCAACTGCGCGACTACATCGCCGGACTGCGCGAGTGGTGGGGCGTGTCCGGCGTCTACGATTTTCGGGCGAAACCGCAGCGCGGGCTCGGCGCCGGCGCCGCGATCGTCGACCATTGGGATGCGGCGACCGGCGAGATGAGCATCGTTCCCTAGCGCGTAAGCGCTCCGATGCCCAAGCCCGGTCCGGCCGGAACGACCACCTCGTCGCCGTGGCGCTCGAATGGTTCGGCCCCTTCGAGCCGATGCATTTGGATGCCGACGCAGGCGTCGCTTGCGTACGCCAGCCCGCGCGCCGCCGCAAAGTGAAGGTTGGCGGCGCAACCCGCGGGGAGTTCGACGTTGCCGCCCACCACCACGTCCAGGCCCGCCGCGTGGGCCGTATCCGCGATGGCACGCGCCGGATAGAGACCGCCGGCCTTGGCCGGTTTGATGTAGATCAGGTCGGCTGCCTCGGCCTCCGCGATGGCGATGACGTCGTGGGCGGAAGAGACGGATTCGTCCAACATGATCGGGACGCGCAGCCGATCGCGCAAGCGGCGGTGTCCGCGCAAATCATTGCGGGCGAGCGGCTGTTCGATCAGTTCGAGATTGCTCGCGGCCAGCGCGTCGAACGTTCGCGCCGCCCGTTCGGGCGTATAGCCGGCATTGACGTCGACGCGTATCGCAATAGCGTCGCCCATCGCCTCGCGCACCGCCCGCACGCGTTCGATGTCGGCCGCATCGTCGCGGCCGACTTTGAGTTTGAACGTGCGAAAGCCGTCGGCGTGCGCGGCGCGCACCTCGGCCAAGGTTCGTTCGAGCGGCTTGGCGCCGACGATCCACGTGCAGCGCACGGCCCGGCGCCGCGACCCACCGAGCAGCGCCGATACCGGAACACCCAAAGCCTTGCCGAGCGCATCGTGAACCGCAAAGTCGATCGCCGCTTTCGCCGACGGATTGCCGTAGAGCGCGGCATTCATCCGCGCGTGAAGCTCGGCTAGGTCGGCCAACGGCAACCCCAGCAGCCCGGCTCGCAAAAATTCGACGGCCGCTGCGATCTGGGCAGCAGTTTCACCCGTGATCGCCGGGAGCGCAGCAACCGCACCGGTTCCGGTCACGCCCTCACGCGTGCGGACGGTAACAACCGCATGCGACCCTCGCTCGAGCACGAACGACGACATGACGAACGGTTCACGAAAGGGGGCTTCGAGCGTGATGACGTCGATGCCGTCTATCGTCATCGCCGAGCGCCCCGCCTAGGCGCTGGTGACGAGATAAGAGGGCGGAAGCGCGAGGCCGAGATGCTCGCGCAACGTCGTCCCTTCGTATGCCGAACGAAAGACGCCGCGAGTTTGCAGTTCGGGAACGACGAAGCTGACGAAGTCCTCGAACGTGTCGGGTATGAACGCCGGCGTGATGACAAACCCGTCGCTGCCCGTGACGTCCATCGTATGCTGTAGTTGATCGGCGATCGTCGCACCCGTGCCGACGAGTTGCGTTACCAGCACACTGCGACCATATAATTTTCCGATGTCGGCTAGTGTGAGGCGATCCGCCGCGGTCATGCGCATCACTGCCGCGAACATCCCTTGGGTTCCGCTGCTCTGCACGTTTTCAATCGGTTCGTCCAACCGGTGCGCCGAAAAGTCGTGATTGGCATGGCTGGAAAGCGTCGACAATCCGACGACCGGATTGACGAGGTCATTGTGGAGGCGCTGCTTTTCGCGGGCTTCGTTTTCGGTAGCCCCGACAAACGGCATCACGGCGTTGAGAATCTTGCAATCCGCGTTCGACCGGCCGGCCGCGACGACGGCCGTGCGCAGGTCGTTGCAGAAGCCGGTCAGCAATGCGTCCGACTGCTGGATTGTAAATACGACATCGGCCCAGCGAGCGGCGAACGCTTTGCCTCGCCCGGAGGAACCAGCTTGAATGATGACCGGCCGGCCCTGTGGTCCGCGCGGGATGTTGAGCGGGCCGCGCGATTTGAACCATGTCCCATCGTGGTCGACGTAGTGGACCTTGTCAGGATTAGCGTAGATGCCCGCCGCGCGATCGCAAACCAGCGCATCTTCACCCCAACTATCCCAGAGTTTGAACGCCACATCCAGAAATTCATCCGCCCGGTCGTAACGCTCGTCATGCGCGAGGTGGTTGACGGCACCGAAATTCAACGCCTCTCCATCGTTCATCGACGTGACGACATTCCAGGCAGCGCGACCCGCCGAGAGATGATCCAGCGTCGCGAATTCGCGCGCGACATGGTAGGGCTGATCGTATGTGGTGGAACGCGTCGCGCCGAGCCCTAAGCGGGACGTCATGGCTGCCATCGCACCGAGCACCGGAACCGGATCCATGCGCGTTGCGTCTTGATCGCCGTAACGGATGCCGATTTCCAGATTGTGGCCATACCGGTCGGAGATTCCCAAACGATCGGCGAAAAAGACGAAGTCAAATAAACCGCGTTCAAGGACAGTCGCAACACTACGGTAGAAATCCATACTGAGGAAGTCGGAAACGTGAAGCGGATTGCGCCAAATCGCATGGCTGTGCGTGACCGGTCCAGCGATCAGGAACCCGCATAAGTGCATCTGTTTCACGATTCGATCAGACCTCGCATGAACGCACCGGTACACGTTTGTTTTATCATTTCTCGCCCACTTAGTCAATGAGGTTTACTATTTTGCCGAACGCTCGCCGAAACGTTGACCTCGAGGCCTTGCAAGCTGAACGAGCGGATAACTTGCGGCAACTCATCCTGCGCACGCATCGCGACCTCAATTCCGAAATCGTCGCGCGCTTGGGTGCAAAAGGACACACCAAGATGCGTATCGCGCACATCGCATTGTTCTCGACGATTGATTTTGAAGGGACCCGGCTCAACGTGCTGGCCGAACGCGCGAGTATGACCAAGCAAGGTATGGGGCAACTTACGCTTGACCTCGAGCGCATCGGCTATGTTAAACGTACGGTCGATCCGACCGATCGGCGCGCAAAGGTCGTGCGCTTTACCGAAGCCGGCTGGAAAGTAATGCTCGATAGCCAGTTGTGTTTGCGGGAGATCGAGGCTGCCTGGCGCGCGATCATCGGCGAGCGGGCCATCGCCGAGCTGCGCCGGACCCTCACCATGGTCCGCGAGCACATGCCGCTTTTCCGCCCGGAACCGGCGCCGAAAAAAAGCGCAGCGCGGAGCGCTCATCCCAAGTACGCTTCGCGGAGCGCTTCCGAAGCCGCCACCTCCGCTGCGGGGCCCTCGAAGCGGATGCTTCCGCGGCCTAAGACGTAGGCATGGTCGGCCAGCCGCAACGCCAGTGCGGCGTTTTGCTCGACCAGCAGAATGGCCATTCCGCGCGCCCGAAGATCGGTGATCACCTCGAAGATTTGCGCAACGATAATCGGCGCTAAGCCGAGGCTCGGCTCGTCGAGCAGCAGCAACTGCGGGCGGCCCATCAACGCCCGTGCAATAGCCAACATCTGCTGTTCGCCGCCGGACAGGGTGCCTGCGAGTTGCTCGGACCGGCGCTCGAGAATCGGAAAAAGTGCAAACGGCGCGGCGAGGTTGGGCGTCTCGTTGTGGGCGTAGGCGCCCAAGCGCAGGTTGTCGCGGATGCTGAGGTTCGGAAAGACCTGACGCCCTTCGGGACAATGAACGATGCCGGCGCGCACGATGCGCGAAGCGTCGAGTCCAGTGACGTCGAGACCCTTGAACCGGATGTGTCCGTCTGTGACCGGAGTGACGCCGGAAATCGCTTTGAGCAGCGTCGATTTGCCCGCTCCGTTGGCTCCCAGCAGCGCGACGATGCCGCTTTCGGGCACGGCCAGAGTAACGCCGCGCAGCGCCGCAACCGCCCCATAGGAGACACGAACGTTCTCGACCTCGAGCATCACGACGGAGCCGGCACGCCGAGGTAGCAGCGGAGAACCTCCGGATCGGTGCGGATCGCTTCGGGTGCGCCTTCGGCGATTTTGCGCCCAAAGTCGATCACGGTCACCCGCTCGGCCATGGTCATGACGATGTCCAGATGATGTTCGACCATCAGCACCGTGCGTTCGGTCGCAACCGCGGCGACCGCCGCCAGCAACGGCGGTATTTCGCGTTCGGTCAGACCGGCTAGCGGTTCGTCCAGCAGCAAGAGCCGTGGCTCGCTAACCAGCGCGCGTGCGACATCCAGCAGCTTCTGATGTCCGTAGGGCAGGTCGCCCGCCCGCAGGCCGCTCACGTGCGCGAGGCCCAAACGAGTCAACACTGCCATCGATCGTTCGCGCGCCCGGCGTTCTTCTCGTCGCCCCGCCGGCAGCCCGAGCATGCCTTCGAGGCCGGTGCGAAGTTGGTGATGGAGCCCGACCATCACGTTCTCGATCACCGTCATCCCGGCGAACAATTCCGCTTTTTGAAAGCTGCGCGAGATACCGGCACCGACGACCCGATCCGGGGTGAGCGCCAAAACATCGATCTCGTCAATCGTGATGCGCCCGGCGGCCGGATCGCAAACGCGCGTGAGGACGTTGAGAAAGGTCGTCTTACCGGCGCCGTTCGGCCCGACCAGTAAAAACAGGCCGCGATTCGGCAGCGTGAGGTCCAGCGCGTCGACCGAGACCACGCCGCCGAACCGAACCGTTATCGCTTCGCACGTCAGCACGCGCGTCCGTCGCCTCCGCCGCGCCACCGGAAACGAGCGCCCACGGAAGCGATGCCGCCGGGGAAAAACAGCACGACCGCCACGATCGCCGCCCCGAGCAGCGTTAGCGAAAGGCCCCCGATCGTAGCGGCGCTTTGTTCCACGGTTTCGACGACCAGGGCGCCCGCAATCACCCCCGGGATCGAAGCCATGCCGCCGAGGACGACCATCGCAAAGAATAACAGGGTCTGCGCGAGACCGAAATCTTCCGGCGAGATAAAACCGTTGAGCCACGCGAACAGCGCGCCCGCCGCGCCCGCCAGAAACGCGCTGCACGCGAAGGCGAGCACTTTCGTTCGGGCGACCGGGACGCCCATCGCGGTAGCCGCCACCTGGCTGTCGCGAACCGCCGCGAACGATCGGCCGATGCGAGAGGGCAAGAGCCGGTAGAGCCCGATCACGGTCAGCACGAGCGCCGCGAAGCACACATAGTACATCGCCGTCGGGGATGCGACACTCCAACTCAGCAGGCGGGCGCTGCTGAGGTGCAGCCCTTCGTCCCCACCTGTTAGGTCGGACCACTTGAGGGCGATCTGCGAAACCGCCACACCGAAGCCGAGCGTAACGATTCCGAGGTAGTGGCCGCTCATGCGCGTGGCCGGGATTCCGAGCAGAACGCTGGATGCGGCCGCGACGAGGCCGCCGGCGAGCATCGTAAGCGCGATTTCCCACTTCAGGTGAACGCTCAGAAGCGCCGCAGTATAAGCGCCGATGGCGAGGAAGCCGCTCTGTCCGAGCGATATCTGCCCGCTTCGCCCCATCAGCAGATCGAGACTCAACGCCACGATGGCGTACACGAAAAACTCGGCCACGATGAAAAGCACGTACGTCTGGTGTCCGACCGCGAAAGGTGCGGCCAACGCGAGGACCGTGAGCGCGCCGATGGCGAGGGCACGCCGGTTCACACTTTTTGAACGCCGGCACGTCCGAAGAACCCGTTCGGACGCACGTAGAGAATCGCGACGAGCAGCACAAACACGAACGTCAGGCTCAGTTCCGGCGCGAGGAATGCCTTTATCAGGTTGTCCGCGACGCCCAGCACCAGGCCGCCGACGATCGCTCCGGTGAACGACCCGAATCCCCCCAGGATTGCCGCGACGAAGCCGTAGATGACGATCGTATCCATCATCGTCGGCGTCAACGTCGCGACCGGCGCGGACAGAATCGCGGCCATCGCAGCCAAGACGATGCCGAGACCCCACGCCAGCGAGAGCGTTGCGTTGATCGGAACGCCCATCAGCCGGGCTGCGAACGCATTCTGATTGATCGCGCGCATCCCGAGCCCAATCTTGGTGCGCCCGAAGAAGAGCGTCAGGAGGGCCACCAGCAGCGCGAGAATCAGCAGATCGACGATGTCCTGCGGACGAATCACGACGTTACCCAGCACGAGCGAATCCGCGGCGATCGCTTCGGGAAAATGACGCGGGTTGTAACCGAACGTCAGGCCCGTCGCGCCTTGCACCAGCATGAACAACCCGAGGGTAAGCACCATCTGCGACCACGTCGTTGCGGCAGCAAGCCGGCGCATGAGGAACGTTTGTATCAGAACGCCGCACGCGAATGCGGCGGCGACGGCAAGGATCACCGCTGCGGCGTAGGGGAGCTGAAGGCGCGTTAGCAACAGCAGCGCAACATACGTCAGCGCTGCGCCGAGCGCTCCTTGCGCGAAGTTGATGACCTCGGTGGCGTTGAAGACGACCACGATCCCGAGCGCGGCCAAGGCGTACAGCGAACCTTCGGCGAGCCCGCCGACGAGTATCTGCGCAATGTACTCGAACACGCGGGGGCGGGCTACTTCGCGGCGGCGCCGTCGAACTTGCTGTCGGCAGCCACAACCCAATGATCGTTCTTCGCTTCCCAAATCGACATGCAGCACAAGCCGTGATGGTTATCCGCGTTATACGACAACGAACCGCCGATCGTCGGAACGTCCTTGAAGGCGTCCAGCGCTTGTACGAGCGCATTGCGCGTGATTGGGCCTTTGATGCGCTTTAGCGCTGCGACGGTCGCCTCGGCCGCAAGCCAGCCCCAGGCCGAGTAAATTTGCGGCTCGTGGCCGGGCTCGAACTTCGCCATTGCCTTTGCGAAGGTGGTCCAGCGTGGATCGGCGCTGCCGGGCGGCGGTAGAAACGCGGCACAGTAGGAACCGCTGAGCGTCGGGATGGTCGTGAAGATGGTCGAATACCCGCAGGCGGACGCGCTCATGATGCGCGCCGGCGCATAGTTGAGTTTCGGCATCTCGTTGAGGATCTGGGCCGCCGCGGTCGCGAGGGTGGCCAGCACCACGACATCAACCCCGGATGCCTTCAACTTCGCGACGGCTTCACTGAAATCGGCTTGGCCCGGGGCGTAGGGGATCGCGACGTCCACCTTACCGGCGGTTGCGGTAACACCGGCCAGCACCGGCTTCCCGTAGGAGTCGTCTTGATAGATCACGCCGACCTTTTTCCCGGCGAAGTGTTTGGCCGAGAACGCACCCATCGTCTTGCCGTCGGTCGTGTACAAGGGCCACACCGGAAAGACATATTTTAGCGTCGGATCGGAAAAGCTCGGGCTACCCGACGTCATGCCGATCAACGGCACGCCGGCATCGTTGAGCACGGGCGCCACGGCGGCCGTCGTCGGGCTGCCGACGCCTCCGACGATCGCAAAAACTTGATCTTGATACACGAGTTTCTTGACCAGCGCGACCGTTTGCGCCGGCTGGTAGGAGTCGTCGTACGAGATGAGCTTGAGCTTCTTGCCGCCGACGCCGCCCTGTTCGTTCACCATCGAGAAATACGCATCCAGGCCGTATTTCGACGAGCCGACGGGTGCGTTGGGCCCCGACTGATCGGCGTACTGCCCGATCAGGATCGTATCGCCCGTGACGCTCGCCCCGGGCGCCACGTCCTGCGCGGCCAGCCGCGACGATGAAGCGCAGAGGGAAGCGCCGATCAGTAAGAACGCGACGGCTCGCAAGGCGATGGTTGACGGCATGAGCAGCTCCCCGGAGACGCAATTGGTCAACCGAGTTTACCATTCGAATTCAGGGCGTTCGAATGGCCAAATGTCGAATCCGCGATCCGCCCGCTGCGCCGTGGGGCTAGGGCGTCATGTCCGGCTGCTAGATGGAAGCGGCGCCGTCGACGCGGCGCCGGCGCAGGCGGGTCTGCGCGCGCACGGACGGCGCACGCACGCCGTCGATCGCGAGTTCGAGCATGCGGCGCAGGTCGGCGATCCCGCGGGCTACGTCGGGCTTCGCATCGGAGAGCCAGCGCCGGCGCTGCGCGATGTAGACGTCGAGAAAGAAGTCGGCCAGGAACGCCGGGTCGTAGTCGGCGCGCACGAAGCCGCGGCTTTGCTGGAAGTGAATCAGGTTGGTCATCGTCGTGAGCAACTGGTCGCGGCGATGGCGGTAGCGCTGCGTCTCGAAGGTGTCGTCGTCGGCGCGCGCGAGCACGGTCAAGTGCGTCGCTTCGCGTGCCAGCGGCGGGTTGGCGCCGAAGTATGCATAGCGCGGCGCGAACAGCACGATCAAGCCGTCGACGAGCGGCGCATCGATGTCGAGCTCGGCAAACGCCTTGGCATTGATGGCGGAGAGATCGTCGTTGACGATCATCAGCAAGAGATCGCGTTTCTCGGCCGCGTAGCGAAACAGTGTCGCGGCGCCGACTCCGGCGCGCTCGGCGATTTCGCGCGTGGTCGCGCCCTCGTAGCCTTTCTCGACAAATACCGCCAGCGCGGCCTGCTTGAGGCGCAGGCGGCGCTCGGCCTTGGCGCGCTCGCGCGCGCCCGGCACGCGAACGAGTTCGCCCAGCACGTCTTAGACGAGGGCCCCGGCGGCGGAAGCCGGTTCGGCGGCGCGGGCCAGCGTCGCGAGGTGAAATTCCTCGATCCGGCGGTGCATATCTTTCACCAGTTCGATCGCCGGGCCGTAGCCGTCGGCGTCGTCGCTCGCGAAGCCCTTATGGTACATGCGGCGGTAGTTCATCCGCAGCGCGCGATCGGTTTGGTCTTCCTCGGGGCGATGCCCCATCCCATGCAGCACGGGCGGCGATTCGGCGAACGTGTTCATCGGCGCTTGACCGGCTTCCACCAGCGCGATCTGTTCCTCGAGCTGGCGGCGCAGCAGCACCACCGGAATGTCGGTTCGTCCGAGCACCTCGAGCGAGCGGTCGACGATTTCACCCTGCGCCGTCCACATCATCGCATCTTGCGCCAGCACGTAGTCGAGGATCGGCCGTCCGTGCGCATCCTTCGTCGGCGGTTCGTACCAGGGGATGACCGTTTGCTCGGCCACCGGCACCTCGGGCGGAGCCCCGTAGCACTGGTAACAGATGTGGAGCGTGTGCTCGTCGTCGATCGGAACGCGAATCTGGAACTCGCTGCGCGGCGATCCGCACATGCCGGTCTGGGTGTAGATCGGAAACATCACGGTGGAGTGCTCGTCGACGCGATCGGCCTCCGCGCCCAGCTCCTTGGAATACACCACACCTTTGCGGAAGCCGTGCTCGGTCGGCTCCGCATAGACTTCCTTGACGCCGACACCCATGCGCAAGCGCGTGTGAATGGTGTGGTCGAAGGCCGAGGCGCGTTCGGCTCGCCCTTCGCGTTCCAACGCATATTCGAACAGGCGACCGTGCGTCCAGACGCTGTGCAGCGGGTCGCCGGTATTTTCTTGGCATTGCAGCCAATTGCAATCGAGCGTGTTGATCGCGATCTGGCGCAGAGAGTTGGGCCACACGAAGAGGTCCCAGCGCGGCAGCGCCGGCGCCGGCAGCGGCCCCATGTAGGTGAAGACGAGACCGCCGAGTTCTTGCACGGGATAGGCCGCCAGCTTCTGCTGGATCGGGCGTTCGGGATGCGCTTCGAGCGGACGCTCCGTGCACTCGCCGGTCGCGTCGTACTGCCAGCCGTGATAGGGACAGCGCAATCCGCACGTATCGGGAATGCCGAATTGCAGATCGACCCGGCGGTGGAGGCAGCGGTCGCCGATCAGGCCCAGCGTTCCGCTGCGGTCGCGATAGAGCACGAGGTCTTCACCCAGGATGCGCACCTTGCGCACCGGGTTGTCGAGCAGTTGCGACGAGGCGGCGATCGGCAACCAGTAGCGGCGCATCAGCTCGCCGCACGGCGTACCGGGACCCACGCGGGTCAGCCGCTCGTTCAATGCCTCGCTGATCATCTCGCCTCTTTCTCCGGAAAAACGGACTACGCAATCACTTTATAGTTCAATTTACCTCGGCTGCCGGCGCATTGTCAACGGAAAAAGACGCGGTTGACAGCACCGGCCGGGATCGCTATCCTGCTCGAAGCTGATAGTGTGATCCGCTTCTGGGAGCTACGTCCTGCCTAACATACCGGTCCAAACGCGAATCGTCGGCCGCTCCGGCCTGCGGCTGTCCGAAATCGGGTTCGGCTGCGGTACCGGCGCCGGGTTGATGATCCGCGATGAGCCCGCGGCGCAACGCGCGGCGATCGAGCGAGCGCTCGAACGCGGCATCAGCTACTTCGATACCGCGCCCATCTACGGTGAGACGCGCTCCGAACAGCATCTCGGCCGCGCGCTCAAGGAGCTGGATGCGACCACCGCCGTAGTCGGGACGAAGATCGCCCTCGAGCTTGCCGACCTCGACGACATCGCGGCATCGGTCGTGGCCTCGGTCGAAGGCAGCCTGCAGCGGCTGGGCCGGGAGTCGCTCGACATCGTCTACCTCCACAACCGCGTCGGCGCGGAGCGTGCCGCGCGGGCCGACATCGGCGTCGGCGCGCTGCTCACGGTCGACGACGTGCTCGGTCCCAACGGCGTCGTGGCCGGCCTGACCTCGCTGCGAGCGCGCGGGTTGGTGAACGTCTTCGGCTGCTGCTCCTACGGCGGCCAAACCACGGCGCTCGAAGCGCTCGTCGACAGCGGCGCGTTCGGCATCATGCTCGTGCACTACAACATCATCAACCAGTCGGCGTTTCTGGCAGCCCCCGCCGGCAGCCGCCCCGCGCACGATTACGGCCGCATCGCGGCGCGCGCCGCGGGCCGCGGTATGGGCGTCACCGTCTTGCGCGTTCTCGAAGCCGGCTTGCTGGCTGAAAATGCGCGCGAACGGCCCTCCGAACTGCAAGCGCAAAACGACCAGCGCGCGCGCTCGCTGGCCTTCTTGCGCAACGGCGACGCGACGCTGGTGCCGGCGGCGATTCGCTTCGCACTGAGCAATCCGGCGGTATCGACCGTGCTCGTGGGCATCTCCGAGACGGCTCACGTCGACGCGGCGGCCGACGCCGCGTCGCGCGGACCACTTCCGGCCGAAGCGCTCGCCCGCATCGAAGCGGCGCGCGCGGTCGATTTCGCACGCTGAGGGCAAAACGATGGACGACCAGTTGATCGAAGAGCTCGTGCTCGCCAACCACATTCTCTTCGCTCAGGGCGTGGTCGATGCGTTCGGGCACGTCAGCGTGCGCAGCGCGGCCGATCCGAGCCGGTTCTTGCTGACCTGGGCGGTGGCCCCCGCATTGGCGAGCGCCGCCGACGTGCTGTCGTTCGATTTCGACGGCAACACGCCCGATGCAGACGGCCGCGAGCTCTACAGCGAGCGCTTCATCCACGCGGCGGTGTACCGCTCGCGGCCCGACGTGATGGGGATCGTCCACAGCCACTCGCCCTCGTTGATCCCGTTCACGATCACCGACGTCGATCTGCGTCCGGTCTGGCACATGAGCGCGTTCCTCGCGGGCAGCGTCGCGCTGTTCGATACGCAGGACGTCGCCGGCGATACCGATCTCCTGATCAAGACACCCGACCTCGGCGCGGCGCTCGCTTCAACGCTGGGAGCAGCGACGGTGGCGCTGATGCGCGGTCACGGTTCGGTGGTGGTCGGGCGCAGCGTGCGCGAAGCCGTGTCGCGCGCGATCTACACCGAGGCCAACGCCCGGCTGCAAGCGGAAGCGCAGCGCATGGGCACGCGCGTGAAGTTCCTCACGCCCGGCGAGTCGGCGCTGATGAACGCCTACACCCGCCCCGACGTGCGCCGCCAGTGGGACCTCTGGGTGCGCGAACTCGCTTAGCGGGTGAGGGCTACGGGTGAGACGAGGTCTTTGGCGGGGAAGGCTTGGTCGATGTATTTGTACTTGGCGGCGAGGTCGATGACGGGTTGAATTTCGGCGACGTCGAGGACCGTTTGCCACGACGAGCGCACCGTGCCGCGCAGGTCGGCGGGGTCGAGGTTTTCGAAGCCGGCGATCAGCGGTAGCGTCTCGTTGGGATGGGCGATGCAGTATTGCGCCGCGTCGCGCAGCGCGGTGCAGTAGCGGCGCACGGTGTCGGTGTTTTTCGCGATGTAGTCCTCGGTCGCATACCACGCCGAAATGAGAAACCGGTTCGCGATCCCGTTCCACACCGGACCGATCACGCGAACGTCGCCCGCGCGAACCGCCGCATCGAGGGTTGGGCTCAGGAGCGTCGCCGCGTCAAGCTTGCCGGCTTGCAGTGCCGCGACGCTCGCGTTCACCGAGATCTCGACGAAACGGACGGTCGACGCGTTGCCGCCGTTGCGATCGATCCAGGCCAGCGCCGCGAGCGAGTTCAGGTCGCGCAACGCGAACGTGCCGATGGTTTTGCCGCTCAAGTCGGCGATGGTCCGGATCGGCGAGTTCTTCGGCACCACCATTGCCGCGAAGAGTTTGGTGCTCTCGTAGAGGCCGCCCGGCGCGATGATCTTGAGCGGAATACCGTGGGTGTGGGCGCTGATCAGCGCCATCAGGCTCGTGCGCGAGGTGTCGAGCGCGCCGCCGATCACGGCCGGCGCACCGGCCCCGCCGCTGGCCAGAACCTGCACGTGTGCATCGAGGCCCAGGCGCTTGAAGATGCCGGCTTGCTGCGCGTAGAGCATCGGCGTGCCGTCGTCGGCCGTGGTCGAACCCACGCGGATCAGGTCGTCCGCGAGCGCCGGCCGCCTCAGCGCAAGCGCTGCGGCCGTCGCGGCGGAACCGGCCAGAAACGAAGAGCGGCGCATCAGTCGAGCAGGTGCCCCCATTTTTCGCGTGCGAGCCGGTAGAGCTCGGGGCTCGGGATGTTCATACGCGGATATTGGTCGCGCCAGTGAAAGGGGCGGCAGGCGTTGATCACCGCGCGTGAGTTCGTCGTGTCGCCCGCGTCTTTCTTCCAGGGCGGAATCGAGGGGTCGAGCTTCGAGGAGTAGGTGTCGCTCATGATCTGCAGGCTGGTCGCCGGATCGGAGCGGAAGCACATCGCCCACAACAGCTGGTCCATGTCGCTCGGATCGATATCCTCATCCACGACGATGACGTATTTGCCGGTGAATGCGCCCGCGCCGACGCTGCTGGCGGCAAAGCCGGCTTGGGTTGCGTGGCCCGGATAGCGCTGCTTGATCGAGATGCCGTTGAACATGCGCGAACCGCCGACTTCGTGGCACCACACCGAGACGACGTCGGGCACTCCCGCGCGCTTGAGCGCGTCCTTGAGCTGCGCCGAACGGACGACCGCCAGATACCGCGAGTGCTCGTCGGGCGGCCGCTGCGGCGGCGAGCCGAGCAAGATCGGATCGTTGCGGTAGTAGATCGCGTGCACGTCCATCACCGGCGCCTCGCGCACGGAGCTGCCGTAGAAGCCGGTCCACTCGCCGAACGGGCCTTCTTGGCGGCGCTTGTCGGGATAGCAGTATCCCTCCAGCACGATCTCCGCTTCGGCCGGAAACGGCAGCCCGGTGAGCTCGCCCAGCACGACCTTCATCGGTTCGCCGCGATAGGCGCCGACGACATCGTATTCGCAGACGCCGTGCGGAACGTCGCTGCCCGCCATCAAGAACGTGAACGGATCGACGCCGATCACCATGCACGTCGGCATGCGCTCGCCGCGCGCGAAGTATTTGTCGCGATGTCCGCCGCCGTGCTTGCCCGGCGAAATGTGGAAGCCGACCGACGTCTTGTCGTGGACCATCGCGCGGTAGGTGCCGGCGTTGATCCAGCCGTCGTCCGGATCGCGCGTGACGTTGAAGCAGCCCGTGCCGATGTAGCGGCCGCCGTCGCCTTCGTGCCACTTCGGCGTCGGAAACGCGAGCACGTCGACCGCGTCGCCGCGCATCAGGTTTTCCAGCACCGGGCCGTCGCTGACGACCTCGTAGGGCAGCGGGTGCTCGAAGGCCGCGCGCAGCGACTCGCTGAGCGCTTCGCTCAGCTCGACTTTTCCGTAATCGGCGGGAAAACCGAAGGTCGTGTTTTTACGCCGACCGCCGAAGAAGTTCGAGAGCACGCGAAAGCCCGGCGCGTAGCCCGGGATGTTGTCGAACAGCGCGGCCGGACCGTTGCCGTTCGCCGCGTGCTGCAGCACCTCGGTCGCGAGGCCGATATCCGTTTCGCAGGTCGCGCCGTCGACCCGGCGCAACTCGCCCAGCCGTTCGACTTCCGCCAGCCAGCCGCGCACGTCGGTGTAGCCGAGCCGGTGCCGCGGGCTCGTACCGTTGGCGGTGTTGCGTTGTGGCGATGCGAGTTCCATAGCGTCCCTCAGGGTGTGGCGAGCGCCGCTTCGACGGCGAGTCCGAGCGCGAGGAGCCGGCGATCGCCCATCGTTTCACCCATCAGCGTCAGCCCAACGGGTGCGCTGCCGGCAGTGTGACACGGAATGGAGAGGGCGCAGCGGTCGAGGAAGTTCGCGATGCCGGGGTTGCGGATAAGCAGGCGGTTCGTCTGCAGCCACGCCTGCTCGTTGTCGGCGAAGTCCGCGATCGGCGGCGCGACGATCGGTACCGTCGGCATGAGCACGGCGTCGAATTGCGCGGTGACGGCGTCCGCCCGCGCGATGAAGTCGGCCCGCGCGTGCCGGAGGTCGATGTAGTCGGCCGCGCTCACGCCGGCACCGCCGGCAAAACGCGCACCGATGATCGGATCGTAGTCGGCGGCCTTCGCGGCCAGCAGCTTGCGGTGCCACGCGTAGCCTTCGGCGACGGCAAAGCCGCCGTACGCGTTGATCGCCGGCAGCTCGCCGAGCTGGGCGAAGGGGATCTCGACGATGCGCGCGCCGGCGCGCGAGAGCACGCTCAATGCGTTCGCGAATGCCGCGGCGACGCCGGCGTCGAGCGCGTCCAGCACGAGCGTGGTGGGAACGGCGAAGCGCAGGCCGGCGATCGCGGCCGCCGCCGGCACGCTCGGCAGTTCATCGCCGGACAGCACGCCGTCGACGAGCGCGCAGCAGGCCACGCTGCGGGCCAGCGGTCCGATCGAATCGAGCGACTCGGCGAGCGGTATCGTGCCGCCGAGCGGCACGCGTCGCGCCGTCGGCTTGAAGCCGGTGATCCCGCACAGCGCGGCCGGCATGCGTATGGAGCCCGCCGTATCGGTGCCGATCGCGACGGCGGCCATGCCGTCGGTGATCGAGATCGCCGCGCCGGACGACGAGCCGCCGGGAATGCGCCCCACCGCGCGATCGAACGGATTGCGCGGCGTGCCGTAGTGCGGGTTGAGGCCGAGCCCGCCCATGGCGAACTCGGTCATGTTGGTCGTGCCGAGGATCACCGCGCCGGCCGCGCGCAACCGCGCGAGGTACGCGGCGTCGGCGGTGGCCGGGGGCGCATCGCGCAGCGCGCGTGAACCGGCGGTCGTCGTGCTGCCGGCTACGTCGGTGAGGTCTTTGATTGAAAACGGAATGCCGGCCAACGGCGGCAGCGCGGTGCCGGCAGCGCGCATGCCGTCCCAGGCCGCGGCCGTCGCGCGGGCCTGCGCATCGAAGCGGCGGATGAACGTGCGCGCGCCTTCGCCGGCCGGATCGTCGATCGCGTTGAGACTCTGTTCCACCAAACGCGCGGCCGTCGTCTCGCCGGATGCCAGCCGGCCGAGCGTCGCCGCCAGCGGCTCCGCGTTCAGGCCGCTAACCGCGGCCACCACACCAGACCCGACCCGCAGCGCCACACGTGCGTCGCTTCGTACGCGAGCACGTCGGCCGGACCGGAGCTGAACGCCATCGCCGACAACCACGCCAGCAGCTCGCTCGTGCCGCAAATGCCGGCTTCGTCCATGCGATCGATCGTGCAGGCGGCCAAGATCTCCGCATGCGGGCGTTCGGAGGCGAGCAGGCCGAGAAACCAGCGATCGAAAGCCTCATCGACGTCGAAGTTGCGCGGGCCGCCCGGCTCGTGCGAGAGCCCGCCCGTGGCGACGATCGCGACGCGCTCGTTGCCGGGCCAGCGTTCGATCGCCGATTTGAGCGCCAGCGCGGCCTCGTAGCAGCGCTCGGCCGTCGGTTGCGGCGGCACGAAGCAGTTGATCAGCATTGGAATGAACGGGATGTCCATCTGCGGAGTGAGGTAGGTGAGCGGCACCGAGAAGTTGTCGTCGAAGTCGACTTTCTCGTGGCAGACGAAGTTCACGCCCAGCGGCGCCGCTTCGTTGATGATGAAGCGCGCCAGCGGCCGGTGACCGGCCACGGTGAACGGTTTGAGGCGCAGCCAATCGTCGACGCCGGGCGCCGGACCGCTGTGCTCTTCGGCGACGCCGATCGCGAAATCGGGCATGTTGTGCGGCGGCGACGTCAGCAAATGGTCGTTCGCGATGCCGACGATCACGTCGGGCTTGGCCGCAATCAGCTTCGCGCGCAATGTGTCGAGCGCGCGAAAGATCGTCTCGCGCTTGGGCGCTTCCTCTTCGTCGATCCAGCCGGTAAGGCCCGGGCTGTGAATGGTCGCGCAGGCGGCGACGACTTCAGCCATGAGCGTACGTTGCCGGATCGGCCACGCTGCCGTAGGCGCGTTTCATGATCTCGACCGTCGTCGGCTGGAACTCATCGAAATCCTCGCCGTGCGTGAGCCGGATGATCGGGTTGAAGTAGAACGGGTGCACGCCGAGCCGCGCGAGCTCGAGCAAATCGCACGACTTCACGGCGGCGATCTCTTCGGCCGAGAGCTTGTACTCCGCGGCCAGCACGTCGAACTCGGTCTTCCAGCGCAAGCGCAACGCCGCGTTCTTGCGCACCTCGAACACGATCCGGTGAATGCGCGAGGTCTTGTCGAAGTTCTTCAAGAGGCTCATGACGAGCCCGACACGTTCTGCGCCAGAAAAGCAACGCCTCGTTCGAAGCTGTCGCCGGCCGCTTCGGCGCGGTAGCCTTTGTGCGTCGACACCGCGAAGCCGTGATCGGCGCCGGCGTAGGTGTGCAGTGCGGCGGGCGCCGGGCGAGCGGCGAGCGCCGCCGCCAGCTCGCGCATCGAGGGCAACGGCGAGAGCTGGTCATCTTCACCGTGGAGGAGCAGCACCGGCTGGTGAATCTTCGGGACCACGTCGATCGGATCGCCGTGCGTTGCGTCGGCGCCGTTGGGACGCCGGGCGAAGCCGTGGAACGCGACGACGGCGCGAACGGCGGGCAGCGCGGCCGCGGCGAGCAGACCCGCTCCGCCGCCCTTGCAGTAGCCGAAGATCGCGATGCGCGTCGCGTCGACCTCGGAGCGGCCGCGCAAGAAGTCGAGCGCGGCCGCGATGTCGGCCAGCAGATCGGCGTCGCTCGGATCGTCGCCGCGCACTTGCCAGCGGTGGACGAGCGCGGCGTAACCCGCGCGCGCCAAGCGATCCGCGATCACGGTGTAACCGCTGTCGGGTCCGGCAATGCCGCGCAGGATGATCACGGCCGGCGCCGGCCCGCGCTCGGGCGCCACGAAATACGACTCGATCGCGGTGCCGTCGGCGCTCGTGTAGGACTGATAGCTGCCGAGCGCGTCGTCCGCGGTCTGCACGGTCATGCTGCATCTCCCTGATCGTTGCGAAGTGGTGCCAATAGGGCCATCGCGCAGCGCCACGACGCGGCGTCGGCCGCCGCATCGTAACTCGCGTGGCCGTGCCAGGTATAGCTGTGTCCGGCCCCCGGGTAGACGCACAGCTCGACGTTGGGGTTGCCTTCGACCGCGGCCGCGATCGTGCGCACTTCGCTCATCGGCGTCGAGTGATCGTCGTCGCCGAAGTGGAAGCTCACCGGAACGCGGATGTTGCGGGCATCCTCGAGGTTGTCGCCCATACGAATGCCGTGGAACGCGAACGCCGCCTGCACGTCCAAGCGCGCCGCGGCGATCAGCGCGTAGCGGCCGCCGAAGCAGTAGCCGCCGACCGCGACGTTTCCGTTGCATGCGGGCAGCGCGCGCACGGCGGCGATCGCAGCCCGCAAGTCGCGCACACCGTCGTCGGCCACGAACGCATCGCGGCGCGCTTGCGCGCGCGAACGATCGGCTGCATCGGTAACGGAGAGCGGCCCGGGATCCGTTCGCCAGAACGGATCGTAGACCGCGGTGAAAAAACCAGCCGCGGAATACGCGGCGAGCCAGCGCTTCGTTTCTTCGTTCAACCCGAAGATCGATGGAACGATGATCACGGCTGCGGCAGGAAGCACCGCCGGCGCTGCCGTTTCGAGCTGGAATGAGCCGTCGCCGGCGGCCACCTCGAGCGTAGCACGACCCAACATACTGCGAAAGGATTGGCCTCGGCCTATCCGCATACCCTCTCCAATGCCAGCCACACGCGCCGCCGCCATCATTGGCATCGCTGCCGGAATCGCCGCGGCCTCGCTGCCGCGCCGCGCGGTCGCGCAGTCGGGTATGACAAATGTCTCGATCGGCGTCGTCGGCAGCACGAGCGAGAGCCCGCTCTTCATCGCCGACAAGCTCGGCTATTTCCGCGAGCTCGGGATCGTGCCGAGCTACGTGACGGCGGACTCGGCGGCGAACATGATCGCGCCGCTCGGCACCGGGCAGCTCGACGTCGCAACGGGCGGGCCGTCGGCCGGCCTCTACAACGCGATCGCGCGCGGTATCGATATCAAGATCGTCGCCGACAAGGGCTCGACGCCGAAGGGCTACGGCTACATGATGCTGCTCGTGCGCAAACAGCTGGTCGAGAGCGGCCGCTACAAGGGCGCGCGGGATCTCAAAGGGATGCGCGTGTCCGAGAGCGCGGCGGGCACGATCGCCTCGCCCGCGATCGCGCGTTATCTGGCGACGGCCGGTCTGAAATACAACGACATCGACCACGTCTACTTGTCGTTTCCGCAGCAGGTCGCGGCCCTCGCCGGCGGAGCGATCGATGCGTCGTTGACGGTCGAACCGATCGCGTCGAGCGCGATTCGCCAAGGGGTCGCCGTCCGCGCCGCGGGCGACGACGTGATGTATCCCAACCAGCAGCTTGCCGTGATCCTCTACGGCGGGGGGTTCATTCGCAAGCCCGACCTCGCGACGCGTTTCATGCGGGCCTACATCCGCGGCTGCCGTTACTACAACGACGCGTTGCGCGACGGCAAGCTGGCCGGCCCCAACGCGGCCGGCGTGATCTCGATCATGACGCAGTTTTCGTCGATCAAGGATCCCGCGATCATCGCGGCGATGACGCCTAACGGGAACGACCCGAACGGGCGTTTGAACGTCGCGAGCTTGGCCGGTGACCTGCAGTTCTTCAAAGATCAGGGACTGATCGAAGGCTCGGTCACGATCGAGCAGGCGATCGACACCTCGTTCGTCGACGCCGCTCTCAAAGCACTTCCGTCCTACCAGAGGCATGCGTGAACCCCTATCACATCGACCGGCGCCGCTTTCTAGCTTTCACGACGGCCGCGGTTGCGTTGCCGGCGGCCGCCCGGGCGCAAACGGGAGACCTCGTGCGCATCGGCGCGATCCCGTTCGACAACGCGGGCGAGGTGTTCTACGCGCGCCAGCTCGGCACGTTCGCCAAGGCCGGCCTCAGCGTTGAGATCACGCCGATGACGAGCGGTGCGGCGATCACCGCCGGCGTCGCATCCGGTGCGCTCGACATCGGTTTCTCGAACCTGCTCTCGGTCACGACGGCGTACAGCCGCGGGATACCGCTGGTGGCGATCGCGCCCGCCGCGCTGCAGCAGACCGGCATGGGCAGCGACGCGATCATCGTCGCCAAAGACGCGCCCTACCACACCGGTAAGGACCTCAACGGGAAGACGCTCGGCGTCGACGGTCTCAAAGGGTTGACCGACATTTCGATGGAGGCCTGGATCGACAAAAACGGCGGCGACTCGAGCACGGTAAAAGTGGTCGAGGTGCCGGAGCCCGCGATGGGCGCGGCGCTGGCGCAAGGGCGCATCGATGCGGCTTCCCTGCAGCTGACGAACGTCGATTTCGGCCCCGCGTCGGCGGTGCGCGTGTTGGCCGATCCCTACGAGGCGATCGGACCGCGCTTCACGCCCTCGGTGTGGTTCACGACGCGCGCGTGGCTCGCGGCGCATCGCGATGAGGCCGCGCGGTTCGCGACCGTGATGCGCGACACCGCGCGCTGGGCTAACGCGAACCACGCCGCTTCGGGCGAGATCCTCGCGGCGGTGGCCAAGCTGACGCCGGAGCGGATGAACACGCTCGCGGCGCACCGCACGCCGTATGCGGAAATGCTCGACCCGCGCATGATCCAGCCGCTGATCGACATCGCCGCCCGCTACGGCCTCATTCCGAAAGCGTTTCCGGCGCGCGAGATCATGTAAGCTTCGCTCAGACGCGCGTTTGTTCGAACGAGCCCGGTGCGAACATCTCCTCGACCGCGACGGGCCGCACCGAGAGGTGCTGATCGAAAGAGTAACGGGCCATCGCTTCGAGCGTCGCGCGGTTGGCTTCGACGCCGTACGACCAGAAATCGCGGCCCATCACACGTTCGGTCGCCTCGAGCTCGGCCGCGGCCCACGGCAGGCCGATCTTGAGCGCCACGACTTCGCGCAGATCCTCGTCGGCATAGCGCTTGGCCGCCGTGAACGCTTTCAGCAGGCTCGCCGCCAGCCACGGGTGCGCGGCCAGCACGTCCTCGCGGATGCCGACGGCATGCATGATGGGGAAGAAACCCGAGCGCAGAAAGTACGCTTGCTCGACGGCGCGATAATCGGGATAGAGGCGGCCGACGTGCGGCGCTCCGTCCAGCACGCAACTCGGCGCGCGCGCGGAAAACGCCGCGTCGATGCTGCCCTCGGCCAGCAGCGCCGAGAGGGTCGCGCCGTGCGGCGCGGTCTCCAGCGGAAAGCCCGCCGGCAGATCGAGCGGGAAGATGTCGCGCCGGCCCGCCGTTTCGAGACCGGCCTGCACCCAGCGGATGTCCTCGCACGCGATGCCGTGCTCGTCGGCCAGAAAGCCGCGAATCCAAAGCGCGGCCGATTGCTGGTATTCGGGAACGCCGATGCGCTTGCCGCGCAGATCCGCAGCGCTGGTGATCCCGCGATCGGTGCGCACGTAGATCGCGGAATGGCGGAACGTGCGCGACAGAAAGGCGGGAATGGCGACGTAGGGCCGGATGCCGCGCGACGTCGCGATCAAATACGGGCTGAAGCCCAGTTCGACGACATCGAACTCGCGATCGCGCAGCGAGCGGTGGAATACCTCCTCGACCGGCATCGTCAGCACGTTGGCATCGCAGCCCTCGATGCGCACGCGACCGTCGACGATCGCGCGAACGCGGTCGGAGTCGCCCACCGCGACGGTCAGCGCGAGCCGGCTCATCGACGGGTTCGGGTGCGCGCTTGCGCGAACGAGGGATACTGATCGTGATCCATGAGGTGTACGCTCTTCACTTCGGCGAGAAACTGAGCACGCGCAGCGAATTTCTGTATCGCGATCCCTCGCACGCCCCGCTGACGATTAGCTTCTACATTTGGGTCGTCCTGGGCGGCCCCGAGCCCCTGGTCTACGACGTCGGCTTCGATGCGGCACAAGGGCAAGCTCGCGCACTGTCATCCTATCGCGAGCGCAGCGAACTTCTCGCGCAGGTCGGGATCGAGCCCGCCGGCGTCAAGACGATCGTGATGTCGCATCTGCACTGGGACCACTGGGCCGGCTACGCGCTGTTTCCCAATGCGACGTTTCTCGTGCAGGACGCGGAGGTCGCGTTTTGGAGCGGGCGCGCCCGGCGCCACGCGCTCATCACGAGCTCGGCCAACCTGGCCGCGCTCGACGCCGTCACCGCGCTGAACGCCGCCGGACGCGTGCGGATGCTTGCCGGCGCGCGCGAAGATCTGTGGCCGGGCCTGCGCATCGTGCCGTTGCCGGGCCACACCCCCGGTCTGCAAGCCCTGCTGATCGAAACGGCGCGCGGACCGGTGATGCTGGCCAGCGACGCGCTCCACTATTTGGAGAACTACCGGCAGCGCCGGCCCGTTCAAGTGACGATGAACTTTCCCGACGCGCTCGACGCGTACGACACGATCGCCGAGCTCGTCGGCGACGACGTCGTCGGCGGTCACGATCCGGCCGACCGGACCCGCTTCGCGGAGACCGCACCGGGCGTCTACCGCATCGCCTAGCGTATTCACGCAACGTGAGTCCACTAGGGGAACGGGAAGCGCTTCCCTAAGCGGCTCGACATCCTATTCGACGAGGACCGCCAGAATGGAAGCTCCTCGAGTTTCTTCGCCAGCGATCTCATCCACCCGGCCGCGGGCGCGCGCGATCGCGCTGTACCTTCCGCAGTACCATCCGGTTGCGGAGAACGACGCGTGGTGGGGTGCCGGCTTTACCGAGTGGACGAACGTGACCAAGGCGCGGCCGATGTTTCGCGGTCACTATCAGCCGCACGTACCGGCGGACCTGGGCTACTACGACCTGCGCGATCCCCAGATCCGCGAGGCCCAGGCCGAGCTCGCGCGCACGCACGGGGTCGAGGCCTTTTGCTACTACCACTACTGGTTTGCCGGTCGCCGGATTTTGGAGCGGCCGTTGCAAGAGGTCATGGCAGAGGGCCGGCCCGACTTTCCGTTTTGCGTTTGCTGGGCGAATCATTCGTGGTCGGGCGTGTGGTACGGTGCGCCGCGCCGGACGCTGATCGAACAGCACTATCCGGGCGAAGACGACCATCGCCGCCATTTCGAAGCGCTGCTCCCGGCCTTCTCGGATCCGCGCTACGTCCGCGTCAACGGCCGCCCGCTCTTCGTGATTTTCAGGCCCAAGGAACTGCCCGATGCGCGCAGGACACTCGATTTGTGGCGTGATCTCGCCGTGCGCGCGGGCCTACCGCCGCTCTACATCGTCTGCCAGCATTCGAATCCCGGCTTCAACCCGCATCGCCTGGGCTTCGACGCATCGATCATCGTTGGTCTCAAACCGCGCCGGCGCTGGCGCCGGGGTCCGGGCGTCTTCGCCTACAGCAACGCCGTGCGCGATTTTGTCACCCCGCCGGTCGCGGGCATTCGCAGCCACCCGTGTGTGATTCCGAACTGGGACAACACGCCGCGCAGCGGACCCGACGGCGTCGTCTTGCACGATTCGAGTCCCGATCATTTTCGCGATCACGTGAAAGCCGCGGTGAACCGCGTGCGCGCCGAGCCCGAAGATGAGCGGCTGATCTTCATCAAGTCGTGGAACGAATGGGGCGAAGGCAATCACCTGGAGCCCGATCAGCGCTGGGGCCATGCCTATTTGCACGTCCTGCGCGACGAGCTGTACGGCGGCTAGGAGCGGACCCAAACGGCTCCATCGGACGTGCGTGTTTCGAAGCCGGCCAGGCCGAAGGTCGCCGGACCTTCCAGCACGCGGCCGTCGTCGAGCGAGAAACGCGAACCGTGCCACGGACAACGAACGCAGGCGCCGTCTTGCGTGCCCTCGGCCAGCGCAGCGCCGCGATGGGTGCACACGCCGCTCACGGCGCGCACGCCGGTTGCGGATCGCGTCACGAGCAGCGGAATCCCCGCCGCCTCGGCCGGCTGCATCGCGCCGTCGGGCGGCGGCACGTCGAGCACGCGCACGAAGTCATCCAGCGGTTGGACCGGGACCGACGTATGCTTCACCCCGAGTTGCATGCCGAACGAAAGCTCGCCGCCGACGTAGGCCGCGGCGGTCATCAGGCCAAAGCCGGCAAACGCCGCGGCCAAGCCCAAGCGCCGGGCGCCGTTGCGCCGCCCCAGCAGTGAGGTGATGTAGCTCGTCAGCGCCGCGCTGTTGAGGATCGCGTGCAGCATGCCCAAACGCTGCGGCTCGTCCTTCGTGTCGGACCAATCGGCGAGCCCGGTCAGCGCGGCCCCGGCTGCGCCCAGCGCGCCGATGAAGAGCGTCACGCCGGCGACGTCGCGATAGCGGTCGATACCGAAGAGTTCGAGTGTGTCGCAGATGGCCGTTACCGTCCACGCGCCGATCGGGACGTCGGTGAGCAGCGGGTGCAGCGGGTGGCCGAGGAACGTGCCGTGCAGCAGATCTTTGATCGGGCGCCGTTGCGGCGAATCGCTTTCGAGCCAATCCCGCAGTGCGGGCTGCATGGATTCCGCCATCGCTTGCAGCGTACGGCTCCGCGCAAAGGCGTCCAGCGCACGATCGGTACCGGAGTACTCGGGATTCATGTCGGCGCGTATACCCATGGCCCGAGGTGGGTACAACGCGTGAGATGACGGCATTCCCGCAGGCGCTGCACCTGACCGCAACCTCGCTTGCGGTGGTGGCGCCGCACCCGGATGACGACGTGCTCGGTTGCGGCGCGTTGATCGCGCGGGTAGCGCCGCACATGCGGGTGCGCGTGATCTACGTTACCGACGGCGCGGCGTCGCACGACGGTTCGCCGTCCTATCCGCCGCAGCGCTTGCGCGACGTTCGCGAAGCTGAAGCGAGACGCGCCCTGCGCCGGCTCGGCGTCCGCGCGGCGCCGCTTTTTCTGCGTTGGCCCGACGGTACGGTGCCGGCCGCGGACGACGCGAACGCGGCGGCGCCGCTGCTCGCGTCCTTACGGCGCGCCATTCCGGCCGGCGACGACGTTGCCGTGGCGGTGCCGTGGCGGCGCGATCCGCACTGCGACCATCGCGCGGTGACCTCGCTCGTCGATGCCGTGCTGCGCGAACGCCCGCGCGCGACCCGTTTGGAATACGCGGTCTGGGTCGGCATCATCGGCGAAGCCGCGGACGAGCCGATTCCGGCTGAAGGCCTCACGGTCGAGGTCGATAGCCGGCGCTGGCTTGCGAAGAAGCGCGCCGCGCTGCGCGAACACCGCTCGCAACTCGGCGGCCTGATCACCGATGCAACGCGCGCCTTCGAGTTGCCCGAAGCGCTGCTGGCGCGCGCGCTCGGCCCGGTCGAACGCTTCGTCATCGCGGGGACGGCCGCGCTGATGGAGTCGCTGTCCAAAGAGTATTTCGAGAGGCTCTACACCTCGGCTGAGGATCCGTGGTCGTTTGCGACCAGCGCTTACGAAGCGGAGAAATACGGCCGCTCGCTGGCCGCACTCGAGGCGCACTACGTTCGCGGGCTCGAAATCGGGTGTTCGATCGGCGTCTTCACCGAACGGCTGGCGCCACGCTGCGATGAGCTGATCGCGATCGACATCAGCGAGCTGGCGCTGGCGCGTGCGCGCAACCGCTGCGAGCACCTACCGCAGGTTTCTTTCGAGCGCATGACCTTTCCGCACGAGGCACCCCCGCCGGGGTTCGACCTCATCACGTGCTGCGAGGTCGGCTACTACTGGTCGGACGAAGACTTGACCGCGGCGCGCGAGCGCATCGCCGCCTCGCTCGTTCCGGACGGCGATCTGCTGCTGGTGCATTGGCTGCCGCACGTCGACGAGTACGTGCGCGAAGGCGACGCTGTGCACGCGGCCTTTCTGGCGGACGACCGCTACCGGCACGTCGACCGGTTTCGCGCGGAACGCTATCGGCTCGACCTGCTGCGCCGCCGATGATCGCCCGGCTCGATCCGTTCGCTCGCCTGCCGGACCCGCGTCCGGAATGCGTAGCGACCGTCGTGATCCCCGCGCGCGACGAAGCCAACCGGATCACGCGGACGCTGGAGGCGCTCGCCGGCCAGTGCGATCTCAATGGAGCTCCGCTCGCCGCCGGCTGCTTCGACGTCCTCGTCTACGCGAACAATTGCTCCGACGCGACGGCCGACGTGGTGCGCGCCGCGGCACGCCGTTACCCGCACTGCATGATCCACGTGGCGGAGGAATCGCTGCCGCCGAACGTCGCGCACATCGGCACGGCGCGCCGGGCCGCGATGAACGCGGCCGGCGCGCGCTTGGGCGCCGCGCGGATCACCGATGCCATGCTGGTCGCGACCGACGCCGACACCGTTCCCGCGCCGGCGTGGCTGGCTTGGACGTTCAAGGAGATGGAGCGCGTCGACGCGGTGATGGGGCGCATTCTCGTCGATCCGCAGGAGTGGCCCGCGCTGCCGCCCTCGATTCGCGGGATGCTCGTTGAAGAGAACGCCTATCACTTCGCGATCGCGCAGCTGACCACGCTGCTGGCCCCGAAAGCCTACGATCCGTGGCCGCGGCACTGGCAGCGTTCCGGTCCGAGCTTCGCCGTGCGGCTGGCGGCCTACGCGGCGGCCGGCGGCGTGCCGCCGGTGCGCTCGCTCGAAGACATCGCGCTCTATGAAGCGCTGGTACGCACGCGGGCGCGCATACGCCACAGCCTGCGCGTGCGCGTCACGACGTCGGCGCGCTTGGAAGCGCGCGCGCCCGGGCGGATTCGGTGCGCGCATCAGCGCCTGGCGCGCGCTCGGCGAGAGCTATCGGCCGCTGCTGGTGGAAGATCCCGACGTGACGATCGCGCGCATGCAGCGGCGAGGCCGTCGGGCCGCCGCGATGACTACCCGCTCGTGATGACGGCCGTGGAGGCGACGCGCGATCTTCCGTCAGCTGATCGCGCGCGGCGTCAGCGAGGAGCGGGCGACGCGCAGCAGCGTCGCATCGATCGCCGGCTGACGCAGAGTACATGCGCAGGTCGCGCAAGCGGCGCGCGAACGGCTCCGTCTCGAGCAATCCGCGCGCGCCCACGCCGCGCTCGACGCGTTCGGCGACGTCGAGCGCACTGCGTTCCACCGCGCTGCGCGCCGCATCGACGGTGACGAGCAGCTCCGCTTCCGTGGTCTCACCGGGCAGCGCATCGTAGCGCATCCACGCATCGGCGCAGGCATTCGTCCACAGCAGCGCGGTGCGCGCGGCGATGACGCATTCGCCGAAGCGCGTGAGCTGGATCGGATCGTCGTGCTGCTCGCGGCGCCGCAGGAACGCGCCGAAGTCGGCCACGAGCTGCTCGATGCCGCCGGTTTGCACGGCGACGAAGCGCGAAGCGCCGGCCGTGAACCACGGGCTGCGCTCGTAGTCGCCCGGCGCGCCGAGGAGATCGTCGCGGTCGAGCCGCACGCCGCCGAAGTCGACCGCGAAACTGTCGGAATCTTCCATGCCGTACGGCCGCCAGAACGAACGGTCGATCGTCGGTGCTGACGCGATCCATCGGCACGACCGCCAGCTGCGCCGAACCGTCCGGCCAGCTGACGGTGATGACCGCGCGGGCGACGCGCCCGGCGCCGGAAGCGAAGGTTTTGCGTCCGGCGAGCGTCACGCCGTGCGCATCGAAGGCCGTCGACGTGCACGCCGTCCGCGGCCTGCGTGTTCCACACGCCGAAGAGCCGGCCGTGCGCGACGTCGTCCTCGGCGCGCAGGCGCTGGCGTTCGGTGCCCAGCCGCGCGATGAGCTGCAATGCGTTGACGTGACCTTCGTAGAGCCGTCCCCAAGCGAGATCGGCGGCGCCCGCCGCACGCAAGCGCTCGTGCTCGTGCGCGCGTCCCGAACGCGGCACGCCCGCCGGCATCGGCCAGGCCGCTGCCGAGCGCGTCATCGCCCGGCGATGCTTCGGGTTGCCGACGAACGTTCACCTCGACCGTATTCCCCTATCGGGGGCTCGCCTACCATGAAATGGGCCGCCCGCGCGAGGTCGAACCACGGCCCATGCGGGTTGCGGACGTCTTCAAGATCGGCATCGGGCCGTCGAGTTCGCACACCGTGGGGCCGATGCGCGCGGCCGAGCGTTTTGTTGCGCTGCTCGCGCAGCGCGATAGCGCGCCGGCGCGCATTCAGATCGACCTGTTCGGCTCGCTGGCGCTGACCGGGCGCGGCCACGGCACCGATCGCGCGGTCGTTCTCGGGCTCGCCGGTTATGCACCCGATACGGTCGAGCAGGAGGTCATCAGCACGCTGCCCGACGCCGTCGCGGCGGAATGCGCGCTGCGCCTGCCGGGCGGCGCCGAGATCGCCTTCGATCCCGCGACCGACATCGTCTTCAACACGCGCGTCACGTTGGCGCAGCATCCCAACGGCATGCGCTTCACGGCGTTCGACCGCAGCGGGCGCGTGCTGCACAGCGCGGAGTATTTCTCGATCGGCGGCGGCGCGGTCGAGGGCGAAGGCTTCGCCGAGCCTGCGCCGCGCTGAAGACGTGCCGTACGTGTTCACTTCGGCCGCGGAACTGCTCGCGTTTGCCGGCTGCCGATGGTCTGGCCATTTGGGAAGTCGTGCAGGCCAACGAATGCGCGTTGCAGCCGCAGGCGGCGCTGGAACGCGAGCTGGCGGCGATTTGGCGCACGATGGATGAATCGGCGGAGCGCGGCCTGCACACCGAGGGCATCCTGCCCGGCGGCCTCAACGTGCGGCGGCGCGCGCCGCGGCTCTACGCGAAATACCTGGCGCGCGCGCAGAACGAGAGCCTAGATGCGATGGACTATCTCAACGTCGTCGCGATCGCGGTCAACGAGGAGAACGCCGCCGGCGGGCGTGTCGTGACCGCGCCGACCAACGGCGCCGCCGGCGTCATTCCGGCGGTCGTGCGCTACTATCGCGACTACGTGCCGGACGCGACGCCGGCCGGCATCGAGCGCTGCCTGCTCACCGCCGCCGCGGTCGGCATGCTCTACAAGCGCAACGCGTCGATCGCCGGCTCGGAAGTAGGCTGTCAAGGCGAAGTCGGCGTGGCGTGCTCGATGGCGGCGGCCGGACTCGTGGCCGCGATGAACGGAACCAACGCCCAGGCCGAGCACGCCGCCGAGATCGCGATGGAGCACAACCTCGGCATGACCTGCGATCCGATCGGCGGGCTCGTGCAGATCCCGTGCATCGAACGCAACGCGATCGGCGCGGTCAAGGCGATCAACGCCGTGCGCATGGCGATGAGCGCCGAGGAGCACAAAGTCTCGCTCGATCAGATCATCGCCGTGATGTACCAAACCGGCTTGGACATGCAGTCCAAGTACAAGGAAACCTCGCTCGGCGGCCTCGCCGTCAGCGTCGTCGAATGCTAACGCGCCGCGGCCGGCGTCGCGGCCGTCCGTAGTTTCGGAATCACGTCGCGCGCGAAGCGTTCGATGTTGCGCATCGTCGCGTCGTGCGGCAGCGTTCCGAACTGCAGCAGCGCGAGGAAATTTCCCAGACCCAGCGTGCGCTCGTACTCGGCCAGCCGGTCGCGCACGGTGGCCGCGGAGCCGCAGATGAACTGGCCGCTCTCGATGAGGCCCTCGATCGTGTGCCGCTCGCGTGCGCCCGGCCTTCGCTTCCAGCACGGCTTTGGCGGAAGCGAGGCTCAGATAGCCCGGCGGCCGCGTCATCTCGGCTTTCATGCGCAAGAACTTGTTGGCGAACGCTTCGATGTGCGGCTTCGCTTCGGCGCGCGCCGACGCGTCGGTCTCGCCGACGAACACCGGCGTCATCCAGCCGAGCTGATCGGGCGAGGCCGTGTAGCCGGCCTTCTGCGCCTCCTCGCGATAGAGGTCGAGGAAACGCTTCACGGCCGCGACCGGGCTGTAGGTTTGCAAGTAGGTGTACTTGCGTTCCGCGGCGGCCGCCCAGACGATCGTCTCGCGGCTGCCTTGCGAGGGAATCCAGATCGGCGGGTGCGGTTGCTGATAGGGCCGCGGCCACGTGTTGACGTAGCGGAAGTCGTAGTGCTTGCCGCGCCAGTGAAAGGGTCCGGTCTCGGTCCACGCGCGCACGATCAGATCGTGCGCTTCGCCGAAGCGCTCGTGCGAGAACGCCGGGTTCATGTTCCACGAGTGGTACTCGGCGCCGATCCCGCGCACGAAACCGGCGATCAGACGCCCGCCCGTGATGTTGTCGATCATCGCGAACTCTTCGGCGATCACGAGCGGGTTGTTCACCAGCGGCAGCGCGCGGCCGAGCACGGCGAGCTGGCCCTTCGTGCGCCGCGCCAGCGCGCCGGCGATCACGCCGGGCGTCGGCATCAAGCCGTACGCGTTTTGATGGTGCTCGTTGACGCCGACGCCGTCGAAGCCGAGCTGATCGGCGTACTCCAGTTCGTCGAGGTAGCGGTTGTAGAGCGCGTGGCCCTTGACCGGATCGTAGTAGCTGTTGGGCAGCGTCACCCACGCCGAATCGTAATGGTCGGTATAGCTGAGGTCGAGATCGGCGTACGGCATCAGGTGGAACGCGATGTATTTCACGTGCGATCTCCGTCGATGAAAGCGTTGACGGCCGCGGCGAAGGCCGCCGGCTGCTCGACGTGGGGAAGATGTCCGGCGCCGGGGATGATGACCGTGCGCGCGCCGGGAATCGCGGCCGCGAACGTCTGCGCTTGCCGCGGCGGAAAAATCGCATCCTCCGCGCCCCACACGACGAGCGCCGGAAGACGCAAGCGGTGCAGCCACTTCGCCAGCTGCGGATCGTAGAAGCGCGGCTGCCAGCCGACGCGCGCCGTCATCAAGCGCGTTCTTCGCGACCTGCGCGCGGCCCGCGTCGTCGAGCTCGGGCGCCCGCCGTTCGTCGAGGTACGACGCGCGGCGGATTTCGTCGGGCGAACACAGGAACGTATCCACGCCGTCGACGGTCAGCGGCAGGCCGGCCGCATCGACGAGCACCAGCGAACGCAGCTCGCGGGTGTCGCGCAGCGCGAGCTCGCACGCGATCCAGCCGCCGATGCCGTGTCCGGCGATGACGACATCGTGCAGGCCGAGCGCTTCGATGAACGCGCGGTAGAAGTGGGCCAGATCGCCGATGCTGTCGAGCCATGGGGGCGTGTCGGAGCGCCCGAAGCCCGGATGGTCGGGCACGATCACCTCGAAGCGCGTCGCCAGCGCTTGCATGAATGGATGCCATTCGGTAAACGCGTCGCTGCCGTGCAGAAACAGGAGCGGCGTGCCGGCGCCGCCGCGCAGGACGCTGACGTGGGCGCCTTCGACCTCGTGCACGGTGCGGGTTGCGGTAGTCGTCGCGGCTGTCATGTTGCTTCCACCTGCTGCCCGGCGCGCTCGCGCGCCTGCTGCGGAGGGGGCCGCGCGCGCCCGACGAGAACGCCGCCGCCATGCGCACCCGCTCGAAGCCCGTCCGCACGCTGGCAGTGCTGGCCGCCGCGGCGCTGCTCGTTGCCGCGCCGATTGCGACGCGCGCCGACGACGCCGCGGTCGACATTACGGCGGTGTTACCGCTCAGCGGGCAAGGGTCGTTCGCCGGTAAGGGCGTGCAGACGGCGCTCACGCTGTTGCAGGGCATCGTCAACAAACAAGGCGGCATCAAAGGCCGGCCGGTCCGCTTCGTGTACCTCGACGATCAATCCAATCCGAGCGTGTCGGTGCAGCTGACGAACCAGCTGAGCGCGCAGGGCGTGCAGTTGATGCTCGGCCCGGGCGTCGCCGCCAGCTGCAAAGCGACGGAACCCTTGCTCAAGACGGGACCGGTGCAGTTCTGCCAGTCGCCGGCGGTGCACCCGGCGAAGAACAGCTATCTGTTTTCGGCCAGTCTTTCCTCGCAAGACGCGGTCTACGCGATGGTGCGTTTCGCGCGCGAACGCGGCTGGAACCGGATCGCGTGGATCACCTCGACCGACGCCGTCGGTCAAGACGGCGACGTCGCGCTCGACACGGCGCTGGCGTTTCCGGAAAACGCGGCGTTGCATCTCGTGCGCCGCGAACACTTCAGCCCGACCGATCTGAGCGTGACGGCGCAGATGGCGAACATCAAGGCGGCGAACCCGCAGGTCGTCTTCATCTGGACGGCCGGACTCGCGTTCGGCACGCTGCTCCACGGCGTGGCCGATAGCGGGATGAGCCTGCCCTACATCACCTCGGGCGGCAACATGACGTTCGGCCAAATGCGGCAATACGCGAACATCACACCGAAAGAATTGTATTTTCCGGGCCTCGGCTACATCACCGATACGCTTTCGCCGGGACCGGTCGGCGTGCAGCAAAAGCTCTTTCGCGACGCCTTGCATGCCGCCGGCGTCGTGCCCGATTTTCAGAGCGCGCTGCTGTGGGATCCGGCCCTGATCTACGTCGATGCGTTGCGGCATCTCGGGTCCGACGCGAAAGCCGCCGACATCCGCGACTACATCGAGAACTTGCACGACTTCGCGGGCATCTGCGGCGAGTATGATTTCCGCGGCGGGAACCAGCGCGGCTTGACGGCCGACAACGTGCTCGTGCTGCGCTGGGACAACGCCAAAGGTGATTGGGTCACGGCCGGCTCGGCCCGCGGCGGCAAGGCGCCGGCATGAACGCCGCTGCCGCGAAAGAGCTGCTGGCCGGCGGCGTGCCCCTATCCTATCTCGAACTCGGCAGCGGCGCGCCGATCCTCGTGCTGCACGGCGCGGCCGGGTTGCCGCCGGACGCACCGTTCCTGGCCGGGCTCGCGGCCTACGGGCGCGTGATCGCGCCCACGCATCCGGGCTTCGGCCGCGCCGAGCTGCCCGATTGGATCGACAGCGTCGATGACTTGGCGTACATCTACCTCGACCTGCTCGCGGCGCTCGATCTGCACGACGTGACGGTGATCGGTTTCTCGATGGGCGGCTGGCTGGCGGCCGAAATCGCGATCAAGTCGACGGCCCGCATCGCGCGGCTGGTCCTCGTCGATGCTGTGGGGATCAAGATCAGCGACCGCTTGACGCGCGACATCGCCGACATCTTCGCGACCGATCCGCTGGAACTGCAGCGCTTGGCGTATCACGATCCCAGCAAGGCGCCCGATCTGGCCGCGCTCTCCGACGAAGCGTTGGAAGTGGTGGCGCGCAACCGCGAGGCGTCGGCGCTGTATCTGTGGGAGCCTTACGCGCACAATCCGAAGCTGGCGCGGCGCTTGCACCGCATCGACGTTCCCGTCTTGGTGCTGTGGGGTGAGAGCGACGGCATCGTCACGCCGGCCTACGGCCGCGCCTTTGCCGAACGCATTCCGGGCGCGCGTTTCGAAGTGATCGCGGCGGCCGGGCACGCGCCGCAGATCGAGCAGCCCGAGGCATTCGTCGAACACGTCGCGCGCTTTCTGGGCGCGCGGTAGGCCGCGATGCGCGCTTGGTATTTCAGCGAAAACGCCTATCCGTATCTGCCCGATCCGGACACCTACGCATCGATCCGCGTCACCCTGCCCAATCGCAACTTCGATCCGAAAGTCGGCGCCGAGCTCTACCACCGCTATTTGGACGAATGGCAGATGGCCGAGGAGTTGGGGCTCGACTTGATGCTCAACGAGCACCACGCCACGGCGACGAACCTCAACCCGTCGGCGGCGGTGGTGCTCGGCGCGCTCTCGCGCATCACCAAGAACGCGCGCATCCTCGTGCTCGGTAACCCGATCGGCAACCGGCGCGATCCGGTGCGCGTCGCCGAGGAGATGGCGATGGTCGACAACTACGCGCGCGGACGCTTGGAAGTCGGCTTCGTGCGCGGCGTTCCCTACGAGATCTCGCCCGCGAACAGCAACCCGGTGCGCACCGCCGACCGGTTGTGGGAAGCGCACGATCTGATCCTCAAAGCGTGGACCACCCACGACGGCCCGTTCAACTGGGAAGGCCGGTATTTCAACTATCGCCAGGTCAACATCTGGCCGCGGCCCTATCAGCAGCCGCACCCGCCGGTATGGGTCACGACCTCGAGCACCTCGCAGGTCGGCAAGGTCGCCGATTTCGGGCACGTCGCCGCGACGTTCTTGACCGGGTACGATCAGTCCAAGGCGATCTTCGACACCTATCGCCGGCAGCGCGCGCAACACGGCCGGCCCATGCACGAAGACCGGCTCGCCTATGCCGCGCTCGTCTATACCGGCGACACCGACGAGCTCGGTTTTGCCGGCGCGCGCAAGCTGCTCTGGTACCTCACGCACAACAAGGTCGCGCCGCAGTTCAAGAACCCGCCGGGCTACGCATCGCTCAAAACGGCGGCCGCGTTGTTGCGCGGCGCGCCGACCGCCTTCGATCGCTCCTCACCGCTGGAGCAGCTGATCGAAATGGGCATCGTCTTTGCCGGCAACCCCGACAGCGTCTACCGTCAGATCGCGCGCCACCACGCCCACGTCGGCGGGTACGGCCACCTGCTCATGATGGGCCAAGCCGGCTTTCTCGAACACGACGAAACGGTGCGCGGCATGACGACCTTCGCGCGCGAGGTCTACCCGCGCTTGAAAGAACTGCCGGACGTGACGCCGGTTTCGGCTGCATGAGCAGCACGCACTACGACGTGCTCTTCGTCGGCAGCGTGCCCCTGAGTGATACGGAAGACGTTTTCCGCACCATCGGCGGCCTGCTCGGGAACCGCGTCAGCCGCATTCCCGACGGCGAGACCGGCGATCGCTTGAAATGGGTCGAGGCGCAGGTGAAGGTCTTCGAGTCGAACCCGGCGTTCGTTGCACGCGCCGTCGAAGCGCGGCTGGACTCCGATTGGCGCAACAGCGCCGCCCCACCGGGTGCCCGCACGCAAGGCTGGTACACGCTCGCGCCGGGACTCGAGCCGAAAGACATCGTTTTCGGGCCGCTCGGATACGCGGCTGCCGCTCGCACGTCGTACGCGATCTTCAGCCGGCTCAAAGCGGAGGGGGTGATCCAGCCGGCGTGCCGCTTTCAAGTCAGCTTGCCGACCCCCTATAGCGTGATCGATTCACGCGTTCATCCCGAGCAGCGCCTGGACGTCGAGCCGTTCTACGAGCGGCGCATGCTCGCCGAGGTCGACGAAATTGTGGCCGCGGTTCCGCCGGCGGAACTCGCGATTCAATGGGATGCGGCGCACGAGATCCAAAACCTCGACGGCGCGCGGCCCCATTGGTTCGCCGACCCATTCGAGGGCATGATCGAGCGCCTGACGCGTTTGGGCGACCACGTTCCGGCGGGGGCGGAACTGGGCTATCACTTCTGCTACGGCGATTTCAACCATCAGCACATCATCGAACCGCGTGATACGGGAGTGATGGTCGAGGTTGCCGATGCGCTCGCCGCGCGCATTGGCAGGCGCATCGATTACATCCACATGCCGGTACCGCGGGCGCGCACCGATCCCGGCTATTTCTCGCCGCTGGGGAACCTGCGGCTCACGGCCGGGACGACGCTCTATCTCGGGCTCGTGCACCTCACCGACGGCGTGGAGGGCACGCGCCGGCGGATCGCGGCGGCGCGCGAGAGCGTGGCGGACTTCGGGATCGCCGCCGAGTGCGGCTTCGGAAGGCGCAAGCCGGACACGATTCCCGCACTGCTGCAGGTCCACGCCGAGGTGTCCGCCGTTGCCTGGCGTCTAGGCTCCGGTTGAGCCGGTGCCGCGACGGAAGTTTAAGACTTTCGTGTACCGCACGGCAGGACAAATTTTCTTCTAGTGGAGAGCTTCCGTTGCGGCCTTTGCTTCCGGCCGTCTACCTCAAGGTCTAAGTCGGAAGGAACCGGCCTGTGAAACTCGCGCGCACACTCGCTCTCGCGGCGGCAATCGCCGTCGCCGCACTGGCAACTCCGGGCAACGGCGCGGCGCAAGCGACGCTCATCCCCGTGCGCGTGTCGATCAACCCGCACTTCATCACCTATCTGGCATTCTTCGTGGCGGTCGACAAAGGCTATTTTCGCGACGCCGGCCTCGATCTGCAGCTGAGCAAGTACACGACCTCGGCCAACTCGCAGTTGCCGATGCTCGCGCGCGGCGATCTCGACGTCTCCGTCGTGGTGCCCGGTCCGGCGCTCTTCAACCAGTACGATCAGGGCTTCGATGCGCACGTCATCGCGTCCATCGACGAAGCGCATCCCGGCTACCTCGACGGTTCGGTGTTGATGGTGCGGCACGATCTCGTCGGTAAGATCAAGAAGCCGCTCGGATATGGCCGGCAAGAACGTCGACGGCGCCTTCGCCGGCTCGCCGATCGCGCTGCTCACGCTCGAGGCGCTGGCGGCCGGCGGCCTGACGGCCAACGACGTGAAGTTCACGACCAAAGAAGCGGCGACGCCCGATCAGCTGGCGGCTTTGCGCAACGGAGCGGTCGACGTTCAGGGCACGACCGAGCCGACCGCGACCGCGATCCAGCAGCAGGGCTACGGTTCGAAGTGGCTCTCGTTCCACGACATCATGCCGGGCTACCAAGAGGCGTACTTCGGCGTGTCGTCGGCGTATGCCAAAGACCACCCCGATGCGGTGGTGAAGTTTCTTGCGCGCGTACTTGCGCGGTGTGGCCGATGTCGGCAAGGCCAAGGGCAAGCTGACGCCCGAGCTGGTCGCAACGATCGCGAAGTGGACCGAAATTCCGCCCGACGTCATCGGGGCCATGGGAGCGATCCCCTATTACGGACAGAACGGTGCGGTCAATTCCGACGAGCTGGACAAAGTGCAGAAGTTCTGGGTCTCGCTCGATCTCGTGAAGAACCCCGTTCCGATCAGCAAGGTCGTCGACAACCAGTACATCACCGCAGCCCGTAAGTAAGCACCAGGAGCCAACATGAGCACCTACGATCGGCCCGTCGAGATCAGCACGGGCATCGACATCTGCAGCCCGCAACTACATGGAGCGCGTCGGGCGTGCGATGCCGATGGGCGAAGCCAACGATGCAGTGCGCACCCTGAACTTCTTCGGTGCGCTCGACAACTTCACCAAGATGTTCGATATCCACAGCGACGACAAGGTCGTGCTGCTGCTCGACCGGCTGATCGACCCGCGCGTGTCAACGCGATCGACGGCTTCTCGCGCGCGCGCGGGCCGAAGCCGACGGCGATCGTCTACCCGTCGACGCAGCAGACGTTCGATCCCCGACGACGTCAAGGCGATCCTCGATCAGGCGACGTTCGTCGTGTCGACCTGGTTTTGTTCGGTCTCCGATCCGCACGCGCAGATGCTGCGCCGCGAGCGTGGGCAGCGCTGGGTGAAGATCACCTACTTCCGCGACCTCGATCTGCTCGATACCCCGCAGGCGCGCTTCCCGATCGAGATCATCGGCGAGATCGTGCGCGCGACCGCCGCCCGCTACTTGCGCGGTGCGAAGAAGGGGCCGCTCGTCATCACCGACCGGCGCGGCTCGAACTGGCGCTACGACGTCACGCCCGAGTGGGCCGAGCAGCTGATGAGCACCAATCGCTGGAAGGGCGAACTCGTCGCCGACAAACCGGGCGCCTACGTGCACTACCTCTCCACGCACGGTCCAAACATCTACGAGCGCACGGCGCTCAAGATCGACCGCGAGACCGCCGTGATGCCGCTCAACGGCACGATCTATCCGCAGTGGGCAGTCGGCTTTCCACGCCCGTTCGCGGAGCGCATCGGTGTGCGCTGGCAAGACGACGCGATCGTCGAGGTCACCGGCGAATCGTCCGACGCCGCCGACCTGCGCGAGATGCTGATCGGCGGCACGCTGGTCGAACTCGGCTGCGGGTTCAACCCGAAGGCGCCGCGGCACACGCTCTATCCCGCCGGTTCCAACTCGCCGGGCGCGCTGCACTTCGGCATCGATCTGCCGAAGCCGAGCCGCTACATCCGCCGCATGCTGCCGAATTGGGAAGAGCCGCCGATCCACATGGACCTCGTCACCTTCGACAGCACCGTGGTGATCGGCGACGTTCCGCTGGTGACCGACGGCTTTCTCGAAGCGCTGCGCGACGAGCCCGTGCGCGACTTCGCATCGAAGTACGGCGATCCGGTCGATCTCTTGGAAGGTTGGCCCGAGTAGTCCGATGCCGACGTTCAAGATCGCGGTCATTCCGGGCGACGGCATCGGCAGCGAGGTCGTGCCCGAGGGCATCCGCGTGGTCGACGCCGTGGCCAAACGCTTCGGGTTGCGCTTCGAGTGGGAGCACTTTCCGTGGAGCTGTGAGTTCTATCGCGAAACCGGTGCGATGATGCCGGCCGACGGTCTGGCGCAGATCCGCAACCACGACGCGATCTTTCTCGGGGCGGTCGGCTTTCCGGGCGTCCCCGATCACGTCTCGCTGTGGGGACTGTTGATCCCGATCCGCCGCCAGTTCGCGCAGTATGCGAACGTGCGGCCGGTTCGCTTGATGCCCGGTATCGCATCGCCGCTCGCGGGCCGCAACAGCGGCGACATCGACATGATCATCGTGCGCGAGAACAGCGAGGGCGAGTACTCGGCGGTCGGCGGCCGCTTCGCCGAAGGCACCGACGACGAGATCGTCTTTCAAGAGTCGATCTTCTCACGCCGCGGCGTCGACCGCATCCTCACCTACGCGTACGAGTACGCGCGCAGCCGGCCGAAGCGTCACCTGACGTCGGCGACGAAATCCAACGGCATCACGATCACGATGCCGTACTGGGACGAACGCGTCAAAGCCATGGCCGAACGCTATCCCGACGTGCGCACCGACCAGTACCACATCGATATTCTCGCGGCCAACTTCGTGCTGCATCCCGACTGGTTCGACGTCGTCGTCGGCTCGAACTTATTCGGCGACATCCTCTCCGATCTCGGGCCGGCGGTCGTCGGCACGATCGGCATCGCGCCCTCGGCCAACCTGAATCCCGAGCGCACGTTTCCCTCGATGTTCGAGCCCGTGCACGGCTCGGCGCCCGACATCGCGGGCAAGGGCATCGCCAACCCGATCGCTCAGATTTGGTCGGGCGCGATGATGCTCGATCACCTCGGCTTTCCCGAAGCCGGCGCCGCGATCGTGAGCGCGATCGAGACCGTTCTCACCACGGGGCCGCGGACGCGCGACATCGGCGGCACGGCGTCGACGGTCGAGGTCGGTAAGGCGGTTGCCGAGGCGGTTGCCGCGAACTAGAAGGTATGGTTGAAGCGACGGCGCTGCATCCGATCGTGGCCGCCGAGATCCACGCCGATCTTCGCGCGCTGCTGCCGTCCGCGAGCATCGCCGGGATCGTCTCGATCATGGACCTCTATCCGGTCGGCGTGTTTCGCAACGCGCGGCCGCTGAGCGACGCCGAGCACGTCGCGTTCAGCCGGCGTTTCGGTCCGGTCGAGCGAATGAAAGCGCGCCCCGGCGACGCGCAGCGCGTGCCGTTCCCGGAGATCATCGACCAGAGCAATCTCGATGAGAACGGCGCGATCTATGCCGACGACGACAGGCGCCTGGCCTACAAACGCGCGAACCGCTTGTGGCACACCGACATGTCGTTTCACGCCGTCCGCGCGACTTATTCGCTGCTCTCGGCGCATGCGATTCCGCCGCACGGCGAGGCCCCGACGGAGTTCGCCGACATGCGGGCCGCCTACGACGCGCTGCCGGAAACGATGAAGGCGCGCATCGACCCGCTGGTCGCCGAGCACGACTACTACCATTCGCGCGTCCTCGGCGGCGGGCCCGAACCGACCTTTGACGAGCGCCGGCTGCGGCCGCCGGCGCAGCACCCGCTGGTGCACGTGCACCCGGGCTCCAAGCGCAAGACGCTCTACCTGGCCTCGCACATCTCGCGGATCGTGGGCTTCCGGGGCGAGGAAACTCGCGCACTGCTCGACGAGCTGACGGCCTTTGCCACCCAGCCCCAATTCGTCTATTCGCACGTCTGGCGGGTCGGCGACGTGGTGATGTGGGACAACCTCGCGACGATGCACCGGGCAACCCCGTTCGACGACCGCCGGCACCGCCGCGACATGCGGCGCACGACCGTTCGCGAAGGCAACGTCGAACTCGAAGCGATGGTCTAGCGTGCTTCGCCGGGCGCTGATCCTGGCCGCGGCGGCGGCGCTCGCGCTGCCGGCCGGCGCCGATGACGTGCCGACGCTGCGCGTGCTGCGCGGGGCGGTCGAGTTCTCCGAAGGCGTGCAATATGCGCAGGCTCTGGGTCTGTTCAAGAAATACGGCATTGCCGTCGACGTGCAGATCGTCAGCAGCGGTGATGCGGCCGCGGCGGCGATCGTCGGCGGCACGGCGGATATCGGGGCGGCGAACGTAGTGTCGCTCGTGCTCGCGCACGAGAAGAGTATCGGGTTCACGTTCGTCGCGCCGGGCGCAGAGTACGTTGCGAGCGCTCCGACCAACGCGCTGATCGTGGCCAAGAACTCACCGCTGCGGACCCCGAAGGATTTGGCCGGCAAGACGATCGGCGTGATCGCGCTCGGCGACGTCAACACGATTGCGATCCGCGCCTGGCTCGAACGCAACGGCGTCGATGCCGGCACGGTGCGCTTCCTCGAATTGCCCAATCCGCAGATGTCGGCCGCCGTCGAGCGCGGTGCGATCGACGCCGCGTTCGTCTCCTCGCCCGCGCTGGCAGCGGCCATGCAGAGCGGCCGCGTCCTGGGCCTGCCCTACAGTGCGATCGCCGACCACTTCGCGATCAACGCGTGGTATGCGAAGAAGGACTGGGTCGCGACGCACCGCGATGTTGTCGCGCGCTTCACCCGTGCCGTGACCGAGGCCCAGCTGTGGGCCAACAAAAACCACGCCGATTCGGCCAAGATCCTGATCGCGGATGCGAAACTCGATCCGGACCTCGTCGCGACGATGACGCGCGCGACGTTCGCGCCCAAACTCGACGACGCGCTGATCCAGCCGCTGATCGATCTGATGGCCAAGTACGGGCGCATCGCCGCCCCCTTTCCGGCCGCCGACCTCTACGTGAGTTTCTGAGCGATTCGGGGAAAGAGCAGCGCATGAACGACACGGCTATCCATCAGTCGATCGAGGCGCTGGTCGCGGAAGAGCACGAGTTATGGCAGCGGGGCGAAAGCGGCGACCTCGATGCGGCGGGACGTGCGCGGCTGGCGGAGATCAGCGTTCAGCTCGACCGGTTCTACGATCTGCTCCACCAGCGCCAGGGGCTGCGCGACGCCGGTTCCGATCCCGACAAGGCCAAGCTGCGCGACGCCAAGGTCGTCCAGGAGTACGTCGACTAGCTCGCGGCTTGCCCCGAGACGTCGGCGCCCGCGCTTGCGGGCAGCGTTCGCAGGGTGAGCGTCGCGGCGAGGGCGATCCCCGCCGCGACCAGGAACGCCAGATGAAAATCGGTCAGATCGGGGGTCGGGCCCGATCCGCGGGCGGTTTCGATGCCGTGCAGGATCAGTGCACCGACGGCGATCCCGCCGGCTTGCGCGAGCTGCGTGAAGGTGCTCGAGAGCGTGCTGGCCGAGCTCATCATCGTCTGCGGCACGTCGACGAAGCTCAGCGTGTTGATCGTCGTGTACTGCAGCGAGCGGCACAAGCCCGACGCGAAGAGCAACACGGCGATCACGGCGTCGGGCATCGCGTGCGAGATCAGCCCGCACAGCGCGAGCGAGAACACGACGATGAACCCGTTGTTGATGGCCACCCGCCGAAAGCCGAAGCGGCGCACGATCGGGCTCGTCAGGCTCTTCATGCCGAGGTTCCCGGCGGCGTAGGCGAGCATCAGCAGGCCCGAAGCGAACGCGCTCTTCCCCATGCCGATTTGGAACAGCAGCGGCAGCATGAACGGCGCGGTCTGGATCGCAACGCGAAAAAAGCTGCCGCCGCGAAAGGTCGCCGCGGCGAACGTCGGAATGCGGCCCGCCGCGAAGCTCATGATCGGCGCCGCGGCGCGCCGGACGTGGCGCCAGCAGAACGCGGCGAGGATGCAGCCCGCCGCGAGCAGACCGAGGCTTTCGGCGAGTGGTTCGCCGCGCGAGAGAACGTCGAGCCCGAACATGATCGTCACCAGCGTCGAGGTCATCAGGATGAAGCCCGCGACGTCGAACGGCCGCCGCTCGGTCACCGGAATCGGGCGAATGAACACCAGCGCCAGGGTGAGACCGAGCAGCGCGATCGGCACGTTGAGGAAGAAGATCCAGCGCCACGACGAGTACGTGGTGATGAAGCCGCCGATCGGCGGCCCGAGCAGCGGGGCGATGAGCCCGGGCCAGGTCAGGTTGCTGATGGCCGCCAGCAGCTCTTGTTTGGTCGATGAGCGCAGAACGACGGTGCGGCCCACCGGCACCATCAGCGCGCCGGCGATGCCTTGCAGAATGCGCGTCACGACGAACGCGGTCAGCGAGGTGCACAGGCCGCAGGCGACCGAGGTGAGGGCGAACAGCACGATCGCGCTGCAAAACGTGGTTCGCGCGCCGACGCGGTCGGAGATCCAGCCGCTGAGCGGAATGAAGGCGGCCAGCGCGACCAGATACGACGTCATCCCGATCGCGACGTCGACCGGGTGTACGCCGAACGAGACGGCGATCTGCGGGAGCGAGGTGGCGATGACCGAGCCGTCGAGCTGCTCCATGAAAAAGGCGCTCGCGACGATCAGCGAGGTGAGGCGCGCGCCTCCGAGGCTCACTGCGCGCCCCTCATCAGCATCCGCGTCAGGTACGTGTATTCGAGCGCGGTCGTGAACGAGCGCTCCTTGATGTTGGCGCCCGCGCCGTGGCCGCCTTCGGTGACCTCGTAGAAGAGATAGGGGATCTTCAGGGCGGCGAGCTTGGCCGCAAACTTGCGCGCGTGCTGCGGACCGACGCGATCGTCCTTGGTCGTCGTCCAGATGAACGGCTCCGGGTAGCGGACCCCGCGCTTGAGGTTGTTATAGGGCGAGGTAGCCGCCAGAAACGCACGTTCGCGCGGGTTCGCAACGCTGCCGTATTCATCCACCCACGATGCGCCGGCCTCGATCTTCTCATAGCGCAGCATGTCGAGCAGCGGCACTTGAATGTCGACCGCACCGAACAGCTCCGGATGCTGCGTGAACTCGACGCCCATCAAGAGCCCGCCGTTGGACCCGCCTTGGATTCCGAGCCGGCGCGGGCTCGTGATCCGGCGCGCGATCAGGTCGCGCGCGACGGCCGCGAAGTCGTCGTACACGCGCTGACGATGCGTCTTGAGCCCGGCCTCGTGCCAGGCCGGACCGAACTCGCCGCCGCCGCGGATGTTCGCCAGCACGAACACGCCGCCGCGGGTGAGCCAGAGCTTGCCTAACGTGCCGCTGTAGAACGGCGTCTGCGAGGCCGCGAACCCGCCGTACGCATACAGCAGCGTCGGGTTCGCACCGTCGTATGCAAGCTGCTTCGGGCGCACGATGAAGTATGGGATGCGCGTACCGTCCGTCGAGACGGCCTCATGCTGTTCGACGACGTCGCGCGCGGGATCGAACCGCGGCGGCAGCGCTTTCGCGACCCGCGTCGTCGCGGTGACGGTATCGAGCTGCAAGAGTGTCGTCGGTGCGAGAAACCCGGTGACGCTCAGATAGGCCGACGAGCCGCGGTCGTTCGCCGAGACGAGCCCGATGGCGGCGTCGTCGGGTAGCGCCAAGCGCCGCTCGGACCAGCGGCCGCCGGCCGTGGGCGTGTACACCGCGGCGCGGCCGCGCACGTTCTCGTACGACGTGACGATCAGGCGATCGCGCGTCGCGGCCACGTTGTCGAGCGCTTCGCGCGGGCCCGGCGCGTAGACCACGGAAGGCTGCAGGTGTTGCGGATCGGCGCTCGCGGCTGCCAGACCGACCGCCACCAAATCGCCGGCCGGGAACGTGCGCCCGCCGGTATGCCACGGTTCGGCCAGTGCGACGATCAACCGGCCGGCCACGAGCGCCCGCAGATCCGACTTCAGCGGCAGGTTGAGGGTGCGCAAACCGCCGCCGGTGATGAGTTGCGTGCGGCCTTGAAAGAACGAGACTTCGCGCCGGATGTAGAGTGCGCGATGACCTTGCCCGTCGTGCAACTCGCCGGGCGAGGTGTCGACGTCGGCGGTGGTGCCGCGCGCGATTTCCACCGCGTCCGCGAGTGGTTGGCCGCGCGTGAGGCGCTTCACGACGTACGGATAGCCGGAGGCCGTGAGCTGGCCCGCCTCCCACGCGCGCGCGACCAGCAGCGTGTCGTCATCGACCCATGCCGTCGACTGCTTGCCGCGCGGCAGGTTGAAGCCGTCCGATACGAACCGGTCGGCGGCCAGATCGAACTCGCGCACGGTCGAGGCGTCTTCACCGCCTTCGGAGAGCGAGATCAAACAGCGCCGGCCGCCGGGCGCGTCGCAGTCGGCGCCTTGCCAGACCCAGTTCTTGCCTTCGGCCGCGGCCAACGCGTCGAGGTCGAGCACGGTCGTCCAGGCCGGCGTGCGCCGCGCGTAATCGGTAATCGTCGTGCGGCGCCAGATGCCGCGCACGTGCGCGGCGTCTTGCCAGAAGTTATAGACCTGACCCGCGATCAGGTCGGGAGCGGGAATGCGATCCCGGGCCCCGTTGAGTGCCAGTGCGGTCGCGTAGAAGTGGGCGAAGTGCGGATCGCGCTGCAGGACGGCGAGCGTCTTGGCGTTCTCGGCCCGCACCCACGCTTGCGCGCGCGTACCGTGCACGTTTTCGAGCCACAGAAACGGGTCGGGCGGAAGCGGGTTGCGTGCGGCCCCGGCGGAACATGCAACGATCGCGGCCAGTGCGAGGAATCGTGTCAGCCGCATCTAGACGAGCCCTAAGGCGCCGACGATGGCCGACAACGCGAAGATCCACAGCGGGTTGAAGCGCGTCGCCGTGCCGGCGACCGCCACCGCGGCGGTGATGACGTAGGCGGCGATGCTGTTGTCGGACGCGCGCACCAGCAGCACTCCGGCCGCGGCGACGAAGCCCACCGTGATCGGTATGAGGCCGTCTTGAACGGCCGCGCGCCAGTGGGCCGCTTTGAAGCGGTCCCATACCTTCACCACCGCGAACGCGAGCAGCGAGGTCGGAATGCAGAGCGCGAACGTGCCGACGATCGCGCCGATCACGCCCGCGGCCCGGTAGCCGATCAGCGTGAGCACCATGAAGTTCGGGCCCGGCGAAACGGATGCCAGCGCGAAGCTGTTCGCGAAGTCGCGATCGGTCATCCAGTGCTGTTCATTCACGGCTTGGTGGTGGATCGCCGGCAGCACGGTGTTCACGCCGCCGAACGAGAGCAGCGCCAAGCCCGCGACGCGCGTGAACAGCGCGACGATCGCCGGCCAAATGTCGTGCCCGGCATACATCAGCGGCGCCGCAGCCAGGCCAGCGCGATGCTGATCGGTCCCAGCGTCAGCAGTGCGAGCGGGATCGAAAGCACGCCACTGAGCACCGCCGCGAACGATGCCGCCGCGAGCGGAAGCGTGACCGCGGGACGCGTGCGCGCGAGCGTGCGCAACAAGTTGATCAGCAGTACGATGAAGAGCCCGGCCGCGGCCGCCGAGAGGCCGTTGAGCGCGCCGCGAACCGCCGCCACGCTGGCAATGCGCTCGTAGAGCGCGCCGACGCAGATGAGGATGCACATCGGCGGCAGGATCAGCGCCGCCACGGCGGCGACGGCGCCCTTGACGCCGCGAAACCGCATCCCGACGATCACCGCATAGTTGGTGATGTTCGGTCCGGGCAAGAATTGGCAGAGCGAGAGCGTCTCCGCAAACTCGTGTTCGGTCAGCCACTTGCGGTCGACGACGGTCGCGCGGTGAACCCAAGCGATGGCGCCGCCGAAGGCGAGCAGCGTGATGCGGAAAAATGTGAAGAAGATATCCCGCGTTGTGGGGGCGGTGGTCATCCGTTACGCGTCACCCGAAACGAAAACCCGATGTCGCTGCCCCCATGACGTCGTCGTTGAAAACACGTTGTCCGGGATCGCCGTCGGCGGCCCCGGCGGCGACCATCAGGGGTAAGAGATGCTCCTCGCGCGGGTGCGCGAAGCGCGCCTCCGGAGCCGAGGACCAGGCGGCCAAACGCGCGTCGCGTTGTGCCGGATCGCCGGTGACCGTCTCGTTCAGCCAGGCGTCGAAGCGGCTCGAACGCGTCGCCACATCGGCGCCGCCGTAGAGTGCGCGCAAGTTGTGAAAGCTCATCCCGCTGCCGACGATCAAGATGCCCTCTCCGCGCAGCGGCGCGAGGGCACGGCCGAGCGCGATGTGCCGGGCCGGATCGAGGCCCGCGACCAGCGAGAGCGGCACCACGGGGATCGTCGCGTCGGGCGCAACCAGCATGAACGGCACGAACACGCCGTGATCGTAGCCGCGTTCGTGTTCGACGGCCGACGGAAAACCGGCCGCGGCCAGCGCGTCGACGACTTCCTGCGCCACCGCCGGCGAACCCGGCGCCGGGTACTGCAGCCGGTAGGTGTGCTCCGGAAAGCCGTAATAGTCGTAGAACATCGAGTAGTCCGGGCGCGAGCTGACGGTCGGAACCGGTTCCTCCCAGTGTCCGGAGACGACGACGATCGCGCGCGGTGCCGGTTCGAGGCCGGCGAGCAACCCGCGCAGGAACGCGGTCAGAGATTCCAGCGTGGCCGCGCGTTCGGGCATGAACGGCCACGGACCGCCGCCGTGCGGAATATAGTAGGTCGGCAACGGCGCTGGTGCGGTCATTGCGCGAACGTCAGCTCGTCGTCGGCTTCGAGGATGTCGAGGATGCCGGAGAGCTCCGGACGCAGCGCCATGACGGGATGCCGCGTGCGCATCAAGACTTGGTCTTCGGCCGACATGCGCTCGACGACGAAGCTCTCCAGTTTCGCGTTGATCGCCGGGGCCAGCGACGCATCGACGCGTGCCGCGAGCCACGCCGTCAGCGCTTCCTCGTCGGCCGCCTCCGCGACGGCGGAACGGAAGACATCCATCTCGAGTCCGATCCGCCGCACGACGTACGCGCTGAAGCCGGTATCGTGGTTCATGTAGAGGCCGAGGTTGCCGCCCGGCAGTTCCGCGCGCAGTTTGTCGACGGTGCGCGGTAAGAGGTAGAAGCCGAGCAGCGTCGCGCGCACCGGACGCGGCCGCTGCGAGCGCAGGTCGAGGGGCGTCACGTCAGTTCCTTTTTCGCTAGACCTTGGTGCCACGGTTTGCCCGTCTCGAGAAAGTATACCAAATATTGCGCGATCTCTTCCGGTGTCGCGCCGATCGTTCCGGAATAACTTCCGACCGGTATTTTACGGCCCTTGACCGTTAAGAGCTCGAAGCGGACTGACTTGCCGTCCATTTCGCTAGCGCGAATCTCGTGCCCGCCGAGCTTCCACGTGGCGCGGGCCGCGTCGAATTGGATCGCCGACGCGGGTGTGCGGCTGCGCATCGCCATGTCCATTGCTACGAGGTAACCGCGGTAGGTCATGCCGGCCGGACGTTCACGAGGTCAGAGTGATGGCCGATGCCGGAACGGCCGACGGACGGGCGAGGTAGAATCCCTGCAGCAGGTGCGCTCCGTTGTCGCGCAGCCAGCGCAGCTCTTGCGCCGTTTCGATGCCTTCCGCGATGACGGTCATCTCCAGGGCCCGGGCAGCTTCGATGATCTTGGCCGCCAGCATCGCTTTGAACGGATCCCGATCGATGCCGTGCACGAGGGCGATGTCGAGCTTGACGAAGTCGGGCCGCAGCATATGCAGCAGGTTGAGCGAGCTGAATCCGGATCCGAGATCGTCCAGAGCCACCTTGAAGCCCGCCTGACGGTACGTGCGCAAGATGTCGAGCAGGTATTGCGGATCCGCGACCTCTTCGCTTTCGACGACTTCGAAGACCACCCGGTCGTGCGAGAGGCCGAACGCGTCGACCGCCGCGATCGTCGAACGCAGACACGACTTGGGATCGTAGATCGACGACGGCACGAAGTTGATGAAGAGCCGGGTCATGATTGCGGCTTCGGCGGCGGCGGCGATCACGGTTCGGCGCGCGGCGAGGTCGGTGTGCGGAAGCAGATCGGCCGCGCCCGCGATCCGGAAGATCTCGGCCGGTGATTTGAGCGGCGCTCCCGGCAGCGTTCGCAAGAGCCCTTCGTGACCGAAAATCTCGAGCGAGGTTGCATCGACGATCGGTTGAAACGCGCAGGTCAAGTAGCTGCCGAGCGTTTCGACCAGCAGACCGGCGCTGGCGCGCGCCGCGATGCGGTTGAGCGTGTCCGCTTGCAGAAAATCGGCGATCGTGGGCTCGCGGTCGCCGGCTACGAACAGGGCGCGAATGGCGTCGCGTTCGACCGAGGTGTAGGCGGTTTCCAGTTCGCGGCAATAGCCGGACAACTGGTGCTCGGGGATGTCGATCGAGACGAACGACTCCCCTTCGCGGTAGTTCCATGCCGTCGCGTTCAAAAACGTCAGTGTCTTGCGTAGGGCAAAAGCAACCGGCAGCCCGAGGTAGAGGGTGCCGGCGCCGAACGTCAGGGCCGGAAGCACCTCGCACCGCGTGCACCGTTCCTCCGCCGACAGCGCATCGAACGGTTCACTAAAGGTGAACACGTGGCGCTACGTGCGGTCCGGGTCGGTGAACGTCATGAATCTCTCGTCCGAGGGTACGTGGTACCGGTATGGTCGAGCAAGCGACCGGATGCCCGGCTTGGCTGCTGATGCGGTGGTCTCTCTGCTTATACGATTTGCCTTCGCCGTGCACAATTACCCTGCGGTAACGCCGCGGCTGCGCGCATGGATTTTGGTAAACTCCGCGCCGAGCAGCAGAATGGATGCCGAATAATAGATCCAGACTAAAATCGCAAGCAGCGCGCCGGCCGCGCCGTAGGCGGATGCAACGCCGGTCTTTGCGATGTAGAGGCCGATGATCGCCTGTCCGATCACGAACAGCAGCGCGGTGCAAACGGCGCCGATCAGGACGTCGCCCCATTGGATTTCGACGTCGGGCAAGATCCGGAAGATCAAAGCGAACAGCAGCGCGATGACGGCGACCGATACGAGCCAGTTGACGATCGCGAACACGAACCCCGCGTTCGCAAACGGCAACAGGTAGGCGAAGCTCGACGATACGTACGCGATCGCAACGTTGAGCAAGAACGTCATCATCAAGAGAAAGCCGATGACCAGCAGCATCGCGAGCGACATCAGCCGGTCGCGGGCCATGACCAGCAGGTTCCGGTGGGCGTCGGGGGGCTTCGCGCCCCATACCGTGTTCAAGGCGTCCTGCAGCGCCACGAACACGCTCGATGCGCCGATGATGAACGCGAGCCAGCCGATGATCTGCGCGAGGACGCTTTGCCGCGGCTTTCCGAAGCTGGCGTCGACCATGCCGCGCACCATCTGCGCGGCTTCGGGACCGGCGGCGTGCGAGATCTGCGTGAGAATCGTGTTTTCCACCGCGGTGTGGGGGTGAGCGGTACCGGTGAACCCGAGCACCGCGCCCACGATCGCGATCGTGATGATCAGCAGCGGCGCGATTGCGAACATCGTGGAGTAGGCGATCGCGGCGGCGAGGCGCGGCGCCTTGTCCGCGTTCCAGGCGCTGAAGGTTTCCTTGACCATTCCGAGTTCGATGTGCGCGGCCACGCCACGTAGCCTACCCAACGGGACGGGTAACGAGTCGGCCTTTAGGGTAAAAGAACGGCATGTGCGTCCGGCTCATCGTTCTCATCGGCGTCGCGTGCCTTGTGCCGGCGGCCGGTGCCGGATGCGCGCGCAACACGGCCCAGAACACCGGGGTACCGGCGAACGCTACCGCCGGCGTGACGTTCGGTAACGGGTCGCGCGGTGCGGAGGTCTTCCGCGCGAACTGCGCCGTTTGCCATACGGCGAACGGTGCGGCCGCCGGTGTCGGCCCGTCGCTGGACGGCGAGAAGCACCGCAAGAACTACGAACAGACCGTGGCCTGGATCGAGCAGCCGGATCCGCCGATGCCGAAACTCTACCCGGCGCCGCTCTCGCAAAAAGACGTGGAGGACGTCGCCGCCTACGTCGAGTCGCTCTAGCGGCTGCGCAGGATCATCAGCACCCCGAGGAAGCACAGGGCGATGACGCCGAGGCCGGCGGCGGCCGGCGCGACCACGAGCCCGAGCAAGAGTCCGGCCAGCGCGAGACCGATCCAAAACGGCGCCGGCGAGTGCAGGACGAACGCGCCGATGCGTTCGCCCCGCGCTTCCTCGGGCGTCGCGTCGGGCTGGTCGGCGAACAAGCCGGCGTTGCGTTCGGCGACGGCCATGTAGATCGCGATGACGAGCAATGCGGCGGTCATGAAGGTCAAGAGCACGGTGCCGGCCGGTTCGTGGGCGATGAGCCAGTACGACACGGCCAGCACTCCGGTGAACGCTGCCGATGAGAGGAACAGCCGCAGCGCCGTCATCACGGCGCCGGCCGCGCCTCCGGATGTTCGATGTTCCACAGCGGCCGGAACGAGCGTATCGGCGGCAGGGCCCGGAAGTTGTGCTCGGGCGGCGGTGAGCTCGTGGCCCATTCCAGCGTGTAGGCGTGCCAGGGGTTGTCGCCGGCCGGGATGCGGCGCCGCGCCGAGACGATCACGTTCGCCACGAACACGCACGCACCGGCCAGCATGAACGCCGCGCCGGCGCTCGCGATCAAGTTGAGTCCCGGCAGTGCGCCGGCGTTCGGATAGGTGAAGACGCGGCGCGACATTCCGAAGATGCCCATGAAGAACATCGGCAAAAACGTCAGGTTGAAGCCCAAGAAGGTCAGCCCGAATCCGATCTTGCCCAGCCGCTCGTCCAGGAACCAGCCGTAGACTTTCGGCCACCAGTAATAGAGCGCGGCGAAGAGCGCGAAAAAGCTGCCCCCGCCCAGCGTGTAGTGGAAGTGCGCGACCAGAAAGTAGGAATCGCGCGCTTGGAAGTCCACCGGCGGCGAGGCCACCATGACCCCGGTGACGCCGCCCAGCAGAAAATTCATCAGGAAGCCCAGCGCGTACCACATCGCCGTGGTGTAGCGGATCGAACCGCCCCACATGGTGGCGATCCAATTGAAGAACTTGATGCCGGTCGGCACCGCGATGAGGAACGATACGAAGCTGAAGAACGGATCGTTGACCGCGCCGGTCGTGAACATGTGGTGTGCCCACACGCCCATCGAGAGGCCGGCGATGGCAAAGGCCGCGAGCACCATGCCGGTATAGCCGAAGATCGGCCGGCCGGAAAACGTTGCGATCACTTCGCTGACGATGCCGAAGTAGGGCAAGATCATCACGTACACTTCGGGATGACCGAAGAACCAGAACAGGTGCTGGTAGAGGATCGGGCTCCCGCCGTACGCCGGGTCGAAGGCGTGCCCGCCGAAGTGGCGGTCGATAAAGAGCAGCAGCAGCGTCGCGGTCAGCGACGGAAACGCCATGAAGACCAGCAGCGACGTTGCGATCATCTCCCAGGTGAAGATCGGCAGCCGCCACATCGTCATCCCGGGGGCGCGTAAGACGAACGCCGTCGTCACGAAGTTCACCGCCGCGGCGATCGAGGCGACCGACACCATCGCGACGCCGATGATCCACATGTCCTGGCCGATTCCGGCCGAGATCGTGATGTCGGAGAGCGGCGCGTACGCGGTCCAGCCGGCGGAGGCGGCGCCGTCGTTCGTCGCGGCTCCCGCAAACACGGTCAGGCCCCCGAACAGAAAGACCCAGAACGAGGTCGCGTTGAGGCGCGGGAACGCCATGTCGGGCGCGCCGATCTGCAACGGGATCAGATAGTTCGCCAAACCGAAGCCGAACGGCGCGATGACGAGAAAGATCATCGCGGTGCCGTGCAGGGTGAAGACCGCGTTGTAGGTTTCGGGTCCGAGCAGCGTCGCGTCCGGCCGCGCCAGCTGGGTGCGGATGAGCATCGCGAGCAATCCGGCGACGAGCAAAAAGAGTAAGCTCGTGCCCATGTAGAGGATCCCTACGCGCTTATGGTCGGTCGAGGTGAACCACGAGACGATGTCGTGGCGTTCGGGCCCGGCGGTCACTGGGTGGCCTCGTACGCGCGCCAGCGCTGGAACTCGCTCGGCGGTACGACCCGCACGCTGAACGTCATCAAGGCGTGGTTGAGACCGCAGAACTCGCCGCAGCGGCCGAGAAACGTGCCGATTTTGGACGGCGTCAGATCGAAGGTCGTCACGCGGCCCGGGATCGCATCGCGTTTGAAGAGCATGTCGGGAATCCAGAACGAGTGGATGACATCGCTCGACGTCACCGCGATCGCGGCCGTTTCTCCGACCGGCAACACCATCTCCGGCGGATGGAGCGAGGTGCCGCTGATCGTCGGTCCGCCGGCGTACGTAAACGACCAGCCCCACCGGAACCCGTTCACCGTGACGACAACCGGCGGGTCGGCGGCCAGCGCTTCGACACCGGCTTCGATGTGATAGGTGTACACGAACAGGCCGGTCACGATCAGCAGCGGCACGACGGTCCACGCGATCTCGAGCGGAATGTTGTTCGCGCGTTGCGAGCGCGGCTCGGGATTGCGCGGGCTCTGACGAAAGCGGACGGCCGCGAAGATGATGAGCGCCCACACGAGCGCGGCCAAGCCCAGTGCACCGCAGGTGAAGATCAGCCAGTCTTGCGCAAGCGCCGAAGCCTGCGTGCTACTGACGAGAGGCCAGGAAGGACCGTGCACGTGACGTCACTACCCCGTTTCGTAAACAACCAACCGGGGTAGTGAGCGCACATGCGATCCGTTGCGGTACGGGCACATCCGCTCGTGTTCGGCACCGTGGTGTTCCTCGCTTCCGAATCGATGGTCTTCGCCGCACTGCTCGCCGCGTATTATTACTTGCGGGGCATCACCGCGACGTGGCCGCCGGCCGGCGTGGAACTCGATGCGACGAGCATGGCGATCGGTACGCTACTGCTCGCAGCGGGCAGCGTGACGATGACGGTCGCGCAGAGCGCAGCCGTGCGCGGTGGGCGCATAACGGCGCGCGTCATGCTGGCCCTGACGATCGTCGTCGCCGTGGCGTTCCTCGCCCTCGAGTGGAGCGATTGGGACCACGCCAACTTCGCCATCAACGGCTCGGCGTACGGTACGATCTACTACGTCCTGACCGGCACCCACTTCGCGCACGTGCTGGCCGGCGTCGTGCTGCTGGCCGCGGTTGCGTTCTTCCTGCGCACGCCGGCTTTCACGCGCGATCACTTCGCGGCCGTCGAAGCGGTCGCATATTATTGGCACTTCGTGTTCGTCGTCTGGCTCGCGCTCTACGCGACGATCTTTCTGATCCGATGATCGTCGCGTTCTTCCTCGGACTCACGATCATCGGTGCGCTGGCGGCGACGGGGGCGGCGGCATTGCAGTGGCCGCCGAGCGTCTTCGGCGGCGGGCTCGCGCTGGCGTTTGCCGGCCTGGCAGGCGCGGCCGGAGCGGCGGCCAGCGCATTGCACGCGCCCGACGATCTCACCGAACCGCGCCACGCCCACGGGCCCACGCATCCGCCGCCGCTGCCGCCGGACGCGCGCCCCTCGCGCCGCGTCTTCGGGACGATGTGGTTTGCCGCGCTCGGCGCCTTCGCCGTGCTGGGGCTCGTGCCGCTGATTTCGCTGGCGCGCAAACCGGGCCGGCAGAGCCGCACCGGTTGGGCTGCGGGCGTGCGGCTGGTCGACGAAAACAACCGGCCGATCGCGCACGACCAGCTCGTCGGCGGCGGCGCCGAAACGGTGTTTCCGCAAGGCGCGCTCGATCTGCCCGAAGCGCCGGCGATGTTGATCCGCGGCGACGACGGCGGCTACCGCGCCTTCTCGAAGGTCTGCACGCACGCCGGCTGCCCGGTCGCGCTGTACCGGCACGCATCGCACCAGCTGATCTGCCCGTGTCATCAGTCGATCTTCGATGTGGAGAACGGCGCCAAGAACGTCTCAGGGCCGGCGCCGCGTCCGCTGCCCGGACTCCCTCTGGCGGTGGACGCCGAGGGCTACCTGATCGCGCGCGGCGACTTCGATGCGCCGGTCGGGCCCGATGATTGGGACCGCGTGCTGTGATCGTCCGGCGTACGGTCGGCTGGCTCGACGAGCGGTTCGGAACCAACGCGCTGGTGCACGTTGCGCTGACCAAGATCTATCCCGATCATTGGTCGTTCTACTTAGGCGAATTCGCGCTGTATTTTTTCATGGTGCTGGTCGGCACCGGCATCTGGCTGACGTTTTCGTTCGATGCCGGCGCGCAGAACGCGTATCCCTCGGTTCTCGCGCTCGCGAGCCGCAGCCATCCGATTGGCTTCGAGATCCGGCAGATCCATCACTGGGCCGCGGTGTGCTTCATCGCCGCGATCCTCGTGCACATGAGCCGGATCTTTTTCAGCGGCGCCTTCCGGCGTCCGCGCGAGCTCAACTGGATGGTCGGCGTGACGATGCTGGCGCTGGCATCGTTCACCGGCTTCACGGGGTACTCGTTACCGAACGACGGTCTGTCGGGAACCGGCCTGCGCATCGCGTACAGCGTGGCGCTCTCGATCCCGCTGATCGGCCGGTGGGCCGCCGGCGTCTTTGCCGGCGGCGACGACTTCCCGACCCCGCAGCTGACGACCCACCTCTACACGCTGCACGTCTACTTTCTGCCGGTGATCATCGGCGGCCTGATCGCGCTGCACCTCGGCTTGCTCGTGTACCAGAAACACACCCAGTTCGTGCGCGATCCGGCCCACGTCGTCGGGCGGCGCTTCTGGCCCGACTATGCACTGCGCACGATCGCGGCGCTGGGCGCAACGCTGGCGGTGGTGGCGCTGCTCGCTGCGTTCTTCGAGATCAACCCGGTCGGCGATTACGGCCCGTATCGGACCTGGATCGTCATGAACGGCGCCGTCCCCGACTGGTACGCGGCGTTTCTCGAGGGCGCGTTGCGCTTGGGTCCCGCAACCGAGTTCCGGATTGCGGGCCATCCGATTCCGCCGGTGTTCTGGCCCGGGCTCGTCCTGCCCACCCTGACGTTTCTGTTCTTGCTGCTGTGGCCGTTCATCGAAGCCCGCTTGACGGGCGACCGCGCACCGCACGACGTTCTGGAGCGGCCGACGCACGTACCGCTGCGCGTCGGCGTCGGCGCGGCGCTGATCTTCGAGGGGGTGCTGCTGACGATCGCGGCCGGCGACGATCAGACCGCCGCGACGCTGCACGTCCGGCTCGACACGCTGGTGTGGATCTACCGCATCGCGCTGCTGGTGGGCCCGTTCATCACCGGGTTCCTGGCCGCTCGTATCGCGACGGAATTGCGGGCCCGCGCCGGCGCCGACGGCACGCCGCCGCCCGATGCCGTGCTGCTGGTGCGCAACGCGCGCGGCGGCTACGATGAAGAAGAGCCGCAGGCCGGCTGATGCGATGCTGATCTTCGCGCTGCCGGTGCTGCTGGCCGCGGTGCTCGGCGCGGCGCCGTCGGGCGCCGACGTCTACACGGCCGACTGCGCGTCGTGCCACGGCGCCCAGCAGTGGGGTTCCGCCGACGGTCCCGCCTTGCATCACATCGGCATGGCCGATCTGGATTTTTACTTGACCACGGGACGAATGCCGGCGGCCGCGCCCTGGGTGCAAGTCGCGCATCGCGACGAGCGCGCCGGCCAGCAGTTGCCGGAAGCGGAAATTCGCGCGCTCGAAACCTACCTCGCGCCGATCGTCGCCGGCGGCCCGCCGCTGCCCGAGGTCGTCGCGGGCACCGGCATCGAGCACGGTCACCAGCTCTACGCGAGCAACTGCCAGCAATGCCACGCCGTAGGCGGCAACGGCGGCAGCATCGGTCGCTCCGATTGGGCGCCGGAACTGCACCAAGCGACGATCAACGAAGTTGCCGATGCCGTGCGCGCCGGCCCGGGAGAAATGCCGCGGTTCGGCGACCGGCAACTCGGGCAATCCGACCTCGACGACCTGGCCGGCTACGTGCTCTCGATGCAAGCGCTGCAGCCGGGCGCGGGCGGCCCGCCGTTCCATTCCACCGGACCGGTTCCCGAAGGCGCGCTCGGCTACGTGGCGATCGTCGTGCTCATCGCGTTCGTGTTCGGCTTTTGGCGGCACGACCGGCAACCTACTGGAGGGCGACCCAAGTGACGGCGCACGTTCGGATGCAAATCGCCGCGGCCGCGGCGACGGTGGTGGTCGGCGCGATCATGCTCGCCGGCGCCGGCGCGCAAGCGCCGGCGGCGCCGCCCGGAGGCTATACGCGCGCGCAAGCGACGCGCGGGCAGTTCGTCTACATCCAAGAGTGCCTGAGCTGTCACGGCGCGCACCTCGAAGGCATCTCCGGGCCGCCGCTGCAAGGCCCGAATTTCGGGCGCTCGATGACGACCGGCAAGATGTCGACACCGGCGCTCTACAAGTTCATCAAGGGCAGCATGCCGATGAACGCGCCGGGCAGCTTGACGCCGCAGCAATACCTCGACGTGCTCGCCTACATCTTGAACGCGAACGGCTACGCGCCGGGCACGCAGCCGCTGAGCGCCGGGTCCCTGGCGCACGTTCCGCTCTTGCCCTATCCGAATCTCGCGCCGAACCCGGCGGTCGCATCCACGCCGGGCACGGTCGCCGGTGCGGCCTGGCCGGCAGCGGCGAAGGTCGACGTCGACGATGCGTTTCTGCGTTCGGCCGAAAGCGACGCGAACGATTGGCCCCTGCCGGGGCGCACCTACGGCAACTGGCGCTATTCACCGCTGACCCAGATCGACACGGCGAACGTCGCATCGCTCGTACCGGTGACGATCGTGCACACCGGCATCTTCGAGAGCTTCGAGACGACGCCGATCGTGGTCGACGGCATCATGTACCTCACGACGCCCGTCGCCGACCGGCCGCATGAAGATCATGGCGCTCGACGCGGCGACCGGCAAGGCGCTGTGGACGACGCAGCTATCCGCTCGGCCGCTTCAAGATTTGCTGCGGGCCCAACAACCGCGGCCCGGCGATCGGCTACGGCAACCTCTACGTGCTCACGCTCGACGACAAGCTCGTCGCGCTCGACGCGCGCACCGGACACGAGCGCTGGGAGAGTGCGCGTCGCCGATCCCAGCGTCGGCTATTCGGAGAGCATGGCGCCGCAGATCTTCGACGGCATGGTCATCGTCGGCAGCGCCGGCGGCGAGTGGACGTTGCGCGGCTTCGTCGCCGCCTACGACGCGCGCACCGGCACGCAGCGCTGGCGCTGGTACTCGACCGACCCCAAGACGTTCGCGGGCAATTCGTGGAAAGGCGGCGGCGGCACGGTCTGGACGTCGCCGGCGATCGACCCGGCCCGCGGGCTGCTGATCTTCGGCACCGGCAATCCGAACCCGGATCTCGACGGCTCGACGCGCGCGGGCATCAACCTTTACACCGACTCGATCGTCGCGCTCGACGTGCACACCGGCAAGCTGCGCTGGTACTATCAGGAAGTAAAGCACGACCTGTGGGATTACGATGCCACCAGCAACGTCGTGCTGTTCGACGTTCACGTCAACGGCGCGCACGATTCCCGCGGCCGGTCAAGCCGGTAAAGTCGGCTGGTTCTACATCGTCAACCGCGCGACCGGCGCGCTGATCCGCCGCTCGCAGCCGTTCGTCTCGCAGAACAAGAACATGTTCAGCGCGCACAGCGTCTTGCCGGGCGCGAACGGCGGCTCGGAGTGGTCGCCGCCGGCGTATTCGCCGCAAACCGGCTACGCCTACGTGCTCGGGATCAACCAGTTGATGGACTTCAAGGTCAGCGGGACCTCCGACGAACCGGGCCTGATGCAATACCGGCAGCGTGTTCACCAACATGCAGAAACCGAAGGTGCAAACCGGAACGTTTTCGGCGATCGACGTCGAGAGCGGGACGCATCGCGTGGCAGCATCACGCTGCCCAAGCCCATGGTCGGCGGCGCGCTGGCGACCGCCGGGCGGCTTGGTCTTCGTCGGCGAACGCGAGCGGCGCGTTCGACGCGTTCGATGCGCGCACCGGGACCGAAGCTGTGGTCGTATGCGTTCGTCGGCGGCGCGAACGCACCGGCGATGTCGTACGCCGTGAACGGCACGCAGTATATCGCGGTCGCCGCCGGCGGGAACTTCCAGTTCAACTATGAGCGCGGTGACGCGATCGGGATCTTCCGGCTCAAACCGTGACCGTTCGCCGTCCGTACGCGCTCGCCGCCGGCGTCGCGGTTGCGATCGCGACGGTGCTGCCGCCGCTCGACGATTGGGCGCACCGCTCGCTCGTCGGTCACATGGTGCAGCATCTGATCCACACCGACGTCGTGCCGCCGCTGGTGCTGTTCGGCGTTCCGCTGCTCGCCCGGCCGCTGCGCTTCGTGCCGGCGCCGTTCGCGCTCTTCGCCTCGCTCGCGATCATCTGGGGCATTCACTTCGGCCCGTTGTTCGAGGCCTCGCTCGAGAGCCTGGCGCTCTACGCGCTGGTGCAGGCGCTCTTTCTCGCGGCCGGTTTCCTGATGTGGGCGCCGGTGTTCGACCCCCACCGGCTCAGCCACATCGCCCGGCTCGGCTACGTGTTCCTGGCGATGCCGCTGACCGGTTTCCTCGGCTTCGCGCTCTACTCCAACCGCGTGCCGCTCTACGCGCACTACGTTCGCATCTGCGGCGGCGGCGCGCTGGCCGACCAGCAGGCCGGCGGCGAACTGATGTGGGTCGGCGGCAGCACGATCATGTTCGCCGGCTTCATGCTGCTGGCGTTCGAGTACGCGCGCCACGAGATCCGCATCGCCGCTGCCGGCGAAAACGGATCGTCGTAGGGCGGCGCGGCTAGGCTTTCTGCGCGGTCTTCTTGGCAGCCGGCTTCTTCGCGCTCTTCTTGCGCGCGCCGGACTTCTTGGCCACCGACGTCACGGTGGCGTCTACGGCCGCGGCTCCGGCCTCGATGAACTGGCCGACTTTTTCCAGCACCGAGCCGACTTTCGCGGCGCGCTTGGTCGCCGTGCGCGTCGCCTTGGACGCTTTCTTGGCGACCTTTTTGGCCGAGGTCGAGACCTTCTTCGCGACCGACGTCGCCTTCTTGGCCGTTTTCTTCATGCCGCCCGCGACGCGCTTGGCCGTTTTCTTTGCGCGCGCGACCGGTTTGGCTTTCTTCTTCGCTGCAGACTTACGTGCCGCCATGATCATCCTCCAGAAGGAATGCGGTTGATTACTTGCAGCGTTACCCGTTTGCGCGGCAATCTAACGCGCGCTTGCCCGCAATGCGGCCGAAGACCAACGCGCGCAACACCGACGTTCCGCCCGGCGCTTTGCCGTAGAACTGCCCGCTGATCTCGCCGGCGGCGAAGAGTCCCGGGATCGGTCCCTGCGCACCGATCACGCGCGCCTCGGCGTCCGTTTCGATCCCACCGAACGTATAGCAGATCGCGCACACCAGCGGATAGGCCAGAAACGGCGGGCGTTCGATGCGCCGTGCCCAGTTGGATTTCGGCGGCGTCAGCCCGTTCGCAGCGAGCCCGTCGACGCGCGTCGCCACGAACCCGGCGGCGTCGGCCGGCGCCGCGGCGTTGTACGCGGCGACCGTTTGCGCGAGACCCTCGGGATCGAGCTCCAGTGCTTCGGCCAGCTCGCGGAGCGTGCCGGCGCGAACCGGCTCTTGGTCCGTGCACACCGCGCGGCCGTAGTCCGGAATGTCGTCCAGCGCGGCGTCGAAGATCGCGTACGCGATGCGCCCGGGGGTCTCGAAGTGGATCGTGCGCGCGAGGGTCTCCCAGGTTTCGTCGACACGGCCGTTGCCTTCATCGAAGAAGCGCTTTCCGTTGCGGTCGACGACGATGCCGTAAGGATAGGTCAGCACCACGGCCTCGGGGTGATCGCTGCGCGGATCGACGGGCTCGACGTGAACGCCGTTCCAATCGCCCGCCGTACGGGCGCCGGCGGCGATCGCCATGCGAATGCCGCCGCCGGTGTTGTACGCGGTGCCCGGCGTGATGGGACGGATGCTCTCGGCGCCCGCGCCGAGGTGCTCGCGCATCGCGGCCGGATCCGATTCGAAGCCGCCGCAGGCCAGCACGATCGCCGCCGTCGCGATGCGTTCGTCCGCTCCGTCCGCACCGCGCACGTGCAGTGCCGCCACCGCGCCGCCGGCGCCGAGTTCGATCGTCTGCGCGTCGGTCGCGTAGTCGAAGCCGACGCCGGCAGCGTGCGCCGCGCGGGTGAGCCGGTCGACGATCGCCGCTCCCGCGCCGACCGGCTGAATGCGCGGCGCGGCCGCGGTGAGGAAGTAGTTGGGCGGGCGGTCGTAGGTGATGCCGTGCTGCTGCAGCCACATCAGCACCGGCGTCGCGTCGGCGGCCAGGCGGCGGATGTAGGCCGGATCCGAGCGGCCGCCTGAGGTCTCGATCATGTCTTCCTCAAAGCGCGGCGCGAGCCGGTCGGGCGCTTCGAGCCGCATGTACGAGGGGCTCCAGCGCGTGTTGCCGCCGCGGGCCGCTTCCGGCGCGCGCTCCACTACGAGCACGCGCGCCGCGGTCGGGCCGGCGGCTTCCGCTGCGGCCAGCGCGGCGGCCAGCCCCGCGGCACCGTGTCCGACCACCACCACATCATACGATCGTTCGTTCATCGCGGCAGCCTTCGCCGCGCGCGAAGGCATTCCGCGAACGCTCGCACGAATGCGACCGCATGGCAACGCACCCGCACGATCCGCGCACGCAACGGCTGGCCTTTCGCGATATCCTCGCGCGCCCCGACGTCACCGTGATGCCGGGCGGCTTCAGCCCGCTCTACGCACGCATGTGCGAGGAGATCGGCTTCGAGTGCTTCTTCGTTGCGGGCTCGCAGATGTCGGCGTTTCTGCTCGGGGTTCCCGACAACGGCATCATCGGTTTGCGCGATGTCGTCGATCACGTGCGCCACATCGCCGCACGCACGACGATCCCGATCTTGGTCGATGCCGACACCGGCTTCGGGAACGCGGTCAACGTGCACTACACGGTCGGCGAACTCATCCGCTCGGGCGTGGCCGGCATGCAGATCGAGGATCAAGAATCGCCCAAGAAGTCGGGGACGCTCGCCGGGCGGCGCTGCATCCCGCTCGATGAAGCCGTCGGCAAGATTCGCGCCGCCGTTGAAGCGCGCGATGAAATCGACCCGTCGTTCGTGATCTGCGCGCGCTGCGATGAGCTCGGGGCCGAAGGCGGCACGTTCGAATCGACCCTGGAGCGCTGCGTCGCCTACGTGCGCGACGGCGGCGCCGACCTCGTCTGGCTCAACTCGGCGCAGACGCGCGAGCAGCTTCGTATCACGTGCCTGGCGGTTCCGGGGCCGGTGCTGACGATCTGGGGCGGCACCGACGAACCGCCGCCGACGATCGAGGAGTACTCGCAGCTCGGCGTGCGCATCGCGCTCTATCCGACGCTGCCCGCATCGTCGGGGCTCCAAGGCGCGTGGGAGCTGCTCAACGACTTCTACGAACGGGGCACGCCGGCTCTGGCCGACTACGCCGCCCGCGCGAATGCGAGCAAGTGGGGCCGCGCCGATTTCAAGAAGCTCAACGGCAACGACCGCATCCGCCACATCGAACGCCACCTGCCCGCGACGCAGCAGCGCGATTACGAAGCAACCTGGGGCCACGAACCCTTCAGCGAAAAACGCTAGCGGCGCCCTAAAGCTGGGCGGTCTCGCCGCCGCCGCCCGCTGTCGACCCTCGGTCATCCCGAGCGCACCCCCCGTCATCCCGAGCGCACCCCCCGTCATCCCAAGCGCACCCCCCGTCATCCCGAGCGCACCCCCCGTCATCCCGAGCGCACCCCCCGTCATCCCGAGCGCACCCCCCGTCATCCCGAGCGCACCCCCCGTCATCCCGAGCGCACGCCCCGTCATCCCGAGCGCAGTCGAGGGACGCGCCACGATCACGCCCTCAAGCCACTGTCGATCACGAGCGCAGCCGAGTGATCGCCACCAAGCACGATTGTCGTCGTCGGCGAACCCGATTCTTGGCATATCACCGGCGATCACTCGGCTGCGCTCGTGATCGACAGTGCTCTTACGGACATTGATTGTGCGTGGTCCCTTCCATGAGAAGGCCAGCTTTGTCAAGGCCGCCGTGGCGGCCGCCCGCTCCCGTGTCCCTCTTCGCAAACCTTTTTGCCTCGCTTCCATCCGCACTCTGTTGAGCCGCTCTTGGCTCGGTGCATGTTGAGGTTCATCTTCAAAGGTGGTGCTGCTATCTCGACTTCGATCTGATTTAACGATCGAGGGACCGGTCGCAGTCACCGAACGCGGTTTTACATATGGTTCAACGGATGCGGAAGAACGTCATTATGCTGCTAGCGGTTGCGCGCCGTAAAGCGGTTCGTAGACGACGCCGGTTTTCCAAAGATAGTGCAAGAGAATTGCGAGTTTTCGAGCAACGGCAACAACGGCTCTCTTCTTTGCATTTTTACCGCCACGCTCCATCAAGCGCTCGCCGTGGCGCCTTAACCGGCAATCCGGTCCAAATGGGCCTAAAATGTACTGTGCGCTATTAACGAGTAATCGCCGCAGAAACGCGTTGCCCCGCTTGGTTATTCCGAGCTGCGATTGTTGGTCACCGGAGTCGTACTGGCGCGGAACGAGCCCGAGATATGGTCCAACGTCGCGACTGCACCTGAATCGATTTTTGTCACTCAGGGTTAATACAAAAGCTAGCGAAGTCAAAGGCCCAACCCCCGTCACCTGGCTCAACATCGCGGTTTCCGGGTACTTTTCACGCGCCATCGTTTCGATCAGTTTTTCATAGCTGCGTATTTGAACGGTAAGATGGACAACTGTTTCAAGCATCGGCGACAGCGCGGATTGAAGTTCGCTCGGGATCAGCAGCTCTACACGACGAGCGAAGACTTCCGCACTGCACTTCGGTAGCTGCACGCCGGCGGTTTTCACGAGACCGCGAATCGCATTGATGCATTTCGTGCGAGCACCAACCATCGTATCGCGAGCTCGCAGTACGGAGATGTCGGCTTGCATCGCTTCATCGCGATGCTCGATCGGAGCAAGCAACGTGCGATCCGCTCGCAAAAGTCGAGCCAAAGTCTCAGCGTCGGAGCGGTCGTTCTTGCGATCGCTTTGATGGATCTTGCGAACCTCACGGGCGTTGGCAACGGTGACCTCGAGCTCACATTCTTTCAAGACGCGGCTCACCCACGGTGATTGACCGCTGACTTCGATCGCGATCGCGCAACCTGCATACGCACCGAAAAACTCACGCATCGCACCCGGCGTCGTTCGAACACGCGTTCGATCTATAACGTCGCCGCCGTTGTCGACCATGCAGACGTGGCTCCAACGGTTCCCTAAATCAACCCCGATCCACAGATTTTTCTTCACCATTTGCCGCGTCGGTTTCGCTTTGCTATGCTTCTGCACGGGCCGGTCTCCTTTGCACCTCGAGTGCGTGAATGAAGCGCCAGTCGCTTCACAGGATCTCTTTGCGAGAACCCTGATTCGGAGGCCGGCCTTCTCATCTCATCTCGACTGCGCTCGGGATGACGGGCACACTGCGCTCGCGATCGCCGCCGGAGTATCTTAGACGGGGTAGATGAGCGAGCCGATGACGACGTTGCTGTCGAGCACACAGAGCTTGTCGCGAAAGAGCAGCGTGTCGGCCGTGCGGACGATCGTGTCGATGTAGCGGCCCACGGCGAAGAGCCGCGTGATCGTGTCCTCAAAGGTTTCGTAGATCGTGAAATTGGCCCGCGCGCTCAAGCTTCCGTCACCGTCCTCTTGCACGCGGACGTTGGTGATGGCGTGGCGCATGAAGCGCTTGGCGTAAACTGTGGTCTGGCGCACCGCCATCGCGCGGTCGGCGATCATCCCCCGGCCCTGGCAATAGATCGCCGCCAGCGGCAAGCCGCGATCGTAGTTCTCGCGCGAGGTCACGCGGTAACTCGCGTCCTCGGTGAAGAGGTCGGGCCAGCGTTCGACCTCCTCGTCGATCGCTTGAGCGTAATCGAAGTAGAGCTCTTCGACCGTCACGCTTCCATCACGTCGCGATAGCGGCGCCAGAACGCGCGCACCGGCACCTCGGTGATGTGGTGCTCCTGATCGGCGGTGTCGATGCCGCCCATCTCGAGCACGCCCTCGTTGTCGGGATACGGCGACGCGCCCTTTTGCGAGAACTCCAGCACTTCGGCATCGTCGATCGAGACGTAGCCCGAGGTTCCGACCAAGTTGGCTTGGCGCAAGCGTCGCGCGGTCATCTCTTCGTCGTCGTCGGCAAAGCCGAAGAAGGTCCAGTGCAGCTCGAAGCTGTTGGGACCGCGGGTGACGATCTGACGTGTGGCGAGCGTGTTGGACTGCTGCTGGATGATCAGATTCGGCCACAGCGTCTGCATCACGCCGATCGCCTTGCCGGGAAATTCGGGTACCGGCTGGATCAACTCGGGCCCCGCGAGCTTCAGATCGGAGCGAAACGACTTCATGCCCTTGGTCGCTTCGGTCGCCTCGGCGCTGCGCGCGGCCACCGCCATCACCGAATGTCCGCCGCTCTCGTCCATCGTGCACCACGCCGGCTGATCGAACCGGAAGAGCCCGAACGTCGCGAAGAAGACGTGCAGCAGGCTCGCGTGATAGGGGTCCTTGAGGTTCTCCATATAGAGCTTCCAGTTGCTCTCGATCACTTGGCGCTCGTAGCCGAGCAGCTTCAGTTCGCGGCCGTCGAAGAGGCGGTCGAAATACGGTACCATCGCGGGGCCGAGATAGTCGGCCAGCGGTTCCATGTCGTGCCGGAAGCTGACGAAGACCACGCCGTTGCGTTCGGCGACGGCCAGCCGCGCCAGCGGATGGTCGGCCGGATCGAAGTCGGCCGGCATGCCGCCGCCGAGTGCCTCGATGCCGTTACGGAACGGCACGCCGATCAGCTTGCCCTTGAGGTCGTAGGTCCACTGATGGTAGGGGCACTGGAACGCCTTGGCGTTGCCGTGCGAGGTATAGCAAAAGGCGACGCCGCGGTGGGCGCAGCGGTTCTCGAACGCGTTGATCGCGCCGGACTTTTCGCGCACCAGCACGATCGGCGCGTCGCCGATCGTCGTCGTCTTGAAGTCGCCGTGCTTGGGGATCTCGCACGCCAGCGCCGCGTAGTTCCATGCGCGCCCACGGAAGATGCGCTCTTGCTCGCGCGCGTACACGCCGGCGTCGGTATACCAGCGATACGGCACGCGCGTCCACGGTGCACGGGTCAGCGTCTCGAGCATTGTTACCTGTGTCTACCCCTCCCGGGCCGTTCCCTTCGACCCCGCCGGTCCCAAACGCGTTGCAGCGAAGGAGCCGGCGTCTCTCCGGCGCAAGCCGGAGCCCGATGAGCGCAGCGCGATTACTCCTCGAGCGCAAAGACAGCGCGACGGTCGTGCGTTTCAACGACGCGGCGAATCGCAACCGGCTCGACGACGGCATGGTGACGGAGCTCCACGCCGCGCTCGACGGGGCCGATCCCAACGCCATCCTCGCATTTCGGGGCAACGGCGACGGCTTTTCGGCCGGCCGCCCGCACTCGCCGGGCGGCCATCCGGATGGTCCCGCCGCCGCCGCCCACGCGCTGAACGAGCTCGTTCGTCTCAACCTGCGGCTCGCCCAGTGGCCCGGACCGACCTTGGCGTTCGTCCACGGCTATGCCAACGGCGCCGCGCTCGGCTTGCTGCAACATCTGGACATCGTGATCGCGGCCCGCGGTACGCGCTGCAGCTTCCCCGAGATCACCTACAACCTGCCGCCCTCCCTCGTGGCGAGCTATCTGGGCCGGAAAGTCGGCGAGAAGGCGACGCGCTATCTCGTCATGACGGGCGATGAGATCGAGGCCGAACGCGCGCTCGAGATGGGTCTCATCAGTATGGTGGTCGCTCCCGACGCGCTCGACGCGCAAGCGGAGCGGTTGCTCGAGCATCTCGGCTCGCGGCTCGACGCGGAACTGGCGATGAAGGTCACCTTGGCCGAATTTTCGAGCCACGCGGCCGAGCTCGGGCCGGATATGGAACGCGGCGTCGGCGCCGTCATGCGTTGGGCACGTCGCCCGAAGGCCACACCATGAGCACGATCGTTTCCCCGCCCCAAACCTACCACGATCTGCGCGATCATATCGACGCGCTCGACCGGGCCGGGCTGCTCTACCGCATCGATCATCCGGTCAACAAGGACACCGAGATGCATCCGCTCGTGCGCTGGCAGTACCGCGGCGGCATTCCCGACGAGCAGCGCAAAGCGTTTCTGTTCACCAACGTCACCGACTCGACCGGGCGGCGCTACGACAACGCCGTGCTCGTCGGCGGCCTCGCCGGTTCGAAGGCCATCTACTCGGTCGGCATCGGCGCCAAACTCGAGGACATCGGCAAGGTCTGGACGCAGGCGCTCGCGCACCCGGTCGAACCGCTGGTCGTCGCGAGCGGTTCGTGCCAAGAGGTCGTCCATACGGGCGACGAGCTCGCGGCGTGGGGCGGGTTGACGAACCTGCCGATACCGATCTCGACGCCGGGCTACGACAACGCGCCGTACTTCTCGAGCGCGCACTACATCAGCAAAGATCCCGACACCGGCGTGCGCAACTGCGGCAACTACCGCGGGCAGTTCAAGGGCCCGCTGACCGTCGGCTGCTTCTTCGTGCCGTTCGGCAACGATTCGCAAGTGCACTGGGAAAAGATGCGCGCGCGCGGCGAGCACCTGCCGATCGCGATCGTGCTCGGCGCCCCGCCGGTCGTCTCGTACACCTCGGTGCAGCGGATGCCGATCGAGGCCGATGAGTTCGCCGTCGCCGGCGGGCTGGCGGGCGAAGCGATCCGGATGGTGCGCTGCAAGACGATCGACCTCGACGTGCCGGCCGACTGCGAGGTCGTCATCGAAGGCTACCTGCGCACCGACTACCTGGAGCCCGAAGGGCCGTTCGGCGAATCTCACGGCTTCGTCCACCCGCGTTCGATGAGCGCCAACGTCGAGATCACGGCGATCACGCACCGCAAGGACTTCGTCGTCACCTCGTTCATCAGCCAGGTGACGCCCAGCGAATCGAGCACGATCAAGCGCGTCGCCTACGAGCCGATGTTCCTCGACTTCTTGCAGCGCACGTGCGGCGTGAAGTCGGTCAAGCGCGTGGTGATGCACGAAGCGCTGACGAACATCCGGCCGGTGATCTTCCTGCAGTTCAGCGATCCCGACGACGGCGACGTGTGGCGCGCGCTCAAGGCCGCCTCATCGTTCAAGGTTGGGGTCGGCAAGATGATCGTCGCGGTGAGCGAGGACATCGATCCGGAGAACCTCGATGCGGTGATGTGGTCGCTGGCCTATCGCATGACCCCGCACGTCGACGTGCAGATCGTGCGCGGCTACGACAAAGGCCACGCGCCGCCGTTCCGCCACATCCCGTCGATCGACAACTCGATCATGCTGATCGACGCCACGCTGCGCGAAAAATATCCGCCGATCTCGCTGCCCAAGCGTGAATTCATGGAGCGTAGCCTCGAGTTGTGGAACGAGCTGGGCTTGCCGCCGGTGCGTCCGGAATCGCCCTGGCACGGCTACTCGCTGGGCGACTGGTGGGACGAGCTCGACGACGAGGCGCAGCTCGCGGTCGAAGGCCGCTGGGCTGAGACCGGCACGAAACTCGCCGGCCGGCGCAAGAGCATCGTGGGCGTCGACACCGTCTCGCATGAGGGTTAGCTGACCGGTGCGCACACTCGATTGGAAGCTGCCCGGCAACGTCGTCCCGCCGATCACGCCGTTCACGAGCGCGGGCGAGGTCGACTATGCGGCGCTGGCGCGCGAGATCGACTTCGTGATCGGCTCGTCGCGGCCGGCGGCGATCTGCGTCGCGGGTGTCGAGGCGCAAGAGTACCAGTACCTCTCCGACGAGGCGCGGCGGCTCTTGATCCGTGAAACGATCGCGATGATCGGCGGGCGCGTTCCGGCGCTGGTCGGCGTGTCGCACGCATCGTACCGCACTTCGATCGCGCTGGCCGCCTACGCCCACGACCTCGGCGCCTCGGCCGTGCAGCTGCTGCTGCCCAACCGCCCCTCCGGCGGTGCGGCGACGACGGCCGAGATCGTGGCGTACTTCGAGCTGATCGCAGCCGAAACGCCGCTGCCGGTCGTGGCCTACCATAACCAGGGACCGGGCGCCGACATGTCCGTCGCAGGCTTGCTCGAGGTGCTGGCGCTCGAGAACGTCGTCGCGCTCAAGGAGAGCTCGCGCAATCAGCGCTTTCTCGCGGTGTTGCTGCACGGCGCGACGACGCGCAAGCTGGCGCACATCTTCACCACGCTGGAAGTGTTGCTGGGCACGCTGATCCTCGGCGCGGCCGGCGGAACGATGCCGCCGCCGGGATCGGCGCTCTCGGCGCTGCTGGTCGAGGCCTTCCATTCCGGCGACCTGCCGCGAGCGGTCCGCATCCAGCAGCTGCTGAGCATCATGCCGGCGCAGTGGGTCAGCCACGGCCTCGTGGCCGTCTCGAAGATCTCGCTGCGCGCGCTCGGCCTCGACTGCGGCCTCACCTATCCGCCGTTCGGGACGGTGCCGGCCAACCACGTGGCCGAGATCGAGGCCTTCTGGAAGTCGGCGCTGGCCGAGTTTCCCGAAGTCCGGCCGGCCGTGACCGTATGACTCCGACCCGTTAACTCAGGTGCGCGCATGACGGCGATCCTAACCGCGTTCGTCCGCGGCGTCGAAGCGATCATGCGCGTGGTGCGGGCGCTGATCGGCGTGTTGCTCGTGGTCAGCGTGCTGTTGAACTTCGCCAACGTCATCGGCCGGAAGTTTCTCGCCGCGCCGATCATCGGGGCGGAAGAAGTGATGAACTTCCTGATGGTCGCGGTCGTTTTTCTGGGCGCCGGCGTGGTTGCCTACGACGGCACGCACATCAACATGGAGATCGTCATCGACCGCTTCCCGGCGCGGGTGCGCGATGCGTTCCGGGCGTCGGCCCAGCTGGCGACGATCGCGATCGCGGCGGTACTCGTGACGCTCGGCGTTCCGATCGTGGAGCGCCTGGCGCAATTCGACGAGCGCAGTCAAGCCGCGAACGTGCCGCTCTACATTCCGCAAGCGATGGTCCCGATCGGGCTGACGCTGCTTGCGCTCGGGGCCTTCGCGCGCTTGGCGATGCTGGTTACGCGGCCTGAGAAGAACGCCGCGCCGGGGCTGCCCGAACCGTGACGGCGGCCACCTTCGTCCTGGTCCCGTTCGTGTTGCTGTTCGTCGGCTTCCCGATCTATTTGATCTTGTTCATCACGGCGCTGATCGCGCTCTCGTTCATCCTCGGCGCCTCGCCGACGATCGTGCAGACGACGATCTTCGGAAGCCTCGACAGCTTCCCGCTGCTGGCGATTCCGTTCTTCATCTTCGCCGGCGAGATCATGGGCCGCGGCGGGATCGCCAAGCGCATCATCGTGTGGGTGATCTCGATCGTCGGGGGCGTGCGCGGTTCGCTCGCGCTGACCACGATTGCGTCCTCGGAGCTCTTCGGCGCGATGTCGGGGTCGGCGGTCGGCACGGTCGCGGCGGTGGGCCGGCTGCTGCTGCCGGCGTTGCGCGAGAACGGCTACGACCAGCGCTTCGCGGTCAGCCTGATCGCAGCGTCCGGTGCGATCGCGGTCGTGATCCCGCCCTCGATTCCGCTCATCATTTATAGCGTGGTGGCGCAGCAGCCGGTCACGGTGCTGTTCTTGGCGGGCATTCTGCCGGCGCTGCTGATCGGGTTGGTCGATGCGGCCTACGTGCTGTGGTACGCGCGCAAGACCGGCGTGCCGACGACGGCCCGCCAGCGCTGGTCCGACATCCTGGCCTCGACGCGCGGCGCCGCCTGGGCCTTGGGCACCCCGGTGGTCATTTTCGGCGGGATCTACGGCGGGATCTTCACCCCCACCGAAGCGGCGGGCGTCGCGGTCATCTACGCCTTCGCCGTCTCGATGTTCGTCTACAAGGACATCGGTTGGGCCGAGCTGTGGCAGATCACGCTGGCCTCCGCGAAGCTGATCGCACAGATCATGATCATCGTCGCGGCGGCGGGCTTGTATTCGTGGACGCTGACGACCAGCGGCATCCCGCAAGCCGTCGTCGCGCTCGTGACGGGCGCGCACATCGGCCTCTACGGCACGCTCGTGATCTTCAACCTCGTGCTGCTCTTCGTGGGCAGCTTCCTCGAACCGCCGGCCGCGATCCTCGTGTTGACGCCGGTGTTTCTCCCGGTCGTCACGGCCTTAGGGATGAGCCCCATCCATTTCGGCATCGTGGTGGCGGTGAACCTGAGCGTCGGCATGTACATGCCGCCGTTCGGGCTAAATCTGTTCGCGTCGCATTCACTGTTCGGCGCGCCGTTGTCGTCGATCTATCGCGGCGTGATCCCGTTCCTGGTCATCAACCTCGTCGCGCTGATCGTGATCACCTACGTGCCCTCGATCTCGCTGCTGCTGCCCGGCTGGGCCCATTAGTCGAAACTTCCGAAGGAGCTATTCGTGAACATCTTCGCTCGCAGGCCGGCCCGCGGCCCCGCGCTCATCGCCCTCACCGCCGCGGCCATCGCGCTGTCGCCCTTCGCGGCGTCGCCGCCGCCGGCACGCGCCGCCGATCCCATCGTGATGAAGATCGGCACCGCGACGCTGAACGACATGCAGCACGAGTTCATGCGCCGCTATCAAACGGCGCTCGAAAAGGATTCGCACGGGCGCATCAAGGTCGAGATCTACCCGGCGAGCCAGCTCGGTTCGATCCCGCGCGAGATCGAAGCCACGCAGTTCGGTTCGATTCAAGCCTGGGTCGGGCCGCCGGAGTTCCTCTCCGGCGTCGATGCCCGCTACGAAGCGCTGAGCGCGCCGACGTTACTGGGCGATGTTCCGCACGCCGCGCGCGTGCTGGAAGACAAGGAGTTCAGCACCGCCTTTCTGGGCCTGGGCACCGACAAAGGCCTCAAGGGCCTGGCGCTCTTCGTGCACGGTCCGACCGCGTTCGATACGCGCAAGCCGGTCAACTCGATTGACGACCTCAAAGGCATGAAGATCCGCGTGCTCGCGGCGCAGCTGCAGATGGAACAGGTCGCGCGCTTCGGCGGCACGGCGGTTCCGATGGCGCTCGATCAAGTATTGCCGGCACTGCAGCAAGGTGCGATCGACGGCGTGATGTCGGACATGCCGGTCTTTACCTCGCTGCACTATGCCGATGCCGCGAAGTATGCCTACGAATCTGATCAGGCGATGCTGTGTTCGATCGCCGTTATCAGCAAGCAGTGGTACGACGGCCTGCCGCCGGACTTGCAGTCGCTGGTGCTGGCCGACGGCACGAAGGTGGCGCGCGACCTGCTGCCGTGGATCGAACAGTTCAATAGCGATCAGCACAAGCTCTGGCTGCAGCAAGGCGGCGTGGTCGTAACGCCGACCCCCGAACAGCGCCGCGCGATCGACGCGCGCATGGCCGGGCTCAGCGACGAGGTGCTCAAAGACAAACCGCTGGTCAAGAAGATGGTGGATTTGGCGGCCGCCGCCGCCGCGCGCACCAAATAACTCCGCCGAGCGCCCGGCGTGCGTGCCGGGCGCTCGCAGCTCACGACATCGACGGAAAGCGGCGTTGCCCCAGGCGCTTGACCAGCTGAATGCGTGACCCGCGATCGCTGTATGCGACTTCGTCCATAAGCGTACGCATCAGGTAAATACCGAACCCGCGGTTACCGTACGCATCCGGCGTGGTGCGTTCCAGTGCGGGGCCGCAGTCGAAGCCGGTACCGTGATCCTTGACCTCGATCACGAGCCGCTGGTTATCGAACGTCGCCGACACGTCGAATCCGGCCGAACTCTCGCAGTCGCCATGCTCGGCGGCATTGGCAAGTGCTTCTCCGACCGCGCTCTCGACGTCGTCGAGCAGGCCGTCGTCAAAGCCGCACTGCGCGGCGAAATCGATAAGCGCACGCCGAGCTTGCCGCACCGCGCCGTATCCGCGCGCGTGACTTGCCCGGTACGTTAGCATTACGCCTCAGCGTGTACCCAGCCTAGGCGGGCTAAAAACGATTACGGCGGCGCGGCGGTTTGGCCGAAGAGCTCCAACATGGCGGTGCGGCCGGCGGCGACGAGCGGTCGCTGCGAGGGATGCTTGCCGTAGATTGCTTGGTGGGCGAGGAAGTACCGGCGTGCGCCGGTCGCCGAGCGGTTGCTGCCGTCGCGGCGCACGAAATAGACCGACGTGATGCCGGGAACACGTACCCATTCGCGGCCTTGCGCCATGCGGTACCAGAACTCGTAATCTTCGGCCGCCGTGAGCGACTCGTCGACGGTTCCGACGCGGTCGGCCAGTTCGCGCCGGAACATCACCGCGGTCGTGGCGAGCGCACCGGCCCATTGGATATCGGCGTGATCGAGCAGCGCGTCATGGCCGGCGAGCGCGTCGATGACGTACTCATCCGGACCGGCGAGCACGACGAAGGCGTTGATCATCTGCCCGTACGCCACGTCGAGGCCGCTGACGAGCAGCGCGTTGGCCAGCGCGGCGATGTGGTCGGGAAACATCTCATCGTCGTCGTCGAAGAGAATCGCGAACGTGCCGCGCGCGTCGGCCAAGCCGCGGTTGCGGGCCGCCGCCGGGCCGCGGTTCTCGGGCTGATCGAGGAGCCGCGCGCGCGGAAAGCGCGCGACGACGTCGCGCACGTCGGTGCCGGCGTCGTTGACGACGATGATCTCGAGCGCCGGATAGGTTTGACGTTCGATCGCGGCCAGCGTTTCGGCCAGCAGGACCGGCCGGTTGTGCGTTGCGACTACCACCGATACCAGCGGAGCATCGGCGGCGAACGCCGGCTGCGCGCGCTCGCGCGGCCGGTTCGACCAATGCGCCGCGCGCCGCGTTGCGGCCGGCGCGCCCAGCGCGTTCGCGACCGCCGCGAGAATGCTGCGCCGCTGCCAAGGCTCGTAGGTCGCGGTGCCGTGCAGCACTTCGGCCGCACCGCCGACCGACGAGACGACCAGCGGCCGCCCGAGCTTCGCGAGCGCCAGCGCCGCCGCGGGACCATCGCTGCTCGCATCGACGATCACGCGCGCGCGTGCGAGCGCGGCGGCGGCGCGTTCGGGCGGCTCGAAGCGCACGCGGCTCGCGATCGTCGGCGCATCGCGCGCGATCATCGTGACCGGCAGCTCGAGGTCGCCGAGCGCCGTCACGAAGTGGCCGAGTTCGTTGCCGCGTTCGAGCGGCCCGTACACGACGACGTCGGTCGCCTCGCAAGCGACATCCGAGGCCGGCGCCGGTTCTTCCTCGATGACGATCTCGACCTCGCACGGCACGCGGCCGGCGACCTCCGTCAGGCGCCCGTGCTCGCTCCACGAGCGCACGGCGACGACGTCGGCCAAGCGCATCGCCTCGATCAGCTGGGCGCGTTGATCGGCGGTCGCGGCCGGGCGTTCGTCAACGATCGTCCCTCCGAACACATCGAACATGAGGCGCACTTCATCCCAGCTCGCGTAGGTGGCGCACAGCTCGCGCACGTAGTCGCGCACGCGGCGCACGCGCGCATCTTCCACGCGCACGGCGAGCGCGAAATGCGTTCCGGCGCGCCGCAATGCGAGTGCCTGCGCGAGCGCCTCCGCCGCACCGCGGGGCTCGCAGGCAACGACCGCCGGGGTCATCGCCGCAGGAGCGTCAGGTTGGTCGGATCGGGCGGGAGGATCGGGGCGGACGCGCCCAAGACCGGCGCGTTCCGTCCGCGTGCCGTGCCGGGCGCCCACTGCACGTTGGGGTTGATCTGCGCGAGGTCGACGCGGTCGCGGTAGCGTTCGGTCAGATCGAGCATCGCGTCGATCGTCGTGTCCTCGAGCAGGTGCGGCATCAAACCAAGCGCCAGCAGCGAGGTGTTCTTGGCGTTGTAATAGTGCGCTTCGCGCTCGACGCGCGGGTTGTCGCGGTGTTCGACCGTGGCGGCGAGACCGCGCTGCGTCGCTACGCGCGCGACGCGCTCGGCGAGTTCGAGCACGCTGAACGTTTCGGTGAACTGGTTGAACACTTGCAGGCGGCCCGGATCGGGCGGATTGGCGATCGAGAGCTCCACGCACGCCACCGTGTCGCGCAAGTCGATGAAGCTGCGCGTCTGCCCGCCCGCGCCGTACACAGTCAGCGGGTGGCCGACCACGGCTTCGACGCAGAAGCGGTTGAGCACCGTGCCGAAGAGGCCGTCGTAATCGAAGCGGTTTACGAGTTCGGGATCGTCGCCGGTCTCGACGGCGTTGCCGTAGACGACGCCCTGATTGAGATCGGTCGCGCGCAAACCCCAGATGCGGCAGGCGAACGAGATGTTATCCGAATCGTGGACCTTGCTCAGATGGTAGAACGAGCCCGGCTGTTTGGGATACGGCAGCACGTCGCGCCGGCCGTTGTGCTCGATCTCCAGGTAGCCTTCTTCGATGTCGATGTTGGGCTGGCCGTACTCGCCCATCGTGCCGAGCTTGACCAGGTGCGCCTTCGGCGCGAGATCGCGCATGGCGAAGAGGATGTTCAGCGTGCCGGTCACGTTGACGGTTTGGGTCATCACCGCATGCTCGCGATCGATCATCGAGAACGGCGCCGAGCGCTGTTCGCCGAAATGCACGATCGTGTCGGGCGCGTAGGCTTCGACGGCCGGCGCGAGCTGCGCGTAGTCGGCAACGTCGGCGATGAACAACTCGATCGTCCGGCCGGTCAGCCGGCGCCAGGCGGCGATGCGCCGGTCGATCGACGCGATCGGGGTCAGCGTCTCGATGTGGTGCGTCGCGTCCCAGTGCCGCCGGATCAGGTTGTCGAGAATCGCCACGTCGTATCCGAGCGTGGAGAGGTGCAATGCGGTCGCCCATCCGCAGTAGCCGTCTCCTCCGACGACCAGAACGCGCCTTTTTGCCATCGTTCTTTATGAGTCGGCAAACCGCGGGCCGACCTTTACGCAGGAAGCGAGCGGCGCCGGAGGCGACTTCGCGGCATGGGTCCGATCGTCGATGCGCAGGCCGAGCTCTGGCGCTACCGGCTCGCCAAGCCGGTCGGGGGCTCGGGTGTGGCGTCGGTCGACGTGCTCGTCGTGATCCTCACCGACGCCGGCGGCCGCTCGGGCCTGGGCTTCGGATACGTGCTCGGCGGGCGCGATCTGCTGCCGCTGGAAGCGGCGCGCGGCATGCTCGAGCGGTTCGTGACCGGGCGCCCGGCGGCGCATCCCGAGGCCCGCTGGCGCGAGATCGCGGCCTCGTTCAACCGGACGGGGGGCGGTCCATACGGAACGGCCCTGGCGGCGCTCGACGTGGCGGCCTGGGACCTGTATGCCAAGACGCTCGGGGTTCCGCTGGGCGAGGCGATGGGCGGCGCCGCGCGGCGCGTTCCCGTCTACGGCAGCGGCTTTTTCTACGCCGGCCAAGATCCGGCTGAGGCGGCCGCGGTGGCGGCCGGCTACGTGCGCAGCGGGGTGCGGGCGGTGAAGCCGCGGGCAGCCGGCGACGCGCGGGACGCGGCGCTGCTGGCGGCCGTCGCCGCCGCGAGCGGCGTTCCGCTGATGGTCGACGCGAACGAGAAGTGCACGCCGGTCGGCGCGGCCCGGCTGCTGCGCGCGGCGGCCGACGTGGACGCACTCTTCGTCGAGGAGCCCCTGCCGGCGTACGACCTGGCGGCCTACCGCACACTGGCCCGGACCGCGCCGGTGCCGCTGGCGACGGGCGAGCACCTGCGGACCGCGGCCGAGGCGGCGCCGTTCCTGTCCGAGGGGCTGTGCGCGGTGATCCAGCCCGACCTCGCGGCGCTGGGCGGGCTTACGCCGTGCCTGCGGCTGGCCCGGTTCGCGGAAGCCTGCAACGTGGAGGTCGCGCCGCATTTTCTGCCCGGGCTGTTCGTGCATCTCGCCGCGGCCGCGCCGAACGTGACCTGGCTCGAAGATTTCCCGCTGCTCGAGCCGCTGTTCGCGGGGCTGCCCGTCATGGCCGCCGACGGCACGATCGGCCCGGCCGAGGGTGCGGGCCACGGGCTCACGCTCGCCGCCGGCGCCCGCGAAGAGTACCGGCTCTAAACGGGGACCGCGAGCCGGCTGCCGTATGCGCAGGGCAATGACTGTTTCCGCCGACCGTACTTCGCTCACCGCACCCCTGCGCACGACGGTGGTCGGAAGTTATCCGCAGCCGGAATGGCTGGTCGACCATGCCATGCTCAGCGCGCGGCTTCCGCCGCGCGTTCGCGCGCGCGAAATTTGGCGCGTTCCCGAAGCCTGGCTGCAAGAAGCGCAAGACGACGCGACGCTGATCGCGATTCGCGACATGGAGCGCGCCGGAATCGATCTGATCACCGACGGCGAGATCCGGCGCGAGAGTTACTCGAACCGCTTCGCGACGGCACTCGAAGGCATCGACCTCGTCAACCCCGGGACCGCGCTCGACCGCACCGGTCACCCCAACCCCGTCCCGCGCATCACCGGGCCGATTCGCCGGCGCGAACCGGTGATGGTGCGCGACGTCGAATTTCTGCGCCGCAACACCGACCGGCCGATCAAGATCACCGTGCCCGGTCCGTTCACGATGACGCAACAGGCGCAGAACGACTACTATCCCGACGCCGCCGCCGCGTCACTGGCATTCGCGGCCGCCGTGAACGACGAGCTGCGCGACCTCAAGCGTGCCGGAGCCGACGTCGTGCAAATCGACGAGCCGTACTTGCAAGCGCGTCCCGAGGATGCGCACCGTTACGCGTTGCCGGCCATCGCGCGCGCGCTCGAAGGCATCGACGGGATCGCCGGATTGCACACCTGTTTCGGTTACGCGCACGTGGTGCACTCGCGTTTGGCGGGGTATCCGTTCTTGGACGAGCTCGACGGCACGCCGGCGCAGCAGATCATCATCGAGTCGATGCAGCAGCGCGTCGACCTCGCGATGCTCGCGCGGCTGCCGCACAAGAGCGTCGTGCTGGGCGTGATCGATCTGGACGACAACGCGGCGATCGAAACGCCCGCGGCGGTGGCCGCGCAAATCCGCGCGGCATTGACCCACATCACACCTGAGCGCTTGATGTTGGCGCCCGACTGCGGGATGAAATATCTCCCGCGTGCGACGGCGTTCGCGAAACTCTGCGCGCTCGTCGAGGGCACGAAAATCGTACGGCGCGAGCTCGGGATACCGGACTAGGAGCGCGCCGGGTCGTGCGCCTTTTGTCGAACCCCGGGCGGCGCGCGCCCGGCTGAATGTCCAACCGCGTTCAGCTGAAATAAAGCCTCCGTAAAGGACTTGAATCGGGCCGGGTTTCGTGTCACTCTAGTACCGTCATGACAACCGTGCGCACGACGTCATCCCTACTCCACTCGCGTTTAGGTGAGCCGTCGTCGATGGAGATGGACTCCGTCGCGGGCGCCACCATCATGACCTATAAGCTGGGCTGGGACTGCGGCTGCAAAGCCGAGGGCACGAACACCGATTACATCTGCCGCCCCTGCGCGAAGCACGCCAGCACCTTCTCGCTCGTCGGGTAACTTCGTACGGGTGGGACACCCCCCCCCGTCCGTGAGGTAAGGTCGGGAGTCGCGCCGGTATAGCGCGAAAAGCGCCGCAATGGCGTTCGACGTGCGCGCGATGGAAAACATCGCGACCGCCCCGGCAACCCGTCACGATCGCGTGGTCGCGGCGTGGCTCGGCGCTGGGATCATCGCGTGCTTCCTCGCCGTGGTTCCGTTCAGCGACACGCACTTCTCGCCCACGACGGCGGTCGTGCCGGCCGTGCTCAGCGCGGCCATTTTGGCCCAAGTACTGACGGCGATCCTGTTCTATCTGCAGTACCGGGTGGCGCGTCAATCACAGCTGGCGCTGCTCTCGCTCGCCTACGCGTCGTCCTCGGTGCTCACGCTATGCTACATGCTGACGTTCCCGCAGGTGTTTTCGCCCACCGGCCTGCTGCATGCGACCCGCCAGACCGCGCCGTGGCTGGCTTTTTTCGAACGCGAAAATTTGGGTCTGATGCTGATCGTCTTCGCGTGTGCCGATCGCTTCGGGTGGCACACGGGCCGGCGCGCGGTGCGTCTGCTGGCGGCGGCCGTGGCCGCGTGGCTGTGCGTGCTCGTCGCGCTCGCCATTGCGGCTCCGCTGCCGGCACTCCTCAGCGGCGACCACGCCTCGGCGTTCTGGAGCCATATCTTGTTGCCGGTGAACGTGGCCACGGCGCTGGCGGCGATCGTGCTCTTGGCCGGCAGCGGCTTGCGCACGGTCACGCAAGTGTGGCTGCTCGTCGTGGCGCTGATCTATTTCTGCGAAGCGCTCGCCAACAGCGTGTTCACCGGCTCGCGCTATACGCTGGGCTGGTATGCTGGCCGTTCGTTCACGTTCGGCGGAGCGTCGGTGATCCTGGCCGTGTTCCTGGTGAAGATCAACGACATCATCGTGCGCCTCACGGGCCGCACCACCGCGCTCGCGGAGCGCACCGAGCTGGCCGAGCTCGAGGCCGCCGCGGGCGAGCTGCGCTATCGCTCGCTGGCCAACGTCGTGCCGCAGCTGATTTGGACGGCGAACGCCGCGGGCGAGGTCGATTACGTCAACGACCGCTGGGTCGCGTATACGGGATTCGATGCGCGCGAGACGCGGCGGCTGGGCTGGGAAGCGGCGCTCGACGAACGCGGCCGGGCGCGGCAGCAGCACCGCTGGGCGGAAAGCATGCGCGCGGGCCGTCCGTTCAGCGGCGAATACCGCTTGCGCGAGGGGTCGAACGGCCGCGCGCGCTGGTATCTCATCGACGCCATTCCGATGCGCGACGAGAGCGGCGAGATCGTGCGCTGGATCGCGACGTGCACCGACATCGACCGCTCGAAGCATACCGAGGAGCGCGAGGCGTTTCTGGCCACGGCCGGTGACCGTTTGTCGGCCTCGCTCGACCTCGATGCGACGCTTACGACGATCTCGGAGCTGATCACCGGCACGATCGCCGGTTGGGCGCGCGTCGACCTGCTGGCGGAAGACGGCCGTTTTCCGAATGCCGGTGAGGCGCTCGCGCAGCGCTTTCGCGAGGTGCTGACGGCCGGCGAACCCGCGATCGAACACGATCTGGCGCTGCTCGATGCGCCGCCGCTCGCGGCGAACGCGATCATCGTGCCGCTCGTGAGCGGCGACGTCGCGCTCGGAACCCTCACGATGGTGCACGTGGACCCCAACTATCCGGACCCCGAAGACATCGCGGTCGCGCGCGATTTCGGCCGCCGCGCCGCGCAGGCGCTCGATCACGCCCGCCGCTACGAGCGCGAGCGCACGACCGCCGATTCGTTCCAGCGCGCGATGCTGCCGCACGTGCTGCCGCAGCTCGACAACGTGTCGTTTTCGGCCAGCTACTCGGCGGCCAGCGAATCGCGCCGGGTCGGCGGCGACTTCTACGATGCGTTCGTGCTGCCCGACGGCCGGGTCGCGTTGACGATCGGCGACGTCACCGGACACGGGCTCGAGGCCGCCGTCATCATGGGCGAGATCCGCCACAGCCTGCGCGCGGCGGCCTCGTTCGACGGCGCGGCGCCCTCGGCGATCCTCGACCGTGCCAGCCGCCTTCTCGTCGGCAGCGGACGGTCGGTGTTCGTGACCGCCGTGTTCGGCCTGCTCGATGCGCGCACCGGCGTCTTCGAGTACGCCACGGCCGGGCATCCCTCGCCGATCGTCTACGCGGACGGCCGGCTCACCCGGCTGGCCGGCTCGGGCTTGCCGATCGGTTTGCGCGAGGGCGAGGGCGTGGACTTCGCGCTCACCTTGCCGCCGGCGTGCACGATCGTGCTCTACACCGACGGCCTGATCGAGTTCGCGCGCGATCTCGCCGAAGGCGACCGGCGGCTCGACGACGCGATCCTGGCGCTCGGCGACTGGAACGCCGAGGCCGCCGGCGCGATCATGGAACGCGTGCTCGGCACGGACCGGGCGACCGACGACATCGCGATCCTCACCGCGACGATCCGCTCGATCCCCGAGCGCGCGCCGAGCGAAATGCGCGGCTGGACCTTCGCGTCGAGCGACGAGCGCACCGCGGTGGCGGTGCGCCACGACGTCGGCACGCTGGTTGCCGCGTGGACCGGCGATGCGGCGCTGCACGGCGCGGGCGAGCTCGCGTTCGGCGAGCTGTTCTCCAACGTCGTGCGCCACGCACCGGGTCCGGCGGACGTGCGGCTGATCGCCAGCGCCGAGGGCGTCGAGTTGAGCGTCGGCGATCGCGGTGACGGGTTCGCCGATGCGTCGTTGCCGCACGAGGCCTTGGCCGAGAGCGGGCGCGGGCTGCAACTCGTTCGCGCGGTGGCCGACGACGTGGCGATCGGGGCCAACGCGGAGGGCGGCAGCACGGTGCGCGTGCTGTGGCGGAGCTTGGCGGGCCGGAGCGCAGAAGCGGCACGCTCATGACGTCCTCCACATCCGCATCATCCACATCGCAACCCGGGATGCTCGGCGGCGCGTTCGCACTCGACGATGCGCGCCCTGTTCACCTTTTCGCGCCCGGTCACGGGCGGCTACTACTGGTGCCCGCCGCTGCGCTCGGGGCAGCTCGACCTCTCGGCGCTGGGTATCGGAGAGGGAACACGGCGCACTTGACCCACCGCACGGCGCGTGTTACGTTCGCAAAATGCAAACGACTCCGCCGCTGACCGCGCTCGACGATGCCACGACGGTGTGGCTGGACGGCGCGTTGCAGCCCGACGCCGGCATCGCCGTGCACGGCCTCACCCACGCGCTGCATTACGGTTCGAGTGTGTTCGAGGGGATCCGGCTCTATCCGACGCCGCGCGGGCCGGCGATCTTCCGCTTGCGCGATCACATCGACCGGCTCTACCGCGGCGCTCGCACCTACGGTCTCGAGATGCCGTTTTCCGCCGAGCGCTGCTGCGAGGTCGTCGTCGAAGTGGCGAAGGCGAGCGAACGCGAGGCCGCCTATATCCGGCCGCTGGCGTTCTTCGGCGGCGATACGGTTCGGCTCGCGCCCGCGCACGTGTGCGAAACGCATCTGCTCGTCGCCGTGCTGCCGTTCAGCGGACTGATCAAAGGCGAAGAAGCGCCGCGCTGCGCCGCCACCGTGTCACCGATCATGAAGACGCCCTCAGCGGCGTTGCCGTCGTGGGTCAAGGCCGGCGGTCATTACACCAACTCGATCCTCGCGCTCGCCGACGCGCTGGCACGCGGATTCGACGAAGCGATCCTGCTCAACGATCGCGGCAATCTGGCCGAGGGCAGCGGCGAGAACCTGTTCGTGGTGCGTGACGGCGTGCTGTCGACGAACGACGGCGGCTCGGATATTCTCGAGGGCATCACGCGCGGCTCGGTGCTCGAGATCGCGCGCGAACTTCGCATTCCGATCGAGGTGCGGACGATGACGCGCGCCGATCTCGCGGCGTGCGATGAGGCATTCTTCACCGGCACCGCGGCCGAGGTCGTGCCGATCGTGCGCATCGACGATCGCATCATGCCGGAGGACCGCCCGCTAACCGAGCGGCTGCGCGTGACCTATTCCGACGTCGTACGGGGTAACCGCCCTGCTCCGGGAGACTGGCTAACGCTCGTTTCGTGAGCGCGATTTAACGCAGCCGGGGCGCCGCCGCGCAGGCTGGACTTCGGCGCCGTTAAAACATATGCGGATGGGCGTACGCGGTTCGATCGCCGGTCTCTTCATCGTGGTGACGGCCAGCCTGGCGCTCGCCGTTGATGGACTCGGGGCGCCGGCCGGCGTCGCGCCGGTCGTAGCCACGCCTTCGCCCGCGCCGGCCGTCTCGCCGGCGCCCGTTCCGGTGCCGACCATCGCGCCGACCGAAGCGCCCACCATCCTCACCACGCCGCGCGCCGAGCCGACGCTGGGAAGTTCGCCGGCGCCGCAGGCTACCACCACGATTCCGGCGGCCATCTTGCGCGCGCTGGTGCCGCTCAGCGCCGTGAGCGCCGCCCCGACGCAACCTTACGCCACGTTCATGCGCGGCGCGGAGCACCAGGACGGCGTGATCGACCTGGTGCGCAAGGACGATCAGCTCTACCTCGATTTGCGACCCGACAACTTCGGCAAGCCCTACATCATCTTGCCGTCGATCACGAGCGGCGTCGGCGGCGACGCGTTCGCCGGCCGCGTGTACGACCCGCTGGTGGTGATCTTCAAGCGCGTCGGCAAACGCGTGATGTGGGTGACGCCCAACACGCGCTACTTCGCCGACAAAGGCACCTCGGCCGCGGCGTCGCTCGCGGTGAGCGTCGCGGATTCGGTGATCCAAGCGACGCCCGTGCTGGCCGAAGATCCGGCCAAAACGCACGTGGTGATCGAGCCGTCGTTCTTTCTTTCCGATTTCGAGGGCATCGGCGCCGATCTCGGCAAGGGCGTCAAGGCGCCCTCGCTGCCCGGTCTGCTGGTGATCAGCGTGCGCGCGTCGTTCGCCGTCGACGCCGCCAAGTCGTACTATTTGAGCACCAAGAGCTTTCCGCTCAACGACGAGATTTCGGTCAACCTGACCTTCAACGGGCCGGCGAACGCGCTGCCGACCGTGCCCGACGGGCGCGGCATTCCGCTGGTCGTGCACTATAGCATCGTCGCGCCGCCGGCGCACGATCCCAACTACGTGCCGCGCTACGCCGACGACCGGATCGGCTACTTCATCACGGCGCGCAAGCACTTCGGCAACGATGTCTCCTCGTTGCCGACCGAACGCTTCATCGACCGCTGGAACCTCGATGCGGGACCGATCGTGTTCACGCTGACGAACGAGATTCCGCCGACCTATCGCGACACCGTGCGGCGCGGCATCCTGGCCTGGAACTCCGCGTTCGCCAAGGTTGGGTATCCGCACGCGATCGTGGTGAACGATCCGCCGGCCGATCCGCACTTCGATCCCGAGGACGCGCGCTACAACAGCGTCCGCTGGATCACATCGGATTCGCCCGACTTCGTGGCCCTGAGCCCGCACGTGTCGGATCCCGATACCGGCCAGATCATCCGCACCGAGGTCGTGATCGACGGCGAATCGATGCGCGCGGTGCGGCGCGGTTACGTCGACCGTGTATTGCCGGAGCTGCGCGGGCGCACCGCGTTCGCGGCGATGGCGCAGCTCGAACCCGACGTAGCGAACGGCGCCGCTCCGGGCGACGATATGACCTGCGACGACGCCGACATCGCGGCGAACCAAGCCGCGCTCGGGATGTCGATGCTGGCCGACCAGCGCCACGCCGGCGTCGGCCAGCGCGAAAGCTACGCGCAGGCTTTCCTATATTCGACCGTCATGCACGAGGTCGGGCACACGCTCGGTCTGCGGCATAATTTCGAGGGCTCGACGGCCTTTACGTATGCCCAGCTGCACGATCCGGCCTTCACGCGCACCCACGGCACGACGGGCTCGGTGATGGATTACACGCCCGCGAACATCGCCGGACCAGGCGAGCGGCAAGCGGATTATTTTCCGAACCGGCTCGGGCCCTACGATTACTGGGCGATCGCGTACGGCTACACCCGGCTGCACCAGCGCAGCTCGGATGCCGAGCTGCCGTACCTGCACCGGATCGCCGCGCGCTCGACGCAACCGGGCCTCGCCTACGGAACGGATGAAGACGTCATCGACCCGTATGCGATCGATCCGCACATCCAGCGTTTCGATCTGTCGAGCGATCCGCTGGCCTTTGCCCGCGAGCAGTTCCGCATCGACGACGACCTCGCCGCGCACCTGACCCACACGTTCCGCGGTGACCAGCGCAGCTATCAAGACCTGCGGCAGACGCTGATCAGCATCCTCAACAACAACCTCGCGAACATCTCGGTGGCGGCGCGTTACATCGGCGGCGTGTACACCTCCCGCTCGCACCGCGGGCAAGCCGGCGGGGCGCCGCCGTTCGAGGCCATTCCGCGGGCCGAGCAGCGCAAAGCGTTCGACGTGATCGACCGCTACGTGCTCTCCTCGCATGCCCTGAACTATCCGCCGCAGCTGCTCAACGACGTCGCGCCGATTCGCTACGGTGCCGACTGGAGCACCGGCGGCATCCGGCGCACCGATTTCCCGATCCGCGAGGTCGTGGCGCAACTGCAGGACGCGGCGATCGCGGCCATCTTCAACCCGGCGAGCATCTCGCGCATCGCCAACGAATCGCTCAAGGAAGCCTATCCCGGACAGACGATGGATTTAGCCGATCTCTTCGGCTGGACCAACGCCGCGATCTTCGACGATCTGGGAGCGCACGCGATCGCGGCGCAGCACCGCGACCTGCAGCGGCGCTTCGCCGATCTCGAGCTGGAGATCGCGTTTCTGCCCAGTGGGACGATGGATCAACTCGGCGTTCCGCGCGAGATCCAAGCGCTCGCGCGCTACGAGCTGCGCCAGCTGCGCGGGCGTCTCGACGGCGCCTACCGGGCCGCGACCGACGTCGCGACGCGGGCGCATCTCGACGACCTGCGCTCGCGCATCGACGGCGGCCTGCATCCGGGCTCGTTGCGTCCCAACTAGCGCCTGCGCGATGATCGAGACGGTGCGGCTGCGAGACCGGTCGCTCGATTTGCGCGACGAAGCGCGCGTGATGGGGATCGTCAACGTGACCCCCGATTCGTTCTACGACCGCGCGGCCGGACTCGACGACGTGGTGGCGCGCGCGCGCGCGATCGCCGCCGCCGGCGGCGCGCTGGTCGATGTGGGCGGCCAATCGTACGCGGCTTGGAACCGCCGTGTCACGGCTGAAGAAGAGCGCGACCGGGTGGTGCCGGCGGTGGCAGCGATTCGCGCCGCCGGCATCGACCTGACGATCTCGATCGACACGTTCAAGGCGAGCGTGGCCGACGCGGCGCTGGCCGCGGGCGCGCACGTGATCAACGATTGCAGCGGCCTCTCCGACCCCGATCTCGCGCATGTGGTCGCGAAACACGGCGCGGCCTTAGTCGTGATGCATCTCAAGGGCGAGCTCAACGTGCGCGATCCGGCCGGTTACGCCTACACCGACGTGATGCGCGAGATCATCGATTTCTTGCGCGAGCGGACCGCGGCTGCGCTGGCCGCCGGCGTGCGGCGCGACTCGATCGTGATCGATCCGGGGCTCGAGTTCGGCAAGGAGCCGCGCACCGATCTCGAGATCCTCGACCGGTTCGGCGAATTGCGCGAGCTCGGCTATCCGATTCTCTTCGCCAGCTCGCGCAAGAGCTTCATCGGCCGCATCTTCAAACGGCCGGCCAAAGAGTTGCTCGTGCCCTCGCTCGCCACCGCGGCCATCGGGATCACCGCCGGCGCGCGGCTGCTGCGCGTGCACGACGTGGAAGAGACGGTGCAGCTGGCGCGGATGTTCGCCGCGATCGCGCCCGGCCGGCGCGCGACGCTCGACCTGGCCGATCGCATGCCGGGCACGCCCGACGGCAACTCCGCCTCTCCGGCCGCGGTCTAAGCCGCGTATGCACACCGTCCTCATCGGACTCGGCTCCAATCTCGGCGACCGCCAGGGCACCATTCTCGGGGCGTTGCAAAAGCTGCGCCGCGAAGCGCGCGTCGAGGTCGTGTCGGCCTACTACGAGACGCCGCCGGCCGGCGGGGTCGCGGGCCCGGCGTTCCTCAACGTCGCCGCTCGCGTGACGACCGCGCTCGATGCGGCGGCCTTCGAAGTCTTCGTGCGCGGCGTCGAGGTCGCGATCGGCCGCCAGCAGACGGCGCTGTTGAGCGCGCGCCCGATCGACATCGACATCCTCTACTTCGACGATCTGGTCGCCGACTTCGGCCGCTTCGAGGTACCGCACCGCTACATCGCGACGCGGCCCTTCAACCTCGTGCCGCTGGCCGAGATCGCGCCCGATCACGTCGACCCGCGGCTGGGAAAAACGATCCGCGAGATCGCGGCCGGCGCCGACGTCGCCGGGATCACGCGCAAGGCCCGCGCGATGCACTTCTTCGCCAACCGTCAGGAAGAAGCGCCCGACGTGCGGCTCTCGCTCAACCGCGTCGGCGTGTCGAGCGTCAAACACATCCTGCGCCTCAACGTCGGCGGCGTGGAGCGCGTCTTCAACGCCGATTTCACGATGGTCGCCGATCTGCGGCCCGACAAAGCCGGCGTGCACATGTCACGCTTCTCCGAATTGCTCGAAGCGGCGACGCTCGACGTGCTGGCGCGGCCCGATCATCCGGCGCGCGTCGAGGATCTGGTCGCGCAGATCGCGCGCGAGATCGTGACCTCGCAGGACGCGATCAGGGCCGACGTGCGCGTGCGGGCGGAATTCGGACTCGAGCGCTGGACGCCGGTGAGCGGCAAGCGCACCGAGGAGACCTATACGCTGGTCGGCATCGCGCACGCCGATGCGAACCGCACGCGCCGGCTGGTCGGCATCGAGGCCGAAGGGATGACGGCCTGCCCGTGCGCGCAGCTGATGGTGCGCGAACACTCGCTGCACGAGCTCGAAGCGGCCGGCTTCAGCACGGCCGATGCGAACCGGGCGCTCGATGCGCTGCCGGTCGCAACGCACAACCAGCGCGGCCGCGGTTCCGTCTTGATCGGCACCGACAGCGGGTTCGCCGACCACTTGCGCGCCGAAGACTTGGTCGAGATCGTCGAAAATTCGATGTCCAGCGAAACCTACGACCTGCTCAAGCGGCCCGATGAATTCTTCATCGTCAACAAAGCGCATCAGAACCCGAAGTTCGTCGAGGACGTCGTGCGCGGGATCCTGGCGCGCGCGCTCGACGTGTACGCCGATTTTCCCGACGACACGTTCATCAGCGCAACCCAAGTCAACTACGAGTCGATCCACAAACACGACGCGTTCGCCGAGGCCTTCGGCCTCTTCGGCGAGTTCCGCCGCGAGTTGCGCGAGGGCGTGCACGTCGATGCGAAGACCGACATCGCGACCTGGCTCGGAACGCGCCCCTCCCCCGTCCTCTCCTAGCAGTGCACGCCTCCTGCGCCAGCAGCGCACAGCGTCATAGCAGCGCACCGCGGCATAGCAGCGCAGCCCCCCCCTCATCCCGAGCGCAGTCGAGGGACCGCCACGATCTCACTCTGGCACCGCCGTCGATCACGAGCGCAGCCGAGTGATCGCCAAAAACTTGCCGGCTCGCGCCTCCGCTGCGCCAAGAGGCACAACGTGCGGCGGTCCCTCGACTGCGCTCGGGATGACAGCAAGTCCGCGCTCGACGACAAGAAGTGCGCGCGCGGTGATAGGGGCGCGCGCGCAGTGACGCCGCTCGAGCTGTGGGCGTCGCCTGAGCCGACCTATGCGCGTATCGATGCGGAGACGGTGCGCGATCAGAGCGCGGAAACCGGCCTCGACGTGCGCAGCGGCGATGCCGAGCGCATCGCCGCGCTCGGCGTCACCGCATCGCGCGTACCGGTCTTGTGGGAACGCGTCGCTCCGGCGCATCCGCACGAGCGCGACTTCTCCGAACCGCAGCGGCGCCTGGAGGCGCTGCGCGCCGCCGGCATCGAGCCGATCGTCACGCTGCTGCATCACGGCAGCGGTCCGGCCTATACCGACTTGCTCGATCCGGCGTTTCCGCTGTGGTTCGCGGAATACGCCGAAGCGGCGGCGCGGATGTTTCCGTGGGTGCGGCGCTGGACGCCGATCAACGAGCCGCTGACGACCGCGCGCTTCGCGACCCTCTACGGCGTGTGGTATCCCAACATGCGCGACGACCGCGGCTTCGGCCGCGCGATGGTGAACCAAACGCTGGCCCAGCAAGCCGCGATGCGCCGCATTCGGCGCGTCATTCCGGCCGCGGAGTTCATCCTCACCGAAGATCTGCAGCGCTACGCCGCCGGCGATACGGGAGTGGCGGAGTACGTCGCGTTCTTGCGCGAGCGGGTCTACCTCTCGGCCGAGCTCGTCGCCGGGCGCGTCGGCGCGGACCATCCGCTGGCGGCATTTCTGAGCGAACGCTGCGGGGTGAACGCGACCGAGCTCGCGATGCTGGAGCGCGACGCCTGCGTGCCCGATCTCGTCGCCTTCAACCACTACCCGCACTCGGAGCGTTATCTCTTCAGCGCGGAAACCGGGATCGCCGACGTTCCGGCCGTGTACGTCGCGGGTGAACCCGTACCGGCGATCGCTCCGCTCTTGCGCGCCGCCGCCGAGCGCTTGCGTTTGCCGCTGGCGGTGGGCGAAGTGCACGTCCACGCGCCGGCCGCCGAACGCGTGCGCTGGCTCGCGCAGCACGCGGCCGATGTGGAGGAACTGCGCGCCGCCGGCCGCGACGTGCGCGCGCTCGGCGCGTGGGCCGCGTTCGGTATGGTCGACTGGCACTCGCTGCTGCGCCGGCGCGCGCGCGTGACCGAGGACGGCATCTACACGTTCGCCGGTCCGAACGGCACCCCGCAGCCGACGGCCGTGGCCGACGCGCTGCGCACGCTCGCGGCCGGCGGGCGCATCGACGACGGCGGCGTGCGGGGCTGGTGGGAGCGCGCGGAGCGGCTGCGCTTGCCGGCCGAGCTGATCGCGATGCGCGATGCGGGCCTGCCCGAAGGCGAACACGTCCGGACCACGGCCGAAGCCCTGGCGTGAAGGCGCCCGAGGCGTTCGTCGCCGGCCTGCACTTGCGCTGGGACGGCGTCTGGCAGCGCCCGCACCATCTGCTGACGCGGCTGGCGCGCAAGCTGCCGGTGATCGTGGTGGAGGAACCCTACGGCGCCGCCGTCGACCGCGACGAGCTGCGCCACGACGGCGCGCTCACCGTGATCCGCCCGCTGCGCCGGCGCGGTTGGGGCGAACCGCTCATCGATGCGCAGGCGTTGGCGACGGCGCGCACGCTGGCCGGTGCGCGCCGCTGCGGCGCGTGGCTCTACACGCCGATGATGAGCGAGTTGATCGACGCTTTCGACGCGGCGCCGGTCGTCTACGATGCGATGGACGACTTGGCCGGCTTCGACTTCGCGCCGCGCGGGATGCGCGAACGCGAAACGGCACTGCTCGAGCGCGCCGACTTGGTGTTCGCCGGCGGGCGCACGCTGTATGAGAACCGCCGCGCGTACGGCGCCAAGGTGCGCTGCCATCCCAGCGGCGTCGAGCTGCTGCGCTTCGCGGCCGACACCGCGCCGCATCCGCTCGCCGCGTTGCTGCGTGGGCCCGTGCTGGCCTATGTCGGCGTGATCGACGAGCGGCTGGATTACGCGCTGATCGCGGCCCTTGCCGACGCCTTTCCGCACGGTCACGTGATCCTGGCCGGTCCGGTGGTCAAGGTCGATCCGGTACGGCTGCCGCAACGCGCGAACGTGCACTATACCGGGCGGCTGGCCTACAGCGCGCTGCCCTCGCTGTTGGCCGGCGTCGACGTCGCGCTGATGCCGTTCGAGATCAACCGCGCCACCGCGTCGATCTCCCCGACCAAGACGCTCGAGTACTTCGCGGCGCGCACACCGGTCGTCTCGACCCCGGTCGCCGACGTCGTCGTCGCGTACGGCGACATCGCCTACATCGCCGACGGTGCAACGGCGTTCATCGCGGCCGTGCACGATGCGCTCGCGGCGCCGGCGGAGCGGATCGAGCGCGGCTTCGCGGCCGCCGCGGCGCAAACGTGGGACGCGATCTTCGCCCGCATGTGGGACGAGCTGGGCTGGACGTGAAGGGCGAACCGTTCGACACCGCGCGCGCCCTGCGCTGGCTGCGGCAGCTGAAGAAGAACAACGACCGCACGTGGTTTGCCGCGCACCGCGCGACCTACGACGACGACATCAAGCCGGAGTGGGAAGATCTGGTCGCGGGTCTGCTGGCCTCGGCCGTGCGGTTCGACGCGCGCTTCGCCTACGTCGATCCGCGCCGCTGCCTGTTTCGCCTCGCGCGCGACATCCGCTTCAGCAACGACAAGACGCCGTTCAAGACCGGCGTTTCGGCCTGGCTCTCGCCGTTCGGAAAGAGCGGCGCGAACGCCGGCTTCTACGTGCGCATCGCGCCCGGCGATTGCATCTTCAGCGCCGGCATCTACACGCCCGAGAAACCGGTGCTGGAGGCGTTACGGCGCCGCATGGCCGCCGATCCGCGGCCCTTCGATCGCATCCTGGGCGCGAAACGCCTGGCGCCGTATCTCCCGCTGCGCACCGACGCGCTCGCGCGCATGCCGCGCGGGTTTCCCAAGGAGCATCCGCGCGGCGAGCTGATTCGCGCGCGCAACTATCTCGTGCGCCGCACCTACACCGACGCCGAGATCACGCGGACCGGCGCGTTCGCCGCCTTTCGCGACGCGATCCGCGACTGCGCGGCGTTCGTCGCCTACGTCGACGGCGCCGCCGCGACGGACTCCAGCGCGGCGATGCGCGAGCCGAGCGAGGGATGGGAAGAGAACAGCAGCTCCGACCACTTCGGGCCTTCATCTTCGGCCAGGTTCTGATCGCGCAGCCGGCGGAACGCGCGCACGCCGCTGGCGGGATCGCCGGTGGCATCGACGGCGAAGCGGTCGGCGCGCCGCTCGATCATGCGTGAAAACGCGTTGGCGACCGGCGTTGCCACGAGCTGGCCGATCGAGAGGTAGAACGCCAGCCGCGCGGTCGTCGAGACGTCGCCGGCGTCGCGCCCGGTCGTGCGGCGCACGGTGCTGTTGCCGATCAAGAGCGGGAGGGCCATCAGCGCGGTTCCGAGCGCGATCGAAACCCAGGGATCGCGTTTGACGTAGTGCCCGAGTTCGTGCGCGACGACGAAGACCGTCTCGTCGTCGGCGAACTCATCGAGCAGCGTGTCGGCGATCGCGATCCGTTCGGTGCCGAACACGCCGGTCACGAAGGCGTTGGCTTTCTTCGTCTGCCGGCTCATGTCGAAGCGCAGGATCGTCGCACCGCCGACCCCGTAGCGCGCGGCCAGCATGCGCAGGCGCGTTTCGAGCGGTCCCTCGAGCGGAATGTATTTGTTGAAGAGCGGCATGATGAACGTCGGCGCGACGACGTTCGCGAACGCGAGCAGGCCCGGCATCCCCGCGATCGCGATCCACGGCCAGCGTTTGGGCGCGCGCCGCATCAACGATCCGACGACGCCGGCCAGGATCATGCCCACGCCGCCGCCGACGGCGGTCGCTTTGATGCGATCGCCCGCCCACGCTTCCGCCGTGCGTTCGCTGTTGCCGAAGATGCGTTCGAGCTGATGATCTTCGATGTAATCGACCGGCCATTCGCGGGCCGTTTCGATCAGCGTGAGCAGCGCCACGAAGAACGGTAAGCGCAACGGGGTGGGCAGCGGCTTGAGCGCGCGCTCGAAGCCGTCGGAAAGCCCGAACGCCCACACGGCGCTGGTGGCCGCCGAGCGGGCGAGGCCGATCACCATCAGGAGCCGGCGCGTGCGTCCGTAGCGCTTGGGATCGCGCTCGATGGGCGGCGCCGGTGCGGTGCGGTCGGCGAACGCATCCCGTGCGCGCACGGCGATGTAACCGATGGTCAAACCCGCCGCCGCGCCGAGCGCGAAGCGGGCCAGAGGACTGCGCTGGCTCAAATGATCGAGATCGTTTCTTTGACTTTGGGCATCGCGGCGACGGCGCGTTCGAGAGCGGCGGCTAATTCGTCGACGATCGGGTCGTCGATCTCTTCGACGAGCCCGGCATCGGCTTTTTCGACCAGATAGGGGTTGATGGGCAAACGCCCCAACATCGGGGCGCCCGCGAGCTCGGCCACCGAGTCCGCGTACGAGGGCCCGAAGACGTCGTAGCGCACGCCGGTATCGGGTGCGACGAAGTACGACATGTTCTCGACCACTCCGAGAATCGGTTTCTTCAACTGGTGGATCAAGTTGGCGGCTTTGCGCACGATCATCGTCGCGAGCTTTTGCGGCATCGTCACCAGCACGACGCCGTCGACGGCGAGCGATTGCAGCACGGTCAGCGGCGCGTCGGAGGTGCCCGGCGGCAGATCGATCAGCAGATAGTCCAGATCGCTCCACAGCACTTGTTCGTAGAACTGGCGGATTACGCCCGAGAGGATCGGGCCGCGCCAGATCATCGCGGTGTCTTCCTTGTCGGTGAGCAAGTTGGCCGAGACGACCTCGATCGCCGAACGCGTTACGGCCGGCGTCATCAGCGGGCGCGGCTGCGTGCCGGCGGGCGTATTAGGATCGCTCTCGATGCCCAGCGGCGTGGTCAACCCGAACAGGCGCGGGATCGACGGCCCGGTGATGTCGCCGTCGAGGATGCCGACGCGTTTGCCGGCCCGCCGCAAGCCGACCGCGAGCAGCCCGGTGACGAGCGACTTGCCGACCCCGCCTTTGCCCGACATGACCGGCACGACGTGCGCGAAACGGGCGCGGCGCGCGAACTCGCCCGGTGCGCGGCGGTGCGGGACGAGATCCTCGTTGCTGATCGTCGGCACGCGGCCCGAAAGCCGCGCCTGCGCGAGCGCGGCGACGATCGGCTCGGCCCGCAGCCCGTGGGCCGCGGCGCCCTGGGCGACCGTTTCGTACTTGTTCACCCCGCAGCCGGAGCAGTGCAGACCGAAGCGCTCCAGCACCTCTTGGGCGACCGGGAGCGCGCCGACGAGTTCGCGGATGTTGGTCTCGGGACCGATGGAAATGGCTACAGACATGGAAAGGCACACGTTCGGCATGCAGGCGAACGTTGCTTTTGAGTCCGCCACGAAGGGCTCGGGGCAGCCCCCGCTCGACGCCTTGATCGTCGGTGGCGGCCCGGCAGGGCTAGCGGCCGCCAAGTACCTCGCCGACGCCGGGCGCTCGGCGCTCGTGCTCGAGAAGCGCGCGCGTCTGGGTGGGAAGCTCGCCTCGTGGCGCGACCGCGACGGCGACATCCTCGAAACGGGCCTGCACTCGTTCTTCGGCGGGTACGATACCGTGCACGCGCTGCTGCGCGACGTCGGGATCGCGCACCACGTGCGCTGGCAGCCGCACACGCTCACGTTTGCGCTGCCGCCGGGTTTTTCGCAGCGCATCGGGGCCGAGCCCGTGTTCGAAGCGTTCCACTTCGTCGATGCGCCCTCGCCGTTCAACGGCATCGGCGCGGTGCTCAACGCGCGCTACGTTTTCAACGCCTGGGAGAAGCTGCTCTTCGCGACCGGGACACTGCCGATTCTGGTCGGCGATCACGCCTACGCCGAGCGCCAGGACGACATCACGTACGCCGAGTGGCATCGCCGGCGCGGGATGTCCGAACACATGCTGCGGACGTTCTTCGCGCCGATGGCCCTGGCGCTGAACTTCACGCCCGTCGACGCGATCTCGGCCGAAGCGATGCTGCGCGTGATGGCCTACTTCGCGAGTTCGCGCGATGCCAGCCGCGCCGGGTTCCTCGACGGGCCGCCGAACGAACGGCTGATCGAGCCGCTCGCGGCGCACGTGCGTGCGCAGGGCGTGCGCATCGAGAGCACCGCGCGCGTGGTGCAACTCGTGTTCGCCGGTGACCGTTGCACGGGTGTGCGCACGGACGACGGCCGCAGCTTCGAGGCGGACAACGTGATTCTCGCAACGCCCGTCCACGACGCGGCGAAACTCTTGCCGGCCGCGATGCTGCGCCATCCGCTCGTGCACGGCGTGGGCAAGCTGACGTCCTCGCCCGTGATCAACGGACACTTCTGGTTCGACCGTCCGATCTCGCCGCACACGAACCTGATCTTCGGTGCGGGAACGCTCGTGCCGGTGCATGCCGATCTCGGCCAAGCCGCGCCGGGTTACGGCTGGCGGAACAAATCGTTTCTCGAAGCGTGCATCGCGCCGGCCGACGACCTGATGGCGCTCGACGACGATGCGGTGATCGACCGCGTGCTGGCGGATATCACCCGGCTCTACCCGCTCGCGACGAAGCAAACGCTGGTCAAGGCCAAGCTCGTGCGCGTTCCTAAGAGCGTGTACCGCGCGAGCCCGGGCGCGGAGAAACTGCGGCCGGGCGCGCGCACGCCCGTCGCGAACCTGTTCTTGGCGGGCTGCTACACCAACCACCGCTTTCCGGCCAGCATCGAGGGTGCGGTGCGCAGCGCGCGCGCGGCCGCCGATGCGGTAACGGCGCGAACGCATGCTGGGGCATAACGCAACGCTGGCGCCGGTCACGGTACCGGCCGCGCCCGCGCTGACCCTCGAGGCGTGCTATCGCCGCTGCGGTGAGATCACCCGCCGGCACTCGAAGTCGTTCGCCTTGTGCACGCGCTTCTTGCCGCCGGCCAAGCGGCGCGCCGTGTGGGCGGTCTACGCGTTCTGCCGCACGGCCGACGACATCGTCGACCGCAACACCGCGGCGCCCGGCCGGCTGGCGGCGATCGATGCGTGGGAGGCGGAGCTGCGCGCGGCCTACGCCGGTTGCGCGAGCAACCCGATTTTCGTGGCGTTTGCCGATGCGGCCACGCGCTACGGCGTTCCGCTGGCGGCCGCGCTCGATCTGCTGCGCGGCGCGCGTCTGGACGTGACGGTCAGCCGCTACGCCACCTACGACGACTTGCGCGACTACTGTTATCTCGTGGCGTCGACCGTCGGCGTTCTGGTCACGCCGATCCTCGGCGCGCTCGACGGCGCGGCGGTAGGCGATGCGATCGCCCTCGGACACGCGATGCAGCTGACGAACATCCTGCGCGACGTCGGCGAGGATGCCGGCCTGAACCGCATCTACCTGCCGGCCGATGAGATGGAGCGCTTCGGTTACACCGAAGCGGACCTCTTTGCCGGGGTCGTCGACGAGCGCTTCGTCGCCCTGATGCGTTTCCAGATCGAGCGCGCGCGGCGGCTCTATCGCGCCGCGGAACCGGGGATCGCGCGCCTGCATCCGGAGAGCCGCTATGCCGTGCGGCTCGCGCTGCAGCTCTACCAAGGGATTCTCGGCGCGATCGAAGCGAACCGCTACGACGTCTTCACCAAACGCGCGTACGTCCCGGCGCGGACGAAGCTCCTCACCGCGCTGGCGCTGGGCTTCACGCGCTAAAGGCCAGGAAGTTGCGGCGGTCCCGTTGCATGGTGAAAACGACTTTCATGAGGTACGAGATGAACCGTTTGGCAGGGGCATTGCTCATCGCCGCGTTGGCTTTCGCCCCGCTGTGCGGTGACGCCCAAACTCCCGCTGCGATGACCACGCTCAAACTGGGCGTGATCCCGGTCGAAGCGGCGGCCGAGGCGTTCTATGCCGTCGACATGGGCTTCTTCAAGCAGCAAGGGCTCGACGTCGAGCTGACGATGATGAACAACGGCGCCTCGATCGCGGCCGCCGTCGCCGGCGGGTCCCTCGACGTCGGCTTCGCCGATACGATCTCGATCTCGAGCGCCCACGCGCGCGGCTTGCCCTTCATTTACCTGGCGCCGGCGCTGCTCAACAGCTACACCGCGCCGACGCTCGCCGTTCTCGTCAACGGCAGCGCGCCGATCCACGAGGCCAAGGACCTCGACGGCAAAACGATCGGGGTGAACGGCATCAACAACATCACGATGGTGCCGGTCGAAGCGTGGATCGACAAGAGCGGCGGCGATTCGAAGAGTGTGAAGTGGATCGAACTCCCGATTCAGGCGCAGAACGATGCCGTCGCGAGCGGCAAGGTCGACGCCACCGTGCTCGGTGAGCCGTTCATCACGTTCGGTGCCGACAAGGGCCAGCGCGCGCTCTACATGGATAAAAACGCGATCGCGCCGCGCTACGTGCTGGCGGGTTTCATGACGACCAAGGACTGGGCGGCGAAAAATCCGGTCCTGGCGGCGAAGTTTATCGCCGCGATCAAAGCCACGGCGCAATGGGCCAACGCCAACCACGCGGCCGCGGGCGCGATCCTCGCGAAGTACACGAAGATCCCGCCGGCCGTGGTCGACCGCACGAAGCGCGGCGAGTTCGCGGAGACGCTGCTGGCCTCGGACTTCCAGCCGGTCATCGACGCCGCCGCGAAGTACGGCGTGTTGCCGAAGGCGTTTCCGGCGCCGGAATTCTTCTACCGCTAGTTCCGGCATGACCGCTGAAGAAGCCATCGTCGACGTCTTCGAACGCCGTTCGGCGGGGGCGCTGTTCGTCACGGAGGTCCAATACGGGATCGCGCCGCAACGTGATCCCGCAGAATTCGCCGCCGCGCTGCAGCGGCTCGTCGAACGTGGAGAACTGATCGTCGTGACCAAACCTGCCCCCGACGTGCACCTGGCCGATGCCGACTTGCGCATCGCCGCCCGCGTTGCGCCGGATGCCGACGGGGCGATCGAATCGGCCTGGCACAGCTGGCTGCGCGACTTCCTGGCCTCGCACCGCTGTTCGTGAACGGCGCGCAGCAGCTTCGGATCGGGGTCGACATCGGCGGCACGTTCACCGACGTGACCGTGATGGATACCGGCGACGGCTCGGTGACGTTCGGCAAATCCCTGAGCACGCCCGACGATCTCGTGCGCGGGATCCTCGATGCGATCGGCGTGACCGGGCGCTCGCCGCGCGATGCGGAGTTCATCATCCACGGCTCGACGGTCGCGATCAACGCGATCCTCGAGCGCAAGGGCGCGAAGACCGCGCTCGTCACGACGGCCGGCTTCCGCGACGTCTACGAGATCGGACGCGTCAACCGGCCCGACTCGTTCAATTTGGCATTCCGCAAGCACGTGCCGCTGATCCCGCGCGCGCTGCGCTTCGAAGCCGCGGAGCGCATGCTCTACGACGGCTCGGTGGAGCGCCCGCTCGATGAGGACCAGGCGCGCGGCGTGGCCGCAAACCGTGAAGGCCGCCGGGGTCGAAGCGGTCGCCGTGCTGTTTCTGCACTCCTATGTCAACGTCGCCCACGAGCAGCGCATGGTGGAACTGCTGCGCGAAGCGCTGCCCGATGCGTACATCACCGCTTCGCACCACGTCTCGCGCGAACAGCGCGAATACGAGCGCACGTCGACGGTGGCGGCGAACGCCTACGTGGGCCCGCTGGTGAGCACGTATCTCGAGCGGCTCGAACGCCGGCTCGACGGCGACGGCTTCACCGGAAACCTGTTGATCATGCAGTCCAGCGGCGGTCTGTGCGACGTCGAGACGGCGCGCCGTGCAGTGCATCCAGATGCTCGAGTCGGGTCCGGCCGGCGGCGTTGTGGCGTCGAAGACGGTGAGCGACGCGCTCGGCATCGGCGATGTGATCTGCTTCGACATGGGCGGCACGACCGCCAAAGCGTGCGTGCTGCAAGCGGGCGCCGCGGCGCTTTCGAGCGACTACTTCATCGGCGGCTACAACGAAGGTCTGGCGATTCGCATTCCGGTGCTCGACATCAAGGAAATCGGCACCGGCGGCGGCAGCATCGCCTCGGTTGACGAGGCCGGCGGTCTGCACGTCGGCCCGCACAGCGCGGGCGCGAGCCCGGGCCCGGCCTGCTACGGCGGCGGCGGAACACTGCCGACCGTCACCGACGCGCACTTGCTGCTCGGTCATCTGGCCGCGGAACGCTTTCTCGGCGGGCGCATGGCGCTCGACACCGCTGCGGCGCTGCGCGCGGTCCGCGAGCACGTCGCGACGCCGCTCGGCCTCGACGTCCCGCTCGCGGCCGGCGGGATCGTCGCGATCGCGACCGCCGCCATGGCCAACGCCGTGCGCGCGGTGACGACCGAACGCGGCCTCGATCCGCGCGACTTCGCGCTGGTCGCGTACGGCGGCGCCGGTCCGCTGCACGCGGTCGACGTCGCGCGCGAACTCGCGATCCGCACGGTGGTGATCCCGCAAGCGCCGGGCACGTTCTCGGCCTTCGGCATGCTGACCGCCGACCTGCGGCGCGAGTACGCGCAGACCTACCGCGCGCCGCTCAGCGCCGACGGTTTGCGCGGCACCGAGGCGCTGTTCGCGACGCTCGAAGCCGAGGCATCGGCATGGCTGCGCTCGGCCGGCGTGCCGAGCGAACACACGCTGCTCGAGCACGCGATCGACGTGCGCTACGTCGGCCAGAACTATTCGGTGACGATTCCGCTCGAGCCGGGCACGGCGCAGGCCGATGTCAAGCGCGCGTTCGACGCGGTGCACCAGCAGCGTTACAGCCACAGCGCGCCCGAGGAACCGGCCGAGATCATCGCCGGTCGCGTGTCGATCGTCGGGCAGCTCAGCAAACCCGTGCTGGCCGGTCTGGCGCGCGGCAGCGGCACGCCGTCTGCAGACGCGGTATCGGGCCGGCGCCGCGTGCGTTTCGATCCGCGCAGCGAAGTCGAGGCCGTCGTCTACGACCGTCAGCGGCTCTTGGCCGGCGATGCCTTCGCCGGTCCCGCGATCGTTCAGGAAGACGGCTCGGCGACGCTCGTTCCGCCCGACGTGCGCGTCGACGTGCAGCCCTCGGGCCACATGATCCTCACGGTGGACGCATGACGCAAGCAGCTCGCAACGAGCACGATCCGATCACGGCCGAGATCATCCGCAACGCGCTGATCGCGATCACCGACGAGATGAAGACGAACCTCATGCGCACGGCCTACAACCCGATCATCTACGAGGCGCTCGACTACACGGTCGGCCTGTTCGACGCCAAAGGCGACACGGTCTCGATTGGCCTCGGCCTGCCGATGTTCATCCGCGGCCTCTCCGATGCGATCAAGGCCAAGCTCGAGTTCTACGGGCCCGACGGTATCGAGCCCGGCGATATCTTGCTGACCAACGATGCCTACATCATGGGCAGCCATCTCAACCACTTGATCTTCACGCTGCCGATCTTTCACGAGGGCAAGATCGTGGCGTTCTCATCGTCGATGGCGCACTGGATCGACATCGGCGGCACGCTCGGCTCGCGTACGCAGGACATCTATTCCGAGGGCCTGCAGCTGCCGATCGTCAAGATCTTCAAGCGCGGCGTGCAGGACGACGAGCTGACCCGCATCATCCGCACCAACGTGCGCGTGCCGGAACTCGCGATGGGCGACTTTCGCGCGCAGATCGCCGCGATCCGCACCGGCGAGCAGCGCTACGGCGCGCTCCTGCAGAAATACGGCTTGGCCGCGGTCGACGGCAGCATCGCCGGCGTCTACGCGCTCACCGAACGGCTGGCGCGCGCCTCCGTCGCCGCCATTCCCGACGGCACCTACGAGGCCGAATCGTACATGGACGACGACGGCATCAGCGACGCGCCGATCCCGATCCGGGTCAAGGTCGTCGTCGAGGGCGACCACATGACGATCGACCTGACCGACGTCAGCCCGCAGGTGCAAGGCTACTTCAACTCCGGCGCGACCGCCGGCCGTTCGGCGGCGCAAGTCGCCTTCAAGTGCGTGACGACGCCGACGCAGTACCCGATCAACGACGGCGCCTTTCGCAACCTGTCGATCGTGCTGCCGGCGGGGCGCGTCGTCAGCGCCGTCAAACCGGCCGCGATGCGCTGGTGGATGACGATCCCGATGACCGTCGTCGACACGATCTTCCGCGCGCTCGCCACCGCTATTCCCGACCGCGTGGCGGCCGGGCACCACGCCGACCTCTGCGTCGGCACGATGTATGGGATCAACCCGCGCACCGGCCGCTTCTACGTCGGCGGCACCAACCCGCCGGGCGGGGGCTGGGGCGCGACCGCCGCGAGCGACGGCATGAACGTGGTCGTGTGCATCAACGACGGCGACACGCACAACGCCGTGATCGAGGCGCTCGAAGCGAAGAACCCGATCGTCGTCGAGCGCAGCGCGATGCGCACCGATTCGGGCGGCGCGGGAAAGCGGCGCGGCGGGCTCGGCCTCGAGCTGCGCGTGCGCGCCGTCGCGCCGATGCGCACCAACACGCACGTCGAGCGCACCAAGTGCGCGCCGTGGGGCTTGGCCGGCGGCGGCGACGCGCTGGCCAACCGCGTGCACCTCGAGCGCACCGACGGCACGACGTTCTCCAACGGCAACGGTAAGCTCGATAGCGAGCCGATGAAGCCCGGCGACGTGCTCGTGATCGAGAGCGGCGGCGGCGGCGGCTACGGCGACGCCCACGAGCGCCCGCGCGCGCAGGTCGCCGACGACGTCCGCAACGGCTACATCTCGCGCGAAGCCGCCCTCCGCGACTACGGCATGACCGAAGCCGACCTCCCCTGACGCAAAGGCCCACCCTTGATCGAGGTGGCGCCCTCGGGTCGAGGCGGGGGCGTCTTTGGTCGAGGTGGCGGCCGCCCTTTTGGTTGAGGTGGCGCCGCCCTTTGGTCGAGGTGGCGGCCGCCCTTTGGTTAAGGTGGCGCCTCGTCCTCCCTTCGTCATCCCGAGCGCAGTCGAGGGACGCACCACCATCGTGCCGGACCGCCACCGTCGATCACGAGCGCAGCCGAGTGATCGCCGCCAATCTTGCCCCTGCGCGCTCGCTACCGCTTATAGGCGTACCTTGTGGCGATCACTCGGCTGCGCTCGTGATCGTCAGTGGCTTGAGGGCGTGATCGTGGTGCGTTCCTCGACTGCGCTCGGAATGACAGGGCGCGCCACGAGAGGCCGCACCACCACCGTGGGAGGCGCACAATAACGGTAAGGGGCGCACAACAAGGGTAAGGGGCGCCACCACAATGGGGGGCGCACAACAACGGTAAGGGGCGCACAACAACGGTAAGGGGCGCACAACAACGGTAAGGGGCGCACAACAACGGTAAGGGGCGCCACGACAATGGGGGGCGCACAACAACGGTAAGGGGCGCCACGACAATGGGGGGCGCACAACAACGGTAAGGGGCGCCACGACAATGGGGGGCGCACAACAACGGTAAGGGGCGCACAACAACGGTAAGGGGCGCCACGACAATGGGGGGCGCACAACAACGGTAAGGGGCGCACAACAACGGTAAGGGGCGCCACGACAATGGGGGGCGCACAACAACGGTAAGGGGCGCCACCACAATGGGGGGCGCACAACAACGGTAAGGGGCGCCACCACAATGGGGGGCGCATAACAACGGCAAGGGGTGCACAACAATGAGCCGGGGTGGCTGCTGTACAAGGCTCGTTGTATGAAACGTACGAGCTTTCTCGCCGGCGCCGCGGCGGCCACGCTGCTTCCGCGCGCACGCGCCGGAGCGGCCGATGATACGATTCGCTTCGGGACGACGGCGGCCGAGACGTTCGCGCTGCCGCTGTTCGCCCAGGAGCTGGGGTACTTCAAGAGTGCCGGGCTGAACGTCGAGATTTCGATGTTTCCGGGCGGCGCGGCGGTGTCGGCCGCGGTTGCCGGGCGCGCGCTCGACATCGGCGCGACCAACACCGGCACGTTCGCGAACTCGCATTTGCGCGGCATCCCGTTCACCATCATCGCGCCCGGCGCGCTCTACCGCAGCGCCGAGGCGACGACCGTGCTCGTGGTGGGGAAGTCCTCGCCGCTCGCAACCGCCAAAGACCTCACCGGCAAGACGGTCGGCGTCACGACGGTGCACGACCTCTCGCAAGCGGCCGTGATGAAGTGGGCCGACGTGAGCGGCGGCGATTCGCAATCGCTGAAGTTCATCGAACTGACGATGGCACAGATGGATGCGGCGCTGACCGCGAACCGGATCGACGCCTCGCTCTTGCAAGAGCCCTCGCTCACGTATGCCAAGGACGACATTCACCGCATCGCGCAGCCGTACGACGCGATCGGAACGAATTTTCTGCTGACCGCCTACTTCGCGAACTCAGAGTGGCTGGCGCAGAATGCGGCCGCCGCCAAGAAAGTCGTCGGCGTTTTACGGCAAGCGGCCCTGTGGGCGCGCGCGAACGGCCCGGCGACGGTGCCGATCCTGGAGAAGTATTCGAAGATTCCGGCCGCGGTGCTGGCGCAGGTAGCGCGCGCACGGCACGGCGAGACGCTCGAGCCGGCGCTCATTCAGCCCGTGATCGATACGATGGCCGAATACAAGTTCAGTGCCCAGCGCTTTCCCGCCGCCGACGTCTGCTGGCTGCCCCCGAAGGGGTAACTACTCCGCGCTCGGCGCGAGCAGTTGCCGCAGCGCCGTCTTGAGCGCCGCGAGCTGCGGGTGGCCGATTGCCGCCGAGACCGCGTCTTCGGTCTGTTCGATCGATGCGACGATCGCGACGAGCAGCCGTTTCCCGCGGGCCGTATAGCGCGCGATCTTCGCGCGGCCGTCAGCCGGATCGGCGACCAGCCGGATGTAGCCGAGCTCGACGAACTCGGCCACGAGTTGTCCCGTCGCTTGTTTGGTCATGCCGGCGCGCCGCGCGATGTCGCTGATGCGCGTGCCGTTCTCATCGACGTTGCGAATCAGCGCGATGTGCACGAGGCGAATCCCGGCGAAGCCGCGCTCGTGCATGGCGCGGGTGACGCCTTCGGCGAAGAGCAGATCGGCGCGTCCGAGCAGCCACCCGAGATGTTCGTGCCGGACGCGGTCGAGCGACGACAGCTCGGGGTGCGGCGCGGCTAGGGTTGGAGTGCGCAGGCGATGTCGTCCCGGCATCGCGGTTGCGCGCTAAGCCATGGTGTGCTTGAGCGTGCCGACGTTCTCGACCCAGAGCTCGAGGCTGTCACCGGCTTTGAGAAACTCGTTGCGTCCCGCGCCGACGCCGGCCGGCGTGCCGGTCAGGATCAGGTCGCCCGGGTGCAGCGTGATGCGCAGCGAGAGCTGGGCGATCTGCTCGGCGAGCGTGTAGATCATTTCGCTCGTGTTCGAGTCTTGTTTGACCGTGCCGTTGACCGACAGGCGAATGCCGAGCTTTTGCGGATCGCCGATGTCGCTCGCGGGCACGATCCACGGTCCGAGCGGGCACGAACCGTCGAAGCTCTTGTGCGCGAGCCAGTCGGTGTAAAAGGGCGACGTGTTCGGAACCGGCGGACGCGTGCCGAGATCGCGCGCCGAGACGTCGTTCGCGACGCTGTAGCCGGCGACGTAGCTCAGGGCGTCGGCTTCGGAAACGTTTTTGGCCGTTGTGCCGATGATGGCGGCCATCTCGACTTCCCAATCCATCTTGTGCGACGCCGGCGGAATCTTCACGGCTGCGCCCGGACCGACGACGGCGTGCGAGGACTTGATGAAGTGCCAGGGCTTGAGGCCGAGCGTGTGCGGGTCGGGCTCCGGTCCGCGGCCTTGCGCGGCGTTCATCTCACGCACGTGGTCGCCGTAGTTCGCGCCGGCGCAGTAGATCGCACCCGGGAGCGGGACCGGCGCGAGAAGCTGGTTCCAGTCGATCGCCGCTCCGGCCGTACCCGGTTGCGCCGCGAGGCCGGCCAGCGTTTTGTCGGCCGCTTTCCAATCGGCGAGAATGCCGAGCATCGTCGCGTACCCGGCGTTGCCGCTCGCATTGGCGGCGTCGATCAGCCGCTCGCCCGCAATGATTCCCGCCCGCGGTCCCTTGCCGGCATCGTACGTAACAAGTTTGTAGCCCATGGCATGCTCCTCCCGGTGTGACGAGCAGGCCTTCCCGTGAAGGAAATAGTTTCCTTGCGTTACTACTTCGCCCGGGTGGGAACCACCGATACCAAACCCGTTGCCCTGATAACCGGCGCCTCGAGCGGCATTGGCCGGGCCGCGGCCGTCGCCCTGGCGGCGCACGGATTCGACGTGGCGATCAATTACAGTTCGAGCGAGAAGGGTGCGCGCGAAACCGTGCGCCGCGCCGAGGAGAAGGGCGCGAAGACGCTGCTGCTGCAGTGCGACGTCAGTGACGATCCGGGCGTGAAGGCGATGCTCGCCGCGGTTGAGACGACGTTCGGACGGCTCGACGCGCTGGTGAACAACGCCGGCATCACGAGCAACGTCGGGCCGAAAGACTTCGATGCGATGACCCCCGAGGAATGGGACCGCGTGTTCGCGGTCAACGTGCGCGGGCTCTTTCAAGTGACGCGCGCCGCGGTTCCGATGCTGCGCGCCGCGCACGGGAGCATCGTGAACACCGCGAGCATCGTGGGCCTGCGCCCCGGTCTGCAGCCGCTGCCCTACGCGGCCAGCAAAGCCGCGGTCGTCAGTTTAACCAAGCTCTTCGCGATCAACCTCGGGCCCGACATTCGCGTCAACGCAGTCGCGCCGGGCTGGATGGAGGGCGACTGGATGGAACGCACGCTGGCCGACCGCTACGCCGACCTCATGGCGCGCCGCGCCAAGGCCACTCCGCTCAAGCGCGTGATCGATGCCGACGACGTGGCCGAGGTAATCGTCAACTTGCTCGTCTCCAACAAGATGGTCAACGGCGAGATCGTGATCGTCGACGGCGGCTTCGCGTCGTCCACCTGAGTGAAGGTCGTATCATGTTAGAAGGTGTCGTTCCGTTTCCGCCCGAGTACGCCGCGCGCTACCGTGCAGCCGGCTATTGGGAAGACCGTGCGCTGCGCGAAGAGTTCGGCGCGATGTTCGCGCGCTTCGCCGACCGCGTGGCGCTGATCGACGGCGAGCGCACCTACGAGTACGCCGACATCGACCGGCTCTCGACGAACCTCGCGCTTGAATCTGCTTGGAACTGGGCCTCAAGCCGCTCGACCGCGTGGTCGTGCAGTTGCCGAACGTCGCCGAGTTCGTGATCCTCTACTTCGCGCTGCAGAAGATCGGCGCGATCCCGATCGCGGCGCTCGTCACCCATCGCTTCGCCGAGATCAGCCAGTTCGCCGAGCTCTCGGGCGCCACGACCGTGGTGACGCCCGACCGCGCGCGCGATTTCGACTACACGGCGATGGTCGCGCGCATCCAAGCCGCCACACCGGCGCTCAAACACGCGATCGTGCTCGGCGAGGCTCCGGCCGGATCGGCCTCGCTCGTCGAGCTGATCGAGAAGCCGGCGACGCTTGGCTCGGCACGAGCTCGAGTCGATCGTGATCGATCCGACCGATCCGGCCGTCTTCCAGCTCTCGGGCGGCACCACCGGCATCCCCAAGCTGATCCCGCGCACGCACAACGACTACGCCTACAACTCGAAGATCGCGGCGCAGGTCTGCGACGTCGACGAGAACGGCGTGCTGCTCGTGGTGTTGCCGATCGCGCACAACCTGCCGCTGGCGTGCCCGGGAATCCAAGGCTTCATGTTCAACGGCGCGCGCGTCGTGATCAGCGCCTCGCACCAAGCCCGAGGACATGTTCGCGCAGATCCAGCGCCACAAGGTCACGCACCTCAAGGTCGTGCCGGCGCTGCTGATCCGGCTGCTTGAACGACCCCGCGATCGGCAACTACGATCTCTCGTCGCTGCAAGACGATTCAGAGCGGCGGCCAGCGTCTGCAGCCCGAGGTGCGCCTGCTCTCGCGTAAGCTGATTCCGAGCGCGTTCATTCAGGAGAACTTCGGGATGTCCGAAGGGCTGCTGATGTTCGTGCGCCGCAACGATCCCGAAGACGTGCGGCTCGAGACCGTCGGCCGTCCGGTCTGCCCGGACGACGAAGTGCTGCTTGCTCGACGATGACGACAACGTCGTCACGCCGGGCGACGTCGGCGAGTTGTGCTGCCGCGGACCGTACACGCTGCGCGGCTACTACGGCGTGCCCGAATACAACGCGCGCCAGTTCACCGCCGACGGCTTCTACCGCTCGGGCGATCTGATGCGCCAGCACCCTTCGGGCAACTACATGGTCGAAGGCCGCAAGAAAGACCTGATCAACCGCGGCGGTGAGAAGATCAGCGCCGAGGAGATCGAGAACCTGATCCTCTCGCACCCGGCGGTCAAGAACGTGGCCTGCATCGCCGTGCCCGATCCCGATCTCGGCGAGCGGATGTGCGCCTGCATCATTCTGCGCGACGGCGCGCACCTGACGTTCGATGAGCTCAAGTCGTTCCTGGTCGACAAAGAGATCGCGAAGTACAAGCTGCCCGAGCGCATGGAGATCATGACCGATTTCCCGCTCTCGACGTTCGGCAAAGTCTCGAAGAAAGATCTGGTCGCGACGGTATCGGCGAAGATGGCCGCCGGTTAGGACGCGATGCGCATCATCGACCTGCACTGCTATCCCAACACCAAAGAGTGGATCGCCTGCCAGCAGCCCTACGTGGATGCGCTGGCGGAATATTGGGGCCGCGGCTGGGTGGCGAAAGAAGAAGCCGCCGTCGTGCAAGACTTCACCGCCGCCGGCGTCGAGGCGGTGCTCGTCGCGCTCGATCTGGAAACGACCGTCCACACGCCGCCGTGCTCCAACGATTACGTATCGGCGATGCAGAAACGCCATCCCGAGCGGATCATCCAAGCCTGGGGTTCGGTCGACCCGTTCAAAGGCGAGGATGCCATTCGCGAAGCCAAACATGCCATCGAAGACCTCGGCATGCTGGGCTTCCACTTTCATCCGATCATGGGCCACTACGCGGTGAACGACCGCGCGCTCTACCCGCTCTTCGAAGTGATCGACGCGCTCAAGGCGCCGGTGATGATCGACGTCGGAACGACGGGCATGGGCGCCGGCATGCCGGGCGGCATGGGCGCGAAGCTGCGCCACGCCCATCCGGCCGCGATCGACGAGCTGGCTGCGGATTTTCCGAACCTGACGATCGTCGCCGCGCATCCGGGCTATCCGTGGGTCGACGAGATGACGGCCGTCGCGCTGCACAAAGGCAACGTTTATTGGGAGCTCTCGGGCTGGGCGCCGAAATATTTCGCGGCGCAGCTCAAGGTCGACATCCGGGCGCGGCTCAAAGACAAGGTCATGTTCGGCAGCGATTACCCCAGTCTGCCGTACGAGCGCATTCTGCGCGAATGGGGCGAACTCGGCTATAAAGACGAGGTCATGGAGGGCATCTTCCATGGCAACGCCGAGCGCGTTTTAGGGTTGTAGCGGCCATGAGTGAACTGCGTGAAGTCGTCGTCATCGACGCGCTGCGAACCCCGATCGGGCGCTGGGGCGGTGCGCTCGCAACCGTGCGCGCGGACGACCTCGCCGCGTTCACGATTCGCGAGCTCGTGGCGCGCACGAAGGTCGATCCCGAGCGCATCGACGACGTGTTCTGGGGCGCGGCCAATCAAGCCGGCGAAGACAACCGTAACGTCGCGCGCATGGCGGTGCTGTTGGCCGGTTTGCCCATCACGGTTCCCGGCACGACCGTGACGCGCTTGTGCGGCAGCGGCCTGCAGGCGCTCAACTCGGCGGCCCAGGCGATCGCCGCCGGCTGCGGCGACATCATGATCGCCGGGGGCGTCGAATCGATGACGCGCGCGCCGTACGTGATGCCCAAGGCCGACAAGGCCTACGACCGCGCGCCCAAGATGTTCGACACCACGCTCGGGTGGCGCATGATCAACCCGAACATGCCGGCCGAGTATACGATCTCGATGGGCGAGACGGCCGAGAACGTGGCCGAGAAATACGGCATCACGCGCGAGGAGCAAGACGCCTTCGCGCTGGCCTCGCAGCAGAAGACGAAGGCCGCGGTCGAACGCGGCGCGTTTGCCGACGAGATCGTTGCCCTGCCGCAACTGGCCGCCGACGAGCATCCGCGGCCCGGCACGACACCCGCCGATCTGGCCAAGCTGAAGCCGGCCTTCAAGAAGAACGGCACCGTCACCGCCGGCAACTCATCGGGCGTGAACGACGGCGCGGCGGCGTTGCTGCTGTGCAGCGCCGAGGTCGCGGCGCAGAACGGTTGGCAGCCGCTCGGGCGCGTCGTCACCTCGGCCGTAGCCGGCCTCGATCCGGCGTTCATGGGCCTGGGCCCGATCCCCGCGACGCGCAAGGCGCTGGCTCGCGCCAAGCTCACGATCGGCGACCTCGATCTGTATGAGATCAACGAGGCCTTCGCCTCACAGAGCATCGCCTGCATGCGCGACCTCGAGATGGACCCGGCCAAGGCCAACGTTAACGGTGGTGCGATCGCCCTTGGGCACCCGCTGGGCTGCAGCGGTGCGCGATTGGCCGGAACGGTTTTGCACGAACTGCGCCGCCGCAACGGGCGGTATGCGCTCGCGACGATGTGCATCGGGGTCGGGCAGGGCATTGCCACGATCTTCGAGCGCGTCTAACGTTTCTCTCTGCTGGAGGTTTCCTTGCGTATCCGCTCCTTACTCTCGCTGGCCGCCGCCGTCGCCGTCGTCGCCGCGCCCGCCGCGACGCGGGCTCAGGCGCCGGCGCCGTTGCAGATTCCGGTGATCATCTCGTTGACCGGGGGCGCTTCGTTCATCGGTAAGAGCGATCAGCAGTCGCTGCAGCTGCTCGAAGCGATCGTCAACAAACACGGCGGCATCAATCACCGGCCCGTGCACTTCCAGTATCTCGATGACGCGTCGAACGCGCAGAACGCGGTCCAGCTCGCGAACCAAGTGATCGCTTCGAAGGCGCAAGTTCTGGTCGGCCCCACCCTCACCCAGCAGTGCAACGCGATCGCACCGCTCGTTGGGGCCAACGGTCCGGCGGATTTCTGCTTGAGCCCGGGGCTCAACCCGCCGGCGAACGGCTACATCTGGTCCTCGAGCGTCAGCCTCAAGGACGCGATCGCCGCGACGATCCGTTATTTTCGCGAGCGCGGGCTGACGCGTCTCGCGATCCTCTCCTCGACCGACGCGACGGGACAAGAGGCCGACCGCGACTGGGAACTGGCGCGCTCGGCGCCGGAAAACCGCGGCGTCGAGTTCGTCGCGAAGGAACACTTCAATCTTTCCGACGTCAGCGTGAGCGCGCAGATGACGCGCATCAAAGCGGCGAATCCGCAAGCGCTGCTGACGTGGACCGTCGGCCCCGCGTTCGGTACCGAGCTGCACGGCATCGCGGATGCCGGGCTCGACATTCCGATCTTCGGCAGCAACGGCGACATGGTGGTGGAGCAGCTCTCGCAGTACAAGAGCTTCACGCCCAAAGAGCTGATCTTCAGCGCGGTGCTCGCGTTCGCGCAGAATAGCCTCGGAGCGGGCCCGGTCAAAGAGGCCCAGAGCGTCTACTTCAACGCCTTCAAAGCGGCCGGCCTGACGCCGAATTTCCCCAACACGCTGGCGTGGGATCCGGCGCTCATCGTGATGGATGCGTTCCGCCACCTCGGCGATAACGCGACGGCCGCGCAGATCCGCGACTACATCAACGGCTTACACGGTTTTGCCGGCATCAACGGCATCTATGATTTCCGCGACGGCTCGCAGCACGGCGTCGGCGAGAACGGGGTCGTGATGGTGCGCTGGAATCCCTCGAGCGACACGTTCACCGCGATCAGCAAACGCAGCGGCCACGTGAAGTGAGCGCCGCGGCGCTCGCCGGCGGCGCGAGCTCGCCCGTGCGCACCGGCTGGGGCGTGGGCGGTGCGCCCTACGTCGCGGTGCGCGGCGCGGGCGCGTACTCCTATGAGGCGAGCGGCCGGCGCAGCATCGATTACGTGATGGCCTACGGGCCGCTCTTGTTCGGTCACGGTCATCCGGCGTTTGCGCACGGTCTGGACGCGCTGGCCGCGCGCGGCGCCGTCACCGGGTCGACGCATCCCGATGAGCTGCTGCTGGCGGAGCGGATTCGCGGCCACCTGCCGGCGCTCGAGCGGCTGCGCTTCACGACCACCGGCAGCGAGGCCGTCCAAGGGGCGGTGCGCGTTGCGCGCGCGTTCACGGGGCGCGAGGCGGTGCTGAAATTTGCCGGCAATTACCACGGTCACTTCGATCTCGCGCTGCAGGACGCGGGCGCCTCGGCGCACACCGCGGCGCCGCAGCATTCGGGGATTCCGGCTGCGGTCACGCGCGATTTGGCGGTCGCGCGCTACAACGATCTGGCCGACGTCGATGCACACCTCGCGCGGACCGGCTCGCGGTTGGCGGCGATTCTGGTCGAACCGGTCGTCGGCAACATGGGTCTGGTGCTCCCCGACGCGGGCTTTCTCGAAGGTTTGCAAGCGCGCGCGCGCGCCTGCGGTGCGCTGCTGATCTTCGATGAAGTCATCACCTGGCTGCGCCTGGGCCTCGGCGGTGCGCAAGCCCGCTACGGCATCGTCCCCGACCTCACGACGGTCGGCAAGATCCTCGGCGGCGGCTTTCCGCTGGCCGCGTTCGGCGGCCGCGCCGACGTGATGGCCGTGCTCGCGCCGGACGGTCCGTGCTTCACCGGCGGCACGCATGCCGGCAACCCGTTCGGCGTCGCGATGGGCTTGCGCGTGCTTGACTGGCTCGAGCAGCACCCGGGCGCCTATGCGGCGATGGATCGCCGCGCGCAGCGTTTGGCCGCCGGCATCCGCGCGGCCGTCGCGCACACCGGCTGCGACATCGCGGTCGTGCAACTCGAGAGCATCGTCGATTTCTGTTTTCGAAACGGTCCGCCGAGCCGCAATTACGACGACGCACGGGCGGCGAACCGCGCGACCTACGCCGCGTACTACCACGAGATGCGCACGCGCGGGATCCTCTTGCCGCCCTCGCAGAACGAAGTGATGTTTCTGTGCACCGAGCACTCGGATGCCGACATCGAAGAAACGATCGCCGCGATCGCCGGTTCGTTCGCGGCGCTGGCATCCCGTGGACTCCTGGAGGTAGCCGATGCCGCAGCCCTTACCCGATGATGCGATCGTGCGCGAACTTGCCGCCTTGCCCGGTTGGGCGCGCGAGGGCGAGGAGATCGTGCGCACGTTCGACCGTGGGAACTTCAACGGTTCGATCGCGTTCGTGAACGCGATCGCCACGGCGGCGAACGCGGCGGACCATCATCCGGATATCGCGATCGCCTGGAACGATGTTACCGTGCGGCTGTCCTCGCACGACGCGCACGGCTTGACCGAGCGCGACTTCGCGCTCGCCCGGGCCATCGACGGACTGGTGTAACCGGTTAGCCGGCGACGTGCAGCGATTGCCGGCCGGCCGCCCGGTGGACATGACAGCCGAGCGTCACGCGGGTGCCCTCGCCCGGCGCGCTGCGCACGCTGAACACCTCGGCGCAGCGGCGCATGATGGGCAGGCCGCGGCCGCGTTCGGCGTAGCCATCCGGCAGAACGAGCGAGCGTCCGCCGCCGATCGGCGCGAAGCCGATGCCGCGGTCGCGAACGGAGGCGAACAGACGATCCTCGCCCAGCAACCAGGCGGAGATCTCGATCGGCTCGACCGTTTGCGAATGCTCGATCGCGTTGGCGAGCGCTTCCCCGATCGCCGAGACGAAATCCGTGAGCTCGGGCCGCGCGATGCCCTGTGTTTCGGCAAAGTCCATGACTTCTTGACGCACGTATCCGCCCAGTCGCGGGTCCGGAGGGACGCACAACCGCAGCTGTGCGCCGGGGGCTCGTAACCGCGTTTCCGAATCTGTCATGTTCCTTGCTTCCGTCCCCGCGTCCGGCCGGGGTGCGGCTCGAACGCGTTGATTCATACAATACCCTGATAACGGTAAGCGTAACGGGCGGGCAAGGGCATCCACGGCGCCGTAGACTTACGGTATATGGCGACCAATACGAAACCAACCGGCGACGAACTCACCGAGCTTGCGGCCGAGGCGGCAAGCGCTCGCGCCCGCATCACGACCGACAAAGGTGACATCGTCTTCACGTTTTACCCCGAGGACGCACCGCAGCATTCGGCGGCGTTCATCAAGCTCGCCCGGGCGGGCTTTTACGACGGGCTGACGTTCCACCGCGTCGAGCCCGGCTTCGTGATCCAGGGCGGCTGTCCCGACGGCAACGGAACCGGCGGCCCCGGTTACCGGCTCGACGCCGAGTTCAACGAGAACAAGCACATCAAAGGAACCGTTGCTATGGCGCGCAGTTCGGACCCGAACTCAGCCGGTTCGCAGTTCTACATCTGCCTCGACGACGCGCCGTTCCTCAACCGGCAATACACGGTCTTCGGGCACGTGGTCGAAGGTCAGTCGGTCGTCGACGCGATCCGCAAAGGCGACAAGATGACCTCCGTGACGATCGAGGAAAAGCCCGCGGACTAGAGCCGCCGCACTAATGGACGGGTAGCCGGCGCATCGCGTTGTCGATGCGCTCGGCGAACTCGGCGATCTCGCCGTAGGCCAGGCCCGGGTAGTCGAGATCGCGCGTGAGCAGCACCAGGATGTAGGGCGCCTCGCTGAGCGGGTCCACGATCGCCGCATCGCTGCGAACGTTGTCGAGTTCGCCCGTCTTGTTGGCGATCGCGACGTGGCGTTTGACGCCGGCCGGAATCATTTCGCGGTATTCCTGACCGAGCATCGTCTGGATCATGGCGCGGCATGATGCCGGCGAGGCGACGGTCGGGATCCCTTCGTGCGCGCCGCGTTCGATCTCGTAGAGCAGCAAACCGATGTCGTGCGGCGTCGTCACGTTGAGGTTGCGGCGTCCCGGCGGAACCTCGCCCGCGAAGTGTCGCGCGAGCAGCGTGCGCGTCATCCCGGCGCTGCGAATCGTGGCGTTGATCGCGGTGAAGCCGAAGTGGCTGATCAAGGCGTTCGAGGCGATGTTGTCGCTGTACCTGATCATCGCGTTGACGAGCACGCCGATCGGCCAGCGCTGGCCGGAATGCGCGTCGCCCAGTACCGGCGCGCCTTCGGTGATGTCGCCCGGCAGCAGCGTGACGTACTCATCCGGCGAGGCCGTTTTCCGTTCGTAGGCCCGGTAGACGGTGAGCATGATCGGCAGCTTGATGATCGAGGCCGCCGCGAAGACCTCGTCCGCGCGGACGCTCACGAGCGGCGGCGCCGGCGTCAGCGTGCGGCAATAGATGCCGATGATGCCGGGGAACCGGTCGACCAGATCCGCGACCGGGATCGTTTGGGCCCGCAGCGCCCGGGGGGCCGTCATGGCGGCAGCGCCGGCGGCCAGGAACGCCGCACGCTGCATCAGCGCAGCGCCCCGATCACGAAATGCGCGGTAAACACGCCGAGCCGGCGCAAGCGGGGCGCAAGCCAAGCAGCCTGCGCGGGACACGTCAATTCGCCGTATTCGATCAGCATTTTTTGTGGTGCATCGACCTTGTGGAAGCCGTAGTAGTGCTCTTCGTTCGAACTGATGTTCTCGCCCACGAAGTGGAACGGGAAGAGCGATCGGTATGCCCGTTCCCATGCGGCGACGAAAGCATGCGAGGTCGTCGCCGGAAAACCCACCGACGTGCCGCTCGCGCACGGCGGCTCGCTGCCGTCGAAGTGGATGAAGATCGCGACCCGCGCCGTGTCGTGCTGCGGGTAGTCCGCCGGCCGTCGCGCAACCCGCAAGCCGGCTGCGCGCAGCGTCGCCGCGGCCGCATCGGCAACGATCGGCGTCCACAGAATCTCACGCCCCGCGGGCGAACTCGCGCCGATGTTGCAGGCCCGAACGTGATTGGGCGCGCACGAGGCGGGCCGGCCCTCGTGCCCGGCCTGAATGACGACGTCGACGACCTCGGCACCGGCCGGCGCCGCGGCGGCAATCAGCGCGGCGGCGACGGCGGCGGAGAGGAAGCGCTTCATGCCCTCTCTTTCAACTGCCCGTGCCCTGATACCGGTCGAGGCCCACGCGCCAGAACGTATAGGAGAGCGCGAGGCAGACGCAGCCGACCAGCGGCGTGAGCAGCCCGACGGCCGGGTTCAGGTGTAATCCGTCCTCCGACTTGCGCAGCAAAAACGTCGCCGGGAAATAGTTCATGAACGCGAACGGCAAGACGAACGCGAGCACGACGCGCACGCCGCGCTGATAGATCGAGATCGGATAGCGCGAGAACTCTTGTTCGAGCGACATGATCACCCAGCGCAGCGACTCGATCCGAATGAACCAAAAGGCGACGGTCGCGATGGCGAGGTTGATGCCGAAATCGATCAGCGCGCCGCCGATCGCAACCAGCGGAACGTAACACAGGAACAGCGCGTCGACGCGAACGCCGCTGAAGGGCACGACGACGGCGAAGTAGAGCAGCGAGAGGATCAGCTCGTCGGGCCAGATTTGTTGCGGCACCGTCATCGCTTGGAAGAGCGTATCGAGCGGCCGCACGAGGAAACGGTCGAAGCGGCCTTCGCGGATGAATTCCGGGACGCTGCCGACCGAGAAGAAGAACGTGTTGTGCACCGCGTGCCCGAGAAACCAGAGCCCGTACATGAATGCGGTCTGGCGAAAGTTCCAGCCGTTGATCGACGGAAATTGGCGCAGCGTCACCCACAGCGCGACGACGGCCGAGGCGTGATAGACGACCGTGAAACCGCCCCACATCAGGAAGTTGGCGCGGTACTCCAACATCGTGAGCAGGTTGATGCGCCAGTACCGCGCGTACGTCGCGAGATAGGACCGGCGCTGCTGCATCGGGCGTTCGTTTCAGCGCGCCGCAGCCAACCTCCCGGCCGCTCGCGGCGCCGCAGGGCCGGCCGCCCGCGCGGATAATGGCTTCGTGCTGGGGGTCGGTTGAAATGAAGCTTGCGCCCATGGCCGCGCTGATCGTGTTCACCACGTGTGCGCTCGCGGTTGGTCCGGCGGGCACGGCGGCCGCGGATGTGCCGGCGGCCGATGCGCTGCGCGCCAAGATCGCCGCCGCCGCGGGCGAGCAAGCGTTCGTAGAAACGGCGCACCGCACCGTATCGGGAGTCGAGGGCACGGCGACGATCTACCGTTCCGGCGCCGACTTCCGCGAGGTCGACATCGACGGCGGCCTGCACGCGGAGTTCGGGCGCTATCAACACCAAGATTGGCACCAGAACGCCAACGGCCAGACGGTGCTCGACCAGCCGGGTTCAGAGGCGGCCGCAACCGGCGGCTTCACCAGCAGCGTCGCCGTCGCCGCTGCGCCGCCGCACGCGCTGGTGTTGAGCCGGCTCGATAGCGGCGGCGACGGCACGAAAGAGTACGTCGACCCGGTCACGTTTGCAGTTCTGCGGCGCGAGGTGATCGCACCGGCCGAAACGACCGTCTTCACCTACGACGACTTCCGCACGGTCGACGGTCACACCGCGGCGTGGCATTGGACGCGCCGTGACGGGCACGCGGAAAACGACGCCGACTACCGCGTCACGAGCTTCGTGACCCGTCCGATCACCGGCGCGGAGATCGGCATTCCCCCTCCGCGCCGTGCGCTGGTCGAGTTTCCGGCCGGCAAAACCAGCGTCGAGCTGCCCGTGCGGATGATCGGCGACGGCGGTGCGTTCGCCGTGCACGTCGTGATCGCCGGACGCGGGTACGATTTTCTCCTCGACAGCGGCGCCACCGGTATCGAGATCGACGATGCGACGGCGCAAGAAGTCGGCCTGCGCGCGCTGCGCACCTCGACCGTCGTCGTGCCCGACATGCAGGTCGGCGAGCTGCGCATGCACGACGTCGTGGCGCAAACGCGCCCGAGCGCGGCCGCTGCGCCGCCGGGCGCGAACATCGCCGGCATCCTCGGGTTTGATTTCATCGCCGAGCTCCATCTGCGGCTCGACTACGAGAACGGCCGCGCGACGGCGTTCTCCGCCGCCGAACCGTTGCCGGCGGGCGCGAACGCGATCGCGGTTGAGGTTCGGCTTGGAACGCAGCGCCCGCTGACCGGCGCAAGCGTCAACGGCGTGCCGGGCGAACGCTTCGTGATCGACACCGGCAGCGCGCAGACGCTGACGATCTTCAACTACTTCGCGCGCCGCCATCCCAAGGCGTTGGGGGTAACGGATCGCGACGCACCACAGTACGATGCGGTGCGCGGCACGCTTCAGAGCGATCGGTACGATCTCACCTCGGTCGATATCGGAAAGCTGCACCTGCGGCAATTCGAGGCGCTGGTAGTCGATCCGAAACACAACAATTGGCCCGGCATCGATGGTCTGATCGGTGCCGAGCTCTTGCGGTACTTCACCGTCTGGCTCGCCTACGACGATTCGCATGTCGTGTTGGTCCCCAACGCCAACTACCGGAACCTCCATTAGCACCGCACGCGTGGCGGTGCGCCCGCCCTTTCGCCTCGATCTGACGGCGAACGTGCTGCGGCGCCTCTCGACCAACGTGGTCGACCGTTTCGACGGTACGACCTACCGGCGCCTGATCGGCGGCGCCGGCGCACCGGCGTTGCTGAGCGTGACGCAAACCGGCGCTACGGCGCTGGCGGTTGAGATCGAGGGATCCGGCCCGGCGTTCGATGCGGCGGTGCTGGTCGAACGCTTGCTGGGTACCGGCGTCGACCTGGGGCCGTTTTATCGCGCGGCGGCCGGTGTCGCCTGGCTCGCCCCGCTCGTTGCCGGCGCGCGAGGCGTCAAGCCGCCGCGGTATCCGACCGTGTGGGAAGCCTGCGTCAACGCGATCGTCTACCAGCAGGTGAGCATTCACGCCGCCGGAGCGATCTTGCGCCGCGCGATCGAGCGCTATTCGGCGCCGGTCGCGGTCGGCGACGGGCAGCTCTACGCGTTTCCCGAGCCGCAGACGTTCCTCGATGCGGATGCCGAAGAACTGCGCGGGCTGGGCCTGAGCATCAACAAGGTCGTCTCGGTGCGCGCCGTCGCGCGGGCGATCCTCGAGGGTGCGATCGACGAAGCGGGGCTGATGCTGCTGCCCACCGCGGACCTGATGGCGGCGCTCGTCGTCCATCGCGGCATCGGGCCGTGGACCGCCGCCGTCGTGGCGCTGCGCGGTTTCGGCCGCCTCGATCTCTTCCCGATGAACGATTCGGGGGTTGCGAAGAGCGTGCGCGACCTTTCCGGCCGCAGCGACGTCGAGGTCGAGGCCTTACTGGCGCAGCTCGGCGAACAGCGCGGGATGCTCTACTACCATCTGCTGCTGGGCCGGCTGGCCGCGCGCGGCGACGTGGAACTCGCCGCCGTTCCGCCCGGGTCTCTGAGCGCATGACCGCCGAGACGGTGCCGTGCACGCACCTCAACACGATCCGCCCCGTGCATCCGAACACCATCGGGTGCGAGGAATGCCTGAAGATGGGCGATCGCTGGGTGCACCTGCGCTTGTGTTTGGAATGCGGCCACGTCGGCTGCTGCGATGATTCCAAGAACAAGCACGCGACGAAACACTTCCACGCGACCCATCATCCCATCATCCGTTCCATCGAACCGGGCGAGGATTGGAAGTGGTGCTACGTCGACAAGGTCGCCTGGGAATAGCCTCGGGGTCGCGGCCTACGAACGCTCGATGCGGCTGCTGGCGCGTTTGGGGATCGTGAACTCGGGCAAGCCGATCTCTTTCCAAACCTCGAGCGCGCGCATCATCGTTTCTCGCGGCGGAAGCGAGAACGTTCCCGGATCGTGCTTGGCGGTGGCGTCGATCACGAGCTTGCTGCCCATCGCTTTGGCGCGCGACTCCGCTTTGGGCAATGCGGGGTCCATGAAGTAGAACGCGTTGTCGACGAGGTCGGTGTCGCTGGCCGGGTTGTAGCGCGCGTTGAGGGCCCAATCGACATGCGCGGGATCGCGGATGTCGATGTCGGCGTCGACGACGGTCACGCGTTTGAGGCCCGTGAGGTCGGCCGCCAGCCGCGCGATGCGCCGGCCGTGGCCGGGATAGTGCGGGGTGATGGCGATGATGCCGTGGGCGAGCACGCCGCCGAACGTCGGGTCGATGAACACATCGACGATGTTGGGATCGCCGAAGTCCTCGCGCAGCATCTTCAGCAGGACCGCGCCGTTCGTGAGGCTCTGCATGATCGTGCTCTCGCTCGGCGGCATCTGGCTCGCGAGGCCGTAGTAGATCGGGTCGCGGCGGTGGGTGATCGCGGTGATGCGCACGATCGGGCGCGTTCCGGTGTGGCTCATATAGCCCGCGAACTCGCCGAACGGTCCTTCGGTGGCGGTCTCGCCGATCGCGATCTCGCCTTCGATGATGATTTCGGCTTCGGCCGGCACCAGCAGATCCTGCGTTCGGCAGCGGACGAGCGCGACCGGTTCGCGCTGCAGCGCGCCGGCAAACTCCATCTCATCCTGGCCATAGGGCAGGTTCGCGACCGCGCTGATATAGACGGCCGGCGGGGCGCCGATCACCCACGCGATCGGCGCCGTTGCGCCGGCGTCGTGGAACGTGCGCACGTTGCGCGTGCCTTGGCGGTTGGGGCTGAGGTTTGCGATCACGCGCCGGGCGTCGAGCACTTGGGTGCGGTAGACGCCGGTATTCTGCTCGCCGGTGGCGGCGTTTTTGGTCACGACCATCGTCGTGATGTACGGCGCGACGTCTTTGCCCGGCGTCCAGATTGGAATGGGCAGTTCCGCGAGCGAGGCGTCGGCGCCGCACGCGATGACTTCCTGGCAGACGCCGCGCTCCACCGCCGTCGGTGCGATGCGGTTCTTCAAACTCGCGAGCAAGGCGGTGTTGATCGCGCCGGGCGCAACGCCGAGCGCGGCCGCGAAGGTGGCCGTCGACGCGCCGATGGCGCCGGTCAGCAACGGCATCGACGAGCCCTGCACGTTCTCGAACAAGAGCCCGAAGCGCTGCTCCTCGGGCAGCGCCTGGAACATCCACTTCACGAGGCTGCCGGGTTCCCACGCCGGATCGACGGACTTCGTCACACGGCGCAGCAAGCCGCGGCGCTCCAGCTCGCCGATGAACGTCCGCAGATCGCGCGCCACGGCGGGCGGCGCGGCGATCATGAAAGCGGCTCCCGGTATGGTCCGAGCGCTTTGACCGCTTCGAGTTGGAACTCGGTATCGACCGCCGCGGCCACCTCGATCGGCGCCTGGATCAACTTCTGCTGCTCGAAAAATGCGAGGTCGTCGGCCAGACTTCCGAGGTTCATCTTGCCGTCGGGGTCGACGGTGCTCGCGATCATATCGCTGTAGATCGAGCGGTCCTTGATGTCGGTGCTCGCGACCAGCTCGTCGATCACCGCCTTGGCATTACGGCCGCGGAGGTGCCCGCCGGCAAGGGCGCCGTTGTAGAACCGCACCGCGCGAATCCACGCGCGCATGAAGTTGTGGCCCACATCCCGGTGCTCGCCGAGGAACGACTTGCCGTAGATGACGACGGCGATCTCTTGGTTGGGATACCATTTGTCGTTGCCCATCACGCGCACGGCGGCGCCCTGGCGCTCCATCATCGTCGCGTACGGCTCGTTCGGAAGCGAAGCGTCGATCGAACCGTTCGCAATCGCGGCGACGTGATCGGGAAAGGGCAAGAAGAGATGCTGCACGTCGCCATAGGTGAGTCCGACGGTCGCAAGCAGCTTCGCCAGCGTCGCGGTGCTCGCGCCGCCGGGCGCGATTTCACCGATCTTCATGCCTTTGAGATCGCGCGGCGACTTGTATTTGCCCGAGGTCACCAGGTCTTTGCGCACCATCAGCGGACCGTACCCGTAGCCGCGTCGCGGCGAGCCCTTGTCGGCCACCATGCGGACGCTTATCCCGCGCGCCACACCGTTGTAGAGCCCGGCCGAGGGCGCTCCGCTGCCGACGTCGAGTTGCCCGACGCCGAGCGGTGCGATCATTTTCGGCGCGCCGTCGAACGGCGCCAGCGTCGCGACGATGCCGGCCTCTCGGAAGTAGCCGAGCCGCTCGGCCAGGATGAACGGCACGTCGGCCGTGCTGTTCGTGATGCCCACCGTCACCGCGACCGGTGCTTGCCCACGCGCGAGTGTCGGGGCGGTCACGAGCCCGGCCGAAAGCGCCGCAATGGCCGTCGAACGCTTCACGAGCGCGCCGTCCCTGTCCGCGCCGCGGTTAGGAGCGCACTTGCGCGAGTTCGTCGATGCGGTCGAAATAGTTCTCGTATTTCAGCTCGAATGCCGTCAGACCGACGCGTTCGCGGCGCAGCTCGATGAACGGTTCGTTTTCGCTCGGATCGTCGACGACGCCCAGGGTCGGCCGCTCGCCGCGCTCCACGCGCTCCATCTGATCGACCAGCATCTTGTGGTACATGATCACGCCGCGGTCGCTGCTGCCGAGATGCTCCTGGGTGCGCTCGCTGATCGGCCCTTGGGCCACCCACGCCAGCATGTCTTGCGGCGGCACGTTGTGCGCGAGCACGTTGCCTTCGTTGATCAGCGAGCCATCGGCATTGAACAGGTCTGAATGCTTCACCGCGATCCCCTTGCGGCTCGCGCCGGACGCGACCGGAACCGTGCGATAGGCGTACTGCACCGTGTTCGTGTCGTCGATGGGCACCCGGAATTGCAGGGTTGCGCCTTCGCCGGTTGCGCTCATCACCGCCAGCGCCGCCGGGAACAACAGCGGGTGACCCGTTACCCAATCATGTGAGTCCTCGGGTTCGCCCTCGAGCAGGCGGCGTTTGGTGATGCCCCACTTGAACGGCTCGAACTCGATCTTCACGTGCGGCCGGGCGTTGAAGGCCGGCGGGCGGCCGAGTTTCTTCAGCTGGTAATTGCCGAAGTTCGCGTGCAGCCACTCGAAGTGCACCGGATCCGCGGCGTTGTCCATGCACTGCAGCCAATTGCACGGCAGCGTATGGATTTCGACCACGACGTCGAGATCCTCACGCGCCAAGAGATCCCAGCGCGGCAGTATCGGCGCGGGCAGCGGCCCCAGATAACCGAACAGCAAGCCGCCCAGCTCTTGCACCGGGTAGGCTTTGATCGTGACCTTGTCGCGAAAGTGGGCTTCGGGATGGGCGCGGTCTTCGAACGGCATCTCGCGGCACTTGCCTTCAGGGTCGAAGAGCCAGCCGTGGTAGGCGCAGCGAATGCCGTCGGCATGCGGGATGCCGTAACTCATGTCCATGCAGCGGTGCGGGCAGCGGTCGGCGATCAGGCCGTAGGCGCCGCTCTCAGAACGGAAGAGCGTGAGGTTTTCACCGAGGATGCGCACGCGGCGAACCGGGTCGGCATCGAGTTCGACGACCACACCGACGACTTGCCAGTAGTGGCGCAACAAGTTTCCCATCGGGGTGCCGGGACCGATTTGCGTCAGCCGCTCGTTCTGTTCGCTGCTCGTTGCCATTAGGAAAATTTCTTCATAATCGGAAGGAAAGCCTCTTGCGAGGGAACACGGAACCGGTCGCGATACGTTGAAAGCCGTTGCGAAATGCTGAAGGTTGGATTGGCTGGGCTCGGCGTTGCGGCCGCGATGGTGATGCCCGGCATCGACGCGTATCCGGGCGCGCAGATCGTCGCCGCCGCCGACCCGCGTGAAAGCGCGCGCGCGGCATTCGAAGCGCAGTACGGGGGACGCGCCTACGCCGACGTGCAAGCGCTCTGTGCCGATCCCGACGTCGACGCGATCTGGATCGCGACGCCGAATCATCTGCATTGCGAACACACGATCGCGGCGGCCGAGCACGGCAAACACGTGATCTGCACGAAACCCATGGCGCTCACGATCGATGAGTGCGAGCGGATGTGCGCGGCGGCCGAACGCAACGGTGTGTTGCTGCTGTGCGGGCAGACTTGGAGCATGAGTCCCGACGTGCGCGCGATGGCCGCCGTGGTGCGCTCGGGCGAGCTCGGCCGCATCATCGCGATCACGAGTTGGATGTCGACCGACTGGCTGATCAAGCCGCGCGTGGCCGAAGAAGTCGACGAGCGCTTGGGCGGCGGCGTGGTGTTTCGCCACGCTCCGCACTTGATCGATACGATTCGCACGCTCGGCCCCGGACCGCTGCGCAGCGTGCGCGCGATGGTCGGGCGCTGGATGCCCGAGCGGCCGTGTCCGGGCAACTTCACCGCCTACCTCGAGTTCGAGGACGGCACGCCGGCGTCGCTGGTCTACAACGGTTACGGCTATTTCGACACGTCGGAACTCACCTGGGGCATCGGCAATCGCTGGTATACCGAGGAGGAGCGCATCCCGATCCGCCGGGCCTTGCGCGCCGGCGCGGCGGATGTCGAATCCGCCAAGGAAAGTATGCGCTTCGGTGCGGCCGTGCAACATGCCGACGCGACCGGCGGCGGCTGGGGCTCGCCGCAGGCGGTTGGGACGCGGGCGCACATCAACTGGTTCGGTCTAACCGTCGTGAGCTGCGAGCGCGGCGACGTGCGCCAGTCGCCCAACGGGTTATACGTTTACGGCGATGCGGGCCGGCGCGAGGTACTGGTCGTCGGCGACCGCGGCATCGGCAGCGTGGAGGTCGCGGAAATGGACGATGCGATTCGCAACGGCACGCCGCTCGAGCATTCCGGGCGCTGGGCGCTCGGAACGCTCGAGGTCGGTGTGGCGTTGGTCGATTCGGCGCGCGAGCGGTGCGAGATCGCGCTCAGCCGCCAAGCGGCCCGCGTTTAGCGCAGGCCGCCGCCGGGCCGGCTTTGCGGAATGAACGCCGCGCGTTTGGCGTCCCAGCGGTAGACGACGATCGCATAGCCGCCGATCCCACGCTGTTCGGGATCGCTGAAGTCGTAGACGGCGTTGATGCCGACCCACCCGTGTTGGCCGCGGATGAAATCGCGGATTTGCTGCGCGGTCGCATCGGTGCCCAGTTTGCGAAAGGCGTCGATCACGATTCCGGCCGGGTCCCAGGCCGTGTTGTTCGGGTTATCGGGGTGGATACCGGCCGCTTTGAAGGCGGCGAAAAAGGCCGTCTGTTTGTCACGGATCGGGCCCGCTTGGATCGTGCCGGGCGCGAGCGCCGTCGTTCCCGGGAAGAGCAGCTGGTCGGGGGTAAAGCCGGCGTATTGAGCGAGCTGCTTGAAGATCATGTTGCCGTTGGAGCCGAGGACCGGCAGTTCGAGCCCCGCTTCCGAGATGCCGCGCAGCAGCGTGCCGAACGGCGTCCCGGCGCTCCAGGCGAAGAGCGCCTGCGGGTTTGCCGCCTTGATGCGCGCCATCTGCGCGCTCACCGTGATGTCACCCGGCGCGAAGTGTTCGCGCGCGACGACCGTGAACGCCGCGTTCGCGCGCGTGGCGAGCTCCGCGTTCAACGCGCCCTCGAAGTCTTGGCCGGTTTGGTCGGTCGAGGTGATGACCGCGATGCGCTCCCAGTGATGCTCGCGCAGAAAGCGTAAGAAGACGGCGGCCATGTCGCGCGTGCCGACGGATGAGGCGAACACGTAGCCGCCGGCAACGGGATGGATTCCGGGCGAGAGGCAGTACAGCACCGGGCCGTTCTCGCGCACCAGCGGCGCGACGGCCGCGCATACTTGCGCGAACGACGAACCGATGATGACCGGCACTTTTTTCGCGATCAGGTCGTTGGCGATTTGGAGTCCCGTCTGGGGGCTCGACTGGTCGTCGTGAAAGACAAACTTGAGCGGCCGGCCGCGAATCCCGCCGCTGTCGTTGACCAGCTTCTGAAGGATCGTGTACGACTCGAGCTGTTTCTGCCCGAGGAACGCCGCGGCTCCCGTTTGCGAGATCATCAGGTTGATCTCGAACGGTTCCGGCGCCGCGAACGACGGAACCATCATCAGCGTAAGCAGTGCCAGCAACGTGCCGAGTGCGGCGAACGACTTCATCACGTGCGCGTGTTGTCTGACGCGTAAACGCTTTCCTCGCGCGTTCGCGCCGGCAAAAGTCGCGCCGGGTGTGTGACCCACGTCCGGTCTTGGGTGGCGCTGCCGGGTAGCGCTGCCGCAAGTTGGGTACCCGCACCGATTTCCGCATTTCCCGCCCGGACTAGACTGGGGCCACCACAGTGACTCGATCCCGTTTGTAGCGGGAGGGAAGTGCCCAGTGAAGCATCCAGCTTTGTATAACCGGCCAGTCCTGAATCTACCCGCCCCGCGTTCCCTGATACTGCTGGCGTGGCTCGATTCCAGCGCCCACCCGGATGTTGCGATGGCGGCGCTCTCGGAGGGCCGGCACATATCCCCGGACTCGGCGCTGGCCCAACTGTTTCCCGGCGGTCTCGCAGCCGCCTCACGGCTCTTACCGTGGCTCGCTCGCGGGTCGCGGCCGAATCTTCCGATGTGCGCGTATGCCGCTATCGTGGACGATCCCAACCTGCCGTTCGAGGCGAACGACTTGAACCGCGGGCGCGTCCGGAGCGGGCTCGTGCTGCATCCCGGGCCCGACGACATCGTTCGCTTGCATGAAGAATTTCGGACGACGGCCCGCGATACCGTCGGCGGCTCCGCCGATGCATTTCTCGATTTTGCGCCGCCGTCCGGCCACAGCGGCCGCATGGAGATCAACGTCTTCGAGGGTACGGCACGTTGCGGCGGACGAGAGGTCACACTGACCAACCGCGAGTTTGCCGTTGCAACGGTCGTTGCTTTGAACCGGAGCGGATGCAACCGTGAGGAGTGGTGCGACAAGATTTGGCCCGGGCGGGACGGCGCATCGGCAGCGCACCTGCTCAAAGTATACGTTCACCGGATTCGCTCTAAATTCGGCACGCCGGACGTCATCGCCACGCATGGAGGCGGTTACCGTCTCGGATCTGATGTGTACGTTGACGTCGGCGCCCTCGAAGCGCTGGTTCGCAAACACGATGCCGATCGGATGCGCCTCGATACCGCGCAACTGCGTATCGTTCAACGAGCCTTCGAGGGGTTCAAGGAACGCCGTTATCTGCGGCTCGCGTGTCTCGACGGGTTCAGCGAACTGGAACGTCGGCTCATAGCTTCGGGAACCGAGCTCGCGCGGATGCTCGTTGAAGACGCGTTCTTTCGCGAAGACGGCCTGCGCGCGTTGACGGTAGCGGAAGACCTGCAGTCGCTCGACCCGTATGACGACGTTGCGGCGGAGCTGCTCATCCGGGCACAGCTGCGGCTCGGCCGCCCCGATGCGGCAAAGCGTCACTTTCGAGCGTACTGCCGTTCGCTGCGCGATGAGCTCGATCTGCCGCCGCCGGAGCACCTCTCGCTTCTGTTCGCGCAGCAGTAACCGCCGCCGCCGGCGAGCTCGTCGCCGAAGCGGTCCGGCCTCGCGTCTAGCCGCCCTGTACGACGACGCGCTTGAGCGCTCCGCGCCACACGAAGGTGGCCAAGACGGCGAACCCCGCGGCCCAGCCGAGCTGGGCGGCAAAGGCCGCCGGGTACGCGCTCGGCGGTATGTTGCCGAGATAGATCAGCAGCGGCGTCGAGTACACCGCGGCGAACGGCAGCGCGAGCACGATGTTCTGCAGGAAGCCCGGGAAGAAGATCAGCGGGACGATTTGTCCGCCGAGCAGGTCGCTCACCCAGCGCACGATCAGCTGAATGGCGAACGTTTCGAGCGTCCAGAACGCGACCGCGTTCATCAGGAAGTTCATCAGAAAGTTCACTACGTAGCCGAGCGCGAAGCTGAGAGCGAACGCGACCAGCGCAAGCGGCGGCGGCACGTCGATGCGGACGATGAAGAGCGCGAGCACCAGCGCCGGGACGATCAGGAGTGCGTGCAGCAGCGTCTGGCCGAAGCCGTCGCTGAAGAAGTACAGCGGCAAGTTGATCGGTTTCATCAGGTCGGTGGCGATCGAGCCTTCGCGGACGCGGTCGCGGATGATGCGGGTGCCGTCGATTTCGAGCACCAGCGACATCAGCAGCGCGATCGTGGTGTAGGTGATGATCGCGTGCAGCGGCACGTTCGCCGGCGCCGCGTTCTGGGCGTAGAGTGCCGTCCAGACCATCTTCATCAGGTACAGCCGCACCAGCAGTGAGCCGACGTTGGTGAAGACCTCCATCCGGTAGGTCGCCTCGCGCGCGAACGCTTTCTTGGCAAACTCGACGTAGGGTTCGGTGCGCACGGTCAGGGTGCGGCCGGCTCGGCGCCGGGTTCGGCCACGTAGCCTTCGCGGTAGATGCGCCGGATGATCGATTCCAGCTCCGGTTCTTCGATCGAGATGTCGCTCACCGGGTAGCGGTCGGCGACGCGCCGGATCAACGTCTCGGCCGACATCGTGCGGCGGTCGAAGCGGAAGCGCGCGAGCGTGGGCGTCGTCAGCTCGGCCTCGGTCCCGTCCATTTCCACGTGCCGTTCGGGTTCGCACAGCTCGACGACCAGGGTGCGGTGCGTGCCGTAACCGTCGCGCAGCGCCTCGACCTCACCGTCGAAGATCAGCCTGCCGCGGTCGATCAGCACGATCCGCCGGCACAGCCGTTCCACATCGGCCAGATCGTGCGTGGTCAGAATGAACGTCGTGCCGCGCTCGCGGTTGACGTCGGCGATGAAGTTGCGGATCGCCTCCTTGGCGACCACGTCGAGTCCGATCGTGGGCTCATCGAGGAAGACGATCTTGGGATCGTGCAGCATGGCGGCCGCGAAATCGCCGCGCATGCGCTGGCCGAGCGAGAGCTGACGCACCGGGGTTCCCATGAACTCGCCCATTTCGAGCAGCTCGGTGAAGTAGTCCATGTTGGCGCGATAGCGTTCGGGTGAAACGCCGTAGATCGCGCGCAGCAGCTCGAACGACTCGACCAGCGGCAGGTCCCAGTACAGCTGCGAGCGCTGGCCGAACACCACGCCGATGTTGCGCGCGTTCTCGCTGCGGCGGGCGAAGGGGACGATGCCGGCCACGCGCACCTCGCCCGAGCTTGGGACCAGAATGCCGGTCAGCATCTTGATCGTGGTCGATTTGCCGGCGCCGTTGGGGCCGATGTAGCCCACCAGCTCGCCGGCCTCGAGCGACATCGTGACGCCGGTGACCGCCACCTTGTCCACGTATTCGCGCGAGAAGAGCGTCTTGAGCGCGCCGCCGGCCCCGGGTGTGCGCTTGATCGAGCGAAAGACCTTGCGCAGCTCCCGCGTCTCGATGATCGGCATGGGGTGCGGCTTCGACCCGGACCTCCGGGTCCATCCGCTGAAGCAGCCGGGATGGAAGAGGCGCAAGGGCGATGACCATCACGATTTCGCGCGAGTACGGCGCGGCCGGCCGGGCCGTGACACACGGGCTGGCCGAGCGGCTCGGCTACCGCCTCTTAGACGAGGATCTGCCGGTCGTCGTCGCCGCGCGTTTGGGCACATCGCCCGAAATGGTGGAAGGCATGGAGTTTCGCCAGGTCGGCTTCGGTCAGCGCCTGCTGCGCTCGCTCAGCGCCGCCGTTCCGGAGGCGTTCCAGCCGACCCCCGAGGACGACGATCTCAGCGCGGTCACGCAGCGCGAGATCGACCGGCTCATCCTCGAGGCGGCCGACGCCGGTAACGTGATCGTGGTCGGACGGCTCGGCAACGTCGTGCTGCGCGACCGGTCCGACGTGTTGCGGGTGTTCCTCACCGCGCCGCTGGCGTGGCGCGTGGCCGACATCGCCGCGTCGCTCGGTATCACCGAGGCGGCCGCGCGCGCCGAAATCGCGCGCGTCGACGGCGGCCGGCGCCACCATGCGCGCGAGCACGCCGGCTTCGACTGGGGCGACCCGCACTATTACGATCTGGTCCTGGATGTCTCGCGTTTCGGCGTCGACGGGGCGATAGCGCTGATCGACGCTGCGCGAGGCTCGATCGGATGACCGCATCGGAAAGAAAGGTCGCCGCCGCCGAACGTCCGGTCCCCAAGCCCCAAGGCAGCCTGCTCGGCCCGTTCCACTACCGCGATTTCTCGCTGCTCTGGAGCGGGCTCTTCGTCGGCAATATCGGCACATGGATCCAGTTCACCGCGCTCGGCTACTACGTCGCGAAACTCGCGCCCAACGTCGGGATCGGCTCGTTTTATATCGGGCTGCTCGGCGCCTCACGCATGATCCCGGTGCTGATCGCGTCGCCGTTCGCGGGCGTGGTCGCCGACCGCTATCCGCGCCGCCCGATTCTGCTCAGCACCAACGTCATGACGGCCGTTCTGGCCGTGCTGCTCTCGAGCGCCTTGTTCACGCACACGGCGTCCTTAACGGTGATCTTGATCATCAGCGGTTTTCAGGCCGCGACGCAGTCGTTCGATGCGCCCGCCCGCCAGAGCTGGGTGCCGCTGCTCGTTCCGCGCGAACTGATCGGTAACGCGATCGGCTTGAATTCGTTCGGCTTCAACGTTCCGAGCGTCGTCGGTCCGCCGATCGCCGGAATCTTGATCAATTCGTTCGGCGTCGCGCCGTGTATGTCGCTCAACGCGATCGTGAAGTTCGCGGTCGTGCTGGCGATCATTTTCATGAAACCGTCGCCCGGAAGCTCGAAGGCGCGCACGTCGTTCGGCTCGGCGATCGTGGAGGGCATCCGGTTCATCTACGGGCACTCGGTGTTGCGCTGGATCTATTTGATGCTGATGGTCACCGCGCTCTCGGTGCGCTCGTACAGCTTCCTGCTCCCCGCCTACGCCGTCCACATCCTCCACACGGATGCCGGCGGCTTGAGCTTGCTGATGGCGGCGACCGGGATCGGCGCCGTCGCCGGCGCCCTCTTGGTGGCCGCGGTCAACGTGAAGCGGCGCGCCGCGATCTGGTTCGTCTCCGGGTTGATCGCCTCGCTGGGCGTCGCCACGCTCGGCCTCACCGACACGTTCATCGTCGCCGCGATCATCTTGACGTTCATTGGCCTGGGCACGCAGAGCTTCGCCGGCTCGTCGAACGTTCTCGTGCAGATGCTGGCGCCCGACGACATGCGCGGGCGGGCCATCTCGGTCTACTCGATGGTGCTGCTGGGTCTGGTTCCCGGCGGCGCGCTCGTGATCGGAACGATCGCCCGGTTCACCGACCTGCGGCTGGTGTTCGTCTGGTCGGGATTGCTGTGCGCCGCGATGGGCGTCTGGACGTTCTGCGCGCATCCGAAACTGCGCGCCGGCTGAGCGATGGGCGAACTCGACATGTTTCTGGTCCTGGCGCTGATCGCCGCGCTCGCCGTTTTGGCGAAGTGGACGCGCCAGCCGTACCCGATCGTGTTCTTGCTCGGCGGCATCGTGCTGGCGTTCGTGCCGGGGATGCCGGAGATCCGGCTTGCGCCCGACGTGGTGTTTCTCGTGTTCTTGCCGCCGCTGATCTTCGGCGACGCCTACGTGACCGATTTCCGCCAGTTCATGCGCTATATCAAACCGATCACGCTGCTGGCGACCGGACTCGTCGTCGCGACCTCGATCAGCGTCGCGTTCGTCGCGCACTGGGTGATCGGTTTGCCGTTGGACGTCGGCTTCGTGCTCGGTGCGATCCTCTCACCAACCGATACGGTGGCCACCGACGCGATCGCCGAGGAGACCGGCATGCCGCGCCGGCTCCAAGTCGTGCTGGGCGGCGAGAGCCTGATCAACGACGCAACCGGCCTCGTACTCTATAAGTTCGCCGTCGCATCGGTGATGATCGGAACGTTTTCGTTCGGCGCCGCCGTCGGGCAGTTCTTCTACGTTGCGTTGCTGGGCATCGCCGTCGGGCTCGCCGGCGGCGCGATCGTCGATCGCGCCACCCGCTTCTTGTACGACTGTCACCTCACCGACGACGTGATCACGGTGACGATCACGCTGGTCACGCCGTTTCTCGTCTATCTCGCGGCCGACCGGCTGGGTGCATCGGGGGTGCTGGCCGCGGCGGCCGGCGGCATGTACTTGAGCCGCAAGGGCGGTGCGATGTATACGCCCGAGGCGCGGCTGATCGGCCGCGGGGTGTGGAACACGCTGTTCTTCGTGTTCAACGGCGCGCTGTTCATCATTCTCGGCCTGCAGCTGCGCGCGATCTTCGCCGAGCTGCAGATCTTCCCGGCGGCGACGTTGGCGCAGTACGCCGCGGCCGTCGCCGCCACGGTGATCGGCGTGCGCCTGATCTGGGTGATCGTGGGTTCGCGGTTGCGCCGCGAGGGGGCGTTGCCGTTCGCGTCGGCCTTCGTCATGGGCTGGGCCGGCATGCGCGGGATCGTCTCACTCGCAGCCGCGCTGTCGATCCCCAACGTGGTTATGGCCGGCGCGCCGTTTCCGGCCCGCGACTTGATCCTGTTCATCACGTTCGCGGTCATTCTGGTAACGCTGCTGGGGCAAGGGCTCACCCTGCCGTGGATCATTCGCCGCTTCCGCGTCGCCGACGCCGATGCGGGCGACGCCTCGCGCGCCATGGCGCGCGTGCGCGTCGCGCAGGCGGCGCTGCAAACGCTGGTCAGCCTGGAGCCGACGTTCGATTCGGCCGTGCATTGGGAAATCGCCGGACGGCTGCGGGCCATCTACGAGGAGCAGGTCCAGCACTTCGCCGCGCAGCTCGACGGGCCGGTCGCCGGCGGCGGCGATGAGGTCCACGACCTCGAGCGCCGGCTGGTCCGCGCGACGATCGACGCCGAACGGGCGGCGCTCCACGATATGCGCCACGCCGGCGAGATCGGGGATGAGGTCTTCCGCCGCATCCAATACGACGTCGACCTCGCCGAGTCGCGGCTGCTCGCCGATTAGCTCTAGCGGAGTTTGCGGGTGGCGACGAAGTAGTAGTCGACGAGCCGGAAGCCGCCGCGCTCGAGCGAGAGGCGGCTGCGCTCGTCGAGTCCGTGGATGCCGGCGCAGACCAGCCGGCCTTCGCTGGCTACGAGCCGGTCGGCGGCGCTGGCGGCGATGGCGGCACCGTAGCCGTTCCCGCGATGCGGCTGGTGAACGGCGATCCGCAGCTCGGACCAGTTCTTGTCGATCGCGTCGGTGATCGCCACCCCGACGGCTTCGTGCCCGATCTCGGCGATGAGGATCTTCGGGTCGTCGAAGGCCGCGGCTTGCTCGCGGGCCATTTCTCCGAGCACGAGCGAGTCGCGCATCGAGCCTTCGCGCAGGGTCACCTTGACCGGCAGCGGCGGGGCGTGGCGGAAGACGAAGGCGCCGCCGTCGACTTCCGTGTCGAGCTCGAGCCCCTTCAGCGCCCCGCGCACGACGTCGTCGCCACCGAAGAAACGGATCGCACCGGCGTTGGTCTGATGGAACGCATCGGCCAACCGGCGGGGAGCTTTCTCGCCCTCCGTGACGTCGAAACGCACCATCGTATCGGGCGTATCGATCGTACCGTCGGCCATCCAAGCTATGGCGACGGCGCGGCCGCCGTCCCGGATCGGGACGCCGCGCGCCCGTTTGCGCACGAGTCGCGAATAGGCAAGTTCCGGGAATCCGTCAAGATACATATATTAAAAAAAAGGAGCGAGCCGGTGTTAGCGACTCGCTCGTAACCTCCGTGGTCGCAGTTAGGCCGCGGCCGCTTTTTTACGGCGAGGAGCGGATTTCTTCCGGGCGCCGGTCTTACGGACGACCTTTTTGGCCCCCGTCTTCTTGCGCGTGGACTTCTTTTTCGCGGTCTTTTTCTTGGCGGTTTTCTTAGCCGTCTTCTTGCGAGTGGTCTTCTTTTTGGCGGCTTTCTTACGTGACGACTTCTTCTTGGCGGTCTTTTTCTTTGCGGTTTTCTTGGGTGCAGCCTTGCGCGTCGACTTCTTCTTGGCAACGGTCTTCTTGGCCGAAGTCTTCTTCTTACGCGTGGCTTTCTTACGAACTGCCATCGTTTCGATAGTCCTCTCTCCAAACGCTTGCGCGAGTGGTGCTACCGACGGGGCCGTGCGGGCATCCGCCGGCTAGTGTTGCATACGTTATATCACTCTGAAGGATTTTTCGCAACAATGACCCTACCCGCGGTGAGCAAATCGGCGTAACGCTCGCGGAGCGCGCGCTTGAGAAACTTCCCGACACCCGTCCGCGGGATGGCCTCGAGGAACACCACGCGATCCGGAATCCACCACTTCGCGATGCGCTCGCCGAGCCACGCGCGCAGCTCGTCTTCACTCACCGCGGCGCCGTCACGCACGACGACCGCGGCGATCGGACGCTCGACCCAACGGTCGTGCGTGACCCCGAACACACACGCTTCGCGCACCGCCGGATGACCCATCAGCTCGTTCTCGACTTCGACCGAACTGATCCACTCGCCGCCGGATTTGACCAGATCCTTGGAGCGGTCGACGATCTCCATGAAGCCGTTCGCATCGACCGTCACGATGTCGCCGGTGCGGAACCAACCGCCGGAAAACGCCGCGGCGCTGGCCCGTTCGTTGGCGTAGTACGCGGCCGCGACGGCCGGTCCGCGAACCCACAACTCACCGCGCGCGGTACCGTCCGCGGCGACGGCGTTCCCGTCGTCATCGAGGATTTTCCAATCCACGATTACCGAAAACGGACCTTGCTTGAGCCGCTCGCGGCGCCGCACCTCGGGCGTTGCGGCGGCGAGTTCGGCCGTCACGGTGCTCACGGTTCCGATCGGGCTCATCTCCGTCATGCCCCACGCGTGGATGACGCGCGTGCCGAGCGCTTCGAGATCGTCGAAGAGCGCGGGCGGCACGGCGGACCCGCCGACGATCACGCGGTTGAGGCTCGGCAAGCCCGCACCACGGGCATGCAGCGCGTCGCGCAGCGCGAACCAGACGGTCGGCACGCCGGCCGAAAACGTGACGCCTTCGCCCTCGATCAGCGCGATGAGCCCATCCGGATCGAGCCGCGCGCCCGGCATCACGAGCGACGCGCCGACGAGCGGGCAGACGAACGGTAAGCCCCACGCGTTGACGTGAAACATGGGGACGACCGGCAAAACAACGTCGCGCTCGGAGAGCGCGAACACATCGGCCGCGGCGGTCGCGAGCGCGTGCAGAAACGTCGAGCGGTGTGAGAACAGGACCGCTTTGGGATCCCCCGTCGTCGCCGAGGTGAAGCACATGATCGCGGCGCTGTTCTCGTCGATCCGGGGCCAGCCGAACTCCGGCGTCTCGGCGGCGAGCAGCGATTCGTAATCGACGGCGTTGGGCAACGAAGCTTCGGCCGGCCCCATGATGACGAAGCGGCATTCGCCCAGCGCCGGATCGGCGGCAATGGCCGCGCGCACCGCACCGACCAGCGCGGCGTCGACGAAGACGATGCGGTCGGCGGCGTGCGCGATCGTTCCGGCGATCTGCTCGGGAAAGAGCCGAATGTTCACGGTATGGAGCACCGCACCCATGCCGGGCACGGCGTAGTACAGCTCGAGATGGCGGTGCGAATTCCAGCCGAAGCTCGCCACGCGGTCGCCGGGCCGGATGCCCAAGCGGTGCAGCGCGTTGGCCAAGCGCGCGACGCGTTCGCCGAATGCCGCATAGGTGAAACGCACGATGTCCGCACCGTCGCGCGAGACGACGCCCCGGCGCGGATGGTTTTTCACCGCATGCGCCAGGATGTTCGAAATGAGCAGCGGGTAGTCCATCATCAATCCGGGGAGGGTCCCGGTTGCCGTTGAAGACATGCGGTATCGTCCGTCTGCGCGCGCACCATCTCCTCTGCATTCTGACCTTCGCCGGTGAGGGCTACTCGGCGCCGTTCGTCGCGAACTTGGCCGGCCTCGTCGCGCGCATCGGTACGGGCGAAGCGGTCGAGTTGGTCGACGGCCCCGACGATGTCTGCGCTCCCCTCGACGGCACGGACGATACACATTGTCAGGGGCCCGCGGTGCGCCGGCGCGATCGCGACGCGTTGCGCCAGCTCGCCGCGGCCGATCCGCCGCTTCCTCGTGAGCGGCCGTTCGCGCTCGACCGCGCCGCAATCGCCGCACTGCGCGCGCAGTTTGCCGCCGGCGCGATCCGGGAGCGTGCGCCGGCTGCCCGTGGTTTGGGCTGTGCACGGAGATCGCGTCCGCAGGCTACGCCGCCGCGACGCTCTAAACGGCTGCCATGACCACAGCCGCGCCGGCCGGACCGCCCGTTTCGCATCTCGACCCGTTTTGCGCGGAGCTGCTGCTCGAACCGTATGCCATGCATGCGGAGCTGCGCGACCTCGGGCCGGTCGTCCGGCTCGAGAAGTACGGGGTGTGGGCGATGGCGCGTCATACCGACGTCTACGCGATGCTCAACGATTGGGAAACGTTCTGCTCGAGCGCCGGCGTAGGCTTCGGGAACTTCCACACCGAGAAGCCGTGGCGGCCGCCGAGCTTGATCCTCGAAGCCGACCCGCCGCTGCACACGCGCACGCGCGCGGTGCTCTCGCGCGTGCTCTCGAGCACCGCCCTGCGCCGCATGCGCGAGATGTTCGAGCTGCGAGCCGCGGCGCTGGTGGAACGCTTACTCGCGCGCGGCCGCTTCGATGCGATCGCCGACTGCGCGAACGCCTTTCCGCTCGAAGTCTTTCCCGACGCGGTCGGCCTGCGGGCGGACGGCCGCGAAAACCTCGCGCCGTACGGCCACGCCGTCTTCAATGCCGACGGTCCGCCCGACGGGGAGCTCTTCGCCTCGGCGATGCGCGATGCGGCGCGCGTCGGTCCGTGGATTCTCGCGCAGTGCCGCCGCGATGCGCTCGCGCCGGGCGGGCTCGGGGCGGACGTCTACACGTCGGTCGATAGCGGTGAGATCGACGCCGACGAAGCCGCGCTGCTGGTGCGCTCGCTCCTTTCGGCCGGGCTCGATACGACCGTCCACGGCATCGGCAACGCGCTCTACTGTTTCGTGAACCATCCCGAGCAGTGGGCGCTGCTGCACGCGAACCCGGCGCTGGCGCGCGCGGCGTTCGAGGAAGCGCTGCGGTTCGAATCGCCGGTGACGGCGTTTTTCCGCACGACCACGCGCGCGGTGACCGTCGGCGGCGTGGCGCTCGGCGCCGAAGAGAAGGTGCTGGCATTTTTCGGCGCGGCGAATCGCGACCCGCGCGCGTGGCGGGATCCCGACCGGTTCGACATCACGCGCAAGGTGTCCAAAAACGTCGCGTTCGGGGCCGGCATTCACTTCTGCGTCGGTGCGATGCTGGCGCGGCTGGAAGCGGAAGTGCTGCTGACCGCGATGGCGCGGCGCATCACGACGATCGCGCCCGACGGCGAGCCCGAGCGCCTGCTCAACAACGCGCTGCGTGGGCTCACCCGGCTGCCGGTAACCGTTGCGTGACGACAGCCAACAGCGAGCTGCGAAGTTCCGTGCAGGCCGCCGTCGAGCGGCTGCGCGGGGGCATCGTGCGGACGCCGACCGATCGTTCGCGCTCGCTCTCGCAGCTCATCGGCGGCGAAGTCTTCGCGAAGGTCGAGACGCGCCAGGTCACCGGTTCGTTCAAGGAACGCGGTGCGCTCAACGCGCTCTCGCTCTTGAGCGAGGAGCAGCGCCGGCGCGGCGTGATCACGATGTCGGCCGGCAACCACGCCCAGGGCGTGGCCTACCACGCCGCGCGCTTGGGCATCAAGGCCACGGTCGTGATGCCCGACGGCACGCCGTTTCTCAAGGTTCGCCGCACCCGCGACTACGGCGCCGAGGTCGTCGTGCAGGGGGCGACCTTCGAGCAATCCTCGGCCTACGTTCACGCGCTGGTCGAGCGCACCGGCGTCACGTTGATCCATCCCTACGATGACCTCAACGTCATCGCCGGCCAAGCGACCGCGACGCTCGAGTTGCTCGAAGACGCGGGTACCGATCTCGACGCGATCGTGATCCCGGTCGGCGGCGGCGGCTTGATCGCCGGCGCGGTGCTCGCCGCGGAGCTGTTCGGATCGAAGGCCGAGGTGATCGGGGTCGAGACCGAATTCTATCCCGCGCTCTATGCCGAGCTGAAGGGCGAAGCGACGATCGTCGGCGGCGTGACGATCGCCGAGGGCATCGCGGTCGAGCGCGTCGGACGCTTACCGCTCTCGATCGTGCGCGACGTCGTGCGCGACGTGCTGCTCGTTTCGGAGCCCGCGATCGAGGCCGCGATCGCGTTTCTGCTCGAGGATGAAAAACTCGTCACCGAAGGCGCCGGCGCGGCCGGCGTGGCCGCGATTCGCAGCAATGTCGAGCGCTTTCGCGGCATGCGCGTCGGCACGCTGCTGTGCGGCGGTAACATCGACCTCGGGATGCTGGCCTCGGTCATCGTGCGCTCGCGCATGCGCGCCGGCCGCGTGGTGCAGATTCGCGTGCTGATGGTCGACAAGCCGGGCGGGCTCGTCGCGATCGCGACGGCCGTCAACGATGCCAACGCCAACGTGCTCGACGTTCTGCATCACCGGTTGTTCGGCAGCGTGCCGGCGAAGTACGCGCAGCTCGATCTGACCTGCGAGCTGCAGCGGCCCGAAGACATCGAACAGATCCTGTCCAACATCTCCGCTCGCGGCTACGAAGCCGAGGTCATCGTCGGGTAAGCAACTAGGCGGGGAAGGGGCGCACCGAGTACCACTCGCCGTGTGAGGCGGCGTCGGGGGCGTGTCCGCGGGCGTTGTCGCGCGCCAGCGCGATCATCACGTGCTGGAAATCCATCACCGCGCGATTATCGAGAACCTCGGCCGGCACTTCGGGCTCGGCATGCGTGTGAGCGCCGAGCGACCACACGCAGGTGGTGTTGTCGTCGATCGGCACGTGCGCGTGGCCGTGATCCGGCGTCGCGCTGGTATAAAACGGGGGCAGAAAGATCGGCCGCGTATCGGCCGCGAGGCTGCCCTCGACGGCATAGGCCCAGTTGGAGCGTTCGATGTGCTTGGCCGCCGAGCGCTGCACCGGCGGCAGCGCCGACCACCCGAACACGGGCAGTTGCGGCTTGAAATCCTTCGGTCCCATGTAGGTCCAGGCCACGCCGCCGCTCGAGAGCACCGGATACGGCGCCATCTCTTTGAAGTAGCGGTCGCTGAGGCCGAGCTCGCCCTGCGCGTCGTATTCGGTTTCGAGATCTTCGCCCAACAACCGCACTTCGACCGGCGCCTCATCGCGCCCGGGCAACTCGTGCGCCAGCAGTACCGGCAGCCAGAAGCGGCGCAGCACATCGCCCATCGGCGTGCGCGGACCGATGCGGGTCAGGCTCTCGTTCGTGTCCTTGAGGTACATCGCGCCTTCCTCGGTTCAACGGACGGCTGCGTCGTCCGTCGAACCACCGAGATAGATGGCCCGCACGCGTTCGTCGGCGCTCAGCTCCGCCGCCGTTCCGCTCAGCGCGATCTCGCCGTTTTCCAAGACGTAGGCGCGGTCGGCATGTTGCAGCGTCAGGTAGGCGTTCTGCTCGACGATGAGTACGGCGGTCCCGGCCCGTTTGAGCTCGGCGAGGATCCCAAAGATCGCCTCGACGACTTGCGGGGCTAAACCGGTGCTTGGTTCGTCGAGCATCAACATCCTGGGTTTGGCCATCAAAGCGCGCCCGATCGCGAGCATTTGCTGTTCGCCGCCCGAGAGCGCGAACGCCGTCTGCGACTTGCGCTCGGCCAGCGCCGGAAAACGCGCGTACACGGCGGCCGCGTCGGCGTCGATCGTCGCGCGGCCGGTGCTGAACGCGCCCAGGCGAATGTTGTCGTCGACCGAGAGCTCGCTGAAGAGCTGGCGGCCCTCGGGCACGTGCAAGCAGCCGAAGCGCACGCCCTGCACGGTCGACGCGCGCAGCAGATCGTGCCCGTCGAACACGATCGTGCCCGAGCGTACGCTGGTATCGAGCCGTGAGATCGTGCGCAGCAAGGTCGATTTGCCGGCCCCGTTGGGGCCGAGCACGGCGACCATCTCGCCCGGTTCGACGCCGAGGGTGACCCCGCGCAACACCTCGAGCTCGCCATAGCCGGCGTGCAAGTCGCGCACGTCGAGCAGCATCAGCTCGCCGTGCCCAAATACGCGGCGACGACGCCCGGGTCGTTACGCACGGCGTCAGCTTTGCCGTCGGCGATCATGGTGCCGAACTTCAGCACCATCACGCGTTCGCTGATCGACATCACCAGCCGCATGTCGTGCTCGATCAGCAGCAGCGTCATGCCGGCGTCGCGCAGCTGCAGCAGGTCCGCGGTCAGCGCCGCGCGTTCGCTCGCGTTCAAGCCCGCAGCCGGTTCGTCCACGAGCAAGAGCCACGGATCCGATGCCGTGGCGCGCGCGAGCTCCACCCGCCGCCGGTCGCCGAAGGCAAGTTCGCGCGCCGGCGTGGATGCGATCGCTTCGAGGCCGAGCCGGGCCAGGGTGGCGCGCGCGCGATCGGTCGCCTCGCGTTCGGAACGGCGCGACGACGGCAAGGCGAACAAGTCCGCGCCGAACGAGGTGCGCTCGGTGCGAAAGGCCCCGGCGACGACGTTCTCGAGCACGGTCATGTCGCCGAACAGGCGCGCGTTTTGGAACGTCCGGCCCACACCGAGCGCGGCGATGCGGTGCGGTTGCCAGCCGCTGACGTCGATACCCGCGATCTCGATACGTCCTTCCGGCAGGCGGCCGATCCCGCTGATCGCGTTGAACAACGTCGTCTTGCCGGCGCCGTTGGGGCCGATCAGCGACGTCAGCGTCCCGCGCGTCAGCGTGAAGCTGACGTCGTTCACGGCGACCAGGCCGCCGAAGCGTTTTGTGACGTGCGATACCGCGAGCGGTGCGCCCGCCGCCGGTGCGGCCTCGATGGCTCGCGGCGTCAACGCGAGCGCGGGCGCCGGCTGCGGGGCGAGCTTGGCTGATTTGAAACGCGAACGCACGAGACCGAACGCGCCGCCCGGCGCCGCGATGACGACCAGGATCACGAGCGCGCCGTACACCACCTCGCGCGTGTTCTCGAACTGGCGTCCGCTGATGTCGAGGAAGCCGATCAGCGCGGCGCCGATCAGCGCGCCCGACACGCCGCCGCTGCCGCCGAGAACGACCATCAGCAGCAAGCTGATCGAGAGCGGTACGCTGACCGCGTCGGGTACGACGATACCGAGAAATGCCGCGTACATCGCGCCGCCCAAACCTGCCAGCGCGCCGGAGTACGCGAACGCGAAAATCTTGTAGCGGCGCGTCGGCACGCCCAGCACTTCGGCGGCGAGTTCGTCGTTGCGAATGGCTTCGAAGGCGCGTCCCGAGCGGCCGCGCAGCAGGTTGAGCGTGAGCAGCGCCGCGCCGAGTGCGAGAAACCAGGCAAACCAGTACGCCGGATAGCCCGAAACCGTCAGCGGACCGAAGCGCGGATAGGGAATGTCCTCGATCCCGATCGCGCCGCCCAAGAACTTCGATTCGTGAAAGATGCCGACGCAGATCAAACCGAACGCGAGCGTCGCCATCGCGAGGTAGTGTCCGCGAAAGCGCAAGGCGATGAAGCCCAAGCCCAAACCTACCGCGGTTGCGATGCCCACGCCGATCAGCGTGGCCAGCGGCCACGAGAGCCACACCGGAAGATTCCAGCTCGTGCTGAGCGCGGCGACCGCGTACGCTCCGATGCCGAAAAAACCGGCTTGCCCGAGCGAGATCTGGTTCACGTTCCCCATCAGCAGCGAGAGCCCGATCGCCGCGATCGCGAAGATCGCGGCGTAGGTGCCGGCTTGAGCGAACGTCGGGTTGCCCGCGGCGAGGATGCCGAAGCCCACGACGATCAAGGCCAGAATCGGCAGCGTGCGCGTGTCGGCGCGCAGTCGCGCGATCAATCGCGCACCGCGCCGCGCGCGCCGAAGAGACCTTGCGGGCGCAGCAAGAGGCCGATCAGGAGCAGCGAGTACACGATCGGGTCGGAGACCCCGTAGGAGACGCCGGGAAGACCTTGGATCAGCTTCTCGATCACGCCGACCAAGAGTCCGCCCACGACGCAGCCGACCGGCGACTCGAGGCCGCCGACGATCGCCCCGACGAAGCCCTTGATGGCGATCGCGGTGCCGCCCGCGCCGCCGACGAGGGTGATCGGTCCGATGATCGTACCGCCGTAGGCCGCGAGCGCGATCGAGAGGCCGACGCTGACCGCCCGGGCGCTCATGACGTCGATGCCGACCAGTTTGGCGCCGGTCGGGTTGTTGGCCGCCGCCCGGATCGCTTTGCCGTAGTAGGTGCGCTCGAAGAAGAGGTAGAGCACGGCCAGCGCCGCGAGCAACAGCGCGAGCACCCACATCGACTGCACCTGGATCGAGACGCCGGCGACGTTGACGGCGTCGCCCGCATCGCCGCTGAACGACGGCAGCGGTTGCGGCAGGCTGCCCCAGCCCGGCACGAGCGCGTGCCCGTAGAGCAGGATGGACGACGTGCCGAGGGTCGCGATCGTGAGGGGGATCTCGCCCGACCGCGCCGCCGGCCGCAGGACGAGCCGCTCGAAGACCAGCCCCAGCGCGAAGCCCGCCACGGTAGCGCCGGCCAGCGCGAACCAGGTGTTGGCGTGGAAGAGCTGCACGAACGAGAGCGCCAGCAGCCCGCCGACGATCGTGAACTCACCTTGCGCGAAGTTGACGATCCGCGTGGCCCGCAGGATGATGTGGATCCCCAGGGCCACGAGCGCATAGCCGCTGCCGACGGTCAGCCCCGCGACAAGGAGTTGGAACATAGCTGGCCTAGAATCCGAATGGAAATATCTTTCTCCTGTGCGATAAGGGGTTTTCCTTGATGCGTCCGTTGCGGTGTCTTGTTTGTTGCGCGCTGCTGATCGCGCTCTTTACCGGTGCCGCAGGTGCGGCGGCAAAGCCGTCGGGCACGCCGGTGACCATCGGTGCGATCCTCTCGATCAGCGGGCCCTACGCGCCGCTGGGCGAGCCCGAACGCAACGCGATCCAGATCGCGGTGGCCGATGTCAACGCGTCCGGCGGGATCAACGGTCACCCGCTGCAAGTGCAGATCCTCGACGATGAGAGCAAGGCCGACATCGCGCAGCAGTTGGCCACCCAGCTCGTCGGGCAAAAGGTCGCCGCGATCATCGGCGGTTCGATCTCGCCGACGAGCGAGGCGATCGCGCGCGTCGCCAACGACGCGAAAGTGCTGCACGTCTACCTCACGCCGACGCTCAGCATCTGGCAGACGAAGGCCGGCATTCGCAAATACACCTTCGAGGCGACGCCGCACAACGAGCTCGAGGTGACGAAGCTCTTCACGTTCATGAAGAACACGCTGCACACCGCCAAGCTCGCGGTGCTGCACGACGACCAGCTCTACGGCACGCAAGGCACGCTCGTGGCCGAAGCCGAGGCCAAGGCGCAGAACGTACCGATCGTCGACGAAGAGTCCTACGCCGTTGCCGCGACCGACGTCACGCCGCAGTTGCAGAAGGCCAAAGCCAGCGGAGCGGACACCATCCTCATCTACACCGCCGCGCCGTCGGCGGGGATCCTCGTGCGCCAAGTGCATCAGTTCGGGTTCAACGCGCACTTGATCGGCACGACCGGGATCGTCTCGGATAACTTCCTCAAGGTCACCGGCAAAGACGGCGACGGCGTCTACGCCGACATGGACCTCGACCGCACCTACCCCAACGCCCTGCAGAAGAAGCTGCTCGCGGCCTATCGCGCGGCCTACAACGCGGGCGCGAACAACTTCGCCTCGTTCGCCTGGGACGCCGTTCACCTCACCGCCGGCGCGCTGCGCGCGGCCAAGAGCACCGATGCCGACAAGCTGGTGGCGACGTTCGAATCGATGAAGCCCTACACCGGAACGACGGGCACGTATAAGTTCACGGCGACCGATCACAACGGGTTCAACGCGCAAGATATCCGCATCGTGATCGACCACAACGGCGTTTGGGAAACCCTTCCCAAGCAGTAGCGCCGCGCGCGCGTTCAGCGGCCCCGGAACGCCGCCGGCCGCTTGGCGGTGAAGGCCGCGAGGCCCTCGCGAAAATCGGCGGTTTTTCCGGCCAGCGCTTGCATTTCCGCTTCGAACGCGAGCGCGGCGCGCACGTCGCCGAGACCGTTGCGCACGAGCTCGCGCTTCACGTAGGCAAGTGACGCCGGCCCCGCGGCGAAGCGGCGCGCAAAGGCCGCCGCTTCCGCGCCGGCCGTACCGGCTGCGACGAGCCGCGTGACGAGACCGAGCGCGTTCGCGCGTTGCGCGTCGAAGCGCTCGCCCGTCAGGCACAGTTCGAGTGCGTTCGCGTAGCCGACGATCTTCGGCAGCAAGAACGTCGTGCCGGCATCGCAGGCCAGGCCTATCTTCACGAACGCCGTCGTGAAGACCGCATCGTCGGCGACGATGCGAAAATCGCAAGCGAGCGCAAGCCCGAGGCCGGCGCCCGCGACGACGCCGTTGATCGCGGCGACCAGCGGCTTCTCGAAGCCGATCATCGCCGTCAGCAGCGGGTTGTAGCGCTCGATCACCGCCCGGCTGATGTCGGCGTTTTCATCCGGCAGCGAGCGCCGGTCGTCGAGCGCTTGGCCCGAGCAAAAACCCTTACCCGCGCCGGTAATTACGACCGTCCGAACCGCCGGGTCGCGCTGCAGTGCGGTGAACGTCACGAGCAGCGATTCGAGCAAGTCCGCGGTGAGCGCGTTGTAGGCGGCCGGACGATTGAGGGTGACGGTTGCCACACCGTCATCGAGCGCGAGCAGATGTTCGACGGGGGCGAGTTCCAGCGCGTCGGTCATCCCTGCCGCTTGATGTTTTCAGAATCCGATTTCCTGGGCAAGGAGGGGCTACATCGCCCTAATACGCCCACCTCTCGAGGGGAGAAACCACATGCGTCCGATCTATCGACTGAGCCTCCTGCTCCTTGCACTGTTCCTTGCTATCGCTCCCGTCATGACGTATGCGCAGACGGCGGGCACGTCATCCGGTTCCACCACCACCACGACCACCGGTCCGTCGACCGGCGGCAGTTCGGCGACCGCGCCCAACGCCAGCACGGGATCTTCATCGACCGCGACGAGTCCCGAGAGCTCCACGACGACGAGCACAACCACGACCAACGTGCCGTGGCTGTGGATCATCGTCGGCGCGATCGTCGTCATCGGTATCATCGGCGTGGTTGCCGCGAGCAACCGCAGCGACACGACCACCACGCGAATCGTTAGCTGAACCCCGTGACTGAGGGCGAGCGCAAACGTTGCGACAACCTGGCCTGCCTGTGCGAGGTTCCGCTCGCGCAGGCAACCTGTAGCGCGTATTGCGACTCGCCCGATGGCCGCGACCCGGCCAACATCCGCTGCGCGTGCGGTGATCCGGCTTGCGAATCGCAGATGGAGACGCAACTGCACGGCGGAATCGGAGCCGAGAGTCCCTAACCGTCCGGGAGTGACCGGCTCCACGCATACCGCACCGCTCGTCCTCGTTCCCAAATTGGCCGCGGCCATTTGGGGCGGGGACTTGCTCGTGAAGCGCTACGGCAAACAGGGCGATCCGAACGCGCGACTGGGTGAATCGTGGGAGTGCTGGGATGAGAACGCGATCGCGGGCGGTGAGTTCGGCGGTCAAACGCTGGCCGCCGTGCGCGCGCTGCTCGGTCACGAGCTGACCGGCCCGGTCGACCCCGCACAGCGCTTTCCGGTGCTGACCAAAATCATCGATGCGAAAGACGCGCTCTCGGTGCAAGTACACCCCGACGACGCCTACGCGCAGCGCGTCGAGCACCAGCCGGTCGGCAAGACCGAGTGCTGGTACATCCTCGCCGCCGAGCCCGGCGCGGAACTCGTCTTGGGCTGGACGCGGGATACGAATCGTGACGAATACGAACGCCGTGTAGCCGACGGAACGCTGGGCGATATCTTGCGCCGCGTGCCGGTTGCGCCGGGCGAGGTGTACTACTTACCGGCCGGCACGCTGCACGCCATCGGCGCGGGCATCGTGCTGTTCGAAACGCAGCAGGCCAGCGACCTCACGTACCGCATCTTCGATTGGAACCGAGTCGGCGCCGACGGCAAACCGCGCGAACTGCACGTCGCGAAGGCCGCCGACGTGCTCGATTTTCGCGCCACGATGCCCGGCGCGGTCACGCCGATCGTCTTCACCGAGGGCGGCGTCGAACGCACCGTCGCGATCGCCGACCGGCGCTTCGCGGTCGAACGGCTCGCGGTCGCGCAAGCCGGCGCGGTGATCGCGACCGGCGGCCGGCCGTTAGCCGTGATGGCGCTGGACACGCCGCTCATGCTCGCTACCGGCGCCGCGGAGTGCGCGCTGCGTCCGTGGGAAACGGCCCTCGTGCCGGCCGCCGCGGCGCAGGTGCGGTTCGGCGCGCCGGGCGCGGCGCTCGTCGTGCGGGTCGAGCCCGACCTCGACGTCTTGCGCGCGGAGGCGGCGGCGGGCGGCATTGCAGCCGGTGCGCTCGAGACGTTCTTCGGCCGGTTCAGCGCCGCTTCTGCGCTCGCGTAGGGCCGACGCGGGTCGGCCACAGCAGCGGCTCGGCCTGCGGTTCGTCACGGATCACGGCGACGATGAAGGCCACGGCCAGGACCACGAACAGCCCGGTGGAGAGCAGGATCACGCCGCGCTGGGGGCCGTCGTGCGCGTAGCGCCAGGCGGCCGAGGCGAAGTAGCCGGTCGTCGCCACCCAGCCGGTGGTCGTCCAGGGCGCACGCCGGCCGAGCACGCTGATCGAGCGCACCGCCAAGACGCCGACCGCCGTATCGAAGAGCACAAAAGGCAAGTTCACGCCGGGGTCACTTCGCCGGGATGGTGACGGACATCATCTTAACCCGGCCGCGCTTGTCTTTGCCTGTTCGCGAGCGCAGAATGTCTCCATGGACTCCAGCTCGGCTATATCAGCGGCCGTATCCGGCATTAGCTCCGGCGGCACCGGCGGCGCGATCGCGATTTCGGTCCTGAAGTCGTCCGAAAGCGCCCAAGCGCAGCAGATCGCCACGCTGTTCAGCACGCTCGGCCTCGGCCGCAACGTCAACGCCTTCGCCTAGCGCGAGCGGTCCGCCTTAGGCGCTTAGCCTTCGCGCTCAGCGACCCCGTAGAGCCAGCCCACGATCGACGCACAGCCGTAGACGAGGTGGGTGAGATAGATGCCCGCGCCGACGAGCCAGGGGTTTGTGCCCGCGGCTCTGCTTTCGCGTAGCGCCGAGCCGGCGACCAGTGCGGCATACGTGCCGGCCACGGCCAGCGCCGGCCGCCGCAGCCGCGGCTGCGCGAGCGCCGCGAGCAGGCCGGCGTGCGCGAGCACGAACGCGGCCGGAGCGGTGTGCACGGCGTCCGGCCGCGAGCGGCCGAAGCGCCGCAGGAAGAACCCGCGAAAGCGCCCGTAGCACCACACTTGGTAGAGGTGCGCGCGGAACAGCGCGCGCCGGTGATGGAAGACGAGGATGCTCGGGTCGTACACGATGCGCTCGCCGTTGCGCGTCGCGTAGAGGCAGGTGATGATGTCTTCGCCCGGCCAGATCGCTGCGCTGGCATCCGCATCGCGGAGAAACGCCTCGCGGCGAATGAGCAGATTGCACGACGGCAGCGAGCCCACGTCGCGCTGCGCTTGGGGCACGTAGCGGTAACGCGTGGTCGCAGTGACGATCGGCGCGGCGAAGATCGTGCCGCTCGCGCGTTGCCGCGGCGAGTCGTGCGGCGGCGTGATGGCCGGGCCGCCGGCCGCCACCACGTTGGGATCGTCGAAGTGCCCCACCGCCCGCGCCAGCCACTCCGGATCCGGATAGGCGTCGTCGTCGATGAAGGCCAGGATGTCGGCGCGGCTCGCGGCAGCGGCCAGCTGGCGCTTGCGGTTCGGCAGCACCGCGCCCGACGGCAGGATGCGAACGCGTTCACCGGCGAGGGTCAACGGGCCGTCCGGTACGAGGTAGATGTCGAACGCGCGATACGTCTGGCGTTCGACGTGGGCCAGGCACTCGCGTAAAAATGGGCCGTCCGTCTTGAACGGAATGACGACCGACACCCGCGGTTGCTGCGTGAGGTCGCCGCCCATGCCCGCGACGTTAGGCGGCATTCGGCCGCTTCCCCGTGCCCGCCGAAGACCGTCTCAGCGAATGTGATCCAGCGCGATATACGCCGCCGCGACCTGCGGACCGGAAGCGATGCGTCCGTCGCGCACGGCCGCGTCGAGATCGGCGATGGTGATCGTTTCGATCAGAATGGCTTCGGTCGTATCCAGCGATTGGGCGAATTTCGGTTGCGCGTTCTCGATCAGAAAGACGTGAAAGACGGCGTTGGAACTCGTCGGATCGGCGTAGAGCGAACGCAGCAGCCGCGGCGGTTCGCCGGCGTAGCCGGTCTCTTCGGCCAGCTCGCGGACCGCGCACGCCTCGGGTGTCTCGCCGGCATCGATCATTCCCGCCGGCAGCTCGAGCACGATCTGCGCGATCCCATGCTTGTACTGGCGAACGAGCACGATCCGCCGCTCCGGCGTCAGGGCGGCGATGACCGCGAAGCCGCGGCTCTCGCGCACGAAGTAGCTCTCGATGACCGTACCGTCGGGCAGTTCGACCGTATCGCTGCGCACGCGCAGAAACGGCTCGTCGATGCGGTACTTCGACGATCGGATCGTCCAGTGGCGCAGCGGTTCCTCGCTCACGCCGCACCGCCGCGCGTATGGGGAAAAGCACCAACGATGCGGAACATTTCCGGCCAAGCGCACGACGTCGCGCAGCGGAGAAGCGGAACCATCGAACCGATACGCATCGGCAGCTATTACGACACTACCTCCGGCACCCTCTGGAAAGACGGGACCTATTATCCGCAGGGTACCCGCGTGCTCGTTACCGGTCTCCATCTCGATCAGGGCTATTGCGTGCGCTTCCCGCCCGAGGACGGCGCGCCCGAGCCGGACGAACCGCTCGAGACGTGGGAAGACTGGGAAGAGCTCGACTTCCTAGCACCCGAAGGGACCGTCGAGCGCGGCGGCATGCTGCCCGCCAGCGTGCTGAGCGAAGCGCAAGAAGTGCTCGACGACGCCGACGACGGCTCGCATTTGCATCTGCACGAATCCGACGACGAGTGACCCGGCCCGATCGCCGCGCGAGCACCGCCGGCGCAGCGGCGCTCGCGTGTTGCGTGACGATCGGAGTGTCGGCGCCGTGGATCCCGGCGCGCGTTTCGACCGGTGACACGGCCGAAGCCCAGACGGTGCCCTACATCCTGGGCATCGCGCACCCCACCGGCTTTCCGGCCTACACGCTGCTGGGGTGGCTGTTCAGCCATCTCGTCGCCGTGGACACGGTGGCGTGGCGCATGAACGCGTTGACGCTCGTCTGCGTGGCGCTCACCGCCGGCGCCGTCGTGCTGCTCGCGGCGGAACTCGAATGCAACGCGTTCGCCGCGCTGGCGGCCGGGCTCGCGTTCGCCGGCGGCAGTATCGTGCGCAGCGCCGCGCTGTTGGCCAGCGCGCAGGCGTTGTGCGCGCTGTGCATCGTGTGCGCGCTGCTGGCGAGCGTCGTCTTCGCGCGGCGCGGCGATCCGCGAGCGCTGATCGCAGCGTGCTGCTGCGCGGGCCTCGGACTCGCGACGCATCCGGCGGCGATCTGGGTGCTGCCGGCGGTCGCCGTCGCGATTGCGCTGCAACGCGCGACGTTCACGCGGCGCACGGTGGCGTTCGCCGCGGTCGCGCTGCTCGCACCGTTGCTGCTGTATCTCTACTTGCCCGTGCGCTCGGCCGCCGTTGCGGCCGCGCACCTCGATCCGACCGCGGCGCCGCCCATTTCCGGTGCCGGCAGCATCGACTGGGATACCAATCACCCGCGCACGCTCGACGGTTTCCTCAACGAGGTGCTGGGCCGGCGCGAGCGCGCCGGTACGGCGGTCGTGCGCGCGTTCGACTTGCGCAAAGTTCCGGCCGCGGCCGCGTTTGCCGTCACGTTCGCGCTGCACCAGTACAGCGTCTGGCTCTTGCTGCTCGCTGCGCTCGGCATTGTCGCCCTCGCGCAGCGCGAGCGGCGGGCACTGGCCGTGATCGCTGCCGGAACGATCGGCGGCCTGCTGTTCGCGGCGGTCTACCGCGGCGACATCACGATCTACTGGTACATGCTGCCGGCCTTCGCGGCGACGGCCGCGCTGGCGGCGGCCGCCACGCGCGTGCAGTTGCCGCGCGCGAACCCGCGCGCCGTTGCGGCGGTCGCGTCGTGCGCGGTGGTTGCCGGCGCGGTGCTCACGTGGAGCGATCGCAGCAGCGCCGATCAGATACGCCTCCCGCCCGACGGCCAGGCGGTCATCGAGGCGGTGGTGCGCGACGTTCCCGACGGCGCGATCGTCGTGACGCCGTGGTTCGAAGCGTCGGCGCTCGGCTACGGCGTGGCCATCGAACACGCGCTGGGCACCCGGACGGTCGTGGCCGGCTGGCCGAATGAGTACCTGCCGCGCTTTATCGATTGGAGCCGGACCCGCCGGGTGGTGGTGTTTGCCGGCGGGATGGAACTCTGGACCGCAGGCCAGCTCCCGCCCTTATGGGTGGAGGAGCTGCCCCACAGCACGGCATTCTACCGGGTGATCGAGATCGACCCGGCGCGGTTCATGATTCACCGCAAATAACGGCCCGGATCCCTTAACAGGGCGAGGCGGGCTCGACGGTCAGGTTGAGATTGATCGACGCGGGAAACGATGCGCCCGGCCCGTAGCTGAAACCGAAGGCACTCAGCAGCGATTGGTCGGCGCCCGGCATGTTGACGACCGCGGTATTCGCCGCATTGGTGACCGAAAGGTTCATCGTGATCGCGTCGCTGTTCGTATCGTAGGCGACGTTGTATTCGCCGAGCAGCGTCGTGGTGATGTTCGTCGGTGGAACGACGCTCCCGGTCGGAGTCCAGAACGCGGTTACCGGCGGGACGCCGCTGCCGGCCAACGTGGTGAGGTTCAGCGAGGCCCCCTGGTCCGCATCGACCGGCACCACGTAGAAGCTGTTCGCGGCTTGGTAGCCCGGAGCGGTCCCGTAGCAAAACGTTGTGCTGGGGAACACGGTCGCGCTGGTACCGTTGCTCGAGTATGCCAGCGTGTACACATTCATGGACATCGTGACTTGCGGCGTCTGCAAATTTCCGGCGGTCGTGTTGTTGTAGGACGTCTGTCCGACCGCCAGCAGGTTCCCCGGCGTCGTTGTGCCGGAGTCGCGCTCGACGACCAGGATGTCGTTCGTAGCGGCAAGGCCGATTCCGGAGTAGAGCGGGATCGTGAGGGTCTGGGTGCCGTTGCCGCCGGGAGTGACTTGCGCCGTGTCGTGGGGGGGCGTTCCGGGCACGCGCTGCTGGTTGACGTACACGTCGAGATAGTTCGTCGAGGTCGGGTTGACGTACTGAGGTGCCTTGGACTTGGCCGACGCCGCTGCCCGCACAAAATTCGACGGGTACACAATGGTGAGCGTCGTCGAGCCGGCGACCTGCGGCGCGGCGGCCGTGGACGGGGCCGGAGCGGAATTCGTACCGCCGCCCGAACACCCGCTGGCCAGCGCAATGATGGCGACGATCGTCAAAGCGCGCTTCATTTCGTACTCTTTTGGACTGACGTCGTCTTCTGGGTCGAGGCTCGCTTCTGGGATGAGACGTAGAGCGAGTTCTGATCGAAGAAGAGGTTGAGCGGGTACGTGTCGGGGGTGCTGTACGAATCGGTAATACTGATCGTGCAATTGGCCGGAGCCCCCGCCGAGTTCGTGTACGTGATCGGAATCGGGCTTTGGTAGGTGACGGGAATCGGAACTCCCGAGTAGCTCACACTATTGGCCGTGAAGCTGCTGATGTAGCCGTTGCAACCCGAAGGATCGATCGTGACCGGGTTGGCCGGGGCAGTGTCGTAATCGGTAATCGTCAAGCTCTGTGATACCGGGGTGAGCGACGGGTATTCGATCGAGGCCGTTCCCGCAGTGTTGGAGTTGGTGATCTGCGGGTTGCCATAGGTGGCCGCAGTGCCGTTGTACGGCGCCGGGTTGACCTGCGTGATCAGGAACGGCGAAAGGACGTTGGCGAAGAGCGTTGCGCTGGCAACGGAGCCGCTTGAAGTGGATGTCGCGATGTTCACCTGCGAGCCCAGAGTATCCGTACCGTTATAGTTGACGGTGAAATTTTGGGTGGCCGAATTGAGCGGGTAAGCCGCGGTGGTGCCGTTGATGGTCATCGTTCCGTTATTACTGTTGGGCGTGACGACGAGACCGCTGATCTGCGTACCGCTGTTATCGTTCCACGGCCCGGGCTGCGAGAGCAGGTTACCGTCGACGTCGAGCAGGTTCGCGGTGACGGTCGTCGAGGTGTTCTGGCCGTTGTACACGTTTGCGGGCAGAACCGGGCTGGCCGACAGTTGCACTTGACTCAGGACTTCGACGAGCGGGCTGACCGAGAGCGAGTTCGCCGCACCCAGCGTCACGGTGAAACCGTTCGACACGGTGTCGGAAAGCGTTCCGTTGGCGTCGCCGGCGCTGATCAATACGTTGTAGGTGCCCGGTGTCACGAAGACCTGAAGCGAGCAGCTCGAGCTGCATGCGGCCGACCCACTGGTGTTGGTCCCGCCGCCGCCCGTCGCCGTGAAGACCGCTGAGACCGTGGTCGTGTTCGGTGAGATCCATTGCGGCGAGCGGCGCAGCGCCTGCGCGGACGTTCCCTTCGGCGGTACCGCGAAGCTGATCGTCACCGCAGCCTTGCCGGCAGTCGCCGTCGAGGATCCGGGCGTTGTGGTCGTTGCCGTTGTGCCGGGAGCCGCCGCCTGCGGTACGCTGTTGCTGCTGCCGCCGCCCGAACACGCGGCGACGGCGATACACGCGAGGAGTCCGAGGGCAATGATCAGGCGGTTCATGATACCGGACCTACGGTGGTCGTTGTGACCGTCATATTTATAGTAGCCGTCGGATTCGTGCCGTCACTGACCGTGATCGTGCAGCCCCCCGTGGGCGCGGTCGGCGTGAGCAAGTAACCGGGCCAGCCGTAATAGGGGTTACTGGAGGTTCCGGTGACGGTCGCGAAGCCGCCGCTGATGCACGTCCCGCCGATCGTGAACGAGCTGAAGCCCGAGTCGTTGACGTAGAACGTGTTGTAGCCGCCGGATTCCCAACTGTAGAGGGGTAAGTTTTCCACACCCTGGGCCGAACCGGTTCCATTTGCCGCGACCGAGCTGACGCCGTACCCGTAGATGTCGACCAGCGAAAGGTTGTTCGAAACGATCACTTGGTAAATGGAGAAGCTCACCGTGTTGATGCCGCTCGGGTACGAGGTCGGCAATGCGGTCGGCTGTCCGTTCGGGGCCGAAAGGTTGCCGCTGCCGCCGACACTGCCAATGATGATCGCCGAGGACGCGGCGTTGCTTGTAACCGGAACGAACGTGGCGGTGATGACATCGGTCGGCGCACACACGTAGACGACGCCGAAACTCGGAGTCGCCGCCGGATTACCGGCCGGTTGCGCGTTGCTGCCGCAGCCGTTCGGGTCGACCGCGCTGTTGTACGCGACGGAGAGGTTGACGTCGGGAGTGCCGCTCGTATCGGGTGCGCCGTTGTACGTATAGATCATCTGCAGCGTCACCGGAGAACTGAACGTCGCCGGGTTCAGAACGGTATTTCCGGAGCTGTCGAGCGCGATCACGAAAATACGAATCGAGCTCACGCTGGCCTGGGCGGTCCCCGCTCGGGCCGCGGCCGTCGCTCGGCGGGCGGCTGCCGCCTTCGCAGCGGCTTGAGCGGCAGCCCGGTTCACGGAGCTCGCGCCGCGCCGAGCAACAGCGGACGATGGGACACCAAGATAGGCGGCGGTCGAGGCCAGGTAGACGCTGGAGACCTGACCGCTGAGCGAGAGGCTCGCGGAATTCGCCGCGTTGATTGCCACCGAGAGCTGCACGGCGCCGCTGCCGGTGTTGCTGCCGGTACCGTTGGTTCCCGTGTAGGTTTGAGCGAGGAAGATGTCGGTATTGCCGGCCGTCGTAACCGGCGCGTTGACGTTCAGCGTGCACACGAGGTTGCCGCTCTGCGCGCTGGTCGAACAGCCCGGGCTCGTTGAGGTGAGGCCGTAGCTCTGCGGCGTGGGCGGGTTGCTGACCACGACGCCGTTGTTCTGCAAGAGCGTGAAGGTGATCGACTGCGTACCGGTGCCGATCGTCTGGGCGCGCCGCGCGCTGCTGACCACCGACGCTTTGGGAATCGTGATGGTGACGTTGGCGACGGCGTAGCCGGCCGGCAACGGAGCGGCCGTGGCGGGCGCGGCGGTGGAGCCCGTCGGCGCCGTCGTCGGCCCGGCAACCGGGGCGTTGGTCGGCAAAAGAGCATTCGAGGGGGATGACGGTGTCGTACCGCCGCCTCCCCCGCCGCCGCAAGCCGCAATCGCTAACGCGACAACGGCCAGCGCCACGATACTCTGTACCTTCATCCGCCAAGCGCTCCCTGAAATACTACCGTAAAGGCCCGCACCCATAGCTTCGGCCGCGCGGTGTCGAGTCTTTACATGCCGCCCGGACGGGACCCTGGCCCTAGTTAGCAGTCTACGCACAGTGTGACCCAACGCCTTGCTCCCCGGGAGAAGCCGCCGCTCGGGAGCGAATCACCGCCGGATGACCGTTTCGCCGATGCGCCCCTGGCAGAACGCGCTCGCCATCGTGGCGGCGTTCCTCGTCGCGGGCGCCCTGTTGCCGTGGGAACTGCGGCTCGCGTGTGCGTTGGGAGCAATTGGAATCGTGCTGCTGCTGTTCGTGTTTCGCGTGCGCTCCCACAGCATCAACGTCACGAAAAAGCGGACCGCCGGGGTCTACAACCAGGTCGAGCGGATGCGGGCCGCCCGCAAGGACCGCCTCGAACGGAAGCCCCGCCAGTAATTTCCGCCCTCGGCCGCGGCCAGCCGGACGATCGCCCGCTGGTGCAGCAGCAGGTCGAACCGCGCCCGGTCGGCCGCATCGGGCCAGCACACCGCGCCCCCGAGCCCGTCCGGCCGCAGCGCGAGTTCGAATGCGAACGCCGCGCCGGCGAGCTCGATCTCGCCCTGGTACGTGCCCGCGGGCGGACGGGGGGCGTCCGCCCGGGTGCGCAGCGTGAAGCCCTCCGCCGACGCGGCGACGACGTCGACCGCGTATCGCGCCGCCGGCGCACCGGCCGGCGCGATCGCGGCCGGCAAGGCCTCGGCGAAGCGCACGCTCGTGCGGCGGTCGCGCGCGCAGCGGCGTTCGAGCAGCAGCAGCCGGACGGCCGTGGCGACATGGTAGGCCGCCCAGGCGAGCAGTACGGCCAGCGTGCTCGCGGCGAACGGCGAGCGCCCGGCGAGCGCCGCGCCCAGGGCCAGCGCCATCGCAGCCAGCGTGACGAGCAAGACCGCATACGTGAACGCGCTTCCCCGCCCCCCGCCCCGCGCCCGGCGCGTTTTCGGCGTGACGCGGAAGCGCCGTTCGCGGTGTGCCGTGAACGCGGCCACGAGCGGCGCCGGGCAGCGCGCGAGGTTGTAGACGGCGCTCTCCCACGGCCGGCCGTGGCCGCGCGCGAACGCGGTGAACGCCAGCGTTACGGCCAGGAAGTACGGTACGAAATGGATCAGGAAGTCCGCGGCGCCGGCCTGCAGCGGAACGATCCCCGTCATGAGAATCACGACCGGCAGCGCGTAGATGAAGAGATGCCGCCAGCCTTCGAGATTACTCGCGATATGGATCACGTACGAGCGGCGCTGGCGCGCCGTCAGGCCCGGATGCGCGAGGATGTTTGCGCGCAGCAAGAGTTGCAGCGCGTCCTGCGCCCAGCGCAGGCGCTGGGCGCAGTAGGCGGCGGCGTCGAAGCGGGCGAGCCCTGCCGAGAGGATCTCGGGGTGGAAGAGCGAGTTCCAGCCGGCCGCGTGGAGACGCAGCGAGGTGTGGACGTCTTCGCTGATCGTGCCGGTGGCAAAGCCCGCGATCTCATCGAGTGCCCGCCGGCGGAAAACGGCTGAGGACCCGCAGAAGATCGTCGCATTCGATGCATCGCGCGAGTGCTGCACGATGCGATGGAAAAATGATGCGCCGTTCGAGTTCGAGCGCTTTGGCCGCAGATGCTCGAACGAGTCGACGTTGTAGAATTCTTGCGGGGTCTGCACGAACGCCAAGCGTTGGTCGCGGAAATAGCCGAGCGTGCGGTCGAGAAAACGCGGATCGGCCACGTGGTCGGCGTCGAAGAGCGCGAGGAATTCACCGCCGGCCAGCGCGAGGGCGTGGTTGAGATTCCCGGCCTTGGAATCGGCGTGCTCGGCACGCGCGACGTAGCGGCAACCGGCCGCAACGGCAAGCTCCCGCATTTCCGGGCGGCCGCCGTCGTCGAGCAGCCAGGTTTCGTGCGGATAGCGGATCGCCAGCGCCGCGAGCACGGTGCGCCGGACGATTTCGAGCGGCTCGTCGCAGGTCGTGATGAACACGTCGGCACTGCGGCCTGCCGGCGCGGGCGGCGGATCGTGCTGCGGCAGCTGCACGGCCGAGAGCAGAAACATCAGCGCGCGCGCGAAACCGACCAGCTCCGCGCCGTACACGATCCACGAATACACCGGGAAGGCCGGGTTCATCACCCCGATGCGCCACTGGAAATACACGAGCGCGGCGGCGCACGCCAGCAGCAAGAGCGCGTAGCGCACGGCCGTTGGCGATGCAGGCGCCGGGGTATTCACGCGCCTAGAAGTGCGGCCCCCCACGGCAGGTTTCCTAGCGCTCGTTCGCCTTCCAGTAGCGCTGCAGCCCCTGCGCCGCGTGCTCGACGTAGCGCTGGAAGCCGTCGAGCAAGCGCACCTCGTCGTCGCTGAGATCGGGATGCCACAGGTCGACGACCAGCACGATGCGCTCGCGGTCGCTCTCGTTCCAGACCTCGTGCGGGAACGAATCGTCGAAGACCAGACACTTGCCGGTCTGCCACGTCGCGCTGGATTCGCCCACGCGCAGACCGCAGTCCGCCGGGATGTCGATGCCGAGGTGAGCGCGCACGCGCATGTTGGTCGGACCGCGGTGCGGCGCGACGCGCGAGTGCGGTGCGAGCCGCGAGAAGTAGACGAGGCCGGCCAGACTGCGCACGGTACGATGCGCTTCGACGATCTCCGTGACGGCCGGAACCTGCCGGCAGTGGTCGTCGTGGCGCCGGCCGCGTTCGTAGAGCATGAACACGTCCCACGCTCCGCGCCGCGCGATCGGTTCGTTCTCGGGGGCGAACTCGCGCGGATCGAGGCGCCGGAACTCGGCGCTGATCTGCGGCGCCGCGCGCTCGAGTTCGCGCGCCGCCGGAATCGTCGCGGGATCGTACCAGGGCTGCGAGCGCAAGCCCGGATAGCGGCTCATCGTCGGGTGCTCGCCCGCATCGCGCAGCGTCGCGATGTACGCGGCAAAACGCTCGGGCAGCGGCGCGGCGTTCATGCGCTGCGCCGCAGGAACATTCGCTCGAGTGCGGCCGCGACGGCGTCACTCGCCGCGTTGCGGTAGGCGAAGCGCGCGTCGGCGTCGGGCCGCAGCGCCGTCATCGCGGCGTTCGCTTCGAAGACGACCACGCGGCCGTCGCCGGCCGGCGCGAAATCGATGCCCGCGTAGTCGAGCCCGAGCGTTGCGCACACGCGTCCGAGCGCATCCCAGGCCGGCGCGCCGAGCACGCCGCGCGGATCGGCGAGAAAGCGCGCCTCTTCGGCGCGGTAGTCGGCGCGCTCCGGCATTGCGGCCGAGAAGTAGTGCACGTCCCAGCGATGCGCGATCGCAAGGTGCAACGGAAACAGCACGCCGTCGATCGCGAGCACGCGGTATTTTCGCCAGGCGCCGTCGGGTGAGCGCGTTTCAACGTAGTCGATCGCGATCAGGTCGTCGCGATCGGCGAACGAGCGCGCGGCGGCGGCCAGCGCGCCGGCGTCGTCAACGCGGATCATGCCGCGGCCCATGTGCATTCCGGGGGCGCGCAAGATCGTCGGAAACGCGGCGCCCGCAGCGCCCTCGCCCCACCGGCGGGCCGCGGGTGCGATGACGCCGCGCAGGCCGGCCAAGCGCGCCGCGTTCGTGATGCGGCCGGTTTCCGCGACCGCGCGCGGCGGGTTGACGACCGCGACCTGCGCGTCGCGCGTGATGCGCTCGGCGCAGCGCAGCGCCTCCGCCCCGCGATCGGCATCGGCGATCGCGTTGACGATCAGGGCGTGCGGCGGCAACGGTTCGCCGCGGTAGGCCTCGACGTAGACTTCGTGGACGAGAAAGCGGCGCTCGTCGAGGAGCGCGTCGAGCGGAATGTTGCCGCCGTCGGTCGAGATGCACGCCAGCACGCTCGTCGGCATCGCCGATCCGACGTACGGCCGCCGGCCGAAGGGCCCCGCGGCGTAGCCGGCGCTGCGATGCGCGGCCGCGGCGGCGCGGTCGCCGCGCGCGGCGGCCAGACTGCACAGGCCGCGGTGCGCGGCGGCGAAGTGCGCGTCGTGCTCGAGCACCGTCCGGTAGAGCGCGCCGGCGCGGCCGGGTTCATCGAGCGCGAGCAGGTTGGCGAGGTTGACGAGCGCCCCGCAATGTGTGCCGTCGAGCGCGACGGCGCGCTCGAAGACCGCGCGCGCGTCGAGCCGCCGTCCGCGGCGGGCCAACACGACGCCCAGCGCGACCAGCGTCTCGACGTGGTCGGGTGCGGCGTCGCGCACGGCCTCGAAGACCGCGATCGCTTCGTCGAGCCGGCCGTGCTCGCGCAGAAACGAGGCGTAGTAGAAGCGCGTGTCCAGCGCCGCCGGCGTCGCGGCGATCGCGGCTTCGAGATCGCGCAGCACGCTTTCGCGCGCGGCGTGCGGCGGCCAGCGTCCGATGGCGGCCTCAGGCATCGGCGTCAACACGTTCGCGCGTCAGCATCTGCCCGTAGATTTCGATGACCCGGGCCAGCGTGTCCGCTTCGCTCGCCGGCTTGTCCGGGCGCAGCCGAACGATGCGCGGGAAACGCAGCGAGAACCCGCTCGCGTGCAGTGCGCTGCGCTGGATGATGTCGAACGCGATCTCGACCACGATCTCGGGTTCGACCACGATTTCGTGCCGGCCCAGGCCCAGCTCCGCGTACGCGCGCGCCGCGTCCTCGGCGGGCAGGCGGTGAGCGAGAAACCAGGCCGTCATCTCGGCGATTTCGACATCGGTCAGGCCGCTGAACGCTTTGCCGATCGGGACCAAACCGTTTGGACCGTGCACGGCGAAGGTGTAGTCGGAGAGCACCTGCGAGCGGCGGCCGTGTCCCCACTCGACGCCGACCACCACGCAGTCGAGCGTCGCGAGCTCACGTTTGAGTTTGAGCCACCACTTGCCGCGGCGTCCCGGCGCATACGGCGCGTCGCCGCGCTTGAACATCACGCCTTCGTGGCCGCGTTCGCGCGCCGCCGCGAACCGCTCCGCGACCGTGTCGGGCGCCGGGCTCGGCTCGAGCATGCTCGAGGGCGCGAGTTCGATCGCGGTCTGCGCGGGGCCGAGCAATGCGGTCAGCACCGCGCGCCGCGCGGTCAGCGGTTCGTCGAGCAGAAACCGCCCCTCGCGCGCCAGCGCGTCGAACGCGACGTAGCGCACCGGTACCTCGGCCAACAGTTCGGCGGAGACGTCCTTGCGCTGCAAGCGCGCTTGCAGATACCGGAACGGCAGCACGCGGCCGTCGCGTTCGGCGACGATCTCGCCGTCGAGCGCGAACGACCCGGGCAGCGCGCGCAGCGCCGCGACGACTTCCGGGTAGGCGGCCGACACGTCGTTGAGCGTGCGCGAGAAGAGCGAGACGCGCCCGGGCGTGACGTGCGCCTGCACGCGGATGCCGTCGTATTTGTCCTCGGCGAACCACGCTCCGGCGGCCAACTCGCGGTACGCGCTGCCGTACGCGATCGGGGTGGCGAGCATGAACGCGATCGGCGCGTGATAGGCGATGGCGATGTCCGCGAGCGCATCGTGTTTGGCGGCGACCGCGACGCCGCCGATGTCGCCGGCCGCGCTCGCCGCACGGCGCACCGCAAGCGGATCGGCCGCGAACGCCGCCGCGATCGCATCGCCGATCAGCCCCTCGCGCAAGCCGATGCGCAGCTCGCCGGTGACGATCTTGATCACGTAGGTCGCTTCCAGCGGATCCGTGCACGCACCGAGCACGCGCTCGCAGAGGACTTGCCGGCGCCGCTGCGCGCTCTTGCCCGCCGCCGCCGCGATCTCGACCAGCAGCGCGTACAGCCGCGCCGGCGTGAGCGTTTCCCGAAACAGTCCGAGATCGGCCGCCGGCCGCACGAACGGCCCGAGCGCGGCGCCCAGATCGCCGGTCGCGCGATACGCCGCGCTCAGCGCCTCGCGCTCGACACCCCACACGGCGTGCGCCGCGGCGACCAGCGTGCGGCCGCCCAGGCCGAGCGAGCGCTGATCGGCGTGGGCGAACGGGTTGCCGGTGAAGAACCGCGCCGCCGGCGCGAGATCCGCATCGTCGAGCCCGCGCAAGTACTCCGCTACCAGCGCGATCTTCTCGAGCTTGCTCGCGGTCGCAGCGATCGCGCCGCACGTGCGCGCAAAAACAATCATCCGGCTACGCCCTAGGCGAGGACGGCACCGAGTTTATGCGAGCGTAGTTTTCGCGCTAAGCGCGCATCACGAGTAAGGAACTTCGCGTGTTCTTGTCGAGCTACCGCTACGTACAAGCAGTCGTGAACCGGATGGTCGAGGCGTTCCGAGAGCTCTGCCGCAATTGAGGCATACGACGAGCTGGGCACGACGCGAACGTGTTTGAGGAAATCGAGGATGGAACCGACGCTGGGAGCCAGGCCCCCGGAGCGTGCGACTTTCCAGCGGGCATTGAGGAGTTCCGCAACGATCAGATCAGGCGCGATGAGGTCGTTACTATTTTCGAGCGCGGCGTCCGATCGATCGTAGAAGAGCAGTCCTCCGGCCGCGCTCGCGTCAATGACGAGTGTCAACGTTCGTCACGGCCCTCTCGTATCGCCGCAGTGAACGCGTCGACGTCCGCATCAGTGGCGTTCGGCGGCCGAATAGTTTTCAGCCACGCCACTAAGCCTACGCCCGTCGGCTGCGCTCCAACTTTTAGGGCTTCGAGGGCCTCTGCTTGAACCGAGCGGCCGCGGCGTTTTGCACGCTCTTTAATTGCAGCGAGCGTTTCCGCCGGAACGTTGCGTATCAGAAGATCCGCCATGCGTGATATCATACTGTGCTATCACGTCGAGGTCAACGCGGCGCTAGGGTGAGAAGAGCGCGAGTTGCTGGTTGGCCTCGAGGTATTCGGCGTTGATGCCCAGCCGGCGCAGGTGCCAAGCGAAGTCGCGCCAGCCGTGGTTGAGCAGCACCTTTTTGGGCGCCGCCCGTTCGATGTAGCGCACCAGCGACGGAAAGTCGGCGTGGTCGGAGTGCGGGATCATTTCATCGACCTTGTAGCGGTGAGACGCGCCTGGATCGAGCGCCCAGCCGGTGAGCATCGCTGTGCGCAGCGGCCGCTGGTGCGCGGACTTGGGTCGCGTCTTTCGCGCCGGCGGCCAGATCAGCGCGCGCGTGCCGTCGTAGCCGTGCGCGTCGTACTTCTCGTACGCGCCGAGCTGCACGCCGGCCGCCTCGTACACGCGCGCCATCGCGTGCACGGCGCCGTGGGCCGTGACCGGGATCGCGGCCTTGCTGAGAATCGCCATCACCTCTTGCGCCTTGCCCAGCGTGTAGGCGAAGAACACCGGCGCGCAGCCGTCCGTCAGCGCTCGCACGGCGAAGTCGATGATGCGGTCCTCGATCTCATCGCGCGGCGGAAACGCGTACTGCGGGCGGCCGAAGGTGCACTCCATCAGCAGCACATCGCACGGCTTCACCTCCGGCGGCTCGCACGTGTAGGAGCGCGCGAGCTTGAAGTCGCCGGTATAGACGAAGGCGCCGTCCGCCCCCTCGATCAGCAGCTGCGAGCTGCCCAAAACGTGCCCGGCCGGGAACAGCGTCAGGCGGTGCTCGCCGGCGTTCCACGGCTCGTTGAAGGCGTGCTCTTCGAAGGCGACCGCGTCGCGGCCGGCCGTGCGGCCGAAGCGGTGCCGGCAGACCCGAGCGCTGTTGATCGAGGTCACGACCGTCGCATGCTCGCGAGCGTGGTCGGAGTGACCGTGCGAAACGTAGCAGCGGTCGCGCTCGCGCAGCGAGTCGATCCACAGGTCCAGCGCCGCAACGTAGAGCGACTTTTCGGTCAGCGAGAACATGGAGCGAACGTACGTTCGCCCGCGGGAAATGACGCCCTGTTGCAGCTTTTGGACCGGTCCAGTAGTCTATGGCGGTACTGCAACGCTGAACTTATGAGGATCGAACCACTGTGGCGCGGATTTACGACAGCATCATCGACACGGTCGGCAACACGCCGCTCGTCAAAATTCCCCGGTTGAACAAGGGTCTGGGCGGGACCGTCCTGGTCAAGCTCGAGTCGTTCAACCCCGGCGGCAGCGTCAAAGACCGCATCGGGGTCGCGATGATCGAGGCCGCCGAACGCGACGGGCGCCTGCGCCCCGACACGGTCATCATCGAGCCCACCAGCGGCAACACCGGCATCGGCCTCGCGTTCGTGGCCGCGGCCAAAGGCTACCCCATCATCCTGACGATGCCCGAGACGATGACGCTCGAGCGCCGCAGCCTGCTCAAAGCCTACGGCGCGCAGCTGGTGCTCACGCCCGGCGCGGACGGCATGAAGGGCGCGATCGCCAAAGCCAAGGAGATCCGCGACAGCAACCCCGGCAAGTACTTCATGCCGGGGCAGTTCGAGAACCCGGCCAATCCCGAGGTGCATCGCCGCACGACGGCCGAGGAGATCTGGCGCGACACCGACGGCGCGGTCGACGTGTTCGTGGCCGGCGTCGGCACGGGCGGTACGGTGACCGGCGTCGGTCAAGTGCTCAAGAGCCGCAAGCCGGGCGTCACGGTCATCACGGTCGAGCCCGACACCTCGCTCGTGCTCTCGGGCGGCAAGCCCGGTCCGCACAAACTGCAAGGCTTCGCACCGGGCTTCGTGCCGGAAGTGCTCGACACCAAGGTCTACAGCGAAGTGATCACGGTGTCGTTCGACGATGCGATCGCGACCGCGCGCCGGCTGGCGCGCGAAGAGGGCATCCTGGTCGGCATTTCGTCGGGCGCGAATATCTGGGCGGCGCTGCAAGTCGCGGGCCGGCCGGAGTTCAAGGGCAAGACGATCGTGACGATCGGCGCCGACACCGGCGAGCGCTACCTCTCGAGCCCGCTCTTCGCCGACATCGACAACCCGGTCGTCGAGGCGGCCCTGGTCTAACACGGGACGCCCGTGGCTAACGAGCTGGCGGGCGTTCCGATGGTCGACGTTACGCGCGGCGGCCGCGTCGAATCGACGCATGCCGTGGCCGCCTGCGCGTGCGACGACGCGGGCAACGTGGTGCTCGCGCGCGGGACCACCGGCGTGCCGGTCTTCCTGCGCTCGGCCGCCAAGCCGTTCATCGCGGCGGCGGCCGTGCGCGCGGGCGTGGTCGAGCGCTTCGGCCTCGACGTGCGCGAACTGGCGGTGATGTGCGGATCGCACAGCGCCGAACCGCTGCACCTCCACACCGTGAGCTCGCTGCTGACGAAGATCGGCGCCGGCGAGTCCGATCTGCAGTGCGGCGGCAAACCGGGCGCGCTGCACAACAACTGCTCGGGCAAGCACGCCGGCATTCTCGCGCTCGCGCGCTTGCGAGGCGAGCCGGCGGCGGGATACTTGGACGCCGCGCATCCCGTGCAGCGGGAGATCCTGGCGTTCTGCGAGCGCGCGTTCGACGACCGGTTCAGCGCCGGCCGCATCGCGGTCGACGGCTGCGGCATTCCCGTGTTCGCGACGACGCTGGCCACGGCGGCGCGCGCCTTCGCGCGCTTCGCGACGTTGCGCGGGTTCGAGCCCGGCGACCGGCAGGCGCTGCTCACCGTCCGCAACGCGATGGCGGCTGAGCCGTGGCTGGTCGCCGGCAGCGGCCGCTTCGATACGGACCTGATGGCGGCGGGCGGCGGTTCGCTCGTCACCAAGGGCGGCGCGGAAGGCGTTCACGCAAGCGCGTTGCTCGATTCGGGCCGCGGGTTGGTGCTGAAAATCGTGGACGGCGCGCCGCGGGCGGTCGCACCCGCCGCGCTCGCGCTGCTGGCGGAACTCGACGCGCTCGGCCCGCGGGCCGGCGCGTTGCTGGCCGCTCACGCGCGGCCGCCGGTCCATAACGTTGCAGGCCGCGTCGTCGGCGAGATTCGCGCTCGGCCGGCAGCTGAAAGCAACCCTGGGCAGCTTCCCGGCGTCCAGTAGGGGGTGATCGATTTCTTCCTGCGGCGGCCGATCTTTGCGACCGTCTGCGCGCTCGTTATCCTGTTGCTCGGCGTCGTCGCGATACCGACGCTGCCGATCGCGCAGTTTCCGAACATCGCGCCGCCGACCGTCACGGTCACGGCGACGTACACGGGCGCGAGCGCCGAAGCCGTCGAGGCCAGCGTCACGACGCCGCTCGAACAGGCGATCAACGGCGTCCAGGGCCTGCGCTACATCTCCTCGCAGTCGACGAACCAAGGCGGCTCGACGATCACCGCGACCTTCAACCTCGACCGCGATCTCGACCAGGCCGCGAACGACGTTCAGAACGCGGTCAACCTCGCCCAAGGCATCCTGCCCAACGAGGTCAAGCTGACGGGCGTCGCCGTCTCGAAGAACAACGGCACGTTCGTGATGGGGATCGGCGTCACGTCGACCAACCCGTCACTGACCAACGAAGACATCACGACCTACCTCGAAAACAACGTCACCAACGACCTCCAGCGCATCCCCGGCGTGAGCGGCGTGCAAGTCTTCGGCGAGCGCAAGTACGCGATGCGCCTGTGGGTCGATCCCAAGCGCTTGGCCGACAACGGCTTGACCGCGGGCGCCGTGACGACCGCGCTCGCCGGGCAGAACATCCAAGTTGCGGCCGGATCGATCGGCGCGCCGCCGACCAACGGCCATCAACCCTACGAGTACACGGTCCGCTCCAACGGCCGGCTCCACGATCCGGCCGGTTTCGGCAACATCATCCTGCGCACCACGCCCGACGGCGGCTACGTGCGCGTGCGCGACGTCGGCCGGGTGGAGCTCGGTGCGGCCGACTACTCGGGCAGCGTCTGGTACAACGGCAAGGACGCGGTGGGCCTGGGCATCCTGCAACTGCCGACCGGCAACGCGCTGCAGGTCTCGCAGCAGGTCATCGCCACGATGAACCGGCTCTCGGCGAAGTTTCCGGCCGGCATGCACTTCGACGTCGCCTTCGACACCACGCTCTTCGTCAGCGAGTCGATCAAGGAAGTCATCACCACGCTGTTGATCGCGATCGTGCTGGTCGTGCTGGTGATCTTTCTCTTCCTGCAAGACTGGCGCACGACGCTGATCCCCTCGCTCACCATTCCGATCTCGCTGCTCGGCACGTTCTTCCTGATGAAGGTGCTCGGGTTTTCGATCAACACGCTGACGCTCTTCGGCCTCACGCTGGCCACCGGGCTCAGTCGTCGACGACGCGATCGTGGTCATCGAGAACATCGCGCGCTTCATCCAGGAAAAGGGCATGGCGCCGTTCGAGGGCGCGCGCGAGGCGATGGCCGAGATCTCGGGCGCCGTGCTCGCATCCTCGCTCGTGCTGCTGGCGGTCTTCGTCCCGGTCGCGTTCTTCCCGGGCACGACCGGCCAGCTCTACAAGCAGTTCGCGCTGACGATCGCCTGCGCGATCACGATCTCGCTCTTCAACGCGCTCACGCTCACGCCGGTGCTCTCGTCGATCTTCCTCGGCAACATCAAGGGTGAGAAGAAGTCGCGCTTCTTTCGGCCGGTCAACCGCGCGATCGACGCGACGCGCAGCGTCTATCACCGGTCGCTGCCGAACGTCCTGCGCCGGCCGGCGATCACGTTCGCGTGCTTTGTGGTGTTGCTGGCGATCACCGGGCTCTTCTTCGTGCGCACGCCGACGGGCTTCGTGCCGGACGAAGACCAGGGCTACTTCATCGTCAGCGCGCAGGGTCCCGAAGGCGTCTCGCTCGACTACACGCACGAAGTCCAGCGCACGCTCGAGGGCATTCTCAAGCGCCAGTCCGAGATCCTCAACGTGTTCGACATCGGCGGCTTCAGCTTCACCGGGACCGGTTCGAACAAGATCCTGATGTTCGTGCTGCTCAAGCCGTGGGAGCAGCGCCAAGGCGCCTCGCACACGCTCGATGCGATCCTGGCGCGCCTGGGGCCGCAGCTCTATCTCAATCCCAAAGGCGTGCTGGCCTTCGCCGTCAACCCGCCGGCCATTCCGGGTCTCGGTTTCCAAGGCGGGTTCGACTTCGAGCTCGAGGACCGCGCCGGGAACGGCCTCGTGCCGTTGCTCGCTTCGGCCGACCAGATCATCGGTCAGGCCTACGCGCCGGGCAGCGGTTTGACCAGCGTCTACACGACCTTCACCAACAGCTCGCCCGTGGTGAACGTCGACGTCGACCGCAACAAGGCGCAAAGCCTGGGCGTGAACTTGGCCGACGTCTTCTCGACGATGCAAGTCTACTTGGGCTCGGTGTACGTGAACGATTTCGACATGGCCGGCCGTTCGTACCGCGTGTACGTCGAGGCCGATCAGCCGTACCGCTCGCGCATCGGCGACCTGCAGAACATCTACGTGTCGGGATCGACGCTGCAAAACGGCATCCCCACGCCGACGGCGCCGATTCCGCTCAGCGGTCTCGTGCACATCAGCAAGATCATGGCCGCGCCGACGATCACCCACTACAACCTCTACCGTTCGATCACGATCTCGGGCGCGCCGGCGCCCGGTCACGGTTCGGGCGAGGCGATCGCCACGATGAACCGCTACGCGGCGAACCTGCCGGCGGGCTTCGCCTATGAGTGGAGCGGGATCTCGCTCGAGCAAATCCAGAGCGGCGGCGCGGCGGCCTTGATCTTCGCGCTCGGCATCGTGTTCGTGTTCCTCGTGCTCGCCGCGCAGTACGAATCGTTCGCCGACCCGCTGATCATCCTGCTGGCCGTTCCGCTGGCGCTGCTGGGCGCGTTCGTGGGCCTGTGGCTGCGCCACACCGTCTCGGACGTTTTCGCACAAGTCGGGTACGTCATGCTGATCGGCCTGGCGAGTAAAAACGCCATTCTGATCGTCGAGTTCGGAAACCAGCTGCGCGCAGCGGGCGTGCCGGTTCGTGAAGCCGCGCAGCGGGCCGCCGAGACGCGGCTGCGGCCGATCTTGATGACGTCGATCGCGTTCATCCTCGGCGTCACGCCGCTGGTGTTCGCCACCGGCGCCGGCAGCGCGGCGCGCAACTCGCTCGGCACGGTCGTGTTCGGCGGGATGATCTGTTCGAGCATCCTCAACTTGTTCGTCACGCCGACGCTCTACGTGATCATCGCCTCGATCGAAGAGCGGTTCCGCCCGGCGCGGCACGGTCAGGGGACGGATGACGCCGGCGGGGTCCCCGCGGATCCGCGCGCACCGGCGTCGGTCTAATTGGCGAAACTCTACTTCCGGTACTCGGCCATGAACGCCGGGAAATCGATGGCCCTGCTCCAAGTCGCGCACAACTACGAGGAGCAGGGCATGAACGTCGTGCTCTTCACCTCCGACCTCGACAACCGCTTTGGGCACGCCAACATCGCCTCGCGCTTGGGCGTCTCGCGCAAGGGCCTCACCTTCACCCGCTGGACCAACTTTTACGAGCGCCTGCGGGGCGGAAAGGAACTCTTCCTCGATGACAACCAGGTCGTCGAGGAGGGTATGCGCGAGTATCTCGCCACCACGGCCAAGCCCATCGCCTGCGTGCTGATCGACGAAGCGCAGTTCCTCGATCCCGAGCAAGTGCGCCAGCTGCACAAGCTCGCGCACGTCGCCGATATCCCGGTGATCGCTTACGGCATCCGCAGCGATTTTCTCGGCGAGCCGTTTCCGGGCGCCGCCTATCTGCTCACACTGGCCGACGACATCGAAGAACTCAAGAACATCTGCGCCTGCGGGCGCAAGGCGACGATGAACGTGCGTGTCGACGATCGCGGCGAGCGCATCACCGACGGCGAGCAGATCGCGATCGAAGGCGCGGTGCGCTACATCCAAACCTGCGGACGCTGCTTCTACCGCGAGAGCTGAAGGGGCGAGCGGGCCGAGCCTGGGCCATAAGGCGCAAGGGGGGAACGGTCGCGCGCGCGTACCTTGCCCCGTTCGCTATCCGGGGAGCTACTCTATGCAGCTGACGTCACTGAAACGCGCTTGCTTCGCGAGCGTGCTCGTCGCGCTACTGGCCGGTTCGAGCGCCGGTGCGGCGTCCGTGCCCACGCTGCGCATCGGCGTCGACTTGCCGGTCAGCGGGGCGGATGCGGCGATCGGCGTGCCGACCCAAAACGGCGTGGTTTTGGCGATTGAAGAAGCGAACAAACACGGTTTCGCCGGCGGCGCGTACAAGCTCGACGCGAGCCTGCTCGACGATGCGGTGCAAGGCAAACACGATCCGGCGGCGGGCGCGCAGAACGTCAAGACGTTCATCGCCGACAGCTCGGTGCTGGCGATGGTCGGGCCGTTCAACTCCAACGTCGCCAAGGCCGAGATCCCGTTGACCAACGATGCCGGCCTGGCCCAGATCTCGCCGTCCAACACCAACGACGGCTTGACGCTCGGCGACGACGCGAAGAAACTGCGCATGGCGCACCCCGATGTGAACGCGTACTTTCGCGTGTGCACGAACGACACGCACCAAGGCGGCGCGCTGGCGCAATTCGCCAAGACGCTCAAGTTCAAGAAGGTCTTCATCATCGACGACAACGAGACGTACGGCAAAGGCCTCGCCGACAGTTTCGAAGCCGCCTTCAAACGGCTCGGCGGCACGACTGCTCGGGCCACGAGCACATCACCGCCAACCAAGTCGACTTCAAGGCGCTGCTGACCAAAGTGCACAGCATGTCGCCCGACGCCGTGTTCTTCGGCGGCAACACCTCGACCGGCGGCGGTTTGGTGCGCCGGCAGATGGCCGACGTCGGGATGACCGACACGCCGATGATGGGCGGCGACGGCATCAGCGATACGGCCGAGTTCGTCAAAGAAGCCGGACCGATGGCCCAAAACGTCTATTACAGCATCGCCGCGCCGGACGCATCGAAGCTGCCCTCGGCCCAAGCCTTCATCGCGGCCTACCAGGCGCGCTTCAAGACCAACGTCGGTCCCTATAGCGCGAGCGCCTTCGCGGCCGGCGCAGATCATCATCGCGGCGATCGAGCAAGCCCTCAAAGAGAGCGGCGGAAAGATGCCCAACCGGGCGGTCGTGCTCAAGAACATCGCCGCCATGCACGATTTCCCGACGCCGATCGGTAAGGTGACGTTCGACGCTGCGGGCGACATGACGACGCCGACGCTGACGCTGATGCGTCTGGCGGCCGGCGGCAAGGTCCAAACGGTCACGGTCATCACCCTCAAATAATCTTGGACGTCTTTCTTCAGCAACTAGTCAACGGTCTCTCGCTCGGAGGCATCTACGCGCTGATCGCGCTCGGCTACACGATGATCTACGGGATCATCGAGCTGATCAACTTCGCGCACGGCGACGTCTACACGCTGGGCACGTTCTTTTCGCTCGCGATCCTCACGCTGCTGGGCGTGACGGGGATCGTTACCGGGCCGATGCTCATCGTCGTCGTGGCCGTCACGATGCTCGGCGCGATGATCGCCTGCGGTTTGGTCGGCGTCATCATCGAGCGGCTGGCATACCGGCGCCTGCGCAACGCGCCGCGGCTGGCGCCGCTGATCACGGCGATCGGGATGTCGTTCATCCTCGAGAACGTGATGCAGTACTGGCACGGTCCCTCGCCGATCCCGTTTCCGGAGGTCATTCCGAACCCCGACGTGCACCTGGGCGTGGTCACGGTCGCGACCAAACAGATCCTCGTCGTCGTGCTGGCGGTCGCGCTGATGATCGTGCTGCGGGCGTTCGTCTACCGCACGAAACTGGGCAAAGCGATGCGCGCGACGGCGCAAGACCGCGACGCGGCGCAGTTGATGGGGATCGACATCAACACGACGATCGCGCTGACGTTCCTGATCGGTTCGGCCCTGGCCGGTGCGGCGGGCTTCGTGTCGGGCGTGTACTACGGCTCGACGTGGTTCTTCAACGGCTTCGGCGCCGGCTTGAAAGCGTTTACGGCGGCCGTGCTGGGCGGGATCGGCAACCTGACCGGCGCGATGCTGGGCGGCTTCTTGATCGGTCTGATCGAGGCGATGACGACCCAGCTCATCTCCGATCAGTGGAGCAACGTCGTCGTGTTCTCGGTACTCGTGCTGGTGCTGATCTTCCGCCCCTCGGGCCTGCTCGGCGAATCGTTGCCGGCCAAGGTTTGATGGCGGCCGTTCTCGCGGGACTGCGCGCGCGCAGCGGATTGCAGCCCTACCTGCTGTTCGGCGCCGCGATCGTGCTGCCGCTGATCCTTTCCAACGGCGGGTTCGTGAACTTTCTAGCCGATGCCGGCGCCTTCGTGCTGCTGGCGCTGGGGCTCAACATCGTGATCGGCTTCGCCGGCCTGCTCGACCTCGGGTACGCCGCATTCTTCGCGATCGGGTCCTACACGTTCGCGATGCTGGCGAGCCCGCAGTTCGGTATCCACATTCCGTTCTGGGTGATGCTGTTCGTCGCTTCGGGCGTCGCCGCGCTGTTCGGTATCTTGCTCGGCGCGCCGACGCTGCGCTTGCGCGGCGATTACCTCGCGATCGTGACGCTCGGCTTCGGCGAGATCGTGCCGCAGACGTTTCTCAACCTCTCGCAGTGGACCGGCGGCCCCAACGGCATCGGTTCGCTCGACCAGCCGTCGATCTTCGGCTACCGCTTCGGCTTCGCGGCCCTGCCGTACTATTACCTGATCCTGGGCTTGATCGCGGTGGCCGTGCTGGCGGCGAACAACTTGCGCTCGAGCCGCCTGGGCCGGGCGTGGATGGCGATCCGCGAGGACGAGCTCGCGGCCGCGCACGTCGGCATCAACACGACCCTGACCAAACTCGCGGCCTTCGCGATCGGCGCGTCGTTCAGCGGTTTGGCCGGCTGCGCGTACGCGTCCAAACTGCAGCTGGTCTCGCCGGATCAGTTCGGGTTCAACGTCAGCGTCGCAGTGCTTTCGATGCTCGTGCTGGGCGGGATGGGGAACATCCCGGGCGTGATCGTCGGCAGCCTCGTGATCTCTTCGCTCGACCGCTTCATCTTGCCGCAGCTGACCAACTTCATGCACACCTTCGGCGTGAACATCGACCTGACGAACTCGCGCTTTCTGATCTACGGCATCATCCTCGTGATGACGATGCTCTTCCGGCCCGAGGGCCTGATCCCGAGCCGTCAGCGGCGCTCCGAATTGCGGGCCGACGCCTCCGCCGCGCTGCCCGAACAAGAGCTCTACAGCGAGGCCGTGCCCTGATGGCCCATCTTGCAGCTCGAAGGCGTCACGCAGCGCTTCGGCGGCCTCGTCGCCGTCGACCGGCTCGACTTCGCGATCGAGGCCGGCTCGATCGTCGCGATGATCGGGCCCAACGGTGCCGGCAAGTCGACGGTGTTCAACCTGATCACCGGCATCTATGCGCCCAGCCACGGCCGCATCGTCTTCGACGGCCGCACGATCTCGGGCCGCAAGACGAGCGCGATCGCCGGCGGCGGCATCGCGCGCACGTTCCAGAACATCCGGTTGTTCGCGTTCATGTCGACGCTCGACAACGTGATGACCGGCGAGCACGCGCGCATGCGCGCGAACATCGTGGACTCGCTGCTGCACACGCCCGCGCAGCGCGCCGAGGAGCGGCGCGTTCGCGAGCGGGCATTCGAGCTGTTGCGCTTCGTCAACCTCGAGCATGCGGCCGAACAGTACGCGAGCAACCTCTCCTACGGCATGCAGCGGCGGCTCGAGATCGCGCGCGCGCTGGCGAGCGAGCCGAAGCTGCTGCTGCTCGATGAACCCGCGGCCGGCATGAACGCGAGCGAGAAGCTCGACCTCGTGGCGCTGATCCGGCGCATCCGCGACCTCGGCGTGACGATCTTCCTGATCGAACACGACATGCGGCTGGTCAAGCAGATCAGCGAGCGCATCACCGTGCTCGATCACGGCGAAAAGATCGCCGAGGGAACGCCCGAGATCGTGTGCGCCGACCCCAAGGTGATCGAAGCCTACTTGGGCGCACCGGCGTGAGCTTGCTCGAGATCGAGAACCTGGTCGCCCGCTACGGGCGCATCACGGCGCTGGCCGGCATCTCGCTGCACGTCGACGAGGGCGAGATCGTGGCCCTGATCGGCGCCAACGGCGCCGGCAAGACGACCACGCTGCGCGCGATCAGCGGTCTGATCCGGCCGGCCGCGGGCCGCATCACCTTCGACGGGCACGATCTCGCCGGGCGCACGCCGCACGCGATCGTGCGCTTGGGGATCGGGCACTCGCCCGAGGGCCGGCGGGTGTTTCCCCGGATGACCGTCCGCGAGAACCTGGAGCTGGGCGCCTACACGCGCTCGTCCAAGCGCGAGATCGCGTCCGACACCGAGCACGTGCTCGACACCTTTCCGCGGCTGCGCGAGCGGCTGGGCCAGAAAGCCGGGACGATGTCGGGCGGCGAGCAGCAGATGCTGGCCATCGGCCGGGCGCTGATGGGCCGCCCGCGCCTGCTGCTGCTGGACGAGCCCTCGCTCGGCCTCGCGCCGCTCTTCGTCCAGACCATTTTCCGGGTGATTCGCGAGATCAACGCGCGCGGCACCACGATCTTGCTGATCGAACAGAACGCAAGCCAAGCGTTGGCCGTAGCGAACCGTGGGTACGTGCTGGAGGTGGGGTCGGTGGCTCACCAGGATACGAGCGCCAACCTGATTGCAAGTGTGACGGTACAGGCTGCCTACCTAGGGGGTGGCGGCTGAGGCGCCGAGAATGAGATCGACCCGGTTTTTTAATGGAATTCCCAGCCGTAGCGCCGATACTTTAGGGACAGTCATGTTTTCTCGGCTCGGTCAAAGCGCGCGTTTTTTGTCGGTCGCGGTCTTTAGTGCGGTCGCCGTGTTCGCTTTTGCCGTCCCGGTGAAGGCCGACGACACGGTCTCGGCCGCCCGCGCAGCGCAGGGTAAGCGGACCACGGCCTCGCTCGCGAACCCGCTGCCGGCGACCGGCGCCGCGGTGCCGGGCACCGCGGCGGCCAACGGGTTCCTCTATTTTCCGGGTGGTCAGCCGGGCATGAACGTCGGCGGCCGGCTCAACGTCGGCAAGTCGCACGTGTACGTGCCGTACTACGGCAACATCAGCAACGACCCGACCCATCCGGGCGTGCAAGGCGTGGCCGGGATTGCCTACGGCTTCCGCACCTGGGACATCTCGGTCCTCAACGGCGGCGGCACGAGCGTCGCCCAGCCGGCGATTCCGGGCCTCGACGCGCCGCCGAAGGTGAATCCGGCGCTGTCCCTCTCGATCCGCTTCTAGCGCGCGGCGCGCCGGCGCCTCATTTGCGCTGGTGCAGGATGAACCCGTTGCCTTCGGAGTCTTTGCCGAACGCCATGTGGCAGACCGGCGTATCTTCGATCGCGCCGTCGCCGGCGAAGTGGACCCCGCGCGCGCGTAACTCGGCAACCGCTTCCGCGACGTCGGCGACGGCGAACATCAGCCCGTCGCAGTGTTCGTACTGCTCGCCCTTGTAGAGCCCGAACGCTTCGCCGCCCGGGAACACCCACTCGGCATACATGCCGGGGACGACCATCGGCGGCGCCGAGCCGATCAGAGCGGAATAGAACGAGACCGCGCGGTCGAAATCTTGCGCGTAGTAATACGAGGCGTCGATACCGGTTACGTTCACGTGCGTATCCTTGTGGGCAGCAGGGGGCACGCACGCTTTGTCGTCGCTCCGCCCGCCTCCTACAGGAGCACGAGCGCGACGGCCAACGCCGGAACGGTGACCAGCAGGCCGATGCGCGCAAAAGCGAACGGAGCGAGCGGAACGTTCGCTCGCCGCACGATATCGAGCCACAGCAGCGTGGCCAGCGAACCGTTCACCGTCGCATTCGGCCCGAGGTTGACGCCGATCAGCGCCGCGCGGGCGGTATGCGCCGCCGCCGGCAGCCCGGGCAGCGTCTCACCGAGGTTCAAGCCGACGGGCAGGTTGTTGATCGCGTTCGAAAGCGCGGCGACGCCGAAACCGGTCGCCAGCGCCGACCAGGGCGCGGGCAGGCCTCCACACCAGGTCAGCGCGGCGCGGGCGGCGCGCCAGCCCCCGGCGTTGTCGAGCGCGGTGACGATCACGAACAGCGCTGCGGTCAGCGCGATGACGCGCCAGGATATCTCGCGCACGATCGCTGCGGCGCCGGCCCGGTCGCGCAGCGCCGTCGCTAGCCACATCAGCGCTCCGCAGGCGAAGGTGACGGCGCCGAGCGGACCGCCGCGAGCCGACGTCGTCACGATGGCCACGGCCGCCGCGGTCAGCAGCAGCATCGCGGCCACAGCCGGACGGGGTGCCTCGGAGACATCGACGCTGCCGGCGTGGCCGCGCGAGTTCGCGCCGGAAACACCACGCCGCGAGCGCGTACGTCACCGCGATCGCCGCGCACGACGGCAGTGCGAACGCGCGCAGCCAGTTCGCCAGCGAGGGCATGTGGCCGGCGAACACGAGCAGGTTCGACGGGTTGGAGATCGGCAGCAGAAAGCTCGCCGCGTTGGCGATCAGCGCGCACGCGACGACGTAGGGGAACGGCGGTGCATCGTAGCGCCGCAGCGCGCGCGATGACCGCCGGCGTCAGCGCCACGATCGTCGCGTCGTTCGAAAAGAGCGCCGTCGTGCCGATGCCGCACAGATAGACGAGTGCGAACAGGCGCCCGCGCGACGACCCGGCGATCCGCACCGCGCGCAGCGCGATCCAGTCGAAGATCCCGCTGCGTTTGGCGTATGCGGCCAGCGCCATCATGCCGACCAGGAAAAGGTAGACCTCGGTGCCCCGGCCGAGTGCCGCCGGCACCCAGCCGAGCGCACTCACGGGAGCTTAGGCGCGAGCGCGGGTCGGCCGGTACAGGTGCGCGGCGCCGTGGACGATCGAGCCGCCGACGATCGTCGCCAGCGGCTGGTACTCTTCGCTCCACACCGCCGAGGTCGGCGCGGCGGCCGGGGGCGATCGTGCCCATGTCGCGATCGAGGCCCGAGCAGCCGCGCGGGGCTGCTGCGTGGCGTGGACGATCGCCGACTCGAACGGGATGTCGGCGTACATCATCAGGTTGCGCACGGCTTGATCGATGTGCAGCGCGCTGCCCGCGATCGTACCGTCTTCGGAGCGCACCACGCCGCCTTCGATGCGGTAGTTGCTGCCTGCCGGCGGCATGTTGTCGGTGGTCAGCACGAGGCGCTCGCCGAGCGTGCGATACAGCAGGTCGACCATCGGCGGCGAGACGTGGAAGCCGTCGCAGATCAACTGCACGGTGGTGCGCGATTCTTGCATGAACGCGGCCAGGATCGAGGGATCGCGATGATCGAGCGGCGGCATCGCGTTGAAGGCGTGGGTCAGCGTGCGGAAGCCCAAGCCGATCGCCAGCACGCCTTCGCGGTAGTGCGCCGAGGTGTGGCCGGCCGAGCACACGATGCCCTGATCGAAGAACAGCCGCGTGAGGTCGTCGACGCCGTCCATCTCGGGCGCCATCGTCACCATCACGAGCGCGCCGCGGCAGGCCTCGATCATCTCGTGCGCGCGATCGAGCGTTGCCGGCACGATCCAATCGGCGCGGTGGACGCGGCGGAATTTCGGATTGAGGAACGGTCCTTCGAAGTGCACGCCCAGGCAGCGCGCGCCCGGGTAGTGCCCCGATTCTTCGAGCTGGTTCGCCGCCTCGGAGATCTCGTCGGCCGCGTGCATCATCGATTCCCACGGCGCGGTCATCACGCCGGCGACGTAGCCGGTCGCGCCCATGCGGGCGTAGGCGCGCGTGGCGACGTCGACCGCGTTGCCTTGGTCGCGGTTGAACAGCACGTCGTCGGCGCCGTTGGTGTGCACGTCGATCAGTCCCGGCGCGACGATCGCGCCTTGCGGCGGCATCAAGTCGCTCGGGCCGTCGTCGGTCAGAACCTGCGCGATGCGGCCGTGCTCGACCGCGATGCGGCCGTACGCGATCGTACCGTCGCCACGCGCGAGTTCGCGCGGGCCGAGAACATAAGAGGTATCGGACACGTCCGCCTCATTTCGCGAGGTTGAAAAGGGCACCCTGGAGGCCACCCCGGCGTCAGCGTCGCCCCGAACAGGCGGTCGAAGAACGAGCGGCGCTCGCGCGTGCTCCCCGCCGTGACGGCGGACGGCCGCCAGGCGCTCGTGTTCGGCGCGTTCGCGTTCGGCTCGTCGTAGGCGTTCCATGTGTTCCTCGGCGTGGGCAATGAGCGTCGCGCGCAACGCTCCCAGCTCGTTCCAGGCGCCCTGCTCTCGTGTCGAGACCGTGAAAATTCGTTGCGGAACGATACCCGCGTTCGCGCAAATATCGGTCGGCAAGCCTCACGACATTACGCCGGTCGGTCGGGGTTTCGTTGTCGGCGATCGTGTGGACGAAGGTCATCGGCTTGCCGAGCGGAGCGAGCCGGCTGTAGAGATCGAGCTCGCGGTCGGAGAGCTGGCGCGAGAAGAGCGCCAGGATTTCGCTGGCGCTGCCGGCGGCCGCGCTCACGATCTCTTCGGCCAGCGGAAAAGCCCGAATCGAACGGCGGCGCGTGAACGAGCACGAGTTCGCGCGGCAAATCCCAGGGCGTCTCGACCAGGAACGGCGTGCGCATCGCGGCCTCGAGCATGTCGGCGGCCGGGATCTCGTCCCACGCGGCATCGTCGGAGAGCGCGTACGTCTTGGGTACGGCACCGTACCGAACGTGAACCGGAAAGCGCAACTCGACGTCGGAGCCCTCGTCGGGCAGCACGCGCGTGCCGGCGAGCGCGTTGATCAAGCTCGACTTGCCGCGCTTGAACGCGCCGATGACGGCCACGCGCCAGCGTTCCGGGCGCAGCCCGTGCTCGTAGGTGTGCGGATCGAAGTGAACGCTGGCCGGATCGACGCGTTCGCGGCCGGCATCGGCGTCGAGCGGTATCGGCGGCATCGGCGCGTTCGTGCCGCTCGACGCGGCTTTCGCGCGCGAAGCGCTCGCTCTGCGTTTCGATCCGCGTCGCGAGCTGCGCGACCGCTTGCGCGCACTGCGCGAAGGCGTCGCGCGGCGGCGGCCGGATCGTCGCCGCTGCGCTCGAGCTCGAGCGCGCGATCGATCGCGCCCAGCGCTTCGAGCCGCACGCGGCCGGCGATCGCGGCGACCCGTTCGGCCAGGCCGCCGGCGACGCGTTCGACGCGCGTGCCGATGTCGGCGACGAACCGCGCGACCTCGGCGTCGAAGGCGGTGTAGAGATCGGCGTTCAGGTCGGCGATCAGCTCGCGCTTCATGTACGCGCCGTTGGGCCGGCTCGCGAAGCGCGCCGCGATCGCGCTGACCAGCGAGACCGACGGACCGCCGAGCGCGCTGAGCACGATCGTGCCGCGCAAGCCCGTCTCGAGATCGACGCTCCACGCGCCGCTCGCCGGATCGGCGTCGAACGCGCGCGCGGCGTCTTCGGTGATCGGCAGCCGTTCGGCGGCGACGGCGGCCAGCATCGGGGGCCAAGCGCGAGGCAGTGCCGCCTTCGCCGACGATCGGCGCGACGGCGGCTTTGGCATCGGCGCGCAAGCGTTTGGCGGTGAGGTCGGCGACGTCGCCGGCGAAGCGGCCCATCGCGCTCGCGAGCGTTTCGTCGACGAGGATGTGCAGCTTCGCGCGATCGCGCAGCCGCGCGATGTCGGCGGTGTCGAACGCGCGCGAGAGCGTGCGGTGCAGTGCATCGCGCATCGCCGCGCCGCGCGCGCGGATTTCGCGCGTGCAGCGCCGGCGCCGGTGGCGATCAGCGTCGCGCGGCCGGCGGCGGCGGCCGCGTCGACGGCGGCGAGCAGCGGTTCGAGCGCGGTCGCGCTCGGCGCGCCAGCGTCGCCGCATCGGTCGCCGAGCGCGGCGACGTCGAGCGCGAGCGCGTCGGCGGCGCGCGTCGCGATGCGGCGCGCTTCGGCGGCGGCGCGGCGCAGGCGCGAACGGCCGGTCGTCGCGACGAGCGACGCGTCGAGCGCGGCGAAGAACTCGGCGAACCGGCTCTGCGCCATCAGCTCGTCGTTGCCGGTGAGCAGTCCTTCGGCGTATTCGCGCGCGGAGAGCGGAAACACCGGCGTGTCGGGCGCGTGCACGGCGGCTTGCGCGACGATGCGCGCGGCCGCGGCTTGCCAGCGCTTCGCGGCCGCCTTCGGCATCGGTCATGCGCCACAGATCGATCTTCGTCTGCACGATGAACATGCTCTCGATGTAGCGCCGGATGATGCCGAGAAACGACGCGTCGCCGTCGGTGAACGGCTGCTGCGTATCGATCAGGTAGAGCACGGCATCGGCGCCGGGCAGATACGAGAGCGTCGCGCGGCGATGGGCCGGATTGATCGAAGCGAGGCCGGGCGTGTCGGCGACGACGAAGCCGTTGGCCAGAAACGGCGAGTCGACGCCGACGCGCACGAGCGTCGGCGCATCGCTCTCATCGCCGGTCGCGTCGTGCAGCTTCGCTTCGTCGCCGACGGCGACGAAGCGCGAGAGGCCGTCGATCGGAATGCGTTCGCTGCGGCCGCTCGGGATAGTACGCGGTCGCGATTTCTTCGTCGGCGTACGAGAGTTCGGTGATCGTCGCGGTCGACGGATTGATGTCGGTCGCCAGCAGACCCGTGATGCGCGCGGTGCCGGCGCGTTCTTCGCGCACGATCTTGCCGAGCAGCGCGTTGAGCAGAAACGACTTGCCGCTCGAGAATTCGCCGACCACGGCCAGCACGAAGCGGCCGGTGCGCAAACGCTCGGCCGTGTCGGCGCAGGTGCTGCACGATCGTCGGCCGCGCCGTGCCAGCGCGCGACGTCGTCGAGCGCGCCCGACAGTTCGTCGAGCAGCGCGGCGACGTCGTCGCGCGCCGGCGCGTAGCGCGCTAGGCTGTCGGCCACTTAGGCTCGCACATCCGCGGATGATGGCGAGCGCTTCGTCCCGGTGCCGCTCCATCAGTTCCTTCGTGTCGCCTTCGACGTTGAGGCGCAGCAGCGGCTCGGTGTTCGACGGGCGCACGTTCATCCACCAATCCGGGTACTCGATCGTGACGCCGTCGAGGTGATCGATCGTCGCGTCGTTGTAGTGCGCTTGCGAGTTCGTGCAGCTTGCCCGGAATGTCGGTGACCGTCGAGTTGATTTCGCCCGAACGCGAGCGCGTATCGATCGGCGCGATGACGCTCGAGACCGGTGCCGCTCGCGCGGCTGAACACGTTGAGGCACTGCATCAGCGCGATCATGCCGGAATCGGCGAACCAGTTGCGCTTGAAGTAGAAATGCCCGGAGTGCTCGCCGCCGAACGGGATGTTCTTCGTCGCGCATCATCTTCTTGATGAACGAGTGGCCGACTTGCGAGCGCACCGGAACGCCGCCGGCTTTCTCGATCGCCTCGGGCACGCTGCGGCTGCAGATCAAGTTGTAGAGGATCTTCGCGCCGGGATTGAGCCGGATCGTGTCGATGCCGACGAGCGCGGTGACGATGTCGCCGCCGATCAGGGCGCCGTTCTCGTCGACGAGGAACATGCGGTCGGCATCGCCGTCGAACGCGACGCCGAAGTCGCAGCCGTGCTCTTTGACCGCGCGCTGCAGGTCGACCATGTTCTCGGGCTTCGATCGGGCTCGCCGGATGGTTCGGGAAGGTGCCGTCGAGTTCGAAGTACATCGGGATCACTTCGCACGGCAAGCTGCTTGAAGACGCGCGGCACGGTTTCGCCGGCCATGCCGTTGCCGGCGTCGATCGCGATCTTGAACGGCTTGATCTTCGCGATGTCGTCGATGAACGAGAGGCAGTGATCGGCGAAGCGCGTCGAGGATGTCTTGCTGCGTGATCGTCGCCGTTTGCGCGGCCGGCCGGCTTGAAGTCGCCGGCGATCGCCAGGTCGCGAATTTCGGCGAGCCCGGTTTCGATCGAGATCGCGATCGCCTCTTCGCGGCAGAACTTGAAGCCGTTGTACTGCGCGGGATTGTGCGATGCCGTGATCATGATGCCGCCGTCGAAGCCGTAGTGGCCGACGGCGAAGTAGATCGCGTCGGTCGAGATCAAGCCGACTTGCGTGACGTCGGCGCCGGCGTCGGTCGCGCCGCGCGACATCGCCGCCATGAAGGTCGGCGCCCGACGGGCGCATGTCGCGGCCGATGCAGATGTTCTTGCGGTCGAGCACTTCGACGAACGCGCGGCCGATCGCGTAGGCGATGTCGTCGTTGAGTTGCGACGGAACGATGCCGCGGATGTCGTAACTCTTGAAGATCGACGTGTCGATGTCGGTGCGCATGCAAATCCACGCTTTCGGAGGGGGAAATGGCGAAACCTATGGCGGCCGTGGTGGTCACGCGAGCGGTCCCGCGTGAGGCACTCGATTTGCTCGCGTCCCACGCGACCGTCGACGCCAACGACGGCCGACGTCGGCTATACCCCGGAAGAACTGATTTCGCACGCGCGCACGGCCGATGCGATGGTCTCGCTGCTGACCGACCGGATCGACGAGCCGGTCCTCGCCGCGTGCCCGAAGCTGAAGGTCGTCGCGAACGTCGCCGTCGGCTACGACAACATCGACGTCGCCGCGGCCGCGCGCCGCGGCGTCGTCGTGACCAATACGCCGGGCGTGCTGACCGACGCGACCGCCGACTTCGCCTGGGCGCTGCTGCTCGCCGTGGCGCGCAACGTCGTTGCCGGCCGACCGCTACGTGCGCGACGGCCGCTTTCGCGAATGGATGATGATGGAATTCCACGGCGCGGAGCTGGCCGGGCGCACGCTCGGCATCGCCGGATTCGGCCGCATCGGTCAGGCCGTCGCGCGGCGCGGTCGGGGCTTCGGCATGCACGTGATCTACACCAACCCGCGCCGCGTCGCGCCGGCGGTGGAAGAAGAAACCGGCGCGCGTTTCGTCGACAAGGAAACGCTGCTCGCGTCGAGCGACGTGCTCTCGCTGCACGTTCCGCTCACCGCCGCGACGCGGCACTTTCTCGGCGCGGCGGAGTTCGCGCTGATGAAACCGTCGGCGTTCGTGATCAACACCGCGCGCGGTCCGGTGATCGATGAGGCGGCGCTTGGCGAGCGCGTTGACCGCGGGTGCGATTCGCGGCGCGGGCATCGACGTGTACGAGCGCGAGCCGGCGGTCGATCCGGCGCTGCTGGCCGCGCCCAACACCGTGCTCGCTCCGCACATCGCCTCGGCCACGACCGAAACGCGCACGCAGATGGCGCTGATGGCGGCCGAAAACGTGATCGCCGTGCTGGCCGGCCGGCCGCCGGTGAATCCGGTGGCCGCGCCGTAGCGGAATGATTCGCGGCCCAAGGCGGCACTAGGCCGCGTATGCGGCTGCGCGGCGGCGAGGACGGCTTTACCCTGATCGAGATGATCGTCGTCACGGCGATCGTCGCGGTTGTCGGCCTGACGCTGGGTACGTTTTTTCTCGCCGGCGCATCGCCGGCCGTCGCGTCGGCCGGACGCGACGTGAATGCGGCGTTCGACGAAGCGCGCCGCACGGCCGTTGCGTTCGACGCGGCCACCGTCGTGTTCGCGCCGGCGCGCAGCGGTAGCGGCTACAGCGCACGCGTCTACGCACGCGCGCCGGGCGATGCGGCCTTTCAGCCGCAAAACGGACCCACCTACGACAGTGCCGTGACGATCAGCGAGACGGCGTCGCCGCTGGGAGCGCCGGGCTTCGCGTTCGCGATCGATAGCGGGGGCACGGTCACCGGCTACGCCGGTTTCATTGCCGGTCAGACGACGTTTAGCAGCCGTCCGTGTCCGCCGAGCGGCACGTTTACGCTGCAACTCACCTACGCGAGCGATGTGCGCACGATCGCGATCCCGTGCCGGCTCGGCGCGAGTGCGGCGACCCCGGCGGCGTTCGAAACGCCGGCGCCCGCTTTCACGCCGACCGCGTTTCCCGCAGCGACGTGCCCCGGTACCCTCGCATGCAGCCTCGGTGTGGTGGGCTCCGCGGCCGGCCCGCCGGCGTGTCCGCCGGGCTTCACGCCCGATGCAGCGCAGGCCGGCCAGTGCGACGCTGCCGCGGTCGCCACCGCAGCGCCGGCGGGCGCGCCGCCGGGCTCGCAGCCGCCGGGCTCCCAACCGCCGGGCGCGCAACCGCCCGGCTCGCAGCCCAGCGCGACGCTGCCGGTGGTCCCGCCGCCGGCGCCGGCGCAGACGGCGTGTCCGGCCGGCTTCTCCGGTGCGCCCCCGGTCTGCGCCGGCCAAATCATCGAGCAGTACAACGCCAATGCGGACACGTTCAGCCCGCACAACTCGACCCTGTTCGCCGACGGCGTCATTTGCAGCGATTTCGGCTGCGGCCCCGGCGGACCGCTGGACTGGACCTGGGCGTGCGCGTTCGCTGCGCGCTCCGGCAGCAGCGGCCTCGACGGCAGCAACTACCCCTACCAGCCCGACAACGCGTTCGAGGTGTCCGTCGCGGCGATGATCGGGCTGGCCGATCACGACGCCGCGGAGGGCGACGGCGACGGCATCGTCTCGACCGGCGACTCGTACTGCGCCGGATATCCGGTGCCGAACCCGTGAAAGCGGACGAAGCGGGATTCACGCTGATCGAAGTCGTGGTGGCAACGGCGCTGTTCGTGTTCGTCGCGCTGGCCGGATTCGAAGTGCTGCGCCAACTGAGTTGGAACGTGAACCTGCTCGCGCAGCGCAGCGCGGCGGCGGCGCAGCTCGAGGTCGCCGCCGGCCGGCTGCGCTCGGATGCGCTGTCCGCGGTCGCGGTGTGGAAACCGGCCTCGGCGTGCGGTGACGCCGTCGAGTTCATGCAGCGCACGGCCGGCGGCGTTTCGTTTGCGCTGTACTTCGCGCAGGCCGCCGCGCTCGTGCGCGCGACCGCCGCCGGGCCGATGAATCCGTGCGATCCCGCGCTGCAGACGCAAACGCTCGTTCCGGTCATCGCGACGCTGACAGTCGCGCAACTGGCCGCGGCCGGTTTGCCCGCGCACACGGATCCCGTCTCGCACGCTGCCGACGGCGGCCTCTTCATCGCGAGCGGTATCACGCCGGTCGCGGTCGACTCGCACGCTGCCGACGCCGACGGCACGCCGATCCTGACCGGCAACGATCTCGTCGAGGTTACGGTCGATGCGGATCCGGTGCAAACCACGGTCGATCTGCTGGCCGGTAACCGGCCCTCCGCGTACACGCAAGTGCTCGCCTATGCCTGCAACGGCCGCTGCGAAGCCGGCGGAGCCTTTCCGGAAGCCCGCAATGCGGCGTTCACCGACTGCACGCCGGGCTACGATTTTGCCGACAATCCGGCGTACTACGTTCCCGCGGCGTACGGTTACGCGAGTGCCGGCGGCGGCAACCAGCGCATCGTCGTCACCGCCTACAGCGTCACCGGCGGCTACACGTTCGCGTTCTCCGGTCCGCTGCCGGTGACGGCCGAACGCGCGTGGCCCGTGGCGCTGTGGCCGCCGGCCGGTTCGGCCCTGGCCGGAACGGTCGCGGATTCCTATCCGGTCGATTACACCAACAACGCGGTGCGAGCGCGCGGCGCGGCCGCGTTGGCCGCGGATCTGGGCGAGCCGGCGGCGTTCGCGCCGGAGCTCGCCGCCTGCGCCGACATGCATGCCGATACGACGTACGCTGACTGACCGTGCGCCGGAAGCGGGGTACAGTCTGCTCGAACTCGTGATGTGCGTTGCGCTGCTGATCGCCGGCAGCGTGCTCGCGCTCGCGCTGCTGCCCGCCCTCGCGCGCGCATCGCAAGCCGAGTTGATTCGCAGCGCAGCGACCGGCGTTGCGACGCAACGCCCTCGAGCGCGCCCGCGCGGCGGCCGCGTACTATCCCGCGGCCGCGGTCGCGGATCCGCTCGCGCGCGCCGTCACGACGGCCGGTCACGGGTGGGCGCTCGCACCGGCCGCGACCTACGCGGCGGCCGTGCACGTGCATCGCGCGTTGTGCGGTTCCGCGACCGCGACGAGCGATGTTCCGCTCGGCGTCACGATGTCGTACGACGCACCGAGCGACACGCTGACCGTGGCCGTGTCCTACCCGCCCGATCCGTGCGCCGCGGCGAACCAATCCGTCGTTTCGCTCTCGGCCCAGCTCGCGCCGGCGAGCTACGCCCCGCAAACGCAGCTGCCCTCGGCAATCGCCGATCCGGCGTGGCAATAGTGCTGGCGCAAACCGCGTTTCTGATCGCGATGCTGGCGCTGCTCGCCGCCTCGGCGGTCGCCGGTATCGCCGGCGCGGCGCGCGCGCAAACCGCCGCCGCGGCCAAGGCGTTGATCGTGCCCGGCGTCGAGACGGCGCTCGGGCGCTACCAGCGGTATGTCGCCGCCACGATCGGCGCGCAGATCGTCACCCCAAGCGGAGCGTTGAGGTTGCCGCCGGCGAGTGTCGCGGCGCTCAACGCCGGAACGGTGTGGACCGAGCAGCACTACCTCGAAGCCCCGGCCGCCGCGACGCCGCTGCGCATCGCCGTCGACGTGCTGCCGACCGCGCAGACCGTGCCGGCGTGCGGCGGCGACGATTCCGGTCCCGATTCCGCCGTCGAGCTGCAGTGCTCGCCGTTCGTCCAGGAATCGCGGTTGTCGCTCACGCTGACGAGCGAGGTCGGACCGGTGGACGCGAACGGCGCCGTCAGCCCGCTCGCGCACGGACGTTACACGGTGACGCTGCGCTTGTTCGCGCAACCGCCGTATGCGCTGGTGAGCGGCGTGCACGACGCGGCCGAACCGGGCGGCTTTCACGAAGGCGACACCGGCGGCTACGGCAACGCGTTGCCGGCGTTCGGTTCGCCGTCCGCCGGCGATACGACGATCCACGTCGTGTACGCGTGCGTCGCCGGAACGGGTTCGTGCGCGACCAGCAACCCCGTGCCGCAAGATGCGCCGACCACGCTGCCGTGGACCAACGGAAACGGACTGCCCTGACGGATGCTCTACGCGAGCGCCGGGGCGAGGAACGCTTCGATCGCCGCGCACATCGCGGCGGGTTCTTCCTCGTGCGGCAGCAATCCCGATTCCGCAAACGTCACGAGCTTCGCGTGCTGCGCAAGCTTGAGGAACTCGCCGGCATTCGCGAGCGGCGAGAACGATGAGGCGTGTTCGCCCCAAGCCACGAGGATCGGTGCGTCGACGAACGGCAAATCGCGCGCGATGTTGCAGTTGAGCAGACCGCCGATGAAATGCGCGGGCACGTAGCGCGCGCCGGGCTGATGCGCGACCGCGTAATAGTGATCGATGATCTCCGGCGTCACGCTGGCGGCATCGGCGTAGCCGGCTTGTCCGAGAAAGTGGCGCAGCGACGGCCGCGAGGCCAGGCCGTTGAAGAGCGCTTCGCCGAGCAGGCGCGTGCGCACCGTCCCGGTGAGGGCGAGTTGCGCGCCGTTGGGCGTGCGGTCGAGCACGCCGCCGAGTCCGGTCGGACAGATCGCAACGAGCGCGGCTACGCGCTGGGTCGTGCGCGCGGCGGCGCGAATCGCAAACGCCGCGCCGAGCGACGATCCGACCACGGTCACCGGTTCCGGGCCGGCGACATCGGCCAGCATGTCGATGACCACTTCGGTGAAAAGGTCGGCCGAATAGCCGAGGTTCGGACGATCCGACAGCCCGCAGCCCAGCAAATCGAAGGCGATCACGCGATGGTGCGCCGCCAGCAGCGGAAAGAGTTTGCGATATTCGTACGAGGATGCGCCGGCGTAGACACCGTGGATCAACACGACCGGCGGTCCGGCGCCGAGTTCGGTGGTGAAGATGCCGTGGCCGCGCCAATTCCAGCGGCGCACGGCGCCGCCGAGCGCGTTCGTCGGCTCGGGTGCGTTGCTCACGCTGCGGTTGAAGGCCGCCAACGCGCCCGTGACGCCGGCTCCGGCCGCGAGCGGGCGAACGAATTTCTTCACGTGTTCGCTCGTTCCCCGATTACGGAACCGTTACCCTACGTCGCGCGCCGGTGTGAGCCAGGAGCGGGAGCGACTTTCGTTGCAGTGAGCCGCGTGGTACGTCTCGTCGCCGTCGCGATGCTGGCGGTGGTATGCGTTTACGGGTTGCCGGCCGGCGCGAGTCCCTGCGCGTTGACGAACGGCGAGCAGGTGATGCTGCGCTCGAGCGACTTCGATCCCGACGTGCTGGTGTGGGATTCGCGTCAGCGCGCGATCGATTACGTCGGCGGCAACATCAAGAACACGTCCGAGGTTCTCACCCACACGGTGCTCTCGAAATCGGGCACGCGGGCCATCGTCATCGCGTGCGACCCCGGCAGTTCCAAGCCGCGTTACTCGGCGCTGGCCGAGGACACGATCGGCATCAAGATCACCACCGGCCCGAACCGTGGACGGTACGGCTGGGTCTCATCCGGCGACGCGCACACCGGTGTGGCGGCCCAGACGACGGTGCAATAAGGCCGCAAGACATCCGGTTTAACTCGCCATTTGCATAGCAGATGCCGAACCGGGCCTTACCGATGGTGGTTGCCTCAGGTCGCTTTGTCGGCTACTATTAACAGGAGGTCAGTCCTCGCTTGTGTAGCGCGGGTGAGGTCTCCGTACGACCGTTTTCCCCGGAGCCCGCGTGGCTGTGGGGTCCTTGCACGGGCGAACGCTCTTTTTGTAAAGGAAACCATTGAACATACGAACCGGAATAGCATCTCTCGCTGCAATCGTTGGGGCGATTGCAATGTGGAATGCATCTCCCGCGGGCGCAGACACGGTGGTGGCGCAAGCCGGCCCGGCTGCTAGTCCCGCCCCAGCGAAGCCGGCTGCCCCCAGTCCTCCGCCGGCAGCCTCACCGTCCCCCAGTCCTTCACCTCCGCCCCATCTTCTCCAAGTCAGCGGCTACGCCGACGCGGGTTACACCTCGGCCTCGGAAGCGAGCGCGGCGACTAACCCCGGCGGCAGCACGATCACCGGACGCGTTTTCGACACCCTCAACAACCAGATCCAGTTCCACAACTTCAACCTGCAGGCGGCGTACAACGGCCCGATCGGCGGCAAGATCGAGGCCAGCTTCGGCGACGACGCCAACGTGATCAACTCCTATCCGAAGTCGGAGTTCGCACCGGGTACCGAGATCGACATCACGCAGGCTTACCTGCAGCTGATGAGCGGTCAGTTCACCTTCATCGCCGGTAAGTTCGAAACGCTGGCCGGCGCCGAAGTGATCGAGAGCCCGAACGACCTGAACTTCTCGCGTTCGATCCTGTTCGGTTATGCCGTGCCGTTCACGCATACCGGTTTCCGGTTGACCTGGGCCATGAACTCGAACCTCTCGTTCATCGCCGGCATCAACCACGGTTGGGATATGGTCGGCGCGTACGCCAACATCCTCAACCCGCTGCCCGACACCAACGGCTACACGGCCGAGGCCGGTGTGGCCTGGAACCCGAGCAAAGCCTTCTCGGCGACGCTGCAGGGGTACACGGGTCAGGTCGACGTCGGCAGCCCCTTCCCGACCTACAACGTGGCCCTTCCGCCGGTGGCATACTTCCTCGGTACGCCGTTGACGTCGTGCGCGTTTCCCGCCGCTTATCCCACGCAAGTCGCTTGCGGGGCCTACGCGGTTGGGGTGAGCACCAACCCCTCACGTCCGCAGAAGAGCCTCGTCGACACCGTGCTGACGTTGCACGCCACTTCGGCGCTGACGTTCACGCTGAACGGCGACTACGGGGCCCAGACCAACTCCAACCTCTACAGCAATACCGGCGCACTCACCGGTTACGGCTACGGAAGTTGGAGCGGCCTGGCCGGTTACGCCAACTACGCTCTCAGCGGCCAGTGGAGCGCCACGATCCGCGGTGAGTACATGGGCGACTTCGGCGGCCTGCGCACGGGCATCTCGCAGCGCTGGGCGGAAGTCACCGGAACGGTTCAGTACGCGCCCAATTCGAATATCATCGTCCGTGGTGAAATTCGCGGCGACCGCTCGAACCAAATGTTCTTCGCGGGCGCAAACGGTGCGCTCTACTACACCAACGCCCAGTTCGGTATCGAGACGATCCTCAAGTGGCCGTAATCGGCGACTAGCGGAACAGCTCGCGCAACGCGCCTCGCAGATTCGTCTGCGGGGCGCGTTGTTTTTGGGCCTGCTGCTCGACGTGCATCCGCTCAAGGAGTAGCGTTGGGGTCGCCGAACGCCCACCACGCTCGTAACGGGAACCCGGTGAGAATCCGGGACGGTCGCGCCACTGTCAGCGGGGAAGTCGCCGCACGCCACGGCTCAGCGAAGTTGGAAGGCGTGCGGCATCGGCTCTGATCCGCGAAGTCAGGATACCGGTGCGAGCACACCGCAACGTCGGTCGCTACCTCGCGTCAAGGTTGGTGCCGTGCCCCTCGTCCTCGCCGCGTTGGCGCTCGCCACCGGCATCCGTATCGTTTCCCTCGCGCCCGCGCTCACCGAGGATCTGTTCGCGATCGGCGCGGGGCCGAACGTCGTGGGCGTCGACGCGTTCTCTAACCGGCCGGCGCCGGCGCGCGCGCTGCCGCGCGTGGGCGGTATGCGCGAGGTCAACGCGGAGGCCATCCTCGCGCTGCGGCCCGACGTGGTCGTGGGCATCCCCTACGAAGCAGTGCACTTGGCCGACGTCGCGCGCGGCGGCGTGCGCACCGAAGTGCTGCCGCTCGACGACTTGCACGACGATCTGCGCGCGATCGAACGGCTCGGCGCGCTGACCGGTCACGAAGCGGCGGCGCAGCGCGTGGTGCGCGCGATTCGCGCGCGGCTGGCGGTGCTGGCGAAGGCGGCGCACCGCACGCGCCGGCTGAGCGCGTTCGTATCGCTGGGCGGCATGGGCAGCGCGGGCGGCGGCTCGTACGTCGATGAACTGCTCGGTCTCGCGAACGTGCGCAACGTGACGGGCGGCGTGAAGCGTCCCTGGATCACGTTTTCTGCCGAGGCGCTGCTGCGCGCGCAACCCGACGTGATCGTCGTTCCCGACCGCGCGCCGTTACCGGCCGGCGCACCGTGGGCGCAACTCGACGCGGTGCGCGCCGGACGGATCGTGCGCGTCCCCGAGGACGACTTGCTGCGGCCCGGGCCGCACGTTGCCGACGTGCTGGACGAACTCATCGCGGGCCTCGCGCGATGGCGCTGACGCTGCGCCGCGGCGCAAGTCTGGCGGTATTGCTCGCGCTGCTCGGTGTGGCGACGGCCGTCGGCATCGCCGTCGGCGCGGTGACGCTGCCGCTCGGGGCCGTGCTTGGCGCGCTCGCGCACCCGCACGCGAGCGGCGACGTCGCCGCGATCGTGTGGGCGCTGCGGCTGCCGCGCGTGCTGATCGCAGCCCTCGTCGGAGCGGCGCTCGGGGTGAGCGGGAGCCTGCTGCAAAGCATGTTGCGTAACGGTCTCGTCGATCCGTACCTCACGGGCGGAAGCGCGGGCGCGGCGTTCACGATCGCGATCGCGATCGCGATCGGTCTGCCGACGCCGGCCTACGCGGGCCTGGCCTTCGTGGCCGCGCTGGCGACGACGATCGGCGTCGCGGCACTGGCCCGGCGCGGCCGCGGCATCTCGCCCGAGCGCCTGATCTTGGCGGGCATCGCGGTGACGTCGCTGTTCGCCGGTCTGACGACGCTGATCATCATGCTCGCGCCGAGCGCGAGCGTTTCGCTCAGCATTTTGTCATGGCTCGGCGGTTCGCTCGTGGGGCACGGCTGGACCGACCTCGGCTGGGCCGCGGCCTACGCGCTGCTCGGGTTCGGCTGCGCGGCGGCGGCCGTACCCGCGCTGAACGCGATTCGCTTAGGCGATGCGCGCGCGGTGGCGCTCGGCGTCGACATGGAACGTACGCGCTGGGTGACGCTGGTCGCCTCATCGCTGCTCGTCGCGGCCGCGGTGAGCGTCAGCGGCGTGATCGGTTTCGTCGGGCTGATGGTCCCGCATCTCGTGCGCGCGATGTGTGGGGCCGATACGCGCTGGACCGTTCCCGCCAGCGCTCCGGCCGGAGCCGCGATCGTCGTGCTGGCCGACACGCTCGCGCGGACCGTCGTGCCGCCGATCGAGTTGCCGCTGGGCGTGCTGCTCTCGCTCGTCGGCGTGCCCGCGTTTCTGTTCATCGCGTTTCGGCGGCGGCACGTCGCGTGATCGACGCGCGCGCGCTGGTCTTGGGTTACGGCAGCCGCGTCGTGCTGCGCGACGTCGACGTTCGGTTGCGCGCTCACGAACTGGTGGCGATCGTGGGACCGAACGGATCGGGCAAGTCGACGCTGCTGCGCGCGCTCGCCGGCACGCTCGCGCCGCAACGCGGAACGGTCCTGGTCGACGGCGCACCCGTGCACGAACTCTCGCCGGCCGCGCGTGCGCGGCGCGTCGCGCTCGTCGCCGCCGAGGAGAACGCCGACGGCGACGTGACGGTGCGCGATGCGGTCGCCTTGGGCCGGCTCGCGCATCGACCGTGGTGGCAGTGGAACGCCCTGCCCGGTGACGATGCGATCGTCGACGCGGCCCTGGAGCGCGTCGACCTGATGCCGTTCGCCGAGCGCAGGCTCGAGACGCTCTCGAGCGGCGAGCGGCAACGGGTGTGGATCGGCACGGCGCTCGCGCAGCAAGCATCAACGATGCTCTTCGATGAACCGACGAGCCACCTCGACCTGAGCGGCGCTTACGCGACGCTCGACATCCTGCGCGGTTTGGTCGGTGACGGCGCGGCGATCGCGGTCGTGCTGCACGATCTCAACCTCGCCGCGGCGGCGGTCGACCGCATGATCCTCGTCGGCGACGGAACGGTGCTGGCCGACGGCCCCGTCGACGACGTGTTCCGCGCCGACTTGCTGACGCGCGCGTACGGCGCCGAGATCGCGGTCCAGCGCACCGACGACGGCACGCTGGTGGCCGCTCCGCGCCGGCGCCGGCGCGTGGCTGTGCGATGAAGCGGCCGGCGGAAGCGTCGTTCTCGGCCGGCGAACGGGCCGCGGTGTACCGTGCGATGAGCGCGCGCCGCGACGTGCGCGCGGACTTCAGCGGCGACGACGTTTCCGAAGACGTGCTGATGCGCGTGCTCGGAGCCGCGCACCGGGCGCCGTCGGTCGGGCTCTCGCAGCCCTGGCGCTTCATCGTCGTGCGCGATCTCGCCGTCCGCCGCCGCGTGCGCGACGCGTTCGAGCAGGCCAACGCCGCGGCGTCGATCTATACCGGCGCGCAGGGCGAGCGCTACGCGCGTTTGCAGTTGCAAGGGATACTCGAAGCGCCCGTCAACGTGTGCGTCGTTTGCGATGACGATCCGCAGCGCGGTCAGGGCCTCGGCCGGCAGACGATGCCGGAAACCGCGCGCTACTCGACGGTGTGCGCGATCCAGAACTTGTGGCTCGCGGCGCGCGTCGAAGAGCTCGGCGTCGGTTGGGTGAGCATCATCGATCCGCTGGAACTGCACCGCATCCTCGAGATTCCCGAACGGTTGACGGTGGTCGCCTACCTGTGCGTCGGTTACGTTCGCGCGTTCGCGGCCGAACCGGATTTGGTGCGCGCGGGCTGGGAAGCGGCTCTGCCGCTGAGCGAGGTCGTCGACCGCGAGCGGTATACGCCGCGATGAGGGCGCGCGCGCTGATGGTGCTCGGAACCGCATCGAACGCCGGAAAATCGCTGACGGTCGCGGCGCTCTGCCGCATCTTTGCCGACGACGGCTACGACGTTGCGCCGTTCAAAGCGCAGAACATGTCGCTCAACGCGGCGGTCACGCCGGACGGGCGCGAGATCGGACGCGCGCAGGCGGTGCAGGCGGAGTGCGCGCGGCGCGCGGCCGCGGTCGAGATGAACCCGATCTTGCTCAAACCGCGCGGCGACCGGCGCTCGCAGGTGATTCTGGAAGGCCGCATTTGGGAGGACGTCGATGCCTGGGACTATCACCGCCGGCGCACCGCGGAACTGTTTCCGGCGGTCGTCGCGGCCTACGAACGTCTGGCGGTGCGCTGCGAGCTGATCGTCCTCGAAGGCGCAGGTTCGCCGGCCGAGATCAACTTGAAAGCCGGCGACATCGTCAACCTGCGCATGGCCGCGGCTGCCGATGCGCCGTGTTTGCTGATCGCCGACATCGATCGCGGCGGCGCGTTTGCCGCGCTGGCCGGAACGCTGGCGCTGCTCGAGCCGCACGAGCGCGCGCGGATTCGCGCGTTCGCGATCACGAAGTTTCGCGGCGACGAAGCGCTGCTGGAACCGGGGCTGCGCGAGATGGAGCGGCGCCTGGGGATCCCATGCGCCGGCGTCGTGCCGTGGATCGACGCGCTGGGCATCGATGAGGAGGACGGCTACCTCGTCGCGCCGCTGCTGCGCAGCTGGCCCGATGACGACGGACCGCAGCGGCGGCTGCGCGTGGCCGTGCTGGAGTATCCGCACGTCGCGAACGCGACCGACTTCGATGCGCTCGCCGCCGAGCCGAGCGTGGCGCTGCGCCGCGTCAACGCGCCGGCCGAGCTCGATGCGGCCGACGTCGTCATCTTGCCCGGCAGCAAAGAGACGGTGGCCGACCTGGGCTGGCTGCGCGCGCGCGGGCTGGACCGCGCGCTGGCCGGGCACGCGCGCACGCGGCCGCTGCTCGGTATCTGCGGCGGCATGCAGATGCTGGGCGAACGCATCGACGATCCGGCCGCGGTCGAGTCCGGCGGTACGTGTACGGGTTTGGGCCTGTTGCCGCTGACGACGGTGCTGGCTCCGCGTAAGACGACGGTGCGCGTGCAAGGCCGCGTCGCCGGCGCGGCGTTCGCCGGCCGGCCGCTCGCGGTGCGATCCTTCGACGGGTACGAGATCCACGTCGGCGCGACCGCGCGCGCGGGCGGCGCCGCGTTCGCGCGGCTGTGCGCCGGCGGCGGCGAGCCGTACGACGACGGCGCGGTTTCGGGCGACGGCCTCGTTAGCGGCACCTACGTGCACGGGCTCTTCGACGACGATGCGTTCCGCCACGCGGCGGTGGACGCGCTGCGCGCGCGCTGCGGTCTCGCGCCGGCGGCGCACGGCAACGCGTGGCGCGCGGAACGCGAAGCGCGCTACGACCGGCTGGCGGCGATCGTGCGCGCCGCGCTCGACATCCCGCTGCTGGCGCGGCTGGCGGGCTTGACGCCGCGCGTGACGGCGTGACGCGCGCGCAGCTTGCCGCGGCCTGCGCGCTCGATGCGCTGCTCGGCGATCCGCCCGGCTGGCCGCATCCGGTGCACGCGTTCGGCGCCGTCATCACCGCGGTCGACCGCCGCCGCGACGCGCAGGCCGGCCGCCGGCGCCAGTTCGCCGAGGGCGCGCTGCTGACGGCGGCGCTGGCCGGCGCGGCCGCACTGACCGGCGCCGTGCTCGAGCGGCGCGCGGCGTTCCCCGCCGTCATCCTCGGCGCGGCGACGCTGGCGGCGCGCAGTCTCGACGATGCGGTTGCCGCCGTCCAACACGAACTCGTGCGCGGCGACCTCGGCGCGGCGCGCGGGAAGCTGGCCTGCATCGTCGGCCGCGACGTCGCGGATCTCGACGCGCCGGCGGTTGCGGCGGCCGCGCTCGAAAGCCTCGCCGAGGGCTTCTGCGACGGCGTCACGGCGCCGCTGTTCTGGCTGCGCGCCGGCGGTCTCGGTGCGGCGCTGGCGTTCAAGGCGATCAGCACGCTCGACTCGGTCATCGGCCATCGCGAAGCGCCCTATACCTGGTTCGGCACGGTTGCGGCGCGTGCCGACGACGTGGCGAACTTCGTTCCCGCGCGCATCGCCGCGGCGGCGATCGCCCTCGCCGCGCTGACGTTTGCCGACGGGGGCGAACGTGCGCGCGCGGCCGTTGCCACGGCCCTGTGCGACGCGCCCGGGCATCGCAGTCCCAACGCCGGTTGGCCCGAAGCGGCCCTGGCCGGAGCGCTCGGGGTTCGGCTCGGCGGCGCCGCGGCCTACGGCGGCGTTGTCAGCGCTCGTCCGGTGCTCGGCGCGGCGTTCCCCGATCCGGTCGTCGCCGATCTGGCCGGCGGCCGGCAACTGATCGCGCGCGCGGGGCTGCTGGCCTGTGCGGCGGCGGTGCTGAGCGCGCGATGACCGCCACGCACGGCGGCGATCTGGTCGGGATCGGGCTTGCGTTTGCGCGCGATCCCGCATCGCTGTTGGATTTCAGCGCCAGCGTCAACCCAGCCGGACCACCGGGCGGCGTCGCCGCGCTGTTGCGCGCGGTCGCCGAGCGGCCGGCGATCTTGTCCGCCTATCCCGACCCGCAGGCGCGCGAGCTCAGCGCGGTGGTGGCCGCGCGGGCGGAGGTTTCAGCGGCCCGGGTCGTGGTCGCGAACGGCAGCGCGGCGCTGCTCGATGCCGCCGTGCGCGCGCTCCAAACGCGCCGCTGCGTCGTGCCGGTTCCGGCGTTCAGCGAGTATGCGCGCGCGTTGGCGGCCGCCGGCGCCGCGATGATTCCGCTGGCGCTGCGCGCGGAAGATGATTTCGCGCTCGACCCCGAGCGGCTGGTTGCGGCGGCGCGCGCGAGCGGCGCCGACACGTGCATCGTCTGCAACCCGCACAACCCTTCGGGCGCGGGCGCGCCGGCGGTGACGATGACGGCGCTGGTTGCCGCGTTGGCGCGCTTGCGCTGCGCGACGATCGTCGACGAAGCGTTCGTCGACTACGCGCCCGAGCTGGCCGTGCCCGTGCCGGCGCTCGGCGAACGCACGATCGTGCTGCGCTCGCTGACGAAGTTCTTCGCCCTGCCGGGCGTGCGCATCGGTTACGGCTTCGCAGGGGAAGCGCTGGCCGGGCGCATCCGCGCGCTCTTGCCGTCGTGGCCGGTCGGCACGCTCGAACAGCGTGCAGCGCTCGCGGTGCTCGCCGATGCGGCCTACGTGCGCGCGACGCTGCGCGACAACGCGAGCGCGCGCGGCGGACTCGTGCACGACGTGCGCGCGTTGGGCTGCCGGGTGTTCCCGCCGGTCGCGAACTTCGTGCTGTTCGATGCCGGCGCGCGCTGCGCGAACGCGGCCGCGCTGCGCGCGGCGCTGATCGCCGAACGCGGCATCGTGATCCGGACCTTCGACGATGAGCCGGCACTCGCCGGCGGCGCGTACGTGCGCGTCGCGGTTCGCCGTGCGGATGAAAATGCGCGCCTCATAGCGGCGCTCGAGGAGACGATCGGTCATGAGTGATGCGGAGAAGCGGCCGCGGCGGCAGGCGTCGATCGCGACGCGCCGCGGTGATGGCGGAGAAACCGGGCTCGGCGGCGGCGGACGCGTGTCCAAGGCCGACGCGCGCGTCGAGGCCTACGGCGCGATCGACGAGGTGAACACGATGATCGGCCTCGCCCGAACGCTGTGCGAGGACGCCGAGATCTGCGCCGAGCTGCGCGCGATCCAGCGCGAACTCTTCGCGGTCGGCTCGGCAATCTCAACCAAGCCGGAATCGCGCAAGCCCGTTCCCGAGATCGGCAAGGCGATGATCCTGCGGCTCGACGCGCTGATCGAGCGGCTGGAAAACGAACCGGGGGTGCTGCGCGATTGGTCGATTCCGGGCGAGCACCGCGGTTCGTCCGCGCTCGACGTTGCGCGCACGATCGCGCGCCGGGCCGAACGTGCCGCCGTCCGCTACGTGACGGGCGGCGGCAGCGTGCAGCCCACCGCGCTCGAGTACCTCAATCGCTTGAGCGATGTCTTATGGATCGCCGCGCGCGTGGTCGAGGTCCGCGCGGGCGTCGACGCGCGGCTGCGCGATGCGGAGCACCCCGGGCCGCCGTGGTCGCGCGCGTGGTGATCCCCTAACGCGTCGCCAACTCGATCTGGTAGGTCTGGCCGGGTGACGGATAGCCGAAGATCGGCGCGTACTGCGCGTTGGCGAAATTGCGCGTGCGTGCGGTCAGGATGGTGCTTTTGCTCAGCTGATAACGCACGAAGGCGTCGGCCGTCGCATAGCCGTCGAACGGATCGGCGAGCGCTGGGCCGCCGGCCGGGTTCGGCACGTCGGGACTCGAGCCGACGATGCGCAGGTGTCCGCCGAAGGCCAGCCGGCCCGTGCCGAAGGCGCGCTCGACACCGAGCGTGGCGACGATCGGCGGCGTGCTCGGCAGGCGCAGACCGGTGCTCGTGTCGAGGGCGCGGTACAGATCCGTCACGCTCGCCGTAACGCGAACCGCAGCGATCGGCGGTGCGGCGAGCGTGAACTGCAGGCCGTTCACCGAGACGCGTGAGGCGTTGAACGGGATGAACGTCGTCGGGTTGAGGGCGATGAGGTTCGCGCCGTCGCGGCCGAAATAACCGAACGAGAGGCCGCCGCCGAAATTCGGAAACGCCAGCGTGGCATCGTAGTTCGATAGCCGCTCGGGCAGCAAGTTCGGGTTGGAGAAGCCCGGATAATATAGGTCGACCAGCGTCGGTACCCGATAGGACTCGCCGAGGTTCGCGCTGATGCGTGCCACGCCGGCGTCGACGCGCGCACCGAACGACGGCGCCAGCACGCTGCCGCTCGGTGCATCGTTCTCGCCGCGCAGACCGAAGATCAACCGCACCGCGGCGCTCGGAGCGTAGCCGCCCTGCGCGTAGAGGGCGGCCTGCGATTCGGCCGCACCGACCGCGCTTTGCGGGGGTGACGACGGCGCGAACGCGATCAGCGCGGTTTCGCGCGCGAAGTCGGCGCCGGCGACGAGATCGCCGTGCGCGCCCGCCGCCGCGTAGCGCAGCGATGCTTGGGTGCGGCCGTCGAACGTATCTTGTTCGCCGATGCCCGTGCCGGCGCCGGTCAGGTCGAGCAGCGTGTCCGAATACACGAGCTTCTGCCCGACGCCGGACAGCGTGAGATCGAGCACGCCCGCGCCGCTCGTATGCGAGAGGTCCAGCAGCGCATCGGTGCGGTTCGTGCCTTGGCGCGCGAGCGTCGTCAAGAACGATAATCCGCCCGGAACGCCGATGCCGATGGTGTTGTCGCCGCCGCTGATGCGCGCCGCCCAGCCGCCGCCGAGCTGGGCCAGATACGAGAGCCGCACCACGGTCTGCTCGGCGTCGTCGTTGGTGCGCGTTCCGGCCGGTGCGGCGTTGCCGCCCGGGTAGTTGAACGCCGGGTAGTTGAAGATGTTGGACGCGGTGTGGCGCTCGTAGGAAACGGCGAGGTTCCCGGTTCCGGCTTGGGCTGCGGCGTCCCAGTCGCCGAACGAGCCGCCGGAGACGCGCAGATAGGGTTGCGCCGCGGTCATCGTGATGATGTTGATCACGCCGCCCGTTGCGGCGCTGCCGTAGAGCGTCGAGCTGCCGCTCTCGACGACTTCGATGCGCTGCACGCCGATCGTCGAGAGCGAGCCGAGATCGACGGTGCCGCTCGAACCCGTCGCGATCGGCACACCGTCTTGCAGCACGAGCGTTTCGGCCGAGGTCGTGCCGCGAATGCCGTAGTTGTTCTGCGCGCCGAACGCGCCGTAGGAGAAGAGATCGACGCCCGGCACGTTCGCGAGCGCTTCGCCGACCGTGCGCGAACCGAAGCTCTCGATCGTGGAGCGGTCGACCACGAACGTGGGACGCGTCGTGTTCGCGAGCGGCTCGGCGCGGCGGTCGCTGGTGGTCACGCTGCCGATCTGTGCGATCGGCGAGGCCGACGGAGCGGGCGTGGGCACGGGCGCCGTCTGCGCGAGTGCGTGGGAGGGCGTGCCGCAGGCGAGGGCAACGCCGACGACACACGGCGCTAGCAGCGCACGCGTGCGTTGGAGGGAAAACATGTCCGGTACCAACCTTTTCGCGAGGTGGAGGAGTAACGATACTCGCGGGCCCGGTATCCTGACTTGCGGATCGGTGCCTTCGTGCCGGTGCCTTCCCCCAACGAATCGGAGTGACGTGCCGGCGGCTCCCCGCATACAGTGGCGCGACCGTGCCGGATTCAAACCGGCTTCCCGTTCACGCGAGTAGGAGACGCATTGGGCTACGCAGGCCCGGCGACCTGCCCGGCGTATCGCCTGCGAGTGTCTCTCGCCCGTGCGCTCGCGCTCGTTGCGCTCACGCTCGCCGCGTTGCGCCGCGCGCCGCGCCGGCGCACGTCGACGTTCCGCAGCGCATCGTCTCGCTGATCCCCTCGCTGACCGAGGATCTGTTCGCCATCGGCGCCGGCCCGCTGGTCGTCGGCGTCTCGCAATACACCGACTTTCCGCCGGCCGCCACGTCGCTGCCGGTCGTGGCGACGTTCGCGGCGGCGGATGCCGAGCGCATCGTGCAGCTGCATCCCGACGTGGTGGTCGGCATCGCATCGCAAGCCGCGCCGGCGGCCGAAGTGCGCAAGGCCGGCATTCGCACGCTGCTGCTCGACGACGATGGTTTCGAGGATATCTTCCGCGACATCGAAGCGTTGGGTTTGCTGACGGGACGGGTCGAAGACGCGCACGCGCTGACCGATCGCTTGCGCGTCGCGCACGACCGCCCTGATGCGCACGGTGCGCAAGCACGCGCGCGTGCCGCGTGTGTTCGTCGTGCTCGGCTCCGGGCCGATCTTCACCGTCGGCGATGCATCGTATATCGGGAAGCTGATAACGTTGGCGGGCGGAGAGAACGCGGCCCGACTCAACGTCGCCTACGGCGCGTATAGCGCCGAAGCGCTGCTCGCCGTGCAACCCGACGTGCTGGTAGCCGATCCTGACGGTACAGTTGCAATCCGTGCTCGATCGGCCCCCGTGGAACGCGCTGCGCGCCGTCCGCGAGCACCATATTGCCTACCTTCCGGACCCGGCGATCCTCGAGCGACCCGGTCCCCGCTACAACGACGGACTCGCATGGCTGATCGGGATCCTCAACACTACGCACGTCTGAGCGCGGTCGCGCCGCGGCCGCAGCGCGCGCTGCTGGTCGCGGTCGACCTGGGCGACCGCGACGCGCCGCTGGCGCCGGAGTTCGCGGAGTTCGCGGCGCTGGCGCGCGCGACCGGGCGTCGAGATCGTCGGCGAGATGATCCAGAAACTGCCGCACGTCGATCCGGCGACGCTGGTCGGCAGCGGCAAGGCGCGCGAGATCGCGGAGCGCGCCAAAGAACTCGACGGCCGACGTGCTGATGGTGTTCAACGATTTGCGGCCGCGCCAGCGCATCAATCTCGAGAAGATCGTCCCGCTGCCGATCGTCGACCGCACGATGCTGATCCTCGACATCTTCGCGCAGCACGCGCGCTCGCGCGAAGGCCAGCTGCAGGTCGAACTCGCGCAGCTGCGCTACCGCCAATCGAACCTGATCGGTTCGGGCGTCGCGCTCTCGCGGCTGGGCGGCGGCGTCGGCACGCGCGGCCCCGGTGAAACGAAGCTCGAAGTCGACCGGCGCAAGATCGCCGCGCGCGTCACGCTGCTGGGGCGGCAGCTCGAAGAAGTGCGCAAACAGCGCGCGACGCGCCGCTCGGGCGGCGGCCGCGATCCGTTCGTGGCGCTGGTCGGCTACACGAACGTCGGCAAGTCGTCGCTGCTCAACCGGCTCGCGGGTACCGGCGGCAACGCGCTTCGTCGCCGATCAGCCGTTCGCCACGCTCGATCCGACGCTGCGGCGCGTCTACATCGGCGAGGGCCGCAGCATTCGTCTCGCCGACACCGTCGGCTTCATCACCGCGCTGCCGAAAGAACTGATCAACGCGTTCCGCGCGACGCTCGAAGAACTCGACGTCGCCGACGTGCTGCTGCACGTCGTCGATGCGTCGAACCCCGACTGGCCGCGCCAGCGCGCGAGCGTCGAGGCGATCCTCGGCGAACTGCACTTGGCCGAGAAGCCGACGCTGCTGGTGTGCAACAAGATCGACCGGCTCGACGAGGCCGCGCGCGCCGCGCTTGCCGCCCGACGCGATCCTCGGTGAGCGCGACGGCGAACGACGGCATCGACCGGCTGCGCGCGGCGATCGTCGCGCGTTTGGACGTCGTGCGTTCGGCCTGATGCCCGGCCTGAGCGCAGTCGATGGGCTGTCTGTTCGGATCGCCGCCATCTGCGCTGCGCTGGCGCTCGCGGCGTGCGCGCGCGACGCGCATCCCGGCGGCGATCCGCCCGATCGCTACGCCGAGCTCTACGCGCGCTTGCACCCCTCGGTCGTGCTGATCACGATGCAGATTCCGGCCGACGATCCCAAACGCAAAGGGAAGTGGGACGAGGCCTACGGCAGCGGCGTGATCGTCGCCAGCGGCGCGTGGGGTTCGCGCATCCTCACCGACGCGCACGTCGTCGCCGACGCGCGCGACTTGCGCGCCAAAGTCGGCGATCGCGGCAAAGCGGTGCCGCTGCGCGTCAGTCGCGGTGAGCGATGACGACGACGATCTCGCGCTGCTCGACATCGCCACGCCGAACCTGACGCCGGTCGCGCTCGGCAGGCATGGACTCGGTCGTGGCCGGGCGGGCGGTCGGCGTGCTGGGCTATCCGATTCCCGATGCGTTCGAGGACGAGCACCTGCGGACCGTCGTTTCGCTCTACACCGGCCGCATCGCGAGCGTGCGCAACGGCACGATGGAGATCGACGTGCCGATCATTCCCGGCGAGTCGGGCGGGCCGGTGTTCGACGCGCGCGACGGCGACGTGATCGGCATCGCCGAGTCGCGTTTCGACGACGAACGGGCGATCGGGTTCGCGACGCCGATCGACATCATCCGGCGTTTCCTCGCGGCGCATCCGCGCCGGTGATCGTGCTCGTCACGGGTCCGGTGCGTTCGGGCAAGAGCGCCTTCGCGCTGCAGCTCGCGCGTGAGAGCGGCCGCACGCCGGTCTACCTCGCAACTTGTGAAGCGGGCGCGCGCGATTCCGAAATGGCCGCGCGCATCGCACGGCATCGCGCCGAGCGCGGCGGCATGCGGACGGTCGAGACCGACGAGCGCAGCGGTCCGGCGCTGGCGGCGGCGCTGGCCGCCGGCCGGCCGGGCGAGATCCTGATCGTCGATTCGCTCGGCACCTGGCTGGCAAGCCACCTGCTGGCGATCGAGGAGCTGGCCGCGGCCGATCCGCTCGCGGCGGCGGCCGAGCTGGAAGGCCGGGCGGGCGCTCTGCTGCCGGCGCTCGACGCCCTCACCTGCGACGCGGTCGTCGTGTCGGAGGAGACGGGCTGGGGGGTCGTTCCGCCGACCGTGCTCGGCCGGCTCTTCCGGGATCAGCTGGGCCGCACGAGCGCCGCCGTCGCCGGCCGGGCCACGGCGGCTTATCTCGTCGTGGCGGGCTTTGCCGTCGACCTGGCGCGGGCCGGGCGCCGGGTCAGCGATTGAGCGCCGACGGCAGCCCGATCACCCCCACGTCGAGCGCTTGGCCTTTCACGATGGTGAGCTGTGTCTGGTAGGATTTCCAACCGGTGGCCGTGATCGTGAACGATCGCGTACCGACCGGGACGTTGCGCAAGATGAAGGCGCCTTGGTCGACGACCGCGGTGATAGAAACAATGTTTCCAAGCGTGATGGTGGCGCCGGGAATCGGCTGCAAGGAATCGGTGTCGACCACGCGTCCGGTGACGGTGCCGTAGTCGGGCGTGCCCATGCCGTTGGGTGCGCATGCCGCGAGCGCACAAACGGCGAGTCCGAACGCGAAGGCGCTCCGCGCAGCTTTCGTGAAGTTTTTCACATCCATGACCCCCTATGGACCCGTGGCACTCTATCTCCTCGTCGCGTTCATCGCCGCACTACTGTTTTGCACGTTGCCCGGCTTGATGGCGCGCAAGAAGCCGAACGCGGTGAAGTCCGAGGCCTACGAATGCGGGGTCGAACCGACCTCCGAGGTCGCAGGGCGGTTCCCCGTACGGTTCTACTTGATCGCGATGCTGTTCGTCATCTTCGACGTTGAGGCCGCATCCTTCTATCCCTGGGCGGTCCAGATGCGTCAGCTGCGTACTTTCGGCCTCATCGAGATGGTGTCGTTCGTGATCGTGCTCGCCATCGGATACGCATACGTGTGGAAACGCGGAGGCTTTCAGTGGCGGTGAACGAGATGCCCGGCGGGCAGTTCTTCTTGGCCAAGCTCGACGACGTCGCGCGCTGGGCGCAATCCTCGAGCGTGTGGCCGCTGACGATGGGACTGGCCTGCTGCGCGATCGAGATGATGACCGCGACCGCATCGGAGTACGACATCGCGCGCTTCGGTTCCGAAGTGTTCCGCGCGTCGCCGCGCCAAGCCGATTTGATGATCGTTTCGGGCCGCGTGGCGCAGAAGATGGCGCCGGTCGTGCGCCGGCTGTGGGAGCAGATGGCCGATCCGAAGTGGGTGATCTCGATGGGCGCGTGCGCCTCGTCGGGCGGCGTGTTCGACAACTACGCGATCGTCCAAGGCGTCGACACGATCGTGCCCGTCGACGTCTACGTGCCCGGCTGCCCGCCCACGCCCGACGGGCTGCTCTACGCCGTCAACCTCATCCAGCAGCAGATTCGCCAAGGCGGTCGCGGCGGAATCCTCGCCCGAGCCTAAGTGTAGCCATGCCGAGTTCCCAGACTCCCCCGGCCGGGGCCACCGCCCTCGACCCGACTGCCGTTCGGCCGGACATCGACGATGCCCGGATCATCCGCGTCGCACCGGCCGAGTTGCGCGCCACGCTCGAGGGCCTCAAAGCCGAGGGCTTCGCGATGCTGCTCGACATCGGCGGCGCGGACTACCCGGGGCGCGAGCCGCGCTTCGACGTCGTCTACCATCTGATCGCCCTCAGCGGTGCGGCCCGGACGGTGGCGGCGGTCGGCAAGCCGCAGCGCGTGCGCGTGCTGTGCGGCGTGCCCGAAACCGATCCGAGCGTACCGACGGTGACCGACCTGTGGCCGGCCGCCGACTGGGCCGAGCGCGAAGTCTTCGATCTGTTCGGCGTGCGCTTTGCCGGCCACCCCGATCTGCGCCGCATCCAGATGCCGGTCGAGTGGGAAGGCTATCCGCTGCGCAAGGATTACCCGCTGCGCGGGCCGGCGCGCGAGCGCACGCCGCGGCCGTCGTTCGCCCTGAAGTCGAACGTCGCCGCCGGAACGCCGGCCTCGGGCCGTACCGCGGCCGCGCTGCAGCGGCAGATCGCCGCCGCGCGCGGACAAGCGCCCAAGGACGGTCAGGCGTGACGGCCGGCGCGGGAGCGCCCGCGGCGCACGGCTTGGACATCGTCGACGCCGGCGACGGCCGGATGATCATCTCGATGGGCCCGCAGCATCCTTCGACCCACGGCGTGCTGCAAGTGATCACCGAACTCGAAGGCGAGATCGTCGTGCGCGCGGAGCCCGAGATCGGCTACCTGCACACCGGCATCGAGAAGTCGGCGGAAAATCTCTTCTGGACGCAGGCCTCGACCGTCATCGAGCGGATGGATTACCTCTCGCCGCTCTCCAACGCGTGCTGCTACATCATGGGCGTCGAGCAACTGCTCGGCATCACCGGCGACATCCCCGTGCGCGCGCAGCAAGCCCGCGTGCTGCTGTGCGAGCTGCACCGCATCGCCTCGCACTGCGTGTGGCTGGGCACGGGCGGCATCGACCTCGGCGCGATCTCGGGCTTTTTCTACGCCTTCGATCTGCGCGAGAAGATCCTCGATCTGACCGAGCTCTCGGGCGGCGCGCGGATGCATCCCAACTACCTGCGCATCGGCGGCTTGCGCGATGACTTGCCCGAGGGTTTCCTGCGCAAGCTCGACGAGCTGATCGCGATGTACGAGCCGCGGATGCGCGATCTGCGCGCGCTCTTGCAGAAGAACCCGATCCTGCAAGACCGCATGATCGACGTCGGCATCCTCGGCGCCGACGACGCGATCGCCTGGGGCATCACCGGGCCCGCGCTGCGGGCGACCGGCGTGCCCTACGACGTGCGGCGCGCGTTCCCGTACAGCGGCTACGAGCAGTACGAGTTCGACGTGATCACGCGCACCGAAGGCGACGCCTACGCGCGCTTCATGGTGCGGCTCGACGAGATGGACCAGTCGATGCGGATCATCCAGCAAGTGCGCAAGCAGCTCGACACGCCGGGCCCCGTGATGATCGCCGACACCAAGTACGCGCCGCCGCCGAAAGAGACGATCGCGCTTTCGATGGAAGCGCTGATCCACCACTTCAAGATCGTCAGCGAATCGTTCCGCGTGCCGCCGGGCGACGTCTATCAGCCGATCGAGGGGCCGCGCGGCGAGCTCGGCTACTACATCGTTTCCAACGGCGACAACCGGCCGTGGCGCGTGCGCACGCGGCCGCCCTCGATGTACAACCTGCAAGTGCTGAAGAAGATCGCGGTCGGCGAGTACATCGCCGACATGGTCGTGATGATCGGCTCGCTCGACCCCGTGTTCGGCGAGGTCGACCGGTGAGCACCGCGGAGCACGATGCCGAGCTCGTTGCGACGTGGGATCCCTACGTACAGCGGCCGGGTGATTTTTTCGACGAGCTCTTCGCCAAGCTCCGGCCGGAGTGCGAGGCGCTCATCGCCCTGTACGAGGATTCGCGCAGCGCGCTGATCCCGATGGCGCATCTCTTCCAAGAGCACGAAGGCTACACGTCGCCCAACGCCCTCGCGGCGATCGCGTATCTGCTCGGCCAACCGCTCGCGGTCGTCGAGTCGACGATCTCGTTCTACACGCTGTTCTACCGCAAGCCGGTCGGGCGCTACATGCTGCAAGTCTGCCGCAACCTCTCGTGCATCATCAACGGGGCCGAGGAGATCATGGCCTACTTCCGCGAGCAGCTCGGCATCGGGCACCTCGAAACGACCGCCGACGGGCTCTTCTCCTACGAGGAAGTCGAGTGTCTGGCCGCCTGCGACCGCGCGCCGTGCATGCAAGTGAACCTGCGGTTCAAGTACGACCTCACGCCCAAGATGGTCGACGACATGCTGGCGGCGATGCGCGGCGGGACCTACGACGTCGAGCCGCGCCCGCAGACCAAAGCGCCCGAGCGGCACTGGAAGGTCGAAGCGGAAACGGGCCGCAAATCGGCCGGCGGCGTGGGCGTTCCCGAATCCCAACAACGCCGGCGGCGTCGGCGACCGCAGCGGCGTGATCATGCTCGACCGCATCGTCAACGACCCCTCGTTCGCCGCGCGCTCGCACGAACGGCTCGCGCACGAACCGCAACTGCGCCCCTCGACCGGCGACGGAGGACACCACTGAATGGCTAGCCCCGTGGTCGAGGTGCTCACCAAGGGCATCGGCGAGCTGAACTTGCGCGACATCGAGGTCTACCGTTCGACCGGCGGCTACGAGCAGCTCGAACGCGCGGTCAAGGAGCTGGGTCAGAAAGCGGTCATGGATGCCGCCACCGGATCGAACCTGCGCGGCCGCGGCGGCGCCGGTTTCCCGACCGGCCGCAAGTGGTCGTTCTTGCCCGAACAACGGCCGTCCGCGCTATCTCGTGTGCAACTGCGACGAGGCCGAGCCCGGCACGTTCAAAGACCACATGCTGCTCGAAGAGACGCCGCACCAGATCATCGAGGGCATCCTGCTCGGCGCGTACGCGATCGGCTGCCATCACGCGTTCATCTACATTCGCGGTGAGTTTCAGGACGGCTTCGAGATCATGCGCGACGCGGTGGCGCAGGCGCGCGCGGCCGGCTACATCGGCAAAGGCATCTGCGGCAGCGACTACGATCTCGAGTTCACGATCCACCGCGGCGCCGGCGCCTACATCTGCGGCGAAGAGACCGGGCTGCTCAACTCGCTCGAAGGCAAGCGCGGCGAACCGCGGCTCAAGCCGCCGTTCCCGGCGATCAAGGGTCTCTACGGCGAGCCGACGGTCGTCAACAACGTCGAGACGCTGGCCTACCTGCCCTACATCCTGCGCAACGGCGCGGAGTGGTTCGCCAAGGCCGGGCCCGAGCGTTCGCCCGGCTTCAAGGTCGTCTCGATCTCGGGCCACGTGAAGAAGCCCGGCAACTACGAAGTGCCGCTCGGCACGACGATCCGTCAGCTGATCGACGACTGCGCGGGCGGGCTGCGCGACGGGCGCACCTTCCTCGGCGTGCAGCCGGGCGGCGGTTCGTCGGCCTGCCTGTTCGAAGAACACCTCGACCTGCAGCTACGATTTCGACACGATCGCCAAGGCCGGCTCGATGCTCGGCTCGGGCGCGATGGTGGTGTTCGACGACACGACCGATTTCGTGAAAGCGTCGCTACGCGCTGATCCGCTTCTACGCGCACGAGTCGTGCGGCCAGTGCACGCCCTGCCGCGAAGGCGGCAACTGGATCCAGAAGACGCTCGAACGGATCCTCGACGGGCGCGGCGTCGATTCCGACGTCGACATCCTCAAGTCGGCCGCGCACGAGATCACCGGCCTGAACCTGTGCGCGCTCGGCGATTCGATCGAGCCGTTCTTAGGCTCGGTGCTCGACCGCTTCGAAGATCAGTTCCGCGCCTACGTGCGGCGCGCCGAGCCCGTGCCGGAACGGGTGGCCTAACGTGTCCGCTACGCTTCCGCAAACCGATCAGGTCACGGTGACGATCGACGGCATCGACGTGCGTGGTGCCGAAGGGCACGCTGCTGGTCGAGGCCGCGAAGCTGATCCAGCGCGACGTCCCGGTCTACTGCTATCATCCCAAGCTCGGACCGGCGGGGCTGTGCCGCATTTGCCTCGTCGAGATCGAGGGCACGCCGAAGCTGCAGATCGCCTGCAACACGCCGGTCGCCGACAAGATGGTCGTGCACACGCTGAGCCCGGCCGCCAACGAAGGCCGGCGCGCCGTGCTCGAGCTGCTGTTGCTCAACCACCCGCTGGATTGTCCGATCTGCGACAAGGGCGGCGAGTGCGATCTGCAAGATTACTCGATGGCCTACGGCCAGGGCGCCTCGCGGCTGGCCGATGCCAAGTCCTCGAAGCCCAAGGCCGTCGATCTCGGGCCGACGATCGTGCTCGACGAAGAGCGCTGCATCTTGTGCCTGCGCTGCGTGCGCTTCGATGAGATCATCACCGGCGAGCAGTCGCTGCGCACCGACGACCGCGGCGCGCACGCGATCATCGCGACCGCGACCGGCGAGCCGTACCGCTCCGATTTCAGCGGCAACGTGACCGAGCTGTGCCCGGTCGGCGCGCTGACCTCGAAGACCTATCGCTTCAAGTCGCGGCCGTGGGACAACCACCGCACGACGACGACGTGCATGCAGTGCAGCGTCGGCTGCCAGATGCACGTCGACGCGCGCGTCTCGACCGTGCAGCGCACGATGAGCGTGCCCGAGGACGACGCGATCTCCGACGGCTGGCTGTGCGATCGCGGCCGCTACAACGTCGGCTACCTCACTGACGACGCGCCGCCTGACGCAGCCGCTCTATCGCCGCGACGGCGAGTGGATGCAGATCGGCTGGGACGACGCGATCGGCCTGTGGGCGACCGCGCTGCGCGAAGAAATCGCCAAGAACGGCGCGGCTTCGGTCGGCGCGATCGGCGGCGGCCGGCTGCTGAACGAAGAAGCGTTCTTGCTGCAGCACGTCTACCGCGCGCTGGGCGTCGAGAACCTCGACTGGCGCGGCGGCCGCCAGCAGCGCGCGTATCCGGGCGAGACCGGCGGGACGCACGTCGACCTCGAGAACGCGCAGTGCATCGTCACCTTCGGCCGCTCGCCGGCCCAGCTCGCGCCGGTCCTCGACCTGCGCATTCGCAAGGCCGTGCGGCACAAGGGCGCGACGCTGATCACCGTCGGCGACGCAGGCTCGGCGCCGCGGCGTGCGCAGCGTGCGCGCGGCGACGTTCGCCGACGCGCTGAAAGCGCTGCCGAACGACGCGACGCGGTTCGCGGTGGTGTGGGACGGCGCGCCGTCGAGTGAAAACGACGCCGTCGAAGCGTGGGCCGCGGCGCTGCCGGCCGGCAGCACGGTGCACACGTACATCGTAGGCGAACAGCCCAACGCGCGCGGCGCCGAAGCGATCGGCATGCTGCCGCGCGGCGGCGGGGCGCGACACGCAAGCGATGCTCGAAGCCGCGCGCGACGGCAAGCTCGGCGTGCTCGCGCTCCTCGGCGTGAACCCGGTGCTGCACTGGCCCGATCGCCAACTCGCGCTCGACGCGCTGAACGCGGCGCCGTTCGTGGTCGTGAGCGAACTGTTCATGACCGAGACGGCCGAGCTCGCGACGCTGGTGCTGCCGGCGTGCAGCGCGTTCGAAAAGATCCGGCACGACGACCAACCTCGCCGGCGACGTGCTGCCGGTGGTGGCCGGTGTGCCCGCGCCCGGCGAAGCGCTGGGCCGACGGCGACATGCTCGTGGCGCTGGCCGAAGCGCTGGGCGTGGCGATTCCCCGCCGCCCGATGAGATCGAGCAGCGCATTCGCGTGCTGGTTTCGCAAGCGCCGGCCTTGGCGCCGATGCCCGCGCCCGAGACCGTGGCGCCGCGCGCGCTGGTCGGCAACGAAACGCTGCGCGTGATCGGCGCGTCGTCGATCTTCAGCGGCGGCGGAACGCTGGCGCACGATGCGCGTCTGGGCGAACTGCGCACGCCGGCGCGCGGCCACGATCCATCCCGAGACCGGCGGCCTGATGCAGCTGGTGCGCGGCGACGTGATCGATCTCGCGGCGCCGGGCGGTGCGCGGCTCGACCGGCTTGACCGTCGTGTTCGACGAACACGTTCCGGCCGGTGCGGTCGTCGCTCGTCGACGGCATTCCCGGCGCGCCGCTCAACGCGCTGCAAGGCGCGCTCAGCGTCCACGTCGCCGCCAAGCGCGGCGCGAGCGCTCCGCTCGAGTTGCAGGCGTGAGCGGCGCGATCGCGGCGGTGCCGCTGTGGCTGATCGTGCTGATCAAGTCGGCGATCCTGCTGCTCGTCGTCATCACGACGTTCGCCTACTCGATGCTGGCCGAGCGCAAGATCATGGCGCTGGATGCAGATGCGGCCCGGCCCCAATCGCGTCGGACCGTGGGGCATGATGCAGCCGGCCGCCGACGCGCTCAAGATGATGTTCAAGGAAGATCTCACGCCGAACACGGCCGATCCGCTGATCTACCGGCTGGCGCCGTTCATCTCGCTGATCTGCGCGATGGGCGTCTTCGCGATCATCCCGTTCACCGGCGATGCCGGCGGCGCGTACAGCATCGGCAACGTCAACGCCGGCATCCTGTTCATCTTTTCGCTGACGCTCGATCGGCGTCTACGGGATCTCGCTCGCGGGCTGGGCCTCGGGCTCGAAGTTTCCGCTGCTCGGCTCGGTGCGCTCGACCGCGCAGATGATCTCCTACGAGCTCTCGATGTCGATGTCGGTCATCGGCGTGCTGATCCTCGCCGGCTCGACCTCGCTCTCGGCGATCGTCTCCGCGCAAGCGCGCGTGTGGTTCATCGTCCCGCAGATCGTCGGCTTCGTGATCTACTTGATCACGGCCGTCGCCGAAACCAACCGCGCGCCGTTCGACCTGGTCGAAGCGGAGACCGAACTCGTCGGCGGCTTCCACACCGAGTACTCGGGTTTGCGCTTCGGACTGTTCTTCATCGCCGAGTACCTCAACATGATCACGGTCTCGTGTCTCGCGACGCTGCTGTTCCTCGGCGGCTGGAACCCGCTCGTTCGGGCCGGCCGACAATCCGTGGCTCGGGCCTGGTCTGGTTCCTGATCAAAGCAGGAGCTGTTCTTGTTCTTCTATATCTGGCTGCGCTCGACGCTGCCGCGCTTGCGCTACGACCGCCTGATGGACTTCGGCTGGAAGGTGCTGTTGCCGGTGGCGACGCTCAACCTGGTCGTGACCGCCGTGATCATCGCGGTGCGGGGATGAGTATGGACCATCGCAAGAACCTCTTCAACGTGATGGCGCTCGTCCGCGGCTTCGCGACGACCTTTCAGCTTCATGTTCGTGAAGAAGCCGACGATCGAGTACCCGTCGGTGAAGAAGCAGCACGCGCCGCGCTTTCACGGCCTGCACGAGCTGCGCCGCTACGCCGACGGCAAAGAGCGCTGCATCGGCTGCGAGCTGTGCGCGATCGCCTGTCCGGCCAACGCCATCACGGTCATCGGCGCGGAGAACACGCCCGGCGACCGCCATTCGCCGGGCGAACGCTACGCCGCGCGCTACGAGATCGACGAACTGCGCTGCATCTTTTGCGGGCTGTGCGAAGAAGCGTGCCCGACCGACGCGATCGTGCTGACGCCGCGCTTCGAGATGGCCGACTACCGCCGCGGCGCGTTCGTGTACGCCAAGGACCGCCTGCTCGTGCCGCCGGAAGCCGGCGTCGGCTCGGCGCCCGACGAGCGCCCCAACGGCATCCCCTCGGATCTCGGCACGGTCGGCCACGTGAAGTCGACGGTCGACATCGCGACCGGCTACGAAGCCACCAACCGCGGGACGATTCTCAAGGAGCAGCGTCGAGGGCTGGCCGGGTGATCGCGTTCGTCGTCCTCGCGCTCGTGATGATCGCGAGCGCGCTCTTCACGGTGACGGCGAAGAAGCCGGTCTACAGCGTGGTGGGGTTGCTGGTGAACTTCATCGCGCTGGCGATCACCTACCTCACGCTGCACGCCGAGTTTCTGGCCGTGATTCAGATCGTCGTCTACAGCGGCGCGATCCTGATCCTGTTCGTGTTCGTGATCGCGCTGCTCTCGAGCGGCACGAAGCCCTTCGAGCCGGGACCCAACCGCATGCCGCGAGCCGTCGTTCCGGCGCTGCGTCTTCGGCGTGGTCGGGTTCGTGGCGATCGCGGTGGCCGTGTCGCGCACGATCTTCGCGCCGGCGGCGATCGCCGGGGCCACCGGTGAGGCCGACGTCTTCGGTTCGGTCGCCAACTTCGGCACCGCGCTCTTCACCGTCAACTTGCTGCCGTTCGAAGTGACGGCGTTCGTGCTGATGGTGGCGATCATCGGCGTCGTGCTGCTGGCCGGCGACGAAGCGCCGGGGCGGCGCGGGCCCAAACGGATCGCGCGCGAACCGATCAGCCCGCCCCGCGAGCCGATCGCGCGATGAAATCCTTCCAATCGGCCACGATCCTGATTCGGGTTCAGGCTCCGCAGAAGACTGAATCCTGGTGAACGCGCCGGTCGAGGCCTACGTCGTCGTGTCGGCGATCCTGTTCTTCATCGGGATCGTGGGCGTCATCGCGCGGCGCAACCCGCTCATCCAGCTGATGTCGATCGAGCTGCTGTTCAACTCGGCGAACCTCGCGCTGGTCACGTTCGCCCGCTCGTGGGCGAACAACGCCGGCCACATCTTCGCCTTTCTCGTGATCACGGTCGCCGCCGCGGAGGCCGCGATCGGCCTCGCGATCGTCGTGGTCGTCTTCCGGAAAACCACCTTCGTCGACGTCGACGAAGTGGCGACCCTCAAGGGCTGACCATGCAAGAGTATCCGCTGCTGTTCCTGATCTGGCTCTTGCCGCTGTTCGGCGCGGTGCTGCTGTGGGCGTTCGGGCCGCAGCTCAAGAGCTTGGCCGGACCGATCGGCTCGGCGCTGGTCGGCGTGTCGTTCATCGCGGCGCTGACGATGTGGAACGATGCGACGACCGGCACGGGTGCGCATCAAGCGCTGTTCGCCTGGCTGCCGCAGTTCGCGTTCGGTTTGCAGCTCGACCGCATTTCGCTCGTCTGGACGATGATCATCACCGGCGTCGGATTCCTGATCCACGTCTACTCGATCGGCTACATGGCCGGCGAGAACGCCTTCGCGCGGTTCTTCGCCTACCTGAATTTCTTCATCTTCGCGATGCTCACGCTGGTGCTCTCCGACAACTTCGTCGGGCTGCTCGTCGGCTGGGGGCTGGTCGGCCTCGCATCCTACCTGCTGATCGGGTACTACTTCGAGCGGCCCTCGGCCGTCGCCGCGTCGCGCAAGGCGTTCGTGATCAACGTCGTCGGCGACATCGGCATCCTCTACGCCGTGTTCGTGATCGTCGCGAAAATCGGCGCGATCGGTTATGGCGATGTGTTCGCGCACGTCGCGAAGTTCTCGCAAGGCGAGCTGTTCGCGGTGTGCCTCGGGCTGTTCATCGGCTGCGCGGCCAAGTCGGCGCAAGTGCCGCTGCACACCTGGCTGCCCGACGCGATGGAAGGCCCGACGCCGGTTTCGGCCTTGATCCACGCGGCGACGATGGTCACCGCGGGCGTGTACTTGATCGCGCGCTGCGCGCCGCTGTGGAACGCGTCGAGCGACGCGCGCGTGCTGGTGGGTTCGATCGGTGCGCTGACCGCGATCACCGGCGCGATCCTCGGCTGCGCGCAATGGGATATCAAACGCATCCTCGCCTATTCGACGATGTCGCAGATCGGCTACATGATCATGGGCGTCGGCGTGGGTGCCTACGACGCCGGCATCCTGCACTTTCTCACCCACGCGTTCTTCAAAGCGCAGCTGTTCCTCGGCGCCGGCATCATCATCCACAACCTCGCCAACGAGCAGGACGTGCGCTTGATGGGCGGTTTGCGCAAGCAGATGCCGTTCGCGTTCGCGGCGATGACGGTCGGCGTGCTCTCGATCTGCGGAATCCCCGGCTTCAGCGGCTTTTTCAGCAAAGACGCGGTCTTGAGCGAGACGCTGGCCCACGGGCACCCGGTGATGTGGGCGGTCGGCGTGCTCACGGCCGGGCTGACCGCGTACTACATGTTCCGCATGCTCTTCGTCACGTTTCTCGGCGCCTACCGCGGTAACGTCGATCCGAGCGAGCTCGGATTGCGCCATCCCGAACTAGCCGGGACGGCCGCCCCGCATCCGGAGGAAGCCGAACACCCGCACGGTCACGCGCACGCGCCGGCCTGGTTGATGAGCGGGCCCGTCGCCCTGCTGATGATCCCGACCGTGCTGATCGGCTGGCTCGACGCCGGCGGCGACAACAGCCCGTGGGGCCGCTTCTTCGAGCCGGTGTTCGGAAAATTCGTGCCCACCGCGAGCACGCCGCCCGATATCTTCTCGAGCCTGATCGTGCTCGTCTTGATCGCCGCCGGCATCACCGTGGCCTACATGCGCTACGGCAACGCGCAGGCGCTGCTGGACGCCGTTCCGCGCCTGCGGGCCGAGACCGTGCGCATGCCCGGCGCGCTGACCCACGCGTTCTACTTCGATGCGGCGATCGACGCGCTGTTCGTGAAGCCGTCGATCGTGCTCGGCGGGTTCTTCAGCCGCGTGATCGATCCGCACGTGATCGACGCGGGGGTGCGCGAAGCCAGTATCTCGGCCAACTGGCTGGGCCATCTCTTCCGCAGTTTTCAGACCGGGCTCGTGCGCGCGTACGCGCTGGCGCTGGCGTTCGGCGCCGCGTGTTTTGCGATCTACTACGTCTGGATCGGAGCCGGCCGATGACCGTTACGGTACTGGTGCTCGGTCCGATCGTCATCGGCCTGATCCTCTACGCGCTGCCCAAGGGCGCCGGCGGACTAGCGCGCGGCATCGGCGCCGCGGTGGCCGCCTTGGCGTTCGTATTGATCGCGATCAAACCCGATGCGCCGGACGCGGCGTTGCCGTGGCTCGCGCGGCCGTTCACCGCGGCCTTCCATCTCGGCTACGGTCCGCTTTCGTACTGGGTCGTGCTGCTGCTGGCGGCGGTGACGTTCAGCGGGCTGATCGCGCTGCGCATTCCGCGCGAGCGCGAGTTCACGGCGCAAATGCTGATCCTGCAAGGCGCGATGACCGGCGTGTTTCTGGCCAAGGACGTGCTGCTCTTCGCGCTGTTCTGGGACCTGATGCTGATCCCGGTGTTCTTGCTGATGCTCGGCTGGGGCCGGCCGGCGCGCGGGGCGCGCTCGCACGGCACCGCCGCCTGGCGCTACCTGATCTACAACGTCTGCGGCGGCCTGACGCTGCTCCTCGCTACCGCGGCGTTCGGCGTCGTCAACGGTTCGACCGACGTGATCGGCACGCACGCCGCCATCGCGGTCGGGTACGTCTGGGGCCCGTGGATCTTCGCCGGCTTCGCGTTCGCGTTTCTGATCAAGACGCCGGTCTGGCCGCTGCACACCTGGATGCCCGACACCTATGCCGAACTGCCGCCGCCGGTGGTGGCCGCGGTCAGCGCGGTGCAGTCGAAGGCCGGCCTCTACGGGTTCATCGTCATCGGCCTGCCGTTCTTGAGCGAACAGATGCGCGCCGCCGCGCCGGTGATGTTCGTGCTGGGACTCATCGCGCTGCTCTACGGCGCGTTCATCGCGTTCACCGAGGACGACGCCAAGCGCGTGATGGCCTACAGCTCGCTCTCGCATTTGGGCTTGATCCTGATCGCGATCTTCAGCTTCAACCCGATCGCGCTGGCCGGGGCCGCGGTGTACATCATCGCGCACGGGCTCTTCAGCGCCGAGCGGCTTCCTCACGCTGGGCTACATCGAGGAACGCGAGGAAACGCGCAGCCTCGCGCACCTGGGCGGCCTCGCCGCCGACAACCCGCGTCTGAGCGGCGCGCTGATGATCACCGCGCTCGCGGCCCTCGGGCTGCCGGGTCTGGCGGGTTTCGCCGGTGAGATCCTGATCCTGACCGGCGTCTACGCTGCCGGGTACTGGTGGGCGGCGCTGATCGCGCTGGTCCCGATCGTGATCGCGGCCGGCTACATGTTACGGCTCTTCCAGACCATCATGCACGGCCCCAAGCGCGCCGATCTTCCCGAGCGCCACGACCTCACCTGGACCGAGGGCATCGCGCTCGTGCCGCTGGTGCTGGGACTGCTCTTACTCGGCATCAACCCGCACGCCGTCGCGGCATCCGCCGACGCGAGCACCGGAGGGCACGTCGTTGCCGGCCTACGCTAGTTTCGCAACATCAGCCGACGTCAACGCGCTCTTACCGGCCGCGATCGTCGCGCTGACGGCGCTCGTCGCGCTGCTCTTCGATCTGTTCGTTCCGGCCGCCATGCGCCGGGCGCTGGCGACCGTGGTCGCGGCGATCGGCCTCATCGCCGCCGGCATCATCCTGGCGCAGCAGTACGGCCATCCCACCTCAGCCTTCGGCGGCGCGTTTTTGCTCGGCGGCTTCAGCATCGTGTTCTCCGAGATCATCGTGATCGCGACGCTGGCGACGCTGACGCTTGGGTTCGGGCGTCGGGCGCGACGATCAGGTGGCGGGGTCGACCGCGCTGATCCTCTGGAGTGCCAGCGGCGCGATGCTGATGGCCGGCGCCGGCAACCTGATGATGGTGTTCCTCGGCCTCGAGTTGCTTTCGCTCGGTCTGTACTGCCTGTGCGCGATCTCGGCGCGCGCCACCGCGCGCGAGTCCGCGCTCAAGTACTTGATCCTCTCCTCGATGGCATCGGGCTTCTTGCTCTACGGCATGGCGCTGCTCTTCGGCGCCAGCGGTTCGGTCGCGCTCGCGGCGCTCGCGGCGACGAAGCCCAGCATGCTGTTGCTGCTCGGAAGCGGTCTGTTTTTCGTCGGCATCGCGTTCAAGCTGAGCCTAGTCCCCTTCCACATCTGGACGCCGGACGTCTACGAAGGCGCGCCGCTGGCGGTGACCGCGTTCATGTCGGTCGTCACCAAAGCCGGCACCCTGGCCGTCCTCGGCCGCTTCGCCTACGCCGCGCTGCCGGCCGAGAGCGCGACGGCGATCCTAATTCCGGTGTGGGCGGTGGCCGCGCTCTCGATGCTGGTCGGCAACCTGGCCGCGCTCTCGCAGACCGACATGAAGCGGCTGCTGGCCTACAGCGGTATCGCGCAGGTCGGCTACATCGTGGCGGCGTTCGCGGGGCAAACCGCGATCGGCGTGCGCTATGCGATCTTCTACCTCGCCGCGTACACGTTCATGAACCTCGGCGCGTTCGCCGTCGTCGCGCTGATGTCGCGCGATGCCGATGCGGTGGTCGGTATCGGGCGCTTCGCGGGCCTGGCCTACCGGCGTCCGTGGCTGGCCGCGCTGATGTCGTTCTTCCTCCTCGGTTTGGCCGGTTTGCCGCCGACGGCCGGCTTCACCGGAAAGGTCCTGATCCTCGCCAGCACGGTCGGCGCCGGCTATGCCTGGCTCGGCGGCGTGCTGATCCTCGGGACGGCGATCTCGATCTACGTGTACTTCAAGATCGTGCGCGCGATGTTCGCGCGCGTCGACGAAGCCCACGTGCGCGACGAACGTTCGGCCAGCGCCCTGCCGTGGATCACGGTGGCGGTGTGCGCGGCGGCGGTGTTCGTGCTCGGCCTCTTCCCGCTCACCCCCTCGAACGTACTCCCGCTCGTTCGGTAATCAATCCAGCAGCGGTTCGTCGTAGGCGCTGCCGATCGGCGCGTTCCGGCCTGAATGCCAGGACGCGACGCGATTGCGGCCGCCGTGCTTGGCGGCGTAGAGCGCCTCGTCGGCTTGGCGCAGCAGCGCTTCACCGGTGCTGCCCGGTAGGCGCGCGGCGACGCCGGCGCTGACCGAGAGCAGGCCGCCGGCGGGCGCGTGAATGCCGGTATCGAGCACGGCGGTGCGGATGCGTTCGGCCACCCCGACCGCACCGGCCAGCGTCGTGTCTTCGAGGATCACGACGAATTCTTCGCCGCCGTAACGCGCCGCGAAATCGCCGCTGCGCTCGACCGATTCGGCGATCGCCTGCGCGATCAGCCGCAGCGTTTCGTCGCCCGCTTGATGCCCGAAGGCGTCGTTGTAGTCCTTGAAGCGGTCGATGTCGATGATCGCGACACTGATGGGCGCCGATCTCCGGATCGCGGAGCCGAACGCGCGCGCGAACTCCTCATCAAAGCGGCGGCGGTTCGGCAGCCCGGTCAGGATGTCGGTGTGGGCTTTGCTCTCGAGAACTTCGGCGCGCACCATGAGATCCGCGTACAAGCGGGCGGCTTGGGCCAGCAGCACGGTCAGCACCGTCGACATGACGAACAGCACGATGATGCGCGCGGCATACCAGCCGACGGTGAAACGCCGATCCGAGTTCAAGGTTAGGTACACCTCGACGATCACGCCGAACGCCACCATCGCGATCCACGCATCGAGCACGTTGGCGCGATTGCGCCGGCGGATCGTTTCGACGATCGCCGCCGCCGAGAGCAGCATGAGCAGGGGCGCCATGAACAACGTGAAGAGCGGCGTCCAATGACCGTCGTCGTAGGTTTGCGGCAGGTCGCGCAGCCAGATCGCGGCCGGCGTGAGCACGGCGTAAGCGATGCCGAGCCAACCGATGACGAACCGGCCGTAGGCGTTTACGCGGAAGTCGGTCCGGTCGAACAGGCGCAGCCACTGGTAGGCCAGCAGCGCGACGAGCAAGCCGGCCTGCCACAAGAACCAGAGATACTGATGGGCCTTCGCGCCGGCGCCGATGGCCGGGCCGACATCGGGAAAGAGTCCGCCGTTGAGCAGCACGTAGGGAATCATCGTCGCGCCGCAATACGCGAAGCCCGCGCACAACACGGCCGTCGGCAGCGAGTGCATCGCGCGCGCCTGAACCAGCAGCAACAGGGCGATGATCGACGTGGCCATGATCGTTGCGGAGAGCAGCATGGCAAAGAGCGTGTAGGACGTGCCCAGCGCAATGCCGCTGACGGGTGTGAGGAGCAGGGCCAAAACGACGAGGCCGATCCCATAGCGAATGGCCCGGCGAAATTCGGCGCCCGAGGCGTTGCGTTCGCTTACCTCCACCATTTCCAGGGATGGCTCCACCCTTTAGGTTTCGGCAGAAGGCAAGCGGCTACTCGTTAAAACGCAAAAAAATGAGGCAACCCGCGAGCCACCTCACTTTTTTGTGTTCGATTTCCGTTCGGCTAGGGGTGCGTCATGTCGGCCGGAACGACGAATTTGTCGAAGTCGGCCGAGCTCACGTAGCCCAGTTCGAGCGCGGTTTCCTTGAGGTTCTTGTTCTCGTGGTTCGCCTTCTTGGCGATTTCAGCGGCCTTGTCGTACCCGATGTGGGGCGCGAGGGCCGTGACCAGCATCAGCGATTCCGCCAAGTACCGTGCGATGACGGGCTCGTTGGGGAGCAGATTCTCGACCAAGTGTTCGCGGAAGGAGCGGCAGACGTCGCGGATGAGCGTGGTCGACTGCAAGAAGTTCACGATCATCACCGGGTTGAACACGTTGAGCTCGAAGTTCCCTTGCGAGCCGCCGAACGAGATCGCGAGGTCGTTCGCGAACACTTGCACGGCGACCATGGTCATGGCTTCGGACTGCGTCGGGTTGACCTTACCGGGCATGATCGAGGAGCCGGGTTCGTTCTCCGGCAGGATCAGCTCGCCGATGCCGGCGCGCGGACCCGAACCGAGCCAGCGGATGTCGTTGGCGATCTTCATCAGCGCCGCGGCCAGCGTCTTGAGCGCGCCCGAGGCGTAGACGACTTCGTCGTGCGATGCGAGCGCGGCGAACTTGTTGGGATGCGAGCGGAACGGCAGGCCGGTGAGTTCGGCCAGCTTGCGCGCCGCGCGTTCGGCGAATTCCGGGTGGGCGTTGAGCCCGGTGCCCACGGCCGTACCGCCGATGGCGAGATCGTAGAGCCCGTCGAGCGTTTCCCGGCAGCGCTGCACGCAGCGGTCGAGCTGGCTGACGTAGCCTGAGAACTCCTGACCGAGCGTCAGCGGCGTGGCGTCTTGCAAGTGCGTGCGTCCGACTTTGACGATCCCCGACCACTCGTGCGCTTTTTTGTCGAGTGCGTCGCGCAGCTTTTCGACTTCCGGAATCATCGCCACCATGGCTGCGGCTGCGGCCATGTGCATCGCGGTTGGGAACGTGTCGTTCGAGGACTGCGACATGTTGACGTGGTCGTTGGGGTGGATCGGTTTCTTCGAACCCATCTCGCCGCCGGCCATCTCGATCGCGCGGTTCGAGATCACTTCGTTGACGTTCATGTTCGTCTGCGTGCCGCTGCCGGTTTGCCACACGCGCAGCGGGAAATGGTCGGCGAGCTTGCCGGCGATCACTTCATCGGCCGCCGCGACGATCAGTTTTTTCTTATCGTCGTCGAGTTTGCCGAGGTCGTGGTTGACGAGCGCGGCGGCCTTTTTCAAGGTGCCCATCGCTTTGATGACTTCGGTCGGCATGACGTCGTCGCCGATGTCGAAGTGGATCAGCGAACGGGCGGATTGCGCGCCGTAGTACCGGTTGTTCGGTACCTCGATCTTGCCCATGCTGTCGGTTTCGGTGCGGGTTCCGGAACCGTTGACGGTAATGCTCATCGTACTCTCTCCGGCATGCGCGCGGCGTTCCCCTCGGCGATTTTTGTCGATTCCGCGTTCCGGCTGCTTGGTTTGGTTGCTCTCATGCGCCGGCGCTGGCGATGGCTTCGATTTCCACCCGCGCGCCGAGCGGCAGCGCGGCCACGGCGACGGTCGAACGGGCCGGCGGGGGCATGCCGACGCGCTCGCCGTAGACGGCGTTGACGGTCGCGAAATCGTTGATGTCGGTGAGGAAGATCGTCGTCTTCACGATCGCCTCAAGCGTGCGGTCGGCGCTCGCCAGCACGGCCGCGAGGTTGTCGAGCACCTGGCGCGTTTGTTCCGCCACGCCGCCCTCGACGAGCTTGCCGGTGGCCGGGTCGAGCCCCACCTGGCCGCTGCAGAAGATGAAGCCGTCGACGCGGATCGCTTGGCTGTAGGGCCCGACCGGCGCCGGTGCGTGGTTGGTGAGGATCGCGCTCGCGTCAAGCATGCGCGGCGGCGGCGGGCCGGCTTTCGGGGGGCGTCATCGTGCCCTTGTAGCGCATCGGTTCTTCCTCGACGCCGAAGTTGGTTGCCTGGAGTTCTTTGATGCGGGCGAGTTCGTCGGCGGTGAGCGGCGGCGTGTCGGGAGCCGCCGCGAATTCCGCGCAGCTGGTCGCGATCGTAGATGTTCGGCAACACGTTCATCACGCGCGGCTCGGCGAAGAGCCACTGCAGCGCGGCTTGGCCCAGCGTGCGCTGCGGGGTGACGAGAAACTGCAGCGTCTCGATCTTCTTGATGCCGTTGATCAGCCACGAACGCGGGCGATGCCGGCGATGATCGTTCTCATCGAAGACGGTGTCGACCGTGTACTTGCCTTCCAGCATGCCCGATGAATGCGGTACGCGGATCATGAAACCGGTGTTCGAGCCGGCCTGGTTCGCAGCGTCGATCATCGCGTCGCCGGGAAATTGCTCGAGCATGTTCTGGATCATCTGGATCGAGGTGATGCCGCGCTCCGCCGCTTCGACGCCCTCATACAGCCAGCCGATCGCCGGCCCCAGCGCCACGCCCCACGCGCGCAGTTTGCCCTCGCGCACGAAATCGTCCAGCAGCGCGGCGAGTTCGCCGTCGCGCACTTGTTCGAGGTGCGCGTTGTGCATCTGCCAGATATCGATGTAATCGGTCTCGAGCCGCTTGAGCGATTCTTCGAGCGCGAAGCGCACGAACTTCGGTGAGAAGTCGTGCTCGATCTCTTGCTGACCTTTGCGCTCGCCCGAGTGGTTGTACCAGTCGTAGCCGAACTTCGTCGCGTAGATGACCTTGTCGCGGCGGTCGCGGAAGGCTTTGGCGAGCTGGATTTCGCTGCGCCCGTTGCCGTACGTGTCGGCGGCGTCGAAGAGCGTGATGCCCAGCGACTCCGCTTCGCGCATCATCGCGACGGCCTCGTCGTCGGTCATATTGCCCCACCAGCCGGTGGAGGTCGTCCAGAGCCCAAAACCGACCGTGCTCACGGTGACGTCGGTGTTCGGATAGGTGCGGTACTGCATGCTCCGAGGGTTCGGCTTCCCCATAGGGCCGTCTTGCCGCGGCGTGCAAAACCGTTCGCCGTGGCCGAAGACCCGGATTTTCGCGACCGTTTCGCGCGCGTCGCCGCCTGGATCGAGGAGTACCTGCGCGAGACGCGCCGGTATCCGGTGCTCTCGCGCTCGAAGCCGGGCGATCTCATCGCGGCGCTGCCGGCATCCCCGCCCGACGAGGGCGAATCGTTCGACGCGATCTTCCGCGATTTCGAGCGCCTCGTCGTGCCCGGAATCACGCACTGGAACCATCCGCGCTTCTTCGCGTACTTCTCGATCAGCGCCGCGCCGGTGACGATCCTCGCCGAGGCGCTGGCCGCCGCGCTCGACGTGAACGCGATGCTGTGGCGCACCTCGCCCGCCGCGACCGAGTTGGAAGACGTCACGCTGGGCTGGCTGCGCGAGATGCTCGGCTTGCCGCCGGCCTTTCACGGCATCATCTACGACACCGCTTCGATCAGCGGTTACACGGCGCTCGCGGCCGCGCGCGAGTCGCTCGGCCTCGAGATTCGCGAACGCGGAATGGGCGGCCGCAGCGACTTGCCCGACGCTGCGCGTGTACATCACCGACCACACGCACTCGCATATCGAGAAGGGTGCGATCGCGCTCGGCGTCGGCCGCGACAACGTGGTGCACGATGCCGGTCGACGACGATTTCCGCATGCGCCCCGAGGCCTTGGAGCAAGCGCTCGACGACGATCTCGCGCACGGGCGGCGCCCGATGTGCGCGGTGGCCACGGTCGGCACGACGTCGACCACCTCGAGCGATCCGGTCGCCGCGATGCGCGCGATCACGCGCGAGCGCAACGTGTGGCTGCACGTCGACGCGGCCTATGCCGGCCCGGCCGCGATCCTGCCCGAGTTTCGCTCGCTGCTCGATCCGGCGCACGGCGCCGAGTCGATCGTCGTCAACCCGCACAAGTGGCTGTTCGTTCCGATCGATCTCTCGGTGCTCTTCGTGCGCGATCCCGAGCTGCTGCGGCGCACGTTCAGTCTGGTCGCCGACTATCTCGTGACGCCCGAAACCGGCGTCCACAACTACATGGACTACGGATTGCAGCTGGGCCGCCGCTTCCGCGCGCTCAAGCTGTGGTTTGCGATTCGCACGTACGGCGTGCACGGACTGCAGCGCCGGCTGCGCGCGCCACATCGCGCTAGCGCAAGAGTTCGCCGGCTGGGTGGCGGCCGAACCGGACTGGGAGATCGCCGCGCCGCATCCGCTCTCGGTCGTGTGTTTCCGCTACGTTCCGCCCGGACTCGATGACGACGCGGCCGATGCGCTCAACGCGGCGATCATGGACGACGTCAACGCCGACGGGCGCATCTTCATCTCCGCGACGAAGCTGCGCGGGCGCACGGTCTTGCGCTTGGCGATCGGAAACGAGCGCACGACCCGCGAGGACGTCGTCCTCGCCTGGCAGATCATTCGCGACGCATCGGCGCGCCTGCGCTGACGGCGGCGCGCGTTTCCAGCACCACGCGTGCGTGGCTGCCGCCGCCCGGCGCGCGCGCGATGGTGAATTCCCGCGCGAGCTCGGTGACGATGTAGAGGCCCCGACCGCTCTCGGCATAGGCATCGGCGGGCAGGCGGGGATTGCGCTCGAACCCCTCGCCGTTGTCGATGACGTGAAGCACCGGTACGTCGGCCGACCGATCGAGAATCAGGTCCACGCGCCCGCCCGCATAGCGCACGACGTTGCCGAGCAATTCCGCGACGATCAGTTCGGCGACCAGCACGTTCTCATCGTTCATCCCGCCGGCGTGCAACTCGCGGGCGAGCGCGCGGCGGGCATCCGCCGCTGCGGCGGCGTCGGATGCATCGAAGCTCCAGCGCGTCGCGCGCACGTTTCCGGAACACTCGGTCAGCCGTTCGCTGAAGGCTACCAGCAGGATCGCGACGTCGTCGTGCGCGGCTTCGCTGCCGAGAACCGCATCGCGCAGCTCGCGCGCGGTCACGCGCCGGTTCGGCGAGGTGGTTGCCAACGCCGCCGCGAGCAAGGCCTCGTCGCGCAATGCGTCGCGCGTGCTCTCGATCAAACCGTCGGTGAAGAGCAGCAGCAGCGATCCGGGTTCGATGAAGGTGCTGAACGTGGTGCGGCGCTGGGCGAGCGTTCCGGCGAGCCCGAGCGGCAAGCCGTCGCCCTCGAGCAGACGCACGGTCGAATCGGGTTCGCGCACCATCGGCTGCGGATGGCCGGCCGAGGCGTAGCGCAGCGAGAAATCGATCGGATCGACGATCCCGGCCCAAGCCGTCGCATAGCGTTCGTCCAGACCCTCGGCCAGAATGCGGTCGGCGGCATCGAGCAAGATCGCCGGATCGGGGTTGATCGCCGCGGCGCCGCGGATGCTCTGCCGCACCTCGCCCATTGCGGTCGCCGCGGCCAAACCGCTGCCGACGACGTCGCCGATCGTGATGACGATCCGTCCGTCGGCCAAACGAAACGCGTCGAACCAGTCGCCGCCGACGCGGGCCTCGGTTTTGCCGGCTTCATAGAGGGCGTCGAAATGTAAGCCCGGGATCTCCGGCAGCCGGCGCGGCAACACCGCGTTCTGAAAGGTTTGCGCGATGCGGCGTTCGCGCTCGTAGATTTCCGCGCGCGCCAGCGCCGGCGCGATGCGGCGCGCGATTTCTTGCACGAACGGCAAATCGGCATCGGAGAAGGCGCCCGCCGCTTCCACCATCGCGAGCGTCAGCACGCCGCGCACGCCGGTGTCGACGACCAGCGGCACCGCGACGGCGCTCGTGAAGCCGGCGGCCCCGGCATCGGGTGAGGGCCGGTCGCTGTAGACGATGGCCGGGCGGCCGGTCCGCATCGCGTCATCGCCGACCGCGAGGGTGGTGCCGTCGGCGCTGCGCCGGCCCACGCGCGCGCGCAGTTCGCTGCGCGGCGCCGCCGCGGCGTGGTCGGCGGCGGCCACATAGGTGTCGCCGTCGTCGTGCAGTTCGACCATCGCCCAGTCGGCGAAGTTCGGCACCAGCGATTCGACCACCGCGTCGAGCGTCGCGTCGAGAGTCGGTAGCGAGGTCAGGCGCTGTCCGAGCTCGGCGAAGAACGCCAGCTGCAGCGTCGCGCGGCGTTCCGCATCGACGTTCGTCGTGGCGCCGTACCAGCGCGCGATCGCGCCGCTTTCATCGCTCTGCGGAACGATGCGCGTGAGAAACCAGCGGTACACGCCGTCGGTTCCGCGCAAGCGGTGCGACATCTCGAACGGCTTGCCGGTCGCGAGCGAACGGCGCCACTCGCGCGCGACGTCGGGCAGATCGCGCGGATGCTGGGCGGCTTCCCAGCCCCGTCCCGCATCGTCGGTGGGGCGTTGGCCCGTGTACTCATACCAGCGCCGGTTGTACCAATCGATCGTGCCGTCGGCGCGCGCGGTCCAGAAGATTTGCGGCACCGCGTCGGCGATCGCCGCGGCCCGCCGTTCGTTCTCGCGCGAGAGCGCGTAGATGTCGGCGTTCTCGAGCGTCGCGGCGGCCCGGCGCGCCAGCTCCTTGGCGGTCGCGAGGTCGTCTTGCGTGAACGGGGTCGCCGCACCGCTGCGGCCCAAGGTCAGCACGCCGAAGCTGTGGCCGTGCACCTCGACGGGAACGGCCATGACGGAGTTGATGTCGAGTTCGTGCAGTGCTCGCAGGTGCGCTTCGTCGGCGGCGATCTGCTCGAGCCAGGCATCGTCGACGGGTGCGATCAGCCGCGCGTCGGCGGCCAGCACCTCGCGCGGCAACTGCGGCCGCACCCACGGCATCTCACCGGGACGCGCCGTTTCGAAGCGGCGTTGCCAAACCGCGTCGCGATGCACGGCCGCGCGGCGTTTGAGCGCGCCGTCGTCTTCGACGCTGTCGTAGTAGCAGAAGGTCGCGAACGATTGGACCGCCAGCGCCGCCAGATCGGAGATCACGTGCGGCGTTGCGAACGAGCGCTCGAACACCATTTCCGCCTCGGCCAGCAACTCGGCACGGTTCTTCGCGCCCGCCAGCGCTTCGGCGGCGCGTTTCTGGGCGTCGATATCGGTGGCCGTACCGAACCACGCGGCCACGCTGCCGTCGAGCGCGGGCAGCGGCCGGCCGCGCACGAGGAACCAGCGGTAGTGGCCGTCGCGCCCGAGCATGCGCAGCTCGACTTCGTAGGTCGCGCCGTCGTGCACGGCCTCGACCCAGCTCGTTTGCGCGTTCGACTGATCGTCGGGATGAATGGCGATCGTCCAACCGGTGCCGCGCGATTGCTCGACCGTCAGCCCGGTGTAGTCATACCAGGTCGCGTTGAGGTAATCGTTGAGGCCCTGCGGATCGGTGCGCCAGACGATGACCGGAATCGCTTCGGCGAACGCGAGCAGATCGTTTTGCCGAACGGCGGTACCTGATGCCGTGGGGCTGCGCGTGCCGGCCGACGGCTCGGTGCGGTTCACGCCGTCCAGATTCGCAGCGGAAGGGCACCATCACTGCTGCGCGCTTCCGCTGCGCTGCTGCGTTACCCGACCGGGACCGCGGTGGTGGTGGTGTCGATCGATGCGGCGCCTTCGGGTTTTTCGGTCAGCCAGCCGCGCGAGATGTCGAGCTTGATGTTCAAGTGCGGGTCGCGCACGAACGTTTCGGCCTGCCGGCCGTCGCGCGGTAGCGTACGTGAGGGGGGTACGGCGCCGGCGGCGAGTGCCGTCTTCAGGCCTTCGTCGACGTCGTCGACGGCGAAGCCGAAATGATCGACGCCCAGCGGACGATCGGGACGTTCGACCGGCAAGAGCGCGAGGTTGATGTAACCGTCGGTCAGGTAGATCGCCCACTGGCCCTTCGTCTCGTCGTTTTTCTGGCGGAACACTTCCTTCAAACCGAAGGCCGAGGTGTAGAACGCGGCGGTTTTTTCGGAGTCATCGACGACGAGCGCGATGTGTCGGATGCGTGCCATGGGAATCCCCTTTGCTAGCTGGTTGGGACGACGGAGGAGAAGAGTTCGGCGGCGCGGACCGGATTCTTGAGTTGACCGGAGCTGAGAAGCAGATCGAGGACCGGCTGGACGTCGGCTGCGCGCAGGCGTTCGGCGTACACCGCCCGCGCCGCTCCCGGCGGAACCGGGGCGCCCGAAACACGTTCGAGGATCGCGCCGGATTTCACTTGGTTGGCATTGGCCCAGCGCGCCGTTTTGGCGATCACGTCGGCGTACGTGCGAACGAGGTCGGGATGCGCTTTGGCGTACGCATCCAGCGTCACGCAGCCGGCGACGAGAAACCGCGGCGCGATCGCATCGAACACCGGGCCCAGCACGCGGATATCACCGCTCTGCAGTTGTGCGTCGAGCGCCGGTTCGCTGATCGAGGCGGCGTCGAACCGGCCGGCTTGCAGCGCCGCCAAGTCCAGCGTATCGGGAAGCTCGAACCAATGCACGGACTTGGAATCGCCGCCGTTCTTGTCGAGCCACGCGCGGGCCGCGATGTAGCTCATGTTGCCCAGGTCACGCACCGCGATCGTTTTTCCGTTCAGGTCGGAGGCTTTGCGGTAGGGCGAGTTCTTCATCACCACGATCGCATGATCGGGCACCGAGCTCAGGTAGAGCGAGCTCGGTGCGATCATCACCATCGGAATGCCCTTCTCGCGCGCGATCGCCACCAGCGTGACCGGCAGCCCCACGATCGCATATGCTCCGCCGGCGAGGCCCGCGGGAATGCCGCCGGAATTCGCCATCAGCGTCAGCGCGACGTTCAAGCCGGCCTGTTTGTAATAGCCCAGATCGGCGGCATAAAACATCGGGCCGGACGAATCGTTGGGTGCCGTCACGACCGGAATGGCATCGCCGGCCGATTGCGCGAATACCGGTTCGCGCACTGCGGCGGCAAGCGTCCATGCGGCGCTGCCGGCGAGCGCCGCCCGGCGTGAGAGACGGGTTTGCACGACTAGCGTCTTTTGCGAGAGGGCGGTCTCCCCTTCAGTAGAAGCGCAGGCCTCGATGAAACGCAGTACCGACCGCATCCTCGCCACACATGCCGGCGCCTTGCCGCGCCCCGACGATCTCAAAGACATGGTGTTCGCCAAAGCGCGCGGCGAAACGTATGACCCCAAAGTACTGGCCCGCCGCTTGCGCGAGAGCGTGGCCGACGTCGTGCGCCGCCAGGTCGAATGCGGCATGGACTTCGTCAACGACGGCGAGATCAGCAAGACCAACTTCACCAACTACTGCCGCGAGCGGCTGACCGGTTTCGAAACGCGGCATTTCGGGCCCGGCGAAGGGCCGCCGCCGCTCGACATCTCCGGCCGTGATGAGAAACTCTTTCCGGAGTACTTCGCTTCCGGCCGCGGCAACACGATCGGGCAAGCCGGACGCACGCAAGCGTTCTGCGTCGCGCCGCTGCAGTTCACCGGCGGCGAAGCGCTGGCGGCCGACATCGACAATCTCAAAGCCGCCGTCGCCGGTCTCGACATCGCGGGCACGTTCATGAACGCCAACACGCCCGGCACGATCGAGCACTGGCTGCACGACGAGTACTACAACAACACCAAAGACTTCTTGTTCGCGATCGCCGAGGCGATGCGACCGGAATATTTGGCCATCGTCGAAGCCGGCTTCATGCTGCAGATCGACGATCCGGATCTGCCCGACGGCTGGCAGATGTTCCCCGAGATGTCGGTCGCCGATTACCGCGCCTACGCGCAGCTGCGCGTCGACGCCCTCAACCACGCGCTGCGCGGCATTCCCAAAGATATGGTGCAGCTGCACGTTTGCTGGGGCAGCTTCCACGGTCCGCACCAGAACGACATCCCGCTAGCCGACATCATCGACATCGTGTTCGGCGTGCACGCCGAGCGGTTCTCGATCGAAGCGTCCAACCCGATGCACGAGCACGAGTGGCACCTCTTCGAGACGGTCAAGCTGCCGCCGAACGCCGTGCTCGTTCCGGGCGTGGTCGGCCATTGCACCGACTTCATCGAGCATCCCGAACTCGTCGCCGAGCGGCTCGAACGCTACGCGAAGCTCGTCGGCCGCGAAAACGTCGTCGCCGGCACCGATTGCGGCATCGGGCCGCGGGTCGGTCACGGCAAGATCGCGTGGGCCAAACTGAAGTCGATCGCCGAGGGCGCGCGGCTGGCGAGCAAACGCCTCTGGAGCGCCGCCGCGTAATGCACGCGGTCGTCGTCGAGGAAACCGGCGGTCCGGAGAAGCTGCTCTGGCGCGAGCGACCGGAACCCGTGCCCGGCCCGGGCATGGTCGCGGTGCGGCTCGGCCTGACCAGCGTGAACTTCGCCGACATCCAGGCCCGCCGCGGAACCGGCGTGACCAAGACGCCGTTCACCCCCGGACTCGACGGCATGGGCACGGTCACGGCCGTGGGACCGGGCGTGACGCGCGTGCGCGCCGGCGACCGGGTGTCGGTCAACCCCGACGACGGCTCCTATGCCGAGGTGGTGCTGGCGCGCGAGGTGCTCGTCTTTCCCGTGGATGCCGCGATCTCCGACGAAGCGGCCGCATCGGTGACGGTGCTCGTCACGGCGTGGAACATCTTGCACCTCGTTGCGCGCATTCAGCCCGGCGAGACGGTGTTGATCCACGCCGCCGCGGGCGGGGTCGGTTCGGTGCTCGTGCAGATGGCGCGCGAAGCCGGCGCCGGGCGCATTTTCGCCACCGCCGGCAGCGCCGCGAAGCTCGAGATCGCGCGCGGGTTCGGTGCCGATGTCGCGATCGACTATACCAAGGACGACTTCTCCAAGATCGTGCTCGAGGCGACGGAAAAACGCGGCGTGGACGTGATCTGCGATGCGATCGGCGGCGAGGTGTTCGCCAAGGGGCTGGAGGCGCTCGCGTTCTTCGGCCGGCACGTCGTCTACGGACAATCGGGCGGCTCGCCCGGCGCACTGACGACCGATTTGTTGCACCGGTCCAACCGGGCCGTCCTCGGCTACAGCAGCGGGCACTACCGCCGCAACCGCCCAGCCGCGTTAGAACCGGCGGCGAAGGCCGCGTTCGAGCTGGTCGCCGCGGGCAACGTGCGAATCCTCGAGGGCGGCCGGTTCGCGCTGAAGGACGCCGGGCAAGCGCAGGACCTCGTCCAATCGCGCGCCAGCAGCGGCCGGGTGTTTCTCACACCAGGGATGCCCTGAAGAAGCCAACCGCCAGGACGGAACCATGGGTAAGGAAAATCCTTACCCATGATCAGAAGCAAGCTGACAAGCAAGGCGCAGACGACAATCCCGCAGCCGGTTCGTTCGGCGCTGCGCCTTAACGCCGGTGATGAAATCGCTTACACGATCGATGGCAACCACGTCCTGCTGACCAAAGCGGATCCGGCTCAGGAAGACCCGTTCGCCGCCTTCGAGGAGTGGGCGTCAGACAACGATCGACGTGCGTATGCCGATCTTTAAGACATGGGATGTCATCAAGGTGCCGTTCCCATACACCGATCGCCCGGTGCGCCAACGGCGACCAGCGCTGGTCCTAGCTGCCAACGAGCTCGAGTCAGAGCACGGTCTTCTCTGGGTGCTCATGATCACGAGTGCGGAAAACCGCCGCTGGAGTGAAGACGTTCCGATCTCACGCGCGGAGAAGGCCGGCCTACCGGCACCCTCCGTTGTGCGGTGTGCAAAAGTTGCAACAATCGAAACGCAGGAGGCTGAGCGCATAGGGACCTTGCCGGCTCGCGAACGCCGTCAGGTCAGCGCGCGCGTAACCGCCTTTCTTGTGCATCTCGCCGCCGACAAGTAGCCTTCGTTATTGGTTGCTTAACAAAAGGTGCGGACTCGACGGGCAGGGGCTACTCGGCGGGGTCGCAAATTGAGCGCGCTCAATGAGTGCCATCGAACGTCCCGCGGACATCATCGCCAAGTCTGCACCGAGCGACGCGATCGTCAAGAACGCGTGGTATCTCGCCGCGTGGAGCGACGAGATCTCGCACGCGCTGTTCGCGCGCCGCATTGCCGATGAGCCGCTGGTGATGTACCGCACCGAGGGCGGTGAGGCCGTGGCGCTCGTCGACCGCTGCCCGCACCGGCGCTTTCCGCTCTCGGCCGGCCGGCTCGAGGGCGACGTGCTGCAGTGCGGCTATCACGGCTTCCGCTTCGACACCGACGGCACGTGCTTGAGCGTGCCGGGTCAGGTGAAGATCCCGCTCTCGGCCAACGTACGCAGCGTTCCGCTGGTCGAGCAATACGGACAGGTGTGGGTGTTTCCGGGCGATCCGGCGCTGGCCGATCCGGCCAAGATTCCGCACGTGCCGTGGACGAGCGAGTGGTGGAGCTCGACCGGCTGCGAACCGCTCAAGGCTCGCGCGAGCCTGTTGATCGACAACCTGCTCGACCTCTCGCACGAGACCTACATTCATGCCTCCGGCATCGGCTCGCCGGAAGTCGCCGAAACGCCGATCGAAGTCGAGCGCGAAGGCGACGTGCTCTGGGTGCGGCGCAAGATGTTCGGCGTCGAGTGCCCGCCGAACTACGCCAAGAGCACCGGTCTCGAGAGCCCGATCGACCGTTCGCAAGAGATTCAGTTCTTCGCGCCCGGCTTCTACGTGCTGCACGTGCGCATCGCCAAAGCCGGTGATACGGGCCCCGGGTTCCTCAGCAAAGTCGTCTACGGCATCACGCCCGAAACGGCGCGCACGACGCACAACTTCTACGGCATCTGCCGCGACGTGCCGCGCGACCCCAACCACAAGCCGTTCAGCGGCCAGCGCAACACGGTGCGCGAGGATACCGAGTGCCTCGAATTGCTCGAGCGCTGGATCGTCGCCGACCCCGACAACATTCCGGAAGTCAGCATCGGCATCGACCGCGGCGGACTGCTCGGGCGGCGCATGATCGCCGACCTCGTGCGCCGCGAAGCCGTCTAAGGCTTCAGCGGCGCGCCGCCCGGCTTGCTGATCGGCACGAAGTCGGCGGCCTGCGGATCCCAGCGAAAGATCTCCGCCGACTCGATGCCGAGGCCCCGTTGCGGGTACTTCACGAAGTCATAGACGCCGTTGACGCCGGGCCACGCATGCTGCGCTGCGATCCAGGCGCGAATTTGCTCGGCCGTCGCCGCCCAACCGTTGGCGCGATACGCATCGAGGATGAGCAGCGTCGGGTCCCAGGCTAACGCCCCGGGCAGGTCGGGTTTGGTGCCGGCCTTCGCGTACGCGCGAAAGTAGCGGTCTTGCGCCGCGTGCACGGCCGCCGGTACGCCGCTAGCCGGCGCCATCCCGAGGATGCCGGGAAACAACAGCGTGGCCGGAAGAAAGCTGCGGTATTGCGCGATCTGGGCGCGCACCATGTTGCCGTAGCCGCCGACGACCGGCGTTGCGAGCCCGCCGTCGGACATGCCGCGCAGCACCGTGCCGAAACCGGTGCCCGACGTCCAGACGATCGCGATATCCGGCGTTGCGCTCTTCATGCGAGCGACTTGCGCGGCCACGCTCGAATCCGCCAGCGCGAAGTGCTCGCGCGCAACGAGGCTCAAGCTGCGGTTATCCGGAGCGGCCAGCGCGTCGTCGAAGCTCTTTTCCAAATCCACGCCGCTGGAATCGGTCGAGGAGATCTCGGCGATCTTGTGCCGGCCGCTCTGGCGCAGGTACGTCGCCAGCGCCAGCGCGAGATTGCTCGTCGCGACGCCGCCGGAAAACATGAACGAACCGGGCGCGGGATGGATGCCCGAGGCGATGCAGTATGCGACCGGCCCCGCATGCATGAGCTCGGCCAGCGCGTTGCACTCGGCCGTGTAGCCGGGCCCGAACAGGGCCGTGGCACCGGATGACTGCAGGCCGTTGAAGAGCTGGATCGCGACGGTCGGGTTCGATTGCGGATCGGTGACCACGAAGTGAATTTGACGGCCCGCGACGCCGCCCGAAGCATTCACCATTGCTTCGATGAGGCGCAGCGACTCTTCGACCGTCTTCCCGATGAATGCGGCCGGACCGGTTTCGGAGAGAAAGGCCGGTAACTGATCCGGCGTTTCCGCGGCGCGCGCCGGAGCGGCCGGAGCGAGGAGGCCCAGTGCGAGCGCCGCGAGGCAGCCGCCGGCCAACCGTTTGCGCAGACTCGCGAGCGTTGTTCTCAAGGGATCCTCCATGGGCGTTGGGGTGCTTTAAGCGCCGAGCATTTGGTCGCGCTTGACGAGCCGCTCGACGGTCGTCAACGCGTCGTCGGTCGATTCCACGAGGCCGGCCACGACCCGGCGCAGGAGCGCGAATTCCGTGCCGCTGAGCTCGCCGAAGATCAGATCGTTGAGCGCGGCGATCGGCGGGACGATCGATTCGATCAGTTTGCCGCCGGCCGGCGTTAGCGTGAGCAGCACGCCGCGCCGGTCGTCGGGGTTCATGCGCTTGCGCAGCAGCCGGCGCTCGCGCAGCTTGTTCGTTTGGCTCGTCACGAACGTCGAGCGCTGCTGCAGGTGCTCGGCGAGGCCGCTGAGGCTGACGCCGTTCGTGCCTTGCAGCTGCCGCACGCCCATCAGGATGCCGAACTGCACGCCGCTGATGCCGTACATGCCGCCGACGCGGTCGCGAATCAGCTCCAGCCGGCCGGCCACGCTGAACAAGCTTTGGATGAAGACGCGGAAGGCGCCGTCGCTGCCGTCGATCAGGAGCGAGGGGCGCGTTACGGAAAGGCGGTTCATGTCGAAAATACCTATTCCAGAAAGGTACTTGGGAACTCCTTTTGGAAAATAATGCCGTATGAGACTGCAAGATTCGCCGTTGCCCACCACCGACGACATCCTCGACTCCGGCGAGCAGCCGGCGTTCATTCCCTATCCGGACATCGGCGAGAAGTACGAGAACGTGCCGATCCACTTGCGGCCGCACCTCGCGTACTACGTTGCGCGGATGGGATTCTTGCCGACGACGATCCACCTCTATTGCCACGTTCCGTGGATCGCCGAGTACCTGTTCACGCTCAACAACGCGATCATGCGCGACGAGCGCAGCACGCTCTCGGAGCATTTCAAATACAAGCTGGCGATCATCGCCAGCCGCATCAACGAGTGCGAGTACTGCACGGCGCACCACGCCGTCACGCTCCAGCGCCGCTGGGGCTACGACGAGAGCGCGGTCGAAGACGTCGTGACGATGACCCAGCCCGCCGACGAGCGTGAAGCGGCGGCGTTCGCGTTCGTGCGCCAGATGAGCCTCGACGCGGGATCCGTGACCGACGAGCAGCGCGCGCGGCTGGCCGAGCACTTCACGCCGGCCGAGGTGATGAACATCGTGCTGGTCGCCGGGTTCTGGAAGATGTACAACACGATGCACACGGCGATGGCCGCCCCGATCGAGACGCCGGTCCTCGAGGGGCGCAAGTTCGTCAAGGTGCCGCTGGAGGGCTTCGCTTGATCCTCTCCGAGCCGGCGGTCAGTCTCGCCCGGTTCCTCGAGGAGTCCGAGCCGAGCCTCGTGCGGGTGCGCAAACCCGTATCGCTCGATCACGTCGGCGCGCTGACGGCGCAGGCCGGCGCGCCGATCCTCTTCGAGCGCATCGAAGGCTTTCCGGGCTGGCAACTCACCGATCAGCATTTCGTCAACCGCACGGCGCAGGCCGCGGTGCTGGGCTGCGCGCCGGCGGAGGTCGTGCGGGCGCTGGTCGAAGTCTTGCGGCGCGGTCCCAAACCGTTGCGCATCGTCGACGAAGCCCCCGCGCAAGAGCGCGTGTTGCTCGGGGCGGACGTCGATCTCGGCCTGATTCCGATCGTGCGGCACACCGCGCTCGACCCCTATCCGTACTGCACGAGCTTCGCCGTTCACCGCGATCCGGATTCGGGCGCGTTCAACTGCATGTTCCCGCGCTCGGGCGTGCTCTCGCGCAACGAGATGGTGACGTCGTTCGTCACCCCAACCGCGAACCGGTTCTTGGCCGGCTACCGGCAGCAGAACCGGCCGATGCCGCAGGCGATCGCGATCGGCATGCACCCCGCGTGGGAGCTCGCGGCCACCTACACGCACCCGCACCGCGACTGGTGGGAGCTCGAGCTTTTCGAGGCGATCTCCGGCCTGCCGGGCGAACTCGTGAAGTGCAAGACGGTCGACCTGCACGTGCCGGCCGACGCGTCGGTGGTGATCGAAGGCTACATTCACCCGACGCGCACGGCGCAAGACGGCCCCTCACCCGGACCGACGATGCTCTACACGCCCGGCGCCACGCAGCAGCCGGTGTTCGAAGTCACCGCGATCACGATGCGCGCCGAGCCGATCTATCGCAACCATCAGATGACGCCGTGGACCGACCATCAGGAAATGCCGCGCCTCTTTCACGAAGCGATCATCTACGAGAAGCTGGCCGCGCTGGGCTGCGGTGTCCGCGACGTCCATTTTCCACAGTCCGGCGGGGCGCTCTCGGTGATCGTCCAGCTCGAACCGGCGATGGACGGTCAGGTCACCGACGCGTTGCTGGCCGTGCTCGGGTCGAGCTGGCTCAACACCAAGATGGTCGTCGCCGTGGATCCCGATATCGACATCTACGACGATCGTGAGGTCGCCTACGCGCTGGCGACGCGCGTCGATCCCAGCCGCGACGTGATCACGATCGAAAACGCGCGCGGCTGCCCGTTCGATCCGACGGCGCGTCCGATCCTCGAAGCTTCACCGGCGGCGGCGGCGACACGTTTTCCGGCGCTGGGCGGGAAGTGGGGCATCGATGCGACCAAACCGCCGGCCTACCGGCCCGAACGCGCCGATTATCAGCGCGCGTGGCCGATGCACTGGGGCGAGGTCAAACTCGAAGACTACCGCGACTGACGATGCGCCCAACGGCGGCCAGCGTCGCGTCCTGCTCGCGATCGGAGCCGCCGCCCGTGTAGTACGCCGCTACGACGATCGGTTTCGCGTCAGCGCGTCCCGGCGGCCAGACGAGCGCGATTTCGTTCGTGGTTCCGTGATCGCCCGAACCGGTCTTGGCTGCGATTTTCCAGGTCGGCGGCAGGCCGGCGCGCAGCCGCGTGGCGTCGGTTTTGCAATTCAACAGCCAGGTGCGCAAGCGCGCGCGCAGCCGCGGCGACAGACGCGTACCGGTTTGCAGCGCGAGCATATCCAAGGCCATCGACGCCGGGGTCGTGGTATCGCGCGGGTCGCCGGGAATCGCGGTGTTCAGCGTGGGCTCGTTGCGGTCGAGCCGCGTGCGCGTATCGCCGAGCGTGCGCGCGAACCGCGTTACCGCGGCCGGACCCAGCAGCGCGTGCAGCAGCAGGTTGGCCGCGGTGTTGTCGCTGTACTCGAGCGCGGCCGCACAGAGTTGCGCGACCGTCAGCGACGGCAGCGAGAGGTGCGCCTTGGTGACCGGTGAGTTCGCGACCATGTCCGCATCGCCGTAAGCCACCGGCCGCAGCAAATCTTCGCTGCCTGCGTCGACCCTGGCCAGCACCGCGCCGACGAGCAGCAGCTTGAAGGTGCTGCACATCGGAAAACGCTCGTTCGCGCGGTGCTCGACCGGCGCGCCGCCGGAGGTATCGCGGATGTACACGCCGAGCCGGCCGCCGGCGCGCCGCTCGAGGGCGGCGAGTTGGGCTTGCGCCGTTGCGCCGGCCGCCGCACCCGCCGCCGGCAAAACGGCGAGCATCCCGAGCGTTCCCGCCAGCACCGTTCGCCGCCGCATCGCGAGTTAGGCCGGAAGCTCCGCCACGACGGTGGTCAGGAGCGCGGCGAATTTCGCCGCCGCGCGCCGGCCTTCGTGGATCACTTCATCCGAAGTCGTCGGCGCGCCGTCGTGGACGTTCGTGATCAGGCTGATGCCGAGCACGGGGCAGCCGTGCGCGCGGGCATCGATCGTCTCGAGCACGGTCGACATGCCGACCGCGTCGGCGCCGAGCAGCCGCAGCATCGCCACTTCGGCCGGCGTTTCATACGAGGGCCCGAGGAGCCCGGCGTAGACGCCTTCATGCATGCGCAGTCCCGCGCGTTCACCGGCGGCCCGCGCCACGTCGCGCAAATCGGCGGCGTACGCATCGCTCATGTTGACGAAGCGTTCGCTGACCCCGGCCGGTAACGCCGCGGTCGCGAGCGGATTGGTACCGGTCAAGTTGAGGTGATCGCGCAGCACCATCACGTCGCCGGCTTCGAAGGTGCGGTTCAGCCCGCCGGCGGCGTTGGTGAGCACGAGCGTCCGCGCGCCGGCCGCGATGCCCAATTCCACCAGGCTCACGACGTCGCCGGTCGTGCGGCCTTCATAGAGATGGTAGCGTCCGCAGAACGCGACGATGCGTTTGCCGCCCAGCGTGCCGACCAGCGCTTCGCCGACGTGGCCCGCGGCGCTCGGTGCGGGCAGGTCGCCGAGCGCGTCGTAGCCGATCGACGACAGCGTCGCGATCCCGCGCAACGCGCTCGCGAGCCCGCTGCCGAGCACGATCGCGCACGCGACCTCACCGCCGGCACGTTCGCGCAGCAGCGCCGCCGCGCCGCCGCTAGAACTTGCGGAGATACTCTTGGTGCTCCCAGGGATGAACCGCGAGCCGGTAGCGTTCGAACTCGGCCATCTTCGCATCGCGGAACGCGTGATAGATGTGGTCGCCGAGGGCGCCGCGCATCACGAGATCTTTGTCCAGCGCCTCGATCGCCTCGCCAAGCGAATGCGGCAGCGTGAGGATGCCGTGGTCCTTGCGGTACTTCTCACGCAGCTCGTAGGTCGACCCGGTGAACGGGTCGCCGGGCAGCGTGCGCGAGCGAATGCCGTCGGCGACCGCTTCGATCAGCACGGCCAGCGCCAAGTAGGGATTGCAAGCCGAGTCGGGACTGCGAATCTCGAGCAGCGGCGGGCCGTCGATCGGCGGCGGCACGCGCACGAGCGAGTTCGCGCTGCGCTGCGACCACACGGTGTAGACCGGCGCGTCCCAGGCCGGCATCAAGCGCTTGTAAGAGTTCACCGTGGGGTTGCAGACCGCGGTGAACCCGGGCGCATGGTGCAGCAACCCGGCGATCGCGTGCAGGCGCACGACCTCGTCGATCTCGCCGAGCGCGATGTAGACGTGCAAGTCCGCTGCCGGCCGACGACTCGATGGGCTTGGGCATGAAGGTCGCGTGGATGTTGTGGCGCGCGGCGATTTGCTTCACGGCGCTGCGCACGGTGATCAGCCGGTCGGCGGTGCCGAGCACGGAACCCGCGGCGAGATCGAGTTCGTGCTGTCCCGCGCCGTGCTCGTGGTGCGCGCTCAGCACGCCGATGCCCATCGACTCGAGCGCGGCGGCCATCGCCGTACGCGCATCGTCGCCGCGGTCGGAGGGCGAGTAGTCGAAGTACGAGCCGGCGTCGACCGTGCGCGTGGTCGGCGTGCCGTCGGCTTCGCGCTCGAAGAGGTAGAACTCGACTTCGAGCGCCGTTTTCACGTCGCGCAGCACGTCCTCGGCGTCGTCGAGCACGCGTTTGAGCGTGCTCCGCGGGCAGCCTTCGAAGGGCGTGCCGTCGGGCATCGCGATGTCGCAGAGCATGCGCGCCTCGGGCGCGCCGGAGTCGACCGTCCAGGGCAAGATCGCAAACGTCGCGGCGTCGGGGCGCAGCAACATGTCGAGCTCTTCTTCGCGAATGAACCCGTCGATCGAGCCGCCGTCGAACGTCACCTGGCCGTTCATCGCGCGCTCCAGCTCGCTCACCGGAACCGTGATGTTCTTCTCGATGCCGGCGATATCGACGAAGGCGAGACGAATCCACTTCACCCCGCGGTCGCGCGCGGTCTTCATGACGTCACGGCGCACGGTGCCGGAGTCCTTAACTGCCGAGAGCATCGATGGCGATCGCAGCCCGCAGCGTCAACTGATCGTGGGGGCTGTCGAGGTCGAGCCGTCCGATCTCGCCGATCTGGCGGAGACGATAGAACACCGTGTGCCGGTGAACGTTGAGTTGCGCTGCAGCCACCTTGATATTTTGTCCTACGTCGAAGAAGAGTCGAAGGGTACGGACGAGTTCGGTCTGATGCTTTTCGTCGTATGCGCGCAGCGGCTCGAGCACGCGTTCGGCAAACGCCTTCCACTCTTCGCGCTGTGCGCCGCCGCGGTGCAGCAGCGGATAGATGCCGAGGTCTTCGTACGGCATCACTTTGCCGCCGCCGAACATGCGGCGGGCGATCGTCGTCGCTTCGCGCGCTTCGTCGACCGAGCGCGCGACGTGCAGCATCTCGGCATGCCGGCCGATGCCGCCCACGACGTGCACGTCGATGCCGGCGCGCGTGATGCCGCGCGGGATCAGGGTCGCCGCGGTGCGCGCGTTCGAGGCGTCGATGTCGAGCGGTGCGGGCACGAGGAAGAAGAAGCCGCCGCCGCGTTCGATGACCACCACCTCGCCGCTGCGCGTGCCGAGCACGTCGAGACAGACGCGCCGCAGTTCGGCGTTCTTTTGCGCGGCGACGCTCTCGTCGAGCCCTTCGCCTTCGACCGCGACCGCCACGTAGCCGGGCGCCAGCGTGATGCCGCGCGCGTGGGCGTCCTCGCGCGCTTCGAGCGGATCGTCGTAGGCGCGCGAAAGCAGCCGGTCCCAGAACGAGCGGCGCCGTCCGCGTCCGCCGCCGGCATCGCGCGAGAGTTCGATCGCGATCTGCGCCGTCGTGAGGCGCACGAGCGGCCGCCGCTCGGCGACGGTGCCGGAGCGCGGGAAAATCGAGAGCCAGCCCAGGCGTGACCCGCCGGCCCGGATCGGAAAGGCGCGGCTGCGGGCGTCGGCCGGCGGTTGGAGGGCTACGCCGTCCTCGCCTTCGCCGTCGAACGAATCGGGCAGCAGATTGCGCACCGAGGGCGGAACCGCTTGGTCCTTGCCGGCGGCCAACCCGAGGTGTTTCCACTCGGAATCTTCGACCAGGACCCCGGCGTCGATCGCCGTTGACAGATGAGAGGCCAGCGCTTGCGCGCCGCCTCCGGTTGCCGCGATGCGAGCCAGCGCCTCAGCGTAGCTCAACAAAGCATCGACCCCGTCGCGGCGAACCCGCCGGGAATGAACAGCGTTCTCGTCGTGCACTTCTGGCTGGGTATCCTCGTTGCCGCCTGCGCAGCCCTGTTTGTGTGGTTCAGATTGGGCCGCCGGATCACGCTTTATCTGCTCACGCTGCAGATTTTGCTCGGGATCGTGCTCATGGCGGGCGGGCTGCGGGCGCCCGCGCCCCACTACGTGCTGGCCGTCGCGGGCTGGGCCGGCTACATGGGCGCGAACTATATGTCCCGCCAGCCGGACTCGCGCCAGAACGTGCTCGTGCTGACGGTTCTCTCGAGTGCCATGGTGCTGCTGGCAGCCTATATCGGCGCCCGGGCCGGAACGCTCGGCTAGTTGATTCAGGCGATCGAGCGACCGGTCGTATCGGTTTTTAGGAGAAGCCGAAGAGCGACTGCACGACGTAGACGATGGCGAGGCCGCCGATGATGACGGCGGTGGCCCAGGCGATGACGTTGACGGTGCGCGTGTTCACGTACTTGCCCATCACCCGCTTGCGGTTGATGATGATCAGCATCAGGATCAGTTCGAGCGGCAGCACGGCGCCCTGCATGACCTGCGCGTAGAACGTGAACCGGAAGAGCTGGTTTGCGGGCAGCAGCAGCACGAGACCCGCGCCGAGCACGATCCCGCTCGCGAAGAGGCCGTAGAAGAACGGCGCCTCGTGCCAGCGCCGGTCGACGGCCGCTTCGAGCCCGAACGCCTCGCAGATGATGAACGCCGTCGCGAGCGGCAGCACCGTCGCCGTGAACAAGCCCGCGTTGAGAATGCCGAAGCCGAACAGAGCGGCGGCGAAATCGCCGGCCAGCGGTTCGAGCGCGCGCGCGAAGTCGACCGCTTGCGCGGTGTCGATGTCGAGCGGCGGCTTGTGGCGTGATCAGCGCGGCGTGGTGGATCGTCGCGGCGTTCGCGATGATCATGAAGCCGGCGATCACGATGCCGAGGATCGAGCCGACGACGATGTCGGCGCGCACGTTCCAGAGATCGCGCGGCCCCGAGCCCTTTTCGACCACCGCCGACTGCAGAAAGAACTGCATGTAGGGCGAGATCGTGGTGCCGATCAAGCCGACGACCGTGACGAGAAAGCCGGCTTTCGGCGGAGAACGTCGGCACGAGCGTGCCGTGCACGACCGCGCCCCAGTCGGGCTTCGCCTTGAATGCCCGAGACGACGTAACTCAGGTAGATCAGCGAGAAGATGACGAACACGCGCTCGACGATCTTGTTGCTCAAGCGCAGCACGAGCAGAAACACGACGATCGTGGCGAGCGGAATGATGATGTAGCGCGAGAGGTGGAAGATCTGCGCCCACGCGGCGATGCCGGCGAACTCGGTCGCCGTGATGCCGGTGTTGATGAAAAACAGCGCCGCCATCGCGATGAACGTCAGCCGGATGCCGAAGTTCTCGCGGATCAGTCCGGCCAGGCCCTGGCCCGTGACCGCGCCCATGCGGCCGGCCATCTCTTGCACGACGATCAGCGAGATCGTGAGCGGAACGAGCGTCCACAGCACGATGTAGCCGAACTTCGCGCCGGCCGCGGAGTACGTCGCGATGCCGCCGACGTCGTTGCCGGCCGAGGCCGTGACGAAGCCCGGTCCGAGCACGGCGAAGAGCACCAGCGCGCGGCGCCACCAGCGTCGGATGTTCACCGCGCTAGACGCGCTCGAGGCGCTCGCGGCGTTGGCGCTTGGTGAAGCGCGGCAGCTGCTTCTTGAGCCGTTCGGGAATGATCGCGTCGATCGCGTCGTCGACGGTCACGATGCCGAGCATCTTGCCGTCGTCGTCGAGCACCGGGCAGGCCAGCAGATCGTAGCGCGCGATCGTCGAGGCCACCTCGGTCGACTTGACGTCCGGATGCACGCTGACGACATCGGTGTCCATCACGGTGTGGATGATGTCGTCGGGCGCCGAGAGCAGCAGCGTGCGCAGCGAGAGCACGCCGAGCAGTTTCTCCGACTGATCGGTCACGTAGAGATAGTAGATGAACTCGGTCTCCGGCGCGATCTCGCGGATCTTCGCGATCGTCGCGGCGACCGTGCGGTGCGGATAGATCCACATGTAGTCGGTCGTCATCAGGCCGCCGGCCGTTTCCTCGTCGTAGGCGACGAGTTCGCGCAGATCGTCGGCCGTTTCGGCGTCCATCTCGCGCAAGAGCTGTTCTTGCTGCTCTTCGGGGAGTTCGCCGAGCAGATCGGCGGCGTCGTCCGAATCCATCTCCTCGATGATGTCGGCGGCGCGTTCGGCGCCGAGATCGTCGATGATCGAGCGCTGCGTCTCGGCGTCGAGATGTTCGAGCGCGTCGGCGGCCGTCTCGTCGTCGAGCGAGCCGACGACGCGCGCGGCGTCGCGCGCCGAGAGGTCGCCGATGATTTCGGCGAGGTCGCACGGGTGCAGCCGCGCGAGCCGGTTGTCGGAGACGGAGAGCCGGATCTCGGTCGGGTTGAGGTCGTGCAGCGGCGCGACGTTGTCCCAGGCGATCAGCGTGCGCGGGATACGCTCGATCAGCGCGCGGCTCAGGTTGCCCGCCGCCGAGCCGGCGCACGATGCCGCCGAAGCCGATGTCGGCCGCGACGACGCGCAGCGCGCCGCCGGTGCGCGCGACCTCGATGTCGTTGATGCGCACGACCTTGCGGCCGTCGACGTCGACGATCTGCTTGTCGAAGAGGTCCTCGACCAGGTAGAGCGCCTCGTCGTCGGGCGGCGCCTCGCGCGTCGGCACGTCGCGCAAGACGAGCTTGCCCTGCGTCGATCGAAGTCGACGATGCTGCCGATCGGCGCGAGATGTTTGCCGCGCTTGCTCTTGATGACCAGCGCGTCGATCTTGGGAAACGTGTCGTCGGGCCGCTCGACGACGAAATCGGAGATGCGGCCGACGGTTTGCTGCCGGCCGTCCGCGGTGACGACCGCCGTTCGTCCGATCATCTCGGAGAGGAACCCATCGTGGAACGTCATGGCGCCGAGGCTACGCGTCTCCGCGAACGGCGGCCATGACCAGCGCGATCAGCGCCAGCACCACGACGCCGCCGTAGACCAGCGTCGAGCGCTGGTGCAGCTCGGCGAACTCGGGCGAGTGCACGTCCTTGATGGCCGCTACGACCGGAACGATCGCGAAGGTATCGTAGGCGACCAAGAGCAGCGCGATGACCAGCAGCGCCGCGCGGACGATGTCGTTGGTCCGATCGGCGGCGTCGAGCGAGCGCACGAGCGCGATGACGATCGCGAGGCCGCCGCACACGGCGCCGACATTTCCGAGCGCGCGCAGGTTGGCCCCGGTCAGGCTGGCAAACTGCGTGACGTCGGGAACGAGCCGGAACGCCGCCGGCGCGAAGATGAACGCGAAGCCGCACAGCGCTCCGAGCCAGAGGCCGATCGCGGGAATTTCGACCGCGGCGAGGATGCGATCGAGCCGGGTCCGATACGCTCTTCGAAACATCAGCCGACGTGTTCCGAATAGGAGAAGTGTGGACCCGCTCGATTTCGTGACCGACCTCGCCCATCGTGCCGCCGAGCTGTTGCGCGAGCGCTTCGACGATCTGCACGACGTGGTCGAGAAGAAGCCCCACGATCTGGTCACCGAAGCCGACCGGGCCAGCGAAGCGGCCATCGTCGCGGGGATTCGCTCGGCGTTTCCGGCCGCCGCGATCCTCGGGGAAGAGGGCGGCGTCTATGCCGGGACGAGCGACGAGCGCTTCATCGTCGACCCGCTCGACGGCACGACCAACTACGCGCACCGCTACCCGCTGTTCTGCGTTTCGATCGCCTACGAGCGGGCCGGCGTGCTCGAGGCCGCGGCGATCGAGGCGCCGCTCATGGGGATGCGCTTCGCCGCGCGGCGCGGCGGGGGCGCGACCCTCAACGGCGAGCCGATCCGCGTCTCGACGGCGGCGACCGTGCGGGCGGCCCTCATCTGCACCGGCTTCAACCCGGCCGACTACGACCGGAACGGCAGCTACTTCGCAGCGATGTCGCGCCGGGCGCAGGGGGTCCGGCGCGACGGCTCGGCGGCGCTCGACCTGGCGCTGGTCGCCGCCGGGCGGTTCGACGCGTTCTGGGAGTGGGACCTCAAGCCGTGGGACGTGGCGGCCGGTGCCTTGCTTATCGAGGAGGCGGGCGGCAGCGTGACCGCGATCGACGGGTCGGTGCTGGACATCGCCGGCGGCTCGATCGCGGCCTCCAACGGCCGCCTGCACGCCGAACTGTGCCGGGCGCTGCTGGAATCGTAAAATAAAGGACAGACCTTCTCTAAGGCCCGTCGGCGCTCACTATTACACAAGGTTAAGCCTGGATGGCTAGGCGGGCAGGCTGCCATGGGGTAGAGTAAACGGGTACGGAGGAGCCATGTCACTGGGGATCAGCACCGGACCGGCGCTCAACTCGCTAGCGTATTACCAGCAGCAGTTGACGCAAGCGTCCAATCAAGCATCGAGCGGAAACCGGCTGACGAGCTCGTCGGTCGACCCGTCGGGTTTGGCGATCTACAACGCGCTCGAGTCGCAAGCGCAAGGCGACGATACCGCCAACGAAAATATCAGCGACGCGAGCAACGCGATCAACGTCGCGCAGGGTGCGACCAGCAGCATCCAGAGCGCGCTCGGCCAGCTGCAGAACCTGGCGATCGAAGCCAGCAACGGCTTCAACTCGCCCACCGACAACGCCGCGCTTCAGACCCAGGCCAACGCGCTGCTCCAGCAGATCAACGGCGATGCGAGCGGCATCAACTTCAACGGCACCCCGCTCCTGAACGGGCAGAACTCCGGCACCACGCCCGCCACCACGGCGACGGCCACCACGACCACGGACGATCAAGTCAACGCCGGCGGCGGAGTCATCACCTCGGCCACGGCCTCGGCCGCGACGACCAGCGGCACGATCGGCGTAACCATCGCCAACACCGGTTCGGGCGCCGTCGCGAACGTCACGTTCACCGACTCCGCCACGCAAACCGTCACCAACGTCGGCTCGTACAGCGCCGGCTCGACGGCGACCGTCAACGGCACCCAGGTCACGTTCGGTCAGTTCACCACCTCCGACACGAACGCCACCGCAACCGTGCAGACGACGGCCGCGACGGCCGGTTCCACCAGTGGAACCGTCGGCGTGCAAACCGGCGCGACGCAGGGTCAACAGACCACGGTCACGCTGCCCAACGCGACGACCGCCGGCCTCGGTATCACGAACATCGATTTCTCGACGCCGCAGAACGCGACCAATTCGCTCGGCCAGATCAACAACGCGATCGCCGCCCTCGGAGCCGGCCAGGCGCAGCTCGGCGCGCAGACGCGCGTCGCTGGAAAACGCGTTCAACAACAACAACGTCGACTCGGTCAACCTGACCTCGTCGGCCTCCGATATCGGCGACGCCAACGAAGCCTCGCTCTCGAGTGAGTTGAACTCGCTGAAGATTCAGCAGCAGATCTCGATCGCGACGATCAACAACGCCAACGTCACGAACGGCTACCTCAACCGCTTCTTCAGCGTCACCGCCTAAAGTCGCGTCGCGCTGAAGGTGCGCGAGGTGCACCTTCACCGTCGGCCATTCGCTCGCGATGATGCTGTAGGAGCAGGTGTCGCGGATCGTGCCTTCGGGTCCGAGCCGGTGATTGCGCAATACGCCGTCGAGCTTCGCGCCGAGGCGCTCGATCGCGCGCCGGCTCGCGTGGTTGAAGAAGTGCGTGCGAAACTCGACCGCGATCGCATCCAAGTCTTCGAATGCGTGGGTGAGCAGTAGCCGCTTCGGCTTCGGTGTTGAAGCCGGTCCGCCGGACGGCAGGCCGATACCAGGTCGAACCGATCTCGAGCCGCCGGTTGGCGGCATCGATGTCCATGTAGGAGGTCATGCCGACCGCGTGGCCGCCCGCGTCCAGTGCTGCGAACGGCAGCATCGATCCGGCCGCGGCGAGCTCCAGGCGCCGGTCGATCTCGGCGTGCATCTCAGCCGGTTTCGGGATCGCCGTGGTCCATTGGCGCCAGGCTTCGCCATCGTTCGCGGCGGCGACCAGATCGTCGTGATGGCGCGTGCCCCAGCGGTTCGAGCGTTACGCCGGTGCCGCGCAGGGTGACGGGCTGGATCCATGTCATCGCAGCGGCTTCGACGCGGAAAAAAAAGAGCCGCCGGGTTGACGCCCGGCGGCTCGTGCTGTTGGAGGCAGCGCTTTGTTTAGGGGGCGACCGTTTGGGTGTACCCCGGGATCGGATCCATACCGTGGATCGCGAGATCGCCGCCCTCGACATCGCCGTCGCTTGCGCGCAGCGGTATGAAGAACGAGATGATCTTGAGGATCACAAAGGTGCCGATGATGTTCCAGATGATGATGAACGCCGCGGCTTCGGCCTGCAGGATCAACTGATGGGGATTACCATGCGCGAATAGCCCTTCCACGGAGAAGGCCGGCGCGGTGGTGGGATCCCATTTCAGGTTCTTGGGATCGCCGGGGGCACTGTAGTACTCCCACATGTTCGGATCGGCCACGATAGCCGACCATCAAGCCGCCGATGAGACCGGCGACACCGTGGGTGTGCAGCACGCCGAACGTATCGTCGACCTTCTGCAGCAGTGCGGTGTTGTTGAGCTTGTTGAGGCTGAACCAGACGATGATACCGGCGACGAGGCCGATGATCATGGCGCCGAAACCGTTGACGAAACCGGCGGCCGGCGTGATCGCGACGAGGCCGACGATCATACCGTTGATCATCGATACCGCGTTGACCTTACCCGTGGCGATCATGTCGAGGATCAGCCAGACGAGCAGCGAGACGGCCGTGGCGATGTTGGTGTTCAGTACGGCTGCCGCGGCGTCGTGGTTGGCGAAGTACGGGTCACCGCCGTTGAAACCGTTCCAGCCGAGCCAGAGGATACCGGCACCGGCGAGAGCGATGATCAAGTTGTTCGGTTCGAAATCCTTACGGTCGGCCAGCAAACGCGGCCCGACCATGGCAGCCGTTACGAAACCGGAGATACCGGCTGCCAAGTGGATGACGTAACCGCCTGAGTAGTCGGCTGCACCGAGTTGCGAGAGCCAGCCGCCGCCCCACAGGCTGAAGGCGCCGACCGAATAAACGATGACGCTCCACACCGGGACGAAGATCATCCAAGCTTTGAAGTTCATGCGGCCGAGAACGGCGCCCGCGATCAGCAGCGGCGTGATCGCTGCGAACACGAACTGGAACCAGATCATTGCGGAACCCGCGAAGCGCAACGGCGGCAGTGCTGCCGCGGCCGCGGGAATCACGGCTTGGCCGATTTCCTGTGCGGCGCCGATGGCCGGCGTCGGGACGCCGAGGAAACCGTTTCCGGCAATCGCGAGCCACTGGGTGCCGAAGGACATGTTGTAGCCCACCAGCGACCAGGTGATCAGCACGATCGAAAAGGCGTAGAAGCACATCACGGCTGAGTTGAGTGCCCACTTTTTCTTGACCAGACCGGCGTAGAGAATCGCCAGGCCCGGAATGCTCTGGAGGCCGACGAACGTACCGGCCGTCAGCTGCCAGGAAGTGTCGCCCGCGTTGAGCCACGGCGGATCCGGGATCAAGTACGGGGCTGGGGTCGGCACCGGTGTCGCGGCGGCAAGCTGCGTCACGTCGCCTAATAACGTCAACAAAAAACTATCCCTCCCTCAAATGGGTCGCCTTCAAGTTACAGGCCAGGGCCAGCGAGCGCATTCGACAACCGCCTAAGGGAATGCGCACCTAGCCCTCTATGTTGATAACGTCGAGGGCCTGCTTTCTCAGCCGGGTACCATGAAACAAAGTTGCACCTTCCGGCGTGCCCTGTAGCGGTTCGATGCGTCCAATTAACGTACCACGACTCCCGTATCACGGACGGTGCGGCGGCGCAGCGGGGAGATCGTTTTGGCGCATTGCGGCTGGAAATGAAACATTGTTGCGCTCGCCTTTTCGGCGCTACTTATGCGAGGATGACGTGCGTTGCCGTCGTACGGCGCCGTCATGCAAATCGCGCGTTTTAATGGTGGCCGCATCGGTGTGGTAGTCGGCGATCGCATCCACGACGTCAGCGACGCGTGCGGTGTGGATCCGGCGGAGTGGCCGCCCATGGGGATGATCACCACGATCGCCGCGTTCGAGGAATTGCGTCCGGGGATCGAGCGCGATCTCGGCCTCTCGGTCGGGCAACCCCTCGCAGACGTGGCGCTCGAAACGCCGATTCCGTGGCCGCACAAACTGCTGGCGCTGCCCAATAACTATCGCGCGCACACCGCCGAGATGGGCAACAATTCGGCCGACGCCGGCAAAGCGGGCTTCTTTATGAAGTCGAGCGCGTCGCTGAGCGGACCCGCCGATGCGATCGTGCTGCCCGACCGGCCCGGCCGCAACTTCCATCACGAATGCGAGCTGGCGGTCATCGTGGGCAAGACCGGGCGCAAGATCGCGCTCGAGGATGCGCTCGATTACGTCTTCGGTTACGCCTGCCTGATCGACGTCACGATGCGCGGTCAGGAAGAGCGCGTGATGCGCAAATCCTTCGACACGTTCTGCCCGGTCGGACCGTGGATCACCACCGCCGACGAAGTCGGCCCGACCGACGATCTCGTGCTGCGCCTGTGGGTGAACGGCGAGCTCAAGCAGCAAGCGCCGGTGAACGAAATGGTCGTCGGGATTCGCGAAGCGATCGTGCTGTGCTCGGCGGTCACCACGCTGCAGCCCGGCGACATCATCGCGAGCGGAACGATGCAGGGCGTGGGCCCGATCGTGCCCGGCGACTCGGTGCGCATCGCGATCGAGAAGGTCGGCGAGATGACGATTCCGGTCGTCGCCGACGTGCCCGTCCCCGTCTAGCTCGCGTACGCCCTAGCTCGCGAAGGTCTCCTCGAGCAGATCGAGGCGGCGGAGAATCTCGCGGTCGGTCGTGATGAATAGGCGCGTCCGCTCGGCGGCGTGGTGGGTGCTCCATTGGCCGCTGGGCAGCGTGAAGACGTCCTTGGGGCCCCAGGCGATCGTCGTGTCGCCCGACTGCGTGCGGCCGCTGCCCTCGACCACCGCGCACACGGCGTGACTCGAGGTGCGAAACGGCGCCGTGGCGCGGCCGGCATCGATCTCGAGCAGAGTGCAGTCGAGGAGCGACATCGTCGAGCCGCCGGTCGCCGGGTTCACGTAGCGCACGCGGCGGGCGCCGTCCGGGCCGCGCGGCGCGGCCGCGACGGCGGCGGCGGCGGTAGCCCAGGGATACCGGAAGACGGGGCTGTGCAGCGTCGGGTCCGTGCGCCTCGGGCAGCAGGTTCGCGAAGCCGTAGGCGGCGTCTGGTGTACGCGCCGGGATGTCGTGGGCCGGACCCGGCTCGAACGCGTCGGTGCCGAGGTAGCGGTGGAGGGCGGCGTCGAGGACGTCGAGCCACACGATCGGGCCGTCGCCGGAATGGACGTGCTCGTGCCACGTCCAGCCGGGCGTGAGGATCAGGTCGCCCTCGAACATCGGGCAAGCCTTGCCGTCGACGACCGTGTTCGCCCCGTTGCCGTCGAGCACGAAGCGCAGGGCGTTCATCGAGTGGCGGTGCGGCCGGGCCGCTTCGCCCGGCAGCAAGATCTGATAGCCCGCGTTGAGGTTGGTGATCGTGAACGGATAGCCGGGCGCCGTGGGATCGGGGTGCATGAGCGAGAGCACGCGCCGCTCGATCGACCTCGGTGGAGTTCATGGCCGCGGCGTCGTCGATCAGCGGCTTCATCACGTGCCAGGGCCAGAGCATCGGCCGCGGGGGCGGCGGCGCGGCGCCGTGCGCGAGCCGGTTTTCCCACAGCGGAGAGACTCCGGCTGAGTCCCAGGCGGCCCGCCGTTCGGCGGCGGTAGGAGCGGCAGACGTCTCGATCATGCAAACACGTTCGGCGTCGCGCGGGCGAATCCGGGCGTCCGCAGAAGGGAACTCGCGATGGAATTCGGCGTGCAGTTTTTCCCCGACGTGCGGCCCGAGGATAAGTCCCCGGCCGAATACTACCGCCATTGCCTCGAGATCGCGGAGCGCGCCGAGCCGCTCGGCTACACCCACATCCGCATCGTCGAGCACTACTTCCACTACTACGGCGGCTACAGCCCCAACCCGCTGCTGTTCCTCGCCGCCGCGGCGCAGCGCACGAAGACGGCGCGCCTGGTGACCGGCGCGTGCATCCCGGCCTTCAACAACCCGCTCAAGCTCGCGGCCGAGATCGCCGAGGTCGACGGGATCAGCGACGGCCGGCTCGACGTCGGTTTCGCGCGCGCATTTTTGCCGCACGAGTTTCGCACGTTCGGCATCTCGCCTGACGAATCGGTCGCGCGCTACCGCGAGGGCATCGAGCAGATCGATCTGCTGCTGCGCGAAGAGAACGTCACCCACCACGGGCAGTTCCACTCGTTCGACAACGTGACGTCGCTGCCGCGCCCGACGCAGCAGCCGCGCCCGAAGTTCTACGTCGCCGCGACCTTCACGAAAGAGTCGTTCGAGTACGCCGGGCGGATGGGCTACTCCATCATGGCGATTCCGATGGCGGCGGAGAAGCTGCGCGAGACGCTGGTTGCCTATCGCGATGCGTATCGCGCCGCCGGCCACCCGGGCGACGGCGAGGTGATGCTCGCGCTGCACATGTTCGTCGACGAAGACGGCGAGCGCGCGCGGCGCATCGCACGGCCGCACATCGACGCCTATTTTCGCTCGCTGCTGGGCGCGGCCAACGACTGGACGACCGGCACGTCGTCGAGCGACTACAAGGACTACGACAAGAAGTACGAGCGGCTCAGCCAGCAGACGATGGAGTCGCTGATCGCCAGCGGCAGCGCGCTGATCGGAACGCCGGCCGAAGCGCGCGAATCGCTGATCGCGCTCAACGAGCGGATCGGCGGCTTCGAGCACGCCTCACTGCAAGTGAACTTTCATCTCTTGCCGCAAGACGAGGCGTTGCGGTCGCTCGAGCTGTTCGGCCGCGAAGTGATTCCGAACTTGGGTTCGCTCAGTGCGGGCGCACTCGCCGGAACACAAACAGCATCAACGCGATGACGAGTACGATCACCGCGGCGAAGGCCGACCAGAAATAAATCGCCGCGTTGGGCGAGTTATACCAGTTGGTGTATTCGTCGAGGCTGAAACGCAACGCGAGCGCAACGCTCATGAGCGGGGCGAGGAGAGTCATTGGAGACTTCTTCGCCGCGCGGTACCGTTAAACACCCGTCGGTACCGGGGAGAAATCGGCGACTCGGCGCGGGGTTTCATACCACGACGCCGTTCAACGACGGTCTAGCGGATCGCGCCGTAGCGCCGCGCAAACGCCGCCCGGTCTTTTTCGAACATGTCGCGCACCCGGCTGGATTCGGCTTCAGCGTCGCGCTCGGCCTGAGCGCGTGCCTTTGCCTTCACCAAGGCTTCGGCGATGCGGGCCGGCGATGCTGCGCCGGTGGCTTTTTTCGTCATTCTTAGGGAATTGGGCCCCGGGCAGAATCCGCCTCTTGACCGCACGCGCAAAGGGCGGCCAAGAGGCGGGATTTGCTAGGGAATCGGGGTCGGCGGCGTGGCGTCGTGCAGTGCCGTCGCCATCGCAGTATAGGCGTTCAACCGGCCGCAGCCTTGAATCGAGCTGCCGATGTTGTCGGCAGTCGAGCACAGCAGCTGATACATCGCCGACGGCGATTGGTAGGGTGAGGAGAATCCGCCGGTCGCGGAGAGGATCAGCGCGGCGGCGCCGGCCACGTGCGGCGTGGACATCGACGTTCCGGCAATCAGCGTGCGGCAATCGACGGGTGAGCTCGTGCCGCTGCTGTTGGGATAGTCATCGTTGCACGAGCCGATGAAGTTCTTGTCCGAACTCGACGACTGATAGGGCGTCGTCGTCCAGATGTTCTCGATCCAGTGCAGGTCGTCGTTATCGCTGCTGTTGCCGGAGGGATCGCCGCCCGGAGCCACGATGCCCCACGAGCTTGCGCTGCGAAGCGAGTTGGTGCTGCCGTACTGCGTGTACGTTGCCACGTATTCAACCGGATTGGACGATGAACCGAGCGAGTTGCCCGAGCCGTTGGTCGTTCCGTCGGCCAGCGCCGAGGCGCCGACGGCGATCACGCCCGAATCGCAGGCCGGCGTGCCGACGCCGCTACCGCCGGAATTGCCCGACGCCGCGACGACGATGATGTTGGCCGCGATGGCATTCTTGATCGCCGCACCTTCAGTCGGATCGGAGTCGACGCCGGCCGATGTGCAGGCTCCACCGCCGAGGCTCATCGAGATCACGTTGACCTTTTGGGCCACCGCGTCGTTGATCGCCGAGGCGATATCGTTGGTGGATGCGCTGCACTGCGGGTCGGTAGAATTCGGGTTCGCGCAGCTATCGTCGGGCGTCGGAAACACGCGGTAGCCGTAGATCACGACGTTGCCGCCGGTACCGGTGAATCCGAAGTTGTTGTTGGTAGCCGCGGCCGCGATGCCGGCAACGTCCGTGCCATGCCCGGTCGGATCGGTTTCGAAGTTGCTGGTCGACTGCGACGTGCCGGCGGCGTTGGTGATGAAGCATTTCTGGTAGGCGATCTTCGAGCCCAGGTCCGGATGGTTGGGATCCTCACCGGTGTCGATGATCGCGATCTTGACGCTCGACGAGCCGAGCGCGCCGGCGTTGATGATTCCGCTGCCGTTGTTGCTCTGACTGTAGGCCAGCGCGTATTCCAGCTTGATCGCGTGCATGTCCCATTGACCCGGAACGGAACTGCTCGTTTCGTAGGGCCCGACATGGTAGGTGCTCGCCGCCGAAGCATTGCCCCCAACAGCGTTTTGCGCTTGGGTGAACCCGTTGAAGTAGGGATCGCTCGGGAAGAACGGCGTCGTGACGGCGGTGGGATAGCGGCGCAGGCCGGTCGGCGCGACGCTCTCGACGCCCGATTGCGAGCGCAACGCGGCGGCGACGGTGTTCATCTGCGCCGCCGGAACCGACAACACGTGAATCACCGTGCCCGTGTTGCCGAACGACAGCTGTTGCACGGCACTCGCGCCGGCGGCTTGCTCGCGCGCAACGGCGGCCGCGGCGCGGCTGCCCGCGATCGCTCCGCTGCTGTAGGTGACGGCGAGCAAGCCGGTCGAGGTGTTTTCAGCGCCGCGCTGCACGTGCAAGCCGAAGGATTGCCGCGCCGCCTCGCTGCCGAATGCCGAGTCCGAACGCGCGACGGCGTTCGCCGACGAATCGCTCGAGGGGCAATTGAAGGCCGTCGCGGCGTTGGGCGATGTCGAGGCGGAGCTCGTCGGTGAGGTGGTCGGGCGCGTGGTCGGTGTGACTGCCGGCGAGGTCGGCGAGACGGCGGGAGTGCTGCTGGAACCGCCGCCGCCTCCGCCGCAAGCCGCGAGCAGGAGTGACGCCGTGACGAGGAGCGCGGCCGCTGCCGGCGCGCTCTTAGTGCCAGTGATTGAAGTACACCGGTCCGAAGCCCACGCCGATCGAGTAACCGTAGGGATAGATCACCGGCGCGACGCCGTAGGACTGGTAGGGTGTGTCGATCTCGTTGGCGGCGAAGTCGCGGCCGTGGTTATAGCCGACGATCGTTACGGCCATGCCGGGCTGCAGCGACAAGCCGGTCGGGTTGATGACCGTACCCGGATGCAGTTGGACGCTGTCGATGAAGCCGCGGTCGTCGCGCAATTCCAAGTGATACTTCCCATCAAAGCTGTTGATCCGGCCGTGAATCGTCTCTTCGCCGTTGGTGGCAACCGGGCGTGCGTACGACGGCGCCGCGCTCGGCGGAGCGGGGGCCTCTTGCGCAAACGCGGCCAGGGGTGCGGAGAGGGCCGCGATGCTGAGCAGCGCGGCAAACATTCGGGCGGTTCTCATTGGCGGTGTCTTTCGCTCCTGGTGTGCGAGGTATTGCCGATGTGCATCACTCTTTCCCCAGGATTCAGCTCAATAACGTAACCGGGTAACGAGGTCGTTCCAAACCAGAACGGCGCCCTCGCGAAGCGAGGACACCATTCACGGTAGGGATCGTCGCTGCGAGGCGACTTGGGTCTAGCTGTGGCCATCCTGTGAGTGCGAACCTTTACACCGGCGCAGGTTGGCAAACTCAGTCGTGGAGGATCACGCGGTTGGCGATGAAGGTGCCGTTGCTGTAGTAGCCGGTGATGGCCACGCGCTGGTTCATCGAGGGCGTTTCGCCGCGCGGGAAAATCCGCGTGCCGGGCTTGAGATCGATCGTTTGGACGTTGCCGTCGCGCCGTGCGACCTGGAGGCGGAAGGGCTGGAATGCGGCGACGGTGCCCAAGATCACGTGCTGTCTGTCGTACTGGCCTTGGTCCCAAGCGGGCTGCCATTGGCGGTAAGCGGGTGGCGCGCCGGGCGCCGGTCCATAGACGACTTGCGCTGCGGCCGGCAGCGCCGAGCGCGCCGAGTGCCGCCGCGAACAGGCCGAGGGTGTAGAGCGAGCGGAGTTTCATATGCGTGCGTCCTTGTCGTATGAGACGAGCGATGAGTTCACGTCCCGAGTGTACCCGCCGCGCCCGGGCCGCGTACTAAGCCGCCATGAGAATTGCCTTAAGGCTTCGCTTTGAAACGGGAAGCCGATAGCTTGCCTGCCAAAGCAGCAAAGATGCCGATCGCGAAGCGCGCCGCCGCGGAGTTTTTAGGCACGTTCTGGCTCGTGTTCGGCGGCTGCGGCAGTGCCGTGCTGGCGGCCGCGTTTCCGCAGCTCGGCATCGGCTTCGCCGGCGTGGCGCTTGGCGTTCGGCCTGACGGTGCTCACGATGGCGTATGCCGTCGGCCACATCTCGGGCGCGCACTTCAATCCGGCCGTCTCGATCGGACTGTATTTCGGCAAGCGTTTTCCGGCGTCGCGACCTCGTTCCGTACATCCTCGCGCAAGTGATCGGCGGCGCGGTCGCCGGGCTCGTGCTCTATCTGATCGCATCGGGCAAGGCCGGCTTCAGCACCGGCCGGCGGCTTCGCGTCGAACGGTTTCGGCGATCATTCGCCCGGCGGATATACGATGGGCGCCGCGTTTCTGGCGGAAGTCGTGCTGACGTTCGTGTTCCTCATCGTGATCATGGGCGCGACCGACGGCCGGGCGCCGGCCGGCTTCGCGCCGATCGCGATCGGTCTGTGCCTCACGCTGATCCATCTGATCTCGATTCCGGTCGACAACACGTCGGTGAATCCGGCGCGCAGCACCGGCGTCGCGCTCTTCGCCGGCGGCTGGGCGCTCGCGCAGTTGTGGCTGTTCTGGCTCGCACCGATCCTCGGCGGCGCGCTGGGCGGCTTCGTCTATACATGGCTTGGTGAGCAGAAGCCCGACATCGTCGGCGAAGCGACGCCGTCGTAACATGGCGCTGACCATTGCGCTGCTGATCGCCGCGGCGACGACGCTGTTCGCCGCGGGTGCTCCGGTGAGTTGGCTCGATGCGAAAGCGCCGGCCGGATTGGAACGTGGCGGGTGCCGCGTTCCCGCAGCGCCCCGGACCCGCGAGATGCCGAACTCGTTCGCGGCGGACGCTGTGCGGCGACGCTTGCGGCCGCCCTCGACGCGCGAAGACCGGACCGTCGTGCGCGGCGGCTGGTCGCTCGTCGGCGCCTACCACCGCTACGGCCCGACCGCGGTCGTGCTGGCGACCTCGAGCGCCGACGGCATGTGCCGTCCCAACGGATTCCAAGCCTTCGTTTTCGTCAACGGCGCCTTCGCCGGAACGCTCTCACCGCGACTGATGGACTCGCGCACCGATGGTTCGATTTCGAACATCAGCGTGACACTCGATAGCGCGCACGACATCCAGGCCGACTTCGCGCGTTACAGCGCGGCCGATGCGCTCTGCTGTCCGCACGCCACGAGCAGCGTGCTCTATCGCGTGACGACGGGCCCGCGGCCGCGGGTGGTTCCGCTCGCGGTGACGACGCACGCAAACCCGGGCGGCTAGCGGCTTTTCGGCCCGCCGGCTACTTGTGCAGCTCGGTCCGTTTCGCCTCGACGAGCGGCGGTCCGGAGCGGACGCTGGCGATCGCGGCCGCCACGGCCGCCTTTGCATCCAAGAGACACGCACACGGCCGATAGCGGCCCGCGCGACAACCTACCGCATCATGCAGGGCGGTCGGATGGCCACACACACACAGCACGATCATGTCCATGTCGTACTCCCTCCCACGTGCATAAATTAAAGCGCACACGCGGACCACATTCAGCACGCTAGCGTACGAAATGCCGTCGTTTCTTGTGGTTGTGCGCTAAATGCCGTAGCGTGCGGCGAAGCTCTGCTCGTTGCCGGCGAGGACGTCGCCGATCGCGCGATGCTGCGCCTGGTGAGCCGGCATCGTCGAGTCCTCGTCGTTACGGTACAGGTTTTTCACCGACTCTTCCCACGAGCGGTCGCCGTCGTCCGACCACGGGATCGGCACGAACTTCGGCGCCCACGGCTCGCCGAATTCGGGCGCGAGTTCGAGGGCGGCGCGTAACACCGCGCGCTGCATCGCCGGATCGTTCGGCCGGCCGAGCGTCGCGCCCAACGGGAAGTCGAGTTCGACCACGCGCGGCGGTTTGAACGCGCTGACGAACTCCCAGAGCAGCATGAACGTCAACGTCGGCATGCCGCGATTTTCGAGTGCTCGTGCTATCAGTCCGACCGACCGATGGCAGCCCGGTCAAATCGGAACGAGCAGTGCGAAGTCGACGTTCTGTTTGGCGAGCTCGTCGTAGATGCGCGGCACCGTCTCTTCGAGCAACGCACCGTAGCGCGTGATCGAACCAACGAGCGAGACGCTGGTCTGCGCGAACCGCCCGATCGTTCCGTCGGCCTCGAGTTCGGCCAGCCGGTCGCGCGGGTAGACGACGTTCAAGTCTTGTTCGGCCCACACGCGCACCGGCGTCTGGTGCGCGATGGTGAGTTCAGAAAACGGCGTGTCGCGGTCGAGCAGCCGGTAGGAGAGGTCGTTCGTTTCACCCAGCAGCGGTTCGTCGGCGCGCTGCACGCCCGCCATCGAGATGAGGCCGACCGTCGACTGCGCGATCGGCTTACGCAGCGGCGTCAGGCGCGGCGGAGCGAACTCGGGCAGCGGCGTGTATGGAGCCGGCGCGAGCATCTCTTGCATGAAGGGGCTCCAGTTGAAGCGCTGCCGGCCGTGCATGAGCGGGAATACACCTCACGCGGCAGCGGGTACCTTCCGTGCGGCGGGGGTCTGCCGCCCTCAGGTACGCCGGCGCGGTGTGTCGTATACCGTGCCGTGGGCCGCGTGGAGAGGTGGCAGAGCGGTTTAATGCAGCGGTCTTGAAAACCGCAGTACCGGAGACGGTACCGTGGGTTCGAATCCCACCCTCTCCTAGTTGTTTACTGTTGTAGCTACGGGTTCGCTCCGGGAAACGCGCTCACGGCCTGCATTGCGACGGCCGACGCGACGACGACGAGCCACGGCGGCCATTTCCAGACGGCGAGGGCGGCAAAGGCGAGCACGGCCAGCGCCGCGTCGGCCGGCGCGCGGACGGCGTTGACCCAAACGGGTTGATAGAACGCTGCCAGCAGCACGCCGACGACCGCCGCGTTCACGCCCCCGACGGCGGCTAACAGCGCCGCATTGCGGAAGATGCTGTTCCAAAACGGCAACACGGCGGCGATCAGCAAGAACGACGGAAGGTAGATCGACAGCAGCGTGACTGCTGCTCCGCCGACGCCGCCGACCGGGCCGTGCATCGCCGCGCCGAGGTAGGCCGCAAACGTGAACAGCGGCCCGGGTACGGCTTGCGCCGCACCGTAACCGGCCAAAAACGCGTCCTGACCGATCCAACCCGGCGGCACGACTCGTGCCTGCAACAGCGGCAACACCACATGGCCGCCACCGAAGACGAGCGCACCCGACTCGTAGAACGCCGTCACCACGCGCAGTACGCCGTTCGCCGCGATGCGGTCGACGAGCGGTAGTCCGACGAGCAGCGCGAGGAACGAGATCCCGGCGACGATGGCCGTCGCACGGTTCCCAACGGACGGAAACGGCTGAGTTGTGAGGGGCTGGACCTTGATGAAAAACCGCCCGTACAGCGCACCGGCCACGATCACGAAGAGTTGGGCGAAACCTGCGAACGGCATGAACGTAACGACCGCCGCGCCGAGCAACGCGAGGCTCTTGCGGGGGATGTCCGGGCAGAGCGAACGGTACATGCTCGTGACGGCGACCGCAACGACTGCGACGGCGGCGACGAGCAGACCGTGGATCCACGGTGCGTGTGCCACACCGTGGATGTCTGCTACACCGAGAGCGAACGCGGTCAGCAAAATCGCCGACGGCAGCGTGAAGGCGATCCAGGCCAGTGCGCCGCCCAACGCGCCGGCTCGAAAGAGGCCGATGACGATGCAGACTTGGCTGCTTGCCGGACCGGGAAGAAGCTGGCACAGGGCCACGATCTGTGCGAACGTTTCTTGGTCGAGCCACCCGCGGCGCGCGACGAATTCGGTGTTGAAGTAGCCGATGTGCGCGATCGGGCCGCCGAACGCGCTGACCCCAAGACGCAGAAAGGCCGTGAAGACCTCACCGAGTGCCTGGCGCCGTCCGGGGTCCGGAGATCTCGCCGCCGTCAGTGCCACCGCGCTACTGATTCGCGCGCGCTCGCGGCATCCGCCTCCATCTTGACACCGGCCGATAGAGAAAATAGCATGCTACAACGTGCCTGAGCGTGTGTCTATTCATTCCGAGCGGTTGCGGTTGAGCGAATTTCAGATGACGGATGCGGAGGATGTCTTTCACTGCATCACGCCGGCGATCACGCGGTTCATGTTCTGGCAGCCGCCGCAATCTTTGGCAGCGTACAAGGCTCGGCGCGAAGAAACGTTGCGCGCCGCTGACAAAGCCGGCTTTTCGTTCGTCATTCGGCGTCGCGATACGATGGAGTGTTTGGGAATCGCCAGCCTCGACGGCGTTGCGGCCCCCGCTCCCGAACTCGGTGTTTGGTTGAAGGAAGCCGCCCATGGCGCCGGTTACGGCGGTGAGGCCGTTCGAGCCGTCGCCGGATGGGCCGCGGAAACGTTGGGCAAACAACGTTTCTTGTATTCCGTAGCGATCGAGAACGTTCCGAGCCGGCGGATCGCCGAGTCCCTGCACGGCGAGATCGTCGCTACTCGCACGAGCCCCAAATATGATTCGGTCGTGTATGAAATCCGTTGGAAGGCCTGAGAACTCGCGGCTAGCCGGAGCGCGGGCGCTCGAACAGCAGCGTTGGTGCGTTGTTGTATGCCGTGTGATGCTTGAGGGCGTAGCCGGCTTTTTCGGCGACGTGGATCGAGGCGGCGTTCTCGGGTCGGATGAGGCAGACGGTCCGGTCGGACGGTAGATGCCGGTCGGCCCAGGCAAGGGCCGCGCGAACGCCTTCGGTGGCGTAGCCTTTGCCGTGGTGGGCCGACGCCAGGACCCAGCCCATCTCGGGAAGACCGCGAATCGACGGCGTGATCTCGCGCTTGAAATCGGCGAAGCCGATCTCGCCGATGAACGCGCCGCTCGATCGTTCCTCGACGGCCCAGTAGCCGAAGTTTACCAGCGCCCAAAGGCCGGCGTAGCCGAGGATGCGCGACCAGGCTTGCCCTTCGGTCGCCGGTGCGGATACGATCTGGCCGTACACGAGCGGATCGGACCACATCGTCCACGATGCCGCGAGGTCGTCCGCGACGTGCCGGCGCAAGCGCAGACGATCCGTTTCGATCATCGTCGCGGCTTCACTCCCTATCCGCTCGGGTCATCCCGGCCCGCGGGAGACGTTGACCGCGGGTGCGGCTCTGGTATACTCGGGCATAGGCGAGTTTAGCGGAGGTTGCGATGCATCGAATGCTGCGCTTCATCGTTGTCGTCGGGTTGGCGGTTGCGTTTTGCCCGAGTGGCGCCGTGGCGAAGATGCAGCCCTCCGCGAGCGCGCTCGACGCGATCCGGGTGAGCGGAATCGACGGTGATCTCGGGACCGCGATCGCACAACTGGTGTCGTATGTCGCCGCGCATCCGAACGATGCGGTCGCGGCGCGGATGTTGGGTGACCTGTACTTCCGCAGCGGCGATCTCGCGCGGGCGGAAGCCGTCTGGGTGGCCGAAACGCGGCGCAACGTCGACGATCGCCAAACGCACCAGCGCTTGGGCACGCTGTATGCGGCGCACGGCCGGCTCGCCGAAGCGCGCAGCGAGCTCGTGCAGAGCCTTCCGCTGCGCGAGGGATTGCTGCAGCTGATCGGGCTCGAGCAGGGCGCGAAGGCACTCGATGCGTTCGTCGCCCGCCTTCAACGCGATGCGCGTGACTATCCCGATGATCCCTGGACGCTGGCGCTCTATGCGACGGCGCTCGAGGCAACCCATCACGCCGCCGAGGCGCTGCCGTACTACGGCCGCGTCATCGATCTCGATCTCGCGCCGCTGGCGACCCGCTGCGAAGCGCGCGTCAGCCGCGCCATCGATCTGCTCGACCTCAAGCGCGATAACGACGCGGTCGGCGACCTGCAAGCGTGTTTGCGCTTCGATCCCGACAATTACGCCGCGTTGACGATGCTGGGCCTCGTCTATCTCCATCCGGGATCCTTCGAGCAAGCACGGCTGTTGCTCGAGCACGCCGTCGCCGTGCAGCCGGACGGCGCCGAAGCGCTGATCGATTTGGGCTACCTCGACGACGCCACCGGCGATCCCGCCGCGGCCGCGTCGTGTTATCGTCGCGCGATCGCGGGCGACCCGTTGCGGCCCGAAGCCTACATCAATCTGGGCTACGACCTCGCGGCGCGCAAGAATTTCGATCAAGCCGAAGCGATCTACGCTGCCGGTCTCATTGCTTCACCCGGTGACGCGCGTCTGCACTACATGCTCGGGACGGTGTATCGCAGCGAGGGAAAGTTCGCATCCGCCCAGGTGCAGTTCGAGTCCGCACTCTCGGCCGATGAGACCGACATCGCGAACGCGGCGCGCGAGGCGCTCGCCACGCTGCCGCACGCCTTAGGATAGACGCGCGGACTGACGCCGGGCGAGCGCGTTGCTTTCGTGCTGCTGTTGCGCGGCGACGAGTTCGTGGACGTGATCCTGCAGCCAGCCGATCAGGCTCTCGACGCGCTGCGCGACCTCCATGCCGCCCGGCGTTAGGGTGTAGTCGACGCGCGGCGGCACGGTCGGAAACTGGCGCCGCAGCACCAAGCCGTCGCGTTCGAGATCGCGCAGCGTCTGCGCGAGCATCTTCTCCGAGATGCCGTCGATGCGCGCGCGCAACTCCGAATAGCGCCGCGTCCCGCGCGTGAGCGCGCCCAGGACGAGACCGCCCCAGCGCCCGGTGACGTGCCCGAGAACCTCCCGGGCCGGGCAGGCGGCACTGTAACAATCGCCGCGTTCGATCTCCATAACTAACCTTTTCGTGCGTACTAGCTTTTCGATAGCTTCGATGCTAGAGTAAGCGCCTCCCCCACCGTTTTTGAGGATTTCATGAACCAACGTACCGCCGTCGTCACCGGCGCCAGCTCCGGCTTCGGCCGGCTCACCGCCCAATCGTTTGCCGCCGACGGCTGGCGCGTCTATGCCACCATGCGCAACAGCGCCGGCAAGAACGCCCGGGCGGCCGCGGCGCTGCGAGCGGCCGGCATTTCGGTCGTCGAGCTCGACGTCACGAGCGACGCTTCGGTCGACGCGGCCGCCCGCACGATTCTGGCCGAAACCGGCGCGATCGACGTGCTGGTGAACAACGCCGGCACCGGCCACTTCGGCGTCGCGGAAGCCTTCACGCCGGCCGCCGTCGAGGCGCAGTTCGCAACCAACGTCGTCGGGCCGCTGCGCGTGAACCGCGCGTTCTTACCGGGCATGCGTGAACGCCAAGCGGGTCTGGTCGTCTACGTGTCATCGGTCGTCGGGCGCATCGTGATCCCGTTCGGGGGCATCTACACGGCCTCCAAATGGGCCCTCGAAGCCCTGGCCGAAACGTCGTCGTACGAGCTCGCACCGTTCGGCATCGACGTCGCCATCGTCGAGCCCGGCGCGTATGCCACGGACATCTTCGGCAACGTGTTCGGTGCCGACGACACCGCCCGGGTCGCCGACTACGGCCACGTCGCGAAGATGGCGGAAGCGCTCACGCAGGCACTCGGCGAGTCCGCTCAGGAGCGCGATCCCCAAGAAGTCGCCGACGCGATCCTGCGCCTGGCGAACGCGCCGGCCGGCGAGCGGCCGTTGCGCACGCCGGTTCCGGGGAATCCGGCCGTCGAGGCGATCAATGCCGCGACGGCGCCGATCCAGCGCGAGGTCATGCAAGGCTTCGGCTTCGAATCGCTGCTGTCCAAAGCCGCGGTCTAACGCGCAGGGATCAAACGCCGAGGTAGTGGCGCATGAGTTCCGGCTCGGCCTGCAAAGCCGCCGGTAACCCGCTCCACACGACCGTGCCTTTGTTCAGCACATAGGCGCGGCCGGCGAGCGCGAGTGCGGCGCGCACGTTCTGCTCGACGATGACGATCGTGCGGCCCTCATCGGCAAGCCGCCGCGTCGTCGCGATCAGGTCGCGCACGATCAGCGGCGCTAAGCCTTCGAAGGGTTCGTCGAGCAGCAGCAGCCGTGCGTCGCGGATCAGCGCGCGGCCGATGGCCAGCATCTGCTGTTCGCCGCCGGAAAGCGCGCGGCCCATGCTGGTCCGGCGCGCGCGCAGCGACGGGAAAAGATCGTAGATCCGCTCGAGGGTCCAGGCGTTTTTGGCGGTCAGCGCGGCGAGGTGCAGGTTCTCTTCGACCGTGATCGTCTTGACGATGCGCCGCGTATCGGGCACCAGTTGGATGCTGCGCTGCGCGACCGCGTGCGGCCGCAAGCCGGTGATGTCTTCGCCGGCGAAACGAACGTGTCCCGAGTGCGGCCGTACGACGCCCATGATCGTGTTCATCGTCGTCGTTTTGCCCGCGCCGTTGCGGCCGAGCAGCGCGACGACCTCGCCCTCGTCGACGTGCAGCGAGACGTCGAAGAGAACGTGCGATTCCCCGTAGTAGCTGTTGACGGCCTCGACTTCGAGCAGGCTCATTCGTCGGTCCCGCCGAGATACGCTTCGCGCACGCGCTCGTCGGCGCGAATCTCGGCCGGAGTTCCGTAGGCGATCGTGGCGCCGTTTTGCATGACCATGATGCGGTCGGCCAACCCGAACACGACGTCCATGTCGTGCTCGACGATCACGATCGTGACGGTCGCGCGCAACTGCCGGATCAGCGCGACGGTTTCGGCCGTTTCGCTCGGGCTCATCCCGGCCGCGGGTTCGTCGAGCAATAGCAGCTCGGGCTCGGTGGCGAGCGCGAGACCGATTTCCAGCCGCCGCTTCTCGCCGTAGGCGAGGTCGCCCGCGCGCATGCCGGCGCGCTCGGCGAGCCCGACCTCCGTCAGCGTGCGCTCGACGAGCGAGGCCAGTCCCGCGACGCGTCCGACCGAGCCGAAGATGTCGCCGCGAAACGCGCCGCGCCGCGCCGCGAGGCCCGCGATCATCAGGTTCTCGGTAACGCTCAGGCTCGGGAAGATCTGCGTGATCTGGTGACTCTTGCCGATGCCGAGCTGCGCCGTGCGGGTCACGCCGATTCCGGTGATGCGCCGGCCCTTGAACGAGATCTCACCGCTGGTCGGTGCGAGCTCGCCCGAGAGCAGCTTGAAGAACGTGCTCTTGCCCGCGCCGTTGGGGCCGATCAGCGCGGTGATCGTGCCGGCCTCGACTGCGAGCGAGACGCCGTCCACCGCGGTCAAACCGCCGAAGCGTTTGGTCAGCCCTTGGGCTTCGAGCATGGCGCTCATCGGGCCGGCCGCACGCGCTGCCACAGCGCGATCGCGCCGCCGGTGAGACCGCGCCGGAAGAACGTGATCAGCAGGATGAAGATCAGGCCCAGGATCAGCTTCCAGATCCCGGCGATGACCTCGACGTCCTGCAACCCTTGGCGCAGCAAGGTCCACACCGCCGCGCCGACCAGCGGCCCGATCAGGGTTCCCGGTCCGCCGATCACCGTCATCACAATGATCTCGCCCGACTGGTCGATCGAAAACGCTTCGGGCGGCATGTAGCCCTGAAACATGCCCAACAGCCCGCCGGCGAGTCCGCCGTACGCCGCCGCGATCGTGAACGCGACGAGCTTGTAGCGCGCGATGAGATGGCCGACCGCTTGCGCGCGCTCGGGGTTCTCGCGGATCGCGCGCAGCACCGCTCCGAAGGGCGAGCGCACGATGCGGCGCGCGATGAAGAAACCCGCGAAGTAGACGATTGCTACGAACACGTAGGTGCCGATGCCCGAGCTGAAGTCGAGCGTGGTGGAGCCGAGCCAAATCGAGGGCTTGGGCACGCCCGGCAGCCCGTTCTCGCTGCCGGTGTACGCGCGCAGCGGCGAGTTTTCCATGAAGTAGAAGAGCTGCCCGAACGCGAGCGTCAGCATCGCGAAGTAGATCCCGACCTGGCGCAGCGCGAGCGAACCGATCAAGGCCCCGAACAGCGCCGCGACCAGCGTGCCGACGGCCAGTGCACCCAAGCTGTTGGGCAGCTCGTGCGTGATCAGCAGGTGCGCGGTGACGAAGCCGCCGGTTCCGTAGAAGGCGGCCTGGCCGAACGAGAGCAGTCCGGCATAGCCGAAGAGCAGGTCGACGCCGATCCCGAACAGACCGAGGATCAAGATGCGCGTGCCGAGGTCGGTGCCCACGTTGCACAGCGCGAGCAGTGCCGGAAACACGACGAGGAAGAGCGCGACGGCAGCTTCGAACCACCAGCCGGTGCGATCGCCGACCGGTCGCAGAATCATGCGCGGCCCATCACGCCGAGCAGCCCCTGCGGGCGCACGATCAGCACCAGCGCCATCGCCAAATACAGCGCCACCTGCGCCCAGTCGGGCGCGAACACGCTGGTCAAGCTGACGATCTCACCGGCGATGAGGCCGCCGACGATCGCGCCCGCGAACGAGCCGACGCCGCCGATCACGATCACGACGAACGACTGCACGAGCACGCTCGTCCCCATGTCGGGGTTCACGGCCAGGATCGGCGCGTCGACGAAGCCGGCCAGCCCCGCGACGGCGGCGCCGAGCGCGAACACCAGCATGAACGCGCGGCCGATGTCGATGCCGAGCATGTCGACGATCAGCGCGTCGTCGATGCCGGCGCGCACGATCAAGCCCAGGCGCGTCTTGAAGATGATGAGCCATACCACGAGCAGCGTCAGCGCGACGATCCCGACGACGTCGATGCGGTACGCCGGATAGATGAGGTCGGCGAACTGCACGGCGCCGGTCGCCCAGTCCGGCGTCGGCACCAGTTTGGTCTGGCCGGTGAAGAGTGCGCGCACCGTTTCGACCAGCACGATGCCGAGGCCAAACGTCACCAGGATCTGATCCTCTTTGGGCCGCGCGTAATACTGGCGGATCAGCACGCGTTCCACGACGATGCCGAGCACGAACGTCACGACGAGCGCGGCTAGGATGCCGAACGCATACGAACTGGTCCGGCTATAGGCGAGCCACCCGGCGTACGCGCCCGCGGTGAAGAGCCCTCCGTGTGCGAAGTTCACGAAACCGAGGAGTCCGAAGATGATGGTCAAGCCGAGCGCCACGAGCGCAAGGATCGAACCCAGCGCAATGCCGTTGAGCAGTTGCGCTTCGATCAGGTGAACCGGCAGCGTGTGCTTCCTTCCGGCTAGGTGACCGGCGGCATCTTGCAATCCGTGGTCGAGAGCGGCTGCATCACCGCATCGCCCGGAACGATGTCGATGACCTCGAAGAAGTCGTCCTTGCGCTTCATCGCCGACGGCTTCTTGCCGACCACGACCGGCACCGGGCGCACGAGCTGGTGGTCGCCGGCACGGTAATGGACCGGCCCCAGCATGAGGTCGATCGGCGTGCCGGCTTCGAGGGTCGCGATCACGGTCGGCGGATGGAACGTCTTGGCGCGGGTGACCGCATCGGCCCACATCGCGATTTGCGTATAGGCGATGTGCGCGGTCCAGCGCGCGGAAAAGCCGGGATAGAGCTTGGCGAAATCGTCGAGGAACAGTTTGGAGAGCGGGTACTTGTCGGCGAGCGAAAAGTACCACTCTTGCGTGCCGTAGACGCCCGACATGATTTCGGCGCCGACGCCGTCGGGAAAGTAGGTCGAGACGTTGGGCACCACCAGCTTCATCTTCTGGAGAATGCCGAACTGGGCGGCTTGTTTCGTCGAGGCGACGCCGTCGTTGCCGAACTCGATGTTGATGAACGTGTCGGCGCCGGAGCTCGCGACGTTGGTGAGATACGAGCTGTAGTCGCTCGAGGGGAACGGCGCCACGACGTCGGCGACCGTGGTCCAGCCGAGTTTCTCGGTGAACTCGCGCATCGAGCCCGTCAGCGAGTGGCCGTAGCTGTAATCGGGCGTGAGATAGACGGCTTTGCGCTTTGTGCCCAGGGCTTTGGCGAGGATCGGCGCGATCGCTTTGGCGACCATGTAGGCGTCGCACTGCGAGCGGAACATGTAGCGCTGGCAGTCTTTCCCGGTCGTATCGTTGGAGCCGCTGGCGCCGGTCATGAACAGCACTTTTTGCTGCTGCGCGACCTTGCCCATCGCGATGACCTCGGAGCTGGCGACGCCGCCCGTGATCATGATCGCCTTGTTCTGCGTGATGAATTCGGTGGCGTGCTGAACCGCCGTGTTGGGGTTCGTCTCGGTGTCGGCGACTTTCCAGGTGACCTTCTTGCCGAGCAGGCCGCGCTGGCCGCGCAGGCTCGGGATGTGCCGCATGACGCCGGTGTGGTTGTTGAGGTCGTTCAACGCCAGCAGATACCCGCGCCGCAAATCCTCGCCGTCGGCCCCATAGGAGCCGGTCAGGGGGCAGCACAGTCCGACGAAGACCGAGTCCGAGGCGACGCCCGCCGGAAACGTGCCGATCGGGGATTCATCGGCTGCGAATCCTGAGTGCAGGTCGCCGGTTCCGGCAGCGAGCCCGGCGACGGCACCCGCGGTGGCACGTAGAAAGCTGTCCCGATTAAGCGGCACTGGCGCGGCCCTCCTGAGTCAAAAGTAGCAGGGGATCGTTCGCCCTTTTGAGCTTGGTCGGTCCACCGCCTTCCCCAACGGGAGGCATGGTTGCGGCATGCGAAGCGGGCTGCATGACGACCGCAACGCGCGAGATCACGATTCCGAGCGCCGACGGCGGCGCGATTCCCGCCTACATCGCGATGCCGGCCGTGGTGCCGGCGCCGGCGGTCGTGATCGTGGCCGCGGTGTTCGGCGTCGATGCGGGCGTGCGGGCGTGGGCCGACCGTTACGCCGAGCACGGGTTTCTCACCGTCGCGCCGGATTTTTTCTGGCGCACCATTCCGGGTCCGATGCGGTTCGACGTTCCCGAAGAGCGCGCGAAGGCGACCGAGCGCAACGCGCAATTCGATCGCGACGCGGGCCGGCGCGACATCGCCGCGGTGCGCGACTACGTGCACGGGCTGCCGGAGAACAACGGGACGTGGGCGCTCGCGGGCTACTGCTTCGGCGGACGCTACACGCTGTTGGCCGGAGCGTATCTGAGGGCCGACGCGGTCGTGGCGTTTCATCCCTCGAAAATGGGACTCGAACTAGAAGCCGCGGCCGCGGTGAAATGTCCGACCAGCTTTCACTTCGGCGGCGCGGACGAGTCGGTGCCGATGGACGTCGTCGAAGCGGTGCAGGCGGCGCTCGCATCCAACCCGCGGGCGGAAAGTTATGTCTATCCGGGCATCGCCCACGGCTTCACGATGGAAGGCCGCCCCGCATACAATGCCGCGGCCGCTGAACTCTCGTTCGAACGCGCCCTCAACGTCCTCGACGGCCTAAAGACCGCGCCTTAGCGAGCAGTCGCCCCTCGCCCCTCGCCCGTCATCCCGAGCGCAGTCGAGGGACAAGCGCCAATCACGCCTCTAGGCCACTGTCGATCACGAGCGCAGCCGAGTGATCGCCGGCGACATGCCTGATCGTGCTTAGTCGCGATCGACATGCCTGATCGCGCTTAGTCGCGATCGACATGCCTGATCGTGCTTAGTGGCGATCACTCGGCTGCGCTCGTGATCGACAGTGGCTCACGGCATGACGGGGGGCGTCCCTCGACTGCGCTCGGGATGACGAGGGGCGGGCGCTCGCCATGACGAGGGCGGGCGCTCGCCATGACGAGGGGCGGGCGCTCGCCATGACGAGGGGCGGGCGCTCGGGTTGACGAGGGGCGGGCGCTCGCCATAACCAGGGGCGGGCGCTCGCCATGACGAGGGGCGGGCGCTCGCCATGACGAGGGGCGGGCGCTCGCCATGACGAGGGCGGGCGCTCGCCATGACGAGGGGCGGGCGCTCGCCATGACGAGGGCGGGCGCTCGCTGTGACGAGGGGCGGGCGCTCGCCATGACGAGGGGCGGGCGCTCGCCATGACGAGGGGCGGGCGCTCGCCATGACGAGGGCGGGCGCTCGCCATGACGGGGGGCGGGCGCTCGGGATGACGAGGGGCGGGCGCTCGCTGTGACGAGGGGCGGGCGCTCGCCATGACGAGGGGCGGGCGCTCGCCATGACGAGGGGCGACGCCATGACTAGGGGGCGCTCATCACATGAACGGGGGCGTTAGGATTTATACGATTCCAGGGTTTCGGGGGCGAAGAGGTCGCGGGGCGGGATGCGGCGTTTGGAGATGCCTTGTTCGAACGAGTAGCGCGTGAACGTGTCGAGCGTTTTCGCGTTGGCCTCGAGTCCGTAGGGCCAGTAATCCTCGCCCATCAGCGCACGCGTCGCATCGCGTTCCGCGATGATCCAGGGGAGCATCGTCTGCAGCACGCCGGCGCGGCGCAAATCCGCAGACGCCAGCTCTTTCGCCGCCGCGAACGCCTTGTAGAGCGACATCGCGATCCAGCGGTTCTGCTCGTACACCTCGCGCCGCATCGCGAGCACGTGCATGATCGGAAAAATTCCCGTGCGGCGAAAGTACTCGCGCTCGACCGTGACATAGTCTTCCCACAGCCGGCGCACACCCGGTAGTCCGCGCGTGTACGACGACGGCACGCGCGCCGCTTGTAGCGCGTCGATCTCGCCGCTCGCCAGCATCGCGGAGAGCGTTTGGTGCGGCGCGATCGGTTCGATGCGAATCTCGGGCGGGAGCTCGAGCGGCAGTTTCTCGGGGCGCCCCGGATCTTCGACGCCGCCCGTGACGTAGGTGACGCTCGCAACGCCGACGCCGTATTCATCGGCGAGGATCCCGCGCAGCCACAGCGTCGCGGTCATTTGGTACTCGGGCGTCCCGACGCGCTTGCCGGCTAGATCGGCCGGCTCGCGAATACCCGAGCGCTCGTTAATGAAGACGTTGCCGTGGCGAAACATCCGTGACGGAAAGACCGGGATCGCGACGTAGGGGCGCGACGGATCGAACAGCGAGAGCAGATATGAGGAAAACGAGAGCTCCATGACGTCGAACTCGCCATGGCGTAAGGCGCGGAAGAACGTTTCCTCGGGACCGAGCGTGATGTAGTTGAGATCGATGCCTTCGGCCGCGACCCGGCCGTCGGCCAGCGGCCGCGTGCGGTCGTAGTCATAGCACGCCAGCGTCAGGCGCAGCTTGGACATCAGCGCTGCGCCATCGGCGCGCCGCCGGCGTCGCTCACCGCGACCCAGGTCGTTTTGGTCTTGTCCCAGCGCGCGACGTAGACGCTGCTCAAATCGAGCCCGCGCTGCGGGCGGTCGGCGAAGTCGTAGATCCCGGCGATGCCGGCTAGCGCGCGCTGCTGATCGAGAAAGGTGTGGATTTGCGGCGCCGTCGCGCCCAAACCGAATTTCTTGAGCGCGGCGATCGTGATGAACGCGGAGTCCCAGGCGAACACGTGGCCCTGCTGCGCTTGGATGCCGGCCGCCGCGAGGGCGCTCTTGAACGCGTTGAGCTGGGCGGCGGTGCGCGGATCGATGCGCGCGCCGGTTGCGATCGGCGCCGTGGTGGAGAAGTACAACTCGTCCGGCAGCAGCGCGTCGAACTGCTTCATCTCGGAGTAGACCATGTTGCCGGCGCTGGTGCCGACCGGAACGTCCAGTGCCGCGTTCTGCAAACCGCGCAGCAGCGTGCCCAGCGGCGAGCCGGTCGCCCAGGCGATGACGACCTGCGGATTCGCGGCCTTGATGCGCGCCATCTGCGCGCCGACGCTGATGTCGGTGATGTTGAAGTGCTCGCGCGCGACGATCTGCACCCCGCTGCTGGTCGGCGCCGCCACGGCGGTGTTGATGTTCGTTTCGGCATCCTGACCGGTGGCATCGGTCGAGACGATGTACGCCAGCCGCGTCCAGCCGCGCGCTTTGAAGTAACGGACCATCGCGGCCAGCGAATCGATCGTCGAGAAGTTGATCGAGAACACATAGCTGCCGCGTTTGGGCTGGAAGCCGTTCGAGAGGCAGTAGTTGAACGGCCCGTTCTGCTCGACGAGGGCCGCGATCACGCGGCACGGTGCGACCAGCGACGTGCCGAGGATCAGCGGGACTTTGCGGGCGATCAGATCGGAGGCCAGTTGGGCCGCGACCTGCGGGCTCGACTGATCGTCGGTGATCGCGAAGTGAATCGGCGTGCCGTCGATTCCGCCGCCGGCGTTGACGACCGTCTCCACCAAGCGATACCCTTGCGCCTGATCGCCGCCGAGAAACGCGCCCGAGCCCGTCAGCGAGAGGATCGCGTTGAACGTATACGGTTCCGCCCCGCGCGCCGGAGCGCCGGCGCCACTCAGCGCGAACATCAATGCGAGAACGATGCCGAGCCCGCGCCTCATGCGCCGGCCCCCGGCACCGCTTCGCCGGCGAACGCACCGACGGTTTGCCACGGCGTGCCGGCCGGCACCAGCCGTTCTTCGGCGGCCAGCCGTTCGTAGGGCACCGGTTCGGACAATCCCGGCGGCGGCTCGCCGCGGCCGAAACCGCGCACGGCGGCCAGTAGCAGCCGCCGCAGCGCGATCACGGCCGCATCGCTGCCGGCCAAATGTTCGCGGCTGCGATCGTAAATGGGTCCCATACTCTCCTGGACGGCCATATCTTCCATGTTCACCCCATGAATGCCCGAAAAGGTCTCGTTCCGCCGCATCGCGGCGCGGTCTTGCAGCCAGTTGTTCTCGGCCGTGCGCACTTTGCGAAAGGTCGCGTCGATGTCGACCCCGGCCCGCACGCCGGCGCGATAATCGTGCAGCGCGCGAGCGTCGTCGCCGATCGGTCCGTCGGTGCTCGTCTTGACGTAGTAGAACATCGTATGCTCGTCGTCGAGCGGAACGAACATCTGCATGAACGACGCCCCCGCGGCCACCGGAAGAAACGCGTAGACGGGGGCGATGTACAGCGTGACGCGCACGTAGCGGTTCCCATCCGCGCCGCTCGACGGTTCGCGGATGGCGGCGTAGCGCAGCCCGTAGGCCGTCAGTTGCACTTCGATTTTCGGCCGGCCGTCACCGGAAGGGCGATCGAGCCGTCCATTGGACTGCAGCACCGACGTCGCGCGATCGGCGGTTGCGAACAGCGTGCTGTGCAAATAATTGACGTGCGCGGAGTCGACGATCGCTTCGAGCGATTGGAGCCAGTTGCACTCGACGCGCGACTTGAGCATCCAGCGATGGCTCGCCGGCTGCGCCGTCCAGGCGAAAGCCGGCAACGGCGGCTCGCTTGCGGCCGGCCCGAGATAGGCCCACACGATACCGCCGGCTTCACGCACCGGATAGGCGACCGCGCGGACCCGCTCGCGAAACGAACTCTCCTCGGGCTCGGCCGGCGTTTCGAGGACCGCTCCGGTCGTCGCGATCTTCCAACCGTGGTAGAGGCAGCGCAGTCCGCACGCTTCATTGCGCGCCAGCCGGAGCGAGGCCCCGCGATGCGGACAGTGCTCCTCGAGCAGGCCCACCTCGCCGGCACTATCACGAAACGCGATGAGCTGCTCGCCGAGCAGCCGCACGGCGCGTGGGGTGCCGCCGGCCGTCAGCTCGTCGCTCATCAGCGCCGGCAGCCAATAACGCCGCAACATCCGGCCCATCGGCGCGCTCGGTCCGACGCGGCAAAGCAGCTCGTTCTCGTCTGTTCGCACGCTGCGCCTTTGCTGAAGTAAGCGAGCTCTCCCTAGGAGAGGTTGGGTTTTGTGCACGCTTGGGTACACGCTGCTTGTCTACTCTCATTGGGCGCGCCCCACGCGCGGAAGGTCGTTATGAAAAAACTGTCATTATTGATGCTGGCCCTGTTTCTCGGAAGCTTTCTCGCCGCGCCGGCAAGCGCGGCGAAGGTCGGTTCGGCGAACGTGTCAGGCATCGTGAACCACGTTTCCGAAAATAACATCAAGATCACGGATGGAACGGGCAAGCAGCTCAGCTTCATGATCATGCCGAAATTCGACAAGGTCTTCTCCGGCGACGGAAAGACAACGTATCAGATGCGGGCAATTAAAGCCGGGCAGTACGTCAAGGTCTACTACGATCAGAAATTCCTCGGCCAGCGCCATGCCGACCGTATTCTCTTAATGCGCCAGAACAACACCGTCAAGCGCACCGAGTAGCCTGCCGCTACTCTCGAGCGCATAGGCCCGCGGCGTGATTGCGCCGCGGGCCCATGCATTTTCTTACCAGCGCAGCAGCGTCCCCGCGTGCACGAGTCCGCCGCCGAACCCGTACATCAAGATGCGGTCGCCGCGCTTCACGCGCCCGTCTTCGAGGGCGGGCATGAGCGCGAGCGGAATCGACGCGGTCGACGTGTTGCCGTAGGTCTCGATGCTGGTGAGCGTGCGCTCGCGCGCGATTCCCGTGCGCGTGCAGAGCGCTTCGACGATGCGCAAGTTCGCGCTGTGCGGGATAAACCAGTCGATGTCGTCCGGGCCGAGCTTGGCTGCCGCGAGCATCTCCAGAATCGATTGCGAGATGCGGCGCACCGCCCACTTGTAGACGTCGGAGCCCGACTGGCGCAAGAGACCGGTGTCGTCGTCGTGTCCGGCGATGTCGTGACGAATGCTCGTGCGATAGAGATACTTGCCGCCCTCGCCGTCGCAGCCGTAGGTCGTGTGTTCGATGTAGGAGCGCTCGTCGGCCGGTGCCACCAGCGCGGCGCCCGCGCCGTCGCCGAAGAGGATGCACGTCGAGCGATCGGTGTAGTCGAGCGCTTTGGTCATCACCTCGCCGCCGACGACGAGCACTTCGCGCGCCTGTCCCGACGACACCAGCGCGCTCGCGACGTTGAGCGCGTAGGGAAACCCCGCGCACGCGGCGCCGACGTCGAACGCGCCGGCATGCGGCAGGCCCGCACCGTACTGCACCTGCGCCGCGAAACTGGGGAAGACGTAGTCGGCCGTCGAGGTCGCGGCGATCACCGCATCGACGCGGTCGAGCGAGCCGGTGCGCTCGCGCAAGCGGCGCACGGCCTCCAGACACAGATCGCTCGCGAACTGATCGCCGGCGGCGATGCTGCGTTCGCGAATCCCGGTTCGCTGCACGATCCACTCATCGCTCGTTTCGACCATCTTCGCGAGGTCGGCGTTGGTGAGCCGGCCTTCGGGCACGTAGACGGCGATGTCGGCTACGCGAGCGCGCGGGATCGAGGCGGAGGGCGGGAGCATTCCGGTGCTATGACGGCTTTCGGGTGCGGAAGGCCTGCCCGAAGAGGGCTCCGCTCACGATCGGTGACATCGGAAGGGCATCATGTTCAGCCCCGGCGCGGAACTCCTGGAAGACGTGCGCGCGCACCGTCCGCTCGATGAACGCGAGCGCGCGATGCGCGACCGGCTGGCCGCGTTTCTGCAGGCGCACGGGTCGCGCGCGTTCGATCGCGCGTTCGCACCCGGACACGTGACCGCATCGGCGTGGATCGTCGATCCCGAGCGCACCCGCACCGTGCTGCTGCATCATCGCAAGCTCGAACGCTGGCTGCAGCTGGGCGGTCACGTCGACGGCGATCCCGACGTGCGCCGCGCCGCGCTGCGCGAGGCGCGCGAAGAATCCGGGCTGCGCACGCTGCGCCTGATCGCCGAGCCCATCTACGATATCGACGTGCACCGCATTCCCGCGCGCGGCGCCGAGCCCGCGCACGATCACTACGACGTGCGCTTCGCGCTCGAAGCCGATCCGCGCGAACCGCTGGTCGGCAACGAAGAATCGCACGACGTCCGCTGGATCGCGCTCAGCGATCTGGAGACGTACGCGATCGACGACTCGGTGCGCCGCCTCGCTGCAAAAACCGGCGCGCTTCCGCGTTCGTGAGGGCTTGTGTCGCGGCGCGCAGCAAACGGTCGCGGATGGCGGCGTTCGGTTCGGTGTCGGCGGGCAGCGTAACGACGATCGTGTCGTAGCCCTGCGCATCGAGCGCGCGCAGCGAGGCGTACAGCGAGCGTGCGGCCGCGCGCGGATCCTCGGGCAGCGTGAGCTCGGCGACGTGTCCGCCGCTGGCGCGCAGTCCCGCGGCGACCTGCGCCTGCTCGCCTTCGCCGGCGATGACGAGCGCGGCGCGCGGCGCGTAGTGCGAAGCGAGCATGCCGGGCGCGCGCACGTCGCCGCCGCTGCGCGCAACGACCGGCATGCCGAGCACGTCGGCCAGCTCGCTCGCGCCGATCGCGCCCTGGCGCAGGACGGCGGGCACGTCGCCGGTGAGGTCGACGATCGTCGACTCGACGCCGATGTGCGAGGGGCCGCCGTCGACGATCAGATCGACGTCGTCGCCGAGATCGGCGCGCACGTGCTCCGCGGTCGTCGGGCTGACGCGCCCGAAGCGGTTCGCCGACGGTGCCGCGACCGCGCTGCCGAAGCGGCGCAAGATCGCCTGGGCCAGCGGATGATCGATCATGCGCAACGCGACCGTCGGCTGGCCGCCGGTGACGCTGAGCGGAACCTCATCGCTCTTGCGCAGGACGATCGTCAGCGGTCCGGGCCAAAAGCGCGCGACCAGCTCGCCGCGCCGCCGCCGGCACTTCGGCGGCGTAGCGTTCGAGGTGCACGGGCCCGGGCACGTGCACGATCAGCGGATGGTCGAGCGGCCGCCCCTTGATCGCGTAGATGCGCCGCACGGCCGCGGCGTTCGTCACGTCGGCCGCGAGCCCGTAGACGGTTTCCGTCGGCAGCGCGATGACGCCGCCGGCGCTCAAGAGCCGCGCGGCGTAGACGATCAGTGCTTCGTCGACGGCGCTGCCCCCCGCGTGCTGCCGTCCGGTTCGATCGAGGCGAAACCGGCGAACGGTTGCAGCGCGGCGGGAACGTCGATGCCGCCGTCGGCGCGCTGATAGTTCTCGATCACCGCGACCAGCGTGCGGCCGATCGCGAGCCCCGAACCGTTGAGCGTGTGCACGAGTTCGGGTTTGGCCTTGGTGTCGCGGCGAAAGCGAATCGCCGAACGCCGCGCTTGGAAATCCGTGCAGTTCGAACACGAGCTGATCTCGCGGTAGAGACCGCCCTGGCTCGGCAGCCAGACTTCGAGGTCGAACGTCTTCGCGGCGTTGAAGCTGGTGTCGCCGGCGCACAGCAGCATCACGCGGTGCGCGAGGCCGAGTTCTTCGAGCAACGACGCGGAGTGCGCCGTCAGGCGGTCGAGATCGTCGAACGAGCGCTCGGGCAGCGTGAGCCACACCAGCTCGACTTTTTCGAACTGGTGCTGGCGAATCAGGCCGCGCGTGTCTTTTCCCGCCGCGCCGGCTTCCTTGCGGAAGCACGGCGTGTGCGCCGCGTAGCGCAGCGGCAGCAGGTCCGCGGCCAGGATCTCGTCGCGGTGCATCGCGGTCAGCGGCACTTCGGCGGTCGGGATCAGAAACAGATCGACCGTCGGATCGCTGAACATCGCGTCCGCGAATTTGGTGAGCTGGCCGGTCGCCCACATCGTGGATTTCGAGACCAGCACCGGCGGTTCGATCTCGAGGTACCCGCCGCGCGCCGCGCGATCGAGGAAGAAGGCGGCGAGCGCGCGCGAGAGCCGCGCGCCGGGCCCGCGCAAGATCGCGAAGCGGCTGCCCGAGATCTTCGCCGCGCGTTCGGTATCGAGGATGCCCAGCGCTTCGCCGATCTCCCAATGCGGTTTGGGCGTCGAACTCGTAGACCGGCGGCGTGCCCCAGCTGCGCACGAGCACGTTCTGCTCGCTGTCCGTCGCCGTCGGGCACGGTCGGATCGAGCACGTTCGGAACCTCGGTCAGGAGCGCGTTCATCTGCTCGTCGAGCTCGGGCAGTTTCTCGGCGGCGGCGGCGATGCGCGCGTCGAGCGCGGCGATCTCGGGGTTTCAGGCGCGCGGCTTCGGCGGCGCGGTCGGCGGCCTTGGAAATCGAGGCGGTCAGCGCGTTCTTCTCGGCCTTGAGCGCTTCGGCGGCGGTCAGCGCGGCGCGCCGTTCGCCGTCGAGTTCGAGGACGGTGTCGACGAACGCGGCGCTTTGGCCGCGGCGGCGCGCCGAGATGCGCACCCGTTCGGGATCGCTGCGCACGAGGTTGAGGTCCAGCATTGGGGCCCTCGCTTTCGCCGGGCCGCCGGAATTTGCGTGCACGGACGGTGGGCGGGGCCGGAGCGCAGAATTTCCCCGCTATGGCCGCACCGCAGATTCTCAAGCCGGGCGAGGGGTTCGACGTCGAGCAGCTCCTCACGCCCGCCGAAGCCCGGGCCGCGTATTTCGCGGCCGTCACGATCGCGCCGCCGGGAGTCGAGCACGTCGCCCTGGCCGATGCGGCCGGGCGCATCCTGGCGGCGGCCGCGGTCGCCGATACCGACTATCCGGCCGATCCGCGCTCCACGATGGACGGCTTCGCGCTGGTCGCCGCCGACGGGCTGCGCGCGCGCCGGATCACGGGCGAGGTCCGCATGGGCCACGCCCCGCCCGGGCCGGTCGGTCCGGGCGAGGCGATGCGGATTCCGACCGGCGGCGTCGTTCCGGCCGGCGCCGACGCGGTCGTTCCGGTCGAGGACACGGATGAATCCGCGGCGTCGCGGCCGTGGTCGTCCCGCACGAGGCGCCCGAGGCGGGCGAAAACATCACCCCGGCGGGCTCCGACATGCGGCCCGGCGACTGCGTCCTCGAGGCCGGCCGGCGGATCGGCGGGCCGGAACTGGCCGTCCTGGCGACGCTCGGCATCGTCGACGTTCCGGTGTTCCGCCGGCCGCGCGTGGCGATCGTCTCGACCGGCGACGAGCTGGTCGACGCCGCGGCGCAGCCCGGACGCGGCCAGGTGCGCGACTCCAACCGCTGGGCGCTGGCCGGCGCGCTGATCGCGCTCGGCTGCGTTCCGGTCCAGCGGCCGGTGGCGCTCGACACGCCCGAGGCGCTGGCCGCCGCGCTGCGCTCGGCGCTGGATGCGGCCGACGCCGTCGTGCTGACCGGCGGCTCGTCGGTCGGCGTGCGCGATCTCACGCCGCGCGTGATCGACGGTCTGGGCCAGCCGGGCGTGATCGTGCACGGCCTGCGCGTGAAGCCGGGCAAGCCGACCGTCTTCGCGATGCTCGACGGCAAGCCGGTCATCGGCCTGCCGGGCAATCCGGCCTCTTCCTTGATGATCCTCGAAGCGGTGGCCGCGCCGATCTTCTCGCGCCTGGCCGGCGAGACGGCCGGCCCGGAGGTGGAGATCGCGGCGGTCGCCGAGCGGCCGTTCGCCGGCCGCCCCGGCTGGACGTGGTTCGTGCCGGCCGAAGTCCGGCGCACCGATGACGGCCGGCTGGCCTCGCCGCTGCTGATCCGCTCGGCGAACACGAGCCTGCTCGCGCAGCGCCCACGGCTACGTGGTGCGTCGGCCCCGATCAACGTGACGATTGCCGCCGGCGAGCGCGTCACCGTACGCCGCTTCAGCAGCGGCGGGCGCAGCGGCTGACCGCCGGGGGCGAGCGCGCCGCGAACCGAACGATGAGCGTAATGAGCCAGCACCCGCAACCGGCGGCAGCGATTCGCGCGGTCCCGGCGACGACGCCGTTCGTGGCGCCGGAGGAGCTCGCGCGCCGTGTCGGCCGCTCCTCGCTCGTACGGATCGGCGCGAACGAGAGCGCGTTCGGACCCTCGCCCCGGGCGATCGCCGCCATGCAAGCCGCGGTGCCGCTCGTCTCCAACTACGGCGATCCGGAGTCGGTCGAGCTGCGCACCGTTCTGGCCGCGCTGCACGACTGTAAGATCGAGAACATCGTGGTCGGCTGCGGGCGTCGACGAACTGCTCGGCCTGATCTGCCGCACCTACGGCGCGCCCGGCGATCCGGTGCTGATGTCGCACGGCAGCTATGCGACGTTCGCCTTTCACGTCATCGGCCACGGCCTGCAGCTGCACACGGTGCCGCCGTTTGCCGACGGCACGGTCGACGTCGAGGCGATGCTGGCGCGCGCGCGCGAGCTCGAACCGAAGATCGTGTACTTGGCGAACCCCGACAACCCGAGCGGCTCGTTCATCGACCGCGCCGCGGTCGAACGGTTGCGCGACGGGCTCCCTCCGGACACGCTGTTCGTGCTCGACGAAGCCTACGCGCATTTCGTCACGTCCGGCTCGCTCGTGCCCGAGGGCATCGACGAGCGGACGATTCGCCTGCGCACGTTTTCCAAGGCCTACGGCATGGCCGGTGCGCGCATCGGCTACGCGCTCGCCTCGCGCGAGGCGATCGCCGCATTCCAAAAGATTCGCAACCACTTCGGCGTGAACCGGACGGCGCAAATCGGCGCGCTGGCCGCGCTCGAAGACCAGGCGTTCGTGCGGTACGTGGTCGCCGAAGTCGCGCGCGGGCGCGAAGAGTACCACGCGTTCGGCGCGCGCATGGGCGTGCGCACGCTGCCCTCGCAGACGAACTTCGTATGCTTCGAGATCGGGACGCGTCAAGCGGCCGAGGCGATGATGCACGGGCTGCTCGAACGCGGCGTGTTCGTTCGCAAGCCGGGCGAGCCGCCGATCAACGGGTACATCCGCGTGACGGTCGGAACGCCGGCGGAACGCGAACTGTTTTACGAACACTTTGCCGCCGCACTCGACGCCTTACGCGAACGCGTGAGCTGACGTGCCGCGCTACGCGATCTTCTCAGATATCCACTCCAACATCGAAGCTCTCGACGCCGCCCTGGGATTGGTCCACGCCGACGACGAGCTGCTGTGTCTGGGCGATATCGTCGGCTACGGCCCCAATCCGAACGAATGCGTGGCCAAGATCCGCGAGCGCGCGACGGCGGTGGTGCTCGGTAACCACGACGTCGCCGCCATCGACAACTTCGGCCTGGCGTACTTCAACCCGGCGGCGCGCGAGGCGATGAACTGGACGCAGCGCGTGATCAACGATGAGAGCAAGTCCTGGCTGAACTCGCTCGGTTACGAGTTTCGCATGCCCGAATTCTTGCTCGTGCACGGCGCGCCCAAGAACTATTTCGAGTACATCCTCGATAAGCCCGGTGCCGCGCGCGCGTTCGCGGCGACCGACGCGCCGATCATCTTCATCGGTCACACGCACATCGCCGAATACTATGGGCTCGACAGCGAAGGCGCGATCTCGCACAAGCACCTTCAGCAAGGCGGGGAAGTGGTGTTGGCGCCGGGCGTGCGCTACATCGTCAACGTCGGCAGCGTCGGACAACCGCGCGACCTCAACCCGCGCGCCTCGTTCGGCGTGTTCGATTCCGACGCGCGGACGGTCAACATCGTGCGCTTCGACTACCCGATCGCGCGCGTGCAGGAAAAGATCGTCTCGGCGCACCTGCCCGAGGCGTTGGCCCGCCGTTTGCTCGTCGGCCGATGATCGGGCTCCTCGCACTCCTCGCGGCCACCGTCTTGCCGGCCTCCGGGGCCTATGCCGATGCGGCGTTCACGGGCCCGCTCGATGCCGGCTTGCGGGCGTTCTATCAGCGCAGTTTCGCGGCCGCCAAGACCGATTTCGAGTCGGCGCTCGCGGTCGTGCCGGATAACACGCTGGCCATCGCGTTTCTCAACGCGACCGCGGCGCAAACGCCGGGCGACTTGGACGCGCTGACCGCGAGTGAGGAAAACCGGCTCGTCGACGACTCGCACGGCTACGTCACGCAACTGCGGCTGGGTTTCTCGTATCTGTTCGCCGGCGCCGCGGGCCGGGACCGCAGCGCCGACGCGCGCGAGGCGTTCGACGCCGCGCTGGCCGCGGCTCCGAACGCGGCCGGCGCGCACGTGGGCCTGGGAATCCTGCGTGAGAACGAGCGCAGCGCCAATCGCGCCAAGGTCGAATTTCTCAGCGCGCTGGCGCGCGATCCGAGCGATGTGCTGGCGCGTGAATATTTGGCCACGATCTATCAGGTCGACCTCAAGGACCCGCAGCGCGCCCTGAGTTACGCGATCGGCGTGCCCAACGTCGTGCCGTACTACGCCGACATCGATTTTCACATCGCCTCGCTGCTGCACGACCTGCGCCAGACGCCGGCGGCGATCGACTACGCGACCCGCGGTCTCGAGATCGACGTCGGCCACGTCGGCGAGGCGGGGCAGCACGGCTACACGCTGCTGGCGCGCATCTATCTCGATGCCAAGCGCCTCGACGATGCGCGCCGGGTGCTGCGCGCTTCGATCGCCGCCGGCGTGGACGTCGACTACGCGCACACGCTGCTGGCGCGGATCGGCCGATGAGCATGCCCGAATTCGTCGACGACCGGCGCTGTTTTGCGTGCGGCCCGCACAACGCCGACGGCATCCACCTCGACTTCGAACCCGACGGTGAGGCCGGCGCGCGCACCGCGGTCACGCTTCCGCCGCGCCTGCAGGGCTACCGCGGCGTCGCGCACGGCGGCATCGTGATGATGCTGCTCGACGAAGCGATGGCCCACGCCTGCCGGTTCATCGGCGAGCGGGCGACGACCGCGTCGTGCGAGATCCGCTTCCGCAAACCGGTGCTGCTGGGCCAGAAGCTCGTGATTCGCGGCCGCTTCAAAGAGCGCCGGCGCAGCGTGCTGTTTCTCGAAGCGACGGTCGCCGGTGAAGACGGCTCCGTCCTCGCAACCGCCGACGGCACGTTCGTGTCTCTGGGCCGGCTATGAAATCCAAGACGTTGCGCAAAGCGGCGGCGGCGGGCGAGGCGAAGAGCGCGGCCAAGGAGCCGACGTTCGATAACCGCCGCGCGCGGTTCGAATACGAGAAGCTCGAATCGCTCGAAGTGGGCGTGGCGCTGAGCGGCACCGAGATCAAGTCGATCCGCAACGGCAACCTCAGTCTGAACGAAGGCTTCGCGCGCGTGCGCGACGGCGAGCTGTGGCTCGTGAACTTCACCATCCCACCCTATAAAGAAGGCAGCATCTTCAACCACGAGCCGGGCCGGCCGCGCAAACTATTGCTGCACAAGGAACAGCTCGAACGCCTGACCGGGCGGGCCGCGGAAAAGGGCCTGACGCTGATTCCGCTGCGCCTGTACTTCAAACGCGGCCGCGTGAAGCTCGAACTGGGACTGATGCGCGGTAAGAAGATGTGGGACAAGCGCCGCACGATCGCCGAGCGCGACGCGAAGCGCGACTTGGAGCGCGTCACCAGCTGATGCGCGGCGCGCGGCCGGGCGCGTTCCTCGAGGCGAGAGTGCGGCGCGTGGTGCGCCTGCCGCCGCGCGCGACGATCGTCGTGGCCGTCTCGGGCGGGCCCGATTCGGTGGCCTTGGCGGCGGTGCTCGACCGGATCGGCCGGGCCCACGATTTCGCCGTCGTGCTGGCCCACGTCAATCACGGCCGGCGCGCGTCGGCTTGGCAGGATGAGTGCGTCGTGCTCGCGCTCGGCGCGCGGCTCGACCGGCCGGTGCGCATCGCCGCGGTCACGGCCGGCGAGGCCGAGGCGGCCCTGCGCGATGCGCGTTATGCCGCGCTCGCGGAGATCGCGCGCTCGTGCGGTGCGAGCGCCGTCGCGACCGCGCACTGCGCCGAAGATCAAACCGAAACCGTGCTGCTCGCGCTCTTCCGCGGCAGCGGGCTCGACGGCCTGGCCGGCATGCCGCCGCGCCGGCCGCTGGCGGCAGGCATCGAACTGGTGCGCCCGTTCTTGCGCGTGACGCATGCCGAACTGCACGCCGAGCTGCGCCGCACCGGACTGCCGTACGCGCTCGATCCCACCAACGCGCAGACGCGCTACAAGCGCAACGCGCTGCGCGCGCGGCTCGACGACTTGCGCGCCGATTTTCCGCAGCTCGACGCGTCGGTCGCGCGCTGCGCCGAGATCGTGCGGGCCGAGCGTTCGGACGACGAGCGCGCGCGGGCCCGCAACGACCTGCGCGAGCGTTTGCGCCGGCGCGACCTGTTGCGCGACATCCCCTTCGAGCGCATCGAAGCGGCGCTCGACGCCGCGCCCGGCGCGCGCGTGTTTCTCAAGCCCGGCGTCGATGCCGTCAACGGCGAGATCGAATGGCACGATTGAAAGGCAAGTCTCGGGCGGCATCTCGAAGGGCAGCGGTACTATGACGACAGAGCGATCGGCGCGCGCGCTGCACCCCGATTTGGAATGCGTGTTGTTCAGCGAAGCGGAGATCGCCGCGGCGATCCGCTCGCTCGCCGAGCAGATCGCCCACGACCACGCCGGTGAAGACGTGCTGCTGCTGGGCATCCTCAAGGGCGCCGTGCACGTGCTCTCCGACTTGGCCCGGGAACTCGACGGGATGCAGCCCGGCCCGGCGCGGCTCTACCTCGACGTGATGGCGGTCTCGAGCTACGGCAACGCGAGCCGCTCGTCGGGTGAGGTACGGCTCATTCAGGACACGACGCACGCCGTGGAGGGCCGCCGCGTGGTCATCGTCGAGGACATCATCGACAACGGCCTGACCCTCTCGTACCTGAACGCGCTGCTGGCGGCTCGAAAACCGCTCTCCCTGCGCTCGGCGGTCCTGCTCGACAAGCCCTACCGCCGGATCGCGAACGTGAAGGCGGATTACGTGGGATTGACGTGTCCCGACGAGTTTATCGTAGGGTACGGTTTAGACTATCAAGAACGGTACCGGACTCTGCCCTACATCGCGAAGCTGCGGCCGGACATCTTCACGGATCCCGACTAATATCGGACTGCTGCCACGGTCCGCAGCCGAAATGGGTTGAAGCGCGAAACGTTCGTCGAGAAAGAACGGTACGAAAGTCTCACCTACCATGGGCAAGCACCTTAAAAGTATCCTGGTCGTCCTCGGGATCTTCCTACTTGTCATCGTGATCGTCGACAAGCTGGTCCTCCAGCCGAATCCCAGCAAGCAGCTGGCCTATTCGGCCTTCTACGACCGGGTCGTGGAGAACCAGATCAAGGACGTCAAGCTCACGGGCAGCGAGATCAGCGGCACGGAGTCCAACGGCGACAAGTTCACGACGACCGCGCCTTCGGGTCAAGACCCCTCACTGATCCCCACGCTGCGCGCCCATCACGTCACGTTCTCGGCCGAGGCCACCAACACGAGCCCGATCCTCGGCTTCGCCGTCCAGCTCGTACCGTTCATCGCCGTGGCCCTGGTACTGGTGTTCATCCTGCGCCAGGCGCAGAGCGGCGGCAGCCAGGCCCTCTCGTTCGGCCGTTCGCGCGCCAAACTGCTCTCGGAGAACCGGCCGAAGGTCACCTTCGCCGACGTCGCCGGGATCGAGGAAGCGAAAGAAGAGCTGGGCGAGGTCGTCGAGTTCCTCAAATATCCGAAGAAGTTTCAAGCGCTCGGTGCCCGCATCCCCAAGGGCGTGTTGCTGCTGGGCCCGCCGGGCTCGGGCAAAACGCTCTTGGCGCGCGCGATCGCCGGTGAAGCCGGCGTGCCGTTCTTCTCGATCTCGGGCTCCGACTTCGTCGAGATGTTCGTCGGCGTCGGCGCGAGCCGCGTGCGCGACCTCTTCGAACAGGCCAAGAAATCCGCGCCCTGCATCGTCTTCATCGACGAGATCGATGCCGTCGGCCGCCAGCGCGGCGCCGGCCTCGGTGGTGGTCACGACGAGCGCGAGCAGACCCTCAACCAGTTGCTGGTCGAGATGGACGGCTTCGATCAGAACACCGGCGTGATCCTGATCGCCGCGACCAACCGGCCGGACGTGCTCGATCCGGCGCTGCTGCGCCCGGGCCGCTTCGACCGCCAGATCGTGGTCGACCGCGCCGACGTCAAGGGCCGCGCCGCGATCCTGGCCGTGCATTCCAAGAACAAGCCGCTTTCCAAAGAGATCTCGCTCGACACGCTGGCCAAGCGCACGCCGGGTTTTTCCGGCGCCGACTTGGAGAATTTGCTCAACGAGGCCGCGCTGCTGGCGGCGCGCCGCAACAAGAGCGTGATCGAGATGGCCGAGTGCGAAGAGGCGATCGATCGCGTGCTGGTTGGACCGGAACGCAAGTCGCTGGTGATGTCGCAGCGCGAAAAAGAGAACACCGCTTTCCACGAATCGGGCCACGCCGTCGTCGGCGGGCTCACGCCCAACAGCGATCCCGTTCACAAGGTCACGATCATCCCGCGCGGGATGGCGCTCGGCCTGACGTGGTCGCTGCCCGATGAAGACCGCCACTCGCAAACCAAGAACGAGTTGCTGGCCATGATCAAGCGCATGCTCGCCGGCCGGATCTCGGAAGAGATCAAGTTCGGCGACGTGACGACCGGCGCGTCGGACGACTTCGCCAAAGCGACCGAGATCGCGCGGCGCATGGTCACGCAGTACGGCATGTCCGATACGCTCGGCCCGATCCAGTACGGCCGCGGCAACCATCAGGTGTTTCTGGGCCGCGACTTCGGCGAAGACCGTAATTACTCCGAAGAGGTCGCGTTCAAGATCGACACCGAGGTCCGCAAGATCATCGACGATTGCTACGGCGACGCTCGCAGAATCCTCGAAGCAAATTGGGATAAGGTCGAGCGCATGGTGGCCTCACTGCTCGAGCACGAAACGGTCGAAACCGAAGAAGTCCTGGCGATCATGAACAACCGTGCCTGGCCGCCGTCGTCCCCGGAAGCAGTTCCCGACGATCTGCCGATCGCGGCCAAGACCGCCGATCCGGAGCCGGTACGCGAAAAGCCCAAACGATTGCCGCCGTCGATTTCGCCGGAGCCGGCGTAGCGGTGCGCATCGGTGCCGTCGTGAGGGCCGCGCTGGTTGGCGCGGCCCTCGTGCTTTCTTCCACCGGGGCCGGCAGCGATGCCGGTACGTCCGCTCACCGGCACGCTGGCCGGCGGCGGAACCTATCTGATCCGGCCCGCGGGCGGCGCCTCCGTGGCGGCCGTCGCGCTGTGGTACCGTGCGCCGCAGGGCGGTTTCGGAACCGAAGCCGTGCCGGGTTTGGGCCGGCTCGCCGCGGCGGCCATCGCGGCGTCGAAGCCCGTCACCGGAACGGCGCTCTCCCAGTTCGTGCGCCAAGTCGGCGGGAAGTTGAGCGTCGCGGCCTACGCCGAAAGCGTCGCGGTCTCGGTGCTGGTTCCGGCCGACCGGGCGGCGGATGCCGTGAAAGCCCTCACCCGCTCGTACTTCGCGCCGGTGCTCACCGATGCCGGGACTCAGCCTCGCGCGCCAGAACGTGCTCGAAGACGGCGCGATCCGCAGCTACGACAACGATGCTAGGATCGCCGATGCCCTCTATGCCGCGCTGTTCGCGGCGGGTCCGGCGAAGATCCCGACCTTCGGTTCGGGCAACACCCTGGCGACCCTGACGCTCGACACCGTGCGTTCGTATGCCGAGCGCGCCTTCCGGCCGGCCAACGCGGTCCTAGTCGTCACCGGCGCCGTGGACCGCTCGGTGCTGACGGCGGCCCTGCCGGGCCGCGACGGCGCCGCGCCCAATGCGGAACCCCCGGTCCCCGAGACGCTGGCCGCACCGACCGCTCCGCTCTCAGCGCCCGGTCCCATGCCGGGCTTCGGCCTCGGCTGGGCCGGCCCGCCGATCGCCGACGAGCGTGAGGCGACCGCGTTCGATTTCATCGCCGATTACCTGTTCTATCCCGAAACCGGCATGGTGCAGAAAACCGTCCGCCGCTCCGGCAGCACGCTGGTCGGCACGTTCGTCACCTATCCACGACCCGGGCGTCTTTCTGCTCACCTCGGTGGGCGGCGACCAGACCGCGGTGCGCGCCGCGGTCGATGCGGCGCTGCTCGGCATCCGCATGCCGCTCGATGCCGCGACCTTCGAAGCCGCCCGGCGGCGCTTCGTCTACCACATCCTCAGCGACGCCGAGACGCCGGCGGCGCTAGCCGACACGTACGGCTGGTATTCCGTCGAGGGCAATCCCGGCTACGCCCCCGGTGAGGGCGGCCCGACCGGCCGCTACCTCTCGGCGGCCGCCGCGCTGACGCCGGAGTTCGTGGCCGCGACCGCCGCCAAATACCTCGATCGCCCCGGCGCGGCGATCACCGTCGCACCGCCGGCAGCCGGGAGCCTGAAGTGATGCTGCCCGCTGCTCCTCGCCGCCACGCTCGCCCTCACCGCCGCGCCGCACGCGGTCGATCTCGGCAGCACGAAGTTCTACGCGCAAAGCGACGCCGGCGCGCAACTGGTCGGGATCGAACTCGTGGTCAGTGCCGGAACCGCGCGTCAGACGGCCGCCCAAAACGGCCTCGCCGCGCTGGCGGCGCAGACGCTGCTGTTCACCAAGATCGACGGCAGAAGCTCACCGACCGCATCGCGGCCGCCGGCGGGTCGATCGACTACGCCGTCGATCCGGGCGTCGTCCGGTTCGCGCTCGAAGTCTTGCCGAGCTCGCTGCCGGCGGTGAGCGCCGACCTCGCCCGGGCGATCGCGACGCCCGACACCTCCTCCGCCACCGTGGCGGCCGCGCGCGCGGCGCTCGGCGAGCGCATCGACGACGACGAGAGCAATCCCGTGACGGTCGGCGTCGAGATGCTGCGCAACTCGTACTATCGCGGCACGGCCGGCGCGCCGTCGTTCGGCAACCGCGCGTCGCTGGCCGGTCTCGTACCGGCCGACGTGGCCGCGTTCTTCGCGCGCCCACTATTTGCGCGGCGATGCCTTCGCGACCGCGACCGGACGCGTGGACGAAGCGGCCAACGCCGCCGTCAACACGGTGCTGGGTGCGTTCCCGGCCGGGAGCGAGGCACCGCCCGTCCTCGCCGCGCAGGCGTTCGGCCCCGAGCCCAAACACTTGGTCACGCAGCGCGAGATCGGCGTTCCGTTCGCGCTCGTCGGGTTCGCCGCGCCGGCGATGAGCGACTCCGATTTCGGCGCCGATGCTCGTGTTGCGCGCGCTGCTCAACGACATCGCCGCGCGCCAGAGCACGACCACGCTGGCGCCGTTCCAGCGCGGCATCGACGTCGTCTACAGCTACGACGTCAAACCGGCGACGTTCACGGTCGCGATCAACGGCAGCCAGCTCGACCCGACCGCCGGCCTCACCGTGCTGCAGGCGATCGTGAAAACGGCCGTCAGCAAACCGCTGGCCGCCGACGTGATCAAACGCTATAAGGAAACGGCGCGCGGCGAGTGGGCGCTCGAAGCCGTGACGCTGACCGACCGGGCCTGGCAGATCGGCGCCGCCGTGAACGAAGGCGCGGACCCCGCGCTCGCGCAGAGCGTCAGCGCCGCGATCGACCACGTGACGCCGGCCGACGTGCAACGCCTCGCCAAGGTCTACCTGCAGCACTACACGGTCGCGCTCGTGCTCCCGCGCCGGCGCTCCTAAACCAACCTGCGCGTCGCACTCGTCCACGATTACCTCAACCAGCGCGGCGGCGCCGAGCGGGTGTTCGCGCACTTCCTCACCGCCTATCCCGACGCGCCGGTGTACACCTCGATCTATTCTCCGGACCTGGCCGACATCGTTCCGCGGACCCGCGTGCGCACGTCCTTCTTGCAGTATTTCCCTTTAAAACAACGGCTTTTTCGCGCTCTCGCTCCGCTCTATCCGCGCGCCTTCGAGTCCTTCGACCTGCGCGGTTACGACACGATCGTCAGCTCGACGACGGCCTGGGCGAAGGGCGTGATCGTGCCGCCGGGCGCGGTGCACGTGTGCTACATCAACACGGTGAGCCGCTTCGTGTTCGATGAGGGCCGCTACGTCGGCGGCCTGACCGGAAACGCGTTCGCGCGGCCGGTGATCGGTGCGCTCGCCGCGTGGGACGTGCGTGCGGCGCAGCGCCCGACGCGCTTCATCGCCAACTCGCGCAACGTCGCCGACCGCGTGCGCCGCTACTATGGGCGCGAGGCCGACGTGCTGCCGTGTCCGGTCGATGTCGACCGTTTCACGCTCGGTGCGCGGCCGCGGCGCCGACTTGCGTCGTCGTGTCGCGTTTGCTCGCCTACAAGGCGATCGATCGCGCGATTCGCGCGGCCGCGCGTGCGGGCGTGGCGCTGCACATCGTCGGTACCGGCCCGCACGAAGCGGCGCTGCGCGCGCTCGCCGCCGGCACGCGCACGACGTTTCACGGCTATCTCGACGATGCCGCCGTCAACGCGCTCGTCGGCGACGCGCGCGCGGTGATCCTGCCGGGTGAGGAAGATTTCGGGCTCGTGCCGCTCGAGGCGGCCGCGGCCGGAACGCCGACGATCGCGCTGCGCGCCGGCGGTGCGCTCGAAACGATCGTCGAGGGCGAGACCGGCATGTTCTTCGACGAGCCCGACGATGCGTCGCTGGCGGCGGCGATCGCCGCGTTCGACCGCACGCGCTTCGATCCGCAGCGGCTGCGCGCGCACGCCGAACGTTTCGCTCCGCCGCGCTTCATCGAAGCGCCTGCGCGCGATCGTCGCGGCGACTACGACGTCGACTTAGCGACCGAAATCAGCCCCACGTTGATCAGGTTGAACAGCGCGTGGGTGAGCATCGAGGCGGTCAGCGAGCCGCTGCGCTGGTACACGTAGGCCAGCACGACGCCGCTTGCGGCCAGCGGCAGAAACGCGCTCGTCGAGCCGTGCGAAATGCCCGAACAGCACGCCGCTCACGATCGCCGCCAGCCACACCGGCGCATAACGGCTAGGGCGTTGAACAGAAAACCGCGGAAGACGAGCTCTTCCATGAACGGCGCGGCGATCGTGGCCAGAAACGTGAACGTGACGATCAGCGCCGTGTCGTGCGTCGAGGTGAACAGCGAGATCGCGGCTTCTTCGGGCTTTTGATGGGTGAACCCGAACTGGATGTCGGCCACGCCGATCGTCACCGCGTACATCGCCGCCGCGCCGATCAGACCGGCGATGACGGTACGGCGGTCGAAGCCGCGCAGCCCCAATTCGCGCAGCGAGCGGCGGCGCGGCCCACGGCAGCCCCGTCAGCAGCACGGCCAGCAGCGGCAAATAGCTGAGGTATTGGCCGATCGCGATGCCCCACGTCAAGGTGGCCGAGGTGATGTCGTGCCGGGTCGTCCCGAGCAGCCGAACCGCGACGTAGCTGTCGAGCACCAGAGCCGACGTAAAATGCGACCACCAGCGCCAACAGGACGACGAGCGAGCGTTGCCAGGAAAAGCCGTCAGCGGGCCAGCGCGTCGGTGAGGGCGGCGAAGGTAGGGAGATCGAGGGACTTCTCCACGGATGTCGGCGTCGAGATCGAGGGCGAGCAGCGCCGCGGCGATCCGTTCGCGCGGGAGCTCGAGCGCGAGCGCAAGCGAATTGGCGAGCGTCTTGCGGCGGTACGCGAACGCGCCGCGCACGACCTGTTCGAAGCGCTCGCGATCGCGCACGTCGACGATCGGCGCTTCGCAGCCGGTGCAAGCACGACGACCGACGAGACGACCTTGGGCCGCGGAAAGAACTGCCCCGGCGCGACGTTGAACGCGCGCTCGACGCGCATCGTCACGCGCCAGCGCGACGGTCAGGCTGCCGTAGGCGGCGGTCCCGGGCTTCGCGAGCAAGCCGGTCGGCGACGTCTTTCTGGATCATCGCCACGATCCGGTCGGGCGGCCGTTCCATCTGCGCCAGGCGGATCAGCAGCGGCGTCGCGATGTTATAGGGCAGGTTGCCGGCCACGCGCCACGGCCGGCCGTCGGCGTAGGCGGCATAGTCGAAGGCCAGCGCATCGGCGTGCTCGATCCGCACCGCCGCCAAATCGGCGCGCGAACGCAAGATCTCGACCAGCGCGTCGTCGAGGTCGAAAGCGGTGAGCTCGGCCCCGGCGGCCAGCAGCGCCGCCGTGAGCGACCCGGTTCCGGCGCCCACCTCGAGCACCCGGTCCCCCGGAGCGTCGACGGCCAGCCGCGCGATGCGTGCCGAGGTCCCCGCGTCCATGAGGAAGTTCTGCCCGAGCGACTTCTTCGGCCGCAGCCCGCGAGCCCCCAAGCAGCGCTCGCGGGTTCATGACGTCCTAGCTACGGGTGCAAGACGTAGACGACGACGCTGCGGCGGCCGAACTGCATGGCATCGGCGTTGCTGTTGAAGCCGAGGTCGATGCGGTTGCCGTGGATCGCGCCGCCGGTATCGCCGGCGATGGCGTGGCCGTAGCCGGGGATGTAGAGGTGCGAGCCCAGCGGGATGACCCGCGGGTCGACCGCGACGATCCCGTGACCGGCATGCTGGCCCGTGGCCGTCATCCCGGAGCAGCCGAAGCAGTTCGCGGTGTAGGCGGTCGCGACCATCGAGATGGCCGCCTTGGCGAGCCGAATCGTGCCGTCGAAGCCGCGTTTGGCCAAGCGCCGCCAGGGCGCTGTAGTCGCCGATGCCCGCGGCGACCAGGCGCGGCCGGGGCCGGCGCAGGATGCGCGATGGCGAGCATCGTGCGGCGCGGGGCCAGGCTGCGGTCGGCTTGCCGCGTGACGCGATAGGAGATCTCGCGCACGCCCGGGCTCGCCCTTTTGGACGACCTTTTCGCGGCCGACCGCCAGGTTGAACGAGATCCGGTGCATGGTCGGAGCGGGCATCGCCTTGCGGATCCGTTCGATCCAGGACGCGACGTGAACGACGATGATCGTATCGGCGCCGGCGACCGGGGTGGGCGCGGCGGGCGAGACCTGATCGTGGCGGTCGAAGGCGACGTGTTCGGCAGTCAGTACGGCACCGACCGTTTCGGCCGAGGTGCGGATGGTACGGGCATCCCCGTCGACCATGAGGGTCACGGGAACGGCCGCGCGATAGGCGATCGTTTCGCCGTCGGTCAGGGGAGATGCGGGGTCGACATCGAGAGCGTCCTCGGGGGTGCGCTCGATATTTTCTTCGCTGAGCAGGTCGTTGACGGTGGCGGCACGCGTGCGTACCGCTTCGGCTTGCCCGTTGCGAACGAGCGTGACGGTCTTGGTTTGGCCTTCGACGCTGCTGGTGAGCAGGGCGACGGCCCGGTCGGTGAGAGGTCCCGCGCCTACAGGCAAAAGTAGCCCTAGCGAGAGGACGCCGATAGCGGCGATCGGCGACGCAGAGTCGCGTCCGATACCCGTCTCCTTTCCTGGTGGAGGCAAACCGGCGTCCGTTCGTGCATGCGTGCCGAACCGGAAATACCGGGGTTTGCCCTTTAGAGGGAACTCGACGAGCGAGCATGCTGATAATGCTCGGTCGGTTTGCCGGCGACCCTAGGGCCGCGCGAACTGGGGTATGATAACACACGCCGTCAAGGGTCGTCGATTTGACAAGTGCTTCGGATCATGCTTCGCGCGACGCGTGCGAAGATACGGCTTGTTGATGAACACACCCGCACATCCGACGGAAGTCGCAATGTTCACCGAGTGCTACCATCCGATCATCAACGGAGTGGTCGCTAGCATCGACGCTTTGCGTACCGGATTGCGCGCGGCGGGCGTGCAGGTTGCGATCGTGGCGCCGCATTTTCCGCACGAACGCGATGACGACGGCGCGATCGTGCGTCTGCCCTCGCTGCCGTTACCGACGTCGTCCGGTTATCGCTTGTGCCTTCCATATATATCGCACGCATCGCGGGCGCGCATCGCGGGCGCGTCGGTCGCGCACGTGCACTCGCCGTTCGTCACCGGCTGGCTGGGCGCGAATTTTGCGCGCCGGTCCGGCATTCCGCTCGTCTTCACCTATCATACGCGCTTCGATGAATACGCGCACTACGCGCCGCTCGAACCGCGCATCGCGCGCGCCGCGCTGACCGCGTTGACGCGCGCGTTCGCCAATGGTGCCGATGCGGTGATCGTGCCGACGGCCGCGATACAACAGCGTTTGCGCGACATCGGCGTGCGCGTACCGATCGCCGTCGTGCCGAGTTCGATCGACGTTGCGCGCTTCGCGGCGCGGAGCGCGTTCGGCGGCGGCGCGCACCACGCTCGGCGTACACGACGATGCGCGCATCGTGCTCGCGGTGTCGCGCATCGCGCGCGAAAAAAATCTCGAGCTCGCGATCGACGCGCTCGCGCGGCTGCACGATGCGCGGTTGGCGATCGTCGGCGCGGGGCCGAACCGCGCGGCGCTCGAAGCGCGCGCGCTCGCACACGGCGTACGCGAACGCGTGCACTTCACCGGCGCACTCGAACCGGCCGCGCTGCCCGATCTGTACGCCGCGAGCGACGCGTTCGTGTTTCCGAGCACGACCGAAACGCAAGGCCTGGTGCTGGTCGAAGCGATGACCGCCGGGCTGCCGGTCGTCGCGGTCGACGTGCCGGTCAACCGGGAAGTGCTGGGCGGCTGCGGCCGGCTCGTAGCGCCCGATCCGCAGGCTCTGGCGGAGGCTCTCCGGCAGGCGCTGGCGGCGCCGCGCGACGCTGCGGCGGCCGAATCGGCCCGGCGCAGGTTCGGCCGGGAGCGGCAGACCGCGGCGGTACTCGATGTGTACAAGTCGGTTTCAGTGTGCCGTACATTTGGCACTCTGGTGCGGGATCATGCTCCTGGAAGCGAGAGCTGCCGTTGACTCGAACGTATGTTCGATCTACAATACGACTGGGAGTAACTGAACGTGAATCGCAATTCTGCCGCCGACGTCCTGGTCGGCTTCGCCCACGATGGTTCCGGCCGGGGGATCGCCTACGCGTCGATCGCCAACGGCAGCGGCCGCGGCGTGATGCGGGTTGCCTTCAGTGCCAAGCCGCTGGCGCTCTACGACGGGCGGGAGTTCGGCTACGCCGCCGTGGCCGCGCTGGCCGCCGAACTGCGCAAGCGCGGCTTCGCGCGGATCCGGGTGCGGCTGGGCGACGAGCGCGTCGTGCGCGACCTGGCCTCCCCGGCGGTCGTCCCGCCGGCGCTCGGCATGCCCTACGTCCGGGCGCGCTGCGCGCTCAACGGCTTCGCGGCGGCGCGCGTCGAACGCGCCGACCCGCGTGAAATCGCCGACCTCGAAGGGCGCGCCCGCGCCGAGCTCCAGCTCCGCACCGCCGCCTAGGACCCTGCAGCGGGCCGATCTCCCGCCGGACACGCTCGACCCTCGCGCCGTTCCTGATCGGCAAGATACTGCTGCACCGGCTCGCCGGCGGTGAGGTCCTGGCCGGACGGATCGTGGAAACCGAGGCCTACGGCCCGGGCGATCCGGCTTCGCACGCGTATCGCGGGCCGACCAAACGCAACCGCGCGATGTTCGAAGCGCACGCGCACGTCTACGTCTACCTCATCTATGGTACGTCGTACTGTCTCAACATCAGCAGCGAGGCGCGCGGGATCGGTGCCGCCGTGCTGATCCGGGCTGCCGAACCGCTGGCGGGCATCGAGCGCATGCGCGCCAACCGCGGCCGGCCCGAACTCGCGCGACGCCGAGCTGGCGCGCGGTCCGGGCAACCTGTGCCGGGCGTTCGGGATCGGCCCGGATTGCGACGGGCTCGATCTCGACGCCGGCGGTCCCCTCGTCCTGGCCGACGACGGTGCGAGTACCGCCGTCGGAACCAGCGTGCGCATCGGCCTGACGCGGGCCGTCGAGCTGCCCCATCGCTTCTACGCCCGCGGCAGCCGGTCGGTGAGCGGCCGGCGGTCCTTGTCGCCGTGAAGAGCGGTGTGCTATAGTCCTTGCGTTGCCGGGGCTTAGACCCCGTCGACGTTGGCATGTTCCCATCGGCGTTCCGCGCCGTGTCGGATCCCGGTAGCCTCACCGGTCGATCCCCACGTCTGCGGCGCACCTTCCGCGAGAGAGCGACTCCGCTGCAATACGACAATCGACCCCCGCAAAATGGCCGGCCTGAGGGCGGCGGCCGCCGCCGACGTTCGCGTCGTCACCGCAACCGTCCCAACGAGAACGGCGCGCCCTCGCAAGCCGACATCTTCGCGCAGCCCGAGTTTCCGCAACCGGTCGGGCCGCCGCAGCTCTCCGCCGAGCAACTCGGCGAGATGAGCAAAGCCGAGCTCAACGAGCTGGCCAAGACCTTCGACATCGCGACCCCGGTGAAGATCAAAAAGGACGAGCTGGTCGCGCAAATTCTCGAGAGCCAGGCCCAGCGCTCGGGCGTCGAGGCCGCCAACGGCGTGCTCGACATTTTGCCGGAGGGCTACGGCTTCTTGCGGCGCGAGGGCTATCTGCTCGGCGCCGACGACATCTACATCAGCCAATCGCAGATCCGGCGCTTCGAACTGCGCCGCGGCGACCTCGTCGCGGGCCAGGTCCGGCGGCCCAAGGACAACGAGAAGTACTACGGCATCGTCAAGGTCGAGACGGTCAACGGCTACGATCCCGAATCGATTCGCACGCGGCGCTCGTTCGAGGACCTCAACGCGATGGTGCCCGCGCAGCGCTGGAAGCTCGCCGTCAAGGGCGACGCGGCCGCGCGCGCACTCGATCTGTTCGTACCGCTGGGCAAGGGTCAGCGCGCGCTGATCACCGTGCCGCCGCGCGTCGACGCCACCTCGGCCTTGGTCACGATCGCGCGCGGGATACTGGCCAACGCCCCCGACGCGCACCTGATCGTGCTCTCGATCGACGGCCGTCCCGAAGATGCGGCCACGCTGCAGCGGCGCATCGACAGTGAGATCGTTGCCACCACGTTCGACGAACATCCCGATCATCACGTCGCGACCGCCGAGCTCGTGATGGAACGCGCGAAGCGTTTGGTCGAGCTCGGATCCGACGTCGTGATCCTGCTCGATTCGCTCAGCCGCCTCGCGCGGGCGTTCGGAACCGGCGCGGCGCAAGGCCGGCCCATCAACGACTTCACCGTCGCCGCCAAGCCCAAACGGTTCTTCGGCTCGGCGCGCGCGTGTGAAGAGGGCGGTTCGCTCACGATCGTCGCGACGGTTGCGGTCGATGGTCCTTCGGCCTTCGATGCCGTGGTCGCCGAAGAAGCGACCGCGATCGCGAACTGCGGAGATCGCGCTCTCGCGCGAGCTGGCCGCAGCGCGCGTCGAACCGCCGATCGATCTGCGCTTGTCGGGCACGCGCGATGATGAACTGCTGCTCTCGGAGACCGAGTTGAACCGGATGCGCGAACTGCGCGCTTCCTTCGCAACGCGCTCGCCGTTGGACGTAGCCGCGATCATCGCGGGCGAAGTCCCCGCGCGCTGACGCGCGGTGCGGCTTCAGCGCTACCTCGCGGCTAGCGGTGTCGCGTCGCGACGGCGTTCGGAAGAACTGATCGTCGCCGGGCTCGTGCGCGTCAACGGCCGCGTCGTGCGCGAGCTGGGCACCTCGGTCGTGCCGCACGACGTCGTGGAGTTCGGCGGGCGGATCGTCGCACCCGCGCTCGAACCGGCGTACATCGTCATGAACAAACCGCTGGGCGTAGTCACCACCATGCGCGATCCCGAAGGCCGGCGCACGATCGCCGACGTGCTCAAGCGCCATGCGTGGGAGCGGCGCGTCGTTCCCGTCGGCCGGCTCGATTACGACACGGCCGGCGTGTTGCTGCTCACCGACGACGGCGCGCTCGCGCACGTGCTCACCCACCCGCGCTTCGGCGTGGAGAAAACCTACCGCGCGACGCTGCGCGGCCGGCTGAGCTCGGACCAAGTCGCCGAGCTGCAGCGCGGCATGAAGCTCGACGACGGTCCCGCGCAACCGGCCCGGTTGCGCGTCGTGGCCGCGCGCCGCGATGCTTCCAGCATCGACGTCACGATTCACGAAGGCCGCAACCGGCAAGTCCGGCGCATGTTCGAAGAGCTGGGCCATCCGGTCATCGGCTTGACCCGGCTGCGCTTCGGGCCGATCGGTTTGGGAACGCTCGCGCCGGGTGAGATTCGGGAAGCGACGGCGCGCGAAGTATCGGCACTGCGCGTGCTCGTCGATGCGGCCGGCGCGGCCGGGGACGACGGCGAATGACGGCCGTGCGCGGCGTGCGCGGCGCGATCACCGTCGAGCGCGATGACGCCACGCTGTTGCTCGATGCGACCGAACGGCTGTTGCGCGAGATCGTCAGCGAGAACGGCATCGATTCCGCCGACGTCGCGTCGGCGCTGTTCACGCTCACGCCGGATTTGGTCTCGCAGTTTCCGGCGGCGGCCGCGCGGCGCATGGGCTGGACGCTGGTTCCGCTGCTGAACTTCACCGAGATCGCCGTCCCCGGCGGTTTGCCGCGCTGCATCCGCGTGCTGCTGCACGTCAACACCCCCAAAGCGCAGCACGAGATCGTGCACGTCTACCTCGACGGCGCGCGCGTGCTGCGTCCGGACCTCGAACGCTCGTGAAGGGTACCGTCCTCGGCATCGCCGGCGTGGGGCTGATCGGCGGCTCGATCGCGTTGCGCGCGCACGCCGCCGGTGCGACCGTCATCGGCTACGACCACGACCCCGGCGCCTTACAGGCGGCGCTCGCGGCCGGCGCGCTCGATGCGACGGCCCCGGATCTGGCCGCGCTGGCTGAGCGCTGCGCGGTCGTCGCGATCGCGCTGCCGGTCGACGTCACGGCCCGGGTGCTGGCGGCGACCCCGGAACTCGCCGGACCGGAACTCGTCTTCGACGTGGCCTCGGTCAAACTGCCGATCGTGGCGGCCGGAGCCGGCCTGCCGCGGTTCGTCGCATCGCACCCGCTGGCCGGGCGCGAGCTGGGCGGCTTCGGCGCGGCCGACCCCGCGCTGTTCGAGGGCCGCACCTGGGTCATCGTCCCGGCGCGCGAGCCGGCGGCCCAGGCGCGGCTCGAGCAGTTCGTGGCGGCGCTCGGCGCGCGCGCGCTGGCCCTCACCGCCGCCGATCACGACCGGCTGGTGGCGGTCAGCTCGCACCTCCCGCAGCTGCTTTCGGTCGCCTTGGGAGCCCAGCTGGCCGCGACCGGGGATGCCGACGACCGGGTGTACGATGTGTGCGGCCCGGGTATGCAGTCGATGCTGCGTTTGGCGCATTCCGAGGCCGCACTGTGGGCACCGATCGCGCAGGCCAATGCAATCGCGGTGGCGGACGCTTTGGAAGCCGTGGCCGCCGCCTTGCAAGCGACGGCGGCCGGACTCCGGGCCGGGAACCTCGGTGAACTGCGCGCAGCCTTCGAAAGCGCTCACCGGGCTCTCGCCACGCTGGAACGTTCCTCCGGCAGCACCCGTTCTCTACCGTACGCCGTCCCGAAGGGGTAAACAGTTGAAGTTCGCGTTCCGCCTGCTCGCATGTGCCGTCGCCCTCGCGGCGCCCGCCGCCGTGAGCGCGCAGACGACACCCGCCACGTACACGCCGCCGAAGCTGCTGCAGAAGGGGACGACCACGCAGGCGCCCGGCGGCAACGGCGCGGTGACCGTGCAGGTGTTCGTCAAGAAAGACGGGTCGTTCACGGTCAACAAGGTGCTCAAGACCTCGAACGCCGCCGACAACCCGGCCGCCCTGGATATCGCTAAAAACTCGAAGTACAAGCCGGCGGTGCGCAACGGCCAGCCGGTCGACGCGTACTATGACTACGTGCTGACCTTCGGGACCGAGACGGCCGCGGCGCCGCCGGCCGCCGGGACGGCGCCGGCTCTGGCAGCCATTCGGGCCGGTAAGTACGATGACGCGAAGGGCCTGCTGCAGACCTACCTGCAGGCCCATCCGGGCGATACCGAGGCCTACACGCTGCTCGGCGTGGCCGACTCCTTCAGCGGCGACTCGGCCGGCGCGGCCGACGCCTTCGACAAATCGGGCACGATCCCGGACCAGTACAAAGTGCTCGCCGAACAGGCCTACGAGAAACAGTCGGGCGCGTTGCTCGAGGCAAAAAAATATCCCGAGGCCATCGCAGCGGCCGGACATGCCATCAACCTGAACCCCAACAGCCTGCAGGGCTACTACATCACCGGCGTGGCCGACGCCGACATGCAGAACGACGTCGCGGCGATCGCCGCCCTTCAAAAGGCGCGCCAGGTCGCGGTCGCAACGAAGGCCGACGACAAGACGCAGGCGACGCTCGCGTTCAGTCTCGCGCAGGCGCAGCTCGACGCCGGCCAATACGGCGAAGCGGCGACGACCGCACGCGACGTCGCGCGGATCGATGGGGTGCGCTCGGCGCAACTGGACAAATATGCCTACATCGCGGTGGCCAACGCCGCCATCGCCCTAGCCAATCAGGGCAAAACCGCGGAAGCGGTGAGCCGCTTCGAATCGGGCGCGAACGCCTTTCCGGCCGCCGCCGCCGCACTGACGGCGCAGGCCGCGACCGTGCTCGCAACCGACAAAAAGCCCGACTGGGAAAAGGTCAAAGCCGAAGGTCAGAAAGCGCTGGCACTCGACCCCAATTCCGGCCGTGCCGAGTTCATCTTGGGCGTTGCCGCCGCGAACCAGAAAGACCCGAAAAGCGCGGTCGATTACATCAATAAGGCCAAGGCCAGTGCGGACTACAGCTCCGACCCGAGCCTAGCCAAACAGATCGACGATGCATTAAAACAGCTTAAGACTGCGGCCACACCGCCGCCGTTGTGATTCACCATTGGTGACGAGGAATCGGCGACCGATAAGATAACTCAGACGACCTCGTCGGCCGGGACGTGCCCCGCGGGTTTCCTGTTGCCGCATTCGCAGACGTAAACCGGTACAAAATTCTCGCACCGTAGGAGGCCCTGGGAGCAACCGTGGACATCGGTGGATTCTTACAAACAATCATCAGCGGCGGCCCGGCAATGTGGATTTTGCTGCTTTTGTCGGTCGTTGCCATCGCGATCGTCATCGAACGGCTGCTGTTCTTCTCGAGCCAGCACTCCGATTCGAAGGGTCTGCTTGCGTGCGCTCGGCCAGAAGATCGCCGCCAACGATTTGAGCGGAGCGGTCAAGGTCTGCCAACAGAACAAGGGCATGCTTCCGAAGATCCTCGAGTTCGGCCTCAAGCGCGGCGAGAAGAACCGCGCCGACATCACCGACGCGCTCTCGATCGCGCTGATGGAGCACCTCAACTCGCTCGAGCGCAACCTCGGCATCATCGGTACGATCGCCGTCATCTCGCCGTTCGTCGGCCTCTTCGGAACGGTGCTCGGCATCATCCGCGCCTTCCAAGACATCGCGCTCAAGGGCAACTCGACCCCGGCCGTCGTTGCGGCCGGCGTTTCGGAAGCGTTGATCACGACGGCCGCCGGTCTGTTCGTCGCCGTCGTGTCGGTCATTTTCTTCAACTACTTCAAGTCGCGGATCAAGTCGTACAACCAAGAGATGATCGTCGCGGCCAACCAGCTCGCCGAGATGCTGCACTTCCACAACACCGGTGCGCCGATCCCGACCGAACTCTACCAGCCCTCCGCCGCGACGCCCGCGCGCTGAACTAACTCCCGATGTCCTTGCTTTCCTCGGCCGGCAACGACGAGGTGATGGCGGAGATCAACATCACGCCGTTCACCGACGTGCTGCTGGTCCTGCTCATCATCTTCATGATTCTGGCCGCGCTCGTGACCCCGCCCGGGTTTCAGAAGAACCTGCCGGACAAGTCCGATAATTCGCCGATCCAGCAGCTGAAGAAGAACGACAACATCCAGGTGCTGATCAGCGAAAACGGCGACGATCTTCATCGATAACAAGAAGACCGACACGGCCCACATCTACGCCGACATGGCCGACGTGAAGCGGCGCCGCGGAAACAAACACGTATCGCTGACGGCCGACGTGAAGGCGCCGTATCAAGCGGTCATCACCGTGCTCGACGCCGCCCGCCTCAACGGCCTCGACGATGTCGGGTTCGTGACTTCGTAATGGCTGTTACCGCAGGAGCGCAAGAAGATGAGGTGATGTCGACCATCAACATCACGCCGTTCACCGACGTGCTGTTGGTGCTGTTGATCATCTTCATCATTCTGGCGTCGGTCACCAAAGAGCCGAAGCTGCCCGATGCCAAGAACGTGCTGAAGGTCCAGCCGTCGGAAATCGTCGTGCTGATCGACGCCAAGAACCGCGTCCAGGTCGGCTCGACGATCGTCGATCAGACCGACGCCGGCCGCGTGTTCCACGACCTCGTTGCGCAAACCGGCGGGCGGCTGCGGACCGTGATCATCAAGGCGGATCCCAAGGCCGATTTCGGAACGATCCTGCGGGTGATGGATTCCGCGAAGAACGAGGGCCTGACCGGCTTCGGCCTCGCCAACCACATCGAGGGCCAACCGGAAGGCCAGTCGCAATAAAATGAGCCGCGAACGCCCCCAAGCCGCCGCCGACCGTGCGCGAGCGGACGCAAAACTTTTTGCTCTATGGGTTCGTGCTCTCGATCGTTCTGCATTTGCTCGGTCGGGCCGCTGATCAAGTTCAACCGCACGCCCGAGGCGCCGGAAAAAGTCGAGACGGTGAAGATCGACAAGATGCCGACGCCGCCGCCGACGCCCAAGCCGACGCCGACGCCGACGCCCACGCCGCCGCCGACGCCGCCGCCCACGCCGCCGCCGCAAGCAGACGCCGCAGCCGCCCAAGCCCAAAGAAATCAAGATCAACACGCTCAAGACGAACGCGCATTCGGGCGGTCCGTCGGAGGAAGGCAACACGCACACCGAAGGCTCGGCCAACGGCGTGCCGGGCGGCTCGGCCACCGGCGCCCCGACGACGGCGCCCGTGGTAGCCACGCCCGCGCCGCCGCCGCCGACCCCGCCGCCGACGCCGCCGCCGACCCCGCCGCCGACGTGCGCTCAGCCCAACGCCGATCCGAGAACCACCAACGCCGTCCCGGCGGAAACGCCGCCGATCGCGCAGCAGCAAGGCATCACGGGCGAGGTTCGGGTCGACGTATCGCTCGACGAGAACAGCAAGGTCGTCTCGACCAAGATCGAAAAATCGCCGAGCGCCTTACTCAACAACGCGGCGATCGCGGCCACGCGCGCGAGTACGTTCCGCACGAAGGTCGTGAATTGCAAACCCGTCGCCGACACCTACCGCTTCATCGTGGAATTCCAATCGCAATAAGGCCGGCGTGACGTTCGCGCAGGCGATGTTTCTAGCGATCCTGCAAGGCGTCAGCGAGCTCTTCCCGATCTCGAGTCTCGGACACACCGTTCTGATCCCGCCGCTGTTGCACTGGCACGTCGACGAGAGCGACGAATCGTTTCTCGCCTTCGTCGTGGTGCTGCATTTGGGGACGGCGCTGGCGCTGTTGGCGTTCTACCGCGCCGAGTGGGTGCGCATCGTGCGCGCGCTGGTCGCGAGCGTCGTGCGCGGGCGCTTCATCGGCGAACGCGACGAACGGCTGGGCTGGCTGCTGGTCGTCGGAACGATTCCGGTCGGCATTCTCGGCGTGCTCTTTCAGTCGAGCGTGCGCGGGCTGTTCGCCTCGCCCATTCCGGTGGCGATTTTCCTGATGATCAACGCCGCGGGTGATGTTCGCGGGCGAGGAGTTGCGCCGCCGTCAGCACGCCCGCAGCGAACGGATCGCCAAGCCCATCGAACGCGTCACGTGGCTCGAGGGGATGGGCGTGGGCGTGGCGCAGAGCCTCGCGCTGCTGCCCGGGATCTCGCGCTCGGGCGCATCGATCGTGGCCGGGCTGCTGATCGATCTCGATCATGAGGAAGCAGCCAACTACTCGTTCTTGCTCGCGACGCCGGTGATCTTGCTGGCCTCGGTACTCGAAATCCCGGCGTTGTTCAAACCGGGCGTCACCATCGGTCCCGTCGAAGCGGTCGCGGGCTGCGTCCTCGCCGGGATCACGGCCTACGCGTCGGTCGCGTTTCTCACCCGGTATTTCGAACACAACGACTTGCGGCCGTTCGGCTGGTACTGCTTGCTCGCCGGCGCCGCCGCCTTGATTCTCTTTAGCACGAAAGTGGTTTGATGAAGTCTCTCGCCATCGCCCTCGCCATCATCTTCGTCCTGTGCGGCATCCTCTCGATACTGCACCCGCTCGAGGCCAACGAGATGACGCGCGCGCTCGGCTTCTCCAACGACAAAGCCCACGCCAAACACCCCTTCCTGTATTTCGTGCTGGCCGTGCTCGCCCTGATCTGGCTGCGCTTTCAATCGGCAGCCCCCGCGCGTTGAACGAGCTCTCGCACGTCGCCGGCGACGGGTCGGTGACGATGGTCGACGTGGGCTCGAAAGCGGTGACGCGGCGGACGGCGCGCGCCTGCGCGCTGGTGCGCTTGCCGCCGCGCGCGGCCGAGGCGTTACGCTCGGCGACGTTGCCCAAGGGCGACGCCTTCGTGGCGGCGCAGATCGCCGGCATTTTGGCCGCTAAGCGGACCGGCGAGCTGATTCCGCTCTGTCACCCGCTCCCGCTCGACGCCGTCGACGTGAGCTTCAGCTGGGACGATGAGACGGCGCTGCGGATCGAAACGCGCTCGACCACGAGCGCCACGACGGGGGTCGAAATGGAAGCGCTGGTGGCGGCCAGCGTGGCTGCGCTGACGATCTACGACATGTGCAAGTCGGTCGACAAAGGCATCGTGATCGAGGCGGTCCGCTTGCTGGAAAAGACCGGGGGCAAAAGCGGTGACTGGCGCGCCGGCTGAGCCCTACCGCGTGGCGGTCATCGTACTCTCCGACCGCGCGGCGAGCGGTGAGCGGCCCGACGGCTGCATCCCGGTCATTCGCGAGACGCTGGGCACGGCGTATTCCATCGACGACGAACGGGTGATCGCCGACGACCCCGCGGCGCTGCAAGCGGCGCTGATCGAACTCTGCGACCGCGGCGTAGGCGCCATCCTCACGAGCGGCGGCACGGGCCTCGGGTCCGCGCGACCGCACGCCGCAGGCCACGAGCGCGGTGCTCGACTACGAGGTGCCGGGCATCGCCGAAGCGATGCGCGCCGCCTCGCTCGCGATGGTCAAGACGGCCATGCTCTCGCGCGCCGTCGCCGGCGTGCGCGACCGCACGCTGATCGTGAACTTGCCCGGCAGCCCCAAGGCCGTCCGCGAGACGCTCGCGGTGATCTTGCCCGCGTTGCCGCACGCCCTCGACCTGCTGCGCGGCAGCGTGCTCGACGGGTGAGTCCGCTGCCGCTTTGGACGGAAACCGGAACTTCGGCCACGTAGAAGGACGGCAGCCGTGAACTTCGCCAGCGCGCAGTCCTATCTGCTCGGTCTCATCAACGAACACGCCTCCCGCCGCGCGCCCAACCGGTTAGACCGGATCCGGGCGTTCGTCGCCGCCCTGGGCGAACCGCAGCTGCGCTATCCAACCCTGCACGTGGCGGGCACGAGCGGCAAGGGTTCGACCGCGACGATGCTGGCCGCGGCGCTGCAGGCCTCGGGCAAACGTGTCGGCCTGCATACCAAGCCGCACCTCGCGTCGCCCACCGAGCGCATTCGCATCGACGGCCAGGCCATATCCGAGGACGCCTTCGGCGAGCTGCTCGAAGAGATGATGCCGGCCATCGATCGCGTCGCCGGCGAGCACGGCAGCCCGTCGTACTACGAGGTGTTGCTGGCGCTCGCGTTCACGGCGTTCGCGCAGGCCGAGGTCGACGTCGCGGTGATCGAAGCCGGCATCGGCGGGCGGCTCGACGGCACGAACGTGCTGCAGCCCCGCGTCGCGATCATCACCAACGTCTCGCTCGATCACACCGAGATCCTCGGTGATACGACCGCCGAGATCGCGCGTGACAAAGCCGGCATCGCCAAGCCCGGCATTCCGCTCGTCTCGAACGTGCGCGATGCCGATGCGCGCCGCGAGATCGAAGCGGCCTGCGCGGCCGTGGGCGCGCCGTTCGTATCGGTCGCCGATACGGTGACGGTCGAACCGCGGCGCGGCGAACGCTACGGCCAATCCTTCGACGTCGTGACGCCGCTCGACCGCTACGAGCTCGCGCTGCCGGTGCTGGGCGAGTTCCAGCAAGAGAACGCCGCGACGGCAATTCGCGCGCTCGAATTTCTGGCCGACGATCTGCGCCCCTCGCGCGCGCAGATCGAAGAGGGCTTCTCGCGGCTGGTGATTCCCGGCCGCATGGAATTCTTTCCCTCGCACCCGGGCGTGGTATTCGACGTCGCCCACAACCCCGACAAGACCGCGCACCTCGTCGCGGCGCTGCGTTCGGCCTTTCCCGACCGGCGCTTCTCGTTCGTCATCGGGATCGCCGAGAGCAAGGACGTCGCGGCGATCTTGCGGCCGTTCACCGATCTGCCGGCAACGTATTCGTTCACCGGGTTCTTCGGTATTCCGGGCCGCACGGCGATCCGTCCGCAGCGCCTAGCCAGCATCGCCGAAGAGCTCGGCATCTGGGGCCGCGCGATCGGCGATCCGGTCGACGCGTTCTCGATTGCGCGCCGCAACGCCGACGCCGGTGACGTGGTCGTCGTCACCGGTTCCACGTTCGTCGTCGCGCGGCTGCGCGACTGGTGGTTTGCCAACGTCGTGAGCTCGGGTGTCTGAAGCGGCGGTTCGCGGCGCCTTACGCGTCCGCGGTCGCCGACTCGAGTGGGGCCGGCGAACCTACGTCATGGGGATCGTCAACGTCTCGCCCGACTCGTTTTCGGGCGACGGCGTGCCCGACACGGCCAGTGCCCTCGCGCGCGCGCTCGAACAGCGCGATGCCGATTGCGACATCATCGACGTCGGCGCGGAGTCGACCCGTCCCGGCTACCAGCCGATCGACGAGCAAATGGAGATCGCGCGGCTCGTGCCGGTGATCGAAGCGCTGCGCGGTGCGGATGCGAACGCGATCGTTTCGGTCGACACGTTCAAGGCCGGCGTCTACCGCCGCGCGCACGCCGCCGGCGGCGATCTGCTCAACTCCATCTGGGGCGCCGGCGATGCGCTGATCGAGGTCTGCGTGGAGACCGCCTCGCCGATCGTCGTGATGCACAACAAGGCCGTCGCCATCTACGAGGGCGACGTGATGGATGAAGTCTTGGCGACGCTATCCGCATCGGCGGAACGCTGCGTGCGGGCCGGTATTCCCGCCGAACACGTGATCCTCGATCCCGGCATCGGCTTCGGTAAGACACCCGAGCACAACCTCAGCGTGCTGGGCGCGCTCCCGCGTCTGGTCGCGTTGGGCTTTCCGACGCTGCTCGGAACCTCGCGCAAGTCGACCATCGGCCGGCTCACCGCGCGCGACATCGACGGCCGCGCCTTCGGCACCGCGGCGACCGTCGCGCTCGCCGCGGCGGCCGGAATCGACATCGTGCGGGTTCACGACGTCGAGGAACAGCGCGACGTCGTGCACGTGACCGACGCGATCGTCCGCGGCTGGCGTCCGCCGGGCTGGTCCGACGGCCTGCGGTGACCGATCGCATCGAATTGCGGGGGATTCGCGCCTTCGGGCATCACGGCGCGGATCCGGGTGAGAAGACCGTGGCCCAGCCGTTCGACATCGACGTTGTGCTCGAGCTGGACCTGACGGCGGCGCGCGCGAGCGACGCGCTGGCCGATACGCTCGATTACTCAGCACTGCACGCGACGATCGTGCGGCTGGTGCGCGACCGCTCCTACGACCTGCTCGAGCGCTTGGGGGCCGACGTGCTCGACGCGATCCTGGCCGACCCGCGCGTGCACCGCGCGCGCGTGCGGATCGCCAAACCGGCGTTGCTGGCCGGTGCGACGCCGGCCGTGGTGCTGCACGCCGAGCGCGAGTGAGAGCCTGGCTCGGGCTCGGCGCCAACCTCGGCGATCCGGTCGCGACGCTGCGCGCCGCCAAAGCGCGGCTGGGCGGCATCGGCCGGGTCACGGCCGCATCGTCACTCTACCGCACCCCGCCGTGGGGCGTCACCGGTCAGCCGCCGTTCGTCAACGCGGCGGTCGTGCTGGAAACGCCGCTCGAGCCCACCGCGCTGCTGGCGGCACTCAAGTCGCTCGAACGAACGCTCGGCCGGGTAGCGAGCGTTCGTTGGGGCCCGCGAGCGATCGATATCGACATCCTCGACTACGAGGGTGTCCGGCAGAACGATCCGGAGCTGACCATCCCGCACGCGCGTTTGCTGGAGCGCGCGTTCGCGCTCGTGCCGCTGGCCGAGATCGAACCGGCGTTTGCCGCCGCTCGCGATGCGTTGCCGCCCGCCGATCTGGCGGCCGTTGAACGAATTGGAGCGTTCGAGCGCGAAGAGGAGCGCTAATGAGATGGTGCTCCGTCGCGGTGCTGCTGGGAGCGCTGTGGGTGATCCCGGCGATCGCTCGTGCCGATTCGTTCGATCCGATCTCGTTCGGCGTCCACGTCAGCACGCTCGGCGACGGCGTCACGCTCGAGCGCCCGCTGCTGTTCGACTTGAGCGCCCGCGTGACGACCGGTTTGCTCTCGACGACGAGCTCGCGAGTCGTCGACGGCAATCCCTGGACGTCGACGTTCCACGAAAACAACGTGCTCGTGGCGATGGACTGGCGGCCGTACGGCGGACGCTGGCGTCTCTCCGGCGGCTTGTTGCTCGGCGGCGACCACGTCGACAAAGTCGCGCAGAGCTACGGCCCGAACTATCTCCTCAACGGCAACGCCTACCCGGTGAACCTGGCCGGCATCGTCTCGGCGCGCGTCTCGTTCGCCAATCCGGCGATCTACGCCGGTTTCGGCGGCGGCACCGGGATCCTCAAAGGCCTAACGATCGCCTTCGACGCGGGGCTCGTCATCCGTAACGGAACGCTCGCCACGAACGCCACCGGGCCGCTGCAGGCAAACGCGCAGTTCGAGAACGATCTCGCCGTGACGGCAGCGCAGTTCCGCACGCGGCTGATCCAGCCGGTGATCGGGGTTGGGCTCGTCTACCGCCCCTAAGCGATCAGTCTTTAGCGAACTGCGGGACGAGGACGGGGCCGGGCGGCGGCAAGCGCCACGGGTCGATGCCGTGGTCGTGGAAGGCGGCGTCGACTTTGTGCGTCCATGTCTGCGGCGGGTTGTCGACCATCACGACGGAACCGTCGGCGAGGCGTTCGAGCGCGCGCCACAGATGGCGCACGATCAGGCAGCGCGTGAACTCGTTGAGCCGGCCGAACGGATCGGCCGCCAAGAGCTCTAGACGCGTCTCTTGATCGCGTTTCCACACCGTATAGCTGAGAAAAAGTTCGCCGTGCTTTTCGCTCGGGCCGTCGAAGGCCGCGCGGATCGCATCCTCGAGCTGCGGTTGCCGGCGAGCCGTGCTGCGCGGCGTCTGGCGAATTCTCTGCGCCTTGCGCAAGCGCAAGCTCTCGACGATGAAGATCGCGGCAAGTGCGGCTGCTGCTATTGCTACGAGAGCTAAAGCAAACATAACAGGGTAACGCTACGGATCCCTCGCGGTATATCCCTGGACCAAGCGCAAGCTTGTGACCCGCATCATCCCTGCGAACGCGTTAGGTCTTGGCTTCGGCGATCGTTTCGTAGACTTTGCGCGCGATGAAGAGATCGAGTAATTCGCTATCGACTTTGCCGCGTTGCGCGAATTCTTTCACCAGGATGTCGAGCGCGCGGTCGATCGGCATCGCGGCTTTGTAGGGCCGGTCCTTGGCGGTGAGCGCGTCGTAGACGTCGGCGATGGTGAGCATGCGCACTTGCGGTGCGATCTCGGTGTCCTTGAGGCCGCGCGGATAGCCGGTGCCGTCGAGGTGTTCGTGGTGTCCGTAGGCCAGATCGGGAACGTTGCGCCACGGCGTTTTGGCCCATGGAATCTCGCGCAGGAAATAAAACGACTGCGTGACGTGCTGTTCCATCTTTTGGCGCTCGTCGTTGGAGAGCGATCCGCGCGGGATGCGCAAAAACTCGAATTCCGCCGTGTCGAGGAGGGGCCGCTCGTCCTCGACGTCGCGATAGGTTTTGCCCAAGATCGAATCGAGCAGGGCGCCGATTTCGGCCGCCACCACGCGCGGTTCGTTGGCCGACTCGACGGTGGAGAGCAGCGCCTCGAGTTCGCCCGCCCGGGCCGTCGCGTCGGCATCGATGTCGAGCATCCGGCGGTCGTCGAGCGGCACCCCGGTCTGGAGCAATTCGAACTTGCGGCGCGCGCCGAGCGTCTCGATCTGGTTGATCGCCAGCAGAAAGCGCAGCCGAATCGCATCGAGCTTGCCGTCGGGCAGCTTCTTGGCTTTGCCGAAGATATATTCGGGTACCGCGACCTTGCCGAAATCGTGCAGCAGCGCGGCGTAGCGCATCTCGCGCAGCGCGTCCTCGTCGAAGTGCAGGTCGCGGAAACGGCCCGCCTCGACGGCGTTCGCGGCGACCGCCTGCGCGACGGTCAGCTCGGCGACGCGCGAGGAATGACCCTGAGTCGATTTATCGCGGACTTCGATCGCCTTGACCGACGCGCGCACGAACTGCTCGAAGAGATCTTGGATCGAGGCCAAGAGCGCCTTGTTCTCAAGGGCCACCCCGGCTTGCGATGCGAGCGAGAGCAGCACGCTCTCGTCGCGTTCGGTGAACGGGTTGACCACGCTCTCCGTCATCGTGGGCGAAGTCAGCACCAGCTCGAACTCGGGCTTGCGGTTGATCAGCATGATGACGCCGACGATCGCGTTCTCGTGATCGCGCATCGGTACCGCGAGCACCGACTTCGTGCGGTAGCCGTTCTGCTTGTCGAAGGAGGGGTTGAAGCGGTACTCGGAGGTTTCCGGGATCTCGTAGGCGTCGTCGATGCGCACGACCTCGCCGCTGAGCGCAACGTAGCCGGAGATCGAGCCGCGGGTCAGCGGCAGGACCGCGCCCAGATGGGTACCGGCATCGTCGGGGCCCGTCTGCGCGACGGCGAAGCGCAGCGCGTTTTCACCGCCGTCGCTCGTTTCGAGCAGAAAGAGGCTGCCGGAATCGGCCCGGGTCAGCTCGCGCGCGTTGCGCACGATCATCTCGTGGAGCTTCGAGATATTGCGTTCCGACGAGAGCGCGACCCCGATCGAGAGCAGGCGGTCGGTCTCTTGGGACATGTCCCGGGCCATCTCGCGCATGCGATCGGCTTCGCGGCGCTCGTTGAGCATGCGCCGCGCGGCGGTGACGGTGGCCACGAGCGCGACCGGATCGAGCGGCCGGATGAGCCAGCCCGCGATGTGCTCGCCCTCGGCCAGCCACATCATCGCCGATTCGCCGGCGTCGGCGATGACGATCGTGGCCGCGCCCTCCTCGCGCTCGATCAGCTCGAGCGCATGCGCGATCTTCTTGCGCGACCCCAGCGCCGCCAGCCGTTCGGCCTCGACCAGGTAGGCAATACCCACGTCGGTCTGCTCGCTGACGTGCGGGAAGCTGCCCGCGTGGTGCGCGATCCCGGCCATATCGAGGGCGTGCGCGACCGTACCGGGCAGGACGAAGTCCTGCGGATATACGACGCGGAACCACGAATCGATGTGAACGGTCACCTGAGATACGCTCAATCGCCCTCTCCGAAGACAATCGCTTTCTCTCTCTTCGATGCCGCCGGGCGGGACCGCTCCCGATTGTCTCGAAAATCGGGCATTCGATGTTCGAAGACACAATCGCGGAGCGTGTGCGCCCGCTCGCTCAGGCCTTTAACGATGGAGGCTTGACGCGGCTGAAGGTGCGGGACGGCGAGTTCGAGGTTGAGCTCCGGCGCGCACCCGCGAGCGCCGCGGCAGCCGCCGCGCGCGGTGCGGCCGCCGAGCCCGCGCCGGCGCGCGCGGTCGACGCGATCCTGGCCGACGTGGTCGGCATCGTGCGCTTTTTGCGGCCGCCGGTCGTCGAAGGCATGGAGCTCGAGGCCGACCGCGAGCTGGCCTACGTCGAAACGCTGGGCATTCGAAACTCGGTACGCTCGCGCGGCGCAGGCCGGCTCGCGATGATCTACGTTACCGACGGCCAGCCGGTCGAATACGGCCAGCCGCTGTTCGCGATCGAACGGTAGCCCATGTTTCGCAAGGTACTCATTGCAAACCGCGGCGAGATCGCGCTGCGCATCAACCGCGCCTGTCACGAGCTGGGCGTCGCGACGGTTGCGATCTTCAGTGAAGCCGATCGCGGCTCGCTGCACGTGCGCCATGCCGACGAGGCCTTTTGCGTGGGCGCGGGACCGGTCGCGTCGTCGTACCTGAACATCGCCAACATCATCTCGACCGGCCTGATCTGCGGCGCCGACGCGATCCACCCGGGCTACGGTTTTCTGGCCGAGAACGCGCGTTTCGCCGAGATCGCCCGCGATCACGGCCTCACGTTTATCGGCCCCGCACCGAGCGTGATCGCCGCGATGGGCGACAAGGCGACGGCGCGCCGCATCATGGATGAATCGGGCGTGCCGACGACGCCCGGCAGCGGCATCATCTCGACGCCCGACGAGGCATTGGCCGTCGCGGCGCAGATCGGGTACCCCGTGCTGCTCAAGGCGACCGCCGGCGGCGGCGGCAAGGGGATGCGTGCGGTCGAGACGCCGGCCGAAATGGCCGCTGCGTTCAGCACGGCGTCGGCGGAGGCCGAGGCGTCGTTCAAAGACGGGCGCATGTACGTCGAAAAACTGATTCGCTCGCCGCGGCACATCGAAGTGCAGGTGCTGGGCGATCAGTACGGCGACGTCGTGCATCTGGGCGAACGGGATTGCTCGGTGCAGAAACCCTCGCACCAAAAGCTGATCGAAGAAGCGCCGGCCTCGGCGCTCGATCCGGCGGTGCGCGACCGTTTGCACGATATCGCCGTCACGGCGGCGCGGGCCGTTCACTACACCAACGCCGGCACGCTGGAGTTCCTCGTCGACGGCAGCGACGTGTACTTCATGGAGATGAACACCCGCATCCAGGTCGAGCACCCGGTGACCGAGATGGTCTACGGCGTCGATTTGGTCAAGGAGCAGATCCGCATTGCGGCCGGCGAGCGGCTGGGCTTCACTCAAGCGGATCTGCAGCCTCACGGCTGCGCGATCGAAGTGCGCGTCAACGCCGAAGACCCGGAAAATAATTTCGCTCCGGCCGCCGGCACGCTGGGACGCGTCGAATTTCCCGGCGGGCCCGGGGTGCGGGTCGACACCCACGTGTATTCGGGCACCGTCGTCCCGCCGTTCTACGATTCGATGCTGGCAAAGATCATCGTCACGGGTCGTACCCGCGAATCGGCGATTCTGCGCATGGAACGCGCGCTCTCCGAAACGCGTATCGAAGGGGTGAAGACGACGGTCGCGTTCTGCCGCGAGATCATGCGCGACGAAGCGTTCCAGCAAGCAGGCGTCGGCGTCGACTGGCTGCCGCGCTACCTCGCGCAGCGCGCGCCGGCACTCGCGTGAGCTCGTCGCGGCGGTTTGCTCGTGAGCTCGCGTTGCAGACACTCTACGGCACCGAGATCGGCCACCGCACGCCCGAGGACATGCTGGGCGAAACGACCGCGCGCATCGACGGCGCCGACGGGCGCGCGTTCGTGAAGGACCTGGTCTTCGGCACGCTCGAGTTCGCCGACGAGAGCGACGCGCTGATCGGTCCGTTGCTCGAGGGCTGGACGATCGAGCGTTTGCCGACGATCGACCGGATCGTGTTGCGAATGGGCGTGTTCGAGCTGCGCCACCGCACGGAGACGCCGACGCCGGTGGTGATCAACGAAGCCGTCGAGCTGGCCAAGAAGTTCTCGACCGAGGATTCGGGCCGGTTCGTCAACGGCGTGCTTTCGCGAGCGGCTCGTGGCGCGTAGCGCGGCGCGCTCCGGCACGCGCGGCCGGTCACGCAAACCGCCCCCGGGTCCGTCGCGCGCGACGCGCGTCTTTCGCATCGTGGGCCTGGTCGTGATGTTCGGCGCGCTGCTCGGCGCGGGTATCGTCGCGGGTCTGGTCGCGTCGTACTCGCGCAACTTGCCCGACATCAACCGTATGGCTGACTACCAGCCGTCGCGGTCGACGCGCGTCTTCGCGCGCGACGGCTCGCAACTGGCCAACCTCTACACGGAAAACCGCATCTGGGTGCCGATCGCCCAGATTCCGGTGCCGGTTCGCAACGCGTTCATCGCCACCGAAGACCAGCACTTCTACCAGCATCACGGCGTCGACTTCGGCGGCATCCTGCGCGCCGGCATCGCCGACTGGCGGCACGAGCAGTTCCAGGGCGCTTCGACGATCACGCAGCAGCTCGCGCGGCGCTTGTTCCTCTCGGGTCAGGTTTCGATCGCGCGCAAGGTGCAAGAGGCGTTGCTCGCAATCGAGATCGAGCGCTACTACACCAAAGACGAAATCCTCGAACGCTACCTCAACATCATCTACTTCGGTTCGGGCGCGTACGGCATCCAAGCGGCGGCGCACACCTACTTCGGTACCGACGTCTCGCGCCTGACGATCGGTCAGGCGGCGATGCTGGCCGGACTGCCGGCCGCCCCGTCGGACTATTCGCCGTTCGTGAACTTGCAGCGGGCGAAAGAACGGCAGCAGCACGTGCTCGAGCGCATGGTCGCGAGCGACTTCATCTCGCAGGACCAGATGAACGAGGAGCTCGCGCGCCCGCTGCGCCTCATTCACGAACGCCCGACCGGCTTGCAGTCCTACAAGTATCCGTACTTCACGACCTACGTCACGCATCTGCTCGAAGCGCAGTTCGGCACGCAAGCGACGTTCGAAGGCGGTTTGCAGGTCTACACGACGATGGATCCGGCGATGCAAGTTGCGGCTCAGAGCGCGGTCGACTGGGGCATCGCGCAGGGCAAGGCGGAAGGCATCGGCGCCAACGAAGGCGCGCTCGTCGCGATCCGGCCCTCGACCGGTGAGATCTTGGCGATGGTCGGCGGCGCCGGGCCGTTCTCGCTCAACAACCAGTTCAATCGCGCCTGGCAAGCGCGCCGGCAGCCGGGCTCGTCGTTCAAAGCGTACGTCTACACGGCCGCGATCGACAGCGGCATGCCGCCCACGGCGACGATCGACGACTCGCCGATCTCCTACCCGATGGGCGACGGCACGCGCTGGGCGCCGCGGGACGACGACAACCGTTTCCTCGGCCCGATCACGCTGCGCTACGCGCTCGCGCAATCGCGCAACGTCGTCGCGGTGAAGCTGATCGAGCAGCTCGGAGTCGATCGCGTGATCGAATACGCCAAACGCATGGGCGTGAAGGCGCCGCTCGAAGCGAACCTCTCGCTTGCGCTCGGTACCAGCGGCGTCGCGCCGCTCGATCAGGCCGCCGGTTACGCCACGCTCGCGAACGCCGGCATCCACATCGACCCGACGCCGATCCGGATCGTGCGCGATTCGTTCGGCACGCCGGTGCTCGACAATTCCTATCCGCAGCAGACCGAAGTGGTCAGCGCCGGCACGGCGTACGTGGTGACCTCGATGCTGCAATCGGTGATCAACGAGGGCACCGGTTTTCCGAACGCGCAAATCGGGCGTCCGGCGGCCGGCAAAACGGGGACCACTTCGGATTTTCGCGATGCCTGGTTCGTCGGTTTCACGCCCGACCTCGTGGCGGCGGTGTGGATCGGCAACGACGATTATCACCGCATGAACGAGAGTTACGGCGGCGACGTGCCGGCGCGCATTTGGGCGCGGTTCATGAAAGCGGCGCTGGCCAAGACGCCCAAACACGATTTCGTGCAGCCGGCGGGCGAGGTGCGGCGCGTGACCCTGTGCGATACCGGGCGGCCGGAAGTGTTCCTGACCGGAACCGAACCCTCGCACACCTGCGGTAACGGGGAGACGCCTCCGCCGGTGACCGAGGCCGCGCGGGCGGCCGCCGCCGCGGCCCGCAAAGCGGCCGCCGTGCCGAAGGCCGCGATCGCCGCGCCGGCCACGCCCGCGCCCCCGCCCAACGCCGTCGGCGACGGTACGACGTTCGAAACCCTCGATACCAAACCGCAGGCCGAACCGACGCCATGAGCGTTCCGTCGAGCGTGAAGACGCCCGTCATCACGCCCAACCGCTTGGCGCGCTACCTCGATAAAAAACTGAACGACGATCGCCACTTGCGCTACGTCGGCGTGCAGGGTGAAGTCTCGAACCTGCGCGTGCAGGCCAACGGCAACGTCTACTTCTCGCTCAAGGACCGCGAAGCGGTGCTGAACTGCGTCGCGTTCGCCGAGCGCGCGGCCGGCTTTCCAACGTTCGACAACGGCGCCGACGCCGTGGCCTACGGTGAGGTCAAGATCTACGCGCGCGCCGCGTCGAGCTATCAGCTCGTGGCGACGCGGCTCGAACTGACGGGCGTGGGCGCGCTCCACGCCAAGTACGAGGCGCTGAGCGCGAAGCTGCAGCGCGAAGGGCTGTTCGCGAACGAACGCAAGAAGCCGGCGCCGCGCTTTCCGTTTCGCGTCGCGGTCGTCGGATCGTCCAGCGGCGACGGTACGCGCGATTTCATCACGCAAGCCCGGCAACGCGCGCCGCACGTCGCGCTGCGCCTGTTCGCGACGGCGGTGAACGGGGTCGGCGCCGTGCCGGAAATTCTCGGGGCGATCGCCGCTGCCGACGCGTCGGGCTGCGATCTGCTGGTCGTGGTGCGCGGCGGCGGTTCGTATGAGGACCTGTTCGGTTTTTCCGACGAGCGCGTCGTGCGGGCGATCGTGCGCTGCGTGACGCCCACCGTCGCGGCGATCGGTCACGAGCGCGACGTTCCGCTGATCGAACTGGCCGCCGACGTGCGCGCTTCCACGCCGTCGACGGCGGCCCAAACCGTGCTGCCCAAACGCGAGGATCTGCTGCGCATCGTCGCCGACCGCGGTGCGTCGGCGCGGCGCGCGTTCGCGAACCGTCTGCAGCACGCGCGTTCGGCGCTCGACCGCATCGAGAACCGCTCGCCGGTGGCGGATGCGGGCCGCCTCTTGCAGGCACGGCGGCAACTCGTGGATCAGTTGCGCGGTGCCGTGACCGTCGGCGCGGAGCGCCGGATCGCACGTTCGCGCACGGCGCTGCTGCCCTACGAACGGCGGCTCACCGCATCCTCACCGCGGGCGTTGTTCGAACGGCGCTTGGGCCGCGTAACGCAACTGCGCGCCGCCCTCGACCGCATTGCCGGCGATCTCACGGCCAAACGATCGGCGCGCCTCGCGCCGCTGATCGCCCGGCTGCGCCCGGCCTTCGTTCGAGTCACCGCCCGGGATACGGCGCTGCTCGCCACCCTGAAGGCGCGCTTCGACGCTAACAATCCGGAAGCGCTGCTGAAACGTGGCTATGCGATCGTTACCGCCGGGGGGCGGCTGGTGCGCGACGCCGCCGATGCGCCGCCGGGTACGGCGATCGAAGCGCAACTTGCTCGCGGAACCCTGCGTGCACGCGTCGAACGCGATGGAGCGGATGGCGGAAAACAAATCAACCTCTTTTGAAAGCTCGCTCGATCGCCTCAAGGCGGTCGTCGACGAGTTGGAACGCGAAAGCGTCGATTTGGAACGTTCGGTCGAGCTTTTCAAGGAGGGGCGGACGCTGGTCGCGCGCTGCGAGAGCCTCTTGAAGAACGCCGAGGAGACGTTGCGCGCCGCCGATGGGACCGCCGCGGCGCCGAGCGCCCCCGAGCGCGCCGACGACGATGAACGCCGCGACGACGAAGCCCCGTTCTAGCCGGCGCCTCGACGACGTCGTGGCGGCCCAAGCCGAACTGACGCGCTCGCAGGCGCGCGGAATGATTCTCGCCGGCCGGGTGCGCGTCGACGGCGAACCGCGCACCAAGCCCGGCCAGAGCGTCCGTGCCGGAGCCGAAGTGATCGTCGACGTTCCGGCCCGCTACGTCAGCCGCGGCGGCGAGAAGCTCGAAGGAGCGCTGGCGGCCTTTGCCCTCGATCCGGCCGGCCTGGACGTGCTCGACGTGGGCGCATCGACGGGCGGCTTCACCGACGCGCTGCTCGCGCACGGCGCGCGTTCGGTCGTCGCGCTCGACGTCGGCTACGGCCAATTGGCGTGGAAGCTGCGCCAAGATCCGCGCGTGAGCGTCGTCGAACGGACCAACTTTCGCTTGCTCGCCGACGACGCGTTCGCGGATCGCTTCGATCTGATCGTGATCGATGCGTCCTTCATCTCGCTGCGCACGATCGTCGCGCGCGCGGTGGCATACCTGCGCGAGGGCGGCACGATCGTCGCGCTGGTGAAGCCGCAATTCGAAGCCGGCCGCGAGCGCCTCGGCGGCGGCGGTGTGGTGCGCGATCCGGCGGTCCACGCCGCGATCCTGCGCGAAGTGCGCACGGCGCTCGAGGCGCTGGGCGTGCACGCGGTCGACGCGTGTGTGTCGCCGTTGCGCGGTCCGGCCGGCAACGTGGAGTTCTTCTACCGGATCGCGCGCGCCGGCACGCCGGTGGACGACGTCCGTATCGACGCGCTCGTCGCGCAAGCGCACGCGCCGTGAAAACGATCGCGATCTCGGTTGCCACCGACCGCCCGACCGCCCTCGAGTGCGCCGAGCACGTCATCCGAATGGCCGGCGATGCCGGCGTCGCGGTGGTGATCGCCGACGAGGCGCCGGGTCTCAACGCTACCAGCGGCGCAACGCTCGCCGACGCCGAGATGGTGATCACGGTCGGCGGCGACGGCACGCTGCTGCGCGGGGTACGCCTCGCCGTTCCGCTCGACGTGCCGCTGCTCGGCGTCAACACCGGGCGCTTGGGATTTCTGACCGAGATCGAGACCGATGCCGACGGGATGGAACGCGTGAAGCGCGTGCTGCGCGGCGAGTATGCGGTTGAAGAGCGGTTGGCGCTGCAGGCGTCGGTGAACGGCGGCGCGGCGCACTTCGCGCTCAACGACGTCGTCGTGCGGCGCGGCGCGGAGGCCCGGATGGCCCCCTTCGGGCTCTCGCTCGACGGCGAGCGCATCGCGCACATCGCCTCGGACGGCATCGTCGTCGCGACGCCGACCGGTTCGACGGCGTATTTTCTTTCCGCCGGCGGACCGATCATCTCGCCGACCGTCGACGCGCTCGGCATCGCCGCCCTGCTGCCGCACACGCTCTTCGCGCGGCCGCTCATCGTTCCGACGTCGTCGACGATTCAGATCAGCTGCGACTCCGAGATCGTGCACGCCAACCTCGAAACCGACGGCACCTTCGTCAGCGATCTCTCCTCGGGCGATCTGGTGACGGTCGTGCGCGCGCCGCGCCCGGTGAAGTTCGCGCGGACCGGCGATCACGCGTTCTTCGCTCGCCTCGAGGACAAGCTGCAATGGGGCGTCCCGATCAAGCGCGGATGACGGCCTCGCTGCTGCGCCTGACGATCGACGGCGTGGGTTTGATCGCGCACGCCGAGGTCGAGTTCGGCGACGCCTTTACCGCGTTCACGGGCGAGACCGGCTCCGGCAAGACGATGCTGCTGGGCGCGCTCGACGCGGCGCTCGGCGGGCGCGTCGAGCGCGAGATGATCCGCGGTGAGCGCCTGCGCGTGGCGCTCGAAATCGGCGCCGACGACGGTTTGCGCGAACTGCTCGCCGCGATGGGCATCGCGCTGGCGGCTGACGACGACGTCGTGATCGTGCGCGAGGTGACGGCCGCCGGACGTTCGCAGGGACGCGTCAACGGCGTCGCCGTCAGCGGGAGTCAGTTGCGCACCATCGGCGCCCACGTCGTGGATGCGGTCGGTCAGGGCGAAGCGCACCGGCTGCTCGAGCCGGCGTTCGCGCGCGAACTGCTCGACCGTTTCGCCGGCGCACCGGCGCTCGTGCCGCGCGAGCGGTTGCGCGAGCGCTACGAGCTGCGCCGGGCATTGCGCGAGGAGCGGGATGCGCTGCGCGACGGGGGCGAGCGGGCGCTGGCGGAGCGGGAGTTCGCGCGTTTCGCTCGCGGCGAGATCGAAGCGGCCGCGCTCGAAGAAGGCGAGGACGAGCGTTTGCGCGAGCGGCGCGACATCCTCGGCAGCGCCGAGCGCATCGCGGCCGCGCTGACCGCAGCCCGAGCCGCACTCGAGGACGAACGCGGAGCGGTCGACGCGCTCGGCGATGCGGCCCACGCGCTCGGCGGCATCGCCCGTTTCGGCGGCCCGTTCGCCGCACTGGCCGAGAGCGCGGCCGCGCTGCAAGCCGACGCCAACACGCTGGCCGCACAGATCGCGCGCGCGCTCGATGACGTGGAACTCGACCCGAACGAACTCGAAGCGGTGACCGCTCGTCTCGACGCAATCGAGACGCTGAAGAAGAAGTACGGCCCGTCGATCGCCGCCGTCCTGGCCGCGCACGAGCGCTTCAACGCCACGCTCGAGAACGACGCCGGTCGCGACGAACGGTTGACGGCGCTCGAAGCCGAGCTCGGCGCACTCGACGGCGCCATCGCGGGTGACGCCGCCGAGCTGCACGCGGCGCGGGCCGCGGCCATACCGTCGTGCGAAGAACGCGTCGCCGCCGAGCTGCACGCGCTGGCCATGCCGGCGGCCCGCTTCACGGTCGCGCTCGAAGCGCTGGCCGAGGTCGCGGTCCACGGCGCCGACCGCGTCGAGTTTCGCTTTTCGGCCAATCCGGGCGAACCCGAGCGCCCGCTGGCGCGCATCGCCTCGGGCGGCGAGCGTTCGCGCGTGCTGCTCGCGCTCGTGGTCGTGCTCGCCGACCGGCGGGACGCGCGCACGTTTGTTTTCGATGAAATCGACGCCGGCATCGGCGGCGCCACGGCGGTCGCCGTGGGCGCGCGCCTGCACCGGCTGGCGTCGGTCGCACAGGTCGTGTGCGTCACGCACTTGGCGCAGATCGCGTCGTGGGCCGATACCCACTACGTGTTGCGCAAATACGACGACGGCGCCGGCGGCGCAACGACGATCGAGGTGCTGCCGCTGCGCGCCGAAGGCGACCGCTTGGCCGAAATCGCCCGCATGCTCTCGGGCGACACCAAGCGGATATCGCTCGAGCACGCGGCCACACTGGTCGCCGCTACGCGGAGCGGTCGCTAGCTCGCTTAGGGTTACAGCCGGATAAAAATTGCGCTACGTCTCTTGTAACGTACCCCGCGCGTGACGTACTATGCCGCTATGGCGCGACTTCCGCTCCTGCCGGTTCCGTTCGTCGCGCTGCTCGTCGCGGTGGCGCTGGCGGCCGGTCCCGTGCGTGCCGAAGATACGGCGCCGCAAGCGGTGACCAATGCCGACCCGGGCGTCGTGCTGGCGCGTCTCTCGACCGATCCGCGTTCGCCTGACGGTTACACGGCCGACCTCGAGCTGCGCGCGAAACTGCATTCGTTTCCGTTTGTCGGGCTCACCGTTCACGGCACGAGCAATTACCGCAAGCCGGGTCTGTATCACTACCATCTGCAGAACTTGCCGCGCATCGCGGCCAAGTTCGACGATCTGCAGTACGACCTCGGCGATCCGCTTTCATGGGGAGCGCGTTACGAGATCGCGATGGCGCCGCAAAGCTCGGACGCCGCGCCCGTTCTGCGCCTGACGCCGAAGAAGCCGGGCCTCGTCATCTATCTCGACATCGTGACCGACGCCAAGTGCGCGCGCATGCTCAAAGCGACCTGGAAACGGCACGACGGCGGAACGATCGAGTTGACGCAGACCTACACCACCGTCGGCGCCGCCGATATCGTCACCGGTCAGCACGCGACGATCGACATCCCGCACATGCGCGCCGAACTGACCGCCGTCTACACGAACGTCACCGTCGACAGCCCGACCGTCGCCACCGTTCCCTATCGCTGACCGGGACCGCTGCGCCCCTCCCTGCAGGTGCGGGACCGTCGGTTCCCGACAGTTGCATTCGTCATGCACGGAAAAGCGGCGTATTTTCGAGTCGGGTTGATCGGTACCGGAGAGATGGGGAGCGGCGTCGGCGGGTGGCTCGCGGCACACGGCGTCGACGTGCGCACGACGCTGGCGGGTCGCAGCGCGGCCAGCGCCGAGCGCGTTGCGCGCGCGGGCATCGGCGTCGTCGATGATGTGGCTGCCATCGCGCGCAGCTGCACGCTGGTGCTCTCGATCGTGCCGCCCGATCAGGCGCTGGAGGTGGCCGAACATTTCGCGGCTGCCTACGCTCCGGCCGGGGAGCCGCCCGTGTACGTCGACTGCAATGCCGTCGCGCCCGAATCGGCGCGCAGGATCGGCGACGTCATCACCGCGGCCGGCATCCGCTACGTCGACGCCGGGATCATCGGCGGGCCGCCGCGCACCGGTTACGACGGACCGAAATTCTATGCCAGCGGCCCGGACGTCGCCGCGTTCGAAGTCCTGAACGCCCACGGCCTCATCGTGCGCCCCCTGGAGGGTCCGGTGGGCACCGCCTCGGCGCTCAAGATGTGCTACGGCGGTTTGTCCAAGGGCATCACCGGTGTTGGTTCGGCGATGTTCGCCTGCGCCGAAGCGGCCGGCTTGACCGAAGCGCTCACGGCCGAATTCGCCGCGAGCCAGCCGGCGCTGAGCGCGTACCTCGGGCGCCAGATCGCGCAGATGTATCCCAAGGCGTACCGCTGGGTTGCCGAGATGCGCGAGGTCGCGTCGTTCGGCGCGGCCGAGCCGGGCGTAGCGGCGGTCTACAACGGGTTCGCCGATCGCTACGCGGCGATCGCGGATGCACAGCGGACGGAGGGCCGGGCGTGACGGCGTCGCCGGTGCGCGTCGCCTTCTTGGGCCTGGGCGCGATGGGGCTGCCGATGGCCGAGCACGTCCTGGCGGCCGGATTTCCGCTGACGGTTTGGAACCGCACGGCGGGCAAAGCCGACGGCCTGCGCGCCGCCGGCGCCGCGGTTGCGAATACTCCGCGTGAGGCGGCCGACGGCGCCGCCGTCGTGCTGACGTGTCTGCCGACGCAGGACGAGGTGCGCGATGTACTGACGCGGCCCGACGGGCTCTTGGCGGGTTTCGCGCCCGGCGCGGCCTTCGTCGACACCTCGACGATCGATCCGACGGCCTCGCGGCAACTGATCGCGCTGTGCGCCGAGCGCGGCATCGACATGATCGAGGCGCCGCTCTCGGGCGGCACGATCGGTGCGAAGTCGGGCGCCCTGACGATGATGATCGGGGGCGAGGGGGCGGTGCTGGAACGCGTGCGGCCGGTCCTCGAATCGATGGCGAAGAACATCTTTCACGTCGGCGGCGCCGGCATGGGACAGACGCTCAAGCTCTGCAACCAGATGATCGCCGGCGCGCAAACGATCGCGCTGGCCGAAGCCTATGCGCTCTTGCACGCCGCGGGCGTCGATGCGAAGCTCGCGACCGACGTGTTCGCCGTCTCCACCGCCAACTGCGTGGCGATCCAGCAGCGCGTGCCGGTTCCCGGCATTCAGCCCACCGGACCGGCTTCCAACGAATGGCGGGCCGGATTCGCCACCGAGTGGATGGCCAAGGATCTCTTCCTCGCGCAGCAGTTCGCGCGCGCGCTCGACCTGCCGGTTGCGCAAACCGCCGCCAACCTGCAGTGCTTCGAACAATCGATGCAGGCCGGCTACCGCAAACTCGATCAGTCGGTGTTCGGCAAAGTGCTGATCGACCGCGTCGACGCGCACGCGCGCGAACTCGAAGGCTGAGCAGGGTGCGCAACAACGCCGTGCGCGCAGCCTGTTACTCGGGCGCGGTATCCGTCGGCGCGTTCGTGGCGATCGCCGATCCGGTCTCGGCGCAGATCCTCGCGCGCAGCGGCTACGCCTGGCTCGTGATCGACATGGAGCACGGTCCGATCGCGCTGGAATCGCTCGGCGGAATCGTCAACGCGATTCGTGCCACCGGCGCCGAACCGTTCGTGCGCGCGGCCTGGAACACGAGCGCGGCCATTCAGCCGGCGCTGGATTACGGCGCCTCGGGGGTGATGGTGCCGATGATCAACACGGCCGCCGACGCGCGCCGCGCGGTCGACGACGTGCGCTTCTCGCCGCTCGGCGCGCGCAGCCGCGGCGGCGTGCGCGTCGCACTGTCGTTCGAGACGGACACGACGACGTACTTTCGCGAGGCCAACGGCGAGGTGTTCCTGATGGCGCAGATCGAGACGGCCGAAGCGGTGCAGAACATCGACGCGATCGCCGCCGTCGAGGGCATCGACTGCCTCTTCGTCGGACCGAACGATCTGGCGGCGTCCTACGGCCTGGAATACCCGGCCGCCTGGCAGGAGCCGGCCGGGGACTACGCCGCCGCGATCGACGCGGTGGCGGCGGCCGCGGTGCGGCACGGCAAGGTCGCCGGCATCCTCGCGGCGTCGCCCGCGATGGCGAACGAGTGCATCGCGCGCGGCTACCTGCTCGTGGGTTGCAGTTCCGACACGGCCACGTTGTGGGAAGCGGCGCGCCGGCAGCGCGCGGCGATCAACGCTCCGGTTTGATTTAGGGTAAGCGGTGAATCTTTAGGACGTTCGTTCCGCCGGCGCCGACCGGCATGCCGCTCGTGATCGCGATCGTCTCGCCGGATTTCGCCAAGCCGTCGGCGACGACGCGCTGTTCGGCGATCTCGATCAGCGTTTCGAGATAGCGATAGGGCTGCACGAGCACCGACTCGACGCCCCAAATCATCGCCATCTGACGCGCGACGGCCGGCAGCGGCGTGAGGCCGATGATCTTGGCCCGCGGCCGGAACGATGAGATGTAGCGCGCGGTGTTGCCGGTCGTCGTGCCGGTCACGATCAGCTCCAGCTTGAGCCGGTCGGCGCCGCTGGCCGCCGCCTCGGCGATGGCCGTGCCGATGTCGTCGCTGGCGCGGATGTCGACGTTGAGGGTGTGTTTGCGGTGGAACTCGGCGTGCGGGTACTGGCTCTCGACCGACGCCGCGATCGTCGCCATCATGCGCACCGCTTCGAGCGGGTACTCGCCGCGCGCGGTCTCGCCGCTGAGCATCACCGCATCGGTGCCGTCGAGGATCGCGTTGGCGACGTCGGTCGCTTCGGCGCGCGTCGGGCGCGGGCTCGCGATCATCGACTCGAGCATCTGTGTCGCGGTCACGACCGGCTTCGAGGCGCGGTTCGCGCGCGCGATGAGATCCTTCTGAATCATCGGCACGTCTTCGAGGTGGATTTCCACGCCGAGGTCGCCGCGCGCGACCATGATGCCGTCGGCGGCGAGCACGATCGCGTCGATGTCCTCGAGCGCTTCGTGTTTCTCGATCTTCGCCATGATCGGAACGCGCTTGCCGCGTTCGTCCATGAACGTGCGCACGCGCGCGATGTCGGCCGCGCTGCGCACGAACGACACCGCGACCCAGTCGACGCCGGCGTCGAGGCCGAAGGCGAGATGTTCGAAGTCGCGATCGGTGACCGCATCGAGGGCCAGCGTTCCGTCGGGATAGTTGATCCCTTGCATCGGCCGCAACGCCCCGCCGTTTTCAACGCGGGTGTGGACGTCGGAACCCTCGACCGATTCGATGCGCAGCGAGATCGCGCCGTCGGCGAGGTAGATGTGTTTGCCGGGCTCGACGTCGCGCGCCAGGCCGGCGTAGGAAACGCCCACGCGGGCGGCGGTTCCCGAGACCGCATCGGTCGTCAGCGTGAACGGCGCGCCGTTGGCGAGCAGCACCGAGGGCGCGCCGTCGGCGAGCGGCCCGGTGCGAACTTTGGGTCCCGGTAAATCTTGCAGTATGGCGACGTGCACGCCGAGGTCGGCCGCGATCGCGCGCACGTCGGCGATCACCGCCGCGTGCTCTTCGTGCGTTCCGTGCGAAAAATTCAGGCGCGCGACGTTGACGCCGGCGAGGAACAGTTCCCGCAGCATCTTCGGATCGCGGGATGACGGTCCGATCGTGGCCACGATCTTGGTCCGTTTGGTCATACGTGAAAGCACGTTGACACGACTTGAGAAGAATGCGAAGGGGGTCCTGCGTTCGGAACAAAGTTCCGCCGCTGCACGCCACGCGCGAATGCCGCGCCGCAACGTGGTTGGAAAGGCCATCGACCCGCTCGGACGGTAGACTGCTGCGTGCGCGGCACGCCCACTGACCGGCAGCGATTCGCGCTGGCGTATCTCTGTTCGATCTTTATCCACGCGATCGCGCTGCTGCTGCTCGCACTGTTCGTTCTGCGCGCACTCGCAGAAGGCGGCGCGCCCGAATCGGTTGTCGCCGATACGCGCATCACGGTGCGCACCGAAACCGCGCCGCCGCTCGCGAGTCCGCCGCCGGTGGTGAGCCCGCCGCCGCTGATCAGCCCGCGACCCATCGCCGTGCGCACCACCGTCCCGGTCGTGCGCCCGCGGATTGCGCCGCGTCCCGTTCGGGCCCGTCCGCAGCCGCGCCCGCGAGTCATCGCCCGGCCGCGCCCGCCCGTGCCGCGCGAACTCGCCCGGATCGTGCCCAAGGCCGCGCCGCAGCCGCCGACCCGGCCGCCCGCGCTGGTGCCCGAGCCGCTGCCGCCGACGCCGGTTCCCACCATCCGGCCAACCATCGCGCCGACGATCCGCCCCACCATCGCGCCGACCGCCGAGCCGACCGAGCGCCCCACGCTCGCGCCGACCGAGCGCCCGACGACGGCGCCGACCGTAACGCCGACCGAGCGCCCGACCCCCGAGCCGACGGAACGCCCGACGCCCCAGCCCACAGAACGGCCGACCGTCGCGCCGACCGAACGCCCGACGCCCGAACCGACCGCCCGGCCGACGCAGGTGCCGACCGCACGGGCGACGCCGGAGCCGACCGCCGCACCGACCGCCGCGCCGACGGCACGTCCCACCGCTGCGCCGACGGAGCGCCCGACCGCTGCGCCGACGGCGGCGCCAACCACCGCGCCGACCGCGCGGCCCATCGCGGCGCCGGCGGTTCGCGCGACCGCCCAACCGACACCGCGCGCGACCGCCGTGGCCGAGCATGCGGCCACGCCGCGTCCGTCGGCTTCCGGGCCCGCAAGCGGTACCGCCGTGGCGAACGCGCCCCAACCGGCGCGCAGCGCGGCACCCGCGCCGCCCGCGCCGCCGGTGCGCCCCGCTGCCGGCCCGACGTCCGTGCCGGCAGCGGCGCCCGCTCCCACCGCCGCGGCGGCGGCGGCGGCGCAGGCGACCTCGCCCGCTCCGGGCTTGTCCGGGCTCAACGAGCGGCTACGCGCCGCGATCCCGACCAAACCGACGGCCGGCATGCAACGCGTCGACCTCGGCAACGGCTACAATACGGACCGGGTCCTCGACGCCTACGAAGCCGCGCTCGCCCCGCCGCTGGCAATCCTGGCCCAAACGTTCGGGCTGATCTACACCACCCGCACGGTCACGCACGCGGACTCGGTCGCCTACGTGTACGAGCGCATCCACAGCGTGATCGGTCACGACTTCTGCCGCGCGTTCAAGATCACCGAACACCCGCTGCGGCCGGTGGCGGTCGAACCCAACCATGCCGGGCCGGGCGCGCTGGTCTTGCCGGGACCGCTGCGCGACGTCAAGCCGGAGATCGAAACGGTCGAGGTACCCTGCGACGAGCCCGGCATGATCAAGGTCGTTCCCGGCAGCTTGACGACGCCCGTTCCGCGGCGCATGCCGCCACCGCAGCGCCCCTAGCGGGTTCATGCAGGCGATGAGTTTCGGTGAGGCTTTCGAGCGCGCGGTCCATGCGCTTGCGCACGAAGCGGCGTTTGCGGCGATCGAGATCGTCACGACGGGCATGCGCCCCGGCGGAACGACCGCGCTGTCGGTGATGGTCGATCGCGAGGGCGGCGTCGATATCGCAACCTGCGAGCGGATCGCTGCCCGCATCAACGTCGCGCTCGATGCCTTTCCCGATGCATACACGCTCGAAGTGAGTTCGGCCGGCGTCGACCGGCCGCTGGTGCGGCCCGCCGATTACGACCGCTTCGCCGGGCGCAACGCCAAGATCGTCACCACGCTGCTGATCGGCAACGCGAAGACGCACCGCGGCGTGTTGGGCGGCCTCAGCGGCAGCAACGTCATCCTGCGCACCGGCGCCAAAGGCGAAACCGAACTGCTCGTTCCGCTCGCCGCGATCAAGACCGCCAACCTCGAGTACGACATCCGCGCCGACCTCCAACGCGCCAAACGCGACAAACGCACCGAGACGTAACTCGCCGGAGCGAAAGCAACTCGCCCCTCCCCCCCCCCCCGTCATTCCGAGCGCAGTCGAGGAACGGCCCACGATCGCGCCGTCAAGCCACCGTCGATCACGAGCGCAGCCGAGTGATCGCCGACAACATGCCTAATCGTGCTTAGTGGCGATCACTCGGCTGCGCTCGTGATCGACAGTGGTGACCGGCATGACGGGGGCGCGTCCCTCGACTACGCTCGGGATGACGGGGGGGCTGCGCTCCTAAAGGGCGGGGCTGCGCTCCCATCACGCTGGCTGCGGGTGCGTTAGGTGTGGCGGCCGATGAGGTTGGCGAAGACCGTCATCGCGGTCGGGATCGAGGGCGAGGCGAAGAAGACCCAGCCGATGGAGACGAAGGCGAACGTCGTCGCGACCGACGCCGCGTGCCAGAACGCGCCGCGTGTGAGCGCCGGCAGCTTCGGCACGACGGTTTGGCTCCAGATGCGGTGCACCGCCATTCCGGCGCCGTGCCACAGGCCCCAAATCACGAAGTGCCACGCGGCTCCGTGCCACAAGCCGGAGATCGCCATCACGACGCCGAGGTTGAGCAGCGTGAGTCCGGGCCGCCGCGAGCCGCCCAGCGGAATGAACAAGTAGTCGCGAATCCAGCTGCTCAGGCTGATGTGCCAGCGCCGCCAGAACTGTGAGATGTTGCGCGAGCGGTACGGGCGGTCGAAGTTCTCCAAGATGTCGTAGCCGAGCAGCTGTGCGACGCCGATCGCGATGTCGGAATACCCCGAGAAATCGAAGTAGATCTTCACCGTGTAGGCCAGCACGCCGACCCAATAATCGAGCGGCCCGTAAACGGCGCCCGGCGTGATCAGCGGCGCGACCAGCGGGGTCATCGAATCGGCGACGACGACTTTTTTCGCCAGCCCCATGATGATGCGGTACGTCCCGGCGGCGAAGCTCAGCGACTCGAAGGTGCGCACCTGATCGATCTGCGGCACGAAGTTCTGATAGCGCTTGATCGGGCCCGCGACCATCGTCGGAAAGAACAGCGCGAAGAGCGCGAAGTCGCGCAGTCCGAGCGAGCGCACCTTGCCCAGATACACGTCGACCAGCACGTGGACGAACTCGAAGGTGAAGAACGAGATCGCGAGCGGCACGATGATGTCGGGCAGAAAGTGCACGCATCCGCCGCGGCACACGCCGTTGAACGTCGACGCGAACAGCTTGCTGTACTTGAAGAAGAGCAGCACGCCGGTGCTGGCGGCCAGGCCCGCGGCCAGAATCCAGCGCCGCGTCAGCGTGCGTTCGATCGGCACCGCGAGCAAGGCCCGGCCGTCGGCGTAGCTCACGGCGGCTAGCGCGAGGACCAGCAGCAGATACACCGGGATCGAGGCGGTATAGAAGATCAGGCCGGCGGCCATCAGCAAATACGGCCGGGCGCGCGGCGGGCAAACGAACCAGTACAGCACGTACGTCACGACGCCGAACGCCGCGAACTCCCAGGTGTTGAAGATCATCGCTGCACCGCATCCAGCTCGCGGGCGAGCCGCGCGGCCAGGACGCGGCTGCCGGCCGCGTCCAAATGGTCGTTGTCGATGAAGTGCGGACCGACGTCGAGCCGGTCGAGGTCGACGACGCGAATCCCCGGCCCCTGCAGCGCCCGCGTGATGCGCGCCAGGTTCGCGGCATAGGCCGGATCGTCGATCGTCGCGCCCAAGAGGCGGTGGTTCGTCGGCGTCAGGAACGCGACGGTCGGGATGTGGTTGCGCACCAGCTCGTCGCGCAACTCATGCAGATAGATCGCCTCGACGTTATCGCCCGCGATCGGGTCGAGGTTGTAGGTGCCGAGGAACGCGTCGGCCGTCGGCCGGTGCATTTGCTCGTAGCGCGCTTCCTCACCGCTCACCGCGCGAATCCAGGCGGTGAGCAAGCCCGCGAAGTCGTCGTGCCCGAACAGCGCCACGCGCACGTCGACCCGGTGCCGGTAGAGCGCCCACACGCGTGCGACGGCCGCGTCGAGCCGGTCGCTGAGCGCGGGCGCGGGCAGCGTGGTCAGCAACGCGTGCTCGCGCGCGGTGAGCGCTGGGCTCACGTCGCGCTCGAGAGCCGGCAAGAGCCGTTTATACGCGCTGTCGCCCGGGTTGAATTCCTTGCTGTTGATGTTGACGATCACCGCCGCCGGATGCACTCCCCGCGCCAGCGCAAGCCGCAGCGCGAAGAGGCTGTTCACCACGCTGCCGCCTTCGTAGCTGAGGTTTAGAAACGCATCCTGCGAGCGCAGCGCGGCCAACTGGTAGACGGGCGCGTCCCCGGCCGGCAAACGATAGCCCCACAGCGCCGAGTCGCCGAGCACGACCACCGGCCGCGCCGAGCGGTACCGGTCCACGTACGCATCCAGATACGCGGGAGAGAACTGCTCGGGCAGCCGGCTCGGGTGCGGATGCCACAGCGCGCGAAAGCCGACGTCGACGAGCGCAAGCGCGACCAGGGCGACGAGAAGTGCCAGCGGCCAGGGCGCTTGCAGCGCGATGCGCTGGCGCTCCGGCGAGCTAGAAGTCGGTGTAGATGAAATGCGAGTCGGCCGAGGGCGCGAGGACGATCATTGCGAGGATGATCACGGCGAGCGCAAGCCCGAGAACGATCGGGCCCAGCATACGGCCGCGGCTCGCGATGAACCAAAACGGTGCGCGCGTCAGCACCCACGCGGCCGCATAACGGTCGTTGTTGCGCTGGGTGATGACGGTTTTGGCATCTTCCCAGCCGGGCGTCGCGCTCACCGTACGCTGCGCTCAGCCACCGCTGGTATTCGACGCCGGCGGCGCAGCCTTGGCCGCGCGCGCTAGGAACGTCTGGTCGGACATCAGCGAGCTCACGTCCCAGAACCCGGTCGAGGCCGGACCGTGCATGAACAAACCTTCGACGAACTGCCACACGATCGCGCGCGGATGCCGCGCCGAGAACACCGGCGATTCGAGATACTGGACCATCGTCTCCCACGGACCGGCGTTGCCGAACTTGGCGGTGACGCCCACCGGTTCTTTGATCGTCTCGGCCAGCATTTCGGGAAACCCGAGATAGGGCATCGAGAAGCTGTTTCCGACGACGTGGACGTACGATTTCGACGAATCGAGCAGCTGCACGCGCGAGGCATCGATCATGCGCGTCGAGATCGACTCCTGTCCGATGGCCTTCTGACGATCGGGCGGCAGCAACTCTTCCAGATCGCCGGTATGCGGCTCATCGGAGAAGGCGCTCAGCGGCGGCAGCGGCGTCGGTGAGGGCGGCAGCGTCACCATCGTTTGAAGTTTTTGGGCACAGGCTTGGGCTACGGCTTCGGCGCTCCACTCCGTCCAATGATAGTCGGTGCGGAAAAAGGCCGGCTGCGTGACGGTCTTCATCACGGCGGCAATGTCGAAGGTCGGCACGCCGGCCGCCGTGAGGCCGGCGAGAATGGCGCCGTAGCGGGCGGTCACTTCGGGACTGATCGTCACCCCGTCCGGCAGGCGGTCGGGATAGAAGCGGGCCTTCATCGGCACGACCAAGACCAGCGTCTGAATCCCCGCGGCATGCAGGATCTGCTGCGTCGAGGCGATCGTGCGGATGGCCTCCGCGATGCCCGCGGTGCCGGGGTCGGTCAGGCTTTCCCAGGCCGGGAACAGCCAATCGCCTTTACCGTCGATGATCAGATCGGCGGCCGCCCATGCCGGCCGTGCGGCGAACGTTGCTCCGAGTGCGGCTAGGCCGGCGAGAAAAAATCGCCGGGTCGGCGTGCTTTCGCTTGCTGGCTGACTGGGTAAGAAGCGAGCGATGTTTATCATGACGCGTTCGCTTTCTGCCCCAATTCGCGCCGGTGCAATCATTCTTGCGCTTGGCCTCTTCGGGGGAACGGCCGCACGTGCCGACAGCCCGCATGGCACGGTCGTGGTCGCGCGCACCGCACCCACCGCACTCCTCATTTGGGACGCTTCGCCCGCGGTCGGCGACCTGGTCGTGGCTCAGCATCTCGGCGATGACGGCATGCGCGCGCTGGAAAGCGATGCCATTACGATCCTCGGCACGCGGGCGGCGCGCTCGCAAGCGACCCGCATCGAGCTGCGGGTCCAGTACGCGCCCGGCGGTGTGGTCGGCGCGGCCTATAATGCCGCCACGTTCGCCAACGAGAGCCCGCTGATGACGCTCTCCGCGCCGCGCGCCCTGGCCGCGAGCCGCTACAAAACATGGGTCGGCGACGTGGGCGCGGGGCGCAAGCCGGCCGGCCTGAGCGTCACGATCACGGGCGCTTTTCCGAAGTCGGAGTGATCGGCGCTCGTGATGCCGTCTGCGCGTAATCGCACAAAGCGTTTAGAGTTCTTTACTCAGCGTCGTTTCATTCAACCATGTCCAGGATATGAACGAAATCGATGAAACGCGCGCTTGTACGCTCTCTGATGTGCCTTGCCCTTGCTTGCAATGCACAAATCTTTGCCCTGCCGGCCTCGGCCGCGACGGACGTCGTGCCGTTCGACGCGTTCGGGTACCGCGATGCGATCTTCGAGCGCGGTCCCAACGCGGCGCTGGCCGTCTACATTCCGGTGACGCGCGGCCTGCGCTCGGTGCGGCTGCACGCGCCGATCACCATTTCGCCGCAGGTCGATCCGCGCTCGTCGATCGTCGTGACGGCCAACGACGTGCCGGTCTACTCGGTGTCGGTGCGCGCCGCCGGCCGCACGCCGACGCTCGACGTCCAGATCCCGGTGCCGGCGAACTCGAGTTCGCTCAGCGTCGCGATCGAAGGACGTCTGTTCGAGCTGGGCGATATCTGCGCCGACCCGCGCTTCGATGACCTGTGGTTCACCGTCTCCAACGCGTCGCGGCTGACGGTCACCACCAACGACGCCGCCTCCAACGACCAAATCGGCGACTTCCTCAACCAGTACGGCGGCACGTTCGACGTCGTCACGAACGGCAGCAATGACGATACGCGCGCGTCCGCGATCCGGCTCGCATACCGTCTCCACCAAATCGAGCGCTGGCGCCGTGTGAGCGTCGGGTACGCCGGTTCGGCCGGCGCCGGCCGGCGCATCGTCGTCGGGAGCTTTCCGCAAGATCTCGTTCTGCGCGGCAACGAGCTCGACGTGACCCCGCGCGGCGTCACGCTGATCGACGACCGTATCGACCGCATGCTGATCGCTCCGAAAATCAGCAACGCCACCTACACGCCCTCGACCGCCAAACCGAAGATGCTGACGCTCGACGATTTGGGCGTTACGACGCGCACGTTGCGCGGCTCGGGCGAACTGCCGTTCGATATCCCGGTGACCTACGGTGCCTTCGGCGGCGTGCCGCAGCACCTGCGCATCCACGTCGACTTAGCGCACACGCCCATTCATGCCGCCGACCGCGCCTACGTTCAGGTGCTCGTCAACAACACGCTGATCGGCTCGTACGACATGACCGGCAAGTACAACGTCGAGCAGTTTGACGTTCCGCTCGACGTCGACGCGGTGAGCTCGTCCAACGTCGTGCGAGTGGTGCCGACGTTCTTCTACGAACGCGACGGCTGCAAGGGCAACTATCCGAGCTTCACGGCGTCGCTCGCCGCCGACACGAACTTTCAGTGGGACAGCGTCGACCGGCGGCGGTTGTCGGTGGGCGAGTTCTTCCGCGCCGCGAGCGGTAACGTGGTGGTGCTGATCGACGACAAAGCGCGCGACGGCGGCGCCTTCGCCCTGGTCAGCGCGATCGGAACCGTCAACACCTCGATCCGGTCGATCGACGTCAAGCCCTTCGACGGAACGATTCCCAGCGGATACGATTACGCGATCGTCGTCGCGTCCGGCGACAAAGTCAACGGCCTTCAACCGCCGCTGCAAGTCAACGGTCAGGATTTCTCGATCGCGAGTCACGACGGGAAAACCGTCCGCTACCGGGCCGACTACTCGGCGCCCTTCGGCGTCCTCGAAACAGCCCAACCCAGCGGTGTTCCGGCGTTGATCGAGACCTACTGGAAAGATAGCGGCGTCTTGAGCAACCTCACGCGCGTTCAGCCCGACGATCTGGCCGCGCAAACCGACGACGTGTTCCTGTTCAACTCGCGCCAAGCGACGTACGCGGACACCGAGCCGCGGCCGCGGCCGCGCGGGGATGCCTTCTCGAACGCGACTCCCTGGATCATCATCGGCTTCATCATCCTCCTGATCGCTGTGGTGTTCCTCGCCTCACGCAGGAAGGTGTAGTGGGGTGCGGTTCTCCGTTCCGGCGGCGGTCGCCGGTGTATTCTTGATTGCGGTGGCCCTGACGACCCCGCAGCCGGCGGCCGCGCAAAACACCACCGCCTCCAGTGCGACCCTGGAACAAGAAAAGGCCGCGTTCTACGCCGACGTGCGCGCCAAGCGCTATGAATCGGCGATCGTGGTCGGGGCGCTCGTGCGAAGACGCCAGCCCGCCGACGACCGCTTCGCGCTCGACTACGCCTACGCGCTGATCGCGGCGCACCGGCCGGACGACGCCACGGCCATCCTGGAAAAACTAAAGGACTCGCGCGTCGTTGCGGTGCGCACCGCGGCCCAGCGTCAGCTGACCGCGCAAGCGCCGCCTCCGCCGGGCCCCGCGCCCTCACCGCCGCCGTTCACCAACGCCTACGAGCTTTTGGCCGGTGGTGATTTGGCCGCCTCGCGCGACGCGTTTGTCGCCACCCTGGCCGAGCATCCCGACGATTCGGCCGCGTGGCGCCAGCTCTCGTACATCGATTTCGTGCTCAAGGATCGGGCCGGCATGATCGATGCGCTCGACCATTACATCGCCCTCGAGCCGACCGACGACAAGGCTAAACTGGAACGCGCCTACGCCCTGCTCGCGGACGGCAAATTGCCCGCGGCGCACGCCGAGCTGACCACGCTCGCCGATTCATCCGACCCCGACGTCGCGAGTGCCGCGAAAGCGCAGCTCGCGGCCGGTTTCGGCGTCGGGTACAAGCCCGAGCGGCTGGGTGCGTTCGGCTACGCGCTCAACGATAGCCGCTTCCACGATACGTTCTACGGGCTCGACGTGCGCTATGCGCTCGCGACCACGAAGATCGAACCCTACATCGCCTTCCACCTCTCCAACGACGCCAAGGCTAGCAGCGTGCCGGCGAACGAAATCCTCAACGACAACGTCGCGATTCTGGCGCTGGGGCTACGCACGAAACTCACGCCGATCGTGTACGCCTTCGTCGAAGGCGGCGAAGCGCAGAGCCTGCTGACCGGTCACGTCCAAACCGACCTGCGCTACGGCCTGCTGCTTACCACCCGGCTCGGAAAAGGCGGCCGCAAGCCGCAAACGGAGATCGACGCCAGCCTAACCCACTACAGCCGGTATCTGAACACGATCTTCTACGCCGACGTGGCGCACGATTTCTACATCGGCTCCAAGTGGGTGCGCGGCGTCGTCGGCACCGATCTGGCGCTGGATACCACCCGCGCGTTCTACAACAATGCCCTCGACGTGTTCGCCGGCGTGCAAGTGCGCAGCGGTATCTTCACGCTGCGGTTCGTGGCCACCGCGGGAACCTATCTCCCGCGCGGCATAGACCTGCCGGTGCAGGGCACCTACAGTTCGTTCCGCCCCATCCTGCTCTTCGGGTATTCGCACTAAAAGTGGTAGAGTTCAGTTATCACGCTTCAGCGATTCTTCAGTGGCTCACCGTGGCCGTGGCCGCGGTGTACATCCTGCTGGGCATCGACGACCTGATTCTGGACGCCATGTACTGGGTGCGCCGCATCGCGCGCGCCCTGCAGCGGCACAGATTTCCCAAGCTCACGCTCGAGAAACTGCGCTCGAAGACCGAACAGCGGATCGCGATCATGATCCCGTGCTGGCACGAGCACTCGGTCGTCGAGCGCATGCTCGAGTTCGCGACGACCTCGCTCGAATACCGGCGTTACGACATCTTCGTCGGCGTCTACCCGAACGATGAGGAAACGGTCGCCGCGGTGCAGGCCGCCGCCGCTCGCCACTCGCAGGTCAAGCCGGTCATCAACCCGCTGCCCGGACCGACCACGAAGGCGCAGAACCTGAACGCGATCTTCGCCGAGATCGAGCGCACCGAGGGCGATGAGCCCTACGAGATCATGGTGCTGCACGACACCGAGGACGTGATCCACCCGCTCTCGCTCAAGATGTACAACTACCTGATGCCGCAGCGGCAAATGATCCAGTTGCCGGTGCTGCCGCTGGAACGCCCGACGTTCGAATGGACGTCCTGGACGTATGCCGATGAGTTCGCGGAAAACCATCAGAAAGACATGGTCATCCGCGAGGCGATCGGCAGCTTCGTGCCCTCGGCGGGCGTGGGCTGCGCGTTCAGCCGCCCCGCGCTCGAGATTATCTCGGTCACGGCCGACGACGTTTTTCCGAGTCAAACGCTCACCGAAGACTACCAGACCGGCATGCGGCTGAAGCTGCGCGGGCTCTCGACGATCTTCGTGGCCCAGCAGATCTCGGTGCGGCGCGCGCAAAAGTACTCGACCGCGGCATCGTACATCGCGACGCGGGCCTACTTCCCCGACAACCTCCACGACGCCGTGCACCAGAAAGCGCGCTGGGTGGTCGGCATCTGTTTCGAGGCCTGGCAAGCCACCGGCTGGGTCGGCAACGCGGCGATGCGCTACTCGCTCTACCGCGACCGCAAGAGCGTGGCCAGCAACATCTTCGCGCTGTTCGGCTACGCGGTGCTGCTGGGCGTGATCCCGATGCTCGTCTGGCACGCGATCGATCCGCGCATCGTCGCGCCGCACGTCGGCAACAACCACTGGGTCTGGTGGGTGCTCGACATCGTGCTGAGCATGACGCTCTGGCGCTTGATGCAGAAAGCTTATTTCGTGTCGGCGCTCTACGGCCCGACGCAGGGGCTGCTGGCGACGATCCGGCCGCCGTGGGGTGCGGTGATCAACGGCCTGGCCACCCTGCGGGCGATCGCGATGTTCAGCCGGGCGATGAAAGAGAAGCGCACGGTCGTCTGGAGCAAGACCGAACACAGCTTCCCGAGCGAAGGCGTGCTGGGCGAATTCCGCCGTCAACTCGGTCAGGTGCTGGTCGAGTCGAACAAGCTGAACGAGAGCGAGCTCGAACACGCGCTGACGCAAAAACAGGAAGGCGAGCGGCTCGGCGACACGCTGGTTCGCTTGGGCCTCGTCAGCGAGCGCGACGTCATCTCGGCGATCGCCGATCAGTCGGGCGTCGCGAGCGGCGTCGACAACGACCTGGTGCCGACGGCCGACGCGCTCACGCGGCTGCCCTACGAGGTCGCGCAGGATAACGGCTGGCTGCCGCTGCGGGTGCGCGAGAAGATCTTGGAGCTGGCGGTTAACTCCGTTCCGTCGCGCGATGAGATCGACGTGATAGAATATCTCTCCAAGCTGCACGTCGAACCGCACGTGGTCGAACGCCGCCGGCTGGATGCCGCGATCGCCCGCGCCTATCAGCACACCGGGCACGAACGCGCCAAACCGATCGGAGTCTACCTGGTGGATAACGGTTACCTCGATCGACCCACCCTCGATACGTACTTGCAAACGCCGGACCCGGCCGGACGGCGTTTACTCGAACGTGTGACCGACGACGGCCACCTCGACGACGCTGCGCTCTCGGCCGTCATCTCGCATTACTTCGATATCCCGGTTCATACCGAAGAGCTGGCCGTGGGGCCGGTGGACAAACAGGTTCTCATCGACGCCGAAGATCTCTTGGCCGCGCATCGCGGTCTCGTGCTCGTCAACGTCGGCGGATCGCTGGCGATGCTCTCGGCCATTCCGCTCGACGCCAGCATCATCGACGCGGTCCACCACCGGTTCGGCGCGGTTTCCTCGATGGTCGTGGCGCGTTCGCGCGTCATGAAGCTGCGCGAAGAGATCAACCGGCGACTCGGGCAATTGGCCGCGGTCCGATGATCGCGCTGCCGCTGCGCACGATCTTGATCGCGGGCCTCGCCACGATGCTGCTCGCCGGCGCGACCGGATCCGCGCAAGACCAGACGCCCTCGCCATTTCAAGAGGTCCACGGTGACGGCTGGATCACCAGCAACGCGCGTTTCGACGGCACGAACTGGACGCCGCGTTTGGTGAACCGTCCATCGTTCGGTTTGCAGCTCGGCGAAGAGAACGACATCCCGTTCGAGCGCGGCACCGCCGGCGCGACCTTCTGGGTACGCGACGCCGGCTGCGCGGGTTCGTTCGCGTCGTTCGGCGCGGTCTGCGGCTGGAAGCTGGCGCTGGCGGTGACGCAATTTCGCTCGCTCGTCGTGGGCGGCAACGGCATCGAAATCGACGGCCTCGGACTCAAACCGCCGTACGGGCGCATCATGAGCGTCAGCGACGGAACGGTGCGGCGCTTCGGCCTCACCAACAACATCTACGCCGACTGGTCGGGCGCCGACATCGCGGCCGACCCGCGCTGGTTTGCCGGCTTCAACATCGATCGCGACCGCTATGAGATCGCACGCGGCATGACGACGGCGCTGACGCCGCTAGCGAGCGTCGACGCCCAAGGGCGGTTCGCCGCCGCGAGCGTCGACGTCGGCCGCGTCGAACAGAGCGAGCCGGATACGTTCGCGGCGCGCGCGCATTTGGCGGGCGGCCGCTACGTGTTCACCTTCAAGCGCGCCTACGCGCACATCCCGGTGTGCGTCGCTTCGAGCGAGGGAACGGCGGCGGTCCACGTGCGCTCGGCCGCCGATTCGTGCACGATTCTCTCCGCCGACGCCCGCGACGCCTCGATCGTCAACGTCCAGATCACCGGCGACCCCGACTAACTAACGGCCGACCGCGTCCTGCACGTGTGAGAGGAAGAAGTCGGGACTCATCAGCGAGGCCATTCCCCACCAGCCGGTCGCGGCCGGCCCCAGATGGAGGTTCGCTTCCGTCATCTGCCAGACGATCACCGTCGGCGCACGTTTGGGTAAATTCGCGCGCAGGTTCATCAGCAGCGAATGATACGGCCCGGCATCGCCGTTGAAGAACGTCAAGCCGACCTGGCTGCCGAGCACGTTGGAGAGCTTTTGCGGCAGGCCCCACATCGGGCGCACGAAGCTGCTGCCCACTACCTGAACGAGCGGCGGACCCTCCGGTAACGGCATCAGCGATCCGCTGAACAGATCGTAGCCGGTCAGGTCGGCGCCGTAGGGCGTCCGCAATTTGTAGGTCTCCGGGCCGATCTGGGCTTGGGTGGCGGGGGGCAGCAAGGTTGCCAGATCCCCGATGCGCTTGTCGGTGATCCACGGCACCAGCGGCTCGTGCTTCCCGCGGTCGGGAATCGACCAACCCGTCCGCAGCGTGGCCGCGATCGCGACGCCGGCGGCTTCGACCGCCGCCGAGCCCCAGTGCTGGTCGGTGCGGTAGTACACGGTCGTGTCGCCGGTTTGGACCGGGCGCAAGGCGGCGTCGAGGTCGACGGTTTTCAGCCCCCGGCTCTGCATCGCGGTCAACGACCGGGCGTAGCGTGACTGAACGGCCGGCGAGATCTCGCCCGCGGCCAGATCGTCGCAGTAGCGCCCCTTGAAGGGGATCGAGACGAGCATCAGGCCGATGCCCTTGGCGGCCAGGATCTTGCCGGTTTGCGCCACCAGATCGAGCGTGGTGGCGACCCCCGCGTCGTCGGGGTCGGTCAGCGTTTCCCAGCCCGGCAAGAGCCAGCGGTCGTCCTCGATGAGGACGTTGTTGACCTTCTGCTCGGCGGCCGAGGCGGGGTTGCGGCCCGCGGCGGCAGCCCAGGCGGCGGCGCCGGCAACGAACAGTTTTCGCGAAAGCTTAGACGGCATGCTGCGCTCCCTTTACCGCTTCCCGGCGACTTGGAAACCAAGCGCCGGCAAGGAAATCGCCGCGCCCTCCCCGCCCGGCGCCTTGCCAAACGGCGCTCTCCATGCCATAATGTCCCTCGAGTACGCGAGAAGCGTGGGCACCTGCCCGCGCTTCTATTGTGTCCGGACCAGCGCGCGCAGCAGATAGAAGCAGAGTAGTCATGAATGCAGAGATGATCGCGGCCCTCCGCGAGATCGAGAACGAGCGGAACATCAGCTTCGAGAGCCTTCTCGAAGCGTTGGAATCGGCGTTGATCTCCGCCTACAAGCGGAACTTCGGGCCCGATGCGAACGCCATCGTCGCGATCGACCGCCAAACCGGCGATTACAAAGTCTATCACCGCCGCAACGTCGTCGAGGGCGAGGTCACCGACCCCAAGCTCGAGATCTCCAAAGGCGAAGCGGGACCGAAGTACGAGCCGGGCGACTTCTTCGACAAGGAAGTCACGCCCAAAGATTTCGGCCGCATCGCCGCGCAAACGGCGAAGCAAGTGATCGTGCAGCGCATCCGTGAAGCCGAACGCGACACGGTCTACAACACCTACTCCGCCAAGCTGCACGATATCGTGATGGGCTCGGTCCAGCGTTACGAGCAGCGCAACATGTACGTGCTGCTCGACAACAAGAACGAAGCGCTGCTGCCGTTCTCCGAGCAAGTGCCGCGCGAAAACTTCCGCATCAACGATCGCATTCGTGCCTACGTGCTCGACGTGCGCAAGACGAACAAAGGACCGCTGGTCGTGCTCTCGCGCGCGGCCGAAGGTCTCGTGCAGCGCCTGATCGAGTTTCAGGTGCCCGAAATCCAAGACGACATCGTCGAGATCATGGCGATCGCCCGCGAACCGGGCTCGCGCACCAAGGTCGCGGTTCACTCCAAGCGCCCCGAAATCGATGCGGTCGGCGCGTGCCTGGGGCCCAAGTCCTCGCGCGTCGCCAACGTTTCGGACGAGCTGCGCGGCGAGAAGATCGACGTGATCCGCTACGCCCCCGACCTCCAGACGTTCATCTCCAACGCGCTGGCGCCGGCCAAGGTGCTGGCGGTCGAGCTGTTCGAGGACGACGGCATCGCGCTCGTCACCGTGCCCGACCACCAGCTGTCGCTGGCCATCGGCCGCGAGGGCCAGAACGTCCGGCTCGCCGCCCGGCTAACCGGCTGGCGGCTCGACATCACGAGCGACTCCGAAGCCGCCGAAGCCCGCGCCCGCTATCTGGCCGAGCGCGAGGCCGCCCCGGCCGAGGAATACGCCGAGGAAGCGGTCGCGGAGGAAGCCGCCACCGAAACGGACGAAGCGGAGACGGCGTTGACCATCGACGACGAGTTGCTGCGCCGCCTTGAGGAATTCAAGCGGGAGCGCTTCGAGAGCGAATGATGGCGACCCCGGCGCGGACCTGCGTGGGGTGCCGGACACGGCGCGAGCAGCCCTCGCTGCAGCGCTTCGTCCGGCACGGGGACCGCTGGACGGCGGATGGTGCCCGGCGCAGTGACGGACGTGGAGTCTATCTCTGCGGCACGCAGTGCGCGGGGGCTGTCATCAAGAACAAGCGTTTTCCGGGTCTGGGCGCGTTTGCGATCACGCACTACGAACATCAGGACACACACATGAACGATTGAGGGAGTCGGCCGAAGCCTTTTGCGGCAAGGCCGAGTTACGATAAAGGACACTATGGCAACCGGTAAGGTACGGATTTTCGAGCTCGCTAAGGAGCTCAACATGTCCTCGAAAGACCTCATGGCGCTCTTCGGGCGCCTGGGCCTCGAGGCAAAGAGTCAGCTGAGCGTCGTCGAGCCGAAGGTCGCCGACCTTCTGCGCGCCCAGCTCAAGGGAGCGGCCAAGCCCGCACCCAAGGCCGCCCCGGCTGCCGCGAAGCGCGCCGTGAGCGCGCCCGCCGAGCCGGCCGCCGCCGCGCCGCCGGCCGCCGAGCCGGTGGCCGCCGCTCCCGCAGCGGCCGCCCCGCCGCCCGCCGTGGCTGCCGCGCCGCCCGCCGCGACCCCGGCGCCCGAACCCGCTCCGGCCCTGCGTCCGGTCCCGGCGACCCCGCGCCGCGTCGCCAAGCCCGCCGCCGCCGCTGAAGACGCGCCGGCCGTGGCCGCCGCGCCGCCCGCCCCCGAGGTCGCCGCTGCCGCTGCGCCCGTCGCGCCGCCCGATGAGCCCCCGGCTCCGCCCGTGGCCCCGGCTCCGGTTCCGCCCTCGTCACCGGCCCCGCGCATCGCCCCGGGCGCGCCGACGCGTCCGCTGCCGGGATCGGTCGCGCCGCGCCCGGCCCCCGGTGCGCCGCCGCGCCCGCCGATCGGCCCGATGCCGCCGCGCCGTCCGATCTCACCGACCGAACCCGTTCCGCAACTGCGGCCGGTCCCGGCCGGTCAGGCGTCGATCGCCCAGCCGCGTCCCGCTCCGCCCCAGCCGATGCCCAACTCCGCCTCGCCCAACGGCGTGGGCGGTATCCCCGGCCGTCCCGGCGTCGCCCCGCGGCCCGGCATGGGCGTTCCCGGTCAAGGCTACCAGCAGCGCCCGATGCCCGGCGCCCCGCCGGTCCCCGGTCAGCCCAACGGCGCGCCCGTCCGCCGGCCCGCCGGCAACGGTCCCTTCCGGCCGCTGCCGGGCGGCACCGCGGCCCCGCGCCCCTTCACGCCGCGTCCCGGCGGCGGTCCCGGCACCCCGCTGAACCCGGCCCAAGGCCCGAGCCCCAGCTCCGGTTCGCCCGGCGGCGGACGCCCCGGCCAGCGCGGCAGCGCGCGCGACCGCGATGAGTCCAAGAAAGACCGCGAGACGGAGATGCTGCTCGAGAAGCAGCGTCAGCGCAAGGGCGGCCGCATGATCGACGGCGTCATCCAGCCGGCGCCGACCAAGCTCGAGTCGATCGAAATCCCCGACGTGCTCACCGTGCAAGAGCTCGCGACCTCGATGATCGTCAACGCCGCCGACGTGATCAAAGAGCTCTTCCGCATGGGCACGATGGCGACGATCAACCAGAACATCTCGAGCGATCAGGCCATCGCCGTCGCGCGTAAGTTCGGCTTCAACGCGATCGTCAAGGAAGCCGGCGACGAAGTCGTCGTCGAGCAAGAAGAAGACAAACCCGAGCTGCTCAGCGCCCGGCCGCCGGTCGTTACCGTGCTCGGTCACGTCGACCACGGTAAGACCTCGCTGCTCGACAAGATCCGCTTCGCCAACGTCGCCGCCGGTGAAGCCGGCGGCATCACGCAGAAGATCGGCGCATACACCGTCGACAAAGACGATCGCAAGATCACCTTCATCGACACGCCCGGTCACGAAGCGTTCACCGCCATGCGCGCCCGCGGCGCCAAAGTCACCGACGTCGCGATCCTCGTGGTTGCCGCCGACGACGGCGTCATGCCGCAAACCAAAGAAGCGATCGCGCACATCAAGGCCGCCAAAGTGCCGATCGTCGTCGCCATCAACAAGATGGACAAGGAAGACGCTCAACCCGACCGCGTCAAGCAGCAGCTCACCGATGAGGGCCTGCAGCCCGTCGAGTGGGGCGGCAAGATCGAAATGGTCCCGGTCTCCGCACGCACCGGCGAGGGCATCGACAAGCTGCTCGAGACGGTTCTGCTCGAAGCCGACTTGCGCGAGCTGAAGGCCAACAAGATGCGCCGCGCCACCGGCGTCGTGATCGAATCGGCCCTCGACCGCGGCCGCGGCGCCGTCGCCACGGTCCTCGTGCAAAACGGCACGCTGCGCGTCGGCGACGTGATCGTCGTCGGTTCCGCCTACGGCAAAATCCGCGCGCTCACCGACGACAAGGGCAAACAGGTCAAGAAAGCCGGACCTTCGATTCCGGTCGAGATCATGGGCCTCTCCGACGTCCCCGCCGCCGGCGATACCCTGATGGTCGTCTCCGACGAACGCGCCGCCCGTGAAGCCGCCGCCAAGCGCACGACCAAACGCCGCGACGTCCGCATCGCGGCCTCATCCGGTCAGCGCGTCTCGTTGGAAACGTTCATGGCGATGCCCGCCGACGGCGGCCAAAAAGCCCTCAACCTCATCCTCAAGGCCGAAGGCCAAGGCTCGGTCGAAGCGCTGCGCTCGCGCGTGGAATCGCTCTCGACGGCCGAAGTCGACATCCGCGTGATCCTCGCGGGCGTCGGCGGCATCACGCCCAACGACGTCAACCTGGCCTCAGCCTCGAACGCCGTGCTGATCGGCTTCAACATCCGCCCCGACGAATCGGTCAAACGCCAAGCCGACTCCGAACAAGTCGACCTGCGCTTCTACCAAGTCATCTACGACGTAGAGAACGACTTGAAAAAAGCCATGGTCGGCATGCTCGCGCCGAAGTTCCGCGAGATCATCCTCGGCCGCGCCGAAGTCCGCGAGATCTTCAAGGTCTCGAAGGTCGGCGCGATCGCGGGCTGCTACGTCCAATCCGGCAAGCTCGTCCGCAACGCCAAGGTCCGGGTCATCCGCGACTCGGCCGTCGTCTGGGACGGCGAACTCGAATCGCTACGCCGCTTCAAAGACGACGTGAGAGAAGTTGCTGAGAACTTCGAGTGCGGCGTCCAAGTAGCCAAATTCGCCGACCTCAAGCAGGGCGACGTCATCGAAGCCTACAGCTCCGAACTCGTCCCAGCCGAGCTGCAACCCGCTTGACCCGAACCATGCCTGAGTCGCGGGCGGACGTTGCGTTGCTGAGCCGGGGCGTCTGTGGCGCTGCGGAGGCAGGATGCCGAGAGCAGCGCCACAGCCGATGTTGATTTTTCCACGATGGAAAAATCGACACGTCCCCGGATCAGCAATGCAACGTCCACCCGCCGACTCCGAGACCAGCATGAAACAACAGCGCATGGCCCGCATCGACCACGAGCTCCAGCGCGCCGTCGCGAAAATTATCTCCGAGGAGCTCAAAGATCCGCGGCTGGGATTTGTCACCGTGACGCGGACTGAGATCACGAGCGACATGATGAACTGCAAGGTCTTCGTCTCCATCATCGGCGACCGCCACGTGGCGCGCCAATCGATGGATGCGTTGAAGAACGCCTCCGGATTTATTCGGGGGGAACTCGGCGCGATCGTTAAATTGCGGTATACGCCGGAATTGACGTTTGTTGAGGACCGGTCGACTGAAGAGGCGATCGCGCTGTCGAAGACGCTGGAGCGTGCGAAGGTGATTGATGAGTAGTGTTGTTGAGCCGGCTTCGGCGACCACGGAAGAAGTTGTTGCGGAGCTGCGGCGGCGCTCGTCGTTCATGTTTGTTTCGCACGTGAAGCCCGACGGCGATACGCTGGGGGCGGGGCTGGCGCTGGGGCTGGCGCTGAAAGCGCTCGGGAAGCGCGTCGGGTATTTTCAGCAGGATCCGGTTCCGCGCAATTTGCGGTTTCTTGCCGGATACCGAACTCGTTGCGCGTGCGGTGGCGGCGGATTTGCCGGCCGATACGCTGTGGGTGTTCGGCGACATGAGCGACTACTCGCGGGCGGGGGAGTATTTGCCGCAGATCGCGCGCGAGAACATGCTCAACATCGATCATCATTTGGGGAACTCGCGCTTCGGGTTCCTCAACTATATTTTCGAGACGGAAGCGTCGACGGGGACGTGCGTGCTGCGCATCCTCAAGGCGATGAAGATTCCGGTGACGCCGGATATCGCGACGTGCATTCTCACGACCATCATGACGGATACCGGGTGCGTTCATGCACACGAACACGACGGCTGATGTGCTTGCGGATGTCGGCCGAGATGATGGAGTGCGGGGCGGATAAGCCGCTGATCACGGAATGGATCTTTGCGAACAAACGGTTTGCGGCGACGAAGCTCGTCGCGACGGCGGTCGCGGCGGCGCGGCTCGAAGAAGACGGGCGCTTCTGCTGGACCGTCGTGGATGAGGCGATGCTCGCGGAGTTCGGCGCGGATGGCGAAGATACCGAAGAGATCGTGCAGCATTTGCGCGCGGTCGAAGGTGTTGAGGCGGCGGCGCTGTTCAAGGATTTCGACGGCGCGGTGCGCGTGAGTTTGCGTTCGAGCGGTAACGTGAACGTGCAGGCGGCGGCGGCAACGTTGGGCGGCGGCGGGCATTTCATGGCTTCGGGCTTGACGTATCCGGGGAACGTGCAAGAAGCGATTGCCGGGGTTCGCGCGGCGCTCAAGGCGCAGGGATTGTAGGCGCTTCGCGTTAGCGGAGCCGTAATGCTCGGGTTTCTGAACCTCTTCAAGCCGGCCGGACCGACGTCGACGCAGTTCGGCGCGCGGCTGCGGCGCATGTATTCGACCGACGACGGGACGAAGCTGGCCGTCGGGCATTTGGGGACGCTTGGATCCGCAAGCGGCCGGCGTGTTGCCGGTCGCGCTTGGGCGCGCGACGCGGCTGTTGCCGCTGATCGAGGACCGGCGCAAGGCGTATGCGTTTACGCTCGTGCTCGGGCGGGCGACCGATACCGCTGACGGGGTGGGGGCCGTGATCGCGACGGCCGCCGTTCCCGAGGATGTCGACCGGCGGCTTGGACGCTGCGGTGCGCGCGTTCATCGGCGCGATCGAACAGGTGCCGCCGATGTTCAGCGCGGTGCACCATGCGGGGCAGCGGCTGCACGAGTTGGCGCGCGCCGGCGTGACGGTCGAGCGGGCGAAGCGGGCGGTGACGATCTACGCGCTGAACGTGCTCGGGCGCTCCGGCGATACGGTGCGTTTGCGCGTGGCGTGCAGCGAGGGGACGTACGTGCGCACGCTGTGCGAAGATCTGGCGACGGCGTGCGGGACCGTTGGGCATATGGGGGCGTTGTTGCGCGAAGCGTCGGGGCCGTTCGTGCTCTATGAAAGTTTGACGCTGGATGAAGTGGCGGCGAATCCGCTCGGGTCGCTGGTGCCGCCCGAGCGCGTGATTCCGATTCCGACGGTGGTGCTCGACGGCCGGCGCGCGACCGATTTTCGCGCCGGCCGCGTCGTTCCGCTCGATGAGCCGTCGGCCGATAAGCACGTGTTCGTGCGCGATTCGGCGCGCGTGCTGGTCGGGGTCGGGGAGACGGTGGGGGCGCTGTTGGCGCCGCGCAAGGTGTTCTTGTGAAGCTGCACTATGTGGTGCCGGACGATGCGGCGTATCGCGCCGAGCGCGAGCGGCATCCGCTGTGCGTCGCGGTCGGCGTGTTCGACGGCTATCATCTCGGGCATCAGGCGATCGTGCGCGCGTTGCTGCAAGCGCGGCGGGCCGGCGAGCGCACGGCGGTGCTGACGTTTGCCGAGCATCCGACGCGGTTTCTGCGGCCGGCCGAGGTGCCGCCGCAAATCGCGACGCTGGCCGAGCGCGTCAACGCGTTTGCGCGCGCCGGGGTCGATGAGATGTTCGTGCTGACGTTCGACGAGCGGTTCGCGTCGCTCTCGCCCGAAGCGTTTCTCGACGACGTGCTGGGCACGGCGCTCGGCGCGCGCGTGATGGTCGTCGGGGCGAACTTTCGCTTCGGGTCCAAGCGCGTCGGCGACGTGGCCTTCGCGCGCGCGCATTTGGCCGCTCAGGGGCGCGAAGCGATCGGCGTGCCCAACGCGATGCTCGACGGCGAGCGCGTGTCGAGCACGCGCGTGCGCGCGGCCATCGCGGCCGGCGATCTCGCCCTGGCGGACCGGTTGCTCGGCGCTTTCGTACGTGGTGCGCGGCACCGTCGGCTTCGGCGCGGGGCGCGGGCACGACTTGGGTTTCCCGACCGCCAACGTCATCGTTCCGGCGGAGAAGATGCTGCCGCCCGACGGCGTGTACACGATCACCGGACGCCACGAGGGACGCGATTACCCGGGGCTGGTCTCGATCGGCACGAACCCGACGTTCAGCGGAACGGCGCGCACGGTGGAGGCCTGGCTGCTCGACTTCACCGGGTCGATGTACGGCGAGGAGCTGGCCTTGCGTGATTTTCGCTTCGTGCGCGAGCAGAAACGCTTCGATTCGGTCGAAGCGTTGCTGGCCCAGATGGCCCTGGATGCCGGGGCCGTGTCCTTTCCGTCGTTCTCTTGACGCTCGCGGAGACCGTGCGATGATGCTTGTACGCGCCGTTCCCCTGATGCTCGCCGCCGTGCTGGCGCTCGCGGCGCCGGCGCTCGCGATCCCGCGGCCGGGCGATACGGCTCCGCCGTTCACGCTCGCGACCGCCGATGGAAAGACGATCGGAAGCGCGGCGTTGCGCGGCAAACCCGTATACTTGAACTTCTTCGCCACCTGGTGCGGACCGTGCCGGGTGGAGACGCCGAGCATCGTCGCGCTGAGCAAGAAGTATGCGGCCCGCGGGCTGCGCGTCGTAGGCGTCGACGTCGGGGAGAACGCGGGCAAGGCGCAAGGCTTCGCGCACGACTTCAACGTGCCGTACGTGCTGGCGGTCGACCCCGAGAGCACGACGCGCCCGACCTACGGCGGCGGCTTGTACTTTCCGCTGCACGTCTTCATCGACGCCAAGGGCATCGTGCGCCTGTACCACCCGGGCGAGATGAGCGCGAGCGACATCGAAGCCGCGATCGCGCGCATCATGCGCTAACTCTGCGGCGGGGGTTGGATGTCGATTGGGGCGTTGAACTTGGAGAACGTGACCGTGCTGCCGCCGGGGCCCTCGACGCGCACGAGCGTGCCGTTGCCGTCGAGGTAGAGCGTAGCCGTCGTCGTCCCGGCCTTGTTCGTTACCGCGTAGGCGTGGAGCCGTATTCCGGCCGGCGACTTCAGCCCGAGGTCGGTTACGACCACATCGTCGGGCGAGGTATTGCGCACCGTGCCGATGGCGTTGGTGAACACGCCGGTGAGCTGATCCATGCCCGGCATCGCGAACTGCCGCCAGGTGTTGCCGGAGTTGAACCAGGTCGTCTGCCCGATCTTGATCAGCTCGAGCGGCCCCGCGATCAGGTGCATCTTATCGGGCGGCACGAAGTCGGCGTCGAGGGTGCGGCCCATCGCCGTGGCCGTCATGTGGAATGAGGTGGCCGTGGTGAACTTCAGCACCGCGGCCACGACGTCGGACTTCGGATCGGCCAGGGCCGGCGCGGCGGCGAACGCGACGAAGACCAGGGTAAACAGCAGGCGCTTCACGCTTAGAAGAGCTGCAATCCGTGGCGCGGGGCTTGCGTCGGTGCGGGTGTCGCCACGGGCGCCGGCGTCCGCTGCAGGGCCGGATCGGGGATCAGCGTCGCGACGGGGATCGGCGAATAGCTCTCCATCGGAATCGGGGTCGACGGCGGGTGCGGCAGGGCGGCTTGCTGCGCCGCGTAGGCCTGCGTGGCCTGACCGCACGCCGTGACGACCGCTTCCGAGGCGACCTCGGCCGGATTGTAGTCGCGCGCCAGCAAGTCGTTCGCGGCGGCGGCGAACTGGGCGAGAATGGCGGGCGCCGGCGATGCCGTCGGAGCGCCGCACTGGCTCAAGGCTTGGCGGGCGACCGCGACGGTGCCGGTCGCGAAGGCTTGGTCGATGTCGTCCGGATTCGCGATCGGATAGAACGGCGGTTGCGGAATCAGCAGCGGGTAGAGCGACGGCTGCGGCAAGGGCGCGGGGGCGGTTTGCTGGAGGATGCCGGTTGCGGTCGCTTGCGCTCCGGCGAAGTCGCCGGCGTTGTACTGCTGGACGGCGGTCTCATAGCTCGGCGTGGCGCGTTGCGCGAGCCCCGGGTTGTCGCGCGCCGCGCGCGTGATCGCGAGGTAGGCCTCGAACACCGTCGAGGCGGCCTGCCCGCGGCCGTAGGGCGGCGCCGAGATCGGCAGCGCCGGGGCCGCGGTGACGGCGATCGTCAGGCCGGCGGCGAGCAGAGCGGCCGAAATGGGGATGAGCTTCATGAATGGAGTCCTTCAAGCAGCATTGACCGTGATCTCTTTCCCATCGAAGCCCACTTTCGCCGTCTGACCGGAACGAATCTCGCCGCGCAGGATCGCCGCCGAGAGCGGGGTGGCCACGTAGCGCGAGATCGAGCGCGCCACGTTGCGCGCGCCGTCGCCGGCCGACATGCTTTCGGCGGCCAGGAAGACGCGGGCCCGCTCGGTCAGTTCGAGCTCCATCGTGTGGGCGCCTAAGCGTTCCGCGAGCAGCGCGACCTGGAGCGCGACGATCCGTTCGATCTCGGGCAAGCCCAGGTCCTCGAACACGATCACCTCGTCGATGCGGTCGAGCAGCTCGCCCCGCAAGGCGCCGACGAGGTCCTCGCGATCGAGGTTGCTGGTCAACACGACGATCGCGTGGCGGAAGTCGATCGCGCGGCCTTTGGCGTCGGTCACGCGGCCGTCGTCGAGGATCTGCAGCAGGATCGCCGCGACGTCGGGGTGCGCTTTCTCGATCTCGTCGAACAGCACGACAGAGTACGGGCGGCGGCGGATCGGCTCGGTCAGCTGGCCCGGCTCGTCGTGGCCGGCGTAGCCGGGCGGGGCGCCGAGCAGACGCGAGATCGTGTGCGCCTCGGTGAACTCCGAGAGGTCGAGCCGCACCAGCGCGTCGTCGGTGCCGAACAGGGCGTGCGCCAGGGCGCGCGCGAGTTCGGTCTTGCCCACGCCGCTCGGGCCGATGAACAGAAAGCCGCCGACCGGTTTGCGCGGGTCCTTGAGCCCGGCCCGCGCGCGCCGCACGGCCTCGGCCACCCGGCGCACGGCGTCGCTTTGCCCGATCACGCGGGCTTCGAGCTGCGCTTCGAGCGCCAGCAGGCCGGCCCGCTGGGCGTCGGTGATCGTGCCTTGCGGAATGCCCGTCCAGCGCGAGACGACCGCGGCGACGCGCTGCACGTCGACGTTCGGAACGCCGGCCATGGCCGCGGTCGCGGCCGCCTCGTCGACGACGTCGATCGCCTTGTCGGGCAGAAAGCGATCGGCGATGAAGCGCGCGGCGAGCGTCGCGGCGGCTTCGAGCGCCGCGTCGTCGATCGTGACGTGATGGTGGGCGGAATACTTGGGCCGCAAGCCGTGCAGGATCGCGATCGTTTGCACGATCGTCGGTTCCTCGACCGTCACCGGCTGGAAGCGGCGTTCGAGCGCCGCATCGGATTCGATGTACTTACGGTATTCATCGAACGTCGTCGCGCCGACGCACTGCAGTTCCCCGCGCGCGAGCTCGGGTTTGATCATCGAGGAGAGGTCGAGCGAACCTTCGGCCGCGCCGGCCCCGACCAGCGTATGCAATTCGTCGATGAACAGGATCACGTCGCGCGCCGCCCGTTTCACCTCGTCGAGAATCCGCTTCACGCGGCCCTCGAACTCGCCGCGGTACTTCGTGCCCGCAACGAGCGGGCCGAGGTTGAGCGCCAGCACTTTCTTATCGCGCAGCGCGGCCGGCACGTCGCCGCGCACGATGCGCTGCGCCAAGCCTTCGACGATCGCCGTCTTGCCGACGCCGGGCTCGCCCACCAGCACCGGGTTGTTCTTGCTGCGCCGCGCGAGGATCGAGACGACGCGTTCGATCTCGTCGTCGCGTCCGACCACCGGATCGAGTTTGTCGGCCCGAGCCATTGCGGTGAGGTCGCGCGAAAACGCGCCCAGCGTCGGCGTACCGCCGCGGAAGGCTCGGCTCAGGTCGGTGAACGGGCTCGGCCGGTTGTCGCGCTTCTCGGCGTTTTCGCCGCCGTCGGGCGGCGGATTGCGGCGCGAGAGCGACTCGATGGCGAATGCGGCGCCGGCAAACAGCGCGGCCGCGGCGGTCGCCGCGCCCACGTAGGGCAAGATCGCCCGGCGGCGCGACTTGGCGCACTCATCGCAGACCGCGGCGTCGACCCAGCGCCCGCCGCGCAGCGCGTAATCGCGCGTGCTCGCCGGGCGCAAACGGCAGATCTCGCAGTCGGCCGGGTGTTCCATCACGACGGGTGTTCCATCAACGCCAGCTACTTGCCCGGTGGGAGCACAGTTTCGTCATGGCGCGAGGGGCGCGATCTCATAGGTGATGCCGACCGTCGCTTCGACCGTGAGGTTGCCGGGGTCGATCGTGGTCGGGGCCGCGGCTGCCATCATCAGGCGAGGGCTCGCTCGTACGACGGGCCCGGGGCCGCCGTCGCCCGACGGTGAGATCGCCACGATGCGCACCAGCCGCACCTTGGCCAGCGCGGCCAAGTTCTGCGCTTGGGCCACGGCATCGGCCAGGGCCGCCGCCTGTGCGGCGCGCACCGCGGCATGCCGGTCGCGCAGCGTGAACGCGACGCCGTTGACGTTCGTGACCCCGGCCGCGACGGCGGCGTCGACGACCGCGCCGGTCGCAGCGGGGCTGTCGACCACAACGTCGATCGTCCGATCGACGGTGTATCCGTAGCGCTGGTTCGAATTCGGATCGGGCTTGCTCGGGCGCGGATTGTAGTTCAACGCGTAGCCGGAGGTCGAGATCGCGGCGGCCGGGATGTGCAGCGGCGCGAGGCGCGCGGTGAGCGCGTCGGCGATCGCGGCGTTGGCGGATGTCGCGGCCGCGGCGACGTCGTTGGTGGTTTCGATGCGGAACGACACCGTGGCGCGATCGGGCGCCCGGGTGACGCTGCCGTCACCGCTCACGCTGAGGGTTGCGATCCGGCGGCTGCCGGAGGTCTGCGCGCCGGCGGATGCGGCCGTGCCGGCCACGATCGCGAAGAGCGCCAGAACAGCGAAGATGCGATGCTTCATGGCCCTACAACGCGAGCGCGTTTCCATTCGTGCGCTGGTTTCGCCCTGAGTTTTCTGGGAACTAAATCCTGCAGGAAGCGGCGCCTGACCGCGGACCGTTATACAAGGGGAGAGCAATTATCATGGGACTTCTGGGCTGGTTGATCGTCGGACTCATCGCCGGTGTGCTGGCGAAGTGGGTCGTTCCGGGCGAGGGCCCCGGCGGCATTCTGGGTGACATCATCGTGGGTATCGTCGGTGCGTTCATCGGCGGCTGGGTGTTCAATTTCTTCGGTCACGCGGGCGTGACGGGCATCAACCTCGGCAGCATCGTCGTCGCCTTCATCGGCGCCGTCATCTTGCTCTACATCATGCGGGCCTTCTCGGGACGGCGTTCACTCGTCTAGCTCCCAACTGCGCCCAACGTGCGGTGCGACGCGCCCGGCCTACGAGCCGGGCGCAATGCCCCTTTTATCGTACAGGACCGGGCACGGTCTCGCCCGTAGTCCCGTGGGTTCCCCCTCTTCCAGCGAGGCTGCATCGACCCGCCGATGTCATACGTCATAACCGAACCCTGTATCGGAACCAAGGACAAGTCGTGCGTCGACGTGTGTCCGGTCGATTGCATTCACGGCAATGATTCCGATACACAGCTCTTCATCGATCCGGAAGTGTGCATCGATTGCGGCGCTTGCGTTTCGGCGTGTCCGGTCGAAGCGATCTACGCCGACTCCGACGTCCCCGATAAGTGGAAGTCGTACATCGACTCCAACGCAGCGTACTTCAAGAGCTAATCGCGACTCTTCCGGTCGTCGTCTCCGACGCGCGGAAAACGTATCCCGCTGCCGGCGCACCGGTGTGTGCGCTGGGCGGCGTGTCACTCGAGGTCGAGCGGGGCGAAATGGTCGCCCTCGTCGGCCCCAGCGGGTGCGGCAAGAGCACCCTGATCAACCTGGTCGGCTGTGTGGATTTGCCGACCTCCGGCCACGTTTTTCTCGACGGCCGTGATACGGCCGAACTCGATGACGACGCGCTGACCCTGCTGCGCCGCGACCGCGTCGGCACGATCTTTCAATTCTTCAACCTGCTGCCCGCGCTCTCGGTCGAGGCGAACGTCGCCTTGCCGCTCGTGCTGCAGGGAGTGCCGGCCGCTGAGATCGCGCGCCGCGTCGGCCCCGCGCTGGCCGACGTCGGCTTAGCGGATAAGGCGCGCGCCTATCCGGCGCAGATCTCGGGCGGACAACTGCAGCGCGCGGCGATCGCGCGGGCCATGATTCACCGCCCCGCGGTGCTGCTCGCCGACGAGCCGACCGGGAATCTCGATTCGCACAACGGCGAGAACGTGTTGCGATTGCTGCGCGCGCTGGCCGACGCCGGCCAGGCGATCTTGATGGCGACCCATAGTGCCGACGCGGCAGCGGTGTGCGATCGCACGGTCCGCATGCACGACGGCCTCATCGTTCCGTGAGTCCGGTCTTTCGGGCCCTCGTATGGGGGCACGTCGGCGCGAACAAACTGCGCTCGGCCGTCACCGTGCTCGCAGTCGCGCTCGGGGTGGCGATCGCGTTGTCCGTCGACCTTGCGAACTCGACCGCGGTCGCGTCGTTTGCTTCGAGCGTGAACATCATTTCCAATCACGTGAACTTGCAGGTGCTCGGCGTGGGCCGCGGCTTCGACGACCGCACGATCCTGCGCGTGCAGAACGTGCCCGGCGTGCTGTATACGAACCCGGCGATCGAGGACGCGCTGACGGTCGGGGCGCGCCGCGGCGACGCGTTCTCCGGCGAGATCTTGCGCGTGCTGGGCGTCGATCTGCTGCGGCCGCTGCCGGGCTCAGGCAGCACGTTCGCGACGCCGGGCGACGTGTCGGCCGGCGCCGCGGCGCCCGATCCGTGGGTGCTCGTCAACGGGCACGGCACGTTGATCAGCGCGCGCGTTGCGGCGAAATATCATTGGCGCACCGGCTCGACGATCGCCGGTTTGGCCGGCGATCGCAGCGTGCGCCTGCGCGTCGCCGGCGTGCTGCCGGCCGCCATCGCCGGCGTTGATTCGAGCGTCGTCTTCGTCGACATCGCGACCGCGCAGGAGCTCTTCGACAAGCTCGGACGGCTCGACCGGATCGATTGCATCGTCGATCCGGCGCGGCTCGCGCAGGCCGCCGCCGCGGTACGGCGCGTGCTGCCGCCCGGCGTGCGGGCCATCGAACCGAAGGTGCGCACCGGCGAGATCACCCGCATGCTGCGCTCCTTTCAGCTCAACCTCGCGGCGCTCTCGTACATCGCGCTGCTGGTCGGCATGTACCTGATCTACAACACGGTCGCGATTTCGGTCGTGCAGCGCCGTCCGGAGATCGGCACCTTGCGCGCGCTCGGCGTGCGGCGCGGCCAAATTTTGCGGACCTTTCTCGCCGAGGGTGCGCTCTTCGGCGTGGCCGGTTCGCTGCTCGGGCTCGCGATCGGCAGTGTGCTGGCGACCTTTTCGGTGGCCGCGGTCTCGAAGACCGTGGATACGCTCTACGTCGCCTCGCACGCCGATCACGTCATCTACGATCCGGCGGTGTTGCTGAAGGCGTTGCTCGTTGGGATCGCCGCGGCGATCGTCGCGGCGCTGGTGCCGGCGCTCGAAGCTGCGGCGACGCCGCCGGCGATCGCGATGCGCGCACACGGCTTCGAGCGCCGGTTCCCGCAGCTCGCGCGACGTACGGCCGTCGTTGGGGGCGTTCTTTTTCTCGTGGCCTATGCGTGTACGCTCGCGCCGCCGGTCGGCGATGTTCCGGTCTTCGGCTATGCCGCCGGTTTGCTGATCATTTTTGCCGGGTCGCTGTTCGCGCCGGCGGCGATCGCGGGGCTCTCGCGGCTGGCGCGCACGGTGCTTGCGTCGCGCTCGGCTGCGGGTGAGATCGCCGCGGCGAACCTCGGCTCGTCGCCGGTGCGCAACAGCGTCGCGGTGGCCTCCTTGATGATCGCGATCGCGATGACCGTGGCCGTCGCGATCCTCATCGGCTCGTTTCGCACGACCGTCGTCGCTTGGGCCAACGATACGCTCAAAGCCGATCTCTTCGTGCGGCCGATGGGGATGGGAGACGCCTCCTCCGATGCGACCTTCTCGCCCGGCGTGGCGGCGACGATCGCGCGGCAGCCGGGGGTGGGTTCGGTCGACGTGCTGCGCGAGCTGAGCATTCCATTTCGCGGGCGCATCACGAATCTCGTCGCGACCGATTTGGCGCGGTTTGCGGGGCGCACCAAGGTGCGGTTCATCGGGCGCGTCGACCGCGACGCGCTCGAGCAAATGCAGCCGGGGTCGGCGAACGTCTTGATCAGCGAGCCGTTTGCGACGAAGTTTTCCCTGGATACGGGCGATCGGTTTACGCTTGATACGCCTTCCGGTGTGACGACGTTTTCCGTGGCGGCCGTGTACAACGACTATTCTTCCGATGCGGGCGTCGTGCTGATGGACTTGACGGCGTTTCGGCGGTTGTACCGGGATTCATCGATCAACTCGATCGCGGTGTATGCGCGGCCGGGGGCGGATCTCGTCGCTTTGCGCGACCGCATCGTGCGCAGTGTGTTGCCGTTGCACATCGATACGGAGACGACGCGGGAGTTGCGCACGCTCGTCATCCGGATTTTCGACCGGACGTTTGCGATTACGTACGCGTTGTATGTTATCTCGATTACCATTGCGGTGTTGGGGGTAGTTTCGACGTTGTTTGCGCTCGTGTTGGAGCGGCGGCGGGAGATTGGGTTGCTGCGGTATCTTGGGTTGCGGACGCGGGACGTTCGGCGGATGGTCTACTTTGAGGCGGGGTTTATTGGGCTTTTGGGTGGGGTCAGCGGCGTTGTCGTTGGCGTTTTGTTGGCGTTGTTGCTGATTTTTGTGATTAACCGGCAGGCGTTTGGGTGGCTCATCGAGTTGCACATGCCTTGGGATTTTCTCGTTGAGGCTGTGGTGCTGGTGGTTGTGGCGGCGTTGGGGGCGGGGGTTTATCCGGCTGGGGTTGCGGCTCGGATTCGAACTTCTGAGGCGGTTCGGGCGGAATGAATTTGTGGTTAGGGCTGCTTCTGCGTTTGGGGGGCTGGGGGGATGGGTGGGGTGGCGGCGTTTGTCGCGCGGGGCACGCTCGGCGCGCACTTCCTGTGCGCGCTCTCGCTACCTGCGGGCTTGCTCTCGCCATCCTGGCTTCGCAAGCCCTTAGAGTGCCCCGCGCAACAAACGCCGCCACCCCGCCCATCAATCACGCCGGAGCGCAGGTTGTCGCCGGTGACGCACCGCAGCGGGATCGATTTGAGAGCGCTAACCGGGCTTGGCGATTTCGCTTTCCACGGGATCATGCTGCGCATTTTGGGTTTGCCTCGGAGTGGTGGTATTTTACCGGGCATGTTCGGGCGAGTGATGGGCGGCGGTTTGGGTATGAGCTTACGTTTTTTCGGTTGGGGTTGCGGCCGGGGGATGTGCGGGTGCGGGCTGGGTTGAGCGGGTGGCGTGGGAATGAGTTGTATCCGGCGCATTTTGCGCTTACGGATGAGAGTGGGAAGCGGTTTTTGCATTACGAGCGGTTTGCTCGCGAGGCGTTGGGGATGGGGACGGCTTCGCCGACGTCGCTTGATGTGCGGGCTCTGGGGTGGACGTTGACGGGGCCTTCCCCGTTTCGGCTGCATGCGCGCGTGGATGGGGTGGGGATTGATTTCGCGTTGGTTGCGGAGAAGGGGGCGGCGGTTCACGGGCATGATGGGATTTCGCGCAAGGGGCCTTGTGCGACGTGTGCTTCACACTATTATTCGATGACTCGGTTGGGGACGCGCGGAGTGTTGGATTATGGTGGGGCGCGGTTGGCGGTGGATGGGATTTCTTGGATGGATCATGAGTTCGGGTCGGATGAGCTGCAGGCGAATCAAGTCGGGTGGGATTGGTTTTCGCTGCAACTCGACGATCGGCGTGAGATCATGCTGTATTTGCTGCGCCAGAAGGACGGCTCGGTTACGCCGCAGTCGAGCGGGAGTTTGATCGACGTTGACGGGCGCGTGACGTATTTGCCGCGCTCGGCGTTCTCGGCGGTGGCGAGCGGGTCGTGGACCTCACCGCATACGGGCGGGGTGTATCCGAGCGGGTGGCGCGTGCGTGTGCCCGCCGCGCACGTGGATGTTGTGCTGACGCCGGTGTTGCTGGATCAGGAGCTGGCGAATATGGCGGGCGGCGTTTCGTATTGGGAGGGCGCGGTGGATGCGCGCGATTTCGCGACCGGACGTGGTGCGGGGGTCGGCTACGTTGAGCTTACCGGGTATGCGGGCGCCGTTTCGCTCTAGCTTTAGGCTACGTGGGGGCGGGTGCCGGGTTCTTGTTGGGGCGCCGCGCAGCGTGCCGAATTAGTGATCGAACGAGCGGTTCTCTTGCATCAGGATCACGGAGTGATCGATGTCGCGCAGGCTGCCCGGAGCGGTGTCGCCGTCGCCGGCATTTGGCCGGTGGCCAGCGCGAGCGTTGCTGCTCCGCGCCGGCTCTGAGGAGGTCGGCGCGCGTGAGCTCGCTCATAGCGATGGCGCGAATACGTCGATGAGGTCCGCGGGCCTGCCGAGCACCGAGCGCGCGCCTGCTGCGCGCAGCTCATCCTCGCTGCCGTGACCCCATGCGACACCGAACGGCGCGGCGCCGTTCGCGAGCGCGGCGGCAACGTCGAACTTGCGATCGCCGATCATCGCGGCGTTTTCGCCGGCGATGCCTTCGCGATCGAGCAGCCACTTGAGCAGCTCGCGTTTGTCGGCACGCGTTCCGTCGAGCTCGCAACCGTAGATTGCGGCGAAGTGGTGGGCGAGGCCGAAGTGTTCGAGGATGCGCACCGCAAACGTGGTGGGCTTGGAGGTGCACACGAAGAGCCGGTAATCGCGCGCGAGTGTGGTCAAGGCGTCCGGGATGCCGGGGTAGACCACGTTTTCAAACAGGCCGATCCGCGAGTAGCGTTCCCGATAGGCGCTGATCGCCGACGGAAAGAGCTCGTTGTCGCCGTCGCAGAGGGCGTGGAACACCTCCTGCATCGGCGGCCCGATCAGCGAGCGCAGCAGCTCGTGCGGCAGCGGCGCGAGGCGCAGCGATTCGCGTGCGTGCGCGTACGAACGCGTGATGCCGACGACCGGGTCGGTCAGGGTGCCGTCGAGGTCGAAGATCAGGGTTTGCAACAGGGAGCTAGATCGCTTCTAGATCGCTTCGACGGCGGTGATTTCGGGGACGTCTTCGCGGATCACGGCTTCGATGCCGTTCTTCAGCGTGAGGTGGGCTGCGGCGCAGCCGCCGCAGGCGCCGAGCATCTGGACGTAGGCGGTCTGGTGTTCGACACGGATCAGCCACACGTCGCCGCCGTCGGCGGCGATGGCGGGCCGGATGCGATCGAGGGCAGTGTTGATCCGCTCCTCGATCGGGGTCAGGGTACCGTTGGCCATACGCCTTCCCTAACTCGCACCCGGCTCCAAGATTTTCACGGAACGTGAATCCCCCTAGGTGAACTCAATTCGAGGGCAAAGGCTAGCTGCCATGAAAGCGCAGATGTCCGAAAAGCCCGGTTTCATTGCCGCTCTCGACCAGAGCGGAGGCTCGACGCCCGGTGCGTTACGGGCCTACGGAATTCCCGAGAGCGCCTACAGCGGCGACGCCGAGATGTTCAAGCTCATGCACGAAATGCGCGTGCGCATCATCAGCTCGCCGGCCTTCACCGGGGCGAAGGTCATCGCCGCCATCCTCTTCGAGCTCACGATGGACGGCGAGGCGCACGGCAAGCCGGTACCGACCTACCTGTGGGAAGATCGCGGCGTGGTTCCGTTTCTCAAAGTCGACAAGGGCCTCGAAGCCGAAGCCGACGGCGTCAGCATGATGAAGCCGATCGGCGGACTCGACGCCCTGCTGGCGCGCGCGGTGAAGCTCGGCATCTACGGCACGAAGATGCGCTCGACGATCAACTTGGCCTCGCCCACCGGCATCGCCGCGATCGTCGCGCAGCAGTACGAGATCGCCGAGCAGATCGCCGCGCACGGCCTGGTACCGATTCTCGAGCCGGAAGTTCTCGATCAAGAGCCCCCAGAAAGCGGCCGCCGAAGCGCTGTTGCTGGCGGAATTGATCAAGGGCGCCGACGCCCTGCCCAAGGATCGTCAGGTGATGGTCAAGGTCACGATACCTGAGGTTCCCGACCTCTATCAACCGCTCATCAAGCACGACCGCGTGCAGCGGGTCGTCGCGCTCTCGGGCGGTTATCCGCGCGATGAGGCCTGCCGGCGCCTGGCGAAGAACCACGACATGATCGCGAGCTTTTCGCGGGCGCTCGTCGACGGTCTCACGGTTCAAATGAGCGACGCGGAGTTCGACGCCGCCCTCGGCGCGGCGATCGACGAGATCTATACGGCCTCGACCGTAAAGACGTAGCGCGCGAGCGTGACGAGCGTTGGAGTGATCGGCGTCGGCGCGATGGGCGAACCGATGGCCGCGTCGTTGATGCGGGCCGGGTTTCGCGGTCGCCGTGTGCGCGCATCGCAACCGCGAGCCGGTCGAGCGGCTGGTCGCGGCCGGCGCCGCCGACGCGGGCGATCCGGCCGGCGTGGGGCGTGCGAGCGAGGTCGTCATCACGATGGTGCCCGGACGCGCCGCAGGTCGAAGAAGCGCTCTTCGGCCCGCACGGCGCGGTCGCCACGGCGCCGGCCGGGTACGCTGTTCATCGACATGTCGACGATCTCGCCGGTCGCGACCGCCGCACTTCGATGCGCGCGTGCGCGCCGCCGGACACCGCTTCGTCGATTCGCCGGTTTCCGGCGGGCCGGCGCGGGCCGCGACCGGCACGCTGGCGCTGATGGTCGGCGCGTCGGAAGCGGATCTCGCCGCGGCGGAGCCGGTGCTCGCGGCGCTCGGCACGCCCAATCACGTCGGCGCCGTCGGCATGGGCGAGACGGTGAAGCTCGTCAACCAGATCCTCATCGCGAACATCATGGTCGCCAACGCCGAGGCGCTCGTGTTCGCGAAGAAAGCCGGCGCCGACATCGACGTCGTGCGCGAGGTGATCCTGACCGCGACCGGCGCGAACTATTTGCTCGATAAATGGCTGCCCACGACGTGGCTTTCGGGCTCGTTCGACGGCGGCTTCGCGCTGGATCTGCTGCGCAAAGACCTCGGCGCCGCGCTCGATGCGGCGCAAGGGACTGGGCGTGCCGTTGCCGGCCTCGGCGCTGGCCTACCAGATGTATACGGCGGCGTCGGGCAACGGCCACGGCCGCGACGACTACTCGGCGGTCGCCACGTTCTATCAAGATGCAGCCGGAGTCGACGTCGCGGAAAAAGCGTAACCGCCGATGCTCTTCGGCGCGATCGACGTCGGCACCAACTCGATCCATCTGATCGTCGTCGAGTTCGACTCGACGTTCGACACGACGCGCGTGGTCTACAAGGACCGCGAGATGGTGCGGCTCGGCAGCGACGACGCGATGGAGCGCGGCCGGCTCTCGCATCCAAGGCGATGGGCAAGGGCATCGATGCGATCGCGCGCTTCGTCGCCGGCGCGCGCGCGCGCGGCGCGGAGCGCATTCGCGCCGTCGCGACGAGCGCCGTGCGCGAAGCCGGAGAACGGCGATGAGTTTCGCGCGCAGGTCGAAATCGCAGGCCGGCATTCCGCTCGAAATCCTGAGCGCGCAAGAAGAAGCGCGGCTGATCCATCTCGGCGTGGCGAGCGGCTTTCCGATCTACGACCGGCTCGCGTGCGTGATCGACATCGGCGGCGGCTCGACCGAGTTCATCGTCGCCGACGGCGAGCGGCCGTACTCTGCTCGACAGCGTGAAGCTCGGCAGCTTGCGGCTCTACGACCGTTACTTGCGCGGCAAGTCGACCGCAAGCGCGGCGCGCGCGAGCTCAACAAACACATTCTCGCGACGCTCGCGCCGCTGATCGAGCGCGTGCGGCGCTACCGGCTCGATCTCACGATCGGGACGTCGGGCACGATCATGGGTCTCGCCGCGCTCGACGCGGCGGCGCGCGGACTCCGACCCGGTCGCGTGCACGGCTACACGATCACGCGCGAACGGCTCGAAGAGCTGCAGCGCCAGATGCTGCGGATGAGCGAGAGCGAGCGCCGCCGGATGCCGGGGATGAACCCGCGCCGCTCGGACATCATCGTTGCCGGCAACGCAATTTTGATCGCGGCGCTCGCGCAGCTCGGCCGCGATGAGATCGTCGTGTGCGAGCGCGCGCTGCGCGACGGCATCATCGTCGACATGGTCGCGCAAGACCGCGCGCTGGCCGATCAGCTCGGCGACGAGCGCGTGCGCCGCATCGAGGCGATCGAGGCGCTCGCGCATCACTACGCGCATCTCGGCGGGCATCAGCGCCAGGTCGGCCGGCTCGCGATCACGCTCTTCGAACGGCTCGCCGGCTTGCACGAACTCGCGCCGTCGGATCGCGACATCCTCTACGCCGCGGCGATCCTGCACTCGATCGGACGCTTCGTCGCGGAGAGCGCGCATCACAAGCATTCCGCGTATTTGATCCGCAATTCGCCGCTGCCGGGCTGGCGCGACGACGAGCGCGAGCTGATCGCGCAGGTCGCGCGCTACTATCGCAAGGCGATGCCCAAGCCGAGCCACCTCGAATTCGCCGCGCTCGCAGCCGGCGAACAGACAGCGCGTCGAGGTGCTGGCGTCGATCTTGCGCATCGCCGACGGACTCGACGAGCGCGAGCTCGGCGTCGTGACCGACGTCACGGTCCGGCGCGAAGACGGACGAATCGCGATCGTCGCGCAGGCCGAGGGCGATATCTCGGGCGAACTGGGCGCTGCGATGTTCAAGGCCGACCTGTTCGAGCGAACCTTCGGCGTGCGAGCCACGTTCGAATCCGTTGTGCCGGAGCCACGACCGTGATCGTCGCGCCGCCGAAGAAGAAGATTCTGCTCGTCGACGACGAGGCGACGATCGTCCAATCGCTTGCGCTATAACCTCGAGCGCAGCGGCTACGCGGTGACGGCGGCCGGCGACGGCCGCAGCGCGGTCGCGCTCGCCGCGAGCGAGCAGCCCGATCTCGTGATCCTCGACATCATGCTGCCGCTTGCTCGACGGCATCGAGGCCTGCAAGGAGATCCGCAAGACCTCGAGCGTGCCGATCATCATGCTCACGGCCAAGGATCAGGAATTCGACAAGGTGCTCGCGCTCGAACTCGGCGCCGACGACTACGTGACCAAGCCGTTTTCGCTCGGCGAGATCATCGCGCGCGTGAAGGCGCGCCTGCGCCGGTCGGAAGTCGACCTCGAGCAGCGCGACGAGTCGATCACGATCGGCGACATCACGATCGACCGCTCGCGCCAGCGCCTCGATCGTGCGCGGCGAGAACGTGGCGCTCGCGCCGAAAGAATTCCGGCTGCTGCACGTGCTCATGGAAAATCGCGGCCGCATCGTCACGCGTCAGATGCTGCTCGAAAAAGTCTGGGGCTACGACTTCGAGGGCGAGCACCAGACGATCAGCGTGCACGTTCGCTGGCTGCGCGAGAAGATCGAGATCGATCCCAACAACCCGCGGCACATCATCACGGTGCGCAGCCGCGGCTACATGTTCCGCGAATAGCGGCCGGTGCTCGACGCGCTCGTTGCGGCGCTCGGCCGGTGTCCTCGCCGGCATCGTCGTAACGCTCGCGGTGCAGCGCGTACGGGCACGGCGGGCTCCCTACGCCGCGCCGGCGCGGCCTTCGGCGCCGGGACCGTACGAGGACGGCCGCACGCAGCGCGTGCTCGCCGCGTTCCCGTTCGCCGCGTTTCTGATCGATTCGGGCGGCGTCGTGCGGTTCGTGAACGAGGCGGCCGAGGAGCTCTTCGACATCCAAGCGCGAGCGCGCGGTCGGGCAGGCGCTGATCGCGGTCGTGCCGTCGGTCGCGATGGAGCGGCAAGTGCTGGCGGCCATCGCCGGCGAGACGTCGATGCGCGACATCACGATCGGCGACTTCGCGCGCGAGCGGACGCTTGGCATCACGGCGCATCCGTTCGAGGGCGGGGCGGTTGCCGTGGCCGCCGACCGCACGGCGTTGCTGGCGATCGAGCACGTTCGCCGCGAGTTCGTGGCCAACGTCTCGCACGAGCTGCGTACGCCGCTCTCGGCGATCAAGCTGATGCTCGAAACGGTGCTGATCTCCGACGACGACGCCGAGGCGCGGACGCTCTTCCTGCCGCAAATTGCGCGCGAAGTCGACCGCATGATCCGGCTCGTCGAGGACTTGCTCGAGCTGGCGCGCTCGGAGGCCGGCAGCATCGAATTGCGGCGCGAGATCTTCGATCTCACCGACGTCGCCACATCGGTGGTAAACACGTTCGCGCAGCGCTCACAGGCTGCCCGGCATCGAGCTCGAGCTCGAGGCGCCCGAAGAAGTTTTCGTCGATGCCGACCGCCATCGCCTCACCCAAGTCGCGCTCAACCTGCTCGACAACGCGCTGCGGCACACGCCGCCCGAAGGCACCGTCGACGGTGGATGTTGCGAGCGAGGGGCGCAACGCGGTGTTGCGCGTACGCGATACGGGCCGGGGCATCCCCTACCACGACCTGCCGCACATTTTCGAGCGATTTTACGTTGTCGACCGCTCGCGCTCGCGCGAGCACGCGGGCACGGGCCTGGGCCTCTCGATCGCGCGGCACATCGTGGAAGCGCACGGCGGAACGCTGACCGCCCACTCCGTCTATGGGCGGGGGGCGACGTTCATCTGCCGGTTACCGCGCGTCCAGGCCGTCGCCGGCCCCGACACCGAGAAAGATTAAGAGGGCTTAAGGTGTCGTTAAACTGGCCTTATCGTCATACTGCGAAGATATGGCCGGTGCGCCAGCACGCGAACAGAGTGTCGTTTAAGCGCGCCGTATCGGCCCCTTTCTGGAGGTATGTGTGCTCAGGAACGCTGCGGTTGCGGCTCTCGTCCTCGGTTTTTCGCTCTCCGTCCCGGCGGCAGGCCGGTCTTCGCTGACACCTCGCTGACCATCGCGGGGTCCACGGCCCTGCTGCCGCTCGTCAAAGACGCAGCCGGCGTCTATCAAAATCAGCACGCCGACGTGAAGATCAGCGTCTCCGGCGGCGGTTCGGGAACCGGTCTGAACCAGGTCACGGCAAAAGCCATCGACATCGGTGACTCGGACATCGTGGCACCCGCGGGATCGCCGCTGACGGACAACAAAGTCGCCGTCATCGGCTTCGCCGTTATCGTCAACCCGGCGCTCGGCATCAAATCGCTCACGAAGAAGCAGATCCAGCAGATTTTCAACGGTTCCGCCTCTAACTGGAACCAAGTCGGCGGCCCCGATCAAAAGATCGTCGTAGTAAACCGGACCCGCGGTTCGGGCACGCGCGTCGTGTTCGAGAAAACCATCATCGCCCCCGAAAAAGTCGTCGAAACGGGTTTGACGGAGGATGCCACGGGAACGGTCGTGAGCGTGGTCGGACAGACGCCCGGGGCGGTCAGCTACGCGGCGTTCTCAGGGACGCATCAGAAGCCCGTGACCGAAGTGGCGATCGACGGTGTCCAGCCGACCGATAAGAACATCATCATCGGGAAGTACCCGTTTTGGTCCTACGAGCACATGATGACCAACGGTTCTCCCAGCGGCGAAGTGGCGAAATTCATCGACTTCGTGAAAGCGAGTAACGATTTGCTGCTGAAGAACGGTTTTATCAAGCTGGCCGACATGAAGGTGTCCGAGACGGGCCGCTGAGGCTACGTTTTTCTACAGGCCCCGGAGAGGCGGCTGTCATAGTCGCCTCTTCGTTCTTTACTAGCGTAGGATGATGTGATCGCCTCAACAGCCCGACGTGCCCACCGCAACGAGCGCATCGCACTCAACGTATTGCGATGTGCCGCCGGATTCGTCATCGTCGCGATGACGCTCATCCTGGCCTACCTGGCCGTTGAGGGTACCAAAACGTTCTTCGTCGACCACTTTTCACTGTGGTCGTTCTTGTTCTCGCCGACGTACGATCTCGATTCGAACCACCCGGGGGCGGCGATCTTCATCGTCGGTACGCTGCTCGTCACGGTCTTTGCGATCGTCGTCGGCGGACCGTTCGGCATCGCCGTCGGCGTGTTTCTGTCGGAAATCGCCCCGACGCGAATGGCGCTGGTGCTCAAGCCGGCGATCGAGCTGATGGTCGGGATTCCATCCGTCGTCTACGGCTGGCTCGGCCTAACGCTGCTCGTGCCGATCATTCGAGACCACACCTCGTCAGCGTCGGGCTTTAGCCTTGCCGGCGCCGGTATCGTGTTGGCCATCATGATTCTTCCAACCGTGATCTCGCTGAGCGAGGACGCGTTCAAATCGCTGCCGCCGTCGTTGAAGGAAGGGTCGCTTGCGCTTGGAGCGACGCGCCTTCAGACGATCATGCGGGTGCTGTTGCCGAGCGCGTCCAGCGGGCTCGCGGTAGCCCTGATCCTGGGCATAGCGCGGGCCGTCGGCGAGACGTTGGCGATTCAGCTCGTCATTGGAAACGCCACCGCCTTCCCAACCAATATCTTCGCGCCGACGGCCACGTTGACGACGGTGATCGTAGGCGAGATGCCGTCCGCAACCGAAGGATCGCTTCAGGAACACGCCCTGTTCTCGATGGCCTTACTGCTCCTCATCATCGCAATGGTTCTGATCCTCCTGGTGCGGTTTGCGCTGAGGAAGCGATCGTAATGGAAATCATGGCAACTACTCCGCGCATGGTCAGCCTCAGCGCCACGAGCCCGAGTGTCCGGGCGCGTAAATTTGCCGATGGCCTGGCGACGGTCGTGCTGTGGATCATGGCTTCGAGCATCATCCTGTTGCTGGCGATGTTCATCATCTATATGTTCTACCTGGGCGCACGCTATCTCACGCCGTCGTTCATCTTCGGTTTACCGGCCGAAACGACGGCCGGCGGCGGTATCGGTCCCGAGATCTACAACTCGTTCTACATTCTGATCCTGACGCTCATATTCACGGTGCCGCTGGCGGTGGCCGCCGGCGTCTACCTGCAAGAATATGCACGTCCGGGACGCTTTCGCGAGCTCGTGGTGTTCAGTGCTGAGTCGCTGGCCACGATTCCGTCGATCGTCATGGGGCTGTTCGGTCTCTTGATCTTCGTCTATCTCTTCAAGTGGAAGTTCACGGCGCTCGGCGGCGCGCTCACGCTCACATTGTTGAACCTGCCCGCACTGATGCGGGTCACGCAAGAAGCCCTTGCCAGTATTCCGGACAGCTTTCGCGAGGCATCGATGGGTATCGGCGCCACCCGCTGGCAAACGATTCTGCGGGTCGTCTTGCCGAGTGCCATCGGCCGCATGACGACGGGCGTCGTGCTCATTGCCGGCCGCATCTTCGGCGAAACCGCAGCCCTGATCTTCACGGCGGGTCTCAGCGTTTCGAGCAACGCGCCCTACGATCTGAGCCCATTTCACACGGCCGAGACCTTGGCTGTCCATTTGTGGTACACACACACCGAGTCGATCGTTCCCGACGTCGACCGCATCGGTAACGGCTCCGCGCTGGTTCTGCTGATCATGGTACTGATCTTCAATATCGTCGCCCGCGTCGGTGGGCGCGCGCTCAGCAAACGGCTCACCGGGAGACCCACGTGATCGATTCCGCGTCGCCGATTTCCACGGCGGAAAAGTTGACCGCCTCCGGCGTTGACATTTATTACGGTCTTTTTCATGCAATAAAAGACGCGAATCTGAAGATGCACGAGAATTCGGTTACGGCGCTGATCGGTCCGTCCGGCTGCGGAAAATCGACCTTTCTGCGGGCGCTCAACCGCATGCACGACTTGACACCCGGTGCCCGCGTAACCGGGGCGATCGAGCTCGACGGCGTCAACATCTACGCGCCGGAATCCGACCCGGTCATGATTCGCCACCGTATCGGCATGGTGTTCCAGCGCCCCAACCCGTTCCCCAAGACGATCTTCGAGAACGTGGTTTACGGTCCGAAGATTCACGGCGAATCGAACGGCGCGAAGCTGCGCGAGATCGCCGAACGCTCGCTGCGCCAAGCGGCGCTGTGGGATGAAGTGAAGGACCGGCTCGACCGGTCGGCCCTCGATCTCTCGGGCGGACAGCAGCAGCGCCTGTGCATCGCGCGCGTGTTGGCCGTCAACCCGGAAGTGATCCTGATGGACGAGCCGGCATCGGCCCTGGATCCGATCGCCACATCGAAGATCGAAGACCTCATCGGAGAGCTGAAGTCGGAATATACCGTGGTGATCGTGACGCATTCGATGCAGCAAGCCGCGCGCATCTCGGACATCACCGCGTTCTTCCATCTGGGCGAAATCGTCGAGGTCGGAACGACCAATCAGATCTTCACCAAGCCGCGCGAAAAACGAACCGAAGACTACATCACCGGCCGCTTCGGCTAGCGCGTCCCTAAATCGTCACCATCAGGCGCAGGTCATGGCGCTTGAAGACGCGGTGATCGGGAACGGTCACGCGTTCGTTCGAGAGCGTCATCTGCTTGTTGCGCACGACGACGTCGTAGGTGCCCGGCTTGATCGCATGGATCACGAACGCCCCGAACTTGTCGCTCTGGGAGGTGTAGGTTTGCGCACCCGGGCCGCCGTACAGCGGCGTTCCGGGCGGCGGCACGAGTGTTGCCGTGACCGCGGCTTCGACCACCGGATGCCCGAGACGGTCGGTGAGGTAGCCGCCGATCGCCGATGCCGGAACGCCGTCCGCGCCGTCGTCGTCACCGGGAATAAAGGCGCGCAAGATGCGCTGTGTATGACCGGCGAGGATGCCGATGCCGCGCAGCGTAAGTGAGAGTTCCCCGCGCGCCGATATCACCAGGTCGAACACGCCCTGCGGGAAGTCGGCGCGAAATTCGCCGCGTGAGTCGACGTCGACCTGAACGATGCCGCCGCCGATCACACAGGTGACGCGTGCGTCGGAGAGCGGTACGCTCGAGCGCCGGTCGACCAGCATGCACAATAGCGTGCCGAGAGGTTCCTCGGTGGACATGTCGCCCTCTCTTCGTCACCGGCCCCACGGTTGCTCTGCGTCCTAAGTCGCAGCCGAGCCGTCTAGGCCGCCGGGTTCCAGGCCGCCCAGGCGCAGCCCACATAGACCTCGGGAACGGGCAGATATTCGATCAGCTCGAACCCGCGGCTGCCGGCAGCCGCGTGCGCGGCGACCCAGTTCCGAACCTCATGGGACCCGTTTCCGGCGGTGCTGAGCGCTCGCTCGAGATAGTCGACGATCGCCGGCTCGCCGCCCGCTTCGAACGCGCGGATGCACCCCGCATCGAAGGTCTCGTCGATCGCCCCCATGGTGCGCTCGCCGATCGAATGGCTGAGGCCGCCCGATGCGACGACGGCGATGCGCGCATCGCCGGGGTACGAGGCGATGGCCTTGGCGACCAAATTGCCCCACGCGACGCAGCGGGCGATCGTCGGCATTGGGGGTTCCAAGCTGTTGATCACGATCGGCACGACCGGCGGCAGCGGGTCGAGCTCCATCCGCCACAACGGGATGCAAAAGCCGTGATCGAGCGCCAGCTGGTGCGATACCGAGGGCTCGAACCCGCTCGCGAGCGCCGTTTCCAAGAGATGGGTGGCGAACTGGGGTTCGCCGGCGAGCGTGGTGTGCCCGAAATCTTTGAGGAACGGTTCGGGCGGCCCGTTGTGGGTTGCCCCCACGCCGATGCACACGTTGGGTAAGTTGTTGATGAAGAAGTTCGACCAGTGGTCGGGCGCGATCTCGACGATGATGTCGGCTTTGGCCGCGTTCACGCGCGCGCCCAACCGCCGGTAGGCGGACGTCAGCTTGGCCTTGAGCGGATCGTCGAAGAGATGCCAGTCGCGGGCGATCAGCGGCGCGTGGCTGGCCGCGAAAACTCCGGCCAGCTCAGCCACGGATCTTCTCCAAAAACTCGGCTTCGGGCATACCCGACGCGGTACAGTAATAGCGCAGCAGATAGGGATTGACCAGCGGCGCGAGCGTGGCGACGTCGTCGGCGAGCACGGCCGCCCGGATCTGGGGTTCGAGGCCGTAGCGATCGAGCACGGCGGCCCGGTCGGCGCGGTATTCGGCCGCCGCCGCCCCGCTCTGCAGATCGAAGAACAGTTTACTCAAGGAATAGTCGGTACGCTTCACTGCGGTTCTGGCTCCATAGGGGGAATATCGATCAGCAGCCGTTCGATATCGAGCGTCACGGGGTAGGTGGCCACCGGAATCTTGCACGGCGGGTTCAGTGGTTCGCCGGTGATGATGTCGAACTTTCCGAAATGCAGCGGGCACTGCACCACGCGTCCTTCGAGATAGCCGTCGGAGAGGCGTGCGCGGCGGTGCGTGCAGATGTCGTCGGTCGCATAGAAATCACCGTCGAAGTTGTAGAGGGCGATCATGCGGCCGTCGAGCTCGACGTGCATCATCGTCCCGGGCGGAAGATCCGCCGCGTCGGCAACGGCATAGATCATGCCGGCGTTCCCAGCGGCGTCTTGCGCTGCAGCAGCTTGGCCGCCTCGTCTGCGAGTGCGGTTCCGGCGAAGTAGTCGGGATTCATCGAGAGGTGCATCATGGCCGGATTTTCATAGACGAACTCGCGGAAATCGCCCTGGTCGATCAGTTGTGCGTCAACGAGGCTCCAGGCCTCGGAGAGGATGGTCGTTGCGTCCATCACGTCCCAGTGGCCGATGTCGGAACCGAACACGGGTTTGAGTTTGGCACCGACGGGGTTGAGCCGGCGGTTGAAGGCCACCGACGTCATGCGGTCGTCGGCCTCGCACCCGAAGTAGAAGCGGTCGATGAAGAGCGCCTTGAGGTCGTTGACCTCGGTCATCCCGCACGGTTCGAACTCATCGAAGGGCACCGGGCGCAAAGCGGAGGCTTCCCAATTTTCGAAGACCGTGGTTTTGATGCGCTCGGCGGTGAGATATTCGTTGCCGTACTCACCGAACAGCCGGCTGAGCAGCTCGATGTCGAGTTTCGCGGGGTCGAGGTTGCGTTCCATGTTGTCGATGTTGCGCTTTTCGAAATGCTCGACGATGTCGTTGAGCAGCGTGAGGGCCCAGGCCGCACCGCCTTCGAGAAAGCCGAAGCTCAAGGTGGGGAAGCGGCGCGTCACGCCGCCCATGAACAGCGCGCGGCAGAAGTAATCGGCCCCGGTCGCAAACCCCCCGAGGTGGTTGAACACGTAGTTGGTCGGTGAGTTGCGGTAGGCGTTGAAGATGGCCGCCGTATGGCACACCGGCGTGACCTTGAGCTCGACGCATTTCGCCCAGAACGGATCGTAGTCGTGGGGCGGATCGATCGCGATCGACTTCGTGAGAAACGGCGCTTTGTCGTGCGCGCCGGGAACCGGCCGAATGTGCTCGGTGCCGATCATGATCGCTTTGTGCCCTAACTCGTTGACGGCGAATTCGAGTTCGGCGATCGCCTCTTCCGGCGTGAAGGTGGGAATCAGCGCGACCGGTCGCACGCGATCGGACACCTCGCGGAACATGTCGGCGTAGAGCATGTTGGTCGCGCGGCAGAATGCTTGGCGGACCTCGTCGTCTTGGAAGTACAGCCCCGGGATGCCGGCCGTGGTGTAGAGGTGCGCGAAATCGAAGCCGAGATCGTCCATACGCGCGCGAAAGAGCTTCGGCAGCATCGCCATCGCGCGGTCGCTGGTGTGCGGGCCGGACGGCGTACCCCACCAGAATCCGCGGCTGGGCTGATTGTACTGCTGGTAGGGCGCGCACTTGCGATAGCGTTCGACGACGCTCGTTCCGGCAACGTCCTTGAGGAAGTCTTCGATCGCGAAGCGTGCCTCGACCACGTGGGCGTCGCAGTCGATCACCGGGTGATCGAGCCGCGCGCGTACCTCTGAGCCGGGGAAGTCGGCGAAGCCGGACATAGCAAGCCTCCGATCTGATCTGTGCCTGCGGCTCGTTCGAGGTGGAAGCGCGTTGCTCATCGTAGCCGCGCAGCAAGGACCACGGTATGTGCGCGGAGGGTATTCGCATGAAGAGACTCGGACTGCTTCAAACCTCGGGAGCGGCGCTCGTTTCGATCGGGCTCGTGCCCAAGCCCGCTCTCGCCGCGCCGGCCGGACCCTTCAAGGTCGGCATCATCTGGTCGTATACCGGCGGCGGTCCGGCGGCGGGGCCGGAGCTCGACGCGTCCATTGCCGCCTTCCAAAAGGTCCACGGCGATACGGTCGCGGGGCGCAAGGTCGAAATCATCCGCCGCGACGACACCGGCGTCAACCCCGAGGTAGCGCGGCGCATGGCCCAGGAGCTGGTCGTTCAAGAAAAGGTCGATATGATCGCCGGCATGATCTTCACCGCCAATTCGATGACCGTCGGCGATATCTCCAACCAATCGAAGACGCCCGTGATGCTGGTCAATTCGGTCGCTACCGGCTTGTTGCCGAAGTATCCCTACATGACGCGCTGGTCGTTCACCACGCTCGAACTGACCGACGTGCTCGGCAAGTGGGCGGCGAAGAACGGCTACAAAACGATCTACACGATGTACGCCGACAACCAGTCCGGCGTCGACGCCAACGTCGGGTTCACGCGCGCGTTCGAGGGCGCCGGCGGCAAGATCGTCGGCGTGAGCCCGATGCCGCTGAGTGCAACGGATTTCTCGGCCTATATCCAGCGCGCGAAGGATGCCAAACCGGACGGCTGTTTCATCTTCTTGCTCGCGGGCGGCGGGAGCGCACAGTTTATCAAGCAGTACGATGCGGCCGGCTTGCAAAAAGCCGGCATCAAGATCCTCGCCACGGGCGATCTGGTCAGCGAGAACAACCTGCCGCAAATGGGCGATGCGGCTCTCGGTATCGTATCGGCGTATCACTACTCATCAGTGCATAACTCCGCGCTCAATCGCCAGTACCAGCAAGAAGCGATGGCGATCACGCACGGGAACCCCAACCCCAGTTTTGCCGGCGTCGCGATGTGGGATATCCTCACCGCAACCTATCGAGCGCTCGCTGCACAAAAGGGCGACTGGGATCCCGACAAAGTGCTGGCCTTCCTCAAGGGCTACAAGGCCGAGAGCCCGCGCGGCCCGATCGCGATCGATCCCGAGACGCGCGACATCATCCAGAACATCTACTTGCGGCGCGTCGTGAAGCGCGACGGCATGCTCGTCAACGAAGAATTCGCGACGTATCCGATGGTCGTTAGTCCCGAAAAGTAACGTTCTTCGCTCGGCGAGCGTTTCTAGCGCTATGACGATGCGCATTTTTGGCTTGGCAGCCGCTCTGTTGATCGCCGGAAGCGGGCCGGCGCTTGCCGACCCGGTGACCCTGCCGTCGATTCCCGCTATCCCGCCGCAAGTGCAGAACAATCCGTTCGTGCAGAGCGTGGTCAACGCCGTGGTCAACTTGCTCCAGACCACCAACGGCAATACGGCTCACGGTAAGGTGAAGTATTTCCATCGCTACGATCTGCAGCTCGAGACGGCGCCCAACGTCTATCGCGACGTGCACCTGCATCAAGGAACGGTTATCGACCCGCGCGGTACGACGCTAACGCCGGGGATGACCGTCGACGTGAGCGGGTCCGCGCAGAGCGATCACTCGCTCGACGCGGACACCATAATCGCCCACTAGATCAAGATATTAGTGGTGGTAAGGATTGCGCGCGACCGGGTATTCGCGTTCGGGCACGTAGGCTTGGCGCGTAACGCCTTGATGATGGCCGCGATAGTACTGGGCTTCGTTTTGCGTGACGTAGTACCGATGGTTGTTGCGAACGTAATAGGGATGGTTGTTGCCGTCGTAGAGTAGGGCGCCGACGATCGCAGCCGCACCGGCGGCGATCGCAACGGTCGAAGCTGTATCGGCCTTGGCCGCGGTCGGCGTGCCGCCGATCGAACCGAGAACGAGCAGTCCGCCGAGCGCGGGTAGGAGTACGGATGAAAATTTCATAGTGGCTGTGTTCCCACGGCGCCGAGCGATCTAACAAGCGAACCCTACCTGGGAAAATGCTGAACCAACTGAGCGCGCCTTTTCCCCGTCTGGAGGGCAAGGCGCTTGCTGTGACAAAAGAGGGCGGCCCAAGCGAGAGGTAGGTCGATGTCGCGCTTAGTGACGGCGTCTCTGTTACGTATCCTGGCGGTTTCCGTGCTCAGCGGGGCCTGCGTCATCGGTACGCTACCGCGCGCGACCGGCGCTGCCGGAAGCAAGCAGCTTCAACGAATACGCGGCACGATCGGATATCAGACGGCAGCCGCCAGTACGGACTTCAAACCTGTGTTCGGGAAGTTTGATTTGCCGGATGCGGATTTTGCGGTCACGCTCGCACGGTCGGCGGCGTTGGTCGCGATGCCTGATTCGTCGCTGATCGCACTCGGTGAAAATACGGCAGTGCAAGTCAGCGCATTTGACTCAGCCGCTGCGGCACCGGGTTCGGCGATAACGATCAACGGCGGAACGATGCGCTTCGACATCAAGCGCCCGCAAGGCGGCGCCGCAAACTATCGGTTCCTCACGCCGACCTCACAAACAGCTGTGCGCGGCACCATTGGCCTGATCTCGTTCATCAACGGCGTCACGACGGTCGGCTGCGTGGTGTGCGCCGCGGATAGCGTGAGCGTAACCGCCGCCGGACAAACTGTTACGCTGGTGAGCGGTCAGTTCGTCACGGTCTCCGCCGCGGGAGCGATCGCGACGGGAACGCTGAGTTCCGTTGTCGGAGCGTTTTCGTCGGCGGGGGTGTCGGTGAGCGCGCAAGCTGGTGCCGTTGCGGCGGGACTGCCGGCGGGCGGGATCGCGGGCCTCGGCGCGGCTGCGAGCACCGCCGTGGTTGCCGGAGCGGCTGTCGCCGGCACGGCGGTCGGGGTCGCGGCGAGTTCTCAAACAACGCAGCAGCCGGCCCAGACCAGTATGCCGACAATGGTGCCGACCAGCACACCCACGATCACTCCGACAGCGACGCCGACGATAGCGCCGATAACTGCGCCGACAAGCACGCCCTCTCCGGTGCCGACGCCGACGCCCACACCGACACAAGCCGGAAACGTGAACGTCACCGGACATCCGAAGCCGGTCGCCACGGCGGGAGCCCGCGCGCCGCTAACCGCTCCTCCGCTCGTTATCCCGGGTCCCGCGGGAAGGTTCGGGCGATGAGACCGCCGATCGCAATCGCCCTTGCCGTGGTGTTGCTCACCGGCTGTGGTGGCGGAGGCGGTGCCGCGCCGCCGAGCCCGCCGGCCAAGCCGGCGGTCATTTCAAGTCCGACGGCATCATTATCGGGACCAAAAACAACGGGGACGCTGGTCCTCGCCATCGGCCAAGCTGGTACGGCGACGAGCTCGTCAAAACGCAAGGCACAATTCGTCTCTCCGAGCTCCTCGTCGGTAGCAATTACGCTCAACGGTGGAACGCCGACATACGCCGACGTCAGCGCCACGTCGCCGAACTGTACGATATCGGGCAGCACGCGCACGTGCTCGCTGACGATCGGCTTGCCGGCCGGGGCCGCTACGGTCGGCATCGCGATCTACGATGGCGCGAACGGCACCGGCAACCTGCTGGGTAGCGGGAGCAACTCCACCACCGTCACGCTCGGGACGCCGTTCACGATAACGATTGCCGTCAGTCCGGTAGTCGCATCCGCGTCGAATCCGGTCATCACCTACGCCACCGGAAGTACGTTTGTGACCGGCACGGCGGGGACGGCAACGCTCACGTTCACCTTGGCCGACGCGGATGGTAACACGATCCTCGCCTCGTCGGCGCCGACGTTCGCATCGCCATTAACGCTCTCATCGAGCGATCCACATGTGGCGGTATCGCCGACTTCGTGGACAGGCTTTTCGCAGACGATCACGCTCACGTATGACGGCTCGGCAGCGGTAGCGAGGCCCAACGCCGTCGCCTTATCGACAGGGGCGACGCCACTCTCGACGGCCGCGCTTTTTCCGGTTACCGTCTCCACGTTGGCGGGCACGGGCGCGCAGGGCTTCACGAACGGGGCGGCCGCAACCGCAACATTTAATATTCCCTACGGTGTCGGGGCCGATAACAACGGTAACGTTTACGTTGCCGATCTCGGAAACAACGTGATTCGCGAGATTACCGCGGCCGGCACGGTCGTGACGTTCGCCGGAACCGGAGTTTCCGGCTACACGGATGGGCCCGTCGCAAGCGCGACCTTTAATGGACCCGGCAGCGTGGCGGTGGACGGCAGTGGTAACATCTTTGTTGCCGACAGCGGAAATCACGTCATTCGGAAGATCACTGGCGGAACCGTCTCGACGTTCGCCGGCACCGGCACCCGTGGCTTTATGAACGGCCCGGCCACGAGCGCGACGTTTAGAAATCCGACGGCGATCGCCGTTGCGAGCAATGGCAGTGTCTACGTTGCGGATACCGGAAACAACGCGATACGTCAGATCACCGCCGGTTCGGTCACGACCTTGGCCGGAACCGGAAGCCAGGGGTTCGTGAACGGAACCGGCACGGGCGCGTCGTTCTCGGGACCGAGTTGCGTCGCCCTCGATACCAGCGGCAACGTGTACGTGGCCGACGAATACAACCAGGCGATTCGCGTGATCACGCCGGCGGGCGTGGTTTCGACGTTCGCCGGAACGGGCTCCCAGGGGTTCACCAACGGTGCCCCGGCGAGCGCATCCTTTCGGTTTCCCTATTGCGTTGCTGTCGACACGAGCGGCAACGTGTACGTTGCCGATTCGAAGAACTACGCGATTCGAGAGATATCAGCCGGCGTCGTGTCGACCTTGGCCGGCACCGGAGTGACCGGCTTTACCAACGGGCCCGCGGCGAGCGCGACGTTTGCCGGACCATATGGCGTTGGCGTTGATGCGAGCGGTAACGTCTACGTCGCGGACACGAGCAATAACGCGATTCGGAAGATCGTGCCCTGACGGTCAGGAAGAAAGGGCCGCGGTGCTGATGAGTTGTTGCGGCGGAACGGGCGCGAGGAGCGCTTTGTATTTCAGGGCGGCGTCCAAGATCGGCGCCATCGTTTTCGGGTCGAGGGTCTCGCCGTAGGTGGCGCGGTTCATCTTGGGCAGTAGTTCCGGCGGAAAGGGCGTGTACTTGCTGAGGATTTCGCCCGACTTGGCGTGATTGGCCGGCAGGTTCGCCCACTGCGCGGCCTCGCGGATCGCTTGCGCGAATTTGTGGGCGAGTTCGGGATTCTTCGCGACCCAGTCGGCACTCGAATACCAGCCGTTGAGCTGCCAGATGTTTCCGACGCTCGCGAAGTTGTTGGCCAAGACACGGCAGCAGCTCTGCGTTGCAGCGACCAGCGCCGGTTCGTTGATCACGGCGGCCGCGACCGTTCCGTGTTCGACCGCCGCCGCCATGTTGACGGCCGGCAGTTCGATGAACGAGACCCGCTCGAGCGACGCGCCGGAACTCTCGAGCCAGGCGTTGGTGGCGATGCGCGAGGGGCCTTCGGGTGAGATCAGCGCGATCGCCTTGCCTTCGAGATCTTTGCCCGACTTGATCGGTGAATCTTTGGCTACGATCACTTCGGTCGTCGGAGCGGTGGCGCGAAAGATGCCCGAGGGCGCCAGCAACACGATCGGGATGCCGCGCTGGTGCGCGTTGGCAACCGAAACGAGATCGCCCTCACCAACGTCGGCGGCCCCACCGGCGATGGCCGCCACGGCCGCTGCGCCGCCGCCTTTGCGCAGCAGCGTGATGTCGGCGTTGATCCCGTATTTCTTGAAGATGCCGAGGTCTTGCGCGTAAAAGGCTTCCGCATCGATGTCTTGCCCCGCATCGACGATGCGAACCGTGGTCAAGCCTGGAACATCCGCTCCCTGGACCGTGGCCCCGTTCAGCACGAGCGCGACGGCAACGAGGATCGACCGTGACCAAACCGGCGAGAATCATACGCATGTGCCGGACTACCGTCGCCGGCACGTGGTTCCCTGGCGGTTATGCCGGCGCGCGTTCGCTACGGGCGGCGGTGTGCGCAGACGATCGGTGCGACGCCCGCCGGCGGCAGCTTTTTCCTGAACGCGGCGAGCGCCGTGAAACATGCCGTGGCGCTGGTGTAGGGCTGGCTGATGATCGCGTTGCCCTGCATCATGTAAAACGCGAGCTGGCCCGTTCCGGGCGGCGGCGTCGAGACGGCCGGCGGCGGCGTGGCCGTCACCGCGAGCGCGGGTCCGCCGGTCAGCATAGCAAAGGCCGCGCAGCACCCAAGGAGAACGCGCTTCGTAATGTCCCGACCGGTTTTGGGAGCGGCGGTGCTGGTAGGCATCATGTCGCTACTTCGCGCTTATGCCGCGTTCAACTTTCCGCTGACCACCGATGAAGCGTATTATTGGAGCTGGAGCCTCCACCCGTCGTTCGGCTACACCGATCACCCGCCGATGGTCGCTTGGCTGATCACCGCCGGCGCGCAGCTCGGCCACAGCTACGGGTTCGTGCGCTTGCCGTTTGTGATCGCCGAAGCAACCGCCGCGCTCGCCGTCGGCATGGCGGCCGCGATCATCAGCGGGAACGCGCGCGCGGGTGCCTTCGCCGCGGGCGTGTTCACGCTGATCCCGCAAACGAAGCTCGAGTTTGCGGAGTGCATTCCCGACGGCGCCTACGTTCTCGCGTGGTCGCTCGCGTTGTGGGCGGCCGCGGCGCTCGCGCGGCGCGCGTCGCCGCAGGCCACCGCGGGACTGGGCTTCGCACTGGCGGCAACCGTTTATTCGCGAACGTTCGGCTGGGCACTGGTCGGCGGGATCTTGGCGTGGGCGCTGACGGCGCGGCGCGATCTGCTGCGGCCGGTTGCCGCCGCGTGCGCGCTCGCGGTGCGTCGCCTACATCCCGTTCCTCGTTTGGAATGCATCGGTCGGCTGGGAGACGTTCGCGTTCGAGTTCGTGCATCGCCAGTCGCTGGCCGTGGTTTCGGTTGCGAAGCTCGTCAACATCGACACCGTGCGGTTTCTCTTTTATGGCGGCCTGATCGTCGGGCTGACATGGCTCTTGGCACTGCGCCGTCCGCCGTTTCTCCCGCTGGTCGCGTGGACCGCCTTGCCGCTGCCGATCGCGCTGTTCGTGTTCTCGTTCGCCATGCGCACCGAGTCGTATTGGATCATCGGTCCGGCGGCGTCGCTCTCGGTCGCCTGCGGCGTTCGGCTGGCGAGCGTGAGCGCACCGTGGCGCGGTCTGACGTTCGCCGTCCTCGGTTTGGCGACGGCGTACGCGACGGTGGCGGCGGTGTTCCTCGCTCTGCCCGAAGCCGCGCAGGCCGCGGCGTTTCACGCGCAGCCGTCGCTGCGCCAACAGTTCTCGTCGGGCGTGTATGCGTATCGGCCGCTGGCCGACGACCTGCGCGCCGATTCCGCCGCGGGCATCGCAATTTATACCGACCGCTACGAGACCTCAGGCGAGCTGCTCTGGTACGGTGTGCCTTCGGAAATCGTCGTCATCACGGCACAGCTGCCGCAATGGATGCGCTGGTACCGTCCGGCCGAGATTCCGCAACACGCCGACCTGGTCACGTTTCGGGCGCCGTTCGGCGATGGGGGTGACCTCGAGCACAACGTGCGCGCGGCCTACGTGCACGTCGGCACGCCGAAGATGTTCGCGTATCGCTACGCCGGTGAGCCGGAGGGCACGTTCTACGTCACGCGCATCGACGACGCGCGTCCCGGCGCGCAGCGGATCTTGCCCGGCATCTAGCGCGCCGGAAACTCCCACGACGCGGCGAAGCACGCTCCATGGCCGGTTTTGAAGGCTGGGCGTTTGCCGTTACCGACGTGATCGAGGACAAGTTGGGCCGGAAAAATGTCCAGTCCGAAATCTACGAAGACCACGCGATCTGGACGTCGCGCGTCAACCGCGGGATTGCGCGGCCCGACGACGACGGCATCATGGTGTCGGTCATCTTCGACCACGGGCGCGGACACTTGTACGAGCTCGGGGACGATGCGGGCGCGGCGGGTGCGGAAGTCGTGGGCCGACTCCTGGGCCTAGGCTAGCCGCGAGGAACGCTCATTTTGCGAGCGGCGCGCCGGCCGATCCGCTGACCGGAATCCAGCCGGTTTTCCCTTGGGTATCCCAGCGCACGACGATGTCGTCCTTTAGGCCGACACCGCGCTGGTTTCCGCGGTAGTCGTAGTAGCCGTCGATGCCGGCATAGCCGTGGAGCTGGAGGATCGCATCGCGCAGCTGCTGGGCGGTCGCGTCTTCGGGCAGCGTGCGCAGCACGTGCACCAGAATCATCGCCGGGTCCCAGGTCACGGCGGCGCCGCCGTCGGGGCTGACGTTTTCCGCGCGGTAGGCTTTGTACATCACCGCCATCGCGTCTTTCACCGGGCCGCGCCCGATCGTTGCGAACGAGGGCCACTTCATCGAATAGAGCAGCAGCCGGCTGGGGATGATATCCGTCCACTGCTTCATCGTGCCGTACGTCTGGTTGGCGAGGCTGACCACGACCGGAACCGTGATCCCGGCTTCTTTGATCGCCCGAAATTCCGTTTGCACGGGAGCGCCGCTGCCCCACGCGATCAGCACGTCGGGCCGGCTGTTGCGAATCTTCACCATCTGGGCCTGAACGCTCAGGTCGGCCGGTGCGAAGTGCTCCCAGTCGGTGACCGCGACGTCGTGAAAGTCCGGCGTGGCGAGCAGTTGCTGCAGCACCGTGTCGCCTTCTTGCCCGCTCGCATCGGTCGTGGAGATGACGGCGATGCGCTTCCAATCGTGCCACTTGAAGTAGTTGAAGAGCGCATGCATGCCGTCGAGCGTCGCCGTACCGCTGACGAACACGTAGCCCGCAACCTGCGGCGTGTACGAGGGCGAGGTGCAATACATCACCGGCCCGTTGGCGGCGACGAGCGGTACCGTTGCCCGGCACGACGCGGCCAGTCCCCCCTGGATGATGGCGTTGACGTGCTTGGCGACGAGCCCGGCGGTCAGCTGCACGTCGATCGTCGGGTTGCTTTGATCGTCGAGGATCACGAAGTGGACCGGCCGCCCGTGGACGCCGCCCTCGGCATTGATCGTCTTCTCGGCGATCCGCAGCGTCTCGGCGTTGCTCTCGCCGACGAACGCGGCGCCGCCGGTCAGCGGCAAGATGACGTTGATTTCGTAGGGCGCCGGCTGGGCCGCCGCCGGCGCGGGGGCGGCTCCGAGGACGAGCATGAGCGCGACGAGCGCGCTGCGGACGGTCTGATTCATCTACGAACTCCGCTCGATCGTGGTATAAGAGTAGTGCAAAGCATGTCGTCGGGGGTTTTCTCGATGGTTGAACCGGTAGCGAATCTTGGCGTTTCTGGTAATCTTCGCCGGTATTGGTGGCTCTTTCTCATCCGTGGATTGCTCGGTCTCGTGCTGGGGTTCTTCGCGCTCGCGTTTCCCGGCGCCACGTTGGCCGTCGCCGTTCTGCTGATCGGTGCATATCTGGTCGTCGACGGCGTGATCGCGATCGCCAAGGCGCTGCAGATCTTGCGCTCCGATCCGCACTGGTGGGTGTTGCTGCTCGAAGGCCTGTTGGGCGTGGTGGTCGGCATCGCGATCTTCGCTTGGCCCGGTCTTAGTATCTTGACCCTCGCCTACCTCGTCGGCTACTGGGCCATCATTTCGGGCGCGTTCACGATCACCACCGCGCTGCGGCTGCGGACGCACGTTCCGGGCGAATGGCTGTACTTGATCTTCGGTATCGTGTCGGTCGTGTTCGGCGCCTTCGTGCTGTTCGCACCGGCGACCGGCCTCGTCTACATCGTGCTGATGATCAGCATCTACGGCTTCGTGATGGGCGTGACGATGCTCGCACTCGCCTTTCAGGCCCGGCGCCTGCCGGCGTAATCGCAGCGTGCGCTAGACGCTCACGATGATGTCGTGAGCGTCCATCGCGCGTTTGATCGCGCCGGCTCGCAGCGCCGCGTCGAGCACCGGCTGGATTAGCGCCGGATCGAGCCGGTCGACGAAGTGCGTGCGCACGAGGTTGGGCGTATCGGCCGTCGCCGGCGCGTACTGCTTCATCACGGCGAGCGTTTCCGCGGGGTGGGCGTTGATCCAGGGCGCCGCTTTTTCGACCGCTTGCGCGAAGCGGCGCGCCGTGAGGGCGTTGTCGCCGAGCCACGTCCGGGTTGCGAACCACAAGTTGATCGACCACTGACTTGCGATAGCGGCATAGGGGCTGCCGATCACGCGCGTTTCGGAGCGCACCGCGGCGAGCGGCGGGCCGGAGATGAACGCCGCATCGACGCGGTTCTGCAGGGCCGCTCCCATCGCCGAGAACGACAGTTCGATGAAGTGCACGGCATCGGGGTTCGCGCCGTTCTTTACCAGCCACGCCGTCATCGCGGTTTGGGTGATGCCGCCGATCTCGATCAACGAAACCGTTTTGCCCTCGAGGTCTTTGGCCGTTTGGATCGGCGAGTTCTTCGCCACCACGAGCAGCGCTTCGGGCCGGCTCTCTTGGAAGAGCGCGCACGGGGCGAACGCGGCGAACGGAATCCCTTTTTGGATCGCGTTGGTGAGCGTGATGGGGTTGGCGAGCCCGATGTCGAGCGCGTTCCCGGCCGCCGCCGCAACGATCGCACCGGAGTTCGGCAGCGTGATGAGTTGGACGTCCAGCCCGGCCGGTTTGAAGAAGCCGCCCGCCTCGGCGAAACCCGCTTCCCCAAAGGCATCGGTATAGGCGAAGGCGGTGCGCACGGTGGCCGGCGCTTGCGCGATTGCCCGGTTGCTCGCGAGCGGGCCGGAGGCCAACGCACCGCCGAGCATTCCGATGACTCGGCCGCGCGAGACGGCGGGCATCAGCGGTGCGTTCGCCCCGCCTCGAAGCTGCCGTCCTCGGCGGGCACCGTGATCCCGATGCCCGCGTAGGATTCGCGGATGGCCTGCCGCGCCGCCGCGTCGAGCGGACTCGTGCCCTCGATGTTCGGCCGGAGCAGTCCGCCGTTACCGCCGACGCACCACTGGTAGTATTTCATGTGCGTCCACGGATGCGCGCCCTCAACGAGAAACGGCCGCTGCAACTCGGCGAACGCGCGATAGGCGGGCTCGATCGACCAATACAGCGCGCGCGCCTCGCGCGAGCGGCCTGTGCGCAACAGGGTCATGAAATCGACGAGAAAGCGGTGCTCGGGCGATTGCACCGCGTCGGTCAGCCACTGGCCCGTCCACGAAATGGGCACGCGATCGGCCAGCACGCCGAGCATCGCGAGATCCGCACTGCCGACCAGCAGGCGATCCCCCAAGCGTTCGGCGCACTCGAGGGCCGTTGTCGCATCGAGCGTCTGGGTGAGCTTGACGGCGACGACGTTGGGCTCGTCGGCGAGCGCGCTGAGGACGTCGAGCGGGATGTTGGTCGGATCGAATCGCCGCAGCGCCGGCGAGCGGTACGCGTAGAGCACGATGCCGAGTTTGGTCGAGCGGATCAGGCGCCGGTAGGCGGCGAGCAGCTCGTCGGCCGTGTCCGGCACGGGCCGCACCGCGACGAGGGCGTGCGTGCAGCCCGCGGCTTCCGCGTGGGCGAGCACGTCGAGGTTGCGCGCTTCCGACGCGCCGCCGGCGACGATGCTGATGCCGACCCGGTCGCCGGCTTCCTCGCACGCCGCGGTGATGAAGCGCTTGTATTCATCGCCGATCGTCGACGGCGAACTGCAGAATAGTGAGAAATAGCCCTGCGCGATGCCGAGCCGCACGTCGTGCCGGATACCAGCCTCGCTGATGTCGGTGAAGCCGGGCAAGAACGACGGCATCACGATGCCTTCCACGCCTTGGAAATGGCGGGTGGCCCAAGCCTTCGAGCGAACCGGAAGCGTCGGCGATGAAGCAGTCATTCGAGCGACTTATATTGCTCGGAAGGAAGTCCTTGCATGCTTCGACCGCGGGTAGGCGGCGAGGGCTCGCCGCGCGGAGCGCTTGGTTCCGCTTCAGCCGGCCATCCCAGGGTAGGGGATATAGATCATGAGCAAGGTACGATCGGTCTCGAATTCGGCTCCGCGATACGAACCGGCGGCGCCGGAGAACGCGGCGAAGCGTCTGGGTGGCGAATTATCGGATGCGAGCAGCCCGCTGGCCGAACTCGAGCTCACGAGCGCACAGCAAACCGAGATCGGTCAAATCATCCTGTCGGCGCAAACGAACGGCACCGACTCGGGCGACGTGCTCGATCAGATCGACGACGTCTTGACCGCGAAGCAGCAGCAGCAACTGATCGCGCTGTTCTCATCGTTGAACACCTCGAGCAAAGCATCGTTGAAGAGCCCGCAGCCGTACGTGATCAACACGCACGCCTGACCTCGCTCACGTGCCCGGCGCGCGTGACGACGCGCACGATTTGTTGTCAAGTTTAGGAACGCTCGCAGGGTTACGGGTTTTCGGTGATCGCACCATCGCGTTGTGTTAGCGTGCATAGTTAGCCGGCGGTTGTCCATTGCGTGGCTGGTCGTCCTCGCTGGATGCGGTGGCGGCGGCGGCGGCGCGAGCGTCCCCTCGCCTCAAGCTACCGCTGTCGCCGCATCGGTGCAGCCTTCGCCGGCGGCGAGCACCGCCGCTCTGATCGGCGGTCTGACGCCGGCCTCCGCGGCTTACCTCAACATCGATCTCACCAACCTGCTCAACTACGCGCAGCCGGTGCTGCCCGCGTACTACGACGCGCAGGTCCAAGCCGGCGACAACACGCCGCCGAACAATCAGATCAGCAACGCCGGTGCGACCCTCGGGCGGGTGATCTTCAACGACAAACGGATGAGCACGACGGGGACCGTTGCCTGCGCGTCGTGCCATCAGCAATCGATCGGCTTCACCGACGGCGCGCAGTTCAGCACCGGCGTGCTCGGTACGCCGTTCACGAGCGCGCACGCCATGCGGCTGGGAAACGTGCGGTACTACCAGCCCGGCACGATGTTCTGGGATAAGTCCGCCGCTTCGATCGAAGCGCAGATGCTCGTGCCGATTCAGAACACTCCGGAAATGGGCTGGGACGCCGCGCACGGTGGGCTCACCGCGCTGCTGGCGCAGATGGCGACGCTGCCGTACTATCCGGAGCTCTTCAAGTTCGTCTACGGCGACCCCGCGATCACGGTGGTGCGCTTGCAAAACGCCGTCGCGGAATTCGAGCGCAGCTTCATCACGACCGGGAGCCAATGGGATCAGGGGTACGCCGGCGCGTACTCGCCCACGGCGCCGGGCAAGAACCTCGATGTCGATCTGCCGAACTTCACCGCGCAGCAAAACCGCGGCCGCCACCTCTTCATGGCCGCCCCCAATGCCGGCGGCGTCAACTGTGCCGCCTGTCACCAGCCGCCGACTTTCGCGCTGGCTGCCAACTCGCTGAGCAACGGCCTCGATGCCGGTGAGACGACGATCTTCAAGTCGCCATCGCTCAAGAACGACGCGCAGGGCCCCTACATGCACGACGGCCGGTTCTCGACGCTGGCGCAAGTCGTCGCGCAGTACAACTCGAACGTTCAGCCGGGTCCGGAGCTCGATCCACGGCTGCAACAGAACGGCGTGCCCATCCAGATGAACCTCTCGGCCGCCGATCAGGCGGCACTCGTGGCCTTTCTCCAAACCCTTTCCGACCCCGCATTTTTCGCCGACACGCGCTTTACGAGTCCGTTCAAGAAGTGACCGTGGTGGGGTAAGGAGCGCATTTTCCCGAGCGCGAATTACCCCCGCCATGACGAGCGACCCGCAGGCGACGCAAGAGACATTGCTGGCCGAAATCCAGAAGGTAGTCACGTTTATCGAGTCTGTGTACCGTACCGTGTTGAACCGTCCGCCGACCATGCCGGAGGTCGAAAAGTACACGAACGCGATCTACGAGGGACTGCTGCCGGCGGACTTCTTTTACATCGTCAACAACTCCGAAGAACGCCGCAGCCAGGCCAAACTCTTTGTGGTGCCGGGCTCTTACCAGTCGCCCATCGCCAATCCCGCCGAGCTGCACGATTACGTGCGCGCGGTATCGAGCGCCGGCCCGGAACTGGCCGGAATCGCCATCGACCGCGACGCCATGGTCGCGACCTGGCAGCGCCTGTTGCCGTTTCTCACCACGTGCCCGCTTCCGGCGCAGCAGACGCCCGGGTTCTACTACTACTCCGAGAATTTGTTCTATGACTTTGCCGACGGGTGCATCTTTCAGGCGATGCTGCGGCTGCATGCGCCCAAACGGCTGATCGAAATCGGCAGCGGCTTTTCGTCGGCCTGCGCGATCGATACGATCGACCGCTTTCTCAACGGCGCCTGCGAGGTAACGTTCATCGAGCCGCAGCCCGAGCGGCTGCTCGGGCTCCTCGGGGAGCGCGCACGCGGGACGCGCTTCATCAATGCGCCCGTTCAGGCGGTTCCGCCGGCGGTCTTTGAAAAGCTCCAAGCGGGCGACTTCCTCTTCATCGATTCGAGCCACGTGCTGCGCACGGGCAGCGATGTGTGCTTCGAGCTCTTTGAGATCTTGCCCCGGCTCGCGCCGGACGTGATCGTTCATATTCACGACATTCATTGGCCCTTCGAGTATCCGGCGAATTGGATCCTGCAGCAAAACCGCTCGTATAATGAGGCCTATGCGGTGCGGGCGTTCTTGATCGACAACCCGCATTGGAACATCGTGTATTTCAGCGACTATTTCGCGCGGTTCGAACGCGCTCGCGTCGAGGAGACGTTCCCCAACACGAACGGCAAGTTCGGTGGATCGCTTTGGCTGCAGCGGCGTTGAGCGAACGCGACTACTTCCGCGCTGCCGATAAGGCGACTGCCGACCACTCACCGTAATCCGTACCGGCATCCTCGAAGGTGACGGTGAACGCCGGCGGGAGCTGCGGGTTGGTGAAGTCGAGCGTGACCCAATAGAGCGCCACCGGCAGTGTCGTCGCGAACGCATTGGCCGGCGCCCCATCGATGCGAAGCAGTTGGCGGCCGATCGTCGGTCCCGAGCGGAACAGCACGCGGTCGTTGCGATGGAGGCGCAGCCGTAAGCGTCCCGTGTCTGCATCACCGTGGCGATACGAACCGATGATGACGAAGCCCGGCAGTTGACTGTGAAACGAGTCCGCGCCCTTCCAGCCGTTCGAGACGACGTCGGCCGGAGTAAGGAGATGGGCGTCCTGATCCGCCGGCCAGCGCCCGACGATGAAGGGGCTCGCCGCCGCGCTCACCGGAACCGGCGCGGCAATCGGGGCGGCCGGGGCGACGTAATGATTGGTGAAAAACAACGTGACGACCAGCATCCCGAGCAGCACGATCGCAAACGCCGTATCCACCGGATACCGTTGTAAGTCGTGCTTCAGGGACACGCGCTGGGATGACATCGTCAGCGCATCTCGGGCAGTTGCCCGAGCTTTTGGAGCGGGATGCCGACATCGCGCACGATGTTGGTATCGGGGTAGAGCGTCGCGAGGTCGGTGACCTTCGCATGCCGGTAGTCGGCGAGGATGCCGTTCTCGACACGATAGTATTCCGATCGAGATGCGAGCGCTTGCACCCCGAACCGCCACGTCCCGACGAAGCCCGCGATGAAGATGAGGGCCGCGACTGCGACGGCGCGGACGGCGATGCCGTTCAGGGCCGGCCGTTGCCGCGGCAAACGAACGGCGATCAGGCCGGCCAATCCGATCCAAAGCATCAGCGAACAGGTGACGTAGCGGCTCGCGCTGGGATCGGCGGCCCGCCCGTACCCGATCAGCACCGACGAAACGGCACCGTAGCCGAGCGTAACGACCCAGGGCGCGGCGCGGACGAGCCGGATGTGGTCGTCTTCACGAACCAGCATGGCCAAGAGCACGGCGGCCAAGGCGAGGCCGACAAAACCGAATCCGGCCGAGATCGCGTTGCTGTGCCCTAAGCCGAACGGCAGACCCGCGACGGCCAGCATTCCTTCGATCCGCAACATGATGGCGGAGGCCGAGTGGACACCGGTGTTGTCGGAGGGTGTCCAGCCGACGAAATACAGCACGATGATGACGATCGATATGCCGGCCCATTGCAGGAGCGGCACGTAGCCGAGGGTGTGCCGGCGGAGATACAGCGCCGCCGCAACCGACGGCAGCAGCGCCAAGCCGAAGGTCGATGAGTAGGCTGCGATGACGGCGCACGCCGTGGCGATCGCGATCTGGCGAGGCTTCCACTCGGTTCCGGCGAGACACAAGGCGGCGCCGAGCACCGCCATATCGACCATGAACCACGCGGTCTGAAAGCCTTGCAGCCAATTTTCGCTCTGCGAAGGGCTAAAGAGAAAGAGCGAGCCGATCGCGGTGACGATCAACGCGGCGCGCAGGGAAAGCGTGCGCTGGGCGATCTGCCAATAGAGCCACAGCGAGCCGGTTACAACAACCACGCTCGCGAGACACTCGCGGCGTTGGCTCCAGTAACCGAAGGAGTCCAAGAAAAGCATGACGAGATTCGGAAAGAACATCCGGTGCTCGTTGTGCTGCCACCACAACGCCGAGAACGTCAATGCGCCCGAGTGCAGGGCGATGATCATGCGGCCCCACTCCCACTCATCCCACACCGGCACGTCGACTGCCAATCTATAAACAACGACGAACGCCGTGACGGCGAGACCGACGGCAATCACCGCACAGAGCGCGTTGACGGCGTATCCGAAAAGCACTCCGCGCGCGTGTGCCGGAGGGTTTGCGTTGATCTCGCTCATGCTGCCGCAGACATCGCCTGCGATTTTGAGCGCGGTTGCGATAGTCCCTTTCGCCGCGCGGCGGCTCAGGGAGCCGTGGCTGCGAGGAACTCGAACACGAGTTGGTAGGCGTCGTCTTGGACGACGACCCGGTCGGGCGCGTACGTCGCGCGAAGCCCCGAGCCGCGAACGAACTCTGCCAGCACATCGATCGTCGACGTGCGGATGGTTAGCGCGCGAACGGCACACGACCGTGCGTCCGGCGCCGCTTGCGGGCCGAACGCAGCCGCAAACTCGACCTCCGACTGCACGGCGATTTCGGCATTGTCGGCGTCGACCAGCCACGACGCTTCCGCTCCGCCCGCACCGTCAAAAATTTGGGCCAGCCGGCCGCCGATCGTCGCCGGGTCGCGGGCGACGAGGCCGGCGCGCGCCAGGTCGAACGCGCCGTTCGCGTGGCGCATCGACGGCTCGCGCCAGATCAGTTCGGGTGTGTAATGGCGGCAGAAATAGGTGCGCAGCGGGGCGGCATCCGGCAGGCTGAAGTGCACGGTGTCGAAGCGCGCCTCCCCCGGCACGCCGTCGAAGAGGACCGGCCGGGAGAACGTGCGCCGGGCACCGACGGCTAAGCCGCGCCGCTCGAACTCCGCCGCCGTCGTTTCCGCGTCGGCGGTGCGAAACACCAAGCCGTTCCCGCCGGCCGGGTTGTTGCTCCAATCGCGGCGTTCACCGCTCGCGCGCGGGCCGGCACCCAAGAGTTCGATGTAGGCGTTGCGCAATACGCACAGCCGGTTGATCATCCCGAACGAGTTTTCGCTCGGATCGTTGACCGTGAAGCCGAGCCGCTCGAATGTCGCGGCGGCCTCGTCGAGACGGTCGCGGACGTCGACGACGATGTGGTCGAGGATGGCGCGCATCAGTGGCAGACGTAGTGCTCGCTGCTCGTGAAGCCGCGCATCTTCGCGAGGTAGCCGTCGGGCGTCAGGCGCGGATGGAAGTTTCGCACGATCGCGTTCGCCCGCTCCGCTCCGTCCGCGAGCAGATCGACCAGCGTCGCCGCCATCACTTTGGCCGGCGTGATGTACGCGTCGGTCGGCTCGGACACGGTGAAATTCGCGGTGTGGTTCGATCCGCTGTAGCCGGAGTGGTTGGGGTGTAAAACGGGCAGGATGTGGCTCAGATCGCCCGCATCGGTGGAGGTGGCCTTGTAGAGGATCTCGCCGAAGCGCTCGCTGCCGATGACGTGCTCGGCGTTGGTGCGGAAGATCGAACCGAGCTCACGGTCCATATGCAAGGGCAGATAGCCCGGCAAGGTGTCGATCTCGACCTCGGCGCCGATCGCCATCGCACCGGCGCGGAGCGAGCGGTCGACTTTGTGTGCCGCCGCATCGATCGCTTCGAGCGTCGTGCCGCGCACGAACGTTTCCAAGCGGACGTCCGCGGGCACCACGTTGATCGCGTCCCCGCCGTGCGTGAGGATCGGATGGACGCGGACGTGATCTTCATCGCGAAAGGTCTCACGTTGCGCGTTGATCGCCTGCAACGCGAGGGTCGCGGCATTGAGCGCGTTGATGCCGAGATGCGGCGCACCCGCGGCATGGGCGGAGCGGCCGATGAAGCGGGCGCGCTTGGCGACGAAGCCGTTGTTCTGCCAGCAGAAGGTGAGCCGGTTCGTCGCCAAGTCGCCCGAAGCGTGGACCATCATCGCAATATCGATGTCGGCGAAGACGCCGCGGCGAATCCATTCCGCCTTGCCGCCGAGAAACTCGATCTTGCCGGCCCTTGCCAACGACAAGCGAAACTCGAGATCGACGTACTCCTCTGCCGGCACGGCCAGAAACGCGACGCTGCCCGTGAACTCGCGTGCGGCGTCTGCCTGGACGAGTGCGTTCGCGACCGCCAGCATGTGCGTCAGCTGCGCGTTGTGCCCGCACGCGTGGGCGGCGCCGGTCGACGGATCCGCCCGCGGATGGTCGGGAACCGGCAGTGCGTCGAGCTCGGCCATCACCGCGACCGTCGGGCCCGGTTGCGCGCCGTGCAGGCGTGCGCACACGCCGGTCACGCCGATGCCCTCGTGAACGCTCAGCCCGAGGGCGCGCAGTTGCTCGGCAATGCTCGTCGCGGTTCGCACTTCGCGAAAGCCGAGCTCGGGATGATCGGCGATATCCTCGCCAAAGCGGATCAAGCGCTCGGCATCGCGATCGATGACCGCGTGAAGGCGCTCCTTGAGCGCGGTGCCCGCTTCGAGTTGGGTCATCGTCCCTCGCCGTTCCCGCTGATGAGTAGGCCGCCTTTGGTCATTTGACCCTGGGAGTTCCGCCGCCGTGCGCCAATCACCCAGCGTCCTGCGGAATGTAGAGGGTGAAGCTTAGGCCCATGAATCGAACGAACCTCGGCGATCTGTTCGAGCAGCCGCCGGACCAGGTCGCACTGATCGATGTTCGCGATTGGGAGCGCCCCTGGACGCGCACGCATCGCGAACTCGCCGTCGAAGCCGACGCGGTCGCCGCGGCGTTGACCGCCCGCGGTATCACGCGCGGGTCGGCGATCGGCATCATCGCCGAAAACCGCTCGGAGTACCTCACCGCGTATCTCGGTATTCTGCGCGCCGGTTTTACGGCGGTGCCGATGAACGCGAAGTTTCCGAGCCGCACCGTCGCGCACGTCATCAGCGATGCCGGCATCGCGCTGACGTTCTGTGACGAAGGCCGCCGCGAACTGCTGCCCGCCGATGCGCCGGCCGTCGTCTTCGGCGATGCCGGACCGGCCGGCTTCGGTGCCTTCATCGAAGGCAACGACGCGCCGTTCACCGTTGTCGAGCCCGGACCCGGCGACATCGCGGTGATCCTCTATACCTCGGGCTCGACCGGCTTGCCCAAAGGCGTGCCGCTGACCCATCGTGCGCAGCGTTGGCTCTTGGACAACCGCGTCGCGAACACGCACGGCGTTCCTCCGGACCGCTCGCTGATCGTCGCGCCGCTCGCGCACATGAACGCGCTCGGCAAGAGCACCTTCGCGCTGGCCGCGCGCGGTTCGTTCGTGCTCCTACCGCGCTTCGATGCCAAGCAGTACATCAAAGCTGCACAGCGCTTCGCGTGCGAGAACCTCTCGGGCGTTCCGGCGATGATGGCGCTCGTGCTGCGCGAACGCGAGACCTTGCAGAGCGCCGATCTGAGCCGCATTCGTTCGATCAACATGGGCTCCGCCCCGACGGCCGAGAAGCTCTGGCTCGACGTGCAGCGCGCCTTTCCGCAAGCGCTGCTGATCAACGGCTACGGAACGACCGAGTCGGGCTTTGGGATGTTCGGGTCGAGCGGAAAACCGGTGCCGCGCGGTTCGTGCGGCCGGCAACAGCCGGGCTTCGACTTGCGCCTGGTCGATGAGGCGGGCAACGATGCCGCGGAGGGGACGCTGTGGATCCGCTCGCCCGCCAACGCGACCGGCTACCTGCACCGGCCCGAGGAAACGCGGCGTGCCTTCATGCCCGACGGCTGGTACGTCACCGGCGACCGCTTCCGGCGCGATGCCGACGGCGTGTACTGGTTCGTCGGACGTGACGATGACATGTTCGTGTGCGGCGGCGAGAACGTGTTCCCGGTCGAGGTTGAGTCGGTGATCGACCGGCATCCGGCCGTCGAGCAGTCGAGCGTGGTGGCGGTACCCGACGAGATCAAAGGCGAGAAACCGTTTGCGTTCGTCGTGCTGCGGGCCGGGGCGACGGCGAGCGAAGAGGATATCAAGCAGTTCGTGCTCGCCAACGCGCCGGCGTATCAGCATCCGCGGATGGTGGTGTTTCTCGACGCGCTGCCGACGTCGGGTCCGGGCAAGATCGACCGCAAGTCGCTGAGCCAGCAGGCCCAACAGCTGTGGAATGAACGTTCCGCCATGCAAACGGTTTAGGGAACGCGCTCACGATGACACTTCGTTCTCTGCTGGTTGCCGGTGCGTGCGCCGTGCTGGGCTTGTTCGCAACCGGCGCTGCGGCGGCGCCGCCCGATACCGTGATCTTCGCCACCGTCAGCTCGTTCGACCGGAACTACGCGCCGATGTTCGTCGCGCGCGAGCTCGGGTATTTCGCCAAAGAGAACATCGACGTCCAAGTCGTCAACTTCGAGGGCGCGACCGCGCTCTTGCCGCAGCTGGCCGCAAATCGCGTGACGCTGGGCTTCCCGAACGCCGAGCCGGTGATCCTTTCGCGCGATGTGGGCAAGCCGTCGCTGCCGGTCAAGTACTTCTACAACGTGCTGCGCAGCAACACGTGGGAGTTTGCCGTTCCAGAAACGAGCTCGATCCGAACGCTACGCGACCTGAAGGGGAAGCGCATCGGCATCTTCGGGCTGAGTTCGGGGAACCTCCCGATCACGAAGGCGATCCTCGCCAATGCGGGGCTGCAGGAGAGCGATTACGACCTCGTTCCGGTTGGGCTCGGCGGGCCGGCGCTGCTGGCGCTCGAATCGAACAAGGTCGATGCGATGAACCTCTTCGAGATCTTCGACGATCAAGCCGCGGCGTCGGGTCTGCACCTGCGCCTGTTGCCGGTTCCGAAACGGTACGATCAATTCGTTTCCAACGGGTTCGCGGCGAACGTCGATACGATTCGCGACCATCGCGATCTGCTCGTTCGCTTCGCACGTGCGATCGCCAAGGGGACGATCGCGTGCCAAAGCAACTTCGCCGGCTGCATGCGCACGATGTGGAAGTATTCGCCGACGCAAAAGCCGCCTAACCTCAGCGATGCCGACGCCTTGAAGATGTCGGAGCGCGCCTACTACCGCGAGGTAGCCCACGTCTCGCTCGCGCCGAGGGGACACTACGGCGAATACGACCCGGCGATGTGGGCTGCGTTCGTGAAGGCCTTGCATGACGGCGGCGGCCTCAGTACGGACGCGGTGCCGATCGATAGCCTCTTCACCAACGCGCTGATCCCCGACATCAACGCTTTCGACTACGCCGCCGTCGTACGCGACGCGGCCCGGCTGCCATGATCTGCGCTAAGTCTTTGCTCCCCAGATGTCCAGCAGCTCGGACGCCGAGATCACGCGGCCGAAGAAATTGCGGATGTTCGTAACCGTGGCATCGTGGGCGGCTGGATCAAACGCGGCCGAGCAGTCCTCGACGAGCACGACGTGATAGTCACGTTGCACCGCGTCGCGCGCCGTCGTTTCCACGCTGACATTTGTCGCGACTCCGGTCACGACGACCGTTTTGACGTTGAGTGCCCTGAGGATCGTATCTAATCGTGTGTTATAGAACGCGCTATTACGGTGCTTCGCCACGACGGCTTCGTCTGCGCGCGGGGCGACGAGATAGAACTCTGCGCCCCATGTCCCTTCGCGACACATGGGCGCCCGCGGGGTTTCAGACGCCCGGTACAGCCATGCTTCCGAATCGGTCCAAAGGCTGGCGACGACTCGAACAAAAACGATGGTTACGCCGAGGTCTCGGGCACCCTCCAGGAGCTTCACGAGCCGGGGTACCATCTCAATCGGGCCACGCATCGGCGCTCCGGCTTTCGCGCTTGCGCCCTCGGGCGAACAGAAGTCGTTTTGCACGTCGATCACGAGAATCGCTGTATCTTTCGCGTCGAGAATGTCGGACAGCGTCAGCACGCGTGAAACCTCCACTTAGAAACGGCCTCGATCGCGAGACCGGCAGATGAGTGCGCTTGGGCTGACGGAGCAGTGGGCGCGGTTTTCGAGCGAGCTCAGCTACGAGCAACTTCCAGCGGATGTCATTCGACTGGCAAAATATCTGCTGCTGGATACGATCGGAACGGCGCTAGCCGGCGGAACGCTGGGTGACTGCGCCGTGCCCATTGGGCGCTTCCTCGACAATAACGCGGGAGCCCCGGAGGCAACCGCCATCGGGCGGCCGACGCGTGTGGCATCACTGAGCGCGGCGTTCGCAAACGGTGCCTTGGCGCATTCGCTCAACTACGACGCAATGGGCGAGCTTGGCGGACACATCGGCGTCGCAGCGGTGCCGGCGCCGTTGATCGTGGCCGAGCGGCGAGGTGGCGTCAGCGGGAAGGAACTTCTCGTTGGCATCGTGGTGGCCAGCGAGTTCACCGCACGCCTAGCGGCAGCCCTCTCGCGCGCGGGCGTCGACGCCAACGAAAAGTTTCTCGAAGGCCAACTCTTGGCCTACTTCGGAGCGACGCTTGGTGCAACGCGAGTTCTCAGGTTCGATGCAGACCGGACGCGAGATGCACTCGGCATCGCGTTGATGCAGGCGGCGGGGACGCGCCAGGTATCGTTCGAGGGAGGCGCAGCGAAAGCGATCTATGGCGGCTACCCCAACCTCGGAGCGGTCATGAGCGTGCAGCTGGCCGAGCTCGACGTCGACGCCAGGTGCGCGGCGATCGAGGGCCCTGCCGGCTTGTACGGCTTATTTTACGATGGTCGATACGACAGGGAGACGCTGTCGTCTCGCCTGGGCGAAGACTACTTGTGTCTTGGCGTTCGCTTTAAGCCCTGGCCCACCAGCATGCGCCTCTTTCCGTTTATCGAGGGAGCCTTGGAGCTCCGCCGCGGGCAGGCAGTCACGCCTGCCGACATCCTCAACGTGAAACTGTCGGTTAGTCCGGAGATCGGTGCATGGCTCGAGCCCCAAAACGAACGCCGCCGGCCCCACAATGCCGCCACCGCGGCGAACAGCGTGTACTTCGGCTTCGCCAAGGCCCTGATCAACGGGGAGCTGACGCTCGCCGACATCACGCCGGAAGGATTACTTCAGCCCAACGTTCTCGCGCTCAGCGAGCGCATTGACTACACCTTCGATGATCGGCTTACGGTTGAGGAGGCGGTGGTGGACATCGAGATGCTCGGCAAGGGCAAGCTGCATTCACGCCTCGAGCAACAGAATGCCGGCATGACCTATGACCAGCTCGTCCATAAATTTCGCGACTGCGCGCAATACGCAGCCCTGCCGTTGTCCGAACACTCGATCGCCGCACTGATCGAATCGATTGCCGAGTGCGATCAGCTCGATGATATTGATTGCATTACCGAACTCTTGCGCGGCGGCACCCCGCGCCGGAGCGCTCTGTTTGCCGGTGCCAGTTGAGGGAACCCGTATCATGACCGTGGACGTAAACAGTCTATTGCGACTCGACGAAGGCTTCGTACATTCCGATGTGTATACGAGCCCGGCCATATTCGAGCTCGAAATGGAACGGATCTTTCATGGCGGTTGGGTGTACGTCGGCCACGAGAGCGAAATCCCTGAGAACGGCGATTACGTTTTGCGCTGGGTCGGACGCCAATCGGTCATCATGAACCGCGACGCAAATGGGATCGTCCACTTGCTCATGAACCGGTGCCGTCACCGCGCGAACAGCGTCTGTCAATTTGACCAGGGCAACTCGGCGTTCTTCCGGTGCTCCTATCATGGCTGGACGTACAAGAACAGCGGTGAACTGGTCGGAATGCCGTTCAGTCAGGGTGCATATGAAGAAACCTTCGATAAAGAAGAGTTTGCGCTAACCCCCGTACCGCGAATGAATTCGTACCGTGGCTTCGTGTGGGGAAGCCTGAGCTCAGTCGGCCCGACGTTTGACGAGTATTTGGGGCCTCATGCGCGGCGCGCACTCGATCTCTTCTGCGATCACTCACCCGAGGGTCAAATCAGCGTGCGGCACGGCGCGAATAAGGCGACGATCTACGCCAATTGGAAATTTCAGGGCGGTGACGGCTACCATCCGCCATTTACGCATCAGGCCTCGTTGCCGTCGATGCGTGCGAAGCGCGAAGGTCGGCCGAACCCGATGAGTAGCGGGGCGGGTAGCGGCAAGGGAACGTTGTCGCGCGATCTCGGTAACGGGCACTTTTGCCTCGATTTGCGTACGGTCAACCAAGTCAGGCTTCCGGATACGCCGTGGGCGAAGGAATACTACAGCGCGATGGTCGCGAGTTATGGCAAGGAGAGAGCCGAGTACATCTTGGCCAGCGGAGGCCCGCACACCGTATTGATGCCGAACGTTCAGTTTCTGAACCCGGATATTCGTGTTCTGCGGCCCATTGCTGCAGATCATCTGGAAATCACGTTCTATTGCGCGTTCCTCAAGGGCGTGCCCGACGAAGTCAACATCGCTCGCCTGCGTGATACCGAGAGCCGGATGGGGCCGGCAGGTAGCGTAAATGTTGATGACGTCGAGATGTTCGAGCGTAACCAACTGGGGATGCGGCAAATGGTCAATCCTTGGAAGTATATGGGCCGGGGGATGGTGCGCGAATATATTGACGGTGATGAAGGGGCTCCAGAGGCATATCGCTACGCGGATACCCCCACCGCACAATACTCGGACGAGCTGACACAGCGGGCGCAGTTGCGTTGGTGGGCTCGTGAACTGAATCGGCAGCCGGAGGCGGTGCTAGTATGATGGCGACGACGGCGGCGGTGGCTGCCCCGGCGAAAGAAGAAGTCGAGGCATTCCTTTTTCGCGAAGCACGTCTGGCCGACGAGAGCCGGTATGATGAATGGCTTGCGCTGTGGGCCGATGATGCGCTGTATTGGGTGCCTGCAAATCGCGACGAGTATGATCCTAACCGGCATGTTTCCATCATTTATGCCGATCGTCTACGTTTGGAGGACCGCATCGACCGTTTGAAGAGCGGTGCGGCTTGGGCTCAAGAGCCGAGGTCGCGTTTGCGGCGAATTATCTCGAATGTCGAAATCGAGTCGCAGGATGCGGACGGCGAGGTGCTCGTGCGATCGAATTTCGTGCTCGGTGAGCTGCGACGTGGCCGCCAAACGGTCTATTTTGCGCACCAGATACTTCGGCTGCGCCGAACCGAGGACGGATTCAAACTGATCTACAAGAAAGTAGAGTTGCTCAACAACGATGAGCCAATCCACAACATGTCATTTTTGATATGAACGCGAGTTCAGAGGCGCCGAGCCTGTAATGCGCATCGAAGTCAAAAACGCCGGAGGCGAGGTCGTTTGGCAACATGCGGAGCTTGATGAGCCGATCGTCGAGGTCGTCGCTGGTGTCGTGCGCATAACCGACTTCAATACCGGGACGGTTGTTGCGACGTACGCACTAAAGCCCGGCGAAGTGCTTGCCACCGGCAAATGAGCAACCGCGGGGCCGGCTTTCACCCGTAATCGATCTGCAAGTCGCAATGCCTTTGATCATGCGGACAACGTAAGTGGCTCCGCGTTCGCCATGCGAATGAGCTATCCTAAAGGCTCGGCTCATCTTTTTTGCAATCGTTACCGAACTGACCTCAAGCTGTCGACTCCGGGTTGGTCGCAGCGCTGCGTAACGGTGCCGTCCGGCATTCGTTCTCGGAGACCATCATGATGAACCTATCGCCGATGGCGCGACGTCTCGCGATTGCTTGCGTCGGCGTCACGCTGATGCTCTGTATTCTCGCCCACGTGGCCATCGCTGCACGGGCTGCCGGCGCCCCCTATGAGATCGACGCGATTCTTTCGCTGACCGGTACCGGTGCGTTCATCGGCAAAGATGAAGCCGACGGCTTGCGCATCATCGAGTCGTCGGTGAATCGGAGTGGCGGGATCCGCGGTCGCGACGTGCACTTCGCGATTGCCGATGATCAGTCGTCACCCCAAGTGGCAGTTCAGCTGTTCAATCAGATCAACTCGAAGCATCCGGCTGCCGTTCTCGGGCCAACGCTCTCGGGAGCGTGCAACGCGGTATTTCCACTGGCTGCGGAGGGACCGGTTCTGTATTGCCTTTCAACATCGTTCAATCCGCCGAATAACGGTTACGCGTTTGCCTACGGAATCCCGACGGCAGGGAAGATCCAACTGAACCTTCGGTATTTCAGACTTCGCGGTCTGACGCGCATCGGCTTGATGACGACCAACGATGCGACGGGCCAAGAGGGAGAACGTACTGTGCGCGCAGCCCTTGCCTTGCCGGAGAATGCCTCGATGCAACTGGTCGCATCCGAACACTTTGGTGCGACGGATCTGTCGGTCACGGCGCAAATGTCGCAACTCAAGGCGGCGTCGCCGCAAGCGGTCATTGCGTATGTCTCCGGAACTCCGCTCGGGACGGTTCTCCATGCTGCCACCGAGGTCGCCCTCGACGTGCCGATGGGGGTTTCGGCATCGAACTTCAACAACAAAGAGATGGAGCAGTATGCGCACCTTCTACCCGCGGGCGGCTTGTATATGGTGATCGAACCTTTTCTGTATCCGGGGCAACTGACTTCGCCGGCTGCAAAGGCGGCGGCCACGAACTACATCGATTCCGCGAGGCAGGCGGGGCAGGGAGCGGCGTTCAGTTGGGACGCGGCTAATCTTATTATCGCAGGCTTGCGCGCGATCGGCCCGGATAGCTCTGCTCAACAACTCATGACGTATCTAGTGAATCTTCACGGTTGGTATGGAGCGTGCGGCGAGTACGATTTCCGTAATAACCCCCACGGATTGACGGCAAAAGACGGGCTCGTCGTCCGCTACGATCCAGCGAAAGATGATTTCTTGCCGGTTGCTCATCTCGGAACGGGCGTACCGCTTGCGAGTAAGTGAGCCGGTGATTTGAAATAAGCGCCTATATCGTCGGCCAGGTCCGCTGTACGCGCGTCGCGGATCTGGAAAACTTCGGGATGCCGGCAACGCGCATGTTCGCAGGTGTGACGCCGGCCGATTTAGCGGAGGTCGAGCGAACGTTCGGCCCGGGCTTCGTCGATTGCGCCACGGGCGAGATCATTATCAGCTTCAACGCGTATGTGATCGACGACGGTACCACGGTCATCTTGGTAGATCCGTGCATCGGCGACGGCAAGACGCGTCCGCAATACGCGCTCTGGCATCAGCGGAAATCCACGTTCCTGCAGCAGCTGGCCGCGCGGGGCTATCCGCCCGAAGCCATCGACGTGGTCGTATCGACGCACCTGCATGCCGATCACGTCGGTTGGAACACGAGTTGGGACGGCACGGCGTGGAGGCCGACCTTTCCCAATGCCAGGTATCTCTTCGTCGAGCCCGAGCTGGCCTATTGGAAAGAGCTGTACGCGTCGACCGGCGATCATGGCGTGGCGTACGGATCGTACGTCGACAGCGTGCAGCCGATTCTGGCTGCCGGCGTAGCCGAGATGGTGGTGCCGGGCGCCGAGATCGCCCGAGGCGTTCGTTTGTGCTCAGCACCCGGCCATACGCCCGGTAACGTCGTCATCGAGGTCAGCGCTGGGGGCGCGGGCGCAGGCGCGGTCCTAACCGGCGATATCTTCCACCATCCACTGCAATTGCTCCAGCCTGCGCTGTCCACGAATTTCTGCCTCGACCAAGAGCAATCACGCATGACGCGCGAGCGGCTTATGGCCGTCTATGCTGAGTCGGGAGCACTGCTTTTCCCCGCGCACTTCGTCGCGCCGTCGGCCGGCCGCATCGTGCACCGCGATGCCGCCTTCGGCTACGACTTTTTCACGGAAGTGCCGGCCACGTAATAGCGCTTGAAGAGCCGCTAGCCGATGAGGACGGTCTTTGCTCCACCCTACAATTGTTGGGCAAACCCAAGTCTGACTCGACTGTGCGCTCGGAACGATCGTAGGTATTTAGCGAGACTTATTATGCAACATCACTCTGAGTTGCAACCGGAATTCAACGCAAGTTACAACTGATTAGCAGGCAAATCTTCGTGCAGGGCCCTACTGACGTGCTTTAGGACGGAGTATATCTTGCTTAGAGAACGTGCCTTTGTGGTGGCGCGGATGGCTACGATCTTTGTTCTGCTATCTTTGAGCGCTGCGAATGCCCAATCAGTAGCCGGGAGTCCGGTTCCCGCTGCGTCACCGGCCGCACAATCCACGGATGCAGCGGCCAGGGCAGTTATCTCGCCCGCCCCGATCGGTGAAGATTTGCTCGGAGGGACGACGGTTACCGTAGCGCTTACGGAACCACTTTCTTCGGCGACCGCGAACGTCGACGACCAAGTCGCGATAATCGTCCGAAAACCCGTTATAATAAACGGCTATTTGTTCATCGCCACGGGCGCAAATGGACACGCTACGGTAACATCCGTTGAGCACTCTGGCGGCAACGGATCGGGTGGCAAACTGAATTTCACGATCGACTGGGTCTACGCGGTAGATGGCGGAAAGATCAAACTCTCCCAAACGAGCCACGCGAGTGAGACGGGCGATACAAAGGGAGCCTCAAACACCGCGACCATCGCGACTTATGTGCTACTTGGGCCTCTCGGCCTTTTCGCTCACAACTTTGTGCACGGCAAAGATATTACAATCACGCCGAGTTGAGCGGGTGAATCAGACGCTGTTCGTGTTAAGCCGGCGGCGACGGTAGCGTTACCGCAGCGGTCGTTGCAACGTCGGAGGGCGGAAGCGGTTCGCCGCGTTTGGCCTATTGCAAAGTGGCGTAGGTACGCGGGCATTTTGGACTTTGGCAATTAGGAACTGTATGCTGCCATCTAGTCATACACTGTCCGGACCCGGAGCTGGCGCGCTTTAATTACATGCCTGGAATGAGAGCGCGAAAGGGACCCATGAAGAACGCGCTGAGCGCGCCCGGAGCGAAATAGTGAAAGAGGCCTATGAAGAGCGCGATGAAGAGTGAGATGAAGCCGAGGCCGATGACGATGAGGACGCAGAACGCCGGGATGGAGGCTATCGACCATCTGACCATCAGGCCGACCATCGACCAAAACGGAATGCGTATGCCGGTGATAACGACAGCCTGCGGTTGCTGCTCGGTCATGCCTTGATCTCTCACGGAGCGTCCTCCCGGCGCTCAGGGCGCCTAGCCGAAGTCTGCGCCGGGGACGTGCTAGCTCCCCGCGCGCGGATTGTCTTGGGGAGGTAGCACCCCTCGGTGTCTGGCCTTACGCGAGGGATTTCGGGCAGCAAGACGTGGTGGCTGCACGCCGGCGCGCGCACCTACACCGAGCGCCACGACCGGAGATGCCGCGCACGTGACAGCCGAGAGCTTGATCGTCCACTTCAGCTAGCGGGATCGCCTAGGTGTTGCGCGCGAGAGTCGTGCTCACGTATTGGTTGAGGCTGACGCCTTCGCGATCGGCGCGCCGTGCAAGATCTCGGTGCAGCGACTTCGGCACGCGCACGAGGAACTTGCCGCTGAAGTCATCTGCGGCCAGCGGCTCGGGAATGGTCTCGTGATCTTCGAGCTGTACCTCGATCCAGGTCGCCATCGCGTCATCGAGATTGGCGAGCGCCTCCTCGCGGGTTGCGCCTTCCGTCATGCACTGCCGAAATGCAAAAAGCCCGACCCACCGCGAAGGTAAGCGGGCGTAGGGTTTACTGTGGCGGGCGCATCGAGCGCCACGACGACAAGGGCCGCGTAGTCGTCGAGGACCTCCAGGGCGGTTGCGTATCGAACGGAGGTGTCCACGTCGATCAGACCGGCGCGGATGCGGTCGCTGGGCCGGCGTCCTTGAAAATCACCGGCGTTCGAAATTGCCATCGATTCGATGGTCACGCCCGAGCGTGCGTGATGACCCACGCTGGCAAGAGTGCAATACCGCGACACCATGCCCTCGACGCTTGCATAAAGTGCGCCTACAACGGTCCCAACGAAAGCCGCATCGGGTCGGAATCCGCTCGGAATCAGCAAACGGTAAATTCCCGAACGCGAAATCTCCACTCTCTGGTGAGAGACGCACGAGGCTGACAACCGTAGTCGCCCTCTTTTTGAAAATATTCACGCTGATGAAACGCCGTCGAATTAATGAACCCGACGGGTGAAGCGAAAAACGGCGTCTTGCGGCCGGATTTTGAACGGCGCGTGATGATTCACTTTCGGGGTTCCGTCGTTACTTCGGATGCAGGTCTGCTTGCGTATCGCGAACTCGATGACGCATTGGGATTGAACGAATCGGCGAGCGATCGGCTTGCCGACGCACGTACGGGCAAGAACGGCCGGCACGCGTTGGTCGGCATGCTTCGTCAATCCGTTTTCGGTCGGCTCGCAGGCTATGAAGATGTGAATGACGCTGAACGCTTGCGCCCCCGGAAAACCCACTTCGCGCCCACCCGACCGCCCGAGAGCGGCTGGATTCGGGCGACTCTTACTCGAAAAGGAGAACTATATGGGGAATCCCAGTTAAGGTTCCGATCGCCCTTACGGCATTTGGAGCTCTTTGCGCGACCGTCTTTGCCGGAAACAAAAGCCTATCGTTCGACGAAGGAATCAGCTTGTGGTTTGCACGGCTGAGCTGGCCCGATCTGTGGAATAATCTGCATCAGATCGACGCCGTGCTTTCCCCATACTACGTTTTACTCCACCTTTGGCTGAAATTTTTCGGGACGTCAACGGCCGCTGCGCGCTCTCTCTCTGAAGTATTCGCCATCGCCACCGTGCCGGCGGTTTATCTGCTCGCGCGCACTCTTTTTGACGGAAGAAGTGCCGTCCTCGCAAGCATCCTTTGCGCAACGTCGGCATTCTTCGTGGCCTACGCTCAGACCGCGCGCCCCTACGCCTTGGAAATCTGCTGCTCTGCGCTCTCTTTTTGGGCATTCATCGAGTTTCAGCGACGCCGGAGGCTGGCGGCTGCGCTCGCGTACTTCGGCATTTCCCTCGTTGCGGTTTACATCCAACCCTTCGAAATGCTGACGCTCGCAGCGCAGTTATTATCGCTTCCACTGCTTTGTATGAACTGGCGGAAGCTGCTGCCGGCAAACGCCTTCATAGTTTTCATAATCGTGCTCTTATACGCACCGGTAGCCGCGTTGCAATTGCGCGCCGGTCTCAGTCAGATCGATTGGATCCATCGGCAGGACATTTTTGCGATAGGCCGGCCGATCGTCGCCTTCGCCGGCTCGATCTCGGCTTGCGTCGTGATGGTGCTTTGCTGCATCCCTACCGTTCTCGAACGAGACCCGGTCCGGCGAAAGAACATCGTTGCACTAGCGATATGGATTGCGTTTCCGATCGCAGTCGCGTGGATAGCATCTCTCTACCACCCCATATTTGTTTCGCGCTATTTCGCATCGGCATTTCCCCCCTTTGTGATCCTTGTGGCAAGCGGCATAGTCTCGATACGCTCCGGCGTCGCGTCGGGTATCGCGGCAATAGCTGTCGTTGGGCTCTCGCTCAGTGCGTCCTGGTCGGTGCGAAACAGCTCGGTGGAGGACCTTCGCGGCGCGGCATTGTTCGTGTCGCAACATGCAACATCGCGAGATTCCGTCGTCATCTTTCCGCCGGCGGCAATTTTTGCATTGCGAGAAGAACTGGAGTTCCATCGACAAAAACTCCTAGCGCCGATCGTCTATCCGCTCGCGAACTCTCAATCCTGGTCTTCCGACCTGCTGCATGCGAAGCCGAGTTCGTTTCCAATTGGTCGATACGATCGCGTTTGGTTGGTGTGTAGCGATTGCGACCGCACGCTCGATATCGCGCTCTTGACCCATCTCGGCACAAACTACGTTCCAGTTTCCCGTCAGAGCTATGCCGGCGTCGCCGTGCTTCGGCTGGACCTGCGTCCGGAGCGCTACGTCAACAGCCGCCACGTATGAGGGAGGCGCGACGATTGTCACCGCGCGCCCGGCTAGCCAAATAGTTTGCCGGAATAGATGCCGTCGAAGAGCCGGCGCACGTTTTCGTCGCGAATCGCCGTGACGTCCGCCTCGGGAAGTCCGCTTTAAAGCGCTTCCCAGGTGCCGACCGCGCTCCCATGCGCCGACCAAGCCCTCTCATTGTCATCCGGCCGGCGCTCCGTTCGGAATGACGTTGGGGGAGAGCGTTGCGACCCGGGAAATCCGGCTTAAATGTAATTGTGTCAACGAACCCGCGTTGGCTTGACCACCATCACTGTCGCCCTACGGACACCCAGGGCCCTGGTGCGCCAACCGCCCGGATGCCAACGATTAGCCTGAGCGATGACGAGTGAGTTCGAGCGCGCGCTTTGTGGACGCGGCGACTCGCGGGCCGCAAAGGGGCCCGGATGGCAGAACGGTCACGTGGGCGACATCCACGAGTTAATGCGCCCAGTACGTACGGACCGGCATCGAAGGCCGCCGGACCCGACGCGCCGATCAAGAGCAGCGTCACCGCGAGGGTAAGCAGGCGGGTGAGCATCGTCAGCGCTTTGGCTTCTTTTAGGAGACGTCTTGAAGCGATCGCCGTGCTTTCAGATCTCAAAGAAAAAAGCCCGTGTTACCGGGCTTTGAATGGTTGCGGGGACAGGATTTGAAGCGGTTTCCCGAAGGGCGCGGAAGGTCGGCAACGGTCGAAAACCCTCGTAATCGAGATAGTTTTTGGGTGCTAATGGTTGCCAATAGGTGCCGGCAGCGGTGGCGGACGGCTACCGAATGGCTACCGCGAGCATCTTGATTCCGGGGATGCTGCCCGGCCCTCGGATACCGGCTCAGCCCACAATCGTTGCCGCGAGGGTCAATACGGAATTCAGTCGGACGAGGCGATCACCGTCAGAGTGAGGCGATGTCCACAGGCATCGAAGCCCATTGACGAGCACGAGCGCATTCGGAAGCGCGCCGCACCTCGGATCAGGTGCTCCGCCTTATGCCGAACTACCGTTCTTTCGTCTGGCAGTGGCCCACGGCCCAGCGCTACGAGCGTTAATCTCCCGCGCGTCGCAGGCACAGAACATGACGCCATCGCTGTCGTGGAGATTTGCACCGCGAACAGGTGAGCCCGAAGCGCGTTTGGAGGCATGGTCGGTACCATCGACTTTTTGGGAACGCCTTTCAAATTGCTAGAAGTCAGTATGACTTGCGATACCTACCGAGTTCCATAAACGTGGTGCCGGCAGTCGCCTCTGCTTTCGACTGGCCTAGGCACCTCAGTGTCTCCCATAGAAGGACGAGCAGTGCGCAAGAAACGGTCGGGTCTCCGTCGTTGCCACGCCCATCCGCTTGCAATATTTCGTGCTGCGGACGATTTGCTTTGTTCAGGACGACATGGACGTCTTGGCCAGGTCCTCCGAATGAAGGCGCTTTTCGCGGTTCTCGGATGGACGCCAGGTCTAATGCTGGCGCTCTACTCGACGTGCGTTGGTCTTCCGGCGGGAGATGTTTCTCAGGCGTACGCGCATGTTAAGCCGACGCTTGTTAAGGTTTGGGCCTTCGATACACACGGCGTGCCTACGGAGAGCGGGACCGGCTTCGTAGTGAAGTCGGATGAGAAGAACTCGTGGATCGTGACAGCCGAGCACGTCGTCGATGGCGCAGTAAGCGTACGGGTCGATGTTAGTCAAGAGTTACATGATATTCCAGCTATGGTGGTCGCGAAGACGACTGCGCGACGCGATATTGTTTTGCTAAAGGTTCCGCACGGCCACTTGACGACAATTCAGTTCGCCGGCCAGGAGTCCATCTCTGAAGGCGTGCCGGTAGCGACGGCGGGGTACTTTCAAGACGACGAGCAGATTGGTACGACTGGCCAGTTGCCGCAGCTCATTGGCCCTGGGACCGTTTCATCACTGCGCGAAGGCGGCGACTTCATCGGCGTCAACTTGAATTTGGAGCCGGGTCTGAGTGGCGCCCCGGTCTTCGATCCTGTGACCGGCCATGTGGTTGGCGTCGTCGACGTCAGAAGTTCTATCGGCGAAGGCGGCTACGCTGTATCAGCGCCGCAGGTTGTGATCGTATTCTTAAACGACAATCAGGTGCAAGTTGCTGCAGCAATACCGCCGATTGCCCCCACAGCTGCATCAGGCTTACCTGATATTACGCCGTCAATCGATGTGGCACTTGCGCGCGTATCGGCATCAACGTCAAGCGCGCCGCCGGATCTCGGTAATGGCCTCGGTGTTCCAACAACCGATCCGGGGCCGATGGTGCCGCCGGGCACTGGCGTGCTTTCGCCACCCGATGTAAATATTTGCTTTGGTAGGATACCGGCTGACCTTAATGCGATCATTACATCGTGCTCGGCTCTAATCGCTTTTAGCCCGCCGAATCGATTCCTCTTTGATCGGCGCTGTAAAGCCTATAACGCCTCAGGAAACTCTACACAAGCAATTGCGGACTGCAGCATGGCCCTGCGGCTGGATCCGGCAGACCAACTGGCGCTCGAGCATCGGGCGTATGCTTACAACGTTGAGAAGAAATGGGACCTCGCGATTTCAGATGCGGGGAAGGCGTTGCAAGTCAATCCAAATTTGGCAAAAGCTTACACTGTTCGCGGAGTAGCCTATGAGGCGAAGGCGTCGCCGAGCCACGCCTTGGAAGATTACAGTGCAGCGGAACGCCTTGACGTAAATCAAACGATCTACATTCGTAAGGCTTCGCACTTACCCGTCGCGCACGCGGACCCGTCACCTTCGGAGGCATCGGCGCACCCAGTCGATCCGTATGCTGGGATCTCCCCTGAAGAACGCGCTCGTTTGCAAAACGAACGAGCAAAGATGACACCAGCAGAGCGTGAGCAACTCGATGCGACGCTTGCACACCCTAAGTCTGCGAGCGCACCTATACCCGTACAAGATAAAGCGCGACCTGACGGCCAAGATCGAACTCTGCAAGCAGCAGAAGAGCGGGCGCGCTTACAAGCTGAACAGCGCCAGAAACCGCAGGCACATACTGGTGTGCCTGGTTCGCCATCCCTGCGGACAAATCTGCAGACCACGCACTACATCTCGCCATACTCGGCGAGCCAGCAACGTGCTGCGGCGGCTGCTCGCGTACAACGTTCTGCCATATCTCAACAACATGCAACCACCCAACGCATAACGACGACGCAACACCCCCAGGTGCATATCCCTGTAGCGACTCCTCATCAATAACCCGTGTAAGACAGATGAAGAACCGCATAGCAGAAAGAGGGTGAGGGATGATCAGCTTTAAGGCCTGCCTCGCGGCAACACTCATGCTCTTGCTGGGCCTACCCACCTGTGTACTAGCATCTTCAGTTGATGCTGTATCGAATGCGGGAGATCCAGTGGCAGTCACCTCGTGTTCCTTTTCTGAGCATGCTGCGCACCTAGTCGTCAGTAACCGCACTCGACATGACTTACTGTCGGTCATTTTCCACTTCGTCGATTATGACGGCGATGCGAAGCAAATCGGTGGACTTGAGGTCGGCCACGCGCCAACTCCGGTCCTCCTCGGTGGACAAAGTGCCCGCTACGATGTACCGATGGACGAGATCCCGCTTTTTGCCGGATCACCGAATCAGATTGTGCGACAAGTTTGTGAAATCGAATCCGCTATTTTGAGCGGCAATCATATTTGGGCCAGCGGGCTACCGTGGGCGGAGCCTTTGGTCGATGCTGCGCCGCCGTCCGAGTCAGTGGAGCTCTCCTCCGCGACGATGCCGGCGCAACCGGCGAGGGCGCAGACGCAACCCGTCGACAAGCAGTCCTCGGAAGACCCGAATATGACGGTGCTGACCTCCTGGACCACGCCCGGCCAAAACATTGCGTATCTACACGTTCGCGTCAACATGCATCCCGTGAATAGCGTAATGACGCATGCGTCGGACTTTCGGCTCGTGACGACGTCGCAGACTGGTGGCCCTGAAACGGAATATGGCCTGAACCAGCCAGCCCCAATCTATCAAAGGGTTAACGCGGTCGGAGGCTTCCTCGCGGCGCTCAACAAGCAGACGGCACCGACGCCGACGCCTGTGGTTGCGGTCAGCCCGTCTGAGGATTTGGGAGCACAGCGGCAACTTCAAGTTTTTGGAGGGGACCCTGTAACCTATGTGGTTACGTTCATGGTACGGCCAGATACCGATGCTGACCCTGTGAAAATCGCAAGGTCCTTACAATGGCTTGCACCGGCCCCGACTGATAGCTCTGCACCTGACGCTCCGTCTTTCGCGAGCAATCAGTCGAGCTCGGCACCCCAGGGACGCCTTCAGTTCCCGACCCAGCGGATCGGACTGCCCGATGGCACGTCGCTCACTCTCGACTTATTCAATTCTGCAGGTACTCGGAGCGTGGGTCTCTCGGGGCGATCGGGTCTCCAGTCTCACACAGGCGGATTATTCGTAATGTCCCCAGCCGACGGGTCGATTACCATGGTGAAAAGGACGCCTTTCCCGATGGACGTGATCTTCATTCGAGCGGATGGAGCGATTAGCAGTATCCAGACAGTCGGCGGGGTACCTGCGGGGACGCCTGACGGTCAACTTCCAAGGATCTATGGCTTCGGAACATGGGTTATTGTGATTCCAGCCGGTGAGGCGACGCTAGACGGAATAAACATGGGCCGACATATTACGGGGTTGCCAGCATACGCGCGGTAGATGGCTAAAACGTTGGCGCCGTTGGGAGGCTTTATCATCGCCTCGGCGGTGTTTTTGACTGTGGCATCGACGGCTACCGCGACCATCATCGCAAGCAATTCGCGAACGGATATCAGCGATATCGGGATCATACGGCTCCTGCGCCACGATCAGCGCGAAACGCTGATTATCGCCAACCGAGAGGGCGTACCCCACGTCGTCGGTGCGCGGGAGGTCGCGGGCGTAGAACGCGAGATCCGGCCGATCCCTCGCAGTGTCGCTTCGCCGCCGCTGGCCCATCGGGTTGTAGCGATGACGTCGATGGTCCATCCCAGTAGCTCCGGCAAGACTATAGCTACGCGGCCGAAGCCGCGGAAATCGGCAAAACCGCCGAGCGCGCGCATTGGACCTACACAGATTGCCCAAGCGCATTTAGAGCCAGCGACGCACAGTGCGGCGAGAGCGACGCCGCTTGCTGACACGCGAACCGCTGTTCAGCTCCCACCGTCGAGCAAAGCACCACTGCAGCGACCCTTCACCTTACCCCCGACGCCGGCACACGTCGGCTTGGCAGTGGCCACCAAGGTGAGCCCACCGAATTCCGTGGACGTTGCGGTTGCCCCGCTGCGCGCGTCTGCATCGGCCCACGACCTACTTCCGGAAATCGCGCCAACAGGGCCAGGTCCCACCCTGTCCGCGACCGTGGCGATGATCCCCCACCTTTCGGCCCCAGGAAGCGACCTGCTCGAGATCGGTGACGGTTCTACCTACGTACCGACAAGCGACGTGCAAAAGCCGAGCGATGATCCCACACCGACGACCATCGTCAACAGACACGATCCCGCATGGATGTATGCCCACCGTTTCGAGACCCCTGACCCCACCGTTGCGGAAGACGTCCGAATTCCCGGTATTCCGGTGCGCTCGCAGGTGGCATCACCGTTTGACATTCGGTCGGGCGCCTTTCATGGCGTGCGAGCCGTCAACGGCTATAGCGCCGTGCGCGCTGAGGTATCAATTCCTTGCGGGGTGCGGCATTTTGTGACCGGCCCCGGGGTTAACGAGGTGACGGGCCAACCAGGCGACGTCGATCTCGAAACAGGCTACATCTACATCGGCGGCTGGGGCGCGGGTCCGCGCGGGGTCGCGGTTGATGCCGGCTTACAGAAGAGTTCCGCCCAGGCAATGAGCGATGAATACGCATTCTATTTCAAGTACGCGAGTAACAAACCGATAACCAGCGCCCGCTTCCCCTGCGGCGGGCCCGATGTGATCCTCGAGCTTTATCCGCTAACCGATCGGCTCTTAGTGTTTACGGCCACGGGCGTCCTTGAGAACGGCACGCGATCGACACTCACGATCGTCCAAAAGACAGATCCAGCCGACGGCTGGACACCGCAGGGCGGGACGCGCTCGGATGGCATTATTATTAAGCGCATTGTCGCGATAGCGCAACCGGCTTCCTGGCGACAAGCATCGAACCGGCTCGCCGCTACCCGTTTCATCAGTGGCACGTACTTTGGTGTTGATGGCCCGCACGATCGCACCCCACGAATCCTGTGGAAAAACTGCGAAATAGGTAGCGTCAGCCCCTCAGCACATTATCCTGAATATCGGGCGTGGTTGCCTACGCTTAACTGGTCTCCGAGAATCTCCGGGATCTACTTGGATTGGCCGCCATTAGGAGTTGTGCACAAGCCAAATGCTGGCTGTGATGCGATCGGTATTTTGCTACACGCTTGAGAACCGCGGCGAACTTGCACCGTTAGCTTCTCCTACGGTGAAGCTGTCGGCGTCGGCATAACCGGGGCGTTAGCGCCGGAGTAAAACTGACCCACCCCGCCGGTTGAAAATTGACCCACCTGAGCTGACGCGAACATATGTTCGCGATGTTAACGAAGGAGCTTCAGGTGGAGATCGACGTCCTGCACCGACAGGGCCAGGGCATCCGGGAGATAGCACGGGCGGCCGGCGTGTCACGTAACACCGTGCGCACGGTTTTGCGCGGCGAACACGACGGCCAGTACGGCCCGCGGTTGCCGCGCGCGACCAAATTGGATCCGTACAAACAGTACGTCCAAGAGCGGCTGTCGAGCGCCGGCAAAGAAACGCTCCGCGCAACGTCTTGCTGCGCGAGATTCGAGCGCAAGGATATGGCGGCGGCATCACGCAGCTCAAAGAACTAGTCGCTTCGATTCGACCAACACCGCCGATCGTGCGCTTTGAGACGCCGCCAGGTCAGCAGTTGCAGATCGACTTTGTTGATTTTCGCCGAGGACCATTGCCACTGCGCGCATTTACCGCGGAGCTCGGATACTCGCGCTATGCGTACGTTGAGTTCACCGACAACGAGCGCACTGAAACGTTGGCTCGTTGCCTCGAAGGTGCCCTAGCGTTCTTTAGCGGCGTCCCGAAGCATATTCTGTGCGACAATCCGAAGACGATCGTCATCGAGCGCAACGCTTACGGCGATGGGCAACATCGTTATAACCGCCATTTGCTCGACCTCGCCAAGCACTATGGCGTGTCGATCCGCTTGTGCGCTCCCTACCGTGCCCAGACGAAGGGCAAAGTCGAGCGATTCCATCGTTACCTGCGCGAGTCGTTCTTCGTTCCCTTGCAGACGGCGCAAACAACTCCCGTCGACGTCGCAACGGCCAACCGTGAAGCTCGCCTTTGGCTCGATGAGATCGCTAACGTTCGCGTTCACGCCACACTAAAAGAACGACCGGTGGACCGATTTGCCTTTGAACGGCCGGAATTGAGCATCTTGCCGCTGCCTTATGCCGGGCGGCGTCTGTTGCTTGGAAACACCGCGGCGATGCAAGCGGAGGCTGCATATTAATCGGGGATCAGAGAGAAAGGCCGCCCGAGTACGGATCGTCGGAAACTAATGGACCATCGAAAAGCTCATGCATTTTGGTCCTACGATAATCGCCCTTGATGAATGAGACACGATCCGTCCCGGAGTCCATGACGATTCGCTTATCATCGCCCACGTCGGCTAAGTCGTTTTCAAGCTGTTCCAGCGCGGCCACCGCGGCCTCACGACTTGGAAAAGTACATGTCTCGTAGACTTCTTTCCTAGTCCCCCGCTCCTGAAAATAGATTATGACTACCCATGACATTGTTCACAGCTCCTGAGGATCAGTCAAATCCGACGACTGGCGCGGCAAGTCTTATGCAACGGCGCCGCCTGGATTTGATCGGTGACGTTCTCTGAGGCCGACCCGCCGAAAGTCTTGCTTGAGAAAGTCTATTCTTTTACTTGAGGAGCTTAGGGTAAGAAAATCGTCGGCACCAGCATCTCGGATGTGGAGCTTTAGCGTTTCAATGGCGGCATCCGCCTCCGCTCTCGAATCGTAGCCTACCCGCTCCTCGGATTCGCTCTTGTTACCGGGGCTGTTAAGAATTACGTAAACGAGCCAGCTCATTTGCTGAAAGTCTCCCTTAAAAAAGCCTGTTTTGTGCATCGTAATACGCTCTAGGTTGAAAGCCCCACGTCGGGTCGTCCTCCGAACAATCGGCAGGCCGCTCCACGCCCAGTTCCTTTCCGAGCCAAGGGCGCCTCCAGGTATACCACTCGGATTCAAGCGCGAATACTGAGTACTCGGTCGAGTACGTATTACCGAATATATCTTCGTATCGAATTAGCAGTTCGTGGATCGGCCAACGGCTATTGAAGTTCTTATGCAATGGGATCGCCGTTATCGTCATGCTAGAGGGCCCGAGGGCAGCAACACTGTGCTGCGCCGCAGTAAACTCGCTGCCTCCATTATCACCGACAATAACGCCCGACATTCGAACGTTAATGGCTGACCCCAGACCAGCATTTCTAAGTGCGAGGAACCGATATTGCTCCGGCTTCCTTGGAGATGCCTCGGCAACAACTATTGGGGTCATGCTCTGGGCGTGCCGGAGGCTTTCGAAGCCGAATGCGCGCTCCGTTTCTCGGTGCCCCTCGGAAATGGCTTTTTGCGAAATGTTCGCCTGAAGGAAGGCTGCAATCGCAAGCAAGGTCGTTACTAATGCAAGAAAAGGAGTCGCATAGCCGGTCAGATCAAAGCCGGCCGTTGAAACTAGTTCCGGCGGCGGGGTCACGGTATCGGATAGTAGATTGCAGCGTCACGATCCAATGCGTCGCGCTCTAGCACCATTCCAGGCATCCGGAGCCGCCAGCCTGTTCGCGTGTAATATACTTATGCTCCCGTGAGGACGCATATAGCGTCGCAGAGTCCAGTTCCGTATGTATCAGATTGCCGCTTAAGCTGGGCGCCCCGCCGTCCCCTAGTTCCAAGGAAGAGTGATGAAAGATGGCCTCGTTTTTATCGGCGAAAGTAACGCCGTCATCGTCCGGGCTCACGTTCGTGCGATTTATTCTGCGTAGTCGATGCGTACGGTTGGGAATGACATCTTTGCGCCCATCGCATTCGTGCCGTCGCTAGGTGCCAGAACCTGGCCGGTAACCGTAATGACCTGACCCCCGTCTAGTGATGAAGCCTTGGTGCCGACAAGAACTAGCATCGCATTGTCTTGCATTCTCTTCATTGCAGCGTCGGTGCGGCTTTGTATCGCTCGCTCTGCTTTTGCCACAGCGTCGGGATCGCTGTAGTCCACGTCAGGTGGGGTCGTGTCAAGAGTGGCCGTCACTCCCTGGCCACACTGGGCGTTTGCTCCTGATGACCCGTTGCCGAGGTCAATCACATTAGATATTTTGCAAGGGAAACGCACGTACATGCCCAGCCACTTAGCTGGATTGCCATACACTTTCTGAGCGGTTGATCCAGAAGTATGGGCGCGGCTGACTTCCTCGGACTTTGAAAGCACACCATCGCCGGTACTCGCGTCTGCCGCTTGAGATGAATCGGGTTGTTGCGCCTGGGACTGGTCGGGCTGTTGCGCTTGCGCCACGGTACTTGAGGCAGTGCTGTCACCGCTTGGCGCGTTCGAGGCGTTCTTGGCGAGGAACCCTATTATCGCGATACCTATGATGGCCGCAATAATGACGTTGCCTGGATTGACTCGGGGTTTTCCGTCCATCGCGTACTCCCGCCCGGATTTCTGCGTCTGTGCTCCTCTGTATTGAGTAGACGAGCAAGCATCTCCTGGCTTGCTAGGTATCGCGCGGATCGCCACGTTGACGACATGCCTTCTACTCGAGGCCCAGCAGGCGTTCGAGCGCGCGCTTTGTGGACGCGGCGACTCGCGGGCCGCAAAAGGGGCCCGGATGGCAGAACGGTCACGTGGGCGACATCCACGAGTTAATGCGCCCGGCACGCACGGACCGGCATCGAAGGCCGCCGGACCCGACGCGCCGATCAAGAGCAGCGTCACCGCGAGGGTAAGCAGGCGGGTGAGCATCGTCAGCGCTTTGGCTTCTTTTAGGAGACGTCTTGAAGCGATCGCCGTGCTTTCAGATCTCAAAGAAAAAAGCCCGTGTTACCGGGCTTTGAATGGTTGCGGGGACAGGATTTGAAGAGGGCGGGGAGCACATCCCGACACCCCCCGAAGAGTCAAAACGTGCCTGAAACGGGGATGTCGAGCGGCTGTAAGTTCCTGGACATGTCCCTAGAAGTCCCCATGATGGTAAGCAAATGGTAAGCACCGCCGGCAACTCGACGGCTGCCAATGGCTACCACGCTGGCATTTGCCCGTTTGCCGCCGAAGGACAGGGGTCGTGCGCAACCCGTTCGTTGGTCGGTGGCCGTGGAACGCTCGGAGACGGGCGGCTGAGGCGATCGCGTTGGCGCGGCAGACCTACCTAGCCAGGGAGATCGACGACGCGCGCGCCGCGTGGGTGGAAGTACGCCACTTGCAAGAGTCACTCGCTCACGTCCCGGGGACTGGCGGCAGCGTTGTGGGCGGTGCCGCGGTAGGCGCTATTATCGGAGTCGGCACCGAGCACATCCGCATCCGATGCGAGGCTGCACAAGCCGAACTGATCCGCGCCGCCGCGACCTACGGGGCACGCCCGACGCTCGCGGAACTGCTGAAAGCGTGGAGCGAGTTCATCGACCACGGGCTTCAAGCGTTGCGGGCTCTGATCGTCGATAATCTAAAGGCGCACACGATGGGCGCGAGCAGCGATGGGAACGTCAGCGCGGCCTTCGAGGCCACGTTCGTAGTCACTCGGCAGTCCGCTGCCAGCGCATTCGCGCATTTCGTAGCCTCGCTCGAACGCGATCGACGGGCTTCGCGATGGAATGCTGCGGCACGCGTAGGTTGGATCGTGGTCGGCGGCGTTGTCGCCAAGCTACCGGATCTAATCGCGTTCTTGCTCTCCCGCACACCACGCTAGGCTAGGGATCCTGCAGCGATATTATGGCGCCTTCCGAGCCTTGTGATTGACGATCTGTGCGTGATCCCCGTCTCTTTGCTTAATCGCCCCGCCAGGGTCGCTGGATGGGCTCGCTGGTCGCGCAAGTTCACCGTTGCAGCTCGCGCGCGCGTGTTCATCAACCGCCAGACCGGGCGCTTCATCGGAAAGGCTCTGTAATGATAGGCAATAGCCACGAGGCAGCAAAGGCGGCGGGTGAGTACGCAAGCTCCATCCGATCGCGACGAGAACTGTTACAGACTCTCTATTACGCGACAAAAAACGGCAGCGCAGAAGCGTGGGCGTTCCACCAGCGCCGGCTCGCTCTACCACCGGAAGATGGCACGTACGATTCATCCGTCGAAAAGGCACGGCAAACGCTTCTCGACGGGCAGCACGCGGCCGAAGCAACGGCGCGCGATGCTGCTTGGGCCTTCGTTCTCATCGTCGACTATGCGCTTCGAAGGCTTGCCGCGGCGTTGAAGACGGCAAAGAGCGTCGCGCCTGATCCCTTGGTGGTCGGAGCCGAGAGCCTGAGCGGCGTCAAGCTCAACGAGGCGGTTCGCGCGTTCGCAAATCAGGAACGTCACTTGCACGATTGGTTGGAACTCGGTGCTACCGCGATCGAGACCGATCGACTCTCCAAAGCCAGCGTAGCGACAATTAAGAAGCTTCACTACGATCCGCTTGAGGACGACGCCGCCCGCGAATTCTTGCAGGCGCTGAGCGTGAACTCGTATCTAAACCTGGAAGAATTGCTGATGCAAACTGCCTCCGAGGTCTTCAACGCGGAGGGCTATGAAATCGGACCGATCTCGCCCGGGTCGTACACCTTTGGCGCCAAATTTCCGGAACCAGGGCCAGCCCCAGAAGAATGACCCAGTGCTGGAGGATGCGCCGCAAGGCACCGGACGCCGCGCACACGGCAGAGAGGCAGCCCCACTCGATCGCATTACCCCGTCCCGACGCTGCCGAGCAGCGGGAGATTGATCGCCCTCTAACCGGATCCGAATTCTCTGCGCATCTCGCATACGTGCTCCCAGACGCGATCGAACCAATCAACAAGTGCGTTCAACCGTTGGGTTAGTACTGCCATTGCTTCACGTAGCTGGCGCAGGTTGATATAGTATTCATCGTCGCCACTGCGCTTCACAGTCCCGTCAATTAGCCATGGATAACGAAATTCGGTCGAGCGAGGATCGCGTAGATGAAACTCTTCGATCCGCTTGTCCAGGAGGCCCAAATCCTTTTTCCATTCACCGGCCGAATCGTTGTCCAGTATGGATTTGCGAACCAACTGCCACAGACTGGCCAGGTTATGGTCAGCTAGGACTTCCAGAGCGTTTCCCCGATCAACGTCACCGAGGCCGATCGTGTAGCGTAAGGCTTCCTTGAGCTGTAACTCGACGCTATGGCGGTAGCAGAAAACAATCGGCCAAACGAGCGCATCGATTGGTTCCTTCTTGGATTCGGCTGCCTCAACCAAGAGACGTGCCGCCAGCTCGAAACCCATTGCGTGAAGAGATACGCCCTTATCGGTAATCGCGTTAAGCTCCCAGTCCTCCGCTCCACCGAAAAGCGGTGGGCGAGAACCATCGGCGCGTCTACGATCCTTCAGCCAAAACTCATCAAACGACATTGATTGGTCTCCCCGCTTTTTTGCACGCCTTCAAGATCGTCTTATTCTCAAGCTTCGATTAACTTGCAGTATTTCTTAACCTCTTCCAAGTTACGGAGCACCGCTTTGAACCCCGGGAAGCCGAAGTCCCCGGTTTACGTGCCCCGGATTCTGACCCTTCACCGCATGCCTGCGCCACCTTCACTCCCGTGCTCTGCGTCGTATTCGGCTTGATCGCGAGAGGCCGGCGGCGGCGAGGCGATTCGAATTGCACCGCCAGAAACGACGGTTACTAGATTGCGCGCGATATCTGCGGTCCAGCCGTGTCCGCCCCACAGGTAAGCCACAAGCCAGCCTACGAGAATTGCGGAGCCGACGACGCTACCGATGACTTTGCGGATACGCGGCGACATCGAGGGCGGCTTCGTTTTCATTATCAGAGATCGAACCTCATCAGCATCGTCATCGCGATCGTCGTGAACGCCGCCCATAAGCGGCCAGGTGGGCCGCGGATCGACACGCGCGTAGGTCCTTTCCGGAGAATCTTTTCCCGGCCCGTAAGCGCGTCGTGGCGCTCCAGCTAAAGGATTTCGTCGCCCGCATCGTCTTCAGCGCCCGCTGGGTCGCTCTGTTCGCGACGACCGGGCAACACTATGGTTGGCATGTCAAGACTGCGGGCGCGAATCGTAAGGGCTAAGTCGTTCGTCGCGAGCGTTACTCGGGCACCCTCATTTTCTTGCTGAAAGGCAATCGCTTGCGCAAGAAGTCTGTGATCTGCCACGGTCAAATCGAGGCCTGCTACGACCGGAAGGGCTTTCGGGAAGTAGATCCAGAGCCGTGCCCCATTTTCCATGATCGGGCTGCCTGCAGTAGCCCTCGACAATAGCTTTATCAGACTGCGCGCCCGCTTGTGGTAATAGATCCGTGGGTGATGGGTCTTTTGATCGAGTTCGTAAATCACTTGTTCCAACAACAGCCATTCTATGGAGCGGCTCGCGCCGATCTGCGCGGGTGTGATTTGGCTAATGTGATCGAAGTGCAAAAGAGAATTTGTATCCGGCGCGAAAAGCTCCCGGTCGATGCGTTCGGAGCGCAATGGCTTTGATGCTGGGGTTCCAAGAAGGGAAAGCTCGTTCTCAAGGCTCTCCGCTAATCCGTTATAATTATGTTCGATCTGATACGGCTGAACGTTGAGCATCGAGCCGTTGCAGTTGGCAAAGATGTGATTTGAGAGTTCCGTAATGGTTGGCCGAATATCCAAGAAAGCCGCTCGCACATCGTCTTCTGAGATGGCAGCCTTTGTTGTCAATATCACTCTGCGAATTGCATCCGCCGCCGCGTTTAGTTGAGAGCTAACGAAACCTTCAATAAGGGCCTCCGTTTCTGGTTTCAGCTCCCATGCGTTGAGATTGCCAACCTTGGCGCAGAGACGCTGAAATGCCCCATTAAAAGCATTGAATGTAGGCTGCTTGAGCGGTTTCGTGATTGCCAGTGCTCGCTTAGAGAGTTCGTCTCTATCAATCTGCATTCGCGGTTCTTTCAAGAACTTCGTTGAGCGTTGTGTGCTTCAAGAAATTCTTATGGTTCATCATCCTCGATCTCATCAAGATAGACGTGTGTTGGTGGCGCAACGGGGTCATCGGGCGGGGGAGGTTGATTTGCCGGACGTTCGCCTTCAAGGGCAACGAGGGCGTCTCCGAACGCTTCCCACGATCGCTGGAAAATTGCCCTGAGGACGTCGCATAGCTGGTCCTCGATCTGGAGCAAGGCGTCCCCCACGGCTGCCCGTTCCATTCGCGCCTCATGTCGCGCGATTTCTTGCCGCGCGGTGCGGATATTGAGGTCGATCATGTCGAGTGCATGCGTGACCTTTTCGATAACGGCGGGCTCAAGCGGCAGGAGCAACGACTCCGTCGCTGCCGCGGATTTCAACGGCGCAAGACGTCGATCAAACTCGCCCATCTCGCGCACTGCGGCACTTTCGACTTGCCACGTGAGGATGATCGCGACGCTTTGCGTGTAACTTTTGAATAACGCTCGGACGCGCGCCTCGCGCTGATCGCGATTAGCTCGCTCGCGTCGGTCAATCCCCGTTTGAGTTACGATCGTTCCCCCAAATGCTGCCAGGGCGCCGATCGCAGCGCCGACGAGGCCACTCACGAGACCCGTCCACCACGGCTGTTGCGTTGCGCGCCCTGATCGGCCAGCGCAGCGTGCGCCGCACGGCTCGGTGCAACGACTGCGTGCGCGACCTGGGCCAGTAGCTGTACTTCGTAAACTAGGAAAGCGGCCATGACTAAATCGGCTGCAGGGCGCGCCGCGTGCGCATGTCGCGCAAGGCCATGACGCCGTTCGCCCAGATGATCGCGTGGCCCGGATCGCAGACGATCACGCGATCATACGGCGCGATCGCCGGGCATCCGCTGCCGAGGAAAGTCATGGTCTCGTCCCACACGCCGCGGTGATCGGTGACGGTGAGGACGAGCCAGAGCGGCGCAACGCCGTAGCGCGCAGCGAGCTTGCGCTTCACGTCGAGACGCTTGAGCGCGATTGGTGCAAGCGACATCGGACCGAACGAGTGCGCCGCGGCCTGGATGTGCATGATGTACGGCGGCTTTTTGTAATTCCAGGGTGCGCGCGTCATCGACGTCGCCAGCGACCTGAACGGCTCATCAGCGATTTTCGTGAAAGTGCGCTCCGGGATTGCGAGATGTTTTCCACTGCGGATGAAGTCGACGATCTTGCGCCGGAAGTCGCGCACCTGCGATTTTGTAGGGCAAACGCCGATGCGGATTTCAAGGTGCTGCCCGATAGCCTGCGCCTTCGCGGAGGGATCGGCGTCGATGTCATCCTTCACGTCCCGATCGAGGTCGTGCATCATGCCCGTGTACTGCGCGGAGATCGGGTCGACGATCTCAGCGTGCTCAACCCAGACGTCGCCGGTGTCGAGCGTTACGAGCGCATCCGGCGCGTCTCGTAACGCGATCGCGCGCGGCGTAAAGCCTGCCGTTTCGAGGCCGAGGGCGATGCCGCGGAGTTCGCATTCGCTTTTGCCGTACTGCACCTCATGCGGGCTCGCCGACTTCATCGTCGTGAGCATCGAGCCGAGACGTACGGCGGGGCGAGGATCGCCTTCGATGCTGACCTGCATCTCCGCCACGGCCGCATACAGCGGCTGCTGCCACTCGTTCATGCCGAGGCGCAGCGTGCCGTCGATAGTGCGCCAGTGCCTAGGACTGGTACGCAGCGAGAGATCAGCGGCGCGCATCTAACGGCGCCGGCCCTTGCGAAACAACTCGCGCAGTTCGTCGATGCCTTCGGGCACCATGGACCCCGTCAGACCGCCGCGCCGCTCGCGCGGTTGATGGCATCGACGCTGGCGCTGTACGACTCGTAAGCGCGCTCATGTTTCGGGCCGACCGCCGGCGCATCCATCATCGTTTTGAGTGCGTCGTTCTTGCGCTCTTGCAGTGCGCGCATGACCTGCACCGCAGTCCATTCGTTGCCGTAGCGCGTGCGCTCACCGCGATCGTTGAGCGCCTTCGCGATGGCGCGCAGGCTGATGCCGGGCTGCTCCGCTTGGATTGCCGTGATAATCGGTGCAATCGCCGACTGCGCCTCGACCTTCGCGGCGCGCGAAGCGAGGGCACCCGCAGCCGCTCCACGCAACGTTCCCTCGCGTGTGAGGTTATTGGTGCCGAGCTTCGTTCCGCGCGCCTTAGCGGCTGCAAGCGCGGCCTTCGTGCGATCGCTGATCTTGCGCGCTTCGTCCTCAGCGACGGCTGCGAGGATGTGAACCGTAAGCCGGTTCGCATTCGGGTTGTCGCACGCGACGAAGTCGACGCCGCTCTCCATCAACTCGGCGAGGAAGGCGACGTTGCGCGAGAGACGGTCCATTTTTGCGACGAGCAGCGTTGCCCTCGCGCGCTTCGAATGGGCGAGGGCTTCCGTCAGCTTTGGACGATCGCTCTTACGGCCGCTCTCGATCTCGACGTACGGCGGTGCGAGCAGCGTTAAACCGGTCTCGCGCACGTACGCGGTGACGGCCGCCTCCTGAGCCTCAAGACCTAGGCCGCTCTCGCCCTGGCGCTTGGTGCTTACGCGGTAGTAGGCGATGCAGCGGGTCGACGGCGCCTGCGCTTGGGTGTTCACCGACCAATTGTATCAAACCCTTAAACGAACGTCTAGGGTGTTGTCACGAGTAAGGGAGGGCCATCTGTTGCTCGCCGGCCGCCGATACGGGATGTCGCGGGGCTCCGACGACGCGCACGGACCCTTTGGCCGGCTTCCGCCACGCGGGTCGCAGATGGCGCACGAACCGTCCTGCCGATGGAGCCCCAGGATGTGGCTGCAGCGCGGGCACTCCGTACGGTCGAGCCGGTCGTGACGTTTGCGCATCGATGCCGCTTCGGCAGCGCGGCGGCTTCCGGCAGGAGGCTAATCTTGTGTCTTACCGACCTCTTTGGCGGCGTGCTTCGCGTTGGAATACTCGGGCGTCATCTCGTACGCCAGCAAAGTCCCCGACTCGCGCTGACGTCGTTTTGGCACTCGCCGCAGTAAATCAGCGAACTGTCGCCGCCCGACCGATGGTGTATTTTGTTGGAGTGGCCGCATTTTTCGCACTTGCCGGTTGCGTATTTCCCGATCATGCGCCCATTATACGCGACCTGACCAATCCGATTGCCGCGAGGCGTTCCGGTGCGGTTTCTCGAATAGGTCCAGTAGTGACCCGGCCGCACCCGAGACCCTGGCTGGGAGAACTGCGCTGATATTCAAGCACTAGCCCGACAGACTCAACACCGAGGAATATCTCGGTCGAGTCCGTCTGGCTTTTTTGTTTGGGTTTCGGCGTAGCCGTCGCCGCGAAGCGTGACGGACAGGAGGCTCAGAAATGGCTACTAGCGCATCGCGGATTCGCTTGACGATCCGCACGCTAATACGCATCCGTCGCAAGACGAGATGGAAGATCAGCCGTACCGTTCGCCGCACTCATCGCGGTTAGTCGACGGTAGCTGGCTCCGGTGACGAGGGCGAGCCGATCGGCCGCCCTCGTCACCCCAATCGACAATTCCCCGCGCTGAATGCGCCGTAACGCGTCTCACTCGTCGTAGTTGCCATCGAGCGCCTGCAGTAGTTTGTCCATGACGTCGTCTTTCTTGTCGACTCGATCGAGTCCCAACAAGCGGGCACGCATCTCCAGCGACTTCGCCGCAGCAGATAGGCCGCCGGCGCCAGGCGTCTTCGCAAGCTCCATTCCGCGACGAAACAAGTGATCGAGGCGTGTAACCTGCATCGCCTGTTCCGTCGCCCGGCGCTGCTCGATTTCCTCGGCCCGTCGTTCGGCCTCGAATCGAACGTCCGACTGAACCGTCTTCCGATCGACGCGTAATTGTTTGGCGATTGCACGGGTGCTGAGTCCGTCGACGACGCTGAGAACGAAAGCCTTCTCTTGGCGGTCAAGTTGTTTCGCTGTCCTCGCGCGCGTACGCGCGACCCCGCTTTGGCCCAGCGCCGCGGTGAGCTGCTTGGGCTTTCGTGGGATGACGTCGACCTCGATAGCGGGCTGATGACGATTCGCGCGAGCCTTTCGCAATCGGCGGGTCTAGTGGTCTTGAAGTCGACCAAAACCGACCGTGTGCGAATCATCCCGCTCATCCCCGCGGCGATCGAGGTATTTAAGCGGCTACGGGTCCAGCAGAATGCGGATCGTCTTCGGGCGGGTGAGGTCTATGAGCTTGGTTCTCGGCGGCCCGTCTTCACGGACGAAGTCGGTCGCCAGATCACGCCCAAGGCAGCAACAAACGGGTTCGCTCGTCTTGCCGATAAGGCCAAGGTCGCGACCACGAGTCTGCACAGTACCCGTCACACGACGGCAACGCAGCTTATTGCTGCTGGCGTGGACGTACGCACGGTCGCGTCGATCCTCGGGCATTCGAACCCAACGACGACGCTCTCCGTTTATGCGCACGCTGTCGAAGGCGTTACTCGCGCAGCGATGGACACTCTCGGAGGGCGAATCGACAGGATGCGCGAGCGTTCAATCGATAGCGATGGTAAGCAAATGGTAACGCAGCGGAATTGGCAAAGAAAAAAGCCCGTGTTACCGGGCTTTGAATGGTTGCGGGGACAGGATTTGAACCTGTGACCTTCGGGTTATGAGCCCGACGAGCTACCGGACTGCTCCACCCCGCGATGGGCGACCCCAAGTCTACCGGTTGTGTATCAGGTTGTCAAACGACGAAGGTCGAAGTACCCCTGAATGGCCGGCCATACGCACTTCGATGAGTCCACGGAAGAGTATCTCGAGGCCATCTACCGGCTCGACCGGGAGGGGCCCGGGGTCACCACGTCCGGCCTGGCCGCCGACCTCGGAGTCGCGCCGGCCTCGGTCTCGGGGATGCTCAAGAAGCTCGCCTCCGAGGGGTACCTGGCCTACGTCGCCCGCGGTGAGGCCAAGCTGACCGAGCGGGGGCTGAGCGTCGCCGTCCGGGTCATGCGCCGCCACCGGCTGGCCGAATGCTTCCTCACGAACATCTTGGGGATGCCGTGGGATGAAGTGAATGAAGAGGCGTGCCGGCTCGAACACGCCATCAGCGCCCGGGTCGAGGAACGCCTGGTCGCGGTCCTCGGGGATCCGAAATTCTGCCCCCACGGGCTGCCGATTCCGTCGGCCGACCTGAGCGAACCCGATCGGATCGATCGCAAGCTGGCCGACGTGGACGCCGGCTTCCAGGCTCGCATCGTCGACGTCGCCGAGGACGTGCCGGAAATGCTGCGCTTCCTCGATGAGATCGGAATCCGTCCCGGCGCCATGGTCGACGTCATCTCGCGCGCCCCGCTCGGCGGCCCCGTCACGCTCAGCGGGCCGAGCGGCCGCCACGCGATCTCGCTCGAACTGGCCCGTCTCATCTCGGTCGAAGCTAGCGAAACTTCGCTGCGCAGCGCGTAGCGCGTGCTGACGCGCGTCCTCGTCGCGATCAACGTGATCGCGTACCTCTGGGAAAACGTATCCGGCATGGATGCCGCCGAAATGCGCGGCGGCCTGATTCCGAGTTACGTGCTGGCCGGTCAGTGGTGGCGCATTTTCACCTCGGCGTTCTTGCACGCCGACCTGATGCACATCGCGTTCAACATGTTCGCGCTCTATCAGGTCGGCACGTTCGTCGAGATGATCTACGGCGCGCCGCGCATGGCGATCATCTACGCCTTCGCGGCGCTCGGCGGCGGCATCGCCGTCGTGTACTTCGCGCCCGACGTGCCGACGATCGGCGCCAGCGGGGCGATCTTCGGGTTGTTCGGGGCGCTAGCCGTGGCCGGCTTGCGGCTCGGCCAACCCGGCCGCGCGATCCTGCAGCAGTCGACCGGCATCATCGTGATCAACCTGATCATCAGTTTCTTCCCCGGCTCGAACATCTCGTATCAAGACCACATCGGCGGGCTCATCGCCGGCACGATCTGCGGCTTGCTCCTCTTTCGCATCCCGCGTCCGCGCGCTGCCGCCGTGCAGCATGAAGGCCCGGTGTACGCCCAGCGCATCGGCCCCGATCCCGGCGCGGTGACGATCGAACATGCCCCGGGAGACGGCTCGCAGCCGCCGCCGCACGTCTGATGCAGATCGACGAAACGTTCGGCCCCCTCGGTCCGATCGCGCGCTCGCTGACCGGCTTCGAGTCGCGCCCGGGCCAAGTGCAGATGGCGCAACTGATCGAGCGCGGGATTCTCGAGAACGCGCACACGCTGGTCGAAGCCGGGACCGGCGTCGGCAAGTCGCTGGCGTATCTCGTGCCGGCGTTGCGTTCGGGGAAGAAGGTCGTGATCTCGACCGGCACGATCGCCTTGCAAGAACAGCTCGTGCGCAAGGACATTCCGCTCGTCGTCAACGCGCTCGGCATCACGGCGCGCGTCGAGTTGCTCAAGGGGCGCAATCATTATCTGTGCCGGCAGAAGTACGACAAGATGAGCGCCGAGCGGCTCGTGGCGCCCAGCGCATCGATGGAAAAGCTCTGGACGTGGGCCGAGCGCACGGAAACCGGCGACCGCGCCGAGCTCACGTTCACCCCGCGCGGCGACGATTGGGAAGCGCTCGATGCCGATGCCGACGACTGCGTGGGCGAGTTCTGCCCGCGCTTTGCCGACTGCCATTTCTTCAAGCGCCGCGACGCGGCGCGCTTCGCCGATATCGTCGTCGTCAACCACGCGCTGTTCTTCCTCGATCTGGCGGCCGGCGGGAGCCTCTTGCCGGCTTACGACGTGGCGATTCTCGATGAAGCGCACCAGTGCGAGAAGTACGCCACCGCCGCGCTGACGGCCACGCTTTCGGCCGGCGGCGTCGGACGCATGATGCGCAAACTGCACCGCACGTATACCGTCCCGGCTTCCTACGATGCGGAGATCGACGAAGCGATGCGCCGCCTGCAGATGGTGCTGGCGCGCATTCCGGGCGAGCGCTATCCCGTGGCGGCCAACGATGAGATCCTCGACTTGCTGCCGTCGATCCGTGAATCATTCTACCGCCTCGAGAACTGGGTACACGGGCACTGGATGACGGCATTGCGACGGCCGAGCGATAACGAAGCCGAAAGCGAGCGCCGCCGCGACCTCGCCCTGCGCGCCGTCACCGCTCACATCGCGACCGTCGACCGGATCGAGTCGGCCGCGGAACAAGCGACCTCGGGTGCGGTGCCGGCCGACGAGCGCGACGCGATCGCGTGGGTCGAGCGCGGTGACCGTGAAGCGCGCTACGAAGTGAACGCCGCGCCGTTCGAGGTGGCCGAGTTCTTGCGCGCCGCGCTGTTCGCGCGCACGCCGTGCGTCGTGCTCACCAGCGCGACGTTGGCAGAAGGGCGCTCGTTTGCGTTCTTGCGCGAAATGCTCGGGATCGACGCCGCGCAGGAGCTGATCGCGCCCTCGCCCTTCGACTACCGCCGCCAAGCGCGGCTGTACATCGCGCCTCCCGGCCTCAATCCCAAAGATAAGAACTTCGCGCAGCGCGCCGCGCCGATCATCGAAGAGTGCCTCGACCGCACCTCGGGGCGCGCCTTCGTGCTCTTCACCTCATACGCGCGGCTGCGGGAAGTGCACGCGCTGTTGGCCGACCGGCTGTCCTTCCCGACCAAGTTGCAGGGCGATTTGCCGCGCTCGGCGCTGCTGGACTGGTTCCGCGCCACGCCCAACGCCGTGCTGTTCGGCACCGGCACGTTCTGGGAGGGGATCGACGTGGTCGGCGATCAGCTCTCGTGCGTCATCATCGACCGGTTACCGTTCCCCTCGCCCGCCGATCCGCTGGTCGCCGCGCGCATCGCCGCGCTCGAGGCGCGCGGACGCTCCGGTTTCGAAGCCTACATGATTCCCAGCGCGATCGTGCGCTTGAAACAAGGATTCGGCCGGCTCATCCGCTCAAAAAGTGATCGAGGTCTCTTAGCGTTGTTAGATGGGCGGGCCCTGAGCATGCGGTACGGGGCGACGATCGTCGATGCGCTGCCACCGGCGACCAGAATCGCCGAGCTCGATGGCCTCGATGCTCCGTGGGAGGACGTGCCATCGAGCGCATAATCATGCGCCCGATCGGCGTGCCGCCGCAAACGGTGTGCTGGCACTGCAACCGGCCGATCGATTTCGCCGCCGACGAGCAGACCGCGCGCTACCTCTACCGCGGCGATCAGCCGCTCACGGTCGTCGTCGAGGACTGGCTGCACTGCTCGTGCGGCGCCTACCAAAACGTCCGTAGGCTCACCGAAATCACGGTCGAGGCACTCGGGAACAGCTAGTCGCGGCAGCGAAAGGCCGTTCATGCGTCTCCTCGCTGCCCTCTTGCTCGCGATCGCTTTCGCCGTGCCCGCGCCTGCGCTGGCGTGGGGCTCCGCCGGTCACCGCATGATCAATAACGTCGCGGTTCGCACCTTGCCCGACTCGGTGCCCGCGTTCGTGCGCACGCCGGATGCCCTCGCCGAGATCACGACCCTCGGACCTGAGCCCGACAAGCTCAAGGGGGCCGGGAAGACGTGGGATAGCGACCTCGATCCCGGCCACTACCTCGACCTCGACGACGACGGCACGATCGCCGGCGTCTTGCCGCTCACGCAGCTGCCGCTCACCCGCGAAGCCTACGACACGGCGATCCGCAAAGGGCGCGTCGTGAACGGGGAGTCGCCGGACGAATATTCGATCGGTTACGTGCCCTATTCGATCGTTGAAGGTTACCAGCAGGTCGCGAAAGACTTCGCGATCTGGCGCGTCGACCGGTACGGTGAAACGCATGCCGCAACCGACGCCGACCGCGCGTTCTTCGCGACCGATCGCAAACTGCGCGAAGTTCTCACGCTGCGCGATATCGGGTATTGGGGACACTTCGTGGCCGACTCATCGCAGCCGCTGCACGTGACCGTGCACTTCAACGGCTGGGGCAAATATCCGAACCCGCAGAACTACACGCAGTCCGACAAGATTCACGCCAAGTTCGAGACGGCGTTCGTGCAGGCGCATACGACCGCCGATGCGGTGCTCCCGCGCGTCGCTCCGTACGTGCCTTCGACGGTGCCGATCATGACCCGCGTCGAAGCGTATCTCGCGAATACCAACAGCTTCGTCACGACGGTCTATAAACTCGAAGACGCGGGCGCGTTCGACGCCGTGACGCCGGATGCGGTGAGCTTCACGCTCGACCGGCTCGCGGCGGGCGCGAAGATGCTGCGCGATCTGATCGCCGACGCCTACGCGGCCTCGGCCGATGAGAAAGTCGGCTACCCGGGCATCAGCGTGCGCGACGTCGAGAACGGCGCCATCGTTCCCACGCCGGCCTCGGCGAACGGCGGCTAACCCCCGCCGCTACTCTTCCTTTTGCGCCTCCGCGACGGCGCGCGATTGGAGTTCCGCGACGATGCTCGAATCGGCGAGCGTCGTCGTGTCGCCCAGCATGCGGCCTTCGGCGATGTCGCGCAGCAGGCGGCGCATGATCTTGCCGCTGCGCGTCTTCGGCAGCTCTTGGGTGAACGTCAGGTACTTCGGGTGCACGAACTTGCCGAGTTTCTCCGACACGTGCGCGCGCAGCTCGTCGGCCAGCTGCGGCGTGCCGTTGGCGTGCGACTTCAGGCTCACGAACGCCGCGATCGCTTGACCCGTCACGTCGTCGTTCTTGCCCACCACCGCGGCCTCGGCCACGTCGTGATGGTCGACCAGCGCCGATTCGACTTCGGCCGTCGAGATGCGGTGCCCGCTGATGTTCATCACGTCGTCGATGCGGCCCATGAACCAGTAGTCGCCGTCGGTGTCGCGATTGCAGCCGTCGCCGGCGAGGTACTTGTGCGGGAAGCGCGACCAGTACGTTTCCTTGTAGCGCGCATCGTCGCCGTAGATGCCGCGCATCATCGAAGGCCACGGTTTGGTCAGCACGATGTAACCGCCGCCGCCGAGCGGCACGCTATTGCCGGCTTCGTCGACGATGTCGACGCCGATGCCCGGAAACGGTTTGGTCGCCGAACCCGGCTTGAGCGTGGTGACGCCGGGCAGCGGCGCGATCATGATCGCACCGGTTTCCGTTTGCCACCACGTGTCGACGACCGGACAGCGGCCGCCGCCGATGTGGGTGTAGTACCACATCCACGCTTCGGGATTGATCGGCTCGCCGACGGAACCCAACAGGCGCAGCGACGACATGTCGTGCTTCTCGACGTAGTCCGTGCCCCACTTCATGAACGTGCGGATCGCGGTCGGCGCGGTGTAGAGGATCGAGACCTTGTAGCGCTCGACGATCGCCCACAGCCGGTCCTTGTCGGGGAAATCGGGCGTGCCCTCATACAGCACGCTGGTCGCGGCGTTGCACAGCGGACCGTACACGATGTAGGAGTGGCCGGTCACCCAGCCGATGTCGGCGGCGCACCAGTAGACGTCGGTTGCATCCTTGAGGTCGAAGACGAGTTTGTGCGTCGCGGTCACGCCGGTGAGGTAGCCGCCGGTGGTGTGCTTGATGCCCTTGGGCTTGGCCGTGGTGCCCGACGTGTACAACAGAAAGAGCAGATCCTCGGCGTTCATCCGCTCGGGCTCGCACGTCGAGGGCTGACCGGCGATCACGTCGTCCCACCAGTGATCGCGGCCGGCCACCATCTCGACCGGATCGCCGACGCGCTTGGCAACGATGACGTGCTTGAGCGAGGGCATGCCCTTGGCCACGGCCTCGTCGCAGTTCGCCTTGAGCGGCACCTGCTTGCCGCGCCGCCAGCCCTGGTCGGCGGTGATCAGCGCGACGCATTCCGAGTCGTTGACGCGGTCGACGATCGCATCCGGCGCGAAGCCGCCGAAGATCACCGAATGCGCGGCGCCGATGCGCGCGCAGGCCAGCATCGCGACCGGCAGCTCGACGATCATCGGCATGTAGATCGCGACGCGGTCGCCCTTTTTCACGCCCAGCTTGCGCAGCCCGTTGGCGAAGCGGCACACCATGTCGAGCAGCTCGCCGTAGGTCACGGACCAGCGGTCGCCGGGTTCGCCTTCGAAGTGATAGGCCACGCGTGAAGCGAGGCCGTTGCGCACGTGGCGATCGAGGGCGTTGACCGACGCGTTGAGCTGACCGTCGGCGAACCAGGTGGCGAAAGGCTCGTTCCACACCAGGCCCTGGCTGAACGGCTTCATCCAGTCGAGCTTGCGCGCCCAGCTCGCCCACCAGGCTTCGGAGTCGGCCGCTTCCTCGTACACGCCGGGCTTCGCGTTGGCCTGGGCGGCAAATGCCGGCGGCGGCGGAAAGCGGCGAACTTCCTTGAGGAGGGCCTCGATGGCCTCGGGTTGCGCGGGGGTCGTCATGGCGTCAAGCTTTGTTTCGCCGAGGCGATGCCCTTTCGGTCGCGAAGTCTAGAGGCGTGGTACGTTGGTCGGACGGACTTTACGGCGGCCTTATTGGCGGCTTGGTCTCGGCGTTTTTCTTCCTGTTTTGCGGCGTGGTGATCGTCCACGAGCCGGTATTCGGCGAGTACTTCGTCCGCTTCGCCGTCGGCGTCTTCGGCAGCCGCATCGAGGGCTTGCCGCTGCTGGCCCTGCTGTTCGGGCTCTTTCTGCACTTCTTCGCAGCCGCGGTCTTCGGTATTTTCTACGCCAACCTCGCGTCCCGGTTCAAGCCCAGCTGGACCGCCCCCACCTCGGTGCTGTGCGGCTTGTGCTACGGGTTCTTCATGTACTTCATCGCCGAGGACGTCGCCGTTCCGGTCATGCGGGTCATCAGCTACACGCCGCTGTGGGAGGCGCTGATCGGTAACGTGCTCTTCCACGGCGTGGTGATCTCGGAGTACATCACGATCGCCCACCGGCGTCACCTCGCCGGCCTGGCTTGACCCGCCCCGGCCGGCGTGGTAGCCTGAACGGTAACTTAGCACTCTCCAGTGCTAGCTGCTAACATCGATGAACGACAGACCGGAACTCGACAAAAGAAAAGCCTTTATCCTGGCCACCGTGGTGTACGAGTACATCAACACGGCAGAGCCGGTCGGGTCGGTCACGCTCACCCAGAAGTATAACCTCGGCGTGAGTTCGGCCACGATCCGCAACGAGATGGCCGAACTCGAGTCGCTGGGCTACCTCGTACAGCCGCATACCTCGGCCGGCCGTATTCCCTCCGATACCGGCTACCGGACGTTCGTCGATCACCTGATGCAGCCCGAGCCCCTGGAAGAGGTTGACGCGCGCCGGATTCGCGATCAGTTCCGCGAGGCCAGCCGCGAGCTCGACGAGGTGATCGACCAGGCCACCCGCCTGCTCTCCGGTCTGTCCCGCAACGTGGCCCTGGCGATCGCGCCTTCGCGCGACACGCACGCCTTCAAGCACGTTCAGCTGCTCTGGCTCTCAGCCCGAACGAGCCTGATCGTGATCGTCACCTCGATGGGGGTGGCGGCGCAAGAACTGGTCGAGTGGAAGACCGACGTCGAGGCCGACCAGCTGACGCAGCTCTCCAATGCCCTCAACGGCGTGCTCGGCGGCAAGGTCATGGAAGACATCGCGCCGGCTGCGATCGATCGCGTCTGCGACACGGTGGGGGTGGCGGCCGAGATCCGGCGCTCGCTCCAGACCGCATTCCGCAACGCGCGCCGGACCGACCCGCAGATCACCGCGGCCGGCGCCCAGAACCTGCTCGATCAGCCCGAATTCCACGACTTGCGCAAGCTACGCTCGATCCTCCGAATTGTCGAAGAACAAAAGGTGCTCTACGATCTCATCGCCGACGACTTGGCGCATCCCACGAACGCTCCCGTCGTCCACATCGGCGCGGAACTCGGCGCCGACGAGATGTCTGAGTGCAGCCTCGTGACCGTGCCCTATCGCTTCGGCGACCGCGGCGTCGGATTGCTCGCCATTCTCGGTCCGCGCCGCATGCCGTACGGCCGCTTGATCTCGCTCGCCGCCGGTACCGCGCAGTCGCTCGGAACGTATCTCGGCAACGTAGAAATTCGGTAACCGGTGCCGACCGACTATTACGAGGTCCTCGGCGTGCCGCGGACCGCGCCCGAGGGCGACATCAAGCGCGCCTATCGCCAACTGGCCCGCAAGTACCATCCGGACGTCGCGACCGATAAGGCCGCGGCCGAGAACCACTTCAAGGAAATCAACGAAGCCTACGAAGTGCTCTCCGATCCGCAAAAGCGCGCCAACTACGATCGTTTCGGTCACGCCGGCGATCAAGCGGCGGGCTTCGGCGGATTTGCCGCCGAGGGCTTCGGCGACATCTTCGACATGTTCTTCGGCCAGCAGCGCGCCGGCGGCGGAGCGGCCCGCGCGAACGGTCCGCAGCGCGGCAGCGATCTGCGCTACGACGTCGAGATCACGCTCGAAGAAGCATTCGCCGGCACGCAGCGCGAGATCTCGTTCCGCCATCTCGCCTCGTGCGTCACGTGCAAGGGCAGCGGTGCCGAACCGGGTACGCTGGTGGTTCCATGCGACCGTTGCGGTGCGACCGGCATCGCGCGCCAAGTGCGCCAAACGCCGCTCGGCCAGTTCGTCACGCAAACCACCTGCGGAAAATGCAACGGCGACGGCCAGGTCGTGCAGCAGCCGTGTCACGTCTGCAAGGGCCGCGGCCGCGTCGAGACCGACAAGACGCTGACGGTGAAGATTCCGGCCGGCGTCGACGACGGCAGCCGCATCCGCTTGAGCGGCAGCGGCGAAGCCGGCGCGCGCAACGGCCCCGACGGCGACCTCTACGTCTATCTGTCGGTGCGCAAGCACGATCTGTACAAGCGCGACGGGCTCAACGTGTTCGCCGACGTTCCGATCTCGTTCCCAACCGCCGCGCTGGGCGGCGACATTGCGGTCACCGCGCTCGACGGCGAGCATACGCTGCAGATTCCGGCCGGTACGCAAACGGGTTCGCAGTTCCGGCTGCGCGGTCACGGCATGCCGGCCGTGCGCGGCGGCGTGCGCGGCGATCACCTCGTCACCGTGCGCATCGCCGTTCCGCTGAAGCTCGGCAAACGCGAGCGCGAACTGCTCGAAGAATACGCGCGCGCGAACGCCGATGAAGACGGCGACCGCTCGTTCTTCGATCGCGTCAAAGAAGCGTTTAAAGCAGAATAGCCGGTGCCCTCGCTGCGCGATCGCTTCTTCGTCGAAGGCGTTCACGCGCTCGGCGAGAGCGTTGCGTTCGCGGCCGACGACGCGCGCAAAATCGCGACGGTCTTGCGCGGGCGAACCGGCGATCGCGTGCAGGTCGTGGATTCGTCCGGCTCGGCCTTTGCCGCATCGATCGACGTTACGGGCGCGGCCGTGGTGGCCACGCTCGACGAGCGCATCGAACGCGGCTCGCGCGAGCCCGCGGTGCGGCTCACGGTGGCGCAGGCGATACCGAAGGGCCAAAAGATGGACCTGATCGTCGAGAAGGCGACCGAGCTTGGTGCGGCCGCGATCGTTCCCCTGCGCTCCGATCGCGTGGTCGGCGAACGCACCGGCGAGCACAAGATCGAGCGTTGGCAGCGGCTGGCGAAGACGGCCGCGCAGCAGTGCGGACGCAGCGTGATTCCGCACGTCGCGCCGATCGCCGGCTGGGACGATCTGCTCGCGACCTTTGGCGGCTACGACCGCGTCTACATCCCGTGGGAACTGGCCGACGTGCGTCCGTTGCGCGCGACGTTCGAAGCCGACGCCGCGACGATCGGATCGGCGCTGTTCGTGATCGGACCGGAAGGCGGCTTCTCCTCGCACGAAGTGGATCGCGCCGTCGCCGCCGGCGCGATCGCCGTCTCGCTCGGCACGCGCATTCTGCGCACCGAAACGGTCGCGCTGGTGATCCTGGCGGCCTTCGCCTACGCCCGCGGCGAACTCTAGGCGATACGGCCGATCAGTTTGGCCAGCGGCGGCCCGCTGGCGACGACGGCGAACAGGCGCAGCATCTGGATCGCCAGCACCAGCGCGACGTTGCTGCCGCTGCCGAGCGCGATGATCGAGACGGAGTCGAGTCCGCCCGGCGTGGTGGCTAGGTACGCGGTGAGCGGATCGACGTGCACGAGCAGCACCAACAGCACGCCCGCGAGCGCGCACATTCCGAGCAGCACCAGCGTCGAGAGCAACAGCGTCGGCAGCACGCCGGCCACGAAGAGGAGGATCGCGCGCGTGTACGCCAAGCCGATCGTCCACCCGACGGTGAGGTAGGCGGCATCCAGCAGCCACCACGTCACGTCGATCGGCAACAGTCCGGTCACGTGCAGTGCCGAGCCGCCGACCAGCGGCAAGAGAAATTGCGCGCCGGGCAGTTTCGAGAAGCGTCCGGCGAACGCCGCGACGACGGCGAACGCGAACGTGGCGAGAAACGGGAGCAGGACGAACGCGGACGTACCGGGCGCGGCGGGCGCCGGCGGGAGGGCGCCGTGCGCGAGGACGAGATGTGAAACGAAGGATGCCGTCAGCACGACCAGTGTGATGCGCAGGTACTGCATGAACGCAACGATGCGCGGATCGGCGCCGTAGTCGGCCGAGAGCGCGATCATCGTCACCGAGGCGCCGGGCGAGGAGCCCCACGCCGCAGTCGCCGCGGAGAGCGGACTATATTTCGCAAGGAGCCAGGCAGCGGTACCCGCCGAGATGACGGTAGCCGCGACCACGATCAGGATCGGCAGCCACTCGTGCAGCACTTCGCCGATGACCGGCAGCGTGAAGGCCTGTGCGATCGTCACCGCGATGACGCCCTGCGGCGCAGCCAGCGACCAACGCGGCAGGCGCAAGCCGATCCCGCACAGAGCGGCCACGATCGCGACGATCAGCGGGGCGATCAGCCACGCCGCGGGGACGTGCGCCCACTGCGCGAAAAATCCGGCGGCCACCGATGCCGCCGCCAAGACCGCCCACGGCACTAGAGCGCCGCTGAGGGCGAAGGGCTCCAGGCCATCGTCAGGCTGATCGTGGTGTGGGATTGGTTGGTGCGAATTTCGACGCCGTCCATCAGGGCGCGCATCAGCGGCAAGCCCCGGCCGCGCTCGTCGCGCTTTTGGGCCTGTTTCCAGCGGCCGTCGTCCTCGATCGTGGCGCGCAGTTTGCCCTCCTTGCTGACCACGCGCAAACGCACGATGCCCGGGCGTTCGGGATAGGCGTGCTCGACGGCGTTGGCGGTCGCTTCACCGACCGCGGTGATCAGGGCGTAGGTGCGATCGTCGTCGAGACCCAGCCGCGTGGCGTAGCGGTGCAGCGTGCGCCGCACGAGCGGCACCGCCAGCGGAATGGCCGAGAACTCGAACAGGAAGTCCGATCGCGGCACGTCGTCGGTGGCCACGAAGAGCGCCGCGGCGTCGTCGCTGTTCTTGCGCTCGCCGAACACGCGCCGCATCAGCGAGAGCGCCGGCTCCGCGCTGCGCTCGACGATCTCCGCCCGAATCGCCTCGATCAGCAGTTCTTCGCCTTCGACCACGTCGTGCGAATACTCGATCAGGCCGTCGGTGTAAAAGGCGAGATAGGCGCCCGGCGGGATCGTGAACGACCAGTCGGTGGCGTCGATCGTATCCGCGACGCCCAGCGGAATGCCGCCGCTCGGCAACCGCTCGACCATCAGGCACGGCAGCGCCATCACGGGCGGCGGATGTCCGGCTGCCGCGTAGGTGATCGTCGCGGTCGCCGGATCGATGATGCCGAAGATCGCGGTGACCATGATCGGGTTCTGGCGCATGTTCACGATCGTGTTGGCGCGTTCGAGCACGACCGAGGGCGAGGTCGGGTTGAGCGCGGCGGCGCGAAAAGCTTGGCGCACTTCCCCCATCACGATCGCGGCCCGCAGTCCGTGTCCGGCGACGTCGCCGATCGAGAGCGCGATGCGGCCGTCGGGCAGCGTGAACGCGTCGTACCAGTCACCGCCGACGATCGCTTCCTCGGTCGCCGGGATGTAGGCCGCGTCGAAGTGCACGGAGTCGTGTTCGGGCAGTTGCTCGGGCAGCAGCGCCCGCTGGAGGGTGTCGGCCACGTGGTGCTCGCGCGCGTAGATCTGCGCGCTGTCGATGGCGACCGCGATCCGCACCGCCAGCTCGTCGAAGAGCTCGCGGTGGAAGTCGTCGAGCTGCGGGGCGCCGTCGGCGGTCGCGATGCAGAGGGCGCCCACGGTCCGCTCGCGGGCCACCAGCGGAAAGCTGGCCACGTGTGCGCCGGAGGCGATCTCGCCGTTGGTGTAGGCGACGATCGCGGTGCCGAACTCGTCGAGCTCCACGGCGAAGCCGGCGGCGAAATCGGGAACGGCAAGCTCGCCGACGTGCTTTAGGGTTTGCGCGTAGTCGAAGCTCGAGGCGAGTGCTTTGCTGGCGGACGATAGGAAGCGCAGCCCCATGGCCAAACGCTCCGACTCCGAGTCGATCACAGGTCGATGGCTCATGGCCCTCACGGTCGAGACGGGCTTACCCTCGCTTGCCGCCCGGTAAACCTCGCTCCTGGTACGAAGAGTACAGCGCAGGTTTGACGTCCCCTCAGCTTGGGAATTCCCGGAGCAAGAGACCGCCTGTAGCTCGCCGGTGTATGGACCACCGGCAAGCCCTTTGTCATTTGTCACCGACTTGTCACCGACGCGGGAGTTGCGAATGAGTGCCACGGTAGCCGCCACCAAACCTCGATCCAACGGTACGAACGGCAAGAGCCCGAAGAACGGGCTCACCGGGGAGGCCGCCCAGCGCGAGCTGCTCTCGGCGCTGCGCTCGGTGGCGAAAGGCGACTTCACGATCCGCCTCTCGACCGCGAAACCGGGGATCGACGGCGACGTCGCCGAGGCGTTCAACGATCTCGTGACGCTCAACGCGCGCCTGCTGGGCGAGGTGCAGCGGATCTCCGAGGTGGTCGGACGCGAGGGCCGCATCGCTCAGCGCGCGGCCCTGCCGACCGCGCCCGGCGCGTGGTCCAACTATGTGACATCGGTCAATGAATTGATCGACGACCTCACGCACCCGATCGCGGAGACGAGCCGCGTGCTCGGTTCGGTGGCGCGCGGCGACCTCTCGCAGCAGATGGTGCTGGAGGTCGACGGCCGGCCGCTCAAGGGCGAGTTCCTGCGGTCCAGCAAGACGATCAACACGATGGTCGACCAGCTCAACGCGTTCGCCTTCGAGGTGACGCGCGTCGCGCGTGAAGTCGGCTCGGAAGGAAAGCTCGGCGGGCAAGCGCAGGTGCAAGGCGTCGCCGGTACGTGGAAAGATCTCACCGACTCGGTCAACTCGATGGCCGGTAACCTCACGAACCAAGTCCGTAACATCGCCGAGGTGACGACGGCCGTCGCCAACGGCGACCTCTCGAAGAAGATCACGGTCGACGCGCGCGGCGAAATTCTCGAGCTCAAAGACACCATCAACACGATGGTCGACCAGCTCAACGGTTTCGCATCGGAAGTCACGCGCGTCGCGCGCGAAGTCGGCTCCGAAGGAAAGCTCGGCGGTCAGGCCGAGGTCCCCGGTGTCGCCGGTACGTGGAAAGACCTCACCGACTCGGTCAACTTCATGGCCGGTAACCTCACCTCGCAAGTCCGCAACATCGCCGAGGTCACGACGGCCGTCGCCAACGGCGACCTCTCGAAGAAGATCACGGTCGACGTGCGCGGCGAGATCCTGGCCGTGAAGAACACCGTCAACACGATGGTCGACCAGCTCAACGCCTTCGCCGGTGAGGTGACGCGCGTCGCGCGCGAGGTCGGTACCGAAGGGAAGCTCGGCGGACAAGCCGAGGTGCGCGGCGTGGCCGGCACGTGGAAAGATCTCACCGACTCCGTCAACGGTATGGCCGGTAACCTCACGGCGCAGGTTCGCAACATCGCCGACGTGACGACGGCCGTCGCCAACGGCGACCTCTCGCGTAAGATCACGGTCGACGCGCGCGGCGAAATTCTCGAGCTCAAGGGTACCGTCAACACGATGGTCGACCAGCTCAACGCTTTCGCCGGTGAGGTGACGCGCGTTGCGCGCGAGGTCGGTTCCGAAGGAAAACTCGGCGGCCAGGCGCGCGTCGAAGGCGTCGCCGGAACGTGGCGCGACTTGACCGAGTCGGTCAACGGGATGGCCGGTAACCTGACCTCGCAAGTGCGTAACATCGCCGAGGTCACGACGGCCGTCGCCAAAGGCGACCTCTCGAAGAAGATCATCGTCGACGTGCGCGGCGAGATCCTCGAGCTGAAGAACACGATCAACACGATGGTCGACCAGCTCAACGGCTTCGCATCGGAAGTCACGCGCGTCGCGCGCGAGGTCGGTACCGAAGGCAAGCTCGGCGGTCAGGCCGAGGTCCCGGGCGTCGCCGGTACGTGGAAAGACCTCACCGACTCGGTGAACTTCATGGCCGGTAACCTGACCTCGCAAGTGCGTAACATCGCCGACGTCACGACGGCCGTCGCCAACGGCGACCTTTCGAAGAAGATCACGGTGACGGTGCGCGGCGAAATTCTCGAGCTCAAAGACACGATCAACACGATGGTCGACCAGCTCAACGGTTTCGCGTTCGAGGTCACGCGCGTCGCGCGCGAGGTCGGTTCCGAAGGCAAACTCGGCGGCCAGGCGCAGGTGCAAGGCGTCGGCGGTACGTGGAAAGACTTCACCGACTCGGTCAACTCGATGGCCGGTAACCTCACGAACCAAGTGCGCAACATCGCCGAGGTCACGACCGCCGTCGCCAACGGCGACCTCTCGCGCAAGATCACGGTCGACGCGCGCGGTGAAATTCTCGAACTCAAGTCGACGATCAACACGATGGTCGACCAGCTCAACGCCTTCGCCGGCGAGGTGACGCGCGTCGCGCGCGAAGTCGGTTCCGAAGGCAAGCTCGGCGGACAAGCCGAGGTCCGCGGCGTGGCCGGTACGTGGAAAGATCTCACCGACTCCGTGAACTTCATGGCCGGTAACTTGACCTCGCAAGTGCGCAACATCGCCGAAGTCACGACCGCCGTCGCCAAGGGCGACCTTTCGAAGAAGATCACCGTCGACGTGCGCGGTGAGATCCTCGAGCTGAAAAACACCGTCAACACGATGGTCGACCAGCTCAACGGTTTCGCATCGGAAGTCACGCGCGTCGCGCGCGAGGTCGGTACCGAAGGCAAACTCGGCGGCCAGGCGCTCGTGCCCGGCGTCGCCGGTACGTGGAAGGACCTCACCGACTCGGTCAACTCGATGGCCGCGAACCTGACGAACCAGGTGCGTAACATCGCCGAAGTCACGACGGCCGTCGCCAACGGCGACCTTTCGAAGAAGATCATCGTCGACGTGCGCGGCGAGATTCTCGAGCTGAAGAACACCGTCAACACGATGGTCGACCAGCTCAACGGCTTCGCGTTCGAAGTCACGCGCGTCGCCCGCGAAGTCGGTACGCAAGGCCAGCTCGGCGGTCAGGCCGTCGTGCCCGGCGTTGCCGGTACGTGGAAAGACCTCACCGACTCGGTCAACTCGATGGCCTCGAACCTCACCGCGCAAGTGCGTAACATCGCGAAGGTGACGACGGCCGTCGCCAACGGCGACCTTTCGAAGAAGATCACCGTCGACGTGCGCGGCGAGATCCTCGAGCTCAAAGACACCATCAACACGATGGTCGACCAGCTGAACTCGTTCGCCGGCGAGGTGACGCGCGTCGCGCGCGAAGTCGGTTCCGAAGGCAAGCTCGGCGGTCAGGCCAAGGTGCCGGGCGTCGCCGGCACGTGGAAAGACCTCACCGACTCCGTCAACGAGATGGCGGGTAACCTCACCGAACAAGTCCGCGGTATCGCGCGCGTCGTCACCGGCGTCGCGAACGGCGACCTGCGGCGCCAGCTGACGCTCGAAGCGAAGGGCGAGATCGCCGAGCTCGCCGACACGATCAACGGCATGATCGTCACGCTCGGCCGGTTCGCCGATCAGACGACGACCGTCGCGCGCGAAGTCGGCTTCGAAGGAAAGCTCGGCGGCCAGGCCGTCGTGCCCGGCGCCGCCGGTCTGTGGAAAGACCTCACCGACAACGTCAACCAGCTCGCCGCGCAGCTGACCTCGCAGATTCGCGCGATCGGCGGCGTCGCGACGGCCGTCACCAAGGGCGACCTCTCGCGAACGGTCGAGGTCGATGCCCGCGGCGAGGTCGGGCAGCTGACGGAAAACGTCAACGAGATGATCCGCAACCTGCGCGACACGACGCGCGTGAACGCCGAGCAAGACTGGCTGAAGACCAACCTCGCGCGCTTCACCGGCATGCTGCAGGGCCAGAAAGACATCAAGACCGTCGCCAAGCTGATCATGTCGGAGCTCGCGCCGCTGGTCAACTCGCAAACCGGCGTGTTCTACCTCAACGAGCCGGTCGACGATCAGCCGCTGCTGACGTACATGGCCGGCTTCGCACCGCCCAAGCGCCGCAACTTCCAGCAGTTCCGCTCGGGCGAAGGGCTCGTCGGACAGTGCGTCGCCGAACGCAAGAGCATCCTCGTCAAGAACGTGCCGCCCGATTATCTCGAGGTCAGCTCGGGCACGGGCTCCGCGCGGCCGCTGAACATCATCGTGCTGCCGGTGCTCTTCGAGGGCGACATCAAAGCCGTCATCGAGCTGGCGTCGTTCGAAACGTTCAGCGAAAACCACTTGCTCTTCCTCGACCAGCTCACCGAGTCGATCGGCATCGTGCTCAACACGATCGCCGCGAACATGCGCACCGAGGAACTGCTCAAGCAGTCGCAGTCGCTCACGACCGAGCTGCAGTCGCAACAAGAAGAGCTGCGCAGCACGAACGAAGAGCTCGAAGAAAAAGCCCGCCTGCTTGGCCGAGCAGAACGAAGAAGTCGAGAAGCGCACGCGCGAGATCGAAGAAGCGCGCCGCGCCCTCGAACAGAAGGCCGAGCAGCTCGCGCTCACCTCGAAGTACAAGTCGCAGTTCCTCGCCAACATGTCGCACGAGCTGCGCACGCCGCTCAACTCGCTGCTGATCCTCTCGAAGCAGCTGGTCGACAACCGCGAGCAGAACCTCACCGGCAAACAAGTCGAGATGGCCTCGACGATCCGGCGCGCCGGCGCCGACCTGCTCACGCTGATCAACGACATCCTCGATCTCTCGAAGATCGAATCCGGCACGACGTCGATCGACATCGCCGAACAGCGGATCACCGATCTGTGCGACGACGTCGAGCGCACGTTCCGCGGCGTCGCGCAAGAACGCGGTCTCGGCTTCCGCGTCTCGGTCGGCGAGGGCGTGCCCGACGCGCTCGAGACCGACAACACGCGCCTGATGCAGATCCTCAAGAACCTGCTCTCCAACGCGTTCAAGTTCACCGCGCACGGCAGCGTCGAGCTGCAGCTCTCGCGGGTCGAGCGGCCGGGCTACGACGGCGTCGTCGATGCCGTACGTCGCGTTCGCGGTCGTCGACAGCGGCATCGGCATCCAGCCCGACAAGCACAACGTGATCTTCGAAGCGTTCCAGCAAGCCGACATGAGCACGGCGCGCAAATACGGCGGCACGGGCCTCGGCCTCGCGATCAGCCGCGAGATCGCCGGCCTCTTGGGCGGCGAGATGACGGTCGAATCGGAACCCGGCGCCGGCAGCACGTTCACGTTCTATCATCCGCTGATGCGCATCGCGCGTCCGGCGGAAGAGCTCGCCGCCGTGCGGCCGCCGGAACGCTCGACCAACCGCATGCCCTCGCGCACCGGCGACCTCTCGCCGGTCGCGCCGGACTCGCTCGAAGGCATCCCGGCCGACGACGACCGCAACGTGATCAAGCCGCACGACCGCGTCATCCTCATCATCGAGGACGAAGCGACGTTCGGGCGCATCCTGCTCGGGCTCGCGCGCGACCGCGGCTTCAAAGGCCTCTTCGCCCGCTCGGGGACGGAAGGGCTCGCGCTCGCGCGCCAGTACGTGCCCGATGCGATCACGCTCGACATCGGCCTGCCCGACGTCGACGGCTGGGAACTGCTCGATCAGCTCAAGCGCGATCCGGCCACCAAAGCGATCCCGGTGCACGTGATCTCGGGCGAGGAACAGTGGCAGCGCGCGCTCGATTCCGGCGCCTTCGCGCACCTGCAAAAGCCGGCGACCGAAGAAGCGCTCATGTCGGCCTTCGACAACCTGCTCGGCTTCGCCGACTCGAGCGCGCGCAACGTGCTCGTGATCGAAGACGACGTCACGCAACTCTCGGCGATGGCGAACCTCATCGAAAGCGGCGAGGTCACGGTGACCGCCGTCTGCACCGGCAACGAAGCGCTGCGGGCGCTCGAAGAGGGCACGTTCGACTGCGTGATCGTCGATCTCGGCTCTGCCCGACATCGACGGCGTGTCGCTGATCGAGCGCATCAAGCAGATGCCGCGGTCACGAGCGCGTGCCGGTGATCGTGTACACCGGCCGCGAGCTGATCCCCGAAGAGGACGCCGCGCTGCGGCGCCTGAGCGAGAGCGTGATCATCAAGGACACGATGTCGCCCGAACGCCTGATCGACGAGACGAACTACTTCCTCAACCAAGTCGAGGCGCGGCTGCCGGAAACGAAGCGGCCGACAAACGGCAGCAACGGCTCGACCTCGCTCGTCGGCCGCAAGATCCTCATCACCGACGACGACACGCGCAACATCTTCGCGCTGCGCACGGCGCTGGAGGAATACCAGATGAACGTGTTCACCGCGGAGAGCGGAACCGAGGCGATCGACGTCCTCGGCGAGCACGCCGACATCGACGTCGTCCTGATGGACATCATGATGCCGGAGATGGACGGCTACGAAACGATCCGGCGCATCCGGGCCAAGAGCCAGTGGCGGTCGCTCCCGATCATCGCGCTCACCGCGAAGGCGATGAAGGGCGATCGTGAGAGCTGCCTCGCGGCCGGGGCGTCGGAATACATCAGCAAGCCGGTCGATATCGATCAGCTGATCGCGCTCGTCCGCGTCTGGTTGAACGTCACCGCTTGATCGCCGAAGACCGGCCGCACGTGACGACTCCGTCACCGGCCGTCACCGACCTCGAACTCCAACTGCTGCTCGAAGCGGTGCAGCGGATATCGGGTCACGACTTCCGCGAGTACGCGCCGGCGATGTTGCGCCGGCGCGTGCTCGAGCGCGTGCGCGCGGAGGGCGCCGCGACGATCTCCGGGCTGCAAGAACGCGTGCTGCACGAACCGGCTCGATGGAGCGCTTCGTCGACGCGCTGACCTTCAACCCCAGCACGCCGTTCGCCGACCCGGCCTTCTTCGCCGATTTCCTCGCGCACGTGCTCCCGCGGCTGCGCACCTTTCCGCTACGTGCGCGTTTGGATCGCCGGCTGCGGCGCGGGCGACGACGCGTATGCGCTGGCGATCTTGTGCCGAGAGGCCGAGCTTCATCGACCGCGTCCGCATCTATGCGACCGACGCGTCGGAGATGGCGATCGAACGCGCGCGGGCCGGAACGGTCGTCGCGGGCCGACCTCGAAGAGATCCAGCTGCGCTACGCGCGTTCGGGCGGCAATGCCCGCTTCGAGAAGTACGTCGAGTCCGACGGCGCGCAGCTGCGCTATGCCGAGAGCTTGCGCGAGCACATCGTCTTCGCGCAGCACAACCTCGCGACCGACGGTTCGTTCAACGAATTCCACCTGGTCGTCGTACGCCATGCGCTGGCCAAATACAACCGCGTGCTCGTCTATCACGCGCATCAGGTGGTCTACGAGAGCCTGGTGCGGCTCGGTTTTCTCGCGCTCGGCGCGAAAGAATCGCTGCGCTTCACCCCGCATCAGAAGGCGTACGACGCGGTGCCGCAGACCCTGGATTTCTACCGCCGTATCCGTTAACGGCCGATGCTTGGCTCGGGGGTTGCGTTCCGATCTTTGTCGAAGGACGCGTGCTGATGGCACGTACCTTAGAGACGCTCGACCTCGGAACCCCGGTATTTTGCGGTGAAGAACGCGTCGGCGACGTGCGCGGTTTATATGCCGAAGGCACGGCGCGTTCGGTCGAGTGGGTCGTCGTCGATTGGGTTTCCCGCGGCGACGTGGCCGTGCCGGCGATCGAGATCGGCAGCGTCGACGATCACGGCGTAACGTTGATCCAGACCGACCCGCGTGAATACGACGGCTTGCCGGCGTTCAACGAAGAACGCTTTCCGACGGTTCGCAAGCTGGCATGACGACGTTGGCCTCGACGTCGACCCCCGCGGCGAACGCGCTGAAGTTCTCGATCGTCGTTCCGACCTACAACGAAGCCGGCGGCATCGAACGGCTGATCGTTTCGCTCGGCGAAGTCTTTGCCGCGCACAAGCTCGACGGCGAGATCATCGTCGTCGACGACAACTCGCCCGACGGCACCGGCGCGATCGTCGATCGGCTCGCCGTCGACCTATCCGGTGCGCTGTTTGCATCGGCCCGGCAAGATGGGCTTCTCGTCGGGCGTGATCGACGGCTGGAAATTCGCGCGGCCCGACTCCGACGCGGTCGGCGCGATGGACGCCGATTTCTCGCACGACGTGAACGCGTTGCCGGCGATGGTCGCGGCGCTCGCGAGCGGCGAGTACGGTCTCGCGATCGGATCGCGTTACGTTCGCGGCGGCGGCATCGAGAACTGGCCGATGCGCCGCAAGATCACCTCGCTCGTCGCGATCGCGCTGGCGAAGCCGCTGACGCCGGTGCGCGACATCACGTCGGGATTTTTTCTCGTCCGCCGCAGCGCGCTCGAAGGCGTCGACCTCGATCCGATCGGCTTCAAGATCGGGCTCGAAGTGATTGCCAAAGCGCACTACGGCCGCGCGCTCGAAGTGCCGTACGTCTTCACCGATCGCGTCGCCGGCACGTCGAAGCTCAATCAGAGCGAGATCTTCAACTACCTTCGCCAGCTCGGCCGCATCTATCGCGGCCGGCTTTTCGGGCGCCCGTGATTCCGGAGTGGCTGCGGATCCGGCGCGGACCGCAGCAGGCGCTCGAAGATGCAGCGCAGTGGACGAAGTGTCCGAAGTGCGCGACGATGCTCTACCGGCCGGACCTCGCGAAGAATCTGTTCGTGTGCACGACGTGCAAACATCACTTTCGCATGCACGCGTTCGATCGCATCGCGATGCTGGTCGATGCCGACTTCGTCGAGATCGGCGCCGAGGTCGTTCCGGGCGATCCGCTGGGCTGGACCGACAAGACGTCGTATCCGCAGAAGCTCGAGCGCGACCGCGAGAAATCGAAGCTCACCGAAGGCGTCGTGTGCGGCTTCGCCTCGATCGGCGATTTGCCGGTCGCGCTGGGCGTGATGGACTTCAACTTTCGCGGCGGCACGATGGGCACCGTCGTCGGCGAACGCCTCGCGCGCTTGTTCGAAGGCGCGCGCGAGCGCAAGCTGCCGGTCATCGTGTGCACGGCGTCGGGCGGCGCGCGCATGGAAGAAGGCATGCTCGCGCTGATGCAGATGGCGAAGACCACCGTCGCGCTGCAGCGTTTTCGCGACGACGGCGGCTACGCGATCACCGTGCTCACCGATCCGACGACCGGCGGCGTCTCGGCGTCGTTCGCGTTTCAAACCGACGTCATCGTCTCCGAAGCGCGCGCGTCGATCGGTTTCGCCGGACGGCGCGTGATCGAGCAGACGATCCGCCAGAAACTGCCCGACAATTTTCAAACCGCCGAGTTCTTGCTCGAACACGGCGCGATCGACATGGTCGTCGAGCGCGCGGAACTGCGCGCGCTGCTGATTCGCTTGCTCGACTACGGCGCCGGCGCGCGGCGCCCGGTACCGCCGGCAGCGGCGAACGGCCACGCTCGCACCGGCCGCGAGCAGCGTATGAACGCGATCGTCGAACGCGAACGCGGTCTGCTCGAACTCGAGGAGCGCATCGCCGATCTCAAAGCGCACGCCGCCGATCAGCCGGTCGATCTCAGCGCCGAGATCGAGGCGCTCGAGAAGAAGTACGCGCAGATCCAGCTCGAGATCTTCGGCACGCTCACGCCGTGGCAGCGCGTCAACATGGCGCGCCATCCGAAGCGGCCGCTCGGCTCGGCCTACATCGCCGCGCTCGATCAGTTCGACGAACTGCACGGCGACCGCCACTTCGGCGACGATCCCGCGGTGGTCGGCGGCTTCGCGAAATTGCGCGGCCGCCGCATCATCGCGATCGCCCAAGACAAGGGCGCTCGACACCAAGGAAAAGGTCCACCGCAATTTCGGCATGCCGCGGCCCGAGGGCTACCGCAAGGTGCAGCGCCTGGTGCGGCTGGCCGGGCATCTGGGGTTACCGGTCGTCACGTTCGTCGACACGTCGGGCGCCGATCCGGGCATCGTCTCCGAAGAACGCGCGCAGTCCGAAGCGATCGCGCAATCGATCGCGGCCTTCGCCGAAGCGCCGGTCCCGATCGTCGCCACGGTGATCGGCGAGGGCGGCAGCGGCGGCGCGCTGGCGCTGGCCCTGGCCGATCACGTCACGATGCTGCAGCATTCGGTCTACTCGGTCGCATCGCCCGAAGGCTGCGCCGCGATCCTCTGGGGCGACGCCGGCAAAGCCGAAGAAGCGGCCTCGCGCTTACGGCTCACCAGCGACGATCTGCTCGGCTTCGGCATCATCGATGAGATCGTGCCGGAACCCCTGGGTGGTGCACACCGCGACTCACGTGGTACGATCGATTCCGTCTTGTCTGCAATCGACGGCGCCTTGGCGCGCCTGGTGAACGTCCCGACCGGCGAGCTGCGTGCGCGCCGGTATGAGAAGTTTCGCCGCATCGGCTCGCCGGCGTGAGGTCGCCGCTGCTGCGCTCGCTGGCGCGGTTGGGCGTGGCCGCCATCGGCGCCACGTTCGCCGTTCTCATCGGCGTGCAGTACGCGCGCATCATCGAACGCAACGTCGCCTACGTCCAGGAAGTCCACGATGTCGAGCGCGACGTCACCGCGCTCGAGGAACGGCGCGACCAGCAGCTGCGCCAGATCGCGCGCCTGAGCGATCCGCGCGGCGCGATCCCCGAGATTCACGACCGCCTGCACCTGGTCGGCGACCACGAAGCGATCATCTACCTCAAGCGGCACGACGCCGGCGCGGGCGACCCGTGACCGAGCGGGTCCGCGGCAGCGTGATCAACGTCCATGCCCTCGGCGCCGCCGTGCGGCTCGAGGACGGGCGGCTGGTCTCGGTCCCGCTGGTCGACGTGAACAAGAACCGGGCCAGTTACACCCGCGCCCTGGGAACGAAGACGACGCTGCCCTTCGACCTCGACGGGCGCTCGGTCCGGCTGGCCACGACCCGGGTCGACGAGCCGATCGTGCCGACCTCGACCACCACGGTGGCCGAAGATCCGGGCTTCGAAGCGCAAATTGCCGCCTATCTGAAGCAGACCGAGTCCTGGGCCCCGGCCGAGGGACCGCCCCCGCTCGAGCGCCATTTGTTTCGAAAGCGTACGCGGGCCAAGCACTTCCGAGGCGACTCGAGCGCCGTAGCGCGAAAGCAGCAGTAGGGTGAACACCTCGTCTCGCGTCGACGCCGTTAAGGTCCCCGGATGCTTCGTCCGCATCGAAGGCGCATACGCCACCCTGCGTGCCGCCGAGCAACGCGTCGCTGATTTCATCCTCAAGCACCCCGACGAACTGATCTACTTGACCGTGACCGAGCTCGCCGAGCGTACGAACACGAGCGAGTCGACGGTCGTCCGCCTGTGCCAGAAGATCGGCTACAAGGGCTATCAAGAGTTCAAGATCGTGCTGGCGCGCGATCTCGTCGAGCCGACCGCCGACATCTACGCCGAAGTCGAGCCGGGCGACGATCTCAAGACGATCAAGAACAAGGTTTTCCAAGCGAACGCTCAGGCGCTGCGCGATACGATCGAAGTGCTCGACGACGCCGATCTGGAACGTGCGGTCGCGGCCCTCGCAAACGCGCGGCGGGTCGACATCTACGGCGTCGGCGGCAGCGACCCGCTGGCGATCGATGCCTACCACAAGTTCCTCAAGCTCGGCATGGTCGCGGTCGCGCTTTCCGACGGCGACATGATGGCGATGTCCTCGGCGCTGCTCGGCAAGGGCGACGTTGCGCTCGGCATCTCGCACACCGGCGCCAGCCGCGACGTCACCGACGCGCTCGACCGGGCCAAGGCCAACGGCGCGACGACGATCTGCATCACGCACCGCTCGACCTCGCCGATCACGAAGGTGTCGGACATCCGGCTCTACACGGCGGCCAAACAAACGGCGTTCCGCAGCAGCGCGAGTTCGAGCCGCATCGCGCAGCTGACGATCATCGACACGCTCTACGTCGGCATCGCGCTTCGCGCCCACGACCGCTCGCTCGAAACGATCGGCAAAACCCGCGAGGCGACCGAAGCCAAGCGCTATTAGGGACCGGCCGCGCGCGCTGATCTCGATCGGCACGAACTCGACGCGGCTGCTCGTCCTCGACGGCCCCGCGACGCTCGTGGCCGAGTCGCGCGGGACGCGGCTCGGCACGGGCTTGCAACACGTAGGCCGGCTCGATCCGGCAGCACGCGAGCGTACGCTGGCGGCGATCGCCGACTACATGCTTGCCGCGCGCGAGCACGGCGCGGTGGTCGCGTGCATCGCGACGAGCGCGATGCGCCGCGCGGCCGACGGCGCCGACTTCACGGCCGCCGTCCACGCGCTGACCGCGGCGGAGCCGCACATCCTCTCGGGCGACGAAGAGGCGACGTACTCGTTTCTCGGCGCGACGCGCATGCTCGACGGCGATGAAGCGGTTGCCGTGCTCGACGTCGGCGGCGGCAGCACCGAGCTCGCGGTCGACGTGCCCGTTCGCGCGCGCCGCAGCGCGGAGGTCGCCTATACGTGCTCGGTCGAGGTCGGTGCGGTGCGGCTGGCCGAACGTCACCCGGCGCTGCTCGGCGCCACCGCGCTGACACCGGCGCAGAGCGCACACGTGCAGGCCGCGGCGCGCGCCGATGCGGCCGCGATCCTCGCGCCGTTTGCGCAAGCGCCGGCTCCGGCGCTGCTGGTCGTCGTCGGCGGATCGGCGTTCACCGCCGCGGCGATGGTTGCCGCCGCGCCGCTGCGCGACGGCGTTACGATACGTGCGCGCGAGCGTTCGGCGTTGCTCGACGCGCTGCTTGCGCGCGATCTCGAGGAGCGCAAGACGCTCGCGTTCATCCGGCCGCAACGCGCCGACATCTTGCCGGCCGGGATCCTCATCATCGACGAGGTGTGCCGGATCCTCGGTGTGCCCGACGTGACGGTGAGCGTCGACGATCTGCTGGCCGGCTATCTCGCCTCGCGCGCCTATGCCCAACGTGCCGTGACCGCCGGGACGTGAAGAACCCCGGGTGACGAGCACTCGGGGTTCTCCGGAACGTCCGGCGCGCTGGGGGCCCACACCCGGCCGGACGGGGGGAAGGCGACGTTACATGGCCGTGAGGCCGGGGTCGCGGAACATGTCGGCAAACGTCTCCACCAGTTCCGCATCGAACTGTGTGCCGGCATAGCACTGCAGTTCTTGAATCGCCTCGTGCGGCAACCGCATCGCGCAGTACGGCCGCGGGACGGTCATCGCGCAGAAGGCGTCGGCGATGGCGATGATTTGGCTCTCGAGCGGGATCTCGTGGCCTTCGGCGCCGTGCGGGTAGCCCTGGCCGTCGATGCGCTCGTGGTGCGCGAGCACGATCGGGACCAGATGCTTGAGCCGCGGCAGTCCGGCCAGCGTGCTGCTGCCGTAGACCGGACTCATGCGCAGCTCGGCCCATTCGGCCTTCGAGGGCCGGCCCGGCTTGAGCAGCACGCTGCGCGAGATGGCGAGCTTGCCGATATCGTGCACGCGACCCGCGAGCAAGCACGTCGCGACCGTCGACTCCGGCAAACCGGCGTGATGGGCCAGCAGCATGGCCATCGTCCCGACGGCTTCGAGATGCTCCGCCGTGTCGCGATCGAAACCGGCCATGACGCGAATGAGCACGTCGACCTGCTCGAGATCTTCGCTCGGCACCGACGCTTGGATATCGGCGAGGATGCGCGGCGCATCGCGAATGACGGCCGTGCCGGCTTTGATGCCGGCGGCACGCAGTGCGCGGGATGGCCTGAGGGACATGCTGATCTCTTACGCCGACCGACCGGTTTGACGGCGGAAGTGCAGCACGTGCAGGATGGCGTTGACGACGGCCGGATCGAATCGTGTACCGGCGGCGAGCGAGAGCTCGTGACAGGCGTCGTTGGGAAGGAGCGTGGGCGCGTCCGGTGACTCGGTCACGAGTTCGACGAAGGCCGCCGCGACACCGACGATGCTCGATGCGAGCGGGATTTCGGCGCCGCGCAGACCGTCGGGATAGCCTCGGCCGTCGAAGCGTTCGCGATGCGAGCGCACGATCGGAGCAAGGTGCGCTAGCGACGGTATGCGTTGCAGAAACGCTTCTCCGCTGAGGGTTCCGATTTCGTGGAGCCGGCCCGCGAATTCGATGTCGAGCAATTCGGCCGGCGATTGGTGCATGGCCGAGCCAATGCGCACGGCCAGACGCCCGGTGGCGTCGAGACGCTCGGCCAATCGCGGGTCGAGCAGGCTGACGATCTGAACGTAGCCGTCGACCATTTCCCGCAACACGGCCGGCGCGGCGGCTTCCCGCTCGTTCGCGTTCGCGCAATTCGGCAACGACGGTCTCGATGATCGAACGGGCACCCGCCACGTTCGATATGAGGCGCGTATCGCGAACGGCATACGCCTCCGAGAGTGCGGCGTCGCAGGCCGCGCCGATGACGTCGACGAGTTGGCCTTGTGAAGGAGTGTGGGCGATGGCGCGAACGGCCCTGGCAATGCGCCCCGGCTTCCCCGATAGGATCGCCGGTGCTAAATGCTGGGCGCAACCGTTCAGAGCCAGCGTCACCCAATCCGTCTCACCGAATGCTCGCTGCGGAATGAGCGCCATTGGGTCAGCGGTGTTGCGGCGCCGGGGCCTGGCGGCGCTCGCGAACCGGTGCGATGCGATCATGATGGCAGACTGCTAAAGAGGCCGGATTTAGCCGAAGGGCGGCAGCAGGTCGGCCGGGATGAGGGCGATGAGGTGCGAGACGTGGGCGGCAAGCTGGGCGACGATGTGGGCGGCGGTGGCAACCATGTCGGTAGTCCCTTCATGAACGAGGTGTTGATGAAGGAATGGTACGACGGTGGCTCAGCCGCTCAAATAGCTAAATCTAATTAGTCGTGCGGTCGAGCCAGCCGCGCTGGCGCGCGTACGCGAGCGCTTCCGCGCGGCCCGAGCAGCCGAGTTTTTTGATCGCGCTTTGAATCTGGTTTTGGACGGTGAACTTCGACTTGCCGAGCGCTTTGGCGACGTCGGCGGCCCGGCCCCCGAAGCGGTCGAATTCGCGCAGCGTTTCGAGTTCGCTGGCCGTGAGTTCGACATCGTTCGCATCGAGCTCGACGAGCCGTCGAAGAAGCTCCGCGTAGGCCCGGAATCCGGCAGTGGCGAGCGTTGCGCACAGTTGATCGATCGCGGTACTGTTCGGCAGCGGATGCGGCAGCGCCGAGAACGACCTGAAGGCTTCGACCAGCAAGCGATCGCGTTGCGGCAGCTCGGTCGTGTCGAACTCGAACGCCTTGCGCGCTTGTGCGGGCCGGTCGAGCGCCCAATACGCGATGCCCCGGTAGGCGTAGGCGTAGGCCATCTCGATGCGGCCGTAGTCGTTGGGGACTTCGGTCAGCAGACCGCGCTCGAGCGCCGTCGCCGCGGTCGAACGCTTGTGGCGCACCAGCAGCAAGACGACGAGAAAGGCGTCGCGGCGCGCGCGCTCGGGCGCCGAAAGCGGCGCCAGCGGCATCGCGCGCATCGACGCTTCGGCTTTGGCGATGTCGCCGGTGGCGACGTGTTGCAGCGCGCGTGCCAGGCGAAACAGAAACGTGTCGCGATAGTTGCGCGCGTCGACGAGCGAGGACAATGCCGTTTCCAGGGCTTGCGCTTCCGCGACGTCGGCGTTCATCGCCGCCAGAATGTACTGCGCGCGCAGGGCGAAGACGAGCAGCGATATGTTGGCGGCGCGCTCGGCCGCGGCCGCTTGAGAGCGAGAAAACGAACGCGCTCGGGCCGTATCCGCATCTGAGAAGGCCGCCAAGCTGTAGAGCGTGCTGTACGCCAGCGCGGCGACTTGGTCCATGCCGAGTTCGCCTGCCAACTGGGCTGCGTCCAGCGAGAGGCGCTCGGCCGTTTCGAGATCGGCATTGTAGAATGCGGCGTTCCCGAGGCGCTGCAGGAGACGCGCTTGCGCGTTCGGCCGCACGCTCGGGATCCGGCTTTCGAGGTTAGCGATGATGTCGTTGACGGCCGGGCGGTCGCGCAATCCGGCGGCTGCGATAAAGGCCGCCGACGTTGCGCTGATCTCGAGCTGGTCTTCCAGCGGAATCGTGGCGTCGCCCGCGAGTGGTTTGAGCACCTCGAGCGCGTCGTGCATCAGGCCCCGGTTGGCGTAGCTGATCGCGAGCCGCCGCGAGACCTCGCCCCGCATCGAAGCCGGAACACCGCGTTCGAGCGCGCGCACGAAGAGGTTCGCCGAGTTCGTGCCGGAGCCGTCGGCGAACGCCAGCGCCCCGCGGATGGCGAGCGCAACGCCGGAGTCGTTGAGGTTGTACTCGCCCAAGAACTTGACGCCCGCGTTGACCGCGGCGCGGCCGCCCGTGTCGAGCAACTCGAAGGCATGCATCGCCAGCGCGTTCTCGACGTCGTCCACGCGTCCGGCGGCGATCAGGAGCCGCAGTCCGTCGGCCGCGTTCCCGGCCGCGACGAGTGCCGTTCCGATGCGCGTGCCGAGATCGGCGTCGGCGTCGGCGGCCGGCACGCGGCTCGTGACGAACTCGCGAAAGAGATCGTGAATCGCGAAGGTCTCGTCGTCGATCGCGTTGATGAACGGCACCTTGGCGAACACGCGCGCGATGGCGGCGCGGGCGCCCGCGAAACCCGCGTCGATCAAGGTCGCGATCGCCGGCAGCGGCATCAGCACGGCGGCCGCGATGAGCCGCTGCAGATCCGCATCGAGCGGTTGCCACACTTCGTCGTCGATCAGCGCGAAGAGCGCCTCGCGCGTTTGCATCCGCGTTTGGCCCGTACCGCGTTTGCGCGCGAGTAAGCCGAGCGCGAGCCGCACGCCGATCGGCCAGCCGAGCGTGTCGTCGACAACCGCCGCGAGGTCGTCCCCGGAGGCCTCGATCCCGAGCGTCGCCGCGAGCGCCGCCGCTTCCGGAACGGTAAAGCTGAGGTCGGCGCCGGTGATCGGCATGCCGGTCCAGCCGCGCGCGATCCACGATCCCATCGGAACGCGCGGCGCTTCGCGCGAAGCGACGATCCAGCGCATGCGGCCGTGCGTCGCCGCCACCGCCATGGTGAGGATGCGGGTCACGCGTTCGTCGCCCGACGCGCGGTGAAGGTCGTCGACGATCAAGGTTCCGCTGAACGTGCGCAGGCGCGAGACGAGCCACTCGCCGGTTCGTTCCTCGATGTGTTCATCGCGTTCGAACAGCGCGCCGATCGAACGCAGCGCCGATGGAGCGACGGCCGAAATGACGGCGCGCACGAACGATTCGAGATCGGCGGCTTCGGGCAGCGCGATAAACACGGCCCCTGAATCGGCGCCGGCGTACTCACGGAGGAGCGTAGTTTTACCGTAGCCGGGCGGTGCGATCACGAGCTCGACGCTGGTGAGCGCCGACTCCGCGAGGAGCGCCGTCAGACGTTCGCGCGGTAGGGACATTACCTTACATCATCGGCATGCGGGCAAGACAAACGAGCATTGCTTTCGGGGGAGCCGTTCGACGCAACCGTCGAAGAGCCCCGAGAACAGCACGGGATGATGGTGGAATAGGCAGACACAGCAGACTTACACGTGAGCCGGCCGGATGGAAACGCCGGCCGGGATGCGCTCAAATTCGGTGAACTCTCGGGCACTCCGTGCTCTGACAACGCCGAGCCAAGCCGCCGGCAGCCCGGCGGAAGGTGTAGAGACTGGACGGGCGCGGCCTGCCCCCGATTCGCTCCGGCGGACGGGAACGGTCAAGGCACAGTCCAGACCACGAACCGCGCCGGCGCGTTGACGGAGCGGGCGGCGAAAGCCGAAGTGGTACGAAAATCTGCCGCCCGCGAGGGCATCCGAGTTCGAGCCTCGGTCATCCCAGCTGACCACCCCTTTCTCAAGTCGAGGTGGGAGAACGGCGACCACGGGAGAAGTCGGTGGCGTGCGTCAACATGCCGTGCCGCTTTTCGTTGCGGCGACGATTCTGGTTGCAGTCGCGGGACTGGGCGGTCCCGCCCACGCGCAGAGCGCGCCCAGTGCGTCCCCCACCACCTCGCCGAGTCCCGTTCCGACGACCAAGCCGGCCAAGAAGTTCAGCCTGGGGATCGACACGTATACCTCGGGCACGAACCAGCAATTCGTGGGACCGGGAACGCAGCCGCCGGAGGGCACGAATTTCGCAGCCGGCGGGGTGCCGGCGCCGGGCACGCCCTACAACATGTTTTCCGGCGGGCCGCTGGTGACGGGCGAAGGACTCACTCAGGACTTCTTGCTCAAGCCGGTCTACTCCGTGACGCGGACCATCGACGTGACCGCGACCGTCGGCTACGGTTCGGCCTCGGGCACGGGCAACGTCGTGAACTACTGGGGCGACGCCCTGATGCCGACGATCAATCCCAATCTCGGCTCGCGCGCGTTTACGCTGGTGCCCGCTTTCCCGACGCACAACGGGCAAGATGCGATCAGCGCGACGCGGCTCGGTTTTCTGTCGGGCTCGGTGTTCGATCACGGCGGCAACTACGCGCTCACCGTGGGCTGGTTCGGACTGCATCAAAACCTGCCGTGGGCCCTCGACCAAGCGCCCTGGACGAACACGCCCTTCCAGCTCTCCCCGCAGGTTCTGCAGTCGCTCGGCGACGGTCCGCCGACCGATGACGTCCTCAAAGAGGGCCCGCTGCAGCTGCCGCTCCAGGGTGCCGATTTCTGGATCAAGGACAACCTCGCGACGCTCGAGGTGACGAGCGCCGATCTGCCCGCGCCCTACACCTCGCCGGCGCGGATTCTCAGCGGCTCCGCCGTGATCGATCACGGCGGCGGCCTGCGCTACTCGGGCCAGCTGACGTCGCTGACGACCTGGGGACCCGATACCGGCAGCGTGCTCTTCGGAAGCAATGCCGCCTTCGTGAACGGCGTTCCGCAGTCGACGGTCTTCGGGCAGCACATGATCGTCATGGGCCTGGGCGACGGCTTTTCCGCTCGGCGACTCCGACTTCGATCTGCGCTACGGGTACTCGTGCTACGGTGCCAGCGGAACCGTCCAGACGTCGACGGCCTGCACGGCCGGCGACTACTACTACGGCAAGCTGCACCACGGTTTTCCGCACTTCGACCTGAGCGCCGATCTCGTGCGCTTCGAGGCCAGCTACGCGCCGGCGATTCTCGACTACGGCACGCTCGAAAACGTGTGGAGGTATCCGGCCGCGTTTCCGGGCACGTGGCTGCGCGGCGACTACCAGCTCGTCGACAACTCGCAGGTCGGCCCCAATCGTCAGGGCGGCAGTTTGCGCTCGACGTTCATCATCGCAGGGCTCGAAGTCCGGCTGAAGTTTGCCGAATACGAGCAGATTCAGCCGCTCAATGCGGCCAGCGCCTACTCGCCCGGCTTCGTCGAACCGTATTTCTTACCGCAAACCGCGGCGCCGGGTATCCTCAGCGGGTACGGTGCGATCGGGTTCGAGCAGCACTTCGAGGGCTGGTTCAGCTACCACGCCCCGTTCGGCGATCTCACGCTCGACCTGAGCCAGATCAACACGTGGCGCACGGCGCCGGCGAGCGAACTGCAAGACAACGTGAACATGCAGTACCCCTCGGGCGTGTTCACGTTCTCGCGTGACTTCGGCCCCAAAGTCTTCGGCGCGGCCGGCGTGGGGCGCTTCGCGCTCAACGGCCAGTTCGACTCGACGAGCTACAACGCGCAGCTGGCCCAGGATGTGGTCTTCGCCGGCCTCGAGCTGCGCTCCAACGGTACGACCGGGTACGGCATCCAGTGGCGCCTGTACTCCACCCAAGGCTCGCCGACGTTACCGGGCGGTCCATCGCCCGCTTTCCACGGCCCCCAAATCCTGTTCTACCAGCGCTTCAAGACCTAACTTCGTAGCGAGGAGGGCGGCTCGCGCGGCGGGAATCCTGCGTAGTTCCGAGACCCGGCACGAGAGCCGGGTTTCGCGCGTCAGGAGTTGGGCTTGAAGATCGTCGTCACCGTAAAGCTGGTTCCGGATACGAGCGCCGACAAGCGCATCGATCCGGCGACGAAGCGTCTCGTGCGCACGGGTGTCGACATCGTCCTGAACCCGTTCGATGAGTACGCGATCGAAGCGGCGTTGCAGCTGCGCGACAAACTGGCCGACGGTTCGACCGTGACGATCGCGTCGATGACGCCGGAGAGCGGACGCGAAGTCGTGCGCAAGGCGCTGGCCATGGGCGCCGACGACGCGCTGATGCTCTCGGATGCGGGCCTCGCCGGCTCCGACCTGTGGGCGACGGCGTATGCGCTGGCGCACGCGATCAAGACGGTCGGCTTCGATCTCGTCCTGACCGGCACGCAGTCAACCGACGCGATCTCGGGCGATCTGCCCGGGATGCTGGCCGAATATCTGGGCGTTCCGGCGCTCACCTACGCGCGCGAATTGGACGTTGCCGGCGGGCGGCTGCGGGTGAAGCGCGAGACCGAGACCGGCTACCAGATGGTCAGTGCGCCGTTGCCGGCGCTCGCGAGCGTGACCAAGAGCGCGAACGAGCCGCGCTATCCCTCGCTCAAAGGCATCATGGGCGCCAAGAAAAAGGAAATCCGGACGCTGGCTCTGGCCGATCTCGGCCTGACTAAAGCGGTCGGCAGCGACGGTTCCCGCACCGAAGTGCTCGAGCTGGCCACCCCGCCGGCCCGCGAGAAGGGCCGCACCGTCACCGTGGCCGACGGCGCCGAGGGCGCCCGCGCGGTGATGGATTTCCTCAAGAGCCGGCATCTGCTATGAAAAACGTCATCGCGTTCATCGAACACAAGAACGGCGCCGCCCGGCGCTCGTCGATCGAAGCGGTCTGCGCGGCGCGCGGCGCCGCCGACGCGCTCGGGGGCGAGGTCCATGCGGTCGTCGCGGGCCCGCAGGGCGCCGCCGTGGCGGAATCCCTCAAGAGCTATCCGGTCGACCGCATCCACGTCCTCGACGACCCGGCGCTCGGCCGGTTCGGCGTCGATCCCCTGGTCGACGCGCTCGAGAGCGTGGCGCGGGCCGCGGGTCCGGCGCTCGTGATCGTCGCCAACACGATGATCGGCCGCGACGTCGGTTCGCGCTTCGCGGCCCGCGTCGATGCGGGCGTGAACGCCGACGTGACCGGCATCGACGTGAACGCTGGCCGGGTGGCCTGCCGCTCGCCGAAGCTGGGCGGAACGACCATCACCACCTGCGGCTTCAAGAACAGTGATTACGGGGTGGCCGCGATTCGCCCCAACGTGTTCACGGTGGCCCCGGGGGCCGGTACCGGCGAAATCTCAGAACTGGTTCCCAGCGACAAAACGTATGCTGTGACCGTTGAAGAAGACGTGGAGGAAGCGGCCGCCGTGCTTGGCGTCGAGGAAGCCTCGGTCGTGGTCTCGGGCGGCCGGGGTATGGGTGGTCCCGAGCCCTTTACGGGCATGCTACACGACCTTGCCGAAGCCTTCGGCGGCGCGGTCGGTGCATCGCGCGCCGCGGTCGATGCGGGTTGGATCTCGCACGGCCACCAAGTGGGACAAACCGGAAAGACGATCAGCCCGCCGCTCTACATTGCGGTCGGGATCTCCGGCGCGATCCAACACAAGGTGGGCATGCGCACCGCCGCCACCATCGTCGCCATCAACAAAGACGGCGGCGTGCCGATCGCGGATTTCGCGGACCTGCTCGTCGTGGGCGACGCGTTCGCCATCGTACCCGAACTCACCAAACTCGTTCGCGAGGCGAAAGCCGTCCACGCGTAACACCCGAAAGAGCTGCTCGTGATCCGTTTCCGTTTGTCCGCCCTCGTCGCCGCCGGCGCGCTCGTCGCAATTGCCGGCGGGATGTCGCATCCCGCCGGCGCGGCGCCGAAAGCGGCCGCAACCGCCTCTCCGTCGCCCGCACCCGCGCCGACCGCTACCCCCGAAGCGTTGGACAAGCAAATTCCGCGCCTCGAAGCGGTCGTGAAAGACAATCCCAACGATAAAGATTCGATGACGCAGTTGTCGATGGATTATCTGGAAGTCAACCGGCCCGATTTGGCGGTGCAGCTAACGCAGAAACTGCTCACCGGCGGAACGAAAAACGCGCAAGTCTACTTCGTCGACGGCGAGGGTCAGGCAGAGCTCGGCAAGACCGACGCCGGCATCGCGAGCATGGAGCAAGCGGCGAATCTCGAGCCGACCAACATTCAAGTCTTGCAATCGCTCACGCAGATGTACATGCGCGCGAACCGCCCGTCCGATGCCGAGCGCGTCGCCAAGCGCGCCTTGACGTTCAACACGACCTCGAAGGAAGCGGCCGAGAACTACGGCTTTGTCCTCGCGGCGCAAAAGAAATTCGACGAAGCGCGCGTGCAGTTCGAAGCCGCCTCGAAACTCGATCCCAAGGATCCGCATCCGATCGTGCTCGAGGCCCAAACCTACGAGGATTCCAACGCGATGGCGCTGGCGCAGCAATTGCTCGACCGCGCGATCGCGGTCGCCCCGACGAACCTCGAGGCGCTGGTGGGCAAAGCCGAAGTCGCCTCGGCCCAACACGACGTGAAGACGTCGATCGCAACGTACAACACCATCCTCGGGCTCGCGACCGAGGACAGCCAGCGAGCCAGCGTCACCGATCAGATGGCGCTCGTGTACGCGCGTGAAAAGATGGCCAGTGACGCCGATGCCACCTACCGCAAGGCGATCGACTCCTACGGCGGCCTCGCGCCCGCGCACGTCGCGTACGGCGACTACCTGGCCTCGATCAACGACAAGGCGGGGGCGCTGCGCGAGTGGACGACCGCGGCCGGTCCCAACAAAGACAATCCGGAGGCGCTGGCGCGCTTGGGTCAAGCGGCCGCCCAGAGCAACGATTTCAACACCGCCGTTACCGATTACAAGCGCCTGACGGAAGTGGCCGGCACCGATCCGCGCACGTTCCTGCTGTTGGGTCAAGCCTACATGGCGAACAAGAACCCCAACAGCGCGCGCGATGCGTTCAAGGCGTCCTTCAACCTCTCGCACTCGGCGGATGCGCTCGTGGGACTCGCGGCCGCCGATCAGCAGTCGCGCAATTTCAACGAAGCGATTCAGATCTATGAAGCGCTCGACAAGAACGCCGCGCCGCTGGTCAAAGCGAATCCGGGTCTGCTCTTCAACATGGCCAACGCCTACAAAGACTCGAACCAGCCGCAGAAAGCTAAAGCCACGTACATTCGCTTCCTCGCGTTCCTCAAACCCGGGACCCAAGGCTACACGCAGGTGCAGCAGATGATCGCCGGCATCGATCACTCGACGTCGAAACCGGCGGCGGCGAAGCCGAAGCCGAAGCCGACCTCGAGCGCGGCGCCGAACCACTAACGGCCGTGCTCGTCGCCTACGACGAGTCGCTCACCCAGCATCTCGCCGGCATCTACCACGTCGAGCGCCCCGACCGCGTTCGCGCGGTGGCCGCCGAACTGGAGCGGCGCGGCATGTTGGGCGACCGAATCGATACGCGGCGAGCGACGGAGGCGGAAGTAGCGCTCGCGCACGATGCCGCGTACATCGAGTTGGCCAAACGTGAATGCGAAGAGCTCGGTCCGGAGGGGTCGGGCTCGTTGTCGACCGGCGACACCGACATCGACGAGACGTCGTATGAGGGCGCACTGCGCGCCGCCGGCGGGACGCTGGCCGCGCTCGAGCACGTGACGTCCAAACGGCGCGCGGCCTTCGCCCTCGTGCGGCCGCCGGGGCACCACGCCGAACCGGCCCGCGGAATGGGGTTCTGTTTGTTCAACAGCGCGGCGATCGCCGCACGCGTGTTCACGGCGGAAACCGGCCACGACGCGATCGTCGCCGACATCGATTACCACCACGGCAACGGCACGCAAGCGCTGGTCGGCGCCGGCTTATCGTATCTTTCCACGCATGCCATGCCGGCGTATCCGGGCACGGGTTCCGCGCGCGACAACCGTATCGTGGAGGGCGCGGCGCTCGCGAACGTGCCGCTCGCCGTCAGCGGCATCTCGACGGAAGGTTTCATCGCGATTTGGAGCTCGGTCTTGCGTGACCTCGCGAAACGCTTGCGCCCGGGGCTCTTGATCGTGAGCGCAGGCTACGATTTCGTGACCGGCGATCCGGTCGGCGACCTGCGCGTCGACCCGGGCGCGGCGCGCGAGCTCGGGCGGCTCGCGCGCGAGATCGCCGACACCTACTGCTCCGGGCGCGCGCTCTTCGTGCTCGAGGGCGGCTACGATCCGGCCATGTTGGCTAACTGCGTTGCCGACACGATCGAAGGCTACGAGCAGGGAACGGCGGTCGGGCCGGCTTCGGCGGCCGCGATTCCGCCCCAGCAGCGCGCCGTGCTCGACGCGATGGCGCGCGCATGATCGGGCGCTTCGTTTTGGTACTGCGCGTTGCGCTGGGACTCGTGTTCCTCGCCGCCGGCGGCCTGAAAGTGGGGCACGCCGAGGTGTTCGCTTCGGAGATCGCGGGCTTCCAGCTGTTGCCGCATCCGCTGATCGCGCCGCTCGCGCTGCTGCTGCCCTTTCTCGAATTGATGATCGGCGTATACCTGATCCTCGGCCTGTTCACGCGTTTCGCGGCCTGGTTCGCGGCGCTTGAAATGGCCGTTTTCGCGGCCGCGATCGCCTCGGCCGTCATCCGCGGCATCAGCACGTCGTGCGGATGCTTTGGGCCCAGCGATCATGCCACGACCTCGTGGCCGGAGGTCGGGCGCGACCTCGGCTTCACGCTGATGGCGCTCGTCATCGCTTGGCAAGCGCCCGGGGCGCTCGCCCTCGACCGTAGAATGGAGACCCATCGTGAGTAAAGCTGCACAACCGCCGGCCGGCTGGCTGACCCGGAAAAATCTCACCTACATCACGATCGCGGTGATCGTGATCGCCGCCATCGCGGCCATCGGTCTCGCCAACCGGGGCGTCGTTTCGAACGCCTCGCAAACGGTCAACCCGGACGCGAAGAAGCTCGTCGTGGGCTCGGTGGCGCCGACGTTCAGCATCACCTCCGATGAGGGCCCGTTCGATCTGGCCAGCGTCAGCACGCCGGTGTTTCTCGAAATCTTCGCCACCTGGTGTCCGCACTGCCAGCATGAGGTGCCGGTCGTCGATGCGCTGGCGAAAGCCTATGCCGGCCGGGTGGCCTTCATCGGCATTTCTGGCAGCCCGTACGGCATCGACGGCAGTTCACCCGAAAACCAAGCCGACATCAACGAGTGGGTGCAGAAGCTCGGCGTGACCTATCCGGTCGCCTACGATGCCGACGGGCACATCGCCAACCAGTATTTGCAAGGCGGCTTCCCCACGATCGTGGTGATCGACTCGCACAAGATCGTGCGTTACGTCAACAGCGGCGAACTGCCGCCGCCGGAGCTGCAGACGGCGCTCAACAGCGTTCTCTCATCGCATTCTTAGGATAAACCGGCGCGCTTCAACGTAGCGTATACAGTGAACGGGCTAATTCCCAATAACGCGGGACGAACGCCCTTCCGATCGCTACCGTTGAGGAGTTATCCCGTGTTTCGACATCACCTCGGAGCGCTTGCGCTACTCGCCGCGTTCGCACTGCCGCTCGCCGCTTCCGCGCAAACCGTTCCCGCCCCGGGCGCCGCTGCGCCCGCACCCGCCGCCGGCGCTCCGCACCACCACCGCCGCCATCACCGCAATCCCTACATGCATGCCATGCGGGGACTCAATCTCTCCGATGCGCAGAAACAGCAGATTTCAGGCATCCTGAAGAGCGCGCGCGGCCAAAACAAAAACGCCGACCCGCAAGCGCGCCGGGCCAACGTTCGGGCGCTGCATCAGCAAATCGAGGGCATCCTGACCGCCGATCAGCGCAGCCAACTGCATGCGAAGCTTGCGGCCGGACGCCAGCACATGCCGAAACCGAACGGTCCCGGGCAGGCGCCTCCGCAGTAAGTTTCTTTCCCGAAGCAACCGATAGAGAAGACGGCGGGGGTCGAAAGGCAACCGCCGTTTTTTCTATGACTGACGCCGCTCCGGACATCCACGACTACCTGCGGTTGCTCGAGCGTGCGCCCGAGCCGTTTCGGCGGTCGTGGGATGCCATCGTGATCTACGATCTCGAAGGCCGGGTCGTCCACGGCAATGCCGTGGCGCGCGCCATGGTCGGTCCGGGATTGGCCGCGGCCCTGCGCGGACGCCACTTCACCGCGCACTTGACGTTGGAAGCGGCGACCAAAGCGGCGCGCGATTTCGCGCATTGCGTCACCCTCGGCGTGCCAGTCGAGGGCAACAGCGTGTTCGTCGACGGGAGCGGGGAAGCGGTGCCGGTGCGCACGCGGCTGGTGCCGGCCCGCGTCGCGGGGCACATCGTCGGCGTGATCGGCTTCGCGCGCGACGGCCGGCTGCGGCGCAATGTCGAAGAGCAGTTCATCCGCTCGGAAGAACAGTTCCGCTCGCTGTTCGAGAACCACCCCGACGCGGTCGCGCTACACGACCTCGAGGGCCGCTTTCTGCGCGTGAACGCGGCGTGCGAGCGCCTCACCGGCTATTCCGTCGAGGAGCTCGTCGGACAGACGCCGGCGATTCTCGCACCCGGGGCATGGAAAGAGAGCGCCGAGGTGCGCGCGGCGATCGAGCGCGGCGAGTCGGTCGAGTTCGAGCTTGCGATCGTGACCAAGAGCGGCGCCGTGCGGGAAGTCGAAGGGCGCCGCGTTCCCCTGCACGTCGACGGCCACGTGCACGGCTATTTTGGAATGGTTCGCGACGTCACGCAGGAGCGCCGCACGGCGCGCAGTTCGGCGCGCCAAGCGACGCGCATCGCCGAGCTCTACCGTATTGCCGCGGCCGCCGGGGTCGTCGCCGATGAGAAAATCGCGACCGCGCTGGAAGCCGGCATGGCGGAGCTCGGAGCGGATTGGGCCTACGTCGCGCGGCTGGAGGGCAAGCGGCTCGAGATCGCACACTCGGCGGGCAAATCTCCCGCCGGCATGCCGCTCGATGCGAGTGGGAACGCCGATCTCACGCGTCTGCGCGGCGCGCTGGCGGGTGACGACGTCTTCCTGATCGACGAACCGGGCGCGTATCCGCGCTCGTTCTGCGGTTCGTCCTTCACCGTCGAGGGCGAGCGCGAGGGCGCGATCGCGTTCGTGAAGTGCGATGCCCCGATGCAAATCGCGCGCATCGATCGCGATTACGTTCGCGCGCTCGCCGTGCTGATCGGTTCGGCGATCCAACAGGGCGAGCGCGAACGGCGTCTCGACACGCTGGCGTTCGGCGACCCGCTCACGGGGCTGCCGAATCGCGCGTTGCTCCAGGACCGCCTCGAGCAGACGCTGCTGTTCGCGCGGCGCCACCGGCGTTCGTTCGCCGCGCACTACATCGACATCGATCATTTCAAGAGTATCAACGACACCTACGGACACCATGCCGGCGATGCGGTGCTGGTGGCCGTTTCAGGCTGGCTGCGTTCGGTGCTGCGCGACAGCGATACGATCGGCCGCATGGGCGGCGACGAGTTCGTGGTGCTGCAGCCGGAGATCGATTCGCAGCGCCAAGCGGAAGAGCTGGCCGCGAAGCTGTGCGGCATTCGCGACCACACGTTTCGCATCGGCGCCAACGCGATCGTCGTGACCGTGAGCGTCGGCTGCGCCGTCTTTCCGGTCGACGCCGAGAACCCGGTCGACATGCTGCGCGCCGCCGACGCCGCGCTCTACGACGTCAAACATCGCGGCCGCGACGGCTACGCCGTCGGCATGGTCAACTAGGAAGTTAGGGGACGACGCTTACGGCGATCGCGGTGAGGTTCTTCAGGTCGAGGTCGCTGATGAGAGCGAAGGCGAGACCGTGTTCGCGCCAGGTCAGGAGCGTCGTCGGACCGTCTTTCACGTACTGGGCGTCGTGGCCGTCGAAGTGGATGACCACCGGCTTGACGCCGCCGAAATCCGGTTCGGAATTAGCGTTGTTCTCGAACAGTGAGATCGTGCGGATGCCGTCGCTATAGAGCATGTGCAAGTTGCGCAGGCCGTTGAAATTCGAGTTCTCCGCGCCGATCATGTGGAAGCCGTCGGGAAGATAGTGCGGGTTCTCGGCCTTGAAGCCGGCGTCGCCGAGCGTGCGCTGCAGATCGTCGGTGATGTCGGCGAAGCGGCGGCCTTCGACTTCCTGGAACCCGGGCGGGATCGTGGCCGAGAAGATGCCGCTCGGGATCTCGCCCGTGAAGCGAATGTCATCGAAGCGCGAACGCCACGCCAGCGAACCGTCCTGATGGTAGGCTTCTTTAGCCAGCACCACTTTGGTCTCGTTGTCGATCCACAACCGCATCATGCGCTCGCCGGTATAGCGGTTGACGAGCGAGATCGTCGTCGTCGGCCGCGCGGCGACGATCTCGACCGGCCCGATGACCGCGCGGTAGTTCGCAGCCAGCAGCGCGATGTTGCTGTTCATCGCGATCACGTTGTCGGAGGAGGGGTTCTCCGAGACCATTGCGCGATGCTGTTTGGGATCGATCTTGGTGGTGGTGGTCCCGAGCGTGATATCGTACTCGCCGTAGAGCGCCTCGGGTGCGAGGAACGTGCGCCGTGTGCTCGACGGCGCGAGGTGTTCGACGCGCTGGATCGTCGCGCTGGCCACGCGTGTGCCCCAGCGGATCGTCTGCAGTTGGCCGACATAGGAAACGTGGCGCGGGGCTTCGAGCGCCTCACGCACGAGCGCGTTCGAATCGGCGCTCGGCGCGGGCGACGGTTGCGCGGCCATCACGGCGGCCGGAAGCGAGCATGCCGCTGCCAGCGCGAACGCAGTCGCGAAGCGTCGCATCGTTACCGGTCGGATGGGACCGCCGTGTCGCCCGCGCCCATCAGGCTGCTGGTCGACTGCCCGTCGACGACGGATGCCGGAACGACCAGGCCGCGATCGGCAAGCGGGTTGTCCGAGGCGAGGGCGGCGTGCTCTTCGAGCAAGTAGGTCGCGGCGACCCCGGCGGGCGGACCACCGTGCACCGAGGGGGCGCCCACATAGGCGAACACGGCGATCGCCGCCGCGACCGGAACGGCGATCATCGGCCGCCACAGGGCGCGCAAGCGCTCGGCAAATGAAACCGGCGCCGGCGCGTTGCGCACGGCCTCCCACACGCGAGCTTTGATCATCGGCGGGAACTCGCGTTCTTCAGCCCGCGCCGCGGCGCGCAGCCAATCGCGAACTTGGGCCGCCTCGTCGTAGAGTGCGCGGCACGCGGCGCATGCTTCGAGGTGGGCGTGGATGGCCGCGTCGCGCTCGGGTCCGAGCGCGCCGTGGAGGTAGTCGTCGAGGGTGTCGGCGTTGTAATGCATGATGTTTACGATTGTGCCTGCTGCTGTTCGCGGATTACGAGGCGGCGGAGCAGCGCGCGAGCGCGGTGCAGTCGCGAGCGAACCGTTCCGATCGAGCACCCCATGATATCGGCGATCTCCTGATAGCTGTATTCCTCGATGTCCGCGAGGACGATGACTTGGCGTTGGTCGGTGGAGAGCTGGGAGAGCGCCTTGGCAAGCGGTCCGCCCAACTGCCCCGCCATGTAGTCCTCGACGGGATCCACCGCCAAGGGCTTGGACCCGCCGTACTCCTGGGGTGCGTTGTCTTCCGGTATCTCTTCCTGGAAACGTCCTTTTTGCCGCCGAAGTTCATCCCGGTGCAAATTCGTCACAATACGGTAAATCCAGGACAGGAAGGACGTCCCGGGCTGAAACGAGCGCCAGGCGCGGTAGACGCGAATAAACGCCTCCTGGGTGAGGTCCCGGGCGTCGGCCTCGTTGCCGGTGAGGCGGTAGGCGAAGTTGTACGTTGCCTTGCCGTACTGTTCCATCGCTCGTTCCAGGAACTCCGTCGCCTCTTGTGTCGGTGGCTCCGGTGGCTTCCGCGGTACCCCCATCAACCAGAGCGCGTTCGGGGCCCGGGCGCCTCTAGCCTTGAGTGCGGGATTATGCTAACGTCTTGATTCGGGCCTAATTAGGCGCACCGAAGGAATATCTAAGGACCGGCGAATGAGCAACTCGATCTGATGGCTTCCCTCACGACACCGCTGGCGACGCTCGGCGGGCAACGCCGGTGGTGGTTGAAATATCTGGCCGTTGCCGGTCCGGGGCTCATCGTTGCGTTCGCCGATACCGAAGCCGGCAGCGTCACGGTCGCCGCCACCAGCGGCGCGCAGTTCGGCATGAAGCTCGTGCTGCTGCAGCTGCTCTTGATCGTACCGCTGTTCGTGATCCAGGAGATGACGGTGCGGCTGGGCACGGTCTCGGGTCGCGGGCATGCGGCCCTGATTCGCGACCGCTACGGCCTGGGCTGGGCGTGGGTGTCGCTCGGAACGATGCTGGTCACGAATTTCGCCGCGCTGATGACGGAGTTCATCGGCATCGCCGGCGCCGCGATGATCTTCGGTATCCCGCCCGTGCTGCTGGTCGCCGTCGCGGCGACGCTGCTCATCGGCATCGCGTTCAGCGGGCGCTACAAACGCGCCGAGTACTTCGCGCTCGCGCTGTGTTTGTTGGAATTGCTGTTCATCCCGGCCGCGTTCGCCGCGCACCCTTCGCTCGGCGCGATCGTCCACGACGGGATCCTGGGTTCGCAGCCGCTCGGCGACCGCAACTACCTGATCCTGATCGCGAGCAACATCGGCGCGGTGATCATGCCGTGGATGATCTTCTACCAGCAGTCGGCGACGGTCGATAAGGCGCTGAAGCCCGCCGACATACCGATGGCTCGCACCGACACCGCGATCGGCGCCGTCTTCACGCAGCTGATCATGATCGCGATCATCGTCACGACCGCCGCGACGCTGTTCGTGCACCACCAGCAGGTCGACGATGCGGCGCACGCCGCGCTCGCGCTCGTGCCGCTGACCGGCGCGCACTGGGCCGGCGTCGCGTTCGGCGCGGGGCTGCTGGGTGCGGCGATGATCGGCGCGCTGGTGGTTTCGCTCGCGACGGCCTGGGCGTTCGGTGAAGCCTTCCGCTGGCCGTGCTCGCTCAACTTCACCTGCACGCAGGCCAAGCGCTTTTACGGGCTGTATGCGGCAATGGTGATCGCTTCCGCGGCCGTCGTGCTGATCCCCAACTTGCCGCTGATCAAGGTCACGGTCTACGTCGAGGCGGCCAACGCGTTCGTCCTGCCGGTCGTGCTGGCGTTTCTGCTCGTCATGGCCAACGACCGCAAGATCTTGGGCGAGCGCGTGAACTCTTGGCTCGGGAACCTGATCGCGATCGGTGTGTCGGTCGTCTGCGTTGCGCTCGGCGTGTGGGTCGCGGTACTCACGTTCACCGGGCAAGCGGGTGTGTAAGAGCCGGGCGGTTTTGCTGGTCGCGCTGCTGACGTCGGCGATGTCGGCCATGGTGCTGGCGGCGCAAACGAGCCTCGCCTGTACCGACAAGGTGGCGCTTCCCGTTCCGAGCGATGCCATGAGCATGATGCCGGGCATGGATATGAGCGGGCCCGGTCAGGTGATGGTGTGTCCGGTCGTCCTCGTCTTGATCGTCGCGAGCGCCGTGCTCGGTGCGGTCGCCGTCGCGATGCTCCGGTGCGATCCGCATCGCGGGCTGACCCAGCGCCGTATCCTCGCGACGCTGGCGCGGCTGCCGCTCGTCCGCACCGTCGCGATCGTCGCGCTCACCGGCACGAGCGGCGTGGGCGCGATGCTGTGGCTCGAACGTTCGGGCCCGCCGGCGTTGCCGCTGTGCGCGATGCTGGCCGCGCTTCTGTTCGGCTGCGCCCTGGCGCTGACGCTGTGTGCGATCGCGGCCGGCCGGATCGCGATCGCGTTCGGCCGCCGCCTGATCCTGGCGATCGCCGCCGCCATCGGGCGCGCCGGCGATGCGCTCGCGCCGCGCCTCGTGTCGTTGGTGCCCGCCGTGGCCGCAGCGACGGCCGTTCCGTTACTCGCCGCGGGCCGCGGCTTACGCGCTCCGCCGGTGTTCGTGCGCTGATATCCAACGCCCCGCGACAGGGCGCATAACGCACAACTGACGGAGGTCTCGAATGACGACGCATATTTTTCGTGCGCTCGTTTGCGCCGCTTTGGTGCTTACGATCGCAGCGACCGCACCCGTGGCGATCGCACACATTCACGGCACGATCGTGAAGATCGACCGCACGCGCGGTACCTTCATGATCCATCACGATCCGTTTCCGATGATGCCGATGGCGATGACGATGGAGGTCGCACCCAAACGCGCCGCCGACTTGCGCAAGCTGCACGTCGGCGAGGTGATCTACGCGACCATCGACACGTCGATCGTTCCGTGGCCGGGCACCGACATCCGTCCGGATTCCAAACGATGAAGCGCTCGGTAACGCTTTCGACCGCCGCTCATCCGGCCGCGCCGACCGGCGCGCATCCGCACTCGACGAACGTCTGGAGTTTTTCCGTGCCGGCCCATCCACGCGATGCGACGCGGGCGTATTCGGTATGCCCATGATTTCGCACCGCCCGCTCGCCGTTGCCTTCGCCCTGGCGCTCTTTGCACCGCAGCAACTCCTCGCGCAAACAGCTGCGCCGACCCCTGCTCCATCGGCGAGTCCCACACCGCCGGCCGAGATCGGCCGTTCGCAAGCCGTGAACGGCACGGCGAACCAGTCGCTCACGGCGACGAGCAGTGCCAACCTCACGACCGCAACGCAAACCCGCGGCGACGCCTCACTGGAGGACTACGCCTATGATGTCCCGGGCGTGGTCTACTTTCACTCCGGCAAATCAAACCTCGACCACTTCAAAGTGCGCGGTGCGGACAACGAACCGCGCACCGAACTCGACGGTCACCCGATCTTGAACACCGGTGCCGGTAACTTTCTGGTCGGCTGGATGAACGCGTTCGCGTTCGACCGGCTCGACGTCGAGAAGGGTCCCGGGATTGCCGAAGGCGACGAGGGACGCACCGTGTTCGGTACCTTCGACCTCATCACGCGCGAATTCACCAACACGTTATCCTTCGACGGCGTCGTCGGCGCCGACTCGCAATACGGCAGCATCGTCTCGCTGCTGGCGCGCGGTCCGGTCGACAAACAGGGCCGCCTGCAATTCGTCTTGGCGGACAACTACTCTGGTGCGCCCGATCCCAATCACGATCTCGACCGGTCTCTTCTTCGGTCCGGCGAAAACGAGCTTGGTGAACGGGACCGCGATCGCCCTCTACAGCAGTTCGCTGGCGGGCGGACTCGGATTGCGCAACGAGATCGCGAAAGCCAAATACAACTTCTCGCCGGTCACGTCGCTGGATGTCGACTTTATCGGCTTTCAGGGCATTGCCGCGCCGCTGGGCGGCGCCTACGCGGGCTACGAAGGCAACTTCATCACCGGGCCTAGTAAAGCCGCGGCCGGTTACACCGGAACGATACAGCCGTTCTATTCCGGCTACACCAACGGTTCGGAGACGGTGAACGAGCCGTTCTTCGAGGGCGCGTTTCACACCCAAGTAGGTGCCGACACGATCTACCTCAGCCCCTACACCGGCATCGTGAGCGACCTGCTGGCCTACGCGCCGTCGCCCACGCCGATCGCCGGATTCCCGAATAGCAAGTACACCAGCGACCGGCTGCACGGCACGACCTTCACCTACAACCACCCGCTGCGCATCGGGTACATCAAGCTCAACTACGAGTATCTCTCCGACGTCACGACCGTCTATACCGGTACGGCGTTCACGCCCGCAACGCTCACCACGCCGCCCACGACGCTGCACGAGAACGACATCTCCATCACGTCGTCGCTCGACCTGACCTCGCGGCTCAACCTGGGCCTGGGTCTGTTCTCGGATTCCTATCACAACGACATCCAGATTCAGTCGGCCGCGGCGCTGGCGAGCGGAACGCCCTCGGCGAACGTACCGTTCTCGGGATCGTCGGTCACCGCGAACCATCTCGATCCGCATATCGGCTTCGTGTACCATACCGACCCGCTGACGTTCCTACGTCTATCCTTCGGATCGGCGGTGTACGGCCCGGGCTCGACCCTCGTGTCGGGCCGGTCGACCTATACGCCGCCGGCCGCGTCGAACAACAACCAGGGTCTGATCACCACGGTCAATCCGAACCTGGTCCCGGAAGTCACCGTCGCCTACGATCTCGGAATGGATCGCCGTTTGCCCGACGGCTCGCAGCTCGCCGTCGACCTCTACGACAACACGATCCACAACAAGTTCCTGTCGTTCACCTCAACCGGCAGTCCGATCACCATCGGTGCGACCACGGTCACGCCGCTCGTGAACCAAACGATCAACGCCTCGCTGCAGCGCACGTACGGCGTCGAGCTCGGTCTGCATCGCTCGCGCACGCTCGGTTTTGGCTACGACGTTGCGGCTGCGCTCGACCGGCAGTTCTACGATCAGATCCCGCCGGCGTACTTTCTCTACGCCGGTGGTCCGGTATCGCCGTTCAACGGCTATCAGGGAACGACGTATCCGTACTACACGCTGCACACCGAATTTCGCTACGCGTGGGCACCGGTTGCCCTCGTGCTCGGCGAGGACAGCGTCGGCGCCGACAACGTGGTGCGCGCGCCGGGCTATACGATCGTGTACGCGGCGTTGCAGCGAGCGGTGGGGAAAGGTAAGATCTTGCAATTCTCCGTCGACAACTTGACCAACTACCAAACAGCCGCCCTGACGTTGGGAACCGGCCCGACCGGCAGCGGTTCTTCGACGATCACGGCGTACCCGGTGGGCGGTGTCCCCGGTGCGCCGCTGACATACGGGCAAAGCCTCGTCAACGTCATCGGCGTCCCGCCGCGCGTCTTGCGACTGAGTCTGATCGCGCACGTCGGCAATCCATGACCCCGTGAAGCCGCTCCTGGGCATCGTCGTGTTCGCCGGCGCACTGCTCCTCAGCAGCGTGCCGGCGATCGCCCACGCCGTGCTGGAGACGAGTGCGCCGGCGGCCGGCGAACGTGTCGAGCAGGCGCCGGGGGACGTGACGCTCACGTTCGATGAGCCGGTGGAAACGGCGCTGGGTTCGCTGCGCGTGCTCGATGCGTCGGGCGTTCTGCGTTCCAGTGGGGCGGTCACGCATCCGGGCGGCAACCCGGCCCGCATCGCCGTGCGGGTCGGCCCGCTCGAGCGTGGGCGCTACATCGTGGCCTGGCAAGTCGTTTCGGCGGACTCGCACATCGTCGACGGCGCGTACGCGTTCGGCGTCGGCGTCGCGGCCGGTCCGGCGCCGGTAGCGCCGGCAGGCCGCGGGGCGGTGCTGCTGGCCGTCATTCATTTCGGCATGCTGGCGGGCGTGCTGCTGGGGATCGGCTTGCCGCTCGGGGCAGTCACCGTCGGCCGGCGTACCCCGCGGCCGCCGGGCATGCTGGAATTCGGCGCCTGGATCGCGCTCGCGTTCTGCGCGTTTGCCGATCTCGTCGTGCGCGCGAACCTCACCGGCGGCGCGCTCGCATCGGCCCTGACGACGCACGTCGGCGTGCTGCGGCTGATCACGATCGCCGCCGCGCTCGCGGCCGTGGCGGCCGTCGGCCGCCGGCGGCGGTGGTGGGGCGTGCTCGTCCCCGCGTGTGCTGCGGCCGCCGTGTCGCTGAGTCTCGCCGGTCACGCCGCGGGCGGCGGATTTCCCGTCGTCGGGGTCGTCGCCGACACCGCGCACCTGCTCGCCGCCGCAACCTGGATCGGCGTGCTCGCCACCGGCCTGATGCTGGGCCCAACGGAAGACCTGCGCGGAATTTCTCCGGTCGCGATCGCCGCGGTCGCCATGATCGTCGTCAGCGGCATCGTCCAGACCCTCCGCGACGCCGGTTCCGTAGCCGCGCTCGCGACGACGATCTACGGACGCGAGATCGACCTGAAGATCGTGCTGATGCTGGCCGCGCTCGGCGTCGCGCTGACCGCCCGGCGGGCATTGGCGCGCAGCCGTTTCGCGATCGGCCGGTTGCTCAAACTGGAATTGTGCTTGCTGACCGCGGTCATCGCCGTCACCGCGGTGCTCGTCGAGAGCCCGCTGCCGCGCGAAGCCGCACCGGCGCCGATTACGGCGAGTTTCGCCGTGCGCGATGTCACCGTCCATGCCTCGGCATCGGCGACCGGCGAACGGAGTTGGGAGTTCCACGTCGGCGGAACTGCCGGCGGCGCAGCGCACGCGCTCGACGGCGTCGAGGTCTCGGTGCGCGAGTCCGCGCGCAACGTCGGTCCGCTGCCGGTGCCGATGTCGCGCGCGCCCGACGGCAGCTTCGACGGCGCGACTACGCTGCCGTTCGCCGGCACGTGGAGCGCGCTGATCGCCGCGCGGGTCGGCGACTTCGACGAAAACTACCGTACCATTCCGCTCAAGGAGAACAATCCGTGAAGTTCCGCGCCTCGATCCTGCTGGGTTCGCTGATGCTCGCCGCTCTGGCCCGGCCGGCTGGCGCTCACGTCCGGATCGCACCGCTGGACGTTCGCCCCGGCAGTATCGACGAGCTGACGTTCCGCTGTCCGAACGAACGTGCCAACAGCGCGACGACGAAGCTCGTCATCGAACTGCCGCCGGAGTATCCGTTCGCGTCGATCACCCTGCGTCAGGTTCCGGGTTGGCATGCCGACTTGACGATGCGCAAACTCGACACCCCGCTACAGACCGACCATGGGAACGTCGCCAGCGCCGTCGACACGATTACCTGGAGCGGCGGCTCCATCGGTCCGGGCGAGCGTCAGAACTTCGTGATCCGCGCGGGGCCGATGCCCCAAGGTGTGCACGAGCTGGTGTTCCGGGCCATCCAGACCTACGCGAGCGGCGAGATCGTGCGCTGGATCGAGCTGCGAGAAGCCGGGCAGCCCGAGCCGCCCCACCCGGCGCCGGTGCTGGAAGTGCGCTAGGAGTCCTCCTATTGAAAATGAGAATTCAGTCGCAATAACGAAGGCGGCGGCATGCTGAAACTGCCGTTCTTCCTGGCCGCGGCGCTGGCGCTCGCGTGCACGTGGGGGCCGGTCAGCGCGCAGACGGGGCCCCTGAAAGTCGTCACGACGACGACGCTGTTGGCATCGCTCGCTTCCGACGTAGCCGGGAGCCGGGCGCAGGTGACGTCGCTCATGCCGGTCGGCGCCTCGCCCGAGACCTACGAGCCGGCGCCGGCCGACATCGTGCGCCTGCACGACGCCGGGCTGATCCTCGAAAACGGCGACGGGCTCGAGGCCTGGCTCGATTCGACCTTGCGCGCCAGCGGCACCAAGGCGCGGGTGGTCACGTGCAGCAACGGGCTGCCGGTCCTCGCGGCCAACCCTCATCTGTGGCTCGATCCGCTGTACGCCCGCAGTTACGTGCGCGTGATGCGCGACGGGATGATCGCGGCGGATCCGCCGGGTGCGCCGGCATATCGCGCCAACGCCGCCGCGCTCGAGGGCCGGCTCTCGGCCCTCAATGCGCGCATCCGCGCACAGATCGCCACGATCCCGCGCGCGAACCGCAATATGATCGTGTTTCACAATGCCTGGCTGTACTTCGACCGGCGCTACGGTTTGCACACGCTCGGCGAGATCGAAGAAGTGCCGGGCAGCGAGCCCAGCGCGCAGCATTTGGCCCAACTGATCGACCGCGCGCGGGCCGCGCACGTGCGCGCGATCTTCGCCGAGCCCGAGTACAGCGCGAAGCTGGTCAACGCGGTCGCGCGCAGCGCCGGCATTCCCAACGTAGCGGTGCTATACGACGATTCCGTCGGCACGTCGCCCCAAACGCGCGACTACATCTCGATGATGGAGACCGATACGGCGGCGATCGTCGCCGCGCTGAAGTAGATGCTCGAGGCTCTCACCGCGCCGTTCCAGTACGACTTCATGCAGCGCGCGTTCGTCACCGCGCTGATGGTCGGCGGCTTGTGCTCGACCCTCGGCACCTACGTCGTGCTGCGCAAACTGTCGTTCATCGGCGACGGCGTCGCACACGCGTCGTTTGCCGGCATCGTCATCGCCTACATCCGCGGCCTGAACTTCGAGTTGGGCGCGGCGGTCGTCGCCGTGCTGACCGCGCTCGGTATCGGCTACATCAACCGCCGCGGGCGCGTCTCGCTCGATACGGCCATCGGCGTCCTGTTCACGGGGGTTTTCGCCCTCGGCGTCTTTTTGATGAGCCGCGTCCGCACGTCGACCGTCGATCTTCAGGACTTCCTCTTCGGCAACATCTTGGGGGTCGGGCCGAGCGATCTGTGGATCGACCTCGGGCTTTCCGCCGTCGTCGCCGGAGCGGTCGCCTGGAACTACCGGGCACTCCTTTTCACCGCGTTCGATCCGACCGTGGCCCGCGCGTCGGGACTGCCGGTCGTCTTCATCGACAACATGCTGCTCGTGCTGTTGGCCCTGACGATCGTGATCTCGCTCGAGTCGATCGGCATCATTCTCGTCGCCGCGCTGCTGGTGACGCCGGCCGCGGCGGCGGCGCAAGTAACGCGGCGCTTCGTGCCCATGCTGCTGACGTCGTCGGCGATCGGCATCGGCAGCTGCGTCGGCGGCTTGTACCTTTCCTATTATGCCGGGGCGGCCAGCGGCGCGACGATCGTGCTGGTCGCGACCGCGGCCTTCTTCGTACTGCTCGCCGTGGGGAAGCAACGGCGCCGCGCGGAGCGCGTTCCCGCTCGCCGATGAGTACCGAACGCAACACGCGCCAACGCCGCACGATCCGCGAGGTCGTCGAACGGGCGGGCCGTCCGCTCAGTACCGATGAGATCTTGGCGACGGCGCAAGCGTCGATTCCCGCGCTCGGGCGGGCCACGGTCTACCGCTCGATACGTGCGCTCTTAGATGAGGGCTGGTTGACCGCGGTCGACGTTCCCGGCCGCAGCGCGCTCTACGAACGCGCCGGCAAGGGGCACCACCATCACTTCGAGTGTTCGCACTGCAAGCGCGTCTACGAGCTCGACGGGTGCGCGAGCGAGATCCGCGGCGAGCTGCCGGCGGGCTTCGTCGCGACCGGCCACGAGGTCACGATCTACGGTGCGTGCGCCGCCTGTTCACGCTTATGACGCTAAACAAGACGACTGAGCGTCCGGTGAAAAATCTTCCCTTGCGGGATGCGCCTCGCGGGGGATTGAGGGGGGAGGCGAGCGGGCCAGAGGTGCCCGGCCGATGGGGGTACGAAGATTGGGCCCCCACCCCGCTCGCCACGGAAGAGAGAACCCCGTGTACCGCCCCCGCAACGCCTTCGAGTCCGCCGACACGGTCAACCGTGTGGTCGCGCTGTTGGTCCGCTTCCCGGAGCTGCACAGCATCCGCTCGAACCCGGTGGATGCGACGTTGACGCTCACGTATGCGGTCGGGCGGCGCTTGGAGACCGACGCCGTGCGTGCGCTGGAAGACTTCGTCGGCGAGCATGTGCGGTCGTTCCACGCGCTCAGCGGTGAACCGATCGACCGCTTCGCAGTCACCTGCGAGCAAGACGTTCACGTGACGTTCGTTCACGTGACCCGCGATCTCGCGACCTTCTCGCCCGAGGAGCTGGCGCTGCAGGCGTCGCTGTTCGTCGAGCGTTTCGGTGAGGCGCTGCTGACCAACCCGCAGGCTGAGGAAGCCGACGACGACGAGACGGCGACGAGCGAAGAGTCGGTCGAGTTGGCGCTCGACGCGCTGCGCGATCCCGGGCAGCGGCAACGCCTGGTCGGCGTGCGCGAGGAGAAGCGGGTCATCGTCTACTTCGTCCATCCCAGCAAGCGCACGAAAGTACGGGCGCGATCCTAAAGCAAAACGTCACGATCCTCGCCATCGCCGACGTGGTCGGGGCGCCGGGCCGCGAAACGCTGGCCAAACATCTCCCGCTCGTCCGCGAACAGCACCACGTCGACGTCGTCATCGCCAACGGTGAAAACGCCGCCGGCGGCTTCGGCCTCACCCAGCAGACGGCCGACGAGATGTTCGCCGCGGGCGTCGACTTCATCACCTCCGGCAACCACATCTGGGACAAGCGCGAATTCCGCTCGGCGCTCGACGAGACCGACCGCATCATCCGCCCGGCCAACTACCCGCCCGGCTCGCCCGGCCGCGGCAGCGGCATCGTGGAAGTGGACGGCGTGATGGTCGGCGTGCTCAACGTCATGGGGCGCGTCTTCATGCCGGCAGTCGACGATCCGTTTCGCGTGGCGCGCGAGATGGTGGATATGCTGCGCGAGCAGACCGCGGTCGTGGTCGTCGACGTGCACGCCGAGGCGACGTCGGAAAAGATGGCGCTGGGGCGCTTTCTCGACGGCTCGGTTTCCTTCGTTTACGGCTCCCACACGCACGTCCAAACGGCGGACGAGCAGATCCTCAGCGGCGGCACGGCCTACATTACCGACGTCGGGATGACGGGCCCCTCGGACGGCGTCATCGGGATGGAAACGGACGGCGTGCTGCAACGGTTCACGCAAGCGTACGGCGAACGCTTCAGCGTTCAGAAGACGGGGCCGCGCCAGTTTTGCGCCGTGCTCGCGACGGTCGAGGTTGCCTCGGGCCGTGCGCTGAACGTGAAACGCATCAACCTCCGAGGCCTGGCATGATCGTCGATTTCCACTCGCACACCCGCGAATCCGACGGTGCGCTGGCGCCCGAGGAACTGGTGGCGATGATGCGCGCGCGCGGCGTGCGCGTCTTTTCGATCACCGATCACGACACGGTGCGCGCCTACGGTCAGTTCGCGGCCGAGTTCGCGACCGTGATCCCGGGCATCGAGATCAACACGACCTGGAACGACAACGAGGTCCACGTACTGGGCTACCGGATTCCGCTCGGCGAGGACACCCCGCTCGCGCGCATCCTTGCGGAGAACCGTGAGTTCCGGCGCACGCGCATCGACCGCATCGTCGCCAACCTGACCGCCGCCGGCTACCCGCTCACCGTGCCCGAGGTGCTCGCGCAGTCCGACGGCGGCGATGCCCTGGGCCGCCCGCACGTCGCCAAGGCGCTGATCCTCAAAGGCTACGCCAAGGACGTGCAGAGCTGCTTCGACCTCTTGCTCGTGCGCGGCAAGCCCGGCTACATGCCCTCCAACTACATTACGCCCGAGCAGGCCATCGATGTGATCCTCGAGAGCGGCGGCTTGCCGGTTCTGGCCCACCCGGGCCGCTTGAAGGACGACGCGATCATCGACGAGCTGATCGAGCACGGGCTGGCCGGTTTGGAAGTGTTCTACCCGACCCACAATGCGTCTCAGACGGCGATCTTCCGGGAACGAGCCGGCAGGCACGGTTTGGTGATGACCGCCGGGTCGGACTTTCACGACATCCGTTGGAACACGCGCGGCGTCGGGATGGACGTCGACGACGCCGACATCAAGCCGTTTCTCGACCTCGTTTCTTAAGGAGACCCCATGCACGACGACGAGATCAAACCATTCATCGGCAGCGCCGTACGGATCACCCTCGCCGATGGCCGGATCCTCGCCGGCACGCTCCATGCTCACGGCGATCAGGGTCACGGGCACATTCACTACGCGGTCGTTTCGGACCCGATCAAAAAAGGCGCCGAGCCGGTAGTGGAGATGCTGCACGGCGGCGATCAGATCACCGACATCGAGGACGCCAGCGACGATCCCGCCGCCGTCGAGTAGCCCGCGGGCCGCCCGGGCCCGTTAGGTTCCGATCGCGGCGGCGATGCGCACTTCGAGGCTGCGGGCGGTGGCGGTCATGGCCGTCAGGCGATCGCGCTGGCGGGCGACCGTTTCCGGGTCCTTGATGTAGCGGTGGTTCACCGCGACGTTGGCTGCGCTCGCTGCAAACGCCGCGCGCGTGAAGTGCATCGCACATTCGACATCGCTCACGAGGTTGGCGTTGCGCAGCGCGGCCGCGCGGATGGTCAGGGCGAATGCCTCGCAAGCGAGCAGCGCTGCTTCGAGCGGTGCTTCGGCGGCGCCGATGAGCGCGCGCTGGAGCTGCGCGCGGCGTTCGAGCGCCGCACTTTCCGGCGTTCGCGGCAACGCCTGGGCCGCGATGACCGCGCGGAAGGCGGCCTCGTCGCGCGGCCGGAGCTCGGTGAAACGCCGGCGCAGATCGTCGGCGTCGCGTGCGATCGCAGCTGCTTCCTCGTGGACCGGCGCGAGCTTGGGGGCGGCAGCCGAAATGCGCGCGACCATCGCACATAAGGCCGCCGCCATCGCGCCGACCAAGGTCGCAGCGCTGCCTCCGCCCGGCGCCGGCTCGGCCGACGCCAGCGCTTCGAGGTAGGCTTCGAACTCCATGAGGCCCCTTTCGGCGGGGTCACCCGGGCAAACCCGCGAAGATGATCGCTGCCGTTTATAGATTGTTTCAAAGATCAGCGGTGACAATACGCACCCCCCGTCCGTGCCCTGGTGCCGCGTGCGCCAGTGGTCCGGACGTGCTTTGAGATGAGATAATGGCAGTACTCGAACAACAGAAGGGCCACGTCAAAGACATCGGTCTGGCCGACCAAGGGAAGTCGAAGATCGAGTGGGCGGCGAGCTTCATGCCCGTCCTGGCCCAGATCCGCGACCGCTTCGCGAAGACGAAGCCGCTCGCCGGCGTGCGCATCGGCGCGTGCCTGCACGTGACGACCGAAACGGCGAACCTGATGCTGGCCCTCAAGGCCGGCGGCGCCGAGATCGTGCTGTGCGCCTCCAACCCGCTCTCGACGCAAGACGACGTCGCCGCGGCGCTCGTGAAGCACTACGAGATCCCGACCTTCGCGATCAAAGGCGAAGACGAATCGACCTACTACTCGCACATCGAAGCGGTCATCGCCTCGAAGCCGCACATGTCGATGGACGACGGCTGCGATCTCGTGACGACGATCTACACCAAGCACAACGCGCTGCTGAAGGACATGATCGGCGGCTGCGAAGAGACGACGACGGGCGTCATCCGCCTGCACGCGATGGAGAAGGACGGCGTGCTGCCGTACCCGGTCGTCGCGGTCAACGACGCGCTGACCAAGCACATGTTCGACAACCGCTACGGCACCGGCCAGTCGACGCTCGACGGCGTGATCCGCGCGACCAACGTGCTGATTGCCGGCCACACCGTGGTCGTCGTCGGCTACGGCTGGTGCGGGCGCGGCGTCGCTTCGCGCGCGAAGGGCCACGGCGCCAACGTCATCGTCACCGAGATCGATCCGCGCAAGGCGCTCGAAGCGGCGATGGACGGCTTCCAAGTGATGGCGATGGAAGATGCGGCCAAGCTCGGCGACGTGTTCATCACGGTCACCGGCAACTACCACGTGATCCGCAAAGAGCACTTCGAATCGATGAAGGACGGCGCGATCGTCTGCAACTCGGGCCACTTCAACGACGAGCTCGACCTCGACTCGCTCGAGGCGCTCGCGAAGAGCAAGAGCAAGCCGCGCCAATTCGTCGACGCCTACGTTCTGCCGAGCGGCAAAACCGTGCGCGTGCTGGGCGAAGGCCGCCTGATCAACCTCGCCGCCGGCGAGGGCCATCCCGCCGCGGTGATGGATATGTCGTTCGCCAACCAGGCGATGGCGGCCGCGTACCTGGCCGAGAACTACAAGACCCTCGAGAAGAAGGTCTACTCGGTGCCCGATGCGATCGATGAGGAAGTGGCGCTGCTCAAGCTCGCGGCGATGAACATCACGATCGATACCCCGACTCCGGAACAGGTGAAATACATGGCGTCCTGGAGCGAGGGAACCTAAATGGCATATCGCCGGCTCTTTACCTCGGAATCCGTTACCGAAGGCCATCCGGATAAGGTCGCGGACCAAATTTCGGACGCGGTGCTCGATGCGGTCCTCGCCGAGGACCCGATGGGTCGCGTCGCGTGTGAATCGTTCGTCATCACGGGCCAAGTGCACGTGGCGGGCGAGATCACGACCAAGACCTATGTCGACATTCCGAAGCTCGTCCGCCAAACGGTGTCGGACATCGGCTACAACCACTCGACGATCGGCTTCGATGCCGAAACGTGCGGCGTCTCGATCTCGATCGACGAACAGTCGGCCGACATCGCGATGGGCGTCGACGAGTCGTTCGAAGTGCAGCACTCCGGCAACAAGGATCCCTTCGAGCTGACCGGCGCGGGCGACCAGGGCATGATGTTCGGGTTCGCCTGCCGCGAGACGTCGCAACTGATGCCGCTGCCGATCGTGCTCGCGCACGACCTCACCCGCCTGCTCGCGCAAGCGCGCAAGGACGGAACGCTGAAGTTTCTCCGCCCCGACGGCAAATCGCAGGTGACGGTCGAGTACGACGGCCACACGCCCAAGCGCGTCGACGCCGTCGTGATCTCGACGCAGCACGACGACGACGTCCATCTCGATCAGATCCGGCGCGAAGTGACTGAGGCGATCATCGATAAGGTGATCCCGAAGGAACTGCGCGACAAGGATCTGCGCATCTTCGTCAACCCGACCGGCCGCTTCGTGATCGGCGGACCCAAGGGCGACGCCGGGCTCACCGGCCGCAAGATCATCGCCGACACCTACGGCGGGATGGCGCGGCACGGCGGCGGCGCGTTCTCGGGCAAGGACCCGACCAAAGTCGACCGTTCGGCGGCCTACGCGGCGCGCTATGTGGCCAAGAACGTCGTCGCTGCGGGCCTCGCGGAACGCTGCGAAGTGCAGGTCGCGTACGCGATCGGCGTTGCGCATCCGGTCAGCGTGCTGGTCGAGACGTTCGGTACCGGCGTGATTCCCGAAGAAAAGATCGCCGAGCTCGTGGGCACGCATTTCGACCTGCGTCCGGCGGCGATCATCCACAACCTGAACCTGCGCCGTCCGATCTACAAGCAGACCGCGTCGTACGGCCACTTCGGCCGGCCCGATCTCGATCTGCCGTGGGAAAAGACGGACAAAGCCGAAGCGCTGCGTTCGGCCGCGGGGCTCAAGGGCGGCGTCGACCGCGAACTCGTCCGCGCGTAGAGTACGTTCGGAACAGGAACGATAACGGGCCGTCCGTACGCGGGCGGCTCTTTTTTTTGGACCGCGCCACCCACCGCTTGGTACGTGGGTTTGAGCCGGTATGGCAGCCGTCGTTACCCGGGAAAATGTGTCTGCTGATCGATCGCTGGCGATCCTGCGGACGCTCTTCGGCCAGCGCTATGCGCGCGATTTCGCGATCGAGTTATGGGACGGTACGCGCGTCGACGCGGTCGAGTCCGCGCGCTTCACGCTGCGCATCAACGAACCGTTTGCTCTGCGTGCGGCCTTCGCGCCGCCGCTCGATCTCAGTCCCGGACGTGCGTTCGTCGAGAAGTGGATCGACATCGACGGCGATATCGAAGCCGCGATCCAAGTGTTGGAGGGGACGATCGGGACGTTTCCGCGGCTCGCGCTGCCGAAGATGATCGCGCAGTTGCTGCAGCTGCCCAAAGCACCGGCCGTCGTCGACGACGGCGTGCAACTGCAGGGCAAACGCCACTCCAAAAAGCGCGACGCCGCGGCGATCGGCTTTCACTACGATCAGCCGATCGCGTTCTACCGCGCGTTTCTGGATTCGCGAATGGTCTACTCGTGCGGCTATTGGGATGACGGGGTGCAGACCCTCGATGAAGCCCAAGTCGCGAAGATCGACCACACACTGCGCAAAGTGCGCTTACGCCCGGGCGAACGGCTGCTCGACATCGGGTGCGGCTGGGGGGCGCTCGTCATTCGCGCCGCGCAGCAGTTCGGGGCCCACGCGCTAGGCGTGACGCTGAGCCGGCGCCAGCACGAAGAGGCCCAGCGCCGGATCGCGGCGGCCGGCGTCGGCGACAAAGTGCGCGTCGAACTGCGCGACTACCGCGACCTGCGCGGCGAGACGTTCGACAAGATCGTCAGCGTCGGGATGGTCGAACATGTGGGCCGCGAGCGGCTCGCGACGTATTTCCGCACCGCCTACGACGCGCTGCGCGACGGCGGTCTCTTCCTCAACCACGGCATCACGCAGCAGACTCGCGACGGCAAAGGCTATCGCGTCAGCGGCTTCATGGACCGCTACGTTTTTCCCGACGGCGATCTGGTCAGCGTCGACACGACGCTGCGCGGCGCCGAAGCGGTCGGCTTCGAAGTGCGCGACGTCGAGAACCTGCGCGAACACTACGCGCGCACGCTGCGAGCCTGGTACGCCAACCTCGAAGCACGCCGCGACGAGATCATCGCCGCCACCGACGAGCGCACGTTCCGCATCTGGAAGATCTACATGGCCGGCAGCGCGAGCAATTTCTGGCGCGGCCAGATGGGCCTGATCCAAACGCTGCTCGCAAAAACCGAGGGCGGCGGCCCCGCCAAAATCCCCGCCACCCGCCGCGACCTCTACGCCTAGATCCATCGCCTAAATAGCTGGTCGCGCCCGCCCCCGTCATCGGAGAGCCCCCCCCCGTCATCGGAAAGCGCGCCCGTCGTCATCGGAAAGCGCGCCCCCCCGTCATCGGAAAGCGCGCCCCCCCGTCATCGGAAAGGGCGCGCCCCCCCGTCATCGGAAAGCGCGCCCCCCCGTCATCGGAAAGCGCGCCCCCCGTCATCGGAAAGCGCGCCCCCCGTCATCGGAAAGCGCGCGCCCCTCGTCATCGGAGAGGGCGCGCCCCTCGTCATCGGAGAGGGCGCGCCCCTCGTCATCGGAGAGCGCGCCCCTCGTCATCGGAGAGCGCCCGCCCCTCGTCATCGGAGAGCCCGCCCCCTCGTCATCGGAGAGCGCGCCCCTCGTCATCGGAGAGCGCCCGCCCCTCGTCATCGGAGAGCGCGCGCCCCTCGTCATCGGAGAGCCGCCCCTCGTCATCGGAGAGCGCGCGCCCGTCGTCATCGGAGAGCGCGCGCCCCTCGTCATCGGAGAGCGCGCCCCTCGTCATCGGAGAGCGCGCGCCCCTCGTCATCGGAGAGCCTCCCCTCGTTATCGGAGAGCGCGCCCCCTCCGTCATCCCGAGCGCAGTCGAGGGACGCCCTCGATCGTGCCGTGGGCCACTGTCGATCACGAGCGTAGCCGAGGGATCGCCACCTAATATGCGACGTCGCGCACCTCGCCTATGATCATGCACGTCGCCGGCGATCACTCGGCTGCGCTCGTGATCGACAGTGGCCCACGGCACGATCGAGGGCGTCCCTCGACTGCGCTCGGGATGACGAAAGGGGGGCGCTCGCTCTATTGGCTAGCCGCTCGCTCTGTTGGCTAGCCGCTCGCTCTATTGGCTAGCCGCTCGCTCTGTTGGCTAGCCGCTCGCTCTGTTGGCTAGCCGCTCGCTCTATTGGCTAGCCGCTCGCTCTGTTGGCTAGCCGCCGGCTTTTTTTACGCGGCGGTTGCGTTCGGTGAAGTAGGCGATGACGGCGTCGCGGTGATCGCCCTGTAGTTCGACGACGCCGCTCTTCGTCGTGCCGCCGGTGCCACAGCGGCGGCGGAGTTCTTTGCCGGTCGCGTCGATCTCGGCCGGCAGCAATCCGTGCACGAGGGTCACGTGGCTCGCACGGCGCTTCTCGCGGAAGACGCGGACGACGCCGTCATCGGGCACGGCGTTCTTCGCCGCGGCAGCGGGTTTGCGCGCACCGGGCTTCGGCAACGGCAGGTTGCCGTCGGTGGAATAGACCAGGACGCGTTCGTCTTTCACGCGCGGGCTCTACGGCAGCGGGTGGGTGTCGTCCGGCGCTTGCGGCGGCGTCTTGATCGCGATCAGCTTGAGATGGCCGGCCGTCTCGACCGACCCGCCGTGCGCCGTGCCTTTGGGAATGATGAGCAGGATGCCGGGCTTGAGTGCGACCTGCTTGTCGCCCAGCCACTCCGTACCGGTGCCGTCGATCACGTACTGGATTTCGTTGGCGTCGGCATGGTAGTGCTTGGGCGCGGGGCCGATCTGAATCCCGAGCGTCATGCCGTCTTGCGCGACGAGGCCTTTCGCGCTCACCGGCGATCCCGGTGCGACCGGCTTCAAGTCGGCCGGCGTGATGGCGGCCAAGTCGATGAGCTGCGGGGTCAGCGGCATCGATGCCGCGGTGGCCGGTGCGGTCAGATGAGCGGCGCCGAAGCCGGCACCGAAGGCGACGAGCACGGCCAGCGCCGGCACGGCAAGATGTTTCATGATTCGGACTGCGCGACGATCGTGGTGAGCGCCTGCAACTCGCCGAGCGTCCACTCGGGCGGCGGCCCGAACGTCTCGGCCGGTGCGCCCACCCGGTTGCACCACGCGACGCGCATGCCGAACGCGGCCGCGCCGGTGGCATCCCAGCCGTTGGACGTCACGAAGATCAGTTGCCCGGCCGGCACACCGTAGTGATCGGTCACGAGCTCATAGACGCGCCGGTCGGGTTTGAAGACGCCGGCCGACTCGACGCTGAGCGTGACATCGATGAGCTCCTCGATGCCGGCGTTCGCGATCGCTGCCGCCGACGTCGCCGGCGTGCCGTTGGTCAGCACCGCGCAGCGCACCCCCTGCTCGTGCAGCACCCGCAGCGCCGGCACGGTATCGGGATAGGCGCTGACGTTTTGCCACGCGTCGACCAGCCGCTGCTGCGCCGCGGCATCGAGCGTCACGCCGTGCTTGGCGGCGGCGAAACGCACCCCGTGGCCGGTCATCGCATCGAAGTCCTCGTGCGTGCCCATGATCGCGCTGGCGAACGCGTACGCGATCTGCTTTTCACGCCAGGTGGCGACGAACGCGACCGGATCGCTCGCCACGCTCGCCGCGGCATCGCGCAGCGACCCGATGTCGAGCAAGGTTCCGAACAGATCGAAGACGACGGCGACGGGTTTCATGCGGGCTTCCTTCCCGCCGCCGGCGGCGAGTTACTTCGGCAGGAACGACGTGTTGATGAACGTCGAGTAATCGGGCACCTGCGTGATCTCCTTGAGCGCGATCATCTGCTGCCCGTAGTACTTCGCCCGCGCGATGTAGTCGGCATCGATCATGTAGTCGAACGTGATGTTCTTCATCGCCATGTCGAGCGTTTTCTTATCGGGCCCGAGGAGCTTGGTCGTTTCCGCTTCGAACTCGTTGAGGCTACTGGGCCTGCCGCCCCAGGCCATCGCGGCGCAGTGCGTTTTCACGACCGAGCGAACGTACTCCGGCTGCTTCGTGATCAGGTCCGTATGCGTTGCGAAGATGACGTTGATCTGACCGACCGGCGTGTTGTAGGGATAGAGTAAGATTTTGCCCTTGCCCGAGAGCACGTTGATCGACGGCCCCGGCTCCGAGCCCACGTAGGCATCGACGTCGCCGCGCGCGAGGGCGTTAGCCATGTCGCCGAAGCCCAAGCGCACGAGTTGTACGTCGGAGCCCGTCATCGAGTTCATCTTCATCAGTTCGCGCAGCACGACTTCTTGGGTCGAACCGGGCTGATAGGCGATTTTCTTGCCTTTGAGGTCGGCGAACGTCTTGGCCGGGCTCGCGGCATCGACGACGACGGCCATCGCCTTACCGCCGGCCGCCGCGACGACCGTGACGGGCTGGCCGCTCGATGCACCCAACGTCGCAGCCGCGAGACCGAAGATGCCGAAGTCGACGCTGCCGCTGACCACCGCGTCCTTACCATCGGGCGGCGAGTCGAAGACGATGACATCGTACGTCACTCCCGGCGGGGCGAACTTCTGATAGAACTGCGCCACGACGGAGTTCGCGGTCTTGAGCATGCCGACTTTGATGGTCCGCGGCGCGTCGGCCGCGCGCGCGACCGATGGTACGGCGCCTGCGGCGGTGAGGGCGGCGGCCGTGGAAAGGAACGAACGACGATTCGTAATCATATCGGGTAATGTGGTCGGGCGTACGCATTTCCGTTCGCCCATTGCTGCGGTGGACGTCGCCTTTGTTGTCCGGTTGGACAGGACAGGCGCAGAAGGTCGTGCGAACGCGTGGAAAGATGGGAGAAGATGCAGCGATATCCGCATACGTCGATGCGGCGGCTGCCGTGCTGGAGATGCCGCTCGATGCGGAACGCCGCACCGCCGTGATCGCGGCGATGACGCGCCTCGCGGCGTTCGCGGCCGACGTGACGGCGGTCGAACTGGCGGGCGAGGTCGAGATCGCGGGCGTGTTCGTCCCATGACTGCCGTCGAGATCGCTCGCGCGGTACGCGGTCGAACGTCGAGTGCACGTTCGATCGTCGCGGCCGCGCTCGAGCGCATCGCCGTGTGCGATCCCGAACTCAACGCGTTCACCGAAGTATTCGCCGAGCGGGCGTTGGCGCGCGCGGATTCCATCGATGCCGCGCTCGCGGCCGGCGATGATCCGGGGCCGCTGGCCGGCGTGCCGTTTGCCGCCAAGAACCTCTTGGACGTCGCCGGCGTCGTCACGCGCGCCGGTGCGAAGGTCACGCTCGGGGATCCGCCGGCCGAACGCGATGCCGACGCGATCGTTGCGCTCGAGCGGCAGGGCGCGGTGCTGGTCGGCGCCACCAACATGGATGAGTTCGCCTACGGCTTCGTGACGGAAAATGCCCACGACGGGCCGACCCACAACCCGCACGACCGCACGCGCATCGCGGGCGGGTCGTCGGGCGGTTCGGCCGCCGCCGTCGGCGCCGAGCTCGTTCCGCTGGCACTGGCATCGGACACGAACGGATCGATTCGCGTGCCCGCGGCGCTGTGCGGGATCTTCGGCATCCGGCCGACCTTCGGCACGCTCTCGTGCCACGGCGCTTATCCGTTCGTCAACAGCCTCGACACGCTCGGCCCGTTCGCGCGCACCGCGGCGGATCTGGCGGCGGCGTTCACGGCGCTGGCGCCGCTGTTCGAGCCGCATCGGGGTCCGCTGACGGGTTGGCGCTGTGCCCGGCTCGGCGGCTATTTCGCGACGGGCCTGCTGCCGGCGGCGCGCGCCGCCGTCGACGCGGTGTGCGCCGCGCTCGGCGCGCAGGCGGAGGTCGACCTCGCGCATGCCCGCCAAGCCCGCGAGGCGGCGTTCCTGATCACCGCGGCGGAAGCGGGCGAACTGCACGCGGCGTGCTTGCGCGAGCGCGCCGCCGACTACGACCCCGCCACGCGCGACCGGCTGATCGCGGGCGCGCTGATGCCGGCCGCCTGGTACGTGCGCGCGCAGCGGTTCCGCTCGTTTTTCAAGGCCGAGATCGCGGCGGCGTTTGCGAACCACGACGTGCTGATCGCGGCGGCGACCCCGTATCCGGCCACCGCGATCGGCCAGCGGACGATCGTCATCGACGGCGTGGACACCGAGATCCGTCCCAACGTCGGCGTGTTCACCCAACCGATCTCGCTCGCCGGCGTTCCGGTGGTCACCGTCCCGGTCGTCGAGCCCGGCGCGCTGCCGGTCGGCGTGCAGCTGATCGGCCGCCCCGGGAGTGAGAGCCTCCTGCTCGCGCTCGCGGAAGAGCTCGAGCGCCGCGGTGCGGTCGGCGCCGGCGCCGTGCCGGCGTTCGCGTGAACGACCTGCGCACGCTCGCCGGCGGATACGCCTCGGGCGCCCGTCCGAGCGACGTCCTGGCCGCCACGTTGTCGGCGCTCGAAGACGGCGACCCCGTCTGGATCGGCGCGCGTACCGGCCGCCGACGTCATGGCGCGGGCACGCGCGCTCGAGCAGGTCTCGCAAGCCGAGCGCGCGGCCATGCCGCTCTACGGCGTGCCGTTCGCGGTGAAGGACAACATCGACGTCGCCGGCGTGCCGACCACCGCCGCGTGCCCGCAGTTCGCGTACGTGCCGGAACGCTCGGCGACCGTCGTCGAACGGCTCGAGGCGGCCGGCGCGATCGCGATCGGCAAGACGAATCTCGATCAGTTCGCGACCGGCCTCGTCGGCACGCGCTCGCCCTACGGCGTCCCGAAGAACCCGTTCGACGAACGCTATATCCCGGGCGGTTCGAGCTCCGGCTCCGCCGTCGCCGTGGCGCGCGGACTGGTCGCGTTCGCGCTCGGCACCGACACTGCCGGATCGGGGCGCGTACCGGCCGGCTTCAACGGCATCGTCGGTCTCAAGCCGACGTACGGGATCATCAGTGCCGCGGGCGTGGTGCCGGCGTGCCGTTCGCATCGATTGCGTGTCGATCTTCGCGCGCAGTGTCGACGACGCCGAAGCGGTGCTGGACGTGGCCGCCGCAGGCGCCGATCCGCGCGATGCGTTCTCACGCGCGCGCGCGGCCGGGCCCGAGCCGATCCCGGAACGCTTCTCGTTCGCCGTGCCGGCGGTCGAACAGCGCGTGTTTTGCGGCGACGCGGAAGCCGAGCGCAGCTTCGAGCAGGCCGTCGCGCGCCTCGCAGCGCTCGGCGGAACGCCGGTAGCGGTCGACATGAGCGCGTGTTACGAGGCCGCCGGCATGCTCTACAACGATGCGTTCGTGGCCGAACGGACGGCCGCGGTCGGCGACTTCGCGCAAGCGCACCCCGGCGCGCTGCTCGAGGTCACGCACACGATCGTCGACGGCGGCCGGCGGTTCACCGCCGCCGACGCGTTCCGCGCGCAGTACCGGATGCGCGACCTGCGCGCCCAAGCGCTGGCGATGTTCGCGCGCGCGCCGGTGCTCGTCGTGCCGACCTCGCCCACGATCTACACGCTCGAACAGATCGCCGCCGAACCGTACGCGCTCAACGCCACGCTCGGCACGTACACGAACTTCGTGAACTTCTTCGACTTGTGCGCGCTCGCGATCCCGTCGGGCCGCTATGCAGAACGGCGTGCCGATCGGCATCACCTTGATCGCACCGGCCTTCGCGGACGCGGCGCTGGCCGCTTTGGCCCGCCGCGTCGTCGCGGGTTAGGACGCTTCGGCGGCGGCTTCCACGGCGATGTCGGGCGCGATCGCGTCGAGCATCTCGCGTTTGAGCCGGTTGAACTCGACCGAAGCGATGTCGCGCGGACGCGGCAGATCGATCGGGATTTCCATCTTCAGCCGGCCGGGGTGCGGGCTGAGCACGATCACACGGTCGGAGAGGTAGACCGCTTCGTCGACGCTGTGCGTGATGAAGAGGATCGTCTTCTTCGCTTTCTGCCAGATGTCGAGCAAGCTTTCTTGCAAGCCGTTGCGCGTGATCGCATCGAGCGCGCCGAACGGCTCGTCCATCAGGATCACGGCCGGGTCGTTGGCCAGCACGCGTGCGATCGCAACGCGCTGCTTCATCCCGCCCGAGAGCTCGTGCGGGTAGCGGTTGCGAAACTTCTGCAGACCGACCATGTCGAGGTAGCGTTCCGTCAGCTCGGCGATCTCGGCCTTGGACCGTCCGGCCTGACGCGGGCCGTATGCGATGTTGGCCGCGACGCTGAGCCACGGAAAGAGCGCGTAGTCTTGGAATACCATGCCGCGGTCGGGACCGGGGCCGGCGATCGTCTTGCCCATCACGTGCATCTCGCCCGTGGTGAGCGTTTCGAAGCCGGCCACGATGCGCAGCAGGGTGCTCTTGCCGCAGCCGCTGGCGCCGATGATGCAGATGAACTCGCCTTGCGCGACGGTCACGTTGATGTCGCTGAGCGCGTGGGTCTCGGTGAGGCTGCCGTCGCGGCCCTGCGAGACGTAGGTCTTGTCGAGCCGGCGCGTCTCGATCGCCGGTACTTGTGTCAAGCGGTCAGCGAGCACTGGGATTCCACCACAGGGCGCGGCGGCCGATCAGCATCACGACCCGGTCGCTCAAGAAGCCCAGGATCCCGATGTAGACCATGCCCGAGATGACGAGGTCGGTGCGGCTCAACTGGCGCGCGTCCATGATGCTCGCGCCGAGACCGGTTGGGACACCGGTCATCTCGCCCACGACCAGCAGCACCCAGGCCAGACCTAGGCCGATCCGGATACCGGTGAAGATCGACGGCGATGCGGCCGGCAAGATCACGCGCGCGAAGATCGCCGTTTTCGGGGTGCCCAGCATTTCGGCCGCTTCGATCAGCCGCGGCTCGACCAAGCGCACACCGTCGACGGTGTTGAGCAGCATCGGGAAAAACGTACCCAGCGCGATCAGAGCGATCGTCGCCGGCGGCCCGAGCCCGAACAGGATCATGGTGAGCGGCAGCCACGCCGTGACCGGGATCGGCCGCAAGAACTGCAGCGTCGGATCGATCACGCGGCGCGCCAGCACGCTGCGGCCCAAGATGAGCCCGAGCGGAATGGCGATGACCATCGCGACGAAGAAGCCCGAGAAGACGCGCATGATGCTGGCCATCGCGTTGGCCGCAAACGTGCCGCTGTACGGGTCGTTGCGGATGCCGCCGAAGGCATAGTCCCAAGCCGTCAGTACGACCGTTGAGGGCGGCGGGATCAGCGAGTACGACTTGCCGCCGCAGGCGAGTTGCCAGGCGACGATCAGGACGAACGGCAGCGGCACCGCGTACAGCCAGCCTGGAATCGTGCGGGGCGCGACGACGGCCGGGCGTGTTACGGTCGCCGCGAGCGCGGGGGTGGTTCCCGAAGTGGTGTCCACCCCGGATTCATTTGGGATCGGCGCCTACTGGTCGTCCTGACAAACCGGACGCCGTCGGCCGACGGCGTTGGACAAAAAGCGGGTCGGCGCCGCCGGCCGGCTATTTTCGCTCGGCGGGAACGAACGCGGTGCCCTTCATTTCGATCAGCAGGTGCGGATGGGGCAGCTGATGGACCGCGACCGTGGTTCGGGCCGGTCCGGTGTAATCGAAGAATTCGCCGTAGACGCGGTTGTATTCGCCGAAGTCGTTCATGTTGACGAGGAACGCCGTCACGTCGACCAGATCGGAGAGCTGCGCCCCCTCGGAGGCCAGGATATCGCGGATGTTCTCGATCACCGCGCGCGTTTGCACCGCGATGTCGAGCTTCGTCGTCCCCATTTCATCGGCCGATGCGCCGGCAAACGTGTTGTCGGGTTGCCGCGAGCTGATCCCCGACACGAACAGAAAGTCACCGGCGCGGCGCACGTGCGGATAACGCCCGCGCGGCTTGGCTTTGCCTGGAACGAGACCCGACATCGGCTTCCTCTCTTCCTACTCGCCCTCGGCGGTGGCCGGGGCGGCGCTCGGATTGAATTGGCCCTTGCGCATGCGGGCGATCGTGACGCGCTTGAAGAGCCCCGCTTTGCGGAACGGCTCGTCGCGCATGAGGTCCTCGCAGGCGGCGCGATCGGGCAGGTTCACGAGAAAGACGCTGCCCAGGCGCGCGATGCCGTCGTCGGCCAACAGCGCGCCGCCCACCACGAGGATGCGTTCGTTGGCATCCAGATAGGCCAGATGTTCCTCGCGCACGGCAGCGCGGATCGCGGCCGCGCCGTCGTCCCGGTCCTCACAGTAGATGAACCACAGCATGGAGACGATCTACCGCGCCGGCTCGGGACGGGCCTTGGCGGAGCCCCCTACCGGTCCGAAGAAACGCCGGGGGTGAAAAATTTCATGCGCGGCGCTTCGGCGCTGCTCTGCGGAGCGGTCCTCGCCGTCAGCGCACCGGCCGCGCGCGCACAGGCGCCCGGGCTCACGCCGGTGACGTTTGCGATCATCGGCCCCAACGCATCGGAGTGGCCGGTCTTCATCGCCAAGCAGCAGGGCTTCTTTCGCGACGAAGGGTTGGACGTGTCGATCGTCTTGGCAGCCACGCCGGCCAACGTGATGAACGCGGTTGCGACCAACGCTGCGAACCTCGGCGACACCGGCAGCGATACGGTCATCGCGGCGATCGCGCACGGCTTGGCGGTGAAGATCGTCGCGCCGATCTTCACGGTGAACCCGTTCGTGATGGTCGTGCCGGCGTCGATCAAAACGTGGGGTGATTTGCGCGGGAAGTCGATCGTGCTCGCTTCGAAACAAGACGTGACCGCAATGTCGTTCGCGAGCATGGCGGCCAAGAACCATATGAAGATCGACGACTTCTCGGTGACGCTTTCGGGCGATAGCAGCGCGCGGTATGCGGCGCTCTCGACCGGTAACGTACAGGGCGCGATGCTGGCCCAGCCCTTCGATCTCGAAGCCGAAGCCAACGGCATGCACGCGCTCGACACGTCCTACGACACGATGAAACAGTGGCTGTTCAAGGCGGTGTTCGTGAACAGCGCCTGGGCGGCCGCCAACCGCCCGGTCGCCGTGAAGATGCTCCGGGCCTTGCGCACGGCGATCCGTTTCGGCTACGCGCAGCGCGGGCCGGCTGTGGCCGTCCTCATCGACGCGACGCGCGCGAGCCCGGCGATCGCGCAGCGCAGCTACGAGATCGATTTCGGAACCTGGCACGCGTTCGACCCGAATCTCAAACTCGACGAGGCCGGCCTGCTCAACGTCGCGCGGGCGCAGGTCGCCTTCGGCGTGCTCACCGAGCTGCCCAAAATCGGCGACCTGTATGATGGTTCGTTCGCGGCCGCACTCGGGCGCTGAGCGCAACCGGTCTTTGGGCGGCCGGGTTCCAGCGACGTGACCTTGCCGCAGGGCACGCTGGCCGTGCCGGTTGCCGATCCGCTTGCCGTCGAAGCGCTGGCCGCGTTCGGTCGCTTTGCCGCGGCGCGCGGGTGGCTGGCGGCGACGTCGGGCAATTTCTCGTGCCGGCTGGACGCCGGCCACGCGTTGATCACCCGCTCGGGCGTCGACAAGGGCGCGATCGGCGCCGGCGACGTCGCGGTCGTGCCGCTGGCCGGACCGATTCCGCCCGGGGTGTCGGCCGAAACGCCGCTGCACCTGGCCCGCTACCGGGCGGACGCCGCGATCGGCGCCGTCGTCCACGTCCACACGGTCGCGGCGACCGTGCTTTCGCGCGCTCGAGGCGGCCGGCGGAGGCCTGCGTCTGCGCGGCTTCGAGATGCAGAAGGCCCTGGCCGGAACGACCACGCACGACGACGCCGTCGATCTGCCCGTGTTCGCCAACGATCAAGACACGGCGGCGCTGGCGGTGCGGGTCGAACGGCGGCTCAGCGACCCCGGGACCGCGCCCGGCTATCTGCTCGCCGGACACGGGCTCTACGCCTGGGGCGCGACGATGGCCGAAGCGCGCCGCCACCTCGAAGGCCTGGAATTCTTGCTCGCGTGCACCCTCGAAGAACGGAAACTGCAACGATGACCACCAGCGCGACGACGCTCTCTTCCAAGCTCAACGTGTACGACGAGAACGCGCCCGCCCAGCCGCTGGTCGCGACGACCGACGGCGCGGAGATCGCGCGTCTGCTCGGCGAGGTGGGCGTGCGCTTCGAACGCTGGACGGCCGACCACGACCTGGCGCCGGATGCCGATTCGGCCGGCGTGCTGGCGGCCTACGCGACCTCCGTGCAACGCGTGCAGTCCGACGGCGGCTACGGCACGGTCGACGTGCTGCGGCTCGCGAAGGGCACGCCCAACACCGCGCCAATGCGTGCGAAATTTCTCGAAGAACACGCGCACACCGAAGACGAGGTCCGCTTTTTCGTCGAAGGCTCGGGCGCGTTCTACCTGCACTTGCAGGGCAGAGTCTTTCAGGCCATCTGCGTGCGCGGCGACTTGATCAGCGTGCCGGCCGGCACGCCGCACTGGTTCGACATGGGTGCGGATCCGGAATTCACCGCGATCCGCTGGTTCAACAACCAAGAAGGCTGGGTGCCGCAGTACAGCGGAACCGAGATCGCGGCGCGCTTCCCGAAGTACGAGTGATCGTCGCGCGCGCGATCGTCACCGATATCGAAGGGACGACCTCCGCGATCAGCTTCGTGCGCGACGTGCTCTTCCCGTATGCCGACGAACGGCTCGACGCATACGTCGCCGCGCACCGGGACGAAGCGGTCGTTGCGAACGCGATGCGCGAAGCCGCCGCCGTCGCGGGCGAACCCGACGCGGACGACTCCCGCATCCTCGCGCACCTGCACGCGTGGATCGCCGAAGACCGCAAAGCGACGCCGCTCAAGACGCTGCAAGGCTTGATCTGGAACGAGGGCTACACGCAGTCGGGCCTGCTCGGTCACCTCTATCCGGACGTGCCGCCGGTGCTGGCCGCCTGGCACGCCGCCGGGATCGCCCTCTACGTCTACTCGTCGGGCTCGATCGTGGCGCAGAAGGTGCTCTTCGCGCACACCTTCGCCGGTGACCTCAGCCCGCTGTTCGCCGGCAACTTCGACACGACGATCGGCGCCAAGCGCGAGAGCGCCTCGTATTCGGCGATCGCGGCGCAAACCGGCTTCCGGCCGGCCGAGATGCTCTTTCTCTCCGATATCGAGGAAGAACTCGACGCCGCGCGCGCGGCCGGTTTACAGACGGCGCGTCTGCTGCGGCCGGCGGACACGCCGCCCGGCGCGACGAGCGGGCACCCGGCCTACGTGGACTTCGCGGCGCTCTCGGCGGACGTCGCCGCGGCGTAGTTCGGAACCAGGGCCCGTACGGCCGAGGTGACGAGCGCGACCGAATTCTCGAGTCCCAGCACCTCGGTGTTGAGCACGAGGTCGTAGAGGGTGCAGTCGTACATGTGCGCGTTGAAATAATGCTGTTGGTAGCGCACGCGCGCGTCGTCGGTCGTCTTGATGCGGCGCGTCGCATCCTCGCGCGTGATCCCGTAGCGCCGGGCCAGCTGCTCGATCCGCCACTCGCGTCCGGCCTGGAGCAGGATCGAGAGCACGGGGATGTTCGTCGGCCGCCAGCCCAGCATACTCACCCCGCCGTGCCCGATGACGACGACGTGGCCGTTCTGCGCCTGCTCGAGCACGAGCGCCCGCACCGCGTCGATGATCTGCTCGTCGGGCATCTGCAAGGTCGAGGTGCCCGGCACCATCGCGGTGGCCCGGGCCAGTGTGTGGATCAGGCTCTCGCCGAACTTCGGCGGCCGCTCGAGCGTGCGTTCCAGAAACTCGCTGGTGAACTGGTAGCGCGCGGACAGCTGCGCGATGAACCAGCGTTCGTCGAGCAGCGCCGCGTCGAGCGTCCGGGAGAGGGCCTCGCCGAGCGTTCCACCGCCGGCGCCGAGTTCGCGCGAGATCGAGACGATCATGCGCTTTCAGGATAACCTGTTTCGCGCCGTTCGGATAGTACCGCGTGAGAACGATAGCGTACGCTCCGCGCGGGACGGCCGGAACGCGCGAGCCGCTCCGCACGCCGCCGGCGTTCGCGGCCGGCCGGCGCCGCATCGGCCCCGGCCCTCTCTCGGGGTAACTCAAATGAGCGAAGGAGGCGCTTTGGTTGCGGAGCTGTTTGGCCCGTGTAAAACGTTCCCCCGCATCGGGTTTACGGAGAGGCGGGTCGTGAGGGTGCCGTCAATAGACGTGTTGGGACGCTGGTGAGCCACGGTCGCCGTAGGGTATCCTGACGGCCTGGAAAGACGTCTCGGCGGCGGTCAACCACCAAGAGTCCGCGTCACCACTGCTGAATACCCGCACCCGTAAGTACCTCCACCCGTAGTACCTCCGCGCTAAAGAGAGTCTCGTCGGACCATCACGCACATCGACCGTAGTTTCGCACCGGCAGAAAGATCGAGATGATAGTCGCGATCATCGACGTCAGCGAAACGAACCAGAAAGCATATGCTCATATTCTTTCGCGTATCGGTGACGTGAAGGTTAAGCCGTTCACGTCTCCGGATGCGGCGCTGGTATGGTGCAGCCGGCAAGAGCACGATCTAGTGATCCTCGACTACCGCATGGGCGCGACCGAAGGGATGGACGGACTCGATTTCGTCAAGGCCTACAACAAGGCGCACGGCGACACGCAAACGCCGTTGGTCGTGATCACCGGCGACAAGGATCGCGAGATTCGCCATCGCGCGCTCGAACTCGGAGCCAGCGATTTTCTGAACAAGCCGGCCGACCCGGTCGAGTTTCTCTCGCGCGTGAAGAACTTGCTCGCCCTGCGCGAGAGCCGCAAGAAGCTCGAGAGCTATGCGGCGTCGTTGGCCGCCGACGTGGCGCGCGCAACCAAAGAAATCGCCGACCGGGAAGAAGAAACGATCAACCGGCTCACGCGCGCCGCCGAATTTCGCGACAGCGAGACCGGGCTGCACATCGTGCGCATGGGCAAGTACGCCGAGGTGCTGGGGCGCACGCTCGAGCTCGATGCCGAAGATCAGCGGCTGCTGCGTTTGGCGACGCCGATGCACGACATCGGCAAGGTCGCAACGCCCGACGGGATCTTGCTCAAAGCGGGCCCGCTCAATCCCGATGAGTGGGAGATCATGAAGCGCCACGCGCGGGCCGGCTACGATATCCTCGTCGGCAGCTCGTCCAAAGTGCTGCAATTGGCCTCGCAGATCGCGCTGCGCCATCACGAGCGCTGGGACGGCACCGGTTACCCCGATCACTTGCGCGGCACGCAGATACCACTGGCCGCGCGTATCGCCGCCGTCGGCGACGTGTTCGACGCTCTGATCTCGAAGCGTCCGTACAAGCGCGCGTGGACGACCGATGAAGCGTTGCGCGTGATTCAAAAATCGTCGGGTTCGCACTTCGATCCGATGGTGGTCGATGCTCTCAACAACAGTTGGAACCAGTTCATGGACATTCAGAAAGAATTCGCCGACACGGGTCACGCCGCATGATCGATCTGCGCAGCATTCGCTACGTCCGCATCGGTACGCCCGACCTTGGTGAGGCGACGAACTTCGCCACCAAGGTCTTAGGCTTGCAGGCGGCCGGCCGCGAGCGCGGGATGGCGTACTTCCGCAGCGACGTCCGCGACCACACGATCTGCTACGTCGAAGGCGATCCCGCGCGCCATGCGACCGCCTTCGAGGTTTCCGAGAGCGCCGATTTGCAGGCGATCGCGGCCGAGCTCGAACGAGCCGGGCATCCCGTGCACGCCGGCACGGCCGCCGAATGCGAAGTGCGCCGGGTGCGGGACTTCATCGCCTTCGACGATCCGACCGGGAACCCGATGGAGATCGTCTGGCGCGCGCAGACCGGCACGCGCCGCTATTTTCCGAGCCGCGACGCCGGCGTCACGGGCTTCAGCCACATCGGTCTGCGCACGACCGACGCTCCGCGCGACGAAGCGTTCTGGACGCGCATCTTCAACGCGCGCGTCAGCGACTGGCTGGGCGACGCACCGCTGCTGCGCATCAACGAAATTCACCATACGCTGGCGCTCTTTCCGAGCACGTACGCCGGCGTGCAGCACATCAACCACCAAGTCGAGACGATCGACGATGTGATGCGCTCGTGGTATTTCTTGCGCGGACAGCGCGGCGTGCGGATCGTGTTCGGACCGGGGCGGCACGCCTCATCGGGTGCGGTGTTCCTGTACTTCGAAGGGCTCGACGGAATGATCTACGAGTACTCCTCGGGCGTGATGATCATCGACGACGAAGCCGCCTACGTGCCGCGCCAGTTCCCATTCACCGAAGAAGCGTTCTGCATGTGGGGCGCTAAGCCCGACATCGTCGAGTTCCCCAAGTCCGAGCTCGCCGGCGTTCTGGCCTAACACACCGTCATGATCGCCGCCGATACCGTCGTGGATTGGAGCGACTGGTTCGCCGGTCGCGTGTCCCGCATGCACGCCTCGGAGATTCGCGAGCTGCTCAAGCTGCTCGAGCGCAAGGACATCATCTCGTTCGCCGGCGGCATCCCCGATCCGGCGCTCTTTCCGATGGAAGCGATCCGCACGGCGTTCGCGGAGATCCTCGGCGACGCGGAACAGGGTCCGGGCTCGCTGCAATACTCGGTCAGCGAAGGCTATCTGCCGCTGCGGCGCTGGATCGTCGACTACATGGCGCGGCGCGGCGTGCCGTGCGAGATCGACAATATCGTCATCACGTCGGGCTCGCAGCAGGGCCTCGACTTCATCGCCAAGCTGCTCGTGCATCCCGGTGATACGGCGCTCGTGCAAGAGCCGACCTATCTGGGAGCGCTGCAGGCCTTCAACCCCTACGAGCCGCGCTACGATCTGCTCTTCCGCGCCGGCGGTACGGCCGCGGCGTATCGCGCGCAAGCCGCCGATAACGGCGGCCGCGTCGCGCTCGCCTACGTCGTACCCGACTTCGCCAACCCGTCCGGCGAAACGCTCACCATCGCCGAGCGGTGCGCGATCCTGGCCCTGGCCGCGGAGCTCGACGTACCGGTGCTCGAAGATGCGGCCTACGAAGCGCTGCGCTTCGACGGCGAGCACGCTCCCGCGCTGGCGGCGCTGGAACTCGAGCGGTGCGGCACGATCGAGCGCAGCCGCGTGGTCTACTGCGGCACGTTTTCGAAGACGGTGTGCCCGGGCTTGCGCGTCGGCTGGATTTGCGCGGCGCGCGATCTCGTGGGCAAGATCGTGCTGGCGAAACAAGCCGGCGATCTGCACAGCGCGACGCTCAACCAAATGGTCGTCCACCGCATCGCGAGCACGGTTTTCGACGAGCACGTGCGCACGCTGCTGCCGCCGTACCGCCGGCGGCGCGATGCCATGCTGGCCGCGCTCGCGGCGCACATGCCGGCCGGCACGACCTGGAGCAAACCCGAAGGCGGCATGTTCGTGTGGGTGACGCTGCCCGCCGGCATCGACGGCGCCGAACTGCTCGCGCGCTCGTTGCGGGAAGAGCGGATCGGCTTCGTTCCCGGCGGCGCGTTCTCACCGCACGGCGCGGTCGTCAACACGATCCGCCTGAACTATTCGCTGCAGTCCGAAGCGACGATCGCCGAGGGCATCGCGCGGCTCGGCGCGCTGGTGGCGCGCGCCGCCGCCGACCACTCCTAGGGGAACGTCCGGCCAACCTGATCCTGAAGCGCGCGCACGCAGCCGTCGAACGCGTTCGGCTGCGGCGGAATGGTGGGTCCCGACGTCAGCCCGACTTCGATCGGAAACCATGACGCGCCGTCGGCCATGAAGAGCACGTTCACGTTTTGCGCCGCTCCGGGAGCGAGCGTGAACTGGCGTATCAGCGTGCGCGAATTCGGATCGGCGATGCGCCCGATTTCCACCGGCGCCGAGTCGCCGGCGAACCACATATTCAGCGTGTCGGGACCGTTGGCCGGGGTGGCGTAGAGGCTGACCGTACCGGGGTCGGCAGTGGCGTTTTTCAGGTGCAGCGCGATCGAGCGGAGCACGCCGAACTCGCCGTGCAGTCCCGCCCAATTCGCGCGCAGCGGCGCGAGCTCGCCGCCCGCGGGGGTGTCGTCGGATGATGCGCCGTTGCCGACGGCCAGCACCGGTTCGTCCGTTTGGCCGACCGTGTAATTCAGTGCCAGCGGCTTCAGCGTGGAGAGGTCGTATTCACCGCGGCGCGCATGGCCGTCCGAGGCGATCTCCGCTCCCGCCAGCAGCGTGAGCGGGTCGGCATCGCCGCTAGCGGAGACGATTGTAATGCGCACCGGGTCGCCCGATACGACGGCGATGTCGTAAATCGCGGCAATCAGCGTGCGCGCGGGCATACGCCGGGAGTTGAGCGGGATGACCGCCGGCGCGTCGGCGCTCGCGTGCACGCGCATGCCCTCCGGCTGCATCCGCCGGACGAGAAACGCGTTCGTCGCCGCATGCCCCACGCAGTTGTAATCGCCATAGGGCCCAACGGTCGCGCCCACCAGCTGCACGTCGGATTGCTGACCGAGCGTCGTCACGACGAGGTAGATGCTGCGGCCGTTGTCGGCGGCGGCGTGATAGGCGTAAAGGCGCGCCGGGTGGTCGGCGTCGACCGGCTGCGAGCTTCGAAAGAGCACGCCGTCCACGCCGACGCTCTCCGGATCGTCGCTGTAGAGCAGCGTGACCGGTTCGCGTTTCGACACGAGTTGATCGACCACCAGATGCAGCGTCGTCTGCCCGCTAACCGCCGACACGTTGGGGCCTCCCAGCCGCACGTCGAGGGGTTGCGCCGGCAGCGTCCCGTCCAAGTTCGCTGCTCCCGGCAGATCGAGGGTGCAGGCGCCGCATAGATGGGCCAGGCGCTTTATTTCGGCCCGCACGCGGGCCAGGAGAAACTCATGCGCCGGCGTTCCGGCGACGACGACCGTGACGTCGCTCGGGATGACGCCGGCGGGCGCATCGACGTGCACGAGGATCGTATCGCTGGTGCCGTGCGCGTCGGTGCCGACGATCGTCGTGTCGCCGAGCTGGTGCGCCGTGATGATGACGCTGCGCGTCGGCGCGTCGTAGCGCGCATCCACCTGCGTGTTCGAGAGCGTGAGCGTGACGGCGGATGCCCCGAAGAGGTGCACGACGGTGCTCGCACCGGGGGCGAGCACCAGCTCGTGCCGGTCGAACGACGCCTTGGGTTGCGGTGTTGCGGCGCCCCGGGGCGTACCGGCGGCCGGCGGCGGGCTCGCGAGCGGCAGGGGCGGAGCCGGCTGGGCGCCGGCCACGGCCAGACTCGAGACGAGTACGAGCAGGGCGCCGGCGAGACCATAGGGCGCGCTAGAACGCATTCGACCGTGGTTCGCCCATTCTCGGTCGGCTAGCACGGCGATGCCGTTTTGCCCTGCTCGCGGCCGATCGCAGGCAACCGGACGCAGGCCACGGGACCCAGTCGAAACGAACGTCCGCCCGAACGATATGAATTATGCTCGCCATCTTGCGGCCATTCTGTCGGCGGACGTCGTCGGCTATAGCCGTTTGATGGGAAATGATGAGGAGCGCACCTTGTCCCGGCTCAAGGACACCCTCCAATGGGTGACCGGTCCGGCAATCGCGCGCAATCACGGCCGTCTGGTCAAGACGTACGGCGACGGATTGCTGGCCGAATTCGGCAGCATCGTGGATGCAACGTCGTGCGCGATCCAAATCCAGCGCGACATCGAGTGCTTTGAGGCCACCGAGCCCGCGGATTCGCGATTTTCCTTTCGCATCGGCGTGAACCTCGGCGACGTCATTCGCGACGGCGAAGATATCTTCGGTGACGGCGTGAACATCGCGGCGCGCTTGGAAGCGGTCGCCGCGCCGTCCGAAATCTGCATCACCGGGGCCGTGCGCGAAGCCGTCCGCGGCAAACTCAAAGTGACCTTCGACGATCGCGGCGAGCAACAGTTCAAGAACATCAGCGAACCCGTGCACGTCTACGCGATCGTGTGGAATGCGGCGGACTGGGAAGCTCCAAGCGTCAGCGCGCTTACGCCGCCGTCGCTGCCGCCCTCACCCCCGCCGCCCCAGCCCTGGCCGGCGCAGCCGCGACCGAGATTCGCACTGCTGCTCGCCGCCATCGGTATCGCGGCGCTCGCGGCCGGCTCGTTCGGAGCGTGGATCCTCTCGCAACGGGGCGCGCCGGTCGTCGTCACGCCGCTGGCAACGCCGGCGGCGGTCGTGAAGCACGCGACCGGCTACGCGCATCCGGCCGCCGTGGTCCCGGTGCGGCCGCCGGCGCCGCCCGCCGCGGCGCCGCAAGCGATCGGCGCCGGCGTGCCGCCCGCCCCGGTCGCGAAGGAAGCGCTGGATCCCGGTGCCGGCGCGGCGACCACGTCCACCGTGAGCAGTGTTGCTGCTCCGTCGTCCCCGCAGCCGGCGTCCGGCGCGGCGAAACTCGTTCCGCCTGCGAACATGCGCCCGGTGATTCCCGCCGACGTCGATTCGGCCGTTTCGGTCGAGGCGCCGTCTCCGGCCGCGGCTGCTACGCCCTAACGCGCGGATCGCTCAATGGGGCAGGAAGAAGGGCCCCGCATCGACGCCGAAGCGCACGTCGTGCATCGTGATGTTGATGCCTTGGACTTGCGCGGGCACCGGAAAGCGGAGCCGAAACTCGCGCGTTAGCTCGCTCGCGACGCTGAATACCCGTTGGGCGTTGTAATACACCGCGAACGACTTCCCGTTGAGCGTATACCGGAGCTCGGGATAGAAGTACACGGTCTGCGCGTAGTCGTTGAACGCGTACAGATCGACGGTCTGTTCGCCGTCGGCACCGTAGCCGTCACTGACCCACAGCCACGAGATTCCCGGTAACCCCTCCATCGGCAGCCAGGCCTGCGTGCCCGGCGGCTTGTGACCCAGTCGCACCGGCAGGGTTACCACCGCGGGAGCAGCCGAACTGCGCCCCGCCGGCACGGACAATGCAACTTTGGATGGCGACGGTGACGGGGATTGCGACGGTGACGGCACGGGCGGCGGCAGGCCGCGCAGCGGGCTCGGCAGCGGGCTCGGCAGCGGGCTCGGCAGCGGGCTGGCCGTCACGGCGACGACGACCCGAGGCGTCGCGAGCGGCGGTGACGGCGCCGGCGGCGGCAGGCTGTGCAGCGGACTCGGCAGCGGGCTGGGCGCCGCGACGGCGACCCGCGGCGTGGCGAGCACGGGTGCACTGGAAGCGGGAGCGGGGGTGAGGTTCTCGAGCGCCACGTGCACGTGCTGGGCCGTCAAGAAGGGGACGAGCACGAGCCGCCCCGAGATGGCATATCCGCCGTTGCCGCCCGCGTCGCGCGACGCGACGATGCCGAGGACGTTGCCCGTCGCGGGGTCGAACACCGGGCCGCCGCCGACGCCTTCGCGGATGAAGAGGTTGTCGAACTCGAGCACCTTGCCGTCGCGGATCTGCGCGCTGACCGTTCCCGGGAAGAGCAGGTGCAGGATCAGCGCGCCCGCTTCGTCGTCGCTGAAAAAACCCGCGCCTGCGACGGTGTCCCCGACGACGACCGGACGGAGCGAGAACGTCACGGGCGCGAGCTTTACGTGCGGTATTTTGAGGAGCGCTATCCCTTCGGGGCTGGTGGAACTCACCGTCGCGGTCAGGTTGTGCACGGTGCTGTTGACGTCGACGCGGATCGTGACGGCCTCTTTGACGACGCGCGCCGTCGTGAGGATCGTCGCCATGTCTCCCGTTGACTCGACGACGATTCCGGTGCCGGAAACGATCGGCGCACCGTGCGCGTCGAGCGCCCACACCTTGACGACCGAGCCGGTGATGCGGGCGTAGCCCGTGGAAACGGTCTGAGCGGCTGCTTGAACGGTGACTAAAGCAAGTAGAGCGAGAACGAGCGCCGTACTAATCGAGCGGGCGAACGAGCGGCATTGCCATTGTCGCCGACCGGAGGAGGCGACCCGTGCACTCACGTGCCGACCCTTTGAGAAGCGCGGACCCTTCCCTGCCGCCAACCTTACTCGGTGACGGCGGTGTCGATGTCGCTCTCCGCGGGACACGCGAGCAGGGCGGTGAGATCCGCAACACAGCCGGCGCGCTCGATCGCGAACAACGCCGCGGTGAGCCGCTCCGTTTGGTCGGCGCCGAGATGCGGCTGCGCGTTTTCTTTGAGCTTGGCCGCGAAGTCGGCGTCGGAAAACGGCTTGCGCGGGTGACCCGGAAACGGCGTCGCGGCGCCGTGCACCACGCGGCCGTCGTTGAGTTCGATCTCAACGCGCGAGAGGTAGCCGGCTTCGGCCCGTTTGTGTTTGCCGCCGGCAATCGTGCCGAGTTCGGGCGCCGCGGCGGCCGTGACTTTCTCGTTGAGAAAGCGCAGCCGTTCGGGTGCCGTGACGATGCTGGGTGCGAAGCTGGCGGTCGTGATCTCGCCGTCGAGCACGGCGGCCGCGACGATGTAGGGCAGCGAGTGGTCGGCGGTCTCGCGCGAGATCGGATGCCAGGGGTCTTTGCGGATCGCCACCAGATGGTCGTAGGCGCCCTCTTCGGCGAACACGCGAACGGCGGCGATTTGCGAGACGTCGCCCGCGAGCTCGCGCGCTTCGAGCGCGGCCTGGATCGCGCTTTGGGCGACCGAGCCGACGGGCCAGCGCTTCATGTACGTCTCGGTGACGCGCGTCGGCGGGCGCGAGTCTCCGAGGCGTTCGCTCAAGACGGGCAGCACGTCGCCGGCGTCGTTTTTGAGTTTCGCGATGAAGCCGTTCTTGCCGGCGAACGGCAGGACCGAACCCTCGACGCCGACTTGCGCGAGCAGGCACGCTTGCAGCGCGTTGCGCACGGCATCGCTGCCGTTGAAGCGCTTCCACATCGTCAGGTCGCCGCGCTCGTTCAACTCGCCCGATTCGATCTCGTCGCTCGCGAAGTGCGGGATCACCGTCATCGCGAGCGCCTCTTCGGTCTGCTTGCTATCGAGTTTGAGGATGCGCGCGATCGCGCACGTCGCGCCGAGCACGGAAAGGTTCGTATAGTCCCAGCCGCCGGGAGCGGTGGAGAACGCATCGAACGCCGCGCCGACGACTTCGTAACCGATGGCGATCGCCGCCAGCAGTTCCGCGCCGCTCGCGCCGGCCCACTCCGCCGCGGCAACGACGCCGCCGATCATGTCGCTGGGGTGTCCGCTGTTGCGCCGTCCGACGAAAAAGTCGTTGTAGTCATAGCAGCGCAGCAGCACGCCGTTGGTGAGCGCGGCGAGTTCGGGCGCGGCGCGTTTCGAGGTTCCCCACAAGACGCAACCGTCCGGTGTTGCGAACCGGTAGGCATGCCGGCGCGATGCTTGCGCGGCGCGGTGCTGCAGCGCGCCCAGGGCCACGGCGATCGAATCGATCAGCGCCGCTTTGGCCGCGCGTTCCGTGCGCTCGTCCAACTGCGCCGGCGCCGTGGCGGCATAGGTTGCGATGAGCCGCGCGACGTCGTCTTGCGCGCCGGTGATCACTGCGTTTGCCACTACGTGTAACCTCTCTCTTTGCCGTTGACCGATGCGGCCGCTGCGAGACCCGCGCGCGCGGCCGCGATCTCGCGGTCGACGGCTTGCGGCAACAGCGATGAGTCCTTGGTGAACGTGACGAGTTGAAAGCCGCGTTCGGCGAACGCGCGCGCCGACTTGCCCGAACCGCATTGGATGCCGGCGATGATGCCGTGCCGTTTGCAGCCGTCGAGAATCGTTTGCACGGCGGCCACGTGCTCGGGCTCTTCCTTGTCGAGGTTGGGCGGCAGTCCGAGGCCCAGCGCGAGGTCGGCCGGACCGACGTAGATGCCGTCGAGACCGGGGGTCGAAGCGATCGCATCGATGTTCGCAACGCCCAAACGCGTCTCGATCATCACGAAGCATAGCGGTCCGTCGCCGACCATCGCGATATCGCGGCTGTCCATGACCATCGACGCGCGCACGGGGCCGAACGAACGGCTGCCCTTGGGCGCATACCGGCACGCGGCAACGGCGGCTTCGGCCTCTTCGCGCGTGCTCACCATCGGTACGACCACGCCCTGCAAGCCCGCATCGAGTGCCTTGCCGATCAGCCAGCCGTGGTTGGCGGGCACGCGGGTGAGCGCCACCACGCCGCGGCCTTCGATCGCCCGCAGCATGTGCAGCATATCGGCGTAGTCGACGAGGCCGTGCTGCTGATCGATGCAGACGTAGTCAACGCCCTCGACGCACATCAATTCGGCCGCGAACGCGCACGGCAACGCCGCCCACGCGCCGAAGGTGGTTTGGCCGGCCGTCCACTTGGCCCGCAGATCGCTGAAAAGTGCAGCCATCGGCTAGACGCCCACGTGTTCGGGAATATATTTCCCGCAGTGAAAGAAACAGCGCAAGCCGGATTCGGTAAGGAACGCGTTCTGATCTCGTGAAGTCATCGCACTCTCTCGATCTCGACCGGGCGGGTCGCCCGATCGTATACGAGGATACGCCAATGAGTTCAGACATTGCTAGGGCCCCTCGTAAGAATGTCCGCTTCGTGCCGTTCATCGTGGCCATCGCGTTTTTCATGGAAGGGCTCGATGGCACCGTCATCACGACCGCGCTCCCGGCGATGGCGCACGACCTTGGTACATCGCCCGTCGTTCTGAGCTCCGGCATCAGCGCGTATCTAGTCAGCTTGGCGGTCTTCATCCCGGTCGGCGGTTGGATCGCCGACCGTTACGGACAGTGCACGGCGTTTCGCATCGCCCTGCTCACGTTTACCGCGGCGTCGATCGCGTGCGCCTTCGCCGCTACGGCGCCGGCGTTCATCATCGCGCGCATCGCGCAAGGGGCGGGCGGAGCGATGATGGTTCCGGTCGGGCGGCTGATCGTTCTGCGCTCGGTCGAGAAAGCGCAATTCGTGTGGGCGATGTCGATGGTGACCACGCCGGCGCTGGTCGGCCCGCTGTTGGGCCCCCTGCTCGGCGGGTTCTTGACCACGTACGCGAGTTGGCGCTGGATTTTCCTGATCAACATTCCGATGGGTATCGCCGGCGTGGTGCTGGCAACACTGTGGATTCGCGACACGCGGGCCGAGGTTGCCGCCCGGTTCGATGGGCGCGGGTTCGTCGTGACCGCCGCCGCCGTTGCCTGTTGCATGGCCGCGATCGAGCTCTTCACGCGCGACGATGTCCCGCGCTTTGCGGTCGCCGTGCTGCTGGCCGTGGGAATAGCGGCCGGCTTTGCGGCCGTCGCGCACTCACGCCGGACGCCGGAGCCGCTGCTCGACCTCTCGCTCTTCCGGATCGCGACGTTCCGGGCGTCCAACGGCTGCGGGGTGGTCTTCCGAGCGACCGTGATGGCGACGCCGTTCTTGCTGCCGCTGCTCTTTCAAATCGGTTTCGGAATGAGCGCCTTCGTTTCGGGTTTGTTGACGTTCGTTGCGGCGATCGGCGCCATCGGCATGAAACGCGCCACGCCGTTCATCCTGCGGCGCTTCGGGTTCCGGCGTGTGTTGGCCGTCAACGGAACGATCTGCGGGCTCGCGACCGTGGCCTTCGCCTTCGCCGGCGGTGAAGCGCTGGTGCCGATCATCGTCGCCGTCGTGCTGACGTTCGGGTTTACCCGGTCGCTGGAACTGGCGAGTTTGAACGGTCTGCAGTTCGCGAACGTCGGCGCGGCGCAGCACGGGCCGGCGGCGAGTCTCTCGAGCATGCTGCAGCAGATCGCGAGTGCCGCCGGCGTGGCCGTCGCGGCCGTGATGTTGCACGTGTTGAGCCACGTGCAGGCACCCGCGCACGGCTCGTTCGACCTGCACGATATCCGGCTGACGCTGCTGTGCGTCGGCGCGACCACGATCGCAAGCGCGCTCTGTTTCTTCACGCTCGACCGGCACGCGGGGTCCGAATTCAGCGGCTACGGCAGTCCCGCAACCGTCAGGCGGGCGTCCTGAAGCTCTGGTGCGAATCGCGGCGGCATGGAGAACGAGCCTACCACTAGCCGGCGCGATCGGCTGACACTTCTCACCCAGTCCGCACCGGACACCCTCATGGGCAAGCTGCTGCGCCGTTTCTGGCAGCCGGTCGCCCAATCGCACACCCTCGTCGCGGGACAAGCTCGCGCGCTGCGAGTGATGCACGAAGAGCTCACGCTGTTCCGGGGCCACAACGGAACGCCGTTTCTCGTCGGCGGCCGTTGCGCGCATCGTTGCACGGTGCTGCACACCGGCTGGGTGGTGGGCGATGAGATCCGGTGCATGTATCACGGCTGGAAATTCGCCGGCTCCGACGGCCGCTGTACCGAGATGCCGGCCGAACGTAATCCGCAACTGGACCGCACGCGGATCGCGGCCTATCCGCTGCACGAGTATGGCGGCCTCATTTTCGCCTACCTCGGCGACGGCGAACCGCCGGCGTTCGAGCTTCCGCGCAAGGCGGCCCTCGAACACACGGGCCATCGAACCGGTACCAGCGCAGCCGTGTGGGACTGCAACTGGTTTCAGCATATCGAGAACTCGCTCGACGCGCTCCACGTGAGTTTCGTGCACGCGTGGGCGAGCGAAAGCCGCTTCAGCGACGAGATCACGACGGCGCTGCCGGAGCTTTCGTACGAAGAGACCGACGCCGGCTTGCGGCAGACGGCCAAGCGCTCTGAGAACAACATTCGCGTGAGCGACTGGACGTTCCCGAACAACAACCACATCGTCGAGCCGGGGCCGCGCAAGGGCGATCCCTGGGTCGACACGTGCGTCTGGGCCGTGCCGGTCGACGACGCGTGCACGATGCGGTTTTTTATCTATGCGTATCCGGCGCACGACGAAGATGCCGCGGCCCGCATCGCCGCCGACCGGTCGGTCGACTATGACTTTGCCGCTCACTACGAAGAACTCTTCGCCGGCCGGCAGCTGCCCACGTCGAGTTCGACCAATCTGCTACAGGCGCAAGACTACGTTGCAGTGCGCGGCCAAGGCGTGATCGTCGACCGGGGCGCCGAGCAACTCGCAGCCTCCGATAGCGGGATCGCCCTGCTGCGCAAGGTGTTCTGGCGCGAACTCGACGCGATCCGCGCCGGCCGCGCCACGAAACGCTGGGCGCCGCTCGCGGGCAGTCACGACCTGCCGATTCAGAGCCCCGTCGCCGCGCACCACTAATGTTCGTGCCGGCTATTTTCCGGGATGCCAGATCAGCTGGGCCGGGTCGATCGCCTTGGGCAGAAAACCGTACTTCACCATCGAGTCGATCGCCGGCTGAATCATCGCGGGTTCGAGTGCGGTCGCGTAGGTGGCGCGACCCATTTTGTCGGCCACGGCCGGGTCGAGGCCGGTGAATTTGGTCAGCAGCACCGCGGAGGCTTTCTGGTGAGAGTTGGCCCAAATCGCGGCCTGTTTGATCGCGGCGGCAAACTTCAGCGCCGTCTGCGTGTTCGCCGTGAGCCACGCGTCGGTGGCGAAGAAACCGAACAGCAGCATCTGCGAGGTCAGCGCTTCGTAGCAGTTTCCGATCACGCGGTTGCCGGCTCGGCCCTGGCTCGTGAAGGGCTCGGAGGGAATCGCCACGTCGACGCGACCGCTATCGAGCGCGCCGATCATCTCGGGAAACGGGATCTCGATCATCTTGATCGTCTTTGAATCGCCGCCGTTCTTGTCGATCCAGGCGAGGAACAGGGCATGCTGGACGGTCTTCATCGCCACGATCGCGACGGTCTTGCCGTTCATGTCGGCGGCCGACTTGATCGGCGAATCTTCTTTCACCATGATGACGTCGGTCGATGTGCTCGCGCTGACCTGCGAGGCCGGGGCGAAGATCTTCAGGGGCAAGCCGCGCTCGACGGCGCCGGCAAGCGAGCCGGTATTGGCGGCGCCGACGTCGAGCGAACCGCCGATGACGGCGGGTGCGATGACCGGACCGCTCTGCATGATCTGAATCTGCACGTCGAGGCCGGCGTTCTTGAAGTAGCCGTTGTCACGGGCGTACTCTACGACCGCGGAGACGTCGGCGGGAATCGTTCCGGCGCGGATGACCACGGGCGCGCCGGGTGCCGCCTGTGCGATCGACGGGAAGGCCGCGAGGGCGGCCGCACTCGCCAGAAAGGCGCCGCGCGAGCTGGTTGCGGATTCAGTCATGGGTTCTCCTAGTGTTTCCAGCGTGCGTTACGTGAGCCGCAGCAACTGCCTTGCGTTATGCGATAGAATCTTGTCTTTATCCGCCTGCGAGAGCGGCGCGGTGTCAATGAAACGGCGGCCTTCGACGTCGCTCGCATACGGGTAGTCGATGGAAAAGAGAATGCGGTCGGCGCCCACTTCCATCACCGCGCAGAGCAGCGCCGGATGTGAGAAATTTCCGCTCGTCGTGATGTAGAAGTGCTCGCTGAAATACTCGCGAAACGTTTTCTCCTTGAGAGCGCGCGAGAGGATCGCATTGCAGCGCCAGAGCGAGTAGGGCAAGCCTTCGCCCAGGTGACCGATGATGATCTTCAATTTGGGGTGCGCGTCGAACAAGCCGCTGAGGATGAGCCGGATCGCGAGGGTGGCGGTTTCCACGCCGAAGCCCCAGCCGGCGCGGGCCATGATCGGGTACTCTTTGTAGTACAGCTCGAGGACCGTCGGGTGCGGCTCGGCGGGATGGATGTAGATCGGCACGTCGAGCTGCTCGGCCAGGGCGAAGATCGGCCAAAACTTCTTGGCATCCATGAACTCGCCGTGGGTCAGCCCGTGGAGCATCGCGCCTTTGAAGCCGAGTTGGGTGACGCCGCGTTCCAATTCCGCGACCGACGCCTTGGGGTCCGGAGTCGGCAAGATCGCGAAGCCGGCGAACCGGTCGGGCCTCGCCTGGACCGTCCGGTGTAAGAAGTCGTTCGTCTCGCGAGCTAAGCGAATCGCCGCCTCGGGTGCGAGATTTTGCGTTGCGGGTGCCGTATGCGAGAGCACTTGCATGTCGATGCCGGCCGCGTCCATCGCGGCCAGCCGGACGGCGCCGAGGTCGCTGAGCCGTTCGTTAACGTCGCTCTCAGCGGGCATGTCGACCGTAGCGACGAGTCCGCGCGATGCGTCACGAAGCTCGGCGGTCCAGAAATGCTCCTCGATCGTAACGACGCGCAGCTGCGGCTCGGCCATCACCGCTCGGCTCCGATCGCGATCGGGCTGATGATCTCTTGCGCCGGAAACGCCGCCGGCAAGAGCTTGTATTTCGCGGCGATATCGATCGTCGGCTGAATGAGTGCCGGCGTCACCGCAAAGCCGTACGGCGTGCGCCGCGGAATATTATCGATTTGCTCGACCGTGCGTTTCGTGTTCTTGGCCAGAATTTCGGCCGATTCGTGGTGGTGCGCGTTGGCCCAGATGCTCGCTTCGCGCAGCGAGATGACGAATTTCCGGGCCGCGTCGGGGTGCTTGGCGATCCAGTCCTGCGTGGAAAACCACACCGACCCGGAAAACCGCAACGCGATGGCATCGAACGTATTTCCCACGACCCGCAAGGGATCGTTGGGCCGGCCGAACAGCAGGTCGCCGGTATTATCGATGCACGCGGCGTCGACGCGCCCGGCCAGCACCGCATCGGCCATCGCCGCGTACGGCAACTCCGTCAGGTGCAGGGTCTTGTCGTCGCCGCCGTTACGGTTGGTCCACTCGCGCAGCGCGAGATCGGAGTTGGCGTGAATGCCGAGGATCGCGATCGTCTTGCCGTCGAGGTCCCTGCCGGAATGGATCGGTGAATCTTTCTTCACCATCAGCATGCCGCTCGTCGGGTAAGTCGAGCTGTACACCGAGGCCGTCCCCAAAATGTTGAGTTCGATCCCGCGACTATACGCCGCCGCGATCGGAATGACGCTCGACCAGCCGATGTCGAGGCTCCCTCCGAGCAGCGCCGCGATGACGTCGGCGCCGTTCATCACCGGAGAGATGTCGGCGTCGATGCCGTTCTTGGCGAATATGCCGAGGTCTTTCGCGTAAAACACCTGCCCGCCGATATCGCTCGGAGAGGTCGCTATGCGAAGAGTCGTCGTCTGAGCTGCGGCCGGCAACGATGCCGCGGCCGTGCAGAGCCCCAGCGCCGTGACGCCGGCCAACATGGTTTTACGGGAAAGGTTCGCGGACAACTCGTTCAACCTACTGCTTTCGTGACGTCGTAACCATAGATCCATTCGGTTTTGTAAGCATGCTCCGACGGCTTGAGGCGTTTACGAATCGCGTAGCCGATATTGCGCAAGAACTGGGCTTGAGGCGAGGCCTTGTGATTGATCTTGGAGCGGGCCCGCGCCGTGAGCTGCACGCGCGTGGTGCGCGGTTTGCGTGCTGCCTCGTAGCGCTGCAAGGCTGTCTGGGGATCAGCGGGATGTGCGGCCAGCAGGGTCGCCAGCGCGTAGCCGTCTTCGACCGCCATGCATGCGCCCTGCGCGAGATAGGGCAGCATCGGGTGGGCGGCATCGCCGACCAGCGTCGCGCGCCCCTTGGTCCAGTGCGTCAACGGGTCGCGGTCGAAGAGGGCCCACTTATTGCACCTGGTGGTCACCGCGAGCAGTTGTTCGACGATCGGACACCAGCCGTCGTAGCGGCCCGCGACTTCGCTCGGATCGACTTCGATCGACCACGACTCTTCGCGCCAGGAGTCTTCCTCGGCCATCGCAATCCAGTTGATGTATTCGCCGCCGCGGACGTAATAGGTCACGATGCTCGCGTGGGGGCCGAAGAACGCCGACATGTCGGTCGGAACGAGGCCTTTCGGCAGCGCGGCTGTCGGAACGAGGCCGCGCCAGCAGATGTTGCCGGTGAAGCGTGGGGACTCGGTGCCGAACAGCTGCGCGCGCACGGTCGAATGGATGCCGTCCGCACCGACGACGACGTCGCAACGAGCGTCCGTGCCGTCGTCGAACGTCAAGCGGCAATCTTCATCCGACATCGCCAGGTCGACGCATTTCTTACCGAGCACGACGCGCTCCGAGGGCAGGGCGCCGGCCAAAATGCTCTGCAAATCGGCGCGGTGCATGCCGAAGTAGCCGGCGCCGTAGGTGTCTTGATAGACACCTTTCATGTTCGTTTGCGAGATGACCGCACCGGTTTTCCAGCTGCGCACCACGTGCGCGTCGGGTTCGAAGGCGATCTTCTTGATGGCGGCGTCCAAGCCCAGCTGCGCGAAGACGTGCATCGCATTGGGGCTCAGCTGAATGCCGGCGCCGACCTCGCGGATCGCCGCCGCTTGCTCGTAAACGGTGACGTCGAGTCCTTTACTCTGCAGGGCGAGGGCTGCGGTGAGCCCGCCGAGCCCCGCGCCAATGACCGCGACCTTCACTGCGTGCTCGTCAGCGTGCCGGCACCGGGACATTATGAAATTTCATTGCGAGACTCACCGCCGTGAAGTATCCGAGGAGCGCGATGAGATCCGCTACGCCGTCCCGGCCCAGCGCAGCGACGGCATCGTCGAAAATCCGATTCGAAGGGGATTCGCGTAGACCTGCGCTGACGGTTAAGTCGTAGACGGCTCGTTCGCGCGGATCGGTGAAGTTCGGCACGGCTCGCGTTCGAATCGCATCGATGATATCCCGCGAGCATCCCAGTTCGCTCGCGCGGCGAAGGTGTGCTTCGAAGACAAAGTCACCCGACCAATGTTGGGCGATGAGCGTCACGGCGATTTCTGCCTCGCGGGCGCTCAAGGAGGAGCCTTTCGCGAAGTAAGTTCCGAGCGGCGCCCACAGCGCCGCCAGTGCCGGCTGGTGCAACCAGACCGCGAACGGCGTCGGCACCCGCCCACGGCCGCCGAGAACGGCGTCCACGACATCACGCTGCTCCGGCGAACGATGCTCGGGCGGAATCTCGAGAATACGGCTCTCGGGCACGTGAATGCTAGACCTTCACCGGAACGTCGCGTAGTTGCGGATAGATCTTGAGCGCCGTTCCACCGAAAACCCAGTCCCGCTCCTGAGGAGTCATGAATTCGTAATCCGCTCGGGACGCATCGACCCGCTGCTGAAAACCGCCGTATTTCTGAGGATGGGCGGGGTAATTGGAGCCCCACATCACACGATCCGCGCCGAAATGATCGAACAACTGCCGATATAATTTCTCCGGCGTGCTCCGGCCTTCACGTGCGGCGGCGGAGTTGTTGATTGCTGTCTTCACGTACACGTTCGGATAAACGGCCAAATCGAAGAGAGGCTGAAGAAGTTCGTACGGCGGGTCGCCGACGGTATTGCCCCAGATGTGATCGAAGGCGACCGGCACGCCGGGAAAGCGCTCCAGCACCGTCCGAAGCCGCCCGTAGTTCTTGAGCCGGTCGCCGATGCAGACGGAGAGCCCGAGTTGCGATGCTCGTTCCCAGAGCGGAAAGGTTGCGGGATTGTCGAGCGTGCTTTCCTCGCGGTGGCCGTGCGAGAGACGTAATCCGTGAACGCCGCGCCGTTCTACCAGATCGCTCAATTGATCCGGGGAGTCCGGGCGCATCGGGTCGAGGACGATCACGCTCCGGAAGCGATCCGGATGCGCCTCGGCGACGTCGATCGCGTAGCGGTTGTCGAACTCATAGGTATAATACGCCTGAACGAGCAGCGCCTTGTCGACGCCGGCACGATCCATGTCGGCGAGGAGACTTTCGCCGGTGACGACCGGCCACTCCGGTTGGCCCATGTCCTTGACGGTGGTGACCTGACCGGCGCGCTCCGTATCGGCGGTGCGCGGATATTTTTGCCGGTCGCCGTGAGACGACGTGTACGTGGGTGTCGACGATGATGGGCTTTGCCATGTGGGTACTCCCGTTCGGCGATATCTTGCGCGGTTATCGTTTCGCTAAGGCGGGCGTTGCTGCGAGAGGATCGATGAGTTCGGTCGCGGGGAAAGCGTGGGTGAGGAAACCGTATTTCGCAGCTGCATCAATCGAGGGTTGCAGCAGTGCGGGTGTCATGGCGGTCGCGAACAGCGGGGGCGCCGCATTTTCCAAGTCCGTGCGCGTGAAGCCGCCGTATTTCGCTACGACGGCAATCCCTTCGCGCGGGTTTGCATTTGCCCAAGCCGACGCAGCCTTGATGATCGCTACCGTCGTTCTTGCCGTCGCACGGTTGTTATCGATCCAGGTCCGCGACGCGAACCACGCCGAAGCGGCGAAACTCGGGGAGATCGCGGCATACGTGCTGCCCAGGAGACGAAATTGGTCCTTCGGAGCGTTCGCGTAGCCCACCGCCGTCAGCGACGCGGCCGCGACACGGCCCGCCGTTAAGGCCTGCGGCATTTCCGGCAGCGGTAGCTCGAGATAGCGCAACGAGGCCGAGTCCCCGCCGTTGGCATCCATCCAACAGCGCAGCGCCAAATCGTTGATGCTTTTCAGGGCCCCAACGGCCACGATTTTGTCGTTGAGGTCCCTGGCACTGCGAATCGGGGACGATGCCGCCACGGTCAAGAGTCCCGCCGTCTCGGTCCGTGTCTCATCCAGGCCGCCCCCGGCGAGGATCGCGACGGGAAGGCCGCGCGTATGAGCGATCTCGAGTGAAAGACAGTTGGAAAAGCCGACGTCGATCGAGCCGGCCAAGATAGCGGCGGCGATCGCGGGGCCATTGTTGATGGTTTGGAGCGTGACGTCGATGCCGGCTCGCTCGAAATATCCGAGCGCTTGAGCGTAGAGGAAGGCCGTCGCGGCGTCGGTCGGTATCATGGCCGCGCGGATGTGCGGACGTGCGGTCTGGGCGACGCTTCCAAGCGTGACGCGGCCGGCAGCGGTGCCCCCGAATAGCGCCGCCGTCGCAACTCGCAGGACCGATCTACGACTGATGTTTCTTGGACTACATTTGTTCGACAAAGTATCTCTGAGCCGCACGCTTTCGCAAACCGAGATACGCAAGCACGTTCTCGGCGTCCTGCGAGAGAGGCCGATGGCGGTCATCACGAGGGGCCGGAATCACGTGCCGAAGGCGAGAACGCGAAGCCCCATGGGCGCGATCGACGATAAGCTCGCGGAACTCGGCATAACGCTGCCGGTGCCGTTCAAATTTCCGAAACCCAACCGCACGGGATGTGTGCGCGTGGGCGACATGCTGTTCGTCTCGGGCCACGGTGCTCTCGGCATCACGCCGCCCGAAGACGTGCGGCTGCACGGGAAGCTCGGTTTGGATATGACGGTCGAAGAAGGCCAAGTCGTCGCGCGTTACGCGATCATCAAGATGCTGGGCACGGTCAAAGCCGCGATCGGCGATCTCGACAACGTGCAGCGCGTCGTGCGGCTGTTCGGCATGGTGAACTGCGCGCCCGACTTCCACTTCATGCCGGCCGTGATCGACGGCGCCTCCGACCTGCTCTACGAACTCTTCGGCGAGCGCGGCGTCCACGCGCGGTCGGCGATCGGCGTCGCCTCACTGCCCTACGGCAGCGCGGTCGAGATTAACGCCGAATTTTTCGTCTCCTAGTATGGTGCTGAAGGAGCGCGATTCGGCAGTGGTATTCTGAACGGCGTAATAGCAATGCAAGGTATTTGTATTCGTCCGTTTCGGGGTGGCCTCGAAGTCTAAAGGACTCCATCGTGCGAGCGATAACAAGCTGGCACTTGCTCGTTTTGGGCGTGGGTCCCGTGGATACGAGCCGTTATTCAGGAGCCCTCTTCGTGTTGTCTTTTCTCTCGTTTTGCGCTGCCGGCAACGTTGAAAGGAACCATCACCAATGAAACTTCAGACGATACTTCGATGTCTGCCTCTGGTAATCGGGATGTTCATCTGCGCCGGTTGCGGTGGCGGTACCGATTTCACGAACCCGGTATCCGGTTCGGGCGGCGGCACGAGCGGCGGCGGCACCGGCGGAACGTCTTCCACCCCCGTCTCGACGGTGGGCACTTTCTACACCGGTCAGTACGCGAATACCGTCAACCTGCTCCTGAAGGGATCCACGGGCTATGTGTTCAGCACCAATTCCAACGGCGGCTTCACATATCCGGCTTTTCACGGAACGGATCCGTGCATTCGGGATACCTATGTTGATGCCGCGGTGCAGGCTGCGTTCGCTATCGACGAGTACGTGTATTCAGGAACACCGCAGAACAGTACAACCGTACAACAAGTTGTAACGAGTATGGTTCAAAATCTCCAATATGCCCAAGCCCTGTGCAGTAACTCGCCAACCATCGGCAGCGGTTCAAACTGCTCGACGTTAGGTGTCTGGCCGTGCGGCACGACCATCAGCTTTCGCACGCGTCAACATCGAACCGTATGAGTGGGTGAAAGGGACCGCAGGGCCGGAATCGCGACGAGTGCGCCGGCAACGCTTACCAGTGCCGCGCTGAGCCCCAGCCATTGCAGCGGAAGACCCGCGGCGATCAGGCCGGCACCGAGCGCGGCGCCAAAGGCGTTTCCGATATTGAAGGCGCTGATGTTCGCCGAAGAAGCCAGATTCGGCGCCCCGCTGGCGGCGCGAATGACGAGTAACTGGAGCGGCGTCGCCGTTGCGAACCCGAAGAAACCAATCGCGAACGTCGCGGCGACGGCGAGTCCGCGATAAGGCCACATGAAGCTTGAGAGGGCGAGGATCAGCGCCAGTCCGCCGATCGAGGCAAACAGCGTTTTTCCGAGTGCCCGGTCGGCGGCCTTTCCGGCAACGATGTTACCCACGAGCGTTCCGACGCCGAACAGAACCAAGAGAGCGGCGACCGCGGGCGGTGCAAAGCCTGAGACCCCCTCGAGCAGCGGCGAGATGTAGGTGAACAGCACGAACACCCCGCCGAAGCCGAGCAGCGTGGTGAGAAGTGCCAGCAGCACCGGGCCGCTCGCGAGCGTGGACAGTTCGGCCGCGAGGAAACGTTGCTGCGATGCGAAGCTCGGCACGAAGAGCCAAACGCCCACGAGCGCCAGGGCGCCGAGGAGCGCGATCAAGGCAAAGGGTGCGTGCCATCCCCAATGCTGGCCGACGAACGCCCCAAACGGAACTCCCATCACTAAGGCCACCGTAAGTCCGAGAAACATCGTGGCAATCGCCGACGCGCTGCGTTGCTTCGGGACGAGGGCCTGGGCAACAACGGCTCCGACCCCGAAGAACGTGCCATGATTGAACGCCGCCAGAATTCGGGCGAATAACAGCAGCCCGTAAGTATTTGCCACGGCTGCTATGGCGTTGCCGGCGATGAAGAACAAGAGCATCAGCATCAACACGGTTTTACGGTTGACCCGGCTGAGCGCAAGAGTGAAGACCGGGGCGCCGATGGCGACCCCGAGGGCGTATCCCGTGACCAAGAATCCCGCGGCGGGAATTGAGACCTGCAGATCCCGCGCGATTTCCGGGAGCAACCCGACCGGGACGAACTCGGTCGATCCGATCGCAAACGCTCCCAGCGTGAGCGCGTAAAGCCCGAACGCCGGCATACTCCGCTAACGCTCGACCAAATCCGACGGCCGATGCGATCCGCGACCGGATTGCCGCTACGCGCGATTGGATCGGTATCAGCGGTCCCTACAATTTCGGCCGGCTGCCCCAGCGCGGCGTCGGCGTCGACGCGGGGATCATCTTCCGGTGGGACGCCGCGAAGTCCGAATTCACCGCGGTCAGCGGCCCGGGCGGTACCGCACTGCGCTAGACTTCACGCCTCGGAGTCGCGTTTGAAGGGCAGAACATTGTCGCCGTAATGGGGCGCACCCGCTGCGTGGGGGTGTCCGCATTCATGACACGCCTCGACGGCATCTTGCGTTTTGGCTTCGAGCTCGAGGCGGGCGTCAAGCAGCGCGTCCCGTGCCGCCGGCGTCGGATTCGCTGCTGCTGTCATCTCGGCAACAGCCTTCGCTTCAGCGGCGTTGCGAAGGGAGAGAATCGCATCGATTTTCTTATTTGAGGTTGGGTCGCTCTGCGATCCGGGTTCGCTGTCTCCGCTCATCGTTCGGTACTCGCCGACGGCCCGAGACGTTTTCGAAACCAGATGGTCTTGCCGTCATTTCTGAATTCCAGTTCGTCAACCAGCGTCCGAATCAGGAACAGCCCATAGCCCCGCGGCGAGTGCGCCGGCGGGTGATCGAGCGAAACGGGCCCGCGTGCGAAGAAGCCGGGCCCGTCGTCCGAGACCGACGCTTCAAGATAGTCGTCCGTGATCGAGCCTTCAATGCGAATCGTACCGTGACGTTTGTAGCCGTGCTCGGCAGCGTTGGCCAGCGCTTCACCGATGACCGCCTCGATATCGGCAACGAGTTCGGCGGGCAGCCGAAAGTGCTCGACGAAGCGGATGAACTGCTTGCGGGCGTGCGACGCCCCCGCGGCGGTATTGGGGAGGGCAAGGCGAAGGCCGTGGCCGTCCGAACGGGTCGGGTTCTGCAAAGAATGAATCCGGAGCCTCCATGCGTCTGGGCTTGAACTATTTAAAGCATCGGACGAACGCTTGTCAGTACGATGGCGCACAAAAAAACCTCATCTTGTCGGAGATCGCGCCATGTGCGCCCCGGCGTCCGCCGGCATGCGCAGAAAAGACAGCGTCGAGGCAACGGCGAGGATGCCGACCGCGACGAACGCCAAACGGAAGTCGGCGCTGCTCAACGCGCGTCCCGCATCGCCCCGGCTCAAGGCGATGCTGTTGAGTGCAAACGCCCCGAAGGCGACGCCCAGGCCGACGGCAAGCTGCTGGATCGTGCTCGCGAGCGTGCTGGCCGCGCTCATGTATTCGGTCGGGATGTCACTGTACGTCAGCGCGCTGATCGCGGTGAACTCCATCGAGCGGAAGATGCCGATCACGGCCAGCACGGCGGCGATCGCGAGGAGCGGCGTGCTGCGGGTGAACAGCGCGCAGCCGAACACGAGGAGTGTGGTGATGATCGATGCCGATACCATGACGGTCCGGAAGCCGAAGCGCCGGATGACGGGCCGCACGAAGAATTGTCCGCTGAGATCGCCGCTCGTGCAGGCCATGACGAGCAGGCCCGAGATGAACGCGGTCCGCCCGAAGCCGATCTGAAACATCAGCGGCCACAGGAACGGCATCGCGCCGACGATCATGCGGTACAGCCCGCCGGCGGTGAGGGTCGAGAGCACGAAGGTGGGTACGCGCAGCGCGGAGAGATCGACCAGCGGCGCCGAATGACGTTGACCGTGCCGAATGGCGAGTGCCACGACGGCGATGCCCACGAGCAAGAAGGCCGCCGTCCGCACCCATTGGCCGTCCTCGCGGGCGAGCAGCGTGAAGCCGTACATCGCCGCCGCGAGGCCCACGCCGCTCAGCAGAAAACCGGTGACGTCGAACGGGCGCCGCTCGTCGGGGCGGTAACTCGTCATGAACATGCACGTCAGCGCAAAGCCGACGATGCCGATCGGCACGTTGAGGTAGAAGATCCAGCGCCACGACGCATAGGTCGTGATGAAGCCGCCCAGCGGCGGCCCGAGCACCGGCGCAATCAAACCGGGCGTCGTGATGTACTGCATCATGCGCAGCAGGTCGTGCTTTTCAGCGCTGCGCAGCACGGTAAGCCGTCCGACCGGGAGCATCATCGCGCCGCCGATGGCCTGCAGGATGCGGGCCGCAACGAACGCACCCAGTGAATTGGAGATCCCGCACAGCACCGACCCTAAGGTGAAGACGAGAATCGCGCCGCCGAAGACGGCTTTCGAGCCGTACCGGTCGGCGGCCCAACTGCTGCTCGGAATGAAGACCGCGAGCGTCAACAGGTAGGCCGTTACGCCCGCGCTCACGGCGACCGGCGGTTGCGCGAAGGCGCGCGCCATCTGCGGCAGCGCCGTCGCAATGACGGTACCGTCGAGCTGTTGCATGAAAAACGCGAACGATACGATCAGCGCGACCACGACTTGGCGGCGCGGCGTGGGGGTTACGGTAACAGCCATACTCCGGTCTTTAGCGCCGTTCGTGTTCGGCGCGTTCCAGATCGGCGGACGGGTCGCGATGGAAGTCGGCCGCTAAGAAATCGGCGTTGGTGGGCAGTACCACGCGGTAATCGCCGGAGCTTTCGATCTGGAACCGCAGCTCCGTGCCGCTGCAGCCAAGCACGTGGCCGCCGTGCGCGCGGTCGTCGGAGATGAAGTGCAGGTGATAGCCCGGCACGTTCAAGGTCTTCGCGTAGTCGGGGCTCCAGAAGCCGACGAGCGTTCCGGCAATATCGTGAAACTCGAACTCCGGCTGGTGCGCGGCGGCCTGCACGAGCGGAATGCCCTCCGCGGTCTTACACATCGCGCGCGTACGGATGTTCTCGAAGCGCCCGTCCACGCGCAGGGCGTAAAAGAGGTTGTCCGACGTTCGCAAATCTTCGAAATGCGCACACAACCGCTCGAAGTCCGGGCATTCTGGCACGAGCGTGGCCGGCTCAGGCGCGAAGTGCGTGATGACGGCAAACGGGGTAAGCGCGTCGTCTTCGCATTCACGCACCGAACCATCGGAGCGGATTTGGAAGAAGCTTCCGTCCACGACGATCATTTCGCCGTCGAGCTGCTCGAAGGTCCCAAGCCCATGATCGCCGTGTTCGCGCAGCGTCTTGACGGTCACGGCACCGCGATAGACGCCTTCAACGAGAGCGCTCGAGGTCGACACCTGATACAACGTGCTGTGCGAGATCTGTAAATAGTCCGAGAGCGCCTGAGCGACGATGTCTTCCACCGGCTCCCGCTTCGATGCGGCAAACGCCTGCAGCGCGCGCAATAGCCCGTCGGTGATGGTAACGTTCAGCTCCGGCATAGACGATCGCTGTGTTAGAGAAGGAAGCCCGTCAATACTTCAATGTCGACGGGCTCCCGCGAGCCGCGTTTCCGGACCTCAGCCGCCGGTCGCGAGGAGGTCGACCTTCCCGTTCGCGACATGCCGGCGCTGAGGCTCAACGACGTACCGCGGATCCGCGGCCGATTGTTTGCCGGCCGCGAATACCGCAAAACGCTCGAGGAGCCCGGCCGCAATGACGAGGGTTGCCGCGAGCCGGTTCTTTCCCCGCTTACGTCCCGCGGCTAATCCGCAGAGCGCGCCTCCCAAAGCACACATCGTCGATGCGCGTTGTAGCGTGCCGCCGCGCCCGACACGATACGGCTCGGCTAAAAGCTCGCCCAGTCGCCGCTCCATCAGTTTGGTAGCTGCAAAAACCGCCAACGCGCCGCCGACCATGAACCGTCGCGCGGGGACGGCGTCCGGTGGCGGCGTGAACCATACGGCAAGTGCACCCGGCCCCGGCAATGCCGCTCGCCACGAACACGAACGGCAGCTCCCGGCGCGCTCCGAGCCACACGGGCGTAGCCGTATCGGCTAGCAGCACCGCGGTGTAGGTCGCCAAAGGCGGCCCGATCAGCGCGGTGAGAACTTCGAGTACGAACGAGAGGCGCTTCCATCCGAGGAACTCCGCGCCGGTTGAGGCGACGATCGCGGCGCTGAAAGCACTCAAAACCCACGACCCGACGCTCATCGGCGAAGTGACCTTGAACACGCGCAGCATATTCAGAAAGCGCTTGGGCACGCCCAAATCGACGACGAGCAAAACCGGAGCCAGCGCCGCGCCGGCAAGCGCTACGCGTTTGTGCGTGGTCGCCAAGGCGTCGTTCCCGCGCAGACGCGAGATGAGCATTTGCGTGCTTGCAGCTCCGGCGGCACCGCCGATCCAGAAATACAACGGTACGTAGGGGGTCCAAACATGCGGCTTGACGATCGGGCGCCCGTAATACGATTCGCTCACCGCTTACTCGCAATTGAAGCGATTATCGATGCGCCGACGAGCGCGGCGGCCGCCCATCCGGCGGACCGCCACATCTCACCGAGGTACTGTGTCGCATCGACCGGATCCGGGGCGGCAGTCCGTAGACTTCCGGCTTATCGAGTAAGCAGAAAGAAAGCTCCGGCGCCGCCGACCCCATCGTTCTCATCGCGCCCGTAAAGCGAGGCACTGCGATACATTGCGCGTCTCGCGAACGCGTTCGAGCCGCTTGTCAGCTCGTATGCGCAAATCGTCGAGGTCGCCGTATTGAATCGATTCGGTCGGGCAGGCTTTGGCACACGACGGGGTCTCCCCGTCCTTGAGACGATCGTAGCAGAGCGTGCACTTTGCCGCGCGTCCGCTGCTCTCGTTACGAGCGATGACGCCGAAGGGGCACGCCGGCACGCAGTAACCGCATCCGTTGCACACGTCTTCCTGGACGACGACGGTACCGTGTTCGGTGCGAATCAGCGCTCCCGTCGGGCAAACGTCGAGACAGGCGGCGTGCGTGCAATGCTTGCAGACATCCGAACTCATGAGCCAGTGGCCCCGGTCCTCGCCGCCGCTGGTCTTCGCCTCCACGCAATTGCTCGACGAACGCCACATGGCGCCACGTCGTCGCGTTCAACTCGCCGGTATTATCGTACGATTGCGCGGTAAAGTCGTAGCCGTCGGCGGGAAGCTCATTCCACTCCTTGCAGGCAACTTCACACGCTTTGCATCCGATGCACAGGGTCGTGTCGGTAAAAAAGCCTTTGCGCGCCGTCTCTTCCGCGCCGTAGGTCGCCGATTCACGGCCGGCGGCGGTCGCCTCGAAAAGCTCCATCATTCCTCCGCCGGCAGGCCGGCCCGGTGTCGGTAGCTGTTGACCAGATCGCGAAGCGCTTCGCCGCGCGGCCGGCGGCCTGGGCGAATGTCGCACGTCGCAGCCTTGGACTCTTGGATGTGGACGTTCGGATCGACGGAGATCGACCACAGATCGTTCGCCGAATCGCCGGTAACGAGGCCTTTCGAACCCCAGTGGTAGGGCAGTCCGACGACGCGCGTCGGCCGCCCGTTCACGTTGTAGTCGGCCATGCGTTCCGTCACCATGACGCGCGCCTCGATCGCGCTGCGCGCGGAAACGATCGTTGCCCACTCGCCGTGGACGAGTTCGCGCTCGCGCGCCAAGGCCGGGCTCACCTCAACGAACATCGCCGGCTGCAGTTCGGAGAGATGCGGCACGGTGCGCGACATGCCGCCGGCCGTGTGGTGCTCCGTTAACCGATACGTCGTGACGACGAACGGAAACACGTCGTTCCCCGGTTCGCCGGGCGCGCGGGTGATAGGGATTATTCGCACTCGGCCAGCGTTCGCGAACCGGGATTGGACTGCTGCTCGTAGAGCGCGTTCCCGGCCGGCGATTCTTCGGGCTCGTAATGCGTTGGGAACGGCCCGTCGACGAGTCCGTCCGGCACGAACAGCCAGCCCTTGCCGTCGCCTTGCATGATGAACGGCGACGCGCCGTCGTGCGCATCTTCGGCCTTCGCTCCGTCCGGCGGGTACGTAGTCGGGAGACTTGTCGACCTTGAAATCCGGCTTGTCATCGCCGGTCCATTTCTTTTCCTGCGGCGTCCCACCAAACGTACTTCTTGCGTTCGCTCCAAGGTTTGCCCTCAGGATCGGCTGAGGCGCGGTTGTAGAGCAGACGCCGGTTATCCGGCCAAGCCCAGCCCCATTCGGGCGCGACCCATGCTCTGCTCGCCGCCGGGCTTGCGCCGCTGCGGCCTGATTCTGTTCGTCCTTGTAACAGCCGCAGTAGATCCAGCAGCCGCAACTCGTCGAGCCGTCCGGCTTCAGTTTCGTATACGCATCGAGCGCCTTGCCCTCGGCATCGCACCCGTTGATCTCGCGCAACACCGCATCCGCGCTGGGATCGTCCGTCGTGCCTTCGGTCGGGTACTCCCACGCAAGGTCGAGCACGGCGCGATCTTTCGGATCGCTCGAGTCGCGCAGTTTCTCCTGGATACGCTTGCCGAGATGGTAATAGAACCACAGCTCCGAGCGGCAGTCGCCCTCCGGTTCGACGGCTTTATGGTGCCACTGCAGGAGGCGCTGCGTGTTGGTGAACGAGCCGTTCTTCTGCGTGTGGTCGGCGGCCGGCAGAAAGAAAATCTCGGTGGCGATGTCTTCGGTTTTCAACGCGCCGGTCTCGATTTCGGGCGAATCCTTCCAAAACGACGCGCTCTCGATCTCGAAGAAATCGCGAACGACGAGCCACTCGAGATTCGCCATCGCGCGACGGTGGAGTGAAGCGTTCGCCGAACCGACCGCCGGATTTTCGCCGACGCAGAAGAAGCCTTTGACGTTTCCTTCGAGCATGCCCATGACGGTCGGGATAGATCGAATGATCGCCCGTGACGCGCGGCAAGTGCTGATAGCCGAACTCGTTGTCGGCAGTCGCGCGCTCGCCATACCACGCCTTGAGCAGACTGATGATGTAGGCGTCGACGTGGCCCCAATAGCCGCCTTTCGCCGTCAATTTTTTGAGGTACGTCTTCAGATCGGGCTGCTCGGCGTGCGGCATCGGGAGATACCCGGGCAGCAGTTCATAGAGCGTCGGAATATCCGTCGAGCCCTGAATTGAGGCATGGCCGCGCAGCGCCAGGATGCCGCCGCCGGGGCGGCCGATGTTGCCCAGCAGCAACTGGACGATCGAAGCGGCGCGGATGTACTGCACGCCGACGGTATGCTGCGTCCAGCCGACCGCATAGGCGATGGCGCTCGTTCGTTCGCGTCCGGAATTCGTCGCACAGCGTCTCGCGCAATCGCGCAGAAACGCGTCGCGCGGCGTGCCGCAAATGCGTTCCACCATCTCCGGCGTGTAACGCGCGTAGTGCCGCTTGAGCAGTTGAAAGACGCAGCGCGGATTCTGGAGCGTCGGATCGACGTGCGGCGGCAGCCCATGTTCGAGTTGCCGCTCTTCCGCCGCTTTCTCCCCGGGTGAGAGCGGATGCGTCGTCTGCTTGCCGCCGGATGCTGCCGATCCCATGCGCCGCCCGGCCGAGCCGTGCAAGTCGATGTCGTCGTATTGCCACGATGCGAGGTCGTACTGATCGCTTTCGGCATCGAATCCGGAAAAGCGGCCGTCGTCGTCCTCGGCTCCGCGGAAACGCACGTCGACGATCACTTGCGCGTTCGTATAGTGCACGACGTACTCGTGGAACCAGCGGTCGTTGCTCAGGATGTAATTAATGATGCCGCCCAGGAACGCGATGTCCGTGCCCGGCCGGATCGGCGCATATTGCGTCGCGACCGCGCTGGTGCGCGTGTACCGCGGATCAACGTGAATGATCTCAGCGCCGCGGTCGCGAGCTTCCATCACCCACTGAAATCCAACCGGATGGTTCTCCGCCATGTTGGAGCCCATGATCAGAATGCAGTCGCTGTTCTGAAGATCTTGCTGGAACGTCGTGGCGCCGCCGCGACCGAAAGACGTGCCCAGACCGGGCACGGTGCTGCTATGTCAAATTCGGGCCTGATTTTCAACTTGCACCACGCCGAGCGCGGTGTAGAGTTTCTTCATCAAGTAGTTTTCTTCGTTGTCGAGTGTGGCGCCGCCGAGACTCGCGATGCCGAGCGTCCGATTGAGCGGCTTGCCCTCGGAGTTCGAGGTTTCCCAGTTTGCGATTGCGCGTGGCGATTACGCGATCGGCGATCATATCCAAGGCTGTATCGAGGTCGAGCGACTCCCATTGCGTCGCGTGCGGCCGGCGATATTTCACCCGGTATTCGCGCAGCGGGCTTTGCCCGAGCGACAGCGCTTGCCGAACCCTTTGGACACAGCCGTCCGCGAGATATCGGCGAATCGGGATCGCCCTCGATCTGCACGATCCGCTCGTCCTTCACGTAGACCTTCTGCCCGCAACCGACGGCGCAATATGGGCAAATCGACTTCACGACGCGGTCGGCCGTTTGTGTGCGCGGCTTGATCGCAGCGCTGACCGCGGAGCGAGCCGCCGCGCCGAGCGCGTACCGGTCGCCGCGCAGTTGACGCAGCAACGGCCAGCCGGAGAGAAACGATAGATTGCGAGTGCGCACGTGGACTCCTCAACCGAGCGTGCCGGGATCACGTTTTTACTACCATCAGCAGCGGCCGTTAAAACGTCGCCATCACGTACGTTTTCGTACGCCGTAGAGTCTCGTCGCACCGGCGCCGCGTTTAGATGTGCTGAAGGTGCGGGAAAGCCAGTTCGCATGAAGGGACGCACCGTTCTTCCGCCGTGCGCTGCTTGAAGAGAGCAGCCATTCGTACGCGACTTGCGAAGGCCGCAAGTCTCGTAATTGCGCTCTCGCTCTTCGAGGTCGTTCTGGTTGGAAAGATAGATGAGCAAGAAACGCCGGTCGGCATCGGCGTGGCGCTGCTCGCCACGGCCGCGGTCCTATACGCCCTCACGGCGGCGAAGGTGCACTACGACGTCCGCGTATCTTGGCTGTGGCCGGCTCTACTGGTTCTCAAAAATATCGGCCGCGATACCGTCATCGTCTACGGCGTGCTCGTGCGCCGGCTCGCCGGCGAGCGCGTTGCGGATGCCTATCTCGATGTTCCGTTCGATCCGGGCGGCGACGATCCGGTTTCTGCGGCGCGTCGCGCCCTGGCGGTGGCCGGTGTCTCGACGTCCCCGAACGAAATCGTGCTTGCGGTCGACGCCGAGCGGAGATGCTTGCGCGTCCACGTGCTGGCGGTCTCGACGGCCCCCCGGCATTCCCTTGAGTGGCCGCTATGAACCTGTGGTTCGTGGCCTCGCTCTGTCTACTCATCGGGATGCTGCCGTGCATCGTCGTGGCCGCTCGCGGGCGAACGATCGACGCTCTCATTGCCATGCAGATCGCGACCGCATTGACCGTCGTCGTGCTGTTGCTGGTCGAAGAAGGTCTGCAACGCCAGACCTTCTTTGACGTTTCGCTGGCGTTGGCCGTGCTCGGTCTTCCCTCGACGCTCCTGTTTGCGCGCGTCTACCGGCGCTGGCTGTGAGCGTCCAAACGTTCCTTGTCGGTGCGTTGCTTTCAGCGACGGTCATCGTTGAGCTGCTCGCGGTTCTCGGCCTCGTCGCGATGCGCACCACAATGCAGCGGCTTCATTTCATCGGGCCGGCCACGTGCGTTGGTCCGGTATTGGCCGGAGCCGCCGTCGCGATCGGAACCCATGCGACGCCGAATCAGGGCGCGAAAGGCATCGTGATCGCCGTCGCTCTCCTGCTCTTCGGGGGCGTTCTCTCGCATGAAACGGGCCGCGCTGCCGTTGCGCGCGAGCGGGAGTCATAATGCCGGTGCTGCAGGGCGTGGCACTGGTCCTCGTTGCCTTCGCGGCAACCGTGGTTGTGCTCGCGGCCGATCCCAAGCGTCAAATCTTCCTCTACATGATTTACGGTCTGATCATGACGATCGTGCTGGTGTTGCTGCAGGCGCCCGATGTCGCACTCTCGGAGCTCGCCGTCGGTTCGGTTGCGATCCCCTTCGCCGTCCTCGCCACCCTGGTCCGCATGGAACACGGGAAGCCGAAATGAGTCCCCGCGCCCGCATGCTGGTTACCCTGTGCGGCGGCGGCGCGTTGCTTGCCGTGCTGCTGATCGGATTTTCGGGCCTGCCCGCCTTCGGCACCTATCTCGGGCCGTACGGCACGGTGTTGAACACCATTGCGCCGCAGCAACGGAAGATCCCCAACGTCGTCACGGCCGTCAACTTCGATTACCGTGGACTCGATACGATGGGCGAAGAGTTCATTCTGTTCGCTGCCGTCTCGGGTCTAACGCTCGTCTTGCGGAAGGACCGTCAAGAAACAACCGACGAGCCGCTTCCGCCGGCTGCGAACCGCCCTGCCGCGGCGCGCACCGATGCCGTCCGTGCATTTAGTGTTGTTGGGATTGCCCTGACCGGCGCCTTCGGTCTTTACATAGCGATCCATCCGCAGTTGACCCCCGGCGGCGGCTTCCAGGGCGGCGCCATCACCGCCGGCTTTGCGGCGTTGCTTTTTCTCGGTCTCGGGTACCGTCCGTTCATCCGCTGCGTGCCGCAGAAGCGAACGGAACCCATCGAAGCATCCGGTGCGGCCGGCTACGTGCTGATTGGAATCGCGACGCTCGCAACGAGCGGTGCCTTTCTTGCAAACGTTTTGCCGCTCGGTTCGTTCGGCGACTTGTTTTCAACGGGAACCATCACCGTGATCAATTTCTGCGTGGCCGTCGAAGTATTAGCGGGATTCGTTGTAATGTTCGCTGAGTTCGCCGATGAAACGCGGGTCGAACGCTCCTGCGGTGGAAAGGAGTCGACGTCGTGAGCTGGGTGCCCTATGTCATTCCGGCTTGGATTTTTCTCGTGGGACTGTATGGCATGACGCGCAGCCGGCATCTCGTTCACATGATCCTCTGCCTCTCGACCGCGCAGTCGGCCACCTACGTCGCGATCCTCATGATCGGTTACCGGACCGGCGCAACCGCGCCCGTCTTTAGCGATGTGCTCCCGGGCGTCCGTGCGACCGATCCGGTGGTTCAGGCCGTCACCTTGACCGACATCGTCGTGGGTGCTACCGTCACCGCGCTCTTGCTCGCCTTCGCGCTGCGCGTCTTTAAAACGTGTGGTACGGTCGACCCGCAAGAGCTTCACCCGATGCGCGGATGAGCGCGGTCTTCGCCCCGCTCGCGGTCGCCGTTCCACTCATCGCGGCGGCCCTCGTCACGGTTATCGGCGGCCGCCTGCCGCGCGCCGTGCAGGCGCTGGTCAGCATCGGGTCGTCGTGCTTCGCGACCGCAGCCTGCGCCGTCCTCGCACACGATGCCGCAAGCCGTGGGACGGTCGTTCACTGGTTCGGGGGCTGGACCCCGCATCACGGAATCGCCGTGGGTATCGCCTTCGTCGTCGACCCCGCCGCCGCGGCCCTTGCCGCGTTCGCAACCTTCCTGACCACCGCGGCGCTGCTGTTCGCGTGGACCTATTACGAGCAGGATGACGGAGCCTTCTCTGCGCTCATGTTGGTCTTCAGCGCGGCATTGACCGGATTTTTCCTCACCGGCGATCTCTTCAACCTGTTCGTGTTTTTTGAACTGATGAGCGTCTCGGCGTATGCGCTCACGGGCTTCCGATCCGAAGATACCTCAGCCGTGCACGGGGCGTTCTCGTTCGGAGTCGTCAACAGCACGGGAGCCTTTTTCGTCCTCATCGGCATCGCGATGGTATACGCACGCACCGGCGCGCTCAACATGGCCCAGATCGCCCACGCGCTCGCCGGCAGTGGAAACGTGCTCGTCGCGGTCGCTTTCGCCATGATCGTTGCCGGCTTTCTGGTCAAGGCGTCGATCGTACCCTATCATTTCTGGCTCAGTGACGCGCATGCGGTCGCGCCGACGCCGCTGTGCGCGCTCTTCTCCGGAATCATGGTTCAAGCCGGCCTGTATGCCGTCGCACGATGCTACTGGAGCGTGTTCTCGAGTGCCCTGGCGCCGCATGCCGACGGCGTGCGCGACATTTTGCTCGCCTTTGGCTTGCTGACGGCCGTCCTCGGAGCCGTGATGTGCTACTCGCAGCGCCACATGAAGCGGTTGTTGGCATTCTCAACCGTCGCGCACAGCGGCATCATGCTCTGCGCGATCGCCTTTCTCAACCCCGCCGGACTGGCCGGCTTCTTCGTCTACGTGCTCGGTCACGGACTGGCGAAAGGCAGTCTGTTTTTCAGCAGCGGCATACTCCTCAATCGCTACTCAACGGTCGACGTCGAGCAATTGCGCGGAGAGCTCCGCGAGGTGCCTTGGCTGGCGCTTATCTTCGCACTCGGTGGCCTGGCGCTGGCCGGTGTACCGCCCTTCGGAACGTTCGCCGGCAAGGTGATGATCGATCGTGGTGCGGCCGCCGCGCACCTCGAATGGGTCGCTCCGATACTCCTGATAGCCGCCGCGTTGACCGGCGCTTCGGTCCTTAACGCGGCCGGACGTATGATGTTCGGCTGGGGAGCAGCGCCGGACCCTTCGGCGCTCACGCCGGGCACCGAACAGCCTGAGACCCAGCCGGCGCGCGGAGTCGCGCTTGTCGTCATGGCCGTTCCCACCATCGCGCTGATTGCATTGGCCCTCGTTGCCGGCTTTATACCGTCTCTGGGGCCGGTCGCCTTCAGCGCGGGGGCACGTTTCGTGGATCGCTCGCTGCAGGAAGCGGTCGTCCTCGCGGGGGCGTCCGGCGCAGCGCTCGCTCCGGGTCGCTCTTTCGACGTGATTGGCGCAGCCGGCTCGGGCTTGGCCGCCGGCGCGCTGGCACTCGCCTTCGCGTCGCTCGGGTTGTTTGGGCATCGTGCGCGGCGTCTGTGGAAGTCGTTATCGGCACTTTATGAAACGTCGATGCGCATTCCACACGCGTGGCACACCGGCATCGTGACCGACTACATCGCCTGGCTCGTCGTCGGCACCGCCGCACTCGGTGCGGGGTTGCTCGTTCTTTTGAGATGAGGCTCTATTAGCGATCCGGATCCGTTTCCGGCGGCGTCGTACCGATCTCGCTCGTTAATCCGCCGCCCTGCGCGGCAGGCATGCCGGGCGACGGATTAGACGTTTCCTTAACACCCAGGCCCAGCTCGCGTTCGAGCCGCTTCGCGCCCTTCGGATCGGAATGCACTTCACCGGGCCGGTCATTCGTCCGCGTATGATTCGTGTGGTCGTCCATGCGGGTGTTATGCGCTGCCGTGCGGCCCGAAAAACACGGTTGTTTGGGGTAAGAACGGAGCTAGCGCCCGTCGTCGCCACCCACATGACCAAAGCTGAGACCGCCGGCGCACTCGAACGCGAAAAGATCGCGCCACGCGCAAGGCGCGCTGAGTTTCGGATTATTTTTAGAGGGCAACGGGAGAACATGGAACAGGCTGCAGCCGGCATCAGCCGCTACCCCGAAGCGATCGCTCGCTTTGCCGACTGGCCCTCGGGAATCGCCGTCTCCCGCAGCGGCCGCGTCTTCGTCTCTTTTCCGCGCATCGATCCCGCACGGCCGCCGGCCACGCTGGTCGAGCTCGTTGACGGCGAGGCCGTTCCGTTTCCGGACGAACTCGTCAATGCCCAGGACGATGGCGGCGACGCGCATCGCTTCACGTCGGTCCATGGCATCACCATCGGTCCCGGCAACCGGCTGCTGGCGCTCGATACGGGTGCGCACGCATTCGACCGTTGCGACCCGGCACTCGCAAAGCTGTGGGTGATCGACCTCGACAACCACGCGATCGTTCACGGCATCGCATTCGCACGCGACGTTTGCCTGCCCACCAGCTACTTCAACGACGTGGTGATCGACTACGACCGCGGTAAGACCGGCACGGCATTCATCAGCGATTCCGGCGGGGGTCCCAACGCCATTGTCGTCGTCGATCTCGACAGCGGCGCCGCGCGGCGCCGTCTTAGCGGCCATCCCAGCACGCGGGTACCGGTGCCGGCGGGCTTCGGCATTGCAACGGAATTCGGCACCATCGCGGCGCCGCCGGCCGTCGATGGAATCACGCTCTCGCCCGACGGCCGCACGCTCTGGTGGACGTCGCTCGGGGCCTACGACCTCTTTTCGATCGACACGGACTGTCTGTGCGACCCGGGCTTCGACGAGGCTGCCGTCGAGCGGCACGTTGTGCAGCACGATCAGCGCAACTTCGCTTCCGACGGCTTGGACTGCGACCGCGAGGGGCGCGTCTATTTCACCGATCTAACGAACGGAACGATCCAGCGTTACCTGCCGGCCGAACGGCGATATGAAACCCTCTTCGACCCGGGAACGCGGTATTTTCGCTGGCCCGACGGCGTACGGTTGGCGCACGACCGCATGATCTACGTGACGGACAGTCAGCTCAACCGGTCGCCGCAGTTCAATGAAGGAAGCGACGCGCGGGTGCTGCCCTACCGGCTCTACCGGGCTGCGAACGACGCCGATCCCGCTCAGTACTGAAGATGATTACCGATCAAGAAACGGCCCAAGCAGCGGCCACTCAGGTGCGCATCAACGGTAAGGAGGTCCAACTGTCCCTCGATGCACGGGTCACGTTGCTCGACGCGTTGCGCGAGTCATGCGGCCTTTGCGGAACCAAGAAGGGCTGCGATCACGGCCAGTGCGGCGCCTGCACCGTGCACGTCGATGGGCGCCGCGTGCTCGCGTGCCTAACGCTGGTCGCTGCTCTCGACGGCGCCGACGTCACGACCATCGAGGGATTGGAGTGCGACGGCGCACTCCATCCGATGCAGCAGGCGTTCGTGGATTGCGATGCCCTGCAATGCGGCTACTGCACGCCGGGCCAAATCATGTCCGCGGTCGGCGCCGCCGCAGAGGGGCGGTGCACGGACGACCGGGCGATCGCCGAAGCGATGAGCGGCAACATCTGCCGTTGCGGTGCGTATCCGATGATACGCGAGGCGATCGCGCGTGCAGCCCGTTAGATATATGCGCGCGCGCGACGCGCAGGATGCACAGCAGCTCGGCCGGCGGGCGGGAGCGATGTTTTTAGCGGGCGGGACGACCCTCGTCGACCTGATGAAACTCGACGTCCTGGCTCCGGCGTTGCTCGTCGACGTGTCGCGCCTACCCTACGACGCGATCGACGTCCGCCAAGACGCGATCCGGCTCGGCGGCACAGCACGAATGAGCGACGTGGCCGATCACGCGGACGTGCGGACGCGCCTTCCTGCAATCGCGGAAGCGCTGGCGCAGAGTGCATCCGGCCAATTGCGCAACATGGCGACGCTCGGCGGCAACGTGTTACAGCGCACGCGGTGCCCGTATTTTCGCGACACGGCGAGCGCCTGTAACAAGCGGGCTCCGGGCTCCGGCTGCGATGCGCAGGCCGGCTTGAACGACGAGCATGCCGTTCTCGGTACGAGCGAGTGGTGTCTCGCGGTGCACGCGTCGGATTTCGCCGTTCCGCTGGTCGCCTTCGAGGCGGTGATCGGCACCGACGGTCCGAACGGGCGGCGGTCCATCCCGGCGAGCGACTTCTTCCTGCCGCCGGACGAGCATCCCGAACGCGAGACGCCGCTCGAACCGGGCGAACTGATCGTGGCGATCGACGTTCCGCTCACCGAAGCGGCGGCGCGTTCGACGTATATCAAGGTGCGCGACCGCACGTCGTATGCCTTCGCGCTCGCAGCGTGTGCGGCCGGCGTGCAACGTGCAGCCGATGGGACGCTCGCAGAGGTGCGCATCGCGCTCGGCGGCGTCGCAACCGTGCCGTGGCGCGCTCGTGAGGCCGAAGAAGCGCTGCGCGGGAAAGAACCCTCGCCCGCCCGTATCGCGGCGGCGGCTCGCGCCGCGTTCGCCGCGGCTCGCCCGACCGTGCAGAACGCCTACAAGATCGACGTGGGCATTGTTGCGATCGAACGCGCTCTCGAGGCGGTGTGCGCGTGAATCCCGCGGCGCAAACCGATCTGCCGCGGGTCGATGCGCGCTTGAAGGTCACCGGCCGAGCGGTTTATTCGGCCGAGCATCGCATTGACGGGCTCGTGCACGCGGTGCTGGTGCTCTCGCGGGTTGCAGCAGGCACGATCCGTGCAATCGACGATTCGGCGGCCCAGCGCGTGCCGGGCGTGCTCGCCGTGCTTACCTATCGCAACGCCGGCGGGCTGAACGGCGCGGTCACCGGGCGGCCGGGACTCGACAAGCATCTTCCCTTGCTGAACGGCGTACAGGTCTTCCAAGACCGGCAGCCGGTGGCGGTCGTTGTCGCCGAGACCTTCGAGGCGGCGGAAGAGGCGGCGGCGCGGGTGAGCATCGACTACGACTCAACGTTGCCGCGGGCGATCCTGGACGGCGCGGCGTCGAGTCTGGTGCGGCCCAAGCAAACGGCCCATGGTGAACCGCCGGAAATCGTGCGCGGCGATGCGCGCTCGGCTCGGGCCGGTGCGGCCGTCCTGTTCGAGGCGACTTACACCACGCCGATCGAGAATCACAACCCCATCGAACCGCACGCTTCGATCGCGATGTGGGATGGCGACCGTCTGACGATCTACGATGCAACGCAGGGCGTGTTCGAGGAACGCCGCAAACTCGCCGCCGTATTCGGCCTTCCGGTCGAGAACGTGCGCGTCATCTCGCCGTTCGTCGGCGGCGGTTTCGGAAACAAGGGCTCGGTCTGGTGGCACCAATGTCTGGCCGCGGCCGCGGCGCGTTTCGTGGGGCGGCCGGTCAAACTCGTTCTGACGCGCGCGCAGATGTTTGCCACGACCGGGCACCGCGCGCAGACGCGCCAACGCATCAGCATCGGCGCGGACGCCGCCGGGCGGGTGTCGTCCTACGAACACGATGTCACGTCCGATACGTCGACGTACGACGTATTCGTGGAGTCGGCGGGCGAGTACGCCTCGATGGCTTATGAGTTTCAAAACGTGGTGATTCGCCATCGCGTCGTGCCGCTCAATCTGGGAACGCCGACGTTCATGCGCGCGCCCGGCGAGGCGACGGGAACCTACGCGCTCGAGTGCGCGATGGATGAACTTGCGGCCGTCGCCGGCCTCGATCCGATCGAACTGCGGCTGCGCAACTATTCGGCGGTGGATCGGGGCAAAGAAGACAAGCCGTTTACGAGTAAGCTGTTGCGCGAGTGCTACGCGGCGGGCGCGGAGCGTTTTGGCTGGGAGGCTCGCTCGGCAGCACCGCGTTCGATGCGCGATGGCCGGTTGCTGATCGGCTACGGGATGGCCGGCGGCGCGTATCCATCGCAAATCTTCGAATGCGCGGCTGACGTCACGTTGGATGACGGCGCAGCGATCGTGCGCAGCGGTACTCACGAGCTGGGTCAAGGCGCGCGTACGGTGCTGGCGCAGATCGCGGCAGAGGAGCTCGGCATCGATGTTGCGCGCGTGCGTGTCGAACTGGGCGACACAGCTTTTCCCAACGCCATGAACAGCGGCGGCTCGACGACCACCGCATCGGTTGGTTCGGCGGTGGCGCTCGCGTGCCGCGAGATCGTGCGGCAGCGCGCGTCGCGCTCGGCGGGGGGCGAGCCCCTCCGCGCGCAAGCGAACTACGGCGTGCCGGAAAAGCGCAAACCGTACAGCGCGTACTCGTTTTGTGCGCACTTCGCCGAGGTCGCCGTCGATCCGGATTTCGGCACCGTTCGCATGCGGCGAATGGTCAGCGCATTCGATGTCGGTCGCGTCGTGAACGAGCGCTTGACACGCAGCCAATGCATCGGCGGAATGACGATGGGCATTGGGATGGCGTTACTCGAGGAGGCGCGCGTCGATGCCCGGACCGCGCGCATCATGAACGCGAACCTAGCGGATTATCTCGTGCCCGTGAACGCCGACATCGGCGCGATGGACGTTCTATTCGTCGGGGGTTACGACGATCTGGTGAATGAGATCGGAACGAAACCCGTCGGCGAGATCGGTATTTGCGGAGCGGCGGCGGCGGTGGCCAACGCCGTGTTCCACGCCACCGGCCGGCGAGTACGCGAACTCCCGATCCGTTCGTCCAAACTGCTCTGAGAGGCCGGTAGAGCAAACAAGCGCTGGGAAGAATTACTCATCGCGCTTTAATCTTCTGCCTCTTGGCGTACAGAAAACGAGGGGCGCTGAGTATAACATTGGAGTTCCCTCTCGCAAATGTTAGGACGCCCGTTTCAAGTGGATTTGGTCGTATCGTGCCCCTGCGGACATTCACGTGAAGCTCACGGAGCCTGGGGGCTGCCATGGCCGCGGTCGTGTTTGCGATTGTCGGCGAATCCCGGCTTTGATTTTGTCTGCGCCCAGCATGAAAGCCGCGGTCCTCGCTTCATCCAATCCTCGAACCACCGGGATCGGCACAGCCCGTTTCGATCATTTCAAATCCTTAGTGAGACATAAAAGGCGATCACGTCCCATGAATGTCCATGCCGGCTCGAATGTCGCGACCGTTCGCGTTTGCGTCAAGCGCGGACGGGCCATCGCCGTCTGCGAGTTTCCACCAATCCTTGAACTTGGAGCTAGTGAATCGGATGTTATCGACGCCGTGCGCCGACGTCTGCAAACCATCATCGCCGAAGACGCGGGGTCAGTTTTTGAAGTTAGGGTCGAGCACGGCAATCATGTCGACGTTAGGACCGAGGCTTTCCGTTAGTTTTATCGAGCCGAGTGATTACCGGACCGAGGCTCCGCGAGTACTGGCCTTTATTGGTGAGTTGGATTTTTCGTTGGAGCGTGGAGTGCGCGACGTGCTCGAAACGGTTACGATTCCAGCGCGGATCGACCTGACACAAGTGCCTTTTATCGACGCGCGAATTCTTGGCGAATTTGCACGCGTCTCGAAACGCATCGCTCCGGAACGACTACTCTTGTTTGGAGTCCAGCCTCAGGTTAGGCGCGTCATGGAACTGCTGAAGCTCGATCGCGTTTTTGTTCTTTGCGACGAGCAATGCAGCGGTCCACGCCAGGTCTGGAGATCGTCTATCGGCTAATTGCGACGTCCGGCCGCCGGGCGCTATATCCCATCAAGCGCTGAAGATTCAGGTTGACGGCCGCGTAGCACTCGCACGCAGCATCTTCGAGACCAGCTCGATCGATGACTAACATGCGACCGCGCTGGTATGATATCAGGCCGTCTTTCGCTAGAACTGAAGCGACGTTGGTTACGGTTGCTCGACGAACGCCGAGCATCTGGGCCGAGTATTCCTGGGTAAGATGGAATTCTTTTCCAACTCGATCATTGGCCATGAGGATCCAGCGTGCGTAGCGTTCCTCGACCGGATTTTATGGCATTGCAGGCCGCAAATTGGGTTGCTGCACCGAATGAATATTCAGCATAGCGGCCGCATCGCTCTCTAAGATCAGCGAGAGCCCGAAATTCGTCTAGGAAGGCATTCGCTTTGATAAAAAGTGCGGAGTCCGGAATCTGTACGACCGTTTCATGCTGGCTCACCGCACTGCCAAACGCGATCGGCAACGGGCTCAAGCCTTCATGTCCGGCAAGTCCCACCTCCACGGACGATCCTTCCACCGTCACGGTCACTGTCGAAATGACGCTGCGGACCGGGAAAACGACTTCGGAAAATGGCTCGTCCGGACGAGCAATGACGTGGGCTCGCTTTACCCGGCGCTTTTCCAGTAGGGGCACCAATCGTGCGCGCGTTGTTTTCCGTAGCGAATCGATAAACGAGTTACCAGTAGTTAGATGCTGATCGTCAGACCGTGCCACGCGCCGGGATCCTTCCGGCCCATAGAAATGCCGGGGGGGGGGAGGCTCGACCGTGGATCACTGCGGGTCTATGAGGAAGCAATCATCCGCCTGCTTTTGTCAGGCTCGAACCTCAAGACGTTAGCATATTTTGCTCACCGAGTTAGCACGCTGACGTACCGATCGCCCCGCCACTTGACGACGGCTCAGGCGTCCCCACGGGTGGCTGCCATGTCAGCCGGCATGCTACGGGATGCGGCTCAATCCATTTGGGCGCCGGACAGACGTAAATCCGATAACGGTGACGTATCGAAAGTGGCCAGTCGCTCCCGATCGATCATCGCTATGCGTCCGCGCACGCGCCGTACGACGCCGGCTTTCTCGAGCTCTGCAACGGCGCGAGCAACGACCTCTTTGACCGTGCCGGTCGCGGTCGCAATCTGGGTCAATCGCAATGAGGGAAGGTTGGCGGGATCGACCGTTGCGAGCCCCTTTTCGATCGGCGCATAGGGGCGAAGCACATCTGCGACGCGAGCGATGATCTTCTTCGAAACATGAGCCTGCACCAACTCGGCGATGGTGCGAACCTGCTGCGCAGCAGCTGCGGCCAACGCGAGCGCAAAGCGGGAATCGATCTCAGCTGCCCCTAAAACCGCCGCCCGCGGAAAGAGCAGAAGGTCGGCCGGTTCTGCAAGGGTCGCAAAGCGCGCAATCGTGGCGCCGCCATCAAAAAGCACGATGTTTCCGAACACCTCGGTTTCTAGTGCTTCGAAGAGAATCTGGTCGCGGCCGAAAGGCGTGCCGACGATCGCAAACACTCGCCCTTTGCGCACCACCCCGAGATACGGCCAGTCGGACTCTTGTTCCGCAATCGTCGTTTTCCGACGCACCGTTCGCGGCTCGGCGACCACTGCGAGCGATCGTCGCGTCGATTCGTTCGAGCTAGAAAATATCGGGCAGCGATGCATGAAGTGCGTGGTCGAGTATGCGTCGCCGGGAGCCGCGAGTTTGCGCAGCGATATTTCCCATCGTTCGCGCGCCAGCCGGCGCTGCGTCCAGACAAACCGATGGGAGAACGACTTCTCGAATCGCCGTCGAAGCGGCCTCGGCTCATAATCGTAGATCAGGTGGAGGGTGTCGTCGTCTCGCAGGTCGGTGAAGGCACCACATACGAGACCATGCCGCTCCCAGGCGGGCGTGCTCCGCAGGTCGAGTACGCTTTCCATGCGAGCCCTTTTCCCGCTGGGACGCAGCTAGGGCCTGCCGGCTCTTGGCGCTCTCGTCATAGGGCCGTTCCTTGCGCCTGATTGATGGCCCACGGGTTGCAAGTCAGTAGCGTTCGTCGATGATGACGCGCTTGGTGATCCAGATCAAGAGGCCGCCCAAGACGGCCACGCCGATCAGAAAGACGAGTGAGTCGAGCACGATGATTCCGGTCGAGAGGCTTCCGCCACAGAAGGCAATCACGCCGGCGACCGTCGCAAGCTCGAAACGCCGCATCGGATTTGACGATAGCCCCGCAACGTCGTTCGCCGTCGCAAGCACGTCGTCGGGCTCCCAACCGGAGGTTGGGATGAGGTCCGCAATCCGCCCGTCGCTGCCAAGAATGACCAATGTGTCGCCGTGGATGATGCGGCCCGGATTCGTTTCCAGGGGATCGAGGGCGAAGGAATCCAGGACGTTCTTCACCTGCGCGGACTCGCCCGTGACAAGCGACCACCGCGCCGGATCGGAGCCGAATTGCTTCCCATAGGCTTCCAACACGGCCGGTGAATCGGCCGGCGGGTCGAGCGTCATCTCCACTAGCTGGAAGTGGCGCGGATCGAGGCGGTGTTGCAAGTACGCGAACTTTCCGCTGATCGCCGGGCAAACCGATAGGTCGGGACAGCGCGTGTAGATGAAGCTCAACAAAAGAACTTTACCGCGAAAATCGCTGAAGCGTACGCTTCGGCCGTTTTGCGCTACGAAGCGATAATCGGGGAGCCGGTCGCCGCGCGCCAACACGTGCGTGACGAGATGGTTCGGCAAGCCCGGGACGAACGCGGCCGCCTCATTCACATCGTCGAGTATCGCCGTTCGCGGGTCGAGGTATGCATCGAACGTCTCGCCAGGATGGAAATGCGCCGCGCTTCGGTAGCGGCGTGTCTGTGAGGGATACATCGCCGGAATCCCGTCGATAACTGCGACGACTACCCCGCGCGCCGGAATTGCAAGCGCCGTTCCGTGCACCGGGATCGTCATGCCCATGGCAGCGCTCGCCGGCATCGCCAATATCACGGCCGTGACCAACGTGCTGATGAGTCTCAAGAGTCGGCCTGCTTCACTTGTGCTGCGAGTTCGGCCGGCGTATCGCTCCAGTCGCCGAATCCGCGGATTCGACCGTGAGGGCCGATGAAGTCAACCGTCGAGCTGTGCGCCACGAGATATCCAAGCGCGCCATGTGCCGGGAGCGCTTGGTGGTAGACCTTATAGGCGGCATAAACGGGAGCGAGTTGCACCTCTGTTCCGGTCAAGCCGATAAACGACGGATCGAAGAGGCGGACGTATTTCGCGATGACCCCGCTCGTGTCGCGCTTCGGATCGACGGTGACGAAGACCACGTCAAAGCGCGCCCCATCCACACCGAGTTTCCGCTTCGCTCGCGCCAGCGCCGCGAGCGTGGTCGGGCACACATCGGGGCAATGAGTGTATCCGAAGAACAGTGCAACGGTGTGGCCGTGCAGACTAGACAGTTGGAAAGGCCGGCCGTTCTGATCGGTCAGCGTGAAGTCCGGCGCAAGCGGCCCGCGCGGCGCGAGTAAGAGCATGACGCCGGCGGCAACGATGGCAAACGCCAGCAAGGTCGCTGCCGTTATCGTGCCGCGCCGGCGGGAGGCGGACGACTTCTGCCCCGAACGTCTCTCGGTCATTGCGAACATTCATAGCGCACCGATCCGCCGAGCACAAGCGTAATCGTCCGCGCGGCTCTCAATCCCGAGAATCATTCCGTCGCCGTGCACGTACCCGGACTCAATGTGCTCGAAGGGCTGCCAAAAGTTGACTATTGTTTCTTTTTTCACAAACAGAACGTTGGGCTTGTGTACCGACGTCACAGCAGTTGCTATATCTGGGGGGCAGGGAAGGGCCTTGGGTCCCCGGGCAACCCGCGCTGCCCCCAAGTACCTCTCGGGCGAGTTGAGAGACGCAACCAGCCCAGAAGGCCTCCGCACGTACCTACGGAGGCTTTCTTGCTATCCGCTCGCGGCTCCGGAAGGACTCGTCTAATTGTGTGGAGCGAGGAGGAGCAACGTGCTTGAACTCGACACCGATTTAGGCATGGCCCAGAGAGTCAGGCGAGTTAGGAATACCGGGCGCTCTATCGTTGGGACCATCTGCGGGAGTCGAACCAACTACTGGGCGGCTTACGCGACCGATTTCACTTGTCCATGCATTTTCGCTTATCTTGGAATGCAGCATGCATCGAGCTGGCCGGTGGCGATTCTCAGTTCGATGGGTGGACTGTTTTTCTTCAGTCTCATCGAATATGCGGTTCACCGCTGGCTCCTTCACGATCTGAAAAGCGCACTTTTTTACCTGCATGATGCGCATCATGATAATCCCAAAACGACCTCTGCCTTCCTATTCCCCACTAGCTTCTTGTTGCTCATGCCGGTTTGGTGCCTGTTGACGTGGGGGCTGCACTTTGAACAAGCGTCTTATTTCCTGCTGGGATTATCGAGTGGTTACTTCTATTTCGACACCCTTCACCATGTGGAGCACACGACGCGGATCAACCAGCTTCCATTTCGATGGCTGAAGAAGAGATGGGCATTTCATAGCGTGCATCATCGCTTCGAACAAAGCAATTTCGGTGTGATCACCTCGTTTTGGGACCACGTTTTCGGGACTCACCAGAAGCAGATGAAGAAAAGGCGATCGCGAGTTTAGCCGGACGGATCGACGTATATTGGCGAGATGGAACGTTCTTCGCAAATCGGCTAAGTACATCGTCATAGCGCACCACCGCAATCGGGGCGAAGGAGTCTTAGGCGCTCGAGGTTGAGCGCCCGAGTACCCGTTGCGCGCAGACCGGCCGTCTCAGACCCTTGTCATGCCGTGGCCCCACGTGTCGGGTGGCGAGAGATCGTGGCGGATTGGTGTTGGTTTCATGGGGATTCGCTGTGCCTGGAAGACGTCATCGCCGGCGCGAATCAGATGGTCGGCGATACGCGCAGCGAGAGCCATAATCGTCAGACCTGGGTTTGCCGATCCCTGTGTCGGCAAAATGCTACCGTCGCATACGAACAGGTTGGAGACGTCGTGCGTTCGTCCCAAACCGTCGACGACCGACGTGGCAGGATCGCTTCCCATGCGCGCGGCGCCAACGAGATGCGCGTAACGCGCCTCTTGCACGACCTCCCGCGCGCCGGCAGCCGACATGATCTCCATTGTCTTGCGCTTTCCGAACTCGATCAGTTTGGTATCGTTGTCGTGCAGGCTGAAGGTCGTCTTCGCTACCGGAATGCCGAAGTGATCGCGCTCGTCGGCCAGTTGCACCCGGTTCTCGCGATGCGGTAGGATTTCGCCCAGAAAGCCGAACGTGGCCCAATGGTTGTAATCCATCATTTCACGTCGCAGGCTCCAGCCCCACACACCCTTCGAATTAGCGAGTTGTTTCGCGAACGCGATCGGCAATGGCCCGACGGTCTGGATCGCGAAACCACGTGCGAAGTCGCGTTTGGGGTCGGTCTCATAGAATTCTTCGGTCAGCGCATGAGCGGGCGGCGCTTTGTACATCCGAATCGGATCATCGAAGCGTCCGGCGATCACGTTACCGGCTTGCGCCATGAGATAACGCCCGACGGTGCCGCTCGAATTTGCGAGGCCGTCTTCGAAGCCGTCGCAGGCCGAATTAAGCAAGAGGCGCGGTGTTTCGATCGCGTAGCCGGCAACTACGACGGCGCGCGCTCGCTGCACGCGTTCCTTCCCGTCGGCGTCGAAGTATGCTACCCCGGTTGTGCGTCGGTCTTTACCCATCAGTATGCGCGACACCATGCTGTTGGGCCGGATTTCGGCGCCGTTCGCGATGGCGTCGGGGACGTGCGTGATCAGCGTGCTTGCCTTTGCGCCGACCTTACAGCCTTGGATGCAAAAGCCGCGATAGATGCAGTGCGGCCGATCGCCGCGCGAGGCGCTGAGAATGGCGACCGGTCCTCCCGCGCAAACGCCGATGCCGAGCGACGTGCAGCCGCGAATCAGCGCATCGCCGACGCCGCCCATCGGGTGCGGTGCGAACGGATAGCCGTGGGGATCGCCCCAAGGGTAGTGCGCCGGCCCGGCGACCGGGAGTTCCAGTTCCAGCAACTCGTAGTACGGCTTGAGGTCGCTGTACTCGAGCGGCCAGTCGGCACCGACGCCGTCGACGGAATAGGTGTGAAAGTCCGATGGATGAAAGCGCGGCGTGAATGATGCCCAGTGTACCGTGCCGCCGCCCACGCCTTTCCCGCTGTTATTGGCGCCAAAGGCGAGCGGATGGTCCCCGCCGGTAACGCGCTGATCGTTCCAGTAAAGATTGTGCGCGCCTTTTTCGTCGCTCACCCAATCGCGCTCGGTATCCCATAGAGGCCCGGCATCGAAGGCCACCACGCGCAATCCCGCCCGCGCCAGACGTTGTGCAAGCACGCCGCCGCCGGCTCCCGTGCCGACGATCGCGTAGTCGACCTGGTCGTTGGGGTCAAAGTGCCGCATCGGAACGTCGAGTTTCTGCATCGCTCCGAGCATGTGCGGCTTTCCCGCAGCTCCACCGAACGCGCCCCCAAGCGGTGCCCTCAATGTGAGCCGCCTTGGCCGGAGGAGCCGTAGTGTTCCTCTGCACCGGGCGCGGAGGTCTCAGCCGAAGCCGACCACGCCGGCGCCGCCCAGTCGTAGCGGACCTCGTCCACCTCCCACGTTTCGGGTTCGCCGTTCTCGAGCCGCATGTATGCGCGCGGATAGGCGGGACCGCCGAAGCCAATTTCGTCCCAAGCGTATGGGTGCGAGTAATATGCTTCGATGCAATCGGAAAGCAACAGCATCCAGAAGCGCTTGACCGGCATGCGCTGCCATGTCGCATGGCCGACGAGCGGCTTCCCGTCATGCAGCGACCGCAAGAGTTCGTCTCGCTGCGATAACGCCGCTGAAACAAAGGTGCGATCGAACACCGACTGTGCGGATTCGTCGATCGCCCGCAGGCCGATGAGATAGGCTTCGGGATCGGGCGGCATGTCTTCGTAGCGGTACCCGTCGCCGTCGCCGTTCGCGAGCCGGCGATCGATCTGCGGCACGATCGGAACGCGATGAGCGGCGTCGCGGTCGTCTTGAGGAATAAGACGCGCACAGATCGCCTCGAGCAGCTGCGCCTGTTCGGCGTCAAAAAAGTTTGACGCCGGCACGTTGTGAACGCGATCGAGGATGACCGAGCGCGTCTTCAGGTCCCAGTAATTTTGTTGGGCGAGCGTACTGAAGCCCGGATAGTAGCCTGGCGTTTGGCGAGGAGGCAGCGGCAGGCCGGTGCCTGGATCGACCGGCCGCGGATCCTCGGGGTCGCGCTCATTCAATTGCGTTCTCTCCGTAATAGGCTCGCCAGCAGTCCCAAAAACCCGCTCGCAGCAAATAGCAGCGGTGCGAAGATCGGCGGCCCGTAAACGATGTTATAGAAGAGTAGTTCACGACCGCCCGGCCGCCGCAGCACCCCGCGAACGTGGTAGAAGAACCCGACGGAACCGTCGATCACGGCGATCGCTGAGATTGCCGGCAGCCACGTATGCGCAACCCGAACGCGCGCGCTCGCGCCGCCCGCGGCCAGCATGAGCAGCGGCGCAATGACCACCGGTGTCCACTGCGCACGATAGCGGAAGTTGTTCTTATAGTGCGAGTACCACGCTTCGAAGCCGCTAAAGCCGGCCGCGATGAAGGTCGCGACCGCGAGGTGCTTCTGGAAGCGACCCTCCCGCAGATCTTGTTGCGCGTCGATGGACTCGTGCCGCCCGCGCAAACGCGCCGCCCAGTGCTCGGAGTGGGCGGCGTAAGGAAGCCCTGCCTCTTGGCCCCCACCGGAGCGCCGGAGCTGTGAGGCAATCACGCCCAAGTAGGCGCTCGTTGCGAAGAGAAGCGGCGCAAAGATGGGTGGCCCCATGACGATGTTTGTAATCGGCAAACGCCAGCCACCGGGCTTTCGTGCGATACCGCGCACATGGAAATAAAACCCGACGACGGCGTCAGCAGCCGTGACCAGCGAGACGATGGGCAATACCGTTCGGGCCGCGGCGGCACTGCGAAATCCGGCAACGCCGGCGACCGCTAGCGCTCCGCTGAGGAGAACGGGCGTAACCATGATGCGTCGGCTATAACCGCCGCGATAGTGCTCGTAGGCGACTTCGAGTCCGCTCAAGACACTCGAAGTGCCGGCCATGAGGGCGAGCCAGCGTTGAAAGCGCCCCTCGCGTATCTCCTTCGCGATCGTTTCGGCGTCTTTTAGGAGCGGGAGGTCCAAAGAATTGTCGGTCACGGTCTCTTCCGGTAAATCGGTGGTGCCCGCGTCTTACCCAACTTTTTGTTCGAACGCGCGTTAGTTCGGAAATATAGTCGGGTATGATGACTATATTCGCCTACCGGGAGTTCGTGTCGCCATGACCGTCAGTGATTTCATCCTCCAACGGGTTCACGCTTGGGGTATTCGGCGCATCTACGGCTACCCGGGCGACGGCATTAACGGTCTCATGGGCGCGTTTGACCGGCTCGACGGCGCGATCGATCTGATCCAGGTTCGACATGAGGAGATGGCGGCGTTCATGGCCACGGCCGACGCCAAATTTACCGGTGAAGTTGCTTGCTGTATGGCTACTTCGGGCCCTGGTGCGATCCACTTGCTAAACGGATTATACGACGCCAAGATGGACCACCGCCCGGTTGTAGCGATTGTCGGCCAAGCTGCGACCACGGCGATCGGCGGGAGTTACCAGCAAGAAGTCGACTTGACGAATCTGTTCAAGGATGTTGCGTCGGAATACGTCTATCAGATTTCGAGCCCGACGGCCGCGCGCCACATCGTCGACCGTGCTTTTCGCATCGCGCATGCCACGCGCAGCGTGACATGCATCATCGTGCCGAAAGATATCCAAGAGATGGACGCCGTCGAGCATCCGCCTCACGCCGCAAACACGCTCCAATCGGGTATTGGGTACAGCGCGCCGGTGGTTATTCCGACCGAGGATGATCTGGCGGCGGCGGCTGAGATTCTCAATTCCGGCGAACGCGTTGCGATGTTGGTCGGCGCCGGGACGCTCGGCGCCGCGGACGAGGTGATGGCGGTTGCCGATCGCTTGCAAGCCGGCGTGGCGAAGGCGTTGCTCGGAAAGGCAGCCCTTCCGGACGACCTTCCATACGTGACGGGAACCCTCGGTTTGCTTGGGACCGAGCCGAGTTCGGACATGATGGCATCGTGCGATACGCTCTTCATGATCGGCACGACTTATCCATACGCACAATTTCTTCCGAAGGCAGGTCAAGCGCGCGGCGTGCAGATCGATCTCGACGGAAAAAATCTTTCAATGCGGTTTGCTAACGAGATCAACCTCATCGGCGACGCGGCAGCGACGCTGCGGGCATTGATGCCGCTTCTGATGCAAAAGACCGACCCGGCATGGCGCAAGCGCATCGCGGAAAAGCGTGAGCATTGGCAGCACGTGACCTATGCGCGCGCCGAGGACGCGGCCGAGCCGTTGAATCCGCAGAAAGTCTTCACCGAACTATCGGCGCGCCTGCCGGACGACTGCATTCTGAGCGGCGATGCGGGTACTTCAACGAATTGGTCCGCGCGCGATCTTCAGATGCGCCGCGGGATGAAGTACTCGCTCTCGGGCAGCCTCGCGACGATGGGCCCGGCCGTGCCATATGCCATCGCCGCGAAATTCTGCTTCCCCGATCGCGTCGCGATCGGTATGACGGGCGACGGCGCGATGCAGATGAACGGCAACGCCGAATTGCTCACGATCGCGAAGTACTGGAAACGGTGGTCGGACCCGCGCCTGATCATTCTCGTCTTGAACAATCGCGACCTCAATCAAGTCACGTGGGAGATGCGGATAGAGTCGGGCGATCCCAAGTTCGATGCATCCCAACAGCTGCCAGATTTCCCGTATGCGAAATACGCTGAATCGATCGGTCTGAAGGGAATTCGCGTGGATCGCCCGGAGGACGTCGGCGCCGCGTGGGACGCCGCCTTGTCGGCCGATCGGCCCGTTGTGTACGAAGCCTACACCGACCCCAACGTCGCGATGATCCCGCCGCACATCTCGTTCGAGCAGGCAAAAAATCTAACGAAGGCGCTGCTCAAGGGCGATCCGGACGAGATGCAGGTCATCGGGCAATCGGTCAAGAGCTTGCTGTCCGGCATCTTTCCGCATGAAGCCAAGCCGTGAAAGCGACGAAGCCGTTTCCGGGTTCGAGTACGGCCACGCCGGTCGAACGTTTGAACGTACGGGCCTATCGCGTGCCGACGGAAACCCCAAATGAATCCGATGGCACGCTTGTCTGGGACGCGACGACGTTGGTGCTGGTTGAACTCGAGGCCGGTGGGTGCACGGGTTTGGGTTACACCTACGCCGACACGGCAACGGCAACGTTGATTCGCGACACGCTGCACGATGTGGTCGTCGGCGCCGACACATTCGAGCACGGGGCGATTTGGTCGGGCATGGGCGCGAAGATTCGTAATTTGGGTCGCGAGGGCATTACGGCGATGGCGATCTCGGCAGTGGATATCGCACTGTGGGATCTGCGCGGCAAACTGCTCGGTGCGCCGGTCGCAGCGCTGCTCGGGGCCGCGCGCGAGCGCGTTCCGGTGTACGGCAGTGGGGGGTTCACGTCGTACGACATCAGCCAGCTGACGTCTCAACTCGGCGGATGGGTCGGCGCCGGAATACCGCGCGTTAAGATGAAGATCGGCCGCGAGCCGGGGGCGGACGTGCGCCGGATTGCCGCGGCGCGGCACGCGATCGGCGAGGACGCGGAACTCTTTGTTGACGCTAATGGGGCGTATGCGGTGAAACAGGCGCTCGCGCTGGCGGCCCAATTCGAGGCCTCGCGCGTCAGCTGGTTCGAAGAGCCGGTGTACCACCAGGATTTCTACGGGCTCGCCGCCGTTCGTGAACGTGCGCCGGCCAAAATGGAAGTCGCGGCGGGCGAATACGGGTACGCACCCTACCACTTCGCGCGCATGCTGGAAGCGCGAACCGTTGACGTTCTCCAAGCGGACGCGACTCGTTGTGGGGGCTTCACCGGCTTTCTCACCGTCGATGGGCTCTGTCAAAGCGCGCTGGTGCCGCTCTCCACGCATTGCGCTCCGTACGTCCATCTGCATGCCGCCGCTGCGGCAAAGATGCTGCGGCACATGGAGTTCTTTTTCGATCACGTTCGAATCGAGAAGATGTTCTTCGACGGCCCGGCCGAGCCGGTGAACGGGACGCTGGCTCCCGATCTCTCACGGCCCGGCATCGGCCTCGAGCTTCGCCGCAGCGATGCGGCGGAGTACGAGGTCTAGCGTTTCCGTGGCGACGCGAATCGTACTTTTGGGCGGCGGCTTTGCCGGTGTATCCGCTGCACGTGAGCTCGAGCGCCGTGCTCCGGCGGATGCCCACATTACGCTGGTCAATCGGGAGAACTTTCAACTCTTCACGCCTATGCTGCCGGAAGTTGCGAGCGGTACGCTCGACATGCGGTCTATCGTGTCCCCGCTACGGGTGACCTTGAGCCGCACGCAGGTCGTATTGGGCGAAGTCTCGGCGGTCGACGTCGCGGCCCGTGTCGTCACCGTCGACATCGGCGTACTCGGATCCCAAGCGACGCTTCCTTTCGATCACCTCGTGTTTGCGTTGGGGTCGGAGTCGAGCACACACGGCATTCCCGGGATCGCCGAGCACGCGTACCTGCTCAAAACGCTGCCGGACGCCGCTCGCGTACGGGCACGTGTAGGCAGCGCGTTCGAGGCCGCCGCCGCCGAGCACGATCGCGTCGAACGCGACCGCTGGCTGCGATTCGTCATCGCCGGCGGCGGCTTCACCGGTGTCGAAATGGCCGGCGAGCTGGCGGCCTATCTGAAGCGGTTGCATCGTTACTATCCGACGCTGCACGACTTGGCGCCCGAAATCGTCTTGGTCGAGAGCGGCCACCGGTTACTCGAACATCTGGCGCCGGCGTTCGGCAAGCGCGCTGCGGCATCGCTGCGGGCGCGCAATGTCCGCATCGAACTCGGAGAAGAGATCGCATCCGGCGACGCCGGCGGGCTCACGCTCAAGAGCGGAAAGCGTGTCGATAGCCGCACGATCGTTTGGACCGCGGGCGAAAAGCCTGCGCCGCTGCTGCAAAAGACCGGCTTGCATACCTCCGAGCACGGCGCTCTCGTCGTCGGAAGTGATTTTGCCGTGCCGGGTGTCGCCGGGATTTGGGGGATCGGCGATTGCGCGCATATCCCCAAACACGGCGGGGGCGACGTGTCGCCGCTGGCCCAAAATGCCGTGCGCGAAGGGCCGCTCCTGGCAAGCAACATCGCCGCCACGCTGGCCGGCGGACCTACGAAGCCCTTTACGTACGTGCCAATCGGCATGATGGCTTCGCTCGGCGATCACGATGCCGTCGCGCAGTTGCCCGGGAATCGCATGGTCGCCGGTCTTCCGGCGTGGCTCATGTGGCGCGGGTATTATCTCGGGCAGCTGCCGGGAACGGCGCGCAAACTGCGCGTGGCCGGCGATTGGACGGTGAGCGGACTGTTCGCTCAAAACGTCGCCCGCCTGCCCTGGATTTCCGACCGTCTGACGGCCGAGGAGGATCATGCAGCTGAAGGATAAGGTAGCCATCGTAACCGGCGGCGATACCGGCATCGGAAAGGCGATCTCGTTGGCCTGCGCACGCGAGGGCGCATCGGTCGTGATCGACTATCATGGTGACGTCGCGCCGGCGAATGCGCTCGTCGACGAAATCGAAAATCTCGGCGCGCGAGCAACGGCGGTGGGCGCGAACGTCGCCGATCCGGAAGAAGTGGAATCGCTGATCGCCGCCGCGGTCAATGCCTACGGCGGTGTCGACATCTTGGTGAACAACGCCGGGATCGAACAAAAACACCCGTTTCTCGAAACGCCGTTCGAGCTATTCCGCAAGGTCATCGACATCAATCTCGGCGGCGTGTGGCTCTGCACCCAAGCCGCCGCCAAGCAAATGGTGAAGCAAAAGCGCGGCGGCCGGATCATCAATATTTCATCGATTCACGAAGAGCTTCCGATGCCGACCAACGCACCGTATTGCGCGGCGAAGGGCGGCGTACGCATGCTGATGCGCACCGTCGCGCTCGAGCTTGCAAAGGAGCACATCACGGTCAACGACGTTGCGCCGGGCGCCGTCGACACCCCGATGGACGCCGGCCTAAAGGCGAACACGCGAGAATACCAGGCACTGCTCGCTGAGATTCCGCTCGCACGCATGGCAAAGCCCGAAGAAATCGCCGGACTCGTGGTCTTTCTAGCATCCGAGGCCGCAGCGTATATTACCGGCGCCACCTACGTGATCGACGGTGGAATGACGAAGCACGCGGGTAGCCTGTGACGCAAAGCGCGCAGCTGGCCGAGGTCGTCGGTGCGGGCCAACGCGGCTCGTATTACGATCTTCCCGACACGCAGGTCTCGGCCGGCAGCACGTTCGGCGGGCCGAAATGCGTGTGCGTCATCAAGGCAACGGGCGCGGTCGAGAAGATCTATTCGAGCGACTACGGCAAGACGCTGATGGGCACGCTGGTGCCGCACCATTGGGACGAAACGACGGGCATTCCGCTCACTGCGTTACCGGGCACGTTTCGCATCCATCCCGAGCACCAAGAGCATTTCTTCCGCCTATCCAACGGCATTGCGGTTCACGAAGACATCTTCGTGCTCAGCACCAAACCGCGCGGCGATCGGGTTGATCTGCCGGCCGTCTACTTCACGATGACGCTGTCGAATCCAACGAATACGATCCGAACGGTCGGCACGTACGCGTTCGCGCAGTTGCGCGGTCGAGCTGGGTCACGATGTCGAGTCGGGATTCGATAAACGACGGAACGCAATCGTTGCATGGAATACCTCCGATCCCTCGTTCGCTCGGGTCATCACGTGTTCCGAGGCCGTGACGAGCTGGGAAACGACGATGGATCACGGCAAGTCGATCGCGCCGAGATCACCCGGTCTGCTGACCGGCGTTGCGCAAAGTCCCGCGACCGATCCGCTCGGCGTGTTGCATCTGAGCCACACACTAAAGCCCAACGAAAACGTGCAGTTCACGTTCATCGTAACCTTCTCACTCGAGGGCTCAAAGCGCGCACTCGGGCTCGTTCGGAGGCTGCCGGCGGCGTCCGACGCGCTCTATGGAACGCGTGCCTATTATCACGAGGTACTCAACCGGTCGGTCGTGCTCACACCCGATCACGAAGTGAACGCCGGCGTGCTGTGGGCTAAAGCCAATATGCTGCGCGCGATGTTGCTGGCGCCCACCGGCTGGTGCTTCGTCAACGATCCCAGCCAATCGAATAATAGCGTTGGCCGTGACACGGCGTGGTTCGCGTTCGGCGCCGACTACATCGCGCCCGATTTTGCCGAAGCCTCGCTTTTATGGTACGCCGAACATCTGGAAGCCAAAGGGCTCGTCGTCGAGTACTACGATGTTCGCAACGGCAAGACGGCGGATTACAAACTCAATATCAATGACAATACGCCGCTTCTGATTCTGGCGCTTTGGCACCACTTCAACACGACCGGGGAGCGCGCGTTTCTGGAACGTATCTATCCGCACGCCGTCAAGGCCGCGAAATACATCCTTTCTCAGCGCAACGAGCAAGGCTTGGTGTGGTGCACCGCCGAGGGCGTCTCGGATTGGGGGATCGTCGGTTGGCGCAACGTGATCGCGGACTACCGTCTCTCAGGAGCCACGACTGAGGTCAACTCTGAGTGCTACGCGGCGTTGCTTACCGTGTCGCATATGGCGCGCGTCTTAGAGAAGCATACCGACAGCGCCAGCTTCAAGGCCGCAGCCGACGCGTTACGCGCCGCAATCAACGAGCACCTATTCGACCCGGCGTCCGGGCTCTACTATCTCAACATTCAGCTCGACGGGACGCCGCGCACCGACGTTACCTCCGACCTCGTGTTCCCTGTCATGTTCGGCGTAGCCGACGACGTGGTTGCTGCCGGCATAATCGCGCGCTTGAGCGCGCGCGAATTCTGGACCGATGCCGGGATCCGAACCGTCCCCCGCGACGCGGTCGACTATGGGCCCACCCACGGTTACGGGCTACTGGGTGGCGTTTGGGTCGGCGTCGCGTTCTGGTACGCGTTTGCCGCCGCGCGCTTCAACAGCGAGAACATGGCCTGGGCGCTCACCAATGGTTTCAAGCATTACGCGAAGGATCCGCGCCGCAACAATACGGTTCCGGGCCAGTTTTCCGAGTGGCTGCACGGCGAGACGTTGGTGAATCAAGGCATGATGCTCTCACCCTGGTTTCCGCCGCGTTATCTGTGGGCCGCGATCGAAGGGGCCGCCGGCCTCGATCTCGCCGGAGGCACGCCGACGATCGAACCTCGGCTTGTAGCGCAATGGAAGTGGACCTGCGTCCGCGATCTCTTGCTGGCCGGCGCTCATGTTACATGGTTTATCGTGCGTGCGCCGGACGTGCACTTGTACACCAACGCCACGTTCCGCTGCGCCGGTGCGTCGACGACCTTTGAGAGCGACATTTCCGCGTCGCTTACGCTCGAAGGCCAAGATGTCATCGCACTCGCGTTACGCGACGGCGACAACATCATGGTGTTCCTCGGGAACACCTCGGGCCTCACCGTCACCGCTGCCGTGTCGCTTGCCGCGTTGCGTGGATCGTATGCGTCACGACAGTTCAACAGTTTGCGCGGAACGTGGGCCGATTTGGGAGCGCTTTCGGCGGCGCAACTCAAGCGCGGGATACCGATTGAATTGGAGAGCCAGGGATTTTGTTTGCTCGAACTTCGGCAGGATGTGTAATGTCTCGTTGTAGGCAGCTAGTCGCCCGGCTCGACGTAGTCCTCGAGCAGCAGCAAGAGCGACGACCGCAGGGTGTCATATCGGCGCGGACCCAGGCGTGCTTGTGCGGCGTGTTCGATGCCGGCAATAACGTCGAAGGTCGCCGTCATCAGTTTGCGTCCCTTGCGCGTGAAACGGACCAGAACCGACCGGCCGTCGCTGTCGTGGCGCGACCGCTCGAGATAGCCAAACTCCTCCAGCTCCAGGACCATTTTGCTGATCGCTTGCTTCGGCAACAACGCGTGCCTAGCGATTTCCGTTACGGTGCTGCCTCGAAGCGCCAAATTCGCGAGTACCGAAGCATGGGCGACGCGCGCGTCGGGGAAGCCCCGTGCCCGCAGAGCGGCGACGATGCTCGTGTTCACGGCTCGCGTAGCGCGGGTCAGCAGTTGTCGCAGATTGAGGCTGCGACGCCTCTCGAGTTCGGTGAGCGGATCGGCCATCGTCCTCGTACCTTCGTGACCGTGCGATGAATCTGTTGCTCGACCGGTCGCCTGCCGCACGATTCGGCATCAGTCAGTTCACGACGACCCCGTGGCCATTCGAACGCGATCTGGTCGAATACCCGCTAGCGGGGGCCGGCTGGATCGAAATCTGCGAGTTCAAGCTCGACCGTGCCGATTACGCGCCGCAACTCGAAGCGGTCGGCCGCGCCGGTCTGCGCGTCTCATCGGTCCAGCCGACGGTCCACGCTGTGTATCCGGATAGTCTCGCTCCCGCACCGCTCGACCCCCGGGTGCGGGTACGGCACTTCGAGCGATCGATGGAACGCATCGCCCCGTACGTCCCCGGCGGCACGCCGTTCGTGGTGATCAGCGGCGCCGCGCCGGATGGCGACAACGCGCGGGTGTACGCAACGCTGCTGGAGGTTCTGCCACAGCTTGCCGATCGCGCTGCTCAACTTGACATGCGGCTGGCATTTGAGCCGCTCAATCCGGTACTTTTTCACACGGACACGGCGATTTGGGGGCTTGATGCGGCGCTCGAGTTGGTCGAGCGCGTCGGCCATCGCCCACCTTGGCATTTGTCTGGATACCTGGAACGTCTTCCAAACGCCCGATCTTGTGGCAACAATCGAGCGAGCACGCGAGAAGATTTTCGTGGTTCAGATCAGCGATTGGCAACGGCCGCGTTCCAATGCCGACCGGCGGAGCCTCGGCGAGGGAACGATCCCAACGCGCTGAACTCCTTGCCGCCGTCGAGCGCGCCGGATACGGCGGTCCGTACGTGCTGGAAATATTTTCGGAAGAATCGCTGCCGGATTCCCTTTGGGCAGGCGATATCGCTGCGCATTTGCGCCGCAACGGCAGCGCGTTTGCGTCACTCGCTGCAGAGGTCCTTGCATGAAGCCTCCTTCCCGCATCTATGATTTAAGCCAGCCCGTCTTTCCAAACTGCCCGCAATATCCCGACAAGTCGCCTCGGCCGGTGCAAATCCGGCTTTTCTACATGCGCGCCGTCCAAGGCGTCAACAAAGAAATCGTTGAGATGAGCACGCATACCGGCACGCATTGTGATGCGCCCTACCACTTTTTCGACGAGGGCAAAACAATCGACCAGATTCCGCTCGAAACATATATTGGTCCGGCCGTTATCTTCGATCTGCGCGCGAAGCCGCCGGGCAGTGCGATCGTTCCGGACGACCTTGCCCCCGAGCTCGAGCGCTTGCGGCCGGGCTCGGTCGCGCTGCTGAATACGGGGCGCGGACAGCGTCGATCGAACACCGCCGACTTCTTGACGCAGTACGTCTATCTTGGCGGCCCGGCGGCGGAACTTCTCGTTTCGCGCGGTGTCAAGGGCGTTGGAATCGATGCGGTCAGCATGGGCGGCTACGACGATCCGGCAAAGGCGGGACCGGCACACCGCGCCGTTCTCGGTAACGGTGGCTTCATCACCGAAGAGTTGTTCTTCCCCGATGCCGTGATGGACGGCGCGGAGCGTTTATTTGTGGCCACGCCGATCAAGCTACAGGGCTGCAGCGGAGCGTGGGCGCGAGCAATGCTGTGGGAGGCGTGACCCTTTCGATCGGGGAGCTTCGGCGCCGCGTAATCGATCCCGCATCCATCGCCGGTGTTACCCCGATCGTTTATGATGATGCGCGCCGTCGAGGCGTGCGTGCACTTCAGATTCGGAATGCACGCGGCCTACAGTTGAGTCTCATCCCAGACCGGGGCCTTGACGCGAGTGAGCTGCTGTATCGCGGCATCCCTCTGACTTGGTATGGGCCGGGGAACGCTTCGCCGGTCGAAGGTCGCGATCCGTCGGTTGACGCATTTGAGCGGACATTTTTCGGCGGCCTCGTGACGACGTGCGGAATGGATGCGTATGGGCCACCGGGCCGCGATGCATACGGAGCATGGCCCCAGCACGGCCATTTCAATCGTTCCCCGGCCGTCGACGTAGGCTTCATGAGCAATTGGAATGCGGATGAGCCGGCAATCGTAGTGACCGGTACGATCCATCAATTCCAAATGTTCGGCACCGCATTTCGCGTCGATCGAACTTGGCGCATCAGCATCGAGACAAACACGATAGAACTTCGCGACCGCGTGACCAATGATGGCGGGCGCCGCGAGCCTCACATGCTCCTTTATCACTGCAACGCCGGCTATCCGATGCTCAGCGAGCACACTTTCTGGAAGACCGACTCGGACGAAGCGCTCGCACGCGACCGTGTCGCTGCAAACGGGATCGACTGCTGGTCCGCCGGTGGCCCCCCGCAGGCTGCCTTCGCGGAGCAAGTGTTTACGCACCGTCCCCGTGCGACTTCGAATGGCTGGTCGACAGCGACTGTACACAACCCGGCTCTCCTTGGCGGAACCGCACTTTCGGTATCGTTCCAGCCGGAACAATTGCCTGGATTGTTCACCTGGCGAATGCTCGGCTTCGGCACCTACGTTATGGCCGTGGAACCAGCGAATTGTCGAAACGTCGGCGGCCGGCTTGCGGCCGGCGAGGATGGCACGTTGCCGTTTCTCGAATCCGGAGAGGCCCGCGAATATACCCTTCGCTTTGACGTTTCGCCGACCACCGCGTGAACGCTCACAGAAGCTCGGACATTCGAGCGGGGTCGGTGCCGGGAGCTTTGACCTCCGACCTCATGGTAAGAATTGCCACGTCGTCCAGTGCGTGCTGTTGAGGGAGAAGGGCGGCGCAGATCGCCTCGGCGGGATCGGAGGCCGAACGAAATCTCTCTGAGGCGGCGAGCAGCGAAGATGTGCTCGCGACAACGTCCCGGTCCTGTTCGATCAAACCGTCTGTATAGAGTACGACCATCGAGCCCGGTTCCAAGTTGAGCTCCGACGACTCCCACATTAGGTTCTCGAACAATCCCAAGGGCGGACCGCCGTACGGAAGCGTATAGGCGGAGGTGCTCGGGGGAACTACGACCGGCGGAGGTTGCCCTGCGCCGGCATACTTCAAACGCCCCGTGCCGGGATCGAATAGGCAGCATGCAGCCGTCACTAGTCCCTAAGCTTGCGCGGTAAGCGTTTGATTGGCCATCCGCAGGATGTGCCCGGGCGCGGAGGCCGTGAATGCTGCGGCTACCATCGCTTGACGCACGCGACTCATAACGACAGCGGCCTCCAGGCCGTGACCGGCAACGTCGCCGATGATCAAGAGCACCTGCCCATCGTGAAGGGCGACAGCATCGTACCAATCGCCACCAATGTTGCGCTCTTCGAACGCAGGCATATAGATTGCGCTCAGCGCTACATGCTCGAATGTTGGAAGCGCCGCGGGTGCATATGCGGATTGGAGAATATGACTGACGCGTCGCTCTTCATCGTACAGAAGCGTTTGCTTCAGGCGCGCTTGATCGATAGCGGCTTGGCGAAGTAGAAGTACGATCACGAGGGTCGCGACGGATGCCACGAGTGCGACGCTGGCCAAGAGGATCCGGCGCAACAGTTGCTGCCGTTCGAACTCCGACTTGGCGGCAGCATCGTTCAATAGAACCGTGAGGTCGTCGTCATCCTTGAGGATGCTTGCCGCGATGGAGGGATCGAGGACCCGTAGTACGCGGCCCGTTTTTGACCCGGTTCCGTTCAGGATAGGGGCTGCAACGATCCGGTTCCAGTCCGTATAGGTTTGCCGTTCGTGCGAAACAATTTGTCCATTGTTAGCGCCGAATAGGGACTTCAGCCGGCCGATTAAATCGGCTGAGAGCGACCCGAAGGTGCGGACCCGCTCGTGGTACGACCGTGCAAAGTACGGATCACCGGTCGCGGCAAATCCCCGAACGTCGCTCTCGGTGGCAAGAAAGGCACGTATGAGCCTTCCTCGAGCGTTTTGGGCTTCCCGAATATCGTGTTGAAATTGAAACGCGCCGGCCGACGCGCGATAAATCCAAATGCTGCCGACAACCAACGGAAGCACGAGCAGTATTGCGATCGCGGCGTTAGTGACTATGCGCCGCGCTTCTAGGCGCATACGATCGCGCTCACCTCGCTCGCCAATGAAAACGCACGCTAGTCTCAGCGCGACCGCACGCTGCGGTAGGCGTCTAGAACATCGCTGCGCGTAATTACGCCGCACAGGTGCTCCTCTGCGTCGAGAACGGGGATCAGAGCAACGCCGTGATCGGCGAACGCGTCGGCTGCCGCCTCGAGTGAATCGGAGCGATGCAATTGGACCACCGCGGGCTGCATCGCGAGGTCGATCGCTGCATGCGGATCGCGGCGGAGCAAGTCGGCTAAAGCCGCAGCCGGAACGATTCCGGCGACTGCGGTCCCATCGCGGATCACGATGCCGTCCGCTTGTGCACCCAGATGTGCCGCCGCGGCTGAAACAGATTCGCCGAGGGTCGCAAAGGTCCCCGGCATCGTGGCGACACTTGCCAGCGTGAGGTGTGCCAACGCGTGGGGCCGCCGGACGCGCTTCCAGTCGATGCCCCGCCGCATTAACTTCAGTTCGTACACGGTTCCGTTTATGAGCCGCCGCCCGAGCACGGCGGCGACGACCGTCGCAATCATTAGCGGTAGGATGATCGTGTAGTCATCGGACATCTCAAAGACGATCATGATCGCCGTGATCGGCGCCTCGGCGGCGGCGGCGAAGAAGGCTGCCATCGCAACGAGACCGTAGGCGGCAGGTGGTGCCGTCCAGAGTGGAAACGCGTCGTGGGCGATGCGGCCGAATGCATCGCCGAGCATTGCGCCGGTGAACAGCGAGGGCGCGAACACTCCGCCGCTGCCGCCGGCGGCAAGCGTAATCGAGGTCGCGAGCGGTTTGGCGAGCGCAATGCTCAGTGCGCGCCCGGCGTCGACGTGGCCATCGAGCACGTGCTGCATCGCGCTGTAGCCAACACCTAAAATCTGCGGCAGGTAAAGGCCGAGCACGCCGACGAGCGCGAAACCGACGAACCCTTTCAGCCATGCCGGTGCGGCAATCCGGTCGGCACCGTCTTCGCAGGCGTAGAGAAACTTGACGAATGCGGCTGCACCAAGCGCGCAGATGATGCCCAGCAGCGCGTATAGCCACAGTTCGCGCGGCGAGACGAGCAGAAAACCGGATGCGTCGAACGACGGGCGGTTTCCGAGCACCGAACGTCCGATGACCGCCGAGACGACGCTCGCCACGACGATGACGGCGAACGACCGGGGCGCGAAATCCCCAAGGATCACTTCGCTCGCAAAGAATACGCCGCCGATCGGCGCGTTGAACGTGGCCGAGATGCCGGCGGCGGCACCACAGGCGACCAGCGTGCGGACGATCGGCGCGGGCGCGTGCAGGAACTGGCCGAGCATCGACCCGATCGCGCTGCCGATTTGGACGATCGGTCCCTCACGTCCGACGGCGCCCCCGAAGCCGATCGTCGTTGCGGATGCCAATGCTTTGATGAGAATGACGCGCGGCCGGATGACGCCGCCGCGCATCGCAACGGCAGCCATGACTTCAGGGACACCGTGTCCGCGCGCCTCGGGTGCAAAACGGGCGGCAAACCACGCGGCGGCGGCACCGCCGCAGGCAATGGTCGCGACCAGTGCATAGGATCCGAGTCCATGTGCGAGGATCCCCGTGGCCCAGGAAGCTAGGCCCGTCATCAGCGCGATGAGGTCGCGGAAGCCGACTGCCCCGTAGCCGCCGCCGACACCGACGAAGATCGCGGCGAACAGTAAATAGGTGCTCTGGGGGATCGCGATGCGCCCGACGCGCAATTCGAAACCGCGGCCGTTTTCACGGAAGGCTATGCGCGGCAAAGCGCTACCAAGGTTCATGCCCGGAACGGATTCGGTTTGCGCCGGACGCATCTTGCCGGCCAGAACAGCGAACGGAAGAAATCAGGAGGGACGTTCACGAGCGGCCGGTGTCCAGAACACGAACCGGCGCTCGAGATTCAGGTAGATGCTGTTGAGGACGACGCCCAGCAGACCGGTGAGCAGAATCGCCGCGTACATCGGCGGCAGCCGGTTAGCCTGCTCCATTTGTGAGATGTAAAAGCCGATACCGCTGTTTCCGGCGATCAATTCGGTGGTGATCGTCACGACCAGTGCGATCGTCGCGCTGACGCGAAAGCCGGTCGCGATGCTGGCCAGTGCCGACGGCAACGTTACGCGCCAGAGCACCATCGCACCCGTGAGTCCGAAATTCCGAGCCACGTCAAGGGCCAATGGGTCGATCGCGCGCACCCCGTAGATCGTGTTGATTAAGAGTGGCCAAAATGCCGCATAGGCGATCACCGTGATGCGCATTTCCGCGCCGAGCCCGAAGAATAATATTGCCAGCGGAATCATCGCGACGGACGGTACCGGCCGCAGAAATTCCACGATAATCTTGAGTGCGTCGAAGACGGGCCGATAGGTACCCATCAGTATGCCCACAGCGATGGCTGACACTGCTGCTAGTAGCAGCCCGCGCGCGTAGACGGAGAGCGTCACGCCGATTTGACTTGAGATATCGCCGCTGATCAGGCCGTTCCACAAAGCTTCAAAAATTTGAGACGGCGGAGGAACGTAGCTCGTGAGCCAGCCCAGCCGTGCAAAAACCTCCATAAGCGCGATGCAGACCGCGAAAAAGGCTAGCCCCGACCAGTTGATCGCGCGCAGCCACGTCGGAATCTTCGGCGTGCGCGCTCGGATCGGACGTGCATCCGAGGCCCCGCGGGGAAGAACCAGGCTTGGTTGGGGTGTCGTCGCCATGAGCGTTCACGTCTTGCGGAAAGTGCCGTATAACAGGGCAACGGCGAGCAGGAACGATAAGTTCCGACGGGCCAAAAAGTAGTCAACAATATTGACGGCTCAACAGATATGGACGTGGATAAAGCAGGGGGGCGCTAGGCAAGAGGCGGGCTATTCGCTTTGTGCTAATCAGGCTGCCGTAACCGATCGGCGATCCGCTTGCGAACTGGCCCGTGACAAACCTGTTGATGTTCTATACGTCGATTACGATTTCAAAGTAGGTCCCAAATCCGGTCAGAAAGTCACATCGCACACTGCGCGAAAATGCTTCGATCAGGAACAAGCCGCGCCCGGATTCGCTGTTGTCGATCGGTCGGCTGGGCGCCCATTTTAGGCCCGGGCCACGATCGAGAACGCGAAGAAGGATCTCGTCGGCCTGTTTGAGCACGCCGATATCCACGAGGCCCGGAGTATAACGAACGACGTTGCCGAGAAGTTCGCCGAATACGACTTCGGCTGCGCTCAAAGTTTCTTGCGCAACACCCCACGTTGCGAGACGTTCAACAAAGTCTTCACGTGTTTTTTGCGCTGCCTTGGCATCGCGCGCATCAAACGTCCAGTCTGCGCCTCTACCATTGCGAATGGTTAATATCGCGATATCATCCGGTGCGTGCTCAGTGTCAATCAGCGCGCGTAAGAGCGCAGCCGGCGTCGAACAAATCGCGAAGGCCGGGTGATGCAAAGTTGACGCCAGCCGGTTCTCCCCGGCCTCGATATCGCGGTCGATCTCGATCAGGCCGTCGGTGAAGGCAACCAAAAGTGATGCCGGTGGAAGATGCACGCGTCGCGTCTGCGGCGGATCGAAGTGTGAGAGCCCAAGGGGAACGCCCGCCGCTTCAAGCCGTTCGATCTTTCCGGTCGCCAGTCGAACGAACGGAGGCGGATGGCCTGCGTTGACGTAGTGCAGGTCTTGTGTCGCGGGGTCGTACACGCCAAGAAATGCCGTGACGAAAACGTCGGGGTGCTCGCGCCGTAGTATCGCGTCGGCGACGATGCTGGCAGCAGCGGGATCGTCCGCGAACCCAGGGAGCGCCCGAAACATCTGACGCATTTTGCCCATCGGGATAGCCGCATCGAGATCGTGGCCGGCCACATCGCCGATCGAAAAGGTGAGCTGTCCTTCACTGCATACATCGGCATCGTACCAGTCTCCGCCAATTACGACGTCGTGGGCGCCGGGAACGTAAACAGCATCTAACTCGATGCCGGAGAGTGTCGGCAGCGATGCGGGAAGAAAGGCTGATTGCAATGTACGAGCGACGTCTCGCTGGCGCTCGTACAAACGAGCATTCTGAAGCGCGATGCCGGCGCGTTGCGCGAGCATGATGGCAATTCGTTCGTCGTCCTCGTCGAAGAGCCGGCCGCCCTTTGACGTTGCAAGCGAAAACGCTCCGAATCGTTGGTCGCCCGCGGCTAGGGGAACGTTCATGATAGCGTGGAGTTTGAGCGATTTCGCAAGCTCGCGGCGCTCCGGATCGTCGATCACGTCGTACATTTCGTCGGTGATGGGGCCTACGCGCTCCGGAACTCCCGTCCGCGCGACTTGGGTGATACCGTCGTTTTCTCCGACGGGATAGCGCCGCTGAAACTCACGTACGAACTTCACGCTTTCCGGATCGACGTGAGCGACGGCGACCGGCTTAAGCTTCCCGCCGGAGTCGAAAAGGTACACACCGCACCAATCAGCGAGTTGGCTGGCCGCAGTGTCGGCGAGTTGCTGGAGCGCGACTTCGGTATCGAGCGTGCTTGCGAAGATTTCACCCGCTTTGACGGCTAGGCGCAGGGCCTCCTCACGGCGCTGGTGCTCGTCGATGTCGGTTGCCGTGCCGATCCAAGATACGATCGTCCCATCGGGATCACGCACGGGTACGGCTTGATTGAGGAACCAACGATAGATGCCGTCGTGTCTGCGCAGGCGGTAGCGCGTTTCCAAGCGTTCACCGCTGGCGATTGTTGCGCGCCATTCCTCGGCGAGCTTCGCGCGGTCGTCTGGATGGACGGCTTCAGACCAATCGACCGTACCGTCTAATGAGAGGGTGCGTCCCGTGTATGCCGCATGTTGTCGGTTCAAGTAAAAGACCGATCCATCGGCGCGCGTCAGACCGACCAGTTGCGGCATTTCGTCGGCGAGCGTGCGATAGACATCCTCCCATCTTTGCAGCGCGATGATGGTTCGTGTGCGCTCGAGAACGGTGGCAGTTCGCGCAGCAATGTCGGCATAAAACGCGACCGATGGCAAGTGGAAGCTGTCGCGCGCCGGGTCTGTTCGCACCACTGAGAGTGCGCCGAGCCGCCGCTCTCGACCGGCAAGCGGTACGACAATGGCAGAGTTAACGCCCAAACGCCGGTGAATCATCCGTGTCGGTTCGGGCCAGTGTGCGGGCACTTGTCCGGCCGCTAGGAAGATTTCTTCACCCGTTTGCGCGACGTGCCACGAAGTGCCGGGCGGCGCGCCCTCTCGAGCATAGAGTTCGCGCGTTGCGGAAATCTTAGCACGCGCCTCCGGCGAACCTGCAAAAGCAAACCGCTCGAAGGCGCCATGTTCCGAGAACAAATCGATGACCGCATAATCGGCGTAGCGAGGTACGATGATTGCCAGCAAAGCGTCGATCAACTCGTCGGGATCATCATGGGCCGAGAAGGCTACGTTAGCGGCAGACAACAGGGCCTCGCGTTCACGCGAAAAGAAGGCGTCTTCCCGGTCGGAGAGCGTGCCGACGCCGTACGCGCCGAAGTCCGCCGTGTGCCAGGCGCCGCGCGCGAGCACGTGTCGATAGCGCCCCTCGGCTGCCCGTACGCGGAACTCCGTTTCGAATCGCGATGCGCCGGCCTGCGCGCTTGTCCATGCGGCCTGCACTCGGGCACGATCGTCAGGATGAATCATGTCGCAAACCGCGTCGACGGCCATGAGCCTTGCGCATCCGAGCAGGTTCATGCAGGCTGTATTCAGCTCGACCTTGTCGCCGTCGGTACGGGCGAACCATAGCGGTTCCGGTACCAGATCGGGCGCGATCCAGGAGAACTCGGAGTGCGGTTCCCTACCCGGCGAGAGCATCAGCCGTAATCCGCCGACACAGGGGGGGTTCCCCTTCATCGGCTCCTTTTTGGTTTAGGCAGCTCGTGCCCGAATAGAGCCGGGAGAGGTATAAATCTCCGGCAGCGGGTCTGGGCGGCCTAGCGATTTACGTGCGTTGGGGCTGCGGCGAGCAGACGCGCGCGCTCATCGGAAGCACATTGATCAGTGCGGCGAGGTATGGCGAACCGAGTCTGGCGTCAATGCAACTTCGGACCCACGGCCGGAAAAGCGGGTTCGACGTCCGTCGACGCTCCTTGTTGAAGGCCGGAAGACATTACGCGTCGCGTTTGGGCGACGTCAAGGACCAGGCGGAATTTCTGGCCGGTTACACGTTGTGCAAACGCTTCCAATAGAGCCACCTGGTGAGGACTCGGCACGACACCCGCCCGCACCAGTAACGTCGCGATCGGGGGATGCTGCAGCCAATCAAACTTACTCGACACCAGCGTCGCTTGGCGAAAGGTCACGGTTTGCTTCACCAAGGCTTCGCTCAGCGCGTGTTCGATTGCGGCCTCGCGAACCAAGGTTTGGAAGCTGAATCCGAGCGGGACGACGATGGCGGCAGTTAATGCGCCCGTCCAGGCCAGCGCGGCCGCCGCATGCCGGTGAGAGAGGCCGGATATGAGGAAAACCACCATGCTGGTGAGCGTGATGCCCAGCTGGTTCGTGGCGAAGAGCAACCCGGCACCGCGTGAGATCTGCCATTCGCGGGCAGCAATGCCGATGCCGACAACGCAGAGCGGCGGCATGAGCGCGACCGCGATCGCGGTCCCAGCTACCGTGCTCGCGATGGATGGGCGAATGCGGGCGAAGGCGCCGATCGCGCCGGCTGCCAGCGCGATTCCGAGGTCGAGGAGGTTGGGCCGGATCCGCGATAGGATCTCGTTGCCGAAATCGGAGAGGCCTATGCTGAGTGCAAGTGCGGCCGAGAGAACGATTGCGGCGAGGACTCCGCCGGCCAAGGTGACGCCCGCGCGCCAAAACGTGGCCGCATCGCCTTCCAATGCGCCGTAGGCGATGGCTTGAATGGCTCCCATCAGCGGCGCAATGATCATCGCGCCGATGATGACGGCCGAGCTGTTCTCCAAAAGCCCGAACGTGGCGATCGCACATGACGCGAGAATCAACGCGATAAAGTTTACGTTGAGATCGGCACCTTCGACGATCACCGCGGCCATCGCATCGCGCGTTTCGCGGCTGAACGGGGGCTCGCGTATAAAGAGGTCCTTCCACCACGACCGCGGCGCGGGAGCTTTCATCGTTGGTGCTACCGATGCGGACCGCGCTGGTCCTGCCGATCGCAGATTCGGTGCAGGCCTAGCGGCGATTGCGGTCGACAATGGCGAAGGCGATGATCGCAAAAGCAATGATTCGCGGTACGTAATCTAACGGGTTGTCGAGTTCCGGTCGCTCGACAAGGGCGGGAATGAGGCGTTCGCAGCCGAGAAAGACGAACGCGATGCCGAAAAAAATGAACAGGCGGTCGCGCGTTCGCCGGTAGGCGTGAAAGAACAGCAGCGCGGCAACGAGCGACAGGGCGAACATGGCGCCCGAGAGCACAGCGTACATCAGCGCTCGGTTGCCCAGATGAGGCCGAAGCACAAAACGGCTAAGCCGAGCAGGCCCGGGACGATGCGCACGATCGACAGGTCGAGGGCCGGCAGTAGAATGCGGTCGGCGAACAAGAGGATGTTGTTAGCGCAGAGCCCGATGAAGCCGAGCGAACACCAAAAGAGCAAGTGAACTTTGCTCCGCGCGTACGCCCGCCACAGGAGGACCGCGCACAGCGCACTGGTCGCGGCGCACAGGCCGTAGACGGTTTCAGCGATCATCGTCGCCTCCAAGCTTAAAGGCGTCTGCGAACGACTGCAGCGGGTCGAAGCTGGTCGCGAAGATAGCTTCGATTACGGCCGCTTGGCGCTCGCGAAAGTACTCCAAAACGCGCGAAACAATCGCATCAGCCGGTTGCGCGGGGTCGTAGGTGTAGGTGTTGCCGGTCCTCGACACCAGGCGCTTCTGCGCGAGACCGGCTAGGCGCCGGCGAATCGACGCCGGAGAACTTCGTAGCTGGCGGTTGAGCTCCTCAGGCGTCCATGCCTGGCCCTGATTTCGGCAAAGAAATGCAAGCACGCTGAGCGCTTCGACGGAGTCGAAGTTCTTGCGTACGAATCGTTCGATGTCCTCAGGTAATGCGGACACCGGAACGGATTGCGCTTTCTCGCGGGGAGTTTCCTAGTCCAGTAGCTCGTCGTGGTGCGAATTGTCCACCAGGCCATTAGTACGTCCGGGCTAGTTCGTTCGGCAAGAAACACGCTGCCGTTTCTCGAGCCGGCGGAACGGCGCGAATAGTCTTGCGTTTCGAGATTGCGCAAGAAGAACGGTAACTTTTGTTTGCTTTTCTCGGGGCCGCAACGAGAAAGGCGTTCCGTTACGAACCAAGAACGCCGGGCGAAACCTCATTCAGTCATGGCTAACGCATTCGTTCTTTCTGAGAGGTTACCGTGCGCAGATTGCTCGCATCCGTCCTCACGCTGGCCCTGGCCCTTGCCGTTCCCGCAGTTGGACTGCGCGCCGATGACCAGGGACCCTTTCACATCCCGGTACTGCTTTCGCTCACCGGCAACGGCGCGTTTGTCGGCAAGCTCGATCTGGTATCGATCCAGTTGATCGAGAAGATGGTGAACGACCATGGCGGCGTGAACCATCGTCAGATCAAGTTCGACGTGACGGATGAGGGTTCGAGCCCCCAGACGACCGTGCAGCTCACGAACCAAATACTGGCCGCCCAGCCGGCGATCATGATTGGACCCGGCCTCACGCAGGATTGCGTTGCGGCGGGTCCGCTCGTAAAAAGCGGGCCCGTGCAGTATTGCGTGAGTCCCGGAATTTCGCCGCCGGCCGGCGGTTGGATTTTTTCAACCAGCGTGAGCTTGCGCGACGACGCCGTCGCCTTGATTCGTTATTTCCGTGAACGCGGCCTCACGCGCCTGGCGATCATTTCGTCGACCGATGCGACCGGCGAGGAGATCGATCGCGACTATGACTACGCGCGCTCGCTGCCGGAGAACAGAGACGTCACCTTCGTCGTGCGCGAGCACTTCAACCTCAGCGACGTGAGCGTGGCGGCGCAAATGGCTCGCATAAAGGGTGCCCACCCGCAAGCGCTCCTCACGTGGACGGTCGGTCCGGCAATGGGGACGGAATTTCACGCCATGCAGGAGGTGGGTCTCGACGTGCCCGTGCTGGCCAGTACCGCCGTCATGATCTCGGGACAGCTCGACTCCTATAAAGCATTCATTCCAAAGGACGTGCTGTTTACCGGCGTCCTGTCATCGGCGCCCTCGGTAGTGGGAAACGGCCCGGTCAAGAACGCGATCGACGCCTATCTTCAAGCGTTCAAGGAGGCCGGCACCCGGGCCGAGTTTCCGAACACGTTGAGTTGGGACCCAGTCCTGATCGTGCTCGATGCCTACCGCCACCTGGGCTTCAATGCGACCAAAGACCAGATGCGCGCGTACATCAACGGCTTGCACGGCTGGGCTGGGATCAACGGCATCTACGACTTCCGCGACGGTACGCAGCACGGCGTCGGACAAAACGCGATCATCATGTGCCGCTGGAATCCCGAGACGAGCACGTTCAATCCGGTCAGCAAACGCGGCGGCTACTTGAAGTAGTGTGCGGCGGCCTCACCCGCGAGCAGCAGAAGGCTGTGCCGTTAACAGCCTACTGCATGGGCGGAATACCGGTGATCCGTCGCGCAGCGCTAGCCGGGATATGTTCGCCCGACTTACCGTGGCCGGCGATGACCGTTAAAGACCGCATCGGATATCTCAATTCGAAATGGCAAGAAGCTGATAAGCTATTTCGAAAAGGCGCAATCGACGAATATGAGACAGCTGCGCGGAATATCTACGGGTTACTTCGTGCAACATGGGAAACTGGTGTTAGCGAGATTTTGCTCCATGGTGTCGTTCAGCCATACAGTCCGGACATTCAGACGAGGCGCCTAAGAATGCTTCACGATATTACCGAAAGCGAATGCAAGGCCGTTGATGATGGGATGTCTGAATGTTCAAAGTGGATAGTTGGACATGCTCAAGCTGTGGCCGATGGTTCGCCCGTGCCTGAACCTTCTGAAGTAAAGAAATGTATCGAGGATCTTGTAAAGTGGGTGGCTGAACTTCGCCCAAGACGCAGATGACGAGCTACCGGTGGGACAGCATCTAGTCGATGAGGCCTCTGTCGATGGTTTCCCCGCCTCGAATTTTAGCAGGCCGTGCTCGTCGCCGCGACTTGTCAGCTCGTCCGCGCATCGGCTCCAACTCGCGATCACGTGCGTCAGCCCACGCTAGCAATTGGGGTCAACATTGGGGTCAGAACACCGAATTGCCGGCCGGCAAAAAAAAACAAACCGTTGCCTCTTCATCTAATGGCAACGGTTTGAAATGGCTCCCGAAGTTGGACTCGAACCAACGACCCGCTGATTAACAGTCAGCTGCTCTACCAACTGAGCTATTCGGGACCGCGACCGACATCGGTTCAACGGGTCGCCTGGCCGTCCTTCCCGCGTGCGGTTGCTTCGCGAATGATAAAGGCCGTCATCCGCACCAGCGCGTCGCGCGACGCGGCGCTTGCCGGGTCGCGCGCGATGAAGCCGTGCGGCTCGCCCGCGAAGATCGCGAGTTCGGCGCTTCCGCCCTTGGCGCGGTACGCTTCGACGAAGCGCTGCTGCATGTCGGGCGTGAGGTTGTCGTCGTTGGTGCCCTGGAGGATCAAGAGTGAGGGCAGCCGCTGCGCGTCGCCGCGCGTGACGATGTCGAGCGGGCTGCCTTCGGCCATGGCTTCCTCGCCGGGCCAGAATGCGTGGTGTGCTTCCATAAGACGGACGTTGGCGCGCTCGCGCACCATCCGGTAGCGGGCCAGCGGATCGGACACCGGCCAGCCCAGGACGGCGAAGTCGACCGCGATGTCCGGGGCGCCGGCGAGCGGCGGGCCGGCATAGCGCTCGTCGAACGGGCGCAGCGCCGCGAGCAGCGCCAGGTGGCCGCCGCTCGAGGTTCCGAGCAGCCCGACACGGGCGGGAACGGTGCCGACATCGGGCGCGTGCGTGCGCATCCAGCGCACCCCGGCCGCAACATCGGTCACGGTCACGGGATACGCCGCTTCGGGCGGCATGCGAAAATCCAGCGCGAGCACGGCGATCCCGTTCGCGGCCAGATGGCGAGCGATTGCCAGGTTCATCGTGCGGTCGCCGGAGGTCCAGGCACCGCCGTGGACCTCGACGACCGCCGCGATCGCGGCCCCGGAGGGACGGAAAAGCGTGGCGACCAACGGCCCCGGGGTGTCGGTGCGAAAGGTGACGTCGGTTTCCGACGCGGTCTGAGCGGACATGAAATCTCCTTCGCCGGAACCGTGCTCGGTATCGCCTTTACCCGCCATGTAAGCTTTCTGCTAAGCTTTTCGTCAGGCGGGCCCTCACGGAACGGGACATTTGAGTGATTGCGCGTAGACAACGCGCGACGCCGCGGTTCGCCGTGGTACTTTCCTGGGAATTTCGCGGTAGCCGCCCGATAGGATTACGCGTACAATGCTGGACATGTGCAATGGCAGCCGCCCTTTACGGGGGGCCGTTTCCGCGCTGGTTGCCGCCGTGCTTGTAGCAGGCTGCAGCCACGCCCAACAGCCTCGCCGCGTCGCCACCGCCAAAGTTCCGGTGATCGCGGCCACGCAAGGTGCGGTAACGCCGCGCAGCACGCTCGGCGGTTTGATCGTGCCGTTCCAAAACGTGCAGATCACCTCGACCCTGGTGGAACCGGCCGACCGCGTGCTGGTGTCCGAAGGCGACCACGTTTCCAAAGGGCAGCTGATCGCGCAACTCGACACCCAGGATCTGCAGGCGCAACTCCAGTCGGCGCTGGGAACAGCGGCCAGCGATGAGGCGAAGACCAAGTCGACCACGCTTCAAGCGGGGCTGACGATTGCGCAGAACGGCAACACGATCAATTCGGGCCAAGCCGCCGTGCGCCAAGCGCAACAGACGCTCGCGACGGACCGCGTCAACCTCGCTCGCGACGCGCAGCTGGTGAAGCAAGGCTACCTCGCGCAACAGGCCTATGACCAGCAGGCCACCCTCGTGGCGAACGATCAGCAGGCCGTCCGGGCGGCGCAAGTCACGTTGCAGAATACGATCACGCAAGTGCAAACCAACGGCACCACCTCGAGCGGCTTGCAAGGGGCGAACGTGGCGGCCGCCAAGGCGGACGAACAGACCGCGCTCGGTGCGGCCAATCAGTTGCGCGTGCAGATCGCCAAAGCCGCGATCACCTCGCCGATCGACGGCGTCGTCGTCAACCGCAACCTCAACCCCGGCGAGTATCCCGGCACGCGTCAGATCTTCACGCTGCAGCAAACGAACAAAGTCTACGCGGTGCTCAACGGTTCCGGCGGTCAGATCGTCGGCGTCCGGACCGGTTCACCGGTCTACATCGTCTCGAGCGATCGCGCCACGCTGCACGGTATCGCGGCCGTGTCGGCGGTGCTCGATCAGCTCACGCCGGGCTCGACGAACTTCATCATCAAGGCCGTGCTGCCGAATCCGGGTAACCAGTTCCATTCCGGCATGGTCGTCACCGGACGCGTGTCGCGCCCCACGACCAGCGGCATGCGGATTCCGCGTACCGCGTTCGTCGACGACACTCAAACGACGGTTCAAACGATCGCCGCGGGCGTCATCAAGACGCTGCCCGTCACGCTGGTTGCGGAAGACGGCAAAAATGCCGTCGTGCAGGGCTTGTATCCGGGCGAGAAGGTGGTCGTCAACGGACAACTCGGTTTGAGCGACGGACAGCCGGCTGAGCCGCTAAACGGCAAAGGCCGACCCGGCCGCACGGTGGCGGAGCGCTAGCGCAATGTTCCTGACGACGCTCTTCGTCCGGCGGCCGACGCTGGTGTTCGTGCTTCTGGCATTGATCGCCGTGGCGGGATCGATCGCGTGGTCGACGCTCGTGCGGCAGCAATACCCCAACGTTTCGCAACCGACGATCACGGTCGGCGTCAACTACAACGGCGCATCGCCGACCGTCATGCGCGATTCGATCGTGCGCCCGATCGAAGACCAGATCGCCGGCGCCCCGGACCTGCAGACGCTCAATTCGACGATCCAGGGCGGTCAGGCCACGATCTCGGCGATCTTCACGATCACCTCCAACGTCAACACCGACCTGGTCAACATTCAGAAGGCGATCCAGCAATCGAGTAAGTCCTTGCCCAGCGACCTGACGGCGCCGACGGTCAACGTTCGCGACCCTAGCGAGTCGGTCGTCGTCACGCTCTCCCTCACCTCGGCTTCGCTGACGGCGAGCGAGCTCTCGCTGATCACGAGCGGCCGCATCACGCCGCTCTTCCAGCAGGTTCCGGGCGTCTCGTTCGTCACGCCGGCCGGTACCGTTACGCCGGCCTACGAAGTCACGGTCGATCCGCGCCGCCTGGAAGCCTATCGTCTGACGTTGACCGACGTGGTCAACACGGTCGGCGCCAGCAACGTTCGCGCGCCGGGCGGCATCGTTTACGCGCCCAACCGCGAAACGAACGTCGACATTCGCGGCGACGTCATCACGCCGGATTCGATCCTCGGCTTGCCGATCTCCGTGCCGTCGAGCGGCGTCCCGACCACGACCGGCATCCTCGGACCGATCAACGGCACCGTCGGCGCGCCCAATCCGTGGACCTCGGCCAATGCCGTGCTGCGCATCGGCGACATCGCCGCGGTTTCGGCCGGTTACGAGCCGCGCCGCCAGTACGGCTCGGTCAACGGGATCAACGGCCTCTTCCTGCAGATCCAGAAGACCTCGGACGCCTCCGAAGTCGACGCCTCGAACAGTGTCCTTGCGGCGCTGCCGCGCGTGCGCGTGCAGTTTCCCGAAGTGAACTTCAACGTCATCAACGTGCAGTCGAAGTACACCGAGCAGCAGTTGGACAGCGTCATGCGCACGCTGCTCGAGGGCGTCGTTCTGACCGGCGTCGTGATGCTGTTCTTCCTGCACTCGTGGCGCAACGCCATCGTCGTTCTGATCGCGATCCCCGCCTCGCTGGGTGTCGCGCTGTTCGTCATGAAGATGCTCGGCCTGACGCTCGACACGATCTCGTTGCTCGGGATGACGATCGTCGTCGGCATTCTCGTCGACGACTCGACCGTGGTTTTGGAAAACATCGAACGGCATAACGAGATGGGCGAACCGCCCATGCGCGCCGCGATCACGGGCCGCACCGAGATCGGTGTCGCCGCGATCGTGATCACGCTGGTCGACGTCGTCGTCTTTTTGCCGATCTCGTTCATTCAGAGCCAAATCGGGCACCAGCTGGCCGAGTTCGCGATCGTCGTCGTCATCGCCACGCTCACATCGCTGTTCGTCTGCTTCACGATCACGCCGTCGCTGGCCGGGAACTGGGCGCTGCGATCGACCTGGAAACCCTGGTGGATCATCGTCCAGTTCACCCACGGGTTCGATCGCGTCCGAAACTGGTACGCGCACTCCGTGCTCCCGTGGGGTCTGCGGAATAAAGCCATCGTTATCGCCGTGTGCTTGGTTTCGTTCGTCGGAGCGCTCGCGCTCGTGCCGCTCGGTCTCGTCGGCGAAGAGTTCGTCCCGGCCCAAGATCGCGGCGAACTCTTCATCCAGCTGCAGTATCCGGTCGGGACGCCGCTGGCGCAGACGACGAAGGCCGTCCTGGCCGTCGAACGCCGGATTCGCGTCAGTCCCGACATCGATGCGGACACCGCGGTCGCCGGCGCCTACGCCGCGCCGTTCGGTGGCTTCGTCGTGCAAGGAAACTCGGGTCAGATCCACGTCTGGCTCAAGCCCGACCGTCAGCATTCGACCGACTACTGGGTAGACACGTTCCGGCGCCAGGCGCGCCTCGCGGCACCAGGCACGAATCCGATCGTCGTGCCGGCAACCGGTACCGGCGGCGGCAACGCGCAACCGCTCGACGAACTCGTCACCGACGTTGCCGGCGGCGACCCGACGAACTACGCCAACCAGATCGAAAAAGTGCTCGAGGGGACGCCGGGCGCGCGCAACGTCATCAGCTCATCGCAAGCCCTCGAGCCGCAGATGGACGTCGTCTTCGATCGCGCCAAGGCGCAGGCGCTCAACGTGACGATCGGTACGGCCGCCACGGCCGCCCGCGCGGCATTCGGCGGCGCCATCGCGACCCAGTTCGAGACGCCGGATGGTCTCGAACAGGTCCAAGTCATCTATCCCGCCCAGCTGCAGACGAACCTCGCTGAGCTTGCAAACGTCCCAATCCGCTCGAACACGGGTCAGATCGTTCACCTCGGCGACTTCTCGCACTTCCAGTCCGATCCGGTGTCGCCGCTGATCACGCGTGTCGACCGCAACACCGTCATCCATCTCAGCGCCAACATCACGGCCGATGCCTCGCTCTCGAACGTGCAGAACGAGTTTCTGCGGCGCGTGGCGGCCTTGCACTTGCCCAAGAACATCGTGGTGCGGCCGCGTCCGCTGGGCCAGCAAGATTTCATGCAGCAGACGCTGATCGGTTTGGGCACGAGTCTGATCCTCTCGATCATGCTCGTGTTCTTGCTGATGGTCGCGCTCTACAATAGCTACCGAGCGCCGTTCATCATCATGTTCTCCGTCCCGGTAGCCGCGGTCGGAGCGCTCGGCGGGCTCTGGATGACGCACTCGACGCTCAACCTGTTCTCGCTGATCGGGACGATCTTGCTGGTCGGTATCGTGACCAAGAACGGCATCTTGCTGGTCGATTACGCCAACACGCTGCGCGAACGCGGCGAATCGAAGGTCAAGGCGATCCAGGAAAGCGCGTTCACGCGTTTCCGCCCGATCATCATGACGAGCATCTCGGTCATCGCGGGCAACATACCGCTCGCCCTGGCGCTGGAACCCGGCTCGAGTACCCGTTCGAGCCTCGGCATCGTCGTGATCGGCGGCATCACGAGCTCGCTGATCCTCACCCTCGTGCTGGTCCCGGTCATGTACGTGCTGCTTGCGCCGAAGCACTTCGTGCCCTCGCACGGCGGCGCCGGCGGCCCGAAGTCGGAAGGCAACGGAGCGGCCGGCGGCAACGGTGCGAACTATCCCGGAGCGAGCCCCCAGCCGGCCCACGCCTGATCCGCGAGGCGCCTCGAGCAAAAACAGCCGCCTTTTCCAAAAAAGGCGGCTGTTTGTAAAGGGGGCTCTTACCGAATTGCCAGCTTCTTGACGGCAGAGTCTTATGTCGGCTTAAACACGTAGGCGAGCGTGCGGGCGTTGTCTGTTCAGATTACTTTCTGCGGGCAACCCCATCATGAATACACTCGAACGTCCTTCGACCAACGGTCACGCAAGCGGCCGCGTCGAGACCATCGTCATCGACCCGAAAAAACCGTGGTCGAAACTGCCCTGGCGAGCGGTCGCCGCGGCGATCGTCATCCTCGCCCTCATCATCACCGGTGTCCTCGTCTATCGCGTCCGCTCGTCGGCCGCGGTCAGCTACGTCACGGTCCCCGTCGCGCAACAGGATCTCGTGCAGACTGTCTCCGCGACCGGCACCGTCAATCCCCAGAACACCATCGACGTCGGCACGCAAGTCTCGGGAACGATCAGCGAAATCGACGCCGACTACAACGCCAAGGTCCACAAGGGCCAAGTTCTGGCTCGCCTGGACCCGACCGAACTGCAACAGGCGCTCAGTTCCGCGCAAGCCGGACTCGCCCAAGCGCAAGCGCAGGCCGCGGCCGCGGGCGCAACCGCCGGCAGCGCCGCGGTCGGCATCGAAACCGCGAACGCCACCGAGCAAGCGGCCGTTGCAACGGCCCGGGCCGCGCAGTCGACCGCGCAGCTGAACCAAGAGGCGATCGCAAGCGCCGAATCCACGGTGACCAAAGATCAAAGCGCGCTGCAAGTCGCGCAACTGACGGTCAGCCGCGATAAGACCCTGCTCGCGCAAGGGTACGTCGCCCAGGCCCAAGTCGACACGGATCAGTCCAACCTCGTGGCGGCGCAAACCGCCGTCCAAGCCGCCCAATCGAGCGTGCAACAGGCCCGTAGCCAAGCGGCGGCCAGCGTGGCGCAAGCCCAGGCCAGCGCCGCGCAATCCGCGTCGCAAGCCGACGCCGTCAACGCCGCGCGCATGGCTGCGGCCGGCGGCGCCGACACGGCGCAAGCCGGCAGTGCGGCAGTCGCCATTCAGGAAGCCAACGTTCAGCAGGCGCAAACGAACCTCGCGCACAGCGTGATCACTTCGCCCGTCGACGGCACCGTGATCGCGCGCGACGTCTCGGTCGGAACGACCGTCGCGGCGAGCCTGCAAACCCCGACGCTCTTCGCGATCGCGCAAAACCTCAACAAGATGGAAGTCGACCTCGCGGTCGGCGAACCGGACATCGGGTCCGTGCGCGACGGTGAGACGGTCGACTTCAGCGTCCTGGCCTACCCGGCGCGCGTCTTCCACGGCGTGGTCTCGCAAGTGCGCGAGAACCCGGTCATCACGTCCAACGTCGTGACCTACACCACGGTCGTGCTCGTGAACAACAACGATCAAGCGCTGCTGCCGGGCATGACCGCGAACGCCACGATCGACGTGCAAAAGGCCGCCAACGCCCTCGTGGTGCCGCTGGCCGCGCTCTCCTTCACGCCGGCCTCGAACGGCACGCATCACGGCAAACCCGGCGCGAACGGCGCGAACGGTACGCACAAAGCAGCCGCGGCCGGCACCTCGGCAACGCCGTGGGGCGCGACCACCGGATCGGCTTCGAGCGCCATTGTCGCCGGCTCGCAAGCCCGCCTCTTCGTCGAGCGCAACGGTAAGCTCGTGCGTGTCCCCGTCAGCGTGAAGCTGGTCTCGGGCACCCAAGCCGCGGTCGCTCCCGCAGGCGACGCGACGCTCGTCGCTGGTGACCAAGTGGTCACCGGCGACGGCGCGGCGACGCCGGCGCGCGCCCAACATGCGCAGACCTCGAGCAACCCGCTGACCGGCGGCGGCGCTCAGGGCGGCGCGATGCGGGGGATCCACTAATGGAACCCGTTGTCGACGTCCGCAACTTGCGCCGCGTGTACCCGCTGGCCGAAGAGCCGGTGATCGCGCTGGCCGGGGTCGATCTCACGATCGATCCCGGGGAGTTCGTCGCCGTCATGGGACCCTCGGGTTCGGGCAAGTCGACCTTCATGCACATCGTCGGCTTCCTCGACCGGCCGACCTCCGGGTTCTACGCCTTCAACGGTCACGACGTGACCGGGTTGGCTGAGGACGAGCTGGCCGACATTCGCAGCCGCGAGATGGGCTTCGTCTTCCAAGCCTACAACTTGCTGCCGCGCACGAGCGCCGTGGAAAACGTCGAGCTCCCGATGCTCTATGCCGGCGTCGGCGAACGCGAACGCCGCGCGGCGGCGCTCGCGGCACTCGACGACGTTGGCCTGCTCAAGTACGCGCAGCACCATCCCAACCAACTCTCCGGCGGCCAGCAGCAACGCGTCGCGATCGCGCGCTCGCTCGTCAACGATCCGCGGCTCATCCTCGCCGATGAACCGACCGGTGCGCTCGACGTGCGTTCGACCAACGACGTCATGCAGCTGTTCCGCAAACTCAACGACGAGCGCGGCATTACGATCATGCTCGTCACGCACGAACCGGATGTCGCCGCGTTCGCCAAGCGTACCGTCACGTTCCGCGACGGACATATCCTCTCGGATACGTCCGCGCCGGTGGAACGGGAAATGGCCATCTCATGAAACGCTCGATAATCGCCCGCATGGCGATCGTGGCCCTGTTGCGCAACCGCGCGCGTTCGCTCCTGACGATGCTGGGTGTCGTGATCGGCGTCGCGGCGGTGATCGTGACGGTCGCGATCGGCACCGGTGCGCGCACCTCGGTCAGCAACCAAATCAACGCGCTGGGCAGTAACATGGTCATCGTGCTGCCCGGCAGTCTCAACCAAGGCGGCGTGCGCACCGGCAGCGGCGGCGCATCCACGCTCACGCCGGCCGACGGCATGGCGATCGCCAAATTGCCGCACGTCTCCGCCGTCTCACCGACCGTCACGCTGCGCACGCAAGTCGTGGCGAACGGGCTGAACTGGCAGACGACGGTGACCGGCGTCGCGCCGAGCTACACCTACATTCGTTCTTGGCCGCTGGCCTCGGGCACGTTTATTTCGCAGAGCGATACCGACAGCTCGGCGAAGGTCTGCGTGCTCGGACAAACCGTCATCAGCAACCTCTTCCCCAACGGCGCAAACCCGCTCGGGCAAACGGTGCTGATCAAGAACGTGCCCTACGTCGTGATCGGCACGCTGACGCCGAAAGGCCAAAGCGGCGTCGGTCAGGATCAAGACGACACGATCGTGATCCCCTACAGCTCGATGCTCGAACGCCTCACCGGTCAAACGACGCTGGCGGCAATGGACGTCTCGGCGGATTCTTCCGACACGGTCGACACCGTTCAGGCCGAGGTGACCCAGCTGCTCGAGCAGCGTCACCGGATCGTCAGCCCTCAGCCCGACGACTTCATGGTGCGCAACCTGCAAGACATCGCCAACGCCGCCGCGTCGACGGCCGCCATCCTGCAGCTCTTACTGGCCGGCGTTGCGACCGTGTCGCTCATCGTCGGCGGCATCGGCATCATGAACATCATGCTGGTGTCGGTCACCGAGCGCACGCGTGAAATCGGGCTGCGCCTCGCGGTCGGCGCGCGGCGCAGCGCGATCCTGTGGCAGTTCCTGATCGAAGCGGTCGCGCTCTCGACCGCCGGCGGCGCGATCGGCGTCGTGTTCGGCACGCTCGGCGCCGTGGCGGTGTCGCTCGGCGCCCACTGGCCGGCGGCGGTGCCGCTCAGCGCGGTCGTGTTCTCGGTCGGCTTCTCGGCGCTGGTCGGCGTGTTCTTCGGCTACTATCCCGCCGCCAAAGCCTCGCGGCTGGATCCGATCGTCGCGCTGCGCTTCGAGTAGCGGCGCCGGCTCAGGAGCCCATCAAGTCGGTGACGGAACGGACACCGCTCGTATTACGAGCGGTGTCCACCGCTGCGCTGCGGACCTTCGGGTCGACGATATTGCCGCGCAGGGTGACGGCGCCGTTGTGCACGTCGACTTTCACCCCGGTCGTTCCGGTCTGGGTGAAGATCGCGCCGGCGATCCGGCCGGCCAGCGCGGCGTCTTGCAGGGTCCCGCCGGCGTTGCGGAGGCTGGCGTTGATGTTGACGTCGTGCGGATCGACGCGCAGCTGATCCACGACTTCATGGATGCCCGCGACGGAGCGGGCTGCGGCGACGGTCTTCGCGCGCGCGGCGGGTGTGCGGACCGAGCCCGTGAGGGTGGCAACCCCGCCCGACACGTGGACGCCGAGCGACGTGGTCGAGTTGAGGTCGACCGTGATCAGCTTGGCCTTGACCTCGGTCGTCAGCAGCGCGTCGTCCGCGACGTGTTCGGCCTGGTTCACCGCCGGCTGCGTCGTGGTGGTGACGGTCGTGCTGCTGCAGCCGGCCGTCGCCAGGGCCAGGCTTGCCGCCAGGAGAGGGAGAGCGTGCTTCATACAACCCTTGTACCGCATTTGCGGCCAAAACGCCGCGCCGCGGGGCGCCGCCCGAGGAGGGTTGGGCCACCATGGCGGAACGACCCGCATGACGACAGCGCTTCCCGAAACGGCCGGCGCCGTGACGTTTCGCGGCACCCCGATGACCCTGGTCGGGCGGCGGCTCCGGGTCGGCGATCCGGCTCCGGATTTCCGCCTGACGACGGCCGCGATGCAGCCGATGACGCTCGAGGAAGCGATCGACGCGGGCAACCGCAACGCCCTCTTCATCGCTCTGCCTTCGCTCGACACGCCGACGTGCAACATCGAGACCAACACCTTCAAAAGCCGGATCGCGGAAGTGCCCGCCAACGCGGCCGTGTTCGTGGTCAGCCTCGATCTGCCGTTCGCCCAGAACCGCTGGGCGGCCGCCAACAACGCCGAAGGCCTGAGTTTTCTCTCCGACTACCGCGACCATTCGTTTGCGACCGCCTACGGCGTCTACCTGAAGGAAATCGGCTTGATCACCCGGGCGAATTTCGTCGTCGCCAAGGATCGCACGATCGCCTACGCCGAGATCGTGCCCGAAGTGGCCAACGAGCCGAATTACGATGCCACGCTGGCGGCGCTGAAAAAGCTCGCGTAACCGGCACAAAGCAAGCGACCGCCAGGAAACTCGGGCGGCGTTTTTTACAACGTCCTCCAAGCTGCTCAAGTGTCGGCCTTAACACGCCGATGATAGTTCCAGGAAGCACGTCCTTTATTTGAGGGTGGAATCTCTCGCATGGATGTCCCAAGCAATCTCGACACCTTTCTCAAAGACATGCTCGCTGAAGAAGAAGCGACGGTTCAGCTTGACGCGGAAGATCGGGCCTTTGTCGATCGCATCCTGAAGTCGATTACGACCGGGAGCAAGGGTATTTTCGTCGTCCTCCATCCCAACGACCGGATGCAGTACATGCTGCTCAACACCAACCGCGCCGGTGCGATCGCCCTGCTGGCGCGCGTCATGCAGCGCACCGCCGAGGCCCTCGAAGCCGACCTGGACTAGGTTCCCGGGGGGCGGGCCGCAGGTGGCGAAAGCCGTCGCAGTGGCGTTGCATCCGATTGACGGGTATCTGCTGGATGGCCGGCCTTCCAAGGACGATGCCGTGGCGGCGGTGCTGGCAAACCGGCAGCCGATCGCCGGCGCGCAAGCGTTCTACCGGGCGCTCGATCTGCTGGGAGCGCGGGTCGCGGACGAGGCGCTGATCGCCCTGCGTTTGGCCCTGATCGGTCAGCCCGTCGACGACGATGGTGTGCGCCGCCTGCGCGCGCAGTTGGCGGCGGCGAAGGCCGGGGATGCCGCCGCGCGCACGGCCTATCTCGCGGCGGTGGAAACGGCATGAACGCGCGGCGCGTTCTAGACGGTGATATGCCGCGGCGACTGCTATTGGCCCTCGGACTCGTCTTGCTGCCGCTTGCGGCGCCGGCCGCGCCGACGCCCGATCCGAGCGCGCCCGCCGAGCAAGTCCACAACGGCGGAACGATCGATGGGAGAATCACCGCCATCGACTATCAGCGCAGCGAACTCGGCGTGGACGCCGGAGCGCGCGGACGCATCGACGTCAGCGTGATGCCCTCGACGAGCATTCAGGGCAAGGACTCCGCCTATCACGCGTTCACCGATCTGAAGACGGGTCAGCGCGTGCAGATCCTCTCGAGCATTGCCGACGGAAAGTACGTCGCGCAAATCATCCGCATTCGCTAGTGAGCGTTGCGGCAGAGAGTGTCGCGGCGCTCGCTCGTAGCATCATGGCCGTCGGGTTCGACGGCGACAGCGTCGCCGGCGCTCCGCTCGACGAACTGCGGGCCTTCGCGCCGGGGGCCGTCGTGTTGTTCGGCCGCAACGTCGCAGCGCCGGATGCGCTGCGCGCGCTGGTCGCCGCGTTGCGCGGCAGCGGTCCGCTGCCGCCGCTGATCGCGGTCGATCAGGAAGGCGGCCGCGTGGCGCGCATCGGTGATGGGGTGGCGCAGCTTCCATCGGCCATGGCGGTCGGGGCGGCGAACGACGTCGACGCCTGCGAACGGCTCGGAATGCTGCTCGGGCGCGACCTCGCTCAACTCGGCATCAGCGTCGACTTCGCACCGGTCGCGGATTGCGCGCTCGATGCGGACAACACGGTGATCGGTACGCGCGCTTACGCAAGCGATCCGACGGCCGTCGGCCGTTTCGCCGGCGCGTTCGCGCGCGGGCTCGAAACCGGCGGCGTTGCCGCGGCGCTCAAGCATTTTCCCGGCCACGGCTCAACCGCGGTCGACTCGCATCTCGCGTTGCCGCACGTCCGCATCGACGAGGCGACGTTCCGTTCGCGCGACTTGCTGCCGTTCGCGGCCGCGATCTCCGGTGAAGCCGCGCAGATCGTGATGGTTGCGCACGTCGTCGTCGACGCGCTGGACCCGCAGCGCCCGGCATCGCTGTCGCCGCGCATCCTCACCGGCTTGCTGCGCGACGAGCTCGGCTTCGACGGCGTGGCCTGCACCGACTGTTTGCAGATGGATGCGATCGGGCGCGAACCGGGGACGGTCGCGGGCGCGGTCGCGGCGCTGGCCGCCGGCGCCGATCTGCTGGTGGTCAGCCATTCGCTCGCGCTCGCCGGCGCTGCGGCCGACGCGATCGCGGCCGCGGTCGAGGCCGGAACGCTTTCCGCCGAGCGCTTGCGCGAGGCCGCGCAACGGGTCCGCGCGCTGCGCGAACGGTATGCGACGCCGCACCCGTACGCCGGCGCGCTGGATGCGGCGTTGCCGCTCGCAATCGCGCAGCGCGCCGTGACCGTGCTGCGCGGTACGCTGCGCTTGCGCGACGAACGCCCGGTCACGGTGATCTCGTTCGAAGGCGCGGTGTTCGACGGCGCGGGCGGCACGCGCACCGAACGGCCTTCGCTCAGCAGTTCGCTGCGGGCGCGGCGCTGGAAGAGCGAAGTGATGCGCGTCGCGCTCGATCCGGATGACGACGACATCGACCTGCTGCTCGCACACCTGCCTGCGCTCGGCGACCGCAACTTCGTCATCACCACGCGCCGCGCGCACCTGCACGCCAAACAACGGACGGCGGTCGAGCGCATCATCGCGCTCGTTCCCGATGCCGCGATCGTGTCGGCCGCCGAGCCGTTCGATGCGCTGCTCTGGCCGCAGGCACGCACGGTCGCGTGCACGTACGGCGACGATACGCTCGCGTTCGCGGCGTGTGCCGACGTGCTCTCCGGGCGTGCCGCCGCGAGCGGCCGGCTTCCGGTGACGCTCTGAGGCTCGATGATTTGCTGGAGCGGCATCTGCGCACGCGCTACTCAGCGGCGGTCATGCGCGTCGAACGCGGCGGGCGGGCCGTGTACGAACGCGCCGCCGGCACGCTCCGCGACGGCGGCGGCGGAACCGTCTATGCCGACACGCGTTTCGATCTCGCTTCGATCACCAAGGTCTTCGTCTCGACCGTTGCGCTGGCGCTCGTCGCGCGCGGCGTGCTCGACCTCGATGCACCGCTGGCCGGTGCGGCCACGCTGCGCATGATCCTCGCGCACACGGCCGGTTTCCGCAGCGGCGCCGACTACCGCACGTTGTTCGACCAGCACGTCGAAACGTTCGCGCTGCGCGAGCCGCGCGTCGCGGCGCCGGGCGAACGCGTGGTCTACAGCGACTTGGGCTTTCTGGCCCTCGGTGCGCTGCTGGCGCAGCGCACCGGCGTAGCGCTCGAGGCGTTGATCGAAGGCGAGCTGCGCGCGGTTGGGCAGCGATGGCGTCACGTTCGCGCGCCGTGCGCGCGGCCGAGGCGATCCCCGCGACCGAGTGCGATGCGTGGCGCGGGCTCGTGCAGGGCCGGGTGCACGATGAGAAGGCCGCGCTCGCCGGCGGCGTCGCCGGACACGCCGGGCTGTTCGGTGATGCGCGCGAGGTGGCGCGGCTTGGGTGAATGGTATCTCGCGCACCGCTATGGCCGTCCCTCGCCGCTGCCGCCGGCGCTTGGCCGCCGCCGCGACGAGCGAACAGGCGGCCGATCCGGTCTTGCGCCGCGGCTTGGGCTGGGCGCTCAAGACGACCGACGAGAACTCGTGCGGAGCGCTGATGTCGCCGCAAACCTTCGGGCACACCGGCTTCACCGGCACGTGCATTTGGGTCGATCCGGTGCGCGACCTGAACGTGGTCGTGCTGACCAACGCCGTGCACTACGGCCGCCACGATCTGCGCGAGGTGCGCGCGGCGCTGTGCGATGCGGCCGTCGAGGCGTTTGCCGCGTGATCGCGGTCGGCCTGATGTCGGGCACGTCGCTCGACGGCATCGATGCGGTGCGGGTCGCGCTGCGGCCGCGCGCGCGCGGCTACGACGTCGAGACGCGCGCGTTCGTCACGCTGCCCTTCGAGGCCGGGCTGCGCGCGCGCATTCTGGCCGCCTATCCGCCGGCGCCGCTGGGCGCGCTCGCGCTCTCCGCGCTGCACGCCGCGGTCGGCGATGCGTTCGCGCAAGCGGCCGCTGGCGGCGGGCGCGAGCGAGGCCGATTTCATCGCTTCGCACGGGCTGACGCTCGCGCACGACGGCGACGCGCACCACACGCTGCAGATCGGCGATCCGTTTCGCATTCGCGAAGCGACCGGAAGAACGGTGCTCTACGATTTCCGCAGCGCCGACACCGCGGCCGGCGGTTCGGGCGCGCCGCTCGTTCCCTACGTCGACGCGCTGCTGCTCGGCCACGCGAGCGAGGCGCGCGTGGCGCTCAATCTGGGCGGCATCGCGAACCTGACCATCCTGCCAGCGGGCGCGACGCCGGCCGACGTGGCGGCGTTCGATTGCGGTCCGGCCAATCTTCCGATCGACACCTACGTTGAGCTGCGCACGAGCGGTCAGGTGCGCTTCGACCGCGCCGGCGCGTTCGCGCGCGCCGGTACGGCCGACGAATCGCTGCTGGCGGAGTGGCTGGCCGATCCGTACTTCGCGCGCCGGCCGCCGAAGTCGACCGGGCGCGAGCACTTCGGCGCACCGTTCATCGCGCGCTACCGCGCGGCGCTCGATGCGTTGCCGTTCGGCGACGCCGTGCGCACGCTCACCGAGCTGACGATTCGCAGCGTCGCCGCGGCGATCCGCAGCTACGCGCCGGCGGCGGCGCGCACGATCGTGAGCGGCGGCGGCGCGCACAACCTCACGATCCTCGACGGCTTGCGGGCGGCGCTGCCGGGTGCCGTCGAGACGTCGGCCGCGTACGGCGTCGATCCCGACGCCAAGGAAGCGATCGCGTTCGCGCTGCTGGGCTACGAAACGCTGCGCGAGCGTCCGGCCGGTCTGCCGCACGTGACCGGGCGCGCGCGGTCCGCGGGTGCTGGGTGCGATCGCTCCGGCGAACCTGGCGGCATTGTTCGCGCGGGTACGCGCGGAAGAGACCGGAGATGAGTGATGTAGTGGCGGTCGGCGTCGACGCCGGTGGAACGGCGACGCGCGCGGCGGTCTCGCAGAACGGGGCGCCGGCCGGTGAGGCCGAGGGGTCGGGCGCGAACGCGACGACGCTTGGGCGTCGACGATGCCGCCGACGCGATCGTGACCACCGTGCGCAAGGCCCTCGACCACCGCCGGCCGGCGGCGATCGTCGTCGGCGCCGCCGGCGCCGGCCGGCCCGCGGTGGCCGCCGAACTCGAAAGCCTGATCGGCAGCGCGTTTCCCGGCTGCCGCGTCGCGACCGGCGACGATGCGGCGATCGCGCTGCGGGCCGCGATCCCGGCCGGTCCCGGCATCGTGCTGATCGCCGGTACCGGCTCGATCGCGTATGCGGAGAACGGCGAGCGCCGGGCGCGCGTCGGCGGGCTCGGCTATCTGGCCGGCGATGAGGGCTCGGCGTTTGCGATCGGCATGGCGGCGGTGCGCTTGTACGGCCGGGTGCTCGACGGCCGCGCGCGGGCCGATGAGACGACGGAGCTCGTCGCCCGCGCGCTCGACGCGCCCGATCGCGACGCGCTACCTCAGCGCGCTCTACGATGCGCCGCTCGTGCCGGCCGACGATCGCCGCGCTCGCGCCGGGCATCATCGCGTTCGCCGGCAAGGGCAATCGCGCGGCGACGAAGATCGTGCAGCAGGCCGGTCTCGAACTCGGCGATCTGATCCAGAGCGCGGCGCGCGCGACGGGCTTGCTCGAAGCCTCGCCGTCGGTCGCGCTGGCCGGCGGATTGTTCGCGCGAGAATAGTCTGCTGACGTTCTTGCTCGAAACGCGCATCGTCGGCGATCTGCCCGGCGCGCTCGATCCTGCGCGGCGGCGACGGCGCGGCGATCGGCGCGCTGCGGCTCGCCGAGTCGCTCGCGGCGCAATGACCGAGCGTTGCCGGCGACCGAAGGCGTCGACGGCCGGACCGCCGACATCGACCGCGTCGACACGCTCGCGCGCGTGCGGATGCTGATCGAAGCGCAGCGCGGCGCGGTCGACGCCGCGCTGGCCGCGGCCGAGGCCGTCGCGCGAGCGGCGGATGCGGTCGCCGCGGCGCTGCGCGCGGGCCGGCGCGTGATCGTGCTCGGCGCGGGCACGAGCGGCCGGCTCGCCGTGCTCGATGCCTCGGAACTGCCGCCGACGTTCGGCTTTCCGCGCCGAGCGCTATGAGGGCCGCATCGCCGGCGGCGACGGCGCGCTTGCGGCGTTCGATCGAAGGCGCCGAAGACGATGCGCGACGCGGGCGCGGCGAGCGTTGCGGACGTCGCATCGCGGCGATGTGGTGATCGGCGTTTCGGCCAGCGGTTCGGCGGCGTTCGTGGCGCGGCGCGCTCGCGGCGGCGCGCGCGCGCGGCGCGGTGACGATCGCGCTCGTGAACGCCGCCGGTACGGCGCTGGCGCGCGACGCCGACATCGCGATCGAAGCGCGTCACCGCGGCCGAACCGATCGCCGGCTCGACGCGCATGCGCGCCGGCACGGCGCAGAAGATCGTGCTCAACACGATCTCGACCGCGGCGATGATCGCGCTCGGAAAGACCTATCGCAACCGGATGGTCGACGTCGTCGCGAGCAACGCGAAGCTGCGCGCGCGCGCGCGAGCGGCTGGTGCGCGAACTCGCCGGCGACGTCGATGCGCCGGCGCTGCTCGACGCGGCGGGCGGCCGCGTGAAGACCGCGGTCGTGATGGCGCGCCGCAACGTCGGCCGCGACGCGGCCGAACGGCTGCTCGACGCGGCCGGCGGCCGGCTGGCCGAACTCATGGACGAAGCGTGAACGACGCGCTGTTGAGCCGGTAGCCGCGCGCTTCGAAGAAGCCGAGCAGCGAGGGGTCGGCGCCGCAGACGGCCTCGATGCGCGTGACGTCGAGTGCTTTGAGCCGCGCCTTGCAGCGTGACCAGCAGCGCGGAACCGATTCCGCGGCGGCGCCGTTCCGGAGGCACGAACAGATCGCGCACCGTTGCGACGAGGCCGCCCGTTTCGGTATCGATGCCGAGCGAGGCCGAAGCGCACGCCGCTGGGATGATCGTCGACGTAGGCCAGCCAAACAAACCCGTAATCGGGCCGGTCGATGAAGAGCGAGAGCGCTTCGCCGAGTGCGGCCGCATCGGTGCGGAACGTCTCCATGAGGGCAAACGCATCGTACCGTTCCGCGCTCGCCATCGTGCGGCACTCGATCATGAAAGGATCACCATGACGGTTCCCTTCGCCCCGCTTCTCCGGACGCTTGCCGCCCTTGCGCTGGCCGCGTGCGCGCCGCGCCGGCGCTTCGCGCAGACGCCGCCGCCCGACGACAACGGCACGCTGCCGGCCGGCGGCAAGTTCAAGGAGTGCCACGGCTACATCCGCCACGTCTCCGACTTGAACATCAAGGTGCACTGCATCGACGGCAACGCCTCGGATCAGTCGTTCCTCTACTTGCCGAAATACGCCAACGCTGCGCGACGGGAAGAGCGTCCAGACCCGCGACCTGCAGCCCGACACGCCGATTCACATTTTCTACACGCAGTCGCTCGGGCGTGAAGAAAGCGTACAAGATCTACGTCGCCGATCCGAACGGACACGGGCTCTACGGTTTCCGTAGTTAGTCTGCTCGCGCTCGCGGCGACGTTCGTCCTGGTTCCGCTGGACGACCGTCCCGTCACGCTGCAGCTGCCGAAGATGCTCGGCGCGATCGCCGGCGTGCGCGTCGCGACGCCGCCGCGCGCGCTGCTCGGCCACTACCTGCGACCCGGGCGATCCGCAAGCGCTCGCGCGCTGGCTGCGCGACGAGTCGCCGCGCGATGCGTCGGCGTTCATCCTCTCGACCGACATGATCGACTTCGGCGGCTTGATCGCCTCGCGCGCGCCCGGCGCGCCGGCCTACGTGGCGCGAAACGCGGTTGCGCGATCTGGCGGCGTTTCGCGCGCAGCGCGCCGCACGCGTCGTTCTCGCTGTTCGGCACGGTGATGCGGCTCGCGCCGACCGGCGTGCCGGCGCTCGGCGCGGCGAGCACGTTCTTCGCGGCCGGTCGAGCCGGTCGATTGGCTCACGCAATACGCCAACCTGCCCGATCCGCCGCAAACCGCGGAGCAGAAGGCGCTCGCCGCAACGCTCGCGGGCGAGCTGGGCAGCGATCTGAGCGCCTATCTGGCGACGCGCGCGCGCGACCGCGAGGTCGATCTGTTCGCGCTGCAGCTGACGGCCGAAGGCGCGTTCGACCGGATCGTCATCGGTCAGGACGACGCCGGCACGGTCGGACTGCACTTGCGCGACCTGGCGGCGCTGCGCGCGTTCGCCGCGCACTGGCTGCCGCCCGAGCGCGCGGCGATCGAACCCGGCGCCGACGAGCTCGGCATGATCCTCACCGGCGCGGCGTTCGCGCACGAGGCGCACGTTGTGCCGCGCATTCGCGTGCGCTACTCGCGCGCCGGGGCCGCGACCGAACGCGATCCGCTCGAATTCAACTCGATCGACACGACGATCGGCGACATCATCGCGGCCTGCGGCGCGGTGCGCGCGCCCGACGGCGATGCCGGCGCCGACATCGACCTGTTCGTGCGCGTGAAAGATACGAGCGCACCGGACGAGGCGGCATTCGTCGACGCCATCGCGGCGGAAACGGCCGACGGCGCGAAGCTGCCGCGGCCCGCCGTTGCCGACCTGACGTTCTTGGCCAGCGACGACATGGCGCAGCAGCGAGCGCTGGTGGAAGCGATGATCGCGCGCGGCATCGCGGGCAAGATCGACGCCTTCGCGTCGTGGAACACCACGGCGAACACGATCGGCACCGCCGTTCCGGCCGCGATCGCGGCGCTCGTCGGGCGCGCGACGCACGACTTCGATCCGGTCGCGCACGCGCAGTTCATGCTCGACCGCTACGCCGACGACTACGCCTTCCACGATTTCGTGCGCGGCGCGGTCAACGCAGAATTGAGCCAGCGCGGGATCGCGGATCACACCTACTTGCTGCCCGACGCGGCGAGTTTCGCGGGCTCGGAAAACCGCGCCGCGCTGTGGCCGCGCGCGCTGGCAGCTGCTGAGCTCGATCTACCCGCTCTACCGCGACATGGGCCTGACGATCACGCTGCCGTGGGACCGAACCTTCGAGACCGAGCTCGACGTGCGGCTCTCACCCCTGCGGCGGCAGTAGCGGCTGGCAGAGCTCGATCAGCACGCCGCCGGTCGAGCGCGGATGGAGGAAGGCGATCGTGTTGCCGTGCGCGCCGCGCCGCGGCTGCTCGTCGATCAAGCTCGACGCCCGCGACCTTCAGGCGCGCGAGTTCGGCCGTGATGTCGCTGACGCGATAGGCGGTGTGGTGCAGCTTGGCCGGCGCATCGCCGCGGAACTTCGCGATCGGAGAGTTCTCATCGAGCGGGCGCAACAGCTCGATCATCGCGTCGCCCGCGCGCAGGCCGACCGCTTCGACGCCTTGATCGGCGATGATCTCGCGGTAGACTTCGCTGAAGCCCAGCGTTTGCGTGTACAACGCGACCGTGGCTTCGAGATCCGCGACGACGATCGCGATGTGGTCGATCGGCGCGTCGATCATGCCGGCCTCACGCGATGCGTTCGCGCGCGACGTGCGTGCCGAAGACCGCGCGCAGCACGTCGGCGATCTCGCCGACGCTGGCGCCGGCATCGACCGCCTCGATGAACGGCGGCATCAGGTTGGCCGTGCCTTCGGCGGCGGCGCGAACGGCGCCCAGCGCCGCGTCGAGCCGCACCGGATCGCGCCGCTCGCGAAACGCCCGCAAGCCGTTCGACTTGCAGGCGTTCGCTCGAAGCGTCGATGCGCTGGATCGGAATCGGCGGCGCGGCGACCGTTTCGACGAAGGCGTTGACGCCGACCACGCTCGCCTCGCCGCGTTCGATGGCTTGCTGCGCGCGGTAGGCGGATTCGCCGATCGCCTCCGCCATCCAGCCGCTCTCGACGGCGGCGACCGCGCCGCCCATCGCGTCGATCTCGGCGATCAGCGCGCGCGCGCGAACGATCAGATCGTCGGTGAGCGACTCGACGTAGTACGAGCCGGCCAGCGGATCGACGACGTCGGTGACGCCGCTCTCGAAGGCGATGATCTGCTGCGTGCGCAGCGCGACGCGCGCCGCCTCGGCGGTCGGCAGGCCGAGCGCTTCGTCGGCGCCGTTGGTGTGCAGCGACTGCGTTCCGCCCAGCACCGCCGCCAGCGCCTGCAGCGTCACGCGCACGACGTTGTTTTCCGGCTCCTGCGCGGTGAGCGTCGAACCGCCGGTCTGCGTGTGGAAGCGCAGCATCTGCGAGCGCGGATCGGTCGAGCCGAACTCATCGCGCACGATCTCGGCCCACAGCGTGCGCGCCGCGCGGAACTTCGCGACCTCTTCGAAGAAATCGTTGTGCGCGTTCCAGAAGAACGAGACGCGCGGCGCGACGTCGTCGACGCGCAAGCCGCTGCGCTCGGCGGCGCGCAGGTACGCCTTGGCGTTGGCGAGCGTGAAGGCGATCTCTTGCAGCGCGGTCGATCCGGCTTCGCGGATGTGGTAGCCGGAGATCGAGATCGTGTTCCAGTTGCGGAACGTGTTCGGCGCAGTACGCCATCACGTCGGTCACCAGCCGCATCGAGGGCACCGGCGGAAAGATGTAGGTGCCGCGCGCGACGTACTCTTTGAGCACGTCGTTCTGCACGGTGCCGCCGAGCTTCTCGAACGGAATGCCGCGCCGGCGCGCGACCGCCAGCACGAGCGCGAGCAGGATCGCGGCCGGCGCGTTGATCGTCATCGAGACGGTGACGCGGTCGAGCGGGATCTCGGCGAAGAGCGTCTCGACGTCGGCGATCGTATCGATCGCGACGCCGACTTTGCCGACTTCGCCGCGCGCTTGCGGCGCATCGGAGTCGTAGCCGAGCTGCGTCGGCAGGTCGAAGGCGACCGAGAGTCCGGTGACGCCGTGGTCGAGCAGGTAGCGGTAGCGCGCGTTGGATTCCGCGGCGCTCGCGAAGCCCGCATACTGGCGCATCGTCCAATGCCGCCCGCGATACATGTCGCGGCGGATGCCGCGCGTGAACGGAAAGCGTACCCGGCGGCGTACGCTCGGCCGCGGGACCATCGTAGTAGGGTTGCAGCGGAATTCCGCTAGCGTTGATCTCCCGTGCCGGCACCGGAAACCGCTTCGTCAGACTGCTTCGCCCACCTCGCGCCGAACACGTAGACGGCAACCAGCACGAGTTGCAGCGGCATCGGCCCGAGCGTCTTCAAGGTGGCCGGGGCATGCCCGCGTGCGATCTCGATTGCCGGCAACACGACGCCGAGGGTTTGATCGAGCGCGCACAACCACAACAACGGCCGCCAGCGCTGCGGGTCGCGCAAGACGAACGCGTAGATGCCGGCGGCAACGATCAGCTCGCCGCCGGCGATCGTCGTCACGGCCGGATCTTTGACCGGGATGTCCAGGAGCGGTTGCAGTAACGGTTGCGCAACCAGGCACAGAAAACCGACCACGGCATCGATGCAGAAGCCGACCGCCAGCGCGACGCGAAGCACGTCCAGCGGATTCGGCGGCCGCCGCGGCGCACCCCGTACCGCGTGACGATACCGATGTGCCCCGGACCCGATCGCGCCACGCGCATTCCATCGTACCGCCCGCCGGCGGGGGCGACGGATTGCCACGCGCACATCTTCGGGCCGCCGGAGCGGTTTCCGTACAGCGCCGAGCGCTCGTACACGCCGGAGACGTGCTCGGCGGAGCAGTACGACGCGATGCTCGCAACGATCGGCTTCACGCGCGCGGCAGTGGTGCAAGGCGGGGCTCACGGCACCGATAACCGGGTGACCCTGGATGCGATCGCGCGCCGGCCCGACACGTTTCGCGGCGTGGCGGTCATTCCGTCGGGATTGCCGCCGGACGAATTGGCGGCGCTCAACGCCGGCGGGATTCGCGGCGCCCGTCTCTCGACGCTGGTGGGCATCGACTTCTCGCACCTCGCCCGGCTGGCGGGTGAGACGCACGAACTCGGCTGGCACATCGTGCTGCATTTCAAGGACGCGGCCGAGCTCGTCGGGCGTCGTGCCGGTGCTGGAACGCATCCGCAATCCGTTCGTTCTCGATCACATGGCGCGCATCACGGCCGCCGACGGCGTGAACTCGGAGCCGTTCCGCGCGCTGCTGCGGCTGCTGGAGACCGACCGCTGCTACGTGAAGCTCGCGAGTTTGTACCGACTTCGGCGGAGCCGTATCCGCATCGCGACATGCTGCCGATGATCCACGCCGTCGTCGCGGCGCGGCCCGGACCGCATCATCTGGGGCAGCAATTGGCCGCACCCGATTCACTACCACGGACCGATGCCCAACGACGGTGACCTGGTCGACCTGATTCCGTTATGGGTTCCGGATCCGGCCGACCAGCAGCGCATGCTCGTCGACAATCCGGCCGCACTCTACGGGTTCGCGCACGGGTGAACATCAGACCGCGAGCGGAAGCCACCGTTCCAGGACCGCGCGCAACTGTTCGAGCTTGAGGGGTTTGGCCAGAAAGTCGTCCATGCCGGCCTCGATGCAGGCCGCGCGGTCGCCGTCCAGCGCGTTGGCCGTTAGGGCCACGATGATGACGTGCCGGCCGGTGTCCCGCTCCGCGGCGCGAATGGCGCGCGTTGCCGCAAGCCCATCCATCTGCGGCATTCGCATATCCATGAGAATCAGCTCGTGCTCTTCGCTGCGCGCGGCGGCCACCGCTTCCGTACCGTTTTCGACCACATCTACCCCGTGGCCCAGTTCTTCGAGCTGGAACCGCGCGACCCGTCGAACCAAAGCGCTGTCTTCGGCCAACAAGATGCGCGCACCGCGCGCGGGCCCTTCGGCGCGTAAGGCGCGTGCAGCCGGTGCAGCCGGTGTGAGCTCTCCGGCGAAGCGCGCAAATTGCGCCGTAAAGCAGAAGGTGGCGCCGGGACCGTCTTGCTCCGCGAGCCAGATCCGTCCGCCCATCAATTCGGCGAGCTTCCGCGAGATCGATAGGCCCAGGCCCGTGCCGCCGAAACGCCGGGTCATCGAACCATCGCCTTGGACGAACGGTTCGAAGAGGTGTTCGCGGGCAGCGGCATCCACGCCGATGCCCGTATCGCTCACGGCAAATTTCAGCACGACGTTGCGGTCTTCGTCGGGCTCGAGGGAGGTCACGATCGTCACCGAGCCCTCGGCGGTAAACTTTACGGCATTGCCGATCAGGTTGAGCAAAATCTGACGTAACCGCAACGGATCGCCACGCAGCGGGGGGATGTGGGACGAAACGTATGAGCGGACCACCAGCCCCTTGGCGTGCGCAGCGGCTTGGGCAATGCTGATGGCGCCTGAAATGACGTCAGCCGTGTCGAAGGGGACGGTTTCCAGTTCGATCCGCTTGGCTTCGAGTTTAGAAAAATCGAGAACGTCGTCGATGATCGCGAGTAAGGCGTGGGCCGACTCCTTGAGCGTGGCCGCGTAGTCCTGTTGCAGTGGAGAAAGCGGCGTCCCGAGCAGCAGTTCGCTCATGCCGATGACGCCGTGCATCGGAGTCCGGATCTCATGACTCATCGTCGCGACGAACTCGCTTTTGAGCCGGGAGGCCTCGACGGCTTCTTCGAGCGCCGCGGCGACGCTCTGGGCTGCGCGCCGCTGCTCGGTCGTATCGCGAGTGGTGACGACGAACGTCTTGCGGCCGGCGATCTCCGTCGCTCGGACCCTGACGGCGACCGGGAAAACCGATCCATCGCAGCGTTGATGCAGCGTATGGATGGTTGCGCCGTCCTGCACATCACCCAGGGCCGGCGCTTGGGCGTCAAGCGTAGCTTGCGGGGCGCGCAAGGCGGCGACCGACATGCCGATGAACGCCGAGCGTTCATATCCGTAGGCGCCCAGCGCGGCCGCATTGGCGTCGAGAATAGTGAGATCGTCATGGTCGACGAACATCATGATGTCCGGCGTCATCTCGGTCAGGAGCCGGTAGCTCTCGAGCTGACCCTCCCGCAGTTCCACCGCGGCGACGAGTTCGTGCAGCGCGGCATCCAAGAGCCCGACTTCATCGTGGCGGCTCGATGCTGCCCCGAGCGTCTCGCCGCGCCGATAGCGGTCGCTCTTGTCCTTTAGATTCGAAATGTCGCTCACGGTTCGCCCGGAGAAGAAGAGCAGGAGGGCGCTCGTAAGCGCGAGGCCGGCCAGCTCGATCACGAACAGCAGTTGCGATGTGCCCAAGAAGAGTGTGATCGAGGTGACCTGGTTCGTCTGCGCCGCGCGCAACGATTGGATGAACGCCCGTACCGCGCCCTGTAGGGCAGCGATCTCGGTGTAATATTCCGGGGGCATGGCGGCTCGCAAGGCGGCGGTATGGCCGTGCCGGCTCTGGACGTCCATGCTCTCGAACCGTCGCGCAAGAGCCGTCGCGGTCGTTGCGATCCGCTCTGCCGGTGCGATCGAAGCGTCATACGAAACCGGGTGCTCACGCAGATAGCGTATGGCCGCGCGCATCGATGCCAGCGCGACCCCTACGCGGCTTCGGCTCCGGGCTTGTGCTGCCCGACGTCGCGCAAAGCCACCAGCGCATCGACGCGGCCGTCTTCGATGGCGCGGGCCGCACCGGCCGCGAGCGTTGTTTGCCGCTCGGCGAGGGCGGTGTCCACGACGCGCTGCCGTAACGCGCGCTCGGGCAGCGCCAGAACGAGCGTGAGCAAGAGCGGGAGCAACGACAAAACGATTGCCCCGGTACGCAGGTTCATCGCATCTCCGAACGCTGCACCTAGCGGAGCAACTGTAATCGCAGTTCGGCGACGGCCGCGTAAGCTCGCTCGACGTGCTCGGGCCAGCGGACCGGATCCGTCTCGGCTTCGAGCGCGACGGCGACCGCGCGCAGGCGCTGGGCGCCGAGTTCGGTGGCCATGCCCTTGAGCGTGTGCGCGATATCGCCCACGGCAACGCGATCGTCGCTGCCCCGGAGAGCCTTCGATCGCTCGAGCAACTCGCTCGCTTCGACGATGAGCGCCTCCAAGAACTCATCGGCAAGAGCCTTGTTGCCGCGGGTGACTAACGTTAGGCGGTCGGCATCGAGGATCGGCGGTTCGTGCATGTCAGACGGCCTCCGGCAACCAGCGCTCGAGAACCGTACGGAGTGCATCGAGCTGAAGGGGCTTAGCGAGGAAATCGTCCATTCCGGCGTCGACGCACGCTTTGCGATCGCCCTCGAGAACGTTGGCCGTGAGGGCCACGACGACGACGTGGCGTCCGCTGATGCGCTCCGCCTCGCGAATCGCGCGGGTCGCGACCAGGCCGTCCATCTCGGGCATCCGCATGTCCATCAAGACGAGCTCATACTTACCGCTGGCCACCGCCGTAACGGCTTCGCGGCCATTTTCGACAATGTCGACACCATAGTGGAGCTCCTCGAGTTGGAAATGCGCGACGCGGCGAATCAAGGCGCTGTCGTCGGCCATCAGGATGCGAGCGCGGCGCTGTCCCGCGCCGAGTGCGTCGACGGCCTTGCGCTCTCGAACGATCCCGCCCAGCGCATCGTAGAGCTGCGAGGGATCGATCGGTTTGGATAAATAGCCGGCGCAACCGGCGGCGAGCGCCGCCGCTTTGCGGCCTTCGGCATCGAACGCGGTCACCAGGATGCGCGCCGGGGTGCCGTACTCGTCCGCGTTCGCGCCGAGTTCGATGGCGAATTCGAGGCCGTCGCTGCGGGGGAGCACGTAGTCGATCAGCACGACGTCGAAGGGCGCCCCTTTGGCTACGGCTTCGCGAAGGCACGTGCGTGCGGAGTCGATGTCGGCTGAGGACTCGTTGTGCATTCCCCAGCTGGTGAGCGTTGCCTCGAATGTTTTCCGCGTCGCCTTGTCGTCATCCAGAACGAGCACGCGCAGTGCGCCGGCGGCGAGCGTAATCGGCGCGACGATTTCCGACGTGCGACCAAAACGTGCCGTGAAGCAGAACGTCGAGCCCGGGCCTTCGTGTTCCCCAAGCCAAATGCGGCCGCCCATCAACTCGACCAGCCGGCGGCAAATCGACAGCCCGAGCCCCGTGCCGCCGAAGCGCCGGGTCGTGCTGCCGTCGCCCTGAACGAACGCTTGGAAGAGCCGCGCGCGTGCTTGGGGTGTAACGCCGATGCCGGTGTCGCTGATGGCGAACATCAGCGTCAGATCACCGTCTTCGTGCTCCACCGACACGGTGGCGGATACCTCGCCCGCAGCCGTAAACTTGACGGCGTTTCCGATCAAGTTGATCAAGACTTGCCGCACGCGAGTCGGGTCGCCCCGAACGGCAGCGGGCACGTGCGGCGACTCGTACGATCGCAGCCTGAGCCCTTTGTCGCGCGCCGCACCGCGCACCAGGTTGAGAACGCCGTCTACGAGATGGGCGGGGCTGAAAGGCACCGCTTCGAGTTCGATCTTGTTTGCTTCGAGTTTGGAGAAATCGAGAATATCGTCGATGATGGCGAGCAAGGCCTGCGCCGATTCTTTCACCGTCGTCGCGTACTCGCGTTGGACCGGCAGCAACTGCGTTTCGAGCAGCAGTTCGCTCATGCCGATCACGCCGTGCATCGGGGTGCGGATCTCGTGGCTCATTGTGGCGACGAACTCGCTCTTTAGCCGCGACGCTTCGAGGGCATGATCGAGCGCGAGCGCGACCTGCTCGGCCGCCAGTCGCCGTTCGGAGATGTCGCGGATTGTCTTGATGATCGTTGGGCGGCCGTCGACGTCGGCGGTATGCATGTACACTTCGACGGGAAAGACGGAGCCGTCGGCGCGCTGATGGACACCCTCGTAGGTGACCCCTTCCGGTCGATCGCTGAGCTCGACCATGGCATCATTGAACGTATCGTCGGCCGCGTGCACGACGCTCGCGGGTCTGCCGATAAGCGTGCCGTACCCGTACGTGGCCAGCGCCGCCGCGTTCGCGTCGATGATCGTCAGGTCGCTGCGATCGATGAACAGGATGATATCGTGGGTCACCTCCGAGAGCAGGCGATAGCGCTGAAGTTCACGCTCACGCTCTTGCTGGACGGCGACTAAGGCGTGGACGGAACGGTCGAACTGCCCGATCTCATCCCGCCGTGCCGATCGGGTTCCCAGCGGCTCGCCGAGGCGATAGCTATCGGCCTTGCGCCCGAGCTCGAGGATCGCATTTATGGTATTCACCGTAGAGTAGCCCAGCAACGCGCTCGTGACCGTCAAGCCGCCGATCAGGATCGCCAACAGCAGCAGCGACGAGCGCCAGAGCTGGTCGATCGCCGCGAGCGCCGTGAGCTCGCTGGAGTGTGCGAGGTCGTCGAACGTCCGGACGCTCAGGCGTACCCGCGACCCGGCCAGCGCGAAGTTTCGGCTCGCCGGGGAGGTGAACACACGACCGAAGCCCGTGCGGCCGGTGTCCCGGAGGACGAGCCTGCCGATGCGGATATACGCGGCAATGGCGCCCGCGACGCGACCGGCGGCTTTCTGCGTTTCGGGGTCGCCGGAGGCGAGGGCTTGCAGGCGAGCCGCGCCGTACGTCATCTCGCTTGCGCTCTGCGCGTACTGAAGTTGCGCGCCCGCGACGTTACGCGCGATGTTGCGCGTTTCATCGCCGAAGTCGAGCGAGGCTTCTTCAACGTCGTGGGCCACCTCGCGCAAGAAATCCGAATGGCTGGCTCGGGCATCCGCCTGGCTTGCCGTGTACACGACGACCGCCGCCGGTATTGCAAGCGATAACGTGATGAACAGCGGGAGGAGCGAAAAGACGATGCCGCGTGTGCGCAGGTTCATGCGTGCACCGCGCCGCCGGGACGAGCGAGGAGTGCTTCGAACTCGCCGGCCGGCATCGGCCGCGCGTACAGAAAGCCTTGGCCCTGCGCGCAGCCTACCGCGCGCAGGAAGGCGGCCTGATGTTCCTCCTCGATGCCTTCGGCGAGCGTCTCGAACCCGAAGTTGCGCGCGATCGAGAGCACCGCCTCGACGATCGCGACGTCGAACCGGTCGGCGGGGACGCCGGTGATGAACGCCCGGTCGATCTTGACGACGTCGATCGGGAGCCGCTTCAAGTGTGCGAGCGAGCTGTAGCCGGTTCCGAAGTCATCGAGCGCGATGCGAACGCCGGCGCTGCGCAGGGCCTCCATCACCCCCAGCGTCTCGACCACGTTCTGCATGGCGACGCTCTCGGTGATTTCCACGCCCAATCCGGCCAGATCGCCGCCGCATTCGCGCAATCGCGGCACGAGCGTCGTGTCGCGCAGCTCGGCGGCGGAGAGGTTGAACCAGGCGCGAAAGTTCGGATCGGCGCGCCGCCACTCACGCGATGCCCGCGCGGTCTCTTCCATGACCCACGAACCGATCTCACCGGCGAGTCCGTGGCGCTCGGCAAAGGGGATGAAGGTGTTCGGGCCGACGAGTCCGCGCTCGGGGTGCTGCCAGCGGATCAGCGCTTCGGCGCCGCCGATACGAAGCGTCGCCAGGTCGACGTGCGGCTGGAAGTGGAGCACGAACTCGTCGCGAGCGAGGGCGTTGCGCAGGTCGCTCTGCAGGAGCCGCATCGCCGTGACGGCCTCTTCCGAAGCGAGATTGAAGAACGAGCACCGTCCGCGGCCGGCGTCCTTCGCGGCGTGACACGCCGCGTCGGCACGGGCGAGGAGAATCTCGAAACCGTCCGCATCGCCGGGCGCTACGGCGATCCCGATACTCGTGCCCAGCGCTACGCGTTCGCGATCGTCGCGATCGCCTGTTCCGAACGGGTATTGGAACGCTTGCAGATAGCGCTCGGCGCGGGCTAGCGCCTGCGTGCGGTCGTGGCAATTCGCGATCAGCACGCCGAACGAATCGCCGCCGAGGCGGCCCACCGTTTCGTGTTCCGTTGCCGTCGCGCTCAGGCGTGCGGCGACCTCGACCAAGAGCGCGTCGCCGGTTTGTTGCCCGAGCGAATCGTTGGCGTGCCGGAAGTCGTCGAGATTCAAAACCAGCAAGCCCACGGCAGTCGAGGCGCGCATCGCCGCGAAACCGCGCGCGCGGAAGCTCGCACGGTTGAGGATGGCGGTCAGCGCGTCGTGTTCGGACTGATAGCGCAGCCGCTCGAATTGCGCGCGTTGCCGGATACGCGACGCGCAAAGGTTGGCGATGGTCTCGATGAACGATGTATCGAAGGCTGTGAACGGCGTGGGCTTCGGCTCGGTTGAGAGAAAACCGACAAAGTAGCGGAGCCGGCCGGCAAAAAACGGTGCAAACAGCGCATGCGCGCCAATTGCCGGGACCGCGCCGCTCGGGCGGTAGGTCCGCCGTAGCGTTCGATTGTGAACGGCATCGACGGCAGTGCGATGTGCAGCCACGGGCGTGTTGTGACCGACACCTTCGCCGGCGGCTTCCGCGACGTCGTTTGCGATTTCGATCTCGAAGTGATCGTCGTCGAAGCCGCCCGATCATTCCGGCGAAGTGCCGTCCCGTCGACGATTGCGCTCGAGGCGCTGTCGATGAGATCGAGCAGGAAGGTTTCGTCGGCGGATGTCGAGGTGCCGGCTCGCCAGATCAAATCGAGGCGCGCGGCGTTGAGCCGGGCCGCATCCTCCTCGCGCCGGAGATGCTCCGCGGCCTCGCGGCGCGCGGCTTCTAGCGCGAGCAGGTTACCGATACGCCGGGTGAACTCGCGCGGATCGATCGGCCGCACGAGGAAATCGCTCGCGCCCCGTTCGAGCGCGGCGTAGCACACCTCGCGCTCCTCGGCCGCCGTGATCATCATCGACCGGGCGCAGATGCGTTCGCGCGTCGGCCCGGAGTGCGGTCAGCACGGCCATCCCGTCGGGGGCCGGCATCCGGTAATCGACGATGAACAGGCTCGCCTCGAGCGCCGGCGCGCGGTCCACCGCTTCGGCCGAGCTGCCGAATGAGAGCACCTCCACGTCAGCTAGCTCGCGCCACCAGCGATCCGAGCATTCGCCGGTTGAGTGCCGAGTCGTCGACAATAACAATCCGTTGCATAACGCCGACTCCCCCATCATGTAAATGGGTGTGGTCTGCCCCCGGAGCCGTTTGCCGGAATGTTCGCACTGCGGCAATTCAGACAAATCGCCGCGGTCCGGTTAATGTACCCTTTCAGGCCAAATCCTAACGGGGACGCCCGCTCGTATCCGCAAAGATCGTGTTCCCGCTTGCGACGCGAAGCTTCGCAACCGGGAGCGAAGTCAGACTTTCGGCGCCTCGGGATACATGCCCATGGCGTGATAGCCGGCATCGATGAAGTGCACGTCGGCCGTCACCTGACTGGACAAGTCCGATGCCAGATAGACCGCGCAGTTGCCGACGTCGTCGGCCGAGATCGTGCGTTTGAGCGGCGCGGCCGCCGCGACTTTGACCGGCATCGCCGAAAACCCGGCGACTTGGCGCGATGATGCGGTCGAGATCGGCCCGGCCGAGATCGCGTTGACGCGGATGCCGCGGTCGCCGAGGTCGAACGCGAGATAGCGCACGATCGACTCGAGCGCGGCCTTGGCGATGCCCGCGACGTTGTAGTTGGGAACGACCTGCGTAGCGCCCAGATACGTCAGTGCCATGACGGAGGCGCCGTCGTTGAGGTTGTCTTTGAGGTGCCCGACGAGCGCGATCAGCGAGTACGCGCTGATGTCCATCGCCATCGCGAAGCCGTCGCGCGAGGTGTCGTAGACTTTACCGCTGAGGTCTTCTTTCTTCACGAAGGCTATCGAGTGCACGAGGCCGTCGATGCGCCCGGCGCTCGCCGCGAGCGCGCGCAACGAGTCGTCGTTCGTGACGTCGCACTCCAGCACCGCACCGCCGCCGAGCTCCGCGGCTGTCTTGCGCACCGAGTCGGCGACCCGCTCGCCCTGGTAAGTGAGGATCAGCTTCGCGCCGTGGGCGTGGAGCTGCCGCGCGATGCCGCTGGCGATCGACCAGCGGTTCGCTACGCCGGTGACGAGGATCGTCTTGCCGTCGAGAAGAGCCATGTCGGCGCGCTGGGCGCTCGGCGTGCCGGCTACCAGATTCCGAGCTGGTTCTTGACGTCGTCGGAGGCCATGGTCTTGGGATCCCACGGCGGAGAGAACGTCAGGTCGACCTTGCAGCGGTCGACGCCGTCGAGGCCCTCGACCTTCGATTGCACGGCTTGGGTGAACATCGGGCCGACCGGGCACATCGGCGAGGTCAGCGTCATCACGACCGTGACGTTCTTGGCCTCCTCATCCTCGATGATGACGTCGTAGACGAGGCCCAGTTCCATGATCCCCATGTGGAGTTCCGGGTCCTGAACCTCGGCGAGCGCCTCGCGGATGATCTCTTGCGTTACCATATCAGCTCCCTTCGAACCGCCGCAGTCGCCGCGGTACTTCCGGGGTTACGTAGACCGCTCATTGTACGGCGAGGTAGCGCTGCATCATCTCGGCGTCGGCCCGAGCGCGTCGATCGCGCCCTGGCCCGACGACGCGGCCGTTCGAGAGCACGTAGCCGCGGTCGGCGAGACTCATCGCGACTTGGGCGTTTTGCTCGACGAGCAAGATCGTGTTGCCCTCGCTCTTGATGCGGCGCACCACGTCCTCGACGTTGCGGGCGATCAGCGGCGCGAGGCCCTCCATCGGCTCGTCGAGCAGGATGATCTCCGGATTCGCAACGAGCGCGCGCGCGATCGCGAGCATCTGCTGTTCGCCGCCGGAGAGCTTCGCCGGTTTGTCTTTGCGCTCGCCGAGCACGGCGAAGTATTCATAGATGCGCGCTTCCGTCCACGGGCCTTTGCGTCCGGCGAGCGACGCCGAGGCGCAGGTTCTCGCCGACGGTGAGATTCGGAAAGATGCGGCGGTCTTCGGGCACGAACGCGATGCCCGGCTTGCGCGAGCGAGAACGGCGATTTGTTCGTGATGTCCTTGTCGTGGAAGCGTGATCGTGCCGCGGCGCGCGTTGCACGAGTCCCATGATCGTCTTGAGCGTCGTCGAGCGGCCGCTGCCGTTGCGCCCGAGCAGCGCGACGACCTCGCCTTGGTCGACCTCGAGGCTGACGTCTTGCAGCACGTGGCTCTTGTCGTAGTAGGCGTTGACCCGGTCCGAGCACGAGCAGCATCTCAGACCAGTTCTCCCAAGTACGCGCGCTGGACGGTTTCGTTGGCGCGAATCTCTTCGCGGCGTGCCGGACGCCAGCACGGCGCCCGTTTGGAACACCGTGATCGAGGTCGAGATCGGCATCACGACGTCGATGTCGTGCTCGACGAGCATGATCGTGCGGCCGGGTGAAATGCGCTGGATCAGCTCGACGGTTTCGTGCGTTTCGGTCGGCGACATGCCGGCGAGCGGCTCGTCGAGCAGTAGCACCGGCGGGTCGCTCGCGAGCACGAGGCCGATCTCGAGCCGGCGCTGGTCGCCGTGCGAGAGATTCTCGGCGCGCGCGTTGCGCGTCATCCATAGGCCGATGTCGTTGAGGATGCGATCGGTCGTCGCCGCGATGGCGCGCGCGTTCTTGAGCGGCAGATAGAAGTTCGCTTTGCCGTCGCTGACGGCCTGCACGGCCAGCCGCACGTTCTCGGCGACGGTCAGGCGCTTGAAGATGTTGGTGATCTGAAACGAGCGCGCGATGCCTAGCCGCGCGCGCTGATAGGGTTCGAGCGCGGTGACGTCGTGATCGCGAAAGAAGATGCGGCCTTCGCTCGGCGGCAGTGCACCGCTGAGCAGGTTGAAGAACGTCGTTTTGCCGGCGCCGTTGGGCCCGATGATCGTGCGCACGCCGCCTTCGGGAATCTCGATCGAGACGCTGTTCACGGCGGTGAAGCCGGAGAAGCGTTTGGTCAGCCCTTCGGTCCGGAAGACGTAGCTCATGGTGTAATGTCGCCGGCGCCGATTTCATCGACCGGCGGCAGCTCCCGGGCCGTCTCGACCGATTCGCGCTTCGCGCGCGAGAAGAGGCCGGCCACGCCGAAGCGGCGTGCGTCCTCGAGAATGCCCATGATGCCTTGGGGGCTCGCCAGCACGAACACCACGAACACGACGCCGATCCACGCCTCCCAGTACTTGGTGAGCTGCGAGATGTTGTTCTGCAGCTCCCAGTAGACGATCGAACCGAGGATCGGGCCGAAAAACGTCTGCACGCCGCCGAGCAGCGACATCATCACCAGGTTGCCGGAGTAGCCGACCGAACTCGCGTCCGGGTTGATCGACTGCTGATAGTAGGTCCACAACCAGCCGGCAACCGCCGGAAACATCGCCGAGAGCACGAACGCGTTGACGCGGTACTTGTTCACGTCGTAGCCGAGGAAGCGCGCGCGCACCTTGTTCTCGCGGATGGCGTGCAGCACCGTGCCGAACGGCGATACCGTCAGCCAGTACATCAGGATCAGGCACAAGAAGACGACGCTCGCGGTGAACACGTAGAAGTGGAACGAGTCGGTGAGGTAGCCCGGCGGAAAACCCGGCAAGACCGGCCGCGGGATCCCTTGCAGCCCGTCCTCGCCGTGGGTGAGATCGCTCCAGGTGAAGGCGATGAAATAGATCACCTGCGCGAACGCGAGCGTGATCATCGAGTAGTAGACGCCGCTCGAGCGCGGCACGATCAGGCGCGCCAGCAACACCGCCCACACGAACACCAGCAGCAGCGAGAGCAGCAGGGCGACCCACATGTTGGGGTTGGGATCGTGCGTCCACTGAAAGCCCAGAATGTTGACCGAGAACCCTTTGACGGTGAGCGCCGTCGTGTAGGCGCCGATGGCGAAGAACATGGCGTGGCCGAACGAGAGTTCGCCGACGTGCCCCAGCAGCAGGTTGAAGCCGCTCGCCAACAGACCGAAGATCAGCATCGTGGTCGCGATGTCGACGAAGCCGCCCTGGCCGGCGAACGGGTTCGCGCCGGCGACGAAGGGCAGGATGACGAACACGACCGCCGTCCACAGCAGCGGGTTCGCGAGCACGCGCCGCGCGGTCACTCGAACAAGCCTTCGACCCCGAACAACCCGCGGGGCCGGACGAGCAGGATGATCAGCATCAAGACGTAGCCGGTGATGTCGACGGCGGGCGGCCACAAGAGCGACATGAAGCTCGAGAGGATCCCGATCAGCAGCCCGCCGACGATCGCCCCCCAGAACGAGCCGATGCCCCCGACGATCACGATCACGAAGGTCAGCACGATCCACTGTGAGGAGAGGCTCGGCTGCACCGCATACAGCGGGGCCGCCAGGGCGCCGGCGAGGCCCGCCATCAGCGATCCGATCCCGAACACCAGCGTGAACATCAGCGGCATGTTGATGCCGAGGATCTTGACCATCTCCGCGTCCCGCGTGCCGGCGCGAATGATGATCCCGATGTTGGTCTTGTTGATCAGGAGCCACACGGCGGCCAGGATGACGATCGTCAGCAGCACCAAGAAAACGCCGCGGTAAAACGGCAGCTCGTAGTTCCCGATCGGCACGGGGTTGGTGAGATAGGACGGCATGTCGACACGGACCGCGTCGTCGCCCCAGCGCGCGCGGGTGACCTGCGTGAAGATCAACGCGGTCCCGAACGTCAGCAACAGCGTATATTCGGGTAAGCGCCGGTAGAGCGGCCGCACCAGCACCGCTTCGAACACCATGCCGAGTAACCCGACCAGCAGGGCGGCAACGAGGATGGCGGGCCAGAAGCCGACCAGCGGCACGAACGTGAACATCAAGTACGCGCCGAGCATGAAGAACGAACCGTGGGAGAAGTTGATCACGCCCATCAGGCCCAGGATGATGTTGAGCCCCAGGGCAACGAGAATGTACAGCATCCCTAAGGTAATGCCGTTGACGAGTTGGTCGATGAGCTGCGTCGAGCTGATGGCGGCGAGCAAGGGTTCTCCGCGTCGGTCCAGATGCGACGAAAGCTGCACGGTTCCACAGGAGGGCGGACAGTCATCCCGGGAACGACCCTCATGCCGTACAGCCGACCAGGCGTCTCGTCCGCCAAAGGGCTAAACGTATGAAACCGCCGCAACCCGAATATAGTTAGAGGAGAAACCCTCACTCACGGAGCGATTCGGGAGGCAGGGCACGCAGGGAGCGGGATCGCTCGGGGAGTTCAGAGCCGTTATGTCTATGTGGGAACCGTTTACCGAACGCGCGCGCCGGAGCATTGTCTTGGCGCAAGAAGAGGCGCAGCGTCTCGGTAACAATTATATCGGGACCGAGCACATTCTGTTGGGGATCATCTCCGAGGGAGAGAGCCTGGCGGCCAAAGTGCTGGAGACGCTCGGTGTAAATCTCTCGAAGGTGCGCCAAGAGGTCGAGGCGATCGTCGGCCGCGGGGGACAGACCGTCCAACAGGAGATGGTCTTCACGCCGCGCGCCAAGCGCGTGATTGAGTTGGCCTTCGAAGAAGCCCGCCAACTCAACCACAACTACATCGGCACGGAACATCTGCTGCTGGGCCTGATCCGCGAGGGTGAAGGCGTGGCGGCCCGCGTGCTGACCAACCTCGGGGTCGATCCGGCGAAGGTTCGCGTTCAGACGACGTCGCTGCTCGGCGCCGAGGGCCAGCCGCCGGCGCCCAAGGGCAAGTCGAAGACGCCGACCCTCGATGCCTACGGCCGCGACCTCACGGTCCTGGCGCGCGAGAACAAACTCGACCCGGTCATCGGCCGGGCCTCGGAGATCGAGCGCGTCATCCAGATCCTCTCGCGCCGGACCAAGAACAATCCGGCCCTCATCGGCGAGCCCGGCGTCGGCAAGACGGCGATCGCCGAAGGCTTGGCGCAGCGCGTCATCAAGGCCGAGGTGCCCGAACCCCTGCGCGACAAGCGCGTGATCACGCTCGATCTGGCCGGGCTCGTGGCCGGTACCAAGTACCGCGGCGAGTTCGAGGAGCGCATGAAGCGCGTGATGGACGAGATCCGCGGCGCCGCCGGCGAGATCATCCTGTTCATCGACGAGCTGCACACGCTGGTCGGCGCGGGCGCGGCCGAAGGAGCGATCGACGCCTCCAACATCATCAAGCCGGCGCTGGCGCGCGGCGAGCTGCAATGCATCGGCGCGACCACGCTCAACGAGTTCCGCAAGTACATCGAGAAAGACTCGGCGCTCGAACGCCGCTTCCAGCCGGTCATGGTCGGGGAGCCGTCGGTCGACGAGACGATCGAGATCCTCAAGGGCCTGCGCGAGCGCTACGAAGCGCATCACAAGGTCGTGATCACCGACGAAGCGCTGGTGGCCGCCGCCAAGCTCGGCGACCGCTACATCAGCGATCGTTTTCTGCCCGACAAGGCCGTCGATCTGATCGACGAGGCCGCTTCGCGCGTGCGCTTGCAGGCGACGTTGCCGCCGCAGTCGATCCGCGACGTCGAGACGGAAATCCGGCGCGTCAAGCAAGAGAAAGACTCGGTCGTCAAATCGCAAGAGTTCGAGAAGGCCGCGCAGATCCGCGACCGTGAGGAGAAGCTGCGCCTCGAGAAGCAGCGCCTCGAACAGGAGTGGGCCGAGAAGAAGAAAGCGGACGCCGACAAGGTTATCAAAGTAACCGAGGCCGATGTCGCGCACATCGTCAGCTCGTGGACGAAGATCCCGGTCGCGCGTTTGGAGCAGACGGAATCCACCAAGCTCCTGGGCATGGCCGAGCAGCTGCACAAACGGATCGTCGGGCAAGAAGCGGCGGTCAACGTCGTCACGCGCGCCATTCGCCGCTCGCGGGCCGGCCTCAAGAATCCCAAACGCCCGATCGGCTCGTTCATCTTCCTCGGCCCGACCGGTGTCGGCAAGACCGAAGTCGCGCGTTCGCTCGCGGAGTATCTCTTCGACGACGCCGAGTCGATGGTCCGCATCGACATGTCGGAGTACATGGAGAAGTACGCGGTCTCGCGACTGGTCGGCGCACCTCCGGGCTACGTCGGCTACGAAGAAGGCGGTCAGCTGACCGAATCCGTGCGGCGCCGTCCGTACGCGGTCGTGCTGCTCGACGAGATCGAGAAAGCGCATCCGGACGTCTTCAACCTGCTGCTGCAAGTGCTCGAAGACGGCCGTCTGACCGACTCTCAGGGCCGGGTCGTCGACTTCAAGAACGTCCTGATCATCATGACGTCCAACGTCGGTGCGACCGGCATGACGACGACCAGCGACATCGGTTTCCGCCCGCAAAAAGACTCGGGTCAAACCGACGAGCAGACCTACGAGAAGATGAAGAACCGCGTGCTGGAAGAGGTCAAGCACACCTTCCGGCCCGAGTTCCTCAACCGCGTCGACGAAGTCGTGGTCTTCCACCAGCTGACGCGTCCGCAGATCGAAGAGATCGTCGGGCTCGAACTCGAGAAAGTCATCCGCGAAGTCAAGGCGCAAGACATGCACCTCGAAGTCACGGAAGACGCCAAGCAACTGCTTGCGAAGAAGGGTTGGGATCCGCAGTTCGGAGCGCGTCCGCTCCGGCGCGCGATCCAGCGCGAAGTCGAGGACGAACTCGCCGAGGAGATGCTCAAGGGCACCTTCGGAAACGGCGATCGCATCCTGGCCGAAGTGAATCCCGACAATCCGGACAAGCTGCGCTTCTCCAAGATCCCGCTGGTCGAACCGCCGGCCCAGCCGCGCCCGGAAATCCAACCGGCCTAATACTTAACGCCCCCGCCCCACGGTTTGCGCTAGTAATCCGTGGCGGCGGTGGCGAATAGGCCACGGTTGACTCCTTTTGCCCTATGGCGATCGCGCTTACCGGCGTCGATCGGAAATTGGTTCGCACGCGACCTGACCCGTGCCGCTCTCGACCTCGCCGATGCGGGCCGCGTGACCTTACGCTCCGTCGAGGGCGCGAAGATCGAGGCGACCGTCGCCGATCGCGGCGGCGTCTCGTGCGGCGTCGAGTGGGCGAGCGGTACCGGACCGCAGGCCCTGCGCAGCGTCTGCACGTGCGGTGCGACCGGCGTGTGCGAACACGTCGTGGCGACGCTCGAAACGGTGCGCCGCGCCGACGAAGCGCCGCTGCCGACCGATCCCGCCGATGCGGAGATCGACCTGACGTGGCTGCCCGCCGTCGATCTCGAAGCGCCGCGGGCGCGCGCGCGCAGCGTCTGGCCCGTGATCTCCGCGGCCGACGGCAAGGCGCTCTCGGGCGCGCTGTATCTCGATACGCCGCGCCTGCGCGGCGTGATTCGCGATGCGGAATCGATCCTGGCGATGATGGAATCCACGCCCGCCGACGACTGGGACAACGCCGACCGCGAGCTGATCCGCGACGAGGCAGTTCAAGAAGCGTTCGGCACGCGCGTTTCGCAACGCGCCCTCGCCCGCGCGCTGTTTCGCCTGGCGCGCCATCCGCGCACGCGCTTCGATGACGAACCCGGCGCCAACCGGCATCCGGTCGAACTCGTGCCGTTCGACATCGACGTGCGCGGCTTGCGCCTGCGCGCCGTGCGCGAGGGCGACCAGTTCGTCCCGGCACTCGAGCGCGGCAACGGCGAGCGCTTCACCCCGCGCGGAGCGCTGGTCGTCGACGGACCGCCGTCGTGGCTGGTCGTCAACCGCACCGCGTACTTGCTCGACGACAGTTTCGATGCGCGCCGCGTCGTGGCGGCAGCCGCGGCCAACGGCGTGCCGGCCAACGGCTCCGCGACCAACGGCAAACATCCCTCGATCGGCACGATCGCGCGCGTCGCGCCGTTCCTCTCGGCCGAAGACCGCCGCGAGCTCGGTGTCGTCGACGCGGAAGCGCCGGCGGCGCTGGCGCGTTTGCGCTGGAGCGACGGTGCGCTGATCGCGCGCTTGTCGTTCATCGATCGCAAGAGCGACGCGAGTGCCCCGTTCTCCGTCCACGGCGCGGTCGCGGCCGACGCCGGCCGCTTCGTGCGCTTCGCACCGGCCACGGCGCGCGTCTTCGCGCACCGCTTCCTCGAGGCCGGCTTCGTGCCGCGCGGCGGCGATGCGTTCGCGCTGCACGACGTCGAGCGCGCGGCGACGTTCGTGCGCGAGGTGGTCGGCGATTGGGACGACGTCGACGTCGTGCTCGACGACTCGCTGAGCGCCGTGGCCGCCGGCGAATCGGCGATCGACGTCTCGATCTCCGCGCGCCCGTCCGACGTCGACGGCGAGCGCGACTGGTTCGAGCTGAACGTCGACGTGTTCGTCGGCGACGGCACCGCGCTCACGCCCAAGGAACTCGCCGCGCTGCTGCAATCCAGCGGCCGCTACGCCGAAGTACGCGGCAAACTTTTCGACGTCGAAGCGCTGCGCATGCGGCGCACGCTGCTGGCGGAACTCAACGACCGCCGCCGCACCGGCATGGCGGCGCTGGTCGCGCTGCACGATGAGATACACGAAGCTTTCGGCGACGTCGCGCTGCCCGAAGAAGTCGCGATCTTGCGCGAACGCCTGCGCAATTTCGAAGGCATCCCGAGCATCGAGCCGCCCGATGCGGTCGGCATCAACGCTGCGCGACTATCAACGCCGCGGTCTCGACTTCCTCGACTACCTGCGCTCGTTCAAATTCGGCGGCATTCTCGCCGACGAGATGGGTTTAGGCAAAACCCTTCAGGTGATCGCGCAGCTGCTGCACCGGAAAGAAACCGATGGTGCGGCGCCCGCGCTCGTGATCGCGCCGACGTCGGTGACGCATACGTGGGAAAACGAGATCGCGCGGTTCGCGCCGACGTTGAGCACGCTGCGGCTGCAGTCGGGCGCCGAACGCGCGCAGCGGTACGGGGAAATCGAGAACTACGACGTCATCATCACGTCCTACGCGCTGGCGCGTCTCGATGCCGAGCAGTTGGAGCGGTTCAACTTCCGCACGCTGATCCTCGACGAAGCGCAGAACGCGAAGAATCCGAGCTCGCAGATCGCCAAAGTCGTGCGCAACCTGCGCGCCGATCACCGCCTGGCGCTGACCGGTACGCCGGTCGAGAACTCGCTGCGCGACTCTGTGGTCGATCTTCGCGTTCGTCGAACCCGGGCTGCTCGGGCTCCGAGGCATCGTTCCGGCGGCGCTTCGAGAACCCGATCGCCGAAGGCGACGAAGTCGCGGCCCATCAGCTGCGCTCGCGGCTCGAGCCGTTCGTATTGCGGCGCACCAAAGAAGACGTCGCGCGCGAGCTGCCGGAGCGCACCGAGCAGATCATCGAGTGCGATCTCTCGGCCGCTGCAGCGCCGGCTCTACCGCGGCATCGCCGAGGCCGCGCGGCGCGACGTGATCGCGCACATCGGCGGCGAGAACGGGATCGAGGGCGCGACCGTGCACGTGCTGGCGGCGCTCACGCGCTTGCGCCAGGTCTGCGCGCATCCGGGTCTCATCCTGCCCGAGTACATCGACGAGCCCGAAGCCAGCGGCAAGTTCGACGCGTTCCTCGAGACGGTCGAAGAAGTGCTCTCCGGCGGCCACAAAGTGCTGGTGTTCTCGGCCTTCGCCTCGATGCTCAAGATCATGCGCACGGCGCTGCAGAAGCGCGACGTCGTGCTACGGCTATCTCGACGGCTCGACCAAAGACCGCGACCGCCAGGCCGAGGTCGAACGCTTCATGTCCGCCGACGGACCGCCCGTGTTCCTGTGCTCGCTCAAGGCGGGCGGCGTCGGCTTGACGCTCACCGCGGCCGACTACGTGATCCTCTACGATCCGTGGTGGAACCCGGCCGTCGAACGCCAGGCCATCGACCGCACGCACCGCATCGGCCAAACGCGTCCGGTCACCGCCTACCGCATGGTGACCGCGGGTTCGGTCGAGGAGAAGATCCGCGCGCTGGCCGAGCGCAAGAGCGCGCTCTCGCGTTCGGTGATCAAAGCCGACAGCGCGATCGCGAAGTCGCTGACCAAAGACGATCTCGAGTTCCTCTTCGCCGATCCGGCCTGATCCGGCCGGACGTACCAAGGAGCCCGCGCGCGGCCCAAGCAACGAGCGCAGTATAATGAATGCGTCCGCGGCGATCGCCGAAATCCTCAAGCGCGAAGGCGTCGAAATTCTCTTCGCCTACCCGCGCAACAAAGTGATCGAAGCCGCGGCCGAAGCCGATATCCGCCCGATCATCGTGCGCCAGGAACGCATCGCGGTGCACATGGCCGACGCGGTCGCGCGGATGTCGCACGGGAAGAAAATCGGCGTCTTCGCCTGTCAACACGGACCGGGTATCGAGAACGCGTTCGGTTCGGTCGCCCAAGCGTATTCCGAATCGGTTCCGCTGTTGATTTTACCGGGCGGTTATGCGACGCGCATCGCGCACGTGCCGGACAATTTCAACCCGACGGTCGTGATGGCGCACGTCGCCAAGCACACCGAACCGATCACCTCGGGCGCGGAAGTACCGAACATCATGCGGCGCGCGTTCTCGCTCTTGCGCAACGGACGCCGCCGGCCGGTCGTGGTCGAGATTCCGAGCGATCTCTACGACGCCGAGGTTCCGGAGCCGCTGGATTACGCGCCCGTCTACTCCACGCGCAGCGGCCCCGACGCAGCCGACGTGAAGCGTGCGGCCGACGTGCTCGTCGCTGCGAAACGTCCGGTCATCTACGCCGGCGCCGGCATTCACTGGGCCGAGGCGTACGCGGAACTCAAAGAGCTGGCCGAGCTGCTCGGCGCGCCGGTGTGCACGAGCCTCGAGGGCAAGAGCGCGTTCGACGAAACGCATCCGCTCGCGCTCGGCGCGGGCGGCGCGGCAATGCCTAAGGCCGTGCGCTACTTCCTCGATGAAGCCGACGTGATTTTCGGTGCCGGCTGCAGCTTCTCCGAATCGTCGTTCGCGATCAAGATGCCGCACGGCAAGACGTTCGTCCACGCGACGAGCGATCCCAACGACTTGAACAAGTCGGTGCGTTCGCAGGTGGGGCTCGCGGGCGATGCGCAACTGACCCTGCGCGCGCTCGTCGACGCCTGCCGCGAGTTGCTCGACGGAACGTCGAGCGATCCGAGCCGCGCGCATGCGGAAATCGCGTCGGTCGAGGCCGCCTGGCTCGCCGAGTGGATGCCGAAGCTCACGTCGGGCGAGACGCCGATCAGCCCCTATCGCGTGCTGTGGGATCTGCAGAACACGGTCGACAAAGCCCAGACGATCATCACCCACGATGCGGGCAGCCCGCGCGATCAGCTCACACCGTTCTGGAAATCGACCGCGCCGCTCAGCTACCTCGGCTGGGGCAAAACGACCCAGCTCGGTTACGGACTCGGGCTCGCGATGGGTGCGAAGCTGGCGTGTCCGGATAAGCTCTGCATCAACGTCTGGGGCGATGCGGCGATCGGCTTTACCGGCATGGACTTCGAAACGGCGGTGCGCGAGCGCATTCCGATTCTCTCGATCCTGCTCAACAACTCGGCGATGGCGGCCGAGCTCAACGTGATGCCGGCCGCGACGAAGAAGTATCGTTCGACCGACATCTCCGGCGACTATGCGGCGATGGCGCGCGCGTTCGGCGGTTACGGCGAGCGCGTCGCCGCACCCGGCGAGGTGATCCCGGCGATCAAGCGGGGCATCGAGCAGACACGCAACGGCACGCCGGCGCTGCTGGAGTTCATCACCGCCCAGGAAACGAAGTCGTCGCGCTACCCGTGAAACACCGCATTATCGTTATGCTCGCAGCGGCGCTCCTGATCTGCGCCGGCGCCGGCAATACGGCCGGCGCCGCCGGCATGCCCGTGACGCCGATGGTACCGGGCTTTCATCAGCGCGTACCCTGCGACCGCGGCTACGTGGCCGTCGAAGTGGCAACCGCGGATCCGCGCATCGCGGCGCACGTGTCGCTGGTGACGACGACGATCGCGGTCGGCCGGACGCCGGCCAAAACGCGCGCCTTGCGAGCGGTCGACGCGCGCGGCAACATCTACGCCTTCGGCTACGTCATCGGCGCTGCGGTCAAACGCTTTCCGGCCCGGTTGTTGTTCCCGGCGAGCCCGCCGGCGCCGGGCGAGCGCAGCAGTTACTTCACCCTCAGCGGCCTTGTGATCGAGAAGCGCTTCGAAGGCACGAAGGCGGGCGGCTACGTGTTTTCCGACTACCTGGCGGGCCGCAAGCTCAACACCGTCACCTACATTCCGGCCGTCGGCATCGCGGCGGCGCGGTTCTTCGGCCTGCTGCCGGACGGCCGCGATCTCGTGTGCGCGCCGGCCCGCCCGTGACGTTTACGCCGCGATGAGCACGCGCTGAGCTGAAGCGAGCGGCGGCTCCTCGACGATCCAGCCGCTGCCGAGCCCGACTTCGTGCAAGAGCGCGCGCCCGGTCGGCGCTACCCGGGTGAAGCAGATGCGCACGTCGCGATAGCGGCCGTGCAGCGAGTCGGCGAGCTCGCACAGCGCGCCCCAGGACCAGCGTGCGATCCACTGCAGCGAGATCACGATCGTGCGGCCGCGGGCCGCAGCGTCGTCGAGGGAGTCGGCGAGCTTCCGCGCGATGGCGGCGGTGAAATCGCCGACGGGGAGGATGACGGTCGTGGCGTTTTCCATGGCCGCATCATCGCGCAGCACCTTGGCAAGGCGCTCGGGCGCGGCTGGGAAGAATTCACAGCGTGCAGCCGTTGCAACCCCACGCGGGTTATGGGTGAAGGCGATGAGCACCAAAACGTCTTCTTCCATTACCGTTGTTCCGACCCAGGTTGCGCTCGAAGGCGGCGGCTTTCAGATCCGGCGCGCCTTTCCGGTCGCCGGTCTCTCCTACTTCGACCCGATCTTGCTGATCGACGAGATGGGCCCGGTGAACTACGGTCCGGGCGAAGCGATCGGCGCGCCCGACCATCCGCATCGCGGCTTCGAGACCGTGACGTACATCATCGAGGGTGCGATGGAGCACGAGGATTCGCACGGCCATCGCGGCGCGCTGCGCCCCGGCGACGTGCAGTGGATGACCGCCGGCGCCGGCGTGATTCACTCGGAGATGCCGGCCGCGGAGATCTTGCGCGACGGCGGCCGCGTGCACGGCTTCCAGATTTGGGTCAACCTTCCGCGCGCGCAAAAGCTCGCCACGCCGCGCTATCAAGAATATCGCGAGCGCGAGCTTGCCGGTCGTCACGCGGCCGGGCACGTGGGCGCGCGTGATCGCGGGCGAACTCGACGGCCGGCGCTCGCCGATCGAAACGACGGTGCCGACGACGATGCTGCACGTGAAGCTCGACGCCGGACGCACGCTTGACGATTCCGATCGCCGCCGGCTCGAACGCGATCGTCCACACGATCGGCGGTGAGGGGCGCATCGAGGATACGCCGCTCGCCGACCATCAGCGTCGCGTTGATTCCGCAGCGCTCCGGCCACGCTCGAACTCGCGGCCGGCCCGAACGGCTTCGAGGCGCTCGTGCTGGCCGGCATGCCGCTCAACGAACCGGTCGCGCGCTACGGACCGTTCGTGATGAACACGCAGGCCGAGATCGAGCAGGCGTTCCGCGATTACCAAGCCGGCCGCTTCGGCGAGATCGCGCGCACCGGCTAAAGGGGCGTTTCAGCTGGAATGCGGAAGGGCCAGACCCCCGATGCAAACAGAAGAAAAGCCTTCGCGGCCCAGCGATGAAACCGGCTCGTCGGCGGTCGTGCCGACGGGCAAGTTTCTGCGCAATACGTGGTACCCGATCCTATGGTCGTCGGACCTCGCGGCCGATCAGCTCATCGGCCGCGTCGTGCTCGAAGAACCGCTCGTGTTCTTTCGCAAAGACGATGGTGCGCCGGCGGCGATCGCCGACATGTGCCCGCACCGTTTCGCGCCGCTGCGTCTGGGCGCGCGGCGGCCCGGCGATCGTATCCGGTGCCTCTATCACGGGCTCGAGTTCGACGCCACCGGAGCGTGCGTGTTCAACCCGCACGGCGACGGGCGCATTCCGCACAATTCCACGGTGCGCAGCTATCCGATGGTCGAGAAGCACCGCATCCTGTGGTTGTGGATGGGCCGGCGCACGCCCGATCCGGCGCTGATTCCGGATTTCAGCATTTTCGATGAGGCCGATGCCGGCGCGCTGACCAAATTCGATTACATCACGATGGCGGCGAACTACGAGCTGACCACCGACAACCTGATGGACCTCAGCCACACCGCGTTCTTGCACGAGGGTCTGCTCGGCACCGCCGACGGCGTGCGCGGCGAGATCGCGGTGCGGGAGGAAGGCAACGCGGTCATCGTCTCGCGCTACATCCGTAACACCACGGTTGCGGCGTTGCACGACCTGATCTTCCGCCGCGACGGGAAGCCCGTCGATTACTGGGATTCGATCCGCTGGGACGCGCCCGGCTGCTTCATGCTCGACGTCGGCGTGCATGCGCCGGGGGCGACCAAGGCCGAGGGCAGCGGGCTCTACGCGGTCCACCTGCTCACGCCCGAGACAGCGACCTCGACGCACTACAATTTCACGGCCGTGCGGCAAAACGTCGCGGCCGGACAGCCGACCGATCCCGAGCTAGCCCGGAAGATCGGCGACATGCGCCGCGACATCTTCATCAACCAGGACACGCTGATCATCGACGCCCAGCAAGAGAACATCCGGCGTTTCCCGGAGCTCACCAAGCATCCGGCGCTGTTCTCAACCGATGCCGGACCGGCCCGGCAACGGCGCGTGTTGCGCCGGCTGCTGGCGGCCGACGCCGACTGACCCCCGGCCCCGGAAACCCCCGCCGCGCCAGCGAAGGTTGAAGCGACCGACACCGCTCGCGCCACCGGAGGCCGCCCATGACCCTCGTCCAGCAACAGGATAGTCTCGAACAGCTTTTCGATGAGGCCGTCGTCGAGCACGCCGAGCCCCTGTGGCCGCTGCTGAGTGCGGTTTCGCCGCCCTTTCCGGTCGCCAAGGCGGCCCCGTACGTGTGGCGCTACGAACAGCTGCGCCCGTTCTGCGAGCGCGCGGCGCGCTTGGTCGGTACCGATCTCGCCGAACGCCGCGTGTTCATGCTCGTCAACCCCAAGCTCAAAGCACCCTACACGACCGACACGCTCTACGCCGGGCTGCAGACGATTCTGCCCGGTGAGACGGCGCGCGCGCACCGCCATTCACCGTTCGCGCTGCGCTTCATCATCGAGGGCGAACGCGGCTTCACGGCCGTCGAGGGCGAGAAAGTCATGATGGAGCGCGGCGACATGGTGCTCACGCCGTCGTGGGAGTGGCACGATCACGGCAACGAGGGCGACCGCCCGATGATCTGGCTCGACGGTCTCGACCTGCCGCTGTGGCAAGTGCTGCCCAGTAACTTCACCGAACACTACGCAGAACGCGCGCTATCCGTCGGAACTGCTGAACACCGCATCGAACCGCAGGTATCCGTGGGCGGAGATGCAAGACGAAGCTCGACGCCGCGCCCGGCGCGGTCGCCGAAGAACGCTATCGCATGCGCGCCAACGGCGCCGAGATCAGCGCGACGATCGGCGCGTCGGCCTACCGCATCGACGCCGGCGCGCAGACCGCGCCGCGGCGCGAGACGGCCAGCGCCGTGATGCACGTGTACGAGGGCAGCGGCCGCACGCACGTCGGCGATACGGTGCTGACCTGGAAGCAAGGCGATTCGTTCGCGCTGCCGGCCTGGCAGAAGATCGTGCACGAAAACACCGGCGCCGGCCGCGCCTACCTGTTCCGCTTCGACGATCGGCCGCTGATGTCGGCCCTCGCCGCGCTGCGCACGGACGAGGGCTGACAATCGCGCTGCGGCCTAGGCCGACTTGAGGTTGAGGGGCGTGTAGCCTTCGCGGGCCGGGATCGGCGTTTCGGCTGCGAAGGTCTTCGTGGCCGCGGCCGAATCGGGCTCGCTGCACGATTCGGCGGCGTACTCGCCGCCGACGGTCGAGGTGATCACGAAGTACTCGCCTTCGCTCTTGCGCTTCGCTTTGGGTACGATCGTGCCGGCGTAGGTTTGCTGCACGGCTTGATGATCGCACTTGCGGAAATAGGCCTCGGCCTTCTTGCCCGCGTCGTAGTGGTAGCCTTCGAACGCCGCGATCAGCTTGCTCGAGTCGGTCGTGCCGGCGGCGTTCATGCGGTTGATCATGTTTTCGCCGGCCATCATGCCGAGGTACTGACGCCAATCGACGTTCTTCGATTTGGCTTTGAGCGCGGCGTAGATCGACGCCGTGCGGTCGCCGCCGGCTTCCGGACCCCAGACGTAACCCCACGTCGAACCGACGATGTCGTCGACCGGAAGATCGACGGCGACGTCGTTGCCGCACAGGATGCCGCCGAACTTCATCTTCTTGTTGATGCCGAGCTGGATCGCGGCCTTGACGGCGTTCTGCGTGTCCGGTCCGTAGTTGCAGAACACCATGACTTCGGCGTCGGTGTTGCGCGCCTTCGTCATGTACGACGAGAAGTCGATCGCGCCGAGCGCGTGCTTGTCGTTGGCGACGACCTGGCCGCCCTGCGCGAGCAAGATCTTCTGCAAGCGCGCCTGCGCGTCGTTTCCGAACGCGTAGTCGGCCGTGATGAAGTACCACTTCTTGCCGAATTTGATGCAGCGCCGGGCCGACGGCGTTGGCGAGCATCGCGTTCGAGCAGGTCTGGCGGAAGGTGACGTGGTGCGCGCCTTGGCCCGTGATGTTGGTGTCGTGCGTACCGATCGCGAGGAAGAACATGCCGAGCTGTTCGCACGTGTTCGAGACCGCGAGACCGACGCCCGAACTCAGGCAGCCGGCGAGGATGTCGACCTTCTCTTGCGTGATCAGGCGGCGCGCTTCGGTGACTGCCGGTGGCCGGCGCGCTCGCGTCGTCGCCCTTGACGATGACGTACTTGATGCGCGAGTTCTTTTTCATCGCTTGCTCGACGGCGACTTCCAAGCCGAGTTGCTGCGACGCCGACGCCGAGGCGTAGACGCCCGAGAAGCCGTCGATGTGGCCGATCTTGACGGTCGCGCCGCCGCCGGCGGCGATGATGTCGCGCGGCGGGAGGAGCGGAGCCGAGCCGGCGGCTCGCGTTTCGAGAAGCGGGTAGCCGAGCGCGGCGGCGCCCGCGATTCCGAGCGCGCCCGTGCGACGTAGGAACTCGCGACGGTTCTGTATCGTCCATGGTACTCCTTGCCAGCAAAAGATGAAAGCGGGGAGGGAAAGTTCTTTACCGCAGGTTGGTAGCCTGCGCGCTCGGCATACGGGCGAGCGCCTTTTTGCGGCAAGGCGGCGGGACGTGGCGACCGAACGACGCCCAGCGTGAGGGAAGAACGGTCGGAGCCGAAGGTCGTCCTCCTGGTCCGGCTGCTGAGCGCCATCGACGATGGCCGGTACTCGTTCGAGGAGCTCAAGGACCGGATCGCCGACGACAAGCCGCCCAGCACGCGCAGCTTGCGGCGCTACCTGGCCGTGCTCTCGGACGCGGGCTTCCCGTGGTACTTCGACCGCACGACCGCGACGTACAGGTTCGCCGACGGCTATAGCCTGCGCCGGCTCAACCTCAGCCAGCGCGAGCTGCTCGGCCTCGTGACGCTCAAGCGGCTGGGGTCGTCGCTGGGCGGCACGCTCTCGGCCTACATCGACGAGACGACCTCGAAGCTGCTGCAGTCGAGCGACCAGCGCTCGGCGAATGCGATGCAGTCGTCGTCGCTGGCGATTCGGCTCGAGTCGGTCGCGCTCGAACCGCACGTCGAGCGCAACTTCGAAACGCTGCAGACCGCCGAGCGCGACCGGCGCGGCGTGCGCTTCGACTACATCGACAAGAACGGCGCCAAAACGCAGCGGCGCGTCGATCCCTACGGCTTCATCGTCTCCAACGGCCGCATCTATCTCGTCGCCTACGATCACGCGCGCTCGGACATGCGCGTGTTCGCCATCGATAACGTCGACGCGATCGCCGTCCAGCCGCAAACGTTCGAGCGTCCGGCCGACTTCAATCTCGAAGCTTACGGCGCGCATTCGGTGAGCGGCGTTTTGCAAGGCACCGACCTGACCGACGTGACCGTGCGTTTCTCGCCGGTGATCGCGAAGGCCGCGACCGCGGCCAGCATCGCGCGCGACCGGCGCATCGAACGGCGCGACGACGGTTCGGTCGAGATCACGTATCGCGTCGCGGATCCGCTCGAGATCGTGCGCTGGTCGCTGAGCTGGGGCACGGAAGGCGAGGTGATCGCGCCACCGAGTGCCCGCGAGCACGCGCGCACGATCGCGCGAACGCTGGCAAAAACGTACGAGCTCTAGTTTGCACCGAGCTCGGAACGCGACGACGCCGCGGAACGTGGGCCCCGCGGCATCGATCAGCACGAGAACTCGATCTGCGCACGTCCTCGCCGATCAGCTCGGCCATTACGGCGTCGTACTTCGTTAAGCAACCGGGGTGCGGCGAACGGACGAGCCGTGCGTCGTATCCGATTCACTGCGAGCTTCTCGTCGCTCGCCCGCCGGCGAACCGGCGTAAAAGGAGCATACGCGGCTCCGCCGGGCGGCGCAAGACGGCGCTTGCGGTTATCCACAAGAAAGTTGTGTTTTCCACCACGCTCGCTAGGGCATCCACCGTATCCACCGAGAACACGCTCGCATGCTCGTAATCGTTCGCATATGCGTGGCGCTGGCGTTGACGGTATGTTGCACGGCGGGCCCGACGGTCGCCGCGGCGCCGCCCCAAGCCGGTATCGTGCTCATGCACGGGCTCAACGGCGTTCCGCTGGGAGCCGAGGGCGGTAACGGCCGCGCGATCGGCGGCGATCTGGTCGCGGGTTTGCGCACGGCGGGCTATGCGGTTGAAACGCCGGAGATGTGCTGGTCGCACCGCCGCATCTACGACCGCGCGTTCACCGACTGCTTCGCAGATGTCGACGCCGCGATCGCACGCCTGCGCGCGAAGGGCGCGAGCGTGATCGTCGTCGGCGGGATGAGCATGGGCGGGAACAGCGCGCTGGCCTATGCGGCGACGCACCCCGGTGTGAGCGGCGTGATCGCGTGCGCGCCGGCGCACGACGCCGCAGGCATCTCGCGTACCCCGGCGATCGCCGCGGCGCTGGCGGCGGCCCAGGCCGCGGTCGCGGCCGGCAACGGCGATAAAATTCAAACCTTCCCGGATGCCGACAGCAGCCGGCGCGGCGACGCGGCGTTTACCGTGCGCGCGACCCCTCGAACGTACGTGAGTTTCTTCGACCCGGCCGGTCCGGCGAATATTTCCAGCGACCTCGCGCACGTCACGGAGCCGGTCATCTGGGTCGCCGGCACACGCGATGCGAGCCAACGGCGCAGCGCGGATGAGTTCGCGCAGATTCCGGCCAACCCGTTGAACAAATACGTGAGCGTCAACGCGCAGCACCTCGACACGCCCGACGCCGGCGCCGGCGCGATCGTGGAGTGGATGCACGCGCTCGTCGCGGCCCAACCGTCATGACGGCCGGGCTCTAGCAGCGATCCGGTAATGTCGGAAAGCCCCGCGGCGCGAACCACGGGGCTTTCTTCATGCGAGTTTTTGGTGTTGCGCACGCCCGCGCCGATTGCTCAGCCCAGTGCGGCGTCGAAGGCCATTAGCTTTCGGGCTGACCCCGATTTCTCGGCGCCGGTCCTTACTTGCCGCGACTCATCTCGCCAGTCGCACGACAATCGCTTGTCGTGATTCAATGATGTCATACGCGAAATCTGATTGCAAGAGCTCGTGTGCGTCGCGGCGGGGTTATCCACAAGAACTTTTCGTTATGCACGGCGTTCCACCGGTACTCACCGATTCCACAAGCGCAATGCCGGTCTTCACGTGAGTTTTCCCGACGTTTTTTCGAGCAGATCCCACGCCGTGGCGCCGAATTCGGTCTTCCAGCGGTTGTAGAACGGCTTGAGCTGCGCCCGCATGGAGTCGGCGTCGGCCGTATTGAACACCATGCCCTCGCGGCGCAGCTTATCGGCCGTCGCCGTGCTCTGCTGCTCGGTATCGCGCCGCTCGAGAACGGCGGCGCGGTCGGCATGGCGCAAGATGATGGCCTGCATCGAGGCGGGGATCGCGTTCCAAGCATCCATGTTGCCGAGAAACCAGAAGATCGTTGCCATGTGGTTGGTGACGCTCAGATATTTTTGCACTTCGTTGAACTTCGAAACGTCGATCGTGCTGTACGGCGTCTCTTGGCCGTCGACGACCTTCGTTTGCAGCGCGAGATAGAGTTCCGGAAATACGATCGGTGTCGGTGATGCGCCGAGGGTCTTGAACAGATCGACCGAGATCGGCGCGGGCGGCGTGCGAATCTTGAAGCCCGCGAAATCCGCCGCGTTGTGAATCGGATGCGAGGACGCCGTCACTTGCCGCATGCCAAAATTGAAGACGCGCGGCATGGCGAAGATGCCTTTGTCCATGATCAGCTTGCGCAGATATGCGCCCAGCGGACCGTCGTAGGCGCTCTCCGCCTGCGCCGCATTGCGGAAGACGAATCCGAGTCCGTCCATCGACACGCCGGGCACCACCGATGAGAGCGAGACGCCTTGGATGATCATGAACTGCAGCGCGCCCGAGCGCAGTTGAGAGAGCTGCGCGAGCTCGCTGCCGAGCTGGTTGTTGGGGAAGATCTTGACGTCGACCGCGCCGTTGGTCTCGCGCTTGACCGCTTCCCACATCTCGGCCGAACGAACGTGGACCGCCATGTTGGTCGGCGTGCCGTGCGCCATCTTGTAGTCGAACTGCGCCGCCCTCGCCGGAGCGCGCACGATGCCGATGGACGCGAACGCCGACGCGGCCCCCGCTACGAAGCGCGAGCGTGAAACGCCAAGAGTCATGAAGCGGTCCTCCCCCGAGGCGAGTAAGGAAATGTTTCTCTTCTGGGGTAAACGATTCCGGAACGTGAAATCCTTCACAGAAGGCGAAGCGCCGCTTGCCCGGCGCTATGCCTGGACCGCCGTGGTGGACCGCTGGATCGGCTATCTCACCGAGCCGTTGGCCGCGCTGCTGCTGGTCGTCGAGGTCGCGATTCTCGCGGCCGGCGTGTTCTCGCGCTACGTCTTGCACAACGCGATCGTGTGGACCGACGAGCTGGCCACGATCTTGCTGCTGTGGCTGGCGATGCTCGGCGCCGTGTCGGCCTACCGGCGCCGGGAGCATATCCGCCTGACCGCGCTGGTGCGCCGCGCGAGCCCCGAGACGATTTCGCTGCTGGACGTCATCTCGTCGGTCGTCGTCGCGATCTTCGCGCTCGAACTCTTCCCGGCCAGCCGCGCCTTCCTGATCCAAGAGCAAACCGACCTCACGCCGGTGCTCGGGATTCCGCACTCCGACATCATCGCCTCGATCGTGCTCGCGCTGATCCTGTTTCTGGTGATCTCCGTGCTGCGGTTGCTGGAAGCGCCGCGCAAACAGGTCGGGATCGTGATCGCGGCCGCGGCCGTCATCTGCGTCGCGGCATATTTCGGGCGGCCGCTGCTCGTGCCGCTGGGAAACTTCAACCTGTTCCTGTTCTTCGTCGTGCTGGTCGGGGCGTGCGTCGCGATCGGGATTCCGATCGCGTTCGCGTTCGGGTTCGGCACGCTCAGCTATCTCGCGCTGACGACCAACGTTCCGCTGAGCACCGTGGTCGACCGGATGGACGAGGGCATCTCGAGCTTGATCTTGCTCGCGATTCCGCTCTTCATCGTGCTCGGGCTCTTGATGGGCAATGCCGGCATCGCGAAGCGGCTGGTCAATGCGCTGGCGAGCGTGGTCGGCCACCTGCGCGGCGGCCTCGGCTTCGTGCTGGTGTTCGCGATGTATCTGGTCTCGGGTATCTCGGGCTCGAAAGCGGCCGACATGGCCGCGGTCGCACCGGTGCTCTTTCCCGAGATGGAGCGGCGCGGCACGCCGCGGCCCGAGCTCGTCGCGCTGCTGGCGTCGTCGGCCGCCATGGCGGAAACGATCCCGCCGAGCCTCGTGCTCATCATCATCGGCTCGACGACCGGCGTCTCGATCGCGGCGCTGTTCGCGGCCGGGCTCGTTCCGGCGGCGGTCGCGGCGCTCTTTCTGCTGGTCGTCGTCTGGTTTCGCTCGCGCGACGACCGTACCGAGCTCGCCGCCCGGGCGAAGTTGCGCGACATCGCGTGGGCGTTCTTCGTCGCCATCCCGGGGTTCGTGCTCCCGTTCGTGATTCGCGCCGCGATTCTCGGCGGTGTGGCGACGGCGACCGAGGTCAGCACGATCGGGATCGTCTACACGGTCCTCGTCGGCATGTTCGTGTACCGCGAATTCGACTGGCGGCACATGTACCCGGTGCTGCGCGAGACGGCGAGCCTCACCGGCGCCATCATGCTGATCATCGCGACCGCAACCGCGATGGCGTGGGCGCTGACGCAATCGGGATTCGCCGATCAGCTGGCGACCGGCCTCGCCAACGCGCCGGGCGGGAAAGCCGGTTTCCTGGCGCTCGCGATCGTGCTCTTTCTCGTGCTCGGCTCGATCCTCGAAGGCATTCCGGCGATCGTGCTCTTCGGGCCGCTGCTCTTTCCGATCGCGAAAGCCGCCGGCATCGCCGACGTGCACTTCGCGATCGTCGCGGTGCTGGCGATGGGCATCGGCCTCTTCGCCCCGCCGTTCGGCGCCGGCTACTACGCCGCGTGCGCGATCGGCAAGTGCGACTCCGATCTTGCCGTCCCGCGCATCGTCCCCTATCTGGCCGCCATCCTGCTCGCCCTCATCTGCGTCGCCGCGATCCCGCAACTCTCACTCGGCTTCAACCCCCCGCACCCATGATTCATCGTGCATCGCCTCCCCGTGCGACTGCGCTCGGGATGACGGGGGGCATGCGCTCGCGATGACGAGGGGGCGCGCCTCGTTCAAGTGTGCTGGTTGCGGCCTGTTTACGGGGTTGCGCCGAGGTAGGCGGCGGTGACGTCGCGGTTGTCGAGGAGTTCGGCGCCGGTGCCGCTGAGGACGATGCGGCCGCGTTCCATCACGTAGGCGCGGTCGGCGATCGCGAGCGCGCGGCGCGCGTTCTGCTCGACGAGCAGAATCGACGTGCCGTTCGCGCGTTCGTGCGGCGATGATCTCGAAGATCTCGTCGACGAGTTTCGGCGCGAGCCCCATCGAGGGCTCGTCGAGCAGCAGCGCTTTCGGGCCGGCGGCGAGCGCGCGCGCGATGGCGAGCATCTGCTGTTCGCCGCCGGAGAGCGAACCGGCCGGCACGTTGCGGCGCGTGCGCAGGATCGGGAAGCGGTCGAAGAGGCCGTCGATCGAGGCGAAGCCGGCCGCGCCGCGCACGGCGGCGGCGACTTGCAGATTTTCCTCGACGCTCATCTGCGCGAGCATGCGGCGGCCTTCGGGCACGTGCAGCAGGCCGCGATGCACGAGCGTGTGCGGCGGCGAGCTTCGTCACGTCGGCGCCGTCGAAGCGCACGCTGCCCGCGCGCTTCGGCGATGATCGCCGAGATCGCGAGCAGCAGCGTCGTCTTGCCCGCGCCGTTGGCGCCGACGATCGCGCACAGCGTGCCGGCTTCGAGCGCGACGTCGACGTCGTGCAGGATGTCGATCTTGCCGTAGCCGGCGCGCAGCGCCGCGCACGTCGAGCAGCGGCATCAGGCGATCTCCTCGGTCGTGCCGAGATACGCTTCGATGACGGCCGGATCGCGCGCGATCTCGGCCGGCGTGCCGCGCGCGAGCACTTCGCCGAAGTTCAGCACGACGACGTGATCGCACGCGGCGCGCACGAGCGTCATGTCGTGCTCGATCAGCAGGATGCCGATGCCGTCGTGCGGCGAGCGCGCGAATCGTTTCGACGAGCTGCGCGGTTTCGGTCGGGTTCATCCCGGCCGCGGGTTCGTCGAGCATCAGGATCGCCGGCTGCGCCGCCAGCGCGCGCGCGATCTCGAGCCGGCGCTGATCGCCGTACGGCAGTGCCGAGGCGACCGCGCTCGAGCGTCGAGGTGCGCGACGCCGGCGCGTTCGAGCAGCGCGCGAGCGGCGTCGTCGCCGAGCGCGCCCGGGCTGCGCGTACGCGCCGGCGGCGAGGTTCGTGCGCACGTCGAGCGCGCCGAAGAGCCGGATGTTCTGATAGGTGCGCGCGATGCCGGCGCGCGCGATGCGATGCGGCGGCGAGCCCGTCGAGCCGGCGCGTTCCGAGCGCAATCGTGCCGCCGGCGAGCGGCGCGATGCCGGTGGTGGCGTTGATCAGCGTCGTCTTGCCGGCGCCGTTGGGTCCGATCAGGCCGAGCGTCTCGCCCGGCCGGACGGTCGAGCGAGACGTCGTCGAGCGCGATGACGCCGCCGTAGCGAACGCCGACGCCGGTCGAGGATGAGCGCGTCAGGCATCGTGCGGCACGGGCGCGCGGCGCGTGCGCCACAGCGCCGAGAGCCCGCTCGGGCGCGAACAGGATCACGACGAGCAGGATGATGCCGTTGGTGATCTCGCGGAAATCGGCCAGCGCGCGGATCACTTCGGGCAAGATCGAGAGAAACGCCGCGCCGGCGACCGCGCCGACCGGGCTCGTCACGCCGCCGATCACGCACCACACGAGGATCTGCTCCATGCGCGGGAAACCGAAGTCGGCCGGGCGAGAGAAAGTAGAACGCGTGCGCGTAAAGCGCGCCGGCGAGCCCGGCGATCGCGCCGCCGAGCGCCAGCGTGAGCGAAGCGCACCATGCCGACGTCGACGCCCACGCCGCGCGCGGCCGCATCGTCTTCGCGCGTCAACGCGACGGCCAGCGCGAACTTCGTGCGCGAGAGCAAGATCAGAGCACGACCGCGACGAATGCCAGCGCGCCGTAGATGATCGGCGTGTTCACGTCGTTCGGGATCCCGCTCAAGCCCTCGGCACCGCCGGTGATGCTCAGGTTGTTGACGACCACGCGCACGATCTCGCCGAAGCCGATCGTCGCGATCGCGAGAAAGATGCCGCGGATCTTGCGCACCGGATAGGCGAGCAGCGCGGCGACGAGCGTCGAGCACGCGACGGCGAGCACGATGCTCGCCGCGAGCGGCCAGTGGTACTGCATGCTCGCGATCGCCGACACGTAGGCGGCGATGCCGGCGAGCCCGGCTTGCGCGAGCGCGAGCTGTCCCGCTTGCAGCGAGACCGAGAGCGAGAGCGCGAGCAGCGCGTTGATGCCGATCTGATCGATCAGCCGCGAATGCTGCGCGTAGAAGCCGGCGAGCGCGTTCATGCGTTGCGCAGAGCGCGCGCGCCGAAGATCCCCGCCGGACGCGCCACGAAGATCACGAACATCACGCCGAACGTCAGCGCGTCGCGCCAGGCCGAGAGGCCGTAGGCGACCGCGAGCGTCTCGACGGCGCCGATCACGAAGCCGCCGATCGACGGCGCCGGTGATGCTGCCCATGCCGCCGAGGATGATCACGGCGAGCCCCTTGAGCTCGATCGAACTCGCCATGTCGACGCTGACCGCGTTGTATTCGAGGCCCGGTCAGGATGCCGGCCGCGCCGCCGAGCGCCGAGGCGATGAAGAACGTCGCGGAGATCGTGCGCTCGATGTTTACGCCGAGCAAGGCCGCGGCGATGCGGTCTTGCGACGACCGCGCGAATGCTGCGGCCGAGCGTCGTCGAGCGCAGCACGTAGCTGAGGACCAGCATCAGCGCGATCGCCGTCGCGAAGATGATCGCCTCGACGGTCGTGAACGTGACCGGGCCGAGATGAATCGGGCGGCGAGTCGATCCCGCCCTCGACGAAGTGCCGCTCGTCGATGCCGTAGATGCCGCGCGCGATCGCGCCGATGATGATCGCGGCGCCGATCGAGGAGATCAGCGGAACGAGCGTGCCCGCGTTGCGCCGTGCGCAGCGGCGCGAACGCGACGCGGTCGAGCACGATGCCGATCACGCCCGCGAGCACGACACGCCGCCGATGAACGCGATGCCGCAGCGGCAGGCCGTGCGCCGACCAGCGAGTACGCGGTGAACGCGGCGATCATGTAGATCGCCGCGTGCGCCAGATTGAGGATGTCGAGCACGCCGAACACCAGCGTGTAGCCGACCGCGAACAGCGCGTAAACGGCGCCCAGGAAAAGCCCGTTGACGAGCTGTTGCGCGAGCATGGTCTAGCGGCTCACCGCGTCATCTTAGAGATAGGCGAAGCCGCCCTTCACGATCTTGCAGCACGACCGGAGCCGCCTGGACGTCGCGGTTTTGATCGAAGGCGATCGGGCCGAGGACCGTTTGCACGACGTGGATGTTGCGCAGTCCGGCGAGCATCTCGTCCTTCGTCGTGGCGCCGGCTTTGACGAGCGAGGCCACGACTTGCGCGGCGGCATAGGCTTGCGCCGCGAACTGATCGGGGTTGGTGCCGTACTTCGCCTTGAAGCGCTTCACGAACTCGAGGTTGCCGGTGTACTTGCCGCCGATGAACCAGGCCGCGCCGACGACGACGCCCTGCGCGGCCGGGCCGGCGACTTCGTACATCTGCGTCGAGTTGAGCCCGTTGCCGCCCATCATGTGCGCCTTGATGCCGAGCTTGCCGGCCTGCGCGATGATCTGCGTCGCTTCGGGGAAGAGCCCGCCGATCGCGATCACGTCGGGCTTTTTCGATGCGATGCGTGGTCAGCGAGGCGCCGAAGTCTTTATCGCCGATGTGGAACGTCTCGGTGTCGACCACGGTCGCGCCGCTCTTCTCGAACTCGCGCTTGAAGAGGTCGCCGTCGGTCTTGGTGAACGCGTTGTCGTCGCCGTAGATGATGGCGACCGTTTTCGCATGCCACTTCGGCTTGCACTTTTGCGACGGTCGGCGGGATCGCTTGCGATTCGGCGAGCGAGTCGCGGAAGATGGTCGGGCCGATCGCCGTGACGCCTTCGGCGGTCGTCGAGGTGCCCATCACCGGGAAATTCGCGGCCTTCGCGATCGGAAACGCCTTGAACGCTTCGCCCGAGAGCGTGGGACCGAGTTCGAGCGGCGTGCTGCCGTCGGTCGTGAATTTTTGCATCAGGTTGACGACTTGCGCGCCGTCGCTCGCCGCGTCTTCGACGTCGAACGAGAGGTTGGCGCCGCCGGCGTCGATGATGCCGCGTCTTGATGTCCTCGGTCGCCAGATCGTAGGCGTTCTTTTGCATCGTGCCGTAGACGGCGGCCGAACCGGTGACGTCGGCGATGACGCCGATCTTCACGGTCTTGCCCGCGGCCGGTCCTTTGGTGGTCGCGGCCGCGCCGGGCAGGGCGGCGCTCACCGCGAGGGCCATCGCAAGCGAGCACAATAACGTTTTCTTCATTGGTAAAAAAGCTCCGAAACAAGAGCGCGAATACGGAAAACGTAATCGACAAGGCCGCGCCCGCTCCTCTTAGGAGTCGACGAGCAGGGGACGGATTCGTTGCATGAACGCGGCGAAGCGCGCGTCCGTTTCATCGTTCGAGGTCAGCTCGCTGTAGACGACGAGCACGAAGCGGCCGCCGCCCGCGAGTTCGAGGATGCCGCCGTCGTGGCTGGTCTCGTCGGTGTCGCCGGTCTTGTGCGCGAAGCGGTCGCCGGACTCGAGCCCGGCCGAGAGCTTGGTGTTCCAGACCTGGCCGCGCAGGAAGCGGTGCAGCAAGATGGCCGAGGGGACCGTGCCGCGCGCGATGCGCTCGAACAGGTCGGCGGCTTCGCGCGCCGGGTGGCTGTTGCGGCCGGTGGCGCCGGGATCGTCGATCAGCGGCAGCCGGCCCGAGAGCTTGCGCCGGAAGGCCGTCTCGCGCAGCCCGAGCGCCCGCGCGTCGGCGGTCGCCGGCTCGCGCCCGAGGTGTTCGAGCAGCACGTTGGTCGCGACGTTGTCCGAGCGGGTGAGCATCAGCTCGACCAGCTCGACGACGGTCGCGCTGTAGCCGGGCTCGAGCGGCGAGGGCGCATCGTTGAACGTCATGTTCGCGGCATCGACCTCGACGCGCTCGTCCCAGCTCATGCGGCCGGCCTCGACCGCGGCCGCGGCCGCCGCCGCCAGCGGTGTCTTGATCATGCTTGCCGGGTAGATGGGACGACCCGAGTCCAGTGCCAGGCGCGGACGGTCCCGGTCCAGTGCGGCGAGGTAGATCGTCGCCGCGCCCAGTCCGGCTCGATCCGCGACGATCGCGACTTCGGCGGAGTCGATCACCGAGCGGGCCCCGCGGGGCCGCACATCCGATGCAAGTAGGTACTTGCACGACTAGCGTAATTCGGGTATACTTATGCAAGCACTTACACGCATGGCAAGAGCAATGAACGATCCGATGCACCTCAAGTTAGCCGTCGATGACGAAAACGCCCGCGCCCGCTTAGAGGCGGCAGTCGACGCCCTCCTCGCTGCGAAAACCCCGGGTCCCCGGTTGATCGTTGAGCTGGACGGCGACCTCTTGCCGCAAGCGCTGGTTACCAGCCTGGTGAGCGGCCTGCGCCGGCTGCGCGACGTCGGCGGCGCGATCGCCGTCGAAGCGCTGACCCCGGCCCTGCGCGACGCGCTGGCGCTCCACGGGCTCGACCGGGTGTTCGCGCTGCCGCTCGATCCCGAAGCCGCCCCGCGCTCGCGCCGGCGGCCGTGGATGCCCCGCGCCGTGACCGCCGCGCTGGCCGCCGTCCTGACGGCCGTGAACCCTTGGCCGGCCAATGCCGCCCCCGCGCCGGAGCCCTCCGACCCGGCCGCCGTCATCGCGCGCGTGATCGAGCGCAACCCCGATCTGTCGTCCTTTCAGGGACGCATGCACGTCGATATCCGCCTGATCTCGTTTCCGTTCGTTCGCGAACACCTCGATGCGACGACCTACTACAGGCGGCCGTCGAACTACGAAGTCGTGTTCGACAAGCTGCCGCCGTTCGCACGCGGCTTCGAAAAGCTCTACACCGATATCGGCGATCCTTCGAACTGGGAAAAACGCTTCGTGATCACGCCGGCCGCGGACGCCCAGTTCGATCACCATCGCGATATCGCGCTGCACCTCGTGCAGCGCGTGCGCGGCATGATCGACCACGAAACCGTGCTCGTCGATCCGGCGACCTGGACGATCGATCAAATTCGCTACGATTACTACAACGGCGGTTCGATCACGATTTCGCAGACGTTCGGCGCGGTCGGCGGGTATCTGATGCTGACCGCGCAACGCGCCGACATCGCGATCCCGCACGTGCGGGCCGTGGCCCACGGAACGTACAGCGATTACCAAACCAACGTCGCCGTCGACCCGGCCGTTTTCGAGAAGAACAACTGATGCTCGCGCCACAACGCACTCATGCCGGGGTCGAAGAAACGCGCGCGCGGATCCTCGCCGCGACCCGCGAGATCTTCGAGCGCAACGGCACGCGCGGGACGACCACGCGTGAGGTTGCCGAACGCGCCGGCGTCAACGAAGCGACGCTGTTCCGCCACTTCGGTTCGAAGGCGGCGCTGATCGGCGCGATGCGCGAGGATTCGTGCGGCATCGAGGGCTTCCGGCACGTCCTTACCGGCCTCGACGGCACCGACATCGCCGCCGACATCAAGACGATCGCCTACCATGGCGTGAGAGTGATGGCCGGACACGCGGGCGCTGATGTGTATCGCGCTGGCCGAAGACGCGATCGAGCAAGGGTCGCCGGACCTCGATGCGCCGGAATGGCGCGGCCCGCGGCGCGTGCTCGACCTGATGACGGAGTATTTCGCGGACCGCATCGGGGAGCACCGGCTCAACGGCGATCCCGATCTCCTGGCCCGCATCTTCATGGGTATGATGTTTCAACTCGTCGTTGCGCGCAAGCTGTGGGGCAACGACCCGATGGACCATGGGACGATCGACGCGATCGTCGACGTCTTTCTGAACGGAGTACTACGACTAGTGGAAACCCGGACCGAAGCGCCCCGCACGTCGGAGGGCCGCGGCACCCCGCCGCCGCCGCCGCTGGTAAACGACCGCGGCGACGAGATCAAGCCGCCCCCGCCGGCCCGCCGCCGGCCGCCGGTCATCGCCATCATTGCGGGCGCCGTCGTGCTGATCGCGGTGCTGATCTGGGGAATCCGTTTCCTGGCCTACGCCACGACGCACGAAACGACCGACGACGCGCGCGTCGATGCGGACACGGTGACGATCACGAGCAAGATCTCCGAACGCGTCAGTCAGATTCTCACCGACACGAACGACACGGTCCACAAGGGCGAAGTCCTGATCCTGCTCGACAACCGCGACGAACGCACGCAGCTACGCGCAAGCGCACGCGCTGGTGGCCGCGCAGCAGGCGCAGGCGCGCGCCGCGCAACAGAACGTCGCGCTCACGGCCGAACAGCAGAAGCGCGCAAGACACGCAAGGCACGGGCGGCGTCAAAGCGGCCGAAGCGCAAGTCAGCAACGCGCAAGCGATGTACCAGTCGCAGAAGCAAACGGCCGATGCGGCCGGCGCGGCCGTCGCCGGCGCGCAAGCGCAGCTGCGCGTGGCGCAGGCGCAGGTGCCGAGCGCCTCTGCGGCCTTGGCACGCGCCAACGCCGACTACGAGCGCTATAGCTCGCTCGCGCGAACGGGCGACGCCTCGCAGCAGCAGCTCGATGCCTCAGCGCGCCACGCAAGCGCAAGCGCTCTCGCAATACCGGGCCGCGCTCGATCAAGTGACGTCCGCTCAAACGAACGTCGCGCAAGCGCAAGCCCGCCAGACCGCGGCGATGGCGTCGGCAACGGCCGCCGCCGCCGGCATCGGCGCGGGCGAAGGCCAGCTCGAAACCGCGCAAGGCCACTTGAGCGAGTCCGCAGCGCCCTCACGCGTCCCCGCGGTCGCCGCGCAAGCCAACGCCGCTCAGGCGCAAGTCAAGTCGGCCGGCGCGCAGGCGCAAACGGCACGCGACCAGCTCAACTACACGGTGATCCGCTCGCCCATCGACGGTATCGTCGGAGCCAAGAACGTCGAAGTCGGAGCGACCGTCGCTCCGGGTCAAGCGCTGCTCGAACTCGTGCCGCGATCCGGCATCTACATCACCGCGAACTACAAAGAGACGCAGCTCGGCAACATGAAGGTCGGCCAAGACGTCGACGTCTGCGTCGATGCCTACAAGGGCACGACGTTCCACGGGCGCGTCGACTCGATCGGTCCTGCCTCGCAGAACACGTTCAGCTTGATCCCCGCGCAAAACGCGACCGGAAACTTCGTCAAGGTGACGCAGCGTTTGCCGGTGCGCATTGCCATCGTCGATGCTCCGGCGGACAAACCGCTGCGAGTCGGGATGTCCGTCGAGACGTCCGTAAAGGTAAAGTAGACAACTCCCATGTTCGTACGACTCCTCGCGGGGGTGCTGGGCATCTCCGTCGTGTTGTGCTCGGCGGTTGAACCCGCCGTAGCCCAGCAGCCATCTCCGATGACCAGCCCGCCGCCGGCCAGGCCCCCGCAGCCGGCCGCGACACCGCCGCCGGCCACATCACCGCAGTCGGCCACGTCCGCCCCGCCGGCCACGTCGCCGCAGTCGTCCACGCCGGCGACGTCCGCGTCGTCGCTCAATCCGCAAAACCAGCCGGAGACGGGCAACAGCTGCCGCCGCCGCCGATTCCGCCGGTGCTGCCCCGGGTGCCGACCGTAGCGCCGGGCTACGCCGCGCCGGCGAACGCTCCGCTGCCGACGGGCGATCTCGTCGGCGTCAACCAGCCGTTCGTCGGCATCGGTCTGCAAGACGCGATCACGATGGCACTGCAGCGCAACACCGATCTCATCGATCAGCGAGTCCAACAACCGGATCGCAAACTATCAGATCGTCGCCGCGAAGGGCGCCTACGACGTGCAGTTCGAGCTCGAACCGCAGTACTCGCACAGCGTGCAACCGGCGACGTCGCCGTTTCAAGGCGGGCCGAACGGCGGTCCGATCACCGCAGATCTCCGACGGCGTCGAGTGCCGGCGTTCACCGGGATGACCGCGTCGGGCGGCCGCTACAGTTTGACCGGCAGCCAGCAGGCGATCCAGAACAACGCCGCGCTCAACAGCTACAACCCCTACTATCAAACGGCGATCGCGCTGCAGTTCACGCAACCGCTGCTGAAGGGCGCGGGCGCGGGCAGCCCGCTGCGCCGCCAGCTCGTCATCGCGAACGCGAACGCGCAAGCCGCAACCGCGCAACTGCTCGTTGCAGGCTTCGCAGACGGTCACCAACGTCTCGAACACGTACTGGGATCTCGTCGCCGCGTGGCGCGACGTCGGCATCCAAGAAGAAGGGCTGCGCAACGCGCAGGCCCAGGCCGCCTCCAACGGGCGCTTGGCCAAGAACGGCGCCGCCGCGCCGGTCGACGTCGTCGAATCCTACACGCAGATCAACGTCTTTCAGGACAACGTGTTCTCGGCGCTGCAGCGCGTGCAGTCGCTGCAGACGCAGCTCAAGTCGCTGATCCTCGCCAACCCGGCCGATCCGTTGTGGATGGCGAACCTGGTGCCGACGTCGCCCGTTCTGCAGCTTCCGACCGAACCGAAGCTCGACGACCTCATCGTGACGGCGTTGAAGAACCGGCCCGAACTCGCGCAGCTGCGCGCGCAGCGGCTCGTCGCGGCCGCGAACCTCGCCTATGCGAAGAACCAGCGGTTGCCGCAGCTCGATCTCGGCGTCGGCATCACGGCCAACGGTTTCTGCGGGCGTGCCGAACAACCTCAGCGGAACGCCGTTCTTCCAAACGCTCGGCGGCGAAATCAGCGCGCTCGATCAACTGATCATCGAACTACAATGCGACGGCGACGCCGGCGAATCAAATTCCGCTGATCGTTCCGAACTTCGGAACGACGCCGGCGTACCAGACCGGCACGCTCGGGCAGTCCTATCAGAACCTCTTCAACTTCCGCTTCCCGACCTACAACGTCTCGCTCACGCTGCAGTTCCCGATCGGCAACCGCACGGCCAAGGCGAACTACGCGATCGCGAACGAACAAGCCAAGCAAATCGCCGTCCAAGAACTGGCGCTGCTGCAGCGCGTGCGCGGCGAATCGGTGAACGCGATCCAGACGCTGCGCGAAACGCAGTACCGCCTGGCTGCCGCCGCCGCCGCCCGCGTGGCGGCCGCGCGCGTGCTGCTCGCCGAACAGCGCCGGTTCTCAGCCGGTACGTCGACGACGTTCCTCGTCTTGCAGCGGCAGCTCGATCTGGCCAACACCGAAGGCCGCGAACTGCAAGCGCAGACCGACCTCAACAAGGCCGTCGTTCAGCTGAACGCGGTCGCCGGAACGAACTTCGCGACCTACAACATCGACGTGCAGTACGGTCGGTGCGACGACGCTGAACACCGCTAGCCCGACGACGAGCGTGTTGCCGCTCCCGGCCGACGCACAAGTTTCGCCGCCGCCGCTTCATCGATGAGCCAATGCAGCTCGCCGTCCGTCGGGGCGACGAGCTGCACGGGATACGTATCGGGGTCGTCCGGCCCGTCGAGCACGGCGTGGAGCGCGTCGGCCTTGCTGCTGCCGCCCGGCGGTGATGACGACGTGCGTCGCATCGTTGATGACGTGCGGCGTGAGCGTGATGCGCCAGGTCGAGAGCTTCTCGACCCGGTTCGCGACGACGAGCTTCGTATCGTCGATGTGCGCCAGCGTGCCGGGAAAGATCGACGCCGTGTGACCGTCGGGCCCCATCCCGAGAAAGAGCAAGTCGAAGCGCGGGCGCGCGCCGAGCTCGCGCGTCAAGACCTCGGCGTACGCGGCGGCCGCGGCATGCGGATCGTCTTCGCCGTGCATGCGGAAGATGTGTTCGGGCAAGATGCCGAGCGGCTCGAAGAGCGTCTCGCGGTTCATGCGGTAATTGGACTCGGGGTCGTCGGGCGGCACGGTGCGTTCGTCGCCGAAGAAGAAGCGGACGCGGTTCCACGATACGCTGCCGCGCCGGGGCGACGAGGCGAGCAGCGCGTTCATCGCGCGCGGCGTCGAGCCGCCGGCGAGGACCACGTCGGCGACTTGGCGGTAGCGCAGCGTCGCTTCGACGATGCCGATGAACCGGTCGGCGGCGGCTTCGGCGAGGTGGGATTCGTCGGGCAGAACCTCGACGGTGGAATTTATGGGCGGCATGACCTACCCGTCGATCAGCGTTTGCACCATACGCAGGGCCGTTTCGAAGATCTCGTCGGTTCCCCCGTCTTCGAGGGCCGCCCGTTCGACCAGCGACGCGGTGTCGATCGCCTTGCACGGGAACGAGCCGCACCTCGCGCGCGTTCGCGCCCTCGACCCACACGCGGACGACCGATGCGTCCGCGTCGTCAACGCTCCCGACGTACATGGACGTCGCGGTGGTGAGGGCGACGCTGTAGACGCGCCGCGCCTGTCCGCCGCGTTCGTGTTCGAAGGCGATGCGGTTGCCGTTGCGGTCGGCGAACTCATCGTGCGCCATCGCGTTCCAGCCGAGCCGGCTCGCGAGCCAGCCGCCGAGATAGAGCGCCTCGGCATCCGAGCCGGCCACGATGCGCAGCTTTTGGATCGAAAAAAGTTCTTCCCGGAGGGCGGGATCGTCAAAGAAATGCGCGATGATGTCTTGCCACGGATGCAGCCGCATCCAGGCCAGATCGCGCAGCGACACGCCGCTGTGATCCTTGTAGAACTGCGGCCAGCTCGCGAATCGTCGACGCATCGCGCACGCCGAGCGAGGAATCGACGACGGCGACCGGCGAGTTGCCGCCGGCGAAGAAGCAGCGGAACGCGGTGTCTTCGCCCAGCGAATCGGCGCTCCACCACAGCACGGTCGGCACGTCGGGCGCCGCGAGCGACGTCGCGAGCTCGCACGCGTCGAACGGCGAGATGTCGGCGACGCCGATGTCGATGAACGTGCTCTGGTGCGTTGGGGTCGTTCGGATCGAGCGGCCGCACGTTGCGCGCCGATGCGCCCCGGGCTCGAATCGAGGATGATCGTGCGCGAGGGATGCTTCTCGGAGATCTTGATGGCGCGCTCGATGACCCAGTCGCGCTTGCTCTCGCGGTCGATCCAGACGATGAAGTTCATCGTCGTGATGTGCGGCTTCGCGCGCGCCAGCTCGGCTGCGAATCAGTTGCGATGTCGGCGGTCGGGAGAGCGGGCTGGTGTCATATCTTCCTCCATTCCCCTCCGTCGGCGGCGAGCATCCGGTCGGACGATGCCGGACCCTGCGATCCGGCGGAATAGTTCGGAAACGCTTCGTCGGGCGTGCCCTGCCACGTCTCGAGGATCGGCATGACCTGTTCCCAGGCTTGCTGCACGGCATCCCAGCGCGTGAAGAGCGTCGCGTCGCCGCGCATCGCGTCGCCGATCAGGCGCTCGTACGCCGGCGCCGAGACGACGCCGAAGCCGGTGCCGTAGTTGAAGTCCATCGAGACCGCGCGAATGTGCATCTTCGGCCCCGGCACCTTGGCCGAGAAGCGAAGCGACACGCCCTCTTCGGGCTGGATCTTCATCACGAGGACGTTGTTGTCGATCGAGTCGCCGGCCTCGCCGAAGAGGCGGTGCGGGATGCCCTTGAAGCGGATCGCGATCTCGGAGTTCTTGCGCTGCAGCCGTTTGCCGCTGCGCAGATAGAACGGCACGTCGGCCCAGCGCCAGTTGTCGATGTAGAGCTTCACCGCCGCGTACGTCTCGGTGTTCGACTGCGGGTTGACGTTGGGCTCCTCGCGGTAGCCGGGCACGGGCTTGCCGGCGATGCTGCCGGCGTCGTACTGGCCGCGCGCGGTATCGTGCATGATGCGGTTGCGGTCCATCGGCCGCAGCGCCGAGAGCACCTTGAACTTCTCGTCGCGGATGTTGTCGGCGGTCGGTGAAACCGGCGGCTCCATCGCGACCAGCGCGAGCAGGTTCATGACGTGGTTCTGGATCATGTCGCGCAGCGCGCCGGCGTTGTCGTAGTAGCCGCCGCGTTCTTCGACGCCGACCGTTTCGGCGGCGGTGATCTGCACGGAGTCGATGTAGCGGCGGTTCCAGAGCGGTTCGAAGATGACGTTGGCGAAGCGCAGCGCCATGATGTCCTGCACCGGCTCTTTGCCGAGGTAGTGGTCGATGCGGTAGACGGCCTTCTCATCGAACACTTTGCTGACTTCGGCCTGCAGCGCGCGCGCCGAGTCGAGATCGGTGCCGAACGGCTTCTCGACGATGATGCGCGTCCAGCCGGTCTTGTTGTTGTTCGGGCCGAGGCCGGCTTCGTCGAGCATGTCGATGATCGTGCCGAACAGCGAGGGCGGCGTCGAGAGGTAGAAGAGACGGTTGCCGCCGGTGCCGAGGTCGGCGTCGTTCTGCTCGAGCTGCGCGCGCAGTTGCGCGAAGGCCGCTTTGTCGTCGAACGACCCGGGGACGAACGAGAGCCGCTTGGCGAAATCGCTCCAGAGCGGGTCCTTGGCCGGGCCGGAGCGCGAGAACTCGTCGATCGACTTGCGCATCTCGTCGCGAAATTCTTCGGTCGTCGCCATTCGCAGCGCGAGAACCCGACGATGCCGTAGTTGGCCGGCAAAATGTCCTCGAGCCGGAGATTATACATCGCCGGCATCAGCATTCGTTTGACGAGGTCGCCGCTGGCGCCGAAGAAGACGACGTTGCACGGATCGGTGATACGGCTTGAAGTGACGCCCGCGCGAAGCGGGTTCGCGTCGCCTCCGGGAGCGCCGTTGCGCCCGGCGATCGTTTGCGTCACGTGGCCTCGACTTTCACGGGTTGTTTTCCGGCGAGTTGCTCGCTGTTTGCCGGTGATCGCGCCGAGCATATCTTCGAACGATTTGGCGAACGACTTGACGCCCTCGGCGACGAGCTGCTCGGTGACGTCGTGGAGCGAGATGCCTTTGGCGGCAGCGCTTCGATCGTCGCTTTGCGCGCCGGCGACGTCGTCGTGGATCGTGTCGGGCTTGATCACGCCGTGATCGAGCAGCGCATCGAGCGTGTTCGGCGGCATCGTGTTGACGGTGTCGCGCTCCGACGACGGTGACGACGTACATCAGATCGTCGTACTTCGGGTTCTTCGTCGAGGTGCTGGCCCACAGCGGACGCTGCACCTTCGCGCCCTTGGCTTTGAGCGCCGCGAAGCGCTCGCCGTGGAAGAGCTCTTCGAAGTCGCTGATAGGTCAGCTTGAGGTTCGCGATGCCGGCTTTGCCCTTGAGGTCGGCGAGCTGCTCGCCCTTGGCGATCCGCTCGTCGAGCAGCTTGTCGATCGCGGTGTCGATGCGCGAGACGAAGACGCTCGCGACCGAGGCGATCTTGTCGATCGGCTGGCCGGCCTTGACGCGGTCTTCGAGCCCCTCGATGTAGGCCGTGGCCGCGGCGGCGTACTGATCGACCGAGAACAGCAGCGTGACGTTGATGTTGATGCCGGCGGCGATCGCTGGCGCGAATCGACGCCAGGCACTCGGGCGTGCCGGGAATCTTGATCATCACGTTCGGACGGTCGACCGCTTTCCACAGCCGTGCCGCGGCCGCCGTGGTCGTCCGCGCGTGTCGTGCGCGAGCGTCGGCGAGACTTCGAGCGAGACGTAGCCGTCGAGGCCGTCGGTCGAGTTGAAGACCGGCTTGAACGCATCGCAGGCGCTGCGGATGTCTTGGATCGCCAGCGCCTCGAACAGCTTCTGCGCAGTCGTGCTCGCGTGCCGATCAGGTCTTTGAGCTGCGCGTCGTAGTCGGTCCCGGCGCCGATCGCATTTTCGAAGATCGTCGGATTCGACGTCATGCCGCGCAGGCCGACGTCGATCAGTTTCTGCAGCTCGCCCGATGCGAACATCGAGCGCTTGATGTTGTCGAGCCAAACGCTCTGACCGGCGGCGGCGAGTTCTCGAAGTTGGTTTCCCATGATGCGATCCTTTGCGTTAGACGCCGGCCAGCAGGCCGGTCGCGACGTCGGCGATGTGTTCGGGCGTGAAGCCGTACTCTTTTTCGATGGCCGGTGCGGGGCCGAGGTTCCGAAGTGGTCGAGGCCGTACGCGATGCCCGCGGTCGCCGACGTACTTGTGCCAGCCGAGCGTCGCGGCGGCTTCGATCGAGACGCGCGCCTTGATCGCGGCCGGCAGCACCGATTCGCGATACGCCGCGTCTTGCTTATCGAAGAGGTGGAACGAGGGCATCGAAACGACGCGCGCCTTGCGTGCCCTTGGCGGCCGAGCAGTTTCGGCCGCGTCGCGCGCGAGCTGAACTTCCGAGCCGCTCGCGATCAGGATCAGGTCGGGCGTGCCGGCCGGTTCGTCGAGGATGTAGGCGCCGCGCGAAACGGCGGCGTCGCGTTCGCCGAGGAACGGCAGCTTCTGGCGCGAGAGCACGATCACCGACGGGCCCGGTCTCGGGCTGGATCGCGATACTTCCACGCTTCGAGCGTCTCGAGCGCGTCGGCCGGCCGCATGTCGATGACGTTCGGCGTCGCGCGCAGCATCGCGAGTTGCTCGATCGGCTGATGCGTCGGGCCGTCTTCGCCCAGGAACACCGAGTCGTGCGTGAAGACGTAGATGCAGCGCATCTTGTTGATCGCCGCGAGGCGCAGCGCGGGTTTGCAGTAGTCGAGGAAGTTGAAGAAGGTCGCGCAGAACGGCAAGAGCCCGCCGTGCAGCGCGATGCCGTTGGTGGCCGCGGCCATCGCGTGCTCGCGCACGCCGTAGTGGAAGTTGCGGCCGCCGTACGTGCCGGGCTGGAAGTCGCCGAAGCCCTTGAGATAGGTCTTGGTCGACGGATCGAGGTCGGCCGAACCGCCGACGAGTTCGGGCAGCGCCTTGGCGATCGCGTTCATCACGGTGCCGCCGGCGTCGCGCGACGCGACGCTGCCGTTTTCGGCGTTGAACGCGGGCCACGGCAGATCGGTCGGGCAGCTTGCCGTCGCGAGCGCGCGTTCGAGCTGCTTGGCGAGGTCCGCGTTGGCGCGCTTCCAATCGGCGTAGACCGCGTTCCACTCGGCGTGGGTCTTGCGCGCCTGCGCGCCTTGCGTTCGTTGAAGTAGGCCGCGCACGTCGTCGGGCACGAGAAACGCCGGCTCGACCGGCCAGCCCAGCGCTTCTTTCGTTTTCGTGACGTTCTCGGCGCCGAGCGGCTCGCCGTGCGCGGCGAACGTGCCGGCGCGCGGCGATGCGAAGCCGATCGTCGAGTGGATCAGGATGATCGACGGCTTGCGTCGTCTCGGCTTGCGCCGCGCGCGATCGCGGCGTCGATCGTCGCGACGTCGTTGGCGTGCGCCTCGTCGATGTGCTGGACGTGCCAGCCGTAGCGCTTCGAACCGCTTGCCGACGTCTTCGGTGAACGTCACCGACGTCGGCGCGGCGAGCGAGATCTTGTTGTCGTCGTAGAGGCAGATCAGTTTGCCGAGCTTGAGGTGGCCGGCGATGCGAGGCGGCTTCGCCCGCGACGCCCTCCATCATGTCGCCGTCGCCGGCCATGACGTAGGTGATAGTGGTCGAACAGGCTGCCGCCGTTGGCGTAGGTGGCGGCGATCTGCGCCTGCGCCATCGCCAGGCCGACGGCGTTGGCGAAGCCTTGGCCGAGCGGACCGGTGGTGACCTCGACGCCGGCGGTGTGGTGGTACTCCGGGTGACCGGGCGTCCGGCTGCCCAGCTGGCGGAACGACTTGAGGTCGTCGATCGTCAGATCGTAGCCGAAGAGGTGCAGCAGCGCGTACAGCAGCGCCGACGCGTGGCCGGCGCTGAGCACGAAGCGGTCGCGGTTGAACCACTTGCGGATCGGCCGGGTCGAACTGCATGTGGCGCGACCACAGCGTGTAGGCCGCGGCCGCCGCGCCGAGCGGCATGCCGGGGTGCCCGGAGTTTGCCTTTTGGACCGCATCGACCGCCAGGAAGCGGATCGTGTTGATGCGTTTTTCGTCGTCAGCCGAGTTGGCCATACATCTCCAGGTGCTCACCGTAAAGAGTGGAGCCGGGATCGACGAGATTCGCCGGAACCCAACCGTTCTTCCCGTTCCGGCGCCCGTGGGAACCATCTCTCGCGAACCGAAGAGGCGCGTAGATGGATGTTTCAGAGCTTGAGAAGCGCGGATCGCCGCGCTGGTCGCCGATCCCAGCGACGGCATTCGGGGCAAGAAAGGCCGCGCGATCGACGAGGTGATCGCGGCGCTCGACGAGGGCGCACTGCGCGTCGCAGAGTTCGACGGTGAGAACTGGATCACACATGCCTGGATCAAACAGGCGATCCTGCTGTATTTCGCCCGGATGGACAACGAACACGTCGGCCCGGACTGCGCGCAGAAAGATGCGGCCGGCTGTCGCGAGTACTCGCCGACCTATTACGATAAAGTTCCGACGAAGCGCAATTACAAGAAGCTCGGCGTGCGCTGCGTGCCGGGCGGCATCGCGCGCTACGGCAGCTTCCTCGGCCGCGGCGCGATCCTGATGCCGGGCTTCGTGAACATCGGCGCGTACGTCGATGAAGGCACGATGGTCGACACCTGGGCCACGGTCGGATCGTGCGCGCAGATCGGCAAGAACGTGCATCTCTCGGGCGGCGTCGGCATCGGCGGCGTGCTCGAGCCGCCGCAAGCGTCGCCCGTGATCGTCGAAGACGGCGCGTTCATCGGTTCGCGCTGCATCGTGGTCGAAGGCGTGCGCATCGGCGCGGAAGCCGTGCTCGGCGCGGGCACCGTGATCACCGGCATCGACGTCGATCGTCGACGTGCGCGGCGACGAGCCGCGTGATCACCAAGGGCTTCGTCGAGCCGCGCTCGGTCGTGATTCCGGGCACGATGCCGAAGCAGTTTCCGGCCGGCGAGTTCGGCGTGCCGGTCGCGCTGATCATCGGCACGCGCAGCGAATCGACCGACATGAAGACCTCGCTCAACGCCGCGCTGCGCGACTTCGAGGTAGCGGTCTAGCTCGTGAACCCGCAAGCTCGCGACGATCGAGCCGTCGCAGATTCGCGCGCTCGACCGCGAAGAAGCGGCCGACGTCGATCGATCTCGGCCTCGGCGAGCCGACGCTTCTGCCGCAGCAGCGCTTCATCGACGCAGCCGCGCGCGAGACGGCCGAGCGCGGGATGAAGTACACGCTCAACGCGGGCGATCTCGAACTGCGCGACGCTGATCGCCGCGCACTACGCGTATCCGGGATGATCGAGGCGCGCAACGTGTGCATCACGGCCGGCTCGCAAGAAGCGATGTACGTCGCGATCAAGACGCTGCTCGACCCGGCGCGCGACGAAATGCTCGTCGTCGAGCCGGCCTATCCGGCGTACGCGAAGATCGCGCAGCTCGAGGGCATCGCGGTGCGTACGGTCGGGATGCCGGCCGAGCAGCGAGCTTCGCCTACGATGCCGACGCGATCGTCGCGGCGCTGACGCCGGCGACGCGGCTGATCGTCATCGGCTCGCCGTCGAATCCGACCGGCCGCGTGATCTCGCGTGCCGCCGTGACGTCGCTCGCCGCGGCGCTGCTCGCGCGCGGCGGCGAACCGGTCTGGATGCTCGACGACGAACTCTATCGCGAACTGACCTACGTCGACGATGCGGGGTCGCTGGCCGAGGCTTACCCGTATACGATCGCGATCAACGGGCTTTCCAAGTCCAACGCGCTCACGGGTCTGCGCATCGGCTGGACGATCGCGCCCGCGCCGCTATGCGATGAGCTGACCAAGGTGCACGCCTGGGTGCTGACCGCGGCCAACACGTTCGGCCAGCGCGTGGCGCGCAGTATCTTCAGCGAACCGGGGGCGCTGGCGGAGCAGGCGGCGTGGTATCGCACGCAGCGCACCGCGGTGCTCGCGGCACTGCGCGATTGCGGTTTGACCTACGTCGAACCCGACGGCGCCTTCTATGCGTGCGTGAAGCTGCCGCCGGGCACCGATTCGCTCGCGTTCGCATACCGCTTGATCGAGGAGCACGACGTCGTCACGAATCCGGGCCGGATCTTCGGCGAGTCGCTCGAGGGCTGGCTGCGCCTGAGCTGGGTCGCGCCGGTCGACGCCTTCCGCGAAGGCCTGGCGCGCATCGCCGGCGCCGTGCTCGTGTAGGTTCGCGATGGAGCTGCACGTGCCGCATCCCTCTCGACGCCGCCGGCGGCCGCCGGCATCTCGATTTTCGGCATCTCGACCTACGATACCGATCACATCCTCGTGCGCGAGGAGCGCCTTGCCGATGCGAAGGCCGTCCTCGCCGCCGCCGGGCACACGGTGAAGCCATGATTTCGGTCGACCAACTCAGCAAGCGGTTCGAAGAGAAGAGCGGCGTGAAGACGGCCGTGGCGGGGATCGGGTTCGAGGTTCCGGCGGGAAAGCTGTTCACGCTGCTCGGCCCGAGCGGCTGCGGGAAGACGACCACCTTACGGATGATCGCGGGCCTCGAGCGGCCGACGGGCGGCCGCATCAGCATCGCCGGTCAGGTGGTGTGCGACACGGAGTCGGGCACATACGTGCCGGCCAACAAGCGGCCGATCGGCATGGTCTTCCAGTCGTACGCGATTTGGCCGCACATGACGGTCGAGCAGAACGTCGCGTTTCCGCTGACCGTGGGTGCCGGACGTCTGCCCGCCGGCGAGGCCCACGCGCGCGCGCTGCGGATGCTCGAGCTCGTCGGCTTGGCGGACGTCGCCGGCCGGGCCGCGACCGCGTTATCGGGCGGTCAGCAGCAACGCGTCGCGCTCGCGCGCGCTCTCGTGCGTGAGCCGAAGGTCTTGCTGTTCGACGAGCCGCTCAGCAATCTCGACTCGCAGCTGCGCGAGCGCATGCGGGGCGAAATTCGCGCTGTCCAGCAGACCTTGGGCATCACCGCCGTCTACGTGACGCACGACCAGGGCGAAGCCTTGGCGATCAGCGACTTGATCATGCTGATGGACCGCGGAACGATCGTCGAGACCGGCGTGCCGCAGCAGATCTATCGCGCACCGCGCACCGAGTTCACCGCCAACTTCATCGGCGTCGCGAACGCGATCGACGGCACCGTGATGAGCGCCGATGCCGGCGGCGTGGTGGTGCAAACCGCGCAGGGCGTGTTGCGCTCCGAACCGGTTGCCGGTCTGCGGGCCGGCGATGCGGTGCGGGCGTTCGTGCGGCCCGAAGCGTTCGAGCTCTCGCTCACCGCTCGCGGGGCGGAAGATTGGGCGGGCACCGTCCGCTACGGTATCTATCAGGGCGACTGCTGGGATTACACGATCGACGTCAACGGCAGCGACCTGCGCGTGCGCGTGCACAAAGAGCGCACCGGCCTCGCCCACGGCGATGCGGTCCATCTGCGCCCCGATGCGACCGAGGCCGTGATCATGCCGACCCGTGACGGCATCGTCTGTTCGCTCGCTCCGTAGCGCCCTCCGGCGCGCTCCGCTCACATTGCCGGATAAGCCGGCGGAAAGAAGCCTTCATGCCTCAGCAGTCCCTCACCATCCCCGGTCTCGAACATCCCGGTGCCCCGTCGGCGTGCAAGATCGGCCCGTTCATCGCGAGTTCGGCGATCATCGGACGCGATCCGCAAACCGGTGAGATACCGGCCGACGCCGACACGCAGGCGCGCTACGCGTTCGCGAACATGAAACGCCTCTTGGCCGCCTACGGTCTCGATGAAGGCGACGTTCTCAAGCTCGTGATGTTCGTGAAAGACAAAGCCGATCGCGAGGTGGTGCGCAAGCACTGGTTTGAGTGCTATCCCGACGAGGAGCACCGGCCGGCACGGCACACGGTCGTCGTGCCGATCAACGTGGGTTTGGTTCAGCTCGAGATCTTGGCCATCGCCAGAGACGCCTGAGCCGCGAGCGGTGCGGGAGCGAAGAGCTCCCGCAGGGTTTCCGTTTCGGCGCGCAAGCCGGCGATCATGATGGACTCATCGTTGCGCGCCGAGAGGAAGCGCGCACCCAGCTGGTGGAGATCGCGCAGCACCGATGCTTGCCCTTTGATCCCGGCGACGCCGAGCCAGCGGCCGTGCCGGCGGCACGCGGCGGCGACGCGCTCGTAGGCGGCGACGATCTGCGGGTGGCGGTGCTGGCCGGCGATGCCGAGCTGCTCGGTCAGATCGCCGGTGCCGACCAGCAGCAGATCGATGCCCTCGACGGCCGCGATCTCATCGGCATTCTCGACGCCCTGCGTCGACTCGATCATCGCGATCACGATCGTGTTCGCGTTGAGCTGCCGCTGCGTCTCCTCGACGGATTGCTGGGCGTAGCCGAACGCGACGCCGGCGCCGGCGAGCGAGCGGTGGCCGAGCGGCGGAAAGAGCGCCGCGCTCACGACGCCCCGCGCTTCGGCAGCAGTGTCGACATGCGGAACGATCACGCCGCACGCGCCCCCTTCGAGCGTGCGCCCGATATAGTAGGGGTCGTGTGAGGGCACGCGCACCAGCGGCGCGACCCCGGCGCCGGCGGCGGCGAGACACAGCGCGGAGACGTCATCCAACGCGATCGTGCTGTGTTCCATGTCCACGTAGAGCGCGTCGAAGCCGGCCGCCTTCGCCATGTGCACGACGTGCGGGAGGCGCGAGATGCGCAGCGGCAAGCACAGCACGCTCTCCTCGGCGGCCAGCCGGCGGATCAGGGAGTTGGTCGTGGTGTCGAGGTTCGTGCGCATGCTATCCTCCGGTTGGCGACATCAGGTGTAGAGCGAGTCGCCGGGCCGCGTGATCCGAAAATAGAGCGCCAGCAGCGGAACCAGCGCGAGGAACAAGAGGAAGGTCACGGCCGCCGCGCGGTTCATGTCGCCGCCCGTCCAGAGCGCGAAGCTGACCAACGGCAGCGTCGCGTTGCGCGGCGTCGATACGAACGCGGCGAGCGTCAACTCACGCATGCATAATAGCACGATGAACAGCCACAACCGCACGACCGTCGGGCGCAGCAGCGGCACCAGCACGCGCCGGAACGTCTCGAAGCGTGTGGCGCCCGAGGTTGCCGCCGCCTCCTCCAACTCAGGGTGGATTTGGACGAGGTTCGAGTTGACCATCCGCGTGCCGAGGCTCAGCCACGCGACGAGGTAGATGAGCGCGATCAGCGTGACCGTGCCGTAGAGCGGCAAGAACGGCCGCAGCACGAAGAGCGCGAGCAAGCTCGCCGCGATCGCGAACAAGATGCCCGGGATCGCATGCGGCAGAAACGCGATCGCATCGAAGACGAACCGCGAACGCAGCTTGGTGCGCAGCACGACGTACGAAAACGCGAGGCTGACCCCGACGACGAGCACCGGAACCGCGCCGACCAGCTCGGCCGTGTGCAGGGCGCCGCGGCGCACGAGCTCCCACGGGATGCGTTCGAAATTGACCAGCGAGGCGGTGCGCAAGCTCTCGGCCGTGATCGGCTCGGCGTACGGCAGCAACGCGATGATGAGCGTGAACGTCAACGGCAAAACGAGCGCAAAGACGATATAGGCGCCGGCGAACAGCCAGGCGGCCCAGGCCCAGCGGCCGAGCGCGACGGCGCGCGGGCGGTAGGCCTTTCCGGTGATGACTTGATAGCGGCCGGCCTTCGAGAGAATGCGCAGGTAGAGCGCGCTGAGCAGCAGCGCAACGATCACCATCAACCCGCCGCCGGCACCGACCAAACTATAATCGGGAAAGCCCGTCACCGGGAACGCCGCCGAGTAGATGTACGTGCTGAACACGTAGACCCGGTTCGAGAGCCCGATGATCGCCGGAATGTCGAAGGTTCCCAGCGCCATGATCGCCGTGTAGATCGCCGCGGCGGCGAGCGCGGGGAGCAGCAGCGGCAGGTTCACGCGCCGCATCGTCGTCCAATACGGTGCGCCGCTCATTGCCGCCGCATCCTCGAGCGTCGAATCCAGCGATCGCAGGCTCGGCGCGACCAAGATGAAGACGAGGGGCGCGAGCGCGACCCCCTGCACCCAGCCCATGCCGATCGTGTTCGTCACCGGCAGCGGCGCGAAGTCCAGGTGCAACGCGTTCATCAGCCAGACGTTGATGAAGCCGATGCGCGGGTGCGCGAAGACGAGCCAGCCCATCCCGACCAGAAAGCCCGGGATCATGAGGCTCGAGAGCATCGTGAGCCAAATGAGCGAGCGGCCCGGGAGATCGGTGCGCTCCACGAGCCACGCGAGCGGCAGGCCGAAGGCGAAGCTCACGGCCAGCGCCGTCGCCGCGAACACGGCCGTATTGACCAGTGCAACGTCGAAGTTCGGGTCGGTCAGCAGTCCGGCGTAGTTCGCCAAACCGGCAAATCCGGCCAGTGCCCCCGCCTCCATACGGCTGAAGCTCATCCAGATGATGAACGCCAGCAACGCGACGATCCACACGCTGACGGTGACGACCGGGACGAGGAGCAGCAGCCCCGGTCCCAGCGGCGCGATCGTGGTGCGCAGCGAGCGCGGCGGAGGAGTTGTGGCCGGTGGACCCAGCGCCACCCCCGATGCCACGGCGCCCGAGCGAGCCATCGTTACTTCGCGGTGTTGACGAGTTGGTCGATCAATTTTTCGTACTGATCGAGCTCCGGATGCGCGACGTCGGCGCCGTACGCTTCAATGATTTTCACGCCCTTGCGCCGCTGCTCGGCTACGATCGCCGCCATGTGTGAACCGGGCAGTTTCCAGTTGTCGCTGCCGGTGACGTCCCACAGAAAATTCTGTCCCTCGCGCGAGAGCAGATATGCCAAGACGAGCCGCGCGCTATACGGATGGGGCGCGGTTTTCGGAATGCCGGGCGCGAGGAAGTACAGGCCGGCGCCCTCCTTGGGATAGAACACGCCGATCGGCATTCCCGAGCGCTGCGCGAGCCGCGCCGCATAGTCGCCGCAGTCGATGCCGAAGATCAGGAACTCGCCGCTGGCCACCCGGTCCATCACGCCGCACCGCAGCAGTCCGCCCAGCTGCTTGGAAAGCGCGGTGTAGAACTTGGCGACGCCGTCGTGCCCGAGCGCCTCGGGTAAGCCGAGATAACTGCCCTCGATGCCCTGATAGGGCGACGTCGCGATCTTGCCTTTCCATTTCGGCAACAACAAGTCGTCGAGTTTTTTGGGAACGTCGGCCGCTGGGATCAGTTTGGTGTTGTAATCGAAGCCTTCGAACACCGTGATCAGCGCCACCGAGCGCATGTCGAAATACATCGCGTCGGCGGGGAACTGCGGTACGTAGCGGCGCCAATCGACGGACTGCATGTAGGCCGCCTCGGGTACGCCGAACACGTTGAACAAGATATCGCTGGTCGCGGGCTGACCGGCTTTGACTTCCTGGGCGATTTGGCTTTCGAACGCGCCGCCCGGAATCGCCAGCGGCGAGAACTCGATCGTGAACGGGATCCCGAACTTCTTGCTGATCAGTTCCTGGAGTTTGTGCGCGCCGTCGGTTCCACCGTACAGGTTGTCGGCCCACGACAGCGTGACGGTCCCGCCTTCGGCCTTCGCGGCCGCGACCAAGTCCTTGAGGTTCTGGGGCTCGACGAAATTCCGGTTCGCCGTTTGTCCGCGAACGGCCGTCACGCCGGCCGCGAACGTACAGACGAGCACCAGCGCAAGCACGGCGGTAAACGAGCGAACCGCTCGGAGTTTGGGGACGACTATCATGAGCGCCGCGCCTACATCGGCACGAAATCGCCACGCTTGAACTGTTCGTCGTACCGCCCTTCGGGCTGGTATTGGAACTCCCACCAGTTTCCATCGAGGTCTTGAAAATAGAAGCCGTACGTGCCGTGCATTCCGGTGCACTGGTGAACTTTCTGAATGCCGTACTTCTCTTTATGTTCCAGCGCCAGCGCGTGGGCGCGGTCGACGGCCTCGACCGACTCCAAATCGATGCCCCAATGATTGCCGACGCGCAGCGGCTTGACGCGATTGCCGGCCTGGATGCACACGATCGACCAGTAGCCGCCCTTGCGAATCTTCATCGAACGCTTGGAGTGGCGCACGCAGTCGAGGCCGAGGAATTCTTCGTAAAACGGCCGCGAGGCAACGAGGCTGCGGCATTCCAGCGTACCGTGCGAGAGCATCTTGGGCCGGTTGAGCGGTTCGGGACGCGTGCGCGGCGTGGCGGCAGCGGCCGCGCCGGCCGGTTTGGCCGTTTTGGCCGCTTTGGCCGCTTTGGCCGTTTTGGTGACTTTGCGTGGGGCGGTCTTTTTCGGCGCGGCACCCGCCGTGAGAGTCGGCATGCGATAATCTCCGCGATGGGAAAAGGTTTTGGCCAAAACCGCTTCTCAAGATCGCAGGAACGTTCCTTCGGCTGCGGCGAGCGTGGTTAGGACACGCGTTCGCGACCGTGCGGTGACGTGAGATCGAGCTGCGGGCCGATCGGCACGATGCGCGTCGGGTTGATCTCGTCGTGCGTCATGTAATAGTGGCGTTTGATGTGGTCGAAGTTCACCGTTGCGGCGACGTCGCGGAATTGATAGAGGTCGCGCAGGTACCCCCACAGGTTCGGATAGTCGACGATCCGGCGGACGTTGCACTTGAAATGCCCGACGTAGACCGCATCGAAGCGAATCAAGCGTGACGAACAGCCGCCAGTCTGTTTCGACCGGTAACCGGCCGAGCAAAAAGCGGCTCTTCTCCAAGCGCGCCTCGAGCCGGTCGAGTTCGTTGAAGACCGACCGCGCCGCCGTTTCGTACGCGCCTTGCTCGGTGGCGAAGCCGGCACGATAGACGCCGTTGTTGACGCTCTCGTAGATTTCGGCGTTGAGCGCATCGATCTCGCTGCGGTGATGCTCGGGATAGAAGTCGAGGTCGTGGCTGCCGGCGACGGCGTCGAACTCGACTTCGAGCATGCGCATGATGTCATCGTCGTTGTTGCTGACGATGCGCTTCGCGTGCGTGTCCCACAGCACCGGCACCGTGACGCGGCCGCGGTATCCGGGGTCGGTCTGCGTGTACGCCTCGGCCAGGAAATGGAAACCGTTGACCGGATCGGCGCCCATGCCGGGGCCGTCGTGAAAGGCCCAGCCGCGCTCGTCGCGGATCGGATCGACCACGGTCATGCCGATCGCGGCTTCGAGCTTTTTGAGCGCGCGCACGATGATCGTGCGGTGCGCCCACGGACAGGCGAGCGAAACGTAGAGATGATAGCGCCCCGCGACCGCGGGAAAGCCCGAACTGCCGTCCGCGGTCACCCAGTTCGTGAAGGCGTCCTCTTGACGCTCGAACGCGCCGTCGACCTCTTCGTCGGGGAATTGCGCGGTCGTCATGGTGTCACTCCCTTAGGGTGCGGGTTTGGCGAGTTCGGCCTCGATCGCCGCGAGCAAGAGCGGATCCTCAGCCGTCACGTCCGGTGCGAAGCGCGCGACCACGCTTCCGTCGCGGCCGATCAGGAACTTCTCGAAATTCCACAACATGTCGGTCGGATCGTTCTGCTTGACACCGTAACCCGCAAGCTTGGCCTTGAAATCGCTGCCGGGTTTCTCGGCGGCGGCGGGTTGCGCCGCGATCAGCTCCCGGTAGAGCGGATGACGGTCGTCGCCGCCGATCGAGATCTTCTCGAACATCGGGAACGTCACGCCGTAGGAGAGCGAACAGAATTCGGCGATCTCGGCGTTCGAGCCGGGTTCCTGCGGCGCCGAAGTTGTTGGCCGGAAAACCGAGGATTTGCAGTCCCCGTGCGCGCTGCGCGGCGTAGAGCTTTTCGAGCCCTTCGTATTGCGGCGTGAGACCGCATTTCGAGGCCACGTTGACGATCAGCAGGACGTCGCCCGCGAACTCGCGCAACGCGACCGGCGTGCCGTCGATCTTGTGGACGGGGATCTCATATATCGTGCTCACGCCGCCTACGAACCGGCCTGCGGCGGCGGAGATGCAGGCGACCCGGAGGGGCGGGCGCCGGCTGCTTGGTATGCGCGAGCGGTACGCACGATCGTCCGGCGCGGGGCCAGGCCGATCAACTCGCTGCGCCCGACGCCGACCCCGTGCCGCGCGGCTGCCAGCCGCACGAGTTCGCGCACGCGGTAGAGCGGGACCGCATCGACGTCGGTGAGGTTGAACGACACCTGCACGACCTCCGGCGCGAGTCGAATGCCGAGCGCCTTGAGCGTTCCGAGGCCGCCGTCGCGTCCGCGCAGCGTGCGGGCGATCGTGCGCGCGAGCGCGAGATCGCCCGAGTCGAGTTCGACGTTGAAGGCCAGCAGCAGCGGCCGTGCCCCGACCGCGATCGCGCCGGCGCGGGCGTGCGGCGCGTCGCCGTAGTCGAAGGCCCAGCGCGGATCGTGCGCGCGCTCGGCGAGCCCTTCGAACTCACCGCGCCGCACGTCGGCGAGGTTCGCGCGATGCGGCCCGCTCGCCGCGGCGCCGTACAGCAGCGATGGGATTCCCAGCTCGCGCCAAATGCGCGCCGCCGCGCGGTGCGCGAGCGTCACCGCGTCGTCGAGCGTGGCCGTACCGAGCGGAACGAAGGGCAGCACGTCGAGCGCCCCGATGCGCGGATGTGCGCCGCGGTGCGCGCGCAGATCGATGCGCTCGAGCGTCACGCGCGCCAGCGCCACGGCCGCCGCGACGACCTGCGCGGCCGATCCGGCCGCCGTGATGACGCTGCGATGGTGTACCGGATCGCTCGTGCGATGAATGACACGCGCCCCTGCGGAGATCATCGCATCGACGGCCGCATCGACCGTGCTCGCGTCGCGCCCTTCGCTGATGTTCGGAACGATCTCGAAGAGCGCCACACAATCCACGTTCGGCGTCCTTACCCCGTCATCCCGAGCTCGTCGAGGGACGCGCCACCATCGCGCCCCTGGGCCACTGTCGATCACGAGCTCCGCCGAGTGATCGCCACCAAGCACGACTCGGCACGTCCTCCAAGCACGACGTGGCGCGTCGCCGGCAAGAACGATAATGGCATGTCGCCGGCGATCACTCGGCTGCGCTCGTGATCGACAGTGGCCTGGGGCGTGATTGTGGCGCGTCCCTCGACTGCGCTCGGGATGACGGGTGGTGGGGGGCGCCGTCCAAAAGCGACGGGGGGCATCTAAAAAGCGGCGGGGGCGCTCTTTCGCGAACGCGATGGCGGCGGGGTTAGCGCACGAAGGCGAGGTCGATGGCGGCGGCGAGGGTTTTGGCGTTTTCGGGGGCGATCACGCGGGTGAAGCCGAGTTTGGTCGCTTCGGTGGCGCGGCGAATCGTGTGCGAGACGTTGCGCACTTCGCCCGAGAGGCCGAGCTCGCCGAACGCCGCGACGTTGCGCGCCAGCGGAACGTCGCGAAAGGCCGATGCGATTGCCAGCGCGATGCCGAGGTCGGCGGCGGGCTCGGTGATGCGCAGACCGCCGGCGACGGAGCAATAGATGTCGTGGCCGCCGAGTTGCATGCCGGCGCGGCGTTCGAGAATCGCGACGATCGTCGTCAGGCGCGCGGCGTCGACGTTGGTCGCCAGGCGCCGCGGCGTGCCGTAGGAGGTCTCGCCGACCAGCGCTTGCACTTCGACCAGCACCGGCCGCGAGCCGACGACGCTCGGCACGACGCACGAACCGCTGGGCCGCTGGCCGCGTTCGGCGAGAAAGAGCGCGGAGGGATCGGTGATCTCGTGCAGCCCGGCGTCGTCCATCGAGAACACGCAGATCTCGTCGACGCCGCCGAAGCGGTTCTTGTAGGCGCGCACGATGCGGTATTCGCCGGTCGCGTCGCCTTCGAAGTAGAGCACGGTGTCGACCAGATGCTCGAGCAGCCGCGGTCCGGCGATCGCGCCGTCCTTCGTCACGTGACCGACGATGAACACCGCGCAGCCGGTGCGTTTGGCGAACTCCATCAGCGCTTGCGTGCAGTCGCGCACCTGCGAGACGCTGCCGGCGAACGACTCGACCTCGGGCAGCGACATCGTCTGGATCGAGTCGATGACGATCACGTCGGGCGAGCGGCGTTCGCACTCATCGAGGATCGCGCGCAGGTTCGTCTCGGGGAACACCAGCAAGTCGTCGGTCGCGCCGATGCGCCCGGCGCGCAGTTTCGTCTGTGCGGCCGATTCCTCGCCGCAGACGTAAATCGCGCTTGCGCCGCGCTCGGCCAGCGCGTTGACGATCTGCAGCAAGCAGCGTCGACTTGCCGGCGCCGGGCGGACCGCCCAGCAGTACGAGGCTGCCGGCGACGAGCCCGCCGCCCAGCAAGCCGTCGAATTCGCCGAAGCCGCTGCGCATGCGCGCGAAGCGGGCTTCAGCGATCTCCGAGAGGCGCAGCGGACCGCTCGCGGGGCGCGCGTGCGCCGAGCGCGCTTTGGCCGGCGCGAGCGTTTCCTCGACGAACGTGTTCCAGGCTTCGCACTGCGGGCAGCGGCCGAGCCAGCGCGCCGAGGCGTGGCCGCAGGCCGAGCACGTGAACACCGTTTTGAGCTTGGCCAATCAATACCAGCCGTCGGCGAGAAGCATCAGGTGCGTGGCGATCTGGTCGCTCGTCGCGGCCGGCACGGCGTCGCGGATCGCCCGGTCGAACGCGGCGTTGCGGGTACGTTTGGCGGCGGTCAAGCGGTCGATGTCATCCCGTTCGAGCAGTTCCCCGATACTCGTGTTGGCTTGCGCGCGCAGCCGCGCGACCTCGCCGCGCGCGATATCCGCGGTGTTGGCCGCCCGCACTGCGTGCGCGTGCGAGGCGGGGATCGACGGCACGTAGGTGTCGAGCGGGTCGAAGTCGCCGTAGGCGGTAGTTTCCCGCGTGCGCTCGCGCAACGCCGCGACCGCGGCGCGAAACTGCGCCATCGTTCGCAGCAGCGCCGCCGCTTTGGCGGGGGGTAACTGCGCTTCGATCGCCGCGCGATAGGCGCGGTCGGCTTCGTCCATGCGCGCGACGGCGACGGTCAGGTTCGCGAGCAGTGCCGCATCGAGGTCGATCGGCGCGCGCGCCGCCGCACAAGCGGCCAGCGCGCGCACCAGCGGCGGCGCGGTGCCGTCGCGCGTTAGAATGTGCTCGCTTCTTTGGCGACCGCCGCCTCGGCCTTACGGCGCTCGTCGAGATCGGGCGAGACGTAGACGTCGATGACGCACACCTTGCCGGCTTCGACGTGCTTGATGCCCTCGGCGATCGCGGCGCCGATGTTCTCGCGGCCGTCGATGCGGCCGATGCCGATCGCACCTTGGCCGCGCGCGAGCATCGCAAGATCGGGCGCCGGCTCCGTGATCATCTGCCCGATCCACTTGCGTTCGACCGGCCGGTCGCGCACGCGCGCGATGCGGTCTTGGTGGGCCACGTCGTTGTTGTAGCAGTTGTTGTTCGCCACGATGACGAGCATCGGGATCTCGTTCGCGACGGCCGTCCAGAGCGCGCTGACACCCATCAGGAAATCGCCGTCGCCGAGAACCGCGACCGGCATCCGGCCGGTGCCCTTCAACGCGAGCGCCGCGCCGACGGCGATGCCGGGTCCGGCGCCGACACCGCCGCCGCCGTCGCCACCGAGGAAGTCGAGCGGGTGGTGGAACGCGAACGGCGAGCCGTCGTTGAGCCCCAGCGGTAAGCGGCTGAAACAGACCTCGCGTCCGGCAAACGCTTCGGTGAGCGCCTCGCAGAACGACTCGATGCCCATCTCACCCTTCGCGCTGCCGTTCGCCGACGGCTTGGACGCGGTGGCCGCGCCGTTCGAGCCGAGCGCTTTGGGAGCCGGGCGCCCGAGCTCGTCGAGCATCGCGCTCACGAGCTGATCGGTGACCACGGCGAAGTGCAGGTCGGCCGGCGGCAGCGCCTGATGGTCCATGCTCCAGCCGTTGTGGACGTAGAAATCGACCGAGCAGTTGACGATCGTCGCCTGCGGTGATTCCTTACCGAAGGTTTGCGTGAGCGCCCCGGCCAGATCGATCGCCTCGAGGCTGAGAATCGCATCGGCTTCGCGCAGCACGGCTAGGCCCGCGTTGGTCACCCGGGCGGCGGAGCGCCCGACGTGCAGCGGATGGTCGGTCGGAAACACGGAGCCCGCTTTGAAATCGGTGATCACGCGCGCGCCGAGCGCTTCGGCCAGCGCGATGCGGTCGTTGTAGGCGCCGAGGTCGCGCGACATGCGTCCCACCAGCATCACCGGATGCTTGGCCGAGCGCATGATCTCGACCGCCCGCTTGACGTCGGCCGGAGCCGGCGCGACGAGCGCGGGCGCCGCGAACCGGTCGAGTTTGGGCATCGGCAGCGGCTGGGCGAGTTTTTCTTCTTGCATCGCGACGTCGAGCACGACGAACGTTGGGCCGAACGGCGGCGTGGTCGCGATCTTGTAGGCGCGGGTGATCGATTCGAGGCAGGCCTCGACCGAGCCGGGTTCGTCATCCCACTTCGTGTAGTGCCGCACGAGCGCCGCCGGATCGCGCGAAGTGTGAATCCAGTCGATCCAGGGGCGGCGCTTGGTCGCGTCGTGCGGACCGTTGGCGCCGAGTACGACGATCGGCGCACGGTCGCACCAGGCGCCGTAGAAGGCCATCGTCGCGTGCATCAAGCCGACGTTCGCATGGATGACCGCCAGCATCGGTTTGCCGGTGACTTTAGCGTAGCCGTGCGCGATCGCGACCGTGTGCTCTTCGTGCAGGCACACGAGCATCTTCGGATCGTGCGCGTCGAGATAATTGACCAGGCTATCGTGTAGCCCGCGGAAGCTCGACCCCGGCGTGAGGGCCGCGTAATCGAGTTTTAGATCGCGCAGCAGTTGCGCGATCGCGTCGCTGCCCCAGCCCATCTCAGTCATGGCGTCGTGCTCCTTCATTCATCATCGTGTTGCATTCGGTTCGGTGAGTGGCGTGCGTAGTCCCAGCCGTTCGAGCCGCGGCAGCACTTCATCGCGGAAATACGGCAGCTCGTCGAGGTAGTTGACGAACGAGATCGCGATGCCGTCGAAGCCGGCGCCGGAAATCTGCGCCAGCGCGGCGGCGATCGAATCGGGGGTGCCGGTCAAGGGCAGGCCGCCCATCCCGCGCGCGTAGCCCGACCGGATGCGCTCGCGAATCTCGGGCGGACGGTCGTTGAGGCCCTTCATCTCCATGATCGCGTCGACCGCGTTCCAGTCGGTGTTCTCATCGACATAGCGCGCGTACTCGTCGGCCTCGCGCTGCGTCGGGCGGAGCGTCACGACGCCGACGGTGTAGACGCCGATCTCGTGGCCGAGCGCCCGGGCCTGCGCTTTGGCCGCGACGACGTCTTGGGCCGCTTCCTCGAAGGGCATCAACTCGTCCGTCGCACGGCGCGCCGTCGTGAAGAGCGCATCGCAGTTGCGGATCGCGAACGCCTTGCCGTCGGGCGAAGCGCCGGCGTTCATGATCAGCGGCCGCGCCCTCGTTCCACGGTTTGGGTTTCGCACGCACGCCGTGTAAGTGGAAGAACTCGCCGTCGAAATCGAAGTCGTTCTCAGTCCAGATGCGGCGCAGCGCATCGATCCACTCCTGGCCTTGCGCGTAGCGCCGTTCGTGATCGCCCGGCTGCACGCCGAACATCTCGAACTCGCCCTCGTTCCAGCCGCACACGATGTTCAAGCCGAAGCGGCCCTCGCCGACGTGATCGGCGGTGACCATTTGCTTGGCCGCGATGATCGGCGGAAACAGCGGCGCGTGCACGGTGCCGAAGACCGTGATGCGTTCGGTCTGCGCCAACAGCCCCGTGGCCCAGGTGATCGTCTCGAACGTTTCGCCCTGGTAGTCGGTGTCGCCGCCGTAGCCCTTCCAGCGCCCGATCGGGAGCAAGAAGTCGATCCCGGCGGCGTCGGCCATTTGCGCCAGCCGCAGGTTGTCGCGCCAGCTCGCGCGCCAGCGTTCGGGCACCATGGTGACGGCGCGGCCCGACGAGCAGTTCGCGCCGAACAGTCCGATTTTCAAGGCGTTGTCGTTGTACATCGACGCGCGCCCGGGCGCCGATCGCTGAGGTTTGAGGAGCACCGCCCCCCAACGTCCGGGACCGAAACTGATTTTCCTCTGCCCTGCCGAAATCGCTCGCCCGGCATGACGAATCGACACGTCGCGATCGACGGACCGGTCGCGAGCGGGAAAACCGTGGCCGCGCGTGCGCTGGCCTCCTCGCTCGGGCACCTCTACCTCGATACCGGAGCGATGTACCGCGGCGCCGCCTATCTCGCCTTGCACTACGGGGTCGATCTCGACAACGAGCGAGCGATCCTCGCGCTGCTCGAACACCACCGTATCCGCCTCGTCCCCGACGAGGCCGCGAGCGCCGGCTACCGGGTCGAGATCGACGGCGCCGACACCGGCACCAAGCTGTTCGACCCCGAGGTGTCCTCGGCGGTCTCGACGGTCGCGGCGCTGGCCGGGGTGCGCGCCGCGATGGTGGCCGAACAGCGGGCGATCGCGGCCGAAGGCCCGGTCGTGATGGCCGGGCGCGACATCGGCACGGTCGTGCTGCCGGATGCCCGCTTCAAGTTTTACCTCACCGCTTCGGTGGAAGAGCGGGCCGACCGGCGGGCCAAGGAGTTTGCCGAACGCGGGCTCGACGTCGGGATCGACGAGGTCCGCGAACAGATCGAGGAGCGCGACCGGCTGGACCGCAACCGGACGGTCGCGCCGCTGCGCGCGGCGGACGACGCGCTGCTGATCGATTCGACGGCCCTGCAGGCGGCCGACGTGCTGGCGCGGATGCGGGCGATCATCGAAGCGGCCCCGTGAACCGGACGTTCTACGCGGTCAGCCGGGCGCTGTGCCGGTTCCTCGTCCGGGCGCTGTTCGGGTTTCGGGCCCTGCAGGCGCAGAACGTCCCGGCCGCCGGCGCCGTGATCGTGGCCTGCAATCACGTCTCCTACCTCGACCCGGTCGTGCTGGGGATCGGCTTCCGGCGGGCGGTCACGTACTTGGCGAAGAAGGAGCTGTTCGCGATCCCCGTGCTCGGGCCGATCATCACGGCGCTGGGGGTCTATCCGCTCGACCGCGAGGCGGGCGGCGTGGCCGCGGTGCGGGCCGCCCTGCGGGCCTTGAAGGAGGGCCGCTGCGTCGGTATCTTCCCTGAGGGTACGCGCAACCTGACCGGCGACGTCCAGGGCAAGGGGGGTGCCGCGCTCCTCGGGGCCCTTTCGGGCGCGCCGGTCGTGCCCGCGGCGATTTCGGGCACCCGCGGGGCGCGGCCGTTTCATCCGATCCGGGTGATTTACGGCGAACCGATCCGGATCGAGCGGAAACGGAAAGCGGACGGAGACGATCTGGAGAAGTGGACGGAAGAAATCATGCGGCGCATCCGGGCGCTCGAGGAGTCGATCGGTGATAATTAAGCGGGCGAAGACCCAGGGGTTCTGCTTCGGCGTGGCCATCACGGTGAAGAAGGCCGAGGAGGCCGTCGCTCGGCCGGGGGCGTCGGTGACGACGCTCGGCCACGTGGTCCACAATCCCGCAGATGGTCGCCTCGCTCGAGGCGCAGGGGCTCAAGAACGCTGACTCGGTCGAAGACGTGCCCGACGGCGCGACGCTGTTCGTGCGCGCCCACGGCCTGCCGACGCCCGTGTACGAGCGGGCCAAGGAGAAGAACCTCACCGTCATCGACGCGACCTGCCCGATGGTGACGAAGATCCACGTCGCAAGCCGAGAAGCTGCGCAAGCGACGGCTACAAGATCGTCGTCGTCGGCGACGCCAACCATCCCGAGGTCAAGGGCACGCTCTCGCACGTTCCGGGCGCCTGGTGCATCGAGTCGGTCGCCGACGGTGGAGAAGCTGCCGCGCGGCAGCAAGATCGGCGTCGTCGTGCAGTCGACCTGGAGCGGCACGGGCTTCACCGACATCGTGAAAGCGCTCTCCGAAAAATACTACGAGGTGCGCGCGGTCAACACGATTTGCACCGACACGCACAACCGTCAGGCCGAAGCCGCCGACCTCGCGCGCGAAGTCGAAGTGATGGTCGTGGTCGGCGGCAAGACCTCGGCCAACACCAAGCATCTGGCCGAACTCTCAGCGATGAACGGCGCGCGCGCCTACCACATCGAGGGGCCGGACGAATTGCAGGCCGAGTGGTTCGCCGGCGTCGGCGTGTGCGGGCTTGATGTCGGGCGCTTCGACCCCGGGCTCGCTCGTCGATGAGGTTGCGGATCGAATCGATGTCCTCAGCCGCCAAGGCGGATAGTCTCGAGGCGGCGCTCGAAGCGGCGATTCGCCGGTTCGACGGCACGAGTCCGGTCACGCCGCAAGTTCACCACTATTTCGGCTATTCCGAAGATGCGGCGCGCACGCGGGCGCGCTTGCGCATGCAGCTCGTGCTCGAAGTCGTCGCCGAAGAGGGCGGCCGGATCGAGGACGGGTTGGACGTGGCGTGCGCGGTTGAGATCTTGCACAGCTCGACGGTCGTGCACGACCACCTCGAAGACGGCACGTCGGCGCGCTTCGGTCTGGCGCACGGGATCAATGCCGGCGACGCGCTGTGCGCGATGGCCTACCTGCAGTTGCTCGAGGGGCCGGCACGCCGCGATCCGGAACAGACGGTGCTGATGACGCGCGCCTTGCAAGAAGCGAATTTCGCGCTGTGCGCGGGTCAGGCGCAAGAGATCGCGTTCGCGCGCGCGGGGACGATCGAACCGCACGCCTACCTGACCATGATCGCCGGAAAGCCGCGCTGTTCGCGGTAGCCTGCGAACTCGGTGCGCTGGTCGCCGGGGCTGCCCCCGAACGGACGCAGGCCTATGCTCGGCTCGGGCGGACCTACGGTATGGCGTTCCAAATAGAGGACCACGTGCAGAGCGATCCCCGGTCCCGCGCCTGGACCCTGCCCGCGCCCGCGTCGCTCGCAACCGCGCAAGCGTACCTCGCCGAAGGCGATGCCTCGGCGTCGGCCGCCGGCATCGATCGCAGCGGCCGGGTGCGCGCGTTCTTCGCCCGAGCGATTCGCGCCGCGGCATGAGTACGACCACGCGTAACGCCGTAGCGGCGCCGCGCTTCGACGTGCGTTCGTGGACGTGGCCGCTCATCGCGATTTTGGCGGCCGGCTTCATGGTGCGGTTGCTGCTGCTGCCGTCCCAGGCTTTCACAACGACGTGGCGGCGTTCGAAGCGTGGACGCTCACGCTGCAGAACAACCCGCCCTGGCAGTTCTACGCCAAGACCAGTTTCGCCGACTATCCGCCCGGCTATTTCATCGTGCTGTGGGTGCTGGGCGGGATCTACGGGCTGATCGGTCACCTGCATCTGATCAACACGAACGACCCGTCGTACTTCGCCTTGCGGCTGCTGGTGAAGCTGCCGGCGCTCGTGATGGACCTCGTCGACGCGGCGCTGATCTACGCGATCGTCCGGCGCTATGCGAGCGAAGCCGTCGCGCTCGGTGCGGCCGCCCTGTTCGCGCTCAACCCCACCACGATCTACGTATCGGCGTACTGGGGGCAAATCGATTCGGTATCGTGGGGCTTCGTACTGCTGGCGCTGTGGCTCGCGCTGCGCAGTTCCGACGTACCGGCCAAGCTCACGGCGCGCCTGACCTGGGCGTGGCTCGCGATCGCGTTTTCGATCCTGATCAAGCCGCAGGGCGCGCTGGTGGCCGTCGTGCTGGTGGCGTTCGCGTTCGCCCCGCTCGACGCATCACTGCGGCGCCTGCGCTTGCGCGCGACGGCGATCGGCCTCGGCGCTCTCCGTGATCTTGGCGCTGGTTGTCTCGGCGCTCTTCCACCCCTCGGCGAATCCGCTCGAATTGCTGGCCTGGCTGTTCGAGCGCTACCGCATCGGCAGCGCCGTCTATGCCTACAACACCGTCAACGCCTTCAACCTCTACGCGATCAAGCAGACGTTCTGGCAGTCGGATTTGGCCGCGCTGCCGCTCTTCGGCGTCAACCTCGGAGCGATGTGGCTGTGGGGCCTGGTGCTGGTCGTCGCCGCGAGCGCGCTGATCGTCGCACGCTACTTGCAAGAACGCACCGACCGCGCGTTCCTCGAAGCCGCGATGCTGGTGGCGTTCGCGTTCTTCACGCTGGCCACGCGCATGCACGAGCGCTACATCTTCGGCGCGTTTCTGCTCGCCTTTCCGCTACTGGCTTTCGGCCGGCGCCAGTTGTGGACCGCGGTCATCCTCTCACTGACCACGCTCGCTGAACCTGATCTATTCGTTCAACTACCAAACCGTGATGGAGACGCATCCGGCCGGCGCCGACCCGACGAACTTGTGGGGCTCCGGATCGCACCTGATCGCGGCCGTGAACGTCGCCCTGTTCTTCCTGCTCGGCTACGTGTATCTGGGCGGTTCGGTGAGCGTGCTCGACGTCGCCGAGGCCGACGCGGCGCGCCTGGGCGCGCGGGCGCGCGCCTGGTTCGACCCGCGCGAGGGCATCGCGGCGATGACCCGGCGCGATTGGCTCTACGCCGGCGCGTTCACGGTCGCTTCGCTCGTGCTGTGTCTGATCTTGATCCGCTGGCCGGCGGAGAAGATCTTCGATGAGATCTACTACGCGCGCGCCGGAGAAGAGTATCTCAAGCACCTCGAGATCTTCGAGTTCACGCACCCGCCGCTGACGAAACTGCTCGTCACGCTCTCGATGCTGCTCTTCGGCGGCCTCAATGGCCTGGGCGATACGGGCCTGGGCTGGCGTTTCCTCAACGTCGTCGTCGGCGCGCTGATGGTCGGCGTGCTGTACGTCTTCGCCAAACGGCTGACCGGTTCGACGCTCTTCGCCGCGTTCGCCGCCGGGATGCTGCTCTTCGACGGGTTCCACTACGTGCAGTCGCGGATCGCGACGCCCGAGATCACCGTCGCGTTCTTCTCGCTGACCACGCTCTACGCGTTCTACCGCGTCTGGACCGCGAGTGCTGCGCGCCGCGCGACGGTGCCGCGCGTCAACGCGGCGACGATCCGGATCTTCGTCGCGTTCCTGATCGTCGGCGCGTTCGCCGGCGTCGGAATCGCCACGCTCTTGGTCAACCTCGGCCCGCACACGCGCGGGCCGGAGATGCGTCCGGCCGCGTGGGTGGTGGCGTTTCTCTACGTCGAGGTGGTGTTCTACCTGGCGGCGCGCTGGGCGGCTTCGCGGCAGCCCGACGTCCGCACCGTCGCCTCGTATGCCGACGGTTCGCGGGTGGAGTTCGGCGAGCGCGGCGCGCCGGCGATCCTGGCCGCTGAAGGCGCGATGGGACCGGCCCAGCGCACGTTCAAGCCGGACGGCCGAATGGTGTACGCGGCGCCGGCCGGGACGGCGACCTTCGAGCCGAGCGGTGAGATGAAGGCTGCCGGCGGGTCGACCAGCGGCAACGAGATGTGGCGCTGGATCGGCGCTGCTGGCGCTCTCGGCCGGTGCGCTGGCCGCCTCGAAGTGGAACGGCCTGTTCGACTTTTTCGTCGTGTGGCTGTGCGCGGCGGCCGTCGTCGCGCAGCGCTTCGTGCGCCGGCCGGCGCTGTTCGGCAACCCGTTCGGCATCCCGCTCGACGTGCTCGTCGGCGGGATGCTGGTCGTCGCCGGCGCGATCTACACGCTGTGCTACATCCCGTTCTTCACGCTCGGCCACAACTTCTTGGACATGGTCGCGCTGCAGAAAGAGATGTTCGACTACCACGATCACCTCGTGGCGACGCATCCCTACGCATCGTCATGGTGGCAGTGGCCGATCCTCGAGCGGCCCGATCTCGTATTTCTACCACGACTTCCGGACCGGCGACCATGCCAACGACCCCACCGCCTGCTGCGTCGCCGAGATCCTGGCGCTGCCCAACCCGTTCGTGTGGCTGTTCGGCCTGATCACGGTGCCGCTGGTCGGGGTGTTCGCGTGGTTCGAGCGCAACCGCGGCTACGCGCTGCTCGTCATCGCGTACTTCCTGCAGTGGCTGCCGTGGATCGGCTCGCCGCGCATCGCCTTCGAGTACCATTTCTTCCCGAACCTCGCGATCATCGTGCTGTGCAACGCGATCGTTCTGCAGAAGCTCTGGAACTGGACGCCGGCCGGCGCGGCGTCGTCGTTCATCCCGCGCTTGAGCGTGGGCGTCTACCTCGTCGTGGTCGTCTGGGCGTTCGCGTTCTTCTATCCGGTGCTCGCGGGAACGCACGTGACGTGGGATGCATGGCACGCCCGGATGTGGTATCCAAGGTGGATCATCTGATGCCGAAAAGCAGGGTGCGTGTATGAGCGGGCATAGCAAGTGGCATAACATCAAGCTGAAGAAGGGGAAGGTTGACGCGCAGCGCGGCGCGGCCTTCACCAAGATCAGCAAAGAGATCATTTTGGCCGCCAAGAACGGGTCGCCGGATCCCGAAGCCAACTACCGGCTCAAGATGGCCGTCGACAAGGCGCGCGCGGCCAACATGCCGCAGGACAACATCAAGCGTGCGATCGCGCGCGGGAGCGGCGCCGACAACGAGAAGCTGATCGAAGAGATCCGCTATGAAGGCTATGGTCCGGCGAACATCGCGGTGATCGTCGAAGCGGCGACCGACAACCGCAACCGCACCGCCAGCGAAATTCGCTTTTTGTTCAGCCGCAACGACGGGACGCTGGGCGAGACCGGCAGCGTCGGCTGGATCTTCGAATCGCGCGGCCTGATCGAAGTCGAACCGCAGCGCCTCGGCGAAGACGAGCTCACCGAACGGGCGCTGGTCGAGGGCGTGATCGACGTGCGCTTCGGCGAACCGACCGAGATCGTCACCGAGCCCGCGCGCTTGATGGCCGTGAAGGACGAACTGGAAGCCGCGGGGCTGCGCGTGATCTCAGCCCAGCTCGCGATGGAAGCCAAGCAAACGGTGCGGCCGAGCCCGGCCGATACCGACAAGGTGCTGACGTTCCTCGACGCGCTCGAAGAACACGAAGACGTGCACCGCGTCTACAGCAACGCCGACTTCGACGAGGCCGCCCTGGAAGCGCTGCTGTCGTGACTGCCCAACCGCGGTGAGCGACACCGCCGCGCCGCGCCGCCGGCTGCGTTCCTCGTTCACCACGCTGCTCGATCGCGATTGGGTGCTCGCGCTGGCGCTGGCGTTCTTTGTCGCGGTGATCGTGTGGTTCGCGCGCTCCGTGCAAGACTTCTTCGGCGGCAGTTCCGGCGACGTGCTGTTGCCCGCGTTCGCCGGGCAAACGCTCGACGACGCGAGCGCCGAGTGCACGCGTCTGCACCTGACCTGTACGGTCGTCGCGCGCCAGCCGAGCGAGAAGTATCCGATCGACGTCGTGATGGGCCAGCAGCCGGATGCCGGCGCGCACGTGCGCGAAGGCCGCGCCATCTCGTTCGTCGTCAGCGCCGGCATCCACATTTTCCCGATGCCCGACTTGCGCTTCGAATCGCTGCGCAACGTCACCCTCGAACTCGGCAACGTCAAACTGCAGCTCGCCGGCACGAAGACCGTGCCCAACAACGACATCCCGGCCAATCACGTGGTCGACCAGAACCCGCCGCCGCTGACGAGCGTGCGCGAAGGCACCGCGGTGAGCCTGACGCTCAGCAAAGGGCCGCCCACGAACGTCAAGGTGCCGAACTTCGTCAACATGGGCATCGATGCGGCGCGCGACGCGGCAACGGCCGCCAAGGTGCGCTTGGGACAGGTCGTGTGGACGCCGTTCGGCGTTGACGGTCCGGCCCGCGGCACCGTCGTGCGGCAATCGCCGGCGGCGGGCCAGTTCATCGACCCGTTCGCGCCGACATCGCTGCAAGTGAGCGCGGGCCCGGGCGAATACGGCTACCTCGTCCGGCAGGTTCACGTCACCGCCGCGATTCCGATCCGCGACGACACCGCGCACGTGCGCATGCAGGTGCGCGATGAAACGGGAACGTGGAACGTCTACGACGGCTACGCCCAAGGCGGCCAGAAGCTCGACCTCAACGTGACCGCGATCGGCACCGCCGAGCTCGACACCTACGTGAACAACGAACTGCTCGACGTCGCGAAGATCGGCGTCGAGCCGCCCGCGCTGCACACGCCGGAACCGCGCTCGCCGGCGTCGCCGCGCTGATGCGGCCGGTCAGGCTCGCACCCTCGCTGCTGTCGGCCGATTTCGCCGACATCGCCGGTCAAATTCGGATGGTCGAAGAGGCGGGCGCCGACGCGCTGCACCTCGACTCGATGGACGGCCGCTTCGTCCCCAACTTCACCTGGGGCCCGAAGATCGTCGCCGACCTGCGCAAGCTGACGAAGCTGCCCTTCGACTGCCACCTGATGATCGTCGAACCGGAAAAGTACGTCGACGACTTCCGCCAGGCCGGCGCCGACATCATCACCTTTCACTACGAGGCCACGCCGCACGCCCATCGCTTGCTGCAGCACCTGCGCTCGATCGGCGCGCGCGCCGGCATCGGCATCAATCCGCAAACGCCGGCGGCGATGCTGGTCGATTTGATCGAGGAGTGCGATCAGATCCTGGTGATGAGCGTCAATCCGGGGTTCGGCGGTCAGGCGTTCATCGAGCGCGCGCTCGTGAAGCTGCGCGAGGTGCGCGCGCTGATCGATGCGCGCAATCCCGACTGCGACCTCGAGGTCGACGGCGGTATCGGGGTGGAGAACATCGAGCGCGCGGTCGAGGCGGGTGCGACGATGCTGATCGCGGGCTCGAGCGTGTTCGCCGCGCCCGATCCGCCGGCGGCGGTCCGCGACCTGCGCCGCCGTATCGACGCCTCGCGCGCGTGACCGAGGACGACCTGATCGGCAAGCTGCACGCGATCGTGGCGCGGGCGGCTCCGAACGCGTTGCTGGTGGGAATCGGCGACGATGCCGCGGTGTGGCAGCCCTCGCGTTCGCATCGCAGCGTCATCACCACCGACGCGCTGGTCGAGGGCGTGCACTTCACCTGCGCCGCGATGAGCGCGGCCGAGGCCGGGCACCGCGCGCTGGCCTCGAACCTCTCCGACATCGCCGCCATGGGCGCCAAGCCGGTGCTGGCCACGATCGCCTTCGGCGTCGGCCCGAGCGCCGACGAAGCCTGGATCCTCGACTGTTATCGCGGGATCGCCGCGCTCGCCGAGCGCGCGCGCTGCGCGATCGCGGGCGGCGACATCGTGCGCGCGCCGGCGATCACGATCGCGATCACGATCGTCGGTGAAGTGCGGCCTTCGAACCTCAAGACGCGGGCCGGAATGCTGCCGGGCGATGCGATTGCGGTGACCGGGCCGCTGGGAGCGAGCCGCGCCGGGCTGGCCGTTGCGCTCGAGCATCCCGAGCTCGCCGGCGATCCGGCGGCGGCCGACGCGCTGCGCGCGTTTCGCACGCCCGAGCCGCGTCTGGCCGAAGGGCGCTGGCTCGCCGCCTCGCGCAACGTGCGCGCGATGATGGACACCTCCGACGGGCTCTCGACCGATCTCACGCGGCTCGCGCGCGCTTCCGGGACGGGTGCGGCGATCGAAGCGGTTCCGGTGGCGGCGTGTGCGCGCGCGCTCGCGGCCCGGGCCGGCGCGGATGCCGAGCAGTGGGCGCTCGACGGCGGTGAGGATTTCGAGCTGCTGGTCGCGGTCGCGCCGCGCGCCTTCGCGCACCTCGCGCGCCGTTTTCACGCCCGGTTCGGCCGGCCGCTGCTGCGCGTCGGTACGGCCGGCGCCGAAACCGGCGTGCGCCGCGCCGACGGCGTCGCCGTCGCGAGCGCCGGCTGGGATCACCTGCGGTTGGAGTAGGCGCCTGCCCGGCAGGAAACTACTTTTGGGCAAAAGTAGTTCGGCCGTCATGGACGTCGTCGTTCGCAGCGTCGAAAGCGTGGCGCCGCGTATCAAATCGTACGAGCTGACCGATCCGGCCGGCGCGCCGCTGCCGCCGTTCACCGCCGGCGCACACGTCGAGGTCACGCTCCCCAACGGCCTCGTACGGTCGTATTCGCTGCTGAACGATTCGCGCGAACGCGACCGCTACGTGATCGCCGTGTTGCGTGAAGAAGCGGGCGGCGGCGGCTCGGCGTGGGTCCACGACGCGCTCGCCGTGGGCGACGTGCTCAGTATTTCCGCACCGCAGAACCGGTTCGAGATCGACGAAGGCGGCGATCACAACATCCTCATCGCCGGCGGCATCGGCATCACGCCGATGCTCTCGATGGCCGAACGCTTCGACGAGCTGGGCATCGACTACCGGCTGATCTATTGCACGCGCAGCCGCGAGGAGAGCGCGTTTTTCGCGCGCATCGAGGAGCGCCACGGCGCCCGCGCGATGCTGCACCACGACCGGCGGCGTGCGCGAGCGGCGGCTCGACGTCGACGCGCTGCTGGCCGTGCGCGAACCCGGCACCCACGTCTACGTCTGCGGGCCGCCGGGCCTGATCGCGGCCGTGCGCCACGCGGCGCGCGAATGGCCGCAGGGAACGGTGCACTTCGAACTCTTCGGAGCGGTGCGCGCCGACGCCGGAGCGGCGGCGGAGAACAAGCCCTTCGACGTGCACTTGCGGCGCCGCAACGTCACGCTGCACGTACCGGCCGACCGCTCGATCCTCGACGTCCTCGCGGCCAACGACGTGCGCGTCCGCACGGTCTGCCGCGACGGCTTCTGCGGCACGTGCACGACGCGGTATGTGGCCGGCAACGTCGAACATCGTGACGGTGTTCTCGATGAAGAAGGCCGCAAGTCCCTGATCCAAGTCTGCGTCTCGCGCGCTCTGCCGGGCGAGATGCTCGTGCTCGATCTGTAAGCCCGGAGGTATCGGATGGTCTCCACGCAACTCGAACGCCCCGCACCCGCTGATCCGCACCACCTCGCTCGAACGCGGCACGTTCCTCACGACCGATCTGGCCGCCGTCCGCCGCCTGTTCGAAGAAGTGCTCGACCTCGAATGCGTGCGCTACGCGCCGGCGCCCTCTACGTGCGCGAACGCGGACACCGGCCGGGCGAACCGCTCGCCGGCCAGCCCTACCTCGTGCTCGACGTGCGCGAAGTCCCGCACGATCGCCAACCCGCAAGCGATGCTCAACCACTGGGGCGTGTTCGTCGACAGCCAGAGCGACGTCGACCGCGCCTACGCCACGCTGGTCGAGAACAAAGAGCGCTACGGACTGCAGCAAAGTGCAGAAGCCGCGCGCGGCGCACGGCGCGTATTCGTTCTACTTCGAGGACGCCGACAGCAACTGGTGGGAAGTCGAGCATCGCATCGTCAAGCGCAACAGTACGAAACGCTGCGCGCGATCGGCGACGTCGTATGACCGTCGCTGATTCCGAACACGCGCCTCTCGCACGGCACGATCGAGTGCGACGATTGCCTCACATCGCGCCGCTTCTATCAAGACGTGCTGGGCCTGGGTTCGGTGCGTCCGCTCGCCGAAGCGCAGTATCTCTGGAGCGGCGGCCCGTGGTCGCTGGTGTGCGTCGCGATCGGCGATGAGCCGAAACCGCAAGGCGTCGAGAACCGCTTTTGCCTGCGCGTCGAAACGGCGGCCGAAGTCGATGCGGCGCGCGAAGCGGCGCTGCGCGCGCAGCGACGAGCACACGCATTCGCGAGATCGGTCCGCTCAGCGTCGACGGCGGCGTGCACTCGTTCACGCTGTACGATCGCGACGGCAACTGGTGGGAGATCTCCAACGTGAGCGCCGCCTACTACGACGAAGTCTTCTTGCGCGGCGACGTCGCCGGCTGAGCCTTCGGGCCCAGTCTTGAGCTGCTCGCGCATCTTGTCGAGCAGCGTGATGAGCGTCTGCTGTTCGCCGAGCGTGAGCCCGTCGAGCGCCGCCGCGACCGTGCGGTAGTGCACGGGCGCGAAGCGCTTCACGAGCGCGAGGCCCTTCGCCGTGAGCGAGATGTTCGTCACGCGGCCGTCGCCCGGCATCGGCGCGGCGCTTGACGATGCCCGAGCGCTTCGAGCGAGGCGAGCAGCGCGGTGAGGTTGCCGAGCGACACCGAGAGTTCGCGGCCGATCTCGGCTTGCGCGAGCGTGTGGCCCTTCGTTGCCGCGAGCGCCATCACGATGACGACGCGGGCCGGCGAGAGATCGTAGGCGCGAGTGTAGGCTTCGGCCAGGGTCTGGAAACTCGTCGCCGTGCGGCGCAGCGTGAGCATCAGGTCCATCGCGGTCGCCGATGCGGCCGGGTCGTCGGCGAAGGTTTCGCAGTTGCGAGCGAGCGACGCGCGAATGCGCTGCATGTCGACCGGGCGGTCGGTCAGGCTCTCTTGCGGTCGGCGCACGCGGTCTCGGCGGGTTCGGGCTAAGCGGCGTAACTGATATCGAGCAGCCGCACGCGCTGCTGGCCGTGCAGTACGCTCGCGCTGCGGCCGGTGAACACGCCCGAGGTCGGCGGAACGTCGTCGTAATCGCGCCCGATCGCCACCACGATGTAGCGGAAGTTGGTCGGCTTGCAATAGGTCGGATCGTACGAGAGCACGAGCGGGCCGTGCTTGCGATCGGCAACGAGAAACTCCACCCACGCGTGGGTCGCGCCCTCGCCGAGCAGATGGCCCGAGACGTAGCGCGCGCTCAGACCCGCCGCGCGCGCGAGCGAGATCGCGATGTGGGCGTAGTCCTGGCACACGCCGCGGCCCTGCGCGAAGGCGGTCGCGGCGGTCGTGAACACGTCGGTGACGTCTTTGGTGTAGGTCATGTGGTCGTGCACGAAGTTCACGATCTCTTCGGCGAGTTCGTGATGGTTGGGGTGCAGCGAGCGCAGCTCGGCGGCGGCCGCGGCAATGGCGGGGTTGGCGCGCGTCAGCCGCCGGCCGCCGGTCCAGCGCGGATCGATCAGATCGTGTGCGGTCGGGCAGTGCTGCCCAGCCGGTGGTCGCGCAGGATCGTCGCTTCGAGTGAGAACACGATCTCGCGCTCGACGCGCGATCGACGTTGACGGCCGCGATGTCGTTGCCGAACTCGTCGCTCTCGAGCGTGAGCGGGCCGTCGGCCGAGGTCCAGATCCGGTTGGCCAGCCGCTGCTGATCGAGGTGGCGCGGGCGCGGCGCGATGATCAGCTGATGGTGCAGGTTGCGGATCGGCTGTTCGTACTCATAGCGCAGCGTCTGCTCGACGCGAATAGCGCGCGGTAACCACGCGCTTCCAGTCGACCTGGCGTTCGTCGATCGGGGTTCCGGCCGGCTCGTTCACGTGATGATCTGATCCGCCCAGCACGTCATCGACCGGAAGCTCGCATTTCCATAAGTGGTCACCATTGGTACATCGGCAGCATCGCGCCCGCGCGCTATGATAACGCGCCCGCGCCGCCGTTCGTTGTTGCGCGGGTCAAACGTCCACCAGCGGCCGTCGAGATAGGCCTCGAACCAGGCGCAGAAGTCCATCGGGGCATCGAGCGGCTCGACGTCGATGTCGGGGATGTAGCCGAAGACGTAGCGGGCCGGGATGCTCATGGCGCGGCACAGGGCGATCCCGAGATGGGTGAAGTCGCGGCACACGCCGGTGGCGTTGGCCAGCACGTCGCTCGAGGTGGTGGTCGGCGTCGTGTACTGGTAGCCGAACTTCACGTGATCGTGAACGAATTGCACGATCGTCTGGCACGCGGTTCCAGGTCGGTTCGGTGGCGCCGAACTGCGCCCAGGCACGGTCGTAGAGTTCGTCCGAGAGACAGAAGCGGCTGGGCAGCGTGTACACGAGGACGTCGTCGGGGAGCCCTTCGACCGGCGTTTGACGGGCCGACGGATCGACGGCCTCGGCCTCGCCCGGCGCCTCCACCCGCGCGTCGTAGTAGATCGTGGCGAGCCCGGCCGGCAGCGTGAGGCGCCGGCAGACGTTGCCGAAGATGTCGACGTAGTCGTGATAGGGCACCGGCGGCGTGGACATCCACGTTTCGCTCAGCAACCGGACCCCGTCGAAGCCCGACGGCCGGACGATGCAGATGGCGGGCACGTCGTTCTGCGCCGAGTATTCGAACTGACAGCCGACATGAATGGTCAGGGGCTTGGACGTCGCCAAAATTTCCACGTCCCACGGTTCGTTCCCACGAATTGGGTCGCGTAGCTCGCATGCAAGCTCTCCGGATTTGGGCCGGCGATGTCTCGTCGCCGGCCGATGCCGAACGAATTTAGGCTACGCCGATGCGCTTGACGCGCTTCGAGCGCAGGCAGTTCGTGCAGACGCGAGCGGTACGGTGCGTACCACGGTCGTCGATCCGGACGGCTTGCAGGTTCGGCAGCCAGCGGCGCTTGGTCTTGTTCATTGCGTGGCTGACGTTGTTGCCCGCCATCGGACCCTTACCACAAACGTCGCATCTCTTGGCCATAACAGGCGAATTGTATCATGCGACGCGCCCGCAATCAACCCGCCGGGTGCCGGAAAGGCCGGCCCGCGGCGGCCGGCCAACAGCGAGGCCAATGGCGTTGACCATGCTCGACGGGCGTGCCTTCGGCAAGTTCATCGCCGCCGGAACGTATTTCTTGCGGCAGTACCGCGGCGTCCTCAACGACCTCAACGTCTTTCCGGTGCCCGACGGCGACACCGGGTCGAACATGTACCTGACCGCCCGGGCCGCGCTGCGCGCGGCGGCGGCGGTGCGCGAGCGAGCCGCTCTCGGCGCGTGGCCGCGGCGGCCGCGCAGGGCAGCTTGCTCGGAGCGCGCGGCAACTCGGGCGTGATCCTCTCCCAGATGCTGCGCGGCTTCGCCCATGCCGTGACGGCATCGCGAGCGCATCGACGCGCTCGAGTCTGGCGCTCGCGCTGCAGGACGCGGTCGCGGCGGCGCGCGCGCGCCCTGACGAATCCCGTCGAGGGCACGATCATCACGGTCGCGCAGGCCGCCGCCGACGAGGCCGTGCCGGCTGGCCGCCGCACGAGACCGACCTCTACCGGCTGCTGAGCGGCGTCGTGCGGGCGGCGAACGACGCGCTCGAGCGGACGCCCGAGCAGCTCCCGGCGCTCAAGGAAGCCGGCGTGGTCGATGCGGGCGGCGCCGGGCTGTGCTACTTCATCGAGGGCGCGCTGCGCTTTCTGCCCGGCAGCGCCGCGGCCGCGCGACCGCGTTTCCGCGCCGCCCGCTGCGCTCGCCGGTGTTCACGCGCGCGCCAGGCCGTCGGCGAGCACCGTTTCTGCACCGAGTTCGTGCTCGAGGACGCGACGCTGGACGCGCCGGCGCTTGCGCGATCTGCTGGCGCCGCTGGGCGATTCGCTGATCGTCGCGGGCAGCCGGCCGACGCTCAAGGTGCACCTGCACACCGGCCGGCCGGCCGCCGTGCAAGCGCTCGCGGCCGGGCACGGCACGGTCGACCCGGCTGAAGGTCGAAGACATGGCCCGCCAGCACCGGCTGCTGGTCGTCGACGTCGCCGCCCAGGCGTTCGGCGTCGTCGGCGGTCGTGCCGGGGCCGGGCTTCGAGCGCATCGCGCGCGAGCTGGGCGCCGACGTCGTGATCCCGTGCCGCGCGGAGCGCAATCCCGAGCGTCGAGGATCTGCTCATCGGGGTGAACGCGACGCTTCAGCCCGCGCGTCTACCTGCTGCTGAACGATCCGCAACGTCGCGCTCGGCGGCGCGCGACGCCGCGGCCGCGACTGCGACCGCCAAGGACGTGACGGTGGTCCCGCACCGCGACATCGTGCGCGGCCTGGCGGCATTGCTGGCGCTCGGCGGGCGCGACGCGTGCCCGCTGCGGGCGCGATCGAAGCGGCGATGGCCGCGGTCGCTCGGCGGCGTGTTCTTCGCCGGCAAGGTGCGCGCGTCGGCGGCGTGGCGGGTCGCCACGCCGGCGCGACGATCGGCGGCCGCTGCTCGCGGCGTCGCGCGGCCTGGCCGCCGGCCGGCCGGGCGCGTGGCCTGACCCTCTACTACGGCGGCAAACGTGCACGGCGGGCGAGGCGGCGCGGTATGCGGCCGAGTTGGGCCGGGACGCTGCCGGGCTCACCGTCGAGCACTACTTCGGCGGGTCAGGCCGACAACGAGTACTGGGTGTCGTTCGAAAGCTGAGCGGCCCAGGCGGATCGATCGTCGGCCGAAAAAGCACGCTCCGTGCAGACCGAAGCGAAACGCGCGCGCATCGCGATCGATGCGATGGGCGGCGACAACGCGCCGGACGAGATCGTCGCCGGCGCGATCCTCGCCCAGCGCGACGGCGGGGTCGACCTGGCGCTGGTGGGGGACGAAGCGCGGATCCGCCCGCTGCTTGGGCGACGCCGCCGGGTCGATCGAGGTGGTGCACGTTGCCGGTGAGATCGCGATGGATATGCCGGCGACGCAAGCGATGCGCAGCGCGCGCGGGACGAGCCTCGGGGAAGTGGTCGAGATGGTGCGCGACGGCCGCGCCGACGCCGCGCTCTCGGCCGGCAACAGCGGCGCGTTTCTGGCGATCGCGCTCGTGCGCTTGCGCACGATTCCGGGGATCGCGCGGCCGGCGATCGCGGCCGTGCTGCCGACCGTCGGCGGCCCGTTCGTGCTGTGCGATGCGGGCGCCAACGTCGATTGCCGGCCGGAATGGATCGCGCAGTTCGCGCTGATGGGCGACGCGTATGCGCAAGGTCGCGCTCGGCATCGAGCGGCCGCGCGTCGGCATCGTCTCGATCGGCGAAGAGCGCAGCAAGGGCAACCAGCAGACGCTCGAAGCCGCCGCGCTGCTCGACGAGGCGCCGCTGCACTTCATCGGCCACGTCGAAGGCAAGGACATCTACGAACATCATGCCGACGTCGTCGTGTGCGACGGCTTCGTCGGCAACGTGATCCTCAAGACGTCGGAGGGCGCGGGGCAATTCATCACCACGATGCTGCGCGAGATGATCGCCGACGCGCCGCCGATCGGTAAGGTCGGAGCGCTTCTTGCTCAAGCCGTCGTTCGAGAAATTGCGCGCGCGCTTGCGCTACGACACCTACGGCGGCGCGCCGCTGCTCGGCGTGCGCGGCGCCTGCATCGTCACGCACGGCCGCTCGAACCGGATCGCGATCCGCAACGCGATTCGCAACGCGGCGGCGCTCGCCGAGCGCAATCTGGTCGGCACGATCGAGGCGTCGCTCACCGGAACGCTGGCCATCGCGGACGCCGCCGAGGTGACCTGATGGCCGCTGTCGCGGTCGTCACCGATTCGACCAGCGATCTCGACCCGGCGATGCAAGCGCGTTACGGCATCGACGTCGTGCCGCTGTTCGTCCATTTCGGCGACACAGCGCTATCGCGATTCGGTCGATCTCACGCGCGAAGCGTTCTACGACGAAATTGCGCGCCGAGCACGCGCTGCCGACGACCTCGCAGCCGACGCCGGCGATGTTCGAGGATGCGTTTCGCGCCGCACGTCGAGGCCGGCCGCGCCGATCGTGTGCCTGACGATCATGGCGCTGCTCTCGGGCACGATCAACGCGGCCACCGCCGCCGCGCAGCAGTTTCCCGATGCCGAGATCCACGTCGTCGACAGCGCGACCGTATCGGGCGGCCTCGCGCTGCAAGCGATGCACGCCGCCGATCTCGCGCGCGACGGCGCCGATGCCGCCACGATCCTCGCGGCGCTCGCGCACGACCGCGAACGCGAACGCGGCTACGCGACGATGCCCGATCTCTCGCACGCGGTGCGCACCGGGCGCATCTCGCGCGCGCAAGCGTTCATCGGTTCGCTCGTCAAGATCGTGCCGGTGCTGCGCATCGACGGCGGCCGGATCGAAGAAGAAGCGCGCGTGCGCACGTTCGCGCGCGCGCAAGAGACGATGATCGCCGCCGCCGCGCGCGATGCCAACGCAGCCGCCGGAGCGCGCGTGTGCGTGATCCACACGCGCGTCCCGGAGCTCGCCGCCGACGCTTGCCGGCCGGCTGCGCGAGCGCATCGCGACCGAGCTGCGCTCGTTCGACGTGTTCGAAGCGGGCCCGGTGATCGGGACGCACGCCGGACCGGGCGCGGTCGGCATCTTCGTTCTGCCGGCGTAACGATGAACGCGGCGCATCTACGTTCACTGGGCGTTCTGCCCGTACGTCTGCCCGTATTGCGATTTCGCGAAGTGGGCCTACGACGAGCGCGCCGCCGAACGCTACGTGCGCGCGCTCGAGGCGGAGATCGCGCGCGCTCCGGCCGTTGCCGCGACGACGGTGTTCTACGGCGGCGGCACGCCGAACGCGTATGCGCCGCCGGAGCTCGTGCGCGTGCTCGCGCTGCTTGCGCGAGCGCTTCGGCGTGACGCGACGGCGCCGAAGTTTCGGCCGAGGTCAATCCCGATCGCGATCTGACCGGCCGGCTTCGACGAGCTGCGCGCGGGCGGCTTCAACCGGCTCTCGATCGGCGCGCAATCGTTCGAGGCGCCGAGCTGCGCGTCCTGGGCCGGCGCCATACGGCCGACGACGTCGCGGAGACGGTGCGCCGCGCGCGCGCCGGCCGGATTCGCCAACGTCAACGTCGATCTGATGTTCGGCGTTCCGGGCCAGACCGAAGCGTCGTGGGCGCGCTCGCTCGACGCCGCGATCGCGCTGGGCGTCGAGCACGTCTCGACCTACGGGCTCACGATCGAGGAGGGCACGCCGTACGCGCGCTGGCAGGCGCGCGAGCCGGCCGCCTTCGCCGACGACGAGCACGAGGCGCGGCTCTATGCGCTCGCGATCGAGAAGCTGACCGCGGCCGGCTTCGAGCACTACGAGATCAGCAACTTCGCCCGGCCCGGCTTTCGCTGCGAGCACAACGCGAACTATTGGCGCAACGGCGCCTATCTGGGCCTCGGCGTCGGGGCGGCGTCCTACCTCGGCGGCGTTCGTTCGACGCACACGCGCGACCGCGCGCGCATACGAAGCGGCGGCGCTCGCCGGCCGGGCCGATCCCAGGCGATTCCGAGGAACTGACGGGCGATGCGCGGACCGGCGAAGCGATGATGCTGGCTCTGCGCACGAGCGAGGGAGTCGATGCGGGCACGTTCCGCGAACGGTATGGCGTTGATGTTTTCACGCACTACGCGCCGATCATCGCGGATTACGCCGCTGCCGGGCTGCTCGTTGCCGACGAACGCAGCGTGCGCCTCACCGCGCGCGGCCGGTTTCTAGCCAACGATGTCTGTGGCGCATTCCTCGCCTGAACGTGATCCGGGCGGCCACCTGGCCGGCGTCGTCTTGCGCCTGGTGTTCGCGGCGATCTTCGGCACGACCGGATTTCTGCTCGGCCGCGAGGCCTACGATCGCGCGATCTCGATTCACGTCGCGAGCCAATGGTGGCAATTCGCCGCGGTCGTGATCGCGCCGGTGATCGGTGCGCTGCTCGGCGTGCTGATCGTGCCGATGGCGCAGCGCGTCTTCGAGCGCGAACTGGTCGCGGTCGAGCGCGCGATCGATCGCATGGCGCCGGGCGAACTCGTCGGCGGCGCGATCGGGCTGACCGCCGGCCTGATCATCGCGTTTCTCGCTCAAGAGCGTGCTCTTCGAGTTCATCACGTTCGCCGGCCGCACGGGCGGCTACATCGCGATCGTGATCTACATCGTGGTGAGCATCTTCGCCGCCTATCTGGGCGCGCGCGTCGGGGCCAAACAGCGCGTTGGGCTCGGCCCGATCGCGAACGTCGCCTTCGCGGCGGGCGGGACGCCCAAGGTGCTCGACACCTCGGTGATCATCGACGGGCGGATCCTCGACATCGTGCGCAGCGGCTTCCTCGACGGGCCGCTGATCTTACCGCGCTTCGTGTTGCGCGAACTGCAAAATATCGCCGACTCGAGCGATGCGATGCGGCGCACGCGCGGCCGCCGCGGGCTCGATGTGCTCACCAAGCTGCAAGCGCTCTCGCCGCTCGAAATCGTCGAGCGCGACTACGACACGGTCAGCGAGGTCGATGCGAAGCTCGTGCTGCTGGCCCGCGAACGCGCCGGGAAGCTCGTGACCAACGACTTCAACCTCAACCGCGTCGCGAACGTCGAAGGCGTGGCCGTGCTCAACATCAACGAGCTCGCCAACGCGGTGAAGCCGGTGCTGCTGCCGGGCGAAGAGCTGCGTGTCGCCTTGATCAAGGAGGGGAAAGAACCCCATCAAGGAGTCGGATATCTTGATGATGGGACGATGATCGTGGTCGAGAACGGCCGCCGCCAAGTCGGCGAAACCGTCGACGTCGCCGTGACGAGCGCACTGCAAACCGCCGCCGGCCGCATGATTTTCGCGAGGATGAAGCGTTGATCTGGGGCGCGGTGATCGTTGCGGCGGGGCGCGGGACGCGGTTCGGGCGGCCCAAACAGCTGGTGGAGCTCGGCGGCAAGCCGATGTTGGCTTGGTCGATTGAAGTGTTTTCCGGGATGCCGGAGATCTCGGACATCGTGATCGTCACCGAGCGCGAGTACATCGAAGACGTCCAGGACATGGCGCTGATGCGCGTGCGCTCGGCCTCGCTCGCCGTGGTGGCGGGCGGTGCCGACCGGCAAGCCAGTGCCGCCGCCGGCATCGGCGTGCTGCCCGAACACTGCGCGGGCATCTTCGTTCACGACGGCGCGCGGCCGCTGATCCAGGCCGCCAGCGTTCGCGCCGGGATGCGGGCCGTGCGGCCCGGCGTCGCGGCTCTGCTGGCCGCGCCGGTCGTCGACACGATCAAGGTCGTCGACGACGGCCTCAAGGTCGTGCGCACGCTGGAGCGCGCCACGCTGTGGTCGGCGCAAACGCCGCAGTTCGCAACCGCGCGCGACATGCGCCATGCGCACACCGAGCCGCTGCGGCACGATTGGCCGCGCGCCACCGATGATGCGGCGCTGCTCGAACGCAGCGGCATCGACGTCGTCGTCGTCGAGGCGCCGCTCGACAACTTCAAGGTCACGCATCCGGCCGATCTCGAACGCGCGGAAGCGATCCTGCGCGAACGCCATCCGGTTGTCGATGACGAGGACGTGTTCTTGGTCGAGTGTTTCGTCGAAGCGCGTGCGGTCGACGCCGTGCTGGCCGAACTGGAATCCCGCTCGGCGCGCGTGGACGGCGTCGATCGCGATCTGCCCAACGCGGTCGCGATCCGGGCCTACGCCGGCACGGAAGCGCTGCGCGGCTTCGGCCGCCGGCTGCACGCGCTGGCCGGTGAAGACGCACTGTTCACCACGCACCTCTCGCACGTCGTCCCGCGTCCGTGATGCGCATCGGGCACGGCTTCGACGCGCATCGGCTCGTCGAGGGCCGGCCGTTTATTTTGGGCGGCGTCACGATCCCCTTCGAGCGCGGGCCGCTCGGCCATTCCGACGGCGACACGCTCACGCATGCGATCTGCGACGCGCTGCTGGGCGCGGCCGCACTGGGCGACTTGGGCGCACATTTTCCCGACACCGATCCGCAGTGGAAGGGCGCCAACTCGCTCACGCTGCTGGCCGCCGTTCACGAGCAGCTCGTGCGCCACGGCTGGACGATCGCGAACATCGACGCCACCGTCGTCGTGCAAGCGCCGAAGCTCTCGCCGCACATCGCGGCGATGCGTGACGCTCTGGCCGAAACGCTGACCCTCGACATCGAGAAGATCAGCGTGAAGGCGAAGACCAGCGAAGGCATGGGCTACACGGGCGACGGCAGCGGGATCGCGGCCTACGCCGTCGCGCTGCTGACGGCGCTGACGTGACCGCCGGCGAGCTCGCGACCGCGATGCAGCGGGCCGGATTGCTCGAGGACCCGGTGCCGCCGGCGGCCGAACGCTGGATCGCGACCTTCCTCGCGGCCTTCGGTTCGCGCTGCGCGACCGTCGATGAGGCCTTGGGCGAGGTCGCGCTGCTGCGGGCCGAAGCGACGACGATGCCGGCCCTGGAGCTCGAGCGGCTGCGCAACCGGCAGGTCGTGTTCTTCCTCGATGCGGTCTCCCAATATGTCGACGCCCAGCCGGAACTGCGCGACCTGCCCCTCGCGAGCGACGTGCCGGCGATCGCGGACGAGTTCGGAATCGGGCACGACGACGCGTTCGCGGCGCTGCGCATGGCCCTCACGGGGCGGGCCGAGGGACCGCCGCTGGAGCTGCTCTTCCCGCTGCTCGGCCACGAGCGCATCATGATACGGGTCGGCGCGGTCAGCTCGCGCCTGCTGCACGGCCGAGGGCTCGAGCCGATCGCCTACGGTCCCGGCGGTGTCCCGTTCGAGACGATCCAGCCCCAGAAACCACCCGACGCCCGGCGGGGTTCGTAAGGGGCGATCCCATGCGTTCCGCGTTCGCGACGTTTCTCGCCGACCTGCGTGCGCCGGTCGAACGCGACCCGGCGGCCGAAGGTTGGCTCGACGTCCTTCTCTCGTATCCGGGCTTTCACGCCGTCACCGCGCACCGAGCGATTCATGCGTTGTGGCGGTGGCGCGTCCCGCTGTTGCCCCGGCTGCTGAGTGAGGTCGTCCATCGCGTGACCGGTATCGATATCCATCCCGGCGCGACGATCGGCCCCGGCTTCTTCATCGATCACGGCACGGGGGTGGTGATCGGGGGAACGGCGATCGTGGGCAAGGACGTGACGATCTATCAGGGCGTCACGCTCGGGCGGCACATCGCTGCAGCGCAAGAAGCGCCATCCGACGCTGTGCGACAACGTCGTGGTCGGTTCGGGAGCGGCCGTACTGGGCGACATCACGATCGGCGAGAACGTAAAGATCGGCGCCAACTCCGTCGTGGTGAAGGACGTGCCGGCGAACTCGACCGTAGTCGGCATCCCGGGCCGCGTGGTGCTGCAGGACGGCCGGCCGATCGCGCTGCCCTCGCCGCGCCCGCAGGTCGATCTGCCCGATCTCAGCGCCGCCGAGGTGGCCGAGTTGCGCGCGCGCGTTGCAGCGCTCGAAGCGCGTCTCGCCGAACTCGTGGACCGTAACGATGTCTCTCCGGCTCTATAACACGCGCACGCGCGCCGTCGCGCCCTTCGTTCCGCTCGTCGACGGCGAGGTTCGCATCTATGTCTGCGGACTGACCCCCTCGGCCGAAGCGCACCTCGGTCACGCCCGGTCTTTTTTGTTTTTCGACGTCCTGCGGCGCTATCTCGCGCACCCGCGCAACGGCTTGCGCGTGACCTACGTGCAGAACGTGACCGATATCGACGACCGTTCGATCGCGACCGCCCAGCAAACGAATCAAAGCGTCGAGTCGATCGTCGGGATGTTCTACGGCCGCTTCAAGGCCGGGATGCGCAAGCTCGGCGTGCGCGAGCCCGACCTCGAGCCGCACGCGACCCAGCACATCGATGCGATCGTCGACATGATCGCCGAACTGATCGCCTCGGATCATGCGTACGCGACCGAAGACGGCGTCTATTACGCGGTGAAATCGTTCCCGCGCTACGGCGAGCTTTCGCATCGCGACGTCGACGAGCTGCTGGTCGGCGCGCGCATCGCGGAGAACGAGCACAAACACGATCCGCTCGACTTCGCGCTGTGGAAATTCGCCAAGCCCGGCGAGCCCGCGTGGCCGTCGCCGTGGGGCTCGGGCCGGCCGGGCTGGCACATTGAGTGCAGCGCGATGTCGCGCGAGCTGCTGGGCGTGCCGTTCGACATTCACGGCGGCGGCACCGATTTGATCTTCCCGCATCACGAGAACGAGATCGCGCAGAGCGAACCGCTGATGCCGCCCCACGAGCACATGGCGAACTACTGGGTGCACGGCGCGATGCTGAACTTCGACGGCAAGAAGATGTCGAAGTCGCTGGGCAACTTCGAGCCGCTCACCGCGCTGCTCGAACGGCACGACCCGCTCGCGATCCGGCTCCTGTTCTTGCAGACCGGTTACCGCAAGCCGATGAATTTCACCGAAGATTCGATCGCGGCGGCGAGCAGCGGCGTGGCCAAACTGCGCAAGGCCTACGACGCGTTGCGCGCCGGCGAGGGCACAGCACTTCCGGCCGGACGCGAGCAAATCGACCCGGCATCGCTGCGCGAGCGCTTCTTCGAGGCGCTCGACGACGACATGAACACTGCCGGTGCGCTGGGCGTGCTGTTCGAGGCGGCGCAGCACGTCAACGCTGCGCCGGCAACGCGCGCGGCGCTCGCCGAGTTCCTCGAAGAGGCGCTGACCGTCCTCGGCGTCGGCGAGATCCTCACGCGTGAAGCCGCGCCGGCCGCCGCCGCGGCCGAGGTCGATCCGGCCCGCATCGAGCGTTTGCGCGCGGCCCTCGGCGACGCGGTCGCCTTCAACGGGGAAGGCTCGGCCGGCGCGATCGCGCTCGTGATCGATGCCCGCAACGCGGCCCGCAAGGCGCGTGACTTCGCGCTCGCCGACCGCCTGCGCAAGGCGCTCGCGGCCGAAGGCATCGTGCTGACCGACGGCAAGGACGGATCGACCACGTGGACCGTCGCCGGCGCATAGCGCCGCAGCGCGGCCACCGCCCGCCGGCGCCGCGCGTCGACCTCGACGACGTCATCTACGGAATTCATGCGGTGAACGAGGCGCTGGTGGCGGGCGAGCCGCTGCGGCGCGTCCACGTGGGCGACGAGCGCAAGACCGATCCCGCGCTGCGGAACCTGCTCGAGCGCGCGCGCGCGGCGGACGTGCAGGTCCGCTTCGAGAGCCGCGCGTTTTTCGCAAACTTCCCGTACAAGGCGCACCAGAGCGTGGTGGCTTACGGCGCGCCGTTCGACTACATCACGCTCGATGAGGCGCTCGCGCTGCCGCGCAGCGGCCCGGCCCTGTTCGTCGTGCTCGACCACGTGACCGACCCGCACAACGTTGGGGCGATCATCCGGACGGCCGAGGCGGCGGGCGGGACGGCCCTCATCCTCCCTGAGCGCCGCTCGGCCGGAATCAACGCAACCGTGCGCAAGGCCGCGGCCGGCGCGACCGCCCATTTGCCGATCGCGCGGGTCGCCAACGTCGCGCAGGCGATCCGGACCCTGAAGAAGGCCGGCATCTGGGTCGCGGGAGCGGCCCTCGGCGAGGGCACCCTTCCGCTCGGGCAGGCCGATTTCGCTCGTGACCTGGCGATCGTGATCGGCGCCGAGGGGGAGGGGATCGCTCCCTTGGTTGCCCGGGAGTGCGACTACCGGGTGGCGATCCCGATGTTCGGCAAAACCCAGTCGCTCAACGCTTCCGTCGCCGCCGCGGTCCTGCTGTATGAGGCCGTCCGGCAGCGTCAAGCGGGCTAAAGGCGCGATTTATCCTTGATTTTCTTGCAGGACCCTCCTATACTAGTCCGGATGCGCGCGGTCCGACGGGCCTCGGCCTGCGTTTTCTCGCGCATCCACTCCAGGGTAAGGTAGGAATGATGGCGCTCACGCAACCCGCGCCGGCGACGCTCGACTACAGCGAGCGTCCCGACGAGGACCTCGTCGCCGCAGCGAAAGCCGGCGAGAGCTTGGCGATGGAATTCTTGTTGAACAAATACAAGAACTTCGTTCGCATCAAAGCCAAAAGTTATTTTCTCATCGGCGCCGATCGCGAAGATATCATCCAAGAGGGGATGATCGGTCTGTACAAGGCCGTGCGCGATTTCAAGGCGGACAAACTTTCGAGTTTTCGCGCCTTCGCCGAACTGTGCATCACGCGGCAGATCATCACCGCGATCAAGACGGCGACCCGTCAGAAGCACATCCCGCTCAACCAATACATCTCGCTGAACAAGCCGATTTACGACGAGGACAGCGAGCGCACGCTGCTCGACGTGATGCCGTCCAACAAGACGTCGGATCCCGAAGACTTGGTGATCAACCAAGAGGTTTCCGAAGACATCAAGTCGCGCATACAAGAAAACCTCTCGGATCTCGAGTCGCAGGTGCTGCTCTCGTATCTCGAGGGCAAGAGCTACCAAGAGATGGCGCGTGACCTCAACCGCCACGTGAAGTCGATCGACAACGCGTTGCAGCGCGTGAAGCGCAAGATCGAAAAGAACCTCGCCGAGATCGAACTGCCCTGAGGTAACAACGAGGCTCTCAAACGAGAGCCTCGTTTTTCTTATTGCGTCACTAAGGCGTCTTGGTGAAGTCGTTCGGGATTCCGAAGAGTGCCTCGTCCGGCGCGCCGAGCGTCTTGATGCCGCCGCGCTCGGTCAGAAAGGCGACTCCGGGCGCGGAACTCGCGCCGGGAGCCGGTGTTGCGCCGCCGCCCATCCCGCTCATGGTCACGAGCGTGTAGAGTGCCAGCTTGCCAGCCGGCACCGGCGGGCCGCTGGTGTGGAAGGTCATGGTCGGCCGGCAGCCGCCGGTGTTTTGGGGCGGCGTGACGGCCTCGGTGGCGCTTTGCGGTATGGGAGCGCGCCGGACGGGACAGGAAGTCACCGCGGGCCGGTTGAGGGCCGAGATGTACTCCTCGGTCGTGATCGACATGCTGGCGTTGCGGCAGCTGCCGGTGGCCTGAGTCGTGGAGAACGACGCGGTGGAGTCGTAACCGGTCGTCGGCTGGTCCTCGATGCGGAGCGGCCCGAGCGCTTTGGTCGTGGTGCTGATGTCGGCCACGGCCGTGCCGGGCGGCGCCGCTTCCACCGGGGTTGCGGGACGCGCCGCGCGTTGCGGCCCGGGCGCCGGGCCGGTTGCCGCGGGCTCGCTGTTCGGATCGTAGACCGAGTAGGTCTTCTTGGCCAGATCGAGGTGGTAGACTTGGCCGATATCGCATTTGCGAATCGTCGCCGTCTGCGCCGCGACGTCGTCGACGCGCTCCCAGCCGTTGTAGTACGCGTAGCGCATCAAGTGCGGTTGGAGAAACGAGCGAAAGGCGATGCCGAGCGAGGCGAATTGCGGACCGAACGATTGCATCGAATCGTCCATGCTGTTGGACGCGGCATTGCCCGCCACCGCGCCCCCGACTCCACCGATACCACCACCGAGCATGGCGCCGGCGAGGGCTCCGAAACCGAGGCCGGCGCGCCGGCGCGGCGCGGGCGTGGGCGTCGCTGCCGCCGCGGTGGCGGCGGAGTTCAGCGCGGCCACGTCGGTTTGGAACGTCCCGGGCGGCGGCGGCGTTGCCCCCACCACCACCCGAACGATCTCGTCGTAGGCGATGCCCGGCGCCGGCGCCGCCGACGGGCTGAGCGGCGCGACGAGCACGGCCAGCGCCACCGCGGCGCTGAGGCGAAGAAGCGAACGAAGCATGCGCCCGCGGTTGCCGCTAACCGATTAGGCTCCCTGCAAACAAAGCGCCCCCTTGGTTTTCTGATGTCGTGCAACGCGCAGGTCCGTCACCGGGCGCGCGCCCCCACTGATGACGGGCTGCTGCTGCTCGATGACAGCTGCGGCGCCGATGAACAGCTACTGCGACGCCCGTAGCGCGTATCGAAAGCCGACGGTGGGACTCGAACCCACGATGTTTGTATTCCGCTTTACAAAAGCGGTGCAGTCGCCGCTGTGCCACATCGGCCCAAGTTGAGTATTCCAAACGGAAATGCGCAAGCCCTCGGCGCCGGATGAGCTACGCTACGCATGCGGACGACGGCGGGCGTGGGCGACGGAGCATCAAGCATCCGGTGAGGATGAGCGCGACGAGCGTGATCGCGGCTCCGGTATATGTCGAGAGGGACCGGAACGTGAAGACGACCCGGTGCGTGCCGGCCGGAACCGCCACGCCGCGCAGAGCGTAATCGGCTGCGAAGATCGGCGCCGGCTGAGAGTCGATGCGCGCGCTCCAGCCCGGGTAGAGCGCGTCGCTCGTGATGACCGCGCAGCGCGTGACGCAGTGGACGTTCAGCACCATGCCGGCCGGTGCGAGCCGCTCGAGGCTGACCGATTCGGAACCGAGTTCGGCGCGTGGAGCGAGCGCGGGTACCTGCCCGCTCACCAGCGCCACCTGAGCGGGATCGTAGTCCCCGGCGGTGATCGCGGCCAGCACGCGCTCGTCCGGCATGGCCAGCACGCGATGAACGATCCAGGCCCGCGGAAAAGCGCGTACGTTTTGGAAAATGCGATCGCCGCCGGCGAGCGTCGGGACGGGCTGCCAACGCTGCGGAGCCGCCAGCAAAAAGGTCAGCGCGGTGATCGGCGTGGCGGCTTTCATACCGTCATCAAGTAACGACAGGCGCTCGATGTCGATCGCGCCCCTCGCAGCGCTGGGACCGCGCCACTGCACGTCCAAACGGCGCGCGGCGATCGGAGCCGGCAGCGTGAGTATATCGATGCGGGCCGGACCCGCGCCGCTCAGCAGCGTGACGCTCTCGGCGTGGCCGGCCGCATCGGTGAGGCGCAGATCGGCGACGGGCGTGCCGTCGGCGATGCCCGCTCCGCCGGCCAGAAACGAAACGAGCGCGAGGCGGCTGGTCGTCGGACCAATGGGGAGCGCGAGGCTCGCGTCCGGTTTCTCGCCCATATCAGCGCTGCCGACGCGCAGTGCCAGCGCCGACCCGGGGTCGAACGGGTCGGTAAGCGGCCGGCTCACCGTGATGCCTTGCGGCACGACGGCGTAGCGCACGCCGGCCGCGTCGAGGGTGCGATCGCCGTCTGCCAGGACGCTTCCCAGCGTACGCAGCGAGTCGACGCGCAGATACGCGGCCGAGCGCGCTAAGGCCAGCGTCGTATAGCCGCGCACGCCGGCGACGTTCCACAGAATGTTGAGGTTCGGAGCCAGCGCGCCGCCGACGTCTTGGGTCGGAACGCTGAGCATTCGTTGCCCGCCGGGCTCCATCGCAGCGCGCAGCGTCTCCGCGTATGCCGGCGGGGTGAGCCGCGTGAGCGGAAATGCGCCGTAATGCCAGTAGCCGAACCAAGCAAAACTGCTCATGTCCACGATCGCGATGAGTACGAGCGCCGCGCGTGCGGCTGCCGCACGCGGCCGGAACGCGAAGATGAAAAGCGTGACGCACCCGAGTGCGAATGTGGCGGCGGGAATCCACAGCGCCGGGTTGTGCGTAAGCCCCGCGGCGTGGGCCGGCAGGCTTGTGAACCCGAAGTCGCGCGCCAGATCGATCGCCAGCATGTTGCCGAAGAACCTCAGCACCGCGAGCAGGGTCAGCATGACCGCGCCGACTGCGGCGAGGCACGCGGCGACGAAGCGCGGGCCGGCGGCCGCGCGTTCGATTGCGGCAACCCCGGCGGCTGCCAGAACGCTCGTGGCCAGCGCGACTTCGAACGCGTAGCGGCCCGGCGCCCGCAACCAGTTCAACGCCGGAATGTGATACGTGAGCGTGCCCAGTCCCAGGTCGTTTCCCGTGCTGAGCGCGAGCGACGCCACGAACAGACCCGACCAGAACCCGACGCGCAAGCCGTCGCGCGCCGTCGCACCGATCAGGGCCAGTGCGAGCGTCGTCACGCCGACGTAATCGCTCATTTCGGCAAAGGACCCAATGTTGAAATTGCTCAGTGTATACGGCCCGATCGACGTTTGACCGAGCAGATAGGGGAAGAAGAGGCGGAAGAGCAGTGAGGCGATCGGGACGCCGAAACTGACGTGTTCCTCAAGGCTGAGATGCACGCGCACGCTCGCGGCGGCAAGTTCGATTCCCGGCAGCAGCGTGATCGCGGCCAACGCACTGCCCAGCGCAAGCGCGCCGACAAAGCACGCGGTGAATCGCCACGACCGCACGACGATGCAGTACGCAGCACTCGCAAAGAGCAGATAGATCAAGACCTGTGGCTGGCCGGCCATCTCCAGCAGCGCATACGCTGTGGCGGTGAACGCGATGTGCCGCGCGTCGGCGTGTTCGCGCAGACCGACCAGGGCCCAGAAAACCCACGGCGCCCACGCTGCCGGATGGATCAGGCCGATATGGCCCGCGTGGCCGATCATGAACCCACTGAGCGGGTACACGAGACCGGCGACGATCGCGCCCGTGGTGGAACGCGTGACCGCCCGGGCCAGCCCGAACGCGCCGCAGGCCGCGATGATGTACGCGCTCAGCTCGTAGACATCGTAGCTCCCGGGCACGAACCGCAATGCCGCTAAGGGATACCACGTTACGGTGAGCGGGTTCGCGGCGAAGGGGAAGCCCAGCATCGTGAGCGGTTGCCACGATGAATGTGCGCCGAGGTACATCGGCAGCGCTTCAATCAACTGGTCGACGGCATCGCCGAAGATCAAACCGTGCCGGAACACCGGCCAAAAAAAAGCCGTGTAGAACACGGTGAAGCCCGCGCCGACGGCCAGAACGGCCATCACACGCCGCATCACGCGGGCCTCAAAAATAGGAGTAGGTGAACTGATAGACCCGTTTCACTTCGACGCCGTCGACCGATCGAACGATGATGTCGACTTCGCAGGGCCCAAGCGCCACCGGCGGCAGCACCGGTACGTGGTACTGCACCTCAAAGCGGCCGGGCGCAACGTTGTGGAAGATCACGTTCCAGTAGCGAACGCGGGCCTCGACATAATACACGTTGTCCGAGGTCCGTACGGTCGACGCGATGACCGAGCCCGGATGAATGTGGGACGAACCTTGCCACTGCACGTCCAGGATCTGTGGTTCCCCGTGCACGGGGATGTGGACATCGGGGGTGTGCTCCGGCAGCGTCGTCGGCGCCGGCGCGACCTGCGCGGTCGCGCCGGCCGCACCAGCGAAAGAAACGAGCAGTGTGGTGATGCAGAACGAGCGTGCGAGTAAGCCCGCCAGGCGGCGGAAAGACATCATTGTTCGGGGGCTACCGCATCGATGGCGTCCGAGCCTTTAAGTGCGCGGTGATGCTGGAGTTCGGCCCGAGCAAGGATGCCGCACACCATGCCGCGTATGGCGCTGACTGCCCACCGAGCAAACAAGACCGGCGGGCACCGGGCGGTGGCGGGCGCAGGGAAAGGGAAGAGCGTGAAAGCCTCGACACGGCCGGTGAATCAATCGTGGGTAGGTGGTCGAGTGGTTAAAGGCACCAGGCTGTAAACCTGGCCCGCTTAACGCGGTACGTTGGTTCGAATCCAACCCTGCCCACCAGTTCGGACGCGCGTCGTGCAAGCGGCGCGCGTCTTTTTCTAATGCCGAGCTAATCCTCGATTCCGGACTGGTTGCGCGCGGTTCCGGATCGTTCCGGTCACGTCCGGTCGTCGGCAGGGGTGTCGGTGGGAAAACCGCCCCGTGAACCGGAAAGATTTCGCTTGGGTCCCCGGCGCGCAATCTAGCCGGATCAAGAGCGCGGGCGTTGCATAATGGTAATGCCCTTGCCTTCCAAGCAAGAGTCGCGGGTTCGATTCCCGCCGCCCGCTCCAGATTCAGTCGCCCTGACCCCGCAAATGCCGGTCCGCGTTCAGCGGCGCGCCGGGGTGTAGATGAGTTCCTTGGCCGAAACGCCGGCGAAGCCGTTGTACTTGGCGGCAACGTCGATGAGCGGCTGCATGAGCGCCGGCGCCAGGTCCGCGGAAAAGTGCGCCCGCACCATGCCGGCGATGACCGCCGGATCGACCCTCGAATATTTCGCGAGGATGACGCCGCTTTGCTCGGGGTTCGCGTTGGTCCAGGTCGCCGTGCGGCGTATGGCGTTGGCGAAGCGGCCGACCAGGTCGGGATGGTCCTGGGCCCATTGCGGCGTGGTAAACCAGGCGCCGAGGAGAAAGCGCGGCGCGATCGCGCTGTAAGCGTAGCCGAGAGCGCGATGTGTCTTCAGAGCGACCGCGAGATACGGCTCGACGACCAAGCCCGCGTCGATCCGGCCCGCGTCGAGCGCCGGCGGCATCGCCGGAATAGGAACCTCAACGAACTTCACCGACGCCGAGTCGCCGCCGTTCTGATCGATCCATGCCCGTGACGCCGTCTCTGCAACGCTGCCGAGTGCCCCGACGGCAACGATCTTTCCGTTGAGGTCTTTCCCGGTGCGGACGGGCGAATTGGCCGGCAACACCAGGGCCGTCGCGTGGGACACGGCGGGGTTGTAGTCGTTTGCGCCGGCGATGCAGACCGTTAGAACGTTCTTCGCATGCAGCGCCGCGAGAACGTCGATGTTTCCGTACCCGATATCGACCGCGTTCGACACGACCGCGGCCGCAACGGCGCTGCTGCTCAGCATCATTTGAACGTCGACGTTCAGTCCGGCAGCGGCAAAAAACCCGGCGTCCTTCGCGTAGTTCGCTTCCTGGCCGCCCTCGGTCGGGATCGGTGCGACCCGCAGCTGCGCGCCGCTCTGCGCGCGAGACGGCACGGAAATCGCGCCCAGCGATGCAGCGCCGAAGAGCAATGCCGACGCCCGCGCTCGAGTCATCTTCGAGTGGCTCATGAGTCTCCGAATGAAGAACGACGTGCTAGGGACGCCATGCTACTCTATTCTCGTCTCTCGAGCAAGAGTCGCGGGATTCGGTAAGAAAACCCACTGTTCATCTTGCTCGACCAGCCGCCCCGCTCTCCCGGGGATCAGATCGTCATCGCGGTCTTTGCGCTTCTGTTGCTCGCGCCCGGCATGCTCGCGCTGATGGGCTGGGCGCGCATTGATGCCCAATTCATCGGGCAAACGGAGTTACGGCGGCCATTTATCGCCCCGCCCCCGACATCGGGAGCGCTCGCAACCGGCGGGTGGGAACGAGATTTCGAACGGCAGGTTTCCGACACGTTTCCACTCCGCAGCGCGTGGATTGAAGCGTTGGGAGGAGCGAAGTACGCGTGGTTTGGGGACGTTCTTGGAAATTCCGTTATCGTCGGCCGGGACGGCTGGCTGTTTTTTGGCCTCGAAGAGCGTTCGTATCTTACCGGTGCGTACGATCCGAGCGATGTCGAACTCGCGTCCCTTGCTGATCTCTACGCGCGCCGGGCATCGTGGTGCCGATCGCACGGTATGCGCTACGTGTTTCTGCTCGCACCGAACAAGAGCACGATCTACGCCCGCTATTTGCCGGCTTGGCTCACGCCGCATTTGCCGACGCCTGCCGACCGTCTCTTCCCGTTGTTGCGCGCCCGCGGTGTACGCGTTCTCGATATCAGGCCACAACTCATCGCCGCCTCGTATACTCGCGACGTGTACACTCGCGGGGATACACATTGGGACTATGCGGGCGCCGCGCTCGCTGCGCATGCGATCCTCTCGGCGCTGCGCGACCAGGGTATCCGTGACAAACTGCCGCCCAATCCGCCGACCGCGGTCGAGTATGGCGAAGGAGATCTGCAACGGCTCGCCGCGATTCCCGGCGCGCACAACGCCGGTATCGATCTCGTCTTTCCGCGGCGGGCCGTTGACGTCACCGATCCGCGTTACGCGGGCGATCCGGCCGTCACAAACTACTACCCGAGCGTCACGGCTGTTCACGATCGGTCGTTGCCCACCGCTGTCCTCTTCGGAGACTCATTTCTCGGCGCGCTGCTCCCGAATGTGGCGGAGAGCTTCCGGCGAGTCGTCTCCCTGCACCGCGTGAGCATTAACGGTCTGCAGTTCGATAAACGTGTACTCGAATACGAGAAACCCACGCTCGTCGTCGACGAGATGGTCGAGCGCACGCTGGTTTTTTCGAGTTTGATTCGCTGATGGTCTTCAGCAGCGAGATCTTTTTATTCGTGTTTTTACCCGCTACGCTGGTGTTGTATTTTTTGTGCCCGAATGCTGGTGCAAAGAACGCGCTGCTGGTCCTCGTGAGCGTTGTCTTTTACTTTTGGGGCGGTGCGGAATTCGTCGCGCTGATCCTCGGGTTGGCGCTGGCAAACTACGGCTTCGGACTAGCGCTGGCGGCGCTCCCGGGAGGCCCGACGCTCGAACGGCGGCTCGTCCTCGCGGCGGCGCTCGTGGTGGATGTGGGCGTGCTGGCCTTTTTCAAATACAGCGGCTTCATCGCAAGCAACCTCGCGCTCTTTACCGGCGCGCATCCCGGTGCCAATGCCGGGCTCACGCGTTTGGCGCTGCCGCTCGGGATCTCGTTCTTCACCTTTCACGCCGTGTCTTACATCGTGGACGTTTTCCGGCGCACGTCCCAAGCGCGGCGCAATCCGCTCGAGGTCGTGCTGTACTTTACATTTTTCGCGCAGTTGATCGCCGGACCGATCATACGTTATAAAGACGTCGCCGAGCAACTCGCCCGGCGCGTCGTGGATGCACCCGGGTTTGCCTACGGCATTCGGCGCTTCATCGTGGGCCTGGGCAAAAAAGTACTCATCGCCAACACCCTTGGTGCTTGCGTCGACCGTGTCTTCGCAACGCCCCCGCAGCACGTCGCGCAGCCGCTGGCATGGTTCGCGCTAGCCGCCTACACGCTGCAGATCTATTTCGATTTCTCGGGCTATTCCGATATGGCGATCGGCATGGCCCGAATGTTCGGTTTTCGGTTTCTCGAGAACTTCAACTTTCCGTACATTTCATGTTCGCTACGTGAATTTTGGCAGCGCTGGCATATCTCGCTGTCGCGCTGGTTTCGCGACTACCTCTACGTGCCGCTGGGCGGCAATCGCGTTCAGCCTTGGCGCGTGTACGTCAATTTGACGATCGTCTTCTTGCTGTGCGGACTCTGGCATGGGGCAGACTGGACGTTCGTCGCTTGGGGAATGATCCACGGCCTTTTCCTCGTGCTCGAGCGGACCGGGCTCATGCGGCCCATCACCGGAACCCCGATCGTGCGGCATGTGTACGTCCTAGCCGTGGTCATGTTCGCGTGGGTGTTTTTCCGCGCGGAGTCTCTGTCGTACGCCTTTGGATATCTGCGTGCGTTGGTGCGCTCCTCGCCGGCCCCCGGGGTGAGGCTGTCGGATGTCGCCGATCACGAGACGCTCGTCGTGTTTGCCGTCGGCTGTGTGTTAGCCACACCGGTCTGTTCCCGTTGGATTGAGGCCGCGCTCAACGACGGCACCTGGCGGCAGCGCATTATCCTCGGCGCGGCGGCTCTCCCGGCCGCGCTGGCCGCGATCTTTCTCGCGTCGGTTGCAAAGATCGTGGCCGGGACGTATAACCCGTTTATCTACTTTCGGTTTTGAGACAGGCCCAGCCGGCGCTGCAAGTTTCTGAAGGTCATCGCACCCGCGATGTCCGGCATCGGTCGGCGCTTGACGATGTTCCACATCAGCCGCTGGGGCAGCGAACGCACCTCGACGATCGTTCGCAGACCGTCCGGCGCTCGCTCGAAGAGAACCGGGTTTCCGTCGAGCGTCGGCAGCGCGTATTCGCCGGTCACGATGTTCCGTACCGGGCGAATGAGATATCGCTTGTCGCGGCGGCGCGAGTACATCGGCGCGTAGAGAACGGTGTCGGCAAAGAAATAGTGGGTCACCTGGCTTTTCCGCGTACGCCTGCGGTCGGCGACCGGCGAGCCTCCATGAAAGAGGTTCGCAGACCAGACCAGGTACGAACCGCGCTTCACCGCGAGCTCGTGGCGTTTAAACCCGCCGGCGCGAATCATTTGCTCGACGCTGTCCTCATATTGGGCATAGGAGGTTCGCGTGACCGGATTGCTCCAGTCGAACGGATACGGCGGCACCGGAATTCCGAACTGCTCGTAGTGCGAATCCGCCAGCGTGTGCGAACCGGGGTAATAGTGCAGCGGTCCTTGCTCGAGCGTAACATCTTCCAATGCTACCCAGACGCCGCACATGAAGCCGCTCGGCAGCGTCGAGAAGTGGATCGTATCGCTGTGCGTGCGCTGTTCGCTGCCGCACCGAAAGTTCAGCGATTGAAACGGGATCGGTTCGCGTCCGTAGAGTTCCCGCAGGGTCGCCATGACCGCGGGGTGGGTGGCGATGGCCCGCACTGCCGCAACGTCCGTCCACGCGTCTTGCACACGATCGGCGCCGGCGGCGAAGGCCGGTGCGAATCGCTCCCAGATGCCGTCGGCATCGAGTCCTTCGAGCACGTCGGCGCCCTCGACGATGACGTAGCCGTCGCGCGCGTACCGTGTCCGCAGGTCGACACTCGGTTCACCCGGGGCCGGAACCGGCGCCGCCGACTTGCGCTCGGCATCGCCGTCGAGGCTGCTCGAGATCGTCATGCGACCGTGCGGTTCGTCGACTCGAGCACGGTAACCTCGACCGCAAGGGTGAATAGAGCGCAGCACCCTCCTGAAAGGACACTCGCTTGAGTCCGACCCGTTCGATGGTCTTGCGCGGTGCCGCCGGAGCCGGCATCGCGGCGTTGTGGCCGCGGACCGGTGTGGCACAATCGGCCGGCGCCGCGCTGCGCGGCGAGCCGGAAATCAAAAACATCAAGGTCGGCCTGAGCTCGCGCACCGACATCGCCTACCTTCCGCTTTTCATCGCCGACAGTGAGAAGCTGTGGCAAAAAGAGGGCCTCGGCGTCGAGCTGGTCATTTTTTCGGGCGACGGTCCGGCGACGCAAGCGCTGGCCGGTGTTCGGTCGACCTGAACGTCGCCTCGATGATCGGACTGCTCAACCTGCAGCAATCGGGGCAGCCGGTCAAGGCGGTTTATTTGATCTCGGATCAAGCGGCGTTCTCGTTCGTCGCTAGTCCGAGGATCAAGAAGTGGTCGGGTCTGCGGGGCGGCACGTTCGGCGTTTCGAGCTACGGTTCGCTGACGGAAGCGATCGCGACCGTCGCTCTCGAAAAGAACGGGCTGAAGGTCGGCACCGACGTGCAGCTCGTGCAAACGGGAGGTTCGCCGAATGCCTACGCCGCCATACAGTCGGGACAACTCTCCGGTTCGGTCTTCACGCTTCCCTTCGCAATCAAAGGCAAAGCCGACGGCCTGACGATTCTGGGCACGCAGGCGCAAGTCACCGGACCCACGTGGCCCATTGAAGCCGTCTACGCTAAACACGACTACCTCAGCAAGAATCCCAAGACGGTGACGGCACTGTTGCGCGGCATCGTCGCGGCCGACAAGATCATCGCGACGCAACCGGCGCTGGCGGTGCAGATACTCGAAACGACGACGAAACTCGATCACGCCACGGCAGCGGCGGCCTTTTCCGCCGTCAAAGACACCTATCATGCGGACGGCCGCTTTGCCAAAGACCTCTCCGCATTTTGGAAAGTCGCGATCGAGTCGAAGGCGGTGCCGGCGGTGCTGCCGCCGGGCGAGTGGTACGACGGCAGCTGGATCGATAACTTCACCACCTGGAGCGCTAGAACGTGAACATCGGGCCGCATCTCATTCGCTCGGCGTTCGCCATTGCGGCGTTCGCGGTTCTGCATACGGCCGCCGTTGCGCCGTTGCCGGCGAGTGCCGCAACCACCGTCACGATCGGAACCGTCGGATTGACATCCGATGATTGGCCCCTCTATATCGCCCAGAAAACCGGTTTGATGGCGGCGCAGGGCATCAACCTCGACATCGTGGACGTCGGCTCGCCCGTCGGCGCCACGCAGCAACTCGTCACGGGGGCGATCGACATCGGCGCCGTCACCTCGACCCAGATGGCGCAAGGCGTGCAGAGCGGCGCGACGGTTGTGAGCATCATGCAGATCACGGACAAACCGCCGTATCTCGTCATCGGCAAAAAAGGCATCACGTCGGTGAAGGCGCTCAAGGGCAAAACCGTCATCGTGTCGGGGCCGAGCGCGATCACGCGCGTCTTTATGGACACCGTCCTCGAGAAGAACGGGCTCAAGCAGGACGACGTGACCTTCACGTACGCGGGCGCCACGAACGAACGCTATGCCGCGCTCGTTTCCGGCGGCGTCGACGCGGCGATCCTGTTGCCGCCGTTTTCGTTCCGGGCGGTCGAAGCCGGCTATCCCGTGCTCGACGACGTGAAGAAATACTATCCGCACTTTCCCTTCGACGGGTACGCCGTCTCAACGGCCTGGGGCCCGGCTCATCGGCCCGTGCTCGTGGCATTTCTCAAGGGTTTGCTCGCGGGCGTGAAGTTTTTATACGATCCGGCAAATAAGACGCGCGCGATCGCGATTCTGATGGAACAGACGAACACGCCGCTGGCCGATGCGGCGAAGACCTACGACGAACTCGTAACCAAAGAAAAAGAGTATTCCTTGACCGGAACGAGTACGCCGGATGACTACAACCAAGTGATCTATACGCTCATCCAGCTGGGTCTCGTGAAGCCGCCGCTGCCCTCACCCACGAAGTTCTACGACAACTCCTACCTAAACGAGGCGGAGAAGCGGTGACCGGCGTCGCCGCGCTTTAGCGAATCAGCGATGGAAGGCTTTCGTCTTACCGGCTATTTTTGAAAGCAATCTGCCGCGGCGGGTCAAGAGCGACAGATCCGGCAGCGGCCCCCGCTTCACGACGTGCCAGATCAGCCGTTGCACGAACGACGTGATCGGGATGATCTTGCGCAGGCCGTCGGGCATTACTTCGAATACGACCGTCTTGCCGTCGAGAGTCGGCATGGCATATGCACCGCTCACGATATTTCTCGTCGGGCGGACAAAAAAGCGGCCTTCGCTGCGGTGCGAGAACATCGGCGTATACGGAACGGTGTCGGCAAAAAAGTAGTGCGTTACTTGGCTCTTTCGCGTGCGCGTGCGATCGGCAATGGGCGACCCGCCGTGAAAGAGGTTCGCCGACCAGATGAGGTAGCTGCCGCGCTTGAGCGCGAGTTCCCGTTTTGGAAAGCCGCCGTCACGCAACATCTGCTCGACCCGGTCCTCGTACTTCAAATACGAATCGACGATCGCCGGGTTGGTCCACTCGAACGGCGGCGGCGGAACTGCGATCCCCAGATCCTCGTAGTTCGACTCCGGGAGAACGTGCGATCCCGAATAGTAATGAAGCGGACCTTGTTCGAGCGTAACGTCTTCCAGCGCAACCCATACGCCGCACATGAAGCCACTTGGGAAGCTCGAGAAGTGGATCGTGTCGCTGTGCGTTCGCTGCTCGCTGCCGTTGAGGAAATTCAGCGTCTGGAACGGGAGAGGTTCCCGTCCGTAGAGTTCGCGCAGGGTCGCCATGACCGACGGATGGGTCGCGATCGCTCGTACGGCGGAATGCTCGGGCCACGCATCCTGGACGCGATTTCCGCCGCCGGCAAAAACGTGCGCGTAGCGGTGCCAGATGCTTTCCGAATCGATGCCGTCGAGGATGTCGACATCGTCGACGATCACGTAGCCGTCGCGTCCGAACTCCGTGCGAAGATCGCGTTGGCCCCGTGGAGCGGAGCGGGTGCTCGAGTCGAGGCTGCTCGAGGTCGTCATGAAAGCGGCGTTTTCGGCACCCGGTCAGGTGTCGCCTTGGCTACGCGCCGCCGAAGAAGGCCGTGAAGCGGCGGGCCAGCTCGCGCGGGGCTTCCTCAGGAATGTAGTGCCCGCAGTGGGCGAGCGCACCGCCCGACACGTCGGTGGCAGCGGTCGTCATCGCTTGGCGCAGCGCGTCGCCGACGGCGTGGTCGCCGCCGAGCGCGAGCACCGGCATTGCGAGCGGCGTCTTCTTCGAGATCGTGTTCTGATCGATGTCGTCGAAGACGGCGCGGTAATATGAAAAGCCGGCGCGCATTCCGCCCGGCACCGAGTAGGCCTTCACGTACACGTCGACGGTTGCCGGCGAGATCGCGTTCGGCCGAGCCGCTTTGGTGCGAAAGAACCAGCCCAGATATTCGCGCTCACGCCCGGCCGTCAGCATTTCGGGTACGTCGGGAACGGCGTTGAAGAAGAACTGCCACGTGGTTGATTTGCGTTTGAGCGCGAACGCAGCCGCCGGGGTGACGCCCGGGATCGCCGCATCGAGCAGCGCCACGCGCTCCACTTCGTCGCGGTAAGCGGCAGCGTATGCGTACGCGGCCCAGGCGCCGACGTCGTGTCCGGCCAGGTTGATCTTCGTGTGCCCTAACTGCGCGACGAGTGCGTGCACGTCGGCGGCGAGCGTTTGCGTGTCGTAGCCCGTGAGCGGCCGGTCGGAATCACCTTGACCGCGCATGTCGGGTGCGATTACCGTGAAGCGTTCGGCCAGCGCCGGCATCACCAGGCGCCACGCATACCAGGTTTCGGGCCAGCCCGCGAGCAGCACCAACGCCGGGCCGCTGCCGCCCGTGACGGCATGCAGGTGGATACCGTTCACGGCATAGCGGCGGCTCGTGAAGCCGGGCGGCACGGCTGCGGCAGCAGCGCCCGCGCCCAGCGCCGCGACCAGCGCGGGCGCGGCCAGGGCGCTTCCGAGCGTGCCCGAGCGGTGCAAGAACGTCGCGCGCTTCACCGCGTTTCCCCGAAGGTTGAATGGAGAAACGGCAATCCGTTGTAGGCGATGTCGCACGGCCGCTTGGCGAGATCGCGCCAAACGCGCGCCGCGTTCGCCATGACCGGATCGTCCCAGGTGAAGCTTTCGATCACGACCCATCCCCTAAAGTGCATGGCATGCAGCGTTTGCGCGACCGTTTGCCACGGGTTGTGCCCCGTGCCCGGCGTGCCGCGATCGTTCTCCGAGGCGTGCACGTGAAAGAGTCGCGGCCCGAGCATCTTCATCGAAGCGGCGATGTTCTTCTCCTCGATGTTCGCGTGGAACATATCGAAGAGCACGCCGTAGCCCGGATGACCGATGTCCTCGCACAGCTTCTTCGTGTCGGCCAGCGTGTTGACGAAGTAGGTTTGATAGCGGTTGAGCGGTTCGATCGCGATCCGCAGCTTGTGCTCGGTCAAGGCCGTGCCGACGGTTTGGAAGCATTCGACCGAGCGCGCCCACTCATCGGCCGTGCGGCGTTTGCCGGTGAAGGCGTAGCCGGGTGCATAGCACGGCCCCGAAATCATCTCGACGCCCAGCTCCGCGCCGACCGTCACCGCTTGCTTCAAGAACGCGACCGCCTTCGCGCGCACGGCGGGATCCGGATCGATCGTACTGGCACCCGGATTGAGGCCGATGACCAGGGTGCACGCAAGGCCGCTCGCGCGCACGGCGCGGCCGATCTGCTCGACCGGAAAATCATCGAAGTCGTAGCGGCCGATCTCGACGCCGTCGAAGCCGTGCGCGCGCAGCTTCGGTAACAGCGCCAAATCGGCAGCACCGAAGCGGCGCCTGAAGACGAAGGTGTGCACGCCGAAACGAATGCCGGGCCGTTCGTGAAAGAACGTTTGGACGGCTTGCGCGACGGCGCGCGGTTGTTCTTCGGGCAGAAAGTGACCCGCGCCGGGAATCGTGACGCCGGTGACGTCATGCGCGCGATCGCGCATCGCGGTGGCCATCCCCGCGCCCATCGAGAGTTCGCCGCCGATCGCCAGCACCGGGATGCCGAGCGGTTCGGCGCCGTCGAGCGAGCCTTCGGCCATCGCGCGGTGGTAGCCGAGACCGGCGGCAAACGCTTGCGCGTTACCGTGCCGGCGCACGTACTCATCGACGTCGATTGCGGCCGGCTGCACGGCGTCGCTGAAGAGTCCCCGCAACAACGGGCCTTCGCGCCCGGCCGTGAGGTCCGGGGCGCCGGCCGGCTCGCCGGCGGCCGCGGCGGGCCACGCCAGCGCCGCCGGCACGCGCCGCAACAGCCCGTCTGCAACGAATCCCGGCAGCGGAGCGTCGAGCACCACGAGCGAGCGAACGCGATCGGCGAAGATCGTCGCGTACGCGAGGCCCGCCCACGCGCCTAAACCGTGCCCGATGACGCGCACGCGTTCGATGCCGAGCTGCGCGGTGAACGCGCGGATGTCCGATGCCACCGAAAACGCGTCGTAACCGAAACCCGGCGACGCCGAGTCGCCTTGACCGCGCAGGTCGAGGGCCAGCACGCGGTGCGATTCGGCCAAGAGCGGAATCACGTGCCGCCAGGCGTGGGAGGTTTGCGGCCAGCCGGCCAGCAGCAGCACGGGCTCGCCGCTGCCCGCTTCGAGATAGTGCAGGCGCAAGCCGCGAACCGTTGCGGCGCGGTGCTCCACCTAGAGCGTCCGTTCCGACACGACGGCGAACAGCCGGATGTCGGCAGCGCCCTCGATTAAATTCGGAAAGGCTTGCGCGAACGCCGCGAAGCCGGCCGTGGCGAAGTGCGTGTCGATCGCGGCTTTGTCGCGCCAGCGCTCGAAAAAGAGAAAGTTGCCGGGCGCACCGATCTCCTCGAGAAAATCATAGCTGACGCAGCCGTCCTCGGCCCGCGAGGGGGCGAGCATGCTCTGCGAGAGCGCCACCAGTTCGTCCCGGCGCGCGGCCTTTGCCGTGAAGCGGCCTGCCAGCACGATCGGCGCTTGCGGGTTCGCCGGTTCGGCGTCCGAAACGACGTCGACGTTAAAGATCGTGATCGCCGGCGAACCGACGATCAGCGGCGGAAACTGTTGCATGAAGTCGGCGAAGTACGGCGTCGCGAAATGCTCCTCGAGTGCCGCTTCGCTCGCCCATTCTTCGAAGAACAGCATCCGATCGGGCACATCCATCTGCGCGAAGCACGCGTAGGACTTGCAGCCGGCCTCCGCGCGCGAGGGACCGTAGAGCGCCCGCGCGAGGTCGGCGATCGCCGCGCGGTGCTCCGCCTTGGCGGTGAACCGCCCGCTCAGAACTACTTGCCGCACGGGATCTTGAGTTGCGCCGGCGTCGCCGGAGTGTGCTCGATCAGGTTGTCGAGCTCGGTCAGGTGCGCGTCCATCGGCGGCATCCCTTTCACGTTGTGGCCGATGTACTGGTCGTATGACGAGCTCTGGTTGATCCCGTATTTGGGAGCTTGGCTCACGAAGAGCTCTTTGTTGTGCTCGTTGATCGCGGGAAGGTGCTTGGGATCAGTGATGTGCTGTCCAACCTCGCGGAAGTAGGCGGTGACCCCGTCGTCCGGCGCCCACACGAAGATGAGGTGATGCGTCTCGGTCGTGTCGTTGAAGAAGCCGTGGATGATGTAGCGCGGTCCGTAGAAGATATCGCCGGGCTTGGTCACGACCTCGTGGAACGTGTCCTTGGCGGCATTCTTCCCCGGTATCATTCCCATGGTGGGATAGCGGTGCTCGCCCATTTCGATGGTGATGCCGCCGTCGGGAAAGTAGAACCACTCATCGGTGTAGTGGTGGACGTGCGGCAGCGGTCCGGCGCCGGACGGGATGACCGCATAGGCGAGAGAGTAATGACCCCGCGTCGTCGCGCAGGTCTTCTGAAAGGTGAAGTTCTCGCCGGCCGGGCCCAGAATCATCAGCGGGTGCGGGTCGGGCGTGTAGTGCGGGAAGGTATGCGGCGCCGCCATATCGGCCGCCGGCGTATCGGCCGCGGCCGGCAGCGCAACCGCTAGCAGTGCAGCGAAAACGAGCGAGAGAACGCGCTTCATACCGTCACCCCGCGGTGTTCTTCCACGGCCTTGAGAAATGCCGGGAGAAACGTCTCGATCGTGCCGGGATGTTTGCCGCTCACGAGGTTGCCGTCGACCACGAGTTCGGCCGTTACGTCGCCGTCGTAGACGACGGTGCCGCCGGCATTTTCGACATCGCATAAGATGTTGTGCGCGCAGGTCACGCGCCGGCCGGCGAACAGCGAACGGTCGGCGCAGAAGAGCCACAGGCTGTGGCAGATCGTGCCGACCGGGATCTGCGCCTGCATCGCGTCGCGCAGGAACTGCACGGCCGGCGCGCGATTCGGTTGCCCCGGCCGAACGTGTTCCTCGTAGCGCAAGCGGTCCATTGCATAGGCTCCGATCAAGAGCAACCCGGCGTAGTCGGTGGCCTTGACTGCCGTGACGTCGGTCGTAACCGCGACGTGGTCCTCCACGACGCCGCTATCCGGATTACTGCCGAACGTGAGCGCCGTGCTGCCCCACAGATAGGAGACGTACTCGACGTCGTAGCCGTGTTGCCGGAAAGTATTCGTTGAAGCGGCGGTATTCCGTTTGGTCGAAGTGCTCTTCGACCAGCACGGCAATTTTCGGTTTGGCGGCGCTCATTTTTTTCTCGCCGCTAGGAATTCGTTGAAGTGCAACATCGCCGGGGCGGCCTTGTTGAAACCGGCGTAGACCGAGGTGAACATGATCAGCTCGTGGAGCTCCTCGGCCGTCGCCCCTTGCTTCATCGCCATGTCGAGGTGAGCGAAAAACGGCGCGGGCTCGGTGCCGCTGTTGACGACGTCGATCGCGATCGTGATCAACGATTTGGTCTTCTGGTCGATGTGCGGCAGGCCCCAGACTTCGCCCGCGACACGCGTGCAGAGATCGCCCCATAGCGGATCGATGCCCTTCAAGCCGCTTTGCAGTTCGGGGTCGCCGAGAACGGCGTTTTGTTTGATGTCGGTCATCGTGAGAATCCTTTGGAGCGGTGTTAGTGGAGGCGTTCGAGCAGTTCGGGCGGCGCGAAGACGTCGCGGTAGAACGTCAGTTGTTCGCTCTTGAAGTAGCAGCCGCCGCGATGGCCGCGCCGGACCCAGAGCACCATGCCTTTGGCGGTGGTCTCACCAGTCTCATCGTCCGTGCAGGCCCATTCGAAGTGCACGAACTCACCGGAAAACATGACGATCGGCCAAGTCATCGTTACGCCGGGCTGCGCGATCAGCGCCCACCAATGCTGTTCGCGCGCGCGTTGTTCTTCCAAGCCGTAGTAGGGGCCGTCTTGGCAAAAGTACACGAGGTTGTCGCGGTATTCGCCGGTGAGCAAGTCCCCGCGTGCGTCGCGCAGCGCCTGACAGTGCGTCGGCCACCAGGCCTTGTTCTCGGCTTCGATTTGTTCGAGCGAATACGCGCTGCCGATCTCGGGGAGCGTGCTCTGCTTCATCGCCACAAAACGAGCCGCGTCGGCGATCAATTGCTTGGCCGCCTCCGGGCCGACCAAGCCGGGCCGCGAGAAGTCGGCCGAGAGTTCACGATAATAGTTAGTCCGTTTCTTCACGACGGGACAGCCTCCATGACGGTGACGACCGCGCTACCGATTTGCGCGAGCGAGGGGACGTAGCGGACGACGAGGAGCGTCAGATCGTCGCTCTGCGGAGCGTCGCCGACGAAGCGCGTGCACCGCGCTGAGAAGCCCGTTGCCGAGATGCTCCACGGTATCGCGTTGTGAGTTCGCCAATGCCGTGACCATTCGCTCCAGGCCGAAGAGCTCGCGTTCGCTATTCATCGCTTCGCTGAAGCCGTCGGTATAGAACACCAGCGTGTCGCCGGGTTCGAGCTCGATCCGGCCGGCGGTGTAGGCGTAGCCGGGCAGGAACCCGAGCGCGAGACCGGATTGTTTCGCGACCATGCGCGCCCGGCCGTCCGCCGAGATGACGAACGGCGGTTCGTGGCCCGCATCGACGTATTCCACGATGCCGGTCGACGTATCGAGCACGGCTGCCAGCGCCGTGGCGAACATTTGCGAGTTGTTGTTGGCGCACAGCGTGCGATTCACCGCGCACATCGCGTCGGTCAACGAGGCACTGGCCACGATCGAAATATCGATCGCCGTCAGCGTGCGGGCCATGAAGAGCGAGGCCGGAATACCCTTGTCGGCAACGTCGCCGATGGCGAAGAACAGCCGGTCGTCGTCGAGTGCCGAGAGCGAATAGAAGTCGCCGCCGACGTCGTAGGTCGGCTTGATGAAGGCGAACAGGTCGACTTTCTCGTCGTTACGGAACGGCGGCAGTGACCGCGGCAGGAAGCCCATCTGGATGTCGCGGGCGAGGCGCAGGATCATCTCGCGGCCGCGAACCCGCTCGAGCGCGATGCCGGTGATGGTCGCGACGGAGCGCTGAGCGATCGGCGACATGGCGGCTTGCAGCGTCGCGATGATGCCCATGCGCGTCTCGGCGAACATGACCGGAATGACGACCAAACCGGGCGCGAGTTCCGTGCCGCCGGCAAGTTCTTCGATCTTGATGAGTTCGGCTGCGGGCCCGGCCCGGTGGATGAGGCCCTCTTCGTCGAAGCGAAAAGCGGAGGCCGTCGCGGCGAACGTTCGCACCAGTTCGTCGACGACCGTGCCGGCGAGGGCGTTCGAGCTGTCCGGGCCGAGCAAGGCGCGGCCGAAATCGTACAGGCGCTCGGTTTCGATGCGGCTAGCCAGCGCCTCGGCCGCCCGCCGTTGCGCCGTGAGCGAGAGCTGGCTGGCGACGACCGAGACGATGAGGAGCGTCGCGCCGACGAAGTATTCATCGAGGTCATCGACCCGCAGCGAGTACAGCGGCTGTTCGAAATAATATGTGTACGATAAGGCTGCGCAGATGCTCGCGGCGGCGGACGGAATGCGGCCCCAGCGAATCGCCACGAGCAAAATCACGAGAATCGTCACCATCAAGCTGATTCTCGCCGATATCGACGGCTGAAACGCCGCCGAGATAGCCAGGTGCAGCGCGATGATGAACAACGATCCCGCCAACGACCGCAGGGCGACGATCGTCCAGGCGGCGTGGGCTTTCGTCACGGCAGGTTCACGCGAAAATCGTGCAAGTTGCGGCCGTCGCGGCGCTCGTAGCGAAAATCGTCGACGCTCCGCGCCGTGAGGAACAAGCCGAGTCCACCGGGTTCGCGATCCTCGAGCGGGACGGCGAGGTGCTCGGGGAGCACCTCGTGATCGTCGGGCGTGTACTCGGGCGAAGTGTCGAACATGCGCACGACCAACATCCCGTCCTCGATCGCCGAATCGAGCTCGATCGACCCGCTGCAGCCGTTTTCCTCATAGCCGTGCACCACGACGTTGGTCGCGACCTCATCGACGGCCAACGATAGCCGGTAGACGGCGCCCGAGTCGAGGCCGGCGCGGGCCGCGACATCGCCGACGAAGGCGCGAATGGCTTCGAGCGAATCGAGCCTCCCGGGGAAGGTCGGCACTCGGCGCTAGCCGCCATCGTCGCCGATCACGTACACCGCGTCCAAGAAGCCCGTTTTCTTTAGCGTGTCGAGGATCGGCGCTTGCGGTTTGCGGAAAGCGATCTTCACGTTGGGCTGCTTCTGCTTGGCGAAGATCACGACGCGCAATCCGGCCGAGGACATGAAGGCGACCTCCTCGACGTCGAGCTCGAGCCAGACCGGTTGCGCCGCGAGCGCCTGGTCGACGGCTTGGCGCACGCTCTCGGCCGACGCCGCATCCAGGGTTCCCGCCAAGCGGATCACGGCGCGGTCGCCGGCCTGCGAGGACTCAATGGTCAGCGGCATTCGATCTCCTTATGTGGCATCAGTGACGGCGCGTGCCGGAAATGAGAACGACGACGGAACGCGGTCCGGCGACGAACGACGATCCGTCCACTTGCGGAGCATCGAGCGGTTGGAAGGCATCCGCTCCGGCCGGCATCGCCGTGTTGACGAGGACGTACCAGCCGTCGCCGTCGATCGGCGGCGCGAGCTGGAAGTGCTGATCGTCCCAGTGCATGTTGAACATCACCATGAGCTCGTCGCCCGGCGAACCCTCGCGGTACGAACGCTCGCGCAAGCGGTACGCGAGGACCGAATTCCAACCGGCCCACTCCGCCGGGCCGCCGTCGGCGCCGACGAAGGTGATGTCGGCGTCCCGGCTCTCGCCGCCCAGCGGGTTTGGGAAATACGGGCTGCGGACCAGCGGCAGGGCCGCGCGCAGCGCGAGGCAGTGCTGGGTGAACGCCAACAGCTCGGCGTTCGTTTCAGCCAGCGCCCAGTCGACCCACGCGAGCTCGTTGTCGTGGCAATAGACGTTGTTGTTGCCGTGCTGCGTGCGCCCGAACTCATCGCCCATCACGAGCATCGGGACGCCCTGGCTGAACAGCAGCAGCGCCATCGCGTTCTTCGCCAACCGCAGCCGCAGCGCGTTGATCGCGGGGTCGTCGATCGGCCCCTCGGCGCCGCAGTTCCAGCTCTCGTTGTCGTTGGAACCGTCGTTGTTGTTCTCGCCGTTGGCTCCGTTGTGCTTCTCGTTGTACGCGAAGAGGTCGGCCAGCGTGAAGCCGTCGTGGGCCGTGATGAAGTTGACGCTGCTGCTCGGGCCGCGCGAGGCATAGAGGTCGGGCGATCCTTGCACGCGATTCGCGATCTCGCCGATCGTGCCCGGCTCCGAGCGCAGATACGCGCGCGCGGAGTCGCGAAACTTGCCGTTCCATTCCGCCCAGCGCCCGTAGGCCGGAAAGGAACCGACTTGATACAGTCCGCCGGCGTCCCAGGCCTCGGCGATCAGCTTGCATTTGCTCAAGATCGGATCGTAGGCGAGCGACTCGAGCAACGGCGGGTTGGCCAGCGGCGCACCGTTTTGATCCCGCCCGAGGATCGACGCGAGATCGAACCGGAAGCCGTCGATGTGGTATTCCGAGGCCCAATACCGCAAGCAGTCGACGACGAGCGCGCGCACGACGGGGTGGTTGCAGTTGAACGTGTTGCCGCAGCCCGAGAAGTTGTAGTACCAGCCTTCGGGCGTCAGCATATAGTACGTCGCGTTGTCGATGCCGCGGAACGAAATGGTCGGACCGCGGTGGTCGCCCTCGGCCGTGTGGTTGAAGACGACGTCGAGGATGATCTCGATCCCGTTGGCGTGCAGGTCCTTGACGAGCGTCTTGAACTCATCGATCTGCATGCCGAAGCGCCCGGTCGACGCGTAGCCCGCCTTGGGAGCGAAAAAGCCGAGCGTGCTGTAGCCCCAATAGTTTCCCAGCCACTCGCCGGTATCGGGATGGGTGCGGCTGTTCTCCCATTCGTCGAACTCGAAGACCGGTAAGAGCTCGACGCAGTTGACGCCCAACCGCTTGAGGTAGGGAATCTTCTCGCGCAAGCCCGCAAACGTGCCCGGTGCCGAGACGCCCGACGACGGATGAGCCGTGTACCCGCGGACATGCAACTCGTACATCACGAGGTCGGACATGCGGTGTTCGAGCGGGCGGTCGCCCTCCCAGTCGAAATCGTCGAGCGATACGCGCGAGCGGTGCGGATAGACGTCGGTCCAGTCCGGTTCCTTGCGCCACACGTCGCGCCCGCTCATCACGCGGGCGTAGGGGTCGGCCACGATCTTCGTGCGGTCGTAGCGCAGCCCGCGATGCGGATCCCACGGTCCGTCGAACCGGAAGCCGTACTCGATGTCTTCGATCGGAAGGTCGAAGACCGTGATCGAATACACGTCGCCGATGCGAAACTCGGACGGGATATCGATCTCGACCAGCGGCAGCGATGCGCCGTTTTGGAACAGCACGAGCGAACACGCGGTGGCACCGCTCGAGAAGACGGAGAAGTTCACGCCGTCGCCGGCGACGGTGGCGCCGAACGGCAACGTCTTGCCTTGGCGGAAACGATACCCGGCGAATTCGTGGGTCGCGTAGGAGTCGATCCGGACGTCCATGCTAGCCGCTCTCGGAAAGCGTTGCGAGGGCCGCGGACTCATCCGCGGCGACCGTGAAGAACGGCAAAAACCCGGTGTGCGACATCACCTGGATGATGTCGTCTTTCACCGCCGCCAGCACGAGCCGGCGCGACTCCGCCTGCAGCTTCCGGTAGAGGACGAGCAACAAGCGCAGTCCGGCGCTGGAGACGTAATCGACGCCGGAGAAGTCGACGACGACGTTGCGCGTCCCGCCGAGCGCCGGCTGGAGTGCGAGGCCGATCTCGGGTGCCGTCTTGGCGTCGATGCTGCCCGTGATGCGGACGATATCGGCAGCATCGGCAACCACGATCTCGACACTCATGCAGGCGTGCCCTGGAGCCAGGTCGTCGGCGCGATTTTGACCTTGACGCGGTGCCGCACGCCGTCGGCGGGCAAGGTCACGGTCAACGCGTCGGCATCGAAAGCCGTATAGGGTTCATCGTCGAGCCAGGCGGCTTCGATCCGGATGCTCCCCGGCGGCAGCAGATCGGGCGCGACGCGCAAGATGTTGTCGGGGAAACCGCCGGGATAGGGCTTGAAGTAGAAGACCATCGGCTGGCGCGTGATGAGCAAGTTTGTGTAGACCGCCGAGAGGAAGCACAACTCGATCGAGTGATAGGCACTCATCGAGTGGCTGCCCTTGAAGCGCTCGTTGCCCAAGCAGGTAGGGCATGCCGTTGGCCAGCACGTTGAAGTACACGGCGCCGTCGTCGTGATCGAGGAAGAACGCGTTGTAGAACGATGCCGCCTCGCGGCCGAGACGCAAGTAGCGCTCGTCGCCCTGCGTGCCGTGCAAGATCGGATAGGCGAGAATCGCCTGCTCTTGCTGCCACCACGCCTTGCGGTCGTGCCAGACGAAGCGGTAGGTGTCCGTTCCCGGCATCGGTGTGCGTTCGACCACGTCGTACCAGCCGAAGCGCTGCTGGTCGCTGCCGGCGGCGGGCATCGTGTCGCCGAGCTTGCGGGCCGTGGCGACGTATTCGGGCTTCGCCTTGAGCGACTGCATGCGCATGCAGGTTCCAGGCGATCTTCAGGTTGTGGCCGACGACGGCGCGGTTCTGCTGCCAGCCCCAGGTTTGGTCGTGCGACCAGTCTTCGTGGAAGCGCTCGTTGACGAACGGGCTGTTGGCTCGTCGGGAAAATACCGCACGATCGTGTCGAACGTCTCTTCGAGAAAATCGGCATACCCGGCCTCGCCGGTAGCGAGGAAGAGGTTGATCAAGTAGGCCGGTGCGTGATCGCCGACCGAGTTCCAGTTCTTCTTGGCACGGTTGTGTGCCAGCGACGCGGCTCGCGGATCGAGCGAGATCGGATCGAGGTGCGAGAAGTAGCCGCCGCCGCGCTCGTCGCGGAAGAACTTCTCGAACAGCTTCACCGTCTGCTTGATGTCGTGGAGAATCTCCGGATCGCCGGTCAGCCGGTAGGTCATCGTCGGCCCGGCGAGCGCGTAGATCTGCTCGTACATCGGCAGCGACTGAAGGTCGTCGCCGAACTCCGACGTCAGGAGCTTGGTTTCGCGGTCGCCTTCGACGCTGGATGCCGTGGTACCAGTACGTTACGTCGTTGTCGTCGTCGACGAAGCGCATGTGGTCGCGCAAATAGCGCGTCCCGATCTCGGAGGCATCGAGAAAGGCCTCCTCGCCGGTGATCATGTACGCCGCCGACATGCCGTAGACGAGCCGGCTGATCGTGTCGGTCTCTTGAAGGAAGTCGCCTTTTTTCGTTCCGCCGAGCTGTAAGTAGGTGCGGTAGTTGCGGTAGTCGATCGGGGTGCCCGGATGATCGAATTGCCAGCGCAAGTACGAGGTCGCGATCGATCGAGCTTGCTCGATCCACCAGGCCGGCTCTTCATGCCGAAAGCGGCCCGGGCTGTTGCCGGGAAAAATCAAGAACTGCGCTTCGAATGACGCCCCGGAGCCGGTGGGATAGAACGTGCCGTAGGCAAACACGCACTGGTCGAGGTTGGCAAGCAGCGAGGGCACCATCGAGGTCGCATCGTGGTAGCTCTCGCCGAGGTTCGCCGTGATCTTGGCATACGTGCTCGGCGTGATGGTGACCGGCACGTCGCGTCCGGCTGCCGTGCGGACGACGGCGATCATGCGAGCCGAATCGAATGATTGCACGTAACCGGCGATCGGTATCCGAATAGGGATACTCGATTTGCACGGGCGAGCCGACCTTTCCCAGAAAGAAATCCACGTCAGGTGTTGGTACTGCCGTAGTTAAGAGCGGGAACGTACGAACCTTTCCTCGGCCTTCCCCGAGGATGCTAGGTTTCGGCTAAGACGAGCTTAAGGCTAATGCGAGTGCGGGCATGCTTGCTGAAGGTGGTGAACCCGCGGTCCACCGAGATGCCGGATTCGCGCAAGACGATTCCGGGCGCTCGGTCTCAGATCACTGCAGCTGGTCGGAGACTTTTCCGAGGCCGGCCTTGGAGCACGCTTCGTCCAGTTCGGGGCGCGGGGCACCGGAGACGCCGACTCCACCCAGTATGTCGTTTGCCGCCAGAATCGGCAGGCCGCCGCCGAGCGCGATCATGTCGGGCAGGGTCGCCACGGCTTGCGCGATCACCGCGCTGGCCGGATCGGCGACGCTCTTCGCAAAGGTCGCGGACGGCGCGCGCATCGTGAGCGCGGTATACGCCTTGCGGCGGCTGTTCTCAAACGTGTGGGGATTCGAGCCGTCGCCGCGCAGCGCGACGACCGTCCGGCCGGTGCGGTCGAGCACGTGCACGGAGACGCGGTAGCCCTGTGCGACGCAGGCGTCGTACGCGCCTTGCGCAATGGCCAGCGCCACGGTGATGGGCAACGTCTTCTGCGTCGGTAAGTCGGCGCCGGCGGTGGAGACGGATGCGAGAAAGAGGCCCGCCGCGGCGACGGCTCCGATGAGATTGGTCGACACTGCGGGCTCCCTCTAGTGCTGTTCGGTGTTGGCCGCGACGTTGGTGCGAATGCGGCGCAAAAATTCGCGCAGTTGCTTGGCTTCGCTCGTGGAGAAGCCGGCCAGGACGATCCGCTCGTTGACGTCCTCGGCGTTGCGCAGCATCTGGCGCTTCTTGGCACGGCCCTTACTGGTCAAGAAAATGCGGATCTTGCGTTTATCTTGCGGGTCCTTGTCGAGCCGCACCAAGTCGCTCTTCTCGAGCGAACGCAGGGCCGCGACGGAGCTGGGCTGCAGATCGTCGACGCGCTGGGTGAGCTCCTTTTGCGTCAGCCCATCCTCTTCCCAAAGCACGCGCAGGTAGAACCACACACCGAGGTCCAATCCCGCCGCCCGCAAGCGTGCGCGCAGCACCTGACGCATCACGCGCAGCGTCGAACGCATCAAGAACCCGATGCTGTCCGCGACGGGATAGCTCACGTCGAGCGGAATCGGCTCCTCGAGCGGCGGCGGGGGCAGTTTCGCTTTCGGCTCGGCGCTACGCAAGGACGGCAATCGCGTTCATCTCGATGAGGCAGCGCCGGTCGACGAGCCGCGACACTTCGACCATGGTCGAGGCCGGCGGCAGCTCCGGAAAGTACGTCCGCCGGACGGCATGGATCTCCGCAAAGGCATCCAGGTCGAGCACGAACACGCTGACTTGGACGACGTCGGCGAGCGTTCCGCCGACCGCCTCGACGGCGGCTTTGATGTTTTCGCAGACCTGACGCGTTTGCGCCGTGTAGTCGCCCTCGCCCACCACGTTGCCGTCGCGCGTGCGCGCGACCATTCCCGAGATGAAGAGCAGCCGGCCCGGTTCGCTGAGGATCGCCGGCGTCCAGACGCCGAACGGTCGCGCCAGTGAATCCGGCGCGACCGCTCTCTTTTGCGGCATCTACGAGCCGCGTTTCGGAACGCTGAAGGTCGAGGTCACCTTCTGGTGCCCTTCGGCCAGGGTTTCCTCGCGATACATGCCGAGCATGCGCAGCACCGGTTCGTCCGTGATCGAGAAGAGGTGGCTGCGCGCAGCGCCGGCGTGATGTTCGCACCAGGCCCACGTCGGCACCATGAAGACGTCGCCCGCGGCCCAGTCGAAGCGCTCGCCGGCGATGACCGAGAAGCCGCTGCCCTCCATCGCGAAGAACACGGTGCTGCTCGTCTTCCGCCGCGCCCGGCCGGCGAAGCCGGGCTCGAGCCGTTGGACGCGGCACGAAAGGGTCGGCAGCGTCGCGCCGTTGGTCAGCGGGTTCACATATTCGAGCAGCATCCCGGCGAACGGGTCGGCGGCTTCGTCGCCCAGGGCGTCGAGGGTGGCCGACGTTTCAGCCCACGTCCAGCGCATTGCCGCCGGATCGCGCTGCTGCCAGCCCACCGGCCGGGCCGCGCGTGCCGCCAGCTCCGTTATCTCGCGCGCGGTGTGGGCGGGCTCCTGACCCTCGCCCGACTCGAACCAGCTGCATTGCAGCAGGTTCACCAGCGGAAAGTCGAGTGCGTCGAGCCAGATGATGTCGTGCTCGGTGCGGTTTTCGTGCTCGTGCCAGATGCCGCTGGGCGTGAGCAGCAGATCGAAGCGGTCCATGTGCAGCGGCTCGCCGTTCACGCGGCTGAACACTTCGCCGCCCTTGCTGTCGATGATGAACCGGATCGCCGCGGCTTGATGGCGGTGCGAGGGGGCGGACTCGCCGGCGCGCACGAGCTGGAACGCCGTCGCGATCGTATGCGTCGTCGCGTAGGCGTGCTTCAGATCCGGGTTCACGTGCTCCATCGAGCGGCGTTCGGCCCCCTTCTCGGGCGTGATGAGATCGCCGGCCCGCATCAGGTGCGAGACGACGTCATCCCATTTCCACAGAAAGGGCCGGTAGGCGACGCGGGGCGAGCGCGCGACGAATTCGGAGACGTACTTCCACGTCGGCGCAAGGTTTGCCCGATCCATATCGTCATGCAGGCGGTCGAGCGAATCGGCAACGGGGGCCGGGGTCGTGATCATTGGCTGATCTCCTTAGATGCTGGCGCGGGAAGCGAAGCGAACAACTCAGCGCACGTGAGGCGCCGCGAGGTGAGGTTTTGGGCGTGATGGTAGCGCAGGAACGTGTCGAGGACGGTCCGGTTGGCTTCGATGCCGTACGGCCAAAAATCCGTGCCCATCAGCGCGGAAGCCGCCTCCGCAGCCTGGACGCCCCATGGCAACATCGTGGCCGGGATCACCGAGTCGCGCAGTTCGTCATATGCCAAGGCCTTCGCGGTGACGAACGCATCGTAGAGCGAGCGCACGATCCACGGATGACGGGTGGCCAAGGGCCGCTGCACGACTAGCGCATGCATGATGGGGTAGATCTGGGTGCGCTGAAAGTAAGCTTGCTCCTCCTCGCACACGCCGGCGAAGAGCCGGCGAATCGGGCCCCCGGAGGTGGCGAAGCCCGACGGCGGCTTGATGGCGTATAACGCATCGATCGCACCGTCACGCAGCATCTGGGCGAGCGTCGCGCCGGGCGGCGCAAGCTCGATCTCAAATCCGGGGATCGCCGGCGCGGCGCGGTCGTTGCGCGGCGCCTCGATGCCGCCCACGCAGTAGCGGACGCTGCGCGCCGGCACGCCGTACTCGTCCTCCAGGATCCCGCGGATCCAGACGACGGCGGTCGTATGAAACTGGGCCAGGCCGACGCGTTTGCCGATCAGGTCGGCCGGTACCCGGATGCCGCTCGCGTCGTTGACGTAGATCGCGCCGTGGCGAAACATTCGCGAGGGGAAGACCGGTATGGCGACCCACGGATCCGCGGCCGACTGCTTGGCGGTCGCGAGAAATGAGAGCGACATCTCGGCGGCGTCGAATTCGCCGTCCCGCTGCATCCGCTCGAAGATCTCTTCGACCGGTAACTGGATGTAGTTCAGCGTGATCCCGGCCGGCCGTACACGGCCGTCGATCAGCGCGCGGGTCCGGTCGTAGTTCGACGAGGCGAGCGTCAGCGTCAGCGTCAGCGGCGCGGCGGAAACCGGAGCCGCATCAGTTTGCGACACGTTTCACGTTGGGCAGGTTGAAGAGCCGGCAGGCGTTCTCACCCAGAATGTTGCGGCGGCCTTGCTCGGAGAGGAACGGCAGATCGAAGACCGTGCTCGGGAGATCGAAGTCCCAATGCGGCCAGTCCGAGGCGTACATGAGCTGGGTCTCCGCGTTGATCGCCCGGAAGGTCGACTCGAGCAGCCCCATATCGGTGCGTTCCATCGGCTGGCTGGAGAAATACATTTCACGAATGTACTCGCTCGGGCGCCGCTTCAACAACGGCGCTTCCGAGGAGCGCATCAGGTACTCGTTGTCGAGCCGCTGCATGATGAACGGCAGCCAGGCGAGACCGCTCTCGATCCAGATGACGTCGAGGTTGGGAAAACGTTCCGGCAGACCGTGCACGATCCAATTCGTGAGGTGAATGATATTGCACAACACGAACGAGATCGCGTGCATCGAAAGGAAGCGGTCGGTAACGGCGAGCGACTCGCCCCAGTTCAGGCCGGCGTGGAAGCACAACGGCTTTTTGCGCTCCTCCAACATCTTGTAGAGCCGGGTGTAGGGGTTGCGGTGGACCGCCTGATTGCGCTGACTCGTCACCGTGAAGCCGATAACGCCCGGCTTCTCCGAGAACTCCTCGACCATCTGACAGCATGCGTCGGGGTTTCCGAACGGCAGAAAGATCAGGCCCTTGAGGCGCGGATCGCCGCCGAGGATGCGGTCGGTGAACCAGCGGTTGTAGGCGAAGCTCAGCGCCAGCTCGACCTCCGGCTGCGGGTGTTTGCCCAAGCTCAGCAGCGGCTGCGGAAAGATGACCATGTAGTCCGACCCGATGCACTCCATGGCGCGCCGCGCCAGGGTGATGTCGCGATGAACGCTGCGATCGTCGACGGTTTCCGCCAAGTGCTGGCCGTGCGGAATGCGGCCGGCCAGGTTCTGGTAGTCGAGCCCCGAGCCGTTGGGCAGGAGACCGATGCCGGGCGGGCTGCTCGCGGTCACGGAAAGTGCGAAGTCTTTCATGACGGGATCGGTCAGGTATTCGAGGATTTCCGGCCACGACTCCGACTCGACGTGATGGGTGTCGATGTCGACGATGCAGTAGTCCTGGTACTTGCGCTGCAGGCCTTGCTGTTTAGCGTGCGCGAGGATGTCGCGCGTGTCGGTATGCGTGTCGATCTGGCGGACGTTCAGTTCGCGCGGTACCACGGTTCCGTTTACGTGCGGGGCCGTCTCCCGGTCGGCAATGTCGCTCATGAGTTTGCTCCCGCCTCGTGTGCGTTCGTGCGCCTGCCCAGCCACAAGCGAAGATCGAACTGGTTGAGGTCCGCTTCGCGCAGCAACCCCTCGACGAGTGCCAGCACCTCGGTCGCCGAAAGCTCGCGCGCGCTCGACAGCGGGGAGATCGGATCATCGACGCCGTCGAAGCGCGTGAAATACAGCTTGGCCGCCGCCGCTACCAGACCTTGCACCAGCGCATCGGGCAGATCGGCGGTGTCGTCCGCGGCGAGATCGCGGCGCAGCGCCCCTAAGGCCGCCTCTAGGCTAGATGATGAGGTAGACATCCTCTCCCTCTTCGCTGACTTCGATCGGGCGCAAGCGTACTTTGCGATCGCCCTGGTGCTCGCCCGTCCGCAAATCGAATTCGTAGGCGTGCCAGGGGCAAGCAACCTGCATGCTGTCGGCGCGGAACGCCATGCCTTGGCTGCGCCCGGCGCCGTCGATGATCTCGTCGACTCGGCCGAGGACGCGCCCCTGACAAACAGGACCGCCTTGGTGCGGGCAGCGGTTCTCGTAGGCGACGAGGCCGGTATCCAAACGGAAGATCCCGACTTCCGTGCCGCCCACGTCGAAGAGCCTGCGCTCGACGTGGTTGAAGTCGGTCTTGCTGCCGACGCGCACCTTCGTCACGGTGCGAACAGCTCGGCGGCCGGGAACGACTTCGGAATCGTGCCGTACTTGGCCGAAATCTCGATCACCGGCTGCACGTCGGCGCTCAGCAAGCGGTCCGCGTAGAGGATCCGCACCATATTCGACGGGACGTTCGTTTGCGTGTATTTTTGGAGGATCGCGCCCGATTCGGCGTGGTGGGTATTGGCCCAGCGCCCGGCTTCGGTCATGGCTTCGGTGAATTTGTGAACGATGTCGGGGTGCATCTTCGCGTAATCGGTGGTGCAGAACCAGACGTTGATCGAGAAATTATTGCCGATCGCATCGTAGGGATGGCCGATGATGCGTGCGCCCGACGCGATGGCCTCGGAAAGCACCGGCTCGCTGATGAAGGCCGCGTCGATGCGTTTGGAGGTGAGGGCCGCCGGCATCAGCGAGAACGGCATCTCCACGTACTTCACCGCGGTGGAATTACCGCCGTTGGCATCGAGCCAGGCTTGAACCGCCTGCTGCGTGATGCTGCGGATGCCGAGCACCGCGATGGTCTTTCCGGTGAGATCGGCCGCGGTCTTGATCGGCGAGGATCCGTCGACGACGAGTTCGGTCGTCGGGTTCTTGCTCGAGTACTCGGCGCCGGGCGCTACGATGACGAGCGGCACGCCGTGGGCATGAGCCGAGGCCATGACCGTGGTGGCGGTGGTGGCGATATCCATCGAGCCGCCGGTGACCAACGCTCCGATCGATGCGCCGAGGGCAATGACGGAAAGCTGGACGTCCAATCCGACCTTTTTGAAATAACCGCGATCGATCGCGTAGAACACTTGCCCGGCGCTGTCGGTGGGCGTTGCGGCGATCCGAATCGGCTCCGTCGTCTGCGCTCCGGCGGGAGCCGCGGCCGGGAGAACGGCGCCCAGGGCGAGAGCCAGGCCCGCGAGCCCCAGACATCGTCGCAGCCGGCGGTTCACGGGATCGCAGCGATGACGTCGATTTCGATCATCATGCCCTTGACGGCGAACTTCGAGATTTCGATCATTGTCGAGACGGGCGGATTGTTGACGTCGATGAATTCCGAGCGCACGTTGCGGATCGGCCACTGCTGGCTATCGATGTCCGAACAATAGACGACCATTTTGACGACGTCGCTAAAGGTGGCTTTGGCCGCGTCGAGGCTGCGCTTGATGTTCTCGAACGTTTTGCGCGTCTGCGCTTCGATGTCGCCTTCGCCGACGATGCCGAGGTTTTCGTCGATCGCGCCTTGGCCCGCTATGAAGAGCAGCGACCCCGGATTCGTCACCTTGATCGCGTGGCTGTAGCCACGCGGAATCGACTTAGCTGCATCTTGAGGGTTGATGAAGGTACGATCCATGCCGGCTCCTTAGAATTCTAGCGGTGGTGTGAGGGTCCGAGTGGGAGAAAACAACGACGTCACTTCTTGCGGATCGGTGCGCTCCTCCGAGCGGTACATCCCCAAGCTGCGCATCACCGGCTCATCGGTGACCGAGAAAAGGTAGCTCTCGCCCGGGCCGTTGTGGTGCTCGTGCCAGGCCCACGTCGGCACCATGAAGACATCGCCCTTACTCCAATCGAAGCGCGTTCCGGCGATGATCGAGTAGCCGCTGCCTTCCATCACGAAGTACACCTTGCTGCCGGCGATACGGCGGCACTGACCGTGCATGTGCGCGAGCATGCGCTGCACGCGGCAGGACAGCGTCGGCAGGGTGGGCCCGTTGTTGAGCGGGTTGACATATTCGACGATGGCACCGTCGTAGGGGCTCGCCGCATCTTGACCCAAGGCGTCGAGCGTCGCGCGCGTCTCAACCCACGGCCAACGCATCGCTCCGGGCGGTATGTTCTCGTTCCATCCGAGCGGCCGGACCGCTTTGGCAAATTGTGCGGTCCGCTCGCGCTCGGCTTTGGCGACCGTCGTTCCGGCTCCGGATTGAAACCAGCTGCACTGCAGCAGGTTGACGAGCGGATAGTCGAGGGCGTCCATCCAGATGATGTCGTGGTCGGTGCGGTTCTCATGTTCGTGCCATGTGCCGGCCGGGGTGAGCAGCAGATCGAACTGCTCCATCGGCAGCGGCTCGCCTTGGACACGGCTGAAGACCGTGCCGCCCCGGCTCGAGATCGCAAAGCGAATGGCGGCGGCCTGATGGCGGTGCGAGGGCGCAAACTCGCCGGGACGCACGAGCTGAAAGGCCGTTCCGATCGTGTGCGTCGTTCCGTACTGCGCCTTGAGCGCCGGGTTGACGTGTTCCATCGAGCGGCGTTCCGCGCCGCGATCGGGCGTAATGAGGTCGCCCGCCCGCATGACGTGCTCGATGACGGTGTCCCACTTCCACAGGAACGGTCCGTAGCTGACCGCAGGCTCCACCGTCACCATGTCCCCGACGTACTTCCACGTCGGGGCGAGGTTGTGAGCCTCCATATCACGGTGGAGCTGATCCAGGGAATCGGTCTGGGACAACGCCGCCCCTACGGTTCGCCGTAAAAGGCGGCGGCGTTGTTGTAGAGGATGTTCCGTTTCTGCGTTTCGGTGAGGGTGGGGTGCGAGATGAGTTGTTCGGCGGCGTTGTCGCGGCCCTCATCGTGAGGAAAGTCCGACGAGTACATCAGCGCGCCGTCGCCGAGGAGCTTGATCTCCTCGGGAATCATCTCGTCCTCGGCTTCCATGCCGAGGAAGAACCGCCCGGAGCGGACCAGATCCTTGACCGAGGCCTTGGAGAGGACGCTCGGGTCGGGCATGCGCCCGCGGTTGACTTCGGTATAGTGCTCCATCCGTCCGACCGAATAGAAGATCCATTCGCCGCCGAATTCGAGGAAGCCGATTTTGAGCTTGGGATACTTGTGGAGTATGCCGTGACTGAAGATCGCGACGAACGCGAGTTGCGCCGGCATCGCCTTGCCGATCATGTTCGCGTCCATGATCGAGTGGCAGAGACTCGAAAACGGCGGATAGCTCATCGCCATGTGAACGCACACCGGCAAACCGGAGGCGGCCATCGCATCCCAGATGGGCTCGAAGCTCTCATCGGAGAGCATCTTTTCCCCGACGGTGCCGAACACGACGAAGGCCGCCGCGCCCTGCGACTTCAATTCGGCCACCGTTTCGAGCGCGAGCTTGGTATCGCGCATCGGCACGAGGCCGGCCCAGCGCAGGCGCTTGGGCGCCTTGGCGCACTGTTCCGCGAAGTACCGGTTGTGCCCGCGAAAGAGCGCGGCCTCGAAGCCGGGGTCGGTGGTCATGGTCGCCATGATCGTGCTCGGGAAAAGCATCTGCACGTCGATGCCGAGCCGGTCGATCGCGTCGATGCGCGCTTGGACGTCGGTGAGCGTCCCGCAGGCCACCGGGCTCAGGCCGGCATATGCGCGAAACTCCTCGGCGCCGTAATCCGCCAAGACCATGCCCGGCGTGTTGGCGGCGTGCGTGCCGGGTCCGAGCGGACGCGGTTCGACTTGCCCGTCGACGAGCCAGGCGCTCGTCCACATGCCGAGATCGGCCGAATCGCCGAAGCGCACCGGCCGCGGGCGGCGCATATGATACTTGGCGGGCAGATCGGCCCACATTTCCGGGGTGGTGAAAACATGAGCGTCGGCGTCATAAATCTTGTAGCCGTTTAACATTTCGGACCCTTTCAGGCACCTGCACCGTGAAGGACAATCAGATGTATAAGATTATATATATCGGCCGAGCACTCGTGTCAAGCTAGGGGCCAGCGTGGGCGACAAAGTCTATCTCGATTACACCCAAGACGAACTCGATCGCGCCTACGACCAGCGCGTTTGGGCCTCGAACGCGGATGAAATTCTTCACCGCTGCGAGGAAGCGAGCGTGAAGGCACGAGCCAAATTGTTTCACCGCAGCGGCGTGGCCTACGGTCCCGCTGCGGACGAACTGCTCGACATCTTCGCCGCCGAACGCGAGAACGCTCCGATTCACGTGCACATCCACGGCGGCAGCTGGCGCCATCTCACCAAAGACAACCAGTCCTATTTGGCGCCGGTGTTCGTGGCGGCGGGCGCCGTTTCGATCATGCTCAACTTCTCGGTGATCCCGAACGTGCGCATCCCCGAAATGGTAGCGCAGATCCGGCGCGCCATCGGGTGGATCTACCACAACGCGGAATCCTTCGGCGGCGACAAAACCCGGCTTCACCTCACCGGCGATTCATCGGGCGGACATCTCGGCGGCGTGATGTGCACGACCGATTGGCCCGCTTTCGGTTTGCCCGCCGACGTCATCACGAGCGCATCCTTGCTCAGCGGTATGTACGATCTGCGCCCGGTAATGCTGAGCGCACGCCGCAACTTCGTCACGCTCTCGGCGCAGGAAGTCGAGGAATTCAGCGCGCTCTTGCACCTCGACCGGCTGCGCACGCGCATCTTGATCGCCTACGGCACGCGCGAAAGCCCTGAATTTCTGCGGCAGTCGAAAGAATTTTTCGGCGCTGCGAAGGCGGCCGGCGTGCGCATTCGCGAGGTCGAAATTCCGGACGCGAATCACTACGAGATGCACGAGCTCTTGGGCCGGCCCGACGGGCTGCTGGTCCGCGCGGTGCTGGAGACGATGGAACTGGCTTGAGGCTTAGGTTCCCGGCCGCGGCAGGCGAAGTCCGCGCAGCGCGATCGCATTTCGTTGCATTTCGATCGAGCCGCCGGCCACGAGGCTGACGGTCGCAAAACGCAGGACCGCTTCCAGTTCTCCGATCGGTGCGGAAGGCGCGTCTTCCGAGAGGAGCGCGCCGGCGCCGATCAAATCGAGTGCGGTCTCGCCCAGCCGGATCCCCAACTCATCGACGAAGAGCTTCGACATGGCCCCTTCGTAAACGGGCGTGCGCCCGGCCTCCAGCAGCTGCGTGTTGCGCAGCAGAAAATGGCGTGCTACTTCGAGGTCGGCGGCGAGTGCGCCGATGCGGTCGCGCACGACGGCGTCGTTGCGCAGCATGCGGTCGCCGACACGGGCAGTTTTCACGTGTTCGGTGATGCGGTCGAACACGCGTTGAAGGTTGGCGGTCAAGCTGCCGATCATGACGCGCTCGGCTGCCAAAGCACTCGTGATCACGCCCCAACCGCCGTTCACGTCGCCCACCATATTGGCGGCCGGCACGCGGACGTTGTCGTAGAACGTCGCCGAGAACGTCTTGCCGTAGAGCGCCATGCTCGGGCGGATACTGATTCCGGGTAAGTCCGTCGGCACCAGCAAAATGCTGATTCCGGCGCGCTTGGGCTTGGCATCGGGGTCGGTGCGGACGGCGAGCCACGCATATTCCGCCTTACCTGCGGTCGCCCACAGCTTCTGGCCGTTGACGATCCAGTCGGCGCCGTCGCGCCGCGCGTGCGTGCGCAGCGATGAGAGGTCGGAGCCGGCTTCGGGTTCGCTGTAATGCAGTGCGATCGATCGTTCGCCGCGCAAGATCGCGGGCAGAAAGTCTGCTTTTTGCTGCGCTGTGCCGTACTTCCAGATGGCCGGGCCGATGATCGTCTCGGCTGCGAGGTGAAAATTGACCGGCGCTTCGGCAAATTGCATCTCTTCGATGAAGACGAGCTGCTCGGCCGGACTGCGCGCCGCGCCGCCGGCTTCGCGAGGCCAGCCGAGCCCGATCCAACCCTGCTTGCCCAGCAGCCGAGAGAATTCCGGATCGCGGCCGCGATCGCGGAACGGCAGCCGCCGATGCGCTTCCTGACGTTGGCCGTGCCACTCCGCGGCCAGCCACCGGCGCACTTCTTGACGGAACGCCGCGGCCGCCGGGTCGGTGTCGAGTGCGGGAAGGTTGGCCATTATTCCACCGGCCCTAAGAGGTAGTCTGCAAGCTCGGCACAAGCTCGCGGCGCGCCGCCGAAACGGACGACGTCGGCGTGCACGCGGCGAAAATGACGTGGTGCTTCGTGTTCTTCGGCACAGCCGATGGCTCCGAGGACGTGGATCGCCTCGATCACGACCTGCCGCAGCGCGGGGCCCGCAAACGCCAACGCTGCCGATGCGAAGACGCGCCACTCGGGATGCTCGCGATCGTGAGCCGCAGCGGCATTGTCGATCAGCAGCCGTGCGCCGTCGAGCCGCGTCAGGCAGTCCGCAAGCTTGTGCTGGATCGCCTGGAATTGGCCGATCAGCTGACCGAACTGACGGCGGACCATGGCGTGTTCGACGGCCAGGTCGAAGGCGCGCTGCGCCGCCCCCATCGCGCGTGACGCGCAGGCGAGACGCACGCATAGCGCGATCTCCGCGAGCTTTTGCCGTGGCACCGCGATGAACGCGAGCGGCGCGGTGCGCAAACGCAACTCGCTCAAGGGCGGGACGGCTAAACCCGGCGTGGCCTCGGCCACGAGCCCGGGCGCGCCGGCCGGCACGATCGCCACGCCGCTCGGCTCATCGATCAGCACGACGTAATGCGTAGCCGTCAAGCCACCCTCCACGAAGGACACCGTTCCGCTGAGGGAGCCGTCCGCGTAGCCGGCGCGACCCGCGGCCCGATCGCCGTCGAAGGCGCCGAGCGCGAGCGCAATCGACGCGCCTCCGGTCTCGACCGCCTCGCGCAGCTCTCGTATTGGACCCGGCACGTCGGCCAGCGACTGGAAGGCTTGATTGGCCGCCATTGCGCCGAGCAGCGGCACCGGGCACGCGGCCCGCCCGAGTTCATAGAAGACGACGAGCGCCTCGCTCAGTCCGTTCGCGGCGTCCGTTCCGAATGCGGCCAGCCCTTGCTCGGCGAGCAGTTTCCAGACGGCGTCGACGGCAGCGGCATCTTGCCCGCGCTCGACCGCGCCGTCGATCGGCCAGTTCGCACTCAGCAAACTGCGCACCGAGTCGCGCAGCATCTGCCGTTCGGAGACGCCCTCATCCTGTATGCTCACGGCGCGGATGCTCCGGGCTGCCGATCGGCGCCGATCACGACGGCATCGAGGACGAGCGCACCGCGACCACGCGGATAGACGGCTAACGGATTGATGTCGATCTCCTCGAGGTCGGGATTCGCGCACATCAATTCGCCCACGCGCAACACCACCTCGACGACCGACGGAAGATCTGCGGGCTCCCGCCCTCTCGCGCCGCGAAACAGCTCGGCTCCCTTCAGACTCTCCAGCGCCTCCCGGATTTCGCGCGCCGAAGCATTCGCTGCGAGCAGCCGCACGTCGCCGAGTGATTCGATCCAAATCCCGCCGAGGCCGACGAGCAGCACCGGACCCCAGTGCGGGTCGCGCCGGGCTCCGACCACGATCTCCAAGCTCGGGGCCGCCATCGACTCGACCAGAAAACCTTCGAGCTCAACGTCCGGCCGCGCTGTTTTCACAGCGGCCTGCATGGTCGTCCATGCGGCGGAGAGCGCCGCCGAATCGCGGATGTCGACCGCCACGCCGCCGGCTTCGGTCTTGTGCATGAGTGAGGGCGCCTGTGCTTTGAGAACGACCGGATAACCGATCTGGTCGGCACGCGCCGCGGCCTCGGCTGGCGTCTGGACCAAGAAGCCCGTTGGGATCGCAATTCCGGCTGCCGCTAAGTAGGCCTTCGCACGCTGTTCGGAAAGCGCGCCCCGGACGGGCAACGCCGGTGCCGGCACCGGCGTGCGATCGCGCAGCTTTGCGAGTTCTTGCAGCCGGCGATAATTCGTGACGTGAACCAGGGCGCGTAAGGCTTGCTCGGGCGAACGGAAAAACGGGATCCCGGCCGCGCGGAACGCCGCGGTCAACTCCGCGGGGAGATTGGTTTGGCCGCCCATCACGGCATATGCCACCGGTTTGTCGGTGGCGCAAAGCTCGGGCAGCATCGCTTTGCCGGTGGCCATCACGACCCCGGGCTGCCCGGGCATCACCGCGGCGACGAAGCTTCCGACGGTCGGGTCGTCGAGCACGGCCCGCGTGCAGCGCGTATAGATGCCCGGATCGCGAATCGCTTCGGTGGTGACGTCGACCGGGTTGGAACCCGGCGAATACGCCGGCAGAACCTCGGTCAGCCGATCGAGCGTCGTGGCAGTCAACGGGGCGACTTTCAAGCCGATGTCGGGACAATAATCCAACGCGAGTCCCTTGAACGCTCCGGAGTCCGTGAGGATTGCCGTACCCGGTCTTGCCGGTATCGGGAAGCGCGCAAAGATCGCCGAGACATCGTTGAACTCATCCAAGTTTTCGACGATCGTCACCGCTTCCGCGGCAACCAGCGTCCGCATCACCGCGTAATCGCCGGAAAGCGCACCCGTGTGGGTCCGGGCTGATTCGCGCGATGCTTCACCGCGTCCGGTGTGCAGGAGCACGATCGGGCGGCTGCGCTCGCGCGCCAGCGCAGCCAGTTCGAGAAAGCGCTGCGGTTTGCGCAACTGCTCGGCAAAAATCGCGATCGGGCCGGCGCGTTCGTCGTCGAGAACGTAGGCCAGCATGTCTTCGATCGACAGGTCGGCTTCGTTTCCGGTGTTGATCGCGTAGGCCACCGGAATGCCGTGAGCGAGCGTCGATGCGCGCAGGCTCCCCGTGATCCCGCCGCTTTGACCGATGATGCTGAGTGCCGACCGCGTTGGAGCGACATCCTGGTTGCGATAGGCAAACGTAAGCGGAATACCGTCGACCTCGTTGGTCAAGCCGACGCAGTTCGGACCCAGAATAGCCGTCCCGGAGCGCGCGGCGATATCCCGGAGCCGCTGCTGATCGGCAATTCCGTCGCCGGCGACTTCCGAGAAGCCGGCCGCAAAAACGATCACCGCTCCGGCTTCGCGCCGCGCGCAGGCTTCGACCGACGCAATGATCGCCGCTCGCGGAACGCACAACATGACGACGTCGACGCCGGTCGGCAGGTCGTCGATGCTCGGAACGCAGGGCCGCCCGTTGACCTCGGGGACGTTGCGGCTAACGAGCGAAATCGTTCCGGGGAAGCTATAACGCTCGAGGTTTGCCAGCGCAGCAGCGCCGATCGAACCCGGTGAGATCCCGACGATTGCGACGGAGCTCGGTCGCATCAAGCGCGCGATGCGCGAGGCGTTCATCGCAAACGGTTCGGCCGGCTCACTCTTCACGCCGGTAGGCCCCGAGTCCGGGCCGGTAGGACTTCTCGTCAAGAAACTGCTCGAGCGCTTTTTCGCGGCCGCGGTGCGCGTCTTGCGCTCGCGTCTGTTCGGCCTTCGCGGCCAAGTAGTCTTCCGAGGTGTCCCATGACATGCTCCCGATATGCTTGTAGGCGTTCTTGGCCTGGCGCAGTGCCACCGGGCTCTTGCCCATCAAGAGCGTGGCCAATTCGATCGTCGCCGCGCGCAGGTCGCTCAGCGGCACCGATTCGTTGACGAGCCCGATTTTCTCGGCCCGGCGCCCCTGGAACGTCTTGCCGGTCATGATGAAGTACAGCGCGTCACGATGACGCAGCACGTCGGCCACCGCGCGGGTGACGTTGCCGGCGGGTATGATGCCCCAGTTGATCTCGGAGAGCCCGAACGTCGCCTCGTCCGCGGCTATGGCGAGATCACAGGCGATCAGCGGCACGAATGCCCCACCGAAACACCACCCATTGACCATGGCGATCGTCGGTTTGGCGTAGTGCATGAGGGTGCGCCACTGCCAGGCCGTCGCCGCCCGGTTGACGCGCAGTTTCGCGATCGGGTCCTTCCCGTCGTTTTCGCGAAAGAATTCCTTCAGGTCCATGCCGGCGGAAAAAGAGTCGCCGGCGCCCGTGAGGACGACGATTTTGCAGCGCGGGTCGACTTCGAGCATATCGAGTACCGCGAGCATCTCGACGTTCAGTTTGGGGCTCATGGCGTTGCGCTTTTCGGGCCGGTTCATGACCACCCAGGCGATGCCGTTTTCGATCGAAACGCAAACCGTGTCGCCCCCGGCGATGGTCGGATCGTGGACGTAGTCCATCAGCGCCCAGGGCCGACATCGAGGAGGTCGCGGGCCGGAAAGGTCTTCTCGATGAGACCGAACCTCACGTAGAGATCGATCGAGGGCTGCACGTCCGAGGGCAACAGGCGGTCCGCATACGCGACGCGCACCATGGTCGGCGACACCGTCAGCTTCATGTATTTTTCGAGGATGCGCGCCGATTCGTCGCGATGCGCATTGGCCCAGCGCGACGCCTCGGCGATTACCGCGGCGAAGCGCCGGATGATGTCCTGGTGCGCCGCGGCATAGTCCTGTGTGACGAACCAGGCGCCGACGAGAAAGTTACTCGCCACGGCATCGTAGGGATGTCCGATGATGCGCGCGCCGCCTTGGCGTGCCCGATCGAGTGCCGGCTCGGCCACAAACGCGGCGTCGATGCGGTTCGAGGCGAGCGCCGCCGGCATCTCGACGAACGTCATCTCGACGAACTTCACCGACGCCGACGCAACGTGATTTTGCTCGAGCCAGGCCTGGACCGCGAGCTGCGTGAGGCCCTTGATGCCGACGACGGCGATCGTTTTGCCCACGAGGTCGCCGGCGGTATGGACCGGTGATGCGGCCGGAACGAGCAGTTCCGACGTCGGTGTCTTGCTCGTATATTCGGCACCCGGTGCGATGATGACGAACGGAATGCCTTTGTCGTGCGAGATCGCGAGTGCGGCGACACTCGTTTGCCCGATGTCGTACGCGCCGCCGGAAACGGCCGTCGCCGTCGCCGCACCGGAGTTGATCGCGTTGACTTCGACGTTGAAGCCGGCTTTTTTGAAGAAGCCTTGATCGAGCGCGTAATAGACTTGCGCGCCCGTATCGGTCGGAGAGGTGACGACGCGCAGCGGTATCTCCGTTTGCGCTCCGGCCGGAGGGCCGGCGCAGAGGGCGCAGAGCGCCGCACACGTGACGAAAGCAATCGTCCTTAGATGCGGGCCAACACCGAATCGGGGGCGCTTGTGCACTGTCGTTCTCCGGACGGTGAGCAAAAAGACCGAGACGAGATCGATTACGGGAAAATGTATAATAATGTATATATTGGCTCGCCGGATTTGTCAACGAGGGGGTCCGACCGCTCGAGCCGGAAGCGCCGACGATGCTCGCCACGACGCTCCGCCTTCCGCGCGCCGACGGAACGCTCTCCGCGTTCGTTCCGAGCGCCGTTCCGCGCCATCCCGTCCGGCCGCAAAGGCCGCCGCAAACGCGCACGGCGTATGCGGCCGTGCACGTGGTGGCCGATCCGCTGGCGGCCGTCGACCCGGTGGCGGGCGGTGCGATCGACTGGGACGCCACGCTCGCGTACCGGCGCTATCTGTGGTCGCTCGGTTTCGGCGTGGCCGAGGCCATGGATACCTCGCAGCGCGGTATGGGGCTCTCGGTGGCCCACGCGCGCGAACTGATCGCGCGCTCGGCCCGTGAAGCGCAGGCCGCCGGCGGTGCGATCGCCGGCGGAATCGCCACCGACGGCTTGCCCGCCGGCGCGCCGGCGACGCTGGACCAAATCGAGGCGGCCTATCTCGATCAGGCGGAGTTCGTGGAGCGCTGCGGCGGAAGGATCATCGTCATGGCGTCGCGGCATCTTGCGCGGGCGGCGCGCGGCTTCGACGACTACGCGCGCGTGTATGCTAACGTGCTGCGCCAAGTGCGCGAGCCGGTGATCCTGCACTGGCTCGGCGACATGTTCGATCCGCAGCTGGCCGGATATTGGGGCTCCTCCGACCTCGACCGGGCGGCGGAGCACGCGCTGGCCATCGTGCGCGACAACGCAGCGAAGATCGACGGCATCAAGATTTCGCTGCTCGATGCCGAACGCGAAGTCGCGCTGCGCCGGCTGCTGCCGGCCGGCGTGCGCATGTATACGGGCGATGACTTCAACTACCCCGAGCTGATCGCGGGCGATGAACGCGGGCACAGCGATGCGCTGCTCGGCATCTTCGATGCGATCGCGCCGGCTGCGCGCGCGGCCTTGGCGGCGCTCGACGACGGCGATCGCGCGCGCTACGACGCACTGCTCGCGCCGACCGTGGCGCTCTCGCGTCATATCTTCGCCGCGCCGACGTACGCGTACAAGACGGGCGTTGTGTTTCTGGCCTATCTCAACGGCTACCAGAACCACTTTCACATGATCGCCGGCGCCGAGAGCGCGCGCTCCGTTCCGCACCTCGCCCGGATTCTGGAGCTCGCCGACGCGGCCGGGTTGATCCTCGATCAGGAGCGCGCCGCCGAGCGCATGGCGCGCGTGCTCGCACTCGCCGGCATCACCTGATGGATCGCGGCCGCCTCGCGCTCAACCAATATACCGTCAAGCCCTGGTCGTTGCGCGAAGCCATCGACGGCTGCGTGCGCCACGGAATCCCGGCGATCGCCCCGTGGCGCGACAAACTCGCCGCCCACGGCGTGGCGGCGGCCGCGCGCGACCTGCGCGCCGCCGGCCTGCGCGTCTCGAGCTTGTGCCGCGGCGGCTTCTTTCCGGCGCCGAGCGCCGCGGAGCGCCGCGCGCGCATCGACGACAACCGGGCCGCGATCGACGAAGCGGCCGCAATCGGGGCGCCGGTCCTCGTGCTCGTCCCCGGGCCGGCCGAAGGCGCGAGCTTGGGCGACGCCCGCGCGATGATCGCCGCCGGCATCGAGGCCGTACTGCCGCACGCGCAGAGCTGCAACGTTCGCCTCGCGATCGAGCCGTTGCACCCGATGCTGATCGCCGAACGCTCGGTGATCACCACGCTCGGTGAAGCCAACGACCTGTGCGCGCGCTTCGCATCGCCGCACGTCGGCGTGATCGCCGACGTCTACCACATCTTTTGGGATTATCACGTCGAAGCCGAGATCGCGCGCGCCGGCACGACGATTGCGGGCTTCCATCTCTCCGACTGGCGCACGCCGAGCGGCGATCTCGCCGCCGACCGCGCGATGATCGGTGACGGCTGCATCGACATCGCGGCCCTCGCCCGCGCCGTTCACACCGCGGGCTTCCGCGGCGACATCGAGGTCGAGGTGCTCAACGCGGCGTTGTGGGCCGGCGATCAAGAGCAGACGCTGCGCACCGCGGTCGAGCGCTACGCGGCCTTGCCCGCGCCCGGCTGAAGCCTAGGGCATCTCGAACGTGCGGCGTTCGATCTCGAGCAACGTCTCGAGCTCGACCGTCGCGAACACCGACTTCAGCTCGCCCTCGGCGCCCGCCGCGCCGAAGGCCGGATCGAGCTCGCCGGCCGCGAGGGCGGCGTAGGTCTGCCGCAACGCGCGGTGCATCGAGAGCAACGGCAGGATCGGCACGCCGATGATGCGGTAGCCGAGCTTGCCCAGTTCCGGCAGCGGAACTTGCAGTGCGCCGGTGCCGTCGCGGTCGGCAAACACCATCAGCGGTCCGCCCAGGCGCTCGCCGACCAGCCGCATATCCCGGCCGCTGCGCGTCCACACGAAGATCACGTCGGCGCCGGCGCGCCGGAAACCCTCGGCGCGTTTGAGCGCCTCGTCGATGCCGTGCGTCTTCACCGAATCCGTGCGGGCGATGATGACGAAATCCGGGTTCGTGCGCGCGGCGACCGCTTCGCGAATCTTGGCTTCCATAAATTCTTGCGGGACGACATGGTCGCGGCCGACGTGGTGGTGCGCGCGTTTGGGCAGTACGACGTCCTCGATCTCGATCGCGCTGAAGCCGGCCCGCTCGGCCATCTTGATCGTCCGCTGGAGATGCATCGGATCGCCCCAACCGCCGGCCGCATCGAGGATCAGCGGCAACGTGGAGACGGAGCCGATGTCGATGCCGGCCTCGATCATCTCGGTCAGCGAGAGCGTCGCTTCGGTGACGGCTTTGAGCCAGCCGAGCGAACCGCCGCTGAGATAGAGCAGACGAAAGCCGGCCGCCTCGGCCAGCTTCGCCATCATCGCGTTGAGCGCGGCCGGAGCGACGACGGCCTCGTCGCCGGCCAGGATCTGCCGAAGTGTCAGTGCAGCGATTCGATGTACTCCGCTACCGCCGCGACATCACCTTCACTGAGCAATGCGATCGCCGCGGCCGTGTCTTTGCGCGCGCTCTCGCCCTTGAGCGCGGGGCCGATGCCGCCTTGCCCCGCCGCGCCGTGGCACGAGGCGCAGTTGGCCGAGAACAGCACCGCGCCGTGCGGCGTGTTGCCGGCGTTGACGACGTTGAGGACCGCTATGCTGTGCGGGTCCTTCGTCGCCGGCTGCGCGAGGAAGAAGGCGTGATGGTCGGCGGCGTCCTGATCGCTGAGGATCTTGGCGTCGTACGACGGCATGGCCAGGCGCGGCACGCGCAATTGGTGGATGAACGCGGCGTAGGGAATCGGCGCGGGCGCGAGGTTCGGTCCGGGGTTTTGGTTGGGCTTGCGGCTGCCGGTGCCCTGGCCCTGATAGTTGAGGCAGAGATAGCAGCCGTCGGCGTTATAGACTTGCCGAGTACGCCGGACTCCTTTTACGCGTTCGTACCTGCCGTCACCGGCGCATCGGTCCACCGCCCAGGCCGCTAACCGCGCTCCAGGTCCCTTTGCCGGTATCCCAGCGCATGACCATCAGGTTCTTCTCGGTCAGGCCGCGCTGGCTGCCGTCACGGAAGTCGTAGACGCCGTTGATCCCGATGTAGTCGTGCAGGTTCTCGATGTATTGACGGATTTGCTCGGCGCCGGCGTCGGGGCCCAATGCCCGCAGCGCGTCGACCACGATGATCGCCGGGTCCCACGAGAAGCTTTGGATCAAGTCCGGCACGATACCGAGCGGTTTGAAGGCGTCGTAGAACGTGTCTTGGACGGCGCGTTCCTTGGGACTGGCCGCCTGGCGCGCAAGATACGGCAGCCCCGGAAACAGCAAGTCTTTGGGAATCAGCTGCGCGTACTGCTTCATCTCGGCGTAGGTCATGTTGGCCGTGCCCGTCGCGATCGGCACGTCCTCGAGCCCGCCCTGCTTGATGCCCTGCAGCAGGGTGCCGAACGGCGTGCCGGGCGAGTAGGCGATGATGACTTGCGGGTTGGCCGCGCGGATGCGTGCCATCTGCGCGCTCACGCTGATGTCGGTGATGTTGAAGTGCTCGTGGCTGACCATCGTCAGGCCGCTGTCCTTGAATTCGGGCAGCGTCAAGGCGGCATCGAACCCGGTGTCGGCGTCTTGGCCGGATGCATCCGTCGAGGTGATGAGCGCGATCCGCGTCCAGTGCTGCGTGTGGAAGTAGCGGTAGAACGCGATCGCGTAGTCGCTGGTCGAAACGTTGCTCGTGAAGGTGAAGCTGCCGGACTTCGGATGAATTGCGGGCGAGAGACAGTATTGCACCGGGCCGCTGGTCACCAGCGGCGCCATCGCCAAACACGTCGCGCCGAGTGACGACCCGAGGATCACGGCGGGTTTGTCGGCCAGGATTTGGTTCGTGAGCAGCACGGATTGCTGCGGGTTCGTCTGGTCGTCGTGGATCACGAAGTGCACCGGCCGCGAGCGAATGCCGCCGTGCTGGTTGATCGCCCCTTCGAGCGCGGTCAGGCCGTCGGCCTCACCCTTGCCGAGGAACGTGCCGGGGCCGGTGAGCGAGATGATCACGTCGATGTTGACGGGCTTGGCCTGCGCGAGCGTCGCAACCGGTGCGGCTGAGGCGAGCAGGGCGGCAAGAAAGAGCGCGGCGAGCGCGGTGCGCGGTGATGGCATCGAAAAGCCTCTAGTTCGTTACGGTTTGAGGGTGTGGAAAAACGTGAACACGACCAGCGGAACGGCGACGATCACGTAGATGCGCAGCGCGACGAGCAGCGCGCGCGTGAGGCCGGTGGTCGGGCGCCGCGGCGGCAACGGCGGGCGTTCGGTCATCCGCCGGAACCGGTGAAGAACGGTATGATGATCGTCAGCGCGTAGACGGCGCCGACGAGCGCGATTCCGGCCACGATCGTGCCCGAAACGGCGTTGGCCCGCCGGCTGTTCTTGAGGTCGCCCATGATGTCGCCGTCGCTTGCAAGCAGCAAGACGAACAGCAGTGCCGGCGCCATCAGCAACGTCGCGATCACGTTGACGGTGATCGAGATCGAGAGCAGCGGCGCGTGCGGGATCAGCACGATCGCGCCGGCGAGCGCAACCGACAGCAAGCCGGTGGCGTAAAAGGTGCGCGCCGATAGAATGCCCGCGTTGAGGCTGCGCCGCGCGTCGAGGACTTCGGCCACGCCGTAGGCGGAGCTGGTCGAGATCGTCATCGCGGCGACGAGGCCGGCTTCGATCATGCCGAGCGCAAAGAGCGCCGCGCCGGTGCTGCCGATGAACGGTTTGAGCGCGATGGCGAAATTGGCGCCGTCGGCGAACGAACGGACGTCGATGTGGTGGGTGTAGAGCGTGCCTGCGGCGATCACGGTGCCGATCGCGATCACGGCGGCGAGTGTGGCACCGAGCCCGGTGTCGACGCGCGCCTGGGTGAGGTCGGCGCGGGTGAGTCCCTTGTCGACGACCGCGCTCTGTTGGAAGAAGAGCATCCAGGGCGTAACGGTCGCGCCGATGTTCGCTAGTACCAGTGTGAAGAACGCCATCGAGAGGCCGCCCGGAAGCGGTCCCCAGGTCGCGAAGGCGCGCGCGATCGCCGCACCGTCGGGGTGTGCGAGCAGCGCGGCCGGGATGAAGAGCAGGTTGCCGGCCGCCAAGGCCATCACGATGCGTTCCCACGTCATGTAGCGGCGCGTGCACATCGCGAGCGCGACGAGCGCGGCCGCCCCGATCACGGCGACCTCGGGCGGGATGCCGAAGTACGCCGTGCCGGCGCGGATCGCGATGAACTCCGTGACCAGCGTGAGCAGGTTGCCGATCGCGAGGTCGGCCATCGCGAAGCGGCCCCAGGTCGCACCGAAGCGATCGACGATCAGTTCGGCGTGCCCGCGGCGCGTCGCGATGCCGATGCGCACGACCATCTCTTGAACGATGTAGGCGAGAACGAACGTCAGCACGATGAACGGGAGGAAGAAGCTCACCCCGAACGAGGCTCCGGTCGCGGCATACGAGAGCATGCTCGGCCCGTCGTTCTCGCCGAGCATCACGAGGATACCCGGGCCGGCCAAGAGCGCGAACAGCCACATCGGACGGTTGTTAGAACGCGCGAGTTGAACGCGGGCCCGGTCGCGGGCCCGCAACAATTCTTCGCGTAGCGGAATCCAGTCCAACAGTTCGCTCTCCGGTCCGACGCCCGCCGGGTTCATCGACCGCTAAAGGCCCGGGATCTTCGCGAGTTTTGTTTTCGGACGCTCGAGGTTGAACACCTTAGCCGCCGTCTCGCCGAGGATATTCTTCTTGGCTTGCTCGCTCAAGAAGGGCAGATCGTAGATCGTGCTGGGCAGATCGAAATCCCAGTGCGGATAGTCCGATGAGTACATCAGCTGCGTCTCGGCATTGATCATCCGGAAGGTCGTTTGCAGCGCGCCCATGTCCTGGATTTCCATCGGTTGGGTGGAGTAGTACATCTGGCGCATGTAGTCGCTGGGGCGCTGTTTGAGCGCCGGGCACTCGTTGCTGCGCATCATGTACTCGTTGTCGAGCCGCTGCATGATGAACGGAATCCAGGCCAAACCCGACTCCATCCAGATGACCTTGAGTTTGGGAAACCGTTCGGGCAGGCCGTTCACGACCCAGTTCGTCATGTGCACCAGGTTGTACCAAACGAAGCCCAGCGCGTGGACCGAGATGAAGCGGTTGGTGGTCTTGAACGTCTGATCCGACCAGTTGAAGCTGCCGTGGAAGGCGATCGGCAAACCGCGTTCTTCGAGCGCGGCGTAGGTTTTCATCAGCGCGTTATCGTGCACCGCGGTGTTGTGCGTCGCCGTGACGAGAAAGCCCGAAACGCCGGGTTTGTCGCCGAATTCCTGGACGAACTGGTAGCACGCTTCGGGGTCGTAAAGCGGAAGATAGAGCAGCGTGCGGATGCGCGGTTCTTTCGGTATGATCGTTTCGACGAGCCAGCGGTTGTAGGCGCGGGCGTATTTGGTCTGCACCTCGAGCACCGGATGCGAGCTGAGCGTCAGCATGTGCGTCGGGAAGAGCAGCGCCATGTCGATGCCCATCGAGTCCATCCAGCGCCGGGTGAGCTCGGTGTGGCGTTCCATGTCGCCCGTCGTCTCGAACTGGCGCAGCGGGTACCGCGTGACGCGGCCGGACTGATCCTGGTTGCCGACCGCCGGCGTGTTCATGAAGCCCGAACGCACGGCTTTGAGACCGGAGGATGCGATGGCCAGGTGCTTGAGCACCGGGTCGTCGACGTAGTCGTTGATGTCGGCGGTCGATTCGGTTTCGTAGTGGTGCGAGTCGACGTCGACGATGAAGAGGTCCTGGTATTTGCGCTGGCGGGCCTGCTTGGCCGCGTGTTCGAGCAGCGTGGTGGTGTCGAACTCTGCGATCTGCATGCCCTGCATGTCGCTGGTTGGTAGCGTGAGCGTCATATCACAGTGCTCCTATTTGGCCCACGACTGCCACAGGCCCAGCTCGAAGAGCTGGACGTTGACGGCGCGCAGCAGCCCGGTTGTGACGATCATCCCTTGGGTCGCGTTGAGCGCGCCCGGCAAGGTCGCGGCAACATAGCCGCCCTGTTCGCAGCGGGCGGCATAAAGCAGCGCCGCGGCTGAGAGGAGCTGCTGGACCGTGGTGTCGGCGATGCTTGAAACATCGCCGCTCGCGACGGCTGCCTCCACCACTTCGGCGATCGCCGCGGCGGAAGCGCTCAGGTCGTTCGGAGCGACCGAACTAGACGATGACATAGACGTCCTCCCCTTTTGTGATCACGTTAAATTTTTTCAAGCGGAGCCGCCGGTCGGGTACGCACTCGCCGGTCTTCAGGTCGTATTCATAGCCGTGCCACGGACACACGAAGTGCGTCTCGTCGCTGGAAAAACGCTGGCCGATATAGGTCTTGTCGGGAGCGAGAACTTCCTCGACTTTGCCCATGATCAGGCCCTCGCACGCGGGGCCGCCCTGGTGGAAACACGTGTTCTCGTAGGCGTAGTATACGCCGGCGCGCCGCAGCACGCCGATCTCGAGTTCGCCCGTCTGCACGATCTGGCGGTCGTTAAAATCGAAGTCGGCATGCTTGCCGACGAAGACCTCGCTCATTCGATGCTGTCCTCTTACTGTATTGAGTCTGACTGTTTGACTTCTAATGGATTTGATGGTTACACTTAGCGCGAAATGACCGCGATTGTCAATAGGCGGCGCGAAGCCGCTCCGCTCACCGCCGGACCGGGCTACTGGCTGCGACTGGGCTATAAGGCGATCGCCCGTCCGCTGGCCGACGAGCTGAAGAAACGCGGCATCGCGTTCAAGCATTATTTCTATATCCGCACGCTGCTCGAAGAAGATGGTATCTCGCAGGTCGAGCTCAGCGATCGCGTCGGTATGGAACGCGCGACGGTGACCGTCGTGCTCGACACGCTCGAGGCGCTGGGCATCGTCGTGCGCGAGGCGCACCCCTCGGACCGCCGCAAGACGAACGTGTTCCTGACCGCCAAAGGGCGGCGCATGCGCACCGACGTGCTCGACGCGGTCGGTGAAGCGAATCGCATCGCGCTCAAGGGCATCCCGCCGGCCGACTTCGAGCGCTTTCGAAAGACCTTGGCCACGATGATCGCGAACGTCGAAAACCATCGTGCCGAACAAGACCGATAATAGCGTCGATTTTCACACCCACTTCATGCCCCGCGAGGCCAGTGATATCACCGTTGCGGGGTGCCCGCGCCTGGTGATCGAATCGGAAACGTGCGGGCAGATGTACCGCGGTGAGAAGCACTACCGCACGATCGACGAGCGTACGTGGGACGCTAGCCGGCGCATCGGCGACATGGACGCGAACCGGATCGCGCTGCAAGTGATCTCGCCGATCCCGGTGTGCTATTCGTACGAGGCCTCGGCGGCGGATGGCCTCGCGTATGCGCGGCTGCAGAATGACGGGATCGCGGCTGTGGTGCGCGCGCGGCCCGACCGGTTCGCGGGGCTCGCGATGGTGCCGCTGCAAGATCCTGACGCGGCCTGCACGGAGCTCGAGCGCGCGATGCGCGAGCTCGGCATGCACGGGGTGGAGATCGGCACGGTCGCCGGCGGCCGCGAGCTCGACGATGCCGCGCTGGCGCCCTTTTGGGAGCGCTGCGCGGCGCTCGATGCGATCGTCTTCATCCATCCCGAATCGGCGCCGGGGTTCGACCGGCTGCAGTTCATGCAGATGGTGATCTCGACGGCGTACCCCTCGGAAACCGGGATCGCGGCGGCGCGGCTGCTGATGACCGGCATCTTCACGCGCCATCCGAACTTGCGCATCGTGCTGGCGCACGCCGGCGGTACGCTGCCGTGGCTCTTGCCGCGGCTCGACCGCTTATGGGACATCGATGAGAAGATTCGCGCCGTGTTGCCGCGGTGTCCGTCGGAGACGGCGCGCGCATACTACGGCGACACGCTGACGTTCGATGCCGACAATCTCGCGCTGGTGGCGAAGCGGCTGGGCACGGATCATCTCGTCGTCGGCAGCGATTATCCGTTTGCGGTGATGGAAGTTCCTCCGGGCGCGGTGATCGACGGCGTGACATCGTTCGACGACACAACGCGCACTGCTCTGCGTTCCGGAAATGCAAGGCGGCTGTTGCAGAAATAACCGCATTTATTGTGCCAACCAGGTGGCATAGCAAAGCGAGATGATGTTCTTGATGAGAGTATCATATCTGTTTCCACCCGAAGCCAACGATTACCCAGGTTCGCTCGCACCTGCGCTTGACACGTTGAAGCCAAAGCGTAATACAAAGGCGATAGGCGATCTCTCCGAACTCGAGGTTGCCATCGCGCTGGCGCGAGCGGGTTACATTGTTTCCAAACCGCTTGGCGACTCGCACCGTTACGATTTCATTATCGATGATGGACAGACGCTTTCACGAGTACAGGTTAAAACGGGTAGGCTTACCGCCGGCTCCGTTGCCGTACGCTGCTACAGCTCTCACACTCACCGCGGGGGCGTAGCGCAGCGCTCGTATCGTGGTGAAGTGGAATATATCGGTGTCTTTTGCCCGCAGACCGGCGACGCGTACCTCGTGCCAGAATCGGAGTTCGTCGACTCGACCATGCACCTGCGAGTAGCCCCAACCGTCAATCGGCAGGATCGACATATACGGTGGGCAAGTCGATACAAGTTGGTTAGGCCCGCGGATTGTAATAGGCGCAGCCAACAATTATTTGCCTCATTGTGCAGTAACCCGTCCAGGGACGGCACGGCCACCGCGCTAACCAGCGTGTGCCACGACGCTTTCCGCAGGCTCCACTAAATTAAAGACATAATGCTGCCGAAATGGGACAGTTTCACCTAGATTCCGCCGACGATGCTCCTGTTTTTGCTGACTCTTTCTAAATCTCATGCGCCAGGTGCGTCGGTACCGGCAATGACAAGCCTAGAGCTCACATAAGTTTAGCGGCGATCCACTTCTTTCAGGAACCGTTCTGACGTGATTGCATTAGAACAGCGGCTGTCAGTGGCTGTAACGGAAGCCCGGCAAAAGAAACGCCGGCTTATGGTGCGGGCTGGTTCAATGTGAGCTGGTAATGCATTCCGAGAGTGCGACTGCTGAGCTACAGACGCGTGCCCGAGACCGCTGCGCCGGTGTTGTTTTGGCCCTGTACCGACGTGCCCCCGGGCATGATGCGAATCGTGTCGATGTAGTTCGCGGCACCTTGGCCGCCCCAATTCCAAGTGATCGTATAGTTGTCCCCGTTGCGCTGCCAGAGACCGGAAACACCGATCGAACTGCGCACGCCGCCGGTCGCGTAGAAGGTCACCGTATCGCCGTGAAACCACCGCCACGCGCCGACGATGGGATCCGTGGCCGGCTCGGGGGCAGCGTAGGTCTGCGTTTGCGGCTGCGCGACCGGCGGCGCGTTCCCGCTCGGATGAACAGTAGCACTCGATTGCACGTATTGAAACTGCCAGGTGAAATCAGTAGTCCGTTTTTCGCTTTCCGAGGCGACAAGAAAGACTGCGCTGCGGCCTGGTGCGAGTGTGAAGAATGTCGTTCCTGAATGCAAATAGCCTGGGCAGCTCGGCCGTAGCACGTTAACGCAAGATTGAATAAGCACGTTCTGATACTGTACCGGGGCCGAACTCGTATTCGTCAGCTTCAAGTAGCACGTATCGGTGTTGGTGATGATCTGACCCAAGATCGGACCGATCGTCGCGGAGCGCCCCGAACACGCCGGTGTTGGCGTCGGCTTTGCCAGAGCGACCCGCGGCGGTTGCTGGGGAGTGTGATACGAAGGCGCCGGCGCCGCCGCGCGATACACCGGTTGCGCCGGTGCCACTTGCGCTGGTCCGCTAGACGTACCGACGCACTTATTTTGCAAGGCGCAATAGATGGCTGTTGCCGACTGCTCAGCGGCGCTTAAGCTGCTGAAAGGCATCGTAAACCCGCTAACGTTACTTCCATCAGCATTCTGACAAGAACCGTCAGCCACTCCAACTGCCAGCCCTCCAGCGTACGCGGGACCAAGACCAACGTGCGCGCCGTCGCGCGCCGTCGCATACCTGAATGATTGAGGCGTTACAGTGCAAGTTAGTGGCGTGGTCCCATCCGAACCCTGATATGTCACCCTACCCGGCGTGACGCTAATATGTTCGTTTGGAAAAGCGGAATCACTAAAGGTCCACTGTTGCGCAAGTATCGGCCGTGTGCATAATAGGACGCTCACGACGATCACCGCAAACACGAAGCATATCGGCGGTTTTGTGTTGCCCAAGTACCGCAAAACGTTAGCCCACGAACGAGTCATTAGCCACCCACGTATTCAGCGTGCGATAGTACGAACGCGCGTTCTCGACTAAGCCGGGATTCCCCATATGGCCGAGCAATTCGCCGCCCGGTTACCTCTCTCCGGCTAAAGCCGCACAGGGCGAGGCTTCCGGCACGACCGACGCGTGTCACGTCGGCGTGGGAGCCGGGCGCGGGCGTAGAGCGGCGATCCGCTGCAGCAACTCCGCGAAGACGTCGCGCGGGACCGCCACCTCAGCCATCTGGAACCTGACGTAGCGCCCGTGACAGACGACTTTCGCGCCGATCTTGATCAGCTTCTCGCGCAAACTCGCGAGGGTCCAGTCCTCGATCGCTGCCGGCGTCACGAGCGTGCGTAGGAAATTGCCGAGATTGTAGGCCAAGGCATGAAGCTGAAGCCGTACCGCGTTTGCGAGAAACGTGCGACACGATAAGCGCGTCCATTTGATCGCTCCTTTGCCTTCTTTGATGTGTTGCTCGGCAGTTCCACGCTGATTGTAGAAGGCAACGACGTTCTTGGAGCGTCGCGAGAGGTTCGTAACGATGAAGCCGACGCGCGGGAAGAGCTCACCGGGATGCCACTCGACTTTGGCGACGACGCGGCGCGGCTGGTTCCAGCTCCCCGCCTGATACCGGAAGGTCGAGTACAAGCGCTGGACATAGTGCGGGGGCCGACCCACGGGTCGTTTGAGGAGATGAGCGATCTCGTTTTGCAATATCTGGTTGGCCGGCAGCCGGATCGCGTAATCGATGCCCTCCGACTCGAGGTACTCGTACATGCTCGGCATCGCAAAGGCGGCGTCGCCGCGGAAGAACATCCGCGAACCCTTACCTTTATAGCGAGCGACGACGGGTTTGAGGACCGCCTCCCAGTTATCGGCACTGTGAACGTTGCCCGGCCGAAGCGCGCATCGTTCGAGGTCGCCGAATTGGTTGAACACGAAGAGCGGATGATAACAGGTGCAGCCGAAATGGCCGTTCCAAACGCTCTGCTCTTGCTCTCCGTGGGTTGGGCTCACACTCGAGTCCATGTCCAGCACGATCTCTTGGCTCGATCGACCGCTTCGTGCACGATCGATCCAGTTTCCGGACAGGTTGGCAAGAGCGCAGAGATTCGCAGAAGCTGCGAGCCATTGGGTTTCAAAGCGGCCCATCTGGCTTGGTGATGCGGCACGACCTTTTGCCGCTTTGCCGCCGACGATCCAGCGTATCGCGGGATCGTGACGCAGACGCTCGGCATCGTTCACGTCTTCGTATCCCGCGAGCCGCCCGAACACCGATTGCCGTAACAGGCCGACCAAGGCATGACGACCATTCTTTCCGGTCCGTTCGTCCGCAAGGTGTTCGCCTGCGAGATCGCTCAAGCCGAGTGCGTCGTCGAGCTCGCGATATGCAAGTAGACCTGCATCTGAGGTGACGAGGGACCCACGAAACTCGAGCATGACGCGACGGTCGAAATCGGGGCGAAGCATGCCTTCGGCGGCTTCACCCGGTGGGTTCGCCGCTTTTGACCCATCAGGTTCGTCGCTCATGTGCTGATTATAAGGCAATTCACGCCTAAATGCTCAGCCCGGTAGCAAAGTCATCTGGCGAATGCGGGCTCATACGACTAAAGCCGGATTTCGAACATAGCCAAGCTGCCCAAACTGTGCAAGGCGCGAATAGGATTACAGGATAAAGTGGAACAGGCCAGCGACTATGCCGCACGTGCGGGCTATTTCTTGCTCAAGATGTCCAGATACGTATTGAGACCGCTCGCAAGCAAACCAAGACTCACGAGGGACTGAAATCCGGCAACGACTCGGACCCATCCGTCAGATCGTAAGGAGTATTCGCGTGGTTGCAAGCGCGTGATCCATTGCCCAACGTTCAATTCCTGAAAGCCGATGTTGAATGCTGAAAGAAGTGAAAAGTACGCCGCCGGACATACGGTAGGCCAGAAGGCTCCCGTAACTTGCGTGATTTTGGTTGTGTTGTCGACCGAGAGCTTGCCGTCGCCGTCGATGCGCTGAATGCGATCGGCCGGGAGGATCTGGTAAATTCCGCTGCGCCGATCGGGCCACTTCCCAGGGCGGCATATCGGCCACATGTAGATCGGCGTGAGGAGTGCCCACAAGACGCCGATAAGGTAAAACGCGTGACCCGGATACAGTCCGTATCCGGTGGTCCAGTCGAGGGAGACTAACCTTCCCACCCCTGTGAAAAACCGGCCCATTGAATTCCAGAAGCCAACGCTCGTGATATGTTCCATGAATCCGGTCGGTGTGGAGAATCCACCGAAGTTATCCCATGAACGTAGGTCCACCGCTGTGACGTTATTCTCTAGGCTATAGATGATCTCGCGTTCCCCATAAGCGTCGTTGGCATTGTGGAGATTTGAAGCTGCCTTGCACCGTGATCGTTATTTTGAGGAATGTGGAGTTCGGAAAGCCCGTCGATTCCCGTCACTTCCGGGTTGGGCGTCCCTGATTCGAAGGCGGGCGCGTAGGCAGCACTCGTCAGATCTGTGTAAGCGAGCTTCGTGTTCGTCACCGTGACGTCGTACAGTTGTGCTCCCGAGAGGCCCGTACCGGTAAGGTTCGCATTACTGAGGTCCGCATCGCTCAAGTCCGCGTAACTGAGGTCCGCATTTCGCAGGTCGGCGTGTGCAAGACGTGCGTCGTCGCTCAAATCCGATCCGTGAAGATCTGCATCTCTCAAAGTTGCCCACGAAAGAGTTACTCCCCTAAGGTCTGCGTTGCAAAGTATCGCTCGTTCAGGGTGATCCATCGCCTCTCGCTGCCACTTCGGATATGGCGGTGTGAGATGATCTAGAAACGCGTTCGGGGTATTCGACTTTACGCGGTGAAACCGGTCGCGATTCAGCCAGCCAAAATGTCTCGCGATGATGCGGCGCAAGCGTTGATCCGTCGGCTTCCAAATCGGATCGCCTCGTTTGTCGATCTGGTACGGACAATCGTCGTTGTGAACCGGAAGGACGATGCGGATCGGACCCGCACAAACCGATCCTGCGCAAAGAACGATGCCGAAGATTGCCGCTGTGGCAAATCGCCACCCGATCCTGCGCGTGTTCATTGGCGCAGGTTTGAACTCGCCTGACTGAACAGACGGCTGCGTCGAGGCCGTCGTATATCAATTTCATGCGAACCAGCGCATCGATCCAGTTCTCATTCAGCATTCCCTTTCGGCCGATTAGAAGATAGGGCAAGTTGGGGTACGGTGCAAACGCGGGGCTTTAGCCGGAATTCCCCCCGGAGCACCCAAATATTCGACGCCAGCTTGCCTTCTTCCCAACTGGAAGGCGCGCCCGGAGGCGTCGCGGAGCCAGTTCGCATTTATGGCATTGGGCAACCAATGCTTGTAATACGAATACTTCATGCGGATGCGGTTGAGTTTTATGATGACAAAGAGTCTTGCAAAGCTACGCAATCCCAGAGATGAATGCAGTGCTCCTTAAGGCTATCGCAAGGACGTGGCGTAACTGAGTTACAAATTCTTCGGCGAATCCAAACTCGTGGTGTCCGTGGATGAAGATCGAGACTTCATTATGCAACTGGTTAGCGTTGGGCGTGCTCCGAGCGAACAGCCAGGAGAAGGAGCCTAGACGACAAAAAAGACGCAGGTTGCTCGGGGGCTGAATAAATGCCCAGAGCCAAGCTGGCGTAGCTCAGTGGTAGAGCGCGATCTTGGTAAGATCGAGGCCACGGGTTCAATCCCCGTCGCCAGCTCCATATACGTCGACCCCTCGCTTCGAGGGGTCTTTTCGTTGGAGCCGTAGTCGTGCTCGATGCCATCCTCTTGGATTGCCGGAGCCGGCAATAGCGGCTTTGGTCTCGACAACCTGCCCCTCGGTATCTTTGCAACCGACGATGCTCCCCGGCCCGGAGTCGCCATCGGTCCCTCGATCGTCGATCTCTCGACACTGATCCGCGAGCGCCTGATCGACGATGAGACGCTGCTCGACGCCCGTTCCCTCAACGCGTTCCTCGCCCACGGCCCCGGCGCGTGGCGCTCGCTTCGCTCGACGCTGCAACGTCTCTTCGGAGAAAGCGCGACCCCGGACGAACGTGAAGCCGTCATGCGCGCGCTCGTGCCGCGCAGCGCGGCGACGATGGAGCTGCCGATCGAGGTCCAGGACTACGTCGACTTTTTCTCCGGCATCGAGCACGCCATCAACCTCGGCAAGATGCTGCGTCCCGGCGCCGAGCCGCTCCAGCCGAATTACCGCTATCTCCCGGTCGGCTATCACGGCCGCGCGAGCTCGATCGTCGTCAGCGACACGCCGGTCCACCGGCCGCACGGCCAGCGCAAAGCGCCGGACGCAACCGCGCCCACCTTCGGACCCTCGCAACAACTGGACATCGAACTCGAGATGGCGTTCATCACCGGCCCCGGCAACAAGATGGGTGAGTCGATCGCCGCGGATAACGTCCGCGACCACGTCTACGGTTACGTGCTGCTCAACGACTGGAGCGCGCGCGATATCCAAGCCTGGGAATACGTTCCGCTGGGACCGTTCCTCGCCAAGTCGTTCGCGACGTCGATCTCGCCGTGGCTCGTCTCACTCGACGCGCTCGAACCGTTCCGCGTGCCCAACCGCGTGCTCGATCCTGAGCCGCTGCCGCACCTGCGCCTCCGCGACAACTACGCCTACGACATCTCGCTCGAAGTCTTACTGCAAACCGAAAAGATGCGCACGCAGAACCTCGCCCCGGTCGCGATCTCCAAGACGAATTTCCGCGAGATGTACTGGAACGTCGCGCAGCAGTTCGCGCACATGACCTCTAACGGCTCGCGCGTGCGCGCCGGCGACCTGTTCGGCACCGGCACGATCTCCGGCCACGAGCCCGGCACCTACGGCAGCTTCATCGAACTCAGCTGGCGCGGCGCGCAGCCGATCCCGCTGCCGTCCGGCGAAACCCGCACCTTCCTCGAAGACGGCGACACCGTCACCCTCCACGCCTGGGCCGGCAACGGCCCTGCGCGCATCGATTTCGGCGAAGTCCGCGGTACGATCGTCCCCTAACGCGGGGCGCAGTTAGATCGGGTCGTGGAAGCCTTGGCGGATCATCTCTTCGCTTTGCCGGCGGGCGTCGCGAAAGCTCTTCGATTCTTTGGCGTTGTTCGGATCGACCAGTAGCCGGGCGAGCTCTTCATCGAAGAAGCGCGTCACGTCGGCTGCGGTGTGCATGCCGTGCAGGTAGCGCTGCGCGATCATTAGCCGATAGATGCGGTCGGTCGCGAGATCTTCCATGTAGCCGTCGAGCAGTGAGGCGCCGCGGCCCACCAAATAGCCTTGGCGATAGCGGATCACGGTGCGCACCGCCGCGCGCGTGCCGTTGGCCGTCTTCGTTCCGACACCCTCGATCGACGGCCGCAGGTCGGGATTCTTGTTCGCGCCGATCTTGCGTTTATAGACTTGGTTTGGTTGCGGAAACTGTTCGACCGCGATCGTGTTCTGGTCGGGATGCCCGGTCCAGGCGCCGTCGAAGAGGCATGCCGATTCGTTCTTCTTGTCGCGCTCGAGATTTTCCAACGCCAGTTTGTTGAACTCGGCATTACCGCGATCGGGGAAAATCGCCGTCATCCCGCCGATGGCGAGCATCCCGTGCGAGTGACAGACTTCCGGAATGCTGCCGCGCAGCGCCTGAAAGAACGGCACGTCGGTCGGGATCGTGTTACGATCCGGCAGCACCCACTTGGGATCGTCGAGGTTGAAGTGGATCAAGCTCGCCATGTAGTCCCAGCGTCCCAGGTTCAACCCGAGGATGTGGTCGCGTAGCGTGTAGGCGAACTCTTCCATCTGGTAGGCGAACGGGTGCGATTCGACCAGCGCCATGCACTTGATCGCGTCGGCCGGCTGGCCTTTGGCCTTGGCGACGGCCGCGAAGACGTCGCGCCACCAGAGCGCCTCTTCGGCCGACTCACTCTTGGGGATGTAGATCGCGAGCGGGTGCTTGAGCCGCGAGAAATCGAGTTTGTACGCCAGCAGCGCGAGGTCGAACAGCGACGCCGAGGTCACGTCCTTGTAGACGCCGGCTTGCGAGAGGTGCAAGCCGCGCACGCGCGTCCAGAGCACCGTCGGGCTGTCGTTGATGCGCACCACGGCGTTGCCGCGCTTCGTATCGACGTAGGTTAGCTCGTCGTAATAGGCCGCAACCGCGTTGTCGATCCCCTTGAGCGTGTGCGAGAACTCGTTGGCCATCGAATCTTCGAGATCGATCATCACGCCCGGCGCACCGGAGTTGAGCATCTTCACGACGAGTTCGTGATCGTCGGCGGGGCCGGTCATTTGGTTGCGCTGGTCGGCGCACCACGCCGGCAACTCGATTTGCCAGGTGCCGCCCGCCTCGGAGAGCGGAAGATACGACGGACGCTTGCCTTCGAGCGACGCCTTGAGCGCGGCCTTGCGGTTGACGATGACTTGCTGCTGGCGGGCGGTGAACGCGTCGTGCAGCGGTTTGTAGAAGGCGGCAAAGCGCGACGGCAGATCGCGTTCGATCGAGAACCCCTCGGGCGCGGTGCTCATCGGAGGTATGTGCTGCGTCTTTGTCGGCATCATAGGGAGCGAGGGCTTCGTTCCGGGAGGTCCCCTTTCCGTTCGCGAACCGGACCGTTGGCATGCGGCCGTAGCTCAATCTGGATAGAGCAGGGCACTCCTAAGGCCAAGGTTGTCAGTTCGATTCTGACCGGTCGCACCAGCCGCTTACTACTCGCACTCGACGCGCTCGAGGATCGCATCGCCGTCACGGTCGACGACGACGTCGAACACGAGCGGGCGGCAGCAGACCGGACAATCCTCGACGACGCGCTGGCGCCGTCCGCCGGTCGGATCGACGCCGATCGCGTTTTCCTCGCCACACGACGGACAGCTGTAGAGGACGTCGAGGTCGAGCGGCATCCTTAAGGTGCCAGCGCGCGCGCGGTGACGATGCCGCCGAACGCACCGGCGATGCCGAGCACGACGCTGCCGGCAATATAAAGGAACGCCGTGAGGCCGAAGCCGCCGGTCGCCAAGTTCAGCGCCTCGTAGGAGAACGTCGAGAAGGTCGTATACCCGCCGAGGATCCCGGTCGCGAGAAAGTAGCGCCAGAGGGTCGAGAGGTTGGCCCGCGTTTGCGACATCTCGATGACGACGCCGATCAGAAACGAGCCGCTTATGTTGATGAACAGGGTAGCGTAGAAGCCGTAGCCGGCCCCCGCCCGTGCGACGACCAGCTGGGTGACCAAGAGACGGAAGATCCCGCCGATGGCGGCGCCCGCGCCGACCGCCGCGACCACGCGCAGGTCGATCACGAGCCGGCCAGCCCTTCGCTGCGGTAGACGATCCGCACGTCCTCGAGCGCGATCACGCCGTCGGGGACCATGGCCGTAAGCTCGGGCAAGAAGCCCCGGATGACGTCCGGCGCATCGATCAGCTCGACGACGACCGGCAGGTCGGCCGACAGGTCGACGATGCGCGCGGCATGGACCACGGCGTGGGAACCGTAGCCCTCGATCCCCTTGAGGACGGTGGCGCCGGCGAGCCCCGCCCGGCGGGCCGCCTCGACGATTGCGGTATACAGCGGCTGGCCGCCGTGATGGTCGCTCTCCCCGATGAGCACCCGCAAGCGCAGGGCGGGCCGTTCGGAGGCGGGGCTTTCAGGCACGGTCGGGTTCCTCACGGGAGACGCCGGGCGTACAATCCCGGTTGCCCTTGTTTTGGCCGGGAGCGGTGTGGTATCATGGCTTCCTGGAACGGGCCCCGCCCCGTTTTCTTTATGTCCGGCGCTCTGCGCCTTACGGATTGAACGATGGCTAAGAAAGAAAACCGCGTGATGGTAACGATGGCCTGCACCGAGTGCAAGCGCCGGAACTACAACACGTTCAAGAACAAACAGAACACGACCGACCGGCTCGAGCTGAGCAAGTACTGCCGCTTTTGCCGCTGCCACAAACCCCACCGGGAAACGAAATAGCGTTCGCTTCCCTCGAGCCAAGGGCGGTAGCTCAATTGGTAGAGTTGCGGTCTCCAAAACCGTCGGTTGCAGGTTCGAGTCCTGTCCGCCCTGCCAGCTTTTTTTGCGGTATATGAGCAACGATGAAATCCACTCCTAAAGGCCCGGGCACTCCCGCCCGGACCGCCGGCAACCGTCCGGCGAACCGCCCCGCACCCGGCAAGCCGGCGGCGACGGCCGTTCGCGCCCGGAACTCGCGCGCGACCCAGGAGTTTTTCCGCGGGATCATCTCCGAGATGCGCCGCGTCACGTGGCCCTCGCGCGAAGAGTGGGTTGCGGCGACGATCCTGACGGTCGTCCTGGTCGTTGGGGTCGGGGTGTTCACCTACGTCGTCGATCTCGCGTTCGGCGCGATTTTCAGCCTTCTCACGGGCGGAGCACGTTAATGGATCAGACTACGGTCGAGAACGTCGAGACCGTCGACGACGCCCAGCCGCTGGAAAGCGTCGACGCGGCGGCTCCGGCCGCGACCAAGCCGAAAACGAACAAGAACTGGTTCGTCATCCACACCTACTCGGGCTACGAGAACAAGGTCAAGGCGAACCTCGAGCGCCGCATTCACTCGATGAACATGCAGGACAAGATCTTCCGCGTGCTCGTCCCGATGGAAGACGAAGTCGAGTTCAAAGACGGCAAGCGCAAGATCACTCCGAAGAAAGTCTTTCCGGGTTACGTGCTCGTCGAGATGGATATGGACGACGCGTCTTGGTACGTCGTGCGCAACACGAGCGGCGTCACCGGCTTCGTCGGGTCCCCGGGTTCGGGTGAGAAACCCGTCCCGCTGCAAGATAAAGAAGTGAAGACGATCCTCAAGCAGATGGGCATCGAAACGCCCAAGCTCAAGATCGACTTTGCCAAGGGCGACCGCATCAAGGTCACCTCGGGTCCGTTCTTCGACTTCACCGGCATCGTCGACGACATCCAGCCGGAAAAAGAGAAGGTCCGCGCGCTCATCTCGATCTTCGGCCGCGAGACGCCGGTCGAGCTCGAGTTCTACCAGATCGAAAAAGTCTAAGCGGGTCCGCCGCTCCGGGCAGAAGGCCGCGATGTACGTCGCGGCTTTTTTCTTTCCCGCACCGCGGTGGAACATTCGGCCGCTTGAGCGCGCTCAATGCCGGAAGGGACTTGCGGCGAGCCGCGCGTAGGACGCTCGGCACCAGTCGGGATTCGGGGGAGACGTCGCCTTGCAGCAAGCCGTGGTCGAACAGCCGGCGCCTCTTCGTACGCTTGCCGAGATCAAGGCGGAAGCGCTGGCGCGCGCGGAGCGCGGTTCGTATCCGCTGATCGGCCTCGATCCGGCCGACGTCCGCGCGGCGTTCGCCGGCATCGGCACGACCGATCGCGATGAGTGGGCGGCGGCGTGGAGCGCGATCGGCGATCGCTACAGCGCCGGCGGCGACCATTTGCGGGCCTGGCGCATCTACTCGTTCGCGCGCTGGCCGGTGCCGCTTTCGGCCGGCAAACAGCGCGCGTATCGCAAGGCCGTCGATGCGTTTCTGGCCTACGCTCGCGACAAGCGCCTGCCGCTCGAGGTCGTGCGCATCCCGTTCGAGGGCAGCGACATCGTCGGCTATTTGCAACTGCCGTCCGGCGTGGCGCAGGCGCCGGTGATCGTCGCTATCGGCGGACTCGACAGCCGCAAGGAAGATCTCGCCGAACGTTTCGCGCCGCTCTTGGCGCACGGCGTCGGTTCGCTGTGCTTCGACATGCCCGGCACCGGTGAAGCGCCGATCAAGATCGCACCGGGCGCCGAGCGCATGTTTTCGCGCGCGCTCGATTGGCTGCCGGCGCGCTCGGGGATCGATGCGTCGCGCGTGGCGCTGTACGGCGGAAGCTTCGGCGGATATTGGGCCTGCAAGCTCGCGGTGGCCGAACGCGAGCGGTTGCGCGGCGTGGTGGCGCAAGCGCCGCCGGTGCACGAGGCCTTCAGCTCGGATTTCGCCCGCGCCAACTTCACGAACACCGAATATCTCTTCGAGCTGGGCGATGCGATGATGTCGCTCTACGAGGCGTGCGGAAACGCTACGCCGATTACGTGCGCACCTCGCCGACGCATTCGCTGGTCGCGCAAGGCTTCGTCGGCCGGCCGACCGCGCCGATGCTGGTGATCGCCGGCGCGCTGGACACGCAAGTGCCGATCTCCGACATCGAGTTGTGGCTGCGCTCCGGGAACACGCCGAAGGAAGCCTGGATTCATGCCGGGCGGCGGACACATGGGCCGCGACGCCGGGCTGTGGCGCGATCCGGTCATTTTCGCCAACGTCACGACGCCGTGGCTGTTCGCGCGTGCTCTCACAACCGAAAGGGCCGTCCGCGTGAAGTCCACCAACCTGCGGCACGGCGGTGCGGTGCGTCCGGAACTCTTCCCGGTGATGCGCACGCTCGATGAAGTGAAGGCGGAGTGCCAAGCGCGCGCCGACCGCAACGCCTACCCGCTCTCCGGACTCGTTCCGGCGGAAGTGCGCGCGGCGCTGGCGCGCTTGACCTCGCTCGATCGCGACGAGTGGGCCGCGTCGTGGTCGCAGATCGGCGATCGCTACATGAACGCGGGCGAAGCGCTCGGGCGCGGCACGCCGCAAGCGCGCGAGACGTTCATGACGGCGTGGCGCTACTACTCGTTCGCGCGCTGGCCCGTTCCGCTCTCGCCCGGCAAAGAGCGCGCGTACGGCCGCGCGATGCAAGCGTTTCTCGCCGCGGCCGAATCGCTCGACCCGAAGGTCGAAGTCGTGCGCATTCCGTTCGAAGGCAGCGAGATCGTCGGGCTACTTGCGTCTGCCGGCGAACGCGCCGGGCCCGGTGCCGGTGATCATCGCGATCGGCGGCCTCGACAGCCGCAAAGAAGACATGATCGAGCGCTTCGACGCGCTGTTGCCGCACGGCATCGGCTGTTTCGGTTTCGATCAGCCCGGCACGGGCGAAGCGCCGGTGCCGCTGGCGCCCGGCTCCGAGCGCATGTTCTCGCGGGCGATCGACTACTTGCGCGAACGCGCCGACGTCGATGCGGCCAAGATCGCGGTGTACGGCGGCAGCTTCGGCGCCCACTGGGCCGCGAAGCTCGCCGTGACCGAGCGCGAACGCCTGTGCGCCGTGGTCGCGCAGTCGCCGCCGGTGCACGATGCCTTCCAGCCGGCGTTTCTGCATACCGCGTTCGTGACCAAGGAGTATCTGTTCGATCGCGGACCGGCGCTGGCGTCGATGTACGTCGGCGTCGAAACGCCCGACCAGTTCCTGGAAGCGGCGCAGCGCAATTCGCTAGTCGAGCAGGGTTGGCTCAAACAGCCGAGCGTCGAGCCGATGCTGGTGATCGCCGGCGTGCACGATACGCAAGTGCCGATCGCCGACATCGATTTGCTGCTGAAGTCGGGCAACCCGAAACACGCCTGGATCAACCCCAACGGCGGTCACATGGGCCGCGAAGCCAAGGGCTGGATCGACCCCGAGATCTTCAAGCGGATCACGATGCCGTGGATCGTCGAGGCCCTGCGATGACGGCGGTGATCGTCGCCGCGAAGGCGAGCAAACTCTTTCTCGACGGGGCGGTCGTCGCGTTTCGCGAGCTCGATCGATCGAGATCGCGGAGCGCGAGGTGCTGTGCATCGTCGGGCCCGAGCGGCTGCGGCAAAACGACCTTCCTGCGCTGCGTTGCCGGTCTCACCGAGATCAGCGAGGGCCGCTTGACCGTGCACGGGGCGCCGGTCGACGGACCGCCCGACGGCGTGGCGATGGTGTTTCAGCACTTCGGTCTCTTGCCGTGGAAGACGGTCTATGAGAACTGCGCCTTCGGCCTCGCGATGGCCGGCACGCCGGCGGCGCGAGATCGAGCGAGCGGGTGATGCACTACATCCACCTCGTCGGACTCGAAGGCTTCGAGAAACGCTATCCCTACCAGCTCTCGGGGGGCATGCAGCAGCGCGTGGGCTTGGTGCGCGCGCTCGCCATGAACCCCTCGGTGCTATTGATGGACGAACCGTTCGCCGCGCTCGACGCGCAAACGCGCGAGACGCTGCAAGAAGAACTGCTGCGCATCATGCAATTGCCCGAGGAACGCAAGACGATGGTGTTCGTCACGCATTCGATCGACGAGGCGATCCTGCTCGGCGATCGCGTGGCGATCATGAAGGCGCGCCCGGCGCGCGTCAAGGAGATGCTCGAGATCCCGTTCGGCTGGCCGCGCGACGTCGAGACGGTCCGAGCCGACCCGCGCTTCGCCGAGTTGCGCGCGCACGTCTGGCGCCAGCTGCAGTCGAAGCCCAAGGTGCGGCGCGCGGAGGCGGTGGGATGAACATCAACGTCGTCGCCGAGCCGATCGGCTACGAAGACGAAGAAGAAGAGACGCTCGGCGATCAGGACCGCGCGAAGGAACGCGCCGGCGTCCGCGCGCGCAAGCGCCGGCTCAAGATGCTCGGCATCCAGCTGATCTCGCTCGCCGTCGTGCTCGCGATCTGGCAGTTCGTCGGCGTGCATTCGAGCCCGGCGCTCTTCACGCCGCCGAGTGCGGTCGCGCTGGCCGCGATCGAGATGATCGGCAGCGGTGAGCTGTGGAAATACCTCGAGCCGAGTTTGCTCGTGCTGGTGGTCGGCCTCGCGATTTCTGTCGTATCGGGCATCGCGGTCGGTCTCGTGCTGGCGCGTTACTGGATCGCCGACGTCGCGCTCGGACCCGTACGTGACGTTCCTGTACTCGACGCCGGCCGTCGCGCTCGTGCCGCTGATCGTGCTGTGGGCCGGCTATCAGTTCCAGGCCAAGACGATCATCCTCGTGCTGTTCGCGTTTTTTCCAATGGCCATCAACACGTATCAAGGGGTGAAGAACGTCAGCCACGAGTTGCTCGAGGTCGGCAAAGCGTTTCGCTGCTCCGAGCGGCAACTGTGGGTGCACATCGTGTTGCCGGCAGCGCTGCCGTTCATCGTGGCCGGCTTACGGCTGGCCGTCGGGCGCGGCCTCATCGGCATGGTGCTGGCCGATCTCTACACCGCGATCTCGGGCATCGGCTACCTGATCGTGCGCAGCGCCAGCACCTACCGCGTCGATCGCATGTTCGTTCCGATCGTCACGCTCGGCATTCTCGGCATCACGTTCACGGGCATCGTCGCGCTCCTCGAAAAACGCCTGGTCCCTTGGGCCGGCGCGGTCGACCGCGACTAACTACGGAGGTTTCATGTTTCGTCGTCTCACCACCGCAGCCGCACTCGTCGCGCTGCTCGTCGGAATCGTGCCGGCCGCGCACGGCGCGCTGGCGCAGCCGGCTCCAAACGCGAAGTGCGCGACGATGCGCAAGATCGACGTCGGTATCTCGGTCTCGCCGCCGAATGTCGTGCACACATCACCCTACGTGGCGAAAGCGCTCGGCTATTTCCAGCAGCGCTGCATCGATGCCAACATCGTCGAGTTCAACGGCGGCACCGTCGGAACGATCGTGGCGGCGATCCAGCAGGGCAACACGATCGCCAACCTCACCGACATCGCGATCGCGCGCGGCCTGCGCGCCAAGCAGATCTGGCAGCTGGCGCCGCGCCCGCCGCAGGCCTACGTCGTTCCGGCCGAGATCAAGATCGGCCAAGGATCTCAAGGGTCACCGTTTGAGCGCCGCCGGCGGCGGTGTCGGCAGCTTCAACTGGCTGATGGGGCGCGAAGTCCTCAAGTCGGCGAAGCTGACCGAGAACGACGCCGAGTTTGTCGCTCAGGATACGGCCGGCCGGCTGCCCGGCTTCGTCGCCGGGCAAGTCGACGGCGTCGTGCTGCACCCCGAAGACGAGTTCCTCGCGATACAGCAGAAACCCGGCGCGCACGTCCTCGTTCAGCTGGCGACGCTGTTGCCCGATTTCGCCTTCAACGCGTTCGGCGCGTCCGAAGACTTCATCGCGAAGGATCCCAAGCTGCTGACCGATACGGTCGCGGCGCTGATCGAAGCCGACCGCACGATCTACCGCGACAAGGCGAAGGTCATTCCGATCATGATGGACGCGACCCACAAGTCGCGCGAAGCCGTCGAGTACGCCTACGACTCGCTGACCAAGAACTGCATTTTTGCGGTGAACAGCGGCTTTGTGCCCGCGCGCACGATGTGGACGTACAACCACGATCTCGCCGACGGCGATCTCGAACGGCGCGCCGCGCAAGCTGACCTACGATGACATCGTCGACACCAAAATCAGCAAAGATGCGATCAGCGTCGCTGGGCGGCCCGGTCACGATCGACGGCTGCAAAGACTAAGCGAGGAGCTTGAGATGAGCACGACCGCGCCCCGCACCGGCGGATCGCTTCCCTGGAGCGAGCTATCGCACCCGCATCGACAACAACAAGGCCTTCAACGCGATGAGCGGCACGCCGTACTTTCGCGAGGCGGTCTACGAACAGTTCTCGCGCGAAGAGTATGCGCGGCGTTACGCCGCGATGCGCGGGAAGATGCGCGCGCTCGCGCTCGACGCGGTCGATCGTGCCGGGCGGACCCAGCCACTGGAGCTTCGGCGGCGGCATGCTGTGGCTGACGGGGCACTGGGAGTGGCACGCTCTGGCCGCCTACGTGGTCGTTCCGCTCGAAGGCGACCCGACGCTGATCTACTCGATGGGCGGCACGCACATCGAAGCGGTGCGGCGCGAAACCTCGAACGCGCTGAGCGACGTGCGTTCGAGCCGCAGCGGGAAGTACGCCGAGGTGATGGTCGAGCGGCTGCGCGAGCTCGGGCTCGAGAAAGGCCGCATCGGCCTGCTCGAGATCGACCCGCGCCACGAAGACTACCTGCCGGTCAACCAGTACAACACGCTGCGCGCGGGCTTGCCCGAGGCCGAGTTCGTCTTCACGGTCGGGATCATGCACGAGCTGCTCTCGGTGCACAGCGCAGAAGAGCTCGACGCGATCCGGATGTCGGGCAAGCTCTGTCAGGTCGCGCTCGAGGCGATGGCCGAGCGCGCGCAAGCCCGGCGTGACCGAACAGCAGCTGCGCGCCGCGATCGCCGGCGCCGTGATGGACAAGGGCGGCGAGCTGGACTTCACCATTCTCGCCTCGACGCCGATGGACAACCCCTCGGTGATCTTCGGCAACCCGCGGCCCTCGAACCGGGTGCTGCAGCGCGGCGACATCATCATCAACGAGCTCGCGATCGGCTACCGCGGCTACGCCGCCCAAATCGGCTCGCCGATTTGCATCGGACCGCCGAACGACCGCGTGAAGCGCTTTTGGGATGAGATCGCGCTGCCGGGGTTCGAAGCGATCGCGGCCGAGATCGGTCCGGGCAAACCGGTCGAGAACATGCGCACCGCCGCGCAGTACTTTCGTCGAGCACGGCGAGCAGTCGCGGCCGATGCACTGTCACGGCATCGATCTCGTCACCGACGGCCCGCACGTGTTCCAAGACCACATCGACGTCGAGCCGTTCGAGGAGATCCTCAAGCCCGGTATGGTCGTGATGGCCGAGCCCAATCCGGTGACCGCCGACGGGATGTTCGGCATCTTCCTGGGTCACACGTTCATCGTCACCGAGAGCGGTAAGGAATGCATCGAAACGTTCCCCTGGGAGCTGGTGAGCGTTTGATGGTGCCGGCGTGAGAATTTCGCGCCGCGACCTCTTGGCGAGCGGCGCCGCGGGCGCCGTCGTTGCCGCGAGCGACGGAGCGGCCGCGTTCGCCGCCGATGCCGTGACCACGCCGCTCAAGCGGCAAGAGCTGTTGCTGAAGGGCGCCACGGTCGTCTCGATGGATCCGCAGATCGGCATCGTATCGGACTGCGACATCCACGTGCGCGACGGCGCGATCGTCGCGATCGGCCCGCACCTGCAGGCGCCCACGGCGACCGCGATCGACGCATCGCGCACGATCGCGATGCCCGGACTGATCGATGCCCACAACCATCTGTGGAACACGATGGAACGCAGCATCATCCGGGAAACGATCGTGGGCAAAGGCTACTTCCCGGTCACGCTCGCGCTGGGCAAGCAATATTTGCCGGCCGACACCTATCACAGCGCGCTGCTCGGCGCGGCCGAGCTGCTGAGCTCGGGCGTGACGACCGTGCACAGCTGGTCGCACAACCTGATCTCGCCCGAGTACGCTAACGCCGACATGCGCGCGCTGCGCGACGCCGGCATCCGCGCGCGCTTCTCGTACGGTTCGTTTCAGGGCGGGCCGCCGCCCGACGTGCCGATCGATCTGCGTGCGATCGAACGCCTCGCCGGCGATTGGCCCGCGCACTCCAACGGCGGCTTGATCACGCTCGGCGTCGCTTCGCGCAGCCCCGGCTTTGCTTCGAAGGGCCCGATCACGGTCGACACGCTGCGCATCGAATGGGACGCCGCGCGCAAACTGGGCTTACCGCTCACGGTCCACTCGCAGATTCCGGGCATGATGGAGAACCTCGATAAGGCCGGCCTGCTGGCCGCCGACGTGCAGCTCGTTCATCCGTGCAATTGGACGCCGGCCGACGTCGAGGCCGTCGCCAAGACGCACGCCACCGCGTGCAGCGCACCGACGACCGATACGCGTATGTATTTCGGCCCGATTCCGCTGCAAGACATCACCAAGCGCGGGATCGTGCTCGCGATGTCGATCGACACCGCCGGTGTTACCGGCTCGATGGACATGTTCACCGAGATTCGCGCCATGTACGCTAACCAAAACACGACCTACAAAGCCGAGGACGGCATCACGCCGCTCCAACTGCTGCAGATCGCGACGATCAACGGCGCGAAGGCGCTCGGCATCGCCGACCGGACGGGCTCGCTCACGGTCGGCAAGCGCGCCGACATCATCCTGTTGCGCACCGACGACCTGAACATGGCGCCCGTCTCCGATCCGCTCGAGGCGATCGTGCGGTCGGCTCGGCCGCACAACGTGGATACGGTCATCGTCGACGGCGCGATCGTGCGGCGCAAGGGTGTCTTCACGCACCTCGATGAGAAGCAGATCGTCGCCGGCGCGATCACGGCGTTCAACGGCGTGAAGGCGCGGGCCGGCGTTAGCTAACGAGCCCTTGCCGGAACTATTGCTCCCGGAAAGGGTAGAAGCGGAGGATGAGGATCCTCCGCTTTTTCCGGCTCTTCCGCATCTGGCGCCGGTTCGGCGACGCTTACCGGCTGATGCGCGACCCGCTCGTGCCGCTGCACCTCAAGCTCATCGCGGGCGCCCTGGCACTGCTGATCATCTCGCCGCTCAACATCCTCGGCGACCTGCCGCTACTGGGCTTCTTCGACGATGTGGCCTTGCTTGGTCTGCTAGCCGGGTGGTTCACCGGGGCTGCCGCCCGCTACGCCGCCACCGCCACGATCGAGGGCGAACTGGTCCCCAATCGGGAGCTTCGGGTCCACCGCGGGCCGGCGCGCTGGACGGGAGCGGTCCGGCTACGGTATAATTCGTGGGTTGCGCGCCATTAGGCGCACCGATCCGGAGGGCGACCCCGCTGCCGGACCGACCGTGGGGCAGAACCGCGAGAGCGGTTCGTTAGGAGAATAGAATGGCGAAGAAAGTCGTCGGCAAGATCGGTTTGGCCTTGCCGGCCGGTAAAGCGACCCCGGCGCCGCCGGTGGGGCCCGCACTCGGGCCGTACTCGCTGAACATCATGGATTTCTGCAAGCAGTACAACGAGCGTACGGCGAGCCAGCCCGGGATGATCATCCCGGTCGAAATCACGGTCTTCGAAGACCGCACGTTCACGTTCATCACGAAGACGCCGCCGGCGTCGTTCTTGATCAAGCGTGCGCTCGGCATCGAGTCCGGCTCGAAGGAACCCAACCGCAATAAGGTCGGCAAGCTCACGAACGCGCAGATCCGCGAGATCGCGACGACCAAGATGCCCGACCTCAATGCCAACGACATCGACCATGCGGTGAAGATCATCGCCGGTACGGCCCGCTCGATGGGCGTCGAGGTCGCCTGATGAAAAAGCACGGCAAGCGATTCCGCACCCTCACCTCGGCCTTCGACGCCGAAGCACTCTACGCGACGAACGAAGCGGTCGCGCTCGTCAAGAAGAACGCCAATGCAAAGTTCAACGAGACGATCGAGATCCACGTGCGCCTGGGCGTCGACCCGAAGAAGTCGGATCAGAACGTGCGCGGCACGGTCAGCCTACCGCACGGCACCGGCCGCACGGTGCGCGTGATCGCGTTTGCGCGCGGCGACAAACTGCGCGAAGCGGAAGCGGCGGGCGCCGATTTCGTGGGCGAAAACGACCTGGTGGAAAAAGTCAAAGCCGGCTTCACCGATTTCGACGTCGCGGTCGCGACCCCCGACATGATGGCGACGATCGGTAAAGAGCTGGGTCGAATTCTGGCCCAGAAGATGCCCAACCCGAAGTCGGGCACGGTGACGCCGAACATCGGCAACGCGATCCGCGACATCAAAGCCGGTAAGGTCGAATATCGTCTCGACAAGACGGCGATCGTGCACACGCTCGTCGGCAAGGCCAACTTCGAAGAGAAGGCGCTGCTCGAGAACATCGACACGCTGATCGACGCCATCGTGCGTGCCAAGCCGTCGGCGGCCAAAGGCACCTACCTGCGCTCGATCACGATCGCGAGCACGATGGGTCCCGGCGTGAAGATCGATCCGACGCGCGTCAAGGCCACCGCCTCAACCGCATAGCCGCCTGCAAACTCAGCGGAAGTCGAAGCCCGGCGCATTACTGCGACCGGGCCTTTTCTTTTTTTCTGCTAGGCGCTTTCGGGGACGGCTTTGGCGGCGGCGTCGAAGCCGATCTTGCTGTGGGTGCCGTCGCAGAACGGCTTCGATACCGACGCGCCGCAGCGGCACAGCGCCACCGTGGTTTTGCCTTCGGGGATCGCCACGGGGTTGCCGTCGGCGTCGCTGATCTCGATGGGTCCGCTGACCAGGTAGGGCCCGTTGGGGCGTATTTTGATCGTTACATCTGCCATGCGAGGAGAGTACCCGATGGGCGGGCCGGATACCCGCCGACCGGTGCCGGCGCCGCGCTCAGCCCCGTGCCGCCCGGACGATCAAGCCGGCCGCGGCAATCGCGAGCATCACGAGGACGCCGCGCCGGAAGACCAGATCGTTGATGTGCTTCTGGACGGCAAACCCGATCGCCATACCGGCAAACACGACGATCAGGAACGCGACCGAGATGACGGCGATCGCGGCGGTTGTTTGATGGAGCAGCTGCAGCGAAACGAACTGCGTCCAGTCGAGTACCGAGAACATCGCGATGATCGCGAACAGAAACGACTCGCGCGAGAGCTTGATGCTGATGAGGAAGCTGGTCACGATCGGACCGGATGCGCCGGCCGTCCCCTGCACGATGCCGCACAGCAGACCCAGAAACGGGCCCAGCCGCGCGGCGAGCGCGGGGCTCATGGTCGGCACCTTGCCGAACCACGAGACCGGGATGAAGACGACGACGAGCGCGGCCAGCAGACCGCACAAGATCGCCGGGTTGACCAGCGTGAGGATCTTCGTCCCGATGAAAATGCCGGCGATCGAAAACAGCAAGAAGCTGCGCAGCGGCGCCGCTTCACGGTACTGCCGCCGATAGCGCCAGAGCATCGGAATGTCGGAGACGGCCGTCGAGAGGATCGTCACGAGCAGCGTCAGCCGCAAGTCGCCATAGAGAGCGACCAGTACCGGGACGCCCGCGACCGGAACGCCGATCCCGGTGACGGCCTTGGTGATTCCGGCCAGGAAGAGCGTGACGAAAGCGATCAGCAGACGCCAGTCGATCGGAAGACCCAGGTCGATCACGACGCCGGCGTGTCGGCGTTCAAGGCATACTCCGGACGCAGCGCGGGTTCGACTTTTTCGATCTCGACGAGATAGCTCTTGATGCGCTTGAGTGCCGGCAGCTTGCGGCCCTGCAGATTCTTCAGCAGGCCCTCGACGTAGCCGTCGAGCTCGTCGTCAGCGACGATGCGGGTGAGCATGCCCATGGCCAGCGCTTCGGGCGCGTTGACATAGCGCCCGCTGAGCAGCACGTCGAGCACCCGCTTTTTGGGCAGAAACGTGCTCAGGTACGTCATCACGATCGTCGGCGGAAAGCCATGCTTGATCTCATCGAAGCCGAAGGTCGCGGTGTCGGAGGCGATCGTGTAGTCGCACTGCATCGCCATCCCGGTGCTGAACCCGTAGGCCCGCCCGCGCACGGCGGCGATCGTGATGCCGTCGAAACCGGCGACCAGCGTGTTGACGCGAATCGCCAAGCCTAAGCTCTCGCGGCGCGTTTGGCCCGGAATCTTTTCGTGCTGATCGCGCCCGATCGAGAAGTCCGGGCCGTTGCCGCACAGCACGACGAAATCAGCCTGACCGTTCAGACCGGCGAGCGTGTCGCCCAACTCTTGCATCATCGGGCTGTCGATCGCGTTGTGGTGTTCGGCGCGATCGAGCGTGATGCGGGCAACCCGGCCCTCGAGGCGGGTTTGGACAAACGAATCGGGCATGGTCGTCTCCTTGGTTGCGCCGCGGCGCCTAGCGAACGCCGTCCATCAGCGCGTCTTCTTTGCGCAGGCCGCCGACGCGCTCGTGAATCCGTCCACCGGTGGCGAATGCCAGTGCGACGAGCAGTTCATCGGCCCGCGGCGCATCGGCCACGGTCAGCGTGACCGCGTCGTAGTGCGAGCGAACGTAGAGCGCGTCCTTGTGCGCCAGCGGCAGATCGAGCGACGCTCCCGGCCCACCGGATTTGGTGGCCGAGGAAACCCAGGCGTTGCCGCCGCCCGCCGCTGCGCGCATCGCATCGCCGAACGGCGTCGTGATGCAGGCGACGACGTGTTCTTGCTCGCCCGCGGAACCGGCGATGCCGCCCTTGCCGTAGCTCTCGACGGGGCGCCCGGCGAGCAGCGCGACGGCTTCCGCCGCCATCATGGCACCGAGCGCCGCGCTGGGCGCGGTCAGCTCCGTTAGGTCCGCGACGTAGCGCCCGGCAAACGGGTTGCGCATGACGACCGCGACGACCGCCTTGACCAGCGGCTCGGCCGCGGTCGGTCCGCCGTCGTGAGCGATCACTTCGCGGTATGCGACGACTTTGCGGAGATGATAGTCCACGGCGGCGTTCTCCTCAGATCGGCGCGACGACGGCGTTGTCGATGATGATGGTATCGTAGACGCAGACCTTCTCGCGGTACTTCAGGCGGTCCCCGTCGCGTACGACGACGTCCTGATAGCGGCCGACGTTGAACACGCGGCTGGGCTCGTCGATGCGCGTTTCGAACACGGCGTAGTTCGCGCTCACACGAAAGGCGCTGCCTTCGGCGCGGATCCGCAAGCTCGACACGATGTGCCGCAGCGAGCGCGGCGTGTAGGTGACGAGTTTGGCATAGGCGTGCACGCGGTCGTTCAACATCGCTCTTCCGTCGCACCACATCAGGGCGACGGGCAGCCCCAGCTCGACGTTCTCGCGCGAGATGATCTTGTAGGTGCACGCATCGGTGAAGAGCTCCGGCCAACGCTCGATTTCCCCGTTGTCGAGGATGTCGACGTAGTCGGCGTAGAGCTCGTCGATCTCCGCGCGCAGTGCGCCGTCGATCACTGCAGCCCCATCGCCGCCCGGTAGCGGCCGTACATGGCGCGGATCAGCCCCTCCGTCACCATGTGGTCGGTGTTGCCGAGATCGTCGCCCAGCTCCACGACGGCGGCGGCGTCGGCGAATTTTTCAAATCCGGTTTGCTGGCGCTCGATGATCTCGCCGTCTTCCATCGAGATGTAGCCGCCCGGCCCCATCAGGTTGGCCTGCATCACGCGCCGGCGGCGCAGTTCATCCGAATCGTCGGCATAGCCGAAGAAGGTCCAGTGCAAGTCGAACTCACCCGGCCCGCGCGGGACGATCTGGCGCGTGGCGAGCGTGTTGGATTGCTGCTGCAGGATCACGTTCGGCCAGATCACCGACATGACGGCCGTCGGTTTTCCGGCATACTCGGTCACGGTGTCCAGCAGGCGCGGATCGTCGAGCTTGAGGTCGGCGCGGAAGTTTTTCATCTCGCGGGTGCCCTCGTTGAGCACCTGTTCGCCGCGGACCGTCACTTGCGCTGAGTGCATGCCCGAGGCGTCGGTCACCGTCGACGACGGCTGGTCGGGCCGGAAGAGTCCGAAGGTTGCGAAGAACGTGTGCAAGAGCGAGGTGTGGTAGGGGTCGATCAGGTTTTCGATGATCAGCTTCCAGTTACCGGGGATGCGCTGGCGGCTGTAGCCGATCACTTCGAGGGTGCGACCGTCGAACTCGCGGTCGAACAGGGGCAGCATCGCCTCGCCGATGTAGGCATCGATGGGCGGCATGCCGGCGGCGAACGAGGCGAAGATCACGCCGCCGCGTGTCGCGACCGACAGCGACTCTAGGTTGTGGGCGGCCGGATCGAACGTTGCGGCATACCCGCCCTTGCCGCGTAATCCGCGCCGAAACGGGATCCCGATGCAGCGGCCGTCGAGTGCGAACGACCACTGGTGATACGGGCACGTGAACGATGCGGTGTGGCCGAACGCGGTCTGGCAGAACTGCGCACCGCGGTGCGTGCACCGGTTGAGCACGACGCTGATGCCGCCGGCGGTGCGCACCACGACGACCGACCGATCGCCCACGAACGTGCGCTTGTAATCGCCGACGGCGGGCAGCTCGCATTCGAGCCCGACGTAGTTCCAGTGCCGCCCGCCGAAGATGCGCTCTTGTTCGAGGGCGTAGATCGAAGGATCGGTGTAGAGCCAATACGGCAACCGCGTCGTACCCTGGGCGGGCCAACGGCGCACCAAAACGCGACCGGAGGAGTCGGACATGTCCTAGTGATATAACAATGTCGGCGGCGGCTTGTCAATGTCGCCGTCGCTGGAGGGCCGTCTTTTGAGTCTAGCGATCGTGAATATCGGCTGTTCTCATGACGGGAGCGGTGCGCCCATCGCCGGCGATGCGCTGATCTGTGCGAACGGATCGATCGCGTGGATCGGGACATCGAGCGACGTCCGAGCGGGCGACCACGAAACGACGATCGACGCCGCCGGCGCGACGGTGGTGCCGGGATTGATCGATTCGCACTTCCACTCGACGTTCGGCGATTTCACGCCGCGTCAGAACGCGGTCGGGTATCTCGAGAGCTATCTGCACGGCGGCATGACGCGGGCCATCTCCGCGAGTGAAGTCCACGTGCCGGGACGGCCTTCCGACCGCGTCGGCGTCAAGGCGCTGGCGGTCGCGGCCTTCAAATGCTTCGAGCACTACCGTCCGCACGGCGTCACCGTGCACGCGGGTTCGGTCATCCTCGAGCCGATGCTCGAGCGTGCCGACTTCGCGGATCTGCGCCGCGACGGGGTGTGGATGGCGAAAGCCGGTTTCGGCGCGTTCGCATCGCCGATGGACTACGTCCCGGTCGTACACGCGGCGCGCGCCGAAGGCATTCACGTGATGTGCCATACCGGCGGCGGTTCGATCTCGGGCAGCCAGTCGAAGATCGGCGCCGACGCGCTGCTGGCGATGCGTCCCGATGTGGCCGGCCACGTCAACGGTGGTCCAACGGCCCTGACCCCCGAAGAGAACGAACGGATCGTGGTCGAGGGCACCGGCATCGCCTTGCAGCTCGTGCAGGCCGGAAACTTGAAGTCGGCGATTCACCTGTGCGAGCTCGCGCTCGAGCACGATCAGATCGACCGCGTCCTGATCGCATCGGATACGCCCACCGGTTCGGGCGTCATCACGCTCGGGCTGTTGCGCTCGATGGCCGAGCTGGCGTCGCTGGGGCCGCTCACACCGGAACAGACGATCACCGCCGCGACCGGCGCCGCCGGACGCATCTACAACCTCGACGCCGGTGTGCTGGCGCTCGGCCGGCCGGCCGACATCATCGTGATCGACGCGCCGCTCGGATCGCGTGCCGGCAACGCCTACGATGCACTGCGCTGCGGCGACGTTCCGGCGGTCGCGGTCGCAGTCACGCAGGGCGAACTGCGCTTCGCGCGCAGCCGCAACACGCCGCCGCCGCAGAAGCCGGTGCACCCGGTCAGTGCGGCGCGGCCGGCCGGTCCGTGGGAAGCGCGGACGGCGACCGGTGCCGGACCCGCACCGACGTGTTGCTGAGCCGAATCCGCGCCGTCAGGAACGGCGCGTGCGGCGCACCGTCGGCGCCCGTTTCGGCGAAAACTCCATCGTCAGTTGATGGCGGTCGGGCCGAATCATCATGCGAATGAATTCGAGCGGTGTCCCGTGGGTGTCGTTGAGGATTCGCTCGGCCAGCAGCAGCGGGGAGCCGGGCGCGACCTCGAGGATTTGCGCCACCTCGAAGTCGGCTGAGATGGCCGAGAGGATCTGCTCGCCGTCGGCGACGCGTATGCCGGCTTTTCGCAGCAGCGTGATCGACGGTTCGGTTCCGACTTGCCGGGCATCGAAGCGCTCGGCGACGCGCCGCCGGTAATAGCTTTCGACGAACATCGTCGGGCCCTCGTTGCCCACGCGCACCAGCTGATGTAAGAGCACTTGTTCGTCGCCGGACTGAAGCTTTTTGCTGATGTTCGCGCTCGCATCGACGTACTCGAGCGAGAGCAGCGTGGCTTTGGTGCGTTCGGTGATGGCGCGGTTGTACTCGAGAAAGTCTTCCAGGCTCGTGCGCACCGGCGGCGCGGCCGCGTTTCCGGAGACGAAGGTGCCGCGGCCTTGACGCCGCTCGACGAGGCCGCTGGCGGCCAGCTCGTCGAGCGCGCGCCGGGCGGTGATGCGCGAGACCTTGAATTGTTCGCCGAGTTCCAGCTCGCCTGGGACGGCCTCTCCGGTGGCATACGCGCCCTCGACGATCCGTTCCCGCAGTTGCGCGAAGATCAGGTGGTACAACGGGACGAGTTTTCCCGGTGTTCCGCGTGGCCTCGCTTTGCGATTCTTCAGCGCCATTCGTTCGTGCTTCGCCTTGCGCCGGGAAAGATCGTCTATCAGGGGTCCTTGGAGTCGTGGCCGGAGAAGTGCCGAAGACACCTTTCCGGACAGCACTCGAAGCGGATACCGAAGGAGCATCTCGCGTGAGCACAACAGCAATCGACAAGCCAATCCCGGGCGGCAAGGACGTTCTCGTTGAATTCGAGGACGGCATCGCCTGGGTGTCCCTCAACCGTCCGGAAAAGCGCAATGCGATGAGCGCCGACCTGGCCTACGAGATGCTCGGCGTTCTCGAAGCGCTGGAGATCGACGACCGCGCCGGCGTGCTGGTGCTGACCGGGACGGGCGAGGCGTTTTCCGCCGGCATGGACCTGAAAGACTATTTTCGTGCGACCGACGGAATGCCGGTGCTGGAACGCTTGCGCGTCTACCGCACGAACGCTCTGTGGCAGTGGCGTTTGCTCGCACCCTATCCCAAGCCGACGATCGCAATGGTCAACGGCTGGTGCTTCGGCGGCGCGTTCACGCCGCTGGTCTCGTGCGATCTGGCGATCGCTGCGGAAGAAGCGATCTTCGGTCTCTCCGAGATCAACTGGGGGATCATTCCGGCCGGCATCGTGACGAAGGCGGTCGAGCAAGTCATGAACCAGCGCGACTGCCTCTACTACATCATGACCGGCGAGACGTTCGACGGCAAACGCGCGAAGGAAATGGGTCTCGTCAACGACGCGGTTCCGAAGGACCAGCTGCGCGAGCGCACGCGCAAGCTGGCGCGCACGCTGCTGGAGAAGAACCCAGTCGCCTTGCGTGCCGCGAAGCAAGCCTACAAGCACGTGCGGCACATGAACTGGGAGCAGTCCGCGGATTATCTCGGTTCCAAGATGGACCAAGTCTCAGTGCAGGACCGCTCCGACGGGCGCTCCGCGGGCATGAAGCAATTCCTCGACGATAAAACCTACAAGCCGGGCCTCGGCGCCTACAAGAAGAGCTAGCCGCAGCGATGAAATCCCAGGTCTTCCTGCGCTCGTGCGCGCAACGCGTGCCCGAGCGCGAGGCGCTCGTCTGCGAGGAGACACGCATCACGTACGCCGAGTTCGACCGGCGCACGAACCAGTTCGCCGCCGTGCTCCACGAGCGCGGCGTTCGCGCCGGCGATCGCGTGCTGCTCTTCGTCAGCAACGGCGTGGCGTGGCCGCTGGTGTGTCTCGCGGTGATGAAGCTGGGGGCCCTGGTCGTTCCGGTGAGCACGCGGCTGACCGTGCACGAGGTGACGTTCTTGGTGCGCGACGCCGAACCGCGGCTGATCGTCGTCTCAGACGAATTGCGCGAGGTCGCACAGGGCGCCATGGCCGATTCGCAGGTAGTGACGGTAAGCGAACTCGACGCGGCGGCCGCCGGCGCGAGCGCGGAGCCGTGGCCCGTACCGCACACGTCGGATGATTGCATGATCGGCTACACCTCGGGCACCTCGGGCACGCCCAAGGGCGCGATCACGACGCACAACAACCTCGTGCTGACCGCGATGATCAACAACTTCGACTACACGTTGACCGAACGCGACCGCATCTTGGTTACCACGCCGTTCGCGCACCGCACGGCGATCGCGCGCCTCTACAACACGCTGACGCTGGGCGCGACGCTCGTGATCATGCCGCGTTTCGACGCCGTCGAGACGCTGGCCACGATCGTGCGCGAGCGCATCAGCGTTACCGGCCTCGTGCCGACGGTCGCGCGGATGCTGCTCGACGCGATCGACGGCGATGCGGCGCCGTACGCGAACCTGCGCATGATGATCTCGGTCGGCGAAGCGTTCCCGATCGAGTTGAAGAAACGCCTGTTCGCCACCCTGCCGAACATCAAGCTCTCATCGGCGCTTGCGATGACCGAAACGTTCGGCGCCGCGGTGCTGACCTCGGAGGCTCAAATCTCGCACGCCGGTGCGGCCGGCCGGCCGGTTCCGGGCGTCGAGGTGATGCTCGCCGACGAGGCCGGGCAGAGCGTGCCGACGGGCGAGATCGGCGAGATCCTCGTGCGCTCGGGCGTGCCCGGTAACGAGCTGATGATGCGCGGCTATTGGAAGCGGCCCAAAGAAACCGCCGAAGCGTTCCGCGACGGCTGGCTGCTCACCGGCGACATGGGGCGCTTCGATGCCGAAGGCTACCTGTATGTGGTCGATCGCAAGAAAGACATGATCCTCAGCGGCGGCCTGAACATCTACTCAAAAGAAGTCGAGCACGCGATCCTCACCCACCCCGCGGTTGCCGACGTCGCGGTGGTCGGCACGGCCGATCCGCAATTCGGCGAAGCGGTCGTCGCGTTCGTCGAGCTGCGTGCCGGCGCGCACGCCACGCAAGCCGACGTCCTCGACCACTGCCGCGAACTGATCGCGAGCTACAAGAAGCCGAAGTACGTCTTTTTCGAATCGTTCCCGAAGAACGCGCAAGGTAAGGCGCTCAAGGCCGAACTTCGCGAACGCGTCAAGAACCTGGCGGCGGCGGCCCCGGCCAGAGCGGTTTGAGCGCGGCGGCAGCGGCCATTCCCTGACGGATACCCGCGTCGGCGGAGGCGCCTTTGCGCGATGCATCGAGCGAGTTCGGGCCCATGGCGGCCTGGGTTTCGGCATCGGGCGTGATGAGCACGACGTGCGCGCCTTGCGCTTGCAGCGTGGCGACGTCTTTTTGCGTGCCGCCGGCCGGGTTCGGCACGATCGCCAGCACGGTCGCGTAACCGCGCGCAACCAGCAGGTTCGTTCCGGCGACGCCGCCGTCGGTGTAACGGCTGCCGGCGATCGTGATCGGCGGGGTGAATGCCGGGACGGCCGCGCTCGCGGCAATCGCCAGTTTGATCGGAACGCCTTGCGTTTTGTTGAAGACGGCAACCGATCCGTCGGCGGCGTCGACCGCGACAATCGAGAGCGGTTTCGCGGGCCAGGCATTCAACGTGGCGATGCCGGATGCGCGATAGAAGTTCGGCAGCCACTCCGCCTCGCTCGGCAGTTGCGCTGCCAGCGCGCGCTTGCCGACCGCCGCACGTTCGGTTTGCGAGAGCGTGTGGTCGGTGACGTAGAGCGCGCGCGTGGCCTGCATGTAGGCCGGGTCGACGTTCTTCGACCAGGTCGCGAGGACGCTCGCGTCGGCCGACACTTGTGCGTGGTAGAGGTCGTCGAGCGAGACGCCGCTGCGCATCTGGGCGCCGACGATCGAGCCCGCCGACGTGCCGATGATGATGTCGGCCGCATTGACGTCGATCCCGCCGCGCTGGAGGCCGAGGAGAACGCCGGTTTCCCAAGCCGTGCCGGTAGCGCCGCCGCCGGTGAGCGCGAGCGCGCGGCCGTGCAGCGTGGTTTGCGCCGACGCCTCGCTGCTCGCGACGAGCGCAACGGCGAGCGCCAAGAGCACCGCGCGTATCATCTAGGTTCCGTCGGCCTTGACCGCCGGGATCGTGGAGAACTCCACGTCCTGATATTTCGCGCCTTGCTTGGTCACCTTACGCATGTACATGTCTTGCGTGATGTCGCGCGTCAGCGGATCGATCTGGATCGGGCCGCGCGGGCTCTCCCACTTCAAACCGCTCCAGATCGCCATCGTCTTGTCGGGATCGAGCGTGCCTTTTTGGGCCGTGACGGCCTTGTCGATCGCCGTCATGCAATCGTAGGCGGCGATGGCGAAGAAATCCGGCTCGAGCGTCTTCGTCGGATCGGCCGCATGAAACGCGGCGACGAAATCGCGATTGAGCCGCGAGGGGTGCACGGCGGAATAGTTGAGCGAGTTGATCACGCCGTCGGGCTCGTCGCCCATCTGCGGGAGCGAATCCTCTTCGAGCGCGTCGCCGGAGGCGAGGATGCGAATGCCCATCTTGTCGAGCCCGGCCTGGTGGAACGCCTTGAAGAACGCGACGGCCGGAATGCCGGCGCCGACGAACACGAACACGGCGTCGGGCTTGGCGTCTTTCACGCGCTGAATGTAGGCGCTGAACTCGGTGTTGTTGATCGGCACGAGCACTTCGCCGATCATCTTGCCGCCGGCGGCGGTGAACGTATCGGCGAACGCCTTGCCGCCGTCGATGCCGGGCTGATAGTTCGCCAGCACGTTGTAGACCGTCTTGATGCCGCTCTTCGCAGCCCACTTCGCCAACGGGCCCGCGATCTGCGGCCATCGTCACGCCGAGGCGCGTCGAGTACGGCGCCTTGGCGAGCAGTCCTTGACCGGCCGCGTTGACCATGCAATACGGCGTCTTCGACTGCGTCGATGCGGAGGCGATCGCGACGCCGTTGGGCGTGTACGTGCTGCCCATCAAGAAAGTCGACGTGATCTTGCACGACGAGTTCGGTTGCCAGACGGCGTGCGACGTCGGGCGCGGGCCCCGTGTCGTCGCGCCGAATGATCTCGACCTTGCGGCCGCCGATCATCCCGTTGTGCTGCGCGAGCCACGCGTTCATCGCCGCGTCGACGATCGGTCCGGCCGAGGCCGCCGAGCCCGTGTATGAATACACCATGCCGATCTTCAGCGGCGGCGCGTCGGCCCCGGCGCGCACGGCGGCCAGCGCCAACGTGCCGGCCAGACCCGCAACAAATATCTTCCGTACAGTCGTCATAGAAATACTCCGCATGGTGTAGTCGAGCATGCTCAGGCTCGATGTTCGAGGTGTACCGGCCGAATGCGTCGCGTCCGATGGAGAGTTCCGAGCGCAAGCGTTCGAGTTCGAGCACGACCTCGCGCCCGTCGCGGCTGCCGACGGCCGCGATCAGTTCCTCGAAGCGTTTGGGTCCGTCTTCCAGCGCCGCGCGGATCGAGGCGAAGCGGCGCTCGCCGTAGGTCGGGACTTCGGGGATCAGCGATTCCATGCCGCTGCGGCCGAGCGGCACGGTCAAATCGAAGCCGGCCTTCGCGCCCGATCGTTTCCCGGGTCGAGTGAGGGATCGAGCGGGAGCGCGCGCATGCCCTTGTGGATCACGAGATCGCGATCGGCCTGGAAGCGCGTCGCGAGCGCCCAGTCCATTTGCGCATCGGAGAGGATGTCGATGTCGGGATCGACCACGAAGACGTTCTTCACGTTCGCGAGACAGCCGAATGCCGCGGCGATCGCGTTCTGCGCTTCGCCCGGTACGCGCTGTTTCATCTGAATGCGAACGTTGTAGTTGCCGCCGCTCGAGGGCGTGCAGTGAATCGCGCGCGGTTCGCGCACGGCGGTGGTCAAGGCGTTCCAGATGATCACTTCGCTGCGCAGCGCGCCGAGTTGCGAGGTGTCGGTGTGGGCCAGCAGTTTGCCGCTGATGCTGGCGGTTTGGAACAGCGCGTCGCGGCGGTGGGTGATCGCGGTGAGGTGGAACACCGGGTTGTTCTTCACGCCGCCGTAGTAGCCGAGAAATTCGCCGTAGGGACCCTCGGGCTCCACGTGGCCGCGCTCGTCGAGATAGCCTTCGAGAACGTACTCGGCGTCGGCCGGCACGCGCACGTCGTTGGTGATGCCTTTGACCACCGCGACGGGTGCGTCGCGCAACGACGAAACGAGGCCCAACTCGTCGCCCGGCAGCCGCATCATCGAGGCCACGTAATCGATCGGGTGCGCGCCGACGGCGAAGCTGATCGGCAGGCGCTCGCCGCGCGCGGCCGCGGCTTCGTAAATCGCCTTGAGGTCGCTCGGCGAGTGCAGATCGATGCCGGTTTCGCGCCGCCCGCGCAGCATCAAGCGCCGGATCCCGACGTTGGTGAAACCGGTGAGGCGGTCGACGGCGTAGTCGATCGAGGCCGAGATGAACGGTGCGCCGTCGTACCCGTGCTGAAGATGAACCGGGAGTTTCGTCAGGTCCGCATCGTCGCCGAGCAAGACGACTTGCTGCACGGGGGCTTCATCGCGCCCGACGTCCACGAGTTGCGGCGCGACCGTCAGACGGCGCGAAAGCTCGGCTCGCAGCGCCTCCGGCGGCACGCCGAACGCCAGTGCCAGGCGGGCGCGGCTGGCGGTGACGCTGGCCACCAGCTCGGCACCTTCGGGACCGACGTGCCGGAAGAGCACGGCCTTGGGGTTGCCGTCGACCATGGCGGCGACGTCGACGAGGTCGATCGGCGCGTCGTGGACCTGGAGTTCGCTGGTCCCGACCAGCGAGTCGATGAACGAGCGCAAACGAAAACGCTCGGTATCGATGCCGTGGCGCGGGAGTGTGGGCGCGGTTCGCATGGCGAATCCGCCTTCGCGTAGGGTCCCCATGATCCCGCCGCCGGCGTGGAGAACGGGCGCATGATGAACGTCACCTTCCGCATCAATGGCGTCGAGCGGACACTCGACGTCGAGCCGCGCCTGCTGCTGGTGCAGGCGCTGCGCGAAGGCTTGGGTTTGACCGGCACGCACATCGGCTGCGACACCTCGAGCTGCGGCGCGTGCACGGTCTTGCTCGACGGCGTGTCGGTGAAGAGCTGCACGATGTTCGCCGTGCAAGCCGCCGGCCGCGCCGTGACGACCATCGAAGGCATCGGTACGCGCGAGGATCTGCACCCGATGCAAGAAGCGTTTTGGACGCAGCACGGGCTGCAGTGCGGGTTCTGCACGCCGGGGATGATCATGAGCGCGATCGACCTCATCAAGCGCAATCCCGATCCGAGCGACGCCCAGATTCGCGCCGGCATCGAGGGCAACATCTGCCGCTGCACCGGCTATGAAAACATCGTCAAAGCGGTGACGGTCGCGGCCGCCGCCGTGCGCGGCGCATGATCCCGGTCGCGTTCGATTACGTTCGCGCGAACGACGTCGCCGACGCGCTGCGTTTGCTCGACGAACACGGCGATGAGGCGAAGCTGCTCGCGGGCGGTCACAGCTTGATCCCGATGATGAAGCTGCGCCTGGCGACGCCCCGGCGTGATCATCGACATCGGTTCGATTCCCGGGCTTTCCGGCATCGCGCACGACGGCAAACGGATCAGCCATCGGCGCGCTGACCACGCATGCGGCGCTGGCCGCGAGCGCCGTGCTGCGCGCGCATGCGCCGGTGCTGGAAGCAGGCGGCGAACGAACTCGGCGACCCGCAGGTGCGCAACCGCGGCACCGTGGGCGGTGCGTGCGCGCACGGCGATCCCTCTGCCGACTATCCGGCGGTCATGCTCGCGCTCGACGCCGCGTTCACGCTGACCGGTGCCGCGGGCGAGCGCGAGGTCGGCGCCGATGCGTTCTTCCTCGGCATGTTCGAGACGGCGCTCGCACCGCGCGAGGTGCTGACCTCGATCGCGTTCACCGCCGCACCGCACTCCGCGTACGCGAAATTCCACCATCCGGCCTCGGGCTACGCGGTCGTCGGCGCGGCGGTCAACCTCACGCTTGCCGCCGGACGCATCGCCGCGGCGCGCGTGGCATTCACGGGGGTCGGCGATGCGGCGTTCCGCGCGCACGGCGTCGAGGCGGCGCTGGCCGGCGTGAAGACGGACGATGCGGCGGCGCTCGATGCGGCCTGCCGGGATGCGGCCGCCGGCGTCGAGGCGCGCGGCGACACGTTCGCCTCGGGCGAGTACCGGGCCGCCATGGCCGACGTCTACGTCCGGCGCGCCGTCGCGTCGGCACTGCAACCCCACTGACGCCGGCTTCGGTTCAAGCGAACACGACCCGACCATCGTTGGAGGATGACCATGGCTACCGATTTTCGCAGTGGAAAAGACTTCCCGCGCCGCGGGCGCGAACGCCTCGGCGAGTTCTATTGGCTCGCGCGCGTTTTCGACAAGGCGCGTGCCAAGCGCGACGACACGATCTTCGATTACATCTATCCGTGTCCGCTCGACAAAGGCGTGTTCGAACGCTGGGGCATCACCCCCGACCAGTTCGATGAAGCGCTCAAGACGATCGACACCGACGAAGGCATCCTGGCGTGGGTGAAGGAGCGCGTCTCGGATGAGAAGCGCGAAGCGGCCAACACCTGGGTGATCGTCGAGAAAGCGGCCAGCCTCGACAAGCAAGACTCCGAAGAAGGCGTCCTCGCCGCTTAGGGCTTCGCCTTCCTCCGCGACCGGCGGAAACGCGACGCCGTGCGCGTTGCGGAGGAAGTTCTTGATCGCTCGCACCGTATCGAGCGGCGCCCCGGCGATCGAGGCGCAGATGCGCTCGACGTACTCGGCCAGCTCCGCGCTCGGCACGACCGCCGAAACGATGCCCGCCGCGAGCGCCGCTTGCGCGCCGAGCTCCTCGCGCGTGAAGGCGAGGTGCGCGATCGTTTTCGCCGCGATGCGCCCGCTCATCGCCGTCATCACGTGCAGCGGCGGGGTGACGCCGTCGAGCTCGGCCACGCGAAAGGTCGCCGCTTCGGTCGCGACCGCGAGATCGCACGCGACCACGATCGCACAGCCGTAGCCGTCGGCCGCGCCTTCGACGATCGCGAGCACCGGCACGGGAACCTCGCGAATGGCTTGGTAGAGGCCGATGGGCGGTCTCGGCGCTCTCGTTCGGAACGTGGCCCAGGCAAAACGCCGGCCCGTTCGAGCGAATGCGCACCAAGTGCACGTCGGCCGGTAATTCGGCCAGTGCGGCGACCATCCGGTCGGCGTCGGCGTTGGAGATCCGGTTTCCGTTCGCCGCGTCGCCGAAGCACACGTCGAAAACGACGCCGTCGCGCGCGAAGCCGAGCGCCGCGTTCATCGGGCGCCGGCGGGCTGTGCCAGGCGGTCGTGCGCCGGCGGCTGCGTGCGGGCGGCCTGCATGCGCGCCAGATCTTCTCGGGCGTGGCCGGCGTTTCGATGTGATCGACGCCGTAGTCGCGCAAGGCATCGCAGAGCGCATTGACGATCGCGGCCGGAGCCGGCGTGACGCCGCCTTCCCCGCCGCCCTTCACGCGCAACGGGTTGCCGGCGGTGGGGTGCTCGCGCAGCTCGACATCGTAGTGCGGTACCTGGAACGAGCGCGGCACCGCGTATTCCATGAACGTTCCGCCCATCACCTGACCCGATTCGCGATCGAAGTTGAGCTGCTCGTAGAGCGCCTGACCGATCCCCATCGCGATGCCGCCGTGGGTTTGCCCATCGAGAATCAACGGGTTGATGGGGCGGCCGACGTCGTCGATCTGCGTGTAGCGTTCGATCGAGACCATACCGGTCGCCGGATCGATTTCCAGTTCGCAGACGGCACAGCCGGTGGGGTGCGCTGCGATGCGGCCGCTGAAATCGGCCTCGGCGACCAGCGGTTCGCCGATGCGTTCGGCTACGGCCGCGATCGCGAAGAGATCGTCCGGCGGGCCCGAGTGGGCGGCGGCGATCGTGCGTGCGCGTTCGCGCAGCTCCGTGCACGTTTCCACCAGCAGCGTACCGACGATGCGCATCGAGCGGTTGGAGTGCGTGCCGCCGCCGACCGTGATCGCACGACTTTCGCCTTGCACGAGCTTCACCGTTTCGATCGGCACGTCGAGCAATTCCGCGGTCACCTGCGCGAACGTCGTCTCGTGGCCTTGGCCGGTCGATTGCGTACCGGTCGCGATCTCGACGCTCCCGCTGCCGAGTACGCGCAGCACGAGCCGCTCGCGCGGTGCACCGACCGGGGCCTCGACGTAGTTGGCGAAGCCGATGCCGCGCAGTTTGTCGGCGCGCCGCGGCCTCGGCACGCCGAGCCTCGAAGCCGCTCCAGCCGGCATGCGTCGAGCGCGCGTTCCATGTTGTCGCTGAAGTCGCCCGAATCGTAGGTCAGTCCGACGGCGCTGAGATACGGCAGCTGCGCGGTGCGCACGATGTTGCGGCGGCGAATCTCGACGCGGTCGATGCCGAGTTCGCGCGCGGCGATATCCATCAGCCGCTCGATCGCGTGCGTGGATTCGGGCCGGCCCGCGCCGCGGAACGGCGCCGTCGGCGTGGTGTTGGTCAGCGCGGCGCGCGCGCGCACGAACGCGAGCGGGATGTCGTACACGCCGGTCGCGATGCGGTAGGCGTTCTGCAGCGGTGCGTAGCCGACCGTGTAGGCGCCGATGTTGCCGGTGAGGGTGGCGCGCAGACCGAGCACGCGGCCGTGCGCATCGAGCGCGAGCGCGACCTGGTCGACGATGTCGCGGCCCTGAAAGTCGGTGACGAAGGCTTCGCTGCGATCGCTCGTCCAGCGCACCGCCCGGCCGACGCGCTTGGCGGCCCAGGCCAGCACGAGCGGTTCGGGATGCAGGTTGGTGCGCGAACCGAATCCGCCGCCGACGTCGGGCGAGCTGACGTGAACGCGGGCCGGATCGACGCCCAGCGCGGCCGCGATCGAGACGCGATATTTCACCACGCCTTGGCTGCCGGCGATGACCGTGTACTCGCCGAGGGCCGCATCGTAGGAGGCGATCGCGGCGCGCGGTTCCATGTGACACGTGACGATGCGGTGGTTGTCGAACGTGCGCTCGACCGCCAGGTGCGCGCGCGCGAAGGCGTCCTCGACGGCGGGCTCGTCGCCGAAGGTGAGATCGAGGCAGCGGTTCCCCGGCGCCTGATCCCAGACCAGCGGCGCACCGGGTTCGAGCGCGTCGAGCGCGTTGACGACCGCGCGCAGCGGTTCGTAATCGACGTCGACGAGTTCCACCGCGTCGCGCGCTTGCGCGGCCGTTTCGGCGATGATCACCGCCACGGCCTCGCCCGCGTGCCGGGCGCGGTCGTAGGCCAGCGGCAGCTGCGGGATGTCGGCGACCGGCGCCTCACCTGCGGGCGAGACGAAACCCGGTTTCGTCCACTCGATCGCATCGGCCGGGTTCGGCACGTGCGCCACCGCGCGGTGGCCGTCGGCCAGGTAATCGGCGGCGGTGAGCACCGCGATCACACCCGGTGCGGCGAGCGCGGCCGCGGTGCGAATCGCGCCGATGCGCGCGTGCGCGTAGGGCGAGCGAATGAAGGCCGCATGCGCGGCGCCGTCGCTGCGCACGTCGTCGGTATACCGGCCGGCGCCGGTGATCAGGCGCCGGTCTTCCAGACGCGGCAGCGGCGCGCCGATGTAGTTAGGCAACAGCGCTTTCTTTCATCCGGCTGAACACCGCCAGCGCGCGGTCTTCGGAGACGCGCGTGGCCTCGGCGTGAAAGTCGGGATGGTCGGGCAGCGCGAAACTGTGCCCCGCGCCTTCGTAGACGTAGATCTCACCGTCTTTGCCGGCCAGCGCCGCTTTGACCGTGTCGACTTGGTCCATCGGCACGACGTGATCGTCGGCGCCGTAATGGAAGCTGAACGGTTTGTCGAGTTTGTCCGCTTCGCCGAGCACGGTGTGGATCTGCGTGCCGTGAAAGGCCGCGGCGGCCTCGGCGCCCAGGCGGGTGATGCCGAGAAACGCGTGCTTGCCGCCGAAGCAGAAGCCGAAGATGCCGAACTTGCCGTTCCATTCCGGCACGCTTTCGAGCGCCTCGACCGTGCGGCGCAAATCGTCGAGGCCGGCTTCCAGATCGTAGGCGGCCATGCGCGCCTGCGCCGCGGGGAACTGCGCCGGAGTGAGCGGGCCCGGATGGGTGCGCCAAAACACGTCGGGCGCGATGACGACGAAGCCCTTGCTCGCGTAGCGATCGAGGGACGTCTTGAACGCGTCGGTGACGCCGAAGATCGACGGTACGACGACGATCGCGGGCGCCGGACCGGCCGCCGGCAGCGTCAGGTAGGCATCGAAGGCGCGGCCGTCGCCGCTCGTGATGGACATCGTGCTCGGCATCGCCTGCGGGATTCGCCTTGCGGCACGGGGCCGCCCGCCGCACGGCGCGAATCCCGGCCTCCAAACGGAGGGCGTGACCTTGATCGATGAGCGCGTGGGGACCTATAGCAGCGGCTTCGGCAACGAGTTCGCAAGTGAAGCGATCGCCGGCGCCTTACCGGTCGGGCAAAACTCGCCGCAGCACGTGCCGTTCGGCTTGTACGCGGAGGGCGTCTCCGGGACGCCGTTCACGGCCCCGCGCGCGGAAAACCGGCGCACCTGGCTCTACCGGCAGCACCCGTCGGCCGACCATCGCGCGTACCGGCGGATCGATGCGAAAGCGATTCGCAGCGCGCCGTTCACCGAGGCGCCGCCCTCGCCCAACCGGCTGCGCTGGGACGCGCTGCCGCTGCCCGATGCCGCGACCGACTTCATCGACGGCTTGCACACGATGGCCGGAAACGGCGATGCGGCGCTGCACGTCGGCATCGCGATCCACCACTACGCGGCCAACCGCTCGATGCACGGCCGGGCGTTCTTCGATGCCGACGCGGAACTGCTGATCGTGCCCCAACACGGCGGCTTGCTGATCGTCACCGAACTCGGCCGCGTGACGTTGCAGCCGGGCGAGATCGCGGTGATTCCGCGCGGCATCCGCTTTCGCGTCGAGCTGCTCGACGGCACGGCGCGCGGTTACGTGTGTGAAAATTACGGCGCCATGCTGCGGCTGCCCGAGCTCGGGCCGATCGGCTCCAACGGCCTGGCCAACCCGCGCGATTTCCTCACGCCGGTGGCGGCCTTCGAAGATCCCGAACCGACCGAGATCGTGCAGAAATTCGCCGGCGGTCTGTGGTCGACGCAGCTCGATCACTCGCCCTTCGACGTGGTCGCGTGGCACGGCAACTACGTGCCCTACAAGTACGATCTCGCGCGCTTCATGACGCTCGGCACGGTCAGCTTCGATCATCCCGATCCGTCGATCTTTACCGTGCTGACCTCGCCTTCGACGACACCCGGCACGGCCAACCTCGACTTCGTGATCTTTCCGCCGCGCTGGCTCGTCTCCGAGCACTCGTTCCGCCCGCCGTGGTTTCACCGTAACGTGATGAACGAGTACATGGGCTTGATCGAGGGCACCTACGACGCGAAGGCCGGCGGCTTCGTGCCGGGCGGCGCGAGCCTGCACAACTGCCACTCGGCGCACGGGCCCGATGTCGCGTCCTATAACCAGGCCGTCGCGGCGGAGCTCAAGCCGCACAAGATCGAGAACAGCCTGGCCTTCATGTTCGAGACGTGCTACGTGCTCGCGCCGACGGCGTTCGCGCTCGCGACGCCGGCGCTGCAAACCGACTACGACGCCTGCTGGAACGGCTTCACCGCGGCCCGCCCGTAACGGCCGGCGTGTATCGTGAGTGGATGTAGCTAAAAATGCCTTGGCTGGTGATCGTTCCGTTTGTTATGGGTGCAGCGGGCCTCGTCACGACGATCGTCTTACTCGCGTTTGGATATCGGGCGTTGCCCGAGCGGATTCCGAAGTACTTGAACGCCGGCGCCGTCCTCACGATTCCGTGGTCCGGCCGCCGCAAGCTGCAATCGCTCGCGGCCGAGAACAGCAACGAGCTGACCATGGCGCGCGCGTGGTTGCTCGTGTTCGTCGTGTGCATCGGCGCAAACACGCTCCTGCAAGCGGCCTTCGAGGTGATGGACCCCAGACGGCGCGCGTCGGAGTCCGCAGCCGTGATGCCGGTCGGCGCAGCTTTCGTAAATCTCTTTCTGGCAACGTGGGTGTACCTGCTGGTGCGAGCCGCCCATCGCTCGACCGATGCTCGCGCGGCTTTGATAACGGCGCGGCTTGCCCGGCGATTTCAAATGCTCGGATTCGGGGGTCTGCTGTTTGCAGTGGCCTACTGCACGTTGGTCTTCGTGCTGATTCGGATCGGCCGTTAGCCGGCGATGAGGGCGCGGTCGAAGAGCGCGAAGGTCCGGGCTTCGGCCGCGGCCGAACCGGGCGCATCGTAGCGGTCGGCTCGGAGATGATTGTCGAACGCGTGCCGTGCGCCGGCGTTGACATGGATCTCGATCGCGGCATTGGCCGCCGTTGCGGCGCGAATGCGCGCCTGCATATCCGGCGGTATCGTCGTGTCGGAGGCGCCGAGTTCTAACGCCAGCGGCACGTTGATACGCGGTGCCTCGTCGAGGAACTCGACGATGCGTGAACCGTAGTACGCGACCGCGGCGTCGGCGCCGCAGCGAGCGGCGGCGAGGTAAGCCATCGTGCCGCCCAGGCAAAAACCGACCGCGCCGACGCGGCCGTTCCCCGCGGGATGCGCGCGCAGCAGCGCGATCGCGGCGCGCATGTCGTTGACGCCGGCGCTGAAATCATAGGCGTCGTGATGGGCGTGCGCGGTCGCGTTGTCGGGCCCATCGTAGCTGAGGATCAGGTGGTGCTCGATGCGCCAGAGGACATCGATCGCCAGAACGAGGTAACCGTGCGCGACGTAACGGGCCGCGACGTCGCGCAGGTAGGCGTTGACGCCGTACATCTCCGGGATCATGAGGACGGCCGCGGCGGGCTGTACGGGCGGGCGGAAGAGGAAGCCGTCAAAGCTCTCGCCCGCGCTGTTGGTGATGCGAACGGTCTCTACTCGGTCCACAGCGGGCACGTTCGGAGGAAAGTTTGCGTTCTCATCGGTAACGACGCAAAGTTATTTTCCAGAGTAACGGGGAGATCTGCCTTGAATTTCCGCTTCTTTAAGCGTTCCGTCCTGGCGGCAATGGCCGTCTTGCTCGTGACGGCATCGGTACCGGCCGTCGCGCAGAACGAAGGCCCGATCAAGATCGGCGTCGTGCTGTCGTACTCGGGCGGCGACAACGTCATCCTGGGCAAGATGGCCGACGCCGCGTTCGCGGCCTATATGAAGCAGCACGGCGACACGATCGCCGGCCGCAAGGTCGTGCTGATCAAGCGCGACGACACCGGCATCGCACCCGAAACCGCCGCTCGCCTCGCGCAAGAGCTGATCGTGCAAGATCACGTCGATCTGCTGATCGGCGCATCGTACACGCCCAACGCGATCGCGATCGGCACCGTGTCGACGAAGGCCAAGGTTCCGTTCTTCATCGTCAACGCCGCGACGTCGAACATCATGAAGACGAATCCCTACATGGCGCGCTTCGCGTTCACCACGGCGCAGATCACGCAGCCGTTCGCCAACTGGGCCTATCAGGGCGGCGCGAAGACGGCGTACGCCGTGTTCCAAGACTACGGTCCGGGGCTCGACGCGGGCGCCTCGTTCGAGAAGACGTTCAGCGCCGCCGGCGGCAAGATGCTCGGCGAATCGCGCATCCCGGTCGGAGCCAAAGACTTCACCGCCTACATTCAAAAAGTCAAAGACGCCAAGCCCGACGTGATGTTCCTCTTCCTCAACGCCAGCGGCGGCGGCATCGACTTCATCAAGGCGCTCCATACCGAGGGCTTCGAGAAGACCGGGATCAAGTTTCTCGCGACGGGCGATCTCGTCGACGAGGCGCTGCTGCCGGTTGAAGGCGACACGGCGATGGGCATCGTGACGACGTTCGACTACTCGGCGATGCACGATTCGAAGATGAACCGCGATTTCGTCAAGGCCTTCAAGGCCGCGTACGGCAGCGACCAGCTGCCGACGTTCGAAGCCGTGCAGGCCTACGACTGCATCGCGGCCGCCTACAAAGTGCTGCAGGCGCAAAACGGCGTCATCGATCCGGACAAGACGATGGCCTTGGTCAAGACCCTCAAGTTCGAGAGCCCGCGCGGCCCGATCTCGATCGATCCCGCCACCCGCGACATCGTCCAGGACGTCTATTTCCGCAAGGTTGAGCGCAAAAACGGCCTCTCGGGCAACTACGAGTTCGACCGCACCCCGCCGTACAAGGACCCCAACGAGAGCCCTTAAGACCGAAGGGGCGCCCCCGACCAGGAGGGGCGCCCTTGACCCCCGGGACCGTCTGCGGTATCATCTTCGATGGCTCCAATGACCGTGGGTCCCCGTGAGGGGGTAATGCCAAGCGTGCGAACGCCGGGCGCCTACCGAGGATGCAGACGAGACTTCTGATGCCCCACCGGTATCGGCTTTCGATGCGCCTCGCCAGGGTTGGCGGAGGCGCTTTTTCGTTCTAAGAAAGCCACCATGCCGACCGCGAAAAAAGAAGCGACGATCGAAGAACTGCGGCAGAAGCTGGGCGCGTCGAAGAACTTGTTCTTCACGAACTACGCCGGGCTGACCGTCGAAGACATCACCAAGCTCCGTAACGAGCTCCGCAAAGACGGCAGCACGACCTACGGCGTGGTCAAGAACAGCTTGTTCTCGATCGCCGCCGGTGACGATCTCGCGAAGAAATTCGAAACCTACCTGGCCGGTCCGACGGCCGATCGTCTTCGCCGGCGAAGATCCGGTCGCACCGGCCAAGGCCCTCAAGACCTTCGGCGATGCGAACAAGCCGGTCGAAATCAAAGCCGCCTACATCGACGGTCAGATCGTCGATGCCAAGGGCGTCGCCCAACTGGCCGCGCTACCCCCGAAGATCGAACTCCTCGCCCGGCTCGTCGGCTCGCTCAAGAGCCCGCTGTCCGGACTGGTCTACGTCCTATCGGGCAATCAAGGCGGCCTCGTCCGCGTCCTCAATTCGATCCGCGAGCAAAAAGAAGCCGCCGGATCCGCAGCTTAGGAGATAATCGAACATCATGGCAGTAGCCGAACTCATCGAACAAATCGACAAACTCACGGTCCTCGAGCTCTCCGAGCTCGTGAAGACCCTCGAAGAAAAGTACGGCGTCAGCGCCGCCGCACCGGTTGCAGCCGCCGCCGCACCGGGCGCCGCTGCGGCAGCCGCCGGCCGCCGAGCAGACCGAATTCGACGTGATCCTCACCGAAATCGGCGCCGAGAAGATCAAGGTCATCAAGGCCGTTCGCGAAGTCACCTCGCTCGGCTCTGACCGAAGCGAAGTCGTTCGTCGAGAGCGCCCCCAAAGCGATCAAGACCGGCATCACCAAAGACGAAGCCGAAGCGATCAAGAAAAAGATCGAAGAAGCCGGCGCCAAGGTCGAGATCAAGTAGCCGCTTAGCGCAACAATCCGCCGCGCCGGCTCGCCGGCTCGAAGCTCTGGCTCGTCTTGTTCCAACGCATGACCAACACGGAGTTCGCGCCGACGCCGCGCTGCGGATAACTCTTGAAATCGAAGACGCCGTCGGTTCCGGTCCAGCCGTGCAGGTTCGCGAAATACTCGCGCGCCGCAGCCGGTGTGGCATCGGTGCCGACGTGGCGTATGATCTCGACGGCGAGCATCGCGGGATCCCACACGATCGCGTAGCCGCCGTCGAATTTCAATCCGGCACGTTTCAGATCGGCGACGAAGGCCGTCTGATCGTCGTGGATCGGCCCGGGTGCGATATCGCCCGGCGCGAACGAGATTTGCCCGCCGAAGAGCATCTCCGTCGGCAGAAACTGTTCGTAGGATTTCATCTGTCCGATCGTCATGTTGCCGCCGCCCGTCAGCACGGGCAGATCGAGCCCGGCATCGTGCAGACCGCGCAACACGGTGCCGAACGGCGTTCCGGTGTTGAACGACACGATGGCTTGCGGGTTGGCGGCCTTGATGCGCGCGATTTGGGCGCTCACGCTCACGTCGCCCGCGGCATAATGCTCTTCGTCGACCAGCGTGACGTCGCGGTTTTCCGGCAACCGGAACGCGGCGGCGAAGGAATTGTCCGAATCGTGGCCCGTACCGTCGGTCGCGTTGATCATCGCGATGCGCGTCCAGTTATGTAGGCGCGCATAGCGCACCGTGGCCGCGGCGACTTCGTAGCTGTCGGGGAACGGATTGAACTGATAGCTCCCCGGCGGCGGATGGCCGAACGGGTTGAGACAGATGCTGACCGGTCCCGTCTTATCGATCAGCCCGGCGGTCGCGAGGCACGCCGGCGGCGTCATCGGCCCGAGGAACAGCGGTACTTTTTGCGCGGTGAGCTGGTTGACGAGCTGCACGGTGACTTGCGGATTGCTCGTGTCGTCCAAAACGTTGAAGTGCAGCGGCCGGCCGTGGATGCCGCCGCCGGCGTTGACCTCGGCTTCCAGCACCGCGAGTGCTTTGGCTTCGGCCGTTCCGATGAACGATCCGACGCCGGTCGTCGAGAGGATGGCGTTGATTTCCACCGGCGGCCCCGCGGGCGGCGCGGCCGCGCGGACGGCGCCCGGCACGCCGATACTCAGCGCTGCCGTAATCATGATGGCGAGCCGGTGGAATGATGTCATACGCTTCGATCCTTCTACGGACGCGGAAAAGTCAAGTTGCGATGAGCGTGCGCAACGCGCTGTGGTCGAGGTCGCCGTCGCGTGCGACCAGTTCGGCGTACCGCTCCAGCGTGAGCTGCATTCCCGGTAGATCGACGCCGGCCTCGGCCGCGACCTGCGCTGCGATCTGCAGATCTTTGAGATGGAGTTTCGCGCGTGCGCCGGGCACGTAGTCGGAGGCCAGCATTCGCGCACCGTAGCGCTCGAGAATGCGGCTGGACGCGAGGCCGCCCATCAGGGCCTCGCGGACTTTTCCGGCGTCGACGTGCGCGGCGTCGGCCAGTGCCAGCGCTTCGGCGACGGCCTCGATCGTGATCGCGACGGCGACCTGATTGCAGACCTTGGCGATCTGCCCGGCGCCGGCGGTCCCGATGTGCACGCTGCGCGTGCCCAGGCATGCGAGTAGCGGCTGCGCGCGCGCGAACGCCGTCGCCGATCCGCCCGCCATGATCGAGAGGGTCGCTTCCACGGCGCCCGTTTCGCCGCCGCTGACCGGTGCATCCAGCGCGTCGATGCCGCTCGCTGCGAGTTCGGTTGCGATGCGGCGCGAGGCGGCCGGCGCGATCGAGCTCATGTCGATGAACAGACTGCCCGCGGCGAGGCCGCTGCGAACGCCGTCGGGACCGAGCACGACCTCCTCGACCTCCGCCGTTCCCGGCAGCATCGTGATGACGGCTTCGCATTGCGCCGCCACGGCGCGCGGCGTGGCCGCGGTGCGCGCGCCGGCCGCCACCAGTGCCGCGACACCGGGACTCGGACGCTCGAGCACGACCAGCGCGTAGCCGGCGCGCAGCAGGTGGCCTGCCATCGGCCGGCCCATGATGCCGGCCCCGATCCAGCCGACGGTCGTCATCGCAGGTAGGGCGCCGCCCACGCCAAGCCCGCTTCGGTGGTACTGCGCGGCCGGTACTCGCAGCCGATCCAACCGCTATAGCCGGTTTCGTCGAGCACCTCGAAAAGGCGGGCGTAGTCGAGTTCGCCGGCGTCGGGTTCGGCGCGCCCCGGAATGCCGGCGACTTGCACGTGAGCGAAGCGGCCGCGCAGCGCGCGAATGCGCGGCTCGGGGTCGCCCTCGGTGATCTGCGTGTGGTAGAGATCGAGTTGCAGCGCCAGCGCCGGATGGGCGACGCGGTCGAGCACGGCCAGCGCTTGCGGTGTCGAGGTCAGCACGTAGCCGGGATTATCGCGCGCGTTGAGCGGCTCGATCAAAAGCGTGATGCCGGCGTCGGCGCACAGCGGCGCGGCGTAAGCGAGGTTGGCGACGAGCGCGTCTTCCTGAGCCGCCGGCGTGACATCCGCACGGCGCACGCCCGAGAGCGTGTGGATCCGCGGGGTGCCGCAGCGCTGCGCGAACGCGAGCGCCGTTGCGAGCGACTGCCGGAAGGCATCCTCGCGGCCGGGCTGCGCGGCGTACCCGCGGTCGCCCGCGTTCCAATCACCTGCGGGCGCGTTGATCAGCACGAGTTCGAGCGCGCTGTCGCGCAACGCCGCCGCGACGTCGGCAGCGGGCAGATCGTAGGGGAACGGCATTTCGACCGCGCTGAAACCGCACGCCGCGGCGGCGGCGAAGCGGTCCAGCGCCGGCCGGTCGGTGAACAGCCAGCCGAGGTTTGCCGCCAACTGCGCCACTATGCGGAGAGTCGTTCCAGGCGCGTCATTTTCCGCTCGGCGATCAGATCGCCGGCGGCGCTGAAGAACGCAGCGACGTGCGGCATCTTGGTGTGGGCCGCAAAGGCGGCTTCGTCGGCGTAGACTTCGTAGAGCAGGATGCGCTCGGGCGCTTCGAGCGCGCGCGCGACGTCGAACTGCAGGCAGCCGGGCTCGAGCTCGACGCTCAAGCGCGCGTTCTCCGCGATCAGCGGCGCGAAGCGCTCGAACGCACCGGCATGCAGCGTGAACTCCACCACCAGCACGAAGTTTCCGGCCATCACGTGCTCGCCCGGACGACGACGTCCATCGACACGGCGGCGCCGCGCGGCAATTCGCTCACGCCCACGCAACTGCGCGCCGGCAGCCGGCCGCCCGCAAAGAAGCTGGCGTAAGCGACGTTCATGCGCTCGTAGAGACGCTTGAAGTCGACGATCGACACGCGCACCGAGACCACATCGTTTTTGCCGAGGCCGGTGCCGGCCAGGATTTCTTCGAGATTCGCGAAGATCTTGAGCGTTTGCGCTTCGACGTATTCCGGCAGTGGAACGCGGTCGTCGTGCAGATCGATCGGGAGCAGACCGGAGATGAACCCCCAGCCGTCGACGACGAGGAAGTCGCTCTGGAACGCTGATCGCGTGGTGGGGATATTCTCGACGTGCTGCAAACCTAGAAACTATACTTTGCGGGTTTCGGCGTGTCAACGTCGCAGCCGATGGAGAGCGAGATGCCGGCGAGTGAACACGCGCGCAGCAACCGGATAGGGCCGTTCAGCGGCTACTACAACCGGCCGGTGCCGCCGGAGACGTCACCGTTTACGCAGACGGGTCCCGGGACGCCGTGCGGCGAGTATTTTCGCCGCTATTGGCACCCCTTTCTGCTCTCGTCGGAACTGGGCGACGTACCGCTCGCGGTGCGCCTGCTGGGCGAGGATCTGGTCCTCTTCCGCGATCGCGGCGGACGGCTGGGCCTCTTGCACAAGCACTGCATCCACCGCGGTGTATCGCTCGAGTTCGGAGTGATCGGCGAGCGCGGCATCGCGTGCTGCTATCACGGTTGGCAGTTCGACGTCGACGGCACGGTGCTGCGCTGTCCGGCCGAGCCGGCCGGCAGCCGCATTCCGGAAACGTTCGTGCAAGGCGCCTACGCGGTGCGCGAATACGAAGGCGTGATCTTCGCCTACCTCGGGCCGCCGGAAAGCCGGCCGGTGTTTCCGATCTACGATACGCTGACGTTCCCGAGCGAACGTACGATCGTGCCGTTTCGCATCGACTTGCCGTGCAACTGGCTCCAGGTCGTCGAGAACGCGTGCGATCCCGTGCACAACGTCTACCTGCACGCGATCAACAACCAGCAGTTCTCGGCCGAATTCGCCGTCGATCCGGTGCTGGATTTCGTCGAAACGCCGCTCGGCTTTCTCTCGATGGCGACCCGGCGCGTCGGCAATCTGGTCTACACGCGCTCGTCGGATATCATCTTTCCCAACGTCGCGCAGTTCATCGGCGGTCCGATCGGCCCGAAGTCGCCGAAGTTCAACATCGCGGCCACGCTGACGCGTTGGGTGACGCCGATTGACGATCAACGTTGCTTCTACATGGGCTACTTCAACCTCAACCACATCACGAACCCGGCCGGCATGATGAAACCGGAGGACTTCGGCGTGGGCAAGATGGGGCTGATCGGACAAACCGCCGACCGGCCGTACGAAGAGCGGCAGCGCGAACCCGGCGATTATGACGCGCTGGTCGGTCAGGGCGCGATCGCCGATCGGGCCAACGAGCACCTCGGCCGTAGCGACCGCGGCATCGTGATGTTCCGCCGGCTGCTGGGCCGCGCGATGCGCGAGACCGAAGCCGGGAAGATCCCCGCCATCCCGCGCCTGGCGGCCGACGGGTTCGTACGGACCTACACGCACGAGATCAGCGTGGCGGTGGCCGGCGACGCCCCGATCGGCGATGACGCCTCGTTGCTGGCATTCGGCCGCGAGGCCGCTCGGGTGGTCATCGCCGGCGACCGGCTCAGTCCGGCCGAACGGGGCGAGCAAGCGGCGCGCGAGTTCGCCCTGCCGGCGGCCGAACTCGTCGGCTGAGCAAGCATCTCTTCCGTGCCGGGCCCCGTTGTAGTGAGGTCGGCTCGCGGGCACAGGGGCCTCCAAGCCGGGCCGTCTATCCTCGCCGTTGAATCTTACGGGACTCTGGCAGTCCAAGGAACGTTATCTCCCAGGACATGATCAGCGCGCGCGGCCGCGCGCGAACGCGGCGCTTTCTCACCATCGGGCTCATGCTCTCGTTGATGGTCCACCTCGCCGGTGGCTCGTTGTACGGTCTATTAGCGCGCGTCGTGATCAAGGCGATGCCCCAGCTCTCGAGCCTGCAGTCCCAGCCGCTGCCGAAATCCGACATCATCCGGCTCGAGAAAGTGCAACCCAAGGAAACGCCCGTCGTCGTTGCCAAGCCGCGTCCGAAGCCGCCGCCGCCCCCGCCGCCCGCACCGCGGGTTGAGCCGGTACCGATCGTGGCGCCGGTCGAAGAACAGCACGAGCTGGCGCACATCAAGAAGTTCGCACCGCGTCAAACCGCCCCGTCGCGGGGCAAGAGCGTGGCCGTGATGCCGCACGTCGTGCGGCCGGCCGCGGCGCCCCAGACCCAGAAGCAGCCGTACTACTCGGAGAGCCAGATCGCGCAGATGAACGGCGCGTTCGAACAATCGATCGAGTCCTCGCACCAAACGCTGGCCCAGGCCAATTCGGCGATGGACACCGCGCCCGTGATCACGCAGAAGCACTACCAGATGAGCTTCAACGGGATTCACGAGGGGATGAATCCCGGCGACGGCATCATCAGCGTCGTCGGTGTGGGCGAACGCCGCGGCGATCAGATGTGGTACTGGACCCATTACGAGTACATGTACGGCGACGGGCACGTGGAGGAGGATGACATCCCGTGGCCGTTCCATTATCCGATCCGCGACGATCCGTTCGCGCGCCACGACCGGCGCATTCCGCTCCAAGCCCCGCCGGCCGACTATAAGCCCAACCGTCCGCTCAAGCCGATCTTGATGCAGTTCTTCGGCGGGCCGCAAGTCGGCTAAGGAGACCTCGCCTATGGGCGCCACGTTCGTTCTCGTTCACGGTGCGTGGCACGGGGGTTGGTGTTACGCGCGCGTCGCCGAACTGCTGCGGGCGCGCGGTGCGCGTGTGTTCACGCCCACGCTCACGGGCCTCGGTGAACGCGTGCACCTGGCGAGCACGGCGATCACGCTCACCACGCACGTGGCCGACGTCGTCAACGTGCTGCGCTACGAAGACCTGAACGGCGTCGTGCTGCTCGGACACTCCTACGGCGGAATGGTCATTTCAGGGGTCGTCGAGGCCGTGCCCGAACGCATCGCGGCACTGGTGTTTCTCGACGCGTTCATCCCGGAAAGCGGCCAGTGGCTGCTCGATCTCGTGCCCGGCTCGCAGCGGGCGCGCCAACTCGAGGCCGCTGCGGCGAACGGCGGTTTCATTCCGCCGATCCCGGCCGCGAACTTCGGCGTGAACGAGGCCGACCGCGCCTACGTCGACGCGCAGTGCGTGCCGCAGCCGCTCGAAACGATGCGCGAGCCGATGGTGCTGACCGGCGCGCGCGAGCGGGTTGCGCACAAGACGTACCTGCGCGCCGGAACGTACCGCTCGCACCCCTTCGATGCCGCCCGCGACCGCTGCCTGGGCGCACCCGACTGGGTGGTCGAGACGATCCCGAGCGGCCACGACGTGATGCTCGATGCACCGGCCGAACTAGCCGCCGCGCTGCTGGCGGCCGCCGAGCGGGCGGGTTGACGCGGCCCGGGAAAGATATTATCATAACGAAACCGGGAGCGCCGGGTTCCGCATGAGGAGAGACGCGTGGGCACATTTGTCATCCATACGCACGGCCGGCTTCAGGAATGGGTCGCCGAGGAGAAGGACTACTACGCGGCCGAGGGCCTGACCGATTACGTCCTCAAGAAAAACGAGCTCGGCACGCCCGACCTCACCCAAGTCATGACGGCCGAGGGCAAGAAGCACGGCGCCTACGAGTCCTACGAAACCGGCCGCGACGCGACCGTCAGCTGCGCCTGTCACTGGACGGTGAACATGGCGGCGTCGGCCGACCACGGAACGCTGTGGGGGGAGTGCTACTCGATCTCGCCCGGCGCGATCATGGTGCCGCCCGAATCGCCCATCACCTCACCCGAGCAGCTCGCGGACGTCGAAGTCTACGTCGGCTACCACTCCGGCAGCCACTACGCGACGATCCAATCGCTCGAAGAATATCTGCCCGCGGACCGCATCAAGCTGCGCTTCGGCGGCCTGCCCGACGAGCGCGTCGACGCGATGCTCGCGCGCGAAGCGAAGGCCGCCAACGTGTTCGGGATGCAGCGCTACATCCTCGAACAACTCGGCTTTCGCGTGATCACCGATACGACGTTCATGATCGCCGGCATGGTGTCCAAAGACGCCGATCTCGAGGATGTGAAGAAGTACTACGCGGCGCTGCGCCGCGCACAAGCCGACATCGACGTGCGCCACCAGAAGTACGTCCACTACTACGCGAACGAGCTGCAGGAGCGTTTCCGTTCGCTCGTCGACGTGAAGCGTTTCGGCCCGGGCGAGCGGCTCGTGTTCGAGCCGTACTCGAAGACGATGTACGACGAGACGCATCGGTGGGTTGAAGAGCGCGGCATCTTCGATGCGGGTAAGGTCGGCGCCGGCGCGTTCGAAGAAGCCGTAGCCCTGGCACGCTGACCATCGACCTGGACTTCGCGGCGGAGCATCGTGTCGGGCACTTGCTCCGCCGTGCGTACTACCGCGCCAAGAGCAACACCAACCGGCTGCTCAAGGGACTGGGCGTCACGCCGATGCAGGCCGCGTCGGTGATGACGCTGCAGCGGCATGGGCCGCTCTCGCAGGCGGAGCTCGGGCGCGCGATCGGCATGGAACCGGCCAACGTGCACGGCCTCGTCGCGCGGCTCAAGAAGGTCGACCTGATCGGCGTCGAGGCGCACCCGACCGATCAGCGCCAAGTGCGCGTTGCGCTCTCCGAGCGCGGCGAACGGTACGCCGCGCAGTTGGCGCAACTCAGCGCGCAGTCGGCTGACGAAACGCTGGCGCCGCTGGCCCCGGCGGAACGCGACGTGCTGATGGAGCTGCTCGGGCGCATCGCCCTGGACTAACCGTCCAAAAGCGGCCTTGCCCGCGCGGGCCGAGAAGTTTACGCCTCAATGTTCGCCAGTCTCTTCAGCAAGAAGAAGAAACGCAAGGCGGCCCCCGAGCCGCCGCCGGTGACCTCCAACGAACCGATCACGATGACCAGTGATTCGCTGACGTTTCTGGTGGGCTTCACGACGCGCCGCGCGATCGAGCGCCGCATGGGACCGGCCGTCGAGTACCCGGCGCCCGGCTGGAAGACGTGGGCCGCCGCCGGATTGCGCGGCGAGTGCTGGATTCTCTCGGCGATCTATCGCGGCCAAGTGCTGATCGGGATCGAGCACTATCTCGCCAAAACCGAGAACTTACCGCGTTTCACGCCGCCCGCCAACGGTATCTTTAAACTGCAGCCGGGCAACATCGGCATCGGCTCGTCGATCACCCGGCTGGGAGAACGCTTCGTCTCCGCTGCCGGCAAAGAGGGCGGTCCGCGCTCGCTCGTTTACCAGCACGCCTATCAAGCGCGCTGGCAGCACGGCGTCGCGATCATCAGCGGCAACGACGGCCGCGTCGAACGCATGGCGCTCTACGCCAACCACGAGATGCCGACGCTGCCCGAACCGCCCGCGGCGCCGGTCGACCCCGGTGACCGGTTAGTTTAAGGCCAGTACGCGCTCGGGAACGAGCACGACTTTGCCGGTCACGATGCGCTCGTTGACGAGGCGATGCGCTTCGGCCACGTCGGAGAGCGGTAAGACGCGGTCGATCGCAGCCCGTAACCGGCCGCTCGCGGCGCCCTGCGCCGTCGCCTCGACGTCGCGCGGATCGGAGCCGGCGCCGCCGATGATTTGCAGCTTGCGGCGGTAGAGCCGTTTCACGTCGAGCGTCACCGTTCCGCCGCCGTGCGCGCCGGCCGTGACCAGGCGTCCGCCGCCGCCGAGGCTGTTGAACGCGGCCGGCCACAGATCCGGCGCGCCGATGTTTTCGAACACGATGTCGACGCCGCGTTTCGCAGTGAGCTCGTTGACGCGCGCTTCGAGGTCTTCGGTGCGATAGTTGATCGCCTCGTCGGCGCCGAGTTCGCGCGCGAGCGCCACGCCGGCGTCCGTACCCGCGGCGGCGATCACGCGCGCGCCGCGGTACTTCGCAACTTGGATGCCGGCGTTGCCGAGGCCGCCCGCGGCGCCCATGATCAGCACCGTTTCACCGGCCGCGACGCCGGCTTTGCAGTCGAGCAAATGAAAGGCGGTCGGAAAGTGGCGGAAGATCACGCTGGCTTCGGGGAAACCGAGGTTGTCGGGCACCGGGGTCGTGTTGACGGCCGGCACGCGCACGTATTCGGCGTAGCCGCCCCAGCGGTGAATGCCGAGGTGCACGGGCGTGATGCAGTCGGCGGGGTTGCCGTTCTTGCACGGCGTGCACGTGCCGCAGCGCAGCGGCGAGATCACCGCGACGTGTTCGCCGAGGCGCGTTTGCGGAACGTTCGTGCCGGCCGCCACGATCACGCCGACCGGATCGACGCCGAGCACCAGCGGCAGCACCGGGTTGCGCCCGTCGCCGCTCTCGCGCACGTGGATGTCGAGCGCGCGGTTCACGGTGACCGCGTGCACTTCGATCAGCACGTCGTCCGGGCCGACCTCGGGCGTCGGAACCTCACGGTACTCCATCACTTCGGGGCCCCCGAAGCGTTCGATGATCACGGCCTTCATCGCGTTAGTAGTGCTCGGGCAGCGGCTGCGCGACCGCGTCTTCGAGCGAGCTCACGCGCCGGAACTGGCTCGGCCGGACGGGTGCGGCCGTCGGGTCCGACTTGATCCATGTTGGCGTAGATCTCGAAGAGGTAGCCGTCGGGATCGAGGAATTCGACGCCGACGTTGCCGCCCGGTCCGCGCCGGCCTTCGAAGTCGATCGGGATGCCGCGCGCCTGCAAGAAATCGCGCGCCCGGAACAGTGTTTCCATATCGTCGACTTCCATCGCCAGATGATGGAAGTGCAAGCCCGCGTCGGCCGGCGGCCGCGCGCCCTTCTTCGAGGGCACGAGCGCGATCGAGTGGTGATCGCCGGCGCAGCGCAGGAAAACCATGCCGAACTCGTTGCGATCGGAGACCGTGAAGCCGAGGATTTCGGTCCAGAACTTCGTCGTGCGTTCGATGTCGCTGACCTCGTACACGAGGTGGCCCAGCTTGCGGACGCTGATCGGCGTTGTCGTGGGCGGTGCGGCGGTATCGGACATCGTAGCTTCCTCTAGGCGATTAGGCGACGTCGCGCCAGGCGGCGAGACGCAGTTCGAACGAGCGGAGAATTCCGGTCAAGATGACGCCGGCCAGCGCCAGCGTGACGACCGCGACGAACAGCGTGGGCATGTCGAAGACGCTGCTGGCGGTGGTGATGATGTTGCCGAGCCCTGCCTTCGCGCCGAAGAGCTCGCCGACCACCACGCCGACGAGCCCGCGGCCGACCGACTGGCGCATGCCCGAGACGATGAACGGCGCGGCCGACGGCATGCGCGACCGTCAGGAACGTCTTCCAGCGCGAACCGCAAAACGAACGCGCCACGATCAACAGGCGCCGGTCGACCGATTCGAGGCCGGCTTGCGTGCTGATGATCATCGGGAAGACGACCATGATGAAGACGACCGCGACCTTGGAAGCCGTGCCGAAGCCGAACCAGATGATCAGGATCGGCGCGAGCGCGACGATCGGCGCGGCGTAGAGGGCCGAGATCCAGACCTCGAGCGCGTCGTCGACCGGCTTCCACTGCACCATCGCGGCGCCGATCGCGATGCCGGCCGCGACGCCGAGCACGAAGCCGAGGATCAGTTCTTGGAAGCTGACCCAGCCGTTGTAGAGCAGCGAGCCGTCGAGGATCATCTGCCAGGCGCGGATGGCGACGAGCGAGGGCGGCGCGAGAAAGGCGGTGTTGTGGATCGACGAATCGCGCCACGACTTCCCACAGCGCGAGGCCGCAGACGATCGACGCGAGGTCGGTGAAGCGGCGCGCGGAGCAGAAGACGCCGCTCGTTCGCTGGGCCGCCGGCGCGGCAGCGGGATGTCGTCGGCGACGAGGCCCGTCGGCGCCTGCGTGAGTTGCGTCATACGGTCGACGATCTCGGCGTGGCTGCCGTCGATCAGCGCGGCGATCTCGGACTTCGATCTCGATACATCTGCGGGTCGCGCCGCGCGCTGGCCGGCCGCGGGCGCGCGATCGGCACGGGCGACGATCGCCTTGACGCGGCCCGGCCGCGCCGACATCACGACGACGCGGTCGGCGAGATACACGGCCTCGCTGATCTGGTGGGTGATGAAGACGGCCGTTCTTTTTCGTCGCGTCCCACACGCGCAGCAGTTCGGTTTGCATCAGCTCGCGCGTCTGGGCGTCGAGTGCGGCGAACGGTTCGTCGAGCAAGATCACTTCGGGATCGATGACGAGCGCGCGCGCGAGGTTGACGCGCTGCTGCATGCCGCCCGAGAGTTCGCCCGGATGGCGGTCTTCGAAGCCGGTGAGGCCGACCAGCTCGATCATCGCCTGCGCGCGCGGAATCGCCTCGCGCAGCGGCACGCCCTGGAGCTCGAGACCGTAGGTCACGTTGCGCACGACGGTGCGCCACGGCATCAGCGAGGCGCTCTGGAAGACCATCGCCCGGTCGCGGCCGGGTGCGGTGATCTCGCGGCCGTCGATCAGGATGCGGCCGCTCGTCGGGGCGTGCAAACCGTCGAGGCAATGCAGCAGCGTCGTCTTGCCGCAGCCGCTGGGCCCGACGATGCAGATGAACTCGCCGGGAGCGATCGTCAGGGACGTGCGCTCGAGCGCAACGGTTTCGCCGCCGCCGCGCCGCTGGTAGCGTCACGCCGACGTCGACGAACTCGATCAGGGCCAACGGTACCTCGCGTTGGGAAGTTTTCTTCTGCCTGTTACCCTACGGCGGGGGGAAGCGGGTTCCTCGCGCAAAATCGGATCCGCGTGATGCAGCTATGACTTCCGGTGCGCACGCTTGCGCTCGTTTTGCTGGCGGCGCTGGCGTCGCTGGCCGGACCGCGCGCCGCGGCCGCGCAGAGCGCGCCCACCGAGATCACCTTCGGCATCCTGACCCCGACGGCGGCCGAGTGGCCGCTCTACCTCGCCGAGGCGCAGGGCTTCTACAAAGACGAGGGCATCACGGTGACGATCGTTCAGGGCGCCTCGCCGCCGAACGTGATCAACTCGGTCGCGACCAACGGCGTCGAACATGGCCGACAACGGCTGCGACAGCGAGATCGCCGCGATCCAGCACGGTCTGCCGATCAAGATCGTCACGTCGATGTTCAACGTGAACCCGTACTCGCTGGTCGTAGCGCCGAGCGTCAAGAGCTGGGCCGACCTCAAGGGCAAATCGGTCGATGCTTGGCACGAAGCAAGACGTCACCGCGATCGCGCTCGGCTCGATGGCCGCGGCGCACAAGCTCAAGCTCGACGATTTCTACGATCATCATCGGCGGCAACAGCACGGCGCGCTACGCGGGCTCAGCGAGCGGCAACGTACAGGGCGCGATGCTGGCGCAGCCGTTCGACCTGCTGGCCGAGTCGAAGGGCGACACGATTCTGGCGACGGCGAGCGACACGATCAAGGATTGGGTCTTCACCTGCGTCGCCGTCAACAACGACTGGGCCGCGAAGAACCGGCCGCTCGTGCTGAAGTTCTTGCGCGCGCTGCGCAAGCGGCATCCAGTACGGCTACGCGCACAAGGATGCGGCGGTGGCGGCGCTGGTCGCCCAAACGCATACCGATGCCGGCGATCGCCGCAACGGGCGTGGGACATCGATTTCGCGAAATGGAAAGCTTTCGACCCCGCACTCAAACTCTCGGCCTCCGCGATGCAGACCGTCGGGCGGATACCAGGTCGAGTTCGGGATCATCCCCGCGCTGCCGCCGATGAAGGATCTCTACGACCCGTCGTTCGCGGCCGAAGCCCTTCAGTTAATTCGAGGAGACGAGCCATGATCGAAACGACGGCAGCAACCTACGACGTGGGCGGCGTGCTGCTCGAACGGCCGTTCAAAATTCGCCGGCTGGGCCACTTCGGCTTGAACGCGATCAACATGGAAGAGTGCCTGCGCTTCTACACCGAGGACTTGGGCTTCCGCATCTCCGACCGGCTCGATTTCGGCGCGCGCGCGGAGCGACCCGAAGACATCGCCGCGTTCGGCGATTCGGGCGGCTACTTCATGCGTCACGGCACCGACCATCACAGCTTCGTGCTCTTCAACAAACGCGTGCGCGAGTATCTCGACAAGCTGCGCAAATTCAAGCCGGGCGTCGTGATGAACCAGATCTCGTGGCAAGTCGGCAGCCTCGGCGAAGTCGTGAACGGCAGCAAGTGGCAAGCCGAGCGCGGGATGGAGATCCAGCGCAGCGGCCGCGACATGCCGGGCTCGAACTGGCACACGTATTTCTACGATCCCGACGGCCACACGAACGAGCTCTATTACGGCATGGAGCAGATCGGCTGGGATTCGGCTCAGCAAACCGTTCTCGATGCACGACCGCGGTTTCCATCAGGCGCCGCAGCTGCCGCAGATTCCGGAAGATGAAGAAGTGCGCGCATCGGCCCAGCGCGGCGACGATCTCTTCTCGGGCTCGGCGCTGCGCGATGCGCTGGCGGGCGCGGCCTACGACGTCGAAGGCATCATGCTGCCGCGGCCGTTCAAGATCATCAAATGCGGGCCGATCAGCTTGTTCGTGAACGACATCGACACCGCGGCGCGGTTCTACACGCACCAATTGGGCCTGCGCGTCTCCGAAGAGACGGTGTGGAACGGTCACCGCTGCGTGTTCTTGCGCGCCAACACCGAACACCACACGATCGCGCTCTATCCGATCGAGGTGCGTGCGATCCTGGGCTTGCGCCCCGACTCCACGACGCATGGCGGTCGGGCTTCCAAGTCGGCTCGTACCGGCAGCTGTGCGACGCGCGCACGTTCCTCGCCGAACGCGGGCGCGGGTTTCGTCGAACTGCCGAGCCGAGCTGCATCCGGGCATCGACTACGCATTTCACGTGCTCGATCCCGACGGGCAAGCGGTGCAGCTCTACTTCTCGATGGAGCAGATCGGTTGGGACGGCCGCCCGCGCCCGGCCGAGCTGCGCCCGAACGTCAGCGCCGACGGCGTGGCCCGCAGGCGCTACGCCGAACACTCCGACGTCTACGGCGGGGAGACGCTGCTCGGCCCACTCGGATAGCGCGTGCCGCTTCGCCGCCGCTAGCGGGGCTTCGCGTGCTCGAGTTGGGCAGTACGGTCGCCGGCCCGTCGGCGGGCCGGCTGCTGGCCGATCTGGGCGCGGACGTCTATAAAATCGAACCGGCCGGCGGCGATCAGCTGCGCACGTGGGGCGTCATTTCGCCCGACGGCACCGGCTGGTGGTTCAAGTCGCACAACCGCAACAAGCGGTTGCTGACGTTCGATCTGCGCGATCCCGACGACGTGGCGATCGGTCACGGCGATGGCGCTGGCGTGCGACGTCGTGCTCGAGAACTTCCGGCCCGGCTATCTCGCGCGTTTCGGGCTCGACGCGGCGACGCTTGCGGGCGCAAGAAACCCGAGCTGATCTATCTCTCGATCAGCGGCTACGGCCAGAGCGGTCCGTATGCCGATCGGCCGGGCTACGGCAGCATCGCCGAAGCGATGGGCGGGTTGCGCTACATCACCGGCGAGAGCGACGGGCCGCCGATGCGCGTGGGGATCAGTCTCGGCGATGAGATCGCGGCGCTCTATGCGGTGATCGGCGTGCTCGCGGCGCTGCGCGGCCGCGATCGCGACGCCGTCGGTGAGACGATCGACGTGTCGCTGATCGAGAGCTCGTTCAGTCTGCTTGCAGGGCGCGCTGCCGGAATACGTGCACGCCGGCGTCGTGGCGCGCCGTACCGGCAACCGCTCAACAGCGCCGCACCGAGCAACGTGTACCCGACGCGTGACGGCGAGTGGCTGGCGATCGGCGGCAACGGCCAGGGCATCTTCCGGCGCCTCGCCGCGGCGATGGGCCATCCGGAGCTTGCCGACGACGAGCGCTTCGCGACGCAACCAAGGCCGCCGTCAGCACGTCGCGATGCTCGACGCGCATCATCGGCGAGTGGACGCAGACGCTCGACTTGGCCGAGGCCGACGCGATCTTGGCGGCAAGCGGGCGTGCCGGCCGGGCCCGGTGATGTCGGTCGCGCAGATCGTCGCCAACCCGCAGTTCAAGGAGCGCGCGGCGGTGCGTCTATGCGCGCGACGACGACGGCACGCCGATCGCGACGTACGCCTCGCCGGTGCGTTTCGCCGAACGCCCGCTGAGCGTCGACCGCGCCGCCGGCGCGATCGGCCGCGATCAGAACGCGGCCCTGGCGGAGCTCGGTCTAACCGAGGAGTGAGAGCTGGGCGTCGGCGCGCAGTTTGCGCTCCTCGTGCAGCCGCACGCCCTCGTGCAGCAAGAGCCAGCGCTTGCGTTGCGAGGCCGCCGGCATAGCCGGTGAGCGTGGCATTGGCGCCGATCACCCGATGACAGGGCACGACGATCGCCACCGGGTTCTGCGAGTTCGCGTGGCCCACGGCGCGGCTCGCGGTGGGTTGACCCACACGCCGCGCGAGTTCGCCGTAGGTGATCGTGGTGCCGGCGGGGATGCGGCGCAACTCGGCCCACACGCGCGCTTGAAACGGCGTGCCGCCCGCGTCGACGGCGAGCGCATCGAGCGCGGTCAACGCGCCGGCGAGATAGGCGCGAACGGCCGTGCTCGCGCCGCCGGGATCGGTCGCGTCGTGCAGGCGGTACGAGCCGTAGCGGGCCGCGAGAAACGCGTTCATGCGGTGGTCGTAGCCGCGATAATCCAGCGCGCACAGCCGCGTGCCGTCGGAGATGATCAGGATGGTTCCGATGGGGGAATCGATGCGGTCGGCGTAGAGGTCCTGGGCCATCGTCATAGGTTCGCCCCGGCCGACTGTGGTACCTTAAGATTTCCGACGGAGGGGAAGATGGCACTCGTTTCGCTGCCGATCAATTTCAAGCAATGGATCGACGATCATCAGGACTTGCTCAAGCCGCCGGTCGGCAACGCGCAGATCTGGAACGACCGCGATTTCATCGTGACCGTGGTCGGCGGCCCAAACCTGCGCACGGACTTTCACGACGACCCCTTCGAAGAGTTCTTCTATCAGATTCGCGGCGACATCGTGTTGCGCATCATGGAGGACGGCAAACCGCGCGACGTTCCGCTGCAACGAAGGCGACATCTTCTTGCTGCCGCCGCACGTTCGGCATTCGCCGCAGCGCCCGGTGCCGGGCAGCGTGGGCTTGGTGATCGAGCGCACGCGGCCGTTGGGCACGATCGACGCGTTCGAATGGTTTTGCCCGGCCTGTCATCAGCGCATCCACCGGGCCGAAATTCAGCTGCAAAACATCGTTACGGATTTGCCGCCGGTGTTCGATCAGTTCTACGCCAGCACCGAGTTGCGCACGTGCGGTAACTGCGGAACGGTCCATCCGGGGAAAGCCGCTTAAGCGTTCGCCTAACCGTCGCCGCCGCCGCCGTGCTCGTCGACGGACGCGTGCCGCTTTGAGCGGCTGCGAAACGGGATGACGTCGGCCAGTACCTCGGGTGCGCCGCAGCCGCAGGGGCCCGGCCTTCGCTCCATGGTGCCCGGCACGCGTTCCGTGCAGCCGGCGCCCGGTTCGTGCGAGGCGAGAAGATGTCCGCACCTCACGCAGCGATCGCGATTATCACCCATCCGCCCATGATACGCCAAATCATACGATTGGGGCATAAAACGTAGAATGTATACGGAATGGCTGCAGAGCACGTGCCCGCCGGAGCGGTAAAGGTCGCAATCCTCGACGACTACCAAGGGGTCGCGCTGGAGATGGCGGATTGGTCGCCGCTCAACGGCCGCGCCGAGGTGGTGGTATTTCGCGACCATCTCAGCGACGCCGACGCGCTCGTCGCGCGGCTGGCTCCGTTCGACGTCGTGTGCGTGATGCGCGAGCGCACCCCGCTGACGCGTGAGATCATCGAACGGCTTCCCCGCCTGCGCCTGATCGCCTCGACCGGCGCGGTCAACGCGTCGATCGATCGCGAGGCGGTGCACGAACGCGGGATCACGCTCGCGCACACCGGTTACACCTCGCACGGGGCGATCGAGTTGACCTGGGCGCTGATCCTCGCGGCCGTGCGCCGGATTCCGGAAGAAGTGAACGCCTTCCGCGCGGGCGGCTGGCAGGTTGCGGTCGGCGGCGACCTCTCGCGCCGTACGCTCGGGATCGTCGGGCTCGGCCGTATCGGAACGGCCTCGGCCCGCATCGCGAGCGCGTTCGGCATGCAGGTGATCGCGTGGAGTCCCAACCTCACGCCCGAAAAGGCCGCGGCCGCGGGCGCGCGGTTCGTCACCAAAGACGAGGTTTTCGGGCAGGCCGATATCGTGACCGTGCACCTCGTACTGGGCAAGCGCACGCAGGGCATCGTGGGCGCGGCGGAGCTGGCGCTGATGAAGCCCGATGCGTGGCTGGTGAACACCTCGCGCGGGCCGCTCGTCGACGAGTCGGCGCTGATCGATGCGCTGCGTGCGAAGCGCATCGCGGGCGCGGGGCTCGACGTGTACGCGACCGAGCCGCTGCCCGCCGATCACCCGTTGCGCACGCTGCCGAACGTGGTGGCGACATCGCACGTCGGGTTCGTCACGCGCGAGACCTACGAGATCTTCTACGGTGATACGGTGAAGAACATCGTTGCCTGGCTGGACGGACGCGCGACTTAGCGCGCCGCGGGCGCATCCCCCGGCCGCATGTTGCGCGGGAACGCGAGCGTCATGAGCAGTATGGCGAGGCCGAGCCCGCCGAGAATGAGATAGATGTCGTGCAGCGAGCCCGCGATCGCCGCGGCGTAGCGCTGCACGGCGAGCGCCGGTATCTGCGCGCGCGCCGCCGGCGTCATCATGCGGGTGACGACATCCCCGGCATCGGGAATGCGCGCGTAGAGCCCGAGGTTGAAGACCGCGCCGAATCCGGCCGTTCCGATCGCTTGGCCGAGTTGACGGGTGAAGAGGTTCGAAGCCGTCGCGGCGCCGCGCTGTTCCCAGCCGACCGCCGCTTGCGTCGACACGGTGAACACCAGGTTCACGAGCCCGAAGCCCAAGCCGATGAGGAAGGCGCCGGTGAGTGCCCACCAAATCCCGCGCGCGGGCTCGAGCGCGATCAGAAACGCGCTCCCGGCCACGAGCAAGATGCTCCCGCTCAGCGCCGTGGCGCGATAGGTCGTATGCGGCAGACGCCGTGAACCGACCAAGGCGCCCGACACCCAGCCGACCGACATCACGCCGAGACCGGCACCGGCGGCAACCGCCGAGAGTCCCATCGCGCCTTGCACGAACGTCGGCAGAAACGCGGTGATGCCCATTTGCAGCGCGCCCATCGCGAAGTTCGCGCCGTTGGCGACGGCGATCACCCGAATGCGGTACAAACCGAGCGGCATCATCGGTTCGGGTGTGCGCAACTCGTGCACGATCAACGCGACGATCAGGAATGCCGCCAGAACGGTCAATCCGCCGGCCAACCCGCCGGGCATGTTCCCGGCCATGACGAGCACGAACATCAGCGTGCCCGCGCCGGCGGCGAGCAACAGCGATCCGGCGTAATCGATGCGGTGCGGACGGCGTTCGATCCGCTCGTCGAAGTAACGGATGACGAGCGTGGCGCAGACGATACCGACCGGTACGTTGATCCAGAAGATCGTCGGCCACCCCACGTGCTGCACGAGAAAGGCACCCAGCAGCGGACCCAACACCGCCGAAATACCCCAGGTGCTCGACAAGTAGCCCTGAACGCGCGCCCGTTCCTGACCGGTATAGAGATCGCCCACGATCGTCGACGCCAACGGCTGCACGCCGCCGCCGCCGAGACCTTGCAAGCCGCGGTACACGACGAGCATGACCATGTTGTGCGCGAAGCCGCTCAGGATCGAACCGATGAGAAAGAGCGTCACCGCCACGACCAGCAGCTTCTTGCGGCCGTAGATATCGGCGAGGCGTCCGTAAATCGGAATGCCCACAGCCTGGGTGAGAAAGTAGATCCCAAACACCCAGCTGAAGAGCCGCAGCCCGCCGAGATCGCCCACGATGGTTGGGATAGCGGTCGCGACGATCGTCGCTTCCACCGAGACCATGAAGATCGCGAGGCACGCCGCAAAGAACACGATGCGGCGCGGCTCGACACCGCCCAATGTCATTACGCCCAATGGACAAACGCCATGCCGCAGCCGGTTCCCGACGGCGTCCGGTAACATGGTTCGTATTCCAGGCTCACGACCTCGGCGCTTTCCATCGCCCCCGCGACCGCTATCCAGTTGCGAATCTCGGAGGTGCCGCTGTTGAGCTTTGCGGCCGGCAGCGACGTGATCAGGTCGCCGCGTTTTTCGGCGATACCGCGCAGCAGCCGGCGATCCAGCTCCTCGTCGATCACGAAGTGCGACAGACCGCCGGATGCGACGACCGCCACGCGCAGATCGTCGCCCCAGCTCTCGATCGCGCGGCGCAACGCCCAGCCGAAGGCATAGCAGCGGCCGGGCGAGGGCTGATTGGGGGGATAGTAGCAGTTGATGAACACGGGGACGATCGGCACCACCGTATCGCCGAGCAGCCGCAAGCGCACGAAGGTGTAGGCGTGACCGATGCTGCGGCCCGCGAACTGTTTGGCGGCGACGGCGACGTCGAAGTCATCGGCCGACATCGCGGCCGCAACGTGCTGTGCGAAGCCGGCGCAGGCCGGATACGTTTCGAGCGCGCCGGCATGGCGCGACCACAGCGCGACCTGATGCGAGGGCAACACCGTCGCGGGATCGGGCGGGATGTCGAGCAGCGTGCCGCCGGTAAAGAGCGCGAACGCCGGGCTGCACTCATCGAGAAACAGCTCGCGCTGATCGTCGCCCACGACGACGACGACGTCGGGCCGGGCCGCGATCAGCTCGGCGGAGAGCCGTGCGATCGCGCGTTGGCAGGCATCGTGCTTCGCACGGTAGACGTCGATCGAAAGCTGCTCCGCGATCCCGGCCGGAGCCGTCTTCTCCAGTGCCGGCATGTCGAGATGGGGGTTGCCGTAGTCGCGCTCGGCGTGCAGGTACCACTGTTCGGGTTGCGTGCTCACTTGCGGGCTGTGCGAGGTGCCCAGTCCCAGGACGATCCGTGCCATAGGGACTCCTTACGGCAACGTGGGACGATCTGCCCGCGGCGTCCAACCCGGTCCCCGATGCGCGTCATCTACCGGGGGCAGGTCTTCGAAGCCGAGCTGACCGATGTCGCCCGCACGGCGGGCCTGGACTTCGTCGTCGCCCGCGACGAGCACGAGTTGCTGCGCGAACTGCCGGGTGCCGACGCGCTGTGGATTACGCCGACGTACTATCAGCCGGCCGTTCCGCAAGCGGTGAAAGCCGAGCGCGGCCGGCTGAAGTGGATCGGCCTGACGAGCGCGGGCTACGACGTGCTGCTGCGGGCGGGCGTACCGCCCGGGGTGACGATGACCTACGCCGTCACCGTTCACGGTCCGGCGGTGGCCGAACACGCCGTCGCGCTGCTGCTTGCGCTCGTGCGCCAGCTGCCCCGCGCGATCACCGCCCAAATCGGCACGGACTGGAACGCACCGGCCATGATCGGCAGCTTGCGTTCGCTCGAGGACCTCACGGTCGCGGTCGTCGGCTTCGGCGCGATCGGCGGCGGGGTGGCCGAGCGGTTGCGACCGCTCGCCAAACGGATCCTCGGCGTCTCGCGCTCCGGGGCGGGCGACGCGCGGGCCGACGCAGATGTTCCCGAGCGCGCGCTTGCACGACGCGCTGGCGCAAAGCGACGCGGCGATCCTCACCGTGTCGTTCACCGACGAGACCCGCCGGCTGATCGATGCCGCCGCGCTGGCCGCGATGCCCGAGCACGGCCTCCTGGTGAACGTTTCGCGCGGCCCGGTGGTCGACGGAGCGGCGCTGCAGCATGCGCTGGCCGACGGCCACCTGGCCGGTGCGGCGCTCGACGTCACCGACCCCGAACCCCTGCCGGCCGGCGATCCGCTCTGGCACACCCCGGGGGTGATCATCACCCCCCACATCGCGACCTTCGGCAGCCGTGCCACGGGCCGGCGCCTGGCCGATCAGTACGCGCGCAACCTGGAGCGCTTCGCGCGCGGCGAGGCCTTGGAAGGGACCGTTGTCCTCCCGACGCTATAAGTTCGTGCCCACCCGCTGAAAGGTCGTCCGATGCCCGATTCCGCTCAGCCGCCAGCCTCGCACCGCCGCGCCGGAATCGTCGGCGTGCATTCGCTCGATCACTTCAGCCTGACCGTGCCGAACCTCGCCGAGGCCCAAGCGTTCTATACTTCGTTCGGCCTCGACGTGCGCAACGCAGCGGCCGGCTTCGACCTCCACACGACCGGCCACAAACACCGCTGGGGCACCTACCGTGAAGGCCGGCACAAGCAGCTGAACTATCTCTCGTTCGGTGCCTTCGAGGACGATCTGCCGGCGTTTCGCGAGCGCCTGAAACGCGCCGGTACGGCGGAGGTCGCGCCGCCCGCCGGTTCCGACGGTGCGGGCATCTGGTTTCGCGACTTCGACAACGCGCTGGTCGAGATCCGCGCGGCCGAAAAATCGTCGCCCAACGCCAAGGCGACGGTCAACAACATCGTCGTCGGCGAGGGCGTGGCCGCGATGCCGCTGCGCGACGCTGCGCCGTTCATCCGTCCGCGGCGCATGTCGCACGCGCTGGTATTCACCAGCGACGTGGCGCGCGCGGCGGCGTTCTACATGGAGACCTTAGGGCTCGGCCTCTCCGACACGGCCGGCGACGGCATCGCGTTTTTGCACGGCTTGCATGGCAGCGACCACCACCTGATCGCGTTCGCGAAATCGGATTCGACCGGGTTTCACCACTGCAGCTGGGACGTGGAATCGGTCAATGACGTCGGCCAAGGCGCGATGCAGATGGCCGACGCCGGCCACACGCAGGGCTGGGGTCTCGGACGGCACGTGCTCGGCTCGAATTTCTTCCACTACGTGCGCGATCCGTGGGGCAGCTACTGCGAATACTCGCACGACATCGACTACGTGCCGCTGGGCTCGACGTGGAAAACCGGCCATCACTCGCCCGAGAACGGGTTCTACTTGTGGGGCCCGCTGCCGCCCGATGACTTCGCGTTCAACTACGAGTCGCCGGCGAGCAGCTTGACCCGCGACCTCGTGGCGAGCGAGCCGCGCTAACGCGTTCTCACTGATAGCGCGGCGACTTGTGCAGGTAGTACTTGCTCATCGCCGGGCGGTACTGCGCCATCGTGGCCTTGTTCATGTCGATCTGCGGCTTGGCATCGGGCGGCAGCAGTGAGAAGTAGCCGCCGTCTTTGGTGACTTGCAGCCATTCGGTGCGGGCCGCGGCCAGTACGTCGGGTGAGGTCATCAAGTCGAGGATCGTGTCGGCCAAGACTTTCGCGCCGGCGACCTCGCCCTTGTGGGCGATGCTGCTCACCGGCGTGACGCCGGCTTGCCAGTTGTGGTACTGGATGCCGGGCACGCTGGCCGGGAACGTGTAGACCACCGCCGGCACGACCCAGGAGACGTCGCCGCTGTCGTTCGACGCGGCGACTTGCGCGCGTTCGCCCATGGCCGTCGGTTTGGTGTAGAGGCCGAGCTCTTTGACGTTCAACGCTTTTTGCAAACCGCGTGCGTAGGTCTGCTCCTTGTCGGTCCAGGCCGGCATGCCGACCGCGTCGATGTTTTTCTGCACGACTTGGGCGAGCGTTTTGTTCGAGAGCTGCGGCCAGCCCGACGCATCGTAGCTGATGTCGACGGTGGTGCCGGTCATCATCGCCGCACCCTTGCGCGATGGCCACGAGCTTGTCTTGGGTTTGCTTGGCCAACTGCATCGTGCGGTCGCGCACGAAGTACCAAACTTGCGTGAGCTCGGGAATGATGTTCGGCTGGATGCCGCCGTTGGTGATCGCGCGGTGCACGCGCGCCGACGGGCAGCAGCTCTTCGCGCAAAAACGCCAGGCCCGCGTCCATCAGCTCGATGGCGTCGAGCGCGTTCTTGCCGTCCCACGGATCGACGGCGGCGTGCGCGGTCTTGCCGTGAAACGTGAAGCGCGTGCTGATGGCGGCGTAGTCTTGCAGACCGTAGCCGGTGGTGAAGTTGTCGCCGATGTGCAGGTAGATGACGGCATCGACGTCTTTGAAGTAGCCGGCGCGCACGACGAACGGGCGGCTGCCGAGTTCCTCCTCGGCCGGGCCGAAGTGCACCGCCACCGTGCCCGGCAGATGATATTTCTCGAGCGTTTCCTTCACCGCGAAAGCCGCCGCCGTCGACACGCCGGAATGCGTGTTGTGGCCTTCCATGTGGCCCGGCGCGCCGTCGATGATCGGCTTGTGCGTGAACACGTCGGGCGTTTGCGAGCCGCCCGGCAACGCGTCGACCTCGGTCTCGATCACGATGTAGGGTTTGCCCGAACCCCACTTGGCCCAGAAGTTCGTCGGCATGCCGGCGCCGCCGAGCTCGACGTTGAAGCCCGCGGCTTTCATCGTGTCGCGCACGAGCTTCGTGCTCTCGAACTCTTGCATGCCGAGTTCGCCGAAGAAGTACAGCGAGTCGGCCATGTCGTTGATGGCTTGCGTATTGCGTTCGACGACGCTGTTGGCGAACGACTTTTGCTCGTCGGTCGCGGCCTGCGCGGCGACCGGAACGAATACCGCGAGCACAAGTGCGGCGAGGAGGGTTCGAAGCGCCGGGACCATCGTTCGCCGCATCGGCGTTACTTGAGGTTCTTGGCGAAGAACGCGAGCGTGCGTTCTTGGGCCAGTTTGAAGGCTTCGGGGTTCCAGCTGTCGCGGTCGGCGCAGCCGAAGCCGTGTCCGGCGCCCGGGTAGACGTAGACTTCGACGTTCGGCTGAGCCGCCTTGATCGCCTCGACGTCGCTCATCGGAATGCTGCCGTCGGTCTCGCCGAAATGCATTTGCACCGGGCAGTTGGGTTTTTCGTCCTTGGTGGCCGCGATGCCGCCGCCGTACCAGCACGACGCGGCGGCGAACTCTTTGGTGCGCGTGGCGCCGAGCCACGAGAGCGAGCCGCCGAAGCAGTAGCCGACGATGGCGGTCGAGGCCGGGCCGGTGCCGAGCGCCTTCGCCGCGGCGGTGATGTCCGCGACGGATTGCTCGTCGGTGAGCTTGCCGCGCAGTTCGATGCCCTTCTTGCGGTCGTCGGGACCGTAGCCGAGCTCCACGTTTTTCTCGGCGCGGTCGAACATGCGCGGGTGCGATCGCCTTGTAACCGGCGGCCCCGAATTTATCGGCCATGTCCTGGATGTGGTGATTCACCCCGAAGATCTCTTGGAGCACGACGACGCCCTTCGTCGCGTTCTCCGGTCCGGCCGTGTAGGCCGAGAGGGTGTGGCCGTCGGCCGTGGTCACCGTAATCGTCTTGCCCATGTTTCCCCAATCGTCATGGAAGTGTTTTCGCAGGTTCCGGCTTGATAATGCGCTCCGCACGGGTCATTACCTCCGGGGGCGAAGAGACGGGGGTCATGAGCACGGATCAGCAGGTGCACGGCGCGCTCGGCGTCGTTCTCGTCGGCGTGGCGCCCGACGCCGGCCCCACGATCGAGCGCTACACCGCTCGCGGCTACGAGGTCGGTGTCGCCGCCGTCGATCCGGCCGCGGACGTGGACGATGGTCTCGCGGCGGTGCGTTCGGCGATGGACGCGCTCGCGGCGCGTATCGGCGGGCCGGCGAAAATCGCGGTCGTTGGTTACGGCTTCGGCGGGCGCTACGCGTTCTTGGCACTCACGCGTTTGGGCGCCGACGGCGCGGCGGCGTTTTACGGCACCGATATCGGATCGCACCTGGGCGAAGCGGCAGCGGCGAAGAAGCCGTTGTCGTTGCACTTCGGTGACGACGATGAGCGCGTACCGTTCGCCGAAGTGCGTGCGATCAAGGGCGCGCTCGAAGGGTTCGCCACGACCGAGATCTACCGCTATCCGGGCATACGTTCGGGCTTCGCCTTGGCCGGCAGCGCGGCGCACGATCCGGCTGCCGCAGCGCAGGCCGAGCGGCGCGTGTTCGCCGTGCTCGACGCGCTGCGCTAGTTTAGGAACTTCCTCGCCGGGGGATCGTAGTGAGGGCGCGCTTGCGTCGCACTTTTTGGGGGGAAGCAAATGGTTGGGTTGATTTGGGCCATCATCGTCGTGATGTTCGTGTTCTGGCTATTGGGTTTCGCACTACATATCGGCGGCGGCCTCATTCACCTGCTGCTCGTCATCTGCGTGATTCTGCTGATCTTCAACATCGTCACCGGGCGCGGCGCGCGACTCTAGCGCAAGACGACGGTCGTCATATCGTCGAGGGCGTGGCCGTTCGCGGCCGCGCTCTCGAACGCGGCGAGTGCGGCGGCAAAAATCGGCCCCGCGCTCCCGGTGCCGTCGTAGGCGGCCGCACCGAGCCGCAAATCTTTCAGCACACGAGCGAGTTGGAAGCCCGGCGTACGATCGCCGTTGAGCAGGCGCTCGTCCCACTTCGTCGAGAGCGGCGCGCCGCCGACCGAGTGGCGCAACACGTCGAGCAATTCGTTGCGCGCTATGCCGTAGGCATCGGCCGCGGCCGTCGCTTCACAGACCAGCGCGACGTAGCCGAGATACACCACCTGATTGATCAGCTTGGTGAAGTGCCCGGCGCCGGTAGGCCCGAGATACACGATGCGCTCGGCGAAACACGCGAGCAGCGGCCGCACCTCGTCGAGCGTCGCGGCGTCGCCGCCGGCCATCACGGTCAGCGTGCCGGCTTCCGCGCCGTCGACCGCGCCGCTGATCGGCGCGTCGAGATAGCGCAGACCGCGCTCCGCGCACGCGGCGCCGATGCGCCGGCTCAGCGCCACGTCGATCGTGCTCGTTTCGAGGAAGATCGTGCCGGCCCGCGCGTTCGCGAGCAGCCCGTCCGGCGCGAAGTAGACCGCCTCGACTTCGGCCGGCCCCGGAACGCAGGTGATCACGATCTCCGCGTTCGCGGCCACGGCGCCGGCACTGCCGGCGGCCGCGGCGCCCGCGTCGACGAGTGCCGCGATGCCGGCCGTGTCGACGTCGGTGACGGTGAGCGGAAAACCACCGGCCAGAATGCGGCGCGCCATCGGCCGGCCCATGCGCCCGAGGCCGACGAAGCCGGCGCGCGGGGTCATCGCAGCGTTGAGGAAACGGATAGTTCCGGAAGCTCCGCGCGCGCGGCGATCTGCCGTTCGGCCTCTTCGCGCAGCATGCGGCGCATGCGGCCGACGGCGATGTCGGACTGGGCGAGTTTCTCGCGGTTACGCGCTTCGAGCGAGATCGCCTCGAGCAGCAGGCGGTCTTGTTCGACCACCGTTTGCGCGCGCGCTTCGAGCCGGTTGAGGTACAGAAAACGCCACATGTCGCGCTGCCAGCCCGAGATCTTGCGCGAGCGGAAGAACCACACGAAGGTGCTGTTCTCGTCGATCGGCGTCGGGTGTCCGTTGATGCGGAACGAACCGCCGCCGGCGCTGGCCGGATAGGGAATGTCGGTGCGCACCCACAGGATGTTGCCGGGCCGGAACTCGACTTCATGCCAGTCGATGTTGACGCCGCGCTGGTTGTTGCGTACCGTCTCAAAGCCGTGCGCGTTCGGTTCGACCCGGAGCTCGGAATCCTGACGGCCGTAGCCGAGCGTAAACGTGCCGCTGTGCAAGAAGCTGCCGTGCAGCGGGTCGACGCGGTTGTCGAGCGCGACTTGCCAGTTGCAGTTCCACTCCGTCGTGAAGAGAAAGCTCGACCATTCAGGTGAGGTCAGCTCGTCGGGCAATGCGGGCTCGGGCGGCGTGACGTTCGCCTTGTCGCTGAAGTAGACGAAGATCGCGCCGGCGATTTCGCGCACCGGATAGACGCGGACGGCGCGTTGGCCGACGAGCGGACAATCGGGCGTCGCCGGAACGGCGGCGATCGTGCCCGCGGCATCGATCTCGAAGCCGTGATAGGCGCAGCTCACGCGGCCCTCGATCACGCGCCCGAGCGAGAGCGGCGCGCCGCGATGCGGGCAGTAGTCCTCGAGTACGTGTACGGCGCCGTCGCCGTCGCGCCACAGCACGAGATTGCGGCCCAGCCGCTTGAGGCCGATCGGCCGGTCGGTGACGTCGCCGGCGCTCGCAACGAGATACCATAGGTCGAGCAACCCGGTGCGCAGCAGGTCCTCCGACGACCCCGCCGCCGGCGTGAACGGACGGCCGACCACGGAGTGCAGCGTCGCGCGAGCGGCAATACCGTCGCCGTTCGCGCGGCGCGCCAGCTCGGCGGCCAGCATCTCGCCGGTCCAGCGTTTGCCCTGCGGGCTCTGCACGCCCAACTCGCTCAAGCCGGCGGCGAATGCGTCGAGGTCGGCCGTGCCTTTCGCTTGCAGCATCTCGATGCCGTCGGCGAGCAGATCGTCGTATGATTTCGTCGGAGTCAAACCCATCTCTGGAACCCTCTACTGGACGGCGTTGGGATCGATCAGATCCGCGGCGGGAAAGGCTTTCGCGAGCAGCCCGTAACGGGCTGCGCTGTCGATGATCGGTTGGAGGTTCTTCGCGCTCACCGTCTCGGCGAAGCGCGAGCGCGTCATGCCGCCCACGACCGAGAGCGGCAGTTTAGTGATGCCGGAGAGAATCTGCGCGCTGTCGGCGTCGTGTCCGTTGGCCCAAGCCGACGTCTGCCGGAAGACCGAGCTGAGCCGGCGCACGAGGCCCGGATTGGCTTTGGACCAGGCGCCGGTCACGAACCACACGCTGATCGTGAACTCGCGCGCGATCGCGTCGTAGGGCGTGCCGATATTGCGCGCCGCACCGCTGCGCAACGCGGACGACACCAGCGGTTCGCTGACGAACGCCGCGTCGACGCGGTGCGCCGCGAGCGCGGCGGGCATTTCGGGGAAACCCATCTCGACGAAGTTGAGGCTCTTCCAATTGCCGCCGTTCTGATCGCTCCAGGCCTCGGTCGCCAATTGGGTGATGTTGCGCAACCCGTTGACCGCGATGATCTTGCCGTTGAGATCCTTGGCAGTTTTCGCCGGTGAATCGGCCGGCACCATCAGCGTCGAGATCGGCGCGCGAGCGAGGTAGTTGCCGGCCGGGGCGATGATGCTGACCGGAACGCCCTTCTCGTGCGCGACTGCCAGCGTGAGCAGCGCCGAGTACCCGACGTCGATCGTGCCGCCGATCACGCCGGCCGTGATCGCGCTGCCGTTGGAGATCGAGTCGATTTGGGCGGTGATGCCGGCATCGCGAAAGTACCCGAGCGAATCCGCATACCAGGCCTGCGCGCCCCCGTCGATCGGAATCGTGGCGAAGTGGACCGCGTCGGCGGCCGTCGCCGGCCCCGCGGCCATGCCGAAGCCGGCAGCAGCGCCGAGGAGTCCGAGGGCTTCCGACCGTTTCATCGCACCGTCCGTTGAGTTAGAGTCCCTTGCTGACCAGCCAGTTCGCCATCACGGCCGAGATTGCTGCGCTGTTTTTCTCGAGCATCATGTCGTGCCCGTTGCCGTGAATGCCGATCGCGGCCAAACGAATCCAGTCGTGCTTCACCCCGGCCTGCGTGAGGAAGCGCGAGGTGCAGTGGTCGTAGGGCGCGTGATACGACGCTTCGGTCGTGACCATCAGGATCTTGACGGTTTGCAGCACCGGCAGCTGATGCGCGGGCGGCGCCTGAACCCAGCAGCGCGCGAGGTTGGGCGCATCGGCCTGCGCCTGTTGGACAAATGTCAGGTCGGCGGAATCGCTGACCGGCGGTGCGTAGGTGATTTTGCCGCTGGTGAGGCCCCACGCCCGGCCGATCGTCTTCTCCGGTCCGAAGTAATCGGGCGGTCCGATGTAGTTCGTCTCCTTGTAGGGTGGCCCGTTGGGTTCGACTTGGATCAGCGCCTTGACGAGCTTCGGCCGCGCGTCGGCGATGCGCCAGCCGTAGGCGCCGGCCTGGGAGTGCGTCTGCACGATCGCGGGGCCGATGCGGTCGAGCAGGGCGATCACGGCATGGCTCGTGAGTTCTTCCATCTTGCCGTTGTCGGCGAGCGACATCACGCGCGTGGCGATGAAGCGGTCGAAGTTCGGATCGCCCGGCTTGCCCGTGCCGGGCCACTGCGTGTGCAGCTTGGCTTGCGGCCAGAGCATGAAGTCTTGCGAGAGCGTCAGGCGCTGCTCGAGCGATTTGACCGTGTCGCGCACGACCGGACCGTCGACCGTGACGTCTTGGATCGAGCGGCCGCGGGCCGGCTGATCGACGACGTAGACCCGGAAGCCGCGAGCCGCGTAGTCGTAGGCCCAGCCGGGACGGCCGTCGGCCGTTTTTTCGTACGTCGCGCCGGTCCCGCCGCCGCCGTGGATCAAGACGATTGGGTAGCGGTGGGTGACGTGCGCCGGCGTGAAGACTTGGGTGTACATCTGCCCGGTCATCACTTGCCCGTCGGGCGTATCGATGTAGTGGCCGCCGACGTAGAACCAGTCCTGGGTGACGGCCGGCTTGGTTGCCGCGTGTGCCGAGCCGCCAAGCGCCACGTTCACCGTCGCTAAAGCGGCGGCGAATATCAGGTTTTTGATTGTTCGCATGGCCGGGAATTTATATCCACCTGGGTTTTTCCCGCCGGAATGCCGAAAGAGTAGGGGTGAGCAACGTGAATCAGGTTGGGCTCCCAGCCACTACCGGCGCCCCGGCCGGCGGGACCACAGCCAGCGGTACCGCCCCGCGGCTGCCGCGTTTTTCCGCCCCTGCCACGACGAGTGCGGACTTTCCCTCGACCGAGGGGACGGCGATTCTCAACCTCACGAGCGAGCAGTTCGCCGGCATTCGGAAGCTGCTGATCGGCTTACGCCTGGGCCGCAGCATCGCCGACGACGTGCGCAGCGAGATCTTCGCGATGCTCACCAAAGGTCAGCGCCGCGTGCTCGGCGCGGCGTGGTTCATCCTCTCCGTTCGCGTTTAGGCGGCTGGCGCCGCGGGCGCGGCGCGCTGACCTCGTTGGAGTGCGATCATCGTCGCGCTCGCGAGAACGAGTCCGCCGATCATGAACACGAACCCGCCCGAGTACGACTTCGTATTCTGGACGATCGTCCCGACGACGATCGGTGAGAAAAAACCGCCGATCTGTCCGCCGAAATTGACGAAGCCGCTGAACGCGCCGCGCACCTCGGCCGGCGCGAGATCGAGTGCGACTGCCCAGAACGGAGCGAAGGCGCCGTACAGGAAGAACGCACCGAACGAGAGACCGAACAGGCTGCTCACGATGCTCTCGGCCGTGAACGCGAGATAGAGCCCGAGTCCGGCCAGCAGATAACTGGCGGCCGTCAGCACGGGGCGGTAGGCGTACAGCGCGCCCTTGCCCAGATAGCCTAGAATCAGCAGGCCCGCGAAACCGCACAGGTAGGGGATCGACGCGACGTAGCCGAGCGCGGTCAACGTGATGTGGCGCGTCGAGCTCAAGTACGACGGCATCCAGTTGAGCAAACCCCAGAACGCCACGTTGAAGAGCAGATAGGCTGCGAACGGCAGCCACGAACGCGGGCTCGCGATGAGCCGGCCGAAAGCGCCCGACGGTGCGCTCGCTTTGGCTTGCGCCGTCACGCCGCCCGTGCCGGTCACGGCGGGGAAGAAGCGCCAGATGAGCGCCGCGACGAGCACGCCCGGGATCGTGAACAGCAAGAACAGCGTTTGCCAGCCGGAGTGCGCGATCGTCGCCGCCGCGACCGGCGCGACGAACGCCGGGCCGAGCGCGAGCGCGGTCAGGAAGATGCCGCTGGCCACCGAGCGCTCTTGCGAATCGAACGTGTCGCCGATCGCTTTGAACTGCGCACCCTGCTCGAGCCCTTCACCGACGCCGAAGAAGAAGCGCACCGCGATCAGCATGCCGATGGAGACCGTCAGGCCGGTGAGGCCGGTGAACACCGACCACACCACGAGCGCGATGATCAACATGATCTTCGCCCCGAAACGATCGGCCAGCAAGCCGCCCGGAATCTGGATCAGCGCGTAACCGGCCGTGAACGACGCCAGCACGTAGCCGAACGTCTGCGGCGACATGTCGAGCGCCTTCATCATCGTCGGTCCGGCGACCGAGATGTTCGTACGGTCGAGATAGGCGACGAAGAACGCCGTCCACAACAGGCCGAGGATGAGCCGCTTTGCCGGCACCGGAACGCTCATGGCTGGGGTTGAATGAACCATTTCCGGGCAACCTCCTTCCCCGACACATGGAGAACATGAGCGAGAACACCAGCGTCAAAATTGCGCTCGACCGCCGCCGCTGCGAAGGGCACGGGATGTGTGAAACGGCGGCGCCGGAGCTGTTCACCCTCGACGAAGCCGGCGAGCTGATCGCACACTACGACGGGCGCGCGATTCCCGAGCACCTGGTCGAAGCGGCGCGCACCGCCGTACGCGTCTGCCCGGTCGCCGCGTTGACGATCGAGGAGCCGGCATGACGGCGACGCTCGGATCGAGTGTGCCGCGGTTCGACCTCGATCTGTTCAGCGATGAGAACCTCACCGCTCCGTATCCGGTCTACGAACGCTTCCGTGCCGCGGGCCCGGTCGTGTACCTGCCGGCGATCGACGCCTATGCGCTCTCGCGCTATGACGACGTGCGCGCGGCGTTGGGCAACCACGAGACGTTCATCTCGGGCCGCGGTATCGGCCTCAGTGATGAAGGCAACGCCACGCGCAAAGGCGTCATCATCGCCAGCGACAACCCGCTGCACGATCAGCTGCGGTCGGTGCTCTCCGAACGCTTATCGCCCAAGGCCATGAACGCGATCCGCGCCGAGATCAACGAGAAGGCGGACCGGCTCGTGGCGGAGGTGCTGGCGCGCACCGAGTTCGACGCGGTCACCGACCTCGCGCAGGCGTTCCCGCTCACGATCGTCGCCGATCTGATCGGCTTGCCCGCCGCCGACCGGCTGCGGCTCTTGGAATGGGCCGATGCCGGCTTCAACCTCTGGGGTCCGCGCAACGAGCGCAACATTCGCTCGCTGCCGGTTTGGGCCGAGCTGATGGACTACATCGTCACGCAAGCGACGCGCGACAAGCTCACACCCGGCAGCATGGGTGCGGCGATCTACGAAGCGGCCGACCGCGGCGTGATCGCGCCCGATCAGTGCCCGGCGCTGTTCGTGAGCTATCTCGTCGCCGGCGTCGATACGACGATCAACGCGATCGGGAACGCGATCGCGCTGTTCGCGGCGTTTCCCGATCAGTGGGACCTGGTGCGGGAAACACCGGCGCTGATCCCGAGCGCGTTCGAGGAAGTGTTGCGCATCGACGCGCCCCTGCAGCTCGTGCGGCGCTACTGCGACCGCGACACCGAGGTCGGCGGTGCGCCGATCCCGGCCGGCGCGAACGTCGTGCTGATCTATGCCTCGGGCAATCACGACGAGCGGAAATATACCGCGCCGGCGCGCTTCGACGTCACGCGGAATCCGGTCGATCATCTGACCTTCGGCTACGGTCTGCACGGTTGCGCCGGCCAAGCGCTCGCGCGGCTCGAGGCGCACGCCGTGTTCCGGGCGCTGGCCACACGCGTCGCGCGGTTCGAGACGGGCCCGGCGGTGCGCCGCCTGAACAACGTCATGCGTGGCTTGGAGCACCTGCCGGTGCGCGTTACTCCCCTCGCCGGATAGTCAGCTCCGGGCAGCGGCCGCCGGCTGGTACTCGCCGGCGTAGGCGCCCACGCTCTGCCACGGCCGGTCGATCGGCACGACGAGCTGCTCGCTGCGAATCTTGTCGTACTGCAAACCCGGGTCGAGGCCGATCAGCGGCCGGCCGTCTTGGTAACGCCGGACGGCTTCGAGCATGCGCTTGCGCATGCGGATGATTGCGATGTCCGAGGTGCCGAGGTGCTCGGCCGTGCGGTCGACGATCGGCCCCATCGATTCCTGACACGCCATGTCTTGATTGGTGAAGCCGTTGATGCCGGTCCAACTGCCGTTCTTCATCGCGTCGCGGTCCTGGTTGAACCAGTTGTCTTCGTTCGCCAATTTATACCAGTTGCGGTCGAGGTCGACGCCCGGCACGACGTGGTGGCTGCGGCGCGTCTCGGCTTCGTCGACCGGGCTGCCGTCTTGGCTGAAGAAGATGCCGTAGAAGATCGTGCGCTCGTCGTCGACGGGCACGAAGATCTGCACGTGCGCGGTGTGCGTCTTCTCCAGCGGGCGCGGGATGAACGCCGTGAACGGCACGAGGAACAGCGTGACGCGGATGTAGCGCTCGGTGTCGGGATTTTTCACCGGCACGCGAATCGCGGCATAGCGGAAGCCGTAGTCGGTGTCCTCGGCTTCCATCCGGGGTGAGGTGTCCATCGACGTTTCGGCGCGCTTCTTCCAGTCCCAGATGATGCCCTGATGCAAGAACCACGAGTGCGACGAGTCGATCGCGCCCTCGATCGCCTGCGCGTAGTTCACGCGCTCGCCGACCTTCATCACCGCATACTGATTGCGCGGCAGCTTCATCCAGTCGTATTCGGGAAACGGCCGGGATCTCGTCCGGCGGCCCCATGTAGGTCCACACCATGCCGCCGGCTTCGCGGGCCGGATAGCTCTGCAGCTTCATGCGGTCGCGAAAGCCGAACGCTCCGGGTTCCGTCGGCATATCGACGCACGTCCCGGCGGTGTTGAACTTCCAGCCGTGATAGATGCAGCGCAGGCCGCCCTCTTCGTTGCGCCCGAGCGCGAGCGATGCGAGGCGGTGCGGGCAGCGCTCGTCGACCACGCCGAGCGCGCCGCTCGTGTCGCGAAACACGACCAGCCGTTCGCCGAAGATCGTGGTGCGCACCGGCGTGCCGTCGGGCTCGGCGACTTCCTCGCTCAAGCACGCCGGCACCCAATAGCGGCGCATCATGCTGGCCCATCGGCGCGTCGCCGGTGACGTGGGTGAGCAGGGTGTTTTCTTCAGCGGAGAGCATGCGGGCGGTCCTCGTGGGCTAGGGTGATGACGCGCCGTTCGCGCGCGCTTTGAAGCAGGGCGATGGCCGCGGCCATGGTGTCGGTTCCCCAACGGCCGTTGTGCAGCGGCGGCTCGCCGCTGACGATCGCATCGTAGAGTTCATCGATCACGCCGTCTTTGTTGGGATAGGCGCGAGCCCGCGGCGCGATCACTTCGTGCACGCCGTCGTCGTCGTACACCAGCACGCCGTCGGGTGACGGGCGCAGATCGGCGTTCTCGCAGCTCACGATCACCAGGCCGAAGTGCGGGTGGTGCATGGGGCCGCTCGGCCGTGCGACGCCCTTGCCGGCAAAGCCGCTGGCCGTGCGGCCGCGCGCCTCGTCGGCCGGCGTGGTGAAGGCGCGCAGCGCGCGGCGCTGCTGCCCGTGCGCCGGCGTGCGCTCGGCACCGCCTTCGCCGACCCAATCGTGGAACTCATCGGTGTCGAAGTGGTCGTAGCCGCTGTAGGTGAGCGAGGCGGCGACGCCGTCGCGGAACTGCAAGAGCGCGGTCATCGCGCCTTCGGTCGGCCGGCTGCGATCCCACACGCCGGTGATCGCGTACGCGCTCTCGAGCGGGCCGCCGTCGATCACGCGAACGAGGTCGAGCTGATGCGGGATCTGGTTGTACATGATCCCGCCGCCTTGCGCCGTGTCGAGCTCCTCGGGCCGCCGCGGGCGGTACAGAAAATTCGTGTAGACCAGGTTCGTGATCATGCGCAGCGGGCCGACGTCGCCGGCGTCGATCAACCCGCGGATCAGCTTGATCGTGGGGTCGAAGCCGTGGCTGTGCCCGACCACGAGCACCACGCCGTTGCTCTCGGCGGCGTCGGTCATGGCGCGGCACTCCTCGACCGTCAGGGCCATCGGCTTCTCGACGATCGCGTGCTTGCCGTTGCCGGCCGCGGTCAGCACGTCGGCGGCGTGGTGCTGGTGCGGCGTCGCGATGTAGACCGCGTCGACGTCGGGTGAGGCGCACAGTTCGGCGGCCGTCGCGTAGGTGCGCCCGCCGAAGTCGGCCTCAAAGCGGGCGCGGGCCTCGGGATTGGGGTCGGCGGCGGCCGTTAGGCGCACGTGGGGGTGGGCGATCAGGCTCGGCAGCATCGTCGCCGCCGCTCGGCCCAGGCCGATCGCCCCGAGGCGTAGGATTTGCGCAGGCATCTATCCCATCGTACTCCAAATCATTAAATAAGCAAAGTACCTCGCGCGCCTTCCTGGAGACCACCCCATGTCGACCACTTCCCGGCGCATTTCCGGCGCCGTCCTAGCCGCTGCCCTCCTGCTGGCGGCCGCTTCGTCCGTGCCGGCGGCAGCGGCCGACCCGTTCGAGATTCCGGTCATCTTGCCGCTCACCGGCGGCGGTGCGTTCCTTGGGACCTCGGAGAACCAGTCGCTCCAGATCATCGAGCGGATGGTGAACAAGCAGGGCGGGATCAAGGGCCGCCCGATCCATTTTGCCGTGCAGGACGATCAGTCCAATCCGCAAGTTGCCGTTCAGCTGACCAACGGCGCGCTGGCGAAGAAGCCGCCGGTCATCCTCGGCAGCGCCGTCGTCGCGATGTGCAACGCCATGGCCGCACTCGTGAAGGCTGCGGGGCCGGTGCAGTATTGTTTTTCGCCCGGTATCCATCCGGTCGCCGGCAGCTATACGTTCTCCGCCAGCGTGAGCACCGACGACCTCGCGACCGCCTCGCTGCGCTACTTGCACGGCAAGCACTGGAACAGGGTCGCGATCATCACCTCGACCGATGCCAGCGGTCAGGACGCGGAGCGCGCCTTCCTCGAGGCCTCGCACCGGGCGGAGAACGCCGGCCTCTCGATCGTCATTCAGGAACACTTCAACCCCTCCGACGTCACGGTGAGCGCGCAGATCGCCCGTATCCAAGCGGCGCATCCCGATGCGCTCGTCGCTTGGTCCACCGGCACGCCGTTCGGCACGTTACTGCGCGGCATCAGCGATGCCGGGCTCGATCTGCCGGTGGTGGGCGGCAACGGGAACTTGACCTACCCGCAGCTCGCGCAGTACAAGGCCTTCACGCCCAAGCAGATGTACTTCGCGAGCCCGCGGTTCTTCGCGCGCGAACAAGTGCTCCCGGGGCCGATTCGCGCGGCGCAAGATCTGTTCTTCCGCTCGTTTGCGGCGATCGGCGTGAAGCCCGACGTATCGCACTCGTTCTCGTGGGATCCGGCACTGATCGTCGTCGCGGCGTTTCGGCAGCTGGGAACCGATGCGACGCCCGATGCGGTGCGCTCGTACATCGAGGGTTTGCACGGGTGGGCCGGCATCAACGGGCTCTACGATTTCCGCGACGGCAGCCAGCGCGGTCTCGCGGAGAACACCGCGATCGTGATTCGCTGGAACGCCGCGAACGCCACGTTCGAAGGCGTGAGCAAAGCGGGCGGCGCGCCGCTGAAATGACCGGGTGATGCCGGCGGGCGGCGCGCGTACCGGCCGCGGCTTCGACGCGGACACCGACAACAGCATCGGCTATTTGCTGCGCGACAGCGCGCGGCGGATACTGAGCGACTTGACGCTGCGTCTGGAGCCGCACGGCATCACGCTCCCGCAATACTTCGTGCTGCGCGAGTTGTGGCAAGAAGAAGGGCTCACCCAGCGCGAGGTGGCGAACCGGGTGGGGGTGCTCGAACCGACGATGGTTGCCACGCTCGACGCGCTGGAACGGCTGGGAATGATCGCGCGCGTGCGCAGCACGACCGACCGGCGCAAGACGCACGTGCAGCTCACACCGGCGGGCCGGACGTTGCGCGACACCTTGCACGGGTACGCCGCCGACGTGCTCGAACGGGCCTTGAGCGAGATCAGCGACGATGAGATCGCTTGGCTGCGGCGCCTGCTGCAGCGGATCAAGGCAAACCTGGCATGAGTTACGTGTGGGACCGGATCCCGGTGGTGCTGGCGTTTTCCGAAGCGCTGAAGATGACCGAGACCTACGGCTTCAGCGGCAGCCAGGGGCAGACGGTGCTCGAAGGGCAGCGGCTCGTTCCGCGCGACCGCCCCTCGGACACGGTGTTCGTGTTCATGCATCCCGCATCGACGCTGCAACTCTTACCGATGCCGACCGCGCTCGCCGCCGCCGGCTATCACGTGCTGTGCTGCGGCAGCCGGTACGCCAAGAACGACAGTGCGCTGATCATGGAGAAAGTCGTCTACGATTTGGGCGCGTACATCCGCCATGCGCGCGATGAGCTCAAGTACCGCACCGTGATCCTCGTCGGGTGGTCGGGCGGCGGCTCGCTCGCGCTCTTCTATCAAGCGCAGTCGGAGAAGCCCACCATCACGCACACGCCGGCCGGCGATCCTTACGACCTCACCGCGGCCGGGCTTCCGCAAGCCGACGGCGTCGTCTTCATCGCCGCGCATCTGAGCCGGGCGGAGACCCTGACCGAGTGGCTCGACCCCTCGGTGATCGACGAGCTTGATCCCGACCGTCGCGACGAGGACATGGACATCTATTCGGCCGCCTGCCCGAACAAGCCGCCGTTCACGGCCGCCTTCGTGCAGCAGTTCCGCGAACGGCAGCTCGAGCGCAACCGCCACATCACCGGCTGGGTGCGCGACACGCTCGACATGTTGGCGCGCCGCAACGACGGCGAGACGGAGCGCGCGTTCGTCACGCACCGCACGATGTGCGACGTGCGCTGGATCGATCCCGCCATCGATCCCAACGGCCGCAAACCCAACTGGTGTTATTTGGGCGACCCGCGGACGGTGAACGTCGGGCCGGTCGGGCTCGCGCGCTACTCGACGCTGCGCTCGTGGCTCTCGCAGTGGTCGTACGATGACTCGAACGCCAGGGGCCCCAAGAACGCCGCGAACGTGCGTCACGTGCCGGTGCTGCAGATCGAGAACATGGCCGACGATGCCGTGCCGGCCACCCACAACCCGATCATCCGCGACGCCCTCGCCACCACCGACAAGGAGTACGTGCGCATCGAGGGCGCGACGCACTATTACCTCAACCAGCCCGAGCAGTTGCGCGAGTGCATCACCACGCTCGTGGACTGGAGCGAGCGCAAAGGATTTCTGCCGCGGACGCTGCCCGGTTAGTTAGAGGAAGTTGTTCGGCCAGATCATCGTGCGCCACATGTGCGCGACCGGCGAGCCGTCAAAGCCTAGGCCCTCAGCCGGTTCCTTGAAATTGCGGCCGATGAGATCGGTGAAGATCTCAGGGTCGACCCGTTCGCTCTGCTCGAAGAAGTAGATGTCGAAGATCGTCACGTAGCGCGCGGTCATGTACCAGCGGTGGCGCTTGGCCTCTTCGGCGTCGTGCCGGATGTGTTCGGGCGGCACGTAATCGGGGCCGAAGAATTTGTCGTAGCTTTCGGGATAGCTGTAGCCGGCCGGCTCGTCGGCAAAATAGCGCAGCGCCTGGTGGTACTTCACGGCCCACGCCACCTCTTCGCTGACGTACGGCGCGATCAGCTGCGCGCCCCAATAGCCGTGATCGGGCCGCACGAAGCAGCCGTTGGAGATATCGTGCAACAGGCAGGCCAGCACGACCGTCTCGTTGTGCCCCGCGTCGAGCGCGCGCTTCGCGCTGATCAGGAGATGCCGCACCGTGATGTCGTCGAAGCGCAGGCGGAAGAAGTCGAGCAGCCGCGGTTTGGCCGGCATCTTCGGCAGTGCCGGGTTGTCGCCCATCATCATCACCGTATCCGGACTCAGTTGCGCCAGCAGCTCGGCCTCCGGATTGGGCACCGCGGTGCCGATGCGGCCGACGGGCGAGGGCAGGATCAGCCGTCGCCGGCCGGCCTGCGGAAACGCGTCCTCAGACGCTCGCAAACGGCTTGCCCGGCGCCGCGCGGAGCGCCTCGGCGGCGCCTTCGGCGAACGGCACGCCCTTGGGGATCAAGATCGACGCCGAGCGCACGTATTGGGCCTCGGGTTCGAGCGCGATCGGCGGGCGGCCGCCGTCGGCCAGCGATTCGGCGGCGCGCAGAAGCGTGCGCCGCGCGGCGATGATCGCAGCGTCGCTCGTGCCCAAACGCTCGGTGGTACGGTCGACGATGCGGCCCATGCTCTCTTGCAGCGAGGCATCTTGCATCGAGATGCCCTTTACGCCGCTGAACGACTTCTTGGCGCGCTGCGCCGCGCGGTCGATCAGGAAGTGGTTCTCGCGGTTCGCGATCGGCCGGAACGTGCCCGGAACGTACTCGACGTGGATGCCGAGGCCGGCGTCCATCGCGGCGACTTCCTCATCGGTCAGCGGGCGCACCGGATCGTAGTTGATGCTCCACGTCCAACAGTTCTCGTCGTCGATCGGAACGAAGGCGTGCGCGCCGATGGCGTTCGTGCCGAAGGGCGGAATGATCGTGTACCACGGCATGATGAACGGCGTGATGCGCCAGTAGTCGTTGGCGTCGTCGGCGTTGCGCCGGGCGCCGATCAAGAGCCCGCTGATCGAGTCTTGCACTTCGAACTTCGGCCGCGTGTCGGCCTTGAGATAGACGTTGCCGTGGGCGCCGACGTGCATCGGATCGTCGTCCAGGTTGAAGCGGTGCAAGGTCGAGACGTGACTCGAGTCGATGCCGCCCTCGAGCGCCTGTAAGTAGTTGCACTCCTGAATGCGCTTGGAAACGTAGCGGTGCGTTTCGGGCAGCAGCGCCCATTCCAGCTCCGGCGGCGGCGGTTCGTATTCGGGCGGCCCCATATACGCCCACAGCACGCCGCCGCGCTCGATCAGCTTGTAGGCCGTGATGCGAACCTTGTCTTTGAAGTTGCTCTCATCGGGCTCGGAGGGCATGTCGACGCAGCGCCCGCTGACGTCGAACTTCCAGCCGTGATAGGAGCAGCGGATGCCGCACTCTTCGTTGCGCCCGTAGAACAGCGAGACGCCGCGATGCGGGCAGAACTCCTGCACCAGGCCGAAGTCGCCGTTCGAGTCGCGGAAACCGAGCAAGTCCTCGCCGAGCAACCGGATCTGCACCGGGTCGCAGTCGGGGCCGGGCAGCTCGCGCGAGAGCATGGCCGGGATCCAATAGCGGCGGAACAATTCGCCCATCGGGGTTTCGCGGTCGGTCTCGATCAGCGTCTGCTGCTGGGTTCGGGTCAGGGCCATAACCCGTATCTTAGACGGTGTGGGAGCCGTTCCTTACCGCGGCTGCAGGTAGCGATCGACCCAGTCGAGGGTCGTGCGGTTATAGCCCTCGATGTGCACGGGATCTTTCGGGAAATGATGCGCGCCCGGGATGGCGACGAAACTCACCTTGACCCCGAGATCGCTCAAGGCGTGGTAGAGCGCGTACGACTCGGAGACGGGCACTTGCTCGTCGGCCGTTCCGGAGATGATGCGCGTCGGCGTGGTGATGTCGTGCACGTAGGTGATCGGCGAGCTGTCGCGATAGAGCGCCGCATTTTCGGGCGCCCACGGTGAGCCGCCGAACGAGTCACGCGCCCAAGCGAGGTTTCCGGTCGCCGAGAGGTCGTAGGTTTCGACCCAGTCGACCATGCCGTCGCCGATGACCGCGCAGCGCCAGTTGTGCGAGTGGCCGATGATCCAGGCCGTCATGTAGCCGCCGTACGAGTGGCCGGTGACGGCTTCGCGCGCCGTATCGACGATGCCCATGGCCTCGACGGCCGCGACGCCCGCGGTGATGTCGGTCGCCGGGCCGGCGGCCGGGTCGCGGAAAATCGCATGCTCGTGGGCGCTTCCCAAGTTGTCGCTGCCGCGATAGTTCGGCTGTAACACGAGATAGCCGTGTGCGGCGAAGAGCGCTCGCAGATCGTCGTATCCCAAGCTCGTGGAGGCTTCGGGTCCGCCGTGAATCCGCAGCACGAGCGGGTACTTCTTGCCGGCTTGGTACCCGGCCGGATAGGTGAGGATACCGTCGGAATGCTCGCCGTCGGGCGCGGTCCACGTGATCTCTTCGCTGTTCCCGAAATCGAGGTTCGCCGCCGCCGCGTTGAGATGCGTGACTTGGCGCGGCGGTGAGCCGGCCGCGGGGAGCACGTAGATCTCGGGCGGCAGGTTGGCGGCGCTCGCGGTCATCGCGATCTTGCCGTCGGCGGCAGCGCTGATTTCCATCGGCTCGAGACCTCCGAGCGCGACGCGCCTCAGGTTGCCGAGCGGCAGCTGTTGCACGAAGATCGTCTGGTGGGCGCCCTCCGGAGCCAACATCGCAAGCCGGTTGCCGGGTAGCCAGGCTGCGAACACGACGTCGCGGTCGAGGCCCAGCGTCATATCCGCGTTGCGGCCGTAGCCGGTGAGGAACAGATCGAGGACGCTGATCGGTCCCGGCCCATGCGGAAACAGATAGGCGAGCTGGTTTCCGTACGGCGCGAAGAGCGGTTGATATTCGTACTGGGTGCGGCTGTCGATCTTGGTGACGGTGCCCGTCGCGACGTCGGCCTTCGCAATCGAGGTGCGGTCCGAATCCGAGTCGTGCGCGTTGGCTTGCATCGTGAACGCGATCGTTCCGCCGTCGGCCGACCACGACGGATCGGTCGCCGCGCCGACGAACGGCGGATCGGCTTCGAGCACGCTCCACGATCCGCTCGTCAGGCGGCGCGCCTTGCCGCCCGCTGCTTTGATGAGCCAGATGTGCGATGGCCGCGGTTCTTGGGCCGTGAGAAAGCCGTCGTCGTGCACTTCCCATAAGTCGTCGTGACGCGCCGCGGCAGCGGGCTTGAGCGGGCCGTCTTCGGTAACGTACGCCAACTGCGCGCCGTCGGGGCTCCACGCATACTGCTCGACGTCTTTCGCCGCGTGGGTGAGTTGCCGTGCACGGCCGCCGCCGGCCGGGACGACGAAGATCTGCTCCGTCTTCGCCGTGTCGTTGGCGAGGTAGGCCAGACTCGTTCCCGCCGGCGACCAGCGCGGCCGCTCGAGCGTCTCCATGACGCGGCTCAACACGCGCAGCGCGCCGCCGGCCGCCGGGACGGCGACGAGTGTCCGGTCCCAGCGATCGTGCTGGTAGTCGCCGATCGATCGCACGAACGCGATCGTCGATCCGTCGCGTGAAATCTGCACGTCCTTGACGTTCACGACTGCGCGCAGGCTGTGCAGTGTGACGGGCGCGGCGCCGCCGGCCGGCAGCGCACCCGCGACCGTCACGAACGCGGCGAAGAGCCCGATGGATTTTATCTCAAGCGTCGGCACGGCGGTGCGTACTTCTTGACCGAACGGCGCGGGGCCCGTTTGGACGAACGGTGGAAGGGACGAGGGCGCACGGCGTGAGAGTGCATCTACCACTCGTCCATGAACTGGAGTCTCTCGCATGTCCACTCGGCCCTCGCGTGCATCGGTCCTAGCCTTGGTCGCGGCCGGAATCGCCGCGACGGCGCTGCCGGCGCGCGCGGAGGGGCTCGATGATATCCTCAAGGCGGGCACGTTGCGGGTTGCCGTACCGCAAGATTTTCCGCCGTTCGGTTCGGCCGGTCCGGATCTGCAGCCGCAAGGCTACGACATCGACATGGCGGCGCTCGTCGCCAAGGGACTGGGCGTCAAGCTGCAGCTCGTGCCGGTCGAAAGCGCGAACCGTCTGCCGTACCTGCAAACGAACAAAGTGGATATCGTTATCTCGACGCTCGGCAAGACGCCCGAGCGCGCCGCGGTCATCGACTTCAGCTCGGCCTACGCGCCGTATTTTTCCGGCGTCTTCGGACCGGCATCGATCGCCGTCGGCGGGCCGGCGGACCTGGCCGGAAAAACGATCGGCGTCGCGCGCGGAACCCTCGAGGATATCGAAATTTCCAAGGTCGCGCCGCCCACGCTGGTGATGAAACGTTTCGAAGACAACGCGACCTTGATCACCGCCTTCCTGAGCGGCCAGGTACCGCTGATCGCGACCGGTACGCCGGTCGCCGCGGCCATTATGGCCAAGCATCCGCCGATCCGGCCGGAGAAGAAGTTCATCATCAAGGATTCGCCGTGCTTCATCGGCCTGAGCAAGAACGAACCGAAATTGCTGGCCAAGGTCAACGCGATCATCGCGGCGGCGAAAAAGGACGGCGCGCTCGACGCCATGTCGCGCAAGTGGCTGGGCTACGGATTGCCGGCTGATCTGCCGGTCTGATCCGCCGGCCCGCGCATGACCTATCAGTTCCATTTCGAAAGCCTGCTCGGATATCTCGACGTTCTGGCGCGCGGCGCGCTGCTGACGGTCGAGTTGACCGTGGTTGCCACGGTGGCGGGCCTCGCGATCGGGGTGGCGGGTGCGGCGGCGCGGGGCTCGCGCTTGCCGGTCGTGCGCTTCGTTGCGGCGGCGTACGTCGAGTTGATCCGCAACACGCCGTTTCTCGTGCAGTTGTTCTTCATCTATTTCGGTTTGCCGTCGCTGGGCGTGAAGCTGACAGCGAACGAAGCGGCGCTGCTGGCCATGATCGTCAACCTCGGCGCCTACGCGACGGAAATCGTGCGCGCCGGGGTCGCTTCGATCGCCAAAGGGCAGATCGAAGCGGGGCTCAGCCTCGGTCTCTCGCGCCGGGCGGTGTTCCTGCACGTGGTGCTCAAGCCGGCGCTGGCGAAGATCTATCCCGCGCTGACGAGCCAGTTCATCATCGTGATGCTCGGATCGTCGGTCATCTCGCAAATCTCGGCCGAAGACCTCACCTACGCGGCGAGCTTCATCCAGTCGCGCAATTTCCGCAGCTTCGAGGTGTACTTCGCCGTCACCGCGATCTATCTCGTGCTCGCGGTCGGCTTTCGGGCGATCTTCCGCGCCGTCGGCAACCGCGTGTTCGCGCAGCGATGATCGCGTTCACGGTGTGGGACATCGTGCGGAACTTGCTGCTGGCGGCACGCTGGACGGTCGGCTTGTCGTTGATCGCGTTCGCGGGCGGCGGACTGCTGGGGCTGGCGGTTGCGTTCGCGCGCGTGGCGCCGAGCGCCGCGGCGCGCCGGATCAGCACCGCCTACATCGAGGTGGTGCAAGGGACGCCGCTTTTGATGCAGCTGTTCCTGTGCTTTTTCGGTCTCGCCCTGTTCGGCATCGACGTCAGCCCGCTGGTGGCTGCGAGCATCGCGCTCACGATCTATGCGAGCGCGTATCTGGGCGAGATCTGGCGCGGCTGCATCCAGGCGATTCCGCGCGGGCAATGGGAAGCCGCGGCGAGTCTCGGCCTCACGTTCGGCGACCAGCTGCGGTTTGTAATCGTGCCGGCGGCGGTGCGCATCGCCGTTCCGCCCACGACCGGGTTCCTCGTCCAGATCGTCAAAGGCACGGCGCTGGCGTCGATCATCGGGTTCATCGAGTTGACCAAGGCCGGCACGATCATCAACAACGCGACCTTTCAGCCGTTCTTGGTCTACGGGTTCGTGGCGCTGATCTATTTCGCACTGTGCTATCCGATCTCGCTGCTCAGCGCCGCGCTCGAGAGGCGGCTGCATGCCGCTCGTTGAGATCGCCGGCGTCGAGAAGCGCTTCGGCGAGCTGCTCGTGTTGCGCGGCATCGATCTGGCGATCGAGCCGGGCGAGGTGGTGGCGATCATCGGCCGCAGCGGGTCGGGAAAATCGACGCTTCTGCGCTGCATCAACGGGCTCGAGCACTACGACGGCGGCCGCATCACGGTTGCCGGGAAGCTCGTGGATTCACGCTCGGCGCAGATCGGCGAGCTGCGCCAGACGGTCGGCATGGTGTTCCAGAGCTTCAATCTCTTTCCGCACATGACCGTCGGGCGTAACGTGACGCTGGCGCCGCGGATCGTCAAGCGCCTCGCGCCGCCCGAGAGCGAGCGCATCGCTCGCGAGCGGCTCGCGCAAGTCGGTCTGGCCGAGAAGTACGACAGCTATCCCGACACCCTCTCGGGCGGGCAGCAGCAGCGCGTCGCGATCGCGCGCGCGCTCGCGATGTCGCCGCAGGTGCTGCTGTGCGATGAGATCACCTCCGCCCTCGATCCGGAACTCGTCGGCGAAGTGCTGCTCGTGCTCGCCGGCCTCGCGGCGCAGGGCATGACGATGATTCTCGTCACCCACGAGATGCGCTTCGCGCGCGAGGTCTGCGACCGGCTGGTCTTCATGCATCACGGAAAGATCCACGAGTGCGGCCCGCCGGAACAACTGTTCACCGCCCCCGAAACGCCCGAGCTGCAAGGCTTCTTGCGGTCGGTCACGTGATGTCACGTAAGGAGCTCATCGTGCGAGGCGCAATCCGGTGGTTCATCTTCGCGCTCGGTCTCTGGCTGATCGCGCCGGGGCCGCTGACGGCTCAGACGCCGGCCATGATTGCGGTGCATGTCGGAGGGCTCGCGACCGACGATGCGATCGCGCTCTATTACGCCCAGCGCAACGGCCTGTTTGCCAAAGCCGGGCTCGACGTGCAGTTCGACCATTCCTCGCCCAACGGCGCGGCGGTCGCGGCGGCGGTGAACGCCGGCAGCTACGACATCGGCAAGTCGACCGTCAGCTCGCTGATCGACGCCCACCTGCGCGGGCTGCCCTTCACGCTGATCGCGACGGCCGCGGTCTACGACAGCAAGGCGCCCTACTCCGGCTTCCTCGTTGCCAAAGACTCGCCCATCCACAGCGCAGCGGACATCAAGACCGGCATCATCGGCCTGCAATTCCTACACGACATCGGGCAGCTGGCGCTCTACAAGTCGATCGACGATGCCGGCGGCAGCGCCAAAGGCCTGCAGTTTACCGAGCTTCCAATGTCTTCCGCCGTGCCGGCCTTGGTCGAGAACCGCGTCCAAGTGGCGGAAGCTTCGAACCCGGTCTTAGCCGAAGCCTTGAACACCGGCAAGGTGCGCCTGATCCCGGCCTACGATATTTTCGGCGCGTCGTGGACCTTCACGGTCTACTTCGTCACCAAGGAGTACGCGGCAAAAAATGCCGAGGTCGTTAAGACGTTCACGCGCGTCCTCGCCGAAGCCGCGCGCTACACCAACGCGCATCACGACGAAACGGCGCCGATGCTGACCGAACTGTCCGGCATTCCCCTCACGGTCATCAAGGCGATGCCGCGCGTAACGAACGGCACCGGCATTTCGCCGGCCGGCATTCAAACGCTGATCGACGCGGAGGCCAAGTACAACTTCATCCCGCACGGCTTTCCGGCAGCGGAGCTGATCGACCCGGACGTGATGAAGCCTTGATGTACGGCACGACCTGCGTGCCGAGCAACTCGATGTTCTTCATCGTGAGATCGTGGGGCAGCGTGCCGAACTGGATCGTCAGCAGCAGGTTGCCGAAGCCGATCGTGCGCTGGGCGTCGATCAAGCGGTCGCGCACGGTCGCGGCGCTGCCGACGATGAAGGCGCCGGAATCGATCAGGTCTTCGAGCGTGCGCTCCACGGCGAGGCCCGCCTTGGCCTGCATCACGCCCTTCATCGAACCGAGCGTGAGGTAACCCGGCGGCAGTAGCATCTCCATCGGCTTCTTGAGGAACTTGTTGACGAATGCCTCGGCATGCGGGCGCGCTTCCGCGCGCGCTTGTTCGTCGGTCGCGGCGACGTACACCGGCACCGACCAGCCGAGCTGATCGGGCGTCGCCTCATAGCCCTGCTCGCGCGCGACGTCTTTGTACATCGCCATGTATTTCGCGACGGCGCTGATCGGGCTGAACGTTTGCAAGTACGTGTAGCGGTGCTCTTTGGCGGCGGCCCAGCGGATCGTCTCGCTCGAGCCTTGCGAGGGAATCCAGATTTGCGGGTGCGGCTCCTGATACGTGCGCGGCCACGTGTTCACGTATTCGTAGTCGTAGTACTTGCCTTCGAAATGAAACGGCCCGGGCTCGGTCCACGCGCGCACGATCAAGTCGTGCGCTTCGTGAAAGCGATCGTGCGATTCGGTCGGGTTCACCCCCGAGGAGTGGTACTCTGAGCCGATGCCGCGCACGAAACCGGCGATCAGCCGTCCGCCCGTGAGCTGATCGATCTCCGCGAACTCTTCAGCGATGTTGAGCGGGTTGTTGACCAGCGGCAGCGCGCGGCCCAGCAGCGCCAGCCAGCCCTTCGTGCGGCGCGCCAGCGCGCCCGCGAAGACGCCCGGCATCGGCATGAGGCCGTAGCCGTTCTGGTGGTGCTCGTTGACGCACACGCCGTCGAACCCGGTGGCGTCGGCATACTCGAGCTCATCGAGAAAGCGGTTGTAGAGCGCATAGCCGGCCTTGCGGTCGAAATATGTGTTCGGCAGCGTGACCCACGCCGCCGGATACGTCTCGCTGAAGCGCAGATCGAGATCGGCGTAGGGCATCAGGTGGAATGCCAGGACGCGCATGTTAGGGATAGTCGCCCGGGATTTGCGGGAACGTTTCGAACTCGACGTTGGCGAGGATGCCGCCCACGCGCTCGACGCGCCGGATGTAGATGTTTTGCACCAGCTCGCGCGTTTTCGCGTCGACTTGGATCGGCCCGCGCGGGCTGTCGAGCTTCAGGCCTTTGAGCGTGGCCAAGGTTTTGTCCAGATCGAGCGGACCACTTTGCGCCGCGACCACGCGATCGATCGCCGACATGATGTCGTAACCGGCCTCGGCCATGAAATCCGGGTTGACCACGCCGTTGGTAGCCGCCCGCCGGTAGGCCGCGAGGTAGGCGTCGTTCAGACGCGACTTGTGCGTCCAGGCGTACTGCGCGCAACTGATCACGCCTAGCGAGTAGTCGCCGATCGCATCCAGGTCGAGGTCGTCGACGGTGGCGCCGTTGACGATCGTCTTGATACCGGCGGCTTCGAACTGGGCGAGCTTGCTGGCCTTGAAGAACGCGATCGAGGGCGAGCCCGCCACGACGAACGCGAAGTTGGCCTCGGGTTTGGCGTCCTTGACGCGCTGCATGTACGAGGTGAAGTCGTTCGCCGTCACCGGAACGTGCAGGTCGCCCAGCACTTTTCCGCCGCCGGCCGTAAACGCCGAAGCGAACACCTTGTCCGACTCGACGCCCGGTGCGTAATCAGAGACGATGGTGAAGACCGTCTTGATCCCTTGCCGCGCGGCCCAGATGGCGAGCGGAGCCGTGTTCTGCTGGATCGACGCGCCGAAGCGGAACGTGTACGGCGCGTTGGCGAGAATGCCGTTGGTGGCCGCGTTCACGATGAAGAACGGCACCTTCGCCGCCGTCGAGACGCGTTCGATCGCGATCGCGTCCGGTGTGAAAATGCTGCCCAGCAAGAAGTCGACGTGGTCGGACACCACCAGCTCTTGCGCCTGGCGGGCCGCGACGTCGGGCGCGGGCCCGGTGTCGTCGCGGCGGATGATCTCGACTTTGCGGCCCCCGACGAGCTGTCGGTGCAGCGCCATCCACGCCGCGATCGATGCGTCGAGCGCCGGCCCGGCGGTCGGTGACGAACCGGTGTACGAGTACACGATGCCGATGCGAATCGGCGGCTGATCGGCGGCGGCCGATCCAACCGGAACGAACGTCAGCGTGGTGAGCAGTGCGGCGAGCGAGAGCGCGAAGCGCGAGAACATCAGGTGGGCCTCGGGTTTCTTTGGTTAGCTGAGTTGGACGGGTAGGGCCACGAAGCCGCGGAACCGTGCGCGGCCGCCGCGGACGGGCCGCCCGCGCGAGCGGTACTGCGGAAACCGGCGCAGGAAGCCGGCGATCGCGATGCGCCCTTCCAGCCGTGCGACGTGAAGTCCGGCGCACTGATGCGGACCGGAGGCGAAGCCGAGATGGTGGTTGGGCGAGCGGCGCACGTCGAGCACGTCGGGATCGGGAAACTGCTCGGGGTCGCGGTTCGCGGCGCCGATGCAGAGCGTCAGCGGCGTACCCGCCGGCAGCGGCACGCCGCCCACGGCGCACGCCGCAACGGTCATCCGGTTGCCGAGCTGGTTTGAGCTGTCGAAGCGCAAGAACTCTTCGACCGCAGTTTCGATGAGGGCCGGTTCGTCGATCAGCAACTGCCGTTGATCCGGCCACTCGAGCAGCGCGGCGAGCCCGTTGCCGATCAGGTTCGTCGTCGTCTCGTGGCCGGCGTTGAGCAAAAAGATGCAGTTGTGCAACAACTCGATCTCGCTCAGCCCTTCGCCGCCCACCTCGCTGACGATGAGGCGCGTGAGAACGTCGTGTTCGACATTGCCCGGGCGTTCGCGGCGGCCGGCGATGAGGACCCGCAAATAAGCCAGGAACTCCTCGACGGCGCGGTTCCCCGCCGCTTGCACCGCCGCCGAGGGGGCGGGCTCGAGCGCGCTCAGAATCGCGTTCGACCAGCCGCGCAGCGGCGCCCGTTCGTGCGGCGGTACGCCCAAGAGGTTGCCGATCACTTCGATCGGGATCGTCGAGGCGAAGTCGTCGATCAGATCGACGTCGTCTTTGGCGGCGAGCGCGTCGAGCAACCGGTCGACCATCGCCCGCAGACCCGGTTCGAGGGCGCCGACGGCCTTGGGTGAGAGCGCGCCGATGATGATGCGCCGCACGCGCGTGTGCAGCGGCGGATCGTTGAAGACCAAGCTCGTGGTGTGGTGCTGGTAGAGCAGCGAATCCGAGCCGTACTTCGGCGCGAATTCGACCTGCTTGTCGGAGCTGAAGGTTTTGGTGTCGCGGTACACCGCCTGCAGATCGGCGTAGCGCGTGAGAAAATACGAACCGTCGCCCAGCTTCAGCACCGGATCGTAAGCGCGCAACGCGTGGTAATACGGAAACGGGTTCTCGTAGAACGCCGGCGGCAGCGCGCTCAGATCGAACGAGCGGGCCAGCTCCGCGCCCTCACGCATGGTGCGTGCATTGCATGCGAGGGCCCTCAGTGCTTCAGAGCGGGTGGCATGCGCTCGTGGCTACTCCATTTTCGATGAGAGCGCCTTCGGCGCGCCGTAGTGCACGATCAGCGTGTCGAGGCACTCGCTCACGATGCGGTAGTTGGCCGGCCCGATGAGCGCCGCGACGGATTGCTGTTTGGTTTGGGCTTTGGCCAAGACGCCTTCGTAGAGCCGGCGGCCTTTGGGCGTGAGGCGGAACAGCGTGCCGCGTTTGTCGCTCGGGTCGGGCTTCTTCGCGACGTGACCGTATTCGACCAGGTTCATGATGCTCTGGCTGACCTGCGAGCCCAGGAGGTGCATCTTGCGCGCGATGGCGAGCACGCGGCCCTCGCCGTGGGCGTGGAGATGACCGAGGATTCGCAGCGAGGTGAGGGGCAGGTCCAACCCCGCCACGAGCTTCTTGTCGACGCCGCGATCGAGAATGCGGCTGAGGACGCTGACTTTGTAGCTGAGAAAGTCTTCGTTGCGCATCGACCGAACGTCGAGCGTAGCTCGTTTACTCATTGAACGAAGCTTCGCGATCCCCGAGGAGAAACAATGCTGGGAGCCGATCTGATGGCGGCGGCGGTCGAACGCCAGGGCGTGCGCACGGTGTTCGGGCTGCCCGGACATCTCGAGTCGTTCTTCGGCGCGGTCGAGCGGCGCGGCATGCGGCTTCTGCACATGCGCCACGAGAGCCCGGTGGTACTGGCGGCCGACGCCTACGCGCAGACGCGGCGAACGCTCGGCGTCGCGTGCGTGACCTCGGGTCCGGGCTTGGCCAACGCCGTCGGCGGCATCGCCTCGGCCTACGACGCCGGCTCGCCGGTGCTCGTATTCGCGGGCCGCAACCCGTTCGCGATGCTCGACGCACGCCCGCAGCAAGAACTCGACCACGTGCGGCTCGTCCGCTCGATCACGAAGTGGGCGCAAGTCGTGCACGATCCCGCGCGCCTGGGCGAGTACATCGAGATGGCGGCGCGGATCGCCATCTCGGGTGATCCGGGCCCGGTGCTGCTCGAGATCCCGCGCGACGTCGCCGGTGCGAGCGTCGACGAGGCAGCCGCGCAGGCGTCGCTCGGGTCCGGTGATTCGCGCGCATCGCGCCGCGGCCCGCCGACGACGACATCACGCGCGCCGTCGCGCTGCTGGCGAACGCGAAGCGACCGCTGCTCGTGACGGGCCGCGGCGCGTATTGGTCGCACGCGGCCGGCGCCGTGCGCCGCCTCAACCGCGAGTTCGGTCTGCCGGTGCTGTTGCAGGGCTCGAGCCGCGGCCTGATCGACGAAGACTTCGAGACCGTGTTTCCGTGGCCGATCGGCAGCATCGCGGCGCGCGAGGCCGACGTCGTGATCCTGGCCGGCTGCCGCATGGAAGGCGCGATCGGCTTCGCCGCGCCGCCGTTCTTCGCCGCCGATGCGGCCTTCATCCAAATCGCGAACGACGCCGCGGAAATCGGCCGCAATCGCGTGGTCGAGGCGCCGGTCGCGGCCGACTGCCGGCTCGCGCTCGAAGCGATCGCCGACGCGATGGTCGAGCGCCGCGTCGTCGCGCGCGACGCGTCTTGGGCGAAGACCGCGGTCGCGCCGCGGCTGGCGCGCATTGACGCTGTTGGGCGCTCCGAAGACGGCCAAGTGCACCCGCTGCGCATGGCGCGCGAGCTCGCGCAGCGGATGGCGCCCGACGGGCTCTTCGTCGGCGACGGCGCGAACTGCAACAACTGGTATAAGGCGGTGCTGCGGGTGCAGTCCTCGCCCGGGTTCATCGACCACGAGCCGTTCGGCGCGATGGGAGTCGGATTGCCGCATGCGATCGGCGCCGCCGCCGCGTTCCAGGAAGACGGCAGCGCGCGCGAGGTGTTTCTGGGAACCGGCGACGGCGCGTTCGGGCAGTACCTCGGCGAGCTCGCAACCGCCTCGCTGCACGGCTTGCCGATCTTCGTGATGATCGCCAACGACGGCACGTGGGGCTCGAGCCGCAACATCACGCTGCGCATGTTCAACGGCACGGCCGGCGTCGACATGAACCAGAGCCGCTACGACCTCGTCGCCGAGGGACTCGAGTGTCACGGTGAGTTCGCGCAAACACCGGCCGAGGTCGGTCCGGCCTTCGACCGCGCGCTGGCCGCGGTGCGCGCCGGGCGGACGGCGGTGGTCAACGTGCTGGTCGACCGCGTCGCGAGCGGCGACCGCGCCGACCCGCTCTTGCAGATGATCAGCTTCAACCGGCTGCGTTTCGGCGGTGTCTGAGGGCAGGTTCGTTCAATGGTTGATCGAAATCGCGGCCTATGCTGACGCAAGAACAGAACGACGCGCTCACCCTGACCTCGGCCGGCACACCCGGGGGCACGTTGCTGCGCAGCTACTGGCAGCCGGTCGCGCTCTCGAGCGAGTTGCCGGCGGGCGGCGCGCCCGTTTCGGTCGACATCATGGGCGAGGAGCTCGTGCTCTTTCGCGACGAGCAAGGCCGCCTGGGACTGCTCGACCGCCACTGCTGCCATCGCGGCACCGACCTGTCGTTCGGGCGGCTCGAAGACGGCGGCTTGCGCTGCCTCTATCACGGCTGGCTCTACGACGTCACCGGCTGCTGCCTCGAGCAGCCGGCCGAGCCGAAGAACAGCACGTTCAAGTCCAAAGTGCGGCAGCGGGCCTATCCGGTGCTCGAGCGCGCGGGCGCGTTCTTTGCCTACTTGGGTGAGGGCGAGCCGCCGGAGTTTCCGAACTACGATTTCTTCACCTATCCGGCCCGAGCATCTGCACGCGGCGAAGGTGTTCGTCGAGTGCAACTACCTGCAGGCGAACGAAGGCAACTACGATCCCGCGCACGTCGGCTTCTTGCACCGCACGTTCGAGGCCGAGCGCAAACCCGGGCTGAAGTTCGGCGACCTGCATCGGGTCGGCGTGAGCGATTCCGATCGAGGCCGATATCGATCCCGAAGAGACGCCGCGGCTCGAAACCGAGACGACGGAGTTCGGGCTGCGCATCTTTCAAGTTCGCTCCGGCGGGCCGGGCCGCAAGTACGTCCGCGTCACGGTCTTCGGGATGCCGAATTTCTCGGTGATCGCGGGACCGCAGGGCGGCGACGGCCACATCGGCATCTGGCACGTGCCGATCGACGATTACAGCCACTGGCGCTGGCACTTCGCGCTGCGCCGCGACGCGCCGCTCGACGAGACCAGCCGCATCGTCAGCGGCCGCAAGAACTCCGATGAGTACGAGTCGGAATTCCGGATCAAACGCACCCTGGCGAACCGCTATCTTGCAAGATCGCAGCACGATGAACCAAACCTACACCGGCATGGGCCACAACTTCAACAGCCACGATGCGTTCGCTACGGCGAGCCAAGGCCGCATCCAAAACCGCACGCGCGAACATCTGGCCACGACCGACGTCGCGGTCGCGGCGGCACGGCGGTTGATGCTCAAAGCGATCGACGACGCAGCGCGCGGGCCAACCGCCGCAGGGCGTGCTGCGCGATCCCAACGCCAACGACTACCGGCTCTTGTGTTCGTTCGACGTGCTGGCCGACGAGCAGATCCCCAACACCGAACTCGTCCACGTGATCGCGGAGCGCGCAGCCGTTGCCGCCGGTTGAGCGCTCGATCATGGAGACGGCCGAGCGCCACGCGATCGAGTGGGAGTGCGCGCACAACACCGTGCGCTTCTACAACCGGCTCGACGCGCGTGCGCGGTGAAGAAGCGGCCGCGCTCTTCGCCGAGGACGGCATCTGGTACCGCGACGGCGACGAGGCCGGCTTCACCGGGCGCGCCGAGATCGCCGCGCACGTGAACAAGCTCCCCGAACGCGGGAATCCCAACGTGCCGCAGGCCGACCGGATGGTGTTCCACCTCGTCACCAACGTCGAAGTCACGGTGATCGACGCGCAGACGGCCGAAGTGCGGGCGCTGACGTCGGTCGTTCCCGGCGCGCGCGGTAAAAACGGCGCAGGCCGGAACCACGCGGGGCATCGTGGCCGTATTCCCGACCGTCGAGATTCACAAGAAAAGCCGCCGACGGGTGGAAGATCGCCAGCAAGAAGACGCAGCAGGCGCTTCGTGTCGGTTAGGCGTCTGGTCGTGGCGGCGGCGGCCGCCCTGTTCCTGTGTGCGCTGATGCCGCGCGAAGCGCCGGCGCAAGCGGACGCCGCTGAAGATCGGCCTGATCATGTCGTTCAGCGGCCCGGGTGCCGCGCTCGGCCGTTCGGTGAACGCCTCGATCGCCGCGTGGCTCGCTGATGCATCACAACGTGGTCGGCGGCCGGCAGGTGACGCTGATCAAGCGCGACGACGCGCACGCGCCCGAGACCGCGCGCCGGCTCGCGCAAGAACTGATCGTTCAAGATAAGATCGATATGCTGATGGGCGGTTCGTCGGCGCCCGAGGCCGTCGCGATGGGCGAGGTTTCGACGCAAGCGAAGATCCCGTACTTCATCATCAACGCGACCACGCCCGGCGTCTTGGCCAAGGCGCCGTATGCGATTCGCACGTCGTACTCTCACGCCCGACTTCGGACCGCCGCTCGCGCGCTGGGCACTCAAGAACGGCATCAAGACCGTGTACGCCGTGGTGGCCGACTATTCGAGCGGCGCGGACACGCTTTCATCGCTGACCGACGCGATGGCGGCCGGCGGCGGTAAGGTGATCGGCAGCGTCGCGGTCCCGCTCAACACGACCGATTTCTCATCCTACCTGCTGCGCGCCAAAGACGCCAAGCCCGACGCGCTCTTCGCCTTCGTCGGCGGCGGCCCGTCGTCGATCAACATCGTCAAGCAGTTCGGCACGAACGGCCTCAAAGGCACGATGAAGCTGATCGGCACGGCCGACCTGATTTCCGAAGAGCTGATGTCGGCCGAAGGCCAGGATGCGCTCGGCGTCGTGACCGCCTCGAACTACACGGTCGATCACGACTCGAAGCTCAATCGCGACTACGTCCGCACCTACAAGCAGGTGATCGCGAACGCAACGCCCGACGACGAACCCTCGTTCATCGCGGTGCAAGCCTTCGATGCGTTGACCGCGATCGACCATGCCGTAGCCGGACAGAAGGGCGCGATCGACCCGGCCAAGACGATCGACGCGCTGCGCGGGGTCACGTTCGAGAGCCCGCGCGGACCGATCACGATCGATGCGCAAACCCGGGAAGTGCGCGAGAGCATGTACATCCGCCGCACCGAAGTGCGCAACGGCAAGTTTGTGAACGCCGAGATCGCCGCGTTCGCGCCGCCGAAATAGGGCGAACCGGGACTAGGTCTTCGAGTCGGCGCCGAAGACCTCGGCGGCGACCGTCGCCGCCGTCACGCCGGTCGGCCAGCCCCCGTAGAAGGTCACGTGCGTGATCATTTCGATCAGCTCGTCTTGGGTGACGCCGTTGTCGAGCGCGCGCTGGAGGTGGCCTTTCAACTGCACGGGCCGGTAGAGGGCCGTCAGGACGGCGCAGGTGATCAGGCTACGATCGCGCTTGGAGAGCCCGGGCCGCTCCCACACATCGCCGAACAAGACCTTTTCGGTCAGGTCGGCGAGCTTGGGTGCGATCGCGCGGAGTTCGTTCCCGGGCCGAGGCGGTGGTGTTGATGACATGCGGCCCCCTTCGGCCGCCGGAGCTTCGGTTCATCCGGCGCGAGAAGGGCCGCCGTCCTCGCGTCTCGTCTAGAGCAACATGCTGCTCGACTTGGCCGTCGGCATCGCCGGTGTCGCGGTCGTGCTGCTCATCGCCTCGGACGTGTTCCAAAGCGTTATCGTGCCGCGGCCGACCTACGCCTGGCGTCCGAGCGCGCTGATCTCGCGCAGCGGTTGGCGCATCGTCGGCGCGCTCGGGATGCAGGTGGCCAACGAGGAGCGCCGGGAGGCGCTCTACGGTGTGTATGCGCCGCTGCTGCTCGTGACGCTGATGGTGTTCTGGATCTGCTCCTTGACGCTCGGATTCGGGCTGATCTTCTTCGCACTGCGCGGCGAGCTGCAACCCGAACCGCACACCTACTGGACGGCGGTCTACTACGCGGGGACCTCCGTGCTCACGCTCGGTTACGGCGACATCGTCGCGCGGCACGGGATCGCGCGCGCTGCCTCGCTTGCGGCGGCCGGCTTGGGCCTGGGAACGTTCGCGATCGTGACCGCGTTTTTGTTTTCGCTGTTCGGCGCGTTTCAACGCCGCGAAACGTTCATCGTCACGATGCGCGAGCGCACCGGCGCGCCGCCCTCGGGTGTCGATTTCATCGAACGGCACGTCGATCTCGAGATGCTCGACGAACTGTCCGCTACGTTTCGCCGGGCCGAGGAGTGGATCGCCGACATCATGGAAACGCACCTCGCCTATCCGGTGCTGTCGTACTTCCGCTCGACCCACGACCATCAATCGTGGGTCGGTACGATCGGAGCGTTGCTCGATGCCGCGACGATCGTCATCTCGACGATCGAGGTCGGCAGCGTCGGCCCGGCCAGGATGCTCAGCCGCCTGGGACGACACCTCGTCAACGACTACGCGTACTTCTACGGCTTCGAGCAGGACTTGACCGGCGCGGCCGGCATCGAACGTTCGGAATTCGACCAAGTGTACGAGCGCTTACGCGCCAAGGGTTTGCCGATGCGCGAGCCCGAGCGCGCGTGGGCCGATTTCGCCGCGCTGCGCGGCAGCTACGCGCTGCCGCTCAACGAGATGGCGAAGTGGTGGCGCATACCGCCGGCGCTGTGGATCGGCGACCGCTCGATCATATCGACGCGACACGCCCCGGTGGCGCTCGTGCGCCGCTGAGCGCGGTGCCGCGTCAAGGAAAGCACCCCGCTCGCAGCCGAAGGTCGCCGGTGCGGCCGTTCCCGTCACCATCAGTATCGGCGTAGCCACCTACGTCACCGCCGTTACGGGATAACGAGCGCGACGTCGCCGAGTACGCCGAACGTCGCGGTGAATCGCGCGACGCCGGCGACGGGGTGGGCGCGCGTGAGCCCGCCGGTGAGCACGATCGTTCCGGCGCGTAAATGCTCGCCGTCGTGCGCGAGGCGTTCGATCAGCCAGGCCAGCGCGAGGACCGGGTCACCGAGCGCATCGCTGCCCGTCCCCGCCGCAATCGCGGTGCCGTCGGCGTAGAGCCGGGCCGGAACGGCGCGCAGATCGCCGAGCGAACGCAGTGTGCTCGGCGGTCCGAGGACGAAGCGCGCGGCGGAGCTGTTGTCGGCGATGTTGTCGACGGCGGTGAACGTGTAGCTCACGTAGCGCGTGTCGACGATTTCGAGCGCCGGCATCACGGCATCGACGGCCTGCGCGATCCGGTCGTACGTGCGCTCACCCGGGTCGATGTCGCGCCCGACGCGCAGTGCGATCTCCGGCTCGATCAGCGGATGGATGAGGTTGCCGATGTCGAGTTTCGCGCCGTTCGCGATCTGCGTGTCTTCGCAGAGCCGGCCGTAATTCGGCTGGTCGACGTGCATCTGCCGCCGCATCGCCTCGCTCGTATAGCCGAGCTTGAATCCCGCCGTTGCGTGCGGCCGCAGCGCGATGCCGGCGGCGGCGATCGCATAGGCGTCGCGCTCGTTCAGGTGCGGACGCTCTTGCGAGAGAACGGCGATCGGAACGCGCGCGCGCCGCGCGGCGTCGAGCAGTTGCGCGGCGGCGTCGATCTCGGCGGCGGAGAGCGCAGGCGTGTTCGGCCCGCTTCGCAGGCCGTACCCAAGGCCGGCCCGTGGTTGGCGGTACCGGTCCCAAATCTTCTCGAAGAGCGTCTTCACCGTCTATGGCGAATCGACGGGGCGATGCATCAGCCCTGTTGGCCGTCCCGCGCACGAGCGCTCGGATCGTTGGCGTTCGCAGCCGCCGCGTTTGCCGGACTTGGAGCGCGCGGTTCCGCGCAAGCACGGCCGTCGATCCGGGTGGCGACGTTGCCGAGCGAAGCGGCGGCCGAAGTATTCTACGCGCAGGAGATGGGCTTCTTTGCCGCTGCGGGCATCGACGTCGATATTCAGATCATGCAAAACGGGGCGGCCGTCGCGTCGGCCGTCGCTTCGGACGCCGTCGACATCGGTTGGACGACCCCGGTATCGCTGGCGATCGCGCGGCAAAAGGGCATCCCGTTTCTCAGCATCGCGCCGGCCGTGCTGTATTCATCGGCCGCGCCGTTCACGGCGCTGTTCGTCGCGCAGGGCTCGCCGATTCGCACCGCGAGCGATCTGCGCGGCAAAGTGATCGGCGCCAACGGTCTGGGAACGATGACGGAGTACGGCCCGCGCGCGTGGATCGATCGCAACGGCGGCGATTCGGCGCAGGTTCGGTTTCTCGAATTGCCGTTTTCCGCCATGGTGGACTCCCTCGTCGCGGGCCGCGTCGACGCAGCCGAGATCGGTGAGCCGGCACTCGCCGTGGCCAGCGCGAAAAACCATCTGCTGGCCTATCCGATGAACGCGGTGGCGAACGAGTTCATGTTCGGCGTGTGGTTCGGCGGAACGGCTTGGGTCAAAGCGCACGCCGACCTCGTCGCACGCTTCATCAGCGCGATTCACACGACCGCGGTATGGGCCAACACCCCCGCCAATCAAGTGCGCAGCGGAGCGATCCTCTCGCAGTACACCAAGATTCCCGCGGCGGTGATCGCGACGATGACCCGCGCCCGCTACGGCGAAGTGCTGAGCCCGGCGCTCGTTCAACCGGTCATCGACGTTGCCGCCCGTTACCTGCATTTCGCGTCGTTCCCGGCGCAGGAGCTCCTCTACGAACCAGTCCGCTAAGCCGCGCTCCGGCGCGCACGTTCTCATCGATGCGCTGCGCGCCAACGGAGCGGAATTCATCTTCGGTGTTCCCGGTGA
>CAVYUA010000003.1:0-2900357 GCA_963771605.1 Vulcanimicrobiota bacterium | reverse complement strand
TGCCCTTGGGCTTGTACTGCGTGCGCGCCGCCGGCGCCGGCACGGCGACTTCGGCGTCGTATTCGCCTTCGTAGTTCACCGTGTTCTCTTGCATGCGCTGGCGCTCGTACGGGCCCGAGCACCTTCGGTGACATCTCCTGGCCGTTGGGGGCCACGACCTCGCCGTAGGTCGTGAGCGCGTCTTCCTCGGCTCCGCGTGCGGATTGAAGTCGAGGAACACGTTCTTCGGACGGCCCTCTTCGTCGAGGTCCTGACCTTCGGGTTCGATCTTGATGTTGCGATAACGCGACATCCCCGTACCGGCCGGGATCAGTTTGCCGATGATGACGTTTTCCTTGAGGCCGAGCAGCGGATCGTGCTTGCCCTTGATGGCCGCGTCGGTGAGGACGCGGGTGGTCTCTTGGAACGACGCCGCCGAGAGGAACGACTCCGTCGCGAGCGACGCCTTCGTCACGCCGAGCAGCACCGCGCCGCCTTCGGCCTTCTTGCCTCGGTCCTTGGTGAGGCCTTCGTTGGCTTCGTTGAACGCCGATGCTTCGACGAGCTGGCCCGGCAGGAAGCGCGTGTCGCCGCCGTCGATGATCTTCACCTTACGCAGCATCGAGCGCACGATGACTTCGATGTGCTTGTCGTTGATGTCGACGCCTTGCGAGCGGTAGACCTTCTGCACTTCCTGCACGAGGTAGTTCTGCAGCGCGGTCTCGCCGCTGATCCGCAGGATGTCGTGCGGGTTCAGCCTGCCGTCCGCGATCGGTTGGCCGGCCTTGATCGGCGTGCCGTCTTGGACCGGTGAGATGCGTTCCGATCGGAGCTTCGATCTCGTGCTCTTCGCCCGTCTCGTCGGTGACGTAGACGACGCGCTTGCCCTTCTCTTCGCCGATCTTGATGTGCCGGCGTGCTCGGACACCGGCGCTTCACCCTTGGGCTTACGCGCTTCGAAGATTTCCTCGACGCGCGGAAGACCGGTGATGATGTCCTCGGTCGCGACGCCGCCGGTGTGGAAGGTACGCAGCGTGAGCTGCGTGCCCGGTTCACCGATCGACTGCGCGGCGATGATGCCGACCGCCTCGCCGATGTCCACCTTGAGCCCGGTCGCGAGATTGCGGCCGTAGCACATGGCGCACACGCCGTACTTCGCCTGGCAAGCCAGCGTCGAGCGGATCTTCACCTGAGTGAATGCCGGCGGCGATGATCGCCTTGGCCTTCTCTTCGTCGATCTCTTCATCGCGTGCGACGAGCTTCGTGCGCGAGTTGGGCTTCTCGGGATCCTTGATGTCCTCGGCGGCGCGGCGGCCGATGATCCGGTCGTAGAGCGGTTCGATCGTTTCCTTGCCGACGCGGATGTCGTACACCGTGATGCCGCGCGTGGTGCCGCAATCTTCCTCGCGGATGATCACGTCCTGCGCGACGTCGACGAGACGGCGCGTGAGGTAACCCGAGTCGGCCGTACGGAGTGCCGTATCGGCGAGACCCTTGCGCGCACCGTGCGTCGAGATGAAGTACTCGAGAACGGTGAGGCCTTCTTTGAGCGACGCCTTGACCGGAATCTCGAGAATGCGGCCCGACGGATCGGACATCAGTCCGCGCATACCGCCGAGCTGCTTGACCTGGGCGATCGAACCGCGCGCGCCCGAGGTCGCCATCATGAACACCGGGTTGAGCGGGTTCTGGGCGGCCTGCATGGCCTGCGTGACGTCGTCGGAGGTCTTCTGCCAGACTTCGATCGTCTTCTGGTAGCGCTCTTCTTCGGAGATGAAGCCCTGATCGAAGAGCCCGTGCAGTTCGTCGACTTCGGTCTGCGCCTTGTCGAGCAAGTCGTACTTCGCCTGGGGCACGACGACGTCGCTGATCGACACCGTGGTGCCGGACTGCGTGGCGTAGTGGAACCCGAGCGCCTTGATCGCATCGAGGAATTCGGCCGTCGCGGCGTTACCGTAGCGTGCGGTAGCAATCCGTGATCAGCTTCTTGAGCGCGTTCTTGTCGAGCACGTGGTTCATGTACGGATGCTTCCACTCCGGCGGAAAGGCATCGTTGAGAATCGCGCGGCCGACCGTGGTGCGCAGACGCGTGCCGTCCACGCGCAGGTTGATCCACTCTTGCAGACCGATCAGATGCGCTGTCGTAGGCCAGCACCGCGTCTTGCAGGTTGCCGAACGTCGGCTCCTTGGGCGCGCTGCCGTTGCCCACGTAGCTCGACTGCCAGCGGCGGCCGACTTCGTGCGCGTAGAGCTGGTCGTCGGCGAGCTCGCCCTTGGCCGGCCCCTTGTACTCATCGCGGTTGAACGTGAGGTAGTACAGACCCAAGACCATGTCTTGCGTCGGGATCGACACCGGGTTACCGAAGCTCGGCTGCAGGATGTTGTTGGACGAGAGCATCAGGATGCGCGCTTCCGCTTGCGCACCGGCGCTCAGCGGAAGATGCACGGCCATCTGGTCGCCGTCGAAGTCGGCGTTGTACGGCGTGCACACGAGCGGATGCAGATGGATCGCTTTGCCTTCGACCAGCACCGGCTCGAAGGCCTGAATGCCGAGGCGATGCAGCGTCGGCGCGCGGTTGAGCAGCACCGGGTGCTCGCGAATCACTTCGTCGAGCACGTCCCAGACTTCCGGACGCACGCGCTCGACCATGCGCTTCGCGCTCTTGATGTTGTGCGCTTGGCCGCGGTCGACCAGCTTCTTCATCACGAACGGCTTGAAGAGCTCGAGCGCCATCTCTTTGGGCAGGCCGCACTGGTGCAGCTTGAGGTTCGGGCCGACCACGATGACCGAACGGCCCGAATAGTCGACGCGCTTGCCGAGCAGGTTCTGCCGGAAGCGGCCCTGTTTGCCCTTGAGGATGTCGGAGAGCGATTTCAGCGGACGGTTGTTGGGGCCCGTGACGGGACGCCCGCGCCGGCCGTTGTCGATCAGCGCGTCGACTGCTTCTTGCAGCATGCGCTTCTCGTTCTTGATGATGATCTCGGGCGCGCTCAACTCGAGCAGCCGCTTGAGGCGGTTGTTGCGGTTGATCACGCGGCGATAGAGATCGTTGAGGTCGGACGTGGCGAAGCGGCCGCCGTCGAGCTGCACCATCGGGCGCAGTTCGGGCGCGATCACCGGCACGGCCGAGAGGATCATCCACTCGGGCTTGTTGCCCGAGGCCAGGAACGCTTCGACGACTTCGAGGCGCTTGATCGCCTTGACGCGCTTCTGACCCGTCGTCTCCTTGAACTCGCGGCGCAGCTCTTCTTGGAGCTTGCGCAGGTTCAGGTCGCGCAGCAGCTCGCGGATCGATTCCGCGCCCATGCCGGCCTTGAAACGGGAGCCGTACTTCTCGCGCGATTCGCGATATTTTTGCTCGGTCAGGATCTCGCGCTTGCCAAGCGTCGTGTCGCCTTGATCGGTGACGACGTAGGCGGCGAAATAGATCACCTTCTCGAGCTGCCGCGGCGACATATCGAGCAGGATGCCGATACGCGAGGGCACGCCCTTGAAGTACCAAATGTGGCTGACCGGCGTCGCGAGCTCGATGTGGCCCATGCGCTCGCGGCGCACTTTGGCGCGCGTGATCTCGACGCCGCAGCGGTCGCAGATCATCCCCTTGAAGCGGATGCGCTTGTACTTGCCGCAGTGGCATTCCCAGTCTTTGGTGGGGCCGAAGATCTTCTCGCAGAAGAGCCCGTCGCGCTCGGGTTTGAGCGTCCGGTAGTTGATGGTTTCGGGCTTTTTGACTTCACCGAAAGACCAGGCGCGGATTTGTTCGGGGCTAGCGAGCCCGATCCGCATCGCGTCGAAATTGTTGACGTCGAGCAGGTTCACGTATCGTCCTTTACAGCGACTCGGCGAGCAGAGGCGATCGAGGTGACGTCATGGATGGCGCAGGAGGCGCTGGGTGCCGGAAATAGGCACAGCGGTCCAGAGAATCGCCGTTGACGTTCCTTGGATCCGCGTTATCGACCGAGGGGCATAGGCAGGTATTGTACCGCCTTTGGCAAGGGAGGTCAAGGGACGGCCGGGGCGCTGAAGCTAGAGAGCGCTCTCTTATTCTGTCTCTCTGAGCATGCCGAGCAGTTCCAACAGCGGTTCGTCGGTCACGCGGAACAGCACGGCGTCCGACGCAACCGCGTGATGGTGCGGCCGCCACGCCGGCGCGACGAAGACGTCGCCGCGTTCCCAAGCGAACGTCGTGCCGTCGATGGTCGTGCGGCCGCTGCCCGAGACGACGCTGTAGATGTTGTTGGCGGTCGTGCGGTAGGGCGCGGTTTCCGTGCCGGCCGCGTACGCCTGCATGTGGAGGCGAATCGTGCGCAAGGAGGGTGTCTCGAACGTGACCCGGCGGCCGAAGCGTCCGCCGGCATCGGTTTGCGCGCGCTCCAGCTCGGCTTGGGTCCAGGTCAACGGGAAGCGCAGCGGCGAGCGATCGGTCGGGACCGCGTCGTCTTCGAAATCGCGCGGATGGGGCTCGAAGAACATCGGCTCGATCGCGTGCACGAGCGGCACGTCGAGATAATCGATCCAGTAGGCCGGGATGGTGCCGGCGTTGCCGTGACCGTGCCAGCTCCACGACGGCGTGAGCACCACGTCGCCCGGCAGCATCGGGATGCGTTCGCCGTCGACCGCGGTGTAGGCGCCGGCGTCGCCTTCGACGATCAGGCGCAGCGCATTGGGCGTGTGGCGGTGCGAGCGCGCATGCTCGCCCGGCAACAGCATCTGATAGGCGGAAACGAGCGTCGCGCTCGTGCCGTAACGGTTGCCCTCGCGCGGGTTGAACAAGATCAGGTTGCGGCGTTCGGCCAGCTCCGTGCCGACCAGCGTGCCGGCCCGCTCGAGGGCCGCCCGGCCGTCGCGATAGCGCCAATGCGCCGGCAAGAACGTCTTGTGCGGCTCCGGGTAGAGCGAGGGCGTCACCTTGTTCCAACCGGCATCGAAGCTGTGCTCGCCGAGGGTCGCATACAGCGCCTCGAGTGAATCCGGTTTCACTACCGTCGTGTCAGTGGCCACCGATCATCGCTCCTTTGCCCGCTCCGCGCACGCAGGCTGCGAGGTCTTCGGCGTCGCCGGCGGCGTTACCGCGCCACGCCACGTGCCCGTCGGGGCGAACCAGCACGAGCGCCGACTCGTACGCCGCGCGCACGGCCGGCTCGAACAGATCGATAACCTGCACCGGCACCCCGTGACGCCGCAGCGCGGCCGCCGCGCGGTTCGGGGTCGGCCGCCGGGTCGAGCCGCAAGCAGCACGAAGCCCATGCCGAACAGGTCGAGCGTCGAGCGGCCGTCGGCGAGCCACACGTGCGGTGCGCGGCGCGCCGGCGCGCGAGGATCTGCTCGTAGTTCGCAACGTCGAGCGGCGGCGCCGGCGTGCCGTCGTACCGGCACACCGGCGACTCATCGTAGCGGTAGCCGAGATGGATGCCCAGCGTTTGCCATTCGTTGCTCATGGCGTGCGAGAACGCGCGGCCGACCTCTGCGCGCACGCGGCGGCCGGCTTCGGAATCATCGCATAGCGTCCGGCGCCGGCTTAGGCGAGAGCATGCGCGCCAGGTTGTCGCTCGCCTCGCGGCTGTTGCGCACCGCCACCGGCCGCCGCTCCGCGGTATACGATTCCAGCAGCAGCGGGCCGCCCCAGCCGGCGATGACCGCGTCGAGCTTCCAGGCCAGATCGACGGCGTCGCCGATGCCGGTGTTCATGCCGAAGCCGCCGGTCGGCGACATCACGTGCGCCGCGTCGCCGGCGATGAACACGCGGCCCTCGCCGAAGCGCCGCGCGACGAGCTCGCGCCGCGTCCAGTTGTTGATCGAGAGCACCTCGAAGCGGAAATCGCGTCCGACGACGCGCCGGATCGCGGCGTCGACTTCGTCCGCGTTCAAGCCCCCGGGCGGTGTCTGCACGACCGACATCCGCCAGCGGTCGTAGCCGTTGATGTGCACGAGCGTCGCGTAGGTGCCTTGCGGCGTCACCACGATGTGGCGATAGGCTTCGCCCTTGTCGTGCAGCTGCAGCAAATCGGGGCAGCGAAAGATCACGTTGGTGGTGTTCGTCAGCGCCGCTTTGCCGTCGAATTCGACGCCGAGCGCCGCCGCGACCGCACTCGAGGCGCCATCGCAGCCGACCAGAAAGTCCGATTCGAGCTCGAACGTGCGGCCGCCGGCGCGTTCGCGCACGGTCGTGCGCACGCGCTCGCCGTCTTGCTCGAAGCCCCAGCTCGTAGCCGGTCAAGCTGGTCACGTAGACGTTGTCCTGGGCGAGGTCGCGGTTGTAGCCGGCCGCTTCCACCGCATCGAGGAGGCCCCAACGGCGCACGAATTCCATCGTCCGCACCCCGACGAAGTCCATCCGGGGCTGCGTGATCGTGCCGTCGCCGCGTTCGAGGATCACCACGTTCCGGCCGCGGCGAGCCAAATCGCCGGCCAGCGCCAGCCCCACCGGACCGGCGCCCACGATCACCACCGGCGTACGGCTATCCACGCGCGCAGAGCTTACGCCCCGGGCCACGGCGCACCCCGCGGCCCGGGGCGCACGGCGAGCGCCGTTCAAGATGAGAATCCGGGTCCGGCGAGAGGGCCGGGCTTCCCGGCGGGCGGATTTTTTTGGGGTCGCTGAAACCGAATGTGTCCGTACCGTCCTTGGTAGCGACAACAGCGGGGCGGCAGCGCGAACGTGCGCCCGGCAGCGTACCTCGATCCATGGGAGAATTTTTCACCGAGTAATGCTGCTTGAGAATAATTCCGTCATCGACATCGATCGCCACACCCGGTCCTTGCTGCCGCGTGTCTCGCGAACGTTCGCACTGGGGATCAAACTGCTGCCCTCGCGCCTGGAACCGCCGGTGCGCCTGGGCTATTTGCTGTGCCGGATCGCCGACACCGTCGAGGACGATCTCGCGCTCTCGCCCGAGCGCAAGGCCGAACTGCTGGATCGGTTCCTCACCTGCTTCGACGACGCGCAACGCGCCGACGCCTTCGGCGACTCGATCGCGGAGCTGACCACGAGCGACGACTACGTCGACCTGGTCGCGGCAACCGGCGAGGTGTTCGCCCTCTACCGCAACCTCGACGCACGCACCCAAGCGATCTTGCACCACTGGATCGAGGAAATGGTGCGCGGCATGCGCCGCTTCGTGCTCGAGCACCCGCGCGGCATCCGCATCGGCAGCGTCCCGGAATTCCACCAGTACTGCTATTACGTGGCCGGAACGGTCGGGCATCTGCTGACCGACCTCTGGCACCACCACTCGAGCGCCGTCGACGACCGCGTGTACCGCAACCTGCTCGAGGATTGCGAACCGTTCGGCGAGGCGCTGCAGTCGGTCAACATTCTCAAAGATATCGCGTGGGATGCCGAACGCGAGAACTCGATCTACGTGCCGGCGGATCTGCTCGCGGCGCAGGGCAGCGCCCACGATCTGCTGCTGCACGACGAGCGGCGTGCGGCCAATCGCGCCGCGCTCGAACCGCTCTTCCGCATCGCGCAGGACGACATCGAGCGCTCGCTGCGCTACATCGAGCATCTGCCGCTGATGGCGGTGCGCATCCGGCTCTTCTGCGTGCTGCCGGTGCTGTTCGCGGTGGCGACGATGCGCGATCTCGAGAAGTCCGAAGCGATGCTCGTGCCGGGCGGCGGTGTGAAAATTTCGCGCACCGAAGTGAAAGCGCTGATCTTCGCCGCCTCGACCTCGACGCTGACGAACTACTCGCTGCGCTGGCTGGTCGACCGCGTGCGCGAACGACCCTTCGACTTTAGTCGGAGGTAGGCGCTGCCGACCGCATTCGTCACCGGCGCCTCCGGGTTTGTGGGTGCGAATCTCGTGCGGGCGCTGCTGGCGCGTGATTGGACGGTGCGGGCGCTCGTGCGGGCCGCCGCTCCGTCGCTCGCGGGCCTCGACGTCGTGCGCGTGCCGGGCGACCTGTTCGTGCCCGAGCTGGGCACGGCGATGCGCGGCTGCGACGCCGTCTTTCACGTGGCGGCCACCTACAGCTTGTGGCGGCGCGACCGCGCCGAGGTGATGCGCGCGAACGTCGAGGGCACGCGCCTGGTGCTGGGGGCGGCGCGGCGGGCCGGCGTGCCGCGCGTGGTCCACACGAGTTCCGTGGCCGCGATCGGCGTCCGCAAGGACGGCGAACCGGCCGATGAGACCTACCAGAGCGCGCCCGAAGACCTCATCGGCGCCTACAAACGCTCGAAATACGAGGCCGAGGTGGAAGTGCAGCGCGCGGTCGCCGGCGGCCAAGACGTCGTGATCGTCAACCCGACGACGCCGATCGGCCCGTGGGATGCGAAACCGACGCCGACCGGCGAGATCGTGGTGCGCTTCTGCAGCGGCCGCATGCCCGCATACGTCGACACCGGGCTGAACATCGTCGACGTGCGCGACGTCGCGGCCGGCCACATCGCGGCTTTCGAGCGCGGGCGCACGGGCGAGCGCTATATCCTCGGCAACGAGAACATGACGCTGCGCGGGCTTCTCGAGCGCCTGGCCGCGTTGACGGGCCGGCCCGCGCCCACGGTCCGGCTAGCGCCGCTCGTGCCGCTTGCCTACGCAGCAGTCGGGGAGTTCCTGCTCGAACCGCTGGGGTTGCGCCCGGATGTGCCGTTTGACGGTGTTCGCATGGCCAAGCAGCGAATGTACTACACCGTCGCGAAAGCAGAGAAAACGCTGGGCCTCTCGCCGAGCCCCGTAACCCGCGCGTTATCCGACGCGGTCACGTGGTTTCAAGAGAACGGCTATTTTAACACACTCGTTCGGGAGAAATAATGGCAATCGCACTCAAGCAGGCAATCGCGGTGGGGTCATACGTGATGCGCCAGCGGCTCATGGGCAAGAAGCGGTATCCGCTCGTGCTCATGCTGGAGCCGTTGTTTCGCTGCAACCTCGCGTGCAACGGCTGCGGCAAGATCCAGCACCCGGTGGAGATCTTGCGCCAACATCTCTCGCCCGAAAAGTGCTTCGAAGCCGTCGATGAATGCGGCGCGCCGGTGGTCGCGATCCCGGGCGGCGAACCGCTGCTCCACCCGCAGATCAAAGAAATCGTCGAAGGCCTGATCGCGCGCAAGAAATTTGTCTACCTCTGCACCAACGCGCTGCGCCTGGAGCAAAGCCTGGATAAGTTCACCCCCTCGGACTACTTCGGCTTCAACATCCACCTCGACGGCCCGCAGCACATCCACGATGAGGCCGTCGCGCGCCCCGGCACCTACGACATCGCCGTCAAAGCGATTCGCGCGGCCAAGGCCAAGGGCTTCCGCGTGTACACCAACACGACGATTTTTGAAGGCTCGCAGCCCGAAGATTTCCACGCCTTCTTCGACTTCGTCACCGACGAGCTGAAGGTCGACGGGATGCAGCTCTCGCCCGGCTACCGCTACGAGAAAGCGCCCGATCAGGATCACTTCCTGGCGGTTGAAGAGACGCGCCAGCTCTTCCGCGGAATCCTCGCCCCGTACAAGGCCGGCAAGAAGAAATGGGAGTTCAACGCGAGCCCCTTCTTCCTCGACTTCCTCACCGGTGAGAAAGATTACGACTGCACGCCGTGGGGCATGCCCAGCTATAGCCTCTTCGGCTGGCAGAAACCGTGCTATCTGCTCGGTGAAGGCTACGCGACGAGCTACAAAGAGCTGCTCGAAACCACCGAGTGGGAAAAATACGGGCACAAGAGCGGCAATCCCAAGTGCGAGGATTGCATGGTCCACTCGGGGTTCGAGGCATCCGCTGCGGCCGACATGATGCGCCCGCAGAACCTGATCGGTTCGATCCGCACCGTCTTCGCGAAGTAACAGCATGCTCGTCCGCTCGCCGTCGTTTGAGGACTTCGAGAGCTATCTCGAAACCGTGCTCGACGGCGCGGCGACGAACAACGCCAACGGCCCGCTGATTCGCGAGCACTTCGGGCTCGACGAACCCAGCGCCAAGCGCGGCAAGCGTTTGCGGCCGCGCATTCTCCTCACCGTCGCGGAATGCGAAGGCGGCGACGGCAGCGTGGCGCTGGGCGCCGCGGCGGCACTCGAACTCTTGCACAACTTCTCGCTCATCCACGACGACATCGAAGACGGCGATGAGATGCGGCACGGGCGCCCCGCGCTGTGGGCACGTCACGGCGTGCGCGCGGCCCTGGTCGCGGGCGATGCGATGTCGGCGCTGGCGTATCTGACGCTGGTCGACGGCTCGCGCGCGCTGCCCGCGGCGACGGTGGCCGCGATGATGCGCTGTTTGCAAGAAGCCCACTTCCGCATGTGCGAGGGCCAGGCGTTCGACATCGGCTTCGAAACGGCGACGTTCGTCACGTTCGAGGAATACGTGCGGATGATCGAGGGCAAAACGGCCGCGCTGCTGGCGGTGGCGTGCGAACTCGGCGCGTGGTCGGCCGGCGCATCGGATGAACGCGCGCAGGCGTACAGCAGCGTCGGGCGCGCCTACGGGCTCGCGTTCCAAGTGCGCGACGACGTGCTCGGCACGTGGGGCCGCACCGAGGAAACGGGCAAACCCAGCGGCGCGGACATCCGCCGGCGCAAATGGTCGTTCCCGGTCGCCTGGGCACTGGCCCAGCCGCCCTCGGCCGACCGCACGATCGTTGCCGACGCCTACGCCACGATCGGCATGCTCGGCGAAGACCATGCCGTGCAGGTCATCGCGGCGCTCGAACGCCTCGGCGCGCGCGACGCGGCCGATCAGGCCTGCCTCGCCTACATCGAAGAAGCGAACACGATTTCCGCCACCCAAGGCATCGACGGCGATGGCCGCCTCGCGGCGCTGTTTCGCTCGACCGCAAAGCGTACGGTGTAGCGGATGCTGCGCACGTTGACCGTGGCCGGCGCCCTTCTTTGTCTCGCCGCGTGCGGCGGCGGGGGCGGCGGGGCGGCGCCGCCGGCAGCGCAAGGGCCGGCGACGGCGCAAAGCGGGACCGGCACGATGGCGGTGCAGATCAGCATTCCGGCGGCGGCGGCCGCCGCGGCCGCGGTGCGGCATACCGCCGCGATCACGCCGTTGACGAACGGGATTCAGATCCAAGCCTACGCCCATAGCGACACGGCCCATGCGAACACCCTGGCCGGCGGCAGCTACGACGTGTCCGCCACGTCGAGCCTGTGCACGACGAAGACGGCGCGGACGTGCGCGCTCGCGCTGGGCGTCGCGGCCGGAACGATCGACGTCGTGGCCACGGCCTACGACGCCGCCCCCGTCGCCGGCAGCTTCTCCGCCGCCCACCAGCTCGGTCAAGGAACGGTCTACAGCGTCGCGATCGTCGCCAACACGAGCAACGCGGTCAACCTCGTCGTCGGGGGCACCGTCGCGTCGGTCGTCGTCACGCCGGCAACGCAGACCCTCACCGGAGGGACGGCCGGCAACTATAACCTCGCGTTCACCGCCTACGACGCTCGCAGCGAAGCGATCATCGCCGGAACCAACACCGTGAGCAACGGCAGCGGGAACACCGAGACCGACACGTTCTCCAACCCGATCACCTTCCAGGCGAGCGAAACCGGCGGCAGCGGCCACACCCTGCTCGCGCTCAACGGCGGAACGCATGCGGCCTCGGTGACCTCGTCCAGTTCCGCCGACGTCATCACCGTCTACTACGACGGCGCCGCGAGCGCCGGATACACCGTCGCGATCAGCGCGAAAGCGAGCGGCGCGAGCACGGCCCAGGTCGCGCTGAGCTTCACGTTCGGCAACCAGATGCTCTACGTGGCCAACCGCAACACGGGATCGGTCTCGTGGTTTCCGTTGAACGGTCCCTATGGAAACGTCGCTCCGACCAACACGGTCGGCGGCAGCGTCAGCGGGTTGTCGGATCCCGTCGCGCTCGCGGTCGATTCCAGCGGCACCATCTATACGTCCAACGACGACAACTCCGGGGTGAAAATATTCGCGTCGGGTCTGACCGGAAACGTCGCCGCAACGCGCACGTTCACGCCGACCAACAGCCCGGCCACCGAAGGACTGGCGGTCGACTCAAACGGTTACATCTACGAATCATCCTACACGACCGCGCTGATCGACGTCATGCCGCCGACCAGTTCCGGCAGTGCCACGCCCACGCACATCATCTCCGGCGCAAGCACCACCCTCAGCGAGCCGATCGGAATGGCGTTCGACTCGTCGATCAACCTCTACGTGGCTGATTACGGAGCGCCCGCGATCGACGTGTTCGCGTTCGGCGCCGGCGGCAACGTCGCTCCCACCAACCGGATCGTCGGCGCTGCAACGCAGCTCGTGCATCCCGGCGCCGTCGCGATCGACGCGACCGGTCGCATCATCGTTGCCGACACCGGTTCCAGCTGCTGTACGAGCGGGTTCGTGCTCGTGTTCGCGAGCGGCGCGAGCGGCAATGTCGCTCCGGTGGCACAACTCATCGGTGCGGCCACCGGCTTGCAGAATCCCAGCGGCGTCGGCATCGACCCGTCGGGCGCGTTTTGGATTTCCGACGCGTTCTCGAACTCGCTCTCGAAATTCGCGGCCAACGCCAACGGCAACGTCGCTCCGCTGGTCACGATCAGCGGCGCCGCCACCGGGCTAAGCGACGCCCAGAAAATGACGATCCACTAGCCCTATTTGGGCATCCCGCGCAGCATTTTGTCGACTTCTTGCAGATGTTCGGTCTCGGCCAGAATTTGCGCGCGCGCGAACTCTTCGAGTGCGATATCATCCTCGGCGGCCAAGTGCAGCAGGTTGACGTACTCGGCCAGGCTTTCACGCTCGAAGACGCTGCTTTCCTCGAGCATCGCCCGCAAGCCCTGATGCCGCGTGGTCGGAACGGGCCGCACAGCCACGCTCGGCTCACCGCCGTACGCGGTGATCTTTTCGCCGACCAGCACCGAATGCAAGACGCCCTCGTTGGCCTGTTCGCGGAACCACGCGGTGATCGGAATACGATTCGCGCCGAAGACCATGAAGCTGTAGTGGAGGTAACGCGTCACCCCCGAGAGCTCCATTTCAAGCAACTTGTTCAACTGACCGACGATGGCATCTGATTTTTCGGGCATGCGGCCTTCGTACCCGGAACGCCCAACATCATGCGCTCATCAGACACGGCCCACGCACGCCGCGTTCGGGTCGAAGAGTGAAAACTGACGCCGGAATCACATCGCGACGAGAAGCCGGCAGGCGTGAACTCCGCATCTACGAGCAAAACGGCGAATTATCAAGCAAGCGCTTCTTCGGCCTCGGGTTGGCGCCTCTTCTGTGGGGTATGTTCAACTCGAAGGTGGGTGCGATGGAAAAAACAGAGCGCGAATGGCTGATCAAACGGGGCGACCTCGCCGGGGCGGCGGCCGCTCGGCGTGATTTCACCCATTACCTGAGCGCGAAGCCGGCCGGCGCCTCCGAGCTTCAAGATTCCGCGCTCATTTTCGGCGAACTGGTGTCGAATGCGGTGAAGTGCGCGCGCACCTCGGTTTCGGTCGAGCTGTTGTTCGACGGCTGGGCGAGTCTGCGCGTAACGGATGACGGCGACTGCTTCGACATCACGAGCATCGCTCCGCAACCACTCTACGCGCAAAGCGGGCGCGGCCTGTATATCGTGAACCAGCTCGCGCGCAACCTGAACGTCGCCATGCACGACCGCCGCTGCGAGGTGACGGCGGTACTGCCGATCCGCGCCTAGCGGAGAGCCGCTCAGTAGGCCGCCTTGCTGATGCGGCCGCCGGGGTCAACATACCAGCGCTCGCTCGCGAACGGCTTGCCGGCCAGCCGCGCCGCCATCCAGTCGGCGACCAAAACCGGCGGGGACGGACCGAGGTTCGCTGAGGGGACGCCGCCGAGCGCATGGCGTGCTTCCGCGTAGACGACCATTTGCTTCGGCCCGTTCAGGCGCTGCATCAGCCGCTCGGCATACTCCAGCGGGCTCAGTTCCTCGGCTTCGCCGGCCAGACACAGATACGGACACGCGATCGCGTCGACGTGGTTCTCCCAGGTGAGCGTTGCGCAGAACGCATCGAACGCCGCTTCGTCGGTGTAGCCCGACATGTACATGAAGCGCTTCTTGAACGTCGGCGACGCCTCTTCGAAGATCGTATGGCAGCCGGGTTCGAGGCAGGTCGCCTGAACGGCGCACGCACGCAGGCGCGGTTCGCTGCCCGCGACGATCGTGGCGAAAAACGAGCCGAAGCTCGTTCCGCTGACGCCGATGCGCGTGGAATCGATCTCCGCGCGCGCCGCGAGCCAGTCGAAGAGCACGCTGCCTACGGCGCTCCAGTTCTCCATGCTGACGTTGATGCCGACCATCGGCGCCTCATACTGCCCCGGGCCGTCGATCGCGAGCACGGCGATCCCGCGGTTGAGCCAACGGTCGCCGTACAGCGCGACCGACATTTCCTTGAAGCTGTCCATGCCCGGAATCGCGATCACGGCCGGCAGCGCACCGCCGCGATAGCCCGGCGGCAGGTGAAACCATGCCGGGATCGCGCTGCCCGCGAACGGCAGCCAGACCGCCTCCACGTGATGGTCGGCGAGCCGTGCGTAGTGCGCGTAGCAGTCGCGTTTGTGCCCGTTGTAGGCGACGTTCGTCTCGTCGTTCTCGTCGTAGGGCCACTGCGCCGCGCCCCAGTGCACGGCCGCCATGAAGTAGTTGTCGCGCGCGGTGACGAGCGCTTGCGCGGCTTCGGCTTCGCGGGCTTTCGCTTCGCGGCGGCGCGCGGTAGCGGCGAACGCGGGACCGATGTCGTCCATCTTCTGCACGCGCTGGCGGATTTGCGCGAAATCGGCGTTGGCTTCGCTGCCGCACGCCGCGTTCAAGTAGACCGACCGCGGTTGATCCCAATCGATCCCGTTGGACCGGATGACGTTGTCGAGCAGCCAGCGCTGCTCGATCCAGCGGCGCACCGCCACGCGCGCTCAGCGCTCCATCGCGCGGCGCAATTTCCGGTAGGCCGGCGCCGCCGCGGTCGCTTCGTCGGGAACGAGGAAGCAGTAGTACGCCGGCGCGGTGCCGGCTTGCGCGAGCACGCGCATCGTGAACTGCAGCGGCCCGTAGTCCGGATGCCGGAGCTTGAGCGGCGGCGCGTCTTCGAGCATGCTCACGTCGTGCTCGTTCCAATAGCGGCGGAACGTTTCGCTCGTGGCCAGCAAGCGCTCCAGCAGTTCCGCGTACGCGGCATCGGTAGCGTGTTCGCAGAAGACGCCGCGGAAGGTCGCGGTGAGTTGGCGCGCTTGGGTCTCCCACTCATCGATGACATGATGGTTGGTACAGAGGTACCAGAGCCAGTTCCGCTCGTCACCGCCGGCGTCGGACAGCGGCCCGAAGAGCGCGACGCCCAGGCGATTCGACGCCACGACGTCCATGCGCGGGGTGAGCAGCATCGCCGGACCCGCGTGATAGCCCGCGATAACCGCCAGCAGTGCCGGGTCGAGCAGCGTGTCGGGCCCGGCCGGTGCGGCGTGGGCGAGGTCGCCGCTGACGAGGTTGTGCAGGTGGCGCGATTCGGCCGGGCCCAGGCGCAGCGCTTTCGCGACCGCATCGATCGTGCGGGTCGAGACGCCGGTGTCTTTCGCCATCTCGAAGAGCGTGTACCATTCGGTGCTGAGCCCGGCGAGCTGCGCCACTTCCTCACGGCGCAATCCGGGGGTGCGGCGGCGCGCCGTTTCCGGCAACCCGACGTCGGCCGGGCGCAGGCGCGCGCGCCGGCTCATCAGGAAGGCGCGCAGCTCGCGCCGCCGCGCGGCCTCGAGATCGACGGCGTCGTGAGCCATCCTGGTGGGCGCTACCCCCGGGGTAGCCGGTGGACTTCCTAGGCTTTCGGCAACGTGCGACACTTCAGACATGCAAACCACAGCTACTACCCGGACGTATGCAATCGACCCGGCCCATTCCGACGTCAGCTTTCAGATCCGCCACCTGATGCTCACCAAGGTGCGCGGCACCTTCCACGGCCTGACCGGCACGATTACGCTCCCGCAGGGCAGCGAGATCCCGCTCGCGCTCGAGGCCGCGATCGACGCCGCATCGGTGGACACGCGCGAAGAAAAACGCGACGCCCACCTGCGCAGCGCCGATTTCTTCGACGCCGCGACCCACCCGCAGATCACGTTTCGCAGTACCTCCATTACGGGAAGCGGCACGAGCTTCACCGCCACCGGCGATCTCACGATTCGCGGCACGACCAAGAGCGTCACGCTGATGGGCAACGTTGAAGGCACGACCACCGACCCCTGGGGCAACGCTCGCATCGGCTGGAGCGCGCGGACGCGCATCAACCGCCTGGATTTCGGCGTCAGCTTCAACCAAGCGCTCGAAACCGGCGGCGTCATGCTGGGCGAAGAGGTCGACATCACGCTCGAGATTCAAGCGATACCCGCCAAGTAGGTTCAGTCATGGAGATTCAACGCAGCGCCGAGCGGTATCACGGCGATCACGGCTGGCTGAAGACCGCGCACAGCTTCAGTTTCGCCGACTACTTCGACCCGCGGCGCGTTCAGTGGGGCGCGCTGCGGGTGTTCAACGACGACCGCATTGCGCCCGGTTCGGGCTTTCCCACGCATCCGCACCGCGACATGGACATCGTCACCTACGTGCTCGACGGTAAGCTCGAACACAAGGACAGCCTGGGTAACCACGGCGTCGTCGAGCGCTACGGCGTACAGTACATGAGCGCCGGCACGGGCGTGCGGCATTCGGAATACAACGCCTCAACGACCGACCCGCTGCACCTCGTGCAGATGTGGGTGCTGCCGCAACATACCGGCATCACGCCGGCCTACGGACAGCACAGCTTCAGCGCCGGCGAGCTGCACGGCCGCTGGCTCACGATCGCCTCGGGCCAAGCCGGCGTCGATGCCGCGATTCGGCTCGACGCTGATGCGACGTTTGCGGCCGCGGAAATCGAAGCCGGCACGGAGCTGCGCCACACGACCGCGCCCGGCCGGCGCGCCTTTCTGTTCGTCGCCGAAGGCAGTCCGGAGCTTTCGGCCGCCGGCGGCGACGGAGGGCGCCTGCAGCCGGGTGACGCCGTGCGCATCGATTCGGGCGAAGCGATCGCCCTGCGCGGCCCCGCCCACGTGGTGCTCTGGGACGTCGACGCCGAGCAGACCTAGACGGGATCGCCCGTGATGCGCAGCGCTAAGATCGCCAGGTCGTCGCGCATCTTGGGCGTGTAGGCTCTCAAGCGCGCGACGATCTCGTCGACCAGCGCTTGCGGCGACGCGGCCGGGGCTTGCCGAATCCACTCCTTCGCCCGCTCATCGAGCATCACGAGCCCGGCATCACGGGCTTCCGTCAGCCCGTCGGTCGCGATCACGAGCACGTCGCCCGCTTCGAGTTCGAGCGCTTCGCTCGTGACGAGCGTCGGGCTGTCGATTCCGATCAACGGACCCGTCACCGCGAGTTCGGTCACTGCCGAGCCGCGCCGCAGGTAGGCCGGGGCATGCGCCGCGCTCGCGTACCGCAGCACACCCGCGGCGGTATCGATGATTCCGAGGAACAGCACGACGAAGATCTCATCGCTGCTGCGGCCGGCGAGAAACGCCTCGTTGAACTTCGAGAGGACCGCGCCCGGATCGCTCTCGACCACGAGCAGCGAACGGATCCCGTGGCGCACGAGCGCCGTGTCGACGGCCGCGCCCACGCCCTTGCCGCTCACGTCACCGACGAGAAAGTATCCGCGCCGGTCATCGAGCGGCTGAACGTCGAAGAAATCGCCGCCGACGGCGGCCCCGTCCGTCGCCGAGATATAGGCCGTACCGACTTCGACTCCGGCGACGGGCTTCAAGTGGTTGATCAGCGCCGACTGCAGGACCCCGATGATCGCTTGCTCGGCGTCGATCTGCCCGAGCAGCCGGCGTTGGCGCCGCGAGGCGTAGACGATGAGCAACGCGACGAGCACGCAGATCGTCAGCGTGGTCGCGGCCAGTTCCGCGATCGCGGATTGCGTTGCCGCCGCCGCTTCGTCGGAGCGGCGCTGCAGCTCGTCGCCGAGCGCCGTCGATTCGGCGCGAAAACGTTCGACCAGCACTTTTCCAACGACTTGCAGGTGCGCGGCGTACTCGGCCCGGTCGCGGATCGCGCGCGACGCGACCCGCGCCAGCCACGCGCCGTGCGTCTGCGCCAGCGATCGAATGCGCGCATCGCCATCCGGAATGCCGATGCGCTCGAGGGCCGGCGCGAGCACCGCGATCGTCGACGCGAAATTACCCCGTCCGCGGGCGAACTGCTCGAGCAGAATCCTCCGGCCGTCCACCGCGAAGCCGCGAATACCGGCTTCCTCATTGAGTTGCGACTGCAGCAGTTTATCGTTCAACCGTACCGCTTCGAGCACGTCACGCTGCACGGCGAACGATCGGTTCAAGAGCGTGATTGCCCAAGCGGCGCCCACGGCCAGAATCGGGATGATGACGAGCATGACAAGAACGCCGCTGGCTACACGCCGCGGCACCCGGGTTGTCAAAGTCCGAGTCGTAGACACATCAAGACGTGCCGAACCCCAGCCCGCCATGCCGGTCGATTCGTTTAGGACACAAGCTGCCCTTGCGCATCAGCTCTGCAGGTGAGAATACTACGGTACTGTGGGCGCACGGCAGCTGTGCTTGAGACCGAACATTCGGTGCCGATTTCGATGCGCCGTGGGCGCTAGGGGAATCGCGCGACGACGATCGCGATGTCGTCGCGGAGATGGCCCTCGCTGAACGCGCGGGCCGCATCGATCAGGGCCTGCACGACCGCGTCGACCGCCTCGCCGGCGTTCGCTTCAACCACCTCGATGAAGCCTTCCATTCCGAAGAACGCGCCGTCGGGCGCGCGCGCTTCGGTAATGCCGTCGGTCGTCGCCACGAACAGCGTCCCGGGCGGCAATTCCACGAAGCCCTGTTTGAAGAGGTGATGCTGATCGTCGAAGACGCCGATCAGCGGCGCGGTCGGCGCGATGGTGCGCGCCCGCTGACCGGGCACGACGATCGCCACCGGCTCGTGGCCGCCCGAGGAGTACTGCAGCATGCGGCGCGACGAATCGACGATGCCGAAAAAGACCGATGCAAACGAGTCGATGCTCTCAAACGCCGTGTTTTCCACGTACAGCCGGTCGAGCGCGCGCAGCACACGTTCGGGGGTGAGACCTTGCGAGGCATATGCGCGCAAGCCGTACTTCACCATCGCCGCATGAACGGCGGCCTCGGTCCCTTTGCCCGAGATGTCGGCGATGCAGAACGACGCAGCATCGTTGTCGAAGTGGTAGACGTCGACGATGTCGCCGCCGGTGAGACCGTTTGCGAGCTGGTAACCGACCGCATACTCGACGCCGACGATCTTGGCCGTGCCGCGCGCGAAGAGATGTTCGACCAGCACCTTGGCGGCCGTCCAGTCGGCGACGTTCGCTACGCCGTCCATGCGGCTCGACGCGACTTCGCCATGCATCGGCGGCGGCAAGCGCTCGGCCGGGGTCGTCAACGGAGCCGACGCCGCAGCACTTTTATGCGCATCATCATTTTCGATCAAGATACCAGTGTACGCGCATTAACGGCGCCGCTTTGCGTGGTTTGATACAGACTACTGCCGAATAAGATTAATTCTAGCCGCTATCGCGCCGGCGTTAGCGTGCGGGAGCGTCAAAAAGCGACGGACCGGCCGGTACCGTGGGCAAGCCGTCGAGCGGATCGGGCTGAAAATCTTCTCGGCCGGCCGGCGAGACCGCGAGGTAAACCACCGGCACGAGGACGAGCGTCAGCAAGAGCGAGCTGATCAGACCGCCGATCACCACCGTGCCGAGCGAGCGTGCCGCTTGGGCGCCCGGATCGAGGACGAGCGCCAGCGGAATCATGCCGGCGATCATCGCGACCGTGGTCATCACGATCGGCCGGAAGCGCTCGCGCGCCGCTTCGCGAATCGCGGCGACGCGATCGAGCCCGTCGCGCCGGCGCATGTTCGCGAAGTCGACGAGCAGGATGCCGTTCTTCGTCACGAGACCGATCAGCAGCACCGAGCCGATCAGCGAGAACAGGTTCAGCGTCTGGTGCGTGAGCGCGAGCGAACCCAGCGCACCGACCACCGCCACCGGCACCGCGAACATGATGATGAACGGCGTGCGATAGCTGTTGTAGAGCGCCACCATCAACAGATAGACGAGCGCGATCGAGAGCAGCAGCGCGAACGACATCCCGACCACCGTGTCGCCGACTTGCTGTTCGTTACCGCCCGCCGACGGCGGACGACCGTCACGCCGGCCGGAAGCTTCAAGTCGCGCAGCCGGCGCGCGAAGGCATTCTGCACGTTCGAGAGCGTCGCACCCGGGCCGACGTTGGCGCCCACGTAGACCACCGTCTGGCGGTTGATGCGCATGATCATCGGCGGCGCCGGCGCCTGCACGAGCGTCGCGATGTCGCCGACGCGCACGATCGAACCGTTGCTCGCGCGGATCGGAATCTGCGCGATCGCGCTGAGCGAGGTTTGGGCGGCTTGCGGATAGGTGACGAGCACGTCCTTGAGCCCGTCCTCGCCGGTGAACTGGGTCGCGAGATCGCCGCCGAAGGCCGCCCGCACCGCGGTCGAGGCGGTGCCGATGCTGGCGTTGAGCGCCCGCGCGCGATCGCGGTTGAACTCGACGTTCACTTGCGGCGCATCGTCGGCGGCGGAGGTCGTCACGTCGATCGCACCCGGGGTCGCGGCGAGCGCCGCCGCCACCTTGCGCGCGTAGGGCTCGGGCTTGCCGTCCAGACTCGAGACGACCTCGTCGATCGGCTGCGCGATTCCCGCCGGCGATGTCGGTCGCCGGAACCGACACGACCGTCGCCTGCGGCACGATGCGCTGCGCCGTGCGGCTGGAAACTGTCGGCCCAATACGCCGTCGAACGGCCGCGGCGGTCGCGCAAGAAGATGTTCATCTGCGCGATCGCGCCGTTGTTGATGTAGCCGCTGAGCTGGCCGAGATAGGCGCCGGCCATCGACGATTCGGCTTGCACGTCGGGTGTCTGGTCGATCGCGCTCTCGACCGCGAGCAGCCCCTGGCGCGTCGTTTCGAGCGGCGTACCGCTTGGATAGGTCAGGGTGAGGTAGATCTGGCCGCGGTCGACCGGCGGAATGTACTCGAACCCGACCAGCCCCAGCGGAATCAGCGCCAGCGCCATCACGAGCGAGAGCGCGGAGATCACCACGACCAGCATGCGCCGCTCGAGCCCCCAGCCCAGAACGCGGTCGACGTAGGTCGAGCGCGCCCGCTCGAAGCCTTCGCTGAAGCGCTCGATGATCGGCCACGGCCGCCAGGTCGAGAGCAGTGCCCAGCGGCCGGCCAGCGACGGCGTCACCGTAAACGAGACGAACAGCGAGGTCAGCGTGGCGACCGTGACGACCAGACCGAACTCGCGCAAGAACAGCCCGACCGACCCCGGCAAGAACGAGATCGGCAAGAACACCACGACGTCGACGAGCGTGATGACGATCGCGGCCACGCCGATCTCCAAGCGGCCTTGGATGGCGGCTTGCGAGGGCGCCTCGCCGTTGCGGAAGTGCCGCTCCACGTTTTCCAGCACGACGATCGAGTCGTCGACGAGGATGCCGATGATCAGCGTCATCGCCAGCAGCGAGACCGTGTCGAGCGTGAAGTTCGCCAGCCGCATCGCCGCCAGCGTCACCAGCAGCGACGCCGGGATCGCGATCATCACGACGACCGCGTTGCGCCACGAACGCAGGAAGAACAGCATCACGATCCCGGTGAAGACCACCGCCTCGATCAAGGTGCGCATCACGCCCGTGAGCTGCTGCTCGGTGTAGGTCGATTGCACGTTGAGGATCGTGAACTGCACGTCGGGATAGGTGCGCCGCAAACCCGGCAGCGCCGCGAGGATGTGCTTCGAGGTTTCGACCTCGCTCGTGTTGGCCGACTTCTGGATGTCGAGCTCGACGCACGGGATGCCGTCGGAGTAGGCGTAGACGCGCTGCGTTTCGTAGGTGTCGGTCACGTCGGCGACGTCGCCGACCCGGAAGAGGCGCGACTGCGTGCTCCACACGTTGGTCGTAGCCCCGGCGGCGGAGCTCGAGGTTCCCAGCAGCAAGTTCGAGACACTCGGCACATCGGTGATGTCGCCGCGCACGTCGAGGTTCGTCTCGCGGTTGGGGCTGTAGAGGATGCCGCCCGGTGCGCGCACGTTGTTGTTGGTCAGCGTGCTGACCACGTCGGTCAGCGTGAAGCCCGACGCGCTCAGCCGGTGCGGGTCGACAGCCACCTGAATCGACGGCGTCACCGTGCCGTTTTGCTGCACGAACGAGACGCCCTCGAGCTGTTCGAACGCCGGCACGATCTTGTTCACCGTGAGCGATGAGAGATCGCCCGTCCCGAGCGAGCGCGAACGCAGCACGAGCGAGACGACGACGGCTTCGCTTGGGTTATAGATGGAAATCTGCGGCGTCTGCACGTCGTTGGGCAGCGAGTGCTGGCCGTTTTGCACTCGCCCTTGAACCTGCACGAGATCGTCGTTCTGGTTCGACGACAGCTGGAACACCGCGACGATCGATGCTTGGCCGGGCTGGATCGAGGTCTCGAGATGATCGAGGTTGGGCGCACCCGCGAGCTGGTCTTCGAGCGGGCGCACGATCGCGTCGCGCATCTCGGTCGTCGACGCGCCGGGATAGCTGACCAGCACCTGGATCGAAGGCACGCTCGTGTTCGGGAACTGCTGCTGCACGAGCGTGAACCCGCCGATCGCGCCGGCCAGGAGCACCAGCGCGAGGAAGACCGTGACCAGCGTCGGCCGCTCGACGAAGAGCCGGGTGAGCGACATCAGCGCGCCTCCAGCGCCAGCGGCGACGCCGGCTCGTCCGCGCTGCGCAGACCGCGCGGCGCCGGCTTCTGCGGCGGTCCGGGGGCCAGCCACACGAACACGATCGGTACGAGCACGAGCGTGAGCACGAGCGAGCTCGCCAGTCCGCCGATGACCACGGTGCCGAGCGAGCGCTTCGCCACCGACCCCGGATCGAGGGCCAGCGCGAGCGGCGTCATGCCGGCGATCATCGAGGCCGTGGTCATCACGATGGGTCGGAAACGCGCTTGCGCCGATTCCTTGATCGCGGCCACTTTGTCGAGCCCGGCGGCGACGTGGTGGCGTGCCAAGTCGACCAGCAGAATTCCGTTCTTGCTGACGAGCCCGACCAGCATCACGACGCCGATCATCGAGTACAGGTTGAGGCTCTGGCCGGTGAGCGCAAGCGCGCCGAACGCGCCGATCGCCGCGACCGGGACGGCGAACATGATCACGAACGGCGCGCGGTAGGCATCGTAGAGCGCCACCATCAGCAAGTACACGAGCAACACCGAGAGCGCGAGCGCCCAACCCAAGCCGTTGACGGTCAGCGCGAGATTCTGCTGCGCTCCGCCGGCCGCAGCGCCGATCTGGACGATGTTCGGCAGATGCAGCGCTTTCACGCGCGCCAGAAAGTCGGATTGCACGGTTGAGAGCGCGTACCCCGGCTGCACGTTGGCGCCCAGATGAATCACGGTCTGGCGGTTGATGCGCGTGATCAGTGCCTGCGCGGGCGCGTTCTGCAAGTTGGCGATGTCGCCGAGGTGCACGATCGCGCCGGTCCCCGACCGCAGCGTGATCGACTCCAGGGTCTTGAGGCTCGTCTGGTCGGCGAGCGGGTAGAGCACCTGCACGTACTTGGTGCCGTTAACCGTGTCGAACTGCGTCGCCAGCGTGCCGCCGAACGCGGCCCGCACGGCTTCCGCGGCCGACCCGATGTTCACGTTGAGCGCCCGCGCGCGGTCGCGGTTGAACTCGATGTTGAGCTGCGGCGTGAAGCGCAGAGCCGAGCTGTTCACGTTGGCCGTACCGGGCGTATTTTCGAGCGCCTGGAGTACTTGCGCCGCGTAGGCGTCGGGCTCGCCGCGCGTCGTCGAGACGGTCACGTCGATCGGCTGCGAGTTGCCGCCGCGGGTGCCGGTCGCCGGGATCGCGATCACCCGCGCGCCGCCGCCGTAGCGGCGCCCGATGCCGGTCATCATGCGCGCGAGCTCGTCCGTCGAGTGCTTACGATCGGCGGTCAGAAACACCGTGATCTGGCCGTTCGAGCCGAGGTTGACCGCACCGCCGAAGCCGGCTTGCATCGCGCCCGAGACCGAGGTGATCCGGTCGATGTCGGGCAGGTCCAAGAAATGCGCCGTGAGCGTGCGAACGGTGGCGTCGGTCGTGGCCAGCGGCGTACCGGTGGGGAACTGCACCTGCACGAACACGTTTCCGCGGTCTTGCGCCGGCTGGAACTCGAAGCCGACGATCTTCAGCGGTATCAGCGCGATCGCGGCGAGGGTGAGCACGATGCTCGCGATGACGATCGGCAGCGGATGCCGCAGCGCCGCCGGCAGAACGCGCTGGGCGTACCACGTGCGCAGGCGCGCGAAGCCGCGCGTGAACGCCGCGATGAAGTTCGGCGGACGCCAATTCGAACGCAGCGACCAGTTGCCGGCCAGCGACGGTGTGACCGTGAACGACACGAACAGCGATGTCAGCGTTGCGATCACCACCACGATCCCGAACTCGCTGAGAAACCGGCCCGTGATGCCCGGCAAGAACGCCAGCGGAAAGAACACGACCACGTCGACCAGAGTGATCACCACGGCCGCGGGCCCGATCTCACTGCGCCCGAGGATCGCCGCGGTTCGGGGGGCCTCGCCGTCGTCGAAGTGGTGTTCGACGTTTTCGAGCACCACGATCGAGTCGTCGACGAGGATACCGATGATCAGCGTCATGGCCAGCAGCGAGACCGTGTCGATCGTGAAGTTGAGCAGCTTCATCGCGAACAGCGTCACGAACAGCGAGGTTGGAATCGCGACCATCACGACCAGCGCGTTGCGCCACGAGCGCAGGAAGAACAGCATCGCGATGCCGGTGAACGCGACCCCTTCGAGCAGCGTCTGCAGCACGCCCAAGAGCTGCTGTTCGGTGAAGTCGGCCTGCACGTTGAGCACGCGGAACTGCACGTCGGGGAACTGCGCTTCGATCGCGGGCAGTGCGTTTTGCACGGCGTGCGAGGCCGTCACCTCGCTCGCGCCGGCGCCCTTCTGCACGTTGAGCGTGATGGCCGGCCGCCCGGTGACGTATGAATAAACGCGCTTGGGTTCATAGCCGTCGGTGATGGTGGCGACGTCGCCGATGCGCGGCAGCCGGGCCTGGGTTGAAAACGGGTTCGTCGACGAACTCGCCGCGCCCGAGGTGGCCGAGTTGCTGAGCGCGAGCGCCTGGTTCGTCGAGCCGCTGAGCCCGGTATATTTCTGGGTGAGAGTGCCCGAGGGCGAGGTCGCCCCGGTGAGCACGGTGGTCGTGCCGCTCAGCAGCAAGTTCGCGATTTGCGGCGGCGTCTGAATGTCGCCGCGCACGTCGATCGAGGTCTCGCGGTTGGCCGCGTACGCGAGGCCACCCGGGGCGCGCACGTTGTTCGACTGGATCGCGCTGACCACGTCGTTGGCGGTGAAGCCGTAACTCGAAAGCAGCTGCGGATCGACCGTCACCTCGAGCGCCGGCGTGACGGTGCCGTTGGCGCCGACGTTCGAGACGCCCGGAACTTGTTCGAGCGCCGGCACGATGCTGTTGGTGACGATGGCCGAGAGGTCGGCGATACCGAGCGATTGCGAGGTCACCGAGATCGTCAGGATGTTGGCCTGCGCGGGGTCGAACGTGCGCACGGTCGGCGCGGGCAAATCCGAGGGCAGCGCGGCGCGCGCCGTCTGGATGCGGTCTTGCACCTCGGTGAGGTCGGTCGTCTGGTTCGAATCGAGCGTGAACGTGGCGCTGATCGTGGCTTGGTTCTGCTGGATCGTCGTGGTGAGGTGATCGAGATCGGGCGCGCCGGCGATCGCATCCTCCAGCGGCCGCACGACCGAATCGCGCAGCTCCGATGGCGGCGCGCCCGGATACGACGCGCTGACCGTGACGACCGGGAAATCGATGTTGGGCGTGTTCTGCTGGACGAGCGTCGCGAGCGCGAACGCGCCGGCCAGTGCGACGACCGCCACAAGCACGAACACCAGCGGCGGCCGGTTGACAAACAGCTGCGTCAGGCGCACGGCTACTCTTGGGCCAAAGACTGACCGTCGGTCACGCCGAGCTGGCCGTTGGAGACGACGCTCTGGCCCGCTTTGATGCCGGTCACGATCGAGGTCGTCGCGTCGCCGCCGATCTCGTGCACGTGGACCGTCTTGGCTACCGTGTCGACCAGCTCGTCGTCGGCGACGATCACGCTGGTGTGCGTTTCGTCGAGGAACGCGGTGGTCGGTATGGCGACGCCGGTGACCGGCGGCAGCGAGGCCACGGCGGTGACCGGGATACCCGACTGCAGCTTCTCATCCGGGTTGGATACCAGCACCTTGACCGTGAAGTTGGTCGAGCCCGGCGTCACCTGGCCGAGCACCGCGACGACCCGCCCGCGATAGGTCGCGCCGCTCGCACCCGCGACGCTCATCGTCACCGGCGCACCGACCGGGATGGCGAACGTATCGGCGCTCGACGCGTTCAGTTCGGCATAGACGTTGTTCAGCTGCTGGAGCGTGAAGATCGTGCGCGCTCCGGGGTACTCGCCGGGATTCATGTTGCGGTTGACGACCACGCCGTCGATCGGCGAAACGATCGTCGCCTTGGAAATTTGGGTTTGCACTTGCTGCGCGGCCGCTTGGGCCTGCTGCACCACCGCGTGCGCGGCGCGGGCGTCGGCTTGGGCCGCCGCGACCGTCGCCGCCGTCAAGCCGACGGTGGTCGTGCCGTTGACCGACTGGTTGGTCAAGGCCGATTGCAAACTCGCCTGCGCGGTGCGCACGGCCGAGCGGTCGTTGGCAACGGTCGTCGCCTGCTGATCGACCGTCTGCTGCGCGATGTAACCGTTGGTGAGCAACTGTTGATCGCGCTGCAGGTTCAGCTGGTCGTTAGTCAGCGTTTGGGCCGCCTGCGCCAGCGCCGCGCGCGCCGACTGCACGGTGTCGCCGCCCTGGTCGATGTTCAAGCGCTGCGTGTAACGCGCTTGCGTCACCTTGGCATCGTCGGACTCGGCGGTGCGCTGATCGGTGACGACCGTGGCTTGGTCTTGTGCGAGCTGCGCGCGCAGGTCGGCCGTATCGAGCACGGCGATGACCTGCCCGGCGTGGACGCGGTCGCCTTCGTTGACGGTGACGCTGTCGGCCGGTTCGGCGAGCTGGCTCGTGATCGCGACGTTCTGCAACGGCGCGATCACGCCCGAAATCGTCGAGGTCGCGCGCACGGTGGCAACTTTCGCGGTCACGGTCGGGATCGGGTTTGCCGCCGGACCCGTGCGCGTGCGCCCGCCGCCGCCGCGCCCGCAGCCGGCCAGCAGGACGGTTGCGAGCACGAGCGCCCAGGCGGCGCGGGTCACGGAATTACGAACGGGTAGCGGTCGCGTTGCGCTGTGCGCGAGCAGCTTCCATCTGGGCATGCAGCTTGGTTCGCTGCGGAGGGGTCAGGACCGTGTCGATCTTGGCGAATGCCGCGCGCATGTTGGCGCGCTTCGCGTCCCGGTCGGCCAGGGCTTTGCCCTTGGCGCGCGCGTCGGCCATGATGGACTTGATCTTCGCCTTCTGGTCGTCGCTGAGGTTCAGGCTGAGCAGCATTTGGCCGAAGCGCCGGCCGCGCTGCTGCCCGCCGGGCGCGCCGCCGCCGGAATCGGCTTGCGCGGCGGCTGGGACGACCGTACCGCGGGCGATATCGGCGCCGGTGAACCCGGCGACCGACACCGCGACGGTCGCTATGGCTGCCAACGAGAGAACGAAACGTTTCATTATAGGGACTTCCTTCGAATGTAGAGCTATTGCTCTTCGATTATCGTCGGAAATCCTCACAATCATCCGAGACCGGGGAGCCCCTCGGCTACTCCGCGAGCATGCGGTAATTCCCGACAACCGTGACATCGGCCCGGAACGGCGGGGCAATCCGGCGCTCGGCGCCGCCTTCGACGAAGGCGTCGAACGCCGGCAAGCCGGTGATGGCTGCGTCGTCGCCGTCGTTGTCGTAGGCGACGATGTGGAAGAACGCCCCCTCGGCCGTGCGCAGGACCAGATAGCGTGCACCCTGGGGTGCGGCGGCGCTGAGCTCGCGAAAGACGTTTTCGACGAGTTCGGTGTTGCGCTGCGTCGCTTCGGGTTTGGTTTGGTAGTGGATGACGGTGCGGGTCATGGGCCTCATCTCTCTCGGATGCGAGTGCTGCCGCCGGGCGGCGACGCTATGACGACGGCCGGGCCGCAAACGATTCTCCGGCGGCCGGGCAAACGGAGAACCCTTTGGATCGCCGTGAACGTCATTGCGGCATGACCGATCCCGCCTTCGAGCAGCTCGTGGCCGGTGCGCGGCCGCGATTGCACCGCTATTGCGCGCGCATGACGGGTTCCGTCATCGACGGCGAGGACGTTCTGCAAGAAGCGCTCGTCAAGGCCGTCAAGGCGCGCCCGCACGCCGGTGAGATCGCGCAGCCGGAACGCTGGCTCTTCCGCATCGCCCACAACGCCGCGCTCGACTTCTTGCGCCGGCGCGCCCGGGCCGAGGCCCGGCAGTCGAATGAGGATCCTGAAATGATCGTCGATCCGAGCGCCGAGCGGCCCGATCCGGAACTGCTCGCGACGAGCCTGCGCACGTTCATGCGCCTGCCGCGCGTGCAGCGCAGCAGCGTGATCCTGATGGACGTGCTCGGCTACCCACTCAACGAAATCGGAGAGATCATGGAGTCGAGCCTACCCGCCGTGAAGTCGGCGCTGCACCGCGGGCGCACGCGGCTGCACGAATTGGCTCGGGAACCCGAGGAGCTCGCACCGCCGGCGCTCTCGGCCGGCGAGCGGACGCTGCTCGCGGCCTACATCGACCGCTTCAACGCGCGCGACTACGATGCCGTACGCGCGATGCTCGCAGACGAGGTGCGGCTCGACCTCGTCAACCACCGGCAGCTCAACGGCCGCGCCGAGGTCGAGAAGTACTTCACCAACTACGAGCTAACCTCGCCGCGTCGCTTCGAGCTGGGTTTTGTCGACGGTCAGGCCGCGGCGCTCGTGTATGAGGCGGACGCACCCGGCGTCGTCGCGTATTTCATCGTGCTCGATTGGCGCGGCTCGAGCGTCGCGCGCATCCGCGACTTTCTCTATGCACCCTACGCGCTCGCGGGTGCCGAGATCCAGAGCGACGTGGACGGCCGCAAGGTGGGTGCGACGGAAGGCGGCTAAGGAGCGCGCATGGCCCATTGCCGTTTCGTCACCGGTCACGATCCCGCCGGCAGATCGACGTTCATCCTCACGGATGCGGCGCCGGCAACGCGCGGCCTCGGCGCGGGCGCGACCCGCGTCACCGAGCTGTGGGAGACGGCGTCCACCCCCGCAGATAACTCGGGTAGCGCGGATGCCGCCGTTCACCCGTTGCGTTTGCCCCCGCCGCCCGGCGGCTCGATCTTTCGCATCGTCGAATATCCGCCCGACAGCGAGCGCGTCGCGCAGTTGCGCGCGAACCCCGCTCACGACGACGCCGGCGAAGGCTATACGCGCGACTTCGCACACAGCCGGCATCCCGGCTTTCACAAGACCCCGACGATCGACTATGCGGTCGTGCTCAACGGCGAGATCTACGCGCTGATGGATGAAGGCGAGCAACTGCTTCGCGCCGGCGACGTGCTCGTGCAGCGCGGAACCAACCACGCCTGGAGCAACCGCACGAACGAGACCGTCGCCATCGCCTTCGTCCTCATCGACGCCGTCCCCGAACCGCGTGCTCCGGAGGGTCAATGACGATGCAAACGTGGTATTTCAGCGAAAACGCCTACCCGTATCTGCCCGACGAGTCGTCGTATGCGTCGATTCGGGTCACGCTGCCCAACGGTCTCATCGATCCGAAGACGATGGCCGACCTTTACGAACGCTATCTCGATGAGTGGCAGTTGGCCGAGAAGCACGGCCTCGACATCATGCTCAACGAGCACCATCAAACCGCGACCAACCTGAACCCTTCGGCGGCGGTGGTGCTGGGCGCGCTCGCGCGCATCACGAAGACGTCGCGCATCCTCGTCTTGGGCAATCCGATCGCGAACCGGCGCGACCCGGTGCGCGTGGCCGAAGAGATGGCGATGGTCGACAACTATTCGCGCGGGCGGCTCGAGGTCGGGTTCGTGCGCGGCGTGCCCTATGAGATCTCGGCCGTCAACAGCAAACCGGTGAACATGGGCGAGCGGATGTGGGAAGCGCACGACCTGATAAAAAAAGCCTGGACCACGCACGATGGGCCGTTCAACTGGGAAGGGCGCTACTTCAACTACCGGCAGGTGAACATCTGGCCCCGGCCCTACCAAGAGCCGCATCCGCCGGTGTGGTTCACCGGCCTGAGCCCGACGCAGATGCCGAAGATCGCCGAGCACGGGTATGTCGCGGCCACGTTTCTCACCGGCTTCGCGCACACCAAGACGATCTTCGACACCTATCGCGCGCGGCGCGCCGCGTTGGGCTTGCCGATGTCGCTCGACCGGCTGGCCTACGCGGCGCTCGTCTACGTCGGAAAAACCGACCAAGAGGGGTTCGACGGCGCGCGCAAACTGATGTGGTACTTTCAGGCCAATAAAGTTCCCACCCAGTTCTCCAACCCGCCGGGTTACGCGTCGCTCAAGGCCGCCGTCGGCTTCATGCGCGGCGGCGAGACGCACTTCGACAAGAAGAGCTCGCTCGAGCAGTGCATCGAGGCCGGGATCATGTTCGCCGGCAGCCCCGACACGGTGTGCGCGCAGATCAGAAAGCATCACGACGCGGTCGGCGGCTACGGGCACTTGCTCGCGATGGGTCAGGCCGGTTTTCTCGAGCACGACGAGACCGCGCGCGGCATCGCCATGCTGGGCGATGAAGTCGCGCCGCGGTTACGGGCCGCGCCGGCGTACGCTGCGAGATGACCGCAACCAGGGATTGAGCCGTCGAGCGCATCACACTTCCAAGACGCAGTTCCTCATCATCGCTTTTCTCGCATCGGAGGACACTTTGAAAGTCGGCCGGCCACGCGATCGCAGTTCGGGTATCAGCACGGCGGATGCCGTATCGATCACCGTTCGAGGACGCGACCTCACGCAACTGATCGGAACGATGTCGTTCACGGACTATTTCGTGTTGTTGCTGATGGGGCGCCCGCCGACGGCCGACGAGCGCTTCTTCCTCGATGCGTGCTTGGTGTCGATCGCCGAGCACGGTCTCGTCCCCAACGTGCAGGCGGCCCGCATGACGCTGGCCGCCGATCCGGCGGCGCTGCAGTCCGCCGTCGCGGCCGGGATTCTGGGTTGCGGCACCGTCGTGCTCGGCACGGCGGAGCTCGCCGGACGGATGCTCGACACGGCCATCGAACGCGTGCGTGAGAGCGGCCGCGACGAGCTGAGCGTGGCCCGCGAAATCGCGCAGGACTACCGCCGGCGCCGCGCCGCGCTGCCGGGCTTCGGGCACCCCTTGCACAAACCCGACGATCCGCGCGCGCAGCGACTGCTTGCGCTCGCCGACGAACGCGGAACGGCCGGCGCCCACGTGCGCATGATACGCGCGTTCGGAGCGGTCGTCGAGGAGGTGTGGGGTAAGCCGCTCACGCTCAACGTGTCGGCGGCGATTCCGGCCGTGATGCTCGACGTCGGCTTTCCGGTCGAAGCGCTCAAGGGAATTCCGATCCTCGCGCGCACCGCGAGCCTCCTCGCCCATCTGCGCGAGGACGGCGCGCAACCCTTAGGCTTCTATCTCGCCGATCATGCGGCCGAAGCCGTTAATTACGTAGCCACGTAGCGCCGTTGTGCTCGCCCAGGGTCGGCGGCGGCAGCGGCGGCGTGATGCGCTCGCCATCGACGTGAACGGGCGAATGCAAGCCCGACACGGGGCCTTCGGTCGGGTGCTGCGTGGTGAACCGGGTTCCGAGCGCCGCGACTTGCGGGTCGGCGAGGGTTTCCTCGATCGTGTTGACCGTGGCATACGGAACGTCGGCGGCTTCGAGGCGTTCGACCCACTCCGATCGCGGCCGCGTTGCGAACCGTTCGGTGAGCGCGCTGCGCAGTTCGAGATAGCGTTCCAACCGATCCATGCGGGTGGCGAAACGCGGGTCGGTGCGAAGTTCGGGCGCCTCCACCACGTCGGTCAAACCGGTCCAGAATTTTTCGATCGATGAGAGATGGATCGCAACCAGCTTTGCGTCGGCGCAGCGAAAGACGTAGGACTGGGACAATGCGACGCGCGTGTAGGGCGTGATCGTGAGCCCGAGCTGCGCGACGTTCACGAACGCGTCGACGATGAACGTCATCGAGGCTTCGAGCATGTTGACTTCGAGCCGGCGGCCGGCGCCGGTGCGTTCGCGCTCGTAGAGCGCGCCCAGAATGCCGTAACAGGCATACATGCCGGTGACGTTGTCGGAGATCGTCGGTCCGGTGAGATCGGGATCGTCGGGATCGAGAAACAGGCTGCTCATACCGCTCAGCGCTTGCGCCACCGCGTCGAACGCGGGGCGGGCACGATACGGTCCGTTCGCGCCGAAGCCCGTGATCGAGCAGTGGATCAGTTTCGGAAAGTGCTCGCGCAGCAGCGCCGGATCGAGGCCCACGCGCGGCAACACGCTCGGGCGCACGTTGTCGATCAGCACGTCGGCATCTGCGAGCAGGGCCTGCATGCGCTCGCGGCCTTCCGCTTGCGTCAGATCGAGCACCACGCTGCGCTTGTTGCGATTGCAGGCGATGAACTGCGGGCTATAGCGGCCGCCGCGGAAACTGCGAAACGGATCGCCTTCCGGCCGTTCGATCTTGATCACGTCCGCGCCCAGATCGCCCAGCATCATGGCGGCCAGCGGCGCGGTGATCGTCGTTCCCAATTCGAGCACCCGCACGCCGGCGAGCATCGTCATACGGCGCGCACGCTGTTCGCGCGCCGCCAAGCGGCATAGCGCCCCAGCGCCGAAAGCGGAAAGTGCAATCGGTACTGGTGGTAGTTCAAGTAGAAGTGGACCGGGAAGCCGGTGCCGGTGAATTCGGGCTCATCCCAGTTGCCGTCGGCACGCTGCCGCTGCAAGAGAAAATCGATGCCGCGTTCGATGGCCGGCGTAAACTCGCTCGCCAGCGGCGGCAAACGCTGCACGGTTTCGAGCAGGCCGATGAGCGCCCAGGCGGTTTGGCTGGCGGTGCTCGGACCGCTGCCGCGCAGGGTCGGATCTTTGTAGCTGTCGGTCGTTTCGCCCCAGCCGCCGTCGGCGTTTTGCACGCTGCGCAGCCAGACCGCGCCGCGCACGACCGCGCGGTCGATCCGCCCGTCCGCACGCGCCGGTCCGAGCGCCGCCAGCGCGCCGCTCGTCCCGTAGATGTAGTTCACGCCCCAGCGCCCGAACCACGCGCCGTCGATCTCTTGCTCGTTCAAGAGGTACTCCAAGCCGCGCTCGAAGCGCAGCGGATCGAACCCGCGCAGATCGCAGCGCACCACCATCTCGAGCACGCGCGCGCTGACGTCGGCGGTGCTCGGGTCGATCATCGCTTTGAGGTCGCCGTAGGGAACGCGGTTGAGCCAATCTTGATCGTTGTCGACGTCGAAGGCGCCCCAGCCGCCGGTCTTGCACTGCATCGTCTCGACCCACTGCGAAGCGCGCGCGAGCGCCGCTCGCACGCGCGGCGCGTCGGGATGGTCCACGGCCGCGAGCGCCATCGCGACGACCGCCGTGTCGTCGACGTCGGGATACCACGCGTTCTCGAACTCGAACGCCCAGCCGCCGGGTTTACCGGCCCGGTTCTTCACCGACCAGTCGCCGTAGGTCGCGACGATCTGTTTGTCGAGCAGCCACGTCACCGCGGAGACCAGCCGCGGATCGTCGCGCTTCACGCCGGCATCGACGAGCGCGCGCACGGCCAGGCCCGTGTCCCACACCGGTGAGATGCACGGCTGCACGCGATACGAATCGTCGTCGACGATCGTGAACCCGGCGATTGCCGACCAGCCGCGCGTGACGACCGGATCGTCGGCATCGTAGCCGAGCGCGCGCAACGCGAGCATCGCGTTGAGCATGGCGGGAATGATCCCGCCCCAGTCGCCGGTCGCCTCCTGACGCTGCACGGTCCACTGCTCCGCGCGCGCCATGCCGGCCCGCCGAAACGGAACGATACCGTGGCGTTCGCCGAACTTCAGCACGGCATCGATTCCGAGGAAGAGCGTCTCGAAGGCGTCCTTCGCGCGCGGCAGCGTGAAGCGCACGTTGGCGCGGCCTTCGGCGTAGAGCTCGTCGAGCGCGAGCGTCGGACCGTATACGGGCTTGCGGTCGAAGAGCGCGATCAGCGGCACGGTGCTGCCGCGCGCCCAGCTCGAGAGCTCGTAGATCGAGAACGGGCCGGCATCAGGCAGCATCATCAAGAACGGCGGCAGCGACGGCAAGCCGGCCCAGTCGTACGCGCCGATCAGCGCGAGGTGCATCTTCGTGAAGATGCGCGTGCTCGAGATGCCGCCGCGCGCGAGGATGAACGTGCGGGCGCGTTCGAGCGCCGGATCTTCGGTCGGCACGCCGAGCAGGCGCAGCGCGAGATAGGCCTCGACCGACACGCTGAGCTCGCCGCCGTCATCGTAGGCCAGTTCCCATCCGCCGTGCGCGCGCTGCTCGCGGCGAAAATACGCTTCCGCCTGGACCTTTGGTACGCGCTCGAAGTTCCCCCACACGTGGTGCAGCAACAACACTTCGGCCGTGATCGAGGGGTTCGACTGCAGCTCGGCCCACCAGTACCCGCCCGGCTGCTGCTTGCGGAACAACGCTTCGGTCGCACGGCGCACGCCCATCAAGAGCGCCAGAGCGGGGCGCGCCCCGGGCGCGTCCGAAGGACGGGCTTCGATGCTCACGTTTACCAAAACAGCGGCGTGGCTGGCTGCCGCAGCGTGGATCGGGTTGGTGGTCGCACGCGGTCAGTTTTGGGACGCACGTGCCGATCGCCTCGCGGAAGGGTCCGCCGACGGTGACGCCCCCGACGTCCACGCGGTCGTCCCGGCGCGCAACGAGGGCGACGTGATCGGTCGAACCGTCGCCTCGGTCATCGCGCAGCGCTATCCGGGGCGCTTTGCCCTGACGGTCGTCGACGATCGCAGCGACGACGATACGGCCGCGCAAGCCGCCGCGGCCGTGCGCCGGCGCCGCGCGGGCGCTGACGGTCCACACCGCGCGCCCGCGCCCGCCCGGCTGGAGCGGCAAGGTCTGGGCGCTGGCGGAGGGCGTCGATGCGGCGCGCGCGGCCGGTGCGCGGCCGGCATACTGGTGGTTCACCGACGCCGACGTCGAGCACGCCGACGACACGCTGGCGCGGCTTGTCGCCACCGCACGCAACGAACGGCGCGATCTCGTTTCGCTGATGGTCGAGCTGCACTGCGCGCAACCCTGGGAGCAGCTGCTGATCCCGGCCTTCGTGTTCTTCTTCCGCCTGCTCTACCCGTTCGCGTGGGTCAACGATCCGCTGCGCGCCACCGCGGGCGCGGCCGGCGGCTGCATCCTGCTCGACGACGCGCTGCTGGTAGCGCATCGGCGGCTTAGCGCGCATCTCCGGCGAGCTGATCGACGACTGTTCGCTCGCCACGGCGGTCGCGCAGGAAGGCGGTACGCTCTGGCTCGGCCTCACGTCGCGTTCACGCAGCGTGCGCCCCTACATCGGGCTCGAGCCGATCTGGTCGATGGTGGCGCGCACCGCCTACACCCAACTGCGCTATTCGCCGTGGCTGGTGGCGGGCACGGTGGCCGGCATGCTCGTGCTCTACGTGGCGCCGGTCGCGGCGGTCGCGCTGGGCCTTGTGCGCCGTCGCCCGTCGCTCGCGCTGGCCGGGCTAACGGCGTGGGGCGTGATGAGCGCAGCCTACGCGCCCACGGTGCGGTTGTACCGCCTGCCGCCCTGGCGCGCGCTCACGCTGCCGCTGGCCGGGATGCTCTATACCGCGATGACGATCGATTCGGCCCGCCGCCACGCGCGCGGGCGCGGCGGTACGTGGAAGGGCCGCCATTTCACGGCTACGAGCGCGCCGCCGGACGGCCACGGGGATCGGTGAAGTAGTCCGCCAGAGCCGCGATGAGCGGCCGCATCTTCGGGATCGGCGGGACGACCAGCGGCTGAATGCCGAGCCGGCGCAATTGGTAGGTGCACGACGGTCCGATGGAGGCGACAACGACGGTTCGCGCGAGGGCGTGGCCAACGTCGTCCGCAACGCCGATCCCATCCGCGACGTGCTGCAGGTGGCGAATCTGAATTTGGTTGGTGAACGCGATCGCGTCGACGCGGCCTGCAACGAGATCCCGGGCCAACACCTGGAGCGGGCCGAGGTCGGCCGGCAAGCGCCATTCATAAAGCAAGAATTCGGCCAGCCGCGCGCCGCGGGTGCGCAGCACGAGCGAGAGTTCGCGATTGGGTTCGCCGTAGTGCAAGAGCGCGACCGACTTGCGGCTGACATCGATCGACGAGAGCGCTTTGACGAGCTCGCGCGTAGTGTAGGGGTCGTCGACGGTTGCGGTTGGTTTTATGCCGTAACGCCCGAGCACGGCGGTCGGCTTCGGCCCGCGCGCCACGATCGTACAACGGCGCAGCCGCTCTTGCACCTCGGCGAGAACGTGGCGCCGGTCCGCTTCATCGAAGAGCCGCTGCGCCGCGACACCGGTCTGGAAGATGACGGTCGAAAAGCGCCCGCGGGCGATCCCCGCGACTAAGAGGTCGATGCGCGGCGAATCGACCGGGGCCTCGACCAGCGCGGGCACGGGATAGGGACGCCCGCCATACAGCTCGACGAGATTTGCCAGCGTCCCCGAATGCCGCGTCTCGAGGATCGCAACGCGCGCACCGTTGAGGTTGCTCCCGCGGACCGCGCTTGGAGCGGCTATGCCCATCTTGCGGGCGAGCGTAGCATTACGCCGGACCACGGCCAACGGACATGTGTTGCATGTTGGGACGCCCGAACTGGACGCCCCACGCAGACTACGCCGCCGACGGCGCGGCGACGACGGCCTCGCGCTCGCTCGCGGGAGCGCGCGTTTGGCCGCCGTAGGTCACATACAGCGCCATCCCGGTGAAGAGCAATCCGCCGACCAGGTTCCCGAGTGTTACCGGGATCTCGTTCCAAATCCACCACTGGCCGATGCTCACCGGTGCGCCCAGCATCATTCCCATCGGGATGACGAACATGTTCACGACCGAGTGTTCGAAGCCGAGGGCGAAAAAGAGCATGATCGGCATCCAGGCGCCGGCGATCTTACCGATCGTCGACGTCGACGTAAGGCCCATCACGACGCCCAGGCAAACCATCCAATTACAGAGCATCGCCTTGACGAACACGGTGATCATACCGGCGGTCCCGGCTTTTTGATAGGCGACGGTTTTCGCCGTCGCGACCTTGATGAAGCGGTCGGCAAGCCCGGTCGCATCGGCTCCGTGGCCCGCCGTCGTCAGGACGATGTAGATCAACGCCGCGTAGACGACGCCGCCCAGCAGGTTACCGAGGAACACCCACCCCAGATTGGCCAGCATCGTCCCCATGCTGAACCGTCCCTCGCTATAACCGAGGGGCAGTAACGCGAAACTGCCGGTGACGAGCTCGAGCCCGAGCAAAACGATCATGATGAAGCCGACCGGAAAAATGATCGCACCGACGATGCCGATCCCGGTCTGATTCAGCGCCAACATCGCCAGATTCGTAGCGAACCCGAGAATCGCGCCCGAAAGAAACCCTCGGATCAGCAGGTCCCGGACCGAGAGTTGCGATTTGGCGACGCCGACCTCGACCATCGCACGTACGACGTCGGCCGGCTTAACGTAGTCTCCCATGGGTGCTCCTTATACAGAAACGGTGCGCTCGTTCGTAGTCGTCGTACATGCCGCCGCGATGGCCCGGAAGAACACGTCGCTCCCCGCGCGGTCGACCGTTTCCGAAAAGCGCTCGCCGGGCAGCGCGTGTTCTTCGTATTCGGCCAACAGCGCCTCGACGGCGCCGGCGATCTCGCCCCGCAAGATCTTCTTCGGATAGAGGTCGGCCAAACGGCGTGCGCGCGCGTTCCCGCCGACGTAGAACGCGTACGCCTCCACCCGTTCGCCGTCACGCAGGGCCGAAGCGCCGGCCAGGCCGATGTCGGCAACTTGGTGTTTCGCGCACGAATGCGGGCAGCCGCTGACGTGAATGCGAAAATCGACGTAGCGCGGATCATCGCGGCGAGCGGCGAACGCCAGCGCGAGCTCCTCGCCCATCGCCATCGAATGCGTGACGGCCAGCGGGCAATATTCCAGACCGACGCACGAGACCACGTCGCTGATGCCGCCGCGGCCCGCGGTCCGCAGGCCCGTCGCCTCGATGGCCGCGATCGCTGCGGCCACGTCGTGCGCCGCGCACGTCGTGAAGCTCGGCGTTTTGATCCGGCGTCAGGTGAACGACGCCGTCGCCGAAACGCTCGGCCAGGTCCGCCAGCGTGCGCGCCGCCGCCAACGAGAGTTCGCCCATCGGCACGAGCGCGGGAACCGTGAAGCGGTCATCTTGCTTCTGCGCGATGACGCTGCCGGCAGTGGGCACAGGCGGCGCACTCGAGCTCGCGGTCGACTGCCCGACCGGTGCGGCCGGCGCAGGCGCGCTCGCCAGCGCGCCTGCGAATTCTTCGTCGAACACCTCGCGCACGCGGTCGGCACCCCACCGGTCGACGAGCAGCTTGATCTTGGCCTTGGCGCGCGCGCTGCGGTCGGCGTACTTCGCCCCAATCGCGACGACCGCATCGAAAGCGGCCACGATCTCAGATTGTGCGATCCCGCGGCGCAGCTCGATCGCCAGACGCGGCGTGGCACCGAGCCCGCCCGCACCCCACAGCGTGAACGTCGGCGCGCCGCCGGCCGGATCGGGCGTTGCCACGAAGCCGATGTCGCTCGTCGCAACGTGCTCGTCGCAGTGCGGAGAACACGCCAGCGCGACGTTCATCTTGCGCGAGATGTTCGTGGCGTCGCTGATGCGCACGATGTGATCGTGGAGCAACCGGACGAACGGCGCGAGGGGCAAGACCTCGCCCGCGTAGGTACCGCTGTGCGCGCAGGCGATCACGTTGCGCAGGGTGTCGCCGCACGCACCCTTCGTCGTGAGGCCGACGTCGGCCAAGCTCGCTTTGATGGCGCTGACGTCGCCGATCCGCGCGTGGTGGATTTCCAAACCGCCGCGCGTGGTGACGTGCAGCCCCGGATGCGCGTAGCGCTCGGCGAGATCTGCGGCCCGCCGAAGCTGCGCCGGCGACGCCTTGCCCGCCGGAATGCGGATCCGCAACATGAACACGCCGACCCCGCGCTGCGCACAGACGCCTTGGGTCTTCAGGCGGTAACGGTCGTCGTCGGAAATCGACTCGAAGCCCGTTGCCGCAAGGCGGTCGATGTCCACGGCGATACCGGCCGCTTTGACATCTTCGATATTCGAGGCCATCCGCCACATCGTAGGGTCGGCGGCGGCGCCGGCAGATGGGCAAATCGTCGACGTTGGGCGCCCAAAATGTACCGTTTGTATGAGCCTGCGTATTGCCCGCGCCGCCAGGACCTCTGAAATTTCAAGGCTAATCCTCCGGGTCGGACCACGTTGAGGTAGTGTCGATGCAACTGATCGAGCCCACCGCACCCGCGCGCGAACGCGCCGAGCTGCTGCCGCTGAACATCGCGTTCAGCGATTACGACCGCACCCGGCCGCTGGTCGACGGGCGCGTCGTACCGGCCGGCATCGCGCCGAAGTATGTGCTCGACGACATCGGGCAGTTCTGCAAGCGCCCGGTCTACGAAGAGTTCGACGTCGCGGAGATGTCGTTCTCGTGGTATTGCGCGGCGCGCGACCGCAGCGAGCCGGTCATCGCGCTGCCGGTGTTCCCGCTGCGCATGCCCGTGCACGCCTACATGTTCTGCCGCAGCGATGCGCCCTACACGAGCCCGCGCGATTTGCGCGGCAAAAAAATCGGCGTCGAGGGCTACCGCTTCACCGTCAACCTGTGGCTGCGCGGCATCGCGCAAGATCACTACGGCGTCCGCCCCGAGGACATGAGCTGGGTCTCGACGCTGGCCTCGGAAGGCGCCGGGTTCGAGTATCCGCCGGGCGTCGACATCACCGTCATACCGGATGCCGATCCGCAGCAAATGCTGCTCGACGGCACGGTCGATGCGGTGTTCTCACCGATCATCTTGGCCGGTATCGCCAACGGCGATCCGCGCCTGCGCCGCCTGTTTCCGGACTCGCGCGCCGAGCTCGCGGCCTACTACGCGAAGACGAACATCTTGCCGATCACGCACACGGTCGTCGTCGGCGAAGCGCTGCTCGCGCGCGAGCCGTGGATCGCCGACCGGCTCTTGACCGCGTTCCGCGAAGCACAGCGCCTTTGCGATGAAGCCTATCTCGAGCCGAAGTACCTCAGCACGTTCGACGCGGTGCTCAACCTCGAGGCGCAACGGCGCGATTTCGGCGCGACGCAATACGTGCACGGCCTCAAGCGCAACCGCCATATCGTCGAGACGTTCGTGCGCTACGCGTACGAGCAGGGCTACATCAAGCGGCCGCTCGACGTCGACACGCTGTTCGCGCCGGTCGGCAACGATTAGCCCGAGGCCGTAATCGCGGCCGCGACGCCGCCCAGCGCGGCGAGCGAGCGGCGCACGTCGCGGATGAAGCGCACCGCCGCCACCGGGCGCGCGGCGAACGCGCGCGCGAGGTGAAGCGGCCGGATCGCGCCGTCGGCACCGAAGGCCCCTTCGATCGGCGGCAAGTCGAAGCTCGGGTCGTCGCTCGCCACGCGCACGATCAGCGACGCGCGGCCCCGAGCGGTCAGCGCGCGCGCGACGTGCGTGCCCTCCATGTCGACCGCTTGTGCGCCGTAGGCGGCCGCCAGCGCCGCCCGCTCCGTGGCGCGCGTCACTACGTGATCGACCGTGCAGCCGTGCACGAGCTTTGCCGCCGGCAGCCGCGCCTGCATGTGCGCCACCAGCTCCGCATCGAACGTGTAGCGCCCGGCCTCATCGGCGACGTCGCAGAAGATCGCCGCGTCACCGGTGCGCAAGCCGCGCAGCGCACCACACAGGCCGACGATCACGATCAGACCGGCGGGCAGCGCGTCGGGCAGCTGTGCGCTGCTTGCACCGGCTCGCACCGCGACGATCGCGGCGTTCGGTGCCGCGCGCCGGATCGCGGCTTCTTCCGCACCGCGCGGAACGAGCAGCACCGGCACGGCTAGCTCCCGCGAAACAGCAGCGCGCCCGCGACTCCGGCCAGGGCGATGACGAGCGCGGTGTTGAGCTTCGTACGCAGCATCACCCCGGCCGCCACCAGCGCGATACCGATCGTGGCCGGGCCGTCGAGCGCACCGCGTCCGAGGATGATCGCCCCGACCCAGGAGAGACCCAGCACGATCGGGATCATCGCGCGCGCGAAGATCTTGCGGCCCGGATGATCGTGGAAGCGGTCCCATATGTGCGCGAGCCCGTACACGAAGAGCGCGGCCGGCAAGAACATCGCGACCGCCGCGACCACCGCGCCCCAGAACGACGCAACGCTGTACCCGATGAGCGCCGAAACGCTCATCGCCGGTCCGGGCGCCAGGCGCGAGAGCGCGTAGAAACGCGAGAACTCGACCGGCGTGATCCAGTGATGCTGCGTGACGACGTCGGTGTACATCTGCGGCAAAATCGCGTTGCCGCCGCCGAAACCGAGCGCGGAGAGGACGGCAAACACGGCGATCAGTTGCCAATAGATCATTCCGCGTGCACCAGGCGCTGCGCGAAGATCGAGAGCGGGATGAAGATCAGGAACATCAGCGCCAGCGAGGTGTGAAAGACGAGCACGGCGACGCCGACCGCGACCATGATCGTGAGGTCGACGATCTTCGTGCGATACGGCCAGCACAGCTCGAGGGCGTTGCCGATCATCATCCCCACGGCCGCCGCCGCGCAGCCCTTGAGGGCCGACCGCACGATGCTCATGTGCGGGTTCATCGACAGCAGCGCGATGATCAACACGGCCAAAAAGCCGGGCACCGTCTCGGCAACGAGACACACCCAGAACCCGGCTGTCCCGGCCAAGCGCCGGCCGATCAGCACGGCCAGGCTCACCGGGATCGCTCCCGGCGACACTTGAGCGATCGCGTAGATGTCGAGGAATTCGCGGTCGGTCAGCCAGCCGCGCTTCGAGACGAACTCGCGCCGCATCATCGGAATGCCCGAACTGCCGAATCCGGTGCTCGAGATCAACGCGAAAGCGGTGAACAAGCGCCACAGCGTGACGTCGCTTCGCGGTTGGGCCAGGGGAGGTTGGGCGAGGGTACTCAATCGCTCTCGGCCGGCGAGAGCATCAGTTCATCCCGAGGGTACCGGCTTCGGTGAACGGCCGTTCGCGCATCGTCGTGCGGCGCAGTTCGCGCGGCAGGCGCGTATCCGGGAACGCCGGTGCACGGTGCATGACCGCGAGGTTGTCCCAGATGACGACGTCGCCGACGGTCCATGCGTGGCGGTGAACGAACTGCGGCTGCGTGGCGAAATCGATCAGCTCGGCCAGCAGCGCGCGGCCTTCGTCGACCGGCATCCCGATGATGTGCGAGGCATGCGAGGCGACGTAGAGCGACCGGCGGCCGGCGCGCTCGTGCACGAGCGGGTGCTGTGCCGGCGGCGCCGAGGCCAGTTCTTCGGCCGTCGGCTCGGGAAAGCCGACGCGCATTTTCGAGTACCATACGGAGTGCTCGGCCACGAGGCCCGCGATCTTTCCCTTCATGCTCGGCGGCAGCGCGGCATAGGCCGCCCGCATGTCGGCATATTCGGTGTCGCCGCCGGCCGGCACGATGTGCGCGGAGAGGGCCGAGTACGTCGCGCGGTTGTCGTTGAAGGTGACGTCGGCGTGCCACTGCTGGTCGGCGCGCCGGAACATCGTCTTGCGATGCGTCTCCTCGTAGATGTTGCCGTTCTCATCGAGGTTGCTGACGTTGATGATCTCGGGATACGGAACGCGCTGGTGCAGCTTGACCTCGCCGGTCACCTTGAGGATCGGCGTCGGCTGCATCGGACCGAGGTGGCGGCTGAACGCGATGTGCTGCTCGTTCGTCAGCGGTACGGGATGCGGGAACACGCACACCGCATAGCGGTCCATCAAGGCGATGATCTCGGCCGCGGTCGCCGCATCGAGCGGCTCGCGCAGGTCGATGCCCGTGATGCGCGCCGCGAAGGTTGGATGCAGTTGTTCGACGTGCCGGTCGATGCGCTCAGAAGTATTCATCCGTGAACCCGTTCACTTTCAGGGGAATCATACGTCGTTCGGCAAAGCGTTGTCAATGGAATCCGCGGTGCTCGGCCGGCGCGAGATCGGGAAGCTCGATAAGCGCCGCCGTATCAACGAAGCGGCGCGTGCCGCCTTCACCGAATTCGGCTACGAACGCGCTAACATGCGCGAGATCGCGAAGCGCGCCGGCGTCGCAACGGGAACGCTGTTTCTGTACGCACCGGACAAGCGCAACCTGCTGTTGTGGATCCTCAACGACGACCTCGACCAGGTGACCGAAACGTCGTTCGCCGCGCTCGCGACGACGCACGCGAGCGGCGGTTTGCTCGAACAGCTGCTCTACGTTTTCGAAGCCCGGTATCGCTATTGGGGCGCCGACCCGGATCTCTCGCTGCACGCCTTGCAGGAGCTGATCCTCGCGCGCGACGTCGCGGCGACCCGCGCGACGCACTTGGTGAACCAGCAACGCCGCCAGCTGCACCTGCTCGAACGCATCACGCGCATCGTGCGCGCGCAGCAAGAGCGCGGCGAGCTCCGCGCGAGCGAAGATCCGCAGACCATCGCACGGCTGGTGCTCGCGATCTACAACGCCGAGCTGCGAACCTGGCTGCGCAGCGGAGAGGTCGACCTCGAGCGCGGGATCGGCGAGCTGCGCGGGTTGCTGCGGCTGGCGATCGACGGGTTCTCGGCCGCTAGCGGACGTGGTGCTGGCGAAACGTGAGGTTGATGCGCTGGTCGTGCACGCGCGGATCCTTGCGCACGCGGTGTTCCCAATAGCGCTGTGTTTCACCGCGCATCACGACCAAGTCGCCGTGCGCGAGGTCGAGCGCGATCGTGCGCGGGCGCAGCTCGCTCTCGCGTTTGGGGCGCAGATCGAATTCACGCGTCGCGCCGAGTGACAGCGAGGCCACGACCTTCCCGCTGATTTCGTGGTCGCCGTGCCAGGCCACGCTGTCGCGGCCGTCGCGGTAGCGGTTCACGAAGACGTAGTCGAAGCCGGTGCCGAGCAGCGCTTCCAGCCGCTCGCGCACCACCAGCAACAGCGGCGTCCAGGGCTGGGACATGCGCTCGCCGCGGCCGGCGGTTTCGCGCGGGACCGCGACGCGCTTGCCGTACATCAGCCGGCTGTCGGCGGCGAAACGCGTGGTGGCCAGCAGCTCGGCCACCAGCGCGTCGCCCTCCTCGAAGCCGAGGAACGCCGGGTAGAACCGGACGTCGCCGTGGTCGGAGACGAGCGAGACCGGCTCTTCGAGGGCGCCGAACAGCGCTGCTTGCCGCATGCGAACGTATGTTCGATCCCCGGCGGCCGCACTCCCGCGCGCCGGCCGGCCTCAGCTTTGGACGCCGACGGCCTTGCGCGCGTCGACTTTGTCGAGAACGGCTTCGAGATTCATCACGTCGCCGTATTTCGCTTGGATGTCGAACAGACTTTGATCGTGCGCCGGCTTCGAGCGGTCGCCGACGGCTTCGCGCACCACGACCGGCCGGAAGCCGTACTGGATCGCATCGACGGCCGACGCGCGCACGCAGCCGCTGGTCGTGCAACCGGTGATGATCAGCGTATCGACGCGGCGCGCCGTCAAGCCGCGACACGAGATCGGTGCCGAAGAAACACGACGCATATTTCTTGACGAAGACCGCGTCGCTCGCGATGCGATGCAAGCGCGTTCGTCGAGCGCCACGGTCGGCGAATCCGCCGTGAGGCCGTGCAAGCCCGGTCATCTTCGCGCCCCAGATGCCGGCGTCGCGCGCAGTCGGGCTCGTCGTACGGACACGTCGAAAAGTAGCACCGGGAAGCCGGCGGCGTGCGCGGCGTCGAGCAAGCCGGTTCGATCGCGACGATTTGCACGGTCGAGATTCGCACCGAGCGGATTGCTCGAATCGGTGAACGCCTTCATCAGGTCGATCACGAGCAGCGCCGGATGCTCGCCGAAGCCGAGCTCGAGGCCGAAGCCGCGCTGCTGGAAGAAGCGCTCTTCGCTTGGTGTTCGATGTGCATCCATGTCCAGGCATTGGCGGCGACGGCGCCTTTCACTCATCGCTACGGCGTTCGCGCGCTCGAGCGACTCGTACAACGTCGAGCGGCGAAGATACTCGCGCGCCTGCACGGGATCGCTTGCGATCGCGCGCAATTCCTCGAAGCGTTCGCGCCGGACCGCCGGATCGCGCTCTTCGAGCAGCTTCTTGTTGCGAATGCTCGCCGCTTGGACGTACTCGACCGCGACCATGCGCCGCTGGCGCGTGTAGTGGTCGAGCAGCGGCTGCGACGTCTTCGCCGCTCGAGCAGCACGCGCGCGATCTTCTCGCAGGCGTTGAACGCATCGTGAATGCCGCTGTTCATGCCCATCCCGCCGAGCGGGTTGTTCAGGTGCGCGGCATCGCCCGCCAGCAGCACGCGGCCGAGGTTGAACGTTGCGGCGACGCGCTGGTGCACGCGGTAGATCGCGCGATGGAAGATCTCGAACGCGCCGCGGATCGGCAAGAACTTGCGCATCAGCCGGTCGACGCTGCGCATCGGAGAGCAACGTCGTGCGTCGTCGGCTGTCGGGATCGGTCGGAAACACGATGCGCCACGATCCGACGACGCGCACGAGCGCGCACCACTCGTCGGGATCGGAGATGTACGAGACGTTCGAGAGTCCCGGCAGATATTCGGTGTAGTCGAGCGGCGAGCCGATCGAGAGAAACTTCTCCGGCCACGTGAAGCCTTCGAACTCGATGCCCAGCAGTTTGCGCACCGTGCTCGACGCGCCGTCGCACGCGTATCGCGAACGCGCCGCGCTCGCGCGTCGACGCTGCCGGCCCGGTCGCGCAGCTTCGACCGTCACGCCGCCGCCGTCGGCGTCGTTCGACACGCCCGTCACCTCGACGCCGAGGCGCACTTCGGCATGCGGATATTCCGCGAGCATCGCGACGATCACGCGCGTGATCTTGAACTGCTCGCATTGCAGACGCATCGGAAACCGCGTGATGTCCGCGAGCACGCCCAGATCGAAGTCGACGTAGTCGTTCGCTCTGCCGGTCGCGAAATTGATAGACGGGCGCATCGAGCCCGAGCGGAATGATGCGTTCGGTGACGCCGATCGTATCGAGCAGATCGAGCGTCGACGGATGCACGGTCGACCCGCGCAGATCGTTCGGCGAGTTCGGTCTTCGCGCTCGACGCAGCAAGCACGGGAATGCCGCGTCGCGCGAGGCACAGCGCGGCACGTACAGCCGACCGGGCCCGCGCCGACGACGATCACCCGTTCGTCATCGCGTGCGCCGTGGGCTATTTCTTCTTGTTCGCGTTGATGACGAACGACATGTCGACGACATCGGCGAACGGAACGCGGCGCGTCATCTCGCCCGAGTCGTACACGGCCTTCATGTCTTTCTCGTACGCCGGCACCGTGATCATGCCGTCCTTGCTGAAGAGCTTGTCGCGGTAGCAGCGATCGAGCGCCGCTTTGGCGACGCGTCGGGAGCGTCGGAAAGTCTTTCTTGATCGTCGCCTCGACCAGCGGGCGGTTCGTCTGCGTCGCCTTGAGCGCTTCGACCAAGCCCGTAGACGAACGCCTGCACCGTCGCGCGCGTCGTTCGTGATCGTCGACTTCTTCACGCTGATGCACGAGAACGCGTAATCGCCGAGCGTGGGGAACGAGATAGAACGGCTCTTCCCAGATGCCTTGCGCGATGCCGAACGAGATCTTGCGGTTCGGTCGCGATCGCGATATCGGCCGCACCGGCTTTGACCAGCGTCGGCGCATCGGCGATGGCGCCGTTGTTGATGATCGTCACGTCGCTCTTCAGATCGATGCCGATGCCGCTCGAGCCATTCGCGCGCCAGCACGTCGGGTGTGCCGCCGTAGCGGCTGAGCGCCAGCTTCTTGCCCTTGAAGAACGCCTTGAGGTCGGCGGGCGAACTCGAGGCCGGCTTCGTGCCCTTCTTCGCGCAAATAATAGACCAGCGCGCGATTGACGAAATTGCAGATCGCGATCAAGCGGATCGGCCTTGCCGTTGTTCGCTCATCGCGTCGGATTCCGGCCCGCCCAGATTGCCCCACACCTGACCGCTGATCAGCGCCGTCACGTGGCCGCCGCCGAGCACCATCGTCGTCTTCACGTCGAGGCCGCGCTTGGCGAAAAAGCCCTGATCGATCGCAAGGTAGACCGGCACGTACGGGAAGAGATGAGCCGGCTCGGCAAGCACGATCTGCTTCATGTCCGCGGCGCGCCCCAAGCGCGGCGGCAGAGCAAGCGCGAGGGTGGATGCGGCGCCGGCGGCGAGCATGGTACGGCGGGTTAAAGCAGACATACGATGCGACTACCGGGCCCGGCGCGACCCACCTTGCAGCGGTCGCAAAGCCGTTCGGTCATCCGGTTATACGAACGGATAGCGGCCGATTGCTCAGCGCTGCCGCAGTTCCGGCATATCGAACTCTTGCCAGCCCGGCACGTCCGCGACGTCGTCGAACTCCGCACCGAACGTGCGCGTCGCATCGATGCCGATGGCGGCGTTGACTTGTTTGGCGCGCACGGGCTCATCGCTGATTGAGCGGATCGGCCGGGCCGCGCCGGGCAGATCGTCGACGACGAATCACGTCGCGGCCGGGATGCACGCGAAACGAGAGCGCCCACTCGACCTCGCTCGAACGCGTGATGTCGATATCCGGATCGACCGCGATCACCCACTTCGGCCGCTGGTTGCTGGCCATGGCGGCGAGAATCGCTTGCCGCGCCTCGCCCGCGTAGCGCGGCTCGATCTGGATGACCGTATAGATACGACACGCCGCCCGAAGGCGGCATCGCGACGCTTGCGCACCGTCGGGAAACGTGCGCTGCATCTCGCGATAGAACGACGCCTCGAACGTCATCTGCTTGAGGATGTGGTTCTCGGTCACCGGTTTGCCGGTGAGCAGGCCTGAAAGATCGGCTCCCGGCGGTGCGTGATCGCGGTGATGCGCGCGATCGGCTCCTCGGAGCTGGGCGTGTAGTAGCCCGTGTACTCGCCCAGCGGTCCTTCCGCGACGCGGTGTTCGGTGTCGACTTCGAACTCGATCACGACCTCGGCCGTCGCCGGCACTTCGAGGTCGACGGTTTTGCAGCGCACGAGCTCGACCGGAGCGCCGCGCAAACCGCCGGCGACCGTCCAATCGTCGACCACGTCGCTCACTTGCACTTGCGCGGAATACGCGATCACCGGATCGCATGCCGATCACGAGCGCGCCTTGCTGCACGCCGCCCGGCGGCGATCGTCCGGATGATGTGCTTGCCGAAGCGGTGGAACGGCTGGGCGAAAAACGAGAGCGTGTTGCTTGTCGAGCAGCATGAAGCGGTAGTGGCCGATGTCGCGCACGCCGGTGACGCGGATCTTTCGAGACGACGATACCCGGCGTGATGTAGGCGCCGCCGTCGTGCGGGCTGTAGGTCGGAATCGGGAATTGCGTCACGTCGATAGCATCGCCGGTGAGCACCACCTCGTGCACGGGCGCGGGCGCCGTCGACGATCGCCGGCGCGATCGGATGGTCGAGCCCGGAGCAGGATCTTCTCGAGGATCGTGGCTTCGGTCGCTTCGAACGCGAGCAGCGCTTTCGCGCGGTGTTGATAGACGCCGCCGACCAGCGGAAACGCCGTACCGTTTGCGGCGAAGTTCAGCGCCGGTCCGTCGACCACGTTGCTCTGCTTGAGCGCGCGCGCGACGTCGACGTACAGATCGATCGGCCGGTCGATGTCGATCAGTTCGCCGTGACGGCGCAAGACGTCGAGAAATTCGCGGAAGTCGGCGTAGGGCATCTGACGCGCTTTCGTTAGGGCTGACCGTGAGCAGCTTCTCCGCCGAGGGCTGGCCCGATCACGCCGTCTACGGCTGGCGCGCGCGGCTCGGCCTGATCGTGCCGCCGACCAACACGGCGAACGAAGCGGAGTGGGCGCCGGGTGCTCCCCGAGGGCGTCACGCTGCACGTAACGCGCATGCCGCTGCATCTGCACGTCGACGAACCGCTGAGCGAGGATCGATCCGCTCGCGCCGCGATCTCGATCGCCGCGGCGTCGCTGCTCGCGCAAGCCGGCGTGTCGGCGATCGCCTACGGCTGCACCGCGGGCTCGATGATCGAGCCGCTCGATCCAGTTGCCGGCGCTGATCCGACGCACGACCGGCATTCCCGGCACCACGACCGCCGCGGCGCTCGTCGATGCGCTGCGCGCGATCGACGCGCAGCCGCATCGTGATGATCTCGCCGTACGGCGAGACGCTGCAGTCGCGCGAGGTGGCGTTCCTCGACCGCCAGGGCTTCACGATCGTCTCGTCGCGCGGCCTCGGCATCGGTGAGGGCGGCGCGCACGAATACGTGCGGATTCGCACGCTCGGCCGCCGGCGCTCGTCGTCGCGCTGGCGCGGGCGGCGATGGTGAGCGAGGCCGACGCGATGCTGATCGCCTGCACGGATTTCGGCACGCTGCCGGTCGTCGACGTCGCTCGAAGCCGACCTCGGCATTCCGATCGTCACCAGCAATCAGGCGCAGCTGTGGGCCACGCTGCAGGCTGCCAACGTCCACGACCGATTCGCCGGCTGGGGCCGCCTGCTCGACGGGACCTATCCACCAACTCCCGCATCGCGACCTAAGGAGACACCATGCAAACCCAAGCGACCGCCGCGACGCGATACGCTCGGCTACCGGAAAACGTTCGGCGTCGTCGCGCCGTCGACGAACACGTCGGTGCAGCCGGAGTACGACGACTTCCGGCCCGCGCGGCGTGACCAATCACTTCGCCCGCATCGACATCCCGAACAACCCGGTGCACAGCGACGCCGACTTCGATCAGCTGATGAAGAACATCCGCGGCTCGCTCGAAGCGGCGATCGGGCGCGTGGTCACGTGCGAACCCGATGCGATCATCATGGGCATGTCGTCGGAGACGTTCTGGGACGGCCTCGACGGTTCGAAGATTCTGCAAGACCGCATGGAGAAGATCTCGCAGCGCCCGGTCGTGATGGGCTCCGATGCCTGCCAAGCCGCGCTCGAAGACGTACGGCAGCACATCAAGCGCCTCGGCATCATCACGCCGTACTTTCCGATCGGCGACAACATGGTGCGCAAGTTCTTCACCGACTGCGGCTTCGAGGTCGTGAACCTCCTCGGGCTTCAAGTGCGACGGCCCGGTGAACATCGCGCGCGTCACCGAAGCAGAGATGCGCGACGCGTTCAACGCCGTCGACGGTCCCGACGTCGACGCGCTGGTGCAAGTCGGCACGAACCTCGCTTGCGCGAAGGTCGCCGCGCACGGCGAGTTCTGGCTCAACAAACCGGTGATCGCGATCAACACCGCGACCTACTGGTATGCGCTGCGCCAAAACGGCATCATGGATCAAGATCGAGGGCTTCGGCTCGCTGCTGGCCGACCACTAGATGTTGACGCACCGGCGAACGAACATCTCGAGAGCCTGCGCGACGGGCGCACGATCTACATCGGCAACGAGAAGATCACCGACGTCACGACGCATCCGGCGTTTCGGAACACCGCGCAAACCGTCGCGATGCTCTACGACATCAAGGCCGATCCGGCCAATCGCGAGATCGCGGCGTTCGAAGAAGACGGCGAGCTCTACAGCATCTATTTCCTCAAGCCGAAGACGCGCGACGACCTCGCCCGCCGCACGAAGATGCACAAGTTCTGGGGTGACGCGAGCTACGGGCTGTTCGGCCGGTCGGGCGATCACGTCGCCGGCTGGGTCACGGCGCTCGCGATGCAGCCCGAAGTGATGCCGAAGCCCGAGTTCGGCCGCAACATCACGGCCTACTACGAGCACATGCGCAAGAACGACACGTTCCTCGTGTACGCCGTGCTGCCGCCGCAAGCCGCGCGCGATCCCGAGTTCTACGCGCGCGAGAACGTCGCCGTTCCCGACGCTGCGCGTGACCGGCGAAGACGACAACGGCGTGACGCTCAACGGCATGAAGATGCTCGCCACGAGCGCCGTGTTCGCCAACGAAATCTGGATCGGCAACGTGCTGCCGCTGGCGCCCGACGCAAGTCAAAGAGTCGATCACCTGCGCGATCCCGGTCGCGACGCCCGGGCGTCACGCTTTGGTCGCGCAAGTCGTTCGAGCGCGAAGCGCAGAGCACGTTCGACAATCCGCTCTCGTCGCGCTTCGATGAAACCGACAGCATGGTGCTCTTCGACAACGTCAAGGTGCCGTGGGAGCGGGTGTTCGTGCACGACGACGCCGCCGCGTCGCGCGAAATCTACCACAAGAGTGCGGCGCACCGTTTCGGCAACCACCAGTCGAACGTGCGCTTTCTCTCGAAACTGCAGCTCTTGCTCGGAATCGCGAGCAAAGTCACGATCTCGAACAACGCGCGCGAAATCCCGGCCGTCAAGGAAGTGCTCGGCAAGCTCGCGGCGATGGAAGGCATGCTCGCCGGCATGATCGCCGGTCAGTGCATGGACTACGACGACCTCGGAAACGGCTACGTTTCGTTCAACCGGCGCTACATGTATGCCGGCTTGCAATGGTGCACCGACAACTACAACGAGATCACGGCGATCGTGCGCGAACTCTGCGGCGGCGGCGTGTTCCAGATGCCGGCCGACGTGTCGGTGATGGACGATCCGGACCTCGCGAAGACGTTCGAGCAATACTGGCGCGCGCCGGCGCAAACGCGCGCTCGAGCGCATGAAGCTCTTCAAGCTCGCCTGGGATCTGCTCGGCTCGGAATTCGGCGGCCGCCATCATGCAGTACGAGAAGTTCTACGCGGGGCCGCCGTTTCTTGGTGCGCAACTACAACTACCAATGGGCGCCGTGGGACGCACTACGATGCGATCGTCGACGATCTCATGGCGCAATACGACGTTCCCGATGCCGCCGGCGCGGCGAACGGCCGCTCCGGGCATGGAGTGCCACTGACGTAGACCCTGACGATGCGCGCCTATCTCGAAAAGCTCGAGGCGGCCGGCAAACTGCAAGCGCGTCGCCGAAGAACGTCGACCGCGCGTGGGAGCCGGGCGCGCTGGCGAAGTGGATGTTCCAAGCGCTGCCGGAAAACGATCGCTTCGGCTTGCACTTCGAACAGCGTGAGCGGCAGCGCGATGCCGCTCGTGCTCGGCGCGCTCGGCTGCTCGACGGAAGCCTACGCGATCGGCCTCGGCGTCGAGCCCGACGGGATCAACGCGCACGTGCGCAACGCGCTGCTGCACGATGATCCCGCCGGAGACGCGTCACGGCGGCGCCCGTGCAAGCCGTCGTGCAGCGCGGCGACGACGTCGACCTCGGCACGCTGCCGATTCCGACGTACACGCCGGGCAAAGACTGCGCGCCGTACATCACGACGACGATCGTCACGCGTAACCGCGAGACGGGCGTGCAGAACCTCGGCGTGTATCGCACGCAAGTTCTCGACGGCCGGCGCGTGATCGTCAACCTGACGCCGGGCCGCCAGTGCTATGCGAACATGACGCTCGTATCACGATCGCGGGCGAGACCATGCCGATCGCGTGGATCATCGGCGCCGAACCCGTCGTCTACATGGCCGCGACCGCCAACCTGACCTACGGCGTCGACGAACTCGACTTCGCCGGCGGCCTCGCGGGCGAGGCGATCGAACTCGTGCAGTGCGGCGACGAACGAGCTGCTCGTGCCCGCAAACGCCGAGATCGTGATCGAAGGCGAGATCGCAGCCGGGTGAGACGGCGCTCGAAGGTCCCGTTCGGCGAATTCGCCGGCTTCATGGGCCCGACGAAGCAGCGCCCGATCGCCCGATCACCGCGATCACTGCCCGCGAAAGATCCGATCTTTTACGGCCTCGTGAGCCAGATGCCGCCGAGCGAAAGCACGATGCTGCAGAGCCTCACGAACGCCGGCCTGCTGCTCAAACAACTCGTCGACGACCTCGGCGAAACGAGCGTCGACGATGTGTTCATCGACCTCACGTTCGGCGGCGTGCTGGCGCACGCGATCGTCGCGATGCGTCCGGCCGTTCCCGGTCACGCGAAGCGCATCGGCCGCCTGATCGCCGCGATCGTCGCCGGTCAAACGCATCACGCTCGTCGACAACGACGTCGACATCCGCGATTCGCTGCACATCGAGTGGGCGATGAACGCGCGCTTCAACCCCGTGCGCGACACCGTGATCATCGACGACGTCTTCTTCCGCTGCACATGGACCCGTCGATTCGCCCCGCCGGCGGCGTCGCGCCGCAGGGCAGCAAAATCATCATCGACGCGACGCAAAAGATCGACCCCGGCACGTTCTCGCTGCCGCCGCGCGCTACGATGATGCAAGCGCTCGACGCTGTGGAACGAGGTCGGCCTCCCGCCGTTCACGATTCCCAAACGCGCGCAGCTCCGCATCGACCGCTCGTAGGCCCGCAACGTGGACGCTCTCTTTCGCGCGCGCTCGATCGCCCTGGTCGGCGCCTCCGATTCGGCGGCCGGCGGCTGGTCGAAGGCGATCTACGACAACGTGCGCGCGGCCGGCTCGACGGTGCCGGTCTATCCCGTCAATCCGAATCGCGAGACGGTGTGGGGCGAGCGCTGTTACCGCTCCTTCGCCGAGATTCCCGAAGCGGTCGACCTCGCGCTGGCGATCACGCCCGCACCGGTCGTCGCGTCGGTGCTGCGCGAAGGCGTGGCGCACGGGTTGCGCGCGGCAACGATCTACGCGGCCGGTTTCGGCGAGGGCGGCGACGCGGCGGGCGAGGCCCGGGCCGCCGAACTGCGCGAGCTCACCACCGCGGGGCTGCGCATTTGCGGCCCCAACTGCATGGGCACGCTCTCACTGCGCGAGGGGTTGCTGCTGTATCCGAACGCCCGCGTGCGCGACGTGCAGCCCGGCAATGTCGCGCTCGCGATGCAGAGCGGCGGGCTCTTTCAGTACTGGCTGCAGCAAGCCGCGGCGCGCGGCCTGGGCTTCAGTTACGCCGCGTCGATCGGCAACGAGCTCGACCTCGACCTCGCCGACTACCTCGAGTACTTCATCGCCGACGAACACACGTCGCTGATCTGCTGCTTCAGCGAGGGCATCCGCCGCCCGGCGGCATTCATGGCGGCGGCCGAGGCGGCGCTGGCCGCGCGCAAACCGATCCTCATGCTCAAAGGCGGCCGCAGTGCGCTCGCCGCGGAGGCGGTGCAAAGTCATACCGGCTCGCTGGCCGGCGACGATCGCGTGTTCGACGCGGTGTGCGAGCGCTATGGCATCGTGCGCTGCGCATCGCTCGACGACCTGATCGAGAACGCGCTGGCCTTTCGTTCGGGACGCCTCCCCGCAGCCCGGGGCGGCGTGATGATGATCGGTTATTCGGGCGCCGCGCGCGGCTTGCTGCTCGACGCCGCGGCGGCCGAGGGTCTCGCGTTCGCGCAGCTCACACCGGCCACCGTGACCGCGCTCGAACCGCTGCTCGATCCGGGCGCGCAACTCGAGGTGCCGATCGACCTCGGCGCGACGATCGCGCCGCAGCACGAGAAGTTCGCCAAGATCTGCACGCTCATCGCCGCCGATCCGAACTGCGCGCTGCTCGCAGTGCAAGCCCAAGTGCCGGTCGGAACCGACCGCCTCGATCCGCGCTGGCTGCGCGGCCTCGCGGACTCAACCGAAAAGCCGGTGTTCGCTTACGCCCGCGTCGCCCAGAGCTTCGGCGATGCCGGGCGCGCCTTCCAAGCCGACACCGGCATCGACTCGGTGCAAGGCGTCGCCGAGACGGTACGGGCCGCCAAAGCGCTGCTGCGCTACGCCGCCGCCGCCAACCGCGAACGCGCACCGCGGCGGCCGGCCAACGCGCCGGCCGAAGACGGCTCGCTCCCGGCGGCGCTGGCGGCGCACGGCGTACCCCTACCGCGCGAAGGCCTCGCCACGACGCCCGAGGCGGCCGTCGCATTGGCGGCTGAGATCGGCGGACCCGTGGCCGTCAAGCTGCACGCCGCGGGCGTGTTGCACAAAACCGAGGTCGGCGGCGTGCGCGTGGGCTTACGCGATGCGGACGCCGTCGCAACGGCGACCCGCGAGCTGCTCGCGATCGCGAGCGGCCGGCCGGAACTCGGCTGCGACGGCGTGCTCGTGCAAGCGATGGCCGAGGGACTCGAAATGATCGTCGGCGCGCGCGCGGACGCGCAGTTCGGCCCGGTCGTGCTGGCCGGTCTCGGCGGCGTGTATGCCGAGGCGTTCGACGACGTCACGTTGCGGCTGCTGCCGATCGATGCCGCGGATGCGCGCGCGATGCTCGATGAACTGCGCGGCCGCCGCTTGCTCGATGCCTTTCGGGGCCGCCCGGCGCGCGACGTCGACGCGCTCGTGCGCGCGATCGTCGGCGTCGGCGAACTGTTCCTGGCTCGCGCCGGAACGCTCGTCGACCTCGAGATCAACCCGCTCGTGGTGCTCGCCGCGGGCCAAGGCGTACTCGCGGTCGACGTGCGCGCCGTCGCGCTTTGATGGGTAGAGGGATGGCATGAACGATGAAAAACGTCCGGCGGCCGATGAGATCGAGGACGAAATCGAGCAAGCGATCGAGGATAAACACGACGGCATCGTCGCGGCCGACGCTACCGGAATGGTGAGTAATGAGGAGTCTATCCGTATCGTAGAGTTACGTGAAGGTGAGCTAACTCCACCCGCGTAACCGCTAATGCGTGGAGACTACCGCTCGCGCACGTATGTCCTTATGGGAAAAAGCCATGGCGTTGCCGTTGGCACAAGAAAGCGACTTCTACGGCACGCACCGCCGGCCGCCCGGCGTCGATTCGGCCCACCTGCGCATCATCAAGGACACGGCGTTGCGTTCGCGGCTGATCATGGCCGGCATGGCCGAGGGCCTGCAGTCGCCGAAGGGACCGCAAAAGATCGCCTCGATCATCCGCCTCTACGCCGACTTCAACGCCCCGCAGCCGGTGCGCGGCGCGCGCGGCGCCGCCCGCCGCCCCGACGCCCCGTCGCGCTCGGCGTACGGCTTACCGACGGTCGAGGAACTCAACACCCTGCTGCACCGCATCACCACCGTCGAGCGCACCGTGTCGAGCGAGTTGCAGGGGCAGATCAACAACGACATCGGACGCTTGAAAGGCCAGATCGCAACCCTCGAGGGCGATGAGTTCGAGCGCGCGTTCCGCGAGCTCGAGACGGCCGTGCGCGCGCGGCGCGAAGTCGCGGGTCAAGTGCGCGAAGAGACGTTCAAGCGCATCGAAGCCGACACGTCCTTCGAACCGCGCAAGTACCTGCGGCTGCTCTCCCGCGAGCCGCACACCGAAAACTAACGCCTACGGCGCGTGGTAGGCGAAGCCGTCGCGGTAGGCGCGCTGCGCGCTGACGAACGTCGCCGCGAAGGCCAGCACACACGCGAGGCCCAGGGCCGCGAGCGCCGCGGTGTGCATCGTCTGCGGCGCGACGTGCAGGGCCGCGGCCGGTGCGAACCAGGCGAACACGATCGCGGCCAGCGATGCGCCGAACGTTTGTCCGGCGACACGCATCGAGGCGAAGATGGCCGACACGCTGCCGCCCTTCTCCGGCGGGCCGCTGCCCATGATTTCGCGATTGTTCGGCGTTTGGAAGATGCCGAAGCCGATGCCCGAGACAACGCCCGCGACGATCAGCAGCGCGATGCTCGGATGAATCACGGCCAGCGCGTAGAGGGCCAGCGCGAAGGTGAAGATGATCAGCCCCACCGTGGCCATCAACCCAACCGCGTAACGGTCGGCGAACCGGCCGCTGAGCGGCGCGACGGCGGCGTTGGCTATCGGCCACGACGTCATCAAGAGCCCCGAGACCAGCGGCGAGTAGCCGAGGTCGAGCTGCAAGAAGAACGGCAGCGTGATCAGGCCGATGCTCCACGCCGACCAGCTGGTGAAGCTGGCCTGCGCGGCAACGGCAAAGCGCGGCAAGCGAAACAGATCGAGCGCGATCATCGGTTCGGGCAGCCTGAACTGGCGCCGCGCAAACCATGCGAAGGTCAGGCCGCCGACCGCTAATTCCGCGGCGATCACGGCCGGTGCTTCGTGACGCGCGAAGGCGTCGAAGCCGTAGATCAGCATGCTGAAGCCGATCGCGCTCGTCACGATGCTGGGTCCGTCGAGCCGGGCGCCCGTACCGGGCACGTTGGGCAGGGTGTTGCGCGCGAGCACCACGATGATCGCCGCGATGGGCAGGTTCAGCGCGAACAGCCACTGCCACGGCAACACGGCCAGCAGCATGCCGCCGACGGTGGGGCCGGCACCGGCGGCGATGTTGGTGAACATCGCGTTCATGCCGAACGCGTGGCCGAGCTGCGAGCGCGGGTAGATGTCGCGCACGAGCGCCGGTGAGAGCGACATGATCGCCGCCGCACCGCAGCCTTGCAGCACGCGCGCGAAGATCAAGAGCGCGAACGTTCCGCTCAGCGCGCACAACAGCGAGCCGAGGGTGAATGCGGCGACGCCGGCGCCCCACACGCGCGTCGCGCCGCGCGATTGACCCAGCCCCGAGAGGCCGAAGAGCGCGGCGGTGATGGCGAGCAGGTAGGCACTCGCGACCCACACGGTGGATGCAGGCGATGCGTGCAGTTCGCGGCCGATCGTCGGCAGCGCGACGTTGGCGATCGAGGCATCGATCGAGGTCATGATCGTGCCGAGGATCAACGCGCCATAGGCGCGCCGCCGGCGTGACACCGGCAGCACGCCATCCGCGCTGTATTCGAAGGAGGCCGTTGGTTTAGTAGTCGTCGTCGGTCGAGTGAGCGAGCGGACCTTCGTCCTCTTCTTCCTCTTCCGTGGCCTCTTCGTCGTCTTCCTCGAGCACGTAGCCCTGGTCTTCTTCCTCTTCTTCGGCGCCGGCGATCGGGATCTCGTCATCGACGACTTCGTCGACCACGATTTCGCCGTCATCGGTCATCGTCGCGCGCAGACCGCCGAGCGGTGAGGTCGGGATCAGGTCATCGTCGCCGCCGCGCTTCGCCGACGGCGAAACGAGCGGAGCCGAATCGTCGAGCTCTTCCTCTTCCTCTTCGGGCTCCTCGATCTCGGCCACCGCGTCGCCCTCGGCCGCTTCCTCGCCCTCGACGGGCACGGACGTGGACGCTTCGGGAATGCGGTCGCGCTCCGCTTCGCGTTCGGCCAGCGCCGTTTGCGAAAGCCGCGGGTCTTCGTCGCCCATGAGCAGACCGATCTCTTGCGCGCGCTCCGACATGTCGTCGTCCGCGATGCGGATCTCGACCTCTTCACGCGTCTCGGTGAGCACCTTGACGTCGAGCGCCAGCGACTGGAGCTCCTTGATGAGGACCTTGAACGATTCCGGCACGCCGGGCTCGAGTACGTTCTCGCCCTTGACGATCGCTTCGTACGTCTTCACGCGGCCGACGACGTCGTCGGACTTGACCGTGAGGAGTTCTTGCAGCGTGTAGGCCGCGCCGTACGCTTCGAGCGCCCAGACTTCCATCTCGCCGAACCGCTGGCCGCCGAACTGCGCTTTACCGCCCAGCGGCTGCTGCGTGATCATCGAGTACGGACCGGTCGAACGCGCGTGGATCTTGTCGTCCACGAAATGCGCGAGCTTGAGCATGTAGATGTAGCCGACGGTGATCGGACGGCCGAAGCGGTCGCCCGTGCGGCCGTCGCGCAGCCACGTCTTGCCGTCGGAGGGCAGTCCGGCGTCTTGCAGCCACTCGCTGATATCTTCCGCATGCGCACCGTCGAAAACCGGCGTTGCGATGTGCAAGCCGAGCATCGAGCGGCCCAGCCGAGATGCGTCTCCATGATCTGCCCGAGGTTCATGCGCGAGGGCACGCCCAGCGGGTTGAGCACGATGTCGACCGGACGGCCGTCTTCCGTGTACGGCATGTCTTCTTCGGGCAGCACCTTGGCGATGACGCCCTTGTTGCCGTGCCGGCCGGCCATCTTGTCGCCTTGCAGAATCTTACGCTTCTGCGCGACGTAGACGCGCACGAGGTGGTTGACGCCGGGCGAGAGCTCGTCGCCGTTTTCGCGCGAGAAGCGCTTGACGTCGATGATCTTGCCCTTTTCGCCGTGCGGCACTTTCAGCGAGGTGTCGCGCACTTCGCGCGACTTCTCACCGAAGATCGCGCGCAGCAGGCGCTCTTCCGCCGTCAGCTCGGTCTCGCCCTTGGGCGTGACCTTGCCGACCAGGATGTCTTCCGGGCGAACCTCGGCGCCGATGCGCATGATGCCGTTCTCGTCGAGATCCTTGAGCGAATCTTCGCCGACGTTGGGGATGTCGCGCGTGATCTCTTCGGGCCCGAGCTTCGTGTCGCGCGCTTCGCACTCGTACTCCTCGATGTGGATCGAGGTGAAGCGGTCGTCCTTGACCATGCGTTCGCTGATCAGGATCGCGTCTTCGTAGTTGTAGCCTTCCCACGGCATGAACGCGACGAACACGTTCTGTCCGAGGGCGAGTTCACCGACGTCGCTCGACGGTCCGTCGGCGAGGATCTGGCCGCGCACGACCTTGTCGCCGACCTTCACGATCGGGCGCTGGTTGATGCACGTGCCCGCGTTCGAGCGCGTGAACTTCAGCAAGTCGTACTCGTGATCGAGGCCGTCCTCGTCGTGCTTGAGGCCGATGGCCTTGGCATCGACCGAGATGACTTCGCCGTTGGCGCGCGCGAGCACGCAACCGCCGGAGTCCTTGGCGGCGCGGTATTCCATGCCGGTGCCGATGATCGGCGACTGCGGCCGCAAGCAGCGGCACGGCCTGACGCTGCATGTTCGCACCCATCAGGGCGCGGTTGGCATCGTCGTGCTCGAGGAACGGGATCAGCGCCGTCGCGACCGAGACGATCTGTTTCGGTGAAACGTCCATCAGCTGGACTTTTTCGGGCGGCTCTTCGACGTATTCTTCGGCGTAGCGCGCGACGACGGTTCCGGCCGTGATCTTGCCCTTCGAGTCCATCGTCGTGTTGGCTTGCGCGACGATGAACTCGTCCTCGCGGTCGGCGGTGAAGTAGCGGATCTCGTCGGTGACGATGCCGTCTTTCACGACCCGGTAGGGCGTCTCGATGAAGCCGTAGCGGTTGACGCGCGCGAACGTCGCGAGCGAACCGATCAGACCGATGTTCGGGCCTTCCGGCGTTTCGATCGGGCAGATGCGGCCGTAATGGCTGTGATGGACGTCGCGGACTTCGAAGCCCGCGCGTTCGCGCGACAGACCGCCCGGCCCGAGGGCCGAGAGACGCCGCTTATGGGTGAGCTCGGCCAGCGAGTTCGTTTGGTCCATGAACTGCGAGAGCTGCGAGGAGCCGAAGAACTCTTTGATCGCCGCCACGACCGGGCGGATGTTGATCAGCGCCTGCGGCGTGACCGTTTCGATGTCTTGCACGGTCATGCGCTCGCGCACGACGCGCTCGAGCCGCAGCAGACCGACGCGGAACTGGTTCTGCAGCAGCTCGCCGACCGAACGGATGCGGCGGTTACCCAGATGATCGATGTCGTCTTTGTGAACTTTGCCGGTCGCAACCTTGATCAAGCGGCGGATGACCGCGATCATGTCGTCGCGCGTGAGCGCCTTCTTGTCGACTTGCGGAATCGAGACACCCGCGGCGACGTACTCGCGCTCCAGTTTGCCCGAGAGCTTGTAGCGGCCGACGCCGGCCAGATCGTAGCGCTTCTCATCGAAGAACAGCGACTCGAGCAGCTTCTCGGCGTTCTCCGCGTTTTCGGGTTCGCCGGGACGCAGCTTCTTGTAGATTTCCTTGAGCGCGTCTTCCTTGGTCTTGATGTCCTTGTCTTTTTCGAGGCAGTTCGCGATCAGCGGCGAGCCGTCGAAGAGCGCCAGGATCGCTTCATCGGTCTGCCAGTCGTAGCCCATGTCGGGCCGCGAGAGCGCGCGAATGAAGGTCGTTGCGTAGATCTTACGGTTCTTGTCGATGCGGACGCCGATCGTCCCCTCGGTCTCGTCGTTCTTCGTACCGTTGTCGGTCTCGAATTCGATCCACGCGCCGCGGTTGGGGATGATGGTGGCGTTGAACGTCGGCCGGTTGTTGGTGTCGGCATCCTGCAAGAAGTACACGCCCGGCGAGCGCACCAGCTGGCTCACGATCACGCGCTCCGCGCCGTTGATCATGAAGGTGCCCTTGTCGGTCATGAGCGGGAAATCGCCCATGAAGATTTCCTGGTCGGGAATACCCTTGATTTCGCCCGACTCCGCGGTGATGAGACGAACGCGCACGCGCAGCGGCGCGCTGTAGGTCATATCGCGTTCGCGGCACTCTTCGACCGAGTACTTGGGCTCGCCGAGGCTGTGGTCGCCGAACTCCAGCACCAGGTTCCCGGTGAAGTCCTTGATCGGCGAGATCGAGTTGAACGCATCCATGAGCCCATCGGAGATGAACCACTTGAACGACGCCTTCTGCAGCTCGATCAGATCGGGCAGGTTGAGGACGTCGGGAATCTTCGCGAAGGTAAAGCGTTTACGGGCCGGCCCGGGATCGTCGGGCAGTTCTACCGTGAACGCTTCCTCGGGCACGACGAAGGACGCGCTGGCGATATTTTGCGCCTTGATCGCGGTTCCGTTCGCCGCCGGTTCGGCAACGGCGGTCGCCGCTTTCTTGCTGCGGGATGTCTTGGGTTTTTCGGTCGTCTTGGAAGCCATGTACCGTTCAATCACCTATTCGAGCGTGCCAACCTCAGAAATACAAAAAAGGCAAGGTCTCCCCATGACGAGGGAGAGGGTCCCCGCACTTTCCCGCGCTACCCGCCGATTGGCATAGGCGTCTATGGTACACCGGGCGTAAAGCCCGGTCAAGGGCGTTCGGGCTAGGCGCGCGGGGTGACGGCTGAGTAGAGGGCCGGTTCAACCTGCGGGGTGCGGACCACGTTTACGGCGGCATCGAGCGCGGTCGCGCGATCGCGCCGGCAATGGCACGGGCGCAGGCGCTCACCGAAGCAGCCTTCGGTGTCGTGCGAGGCGAGCGTGTGGCCACAGGGGCACGTGATCAAGGTATCCATCCCAGCCGTCGTTCCCACAAAATTACGGACGGTAAACCCTCGCCTGCTAGGTACGAAATAGTACGGTTAATTCAGCTAAATGGGTTGCACCGGAAGGTAACCTGAACGTAGCCCGTATTTAACGTCGCAACTCTGGTCCGTTCGTACGCAGAATTGACCCACCGTACCCAGGAGTTTGGCGCGCATCCGCGCACCCTCCCAAGTAATGAAATTCAGCGCCGCGCGTCCCTTTGATCCGCGAGCTTTTACCACGGGCATCGGCCTAGGCGTCGTCCATCTCGGCGCGATTTGCGCGCTGATTCCGGGCACGTTCAGCTGGAGCGCCGTCGCCGTGATGGTCGTCCTGTACTACATCACGGGAGCCTGGGGTATCACGCTCGGTTTTCACCGCACGCTCACGCACCGCAGCTTGCGCGTCAACCGCTTTCTCGAACCGGTGATCGCGGTGATCGGCGTGCTGGCGTTGCAAGGCGGGCCGATCGAATGGATCGCGACGCATCGCGCGCATCACGCCAACACCGATCGCGCAGGCGACCCGCACGACATTCACCGCGGCGCGTGGTGGAGCCACGTCGCGTGGCTCTATCGCCACAACGACGCGCGGCTGAGCAAAGCCGAGCAACTGCGGCTGGCGCCGGATCTCGCGGGCTCGAAGTTCTATCTTTTTCTGGAAAACACGTACCTGTTCTGGCAAATCGGTCTGGGCCTGGTGCTGCTCGCGATCGGCGGCTGGTCGTGGGTGATCTGGGGCATCTTCGTGCGCTGCGTGGTGACCTATCACATCACGTGGCTCGTCAACAGCGCCGCGCACATGACGGGCTATCAAACCTTTCGCACCGGCGATAAATCGACCAACAACTGGTGGGTCGCGCTGCTCGCATGGGGCGAGGGCTGGCACAACAACCACCACGCGTTTCCGTTCTCCGCCCGTCACGGTCTGCGCTGGTTCGAAATCGACGCGACCTGGATGACGATCAAAGTACTGGCCTGGCTCAAGCTCGCGCGCGACATCAAACTGCCGACCCCGGCGATGGTCGCGCGCTTGAGCCTCAAGAACCCCGAAAAAGTAACCGCCGCCTAAATTCCGACCTCGATGCCGATCTCCACGCGGCGGTCGGCGGCGATCTGCAAATCGTCGGGCAGCGGGCGCGAATTGCGCGCCAGCACGCCGAAGAGCCAGCGCAGACTGCGCGGCATCCCGTGGACGGCCGGCACGAGTTTCGGATCGGCGTAGAAGAACGACGTCTCGGCATCTTCCAGGTGCAGCCCGTTGGCGCCGCAGGCCTCCAGAATCGCCGCGATGCGCGGCGGCTCCATGTAGCCGAAGTGCCCGATCACGCGCACCAGCCGGTCGGAGAGCACGTCGATCTGCACGCGGTGCGTTGCATCCGCGTAGGGACCCGCCGCGCGCGCCAGGTTCAGCAGCACGATGCGCTCGTGGTAGGCACGGCGCCGCAACCAGCGGTGGTTCATCATGAACGGCACGCCGTTGGGATCGCCGGTGAGGAAGACCATCGTTCCGTTGGCGGCGGGCAACGCCAAACCGCGCGTCTCGCTGAGGTACTGCTCGACCGGCTCGATCTGGCCGTGCAGCGTCAGCGCGATGCAGCGCCGGCCTTCGAGCCACGTCAGCGCGATCGTGGTGAGCACCGCGCTGATCGCAAACGGCACGTAGCCGCCGTCGAGAAACTTCGGCAGACCGGCGACGATGAAGCTGCCGTCGACGAGCAAGAACCCGCTGAGCGTCACGAGCGCGACCACCGGATTCCACTTGCGCACGCGCGAGATCACGAGATAGAACGCGACCGAGGTGGCGGCCATCGTCACCGCGACCGCGAGACCGTACGCCGCTGCCAGCCTGTCGCTCGAGCGGAACGCGAGGATCAGCAGCGCGCAGGCGATGCCGAGCGTGACGTTGATCGCCGGCACGAAGACTTGCCCCGGGTAGCGGTTGGAGGTGTGGACGATCTCCATGCGCGGGCACAGGCTCAGCGCGATCGCTTGTTCGGTGAGCGTGAAGGCGCCCGAGATCAGCGCCTGTGAGGCGATGATCGTGGCCGCCGTCGCGAGGATCACCATCGGGATCAGCAGCGGGCCGGGGACGAGCGCGTAAAACGGGTTCTCGAAGGCGCGCGCGTCGGTGAGCAGGCGCGCCCCCTGGCCGAGATAACATAGGGTCACCGCCGGCCAGACCAGGCCATACCAGGCGATGGCGATCGGCTTGCGCCCGAAGTGCGAGAGGTCGGCGTAGAGCGCCTCAACCCCGGTGATGCACAGCACGACGCCGCCGAGCACGAAAAACCCGCCCATGCCGTTGTGGGTCGCGAAGTGGATGGCGTGCCGCGGGTCGATGGCCCAGAGCACTCCCGGCCGCTGAGCGATCGCGACAATTCCGGCCGCGGCGATGGACAGGAACCAAATCAGCATCGCCGGCCCGAAGAGGCCCCCGACCTTCTCCGTGCCCCGCACCTGGATCACGAACAGCACGATGATCAGCGCGAGCGAGATCGGCACGATCGCGGGCTGGGCGGCCGTGGTGGCCACCCCCAGCCCCTCGACCGCCGAGATCACCGAGATCGCCGGCGTGATCACGCCGTCTCCGAAGAGCATCGCCGCCCCGACCACGACCACCACCACGAACCAGGTGGCCTTGGGCGGGATCCCCTTCTCCGGCCGCGCCAGGAGCAGGGCCAGCAGGGCCAGGATCCCGCCCTCCCCGTCGTGGTCGACCCGCATGACGATCGCCACGTACTTCACGCACACCACGATCACCAGCGCCCAGACCAGCAGCGAGAGGATGCCCAGGACGTTCTCCGGGGTCACCCGGACGTGGGCGCTGGTGAAGCAGGTTTTGAGGGTGTACAGAGGGCTCGTGCCGATGTCCCCGTAGACGACTCCCAGGGCCGCCACAGTCAAGCCGGTATGAATCCGGCGACCCATCGGTAAAGAATTCTTCACGACGCTCCTTGCGAAGAACGAGCAGGCGAACGGTTGTCGAAGGTATGTGATGCGAAAATCTCACCGGCCTGTCGGAGGACTGCGGCGTGGCATACGAAGTCATCAAGCGCGTGAGCGGCCGCGCCTATCGGTACCGCGTCGAATCGTACCGTGACCCCGAAACCCGGCGCGTGCGCGGCAAGTGGACGTATCTGGGACGGGTCGAGGGCGAGGGCACGCTCTCGCCCGAGCGCAAGGCGCGGCCTAGTTCGCGCGACCGCCTCCTCGACGCGGTCGAACGGCTGCTCGAAACGAACGAGCTTTCGCTCATCTCGACCGGTATGGTGGCAAGCGAAGCGGGCCTCGCCTACGGAACGTTCTACCGGCACTTCCGCGACCTCGCCCACGTCGTGCGCGACGCGATGATTCGCGAAACCGCCAACCTCGAGAAGCTGAGCGAACGTTTCTCCGAGCCGCCGGGCGATCGCTCGCTCGAACGTGCGAAACTAGTCGCTTGGGTGCGCGAAGCGATTGCCGCCGTGCTGCTGCGTCCGGGACTCTTCCGCGCCTGGCACGTCACCAGCAACCACGACCGCGAAGTCGTCGCCGAACGGCAGCGCCGCTTCGAAGCCAACGTCGAACACATGGGCCGGTATTTGGAACGCCTCCACGCGGCGGGCGACGCCAAGAGCTCGCCGCACTTCGCCGCGTACGCGATCATCGCGCTGGTGGGCGCCGCCGCGCGCGAAGCCGCGATCGATAAGGCTTTCTCGGAAGCCAAACACGAAGGCATCATCTCGGTCGTCACCGATCTCGCGGGTTTATAGCGCGAGTTCCATCGGCTGGTGGAGGATGTCGCACTCCACCAGCGTCGCGCCGAACGGCGTGAAGCCCGCCTTCGCGTAGAACGCGACGGCGTGATCTTGCGCGTTGAGCGCGACGCGCCCAAAGCCGCGCTGCCGCGCATCGGCCACCAGCGCGTCGAGCAACCGCCGTCCGAACCGGCGTCCGCGGTATGCCGCCAAGACGGCCATGCGCCCGACTTGCGCCGTCGCATCCGCGACGCGGTAATAGCGCCCGGCGGCGACCGCTTGGGCGCCGTCACGGATCAGTGCGTGACGCGCATCACCATCGGTGCGGTCGTGATCGTCGATCTCTTCCTCCGCCGGCACATGTTGTTCATCGACGAATACCGCAAACCGTACCGCCAAGGCAGCCGTCATCCGCGCGCGATCGTGAATGTCGAAGAGCTCCACGTCCATGTGCCGCTGCGAGCGATTCTCCGCGAGCCGTCGAAGTCCGCGTCGTGTTCCGCCGCATTCATCTCTGCACGGGCTTGCTCGAACGCGACGGCCGGGTGCTGCTGGTCGCCAACGCCTATCCCAACCACGCCGAGCTATTGTGGAACCTGCCCGGCGGCCGTCAGGAAGGCCGCGAGACGTGCGCGATGGCGGCCGTGCGCGAGCTGCGCGAAGAGGTCTCGCTCGAGGCGCGCGTGACCGGCCTCGCCTACGTGGCCGAGTCGTTCGATACGGCCACCGGCACGCAGTTCACCGCCTTCTGCTTCACGGTCGAGGCCGCGGGCGAGGCCCACGTACCGCCGGGCGACGCGCACGTGCGCGCCTGCCGCTGGGTGCCGCGCGAGGAGCTCGCGGCCATGCTCACCGTGCGGGTGGTCCGCGAGCCGCTGCTGGGTTACCTGGCGGATCCGGCGCAGCGCTACTTCGGCTATCTGGAAGCCGGGATCACGATTGCATTTGGCGACGAGCCGGCATAGCCAGCCGCCGCCATTCGGCCCGCGTCAGCCGGTAGAGCACGACGTCGACGTGCCGCCCGCGGATCACCGCCCCGCCGCGAATCGTGCGCTCCTCGGAAAACCCCGTCCGGTTGAGGACGCCGCGCGAGGGCAGGTTCTCGGGAACGCAGCAGGCCTGCATTTCCTCGAGCTCACCCGCGGCGAAGGCTTCGTCGACCGCGGCGCTCAGCGCCTCGGTCGCATAGCCGCTGCCGCGCGCTTCTTCGACCAGGCTGTACCCGATCTCGCCGATGTGCGGCGTGCGGTCGTTGACGCGCAAGGAGATCCAGCCGATCGCCCGCACCGGCTCGATCGTTTGCAGCAGCCACTCGAAACGGCCGGTCGAACGCCCGTCGAGCGCGCGCGGGCGGCTGCGCACCTGGCGCTCGAAGTCCTCGGCCGGAATGCGGGGGATGTCCTGATACTTGCGCAGGTCGGGCGCGTTGAGGATCCGCCACAACTCGCGAGCGTTGCGCGCGTCGACGGGGATGAGTTCCAAGCGCCGGGTGGAGAGCAGTTTCATTCGCCTAAGGTCCGGTCGTGGAACTCCCGTACGAGTGCGGTTCCGTCCTGCGGCGCGGTGGCCGTAAACCGGACGGCGTCGCCGCTGCGGGCCAGCAAAACGCTCGGAACGGACGGGTCGGCGATCGTGAAGATCTGCCGCCGCCCGCGAATCGTGAACAAGATGCGGTTGCCGGTGGCGATGAACCGGTCGATCGTGCCCTCGAGGGTCGACTCGACGCCGGCGTTTTCCGTGCTGCCGCCCAGGAACGCGCGGTATTGCGCGAACGCGTCGGCCACGGGCTGCGGGGCCGAGGAGTTCCCGACCACCACGTGACCGCCCGCCGCCTGGACGAGCGCGAGCGTCTGGAACTTCCCGTTGGAGGCGACGGCGGGCACGACCCACGTATTCTGCCCAATATTGTAGAGAATCGGCTGCGTGGGAATCAGACGGCCTTGGGTGATGATCGGGTTCGCGCTGACCGAACGCTCGGCCGCGACGCTGTTGAACTCGCCGCCGGCCGAGGTGTAGTAGACCATCGTGCCGGTGCGGCTGTCCATGTAGGTGAAGCCGGTCATCGAATCGTCGGTGGCGTTGGGTGAGGTGTGGTCGGCAAACCACACAAAGCGGTTGGCGTCGAGCAGCAAGCCGAACACCTCGTCGCGCACCGGCAAGTGCACGTCGCGCTTCGTCACGACCGAATTCCACCAGCCGTGGACGAAGCGGCCCAGCCAATCGTTGTATTCCAGCGCCAGATCGGCCGGATACACGCGGCTGATCCAGGCCGGCAAGTCGCCGAACTTCTCACGCGGGATGCGTTCCATCGCGCCGGTCGCCGGATCGACGATGACGACCGCGGTGACCACTTCCCCGCTCCAGCCGATCGTCGGGCGGCCGAGCGTCACGATGTATTTCGGGTCGCCCGCGGCATCGAGTTGTAACGTCGTCTCGAGCAGCAGTTCCGTGCCGTACCGCATGTAGACGTGGCGCATCAGGTTCGCGTTCAGCAAGGCCGAGGGGATGTAGCGCATCGGCTGGCGCTGGCGCAGTTCGGCCGGCGCGTCGGGGTTCTCGGCGCTCACGACGATCACGCCGGGACTGGTCCCGCGCGCGAGCCACTGGATCGCGCCCTGGAAATCGAGCGGCGCGACCCACACGAGCTTGCCGTTTTCGGACTGGACGCTATACTCGCCGACCAGGTAGTACGCGCCGAGCTGGCCGAGCACTTTGGAGCCCGAGAAGAACGCCGATTCTTCGGGCACGACCCGGACGTGGCGCAAGTCGGCCGTGGGCGGCCGATCCGAGGTCGTGGTTGCGCCCGTGACGTCGCGCAAGCCGCTCGCATCGACGATCGGGGCAATGGCCAGAATGCCGGAAAACAGCAAGACGACGCCGAGCGCGATCGCCGGCGGCAAGATCGGCGTGCGGCGAATGCTGACGATCCGGCGCGAGACGACGATTGTCCGGGCCGCCTCGGCGATCGTGAGCGCGACGTTGGGAACCAGGCTGAGCAACAGCAGCGTAATGGCCTGCGGAAAGACCAGCGGCGGCATCACGACGTACGCGTAGGCGAGACACAGCGGGAGGCCGACGATCAGCCGAACCCGCTGCCCGCGCCACCACAACCGCGAAAAGTCGAAGTTGAACAACCCGAGCGCCAGGAACGCCGCCGCCGCGATGACGACCATGTCCCCTTACGACGGCGTTGGACCTGGCTAACCCTTTAGCAGCTTGGCCCGCGCCTCCGCAATCGTCGCTTTGAAGCGCGGCGGACCGAACTGTTCGAAATCCTGAGCGATCTTCTCGTAGCGCGGATCGGCCGTCGAGGTCGACTGCAAGTTTACGAGATCTGGCACCGGTTTGTGAGGGTCGAGATGGATATGGTATTCACGTCCGGCCTCGGTCGCGATGTAGTGCGCGTCGCTGAACTGAAAGCGATGCGACCCGCTGCTCTTGTCGGCGATCTGCGCGATGTCGACCACGTGCAGCAGTTGCGAGGAACCGCGGAACGGCCGCGTCTCCAAATCCCAAATACCGTCTTGGACGAGCGTGTCGAAGAGAAACGTCACGTCGTAGCCGACGATCTGCTCGTCGAAGGTGGCTTTGTTCCCGGCGCGGTCGACCGCGGTGTACGACGCGACCGAATGGCCGTTGATGTTCTGCATCGACCACACTTCGCGCGCGATCCGGCCGCTGGTGTGAACGAGGATGTACGACAGCCGGATCTCCGAGCGCGAATGGTCGACGCGGTCGACCGCGACGAAGCGGTCGTGCTCGCTCTTGGCAAAGAGCATCCAGCCGCCCACCGCCGCGACGACGACCGCGATCAGGATCAACAGCGTAACGGGGAACCGGCGCATGGGTCAGGCGAGGCCGCTAACGGTGAGCATCGAGTACTGCATTAACGAGCGCATCGGCCGCGGCGTTCTCCTTGCGCCGCACGTGCTGCACGTCCACGCGCGCGAACTTGCGCAAAAGCAGCTTCGCCTTGGCATGCAATGGGATCAAGCCCTCGTGTTTGACCCGGTAGGCGCCGCTGATTTGCTTGACCACGAGCTCGCTGTCGAGGCGCACCGCGAGGTCGTCGACCCCGAGCTCGAGCGCCGCTTCCAACCCAGTCACCAAACCGGTCCACTCGGCCACGTTGTTGGTCGCGACGCCGAGATAGGTGCCGACCTCGCGCAAGACGGCGCCGCCTTCGTCGAAGAGCACGGCGCCCGACGCGGCCGGCCCGGGATTCCCCCGCGATCCGCCGTCGGCAAACATCGTCGCTTTCACCGGGCCGTCCTTGGCGGGAAAGCGCCGGAGTCATCCCAAACCCCAACGATGATCGGGTAGTGGCGCAGCTTGGTAGCGCACTTGACTGGGGGTCAAGGGGTCGCAGGTTCAAATCCTGTCTACCCGACCAAAACGGCTAAGCGTACAGGAACAACCTGTGCGCTTTGCTTTATCCCGTAAAAGCATCTCTCTTGTCTTTGGTAGATAGGAAGCCCGGTCAAGTGGGTTACCGAGTGCCTCACTACCCGATCGAGGCACTCTGGATAAGATGGCGACTTGAGGTGCTGAATCACGTACCCTGTCGTGACGGGGGCTATCCCTTTCCAGAGACCAGCTGATTGCATAGACAAGCCCCGCAATTAGGCGGCGGTCGTCGGTCTGAAGCCCGTGTCCAATGAGTGTCAACGTCAGCAATTCGTCGCACTTTACTTTCCGTAAAGAGCTATGAATCTCGCGTAGTCCGGCAGCCGTCTCATATGGTGGTGGTCTGGTTCGTCGGCGTGGCACCCAAGACATAGTACGGAAAGATTGTTCGGTGCGTTGTTTCCTTTTACGCCGTCAATGTGGTGCGTATGCAGAAACCGGCGCTCAAATGCCTTAGTAAAACTGCGCTTACACTTAAGGCACTTCCAGTTCGCGGCTTTACGAGCAGCACTGCTGATGGCATCGAAGTCATCCGTATAGTTAGCGGAGGGTATTGTCTCTGGCGTCCAACGCGGCTTTTCTCGTAGAAGCGTCTCTTTTTTCTTTTCGAAAAATGCTGTAAGAGAAAAGTCGCGGAAAATGCGATTCCGCGCGCTTCTCTGCATGCCGTCGAAGGAGAAGCCCTCCCAAGTGATTTTATCCAGGCAGTTTTTACAAACTTCTAATGCGTGCTCTTCACGTGTGACGTTGCCATCCGCGCGTGCAATGTCTAGGACAAACATTCCGTCAATACGACGGGAGGCTACGTAGCGGTCCTTTCTGCCGTGTGCCTTCATCCGATCCCATACCGAGCAATTTGCCACATGAAACTTCGGGAGTTTTGCGCTTTCCAAGCCGCGTTGGCTTGGTTGCATGATGTAGAGCAAAACACGTTCTCCCTGAAATGAGAACGTGTGATCACTTAATGTCTCAACCTCGTCTAGGTTAATTTCGAGGCCGACGGATTTGAGTGCTTCTAGGTCTTTTCGGGATATGCGCATATACGAAACTTGGGTTTCGGACGCCTCGATCAAATCAGCTCGCATTTTAGATCGGATTTCATTCAGACCGCCGTGCGTTCGATAGTCCGGAAGCCGAATCATCACTGGCTTGCCTCGATAATTCGTTGAATCTTGTCATCAGCATCGGTTCGGACGCGAAACTCGACACGTTGAGAACGCGCCGCATCCTCGTGCCCGCTTGCCACGATAAGCCGCGAAGATGATAGGCCATTCGCGGTAACCTTAGACATTAACCAACTCTCGGACGCACTCAGCGATGGGAGGTCGAGCACGTATTGAAGGACGGAGCGAGTACGAGTCTGCGACAGGTCCATGTTGTTTATGTAGGCCGATTTCGGGTCCATGCCGGCGACCCAAAGGCTAGAAGTATGTCCTTCGATGCGCACCTCTTGCACTTCGTTCTGATACTTAGAGCTGCGAAGAATACGCACATAACGTGGAAAGAAATCGCTTAGGATCGCCGTGAATCGTGGCCGCAGACTCGAACTTCCAGTCTCAAATAGAACGTCGGGTTCAGTAAATCTGATGCTGAGGTCATCGTGAAGTTCAGCCCCCCACTTCGGAAGATCATTATGGAATTCTCGATCAAGGTCGTGATATAAGTCAAGACGCACTTGCTGATAGAGGACCGCAATCAGTTTAGCCTTCCTAGCTTGAGTTTGGACCTGCACCATGTAGGCGATCGCGATCAGCAAGAATAGAAACATGAGGCCGGTCATTAAATCGGCTAATGGAATCCAATGCTCGTCATCCGAACCGAGGCGTTTTCTGACAGCCATCAAGCGCTAGCCCTAACAACCTCGCGGAGACGATCCGCGATTGGCCCGTAGTCGTCTGCGAATCGACGCGAAATTGACGTGAATTGGGCCGTTAACGTGTCTAAGGAAGTTGTGAGAGAATCTTCAAGCCCGGTCTGTAGGGCTTCAGTGAATTCCTTAGTACTGCCCACGAGGCGAGACATATTGTCATTGACTTCCTTGTTGGCAGCAGTGAGCGAAGTCGTGAGATTATTTTGAATCGCGTCAGATGCTGCTTGAAAGCGCGAAGAGATCTCCGCACCAATGCGCTCGACCTCGCGTTCGTTATGGATGATCGATTCAGAGATAGATTTGACCAGGGCTTCAATCTCGGTTCGTAACGCTGGCGTGGCGGTGCGCATCATTTCTACCACTGAAGAAAGGCGATCCGTATTTTCGGCTAGATTTGCTTTGTATGCATCGACAGTCGTTAAGATTGACCGGAAGTCCTCGGCTACTTTAAGGAGAGATTCCGTGCTTACCAGCGCTGCTTTGTATTGAACCACAGCCGCGGCCATTTCCGTGACACTAGATTTTTCGGCGACGATAAGGTCGTCTAATTGTTGCTTATACTGTTCTTGCCAAACCAATAATCGGCCCACAGCTTCGTTCAGCTGCTTAAAATTGTCGCCAAACTGCTCGTTGATTTTCGTATTGAAATCCGCGATGACCTCACGTAATGCCTCAATCAATGCTTTGGAGCTCAACTCAGCGAGCTTGTTCATGAAATCTTCTTGTGACTTATGAATCTTGTCTAACCGCTGATTCATATCCAGACGACCCAGCTTCATCTGCGAGATCACGGCATCGTCGTCGTCGCCACTCAGGGACTTTCGGAGAGCTCGAAGTTCGAAAGCCACTGGATCGTTGTCTACTGCCGCCTCAATTGAATCAAGACGAGTATCGAACGCGTACCTGATCTTAATTGCTATTGCCAAAAGGACGCCCGTAAAAGAAGCCCATATCGCCGTCTTAATGCCAGCAATTAGTCCCGGAATTGATCCCTGCACATCTTGAACGTTGAAGGCCGATAGGCCCATCGCGATCCCAAGGAACGTCCCTCCAATGCCGACCATGGTCAGCAATGCCGGGCCTTGCGTTACCGACTTCTCCGACCATTTATCGTTGAAGTAAAGCCACAGTATCACTATAAAGCCACAAATACCGAGCGTGATGTAAAGCGACATTCGATTACCCGCAAACCGATGCTGAAGCAGCGCCTAGCCAGTGGACTGCACAGTCGACGTTCTCTCGCCTATCGAAGCAACCTTTAGGCTGCCTGGTTCTCTCGGCCAAGCTACAGTTAAGTTAAGGCGTCAAATCGCAAATGCGTACGTCCTGCAGAAGTGCAGTGCCAGCGCGCTGGCACACTGTGCGGGCAACGTGGCGAGGAGCAAACGCGCTTACGATTACGTCAGTCGCTTGTCATTTGCAAAGCCATAGAACAGATACCGTGTAGGCTTTAATTTGCAAGAACAGGTCGAGAAGCTATTGACTAAGCAGCGTCATGGAGACTCGGACGAACAAGTACCAATAGGCCTGACAAAAGCAGCTGCTGCGCCGCTTGGCGCTGCTAACGCGTCGCGACGGCGCCTTTGCCGGGGATCATGGGGCGCATCATCTCGTTGTCTTCGTGATCGATGAGATGACAGTGCCACACGTAGCCCGGTCCGCCCGGATAGCCGCCCTTGCCGACGTGTTTGGGGTCGGAGTCGGTGGGATCGAACGGGAACTCGTTTTTCCCCGCGTAGTTCACGGGCTTGCCGTGAGCAACGGCGGGCAAGTCTTGCGGGGTGAACCGCATCACGACGCGCGTCACTTCGCCGCAGGCGGCGATGACGGTATCTTTCCAGCCGGACTCTTCCTTACGCGCGGGACCGCTCGTGCCGTCATACACGCCGTCGTCCAGACAATACGGCTGGACCTTTTTCAGGAAGTACGGCGTCACGTCGGGGTTGCCGCCGAGCGCACCGGCGGCGTTGGGCGTGTTGTAATCGCGCGGCGGCCCGTAGCCCGGCCGGCACTGCTTGTTCGGGTTGGGGAACGCGCCGTAATACGCGGCGCCGTAGGCTTGCAGATCGTACGGAATGCGCGCGATGACCTGAAACTGAATGAGGTGCACGTGGATCGGATGGTCGACGTTACTCATGTCGATGATATCCCACACTTCCGTCGAGCCGATCTGCGGCACTTCGGTTTCGTAGATGCCGTCGACTTTGGTGGCGCCGGCGATCGGCGTATGCGTACCGGCACGCACGCCGTCCCACTTGCTGTTGTTGAGCAGCTCCTCGTTGTCGGGATCGCCGTCGCCCGCACCCGGCCAATGGCAGCCGCCCGAACCGAACATCGGGTTGAGGGTGAGCTGACGATAGGCTTGCACGGCCTTGCTGTCCGGAATGCGCGCTTTGAGCGGTACGCCGCCGGCGGTGCCCGGCAGGCGCACGATCTTAGCCAGGCCCGGGGCAACGGTGCTGCTCGCGCCGCGCAGCGGCCCGCCGCTGCTCGGATCGAAGCTCGTATCGGTCACAGCGCCTTGGCCGACGATGAAGCGCATCACGCGCCCTTGGAGTTGCGGCGTGAACTTGGTAAACGCGCTCGGATACGGCGCGACGGCATCGTTGCGCACCGTGATCTGCTTGCCGGCAAACGCGGCGAAGTCGACGATGAGGTCGTAGCGTTCCGCCGGTGCGATCAGCAGATGATCGATCTTCACCGGCGCATCGAGTAAGCCGCCGTCGTTGCCGATCGCGTAGAACGGAATCGGATGCTCGTCGGGGTTGCAATTGCTGTGCTCCGAGTTCGGGGTCGCGCCGGCTCCTTCGACGCACAGCTGCAGGTTGAAGACGCGCACGTTGGCGCCGTTGAGCAGCCGGAAGCGGTAGCGCTTGGGCGCGACGTTGAGCTTGGGCCAGCTCTTGCCGTTGACGACGATCACGTCGCCGAAAAACTCGGGCATCCAGAACGGGTGAACGTTGGCATCTTGCAGCTCACCGTCGATGCCGGACGGATAGCCGTCGGGAAAGAGCAGTTGTCCGTGCGTATCGAACTGCCGGTCTTGCACGAGCAGTTCGACTTCTTGCCGGCCCGCCGGCAACTTACCCGGCCCGGCGATCCCGTCGTCGCCGTCGCCGCGGATCAGGTAGAACGCTTCGAGTCCGGCGACGACGTTGAGGCGCGAGTTGCCAAGTGTGTGATCGTGAAACCACAGCGTCGTCGGCTCTTGCGGGTTGGGAAAACGATACGTACTCGACACGAAGTCGGCGCCGCGCGTGCCCTTCGCGGCCGGCGTCGCGATCGAACCTTCCGCACCGGGAACCCACCATTGCGTGGGTCCGCCGTCGTAGGCCGACGCGACTTCCGCACCGTGCAAGTGCGTCACGGCGGCGAGCGGACCGAGATACGGCGCTTGCGTGCCGATCATCTTGCCGTCGCGCATCATCATCATCGGCGTATTGTGCGGGTTGGCCCAGTGGATGCTCTGGTCTTGGGTCAACAGGTTCTCGAGGCTCGGTCCCTTGGCGTTGGTGAACGGCGCGGGCGCGTTCGGCGCCGGCAGCAGATCGTTCTTATAGGCGACGACCGCCATGTGATCGCGATGGACGACGACGGTGTAGCCCGGGTACATGCCCTTCTGCGCCGCCGGATAGTGCCGGCCGGCCGAATCGATACCGTATCCGAAGACCATCGTGCCTTTGGAAAACGGCGCGGGCAACGCGTCATAGAATGCAGCCGGGAGAATCCGCTGCTGAAACTCTTCGGAGCGCACGGTGTACCCGGCGTCGCCGTTCACGCGGCCCAACGTGGAGAAGTCCGGCAAATCCTCGACGAACTGCGGGATCGTCGCGGCGTCGAGCGCCGTCTGCGGCGAAAGCTTCGCCGCCGACACGCCCGACCCGAGAACGAGGGTCAACACCGCGGCGCCGCACAACGACCGCAGACTCCAAGAGCGTGTATTCACCGTCGCCCCTTACGGACGTCGCGTGGAATGGCCCGCCCTGCGGCGTCACGACGTTCGAGGTTCCGGTACCGGTAAACGTGTTGCCGGTGACGTTCCGGTGGACGCGCCGCCGTTGAGAAACACCGGATACGCCGCGCTTCACGTGCCCGCGAGCGACGTGCCGGTGGTGACGAAGGCCAGGGAAAAGGTTCCCGTGCCGCTGAGGCTGTCGACCGCAACAAAAGAAGCACTATGCTTGGAACCTACTGAACCTAGTGACCACCGTGATCAACGCCGCGGGCAAACCGCGCAAAGCCGCCGAACGCCGCCGGACATGACGAGCACGCCCTCGTTTGCTGCGCCGGTGCTGGCGCACGTGTGGCAATTTCGCTCGTTTTCGCCCGGCACGCTCGACCTGCTCGCGGCGAACGCGGCGCGGGAGACCGCCGCGCGCGGCAGCGTCGTCCTGCGGGAAGGCGAGGCCGGGATCGACGCGTTCGTGGTGATCGAGGGCCGGCTCGAGGTTCAAATCGCGGGCAAGAACGGAGCCTTGCCGGTCGCCCTGCTCGGCGCGGGCGACCTCTTCGGCGAGGTCGCCATCGTGGCCGGCGCGGAACGGCGCAGCGCCAGCGTCGTGGCCCTGACCCCGGTGACCCTGTTGCGCATCGACGGCTCGGCCTTCGCCCAGGCCATCGACGAGGATTCGCACGTCCGCACGGAGCTGGAGGCGGCGGCCTACCGCATGGCCCTGGGCCGGTTCATCAAGTCGGCCACGATGCTGGGCGACCTCCCGCCGACCGCCCTGGCGCAGCTGGCCGAGAGCGTCCGGGTTCGCCAGGTGCCGGCCGGGGAGATCGTGATCCGCCAAGGCGATCCGGGCGAGGAGTGCTTTCTCATCCGCCACGGCGAGCTCGAGGTGCTCGACAACGTCGGCAGCGGCGAGCGGCGCCTCGCGACGCTGCGCACCGGCATGCTCTTCGGCGAAGCGGCGCTGCTGACGGGGGCGCCCCGTAACGCGACGGTGCGCGCTACGGAGGATGCGGAGCTGCTGGTGTTGCGGCGCGACGACGTGCTGGCCGCGATGTCGAGCGAGCGCGAACTGGCCGAGAACCTCGTTGCGCTGATGCAGGCGCGCAGCCGTCCGCGGCGCCGGCCGGGCGTCGAACTGCACGAACGTATCACGGCCGACGGATCGTCGGTGCTGACGCTGAAAGACGCCGCCCGCGGGAAATACTTCCGGCTCTCGCGCGAGGGTGCGTTCGTCTGGAACCGGCTCGACGGAACGCACACCCTGCGCGATCTCACGATGGATTTGTTTCTGGCCTATAAGGTGCTCGTGCCCGACGTCGTGATGGACGTCGTGCGCCACCTGGCGGCCGAGGAGTTCATCGAACTCGAGCGGATCGACACGACCGCCGCCGTGGCCGGTCACGGCCAGCGTTTCATGGGCACCTTGCGGATGGTGATGGAGTGGTCGGTCTCGCTCAATGGATGCGACGGTTTTTTCAGCGCTCTCTACCGCTTCGCCGGCCGCTACGTCTACTCGCGCGCCGGCCTGCTGGCAACGCTCGTGGTCAGCGCCGGCGGTTTTGCCGCGTTCCTCGCCATGGCGCAACGCTCGGCCGGCACGTTGCTGCAATCCGCAACGATCGCGCGCGTCGGTGCGGCGTTGATCCCGATGATCGTCCTAGCGATCGTGCTGCACGAAATCGGTCACGGGGTCGCCGCCAAAGCCGCCGGCGCGCGGGTCGATCGCGTCGGCTTCGGGTGGTTCTGGTTTCGCATCATGCTGTTCGTCGACACCTCCGATGCGTGGCTGGCAAATCGCGAGCAGCGCATGCTCGTCGACGCCGGCGGAATTCTCGTGAACCTGTTGCTGGCCGGCACGGCCGGATACGTTGCGCTGCTCGCATCCAACCTCACGGTCGCAGCGGTGGCGTGGGTCTTCGCGCTGTGGTCGTACATCGCGGTGCTGCGCAACCTCAACCCACTGCTCGAATACGACGGCTACTACTTGCTCATGGACGCGCTCGAGCGTCCGAACTTGCGCGGCCGGAGCCTGGGCTGGATCGCAACCGGCCTCTGGCCGACGCTGAAGGCCGGCGCCAGTTTACGCGGTCACCGCTTCGAGTTGCTCTACGCGCTCGGTGCGGTCGCCTACATCGGCATGATTGCCGGCTGGACGCTGTTCACGTACCGCTATACCGCCCAAGGCTGGGTGGCGCGCATCGTGCCCGCCAATGCGGCGCCGCAGTTCGGCGGAGTCTTTGCCGCCGTCGTCGGCGGCCTCGCGTTATTCCGCTTGGGAAGCGATATTTTGGCCGAGCGGACGCGGGTCCGTGCGCGCGCGGCACACAGAGGCTGAGCGCGGCCGGACTCGAATCACACTTCTCACCCGCATGAGTCACGACGCCGTCGCCGATCTGGTCGAACGCTATCTGAACGATCCGGCGTTCCGGACGGCGTTTGCGGCCGACCCGGGGGCTGCCGTCGCCGAAGCCGGCTTCGAACTCGACGCCGACGAGCTGGCGGCCTTGAACGCGACGGTTTCCGCCCACGACCAACCGCTCAAGCCGCGGGTCTCGAAATACTCGTTCGGCAGCTAGCCGCGAGTCGTCGGCGCGCGGCGCTATTTTTTGCGGCTGCTCTTCTTCTTGCCGGCGGCGACGGCATCGCGTAGGCCCTTGCCCGCGCTGAACGCCGGCACGCGGCGCGCCGGAATTTTGATCTTCGCCCCGGTTTTGGGATTGCGGCCCTCGCGCGCCTTACGGTCGCGCACGAGGAAACTCCCGAACGGAATCAGCTGGACTTTGTCGCCGCTCTGCAGCGCCGCCTTGATCTCGTCCAAGACTAACTCGATGATCTCACCGGCCTTGCGCTTTGAGAGTTCGAATTCGGTCGCTAACGATTCAACGAGATCGGCTTTAGTCAAGATACGGCACCTCACGAAACGGCTGGTCGGCATCCTATACCAGGGCACGGTTGCCTTCCTCCCACCAAAGCGACAATTGCAACGCGTCCGTGCGCAATGGGTTTCTCCATCTGCGTATGGATCGTGTCGTAACCGCAAGCGCCGCCAACGGCACCGTTTCGTTCGTGGCGGGAATTACGACCGAATTGGTGCGCGAAACGCAACTCCGCCACGCCCTCGCGCCGACCGCCGCCGCCGCCGTGGGCCGCCTCGTCACGGCCGCCACGCTGCTCGGGGCGAGCCTCAAAGGCCCCGAGCGGCTCACCTTGCAGATCGCCGGTGACGGCCCGATCGGAGCGATCGTCGCCGACGCCTGGAGCGTGGGCGAGGATGCGATCGGCGCGCGCGGCTACGCGCGCCACCCGCTGGCCGACTTGCCGCTGAACGCCATCGGAAAGTTCGACGTCGCGGGCGTGATCGGCAAGGGTCAGTTGCAAGTCACCAAGAGCTACGAGATCGGTCAACCGTACGTTGGGATCGTACCGCTGGAGTCGGGCGAGATCGGTGAAGATATCGCCAGCTACCTCGCCAACTCGCAACAGATCCCGAGCGTCGTCGCGCTCGGCGTGCTGGCCGATCCGAGCGGCATTCGTGCCGCCGGGGGCATCATCGCCCAGCTGATGCCGGGCGCCGCCGACGACACGATCGTGCGGCTCGAAGCGAACGCGGCCGCGATGGCGCCGGTAACGACCCAGATCGTCGAAGGCGTCGACGCGCGCGGGCTGATCGAACGCCTGGCGCAGGGGCTGGAGTTACGCCCGCACGAGCACGCCTACGAGGCGCGCTTCGATTGCCGCTGCACCCGCGAGCGGGTCGAGCGCGCGCTGGTGGGCCTGGGTCGCGACGAGCTGCTCAAGATCTCTAAGGAGCAGCCCGAGACGGAGGCGACCTGCGACTTCTGCAAGCGCCGCTACGTGCTCACCGCGGCCGACGTCGAGCAGCTCCTCGCGCGTTTGGACTAGGCTTCAGTCGTACTGCGGGGCGTCGGGATCTGAGCCGCCGATACGCGGCTTGAACTCCTCGACGATCGTGCTGTGGCCGATGTTCGTGTACCACCAGCCGCACTCGCAGCGGATCGGCCGGTCGAAGTCGTGCGGATAGGGATAGACGCGCTTGCAGCGCGGACAGGTGAACAGGGGTCCCGGGGTCGTCTGTTGCGGCGTGTAGGTTCTGGGGGCGGCCATCGGGTCAGCCTTTCTCGGGAAGAACGCGAACGAATTTACGGGAGCCGACTTGCAAAACGGCGGGCTCGGAGCTGTTCCAGACCGCTTTCGGATCGGTGACGGCGCTCCCGCCGACTTTCACCGCGCCTTCGGCGATCAGACGCTGGGCCGCGCGTTTGCTCTCGGCAAAGCCCGCGGCGACGACCACGTCGACCAGGGTCCGCGCCCCCTCGAAGCGGCGTTCGGGCATCTCCGCCGGGAGCTCACCACGCTGGATCGTCCGTTCGAAGTACTCGCGCGCCGCACGCGCGGCGGCGGCTCCATGATACAACGCGACCACCGCTTCGGCGATACGCTTTTTCTCGTCCATCGCCGACAGCGTGCCGGCGGCCAGGCCCGCCGTGAGCCGGTCGGTCTCTTCCTGCGAGCGGCCGGCGGCGAGCCGCGCGTAGCGGGGCAGCACCTCGTCCGGAATACGCATCACCTTCCCGAACTGGTCGTTCGGCGCGTCGGTCAGCGCGATGTGGTTGCCGGTCGATTTCGACATCTTCTGCTTGCCGTCGAGGCCCTCGAGCAGCGGCACGGTCAGGCAGATTTGCGCGGGCTGGCCGGCGTGCACTTGATACGGCCGGCCCATCAGCAAGTTGAAGAGCTGGTCCGAACCGCCGAGCTCGACGTCGGCTTCCAACGCGACCGAATCGTACGCCTGCGCGACCGGATAGAGAAACTCGTGCATCGAGATCGGCGTTCCGTCGGCGTAGCGCTGCGCGAAGTCGTTGCGGTCGAGCATTCGCGCGACCGTGGTTTGCGCGAGCAGCTTGATCAGTTGCGCGAACGAGATCCCGCTGAGCCACTCGGAGTTATAGCGCAGCGAGACGCGCTCGAGGTCGAGCACTTTGCCGGCTTGTTTGGCGTAGGTTTGCATGTTCGCTTCGATCGCTTCGTCGGTCAGCGGCGGGCGCATGGCGTTGCGCCCGGTCGGATCGCCGATGCGCGCGGTGAAGTCGCCGATCAAGAGCGTCACGTTGTGACCGGCGTCGACGAATTGCTGCAGCTTGCGCAGCACGACGGCGTGGCCGATGTGTAAGTCCGCGCTCGTCGGATCGAGGCCGAGCTTGACGTTGAGCCGCCTGCCGACGGCGATGCGCGCCGCGAGCTCATCGAAGGTCTCCACGTGGTCGCAACCGTCGGCGAACGCAAGCGCCGCTTCGCGCGCGGCGGCGTTGGGGGGTGAGGTCATCGTCACGTGAGTTCGAACACCGTCACACCGCTGCCCCCTTCTTCCGCGGTGCCGAAACGCACGTCGCGGACGTGCGGATGCGCGCGCAAGTATTGCTGTAAGCCGCGCCCGAGCAATCCCGTTCCCTTGCCGTGGATCAGCCGTAACGGCGATGCGCCGGCCAGCATCGAGGCATCGATCCACTGCTCCACGACGGGCTCCGCTTCCACGAAACGTTTGCCGCGCACGTCGAGTTCGGTGCGCGCGCCGGTTGCCGCCGCGAGTTTCGCCGAACCGCTCTCGTGCTCCGAGCGCTCGCGCTGCGGCGCGGCGGGTCCGCGCCGGGTCACGTCGCTCTTCGGCACCGTCATGCGCAGCGCGCCCAGCTGCAGCATCACGTCGCTGCCGAAATCTTCGACCACCACGCCTTCGGTGTCGAGCGAGAGCACGCGCACGCGGTCGCCGACACGCGATCGGTGCGGGCGCCGTGCGCTCGGGTGCGGCCGGCGCGCTGCGCTTGATGCCCAGGCCCGAGCGCATCTCGTCGATCGTCCGGCCGAGCAGCTCGCTCTGCCCGCGCGTGACGCGCGGTGCGCGCGAGCGGTCCCCGCGGTCGGCGGCGCGGCGTTCCAGTTCGGCTGAAAACCCGCGCAGCGCCGCCGCCAGCTGCGCTTCGGCTCGCTGCGCCAACTCACGGCGCTCGCGCTCGAGCGCCTCGCCCCGTTTGCGAGCGCCGTCTTCGAGCGTGCGCAACTGCGCGCGTTCGCCGGCCAGGACCTCGCGTTCTTTGGTCGTGCGCGTGCGCTCCAGAGCGAGCTCCGCCAAGGCGCGCTCGTAGTCGCGCTCTTGCGCCGAGAGCAGCGCTTCGGCGCGCTCGATCACGCCCAAGTCGAGGTGCATGGCGCGCGCGAGCGGGAACGCCAGCGACTGCCCGGGCGAGCCGAGGTCGAGCTGGTAGGTCGGCGCATAGGTCGCCGGATCGAAGCGCACGCTGGCGTTGCGCACGTGGGCGTGTTCGGCGCCGAAGAGCTTCAGCTCGGTGGCATGGGTGGTGACGATCGCGCACGCGCCGACCTCGAGGAACCGCTCGAGCAGCGCGACGGCCAGCGCCGCGCCGGCATTGGGTTCCGTCCCCGAGCCGATCTCGTCGATCAGGATCAGCGAGCGCGCGTCGGCCTGCGAGACGATCTCGGCGAGGCGGCCCAAGTGGGCCGAAAACGTGGACGTGTTCTGCGCGATCGACTGGTCGTCGCCGATGTCGGTGAAGACGCGCGTGAAGCGCCCGATCGTGGCCGAAATGGCCGGCACGTGCATCCCGCAGCCGGCCATCGCGACGAACAGCCCGACCATCTTCAGCGCGACCGTTTTGCCGCCCATGTTGGGGCCGCTGATGATCGTGATGCGCACGTCGTCGTCGAGGGTGATGGATTGCGGCACCGCGCGCTCGTCGAGCAGCGGGTGGCGGCCGTCGTGTACGTCGATCGTCGCGGCGTCGACGATCGCGGGCGCGACGGCGTTCATACGATCGGCGACGGCCGCCCGCGCGAGCGCGAGATCCAAATCGATGTAGATGGCGACGTTGGTGCGAATGCCGCTCGCTTCCGCGCCCGCGAGCGCGCTCAGCTCGGCTAGGATCCGCGCGACTTCGTGCTCTTCCTGCGCGCGCAGTGCGCGCACGCGGTTGTTCGTCTCGAGCGTCTCGAGCGGCTCGACGAACAGCGTCTGCCCGGTCGCGCTCGTATCGTGCACGATGCCCGGAAACTCGCCCGCGAACTCGGCCTTGACCGGAATCACGTAGCGCCCGTTGCGCACGGTGACGATCGCGTCTTGGATCGCGCGCGCGTACTTGGCCGACCGCGTCAGCGCGGCCGTGCGGTCGCGCGCGTCGTCCTGAGCGTGGGCGATCTGGCGGCGCACGCGCGCCAGCGCCGGGGAAGCGCGGTCGAGCACCGCGCCGCGCTCGTCGATCGCGTCGGTGATGCGCGTGACGATCGTGGGCAGCGCCCGAAACGCCGACGCGAGGTCGCGCAGCGCCGGGACGCTCTCCGCTTCACGGATCGCCCGCACGGCGGCGCCGCCCGCCGCGAGCGCGTCGGCGATCGCGCGCAGCTCCGCGGCCGGCAGCGACGAGCCGCGCTGCGCGATCTCGAGGGCCTCGTTTACGTCCTCGATGCGGGCCAGCGAGAAGTTTTGCGTGCGCACCAGCGCACGCATCTCGGCCGTCTCCGTCACCAGGCGCCGCACCGTGCCGGTGTCGGAGACCGGTTCCATCGCCAGCGCCAGGGCATGCGATTGCGCGGCGTGCGTTTGGCCCGCAACGCGCTCGCAGACCCGCGCGAAATCCAGCGCCTCGAGCGACCGTGGATCGGCGAGCATCAGAGCGCCGCGATCTTCTCCCGCAACAGCGCTTCCACGAGCTCGGGATTGGCTTTCCCGCGGCTCGTTTTCATCACTTGCCCGACCAGGAATTTCAGCACGTTTTCCTTGCCGGCTTTGAACTGGTTCACGCTCTCGCCATTCGCCGCGAGCACGTCGTCGACGAACTGCGCGATCGCGCCCGGATCGGAGACTTGCGCCAACCCCTCGGCCTCGACGATGGCCTTGGCCGAGCCGCCGCCGGCCCACAGCCGGGCCAGCACGTCCTTGGCGATCTTGGAGTTGATCGTCTTGGCCTCGGTCAGCGCGATCAGCTCGGCCAGCGCTTCGGGCGTCACCTTACCCCCGACCACCGGCGTGCCGCTTTCGTTGGCCAAGCGCGAGAGGTCGCCCAAGACGAAGTTCAGGGTTGCGGCCGGCGCGTTGGTGATCGCGACGACGCGATCGAAGTAACCGGCCAAGGGCGGGTTGTCGACCAGCTGCGTCGTCTGCTTGACCGAGATGCCGAATCGTTCGGTGTAGCGCTCGAAGCGTTCGAACGGCACCGGCGGCATCGCGGCGCGAACGCGCTCGATCAGCGCGCGGTCGAGCTCGAGCGGCACGAGGTCGGGCTCGGGAAAATAGCGGTAGTCGTGCGCCTGTTCTTTGGAGCGCATCGAATGCGTCACGCCGGCCGCTTCATCCCAGCCGCGCGTCTCTTGGATCACGCGCCCGCCGCCCTCGATCACGGCGATCTGGCGGTCGATCTCGCTCTCGATCGCGTCGTGAACGCTGCGGAACGAGTTCATGTTCTTGATCTCGGCTTTGGTGCCGTAGTCGGCCGCACCGCGCAGGCGCACCGACACGTTGGCATCGCAGCGCAGCGAGCCTTCTTCCATCTTCACGTCGGACACGCCCAGCTCGACGAAGGTGCGCTTGAGCGCCTCGAAATAGCCGACCGCTTCGTCGGCCGAGCGGATATCCGGTTCGCCGACGCATTCCATCAACGGCACGCCGGCGCGGTTGAAGTCGACCAGCGAGTACGACGAGCCGGCGATGCGGCCGTCGCCCGAGCCCGCGTGCGTCGACTTGCCGGTGTCTTCCTCGAGGTGGATGCGCGTGAGCCGGCACGACTTCTTCGTTCCGTCGGCCAGCCAGTAGTGCACCACGCCGCCTTGCGTGAGCGGCATGTCGAACTGCGAGATCTGATAGTTCTTGGGCATGTCGGGATAGAAGTAGTTCTTGCGGTCGAACTTCGAAAACGCCGGAATCTCGGCGTCGAACGCGAGCCCGGCCGCGATCATCAACTCGATCGCCTTGGCGTTGGGCACGGGCAACGCGCCCGGCAGCGCCAAGCACACCGGGCAGACCTTCGTGTTCGGCTCGCCGCCGAACTCGTTCGGGCAACCGCAAAACATCTTGCTGACGGTCTTCAGCTCGACGTGGCACTCGATGCCGATCACCGCTTCGTATTTCTCGCGCAGAGCGGTGCGATCGGAGGCGCTGCGTTCAGTGGTCGCGCTCATGACGTCACCACCTGCACGGGCGCGAGCTTCTGCGCGTGCTGCGTTGCGCGCTCGTAGGCGTGCGCGTAGCCGAGCAACGCGCGCTCGGTAAACAGCGGGCTCGCGAACTGCAAGCCCAGCGGCATCTGGCGCGACCCGCCCTCGGGCAACGCGGAGCCGCACGGCACGGAGAGCGAGGGCAAGCCGGCCAGTGAGACGGGGATCGTGTAGTAGTCCATCAGGTACATGCTGTAGGGATCGCTCTTGGCGTTGAAGGCGAAGGCCGGCGACGACGCGGCCGGCGACGCGATGACGTCGCATTTTTCGAAGGCGCGGCGGAAGTCGGCGGCGATGCGCGTGCGCGCCTTCTGCGCTTTGACGTAGTAGGCGTCGTAGTAGCCGCTCGAGAGCGCGTAGGTGCCGATGAGAATGCGGCGCTTCACCTCGGGGCCGAAGCCCGCGGCGCGCGTCTTCTCATACATCTCGCCGACGTCGGCGCCGTCGACGCGCAGCCCATAACGCACGCCGTCGAAGCGCGCGAGGTTCGACGAGCACTCGGCCGGCGCGATCAGATAGTAGGTCGACAAGCCGTACTTCGCGGTCGGGAGCTCGACCTCGACCAGCTCCGCGCCGAGCTGCGCCAGATCGCGGTACGCCGCCTCGTAGGCCGCCGCGACGTCGGGCGCGAGGTCGGAGGTGGCGAACTCTTTCACGATGCCGACGCGCACGCCGCGCAGGTCCTCGCGCAGCGCGTCGGCCGTCGTCTCGAACGGCACGTCGACGCTCGTCGCGTCCATCGGGTCGTGGCCGCCCATCGCGTCGTAGGCCAGCGCCGCATCTTCGACCGTGCGCGCGAACGGGCCGATCTGATCGAGGCTGGAGGCGAACGCGATCAGGCCGTAGCGCGAAACGCGGCCGTACGTCGGCTTGAAGCCGACGACGTTGCAGAACGCGGCGGGTTCGCGAATCGATCCGCCGGTATCGCTGCCGGTAGAAATCGTCGCCGCGAAGCCGCCCACCGCCGCCGCGCTGCCGGCCGACGAGCCGCCCGGAACGCGGTCGAGATCGTAGGGGTTCTTGGTTTTGCCGAGCGCGGAGTTCTCGCCCGAACTGCCCATCGCGAACTCATCCATGTTCGTCTTGCCGATCGGCAGGGCGCCCGCGGCCAGCAGCCGCTCGACCGCCGTCGCGGTGTACGGGGCGATCCAGTGCTCGAGTATTTTCGAGGCGCACGTGGTGCGCGTGCCGAGCAGGCACATGTTGTCCTTGATCGCGGCCGGCACGCCCGCCAGCGGCAGCGCCTCGCCCGCCGCGATGCGCGCGTCGACGCGCCGCGCGTGCTCGCGCATCAGGTCGGGGGTGAGCGTGAGGTAGGCACCGAGGTGCTCGTCGACCGCCGCGACGTGGGGAATCATCGTCTCGGCGATCTCAGCCGCCGACACCTCACGGGCATTGACCGCGCGCGCGATCTCGCGGGCGGAAGCGCGAACCGGATCCATCACTCGACCTCGGCGATGATCTTGGGAACGCGGAAAAAGCCGTGCTGCGGTTGCGGCGCGCCGGCCATCACGGCGTCGTGCGCGAGGCACGGCACGAGCGCATCGGCCCGCATGACGTTGCGCGACTCGATCACCTGCGCGGTCGCGGCGACCTCGGAGGTGTCGAGCTGCTTGAGGTCTTCGACGTGGCGGAGCAGGTCTTCGAGCTGGGCGCCGTAGCGCTCGACCTCCTCGTCACTCAGCGCCAAGCGCGCCAAGCGCGCGACCCCGCGCACATCGATTCGTTCCGTGGACATAACCGCACTAGTTTCGCCCCTGACGCCCCCCGCTCCGGCCGAAGCGGCAGCGTCAGAGCAAGCGGGCAGGCGGTGAGGCCTACCGCGCCCCGCTGCCGCCCGGCCGGAGCGGTTCCTTCGGGGTACCGGTGACCGCGAAGTTGATGTCCTCGATGATGTAGGTGTCGAAGATGTGGTGCACCAGCCGGCGCGTGCTCTTCTCGCTGTCGATGTTGCGGTCGTCGTAGGGGATGATGCCGGGCGGCAGGGTCGTGGCATCGAGCCGCAGCGCGTGCATGCCGGGGTGCACGCACGGGAAGTCGTAGCGCCCGGTGCTGTCGGTGGTCGAGGTTTCACCGCTGTCGATGAAGATGTGGACGCTGTGCAGGCCGACGTCGGGATCCTGGAAGTGACCGCTGCCGTTCACGTCGAGATAGACGCGCCCCGTGATCGGGTAGCAGTTGCCGAAGGTCGAGCCGACTACCAGTACGGCCGCGCTCGCGAAACCGCGCCCGAAGCCCGCACCGCCCGGCGCGACCGCCGTAACGTTGACGAGGTTCGTCACCTTGGTGTTCGCCTGCGCACCCGGCGCGATCGCGATCGAATAGGTGATGGTCAGGGTGCCGGTGAGGCTCGGCACGGTCCACGTCATCACGTGGCCCACCACGGTCGGCTCCACCGCCTTGCCGGCCACGCGCGACGTGCCGGGAGCATAGACCTCGTAGTCGGGCAGCGTGTCGACGATCGTGGTCGTGCCGTAGCTGATGCTGCCGACCGGGGTCGCGGTGATCGTGAAGTTCACCCGGTCGCCGGTGGTGACCGTCGTCGACGGCGTCGTCTTGGTCACGACGATCGTGGCCGGAACTTGATGCGCGAGCGCGGCGGCCGAGACCACCGCTTTCGACATGCCGCTGGCCATCACCGAAACGGTGTTGGAAGCGTTGCCCATCGTCGGCCCGATCGTCGCGCGGAACGTGACGTTCGCGGTGGTGGCCGGGCTGAGCGTGCCGATCGGCACCGTGACGGTTTGTCCGGCCACGGTCGCGCTGGCGAGCGCGGTGTTGTTCAGCGTCACCGAGCCCGGCACGAACGTGAGCCCCGTCGGCAAGACGTCGGTCATCACCGTGTTGAGGGCCGTGCCGGACCCGATGTTGGCGATCGCGGCGCTGTAGACGACGGTCTGGCCGGCAAGCACCGATTCGCTCGCCATGCCGTCGATCAGCTTCGACGCCGTCAGCACCGGCGGTTGGATGGTATTTGCCGCCGAGGTCGCGCTGCAGGCTGCGCCCGTGCACGCCTGGTCGCCGCCGAGCGTCGCGGTGTTCGTAACGAGTGCCCCGGCCAGCGCGCTCACACTGACGGTCGCGTTGTACGTGATCGTGGCGGTCGCGCCCACCGCGAGGGTACCGAACGGCTGTGCCGAGAGCACGATCCCATCGGCGGCGGCGCTACCGTTGAGCGTCACCGAGCCCGGCACGAGCGCGGCGTTTTTGAGCGCGTCGCTGATGTGCGCGTTCGTCTCATCTTGCGAACCGCTGTTGCGCGCGATGACGGTGTACGCGATGGTTTGTCCGGGGCTCACGTTGGTGCCGCTCGGACTCGAGGTTTTCGTTACGCCGAGCGAGGGTTGACCGATCGTGATCGCACTCTGCGCGGGCGAACCGTTGGTCGAACCTTGCGACGAGGTGATCGTGCTGACGGGGATCGTGTTGGTGAACGTTCCGGCCGTGGAACCCGTCACGTTGGCGGTGATCGTGCACGTGCCGTTGACCGCGATCGATGCGCCGCTGAGCGCGAGCGTATTTCCGCCGGCCGACGCCGTCGCCGTGCCGCCGGTGCAGGTCGTCGACGCGCCCGGCGTCGACGCGATCGTCAGGCCGGCCGGCAGCGTGTCGATCACGCCCATATTGGTGAGTGCGATCGCCGTCGTCGCGTTGTTCACGATCGTGACCGTCATCGCCGTCACGCCGCCCGGCACCAGGACGGTGTTCAGGAACGACTTCGTGATGCCGACGCCGACCGTGATGCCGACCGTCAGGATGGCCTGCGCCGGCGCGGTATTGCTCGCCGACTGCGCGGTCGTCACGGCGCCCGCCTGGATCGTGTTGGTCCAGATTCCGTTCGTCGAACTGGTCACGGTCACGGTGACGGTGCACGTTTTGCTCGCTCCGAGCGAGCCGTTGTTCAGTACCACCGCGCTGCCGCCCGCGGCCGCTGTGACCGTACCGCCGCACGTCGTCGACGTCGCCGGAACCGGCGCGACCGTCACGTTGACCGGCAGCGTATCGGTGAACGCCATTCCGGTGAGCGGCGCGGCGCCCGCGGCGGTGTTGCTGACGGTAATCGTCAGGACGGACGTCGAGCCGGGCGCGATCTGCGTCGGGTTGAACGCTTTGGCGATGCTCAGGCTCGGCGCCGACGTCAGCGTGCTCGATGCGGTGCTGGGCGTCTGGTTCGAGTAGCCGCCGATGGTGAGTTGACCGACGCCGATCGTGTTCGATGCCGGACCCGGAGCAGCGCCCGGCGCGGCCCCGACCGAGACGTAGACCACGCACTCGCCCGGAATGACGCCGCCGCCGGTCGTGCCGGGAAGCGTCAAACCGCCGAGCGTAAAACTGGAACTGCCAACGGCACCGGCGGTGATGCTGCCGCCGCAGAGCGCCGGATCGCCGCCTTGCGCCGGACCGAGCGTCGTGCTCGCGAGCACCAGCGTCGCCGGCATGTTGTCGACGATCGCACCGCCGTTGAGAACGCTCGGCGTTTCGCTGTTGAAGAGCAGGAAGCGGATGTAGGTCGTGCCGCCGATTTGCAGCGTCGCGCTGGTGAAACTCTTTTGGATGGCGACGCCGGCCGCAACCGTGAGCGTGGCCGCCGCAGCGAGCGGGTTGTTCACGCCGGGTGTCGTCGAGGTGATCGTACCGGCCGGGATGTGATTGATCGGCGCCGCTAGGATCGAGGACGTTACGTCAAACGTCACCGTGCACTGCGTGGCCGTGCTGCTGGTCGTGAACAACGAGATGTTCGTGAACGCGATCGTCGTACCGGTAATGGTCCCGACCGGCGCCGGCTGCCCGGCGACTTGGCAACCCGTGAACGTAATGTTCGGCGCCGCCGCGAAATTGACGTTCGCCGGCAAACTGTCGCTGAACGTCACGCCGTTGGCTTGGGTCTGGGTGAAGGTCGCGACGTTGTTGACGGTCAGTCCGATCTGGGTGGTCGCGACGGAACCGGCTTGGATCGAATTGGGCGTGAATTTCTTCGTGACGTTGAGCGTCGTCGTCGCAAAGTTCACTTGGTTGGTGGCGGTAAACGACACGGAATGGCCGATGCCGCCGGTAGCGGTACTGTAATAGGTCGGACTCGCCGGAACACCGCTGGAACCGCTGAAGCCGGCCTCGTTGATCACGTCGTAATTGATCGTGCACGTGGCGCTGATGGCACCGACGTTGACGGTAAACGATTCGATGTTCGGACCGGGGCCCGGCGTGATGCTGGCCGCGGTGAGACCGGCCGGGCAGCCGGCGCCGAACACGTAGTTGGGGGTGGGCGAGAGCATCACTTTGCCGGGCACGAGGTTGATCGTCGCCACGAGCCCGGTGTCCGCCGTGCCGCTGGGGTCGTTGAGCGAAGCCTGAACGGTGATCGCCTGGCTGACCAGGTTCGTCCCGCTGAGCACAAAGTTCGTCAGCGTGACGTTCGGGTTCTCGATGATGTTCGCCGACGGCAACGCCGGATGGACGACACCGCCGCTGCCGGTGAACTGAGCCGCCGACAGCGTGTTCGTATCCGTGATGTTCGAGCCGTTCGTCGAGGTGGTGAACTGCGTGTAGAAGGTCACGACGCACGACCCCGGACTGACCGGGATGGTCAGGCCGGCCCCGCTCACGGTCGTCGAGCCGTTAACGGCCGTGATCACGCCGGCGCCACAATTGGTGGTCGTCACCGGGTAGGTGGCATTGTTGACCACCTGCATGGGCTGCGGCGCCGCCGGCAGCGGGTCGGTGAACGATCCGGCGGTGAAGCCCGTCGCACCGGCGAGGTTCTGGAACGTTAGCGTCACCTGCGTCGGGGTGAACGGGCCGACTTGGGTCGGGTTGAAGCTTTTGCTCGCGCCGATGTTGCCGCCCGTGCCGGTGACCGTTAGGCTCGCCTGGGCTTGTGCTTGCTGGCTCGAAACCTCGGTGCTGGTGAACCCGGAGACGCCCGGATTATAAAGCGCTGGAATCGTATTCGTGACGCTCCCGGGCACGGCCGAAACGACGACCGGGAACGAGATGCTGCAGGTTGAGTTCGAGCCGATCGTCAGGCCCGTAATGGTCGCGGTACCGGTCGTCTGGCCGGTGAGCGTGGGCGCAAGTGTACCGCACGCCGCGATGCTGTTGCCGACCGCCACCGCGCCCGCCGCAACGGTTAGGGAAGCACTGGAAACCGGATCGATGATCGAGGCGGCATCGAGCGTTTGTCCGGTGAGGGCGTTGTTGATGTTGATCGTCAGCGTCGTCGTTCCGCCGGGCAAGACGTTCACCGGGTTGAAGCTCTTCGTGACGGTCGGAGTCCCGGCGACGAAATTGTCCTGGGTCGAGACGCCGCCCGAATTGCTCACGCCTTGATCGTCGGTCAGGTTGCCGTTGACGATCTGATAGTTAACGGTCGACGCGGCCCCGTCGCCCTGTGTGACGATCGTCAGGTTGCACGAGCCGTTGGCCGGCACCGTCGCGCCCGTCGTCGTAATCGTCGTGCCGAGGGTGACCACCGTCGCGCCGCCGCAGCTGTTGGTCGCGCTCACGATCGTGAACGGGTTGATCGAGTTGCCGGTGATGGTGAAGCTCGCGTTGGTCAACGCCACACCGACGGCCGGATTGGTGATCGTGAAGACCAGCGTCCCCTGGTTCGCGCCCGCGGGCGGTGGTCCGGGGCCGAAGATCGTGCTGATCGGTCCGGATGCCGAGACGGTAGCGACCGTACCGGCCACGGTCAGCTGCTGGAAGATGCTGTTGGCCGGATCGCCGAGCGACGTCGTGACGTCCGACGGCAGCGAGTCGTCGCCGTGGATCTCGTTCAAGCCGGCACCGGCATGGTTACCGAACACGGTAAACGTGATCGTGCAGCTGCCGGGCGTGGTCGAGCTCGGCGCCATCGGAATCGTACCGCCGTTCATCGTGATCGTGTTGTTGTCGGCGCCCGTGATGGTCGGTACGAAGCCGCAGCTCGACACCGGCGCGACGGCTGTATCGATGACCGCAACCGGTGGCGTGCCGGTGGTATCGAGGTTGTCCTGGAACGTCAATATCGTGGCGGCGGTCGTCGTGTTGCTGTTCTGCAGCGTAACGGTGACCACGGACGACCCACCTAGCGGCACCGAGTTCGGGGCGAACTGCTTGTTGACCGTGATGGGCGAGCTCGCCAGCGCGACGCCGCTGCCGAACAGACCGCCGAGGATGAGCGCGCCCGCGACCCGGGCGATGAAGTTGCGCGTGCTCATCTAGCGGTCGTCCTTGCCCCAGCCGAAGATGCGGTCGATGTACGTGCTCATCGTTACGTAGATGCCGCGATGGGTGGGGTTGATCGCCGTGTCGGGATCGGCGAACCCGGAGAAGTTGTAGCCGCTCGCCAGGCGCAGCGTGCTGCCCAGCCGGTAGCCGGCCTCGACCGCGAAACCCGTGGCGTTCGTCGTGCTCAGCGGAGCGACGTTGCTCCAGTGGACCTCGCTGCCGATATCGAAGCGCCCGCCGATGCGCTGGTCGCCGCGAAACCCATAGATCAGCGTGCGCGGGGCGAAGAAGGCATCGCCGGTGATCTTGTAAGCGGCGCTCGCCGCCCACTCCGTGCGCGTGCTCGAGCGGTACAGCTCTTGCAGCTGGGCCACGTTCGTGATGTAGGCGTCGTAATCGTTGAGATCGGTGTGATAGATGTCGGCCGAGAGCAACGTCACGTAGCGGTCGTTGCGCGAGGGCCGGTAGGCGAGCCCGCCGCGGCCTTCGGTATCGTAGATCCCTTGGGAGAACGAACCGGTGTAGGAGCCGTAGAGCGAAACCGCCGGCGAGATCGGGCCGGTCGCGCCCAGCTGGTAGGTGCTGCCCGAATCGTAACCGCTGCGGACTTGCACTTGCCCGGTGGCGTGGAACGTGGTGAGCTTGTAGTCCAGCGACGTGCCGACGGCGACGAAGAACGGCGATACGCCCGTCGTGTTGTAGGTTGAATACAGCGCATTGCCCATTTGGAAAAAACCGTCGGCATTGAAGCGCTGCGTTGCGAGGATCTTCGTGCGCATGCCGATCGCATCGAACAGATCGGTGCCGCTAGCCGTATGCTCGACCGCGTAACCGCTGTCGAAGGTCGTCGGTCCGACTTGCTGCTCGAAGCCGATGCTGGTTTGGCTTTGCGCCGTGGACGCGAACGTCTCACCGGCCTGCGAGGCCGCGAACGATTGGCTCGAGGTCTGCTGCCACAGCTGCCGGATGAACGCTTTGCCGTGGTCGCCCACGTCGAGGCCGAACTCGGCTTGCGTCTGGGGTGGATCGTAGGGGTCGGGCGTGGTCCCCAGCGGCTGGACGCGTGCCAGGCCGATCGATGCACGCGGCGTGAAATGCCAATTGACGCCGGCGTCGGCGGCGATCGTGTTGCCGGAACCGGCGTTGTAGTTCACCGAGGTAAACGCCGGCAGAAAACTGCCCAGCGAACCCAAGTTGCCGGGTTGCGCCGCTGACTGGATGCCGTCGATGCCGATCATGAGCGGGTTGGTCACGCCGTTGCTCGAGGCCGCGTCGCTCTCGATACCGACGTAATATTTCAAGCGCTTCGAGGGCGCCACGTGCAGCGTCAGGCCGGTTTCGGAATCCGCGTTGTTGACGGCCGGCGTCGTTCTGCGAAACCGGCAGCGCGTTGTGCGCAAAGAGGTAGCTGAGTTCGAGCGTGCTGATCCGGCTAAGCGCATAGGCCGCATCGCCGTTGAACGAGACGAGCCCAGGCGCCGTGTAGCTGCCGTAAGGGTTGTCGTAGGCGGCGTCCGTTCCGGCAAACGACAGCGTCACTTTTACCGGGCCGTCTTTCGTCGTGAACGCGGCGCGGAAAGCGTCGCCGCCGTTCCCGTACTGCGCGGTCGTGATCGGCAGAAAGCCGTCGGTGTGCTCGTGGCTGACCGACCATACCGTGTTCGGCGTCTTGCCGGCGATCGACTGACCCACGAGCGTCAGGTTGCCGTTGCCGAGCGCATCGTTGAGATACCAGGCGTCGGCGCGCGTGCCGGGCGAGAGCATGGCATAGGCCTTGCCGCCCAGCAGCGTCGAGGTTGCCCCCGGGCCGCCGTATTCGTACTGCACGACCACGACCTGCGGGTTGAACTGATCGTCGTAGGGCAGCAAGATGTTCAGGAAGCTCAACAGGCCGCTGGCATAGTCGATGACGTAGTCGGTTCCGCGGCCGAGCACCGATTCGGAAAGCACGGCCCCGCTGCGCCGGTCGAGATGCACCAGCGTGAGCACGTCGCTGCCGATGACGATATCCGGTTGCAGCGCCTGGCTCGAGATCGCGAGGCCCGTCGGCGAGATGATCGTGCGCGCGAACGCGATGTTGTTCTGCGCGGTGAACCCGCCGACGCCGACGACGTTGCCGCCCAGCGACACCTTGGCGCCGTTGACTAGCAAATTGTAGCCGCCGACGACGGTGCTCGGACCGGCTTGCGCGTAGAATTGGCCCCACATCGCGCTCGAGCGGCCGTTTTGGATCGCCGCGAAGAAGTGATTGGTCGAGAGCGCGTCGTCGTAGCGGATCGAGGCGTCGCCGTAGGTCGGGAAGGGACGATCGTTCGGGTTGTCGAGGAACGGATCGGTGGCGATCGTCTGGGCGAGCGTGTCGCTCGAGTCGTAGGCGAACGTGCCGCGCGTGTTTTTCGAGATCTCGCCCGTGCCGTAGACCGAGATCGCGCCGCGCCGTGCGGTCGTACCGTCGGGAGCGCCGTCTTGCGCTTCGGTCCAGCCCGGAACCGGTCCGATGCCGCCCGTGGCAAAGCCGACGACCAGCGGTTTGCGGACGTCGACCGTGAGGACGAGGTCCAGATCGCCTTGCGCGTCGCCGGCGGTGAAGCGAATGACGAGCGGACCGGCTTGGGTGCCGGGATAGATCGTCAGCGCGACGTTGCTCGTCTCGTCCGCGGTCAGGTCGGCCGAGAGGCCGTCGCGCAGGCGGGCGTCACCGTGCAGGATGAGCGCGCGGATCGCGGTGTCTTTCGGAAAGGGCGTCGAGTCGGCGTCCATGACGTGGATGCTGAGCACCACGCTGCCGCGGCCCGCGGCATCGATGGCGTGCGAGCCGTCGACCGCAACCTGGAGCACGCGGGTCTCGGGATCGGCATGCCCCACCGACGTGACGAGGGCGAACTCCGCGGCCAAGCACAAGGCCGCCCTCCAGAGCCGATGGGACCACATGCAGCGAAATCCTTGCTTGAGCACGGCCGAAGCCGAAGCGTTCTAAAACGCCTCGGAATCCGGTGTGATCGACGGGAAAAACCGTGAGCGGGGCCACTCCTAGCCCGCCCATACAAGCGTACGGCAGCAAGTGTCCGCCATCTAACGTACAAACGCCAAATACTAAAGTCGGTTGGTTTGTAAAGCCTATCGCTTAAGGGGCTGTTCTCTGGCCGAGACGGCATCGGCCGAGCGGTGCAGCGTCACGAGGGTCTCGACGTGGCCGGTTTGGGGAAACATGTCGAACGGCTGGACCGTGCCGATTTCGTAGCCCGCTCCGGCGAGATACCGCAGGTCGCGCGCCAGCGTGGCCGGGTTGCACGAGAGGTACCAGATCGACGGCACGCGCGCGGCCGAGAGCGCGGCCAGCGTCGCCTCGTCGCTGCCCTTGCGCGGCGGATCCAGAAACACGATCTCGGCCGCGCGCAACGCCGCGCGCCCCTCCTCGTTGCCGAGCGCGCCTTCGACGCGCCCGTGCACGAAGCGCACGCGATCCTCGACCTTGTTGAGGCGCGCGTTCGCCCGCGCCTCGGTCACGGCCGAGGCGTTCTCTTCGATGCCCACCACCGACGCGCCGCGCGAAGCGAAGTAGATCGCGAACGTTCCCGCGCCGCAGTAGAGGTCGACGATGCGCGGCGTGCCGGCGATCAAGGGCGCCAGCGTGCGGAAGATCGACGCCACCATCGCGCCGTTGATCTGAAAGAACGACGCCGGCGAAACGCGGAAGCGCACGTTCTCGATCGTCTCTTCCATCTCGCGCTTGCCCCACACGAAGTCGATGCGCCGGCCGATCACGGCGTTGGCGTTCGCCGGCTCGTAGGAGTTGCTGATGCCGCCCACGCCCGGCATAGCTTCGGCGATCTGCGGCGCTTGGGCGGCGATCGCCGGCGACTTCGCATCGGTCGTCAGCGAAAGAACGCTGTTGGGCGAACTCAGTCCGGCCCGCATCACGACGTGCTTCACCGCGGCGAACGCCGTCGACGTCGCCGGCGCGCGCGCCGCGCCGATCAGCCGGCCGATCGCGGTATCGAGCGGCTCGAGCACGATCGGACAGTGATCGATCGGAACGAGATCGTGCGAGCGCGCGCGATAGAAGCCGAAGACCGGCGCGGGCCCTTTGGTCTCGACGACGAGCGCCATTTTGTTGCGGTACGCCCGGGGCACGTCCATGCCGATCGGCTCCCGCACGACGATGTCGTGGAAACCGCCGATCCGCGCCAGCGCATCGATGACGATCCGGTGCTTCCACGCCAGTTGGGCCGCGTAGGCGAGGTGCTGCACCTGGCAGCCGCCGCAGGCCCCGAACACGGGACAAAACGGTTCGGCCCGATCGGGTGAGGTCGTTTCGCGTTCGAGCACTTCGCCGACCGCATATTTGGCCTTCACCTCGGTCAACCGAATGCGCGCGCGTTCGCCCGGCAACGGACCGTCGACGAACACGACCATCCCCTCGAAGCGCCCGACGGCCTGTCCGTTGGCCAGCAAATCGGAAAATTCAACGACTCCGACGGAGCCTGCGCGCAGCGGCAGCGAAGTGCCCGGCTTGAGGCCGGTCACCGCCCGCGCCTACTTCTTCTCTTCGAGCGTGCGAATCAGCCGATTCGCTTCGTCGATGAGCGACTGGATGCGCTCCGAGGTTTCGTCGGGCGGCCGCTTCTTCCACAGCGCGCGCACGACGAAGAACGCAACGGTCGCGGTCGCGGCCGCACCCAGTGCGACGCCCGTCCAGATTGCGGTACGCGCGGCAACGTTCGTGGGGTTAGCGGCGGGAGCCGCGGGCGGCGGCGCACCATTCAACTGCGTCTCGGTCACGTTACTGCTCTTCGGCGTTGTGCCGGTCAAACCCGGCGCTCATCCCAAGCCGCGGTTGCGCAAATCGACCTGACGGCGGTTGATGAAATCGATCACGGCTCGCTCGGCATCCGGCTTGAGCGGGTGGAAGCTCAAGCCGACGTTGAACTTCGAGGTGCCCTCGATCTTGTCGACGCGCCTTGCATCGGCGCGCACCTGGGTCGGCTCCCCGGCGGAGGACAGCGGAATTTTCAGCTCGAGGATGTTTCCGGTCTTGATGACCTTGTCGGTCGAGAGGGACGAGCCCGTGCGGCTGATGTCGCTCAAGACGCCCTTCTGCCACTCGCTCTCGATCTTGCCGGTCGAGCTGTAGCGCCACTGGATCGAAACGGTCGTATCGATGCGCACGTTCGTGCGCTTGGACGAACCGGCGAATTTCTGGATGACGTCGATCTTGCCCGGCAGGTCGAACGTCGCTTGTTTTCCGTCGACCGCCCGGACGGCGGCGCTGAAGCGGTACCGGCCGGCCGCGTTCTGGTAGTTGAAGCTCACTTGCTGACCCGGCGCCATGCCGGGAAGCACGCTCGTCGCGAACGTCTTGACACCGGAGTTCTCGAAGCAGACCGAACCCTTCGGCCCGTTTCGCACGGCGATGTCGACGAAGCTGTGCAGCGACGGCAGCATCTCGCGCAGCTGCTTGCCCGAGGGCGCCTTCTTGAGCCCGAAAAATCCCAGGAACCCCATTGCCTACACTCCGACTGGTTCGATCGAGTCGTCGGCGGTCGTCGAGATCTGACCGATCGACTCGACGCGCAGACCGGGCGCGATCTCGCTGTAGGACAGAACGACGAGTTGCGGCGCCGCCCGTTCCGTCAGGCGCTTGAGCGCCAGGCGCGTTTGCGGCGAGGTGAGCACGACCGGTTGCAAGCCCGCTTGTTGCGCGTGCTGGATTTGCTTCGTGAGCGAACCGTAAATCTTCGCCACCGTATTCGGATCGAGCAAGGCGTAGGCGTCTTCGCCGCGCCGCGCCGCTTCTCCGAGCAGCGTCTCGAGCCGCGGGTCGACCGTGATCACCGAGAGCAGGCCGTTCTCGGTGTACTCCGCGGAGATGTGGCGCGCCATCGATGCGCGCACGCGCTCCGTCAAGAAGTCGACGTCCTTCGAGGCCCGCGCGCCGTCGGCAAGGTTCTCGAGAATCAGCAGCAGGTTGCGAATCGGGATCCGCTCGCGCAAGAGGTTTTGCAAAACGCGCTGGATTTCGCCGACGGTGAGTAGTCCCGGCACGAGTTCGTCGACGACCACCGGGTAGTGCTGCTTGACGTTGTCGAGCAGCGCGGAGGTCTCTTGGCGGCCGAGCAGATCGGGCGCATGCGTCTTGATCAGCTCGGTCAGATGCGTCGCGATCACGCTGGTCGGATCGATGACGGTGTAGCCGGCAAGTTCGGCGTCGCCGCGGCCGCTCTCCGGAATCCACAAGGCCGGCAAATTGAACGCCGGCTCGACGGTTGGAATGCCCTCGATGCCGTTGGTTGCCGTGCCGGGGTTCATCGCCAGCAAGCGGCTGACCATCACTTCGGCGCGCGCGACCTCGAGGCCGTAGATCTTCACCACGTACGTCGAGGGCTTGAGCTGCAGGTTGTCGCGCACGCGAATCGGCGGCACGACGATGCCGAGTTCGCGCGCGGCATGGCGGCGAATCATCGTGATGCGTTCGAGCAAATCGCCGCCCTGGCTGACGTCGACGAGCGGGATCAGGCCGAAGCCGATCTCCAGTTCCATCGGGTCGTAGGACAGCAGCGGCACCACCGACTCGGCCGGTTTGACCGCCGGCTGATTGGTCGCGCCGGTTGCGGGCAGGGCCGGTTTGACGGCCGCCTTGGCGATCGCCGCGCGGCGGCGCACGAACAAGAACGCGAGCACCGCGGCCATCACGAACATCGGGATCGGCGGCAGGCCGAAGCAACCGAAGAGGATCAGCAGGCCGGCGGCGATTGCCAGTGCGCGCGGCTCTTGCACGAGTTGGCTCGTCAGTTCTTCACCGAACGACGATTCAGCCGCGGCACGCGTGACGATGATACCGGTGGCGGTCGAAACCAGCAGCGCCGGAATCTGGGTGACGATGCCCTCGCCGATCGTCAGCAGCGTGTACGTCTGGAGCGACTGCACGAGCGAGAGGCCCTGCTGCACGATACCGATCACGAAACCGCCGATGATGTTGACGAAGACGATGATCAGCGCCGCGACGGCGTCACCGCGGACGAACTTCGATGCACCGTCCATGGCGCCGTAGAAGTCGGCCGAGCGCTGGATGTCCTTACGGCGCTGACGCGCTTCGGCTTCGGTGATCAGACCGGCGTTGAGGTCGGCGTCGACGGCCAGCTGCTTACCGGGCATGGCGTCCAAGGTGAAGCGCGCTGCGACTTCCGCGACGCGGCCGGCACCGTTGGTGATGACGACGAACTGGATGATGATCAGGATCGCGAAGATCACGAGTCCGACCGCGTAGTTGCCGCCGACGACGATCGCGCCGAACTGCTCGATGACCGCTCCCGCGTAGCCGTGCAGCAAGATCGAGCGCGTCGCGCTGATGTTGAGCGAGAGGCGGAACAGCGTGACGATCAGGATCAAGGTCGGGAACACGCTGAACGAGAGCGCGTTCTCCGTGTACAGCGAGGTCAGCATGATGACCAGCGCCAGCGCGATGTTCAGCGAGAGCAGTCCGTCGAGCACCCACGGCGCGACCGGCACGATCATCAGGACAACGAGAATAACCGCCGCGCCGGCGACCCAGATCTGGGCCGTCGCGGCAATTCGCTCCCCGATCGTGGGGCTCGTGGGCTTGGGGGCAGGGGACGCTACAGCGGCCATCAGGTCACCGTCACTCTGCTAGAAGTATCGGCACGACGGCCTCAACCCTGAAGCGGGCTCCCTCACGCGATCGTCCGGTTTTTCAGCTTGTAGATGAACGCGATGACCTGGGCCACGGCGGCGTAGAGGTTCGGCGGAACGGGCGAATCCAGCTCGACTTTGTCGTAGAGCGCGCGGGCGAGCGGCGGGTTCTCCATGATCGGGATGTTGTGCTCGCGGGCCAGCTCGCGGATCCGCCGGGCCATCAGGTCGGCCCCTTTGCAGGTGAGGATCGGCGCGTCCATCGTGATCTCGTCCCATTCCAGCGCCACCGCGAAGTGGGTCGGGTTGGTCACGACGACGGTCGCGCGCGGGATCGCGGCCATCATGCGGCGCCGGGCGGTTGCCCGCTGGCGCTGCTTGACGGCCTGCTTGACCTCGGGGTTGCCCTCGGACTGCCGGTGCTCGTCCTTGACCTCGGTCTTGGTCATCTTGAGCGACTCGGCCAGGCGGTGCTTTTCCCAGAAAAAGTCAGCCATGCCGAGCACGAAGTACAGGATGCCGAAACGGATGCCGATGCCGTAGGCCATGCCCTCGACCGACATGACCATGTCGTAGGGCGTGGCGTGCGCGAGCTGATAGAACATCGGGATCTGGTCGTGCAGCTGGATGAACACGATCACGAACACGAGCGAGATCTTGGCCATCTGCTTGGCGAGCTGGACCAGCGCTTGGGCCGAGAAAAACAGCCGCTTGATGCCCGGGAAGGGGTTGAGGACCGCGAACTTCGGCATCAGCTTCTTGGGGGTGAACAGGAAGCCGAACTGCAGCAGGTTGGCGCCGATCGCGATCGCGATCGCCGAGCCGCCCACGATGCCCATCAGCGCGAGGTAGGCCATGAAGGAGCGCGCGAACAGCCCCCAGGTCGAATGGATGTTGATCGGCACGCGCCCGTTGGCCGACCCGATCGCCACCGCGAAGGCGTGCTCGGCGAGCTGGAACGTCCCGATGAACGTCAGGTGCAGCGTGATGATCGTGACGAGGAAAATCAGCGACCCGCCGATATCGGCGGAACGCGGGACCTGGCCCTTACCGCGAGCTTCCCCTTGGCGCTTGGGAGTAGCTTGCTCGGTTTGTTCCGGGCGCGCCATCGACTACCCCGGAGCCTTCATCGCACGGAGCACCGCATCGAGTTCTCGGGGGGTCTCGTCGAATACCTGCGGCAGCACGTTGGTCAGCAGCGGTAGTGAGATGATCATCATAGTCAGCCCGATCATGATCTGCAGCGGAAACCCGACCGCGAACACGTTGAGCTGGGGCGCGACCCGGGCCATCAGGGCCAGCCCGATGTTGGTCAGGAAGAGCGCGATGCCGATCGGCCCGGCGATCTGGAAGACCATGAAAAACGAGTGCACGAAGAACGTCATCACGTCGGTCTCGAGCAGCGAGGGCATCGCGACGAACGGCAGCGGCACGAGGTTGAACGACCCCGCCAGCCCCTGGAAAAGATAGTGGTGGGCGTTGGCGGTCAGGTAGATCAACGAACCGAGCGCCAGCTGGAACTCGCCGATGATGCTGACGTTTTGGCTGGTCAACGGGTTGATGACGTTGACGATCGAGAAGCCGACCTGGAGATCCATGACCTCGCCGGCAAACTGGATGCCGACGAACACCAGAAACGCGATGAAGCCGAAGACGAAGCCGATGAACGCCTGCGAGAAGACGGCGGCCGTCATGGCGCCGATGCCGTCGAGTTGGTGGATCGGCGGGACCACGTGCCACACGACGAACGTGATCGCCATGCCCAGGCCGAACCGTACGCGGACGTTGACCTGCGCCGACTGAAAAATCGGGATCATCACCAAGATCACGGAGACGCGGACCAGCACCAACACGAACGTCTCGAACTGTCCCCCGGTCAAACCGAAGAGGTTTACCGGGCCGTTCACTTCACATAATCCGGTATGTGGCTAAAGACGCGGGCCATGAAATCCGTGAGCAGCGCCAGCATGAAGGGTCCGAAGAACAGGATCGCGAGCGCGACGACGACGATTTTCGGGATAAACGTGAGGGTGGGTTCCTGGATCTGCGTCGTCGCCTGAAAGATCGAGATCACGAGACCCGTGACCAAGCCCAGGATCAGCGCCGGACCGCAGACCAGCAGCGCCACCACGATCGCATCGCGCCCGAGCGAGAGCGCCGCCGCATAGGTCACGTTACTTGAAGCTCGCGAAGAGGGCGCTTACGGTCAGGTTCCAGCCGTCGACGAGCAAGAAGATCAAGATCTTGAACGGCAGCGAGATCAGCACGGGCGGGATCATCATCATGCCCATCGAGAGCAGCACCGAGGCCACCACCATGTCGATGACGATGAACGGTATGTAAATCGCGAAGCCGATCTCGAACGCCGTCTTGAGCTCGCTGATCGTGAACGCCGGAACCAGCAGGTAGGTCGGCACGTCGTCTTGCTTGGCCGGTCGCGGCTCCTTGGTCATCGAGTAGAACACCGCGATGTCTTTCTCGCGGGTCTGCCGGAACATGAAGGCCCGCAAGGGTTTCTGAGCCCGGTCGAGGGCCACCGCCTGGGATATCTTCTGGCCGAGATAGGGCTGCAGCGCGTTCTTGTTGATGTCCTCGATCACCGGCGACATGACGAAGAACGTCAGGAACATCGCCAGGCCCAACAGCACTTGGTTGGGCGGGTTCGACTGCGTGCCCAACGCCGTGCGGACGAACGAGAGGACGACGATGATGCGCGTGAACGACGTCGTGAGCACGAGCAGCGTCGGAGCCAGCGTCAGCACCGTCAGCAGCAGTAAGATCTGCAGCGAGAGGGCGACGTCGGAGGGTTTCGTCGCCGGCGTGATGCCGATGTTGACGCGCGGAATCGGAATGGTCGGCGACGTCGGGCCGGGGATCGTCTGGGCGAACGCCGGAGCCAACGCCGCGAGCACGACCAGCACGGCCGCGAGACCCGCCAGCACCCAGGGAAGACGGAGTCGCATCATAATTTTTTGAAGCGGGCAAACGGGCGCATCAGGGTCGCCCGCTGTTCGAGCAATGCCAGCCGGTGTGACTCGATAAACGGCTCGATTTCTTCGGCCGGCAATTCGGCAAGCAGCGAGACACCGGCCGAGCCGCCGCCGACGAGAAAATATTTGTCGGCCACGCGCACGATGTGAACGGTGACGTTCTGTGCGAGGGCCGTCGATTCGATCGTCGAGACCAAGCGCCGGCCGACGCTCGCCACGATGCGCCCGCGCTGGATCGTGCGGCCGACGTACATGAAGCCGACCAAGAGCAGGGCGACGAGAGCGAACGCCCAGATGACTTGCAGTACGAACGCGATATTCATCGCGAACGTTTAGATTCGATCGACGACGGGGTTGAGTTCGCTGATCTTCACCGCAAACTTGTCGTCGACCACAACGACCTCACCGCGGGCGATCAGGATGTTGTTGACATACAGGTCGATTGGTTCGGTCGAGAGCTTATCGAGTTCGAACACGCTCCCCGGCACCATGGCGACGACCTCCCGCAGCGAGAGCTCGGTTTGGCCCAGCACGGCCGAGATCTCCAGCGGAACGTCGTGGACGAGGTCGAGGTTCGATTGCCCCGGCGCGGCCGGGCGAATGCCGGTCGGCTGCATCGGCGCGAATTGGGCGGCCTGACCTTCGGGAGTCGGGCGCTGCCGGTTGGCGGAAACCGTTGATGGCGGCCCGGCCATCGCCGCGGCCATGGCCGCCGCCGCATCGGCCGAAGCCGATGAAGCCGCCGCCGCCGCGGGAGCGGGGGCCGCCGAGCTCGCGCCCGGCTTGATGTCCATCTTCGAGAGCGATAGCCCGTCGAAGTCGATCGTCAGCGTGGTCTGGAGCGAATCCCCGACCGTGATCGGAGCGGTGAACGAGGTGAAGGGCGGCACCGGGAACCCGCCCGCGTCGTTGACCACCTCCGAATGCACGCCGTCGCTCGAGGTGCCGGTTTCGCCGGCCAGCGCTTCGCCCATGGCGGTGGCGATCTGGGCCACGGTCTCGGCCACGATCGAGAGCTGCATGGCATCCATCTCGCCGTCGTCGCCGGTGGTGCCCAGCATCATCGCGACCACGTTGCCGATGTCGGCCTTCACGAAACGTGTGACGAACGCCACACCGGAGGGAACGCGGGTGAGGGTCGCCACGACATCCGGTTCGACCTTGATCGATCCGTCGGCGCTGTCCATCGTGGGAGAACCGGCGGTCGCGCCGATTCCAGCCAGCGTGGAGAACGCGCCGGTTGCCGCGGCGAACATCGCCTCGGCAAGCGGCTGCAACGAATCCTTTTGTACCAAAACTACTCCTCGTCCGCGACGACCGACGCGATTTGCACGGCGACCCGGTCCTTGTTCACGCCCGGATAGACCCGATACTTCTCGCGATCGTTCACGCGCATGAGCAGCGGCTCGTTCACCGGCTTATCGAACAGCACCACGTCGCCGACCTGCAGTGTGACCAGGTCGCGCAACGAGACGATCGTCCGGCCCAGTTCCACTTCCATGCTGACGCCCGCGCGCTCGACGTTGCGCGCCAGCTGCAGGATGTCTTCTTCCGTCATGCCGCGCCCGGCCACGACCGAGGGCGACCACTGGTAATCGGCAAGCTGGGTGCCGATCGATTGCAAAACGGAGTACGGGAGGGCGAAGTTCATCACGCCGGCGATGTCGCCGATCTTGAGTTCGCACGAGACGAAGGCCACGATCTGATCGAGCGGGATGATGCGCGGAATGAACTGCGGGTTGGAGTCGAGCGCTTCGATCTTCAGCGAGAGCGTCAGCAGGTAGTTCCACGCTTCGCGATAGCTGTTGAGCATGCGGGCCATGAAGCGCTGCATCAGCGTGCGCTCGATGTCGGAGAGGTCGCGCAGCTTGGTCGGGTACCAACCCGGTCCGCCGAGCAGACGGTCCAGGATCGAGAAGGCCAGGTTCAGGTCGACTTGGACGATCCCCGAGCCCGCCAGCGGATCCATCGAGAAGATCGAGAGGATCGACGGGATGCCGATCGAGGCGATGAAGTCGCCGTAGGAGATCTGCTCGATCGAGACGATCGTCGCCTCGACGCGGGTGCGCAGGTAGACGGAGAGCGAGTTGTTGAGCAAACGGGTGAAGTTGTCGTGCAGCGTGCGCAGCGTCTGCAGCTGGTTGGACTGGAACTTCTCGAGCCGTTTGTTGAACCGGAAGTCGAACGACTTGACCTTGCGGCCTTCGAGTGAGGACTGATCGGCATCCGGAGAAGAAAGCTGATTGACGAGCGCGTCGATCTCTTCTTGCGAAAGCATGGACATCGGTTAGTTCCCTCCCGCGGCGGCGGCTGCGGCTTCCGCCGAGACCTGAGCATTGGTGGCCGCATCCGTATCGAGGATGACCACGTCGACGCGGCGATTGGCCGCCCGGTGCGCGTCGGTATCGTTCGCAAACTTCGGCCGGTATTCGCCGTAGCCGAGCGCCGAGATGCGGCGCGCCGCCAGCCCGTCGTCTTCGACGAAGTAGCGTGCGACGCCGGTGGCCCGCGCAGCCGAAAGCTCCCAATTACTCGGGAACTGATAGTTCGAGATCGGCACGTTGTCGGTATTGCCCTCGACGCGAACCTCGTTGGCGCGGCCCTTCAGCTGCCGGTACACCTCATCGAGGATCTTCTTGGTGCCGTCCTTGAGATCGGCTTTGCCGCTGTCGAAGAGCTGCTTGTCGCTCAAGAGCGTGATGACCAGCTCGCGCTTCTTCCCGTCGCGGGTGATCTTCGTCTGGACCTTGTTCTGCAAGTTGTTGCTGCTGATATACGATTGCAGCTGGGCCTGCATCGCCTGCAGGTCGTCCTTGCTCGCCGAGGTCGTCATGCCGTTGGGCGGGTTGTTGATCGCGTCTTGGCTGTTGAAGCCGCCGCCGAGGTCGCGCACCAGGCGCTGGAGCTTCACCTTGTTGATCGTCGAGATCGAGAACAGGATGATGAAGAGCGCCAGCAGCAGCGTGATCATGTCGGCGTAGGTCAGGAGCCAGCGCATCATGCCGGCCGACTCCATCTCGCCGCCGCCCTTGCCGCCCCCGAGCCGTCGTGAGAGTGCCAAGGCCTAGGTTCCCGCCATCGAGGGCTCGCCGACCGTGCCGCCCTCTTCGACTTCGGTCTCGCGCTCGTTGGGATCGAGGAACGCGTGGAGCTTCTCCTCGAGCAGGCGCGGGTTGTCGCCGGCCTGGATCGAGAGGATGCCTTCGATCATGATCTCGCGCAGCAGCAGCAGTTGCCCGTTGCGCTCCTTGACCTTCGCGCCAAGCGGAAGCCAGAGCAAGTTGGCCAGTGAGATACCGAAGAACGTCGCGACGAACGCCTGCGCGGTCGCGATGCCGATCTTGCCGGTGACGTTGCCGCCGGCGGTGTCGCCCAGGCCCTTCAACATCGCGATCAGCCCGAGCACCGTTCCGATGATGCCCAGCGTCGGCGAGAAACCGCCCATCGTCATGAGGACCGCTTCCGCCTTGGCGTTGCGTTCCTGGACGAAGAGCACTTCGGTCTCCAGAATCTTGCGGATGATGTCGGCATCGCGGCCGTCGATGACCAGCTGGATGCCCTTGCGCATGAACTCGTCGTCGAGCTCCGCGGCCTCGTTCTCGAGAGCCAGCAGACCTTCGCGGCGCGCCTTCTCGGCAAAGGTCACCAGGTTGGCGATGATCTCGTGCTCGTGATACTGCGGCTCGGTGAACGACATCGCGAAGCCGGTCCGGATGCCGCGGATGAAGGTCTTCATCGGGAACGAGATCATCGTCGCCGCGATGGTGCCGCCGAAAACCAAAATGAACGCCTCGTATCGCTTGAACAAGATCGAGACGTCGACATCACCGATATAGGCCGAAATCGCGATCGAGCATAAGGCAAGTACGAGACCGATGACGGTCGCTAAATCCAACGGACGGTTCCTCTACCGGGTAACGCGCTACCCACGGTATATCGGCGAACCCAGTCGGCGATATTACAGTAAGCCGTGAAGGGCCCGGTTGACTTGTACGCCGTGCTTCTGTTAGACCTCTTTCGGGCCATATATCCGCCGTTTGAAGTCCACGATCTTGGTCTGAATTTCTTCCATGGAGTCCCGTACCAGCAGTTTATTGCCGGAAGTGAGGGTCACGACGGTGTCCGGGGTCGCTTCCAGGCTCTCAATCAGGTCCGCGTTGACCATGATGGCTTGATTGTTAAGACGCCGTAATGAGATCATTTCCACCTCGCGACGGTGATGGCGTCGCCGTTACTCCGTCCGTTCAACTCGCGCACCCGCTTCCCCGGCCCGGTGCAGCGGCAGCACCTCACCGGATGGTACAATGCTCATCCTGATGCAGCGCTTCGAACCGCACCCCGACATCGTGTCATGACGAAGCGGCGCGGGCAGAGCAAGGCCGGCGGCAAATCCTTTGCCGCCCTCTTCGCGCTCGCGCTGACGAAGCAGCGCGCGGGGCGCACGCGGGAAGCCGTCGGCCTCTACGAGCAAGCGATCCGCGCCGACGCGACGGTCCCCGAGGCGCACAACAACCTGGGCTGCGCGCTGCTTGCGCTCGGCCGGCCCGACGACGCCCGCGCGGCCCTCGTCCGCGCCGTCGGTTTGCGGCCCGACTACGCCGATGCGCTGGACACGCTGGGCGTCGCCGTGTCGGCGCTGGGCCGCCATGACGAGGCGGTCGGATATTTCGAGCGCGCCCTCGGCGTCGAGCCGCCGGCGGCGGCCACGGCGTTCCACTTGGGCAATGCGCTGCTCGCGCTCGAACGTTTGCCGCCGGCGCGGCTCGCGTTCGAGCGCGCCCTGGAGTTGCAGCCCGCGTATGCCGCCGCCCGAAACGGTCTGGGCGCCGTGCTGGCTCGCCTCGGCGATGCGCCGGCCGCCGCGGCCGCGTTCCGTGCCGCCCTCGCGCTCGACCCCGCCTTCGCCGACGCGGCCGGCAACCTCGGGATGGTCTTGCTCGAAACCGGCGCCGTGAACGAGGCCGCCGGCTGGTTCGAGCGCGCCGTCGAGCTCGAACCGCGCAACACCCACTTCCACTTGCAGTTCGTCCGCAGCCACACGGGCCCGGCCGCCGCGCGGCACCTCGCCGCGCTCGAAGCACTCGAGGCGCCGGCCGCGGGCCTCGGGCGCGCGGCGCTCATCGAGTTGCATTTCGCACTCGCCAACGTCTATGAGGACGCCGGCCGTTACGACGAGGCGTTCGGGCAGCTCGTGCGAGGCAACGCCCTCAAACGCGCCGAACTCGCCTACGACCCCGCGGCCGAGCTCGCGTTCTTCGCCAACCTGGAACGGATGATCGATGCGCCGCTGCTGGCGGCCCTGCGCGGTTACGGCAACCCCTCCGAGCAGCCGGTTTTCGTGTTCGGCATGCCGCGGTCGGGATCGACGCTGGTGGAACAGATCCTCGCCGCGCACCCCGGCGTGGCCGCCGCCGGTGAGACCGGCGTCCTCGGACGGCTGATCGCCGAGGTGCGGCCGCCGATCGGCGCCGGGGCCGCGAGCGCCGCAACCGGCGCGGCGCTGCGCGTGCTCGGCGACCGCTATCTGGCCGCGATGGCGGAGCCGGGCGGCGGGGCGCCGCGCTTCACCGACAAGACGCTGGCGAACTTCAGCCTCGCGCCGCTGATCCACGCCGCCCTCCCCAACGCGCGCATGATCCACGTGCGCCGCGACCGGCTCGACACGTGCTTCTCGGCGTTCGCGACGCTCTTCCTCGGCGCGTACGTGCCCTTCTCGTATGACTTGGGCGAACTCGCGCGCTACTATCACGCCTACGAAACGCTCGTGAGCCGCTGGCGCTCCCTGTTGCCGGCCGACCGGTTTCTCGAGCTCGACTACGAGGCGGTGGTCGCCGATCTCGAGGCGCAGGCGCGGCGCATCGTCGCGTTTTGCGGTCTGCCGTGGAACGATGCGTGCCTCGAGTTCACCGCGGCCCCGCGCGCAGTGCGCACCGCGAGCGCGTTCCAGGTTCGCCGGCCGCTCTACGGCACGGCGATCGGCCGGGCCGCGCGCTTCGGTGCGCACCTCGCACCGCTGGTCAGTGCGGCGGCGGCGTGCGGCCGCTCGTGAGCGCCCGGTCGAGCAGCAGCGAGCGGACCGCCGAAATCGCGCGCTCGTGGGCCGGCCGCCGGTAGTCCCAGCACGGATCGGCCGGCGGCGGATAGATCGCCATCGCGGAATTGGCTTCGAAGACGACGATCCGGCCATCACGGTCGCGGCCGAAATCGACGCCCCCGTAATCGAGCTGCATCGCTTGACCCACCGCGTCCAGCGCGGCCACTCCGGCCGCGCCGAAAACGCCGTGCATGTCGTCGAGAAAGCGGTGCTCCTCTTCGCGGTGTTCCGGTGACTCGGCCATCGCGCCCGAAAAATAGTGCACCTTCCACTGCTGCGCGATGGCCAGGTGAATCGGATAGGGGCGGCCGTCGATGAACGCCACGCGATACTTTCGCACCCAGCCGTCGGCCGCACGCGTATCGTGGAAGGCAATCGCATAGATCTCGGCGCCCGGCAGCGCGGCCAGCGCCGCGGGCAGCGCGGCCGCAGCCTCGACCCGTTCGAAGTGATCGCCGGCATGAAAGCCGGGCGAACGCAGCAACAGCGGAAACGCAAACCCCTCGGCCAGCAACCGTTCGGCGCTGATCTCCGCGCGCGGAAACCGGCGCGTCGCCGGCGCCGTGAGTCCCGGAACGCTCGCCAGACGCGCCATCATCGTTTGACGATCGGTGAGCAGCACCGCGCGCGGGGCGTTGATCACCGGGGCCTTCGAAAACGCCGTCAGCGCGGCCGCGCGCTCGAGCGTGCGGCGCGTGGCGTCGGGGTCGCCGATGGCGTTGAAGATCACCTGATGCGGCGGCAGCTCGGCGCCCGCACCGAACGCCTCGGGCACGATCACGGTGCGCTCGACGATCCGGTCGTCGAAAAATTGGTTGCTGATCATGTTGCCGCCGCGCGGCGAGGTGAGCACGAGCACGCGCAGCGGTTCACCCGTGCCGCGGTAAGGGAACGTCCACACCACCGGTTTGGCGAACGCCAAGCGCAAGTGCTCGTCGGCCCGCTCCTCGTCGCCCGCCCGCTCGTAAAGCCGGGAGAGCCCGTTGTGCGCGTGCAGACGGGCGTGTTCGTCGTTGGGAAAAAGCCGCAGGACGCGCTCGAAGTGCTCGCGCGCCGCGTCGAGCGCACCGGCATGCGTCTCGAGCAGCGCGAGGTTCAAGTGCGCCAACGGGTCCTCCCAGTCGCTGTCGAGCGCCGCGAGGAACGATGCCCGCGCGCCCTCCACCATGCCCTGTTCGAGGAACAGCGTGCCGAGGTTGGTGAGCGCGCCGAAGTGCTTGGGTTCCACGTCCAAGAGCGCACGGTAGGCGTGCATCGCTGCCTCGACGCGGCCCAGATCGTCCAAACAGCGCGCCCGTTCGAACCCCAGTTGCACGTCGTCGGGGTCGGCTTCGATACGCTGCTCGAGCGCTGCCAGCTGCTCGACACCGGAAAACGGCGTTCCGCTGACGCGCACGTTAGCTCGGGTTGGAGCTCGTGACCGAGATCGCGGCCGGCGGCGCGGCTTCGGCCAAGGCGTCGTTGAGCTCCGGTAACCGGTAGTGCTCGGCGAGCGAGCGGATCACGGCCGCGCCGGCGGCGGGTGACTCACCGACGGCCAGCACGCGCCGCAACAGCTCGACCGCATCCGCGCGGCGCTGCGCGCGCAGCATGCCGGCGGCAGCCGAGGCGAGGAAGGCCCGGCGATAGTCGTCGCCGAGCACCGGCAGCGCGGTCTCCACCGCCGCCAGCACGGCGTCGGCGCCGTCGTGGCGAAAGACGAAGTTGACGTATTCGATCGCGCTCTCTTCGTCCCGGAAAATGTCGAAGACGCTGCGAAAGCCGGCCAGCGCCCCGGGCGGGTCGCCCAGCGCTTCACGGCAACGGGCCCGGTTGAGGAGCAGCGTTCGCTCCGCCGGCCGGGCCTGCAAACCGAGATCGAGCCACTGCTGCGCTTCGGCGAAACGGCGTTCGCTCACGTAGGTTCCGCCGATCTCGTTGTGCGCTTTCCAGGTTGCGATTTCGTCGTCCACGACGAAGTGCTCGAAGGTCGGGTTCGAACCCACCGCGATCGCGGTGCGCAACGCCTCACGCGCTTCTTCGAAGCGCCCCAGCGCCGCCAGCGCGCGGCCGCGGGTGAAGTGGCCGTCGGGAAAGGTCCGCACGATGGCGACGCACTCGTCGGCCAGCGCCAGCGCCTCCTCGGGCCGGCGCTCGTCGAGATACATGCCGCCCAGCGTCGTCAGGGCCATCGGCCGGAAGCCGCGCGGCGTGTCTCGCGTGAGCTCCACGACGTGCTCGAGCTGGGCTCGCGCCGCCTCGCGCTCGCCGGCCAGCAAGGCCGACATCGCGTAGTTGTACACGTGCGCGGGATCGTCGGGCGCGGCTTCGGCCGCGGCGCGGCTGACGCGCAAGTTGCGCTCGCTCTTCGAGCGTTTGGACATTATTTCGGGCAGGTAGCCCCGGTGCACGATCTCGATCGGCGTCATCGTGGCCGCCAGGCTGTGCTCCTCGCCGTCCCGCGCGACGTACTCGTGCAAGGTGCCGCGATAGCGGATCGCCGGGTCGCTCGGGAAGATGCGGACGATCGCGTTGGTCGAGGCCACGATCCCGCGCACGTCGTCGTTGAGGTTGCGGCAACGAAGCCAACGGCCCAGGCCGTCGGGTTTCGTACTGCGCAGCGCTTGAAGCCGGGCACGCGAGTCCGGCGCCAGCGTCTCGTCGGCGTCGAGGACGAAGATCCAGGCGCCGGTGGCCATCGCGAGGGCCGCGTTCCGGGCCCAGGCGAAATCATCGCGCCACGAGATGTAGCTGATGCGGGCACCGAACGATTCGGCGATCGCGACGGTCGCGTCGGTCGAGCCCGTGTCGACGATGCACATTTCATCGACAACGCCCTCCACCGAAGTGAGGGCGTCGCGAAGAAAGCGTTCTTCGTTGCGCACGATCATGCACAACGAGATGGGATAGGTCACGCCGGACGCGCCTCGGGAGGAGTTTCGTCCGCCCGAGGGCGCGCGGCGTTTCATTGGAGCGGACCTATTGCTTGAGCCCGATCACGGTCTGCAGATCTTGATCTGCGGTCGTGATGCTCTTTCCGTTCGCTTCGAAGGCTCGCTGAGCCATGATCATCTTGGTGAACTCGCTCGCGATGGACACGTTGGATTGCTCGAGCGAACCCGAGTCAATACTTCCGAGGTCAGCTTGAGCCGCGAAGCCGTATTCGGCTAGACCCGAATTCGCCGACGCGCTGAACGTGTTGCCGCCGTTGCGGGTCAACCCGTCCTCGTTCTGAAACGCCGCCAGGGCGAGTCGTCCGAGAACCTGGTTTTGGCCGTTGGTGAACGCACCGGTGATCGTTCCGTCCGAACCGATGTTGAGGTTGGAGAGGATACCGGGCGCGTAGCCGTTCTGGGAGACCGTATTGGCGGTTGCGGACGACGCGAGGCCGGTCATACTGGAGAAGTCCAGACCGATCTCGGCCGGGTTGGCCGTATTCGGACCGACCCCCGCGGAGTTGTTCGCGCCGGTCGGCGTACCCCAACTGGTGATACCGAGCAGGTCGCCCGCCCCGCCCGCGACCGAACCGGTCGGCGTTTGACCCGCCGCATGGGTTGCGAACGTTGCCGACGCCGGGTTGCCGTTGTTCGAGGTGTTGATGAACTGGCCGTTCTGGTCGAACCAGATGTAGCCGCTGTCGGCCGTGGCCGAGAGCGTCGAGCCGTCGGCCGACGTGACGGTGTACTGATATTCCGAGGCCGCCGTCACGGCGAGACCGTTGATGTTTTTGATCGTCGTACCGGGCGTGATCGTGACACCGCCGTTGACGAGACCGGTGGCCGGGGTGTACTGGATCTGAATCGCGTGCGTGTCGCCGAGCGAGTCGTAGATCGTCGTCGTGATCGTCGTCGAGGCTACGCTGGTGCCGCCGCTCGACACGGCCGTGATGTAGTTGGTCTCGTTGAGGTTACCGCCCAGCGAAATGTCGAACTGGGTATCGTTCGACGGACCCGACTTCGTTCCGAAGCCGGTACCGACCGCGATCGATTTGAGCCCGAACGGGATCTGAATCGGCTGCGGCGGAGCGACTTGTGAGATGATCCCGCCGGCTTGAACGGGGTAGCCCAAAACGGCCAGACCGCTCGAGGGATCGTAGAGATAGCCCGACTGGTTCAGCGAGAAATCGCCGTCCCGGGTGTAGACCGCGCTGCCGCTGCCGTTGATGTTGTTGAGCGCGAAGAAGCCGTTGCCGTTGATGGCAAGGTTCGTGTTGACGCCGGTGGTTTGCAAGCCGCCTTGCGTGAAGTTCGTGTCGATCGCGCCGATCTTGACGCCGTCGCCTTGTTGCGCGGCATTGATGCCGCCGCGCGTGGTCGTCGGTGCCGACGCGTACGCGAGGTTCTGATACAGGAGATCTTGGAACTCGACATCCTGGCCTTTGTAGCCGGTGGTGCCGACGTTCGCGATGTTGTTCGAAATGACGTCAATTTGGTTTTGGTATGCCGTCAAACCACTGACGCCGATGAACAACGAATCGGATGCCATTCGTTTACTTTCATCTGAAGAGTCGCGAGACGTCTTTCGATCGGCCCCGCGGGAAGCTCCGAATGCTCGGTCCGCTTCCAAGTGATAAGGGTCTGAGCTACTTGATGATCGCCGCCGAATCGATGTTGGTAAAGACGTTGTCTTTCATCGAGTCAGAGTCGACTGCCGTGATTACTACGCGGTTTTTGATGCTGACCACCATCGCGGTATTGCCCATCATGAACAGCGACTGCTTGGACCCTTTGGCAGCGGCCTTGTCGGCCATCTGACTCATGCGGTCCACATCGTCGGAGGAGAGGGTGATATTGCGCGATTGGAGACGCTGCATCGCGTGCGCGGAGAACTTGAGCGGTTGACTGGACGGCGCAACCGTCTCGCGCAGGACGTCGCGAAAACCCGACCCGATGCTGGGCGGGATTTGTACGGGCGTACCTTGCGGTCGAACAGGTGCGACCGACGGCGGAATTTGGACGCCGTCGTTGATGGGGTCCACGCCTATTGGATACCGGTGATTTGCGACGTGGTGAAGGTTTCCGGCGCGCCGTTCGTGCCGGTGATGACGGCGCCGCTAGAGTTGGTCAGCGTGAGCTGTGGAACTCCGTTGAGGACCGAGATCGAGGATACCGTGCCCGTGACCGCCGACGAAGCCGTGCCCGTCGTGGTCGAACCGGTGTTGACCGTGACGGTCTTGCCGATGAGCTGTGACGATTGCAGCACCGCGAAATTCGACTGAAAGTTGGCAAACGACGTTTCGAGGTTGTCGCTGGCCTGCAAGGCAGAGAATTGGGCGAGCTGAGACACCGACTGGGTGTCGTCCATGGGGTTGGTCGGATCCTGATTTGCCAGCTGCGTCGTCAGCAATTGCAGAAACGCACTCGGCCCGAGTTGACTGGTGATCGACGCATCGCTCGAGGTCGTCGAGGATGTCGTACCCGTCGTGGACGTTCCGGTGGTCGTGCCGTTGTTGATCAGCTTGGTGATGGGTAACGCGGTTGAACTGGTTGAGGTTGGGCTAACCGCCATTGCGATTACTCCTAGGCTAGGTAGTTGAGTGCGCTCCAACTCGCGCCCGCCAAAAGCGGCGGACCAAAATTGGGAGCGGCGACCAGCGAGCTATCGTCAGCCTCGGGCGTATCGACACCGCCGAGCAAGGCGCGTCCTTTGGACTGGCCTTGTTGAGACGTTTGCTGTTGCTGCTGTTGTTGGAAGCTCGCGAATCCGCCGGCGAGATCGACGTTGAAGCTCGAGAGCTTCAAGCCGGCATCGGCGAGGGTACGTTCGAGCTGCGGTTGTCCGGCGACGAGCGCATCGTGAGCGGCCGGAGTTTGCGCCGTGATTTGGGCGGACACCGAGCTGCCTTGGATGGTGAGCTTGACGTTGACGTCGCCGAGTTCTTCCGGGACGAGCCGCATGCGCACGGTCGACGTCGAGTCGATCGTGTTCAGCGAGATGCCGCGGAGGATTTGGTCGACGACATGGTTGGGATCCACCGTCGTCTGCGACGGTAGCGGTTGGGGGGTAGACGACGCGCCGTTCGTTGATGCCGCATCGCTCTGCACGGCCGCTTGAACCGGCGCGAACGCGCCGATCGTCGGGGCCTGCGAGGACGAGACGGTGGTCTGAAGGAGCGCTCCCGGATCGGTGTCGTTGGCGGTCGTCTTGACGGGCGCCGGTGCGCTCGACGTTGCGAGTGCGTCGGTGAACGTTTTGACGAAGGCCAGGACGGCCGGGTTGAGCGGCGCCGCCGCGGTCGTGACGACGGTCGCCGGCGAATCAGGATTCGCGGCGGACGTTGTCTCGGCGTCGGCGATGACGCGTTGAACTGCCGCGGCCGACGAATCGATCGCGACGGGGGTGGCTGGGATGCTGGTTGGGGTGGTCGACGTCGTGGCTGCGGCCGTGACCGTGGCCACTGCTGCACCGCTGGTCAACGCCGCCGTTGCTGCGGCGAGCGCGATCGTGGTGATGCGAGCAGATCCCGGTTCGACGGCGGGCGTAGCGGCGGCTGACGTTTGCGGTGCCGCCGGCGCAGGTTGCGGCGGCGGGGTAGCACGCGCCAGAATACGGCCGAGCAGGGTGTCCCCGTTCGTGCCGAGTGCCGGAGCGCCGTTGGTTGCGACGGTTTTGCCGTCGCCTTGAGATGCGGTGAGAGATGCGAGCAACGCCGAAGCGTTGGACGCCGTCGAATCGGCCGTTGTTGGGTCGGAGGGTTGGGGGGCCGGTTGCACTCCCGCGGTGGATGCCGCGTCCGAGATACTTCCTGCGAATAGTCGATTCGATTGCCCCGTCTCACCGAGCACCCCCGCCGCAACATCGGCTACTTGCCGAAACCGTTGTGCGAGGGCCGATGCAAGATCGGTATTCGAGAGCGGTGGTCCCGTCGTTGTAGGCGGGGAGAGCGCCGATGCGAATGCCGTTTGCAGTTGGGTTTGGATTTGCGCCTGGTTGCCGCCGAATTGCGCCGCGAACGTAGCCGCGAGCGAAGCGGACAGCTGCTGGACGATTTCCGAAACCGATTCCCCTTGCGCGAGCAGGTCGGCGATCTTCTTCTGAAGGGCCTCCGCTAGCACGTCGGCTGCCGCAGCGGACTGCACCGTTGAACCGGCGGTCGTGGCTTGCGCCGCGGTCGTGGTCGTGGTGGCGGTTCCTTGCGGGGTCGAGCCATTGGTATTCGTCAGCGCCGCGACGGCTTGATCGAACTGCGATTTGAATTCCGCGGTCGATCCGGCATCCGTGGACGCCGGCGTCTGCGCCGTTGTCGACGGGGTCGTCGACGACGCGGCTGTGGCTCCAGGCGAGGGGGGGAGTAGGGCTGCTAGGATTGGATTCATTCTTCACCTCCTTTCATCTGTGGAGAGTCCGGGCTCGGGAACGGCAAAAGGCCGTGCGAGGCCGGCTATCTCCTTTATCGGCCCGGTTGAGCCGAAAGCTGAGGGTTCGTGCCGCTTTCGACGATCAGGGCGGCAACCTTGGGGGGCAGCGCGTCCATGATCGGGCCGACGGCATCCGGGGACATCTGGGCAAAAACGGTCGAAACGTAGCCGGTCGGCAGCTTCTGCACGAGGTCGGCGGCCTTTTCGGGGTCCATCGCCGACCACTGCTGGGCCGCGCGCCGGATCGCATCCGAAGCAGCCGACTGGGCCGGTGCCCCGGCGGTGCCGGGAGCCGCCGCGCCGCCGGGCTGCGCCGCCAAGGGGGCCGCCGGCGCCGGGGTCGAGGCCTCCGGCTCGCTGTTGATCGCCGCGATCTGCTTCTGGAGCTGGGCGACCTGGGCGTCCTTGTCGGCTTGCGCCTTGCGGTCGGTCTCGAGCTTGTCGTTGAGCGCCTTGATCTGCTGGTTGCGGTCGGTGATCTGCTGCTGCTGGTAGGCAAAGCTGAGCGGCCGCGATACGGTGCCCCAGATCCCGTCGACGACCGTGGCGACCGGCTTGAGCGGTCCGTTCGTGATGAAGTTTCGCGACGGCGGCCAGGTCAGCGCGATCGCCAGCATGGCGATCGCGGCAATCGGCAGCAGGATCGGCAGCGAGCTTTTCTTCTGCTTTCGCTGGCGCGTGACGATCATGACGGAATCTCCCCGGATGTGGTGACGCGGTCGAAACGCCGAGAGTTGATCTCGTCGCTCTCCCGTTGTTCGGAGGCGCTGACCTCGGCCTCGAAGGTCTCGCGGCGCCGCTGCTTGAGGACCTCGAGGACTTTCTTGTCCTTGGTTTTCACGACGAGCTGGAGCCGCTCCTGATCGGCCTTGGCCCGGGCTTGCTCGACGACGCTCTGCTGGGCGACGATCGACCGATCGAGAAAATCGCAGTGCGCGTACGTCGCGCGCAGCTCGATCGCGTCCATCTCGTTGTGGTGCTCGTAGAGGCGGTCGCGCATCGCGGCCCGGCGCGCGATGTAGTCGTCGCGCTGGGCCTCCGCCGAGCGCAAGGCCGATATCGCTGCGGCCAGCACGATCTGCTGCTCGTCCTCGAGACGCTGGCGGTGGTCGAGCACCGGGTCGAGACGAAACTGAAATCTCGGCATCGGCTAGCTCACCCCAGCGCCGTCACGGCGCGCTGCGCTTCTTCCAACGTGGACACTTCATAGATGCCCTGGCGCATGAACGAGCGGATCGTCTCGTTGCGCGCGATGGCGAGATCGACGCGCGGGTTCGAGCCCGCGACGTAAGCCCCGATGTTGATCAAGTCTTCAGCTTCGCGGTAGGTGGCCATCAGATCGCGCACCTTCGAAGCGGCCGCAAAATGGGCGCTCGACACCACGTCGGGCATCACGCGGCTGACGCTCGCGAGCACGTCCACGGCCGGAAACTGGTTGGCCGACGCGAGCCGGCGCGAGAGCACGATGTGCCCGTCGAGGATCGCGCGCACCGCGTCGGCGACCGGTTCGTTCAAATCGTCGCCGTCCACGAGGACGCTGTAGAGCGCGGTGATCGTCCCGGTTTCCGAGGTTCCGGCCCGTTCGAGCAACTTGGGCAACGCCGCGAACACCGAGGGCGTGTAGCCGCGCGTCGTGGTCGGTTCACCGATCGCCAGACCCACTTCGCGCTGCGCCATCGCGAAGCGCGTCACGCTGTCCATCATCAGCATCACGTCGAGACCGGCATCGCGGAAGAACTCGGCGATCCGGGTCGCGACATAGGCCGCCTTGATCCGAACGAGCGCCGGCTGGTCGCTGGTCGCGACGACGACGACCGAACGCTTCAGGCCCGCTTCGCCGAGATCGCGCTCGATGAAATCACGAACTTCCTTGCCGCGCTCGCCGACCAGCGCGATCACGTTCACGTCGGCCGTCGTGTTGCGTGCGATCATGCCGAGGATCGTCGACTTGCCGACGCCGCTGCCCGAAAAGATGCCGACGCGCTGGCCCTTGCCGCACGTGAGCAGGCCGTCGATGGCGCGCACGCCCATACCCAGCGCTTCGGTGACGCGCCGGCGGCGCATCGCATCGGGCGGCGTGCCGATGATTTCCGCCGGCGTCGCATCGTCGATCCGGCCGAGGCCGTCGATCGGCCGGCCCAGACCATCGATCACGCGGCCGAGCAATGCCGACGTGAGGCCGATCTGCAGCGGATGCCCCAGTGCGACGACGTCTGAGCCGGCCGCGATACCGCCCAACTCGCCGAGCGGCATCAGCAAGACCTTAGAGTCGCGGAAACCGACGGCCTCCGCCAGCACGGGATCGGCCGAGCGGCGGTAGACGATCGAGGCGGTTTCCCCGATCGACATCGGCGGTCCGTTCGACTCGATGACCGTGCCGATGACTTGGCGCACCTTGCCGTTGGTGCGCAGCAAGTCGGCCGCTCGCAACGTACTCAGATAGCGATCCGCGTCGAACGGCGCGGTGCCGGTTACGACGTCTTCGGTGTGCACGGGGGGCTACGACGCGCGAGCGGCGCGCAAGCTCGATTCGCGGGCGTCCGGCGGCGTGAGGATGACCTCGTCCTCGATGTGCAGGACGCGCTTGGCTTCGTTGACTTGCGTCGAAATGCGCGCATCGATCGTGCCGCCGTCGGTTTCGACCACGACGCCGCCGCGGTCGACGCGCTGGTCTTCGACGACCCGGAAATTCTTGATCTCACCGCTGGCGAGCATCTCGTCGCGATGCTCGCGCATCCGTTCCAGGTCGCCCGGATTGACGCGCACGGTGACCGATTCTTTCTCGACCAGACGCCCGATCGCCACTTTGGCCATCTCGACGACGACGCCGCGGTCGAGCGCGATCTGCTGGTGAAGGACACGCTCGGCAATGCCGACAGCCAAGCGCACGAGTTCGGGTTCGGCGCTCTCCATGAGTTTGTGCCGCTCGAGGCGCGCCATATCGACGAGGTTGCGCATCGTCGCCATCATGTCGCTCATCTCACGGTCGGCGGCCGCCGAGCCTTCGGCGTGGCCGGCCGCGCGCGCTTGCGCCTGCACGGACGCCACCAGCGCATCACCGCGCTCGCCGGCATCGGCGAGCAATTTCGAGGCGCGTTCGAACGCGCTGTCCACGAGTGCCTTCGCGTACTGCTCGGCGCTATCGATCAAGGCGCGCGCTTGCTGAGCAATCGCGTCGACGTCGATCGGCGGCGATTGCGGCGACGGCAGCTCCATGTAATCGGGCTCGGGCGCGAACGGAGTGTAGGGCTGCGAGTCTTCCTCGTCGCTCGCCGGCCGATCGACGTGCGGCACCGATACCTGATAACGCTGCGTGTTTACGCGCGCGTTCTTGACGACGCGGCCCATTGTTAGACGGTGCTCGCGACGATCGCCATATTAGACCAGTCGCTCTTCTTTGCCGCCGCGCGAGATGATGATCTGACCGTTTTCCTCGAGCGTACGGATGACGTCGACGATATTTTGTTGCGCCTTGCCGACTTCGCGCATGCGAACGGGTCCGAGGACTTCGATATCCTCGCGCAAGGTCGAAGCGGCGCGCGTCGACATGTTCTTGTAGACGCGCTGCAGCAACTCGTCGTTCGCGGTCTTGAGGGCGAGCGCGAGGTCCTTGCCTTCGACTTCCTTGAGGATGCGCTGGATCGCGCGATCGTCGAGGTTGATGATGTCTTCGAAGACGAAGAGCAGGTTCTTGACTTCCTCGGCGATCTCGGGGTCGCGTTTGGTGAGGCCGTCGAGGATGTTCTTCTCCGTCTCGCGATCGACGAAGCCCATGAGCGCGGCCAGCGACTGGACGCCGCCGGCTTTGGTGAAGTCGGCTCCGGTGACCAGCAAGCGGCGGCCGAGCAACTCGTCGAGTTGTTCGAGCACTTCGGGGGCGGTCTTCTGGAGGATCGCGATGCGCATCGCGACGTCGGCCTGCAGCTCGGGCTCGAGCTGCGAGAGCACGATGCCGGCTTGCTCCGGCGCCATGTACACGAGGATGAGCGCGATCGTCTGGGGGTGCTCTTCGCGGATGAACTCGAGCAGCTGGCCGGGCTCGGTTTTCTTGACGAGCTCGAGCGGGTTGCCGTGCTTGAGCGCCGCGAACAGCCGGTTCGTCATGTCGTCGGCTTGGCCGGCGCCGAACGACCGTTCGAGGATCTCCTTGGCGTACTCGATGCCGCCCTCGTTGATGTACTTGAGGGCGATCGCGCGCTGGTAGGCTTCGGTGATGACCGCGTCGCGCTTGTCGATCGGGACGGTCGAGATCTTGGCGATCTCGAGCACGATCGTCTCAACTTCGTCTTGACGCAAGAACTTGAAGATCGTCGATGAGATCTCCAAGCCCAGCGTGATCATGAGAATAGCGGCCTTCTCAGGCCCCGTCATCTCCGGGACAGCCGGATTCTCGAACTGATAGGTCGGTTTCGCGGGGGAAGCCCCCGCGCCCACGGCCCCGATGATCGGCTTGTCGGTAATCACGCGCTTACTCTGCCAGCCACAGCTTGACGAGCTTGGCTAGACTGTCCGGATTTTCTTGTGCGACGGTCGTCACGTATTCGATCATCTGCTCGCGCGTCAGATCGGCAGCGGAACGGATCGGCGCGGCGACGACCGGGGAGCCTTCGAGCATCGGATGCTCTTCGAAGGACGGCAGCTCGTCGGCGAGCGCCGAGTCGAAGGACGGCAGGTCGACCGTCGTGGCCAGCACCGCGCGGCGGCGGAGCGAGAGGGCGACGGCGCCGGCGCCGACGAGCAAGAGCACGACTGCGATCGCGATCAGGGCCGAGACCGGGATACCGAGGATCGTCGTCGTCACGACGCGGCCGGCGACTTCCGGCGGCGGGGCGAACGGGATCGCTTCGACCGAGACGACGTCGCCGCGGGTCGGATCGATGCCGGCCGCGGCGGCCACGACGTTGCGGATCTTCTGCACGTCGGCGTTGGAAACGGTGTACACGGCGGGCACCACGGCGGTGGCCGGGGTACCGGGTGCGGGCGCGGCCGTGAGGGCCGCGGCGGCGGCATTGGGGACGTTGACCAGCACCGCGACCGACAGGCGCGTCACCTTACCCGGCGAGTCGATGTGCTTGGAGGTCGACTTCGTGATCTCGAAATTGGTCGTCGACTTCGACTTCGTGTAGCGGCTGTTGCCGGTATTGTTCTGCTGGCCCTGATAGGTCGGGACCGTGTTCGTGGTTGTGCCCGGCACGCCGATCGGCGGCTGGCGCGCGGCGGCGCCGGTGCCTTGGAAGGACTCGCGCTCCGTCTGCGTCGATCGCACGGTGCCGTTGGGCGCGTACGATTCGGTTTCGGTTTGACCGGCGTCGAAGTTCATGTCGGTGGCGACGCGCACGGCCGAACGCTTCGCACCGATCGCCGCATCGAGCAGGCCTTGAATGTTCTCTTGGAGGTTCGCTTCGTAGCGCTGCTTGGCGACGAGCTGATCGGAGGTCATCTTCAGCGCGTCGGCGGTCGAAGTGCCGTCGGGGTTCGTCGTCGAGGGCGAGGGCACGAGCACGGTACCGTCTTGGTTGACGATCGTGACGTTGTCGGGCTTGAGCCCTTCGACCGCTCCCGAGACGAGCTGCGTGATGCCGCGGACTTCCTGCGGCGAGAGCGCCATGCCGGGCTTGGTCCGGATCGCGACCGATGCGGTCGTCGGTTCCTGCGTCGTCGAGTAGAGCGTCGCGTCGGGAACGGCCAGGTGGACGCGGGCTGAGTCGACCGGCGTGAGTCCGGCGATCGTGCGCTGCAGCTCGCCTTCAGTCGCGCGGATCTTCGCGATCTTCTCTTGCGTGTCGGTCATGCCGAGGTTCGTGCGGTCGAACAGCTCGAAGCCGGTCCCGCCGCCCTTGACCGTGCCGTCGCCGGCGAGCTGGACGCGTTCGTCGGCGACGACGTCCGCCGGCACGTAGACGGTCGAGCCGTCGGCCGAAAGCTTATGCGGGATCTTCTGCGCGTCGAGCTTCGTTACGACGGCGTTGGCATCGTCCGGAGCCAGGTTTGAAAAGAGCGTCGCGTAGGGAACCGGACGAAAACGGGTGACGCCAAAGACAATGACGCCGACCACGATCAGCGCACCGAGTACGCCGATGATGATGCGGCTGACGGCACCTTGTGACGACCAAACTTCGCGCACTCGACCGCTAAACGAACCGAACGACGAACCTAAACGATCCAATTGCCACCTTCGTGACTGAGGCGAATCTCTTGTGTACGCCGGCCATGGCAAGTTGATAAGCCAGGCATCCATGCCAGGCTGTCGATCCTACGAGTAGTATCGGCTCCAATTTGCAACGGCTTTACGTTATTTGCTCCCCAAGAGAAGCGTGCGCACCCTCACGCCGCAAAAGCTGTGCGCTCAGGTCCCACTGAGACTAGAGCGATCGGTACTCCGGTAACATTGGCCAAGCGGTCCAGGTATGCCCGCGCATCCCTAGGTAAATTTTTGACATGCCTGACCTCCCGGAGGCTTTCCGTCCAGCCGGGATGGTATTCGATCTCCGTCTTCAACCCCGGCTCCCCGATAGCCTCGGCACCGGCCGGCGAACCGTCGGCGTGCCGGTACCCGGTCACGATGCCGACCCGCTCGAAGCCGCTGAGGACATCGAGCTTGGTCACGATCAGGCGGTCCAGCCCGTTTACTTGGGCAGCATACCGGGCGGTCACCGCGTCGAACCAGCCGCAGCGGCGCGCCCGCCCCGTGACGACGCCGAACTCGCGGCCGGCCTCGCGCAGCCGAGCGGACTCATCCTCGGGCAGCTCCGAGGGGAACGGCCCGCTGCCGACCCGGGTGCAGTACGCCTTGACGATTCCGGTGACCGACCGTACCGCGCCCGGTCCGATGCCGAGACCTATGCACGCCCCGCCGGCGATCGTCGAGGAGCTGGTGACGAAGGGATACGATCCATACGTGACGTCGAGCAATGTCCCTTGCGCGCCCTCGGCCAGGATGTTCTCACCCCGCTCGAGCGCTTCATTGATATAGGCCACGCCGTCGACGACGTGCGGCGTCAGCCGCCGGCCCGCGGCCAAGGTCGCGGCCACGATCTCCGCCTCGTTCGGCATCTCCTCGGCGCCGGCGAAGAGCGCGGCCTTGGCGCGGATCGCGAGGCGAATTTTCTCGGCCAGTGCATCCGGCGTTCGCAGATCGCCGAAGGTGATCCCGACGCGGCCGACCCGGTCGACGTAGGCCGGACCGATTCCGCGGCCGGTGGTGCCGAGCGCCGCACCCCCGCGCGCCCGTTCGGCCAGCGCGTCGAGGGTGGCGTGATAAGGGAACACGATGTGGGCCCGGTCGGCGATGGTCACGCGCGAGGTGTCGACCCCGATCGCCGCCAGCGCGTCGAGCTCCTCGATCAGCCCGCGCAGCGAGACGACCGTGCCGGCCCCGATGTGGAGCTTGGCACTCGGCACGAGCGCACCCGAGGGCACGATCCGCAGCGCCAGCTTGCGGTCTCCGACCTCAATCGAATGGCCGGCGTTGTCGCCGCCGCCGAAGCGGGCCACGATCGCGTAGTCCCGCGCCAGCAGGTCGACCACGCGGCCCTTGCCCTCGTCGCCCCATTGGATGCCCAGCACGATGTCGACCGAGCCCGCCCGGCGGTGCTCGACCGGCGGCAGCAGCGGGCTACTGTTCTCCACGGAAGTCCAGGTCGGCGGTCGACCCGACCGGCAGCGGCGGGACACCGTCGAACGTGGTCATCACGTACTCGCTGAAGAGTGCGTTCGGCCAGCCGAAATCGACCCGCGAGTACTTCGCCGGGTCGTCCGGATTGAACGACTCGTGCAAGAGGTGGTCGCCCGGGTCGGAGTTGAGCAGCTGGGTCAACACGTCGGCCCGCTCGCCGTCGGTCGTCGCGGTGAAGCCTTGCATGAGCAGCGCCAGCGGCCACACCCAGCCGTCGTTGGTATGCGGCGAGCCGATCCCGTGCGCCAGTTTGCCCGTGTAGTACGTCGGGTTGTCTTTGGAGAGCAAAAACCGCCGCGTGTTGGCGTAGATGAAGCTCGTCGGCTTGGTGTAACCGATATACGGCGCCGACAACAGACTCGGGATGTTGGCGTCGTCCATCAAGTTCGCGTGATTGAGCCCGTCGACTTCGTAGGCGTAGATGTAGCCGTAATTCGGCGTGAACACTACGCCGTAGGTTTGAATGCCGGTCTGCACTTCGTCGCGCAAGGCCGATGCCCGGTGCGACTTGAGCAGGTTGTGGTACACGTCGCGTTCGATCTCGTCGAGTTCACCCAGCGCTACGACCGCCATCATTTCCGACGGGATGAGATAGTTGTAGGTGCAGGCGTCGTCCGAGGGCCGGAACCCGGTCCAAATCATCCCGGTGTAGTGAACGGGGTTGCCCTTCCCGTCTTGCGGGATTTCCTTATGCGTGTAGGTTGAATTCTTAGCGTGGTCTTGCTCGCGCTCCATCGTTTCCAGCGCTTTGTCGAACCCCAGCGACAGGTCGCTCGTAAAGATCGACGCGTCGCCGGTTTCCTTCCAGTACGTCCAGGCGAGCGTGATCGGATACGCCAGCGAATCGAGCTCGAACTTCTCTTCCCACACGCGGTAATCGAGGGTGAACGCGTTCGCATACGGATCGATCTGCAGATACTTGCCCATGCGCGCGATCATCGCGCGCAGCAGCCCCGCCACTTGCGGATCGGTCTTGGCGAAGAACAGATACGGGCGCACTTGCGCGCTCGCGTCGCGCAGCCATTCGGCCGGGATGTCGCCGGTCTTCACGTACGCGGTGCCGTCGGATGCGATCGTCGCCTGGCGGCTCGTATTGAGCAGCGCAGCGCGGTACATGGCCTGAAGTTTCGCGTCGGGATTGGTGAAGTTCGCGGCCGCCTTAGCGATCGAATCGAGTTCCAGAGCCGACGCGCTCTGCACGATCACCGTTACGGCGAAGATGACGGCCGCAACAAATCGAGCGATTCGAAAACGCATCGGTAACGGGCGTTTAGCGCCCGACGGAATGACTCCTCGGCCCCACCACAAGCTGGGGCCGGGCTGTCAGGCGCCGCTTGTCTGCCCTTCGAAGCGGTCGCCGAGATCCTCCGCCGCGTGCCGGCGCAACACGCGGTAGATCAAGTTCGACGGGAAACCGAGCCGCTCCAACTTGCGCGCCACCGACGGATACGCCAGCTGCGGCTGGGTCCGGCGAATCTTCACGTACGCGTTTTCGATCCGCGCCTGCTCGTCGACCTCGGCGTCGGCTACGACGGCCAGTGCCGCCTCACGATCGATCCCGCGCTTGACCAGGTCGGCACACAGCCGGGCATCGCCGACCGCCTTGCGCGCGCCCTCCACGTAGAGGGCCGCGTAGAGCCGGTCGTCGACGTAGCCGTCGGCCTTGCACAGCGCAACCGCCCGAGCGACTTCCTCACCCTCGTAGCCCCGGGCTTCGAGGCGCTTCCACAGCTGGGCCTCGGTGAGGCGGCGTTGCGCGAGGAGCGCCAGCGCCGCCACCCGGGCCGTTCGTGAGCTAGTCCTCGTCGTCGGTGTCGGCAACGGCCAAAGCCCCGAGGGGTTTCGCGGAACCGTTCGACGACCCGGTGGCCTTGAGGGCCTCGCGGATCTTCAGCTCGAGCTCGGAGGCCACATCGCTGTGCTCTTCGAGGTAGGCCTTGGCGTTCTCGCGCCCTTGACCGATGCGCGACTCGCCGTACGTATACCACGACCCGCTCTTCCCGACGAAGTTACGCTCGAGCGCAACATCGAGAATCGACCCCATCTTCGAAATACCGCGGCCGTACGTGATGTCGAACTCGGCCTGCCTAAACGGCGGCGCGACCTTGTTCTTCACCACCTTCGCCCGCGTTCGCGAACCCACCACATCCTGCCCGACCTTGATCTGTTCGAGCTTGCGGATGTCGATCCGGATCGAAGCATAGAACTTCAGCGCCCGTCCGCCCGAGGTCGTCTCCGGGCTGCCGAACATGACGCCGATCTTTTCGCGCAGCTGGTTGATAAAGATCATCACGCACTTCGAGCGCGAGATCGCGCTCGTCAGCTTGCGCAGCGCCTGCGACATCAGCCGCGCCTGCAAACCGACGTGGGTATCGCCCATATCGCCTTCGAGCTCGGCCTTCGTCACGAGCGCCGCGACCGAGTCGAGGATCACCACGTCGACCGCGTTCGAGCGCACGAGCATCTCGGCGATGTCCAGCGCCTGTTCGCCGGCATCGGGCTGCGACACCAGCAAATTATCCAGGTCGATCCCGAGGTTCTGCGCGTAGGCCGGGTCGAGCGCGTGCTCGACATCGATAAAGGCCGCGGTGCCGCCGTTCTTCTGGGCCTCGGCGATCACGTGCAGCGCCAGCGTCGTCTTACCGCTGGACTCCGGACCATAGATTTCAATAATGCGCCCGCGGGGGAACCCGCCGACGCCGAGAGCGAGGTCGAGGGCGATCGAGCCCGAGGAGATGACGTCGAACGCCATCTTGTCGGTGAACTCGCCCATCTTCATGATGGAGCCCTTGCCGAATTGCCGCTCGATCTGAGCTAAGGCATTGCTGAGGGCGACTGCTTTTTCGTCGGCCATGATTCTCCGTTTCGGTTCGGTAGTCAGTATGAAACCGACAGTATCGCGCCTGAGTGCCAGATGCGTGGCACACGGATTTCCGGTTTCCCGGTCATCGGCACGTCGTCTATTCACTACATTCGCCCTGGTTGGCAATCGAACCTGTGTTCGATTGGGCTTCCTTACGCCGATGGATCGGGTTTCTGGCCTGGGGGGCCGGGAGCCGGGGGCGCCGCAGTGCTGTACTGAGGACGTCGTGATTTTTCCATCGTGGAAAAATCACGACTCCGCTGAGACGCTGCTCTCGCCATCCTGGCTTCGCAGCGCCTCAGAGGCCTCTGTACAGCGCTGCGGCGCCCCCGGCTCCCTGCTTGGTGGCGGGACTGGTTTTTGGGTGAGGGTCGGGGTTAGGCGGCTGGTTCGAATAGGGCTTTGGTGAAATCGTCGGGGTTGAAGGGCTGTAGGGCGTCGGCTGTTTCGCCTAGGCCGATGAATTTTATCGGGACGGTGAGTTGGTCGACGATGCCTACCAATACCCCACCCTTCGCGGTTGAGTCTAGTTTGGTTACGATGACGCCTGTTAGCTGCGTGGCTTCGTTGAAGAGCTTCGCTTGGGAGAGCGCGTTTTGGCCGGTGGTGCCGTCGAGTACGAGCAGCGTTTCGGCCGGCGCGGCGCCGGTTTCGCGTTCGATTACGCGGCGCATTTTCTTTAGCTCTTCCATGAGGTTGGTTTTCGTTTGCAGGCGGCCCGCGGTGTCGACCAGCACGACGTCGGCGTTGCGGGATTTTGCGGCGACCATGCCGTCGAACACGACCGATGATGGATCGGCGCCTTCGTTGCCGCGCACGATGTCGACGCCTGCGCGTTCGGCCCAGATCGTCAGTTGTTCGGCGGCGGCGGCGCGGAATGTGTCGGCGGCGACCAGCAACACTTTGCGGCGATTGCGTTTTAGGGCGGTGGCGAGTTTGCCGATCGTCGTGGTTTTGCCGCTGCCGTTGACGCCGACGATGAGGATGACGGCGGGTTTCCGTTCGAGTTGGAGGCCCATGTCGGGCAGCGTGAGGAAGTTTTTTACGTCGCGCTTGAAGCGCGCGATGACCTGATCGCTCGTTTGGTAGCGATCTTGTTTTGCGACGCCGACCAGCGCGCTCACGATTTTTTCGGTGGTCGCGAAACCGAAGTCGGCGCCGATCAGGATCTCTTCGAATTCTTCCCAGAACGCGGCATCGAGGGGGCGGCGGGCTAGGGCCATCGTTTCTAGGCCGAGCAGCGCGTCGCGCGAGCGCGTCACGCTTGCTTTGAGTTTATCGAACCAGTTCACCACAGCGCGCGCAGCTTCGCCGTTAGCGCGCGGCGGCCTCGGCATCGACGGTGTAGACGAACGCCAGCACCTCCGCCACCACGGCATAGAGCTCGCGCGGAATGACGGTGCCGATATCGAGCATCGAGAGCGCCTCGACCAGGCCCGGATCCTGATGCAACGGCACGCCGTGCTCGCGCGCCGCGGCGACGATCTCCTCGGCGATCAAGCCGCGGCCGGTGGCGATGATCTCCGGCGGGGCCGGGCCCGTCGGATCGTAGTGCAGCGCCGCCGCGGCCGGCCGGTCCGGCGCGTTGCGACGCGCGTTGTAGTAGGCGCTGTTGTTGTTCATGCGCGCACGTTCACATCCGAGACGATGCCGTCGTCTTCGGGCTCGACGACGGCCGGGACCGCCGCGGCAGCCGTCGCGGCCGCGCCCCGCGGGGCGACCGTCGCTTCGGCGGAATTGACGCGGTAGCGCAGCGTTTCGAGGCGCCCGGTGAGCCGCGCGAGCGATTCGGCGAACCGCTTCGCGCTCAGTTCGCTTTCGGCTTTGACCGCGAGCGAGAACGACCGCCCGACCGTTTGCAAGTCGACGGTCACCGTCCCGAGATGCTTCGTGTCGAGGACGAACGCGATGTGAAAGTTGTCGCCGTCGAGCGCGCGCGAACCGCCCGGTTCGGGCGCGTCGCGATCGATCGCGACCCGCGCTTGGGCGTAGCCCGAACCCAGCCACATCGGCAGGGTGAACGAGATCGTCTGCGGCGAGGCGTTCATCGCCTGAGCCGCGTTCAGCTGGACCGCCGTGATCGCGGTCAGCGCGCTCGACGCGGCGGGCAGCAGAACGTCGGATTCCTCAGCTCCGGCCGGCGGGGCGTTGATCAGCGCCAGCAGCTGCGTCTTCAGGTCGACGCTCAACGCCGCGCCGCGTTCGGCGATCTGCGCCAGCGCGACCACCGGCAAGGCGGGGGCGGGCGGCGGCGGCAGCGGCGTGCCGGCCGTCGTTGCGGCTCCCTGGGCGGCGGCGGGCGGCGGGGGCGGCGCCGCCGGTTCGTCGGCGGCGAGCTGCGCGGCCAGGAGCTGGGCGAGCTTGGGCTCGTTGCCGCTGACGACGTTGTCGACGAAGGACGAAATCTGCGAGGCCAGCTGGGGCGAGGACGGCTCCATCTTGCCCAGCCAGGCGGTGAGGGTGCGCAGCGTCGCGACGCGCGGGTCGTCGACTTGCGGCAGCGCGCTCTCGAGCGTGGCCAACGCCGCCGGCAGGCGCTGCGGCGTGTCGAGCGCGAGCCGCGCGGCCGCCGTGTTCGTCGGCGTCACGGGCAGATTCAGGGCCCGCACCAGTGCGACCGGATCGCGGAAGGAGGCCAGGCTCGCGGGTGCGGGCGTTTCGGGCGCGGCGGCGGTGTTCGCGGGCGCCGGCGCACCCTCGCCGAAGCGGGCCGACGGAACGATCGTCGGGGGCAGGACGAAGCGCGGCGGAATGAGCACCGGGGGCGCGGGTATGCCGGTGTTGGCGGGAGCCGGCGCACTCGGCGCGGCCGCCGTCGTGGGCGTGGTCGTGGGTGCTGGTGCGGGTGCAGCGTTGGGCGGCGCGGGGGCCAGGGTCGGCGGCGCGGGCGTGGCCTGCGGGGCGGTGGGTGCGGGGCCGGCCTGCGGCGGGAGCGGCACCGCCGAGACCGGCGGCAGCGGCGGGGGCGGGACGGCCGGGGGCGCGGACCCGGTCGTCGGAACGTTCACCCCGATCGACCCGGCGCGCGCGGCGGCCAAGCGCGCCTCGATGTCGGCCAGAATCATCGTCGGCTGGGCGATCGCTTGCGCCGACGGCGGCGCCGAGTTCACCGGCACACTGACCGAACCGTCGGCGCTGACCGGCGCCGGGCGAACCGAGGCCGCCACGAACACCGCCGGCGGCGGCGACATGCTCGGCTCGATGCCGTCGGGGAGCGCCGGCCGGGTCGCCGCCGCCGCCAGCGCGCTCATCGGCGCATCGGGCAGCGGCGCGAGTCCCGGCACCGGCGCCGGCGGCGGCGGCGCGGCGGCTTGCCCCGGCTCGAGCGTGTTGAGCGCCTGGAGCAGGATCTGCGTGCCGTTGAAGCCCGTGACTTGCGCCGTGAACAGATCGCCCGGCGCGAGGTTGGGCGGCAGCGCGGCGGCGACGCGGTTGCCGAGGATGTTGATGAGGTCGGTCAGGCCGTTCGAGGGCAGCACCTGCGCCGTGACCACCTGCCCCGTCGTCAGCTGGCCCTGCAGCGCCTGGGCGTCGGCGGCGAGCGCGTTGAGCTCCGCCGCGATCAGTTGCTCGACGCTGGCGTTCGTGTTGTTGGCTGCCGCGGCGGCCGCATTCAGGGCGGCCGGGTTGACCGACATCAGCTCGACACGGAAACTCTACGCCGTATAGTCGATCAGGTGCGGCGTTCCGTCCGACAGACCCGCGGCTTCTTCCACGACTTCTTCAAAGGGATCGCCGGGCCGGCGCTCGCGCTTGCGCCCTTTCCCTTGCTGCCGCTCCTGTTCGCGGTCTTTGACTTCGATGCGGTTCCCTTGGGCATCGTTCGCCTCGGCGATGCGCTCGTTGCGCTGCTCGGCTTGCGCCGCGAACTGGGCCTGGGCGGCCCCCTGCGCGACGCGCGGGGCGTCCTCGGCCCGTTGCTGGGTCGGTGGAGTCTGCGTGGACACGATCAGCGCGGTTTGCAGATCGGTTGGCCGGATCGCCATGAACCCTCTCCTCGGAGCTAGGCCGGTTGCGGTTTCCGGGTATACTTCTGCTTCACGTTCGGATCGCCCTCACGATAACCGAGATCGGCGGTCAAATTCTTCAATTTGGAGCGCAGATGGATCACGGCTTGGGCGTGGATCTGCGACACGCGCGACTCGGAGACGTTGAGGACGCCTTTGATTTCCTTGAGCGTCAGCCCCTCGAAGTAGTACAGCGAGATCACGGTGCGCTCTTGCAGCGGCAGCGCGTCAACGGCCCGGACCAGGGCCGCCTTGATCTCGCGGGCCTCGACCGCGCTCGAAACCTCGTTGCCGTCGTCCCGCAGCGTGTCGAGCAGCGGGATCTCGTAACCGCGCTCGTTGGGCAGAAACTCCTCGAGCGAGAGCACCGAGGTGCCGCGGATCTTTTGCATGAGCACGTCGAGCTCTTTGACCGTGAGGCCCATGCGCGTCGCGACCTCTTCCTCGGTCGCCGCCCGGCCGTATTCGATCTCCAGCTCCTGATAGATCCGCTCGAGCTCACGGGCGCGCTGACGGACCGCTCGCGGCACCCAATCCAGCGCGCGGAGCGCGTCGAGGATCGCACCGCTGATGCGGGTGATCGCATACGTTTCGAACTTCACACCGCGGGCATCGTCGTACTTTTCGATCGCGTCGATCAGACCCAGGATGCCGTCGTTGATCAAGTCGTTGATCTCGACGTTCGGGGGCAAGTTGATCGAGATGCGACCGGCCACGTATTTCACTAAGTGAAGATACTTGTGTACGATCTCTTCCCGGCTGAGTTCTGCGCCGGCAATAACGTAACGCCGGGTTTCGCGAGTAGCTTTCACACGGGGCACTCCGAGACGAGTCCGGACCTGTCTACCGAGTTCGTCTAGACCGGGCAGTTCCCCCGTTGATGAGGGGATGGAATGTCGTGATACGGTTAACGTTTCCCCGCTTTTTGGTTAGAATCACGGTCAGCCGGCATATCGGATCCGCGGATTGGCCAGCGCATAGAGCACGTCGACGACCGTGTTGACCACCACGAAGACCGTCGCGAAGAGCAGCACGCAGCCGTTGATGACCGGCATATCGCGGTTGGAAATGGCGTCGAAAGCGAGCCGGCCGACGCCCGGCCACGCAAAGACGCTCTCGGTCAAGACGGCCCCGCCGAGCAAGAGACCGGTCTGCAGCCCGAGCACCGTGATGATCGGCACCAGTGCGTTGCGCAGCGCGTGCCGCACGACCACCCGGCGCTCGCTCAAGCCTTTGGCGCGCGCCGTCCGCACGTAGTCGCTGGCCAGTACCTCGAGCATCGAACCCCGCGTGATCTTCGCGACGATGGCCAGCGGAATGGTGCCCAGCGTCACGGCCGGCAGCACCAGGTGCCAGAGCGCATCGAGCGCCGCCCGCCCGTTCCCGGCCAGTAAGGCGTCGACGACGATCAGGTGCGTGTGCGGCGGGATGGCATAGAGCAGCGAGATGCGGCCCGAGATCGGAAACAGGTCCAGGCCCGCGCGGGCCGGCAAAACGGCCAGCCCGTAAACCAGCATCCAGCCCAGCCAAAACACCGGGATCGACACGCCGACCAGCACCGCGGTCATCGTGAACGCGTCGACGAACGAACGCCGGCGCACGGCGGCGTACACGCCGGCGGGAATGCCGACGACGACCGCGACCAGCATCGCGCCAAACGTCAGTTCGACCGTCGCCGGGAAGTACGTCGCGAGTTTCTGCGCGACCGGCTGGGTGTCGGCGATCGACGTCCCGAGGTCGCCGTGCAGCAGCGCGCCCACATATTTCCACAGCTGCACCCACCAGGGCCGGTCGAGGCCGTATTCGTGGGTGAGCAGCGCGATCTGCTGCGGGCTCGCGTGTTCGCCCAAGCGGATGGCGATCGGATCGCCCGGGATCAGGTGCAGGAAGAAGAAGCTTACGACGGTGATGGCCAGCAACACCAGCACGAGCCGCACGCAGCGGTCGACGATGAACGCCAGCATTCCGGCGGTCAGTTCCCGGCGAAGGCGGCGCGCAGCCCGAAGCGCGCGGCTTGCGAATACAGATAGAGCCACTCGCGCGGGCTGAAGTCGTTGCGATCGTGCTGCAAGAGCTCGGCGAAACGCGGCGTGCTTTCGAGCTGCCGGAAGAGAATGTCGAAACGCGCCGGCTTGCGTTCCAGAAACGTCATCAGCTTCGCACGGTGCCGCAAGCGCGCGTAGAAGGCGCCTTTGGTGGCGCGCTCGTAGGCCGGCGCCGGATCGCGCGCCGTGCGTTTGGCGGTACCGACCGCGGCCGCCGCATAGCGGCCGCTCAGCGCCGCTTCGTAGATGCCTTCGCCGGTCGTCGCGTCGACGAGCCCGGCCGCCGTGCCGCCGACCAGCACGCGATCGTTGGCGATCCCCGGGCGCGGCTTGCCGCCGTAGAGCAAGTTGCCTTCCTCGCGCAGGGTGTAGCCCACGCCGGGAAAGAGCCGGGCCCCGACCTGCGGGAGAAACCAGTCCAGCTCGGCCCGCAGCGCCGCGCCGTTCACCTTGGGCCCCATGCCGAGGCCAATCGAGAGATGATCGCGCTTGGGAAACATCCAGGCGATGATCGACTCGCCCGAGAGCGGACTGCGATAGTAGTGCATCTCGAGCGTGTCGTAGGCCGCGGCGACCGCCGGCCGTTCCGGATACACGCGGTATTGGATGCACGTGATGATGCCGTTGCGCCACTGATCATAGCGAAAGGCCGGGTCGACGTCGTCGAGCCGTGCGCTCGAGCCTTGCGCCAGGAACACCGCCTGGGCGCGGATCTTCTTGCGCGCACCGGCCTTCGTGTCGGCGTACTCCACCACCACGCCGTCGCGGTCGCGGACGAGCGAGCGAAACAGCGTGCCGGTGCGAATGTCGGCGCCTTCGCCCCGCGCGAGACCGGCGATCGCACCGTCGAGTTCCTCGCGCGTCGTGGTGTGCGAGGGCCCGATGGTGAAGGCGTAGGTCTTGCGCGCCGTCGTGAGCGTCAGGTGCGGCGGATCGAGATGGACGATCGAACGCGGCACATCGAAGGTCTCACAGAAACCGGGCCGTAGCCCCGCCGCACAGACGCGCTTGGCCCCGACGACCGCGTCGCGCTCGAGCACGACGGTCGCAACCCCCGAGCGCGCCGCTTCGCGGGCCGCCGTACCGCCCGCGGGGCCGCAACCAACCACCAGAAACTCCGTCGATTCCATCGCGCGCAGGTTGGCCGCCCCGGCCCGCCCTCCTACGGACGAAGGGCCGGCGCAACAGGACCGTGCCGGAACCATGCCGTACGCGGCCTCCTAAGCGCTCGGCACGATCGAGCCTTTCTTTGTGTAATCGACTGCCCGGCCACTGGCCTGGGCGCGTTGTAAAAGGACCCGTATGTCAGCTTCCTTCGGGATCGAGCTCGGCCTCGCGGCCGGGATTCTCGCGATCCTCTACGGCTTGTACCTGATCTCGTGGATACTGCGCCAGCCGGCCGGTAACGAGAAGATGCAAGCGATCGCCGCGGCCATCCAAGAGGGCGCGATGGCGTTCCTGCGGCGCCAGTACATGACGGTGGCCATCGTCGCCGCCATCCTCTTCATCGTGATCGGGTTCGCGCCTCAGCCGCTGGGCTGGGAAGCCGCGATCGGGTTTGCGATCGGCGCGATCCTCTCGGGCGCGGCCGGATTCATCGGCATGCTCGTCTCGGTGCGCGCGAACGTGCGCACCGCCGAAGCGGCACGCGGCGGCCTCGGGCCGGCGCTCAACCTCGCGTTCAAGGGCGGCGCGATCACGGGACTGCTCGTGGTCGGCCTCGGGCTCTTCGCGGTCAGCGGCTACTACGCGATCATGCTGCAAGTCAACAACGGCGACGAAACGAAATCGATCGCGGCGCTGGTCGGGCTCGCTTTCGGCTGCTCGCTGATCTCGGTCTTCGCGCGCTTGGGCGGCGGTATCTTCACCAAGGCCGCCGACGTCGGCGCCGACTTGGTCGGTAAGGTCGAAGCCGGCATCCCCGAAGACGATCCGCGCAACCCGGCCGTCATCGCCGACAACGTCGGCGACAACGTCGGCGATTGCGCCGGCATGGCCGCCGACCTGTTCGAGACCTACGTCGTGACGACGACCGCGGCGATGCTGCTCGGGCACCTGCTCCTCGGCGCGACGCTCGCGAGCGCGACGTCGTTCCCGCTGATCATGGGCGCGCTCTCGATCATCACCTCGATCATCGGCACGGCCTTCGTCGGCCGCGGCACCGTCAAGAAAGAGGGCATCATGAACGCCCTCTACGGCGGCATGATCATTGCCGGCGTGCTCTCGGCGATCGGCTTCTACTTCATCGCGCAGGCGGAATTCGGCGCCGGCGTGACGATCGGCAACGTGACGATCACCGCGCTCGACATCTTCATCTGCGCGATCGTCGGACTCGCCGTCACCGGCCTGATCACCTACATCACCGAGTACTATACCGGCACGACGTTCCCGCCGGTGAAGAACATCGCGGCGGCGTCGGTGACCGGTCACGCGACGAACATCATCGCCGGCCTCGCGGTCTCGATGCAAGCGACGGCGCTGCCCGGCATCGTGATCGTGATCGGCATCTTGGTCGCCAACGGCTTCGCCGGTCTCTACGGCGTCGGTATCGCGGTCATGTCGATGCTCTCGATGGCCGGCATCGTGGTCGCGATCGACTCGTTCGGTCCGATTACGGACAATGCGGGCGGCATCGCCGAAATGGCCGAGATGCCCGAGGATGTGCGCAACGTCACCGATCCGCTCGATGCGGTCGGCAACACGACGAAGGCGGTCACCAAAGGCTACGCGATCGGCTCGGCCGGTCTCGCGGCGGTGGTGCTCTTCGCGTCGTTCGTGCAAGAGCTCAGCGACCGTTGCAAAGCCGACTCGACGCTGGCCTGTTCGACGAGCGCGATCACCTTCGGTCTGCAAGATCCCTACGTGCTGTGCGGTCTGCTCGTCGGCGGCTTGCTGCCCTACCTGTTCGCCTCGCTCTCGATGGAATCGGTCGGACGCGCGGCCGGCTCGGTCGTGGAAGAAGTGCGGCGCCAGTTCCGCGAGATGCCCGGCATCATGGACGGAACGCAAAAGCCGGATTATGGTACGACCGTCGACATCGTGACCAAGGCGGCGCTCAAGGAAATGGTCCTGCCGGCCTTGATCCCGATCGGCGTTCCGATCATTGTCGTCCTGCTCGGCTTCATTCTACCGAACAACGGCGGCGCGAAGATGATGGGCGGCGTGCTGCTCGGCGCTATCGTCACGGGCCTGTTCCTCGCACTCTCGATGACCAGCGGCGGCGGCGCGTGGGACAATGCCAAGAAGTACATCGAGGACGGTCACTACGGCGGTAAGGGTTCGTCCGCGCACGCGGCCGCCGTTACCGGCGACACCGTCGGCGACCCGTACAAAGACACGGCCGGACCGGCGATCAACCCAATGATCAAGGTCCTGAACATCGTGGCGCTGCTCCTGGTCGGCTACCTCGTGCATTAGCTGGGAGGCGGCCTGCATTTGCCGAAGATAGAGGTACATGCAGGCCGTCGCTCCGGTACTACTCGGTCTCATCGTCGTGGCGATTCTCGCTTCGGTGGTGTGGTCGCGGCGCATACCAGTGCGGGAAGTCACACCCCAACCGGCATCCACCGTGCCGGTGTTGCAAGCCGCACTCTTGCCGTCGCTGCCGCCGGTGGTCGACGGGCTGCGCATCTCGTGGTCCTATGTCAGCGCGACGGTGCCCGATGCCGGCGGCGGCGATTTCTACGACGTCTTCTTCCTCGATGACGGCACGCTGGCCGTCGTCATCGGTGACGCGGCCGGTCACGGGCTAACCGCGATCGTCACGATGAACACGGTGCGCCAAGCGATTCGCGGCGCGCTGATCGACGGGGCGCGCCCGGCCGATGCGCTGCGGCGTGCGAACCGCGTCTTGCTGCGCAGCGAGAACCCCGGCATCGTGACCGCGATCGTCGGGGTCATCGACCCGGCGACGCTGCAATTGCGCTACGCCTCGGCCGGCCATCCCGCGCCGCTGCTCGCGACCGCCGAGGAAACCTGCACGCCCTTGCCGGGTGAAGGTTCGGGCATCGCGCTCGGCGTCGTGCCGCATCATGTGACGAGCGAATACACCGTCGCCGTTCCGGTCGACGCCGTGCTCGCACTCTATACCGACGGCTGCGTGACGCTCGACCACGACGGCATCACCGGCACGCAAACGCTGGCCGACGCGCTGGTGGAAACGCGCACGCTGGCCCCGAGCAAACCCGCGCTGACGATCGACCGCGCGATCTTCGGTCAGCGCGAGCGCAGCGATGACGCCACGATCATCACCATCGCGCCCGAACCGCTGCTCGCGCACCTCGACGTTCGGCTGCCGGCCGAACTGACGAGCGCCGCGCTGGCGCGAACGGCGCTGCGCCGGTTTCTCGCCACGACCGCGCTCGGTGAACGGCGCAGTTTCGATGCGGTCGTGGCCGCGGGCGAAGCGGTCGCCAACGCGATCGAGCACGCCTACGACCGGCGCCCCAATCAAACGTTCGTGCTGCGCGCGCGCAACGAGGGTGCGGTCTGCACGATCCTCGTCGAAGATGGCGGGGCCTGGAACGACGTCGAGCCGCTGACGTCACGCGGCCGCGGAATCGCGATGATGCGCGAGCTCTGCGACACGCTCGAGATCGACCGCACGCCCGGCGGCACCACCGTGGCGATGGGTTTCCAGATCGCCAACAATATCGCCGACGTGTCGCTGGCCGTCGTTTAGCCCTGCAGTAACCGCGCGATCGCGGCCGCGCTCATCGGCCGGTGGAAATGAAAGCCCTGCGCGTAACGGCAATCGAGCGCGTGCAGCGCCGCGGCTTGGGCGGCGGTTTCCACGCCCTCGGCGACGACGTCGAGCGCGTAGGCCTCACCGAGGTGGATCAGCATGCGCACGATCGGCGCGCTGCCGAGTGATCCGTCCGCGCTCTCGACGAACGAACGATCGATCTTCAGCGCGTCGACCGAAAAGTCGCGCACGTAGCGCAACGAGGAATACCCGGTGCCGAAGTCGTCGATGCACATCGGAATGCCGCGAGCGCGCAACTGGGCCAAGCGGCCGAAGGCGAGCGTGTTTCCGCGCATCACCGCGCTTTCGGTCATCTCGATCGTGATCGCGTCGGGCGCGAGACCGTTGCGGTTCAGCTGTCCGACGATGTAGGCCTCGAGGTCGGCCTCCAGCAGCTCCTGGACCGAGAGGTTGACGTGCATCCGCAAGTCACGCTGACCGGTTTGCTTTTGCCACGTGCTCAGCGCACGCGCCGCTTCCGCGATGACGAACCGCCCGATCGGCACGATCAAACCGACCTCTTCGGCCAGCGGAATGAATTCGGCCGGAAAGACCTCGGCATCGGGCATGCGCCAGCGCGCGAGCGCCTCGAAGCCCGCGATCGCACCGTCGGCCAGCCGCACGATCGGCTGGTAATCGACGCTGAACTGCTCGGTTTCGATGCCCGTGCGCATGCTGCTCGAAAGGGCGAGCCGCCGCTTCGTCTCGTTGAGCATGTACTGCTCGAAGTACGCATACCGGGCATGGCCCAAACCCTTGGCATGATACATCGCCGCGTCGGCGCGGCTGAGCACGTCCTCGATGCGCTGGTCGCCCTCTTCGAGCAGCGTGATGCCGACGCTGGCCGTGATGTAGACGATGCGGCCGCCGAGCGCGGCCGGCGCCACGAGCGTCTCTTGGATTCGCGCGACGGTGGCATCGACGGCCGCCGCGTCCGAACGGTCGTTGAGCAGCACGCCGAACTCATCGCCGCCGATGCGCCCGACGACGTCGCTGGCGCGCACCGCGTGCTGCAAGCGGTCGGCGACGACGCGCAGCATCTCATCGCCAGCGAGGTGCCCGAGCGTGTCGTTGATCTGCTTGAAGTCGTCCAGATCGAAGAACAGAACGGCGCTGGCCCGGTCGGGAGCATTGCGCGCCGATTCGAGCGCGAGCTCGAGCTGTTCCTGAAAGTACGACCGGTTGGCGAGACCCGTGAGCGCATCGTGCGTGGCCTCGTGGCGCAGCCGCGCTTGCGCGCGCGCCTTGGCCAGCGCCAGCCCCATCAGGTTGACGAACAGCTCCATCGCGTGCAGCTCGCCGGGATCGGGAATACAGCCGTCGAGCGGCGCGTCCGGGCTCATGTACCCGATCATCGAGCCGCTCTCGTCGCGCAGTACCAAACACAGCGAATCGCGCTCGTGCCACGATTGCGGCGTGCTGCGCGCGGCATCGCGCGGAAACGCGCCGGTGTAAATCGAGTGCTTCCAGTCGGCTTCGGCTTCGGCCGGCAGGTAGAAGCAGTTCTCGGCGCTCTCGAAACGCCGGTCGAGCAGCGCGATCATTTCGGCCCGCGAGACTTCCTCGTTCTTGCGCTCGATGATGGTCTCGGGCGCAAAGCCGTGCATGACCCGGCGCAGCATCACGTCGCTGTCGTCCTCGGCGATGACGATCGTGACGAAGCGAAAGCCGAAGACCTCGGCGACGCCGGCGGCAATCGACTCCAGCGCGAAATCCAAATCGGGCGCGCGCAGGATGTCGCGCGTGATCGCTAGGACGCTCTCGAGACGCCGCTCCCCGACGCGACGATTGCGCAAGGCCATTGAATTGTCTTTATGGTGCGCGAACGGTGCTGACCTGGCCCGGCTTGTTAAGGATTGACCGCAGAGGGATAGACCCCGAGCCACAGCGCACCCGGCACCGAAAACGACGTGCAGTTGAGCGCGCTGATCGGCGGCAGGCAATGAGTGACCGTTCCGTTGCCTTGATTGGCGATCCATACCGAGGAGATCGCATCGACGGCGACGCCTTCGGGGGTGTTCACCACCGTCGTGATCGAGGTGGCGGGCGTACTGGCGGTAGCGATCACCGGCGCATATTGCTGGACCGAGCCCGCACCCGTCCCGCCCGGACAAGACGCTCCGCAGTCGGCGGCGTAGAGGTTGCCCGATCCGTCCGAGCTGAGCTCGATGGGTGCGTTGAGGCCGCTGGTCAGGGTTGCGAACGGCGTGCTGGAACCGGAGAACGGCGGTGCGTAGCCGTACACGGTGCTGGTGTTTTGGTCGGCGGCCCAGAGCAGGCCGTTGGTGTCGACGCTGACACCGCGCAGGGTCGAAAAGCCGGTTGGGATCGTGACGTTGGCGACCGTCTGTCCGGCCAGGTATTCGACCACGTTGTTGCCCGGAGCCGCGATCCACAGGTTCCCTGATGCATCGATCGCCACGCCTTCGACGCCGGCCGAGCCCACGATCGGCGTCGTGCAGGTCGCATAGCCGCTGGCGGCCGTGCACTCCGTCACCGGCACCGAGCCGCCGTGATCGCCGACGTAGACCGTGCCGTTCGCATCGACGGCGATGCCGCGCGGCGCGTTGACGTTCGAGAGGCTGAGGCTCGACGTCGTGTTGCCGTCGAAATACACCGGCACGCCGGCACCGTTCGACACGAACAGCACCGTGTGCCTGATCGTGAGCGGAATCGTTTGGGAAAACGGCGTCGCGGGGCTGCCGGCCGGGGTCGCCGTGGCCGTCAACTGAACTGTTCCCGGCGTTACGATCGGGGGCGACCCGCTGACCACCGCTTGGAGCGTGAACGATCCGGGTGGCGTGCTCGCGAGCGTCACGTTCGATGAGGCCGACGTCAGCGTGAGGACGGGCGCGCCGCTGCCGGCGATCGTGTAGCCGCCGGCATCCAGCGCCTGCACGACCAGCGACTGCGACTGCGGTCCCCACACCTGCAGACCGGCAACGTTGCCTTGAAAGAAGCCGTTGCTGACCGGCGTGACGGTGAACGCGGTCGCGAGGCCCCCGAGCACGATCGAAACGGTGTTGGCCAAGTTCACTTGCAGCGTGGCCGCCAGCAGCGACGCCGAGAGGACGTTCCCCACGCAGCGCGGCGTCCCCGAGACCGAGCATGGTTGCGTCTGCGCCTGATCGTAGGTGGCCGTGGCCAGCGTGTACGTCCCGCTGGATGCGATCGCGATCGGCAGGGTGAGCGCGCAGGTCAGGGCCGAGTTACCGTTCACCGTCGTGGTCGAGCACGTGGTCGAGGCCGGCGTGAGGTTCACCGAAAACGTGCCGACCGTCGCCCCGCCGCTGTTGAGCACGACCACGCCCAGCGACTGCGTCGCGGCCGAGACGTAGGCCGGCTTGCGGCCGGCGGCCGAGGTGGTCTGCGGAACGTCGATGCGGAGGGTCAAGGTCGTGCCGGCACTGCTCGCGCCGGCGGCCGGAGCGGGAGCGCTTGCGCCGCCTCCGCTGCAACCGGCGAGCGCACCGGCCAACAGCAAAGCCATACCGTAGGATGAAACCTGAACGCGCATCGAGTGCGCTCCTTTTCGAGGCGCGCTCCCGATTCAGCCTTCGGCGGGCGAAGTGTGTTCCGCGACCAGCCCCAGCGCAAACGCCGCCACCAGGGCGGCACCGGGCACGACGCCGATCAAGCCGATCGCACGATCGATCACGAAGCCGCCGAGCGCCGGAGCGGCCATCAATGCGACGTTGCTCATCGCGTCGTTGAAGCCGAGCGCCGCGCCGCGCTCCTTGGCCGGCGCGCGTTTGGAGAGCAGCGCCGAAAGCGTCGGCTCGACGCACGAGGCGCCGGCCGACCAGATTACGAGGATGATACAGAACGACCACAGCTGGTGGGCGAAGCCCATACCCGCGTAGGCCACGATGCTGAGCCCAATTCCGAGCTGCGCAACCTTCGCGTCACCGAGGCGCTTGGCCAGCGGACCGACGGCCGCGAGCAGGGTGAGCCCGCCGGCCGCGCCGCAACCGGCGATGAGCCAACTGGCGAGTTGCGGACCGCCGTGCAGCGCGCGCTGCACGTAGAGCGCGAAAACCGTGAAGAAATACGTCACGGCGAAGATGAACAGCGCATGCCGCAACACCAAGCTGCGCACCGCCGGCCGCTTGAGCACGTCGCGCATCGCTTGCAGCAAAGCGAAGCGTTGCCCGGGCTTGCGCTTGACCTGCGGCAAGAATCGCAGCGTCAACAGAATGTTGACCACCTCGACTCCGGCGGCGACGAGAAACGGAACGCCGTAACCGAAGTGGACCAGGAAGCCGCCGGTAACGGGGCCGAGCACGATGCCCAGGCCAAACACCACCCCGAACGCGGCGTACGCGCGATCGCGGTATTCTTCACCCGTCACGTCGGCGATATAGGACTGCGTGACGCCCAGGTTGCCGCCGCCGACACCGGCCACGCCGCGCGCGATGAACAGCATGCCGAGCGTCGGTGCGAATGCCAACGCCACATACCCGCCGAGCGAAACGGCCTGCGATATGAGCACCACCGGCTTGCGGCCGACGCGGTCGCTCAACGCGCCCCAGATCGGCGCGGCGACCGTGGACGCCACCGCCATGGTGGCCAGCAGCGCGCCGACCTCCACGCCGCTGGCCCCGTATTTTTGCGCCAGATAGGGAAGCAGCGGGATCATGATCATGTACCCGAACACGTCGATCAGCGTGATGCCGTAGATCGGTACGAGCGCCGCGATCATTGCCCCGGCACTTGATTTTCGCCCCGCCATGCGGAGCCTATTCCCCAGAATTGCTAGGCGCGCGCTCCGGCTGTCAGCGCCTGATCGGCCCCGCTCGAGACCCCCGGCGGCACGTGCGCCGTCGGCAACTGGATGATGAACCGCGCTCCGCGCCCGGGAGCGCTTTCGACGACGAGCGTACCATGGGCACGTTCGATCGCGCTGCGCGCGATGTTCAGCCCCAAGCCCGACCCGGGCACATCGCGCCGCAGCGGACCACGGTAGAAGCGGTCAAAGATGTGCTGGGCCTCGTCTTCGGTCATCCCCGGACCGTGGTCGGCGACGACGATCCGGATGAAGCGCGCGTCGAAGTCGAGTACGACCTCGATCGGGCTGTGGGGCGCGTACTTCATCGCGTTGTCGCCCAGGTTCGTCAGCGCATGCGAACAGCCGATCGGATCGATGCGCGCCATCGCACCGGGCTTCACGTTCAGCTCGACGCTGCGCGTGGGCCGGGCCTCCGCGATAGGCAACACCACGTCCTCGACCAGCTGCGAGACGTCGACCACTTCCGGCGGTGCGCCTTGCTCGGCGTGGTCCCACACGTCGAGCAAGATCAGCTTCTCGATCAGCGAGCCCATCAGCACGCACTGGCCGTTCATCGTCGTGAGGATCTCGGAGCGGTCGGCGGGATTGCGCAGGTCGCCGCGCAGCAGCACGCCGATGAAACCGCGGATCACGGTCAGCGGGGTCCGCAGCTGGTGGCCGGCGTCGGAGGTGAACTGGCGCATCGCTTCGTGCGCGTTGTCGCGCTCGTCGAAGGCGTGCTGCATCTGCGCGATCGCACCGTTGTAGGCCCGAGTCAGGTCCTGCAACTGGTGCGCGGCATGGGCCGGAATCGCGCGCGGCGTGAGGTCGCCGGCCGCGAAGCGTTCCAAGGCCGCGGTCACATCGTTGAGCGGGCGCAAGGCTTGCGCGACCAGCAGCCGCCCGAACGCGATGCTCAGGGCGACGGCGAAGATCAGCGCCAGGCACAAGATCGGCAAGAGCTGTGCCACCCCGCGCTGCAGCGCGGCTTCCTGAACGCGCACCACCACCAGCAGCGGGCCGATCGCGGCGCGCTGCGGCCCGAAGCCGAAGAGCGTTGCCAGCGCCATCGTCGAGCGCGCGGCCAACGTGTTCGGCTGGTAATCACGCGCGACGCTGTTGCGCCCCGTGACCGTGAACACGTACGGCATCGTCGCCGAGCGGCGGTAGATCTCCACCCGCCGGTGCTGATCGAAAAGCGAGATGCGCATCTGCGGGCTGAAAAAGCGCGCCGTGAGGCGCCGGGCGGCGACCCGCGCGTCGTCGGGCGGCCCGCCGGACTCCTGCAGCACGCTGCTGACGTCGACCATGGCATCGCGAACGTCGCGGTTGAGGGTTCCGATATAGACCGAGAACGAGAACAGCGCGAGCGCGATCACGATCGCGAAGAAACCGCCGCCGATGATCAGCGCCGACGCGATCGTCAGGCGCCGCTCGAACGAAGCGCTCACCGCGCCATGGCGCGCATCGCATAGCCCACACCGCGCAAAGTGTGGATCAACTTGATCGCTTCGTTGCTGTCGATCTTGGCCCGCAGATACGAGATGTAGGTTTCGACCGTGTTCGGCACCACGTCGCGGTCGACGCCCCACACCAGGTCGAGCAGCATGCTGCGGGTGAAGACTTGTTCGGGATTGCGCACGAAGGTCAGCAGCAGATCGAACTCGCGCGTCGAGAGATCGATGCGCCGCTCGCCGCGAAAGACCGAGCGCCGCCCGACGTCGACGGTGACGTCCGAATACCGGTACTGCTCGCGCAACTCCATCCGCGGGCGCCGTAACGCTGAGTTCAAGCGCGCGATCAGTTCTTCGAGTTCGAACGGCTTACCCACGTAATCGTCGGCGCCGCGCGAGAGGCCGGTGACTTTTTGGGCGGTCTCGTTCTTCGCGCTGAGCATGATGATCGGAGCATCCGTCAGGCGCCGCACCGACGGCAGCAGCGTGAAGCCGTCCACGGCGGGGAGCATCACGTCCAGCACGATGACCTCGGGCTGCCAGCTGGGGATCGCCTCGAGCATCTCGGCACCGTCGGACACCGTACGCACGGCGAACCCCGCCTGGCGCAGCCCATAGTTCAGCATTTTCCGAAGCGCGTCTTCGTCGTCGACGACGAGTACGCGCGCGCCAACACTTTCCATAGCTCCCCTAGTATCTACCGCTTTGCTGGGATATGCCGCATGCGAATCCAAGAATTCTTCAAGGATCGGGAACTGGGGCGGCGGCTACACTGAACGGTGCCGTGATCACCCCTAACGCTCGCCCAAGCCGCTGCGCCGCACAGGCATTCGCTGCCGGCGTCCTGGCGCTCGCCCTCGCCGCCTGCGGGAGCACGAGGCCCAGCACCGTCGCGCAGACGCCGTACGTCGAGACCACCGTGGCGAGCGCCGGCGCGATCGTGCCGGGCGAGGATCTGGCCGGCGTCGTGGCACCCTATCAGAACGTCGCGATCTCCTCGACCCTGACGGAACCCGCCGACACGGTCAACGTCCAGGAGGGCGACGTCGTGCACCGCGGCGAGGTACTGGCGCAACTTGACACCGCCGACCTTCAGGCCGCGCTGCAATCCGATCTCGCGCAGGCCCAGAGCGACAAGGCGGCCACGACGCACAACCGGTTCGCGGGCACGCTCTCGATCTCACAAGGCGTCGATAGCCTGCAGTCCGCCGAGACCGCCGTGCGCCAAGCCCAAGCGAACCTCGCGCGCGACGAAACGGATCTCCGGCGCTACCAGCAACTTCTCAAGAACGGCTACATCGCCGAACAGCAGGAAGCCCAGCAGCAGACGACCGTCAACGACGATGCGCAAACGATCCGGGCGGACATTGCCGCGGTCGCCGCCGCGCGGTCGAACGTCGTCGCGAACGGCTCGAGCCTCTCCGCCCCCGGCCTGCAGTCCTCAACCGTGCAATCCTCGCAGGCGACAGAGCAAGTCGCGTTGGCTAACGCCAACCAAGAGCGCGTTCAGATCGCGAAGGCCACGATCGTCTCGCCGATCGACGGCGTCGTCGTCAACCGCAACCTCAATCCGGGCGAGTACCCGGGCACGCGCCAGCTGTTCACCTTGCAGCAAGTCAACCCGATCTTCGCGATCCTGCGCGGTTCGGGAGCGCAGATCGCCGAGATCTCCACCGGCGCGCCCGCGACGATCGTCAGCACCGACGCCAAACGCGCGGCCCGGCGCGGCGTGGTCGCCGGGATCCTCAACCAGATCGTGCCGGGGTCGACCGACTTCCAAGTGAAGGTCGTGCTGCCGAACCCGAACGGTTCGTTGCGGCCCGGTATGGCCGTCTCGGGCAGCGTGCGATTGCCCGGCGTCCACGGCATCCGCATTCCGGAAACCGCGTTCACCGACGATAACCACGACGCGATCATGGCGGTGCAGAACGGCACCGTGAAAACGCTGCACGTGGCGGAGATCGCCGGCGACGGGGTCACCTCGATCGTGACCGGCGTCGATGCCGGAACGCGCGTCGTCAGCAACGGTCAAACCAGCGTCGGCGACGGCGAGAAAGTCGCCGTCCGGTGAACCTGACGCGGCTCTTCGTCGCCCGCCCGACCCTCGTCTTCGTTCTGATCGCGATCATGTCGCTGGCCGGCGTGATCTCGGTCATCACGATCGTCAAACAGCTCTTCCCCAACGTCGATCAGCCGACGGTGACCGTCACGGTGCAGTACAACGGCGCGTCGGTGACCGAGATGCGCGACAACATCGTCGCGCCGATCGAGCAGTACCTGGCCGGAACGCAGGATCTGCAAACGTTCAGCTCCGTCGTGCAGCAAGGCCAAGCGACGATCACGGCGACGTTCGTGATCACCTCCGACCTCGCGACCGATCTGGCGCTGGTCAACAAGGACATCCAGTCGGCCGAGAAAGTGCTGCCGACGAACATCACGCCGCCGTCCGTGTCGATCCGCGACCCCAGCGAATCGACCGTCGTCACGATGGCGCTGTACTCGCAGAAGCTCTCGCCCGGCGAGCTCTCGCTGTACGCGCAAAACGTCATCGCGCCCAAACTCGAGCAGCTGCCCGGCATCTCGTATGCGAACGTCGGCGGCCTCGTGACGCCGGCCTACGAGATCGACGTCGACCCGGCCAAGCTCACGGCGTCGGGCCTCACGCTCGATGACGTGATCGCGACCGTCGGCGCCGACAACGCCCGCGTACCGGGCGGCACCGTCTATGAAGCCAACCGGCAGACGACGATCGACGTCCGCGGCGACATCCAGGACATCAACACCGTCGCCAAGCTGCCGATCCAAACGGCCTCCGGCGGCTCGACGGCGACGTCGACGGGCGCCACCGGAACGGCCGGCGCGACGTCGACCTACGAGGACGGGCTGGCGGGTCTCCCGGGCGGCGTCGACACGTGGACCGCGAGCAACGCGGTGCGCCGGATCGAGGACGTGGCGAACGTCATCGCCGGTTACGAACCGCGCCAACAATACGCCCAAATCTCGGGGCGGCCGGGGCTCTTCCTGCAGGTTCAAAAGGCCTCGGCTGCGAGCGAAGTCGACGCTTCGAACGCGGTCCTCGGCGCGTTGCCGCGCATCGAGCGGCAGTTCCCGGCGATTCAGTTCAAGGTCATCAACGTCCAATCGAAGTTCACCGAGCAGCAGATCGATCTCGTGACGCGCACGCTGATGGAAGCCGTGCTGCTGACCGCCATCGCGATGGTGTTCTTCCTGCGCTCGTGGCGCAACGCGCTGGTCGTGTGCGTCTCCATCCCGACTTCGCTTGCGATCGCGCTCTCGGCGATGAAGCTGCTCGGCTTCACCCTCGACACGATCTCGCTGCTCGGGATGTCGCTCGTGATCGGGATCCTCGTCGACGACTCGACGGTCGTGCTCGAAAACATCGAGCGCCATTTTACCGAGCTCCACCAGACCGCGGAAAACGCCGCGATCGAAGGCCGCTCGGAAATCGGCGCGGCGGCGATCGTCATCACGTTCGTCGACGTGGTGGTCTTCTTCCCGATCGCGTTCATCGGCGGTCAGGTCGGCCGCCAACTCGTCGAGTTCGCGATCGTGGTCGTGATCTCGACCCTCACCTCGCTGTTCGTGTCGTTCACGCTCACGCCGACGTTGGCCGGCTTGTGGGCGTTGCGCTCGCACTGGAAGCCGCCGGTGTTCATCGACTGGTTCTCCAACGGCTTCGACGGCGTGCGCAACTGGTACGCGCACCGGGTGTTGCCGTGGGGTCTGCGCAACGGCGTGCTCGTTGCGGGCTTTTGCGCGGTGACGTTCGTGCTCGCGATCGCGATGGTGCCGCTGGGCCTGGTCGGCGAAGAGTACATCCCGACGACCGACCGCGGCCAGATCTTCATCCAGCTCACCTACCCGATCGGCTCGCCGCTGACGTACGTGCGCGACGACGCGTTCAAGCTCGAACATGCCGTCGACCGGCAGAGCGACGTCTTCGCCGAAGCGACCACGGCCGGCGGGTATTCGGCCGCCTTCGGCGGTTACGTCGATCAAAGCAACGTCGCCCAGCTCACGATATTCCTCAAAGACGAACGCAAGTACGGCACCACGGAATGGGTGCGCCGCCTAACCCAAATCGCCCACCGCGTGGTGCCCAACGCGACGGCCGTGGTCGTTCCCTCGACCGGACAGACCGGCGGCAACAAACAGCCGATCGACTTCATCGTCTCCGACATCACCGGCGGCGATCCCACGCCCGAGGCCGCCCGGGTGCTGGCGCTGCTCAAGAGCATTCCCGGTGCGACCAGCGTGAACAGTTCCGGCACCTCGCTCGCACCCGAGGTCTCGGTCGAATTCGACCGCGCGAAGATGCAGGCGCTCGACGTCAGCCTGGGCAGCGCGGCTCAGGCGGCGGGCGCGGCCTTCGGCGGCGACGTGGCGACGCAGTTCGAAACGCCGGCCGGCCTCGAACAGGTGCAGGTCATCTATCCCTTGAGCGACCAGCACGCGCTGCAATCGCTCGGTGAGGTGCCGATCCGCTCGCAAAACGGCTCGATCGTGCACCTCAGCGACTTCGCGACGTTCCGCTCGACCCCGACGTCGCCGCTGATCACGCGCACCGACCGGCTCAACGTGATTCACGTCGACGCCAACTTCGCGCCGAGCTCATCGCTCTCGACCGTGCAGAGCGCCTTCATGCGCGCGCTGCCCTCGCTGCATCTGCCGCCCAACATCACGGTGACGCCGGCGCCGCTGGGGCAGCAAGACTTCATGAACCAGACACTGCAAGGTTTGGGCTCATCGCTCATCCTCTCGATACTGCTCGTGTTCTTGCTGATGGTCGCGCTCTACAACAGCTACCGCGACCCGTTCATCATCATCTTCTCGGTACCGGTGGCAGCCGTCGGCGCGATCGCGGCGCTCGTGCTCACCCACCGCACGCTCAACCTCTTCTCGCTCATCGGAACGATTCTGCTGGTGGGCATCGCGACCAAGAACGGGATCTTGCTGGTCGACTACGCCAACACACTGCGCGGCCGGGGCCTGGGCAAGCTCGAGGCGATCAAGCAAAGCGCCTTCACGCGCTTCCGGCCGATCGTGATGACCAGTTTCTCGGTCATCTTCGGCAACTTGCCGCTGGCGCTCGCCCTCGATCCGGGTTCGGGCTCGCGCTCGAGCCTCGGCATCGTGATCATCGGCGGCGTGTTGAGCTCGCTCGTCCTCACGCTGGTGCTGATCCCGAACATGTACATGTGGCTGGCGCCCAAAGTACTGCCCGCCTCGCACGTGAAAACGGAGCCGCAGCCCAACGGCAAAGCCCCGGCCCATCCCGAGATCCCGGTGCACGCAGGCTGAATCGACTCACGCCAAGAGGATCACCGCGGCGCCGTTGATCGTGTCGTCGCGCACCGCTCGCAGGGCATCGTTGACGTGCTCGAGCGAGAACGGGACCGCGGCCGGTTTCAGGCCGATCTGTGCGGCCAGCTCGAGGAACTCGCGCGCGTCGGTCCGCGTCATGTTGGCCACGCTGCGAATCTCCCGCTCGCCCCAGAGCAGCGAATCGTAGTCGAATTGCGGCATCCGGTCGAGATGAATCGCGTTGACGGCGACGACGCCGCCCTTGCGCAGCGCGCCGAGCGCCGCGACGACGACGTCACCGGACGGCGCGAACGTGACCGCCCGGTCGAGCTGCTGCGGCGGGCGCTCGGACTCGCTGCCGACCCAGTCCGCACCCAGCTCCTCGGCAAATGCTCGATGGTTGGCGCCGCGGGTCGAGACGGCTACCGTGCAGCCCCAGTGCTTGAGGATCGGCAGTGCCAGATGCGCCGAGGCGCCGAAGCCGAACAGCCCGACGTGCTCGCCCGGCTGAACGCCGGCGACGCGCAGCGCGCGAAAACCGATGATGCCCGCGCACAACAGCGGCGCGGCGTGCAGATCGTCGAGTGCGTCGCTGAGCGGGTGGGCAAAATCGGCGCGCGCGATCACCGCCGTCGCATAGCCGCCGTCGATATCGTAGCCGGTGAACACGGGCGCGTCGCAGAGGTTCTCGCGTCCTGCGCGACAGAACCGGCAGCTGCCGTCGGTTCCGCCGAGCCACGAGAGTCCCACGCGCAGGCCGACGTTCAGGTCCACGCCGGTCGCAACGGCCGCAATGCTGCCGACGACTTGATGCCCCGGAACGACCGGCGAGCGATGCGGCGGCAGCGCACCCTCGATGATTTGCAGATCCGTGCGGCACACGCCGCAGGCGCGGACCGTAACGAGAATCTCGCCGGACCGCAACGGCGGGATCGCCAACTGCTCGATATACAGGCGGTCGGTTGCAAGCGAGCCGGTCGCGTGCAGGACGGCGGCTGTTCTCGTGGCGCTCAACGTTGGTTCACGCGGAGTGCCATACAGGTGGCATTCTCGGCGGCCATGATGCGACCATGGACGAGACGTATCTGTGCCCCGACTGCCGCGCCGAGCATAGCGAGCCGCATGAAGCCGTGCTCGGGCACATTGCCCGCTGCCTCACCTGCGTACTGCTGCTCGAGGCCCTGACCGACGAGCAGACCCTCCACGCCGAGATCCTCACGATCCGCGTCGCGGCCTAGACGGTATGCCCTCGAGGAGCGGACGCAGATCGAAGCGGCCGCGCTGGGCCTTCATCGGCGCCCACAGATCGCCGACGCGGGCGAATCGCTCGCGCACGTTGTCGAGCCGGAAATCGTCGAGCTCGATGCCCGCTTCGACTTCCTCCCACGTCACCGGCGTCGACACCGTCGCGAGCGGCTTCGCGCGCACCGAGTACACCGACGCCAGCGTCTTCCCCCACGCGTTCTGATTGTAGTCGACCAGCACGCGGCCCGGCGGGCGCTTCGCGATGCGGTATTCGGCGGTGATGATGTCGGGGTACATCCGCTCGAGCGTTTGCGCGAACGCTTTCGCGAACGTCCAGACTTCCTTTTGCATCGGACCGCGCACGATCGCCACGTAGACGTGCATGCCCGACGAGCCGGTCGTCTTCACCACCGGCTTCATGCCCAAGCCCTTCGAGCCCGTCGCGCACGCGCAGCGCCGACCTCGCGCACGGTGGCGAACGGCGTGCCCTCGACCGGATCGAGATCGAAGTGCAGGTAGTCGGGCCGATCGGTGTCGTCGCAGCGCGAGTACCATTCGTTGAGGTCGATGCAGCCGAGGTTGATCACCCACAGCAGACCGGCGACGTCGTCGACGATCGGAAAGTCGATCACGCTGCCCGAGCCGTGCTCGATCGGAGCACGTGCGCAGCCACGGCGGCGCGCCCGGCGGCGTGCGCTTCATGTAGAAGAAATCGCCGGCGACGCCGCCGGGATAGCGCTTGAGCACCATCGCGCGGCCGGTGAGATACGGCACGAGCAGCGGCGCGACGTCGGCGTAGTACTGCAAGCAGATCGCCCTTGGTGAAGCCGGCCTCGGCGAAAGTACACCTTGTCGAGGTTGGTGAGCTGCACGCTGTGGCCGGGCACCGGGGTCACCACGACGTTCGGGCCGGTCGCGCGGGAATGATCAAGCGGCTTCACCGGGAAAGACTCTCGGTCGTGTTCCGCATCATCACCTGCAACCTCAACGGCATCCGGGCCGCCGCGCGCAAGGGCTTCTTCCGCTGGATGCACGAGCAGCAGCCCGACATCGTGTGCCTGCAAGAAACGAAGGCGCAAGAACATCAACTCCCGCCCGAGGCGCTCGACAGGCCCGAGTTCAACACCGCCTTCGTCGACGCGCAGAAAAAAGGCTACAGCGGCGTCGCGATCTATGCGCGGCGCAAGCCCGACGCGCATCGTGCGCGGCCTCGGCATGGAAGAATACGACGCCGAGGGGCGCTTCGTGCGCATGGACTTCGGCGGCGGCTTCTCGGTCGCGTCGCTGTACGTGCCCTCGGGGACGAGCGGCCCGGCGCGGCAAGCGGTCAAGGAAGCGTTCCTCGACCGCTTCATCGCGCAGCTCGTGCAGATGAAGAACGAAGGCCGGCGCTTCGTGATCTGCGGCGACTACAACATCGCGCATCGCGACATCGACGTCTTCGATCCGAAGTCGTGTGCGCGCATCGACCGGCTTTTTGCCGCAAGAGCGCGCGTGGTTCGACGACGTGATCGAACGCGTCGGCTGGGTCGATGCGTTTCGCGTCGTCAACACCGAGCCCCGGCAGTTCTCGTGGTGGTCGAACTTTCCGGCCGCGTGGGACCGCAATCTCGGCTGGCGCATCGACTACCAACTCGTCACGCCGAACCTCGCGCCCGCCGTACGCGCCGCGTCGATCTACAAGGACGAGCGGTTTTCCGACCACGCGCCCGTCACGATCGACTACGACCTCTAACCGCTCTTCTTCTTCGGGACTTTCTTGCCGGACCGGCGCGCTTCGGAGAGGCCGATCGCGATCGCCTGTTTGCGGCTGGTGACCTTCTTGCCCGAGCGGCCCGAACGCAGCTTGCCCGGCCTTCATCGCGTCCATCTCCTTGCGCACGCTCTCGCCGGCCGCCGGGCTGTACTTGCGGGTCGACTTCTTCTTGCTCGTGGTCTTCTTGCGGGCGGTGGTTTTCTTGGCCGTCGCCGGTCTTCTTGCGGGCCGTGGTCTTCTTGCGGGTGGTGGTCTTCTTGCGGGTGGTGGTCTTCTTGCGCGCGGTGGTCTTCTTGCGCGCTCGTCTTCTTGCGGGTGGCAGCCATCGAAGTCTCCTTTCGGAGGAGGGAGTTGGCCGGGTTTTTCCCACGTTTGGTCCAGAATATCGCATGATGAACGGACGGCCCGACGCACGACGACCGGCGGCGACGCACTCGCACACGCACACGCATGCCGACGGGATCGAGCACCGGCACGCGCACGGCCACGTCGACCACGACCACCGGCACGAGCATGACGACGGCGAGCCGCACGACCATGGCGACGGCGTCTGCACACGCCACGACCGTCGCCGCCGAAGACGACGGGCCGCTAGTGCCGCGCCCGCGCGGAACGACGACCGGCGCGACGCGCTCGATGCGCCTGCCGATCGCGCTCGACGAATGGCTCGAAGCGCGCATGCAGGCGCACCCGCACCGCTCGGCCAGCGACTTGCTGGTCGAGCTCGTCCACGGCGGCCTGCGGCTGCGCGACGGCTACATGTCGATCCATCGCTATGCGCTCGAAGCACGCGTGGCCGACCCCGCCGCCTACGGCGAATACCGCGCGTGTCTGCACGATACGTTCGGCCCGGAATACGTCGAGCATCTGGAGCGCTGGCTCGAAGCCGACGGCGTAGCCGACGGTTACGGTACCGGCCCGTAACGCGGCTTCGAGCTCGTCGTAGCGGCGTAGCTTTGTAGATCGCCGTCGAGACGCACCAGCTCAGCACGAAGAGCCCGATGATCGCCGACGCCGATCAGGCCGAAGTTGTCGCTCAGGCGGGCGACCGCATCCCACAGCCCGCCGCGTGTAGCCGAGCTGCGGGCCGATGATGCTCAGCGCTTCGATCGTGCCGACGAGCACGGCGACCAGCACCGACACCAGCGTGATGTTCAGGTTGTAGTACAGCTTGCGCACCGGCTTGACGAACGCCCAGCCGTAGCAGCCCAGCATCAGCACGCCGTCGGTCGTGTCGAGCAGACACATGCCCACCGTGAACAGCAGCGGAAACACCATGATCGCGTAGACCGGCAGCCCTTTGCCGGCTTCGAGCGCCGCGATGCCGAGGATCCCGACTTCGGTCGCCGTGTCGAAGCCGAGGCCGAACAGCACGCCGAGCGGATACATCTGCCAGCTCGAGCCGATCAGGCGCATCAGCGGTCCGAAGAAGCGGCACCACAGGCCGCGACCGTCCAGGCAGCGATCGACGGCCACCTCCGAATAGGCTTCGCCGTTGCGCACGCGGCGGAACGTGCGGTAGACCTCGACCAGCACGACGATGTTGATGGCGGCGATGGCGTAGAGGAACAGCGCCGAGATCGAGGTGCCGATCACGCCGCCGATGCTCTCGAGGCCGGGCATCGATGCGTGCACGATCGTCGCTGCGAACGCGATCGCCGCCGTAGAGCGCGATGACGATCGTCGAGTGGCCGAGCGAGAAAAAGAACCCGACCGAGACCGGCTTCTTGCCGGCCTGCATCAGCTTGCGCGTCACGTTATCGATGGCGGAGATGTGGTCGGCATCGACGGCGTGCCGCAGGCCGAACGTGTACGCGAGCAGTGCGGTCCCAAGCAGCAACGGCCGGTCGGCGAAAGGCCGCGAACGCCAGCACCCAGGCACCGGCGTTTGCGGCCGCCAGCAGCGCGTAGATCGCGATGATCTTCGAGCCGCGTCTCGCCCGGGCTGTCGTCGAAGACGCGCCCCAGCGCGCGCGGGTCCGAAACCGCATCATCGACCCCTCATACGACGGCACTCGGCCGCGAACTCGTATACACCGTAGTTTTTATCGCGGGCCGCCTCACAGCGACGCCAGCTTCGCCCGCGCGTCGTCGGCGAAGACCGGATGAAAGGCCGGATTGAGCGCCAGCGCGCGTTCCAGGTGCTGCTTCTCGGCGCGACGGTCCCCGAAATGGGCCGCGATCACGCCGGCATGATACTCGAGCAGCGAGTTCTGAGTGCCGTAGCGCAGCGCTCTGCCGATCCGCGCGCGGGCCTCGTTCCAGCGGCCGTCCATCGCCGCGGCCCACGCCAGCGTGTCCTCGGTGAAGATGTCGTCGCGCGAGGTCAGCTCGTTTTTCGCGATGGCGTACGCTTCGTTCGGATAGAGCCGGTGGTCGGCGTAGTAGATCGCCAGCAGACGGTCGGTGATGTGCTGCCGATCGCCGAGCAGCCCGACGGTGTGGATCAGGTCGCTCGTCTGCGCGGCGCCGGCCGTATCGCCCAGCGCGCGTTGCGCGTCGGCCTTGTAGCCGAGCGTCTCGGGATAGGGCACGATGTTCGATGACGCAATCGCGTCGGTGAGGCACTGTTGCCAATCGTGCCGCGCGCACTCGATGCGGGCCAGCGTTCGGAGAGCGTCGGCGTAGTTCGGAAACATCGTCACGGCTTCGCGCTCGTCGCCCAGCGCCGTATCGTTGTCGCCGGCTTCGAACGCCATCTCCCCTTGACGGAAGAAATACCACGCGCGCTGCTGGGCCGGAGCGTCAAAGTTCGCATTTTGATAGGCCGACGCGGTCGCCAGCAGCGAGCGCGCTTCCGCCAAGTGACCGGTCAGTTCGAGATACCGCGATTCGACCACGCGCCAACCGTCGTCGCGGTTTTTCTGAGGAACCGCATCGAGCCGGCGCTCGGCCTGCGCGTAGTTGCCGACTTCCATATCGAGGCTCGCCTCGCGCGGGTACATCATCACGTCGCCGCGGTCGTAGGACTCGATGTGTTTGGTGATGGCGATCGCCGCGTGGAAGCGGTGCAGCGTCAGATCGATCGAGGCCAGTTCCAGCTCGCCCGGCATGTTGCCGGCCGGCTGGGCCGCGAGCGACTGTTTCGCGGCCACCTCGGCGCGCAAGACGTCGTCGATGTCCATGCGCTCGCGATAGCGCTGAAGATACTCTTCGGCGAGGTGATCGGGGCTGATCATGTCGCCGCGATGGTGCTCGTTCTCCGCCTTCTCCCAGAACGCGACGAGCTGGTCGCGCTGCTCGTAGTCGGCGACGACGGGCGCCGCCGTCGGCAACGCCGCGGCCGCCGCGACGTTGGCGCTGCGGGCCACGTAGCGCGGCCAGCCGGCAACGGCGACGATCGCGCACAGCACGATCGTCACCGCCACGAGTCCGGACAGACCGAACTTCCGCACGCGCTAGTGCGGTCCGGCGAGGTAGGGGAAGGTCGAGCCCGCGGGTCTGGCTCGCCCGCTGCGGGATGTTGTCGGCCGAGAGACAGTTGTTCTCTTCGTTGTCTTCCGGCTGCACTTTGATCGCCGCCAGCGTGTGCCCGAACACCGCACCGAGCGAGATCGCGATCACGTCGTCGGTTACCGCGCGCCCCCCGAAGGTGCTCTTGGTGGCCGAGGTCGCGCCGCCGGTTTCGTTACCCAGATAGGCTGCGCCGCCGCTCTGTGAGAGGTCGGCCGTGATCCAGTTCGGATAGAGCACGCTCGCGAGCGCCTTGCCGTAGTCGCTGCCGACGCTCGCATTGGGCGGGCGCAGGGCGTCGGTGAAGGTCTGGATTTCACCCTGCAGCGTCGAGTCGGCGTACGGCTCGACGGCGTTCGTCGTTTGATGGTCGACGAATTTTTCGAACAGCTCTTTCACCGCCGGACGCGAGAGCAGTTCGATCTGGGTGTATTTTCCGACCGTGGTGACCGGTGTGGTGTTGACGGGATTGCTGACCGCCCCGTTGTTGCTGCCGCTGCACGCCGCGAGCCCGAGGCCGAGCGCGCCGATGGCCAGAATCTGAATGCTGTATTTCATCGTGCGCTCCTATGAACCGGTCGACGAGTTGACCGTCGCCCATACGTGAAGAACCGGGCTCGAGTAGCCCGAGGTGAGCAATGTGCGCGGAACTTCGACGACATACGAGAGGACGTTGAAGCCGCCCGCGATGTCGGCGAGGGCGTTCTGCGGCAGGTCGGTGCGGCAGGCGTACCCGCCGGGGCCCGACAGCGTTCCGGCCGGGAAGCCGGCGAACGAGGGTGTGTTCGGATTCGCGGTCTTGCTGCCGGCGGTCGCGAAGCTCGCGCCCGCGCCGACGTTGTTGCCGTTGGTCAGCGTGTTGCCCGGTACCCGGATCGGTCTGCGAGGAGTGGGTCGAGAAATTGCGGTCGCCCAGGAACGAGAAGAACGCGAAGAGGTCAAAGAAGAACGGGTCGGCGCGCGGACCGGCAAAGACTTGAACGCCGTTCGAGAGCGTCGCGGAGCTGTTGTAGCCGACCGTTCCGGTGACCGGAACGAACGTGTTCGTGGTGCCGACTTCGTTCGGTTTCGCGGGACCGTAGAGGCTGACGACTTGAGCCGCGTTGGTACCCGAAACGCCGAGCTGGATGACCTCGTCTTCGACGCCGCTCGTGCCGTGTGAAATCTTGAATTGCCACATCAGCGTCGGGTCGAAGAACTTGGCCGTCCCCATGCCGGCGGGAATCAACGGCGAAACGTTCATCACGAACACGACGTTCGCCGAATTCGCCGGCGAGGGAAAGACGTAGACGTCGGTGATGTCGGCCGACGTGTTCGAACGCGTCGCGAGGTTGTAGGTGTCTTGGTGATCGGAACTCCGTACAACGTGCGCGCTGTAAGCGATCACCACCACGACGAGTGCGGCGACGGCCAAGAGGCCGCCGATCACCCGATGGATCGATTTCATGTTTTTGCTCTCCTTAGGATTGGTGCGTTGGCAGTGAACGCGACGATGGTCGCGAGAACGATGAGGGCCACGACGAGCGGCGTGGCGACGATGCCCTGCGCGACGGCGCCCTCGCCGATCATCCACGCGCCGATCACGGAGATCGCGGCGGCGGTAACGAGCGGCGCGTGGCGGGCCAGGCGATCGAATTGCGGCCGGCGCGTCAGCCACGCGGCGCCGCGGACGACCGCGACACCGAGCAGCGTGAGCGTCAGCGCGAGGCCGATGCTGAAGGCGACGATCAGCACGAGTCCCCAGCCGATCCGGTGGGTCGCGATCGCCGCCAGCAGCACGACGAGGGCGGCCGGGCAGGGCGCCACGTTGCCGGTGCTCGCCGCGATGATCGCGCTGCGAAAGCTGATCGGCGCCGTGCCCGGGATCAGGTGCGAGTGCGCGTGCACGGCCTCCGAGAAACCCGCGTCGTCGTGATCGTGATGATGGTGCTCGCCCGGGCCGTGCGCATGCGCGTGCCCGTGATCGTGGTCGTGCGGTGACCGCCGGCGGCTGATTTCACGGGCCAGCGCGCGCGCACCGAGCAGCGCGACGAACACGCCCGAGAGCAGCGCGATCCACGGATAGAGCGCTTCCGGCACGATGTAGCGCGCCAGCGTCAGCACGACGACCCCGAAGATCAGCACACCGATCGTGTGCGCCACCGTCAGCGCGGCCGCGAGGATCGCGGCTTGCGAAACCGTTGCGCGCGCACCGACGAGCGAGATCGCGAGCAGCGTCTTGCCGTGACCGGGTTCCAGTGCGTGCAGGGCGCCGAGGCCAATCGCGAGCAGCACCGCTCCGAAGAGAACCAGCGGATCGGACAGATTGCGCGCGAGCACGTCCGAGAGGTCGTTCATGCGCGCGGTCGATGCAACGCCGAAGATGGGCGCGGCCCCGACGTCGGTTACCGCGACCGAGCCGGCGCCCGAGACGGTGAGCGCCACCGACGTGCGATCGCGCGGCGAACCGATCAAGGCGTTCGGGTAGACGCGCAGTTCTTGCGTCGGCTCGCGCTGCGGCGGTACGACGACGTCCTTCCAGCCGATGCGCCCGAGCAGCGTCGTGTCGCTGTACTCGATGTGCTGCGCTCCCGGCGGCCGCGCGGCCCGAAAATCGGCGCTGAAGTATAAGGTAGAGAGTCCGGCGGCTCCGAGCCGCAACTGAACGTGCGTGCCCTCGAGGGTGAGCGCGGCGGGCTTGCCCCCGACGGTCAGCACCAGTTGCGGTGCGATCTCGCGTGCGTGTTCGAGCGCCCACGCTTGCAAGGCCGCGGCTGAGGGTTTGCCGCGCGCATCGAGCGAGCGCAGCAGCGAAAAGGTGGGAATCTCCGCATCGTCGAGCACGTAGTGCAGATCGATCGTCGCGGTTCCGACGTCGATGCGCGTGAGGTGGTTGCTCGTGAAATTGCCGAGCGGATGAGCGTCTGCGCCAAAGCGTACGCAACACAGAGCGACGATCGCAATCAACGCGACACGGAAGATCCGCACCCACACTCCTCAGGCCCTGGTATAAGAAGTAGACGTGGAGCCAAACGGCTCACATCCGGTCTTGGATGTAGCTGGGAGAAAAAAGTTTCGGAACTCGCGGCGGCTCCGAAGGCGTTGAATGATGCATGAAGGCACGCGCACTGGCGATGCTGTCGGCTCTGGCTCTGGCCGCAGCGCTTGCTCCCCTCCCCGCACCGGCGGCCGACGCCGGGATGAGCTACGATCTAGCGACGCGCCAAACCGACGATCTTTCGCCCGGCGAGTACGATGGCCGCATGCGCATCCGGGTATCGCCCGACGGGATCGTCCAGGGCACGTTCATGACGACCGAGGGCCAGCTCTCGAACGTGACCGGCGGCCTCCACGGCACGAAGATTTGGCTGCAAATCGGCGACCGCACGCCGTTCGAACGCACCTTCAGCGGTACGCTGGTTGACGGCAAGCTCACGGCCACCGCCATGGGTCGCGGCCTCCACAGCTGGACCCTCCAGGGATCGCCGGCCGGCCACTGAGCTTTGAAGGGCGAGGAACCCGGCCGGTGAAGCACTCGTGTCGGCCGCCGTTCGGCGGCCGTGCCGAGATAGCTCAGTCGGTAGAGCACAGGTCTGAAAAACCTGGTGTCGCCAGTTCGATTCTGGCTCTCGGCACATTCCAAAACCCCGACGAACAGCGTGTTCGCCGGGGTTTTTTCCGTGCTACTGCCGGTCGCACCGGCCGTCGCGCACCCAAGGTGAGCGATCCGGCGCGCAATTGCGGCCTGTTTGCACGAGGTCGGCATCGAGCGGGAAGTGGGCGTGTGCGACGAGCTGCAGCGCCGTGTAGGCCGGCAAGATCTGCCCGGACGTACTGATCAGACAGCCGCCCGAGAAGTAGCCGCTGGGGTAGAAAGCGCACTCATCGACGTTGGCGTAACTCACCCCGTCGATCGTCCGGTCGGCGGAGTATGCGGCGAACTCGGCCACGGTCGCAAGCGCTTTGGTCGCCTCATCAGGAACGGCGGCCGGAACCGGATACACGCTTTCACTGATGAGCACGTGAACGTTTCCTCCGGCGGCCGTCTCGATATCGGTCACGCACTGCATGCCGTACTGGCCGCCGGCATTGGGATAGCACGGCGTTCCGGCGGGCGGGATCGGGTACTGCAGCGAGAGATGCATCGAGATGCCGTCGTAGCACGTGCCGACCTTGCATCCAAGCGCCGCCATCTGGCTCACGAAGCCCGGCGCGTTGAGGCTGCCGTCCATGTTCAGTTCGAAGCCATAGACGAACGCTCGCGGATTGGCCGCTTTGATGGCGGCGTAGCACGCTTCGGAATAGGCCGCGATTTGGGTGTTGCCGCCGGGAAAGAGCGTCGGGTTGCTGTTGACCTCGTTGCCCGGCAGCGAAAAGTGCGTGACCGACGGGAACGCGCTGCGCTCGTGCACCGCGACGACGCCGCACCACTGGCCGAAGTCGGCCGCCGTTTGATATTGCGCATAGGATTGCGGCGAGAAGGTACCGGGCGTTGAATTGTACTCCACCGGCCCCGCTTCGAGGTTCACCACCGGCGCGATGCCGTGCTCGGCGAAGCTGTTACACTGCGCCGAATCGAAGTCGCCGAACGTATAGTGCCCGGCACCGAAGATGTGCGAGCCGTCGTCGAAAAACTGCGGCGCCGGCATACGCGTCCAACCGACGCCGAGGTTCACGATGTCGGCCAACTTGGTGGGATCCACCACGTCGCCCGTTTCGATCGAGAAACCGTTGGCGGCGATCGCATCGCAGTAGCCCGACGAGCCCGTCAGCGTCGCGGCCGGCGTCGGATAGGGCTGTGGCAGATTTGCCGGCGAGTTCGCCAGAAAGACGCCGAACGGCGGTGAACCTTCGGGCCGGAAAAAGGCCCCCAAAAACGACGGCCGCTTCACGAACCGTATCGGCGCCGGTGACGGCGTCGGCGTCGGGGTGGGGCTGGCGCCTGGGGCGGCGCGCTTGGTGCCGAGCGTACTCGCCGCCGCGGCGGCCGTCACCGGCGTGAGAGCCGATGACGCCGGCTGCGTCGCGACGGGACCGGAGCCTCCGCCGCACCCCGCGCCGGCAACGCCAAGGATAATAAGCGCTGCCAATAAGCGCTTCCGTGGTACGTGGAAGTCCATTTGCTACACCTCGACCCGCAAGTGTTGGTAATGAGAGAATCCGTAGGTTTTCTATCGGAATTCTCGTCCGCAACTTTACAGTATCTTCACAAATGTGATCTGCCACGCCATAGGCAGACCGGCGCTTACTCGCTCGCTAATCGAGTAATCGCCGGGCCGCGGAAGCTTAGGACTGGCGGTAGAGCTGCCCGCAGGCGACGGCCCGTGAGTTCGCTCCGTTGTTGTGAACGACGATCACGTAGTTGCCCGACAGCAAGCGGTCGTTGGAGATCGTCGTCGTGGCCGAGAGCTGGCCGCCGTTGGACAGCGTACCCAGACGCGCGACGAGCGGTCCCGGTTGGTCGGAGCAGCTGAAGCTGCGGTTGATCGTCACCGTTTCGGGCTTGCCCCCCGTTCCTTTGACGTCGACGGAGAGCGAGTTGGCGTGGAAGAGGACCTCGCCGACCTGGCCCGAGGTGTTTTGCGACTCCAGCCCGCGCACGACACCGTTGAGGCTCTGGTCGAGTGAGGTCTGCGCGAGCGCCGGCGCGGTGAGTCCCGCGAGCAGGGCTGCGACGATAACAGATTTCAGCATGCCCTCCTTTACCCGCTCTAGCCGCATGCGCTCGCTTGTTCTGTCGGCAATTTGGAAGAGCGTTTCGCTTGACTTTGGCCGGCGGCGAAACTATTCTCGCCGGGTGAGCACGCTCAAGGAGCGGCCGCGACGCCACCGGAGGGTCCCCTTTTGAGCAATCATTCACTTCGCCGTGCCGTTCTGACGGTCGCAGCGGTTGCCGCCCTGGTCATTCCGCTGCAGGCTCCCGGTCGCGCCGCCGAGCCGTTTGAAATCAACGTCATCGTCTCGCTGACCGGGCCGTTCGCGTTCATCGGGTCGGCCGAAGCGAAGTCGGTTCAAGCGATCGAGAAGATCGTGAACGCGACGGGCGGCATCAAGGGCCAACCGGTCAAGATGGTCATCCAGGACGACCAGTCGAACCCCGCGACCGCGGTCCAGATCGCGAGCGGCATCATCGCCAAAAAACCCAACGTGCTGTTGGGACCGACTTACCTCGCGTCGTGCCTTGCGGTCGCGCCCTTGGTGACGGCCAACAACGGGCCGGTGATGTACTGCTTCGCCCCGACCTTGCATCCGCCGGCGGGCAGCTATCTCTTCTCCGGCGGCTCGTCGAGCAACGACCAAGCCAAGGCGCAGATGACGTTCCTCGAGGCGAAAGGCTGGAAGAACGCCGCCTTGATCGCCTCCACCGATGCTACCGGCCAAGACACCGAAGGCCGTTGGCTCGATGAATACAACTCCGGCAAATATCCGGGGCTGAAATTGCTGACGCGCGAACATTTCGCACCCAGCGATCCGAGTGTCGCGGCCCAAATCGCAAAGATGAAAGCGCTCAACCCCGACGTGATCATCGATGCAACGGTCGGCACGTCGACGGCGACCGTGCTGCGCGCGCTCAAAGACGCGGGGCTCGATGACCTGCCGGTGATGTCGAGCCTGGGCAACGTGATTCACGCGCAGATGGATCAGTACACGGCGATCTTGCCGCGCGAAATCTACTTCGTCGCGCCGGGGTTCATCTCGCGCGACATCACGCCCAAGGGTCCCGTTCGCGACGCGCAGCAGCTCTTCTACAAGGCCTACAACGAGCAAGGCGCCGATCCGGACGTCGGTAACAGCCAGTCGTGGGATCCGACACTCGTGATCATCGACGCGCTCAAGCACGTCGGCACGAACGCGAGCCCGAAGCAAGTTCTCGACTATATCGAAAGCCTGAAACACTTCCCGGGCTCCGACGGCTACTACGATTTCACCGACGGCAGCCAGCGCGGCATCGGCCTGGACGCGATCGTCGTCTGCCGCTGGGATCCGGCCAAGAAAACCTGGGTCGCTTCAAGCGAACCCGGCGGCAAACCGCTAAAGAAATAACCCGGCCGTTAGGCGGCCGCTCTTACGAGGGCGCCCGCCTTTTAGCGAAACGTGCAATCGAAGCGGATTCTCCGTTTCGACTCACGCTCCAATTGCTATCAGCTCATCCGATCTCATCGATCAGCTTCTTCCCATAGCTTGAATCCCTGGTGAAGGTGCCCCCGACAAGGGCCGCGACCCCGCCTGAGGCGTTAGCGCCAGTCGTCGACGGAGATGGATTTGCGGTAGTTGGCGCCCATGATGCGCCAGTAGCCGTTGGCTTCGCCCCCGACCACGACCACGTTGATGCTCTTCTCCGCAAAGACGCGCAGCGGCTCGTCTTCGGCGGCCTTGAGCATCGTCGCTTCCGGCTCGCGGCCGAACGTCGCCCAGGGGTAGATGTAGTTCTGCACCAGCTGCAGATCCCAGTAGCGTCCGGCCGGCATCGTCGCGTTCTCGTGCACCCAGCGGATCAGATCGGCTTTCTTGACGAAGCCGCCGCGGTCGATGAACTGCTGCGCCGTGATCGGATCGAGCAACAGCGTCGGGGCCGTGTTCACATCGACGCCGGCGAGCATGTCCTTGACGTGGTCGCGCCAGTACTTCTCGCGCAGGCCGAGGCAAAACGTCGTGGAGCGGCAGCCGTAGAACACGCTCACCACGCTGTCGGTCGCCTTGAAGCCCTTCTGCACGTGCAGCGGTTCCCACGGGCTGCGTTCTTCGTTTTCGGCAAACGTGATGTTGTTGTAGGTGTAGTTGTTGCCTTGCGAACCCATGAACGTCTCGCCGGGCACCGATCCGCCTTGCAGATTTTGCGAAAGCAAACCGTACGCGCGGCCGATCGTCGCGTTGGCGTGGTTGTAGGGTCCCATCGCGCCGATGCCGGAGTTCATGCCGATCTCGTTACGGATCGGGCCGTTCACGACGACCATCGCCGAGGCCGAACTCGAGGTGCTGCCGCGCGCGGAAACTTCGGAAGCCGCGAGCGCCAGGATAACCGGAAAGTATTCCGGCTTGGCGCCCGACATCACCGCGTTGACGGCGACTTTCTCAACCGTGTACTCCCACAACCCGCGGTTGGCCGTGGGCTGCATGCGGCCCACGATCTCTTGCGGGTCGTGGCTCGTGTGCGCGAGCATCGCCGCCACGCGTTCTTCGGTTGGAAGAACGATCGGCAGCTTGTCGGTCCAGTTGTTGTCGAGGAACTGTTGCTGCAGTTCGTCTTCGGTCGCGGGCTCGACCAGGCGCGGCGTCGATCCCTCCGCGGCGATCACTACGCGGCGCTCAGCGCCGTGGTCAGCGCTTCGACGATCTCTTGCATCACCGGGCGCCCGGTGATCGGATCGGCGCCGTCGACGTAAGCCCGCAGTTCGGCCGCCGTCTTGCCCATCACCGGTTGCGGCACGAACACGCTCGGCGCTCCCGGCAATCCGCCCATCTTGGTCGTCGAGCGCACGACCCGGTCGAATTTGTCGGTGTGCAGCGCCACCGACGGAACGCCGTACTTCGTATCGAGCGTGATCGCATGCGTCGAGACGGCCGGGGCACAGGTGCTGCAGTGACCGACGCCCACGATCGCCGCGTCGCCGTGCTGCTTGATCTCTTCCCACGTTTCCGGGTCGTCGTGACCGTAATATGCGGATAACGAGACGATCTTGGTCGTGACGCCGGCCATGTGTTCGGCAAACCAAGCTTGCACTTGCTTGAGCAGCTCGATCGAATCGTCGAAGCGGCAGTCGACGAGGTAGATCGTTTTCCCATCGAGGCTCTCGGGGCGCGCGGCGGCCGTCTTACGCGTGATCGCGGGCGGATATCCCAGCGGGTTGAGGACCGTGATCTTGACGTCGCTTGTGCGCTCGGGTGCGATCATGTGCTGCCACTCCTTTTATCCGTGAACGAGCCTACGAGCACGGGGATTCAGCGCCGGGCCGCTGCGCGCCTAGGAGTGTGTCGGACTTGTCCGGCACCGACGACGGGCGGATCGGCCGCTTCGACAACGCTCAGCACGGGCTCCGGCCGAACGCGACGGATTCACGGAACGTGAATCCGCTAGGCCTCGGCGGCGGTGCTCTTCACGAAGTCTTCGACCACGATCAGGCGCAGGTTGGAGGCGCCCTCGCGCACCGCTTTGGCGGCCGCGTACTCGGGCGAATCGTACCAGCGGCGAGCGGTGTCGGCGTCGGCAAACTCGATGATCAACACGTTGTGGGCCGGGCCACCCTCGAGCACGTGCGGCTTCGCACCGCGGGCCAGATAACGGCCGCCGAATTTTTCGACCGCGCGGGCGATCAGCGGCCCATATGCTTTCATCGCTTCGGGCTTGACGATCTCGACTTCACCGATCACATATGCTGGCACACGCCTCACTTGCGCCCGGGAAATTTTGCCCCTTCCGACAAAGATGGGAACATGCTGCCGACCGCGCTCAAACTCTCGTTCAACGAAGTTCCGATCGTCGATCTCGGACCGCTCGCGTCCGGATCCGCGGCCGACCGCGCCGCCGTTGCCGCAGAACTGGCGGAAGCGTGCGGACGTGTCGGCTTCGTCTATCTCAAGAACCACGGCGTGCCGCGCGCGGAAGTCGAGGCGATCTTCAAAACGGCCGAAGACTTTCACAACCTGCCGCTCGAGGCGAAGATGGACGTCTCGATCACGAAGAACACACACGCTCAAGGCTACCTGCACGGCATGACCAAAGGCGTGCACGAGAAGATCACGGCCAATCAGCAAGAGGCGTTCCAAATCCGGCGCCCGCTGCCGCCCGACGATCCGGATATTCTGGCCGGCAAACCGTTGCACGGCGTGATTCCGTGGCCGAGCGCGATGCCGGATCTCGAGCCGCGCATGATGCGCTACTATGCGAAACTCGATCGTCTCGGCTATGCGGTGCTCGACCTCTTCGAACTGGGTCTGGAATTGGAGCCCGGCACGCTGCGGCAGTACTTCCGCAAAGACATGAACAGCCTGCGGCTGCTGCACTATCCCGCGCAAGCGCCGGACGATTCGGGCGTTAACCTCGGCGCCCGCGCGCACACCGACACGAACGCGTTCACGATCCTCGCGCAAGACGACAACGGCGGCCTCGAGATTCGCAACCGCGACGGCAGCTGGGTCCAAGTGCCGCCGGTCGCCGATACGTTCGTGCTCAACGTGGGCGAGGTGCTGAAAGTCTGGACCGACGGCATCTTCTCTTCCACCGTGCACCGCGTCGTGAACCGTTCGGGCAATCGCCGCTACTCGATCCCGTTCTTCATGTATCCGAGCTACGACGCCGTCATCCACACGCTGATGACGAACCCCGACCCGAGCAACGTCGCGCCCGAGGACTTGCACACCTCGATGCCGCGCGACACGCCGTTCGTCTACGGCGAGCGCAAAGCGCGCAGCACGGCCAACATCATGCCGGGGAAAATCGCCGTCCCCACGTAACGCTCACGTGTGACCCAACAGCAGCATTCTCCAGCACCGACGCGACCGGGCGGCCGGCCGCGTTCGAACCCGCGGCGCATCAGCGTGCTCGCCGTCGAGCAACTGAGTGCCCGCATGCGGCGGGTGACCTTCGGCGGCAGCGAGCTAGCGTCGTTCGTCTGGTCGGGACCCGCGGCGCACATCAAGATCATCTTCCCCGAGCCCGGCCTCGGGCTCGACACGGTCGCCGTGCCCGAACCCGACGGTCCGCGGCCGACGACCACGCGCACCTACACGCCGCGGCGGTTCGATCCGGCAGCGCTCACGCTCGAGGTCGACTTCGCGCTGCACGGGCACGGGCCGGCCTCGACCTGGGCCGCGCAGGCGCGCGTCGGGCAGCAGCTCGTCATGATGGGCCCGGGACCGGGTTACGCCGTCGATGCGGACGCGCCGTGGTACCTCTTGGCCGGCGACGACGCGGCACTGCCGGCGATCGAGACGATCCTCGAAGCGTTGCCGCCCGGCACGCCCACGACCGTGTTCCTCGAGGTCGTCGCAGCCGACGAAGCGCGCCCGCTGCCCGGCCCCGCGAAGACCGAGGTCCGCTGGCTGCCGCGCGGCGAGGATGCCTCCGTTGCGGGCTCGGCGTTACTCGCAGCGCTCGACGGTTTCGCGTGGCCGGCCGGCGAGGGCCGCGTGTACGTCGGCTGCGAATCGGCGGCGATGCGGCGCCTGCGCGCGGAGATCATCGCGTCGTCGGGACTCGAGCGCGCGCACGTCATCACGCGCGGCTACTGGCGCATCGGCGCCGTCAACCATCCCGATCGCGACTACGCCGACGACTAAGCGGCGCTCCTGTGAGGGCACACTAGTTGGCGGCTAAGATCACGTTCCGCACGACCGGATAGATCTGGCGCGACCAGCGGCTGCCGCTGAACACGCCGTAATGGCCGACGCCGGGCTGCAAATGATGGCGTTTGCGGTACGGCCGGATGCCCGTGCACAAGTCGTGCGCGGCCATCGTTTGCCCGATGCCGCAGACATCGTCGCGTTCGCCCTCAACGGTCAGCAGCGAGGTGCGTTCGATCGCGGCCGGGTTGACGCGGCGGCCGCGCCAATCGAGCGTTCCCCGCGCCAGCGCGTAGTCTTGGAAGATGCTCTTCACCGTTTCGAGGTAGAACTCGGCCGGTAAGTCGGCGACGGCGAAATACTCATCGTAAAACGACGCGATGGCTTGCGCTTTGGCGTCCTCGCCGGCAACCAGATCGGCGTAGAGCTCCCAGTGCGCCTTTACGTGGCGCTGCAAGTTCATGCTGACGAAACCGATCAGCTGCAGGAAACCCGGGTAGACGCGCCGCTTGGCGCCGCGATAGCGACCGGGCACGGTAGCGATGACGTTTTGCTCGAACCACTCGATCGGACGGCTGGTGGCCAGCTCGTTGACCGAGGTGGGGCTCACGCGCGCGTCGATCGGCCCGGCCATCAAGGTCATGCTGCGCGGTTGCGCCGCATTCCCGGCCTCGGCCATCACGGCCACCGCCGTCACGACCGGCACGCACGGTTGGCAGACCGCGACGACGTGCGCGCCGGGCCCGATCTTCTCGATGAAGCGGATCAAGTGCTCGGCGTAGTCGTCGATCCCGAACCCGCCGTCGGCGACGCTCACGTCGCGCGCGTTGTGCCAATCGGTGAGGTACACGTCGTGCTCGGGCAGCATCGTGCGCACCGTCGCGCGCAATAGCGTTGCGAAATGACCGGACATCGGCGCGACGAGGAGCACCCGCGGGAGTTCACGCCCCGCGTCTTTCTTGAAGTGCAGCAGCGTTGCGAACGGCGTCGCATCGGCCACCACTTCCTCGACCGGAACCACCGCATCGCCGATCGGCGTGGAGTCGATGCCGAAGGCCGGCCGTGTGTGCTGAAAACCGGCGCGTGCGAGCATGTCGTAGCCGGCCGCGAGCTGCCGCATGCCGTACGGCGCGAGCAGCGCGTTGAAGGGAGCGCGCAACACCGAGCTCGCGGCGTTCGCCCAGAAGCGCATTTGCGCGGCGAAATCCGCTTGGGCCTCATACATTTGGTACATCACGGCCACTGGGAAAGCCGCGGTATGACGAGAAGGGCTCGGTTGCCGAAGGAGCCACCCATGCCCGATGCCACGCTAACGATCAGCAGCAAGAACTACTCGTCGTGGTCTCTGCGGGGTTGGCTGTTGTGCAAGTTCGCTGGATTGGCATTCGAGGAGCAGATCCTTCCCAGCGACGACCCGGCGATGCGGGCGGAGCTGTTGCTTTTGTCGCCGTCGTTTCTCGTCCCTCGGTTGACGCACGGCAAGATCGTTGTGTGGGATACCCTGGCAATCGCCGAATATCTCAACGACGTGCGACCCAAGGCCGGTTTGCTGCCGGCCTCGCGCGCCGCCGCAGCGCACTGCCGCTCGATTTGCGGCGAGATGCACGCCGGCTTCAGCAACTTGCGTTCGGCGTTGCCGATGAACGTGAAGGGCCATCATCCCGGTTTCAAGGTGTGGCCGGGCGCACAGGCCGATATCGATCGCATCCTCGCGATTTGGAACGAGTGCCTGGCGGCCTATGGCGGCCCGTTCTTGTTCGGAACGCGCACGATGGCCGATGCGATGTTCGCGCCGGTGGCCACCCGCTTCCAGACCTACGACGTCCGGCTCGAGGGCACGGCCGCGGCCTACGCCGAGCACTCGCTCGCGCTGCCCGAGATGGTGGATTGGACGGCGGCCGCCAAGGCCGAGCCCGACGAACTCCAGGAGCTCGACGCCGAGTTCTGACCGCGCCCGGTTGACATACACAGCGTGTGCTGTGTATACTTAGCGCATCCCTTCAAGCTTCGCCGGCAGACGGCGCAGGAGAACATTTCGGATGGCGTCCACCTACCTCGACCTGCTCGCGAAATTCCAAGAACAAGGCCTCGATACGCTCAAACAAGCGCAGTCGGCCTACGTCGACACCCTCGCTTCGACGCGCTCGATGGTCGAGAAGCTGCCGGCCATGCCCGCCATGCCGGCGATGCCCGCGATCGAGGGTCTGCCGACCGTCGAGGAACTCACCGAACTCAACAGCGCCTTCCTCGATAAAGTGATCGAACAGCAAAAGGCGTTCGCGAAGCAACTGGCCGAGGTTTTCGCACCGATCGCAAAGGTCAGCTAAGCCCGCGCGCTCCGCTCGCAATACGGCACGCGGCCGGTCTTCGGACCGGCCGCGTCTATTTCAGTAGGTAAACGTCTCCGCTCGTGCAAGTGAAGCGCAACTTCTCCGGACCTTAGGCGCGGTGCAAATGATCTTCAGCGATAAAGTTGCGCTTGTCACGGGCGGAACCCGGGGGATCGGCAGCGCCATCTCCACCCGGTTGGCACTCAACGGCGCCACCGTCGCGGCCGGCTACAGCCGCGACAAAGAGACCGGCGAACGGCTCCAGGCGAGCCTCGCATCCGACGGCGCCAAGCTGAGCCTGCATCAGGGTCGCGTGGACGAAACCGAGGACTGCCAGCGCGTCGTCAACGAGGTGCTCGAACGCCACGGCCGCATCGACTTCCTGATCAACAACGCGGGCATCACGGTCGACAAAACCATGCGCAAGATGACGAGCGACGATTGGCACAACGTGCTCAACGTCAACCTGTTCGGCTCGTTCGCCATGACCAAAGCCGTGCTCGAGCACATGATCGAACGCGGTTCCGGGCGGATCGTGAACATCAGCTCGGTGATCGGTGAAACCGGCAACGTCGGCCAGGCGAATTACGCCGCCTCCAAAGCGGGGCTGATCGGCTTCTCGAAAAGTCTGGCGCTCGAGATGGCGCAAAAAGGCATCACGGTCAACTGCGTCGCGCCGGGATTCATCGCGACCGAGATGGTGTCGGCGATTCCGGAGCCCGTGCTGGCGAAAATCGTCGATAAGATTCCCCAACGGCGGCTCGGGAAAACGGACGAGGTCGCGCGCGTCGTGTGCTTCTTACTCGAAGAGGAATCCAGTTACATCACGGGCGCCGTGTACACCGTCAACGGCGGGTTAGACATGTGACCCTGCCGCCCGAAGAGCTGCAGTACGGGTTGAACGTCACCGGGCTCGACCCGGTCGAGCTCGGAGAGGCACTCAAGGCCGTGATGGCCGAGGCGATGGCCGATCCCATGCGCATGACGACGTGGATGACGAGCCTCACGCTGGCGCAGCAAAGCGCCGGACTCAACTTGCTGCAGCGCCTCAGCGAACCCGGCAACGCTGCGCCCGCGGCGACCAACGGCGACAAACGCTTTTCCGATGCGGGTTGGCAGCGCAACCCGTTCCTCTCGGGGATGGCCGAATCGTACCTCGGTTACGGCAACGCGGCGATGGCGCTCGTCGATGGATCGCGCTTGCCCGAAGCGACGCGCCGCAAAGCCAAATTCGCGATGCAGATGCTCAACGACGCGCTCTCGCCGAGCAACGTTCCGTGGATAAACCCGGCCGTGGTGCGCGAGGCGATGGAAACCGGCGGCGCGAGCCTCGTGCGCGGCATGCAGAATTTCATGTCCGACACGCAGCACAACGGCGGCATGCCCCGGCAGGTCGATCGCGACGCGTTCACGCTGGGGGTCAACATCGCGGCGACGCCGGGCAGCATCGTCTTTCGCAACGAGCTGATCGAGCTGATCGCCTACGAACCGCAATCGGCGACCGTGCACGAGATCCCGCTCTTGTGCAGCCCGCCGTGGATCAACAAATATTACGTGATGGACCTCGCGCCCGGGCGCTCGTTCATCGAATGGGCCGTTCGGCACGGTCACCAAACCTTTGCGATCAGTTACCGCAACCCCGATGCGACGATGGCGCAATTCGGGATGGACGACTATTTGCGGCTGGGGCTGTTGGCCGCGCTCGACGCGGTCGAACGCCTGACGGGACGCAAGCAAACGAACCTCGCGGCGCTGTGTTTGGGCGGCACGCTGAGCTTGATCGTGCTCGCCTACCTGGCGGCGCGCGGCGAAGCCGGCCGCATCGCGAGCGCCACCCTCACCAACACGCTGGTCGATTTCAGCGAGCCCGGTGAGCTCGCCGTGTTCACCGACGAGGCGACGATCGCGCGGCTCGAAAAGCGCATGAACGACCGCGGCTATCTGGAATCGGAGGAAATGGCGCGGACCTTCGACTGGATGCGCGCCAACGATCTCATTTGGAGTTACGTCGTCAACAACTGGTTCTTGGGCAAGGATCCGCCCGCGTTCGACATCCTCTCCTGGAACGCGGATGCGACGCGCATGCCGGCCGCCATGCATTCCCAATACCTGCGTTCGTGCTACCTGAACAACACGCTCGCGCAGCCCGGCGCGTTCTCGGTCGACGGCACGCCGATCGACCTCGGCCGTATCCAAACGCCGCTCTACGTGCTCGGTGCGGAAAACGATCACATCGCGCCGTGGCGCTCGGCCTATCGCACCATCAACCTCGTCGGCGGAGACGACCTGCGCTTCACGCTGACCAACTCCGGTCACATCGCGGGGATCGTCAACCCGCCCGGAAACAAGAAGTCCGTGCACTGGACGACCGAACGCGCCCATCCCAGCCAAGATGCCGCCGCTTGGCGAGCGGCGGCCGAACGCCGGCCGGGAAGCTGGTGGGAGGATTGGGCGGTGTGGGCGGGCGCCCACGCGGGCGCGCTTGGCGCCCCGGCCGATTTTCCGCGCGGCGAAGCCGCACCCGGGTCCTACGTGCGCAACGAGGTCGCGCCGCCGGTCGACGTCTCGCGCCCCACGGAAACCGCTGCCGGTGAGTGAACGCGAACCGTGGAGCAGCGTCGGCGACTTCATCAAAGCGCAGCGCGAGCTCGCCAACCTCTCGCTGCGCCAGCTGGCCGAGATGGCCAGTATTTCCAATCCCTACCTCGGGCAGATCGAACGCGGGATCTACAAACCCTCGGCCGACGTGCTCAAGAACATCGCGAGCGCGCTGCGGATCTCGGCCGAGTCGATGTACGCGCAGGCCGGTCTCCTCGACGACGCGCCCGAGGCCGAGGGCGGGGTGACGGTCGAGCAGGCGATCAAAGTCGACCCCGCACTCAGCACGGATCAGAAAGAGACCCTCATCCGCATCTATCGCGGGTTCGTGGAGCGCCGGCCCTAGTGGGATCTAGGCTCCGGGTCCTCGGCCGTCACCTAAGGTAAGCGGCCAAACCTGCCGAACGGTTAGCTGTGAGGCGCCGCATGATGCCCCGGAGCATCGCCAAGGTCAACGCGAAATCGATCGACGGCTATTTCGGCGTGGGGACGCCGTGCTTTTTCATCCGCGGAACGATCCTCGCCGACACCCCGATCAACGGTGAATACCCCTCGTTGAGCTTCACGCGAACGGGCAACGTCATCGAGGTCGAATCGTTCGACCGCATTTGGGCCGTCGTGACGATCCGCACGCGCGCCGGCAACCGTCCCGGCGACAACGTGATGGCGCAGTTGTATCTGCGCGACGACGACCTCAAAGCGCACGGCGTGGACTGCGAGCGCATCGAGAACCTCAACGGCCTGCCGTTCAGCTTCGATGTCGCCTCGCTGGCCGCCGAAGGGCTCTTCGATCACCGCGACCTCGAGCCGTACATCCCGGTCGAGGACGATCCGGATCCGCCGCCGATCGAGCCCCCGCCCGTCGCGCGCACGGAGGCACCGCGGCCCCAGCCGCTGGCACCGCAGCCCCAGCCGCAGGCCTCGCCGCCCCCGCCCGTTCCCGTTCCGCCGCCGGCCGCACCGGCGCCCCCGCCGAACGCGGCGGAGCCGGCTGCGGAGAAACCCGCGGCGAGCCGGCCGGCCGAGGGCTTCGACTTCGGGCACGTCGTCGAGTTGCTGCGCGCACCGTTCGGGGAAAGCCCGATCGTCCAGATCGGCGCCTCGGTCGCGGCGGTCGCCGTGCCGGTGCTGGTCTACGTGGCGCTCTCCTACCTGAAGAACCAGGCGCCGGAGGACGAGGAACCCTAAGCGATCTTCCTGCGGAAGAGCGTCGCGCACTCAGCCGCCGGCAGCGGCATGCTGAACAAGTAGCCTTGCACCGCATCGCAGCGAAGCTCGCGCAGCACGTTCATCTGCGCGTGATCCTCGACGCCTTCGGCGATCGTGCGCAGACCGAGACTGCGCGCCAGGCCGACCACCGCGCGCACGACCGCGCCGTCGAAACTGCCCGTGGCAACGTCGCGCACGAACGAGCGGTCGATCTTGAGGTTGTCGATCGGCAAATCGCGCAAGAAGGCGAGCGAGGTGAAGCCGGCGCCGAAATCATCGATGGCAACGCGCAGTCCCATCCCGCGCAACTCGCGCAGCAACAGCGTCGCGCCGTACACGTCGCGCAGGATCGACGTCTCGGTCACCTCGATCTCGAGCGTCGAGGGGTCGATCCCGTTGGCCCGAATCGCGTCGCCGATGAAGCGGTGCAAGGCCAAGCGGTCGAGTTGCCGCGCGGAGACGTTCAGGCTCACGCGCACGTCGGCGATACCGGCATCCACCCAGGCGCGGATCTGCTCGCACACGCGTGAGATCACCCACTCTCCGATGCCGGAGATCAGTCCCGATTCTTCCGCCATCGGGATGAAGCGATCGGGGACGATCATGCCGAGCGTCGGGTGGCGCCAGCGCACCAAGGCTTCGACGCTGACGATGTCGCCCGATGGGACGTCGTAGACGGGCTGATAGAGCAGCTCGAGCTGATCGCGCTCGATGGCGTGCAGCAGTTCGCGGTGCAGCACGTGGCGCTCGGACGGCGTCGCCAGCATCACGGGCGCGAAGCGGCGCACCACGTTGCGGCCCATGTGCTTGGCGTCGAACGACGCCGCTTCCGCCTGCGCGATCAAGCGTTCCGCGTTATCGGCATCATCGGGCCCCACGCTGGCGCCGATGCTCGCGGTCAGGTGAAACTCGTGTTCACCGTACGTGAACGGCAAGGTGAACGTCGCCAGCAGCGCCGCGGCCAGCGATTCGGCCCGCATCGGATCGTCGAGGCCGACGGCCAGCACCACGAACTCATCGGCACTGAAGCGCGCGATCGCATCGCGTTCGCCGATCGTGCGCCGCAGCCGGTGCGCGATCGCGCGCAGTACCGTATCCCCGGCGGCGTGACCGCCCAGATCGTTCACCGTCTTGAACCGGTCGACATCGATGAAGAACACCGCGGCGCGCTCGCCGCTGTTCTCACATTCGTGCAACGCGGCGCTCACGCGCTGTTCGAAGATCGCGCGATTCGGCAGATCGGTCACGGTGTCGTGGCCCGAGCCGGCGGCGGACATATCCACGTCGCCCGGCGCAATCGCGAGCGCGGCGCCGGCCGTGCCGCTGATGCGGTCGCCGTCGTAGACCGGCGACACGGTCAGATACCGCAAGCGGCCGAGCCAGGTGACGCGAATCGTATTCGTTGCGCCGGTCAGGGCGTCGCGGTGCGCATCGACCACGCGCGAGCGGTCGGCCGAGGCGGCGGAACGGTCCCAGTCGCCGACCGGCAGGCCGACCGCGTCGCGGCCGGCTTCCGCACCCTCGATGCCGCACAGCGTGAGGCCGGCATCGGTCGACCAGATCAGGGCGGGGGCGTTGGTGAGCAACGACGAGTGACGGTCGCTCACCGTCAACACGCCTTGCAATTCATCGTGCGCGGCGCGCAGAGCGCGGCCCAAGCCGGCATCGCGAACGGCCCGCAGCATCACCGGGCCCAGGCGCGCGGTCTCGTCGTCGGCCAGCGCTTCGATGGCGCCGTAGGCGAGCGTGTGCAGCGGCGCCCGCTCGTTGGGCTGGCCAAGGGTGATCAAGGGCAACAGCGCGTGGCGCGCGCGCAATTCATCGAGCAATTCATCGCGCGTGCCGTCGTCGATGGTGGCACCGACGATGATCACGTCGACCGGCTCTTCGGACAAATGGATCAGCGCTTCGCGGGTCGATGCGGCCACCGCGGCGTTGAGCGCGAGCGAGAGCCCGGCTTGCTCGACCCAACGTTCGCGCCGCGGCAGATCGTTGGAAACGAAGAGCGCGCGAACAATCGAAACTGGTGAGACCGTATTAACGGTACCTACCTCCATGTACGTACGAGTGTTCCCTTGGCCCCGCCCGTAAGGCCACCATTACAATTCTCCACGTACTGTAAGAAACCGCTTACTTACCGCCGATTCTCATTTCCGTCCCCGCCGCCACGGAATGGCCCAGCGCTCGGTAAGATCGAGCCCATAGGTCAGCACACAACCAAGCAACGACACGGCAACTAGAGCAGCGTACAAGCGGTCGACATCCAGAAGCTGCTGGGCGTTGAAGATCGCGAAGCCCAAGCCGACGCGCGTGAGCTGAAATTCCGAGGCCACCGCGAGCACGATCGCGATGCCGATGCTGAGCTTGATGCCGGCGTAGATATTGGGCAGCGCTCCCGGTAAGAGCACGCGGAAATAGAACGACGCCGGCCGGATGCGGTAGGCCCGGGCCACATCGAGGTAGATCGGCTCGATTTGGCGCACGCCGGCCTCGGTGTTGATGACCATCAGGAAGAACACGCCGACCGCAACGGCCGCCCACTTCGCCTGCTCGCCCGTTCCGAAGATGAAATAGAGCAAGGGCAAGATCGCGATTTTCGGGATCGGATACAATAGCGCGACGACCGGCTGGAAGTAGGCCCGCACCCAACGGTTCATGCCCATCGCGAGGCCGATCAGCGTGCCCGGGATACCGCCGATCAGGCACCCGATGATCAGCCGGCCGAGCGTCCAAGCCGTGTTCGTCGCGAGGTCGCCGCTCGCGGCGTAGGCGACGAAGTTCGCGGCGATTTCCGTCGGCGGCGGAAACAGCCCCGGATTGAGGAAGCGCGTCGAGACCGCGATCTGCCACAGCAGCACGATCGAGATCGGCGCGGCGATCGCGACCGCGCGTTCACCGCGCGTCATCGCAGCAAGTCCCAGATCTGCACGACGTATTCGCCGAACTTCGGTTCGCCGCGCAGCGCCACGGCATCGCGCGGGCGCGGGAAGTCGATCGGGATGATCGCTTTGACCGTCCCCGGATGCGCCGAGAGCACGACCACGCGGTCGGCCAGCGTGACCGCTTCCTCGATGCCGTGCGTGATGAACACGACGGTCTTGCGCATGCGCTCCCAGAGCGACATCAGCTCGTTGGCGAGGCCGACCCGCGTTTGCTCGTCGAGCGCGCCGAACGGTTCGTCCATGTAGAGCACCGGCGGGTCGACCGCGAAGGCGCGGGCGACCGCGACCCGCTGCTTCATCCCGCCGGAAAGTTCGTGCGGGTAGGCGTTGGCGAACTCGCTCAGCCCGACGAGGGCCAGCTCCTTCTCCACCCGCCGCTGCACCTCGCTCTTCGGCAACCCGAGGCTGTCGAAGGCGAACGCGACGTTCTCGCCCACGCGCATCCACGGAAAGAGCGACTGCTCCTGGAAAACGACGGCGCTGGGAAGTCCGCGGCCCGGGTCCACTCCGCCGTTTTCGGTTGCGATGCGGCCTTCGGTCGGGGTGTCGAGGTCGGCCATGATCCGGAGCAGCGTGCTCTTACCGCAGCCGCTCGGCCCGACCACGGCGACGAACTCGCCCTCGCCCACGTCGAGGTTGACGTCGCTCAAAGCGAGCGTTCCCGACGGATAACGCTTGAAGAGATGTTCGACCGAGATGGACGCCACGACCGTCAACCTTCGCAAAACGAGGCACCGGGCCTCGTCGGGCCGCCGGCGCCGGAACGGTTACGCTTGCGCGCTGAACGCTTTGCCCGGCGCGGCCCCAAACCCGCCGGCGACCGTCGCGGTGGAAGTATAGAAGCCGTAGAGCGTCGTCGCTCCGTCGCCGGTAACCGACCCGACGTCGAACACGGCATCGGCTCCGGTGACGAGGGAGACCGGGCCGTGATCCACCGGCGGGACGATCGGCGTCGCCGGGACCACCAGACTGCGCAGCGACAGCGAGAGGTCCGCGGCGCTCGCGGCGGCGCCCGCCGGCTTCGCCCGCGGCTGCGGAGCGGCGGCGGTGGTGGCTGTTCCGCCGGCACCCTCCGCCGGACCGTTGAGCTGCGCGAGAAACGCAGCGGTCGCGGCTGCGGCGGCGGCCTGCGCGGATGGCGCGTTCGCCGGGGTGCCGCCGTCGATCTCGATGTCGACCGCCGTGGTGACCGGGGTGACGCTGCCGTCCGGATTGGTCGTGTCGGTCACGAGGTTGGCTTTGAGCGTATGCGGGCCGTTCCCCGAGAAGATGACGGTCAGATAGGCGGCGCCGCCCGCGATGGACGGCACGCTGGAAACGGTCGGGGCGGCACTGATGCCCGGACCGCCGCCGCCGTTCGCGCCGGCCCACGCCGCGGACTCGGCCGCGGTGGCGGTGCCGACGAACGTCTCGACGGTCGTGCCCGTGTCGACGATCGTCGCCACGGTGTCGCCGGTGATGGAAGCGCCGGCTGCGACCTGGCTCCAGATCTCGCCCGTCCCCAAGTGCTCGCCACCGGTGATCGGTCCGCCCGGTTGCCCATCGTAGTCCGTCACGGTGATCGCGGGGCCGGTCGCCGCGTACTGGGTGTTGATGTACGCATCGAGCTCGGCCACTTGCGCCGGCGTCAAACTCTCCATCACCGCGCCGCTGACACCTTTGGTGATCTCTTCTTCGGGCGCGTTCTGCAGCGGGGAGATCGGGTCGTATTCGGGCGCAACGGAAACGATCGTGCTCGCCGCCAGGGCAGCGATCGGCGACGTGCCGGATGCGGCGGATATCGTGGAACTCATCGCGCGAACGCCTCCATGCGTCAACCGGACGATTCAGTACCAGACCAGGTAAGCTAGCGGTTCCGGCGGCGCGCGGCGGCTCCTGCCGGAGAAGAGCAAAAAACCCTTATGGTGTAAGGGTTCTTTGGATCTGGCGACGCAGAAGGGGCTCGAACCCTCGACCTCCGCCGTGACAGGGCGGCGCTCTAACCAACTGAGCTACTGCGCCAAACGGTCCAGATAGGGTGAAGTTTCTGAACGAAACTTCACCCGCAAATGGGCACGGTTGGGATTGAACCAACGACCCCCCGCGTGTGAAGCGGATGCTCTCCCACTGAGCTACGCGCCCGTTTGGCGAACCGTCGGATTATACAAACTTCGGGAGACGCCTGTCTACATGGAAGCCGACCGTTTCTACACTTTGGGCCACGGGACGTTGCAGGCCGACGTCTTCCGCACGACCTTGCGCGCGGAGGGCGTGGCGGTCGCCGCCGACGTGCGACGTTTCGCGGGTAGCCGGCGTCATCCCCAATTCGGCGCGGCCGAAATGCGCGGCTGGCTCGGCGAGGCGGCGATCGAGTACCGCCCGCTTCCGGAGCTGGGCGGCCGGCGGCAGCCGCTGCCGGATTCACCCAACACCGGTTTGCGCAACAGCGGGTTTCGCGGCTATGCCGACTACATGGCCACACTCGACTTCCGGATGGGGTTCAACGCGCTGCTGGCCCTGGCGCGCGAACGCACCACGGCGATCTTCTGCGCCGAGACGCTGTGGTGGCAGTGCCACCGCCGCCTGGTCGCCGACGCAGCCGTACTGCTGGCCGGGTTCGAAGTCGTTCACCTGACCCCGCACTCGCGGGCGACCCACGTCCTCACCCCCGGGGTCCGGCGCGAGGGCGACATTTTGGTCTATCCGGGTACGAAGGCCGTGTGACGGCAAGCGAAACCCTGGATTCGGCCCGCAAGGCGGGCCTGCGCTACATGACCGACGACCGGCCCGGGATCCGCCGGCAGAAGGTGCGCGGCAGTTTTCGCTACATCGCGCCCGACGGCAAGCCGCTCACCGACCGAGCCGAGATCGCGCGCATCAAGTCGCTGGCGATCCCGCCGGCCTACACGGACGTGTGGATCGCGCCGATTCGCAACGCCCACGTCCAGGCCACCGGCCGCGACGCGCGCGGCCGCAAGCAGTACCGCTACCACAAGCGCTGGCGCGAAGTGCGCGATGAGAACAAGTTCGACCGCATGCTCGCGTTCGCCAAAGCGCTGCCCAAGATGCGGGCCGCCGTCAAACGCGACCTCGGCAAAGCCGGCTTGCCGCGCGAGAAAGTGCTGGCCACCGTCGTCGCGCTGCTCGAGGCCACGATGATTCGCGTCGGCAACGAGGAGTACGCCCGCGACAACGACTCCTACGGGCTCACCACGATGCTCGAGGAACACGTCAACGTGCGCGGCGACGCGATCCGCTTTCGGTTCCGGGGCAAGAGCGGCATCGAGCACAGCGTGACCGTGCGCGACAAGCGCTTGGCCAAGATCGTGCGCAGCTGCCAAGACATTCCCGGCCACGAACTCTTCAACTATCTCGATGAGAACGGTGAGCCCGCGACGATCGATTCGCAAGACGTCAACGCGTACATCAAAGAGATCGCCGAGGAAGACTTCACGGCCAAGGACTTCCGCACGTGGGAGGGCACCATGGCGTGCGCACTCGAGCTGTGCAAGGTCCGCGCCGAAACGCAGAAGGACGCCAAGGCCGCCGTTCTCGAGGCGGTTCGTAACGTCGCCAAGCGCCTGGGCAACACGCCGGCCGTGTGCAAGAAGTCCTACATCTTTCCCGCGCTGATCGAAGAGTTTCTGGCCAACGGCGCGCTCGAGAAGATCGAGCGGGAAGCGCACATCATCGCCTTCATCGAGCGCGTCGGCTCGCGCGACGAGCGCGCCCACCTCACCACGATGATGAAGAAATCGATCCGCGCCGCCAAAAAACAACGCGCCAAGGCGGCGTAGCCGCCGCAGGCCGGCTTAGCGGCCGGTCCAGCGGGCGTTGATTTGCTGCCAGGTGCCGTCGGCTTTGATCGCCGCCAGTCCCGCGTTCAGGCGCTCGATGAGCTTCGCGTTCTGCCCTTTGGCCACGCCGACCGCGAGCGGCGTCGCCGCGAACATCGCGTGCGAGGCCGTCAACTGCCCCGGGTAGAGCTTGGCCGCAAGCTGCGCTCCGACTTGATAGTTTAGCGCCGCCGCGGCGGCCGCTCCGCTCATAACTTGGGCCAGGCTCGCTTCGTAGTTGTCGGTGAGCACGAGGTTGACGCCGGGCGCGTTCTTTTGGATGTATGCTACGAGCGGTCCCGTTCGCGGCGTGACCACGGTCTTGCCCGTGAGCTCCGCGAGGCTCTCGGGCGCGGGGCTCGGGCCGTGCGCGTAGATCGCACCGCCGGTCGACAAGAATGGCTCGCTGAAATCGAACGTCTGCATGCGCTCGGGTGTGATGCCGAGCGGAAATATCGCTTGCGCGCGACCGTCCTGCAACGTTCCTTGCACCTGGGCGAACGGCACCGGCACGAAGTTCACGTCGATTCCCTCGCGCGCGGCGGCGGCCCGCAGCAGATCGACGAAGAGACCGACCGACTTCCCATCCGTCACGTAGGCGAACGGCGGGAAATCGGCTTGGTGCGCGATGTTGATCGTTTCAGCGCCGGCCGGCAGCGCCGAGAGCAACGAGCACAGCGCCGCGGCGGCGAACATCTTCAGGCCGATCATCACGCCGACGTTCGCCCGTCATTTCGCTCAAGCCTCGGCGGCGGCGTGCGGAATGACGTACGGGCCCTCCGGAATCACGGCGACGGCATCGTCTCCGTGCTGCGCGATGCTGGCCCGAATCGCCGCGTCGACCGAATCGATCGCGGCGACGCCGGTCAGCGCGCGATCCGCGCCGCTGAGGCCGGGCGCGTAGAGTTGCACGTTGGCGACGCGCATCGGCTTGAGCTGCATCTCGGTCTGCCACTCATCGACGTCGGCGAAACGCTTCGCCAGCAAGGTCTGCAAAAATGCTTCCGGGCCCAGCTCCACCAGGCGCGCTTGCGAGGCGCGGAATTCCGCCGAGCCCATTCCGCCGGAGCACTCCGCTGCCACGATCAGATTTCCGCCGTGTGCCACGATATCGAGCGGCGTGACCATGCCCTTCACGGTTTGGTAGTACGTCCGGTCCAGCGGAAAACCGGCGGCCGACGTGACGACGGTCTTGAAGCGCCGCGGCACCGTCACCGACGTCCAATCCTGGGCGAAGGCGACCGCCGCCAGATGGCTCGCGATCGTCTCACCGAAGCTCGCATAGACGAGGTCGCGCTCCTCGTCGATGACGGTGTTGAGGGCGTAGTGCTCGCCGAGCCGGCGCACGATCAGCAGCTGCTCTTCGTGCAGCGGGTTGCCGTCGAGTACGCCCGAGGTTGCCAGCGGGTCTTCCATGAAGCGCGCGCTGTGAAAGGTGCGGATCGTGTCGGCATGCATGATGCCGGGCGCGATCACTTTGCGGCCGCCCGAATAGCCGGCCATGAAGTGCGGTTCGACGAGGCCCGTTGCGATGCGCAGGTCGGCCTCGACGAAGCGGCGGTCGACCTTGATGGGCGTGCCGCGCGTTGCGGTGACGCCGAGATCGACGTGATCGTCGTCGTTGCGCGCGAAGTGGTTCTCGATGCGAACGTTGTCGAGCACCCACGGATCGCCGACGACCTCGGCGAGTTCCTCGCCGACGTTGGGGCGGTGCAGGCCGGTCGCGACGAGGATCGTGATCCGCTCCCGCGGGATGCCGCCGGCGAGCATCGCCTCGACCAGCGGTCGCAAGAACAGCCGGTTGGGTACCGGCCGCGTGATATCGCAGATCAGGATGCAGGCGCTTGCGCGGCCGCGCACGAGCTGGGCCAACGGCGGCGCTCCGATCGGTTCGGTGAGCGCGCGTGCTATCGCATCCGAGCCGAGCTTCGGGCGCGGCGCCTTGCGAATCACCGTGACGCCGGCCCGCCCGGGAAGGTTCACCGGCAACGTGCCGCGGCCGAACGCCAGATCTACCTGCATACGCCGCTTCCATGAAGCGGCCGGCGCACTATTCCTGCTCGGCTTGCAGCACCGGATGCACGCTGCCGACAACGTGACCGCCGGCGTCCTCGAGATCGATCGTTTTCACCGGCATCGATGGCGCGACGTACACGATCGACGCCGCTCCGCGCCGGGCGAATTCGGCGCCGGCCGGATCGCGCGTGCCGTCGGGGCGCACGAACACGACACGCCAGGCCGGCGTTCCGTCGGCGAGGATCTCATACCACTTGCCGTGCCGCTCGTAGATCGCTTTGGCCGCCAGCGCCGCGCCGCCCGGCGTTTGAAATTGGGTGTGGTCGAAGTGGCTGTCGACCATCGTCGCGAGCAGCGTGCCGTCGCTGCTCAGCGCCCCGCGCATGATCACGTTTTGACCCAGCAGTCCCAGTGCCGCCAGCGCGAAGGCCGCGGCCACCGCCGCCGGCCACCACGCCGTGCGCCGCTCCGCGTGCCGCTGTTGGGTTGAGTCGATCAGCGCCGCGACCGCGGCTTCGGCTCGGCCGACCAGCACCGTGCACGGTTCGCACGTGGTGAGATGTTCGTCGACGCGCGCACGCTCGTCGTCATCGAGCATCCCCAGGGCGTAGAGTTCGGCTTCTTGATCGATATGGTTCATGCGAAATCCCGTTGGTTCAAGCTGCGGGCAAGTTTGCGTAGTCCGAGTGCGGCGCGGCTCTTGATCGTCCCCAGCGGAATGCCCAGCCGCGCCGAGATTTCGGCTTGGGTACAATCGCCCCAGTACGCGAGTTCGAGCACATCGCGCTGTTCGCGCGGCAGCGCGGCGAGCGCCGAGCGGATCGCCAACGCGCTCCGCCACGTCGACCCCGAACGTCGGTGTCGCCGCGGCGCGCTGCTCCGAGGCGACGTGGCGCACCGAGCTGCGCTTGCGCGAGATCGCCTCGTTGCGCACGCACACCATCAGGAACGAGCGCAGCGCGCCGCGCTCGGGGCGGTACGCTCCCTCCTTCGACCACACGCGGATCAGCGCGTCGTGCACGCAATCGCGCGCGTCGCCGGCCGTGCCGAGCACGTGGCGCGCCGCGGCTTGCAGGGCCGGCGCATGCCGGCGGTACGCTTCTTCGAGCGCACCGTCGACGTGCGCGGCAAAGGCCGCGTCGAGCTCGCGGTCGTCGTTCACGCCGTTTGCAACGACCGATCGCTGACCGCCGCGTGCAGGCCCGTAAACGAGACGTTGCGATAGCCGAGGCGGCCCAGCAATTCCGGCGCCGGAACGGTGAGCGGTCCGGGAGCGGCAGCCGTGCCCGGCGCGGGCTGCGGATATGCCGTCGCCGCCGCGGTCGCGAACGAGATGTTGCCCTCACGCTGGGTGATGATCTGGTGGATGTGCCCGTTCAAGACGGTCACCGCCGAGAAGCGCTTGAGCATCGCGATGGCCTTCGCGCCGTCCTCGGTCGTCCACCCCCAGGCCGGATAGAGCGCGTAGAGCGGGACGTGTCCGAAGACGACGATCGGCGTGTCGGGTTTTTGCGCAGCCAAGTCTTTGGCCAGCCAGTCGAGCTGCTTCGATCCGAGCACGCCCATCGTTTCGAAGTTGAAGACGTTCACGAGCGAGATGAAGTGCACGCCGTTGCGGTCGAACGACCACCAGCCCTCGGGCGCCGCGGCGTTGGGGAACGCGGCCGCGAAGCGTTGCGCGCCTTCGGTGCCGATCGCATCGTGTTCGCCCGGGATCACGAACAGCGGTGCCTTGAGGCGGCCCAGAACGCTCTTGGCCAGTATCGAACTGCTCGACTTTGGAGAGGTGGGTCACATCGCCCGTGTGCATGACGAACGCCGGCTGCTGCGGGAGCGCGTTGATCGCATCGACCGTCGCGTTGAGCGTGCCCAGCACGTCGGGATTGGCGGGCAGCCCAAAGCCGATGTGGCTGTCGCTGATCTGGACGAAGGTGAAGTCGCTGCCGGGTGCGGCCGCGGCGAACGTGCCGGTAGCCGTCAGCGCGAAGGCGATGCCGCCGCCGGTCCAACCGACGTGCTCGAGAAATGACGCGCGCTTCATGGCGCCGCCTTCACGCTGACGGTGCCGTGCATGTACGGATGCATCTCGCAGAAGTACGTGTACGTCCCGGCCTTGGCGAAGGTGTGCGGCCACTTCTGATTGGTGTCGAGGCCTTCGGAATCGAACGACTTGTCGGTCGCCGTCACCGTATGCGGCTCTTGGTCGTCGTTGACGAACGTCACCACCGTTCCGGCCGTCACGTTGAGCGTAGCCGGAACGAACTTGAAGTTTTGAATGTGTACGACGGCTACCGGCGGAGCTGCCGGCGCGGCCGTTGGGAGTCCCGCGAACAGCACCGCGGCGGCGAGGACGGAGATGATAGGCAGTTTCATACCCCGCATACGCCGCCGCGGGCGTCGCCGGATGACTGCCTACAGAGAAATGTGGGCCACCGGCAAGTGGCGCAGCAGCAACAGCATCAGCGCGAGCCACGTGACGCCGAGCAGCAGTCCGCCGAGCACGTCGGTGCCGTAGTGCGCGGCCAAGACCATCCGCGACCACGGGATGCCGGCGATCCATACGGCCAGCACGGCGCCGGTCACGAGTTGGACCGCGAACGGTAACGGCTCGTTCCACACGAAGAGCAGCGCGCCGCCGAAGAAGACGACAGCCGTCGTGGCGTGACCGCTCGGGAACGAAAAGCCGCGCTCTTGGTGAAAGAGCCAATCGTCGGGCCGGATGCGCTTGAAGATCTCTTTGGCGACGTCGGAGGCGGCTTGCGAAAGCAACTGCGTTCCGCCGAGCACGACGGCGAACGCGATCCCGCCGCGCACGACAAGCTCGACCGCGGCGAGCACGAGCACGATACCGGTCAGCGCCGGCCAGTATCCCGACCGGGTGAACATTACCGCCAGCGGCGTGCCGCGCCCGCGCAGCGCGATGAACTCAACGTCGAGCGGCGACAACGGCCGGTGCGCGACGTAGGCTCCCAGGGCCAGCATTGCGATCAGAGTCCACAGCGCGGTGCCCGCGAGCCGAACGTCGTCGCTCACGGGATGGCGGGCGGAGTTACCGCCGGAACCATTACCCGCAGCGCACCCGGCACGACCGTGAAGCGCGCCGGGGTGGTGCCGCACTGTTCGCCGTCGATGGCGAGCGGCTGGGCCGGCCGCGCGCGCACGCGCAGGTCCGTCGCCTCGAGGATATGGGCGTTCGTCAGCAGCTGCTGACGATCGAGCAACAGCGAGGTGTACGTTTTCGCAGCGTCGACGAGCGTGTGGTCACTGGTGGAATAAAACGTCAGCGTGCCGCTGCTGAGCGAGGCCTCAGGCGTCAGCGGCGTGTGCCCGAAGTAGCGGCCGTTGGCCACGATGACCTGAAAGGTCTCAAAGACGAGCTTCTGCTTCCCGGCGCGCAGCTTGCAGCGGAACGGCCGCGAGCGCAGCGCGGGCAGCACGCCCGCCAGCACGTAGGCGGCGGCCCCGACGATCTTCTTCAACCCGTTCGGCGTCGCGCGCGCGATCGTCGACGAAAGCCCGATGGTGGCGAAGTTCGCGAAGTACGTGCCGTTGACTTTGCCCAGATCGACCGCGGCCACACGGCCGGCGACGATCGCGTCGACCGCAACCTCGAGGCTCGTGATCCCGAGGCTCAACGCGAAGCTGTTGCCGGTTCCCAGCGGTAACACGCCGAGCACCGTTTTGCTTTTCGCCAGCTGACCGGCGGCCGAGGTCAGCGTACCGTCTCCGCCGGCAACGATGACGAGGCCGCACCCGCTCTTGACCGCGCGCCGAACGTACCGGCACAGATCCTTATGGTTGTCGACCACGTGCGTCGTCGTGAGGTGAACGCCGCGCTCGACCAGCATCAGACGCGCTTTCGCGAAGGCCTCAGCGGTTTGGCGCGCCCCGCTGTTGGCAACGAGCACTGCGGATTGCATCAATGCGCATTTCCGCAAAACCCGCTAGGGTAAACCGGCTAGCGATTGTTGGCGCGCGAAACCTGATACACCGCCGGGTCGGACTGCGGCTGGCGCACGGCGATGAGAACGTGGTCGTCGGAGAGCGTTACGCGCCCGGCATCGATGTGGCGGATCGTGACGCCGTCGAGGACGTCGCCTTCGGTAACGTGATAGGTCTGATGATTGAGCACGATGGCCGCGAACGGATAGGGTTCGGACGTGTCGGTGCTGATCAGCGTCATCGCCGGCGGCTGGTTGACCGGCGCCGCGATCACCGCGACCGAGAAGGCGAGGCTCATCGCGATGAGCGCGCATCCGGCTGTTGCAGCGTTTCGTACAGCGTTCACGGCATTTGCCTCCTTGGCAGCGGAGAGGCGGCGTCTGTTGCGCGCCGTTTGCCGGCGAGCGCCGCGTTCTCTACACTGCTCTTACCCAACCGTCACGACGAATCACGGATCGGCTAGGGGTTCGGCGTCACTGTTAGCTGCGCCACGCTTGCTTAGCGCGTGCGCGCCTCACGTTGGAGGCTAGCGTTGGAACGTGAGCCCCGAGAAATCAACCTGCCGGACGAGGGTGTTGCCGGTATAACCAAGGGCCCGCACGGGGAAGCCGGTCACCGCCGAGAGATCCACGACTTCCCGCGTCAGGCCCGCGTCGGCCCCGGAGGAGCGGGGAACGAGCGTCACGGCCGTCGTTCGAACGCCCAAGATCGTCGGACCCGGACGTTGCGCGATCGTGCCGGGTGTGGCTTGCGAGTGGGCCAGCATCGCGGGGAAACTCAACTCATCGATCGACGACCCGCGAATCGTCGTCACCGCGGGATCGTGCAGCGGGTATTTCTTTTTGAACGCCGCGATCATGCCGCCGCGATTCCCGACGACCGTCGTACCGCCGTTCCACACGACCGTCGAGCCGACGTCCGCGCCTTTGATGAAGTGGAGCGTTGCCTTCGTCGGCGCTTTGCTGAACGCGTATCCGAGCACCCAATTCTGCGTCTGTGTGCCTTTGCGCTCGAACGTGGTGATCGTGCTGCTGTATCCGCTAACGCCGGCCCAGGCGTGCTGAAACGCCAACCACGCCGGCGGAGCAGCGGACGCCGCTTGCGAGAAGGCCGGCAGCGTCCCCAGCACGAGCGCCGTTGCGCAGCCGAAAATCTGCGCCGCGCATGGAATTCTGAAATGCAGCACAGGCGCTGCGTCTTTATGTTGCAACGAAATACACGTCCATCGACAAACCAGCCAAACGGCGGAGGTTTGGTACCGTACCCACTCGAGCGGTTTCGCAAGCGCCTGCCCGGTAAGAGGTCTGTACCGGAGGGGTTCGAATAGTCGTCGGTCGGAAATTCCCACGCGAACGGAGCGGGCGCGTAGCTCAGTGGGAGAGCACCACATTGACACTGTGGGGGTCAGAAGTTCAATCCTTCTCGTGCCCACCATTTGAGAACCCCGAGCAATCGGGGTTCTTCATTTTCATTTGACGGCTTTAGGCGTTGTAATTTCCGCATTGTTAACGCCTACTTAGCTCTCCGAAGAAACAAAGGGATTGCTTGCGTCACACGCAATTCTAAAAGTCATGATCGGCATAACTTCGCGGATCGCACTCTTGCTTGCCCTAACGTTGCCTGCCGGTTGCGGCGGGGGCGGTGGCGGAAGCAGCGCGGCCGTACCTTCGTCGACGCAGAATGCCGGCACGAGCGTCGTTACCGTGCTCTCCAACGGCCTACCGGTTGCCGGTAGCGCCGTTACGCTGTCGACCGGGTTCAGCGGCACAACGGCCACCGGTGTGATTTCAACCCAAACCACCGTCGCAAGCGGTCAAACGACGTTCACGAACCTGCCGGCCGGCGGAACGCTTTGCGTCAGCGAGCTCGCCGTCGTCGGTCCGGGTATCACCTATCCCCAGTATGCATGTCCGCAGCCGTTCCCGGCACAAGTCACGCTCAGCTCCAACAGCAACGGCCCCTAACAATCGGAAGGCTTCGGCCCGCTCGATTGCGAGAACAACGGGTGATGGTGCGAGCTCTCAGTGTTGGTCTGGTTGCCGTGGCCGGAATCGTTATCGGCCCGAGCCTAGCGATGCCCGCCGGCGCTACGGTGCTGAATTTTTATTGCGGCTCGACGATGCCGCCCGATTCCGCGCGCGACCTCGCCTTGAGCATCGACACGGTCGCCGGTACGGCAAAGACGTGGAATGCCGCGGCGCCGGATGCTGTTTTCAGCGGACCGGCTCGGATCACGGACGACGAGGTGAACTGGTCGCCGAGTGTCACGAAGGTTTCGGACCGGGTCGCCTACGTCTTCGAGCGCGGCAAAAGCGTGCTCACCTCGGTCAACTACGACGCGAGCGGCAACGTGTACGTCTGTAAGAGCATGCCGAAGCTCAAGCCGCCGAGCTGACAGGGACGCCGGACACGACGCGCAATTGCCAACCTACCAAGCGGAGGAACGTTCCTCCGGGGAAAGGCTGAGCACGTGAGCGGTCAGGTTTCTCGCAAAGATTTCGTGGCCATCGTCGGCACTGCCACGGCAGCGGCAGCGGTGCCCTCAGCGGCCGGCGCGGCCGGCGCTCCGGCGGCGGACGCCATGCCGCCGATGGAGATGGCGGCCAACACGGCCCAGCCGGGCGGCATGGCGCCGCTGGGCGACGGAGCCCGAAGCGTATACGTACTTCACCGAACCCGAGGCCACGTTTCGTCGAAGCCGCCGTCGAACGCTTGATCCCAACCGACGAGCACGGCCCCGGGCGCGCGTTCGGCGGGCGTCGCGTTTTTCATCGACCAGCAGCTGGTCGGCGCGTTCGGCACCGCGGCTAAGATGTACACGCAACGGACCGTGGGCGCCGGGAACGCCGATGCAAGGCTATCAGCTGCGCCAAACGCCGGCCGAGGTGTACCGTCAGGGCATCGCGGCGACGGAAGCGTACTGCAACGCGACCTACCAAGGGCGCTTTGCCACGCTGACCGCCGGCGCAGCAAGACGACGTGCTCAAAGGCCTCGACGGCGGCACGATCACGTTCGACGACCGTTCCGGCCAAGGCGTTCTTCGAGATGCTCCTGCAGAACACGGTCGAGGGCTTCTTCGCCGATCCGCTCTACGGCGGCAATCGCGACAAAGTCGGCTGGAAACTCGTCGGCTTCCCCGGCGTCGCCGCGTACTACGCGAACAAGATCACCGATTACAACAAGCCCTACAACGTTCGCGCCCGTCTCGATCGCCGACGTGCAGCAAGGGCAAGCCGGTCGCCGCCGGGCCACGAGCTGATGCATCACATCGCGATGGAAAACGCCAAGCGTCTCGACAAGGTGAACCAATAATGGCCGAAGACGATGAAACCGGTCGATGCGGTGATGATCGGCGTCGGCTGGACCGGCGGCATTCTCGCGCGCGAACTCACCAAGGCCGGGCTCAACGTCGTCGGCCTCGAGCGCGGCGACTTCCGCAACACCAATCCCGACTTTCTCACGCCCGGCGTGCACGACGAGCTCGCCTACGCGATGCGCAACAAGCTCTTCCAGAATCCGGCGCGCGACGCGCTGAGCTTCCGCAACAACGTGCGCGAAACGGCGCTGCCGATCCGGCAGTTCGGTTCGTTCCTGCCGGGCGACGGGCTCGGCGGCGCGGGCGTGCACTGGAACGGCCTGACGTGGCGCTTTCTCGAGAACGAGTTCAAGCTGCGCAGCAACAGCATCGCGAAATACGGCGCCGCCGTGCTCGGCGAGGACTGCACGACCGCCGACTGGGGCGTCACCTATCAGGATCTCGAAGCCGACTACGATCGCTTCGAATATCTGTGCGGCATTTCGGGCAAAGCCGGCAACCTCAACGGCAAGAAGATCGCCGGCGGCAACGTCTTCGAGGGACCGCGCAAACGCGAGTACCCGAACCCGCCGCTCAAGCATTCCTACTCGCAAGAAATGTTCCGCAAAGCGATGACCGACATCGGATTGCATCCGTTCGTCTCGCCGTCGGCCAACAATTCGCAGCCCGTATAAGAACACCGAGGGCGTGCAGATGGGCGCCTGCGCGTACTGCGGCTTCTGCGAACGCTTCTCGTGCGAGATGTCGGCCAAGGGTTCGCTGCAGACGACGCTGCTGCCGATTCTCTTGAAAGAACCGAAGTTCGAACTGCGCACGAACTCGCACGTTCTCAAGATCAATCTCGATTCGACCGGCAAGAAGGCCACCGGCGTGACCTACCTCGACGCCGACCGGCAACGAAGTGATCCAGCCGGCCGACATGGTGTTCCTCACCGCGTTCTCGCTCAACAACGTCCACTTGCTGCTGCTCTCGGGCATCGGCAAACCCTACGACCCGGCAACCGGCGAAGGCGTGATCGGCAAGAACTACACCTATCAAACCGGCACGTCGGCGACGGTCTTTTTCGAAGGCAAGAACTTCAACCCGTTCATGGGTGCGGGTTCGCTCGCGATGGGCATCGACGATTACAACGGCGACAACTTCGATCACTCCGGCCTCGACTTCATCGGCGGCGGCGTGATCTCGCAAAGCACGCGCGAGCGGCCGGCCGATCCAGTATCATCCGGTGCCGAAAGGCACGCCGCGCTGGGGCGCCGCCTGGAAAGCGGCCGCCGCGAAGTACTACAACTCGTCGTTCGGCTGGGGCGCGCAAGGCAGCGTGCAGGCCTATCGCGGCAACTATCTCGATCTCGATCCGACCTACAAGAACGCGCACGGCCAGCCGCTGATGCGGATGACGTTCGACTGGGGCAAGCACGAGCGCAAGTACTCCGACTGGCTCGCTCACCAAGTACGAGCCGATGGCGAAAGCGCTCAACCCGCAGAGCTACTACCATCACCGCGCTGAGCGAGCACTACAGCGTCGTGCCGTATCAGTCGACGCACAACACCGGCGGCGCGATCATGGGCACCGATCCGTCGAAGAGCGCGGTCAACACCTACATGCAAGTGTGGGACGTGCCGAACGTGTTCTCGATGGGCGCGAGCGCGTTTCCGCAGAACGCCGGCTACAACCCGACCGGCACCGTCGGCGCGCTCGCCTATCGCACGGCCGACGCCGTCACCAAACGCTACATCAAGAACCCGGGGCTGCTGGGCTGACCTAGCGTAGCAAAAGTTCCGTGTGCCGGATGGCCCCGCCGGTGCTCGCCGTGAACGCGAACGCCGCATCGAGGCCGACCGAGACGACCAGATAGGCGATCAGGACGCCGCGGCGGGCGGCGATGTTGGTGAACACCAGCGGAATGACTCGCCAACAGGCCGACCAGCACCGCGACGATCATCGTCGCCAGCGCCGTGATCTGGTGGAAGGTGATCCGGTCGCGCGAAACACCAGGCACGTGCGCGAGGGCCGGCGGGGCGAAGTTACCGGTCACGAAGGCCACGATGGCCAGGACCGCCACCACGACCAGCGCCGCGTAGCCGTAGATCGCGCCCTCGAGCGTGCGGCGCCACACCGCGACCGCGAGCAGGATCGTCGCCACGAGGGCGCCGGCGACCGGTAAATGGTTCACCAGCAGGTGCGGGTACGCCGGGCTCATCCGAGGCTTCCCAGCCGCGCGGCGCCAAGACAGACGCGATGACCCTCGACGAACTCCGCCATACTGCGGCGCACGTTCTTGCCTACGCGGTGCAAGATCTCTTTCCCGAAGCGAAGCCCACCATCGGCCCGGCGATCGACAACGGCTTCTATTACGATTTCGAACGCGCCGAGCCGTTCACGGCCGACGACCTGGCCCAGCTCGAGAGGCGCATGCACGAGATCGTCAAGCGCGACTACGAGATGACCGGCCGGCGCGTCGAGCGCAGCGAGGCGCTCGAACGCTACCGCGACAACCCGTTCAAGGTCGAGCTCGCGCGCGACATCCCCGAGGGCGAGCCGATCACGCTCTACACGATCGGCGAGTTCACCGATCTGTGCCGCGGCGGCCACGCGCGTTCGACCGGCGAGATCGGCGCGGTCAAGCTGATGAGCGTCGCGGGCGCGTACTGGCGCGGCGACGAGCACAACCCGATGCTGCAGCGCATCTACGGCACCGCCTTCCCGACGCAGCACGAGCTCGACGACTATCTGACGTTCCTCGAAGAGGCGGCGAAGCGCGATCACCGCAAGCTCGGCCCCGAACTCGACCTCTATTCGGTCGAAGAGGAAGCCGGCGGCGGGCTCGTGTTCTGGCATCCCAAGGGCACGCTCGTGCGCGGCATCGTCGAGAACTTCATTCGCGAGGGTCTCGCCGAGCGCGGCTACCAGCCGGTGATCACGCCGCACGTCGTGCACGAGAAGCTCTACGAAACCTCGGGCCACCTCGAGAACTTCGCACACGGCATGTTCGGACCGATCGAGGTCGAGGGCCAGCGCTTCCGGCTCAAGCCGATGAACTGCCCGGGCCACATCCTGATCTACAAGAGCCAGGGCCACTCGTATCGCGATCTGCCGATCCGCTACTCCGAGTTCGGCACCGTCTACCGCTTCGAGCGCAGCGGCACGCTGCACGGCCTCACGCGCGTGCGCGGCTTCACGCAAGACGACGCGCACCTCTTCTGCACGGCCGAACAGCTGCAGGGCGAGTTCGAGCAAACGCTCGATGAGGCGCTGCGGCTGATGAAGGCGTTCGACTTCGACGACTTCGAGTATTTTCTCTCGACGCGCGAACACCGCGGCCCGACCGACGAGATCGCCGAGGCGGCGATCCGCAACGCGCTCGAATCGCGCAACTTGCCGTATGCCGATCGACGAAGGCGGCGGCGCGTTCTACGGGCCGAAGCTCGACATCAACCTGCACGACGCGATCGGCCGCAAGTGGCAGCTCGGCACCGTGCAAGTCGATTTCATCTTGCCCGAACGCTTCGAGCTGAAGTATCGCGGATCCGACGGCGACCGACCATCGCCCGGTGATGATCCACCGCGCGCTGGCCGGCTCGATGGAGCGCTTCTTCGGCGTGCTGATCGAGCACTTCGGCGGCAACTTCCCGGCCTGGCTCGCACCGGTGCAAGCCGTGGTAGCGCCGATCTCCGAACATCAGCTCGACTACGCGCACGAAGCCGCGGCCAAACTGCGCGCCGCCGGGTTCCGTATCGATGTCGATGAGTCCAACGAAAAGCTCGGCTATAAGATCCGCCACTGGAAGACGCAGAAGGTGCCGTTCATCCTCGTCGTCGGCAAGACCGAAGCCGCCGACGGCACGGTCAACGTGAACGAACGCGGTAACGAGGCAAAGCGCACGGTGTCGATCGATGCGTTTGCCGCCGAATTGCGCGAGATCGTTGACGCGCGCGGTTAGGCCGCGCATGGACGAAGAGCACTGGCGGCCGTTCGAAGGACGTTATCGCGACGGCATGCCGCTGCGGGGCGCCGTGAGCCGGCTTTCGTCCAACGAGACGCAGAGCATCGAGTTTCCGTGGTGCGTTCACTTGACCGTGCACTGTGACGCGGTCGACGACCTCGGCTATCCGACTCCGGCCGAGAACGCGTCGATCGAAGAGTTCACCGGCACGCTTTTGGCCCGCATGCGCTTCATCGGCGGCGTGATCGAAGCGGCGCGGCTCACCGGCCACGGCGCGCGCGAATTCTGGTGGTACGTGCAAGAACCGGATCCGATGCACGCATTGCTCACGGAGTTCGCCGCGCAGCCCGAGCTCTTCCGTGCCTTCGACTACGACATCGCGCTCGACGCCGACTGGGACGTGCTCAACCGCTTCCTGCCCGGCTCGGGAACCTGATGCAGCGCGGCGTACGCCGCTTGACCGAGGCTTAGCCCGCCGTCGTTCGGCGGCACGGCGCGATTGAACCACAGCCGCTCGCCCAGTTCCGCCGTCAGCAGCTCCAAGAGCAACGCGTTTTGGAAAACGCCGCCCGACACCACGATGCGCGCGGCCCCGGAGATGTGGCTGAGCGCAAGCACGGCCTGCGCCACGGCCGCGTGGAAGGCGCGCGCAATCGGCTCGATCGGGCGGCCGGCGACGCGGTCGGCGACGACCGCGTCGAGCAGCGGGCGGTAGTCGAGCTCGCCCTCCCGCCATGGAAATTCGTACGGTGCGACCGCACCGCACGCGCGCGCGAGATGCTCGAGCCACATCGCGGCCTGCCCTTCGAAGGTTTGCTCGCGGGTGAACCCGAGCAGTGCCGCGACCGTGTCGAAGAGCCGGCCCATCGAGGTCGTTGCAAAGACGCGCACGCGGTGCTCGATCAAATCGCGCGCCTGAGCGTAACGCGTCGGAAACGAGAACGGCGCGTTCTCGAGCGCGATCCCCAAGCGGATTTCGGACAGAAATCCGGCCGCGGCTTGCACCGGAAAACGCGCCGCCGCGTCACCGCCGGGCAGTAATGCGGGCCGCAGGTGCGCATGCCGCTCCAAACCGCCGGCAAGCGAACCCCGGAAAACTTCGCCGCCCCAGATCGTTCCGTCGTCGCCGTAGCCCGTGCCGTCGAAGGCGAAGCCGAGCACGTCGGTCTCCCACGCTTCGCGCTCGGCGAGGACGCTGGCGATGTGGGCCCGATGGTGCTGCACCGCGACGTGCGTTCCCGGCAGCGCGAGCGCGAATTCCGTGCTGCGATACCCCGGATGCAGGTCGTGCGCGACGACGGCGTGTTCGGGCTGCACGCCGTACATCGCGCACAGGTCGGCGGCGGTATCGCGGAATGCCTCGAAGGCCGAGAGGTGATCGAGATCGCCGATGTGCTGGCCGGCGAACGCCTGACCATCGACGACCAGCGTCAGCGCGTTCTTCAAATCGCCGCCCACGGCCAGGATCGGCACGGTCTTCGGAAACGTCGCGACCGACTGCGGAGCCAAGCCGCGCGCCCGCCGCAGTACCGTACGCACGTGCGCCGCCGGGCGAACGACCGCGTCGTCGATGCGGCGCACGATCGGGCGTTGACCGACCAGCAGCGCATCGGCGATTCCGGCCAGCGCCGAGCGCGCATCCTCGTCGGTGAAGGCGATCGGTTCGCTCGAGCGGTTGGCGCTCGTGAGCACGAGCACGCCCGGCGCGCCGGCCGCGAAGAGCAAGTGGTGCACCGGCGCGTACGGCAGCATGACGCCGAGGTCGCGGTTACCCGGCGCCACGCCGGGCAGCTCGCCGCGCGCCGGCGCCAGCACGATCGGCCGCTCGACCGACGTCAGCCAGCGTTCCGCATCGTCGGCAAGATCCACCAGCTCGCGCGCGCCGGCCAGATCGCGCGCCATCACCGCGAACGGCCGCTCCTTGCGGTACTTGCGCGCGCGCAGCGCTTCGACGGCGCCGGCATTGCGCGCATCGCACGCCAGGTGATACCCGCCGATCCCCTTCACCGCGACGATCGCGCCGCCGGCCAGCAGCGCGGCCGCCCCGGCGATCGCGGCATCACCGGTGACGGTGCTCGCCGCCGTCTCGAGTTGGAGCGCCGGCCCGCAGGCCGGGCACGCCACCGGCTCCGCATGAAAGCGGCGGTTGCCGGGATCCTCGTACTCGCGGCGGCAGTCGGCACACAGCGGCCAATCCCGCATCACCGTGCGCGCACGATCGTACGGCAAGGCGAACACGATGCTGTAGCGCGGACCGCAGTTCGTGCAGTTGATGTACGGATATCCATAGCGGCGATCCGCCGGGTCGAACAACTCGCGCACGCAATCGGCGCAGACCGCGAGATCGGGCGAGATGCGCACGGTGGGCGCCGCTCCGCCCGTGCTCGGGCGAATCGCGAACGCGGCGAAGCCCAGCGGCGCGACCGGCGTCACCTCGAACGCGACGACGTGGGCCGCCGGCGGCGCGTGGCCGCGCAACGCGTCGAGAAAGCTGTCGAGCGCGCCGCCGTGACCTTCGGCGACGACGTGCACGCCGTCCTCACCGTTGGAAACCCAGCCGGTGACGCCGTGCTCCTGCGCGAGGCGGTAGACGAAGGGCCGGAAACCGACACCCTGCACGACGCCCGTGATGCGCAGCCGAACCGCGCGCGCCGGTGCGCTATCCGCTACCGACATAACAGCCGCGGCCGGCGACGCCGACTTGGGTGGGCCGCCCCTCTTCCACGACCACGGGCACCATCACGGTGGTCCCCAGCAGTGCGGTCAGCCGCGTGAGCGCGGCACGATCCGCTTCCACGTCGTACTCGATGTAGTCGAGCCCGTCGAGCTCGAGCTGCTCGCGCACCTCCGCGCAGTACGGACAGCTTTTGGTCGCGTACAGCTCAACGGCCATCGCGCCGCCATTCGAGCGCATGGCGCATGGTGTGATAGATCGCCGCTTGGGCTTCCTGAACGCGCGGCACGTAATCCGAGCGCACGACGATCGCGTGATCGGCCAAACCGCGGCGGCGGATCTCGCCGCCGTCGTATCCGAGCAGCGCGATCGTGCCGTTCCCGCGTTTGCGGGCCTCCTCGAGCGCGGCGATGACGTTGTGCGAGCCGCCGCTGGTCGAGAGCGCGATGACGACGTCGTGCGGCTTGACGTGCGCGAGCAGTTGCCGCAAGAAGATGAACTCGCGCCCGACATCGTTGGCGATCGCGGAAATCGTGGCCGGTTCGGCGGCGAGCGAGAGCGCCGCAACCGGCGTCAGACCGGCGGGCGGCGTGACGCAATCCAACGCCCAGTCGGTCGCGTCGGTGGCCGAACCGCCGTTGCCGAACATCAGCAGGCGTCCGCCGGCGGCCAGTTCCGCAGCTATCAGATCGACCGCCGCCGCGATGGCGGCGGACTCTTCGGCGGCCACCCGTTCGCGCAACGCTTCGGCGTCGGCGGCCTTTTGGAGAATCGAGGCCTCCACGCCGGCCGCGAGCGCGGCGCCCGTGGTTTGCGCGCCGCCGAGGAACGGATACAGAAACGCCGCGGCGCCGGCGTCGTGATCGAGCCGGCGGTGTTCGAGAAAGACGTGCACGCTCTCGTAGAGCAGGTGGCCCGTGATCTCGACCAGCTCTTGGTGCAGGTGCTCGTCGGCCGTGCCGGCAGCCATGCGGAAATCCGCGTCGGCCTCGCACAGTGCGATGGTATACGCGCCGCGCGCACGCGCCTGCGCCAGCGCGCGCGTTACGGCCGGATCGCCGCACGGCGGCCCGAACCCGGTCGGCGACGTCGTGTTCCGCGAGCAACACCGGCAGCGCGCTCTCGAATGAGGCGCTCAGGTCGTAGGCCGGCAACGCGGGTTTGCCGACGAGCACTGGGTGCACGAACTCGACGGCGACGTGCTGCGCGTCGGTGGCGTACGCGCCGCGCCCGAAGGCATAGATGCGGCCGCCGGCGCCCAGCCGCTCGCGCCACCGCGCGCGGCCGCCGCGGCGATCGCGCCGGCGTGGGCGGCGAAGAAGCGCCGCGCGAGCGGCGTGCGGCCGGCGATCGCCGCCGCGATGCGCTCCGCCAGGTGGTTCGCCGGGCCCGAGCGCGTCAGCATATACGCGGCAACGGATCGCCGACGAGCATGTCGATCACGCGCGTGCCGCCGTAGCCGTTGATGCCGATCACGCGGCGCGCCGGTTCGGCCCGCACCTCGCCGATGAACGTCGCCCCTTCGCCGCCGGGGACCGCCTGCACGGCCGCGAGCGCGGCGTCGGCTTCCTCGGGCGCGACGATCGCGAGAAACTGCCCTTCGTTCGCGATGTGGAGCGGATCGAGCCCGAGCAACTCGCACGCGCCGCGCACGGCGTCGTGCATCGGAACGCGATCTTCCAAAATCGCGACGGCGCAGCCGCAGGCGCGCACCAGCTCGTTCAACGCGGTCGCGACGCCGCCGCGCGTGGGATCGCGCATCCAGCGCAGCCCGGCGGCCGCGTGCTCCAGCAACGCTTCGACGAACGGCCACACCGGCCGCGTGTCGGAGACGAGGTCGGCTTGCAAATCGAGCTCGCCGCGCGCGAGCAAAATCGTGATGCCGTGGGCCCCGATCGGGCCCGAGAGCAGCACTTTGTCGCCCGGCCGGACCGAGGCCGCGTCGAGCGTCGCGCGCGGGTCGACCGCGCCGATGCCGAAGGTCGAGACGTACATCCCGTCGGCCTTGCCGTGCTCGACGACCTTCGTGTCGCCGCCGATGATCGCCACGCCCGATTTGCGCGCCGCGATCGCCATCGCTTCGATCTCGCTCTCGAGCGTGCTCGCCGGCAGGCCGGCCTCGAGGATGAGCGTCGTCAGCAGCGCGAGCGGCTTGGCCGCCGACACCGCCAGATCGTTCAGCGTGCCGTTGACGGCCAGCTCGCCGATCGATCCGCCCGGAAAGCGCAGCGGCTTCACGACGAAGCCGTCGGCGGTGGTCGCGATGCGTTCCGCCGCCGACCGAGAACGTGGCGGCATCGGTGAACGCTTGCAGCACCGGGTTGGCGAAGTAGGGCCCGATCAAGCCTTCGACCAGGCGCCGCGAAGCGGTGCCGCCCGCGCCGTGCGCCATTTCGATCTGCGTATCCGCGAAGCGCGGGGGCTTGCGCGCCGGCCGAACGACGGTCACGGCGAGGCCGCGAGCACGTCCGCATGCAGGGCGTAGCGATAGTACGCGGCGCACGCGCCTTCGCTCGAAACCATCAGCGCCCCGACCGGATGCTCGGGATTGCACTCCGTTCCGAACAGCTTGCACTGCGGCGGTTTGAGGACGCCCTTGAGCACTTCGCCGCACTGCGCGCCGCGCGGATCGGAAACGCGAATGCCGGGAATGTCGAACAGCCGCTCGGCGTCGAACGCCGCGAACTCGGCTTTGATGCTGAGCGCCGATTGCGAGATGAAACCCAGCCCGCGCCATTCGAAATACGGCCGCAGCTCGAAGACCTTCGCCAGCGCCTTCAGCGCCGGCAGGTTGCCGTCCCACGGCACGATCCGCTTGTACTGATTTTCGACCTTCGCGACTTCGGCGTGCAGCTGGTGCACGATCATCAGGATCGCCTCCAAGATGTCCAGCGGCTCGAAACCGGCCACGACGACCGGCTTGTGGTAATCGCGCGCGATGAACTCGTAGGGGCGGCAGCCGGTGATCGTCGAGACGTGGCCCGGTCCGACGAAGCCGTCGATGCGCATGTCCGGCGAGTCGAGGATCGCGCGCATCGCCGGCACGATCGTGACGTGGTTGCTGAACACCGAGAAGTTGCTGATGCCCAAGCTCTGCGCGCGCAGGATCGTCAAGGCGGTCGATGGCGCGGTCGTCTCGAAGCCGATCGCGAAGAAACATACGCGCTTGTCCGGATTCTGCTCCGCGATGCGCAGCGCGTCGAGCGGCGAGTACACCATCCGGATGTCCGCACCGCGCGCCTTCAGTTCCAGCGGCGTGCCGCGCGTTCCGGGCACCCGCATCATGTCGCCGAAGCACGTCAGGATCACGTCCTCGCGCTCCGCGATCGTCAGGCCGTCGTCGACCCGTCCCGTCGGCAGCACGCATACCGGGCAGCCCGGTCCGTGCACCAGCTCGATGTTGGCCGGCAGCACGTCACGCAGTCCGTGGCGATAGATCGAGTGCGTGTGGCCGCCGCAGACTTCCATGATGCGGTACTGCCGTGCCGGCTCGACCGTGCGCGCCAGCTCGCGCACGACCCCCGAAATAACCGCCGGATCGCGAAACTCATCGACGTACTTCATCGAGCCCACCGCCGCTCTCAGCGAAGGAGTAGCCGCGGACTTCTTCCATCGCGACATCGTCCTCGCCCATGGCCCGCAGCATGCGCAGCTGATTTTGTGCTTCTTCTTCGTCGATCTTGCTGAGCGCGAAGCCGACGTGGATCAGAATCCAGTCGCCCACGCGGACCTCGCCGTCTTCGAGCAACCCCACGTTGACGTTGCGCTGCACACCGCCCACGTCGACGCGCGCGAGCATCGGCTGTTCCTCGGAGAACGAGATGATTTGGCCGGGAATCGCCAAGCACACGGTCAGTCCGCCCGCATCAACACGAGGTTCAAGCGCACCCGCACCAGCGGCGCCACGCTGAGCACGAGCAGGTTGATCGGTTTGAGCCCGAAGTCGCGCACGTCGATCTTCTGCTCGCCCTTGAGCGTCATGCGCCCGTCGTCGCGGTCGAGCGTGAATTCACCCTCGTAGATGCGCGCCAGGCCCGCCAGAGTGATCTGCCCGACCGCGGTGTAGCGCCCGCGCGCGGTGGATTGGCCAAACTCGCGCAGCTCGGCGGAGATCTTCGGGAAACGCTTACTGTCGATGAGCTTCCACATCTCGTGGTCTTGCAGGTCGTAGCCCGTCCGCAAGCTCTCGACCATGAACTCGAGGTGCCCGCGCGGCGCCGGCTGTGCTGCGAGCGTGCCGTCGTCGGTCCAGGCGGCATCGATGTAACCGCTCAGCTTGGTCGATTTTCCGAACGCTGCCAACACGGTCGACGTGGCAAAGAAGGTGATCGACGACTCCGCCTGCACCACCTCGAAGCGCTCGTACGCCGGCCTCTGCACCGCCGGTACTTCCCCCACCCGGCCTAACGTCTCCTCGAACGCGCTCATGCGGTTCGCGCCACGAGATGCAGCCGCACCTTGACGATGGGGTCGACCTTCATGATCAGGAGGCTGGGCGGCTTGATCCCAAAATCGCGAATATCGAGCACTAATTCGCCGTCGATCGTGACGGACTCACCCGCCGGCAGGAACGTTAGGTGCCCAGCGTACGGGCGCGCGCGTCCGGCAAGTGTGATGTCGCCGTTGGCGGCGTAGCTGCCGGGCCCTTGTTCGGGGCGCAACTCGCGCAAATCGGCCGCGATGCGCGGGAAGCGCGTGCTATCGATCACGCGGGTGATCTCGCGGTCTTGCAGACTGTTGCCCGAGTGCAGCCGTTCGACCAGAAAGTCGACGTGCATCTTCGGCGCCGGATCGATCGCGAGCACACCGTTCGCATCCCAGGCCGCTTCGATGTAACCGTCGATCTCGGTCGTCTTTCCGCGCACGGCATGCAAGGTCGCGCGTGCTTCGAACGTCAGCCACGAATCCTTGCGTGAGACCTCATAGCGGGCGCTGCTCGCAGCGCCGAGCGGCAGCGTCACATGCCTTTCATCCGGGCGTAGCGCACGACATCTTCGGTCAGTTCGGCGATCAATCCGGAAACGCCGTTTTGTTTGAAGGCGCCACCGAGCAGACCACCGAGCGTCGCGAGAACTTCCTTCATCATCGGCGGTTGGTTGGACATCGCGCGCATCCGGTCGTAGCGCTCGATGTCCTTGGAAAGCACCGTGAACAGACGTTCCGCAACGAATGCGGCGACGAACCCGAACGACGCGACGATCAACGTTCTGTTCATGTCATACTCCTTGTCCCATCAAGTCGCCGACGAGCCGGCGGACGAGGTCGGCCGCCGGCGCAACGGCATCGCGCACCGGTTGCGTGAGGCGAATCTCTTCATCGGCGCCCGACGGCTCGCACCCCACGATCGTGATCGGCGGAGCTTCTCCACCGATCATTCGGACGAACGCGAACACGTTCTGCAGATCCATGCGGTGCGCGTCCGGTACGGCTGCCGCGGCGCTCACATCGGGTTCCAGCACGTAGAGCGTGCCGGGTGCGCCGCCGCGCGGAACGGCGTCGATCAAGAACGCGCGGTCGTAGCCCGAAACGAGATCGTAGGCCAAATGCAAGCCGCGAATACCGTAGTCCTCGATCGTCACACCGTCGATCGGATCGGCCGCCAGAACGTCGCGCGACCTCCGGACCAAACCCGTCGTCGCCGAAAAAGATGTTGCCGACGCCGGCCACGAGCAGCTTCATATCAGCTGCCCGGAGCGCCGACGGCGACGGGCTCGACTTCGTCCGGGTAAAAGAAAAACGAACGGCCGTACCAGTCGTGCAGGTCGCTCGCCGGATCGTCGTCGACCGTCACGGCAACGTACATTTGATTCTCCACGTCCTGATGGATCGCGCGCACCGTCGCGAGCTTTCCTTCGAGGAAGAGGTCCCAGACGTCGGCGCGCCGCTTGGGATGCAGACGGACGGCCGAACCTTTGGCAATCTTCGCGCCGCCGACGAACACGCAATCCATCCCGGGCAGATCGAGGGCGCCGAACGGGTCGCCCGGCGCTTGCGCATCGTGCTTGGTCGTCAGCAGCGTGCCGTGCAGCCGCCCCAGCTCTTGGGGCCCGAAGCGTTCGGCGCGCTCGACGATCGCCCGCGCCCGGGGGTCGGTCGCGCGGGCCTCGGCGCGCTCCGCGTCGGAGAGGCTGAGGACGCTCAGCATCATCAGCTCGTCGACCTCGGTTGCATCGCAGGTATCCGCTTCGCTCTGCGCCGCCACAGCCGGAAAGTCGTAGAGGATGATCGGCGATGAAAGCACGAGCGCGGCGTGCTGCGCGCCCGCCGCCGCGTCGCCGACGAGCACGGGCCAGGTGTGCCGGTTCACCAGCCCTTGCGTCGCAGCAGCGTGTTCCGCCGGCGGGTCGAGCGCGGAGAGAAACACGCCCGCGCGCGCGTGCAGCAGCGTATGCGTCGAAACGAAGGCCGTACGCAAGGCCGAGCTGCGCTCACCGGGCACGACGCCGGAGTGGTTCGCGATCCGCACCCGCAGCTTGCGCGCGGCGCCCGCCGGCTCGCACGCGACCACGACCGAGCCGTGCAACGGCCAGCGCCGGCGCCGGACGCGGCCCCGGACCTCATCCGCGGCATCGCGCAGCAATTCGACGTTCTCGTCGGCGCCGAACGCGATCGGAACGGCCGTATCGCCGGCGCTCGAAACGCGAACCGGCACGGTGACCTCGCGTTCGACGCCCTCATCGAACGTGAGATATGACCGCGCGTCGACCAGCAGCGACTCCACGGGTTCGAACGACGAGCCGGTCCAGGTTTCCACTTGACGTGCCTCGACCTGCAGAAACCGCACCAGCACCTCGACCTGCGCCTGGTCCGGGCCCGTGAACAAGACCTCCGTTTGCGCCTCGGCCGGCTCGCCCGTGCCGCCTCGTGCGTACGCTTCAGGCACTACCACGCCGAACTGCCAGCGAATGCGGTTCTTGCGCGCCGACGCCGTGTACGGGTAGAGGATGTAGCCCTCGTAGAGAACGGCGTTCGCCACACCCAGCGCCGGCGCGAAGTGGCTCACGGTTTCGTCCTCGCCAGCTCGCACAAACGCTCGAGCGCCGCATCCCACGTCGGCAGGCCGCTCGCGATCTTGTAGCGCCGCAATTCATCGAACAAGTCGCGGTTGACGCGAATCCAGGCGGCGTTTGGGAAGTGCGAGTCCATCGCCGCGCGCCATACGGCCACGGGCAAAGCGAAGCGCGCTTCGCAGCTCCAGGGCACGAACTCGGGCGCCACCCCGTTCTCGCCCTCGACAAACACCATCCCGCTGAACAAGAGGTTGAGCGGCACGATTCCGTCCGCAAGCGAAGCCAGATACTTATGAGCGGCGACTTCGAAATCGTAGCTGCACGGAATCGGCAGCTCGATCTCGGTCTGCCCTTCGAAGGCCAGGACCATGTGCGCGACGTGCGTCCACAGCATCGGCTTGAGGGTATCCGCATAGCGCGCCGGCGCGCCGAAGAGCTCCTCGAGCAGCGCGCTTTCTTCGGCGGCGTAGCGCCGCCGCTGCACCTCGAGTTGGACGTGGACGCGCAGCGCGATGGCGTCGATCTTCGCGCCGCTCGTCTCGTCGATCCGCAGCCGCAGCATGAGCAGCGGTGAGGCCGCATACGGATCGGCGCGCGCGCCGATGACGGAAAAGGAGAGGGCCGTCATGAGACGCGGGCCGTCACCTTCCCCTGACTGCGGGCCCGCAGTTTCTCGAAGTACGCGGCGATCTTCTGATGTGCTTCCGCGCCGCCGTCGAAGCCTTTCCACGACGTGCGGATCAGGCCGACGAGTTCGTAGGCCGCATCGATCGGCACGATGAAGGCGCGCGACTCCTCGCGGGTGCGCTGGATCAGCACCGCTTCGACGTCGGCCCTGATCGGGGCGAGATCGGGATATTGCGCGATGATCTCATCCCACGTATCGAGCGACAGCAACGATTCGGTCGCGCCGGCGGGGCTCGGGTAGAACGCGACCATCCGCTGCTCGAGCGAGTTGAAGAAGAAGAATGCCAGGCCGATCGGGATCTGGAGCGCGTCCCACTGGGTGTCGGCGATCCCGAATTGCCGCGATTTCGCGGTAGCGCGTCGGGATCGCGCGATACTTGCCTTGGGCGGCGCCTTCGGGCTCGAACACGATATAGCACGGCCGGCACGCGCACAGGATGCGCCGCTCGGCGAGCTCGATCAGGTGGCTGTGTTCGGGGCTGAGCGGCGTGGCGCAGTAGTCGCAGCGCTCGCCGGGCGGCGGCCGCTTCTGCAGCATCCTGGGCTAACACGGGCCACGTTGTCGTTGGGCTTCATGCGACGCTCCACCACCCGCACGGTCAGTTCCTCGGCGTCACGGGGTCCTCGGCGCGGACTTCGCGGATTTCGGGAACGCGTTCGAGGATGGCCCGTTCGACCGCCAGTTTGAGCGTCGTCGCCGAGGCCGGACAACCGTCGCAGGTGCCTTCGAGCCGCACGTACACGACGTCGCCTTCGATGCGCGAGATCTCCATGTTGCCGTTGTGCGATTTGATGTAGGGCAGAACGGATTGCAGCGCCGCGTCGATGCGGTCTTCGAGCGCGATGGGATGCAGGCCGTGCAGACACAGCAGGCTCTCGACGAGCTTGTCTTCACACAGCCGCTCGAACACGGCGTCGGATTGACCCTTCAACTCGGCGTGGACGATCGAGAGCACGCGCTCGAGCCCGTCACCGTAGAGGGCGACGACGGTGCGCACCAGCTCCTCCGCCCGCTCGCGCGCCCGGCGCGGCGTTTGCGCCGCGTCGAACCCTTCGAGCAGCTGCTCCACCCGGTCGGCCATCGCCGGCACGCTTGACGGCATATCAGGGGCCTCTGCGCTATCCGAACGGGGCCAGCGGCGAGTGCACCGTTTCGATCGTCTTGTCGTCGCCGAGGTACATGTGCACGCCGCACGGCAAGCACGGATCGAAGCTGCGCACCGCGCGCATGATGTCGATGCCTTTGAACGCGTCGGGCCCGTTCTCTTCGTGGATCGGCGTATTCTGCACCGCGTCTTCGTAGGGACCCGGCGTGCCGTACATGTCGCGCGGGTTGCCGTTCCACGGCGTCGGCGGCCACGGGTGGTAGTTCGCGATCTTGCCCTCGCGGATCACCATGTGGTGCGAGAGCACGCCGCGCACGGCCTCGGTGAAGCCGCAGCCGATGGCCTCATCGGGCACGGTGAACGGTTCCCACGAACGGGTGCGCCCGGCGTTGAGCTCCTCGAAGGCCTTATCGAGGAAGTACAGCGCCGACGCGGCGGCGTAGGCCTGGAAGTACGTCCGGGCGCGATTGCGCTCGAGCGTGTTGGACCACTTCGGCACCTTCCACTCAAACGACACCGGACCGGTGAGCACGCTCTTGGGAAGGTTGATCTTCACGCTCGTGCCGGTGGCTTTGATGTAGCCGCCCATGTCGACCAGACCCGAAAGCGCCGTCGACCACAGGCGCGCCAACGGTCCGCCGCCCGTGTCGAGCGCCAGATGGTCTTTGCCGTCGAACCAGCGCGGCGACATGACCCAGCTGTACTGGTTGGCAAAATCGCGCTTCTTGGGCGTGGGCAGCGTGTGCATGTTCCACGGATGCCGCCGGTCGACCGGGTTGCCGAGCGGATCCTTCGGGACGAACGTTTCTTCGCTATCCCAATCATCGTAGAACGAGTGGCCGAGCAAGATGCGGATGCCGAGGTTGATGTTCACCAGATCGTTCGTAACCAGCTTGCCGTCGACGACGACACCCGGGGTGACGAACATCTTGCGGCCCCAATTCGCCATGGTCTTGTACTGGAAGTCGCAGTGGTCCGGGTCTTGGAAGGCGCCCCAGCAGCCGAGCAGGATGCGGCGTTCGCCGTTGTGCTCGTAGCCCGGCAAGGCGTCGTACCAGAAGTTGAAGAGGTCGTCGTGCAGCGGCACGCAGACCTTCATGTACTCGATGTAGCGCATCAGGCGCGTGTAGTAGTCGGTGAAGAGCTGCTGCGTGGCGACGGTACCCGTGCCGCCGGCATACAGCGTCGAGGGGTGCACGTGCCGCCCTTCCATCAAACAGAACATCTCGCGCGTGTAGCGGCTGACCTGCAGCGCTTGGCGGTAGAAGTCGCCCGTGAACGGGTTGAGCGACGTCATGATGTCGGCGATCGTCTTATAGCCGTGGATGCCGGCGTTGGGAGACTCCGTCTTCTTCGCCTTCTCCCAAACGCTCGGGTTCGTCTCGCGGACCATCTTCTCGCAGTAGTCGACGCCGACGAGGTTCTCTTGGAAGATGTTGTGGTCGAACATGTACTCGGCGGCCTCGCCGAGGTTCATGATCCACTCGCCCATCGCCGGCGGCCGCACGCCGAACGCCATGTTCTGCGCGTAGACCGAGCACACGCAGTGGTTGTCGCCGCAGATGCCGCAGATGCGCGAGGTGATGAAGTGGGCGTCGCGCGGATCCTTGCCCTTCATGAAGATGCTGTAGCCGCGGAAGATCGACGACGTCGAATGACATTCGGCGACGATCTTCTTCTGAAAGTCGATCTTCGTATAGATGCCGAGGCTGCCGACGATACGGGTGATGGGGTCCCACGACATTTCGACCAGCCGTGAAGGCTGCGCGCCGGACCCCGAGCCGGGAAGGTCTTGGATTGCCATGCCAGTCCCCGATCAGTGCTTGATGTAGCCGGTAGTGAGTTTCTTGCCCTTATGGCGCCAGCTCGGTTCCTTGTCGACCGTATCGGTGGTGAAGTTGCGCATCGTCTTGATCACCGAACCATACGCGGTGCTGATGGCCGAGGAAATCTTTCCGCCCGGCGGCTCGTCCATGAACGGCATGAACTTGTCGGGGAAGCCCGGCATCGTGCAGCCGATGCAGATGCCGCCGACGTTCGGACAACCGCCGATGCCGCCCATCCAGCCGCGCTTGGGAACGTTGCACTTGACGACCGGACCCCAGCAGCCGAGCTTGACCAAACACGTCGGCGAGTCGTACTCGGTCGCGAATTGACCTTGCTCGTAGTAACCGGCGCGGTCGCAACCCTCGTGCACCGTGTTGCCGAAGAGCCACGTCGGCCGGCCCGCTTCGTCGAGCGGGATCATCGGCGCGCGCCCCGCGGCTTGCCACAGCAAATACAAAATCGTCTCGGAGAGGTTGTCGGGATGCGTCGGACAGCCGGGCACGCACACGATCGGAACGCCGGCACTCGACTTCCACTCCCAGCCGAGATAGTCGAGGATGCCCATCGCTCCCGTCGGGTTGCCGGCCATCGCGTGAATGCCGCCGTAGGTGGCGCACGTTCCGGCGGCAAGGATGGCCCAGGCCTTCGGCGAGAGGCGATCGATCCAACCGCTGAACGTGATCGGCTGGTCGGTTCCGGGCGCGTTGCCGAAGCCCGACCAGTAGCCTTCTTTCTTGATCTCTTCGTTGGGGATCGAGCCTTCGATCACGAGGACGAACGGATCGAGTTCGCCGCGCTCCGCTTTGAAGAACGCTTCGAGAAATTCCGCGCCGCCCAGGCTGTACTCGATGAGCGGCCAGTGAAATTTGACGCCCGGCAAACCCGGCAACGCGCCGAGCGCGATCTCCTCGATGCTGGGCTGCATCGCCGCGGTGAGCGCGACCGAATCGCCGTCGCAGCTCAGGCCCGCCGGTATCCACAGAACGTTGACCACCGTGTCCGCCATAGCAGTTGTTCCTCGCATCAGGCGCGGCGAAAATCCGTCGTCGCGACGGCTGCCGTACGTGGGCTTTGAGTTAGGCTAGTTCATGCTTTTGCGAAATGCAAGGGCCGCCAAAACGCCGCTCGTGTTACCGCGGCGTTACCGCCTGAACAGGATCTGGACAACGCGGACCGCGCCGGCGTCGTGACATGCGGAAAAAGGCGCGATGGCATGCAATTGCGATCGCTCGCGGCGTTACCGGACGTTACCGGACGAGAAATTCCGCCTGGCAGCGGCAGGTTGCAGAAACAAAATCTGATGTTATGCTGGCGTGGATTCGCTCCGCTCGAGAAATGGGGAACGTGCACGAGATAACGGTGGCGCTGGGCCTGTTGGAGGGCGTCGAGATGACCGCCCACGCGCAGGGCATCGAGCACGTCAACGTGGTGCACGTTCGCGTCGGAGCGCTCAGCGGCGTGGTGCGCGATGCGCTGCTGTTTTCATGGGACGTGGCCACGGCCGACACGGTCGCCGCCGGCAGCCGGCTATGCATCGAGGAAATTCCGCTGGTCGTGTTCTGCGAACGCTGCGAAGGCGAACGCGCGCCACACCCGGGCTCGGGCTTGCTCTGCCCCCAGTGTGGTACGCCCGCACCCCGGATCGTGCACGGCCGGGAAATGCAACTCGTCGCGATGGAGGTTCCGGCATGAAGATGCGTATCGTCGAGATCGCCTCGAATCTGATGGTGAAGAACGACGCGCTCGCGGCGAAACTGCGAGCGCGTTTTGCCGAGAGCGGCACGCTGGTCGTCAACATGCTCTCGAGTCCGGGATCCGGCAAGACGACGCTGCTCGAGGAAACGTTGGGCCGGCTGGCGCGCACCCATAGCGTCGGCGCGCTCGTGGGCGATCAAGCGACGGCCAACGATGCGCAGCGGCTGGCCCGCAGCGGCGCGCCGGTGCGCCAGATCACGACGGCCGCCGAGTGCCGGCTCGACGCGGAAATGATTACCAAAGCCCTGGCCGGCTGGGGGCCCGAACGGCTGGACGTGCTGTTTATCGAGAACGTCGGCAACCTGATCTGTCCGGCCGAATACGATCTGGGCGAAGATCTGCGCGTCGTCCTCTTCTCCGTCACCGAAGGCGAGGACAAGCCGCTGAAGTATCCGCTGGCGTTCAATACCTCGCACGTCACCCTCGTCACGAAGATCGACATCGCCGAGGCCGTCGGCTACGATCGCGCGGCGGCCGCCGCGAGCATCGCGCAGGTCCATCCGGGCATGCCGATTCTCGAGCTTTCCACGCGCAGCGGTACCGGCATCGATGCCTGGCTCGAGCTGCTGGAAGAACGTATCCGCGCCAAGAGCCTGACGCCGGTCGGCTGAACCGCCGGCCGCCCGCGCTCGCTGCAGGTCCTACGGCCGCTCCGCGCGATAACTCCGTTCAGCGGAGGTGGGTGCGCATATGGCTCTGCAACGGACGCGGCTGTTGGCCCGCTTGTCCGCGTCCGAACCGCGTCTGCTTCGGCTCTGGGCCCCGCCGGGTTACGGCAAATCCTCGCTCGCCCGGCTGTTCGCGCGGCGCTTCGACCGGCACGCCATCTGCGACTGCGCGGGGGTTTCGGGAACCGTGGACTTCGCCGGCCGGGCGATGGCGGCGCTGGCCGGAGAATCGGCCGCGGGCGGCGACGCGATCGCCATGATCCGCTTGCGCCTGCACGCGAGCGAAGCCGATGCCGCCGCGTGGAGCCGTGCGCTGCTGGATGCGTGGAAGGGGCGTCAGGAACACGCGCTGTTCATCCTCGAGCACGCCGAAGCCGTGGCCGAAAACGGTGCGGTTCTCGCCCTGCTGGGCGATCTGCTCGCGGCGCGTCCGCCCGAACGCGTCGTGCTGATCAGTTCGCGCTCGGCGCTGCCGCTGCGCGTGTCGCATTACCTCGCCCCGCACCAGATGCTGACGCTTTCGCGCCAGGAGCTGCGCTTCGAGTCCGATGAAGCCGCCGCGATCTTCGAGGGTTCCGAGCTCGCGCCCGAGATCGTGACCCGGATCGTGGAGCTGGCCGACGGCTGGCCGATCGTGCTTCTTCTGCTGGCCATGTTCGCGCAGTACGATACGAACATCGAGCAGCTGCTCGACCGGCTGCGCAACATCGCGCCCGCCGACCTCTACGAGCATCTGGCGAACGAAGTGCTGGCCGCGTTCACGCCCGAGATGATGGCCACGATGCTCACCACCGCATCCATTCCGAACGCGTCGCTCGAAGATATCTCGGCCGCCACCGGTTTGCGGCATGCCACGCCGATCGTCGATCGCCTACTGGGGCTGCCGGGCTTCATTTCTTCGGAGACGGGCGCGTATCGCACCCACCCGCTGTTGGTCGCAACCTTGCGCGCGCGGCACGGCGCCGATCTCGCCAACTACCTCTTCCGCGCCGCGCACGAATACGAGCGCGCGGGCGATGCCTTGCGCGCGGCCGAGCTCTACGCCGCCTACGGCGATGAGGAGTCCGCCGCGGCCGCGCTCGACCGCCTGCCGGCGGCGGAACTTGCCCAGCCCTCGGCGCGCTTGATCGACGCGCTCGCGAAGATCAAGATGTCGACGCAGTGCGCGCGTCCCAACCTCTGGATCGCCACCTTGCCGTACCGCCGGCAACACGTCGACGCGGCCCGCCTGTATGATGAAGGCCGCCGGCTGCTCAACTCCCTCTCGCCCGACGCGGCGGACTCGCTGCAGCGGCGGCTGCGCGTGCGCCTCGCGACGCTGGCCCAAGAGCTTTCCCGGCTCTCCGAAGCGCGCGCCCTGATGGTGGCCGGCGATCCCGCGCCCGATCTCGACGACGCCCCCGAGGAGCGGCGGCTCGTCCTGATGACCTCCGCGCTGATCGCAGCGCGGCAGGGACGGTTTTCCGAAGCCGAGCGGCTGGCCGATGCATCGGATGCCGTCCACGGTGCGCGCCACGCGCGCCTCGATGCGGAACGCGCACAGATCGCGATGGAGAAGGCGCGCTACCTCGGCGATTGGCACGGCCTGCTCAAGATGAGCGAAGAGGCGCTCTTCGCCGCGCAACGCAGCGGAGCGACCCGGCGCATCATCGACGCTGCCCGTTCCGTCGCGCAAGCAGCCTGGTACTGTAACGACGATGCGCGCGAAGCCGCCGCTAACCAGCTGTTGGAGGATTGCGGCGATGCGGAGGCCCGGCTCCACGTGCAACGCATCGAAGCGGTGCGCGCCGACGCCGCGGTCGATGCGCCCGCGCGCGATCTGCAGGTTGCACGCTGGCACGCCGCGCTGGCCGCCACCAGTGTCGAACACGCGCGCAAGCTCTTCGACGAAGCAATCGACGGCATCGATACGGTCGAAAACGATTTCTTGCGCATCGCGATACGCGTGTGCGCGGCGCTCTTGCTGCCCACCGATCGCCGGCGCTTGCTGGAAGCACGGGTCATCGCGGCCGACCTCGAATCGCTGCCGCTGCAGGCCTCACTCGAGTTGCTGATCGATTCGCCCGAGCCGTCGGACTTCGGAATCTTCAAATACTTCGCGGAGCGCTGCGGGCGCTCGTTGCTCAACGTGCGCCAGGATAGCTTGAGCATCGATCTCGGTTCGGGCCACGTGCGGCGCGGCAGCACGGTGCTGCACGTGTCCGATCGCGGCCTCGAATTGCTGGCAGCCCTGGCGCTGCTTCCGGCCGGAACGTCGAAAGAGGAGCTGGCCCGCACGATTTGGCCGGCGCTCGACGTGGAGGCCGCGCTCAACACGCTCAAGATGTGCGTGTCACGAACCCGCGCTCAGATCGCGAGCAAGGACGTCATCGCGAACACCAAGCGCGGCTACGCGCTCAACGAACGCGTCGCCGTCGACGTCCGCGGCTACGAGCAGCTCGTGCGCAGCGTGCGCGGCGCCGACGGCCTGGGCGATGCGGTGCGCCGCCAAGTCGAGCACGCCGTTCGCGCGCTCGAGCCGCACGGACACGCCTACGCCCAGGGCTGGGCTTGGTTCGGCCCCCATGCCCGGCATTTCGAGGAGCTGCGGCACACGCTCACCTTAGCACTCTCGAAAGACGCCTGGCGCAGCGCCGGCGCAACCCTTCCCGAGAGGCCGGCCGTTTCGAACGCAAGAGCATGAATACCGGACCGGCCCCCTCGAGCGACGTGGCGTTCACCCCCAGCGTCAAGCGCATCCAAACCGAGCGCGGCTCGCGCCGCTCCTACGCCCGTATCGAGGAGCGCGGCGGCTGGGAAACGACCGTCACACCCGAGCTGGCAGCGTTCATCGCGGCGCGCGAGAGCTTCTTTCTCGCCACCGCGAACGCGTCCGGGCAACCCTACATCCAGCACCGCGGCGGCCCGCCCGGGTTTCTGCGCGTGCTGGATGAGCGCACGCTCGGGTTCGCCGACCTGACCGGCAACAAGCAGTACATCACGCTCGGAAACTTGGCGGAAAACGATCGGGCGTTCGTATTCTTGATCGACTACACGACTCAGCGCCGCGTGAAGCTGTGGGTGCGGGCCGAGGTTGCGGCCGATGCGGCCACGATCGAAGCACTCCACGTTCCGCACGCCACGGGCAAGGCCGATCAGGCGATCGTGCTGCACCTCGTGGCCTGGGATGAGAACTGTCCGCAACACATCCCGCTGCTGGTCTCCGCCGAGAAGGTCGAGGCGCACCTCGCCTCGCTGCACGCGCGCATCGCCGAACTCGAGGCCGAACTGCGCACAGCCCGCGCATGACGCTGCTGCTCGGAATCGAGACGTCGTGCGACGACACGGCGACCGCCGTCGTGCGCGACGGCCGGGACGTGCTCTCCAACGTGTCGACGAACCAAGATGCGTTCCACGCGAAGTACGGCGGCATCGTACCGGAGATCGCCAGCCGCCGCCACGCGAGCCTGCTCTCGGCGGCGGTCGACGACGCGCTCTCGCGCGCCGGTACCTCGCTGCAGGCCATCGACGGCATCGCCGTCACGGCCGGCCCCGGGTTGATCGGCAGCCTCGTGGTCGGCGTGGCGACCGCGAAAGCGCTGGCGTTCGCGACCGGCAAACCGCTGTATGCGGTGAACCACCTGCACGGACATCTCTTCGCCGCTTTTTTGGATACGGATGCCGCACCGCCGTATCCGTTCCTCGCGCTGCTGGTTTCCGGCGGGCACTCCCAACTCGTCGCGGTCGAGAGCGCGCGCGACCTGCGCGTCATCGCGAAAACGCGCGACGACGCTGCCGGCGAAGCCTTCGACAAAACCGCGCGCTTGCTCGGACTTCCGTTTCCGGGCGGTCCGGCGCTCGAGGCGTTAGCCCGCGACGGCGATCCGAAGGCGGTCGCGTTCCCACGCTACCGGCCCGAGCCCGGCGCACTCGATCTCTCCTTCTCCGGGCTCAAAACGTCGGCGCGCTATTTCCTCGCTTCGGACGCGGCGAAGGGCGTCTCGCGCGCCGACGTCGCCGCATCGTTTCAAGCCGCGGTCGTCGACGTGCTGATCGACCGCGTCGAACGCGCGCTCGACGCGGGCAACTACCGGGCGATCGTGCTCAGCGGCGGTGTCGCGGCGAACATGGCGCTGGCGACGGCGTTTCGCCGCACCGGCGAAGCGCACGGCGTGCCCGCATACGTTCCCGAACGCCGCTTCTGCACCGACAACGCGGCGATGATCGCGGCCGCCGCCGAACGCCGCGGCGACATCGACCTGCGCGACCCCCTCACCCTCACCGCCGACCCAAACCTACCGTTCGCCTAGGAGAGCCTCAGAGTTGAGCGCGCCCTTGTGCAGTCGGCGCATCGACACAGCTCCAACGTCCAGAGTCGGCGTCCGTATATAACCGACGAGCTGTGCTTGTTCGTTCTCGCAAATCCCGCTGAACAGGAGGTACAAGCGGATGGACGGGTTCGCCATTGGCGATGCATCCCGGCTCCGTCGTCGTTGATTACGACGCCGACGGTCGACGAATCGGCGTCGAGATCGAACTCAACATGTTGCCTGAGTTTCGCGAGCAAGCACGCAGCCGAGATCAGCGCCCCCTCTAGGAGAGCACGCCCGTGTCTCCGTCACGACGTTAGGCACCAGCGGCGGATCGCTCGGGTGACGGCGGCGTGTTCGAGCGGGCGGATGCGCTCGCGGAAGCCGTCGAGCGTCGTCGGCGCGTCGAGTTGCAGCGGCGTGCGCACGAGGATGCTGCCGCGGTCGACCTCGAGCGTCACCCGATGCACGCTTGCGCCGGCCCAGGCCGTGCCGGCGGCAACGGTGGCTTCGGGTGCGTGCGCGCCGCGAAAGGCCGGGATCTGCGTGCCGTCGGGCATCACGACGGAATCCTCCGCCGGATCGAACGGCAGAAATGCCGGGTGGATGTTGATCGATTCCGGGAAGCGCTCGAGAAACGCTGCGGGCAACAGGTGCATCCAGCCCAGCAGCAAGACCAGTTCGGGCTCGTAGCGCGCGACCGCTTCGATGAGCCGCGCATCATAGGCTGCGCGCGTTTCGGCGGCGTGGTCCCATACGATGGCTTCTTCGCTCACAAACGACTCGCGCGCACGCTCGCGCACCAGCGCGGTCGCCTTGTTGCTGATCACGCCGACGACGTCGAGCGTGCTGTCGCCGTTTTGGACGTCGTCGATCACCGCTTGCGCGTTCGAGCCGTTACCCGAGGCTAAGATCACGGCGCGCGCCGGGCGCAGCGCGTAGTCGTAGGAATCGGCGACGTGCGCGTCCGTGCGTTCTTCGTACGATGCGATCAGCCGCTCACCGCTGACCGCGGGAATGAGCGCCCAGCGGAAGCCCTGTGCCAAACCGCACAACGCGGCCGTGAGCAGCACCTCGCCGATGCCGGTCTTTCGATGCGCCCCCGCGACGCCGTACGGACCGAAGAGGCCGACGTCGGCGCGCTTGCGGTACGCTTGCAGCCAATGATAGGACCGCTCGCGCGACCCAAAGCCCGCGAAGCCGGCGATCGAACCGTCCGCCGCCAGCGCGTACCACGCCGAACCGTCGCGCACCTCGCTCGACCACCAGCTGGGCGCGAACTGCCAATCGATCCACGCGCACAACCGCTCGTCCACCGCATCGATGCGCACGAGCCGGTAGCCGAGCTCCTCGCCCCGGCGCAGCGCGCGGGCCAGTGCTTCGGCACCGTAGCGCTCGCCGAGCGGCGCCAGCAAATTGACGGCCAAGGTTACGTGCGCGCAGGATGGACGACGACTGCGGCGCCGTCGGGTTGCCGCGGTGATACGAACCCGACCACGCGAGCCGACGGCGCCGCGGAGATCGCCTTGGCCACGTCCATGAACGGAACGATCAACGTATAGCCGACGCCCATGTTCAGCGTGCGATAGCGCTCGGCATGGCCGAGGTCGCCGCGCCGCACGAGCTCGGCCATGATCGGTGGCACGGTCCACCGCGTTTGCTCGAAGACCGCGGTGCACGTCGCCGGCAGCGTGCGGGGCACGTTGTCGATCAAGCCGCCGCCGGTGATGTGCGCCATCGCCTTCACGTCGGCGACCTGCCGGATCGCCCGCACTTCGGCGGCATAGGTGGGGTGCGGCGCGAGCAGCGCATCGCCGTAGGTCGCGCCGTCGAACGGGAACGCGTACTCGTCGGGTGCGATCAGCGCCCGCGCGAGGGTGTAACCGTTCGTGTGCAGCCCGACGGAGGGCAGACCCAAGATCGCGTCGCCTTCGACGACGCGCTCTTTGTTCGGGATTTCCGCAATGTCGACGATGCCGACGATGGTACCCGCCAAATCGAAGTCGCCCGCTTGGTAGAGTCCGGGCATCTCGGCCGTTTCGCCGCCGAGCAGCGCCATGGCGTTCGCTTCGCACGCCTGCGCGACGCCGCGCACCACGTCGGCGGCCATCGCGGGTTCGAGCTTGCCGACCGCGAGATAGTCGAGGAAGAACAGCGGCGTCGCGGACACGACGAGAATGTCGTTGACGCAGTGGTTCACGAGGTCGCGCCCAACCCCGTCATAGCGGCCGAGTTGCGCGGCGATCAGGATTTTCGTGCCGACCCCGTCGGCCGAAGCGACGAGCGCGCGCGTTCCGTCGCCCGGCAGCCGGAACAGCCCGCTAAACCCGCCAAGTTCGCCGAGCTGATCGGGGTGCCGCCAGCCGGCCGTAACCTCGCGATAACGTTCGACGGTCTCATTACCGGCGTCGATGCTGACGCCGGCGCGGGCGTAGGCGTCGGTCATTTGTTGGGCGTACCCTCTAGCGTGTAGCGACCGTCCCTAGCCATACGCGTTCGTCCGTTCCCTCCACCGAAAGGAAGCTCATGCAGGTTCGCACCACGTCCGACGCTCCGGCGTCGCACGCGACCGGCGCACTCATTATCCCGGTGTTCACCGATAAGCTCCTGACGGGCGTTGCGAAGGAGATCGACGCGGCCCTCGGCGGCGCACTCGCCGACGTGCTCGAATCGGGTGAGATCGCGGGCAAAACGGGCGAGCTGGCCGTCGTGCACGCCAAGGATGCGCCCTACCGGCGCGTCGCGCTGATCGGCCTCGGCGAACGGGAGAAATTCACGCCGCACATGCTGGCCCGTCTCGCCGGCACCGCGGTGCGGACCCTGGGGAAGCGCAACGTCGCCACGCTGGCCATCGTCCTGCCCGAAGAAGCCGAAGCGGATCTGCTGCTCGCGGCCTCGGCCGTCGCCGAGGGCGCGATCGCGGCGACGCTCGACGGAACGACGTACCGCACGGAGCCCGACAAACCGGTCGTGGCCAACGAGCTCGTGATCTTTAGCGAGTCGTTCGATCAGAGTGCGCTCGAGGCCGGCGTTCGCCGCGGCACCGCCGTCGGCGAAGCGGTCAACTTCGCGCGCCTGATGGCGCTCACGCCGGGCAACGACATGACGCCCACGCACCTGGCGAACCGCGCCCGCGAGCTCGCGGTCGAGGCGGGGCTCGAAGTTGACGTGCTCGACGAAGCGCGCATGGCCGAGAAACACATGGGCTCGCTGCTCGGCGTCTCGCGCGGCTCCGACGAGCCGGCAACGCTGTCGGTGATGACGTATCGCGGCGACCCCTCGAGCAAAGAGGTGCTCGCGCTCGTCGGCAAGGGCTTGACGTTCGATTCAGGCGGGATCTCGATCAAACCGGCCGAGGCCATGCACGAGATGAAGTACGACATGTGCGGCGGCGCGGCCGTGATCGCCGCGATGTACGCCATCGGCAAGCTCAAACCCAAGCTCAACGTGATCGGCGTGATTCCGTCGAGCGAGAACTTGCCGGGCCCGAAGGCGATGAAGCCCGGCGACATCCTGCGCGCGATGAACGGCAAGACGATCGAAGTGATCAACACCGACGCCGAAGGCCGGCTAATCCTCGCCGACGCGCTGTGCTACGCCCGCGAACTGGGCGCGACGCGGCTCGTCGATGCCGCCACGCTGACCGGCGCGTGCGTGGTCGCGCTCGGCCACGCCGCCAGCGGCGTGATGTCCAACAACGATGCGTTCACCGAACGCTTTCTGAAGGTCGTCACCGATGTCGGCGAGCGCTATTGGCGCCTGCCGCTCTACGACGATTTCGATCGCCAGATCAAGAGCGACATCGCCGACTTGAAAAACACCGGCGGCCGCCCCGGCGGCGCCGAAACGGCGGGCGCGTTTCTGCAGAACTTCGTCGCCGACGTGCCGTGGATTCACCTCGACATCGCCGGCACGGCCTACCTCGACGGCGAGTCGTCGTTTCTGGCCAAGGGCCCGACCGGCACGCCCGTCCGCGCCTTTGTGGCGCTGGTCGAAGACCTGGCCGAACACGGGTTCTCGGTCAACGGCAAGCCCAAGGCCAAAGCGGCGACGAAAAACTAGCCGTCGTTTCGGCCCGGGTCCGAACGGGAACGCTTGGAACGAGGTAGAGCCCATGCTCCAAGAAACCAAGCCTGCTCACCATTACGAACTGCGGGCACGCAACGCGAAGTCGCTCTTGCAGCGCCTCTACCGCGACGTGTCGACGTTGGTTGCGGAGGAAGTCGACCTAGCGAAGTCCGAGGCCAAGCACCGCGGCGCGATCGCGATGACCGCCGCGCGAACCTTCGCGTTCTCGGTCGCCTGCGCGCTGCTGGCGTTGATCTGCCTCTCGGCCGGAGTCATCGCGGCGCTGGCAGCGGTGATGCCCGTGTGGCTCGCCGCCGTGATCCTCGCCGCGGTCTACGTCGCGGCGGCGCTGATCCTGCGCGCCGCGGCCGGCCGCGCGATCGTGCAAGCCACGGAGCCCGCGCTCTCGAAGTTGGACGTGCTGCTCTCGCCGGTCGAGGGGTCCGGCACGTTCGCCGAACGCCAAGCCCGCATCGAGTGGACGCGCGGCCAGATCGATCAGACGATGCGCGCGCTCGAACACAAGACCGACTTGGTCGCGCCGCTGCGCGACACGGCGCTCGGACTCGGCTCGCTCGGCGTCGCCGTAAGCGCGATCGTGCGCGCCGGCACCGGCGAGCACAACTAGCGCTTACGCCGGCTTAGGCGGGAACGGGTTCGCGTACTTCGGGGAAGGCGATTTTGTCGTCGTAGAGGTCGCGCGGCACGGAATCCAGATAGGCCGTGACGTCGTCGAGGCTCGTGACGTCGCAGTACTTCGCCTGCATGTCGAAGAGGTTGATCGCGTGCGAGCTCTCGAAGCGGTCGAAGCAGCACTCTTCGACCAGCGTGATCTTGTAGTTCTGCGAAAACGCGTCGAGCACCGTGGCCCGCACGCAGCCCGACGTGGTGGTGCCGGTGATGATCAGCGTGTTCACGCCGAGATCGGTGAGGTAGCCGAAGAGCGGCGTGCCGTGGAAGGCGCTCGGCTTGAGCTTCTCGATGAGGATCTCATGCGGCAGCGGCGCGATCTCGCGCACGATGTCGTTGCCGCGCACCGCCGATGTCTTGCGTTCGACCGGCAGATCTTCGCGGCTGCGGTTGTTCTTGTGCGCCCAGCCGCCGCGGTCGAAGCCGTCGGGACGCGAATCGATGCCGGTCGAGAAGAACACCGGGATGTGCTGCTTGCGCGCCGCGGCCAGCAGCTTCTGCGTCGGCGGAAGGGCCGCCCAGCCGGCGGCGCCGCAGCTGTTGCGCCACGTTTTGATCGACTCGAGGATCGGCATGTCGCGCTCGCCGGTGAAGGCGTAGTTCACGTCGACCACGATGACCGCCGGACGCGTGCCGTACCCGCCGCGCTTGCCGTAGCCCGACGCCTCCCAAACGAGCCGGTCGTTCTCGGTGATGAACGTATCCCAAATGCGTGCCATGGTGTCCTCGTTCTCGGCCGCGTCGTCAGCGGCGGGCTTGGGTGTGAAAGAAACGGCGCAGGAGCGTGCTTTCGAGCCAGGCGGTCACGATGTACAGCACGATCGAGAGCAGCGAGAGGGTGAAGATGCCCGACCAGATCAGCGCGATGTTGTAGGTCTGACCCGCATACTCGATCGAGCGCCCCAGACCATGTTGCGAGCCGATGAATTCGCCGACGATCGCGCCCGCCAGCGCGAGCCCGATGTTGATCCGCATCGCCGAAAGAATCGCCGGGAGGGTGCCGGGCAGGATCACCTTGCTGAACACTTGCCGGCGCGTGGCCCCCAGGGCGAAGACCATGCGCACGAGGTCGCGGTCGACCGCCCGCATTCCCGAGGAGGTCGTGAGCGCGCTGATCACGATCGTCAGGGCCACCGCCATGCCGATTTTCGATTCCAGGCCCAGGCCCAGCGCCAGCACGACGATCGGGGCCAGCGCGAGCTTGGGAATGCCCTCGAAGATGATCAGGAACGGCTCGGCGACCTTCGCATACCAGGTCGACCACCAGAACGAGAGCCCGATGACGGAGCCCGATATCGTTCCGATGATGAAGCCGGCGATGGTGGCCGTGAAGGTGAACGAGGCGTCCTTGGCCAGCTCGCCGTCGCGCAGCGTGCGCCAAAACTCGGCCGCGATCAGCGAGGGCATGCTCCAAAACAGCGGGTTGATGATCTTCAGCCGGGCCAGCAGCTCCCACAGCACGACCGCGCCGACGGCGATCCCGATCCGGCCCGCCAGTACCGACCACGCCGGCGCCTCACGTTCGTGGTAGACCCGGCTCAGCTTGCGGACCGGAACCGTGTTCCCGGCCGGCGCGAACGAGCCGGGCGCGTCGAGCAGATCGGCCTTCACGACGCCTCCGCCAACGCGGCCGGACGGTGCAGCAGGCTCAGGAAGTGTTCCTTGTATTCGACGAACTTCGGGGTCGTGATGACCGCGCGTTTGCGCGGCCGCGCCAGCTCGATCGGGATCCGCTCGATCACGCGGCCCGGCCGGCCCGACATCATGACGACTTCGTCCGAGAGGTAGATGCCCTCGTCGACGTCGTGGGTCACGAAGATCACCGTCTTCTTGAAGTCGTCCCACACGTCGAGCAGCCACTCTTGCATGTCGGCGCGCGTTTGGGCGTCGAGCGCGGCGAACGGTTCATCGAGCAAGATCACGTCGCGGTCGCACAGCATCGTGCGCAAGAGCGCGGCCCGCTGCCGCATCCCGCCGGACAACTCCGAGGGGTACCGCTCTTCGAACCCGCCGAGCCCGTAGCGCTTCAAGAGCGGCAGCGCGCGAGCTTTCGCGTCCGCGCGCGGCACGCGATCGATCTCCATGCCGAGGATCACGTTATCGACGATGCTCCGCCACGGCAGCAGCAAATCTTTTTGCAGCATGTACGACACGACGCCGCTCATGCCGACGATCGGCGTGCCGTCCATCGTCACCGTTCCCGAACTCGGCAGCTCGAGTCCCGCGATGATGTTGAAGATGGTCGACTTCCCGCACCCGCTCGGACCGAGGATGGTGAGAAAACGGCCGGTCGGTATCGCCAGCGACACCGGCGCCAGCGCGACGACGCGTTCGCCGCGGGCGGCATCGAAGGTCTTCGAGACGCCGTCGAGCTCCAGCATTATTTTGGAACGTACCGCAGATCGACGATCTCGCTGTAGGGCACGTCGCTGGCTAGGAGACCGGCCGTTTTGACGACGTTTTCCGCCGTGACGACCGACGCCGGCGTGATCTCGCCCGAGTACTCCCAGAGCTGGTCGTCGTAGGCGCGCTGCATCGCGGCCTTCAGCACCGGCGCCGGCAGGTCGGGGAATTCTTTGGCCGCCGCGGCGATCGCACCGTCGTGATGGTCGCGGATGAAGGCCAGCGCCTTGAGCATGCCGAGCACGAATTCTTTGGTCGTCGCAGCGTCGCCCGTAATCGTCGCCAGCGTCACGTTGATCGTCGAATATGCATACGGTCCGAGCGCGCGCGGCACGTTGTAGAACGGCTGCTCCCAAATACCGTCGTTAATCCCTTTGGTGAGCATCGGTTCGGTGATCACGGCGATGTCGGCCTTGCCTTGGCTCACCACGATCGGGATCGCGTCGACCACCACTTCATCGATCACGAAGTCCGACTTCGGATCGAGGTTGAGCTTCGCCGCAACGTAGCGCGAAATCGAATTGGGCGTACCGCCGTAGGCGTTCGTCACGAGCGTGCGGCCCTTCATGAACGCGCGCAGATCCTTGCCCACCGTCAAGCCCTTGCGCGCGACGAAGTACACGTTGCCGCGGTTGACGATGTTGCAGATCGCGCGCAAGTTCGCGCCCTTTACGTCCGCGAACGCGTTGTGTTCGGGACCGCCGATGAAGCCCCAGGCCTTGCCGCCGAGGACGGCATCGGTATGCGCGCTGCCCGAGGACGCCAGCGTGATGGTGCTGACCGGGAAATCTTTGAAGTAGCCGTTTTGAATCGCCACATAGAGCGGCAAATAGCCGATGTTGTGCTGCGGCTCGGCGATCAGGACGGGCTTGCCTTCCGCCCGCGCTGCGCCGGCGCGGAAGATGCTTTCAGCCGTCAGCGTTCCGGCCGCCACCCCTCGCAACCACGTGCTACGGAACAAGGGCACCTCTCTCGTGACGCATGGGAAACAACCGTAGCAGAGGGCGCGGATTTCGCCATCCTGCAAATGGGACGCCCCGCCGCGGACCTGCGCAGCATTTGGCGGGGCCGAAACGAGCGGGGGTTCGCCCGGACGGCAGCTACAGCGGCAAAACGAGCAGGGTGTCGATCCGCCGCGATTCAGCGATCACGATCCGTTCGCGAAAGCGCGCCTGTGCGCCGGCGATCTCGATGACGTCGGCGTAGACGCCGGCCGAGAATACCAGCATCTCGCCTTCGACCGACGTGCGCACCACCAGGTAGTTGGAACGCGCGGCAAACGCGCCGTCGTCGCGCGGCGTGATTTCCAGCGCCGAGATGTGGTGGGAGTAGGTGTGCGGTTCGTACACGTTCACGCGCCGCAACGCTTCGATGCGGTCGCGCAGCATGCCCGACGTCGTGCATTCGAGCAGCCCGAACGGCAGCTTGCGCGTGACGTTCTCGCGCGTCGTGATCTGGTAGCGGCACGGATCGGTGAACAGTTCCGGCCACGCTTCGAGCCGGTCGTCGTCGATGCAGCGCACGTAGCGCGCGTGCAGGTCTTCGATCGCGCGGCGCGGATCGCGCGTCACGACATCGACCATCACGCGAAGCCCATCAGGCCGCGGTAGCCGTTCCAGAAGCCGCGAACGCTGGTTTCGGTCGCGCGCACGCCTTCGCTCGTTGCGACGTCGTAGCCGCCCAGTTCGATCACCGACTGCGCGGCCTCGTCGCCGCCGATCCCGCGCTGGATGAAGCCCACGACCGCGCCGTCTTCCATCGAGATGTAGCCCGCGCTGCCGACCAGGTTCGTTTGGCGGCGCCGGATCGCGCGCAACTCGGCATCGTCGTCGGCGTAGCCGAAGAGCGTCCAGTGCAGCTCCAGCTTGTCCGGCGCGAGCGGAATGATTTGGCGCACGGCCAGCGAGTTGTAGATCTGGTGCAAAACGAAGCTCGGAAAGATCGATTGGATGGCGAGCGAGATGCCGTCGGGGCGTTCCCACTTCCACGAAATCACGCTCGGATCGGCCAGTCCGAAATCGTCGATCATCGAGCGCAGGTCGCCGCCCTCATAGGCGCCCGGCGGTGTCGGTCGCGCTCTTGGAGTACGTGATCGCATGCCGGCCGATCGAATCGAGCACGATCCCGCCGTCCATGTTCAGCTTGTTGAGTTTGAAGGTCGGATAGAACGCGTGCAGGATCGTCGCGTGATACGGATCGCGCGCGTTCTCCATGTAGAGCTTCCAGTTGCCGTGCATCACCTGATGCTGATAGCCGAGCACTTCGATCGGCCGGTCGAGCACGCGCCGGATGTTCGCCGCCATCGCTTCACCGAGATAGGCTTCGAGCGGCTCGACCTCGGCGCTGAACGTTCCGAACACGAGGCCGCAGAACGTCTCGATGCGCAGCCGTTCGAGCCCGTGATCGGCGGGGTCGAAGCCGGGCGGCATCCCGCCCTTTCCGCCGATCGCCGTTGCGGAACGGCACGCCGCGCAGGTTGCCGTCGAGGTCGAACGACCACGCGTGGTAGACGCACGTCAGGTTCGTGCGGTTCGCGAACGGCTCGATGCATAGCAGCGCGCCCTTGTGCGAGCAGCGGTTCACGACCGCCGTGATCCGCCCGTCGGCCGTGCGCATCAGCAGCACGGGCGTCGCCGCGACGTTGGTCGCCTTGACGTCGCCGGGATTCGGAATCTCGGCCTCGAGCCCGAGAAAATTCCAGGTCGGCCCGCGGAAAATGCGCTCGTTCTCCCGCGCGAAGATGGCCGGGTCGGTGAAGACGGCGTACGGAACCCGCCGATTGCCCTCGGGCGGCCAGGTGAGCAGTCGGTCGTCGGTCTGCAGCATAGGCGGAAGAAATTTCCCGAAAGGGCGTTGAATCCGCCTTTGTCCCAATCGATTTAGCGAGGAACCGTCCATGATCGCCCAGCCCGCCTCACGCAGTGAATACGTCCGCCGCATCCGCGACCAGCATCTGGCCCCGCTGTGGGACGTTCTCGGCGGCCTGGTGACCGCCGAGCCGAAGACCGTGATCGCGCCCTACCGCTGGCGCTACCGCGAGATCCGCCCGACGCTGCTCGAGTCGGCCAACGTGATCACCGCGAAGGAAGCCGAACGCCGCGTGCTGGTGCTCGAGAACCCCAACCTGCCGGGCGAATCGAAGATCACCAACAGCCTCTTCGGCGGCCTGCAGCTGATCATGCCGGGCGAGGTCGCCCCGCCGCACCGTCACATCCAAGCTGCCCTGCGCTTCATCATCGAGGGCAACGGCGCGTACACCGGCGTCGACGGCGAACGCACGTTCATGAAGCCCGGCGACTTCGTCATCACGCCGTCGTGGACGTATCACGATCACGGCAACACGACGGCCGAGCCGATGGTCTGGCTCGACGGTCTGGACATGCACATGGTGCGGCTCTTCGAAGCGAGCTTCCGCGAAGGCTGGATCAACGAGGATCCGATCGAGCCGACCAAGCCCGAGTTCGATTCGATCCACCGCTACGGTGCGAACCTCGTGCCGGTCGAGAACTCGCACGTGCGCAAGACCTCGCCGATCTTCAGCTATCCCTACGACCGCACGCGCGAAGCGCTGGCGGCGATGCAGCGCGCGGAAGATCCGAGCCCGTGGTTCGGCTACAAGATGCGCTACATCAACCCCCTGACCGGCGGCGATGCGATCCCGACCATGAGCACCTTCATGCAGCTGTTGCCGAAGGGCTTCGAGACCAAGCCCTATCGCTCGACCGACAGCACCGTTTTCGTGCCGGTCGAAGGCACCGGCACGACGACCGTCGGCGGCACCACCTTCGATTGGGAACCGCACGACGTCATCGTCGTGCCGAGCTGGATGAAGGTCACGCACAAGGCGACGGACGACGCGGTGATCTTCTCCTACTCCGACCGCGGACCGCAGGAGCTGCTCGGACTCTGGCGCGACGAGAAGTGACGGCGACGGCGTCCAAGGGCGCGCGCCGCAGCATCGTGGTCGACGGCGCGACGATCAGCTACCTCCGCGGCGGCACGGGTACGCCGTTGCTGTTCCTTCACGGCGCGGGCGGCATCGCCGAGTGGACGCCGTGGATGGACGCAGCTGGCGGCGAGCTACGATCTGATCGTCCCCGACCATCCGGGCTGGGGCCGCTCCGACATGCCGGAATGGTTCGACAACATCCACGACCTGGCGTACTTCTACCTCGACTTCCTCGACGCGCTCAGGCCTGGAGGGCGTGCACCTCGCCGGCAGCTCGATCGGCGGCTGGATCGCCTGCGAAATCGCCGTCCGCAACACCGCACGCTTGAAGACGCTCACGCTGATCGACCCGGCCGGCTTGCGCGTCGCGGGCGTGCAGCGGTTCGACATTTTTCTGGCCTCGCCCGAAGCGAACACGCGCGCGATCTATCACGATCAGACGATCGCCGACCGCGCTGCTCGCGACGCCGCCCGCCGGCGATGCGATCGACATCTTCCTGCGCAACCGCTTCGCCTCCGCCCGTGTCGGCTGGCAACCGCGGCTCTACGATCCGCACTTGGCGAAGTGGCTGCACCGGATCGACGTGCCGACGCTCGTCGTCTGGGGCGAGAACGACAAGATCTTTCCGGTCGCGATGCAGGCCGAATTCGCGCGCTTGATCCCCGGCGCGCAAGCGGTAACGATCCCGCAGTGCGGTCACCTGCCGCACGTCGAATGCACGGCCGCGTTCGTCGCGGCGTTCAACCATTTCATCGGCGGAGTGCGCGCATGAGAGTGCTCGCGTTCCACTTGATGCCCTACGTCGACCTCGATCCGAACTTCACCGAGCAACACGACGCCGCGTGGGTGACGCTGCCCAATCGCTATTTCGACCGCAAGGCCGGCTACGCGCTCTACAACCGCTTTCTCGATGAGCTCGAATACGCCGACACGATCGGCTTCGACGGCGTGTGCGTCAACGAACACCATCAGAACGGCTACGGTCTCGATGCCGATGCCGGGCGTCTTCGCCGGCGCGCTGGCGCGCCGCACGAAGGGCTGGCTGGCGCTGCTCGGCCGCGCCCTGCCGCTGGTCAACAACCCGCTCAACATCGCCGAAGAGTTCGCGGAGATCGACCAGCTCACGGGCGGACGGCTGATCGCCGGCTTCGTGCGCGGCATCGGTGCGGAATACCACTCCTCGGGCGTGAACCCGACCGAGTCGCACGACCGCTTTCACGAAGCGCACGACCTGATCGTGCGCGCCTGGACCGAGCCCGGGCCGTTTCACTTCGAAGGCAAGTACTACGACTACGAGTACGTGAACACGTGGCCGCGCACGTATCAGGAGCCGCACCCGCAGATCTGGATTCCGTCGCAAGGCTCGAGCGAGACGATCCGCTTCGCCGCGGCCAAGGAACACCGCTACACCTACTTGCAGACGTTCAGCCCGATCAGCGCGGTCGCCAAGTACATGGCGATGTATAAAGACGTTGCGCGCGAGCAAGGCTACGAGGCGACGCCCGATCAGCTCGGCTGGTCGCTGCCCATCTACTGCGCCGCGACCGACGAGCAGGCGCGTGAGGAAGCGCGTCCGCACGCCGAGATGTTCGTGAACAAGCTGCTCAAGATGCCGCCTGAGATGCTGGTGCCGCCCGGCTATACGACGATCGCGTCGATGAAGGGGATGATGGCGGCCAAGGCCGGCATGACCGTCGACCGCAAGCTCGAGGACCTGCTCGAGGCCGGCTCGTTCATCGTCGGCAGCCCCAAGACCGTGCGCGAAAAGCTGATCGAAGCGCAGCGCCAGATCGGCTTCGGCAACCTGCTGATGACGGTCCAGTTCGGCACGCTGCCGCACGACCTGACGATGAACAACATCAAGCTGCTGGCCGAAGAGGTCGTGCCCTACATCAAAGAGCACGCCGCGATGACGGCCGCGGCCTGACGTGGATTTCGCCTTTACCGACGAACAGAAACTGCTGCGCGAGACGGTCCGCAAACTGATGGACACGCATGCGCCGCCGGAGTACGTTCGCAAGCTCGATCGCGAGCAGGGCTATCCCTACGAGCTCTACGATGCGTGGGTCGAAGCGGGTTTGCTCAGCATGCCGTTTCCCGAGGAGGTCGACGGTCTCGGCGGAACGGCGATCGACCTGACGATCATCGCCGAAGAATTGGCGCGCAAGAGCCCCGACTTCTTCATGTCCTACGCCGGCAGCGTGTTTACCGGCTTGAACATCTTGCGCAAAGGTACGGATGCGCAGAAGCAAACGTGGCTGCCCAAGATCTTCAACGGCGAAGTACGTATGTCGATCGCGATCTCCGAGCCCGAAGCCGGCTCCGACATCGGCGCGATGCGCACGTTCGCGGTGCGCGACGGCGATGAGTACGTGGTCAACGGGCAAAAACTCTGGGCCACCGGCGCCGGTGCGAAGAACACCGTGATGAACGTCTACCTCAAGACCGATCGCGAGAAGCACTATCGCGAAGGGATGTCGCTGCTGCTGATCGACAACGACACGCCCGGCGTGCAGTTGCGCAAGCTCGACATGCTGGGGCGCCGGTGCACCGGGACCTACGAGGTCTTCTTCAACGACGTGCGCGTACCGGCCGACCGGGTCGTCGGCGGTGAGGGCAAGGGCTGGGACTGCGTCCTCGCGGGCTTGCAGATCGAACGCGTCTGCTCGGCCGCCGGCAGTTGCGGCGGCGCCCTGGCGGCGTTCGACCTCGCGCTCGCCTATGCCAAGGAGCGCGTCCAGTTCGGCCGGCCGATCGGCACGAACCAGTCGATCGCCCACACGCTGGCCGACCTGCAAACCGAGATCGACGCGGCCCGCACGCTGATGTGGCGCGCGGCCTGGCTGGTCGCGGAGGGCCAGGACGCGCTGCGCGAGATCACGATGGCGAAGCTGTTCGCCTCGGAGGTCTACGTCAAGGTCGCCAACGCCGGGATGCAGATCTTCGGAGGCTATGGCTACAGCATGGAGTACGATATGCAACGCCACTTCCGCGACTCACGCAGTTCGACGATCGCCGCCGGCACCTCGGAAATGCAGCGCAACGTGCTGGCCGGTCTCATGGGCCTCAAGGTCCGCTAAAGATACGCTAGGAGAAACGCATGGAAACGCTCGAGAAAACCGCGCACCAGTGGGCCGAGATTCCGGCCGGCGACGTTGGGGACGCCGTGATCGCCGCGATGGCGCAAGGCGGCGTCGACCACCTCTTCTTCACCTCGGGCGCTGAGATCGTGTGGTTTCAGGAAGCCGTCGCGAAGGCCCACGCGCAAGGCCGTCCCGCGCCACGGCTGATCACGATGACCCACGAGCACGCGAGCCTCAACGCGGCAATCGGCTACGCGGCGGCCAGCGGCAAGCCGGTAGCGGCCGCGGTGCACGTCGACACGGGCACCTATCACTACGGCGGGGCAATCCATACCGCCAAACACGCCGGGCTGCCGGTGATGATCATGGCCGGCACGCCGCCGGTATCGTATCCGGGCACGATGAAAGGCTCGCGCGACCGCGGCGGCCACTTGTGGATGCAGCAAGGCTTCGATCAAAACGGCATCGTGCGCAACTACGTGAAGTGGGATCATCGCCTGGAGTACCAAGACAATCCGGGGTTGATGGCCAGCCGCGCGCTGCAAGTCGCGCAAACGGAACCGCGCGGTCCGGTCTACTTCAGCGTGCCGCGCGAGATCTCACTGATGCCGGCGCGCGAAACGACCTTCCCGACCGCGGCGCAGCTCGGTATTCCGCGGCCGGCAGCAGCCGATCCCGAAGGGATCCGTGAGGTCGCGAAACGCCTGCTCGCCGCCGAACGGCCATACATCGTGGTCTCGAGCGCGGGACGCGATCCGCAGACGGTGCCGCTGATGGTGACGCTGTGCGAGTTGCTCGCGCTACCCGTCGTCACGTCGGCCTTCCGTGCATACCACTGCTTCCCGATGAACCACCCGCTGAACCTCGGCCTCGTCCGGCTCGACGACGCGGATGCGGTGGTGGCGCTCGACGCCAACGTTCCGTATGTGCCGGGCCCCGCCGCGCCGCCGCAGTCGGCGTACGTCGCGGTCATCGATCCGGATCCGATTCGCGCCGGCATCCCGACCTATGAGTTCACCGCCGATCTGCGCCTGACGGCCGGCGCACGCGGCGCGATCGAAGCGCTGACCGCGGCCGTGCGCGCGACGATCACCGATGCCGACCGCGCGCGCATCGCCGCGCGCCGCAAGCGCTACGACGACGCCCATGCCGCGCACGTGGCTGAGCTCGAACGCGACGCGCAGACCCGCGCGGCGAAAACGCCGATCGACAAGCTCTGGCTCTCGCACGAAATCGGCAAGTTCGCCGGCAACGATACGATCGTGGTCGACGAAACGCTCCCGCACAACCAGGTCGAACGCTACCTGCAGTGCTCCGAGCCTGGATCGTACATCGCCAACCCGGCCAGCAGCGGCGGCTATTCGCCGGGCGCGGCCCTGGGCGTGAAATTCGCGTGTCCCGACAAACACGTCATGGCGGTGACCGGCGACGGCTTCTACATGTTCAGCACGGCCAACGCCGCGCTGCTCGCCGGCCGCTCGTACGGCGCACCGTTCACGGTCGTCGTCTATCAGAACGGCGCCTACAGCACGGGCACGCTTCAAGTCTCAACGATGTATCCCGATTCGTTCTCCAAGCAGACCGGCTACGAAGGCGGCACCTTCGGCGCGATCGACTTCGCCAAAGAAGCCGAGGCCTGCGGTGCGTACGGGGAAAACGTCCGCGACCCGGGCGAGATCCAAGCCGCACTGCGGCGCGCGCGCGAAGCCAACGGCCGAGGACTACCGGCGGTCATCGCGGTAGCGGTCGAACCACTCTTCTAGTCAGACATTTTGCGAGCGCCACCGGCTGCACCATTCCTCTAAAATGCGAACGGCCTGCGTGATCACGACTCCGGCGAGCACGAGCACGCAGAGCGCCACCAGCACATCCGTCGTTTTCAACGAGCTGCCGTAATAGGAAATGAGGTAACCGAAACCGCGGTTCGCACCGAAGATCTCGCCGACGATGACGCCGATGATCACACGCCCGACGGCCAGACGAATGCCGGCCATGATGAGCGGGATCGAGTACGGTACGACGACGTGCCGGATCACGAACACGTCCGACGCACCGAACGAACGCGCGGCCCGCACCAAGAGCCGGTCGGTCGATTCGAGGCCGGCTTTGGTGTTGATCGCGACCGGGACGAACGCCAGCAGCACCGCGGTCGCGATCGCCGCCGGCGCGCCGAGGCCGAACCAAATGATGAACAGCGGATAGAGCGTCACGATCGGCGCGCTGTAGATGAACCAGACGATCGGGTCGAGCGCGTACTCCGCAACGCGGCTCGCATACATCACGAGCCCGAAGGCGATTCCGAGCACGAGCGAGATGGCGAGCGCGATGAAAAACTCGGTCCCGGATGCGGCCAGCGCCGACGTCAATTGCCCGCTCGCCCAGAGCGGTCCGAACTCCGCGGCGACGCGCGCGGGGCTGCTTGCGACGACCGGATTGATCGCGCCGGTCGACGCCAGGATCTGCCAAATCGCAAGCATGGAGACGATCCCCGTCACCCCCAAGACGACCGGCCCGTCCCAAGCCCACAGGGACTCCTTCGAGCGTCCGCTCACCGCCGCCACGCGCTCGCTCGCACTTCCAGCACCCGGGCCGCCTGAACGACCAGGAACCCGAACACCCCGATGATGGCGACGACGACAAACAACTCGTTGATGCGCATCGCATGTGAATACGTGCCGAGCAGCGAGCCCACGCCTTGCACCGATGCGTACATCTCGGCGACGATCACGCCGATGAGCGCGCGGCCGATGCCGAGCCGAATACCGAGCAGAATTTCCGGCAGCGAACCCTGCAGCGCCACGAGACGAAACGCGGTGAGGCGGCTTCCGCCATAGGCCAGGACCGTCCGCGTCCAGTGCGGATCGAGCTGCCGCACGCCGGCCACCGTGTTGATGATGATCGGAAAGATCGCGCTCAGTACCACGATGATCGTTGTCGATGCGTTACCGACGCCGGCCCAAATGACGACCAGGGGCAGAATCGCGACCGTCGGCGTGACGTAGAACGCCATGAACGCCGGTTCGAGCAAATACGCGAGCCAGCGAACCGAACCGAACAAGACCCCGCCGATGACGCCGAAGACAATCGAGATCCCCATGCCGATCACGAGCGCGCGCAGACTATACAACGCGGCGGCGCCGAAACCGTCGTTGAACACGTTCGGGATCGCGGCGATTGCCGCGGTCGGAGAACTGCTCAGCCGGCCCGCGACCGTGTACGCGCTGAGCGCCTGCCAAAGCACGAACACCGCAACGACGGCCGCGAGCCCGATCGGAACGCGCAGCCGCCGGATGCCCGGAGTCGCGGTGCCGTCAAGCATCGCCGGCAGCCTCGCTTGCAGCCCAGGCCGCGGTCACTTCCGACTCGAGGAGCCGCCAAATGTGTTCGCGCTTGACGCGAAACTCGGCCGAATTGACGATGTCGAGCGGCCGCGGGCGCGGCAGATTGATGCGCACTTCATCGAGGATGCGGCTCGGGCGGGCCGACATGACGATGACGCGGTCCGCCAAGTACACCGCTTCATCCAAATCGTGCGTGACGAAGACGATCGTCTTGCCGCTCTGGCGCCAGATCCGCAGCAGCTCGGCGCCCATCAACTGGCGCGTCTGTGCGTCGAGCGCGCCGAAGGGCTCGTCCATGAGCAGCAACTCGGGGTCAACGCACAAGGCCCGCGCGATGCCGGCGCGTTGACGCATTCCGCCGGAGAGCTGATGCGGCAGCTTCGATGCGAAGCCCTCGAGCCCGACCAGCTTGAGCAGCGCCGCGGCCTTCTGTTCGCGCCCGGCTTTCGGCACGTTCTTGATCTGCAAGCCCAGCGCCACGTTCGCGAGAATGGAGTTCCACGGCAACAGCCCGGCATCTTGAAACACGAGCGCCCGTTGCGCGCTGGGTTTCGTCACGGCTGTCCCGTTCACCAAGATCGAACCCGACGTCGGCTTGTTGATGCCGTTGATCAGGTAGAGCAGGCTGCTCTTGCCGCAACCACTCGGCCCGATGATCGAAACGAACTCGCCCGGCTCGATCGTAAAGCTGACGTCCGCGACCGCAACCAAGCTCTCCGCGCCGTCGGCGTTTGGATACTCGACCCGGACGTGGTCGATCGTAACGCGTGCCGATGGCGCGGGGGCTGCGGAGGCATGTGGTCCCATTCGATGAACGCCGGAGTCCGTTGACGCTGTGTGCCAAAACTGGTATGAAGTCCGAAATATAGCACGAACTCATGAAGGGTGTCCAGGCTGAGCAGCATTACGACGTCGTGCGAAGAGACGGCGACCGCCGCCCTCGCCCGTATCGCCGAACGCGAACCCACCGTTCACGCTTGGGCACACATCGATCCCGCCGCCGTGCTCGCGCAGGCGCGCGCGCTCGATGCGCGCACGGAGCACGGCCCGCTGCACGGGCTCTTGCTCGGTGTGAAAGACGTCATCGACACCTTCGATATGCCGACGCAGATGGGCTCGCCGATTTATGCGGGCTACCGCCCCGTTGCCGACGCGTCGTGCGTGGTCCTCGCGCGCGCGGCGGGCGCGATCGTCGCCGGAAAAACCGTCACCGCCGAATTCGCCGGCACGGCGCCGGGTCCGACAACCAATCCGCTCGATCCGGCGTGTACGCCGGGAGGCTCGTCGAGCGGCTCGGCCGCCGCGATCGCGGCGGGCATGATTCCGGCTGCACTCGGCACCCAAACCGGCGGTTCGGTGCATCGCCCCGCATCGTACTGCGGCGTGCTCGGCTTCAAGCCGACGCAGTGCTTCATCGAACGGACGGGCGTCAAGCCGGCGGCGGAATTCTTCGACACCGTCGGTATACTGGCCAACGATTTCGATGTGCTCGAACGCGTCTTCTCCGTTCTGAGTACCGGCACGTCCACGGCCGAGCCGGCGCAACCGCACACCGTCGGACTGTGCCGCACCCCGATGTGGGGCGACGCGGAACCGGCAACTCGTGACGCGCTCGAACGCACGGCGGCAGCGCTTCGATCGGCCGGACTCCTGGTTGTGGACGTCGACCTTCCGGCCGACTTCTCCGCACTCGGCGGCGCCCGCGCGATCGTGAACGATTATCAACGCTCCCGCGCGCTGCGCTTCGAGTGGGAGCACCAGCGGGAACTCCTGAGCGCGCAGATGCAGGACGTCATCCGGCGCGGCTTGACCGTTTCGGCCGCGCAGGTCGAAGGCGCATTTCGCCGGATTGCGCGCTGCCGCGATCTGCTGGCGCCCATCTTTGAGCGCACCGGCATACTCATCGCCCCCTGCGTCGACGGGGAAGCGCCGCGGGGGCTCGCATCCACGGGCGAGCACCGCTTCCAAAGCCTGTGGACGACGCTCGACGTCCCGACCTTGAGCATTCCGGTCCATCGCGGGCCGCGTCAGTTACCGGTAAGCGTCCAACTGATCGCGGAGCGCCTCGGGGACCGGCAGCTGCTGGCGTTCGCCGACGGCGTTCGGGACGTTCTCCCGCGACCCGCGGATTGACGGTCGGGCGCAGAACGGACAAATGACGCAGGGAGGCGTACTGTGCTATTATTGGTACATGGTACCGATTTTTGCTCAGGAAACCTCGGTCCTACCCTTGGAAGCGCGATGAATACGATCCTGACCCTGCTCGGGCACGAACAGCTCCGCGAACACTACGGCGCCGGAAACTGGCGTAACGATACGATCTACGATTATCTATCGAAGCACGCGGCCCAAGCACCGGATCGCCCGGCGTTCCGCGACTCCGTGCGAACGTACACCTACCGGGAACTGCACGGCGCGGTCGATCGCTTCGCGGCCGAACTCGAGTCGCGCGGCGTCATGCGCGGACAGCGCGTGGCCGTGTGGCTGCCGAGCCGCATCGAAACGGCGATCGCCCTGCTGGCCTGCTCGCGCAACGGCTACGTGTGCTGTCCTTCGCTGCATCGCGATCACACGGTTACGGCCGTGGTCGAGCTGCTCGATCGGATGCGGGCGGTCGCCGTCATCGCGCAACGCGGCTACGGGGCCGATGCGGAACGCCGCGATTTCCAGACGTTGCTCGAGCAAGCGCCGTCGGTTCGGCACGTCTATTCTCTCGATGCACCGGGCGACGCGAGCGACGGGCTCACGAGTCTCGGCCCCAACGGCAACGCACTCGCTTCCACATCGAAAAAAGACCCCGATAGCGTGGTGTACCTCGCCTTCACCTCGGGCACGACCGGTGAACCCAAAGGCGTCATGCACAGCGATAACACGCTGCTTGCGAACGCCTTGGCGATCGCGAGCGACTGGCACCTCGATGCAGGGTCGGTCATCTATTCGATCAGCCCGCTCAGCCACAACCTCGGGCTCGGCGCGATGATCATGACCTTCGCCGTCGGCGGTGAGTTCGTCGTTCACGATCTGCCCAAAGGCGCGAGTCTCGCCGCGCGCGTGATCGAGACGAACGCAACGTTTCTCGTCGGCGTCCCGACGCACGCCTTCGACCTCCTCGGCGAGTTGGAACGCCAAGGCATCTCCAAGCTCGGCAACGTGCGCGGCTTCCGGATTTCCGGCGCGCCGGCATCGAAGGAAGTCGTGGCCGGCCTAATCGAGCACGGCGTCACGCCGCAGAGCGGCTACGGCATGACCGAAGCCGGCTCGCACCACTACACGCTGCCGACCGACGACGCGCGGCGCATTTTGGAAACGTCGGGACGCGCGTGCCGCAGCTACGCCGTGCGCATCTTTGATGAAGCCGATGCCGACCGCGAACTCCCGGTGGGCGAGATCGGACAGATCGGCGGGCGCGGTGCCAGCCTCATGCTGGGTTATTTCGACGCCCAATATCTCACCGAGCAAGCCTTCAACAAAACCGGCTGGTTCATGACCGGCGACGTCGGCTGGATCGATGCCGACGGGTACATCCACGTGACCGGCCGCAAGAAAGATCTGATCATCCGCGGCGGCCACAATATCTACCCGGCCCAGATCGAGAACCTCGCGATGCGCCACCCGCTGGTCGAGCGCGCCGTCGCCGTTCCCGTCCCCGATGAACGGCTCGGTGAAAAAGTCGGCATCGTGGTCATGCTGCGCGACGGCAGCGGCCTGACTGCCGACGACCTTCTCGCCCACCTCGATCGAGCCGGGCTTTCCAAGTGGGACATGCCGGAATACTATCTCGTCGTCGATGAGATCCCACTGACGTCGAGCGGAAAAATCCGCAAGCTGGACATCATTGAGGAAATCCGTTCGGGCGCGCTCGTTCCGGCGCCGATCCGTTTCAGCGCGGCCGTCCCTTCCGCCGCGTCACCGATCTAGCGACGGACGCATGCGCGCCGTCATCGTGCGAGCGTTCGGGTCGATCGACGGCCTCGAGCTGACGGACGTCGCCGAGCCCAACGCTGCGCCGGACGAGGTCGTCGTCGAGGTCCGTGCGCAAGCCGTCAACTTCGTCGATCTGCTGGTGATCGCCGGCCGCTACCAATTCTTGCCCGAGCGCCCGTTCTCGCCGGGCAAGCTCCCCGTCGGCACGATCGCGGCGGTGGGTGCGGACGTCAACGGACTCGCGATCGGCGATCGGGTACTGACGCTGGCCGAGCACGGCGGGTATGCCGAACGCATCGCCGTGCCCGCCTCGGCGTGCTTCGTGCTGCCCGACCAATTATCGTTCGTCGACGCCGCGGCGATGTCGCTGGCCTATGACACGGCCTGGTTTGCACTGCGCGAACGCGCGCGCTTGGCCCGCGGCGAGACGGTGCTCGTTCTGGGCGCGACCGGCAGCGTCGGTGTCGCGGCGGTTCAGTTGGCGAAGGCGTTCGGCGCCCGCGTTCTCGCCGGTGTCTCATCGCCTGCATCGAGCGATCGCGCGTTTGCGGCCGGCGCCGACGGCATCGTCGACCTCTCCGTGCCGGACTTGCGCGAGAACGTGCGCGCGCAAGTGTACCGGGAAACCGGCGGGCACGGTGCGGACGTCGTCATCGACGTGCTCGGCGGCGATTACTTCGGCGCGGCGCTGCGGGCACTCGCCTGGTGCGGGCGCCTCGTGGTCGTGGGCTTCGCGGCGGGTGAGATCCCATCGGTCAAAGCCAACTACCTGCTGCTCAAGAACATCGAGGTTTCCGGACTGCAGATCAGCGATTACCGGAAGCGGACGCCGGACCTGATGGCGACCTGTATCCGGGAGCTTTTCGATCTCTATCGGGCAGGACGGCTCCAGCCCCCGCACGCACAAGTCTACCGGCTGGATGACTATGCGGCAGCGCTCCACGATCTGCAAGAACGCAAGACGCGCGGCCGCGTGGTCCTGACCCCTGGAGCACACCCCGCCTAAGAGCCCGGAGGACCGTTTGGCATTTCGGTACGACGAGATCGGACAACGTTTGCGGGCCTTTCGGCTCGCGTCCGGTTTGAGTGCCGATGACATTCGCAAGCGCATCGGTATCTCGCGAACGGCGCTCTACCGCTTCGAGAAGGGTGAACTCGTGAAAATCGAGACCCTCGAACGGCTGGCAGAACTTCTCGACGTCTCCATTCCGACGCTGCTCGGCGTCGGCATCGAGTATCTGCCGTCCGCGGTGGCCTACTTCGAGCGCACGCGGCAGATCGAAGAAACGGTCGAGCACACGACGGTGCTGGCTGGGCCGATCTCGTTCTTGCTCTCCTCCGACCGCTTCAACGCGTCCCTCGAACGCGTGCTGATCGAAAGCATCCACGACGACGCACCCGACCGTAAGCGCGCCCTGGCCGACATCCCCAAGGTGATGGAGATTCTCCAGGGACGCAAAGACGTCTACCGCCGGCGCCGGCCCAACATGGTCAACCTCATTTCGGCAACCGAGATCGAGCGTTTTCTCAGCAACGGGTTCGTCGGCCGGAGCGGACTGCCCGACGACGTGCTGGCCGAACGGCGTGAGATCGCCCGCGCCGAGGTCGAACATTTTCTCAAGCTCGTGCGCGACGAGCCGATCGGTATCCAGATCGGCATCGTACCGGATACGCTCCCGTTCATCGGCTTTCAGATCTTCCGTCAGCCCGAGCGCAAGATACTTTCCCTGAGCCCGTTTCGCCTCGGCGAACAGCCGAATATCCGCGTCGGCGTCGCCATGATGACCTCGGCGCCCGAAGCCCTCTCGTTGCATGAAAAAACGGCCGACGATATGTGGCGCCGCGCCTACAAGGGTGAGGCCGCTGCGCGCTTCCTCAACAAGCTGCTCGAAACGTACGTGCGGAAGCCGCGCCGTGCCGCCGGCTGAGCGGGTCGATCCCGATCTCGTGCGGCGCTGGTGGGGCGAGCACCGCTCGTCGTTCGCGGTGCTCCTCGGCTTCGCGATCGACGACGTGGGCGACGGCAGCGCGACCCTCCGTTTGCCGTACGCGCCCCAACTGTGTAACGAGGGCGGCGCGATTCATGGCGGTGCGATCGCGAGTCTGTGCGATAGCGCGATGTACGTCGCGCTGATCAGCGCGTTCGGCACCGCTGCGCAGCTCGTGACGGTGGATCTCAACGTGTCATTTCTGGCGCCGGCGGCGCAAGGTTCGGACCTGGTCGCCTTCGCCCGCACGATCAAAGCCGGGCGCTCGATCAGCTTCGGCGACGTTTCGGTCGCGGCCGGCACGCGGACGGTCGCGCACGCGACGCTGAACTACATCAACGTGGATCGCCGCTGATCGTTCCGGCCGGCAATGATGCCGCATAGGCGGCGATCTCGCCGGGCGTCGTCACCCAGACCTTTTCGCTGAATTGCGGAGAGCCGAGAACGAACCGGAGGGCCGCCTCCAGTTGCGCTAAGCGGAACGGCTGCCCGATGCAAAACGTATGCAGGGCGATGCCGCACACCAGCGGCTGCTTCGCCGACAGCTTCAGCATCGTCGTGAACTGGTCGCGAATCATTTGCGCGAAATCGGTAGCCGGCTGCATGCGTGATAGCATGGTTGGGCTATCGTTGATTTCGATCGGATAGGGTACCGAAAGCAATGGTCCCGAGCGCGTGCGCATCCAGAACGGCTGGTCGTCGGCCGGCCAATCCATCAGATACGTGTAGCCGGCTTCGCGCAAGAGGTCGGGGGTGTGCTCGGATTCGGAAATCCACGGCCCCATCCAGCCCTTCGGCGGCGCTCCGAACGTCGTCGCCAAAACATCGCTCGCTTCGCGGATGAGCTCGGCTTCCCCGGCAGCGTCGTAGGCGCTCTGCTTCTCCGAATTCGTGCGGCCGTGGCCCACGACTTCATCGCCGCGCAAGCGAATTCGCGCCGGGATCTGGGGGGCGTACGTGCAGACGGCCGAGTTGAGCAAGTGACACATCGGCAAGCCCAGCTCGTCCATCAAATCGAAGATGCGCCAAATTCCAACGCGCAGTCCATAATCGCGCCATCCGAAGTTGCGCGGGTCGGGCGCCGGCGAAAGCGACGTCGGCGTGTGTCCGAGCCCGTCGGCAAACGTGAAGTGCTCGACGTTGAGGGCGATGTAGAAGGCCAGCCGCTTTCCGTCGGGCCAGCTGAAGTCGGGCCGGTCGACGATCGGAACGTAATCGTAGCGACCGTGTTGTTCGAGGCGCATGGCCACGCGTTCTCCAATCGGCGGAAGATTACTATTTCTTTTTGTACAAATCCCAAAAAAGGCACGACTCTCGCAAACGGTGAATAGCTTATCGTAGGTGGAATTTCAGCACGTCGACCGGCTGCTCGAGGGACATCGCGTCCTGGGCGAGCAGGGTCACGACGAACTGCACTTCGGTCATTTGAGCGCGATCGACCGCGAGGCGGGCGTCATGTGGATCAAGCGCGGCGACGCGGGCTTCCGTGGCATGAAGAAAGACTGGCTGCAAGCGGTCGATCTCGACGGCAACTGCGTTTCGGGCGCGGGGCCGGTGCACACGGAAATTTGGTTGCATCTCGGCATCTACCAACGGCGCCCGGATGTCAACGCGATCGCCCACAGCCACGCGCGGCCGTTGATCGCCTACTCGGCCGTCGAGCCGAACTGGCCGATCATCGATCAGTATACGTGCGAGATGAGCAACGGGCTCTGCTATTACGATCACTCGGGCTTGATCATCACGCCGGAGCTCGGCGCTCAACTGGCGGAGTCGGTCGGCCCGCACGGACGGACGTGCGTCATGCGCTCGCACGGTCTGCTCGTCGCCGACCGGTCGATCGAGGCCGCGGTCGTCGGCACCGTCGAGTTCGGACGCTCCGTCGATATTCAATTGACGGCGCGCGCGCTCGGAAACGTTCGCCCGATGAAGCCGGAAGACGTGGACGACATGCTGCCGCGCTTCGTGTCGCGGCGCGACAACCGAGTGCGCAACATGTGGCGCACGCTCACCATCGACCACCGCGAAGGGGAAGCTCGCTCATGACCGTCAACCGTTCCATGTTCCTGGGTGCAACGGCTGGAGCAAGCCTGGCCGCGGCGTTGCCGCTCGGCGCCTTCGCCGCACCCTCAGCGGCGAGCTTCCGCGGCGAACCCGAACAGAAAACCCTGAAAATCGGCATCGCCGTGCCCGACGTCGCCTACTGGCCGTTCTATGTCGCCTCGAGTCAGGGCATCTGGAAGAACGAAGGCCTCGACGTCCAGCTGATCACGTTTAGCGGCGACGCTTCGGTCGGTCAGGCACTGGCCGGCGGATCGACGGATATCAACGCCGCATCACTGGTCGGGCTGCTCAACCTCATTCAAGCCGGCCAACCGGTACGCGCGATCTCCGCCGTGGCCGAACAAGCGGTGTTTTCGTTCGTCGGCAACTCGAAGATCAAGTCGTGGAGCGACCTCAAAGGCGGAACGTTCGGAGTGGCCAGCTATGGCTCGATGACCGCCGCGATGGACACCGCCGCGATGGCCGAGCACGGTCTCGTCGTCGACCGGGACGTTCAGCTCGTACAGACGGGCGGCTCGCCCAACGCCTATGCGGCGCTCGCGTCAGGACAGCTTTCCGCGTCGGGCTTCTCGCTGCCGTATGCGTTGATGGCCAAGACCGCCGGCATGCATTTCCTCGGCTCACAAGTGACGGTCACGGGTTCGCACTGGCCGGCCGAAATCGTGTATATGAAACAAGACTTCATCGCGACCAAACCACGAACCATCTCCGCCTTCATGCGTGGTCTAGCGATCGCCGATAAAATCATCGCGACGCAGCCTTCCGTCGCCATCGGGTCACTGCAGAGCGCGATGAAGCTCGAGCCGGCGATTGCCGCCGCATCCTACAGCATCGTGAAGAACACGTTCTTGCCCCGCGGTCAGTTCCCGGCGGACATGTCCAAGGTGTGGAAGACGCTGATCGTCGCAAAAACCGTCACTGCCCCGGTTCCGATGAGCAAGTGGCTCGATCCGACCTGGATCGATAACTACGCCCAGTGGATGCCGCGCTAGTCAGCTCTTCGCATCGGCGACGGCCGCATCTTCGCGATGAAAGATCGCCAGCGCGGCCAGCCGCAGCGGAACGTGGATGAACTTCCCGTACGGCGCCGTCACGAACAGTGCGGCGACGCAGCCCAGATGAAGCACGAGGAGCGGGCCGAGCCACGGGGTCGACCGTAGAACGAAGAGCGCGAGACCCGTCACGGCGACGACGATAAGCGTGATGAGAAAGACCACGTCCATGCCGACCATCGACCGCACGTCGAGGACCCGTCCGCTGTGCCGGGCTTTGAGCAGCAGCAGACCGCCGGCGCCCGCGACGATCGCGATTCCGCCCAGCGTCCCCAAGATCACCGGTGCGCTCACGAGCGGAAACGGCGGCAGTTGTCCGAGCAGATCTTGCATCACCGCGCCCGCCACCGTCGCCGCAAAAGCCAGCGTCATTCCGGCGACGAGGACGATGTGCAGAACACGCCGTCCCGCCGACGGCTTCTCGACGTCGGGATAGTAGCAGCCGCCTCCGGTCCCCCCTTTCATGTAGGACAGCGCAAGGCCGTCCTTCCACGCGGCGAGCCAGTCGGCGACGCGAACGCCGGTCTGCGGCAACACGTCGCGCACCAGCGTGCGCGCCGCCGCCGTCAACGCGTACAACGCGAGGAGCGAAAGCACGAGCGCCGGCACGACCATCCAAAGAAACGGCACGATCCGATAAAAGGCGCCCGGCGAAGCATCGGCCGCGGTGAAGTGCGGCCAGCGTCCATCCAGCGCAATCGCCGCCATGAGGGCCGCGATTGCCACGACCGTCGCCGTGGCCACGGCCACGCCCGAACCGGCGCGCACGCCCGCCGGGGCCGCACGCTCTTCGTACGTCGCGACCCGCACCTCCGCGAGCAGCTTTGGGATATCGACGGCAAACGGGTGCGGCGCGGTATACATGCACGCTTGATGGCAGGCGCGGCAATCATGGCACACGTTCGCGATGTAGGCGACGTCTGCAGCCGCGTAGTCTGTGCGCGCCTCGATGGCCGGGAACGTCGCGCAGTACCCTTCACAGTAGCGGCATGCGCTGCAAATCATGAATTGGCGCTGTGCTTCGCTGAGCAGCTGACTATCTTGCAGCATATCGAGCGGCCTCCCGGCCCGCGATGCGACCCATAACCGTCCCGATCGTCATGCCGAAACCGGCGAGGTATCCGTTGGTCAGCAGGTTCCCAGCCATGGATTCACCCGCGGCGAACAGGCCCGGTAGCGCCTGTTGCCCTTCGTCGAGTACCTGCGCGCACCCATCGACGCGCACCCCGAGATACGTGAACGTGATTCCGGGCCGGACGGGATACGCGTAATACGGCGGCCGGTCGATCGGCCGCGCCCAATTGCTCTTGGGAATCGCCAAATCACGCGTGCCGAGACCGTCGACGCGCGACATGTCGAAGGTTCCCGCGACGGTGTGCGCGTTGAACTCGGCGACGGTCGCTTCGAGCACCTGTGGATCCAGGTCGAGCTTGATGGCCAGCTCGCCGATCGTCGGCGCCGTGACCGGTGCGAAGCAGGCCGGCACGAAGTTGCCGCGCGTCTTCTCATCGTAAATCGAATACGCGATTTGCCCGTCTTGCATTGCGATCAGCCGGCCCCAGCTCGCATACCGTTTGGGCCAGATCATCTCGCCCTCATCGTAAAACCGCCGGGCGTGGGCGTTGACCACGATGCCGTGCGGGATCGAATCGACGCGCGTTACGATACCGCCGTCGTAGCGCGGCGCCCGGGCATCGATCGCGATGGAGTGAAATCCCTTGGGGTTGCCGCGTTTTTGGGCGCCGCGCGCGAAGAGCATGCGCAGCACCGCGCCGTCGTTGCTCGCCGCGCCGCGAATGAGGAAGTTCCGCGCCGCCGCGCCCCATTCACTTTCGAGCCATTCGTAATTGCTCTCATAGCCGCCGCTCGCGGCGACCACCGAGCGCGCACGGACCGTACTCGCTCCGGCGGCGCCTTCAAGGGTCAGGACGAAGCCGCCGGCCGCATCTTCGATCGACGTCACGCGCGTTTCGTACCACACCGCAACGCCGCGCTCGGCCAGCGCGCGATAGTACACGTTGAGCAGCGCCTTGCCGCCGCCCAGAAAGAACCAGTTCGTCCGGCCGAGGTTGATCGTGCCGCGGAACGGCGGCTGCCAACGCACGCCGTAGCTCCCCATCCAGGCCGGCGCCTCGCGTGAGGCCGCGATCACGGTGCCGGCCAGTTCGAGGTCGATGTCATCACCGGTCACGCTGATGAGGTCGGCCAGCACTTCTTTATCCGGGTAGGCATCGCTCGCGCAGCGGATGTTGCGCGTGTATTTGCTGTTCCCGCCACGGTCGTGCACGTTGAGCGCCTCGAGGAGCAGCACGCGCGCGCCCTGCTCCAACGCGGAAAGCGCCGCGCAGGCGCCGGCGTTGCCGCCGCCGATGACGACGACATCAACGTCGAAGGGCGTCAGAGATGGACTCGCATTTCCGGGAAGCCCTCGACTTCCTGACCGATCCCGCGTTCGCGAGCAAGCTGATACGCACGGTGCGCTACGGCGATATCTTGCGTCGCGGCACCGACCGACTTGAACAGCGTGACGTCCTCCGTGCGCGCGCGCTTTGTGCCCGCGACGAAGGCCTCGAACAGCTCCGTCGCGGCCGCCAAGTCGTACGTGCCGTTCGTGGTAACATTGATCCCGTCGCCCGACGCGGCAACCCCCTCGCGGTGGTCGACGACGACGACGGCACTGCGCTGCCAGACGTCGTCCGCGATCTCGCGCGCGTAGCCGCGAACCGAGCTCAAGCCGTTCACGTGCGCCCCGGGAGCGAGGTCCGCGGCAAGGATGCTCGGGGTGCTGCCGGCGCGGTACGCGCCGCAAACGAGGGTCGCCGAACGAATCGCCGCGCTCGCTGAATCCACGGCTTCGACCGTAACGCCGGTCTTGGTGCCGATCCGCTCGGCAAAATTGCGGCGGTGCTCGGCATTGGGGCTGAACACCCGAATCCGTGAGATGCGACGAACCGCGAGCATGGCATCGACCAGGCCTTCGGCCTGCGTGCTGGTTCCGAGCAGGGCCATCGATTCGATCGACTCCGGCGCCAACATCTCGGTCGCGATCGCGGCGGTCGCCGACGTGCGCAGCGTGGTGATGTAGTCGGCATCCAGCATGGCCAACAGGCTCCCGTCGCTGATGTCGATCAACGCGATCCAATAGTGCACGCCGGCGCCGGGCGTGAGGTTCATCTGCTTGAAGCCCATGATCTTCGAGGCGTTGTGGATCGAGGGCATCAGCCGCATGAACGAGCCGCCCTCGGCGTCGGCGGTCAGGCGTTCCGGCATGACGATACCGCCGGCAGCCTGTTCGCGGAGCATGTCTTTGAGCGCCGCGATGGTGTTATCGACCGTGAGCAGTGACATCACATCGGCCGTACGAAGGACCAGCATTACGCCTCGTGTTCTAAATTCGGAATACTGTCCCGTTTCTAGAACGCCTCGGCAAAACCATCCGCGCACGAAAGCTTTTCAGGGATGCCGGTTTCGGCTACCGCGGTGCGGCGATCATGTCCGATGCCGGAAAAGATGCTTTCAATGCGCCGAACTTCGCCGCAACGTCGATGAGCGGCTGAATTGCCGCCGGATCGAGCGACGTTGCGTAGATCAAGCGCGGACCGCCGGCCAGCGCCGGAACGCCCGAAACCTGCGCGAGGATCTTTGCGGATTCATCGGGATGTTTGTTGGCCCACGTGCCTGCAAGAGCCATCGCCACGGCGAATCGTTTGACGAGATCCGGGTGCGTCTTTGCCCAGCTCGTATTCGCAAACCAGCCGGCGATCAAGAAGTCCTTCGCGATCGATTCGTACGGGTAGGACAACACGCGAACGTTCTTCGTCGCGAGCGCGTCGCCGAGCTCGGGCTGCGCCATGACCGCCGCGTCGATCCGGCCGGCCGCAATGGCATCGGCCATCACGCCGAACGGCATCTCCGCGAAGCGGACTTGGGCATCGCTCACGCCGCCGCGATCGAGCCAGGCGTCGGCACCGATCTGCGTGATGTTCTTGAGCGCGTTGACCGCAACGGTCTTGCCGATCAGGTCGCGTGGTTCGCGAAGGGAACTGTTCGCTGCCACGACCATGGCATTCTGATGCAGTCGAGCATCGAACATGTTGCAGCCGGCGATAACCACCACCGGTACACCGCGTTCGTGCGCCGTGGCGACCGAAATCAAGCTCGATTGCCCGATATCGACCGCACCGCCGGCCACCGCTGCGGCGATGGCAGCCCCGCTGTTGAGCTTGGTGATCTCAACGTTGATACCGGCTTGTTTGAAGAATCCCATGGCGTCGGCGAAGAACGGCTGCGCACCGGAATCGATGGCCGGGGTCGCGACGCGCACAACCGGAAGATCGTCAGCCGGCACCGGCCGGGGCAGCAAGAACACGGCGAATGCGATGGAAACGAACAGCAGGCGTAGCGCAACGAAGATCACCACACCGACTCCTCTCTTCCGAGAGCGGAAGCCCTTGGCTATTGGTCTAAAGTGAAGGCTGCCTCGTGCGCGAATGCTTCTGCATCAAAACAGATCGCACGAGCTGAGGAGTTCTATGCAGACCAGCGACGTTAAACCGCGAGTCGCGCATCCGTTTGTCAAGAATGCATGGTACGCCGCCATGTGGTCGAGCGATCTCCCGTTGGACCAGCTCGTGGATCGCTTCATTCTCGAGGAGCCGATGGTCTTTTATCGGCGTGAGGACGGCTCGGTTGTCGCATTGCTCGATCGTTGTCCGCATCGCTTCGCGCCGCTAAGCCAGGGCAAGTTGATCGGCGGCGGCCGGATCCAATGCGGCTATCATGGGCTCGAATTTAGCGACGGCGGCCGGTGTGTGCGCAATCCATATGGCAACGGGCACATTCCGCCGGCGGCTACGGTACGGACTTTCCCAACGGTCGAAAGGCATTCGATGATCTGGGTCTGGCCGGGCGACGGCGAGCCGAATTTTTCGGCGATTCCGGACTTTGGCGTGATCGATGGTGCCCGTGGGGAACACGTAGCTCGGCTCGATTGTATTCGTATACGAGCAAACTACCGGCTGATCATCGACAATCTGCTCGACCCGAGCCATGCGTTCTTTCTCCACACCGGCGTACTCGGCCACGGCGCTCCGTCAACTCTGGATCTCAAGGTGACGTACACGGCCGACGGCGTAGACGTTGATAAATCATCGTCGAACGTGCCGCTGCCGTCGCTGGTGAGCAGCCTCCTAGCAAACAGCCGCAACGGCGAGACCATCTGGGCGGACAAGTGGACGCACATTCATTGGACTCCGCCGAGCACGCTGTTGTTACAAAGCGGGACCTGCCCATCGGGCGCTGACCGTTCGACGGGCACCGGCTATTTCGGCTTCCATCTCTTGACCCCGGAGACCAATCGCTCGACGCTCTACTACTTTACCAGCGTGCGTTGGAACGTTCCCGACACCGAGACTGCCGAACAGGCCGCGTCCATCATTGAAAACCTTTCGGTCACGCGTAAGCACGTATTCGAAAGTGAGGATGCGGTGATGATCGAGGCACAGCAAGAGCGCATCGATCTCGGCGGAGGCGCCCCGCGCCCGGCGCTCCTGGCGGTGGACGAGGGGCCGGTTCGGTACGGCAAGATTCTCGACGCTCTTATCGACGCCGAAACGCCGGTTGGGGCCCTACGGTGAACCGATCAGCGTTTGCGCTCTCCGCTTCCGCACTGGCCGCCTCCCCGTTCCTGATGCGCAGCCCGGCATCGGCCGCCGATACCGTCACGGTGGGCATCACAAATACCACCGCAGATGTCTCGATTTTCATCGCCGAGGAATATGGCTATTTTCGTGACGTCGGCATCGATGTTGTCTCGCAAGCATTTGACTCCGCGGCTCGGGCGATCGCACCGCTCGGGAGCGGCCAGCTGGACGTCGCGGCCGGGTCGGCGGCGGCGGGACTCTATAATGCCTCGATTCGCGGCATCAATGTCAAGATCGTAGCCGATAAAGCATCCGCCCGAAAAGGATACGGCTTTTTCGCCCTCCTGGTGCGCAGCGACCTTGTAAAGAGCGGCAAATTCAAGACGCTAAAAGACCTCAAGGGGCTTCGCGTAGCAGAGGCGGCCGCCGGTACGTCTTCAAATCCGGCTCTCGATCGTGCGCTGCATCCGTACGGACTGAGCTACCAAGATGTCGAACACGTATATATGGGCTTTCCGCAACACGTCTTGGCCCTGACGAACGGGTCGATCGACGCAAGCATGACCGGGGAGCCCTCCGTCACCCAGGCGGTGGAATCGGGCGTAGCCGTACGGGTAGCCGGCACGGATACTTTCGAACCAAATCAGGAAGTGGCCGTTTTACTCTACTCGGGCCGCTTTATCAAGGAACGCAGAGAAGTCGCGGAGCGCTTCATGGTTGCGTATCTGCGGGGAGCCCGATACTTCAACGCGGCCGTCGCCGATGGACGCCTTAAAGGCAAAAATGCTTCGAGCGTCATCGATATTCTCACGAAGTATACAGCGCTGAAAGACCGGCGAATTTATGACAACATCATCGTGCAATATACCGACCCGAACGGAGCCGTCAACCTAGAGACGCTGCGTTATGACTTGGACTTTTACCGGCGTCAAGGTTTGATTGAGGGCAACGTCTCAGTCGACGACGTGTACGACGGTTCGCTCGCCGAGGCCGCGGAAAAACAGCTGGGACGGGCGTAGAGCCAGGGGTTCCAAAACAATGGAAAGCCGGACCGCCGTTATTAGCCGAACGAATTCCGAGATCGAACTCCGGTCGGTAGCAATTCCCGAACTGCAACCGGGTGCCGTGTTGATCGAGGTCGATGCGGCGACACTTTGTGGAACCGACGCGCATCGCTGGCAGGGGCATTTGATTCCGCGTGACATGCCGTTCGTTCCCGGGCACGAAACCTGCGGCACGATCGTCGATATGCGCGGCGAGGTCCGCTCGCTTCTGGATGAGCCGCTGCACGTCGGCGATCGTATCGTCTCGTCGTATACGCATTGCGGCCACTGTTACTATTGCCGCGTAACCCGGCAAACGACGCTCTGCAAACACAACATCGTGTACGGCGCATGGGCACCTGAAAAGTTGCTCGGCGGTTGCGCCGACTATCAACTCTTCCCGCCGGGTGCGAGCTTCGTAAAGGTTCCCGGCAACGTTTCATCACCACTTGCCGCATCGTCCGCATGCGCGCTACGAACCGTTTTGCACGGTTTCGAGCAACTCGGTGCGATCCAGAGTTGGGAAAGTGTGGTGCTTCTGGGTGCGGGGCCCCTTGGTCTCTATGCCACGGCGGTCGCTCGAGATCGCGGGGCAAACACGGTCCTGACGATCGGTGCGCCCGCAGCGCGTCTGGACGTCGCACGGGCCTGGCAGGCCGACGACGTTTGCGATATCGATGCACTACCCGCAATCGAAGACCGCGTCAAGTGGGTGGAAGATCGAACGGGCGGCCGCGGCGCCGACATCGTGATCAATTGTGCCAGCTCGCCGGCATTCATCGACGGTTTTCGCATGTGCCGGCCGGGCGGGCGGCTTGTAAGCATCGCTGCGAGCGGCGGGCCGCCGTTGTCCTTTGAGCCGCGGCTGCTTTCCCGCGGCATCAGCGTCAAAACGATCATCATGGGCGAAGCCCGGCACTTCTATGAAGCGATCCAATTCCTATCGGCCCGCCAAGCCGCGTTTCCATTCGAAAAGCTGCTGTCCGGCACGTTCTCACTCGCACAGACGACCGAGGCACTTCGCGGCATGGCCGAATTTCGGGAGGTCAAGCCCGTCATCGTACCCTCGGAAAACTAAAACGGGTCAGCCCGGCAAGCGGGCTCGGCTCAGCTCAACGTCGCGGTGATCGCTTCGATCACGCGCTTGGTCTCGTTCGGATCGCGCACTTGGATGCACACCGCGCCGGTCGACCGGGCCGGGTAGTCGTTGCCGCCCGGAAAGAGCGCATCGCCCACGTAGATCATCTCGTCGATCGAAATCGTGAGGATGTCTTGCAGCTTGCGGATGCCGTAGGCTTTGTCGATGCCCGGCAGCGTGATGTCGATCGAGGTCGAGCCGCCGAGATGCACCGCGAAATCGGGCAGCAACGGATCGAGGATGCTCTTGATCTTCTTGCGCTTGGCAAAATCGGGATCCCAGCTTTTCTTCGCGTCCAGCGGAGCCTCTTGACCGAGCGCGGAGTAGGTGATCTGGCTCTCCCGGTCCTCGATCGCTTCGCCCCACGTCTTGTCGGCCTTGTAGCCCGACTCATCGACGGCCTTGTTGAGGGCGGCGATGATCTTCTGCTTTTGCTCGGGGCTGAAGTCCTCGGCATACAGCAGTTTCCATCCGCCGTCGTACTGGTAGAAGCGGGTTCCGCACGTCGGCAGGAGCGAGAGCCGGGTCAGGTCGCCCCCGGCCGGAAGGTTGCCCACGAGCTGCGTTTGGAACTGCGGGAAGCCGCCGCCGGAGATCACGGCCACCCGCACGACGGCGAGCAATTTTCCCAACAACTGCGACATCTCGGCGTCGATCGCGGACTTGCTCTCGGCGAGCGTACCGTCGAGATCGAACACGATGAGTTTTTTCACGTATATCCTGCCTTTTTGGCGCGCTCGACGAGCATCGCTCGCACGGCGGCGATCACGCGATCGGCCGCCCGCCGGCGATAGCCCCACATCTCGCCGGCGTCGGGAAGGGCCACCGCCATCGTCGCGTTTGCCTCGAACACGAGGATCGTACCCGCCGCATCGAGTCCGAAATCAACGCCGGCATAATCGAGTCCCATCGTCGCCACGATCTCCTCGAGCGCGCGGACGCCGCGCCGGCCGACGACCGCCGCCATGTCCGCGAGAAAGGCGGCCTCCTCGGCCCGATGGTCGGCGCGCTCGGCCATCTCGGCGCTGAAATAGTGCACCTTCCACTGCGGTGCGATCGCAAGGTGAACGGGAAAGAGCTTGCCGTCGACCGCGACGACGCGGTATTTGCGCACGTCGCCGTCGCGGCCGCGCGCGTCGAGATACTCGATGGCGAGCAGATTGGGTCCGGGCAGCGTCGCCATGACGGCATCCAACGCCGCGGCGCTCTCCACCACCGCGAAGTGATCGCCGGCGTGAAAGCCCGGCGAGCGTAAGAGCAACGGAAACGCGAACCCGCGGGCGGTCAGTGCAGCCGCCGACAACTCCTCGCGCGCAATACGCTCGGTGCGCGGCACCCGCGCGCCTTCCGTGCCGCGCAAGCGCTGCATCGTCTCGACCCGTCCGGTGCGCAACACGGCCGCCGGCTGGTTGATGATCGCGGCCGGCGACGCGTCCGCGATCGCCGCCGCGCGCTCGAGGCTCGGCCCGCTCCGATCCGCATCGCCGATCGCGTTGAACAGCACGTGATAGGGCGGCAGCGCGATATCGCCGCGCACCGAATCGGCCAGCAGCACGGCCTTCTGTACGACCTCATCGTCGAAGAACAGATTGGTGACCATGTCGCCGCCGAACGCCGAGACGAGCAACAGCACCTGAAGCGGCGGCCCCGTGCCGCGATAGGGGAAACTCCACGCCTTCGGCTCGGCATACGCTTGATCGAGGTGGCCTTGCGCGCGCTCGGGTTCGCCGATCCGCAGGTAGATCGCGGCGAGCCCGAGGTGTGCGTGCAGGAAGCCTGGCTTCACCTGCAGCGCCGACGTATACGTGGCGAGCGACGCGTCGAGATCGCCGCTCTCGGCCTGCAGCTGGGCCAGGTTGACCAGTGCGATCGGGTCGCTCGGGTGCAGCGTCGCGGCCGCCAGCACGTACGGGCGCGCTTCGGCGACGCGACCGCGATCGAACAACAGCGAACCGAGGTTCGTCAGGCCGCCGAAGTGCGTCGGCTGGCGGTCGAGCACGTCGACGTAGGCCACCAACGCTTCGTCGATGCGTCCGAGATCTTCCAGACAACACGCGCGGCCAAAGCGAAAGGCCAACTCGTCGGGCTGCTCGCGCAGCATCTCGTCGATCGCTTCGAGTTGCCGCGGATCGGAAAACGGCGTCGCTCCCACCCGCACCTTAGAAGATACCGGGGACCAAACGATAGCGGACGTGCCGGCGATAGGCGTCGTATCCCGCGAGATTCTCATCAAGAAACTGCTCTTCGTCGATCAGCCGCACGATAACGCAGACGACGATCGCCAGCCACAGGACCAAGCCCCAGAGCGAACCGAGCGCCGGCGGAACACCGAACAACAGGATGATGGCACCGGCATACATCGGATGGCGCACGTAGCGATACGGCCCGGTCGACACGACCGTCTGAGCCGCACCGACCTCGATGACCGCCGAGCCGTAGCTGTTCACGTTGAAAACGGCAAAAGAGAGCCAGAAGCCCAACACGACGAGCACGTCGCCCGCGATGACCGCCGATGGCGGAACGTGCGACCACGCGAAACGATGGTCGATTCCCGGCAGGGCGGCGAAGAGCAGGCTCAAGGGAACCACGAACGCCATGACGATCTTCTGCACCGGTCGCGTCTCGGCGTTCGGCCCCATCTTCATGCGCCGTTGCAACAGCGCCGGGTTCGTGCGCGCGATGTCGACCGCCAAGGCGATCTCGCAAACGCCGAACACGACGATGAATGCCCACCCCTGCCAGAAGCGCACCGTCCCTGCGGTCACAAAGACGAGCGCCGCCAGACCGATGAGAAAAACGGCGACGCGAATCGCCGTTTGCGTTGCGAGCGAGGGCGAGGTCAGAGCTTCAGCGCGGGCTGGCGGTCCGCGCCGGGAAGGGCCATGACCGGGGAACTCGGGTACGCTCCGGTCAGGCAGCCCAGGCAGAAGTCCGAGCGCTCGCGACCGGTCGACTCGACCAGCCGCTCCACACTCAGGTAGCCGAGCGAGTCGGCGCCGACGCGGGCGCGAATCTGGTCGACGGTCAGGTTGGCGGCGATCAGTTCTTTGTAGGTGGCCATGTCGACGCCCAGGTAGCATGGGTGCACGATCGGGGGCGATGTGATCCGCAAGTGGACTTCAAGCGCGCCGGCGTCGCGCAGCAGCGACACGATACGCGGCGTCGTGGTACCGCGCACGATCGAGTCGTCGACGACGACGACGCGCTGACCGCGCAGGTTCTCGACGATCGGGTTGAACTTCAGTTGCACGCCCTGGTTGCGCACGGCCTGATCGGGGCTGATGAACGTGCGGCCGATGTAGCGGTTCTTGATCAGGCCCTCGACGTACGGCAAGCCGCTCTCGGCGGCGTAACCGATGCCGCCGGGAATCGCCGAGTCGGGCACGGCCATCACGACGTCGGCCTCTACCGGATGCTCGCGCGCCAGCGCCCGTCCCATCTGGTAGCGGGCCATGTAGATCGAACGCCCGGAAAGCACGGAGTCGGGCCGCGCGAAGTAGATGTACTCGAACATACACAACGCCGGCGGCTTCTCGACCGCAATGCGTTCGCTGCGCATGCCGTTGCGATCGACGATCACGATTTCGCCCGCTTCGATCTCGCGCAAGTACTGCGCACCGACGGTCGAGAGCGCGCACGATTCTGAAGCGACCATGTACCCGCCGTCGCCGTAGGTGCCGATGCACAGCGGCCGCACGCCCCACGGATCGCGAAACGCGATGATCGCATCGGGGGTCACCATCACGACCGAGTAGGCCCCCTCGGCCACCGCCATCGCGTCCTTGACGCGCTCCACCAGCGTCAAAGCGGTTCCATAGGCGATCGTTTTGGCGAGGATCTCGCTATCCGAGGTGGCGTCGAGTTCGATCCCCGGCGGCAACGCCGCGAGCAACGCCTCGGCGTTGGTCAGGTTGCCGTTATGGCCGAAGGCGAACGGCCCGAGGTCGGTGTTTTCGAGGAACGGTTGCGCGTTGACGATCACCGACGAGCCGGTCGTCGAGTAGCGCGTGTGCCCGATCGCCACGTCGCCGTGCAGCCGGCTGAGGATATCTTCGTTGAAGACGCCGGTCAGCAGACCCATCTCGCGGTGGCTGGCCAGTGTCGCGCCGTTGCCGACCGCGATGCCCGCGCTCTCCTGACCGCGGTGCTGCAACGCATACAGACCGAAGTACACGAGCCGCGCAACATCGAGCCCTGGCGCGTAGACGGCCGCGATACCGCACATACCCTAATCTTCAAGACCCGGGAGGAACGTCCCGTCCAGTCAGACTCCGCTCGCTTGCGTTAATCGTCCCGGCTGCCGCGCATCCCGAAGAGCTCGAGCAGCGCGATGAAAATGTTCAACCCGTCGAGATAGATGGACACCGCCAGATCGACCGCGGTCAATCCGTCGCCGCCTGCGCGGATGCGACTGAAGTCGACTAGCGTCAACAGCGTGAAGATGCCGAGGGTTGCCCACGCGTACACGCCGGGGCTGATAAAGTGAAAGAAAATCGAGGCGAAGCCGGCGAGAACGAGCACGATCAGCGCGCCGAACGCGATGCCTTGGAACCGGCGCCAGTCCATGGAGAACGTGAACGCGACGCCGCCCAAAACGAGCATGCCGAAACCGGTCGTAGCGGCCGCATCGACGACGACCTCGGAACCTGCGATCCGTATGTACTGCGTGATGAGCGGTGCGATTCCGACACCCATCACGAAGGTGAAAGCATAGAACCAAAGCAGCGCGGCCGCCGGATTACGGCGTGCCGAGCGCATGAAAAAAATCATCGCGAAACCGACGAACATCGAGATCGTGCCGACCATCGGCGAAACGCCGCGGAAGAGATACGAGGCCAGCGCGGTGATCAGGAAACCGACCCCGGTGATCCCGAGAACCTGGCCCAGGAGCGCGGGCGTGCTGGCGACGGCGGCGCCGGACTGGTAGCCGGCATAGCGCGGGTTATTCATGGCGCTCTTCACTACCACGGCTGCGGCCGCGAGGTTTCGCCCTCGAACATACGTTCGTCGAGGGACGGCGGGCTAGAGGCGGGCGATGTCGGAGCGGTACGCGAGCGGGGTGCCCGGCGGGAACTGCGGCTTGAGCCTTGTGATGGCGCCGTAGGCGCGCTCGCGCGCTTCGGCCACGGTCGCGGCCGAGGCCGTCACGGTGAGAACGCGGCCGCCGGGCGAGGAAACGCGCTCCCCCTCGCGGGTCGAGGTTCCCCAGAACGCGGCCGTGTGGTCGGGCAGCGCCAGCGTCGCGGGCAGTCCGCTCAGCTTCGTATTCTCGTAGGGATAACGATCGGTCGTCAGGGTCACCCCGACGCAGGCATCGTCGGAGAAGCGCGCGGCGTCGAGCTCGAGCGACCCCTCGGCGGCGCTCGCGAGATAGCGCGCGAAGTCTCCGGCCACGCGCGGCATCAGCACTTGCGTCTCGGGATCGCCGAAGCGCGCGTTGAACTCCACCACGCGCGGCCCGGCGTCGGTCCACATCAGGCCGCAGTAGAGCACGCCGCGGTAGACTTCGTCTTCGGCGAGCAACCCGCGCAGCACCGGCGCGATGATCCGTTCGCGCACGGTCTCGAGCATGTTGGCGGGAAAGCCCGCCGGCGGCGAGTAGGCGCCCATGCCGCCGGTGTTCGGCCCGCGGTCGTCGTCGCCGGCGCGCTTGTAGTCGCAGGCCGCGGCGATCGGGATCATCGCGCGGCCGTCGGCGATCGCGAAGACGGAAACCTCGCGCCCCGACATGCGCTCTTCCAACACGATGTCCGTTCCGCCGCCGGGAATCGCATTCTGCTCGTACCACTGCGTCAGCACGCCGGCAGCCGCCGCGCTGTCGTCGCAGACGACGACGCCTTTGCCGGCTGCGAGCCCGTCGGCCTTCACCACCACGCCGGCCGAAAATTGATCCAGCGCCTTGCGGGCTTGACCGAGCGAATGCACGACCGCAAAACGTGCGGTCGGGATCCCATGCCGTTCCATGAAGCGCTTGGCGAAGATCTTGCTCGACTCGAAGCGCGCGCCCGACCGGTTGGGACCGAACACGACGAGCCCGGCATCGCGCAAGCGGTCGGCGACGCCGGCCGCGAGCGCGTTTTCCGGACCGATGACGATCAAATCGATCGCGTTCGCCTTCGCGCGGTCGAGGATCGCGCGCGTGTCGGTGGCCGCGACCTCGGGAAAGTTCGTGCCGCGCGTGGCGGTCCCGGCGTTGCCCGGCGCGTGAAAGAGCGCCTCGCACGAAGGCGATTGCGCGAGCTTCCACGAGAGCGCATCCTCGCGCGCCCCGCCGCCCACGATCAGAATGCGCAAGCGGTCATTCCCACTCGACGGTGGCGGGCGGCTTCGAGGTGATGTCGTAGGCGACGCGGTTGACGCCCGGCACCTCGTTGACGATGCGCGTCGAAATGCGTTCCAAGAGCGCATGCGGCAGGCGCGCCCAATCGGCGGTCATCCCGTCTTCCGACGTGATCGCGCGGACACCGACCAAGTTCGCATACGTACGCCCGTCGCCCATCACGCCCACGCTGCGCACCGGCGTCAGCACCGCGAAGTATTGCCACGGCCGCGGGCTCAAATCGACCGCCGCATCGATCTCGCTGGTCACGATCCAGTCGGCCGCGCGCACCGTGTCGATCGATTCGCGGTTCACTTCACCGATGATGCGCACGGCCAAGCCCGGTCCGGGAAAGGGCTGCCGCTGTACGATGGCGTCGGGCAGGCCGAGCACTTTCCCGACTTTGCGCACTTCATCTTTGAAGAGCTCGCGCAACGGTTCGATCAGACCGAGCGCCATCCGTTCGGGCAAGCCGCCGACGTTATGGTGGGATTTGATCTTGTGGCCGGCCTTCGATCCGGGGGTCTTCGACTCGATGACGTCGGGATAGAGCGTGCCCTGCACGAGGAAACGTACGTCGGGAATCTTCTTCGACTCTTCCTCGAAGATCGCGATAAACTCATGCCCGATCCGGATGCGCTTCTCTTCGGGATCGACAACGCCGGCCAAACGCGCCAGAAAGCGTTCCTCGGCGTCGATCGCGACGACGTTGAGGTGCAGCACGTCGCGGAACGCCGCCAAGACGCCGGCCGATTCGTCCTTGCGCATCAGCCCGGTATCGACGTAAATGCAGGTCAGCTGCTTGCCGATCGCGCGCGAAACCAGCGTCGCGGCAACGGCCGAATCGACGCCGCCCGAGAGCGCGCAGATCACGTTCGCATCACCGACTTCGTGGCGGATGCGTTCGATCGCATCGTCGACGAACGACGCCATCTCCCAGCTCGGCTCGATCGCGGCGACCTGGCGCAAAAAGTTCTCGAGGATCGCGGTGCCGGCCTCGGTGTGCACCACTTCCGGATGAAAGGTGACGGCGTACATGCGCCGGGCGGCATCGCCGATCGCGGCGACCGCCGAGCGTTCCGTATGCGCGTAGACGCTGAAGCCGGGCGGCGGTACGGTGACGCTGTCGCCGTGCGACATCCAGACGCGCGACTGCCGCGGCACGCCCAGAAACAACGGCGAATCGGCGGCATCGACGGTCAGCAGCGCGGGCCCGAACTCGCTATGCGCGAGCGGAACGAGCGTTCCGCCGAGGTTTTTCGCGACCAGCTGCATCCCGTAGCAAATACCGAGCAGCGGAATGCCGCTCGTGAACACTTCGGGCGCGCAATCGAGCGCGTCGGCGCCGAGCGTGCTCTCCGGACCTCCGCTGAGGATGATCGCCGCCGGGTCGCGCTTGGCGATCTCCGCCCACGGGACGTCGTAGGGCAAGAGCTCGGAGTAGACGTTGGCTTCGCGCGTGCGCCGCGCGATCAGTTGGCTCACCTGGGAACCGAAATCGAGAATGACGACGGTTCCGGTGCGAGCGGTCACGGCGGGCATGCTGCCCCGTTCGCTACCGGGTCAGGTCAGGACCTCGCCCAGCCGGTGCGCGTCGCGCGCCATGACGACTTCCATCGCAATTCGCTCACCGACCGAGATGTCGCGGCCCCAGCGATATGCGGTATAGGGCGTGTAGCGCGTCCCGGGCGATCCCGGAATCCGCATCGAGACGTCGTAGCAGATGAAGCTCTTGGGTGGACCGGCGACGATGATGCACTGCAGCGCGAAGGGCCCGATGATGCCCGGGGGATCGGCGTGCTGCGTGGCGCGCACGAACTTCTCGCCCATCTCGAAGGCTTTTTCCAGCATCGATTCGGTCAGCGTCGTCGCGATGTGCCCCGCTTCTTCCATGCGCACCGGCTCATCGGCCAACTGCTGGGCCTGGGCGAACGGCAAGCCGCGCAAGCCGTCGAGATTGGTTTGGCGGCGCGTGTCGGTACCCAGCAGTTCCAGCTCGCCGAGCAGCGGCGAATAAAAGAAGTTCAAGTTCACGGACGGGCCGAGCGCGAACTCCTCGATCACGGCCTTCTCGAGGCCTTTGCGCGTAACGATGCCGGCCTCGATCAACCGGGCGGCTTTGGCCGCGTACTCCTCGGGCGTGCGCACCAGAAAAAACGCGCGCTCGAACGAGATCTTGGCGTGCGGCGCCTTGACCATCACCAGCCGGTCGATCGCCGCGGGCGTCACGAACTGGCGCGGATAGGCGATGCCGGCCTCCTGCATCAGAAAATACTGGTTGTTGCTCTCATCGCGCTCCTCGGCGCGCAGCAAGCGCCGGTTGCCGAAGAACAGCACCCGCATGCCGCGCTCGATCGTGTCGTAGGAGAACTTCTGGTGCAAGTAGACTTCGAACGAACGATTCGGAACGAAGATGACGTTCTGCTCGATCAGGTTCTCTTGCACGTTGGCGTCGAGCAGGTCGGTGAAGTGTTCGAGCACGATCGTCGCGTCGACGCAGCCGCGGTCGGGATCGTGGCGCCGGGCGTAGTATTCGGTATAGGTTCGCTCGCGGCCGCGTTCGGTGACGATCAAATTGCGCAAGCCCGCCGAGCGCGCGCCGGCGGCGACGTCCAACGCCGAATGGCTGCCGATCGAACACAGCGTCAGCCGCGATTTGTCGTACATCGCGAGCGTCTTCGCGAGGCCGGGGCCGGGCGAGATCATCCGGCGCCCAGGAGCGAGCGCGCTTCGGGAGTCGCGTTGTAGTCGATCGTGAGGGTTCGGCGCACGTCGGCTTCGGCTTTCTGGGCTGCGGGCGTGTTCATGCGCCCCAGCGTGGCGTATGTCTGAAGCAGCAGGCGCGGGAGCTCGTAATCGCGCGGATACTGGTGCTGCCAGTCCTCGAGCGAGTCGACGACCCACAGCGTGTCGTTCGTCATGCGGTCGCCCCAGCCCGCATCGAGGTACTTCCCGATGCGCGTGAGCTCGTTGCGTACCCCGAGCGGCGAGAGTTTGGTCCGGCCGAAATATTCATCGGCCGGCGCCGTGATCACGAGGTATGCATTGTGCGAGAGCACGCGACCGATCGTGACCATGCCCTTGGCCGACGCCTTGTGCGAGAACATCGCGTTGGCGGCTTGGCGGTCGACGTCGCTGTAGCCGCTCGCGCTGCTGCGCGCGGCCTGCGCGAAACCCCACAGGATCTGCCCCGTATCTTCGGGCACGAGCGCGATCGGAAAGCTCGGCTGCGCCGCGCGCAACAGCGCGAGCGAGCGATAGTGAACGTCCTTCGTGAGCAGATAGGCCCGCAGGTCGGCGTCGACTTGTTCGAGCAGCGCTTCGACGTCGTTGGGCGCGGCCGCGGCATTGAGCGTAGCTTCGGCGTCGGCGTCGCTCGCCATCCGCACGGGATCGGCATCGTCGGCGTCCAGTTTGACCAGCAGCGCGCGCGCCTGCTCGCCGCGCACGGGATCGGTCGCGTTCGCGGCCGCCGCCAAGCGCACGTACCACTCGGCCGCGTCACGGCTGGTCAGCGGGTTATAGTGCACCTTGACGGCGAGATCGAGCGTGTACTGCTTGAGGGTGAGGTTATCGGGATCGTCGCGCCGCACCAGCTCGTAGGCGCGCCCGGCATCGAGCACGGTCGAAAAATAGTAGACCGTGTCCGCGAAGTGCCAGCCGTCGGCGGCGCCGCGGTCGTAGGCGGCCTTCATGGTGCGGGTCAGCGCCGCCGGATCGGTCTGCAGCGTCGCTTGCACGTTTACGGGAAGAAAGGCGGCCAGCGCGAGCGCGGCAGTGAGCTTAAGAAACTTGCGTGGAATCGTCCAGGACCGCATTGAGGGAGTTCGAGAGCAGGGCATTCTTGATCTCACGGGCGATCCGGCGCCCGGTCGACATCGGCTCGCTATAGTTCAGGTACGAGTACGGCGACCCGTCAATGAACAGGTTCGTTCCCGCAACGATGCGCGCGGAAACTTCCATGATGTAGAATTGAGCGTCGGGTGTGATGATCGTCTCGATGCAGAACGCCCCGAAGAGGCCTTTGGGCGCGCAGATCTCCTGGCTCACACGCACCACGTCTTCGCCCATGCGGTAGGCTTCGGCCAGCATGGACTCGCGCAATGACAGCGGCGAGTTGCCGACGACGACGTAGGACGGATCGATGTCCATGCCTTCCTGCGCGCGCGAAGGGATGCGGCCGAGCGAATCGACATTGGTCTCGTAGCGGCGGTCCATCGACATGATCTCGAGCTTGCCGGTAAGCGGCGAGTAGAAGTAATGGATGTAGAACGGCACGCCGATCACGTACTCTTGCAAGATGTAGTCTTGCCGCGCGAGCAAGCCGGCGCGCTCATCGAAGTCCTGCGAGTTGCGCAGGAACATGTAGCCCTTGCCGCCCTTCGCGCCGTAGAGCTTCACGATGACCGGGCGATCGATCTCGGCACCGGTGCGGAACTGGCGCGGCACCTTGAGCCCGGCACGCGTGAGCCACTGCCGCTGCAGTTCGCGGCTGGCTTCCCAATCCAGGATCGCTTTGTTCCCGAAATACGGGATCGCCATCTGCTTGTGGTCCTCGGGCGACAGGTACGCCACGAACGACCCGTGCGGCACGATGATGATCTTGCGCTTCTCGAGTTCCGGAACCAGGCCCATGAAATCGGAATAGTGCTGGATCGTGATGACTTCGTCGATGAAGCCGAACGATTTGTAGAGGCGCTCCGTATCCGGGCTCACGATCGCGAGCGTCTTGAAGCCCTCGTCGCGCGCACCCTTGAGGATCTGCAGCGCCGAGTGCGACCCCAGCGTCGCGATCGTATAGAAGTCCGAGGAGTCCCGTTCAACCGCCGAACCTTGCAAGAACGGGTGGACCATCATCGTCATCGTATTGCCTTCTGAAACGCGGGATTGCAGAGGAATGCTTCGGTCGCGCGCTCGAGCACCGCGGCGGGAACGTCGGCACCATGCTCGTCGAGCAAGCGCCATGCCGTGCGCCGCACGATTCCCCGAACGCCGTCGACGGTTCGGCCGGCTACGGTCGTCGCAGGCGTTTCGTCGTGCGCGGTGATCCACACCTCGCCGGGCAGGGGCCGGGCCGCGGCGCGGATTTCGAGCCGATGCTTGTTTGGGTTGTAGACAGTCTCGATCGTCCCGATCGTGCCGTCGAGCGCCGCGGCGTGCTGCGCCTCGACGGTGGCGATCCACACATCGGAGCGAATGGCACGGTCCACCGGTAAGCCCATGCGAGCGAGCGTGGTCAGCGCCGTGAACGCCTCGTTGTCGGGAATGGTCAGCGTGACCACGTAGGCGCGCTCGATGACCTCGCTCATCGCAGCGTTGCCGCTGCGGCCAAACCGGCCGCGAACGCTTCGAAGAAGATCATTCCACCCGAGGGCGCGAGCATCGCTTGGGTGTTGCCGCGGGCCGCGGCCCGGAGCGCGTCGCCGTCGCGGTGCATGAACGTCCACGCGTCGCGTTCGGGATGCGGCATGATGGCCAGCACGTTGCCGTGGCGGTTCGTCAGCCCGGCGACGCCGCGCGCCGAGCCGTTCGGCGCGGGCACGCGCTCGCCGCGCGCATCGCAATACACGAACGCTGCGTGGCCGTCGCGTTCGAGCGCGTCGAGCTCGGCTTCGGACGCCGCCAGACGGCCCTCGCCGTGCGATGCCCACGCCGGGATCACGGCGCCCGCCGCGAGTCCGGCCAGCACCGGCACGCGCGCGGGAGCGACGGCCAGCCGCACGTGGACGCGAACCGAGAGGAACCTGCCGCTCGCGTTGGGCGCGAACGCCGCCGTCGGCCGGCGCAACGGACCGGTGCCCGGCACGAGGCCCGCTTCGAGCAGCACCTGCGCGCCGTTGCAGATGCCGATCACGAATTTCCCCGCCTCGGCGCCCTCGATCACCGCGTCCATCACCTCGTCGTGGGCGGCGACAGCCCCCGCGCGCACGCGGTCCTCGTAGGCGAAACCGCCCGGCAACACGTACGCGTCGAACGCCCGCAGCGCGGCCGAGCCGCGGCTCCAGTGGACGATCTCGGCATCCAGTCCGGCCGCGCGGAGCACGCGCTGCGTCTCATCCTCGCTGTTGGTGCCCGGGAAGAGCACGACGGCCACGCGCGCGCTCACGCGGCACCCGCCGATGCCGGCGCGTAGAAGTCGCGCAGCGGCGCCGACCACGTCTCGTAGAGCGCGTCGAGCGGGCGTTCGTGGCCGCCGAACGCAAACGCGTAGTCGGCGCTCGTCTCGCCCACGCGCAGCACCTCGGCGCCGTGCGAAGCCGCCAGCGCGGTGAAGCGTGCTTCGTCGGCAACTTCGACGATGAAGCCGCAGGCCTCGGTGAACGCCGCCGTGCCCGCCTGCCCATCGAACGGGGAGGGTGCGAGCCGCACGCCGATGCGCGCATCGTGGACCGTCGCGAACGCCATCTTGGCCAGCGCGACGAGCGCGCCGCCGTCGGAGATGTCGTGGGCGGCCAGCACGAGATCCTCGGCGAACGCGGCGCGCAGCAGCGCGATCTCGCGCTCGACGCGATCGTAGGAAATCGCCGGCAGCGGCACGTTCGTGATGCCGAGCAGGTCGGCGTACACGGAACCGCCGACGCGCTCTTCGGGCCGGCCGACGAGGTACAGCGGCGAGCCGGGCCGCTTGAACGCCATGCTCGCCGCGCGCGCGATGTCGTCGATCGCGCCCACGCACGCGACGATCGGCGAGGGCGCCACCGTCCGGCCCGACTTCGATTGGTTGTAGAGGCTGACGTTGCCCGAGACGTACGGCGTTCCGAGCCGGCGCGCCGCGTAGGCGAGCCCGTCGATCGCGGCGACCATCGCACCCAGATGTTCGGGCACGGTCGGGTCGCCGAAGTTCAGGCAGTCGGTGAGGCCGAGCGGGCGGGCGCCGACGGCGACGACGTTGCGCACCGCCTCGAGCACCGCGTGCTCGGCGGCCAGTTGCGCGTCGAGCTTGCCGTAGCGCGGATTGCCCGCCACCGCCAGCGCAACGGCCAGCGGTGCGCCGGGGATCGGGCAGATCACGCCGGCGTCGGCGGCTCCGAGCGGAATCGCCGTCGTGCCGCGCACGACGCCGTCGTAGCGTTGGAAGATCGCGCGCCGCGAGCACACGTCGCGGTGCGCGAGCAGCGCGTCGAGCGCGGCAGCCGCATCGCGAAAGCGCGGCAGCGGCGCGGCCGGCGCGAAAGCGTTGGGCAGCGCGATCGTGTAGGGGCGGTTGTAGCGCACGCCGCCGGTCAAGAAATCGAGATCGACGTCCATCACGATCTCGCCGCGGTGACGCGCGACGTAGCGCGACCCGGGCACCACCTTGCCCACGATCGCCGCCGCCGCGGCGCGCGAGATGCGCGGCAGCGAAAACTCCTCGTTGTAGATCGCCAGCAAGAGCGGCGTGAAGCTCGGCGGAACGATCCAGCACAAGCGCTCCTGCGTTTCGCCGATCGCGATCACCGCGGGCGGCAGATCGGGCTGCGAGACCGGAACGCGGTCCAGTTCCACTTCGGCGCCCACGCCGCCGGCCGCGCACAGTTCCGCGCTGCAGCCCGCGAACCCGCCGGCGCCGAGGTCCTTGTAGCCGGCCTCGATCCCCAGCCGGCGCAGCTCCGCGAACACACGGTACGACGCCCGCATGATCACGTTCTTGAGGAACGGGTCGGGAACTTGGACCGCGCCTTTGTTCGCTTCCGCGTCGGCGTCGTCGAGCGTGAGCGATGAGAACGAGGCGCCGCCGAAGCCGCTGCGGTCCGTCGCTTTGCCCACGAGCACGATATCGTAGCCGATCGCGTTCGCCGGCGCGTGCGAGTGAATGATCTCACGCTCGCGGATCAGCCCGAGCGCGACGACGTTGACCAGCACGTTGTCGTCGAACGACTCATCGATGTAGATGTCGCCGCCGAGATTGGGCACGCCGATCGCGTTGCCGTAGGCCGCGATGCCGTCGACGACGCTTTGCGCGACGTAGCGGCAGTGCGGGTCCTCCAGCCGTCCGAAGCGCAGCGGGTCGGCGATGCCGATCACCTCGGCGCCCATGCAGAGCACGTCGCGCACGATCCCGCCGACGCCGGTCGCGGCGCCCTCGAACGGCACGACTTGCGATGGATGGTTGTGCGACTCGTGCGCGATGACGACGCCGTAGCGCTCGCCTTCCCACGTTCCCAAGTGCAGGATGCCGGCGTCTTCCGCCGGCCCTTGCATCACGGTCGGGCCGTCGACCGGCAGTTTGCGCAAATGGTGACGGCTCGACTTGTACGAGCAATGCTCGCTCCACTGAGCGTCGAACGCGAACAGCTCGGTATCGGTTGGAATGCGGCCGAGATGCGCCACGATCGCGCGCAGCTCATCGGGCGAGAGCGCGACGCCGATGCGCTTGCGCTCCTCGATCAGGCGGTCGGTATCGCGCGCGAGGTCCGCGCTCACGCCGGAGGCGATGCGTTCAGCACGGCGTCCGCTTGCAGTACGGCCGAGCGCGTGTTGGCCTGCACCAAGAGCACGCGGCCGAACACGACCGTGTCTTCGAGCGAGAACGCCTTGGCGCATTGCAGCGCGACGAGGTTGACGTCGGCCGTCGCGGGCGCGCGGATCACCGGCGTCGCCGAACCGTACTCGATCATGTTCGCGAGCGCGCCGTCGCCCGAGCCGACGGTGACGAAGAGCGCGCGGGCGAACGTGGCGTCGAGCTGGGTCATGAGCTGGAGCACGTAGCCGGGCGTGCGCGTCGCGGAGGCGACGTGCCGCACCGCGGGCAAGCCGAAGCCGGCCAGCGCGCGCACGATCTCGCCCGCGCGCTCGCTGAACTCGGGACCGTCGGCGATCACCGCCACCATGCCCGGGCGCATCAGCGGGAACGTGCCGACGATCTCCGCGACTTGCTCGTAGTTGGCGCGAATCAGCGCCAGGTCTTCCGGCGTGACGACTTCCAGGTTGCGGTAGCGCTGCTTGTCGAGCATGAGCTCTTCGCGGCCTTGCGGCCACACGCGCCAGGCATCGTTGTCGATCACGTCGGCGACGATCAGCTGCCCTTTGCCTTCGCCCGTCGCGATGCGGCCGAACTCGATCTTGAGATCGACCAGCAACGTGTTGTTGCGGCGCCAGGCGTGCGCGAGGATCTCGTAGACGATGCGGGCCAGCTCGCTCATCACGCCCAGCTCCTGCGGCGTAACGATGGCCTGGGCGATCACCGACTCGGGCTCGAGCAACGGGTCGTGGTTGGCGTCGTCCTTGAAGAAAAACTCGACGATGCGGGGCACGAGGATCGCTCCGCGCGCGATCCCGGAGCGGCGGCGCACGAACGAACCGGCCGCCACGCCGCGAATGACGACCTCGAGCGGAATCATCTGCGCGCGGCGCACGAGCATCTCGTTGTTGTCGTCGTCCTCGCCGCCGCTGACGTAGTGCGTCGGCACGCCGCAGAGGTTCAGGAGCCGGAACACGCGCGCGGTCGTCTTGGCCGCGATGCGGCCTTTGCCTTCGATCTCGTTGCGCCGCTCGCCGTCGCCCGCCGTGATGGCGTCCATCTGCTGCACGACCAGCAGATCCGGCTGCCCGTCGGCTTCGTAGAGCACCTTGGTCTTGCCGCGCGTGACCTCACGCCCTTTGTTCATGCCGTTATTTCCCGATCGTCGTGCGGATGCGCTGCGCCAGGCGGCGCGCGCGCGCGGGCGCATCGCCCACGTGGGTGGAGGGATCGAGTTGCGAGCGCACTTCGGCCGGATCCACGTAGCGCACGATCCGCTCGTCGCCCGAGAGCAGCTGAGAGAGCGGGTTCGTTTCGCCGCGCTCGAGCGCCGCATAGGCCGCCATAGCGTTCTCGCGAATCGCTTCGTGGAGTTCCTGACGGTTGCCGCCGGCGCGCGCGGCTTCCATCAGCACCGCTTCGCTGCCCGCGAACGGCCCATAGGTGCGCAGGTTCTCGGTGATCTTGCGCTCCTCGATGCGCAGGCCTTCGACGATCTTGCGCGCGAGCGAGAGGATCTCATCGGTGCACAGCATCGCTTCGGGCAGGATCGTGCGGCGGTTGGCGCTGTCGTCGAGCGTGCGCTCGAGGAAGTTGGTCGCCGCGTTCTGCCACGCCACGTCGGCGTAGCCGGGCAGCAACCGCGCGAGCGACCCGATCCGCTCCGACATCACGGGGTTGCGCTTGAACGGCATGGCCGAACTTCCGACTTGCTTCGCGCCGAAAGGCTCGAACATCTCACCGAAGCCCGGTGAGCTCTGAATCCGCACGTCGGCCGCGAACTTGGAGAGCGACGCGCCCAAACCCGCCAATTGCGAGAGCAGCGTGTAATCGAGCTTGCGCGGATAGGTTTGCGTCGCCACGTCGCGCGCCTCGAGCTCGAAGGCGCCGAGCACGTCGGCTTCTTGCTGTTCGGCCGTGCGCGTGCTGCCCGCGAGCAAGCGCGTATACGAGGCCGACGTACCGACGGCGCCGCGAATCCCCTTCGCGGTGAGCTGCGTGCCGGCGAAGACCAGCGCGGCGCGATCCATCAGCACGTCTTGCGCGTAGACCGCGAGCCGGTAGCCGACCGTCGTCGGTTCGGCCGGCTGCAGGTGCGTGTAGCCCATGCAGACGAGGTCGGCATAGCGTTCGATCTGCAGCACGAACGCGGCCAGCAGCGCGTCGAGCGAGGCCAGCAGCATGCGCAGGCCCAGTCGCAGGCGGAACGTTTCGACCGTGTCCTCGATGTCCATCGAGGTGGCGCCGAGGTGAAGCTTGCCGCCGCCGACCGTCGCTTGCGAGGCATACACGCGAATCTCGGCCATCAGGTCGTGGCCGATCTCGCGCTCGATCGCCAGTGCCGCGTCGAGGTCGATCTCATCGCCATGGGCGCGCAAATCCGCGAGTTCGGCCGGCGTGACGAGGCCGCTCTTGGCCTGCGACTCGGCGAGCGCAATCCAAACCGCTCGCCAGAGCTTGCGGCGTTCGTGCTCGGAGAAGAGCGCGCGCAGTTCGGGGCGTCCGTAGCGCCATGAAAACGGCGATGCGTACGTCTTCTCGTTCATCGTACGAGCGTTCGCCGCTGCGGCGCCGTGACTTTGCTCGCGATGTCGGCGGTGAGCAGTTCGATCATCCCGCGCGGGTCGTCGATCTGCCCGGTCACGACGGCTTCGAAGCCGCGCACGGCGGCCGTGTAGCCGTAGCGCGCGCGCCGCTCGCCGATGCGCCTGGCAAGCGGCATCAAAATGCGCTCGCGCCACTTGTGCCGCCCGGGTAAATCGCCGCCGTTGGGCCGGGCGAGCTCCCAAATCAACCCGAGTTCCGTCGCGAGTGCGCTCACCAGCGGCACGGCCGCGCCGCGCGGATCGTTGGCGAAAAGCTCGAAGGCGATCGCCAGCGCGTCGGCCGCACGGCCCTCGACGAGGGCGCCGGCATAGTGCCAGGCTTTCGGATCTTCGATCGCAAGGCTCTCGCGTTCGAGGTCGGCCAGCGTGATCTTCGTACCGGTCAAGGCGAGTTTCTCGAGGTCGTTGCCGAGCGCGCCCAGATCGGCATCGCTCTCGGCCATCGCCGCGATCGCGCGCGGCTCGGCCTGCGCTCCGAGCCGCTCGAGCGTCTCGCGCACGTAGCGCTCGCGCGTGTCCGCGGTCAGCGTCGTATCGATCCGCAGCGCCTTGCGTCCGGCCAGCGCGCCGTAGGGTTCGGGTTTGGTTTTCTTGTTGGGCGCGAAGAGGTCTTCGAGCACGAGCGTGTTGCCGGCCGGCACCGCTTCGGCCACCGCCCACAGGTCGCGCCGCGGTTGCGCGCGCAAGCGCTCGCAGCCGCGCACGGCAACGACGCGGCGCTCGGCCAGAAACGGCATCGCGGCGACCGAGTCGGCCACAATCCGCGCCAGATCGTCGGTCGCGGGACCGTCGATCACTTCCAGATTGAGCGCGCGCATGTCGGGCGGCATCAGGCGGTCGAGCAAAGCGTCGAGCGCGCGCTGCGCCAGCACCGAATCCGTGCCCTCGATCACCACCAAACCGTCGATTTTCGGTGCTTTGTCGAGGAAGTCGTAATATCTCACGCGCCGACGAGGATGCGCGCGCGCGTTTCGAGGCCGGCGATCGCATCGTCATAGGGCGGCTGCAGCACGCCGTACTCGGTGATGATGCCGGTGATCAAGCGGCCCGGCGTGACGTCGAAGGCCGGGTTGTAGGCCGGATCGTCGGGCGTGATGCGAATCTCGTCGGGCGAGCGTTCTTCGATCGGGATCTCCATACCCGAGGCCATCGCGAAATCGAACGTGGTGCGCGGCGCCGCCACATAGAACGGGATGCCGTGGTGCGCGGCCATGATCGCCACGCCGTAGGTTCCGATCTTGTTCGCGGTGTCGCCGTTACGCGCAATCCGGTCGGCGCCCACGATGACCGCGTCGACCTTCTTGCGCTGCATCGTCACCGCGGCGGCGCTGTCGGTGATCAGCGTGCACGGAACGCCGGCCTCGCGCAGCTCGAACATCGTCAGCCGCGCGCCCTGGAGCAGCGGCCGCGTCTCGTCGACGAAAACGTGCAGCGTTTTCCCGGCCCGGTGCGCGGCGATGATCGCCGCCAGTGCCGTGCCCTCGCCGCCGGTCGCGATCGGCCCGGCGTTGCAGTGCGTCATCACGGTGCCCTTGCGCGGCAGCAGTTCGGCGCCGAATCGGCCGATGCGCGCATCGACGTCGCGCTGTTCGGCGTGGATCGCGTTCGCCTCGGCCAGATAGTCGCCGTCGGCCCGGGCCAGCAGCCGATCGACGGCGTACGCCAAGTTGACGGCCGTGGGCCGCGCTTCACGAATACGTTGGGCCGCCGCCGCGAAGTCGGGCCCGGAATGGAGCTGCGCCGCTAAGGCGACGCCGTACGCTCCGAAGATGCCGATCGCCGGTGCGCCGCGGACCGCCAGCGTCCGGATGGCGTCGACGACCTCGTCGACCGACCGCGCTCGCTCGCGCACGACCGTCTGCGGTAACGCCCGCTGGTCGAGGTACCCGACGGCGTCCCCGTCATGCCAAACCGATTCCACTTCGACCGCATTCGCGGCCGACCGGCGCGATTCTCCCCTGGTTTAGGCGCGAACCGCGTTTTGGGCGCTGAAGCAGCTGCGGCAATACACCGGCCGGTCGCCGCGCGGCCGGAACGGGAGCGTGGTTCCCTCGCCGCACTGGGCGCACACGGCATCGAACATCTCGCGGCTGCCGGCGGCGGCCGGCACGGTGCCGCGTGATTTGCGCGCCGTCCGGCAATCCCGGCACCGCTGCGGTTCGTTCTCGAATCCTTTTTCCGCGTAGAACATCTGATCGCGGACCGTGAAATCGAACGGGGCCCCGCAGTCTTTGCAGATCAACGTTTTATTCTCGTACAAACCGCTTACGACCGGACGCCGGCTGGAGCGTCCGGCCCTCCATCGGGTATGGGGAAAGGTGGCTGCCTCGTAGGGCGTCACGTACGCGGAGTATACGGTAGCTCGACCCGCTTGACAACGGGTCCGGAAGTATTAGCGGAAGCCGACCCGCGGGCGTTCTTTTTTGGGCTCGATCACCGCCACGGTGGCGGCGGCGATCGCCGCATCGTAGCCCTTGTCGCCGCGCTTTGGATCGGCCCGCTCCTCGGCTTGCGCGAGCGTGTCGGTGGTGAGCACGCCGAAGCCGATCGGCACGCCGCTCGCGATCTGGACGTCCATCAGGCCGCGCGCGCACTCCCCGGCCACGAAGTCGAAATGCGGCGTCTCGCCGCGCACCACGACGCCGAGTGCAACGATCCCGTCGTAGTCGCCGGCGCGAATCAGACGCCGGGCCGTCACCGGCAATTCGAAGCAGCCCGGGACGCTGAACACCTCGATCGCATCGGCGGCGACGCCGCAGTCGCGCAGCCCGCGGCGCGCGCCGTCTTCCAGCCAGGCCGCGAGATCGGCATAAAAGGTGGCCGCGACGATCGCGAACTTCTTCCCGCTCGCATCCGGAAAAACGTCCGGCGGCGGTGCTTTCTCAACTTTCATCCCTGCTCCACCATCGACGGCTCGAACATGTGGCCCATCTTGTCGCGCTTGGTGTTCATGTAGGTCAGATTATATTTCGTCGGCTCGATTTGGACCGGAACACGCTCGACGATCTTGAGCCCGAAACCCTCGAGGCCGGCGATTTTCTTCGGGTTGTTCGTCAACAGCCGCATCTCGTGAATGCCGAGGTCGGCCAGGATCTGCGAGCCGATGCCGTAGTCGCGTTTGTCGGCCGGAAGCCCGAGCAGCATGTTGGCCTCCACGGTGTCGGCGCCGCGGTCCTGCAGCGCGTACGCGCGCAGCTTGTTGGCCAGGCCGATACCGCGGCCTTCCTGGTGCAGATAGAGCAGCACGCCGCGGCCTTCGACGGCGATGGCGGCCAACGCCGCGTCGCGCTGCGCGGCGCAGTCGCAGCGCACCGAGTGCAGCGCGTCCCCGGTCAGGCACTCGCTGTGAACGCGCACGAGAATGTTCTTGCCGTCGCCGATCTCGCCCATGATCATCGCCACGTGGCACACCTCGTCCACCTGCGACTCGAACGCCACGCCGCGAAACTCGCCGTAGGTCGTCGGAAGGGCGAATTCCGCGATGCGCGATACGAGCTTTTCGTGCTTGAGACGGTAGGCGATGAGGTCTTGCACGGTGATCAGCTTGAGGCCGTGCTTGGCGGCGAATTCGCGCAAGTGCGGCAAGCGCATCATCGAGCCGTCGTCATCCATGATCTCGCAGATCACGCCGGCCGGCGCCAAGCCCGCCAGCCGCGCGAGATCGACCGACGCTTCGGTCTGTCCCATGCGCACGAGCACCCCGCCGTCGCGGGCGCGCAGCGGAAAGGTATGGCCGGGGCGCAGGAAGTCTTTGGCCGTGGCGTCCGGATCGAGCAGCGCAAGGATCGTGTTGGAGCGGTCTTGCGCGGAGATACCGGTCGTGACGCGGCCGCGCGCTTCGACCGAGACGGAGAACGCGGTGCCCAGCGGCGCCGTGTTGTCTTGCACCATGTTCGGGATCTGGAGCTCGTCCAGCCGCGCGCTCGTCATCGGCACGCAGATCAGGCCGCCGGCCTCCTTGCGCATGAAGTTGATGGCCGCCGGCGTGACCTTCTCGGCCGCCATGACGACGTCGCCTTCGTTTTCGCGGTCCTCGTCATCGAGGACAATGACCATTTTGCCGTCGCGAATGTCGGCGATGGCCGATTCTATGGAATCCATGGTGCTCCGTGGTTGGGAAAGCCGGACCGCCAGCTCGGGCAGCGCTGAGGAGAGCGCCCGGATCGATTTGAACGACGGTTCCCGCTGCCCCGACCGCAGGTACGAGATCGCGCCCTCGGTCAGGCCCGTCCGCTGGGCGAGCTCGGCGGCCGAGAGGCCGGCGGCATCCATGGCGGACCGGAGTTCTACGGAAAAACTCTCCATACGGACATAAACACCACATAGCCGTTAACAGTTGTCAAGCCGATATATCTGAACGCCCGTCCCCGCGCGCCCGGGGTGGCCCCACGCAGGCCGTCTTAACGAGTGCCCCCCCGTCATTCCGAGCGCAGTCGAGGAACGCACCGCAAGCATGCCCTCAAGCCACCGTCGATCACGAGCGCAGCCGAGTGATCGCCGGCGACCGTGCCGAGCGCGGTGGTGCGACGAGCCCAGGACCTGGTTGTTTCGAGCTATCTTACGAGAAGATCAGTGTGACGCTTGGCGGCGATCACTCGGCTGCGCTCGTGATCGACGGTGGCGATCCGCCACGATCGTGGCAGTCCCTCGACTGCGCTCGGGATGACGGGGGGGCGCGCGCTGCGAACTATTTTGCTCGTTACGAAACGTTCGGAGAGACGCAGCTGCGCGACATGAAGACGACCGTGCTCGAAGTGCTTGGGGCCGCGCTCATCGTGGGCGCGTGGGTACTTGCCGCACTGACAATTCCAACGCTGCCGGGCCAGGTTCCGACGCACTTCGACTTTAGCGGGCGAGTCGACCGCACGGGCCCCACGGCCACGTTATGGTGGCTGCCCGTGATCGTCAGCGTGTCGTACCTGATCGTCGGCGCGACGCAACTCGTGCCGGCACGCTTGTTGAACTACCCCGTGAAGGTTACCGATCGGAACCGCGACGGCGTCTACGCGTTAGGGCGCGAGATGCTGCCGGCACTTAAAGTCTGCACGCTGCTGACGATGTTCGCGGTGGAATGGGGCACGATCGACTCGGCGACCCGCGGCACGATGAGCCCGTTCTTCAACGCCGCCGTCTGGACGCCGGTCGGCTTGCTGTTCGCGGTCATGATCGGCTATTCGCTGCGCATGCGCGCCGTTTAGGTTTAACCATATTCTAGCCTGAAAAGCGTTTTAGCGACCCCCGCGCCGGCAACAATATTCTCCGACATTTCGTTACTTTATCGAGAAAGGAGGATGCACCGGATGACGATTTTCCCGATCGGCGACACCGCTCGTGCCCGCAACAACGCCCGTGCCCGGTACATGTTTCCTGGCCACGTGTTTCATACGCAAGAAACGCGCAAGCGCAGCGAACGGAAATTCCGCGACTGGGATGGCTGGCTCGAGCTGGTTGCCGAGTACCGCCGCGAGACCGCGCTCCACGCAGACACGCTGCCCATGAACCGGCCCGAACCCCTCAGCTAGAAACCAAAATCCGCGCGAGCTTGGCGGTGAGGCGGGCGCTCACGTAAAAGAGTAAGCCATGAGCGCCACGCCTAGTCAGTCGACGGCCGAGTACGACATGCTGCTCGATCTGGTACAGAATCGCCGCAGCATCCGCAAGCTCAAGTCCGATCCCGTCCCCGCGGAATACATTACCAAAATACTCGACGTCGGGCGGAGCGCGATGTCGGGCGGCAACTCGCAGCCGTGGGAGTTCATCGTCGTAACCGACGCGGCGATGAAAAAAGAGCTGTTGCGCACCTACAACGAGGTCGATATCGACTTCACGTACTGGATGGAGCAACAGCGCGTACCGGAGCTGCGCCACCCCTCGTTTCAGATCTCGCACGAGGAAGCCGTCATCCGCAACCGCACCGCGAAGGGCTGGTCGGAGGCGCCGTTCCTCATCGTGCTGCTCGGCGACGGACGCCGCCAGTGGGCGACGGTCCAGAGCGCGCACACGTACGGCGTGAACCAGAGCCACCTCACCGACGGCCTCGCCAATGCGGCGATGCTGATGCATCTCGCGGGCGCGGCCTTGGGCTTGGGCAGCCAGCACGTGACGATTCAGATCGACGCGCCGTTCAAACGGCTGCTCGGGGTGCCCGACCCGCTCAAGCTCGTGCTGATCATGCCCTTCGGGTATCCGGAGTTCGCGCCGTATCCCGGGACGCGCCGCCCGCTCGAAGCGATGGTCCATCACGAGCGCTACGAGATGGAGAAGTTCATCTCGAACAAAGACATCATCGACTACATCCAGTCGCTGCGCGACAAAACCGTCCCGATCTATCGCCAGGGCTACACCGGCAACGACGGCCTCGAGAAAGACGGCCGGCCGTGATGAACCGACTGCTCGGCGGCACGCTCGCGGCGGCACTGCTCGGATTCTCCGGGCACTCGCCGGCGCACGCGGCGACGCCGGTCCAGATCAACGTGATCCTCTCGCTGACCGGCAGCAGCGCGTTCATCGGCATGGCCGAGCAGCAAAGTCTCGGGGTGCTCGAAAAAATCGTCAACGCGCACGGCGGCATCGGCGGTGCACCGGTGGCGTTCGTCATCGCCGACGACGCCTCGAATCCCCAGAACACGCTGCAGCTCGTCAACGCGCTGGTGGCCAAGCACGCGGCGGTGATCGTCGGTCCATCGTACACCTCGGGCTGCAACGCGGTCGCGCCGTTGCTCGAAAAAATGGGACCCGTGCAATACTGCCTCTCGCCCGGCATCCACGCGGCACCCGGCGGCTACGTCTTCTCCGCCGGGGCCGGCACCGATGCCACCGCCGCCGCCGAGCTGCGCTTCTTCCGCGAACGCGGCCTGACGCGCTTTGCGATGATCGCCTTGACCGACGCCAGCGGGCAAGATCACGAACAGCAGGTCAACGCGGCCCTGCATTTACCGGAGAACAGCGGGATGCAGCTGGTCGCGACCGAGCACTACAACTCGGGCGACGTCTCGGTGGCCGCCCAGCTGGCGCGCATCAAGGCCGCGCAGCCGCAAGCGCTGATCACGACCGCAACGGGCGTGGCGTTCGGCACCGTCCTGCGCAACCTCGCCGACTCGGGCATCGACATCCCGACGACCGCGTCCGCCGGCGACATGTCGGTGACCCAGATGGTGCAGTACCGCTCGTTCGCGCCGCGCGAGCTGCTCTTCATGGCGACGCACGGCGTGGCACCCGATCCCGCGATCACCGGCGGCCCGGCGCTCCAAGCGCAAACCACGTACTTCAAAAATCTCGCAGCGGCCCACGTCCTGCCGAGCTATCTCGCGTCGCTGGCCTGGGATCCGGCGCTGATCGTCGTCGACGCGCTGCGCAAGCTGGGGCCCAATGCAACCTCCGAGCAAGTGCACGCGTATATCGGCCAGCTCCACGGCTGGAACGGCATCAACGGCGTGTATGATTTTCGCGGCAGCCAGCGCGGCATCGGCGCCAATGCGGTCGTGACCTACCGCTGGGACGGCCTCAGCCAGCATTTCGTCATCGTGCGCGCGACGCGGCGAGCGTCGTGACGCTCGACTACGACGCGCTGGTCGACACCGAGCGCGGCCTGATCAGCCGCGAGATCTTCGTCAGCGAGCGCGTGTTCGAAGACGAGCTCGAACGGCTGTTCGCGCGCGCCTGGCTATTCGTCGGCCACACGAGCCTGATCCCCAAGCCGAACGACTACTTCGTCTCGCGCATGGGAACGGAGTCGGTGATCCTGTGCCGCGACCGCGAGGGCAAGGTGCACGTGTTTCTCAACACGTGCCGCCACCGCGGCATGAAAGTCTGCCGCTACGATCAGGGCAACACAACGCTCTTCACCTGCCCGTATCACGCGTGGAGTTACAGCACCGACGGCCGCCTCGTGGGGGTGCCGCTCTTCGAGCAGATCTATGCCGGGATCTTCGACAAAGACTCGGCACCGTTGATCGAAGTCGCGCAAATGGTCGACTACAAGGGCACGATTTGGGCGACCTGGGATCCGAAAGCGCCGCCGTTCGAGACCTACATGGGCGGAGCGCTGGCCCACCTCGACTTGGTCCTCGATTCGCGCGATGGACGGCCCGGCGGCTCGGAAGTGCTGCACGGCGTCCAGAAGTGGATCATCCCATCGAATTGGAAATTTTCGGCTGAGAATTTCTCGGGCGATCCCTATCACAACGTCAGCCACCGCTCCGCCGACGACACCGGGATCGGCCCGAGCGCCCGCAGCGGAGCCAAAGGACGCCGCGATCAGTTCGCGCCCGGAAAGAAAAACGTGCTGGTGACGTTTCCCGGCGGGCACGGCGCGCACACCGTGCTGCTGCCCGAAGACAACTGGTACATCGAGACGTTCCAAGACAGCCCGGCCGCCGAAGCGTACTACCGCGGGTGTTTTGAGGATCGCAAACGCCGGCTGGGCGAGAAATCGCGGCTGATCGGCTTCAACGGCACGCTCTTTCCGAACGCCTCGTATCTCGCAACCCAGCCGCGCATGATCTGCGTCTGGCATCCGACCGGTCCGATGACGACCGAAGTGTGGCGCTTCTATCTCGTGGACCATGACGCGCCCGAAGAAGTGAAGGCGTTTCTGCGCCACTACTACATGCGCTACGCCGGGCCGGCCGGGATGACCGAGCAAGACGACATGGAAAATTGGAATTACGCCACCGCGGCGAGCCGCGGAACGATCGCGCAGCGCTATCCCTATATCTATCAGCAGTCGCTCGGCCGCAGCAAGATCGACGATCCGCTGCCGGGGCTCGCCACCTCCGACGTGTCGGAGCAAAATCCGCGCGGCTTCTACCACCGCTGGGCCGACTACCTCAGCGGCCGCGACTGACGCCGATGGATCTGCAGCGCTTATCGCTCAAGGCCGACGTCGAGGAGTTTCTCTTCGCCGAGGCCGAGCTGCTCGACCAACGCCGTTTCACCGAGTGGCTCGACGTGTTGGCCGACGACCTCGTGTACTTCATGCCGCTGCGGCGCAACGTTCCCGCCGGCGATCATGCCGAGCACGAGAATACGAAGATCGGCCAGGACATCAACTGGTTCGATGAGGACAAGTGGACGCTCACCAAACGCGTGGAGCAGCTCATGAGCGGCATCCATTGGGCCGAAGAACCGCTTTCGCGCATCACGCACATGGTCAGCAACGTGCAAATCGGAGATATCACACCGCCGCACGGCGAGCCCCGGGAGGTCACCGCGCGCAGCCGCTTTTTGATCTACCAGAACCGCGTCGAAACGGAGACCTATCTCTTCGTCGGACGCCGCATCGACCGGCTGCGGAATTCCGACGGTAGGTGGAAACTCGCGCGGCGTGAGATCCTGCTCGAGCAAAACGTGCTCTTAGCGAAGAACCTCACCGTGTTCTTCTGAGGCCTCTAACGCACGTACTGCCGGAGCGAAGTCCTCGGCGCCGCACGCAGTGAGTTCGGGATGCCTCACTGTGCGATGATCAGCGACGTCGGCCACAGGTAGAGAAACGACACGGTAGCGCTTAGTGCATGCCGGGGGCGAATAGTTCCGGCGCCGGGAACGTTTTCTCGGTCACGCCGTATTTCGCTGAGGCATCGATCAGCGGCTGGACCTGCGCCGGAACGAGCCGGTCGACGTAGGTGATGCGGCGCATCGTGCCCGTGTTCACGATCTTCGTGTATTTCTGCAGAATCGCGGCCGACTCGGTCTGATGGGCGTTCGCCCAGTTCCCGGCTTCGGCCATGATGGCCGCGAATTTGCGCACGATGTCGGGGTGCGTTTTGGCGTAGTCGGCCGTCGTGTACCAGACGCTGATCAAGAAGTCGTGCGCGACCGCATCGTACGGATGGCCGATGATGCGCGCTCCGTTCTGCAGCGCTTGGCCGAGGCTCGGCTCTGAGATGAACGCCGCATCGATGCGGCCGCCGGCGAGCGCCACCGCCGTCTCGGTAAACGGCAACTCGAGAAACTTCACCGAATCCGGCTTGACGCCGTTCGCATCCAGCCAGGCGTCGACCGCGATCGAGGTGATGCTCTTGAGCGCGTTGACGGCCACGACTTTGCCGACCAGGTCGGAGGCCTTGGTGATCGGCGAGTTCTTCGCCACGATCAGCTCCGATGTCGGCAGCTTGCTCGAATACGCGCCGCCGGGTGCGATGATCACGAACGGCAGGCCGTGCTCGCGGGCCGACGCCAAGGACGACACCGCCGACTGCCCGATGTCGAACGACCCGGCGCTGACGGCGGTCGCGATCGCGGCGCCCGAGTTCAGCGAGCTTACCTGGACCTCGAAGCCGGCCTTTTTGAACAAGCCCAGATCCATTGCGTAGTAAACTTGCGCACCGGTATCGGTCGGCGTGGTTCCGATGTTCAACGTGGTCGTCTGCGCGCCGGCCGGCGCCGCGATCGCCAAGACAAGCAGCGTGATAGCCGATAGCCGTTTCATGACCGATCGTTTCGCGACCGGCACCCGCGAAGCCGCCCGCGGACCGGCGAAAACAGCGCCTCTCCCGTGAGCCAGAGGTGCATTGACATCCCGGTTTAGAACATATATAGAAAGTAATATATCGTCGAATACGGGGTGCCGCATGAATTTGATCGACAGCGACTCGCACGTCATCGAGTCCGAAGAGACTTGGCAATACCTGGATCCGAAATTCCACGCTCGTCGCCCGATCGCAGCCGCGGTGCCCCCCGATACCGGCTTTCGCGATTGGAACACATTTTGGGTCATCGACCAAAAGGCTCGCCACTTCGGCGCCACGCCGATCCCGAATAACGTTCTCGCCGCGCGTAAGGCCTACTCGGTCGGAACGCAGCAGATGACCGACGTGGGCGCCCGCCTCGCCGATATGGATCGCGTACACGTGGACCGTCAGGTCGTCCACCCGTCGTTCTGCCTTTCGGTGATGACGGAAGATCCCGAGTTGGAAGCGGCCCTTATGCGCAGTTACAATACGTTCATGTCACGGGCGTGCGGGCAGTCGCAAGGCCGCATTTTTTATAATGCCGTGGTGCCGTTTCGCAGCCCCGACGTCGCGGTCGAAGAGATCCGGCGCGTCAAGACGATGGGCGGTGCGGTGAGCATTCTCGTCCGTGGCGTCGAGTGGGATAAGCCGGTCGACCACCCTTCGTTCTACCCCATCTATGCCGAGGCGGAACGGCAACAACTACCGATCGTCGTGCACCTAGGGCCCGGCGCTCCGGCGATCTCCGGGATGTTCGATGGCCAGCTTCGTCCGCCTCAGGAAGCAAAGACGTTCTTTCCGCCGCGCTCGCGCCGGCTGGTGAGCACCCTGATCGTGCAATACGCGTTCTACAACTTGCTCGAGAGCACGCTGATCGATGACTTTCCGACCCTCAAATGGGCTTTTCTCGAAGGCGGCGGGAGCGCCTGGATGGCGGCGGCGCTCGGGACGGTGGAACGTAGCGGCAAACCCGAAGCCCGGAAGTATTTCCGCGACCAGCGGATCTACGTGGGATGCGAGCCCGACGAAGACATCGTCTATGTTGCCGGCGTGCTCGGGGAGGACGGCTTGTTGGTTTCGAGCGACATGCCCCACTTCGATGAGGCCGCGCACGAAAATGCCGCCAAGGAATACGAAGAACGGCCTGACCTCAGCGACGCGCTGCGCGAGAAGCTCTTTCGCTCCAATCCGGAGCGCCTGTTCGGTTTCGATGCGGCTCTGCAGCCGTACCGCCAACTCGTCGGCGCGGGTGGCTAGCACCGGGACGCGGGCTGCACTGCAGCCCGAACTCTGGTACACGCGCTGCCCGTTGCCGACGGCCACGAGCATCGCGATCGATCACGGCTTCTTCAGCAACGAATTCAGTCCCGATGGGATCGGCATTCTTTCCCTGCGCGCCGCCGCCGACCGCAGTGCGCGCGAAGGGCACTTCGATCACAATCAATCCAATCTGTTTCGCCAGGGCGGCAACATTCCACCGATTTGGAGCCGCGCCGCCGGTGCCGATACGGTCGTTATCGGCGCTTCATGGCTGGCTGAATTCCAAGCCGTGGTGGCCCTTCCCGGGGCTGGACTGCAAAAACCCGCCGACCTGGCGGGAAAACGCCTGGGCGTGCCGCGGCGCGTCAACGATTCGATCGACTATTGGCGTGCGATGTGTCTGCGCGGTTACCTCGCTGCGCTCGACGCGGCCGGTTTGACGGCTGCGGATGTCACCTTCGTCGACCTGCCCGTCAGCGAACGCCAGATACCAACCGGTACGTCGAGCGCCACCGGTACGCTTTGGAACGGGGCCACGCGCGCTCGGCGCCAGCAGCAGGAGGCCTTCGCGCTCATTCGCGGCGCGTGCGACGCCATCTATACCGCCGGCGCACCGGGCGCCGAGTTGACGGCGTTTTTAGGTGCGGAGATCGTCGCCGATCTGGGCAACGACCCGGCGCTCCGGCACCGCATCAACAATCAGAACCCGGCGGTCCTGACCGTGAGCGGCGAGTTGCTGCGAACGCGCCCGACCCTGGTCGACCGTTATCTGCGTGCCCTCGTGCATGCGAGTGCGTGGGCGGCATCGCATCCCGATGCGACGCGCCGTACGATCGCCAACGACGTCGGGGCCGGCGAAGAATGGGTCGACGCGGCCTACGGCGAGCGCATTTCCGAGCGTCTCGCAATTGAACTCGACGAACCCTTGATCGCGGCCATTGATGCGCAGAAGCAGTTCTTACTCGAGAACGGCTTCATCGCGCGCGATTTCGACGTCCGAACGTGGATCGATCCGGAACCGCTGCGACGCGCGATGACGGCATGAACGGCGCTGATGGGAGGGTGACGCGAACCGGCTTCATGGCCGGAGCCGCGGCTTCGCTCGTCGCCTCGCGCGCCGCCGCGCAGACGCCGCCGGCGTCGGGCGTGCGCGTCGGCATACTCAATAGCCTCTCTGAGGCCCCGTTACTGGTGGCGAACTCGCGCAACTACTTCCGCGATGAAGGCCTCGCGATCACAATCGTACCGTTCCAGAATACGGCCGATATGGTCGTGCCGCTCGCCAGCGGACAGATCGATGTCGGGTCGGGGGCGCCGACGATCGGCTTCTTCAACGGGGTAATGCGTGGGATTCCAACGAAATTGGTCGCCGATAAAGGCCGCCTTTCGCCGGGTCACGGCTTCAATGCGCTCGTCGTGCGCAAGGACCTCATTACGTCGGGGAAAGTCAAGAGCGTCGGCGATCTCAAAGGCATGAACGTAGCGTCGCCGACGCGCTGGTCGCCCACTGAATTTCTGTTCGATACCGCCCTGCGCAAAGACGGGGCGACGCTCCAAGACGTCAAGCTTACATTGATCTCCTTTCCCGATATGCTGCTGGCTCTAAAGAACGGCGGCGTCGACGCGGCGCTGCTGATCGAGCCCTTTGTTGCCGAGTGCGTGCGCGAGGGCTTGGGCGTTCGCTTGCTCGGCTTCGATAAGACCTCGCCGAACTTTCAGATCGCCACGATCTTGTATTCCGATGCCTTCGCCAAGCGCGATGCCGCGGCAAAAAGTTGGATGGTCGCGTACATTCGTGGAATTCGCGAGTATTTGAACCAGGCGGACGGAAACGGCAAGGGCGCATTGTTGGACTTGTTGGCCGAGCAGTTTTCGGTTCGCGACCGCGGCATCTATGATGGCGTCGTCTTGCCCGGCTTTTCCCGTGACGGGTACCTCAATCTCGAGAGCATCAGCGCGAGTATTGCCTGGTTCAAAGCGAACGCTCAGCTCACGGCCGTTCCGACGCTGCGCCAGATCGTCGACTACTCCTACATCGACGCGGCCTTTGCCAAGCTTCCGAGGACGTCCGCCAAAGAGGTGGTGCCATGACCGAACGGGTGCTGCGTGCGAGCTTCCCGGCAGCGGAGATTCTCGATCCCATCGCGCGCTGAAGGAGTCGCGCCCGTCGCCCGGGATATGTTTTCGGCATGAACGTTGAGGAGCGCGTCCAGCGCCGCGGCGAGCGCCTGAGCGAGCTTGCGCACACCGCCGCCGGCACGCTGATGGGCGATCTTTTGCGCCGCTTCTGGCAGCCGGTCGCGATCGGCAAGCACCTCGCGCCGGGCACCGCGAAACCCGTCCGCGTGTTCGGCGAAGACCTCACGCTCTATCGCTCGGCAAGCGGCGCCGCGTATCTCGTCGGCGGGCGCTGCGCGCATCGCCTGACCGTGCTGCACACGGGTTGGGTCGACGGCGAACAGATCCGTTGCATGTATCACGGCTGGACCTACGACGGCACGGGGCAATGCGTGCTCCGCCCGGCCGAACGCGATAGCGGCCTTCCGAACGTGAAGATCGCCGGCTATCCGCTACACGAATACGCCGGTCTGATCTTCGCCTACCTCGGCGCGGGTGAACCGCCGCCCTTCGATCTGCCGCGCAAGCCGGCGTTCGAAGGTAGCGGCTTTCACGTGGTCCGCCGCCAAGTGTGGCCGTGCAACTGGCTGCAGCTGGTCGAGAATTCACTCGACGCGTTACATGTCAGCTTCGTGCACGCGCGCGGTATCGAAGGCCGCTTCGTCACCAACGTGTCGCAGCTGCTGCCCGAGCTCGAGTACTTCGAGACCGCTGCCGGAATTCGTCAGATCGCAACGCGCGCGGCCGATAACGTCCGCGTTAGCGATTGGACGTTTCCGAACAACAACCATATCGTCATACCCGGGCCGCGTGCCGGCGGCCCGTGGGTCGATGCCGGCATCTGGAACGTTCCGATCGACGATACGCACACGCAGCGCATGAACATTTACGCCATGCCCTCGCTCGGCCGCGAGATCGACGAAGAACTGATGGCCGAGTGGGAAGCGCACCAGAACTATAGCCCCGCCGACCACCACGACGAACTGTTCTACGAGCACAAATATCCCGCTGACGAACACTCCGACCTCACCAACGCGCAGGACTACGTCGCGCAAGTCGGCCAGGGCGCCATCGTCGATCGCGAAAACGAGATCCTCGGCCGCTCGGATGCCGGCATCGCATTTTTGCGCAAGATCTTCTTGCGCGAGCTCGCGCTGCTGCGCGATGGGAAGCCGACCAAAGCTTGGCGTCCGCTGGCCGAGTCGCTCGAGCTACCCACCCAGCACGCCGCCGGCATCGAGCACTGATGCGGCGGGCCGGCGCCCTCACCCTCACGCTCGGCGCGTGCGCAGCGCCGCTGGTCGCGCGCGCACAATCCGCGCGCAGCCCGTTACGGATCGGGCTGATCCCGACCGACGTTGCGGACGTCGCCAAGATCGAAGCATTACCCCGGCCCAATTACCAAACCGCGCTCACGCCGGACCTGGTCCAGCCCGGCGTGAACCTCACCGCGAAATACGGCCTCGTGAAAGCGGCCTTTCCGGCGCAAGAGATCATCAGCCCGGTGGCCCGCAGTTGAGCGCGCGACTGAACGATAAGGTCGCGATCGTCTTCGGCGCAGGCCCGAACATCGGCGGGACGATCGCGCACTTCCTCGCGCGTGAGGGCGCACGCATCGCGGTCAGCGACCTCGACCTCGCCGCCGCCGAGAAGACGGCGGCTTTCATTCGGGCACGCGGCTTCGAAGCCGGCGCCTTGCAGGGCGACGCGGTAGTCGAGGACGACGTCGCCCGCATCGTCGCACAGACGATCGAGCGCTACGGGCGCCTCGACTGCATCGTCAACATGGCGGGCAAAATTCACTGGTCGCCGATCGTCGACATGGACTTGGCCGCCTGGACCGCAACGCTGCTCAGCTATCCGACGGCCGGCATGCTCACGACCAAGCACGCGGCACGCGCGATGATCGCCGCCGGAACGCGCGGGAGCATCGTTCACTTGCTTTCGAGCGCCGCGCATTTCGGCGAAGCCTCCGGCGCCGCGTATACCGCGGCCAAGGCGGCGTTGCTGAACCTCTCACGATCGGCGGCGATGGACCTCGCCCACGACGGCATCCGGGTCAACACGATCACGCCGTGCGCGATGGAACACCAACTCTGGACGAAGATGTCCGACGAACTCCAGCCGGGGTACACCGCACCGGCGCGGCGCTCGTTCTATTCGCGCGACGCATACCTCAAAGCAATTCCGCTCGAACGTTTTCCGCGCGCCTCGGACCTCGCCTGGGCCGCCGTGTTCCTCGCCTCGGATGAATCCTCGTTCATCACCGGCGCCGACATCCCGGTCGACGGCGGCTTGCGCTACAAGTATCCCGCCTGGACACCGGGCGACTTCACCGGTGTGAACCTCGAAACGTACGCGCAGGAAACGTCAATTACCGAATACGGCGAACCCATCCGGCCGTTGCGGCCGTAGCGTCGAGCGGCGATGCGCCACTCCGGGCCGGGTGCTTTTGAAGCGCTCTTTCAACGGGGGCTGCAGCTGCAAGAATCCGGCCGGCTGCCCGAAGCCGTCGACTGCTACCAGCGTGCGATCGCGGTTGACGGTGCGGTGCCGGAAGCACATAACAACCTGGGCTGGGCGTTTCTGGAACTCGGCCAATTCGACGACGCCGCCGCGGAACTGGAGAAAGCGCTCGAGCTGAGGCCGCACTACGCCGCCGCAATAGACAACCTCGGGCTGCTGCACGAGCGCCGGGGCCGGCTGGATGAGGCCGTCGTTCTCTACGAACGGGCGGTTCTGGTCGATCCTTCCAACGCGGCGGCGTGCGCCATTCTCGGCAAGGCGCTGATCGTCAGCGGCGACATCGACCGCGCGATCGCGTGCTTCGAGCGTGCGCTGGCGCTGGAACCGCGCAACGGCGAGTTTCACATGTGCTTGGTGAACAGCCGCGCCGGAGCGGTCGAGGGCGCCCATCTCGCGCAGATGGAACGGCTGCTCGCGGAGATCGATACCCTGCCGGTTCCGCAGCAGGTCGAGCTGCACTTCGCGCTCGCGGGCGCCTACGAATATGGCGAGCGCTACGACGACGCTTTTCGCCACCTCCACGCCGGCAACGCGCTGGCGCGCACCACGCTCGGCTACGACGAGGCCGCCGCGCTACGGTTCCTGGCCGCGATCGAATCGGCGTTCAGTGCACCGTTCATGACCGCGATGCGCGGCTGCGGCAACCCATCGGCACGGCCGATCTTCATCTTCGGCATGCCGCGCTCGGGAACGACGCTCGTCGAACAGATCCTCGCCGCGCATCCGGCGGTCGCCCCCGCCGGAGAACTCACCGTTTTCGAGCACGCGATCGGCGCAGAGCTGATGGTCCCCGGTCTCACGCTGGCTGCGCTGCGCGAGCGAATTCGCGCGCTCGGCGACCGCTACGTGAACGCCACCGACGAGGTCGCCGGCAGCGCCGATCGCGTCACCGATAAGCTGCCGCACAACTTTTGCTATGCCCCGCTCATCCATCTCGCGCTGCCGAATGCCCGTCTGATCCACGTGCGGCGCGATCGGGCCGACACGTGTCTCTCGTGCTACGCAACGCACTTCGCGGAACGGGGCCTCGCCTATACCTACGATCTGGGCGAGCTGGGCCGCTACTATTCGGCCTACGAACGGATGATGGCGCAGTGGCGCGTCTTGCTGCCGGCAGACCGCTTCATCGAGGTCGACTACGAGCGGCTGGTCGAGGATTTCGAATCCGAAGCGCCGCGTCTCGCGGCGTTCTGCGGCCTGCCGTGGGACGCCGGAATGTCTGCTTTTTACGAGCTGCGCCGCTCGGTGCGCACCGCAAGCAACGTCCAGGTGCGACGGCCGCTCTACCGGAGCGCAATCGGTCGCGGCGCGCGCTTCGCACCGCACCTCGGACCGCTCGGCAAAGGCTAGATCTCGTAGGCCCAGGCGAGTTCGTCGTCGGTTGCAGCGCCCGCGTCTTCCGAGCCGCGATAGGCATCGATCGCGGCGAACGCGTAGCGCGCCACCGGGTCGATCTCGATGTTCACCCGCGCGCCGACGTCTTTCGAGCCGAGCGTCGTGCGGCGCGACGTTTCCGGAATCAGCGCGATGGTGAAGTACTCGCTCGTTACCGAGGCGATCGTCAAGCTGACGCCGTCGATCGCAATGAAGCCTTTCTCGACGATGAAGCGGCCGACCGCAGCGGGAAGTTCGATCGTCAGGCGATGTCCTTGGCCTTCGGCGGGTTTGCCCACGATCGCCGCGCTCGCGTCGACGTGACCGTACACGAGGTGGCCGCCGAGCCGGTCGCCCATGCGCAGCGAAAGCTCGACGTTCACCGGATCGCCGTCGTGAAGCTCATCGAAACCGGCCCGCACGATGCTCTCCGGCACGATGTCGAACGTCATCGTGCGCGCGTCGACCTGCACCACGGTCAAACACACGCCGTTGATGGCGACGGAGTCTTTCTCGGCCACGCCTTCGGCGATCGCATCGGGCGCCTCGACGGTGAGCACCATGCCGTTACGCAGATCGCCGCGCAGCGACGCCACGCGGCCGAGATGAGCGATGAGGCCGCTAAACATGCGGCAGCCGTGCGGTAATCATCAGATCGTTGCCCACCCGTTCGACCTCATCGAAGGCCCATCCGTTTGCGAACGTGCTCAGGTCGGCGCCGGCGAGCACCGGTACGGCGCCGGGCGCGGCAAAAAGTACGGGGGCCACGAACCAGACGACGCGTTCCACCAGCCCGGCTGCGATCAGGCGCGCTGCCAAGGTCGGACCGCCCTCGCATAGCACGGATGCGATGCCGGCGCCGCGCAGCGCGAGCATCGCGGCACGCAAGTCGAGTTGCTGCGCGCCGGGCTGGCCGGCGAGAAGGAGCTCGCAGCGCTCGGCGAGCGGCGCGAACGCAGCGGCGAGACCGGCCGGCGCCAGCACGATCGTCGGGCGGTAGCTGCCGGGCGGCGCACCGGCCGGCGGCGCGAGGACGCGGCTGTCGGGCGGCACCGGCGCGGTTTCGCACACGATGACGCGCGCATAAGGCTTGACGCGCGTGCGGTGCGGACGCATCGTCAGCAGCGGATCGTCGACGCGCACCGTGCCTGCGCCGACCATCACGGCATCGTGTTCGGCGCGCAAATCGTAGACGCGTTCGCGAGCCGGCTCGCCGGTGACGCGGTGCGTCCCCGGCCGCGGCGAAACGAAACCGTCGAGCGACATCGCCATCTTCAGCGTCACAAAGGGCAGCACGGAATCGATCGTGTACGCGAAGCGTTCGATCAAGGCCGAACTGTGCGGGTCGTCGACGACGTCGACCGCGACTCCGGCGTTGCGCATGCGCGCCACCCCGTTGCCGTGCGTGCGCAGGTTCGGATCGAGCGCACCGACGACCACGCGCGCGATGCCGGCCTCGATCACCGCGATGCTGCAGGGCGGCATCGTCGATTCATGATCGTGCGGTTCGAGCGTGACGTACATCGTCGCGCCGCACACATCCTCACCGGCCTCACGCGCCGCCCGCAGCGCCTCCGCTTCGGCGTGCGGCTCGCCCTTGCGGTGGTGCCAGCCTTCGCCGAGGGTGCGGCCGTCGCGAACGATCACCGCGCCGACGGGCGGATTGGGAGCGGTTTCGCCCAATGCCCGGGCGGCTAACTCCACCGCACGCGCGAGATAGGTCGCGTCGGGTCGGTCTACGGCGTAACCTCGACGCCTTTCCAGAACGCGACGTAGCCCTCGATGTTCTTGGCAGCGTCCTTGGCCGCGGGATAATACCACGCGGCGTCGGGGTTCTGCTTGCCGTTCGCATCGACCGTGTAGTACGATGCGGTGCCCTTCCACGGACACACGCTGGTCGTCGCGCTGTCTTTGAAATACTCGCGTTTGATCGAGTCGGGCGGGAAATACTGGTTCCCCTCAACCACTTCGGTGCTGTTGCTTTCGGCCAGCACGGCGCCGTTCCAAATCGCTTTCACGCTTGGAGCAACCGTCAGCCGCGGCGCGGGGTTTCGCGGCCGGCCGGCGTCCGTGCGACGACGACCGCGCCCAGCACACGGCAGCCGGCTGCCCCCAGCGCCGCGGCCGCATCGCGCAGCGTGGCGCCGGTGGTGAGCACGTCATCGAGTAGCAGCGCCTGCGGCGGCACCGCGGTTCCCGCCCGCAGCGCGAAACGCCCCTGCGCCACCAAGCGGGCGCCGCGGCCAAGCCCCCGCTGAGCCGCGCCGCGCTTGCGCAGCACGTCGGCGACCGACACCGAGCCGCAGGCCGCCACGCGCGCGGCCAGCTCGCGCGCCTGGTCGAAGCCGCGCTCGGCCGCACGCCGGCGCGTCGTGCACACCGGCACCACCACCGCGCCCGCCGGGACGAGCGGTGCCAGCAGGGCCGCCAGCGGATCGAGGTACGCGCGCTCGCCGCGCTTGAGCGCGAGGATCGCATCGCGCACCGCCCCGTCGTACTCGCTCGCCGCGCGAACCGTCAGCCCGTCGAGGGCGATGGTCACGGACCGCGCCGCGGCAGCACAGGGGGCGCAGAGTCCGATCTCGGGCTCACCGCAGCCGATGCACCAGACCGGGAAGAGCCAAGAACGTATCGCGGCCCACACATTCCATCTGTCACGACCGAGTGCAGCACGGCTAGGTGTTGCCTTGGGGGGCGTGCGGGCAACGATTGCGCAATATCGTACACATATGGCGAATTTTGCCTAGCCTCGAGGCTCAGGCGCGCCGCGAGGCGCAGCGCCTCGCATCCCTGTGGCGGATCGTGAATTCGCCGAATCTGCGCGGGGAGAACCTCGTCCGCGCGATGCTCGGCGAGGCCGCCGTGGCCATGCGGCCGGGCCACGCGTACGCCGGCACGCTCGGCCATGTCGAGGGACCCGAATTCGTTCTCGACGCCGTGGCGGGCCAATTCGGGGCCGACGGAGATTCAACGCGGGTCATGCTGCCGATCGGCCTGCGCATCAAGCGCAGCGACAGCGTCAACGTGCGCGACCTCGATGCCGGCCGCACGCAATCGTGGGAGGATTGCCAAGCGCTCGCGGACCTGCCGGAACGTACGCGTGCGGGCGGAATCCGCAGTCAGATCGCGACGCAATTCGTCGTGGGCGGAACGATTCACGTCCTTACGTTCGGAACCCGCGAACCGCCGGCGGGAATGCCGTTCGGTCCGGAAGATTACGCCTACGTCGAATTGCTCGCTTCGTTCTTCGCGCGCCAGCTCGAGCTCGAGGAAGTGGAAGCCTCGCTCATCGCCGCCGAGCTGAGCGCGCGCCGGCATTCGGAACGCCTCAAAACACTCTGGCGAATCGCCAACAACCCGACCCTGAGCGGCGCCGAACTGATGCTGGCGATGCTGCAACAAGCGTCAGCCGAGATTCGTCCGCCCCAACGCTTTCAGGGCCAGCTCGGCCGAATCGAAGGCGAAGACATGGTCATCCTCGCCGTCGGCTCCGATCCCGACACCGGCGACGGGCAAACCCGGGGCCTGCGAGCCGGTCAGCGCAAACCGCTCGCGCTGAGCATCGTTCCGCGCACCGGCCGCACCCAAGCATGGGAGGATCTCACCGCGCTGGACGAGCCGCCCGAGGCCGTGAGCAGGTTCGGGTGGCGGGCAATCGTCACCACGCGCTTCGAAGCGGGTGGGGCGCATCACGTGCTCGCGTTCGCATCGAACGAACCCGCGATCCCGCCGTTCAGTGCCGGAGATCTGGCCTACGTCGAGGCGCTCGGAGCTTCGTTCGCCAAGCGGCTGGAAGTCGACCAACTGGCGGAGTCGTTACGCGCGGAAGAGGAGCGAACGCGAGGGCATGCGGAGCGCCTCGAAGCGCTCTGGCAGATCACCAACAACCCCACCCTGCGCGGCGAGGAGCTGATGCTCGCGATGCTGCGACAGGCGGCGGCGGCGATCTTTCCCGCCCAACGCTTCCGCGGGGTTCTGGGCCGTATCGAGGGCGACGAAGTCGTCGTCATCGGCTTGGGGCTTCACCCCGACGATCCCGTTGCGCGTCCGCAACAGATGCGGATCGGCCGTCGTGTCCCGCTCGCGCAAACGGTCATTCCCCGGGTGAGCCGGACGCAGGCCTGGGAAGATTTGGCCGGTGACGACGATGCTCCATCAGGGCTTCCCGCGCTGGGTTGGCGAGCGGTCATCTCGACGCAGTTCCAAGCCGGCGGCTCCCGGTATTCGCTGACGTTCGCGTCGCTCGAGCCGGCCGCGAACCCCTTCACGCCGGAAGACCTCTCGTACATCGATGTCCTGGCATCGTCGTTTGCCAAGCAGCTGGAGGTCGACCGGCTCGGCGACTCGCTACGCGCTCGGGAAGAGAGCGCGCGGCAACATTCGGCTCGACTCGAAGCGCTGTGGAACATCGCCAACGATCCGAGCCTGCGCGAGGACGAACTGCTGCGCGCCATGCTGGCCGAAGTCGCCACGGCCCTGGGTCCAAATGCGCACTATCGCGGTATGCTGTGGCGAACGGCCGATACCGATATGGTCTTGGAAGCGCTGGCGCCCGGCGACCAGCTCTTCGAAGGCGCCGGAAAGGTGGGCGACGCCCTTTCGCTGGCGAAGTCGATCGTCGGCCAAGCGCTTGCCGAGAACGCCGGCACCTGCGTGTGGGAAGATCTTCAGCGCAGCGGGGAATCGGGCGGGCCCGCCGTTGCCGGCGCTACGCGGTCGCTCATCTTGCGGACCTTCGTCGCCGGTGCAACGACGTGGGGACTGCTGTTTACGTCGACCGCAGCGGCGAGCACGCTCGAGCCGCAGGACCACGCCTACATCGAAGTCGTCTCGTCGTTCTTCGCCAATCACGTCCAACAGCGCTGGCAGTTCGAGCGCATCGCCTACCAGCAGTCCCACGACGTGCTCACCGGCTTGCTCAACCGCTCCCAATTCCGCTCGCAGGCGCGCTCTTCCGCGCGCACGAGGTCGCATTATGCGATCATCCTCATCGACATCGATGCCTTCCGCGAAATCAACGAATCCTACGGGCACATGGTCGGCGACGCGCTGCTCGTCGAGGTGGCCAACGCGCTGCGGCTGCGCGCCTCCGATGACGAAATCCTCGGCCGGATCGGCGACGACGTGTTCGGCATCTACATCGATCATCCGGATTCCAAAGAGTTCGTTCTCAGCCGCGCACTCGGCTTTGCCGAAGCCTTTACGCGCGGCTTTTCCGCCGGCGACCGCGAGGGTACGGAGTTCATCGCGCGCACGGCGGGGCTCGGTATCGCCGTAGCTCCCGATGACGGCACCCACATCGATGCGATTCTCGCCCGCGCCGATGCCGCGCTCGTGCGCGCCAAACAGCGCGGCCGTAGCTCGATCGTGTTTTACGACCCGAGCATGGAGGGCGATGCCCACCGGCGCACCGCCTTGCGCAACGAACTCGCCGAAGCCGTCGCCGAAAACCAGTTCGAGCTCTACTATCAGCCCCACATCGACGTCGAGAGCAGCCGAATTACCGGCTGTGAGGCCTTGATCCGCTGGAACCATCCTTCGCGCGGCCTGCTGCTGCCGCAGCACTTCATCCCGTTTGCCGAACAAAGCGGGATCATCACCAGCATCGATTCTTGGGTGATGCAGAGCGCCTTCGCGGCGGCGAACGATCTCGGCTCGACGCATCCGGACTTTCGCTTGTATTTCAACCTCTCCGGCCGCCAAGCGGGCGATCCGAAACTCATCCGCTCGTTCGTCGCCGCGGCGCGCAGCGGCGTGGCACTCGAACACGTCGGCGTCGAGATCACGGAAACCGACGCCATGCGTGACGTCGAGGCGACGCGCCACGTATGCCGGGCCTTGCGCCGGCTCAACGTGAAGATCGCGATCGACGACTTCGGCACCGGCTATTCCTCGCTCTCCTCACTCAAGCAGCTGCCAGTCGACATCATCAAGATCGATCGCAGCTTCATTTCCGGGGTCACGACGAATCCACACGACGCGACGATCGCCGACACGATCATCTCGATCGCGGCGCGCTTCGGCTTCGACGCTCTGGCCGAAGGCGTGGAGCAACTCGGCGAGATCGACTGGTTGCGCCGGCGCTCCTGCCGCTACATGCAAGGGTACGCCATCTGTCATCCGCTGCCGATCGATGCGTTCGAATCGTGGCTCGAGGATTACGGCATGGCGCGTTTTGCTTAGCCTCGAGGCCCAGGCGCGCCGCGAAGCGCAGCGTCTCGAATCTCTCTGGCGGATCGTGAACTCGCCGGGCCTCGACGCGGAGGAGCTGGTCGTTGCGATGTTGCGCGAGGCCGCACTTTCGATTCGGCCGGGCATCGCCTACGGCGGGACGCTCGGGCACATCGAGGGATCGGAGTTCGTCCTCGACGCGATCGGCGGCAAGTTCATCCGCGGCGAGGAAGCGGCGCGCCTGATGCTGCCGGTCGGCTTGCGCCGGCCAAGTTCCGGGAGCCTCTCCTCTCGCGATCTGGGTGCCGGCCGTACGCAATCGTGGGATGATTGCCAGGCGGTCGCCGACGCGCCGGAACGCACGCGCACATCCGGACTGCGCAGTCAGATCATGACGCAATTCGTCGCCGCCGGGAAACGTTACATCCTGGCTCTGGGGACGGGCCACCCACCCTCCGGGACGCCGTTCGGCCCGGAAGATTACGCCTACATCGAGCTGCTCGGTTCTTTCTTCGCGCGCCACCTCGATCTCGAAGAAGTGCAGCTTTCGCTCATCGCGGCCGAGTGGAGCGCCCGCCGGCATGCGGATCGGCTCGAGACCCTGTGGCAAGTCGCGAACAATCCGACCTTGAGCGGCGAAGAACTTATCCTCTCGATGCTGCAACAAGCGGCCGCCGAAATTCGTCCGCCTCAACGCTTTCGCGGCCAGCTCGGCCGTATCGAAGGCGACGACATCCTCGTGATCGCCGTCGGCTCGCCTAAGGGCACGGGTGATATGCGCACGACGCGCCTGCAAATCGGCCAACGCAAGCCGCTGGCGCAGACGATCATGCCGCGCAGCGAACGCACGCAAGCATGGGAAGACCTCGCGGCACTGGACGAGCCGCCGGCGGCCGTAGAGATGCTCGGGTGGCGAGCGATCGTCTCCACCCGCTTCGGCGCCGCCGGAGCCCAGTACGTGCTCACCTTCGCATCCAGCGAACCCGCGGCGGTACCGTTTAGCGCTGAAGATCTGGCCTACGTCGACGCGCTCGGATCGTCGTTCGCCAAACAACTGGAAGTGGACCAGCTCACGGAGTCGTTACGCGAGGAAGAGGAGCGCACGCGAGCGCACGCGGAGCGGCTCGAAGCCCTCTGGCAGATCGCCAACAACCCGACCTTGCGCGGCGAGGACCTGATGTTCGCGATGCTCCGGCAAGGTGCGGCGGCGGTTCTTCCCGGCCAGCGCTTTCGCGGCGTCCTCGGCCGGATCGAGGGCGGCGAGGTGGTGGTCATCGGCGTGGGTCTCCACCCCGACGACGCGATCGGCCCGCGGCGAATAAAGATCGGGCGCCGCTCGCCCCTCGACCAGACGATGGTTCCGCGCGTCGGCCGGACTCAGGCTTGGGAAGATCTGGCCGGCCAGGACGATATCCCGGCCGGGCTCACGCTGCTGGGTTGGCGAGCGGTGATCTCGACGCAGTTCGAGGCCGGCGGCTCGCGGTATTCGCTGACGTTCGCGTCACTCGAGCCGGCGGCGAAGCCCTTTACGCCGGCCGACCTGGCATACATCGACGTCCTCGCGTCGTCGTTCGCCAAGCAGTTAGAGGTCGACCAACTCGAGGTCTCCCTGCGCACGCAAGAAGAGATCGCACGCAGTCACGCGCTGCGCTTGGAAGCGCTCTGGAAGATCGCCAACGATCCGAACCTGCGCGAGGACGAACTGCTGCTGGCCATGCTGGCCGAAGTTGCGAGCGCCATTCGTCCCGGACAGCGTTATCGCGGCATGCTGTGGCGCGTTAGCGGCAGCGACATGGTTCTGGAAGCTCTCGCTCATGGCGAGCATCTCTTCGGGAAGCGCCAGGACGCCGTGGGCGACGTCATTCCGCTGGCGACGTCGATCGTCGGCCGAGCTCTGAGCGAAAACATCTCGACGCGCTCGTGGGACGACCTCCTGGTGAGCGGCGATATGAGCGCACACGCCGACGAGCACGGCACGCGCTCGCTCATCATCCGCACGTTCGTCGCGGGCGCGCGAACCTGGGTTCTCCTCTTCGCCTCCAGCGAAGCGGCAAACAAACCGCTGGAGCCGCAGGACCAGGCCTACATCGAAGTCGTCTCGGCGTTCTTCGCCAATCACGTCCAACAGCGCTGGCAGTTCGAGCGCATTGCCTACCAGCAGTCCCACGACGTGCTCACCGGCTTGCTCAACCGCTCCCAATTCCGCTCGCAAGCCCGCTCTTCCGCGCGCACCAGCTCGCACTATGCGATCATCTTCATCGATATCGACGCCTTCCGCGAAATCAACGAATCCTACGGGCACATGATCGGCGACGCCCTGCTCGTCGAGGTGGCCAACGCGCTGCGGCTACGCGCCTCGGACGACGAGATCGTCGGCCGCATCGGCGACGACGTGTTCGGCGTCTACATCGATCATCCGGATTCCAAAGAGTTCGTTCTCAGCCGCGCGCTCAGCTTTGCCGAAGCCTTCTCGCGCGGTTTTTCCACCGGTGACCGCGAGGGCAAGGAGTTCATCGCGCGCACGGCGGGCCTCGGGGTTGCCGTCGCTCCCGATGACGGAACGCTCATCGATGCGATCCTCGCCCGCGCCGATGCCGCACTCGTGCGGGCTAAAGAGCGCGGCCACAGCTCGATCGTATTTTTCGAGCCGGGCATGGAAGGCGATGCCCACCGGCGCACCGCCTTGCGCAACGAACTCGCCGAGGCCGTCGCCGAAAACCAGTTCGAACTCTTCTACCAGCCGCACGTCGAGATCAATACCGGCCAGATCACCGGGTGCGAAGCGTTAATCCGCTGGAACCACCCGGTGCGCGGCTTGCTGCTGCCGCAGCACTTCATCCCGTTTGCCGAACAAAGCGGGATCATCACCAGCATCGATGCCTGGGTGATGCAGAACGCCTTCGCGGCGGCGAACGACCTCGGCTCGACGCATCCGGACTTTCGCTTGTACTTCAACCTCTCCGGGCGTCAAGCGGGCGATCTGAAGGTGATCCGCTCGTTCGTCACCGCGGCGCGCAGCGGCGTTGCGCTCAAGCACGTCGGGGTTGAGATCACGGAAACCGACGCCATGCGCGACGTCGAGGCGACGCGCCACGTGTGCCGGGCCCTGCGCCGGCTCAACGTGAAGATCGCGATCGACGACTTCGGCACCGGCTATTCCTCGCTCTCCTCACTCAAGCAGCTGCCGGTCGACATCATCAAGATCGATCGCAGCTTCATTTCCGGAGTCACGACGGAGCCGCAAGACGAGGCGATCGCCGACACCATCATCTCGATCGCGGCGCGCTTCGGTTTCGAGTCGCTGGCCGAAGGCGTCGAGCAACTCGGCGAGATCGACTGGCTACGGCAGCGGCCGTGTCGCTACATGCAAGGGTACGCCGTCTGTCATCCGCTACCGCTCGATGCGTTCAAGCGGTGGCTGGCCGATTACGGCCGCGCCTAAACGAACGGACTTCTAGGTGGCGATGGGTTCGTTGGCGACGATGCGGTCGATGAGCGCCGTGTCGGCGGGGACGTCGTAGCCGATCCCGACGATGGAATCGCGCACCACCGCGCGGGCGCCGAGCGACGCCTCGTCCCAAACGATGGAGCGTTCGATGACGGCATCGTCGCCGATGCGGACCTCATCGCCGATCACCGTCGGACCGACGATGCGCACGTGGCGCCCAACACTCACGTTGCTGCCCAGGCGCACGTCGCCTTCGATGCGCACGTCGTTACCGAGCCGGACGTCGGCCGGTACGCCGGTCGCACGAGCGCCGCGCAGGCGCACGCGCCCGGCCAGCACGTCGGCCGTGGCCAAACGGTACTCCGAGGGCGTGCCGATGTCTCGCCAATACGCGCCGCCCAGGCGCATGCCGTAGAACTCCGCACCGGCCGCCAACAGCGCCGGGAAAACGCCCTTACCGAAATCGTAGAACGCGCCCGCGGGGATGTAGTCGAAAATGGCCGGCTCGAACACGTAGATGCCGGTGTTCACGAGCTTCGAGCGCTCGGTCCCTTTCGGCGGCTTCTCCTGGAATTCGACGATGCGCCCCCGGTCGTCGGTGATGACGACGCCGTACTGGTCGACCTCGTCGGCATCGATCAGGCCGATCGTCGCGAGCGCGCCGCGCTCTTTGTGGAAGGTGACCAGCGCGTCAAGATTCGCGTCGGTGAGATCGTCGCAGCCGACGACGACAAAGGTGTCGGTGAAGAACGGCTCGAGCGGCTTGAGCGCGCCCGCGCTGCCCATGAGCTCGGCCTCATTCAAGTAGTTGAGCTTCACGCCGTAGCGCGAGCCGTCGCCGAACGCCGTTTCGATCACGTCGGCCAGATAATGCACGTTGATCGCGACATCGGTATAGCCGAACGACGCGAGCCAGCGCATGATGTGCGCGCTGATCGGTTCGCCGGCCACCGGAACGAGAGGCTTGGGAACCTGTCTCGTCAGCGGATAGAGACGCGTGCTCATTCCGCCGGCGAGGATCATTGCTTTTGCCGTGTTCACCGTAAACGATTTCCTTTGTGTGTGAGGGCCTCACGCGTGGCCGCAAATGCGAACCGAGGGAGCGCGAGCTGCCGTCGCCAGCGCGACGGTTCCCGAATCAGCCGGTAGAGCCATTCCAAGCCCGCTCGCTGCCAAACACGGGGCGCTCGAGGAACAGTTCCCGCCAAAACGTCGAACGAACCGCCGACGCCGATCCCGACAGCGCATTTCGTTGCGCCGAGATGTTCCTCCAACCAGTATTCTTGCTTGGGACTTCCAAGCCCCACCAACAAGACGTTAGCTTTACTCGCAACGATCGATGCGACAATCGTCGGGCTCTGACCCGGTGCGAAGTATCCGTCACGCGTACCCACAATCGAAACGCCGGGATAGCGGTTGCGCAACGCGATCGCCGCACGTTCCGCAACACCGGGCGCGGCGCCGAAGAAAAAGAAATGCAAGTCTCCGCTTGCCGCCGAGCGCGCCGCCAGCAACTCGATCAGATCGATGCCGGTTACGCGCTCGCGCAGCGGTCCCCGCCGCGCGCGCGATGCGAGCAGCAGACCGATCGTATCGCACAACGAGAGAGCGGACTGCTCGACGAGCGCACGAAAGCGCGCATCGCGTTGCGCGTACATCGCCATCTCGACACCGAGCGTAACGACGAGCGCCGGCACGGTTCCGTGCGCGAACTCGGTAATGCGCGCGACCGCTTCCGCGCGGTCCACCGCATCGACGCGACAGCCGAGGATGTGGATCGAGGAATCGGTCCCGGTCACTCGGGCCGGAACGGAGCGATCAGCGGTCGCAGCACCGTTTTGAGGCTCTCGGGCATCGGGCCCATCGGCGGCCGGCATTCGCCGGCCCGGAAGCCGTACTCGTTCATCGCCCACTTCACCGGAATCGGGCTCGGGTGCGCGAACAGCGCGGTAAAGAGATCCTGCAAATCGCGATGGATGCGACCGGCCGTTTCGATGTCGCCGCCGTCGTAGGCCTCGGCCATCGCGCGCAGCTCGCGGCTGCACACGTGCGAGGCCACGCTGATCACGCCGTACGCGCCCAGCGCGAGCGCCGGCAGATAGAAGTAATCGTCGCCCGAGAGCACGGTGAAATCCTCGCGCACGCGATCGCGCACGAGCGCCGTGAACTGCTCCACGTTCCCGCTGGATTCTTTGATCGCCACGATGTTGGAATGGCGCCGGGCGAGCTCGTGCACGGTTTCGGGCAACATGTTGACGTTGGTGCGACTGGGGATGTTGTAGAGCACGACCGGCAGCGACGTGGCCTCGGCGATCGCGCCGAAGTGCCGCAGCAGGCCGTCTTGCGGCGGCTTGCTGTAGTAGGGCACAACCGCCAAGATGCCGTCGACGCCGGTTTTTTCCGCTTCTTTGGTCAGCTCGACCGAATGGTGGGTGTTGTTGCCGGTCGTGCCGGCGATCACGGTCGCACCGGCTCCGAGAGCGTCTTTGATCGCGCCGAAGAGCGCGAGCTTCTCGGCCGTTTCGAGGGCGGGTGATTCGCCCGTGGTCCCGCTGACGATCAGGCCGTCGTTGCCGCGAGCGATCAGAAATTCCGCCAGACGCACGGCTTCGTCGACGTCGACCGCGCCCTTGGCATCGAAGGGCGTGATCATCGCGGTGAAGAGCCGGCCGAGCGCCTTCATGAGAGCGCCGCCGCGGTCTGCGGCCCGAGCGCGAAGAAGTCGTGCAAGGCTTGTTCGGCGCGCGCGGCGCCCTCATCGGGAACGAGCACCGAAATCGTGATGTTGGAGTCGGTCGAGTGGATGATCTCGACGTTCGCTTCGGTCACCGCGCGCACGACGCCCGCCATGACGCCCGGCGTGCCGCGCATGCCGGCGCCGACGATCGAGAGTTTCGCACAGTGCATGCGCACGCGCAGCGCGAGGTTGAGGTTGTGCAGTTCCGCGCGCACGTTCTCGACGTTCTCATCGTCGCACACGAAGAACACACCGGCGTCGTTCACGTTGATCATGTCGATCGAGATGCTCCGGGCGGCCAAGCGATCGAACAGCTCACGGTCGAGCGTCGCCCGGCCGCCTTCGTCGCTGAGACCTTGAATCACGCGGAAGAACGACACGTTGCGCAGCGCCGTGATCCCGGTGACCGGGCGGTCGCGGTCGATCGGCGCATCGTCGTCGATCAAGGTGCCGATGTTGCTGCGCAGGCCCTTCACGGCGTAGGGCGTCTTGGTGGCGTGCGCGAGTTCCGCGGCCTTCGAGTGCATCACTTTGGCGCCGTTGCCGGCGAGCTCCACCATCTCGGCGGGCGTCACGCGATCGACGGTGTGCGCGTCCGCGACGCGCCGCGGATCGGCTGTAAAAACGCCGCTGACGTCGGTGTAGATGTCGACGGAGGACGCGTCGAGCGCATCGCCGAGCGCGATCGCGGTGAGGTCGCTGCCGCCGCGGCCGAGGGTCGAGACGCCGCCGCCGCGCGTGGCGCCCTGAAAGCCGGTGACCACCGGGATGATCCCGGCCTCGAGCGCCGCGCGCACGGCGCCGGGGTCGACGTTGAGGATACGGGCATCGCCGAACGTGTCGTCGGTGAGCACGCCGGCCTGGCCGCCCGTCATGGCCTGCGCCGGGGCGCCCAGCGAGGTCAGCAACTCGGCGAACACGGAGGCCGAGATCATCTCGCCGACCGCCAGCAGCAAGTCGCGATTCGGGCCGCCGCGCACCGGCCCGATGAGGCTCAGCAGCGTGTCGGTGGCATAGGGGTCGGGAGCGCGGCCCATCGCGCTGACGACGACGACGACTTGCGCCCCGCCGCGCGCGGCTTCGATCACGCGCGACGCAGCGATCTCGCGCAGCTCGGGCGAGCTCAGCGACGAGCCGCCGAACTTCTGGACGACGACGCTCACGATGCAACCGCCGCGAAGCGGCCCTGCGCGACGAGCAGTTCCAGGATCTGCACGCCGTTGGTGGCGGCGCCCTTGCGCAGCTGATCGCCGACGACCCACATCATGAAGTGCGAATCGTCGTCTTCGGTCTCGGCCCGCAAGCGCGCGACGTGCACCACGTCGGTGTTCTCCACGTCGAGCGGCGTGACGATCCCGCGGTCGTGGAACACGACCCCCGGCGCGGCGGCCAGCGCGTCGCCCAGCTCTTCGAGGCTCGTCGGACGTTCCGTCTCGAAGAACACCGCTTCGCTGTGCGCGCGGCGGACGGGCACGCGCACGCAGGTGGCGGCCACGTGCAAATCAGGCCGGTTGAGCGTCTTGCGCGTCTCCTGCGCGACCTTGTCCTCTTCGCCGTTGTTGCCGACGCCGCTGAACGAACCGACTTGGGGCACGACGTTGTGCAGGATCGGCGCGGCGAAGGCGCCGTTGGGAGCCTTGCCGGCTTCCTCATCGGCCAGCGTTTCGAGTCCGGCGCGGCCGGCGCCGCTCACGGCTTGATAGGTCGACACGCGCACCGATTTCAGCCCGACCGCGCGCTCGATCGGCGCGAGCCCGACGCACAGCACGATCGCGGTGCAGTTGCCGACCGGAAAGATGCGATGGCCGGCGTGGATCGCGTGCGGGTTCACTTCGGGGACGACCAGCGGGCAGGCGGGGTCGAGGCGAAACGTCGACGAGTTGTCGATCACGATGATTCCGGCGTCGGCGAGCGCTTGCGCCATCTCGGCGCTCGCATCGTCGCTGGAGGCGAAAAACGCCACGTGCGGCCGGTCGGCGATGATGCGCTCCGCGGTTGCCACCGCGACCGGCAAGGCCGCGCCGCGAAAGGTCACCGCGTTGTCGCGCTCGCGCGAAGCGTACGCCAACAGCGTTTCAACCGGAACGTTCCGTTCCTCGAGCACCCGCAGGATCGTCTCCCCGACGACGCCCGTTGCCCCGATAACCGCGACCCTCACGAGGTAGCCTCCGCAAATAATAAGGATTCGAGCCCGATCGTCAAACCGGGCTGCCGGCGTACGTTGCGCGCGGCGAGCACGATCCCCGGTCCGAACGAGTCGCGCGAGAGCGAATCGTGGCGGATGGTCAGCGTCTCGCCGTCGCCGCCGAAAATCACCTCTTGGTGCGCGACGAGTCCGGGCAAACGCACGCTGTGGATCGGTACGTCCTTCGGACCGCCGGCTTCAGCGATGCGGCGCGCGGTCAGCTTTGCCGTGCCGCTGGGCGCATCGCGCTTCGTTTGGTGGTGCAGCTCGATGATCTCCACGTGCGGCATCACGCGCCCGGCCTCGGCGGCGAGCTTCATCATGAGCACCGCACCGACCGAGAAGTTCGGCACGAGCATGGCCCCGACGCCTTGCTCGTCGCAATCGTCGGCGAGCACGACGACGTCTTCGTCGGTCCAGCCGGTGGCGCCGATCACCGGCGAGACGCCGTTATCGATCGCGCCGCGCGCGACGTCGATCGTTACGGGATAGACCGTGCAGTCGACGACGACATCCATTCCGGTAGCATAAAACGCCTCGAGCGTGTCGGAGATGCGGACGTCCCCGCCGCAGCCGATGCGGTCGGCGAGGCGCTCGCCCGCACCGTCGCGCCCGAACGCGGCGACCAGACGGAGGTCTTCCGCCGCGGAGATCGCAGCGGACGCCACGCGCCCGAGCCGGCCGAGCGCGCCGGCAACGCCGACGCGCACCGAACTAGACTCGCTCTAAGGGGGCGTACTTGAGCATCACCATCTTCTGCCCGACGTTGGGGAAGTTGATGGTGAGCAGCCCGTCACCGCCGGCTCCGGCGATGTCGACGACGAGGCCTTCGCCCCATTTGGGATGCCGCACGCGGTCGCCCGCACTGAGGTTGAGACCCACGCCCGCGCCGGCGTTCTCGTGGATCGAGACTTCGCGCCAGCGCCCGCCGCCCGGACGCGGTCCGATGCCGATGCCGCCGATCGCCTCGATCGAGGGCATCTCATCGATGAACCGGGATTTCGGGTGCGAGAACGTGTTGCCGAACAGCGTGCGCCGGGCGGCGTAGGAGAGGTAGAGCCGGTCCATCGCGCGGGTGACGCCGACGTAGGCCAGGCGGCGCTCTTCCTCGAGCTCCGTCATGTCGGTCAGCGCGCGGGTGTGCGGGAAGACGCCTTCTTCGAGGCCGGTCAGGAACACGATCGGGAACTCGAGGCCCTTGGCCGCGTGCATCGTCATCAGGGTGACGAACGACGACTCGGGATCGAGCGTGTCGAGGTCGCTGACCAGCGCGATGTTGGCCAGGAAGTCATCGAGCGTCGAGCCCGTCTCCGGGTTCGCCTCGAACTCTTTGGCCACACCGATCAGCTCTTGCATGTTCTCGACGCGCGCGCGGCCTTCGTTGGTGTCGTCGCCCTGCAGCTCGCGCAGGTAGCCCGACTCTTCCATCACGGCCACCAGCAGGTCGGAGATCGTGAACGTCTTGGCCTTCTCGCGCAGATCGTTGATCAGCTCGGCGAAGCGCTCGAGCTCGCGCTGTTTCTTCGGAACGGCGCGCTTAAGAAGCGATGAGTCGAAGACGGCCTGCCCCACGGAGACACCCGCGGCGTTGGCGGCATCGAGCAGCGACGTCAGCGTCTGCTGGCCGATCGAACGGCGCGGCACGTTGACGATCCGCCGGAACGCCACCGCGTCCGAGGGGTTCACGATGTAGCGCAGGTACGAGAGCATGTCTTTGATCTCGGTGCGCGCGTAGAAGCCGACGCCGCCGACGACGCGATAGGGGATGCCTTCGGCTAAGAAGCCTTCTTCGAAGTAGCGCGACTGGGCGTTCGTGCGGTAGAGCACGATGAAGTCGCGGTACGCGGAGCCGTCGCGGACGTGCTCCTTGATCTTCTCCATCACGTAGCGGACTTCGGCGCGTTCGGACTCGGCCTGGAACGCCGTGATCTTCTCGCCTTCCGAACGCTTGGTGAAGAGCGTCTTCTCCGCGCGGTTCGGGTTGTTGGCGACCAGCTCGTTGGCGGCAGTGAGGATCGTTTGCGTCGAGCGGTAGTTCTCTTCGAGCTTGAAGACTTTCGCGCCCGGGAAGTCTTCTTCGAAGCGCAGGATCATGCGGTAGTCGCTGCCGCGCCACGAATAGATCGACTGATCGTCGTCGCCGACGACCGTGATGTTCTTGTGCTCGTCGGCGAGCAGCGCGACGAGTTTGTACTGCGCGTAGTTGACGTCTTGATACTCGTCGACCAGCACGTAGCGGAACTTCGACTGATAGCGCACGCGCGTCTCTTCGTCGTTCTGCAGCAGCTCGATCGTGCGCGAGATCAGGTCGTCGAAGTCGAGCCCGTTGGACTCTTGCAGCCGGCGTTCGTACTCGCGGTAGACCGCGGCGTAGCGCTCGCCGATGAACGAGGGATGCTTCTCTTCATAGGCGTCGGGCGACCAAAGATTATTCTTAGCCTTCGAGATCTCGCCGAGGGCCGCTCCCGGGACGACCTGGCGTTCGTCCATGTCGAGATCGTGGAGGATGTCGCGGATGATCTGGCGCTGGTCGGTATCGTCCATGATCGCGAAATTGCTCGCGATCCCGATCTTCTTACCGTCGCGGCGCAGCATCCGGACGCACATCGCGTGAAACGTGCCGACCCACAGGTCGCGCGCGGCGGCGCCGACCATGCGTTCGAGGCGCGATTTCATCTCGCCGGCGGCCTTGTTCGTGAACGTCACGGACAAGATCCGGTCGGGGAAGACTTTCTTCTCGTTCAGCAGATAAGCTATGCGGTGGGTGAGGACCCGCGTTTTACCCGATCCGGCTCCGGCGAAGATTAAGCACGGGCCGTCGGTATGCTCGACGGCAGCGCGTTGTACGTCGTTGAGCAGTTCCGTCTCGACAATCATCAGGTAAATCTTCGCCGCGCCGGGCAATTTGGCCTATAAGGTGATGCGGGGGTTAACGAGTGTTCAGCGGGCGAGACGCAGGTCGACCGGTTTCGCTTCGGCGAGAGCGATTGCGCTCATGAGGTACGCGAGCGTCGACTCGGCGCCCATATTGGGGCTCACGCCGGTTGCGTCGATGCCGTCGCGGCAGCCACCGTTGGTGACCATCAGGAAGCGGTGCGTGTTGCGGCCGAAGTACCAATCCCCCGCGATCGCGGCGAGTGCTCGATAGCGTGCGTCACCGGTGCCGGCATGCGCCGCCAGTGCGGCCGATACCAGCGCCGCGGCTTCGAGCGGCTGCTGACCGAAGCGAGCGCGGGGCCCGCCGCGCGGATACCAGCCGTCGTTGCCGATCGGCACGAACATGCCGTCCTCGACGACCACGCCGGCATAGAAGGCCAGCATCTCGGTGCCTTCACGCAACAGCCCGTGATCGCCCAGCACGCTGCCGGCCCGGATCAGGGCCTCGCAGAGCCGCGCGTTATCGTAGGTCATCATGTCCTCGCACCAGCGCCAATCGGGCGTGGCCACGGCGCGATAGGCGGCGGAGATGGGCGCGACGGCCGAGCGCAGGGCGTCGGTGAGCCGCAGGTCGCCGGGCTCGGCCGACGCGGCGGCGGCGAGGCCGAGCGCGCAGTAGGCCAGCGAGCGCAGGTGGGGCAGTCCCGCCACGTGCGGCAGCGCGGCGTCGAGCTGCTCGCGGGCCACCCGGCGCCAGGCGTCACGCGGCGCCCGGGCGACGCAGTGCCCGAGGCCCCAGACGGCCCGGCCGAGCGAATCGTGCGTGCCCCGATGGTCCTGCCAGCGGCGGTCGTAGCCCATGAAGTTGTGGAACCACCCGTCGGGCAGCTGCGCATCGTACAAAAACGCAAGGTAGGTCGTGACCAGCTTGGCCCCGATCTGCTCGGTCTCGCGGTCGCGCGTCGCCTCGATCGCAACGATCAGGGCGCGGGCGACGTCGTCGGTGCAGTAGCCGAACGAGCGGTTCGGCACGTCGAAGCGCGCGTGCTGAAACATGCCGACGTCGTCGGTCATCGTCACCAGGTGGTCGAGGACCGGCCGTCGGCTGTTAGGCACCTAGCGTTACGCCGGCGTCGCGAGAGCCGTGCGACGCACCGGCAGCAGCGAGGCGAAGAGAGTGCCGTATTCCTGAGCCACGTGCGGCCAGGTCATCTGACGCCCGAAGCGGTAGGCGCGGCGCTCGGTGCTGGCGCGCAGATCGCGATCGTCGAAGAGCGAGTTCATCGTGTTCGCGATCGACGCGGCGTCGCGGAACTGCACGAGAAAACCGCGACCATGCGCCAGCAGTTCTTCGGCGTACAAGTACGGCGTCGAAACGACGGCTTTTCCCAGGCCCACGGCGTAGGCGAGGGTGCCGCTGACGATCTGCACCGGGTTCAGGTACGGTGTGAGATAGATGTCGGTGGCTTGCAGGTACTGCACGAGCTCATCGAAGCCGAGATAGCGGTCGATCAGGCGGACGTTGTCCTCGAGCCCATATTCCGCGACCAGCTTTTCCAGCGATTCGCGATACACTTCGCCCTCGTTGCGCCGCACGACCGGATGCGTTTCGCCGAGGATGAGATAGAGCGCGTCGGAGTGCGCCGTCGCGACGCTGCGCATCGCTTCGATCGCGTACTCGAGCCCTTTGCCCCGATTGATCAGCCCGAAGGTCGAGACGACCTGGCGGTCGCGCAGCCCAAGCATCGTCTTTGCGGCCACGGTATCGCGGAACGGAACGTCGGGCACGCCGTGATGGATCACGTGCACCTTCTTCGCATCGATCGCGTAGCGCTCGATCAGGATATCTTTGCCGGTCGCCGAGAGGACGACGACGGCGCTGGCCGTCGCGCAAATCGTGCGCACCACGCGCAGATGATCGGGCGACGGTTCGGGAAGCACCGTGTGCAGGGAAACGGTGACGGGTTTGCGCACGAGCGCGATCAAGTCGACGATCCACTCGCCGTTCTCGCCGCCGAAGAGCCCGTACTCGTGCTGCACGTTCACCGCGTCGCACGAGTGCGCGTTGATGAACTCGGCGATCCGGCGGTACGATTCGCGATCGTTTTGGATCAGGTTGGCCACCACGGCCGGCGGGTAGTCGCGTCTGGGGGCACCGGGCTCTTCGATCGAGACGATCTCGCTGTGGCCGCCGAAGCGCTGATCGTAGCTGTCGACGACGTCCTTGGTGAACGTCGCGATCCCGCATTCGCGGGGCGGGTACGAACCGAGGAAGAGCATCCGAGGTGCGTTCACGAGAGGGTCCCCCTGTGGCGGCCGGGCACAACCGGCGAATGTGGAAGAACGCCCTCGTATCTCGGGCCTAGCGAGGGCCGACCGTTCGAACTATCTTGGGGATGCTGTACCCCGCCAGATAGTGACGCAAACGACCTTTTAGCGTGTCGCGGGGATGCGGGCGTCTTCACCGACAACGGCGTTCGGCGCGATTTTCGCGTCGTGACCGATGACCGAGCCCCGGCCTACTACGGCTCCCGCGCCGATACGCGCCCGGCTGGCGACGATCGCCCAGTCCAAGCAGGCGCCGGCTTCGACGATCACGCCGTCCCATAACAGCGAGTCGGCGACCACGGCACCGGAACCCACCTCGCAATCGTCGCCGAGAACCGTGTACGGCCCGATCTTCGCATCCGGGGCAACGCGGACGTTGCGACCGACGAACACCGGCGGGATGATGGCGGAGGGAGGTACTCCTCTAGCACCCGGCCCGTCTAGGTACGGTTGCAAACCGAGCGGCATCGAGCCCTCGAAGATGTGCCGGTGCGAGGCCAGATAGGCCTCGGGCTTGCCCAAATCGATCCAGTAGTCGGCCGTGGTGAACGCGTAGAGGCGCTTGCCGGCGGCGATCAGCTCGGGGAAGGTTTCGCGTTCGATCGAGACCGGCCGCCCGGCCGGAATCGCGTCGAGGACCTCCATTTCAAGCAGGTACGTGCCGGCGTTGACCTCGTCGGTCGGGGCTTCTTCACGCTTGGGCTTCTCGACGAAGGCGCTGATGCGGCCGCTCGCATCGTGGACCACGCAGCCGAAGGCGGAGGGGTCGTCGACGCGGATCAGGTGCAGGCTCGCGACGCCGCCGGTTTTTTCGTGGTGGGCCCGCATGGCCCGCAGGTCGAGGCTCGTGAGGACGTCGCCGTTGAGCACGAAGAACGGGCCGGTGATGAACTGCTGGATGTTTTTGAGGGCGCCGGCCGTGCCCAGCGGCGTTTCCTCGATCACGTAGCGGATCTTCAGGCCGAGTTGGCTGCCGTCGCCGAAGTAGCTCGTGATCGCCTCGGGCAGGTAGCCGGCGGGCAGGATCACGTCGTCGATGCCCGCTTGCTTGAGGCGGCGGAGCGTTCGTTCGAGAAACGGCACGTTCATGACCGGGACCATGGGTTTGGGGGTCTCCAGCGTGAGCGGGCGCAAACGCGTCCCCTCACCACCGACCAGAACGACTGCCTGCAACGAAACGGCTCCTACAGCGGAAAGACGATAGCGCGGAGCGTCGTTCGCGACGGCCCCGGCTGTCCATGTTACCCGTTGAGCGAAGTTTGCCTCATGCCAACATCGCGGCAACATCCTTATGCGAACATATGTTCGTGGGGAGGAGGTACCGGAAGCACTTTGACTGGGCGGCGATGCAAGCGTATATCGACGCTGGAAACGGGTTCAGGAAGTGCTGGTCTCGATTTGGCATTGCCCATGCCACGTGGGAGAAGGCAATCAGGCTCGGCGATATCGTGGTCAACCGCGCGGGCCGCCCTTATGCCGACAGCGGGAAACGCTATGATTGGAGCGCGATACGCGTCTACTACGAGTCCGGTGCCAGCTACCGGGAGTGCCGCTCCCAATTCGGCTTCTGCGCTGCTTCGTGGACCAAGGCCGTACGAGCCGGACGAATCGTGCCGAGACCGGTCGGCTTTACCCTTGCCGAGGCGATGGCCAAGTCGAGGAGCCGGCAGACAATTAAGCGACACTTGCTCAAGGCTGGTATAATCGAAAACCGTTGCGACTGGTGCGGCCTGGGTGAATGGAGGGGCCGTCCGCTGTCCATCCAAATCGACCACGTCAACGGCATTCGCGACGATCATCGAATCGAGAATCTCCGAATGCTCTGCCCGAACTGTCACAGCCAAACGGAGACCTTCGCAGCAAGAAACATAAAACGCCATGATCCCGAGTAGCTCAGTTGGTAGCAGCGCCTGACTCTGAATCAGGAGGTCCTTCGTTCGAACCGAAGCTCGGGAGCCAATCGGCCCTATCGTCTAGAGGCCTAGGACGTCGCCCTCTCACGGCGGTAACACGGGTTCGAATCCCGTTGGGGCTAAATTAATCAGACGAAAGAGCTCGCTAAGCACGGGCTCTTTTGTTTTTGATCGAGGAAAACGCACACAAGAATCCTACTTCGCATGTAAGCGGCGCCGGTAGGCGAATAATAGAAAAAAAGCAGTTCAAAAACATGTCTTGCACGAGATCGAGATTAAGGAGAAAGACGTTGGCGCCTGAGAAACTTGTCGGCAAAGAAGCCGCAGCCGAGCAGATCGTCCGTTCGTACCTCGGGTGGTCGGCCGGCGCCGGCTTCATCCCGATCCCGCTCGTCGACCTGGCGGCGATCACGACGGTCGAGCTCAAGATGCTCGATTCGCTCGCAAAGCTCTACGACGTTCCGTTCTCGCGTGACTCGGCGAAGTCGATCATCGGCTCGCTGGTGGGCGGCGTCGGCACCGGAGCGCTCGCGCCTGCGGCGGCGAGCCTCGTGAAGTTCATCCCGATCATCGGCCCGCTCGCAGGCGCGCTGACCGAACCCGCGATCGCCGCCGCGGCGACCTACGCGCTAGGGCGCGTCTTCATCCAGCACTTCGAATCCGGCGGGACGTTCCTCACTTTCGACCCGGCCACGGTTCGCGACTACTACCAGCACGAGTTCAACGCGGCCAAAGCGGCCTAACCGCGCGCGGTGAGCGCATGGATCGTTCGGCCGCGGGCCCGTCCCGCGGCCGCCTTGCGTCTCTTCTGTTTCCCATACGCGGGCGGTGGTGCCGGCGTCTACCGCGCCTGGGCCGACGCACTGCCCGAGACGATCGAGCTGTGCGCCTTTCAGGCGCCCGGTCGCGAAGGGCGCGTCCGCGAAGCGCCGATCGCCGACTTTCGCACGATCGTCGCGCAAGCAGCCACGGCGATCGCGCCGCTCTTGGACCGGCCCTACGCATTCTTTGGGCATAGTCTGGGCGCGATCGTCTCGCTCGAGGTCGCACGCACGCTTGCGGGCGATGGCTACCCCGAGCCGATCGTCCTCATCGCGTCGGCCAGCCGCGCGCCGAGCGAACGGGCGCCGAACGACCCGATCGGCGAACTTCCCGATGCCGAGTTTCTCGAGGGCATTCGCCGCGTCAGCGGACCGGACGCGGCGTTCGATGAGTTCTGCACGCATCCCGAACTCGTCGAGCTGCTGCTGCCGGTGCTGCGCGCCGACTTTACGCTCTCGGAGCGGTACCGTCCGCTCTCCGATGCCACGTTGCGCTGTCCGGTCGTCGCGATCTCACCGCACGGCGACACGCACGCGCCCGAACACCTCGTCGCTCCATGGCGGGACGTGACGACCGGTCCCTTCGCGCTGCACCGCTTCGAGGGCGGGCACCTGTACTTGAACCACCACCGCGCACAGCTCGTCGACTTCGTGGTGCGCGAGCTGCGCGAGCGTGCGGCGGAAGGGGCCGGGGTCCGGAGCTGATTCACACCGCCGCGTGCTGGTACGCCGACGCGGCGCAGTTCGACGGCCGGGACGAGCGGCTGCGCGCGCTCCTGGACGACGCCGAGCGCGAGCGCCACGCGCGCTTCATCCACGACGGTGCCCGGCGCGCGTTCCTTGTCGCGCGCACGCTCCAGCGCGTGCTGCTCGCTGCCGAGCTCGGCTGCGCACCGCGCGAGATCGCGTTCGCATTCGGTGCAGCCGGCAAGCCCACACTGGCGCACGATTGTGGCGTGACGTTCAACGCCACCCACGGCGACGATCTCATCGCGGTCGCGGTGTCACGCGAGATCGAGGTTGGAATCGACGTCGAGCGCATCCGGCCGATCGCGGAGCGAGCTGACATCGTGCGCGGGTTCTTCCATCCGGGCGAAGCACGTGCGATCGACGCGCTGCCGCCGGCCGATGCGGAACGTGCGTTCTTCCGCTGTTGGACGCGCAAGGAGGCCATCTCGAAGGCGCTCGGGCTCGGCTTGAGTTTACCGCCCGATCGGTACCGCGTCGCGTGTTTGTCATCCGAGGCGCCGGCGTTACTCGAAGCCGCGCCCGGAATGCCCGAACCGGCAGCGTGGACGCTGCGCGACCTACCGCTCGACGCACGTGCCGTTGGGGCATTCGCTTCGCCGCACGCCGGCGTCACGCTCTCGCATCGCACGCTCGAAGCGGCGACCGTGCTACGCGCGATCGCCGATCCCACGCTGCTCAGAGCGCTCGCAGAAAGTCATCCAAGCTCTCCGGCGTGAAGTCCGCATAGTCGAAGTCCGACGCCGTGAATTCGGCCTTCTCCCGCTGCAACGTATGCTCCACGACGCGTTCGAGTTCGGCACGGACGTGATCGAGGAACGCGCGCGCGGCGCGCTCGTCGTAACGGCGCACGCTGTACGCGAGCGCAAGATCCATCTCCTCGCCGACGACGGCCGCGGTCAATTCCAGCCACGGCAGCGCCAACTCCGGTGCGGCCGTCGCCGGTCCCGGCTCGGGCGCCGGCGCGAACCATCCGTCGTCGCCGGTCTCGAAGCGGCCGAGATAGTTGAACGCGAGCGGCGGGAGGGGCGCGAGTTCGACGCGCGGCTCCGCAAGAAAGCGCAGGATCCCATAGCCCGCGCCGCGGTTGGGAATCCCTCGCAACGTCTCCTTGACGTGCTTGATCGTCGCGCCGACGCCGGTATGCGGCGGCAGTTCGAACGCGACCGGGAAGACCGACGTGAACCAGCCGACGGTGCGCGCGATGTCGAGCTCGTCGCCCAACGGCTCGCGCCCGTGTCCTTCGAGCGTCAGCGCGCAGCGCATCTCGCCGGTCCACGCGCGCCAGGCGGCGACAACCGCGGCGATCAGGAGGTCGTTGATCTCGGTCGCGTAGGCCTTGTGCGCGCCGGTCAAGAGCGCGCGCGTCACGCCGGCGGAGAGCGCGACGCGTACGTCGCGCCGGTCGGCGTACCGGTCGCCGCCGTCCGTCGCCGCGGGGAGGTACTTGGGGGAAGGCCAGTACACATGCTCGGCGGCAAGGCCGGCGGTCGCATAACGGTGCTGACGATCGACCCATGCCGCGTACGGCGCCGAACTTGGCGGCAGCGCCTGCGCGCTGAGCGTGCGCTCCAGGTCTTCGACGAGAACCCGCCACGAGACGCCGTCGACGATGAGGTGATGCGCGCTCAGCAGCAGGCGTTGTCCTTCGGGCAGGTCGTACAACACGGCCGACCAGAGCGGCGCGCGCTCCAGTGCGAAGCCGCGCTGCATCTGCGCCGCGTGCGCCTGCAGCTCGTCGTCCGCATCCGGCGCGGCGCGAAGATCGAGCGCGAGAACGAGCGGCTCGACCGCGGCCGCGGCCAGCACCTCCTGCTGCCACGCGCCGTCGCGCTGCACGAACCGCGCGCGCAGCATCCCGTGCCGTGCAGCCAGCGTCGCGCACGCCGCGCGCAGCGCCCCGAGCGTGACCGGGCGGCGCGGACGCAAGAGGATCGCCTGATTGAAGTGCGCGCTCGGGCCGTACGTCGTGAAGAAAAAGCGCTGCGTCGCGCTCAACGGCGCGATGCCGACGTCCGCGCCGTCGACTGCGCCGGCGGCCGGGCCGGCGCTCGGGCGCAAGTGCGGCGCCAGCTGCGCGATCGTCGGGTACAGGAAGAGGTCGCGGATCTGCATGATCCAGCCGGCCTCGCGCAGGCGCGCCGCGAGCTGCAACGCCTTGATCGAGTCTCCTCCGCTGGCGAAGTAGTTGTCTGCAATGCCGGCACGCTCGAGCCGCAACGTTCGGCACCAGATCTCGGCGAGGATCCGTTCGGCGGGGGTCGACGCCTGCGCGTATGCCACGCCGGACGCGAGCCCCGGCACGGTCGCCGGATCCGGAAGCGCTTGGCGCGCGACCTTCCCCGAGGCGTTGAGCGGCAGCGTCGCGAGCGGAACAAAATATGCGGGGACCATGTACGCCGGCAGCCGCGCGCTCGCGAACGTACGCAACTCCTCGGCCGTCAGCGCCCTGGTCAGCACGAGGTACGCTACGAGTTCGCGGTAGCCGTTCACGGTCGCACGCGCCTGCACGCTGACGTCGGCAATCGCGGGATGCGCGCGCAAGTGGTGCTCGACCTCGCCGAGTTCGATGCGGTGCCCGAGGATCTTGACCTGCTCGTCGTTGCGGCCGAGGAACTCGATGACACCGCCGGCCGACGCACGGCAGAGATCGCCCGTGCGGTACGCCCGCGCGACGCCGAGCGCCGGCAACTCGACGAACCGTTCGGATGTCAGGACCGGATCGTTGACGTAGCCACGGCCGACGCACAGACCCGCGATCATCAACTCGCCCGGGATGCCGGCCGGCACCGGCCGGCCGTCGCGGTCGACGATGCTCGCGAAGCAGTTGCGCAGCGCTCGCCCGATCGGGATCACCGGCGCGTTGGGAACCTCCGTCCCATCGATGCGCTGCGCAACGACGTCGACGCAGCACTCCGTCGGCCCGTAGACGTTCGTAACGGCGATGTTGCGGCCGCGTTCGGTCGCGTGCAGTGCGCGTATCAGGTCGGCCGGCAACGGCTCGCCGCCGACGAGCAAATGATGCAGCGTCTCACCGCAGCGCTCGATGAGCCCGCCGTGCAGCATGAGCCCGAGGAGGCTCGGGGTGCAGTCGCTGCAGTCGATGCGCCACTCGTGCAGCTGCGCGCACAGCGCCGCAGCGTCGCGCTTGAGCGCGGGATCGACGATGCAGAGCGTGTGGCCGTAAAGCAACGCCGCGAATATCTGCTGCACCGAAGCGTCGAAGACCGGCGACGCGACGAGCGCGATGCGTAGCGGCGCGCCGTCGGGCGCGAGCTCGCGATAGACGGCGTCGCGTAGCCCGTGGACGAGGTTGACGACCGAGCGATGTTCGATCATCACCCCCTTCGGCCGTCCCGTCGAGCCCGAGGTGAAGACGACGTACGCGAGCTGCGACGGCGCGACCGCGGGCAACGCCGGGCGCCCGTCCGCACCGACCACCGGCGCGTCCTCGATCACGAGGAGAGCGATACCGTCGGCGACGAGCTCGCCTGCGGCGGCGGCGTTCGCGCGATCGGCGAGCAGCGCGCGCGCAGCCGCATGTTCGAGCATGAACCGCCGGCGCTCGAGCGGATGATCGGGCGAGAGCGGAACGTACGCGCCACCCGCCTTGAGAATTCCCGCGATCCCGACGATCAGCTCGGCCGTGGAATCGGCGAGAAGTCCGACCGGCGACTCCGGCGCGAGGCCGTGCGCGAGCAGCACCGCCGCAACCGCGTCTGCGCGCCGTTCCAGCTCGGCGTAAGTGAGGACCCCGTGCGCGTCGCGGACCGCCTCGCGGTCGGGATAGCGCGCGGCGGCCGCCGCGAAGCCGGAGACCAGGTCGGCGAAGTCGTCATTCGGCAGCGGCGCGGCGGCGGCGCGTGCGCGCAGCGCCTGCGTTTCCGCCGCGGTCAGCAGCGAAACGGCGCGTAGCGGCGTTTGGGGCGCCCGCGTGCACGTCTCCACCAGCGCGTCGAGATCGGCAATCAGGCGCCGCATCGTCGCCTCGCCGAAGCGCCGCGCCGCGAAGCGCGCGCGGCACACGTAGCCCGCCTCGGTGTGCAGCAGCTCGAGCTGGATCGTCTGCCCCGCCGCAACGACCGGCGCGTGGATCCCAGGGGCGCAGAGAACGATGCCGATGAGCGGTTCCCCTCCGAGATCGGCTTGCAATCGCGCGATCGGATAGCGCTGGTGCACGTACGCGTCGCGTAACGCCGTCCGAACGTGATCGACGGCCGCGGCGAACGTCATGTCCGGGACGAGGTCGAGCGGAAGCGCGAGCACGTTCGGCCGCTCGCTCCTGCCCTCCGGTGCGACGCCGAGTGCGAAGCGCTCGAGCCCCGTGTACTTTCGTAGGTAGACCGCGGCCGCCGCGAGCCAACCGGCGAACGCGTCTGCCGTCGCGACGGTGCCGAGCGCCGTGAGCGATCCTCGTACCTCGGCGTCGAGTATGCCGGTGCCGTCGGCCGCCGCGCCCGTGTCGAACGCGAGCCGCGCGACGTCGTCGAGCGGGCCGAGGCGCTCGATCCAGTAGCGCCGGTCGTCCGGCGTCCACGATGAACCTCCCGGGAGCGCGGATATCAGCGCCCCCGGCGCCGCGGCGATCGCGTCGAGCAGCCGCACGAAATCGTCGCCGAGCCCGCGCACCGTCGCTTCATCGAACAGATCGGTGTTGTATTCGAGTTCGGCATGGATGCCCGCGCCCGGGCGGCGCTGCAGGATGAACGAGAGATCGTTCTTGGCCGCGACGCGGTCCATTGGGACGTGCTCCACCGCGAGGCTCGTGACGCGTGCTTCTGCGACGGGGACGTTCTGCAAGCTGAACTGCGCTTGGAAGAGCGGATTGCGGGCCGGGTCGCGCTCGGTCGCGACCGCGTCGATCACCGCTTCGATCGGGACGTCCTGATGTTCGTACGCGGCGAGCGCCGTCGCGCGCACCTCGCGCAACAGCTCGCTGAACGTCATCTCATCCGCAACGCGCAAGCGCAGCACGAGCGTGTTGACGAAGCAGCCGATGATGCCTTCGAGCTCACGGAGCGGACGGCCGGCAACCGGACTGCCGATCAGCATCTCGTCTTGGCCCGTGTGGTGCCGCAGCAAGACCGCGTAGGCCGCGAGCAGCACCATGAAGAGGCTGCATCGCTCGGTGCGCGCGTAGGCTTCGACCGCCTCGGTCGTCGCTTCCGGAATCGTGCGGTGCAGGACGCGGCCGTTGAACGTGACCTGCGCCGGCCGCGGGAAGTCGTACGGCAGTGCGAGCGTCTGCGGCGCGCCGGCAAGCTGGGTGCGCCACCAGTCGAGGCCGGTGCGGCCGCGCTCGCCGTCCTGCGCCGCGCGCTGCCAGGCGGCGTAGTCGGGATACTGCACGGGCAGTGCGTCGAGCGCCGCCGTTCGCCCGGCGAGGAACGCCTCGTAGAGGAGGCTGATCTCGCGCTGCAGCACGCCGAGCGACCAGCCGTCGGCGACGATGTGATGCATGAACGGCAGCAGGATGTGATCGTCGATGCCCAACGCGATCACGGTCGCGCGCAGCGCATGCTGCCTTTCGAGATCGAACGGGCGCGCGGTCTCAGCGAGAATGAGGCGTTCGGCGGCGGCCATCCGTTCCGCCTCGCGGACGCCGGTCAACGAGACGTGCGCGATCGGGACGTCGGCTGCGGGATCGACGAGTTGCACGCCCTGACCGTCGATCTCGGCGAAGCGCATGCGTAACGTCTCGTGGCGTTCGGCGAGCGCGCGAAGCGCCGCGCGCAGCGCGTCGAGCGAGAGCAAACCGCGCAGGCGGAAGACCGGCGTGATATTGTACGTGCTGCTTGGCCCTTCGAGCCGGTAGAGAAACCAAATACGCTCCTGGCCGAACGACATGCGTAGCGGCCGGTCGCGCGCGACAAGCGGGATCGTCGCCGGGCCGTTTGCGGCGACGGTCAGCGCTGCGATGATCTCGGTGTTGCGCGCCTGCACCTCGGCGCGCAACTGCGGCGTCAGTGCACCCTTCGGCGCGCGAAAGCGCAGCGCACCCGCCTCCACGCGCAACTCGATGCCGCGCTCGCGTACGCGCCCGAGCAGATCGTCGAGCGAACTCAGATGATGCCCTCTTCGATTTCGCCCGCCTGCGCCTGCTCGACACAGCGCGCGAGCTCGGCGATCGTCGGGCAGTCAAAGATCGCCTGGATCGGGAGCTGCACGCCGAGCAGCTCGCGAATCCGCGCGATCATCTGAATCCCGACGAGCGAGTCGCCGCCGAGTTCCGCAAACGTCGCGTCGCGCCCGAACGTGCCGGTCCCGAGCACCGTACGCCAGATCTCGGCGAGTTGCCCTTCGAGCACGGTACCGTCGAACTCGGCCATCTGCGCCGGCGTCGCCGGCGGCGCACTCGGCGCCGCCAAGCGTTCGGGCGCGGCGTTCATCACCGCGACCTGCGGGGCCACGCGGTAGATGAGGATCCGGCACAGCGCCTCGAACCCCTCGGCGGTCGTCATCCCACCGCTCAACACGCGGCCGGTGCGCGCCTCGTGCCAGGACTCGAAGTCGCGCGCGAGGCCGACGCCCTGCCAGCGGCCCCAGTCGATCGCGACCGTCAGCTCGTCGCGCTCACGGCTGCGCTGCGCGGCGAAGGCGTCGAGGAACGCGTTCGCGGCGCAGTAGCCGACTTGACCGGCACCGCCGAGGACGCCGCTGATCGACGAGCAGAGGACCATGAAGTCGAGCGGGCGGTCGCGGAAGATGCGGTCGAGCACGAGCGTTCCCACGACCTTCGGCCGGAACTCGGTCTCCTCGACCGGCCGCTCGCGTGACGTAATCAGCGCTTTGTACTCGATCGCGGCGGCATGAACGACGCCGTCGACCCGACCGAAGCGCTGCTCAGCCTCGGCGACGACGCGCTCCATGCCGGCCTCGTCGGCGACATCGACCTGCCGCACCACGAGGCTCTTCGCACGTTCGCGGATCCGCACGAGCGCCGCGAGCGTCTCCGCGTCCGCGGGGACGGCCGCTTGGGCCGTCGCGACGCCGGCTTGCGCCAGAATCAGCGAGCAGTCCGTGCGCGTTCGCGCGGCCGGGTCGAGTGGGAACGCGCGCACCGCGGTGAAGCCGCACGGCTCGAGCGCCGTCTCCCAGCGTGCGGTCGCGAGCAGCGGCGCGTTCGGGTTGCGCAGCTCCGGATCCGTATAGTACCACCACCCTTCGGCGAGCCCCCAGATCATGTCGTCCCAGGCGTGCGTGCGCGCGCTCTCGACGAGGCCGAGGAGCCCGCCTTCGGCGATCAGGCCGCGCAAGTTGCCGATGGTTTCGCGGATCGACGGCGTCGCGTGAACGACGTCGAGTCCAATCACGGCGTCGAAGCTCCCCGGCGGGAAGCCCTGTGGCCCGGGATCGCGGCTGATGTCGAACGTCGCGAACGTCATGAAGTCGTAGCCGCGGGTGCGCGCGTTGGCCTCGGCCGCAAGCACGAAGCTGCGCCCGATGTCGGTGAACGTGTACTCGACGTCGAGTCCCTGCAGCCGCTCGGCGATGAGACCGGTCATGATCGCGTTGCCGCCGCCGACTTCGAGAATGCGCAACGGTCGCCGCCGCGTCGCGCGCGTCGCGAGCCGCCGCAGCACCTCGGCGAGGAGCGTGCGGTAGACGCGATGGTTGCCATGCTCCTCCATCTGCTCCGCCGCCTCGACGATCCGGCCGCGGCCGCCGTCCGGGAAGAGGACGCCGATCGCCGGGATCTTTCCGCTCAGCGACTCGGGGTAGCTTTGCGCGCACGCCTCGAGCAGCCCGAAGAGCGGCGCGAAGCCGGGGAACGTTCGCGTCGCGACGGCGCGCAGTTCGGCGACCGGGGTCGCGCTCCCCGGATCGCGCAGCAGGGTGACGTCGTCCGCGTCGAGTTCAAGCCAGCCTCGGCGCGCGAGGAGGTCGAGGAGATGATCGACGAGCCGCCGGAACTGCGGGAGCACCGCACCCGCAGCGTAGATTCGCGCGCGCGGCACGCGTTCGCCGGCCGTGCGGAGGACGCCGAGCTGCGCGAGATACGCGAGCGCGCAGCCGCCGGCCAGCGTATCGGCCGCTTCGCGTAGCCCCGGGCGGTCATCGACGGCCGCGATCGAGAGCTCGTCGGTAATCTCGCGCTCGGCGCGCGTCACCTCGGCGGCGAGTTCAGGCAGCGGCGTGCCGATCGCGCCCTCCGCCGCGCGCGCACGAGCCGTCCACGTCTCCTCGGGCGGCAGACTGCGCCGGCCGGTGAGGACCAGCGCGGCGCGCGCCGTCGTCGCAAGATGCTCGGCGAGGGCCAGTCCGAGTCCGCCGAGCCCGCCGGTGATGAGATACGTGCCGCCGTCCTTGAACGGTTGCGCGCCGGCCGGGGGTGCGGGGAGCGCAAGGGGCACGAAGTGCGGCAACCAGCGGCGTCCGGCGCGCAGCGCGGTGAATCGCGCTTGCGCGGGGTGACCGAGTTCGCGCGCGAGGTCGGCGGCGGTCCGCGTCACGTCGGCACCGGCATCGACGTCGACGAGCCGGCACGCTGTTCCGGGGAATTCTTCGGGGATGACGGCGACCGGGCCGAGCAGGATCGACTTGCGTGCATCGAGGCGTTCGCAGCCCTGCACGTCGGCGAGATCGGACGTGACGACCGCAACCTCGCGCACGGTGCGGCCCGCGCGCGCGACCGCGCGCATCAGCGCGAGCAGCGCATCGAAGCCGTCCGTCTGCACTTCGCCCGCACTCCTCGCACCGAGCGTCCACGCGTGAACGACGCGCTCGGGGAAGGCGCCGCGCTCCGCGAGTGCGGCGAGCAATGCGTCGTAGTCCGTCGTCCCGGCGGGGACCGCCGTCACGCGCGCACCGGCGCGGTCGAGCGCGGCGACGAGCGCGCGGTCGAGCGCCGTCTCACGCACGAACGCGAGGCACTCGCCTGCGAGCGCGCTCGCCGGCGCCGGCAAGAGCGGCGCCGCCTGCGCCCACACGGGCACGGAGAACCAGTCGGCGAGGTCGTGTGCCGGCGCGGCTACGCCCGCCGTCGTCGCGCCGGCGTCCGCGCACGGATCGATCCAGTGGCGCGAACGCTCGAACGGATACGTCGGCAGCGCGATGCGGCGCGGCGCGTCGTGCGCGAACAACGCGTCGACGTCGATCGTCGCGCCGGCGAGCCAGGCCCCTCCGAGCGCGGCGAGATCGTCCGTCGCCGGCGCGATCCCGGCCGGCGACGCCGGCCGCTCCCCCTCGACGTACGTTCCGGCGCGCAGGCCGCGCGCAAGCTCGGCGCACGACGACGCAACCGCGAACGCCGCGTAACGAAACGCGGTGCGGCCGGTCGCGAGCGTCCATGCGACGTCGTCCGGGCGCGCCGATGCCGTTTCCAGATGCGCCGCGAGCCGCGCGATCGCGCGGCCGAGCGCGCCGCGCGTGCGCGCCGAAACGACGAACAGGCGCGGCACGCCGCGTTGCGGACGCGCCGGCTCGGCCGGGCTCTCCTCGAGCACCGCGTGCGCGTTCGTCCCGCCGATTCCAAAGGAGCTGACGCCCGCGCGCCGCGGCGCGTCCGTGCGCGGCCACGCCGTCAATTCCGCGCAGACGGAGAACGGACTAGCCGCGAAGTCGATCTTCGGATTCGGCGCGGTGAAGTGCAGGCTCGCGGGAATGGCTTCGTTGCGCAGCGCGAGTGTCGTCTTCAGCAATCCCGCGATCCCGGCGGCGGCATCGAGATGCCCGATGTTCGTCTTGGCCGAGCCGATCTTGCACGCGCCGCGGCGTGCGTCGGGGCCGAACGCCTCGGTCAGCGCCGCGATCTCGATCGGGTCGCCGAGCGGTGTTCCCGTCCCGTGCGCCTCGACGTAGCCGATGCTCTCGGGTGCGACACAAGCCAGTGCCGCGGCCTCGGCGATCACCGCCGCTTGCCCCGCGGCGCTCGGCGCGGTGTAACCGGCCTTGACCGCGCCGTCGTTGTTAACGGCCGTCCCTCGGATCAGCGCGTAGATCGTGTCACCATCGGCCTCGGCGTCGGACAGCCGCTTCAACATGACGACGCCGGCGCCGCTCCCGGTAACCGTTCCGTCGGCCGCCGCGTCGAAGGCGCGACAGCGGCCGTCGGGTGACGCGATTCCGCCCGGCTGATGGAGGTAGCCCGCATGCTGCGGAACCTGTAGTGCGACGCCGCCCGCGAGCGCACCGTCGCACTGATAGGACCACAGCATCTGCGCCGCAACGTGAACGGCAACGAGCGACGACGAGCAAGCGGTGTTGACGTTCAGGCTCGGCCCGCGCAGGTTCAGCTTGTACGAGACGCGCGTCGGTAAAAAGTCCTTGTCGTTCGCGACGAAGAGCGCGTAGAGCCGCTCGGGCGTCACAAGATCGCGCCGCGGCATGAGATTGTGCAGCAGGTAGGCATTGAGCCCGACGCCGGCGACGACGCCGAAGCGCTCGCCGACCGTCTCGGGATCGTGGCCGGCGTGCTCGATCGCACTCCACGCGCACTCGAGAAAAACGCGGTGCTGCGGATCGAGGATCTCCGCCTCGCGCGGGGACATGCCGAAGAAGGCTTCATCGAAGCAGTCGGCATCGTCGATCGCGCCGTGCGCGGCGACGTAGGCCGGCTGCCGGAAGAGCGCCGGTTCGACGCCCGCCGCGCGGAGCTCGTCGTCGGAGAAGCGGCGGACCGACTCGACGCCGTCGCGCAAGTTGCGCCAGAACGCGTCGACGTCGGGGGCGCCGGGAAAGCGGCATGCCATCCCGACGATCGCGATCGGTTCGGGGGCCGCGGAGTCGGTCGTCATCGCGAACGCTCCGCGGCCGCGCGTTGCCGCGCGAGCGCCTCACGCTGCCGCGCGGCTTGCGTGCTCGCGGCGGCGCGCACGTCACGCCGCGCGGTGCCGCCGCCGATCAGCGCCGCCTGCCCGCGAATCGTCGGGTGCCGGAACAGATCGAGCACGTCGCACGTCGCGCCAAGCTCCTCCTTCAGTCGTTGATGCAGCCGGACGATCAAGAGCGAGTGTCCCCCGAGGTCGAAAAAGTTGGCGTCGAGCGCGGGGCGCCGTTCCCCGAGAACGGCTTCCCAGAGCGCGGCGACCGCCGCTTCGCGCTCGTTCGGCCGTTCGTCGGCGGCAGCGATCGGCGCGCCCACGGCTGCCGGTGCGGGAAGTGCGGCGCGGTCGACCTTCGCATTGGGCGTCAGCGGCAAACGGTCGAGCCGCACGAACGCGGCCGGCATCATGTACTCGGGCAGAGCGCGGCGCAGGTGCTCGCGCAGCGCGGCGAGCGGCAGTGCGCCGGCATCGCCGGCCGCAACGCAATACGCGAACAGGCGCGGCTCGCCGCCGTCGTCGTTGCGAATCGCAACCGCGCAGTGCGCGATCGCGGGATGCGCGCCGAGGATCGCCTCGATCTCGCCGAGCTCGATGCGGAAACCGCGCAGCTTCACCTGCCCGTCGGCGCGACCGAGAAACTCGAGCGTCCCGTCGGGCCGAAAGCGCGCGTCGTCGCCCGTGCGGTACATCCGCGCGTCCGGCTCGGCGGCGAACGGATCGGGGACGAAGCGCTCAGCGGTCAGCGCGGGCCGATTGAGATACCCGAGCGCGACGCCGGCGCCGCCGATGCACAGTTCACCGACCGCGCCGATCGGAGCCGCGTCGAGTTTCGGCGTCACGACGTAGATCCGTGTGTTGGCGATCGGACGGCCGATCGGAACGATACCGTTGCGGCTATCCTCGTCACCGGTAACGCGATGGATCGCGCTCCAGACCGTCGTCTCGGTCGGCCCGTACATGTTCCAGAGCGCCTTGCAGCGCGGCAGGAGCGCGTGCGCGAGATCACGCGGCAACGCCTCGCCGCCGCACAGGATCGTCAACTCCGGGCGGCCGGGCCAGCCCGCCGCGAGCAGCATCCGCCACGTCGCGGGCGTCGCTTGCATCACGGTGACGCGCTCCTCGTCGAGCAAGCGCATGAGGCGGTGCGGGTCGACCGCGTCCGCGCGCGTCGCGAGGACGACGCGAGCGCCGTTGACGAGCGGGAGAAACAGTTCGAGCGCGGCGATGTCGAAGGAAAGCGTCGTCACCGCGAGCAGCGTGTCCTCGGCGCCGATGCCCGGCGCGCCCGACATGCTCGCGAGAAAGTTCGCGACGCAGCGGTGCGCGATCACGACGCCCTTCGGCCGCCCGGTCGAGCCCGACGTGTAGATCGCGTACATCGGATCGTCGGGCGTCCCTCCGCTTGCCGTGTTCGGCGCAGCTTCGATCGCGAACGCCGCCAGCGCGGCCTCGTCGATCGTCAGCAGCACGCCTGCGTCTTCGGCCATGAACGCGAGCCGATCCGGCGGGAAGCCCGGATCGAGCGGGACGTATGCCGCGCCCGCTTGCAGCGTACCGAGCAGCGCGGCGATCAGCGCCGGCGTGCGTTCGAGGCGAATCGCGACGCGCGTTCCCGGCCCTGCGCCGCGCCGCCGCAGCGCCGCCGCGATCCGCGCGGCCGCGTCGGCGAGCCGCTGGTAGGTCCACGATTCGGCGCGGCACGCGACCGCCACGCGCTCGGGCGTCCGTCGCGCCTGCTCCGCGAAGAGCTCCTCGACGCGCGCGCGGGGGGTGTCGAGCGCCGTCGCATTCCACGTCTCGAGCTGCTCGTGCCGCTCTGCCGGCGGGATGATGTCGATCGCATCGCATGCCGTTTCGGGCCGCGCGCACACGCACTCCAGTACCGTCACGAGCCGCCGGGCCAGACGTTCCGCCGTCCGGGCGTCGAAGAGGTCCGCGGCGTAGACCAAAAAGCCCGCGATTCCGTCGGCGGTCTCGCGCAGTTGCCAGTCGAGCTCGACCAGCGCGTGCTGCTGCGGAATCGCGAGCGGCTCGGCGGCGATCCCGTCCGGCAATGCAACGCGCTCGGGCGCCCGATGCATGAACGAGAGCATCACCTGGAAGACCGGCGAGAAACTGAGATCGCGTCGCACGTGCAACGCCTCGACGACCTTCTCGAACGGAACGTCTTGGTGTTCGAACGCAGCCAGCGCCGTCGCGCGGTTGCACGCGAGCAGCTCGCGAAACGACGCGCGTCCGTCGTAGCGGCAGCGCAACACGAGCGAGTTGATGAAAAAGCCGATCAGGTCTTCGAGTTCGGGACGCGGACGGTTCGTTGACGGAACGCCGACGGCGAAGTCGTCGCAGCCGCTGACGCACGCGAGGACGATACAGAGCGCGCCGTAGAGCACCATGAAGAGACTCGTGCCGGTCTCGCGCCCGAGGCGCTGCATCGCGGCGACGAGATCGGCGCGAATCGTTAGCGGGACCGCTGCGCCGCGGTACGTCAAGGTCGCCGGCCGCGCGAAGTCCGTCGGGAGCGGGAGCAGCTCCGGCAGCCCGCGCAACGACTCAGTCCAGAACGCAAGGCCGCGCTGAAGCTGCCCGTCGTCGAGCCGCTCGCGCTGCCAAGCGGCGTAGTCCGCGTACTGCACGGGAAGCGGCTCCAGCGCGGCCTGCGCGTACAATGCCGCGAAGTCGCGCGCGAAGATGTCGAGCGACCACATGTCGGTGACGATGTGATGCATGGTCAACAGCAGCACGTGACGGTCCGGCGCGAAGCGCAGCAAACGAACGCGGGCCAGCGGCGGCTGCGTCAAGTCGAAGCCGGCGCGCGCTTCTTCTCCGAACGCGCGCTCGACCAGCGCTGCCTCTTCTCCGGCGGCTACGCCGGTGCGATCTTCGGTGACGACCGCGAGAGTGACGTCGTCGAGTGCGATCTGCACCGCGTCGCCGTCGCGCATGACGAAGCGGCTGCGCAGGATCTCGTGGCGTTGCACGAGCGCAGCGAACGCGCGCGCGACCGCCGCCGCGTCGAGCGCTCCAACGAGCCGCGTCGCGGAGACCAGGTTGTACCGCGGCGTCCCGCCTTCGAGCCGGTCGAGGAGCCAAAGCCGGTACTGCGCGGGCGAGAGCGGCAGACCCGCGGCGTCGCGCGCGCGCAGCGGGATGCGTGCCGTCGCGCGCGCGAGGCGTTCGAGAATCTCCGCCTTGTGCGTGAGGAGCGATGAGCGCAGCGTCGGGGTCAGCACGCCGCGCGGAGCGTCGGCACGCAGCCGGTCACCTTCGGCATGCAGCCGCACGCCGGAAGCGTCGAGCGTCGCGAGCAGCTCGTCGAGCGTCGAGGTCACAGCAGCACTTCCTCGCGCTCTTCATTCGCGGCCGTGCGCGTTTCAAGCAGGGCCGCCATCGCCCCGAACGTGGCGTTCGTGAAGATCTCGTCGAGGCCGATCGCACAATTCCAGCGCTGCCGGATTTGGAACACGATGCTCGTCGCAAGCAGCGAGTGGCCGCCCAGCGCGAAGAAGTCGTCGTCGGTTCGAACCTCCGCGACGCCGAGCAGGCTGCTCCACAGCTGCGCGAGCCCCGCGCGCACCCCCTCCGCGCCGCTCGCCGGTGCCTCGGGCGAGGCCGCAGAACGTTCCGCGGAGCGCGCGGAGAAATCGCGCCGGCGCGACACCGCGACCTGCGCGACGCCGGCGGCGAGCACGCGCCACAGCGTCTCGCAGGCGCGCTCGGGATCGAGCCCGGTCGCGGCCAGTTCCGCGTCTCGCCGCGCGCGCAGCGCAGCGGGGAGTTCAGCGTCGACCGCCATTCCGACGCCGCGCCAGGCGTCCCAATCGATCGCGGTCGCGCGCACGCCGGCGCGCCGCAGACGGGCCGCGGTCGCGTCGAGAAACGCGTTCGCGGCAGCGTAATCGGCCTGACCCGCGACCGGCATGTACGCGGCGAGCGACGAGAAGAGCGCGAGGAAGTCCAGCGGTTCCTGCGCGAGCAGGTCGACGAGGATTTCGGTCCCGACCGTCTTGGGATCGAGCACGGCCGCAGTCTCGGCATCGCTGCGCAACGCGATCGCGCCGCCGCCGGCCGTCCCCGCGGCGTGGATCACCCCGTCGATTCGACCGTAGCGAGCGCGCAGGTCGGCGACGACGCCCTCCATCGCAGAACGATCGGTGCAGTCGGTGTGATAGACGTGCACCGTTGCGCCGGCGGCTTCGAGCGCGGCGATTGCGCGTGCGCGCGTTGAACCCGGCGCGACCGGGCTTCGCCCGACGAGAGCGAGCCGGACATCGGCGACCGCGGCGATCCGGCGTGCGAGCGTAAGTCCCAGCGCACCGAGGCCGCCGGTGATCAAATAGGTTCCGCCGGATTTGATCACGCTGCCGACGCCGGATCCGGCGCGGAGCGCTGCCGGGAGAATACGGCACGTCCAACGCTGCCCGTGCCGCAGCGCGACGATCGGGTCGGTCGCCGGGCGTGCAAGCTCCGCAGCCGATCCGCCGATCGCGAGGTCCGTGCCCTCGCTCGGATCGAGATCGATCCCCCGGCAGGTCACGCCCGGAAACTCTTCGGCGAGGGCGAGCAGCGCCGGCAGAAGCGTCGCCTGCCACGGGTCGAGCGGCTCACCGCCCGTCGCGTCGATTCCACCGGCGGTCAGCACCGCGATCTCACGGACGTCTCCGCCCCGGCGCGCGAGCCCGCGTGCGATTGCGGCGAGCGTGCGGAACCCGCCGGCACGTGCCCCGCGCTTCGCGCTGAGGAGGACCCGCTCGATCCCGGCATAGTCGTCGGTGTCGGCGGCGTCGCTCCGCCGTGCGACCTCTGCCCCCGCCGCGCGCAAGCGGGCGACGAGACCTTCGGTCAACGGGTCATCGTCGCCGACCACGAGCCAGCGGCTCGCAAGCCGCCCCGCTTCGGCGGCCGTCGCGTTCGCGGGCGTCCGCGTCCAGGTCGGCACGAACAGCCCCGGCGCCTCGTCGCCCTCGCTCCCGGTGCCGGGCGCGAGTGCGGCACCGGCAGCAAGCGGCGCCGGCCGGTCGATCCAGTGGCGGACGCGCTCGAACGGATACGGCGGAAGGGCGATGCGCTGCGCCTCGTCGCCCGCGAACAGAGCGTCCCACTCGATCTCGCAGCCGGCAAGCCACAGCCGGCCGAGGCCCCTCAGCAGCGAATGCTCCTCCTTCGCCGCCGGAATTCCCGGCACGACAACCGACGATGCCGGAGCCGCGCGGCGAACGAGCCCGGTCAAGGTCGTTCCCGGGCCCAGCTCGATGAACGCGGTGAACCCGTCGTCGGCCATGGCCTGCAAGGCTGGTCCGAACAGTACGGGCCGGCGGATCTGGCGCACCCAGAACTCGGCGTCGAGCAGCTCGTCCGGCGTGCCGCGCGCGCCGGTCACCGCCGAGTAGAAGGCCACGCTATCCGGTGCGTGCAGCGGGATCGGGGCAAAGGCCGCGCGGAACGCCGGGAGGATCGGCTCGACCGCGGGTGAGTGGAAGGCGTGCGCCGTCGGGAGCCGCACGATCGCGGTCCCGGTCGCGGCGAGCCGTGCTTCGAGCGCAGCCAGCGCGGCCTCGCTCCCCGCAACCGTGCAGAGCGACGGCGCGTTGACCGCCGCGACGTCGAGCCCGTCCGGCAGGAGCGCGCGCAGCTCGGCCTCGGAGAGGACGACCGCGGCCATCGCTCCGGGCGGCAGCCGGTCCATCAACTGCGCGCGCGCCATCAGCCCCCGAGCCGCGTCGGGGAGCGTCAGCACGCCGGCGCAGACGGCCGCTGCGTACTCGCCCGAGCTGTGCCCGAGAACCCCGCCCGGGACGACGCCGTGCGCTTTCCACCATTCGGCGAGCGCGTAGCCGAGTGCGAAAAGGACCGTTTGCGCGTGGACCGTCCGGCGCAGCTCGGCTTCGGCGTGCGGTGTCGGCTCACGGAAAAGCAACGCGCGCACATCCGGTCCGCCGGCTGCGATCAGCGCGTCGGCGCAAGCGTCGAACGCCGTGCGGAACATCGCGTCGTGCGCGTAGAGGGCGCCCCCGAAGCCGACGCGCTGCGCGCCCTGTCCCGGGAAGAGAAACGCGACCCGCGGCGCCGCGCCGGGTCGCTCGCCGGTTTGCCAGTCGCCCGCGCGCAGCAAGGCGGCCAGCTCGGCGGTCGAGCGCGCGGCCGCCACCCCGGCCCGTGCGAAGCGCTGCCGTCCGCGAACGAGCGTCCAGGCCGTGTCGTCGGCCCGCATCTCGGGCCCTGCTTCGAGCCGGCCCGCGAGCCGCTCGCGCATCCGGTCGAGCGCCTGCGGCGTCTGCGCGGAGAGCGGGAAGAGACGCCAGGCCTCGCGTTCCGGCCGGCGCCGCACCTCCGGAGCCGCTTCCATCACGAGGTGGCAATTGTTGCCGCCGAGCCCGAACGAGCTGACGGTTGCGCGCCGCGGCCCGCCGGCGATCGGCCAGGGCTCGAGCGCCGCGGCGACGCGCAGCGGACCGCTCGCGAAGTCGATCTTCGGGTTCGGCCGCGTATAGTGGAGGGTCGGCGGCACCTGCCCCTTGCGCAGGACGAGGATCGTCTTGATGAGTCCGGCGACGCCGGCCGCCGTATCGAGGTGGCCGACGTTCGTCTTGAGCGAACCGATGTAGGTGAGCCAATCCGGGCGCCAGGAGTCGCCGAGCGCGTCGCGCATCGCGGCGATCTCGATCGGATCGCCGAGGATCGTTCCGGTGCCGTGCATCTCGGCGTAGCCGATCGACGTCGCCTCGACGCCGGCGACCGCGCGCGCCTCGGCGATCGCGGCGGCTTGGCCGCGAACGGCCGGTGCGGTAAAGCTGAGCTTGACCGAGCCGTCGTTGGTGACCGCCGAGCCGAGGATCACCGCTTCGATGCGGTCACGGTCGCGCAGCGCGTCGTCGAGCCGTTTGAGGACGACGATGCCGCCGCCGCTTCCGCTCGCCGTTCCGGCCGCCGCGGCGTCGAACGCGCGGCAGTGCCCGTCGGAGGAATAGATGCTGCCCTCGCTGTGGAGCATGCCGCCGGGCTGCGGAATCCGCAATGAGACGCCGCCCGAAAGCGCGAGATCGCACTCGCCGTTGAGCAAGCTCTGGCACGCAACGTGGATCGCGACGAGCGAGGTCGCGCATGCCGATTGCACGGTGATCGTGGGGCCGCGTAAGCCCAGCTTGTAAGCGACGCGCGCCGTCAGGAAATCCTTCTCGCCGCCGAGGATGCTCTGGTAGACGCCCGCGACGTCGTCTAGGCTGAGCGTCGGCGCGACGTTCTGGATCAGATAGAAGTTGACGCCGCAGCCGCCGAAAACGCCGGTAACGGGCGCGCTCTCCCCCGGAACGATCCCCGCATTTTCCAGTGCCTCGTACGCACATTCGAGAAACAGCCGCTGCTGCGGATCGATCAGCGCTGCTTCGCTCGGCGCGTAGCCGAAAAAGTCGGCGTCGAAGGACTCGATGTCCTCGAGCGCGCCGTGCGCCGACACGAGCCGCGGATCGTCGGCGAGCTCCGGCGTGAGGCCGGCCGCAATCAGCTCGTCGCGGCCGAACGTGCGGATCGACTCGACGCCGCGCGCGAGGTTGTCCCAGAACGTCTCGGAGTCGGAAGCGCCGGGGAAGCGGAAGGCCATGCCGACGACCGCGATCGCGTTCGCGTTCGCGTTCGGTGAGCCGGCCGGTTCGTCCGTCATTGGCCCTCCGGCCGGGACGCCGCGCGCGCCGCGCGCCGTGACGTTCGCTGCTGAAGCTTCAACGCGTCGGCGCTCGTGCGAGCTGCCGCGCGATCGGCCGGCTCGGTCGCCGTCGAGTCGCCGGTGCTGCGCCGCTCGAGCAGCGTCGCGACGTGACGGATACTCGGCGTGCGAAACAGGTCGGCAATGTCGAGCGCAATGCCGACGCGTTCCTCGATTCCCGTCTGCACGCGAATCAGATCGAGCGAGTTGCCGCCGAGATGGAAAAAGCTTTCGTCGAGCGGGAGATCCGCCGGTGAAGCCGCGAGCACGCGGGCCCAAATCGCAGCCACGTCCTTCTCCATCGGCGAACGCGGGCGTTCCGCGTCGGGCCGCGCGCGTACGGGATCGGGACTCGGCAGCGCACGGCGGTCGACCTTGCCGCTCGGCTGGGTCGGCATCGCCGCGAGCGCGACGAAACGCGCCGGGACCATGTAGTCGGGCAACTGCGTGCGCAGGCGTGCGCGCAACGCGGCCTCGTCGACGATCGCGCCGTCACGCACGGTGTAGTAGGCGATCAAGCGCGGCTCACCCGGCGGCTCCTCACGGACGGCTACCGTCCCGATCGCGATTCCGGGATGGCCACCGAGAACCGACTCGATCTCGCCGAGTTCGATGCGGTACCCACGGATCTTCACCTGATCGTCGAGGCGGCCAAGGTATTCGATCCGTCCGTCGGGCCGGAAACGCGCGCGGTCGCCGGTGCGATACATCCGCGCGCCCGGCAGCAGCACGAACGGGTCGGGCAGAAAGCGCTCGGCCGTGAGCACCGGGTTCGCGCGATAGCCGTGGGCGAGGCCGGCACCGCCGATCCAAAGCTCGCCGGCCGCGCCGGGGGGCAGCGGCTCGAGGACCTCGTCGAGGATGTACGCGCACGCGTTGGCGACGGGCCGGCCGATCGGCTCCGCGACGTCGGCCTGGGCATCGGTGCCGAGCCGCACTTCTCCCCCGACACTGTAGACCGTTGTCTCCGTCGGACCGTAGAGATTCCAGAGGCGGTCGACGCGCGCGAGAATCGCGCGGCTGAGATCGCGCGCGAGCGCTTCTCCGCCCGCGAACGCACGCACACCGGGTCGGCCGCTCCAGCCGGCGGCGAGCAGCATGCGGAACGTGGTCGGCGTTCCTTGCACCACGGTCACGCGCGCGTCGTCGATCAGGCGCAACAGCGCGCGCGGATCGTCAGCGCGCGGCGCCAGCGCGATGCGGCCGCCGACGACGAGCGGACCGAAGATCTCGACGACCGAGATGTCGAACGACGGCGTCGTCAGCGCGAGCACGACGTCGTCTTCGGACAGACCGGGATCGCGGACGATTCCGGCGAGCAAATTGACGACCGCACGATGCGGAATCATGACGCCCTTCGGACGGCCGGTCGAGCCGGACGTGTACATGACGTACATGAGATCGTCAGCGCTTGGCCGCGTGCGCGCGGCAGCGTCGATGTCGAGCGGCGCGGCGGCGCCGGCGATCTCGGCCAGCGCCAGAATCGGCGCGCGCGCGACGAGAGCGCCGCGCAGCGCGCCGTCGACGCCCTCGCCCGCGAGCGTTAGCGCGGCACCGGCGTCGTGCAGCATGTACGCGAGCCGCTCGCACGGGAAGCTCGGATCGAGCGGCAGATACGCGGCGCCGGCGTCGAGGATCCCGAGCAACGCCGCGATCATGTCCGGCGTGCGGGCGGCGCACAGGCCGACGATCGCACCGGGGCCGATCCCACGCTCGCGCAGCGCATGAGCGATGGCGCGCACGCGCGCGTCGAGCGCGGCGTAGGTGACCGTCGTGCCGTCGCCGACCAGGGCGATCGTAGCGGGCCGGCGCGCGACCTGCTCGCGGAAGCGGTCGATGACGAGGCGTTCGCGCGGAACCGATAGCACGGCCGGGTGATGCGTGGCCGGCGCGGAGCGCGCCGTCAACGTGCCGAGCGGAGCGCGCGCGCCGCCGGCCGCAGTTCGGCGCAGCACGTCGAGGTAGCCCGCGACGAACGACGCGGCGGCGTCGGCCGGATAGCGCAACGTGTCGTGCAGCATGCGAATCGCCAGCGTCTCGCCCGGCAAGATGCTCAGGACCAGCGGATAGTTCGTGCGCTCGACGACCCGCACGGCACGCGGCGCGAACGCTCCGCGTGCGTTGCGCAGCGCATCGTCGATGCGGTAGTTCTCAAACAAAAAGAGCAGCTCGAACGGCGGTTCGCCGGCCGGGATGCGGCTGCAGCGCTGAATCTCGACGAGCGAGGTCTGCTCGAACGGCGCGCGTTCGGCCTGCGCGTGCAGCCGCGTGCGTAGCCACGGCGCCAACTCGCCCGCCGGCGGGCGGTCGACACGGAGCGGAACGCTGTTGATGAAGAGACCGATCGCGCCGTCTTCCGCCGGCGCCGAGACGGTCGTACCGAAGACGACGCGTTCGGTCCCGCACAGGCGCAGCAGGTAGAGCGCGAGGAGCGATTGCGTCAGCAAATTCAGCGGGACGCCGGCTTCGCGCGCGAGCGCGCGAAGTGCATCGCTCTCGCCCACGGTGAGGGCGTCCGCGAACTCGGCGCTCGCGACCGTCGGCGCGCCGGCCGAAGCGCGCGTGAGAAACGGAACCGCGGTCGGCGCGTCGACATCGTGCAGCTCGCCCTGCCAGTAGGCGCGCGCGGCGGCACGCTCTTCTTGCGCCAGCGCGGCGGGAAATGCGAAGAACGGCACCGGCGCCGGCAACACGGGTGCGCGCCCTTCGCCACGGGCGCGGCAGATCTCCACGACCTCGTGCAGCACCGCGAACATGCTGCGGCCGTCGAGCAGCAGATGGTGGTGCGACCACACGAGTGTCAGCCGGTCGTCGCGACGGAACGCGTGGATGCGCTGCAGCGGCGGCGCCGTGAGGTCGAAGCCTCGTTCGCGGTCCGCCTCGAGCAACGCGTCGAGCGCCGCGTCGTTCGCGGCGTCGCGGCCGCGCCAATCGTCGAGCATCCACGGTACCGGCGCTTCGGGAACGGCCTGCTGCTGCGGCGCGTCGAGCCCCTTCCAACGGAACGCCGTGCGCAGGATTGCATGACGTGCGCCAACCGCGTTCCATGCCTCCAACAACGCCGTCGGATCGGTGTCGGCCGCGAAATCGACGACGAGTTGCTGTACGTATTGTCCTGCAGCCGGGTGCAGCAGCGAATGGAAGAGCATTCCCTGCTGCACCGGCGTCAGCGGAAACGGTGCCGAGTCCGCGTCGCGCCTGCCGGCGAGCGCGGTGCGCCAGCGTTCGGCGAGCCGCGCGACCCACCCCTCGTCGAGCCGCGCGCGAGCGAAGCGCAGCGCGATACGTAACGTGTCGCCCGCACGCAGCGCGTCGATTTCCAGCGCATAGGCCGGCGGTTCGGACGGATCGCGCAACTCCGCGCCGTCAACGGGCAGCGGCGTGAAGAGCTCGCTCGCAATCGCATCGAGGCGGCCGAGATAGTTGAATAGGATCTCCGCGGGGCGAATGCGCGCCAGCGCGTCGCGCACGCGCGCTCGCGGCGAGTATGCGCGGCACCAGCCGAAGGCGCGACCTCCCGCCGGCACGTCCGCGAGCGCGCGTTCGATCGCCTCGGCCCGTTCGGCCGGCGTCACACCGTCGATGCGCAGCAGCACGGGATAGAGCGCCGTGCACCAGCCGGCGAGCGCGAAACCGTCGGGCGCGCCGTCGACCGGTTCACGGCCGTGGCCTTCGAGATCGACGCGTAGCGCCGTCGCCGCGCCACGCTCGTCGAGCACGTCCGCCAGCGATGCGAGCAGCTGCGCCTCGACATGCGTCCCGGACTGCGCCGCGGCGAGCGCGCCGCGGTCCCACGGCACCGTGAAGACGAGCTCACCCGTGCCGTACGCTAGCGGTGCGCCGGCTGCGTTCGGCAGCGACGGCGTCGCGGTGCTCCAATCCTCGGCCAGCCAGTAGAGCGCTTCCGCCTCGGCCGCGGCGCTGCCCGCGAACGCAACTTCGGCGTGCGCCCACGTCGCGTACGAAACGGGGTGATCGCGGAAGTCGGGCGCGCGCCCCGCGAGCCGCGCGCGATACGCCGTTTCGAGATCGGCAACGAGCACGCGCCAGGTGATACCGTCGGCCACGAGATGATGCGCGACGAGGAACAGGCCGGGCGCGGCCGGATCTTCGCTCGGCAACGCGGCGGCGAGCGGTCCGGCTTCGAGATCCAACGCGCGCGTCGTGCCGAACGGTGCCTCTTCCGGTGCGACGGTACGCTGACGTCGCTCGCCGTCGGGTCCGAGCGGGAAGCGCAGACGCAGCGCCGCGTGACGCGCCACGAGATCGCCCAGCGCCGCCGCTAGCGCGCGCGGGTCAAGCGCTTCCGGCGTCCGCAACCGCACGCCGAGATCGAAGCGCCGAGTCCCCTCGCCGCCTGCGAAGAACATCCGCTGCATCGGCGTCAACGGGATGTCGTGCCCGTCGAGTTCGACATCCCGGCTCGGAACATGCGCCGGCGGCGCCGCTGCGCTGAACTCGGCGAGCGCGCCGATCGTCGGCCGGCTGACGACGTCGCGCAAGCTGAACGTAAAGCCCTCACGCCGCGCGAGCGCGAGCATCCGCGTGCTCTGAATCGAGTCCCCACCCGCGCCGAAGAAGTCGTCGTCGGTACCGATCTCCGCGACGTCGAGAACGGTTTTCCAAATCTCCGCGAGCCGCCGCTCGGCCTCCGTGCGCGGTGCACGCGAACGCGTCTCCGCCGAGGCGGGCGCGGAAAGCGCGCGCCGCTCGACCTTCCCGTTTGCGGTCAACGGCAGTGCCGGCAACCACACGAACGCGTCCGGAACCATGTAGGCGGGCAGTGCCGCGGCGAGCGCGCGCCGCAACATCTCATCGTCGATGGTGCGCCCCGGCTGCGCGGAGACGAGATAAGCGACCAGCCGGCTCGTGCCGGGACGGACCTCGCGCAGCAGCACGACCGCCTCGCGAATCGCCGGTTGTGACGCCAGGGCGTACTCGATCTCGCCGAGCTCGACGCGCAGCCCGCGGATCTTCACCTGAAAGTCGTTGCGTCCGCGGAACTCGATCTCGCCGCTGGGCAGATAGCGCGCGACATCGCCCGTGCGGTACATCGTCGCGCCCGGCGCGCCGAACGGGTCGGCGACGAAACGCTCGGCGGTCAGCTCCGGACGGTTGAGATAGCCGCGCGCGACCTGCACGCCGCCGATGTACAGCTCGCCCAAAACCCCGACCGGGACCAACGCGCCGCGCGCGTCGAGGACGTAGAGCGCGGTGTTCGCGATCGGCGTGCCGATCGGCACGAACGGGCGCCGATCGCCCGGCGTGCAGCGGTGCCAGGTCACGTCGACGGCCGCCTCGGTCGGGCCGTAGAGGTTGTGCAGCTCGACGTGCGGGAGCACCTCGAAGAAGCGCCGCTGCAGCGCGGCCGGCAACTCCTGCCCGCTGCAAATAACGCGCCGCAACGAACGGCACGCGGCCGCGTCGGGATCCTCGAGGAACGCTTGCAGCATCGGCGGGACGAAGTGGATCGTTGTGACACCCCGCTCGCCGATCACCCGCGCGAGATAGGCGTTGTCGCGGTGGCCCTCGGGCTTCGCGATCACCATGCGCGCGCCGGCGATCAGCGGCCAGAACAGCTCCCACACCGAGACGTCGAAGCCGTAGGGCGTTTTCTGCAGGACGCGGTCGCTCGCGTCGAGCGCGAACGCCTCTTGCATCCAGCACAGCCGGTTGACGATCCCGCGCTGCGTGTTGAGGGCGCACTTCGGCATCCCGGTCGAGCCCGACGTGTAGATCGCGTACTCGAGCGCGTCGGGCGCGCCGTCGTAGGCGAGGTTCTCGTCGCTCTGCGCGAGCAACTCGGGTGCGTTCAGATCGATCGCGAGCCAGGGCGCGCCGGGCGCAGCAGCCTGCGCGCACGCGAGCGCTCCCCGCGTCACGAGCAAGGCCGCCGGCGCTGCGTCGTCGAGCATGAAACGCAGCCGTTCCGGCGGTGAGGCGGGATCGAGCGGAACGTAAACGCCCCCGGCCTTCATCGCGCCGACCAGCGCAACGACGAGTTCGATGCCGCGCTCGGCGCAGACGCCGACGAGATCGCCCGGCGCAACACCGCGCGCGCGCAGCAGCCGTGCGAGCCGGTTCGCCGCCGCGTTCAGCTCGCCATACGAAAGAACGCGTCCGTCATCCTCGAGCGCGACGAAATTGGGTGCGAGCGCCGACTGCCGCTCGATGCGGCGGTGGAGGGAGAGGCCGAGATCGTAGTCGCGCTGGGGTCCGCGCGTGAGTGCGAGCGCTGCCGCGCGCTCGCCGCCGGAGAGCATCGGCAGCGCGTCGACGTCTTCATCCGGATCGTCGAGAATCGCACCGAGCAACGTGCGGAAATGCGCCGCCATCGCGCGGATCGTCGGCTCGTCCCACAGATCGGCGTCGTACTTGAGCAGCCCGTGACATCCACCATCGCCTTGCACGACCTCGAGCGTCAGATCGAACTGCCCTTCTTGCTGCGGCAGGTAGTAGTGTTCGAGCGCCAACCCGCCCCAGTCGACGCGCTTGGCCGGCTCCGACGGCGCGAGCAGTTCGGCGAACGCAACGCCCTCCTGCAGCTGCTGCATGACGAACGCGGCCTGGAACACCGGGGAGTGACCAGCGTGGCGTGGTCCGCCGAAGCGCTCGGCGACGAGCGGGAACGGAAGCTGCTGATGCGCGATCCCGCCGAGCAACCGCGTGCGTGCGTCGCGCAAACGCTCGCGGAACGGCTGCCCCGCGACGAAGCGCGCGCGCACGACGACCGGATTGACAAAATAGCCGACCGAGCGGGCCGCGGCCGCGCGGTCGCGACCCGCCGTCGGGCAACCGACGAGCACGTCGTCCCCACCGCTGTAGCGGTGAAGCAACGTTTGGTACGCGGCGAGCAGGACGGTGTAGACCGTCGTCCGTTCGGCGCGCGCGAGCTCGGCGAGCCGCGCGCTCAACTCGCGGCCAAGCGCGAACGGAACCGACGCGCCGCGCATCCGCGGAACGCCTGGACGGGGGCGATCCGTCGGGAGATTCAAGAGCGGCAGTTCGCCGTCGAGCTCGCCGGCCCAGTACGTCCATGCCGCCGCGGCGGCCGGGCTCGTCAGGTAGGCTGCGTCGTCGGCGACCTTGTCGGCATAGCGGTACGCGAGCGGCGGCAAGGCTGCATCGCCGTGCGTGCGCGCGGCGGAGTAGAGTTCGCGCAGCTCCTCCATCATCTGCCAAAGCGACCACGCGTCGGCGGCGATGTGGTGGAGCGCGATCAGCAGCACGTGATCGTCGGCAGCGCGCGTGAACAACGCAACGCGCGCGAGGGGACCGTGCGCGAGATCGAACGGCTTGCCGTATTCGGTCGCGACACGCGCGCGCAGCTCCTCGTCGCCGATCGGTCCGACGTCGTAGCGGGCGAAAATCTCGCCCGGTTCGGGCGCGATCGTCTGCACGGGTCCCGTCGCCGACTCGCTGTAGGTCGAGCGCAACTGCTCGTGTCGCGCGACCAGCGCGCGCGCGCTCGCGCCGAGCGCGGTCGCGTCGAGCTCGGAGCGGACGCGCACCGCGAACGCGATGTTGTACGCCGCCGACTCGGGCTGCAACTGATTGAGGTACCACAGCGCGCGTTGGCCATGCGAGAGCTCGGCTGCGGCCGGCTGCGCAGCGGCAGTCTCGGCCGGCGTTTCGCGCGCCGGCGCGCCCGCCTCGATCCGCACGCAGAGTTCGGCTAATGTCAGCCCGCCGATCAGCTCGACGACCGGGACGTCCGTGTCGAACGCCGCCTGGCAGCGATTGTGCAATTCGAGCGCCATCAGCGAGTCGAGACCAAGCGCGGTGAGCGCGACGTCGGGCTGCACGCGCTCGACCGGCAACCGAAGAATCTCCGCCACGCAGCGGTGCAGCGTCGGCGCGATCGGCAACGCGTCGAGCGGGATCTCCGGAATTTCGCGTGACGGTGCGGCCTCGAATGCGCGCGCGTCGACGCGTGCCGACACCACGCCCTCGGCGGTGACGACGGGCATACCGTCGAGCGTCAGCAGCCGCAGCTCGATCTCGACGCGCTCGGGCGTTGCGCGCACGAGACGCGCCTCGCAACGCGCGCTGGATCCGGCCGGTCCGACGACGGTGAGACGGCCGATTCCGACCGGAACGTAGAGCCCGCCGTCCGGCAACTCGGGATAGAGCACCGCCGCCGCTTGCAAACAGCCGTCCAGCAACGCGGGATGGAATGCATGCGTCCCGGGCTCTTCCGATGGCGGCAACTGCAGATCCGCGTACGCGACCTCGCCGCGCCGCACCAATCGCTGGATCGTCCGGAACGCCGGGCCGTAATCGAGGCCGCGCGCGCGGCATTGCGCGTACAGCGACGCAACGTCGATCGCTTCGCCCGCGCCAGCGGCGCTCGCGGACGATTCCGCGAGCGCGTTGAGCGCAATGCCCACATCGGCTTCGGCGATCGGCTCTCCGGCGACGCGAAGCGCCGCGTGCAACGAACCGTCCGCGCCGGGAGCGAGTTGCACCTCGACGGCGCGCAGCCCCTCATTCGCCAGCACGAGCGGCCGGTGGATCACGAGGTTCGCGACGGTCACGCGTTCGGCAGCGAGCACCGTTCGGGCGGCGCCGACGATGATCTCCGCGAGGGCGGCGGCCGGTACGACGACGCGGCCGAAGACCTGGTGATCGCGTAGATAGGCGGGCGCATCGGCACCGAGCTCGCAGCGGAAAATGTCGTTTTCCGGCAGCCAGTACGGCTCGCCGCGGAACGGATAGAGCGGCAGCGCCGCGCCGGTGCGCGCTGCCGGCTCGTAGTGTTGCGTCCAGTCAATCTCCCGGCCCGCTTCGTAGGCAGCCGCGAGTTCGCGCAGATGCGCTGCTACGGCACCGTTCGCAGGCGCGGTCTCCGGCGCGTCGAGCGCCGCGCTCGCTTCAGCCGGATTCGACGCGACGATCGCGCGGCGATAGCGGTGATGCTCGCGGCCCAGCGCGGCGGCCGCCGCAAGCGCGGCGAACGACGGGGCGTTTGCCAGCAGCTCGCGATACGCGCATACGAGCCGCGTCAACGCGTCAGGATCGCGCGCGGAGATCGGCAGAACGGCCGGTCCGTCGAGCGCGGGAGCCGGCGCCGCGACGGGTGCTGCCTCGACGATCACATGCGCGTTCGTTCCGGTGAATCCGAACGAGCTGACGCCGGCGACGCGCCGCTGTGCAGGCCATTCCTCGCGCTCGCGCACGACGCGCAAATTCGTCCAGTCGATTTTGTCGCTGGGGGTCGTGAAGTGAAGGCTCGCGGGCAGCACGCCCTCGCCCAGCGCGAGGATCGTCTTGATCAAGCTCGCGACGCCGGCAGCGCCTTCGAGATGCCCGACATTGCTCTTGACCGAGCCGATCCTCAGCCGCCTCGCCTCGTCGCGGCCGGCGCCGTAGACCGCGGCCAGGCTGCGCGCCTCGATCGGATCGCCGAGCGCGGTTCCGGTTCCGTGCGCCTCAACGTAGCCGACCTCGCGCGCGTCGATCTGCGCGTTTTCCAGCGCCTTGCACATCACGCGCTGCTGGGCCGGCCCGTTCGGGACCGTCAGCCCGCTGCTCGCGCCGTCTTGATTGACCGCCGAGCCGCGGATCACCGCGAGCACGCGGTCGCCGGCGCTCAGCGCGTCCTCGAGCAGCTTGAGGACGACGACGCCGCAGCCTTCGCCGCGCACATAACCGTTCGCCGCCGCGTCGAAGGGCTTGCAGCGGCCGTCGGCCGCGAGCATGTGCGCCTGCGAGAAGCCGACGCTGGTCTGCGGCGTCAAGATCAGGTTGACGCCGCCGGCGATGCTCGTCGTGCACTCGCCCTGGCGCAGCGCCTGCGCGGCGAGGTGAACGGCAACGAGCGACGACGAGCACGCGGTGTCGACCGAGAGCGCCGGTCCGGTGAAACCGAAGCTGTATGCGAGCCGCCCGGCCGCGGCGCTGAGCGCGTTGCCGATCCCGAAGTACGCCGAGCCGCGTTCGCCGCCGACGAGGTGGCGCACGGCATAGTCGTACGTGCAGATGCCGATGAAGACGCCGGTCTCGGTGCCGCGCAGCCGTTCCGGCGGGATGTTCGCATGCTCGAGCGCGCGCCACGCCGTCTCGAGCAGCAGCCGGTGCTGCGGATCGATGTTCTCCGCCTCACGCGGCGCGACGCCGAAGAACGCCGCGTCGAAACGGCGCGGATCGGAAACGAACCCGCCATACGGCGAGGCGATCTCGCCGGCGTACGCCGCGGCGTCCCAGCGGTCTGCCGGCACGGGTGCGATCGCGTCGCGGCCTGCCCACAAAAGTTCGCGGAACGCTGCGAGCGAGTCGGCGCCGGGAAAGCGACAGCTCATGCCGACGACCGCAATCGGCGCGTTCGCGCGCGCTTCGAGTTTGCGCACGCGCTCCTTGGCGTTGCGCAGCTCGTAGAGCGCCTTCGCCATCAGCGCTTTGACGTCGGTGCGCGTCTCGTCAGCCACGCCGCAACTCCAGCTCCAGCAGCCGCGCGAGCTCATCCTCGGAGAGACCGGCGACGTCGGCGAGAGCCGGCGCGTCGTCGCCGTCGCCGGCCGCCGGCGCGAACGCTTCGAGCAGATGGGTTGCGAGCGCGTCGATCGTGCCGTAGTCGAAGGCCAGCGTCGGCGAGAGGGTGCGGCGCAGATCGTGCTCGAGCACGCTGCGCAGCTCGAGCGAGGTCAGCGAGTCCATCCCGAGTGCGAAGAAGCCATGGCCGGGGCGAATGTCGGCCGCATCCTGCCGCCCGAGGATCGCCGCGACCCGCTGCTGCAGATGCCGCACGAGCAACGGACGCCGTTGTTCGGCGGCGCACGCCGCGAGCTCATCGGCGAAGGCGCTGCGGGCCGCGCCGTTCGCCGGCGCGGGCGACGCCGGCGCGACCGCGTGCACCGCGCGGAACAACGACGGCACGCGGCCGTCGAAGCGCGCGAGGAAGCGCGACCAGTCGACCGTCATCGCGAGCGCCTGCGCGTCGCCCCGGGACAACAGCTCCGCGAGCGTGTCCCAGCCCTCGCTCTCGTGCAGCGGCGTGACGCCGGCGGCTTCCATCCGCTGCACATCGGCAGCGGCGAGCCGCGCAGCCATCCCGGCGTCCCACGGGCCCCAGTTGACGCTGAGCGCGGCGAGGCCGGCACCTTTTCGCGCCGCGGCGAGCGCATCGAGGCCGGCATTGGCCGCCGCGTAGCTGCTCTGGCCCGGCGTTCCCACGAGCGCTGCCGCCGATGAGAACAGGACGAAGCGTTCCACGTCGAGCGCGCGCGTCGCCGCATGCAGATGCCTGGCGCCATCGAGTTTAGCGGCCGCGGCGCGCGCGAACGACGCCGGCGTTTGATTCGCGATCGTTCCGTCGGCGAGCTCGCCGGCGGCGTGATAGATCGCGGTTGGTGCACGTCCGAAATCGGTTTCGATGCAGCCTAGCGCAGCGTCGACCTGCGCGCGCTCGGCAACATCGGCCGCGTACGCTTCAACCTGCACATCGTCGCGGCGCAGATCGTCGAGGAACGCGCGGCGCTCCGCGTCGGGGGCGCCGCGCGCGATCAACGCGAGCTGCTTCGCACCGCGCGCGACGAGGTCCCGGCACAACGAGCGCCCGAGCGCGCCGAAGCCGCCGGTCACGACGTGCAATCCTTGCTGCACCGGTGCCGGAGTAATCGGCATGCCGATGACAACCTTGCCGACGTGGCGTCCGCGCGCGACGAGCCGGAACGCGTCGGTGACCGCGTGGGCGGGGAAGACGCGCGTGGGCAGCGGCTGCAGTGCGCCGGTCGCGAGCCGCTGCGCGATCTCGGCGAGCAGCGCGGTGATGCGCGCGGGTTCGGCGCGCGCGACGTCGGCGAGATCGAACGCCGAATACGCGATGCCGGCGCGGTACGCGGCAACCTCCTCGGCCGACCAGATACCGGTCTTGCCGATCTCGACGAATCGTCCGGCCGGCGCAAGGCAGTCGAGGCTTGCGGGAATGAAGGCGCCGTTCAAGCTGTTGAGCACGACGTCGACGCCGCGGCCGCCGGTCGCTTCCAGCACACCCTCGCGAAATGCGGTCGAGCGCGAGTCGAAGATCGCCGCAACACCTTGCTCGCGCAGCAGCCGCTGCTTCGGCGCACTCGCGGTCGCGAGGACGTCGGCGCCGAAGAGCCGCGCGATCTGGACGGCCGCCTGACCGACGCCGCCCGCCGCGCTGTGGACGAGCACCCGGTCGCCGGCGCGTATCCGCGCGACCTCAACCAGCGCGTGCCAGGCCGTCAGGAACGGCAGCCCGACGCCGGCCGCTTCGGCGAACGTGAGGCCGGCGGGAATCCGGTGAACGAACGCGGCGCGCGCGGTGACGCGATCGCCGAGTGAGCCCGGTGTCAGGCTCCACAACACGCGGTCGCCAACCGCGAACGCCGTCATCCCGGGACCGATGGCCTCGACGATGCCGGCCGCGTCAAAGCCGAGCCGCGGATCCTCCGGCGCTGCCGGCGCGCCGAGCGCGTAGAGCACGTCCTTGAAGTTCAAGCCGGCCGCCCGCACGCGCAGCGCGACCTCGCCCGGTCCCGGCGGCACCGGCGCGAACGGTGCGAAGCGCAGCGCGTCGAGATCGCCGGCCGCCGGTGCGGTCAGCCGCACGTTCTCGGGCAGCGCCGCGGGCGCATCGCCCGCGGGACGCAGACGCGCCGCGTAGCGGCCGTTAGCACGCCACGCGACGTCGTCCTCATCCGCCCCGAGGCATTCGGCCGCGAGCGCGGCGGCGCACTCGTCGTCGGTCGCGAGCGGATCGAGGTCGACGCAGACGCAGCGCAGGCCCGGCACTTCGTTGCGGACGACACGGCCAAAGCCCCAGACCGGCGCTTGCGCCGCGCCGGGAACGGCATCGCCGAGCTCGACGGCTTGCGCGCCGACCGTGACGAGCAGCAACCGCGGCTGCCGGCGTTCCGGCAGCGCCGCGAGGGCTTGCACGAGCGCGAGTTCCGCCGCGCACGTCGACCGCGCCGCCGCGATCCGGCAGACGCCGGTGATGCGACCGCGCTCGCGCGCGAGCGCATCAGCGACGGCGCCGGACGGCACGCGCTCGGCCACGGCGCCGGCCTCGGTCAGGCGCGCGGCGAGCCGCCGCCCGAGTGGTTCGTCGCCTTCGTCGAGGAGGAGCCACCGCTCGGCCGCGTCCCGGGCGAGGGGACGCGCGACGGCTTCCCACGCCGGCAGCCGGATCGGGGCGGCGCCGTCAAGGCCGGCCCCGATCTGCTGCATCCGGATCCCGTCGGCCGCGACGCAGACCGTTCCGTCAGCAGCGCGGATCGAGAAGCCGCAGACGGGGCGATCCGCCTCCGCCCACGCGACGATCCGGCCGTCGGAGGGCGGCGTGGCGAGGACGTCGAGCCGCGCGATCTCCGCTGGGATAAACGTGCGCTCGGCGAGGTCGGGCCGCGCGGCGGCGAGTGCCTGCAGCGCCGCGTCGAGTACGAGCGGATGGACGTGATAGGTGTCGTCGGCCCACGCGGGAGCGAGCCAGAAGGTCGCCGCGCCGCGATGTTCCGCGTACGAGTCGAGCCGCAGCAGCGTGCGGAACGCGGGCCCGTAGTCGATTCCACGCCGCGCCGAAGCCGCGTAGAACGCCTGCCCCGCGAGCGTCGCATACGGCTCGCCGGCGACATCGGCGGCGACGGTGCCGGCGCCGAGCGGCTGCGCGACGCAGCTCATGTGCAAGCTCCAGCTCCGGCCGTCGGCGCCGAGACTGTGCACGCTGATCGCGCACATCCCGTCGGCGTGGGGCACGACGTTCGTCTGCCACGCGACGGCGAACCCGTCGTCGGGCAGCCGCAGCGGGCGATGGAAGCGAACGTCGGTCAGCCGCAGACCGCCGGTCTCGAAGCGTACCGCCGCGGCCGCGAGCGCCGCTTCGACAAAGCACGCTGCCGGGCATACGACATCGCCCTGCACGCGATGTTCGGCGAGATACGCGGGCGCAGCGGTCGAAATCGTCGTGCCGAACAGACCGTCGGCGAGCGGCGTGCGGATCGGCGTGCCGAGCAGCGGATGGCCCGCGACCGCGCCGCGCCGGGGATCGCGGCTCTCGGCCTGCGCCGGTCCGGCGTCGATCCAGCAGCGCCGGCGCTGGAACGGATACGTGGGCGCGGCGACCAGCCGGCCAACGCCGTCGAACACGCGCTCCCAGCGAACGTCCGCGCCACGCCGGTAGAGCTCGCTCAAAGCGTGCAGCGTTGCGTTCTCATCGCGCGGATCGATCGTCGCGAGCCACGCCGCGTTCGGCAGATCGACGCTCCGGCGGGCACCGAGGAGCAAGCCGCCGGACGGACCGATTTCGACGACGACGTCGACGGACTGCGCCGCGAGCGTCGCAACCGCATCCGCGAAGCGAACGGGATTGATGATTTGCTGCGTCCAGTAGTCGGCCGCGGCGACGTCCGCGAGGGCGGGATCGCCGGCGGTTCCCGTTGGGACGAACGGGATCGCGGGTGCGCGCAGCCGCGCCGCGCGCGCGACCTCGGCGAACGCCGGCAGCATCGGCTCCATCAAGCGCGAGTGGAACGCATGCGAGACGCCGAGACGCTTGAACGGCACGTGCTCGCGTTCGAGCTCGGTGAGGCACGCGTCGAGCACCGCGAGCGACCCGGCGATCGTCACCGCGCGCGGACCGTTGACGGCCGCGACCGTCAGATCGCCGCCGAAGCGCGCCACGCGCCGCTCGGCCTCGGCCGCCGACAGGAACAGCGCCGCCATTCCGCCGCCGGCCGGGAGCTGCTGCATCAGTTTGCCGCGCGCGACCACCATGCGCACCGCGTCCTCGAGATCGACGATGTCGGTGGCCCACGCCGCCGCGTACTCGCCGATGCTGTGGCCGATCGCGACGGCCGGCTCGATTCCGAACGCCCGCCACATGACGACGAGCGCGTACTGCAGCGTGAAGAGCGCGGGCTGCGTGTACGCGGTCTGATCGATTCGCTCGTCGTTCGCCGCGCCGGTGATGAACGGGAGCGGCGACCAGCCCGCGGCGCGCTCGACGAGCTCGGCGCACGCGTTCGCCGCATCGCGGAAGACCGGGACCGACGCGTACAGCGCCTTTCCCATTCCCGCGTACTGCGCGCCTTGGCCGCTGAAAAGAAACGCGATTCGCGGCGGCGCGTCGACGGCCGGTGTCTCGGGGCCGAGCGGCAGCGCTGCGAGCGCCGCAGCGGCTTCGCGCGCGTCGCCGGCAACGACCGCCGCGCGGTACGGGAAGTGCGAACGCCGCGCCGCCGCGGTCGAGGCGATGTCGGCGAACGACGCATCGGTTTGGGCGAGAAACGCGGCGTAACGGTCGCGGAGCTGCACGAGCGCCGGGGCGCTCTGCGCGGAGAACACCAACGGCAAGCGGCCCGGCGTCTCTTGTCCGGCCGTGTTCGCGCCGCGTTCGTTCGCCGGCTCGTCGCCGGAAAGGATGACGTGTGCGTTCGTGCCGCCGAGGCCGAACGCGCTGACGCCGGCGATGCACGCCGTGCCCTCCAACGGCGTCAGCTTCGTCGGGACGTGGAACGCGGTCGACGCCCAGTCGACGTTCGGGTTCGGGCGCGCGAAGTGCTGGTGCGCGGGGAGCGCGCCGTGGCGCAAAGCGAGGATCACTTTGAAAACGCCGGCAATGCCCGAGGCTGCTTCGAGATGGCCGACGTTGCTCTTGACCGAGCTCACGTAGAGCGGCTTCCCGGCGCGGCCTTCGCGCGGGAACACCTCGGCAAGTGCGGCGAGCTCGATCGGGTCGCCGAGGACCGTCCCCGTCCCGTGCGCCTCGATCCAGCCGACCTCGGCCGGCGTCAGGCGCGACTGCGCGAGCGCTTCGCGCAGCAATCGCTGCTGCGCGAGCCCGTTCGGCACGGTCAGCCCGCTACTCGGGCCGTCGTGATTGACCGCGCTGCCGCGGATCAGCGCCAGCACGCGGTCGCCGTCGCGGCGCGCATCGCTCAGTCGCTTGAGGACGAGCATTCCGCCGCCCTCGCCGCGCCCGTAGCCGTCGGCGTCGGCCGAGAACGCTTTCGAACGCCCGTCCGGCGAAAGGGCCGCAATGCGCGAAAGATAGATCGTGACCTCGGGCGAGAGCACGAGATGGACGCCGCCCGCGAGCGCCTGATCGCATTCACGGTCACGTAACGCTTGGCACGCGAGATGCAGCGCGACGAGCGACGACGAGCATGCGGTGTCGACCGTCAGATTCGGACCTTGCAGTCCGAGCACATACGAGATTCGCGCCGAGGCGAAGCAGAACGAGGTCCCCGTGCCGTCATACGCCGTGATGCGTTCGGGGCGTCCGCCGAACATCCGCAGCTGCGCGTAGTCGTTCTGGCCGATCCCGACGTAGACGCCGGTGCGCGAGTTACGTAAGCGCGGCGTCGCGAGACCGGCTTCTTCCAACGCCTCCCAACTCGTCTCGAGCAGCAGGCGGTGCTGCGGATCGAGCGCATCCGCTTCCTTCCCGGAGATGCCGAAGAACTCGGGATCGAACGACGAGACGTCGTCGAGGAACGAGCCGTGACGCGTGTAGTGCGTGCCCGGCACGCTCCCGTCGGAATTGTAGAACCGCCGCCAGTCCCAGCGGTCGGCCGGAATTTCGCGGACCGTGTCCGCACCGCTCGCGAGCACGTCCCAGAAGGCTTCGGGCGTCGACGCGCCGCCGGGAAAGCGGCACGCCATCCCAACGACGGCGATCGGCTCCGCCGCGCGCTCATGCGCTACCGCGAGCTGCTGCTTTAGCTGCTGAATGACCGCGAACGACTGCCGCAGCGCGCGTTCGAGGTCGACCGGCACATCGCTCATGGTGCCGACTGCACCAGCGCGTCGAACTCGACTGCGATCCGGCGCGCAATCTCATCGGCACTGAGCGCGGCGTTCGCATCGTCGTCCGGCACGCCGGCTGCTGCGGGGACAACGGGCTCTGACGCCGGCCGGGCGAGCTCGACGAGGTGTGCAGCGAGCGCGGCGATCGTGGGGTAGCTGAACATGTCGGCGTTCGCGAGCGGGACGCCGAACTCGGCGCTGAGGCGCGCGCGAATCGCGACGACCGCGAGCGAGTCGAGCCCCAAGTCGAAGAGACCGCGCTCGGGATCCGGCCGCCGGCCCGTGCCGAGCTGCTCGCCGACGATCGCGCCGACCAGCGCGCGGATCTGCTCGGGCGCGAGGCGTTCGAGCGCGCGCGGAGCCGCGAGCTGCGGCTCCGCGCGCGTAGGCAGTATGTCCGCGAGGAACGGGCTGGGCCGGCGCGCGGTATACACCGCGCCGAACACGTCGAGCCGGAGGTCGACCGCCGCGATGCACGCATACGCGCCGTGCAGCGCCGACGCGAGCACCGCGGGCGCGGCCGCCGGATCGAGCAGGTCGAGCCCGATCTTCGCGAGCTGCGCCGCCAGGTCGGGCGACACCATTCCGCCGCCGCTCCACGGCCCCCACGCGAGCGCGAGCGCCGGCAGACCGAGCCGGCGGCGCTGCTCGCATAGCATGTCGAGGAAATGATTGCCGGCGGCGTAGTGCGCTTGCCCCGCGCCGCCCCACAACGCCGCGACGGACGAGAAACAAACGAACAGCTCGATCGGACGGTCCAGCGTGACGGCGTGCAGGTTCCACGCACCGGCGATCTTCGCGTCCGCAACGTCATGAAACGCCTCGGGGGTCAGCGCGTCGATCGCGCATTCGCTCGCGATCCCGGCCGCATGTATCACGCCGGCGAGCGGGCGCCCGCGTGCATCGATCTCGGCCAGAACGCGCAGGCAATCCACCCGGCTGCACACGTCGGCTTGTATGTACTGCACGTTGCCCGGGAACGGCTCGGACGGCCCCGCGCCGCGACCGGTGACGACGACGCGCCGCGCGCCGTGCTCGAGCAAAAACCGCACGGCATGGCGCCCGAGCGCGCCGGCGCCGCCGGCAACCCAATAGACCGCGTCGTCCCGGAAGCGCGCGGCGCCGGTTGCGTCCTGCGGCGCGAAGGCGAGCCGCGGCGCGTACCACGCGCCGGCGCGCAGCGCGAGTTGATCCTCACCGCGTGCGGTGGTGATGGCGTCGAGCAGACGATCGGCGTCGGCAGCGGTGAAATCGACGGCGAGATCGATGAGACCGCCCCAGCGCTCGGGAAGCTCGAGCGCGGCCGACCTGCCGGCGCCCCAGACGCCCGCGCCGTCGAGCCGCATCACGTCGCCGGCGACGGCCGGAACCGCCCCGACGGTGACGGCCCAGACCTCGGCGCCGCGCGCGGCCGGCGCGCGCAGCGCAGCGAAGAGTTGCTCCGTGCGACGCCGCGCCGCGACGTCGGGTGCTTCTCCGTCGCGGACGTCTCCGCAGACGACAACCAGCGGCCGCGCGCCTTGCCGGTCCGGCTCGAACGACGCAACGCGCTCGAGCTCCGGACGGCGATCGATTGCCGCGGCGATCAGCGCCGTCTCGGAACCCCCGTCGCCGACGAGTAGGCACGAACGAACGGCGCCATTCGGCACGCGCGGCGCCGCCGGCGCGACTCGCGTCCACGTCGTGACGAACGTCTGCGGCGGCAGACGGCGCGCGGGCGGCGCGAGCGCGACGCGATACTCGCGGCCCCCGAACGGATAGAGCGGAAGCTCCCAGGCCTTCCTCGGCTGCAGCGGCGCGAGCGTGGCGGCCGGTGCGTCGGACGACCCGCCGTAGCCCGTCGCGGCGAAGGCGCGCAACCGTGCGATCAGGTCGTCCCGACCATCGAACCGGAACGACGCTCGCTCGGCGAACGCCGTGCGCGTCGCCCCAACCGAGGCGCAGAGTCCGCCCAGATCGTCGGCCGCCGCGCACCGCCGCGCATAGCGCGCCGCGAGTTCTCGCAGCGCGGGCCGATCCAGCGCGCTCAGCACGAGAACGTTTTCGCCGCCCGCCTGCCGCGCGGGCTCGGGCGAGACCGTCGCAGGGCGGCCGGCGGGATCGTCGCCGAGGATCACGTGAGCGAGCGTCCCGCCGAAGCCGAACGAGCTGACGGCGGCGAAGCGCGCCTGCGCCAGCGCGGGCCACGGGACGGCTTCGGTCGGCAGGTCGAGTCGTGTGCCGGCGAGGTCGGCGCGCGGATTCGGCGTGCGTAAGTGGCGGTTCGGCGGGATCGTCTCGTGGCGCAGCGCGAGGATCGTTTTGATGAAGCCGGCGATTCCCGCCGCGCCTTCGAGATGCCCGATCGCGCCTTTGACCGCGCCGACGCGGCACGCGGCCGTGCCGGCGGGCCCGTAGCAATCCGCCAGCGCGTGCAATTCGATTGGATCACCGAGCGGCGTCCCGGTCCCGTGCGCCTCAACGTACTCGACGCGCTCGGCGGCGACCCCGGCGCGCGCGAGCGCACGGCGAATCACGCGGCGTTGCGCGACGCCGTTGGGCGCAGAGAGCCCGTTACTGCGGCCATCTTGCACGACCGCGGAGCCGTGGACGACGGCGTGCACGCGGTTACCGTCGCGCCGCGCCGCCGACAAGCGCTTGAGGAGCACGACGCCGCAGCCTTCACCGCGCACGTAACCATCGGCCTCGGCGTCGAACGGACGGCACCGTCCGCTCGGCGAGAGCACCTGCGCATCGGCCAGTGCGGTAACGGTTTCGGCGCTCAGGATCGCGTTGACGCCGCCGACGATCGCGAGCTCGCACTCGCCGCCGGCGAGCGCGTTGCACGCCTGATGCAGCGCGACGAGCGAAGCGGAGCATGCGGTGTCGATCGTGAGGCTCGGCCCATGCAGATCGAGGAAGTACGACAGGCGATTCGCGATGACGGCGGCCGAGGTGCCGGTCGCGGCGTAGCGGCCGGGGCCGCCCGGCGCCCCATAGACCTGCGCGGCGTAGTCGGTCGCGCTGACGCCGACGAACACGCCGGTGTCCGACCCGGCGAGCGCTGCCGGCAGCATCGCCGCGTCTTCGAGCGCGTGCCACGCCGTCTCGAGAAAACGCCGCTGCTGCGGATCGAGCGACGTCGCTTCCGCATCGGAGATCCCGAAGAACGCCGCGTCGAAACGAAAAAGGTCGCCGACGTAGCCTGCCGGCAGCGCGACGGCATCGGCGGGAAAACGACCGGCGGGCGGCGCGACGATCGCCACTTCGCTATCGAGCACGGTTCGCCAGAACGCAGCGGGTGAATCGCCACCCGGAAAATCACACGCGATCCCGATGACGGCAATCGGCTCGTCGCTCGCCGTAAGCGGCGCGGCCTCGACGGCAGACGCGCCGTCGTGCGCGAGATACGCGGCGAACGCGCGGACGCTCGGATATTCCCACAGCGCCGTCGCCGGGATGCTGCGGCCGGAATACTCCTCGACCTGGGCCGCGATCTCGACCGCTTCGAGCGAGCTCAAGCCGAACGACGAGAACGGTAGGCCCGCGTCGACGTGCGCCGCGGGAATCCGTTTGCGGCTCGCGAGCAAGCGCCGGAGCCGCTCTTCCCACGTCGCCGCGCCGTCGGTCTCCGGCCCGTCCGCCGGCGCCGCCGCGTCTTCGCTCACCGGGCTGCGCCACATCGCTAGCGGTTCGAGCGTCCGGTCGAGGAACGCGGCGCGGCACGCCCGGCGCTGCACCTTCCCGCTCGACGTCTTGAACAGGCTGCCCTTCGGCAAGAGAACGATCGCCTCGCACGCGAGCTCGTGCTGCTGCGCGACCGCGTCGCGGATTGCCGCGATCACCGCCTCGCTGTCGACATCGCGGCGTCCGAGCTCGGCCGCGACGACGAGCCGCTCTCCATCGGGATGATCGATCGGAAATGCGGCCACGCACGTCGCGCGAATCGCGGGATCCGCTGCCTCGACGGTCAGCTCGATGTCTTGCGGATAGTGGTTGGCACCGTTGACGATCAAGACGTCTTTGATTCGGCCGGTAATGTAGATCTCGCCCGCGCGCGTGAACGCGAGGTCCCCGGTGCGCAGCATCGGTCCCGTTCCCACGCGCGTGCGCGCGCCGAACGTCTCGGCCGTCGCTTCCGGCAGCTTCCAATAGCCCGCGGCAACGCTCGCGCTCGCGACCCACAGTTCGCCGACGGTATCGTCGGGAAGCTCCGCACCGTCCGGCCCGACGATGCGCACGACGATGTCGCCGGCCGGGACGCCGCAGCTGAAGACGGTCCGCGCGCGCGGGTGATCGGGGGCGACGTCGACGCAGCGCCCGTCTTCGAGCGCGTCGGGCGCGAGGTGCGCGAGTTGCGCCAGCGTTCCGTTGCGCTTCGCGCTGACGACGAGCGTCGCCTCAGCCAAGCCGTACGCGGGCGCGAACGCCTCGGCGCGTAAGCCGTAGCGCGCGAACGCGGCGATGAATTGTTCCGCCGTCTCGCGCCGGATCGGTTCGGCGGCGCAGCCGGCGACGACGAGCGAGCTTAGGTCGAGCGTCGGCGCAACGCGCGCGAGCCCGCGATCGACGCACAACGCAAAGGCGAAATTCGGTCCGTGGATGTGCGTCGCGCGATACTGCGAGACCGCTTCGAGCCAACGCCACGGACGCTTGACGAAGGCAACCGGTGAAACGACATACGCCGACGCTCCCGCGTACAACGGTTCGAGGAGCCCGTCGATCAGGCCGTAGTCGTGGAAATAGGGCATCCAGGTGACGGTCGTCGATGCGTCGTCGTAGCCGAAGGCCAGCTGCAATCGCGCGAGGTTGTCGAGGAGGTTGGCGTGCGTAACCATCACGCCTTTCGGCGCCGACGTCGAGCCGGAGGTATATTGCAAAAACGCGAGATCGCTCGGCGCGACGGGCTGCGGTCCGAGCTGCGGCGTCGCGGCCGGATCGTCGGTGACGATCCACGGGAGATGACGCAAGTCGCCCTCGCTCGCGAACGCGTCGACGACGCGATCGCGGATCCCGGCGCTGGTCAACACCGCGGCCGCGTCGGAGTCGGCGACGACCGTGCGCAGCCGCGGCAGCGTGCGCTTCAAGCGCGCGACGTCGAGCGGTGGGATCGGGACGGCGACGACGCCCGCGAGCATACAGCCCATGAAGGCGACCATGAAGTCGAGGCTGTTGTCGTCGACGAGCAACACGCGGTCGCCGGCGGCGATCTGCTCGCGCAGCCGCCACGCGACGCGGCCCGCTCGCTCGTAGAGCTCGCGGTAGGTGAGCGCGCGCGCCGCATCGCGCCCGTCGGCGAGCAGGGTGTAGGCCCGCCGCTCCGGGACGCTCGCAGCGCGCCGCTCCAAGAGGAACCCCAGGGACGTCGTCGCGTTCATAGCGCGCTGCGTGCTCCGGACGCGGCGCAGTACGCGCCGATCACGGCAGCGAGCTGGGCGACGTGCTGCACTTCGAGCATCGTCTCATGCCGGCCGTCGACCCACACGACCTCGAGTTCCGTCGTCGCTTGCGCCCAGCCGAGATCGGGCAGGTCCGAAACGCGCAGCGCCTCCTCACGCGCCCGCAACAGGAGCGCCGGGACGTCATAGTGCGGCGACGCCGGCGTCAACCGCGCGTGCGCCTGCGCGACCGCGAGCGCACGCGCCAAGTCCTCAAACGGCGTACCCGGCGGCAGGACGTCGGCGCGGAGCGCGCGGTCGTAGATCTCGCGCAGCAGCGCGTTCTCGGGGATGCGCCGCAGCTCGGCGAGGTCGAGGTCGAGCGCGGGGGTGAAGAGTGCGTGGAGCAAGCCCGCCGCGTCGGGCCGGCGCATCGCCGCGGGGACGACCGACGGATGCGGAACGTCGAGCAGGACGACGGGAAGATGGGTCGCGCCGAGACGCCGCGCGCGCGCCGCGAGTTCCATCGCGACGTAGCCGCCGTAGGAGTAGCCGACCAGCGCGACGTCGTCGACGCGGCCCTTCGTCGCGCGCATCAGCAACGCCCAATGATACTCGACGATCTCGCCCCATGTCGCGGCCGGCACCTCACCCGCCCGCAAACCCTTTGCCTGCAGCCCCCAGACCGGATGCGCCGAGCCCAGCCGCGCTCCGAGCGCGGCGTAGCACAGGACGTGCCCGCCCAACGGGTGGATGCAGAACACCGGAATTTCGCTGCCGCCGGCGGCGATCGGAATCAGCGGGTCCGCATCGCCCGCGGCGGTGTCGCCGGCGCGGCGCGCGATCCGTTCGATCGTCGGCTCCGCGACGAGCACGTGCAGCGGAACGTCGATCCCGAGCGCGCCGCGCATGCGCGCGGTCATCTGCAGGGCGAGCAGCGAGTGTCCGCCGAGCGCAAAGAAGTCATCGTGAACGCCGACGCGCTCGCGCGCGAACAGCTCGCGCCACAATCCCGCCAACTCGTGCTCGAGGCGATTGCGCGGCGCGACGTACGGTGTCACGGCGCCGGGGTCGCCGCTCGTCACGGAAACGTAAGCGACCGTCGCGCAGAGCTCGCGTACCGGCCGGTCGAGGACGCTCGGCGCGGCGAGGATCAGGCGTTCGAGTTCCGCTGCGAGCGCTTGCGCATCGGCGTCCGAGAACGCTGCGGGCTGGTAGATGACGCGCAGTCCAGGCGCGGGTCCCGGCGTGAACAAGAGCGTCAGCGGATACGCCGTGCGCGCACCGTGCGCGCGCACGGCACCGTCGTTCGCCGGAACGTCCGCGTGATTGGGCGCTGCCGACGTCTGCGCGTTCTGATAGACAAGCAGGCTCTGGGCGAGCGGCCGGTGCGCCGGGACCTCGGACCAGCTCTGGATCTGGCCGGAGGCACAGTACTCGAAGTCGCGCTGCTCGGTGCGCTGTTGCTGATGCGCGACGAGTTGCGCGCGCAACACCGGGGCGCCGTCGAAGCGCACGCGGATCGGGGCGGTGTTGATGAAACACCCGACCATCCGCTCGATGCCCGCGAGCTCGGCAGGGCGTCCCGAGACGGTCGCCGCGAAGACGACGTCGGACGTACGCGTGCGGCCGGCGACGAGCGCGGCCCACAACACTTCGACGACGGTCGCCGGCGAAACGCGCGCCGCGCGTGCCGCCTCGGCGAGTGCTCCGCCGGCCGCCGGGCTCATCGCGTGCGCGAGCTCGCGCGCCACAGCTGCACCGGCCGGCGGCGGGGCGAGCACGTTCGGCGTCGTGAAGCCCGCCAATCGCGCGCGCCAGAACGCCTCGCTCGCACTCGTCGAGCGCGACGCGAGCCAATCCGCGTACGTGCGGTCCGGCGGCACCGGCGGCCACACCGGTGTCGTCCCCGCAACCTCGGCCGCATAGGCCGCCTGCGCTTCTTCCCACACGATCCCAAGGCTCCAACCGTCGAGGATCAGGTGATGGAACGTAAGGACGAGCCACGTCCGCGCGCCGTCGCAGCGCATTGCGGCGAAGCGGATCAGCGGCGGCCGGTTGAACGCGAAGCCGCGTCCGCGCTCACGTTCCATCAGAGCAGCGAGCGCCGCGTCCTCGCCGGCTCCGTCCGCGCGCGCTACATCCAGCGTCACCGGCATCCGGCGCAACACCGCGCGAACCGGCGCATCGCCACGCGAGAGCACGGCTGAGCGCAGGGCCTCGTGGCGATCGACGACGTGTTGGAGCGCCCGGCGCAACGCTTCGCCGTCGAGTACGCCGTCCAAGCGCAGCGCGGTCTGCTCGACGAACAGCACGCTGCTGCCTGCGGTCTGCGATTGCAGCCACATTCCCGTTTGCGAGGGCGAGAGCGGGTAGAGCGCTTCGACCTGATCGCGCTTCGCCGTCATTGCTCGAGCTCCGAGAGGTCGAGCTCGTCGAGGAGCGCGTCGACCTCGTCGTCCGCGATCAAGGCCCGCAAGGTTGCGAGCGCGCGATCGGCGACGGCGGCCACCGTTGCTTCGGAGAGCACCGCCGTGTCGTACGCGTACTGCATCACGAGCCGGCCGTCGATCACCGCCGCGTTGCATTCCAGGCGATAACGACGCGGCATATCGCCGGCAACGAGCGCCCCCGCATGCTCGCCGGCGAGCGCACGCACGAGGCCGCTCGGCGCTCCGGCTTCAACGGTACCGAGAAAGTTGAACGAGACGTCGGCGTGAGGTGCGATCGCCGCGTCGTCCGATTGCAAGAGCCCGAAGCCGATTCCGCCGTGCGGGATCGCACGCGTCGCTCGCTTCGCCGCATCGATCCAGGTTCCACGATCGTCCGACGCGCCGCACGCGAGCGCGACCGGGTAGAGCGTCGTGAACCAGCCGACGGAACGCGAGAGATCGACGTCGTCGAGCGCGGCGCGACCGTGGCCTTCGACGTCGACGACGACCGTTGTACGCCGCGCTTCGAGGCAGAGCGCGCGGCCGAGCGCGGCCAGCAGCAGATCGTGAACCCCGGTGCCCGCGATACCGGCGGTCGCGAGCGAACCGCTCTCGCCGCGGGAGAGTTCGCGCACGAGCGTCGCCGCTACGGACGGCTGCGAGGGGTCGTTCGACGCCGCGAAGACCGGGCCGGCATGCGCCGTCACCGTCGCCCAATACGCGCGTTCCCGCGCGCGCACATCGCCGCGCAACCATGCCGCGAGGCGGCGCCGCCATGCGAACGGGCCACACGCTTCGGCGGCCAGCGCCGGCCGGCCGCGCAGCGCCTGCGCGTAAGCGGCGGCGAGTTCGTCGAGCAGTATGCGCCACGAGACGGCGTCGACGACGAGGTGGTGCGCGACGAGCAGCAGACGCGTCTCGTTCGCACCCAGGCGGAAGAGCACGGCGCGAAAGAGCGGACCGGAAGCGAGATCGAGGCCGCGCTGCACCGCATCGCAGAGGCGCTCCAGCCGAGTGACGCGCGTCGCCGGCGGATCGCCCCCCAGATCGTGCTCGTCGAGCGCGACATCGAGTTCGGCGACGATCTCTTGATACCAACCACCGTCAGCGTCGCGCCGGAAGCGGCTGCGCAAGGCCGGATGGACGCGCTGCAACTCGCGTAGCGCCGCGCGCAGCGCGTCCGGCGCAACGGTGGGATCGAGCACGAGCAGCAACGACTGATTGAAGTGGCTCGGGGTCGGCGGCTGATGTGCAAAGAAGAGCCGCTGCAGCGGCGTCAGCGCTAGCCGGCCCATCGTCTCCTCGATAGCCTCGGACGCCGCTCCGATCGGCTCGGCGACGGCGGCGAGCGCACGGATCGTCTGGTGCCGGAAGATCAACTTGGGATCGACGCGCCAGCCGCGCTCGCGCAGGGCCGCGACGACCCGGATGGAGACGATCGAATCGCCGCCGAGCTCGAAGAAATTGTCGCCGGTGCGCACGCGCTCGAGGCGCAGCACGTCGCGCCACACGCCGGCGATTGCGATCTCCGCCGCGCTCGCCGGCACGCCGTCGGCGACGTCTTGCTTTCGCGCGTCAAGCGCGATCGCGGGTGCGGTGGGGGCCGCGGCGCCGTCGAAGGGCCCCTCGTGCGGCGCGTCGAGCGCACGCCGCAGCAGCTCGACGTACTCCGCGGCCAAGCCTGCGATCGTCGTTTCCTCGAACAGAGCCGTGTCGTACTCGAACGTCAGCGCGAGGCCATCGGCCCCTTTCCCGACCGCAAGTGTGAGATCGAACTTCGTGGCGATCGTCGACGGCGGCGCGATCGGCTCCGCCCGCAGCTCCGCCGGCAGCACCGGAGCCTCGGCGCTGCTCTGCATCACGAACATCGTCTGGAACAGGGGCGACCACGAGAGGCTACGCGTGGCGCCGAGCCCGTCGACGAGCTTCTCGAACGGGACGTCTTGGTGCGCGAGCGCGTCGAGCGTGCGCGCGCGCACCTCCGCCAGCACGCCTTCGAACGTCGCGGTGCGATCGAACCGCAACCGTAGCGGGATCGTGTTGACGAACATTCCGATCAGCGGCTCGAGCTCGCTGCGCGTGCGCCCGGCGGCCGGGAAACCGATGACGAGATCGTCGGCGCCGGAGCGCCGCGCGATCAGCGTTGCGTAGACGGCGAGCAGCAGCATGAACGGGGTGGCGCCGCAGGCACGCGCGCGATGCGCGACGCGCTCCATAAGCGCGGCGTCGGTCGTCGTCGTATACGCGGCGCCGCGGTAACTCTGTGCGTCGGGCCGCGGATGATCGGTCGGAAGCGCGAGCAGCTGCGGAGCGCCCGCGAGCGCCTCGCGCCAATATGCGAGCTGCGGCTCCATCTCACCGTTCGCAAAGCGCTCGCGCTGCCACGCCGCAAAGTCGGCATACTGCAGGACCGGCTCGTCCACCGGCAGCGCAACGCCGCCGCCGCGCAGCGCCGCGTAACGGGCGCACAGCTCGCGCAGGAAGACGTCGATCGACCAGCCGTCCGAGACGATGTGGTGCATCGTCACCGCGAGGACCGTCTCGTCGTCCAGGCGCAGCGCCGTCGCGCGGATCAGCGGTCCGGTCGCGAGGTCGAACGAACCCGCCGCGTCGCCGCGCAGAAACGTCTCGAGCCGCAGCGCCTGCTCCGCGCTCGAGCACGGGCGGAGATCGACCTCGTTGAGCACCGGCGGCTCCGCGGCGAGCGTCGCGGACGCGCGCCCCTCGACGGTCGGATAGACGGTGCGCAACACCTCGTGACGCGCGACGAGCTGCGCGAACGCCGTTTGCAGCGCCGCGATGTCGAGGCGGCCGAACAAGCGCAACGCGCCCGGCATGGTATAAGCGGCGTTGCCCGGCTCCAGATGATCGAGAAACCACAGCCGCTCCTGGGCGAACGAAAGCGGGAGCCGTTCGCGTGAGTCAAGGCGCGGAATCGCCGCCCAAACGCGTGGGACGCCGGCGTGCAGCGCGGCGATCGCAGCGCTCTGAGCGCCAAGCGAAGGGTACTCGAAGATCGTCCGCAGCGGCAGCTCGACGTCGAACGCGTCGCGTACCTTCGACGCGAGCCGCGCGGCGAGCAGCGAGTGCCCGCCGAGCGCGAAGAAGTCGTCGTCGCGTGCGACGCGCTCGGCGTGCAGCAGCTCCGCCCAGATCGCGGCCAGCAGACGTTCCGGCGCTGAGAGGGGCGCCGCGTCGCGCCTCGGCGCGCGCCCATCCGGCCACGGCAGTGCAGCCCGGTCGATCTTCCCGTTCGGACTGAGCGGCAGCGCGTCGAGGATCACGACGAGCGAGGGCACCATGTACTCCGGCAACCGTGCGCGCAAGTGCGCCTCCAGCGCGGGCAGCGCTCCCGGGCCGTCGGGATGCGCGACGTGCGCCGCGAGCTGCAGCGCCCCTGCGCCCGTCGTGCGGACGCTGACGACCGCGCCGCCGACACCGGAGAGTTCGCCCAGCACCGCCTCGATCTCGCCCAGCTCGATGCGGAAACCGCGGACCTTCACTTGATGATCGATACGTCCGAGAAACTCGACGCTGCCGTCGTCGCGGAAGCGCCCGACGTCGCCGGTGCGGTACAGCCGCTCGCCGGCGGTGAACGGATTGGGCACGAACTGCTCGGCGGTCAGCGCCGGCCGGCCGAGATAACCGCGCGCGAGCCCCGCACCGGCGAGGCAGATCTCGCCGGGCAAGCCGGGCGGAAGCGGCTGCAGCGCACCATCGAGGATATAGAGCCTCGTGTCGGCGATCGGGCGGCCGATCGACGCTGCCTCGCCGCGCTCGCGCAGACGGAACGTCGCGTACGTCGTCGATTCCGACGGACCATACAGATCGTAGACTTTCTCGACCGACGGCACGGCGTAGAGGCGGTCGGCCAGCGCCCTCGTCAGCGCCTCGCCGGCGAGGTTGACGACGCGCACGCCCGACGGAAGCCCGCGCTGCTCGACGAGCACCTCGATGGCGGAGGGGACCGTGTTGACGAGCGTAACATGCTCGCGCCCCGCCAGCGTCGGCAGCTCGAGCGCGTTCGCCGCGAGGACGACCGACCCGCCGACCGCGAGCGGGACGAACATTTCGAAGATCGAGAGATCGAAACAGATCGACGTCGCCGCGAGAACGCCGCGCAGTTCGTCGCGCGACCATACCGAACGCGCCCACCGGACGAGCGCGACCGGCCCCTGATGCGGGATCGCGACGCCCTTCGGCCGTCCGGTCGAACCGGACGTGTAGAGCACGTACGCGAGATTCGAAGAAACGGTCGGCGCCGGGTCGAGCGGCGGTTCGTCACGGTTGCCGTCGAGATCGGCGAGAACGACGATCTCCGGTCCGGCGCCGAACAGCGCCGGATCGACGCCGCGGCTCGCGAGCACGATCGCGGCGCGCGAATCCTCGACGGTATAACGGATCCGGGCCGGCGGATAGGCGGCATCGAGCGCGACGTACGCGCCGCCGGCGCGCAGCACGCCGAGCAGCGCGACGATCAGCGCCGGAGTGCGCTCCATGCACACGCCGACGATCACCTCGGGACCGACGCCCCGCTCGCGCAGCAGCCGCGCGACGCGCGCCGACGCGGCGAGCAGCCGCGCGTACGTCCACGTCTCGTCGCCGTGGCGGATCGCGATCCCCTCGGGCGTCGCCGCGGCTTGCGCTTCGATCAGTTCGTGCAGACAGGCCGCGCGCTCGGGCGTCGCGTCGGTGCGATTCCATTCGACCAGGACGCGGTGCAGCTCGCCGCGGCTCAGCATGTCCAGACGTGAGATCGGCGTCTGCGGGTCGCGCACCGCGGAGGCGAGCAAGGTGCGGTAATGCTCGACGAAGCGCTGCGCGGTCCCCGCGCGGAAGAGCGCGGTCGAGAACTCGAGGCAGCCGTCGAAGCCGTCGGGCGTCTCTTGCAGCGAGAGCGTCAGGTCGAGCCGCGCCGCGCCGGTCGTGACCGGCAGCCCCGCGACGCTCACGCCGTCGAGGGCGTTCTCATCGAGCCCGCTGTTTTGCATCGCAAACATGACCCCGAAGAACGGCGTGCCGTCGAGACGGCGCACCGGATTGAGCTTCTCCACGAGCAGCTCGAACGGGACGTCGGCGTGCGCGTACGCTTCAAGCGCCGTCCCCCGCACGCGTTCGACGAGCGTCCGGAACGGCAGATCGCCGCCGAGTGTCGTCCGCAGCGCGAGCGTGTTGACGAAGAATCCAATCAGGCCTTCGAATTCCTTGCGCGGACGGTTGGCGATCGGCGAGCCCACCGTGATGTCGGTATCGCCCGACCAGCGGTGCAAGAGCGCGTAGAACCCGGCCAGCAGCACCATGTACGTGCTCGCGCCGGCTGCGCGCGCGAGGTCGGAAATTCCCGCGGCGGCCGCACCGTCGATACGGAAAAAGACGCAGTCGCCGGCTGCGGCGCGGCCCACGCGGCGCGGCGCGTCGAACGGCAGACCGACGGCATCCGGCGCGCCGGCGAGCCGCTCGCGCCAATACGCGACGTGCGGCTCGATCGCGTCGGCCCGTTCGAGCTCGCGGTGCTGCCAGGCGGCGTAGTCGGCGTATTGCGCCGGAAGATCGGGGAGCGCGTGCGACGTGCCCCGCCGCACCGCGTTGTAGAGCGCGGCGAACTCGCGCATCAGCACGCCGGTGGACCAGCCGTCGGAAGCGCTGTGATCGACGGTGACGACGAGGACGTGGTCATCCAGCGCGACCTCGATCAGCAAGCAGCGCAACGGGTGCTCGCGCTCGAGGTCGAACGGGCGCCGGGCATGCTCGCGGATCAGTGCCCGCAGCGCGTCGTCGTCGCGCGCGGCCGCCATCTGCACGAGCGCGCCGTCGGGATCGACATCGGCATCGATCACCTGCACGGGCTCGCCGTCGTGCTCGATGAGGCGCGTGCGCAAGACTTCATGGCGCCGCACGATCTCGCGCAGTGCCGCGGCGACCGCCTGCGCGTCGAGTTGGCCGCGCAGGCGAAACGCCGCCGGCATGTTGTACGCGGCCGACGGCCCTTCGAGCCGGCGCAGAAACCACAGCCTCCGCTGCGGGAACGAGAGTGCGAGCGGCGCGCCCCGATCGGCCGCCGCGAAATGCCGCTCCTCGGTAAGCCGTTTGAGCAGTGACGCCCGCTCGTGCGGGCCGAGCGTCGCGAGCCGCGCTTTTACATCCATCGCGATGACGCTACGTCCCGCTACCAATCAGCAGCCGGTCGATATCCTCGCTGGAGAGATCCGAAAGGTCGCCGAGCGTCTGCGCGACGAGCTCGTCGATGCGCGTACCGAGCGTCGCAATCGTCGGCGCGTCGAAGAACGCGCGCAGCGGCAGCTCGACGCCGAACTCGTTGCGAATGCGCGAGGAGACACGCGCCGCGAGCAGCGAGTGCCCACCGACGGCGAAGAAGCTCTCGTCGCGTCCGATCGCGGGCCGGTCGATAACCTCGTGCCAGATCCGCGCTAGCTGCTCCTCGGTCTGGCCCTGCGGCGGTGACGGCGCCGCGCCGCACTCCTGCGGGATCGCGTGTGCGAGCGCGTCGCGGTCGACCTTGCCGTTGGGGCCGAGCGGCCACTCGGCGACGGCGAAGACGCGCTGCGGGATCATATACTCCGGCAGCCTCCGTCCGAGCACGGGGCGCAGATCGGCCAGTGCCGGCGCAGGCGCGACGCTCCGCACGCCGGCGACGAGCGTCTCGTTCAGCGCGAAGACGTGCCAGTCGGAGAGCCCGCTCGCCTCGCGCAATGCGGCCTCGACCTCGCCGAGCTCGACGCGCAGGCCGCGCACCTTGACCTGGAAGTCGCGGCGCCCGAAAAAGACCGGCAGGCCGTTGGGCAAGCGGTACGCGAGGTCGCCGGTGCGGTACATTCGGCCGTCGCCGAACGGATTCGCGACGAACGCCTGCGCGGTCAGCGCGGCGTTGTTCAGGTAGCCGGTTCCGACGCAGATCCCGGATATGCACAACTCGCCGACACCGTAGGCCGGCAGCGGCCGGTTCGCCGCGTCGAGGACGTGCAGCTGCACGTTGTCGATCGGTGCGCCGAGCGGGACGTCGCGGTCGAGATACGCGAGTGGATCGGTCAGACGGAACGAGGAGACGACATCGGTGCACTCGGTCGGACCGTATGTATTGACGATCTCCGCATGGCAATGCGCGCTGGCGAGCCACGCTTCGAGGTAGCGCACGCGGATCGGCTCACCGCCCAGGAAGACGTTGCGCAGGGTTGCGAGCCGGGCGAAGCGCGCCGGATCGTCGAGCAAGCTGAAGAACGCGCTGGGCGCGCAGTTGACGATCGTAACGCGATGCCGTTCGATCGTCGCGAGAATCTGCTCGGGTTCGAAGTGCGTGCTCTCGGGAAGCACGAGCGCCGCCCCGGTCGTGAGAGCCGCGAAGAAATTCTTCTGCGTTAGATCGAAGCCGAACGCGCTCACGACGATCAGCCGGTCCGCCGGACCAATCCCGAACGCGCGGGCGTACCACGCAACGAGGTTCCACTCGCCCAGATCGGTGACCGCCGCGCCCTTTGGTAGTCCGGTCGAGCCCGAGGTGTAGAGGACGTAGAACGTGCTTTCCGGCCGCCGCACCGGCAGCTCTACGGCGTCCTCTTCCGGTACGCCCAGCGCAGGATCGTCGGCGGCCAGCAACGCGCAGCCCAGAGCCGCCAGGCGCGACGTGAGCGCGGTCTGCGTGACGACGACGCGGCACCGCGCATCGGCCGCCATGTGCCGCAGACGCTCGTCGGGATAGGCAGCATCCATCGGCACGTACGCGGCACCCGTGCGCAAGACGGCGACGAGCGCGACGATCATCAGCGGTGAGCGTTCCGTGCAGATTCCGACGAGCTCGCCCGGCCCGGCGCCCGCAGCGCGGAGGATACGCGCGAGCTTCTCGGCCTGCGCCGCGAGGTCGCGATAGCTGAGCACCCGTTCTCCCTGGACGATCGCCGGCGCGTCGGGAGTTAGCTCGGCCTGCGCGGCGATGCGTTCCGGAATCGAAACGAACGCCGGCGCTAGCGCGGGGACGCGCGCCGGTATCTCCTGCGCAAGCAGCAGCGTGAGGTCGGCCAGCCGCTGCGTACCGTCGACGATCTGGCGAACGACGGCGAGGACGCGTTCGAGGAACGCGTCCTCGGCGAAGATCGCACGCTCGTACGTCAGCGCCAGGTAGACGGCGTCCCCGATCGTGCTCACCTCGAATTGTACGAACCCGTCGGCATACGGCGTGAAACGCCGCACGTCGACGAGCGTCGGTCCGACCGGCATCGTGAACTCGGCCGTGATGAAGTTGAACGCCAACGCGACGCTGCCGAGCGGCGCGAGCCGGCGCTGCTCGAACGTCGAGATCCCGGCATAGGCCGGCGTCTCCTTCTGCCAGGTACGCGCGTACGCGAACAGGTCGGCGCACGTCGCATCGCCGGCGAGGCGTTCGCGCGGGACGACGAACGGCAAGCTCTGGTAGTAACATCCGAGCGCGGCCGCGTGGCCGGGACCGCGCCCGGCCAGAAATTCCCGCATCAAAAGATCGCCTTCGCAATTGCAATACGCGTCGGCGACGATCGCGAAGACGGACTTCATCAGGATCTGCGGCGTGATGCGCAGCTCGCGGGTAAAACGCCGCACCGCCGTCCAGAGCTCGGGCGGAACGGCGAGACTACGCTTGATCAAGTGCGGACCGCTCCGCTCGGAGCGTGCCGGCGGCGACAGCGGCGTAACGCCGGCGAGGACGCTGCGCCAATGCGCGAGCACCGGCCGCGCGTCGATCTTCGCGCACAGTTCCGGGACGACGTCGTGGAAGAGCGTCGCCGGCAGCGCTTTCGGCACGGCATCGAGCCCCATGCGGCGCGTGTACTCGGCCGCGATCCACGTCGCCGTCTCGACCGTGCCGATCCCGTCGAGCAGCGCGTGGTGATTGGCCAAGCCCGCGATCCAGTTTCCCGACGGGAGCTTGACGAGGAAGTGCCGCGCGAGCGCGCCGTGCAGATCGTACGGCCGCTGGACGATCGCTTCGACATACGCCTCGATGCCGGCGTCGTCGAGCGGCTCGCCGGAGAGGTCGTGCACCTCAACGCCCACCTCGTCCGCGCGCAGGATGCATTGATAGACCGGCTCTGCATATGCCGCGTTCGAGGGCACCATGCGCGTGCGCATGACCGGCTGCGCATCGGTCAGCGCCTGCACCGCTTCTTGCCACGCGCGCGGATCGACCGGATCGGGGAGCGGAAAGGTCACGCCCGTCCGGTTCTGGCGGCTCTCGGGGTGCGAGAGCGAATCCATGTAGAGGTCGCGCTGCATCGGCACGAGCGGGAGGATCCGCTCGTACGTCTCCGGCACGACACCGAGCATCTCGTAGAGCTCGGCCTGCGTAACGAACGAGAGCGACGCCAGCGGTGCGTCGGGCGCAGCCACCATTCGTTCGAGCAACCGTTCGAGATGACGCATCATGCGCGCGATCGTTTCGCGCTCGAAGAGGCCCGTGTTATAGACCATGTTGCCGCCGAGCCCTTCGGGAGTCTCGGTCAAGAGCAGCATCAGGTCGTAGCGTGAGTGCATGCACTCGCCGGAGATCGGCTCGATGTCAAGTTCCGGTAGCCCACCCGTGCCGCGCGGCATGTTCTGCAGCGCGAACGTCGCTTGCACGAGCGGCTCGAACGCGGGATCGCGCTCGATCTCGAGCGCTTCCATCAGCGCATCGAGCGAGTAGTCCTGATTCGTAAACGCGTCGAGGACCGTTTTCTTCGAGGTGGTCAGCAGATCGCGCACCGTCGCCGAGGGATCGAGCTTGAACCGGATGACGAGCGCGTTGACGAAGAAGCCGATGAGCGGCTCCAACATGGCCTCGGTGCGCCCCGCGGCCGGGATCCCGACGAAGAGGTCGTCCTGACCGCTGTAGCGGGCGAGCAGCAGAGCATACGCCGAGATCGTCGCCATGAAGAGCGTCACGCCCGCGTCCTTGCAGAAGGCGCGCAGGCCGTCGGTAACGGACTCCGCAAGCCGGAACTCGTACGCGCGGGCGTCGAACGTCTGGCGCTTCGGTCGCGGACGATCGGTCGGGAACCGCAGGACGCCACGATTGCCGCGGAGCTGATCGAGCCAGTAGCCGCGCTGCGCGTCGAGCTCGCCGCTCTCCATGCGCGCGCGGTGCCAGTGGGCGTAATCGGCGTACTGGATCGTGAGCGCCGGCAGCGGATCGGCGCGGCCTTCCGCATCGGCGTTCCACAGCGCGGCGAACTCCGTGTTGAGGACGCCGAGCGACCAGCCGTCGGAAATCGCGTGGTGCATGCACAGCATGAGCACGTGGTCAGCGGGAGCGAGCCGCCAGAGCGATGGACGGAAGAGCGGGCCGCGCGCGAGATCGAATGGTTCGGCCGCCGCCGCGCGCAGCTCGCGGAGCAACGCGGCGTCGCGTACGCCGACGGCGAGCGCGCTCAGATCGCCGGCACGCAACGCGACCGGGCGCGGCGGATGGATCGTCTGCACGGGCTCGCCATCCAGACTCGTCAGCGTCGTGCGCAACACTTCGTGGCGTTCGACGATCCGCGAAAGGACGCGCTCCACGCGCGCGGGATCGAGCGGGCCGTGGAACCGGTACGCGACCGGGATGTTGAACATCGTCGTTCCCGGGTCCATCTGGTCGAGGAACCACAGGCGCTGCTGCGCCGGGGACATCGGCAGGATGTAGACGTCGTCCGCCATCACACGTCGGCCGAGGCCGGCGGCCGCACGAGAACGTAGCGATCGCTCCAGAGGTCAAAGAGTTCGTCCATGAGCGCCGTTTCGCCGCCGCTCGCGCCGCACGCGGCGAGCGCGTCGGCCAGCAGCGTATTCGCGTCGGCGGCAGCGATCACCGCATACGCCTGCGCTGAGATCTTCCGCCGGCGGCTCTCGTCGTAATTGCGCACGAGTTCGTACACCGTCTCTTGGCGGTCGTCGGCGGTGAAGGTCCGCGTCGCGGTCAGCCGGGTGCACGGCGAGAGCCAGAGCCGGAACTCGCGCAAGCGCGATGACGGGCTCGCGAGCTTGCTCACCAGATAGTCGTCGATCACGAGAAAGTGCAGCCCGGAGGTGACGAAGCACGTCACCGCCTCATCCGCGGTGTTGACGATCGGTTCGACGTTGTTGTTGAACGACGTGTTCAGCAACATCGGGACGCCGGTGATTTCTCCGAAGGCCTCGATCACCGCATAATATTTCGGATTCGTCTCGCGGCTAACGGTTTGCAGCCGCGCGCTACCATCGACGTGCGTCACCGCGCCGAGCGTCTCGCGCCACGAATCACGAACTTGCAGCACCGTCGACATGAACGGGAACTGACCTTGGGTCGCCGGTATCTCGAAGAACTCGTGGACCGACTCTTCGAGGACCGACGGCGCGAACGGACGGTACGCCTCGCGCTTCTTGATCATCGCGTTGATCGTATCTTTGTGGCTGGACGGGCGCGGATCGGCGATGATGCTGCGGTTGCCGAGCGCGCGCGGTCCAAACTCGCTGCGCCCCTGCACCCAGCCAACGACCGCCCCCTCGGCCAAGAGCCCGGCGGTCTCGTGGAACGGCCGCTGCATCCGGCGAAACTCGACGAACGGCGCCCAGCCTTCGAGCGTCTTGCGGACCGACGCGTTGTCGCCGATGTCGGGTCCCCAGAACGTGTGCTGAAGTCGCGTCTTGCGCAACGACGGCATCACCTCGTGCGCGACCGCCATCGCGCACCCGATCGCGCAGCCGGCGTCGTCGGCCGCGGGCTGCACGAAGATGTCGCGAAACATCCCGCTCGCCCACAACTTGCCGACCATACTGCTGTTCTGCCCGACGCCGCCGGCGATCGCGAGGTTCTCGTGGCCGGTCGCGTCCTGGTAATGCTCCAGTAGGTGGAAGACGATCGCTTCGAGCGAGATCTGCAGCGCCGCCGCGACGTCCATGTGCAGCTGGGTGAAGGGCTCGCCGCTTCCGCGCGGCCGGAAGAGCTCGTTGAGGCGCATCACGCGTTCGTTGTAGATCACGTACTTGCCGCCTGGCAGGAGCGCGTAGAACGTCTCGAAGGTCTGGCGGAAGCGTTCGGGATCGCCGTACGGCGCGAGCCCCATGACCTTGTACTCGTCATAGATCCCGTACCCGAGAAAGCCGATGACCTTCGTGTAGTAGTTGCCGAGGCTGAACTGCTGCGGATGCGCGCATAGGACGTTGAGATCGGCGCCCCGTCCATCGAGGACCATCGTCGAAACGCTCTCGCCGACGCCGTCCATCGAGAGGACGAGCCCTTCATCGAATCCGCACAGCGAGAACGCACTGAAGGCATGCGCCATATGATGGCTGACGAAACGGAAACGGTCGGCGTCGGGGCGGTAGCCGAAGTCGCGCTCGAAGACGCCCTGCAGCAGCGGCCGGATCCCCTGAAAAGCGTCGAGCCGCGGATGGTCGAGGTGGAAGCGCAGGAAGAACTCGTCGAGAAAATTCTCAGTCGCGTAGTACGCGAAGTAGTCGACGTCGGCGAGCTCGATGCCCGCCTCGTCGAGGCAGAAACGAACCGCGTTGACCGGTACCTTGTTCGTGTGCTTGATACGATTGAGGCGTTCTTCTTCGATACCGGCGGCGATGCGGCCGTCGACCGCGAGCACCGCCGCAGCGTCGTGAGCAAAGTCGATCGGAAAGGCATAGTGCGCGTCGTAGACGCGATCGAATCCGCCCGTGAACCCGAGGATGTTCATGCTTTCCCTACGGCGGCGTAGGTGTGGCGGGCGATCCGCGTGAGCTTCGTCGGTCCGTTGCCGGACCGCTGAACGTCGAGAACGAACGCCGCGAGCGCCTCCAAGGTGGCGGCTTCGAAGAACGCCGCGATCGGGACCTCGACGTCGAGTTCGGCGCGGATGTGCGAGATGGCGGTACTCGCGCTCAGCGAATGACCGCCGAGCTCGAAGAAGTTGTCGGTGCGGCCGACGCTCGGCGCGCCGAGGACCTTCTGCCAGATCGCCGCGAGCTGCCGCTCGAGATCGGTCGCCGGCTCGACGAACGTGCGTCCGAAGCCCATCCCCGACGTGGTCGGCGCGGGCAGCGACTTGCGATCGATCTTACCGTTCGCGTTGAGCGGGAGCCGTTCGAGGACGACGTAGTGCGCGGGGATCATGTAGCCCGGGAGGCGAGGCCGCAGATGCGCGCGCAGCGCAAGATCGATCGGCTGCGCGGCAGGTTCGGCCGTCACGAGGTACGCGATCAAACGCCGGTCGCCGTTCTGCTCGTCCTGATGAACGGTCACAAACGCGTCGGTGACGCCGGCGTAGCCGCGCAGCGCCGTCTCGATTTCGCCGAGCTCGATCCGGAAGCCGCGCAGCTTGACCTGCGCGTCGCGCCGGCCGATGTACTCGAGGTCGCCGGCCAGATTTCGGCGCACGATGTCGCCGGTGTGGTAGACGCGGCCGCCCGGTGCACCCCACGGATCTGAACTGAGGGCCGCCGCATCGAGCTCGGGGCGGTTGAGATAGCCGAGCATGACGGCGTCTCCGCCGATCCAGAGCTCACCCGCGGCGCAGAGCGGTTGCAGCCGGCCCGCGCGGTCGACGACGTGCGCAGTCGTGTTCGCGAGTGGCCGCCCGATCGGAACCGTCCCGCCGTCGCGCACCTCGCTGATCTCGTGCCACGTCGCGAACGTGCACGTCTCGGTTGGACCGTAGCCGTTCAGCAGACGCTTGGGCTTGCCGCGCGCGAGGGCGCGCTTGACCCACTTCGGGTTGAGGGGTTCGCCGCCGACGAGCAAAGTGTCGAGCGTCGCGAACGTGTCCGGGACCTCGCGCACGACCTGATTGAAGAGCGCCGCCGTCACCCACATGGTCGTGATCGCGCGGGCGCGGAGTTCCGCGCGCAACGTGCTCGGCGTCAGTGCCGTCTCCGCACCGAACGGGTGTAACTCCGCACCGTTGAGCAGCGCGCCCCAGATCTCGAACGTCGCCGCATCGAACGCGACGTTCGACATATGTGCGACGCGGTCGGCGGGGCCGAGCGCCACGTAGTCGGTGTTGAGGACGAGGCGTAACACCGCGCGATGCGGCACGCGCACCGCCTTCGGCGTGCCGGTCGAACCGGAGGTGTAGAACAGCATCGCCTCAGCCTCGGGGCGCACGTCGTGCGCGGGCGGCGTTCGGGGGCACGCCGCAATACGCGCAGCGTCCGCGTCGGGATGGACGTAGGTGACGCCCGGAATGCGCGCGTCGGTCGCGGCCGGCGCGACCACCGTGCGGATTCCCGCGTCGGCGATCGCGAATGCGAGCCGGGCGACCGGACCGGCCGGATCGTGCGGCACGTACGAGGCCCCGAGCTTGACGAGTGCGAGGACCGTCTCGACCATAGTGGGCGAGCGCTCGAGGAGCGTCGCAACGCGGTCGCCGGGACCGACGCCGCAGGCCGCAAGATGATGCGCCAGCTGATTCGCACGCCGGTCGAGCTCGGCGTACGTCGTCGCGGCGCCGTCCGCCACGAGCGCCGTTCGCGCACCGTGCTGCACGACCGCCGCGGCGAAACGTTCCGCCAGGTCGCCGTCTCGCGGATAGGGCCGCGTCGTGTCGTTGAGCGCGCGCAGCTCGAACGCTTCCGCTTCGGTCGTCATGTCGAGTTGCGCGAGCGGCTCGCCGGGCGCGGTCACCGCCCCGCGTAAGAGCTCGGTGAAGTGCCGCGCGAGCGCTTCGATCTGCGCGCGCGGGTAGGCCGCCGCGTTGTACTGGAAGCTGACGCGCAACGCCGGCGCCGGATCGACGACGATCGCTAGGTCGTACGTCGTCGGCTCGCTCGTCGCAACCACCTCGATCGTCATCGCGCCGTCCGCTGCGCCGGCGAGGCGCGCGACCGGATAGTTCTCGAAGACGAGGAGACTGCCGATCAGGCCCGCACCGATTTCGCTCTGCTGCTGGGTCTCGGCCAGCCGCGCGGCGTGGTGCGGCTGCGCGTCGAGCGCCTGCTGCTGCACGCGCGCGACAAGCGCTGCGAAGGTCTCACCGTCGTCCCAGCGCACGCGCACAGGAATCGTGTTGATCAGGAGCCCCGGCATTCGCTCGATCTCGGGAACGTCGGGCGAACGTCCGGAGACGACCGCACCGAAGACGACGTCGTTTACGTCCGCATAGCGGCCGACCACGAGGCCCCACACCGCCTGCACGATACTGTTCGGCGTCGCGTTCGCCGCGGCCGCGAAGGCCTTCAACTTGCGATCCGTCTCGCCATCGAACGCGACGTCGAGGCGTTCGAGCTCGTATACGCCGCGCCGAGCAGCGACGCGCGGGATCTCAGCGCTCGCTTCGTAGCCCGCGAGCAGCGTGCGCCAAAAGGCGAGCGAGGCTTCGCGGTCGCGGCTCTTCAGCCACTCGACGTAGCGCGCGTACGAGGGCAACGGCGGCAGTGCCGGCGCTTCGTTCGCGACGCGGGCAAGATAGGACGCGTGCAGATCGCGCAGCAGCGCGTGCGTGGTCCAGCCGTCGAAGAGGATGTGATGCCAAGTCAGGACGATCTCGTAGGCGTCGGGCTCGAGCTCGAAGACCCGGACGCGCAAGAGCGGCCCGTTTGCGAGATCGAAGCGCTCCGCGCGCTCCGCGGCGCGCGCCTCTAGGCAGCGCCGCTCGCGCGCGTCCGGAGCGAGGTCTGCAAACGATTCGTAGCGCACGTCGGCGGCGCGCCGCTTGAGAACCATCTGCAGCGGCTCGCGGCTGCGCTCGTGGGTGAAGACCGAACGCAGCGCCTCGTAGCGGGCGTGTACGTCGTTCCAGGCCCCCTCATAGTGTTTGACGTCGAACGCGCCGTGCACGCGCCACACGACTTGCTCGACGTATGCGGGTCCGTCGGGCGTCTCGCGCGCGTGGAACAATATCCCCTCTTGCATCGGCGAGAGCGGATAGAGATCGTCCAGGTCTTCGCGCCTAATCGTCATCAAATAGCTCGTCGAACTCGTCGAGGGTCAGGGTGCTGTGCGTCAGATCGGCTGGGGTCAGCTCCGGCACTTTGCGCTCGCGACAGTGATCGACGACGACGCGCAACTCTTCACGAATCATGTCGCTCAACCGGGCGACCGACGCGGATGCGACACCCTCGGGAACGGTAAGCGAGAGCCGCAGGGTTTCTAGAACGACGAGCGCCGTGATTTCGATCACGAACGGACGCGGCCCGCGCGGGCTGACGGCCGAGCCGATCGGTTCGGACGAGAGCGTGAAGAGTTCGCCGGGCGCGGTGCCCAGCTCGCCCAAATAGTTGAACGAGACGCGCGGTTCGGCGCGCAGCGGCAGGCCGTCCGCCGGCGTGAGGTAGCGCAACATTCCGTAGCCCGCGCCGCCGTTCGGAACGCGCCGCAGCGCCTCCTTGAGCGCGCGAACGCGCCGCCCGACGAACGCATCGGTGAGATCGAGCACGAAGGGATAGAGCGCCGTGAACCAGCCGACGGTGCGGCCGAGATCGCACGCGGCGACGGCGTCGCGGCCGTGCCCTTCGAGCGCCACGTGCAGCGTAGCACAGCCGGTCCAGCGCCCGAGCGCGCGCGCCGTCGCCGCGAGGAGCAGCTCTCCGAGATTCGTCTGATACGCGCTGCACGCGCCCATCGCGTCGGCAGTTTCGGAGGCGCTCCACTCGACGAGCGTTTCGCGCGCTTCGGCGTACGTCCCGGCCGCGAACGGCGGTCGCCACGCATCGGGCGGCGCGGCGTCCGCTTCGCGCCAATACGGCAGTTCCGCCGCGACCCGGTCTCGCAATGCCGGCATGTGCAGCGCCGCCGACCACTGCTCGAACGTGTCGGTCGGCGGAAGCGGTTCTTCACCCGCGAGCAGCGCACGCAGATCCTCGAGGATCACCCGCCAGCTAACCCCGTCGACGGTCAAGTGATGCGCGACGAGCAGCAACCGGTCACCCGCCGGGTCCGCGAAGAGCAGCGCGCGGAACAGCGGTCCGCCGTCGAGATGTAACGCCGTCTGCTGCGCTTGGGAGAGGCGTTCGATCGCCGCCGGGCCGCCGGCTTCCCGCGCGAGCTCCACGGCCGCGAACGCGACCGGCTCGCCGCCCGCGGCGATGCGTTGTGTCCACGTGCCGTCGGTATGCTCGTGAAAGCGCAGCCGCAGCGCGCCGTGTCGCTCGGAGAGCGCTTGCAGCGCGGCGCGCAGGCGCTCGGGATCGCAGCGGCGCGTGCAACGCAGCAAGAGTGCGTGGTTGTAGTGCGCACGATCGACAGGGTGCGTCTCGAAGAAGCGCCGTTGGATCGGCGTGAGCGGGAACGGCGCGCCGGACTCCGTTGCCGCGGTGCGCGGCCGCCGTTCGGTGACGAGCGGCGCGAGCTCGGCGATCGTCGGATACTTGATGAGGTCGCGCAACTCGAGCGTCAGCCCGCGCGCACGCAAACGCGCAAGGATCAGAATCGACTTGATCGAGTCGCCGCCGAGATCGATGAAACGGTCGTGGCGGCCGACGCGCTGCGCGCCGAGGACCGCCGCCCAGATCTCGGCGAGAAGCCGCTCTCGGTCCGTCGCGGGCGCGACGAACGGGGCGCGCGCGGTGCCGTCCGCATCGGCCCGCAGTGCGCGCACGGCTGCGCGGTCGAGCTTGCCGTTCGCCGTGAGCGGGAGTACGTCGCAGTCGACGAACGCGCTCGGCACCGCGTACTCGGGGAGCTGCCGCGCGAGTCCGGCGCGCAGCGCGTCCGGCGTCGCATCGCCGACGACGCACGCGATCAGTTCGGTCCCGGCCGGACCCGCGTCGGCGAAGACCGCGGCCCGCCTGACACCGGGAAGCGATGCGAGCGCGCGTTCGATTTCGGCGGGCTCGATCCGATGACCGCGGACCTTGACCTGCGCGTCGTTGCGGCCGAGGTAGAACAGCTCGCCGGATGGGTCGCGATACGCGAGATCACCGCTGCGATAGAGCCGGCCGCCACCGCCGAACACGTCGGGGATGAAGCGCTCTGCGGTCAATTCGGGACGCTCGAGGTAGCCCGCGCAGACGCCCGTCCCGCCGACGAGCATCTCGCCCGGCGCGCCGAACGGCTGCGGGTTGCGATGCCGGTCGCAAACGTACACCGTCGTCTCCGGAAGCGGGATGCCGATCGGACTTTCGCGCGGCGGCACGAGGATCTGTTCGTCGGTCAGCCGGTGCTGCGTGACGTGCACCGTCGTCTCGGTGATCCCGTACATGTTGAGCAGCGCGATCCGGTCCGCCGAATAGTGCCGGATCCATGGGCGCAGCGAACCGGCGTCGAGCCGGTCACCGCCGAAGATCACGCAGCGCAAATGCTCGTCGAGCGTGTGATGCGCCGCGCATTCTTCGACTGCGATCAGATTCGCGAACGCGAGCGGCGTCTGGTTCAGCACGCTCACGCGAAAGCGAACCAGAAGCTCGCGGAACGCGGGGACGTCCCGCACGGTCTCGCGGGACGGCACGACGACGCGCGCGCCGTGAACGAGCGGTGCGAACAGCTCCCAGACCGAAAAGTCGAAGCTGAGTGAGTGCGCGACGATCCACGTATCGTCCTGCCCGAAATCGAACGCCGCACGATCGTTCGCAATCAGCCGCACGAGGTTGCGATGGGTAACGAGACAGCCTTTCGGCGTCCCCGTCGAGCCCGACGTGTAAATGACGTACGCGACGTCGTCCGGCGTGCCGCCCGTGGGGAGCGGGCGCTCGTCGGCGCCGTGCCCACCGATCTCGACGGTTGGAACGGGGAGTGCCGGGAGCGCCGCGGCGTCGGCTCGCGTCGTCAACACCAGCGCCGGGCGCGCGTCCTCTAAGAGGAAGCGCACGCGCTCGGCCGGATAGGTCGGGTCGATGGGGACGTAGGCTGCGCCGGCTTTGAGGATGCCGAGGATCCCGACGATCGCGTCGACCGACGGCGACGCGCAGAGCGCGATCCGGCTGCGAGCCGGGACGTGCAGATCGTGCACGAGATGCGCGGCGACCGCGGCCGCGCGGCGGTCGAGCTCGCCGTACGTCAGCCACCCCTCGCCGTCCGGCCCAACGATGGCCGGCGCCGCCGGGTTCGCGCGCGCCTGCGCCTCGAAGAGCCCGACGATCGTGGCCTCGGGATACGCGGCCGCGGTGCGGTTCCTCGCGCGGACCACCGCTTCCCATTGATCGGACGGCAGAATGTTGAGCCGCGACGGCCGCAGGTCCGGCTCGTCGAGGACCGCCTCGACGACGTGCGCGAGCTGGCCGCCGAGGCGAGTCATCGCGTCGTCGTCGTGGTTCGCGCGGTCCCACGAAAGCCGCAGCCGCAGCCCGTCGGGGCTCGGCAAAACGACGAGCTCGAAGCCGTAGTGCGTGCGGTCGTAGCTCGTCGCCGAGCGCACCTCAAACCCGGTCTCGGCCGCGCTCACGACCGCGTCGGCGACGGGGTAGTTCTCGACCGCGACGACGTGGCTGAAGAGCGGTGCAACGCCGGCCGCGCGTTGGACCTCGGCGAGCGGCGTGTGCTGGTGCGCGACGAGGTCGGCGGCCTCGCGGTGGACGCGCGCGACGAGCCGGCGGAACGTCTCGTCCTCGCCCGCTAACCGCACGCGGACCGGCAGCGTGTTGATGAAGAGCCCGACCATCCCTTCAACGCCCGGCAGATCCGCCGGCCGGCCCGATACGACCCATCCGAACACGACGTCGTCGGCGTCGGCGTAACGGCCGAGGACGATGCCCCACACCGCCCGCACGAACGCGCCGAGCGTTACGCCTTCGGCGCGGCAGAAGGCATCGAGCTTGGCCGTTGTGGCCGGGGTGAACGCGACGAATTCGCGCGCGATCGCCGATCGCCGCGGCATCCGCCCGCGCGGCAGCTCCGCAACGGGACCGGCACCGGCGAGATAGTCGCGCCAGAACGCGGTGTCGGTGGTCGCCGGGATCGAGCCTACGAACCGGCTGAAGGGTTGGGCCGGGGCGAGCGTGAGCGCTCGCCCTATGCGGCGCGCGGCGTAGAGGCGCATGAACTCCGCCTGGACGAGCGCGACCGACCAGCCGTCGAGAATGATGTGATGGTGGCTCCAGATGATCTCCCACTCATCGGCGGCCAGCCGGATAAGGAGAATGCGCACCAGCGGATCGGTCGCGAGGCGGAACCCGCGCGCGCGGTCTCGGTCGCGTTCCGCCGTCAGCGCCGCCGCCTGTTCCGTGGCGGGCAGCGCGGAGAAATCCTTGGTCGCGACCTCGACGTCGCGTTCTCGCAGGACGATCTGAAGCGGACGCTTTCCGTCACCGAGTGTGAAGATGCTTCGGAAGATTTCGTGACGAGCGACCAGATCGCCCCAGACCGCGCGTACGAGATCGGGCTGCAGCTCCCCGCAGATCCGCAGACACCACTGCTCGACGTACGCCTCCGACTCCGGCTCCGACTCGGCATGGAAGAACATGCCCTCTTGAAGCGGCGTCATGGAACATATGTTCTGAATATCGATGCGGTCGACGATCATACGGGGATCATCAGGACGAGCCGTGGTTCACGGCCGTGAGGCAAGACTTCGGAAAACGCGCACGTCGGCGTCTGGTGTTGAAAGACTGAAACCGAAGCGAGCACCAAGGCGTAGATTGCGGGTAAGTGAGGCTTGAGCCCTGCTACCGGTGCGTCGAGAGCAAGGGAAGCCAGGAAGCACGCGCAGTTGCGGCGCAGACAGTATCGGAGGCGTTTGCTTCCTTAACGTTGGTTAAAGTCACTCGCCCAGGAGGCAAGATGTCGGTTACTTTCGAGAGCAAAACCGCGGAAGCCGAACGTATCGTCAACTCGTACGTCGGGTGGTCTGCTGGTGCCGGTCTGATTCCGTTGCCCCTCATCGATCTCGCCGCGATCATGGCGGTCGAGCTAAAGATGCTCGACGATCTTGCGAAGTTCTACGGGATTCCGTTTTCGCGCAACTCGGCGAAGTCCATCATCGGATCGCTGGTCGGTGGCACGGGCACGGTGCTCGTGGCCGCGCCGGCGGCCAGCCTCGTGAAGTTCGTGCCGATCGTCGGCGGCATCGCGGGCATGCTGACTGAGCCCGCAATCGCAGCCGCCGCCACGTACGCGCTGGGCCGGGTGTTCATCCAGCACTTCGAGTCCGGCGGCACGTTTCTCGACTTCAAACCCGATGAGGTTCGCGCGTACTACCAGTCCGAGTTCCGCGCCAAGACCGGCGGGGCGACTACCCCGGCCACCCCAGCCGCCGCGGCGGCCGCGGCCGCCAAAGACGCGAAGTAACACCGCAACGAGTATCCGGATGCGAGACGGGGCAGATAAACGATGAGTTGGTTACTGCTCTATCTCGTTTCGGCGTTGTTTATCGCATGGTTCGGGAGACAGCGGCGGCCGGGTTTCGGCGGCTGGCTTCTCCTGTGCCTGTTCCTGACACCGCTGGTCGGTTTGGCGATCTTCCTCGTGACGCAGACCACGTTTTTGCCGCCCGTCCGCGCCGAGGGCGTCGCGTACGTACCAGTGGGCACGAGCCGGGGCGGCAAGTGCCAGCACTGTCATCGCAAGCTCAAACGCGTCGAGGTCGACGTCTGTCAAACGTGCAGTCCGCAAACCTGACGGCGGATTAGCGAGCCGCGGCTCGACCTGTGCCTTTGCTGACGCTCCTGCGGAGCGAAGCCTCAATCAATGTCTCGCGGATGGTCATGGTCGCCATGCTCGCAGCTATCGCGAACGCGCTCGTGCTCGCGATCGTCAATGTTGCCGCCGGCAGCATCGACGGAACGCACCACGCGAGCCTGCGCCTCGCGATCGGATTCGCCGTCGTGCTGCTCGTCTTCACGTTCTCTCAGCGCTACATGATGTTCGAAGCGTCGGGTGAGATCGAACGCATCATCCATCGCATCCGCTGCCGCTTGATCGAAGCCGTGCGAACCAGCGAGCTCGCGGAGGTTGACGAACTCGGGCGCACGCACATCTTCGCCGTCGTCGGCCAGCAGGCGCAGACGCTCTCGCAGACCTGCAACTTGTTGATCCCGAGCGTGCAGATGGCGCTGCTCGTCGTCTTCACGACGCTCTACCTGATCTCGCTCTCGACGACGGCGTTCATCCTCGCCGCGTGCTTCATGGCCGTCGCCATCGCGATGTACCTCACTCGCGCGAGCAAACTCGACCGCGCCGCCGAACAAGCTTCGCAAGCCGAATACCGGCTGACCGACCTGCTCGCCGGCGTGCTCGAAGGGTTCAAGGAAGGGAAGCTCAACAGCCGGCGCAGCGCCGAACTCGCGGAGGACGCCGTCGCTGCGTCGGGGCGTGCGTCGCGCGAGCGCACGCATCTGCAGAACGAGTTCGCGCGAAATTATATCTTCACGCAGAACGTGTTCTTCTTGCTCCTCGGAACGATGGTCTTCATCGTTCCCGAGCTCAGCGCGGTCACCAGCGGCGTTCTCGTGAAGACGACGACGGCGGTGCTCTTCGTCTTCGGCCCGATCGCCGGCGTCGTTAGCGCGATACCGACGTTCTCGACGGCGAACTCGTGCGCGGCGCAGATCATCGCTCTCGAAAGCTCTCTCTTGCGGCATGGGGATTCCGCGCCGAAGCGCCTGCCGGAACCGGTCGTTGAACCACGCCGGACGTTTCACCGGATTCGGCTCGAGGAGCTTCGCTTTCGTTACCCCAACGGCGGCGTTCCGTTCGAGGTGGGGCCGATCAACCTCACGATCGAAGCCGGCGAGACCATCTTCGTTTCCGGCGGAAACGGTTCCGGGAAGTCGACGTTCCTGCGTCTGCTCACAACGCTTTACTGGCCCGATTCGGGCCGGATCGTCGTCGACGGCGCGCCGGTCACTCGAGCGAACGCCCAGGAGTACCGCGACATGTTCTCGTCGGTCTTCTCCGACTTCCATCTCTTTAAGCGCCTCTACGGCGTCGAGGCGAGCGCGCTGCCCGAGGTGCCGGCGCTCCTGGACGAGTTCCAGATCGCGGACAAGACGGATCTTGCGGGTGACGAGTTCTCAACCGACAAACTGTCGACCGGACAACGCAAACGGCTGGCGCTGATCGTTGCGATGCTGGAGCACCGGCCGATCTGCATTCTCGATGAATGGGCTGCCGATCAGGATCCGATCTTTCGCCGGCGTTTTTACCGCGAGGTTCTCCCCATGCTCCACGAACGCGGGGTGACGATCATCGCCGTCTCGCACGACGATCGCTATTTCGACGCGGCGACGCGGCGCATTCACATGGAGGAAGGAAGAATCGTCAGCGATACCTTGGAGCAGGACCATGCGTGAGCGCGCTCGCGCAGTCTGGGAGGAAGTCGTGTGCTTCCTGCGCGAGCACTCGGTCGAACTCTGGGTCGTCGTCGCGATCGTCGTTTTTGTCATCGTCCTCTTCCCGACGCGCATCATCATCAACGTTCCGGCGGGGAATTTCGGCGTGATGTGGCGGCGCTTCCAAGGCGGCACGGACCTCTGCACGGTCGTCCCGGAGGGTCTGCACCTCATCTTTCCCTGGGACGCCATCATCAAGTTCGACGGGCGGTTGCAAGAGCGCAACGTGACGATCAAAGCGCTTACCAACAACGGCTTGCAGGCGCAGGTGCGCGTCGTATATCGCTATCAGTTGATCCCGGACAACATTCCTGTGCTCTACAAGTACGCGGGCGCGCAGTACGCCACGGTTCTCTTCGATCCCGTCGTCGAGGTCGTAGCCCGCAACGTCATCTCGCTGAAACATTCCTCAGACCTCTTCGCCGACCGGCCGGCAATCCAGCAAGAGATCAGGGACGTGGCGGATTGGAATCTGTTCGTGCAAAACGACCCGACCAATCTTCCGATGACGATGCGCACGCCCCCGCCGAACGCCGACGCTCTGATCGATCTGCCGGAAAAACCTGACGTCTCCGGGCACGTCTCTGCCGAGCGCGCGAGCGCGCCGGCGGGGAAGCATCCAAGCCCTTCCGCGAGCACGCTGAACACCCGCGACGCGGACTTTCCCGAGTACATTCCGCCCGACGCGGCACCGTTGGTGGCACCCGAATTGCCGCACAAGGGGAACTATCTCCCGTGCGCCTCCCGGCCGCCGGTGAGCCATTTCGTGTGGCTGAACCTCGAAAGCGTGCTCCTCAGCGAGATCGTTCTGCCGGCGGAGCTGCAGCAGTCGATCACGGAGACCAGCAAGGAACAGCAGTTGCTCTACAGCTACTACTGGCAAGAAAAGGTGGCCACCGCCGAGGCGGCCCGCAAGCGCACCGAAGCGACCGGCATTCGCGACGCGTCGAACATCATGTCCAAGGGACTTACCGACGCCTACCTCCGCTACGAAGGCATCGAAGCGACCAAGTCCCTGGCCCAATCGCCGAACGCGAAAGTCTTCGTGATCGGCGGCGGCAAAGACGGTCTTCCGCTCGTGCTCGGCGCCGACTCGGACACCGCGCCGCAGACGGCCGCGGTGCCCGCGCCGCCCGCGCCGAGTAAAGCCGCGCTCGCCCGTCCGGTTCCGCCGCAGCAGTATCTCGAGCAGCAGCTCGGGCTCACCGGCGGCGCGGTCAAAAATTGACCGTACGCACGTACTGAACGAGCAAGCGGTTCAGGTTGCACAGGCCATTCCCGGCGAAGCAGCCGACGACGAGCGATGGGGAGTTCCAGCTCGAGACGGCGCGCGCGAAGGCGAAATTGGGGGCGTGCGGCGGCGCACCGTAGGTGACGCTGAACTGCCCGGCGTCGTTGCGCAGATTCTCTACGAAGCTGAACGAGAAGTACGTGTCGGGAGCGCTAGCCCCGTACGGTGATCCGACGACACTCTGGTAACCGAGGAGCACCGAGGTCAACGGGTCGATGCCGCGCCAGAGCGCGGCGTAGCGCAGCGTCTGGCCCTCGGTTTGACCGCCGGGAGAAAGCGTATGTTCCGCGCCGGGGTACCAGCCGTGGTTCACGCCGTAAGCGCCTTGGACGCGGAAGCCGAGCACGCTGGTCTGCCCGAACGCCGTCCAGGTCTGCTGGAAGCCGTTGATAAATCCGGCGCCGCTCGCGGTCCCGGTGAAGACGAGATTCGGGCCGGTCATGTACGAGACGTTCACCGAGGTCGGCTCGCCGGTCTTGTAGCCGATCATCGCGCCGGAACTGCCGACCTTGCCGTAAATCGAGCCGACATAGTTTAACGGATAGCCGGTGACCTGCGGAAAGTACGGGGTGCCGTAGCCGTAGGCGCCGCGGGTCGTGAGGAGCTCGCCGGCGGCGACGTTGATGCCTTGCTTGGTCAGGAGATACGCCGAGACTTCGTCGTCCGTGTAGGTGACGTTTCCGGCCGGGTCGAGATCCCGCACGCCGTAGCCGCGGACGTAGTACTGCTTCAGCCACGACGCCGGGGCGCCCGCACCAGTGGCTGTCGCTTCAAAAGCGAGACCACGCACGCCGGCCACGTTCACCGAGCCGTCAGCCGGGGCGAACTGCGGCCCGATGTCGGTGTAGACGGCGTGGACGGTGTAGAATGGCCGCTCGACGCCGAGCACGAGTTCGGTCTTGCTCGCGAGGCCCGGATCGATGTGGTTGACCGGCGGCGGCAACGTCGAGAAGTTTCCGCCTTCGAGCGCATATGAGGCGATGTAGGCGATGCCGGTTTTCGGGTCGCGGCCGCCCACGCCGGCCTCACCGCTTTGCGTCGTACCGATGCGCGCATCGGCACCGAGGTAGCCCGGCCCGTGATCCGTGAACACGCCGTTGAGCCACCAGCCGAAACGCTGGTTGCCGTCACGGACGCCCATCAAGGTATCGTTCATGCCTTGGCCGACCGCGTTGGTGACGTTGAACGCCGCCGTGCCGGCGGTACCGGCAAGTTTGTAGCCGTGCGTCATCTCGCCGATGTTCCACGTCCCGATCACCGTGTCGGGAAGCGCGATCGTCGACGCCGGAATGAAACGGCTCGGGAGAAACGGGTCACCGCCGAGGGTGAAGAACGGACGCAGCTGGTAGGCGTCGAGTTGCGCCACATTCGGCACCAACGGGAACTCGTTATTCTGCACTGCGACCAAGACCGTCGGCGCGATGCGAACGGCGCCGGCGTACGACAGGTAGGGAATCCCCTGCGGGACGTAACTCCCCGCAATGGCCTCTTGGGCGAAGAGATTCCGGTTCAGGCCGGCCGGCACCAATGCCGCGCCGCTGAGCTGCGCGATCGGCGCCGGTTTGGTCGGGACGCTGCCCGTCACCGTCGGCCAGTACGCAGCGTCGGCGGTCGTCGGCCAGATCGCCAAGCCCAACGGATTTTCATCGGCGTTCTGCGCGTTGAGCGCGTTGCGGTACGCCTGTGCCTGCGCCTGCGCCTGCGCTCCCCCGAATGCGCTCGCGACGGTTACGCTCGAAGTGATTTGACTCGCTGGGATCCGCATTTGCGGGTCGTACGCCCAGGTCAGATCGTCGTCGGTCTGCGCGACGTGGCGCACGACGTTGATACGCCATTTTTGAACGACCGATTGCGGGATGATCAGGACGTTGAACGGGACCACGAGAACCGTGCTCCACGACGTCCCGGTCGCGCTGCTGCGCGCGAACCAATGCGGTGTATAGCCCTGGTTGTGGCTGTTGATCACGTATTGTTGGCCGGTCGGCGTCGCGCCGAAGTAGAACACGTTCTTCGTGTCCCCGCTCGGGGCGATCCCGACGCCGGCGAAGTCGGCCTGGCCGAAACTCTGCTTCTGCGGATCGGTCGTGATCTTCTGATCGGGCTGATCGCATTCGATGCGCACGTAGAGGTTCTGCCGGTCGAACAGCAGCCACGCGCGCGTCTCCTGGGTCGCCGCGCCTTTCGTCAGCACGTTCGTGAAGCCGGTCGCGATGATGCCACGATCCCAGACCGGGCTGTTCACGGCCGGATCGAGTGGCGGCGGCGTCTGCACGAACGGCGCGGGAAAATTGGTGCTCGACGTAACCGATGCCGAGGCGACGTTCGTCGTGCAGAAGACCGCGCAGGCGGCGAAGGCAGCGGCACGCGCTAGAAGGCGTGCGAAAACGGCGTAACTTCTCAATTGCGATGGCCTTCTTGACGCTGGTAGTTCTGGTGCGCAAGGATACAAGCGTGAACGGGGATCACCCTTTGAAACACAACATGCGTGAGGTCACAGGAAAACCAGACGATTTTCCCACATGTCCATCGAGTGAACGGTCCGTCGGATGAACGACAGTACGTCGTGGTGGTGAATCACGAGGAACAGTACTCGATCTGGCCGGCCGGCAAAGAGATTCCGCCCGGTTGGCGCGATATCGGCACGTCCGGAACGCGCGAGGCCTGTCTCGCCGCGATCGAAACGCTGTGGACCGATATGCGTCCGCTCAGCTTGCGCAAACGGATGGACGGTACGGGATCGGCATAGCGCAGATGAGCACCCTTACCGGACAAGGCTTCGCGGTAGTCAACGGGAGCGGCCGGGACCTCGGCGGAGTCCTCCCCCGGTCGGCCGGACAGGCCCGCTTTCGCGGGCGGTATAACAGCACTGTGTGGACGCCTTGAGGCCGCTCAATATTTCGTACGTGCCGGTGGCGCAGGATGAGGTTCGATGACCAGCACGATAATGGCGGTCGTGGCCTCCAACTTGTTGACCTACCCGACCGTCCTGGTCGCCCTCGTCATCATCGTGGTGACGACCGCGGCGACGCTCTCGGCCATGGTGGTCGTGCAACGGTTCATTCCCTCGAGCGTGCTGCGCGAGCAAAACGACGTCGTCGGCTTCCTGTTCTCCGGCGTCGGCGTCTTGTATGCGGTGCTGTTGGCATTCGTCGTGATCGCCGTGTGGGAACAGTTCGGTCGTGCCGAAGACATCGTGCGCACCGAGGTCAGCGCCGCCGACGCACTCTATCAGGACGTCGGCGTGTATCCCAGCGCGGTCGCCGGCACGATCCGGTCCGCGCTGTTCCGCTACGCGAACGACACCATCGCCGACGAGTGGCCGAAGATGCAGACCGGCCTCACCAGCGATGCGGCGGAACGGTCGCTGACGCGGCTGACGATGGTCGCCGAATCGGTCGTCCCGACGAATCAACGCGAGCAACTGATCTACGCCGACACCTTGACCCTTCTGCACACGCTGCTCGAGCAGCGCGACGAACGGCTGCAGTTGAATTCGCGCGGAATCCCGCAGATCATGTGGGGGACGATGATCGTCGGCGGCCTCATCACGCTGACCTTCACGGTCTTCTTCGGCGCGTCGAATTTCCGCATTCACCTCATCCTCTCGGGATTGATGGCGGCGGTGGTCGCGGTCATGTTCGTGCTCATCATCGAGCTCAATTTTCCGTTTCGCGGCGACACGAGCGTAACGTCCGATGCGTGGAGCGGCCTCGTGACGCAACTGCACCGGCAAGCGCAACTCGGCGCGGAAACGCGGCTGCCGCCGGTCCGTGCCTCGCTAGCCGGCTCGGTGCAGCCTTTGCAGGCGACGATCCAAGCCCGATCTGGGTGATCGCCGAAGCCGTGGCAATATTCCGCCGGCTCCGGCTCAAACGGCCGCTACGGCGACCAACTGGAGTATGCCTTAACGAAGCGGTCGTCGAAGAATTTTGACGTCGGCCACGGTGCCGTAACCTTTCCGGCATTTTGCTCGACGTCCCAAAAAACGGCCATGGCTTTGGCGTTACGCAGGCGACCACGTTCTTCGAATGTCGGCATGATCAGATCGTACGTGGCTCGCGCCAGATCGAGCTTGACCTTCAATGCATTAGCCAACGATTCCGAGGCAAGTTGCGCATTAGCCCTCGCCAAGCGGATCGCGGCAACATGAGTACGCAGGATCGTCATCATCGTGCCGGGACTGCCATCCAGAAACTTTGTCTTCGCAACCCAGACTTCTGTCGGAAACTCGGTCGTGACATCCTTTTGCTCGGTTGTCAGAATATTGTAACCCTGAGCCTGTGCTATTAGCGAGAACGGGGGCGAAATCAACGCGCCCTGAGCCCGCCCCGATTGCAAAACTTGCAGCTGACTCGCCGGCGACCCGCCTTGCACGATCTGAACGTCGGTCAACGGCGTCAACCCGTGCTTCCTCATAATAGCTCGGGTAATGTCGTCCGTCAGCGAACCGAACGCAGTCACCGCGATCGAGGTGCCCTTTACGTCCTTCCAAGACTTGATCTGCGGCGCCGCGACCCAAACGAATCCAGCATTGAGAAAGCCGGCGTAGACAGCCATTACCGGCTGATCGCTGTTGATGAGACTTACGAGTCCGTCGAGGGACATACATGCAACGTCGATGGCGTCACCGGCTAATGCCTGACCCACTTCAGCATCACTGCGGAAACTATACAATTCACCCGTGAGTCCGGCAGGCTTCCACGTGTGGTCGACCGCTACGAGGCGTAGCGGTTCGACCAACTCGCTTGCCCGCCGGATGAACGAATCGGCGGCGGCATCGGATACTGCTGTCAAAAACTCCACCTCGGCGGCGGTTTACATATCTACCGACGAACCTGTCTCGCTTGACATATTAGCACGCCGGCCACGAGACCACAATCCGAGGATACCGAGGCGTTCAACCGAATTCTTTCCGCAATGTCGCTCCGGCACGCGATCCTCGGAATCGTCAGCGCGAAGCCGATGACGGGCTACGACCTGCTCAAGACGTTCGGAAACTCCGTCGCCTATACGTGGGCTGCGGGACAGGCGCAGATCTATCCCGAGCTTCACAAGATGGAACGCGAGGGGATGCTGAAGTCGCGAACGGCCGCGCGCGGTGCGGGCGAAAAGCGGCTGTATTCGATCACCAACGATGGTAAGGCGGAACTGCGCCGGTGGGTGAACGAGGCGGTGGCGTACCCCGCCGAACGCGATGCGCTGCGCCTGAAGACAACCTATATGGAGATGGCGGACCTCGAGTCGGCCCGCCGCTTCTTCCGCGAACACATCGCTCACTATAGCGCGTATCTCGAGCGTCTCGCCGTACGCATTCGCGTGGTCAACGAGTTGTCCGGGCCGCTGCTGCGCGCGCGGCTCGAAAAAGAGCCGGTCGCCGACCATCCGGAAATCATCGCGTGGAAAAAGCTCGGCGTTCGCGGACAGATATTGCGTGCGGAGGCGGAGATCGCGTGGGCGCACGAATGTCTCGAGGCGCTCGAGCGCCTGCGCGTACGGGGCGCCCCAAAGAAGCCGCGCGCGAAGAAGCCCGCCGAGCCGGCCCGCCGCAAACGAGCCGCTCGCCGCGCCTGATCCGTGCTGCGGCCTGACTAGGGAATTCCGCCGAACTTGCTGACGGGGGAGAACGCCGTTCCCGCCGGGTACCAGCGCATCATCACGACGTCTTTCACCGTCACGCCGTGCATGTTGCCGTCGCGAAAGTTGTACGTGCCCGTGATTCCGACGTACGCCGACTGCCCGGCGATCCACGCGCGCAGCTGGTCGGCCGTCGCATCCGGCCCGATCGCTCGCAGCGCGTCGATCACGAGCATCGCCGGATCCCAGGCGACGCCGTGCGGCGCATCGTTGTCAAAGCCCTTGGACTTCGATTGTCCGACGAAGTCATCGAGCATCGCTTTCATTCGGGCGTTCTCGGTGAGTCGCCGTCGGAATATCGAGCCCGGCATCTTTCATGCCGCGCAGGGCCGTGCCCAGCGGCGTGCCCGGCACCCAGATGATCAGCGCTTGTGCGCCCGAGGCCTTGATCTTCGCCACCTGTGCGGCGACGGAGGTGTCGGCGGGCGAGAAGTGCTCGGCCGAGACGAGCGAAACGCCGTGATTTTCCGGCAGCGCGACGATCTGGGCAATCTCACGATCGGCGTCGAGGCCCGACGCGTCGGTCGCATTCAAGCTCGCGATATTCGTCCAGCCCTTGAGGCGAAAAAAGCGAACCGTCGCGATCAGCAGATCGCGCGTGCTCACGCTGGCGCTGAAAACGTAGCCGCCGGCGTCGGGATAGATCCCCGGCGAAAGACAATAGTTCACCGGCCCGTTCTTGAACAGCGGGCCCATCGCGTTGCACGTTGCGGCGAGGCTCGAACCGAGCACGACCGGGACATGCTTCTGCACGAGAGCGCCCGCAAGCTGCACCGCGACTTGCGGACTGCTCTGATCGTCGCCGTACACGAACCGCACGGGGCGCCCGCGGATGCCGCCCTTCGCGTTGACGCTGTCGGCGAGCGCGTCGAGGGATAGCTTTTCGGCACTACCGAGGAACGTGGCCGGACCGGTAAGACCGAGAACGACGTTGATGTCGTAGGGATCGGCTGCCGTGGCCGCGGTACCCGATACGAGCATTCCGGCGGCGAGCAACGACGAACAGAGGCCGAGCATGTGCAGACGCATGGCTGGCAATCCTCCCAAGTGCGCCCATCCGGACGCGCCCTAAACAATAGTAGTGCTACTACGATATGTCAAGGCCGAGATATTCGGGCCGATATATGCGGCCGCTCAGGCCTCCTTGCGCGTACCGGGGTGCCAGGTGTCCGCGTCGGTGCGCAGGTGGAGGAGCCGGGCGTTGCTCTCGAGCGAGCGGATGAATTGCCGGTGCGTCATCACCGCCACGGCGAGGTCGGCCGGCTCGAGCGGTTCGCGCTCGGGCGCAGCGAATGCATGAGCGATGCTTCGAACAGGCGTTGCTGCGGCCGGCGCACGGCCAGGCCGAGGCTTTAGGTTATGGCGTTCGAACGGCCCGGAAGCGGCAGAAAATCGAGCCGCTCCCACGGGAACGTATCCTCGATGTCGCCGCCCTTCCACTCGAGGTCGACCGGAACCGACGCTTCCATGAACATGAGCGCCAGCATATAGAGGTTCTTCTCTTCGTCCGGCAACCGCTCGGGCGCGTTCTCGAAGCCGTTCAAATAGGCCACGATCTCGTCGATGCGCGGGCGTATCTGCGCGCAGAACCCCTGCAGCTCCTCGATCGGAGTGGTGATGCGCTTGTTCGCGCGCTCGCGCTCCTGCTCGAAGAGCCAACCGGCGAGCAGCGGGTTCAAATCGGCGAACTGGTTCGGCAGCGTTGCGCTCATGACGACAGATAGTTCTCCAGCACGCGGTAGTGATGCTTCACGGCCGTCTCTTGCCGCGAAAGCACCACCTGCTTGATCGCACCCGAGGCCATCATCTCGTGCTGCGCTTCGAGCGTGTTGACATCCTCGCGCATAACGTCGCGGCCGCGCGCGCGAAAGTAGGCTTGGCACAAACGGTCGCCGAGGTTCTTGGGTTTGTAGACGTAGACGCGGTTGAGGAAGACCGTGCGGTTGGCGTCGATCGGCCAGAACGTCATCTCGATGCGATACGTGTTTCCCATGAGCATGACGGTGTTCGGGAAGTACGCCACGTTGTCGAAGCCGAAGTTCTCGCTTCGCGACGGGTTGATCCCCTTCGGCATGCCGGTCATATCGAAGTCGAACGCCGGCAAAATCTTGCGGCCGTATTTGATCGCGAGCCCCTCGACGTCGAGGATGATGTGTTCGGGATTGCCCGGTGCGGTCATCCGGTGATGGCGGTCGGTCACTTCAAACCACGGCCGATGACGGTTCTTGTTGTTGCGGCCGCCCAGGTAGTCGCGCGCGGTATTCCGGTGCAAGATCAGGGTGTGGTAGCCTTCGGTAAACGAGTTGACCGCGAGGTGCCAGTTGCAGTTCACCACGATCCGGTTGAAGCTGATCAGCTCCTGCGACTCGAAGTACCCCTCGTACTCGTCGTAAAAATTCGCGAGATAGTCCTTCAACGTCGTGGTCGTATCCGAGTCGAAGTTGACGAAGACGAAGCCGTTCCAGATCTCGGTACGCACCGGAACGAGTCCCAGCTCTTCCTTGACTTTATCCTGGTCCTCGAATTGGTGCTCGTCCGTGATCGTCTTGAGCGTGCCGTCCGGCGCGAAGACCCAGCCGTGGAAGCCGCACATGAAGGCGACCCTGCAGCCGGCACCCTCGCGCACCAGCTTGTTGCCGCGGTGGGTGCAGGCGTTGTAGAAGACGCGAACCTGATCGTCGGCACCGCGCAGGACCAACAACGACGTCTTCAGCGTTGGGATGTCCTGGACGAAATAGCTGCCCTTCTCGGGCACATCATCGGTATGGGCCACCAGAAGCCACTCGCGCTTAAAAATCTTCTCGACTTCGCGCTCGTAGTTGGCGGCGGTCAAGTATTGGGCCACATCGACCCGGCTTTTCAGGCTCCTGAGGTCACCGCCGAATTTGGTCTCGAGCTCTGCAATGGCCATGGAAAACCTCCGTATCTCGGGACGGGACGCGTCTACAAGAGGATAACGCTCGCCCACGCCAACTTCTATGTTTCGAGAAAGTATGGGATCCCACCCAGGCTACGGTGAGGCAGCCGCCTGCAGTCGGGCGAGACTGCGCGAACTGGCGGCGTCGAGGGGGACGAAAAAGCACGCCCGTAGGCCTTCGGTATCCTCCAGCACGACGTTTTCGACCGCGATCGCCTCGCCGGTCGGGAGCACGAAGTCGATGCGGCGGCTGCGCGAGGAAGCAACGGTCTGGGCATCCCAAAGCTCGGCGAACATGGGGCTTTCGTTCTGCAGCGCCAGGATCAACTTTTCGATATACGTGTCGGCCGAATGCTCCGCGAACAAGCGCCGCAGCGTTCCGACGAGGTGCGACTCATGCATCAGTTGCCACGGCTCGGAGAGCGCGCGGCACCGCGGCACCATGAACACGCGCCAGACGAGATTGCATCCGAAGCCGCCCTCATCGCCGGCGAGGGAGAGCGTACGGGCCAGCGCGTTCGACGCCAGAATATCGAAGTGGCGGTCGAGCAACAGCGCCGGCCCATCTTCGTGCCGCTCGACCAGCCGTCGGAGTGATGAGTTGACCGGGACGCTCTCCGGAGACGGGCCTGCCGGCTGCGGCGTTCCCGTCAGGCGGTAGAGGTACTCCGTTTGCAGCTCGTCCAGTTGCAAGGCGCCGGCAATCGATTGAATCGTCCGCGGCGAGATGTTCGTCGCGGTGCCCAACTCGATGCTGGTATACCGGCTCATACTCAAACCGGCCAGCTCGGCGACGTCTTGCAGCCGCAGTCCCGGCGCACCCCAGCGGCGCCGGTTCGGCAACCCGAGGTTCCCCGGCACGAGCTCCCGGCGCCGGGCCCGGAGGAAGTCGCGAATTTGCGATCGCCGAAACTCCGGGCCGGTAAGAACCGAATTCGTTCCTTTCACAAGATATGTTTTCCATGAGGGCCCTGCGTTATGCTCCTCACGGCCGCCCACGGAGGAACCTTATGCCGATAACCCGTTCGCATGCGCTCAAGAGCATGGCGAGCCTCGCCTTGCTGCCGGCGCTTGCTCGGCCTGCCGCCGCCCAAGGGCAACCGCTGCGCGTCGCCACGACGCCGATCGAACCGGGCTGCCTCGTCTACTACGCGCAAGACAACGGCTACATCCAGAATGCCGGTCTGACCGTCGAGGTCGCGGTCAACCCCTCGACGCCGGCCATCGCCTCGGCCGTCGTCGCCGGATCCTACGACGTCGGGTACGCCACCGTCTCGACGCTCGCGGTCGCGCGCACCAAAGGCTTGCCGTTCGTCATCATCGCTCCCGATTCGCAAGAGAACCAGAGCCAGATCCAGAGCGGCATCGTCGTGCCGCTCCATTCGCCGATCCAAACGGCCAAGGACTTCGACGGCGTGACGTTCGGCACGTCGGGCTTGAACACGCTCGGCGAGTACTTGCCCCGCGCCTGGGTCGATAAGCACGGCGGTGACGCCACCAGCATGAAGTTTGTCGAGGTGCCGTTTCCGCAAATGCCGGAAGCCCTCGCGGCCGGCCGCATCGGCGCGGCCTACGTCGTCGAACCGTTCCTCAGCATCATCGTGAAACACGGTATCGGCCGCGTCTTGAACAGCGGCGACGACGCGATCGCGCCAACGTATTTAGCTGCGGCTTGGTACACGACCGAACAGTGGGCAAAGGCACATCCCGACCTCGTGTCGCGTTTTTCCGGAGCACTGGCACGAGCTGCCCGCTGGGCGAATGCGAACCCCGCGAAAGTCATCCCGATCGTTGCCAATTACCTAAAAGCCGACCCCGCGATCCTCGCGATCTCAACCCGCACGTATTTCGCCGACGCACTCGTCCCCGCGCAGATTCAACCGGTGATCGACATCACGGCGAAGTACGGGAAGTTTCCCACCTATCCGGCTGCCGATCTCATCTACGTGCCCGGCCGCTCGTAGCTTGAACGCATCCCTGGCAGAAGCGATCCGGCGCGCGGACGGGCTGCCCTTCCCCGAGATGATCGCGGCGACGTTCGCCGCGTACGCGCCCTATCACGAACGGGCGCCATACGCCGGACTCACGGTGACCCGCGATGTGCGCTACGGCGACGACCCGCGCCACCGGCTCGACATCTATCGTGCCGACGGCGCCGCGAACGATCTCCCGGTGGTGGCCTTCGTGCACGGCGGGGGCTTCGTCGGCGGCGACAAGACCAGCGCCGGCAGTCCGTTCAACGACCACGTCTCGGTTTGGTCGGCGCGGAACGGCTTCATCGGCGTCAACATGACCTACCGGCTCGCGCCGGCGGCGCGCTATCCGGCCGGCGGGGACGACGTCGGCGCCGCGATTGCGTGGCTGCGCGCGAACGTCGCATCGTACGGCGGCGATCCCGAAGCGATCGTCCTGTTCGGGCAATCGGCGGGGGCCGCGCACGCCGCGACCTATGTCGCGGGGCACGCGCCGGCGCGGGACGAGATCGCCGGCGTCGTCCTGCTCTCCGGCGTCTACGAGTTCAGCAATCCCGAACGGCCGCCGAACGAAGACGCCTACGTCGGTCACCTGCAGGCGATGCCCGATGCGACGGCGGGCGTTGCCGGCGCCGGCATTCCGCTCTTGCTCGGGATCTCCGAATACGATCCGCCGATGTTCCATCGCCAGGCGCACGCGATGATCGAGGCCTGGTTCACCGCGCATCGGGCGCTTCCGTACATCGTATACTTCGCCGAGCACAACCACATCTCGCAGATCGCGCACCTCAACGCTCGCGACATTGGCGACACGCAGCTCGCGGACGTCCTCGGGCCGTTCGTCCTCCGCTGCGCCGCCGCGAGGCGTTCGCACGATTAGTGGGTACCTGCGAGGCATGCAACCGGAAGAACCCGTGATCAACGATCCCGACGATGCTCCCGGCACCGTGCCCGGCGCCGACATCATCAACGACCCCGATATACCGGCGGATGCACCGGTCGACGACGTGTACGAGCCCTACACCGATACTCTGCCGGTCGACGATGTGTACGAGCCCGACAGCGAGGTCCCGGACGTCGTCGACTGACGAGGCGCTAACCGGTGCGCGAGAACTTCTGAATCTGGTGGTAACCCGGCGGTAGCGCCCAGCCGAGCCGCGAGTACAAGTTCCACGTCGCTTCGGAAATGTAGATGTCTCCGTGCGAGTCGACCGCGATGCCGTGCGGCGAGATGAATTGGCCGGGTTCGACACCGGCCTCGCCCCACCGAGCCAGCAGCGCACCCTCGGCACTGAAAACGCTGACGCGGCCCGGCCGCTCCTCGGGATCGATCCCGTGAACGTAGGAGCGCCGGCCGGCTGACGTGTTCAGCTCCACCACGTAGACCAGTCCGTCGCCATCAACGTGAAGCGAGCACGGACAACGCAGGTCGGTCCAGGCATCGAGGTAGCCGCCGTCGGGATCGAAGAATTGGATGCGGTCGTTCTCGCGGTCGGCGACGAGCACGCGTCCGTCCGGCACCACCCAGATGCCGTGCGGTAAGTGAAACTGCCCGGGTCCCGTTCCCGGTTCGCCCCACGACTGCCGCAGCTCGCCGGCAGCGGTGAAGCGATGGACGCGCGCATTCCCATAGCCGTCGGAGACGTAGAAATCGCCGTTGGGAGCGACGGCTGCCTTCGTACAGCCGTTGAACGGGCCGGCGGCGCGCGGAACGGTGCCGAAGTTTCTAACGTCGTAGCCCGTATCCGAGGCCACGCCGGGGGTTCCGAGCTCATTGAGCAGCTCGCCGGATTGGCTGAACAACCGCACGGTGTGGTCGTAGTTGTCGACGCAGTACAGGGTGCCGTCCGGCCCGAGCGAGATCCCGTGCGCGTTCTTGAACACACCACGGCCGAAAGCGCGCACGAACGTGCCGTCCCGTTCGTAGACGAGCACTTCGCTTTCATACGGCTTCTTGTAGCGCGTGAACAGGTACACGCGATCCGACTCATCGACGCAGACGTCCGCGATTTCGAGGTGCTCGTGGCCGCCGGGAAGCTCCTCGTGCCAGTTCGTGGGGCGATAGCCGAGCATCAGGCGGGAATTCATTTGCTCAACCATACGTCCGGGCCGAGCATCGCGCAACAGCGGCTATTCCGTATGGCAGAATGTCGCAGCTAGCTCGGTGCGCTCTCCACGCGCCGGCAAAAAGCGAGCAATGCCCGCTCCACGGGGCCGCCGCGGGTAACGTCGAGCGTCGCGCTGCGACCGACGACGGAGACCACGGCGAGCAGACGGCCTTCCGGTCCGAAGAGCGGCGCTGCGATCGCACCCGCTCCGGCGACGGGCCCGTCATGGACCACGCAGGTCCCACGCTCACGCACATCTCCCAGGATCGACGCATAAGCTGCGCGCGAGATTCGCTTGCCGCCGAGCATCGGACGTTCGGCGAACTCGGTATCGAGAACGGGTCCCGTGACGATACTCGGTAAGAATGCGCCAAAGATGCGCCCTGCGGCGCTCGTCAGCAGCCGCACCGGTGCGCCGACCCGCAACACGATCGAAACGTCGTGCCCGCTGTCCTCGGAGCGCACGACGACGCCGCGGCTGTCGCCCCAGATCATGAGCGAAGCCGACTCCCCGCACGCGGCCCGTAGTTCGTCCAGATGTTTACTCGCTGCGCGAACGACATCGTAACGCTGGAGCGCGGCGGCGCCCAGCATGTAGGCGAACGGGCCGAGATCGTAGAGTCTCGTCGCCGGCTCGCGGACGACTAAACCCGCGGCGACCAAGCTGCGTAAGTAGCGATGCGCCTTGCCCGGCAGCATCGCGCATTCACTCGCTACGGCACCCAGTGTAAGCGGGCCGTTCGCCTGCGCTAAGCTGCGCAGTACGCGCGCGCCGACTTCAACCGAGTTGACGCCCCGCGGATCGGCTGTTTTCGGCATGCGAAATCGTTTGCAACCCCCGTGGGACCTTTGGCTAAGGACAAGCGCCGAGTATGCGGCTCATACTGAAGGCGTTGCCCCGAATCCTCGGCCGGTGTTTTCGCTATACGTAAAATTGGGAGTCACTTCGCGCGGATGCATTTGCTCAAGGGTGACGCGCCCGGAACGCAACGCTACACGTTCGGTACCGAGAACCGGTTGAAGCTCGGACTTTTCGGGGCCAACTGTTCCTCGGGCCGCGCCGCGACGAAGGTCCCCGAGCGTTGGGCCGCCGACTGGGATGAGACCGCGCGCGTCACGCAGCTCGCCGATGCGGCCGGAATGGATTTCATGCTTCCGATCGGCCGCTGGCGCGGCTTCGGCGGCGAAACGGATTTCCAAAGCCATACCTTCGAGACCATCACGTGGGCGACGGGGCTCTTGGCGCAGACGCAGCGCCTGAGCGTCTTCTGCACGATCCACGCGCCGCTGATCGGACCGATCTTCGCCGCCAAGCAGTTCGTGACGGCCGATCACATCGGCCACGGGCGGCTCGGCGTCAACGTGGTTTGCGGCTGGAACCAGGACGAGTTCGAGATGTTCGGCGTCGAGCAGCGCGACCACGAGCGGCGGTATGCGTACGGCCGTGCATGGCTGGACGTGATCAAGCGGCTGTGGAGCGACGACGAACCCTTCGACGTCGACAACGAGTTCTTTCATCTGCACAAGGTGGTGGGCAATCCGAAACCGTTCGGAAATACGCGGCCGGTGTTGATGAACGCGGGCGCATCGCCGATCGGACGAGAGTTCGGCATCACAAACTGCGACATGATCTTCGTGCCGCTGATCGACTTGGAATCCGGCGCGCGAACAGTGCTCGAATGCGAATCGCGCGCGCGCGAGCTCGGCAAGGACATCCGCGTCGCGACCGCGGGTTTCGTGGTCTGCCGCCCGACGCGGCGCGAGGCCGAAGAGTTTCTGCACTACTATGCGGAGGAGAACGCGGACTGGGAGGCCGTCGACTACCTGATGGCGCTCAACGGTCTGCACTCACGATCGTATCCGCCCGAACACTTCAAGCGTTTCCGCAGCCGCTGGGCGGCCGGTCATGGCGGTTTTCCCGTTGTCGGCAGCCCCGACGACGTTGCCGGCACCCTCGCGGCGATCTCGGACGCCGGTTTCTACGGCTTCTGCTTCTCGCTCGTCAACTACCTCACCGAGTTTCCGTATTTCCGAGACGAGGTGCTGCCCCGCCTAGCTGCGCGCGGCGTGCGTCTCGCCGTATGAAAGGGCTCCTCATGTTCCGCCGCTTTTGCGCTCTCCTCGCTTGCGCTCTGTTCATCGGCGCCGGCGTTCCGGCGCGCGCAGCCGATCCCTACGAGATCGACGTCATTCTCGCGCTCACCGGGCCCGGGGCATTCCTCGGCGCCGCCGAGTCGAAGACGCTGGCTGCCGCCGAGCGGCTCGTGAACCAAACGGGCGGCATCGGCGGGCGCCCCGTGCACTTCGTGATCCACGACGACGCGACGCAGGCCGCGAACACCGTGCAGCTGGCGAATGCGATCATCGCCAAGCACCCGACCCTCTTTCTCGGACCGAATATCGGCGCCGGATGCTACGCGGTTATCCCGCTCGTCAAGAACGGACCGGTACAGTACTGCTTCGCGCCGACGATCCACCCGACTGCGCCCAGCTACACGTTCTCAGGCGGCGTCGCCACCGACGATCAGGCACTCGTCGGCATCCGCTACCTGCACGCGAAGGGACTCGACAAGATCGCGATGCTCTCGTCGACCGATGCGTCGGGCCAAGACGGCGAGACGGTCAACAAGGTCGCGATCGCGGCCGTCAAGGGAACCGAGATCGTCGCCGACGAGCATTTCGGAACGACCGACGTCAGCGTGACGGCGCAGCTCGAACGGATCAAGACCTCCGGAGCCCAGGTCATCTACGTTCAGACTACCGGGACGCCGCTCGGCACCGTCTTGAAAGGCGTCAGCGACCTCGGCATCACGCTTCCGATCCTGACCAACTCCGGCAACATCAACTACACGCAGATGGCGCAATATACGAGCTTCATGCCGCCCGAGCTGCTCTTCACCGGGCTCCGGTATCAAGCGTACAAGACGGCGGGTTCGGGACCGGTGCGCGATGCGGACAAGCAGTTCATCGCCGCGATGGCCGCCGTCGGGGTACCGAAGCCGGATATCACTAACGCGATCGTCTGGGATCCGATCATGATCTCGATCAAGGCTTTGCGCACGCTCGGCCCCGACGCGCCGCCCGAGAAGGTGCGCGACTACATCGCAACCCTGCACGGCTACGCAGGCATCAACGGGATCATGGATTTCCGCGACGGCAAGCAGCGCGGCCTCACCGCGATCGCCTCGCTGATCGTTCGTTGGAATCCAAAGGTGAACGACTGGGTCGCGGTCAGCAAGCCCGGAGGGTTCGTGAAGTAGCGTGGCAGGCGAATTTCAGGGCCGGCGCGCGGTCGTCACGGGCTCGGCTGAGGGAATCGGCTTGGGAATCGCGCGCCGGCTAGCCGACGCCGACGCCGACCTGCTGCTGCTCGACATCAACGAGGCGGCCGGCAAGGCCGCTTGCGCCGCGCTCGGCGGCAGCGGCGAGAAGCACTTCCGCGTCTGTGACGTCGCGGCCGATCAGGACGTGCTCGCCGCCGCGGCCTTTGCCCGCGACCGTTGGGCGCACGTCGATTTCCTGGTCAACAACGCCGGGATCTTTCCGCGGCACGCGACCTGCGATCTGAGCGAGAGCGAGTGGCGGCGCGTCATCGACACGAACCTCGGCGGAGCGTTTCACTGCGTGAAGTACTTCGTGCCGCTGATGCGCGATGGTGCCGGCGCGGTCGTGAACATCTCCTCGGGGCGGGCACTCGAGGGGGCGGCCAATGCCGCCGCGTACTCGGCGACCAAAGCCGGCCTCCTAGGGCTGACGCGTGCGCTCGCACGCGAGTTTGCGCCGCGCGGCATTCGCGTGAACGCCCTCGTTCCCGGCGTCACCGACACCGCGCAGCCACGTCAGGAACTCTCCGAAGAGCAGCTCCAAGCGATGGGCCGCGCGATTCCACTGGGACGGATCGGTCAGCCCGACGACGTCGCGCGCGGGGTCGCGTTCCTGCTGGGCGAGGGCGCGGCATATATGACGGGCCAGAAACTGGTCATCAACGGCGGAGCGATCATGGCGTGAAGAGCGCGCCGAGGCTGAGCCTTGACGCCGGAATGGTTATACGGTATTAGCATTAACGCATGATCTTCAGCCTTTTCCACACGATGCCGTGGACGCAGTCCGGCGAGCCGCTGCTGTGGCCCGCATCGACCGCGACGTTCGACGCGCAGCGAGGCTGTGAGCTGTATGCCGAGTACATCAGTTGCATGGCAGACGCCGAAAACTTCGGCTTCGATTGGCTGTGCTGCAACGAACACCACTTTAGCCCCTACGGCCTGATGGCGAATCCGAACCTCGTCGGCGCGGCGCTCATCCAGCGTACCAAGACCGCCCGCATCGCGGTCTGCGGCAACCTCGTGCCGATCCTCAACCCCGTTCGCGTCGCCGAAGAGTACGCGATGCTCGACGTCATGAGCGGCGGCCGCCTCATCGCCGGGTTCATGCGCGGCGTTCCGCACGAATATCTCGCCTACAACGTCGATCCGAGCGAATCGTGGGGCCGCATGCGCGAGGCCGTCGCGCTGATCCTCAAGTGCTGGACGGAAGACGAACCCTTCGCCTGGCACGGCGACTACTACAACTTCGAGGCGATCTCCATTTGGCCGAAGCCGCTGCAGAAGCCCTACCCCCGTCTCGTGCTCTCGGGAACGAACGAAGAGTCCGCGCGCTTCGCGGCCCAGCAACGTGCGATCATGGGGATGGCGTTCATCAGCGACCTCTCGGTCGTGAAGCGGAACATCCTCGCCTACCGCGACGAGGCGCAACGCGGCGGGTGGGAAGCGACGCCGGGCGACATCCTCGTCGGCCAATCCGTCGTCATCGCCGACACCGACGAAGAAGCCCGCGCGACGCTGCTGCCGGCGATGGGCTTTCTCAACCGGATGCTGATGGCGCCCCTGCGCGTGGCGCAACGGGCGGTCATCGAGAGCAGCACGTATTTCACCGACCCCGCGATCGGTGCGAATTTTCTCTCGCGCCTGCAGGCGCAGGGTGCTCCCTCGATCGACGCGCTGATCGAAGGCGGCGCCGTCTTCTGCGGCAGCCCGGCCACGGTCATCGAGCAGATGCAGCGCGTCCAGAGTGAGCTCGGCAACGGCATCTTCAACCTCATGCTCAAGATCGGCGATATTCCAGAGGACGCCGTGCGCCGGACGATGCGGCTGTTCAAGAGCGACGTGCTGCCGCACGTTGCGCATTTGGGCGAAGCGCTGGCCTGAACGGGACCGTTAGGAGAATGCGAGCATAGCCACGCGAAAAATCGATATCTATAACCACGTCATGCCGACGCCGGTGCTGAACTTCATGCGCGAGAAATCCTCGGCCGCACCCGGGATGATCAAGCGCATGAGCAATATCCCGGTGCTGTTCGACATCGAAGCGCGCATCCGCATGATGGAACAATGGCCGGGCTACGAACAGGTCATCTCGGTCGCGACTCCGATGGAGGCGATGGCGGGGCCCGCCGAGTCGCCCGAACTCGCGCGCGTGACGAACGCCGCCCTCAAGGCGATCTGCGCGGGCCGCCCCGACAAGTTCCCGGCCTGGGTCGCATCCTTACCGTTGAACAACGTCGAGGCATCGCTCGAGGAAATGGACCGCGCGATCGCGGAGGGCGCGAGCGGCGTGCACATCTACACCAACATGAACGGCATGCCGCTCGACGACCCGAGCTTGTTCCCGATCTTCGACCGCGCCACCACCCACCACGGCGTCCCGCTCTGGATGCACCCGGCCCGCAACGCGACCTTTGCCGACTATCCGGGCGAGACGACGTCGAAGTACGAGATCTGGCAAGTCCTCGGCTGGCCGTACGAGACCAGCGTCGCGATGGCGCGCATGGTTTTTTCCGGGCTCTTCGACAAGCTGCCCACGCTGCGCCTGATCACCCACCACCTGGGCGCGATGATCCCATATTTCGAAGGCCGCGTGGGTCCGCTGTGGGATCAGCTGGGCACGCGCACGGCCGATGAAGATTACAGCGGCATCCTGGCCGGCATGAAGGCGAAGGGGCGCCGCCCGGTCGACTATTTCCGCTTCTTCTACAACGATACGTCGATCGGCGGGTCGCGCTCGGCCATTCGCTGCGGCCTCGATTTCTTCGGCAGCGAGCACGTGCTCTTCGGCACCGACTGCCCGTTCGACCCCGAGGGCGGTCCGATGTTCATTCGCGACACGATCCAGGCGCTCGATACGCTCGACATCACGGAGGCCGAACGCGAGGCGATCTATTGCGGCAACGCGCTCGCGATGCTCGAGAAGCCCTGCGCGCACGGCCACTAGGCCGACGCAAAACGCCTAGGACGCGCCCGCCTTCCAGATGATGTCGTCCGCCTTGACGGGCGTGAAGCCGCCATACCGCACGGCCGAGTCGATCACCGGCTGTATCTGAGCCGCATCGGGCAGATTTTCATCGTACCGCGAGCGGATCATGTGCGTTAGGCTCTCCGGTGAGAGCTTCGTGTAGGTCGCGAGCAGCGCCGTTCACACCGAGCGTCATGCCGTTCAGATCGGAGGCTTTTTGGATCGGTGAATTCTTGGCGACGGCGATGGGCATCGCGCCGTTTCCGGATGCGTAGACGACGGCCGGCGCGATGATGCGAAACCCGATGCCGCGAGCACGCGCCGCGGCGAGCGGAATCGCGCTGCCGAAACCGACATCCAGCGAACCGGAACTGACGGCGGTGGCGATCGCCGATGCGCTGGCGATGGGCGTCAGCGTGGGATCGATCCCGGCATCTTTGAAATAGCCGAGTTGCTGCGCGTAGTACGCTTCGGCCGCGCCCTCGGTCGGGAAGACGCCGATGTTCAAGGGCAGGCCGGCGCCCCATGCCGCACGCGCCGATACGCACAGCGCAGCGGCCGAGAGCCCGCCGATGACCGTCGCGCGGTTCACCCGTCTAGCCATCCTGTGCATCAGCCGCGGCCGCTGCGGCCCGCTCGGCATGGAAGCGCGACATCGATCCTTCGAGGCCGGCCAGCAGGCCGGCTTTGGCCGGAGTGTCCGAGTTCGGGATGATCATCGAGAAGATCGACTCGACCGAGGTGTAGTCGTAGTATCCGAGCCGGGCGAGCGGCCGGATCTTGAGTATGTCGATCAGCCCGTCGTGGCGGATCGCCTCCTTCGAGATGTGGACCCCGAGCACGCGGCCGATGAGCAAATCGACGGCGCGCCGATGGCCGCCAAGCGCGAGGCGCACGGTTTGCGTGTACTCGCACTCGAATTGAATCGGCGACTCGCCGACACGATAGGGCTTGACCAGTCGCGAGGGCACCTTGGTCAAACCGGCCAGCTCGAACTCATCGACGGTCGAATCGACCTCTTGGGCTGAGATGTTGACCGCTTCGCGCAAGTCGTACGTCGCCATGTTCCACACGAACTCGCCGGTGCGCTCGGCGTTCTCGACGGTGTCCTTGCGGTCGCCGTTCAGTTTCGGTCCGCTGATGATGAGGATGTGCGGCGGGTCGAACGTCAGGTTCTGAAACTGGCTGAACGGCGCGAGGTTCGCGACCCCGCCCGCACTCAGCGTTGATATCCAGCCGATCGGACGCGGCACCACGCACGATTTGAACGGATCGCGCGGAAGCCCGTGATCGTTGCCGGGCTCGTAAAACAGATCGTCGACGGGCGGTACGAAAGCCGACATCATCAGCTGCCTTTCGAGGTTGTCGAACAGGCTATGCCGCCGCCCGCCGGCATCGTCCTGCCGGCCGAAGGCATCCTTGAAAAATTGATCCTTGCCAGCGCGCGCCGCTAGAGCAGCATCGCCACCGACTTGACCTCGGTATAGAGATCCAGCACGTCGCGGCCCCGTTCGCGGCCCCAGCCCGATTCCTTGTAACCCCCGTAGGGCATGGACGGGTCGACCGAACCGTGCGTGTTCACGCCGATTCTCCCGGCGCGAACGCGCTGCGCCATCTTATGGGCGACGCCGAGGTCGCGCGTCCAGATGCTCGCGGCTAAGCCATACGTGCTGTTGTTCGCCTCGCGAGCGATGCGGTCGAGATCGTCATCGTCGAAGCTCATCGCGCACAGCACGGGCCCGAAGATTTCCTCGCGCACGACCGACATCTCGGGCTTCACGCCGGTGAGGACCGTCGGCGCGATGAAATAGCCGTCGCTTGCGAGCCGCCGGCCGCCGGTCACGATCGTCGCACCGTCGGCGCTGCCTTGATCGAGAAACCCGAGCACCCGGTCGAGCTGCACTTGCGAGACGAGCGGACCCATGTCGGTGCCCTTGCTGAGCCCATGACCGACCCGGATCTTGCCGGCTTCTTCCGCGATGCCCTCGACCAGGCGGTCGAAGATCTTTTTGTGCGCGAACAGCCGCGAACCGGCGGAACACACTTGACCCGCGTTGTTGAAGATCGCGCGCGATGCGCCCGCGATCGCCAGCGACAAGTCGGCATCGGGGAAAACGATCACCGGTGACTTTCCGCCCAGTTCGAGCGAGACGCGTTTGAGATTTCCCGTCGCCGCCCGAACGATCAGACGCCCCACCTCACCCGAGCCGGTGAACGCCACCTTGTCGATCCCGTGGTGGGCGGCGATCGCCGCACCCGCGGTCGGACCGAAACCCGGCACGATGTTCACCACGCCGGCCGGAATGCCGGCCTCCACGATGAGGTCGGCGAAGCGCAGCGCGGTGAGCGGGGTCTGTTCCGCGGGCTTTAAAATGGCGGTGCAGCCTGTAACCAGCGCGGGGGCGAGCTTCCACACCACCATCATCAGCGGTCCGTTCCAAGGGATGATCTGACCGACGACGCCGACCGGCTCGCGCAGCGTGTAGGCGTGGAAATCACCGGGCGCAGAAAGGCTCATGGTCTCGCCGGTGATCTTCGTCGCCCAGCCGGCCATATAGCGCAGCTCGTCGATGCCCGCGGCCACTTCTCTACGCGCCGTGGCGAGCGGCTTGCCGTTGTCCAACGACTCGAGCTCCGCAAACTCATCCGCGTTCTGCTCGAGCAGATCGGCGAGCTTCCACACCATCTTGCCGCGATCGCTGGGCGACGTACGGCGCCAAGGCCCGGCCTCAAAGGCTTGCCGCGCGGCCGCCACCGCGAGATCGATGTCGGCGGCATCGCCTTCCGCAACCTGCGCGATCACGCGGCCCGTTCCCGGATCGTAGGTCGGGAACGTCTTGCCGGATCGTGCATCGACCCAGTCGCCGCCGATGAAGAGCTGATGCTTGCGCCCGATGAACCGGGTTGCGGCCGGGCCGACTTGCGGATGACTCGAGAGCGTCTCCATGATGTCTTCTCCTACTTGGTGGGATGCGCCGCAACCGACGCTTCGTCAACGTCGGCTCCCCATCCGATACCGGTCGGGATGAGGAGTTCGCCGGCCGCGATTGCCGGCGCAACGGTAACCAGCGAATCCTTCCACGGCACGTCTTCGACCTCGGTTTCCATGATGTGCACGTTCGGTACGATCGCGCAGAACTGCGCCGCCATGAGCGTCGCCAACGGTCCGTAAAAGTTATGCGGTGCGACGTTGCGCCCATAGGCCTCGGCGAGATTGGCGATCTTCACCGCTTCGAGCAGGCCGTTCCATACCACGTCGACGATGGCGACGTCTACCGCCGCTGCTTCGAGATACGGGCGGTAGCCGCGCCGGCCATACACCGCTTCCAGCGATGCGACCGGCATCGGCGCAGCCTGCCGAATGCGGGCCAGTTCCGGCGGGTCGAAAAGGTCGATCTCGATCCAGCCGAGATCGGCGGAAGCGAGCGCGCGCACGATGCGCTTCAGCGCTTCGGGCGCGAAGCTGAAGTTCACGTCGAACATCAAACCGATATCGGGCCCAAGACCCGCGCGCATAGCGGCCAGCTGATCCACGATCGCGCCGAGCAGGGCCGGCGAACACGTTTGTGCGACGTCACGCCCGCCCGTTATCGCGCTCGTGCTAAGAACGCGCGGACCATCGCGTTCGAAGACGATCGTGTTTGTCTTGACGGCCGTGAAGCCGCGGGCTTTCGCCTGGCGCGCGAGTTCGGTGAGGTCATCGAGCGAGCGCAAGCGCGGCACCCCGATGACGTCCTCGAACAAGCCGGGATGGCGCGCCCGATAGGTTCCGCAGTGCGACCAGTAGACCGGCACGCGGTCGCGCACGGCGCCACCGAACAGCGCGTGGACGGGCAGGCCCGCGTCTTTTGCGGCGATGTCGAGGCAGGCGTTTTCGATCGCCGCGATCGCTTGCTGCACCAAGCCTCCGGCGACTGGTTGCGTCGAGCGTAGCAGTTCGAGCGACAGGCGCGACGTTCGGCGCGGGTCCATGCCGACTGCACGGCCGGCGACCGCGCGCACGACATCGGTTAATCCCGGCGTCCACGGCGCGTCGTGATATTCCGACCAGCCGATCAAGCCGCTGTCGGTCGTCACCTTGAGGAACGAAAACTCGCGCCAGCCGCCGTCGGCATGGAAGTCTTCGATCCGCACGATCTTCATGCGCGCCTAGGCAATCCGGTAGCGTTCCACGAGCGCCACGTCGATCTCCATGCCCAGGCCCGGAGCTTGCGGCACCTGCATGAAGCCGTCCGCGACGGCGACCGCCTCGCCGGCGACGTAGGCCTCCAAGTCGCAATAGAAGCGCTCGCACCACGCCGGCTGCTCCAGCGTTGCGATCACGTGCAGCGTCGCAACGATCGCGGGCCCGAAGAACGGCGAGTGCGGATACGCTTGGGCGCCCGCCGCCGTCGTGAAGGCGATCGCCTCCAGCATCTCTCCGACACCGCCGATCTTGATCGCATCCGGCTGCACGATGTCGCAGGCACCGAGCGCCAAGGCGCGGCGCGTCTCCGCGGCACTGCTGAGGTTCTCACCGATGGCGACCGGAATCGACGTCTGCCGCCGCAGGGCCGCGAGCGCCTCAAAGTCGTCGGGCGGGTAGATCGGCTCCTCGAGCCACGCGAGGTCGAGCGGCTCGAGCTGCCGCGCGGCGCCGACGGCTTCGGCCGGCGTCCACGCACAATTGGTATCGAGCATCAACGTCAGCTGCTTCCCGCCGGCGCGGCGAGCCGCGGCCACCGGTTCCACGGTGTGCTCGTGCAGCTTGATATGACGGTAACCGCGCTCGAGGCTCGCAACGACGTTGCGCTCGACGAGCTCCGCGTCGTGATAGGGCAGGAAGCTCGCGTACGTCGGGATGCTCGAACGCTTCGCGCCGCCGAGCAGCTCGTGCAGCGGCTGCTGCCGGCTCTTCCCGACGATGTCCCAGAGCGCCAGCTCGATACCCGAGAGGCCGTACCGCACCGGTCCGCTGCGGCCCATGTTTTGGCTACTCTTGCGCAGCATCGCCACGAGCTCGGCGAGCTGCTCGGGATCGCCGCCGATGCACAGCGGCGCGAGAACATGCGTTATCGCGGCGTGCGTTACGCGGGACACGCCGAATCCGAAGGCCTCGCCCCAGCCGCTGATGCCGGCATCGGTGTCGACCCGCACGAGCAGCGATTCCATGTGATCCCAGAACCCGATCGTTCGCTTGGGTTTGGGCCCGCCGTGTTCGTAGGGCACCGCGATGAGGATCGGCTCGACGTGCGTGATGCGCATGTATGCCTAGACCGGCCGTTCGCCGGCGAACATCACCCGATGCATGACGCGCACATGTCCGGCGTAGTCGTTGATCGCGAAGTGCTCGGTGCAGCGGTTGTCGAGCAGCGCCAGCGCTCCGGGCGTCCAGCGGAAACGGCAGGTATACTCCGGCCGCGACGCGTGCGCATGCAGGAACTCGAGCAGCGGTTTGCTCTCGGCGACCGTCATGTCTTTGAAGCGCACGATCCACGATCCCGAAACGTACAAGAGCTTGCGGCCGGTGACGGGATGCACGCGCACGAGCGGGTGCTCGGCGTCGGGCACGGGCACCTTGGTGGCGGGCGGCGGAGCTCCGTAACCACGATCCGGATCCCGCGCGGCGTCGTAGCTGTGAACGGCGATGAGCGGGTCGATCATCGCGCGCATGCCGGGCGAGAGATCCTCGTAGGCGCGGTACAAGTTGGTGAACATCGTATCGCCGCCGAAGGGCGGAATCTCGACACCGTAGAGCGTGAAACCACCGGCCGGCCGTTCGCGAAAACTTTGATCGGAGTGCCACACACCGCCGAAGTTCATGACGTCGCGCGGGGTATCGGCCTCGCGCCGAACCAGGGTCACGTCGGGATATCCCTCGACGGATCCGGTCGATGCCGGACGAACCACTTCGCCGAACCGGCGCGTGAACGCCAGCTGTTGTTCGGGCGTGAGTTTCTGATCGCGAAAAAACACGACGAGATAGGTGCTGAAGGCCGCCACGATCTCCGCGAAGACCTCGGCATCGAGGTCGGCGGCGAGATCGACACCGCCGATCTCCGCGCCGAGCGCGCCGGCGAGGGGCGCGACGCTAACGCGCGCCGGCAAGCGCGGGCTCCTCGGGGACCCACGGGCGTCCCGACGGCAAGCCGCCGAGGGTGACGCGGCTCATGCGCCGCACCTTCCCGGGCGCACCCGGCTCGACGTTCTCGTCGTGGTCGGGAACGACTTTGTGCATCGTGCTGCGGTTGTCCCAAACGACGACGTCGCCCACGCGCCAACGGTGGCGATAGACGTTTTCGGCAGCCGTGGCGTGCGCCAGCAAAAAGCGCAGAAAGGGCTCGCTCTCGGCGAGCGTCATGCCGTAGATCTGCCGGATGTAGGTTTCCGAAATGAGCAGCGACTTGCGATGCGTTTCGGGATGCTCGCGCACCATCGGCTGGATGACGGGTTTGTTGCGCAAAAAGGCCGTGAAGGCCGCCGAGACGTCTTCACCCTCTTCGATCGCCGTGAGCCGCCGCGTCGCGGCCCGGCCGTTGGTGATATCGTGGATCGCCTCGAGCCGCGAGAGCAGCTCCTGATACGGCTGCGAGAGCGTCGCGTAGGCGCGTTCCATGTTGGCGAACATCGTGTCGCCGCCGGAATCGGGCACGGCATGCGCATACAGAACGGCACCCGACGACGGCTGCGTCGTATACGTGAGATCGGTGTGCCACTGCCAGCCGACGTCACGCGTATCCGACGGCTTACCGTCCTGCAGTTCGTTGGTCAGCGCGAAGATCTCGGGATACGTCCGGTCGCCGAACACGCGCACCGCCGTGCCCACATCCACCGGACCCAAGCAGCGTGCGAACGCGATCAGCTGCTCGGGCGAGACGTCTTGACCGCGCAGGACGATGACCAGATGGTCTTGCCAGGCACGTTTGAGCGCGACCGCATCGCCTTCACTGATGGGCTCGCGCAGATCGATTCCGGTGATCTCCGCACCGGTCGAACGGGTCATCGGGCAAACGTTCATCGTTGCGCTCCTTTCGTTAGGGTGTCATTTCGAGCACGGCCGGCATACCGAGTTCGCGACGCGCGGCGTTGAGGTAGCTGAAATCGACCGCTTTGTCCAACGGCGGATAGTCGCTCTTCCCGATCAGGCCGCGCTCGGCGAGCAGATCGAGAGTCGAGTTGAAGAGCGCCTTGTCGGCGTAGAGACCATCGACCACGCCGCCGTTGACGGCGATGACGTCGTTGTAGATGCGCTTGGCATAGGCCGGGCCGATCTTCTGGCCTGCCATCATCATCGAATCGGCGAGTTTCGCCGTGACGTCGTCGCGCTGCTTGGGATTCTTGATCCAGCTGCCGGCTTGAAGCATCGTCTTCAGGGTCGCCACCATCAGCGCACGGTTCTGCTGCGCCCATGTCTTGTTGACGACCAGCACACCTTGCACGTAGTTCGGCACGTACTGCCGCTCGCTGGCCAGGATCGGGTAGCCGGCATCGGCGAGTTGGTAGGAGTACGGGGCATAGGTCGAGATTCCCGAAATCTTCCCGGCCATCAGCGCTGCGACGCGCGCGCTCCCGGTCGCCGCCGACACAAACGTGTAGTCACGGTCGGGCTCGAGGTGCGCGCCGCGCTGCAAGATCGAAATCACGGCCTGAGTGGCGGTCGTCGCCATGCCGTTCGTGGCCAGCGTCTGGCCCTTCAAGTCGGACAGTTTCTTCAGACCTTTCGCGCCGACGAGCGAGTAGACGGGTTCCACCCCGGTCACCGCAACGATGATGATGTCGCGTGCCCCTTGCTTCCAGCCCTGCGTGAAGGTTCCGAGCGAGGCGCACTCGTCCATGGATGTGTCGCCTTGGTTGGTCGCGATGATCGCTTGCGACGGGCTCAGCAGCACCGATTCGAAGTCCGATGCCGGCTTGACGGATGCCGGCAGAAACGCGGGCTCGAAGAACGAGCCGGTCGTCAAACACCAAGCTTCGATTTCGTGCGTGACCGTCGCGATCTTGATCGTCGGCCGGTCGGCGGCGCCGGCGAACGGCGTCGCACTCAGCGTTACCGCAACCACCAGCAGCGCGCGGATGAGTCGTTTCATGGAATGCCTCCAACTCCTGAGCGGAAATCTTTTAAGACGTCGGTTTCGATGAGGTCCCACAGGGCGCCGACGTAGCTCTGAAAGGCCTCGGAACGTTTGACGCGCATGTCGCGCGGCCGCTCGATCGCAATCTCCGTGACCGCACGCACGGCGCCCGGGCGCGAAGACAGCGTCACGACGCGATCGCCGAGGAAGACGGCCTCGTCGATTTGATGCGTCACGAACACGATGGTCTTCTTCGTCTCTTGCCAGATGCGCGCCAGCTCGAGCTGCATCACCTCGCGCGTTTGCGCATCGAGCGCCGCGAACGGCTCGTCCATCAGTAAGATATCGGGGTCGACGGTCAGGGCTCGCGCGAGGTTGACGCGCTGTCGCATCCCGCCCGAGAGCTGGTGCGGATAGTAGTTCTCATACGCAGCCAGCCCGACGAGCTTGAGGAAGTGGCGCGCCCGCTCGGCGGCCTCGGCGCGGGGCACGTTCCGCACCTCGAGACCGTAGGTCGCATTCGCAAGCACCGAGCGCCACGGCCAGAGCGCGTCTTGCTGAAAGACGAAGCTGATGCGTCCGCCCGGCCGGGTGGCCTGCTCGCCGTCGATCTTGATCCGTCCAAGCTGCGGCTTGATCAAGTTGGCAATGATCCGCAGCAGCGTCGTTTTGCCGGAGCCGCTGGCGCCGATGATCGAGATGAACTCGCCCGAGGCGATTTGCAGCGAGACGCGATCGAGGATCGGCCGCAGCTGCCCGTCGGGGGCCGGATAGCTGTGCGAGACCTCGTCGACGATTAGTTGCGCCATGGTGCCACACGGCGTTCGAAGCGCCCAAACAATGCCATCAAGGCGATCGAGGTTCCGGTGAGGATGAAGACGCCGACGAACAACGTCGGCACGTCATAGTTTTCCGCCGAGAACCAGATCATGTTGCCGATGCCGGCGACCGAGCCGAAGATCTCCGAAATGAGCACGCCGGCCAAACCGCGGGCCACGGCGATGCGCATGCCGGCGAAGATGAACGAGTAACTGTTCGGCAGGAGCACGGTGCGAATCACCTGCCAACGCGATGCGCCGAACGACTCCGCGGCCTCGATCAGCACCTTCTCCGTGGAACGGATGCCGACGGCCGTCGTCACGGCGATCGGGAAAAACGCTTCGATGAAAACGATCGTGATCTTCGAGTAGATACCGATGCCCAAGAGAACGATGAAAATGGGGGCGAGGGCGATCATCGGCGTCGCATAGAGCGCGTTGATCCACGGATCGGCCAAACGCGCGAAGCGCCGGCCGAGCGCGAGGGCGATCCCGAGCGCGATGCCGAGCACGACGGCCAAGCTATAGCCCAGCGCGAACTCGGTCGCACTCACCCGGATGTTCGTCCAGAGCTTGCCGCTAAGGGCGAGCTCCCAGGCCTTCGCCACGATCGATGACAGCGGCACAAACACCAGGTGGTTGGTGATGACGTACATGCCGAGCAGTTGCCACAGCAGCGCCACGACGAGCACCGACAGCAGCAGGGGCCAACGTTCGGAGAGCCACTTCATGCGGCCGGCACACCCGAAACGAACTCGACCAGCGGCGACACCGCGACGGTGCGCGGGTGCGGACCGTGGCCCGTCGTCCCGCCGAGCTTACCGCATGCGGCGCGCAGGCGCTGCACGAAATCAGGCCAGCCGTGCTCGAAGCGGACCCCGCTCGTTCGCTCGCACATCGTGCCGTCGTTCTCGATCACGACGTCGCAGCCGCTCATGTTCGTTTCGCCCGCCGACCACTGGGCCCGAGAACGCGCATCGAAGCTATGAACCGCCTCGGGAATCAGGTTGACGGTTACCGAAGCACCGGCCGCCCGCAGCGCGCTCGCGCGCTCCTCGACGATGTGCGGCGGCGCCAAATCGTCCGCGGTGCCCGTCACGATCAAGCACGGCGCGTCGGTCGGCAGCGGCTGCTGCCAACGCAGCCAGATCGACGGATAGTACGCGGCGTAGCTCGCAAATCGCGTAGGGCTTCCGGCGATGGCGGCGTGCATCCGCACGTCGTTGCAGAGCAGCACCGCGCAGCCGCCGCGCGAGTACCCGAACAGGCCGATGCGCTTGGCGTCGATACGCGGGTCGTCGGCCATAGACCGTAGCGCGTGCAGCGCGTCCGCACACGACGCCGGCAGCGAAACCCGCCCCTGATCGGACGCCGTTTCGCTCACGCCGCGGGCGGCGAAACTATCGACGACGAACGTCGCGATACCCGCATCGGTCAACGCTTCGGAATAAAGTTCTTCCCTACCGGAGGCAAGACCGAGCGAACCGATGGTGATGATGACGAGCGGCAGCGGCGCCGGCCGCTCGCGCGGCAGCGACAAGAAGCCGCGCAGGGCAACGCGCGGCAATTCCGGCTCGCGGCCGAGCAGGTCGCGGAAACTCTCCGGGCTACTGCTTTCGAACGCGATGATCTCGGCGCCATTCACGCTCGGCCGTTACTCGCGGTACCCGGCCGCTCCAAGAACGGCTTGATCGCCTCTTTGAAGCGGTTCCGTCCGTCGGCCGAACTCAGCTTGCCGAAGTCGAGTTCTTGAACTCCCGTACCGGCCAGTTTCAGCGTCACGAACACCGGCCCGTCGAGCTGCATGATGCCGGCGATTTCGGTGCGAAACTTCTCGAGGTCGTCGAACACGAACGTATGAGGGTAGCCGGCGCCGCGCGCGATGGCCGCGAAATCAACGCGTTTCTGGCCCGGAATCGGATGGGCCCCGTTCACTTCGTAGATGCCGTTTTCACAGACGAAATGTACGAAATTCTTCGGCGCGACCGTGGCGATCGTGACGAGGGTACCCAAATTCATCAGCAAACTGCCGTCGCCGTCGAGCACGATGATCTTGTGCGCGGGCATGCCGAGGGCCATGCCCAACGCGTAGGACGAGCACTGCCCCATCGCACCGACCGCCGTATAGTTCAAGGGGCTGGGGGAAATCGGGGTCCAGTCGAAGGCCGCGCTGTAACGCGTAACGGTTACCGCATCACCCCGCACGGCCGCCAGCGCTTCGAAGCACTTATCACGCGGCATCATGGGCGCACCTCCCGGCCGATGAGCACGCACAGCGGGCGCGACTCCTCGTAGGCGCGATTGATTGCCGGCGCAATGAGCTTCACGTCCGCCGAATCCTCGATGCAGATATGATCGACGCCCATCACGCCGAGAATACCGGCGGTGATGCGTATCCCGTAGGCGGCCGAAGCGAGCGGGTCGACGCCCGGTTCTTTGTTGAGCAGCCCCACCACCATGCAGACCGGCTGCGAGAACGCCACCGCCGTGCCGCGAATCGAGTTGACCGAGTCGAGAAAGCCGGTGTATTGCATCGAGAGGATTGCGCGGCGCTCGCAAAACGCGAGGCCCGTACAGATCGACACGCCTTCATCTTCTTTGCAAAGCCGGATCAGCTTCAAATCCGGATCGCGTGAGAGCGGCCAAAGAAATCCGGCGCTCGTCCAAACGTCGGGCACCGCCGCGACGAACTCAACGCGCGCTTCCTTGAGCGCGTCGATGAGCTCGACACCGCGCGGTCCGACCAATTCCGCAGCCATCTACGCTCGCTATTCGGTCGGGATATTCGCCAGCTTCGGCAGCGGCCCGAGGTTGAAGACGCCCCGGGCCGTCTCGCCGAGGATATTCTTTTTCGCGTTCTCGGACAGGAACGGCAGATCGTAGATGACACTCGGCAGATCGAAATCCCAGTGCGGATAGTCGGAGGAGTACATCAGTTGCGTCTCGGCGTTGATCATCTTCATGGTCGTCTGCAAGATCGAAAGATCTTCGGGAACCTCGAGCGGCTGAACGGAGTAGTACATCTTCTTCATGTAGTCGCTTGGCTTCATCTTGAGCGCCGGGCATTCGTTGCTTCGCATCAAGAACTCGTTGTCGAAGCGCTGCATCATGAACGGAACCCAGGCCAGGCCTGATTCCATCCAGATCACTTTCAGATTCGGGAACCGCTCGGGTAGGCCGTTGACGATCCAGTTCGCCATGTGAATCATGTTGTAGAACACGAAGCCCAGCCCGTGCACGGTGATGAACCGGTTGGCGCTCGAGAAGGCATGGTCGCCCCAGTCGTAGGCGCCGTGAAACGCCAGCGGGAGATTGCGCTCCTCGAGGGCGGCGTAGAGCTTCATATACGCGTTGTCGTGAACCGGCCGGTTATGCGACGCCGGAACCATGAAGCCCGACACGCCCGGCTTGTCGGCAAAATCGATCACCATCCGATACGATGCTTCGGCATCGTTGAACGGCAAGCAGAGCATCGAGCGCAGCCGCGGCTCGCGCGGTAAGACGACCTGTGTGAGCCACGAGTTATAGGCGCGGATATAGTTGTTCTGCACCGCCTGGACGGGATGGGCGGAGAGGGTGAGCATCGGTGAGGGAAACAGAAACGCGATGTCGACGCCCATCGCATCCATCCATTTGCGCGAGAGGTGCGCATCGCGCTGCGCTCCCTGCTCGACCGAATCCATATGGCGCAAGTGATAGCGCGTGACGCGGCCGGACTGATCCTGATTGCCGACCATGCCGCCGAGAAAGCCCGCGCCCGATTTGCGCGTTGCGCTCACCAGCGCCTGCTGGCGGATGATCGGGTCCTCGATGAACTTCGCGATCTGTCCGAAGGACTCGTTCTCGTAATGATGCGAGTCGACGTCGACGATGAAGTAGTCCTGATACTTCCGCTCGCGCGCTTGTTCGGCCGCATGCGAGAGCAGCGTGCGCGTGTCGAACTCTTGAACGTTCAGCCCTTGCGGGTCGCTGGTCGGTAGCGTGACGCTCATTGTGCCCCCTCGGGTGCGCCGGCCCACGATTGCCACAGGCCGAGTTCAAAAACGGCGATATTGACGACTTTGAGCAGCGCGCTGCTGACGATCATGGCATCGGTGCCGGTGATGGAACCGGTCGGTACGATCGGGAAATAACCTTCGGTATCCGCCTTGTTCGCGTAGAGCCGGACGAGTGCCGCGAACAGCGCCTGGATCTCAGCCGGCTCGGCGCCTTGCATTGCACCGTCGGCGGCTAAGGCGAGCATTTTCGCAGCGACGTCTTCGCGCTGGTCGACAACGTTAGACAAGGACGAACACCTCGTTGCCTTTCTTGATGACCTCGTATTTTTGCAGCTTGCGCTTGGGGCTCGGGATGCAGGTCCCGGTGTTGAGGTCGTATTCGACGCCGTGCCAGGGGCAAACGAAATGCAGCTCGTTATCTGAGAAACGTTGGCCGGACACCGTGCGGTCAGGCAGCAGAACGTCCTCGACCTTGGCGATGATCATGCCCTCGCAGGCCGGACCGCCTTGATGAACGCAGTGATTCCGGTAGGCGAAGAACTCCCCGTTGCGGTGCAGCACACCGATCTCCAGCGTACCGTGCTTGATCACCTTACGATCGTTGTTTTCGATGATCTCGCCGATGGTTCCAGCAAAGACTTCCGTCAACGTCCCTGTCCCTCGCCTGAACGAGCCCATGTAAACATGGATATCCCTTACATGGACTACCCATGATTTTATGCGCCGCCGGCGGGACTTTGTCAAGGCCCGCGAATATCTTTCTCCGGAATGCTCCAGAAAACGGCTGCACGCCGCTCTGCCGGTCCAGCGCCCGTTCCCGCGCCGTTCACTTCCGGCGTCGGCTACGTCGTGCGGCATACGCACAAAGCGCTTTCACGGCGGCTGGCAGCCGAGCTCGCCCGGGTCGGCATCGGCTTCAAGCATTACTATTACTTGCGCGCGCTGCTCGAGACCAACGGGATCTCGCAAATGGAACTCAGCGAACGCGTCGGCGTCGACCCCACTACCGTCGTCACCGTGGTGAACACGTTGGCGCGGCAAGGGATCGTCGAACGGCGTTCGGATCCCGACGACCGGCGTAAAGCGCTCATTTATCTCACGCCGAAAGGCAAAGCGCTGAAACGGCCGATGCGCTCGGCAATCGATATCGTCCAACGGGATGCGCAGCGGGGGATAGCGGCGGCCGACCTCGAGAACTTTCGCAAAGTCGCCGCCCAAATGACCGACAACCTGACGCCATGATTCGCACGACCCATGTCGGCAGTCTGCCGCGCCCCGCGAATATCTTGGCGCTCCTGCTCAAACGTGAGGCCGGCGAAGCGGTCGACGAAGACGCGTTTGAACGCACGGTCGCGCACGGCGTCGAGGAGATCGTCGCGCGTCAGCGTGCGCTCGGGCTCGACATCGTCAACGACGGCGAGCTGAGCAAGTTCGCGTATTCCACCTATATCAAGTATCGCCTCAGCGGAATAAACGGCTCCGCGGGCGAGCGCCGTCTGCCGGCCGACGTGTTGCGCTTCCCTGGCTTCGCGCAGAACATGAGCGTTGGCTGGGGCGTGCTGCCGTATTGCGACGGCCCCCTGGCGGTCAAAGACGCAGGCCCGCTCGCGGCCGATCTTCGTCACCTCCGCGCGGCCGCGGATAGGGCGGGTGCCCAGGATCTCTTCATGACGGCGGCGTCCCCAGGCTTGGCCGCGTCGTTCGTTCCGAACCGCTACTATCCAAGCCATGAAGCGTATGTCTTCGCGCTGGCGGACGTGCTGCGGAGCGAATACGAAGCCATCGTCGACGCGGGCTTCACGTTGCAACTCGATTGCCCCGATCTGGCTTCAGCTCGAAATAACGCCTATGCGAATGACAGTGATGCTGAGTTCGCGGTCAAACAAGCGATCGCAGTCGAAGCGATCAATGCGGCGACCGCCGCGATCGACCCGCAGCGCATGCGCATGCACCTGTGCTGGGGCAACTACGAAGGCCCCCACCATCTCGACCTGCCGCTCGCGGCGGTGCTGCCGATCGCCTGCAAGGCGCGGCCGGCCGCGATTTCGTTCGAAGGCGCCAACCCGCGCCACGAACACGAATGGAAGTTCTTCGGCGAGTTCACGCTTCCCGATGACAAAGTGATCATTCCGGGCGTGATCGACAGCACGACCAACTTCATCGAGCACCCGGAGGTCGTCGCGCAACGGCTGAACCGCTACGTGCGGCAGCTCGGCGCCGACCGCGTCATCGGCGGCGTCGATTGCGGCTTCGGAACGAGCGCGACGCAGGCGACCGTCGACGCCGAGATCGCCTATGCGAAGCTCGCCTCGTTAGTGGAAGGCGCCGCCATCCTGAGCAAACGGCCGGCCAAGCGCGCGTAGCGCGGCGTCGAAGCCGTCGTTGCTGCCATACCAATCGTCGCGGCCGGACGGCATGAGATCGAACAGGTGCCAAACCGGACACAGCAAATCGATCCCGCGCTCGCGGTCATCGAGTACCGGATGGGCCGTGTAGACGTGGCGCAGCGTGTCGCCGTCTTTGGCGAAGACGACGACCGTCGAATCCGGGTTGCCCTCGGCATCTTCGGCGTCGATGGCGCGCGCGAACGCCGGACCGTCATCCGATAGCAAACGCAGACGGCGCCACTCACGGTGGGCACCCCACGCCTGCAGCCGCTCGGCCGGTGCGCGCGAGGCGATGACGAAGTTCGCCCGCTGGCTGACGTGCGGCACGACGCCGTTGAAGCCGTCGATCCAGAGCGAGCACATCGGACAGAAGCTGTCATCCTTCGCCCAGTACATCAGGTGATAGAGGATCACGTAGGGCTTGCCCTCGGCGAACAGCTCGGACAAACGCACGTGCCGGCCGCCTTCGTTAAACTCGTAGTCGGGAACGGCCGGGCCCGGCGGCAGCGTGCGCCGCAGCGCCGCGACCTGCTCGATCCGGTCCCGCAATTCGATCTCCGCGCTGCGCAGCCGATCGCGCGACCGCCGGTACTCCTCGCTAGCGCCGGGCATCAGGAGGCTGGAATCCGCCATCTCGTTCCTCATCGCAAGGTGAACGTTGCGCTTATACCCACGAAGGACTCGCCCAGGCACGTGGGAGATTCTCTTCACATGAACAGTGACGGCGTTACGACGCCTGCGACCCGGCGCTCCGTTACGTCGTATCCCGTGCGCCGAAGCTACCATCCGGGCGTGGTGTTTCCGCCCCAGATCTCGACGGTGCAGGGCGTGATCGACATCCACGCGCACGCCCATCCCGGGCAGCAAGACGCCTACGCGACGGCACAGTTCGCCTCGCAATGCGGAATGCGCGGCATCCTGTTCAAGACCATCGTCGGCGAGCCCGATCCGGCCTCGGCCGTGCGCAAGATCCAGGAGCGCCTCAACCGCTGGGCCGAGGGCGAGCACATCGCTCCGATCACGTGCTGGTCGGGGCTGCTGCTCGGTGCTCGCGGTGCGGGCGTAACCGCAGCCGACGCGCGCGCCGCACTCGACGCGGGAACGACGGCCCTGTGGTTGCCCGTGTTCAACCACGCGAACACGCTGGCGACGGTGGGCGGTAAACCGATCTGGTGGGACAAAACCGCGGATCCGGACGACCATACCGATCCCTTGCCGTGGGATGAAGCGCGCAAGTACGGGCATTATCTGCTCGACGATCGCGGCACGCTGCTCGACGACGTGAAAGAGATCGTTCGCGTTTGCGCCGACCGCGACGCCCCGCTCTTCTTCGGACACGCCACGCATCCGGAGATCTTCGCGCTGGCCGAGGAAGTCGACCGCATCGGCTTCACCCGCGCCGTCATCGACCATCCCTACAGTCCGTTCATCAACCTCTCGATCGCGGAAATGCAGGAGCTCGCGCGTGTCGGGATCACGCTCAATTTCACCTACGACGAGCTCTCGCCGTTGCTCGGGATCGACCCGGCGTGCATGTTCGAAGCGATCCGCACGGTCGGAGCCGAGCACTGCACGCTTTCGAGCGATGTCGGTGAGCCGCTGTTTCCGCATACCGTGGAGGCGATGCGCCAGATCTGCGGCTACATGGAAGCGTTCGGCTTGACCAAGGACGAGCTCGACCTCGTCTCGCGCACCAACCCGGCGCGCATCGTTGGACTCGACGTCCCGGCCCCCGCGGAGGCTCGATGAGCGGTACGCTGCCGGCGGGAAGCTGGGATTGCCAGATTCACGTCTACGGTGATCCCGCGCGCTACCCGGCTCGCCACGAAAACCCGCTCTACACCACGCCGGCCGACTCGATCGACGACGCCCGGCGCATGCACGATGCGATCGGCACCGAGCGTACCGTGATCGTGCAAGCAACGATCTACAAGACGGATAACTCGCTGCTCAAAGACACGCTGGGCGCGCTGGCCGCCGATCGCTACCGCGGCGTCGCGATCATCGACGAGAGCGTGGATGACGCCGAACTCGCCGCCCTGCACGCCGCGGGCGTGCGCGGCGCGCGTTTCAACTTCGCCAAAACGATGGGGTTGGCGCCGAGCCTGCCCGACTTTCACCGCTCGATCGCGCGCATACGCGAGCTGGGCTGGTTTGCGAAGGTCTTCACCTTTGGCGACCAGATCTTGGAGTTGGAAGCCGAGTTCCGCAAGGTGCCGATTCCGCTCGTTCTGGATCACATGGGGCGCCTTGATTTCAAGCTCGGCACGAAGCAGCCCGCGTGCCGTCTCATCGTGGAGCGCCTGAAAAACGACGGCTGGTGGATCATGCTCTCCAACGGCGACCGCTGCAGCGGAGCGGGCGCTCCGTGGGACAACGCACTCCCGTTCGCGCGCACCTTCTATGAAGCCGCGCCCGACCGCTGCATCTGGGGGACCGACTGGCCGCACGTGCACTACGGTGGCCCGGTGCCGCCCGATACCGAGCTCGCCGCGTTGCTGCAGCGCTATTTTCCCGACCAGCACGACTTAGGGCGCGTTCTCGTCGACAATCCCTCGCGTCTGCTGGGTTTCGCGGCGTGAACAAAGCACGATTTCTGCAACTCACTTCCGGCGCCGTCGCGGGCTTAGCCCTTCCGGCACCCGCCCGCGCCGAAGACACGACGGTGCGGATGACGACGTTGCCGAGCGACACCGCGGCCGAGCCGCTCTACGGCATCGATACGGGCTTCTTCGCCCGCGCGCACCTGAGCCCGCAGCTGCTGCTGTTCGCAAACTACGGCGCCATTCAGAGCGCACTCGTGGGACGCGCGGCGGATGTCGGCGTGCTCGACACGCTGAGCTTGGCCATCGCCGCAGCGCACGGCGCGCCGCTCCAGATCATCGCCGCCGCTTCGCGCTACGTGTCGAGTGCTCCGACGCTCATGCTCTGCGTCGGCGCCAACTCGACCCTGCGCCAAGCGAGCGATCTGGCCGGAAAAACGATCGCCGTGCCGACACTCAAGAACTCGCCCGAAGCCGCCATTCGCGCCTGGCTCGCGAAGGAACACGTCGATGCGTCGACCGTGCGTCTGGTCGAGATACCGTTTCCGCAAATGGGCGCCGCACTCGAACGCGGGACCGTCGCCGCGGCCACGATCGCCGAACCGTCGCTCACCGCCGCGCGCCTCGGCGGCGCCAAGGACTTCGCCAACGTGTACGCTGCCGTGGCGCCGGACTTCTTCCAGAACGTCTGGGTCACGACGACCGATTTCGCACAAGCCAATCCGGCGGCGCTGAAGCGGCTGGTCGGAGCGATCTACAACATCGCGAATTGGGCCAACACGCATCACGCGGAATCGGCCGCGATCCTCTCCAAGTACTCGAAGATCACCCCCGCCACGGCTGAAGCCATGACGCGCACCGCATACGGCACCTCGCTCGAGCGGAAATCCGTTCAGCCGCTGCTGGACACCGGTCATACCTATGGGTTCTTGGCCACGGCGGTCAACGCCACGAGCCTCATCGCGCCCGCCTTTCGCTGAGCACCGGCCGCTCTGAACGACGATGACGATCAACCTCAAACTCCTCTCGGTGTTCGTTCTCGTGGCCGATCACCGCAGCTTCCGCAAGGCTGCCGAGGAGCTCGGGCGTTCGCAGTCGGCCGTCAGCACCCAGATTCGGCAACTCGAAGAGCAACTGGGCGTCTCGCTCTTTCACCGCACCACGCGCCGGGTCGTGCTCTCGCCGGAGGGTACGGAGCTGCTGACGTTCGTGCAACAAGCGCTCGGTCAGATCCAGAGCGGCGTCGACGCGATCGCCAGCAGTGCCAAACAGCGGCATACGAGCGTGAAGGTGGCCTTTTCGCCCTCGCTCGCCGCGGTGCGGCTGGCGCCGATCCTCGCGGCTTTCAAGTCGGCCTATCCCCGGGTGCTCGTCCACGTTCGTGAGCTCAGCTCGGCTGATATGCTCGAGAGCATCGCGCGCGACGAGATTGACTTCGGTATCGGACCGCGCGCCAATCGCGGGGTCGATTTTCACTTCCAGCGCATCATCGACTCCGACATTTGCGTTGTCGTTCCACTCGACTGCGCCGTTGGAAGCGCGGCCGGAATTACGCTCTCGGAGCTCAACGGCGTGCCGATGCTCAAGATCAACCGATCGGTGACGCTGCAGTCATACAACCGGTCCTCGCTCTTGGATCAGCACATCAACCTCGACTCGCAGTATGAAGGGATGCAGGTCCAGACGATGCTCTCGCTCGTGGAGGCGGGACTGGGCGCTGCGATTCTGCCCAGAATGGTGTTGCCGCCCGCGGCCGGCCGAGGCTTCCGCGCGCTCTCGATGATTCCGCCGCTCACCGGCGAAATCTGCGTGATCACGTCGGTAGGGAAGACGCTCTCACCGGTTGCGGCGCATTTCGTCGCCACGGCGACGCAAGTGCTGCAAGCCGGCAATACCCCTGCGCGGGATACCAAAACCGCTTCGGCGTGAGCCTTATGCGAGTGGCCAAAAGAGTTCCGCGAATGACGCGGTAAGCGTAGGTGCTGCCGAACACGACGAGGTTCACCGCTTCCATGAGTCTTACGCCCCGAGACGTTGCTCGCCCGAACCCGAAAAGACCCGTGCTTTGATGACTAACGTTACCGGCCTGCCGGCTTGAACGTAGCGCGTGGGGGCGCCGCCTCCGAGACCGAATTCGCCGGGCGCAAGCGCATCGAGCTGCAAACGCTCGCGCTCTCGCTGCTGCTCGTCGGCATCGCGTTCATCATCATCACTCCGCTGCTCTACGTGGTGCTTCAGAGTTTCCAGACGACCAAGCCGGGCGATCCGGTTACGTGGGGCTTCGCCGGCTGGCAGACGATGTTCGCCGACGCGACGCTCAAGCGGGCGGCTTGGAATACCATCACGTTAGCCGTCGCGACCCAAGCGGTCTCGGGTGTCCTCGCCGTCTGTGTCGCTTGGCTTCTCGCGCGTACCGACGTCCCGGGCAGCAAGGTCTTCGAATTTCTTTTCTGGCTCGCGTTCTTCATGCCCGCCCTGAGCATAACGCTGAGCTGGATTCTCATCCTCGATCCACAGTTCGGTTTGCTCAACCAAGGCCTGCGCGCGGTCGCGGGGCACCTCGGCTTGCACTTCGACACGGCAGCCGGGCCGCTGACGATCTATTCGTTTTGGGGCATCGTCCTGCTGCACGTGATCGGCACGAGCACCGCCATCAAGGTGATGATCCTGACGCCCGCTTTCCGGAACATGAGCTCGGCCCTCGAGGAGGCCGCGCGCATGGCCGGAGCCGGCACGTTCCGGACGGCTTTCAACGTGTTCATCCCGCTGATGCTGCCGACGATCGTCGCGGTCGAGTTTCTCGCGATCCTCAATAGCCTGCAGGCGTTCGAAATCGAGCAAGTCGTCGGAACGCGCTTCAACTTCTTCGTCTTCAGCACGTGGATCTACGACGGTTTCAGCCAGCAGCAGCCTCGCTACGACGAGATCGGCGCCTTCGCCGTCGTCGTGATGATCATCACCGTGGCCGGCATCTTGCTGCAACGGCGCTTCCTGGCGAACCGTACGTACTCGACGGTCGGGGGACATTTCCAGGCCCAGAAGCTACGCCTTGGCCCGGCACGATGGTTCGCGGCGGCGCTTCTCACGGTACTCGCGCTGCTGATGCTGGGCGTGCCGCTGACGTTCTCGTTGATGGGCACCTTCATGAAACTCTTCGGCTTTTTCATCGCGCAGCCGTGGACGCTCGGCCAATGGGTCATCGCCTTCAACGACCCGCTGCTGCTGCGAGCGTTGTGGAACACCTTACAGCTCGGGTTGGGAACGGCGCTCGTCGGCATCATGCTCCAGGCCCTGATTGCCTACGTGGTCGTCAAAACGCGCTACGTCGCGCGCGGAGCGCTCGACTTCATCAGCTGGCTGCCGTTCACCGTGCCGGGGATCATTCTCAGCCTCGGCCTGTTTACAATGCTGCTGCAACCGCAGTTCCGCTGGCTGTACGGCACGATGGCTTCGATGGTCTTGGCGTTGATCATTGCCAACATGCCCTTCGGCGTGCAGATCGTCAAAGGCAGCCTGGCGCAACTTGGAACGGAGCTCGAAGAAGCATCGCTGAGTTGTGGCGGCAACCGCATCTCCACCTATTTCCGCATCGTGCTGCCGCTGATCAGCCCCTCGCTCGTCGTCGTCGCCGTGATCAGCTTCATCGGAGCGGCGCGCAATATCTCGCAAGTTGCGCTGTTATCGAATTCGGCCACGCAGCCGCTGTCGATCATGCAGCTCAACTACCTCGCGGAAGGCAAGTATGAAGTTGCCTCAGTCATCGCAACGATACTGCTCTTCGTGAGCCTCGGGCTCGCGCTCATCGCGCGCGTGTTCGGCTACAAGGGCGTTAGCTAGAGACCTCTTCAGGTGGTCAGCGGGCAATTCCTCATCGGGATATCCGTGGCGATCCCGCCAGCTGGCCACCGTCGATGACGAGCGCCGTACCGGTGCAGAACGACGACTCGTCGGAAACGAGAAACACGGCGGCCTGCGCGATTTCCGCCGGATCAGCCAAGCGATTTTGCGCGTGGTTCAAGGCTTCGTACTGGGCTAGGGCGCCCGCCGGATCAGCTGACTGATCGATCAGGCGCTGGAAGCGGGGCGACAGCGTGGCGCCGGGGCAAATGCAGTTGACGCGTATCGTCGGCCCGTAATCGAGCGCCATCGATTTGGTGAGCAGAATGATCCCGGCTTTGGCGGCGCAGTAGGCGCCGTAGCTCGGGATGGCGCGGATGCCGAGCGTCGAGGCATTGTTGAGGATCGTTCCGTGACCTTGTGCGAGAAAATGCGGGATCACCGCTTTCGATCCGAGGAAGACCGTTTTGAGCGTGGTGGTCTGCACGAAATCCCAGTCGCTCTCGCTGATCTCGTGAACTTTGCCGACCACGCCGATGCCCACGTTGTTGAACATGATATCCAACCGGCCGAACGCCGCCAACGTCTCGGCGACGACGCGCTCGACCTCGGCGCTCACCGTAACGTCGGCAACAATCGGCAGCGCACGGCCGCCGGCGGCGGTAATCCGGCCTACCGTCTCCTCGGCGGCCGCGCGCACGAGGTCGGCGCAGGCGACCGTCGCGCCTTCCTGCGCAAAGGCGACGGCGCTGGCCTGACCGATGCCGGCGCCGGCTCCGGTGACGATCGCAACTTTGCCGTCGAGACGAGGCTTACCGGCCATCACTGTGCCCTCATGCCGGTGTACGCAATCCCATCCGCTCCAGTCGCGGCAGTACCTCGTCGCGGAAGTACGGGAACTCCTGGATGAAGTTGACGTGGGAGAACGCAAATCCTGAAAAGCCGCCGTCCGTCAAGCGTGCGATGCCGGCGGCAACGGTATCGGGGTCGCCGACGAACGGACACCCGCCGTGGCCGGCCGCAAACCGCCGGCGCATCTCGGCCAGCTGCTCGGGCTTCATCCCCCGGAGCACGTGGTTGTTGGGCGCAAAGAGTGCGAGCAGATGATCGACGGCCTCCCAGTCGCCGTTCTCAACGACGTAACGCTCGTACTCCAGCGCCTCCTTCAACGTCGGGCGGCAAATCACGTAGCCTTGCGTATAGACCTCGACGTAGCGCCCAACGGCAGCCGCGGCGGCCTGCGTTCGTTCGTTATCCGCCTTGTTGTATTCGGGATCGCGCCACGCGCGAAACAGCATGTCGGCATTGTTCACCGCGAACGCTTGGCCGGCCGCGGAAGATCCGGCGTTCATCACGAGCGGCCGGGTTCCACCGTAGGGCTTCGGCTCCGCTTCAACGTCCTTGAGGTGAAAATACTCGCCGTCGAAATCGAAGCTGCCGTCGGTCTCCCACAACCGCGAGATCACCGACATCCATTCCCCTCCGAACTCGTAGCGGTCGTCGTGTTCGCGCTGTTCGACGCCGAACATATCGAACTCGTCGCCGTTCCAGCCGCAAACGATGTTGAGTGCGAAACGGCCTTCACCGATGTGGTCGGCGGTCACGAATTGCTTGGCCGCAAAAATCGGATGGACCAGCGGCGCGTGCACGGTCGCAATGATCGTGATCCGTTTCGTTTGGGCCAGAAGACCGCCGGCCCAAAGGGTGGTCTCAAAGCCGGCGCCCTCGAAATTCGTGGCGCCGCCGAAGCCTTTCCAACGCCCGACGGATAGGTGAAAATCCATTCCGGCCGCATCGGCCATTTGCGCGGCGATGAGGTTGTCGTTCCAGTTGCCGGACCAGCGTTCGGGAACTTTCGTCGCCGAGCGGCCCGACGAAAGATTCATCCCAAAAAGTCCGAGCTTGAGTTTGTTCGCGCTATAGGTTGAAAGACGGCTGCTAAGGCCCGGCCGTTGCTTTAACATGACGCTGCAGCGCCTCCAATGTTCACCATTGTGCGTTGACGAGAAAGAGTTCTTTCGATCTGCCGAATTGTTCTCTCGTGCATTAGTTACTGCGGGAATTCCACGTCGTTGCCCGGAATCCGTCAGCGATCGCGCTCACTGCCGAGGGTGGCCATGAATCGCCGTAAAACGCTGGCCGCTTTAACGGCCGCCATCGTGCCGATCCCACACATTGCGCTGGCGCAGTCGCTGCCGACCGTGCGCGTGATCGGTCCACCGAACGACGACTATAAGTCCGTGTATTACGGCATTCAAAGCGGTATTTTTCGCCGCCTCGGACTCAACGTCGAAGCGAGCGTGATCAACACCGGCATCGGCGCCGTTGCCGCCTTGGTCAGCGGCGCCGTGGACGTCGCCGTTTCCGCTCCGACGGCCCCCATTCGCGGTCACGTGCGCGGCATTCCGATTCAGATCATCGCGCCGGGCGGGCTCATCACCCCGGCCAACAGCGGGATCGACACGATCCTCGTTCTCAAGGACGGTCCGATCAAACGCGGCAGCGATCTGACCGGGTTGACCGTCAGTGCGGCCGCGCTCGGCGAATCGATGGCGATCGCGATCCAGGCCTGGATCGATCAAACCGGCGGCGACGCGCGCACGGTCAAGATGGTGGAAGTCCCGGGATCGGCAGCTCTGCAAATGCTCGTCGAAGGCCGTGTGGCCGCGGCGGGCGTCAACGAACCGGCCGTTTCGATGGCCTTGGCTTCCGGAAAGGTTCGCTCGCTCGCCCATCCGCTGGACGCCATCTCCGACCATTTCTTGGGCGGCTCGCTCTCGATCATGGCGACTGCGAACGGGGATGTGATGCGGCGCTTCGCGCGCGGACTGCGCGAAGCCGTCGTCTACACGAACACGCACCCGGCCGAGTCGGCCGGCATCGTGTCCGGCTACACCGGCATCCCGGCGGACGTCGTCGCACGTGGCGTGCGGTTTGACGATGCGGAATACATTGAGGCCCGCTACGTGCAGCCGATGATCGACGCGATGGCGAAGTATGGTGCCATCGACAAAACGTTCCCGGCCGCCGATATCATCAGTCCCTATGCATTGAAGCCGCCAAACCGCTAAATGAGGATCAACATCATGCCGTCCGATTTCGAGAATCATTGCTGGAAAGATGCCGTCTCGCCCGACATCCTCGAACTCTACAAGCACTACGAGCGGGATACGTTCGTGGGACCGGCTCCGGCCTTGATCGCGATCGATCTCTATGAGTTGGCCTATCAGGGCGGGGCGCTGCCGGTCAAGGAAGTCTCGAAAACCTACCCGAGCTCGTGCGGCGAGTACGCCTGGGCCGCGATTCCCCCGACGAAACGGCTCTTTGCCGCCGCCCGCGCAGCGGGTCTGCCGATCTTTTACTCGACCAACGAGACCCGGCCCGACGCCAACAGCCGCGCGATCGTCGCAACCAACCGCCGTGGGGTGACGCTCGATCCGGCCGTGTTCGAGATCCGCGCGGATTTCCAGCCGGAAGCGAACGACATCATTATCCGCAAGTCCCGTGCGAGCGCGTTCTTCGGAACGCCCCTGATCGCGCATCTGGTACGGCTCGGCATCCGGTCGGTCATCATGATCGGCGAGAGCACGTCCGGCTGCCTGCGCGCGAGCGCGGTCGACGCCTACTCAAACGGCTTTCACGTGACGCTGGTCGAGGAGTGCTGCTACGATCGCAGCTTGCTCTCGCATCAGGTCAACCTGTTCGACCTGCACCACAAATACGCCGACGTGATGCGCGCCGAGGAGGTCATCACACATCTCGAGGCCGGCATCGCGGTCGCGGCGCGCTAAAGCGTGCTGCGGTAGTGGGCGACGATCTCGCTGCCGGTGGCGAGCCAGACGCCTTCGTGCCGGCAGATGTACTCGAACGCGCTCTCGAGGGCCCCGACGCGAAACGGTAGACCGCTCAGGTACGGGTGCAGGGCAATCGCCATCACCCGGCCCGACGTCGCTCCTTCGCGGTAGAGAACGTCGAACTGCCGGCAGATCATGTTGCTGAAATCTTCGGCGGTACAATGTTGCTGATCGTAGGCCGGCTTGTCGTTGATATACCAACTATACGGAAGCGAGATCATCGTCTTGCCGCCGTCGAGCGTCATCACGTACGGCTGATCGTCATTGACCCAGTCGCCCACGTATTCGATGCCGGCCGCCGCCAGATGCTTCAAACTGTCCCACGTCTCTTGCAGACCTGAACCCAGCCAGCCGGTGGGGCGTGCGCCGCTCACGCCGGCAATCGTCTCGACGACGTCGGCAATCAGCCGCCCCTCTTCTTCCGCGGGCACGGAGTTGAGCCGCTGCGTGTTCGTCTTGTTATGCCCCATCCATTCCCAGTTGAGGGCGTTGCCGGCTTCGATGATGTTGGGGTGGTATTTGCAGACGTCGCTGTTGAGCGCCACCGTTCCACGAATGCCGTACCGGCTCATGACGTCCATCATGCGAAAGACGCCGACGCGGTTACCGTAATCCCGGCTGGCCCAGGTCGGAACGTCGGGCGGTTTGATTCCCGATCCGCCCGCGGCGGCCGGGACGCTCTCGTCGAGTGCGAAAAACTCGATGTTCGGAATGACCCACAGAGCGACTCGCGCATCGTTCGGCCAACGCAGGCGCGGGCGGTCGACGATGGCGGAATAGGGGAAGGGCCCGTAAGCACGTGAGGTCATAGTCGCTCCATTGGTCGTTGCAATCAGATAGAAATACGGCCCGGCGTTACGCCGGCCCGATCACGAGCCACGAACGCCGCCGTTCACGGATAGGACCTGTCCCGTTATCCACGAGGCGTAGTCCGAGGCGAGAAACAGAACGGCGTTCGAAATATCATCAGGCCGTCCCACGCGGCGCGTGAAGGTACGCTCGAGGAACTGGCGCTTTTCCGCTTCGGGACGCGCCGCCCACAACTGCTTGGCATGCTCGTTCGAAATAACGCGACCCGGAGCGACGGCGTTGACGGTGATGCCGTACTGACCGAGCTCGTCGGCGAGCTGACGCGTTAGCCCGACGATCGCGTGTTTGCCCGCAACGTAGGGGTAGAGGTTGTTGTGCGAGGAGGCGATCCCGGCGCCCGAGCTGATGTTGACGATCCGGCCCTTACCGGCACGCTTCATCCCCGGGACGGCCGCCCGGCTCACGGTAAACGCCGTACCGGGATTGATCGCCATCACCATGTCCCACTCGGAATCCAGCACGTCCTCGATCGGTCGTGGGACGGCGTGCGCAAAGCCGCCGGCGTTGTTCACCAGCACATCGATCGCGCGGCCCGTCGCCTGCTCGATCGACGCGATCCAGGCCGAAGTTTCGGCGCGGTCGGTGAGATCCAGAACGGCCGTTTGGGCGCCGGCGGCTTTTGCGACGTCGAGGCCGCCCGCATTCTTGTCACAACAGAACACCCGGGCGCCGAGCGAGCAAAAGTCTTCCACGAATCGCCGGCCAAGCCCGTCGGCAGCCCCGGTGACGACGACCACGCGGTCGTCAAAGGTGACGTTCATCTAGGCCCCGGAGCTAACGGACAATTCCGCGGGCCAGACCCAATTTTTGAGCGGCGCTCCCGTCGCCAGCGCCCGCAGTTCGCGCAGCCAGATCTTCCGCAGAATGATCACCTGCGTGTCGGAGCGGCCGAGGCGGTCCGTGGCGCGGGCGGAGAGCGGACGTTGGGCTGCGAGCGCGACGTCGTCTTGAATCATGAGCAGCTGCGGGTGCTCGCGCGGGACATCGTCCACGTGCAGATCGCCGCGCAAAATGGCGCGCACGGTCTCGTCGGCCGGTGCGAAGTTTTGCAGCTCCTGCCGTTGCCGTTCGCGCATCGCGTGGTAGCGTTCGAGCTCCGCCCCTTCTTTCTCAATCAGATCGACGGTGAAGCTGATGTGCCGTTCGTCATCGACCGGAACGCGCCACGACAGGTGATTGGTCCAATCGAGGCCGTCCTCGATCACGCTCGTGTAGAGCGTCGTCGGCATCAAGATGTGCCCGATGCGCCGCCGCCCGTCGGAGTAGCGGTGGTCCTTGAGGATCCCGTATTCGGTCTCTTCACCCGTGACGACAGGAATCTCTCGGTTGATGCCCTGATCTTCGAAGGCCGAGCGCTGGTGCACAAAATTGAAGTGCACCTGATCGACGCTGTTCTCGAGCTGGTTGTAGAAGTTCGTGTTGCGCGGAAAACTGCGGGTCTCGATAAAGCCGGGCTGCTCGAACCTAGCCAGGCGCGGAAACGCGGGCGGCTCACCCGGACCGAGATAGGCGAACACGAGTCCCAGGTACTCGCGCACCGGATAGGCCGCGAGCGCGACCTTCGAGGCGAAGCTCTCCGCTTCGGCGGGCTGATCGACGCAGCGGCCGTCGCCGTCGTACTTCCAGCCATGATAAAAGCAACGAATGCAGTCGTCCTCAACGCGACCCGTTGCCAGGAGCGTTCCGCGGTGCGCGCATTCCGACGCCACCAAATGCGGCGTTCCGGTCACCCCGCGGAAATAGGTTAGCTTCTCCCCGAGCAGCTGCACCGGACGCGCCCGTCCCGGCACCACGTCGTTGAGGCGGGCGAACGGCAGCCAGAAACGCCGCAGGTACCGGCCCGCCAGTGTCCCCGGCCCCGTCGGCGCGAGATCGACGGCGCTGAGACTCTCCTCGTCGGAAACAGCGCTCATGCCGGCCACAGCCGCATCCGCTCCGGCGGGAGCCGCAATTGGACGGCCTGCCCTTCGGCCCAGCCCACCGAGCGCGACAAGAGCAACGGAATTTCGTCGCCGTTCCCGAGGCTGATGCGTGCCTCGTGACGGTCGCCCGCGAAGAGCAGCGTGTTGATCACCGCCGGCAGCGTGTTGTTCGTCGCGGAAATGTCGCCGCGATCCGGCTCGACGATGATGTCCTCCGGGCGAATCGACGCGTAGGCGCTTAAACCGAGCTCGACCGCCGACTGCCCTGCGCTGAAGAGCGTCGTGCGTGTCCCGGCAGCGCTGGTCGTTGCAATACCGACCGCACCCGCGGATCCGTGCACGACTTCACCCTTGATCGTGACGGTCTGCCCGAGAAAATCGCGCACGAACGGCGTGGCCGGACGATCGTAGAGTTCGGTGGGTGTGCCGATCTGCTCCACGCGGCCGGCGTTCATCACCGCGATGCGATCCGACAGCGTTAGGGCTTCGATTTGATCGTGCGTAACGAACAGAACGGTGATACCGAGACGCCGCTGCAGTTGGTGGACCTCGATGCGCATCTGGTTACGGAGCTTCGCGTCGAGGTTGCTGAACGGTTCGTCGAGCAGCAAGAGTTCGGGTTCGTAGACGAGCGCCCGGGCAATCGCAACGCGCTGTTGCTGGCCCCCACTCAGCATCGTTGCGTGCCGGTCGCTCATGCCCTCGAGCCCGACCAGGGACAGCACGCGCGCAACACGTTCGCGCCGTTCCGCGCGCGGCACCCTCCGCAAGCGCAGCGGATAGGCGACGTTTTCACCAACGCTCAGGTGCGGCCAAATGGCGTAGGTCTGAAACACCATTCCGATGTTGCGCCGGTTCGGCGGTACGAACACGTGGCGCAGCGGGTCGGCCACGACCCGGTCCTGATAGGTGATCCGCCCGGCGTCGGGCCGTTCGAGGCCGGCGACCATGCGCAGCGTCGTCGTCTTGCCGCAGCCGCTCGGTCCGAGCAGCGTGAACACTTCACCACGCCGGATCTCGAGACTCGATCCATCGACCGCCCGGCTCGCGCCGAACAGCTTGGTGACGTCGGCCAACTGCAGCGCGGCGGAAGCCACCTCGGGTGAGGTCAGGCGGGAACGCCCGTGATCTTGGTCATCAGTGCGCGCGTCTTTTCGAGCTCCACGAGGTTCGACTCCGTGCCCGACAACATGTACGCCTGACCCGGCCGCTTGAGCGCGTTCGGATCGATCGGCACGACATCGGCGCGCAGGGCGTTGAGGAGCATGGTCTTGCTCCAGGACTGTTGGCCCTCTTGGGTGAGCGTCCAGTTCGCGAAGAGTTTGGCCGCGTTCGGGTGCGGCGCACGATTCGCCGCCCACAGCGAGTACGTGTGCGAGATGTACGACACATCCGGAACGTCGACGAACTTCACGTTCTTACCGAGCCCGGCATCGGTGAACTCCAGCATGTTCTGCGGCGTCATCCCCTGGCCGATCGCGTAGTTGTCGCGCACCATGCCTTCGGCTTGCGAGCGAAAATCTTCGACGAAGGTCGGCTTCTGATCGATCATCAGCCGTCGAACGACGTCCTCGCCGTCGCGCAGACGGATGCTCGTCATCAACGCGCGAGTCGAACCGGAACGGATCGCGCCCATGATGATCTTCCCTTTCCACTTCGGATCGAGCAAGCTGCGCGCGTTCTTGATCTCGCCCGGCTTGACCAAGTCCATGTTGAGCGCCGGCATGATGACGCTCTCGGTGAGCGGGAAGCCGAGGCCCGCGGTATCCGACCAGGCGGCGCTGAACCCGCCCCGCCACGCCTTCTCGTTGGTCACGTCGGGGCGGAAGAGCAGCGGCCGCAGCGGATCGAGCGCACCAATCGGCTTGAGGCGGGGAAGCGCCGTGATCGGCGTCATGACGACGATGTCGAAGCTGTAGACCCCGGCCGTGCGCTCCGCGATCATCTTGTTGGCGATATCGTCGGAGTTGGATTGCTGCTGGTGCTCCATCTCGATGCCCAGCGCCGTCTGCGCGGCCATGACCCAATCGCGAAAGCCCGTGCCGACGCCGGTGAGAACCGAAAGTTTGCCTTCCTTTTTGGCGGCGGCCTGAAGTGCGGTCCACTGCGCCTGCCACGGGTCGGCGGCCGAGATCGCGCTCGGGCTCCCAACGAGACCGTAAGCTGAAAGACCGACCGACGCAGCGAGGCCGCCTTTGAGGAAGCGGCTGCGCGCGAATCCCCGATCCGGTGTGGAACTCATCAGACCCCTATTTTTTGCGAGCGAGACGGGCGGCAGTGTAATCACCGATCGAGACCGGTTCGTATTTCGGTACTTCGTCGGGCTCGAGGCAACTCGGAATGCAGGCGATCAGCGTGTCGTACGACGGGCTGTGAAAGTAGGGCATCGAGTAGCGGTACCCGCTCGTCGCGGCGTTTTTCACCCGGTGCATCGTCGAGCGGTAGCGATCGTTCGTCCAGCGCTGCGCGCAGTCGCCGAGGTTGACGACCAGCGTGTTGGGGATGACCTCGGCGCGCAGCCACTCGCCCTGCGCGTTCTTCACTTCGAGTCCGCCGGAATCGTCTTGCGCGAGCAGCGTCATCACGCTGGCGTCGGTATGCGCACCGGCGCCGAGCTGGTTGAATTTGGGGTTCTCGGGGTGCGGCGGATAACGCAGGCAACGGATCGACGTGATGGCGTCGACGAACATCGGATCGAAGTAATCCGCATCGAGGTTGAGTGAACGCGCGAACACGTGCATCAGATAGTCGGCGACACCGGCGACCGCCAGGTAGTACGTCATCATCGGCTCGCGGAATTCCCGATCGGTCAGCTCCGCCGGCCACTTGTTCGGCGGCCGCTTCATCGGGTCGCCGCGCAGACTGAAATTCCACGATTCCTTGAGATCGGCGGCCGATGCGGTGTCGTTGGCCTGCGCTTCGAGGCCTTCCCAACCGCGGCTCATTCCGCCCTCACGCGGGACGCGCGCTTTCACCTCGTCCGGCAACGCGAAAAAACGCGCCGCGGCCGCGAACGCTGCCGCCGTGACGCTGGGATGGATGCCGTGATTCTTGACGTAGAGAAAGCCCATGTCGACGGCGGCTGCGCGGAACTCCGTCGCGACGTCGTCGATCGGCCGCGAACGATCGATGTCGATCACCGGGATCGGCGCGCTCTTGGGCGGTTCGTACAGCACCGGCGGTGGCTGAGTATAGATCGTTCCCATGCGCAAAGTGATTCTTCCGCGCGGCCGGTAACCCCCGCTATGGCGCGGGAAAATGCGGTAATCCGGCGATCGAAACAACTCTTTTAACCAAACGCACAATGGGCCGGGCGGAATGCCGGCCCGGCGTGGACAAAACGTCCAACGATGGCGCTCGAGCAACTCAACTATGCCGTCACGGATTGGCGCGAGCACGTTCCGGACGGGCACGATCACCGCGATATCCCCGACGTGTGCGTCGATGCGGAAAATCAAATCTATCTCTATACGCGCCATGGTAGTGAAGTGCTCGTCTACGATGCCGGCGGCCGGTTCCTCCGCTCGTGGGGGCAGGGGCTTTTCGAGAGCAGCCACGGCATCACGGCCGGCCCCGACGGCTCGATCTATTGTGCCGACCATAAGGGCCACGCGATTCGGAAATTCAACGCGCGGGGCGAGCAGTTGATGGTCCTCGGAACTCCGGGCGTGCCGTCACCCACGGGCTACGACGGCCGCAACTGGCCGACCGTCAGCTGCAGCGCCGGTCCGTTCAACACGTGTACCAAACTTGCCGTCGCGCCCAACGGTGAGCTCTACGTTTCCGACGGCTACGGGAACGCACGCGTGCACCGGTTCTCGGCCCAAGGCGAATTGCTGCAGTCGTGGGGCGAGCCGGGCACGGATCCCGGCCAGTTCAGCCTTCCGCACGGCGTCTTGGTCTTACCGGACGGACGCGTGCTCGTTGCCGATCGCGAAAACGATCGCATCCAGTTCTTCAGCCCGGACGGCGAGTTTCTCGAGCAGTGGACGGATGTGCGGCGCCCCTGCTCGGTGCAAACCGATGCGGACGGCCTCATCTATGTGGTCGAACTGAGCTCGCGCGCAGGGCACGTATCCTACGTCAACGGTGTCCACGAGCATCCGCAACCGGGGCGCGTGAGCATCTTCAACCCCGACGGCACGCTGCGCACGCGTTGGGGAAAGCAGGGCACCGCACCCGGCGAGTTCTACGCGCCGCACGGGCTCGCCGTCGATGCGGACGGCAACATCTTCGTTTCGGAAGTCACGTGGACGCTCTACGGGCAGCAGGGCGACGCACCCGAGCACTATCACCAGATCCAAAAGTTCAAGCGCACGCCGGCGAGCGCGTGAGCTCCGAGGGGAACGGCATGGAGACGATCGAGATCGCGACGAGAGACGGAAGCGTCCGGCGTACGTCTTTCACCCGGCCGCGGACGGCCCATGGCCCGCCGTCCTCGTCTTCATGGACGGACTCGGGATTCGTCCGGCCATGCTGGAACTCGGAGAACGGCTTGCCGGCGCCGGCTACTTCGTGTTGCTGCCGGACCTCTTCTACCGGTCGGGGCCGTACGAGCCGATAGATGCGCGCACGATGTTCAGCGATCCGGAAAAGCGCAAGGTGCTGATGGAGAAGTTTGTCGCGCCGGCAACACCGGCGAATATCATGTCCGACACGCGCGCGTTTCTCGACGTTCTTGCGGCCCGGCCGGATGTGAAGCCCGGCGGTATCGGGACCACGGGCTACTGCATGGGCGGCTTGATGTCGCTGACCGCAGCCGGAACGTATCCGGACCGCATCGTCGCAACCGCGTCGTATCACGGCGGCCGGCTCGCGACCGACCGATATTCCGGTCTACGACGCCGCCGCCGCCGAGCGTCATTGGCAGACGCTGCTCGGCCTGTTCGAAGCCAAGCTGAACCCTTAGCGCCCATCGGTGTCGCGCTACGCGAGCGAGCTGCGCAGCGGTCAGCGGTAACCACGCGCGAGGAGGTACGTCGCGCCGGCTTCGAAGTCGGCCGGCGTTCCCATCGCGAAGCCAAAGGCGTCGGCCAGCCGGTTCATCGTGCCCAAAGCGAAGCAGACCGCGAGAGCATCCTCGATCTGCGCGCGCGAGACACCGGCCGCCAGCAGGTCGCGCATATCGTCCGCGCTCACCGCATGCTCACGCGTCAGTTTGTGCAACAGCCGCAGCGTTGCGCGCAGCGGTTCCTCGATGCCGGCGGTTTCGAGGTCGGCGAGCACGGCGGCGACCTTTGCGGCATCGCCGTACGCCTTCGCCGAAACCGCGGCGTGTGCGTTGATGCAATACTCGCTTGCGTTCATCTTCGAGACGAAGGCCGCCATCAGCTCGCGATCGCCGACCGACCACGCGGAGGGTCCGCGCATCGTTTCATGGGTGATCCGCTGCATGGGTGCACCGTAGAAGTCGGCTCGATACATGACCAGCTTGAGGGCCTCCGGAACCGGCCTGCGCGAGAACGTGCGAATCATTGTGAAGAGAACCTTCGTGCCGAAGCGGTGACCGCGGTCGAGCACCGTGAGACGCATGTTACGTCCTCTCACTCGCCGCGGTCAGGCTCGCCAGCGCCGCATCATATTCGCGCGTTGTCTGGCCGATCGCGGCGCAGACGACGATCTCGAACACTTCATCCTCGCTGACGCCCGATCTCAGGACGGCGGCGATATCCTCATCCGTGACGGTATCGGCGCGCAGGGCGACCTTCGCGACCAACCCGGACAACGGACCGCCAAGCCCGGCATTGTGGAACGCGCCGCGGCGCCGGTCGTGCGGCGCCCGGCCTTCGCCTTCGAGTATTCGCGCGACTAACGCGTGGCGCGCGGGACCGACATCCGGCATGGGGTCCTTCTCCGCTCGCTACGTCGGCACCGAGGCTTCCGGTGCCGGGACGACGTCTTTGGTCGCGCCCTTCCAGCCCGTCTGGGTGATGTCGAAGACGAAGCCCTCGGGCGTGGCGTACTTCACTTCGTAGTACACGTTGGGGTTGGCGATCTCACCCTCTTGGCGGCCGGTTTTGTACGCACCGCCGGCTGCTAGGATCGCGTCTTCCGACTCTTTGAGATCGTCGACCCACATGCCGAAGTGAATCACGCCCTGTACGCCCGGGCGGTCCTCATGGCCGGCCACGACTTCGTCCCCGAAGTCCAAGAGCGCCACGTTCACGACACCGTCGGTCATATAGATCCCGCGCATCGCGTTGCCGGCGCGCCACATGCCGAACGCGCTCTCGAAAAATTTGGCGCTCGCTTCGGGGTCGCGCACGGCGATCGCGATGTGTCGTAATTTAGCCATCGGGTCACTCCTAATTAGAGACGGTTAGGCAATCGCGGCCGCTCGATCCAGACTCGAGAGCAGCGACGCCCGGCGCATGTATGCCTTCGCATCGTCGATATTTTCGCTGGTGCGGCGAAGGTCGTCGAGTTTCTCGCGCCGCTGCTCGGGGCGCCGCTCCTCGAGCAGTTTCTTGTTGGCGATGGTCTGCGCCTGGGTGTGTTCGATCGCGACCGCGCGGCGTTGCCGGCTGTAGAGGTCGAGCAGATCGCCGGACGCCTTGCCGCGCATCACCTGCGGCAGCTTCCCCGCCAGGTTGATCGCATCGTGAATGCCGCCGTTCATGCCCATCCCGCCGATCGGGTTGTTCACGTGAGCGGAATCGCCGGCGAGCAGCACGCGCCCTTTGCGAAATGTTTCCGCGACGCGCTGACTGACCGTATAGACGTTGCAGTACTCGATTTCGAACGTGCCGCCCTTAGGAAAGAATTTTTGCAGACGCGCTTCGACTCCGGCGGGGCTGAGGGCTTCTTCCTCCGTTTCGCCCGGACGGGTCGGCATGATTGCGCGCCAGAGCCCGGGCTCGCGCTCACCGCGCACCTTGAAGAGGTTGCACCACTCGTCCGGATCGGAGACGTAGTTGCGATAGACGTAGCCGGCGTGGCCGGCGGCAAAGTCGAACGTCGTCGCGATCTTCACGAACCGCTCGTCGTACGTGAACCCCTCGAAGCCGATCTCGGCGAGTTTGCGCACCGTGCTGCGCCCGCCGTCCGTGCCGATGACGTACGCGCCATGATGGCGTTCCGTCTCGCCGGCCGGGTTGCGGACTTCGAGCACGACGCCGTCCGCGGATTGTTCGATCCCGACCACCCGATGGCCGAAGCGGACGTCGAAGTCGGAGTTGTCGGCATACTCTTGCGCGACGTCACGCGTGAGCTTGTACTGTTCGTACTGCAACACGTAGGGAAACTTGAACTCGTGCGCCAGGAGCGTCAGATCGAATTCCGCCACAACCGCGCCGGTGAGCCGGTCGTGGAAGCGGTAGGCCGGCGAAATGAGGCCGCGCGGGATTATTTTTTCCGCGACGCCGAGCTCGTCGAGCATCTCAATTGTCGGCGGATGAAGCGATGCGGCGCGCTGATCCTTGACGGGTCCCGGCTCTTGCTCGAAAACGGTTACGGCGATTTCGCTGCGATGAAGTGCGAGCGCGCAGACCATCCCAACAGGCCCGGCGCCGACGATCAGCACGCGGTTCGCCCTTGCGGAACGTTCGGTTGACGGCATGGGTACACGCATGATAGGCTTCGCCGTACAAACCGTCAACTCAAAGCGCGCGTCCATCGCGCCATTAGGAGATCGATGCGCCGCAATGTATTTCTGAGCGGCGCCGCCGCCGTTGCCGCGATGCCCTCAGTGCGCAGCGCGGCCGGCGCGCAGAGCCTCACCAAGGTCAAGCTCATCCTGCCGTGGGTGCCGGATTCATTTTATGCCTACTCCTACATCGCGGGCGATCAAGGCTTTTTCAGAAAACGCGGCCTCGAGGTCGACGTTTCCAAAGGCACCGGATCGCTCTCGGCCGCGCAAGCGCTCAACGCGGGCCAGTTCGATTACGCGATCATCGCCACGTCGGCCCTCATCATGCTCAACGCCAAGAACGTTCCGCTGGTCGGTCTGGGCATCATCGATTGCAATGCCACGATGGGCGTCGGCGTGCTATCCGATTCGCCGATCAAGAAGCCCAAGGATCTCGAAGGGAAACGCTTCGCACAGACGCTTTCGTCGGCCGATGCACCGTACTTCAAGCCGTTCGCCGAGCGTACCGGAATCGATCTCTCGAAGGTGCAGCTCCTCAGCGTCGACGCCAACGTGCGCAACCGCTCGCTCATGCAGAAAAACGTCGACGCCGTCACCGGCATCGCCGACAGCATGTATCCCGATACGGCGGCGGCGGGCTACCCGACGCGCTACATGCTCTACGGTGACTACGGGCTCGACTTCTACGGCAATTGCCTCGTGACGCGGCCCGAGACGCTGCGCACCAACCCGGCGCAGTGTGCGGCCGTCTTCGACGGCTTGATGGAAGGCCTGCGCTTCGAGCTGACGCGGCCTCAAGAGGCGATGCAGATCTACATCAAGGCCGTTCCCGAGAGCGCCATGAGTTCCACGAGCCCAACCTACGCCAAGCTCGGCATCCAGATGCTGCAGTTCAGCGTGCTGAGCGAGCCGGGCATCGCCAAGCACGGGCTCGGTTGGGGCGATCCCAAAAAACTCGATGCGATGATCGATCTCGTCGCGAAATATCAGCTCGATCCGGGGACGCCGCGGCCCGACCGCGCCACGGTGCTGCCGCTGCCGTTCGGTACGTCGACCGGGCTGACCAAAGCGCAGTGGAGCACAATGCAGCAGGAAGTGGTCGAGGTCGCGCACGCACTGCGCGCCTAGCTCGCGGCGGCATGACTTTTTGGGCCTTCATTATGAGAAAAACGGTGGGCAATACGACCCAATGGACAACGCTGCCCGCCATTCGCGTCCTCAATTGCTATCGCTCGGCCGGGTGAATTCCGCGATCATCTAGCTATGAACGATCGCGGCTTCCGGTGCCATGCCCGCTGATCTGATCAGTGCGACCGGTGTAGGCAAGATCTTCGATCAGGGCGACGTTCCGGTGGAAGCCGTGAGCACCGTGAGCTTCACGGTGAAACCGGGGGAATTCGTTTCCATCCTCGGCCCGAGCGGCTGCGGCAAGAGCACCTTACTCATGATGGTGGCCGGGCTCGAAACCTCGACCAGCGGTGCCATTTCCATCGCCGGCACGCCGGTCGAACGGCCGCGTCAGGACGTTTCGGTGGTGTTCCAAGACGCGGTGCTGCTGCCGTGGAAATCGGTGCTCGAGAACACGCTCTTTCCGGTCCAGATACAGGGCAAGTCCGTCGCCGCCTACCGCGACCGCGCAGCGAAACTCTTGCACTCGGTCGGCTTGGACGATTTTTCGGACAAGCGCCCGCATCAGCTTTCGGGCGGCATGAAGCAACGCGTCGCGCTCTGCCGCGCGCTGATCAACGATCCCGACGTGCTGCTGATGGACGAGCCGTTCAGCGCGCTCGACGCGGTAACGCGCGATCAGATGAACATCGTGCTCATGTCGCTGTGGCAAGACATTCAGAAAACCGCGCTCTTCGTCACCCACAGCATTCGCGAGGCCGTGTTCCTGTCCGACCGCATCTTGGTCATGGGCAAGCGCCCCTCGACCGTGATCTTCGAACAGGTCGTCGAGTTCGAGCGGCCGCGGAAATTCGAAGTCGAGGAGAGCCCCGAATTCAACGCGATCTGCGGCGTATTGCGGCGAAAAATGGACGAGGCGGCATGATCGGCATGATCGGCACGAGCGACGCCGACGCGCCGCTGCGCCCAGCCGCTCCGGCCGCGGTCGCAGCGCGGCCGCGCAGACGCGGGCGTTCGGCCGAGCGCGTGCGCTTCATCGTGCTTCCCATCGCGACCGCGCTCGGCGGGCTCGTGCTGTGGGAAGTCCTGGTCCGCATGTTGCACGTCGCCCCGATCGTGCTGCCCGCGCCGTCGGCCGTCGCGGCCGCGATCGTGGCCACGTTTCCGCTGCTTATGCAGAACGCCGTTCAAACGGGTTCGGAAACCGCCGTGGCGCTGGTGCTGGCGAGCGTTCTCGGCATCGCGATCGGCATCGGCATGACGTACTCGAAGACGTTTCGGGCCGCGATCTATCCGAACATGGTCTTCTTCCAGCTCATTCCGAAAGTCGCGCTCGGGCCGCTGTTCATCATGTGGCTGGGCATCGGTTCACCCTCGCGTTTGACGTTCGCACTCTTCGTGGCGTTCTTTCCGATCGCGCTCTCGACCGCCACCGGCCTAGCCGCGGTCGACGCCAGCTACATCCGCTTCTGCAAGTCGCTCACCGCAACCGATTGGCAGATCTTCACCAACGTGCGCTTCCCGTTTGCGCTGCCGAACATCTTCGCCGGCATCAAGATCGGCGTCACGATGTCGTTCATCGGGATCATCGTCGGCGAATTCATCACCTCGCAATCGGGCCTGGGCTATTTGATCATGTTCGCGTCCGCGCGCGGCGAAACGGCGGTCGTCTTCGCGGCGATCTTCGTGCTCTGCATCATCGGGCTCGCGTACTACGGGGCGGTCACGCTTCTGGAAATCGTGCTCCGGCGGTTTTGGGGACCGGTTTACTCCTAATTCTTCGCTCTTGAGGTCCAACGGATGAATACGCCCACCCCCCGGCCGCTCCTGACGCGCCGCACGCTCGTGAAGAGCATCGCCGCTACCGCCCTCGGGGCGCCCGCATTTCTGCGCACCGTCAACGCGCAGGGGCTGACGAAGCTCAAATATACGATGTCGTGGCTGCCCGAAGGGACGTTCGCATACGTCTACGTCGCCAAGGCTATGGGCTTCTGGAAGGATCGCGGACCTCGACGTCGACGTATCGCGCGGCTTCGGATCGCTCGCATCGGCCCAAGCCCTCGCAGCCGGACAGTTCGATTTCGCGTCCTCGACGGTCGATGCGACGGTGGTGCTGGCAACCAAAGGCGTCGATCTGCGCTGCCTTGCGATGTTGGACTACATCCCCACGATGGGCGTCGCCGTCCTCGACAAGTCGCCGGTCCGGACGCCTAAGGACCTCGAGGGCAAGACGGTCGGGCAGACGGTCGCGTCGAGCGACGCGGCGTTTTTCCCTGAGTTCTGCCGGCGTGCCGGCGTCGACATCAGCAAGATCAAGGTCGTGAACATCGACGCGAAGATCCGCAATCAGACACTGGTCGAGGGGCGCGTCGATGCGATCACGGGGATCGCCACGAGCATCATCCCCTCCGTCACGTCCTCGGGCTCCGCCGTGCGCTACATGCTCTACACGGATTACGGCCTGCCGCTCTACGGCAACATCAACCTGCTCGCGCGGCCGCAGAGCATAGCAGCCCAACCCGACATCTGCAAGGCGCTGACCGACGGCTTCATGGAAGCGCTGAAGTTCACGCTCACGAACCCCGATCAAGCCCAGGCGGTGTTCATCAAGTCGGTGCCCGAATTATCGATGAGCGGCAACGCCGTGCCGTTCGTGCGGCTCGGCATGGACATTCAGCGCTATACCGTGATGGCGAACGCCGACCTGAAAAAGAGCGGCCTCGGCTGGACTGACCTCGGCAAAGTCGGGCACATGGCGGATTCCGTCATGCAATACGAAACCGACATGGGCAGCATCAAACCGAACATCCCGGCGATCTTCTCCAACAAGTTCGCCGGGAAGGTCAAGTTCACCGATGCCGAGTGGGCCGCCGTCGAGCGGAATACGCCGTCCATCGCAACACTACTGAAGGCTAAGGCCTAGGAGACAGACCGTATGGCAAAACTGCGTCACATCGCCCTCAGCGTCGCCGATCCGGAAGCGAGCGCGACCTTCTTCGAGCAGGCCTTCGGCATGGAGCGTGTCGGCGAGGCACGCCGCGGCATCTACGTTTCCGACGGCACCTTCAACGTGGCGTTGCTCCGCCAGGAAGAAGGCGAGACGCTCGGCCCGATCCACTTCGGCATGTGGGTGGACGACTTCGAGGCGGGCGCGCAGCAGATCATCGACGCCGGCGGCAAGTGCATTCGCGGCAAACCGAACACGCCCAAGTCGTACTATGAGGCGAAGTTCGTCGACCCCACCGGCATGACGTTCGACGTGACGCACACGGGTTGGGTGGGAGCCAAGAAGTGACGGCGACGGCCGAACGGGTCGTCGTCATCGGTGCCGGCCCGGTCGGCCTCGCGTTATCCCTGAAGCTCGCGCAGAGCGGCGTTGCGGTCACGATCGTCGAAAGCCTGACGGCCGAGAGTTTTCTCGATCAAGTGCCGCGGGCGGGTTCGAACCATCCGATGACGCTCGAGATGTACGCCGAGATCGGTCTCTACGACCGGCTGCTCGCGCGCGGCCTCGTCGCGCCGCGCTTCCAATACTGGGACCGCGAAACCGACGAGATGTTCGCCGAGTTCGATCACGCCGTGATCGCCGGCGATACGCGCTTTCCGTTCGTGCTGCAGTGCGAACGCATCAAGATCATCGAGGAGGCGCTGGCCTTCGCGCGCGAGCACGACGCGATCGACATCCGGATGGGCACCACGTTCTCCGACTTCACGCAGACCGCCGACTGGGTCGACGCCGTCGTCGCCGGCCCCGACGGAGCCGTGGAAACGATCCGCGGCCGTTATCTCGTGAGCGCCGAAGGCGCGCGCAGCATCGTGCGCAAGAACCTCGGCATCGAGTTCGAAGGCTTTACCTATCCCGAGCAGACGCTCAACATCGTGACGGCCTACGACTTCACCAAGCACGGCTTCACCGATCGCAACTACATCTCCGATCCCGGCGAATACGTCAACCTCTTTCATTGGCCGGGGCCGCCGGAGGTGTGGCGCGTGCACTTTCCCTCCGATCCGAACACGCCCGAGAGCGAGCTGTTGAGCGACGCCCACTGTCAGGAGCTGCTGCGCCGGTTTCTGCCCGCCGGCAGCCCGTATGAGATCGTCTACAACAACCTCTATACCGTGCACCAACGCGTCGCCTCGGCCTATCGCAAGGGCCGCGCAATCCTCGCCGGAGACTCAGCCCACGTCAACACGCCGATCGGCGGCATGGGCATGAACGCCGGCGTTCACGACGCCATGAACCTGGGCGAGAAACTCATCGCGCTCATGCGCGGCGACGCCGACGACGCGATCCTCGATCGGTACGAGCGCCAACGGCGCAGCGTCGCGATCGACCACGTTCAGGCGCAGACGATCCGCAACAAGAAAGTCCTGGCGGAAAAAGATCCGGCGATCCGCAAGAAAAATCACGACGACCTGCGGCGCACGGCGGAAGACCCGGCCAAGGCGCGCGAGTTCATCCTGCGAACCTCGATGATCAACATGGTTCGCCAAGCAAATGCCATCGCATGACGGTGCTATCGGTCGGGATCGCTGGTCTCGGAACGATCGGCGCCGAGGTCGCGCGCGCGCTGCTCGCCGGCGACATCCCCGGTCTGCGTTTGGAAGCGGTGGCAGTCCGCGATGCGGCGAGCGTGGCCGAGCGCCTCGGCGGGCCGGTGGTCGACGTCGTCGGCTTCGCGGAGCTCGCGGCGCGCTGTGAAGTCGTCGTCGAGTCCCTGCCACGCGCATTGTTTCGGGCCGTCGCCGAGCCCGCGATCGCGCGCGGAGGGATCTTCATGCCGCTCTCGGTCGGCGCGCTGCTCGAAGAAGCCGACCTAATCGACGCCGCGCGCTCGAGCGGCGCCCGCATCATCGTCCCGACCGGCGCCCTGCTCGGCCTCGACGCCGTGCGGGCTGCGGCGGAAGGCAACATCACCTCGGTCACGATGGTGACGCGCAAGCCGCCGCTGGGATTGCTCGGTGCGCCTTATCTCCTCGAACACGGCATCAGCCTCGAGGGCCTGGCCGAGCCGCTGCGCGTCTTCGCGGGCAGCGCGCGTGACGGGGCGCGCGGCTTTCCCGCCAACGTCAACGTCGCGGCCGCACTGAGCCTCGCCGGTATCGGACCCGACCGGACACAGCTCGAAATTTGGGCCGATCCGGGTGTCACGCGCAATACCCATCGCATCGTGGTCGAAGCGGATAGCGCCCGGCTGACGATGATGATCGAGAACGTGCCGTCGGATCAGAACCCGAAGACCGGCCGCATTACCGCGCTCTCGACGATCGCCGCGCTGCGCGGCCTCGTCTCAACGCTGCGGATCGGCAGTTGAACCGCTCTCCGTACGCGGTGAAGACGCACGACGTGGAATATTTGCGCGTCGCGGATACGCCGTTACTCGCGCGCATCTATCAGCCCGCCGGGCCGGGACCCTTTCCGGCGATCGTCGACGTGCACGGCGGTGTGTGGACCACCCACGACCGCACCCAGAACGCGACGATCCACGAGCACCTCGCCGCGGAAGGCATCGTCGTCGCGGCGTTGGATTTCCGCATGCCGCCCGACGCCCGCTATCCCGATCCGGTCGCCGAGATCAACTTCGGCATTCGCTGGCTGAAAGCGCACGCCGCGGAATTCGGCAGCGAGGAAGCCCTCGTCGGCGGAATGGGCACCTCGAGTGGGGGACACCAGCTCCTACTCAACGTCTTGCGGCCGGACGATGCGCGTTACGCGCAGCTTCCCGGCGGGCGCGGAACGGCGGCGCTCCGCTACGTCATCGTCGGGTGGGGGGTGGCGGATCCGCTGCAACGCTTTCTGATGGCGCAGGAGCGTGGGCTGACCCGTTTGCTCGATGCCCACGCCGCTTATTGGCCTTCGGTCGATGCGATGTCGGAAGGCAATCCGCAGACGATGCTCGCGGACGAAAAGACGCGCGATCTTCCGCCGCTCTTATACTTGCAGGGAACGGACGACGATAACCTCACGCCCGACATGGCCCAGCGTTTCGTCGCCGCCTACCGCGCTGCCGGCGGCAGCGCCGAACTCGAGCTCTTTGCGGGCGAACCGCATACCTTCGTCACGAAGAGCCCGGCCGCAACCTCGGCGGTGCGAGCGCGCAAGCTGATCGTCGACTTCATTCGCCGCAACGCGGTCGCGCCCTAAGCTTCACGCAGCGGTGGCCGTGCCTCGCAATCTGCCGAACCTCAACGCCCTGCGCGCGTTCGAAGCGGCTGCCCGTCACCTGAGCTTCAGCCGCGCCGCGCAGGAGCTTTCCGTCACCCAAGGCGCCGTCAGCCGTCAAGTCAAGGCGCTCGAAACCTGGCTCGGCGTCTCGCTCTTTTTGCGGCGCGGGCGCAGCGTCGAGCTGACGGAGCACGGGCGCGAATATCTGGCAGCGACCGACGACGCCTTCGAGATCGTGGAACAGGCGAGCCGGCGCCTCGCGGGGTCGACACGGAAACTGGTGCTGACGGCCAACGTGCTGCCGACGTTTGCCATGCGCTGGCTCATCCCGCGGCTGCCGCAGTTCAGCGAGTTGCACCCCGATATCGAAGTCCACCTGATCACCTCGATCGAGCCGGTGAACTTCGAGTGGGGCGAGATCGATGTTGCGATCCGCGTCGGCACGACGCCGTCATCCGGACCGCACGGCGACCGCGCGCGCATCGACCTGCAAATGGTGCACGACTGGAAAAACGTCCGTGCCGACCTGCTGATGCCCGACGTGCTCGTTCCCGTGTGCAACCCCTTGCTGCTCGACCGCGTCAGCGTTCGCGCCGCCAAGGACCTCTTCCAACTGGGCCTCTTGCACAACGCCACCCGCAGTCACGCTTGGCCCGACTGGTTCGCGGCGCAGAACGTGCCCTACCGGCCCACCACGAAGGATCAATCGCACGGGCACTTCTTCATGTGTTTGCAAGCTGCGGTCCAAGGACGCGGCGTGGCGCTCGTTCCGAACGCGCTGGTCGTCGACGACATCGAGTCGGGGCGGCTGTGCATCCCGTTCGACCATCCGGTCGAGAGCGCCGGTGCCTACTACTTGCTCTGCAAAAGCCGGCAGTGGAAGAGCGATCGCATCCGGCGCTTTCGCGAGTGGATCCTCACGGAGTGCGAGGCGTAGCGTCAGCCGCTCGCGAGCCCTTTAGCCTTGCGCACCGCGGTGGCATCCGGCGCGAGCAGGAAGCGCAAGAACGCCCGGCCGGCCGCCGGCTGCGCTGATTTACTCAAGACGGCACCGGAAAAGACCGATTTGCTCTTGGGATCGGACGGGAAGATCGGGACCCCGTCGACGCCCGGCAGCAGCGCGATTTCGCTCGATTGCGCCACGCCGATTTCCGCCGCGCCGCTTGCAACGGGAACGGCGCCTTCGCCGATTTTCGTGAGCGTCGCCTTCGCTTTCACCGCGTCGGCGATCCCGAGCCGCTCGAGGACGCCGGCAAATACACCGACGATGTCCCGCCGGAAGCCGGGTCGCTAAATGAGATCGTCTTCGCGCCGAGCACGACCGCTTTGAGGGCGTCGGGGGTCGCGATATCCGGTTTCGGCATTCCGTGCTTGTACGCCAGCGACGCCACCGCGGTACCGACGACGGTTGCGGAATCAGCCGCTACGGTGCCCGCTTTGGCGAAGCCGTCGATCGCAGCCGCGCCCGAGATCACGACGTCGAAGGGCTCGCCCGCGGCGATCCGGCGGTTCATCCCCGCCGGCCCGTCGTATGTTATCGCAACGTTCTGCCCGGACGCCTTCTCGAACAGCGGGCCGAGTTGGTCGAACGCGCCCTTGACCGCGACCGACGCCAGAACGTTGAGCGGAGCGTTCGTTTGGGCGAAACCCGGAGCTGCGGCCGAAGCGAGTATCGCTCCGGCCAGAAACAGCGCTGCCGCACGTGAGCGTATCATGCGGAGATAATCGCCGTGCTCGATCGCCCGTCCTTTGCTCAGCGCGTCATCGCGGCACGAATGACGTCGAAATCGTCCTTGGTGATTTCGATGCTGCTGCGGCGAAACACAATGCCCCAGTTTTTGCGTTCGCGCGTTAACGCGAGCTCCGGCAACAGCGGCGCGATCGGTATCTCACGCGATTTCAGATAGCGAACGCGGCGCCGATAGGGATGAAAGCTCGCGGTTTGCTCCGTCAGCTCCGGCTCGTCGTCAAGAACCTTGCCGATCGCCGTGAACGCGCGCAACGGCTCACCATCCGGAAACGTCGCGCGCGGGGAGTAATAGACGATGTAATCGCCCTTCTGCAAGCGCTTCACCGGCGCGCGTTTCCCGTGTCCCAACTGCAAGAACCCGTCGCGAACGCCGTTCTGCACGTGATCGCGCGAGGCGATGCCGATCCAATATCGCATCACTTCTTCTTGTGGAGGAACGCCGCGGCAGCCGTAGGTGAGGCGCGCGAGAGCCAGGCTTCGACGATGACCTTTTTGAGCTCCGCGGCGCCGATCTTCTCCAGCCGGACCAGCACGGCCGGATAACCCTCGAAGTGCGGGGTCGTAAAGAACACACCCGGGTCGCTTGCCAGCAGTACGTCCTTCAGCTCGAGGTCGCCGGTGCGAACGCCGAGGATCGGGCCGCCGGGCGCAGCGGCGCCGAGCGCGACCAGATCGGACTTGCGCAACGGCCGCTCCCAGACGAAGCCCTTCTTGCCGACGAGCCAAGTCGACGTCCCGCGCTTGACCTCCTCGCTTGCCCCCGGCAGCGCCAGTGCGATCCGGCGAACGTCACGCCACGTAGCCATCGCCGGAATTTAGCCAGGGCCGGCGGATTCGCATGCCGCTGCGGAACGAATGCGCGCCGATGTCATTCCGTCTGCGATCGGAGAGCCTCGTAGATCCGTTCCGCGGTGATCGGGAGCGTCGCGATCCGCACGCCGGCCGCGCGCGCCACCGCGTTCGCGATCGCGGGTGCCACGCCGGCGGTGCTCGACTCGCCGATCATCTTTGCGCCGAACGGCCCCGGGCCGCCGGCGGTGTGCAGCAAGATCGTTCGGAGCGGCGGGATATCGGGCTGCGTCGGAAGCTTGTAGTCTGCGAAAGACAGGTTTTGGATGCGGCCGTCTTCGACCAACAATTCCTCGGTGAGGGCATGGCCCAGTCCGAACACGATGCCGCCGTCGATCTGCCCCTGGTGGGCGACGGGGTTGATGATCGCGCCGACATCGGCCACATGCAGCAGTTCGTGGATCGTGAGGCGGCCGGTTTCCGGATCGACCGAGACGTCGGCGAGGTAGCCCGAGAAATTGTGCGACTCAGGCGCCCCGTGCTCGGGCACGCCGTTGAACGTACCCACCACCTCGAACGCGGGTTCGTCGCCGCACGCGGCGTGCGCACCGGCGGCGAAGCGATCGGGGGTTCCGTCCCAGCCGTGCTCCATGAGCTTCGCCCGCACGGCTTCAGCTGCGGCTTGCACGGCCCGGCCGGTCACGTGCGTGACGCGGCTGGCCCCGGGGCCTGATTCCAGGATCGCGCTTGACGACGTCTCCTGCACGACCGTGAAGACGCTTTCGATGAGACCGAGCGTCTCCGCCGCGGTTCGTACCAGCATCGTCACGGCGCCCACGCCTTGGTCCATGAGCGGCGTGTGCAATTCGACCGTTCCGTCGCGCGCGACGCGCAGCTTCACCTGAGCCTTGCCGTGACCGATGTGGCGTACGCTCAATGCGACGCCTTTGGCCCGGTTGGCCGGCAACGGCCGCTCCCAGCTGCCCTCACGGTGCAGGATCTCGAGAATCTCTTTCGCGCGCGGCTCGACGTACGCGAGACCGTCCATATCGGTCTCGCTGCCCGTAATGACATTTTGAAGCCGGAACGCGATCGGATCGGCGCCCAGTTCTTGCGCGACCATGTCGATGTGCGACTCGAGTGCGAAAAGAATTTGGACGTCGCCGGGCGCGCGCACGTGGCCGGCCGGAATGCTGTTGGTATACACCGTCCGGATCTCGGCGCGGGCGTTGGGCAGGTTGTACGGCGTCTTCGTCCAGAGCCCGGGGGTTAACGTCGGGATCGGCTTGGCAGCCGCAAAGGCCCCGCCGTTGAAGATCACGTTCGCGGAGAATGCCACGATCTTGCCGGCAGCGTCGACGCCGCTTTTCATCGTGATGACCGAGGCGTGCCGCGTATTGGTCGAACGGATGTCTTCGACATACGAACGGACGAATTTCACCGCTCGGCCGGTCGCTTTGGCCAGGGCATAACAGGGAAACTCTTCGATCGACATTCCTTTGGCGCCGAAGTCCCCGCCGATGACGTTCTGTTCGACGATCACCTTGTCGGCCGGCAGGTCAAAGGACCGGCAAAGCTGTGTTTTCAGCGCGCCCGGCGCCTTATTGGTCGAAACGACGTGAACGGTCTCATCGCCGTCGATCCAAACGAGCGTCGCGTGAGGTTCGATGTATCCGCCGTGATAGCGCGGCGTGGTAAAACGGTGCTCGTACACCGACGCCGCGCTCGCAAACGCCGCATCGAGATCGCCGCGCTCCACGATGACGCGGCCCTGAACGTTCGGATTGGGCACCGCGGGCGCTTTGCCGTAGAGAAACGGGTACACCGAGCGATCGTCGTGTAACACCACCGCTCCCTCATCGAGCGCGGCTTCCGGATCGAACACGGCCGGCAAGTCCGCGTACTCGACGGTGATCGCGCGTGCTGCAGCCTCGGCTTGCTCGCGCGTATCGGCCGCCACGGCCGCGACGTACTGCCCGACGAAGTGGACCTTGTCCCACGCCAGCACCGGCCAGTCCAGCAGTGCCCGCCCGAGATAGCGGCCTCGAACGTCCTGGCCGGTCAGCACGGCATGAACGCCGGGCATCGCACGCGCCTGCGCGGTGTCCACGGAAAGGATGCGAGCATGCGCCGGCGTGCCCGCGACGAACGCGGCCCAGAGCATGCCCGGCCGCCGGAAGTCGGCCGCGTACTGCGCCTTGCCGGCGACTTTACCGCGGCCTTCGATGCGATACTCGTTCGCATCCAGAACCGATCTCGCGCTGATGGATGTAGTCGTGACGGTCACCTCACTCGACGTTGGCCGGACCTGGGCGCTACTTCTTCAGCGCCGCGCTGCTGATCATATCCTTGGCCGACAGCATGCTCGGCAGGGCCTTGTACTTCACGGCTGCGTCGATCACGGGCTGCACCGCCGCCGGATCGATAACGGGGTCGAACGTGGCGCGCTGCATATTTTTCAGCGCCGCCCGATCGATGCCGGAGAAGCTTGCTACCAGATCCAAGGTGTTTTCCGGATGCGCATCAGCATAGAGCGAGGCCTGCTGCAAGACGCGCAAAAACCGGCCGAGGGCTTCGCCGTTTTTATCGGCATAGGAGTTCGTCGAGAACCAGCACGTCTCGTAGAACCGCTTCGCGATCGCGGCGAAAATGTTCGCCGCGACCCGAGCATTGCCCGAGCTCAACGCGTCTTGATAGGTTGGGTTGAAGAGCGTGGCAGCATCGATCCGCCCCTGCGCCAGCGCGCCGATATTGTCCGCCGACGGGACTTCCACGAAGTGGACCGATCGCGGATCGGCGCCGTGCTGTTCCATCCAAGCGTTCGTCGCAAACGAGTTGATGTTGCCGAGCGACGGGACCGAGATGGTCTTGCCCTCGAGATCCTTTGCGGTTTGGATGCCCGAGCTGCGGGCGACGATGAGGCCGCCGTCGGGCTTATCCGCGAAGAAAAGACCACCCGGCGCGACCATCGTGACCGGAATGTTGTGCGCGAAGGCGTTGATGAAGCCCATCAAGTTCGTCTTGCCGATGTCGGCGGCGCCCCCGGCTACCGCCGCCGTTATCGCCCCACCGCTGTTCATCTTGATCACTTGAACGTCCAGGTTGGCACGGCGGAAGAGCCCGGCGGATACGGCGTATAGCAAGGGAGTCGATTGATCTTCCGTAGTGGTCGCAACCCGGATGACGGGCGGCGCCGGCGAGGTTTGTGCGCCTGCGCCGGTGCCGGCGAGGATCGCAAAAACCGTGAATACGAGTAGCCTGCGAATCATAAATCGAACGCTCATTCTATCCCTCCTGGTTGGCGTTCCGTTGCGACCTGCGAACGGTTCGTGATGGGCCGCTCATCCCGGTCGGGATCGATGCGGACATCGACGATGCAGACCTTTCCCGCCCGCACGAGGCCCACGGCTTCGTGCAGCGCTCGATCGAGCATTTCAGTGCGCTCGACCGGACCTATTCCCTCGGCGCCCTGATCGCGCGCGAGTGCCGCAAGATCCAATGCGGGATCGTCTAGACGCTGTCCGATCCACTTGCGTTCGACCGGCCGCCCGCGTTTCTTCGCGATCGTGCCTTGATGCAGTTCGTCGTTGTAGTACGAGCGGTTGTTCGCGATGACGATCAGCAGCGGGATCGCATTCGCAACGGCGGTCCACACGGCCGTCACGCCCATCAAATAGTCACCGTCGCCGAGAATCGCCACCGGCATACGCCCATCACCGCGCAAAGCAAGTGCCGCGCCGACGGCGTAGCCGGGGCCGGTTCCGACGCCGTGCCCGCCCAGGTAGTCCAGCGGATGACGAAAGACGAAGGCATCACCGTCAAGACCGACCGGCAGTTTGATCAAACACAACTCCTGGCCCTCAAAGGAACGCTCGACCGCCGCGGCCAGATCGCTGAGGCCGATCGTCCCGCTGCGAACGCCCGCGCGCGGCATACGCTTCGCGGCCGGCGGGCGGGCGGCACGGGCCGTTGGCCCAAGCCGCTCGAGTAACGCCGCGACGAGCGCGTCCGGGTCCAGCGTCAAGTTGAGATCGACCGGCGGCAGCACATGGTGATCGAGCGACCACGCGTTGTGCACGTAGCGGTCGAGCGAACACGCGATGATCGACGGGCCGACGTTGCGCCCAAAGGCCTGCTTGAGCGTCCCGCCCAGATCCAGGTAATCCAAACTCAGGATCACGTCGGCCGAGCGCAGCGCCGCGATCGCCGGCGGCTTGAGCCACGCACTTGCCGGACCGACGTGCAGTTCGTGGTCGGTCGGAAATGCCGCGCCCACCTTGAGGTCGGTGACGACGCGAGCGCTCAATCGCTCGGCAAGCGCCACGCGCCGCTCCCAGTCATCGGCGCTGCGCGACACCCGGCCGGCCAGGATGAGCGGCCGCTTCGCGCCTCGCAGACGAGCGAGAACGTCTTCCAGCTCGGGGGCTCCCGGCGCTTGCACCTTCGGGGCCGCATACCGGGCCACGTCATGATCGCCCGGCACGGGCGTGTAGGGTTCTTCTTGCATGTCCGCATCGAGCACGACATAGGTTGGGCCGTACGGCAACGTGCACGCGATCTGATGCGCTCGCAGGATCGACTCGAGCGCCGCTTCCACCGACCCCGGCCGATCGTCCCACTTCGTGTAGTCGCGCACTTGGGAGCCGGTGTCGCGCGTCGTGTGTATCCAGTCGATCCAAGGCCGGCGTTTGGCCGCATCCAGCGGTCCGTCGGCGCCGATGATGACCATCGGTACGCGATCCAAGAACGCGTTATAGATGGCCATACTGCCGTGCATGAGCCCGACGTTGCTGTGCAAGAGCGAAAGCAGCGGCCGGCCGGTGACCTTTGCAAAGCCGTGCGCGATCGCGATTGCGTGCTCCTCGTGCAAGCACAGCAGCAGCGTGGGGTTTTCGTTGCCGAGAAAATTCACCAAACTGTCGTGCAAGCCGCGATAGCTGGCCCCCGGGTTTAGCGTCGCGTAGCCGAAGTCCAGTTTGCGAATGATCGCGGCAATCGCGTCACTGCCCCATTCCGCTTTCATGCTTGCGCCGCTCCATGCGTCTTGCTATCGCCGGGGATTCGGATATAATTGCAAGGTACTTAGCGATTCCGCCTAGACCCTTTTCCGGAAAGCGGCCTTTTTGAACAAGCTCGATAAGAAAGTAGCGGCGCTGCGCGTCGGGCTCACGCCGCTCGGCAGCAGTTTTGCCTGGCGCATTCGCGAGATCACCAAGCTTTATTCAAAAGCTATCGAGCCCGATCTGGCCCGCCATGGGTTGACGTTCGGTGAATGGCGCTGCTTACGCGCACTGTGGGAAGAGGACGGCCTCTCGCAGCGCGAGCTCAGCGAGCGGCTGACGATGACGACGGCCGCAGCCACGTCCGCGGTCGATCTGCTGGAACGCGACGGTCTGGCCGACAGAACCGGCGACCGCAACGACAAGCGGCGGTTTTTCGTCCGGTTGACGCGCAAGGGGAAGCTCTTGCGCGACCAGCTGTTGCCCAAATGCCGCGCGCTCAACATCCGCCTCTTTGCCGAGTTCTCCGACGCGGAGGTGCTGCGCATCGACGCCGACTTGAACCGCCTCCTCGCCGCGCTCGAGCGTGAGATCGAGGCCTCGGCGGCGCCGCTGGTTCAGCGCAAAAGCCCACGCATTCCACTACTCCAAAGCTAGCGAGGCACACGTGTCGGAAGCATCGGTCATCCGTCTGCACGACGAAGACGGCATCTATACCATCACCCTCAACCGCCCGGAAAAGCGAAACGCCATGAACCCGCAGTTGCACCGTGAGATGCACGCGGCGCTCACCAAACTGCGCTTCGATCCGCAGGTGCGGGTGCTGATCATTACCGGCGAGGGAGAGAGCTTCTGCGCCGGTCAGGACCTCAAAGAGTACTTCTACGACCTTTCGCCGGAAGCTGCCGCCCTCGAACGCGAACAGAGCCGTCCGTTCGCGAACGAATGGCGCAATACGCTGCTGCGCCTCTTTCACGCGCCGACGATCGCGGCGATCAACGGCTGGTGCTTCGGCGGTGCGTTCTCGATCGTCGGCTCGTGCGATATCGCAATCGCCGCGGAGGACGCGGTTTTCGGGCTCTCGGAAATCAACTTCAAAAACTTTCCGGGCGGACTCGTTACAAAGCACATCTCGGAGCTCATGCCGCAGCGCAAGGCGCTCTACTACGCGTTGATGGGCGAGCCGTTCGATGGAAAGAAAGCGGCTGATATCGGGCTGATCACCGACGCGGTCCCGCGCGCCCAGTTGTGGAGCGAAGTCATGCGGATCGCTCATGCGCTGCGCGACAAAGATGCTCATGCGTTGCGGACGATCAAGGAAACATTCAAGATCGGCAAGCAAATGGATTACGAAGAAGCCTATTACTGGACGTCCGCCAAACAAAACGAGCTGACGCTGCGGCAGCGCGGGGCGTGGCTCGACGAGGGCATCGGCAACTTCATGAAGGGGAATTACCGGCCGGGCCTCGGCGCCGAAGACAAGTGAATGCGGAACTCCGCTCGGCAGCGAGCGTTCTGCGTCCGCAATCCGTGGCGATTGTCGGCGCATCAGAACGCTCGGGAGGCGGCTGGTCGAAGATCTTGTTCGACAACCTCACCGGGGGCGGTTTTCCGGGCCGAGTCTACCTGGTCAACCCCAAGGCCGAGACGCTCTGGGGCCGGCGCTGCTTTCCCGACTTCGCCGCCATCCCCGAACGGGTTGACACCGCGCTCGTCGTTGTCGGTGCCGCCGCGGTTCCCGCCATGCTGGCGAACGGTCAGGAGCATGGGCTGCGCTCGGCGATCTTGTATGCGAGCGGTTTCGGCGAGCAGCACGATGCCGAGGGCGCTGAACGCGCAGGACGGCTAAAACAGCTCTGCGCCGGGCCCGGCGGGCTGCGCATCGCGGGTCCGAACGGCATGGGCGTGCTCGGCATTCGCGAGCGTGCGCTCTTCTATCCCAGCCGCCGCGTGCGCGATCTCCCTGCGGGAAACGTCGCGGTAGCTTTCACCAGCGGCGGTTCGCTGCAATTCTGGTTGCGTCAAGCGGCTGCCCGCGGCTTGGGCTTCAGCTACGCGGTCACGTTGGGAAACGAGATCGATCTCGATATCTCCGACTACATCAACTTCTTTCTCGACGACGAACACACGCACGTCATCTGCGCCCTCGTCGAGGGCATCCGCCGCCCGGCAGCGTTCCTCAGGGTCGCCGAACGCGCATTGCAGTTGCGCAAACCGATCGTGCTGGTCAAGGTCGGCTCCACGCCGGCCGGAAAAGCGGCGGCACTGAGCCACACCGGTGCCCTAGCCGGCGACGATGCCGTGTTCGACGCCGTATGCCGGCGTTATGGGATCACGCGCTGCGAGTCGCTCGACGGTTTACTCGAGACGGCGCTGGCGTTTGCGCCGGGACGCTTCCCCACCGGTCAGGGCGTAGGAATGGTCTGCCACTCCGGCGGGATCAAGGGCCTCTTCCTCGACGCGGCCTCGCAGCAAGGCTTGCGCTTTCCGCCGCTCGCCGGAAACCCCGCGAGCCTCATTCGCGCGGCCGAGCCCGCGGCTGTCATCGACAACCCGCTCGATGCCGGCGCCACCCTGGCCGAAGCCTCGGACCGCTTCAAAGCGGTGTGCCTTGCCGTGGCGGGCGATCCGAGCGTCGACATCTTGGCCCTGCAAGGCCGTGTCGACACCGACACACCGGGCGCGCATCCGGCCGCAATGTATGCCGAACTGCAGCGCGTCGCCGGTAAGCCGGTCATCGCGTTCGAGCGCATCGCGCACAACGTCGTTGCAACGAGTCGCGATTTTCAGGCCGCGGCCGGCATCCCGTTTCTTCAAGGCATTCCGCACGCGGCACATGCGCTGCGCGCGCTCGTCGAGTACGGCCTGCGTCTGCGCATGCCGCCGCCCCCGCCGGCCCCGGTCTTCTCGGAACGGCCTGCTACCGGCGCGCAGCGTATGCCCTCGGAGGGGGAGTTGCGGGTCACACTCGAGACTCACGGCGTCCGCTTTCCGCGCGAAGAGATCGCGAGCGATGAGACGACGGCGGTGGCTGCGGCAGAGCGGATCGGATTTCCGGTGGCGGTCAAACTCGCGGCCGCCGATGGTATTCACAAAACCGAGCTGGGCGGCGTGCACCTCAACGTAAGCGACGCTCCCGCCGTCCGGCGCGCGGTGCAGGCGATCGAGCAAGCCGTTTCGCGCTTGCCGGTCGTTCGCCGCCGGGCTTTTCTCATTCAGGAGATGGTAACCGGCCTCGAGTTTCTCGTCGGCGCACGCGAAGATCCGCAGTTCGGCCCGATCGTCGTCGTGGGACTCGGCGGCGTCTACGCGGAGGCACTGAACGACACGGCAATCCGTCCCCTGCCGATCGATCGCGACGAGGCCACGCGGATGCTGGCCGAAGTTCACGGATCCGTCTTGCTGGGGCCTTTTCGCGGCCGGCCGGCCGCCGACACCGGCGCCCTTCTCGAGGTCGTCCTAGGGGTCGCCACGAGTTTCCTAGCGCATCGCGATGCCTTCACCGACATCGAAATCAACCCGGTGATCGTACGTGCAGGCGGGCTTGGGGCACGGGCGGTCGATCTGCGCACGATCGCCCACGATCGCCGGGACTAGCCGCCACGGCCACCGTTGGCCCTGAGTGCCCGAGCACTCCCAACCAACGTCCGGGGCGCCGCGCCGTGCTACATTGCGGAAAGAATGTTCTTATCGGTGAGGCGGTACGCAGTAGCGCTTATGGCGCTCCTGTGCGCACTCGGTCCCAACGCCGTTTCGGCACAGCCCGCACCGGTTGCGATCGACGTTATCCTATCGCAGACCGGCAACGGGGCGTTTCTCGGCCTGCAGGAGCTCGCTGCACTCGACATCTTGGAGCGCGTCGTCAACGAGCACGGCGGCGTGAACGGCCGCGCGCTGAAGTTCGTCTTCTACGACGATCAATCCAACCCGGTCGTCGCGGTCCAACTGGCAAATACCGTTATCGCCAACGGCGCGCAGATGTTACTCGGACCGACGCTCGTCGGAAGCTGCTCCGCAATCATGCCCCTCGCGGCTAAGAATAATTTCATCGATTATTGCTTTTCGCCCGTGATGAGTGGGCCGGCCGGCGGCAACGTGTTCACATCGGGTGCGGGAAGCGATCAGAATTTCGTCGTGGCCCTGCGTTATTTTCGTCAGCGCGGATGGAAGCGGCTAGCGGTCCTGGTTGCTACCGATGCCGGCGGAAAAGACGGTGAGCGACAAATTGATGCCGCTCTTCAATTGCCCGAGAACAGCGACGTTCGCGTGGTCGCCCGGGAGCATTTCAATCCCACCGATATTTCAATCAACGCGCAGGTCGCGAAAGTGAAATCCAGTAGCCCACAAGCGTTGCTCACGAGCGCGAGCGGCGCCATCTTCGGCACGGCGATTCGCAGTCTGCATGACGCCGGAGTCGATGTCCCGACCTATTCGTCGTCGGGCAACATGGTGTACGCGCAACTTGCTCAGTATACCGGAATATTGCCGAGCGAACTCTATTTCGCCGCGACGCGAGGCGTGGTGCCGGAACCAAAGCTCGGCAAAGGGCCGGTAAGCGACGCCCAACGCGTCTACTTCGATGCGTTTCGAGCGGCCGGAAAGCGGCCTGAATTCGGCGCTACGTTGGTTTGGGATCCGGCGATGATCGCCGTCGACGCACTGCGCAACGTGGGACCGAATGCCTCGGCTCAACAGATTCACGATTACATCGAGAGCCTACAAAGCTGGGCCGGTATCGCCGGAATATACTATTTTCGCGACAACGGACAGCGCGGAATCGGACAGAATGCGCTAACCGTTTACCGGTGGGACGCTACCCATCAGGTGTTCATCGTCGCAACTCGGCCCGGTGGTCGGCTATAGATTGATGTATTCAGAAGAGAGAGACGAGGCACTGCATGGCTTCCCGTGACGATTTTGCGCTGCTCATCAATACCGGTCCCGGCACGCCTTGCGGCGACCTGATGCGGCGCTATTGGAACCCCGTGGCGCTGGCCGAGGAGTTACCGGTAGACGGCGACCCGGTGCCTGTAACCTTACTCGGGGAAAAGCTCGTACTCTTTCGCGACGCCTCCGGTCGACCGGGACTACTGGATCGCTTCTGCCCTCATCGGGGCGTCGATCTCTCGTACGGCCGGTGCGAAGCGGGCGGTCTGCGTTGTCTTTATCACGGCTGGCTTTTCGACGTCAACGGTCGCTGCCTCGAGCAACCCGGTGAACCATCGACGAGCACGTTCTACGAGCGTATTCGGCACACGGCGTATCCCTGTCGCGAAAGCGGCGACATGATCTTCGCTTACTTGGGGCCCGGCACGCCGCCGCCGTTTCCGGAGCTCGACTTTTTCACGGTGCCGGCGTCGCACCGCGTGGTCGGAAAGATCTTTCAGGACTCCAACTATCTGCAGGCGCTCGAGGGAACCTTCGATCAAGTGCACCTGTCGTTTTTACATCGGCTGCCGCCGAGTGGAGACGATGGCGCAATCGTGTTGGCGGAAAGCAAGAAGACGCACCTCGAGCTGCTCAACGACGACACGGCCCCGCGCATCGAGACGGAGCGTACCACGTTCGGCTTTCGAGAATACTGTTTGCGCCGCGCCCCTGAGGGCGAGTACCTGAAAGTGGAAACGTTCGTGCTGCCGCACTTCGGGGTGGTACCGGGGAGCTCGGGCGGCCGTGACGGATTCGAGGGTCATTGGCACGTGCCCATCGACGATCTCACGCATTGGAAGTACTACATCAAGTTTCGCGAGCAAGGGCCGATCGACCCGGTAAACCTGTCGCGCGGATCGTTTGGCGATGAATTGGATAGCGACTACCATATCCGCCGCAATGCTTCGAATCGCTATATGCAAGACCGGAAAAGTATGAAAAACTATCCGTTCACGACCGGTCTCGGTCGCGGCTTCGCCGTCCACGACACGTGGGCAGTGGAGTCCCCTGGGCCGCTGGTCGATCGCACCAAAGAACATCTCGCTTATAGCGACAAGTCGGTGATCGCTCTGCGCGCCACATTGCTCAATGCGATCGAGCAACTCAAAGCCGGCACGCTTCCCGAGCCGGAGCGCGACGGCGCCGGCGTATTGGCATTGGGAGACGTCGTCCCGACCGGGACCGATCCGCGCGCCTACGTCGCCGAAAAGATCGCCGCACGCCGCCTTCGCGACAACGCCGCGGTGGAAGCCTAACATGGGAGAGATCGTTGCCGCAATGCTGTCCTCGCACGCCTACGCGTTCCTAGAACCGCAGGCGTGGGACGAGCGCCGGCGGGGGCGCAGCATGCCGCTCTACGAGAAGCGATTCGGCAAGGCAGCGGTCGAGCGAGATGAAGTCGCCGGCGAAACACTCGAGGACAATGAACGCCGCTTTGCCACAATTCGTGAAGGACACAACATCTTGCGGCAGCGGCTCGCTGAGCTCAATGCCGATGCGGTTGTGATGATCGGCAACGATCAGGACGAAATCTTTAACGACGGCTGTTTCCCGCAGTTCGCAGTCTACACGGGTGAGGACTTCACCGTTACTCACAGCACCAGCGGCCGCAAGAATACGCACGGTAACGTACCTGCTCTCGCGCGCTCGATCTTGCAGACCCTAGTCGGCAACGACTTCGATGTGAGCATCGTGCAACGACTGCCGAATGGCGAGCTGATCTCCCACGCTCATCGGGAGGCGCTGCTGTTCTTCGACCCGGACGCGAAGCAAGCGGTCGTGCCGTTGTTCGTCAACACCATCCACTCACCGGCGCCTTCACCCGCCCGCTGTTATGCGCTGGGACAAGCGCTGCGCAATGCGATCGAATGCGATCCCAATGCCGGACGGGTCGTCTTGTTCGCGTCCGGCGGCTTCTCGCACTTTGCGCCCGATTTCCCTTGGCGCCAATACACCGGTCCCTTGGGCTTGGGCGCGATATGCACGGACTTCGATCGCACCATCGTGGCCGACATCCGCGCGGGCCGCGGCGAAGCCCTGACGCGCCTCACGTCTTCCGATCTGTTCGAGAACGGCGATCTGGAACTGCGCCAGACCATCGTCATGATGGGTGCACTGGGCACCACCGCACCCACGTGGCTGCGGTACGAAGCGTTTTATCGAGCCATCATGGGTTTAGCCGTCGGTTTGTGGGAGTTTACTCCGACGCTCGCGGCGGTCTAGGAGAGACGGTACCGGGATCGCCCTCGCGTGCCGCGAGCTCGCGGTCGGCTCGCGGCGATATGCCGAATGCCGTCCGGAAGGCACGGCTGAAGTGAGGCAGCTCGCTGAAGCCCCAGGAGAAGGCGATGTCGCTGATCGTTCGCCCACGCTGCGCCGGGTCACGCAGATCTGCCCGTGCACGACGCAGTCGCTGTGACCAAATCCAATGCATGAAGGTCTCGGGCTCGCGCGAAAAGAGAAAGTGTACGCGTCGGACCGAGACATCCGCGGCACCGGCGATCAATCGGCAATCGAGTTCCGGGTCGGACAAATGCAACATCGCAACGGCCTTGATGCGCGCAACCCCCGCGTCATCGTCCAGCAGGTCCGCCGCTCGTGACGATTGCGCACCGCCGGAAAGCGCGTTGCCCAAAAGATAGGGGATCGCCTGTGCCAGAAGGGGCACACCGTCCGCGTCGCCTGAACCGATGCTGCCGTGTAACGCCTCGAGTGCGCGACGCAAGAGGCCCCCGGGTCCACCGCTGCCTTTGATCGTCGTTGCCGTATAGCGATCGATCGACGGCACGAGGGTGCGCACCAGCGGGCCCGGGACGATCAGCGCGATCGAGCTCATCGTGTCGCAATCAATCGCAAACGGCTTCGCCGTACTGAGGAAAAAACAGTTGCCGGGCGAGATATGCGCCTCGCGGCCCGATTGCTGCGCCGTAAGGTTACCGCGCAGCTGTAACGAGATCATCATGGCATCCGCGCCCGATTCGCGCGAAAATGTTTGGTGCGGCGTGAACCGCAATGCGTTGAACTTAAAGTCGTTCCACTCATAGGCGGTCATCGTGGCGTCAAAAGAACGATCGCCGGTCGGTACGACTCGAATGAGGCGCATCTTCTCGTGGATGAGTTCCAGGCGCTGTTCGGGAGTCAACCCGGCACCGCGCATGACGTCGGCGTGCACAATATTTCTTTCCGCAGCACATCCGTCGTCGCCTGGCGTCCAGAGATCGCTTGGCCTGGATATTAGTTCAAGCTCGTGCCGGGCAGGACCGGCAAGCAGCGAGCGCCCTAGGCGGCTAGGGCGATCACGTCCATCACGAAGAGGGCCTTGCCATCCGGGGAAGCACTCGCGTTGGCGACTTGCATCGCGGTACGCGCCGGCGGATCAACGGGAAAGTATCGCATCCATACTTCGTGAATCGGATCCCGATCGTTCAAATCGTTGAGATACATCGTCACCTTCACGACGTGACGCATTGTTAGACCGTTTGCTTCAAGGATCGTTTTCATATTTTCAAAGGCACGCGCGGCCTGTTCGCGCACGTCGTCACTGCCCTTGCTCTTCGGATTCCAGCCGCGGACGGCGGAGAAGAACAGGAAACCGCCGGCGCGCACGGCCGTCACCATGCCGGGCATGCGGCCGTCAATGCCGGCCGGGTCCGCCACTGTTGCACGATCCATACGTCAGACTTTCAAGAAGCGAATCGTCTCAGATGAGAAGTCGTCGGGATATTCGAGCATCGCCCAGTGCCCGCAGTGCGGGATGAAATAGCCCCACGAATCTTCGATGAGTTCCAAAAACCGCAGCGCCTTGGTAAACGGCACGACGACGTCTTCTTTTCCGCCCACCACCAGCGTCGGGCATCGAACCTGGCGGGTGAAATCGTCCTCGTACCATAGGCCCTGCTGCGTTTTGATCCAGCCCATGGTCGCCGCGTAAGCGGCCTTGGTCTGCGGCTCGATCGAGAGCGCGAAGCGATAGTCCACCATGTCGTCATCGAGCGGGAACGACTTATTCGCCAGCGCCTGGACCACGCGAACCATCCCTTCGCGCGTGAAATCGTAGTTGAGGACCGGCGCCAGTGCAGGACCGGATTCCCCCTTCATTCCCGCACTGCCCATCAGGATGAGCTTGCGCATAAGGTCGGGCCGCTTGACCGCGACTCCAATCGCCGTCGCACCGCCCATCGAGTTGCCGACGAGCGATACCGGCCCCACACCCAGCGCTTCGACGAAGGCGATCATGTGGTCGTTACGCGCCTCTTGGGTGTACGCGAACGTGGCCGGGTCTGGCTTCCCGGTGGCACCAAAGCCGAGCAGGTCCACCGCGATGACGTGGAAGTGTTGTGCCAGCATCGGAATACATCCCAGCCAATTTCCATAGCTGTCGGCGCCGGCGCCGCCGCCGTGAATGAGGATGAGCGGCTCGCCTTGGCCCGACTCGATGTAATGCGTCGGCACGCCATTGGCTGAAACGGTGTGACTGGGATAGTTCGGTTTTTGGCTGGCAAAGCCCATGAGCGTTCCTTTCGAATCGTGCTCGGTTCACGATAGCACCTCTTTCCCATCCGGGCGTTGTTCCGGAGTGCAGGCGCACTCCCAGCGAATGCCGTCCGAACGACCCCGTGATATAGGGAGAGACGATGAGCTTCTCATGGCGTTCCGTCACGGCCGGTCTCGTGGTCTGCGTCTTCGCATTCGCACTGCCGACCGCGTCGCCGCTGCGAGCGCAACCGCGCGCGCCGCTCGAACCGTACGTGATCCCGGCGCTCTTGTCGCTCACCGGCGGACTTGCGTTCTTAGGGCAGCAGGAGCAGCTCACGCTCCAAATCCTCGAAAAGTCTACCAACGAGTCCGGCGGCATCAAAGGACGTCCGGTTCATTTCGACATTCAGGACGATCAATCGAGTCCGCAGGTCGCGGTGCAGCTCACGAACGCCCTCATTGCGAAGCACGCACCGGTCGTCATGGGTTCTGACTTCCTTCAGAACTGTGCCGCGATGGCACCCCTGCTAAAGGACGGGCCCGTGGCATACTGTTTCTCGCCGGCGATGCAGCCGCCCGGCGGAAGCTACATGTTCTCCTCGGGCGTCGGGGCGGCCGACATCGTCACCGCGGCGGTCCGCTACTTCCACCGGATGGGTTTACACCGCTTCGGGGCCATATGGGCGACCGATGCGTCGGGCCAAGACGCGGAACGGCACTTCAACGCGGTTCTCGCCTTGCCTGAATTCAAAGATATCCAGGTCGTCTCGAGCGATCACTTCAACGCGACGGAAATCTCGGTTGTCGCTCAAATCGCGCACCTCCGAAGTTCAAATGCGGAAGTCTGCTTCTGTTGGGGTTCGGGGAATTCGTTCGCGACGATTCTACGCGGTTACACGGAAGCCGGCTTACATATACCGGTCATGACCTCGCCGGCAAACATGACCTTCGCGCAGATGAACCAGTACGCGGCGGCTGCCCTAGACAACAAGTCCTTGTATTTCGTGGGATACCGCTATTTTGGCCGCAGCGATCTCGGAAAGGGTCCGCTCCGCGATGTGGTGGACGCTTTCTACCGGGCCTTCTCGCAGAGCGGCAACATGCCCGACTCGGGAGCCGGCTCGTCGTGGGACCCCGGCCGCATCGTCATCGCCGCCATCCGGGATCTAGGGCCGAACGCAACGGCCGAGCAAATTCGCGATTACATCGCGCATCTTCACGACTTCGTCGGAATTGACGGCGTGTATGATTTTACCGACGGCTCGCAGCGCGGTCTGACCGACCAGTCGGTGATCATGACGCGCTGGAGCCCATCGCAGCAAACGTGGGTAGAGCAAGCGGCGCCGAAAAGCGCAAGAAAGTAGCCGCGCGATGATGACGAAGTCGGAGTCCGATCTGCTGGTTCGCACTGCGCCGGGCACACCGTGCGGCGATCTGATGCGCCGCTATTGGCAGCCGGTCGGGCTCGAATCAGAGCTGGCTTCCGACACGCCGATTGCGGTGACCGTCTTGCATGAAGAACTCGTGCTCTTCCGCGACGATCGTGGACGCCCCGGATTGCTCGACCGTCACTGCCCGCACCGTGGGGTCGACCTGTCATACGGGCGCTGCGAGGATGGCGGCTTGCGTTGTCTCTACCATGGCTGGCTGTTCGATGTCGCCGGACGGTGTCTCGAGCAGCCGAGTGAGCCGGCCGGAAGCACGTTTCACAAGCGCGTACACCAGCGATCGTATCCGTGCCGCGAAGCCGGCGGCCTGATCTTCGCCTATCTCGGTCCCGGCGAACCTCCGACCTTTCCGGAGTTTGCGGGCTTCGGCGTGCCTGAGACGCACCGCTGGACCGGGAAGATCTTCCACGCCTGCAACTACCTTCAGGCCAACGAGGGAAACCTCGATCAGGCGCACCTTTCGATGCTTCATCGCGTGCCCGAGGCGGGCAAGGAAGGCGTTGCGGTCGCAGGCAGCAGCAAACGGCACTACGAGCTACTCATGCAAGATGCTTCGCCGGCGATCGAACTCGAACGGACCCCGTGGGGCTTTCGGGAATACGTTACGCGCAAAGCGCCCGAGGGCGAATACCTCAAAGTCGAAGCATTCATTCTTCCCAACATGGCGGTCTTTCCGGGTGCTCCGGCGGGTCGCGACGGATTTCAATGCCACTGGCATGTACCGATCGACGACTCGAGCCATTGGAAATTCATCCTTGCCCACCGCTTCAGTGAGCCGCTGAACAAGCCCGCGATTACGCGCGCCCTCGTCGGCGATGATGAACTCGATCCGAACTTTCACCCGCGGCGAAATGCCGCGAATCGTTATCTTCAGGACCGCGCGGCGATGAAGGTCTTCCCCGGTGCCGGCTTAGGACGGGCCTTGGAGATCCACGACGTTTGGGCAGTGGAGTCTTCCGGTCCGATTCAGGATCGAAGCAAAGAGCAACTCGGATACAGTGACAAGTCGGTGATCATGCTGCGGCGCTGCATGCAAGAGGCGATCAAGCAGTTGCAAACCTCGGGCGACGTTCCGCCGCTCGCCGTTGACGGCGCGGATGTCGCGACGGAAATCATTTCGATCGGCGATGTCGTCCCGGCCGGAACCGACGGCCCGAAACACCTTCGCACAAAGATCGAGGCCTTGCGCAAACGGTAAACGGGTCGCCGATTAGCCGATTAGGTGGTGACGGACAAGAACGCTTCGTTCAAGCGGCCTTCGTAATAGAAGATCGCCTTGCCGAGCTCCGCGGCATCCCAGGTGATCGTCGGACGGTCGGGATAGTGCTGGTAGCCGCCGCTGAACACTTCGTTGCGGTTGCCGGAGGGGTCGAAGAAGTAGATCGTCGTGCCGCGCGAGATGCCGTGCCGCGTCGGGCCGATGTCGAGCGCGATCTTGTTCTTGGCGATGAGGTCCGCCGCGTTGCGGATGTCGTCCCACGATTCGAGGAAGTACGCGACGTGGTGAAACTTCGTCTCGGGCGCTTCGATGAACGCGATGTCGTGCGCACGGCTGGCGCACGTCAGAAACGTGCCGATGCGCGCGCCGTCCGGCGTGACGACTTCTTCGGCCACCGCCAACCCGAGCACGCGTGAGAGGATGTCGGTCGTCGTCTCGACGTTGGGGCCGTAGAGCAGCACGTGCTCGAGGTTACGCGCCTTCATCCCCTTGAGGCCGTCCGGCCACACGTCGGGGTTGCGCAGCGGCAGACCGTTGCCGACTTGCTCGCAGTCGGCGTAGAGCTCGACGCGATGACCGGTCGGAAGCGTGAACGCGATGCGGCGGCCCATGCCGATTTGCTCGCCGGCCGGAATCTGCGTCACCGCGATCAGGCGCTCGCGCAGTTCGCCTTCGATGCGGTCGAGGTCGGCTTCACGCCGCACCTTGAACGCAACGTGGTCCATCCCCGACTCGTCGGTTTCGCGCAGCACGAGCGAGTGGTGATCGAACTCATCCCACCCTTTCAGATACGCACGCGCGCCTTCGGACGCCGTGAGGATGAGGCCGTAATATTCGGTGTAGTGGTGCACCGCCGCCGCCAGATCCATCACCCGGAGCTGCACGTGACCCGTACGCATGACGCCGTCGATTGCCATAAAATTCTCCAAGTCTTCGCCGGCTTATGCCGTCGAGCGTTGCACCGGTGCGAACTCGAGCTCGAGATCGCTCGTGGGGTAGAGGCGGCACGATAACGCCAGGACGCGCGAATCGTCCTCGCTCGTCACCAGCCGCTTGTTCATCTTGCCCGTTTCATAACTGCCGCTTCGAACGACGACGCGGCAGACACCGCACCCGCCGCCGCGACAGCCGACCGGCAGCCAGTTGACCCCGGCCTTGATCGCGGCATTGAGCACATCTTGCCCTGGGCTGCATTGCAGGACACGTTCTCCACCGAGCAGTGTGACGCGATGCAGCATACGGCGGGGTTCACCGGCGGCGCAGAACTTTCTTCCCGTGGAGGAGGCTCAGCGCAGAAATAGGCCGCCGTTGATGTCCCAGGTCGCCCCGGTCGTAAAGCCGGCATCCCGCGCCGCGAGCCGCAGGATGATGTCGGCGACGAACGCCGGGTCGCCGAGGGTCTTCACCGGGATCGCGTCGATCAGCGGGGCCAAGCGCTCCGGAGGAACGAGGCGGTGCACCGAGGGCAGGTCGAGCGGACCCGGGGCGACCGCGTTGACGGTGATGCCGAACGGCGCGAGGTCCCGGGCGAAGACCTTGGTCAGCGTGAGGATCGCGCCTTTGGACGCGGCATAGTGCGCGCCGGTAGCGGTACCGCCGTTCTGGCCGGCAAGCGAGGCCAGGTTGACGATCCGCCCGTAACCGCGATCTTTGAAGACCCGGCCGAACACCTGGCTGCCGATGAACGTGCCGCCGACGTTAGTGGCCAGCACCGCCTCGAACTCCGCCGGCGTGATGTCGAAGAGCGGCGTTGCGACCTGCAGCGCGGCGTTGTTCACCAGCACTTCGACCGAGCCCCAGCGGCCCAGCAGCTCGTCGCGCGCGGCTTCGAACTGCGCCGCCTCGCGCACGTCGAGCGCGAGCCCGATCGCCGTTTCGCCGCCGGCATCAACCTCGCGCGCCGCGCGCTCGGCGGCGGCCGCATCGAGGTCGGCGAAGGCCACGCGGTAGCCGGCCGCGTGAAAGGCGCGCCCGATCGCGGCCCCGAGCCCGCCGCCGGCACCGGTGATGAGTGCAACGTCGCTCATCGGCAAACTACAGCAGGTAGGCGATGCCGCGCTGGGCCTCGTCCGAATCGATCAAATGCACGACTTTGAGGTCGAGCGCCATTCCGTCTCCCGAGCGCACCAGGCGATAGATGAGGTCGGCCGCGACCACGCGCGTGTACTCGCGCTTCTGCTCGACGACGTGCTGCGCGCAGCGCACTTCCAGCACATCCGCGTCCTGCACGATCGGAACGAAGCGCGAGACCGTGCGCACGGTGCGCGCGGCCGATGCGACCGACATCGCGACCCCGCTGTGCAAGCGCTTCACGCGCGCCTCGCGCATCGGTGCGTCGTCGTAGGCGATGTTGAGCGTCGCGGCATAGTCAACCACCTCGCGGTCGACCGGGATGACGTACCGGCCGGTCTCGGTCCACAGGCGCAACCAGCCCTCGTAGTCGCGGGCATCGAGCATATCCGCTTCGCGCCAGATGAACTCGACCGCTGCCTGCAAGGTCATGCGGTCATCATCCGTTTCCACATGCGGTACGCGGCCCGCATCCCCGTTTCGTCGGTGACGTCGCCGTGCTCGCCGTCGCGGCCGCGGTTGAGCATCACCCACAGATCCTCACCCGCGGCGGCGCCGCGCTGCACGCGCTCCCAGCCTTCGGCATCGTCGGGACTGCCGAATCCCATCGGTCCCTGAAAATATTCGTGCAGCCGCAGGCGCGCCCGGTTCCCGGCCTCGGGACCGCCGTCCATGCCGAGCGCCACGTGCTGGATCTCCGTTTCCTCGACGCTCACCGGGCGCAGCACCCGGAAGAACGCCATCGAGCAGGCCACGTTCGGAAAGAGGTTGACGTTGAAGCCCGTGCCGCCGACGGCGCGCACGATGCGCCGCACGTCTTGGGGCGGGTACTGCTCCGCAAGCTCGTCCGCAAGGGCGGAAAAGCGTTCCGGAATCGGCGCGTCGAGGTTCTCTTCGAGATCGACCAGGTTCGGCATCATCACCATCACGCTGTGGCCGTTGCCGAGATCGTCCACCCAGCCGCCTTGTTTGAGGATGTCGAACTGCTCCTCGGTCTCGTCATCGAGCGAGGTCAGGAACGACTTGTGGACCACCGGAAAGTGATAGGCGTCGGTCGTGTTCTCGAGTTGGATCTTCCAGTTGCCGCGAAAGCGGAACGTGTGCTCGCCCGCGACCTTCACGCCGAAGCCGGCGCCTTGCTTCATGAAGAGATCGATCCAAACGCGCGCCGGACCGAGAAAATCCGCCAGCGGTTCGATGTCGGGCTTGAACGTCGCGAAGATCATCCCGGCGTACTGACTCGACGCGCAGCGCGACGAGACGCGTAGTCGGCCTTGTTGAAATCCGCGGCGTACGCGCCGTCGCGCGGAACGGCGCGCAGCGTGCCGTCGAGGTTGTAGCTCCACGCATGGTAGGGGCACACGAACGCGCCGGCCTTGCCGCGCTTGGGCTCGCACACGCTCGATGCGCGGTGGCGGCAGCGGTTGAGCAGCACGTGAAATTCGCCCTCGCGGTCGCGCGTGACGATCACCGGCTGCAGGCCGACGAACGTCGTCTTGAAGCTGCCGGCCTCGGGCAGCTCGCTGGCGTGCGCGACCCACACCCACGTGCTGCTTGAAGATGCGGTCCATCTCGACCTCGAAGATCGCGGGATCGCGGTAGAGCGAGGTATGGACGCGATCGTCCGCGACGAGCCGGCCGAAGTCGGTCTCGGGGCGGGTCGCGGGGAGTTCATGCAGCACGGGACGTCTCCATCAGGGATCGGGCAACGGGATCGGCGCCTGGTCGTCCCAGCGGTCGACCGGACGGCTAAACAGATTCTCGTTTCGAAGCGCCGGATGCGCCAACCCTCGGCCGAACGTTCAAAGGCGAGCTCCAGCGCGTGCCGCGCGCAGGTCGGAACTGCCGGCCGCGTAGCTCGACGTTTGGAGCATCAGCCAGTGCCCGTGGGCGCGGTCGCCGTCGACCGCGATCCGCTCGCTGCCCAGAAAGTGGGCGTTGAGCGTGAAATGCGGCGGCGGCCCCGGTATAGCGGCCGAGCATCGCCACGATCGCCGCCCGCCCCTCGTGCGCACCGAACGCGGCGCCGTAGCGCGCGCCGCATTCCGGTCCAGGTCGCATCGTCGGTGAAGAGGTTGCCGAGGTCGACGAGCGACGTCGTCTCATCGAGGCTGTCGCAGAGGTCGAAGTACGTCGTCACCAGGGCCCGAATCGCACCTTCCGACTCCGAGCCGGTCGACTCGCTCGCGCAGTTCGGCCAACGCATCAGCGGCGTCTGCCACTAGGCCGGAATGACCAGTTCGCGGCCGATGCGCGCTTCGACGCGCATGTACCGCCAGAGACGGTACTCGCCCGACCGGCGTGACGCGAAAGAGATTGCACGCCGCGACGGCCGTGGCGTGATCCGGCACGTCGGCCAGAATGTAAAACGTCCACGGCCAGCCGCTCGGCGAGGGCCCGACCATCGTCATGGTCGTCGTCCATCGTGCCGAGTATCACCACGCCCGGCAGATCGCGCAACGCGCTCAGCATCGCACCCGTCGCCTGCCACACGCTGCCGATTTCGCCGAGCCGGCAGATCGAAGAAATTTTGCGTGACGGCGCCGCAGAACAGCGTACGAAGCTTATTCGGTGCTCGGTCATCGTTGACTCCTTGGCGGGTTACGGGAAGCCCGGCGGCGTGCTCGAGTCCGAGAAACACGCGGCCCGCGTTCTGCCACGTGCCTTCCGAGAGGAAACGCGTGCTGAGGGACGACGATCGCGTCCTGCATGAAGCGGGCGATGGGCTGACCGGTGAAGATGCCGGTCGTGCCCGACATCGTGTATGCGGCCTGCGCGCGACCTCGGCGCCCGTGCGCGCGGCGTGACTCGACGCCAAGCGCAACAGGCTGACGGCTTGCCGGTCGAGCGCGTCGCCGGCCTCGAGCCGGCTGAACGCTTCGTCGGTGGCTTCGTAGAAAAACGCGCGCGCGGAGCGCAGCGCGGCCTCGCTCTTGGCGACCTCGATCTGCACGTAGGCGCGGTCGGCGAGCGCCGGCGCGCCGGTGATCGACGCGCGGCCGCTCGCGATGTGCGTCGATCTCGTCCAGCGCTGCGCGCGCGACGCCGAGGCCGACGACGGCCAGCACTTGCGCCGCCAAAGCCAGCGACGGATAACGGAACAGCGGCGTGTCGAGCGAGGACTCACCGCCGCGAATGAACGTCCACTCGAGCGGCACGACGACGTCCTCGATGATCGATGTCGTGACTGCCCGTCCCCTTGAGTCCGTTGACGTCCCAGTTCTCGCGGATGCGAACCTTTTCGCGCGGCATGACCGCGATGCGCGGCAATCCGCCGCCGGCGCCGTCTTCGGTCTTGATGCCGACGCCGACCAACTCCGCGCCGGTAAAGCCGCTGCCCCACGACCAGCTGTCCCGAAACGCGCAACCCGCCCTCGACCGCGGGCGCCGGCTGCGGCGGATAGATGCCGCCGGCGAACACGACGTCGGGCGTGGCCGCGTAAATCTGCTCCGAGCGTCGCGACCGGCAGCGCCGACAGATAGACGGCGGAAAAACCGAAACTCGCGACCCATCCGGCCGAGCCGTCGGCAATCGAGATGCGCTCGATCAGACGCAAAAAGTCCGACGGCGTGCGCTCGTCACCGCCGAACCGCCGCGCGACCAGCGCGCGATAGACGCCCGCCGCCTTCATCATCTCGATGATGTCGGCGACTCATCGCTTGCGCGTGTGTCGAATTCCGTGTGCCGTGCGCGCACTTCCTCGCAGCAGCTTCGCGAGTGCGGCGGCAGTCGTTTGGGCATCGACTGCGGCGGACGGTGTGCTCACAGCGTGCCCTCGATCCGGCGCGCGAGCGCGCACAATTCGGCGTCTGCTCCCGCGCCGGCCGACGAGTTGCAGACCCGACGGAGTAACCGTCGTGCTCGGGCAGCGGCAGCGTGATGGCGGGATGCCCGGAGAGGTTGAACGGCCGCACGAAGGCGGTCAGGCGAATCGCCGCGCGCGCGTCGCGTCCGGCGTCGAGCGTGAGCGTCGGCACGGGCATCGTCGGCAGTACGAGCGCGTCGACGCCTTCGAGCGCGGCGTCGACCTCGGCCGTGAACGCCGCACGAACGCGCTCGGCACCGGCGATCTGTTCCGGGGTGATGCGTTGCGCGGCCGAGAGGCGCTCGCGAATGTCGGCGCCGATATGCGGCGAGGTAACGTAGTCGCCGACGGCGGCCTACGTCTCCGCGGCGATGATGATCAGACCCGCGTCGAAAGCGGCCTGCATCCCGCCCAACGTACGCGTTACGCGGCGCGCACCGCTCGCGGTGAGGGCGCGTTCGAACGCTGCCGCGACATCGGGGTCCGCTTCGACGGCGAGCACGCCCAGCAGCGGATCCTCCGGCGCGGGCAGCGCGCTGAAGCTCGGTCCACGATCGCCATCGCGCGCTCGACGCCGCCGACGCTGCCGGCAAACGGTCCCGACGCAGTCGAGCGTCGTGTTCTCGGGCATGACGCCCGCCCGGCTGACCCGGCCGAACGTCGGCTTCAAACCCGCGACGCCGCAACATGCGGCCGGCACGCGAATCGATCCGCCGGTATCGGTGCCGAGCGCGAAATCGACGAGGCCGGCGCCGACCGCTGCGGCCGATCCGCTCGACGAGCCGCCGGGAATCCGATCGGGAAACCGCGCGTTGAGCGGGGTGCCGGTCCAATCGTTGATCCCCGTGACGCCGTAGGCGAATTCGTGCAGGTTCGTTTTGCCGACGATGCGGCAGCCGGCGGCGAGCAGCGCCGCGACCACGTCGGCGTTCCGTTCGGCGGCCGCAACATCGTCACGGGCCCGGCTTCCGGCGCGCGTCGGATAGCCGGCGATGTCGATCGTGTCCTTCACCGCAACGGTCGGGCCGTCGCCGCCCAGAGCGAGCCGTTCGACGAAAATCGCCCGTTCGTCGCGCTCCTCGAGCAGCGGTGCTCGTTTGCTTTTCACGTACCGCCATATTATCATCGGCGGCAAGATGAGCCGCCCATCGTCGCCTTTGCCACGGGCTGCTGGCTCGCGCCCGCCGCTAACGCGCTCGTCGGCGAGCACTGCGGAAGCGCGTCGACGAAGACCGCGTCGGCGAGGCCGACGGCCTGTACTGCGACTCGTTTTGTCCGCCGCGCATCGACGCCGCGTATCTTGGACCGCGCGCCGAAGTCTGCGCGTGATCTGCACCGCCACGGTCGGCTACGACAACATCGATGTCGCCGAATGCACGCGGCGCGGCATCGCGGTGTCGAACTCGCGCGGCTCGCTCACCGAAGCGGTCGCCGACATCGCGCTATCTGCACATCATCGCCGCCTTCCGGCACGTCGCCGAGGGAACGGCCTGGGCGCGCGACGGCCGCTGGGTATCGAAGCCCGCACCGTCGGCGACGATTTGGCCGGCAGCACGCTCGGCATCGTCGGTACTCGGCGCCATCGGCATGGCGGTGGCGAAGCGCGCGCGCGCCAGCGGCATGAACGATCATCTACTACAACCGCAACCGCCGGCCCGACGACGTGGACGTCGACGCGCGGTACCTGCCGTTCGACGAACTGCTCGCAAACGGCGAATTGCATCGTCGTCGCTGATTCCGCTGAACGCAGAGACGCGCGCATGTTCGGCGCCGCGCAATTCGCACTGATGGCCAACGACGCCATATTTCGTCAACGTCGTCGCGCGGAGCGATCGTGGAGACCGCCGCGCTCTACGATGCGCTGGTCGGGAAGAAGATTGCCGGCGCCGCACTCGACGTGACCGATCCCGAACCGTTGGCCGCCGATCATCCGCTGGTTTCGCTGCCAAACGTCTTCATCACGCCGCATATCGGCACGCGCGACGCGGCAAACGCGCGAACGCATGTCGCTCTACGGCGCGCACAATCTCGTCGCCGGACTGAGCGGCAAGCCCCTACCGCAAATCGTCAATCCGGAGGTCTACGCTAACCGCCGCCGCCTAGGACATTTGCACAGAAGGGTTTGCACCGCGCATCACAACGCCCCTACACCCACAATCCGGACGATGCACGCGCCGGTTACTACTTTACTCGCCGGAGGCAGTACTTCACGATGCGCGTTCGACTTTACTCGCGGGGCCGGCGCTTGCCGCGACGCTGCCCATTCTCACGCTCGACGATCTCGCGTTCGCAGCCGATGCGCCGCCGCCCGCCAAGCCCGTGCCGATCCGCATGGGCTGGGGCATTCCGGCCGAGGAAATCCACTACGTGATGATCACGGATCCGTCGAAAGCGCCGAACCTCGGCGCGCTACTACACGGTCGTGTGGAATCAATTCGCCGGCACGGCGCTCGGCGTGCAAGGCATCGCCGCGGGCACGCTCGATGCCGCGACGGTCGGCAGTCTCTCGATGCCCAACGGCATCGAGCAAGGCGCCGATATCGTCGTCACCGGCGAATTCATCGAAGAGCGCTCGCCGTTTTTCTCGACGACGTGGCTGGTCAAGAAAGACTCCGGCATCAAGACGCTCGCCGATCTCAAAGGCAAGAACGTCGCGACGTCGGCGATCGGCGGCTCGACCGACTACATCCAAGATTTCTACATCCGCGATAAAGCGAAGCTGCTGCCGGGAACCGATTACAAAAAGATCGAGCTGCCGTTCGCGCAACAGCGAGAAGCGCTGGCTCAACGGGAAGATCGATCTCGGTCTCTTCCCGCAGCCGTTCTACAGCAGCGCGATGGCGACCGGACTCTTCGCCCCGCTCTTCAAGCTCACCGACGTGCAGAACCCGTTCGTGCAGCTGATGCAAGGCTTCAGCGGCGACTTCATCAAGAAAAACCCGGTCACCGTCCGCAAGTTCATGGAAGATTGGGTCACGGTCGCAAACTACGTCAACGACCCGGCGAACCGCGACCGCCGTGATCGCGACGACGTCGCCGATCATGAAGTTTCCGAGGCCGGCGCTCGATAAGTTCATGCTCACCAACGACGACTTCTATCCGCCCCGTGCACGGCGCCGATCAACGTCCCGGCCTTGCAGAACAATTGGGACTTCCTCCACCAAGAAGGCGGGATCAAGAAGCCGCTCAAGGTGACCGAACTACATCGCAGGCCGTCTCGGTACAGACGATGAGATGACGGCGACGAGCGTTACCGCTGCGAATTCCGGGCCTCAAGCTGGCACGCGCGCGAGTTCGCAAAACGTTCGTCACCCGCAACGGCAAACACGGTCTCGCGCTCGACGGCATCGACGTTCAAGCGCGGCCCGGCGAGTTCATCTCGCTCGTCGGTCCGTCGGGCTGCGGCAAATCGACGCTGCTCTACATTCTCGGCGGTTTCGTGCAGCCCGATTCGGCGGCACGTCGAGTGCGACGGAGCCGTGGTGCGCGGACCGGGTCCCGAGCGCGGCATCGTGTTTCAAGAGTTCGCGCTGTTTCCGTGGAAAACGGTGCTCGGCAACGTCGAGTACGGCTTGATCGAAGCTCGGCGTTCCGGCCGCCGAACGGCGCGACGCGTGCGCGGCGCTATCTCGAGATGGTCAACCTCTCGCGGCATCGAGACCGCCGTATCCGAAAGAACTCTCGGGCGGCATGAAGCAGCGCGTCGCGATCGCGCGCACGCTCGCGGTCGAACCCGACGTGCTGCTGATGGACGAACCGTTCGGCGCGCTCGATGCGCAGACGCGCGCGATGCTGCAAGTCGAGCTGATGCGCATCTGGGAGCGCACGCGCACGACGATCGTCTTCGTCACGCACGCGCTCGACGAAGCGATCTTCCTCTCCGACCGCATCTACGTGTTCTCGCAGCGGCCGGCGCACGTCAAAGCCGTGATCGACGTCGACATCGAACGGCCGCGCGATCGCGAGGCGATGCTCGACGACCCGGCCTATGCGAACCTGCATCACCGGCTTGCGCCCAACTGCTGCGCGCAGGAAGAACCCGGCGCATGACGGTCATCGGCAGCCGCCGCACTGAACCGGGCGCGCCGGCCGCGCGCTGCTGCCGTTTGCCGGCATCGCGATCGCGTTGCTCGTGTGGGAAATCAGCCCGCGCATCGGGCTCGTTTCGATCGGCAGCGTGCCGCCGTTTTCCGACGTGCTCGTCGGCATGTTCGGGCTGTTCGGCGATCCCGGCTTTTGGACGAATCTCGGCGCGTCGAGCGGACGCTGGGCCGTCGGGCTCGCTGCTCGCGATTCTGCATCGGCGTTCCGCTCGGCGTCGCGATGGGCCGCAACCGCCTGCTGTTCGCGCTGATCGATCCGCTCCTGACGATGACGTATCCCGGTGCCGAAGGCGGCGCTGATCCTGATCTTCGTGTTGTGGTGGGGCGCGGGCGATCTCTCGCGCGTCGCGATCATCATCATGGGCTGCCTGATCCCGATCGTCATCTCGTCGTATCACGGCGCGCGCGCGATCGAAACGCGCTTGGTGTGGTCGGCACGCGCGCTCGGCACGCGCGGCGGGCATCCCGCTGCTCGCAAAAGTCGTCCTGCCGGCCGCGCTGCCGCAGATCTGCGCGGGCTTGCGGCTCGCGATCGCGATCTCGATCTTCACGCTGCTCGGCCTCGGAACTGCTGATCCGGCAATCGGGCATCGGTTCGTATATGTTCACCTTTCTCGACGACGGGCAGACGGTCGCAGGTGTGGGCCTGCGCGACGATCCTCGCGACGATCGCGTTTCTGCTCGACTTCGGCTTCGTGCGGCTCGTGAACGCAAGCTTGCGCTGGTTCGAGGGCGATGTCTAGATGTCGCTCGCGCTGGCACGCACGAGCGGCATGCGGCTCGTCGCGGTCATCTATCCGTTGGCGCTCGTGCTGCTGCGTGTGGTGGCAATGTTCGATTCACGGCTGGCTCGGAAACGCGTTCGTCTCTGCCGCCGCCCGCTGCGCGTGTGGGACTCGGCGCGCCGCGTCGTTCGCCGACGGCACGCTGCCGGTCGCAGACGCTGATCACGCTCGAGCGCGTGCTCGATCGCGTTCGCGATCGCGCTCGTCGCCGGCGGAACGCTCGGCATCCTCGTCGGGCGCATCGCAACGCGTGCGCGCGGCGTTGCGGCCGCTGATCGCCTTTCTTTTTCCGACTCCGAAGGTGGCGATCTATCCGGCGATGCTGATCATCCTTGGCCTCGGCAGGCCCTCGAAGATCGGCTTCGGCGTCGCCGAGGCGATCTTCCCGATCCTGCTCGGAACGGCCGCCGCGGCATCGCAAGTCGAAACGCGGCTGCTGTGGTCGGCGCGCGCGCTCGGCACGCCGGAGAGCCGCTTGCTGTGGCGCGTCGTCTTACCGGCCGCGCTCGGCGGCATGATGACCGGCGCGCGCATCGCGCTCGTCGGCGCGCTGATCGGCGTGTTTCTCGGCGAGATGATCGCCGGCGCCGACGGCCTCGGCCACATGATGGCGGTGAGTTACCGCACGCTGCACACCGCCGACATGTACGTCGCGGTCGTCACGGTCTCGCTGATCGGACTGTGTCTGGACCGCACTGTTCCTGTTCGCCCGCTCGCGCCTGTTGGGCTGGAGCGCGGAGAGCGAGCCGGTAATCGCGCTTTGAGACCACCGTTCTCACCGGCGCGACGATCGTGACCGTCGATCCGCGAGCGCCGCATCTTCGATGACGGCTATCCTCGCGTTCGACGACGGCGGGCGCCATCACGGCGCTCGGATCGCTGCGCGACATGCCCCGGTGCGAACGGTGACGTCGAAACGATCGACGCGCGGCACTGCGTGATCGTGCCGGGGTTCGTCGACGCGCACGCGCACTTCGGCGAAGCCGTGATGCGCGGGCTCGTGCCCGACGACGCCGCGCCCGAAGTGTGGCTGCCGCAGTGGCTGGTGCCCGCCTATACGGCGCTGACGTTCGGACGACGAGCGCATTGCCGCCGATCTCGCGTTCGCCGAACTCTTGCTGACCGGGACGACGACCGTCTGCGAAGCGGGCACGCTGCTTGGCGTGGGAAGCCTGCGGCGGACGCGGCCGAAGCGTGCGGCATTCGCGCCCAGCTCGGCCGCTGGACGTGGGATCTTGCCGCCTGAGCCGGCGCGCATGCACCACGCCGGCGCCGCCGGCGCGCTCGAGGCCGCGTTGGCGCTGATCGACGGCGTCCGCGAGCGCGACAACCCGCGGCTCACGCCGGCGCTGATTCTGCTGGGCATCGGCACGGCGTCCGAAGAGTTGCTGCGCGACGGCGCCGCTCCTGGCCGCCGAACGCGACGCTGCCGCTGGCGATGATGTATGACAGCGTCGCGCCCGAGCACGGCGGCGCGCCGATTCCGGTCGACCGGCTGGAGCAACTCGGCTGGCTCGTGCCGCGCGCCAAGCTCGTGCACACGGTCTATATCGAACCGGCCGACGTGGCGCAAGCTCGCGGCCGGCGGCGTGAGCGTCGTGCACTGCCCGAGCGCGGCGCTGCGGCATGTCAAAGGCATCCACCGGTACGGTCTTTTTCCGGAAATGCTTGCCGCCGGCATGCCGGTTGCACTGGGCGGCGATTCGGCGAACGGGTCGAATCACCTCAACATGCTCCGGCTGATGTACCTGGCCTCGACGCTGTACAAAGATTTCCGGATGGACACTACGATGATTCCGCCCGAGACGGCGCTCGAGATGGCGACGATTCACGGCGCCCGCGCGCTCGGGCTCCAAGACCAGATCGGTTCGCTCGAACCCGGCAAACGCGCCGACTTCGTCGTGTTTTCGACCGAACAACCCGGAGTGGCGGCCGCTCTTGCACCCGGTGCAAAATCTGGTCCTGGGTGCATCCGATCGCAGCATTGCCTCGGTTTGGGTGGATGGGCGCAAACTCGTCGACGGCGGGCGCCTGCTCACGCTCGACATCGCGGCGCTGTGCGAACGGGCCGATGCCGCCGCCCGGGGCATTCTCGAGCGGACCGGGCTCCAGGTTCCCTCTCTCTGGCCCCACACTCCATGAAGGACGATGTTCGATGACGACGATGACCAACGCGCAGACGAGCGCCGCGCCGACGATCGAAGCGCTCGACCACATCGAGTACTATGTCGGCAACGCGAAGATGACGGCGTTCTTCTTCATCAACGGCCTGGGCTTCGATCTCGTCGCCTACGCGGGGCCGGAGACCGGCGTGCGCGATCGCACGTCGTACGTCGTCGAGCAAGGGTCGATCCGCTTCGTCTTGACCGGTGCGCTCGAAGCGAACTCGCCGATCGCGAGCTACCTCAACGCGCACGGCGACGGCATCCGGGCGATCGGACTGCGTGTCTCCGACGCCCGTGCCTCGGCCGAGGCCGCGCTCGCGCACGGCGGAACCGCGGCGTCGACGCCGAGCGGCATGCCCGCCATCGCGACGTACGGCGACACGGTGCACACCTTCCTCGACGCCGATCTGCTCGCCGGGCCGTATGCGAAGTTCTTCCGGCGCGAAGATCAGCGTGGCGGCGGGTTCGGGATTGGACGCGGTCGACCACATCGTCGGCAACGTGCTGCGCGGCGAGCTTGATGCGGCGATGGACTTCTACCACCGCGTGCTCGGCTTCAACATCGCCGAGGAGTTCATCAACGACACCGGCGCAACGACGCTGCGCTGGCGCGTGTTGCGCACGCCCAACGGCAAGGTGACCTTCCCGATCAACGAACCGGGCTCAGGCCCCCGATCGCCGATCGATGAGTATCTCGCGTCCTTCGGCGGCGCCGGCGTGCATCACGTCGCGCTGCACTCGAGCGACATCATCGCAACGGTGGCCGCGATGCGCGAACGCGGCGTGCAGTTCGTGACGATTGCGCCCGAGCGCTACGACGAGATCGTCGCACCCGTTGCCGGCGTGCGCGAACCGTTCGCGAAGCTGCGCGAGCACAGCATCCTCGTCGACGAAGACGCCCCCGGCTATCTACTGCAGATCTTCACGGCGCCGCTGCACGACCGGCCGACGACGTTCTTCGAGATCATCCAGCGCGCCGACGGGGCGCGCGGGTTCGGCGGGAAAAACGTCGGCGCGCTGATCGAATCGGTCGAACGCGACCAAGCCGCGCGCGCCCGCTTCTGATCGATTGCGCATAACCGTCCTCGGCGGCGGCAACGGCTCCTATGCCGCCGCCGCCGATTTGACGCTGGAGGGACACGACGTCACGTTATGGCGCCGTGACGGACCGGCGCTCGAGCCGCTGCGCGCCGAACGGCGGATCCTGGTTCGCGACGCGCAAGGCGAACGCTCGGCCTTGCTCGCCGCGCTCAGCAACGATCTGGCCGGCGCGGTGCTGCGGCGCCGAGCTGATCGTGGCGCCCATTCCGGCCCTCGGCCAGCCGGCGCTCGCCGACGCACTCGCGCCACTGCTGCGGCCGGGGCAAGTCGTGCTGCTCCCGCCGGGCTCGTTCGGCACGTATCTCTTCGCGCGCGCCGCGCGCGCGACGCCCGAACTCGCGTTCGCCGAATCCGGCACGCTGCCGTATCTCACGCGCAAGGCCTCCGAGACCTCGATCAAGATCACGCAGCGCACGACCCGGCTGCCGACGGGCGTGTTTCCCGCGCGCCTGACGCATACGGCAAGCGAAGTGATTCGGCAGGCCTTTCCGAGCGTCGAGCTGGTGCGTGACGCGCTCGACGCCGCCCTGCTCAACGCCGGTCCGATCATCCATTCGCCGCTGATCATCATGAACGCCGCGCCGCTCGAACACTTGCCGGAGTACGACATCCACAACGAGGGCACGCAGCCCACGGTGCGGCACGTCACCGACGCGCTCGATGCCGAACGCATCGCGATCCGTGAAGCGCTCGGCTATCGGTCGCCCCGCATTTTCCGCTGATCGATTACTACCGCACCGACGGTGAAGAGTGGATGTACGGGCGCGATGCCAAGTCGCGGCTCATCGAAAGCGGCAACTGGCGCGAACCGATCGACGTGCGCACGCACCGCTACGTGCGCGAAGACATCGCCTGCGGGCTCGCCTTTCTGGTCTCGGTCGCGCGCTACGCGGGCGTCCCGGCGCCCGTGGCCGGCGGTCTCTTGGCGCTGGCGTCGGCGATGCTGACCGAGGATCTGGCCGCGAGCGGCGGCCGGACACTCGAAGCCCTCGGCCTCGCGGCGCTGAGCCGCGCGCAACTGAGCGCGCTGCTCGAAACGGGCTTCGCCTAATCGCTTCCGATCGCGGCTAACGGCCCGTCACTTGCGCTAACAGTGCGCCGATGTCGCCCGGCACCGTAGCGCCGGTCCACGCGACGTATTGGTCGGGGCGCACGAGGACGAGGTGGTGCTCGTAGGCTTCGCGGCCGCTGTCGAAACGGTCGCGCACGACGGTCAGCGGAATGCCGGCCGCCGCGGCGGCTTGCTCGAACGCGCGGACGGCCGCATCATCGGCATCGAAGGCCAGCAGCGTGAAGCCCGAACCGAGTTCCTCGAAGACGTTTCGGCCGCTCGAGAGGGGCTGCGGGGCGAGATGGTGACCGGCCCGCGCCGCAAACGTGTGCACGCCGTGCGCGCTGCTCTTGCCGCCGGGCGGGCCCGCGATCACCGACGAGCCTTCGTAGTGCGGCTCGTAGCTCAGGACGTTTTCACCGACGGCCGATGCCCGCGTCGCCCACGCCCGCTCGAACTCCGCCTTGTCACGCTGCGGATTGTAGCGGTCGAGCCACACCGCATCGCTGTTGATGCGCGCCGCGATGAAGTCTTCGCCGGTTTCCTTGAAAATCGGACGGCGCTCGTCGCTGTAGGAGCGGATCAGCTCTTCACCGCCCCAGCCCTGCAATGCCGCGGCGAGCTTCCACCCTAGATTGACCGCATCTTCGAGTCCGTTGTTGAGGCCGTAGCCGCCGTAAGGCGGATGGCTGTGCGCCGCATCGCCCGCGATCAGCACGCGGCCCACTTGATAGGTGTCGGCGACGGAAACGCGCAGATCCCAGAAGCCCACATAGTCGAACTCGGCCGCGAATTCGAACCCCGCGGCGCGCTGGATCAGACCGAGAAAATCGTAGTTGTCCTTGGTCGTGTCGGCCGGCACCGGGGCGTGAAAGAAAAACTCCTCGCCCACATCGACGCGCCCGAAGAACTGCCAGTAGCCTTTGAGGTCGGGGTGCAGCACGTTGAACGTGCCGCGCTCGGGGAAACGCTTGAGGGCTTCGTGCAGTTCGCGCGAGCGAAACACCGCGAGCACCATGACCTGGTCGAAGTCCACCCCGCCGCGGCCGATGCCGGCTTGACCGCGCACCAGCGAGTGCGCGCCGTCGCAACCGACGAGGTAGTCGGCCTCCAGCGTCTCATGCTGCGAACCGCCGCTCTCGGTTACCGTGACGCGCACGCCGCGTTCGTCCTGCTCGATCGTCTCGGCCGTCCAGCCGAAGAGGTTCGTGACCTGCGGCAGCTCGGCCATGCGCTCGCGCAGCACCTTTTCGGTGAGGTACTGCGGCAGCCGTTCCACGTCTTGGAAGTAGTACTTGCGTATGATCTCGCGCTGCGGCGGCAAGTACCAGTACTCGCTGAGCAGGCTGCCGTAGGTGGTGACGCCGCTGATCGGATAGCCCTTGGGCATGATGCGCGCCGACCGCAGCGCATCGGCGATGCCCCAGAAATAGAAGTGCTCCAGCGTACGCGGCGAGAGGTTCTGACCCTTGGGGATATTCTGCAGGCCCGTGCGCCGCTCGACGATCGCGCACGCGATCCCGCGCAAGCCCAAGTCGACGGCGAGCGCAACCCCGACCGGGCCGCCGCCTACGATGACGACCTGGAATCTCCTAGCCATAACGCTCTTGTCTGCGCCCGGGGAGGCGAATCCCGCACAAGGCGCCGCGGGCATGGCAGGCGGAATCCTGAACCGATGCCGGAGCTGCCGGATATTACCGCCTACATCAGCGCGCTCGAGCCGCGCATCGTCGGTCAGCCGCTCGAGCACGTGCGCGTGGCAAGTGTTTTCTTGCTGCGCACCGCCGACCCGCCGCTCGCGAGCGTGGAGGGGCGCGTCGTGCGCGAACTGCGGCGCATCGGCAAGCGCATCGCGATCGGCTTCGACGACGAGTTGTGGCTCGTGCTGCACCTGATGATCGCCGGGCGGCTGCACTGGCGGCCGCCCGCCGCGAAGCTCGCCGGGCGCAACGCGCTCGCCGCCTTCGATTTTCCCGCCGGCTCGCTCGTACTCACCGAGGCCGGCACGAAACGGCGCGCTTCGCTGCACGTGCTGCGCGGCGAAGCGGCGCTCGAAGCGATCGATCCGGGCGGCATCGAGGTCTTCACCGCCGATCTCGACGCGTTCCGGCGCGCGCTGACGGTCGAGAACCGCACGCTCAAACGCGCGCTCACCGATCCGCGCATCGTGAGCGGCATCGGCAACGCCTATTCCGATGAGATCCTCCACGCGGCGCAACTCTCGCCGATCGCGCTGACCCACAAACTCACGCCGGCGGAATGGGAACGCTTGTTCACCGCGACGCGCGCGACGCTGCAGGCCTGGATCGAGCGCCTGAGCGACCGAGACGAACGGCGGCTTCCCCGAACACGTGACCGCGTTTCGCAAGGAAATGGCCGTCCACGGACGCTTCGGCCAACCGTGTCCGCGCTGCGGCGAACCCGTGCAGCGCATTCGCTACGCCGACAACGAAACGAACTACTGCGCGCGCTGCCAAAACGCCGGCGGGCTCCTGGCCGATCGCAGCCTCTCGCGCTTGCTCAAAGCCGACTGGCCGCGCACGCTCGAAGAACTGGACGCGCTCAAGCGGCGCTGACCCGGAGCCGGGCACAGAGAGGGAAAAGCGCAATGCGTCAACCACCTCCGAAGTCCATGCTTTCGAGCGTTCGCAGCGCCATCCGTCTCATCGCTCTGTTCACCGAAGACACGCCGGTATTGGGCGTCTCGGATATTGCCCGCATGCTCAACATCGCCAAGAGCACGGCCTCGCGTCTGGGCGCAACGCTGTGCTCGGAAGACATCCTCACCCCCACGCCCGATGGAAAGTACCGGCTCAGTATCCGGCTGGTCAGCGTGGGCCTGCTGGCCGCCCAGAGCCACTCGGTATTCGAGGCGGGCAGAGAAGCCCTGATCAAGATTCGCGCCGCAACCGGCTTAGCCGCGCACCTCTCGATCATCGACGGCGCCGAGCTCGCGCAACTCTATCGCGTGACCTCGGAATTCATGGAAGGGCTCGGCCACAGCCGCCCGCGCCAGCCGATCCTCGCGACGAGCGCGGGGAAAGCCATTCTCGCCTACTCCGAACCCGAGCTCGTCGAATGCTGCTTGGAATCACAGCACCCGCATCGCTATGCGCCCGCGCGCGTCGCCGGCAGCGCGGAAGTGCGGATCGCCTTGCAAACGGTGCGCGAACGCGGCTACGCCGTTTCACGCAACGACTATGTGCCCAACGTGGTCGGCGTCGCCGTTCCGATCCTGGGCGAGCGCGGCATTGCCGTCGCCGCGCTGACGGCGCTCGGTTCCGCGCGGCAGCTGCCCGATGAGCGCGTCGGCCAAACGGCGTCGCTGCTCGCGGCCTCGGCCAAAGCCATCGCGGCCGCCGTCTTCTAGTTTACGACGTCGCCGCCAAGTCGGCGGGCACGGTCCATGCCTTCAACGCCGTTCCGTCTTTGAACGCGCGCAACTCGCGGGTGTAGATCTTCCGCAGTTCGATGATCTGCGCGTCGGACTGCCCCAGGCGATCGCTCGGGCGATGCCCGATCGGCGGCTGGCCGGATAGTGCGACGTCGTCCTGCAAGAGGACGATGTCCGGGCGGTCGAGATCGTCGAGGTGCAGATCCCCGCGCAGCGCGGCGGCAACGACCTCGTCGTACGGCGGGAGCGTTGCGACCTTGTCGCGCAAGGCCTGGCGCTTGGCGAGGTACGCTTCCATCTCGTCGTCGGGCAAGTTATAGAGATCCACGTTGAAGCTCACGTGACGCTGATCGTTCACCGGGATCCGGTAAGCGAGGTGCTGAATCATGCCCGCTTCGCGTTCGTAAATCGTCACCAGCGCGCAGAGCGGCATGATCATGTGCGCGATGCGCAGCGCGCCGTCGGTGTAGCGCACCTCGCGCCGCACACCGTAGCCGGTCTCGAACGCGTCGATCTCCGGGATCTCACGGTTCATGCCGACTTCAGTGAACTCGCTGTTGCGGTGCACGAAGTTCACGTGCACCTGATCGCACGAGTTTTCGAGCGCGTTGAAGTAGTTCGAGTTCCGAAAGAACGAACGGGCGATGAGCCGGCCGGGACCGGAGAAAATCGGAAATTCTTGGAACGCCGGCGGCGCACCCGTGCCGAGAAAGGCAAAGACTAGGCCGAGATAGCTCCGCGTCGGGTAGCCCTCGATCCGAACCTTCGCCGCGTAGCTCTCGCGCTCGGCCGGCTGCTCGATGCACTGGCCGGAACCGTCGTACTTCCACCCATGGTAGAAGCAGCGAATGTCTTCCCCCTCGACCCGTCCCGTCGACATCTGCGTGCTGCGGTGCGCGCAGAAAAAGCCGACGATGTGCGGCTCGCCCGACTCGCCGCGATAGTAGGTGAAGCGCTCGCCCATGATCTCGATCGGGCGCGCGCGGCCGGGCTGCAGCTCATCGAGCACGGCAACCGGCGTCCAAAACTGCCGCAGATAGCGCCCGGCCAGCGTTTCGGGACCGGTGCGCGCGACGTCGAGCTGTTCGAGTGTCGGACCATGCGTAGCGGTCATTAGAGCGGCTTCCCTCCGGGCAGACTGGCAGCGACGATGTCACCGGTTGCGCCCGACCACTTCACGACGATCCCCGAATCGATGCCGAGCCCGTGCTGGTCGGTGTCTTGCCGGAAATCGTAGACGCCGTTGATCCCGGCGTAGTCGTGCAGGTTGGCGATATAGGTGCGAACCTGATCGGCGGTCGCAGCGAAGCCCAGTTTGCTGTAGGCGGAGACGACGATGGCCGTCGGATCCCATGAATAGCCGCTCATGGAGGTGGGTGCGATGCCGGCCGCCTTGAAGCCGCCGGCAAAGGCAGTATAGGCTTTCAGCATCGAGGGATCGCGCGGCGCACCACCCTGCCAGGGAAAACCGTCGAAGTACAGGTCGCGCGGCAAATATGCCGCGTATTGCGCGAGCAGTACCTTGCTGAGATTCGCGGACGACGTGAACACCGGCACATCCACGATCCCCGCGTCCTTCAGACCGCGCAGCGCCGTGCCGAATGCCGCGCCGTTCGCGTGGATGAAAATACAGTTCGGGTTGGCGGCCTTGATCTTCGCGATCTCCGCCGAGAGCTGAATCGCTGCCGGTGCGAACGCTTCTTCATCGACGATGTGCAGGGCGGGAAAACGCGTCAAGCCTTCCGCGAGCGCGCGCGCGCCGGCTTGTCCCGACGCGTCGGTGACTTTGAGCAGCGCGATGCGGTCGTAGCCCTTGTCGTTGATGAAGCGCGCCATCGGCGCATCCGTTGCCGGGAGCGAGCGGGCACTGGCGAAGACGAAGCTGCCCTTCTGCGGCGTGAGCGCGGGCGAAAGGCAGTACTCCACCGGTCCCGTTTGGCGAACCACCGGTTCCACCGCGGAGCACGACGCGCTGTTGGACGGCCCGATAAACACCGCCGCGTGTTGCTCGATGAGCCCGTTGACGATCTGAAGATCGACCTGCGGCGAACTCTGGTCATCGAAAATGTGGAAGTGCACGGGCCGTCCGCGCACGCCGCCCGACTTGTTGATCAGGGTCTCGTAGATGTCGATGGCGTTCTTTTCATCGAGTCCCACGAAGGCTGCGGATCCGGTCAACGGTAAAATGACGTTGATCGTTAGGCTCTCATCGGCAGCCGCGGCCGGAAGCACGCAAAGCGCAGCCGGAAAAAGGAACGCCATGAGCCACGTACGCATCATTGAAGCCATGGTATGAAGGACAGAGGCGGCCTGTCAAATGCCCGTTCCCTATAGCGGAACGCCGGCCCTCAGACGCTCGGCAATGGCGGCCAGCGCGATCTCCGTTCCGGTTCGCAGCGCGAGGACGTTGGAGCCGCCGGCGGCATCAGGATTCACCTCGATTACCCGGACGCGGCGGTCGCCGACGCGCGCCAACGACGCGGCGGGCTGCACGAGCAGCGATGTCCCGGCAACGATGATGACGTCGGCGGCTTCCGATTCGCGCGCCGCGCGGTCCCACGCATCCACGGGAAGCGCTTCACCAAACCAGACCACGTTCGGCCGCAGCTTGCCGCCGCACGCGTGTGGGATACGGGCGACATCGAAGGGCGCGAGGAGCGGTTCGCGATACGCGCAGCCCGTGCAGCGCACGCTTTGGAGATCGCCGTGGAGCGTGACCAGCGCGCGCGATCCGGCGCGCGTTTGCAGACCGTCGACGTTTTGCGTCGCGTGCGACAGGTGCGGCACGAGGCGCTCGAGCTCGGCCAGCGCGCGATGCCCGGCGTTGGGCTCCGCCGCCGCGTAGGCGGCGAAGCGTTCGTTGTACCAGGTCCAGCAGAAAACCGGATCGCTCTCGAATCCGGCCCGGCTCGCGAGCCGCTCGACCGGCATCTCGCGCCAGTAGCCGCCGTCGCCGCGGAAGGTCTTCAACCCCGACGCCACGCCCATCCCGGCGCCGGTCAGCACGAACACGCGCTTGGCGCGGCGAACCAGTTCCGTGGCTGCCGCTAGCTCGCTTGCTATATTTGCCATTACGAGTAGGTCACCGTGAGGACGAGGCATTCCTCAGAACCGGATGATTCCATGGCATGAATATTGGCCAGTTGTACGGGGTAGGTAGGCGGTAAGTATCAAAGATACCTAGCGAGCCTCATGAACCTGACACTCACGATCGGCCTGATCCTACTCGTCTTTCTCGGTCTTGCGATCGCTATCGAAGTAAGCCGCCTGAATGCGAAAAAACGGAGGCGGAAACGCGCTTCGCTGGCACCGCCGCGCCGCTCGCAGCACCTTGAAAAGCGGATGGTCGCGGCCTTCGCCGGGCCGCGTCAAACCTACGGCGATTGTTTTGCTGAATTTTCGGTATGGCGCCAGCTGGACAGCACGCGCATGGATGTCCGCACGCGCGGTCCGTGGCAGGCGCTCAACGCGTTCACCCGCTCGCTGATCGTTCGTCACCTCTGGCAAACGCTCGAAGGTTTGGTGCACGGGAGCGTGCTGGTCAGCGTCGACTCGGGATCTCGCGACGCGATTCTGTGGACGGCCGAAAAGACGGCCGAGTTCAACGATTGCGGTGTCGTCGCTCCGTGGATCCCGAAAAAGGGCGGCCGTGTCGGCACGCTCATCTCGGGACCGTGATCTCACCCGCGCGCTAACGCTCCCACGGCGGCGCGGACGCGACGTCGGCGCCGTACCGGCCGATCGCCTCGGCCACGACCGAGAGCGGCACGGCGCCGTGCTTCGCTAACCGCCGCAGGGCGGCGATCGCGACCGAGTGCCGGTCGACTTCGAAGAAACGGCGCAGCTGGGCGCGCGTCGCGCTGCGCCCGAAACCGTCGGTGCCGAGCGCGACGAAGTCGCCTCCGGCGTAGGGCGCGATCAGGCTGGGATAAGCGCGCACGTAATCGGTAGCGGCGACGGTGATGCCCGCGCCGTCCAGACACTCCTCGACGTGGCTGATCCGGGCCGGCTCGTGCGGGTGCAGCGTGTTCCAGCGCTCGCACGCGCGCGCATCACGCGCGAGCTCGCCGAAACTCGTCACGCTCCACACTTCCGCATCGACGCCCCAGTCGGCCGCCAGCAGGTCGGCGGCCGCCAGCACTTCGAGCAAGATCGCGCCCGAGCCGAGTAGCCGCACGCGGTTGTTGGTAGCCGCCGCCGGCCGCGTCCGCAGGCGGTGCATGCCCTTCACGATGTTCGCGTAGGCATCGGGCGGCATCGACGGCTGAGCGTAGTTCTCGTTCATGACGGTGATGTAGTAGAACTCATCCGCACCCGCGGTCATCATCCGGCGCGCGCCGTGATCGACGATGACGGCGACTTCGTAGGCGAACGCCGGATCGTAGGCGCGGCAATTTGGCACGCCGGCGGCGATCACGTGACTGGAACCATCCTGGTGCTGCAGTCCCTCGCCGCCGAGCGTGGTGCGGCCCGCGGTCGCGCCGATCAGGAAGCCGCGCGCGCGTTGGTCCGCAGCGGCCCAAATGAGGTCGCCGACGCGCTGAAAGCCGAACATCGAGTAAAAGATGTAGAACGGCAGCATCGGCCGGTCGTGCACGCTGTAGGCGGTCGCGGCGGCGATCCACGAAGACAATGCACCGGCCTCGTTGATGCCTTCCTCGAGCAACTGGCCGTCCTTGGCCTCGCGATAAAAGAGCATCGACGCGGCGTCTTGCGGTTCGTAGAGCTGTCCCTGCGGTGCATAGATGCCGACCTGGCGGAACATGTTGTCCATCCCGAACGTGCGCGCTTCGTCCGCGACGATCGGCACGATGCGCCGGCACCGAGCTCCTTGTCGCGCAGCAGGGCGTTGAAGATGCGCACGACCGCCATCGTCGTCGACATCTCTTTGCCCGCGGCGGCAACCGCGAAGTTCGACACGTCGTGCAACGCCGGCACCGTGAGGCTGACCGATGTTTCCCGGCGCGCGGGCAAGCGTGCCGCCGAGCGCCGCGCGGCGCTCGTGCAGATAGCGCAATTCTTTGCTGCCGGCCGCGGGGCGGTAGAAGCGCATCTCTTCGAGATCGGTGTCGGAGAGCGGCAAGTCGAAGCGGTCGCGCATCGAGCGCAGCGCGTCGAGGTCGAGCTTCTTCTGCTGGTGCGCGGTCATCTTCGACTCGGCCGCCGCCACGCCGTAGCCCTTCTTCGTCTTCGCCAGGATGACGGTCGGACGGCCGGCGTGCGCTTGCGCCGCCTCGAACGCCGGGTAGAGTTTGCGAAAATCGTGGCCGCCGCGGCGCAAGCCGTCGACGTCGGCCGGCGACATGCTCGACACGAGCGCGTGCAGTTCCGGATCGAGATCGAAGAAGTGCGCTTGGTTATAGGCGCCGTCGTTCGCACCCAGCGTCTGATACTGGCCGTCGACCGTGGCCGCGAAATTGCGCAGCAGCGCGTGGTTCGTGTCGCGCGCGAACAGCACGTCCCACTCCGATCCCCACAGCACTTTGATCACGTTCCAGCCGGCGCCGGTGAAGAGCGACTCCAGCTCTTGAATGATCTGACCGTTGCCGCGCACCGGACCATCGAGCCGCTGCAGATTGCAGTTGACGATCCAGGTGAGGTTGTCGAGGCGTCTCGCGCGCGGCAAGCGTCAGTCCCGCGATCGATTCCGGCTCGTCCATCTCGCCGTCGCCGAACACGCCCCACACGCGGCGGCCGGACGGTTCGGCGAAACCGCGATGCTCGAGGTAGCGCATGAAGCGCGCGTGATAGATCGACGTGATCGGTCCGAGGCCCATCGAGCCGGTGGGGAACTGCCAGAAGTTCGGCATCAGCCACGGGTGCGGATACGACGAGAGCCCGCGACCCGAAAGCTCGCTGACGAAAATTCGCCAGTTGCTTCTTCGTCGAGGCGGCCTTCGAGAAACGCGCGCGCGTAGATGCCGGGCGCCGAATGCGGTTGAAAGAACACCAGGTCGCCGGGCGCGCCGTTCGCGCCGGCGCGAAAGAAGTGGTTGAAGCCGACTTCAAAGATTTCCGCCGCCGACGCATAGCTCGCGATGTGGCCGCCGAGCTCGCCGTACGCCTTGTTCGCGCGCACCACCATCGCCAGCGCGTTCCAGCGAATGATCGACGTCAGCCGCTCTTCGATCGCGAGATCGCCCGGATAGGGTCCCTGCTCGTCGACCGGGATCGTGTTCTGATAGGCCGAGTACGACGGCCGCCGGTCGACGAGGCCCGAGTTCGTTCGCGTGTTCGCTCAGGCGCTTGAGCAAGAACGCACCGCGCGCCTTGCCCGATTCCCGCACCGTGCCCGCCAGCGCCTCGAGCCATTCTTGCGTCTCGCCCGGGATCGGCGTCGGCTTCCCGGTCCGGCGCGGTCGCGGCCGGGGCGGGCGCCTTGAGGGTATCCATGCCATTATTATATGCGGTGGAGCGCGGTATATGGTTCCGAAGTCGTTGCCTAGGAGCCGTTCGCGCAGCATAATGTGCTGCATGAAGAGGCAAATGGGCTCGAACGTGCCGGCGGGCGACATCGACGCCGTCGACGTGCGCATCCTGGCCGAGCTGCAAGCCGACGCCAAGCTCACCAACGTCGAACTGGCGACGCGCGTGCACCTCTCGCCCTCACCGTGCCTCGCGCGCGTGCGCGCGCTCGAGGAGCGCGGCGTCATCGATCGTTACGTCGCGCTGCTCGACCCGCACGCGGTCGGCCTCAACGTGAGCGTCTTCATCCAGATCAGCCTCGAGAAGCAGACCAAAGACTCGCTCGATATCTTCGAGGCCGCCATTCGCGAGCGGCCGGAAGTGATGGAATGCTACCTCATGAGCGGCGACTCGGATTACCTGTTGCGCGTCGTGGTCGAGGACGTACAGGCACTCGAGCGATTGATCATCGACAAGCTCACGCCGATCTCCGTCGTCGCGAACATTCGCTCGAGCTTCGCCCTCAAACAGGTGAAGTACGCAACGGCGTTACCGCTGCGCTAAGGCTCACGTCTTCGCTTCGAGCCAGCCGGAGTGTTGCGGGTCCCACTTCAGAACCACCAGCGCCTTGAGGCCGAGGCCGCGGTTGGGGATCGCGCGAAAATCGAAGCGGCCGAGCATGCCGGGCCAATTGACGACGCTCCCCAGCGCATCCCGCAGTTGCATTGCCGTCGCGTTCGGCCCAACGCGGCGGTATGCCTCAACAATCAGCACCGCCGGGTCCCAAGGAATGGCGTGGAGCAGATCCGCCGACAGGTTGGCCGATTTCAAATCGGCCTTGAATCCGGCGATCTTCTGACGCACGCCGGGGTCGGAAACCGGATCGTCGGCGAAGGCCGAGTACCCGGCGAAGAGCAGGTCCTTGGGAGCGAAGGACTTGTAGCCGTCGAGCTGCGCGACCGACATGTTGCCGTTGGACGTGAAGACCGGAATGTCGAACCCGGCATCGGCCAAACCATGCAGCACGGTCGCGATCGGAGCGCCGGTGGTATACGAGATCAGGCCTTGCGCACCGGCCGCCTTGATGCGCGAGAGCTGGGCCGACACGCTCAAATCGGCCAGGTTGTAGTGTTCGTAGTCGACGAACGACAGGCCGGCGTACTCGGGCAATTTGATCAGTTCGCTGAGGATCGCATCGGCGTCGGCGCCGGTCGCGTCGGTACCGTTGAGAACGCCGATGCGCTTGAAGCCGCGGCTTTTGAAATAGTTGAGCCCGGCGATCAGACAATCTCGCGACGACGACATCACCGCAAAGCTGTAGCCGCCCGGGTCGGGCCTCAGCGAGGGCGAAAGACACCATAGCACCGGGCCGTTTTTCATCAACGGCGCCGCCGCCGCGCAAAGCGCCAGCGGTCCTCCGTCGATCACGAGCGCCGGGTTTTTGGTGAGCGCGGCGTTGATGAGCTGTACCGTCACCTGCGGGCTCGATTGGTCATCTTGAATCACGAAATGAATCGGGCGGCCGCCGATGCCGCCGCTCTTGTTCGTATGGTCTTCGATCAAACGCAGCGTGTCGCCGAATTCGCTGCCGAGAAACGCCGCCGGCCCCGTGACGGGCAGGATCGCCGGAATCTCCACCGGATCGGCGGCGAGCGCGGCACCGGCCGGCATACTGAGCACGAGGGCCGCGAAGGCCGCGACGAACGAGTGGAAGTTCATGGCTAACGCGCCACGGGGTCGGGCGCCATGAACGGCGTCATGCGCTGCGCGACGCGGTCGCGCCAATCGCCGTAGGGCTCGTAGCCTTCGCTCTTCGCGCAGAGCTCTTGCGTCAAGGCGCTGATTTCCGCGTCGGTCTTGGCGAAATCCAGCGGAATCAGGAACGGTTGCGTAACGTACCAGTCGGTATCGACGAAGAACTCGAGGTTGTTTCCCTCGGGGTCGTGAGCGTAGATGCTCCACGCGATGCCGTGATTGGCGGGGAACAGATCCGACGCGCCGCCGCTCGTGAGCCGCTCGTTGATGTCGCGCAAATCGGCCAGCGAACCCATCTTGAAGGAGATTTGATTGATGCTCGGACCGAACTGCGGGTTGGCGGTGTTGGCCGGCATTTGCGCGGGCCGGCCGGTCGCCAAGATGATCTCATGATGGTTCATCGGATCGCGCGACAAGAACACGATCTGCATGCCGGCGGCCTCGCCACGGTCGGTCACCGCGAAGCCCAGAACGCCGGTGTAGAACGTTTCCATTTTCTCGATGTCGGTGACGCTGATGCCCATGTGGCTGAACATCAGGTTGGGGGCGGACTTGGTGCTGGCGGTCATCGTTCGTTCCTCTCGTAGCTTACGCGGTTTTTAAGGCGCTCTCGAGGCGGCGCCCGGTGGTGATGTCCAAGATGGCGCCCGGATCGGCGTCGTCGCCGCGCCAGGCAACGTGCTGATCGGGACGGATGAGGAGCCAATCAGCGCCGGCCAGTGCCGCGAGTTCGGGGGCGTCGGGCAGGTGGAGCACGGTGAGCGGCAAGCCGCGCGCCCGGGCGGCGGCGATCCACAACCGCGCATCGGCGGCTGCGCCCAGAGCGATCAGCGTGAACTCTGCTCCGAGGCGGTCGTAGAGCGAGGCTCCGTCGGTCAGCCACACGTGCGGCAACCGGCTGCCCGGAACTGCGCTCGGAACGTATTCGATCGGCGAATCCGGGCGCTCGGGTGAGCGATCGTCGACGATCACCGCCGAGCGCCGATAACTCACGCCGAGTTGGATGCCGGGCGTGTCGTACTCCCAGCGCGCGTAGCGGGCGAGGTGCACCCGCGCCGCGGCGCGAGCGGCCTCCCCGGCCGGACCATCGGCGTCGATCTCCGCGCCGACCGGACACTCGCCGTTGCGGCGAGCCAACGTCAAGGCGTAGTCCGTGTTGCGGTCCGCGATCGGCCGCCGCTCCGCTTCGTAGCTGTCGAGCAAACGAGGCGCGGCCCAGCGGTTGTGCACCGCGGCGAGTTTCCAGCCGAGATTGAAGGCGTCTTCGATGCCCGTGTTGAGCCCGAAACCGCCGGTCGGTGTGAACAGATGCGCCGCATCACCGGCGAGGAAACTGCGACCGGAGCGAAATTTTTCCGACACCAGGCTGATGCCGGCGCGCCATTCGGCAGACGAAATGACCTGCGCGGGAACCGTCGCGCCCACCACCTCATCGAGAACCGCTTGAAAGCTCTTCGCTTGCGCGTTGGCCGGCAACTGGTAGTGCAGCAGATACAGATCCTCCTCGGCGTCGAGCGTCAACATGAGCGCGCGCAGGTGCGGGAGGATGAACCAGTTCTGCCAAGCATGCGGGTACCGCCGCAGCTGCTGCAGCCCGGCGGCCCGGAAATAGGTCGCTAGCATCCGGCCACCCATGAAGTCGAGATCGAGACCGCCTTCGCCGTGCAGCCGCAGGCCGGCGGCTCGACGCACGAAGCTGCGGCCGCCGTCGCAGCCGACGACGTAATCCGCCCGAATGCGGATCGCACCGGCGGTGCTCTCGGCACGAAGATCGACGTGGTCGCCCTCTTCCCTCAGTTCGACCACCCGCCGGCCGAAGCGGACGTCGACGCTCGGGAAGTCCCGAGCTCGAGCGAGCAATAGCGGCTCGAGAGCAAGCTGGCTGGAGCGGAACTGCGGCTCGGGCGTCGGCCAACGCGTGTGCGCCTGCCGCGATTCTTGGATCGATTCGGCCGGTGTGGGCAGCGGAACACGGTGCAGTTCGCGACTCAGCAAGCGCGTGTAGTAGGCGACGTCGGTCCGGTATTCTCGCGATGGGCTCACGGCGCGCAGCGCGGCGCTCACGCCGTGGCGGCGGTAGATCTCCATCGAGCGGGCGCTGTGGGTGTTCGCCTTTGGATGCGTCGAGGTGCTGTCGGTCTCACTGAGGACGATCGTGGGAACGGCACGCATTCCGAGCTCGGAAGCGAGCAACAGGCCCACCGGTCCACCGCCCACGATCGCCACCGCGGTCCTCTCGAGACCCAATCGGGAACCTCCGGAGGAAATATCCCCCACGCCTCAGATAGTATGGTATTCATACTTTATTACTTAAAAGGCTGTCAAGGGCGCCGGCGCGGGCTCCGCGGTCGCCGCTTCGGCCCCCGGCAGACGATCGACGACGCGGCGCATGTGCAGTCCGAGCGCAACGCACCTTCGGCGCGCTCGGTGGGAAAACGCCGCCACCCGCGGTAAGACCGCGCACATGACGCCGCACGATTCGGGACCTCCAGCGTCGAGCACCACGACGGACGTCGCTATCATCGGCGGCGGTCCGGCGGGGCTGATGCTGGCGATCGAACTCGGCTGCCGGGACGTACCGTGCATCGTGTTCGACGAGAACACGCGCCCGCCGCACTTGCCCAAAGCCAACGCTACGTCGGCGCGGACGATGGAACACTATCGCCGGCGTGGCTTCGCCGATCAAATCCGGGCCCTCGGCCTGCCGGCCGGTCATCCGCAAGACATCGTGTACACGACGCGTTTGGCGCAACACGAGCTGACGCGCTTTCGCATCCCCTCGTCCGACCAAGCCGCGACGCAGGCATCGTTCGGCGACTACCGCGAGGAGGCATGGCCCACTCCGGAGCTTCCGCACCGCGTCCAGCAAATGTTCATCGAGCCGATCCTCAAGCTGCAGGCGGAACGGTTCCCCTCGGTCGAGATGCGTTTCGGCCGGCGCGTCACGGCCGTTCACGACGAAGGCGGCCGCGTTCGCGTGGAAGCACTCGACGTGCGCAGCGGTACGACGAGCGATACGTTCGCCCGCTATGCCGTCGGCTGCGATGGACCACGCAGTGTGGTGCGCCAAGCCATGGGCACGCCGTACAGCGGCGAGGGCGGCGTGAAGCGCGACTTCATGGGCGGCCAGATGCTCTCGCTGTATTTCCGCTCGGCCGGCCTCTACGATATCCTCGGCAAGGGGCGAGCATGGCAGTTCTGGGCGGTCAACCCTGAGCAGCGCGCCCTGCTGTGCGCGGTCAACGGCGACGACGTGTTCGTGCTGATGATCCAAACGAAAGAGGGCGAGTCCGTCGACGACCTCGACGTGCAATCGATCTTCGACAAGGCGGTCGGCGCATCGTTTCCCTACGAAATGATCGCGCGAACTCCGTGGAGCGCGGGCTACGCGCTAGTGGCCGACGCGTTTCGCAAGGGCCGCTTGATGGTGGCCGGCGACGCGGCGCACCTCTTTACGCCGACCGGCGGCATGGGCTACAACACCAGCATTGACGACGCGGTGAACCTGGGTTGGAAACTAGCCGCCGTGACGCAGGGCTGGGCACCCGAATCGTTACTCGATACCTATGAGAGCGAACGCCGCCCGATCGCCCAGCGCAACACCACGTTCGCGCGCAAGATGGCCGACAGCATCGGGCGGCTGCCGGTGACGCCGGTCGTCGAAGCGGCGGGCCCGGAGAGCGATGCGGCGCGCGCGCAGCTCGGCCAAGCGCTGGCGGCGCACGTCGCAAGCGAATTCAACATTCCCGGTGTGCAGCTCGGCATGCGCTACAACAGCGCGATCGTGGCCACCGAGGCGGGACCGCCGCCCCCCGATGAGTTCAACCGCTACGTGCCCTCGGGGTATCCGGGCGCGCGCGCGCCGCACCGCTGGGTCGGCACGACCTCGCTGCTCGATCTCTTCGGCCGCGATTTCACGCTGCTCGTGCTGGGTAACGCCGGCAGCGCGACGTGGGAGGCGGCGGCGCAGCGCCTCGGCATCCCGCTGACCGTCGTCCGTTCGGACGACGCGGCCACGCGCGAGCTCTACGGCGCGGAACTTGTCCTCATTCGGCCCGATCACCACATCGCGTGGCGCGGTGACGATATGGCCGATGCGGCTCCGGTGTTGGCGCGAGCCGGCGGCCAAACCGTGCCGGCTACGCTCTAGCCCCGAGGCGCTCGCCCGCCAGGCGCGCGCCTTCGACGAGCGACTGCAGCTTCGCCCACACGATCGTCGGATGCACTTCGGGCACGTTGCCCGGATTCGAGGCGAACCCGCAGTCGGTGCCCGCGACGATGCGTTCCGCTCCGGCGACGTCGGCGAAGCGCCGGATGCGCTGCGCCACGAGTTCGGGATGTTCGACCAGCACCGAGCAGTGCGTGACGACGCCGGGAATGAGGTACTTGCCGTCGGGAATGTCGACGCCTTCCCAGATCTGCCACTCGTGTTCGTGGCGCGGGTTGCCGGCCTCGAAGGAATAGCCGCCCGCGTTGATCTTGAAGAGCAGCGGCACGACGTACTGCATCTCAAAATCGGTCGCGCGCGGCCCCATGTTGATGCCGTAACAGGTGTGATGGCGCACCATCGCCGGCGGAATGCCCTCGAGCGCGCGGTTGAGTGCCGCGATGCGAAGCTCGGCCCACTCGTAGGTGGACCTCACGTCGGCGTTGGGGTCGAGGATGTAGTGCATTGCCAGCCACGGATCGTCGATCTGCACGATGAATCCGGCCGCGACGATCGCGCGATACTCTTCGCGCATCGCATCGGCGATGGCGAAGAGATACGACTGCGCATCGGGATAGTAGGCGTTCTTCTGAAAGCCTTCGATGCTGCCGGGCGACGCCGCCGGGACGAACACGCCGGCCGGATCGCGGTTGCCGATCGCCGCTCGCAGGTTCTCGATGTCGCGCCGGACTTGCGCTGCGCCCTTATAGGTGATGGGCGCGGTGCACGTGAGGTGCGGAGCCGACCGTCCGGGGCCTTCGTATTGGGCGTAGAACTCGGGAAAGGCGAGGTACTCTTTCGAGCCCGCGAACACCGGGTCGTAGGAGATGCCGGTGGAAAAGCCGTCGAGCCGCTCGTTCACATAGGCGACGAACCCGACTTTCGACTGCTCGCCGTCGTCGATCACGTCGATTCCGAGATCGAATTGCTTGTCGACGATCGCCTTCACGGCCGCGCGCACCTCGCGGTCGTACGCCGCGCCGTCGACCGGGTTGCCGCGCCCGCGCTCGACCATGAGCGCCATCAAACTCTCCGGCCGCGGCAGACTGCCCGTGTGCGTCGTCAGGATACGCGCTGGTGATTTCCGCACCGTCAGCTGCCGACGACGAGCTGGTGCTGTTCTCCGAGGCCCTCGACGGCGACGATCATCCGGTCGCCGGGTTTCAAGTACACCGGCGGTTTGTGCCCGAGACCAACGCCGGCCGGCGTTCCGGTCGCCACGATGTCGCCCGGATGCAGGGTCATGAAGCGGCTGAGATAGCTCACGAGGTAGGCCACGCCGTAGACCATGTTGGCCGTCGAACCCGACTGCATCGTGCGGCCGTTGACGCTCAGCGAAAGCGCGAGCTTTTGCGGATCGGCGACCTCGTCGGTGGTGACGAGCCACGGACCGATGGGGCCGAAGGTGTCGCAGCTCTTGCCCTTGGTCCACTGTCCGCCGTGATTGATTTGAAAGTCGCGCTCTGAGACGTCGTTGGCGACGAAATACCCGGCGACGTAGCTGAGCGCTTCGCTCTCCGCGACGTACGCGGCCTTACGGCCGATCGCGAAGCCGAGCTCAACCTCCCAGTCACCTTGTGTCGCGCCGCGCGGGAGGACGACGTCGTCGTCGGGTCCGCCGATCGACGAGGTCGCTTTGAGGAAGATCACCGGTTCGTCGGGGACCTTCATTCCCGCCTCGCGGGCGTGATCGGAATAGTTCAGGCCGATGCAGATGTACTTGCCGACGCCGCCGACGCACGGGCCGATCCGCGCACCGGCCGGCACGATCGGGAGCGATTCCAGCGCCAGGCCACGCAAGGTGGCCAGACCCGCTTCGCCGAGCGTGTTCGCATCGATGTCGGCGACATGCGCCGAGAGATCGCGCAGGTTTCCGTTTGCATCCAGGGCCGCGGGGCGCTCGCGGCCGGGTTCGCCGATACGTAAGAGTTTCATAAAGTATTGTCCTTATACTATGCAGTTAGCGCGCGAGTGCCTGCGAGCGCCGCCGGCGAACGGTACGCCATGCCCAAGAAAACGCCCCCATCCGCAACACGGCGCCGGTCTGTGATCGCGCTGTCGGTGGACACCAAGCGAGTGATGCGGGTGAGCAGCGGCGTCGACCCCGAGAAATTCGAAGGTCTCAGCCCCGACGACGCGCAGGCCTGGCGGCACTATAATATCGGCCGCCTGCTGCTGTTCGTGTTCCACGCATTCGAAGCGCGCATCCTCGACAGCTACCATGCCGCGGGTTTCAGCGACGTTCGGCAAGTGCATCTCAACGTCGTCCGGCACATCGACGTGCCGAACGGAACGCGCATCGTCGACCTGGCCGCGCGGGCGGGCGTGACCAAAGGCGCGATGGGACAACTCGTCGAGGAGTGCGGGCGGCTCGGTCTGGTCGAGCTGACACCGGATCCAACGGACCGGCGAGCGAAGATCGTGACCTACTCGAAACGCGGCCGCGAGTTCATGGCCGTGACGCGGCGCTCAGCCAAGCGAATCGAGGCCGATTTCGCCAAGCTGCTCGGCGCCGAGCGGTACTCGTCGCTGCGCGATGACCTCATCACGTTGCGCGAGAAAATCACGCAGCGCGCCACTCGCCGGGATGGGGCATAGCGCTTTATGCCTGCCTCACCGGGAGCACGACGCTGATCCGGTTGCCGTCTTCCGCGCGCTCGATCCGCAGTTCTCTGCCGTATGCCTTCACGATACCGAGTCCGCGGCCGCTTTCGCTGAGCATGTCGCCGCTCGCCGGCGCCACGATCGGCGGGCCGTGATCTTCAACGACGAGCGAGACAGCCCCATCGCGCCAAGCGATCTCCACGCGCGCGGCCCCCGGCGTGTGCTGGGCGACGTTGGCGAGCAGCTCTCCCAAGACCATCTCGGCGGCAAAGAAATCGGATTCGCCGACCGCGTGTTCGCGTAGATAGCGCATGAAGGACCGGCGGAACGCCTGACCGTTGCGGCCCTCCACCACGTCGATGTGCCAACTGCGCCGGCGCTCGGCGGCGTGCGCGCTACCGAGGTGCTCGACCGACATCGTCATCACCGCGGCGTCGTCACGCGCACGCACGTCGCGCAAGACCGCGGTGTGAATCGCCTCGGCCGGATTTTGCGAGGCATCACACGCGACGTCGGCGGCGGCGCGCGCGAGCTCGTCCATGCCGGCGATCAGATCGCGCTCGGCCTCAACGATGCCGTCGGTATAGAGGACGAGCAGCGCGTGCGCGCGCAGAAACTCTTCGTTTTTTTGAAACGTCGCGCGTGAATCCAAGCCGAGCAGCAGCCCATCGCCGCCGAGGTATTGCGCTTCATCGCCGGGATACACGACGAGCGGCGGGGGGTGACCGGCCATGGCGTAACGCAGACGGCCCGACGTCTTGTCGAAGACGCCGTAGAAGGCCGTGACGAGCAAGTTGTTCTCCTCGGCGCAGAGACTGCGGTTGACGCGTCCCAACACGACCGAGGGATCCTCATCCTCCCGCGCCGCCGTGCGCACCATCTGACGCGTCATCCCCATGAGCGTCGCCGCGGCCAAGCCGTGTCCCGCGACGTCGCCGCACGAGATGCCGATTTGGTGTTCGGAAATCGTGAACGCATCAAACCAGTCGCCCCCGATCTCGACGTCGTCGGCAGCGGCCCGGTACGAACTCGCGAACGTGATCTCGGGACACACCGGCAGCTGCTGCGGTAAGAGCGCGTCTTGCAGCGCCGTCGCCACGTTGCGCTGACGCTGATAGGCCGCCAGCAGTTCTTCCTTTTGGCCCAGCACCGAGAGTAACTCGGCGTTGACCCGTGCGAGTTCGGCCGGACTGCGTAGCGCGAGTGCCTTCGGTATCGTCGGAACGAGCACGATCGCCGTGGCCACCGATACGCCGGCCGTGACCGCCTTGAGCACACCGTCGAGCCAATAGACGGGATCCCAAATCGTAAGGATCGCCATGATGTGCGTGATGCCGCAGAACACGATGAACGCGCCGAACATCATGATGAGCCCGCTGAACGGTACGTCACCGTGCCTGCGCACGAAGTAGACCAGCATCAACGGTATGGAAAAATACGCCAGCGCGATCAGCAGGTCGGAAACGACGTGAAGACTTACCAGCGACGGTTGCCATAAAAAGCAATAGCCGTGCGGCATGTAGGCATCATGAAACACTTGCAACGGTTCTCCGGCGCACGAAGCCGGCGCTGATAAACGCCGGCCAGATAATTTAGATTTTTCGCAGCGCCGCAAAAGTGCCTTTTCAATAATCTGAGCACGAAACCGTACAAATTTGCACGCAACCGTACAAAACGCGTCGTTCGCTAGGCGTAGCGCAGCGATCCGGGCGTCGTCAGCAGCTCGCCCGTTTCGAGCAACGTCTTGAGACCCGAGACGATCATCGGCCAGCCACCGTAGAGTGCGGCGTCGGCGCCGGCGCGCAGTTGGTCGTGCGTGACCGTTAGCCGGCACGAGTCGCCGACCGGTTCGATCTGCCACGTCACGCGCGAGGTGCCTTCGCTCTTGATGTCGTCGCTCCACAACGCGCGATAACTCTGCACCAGCCGGTGCGGTGGATCGACTTCCAGGTTCTCACCCTCGAAGATCGGCGTCGGCGAGGCCGGCGTTATGCCCGTATACCGCGAGCCGGCGGTCCAATCGGAGATGACGCCGACGCCGAAGGTATATTTCCGCCGCTGCTCCGGATTGACGATCGCTTCCCACAGCCGCTCGGGCGTCGTCTTGATGTAGATTTCGAACACTTTTTCCATCGTCGGTTGCTCCAGTTCGTGTTTGAGGTTGCTCAGCGCAGCGGTCCACGGCGCCGCATATTTACCGGTCCAGCGGTCGTGAACGAGCCGGATGGGAACGGCGTTGAGGAAGTGCAGCTTTTCGCGGCCGCGCCGGCGGGTCACGACGAGACCGGCCTCCTCGAGGATGCGCAGATGCTTCATGACGCCGAAGCGCGTCATCGTGAGCCGCGCCTCGAGGGCGCTCAGCGTCTGTCCATCCTCGCGGAAAAGTTCGTCGAGCAAACTGCGCCGCGTCGGATCGGCGAGGGCGCGAAAGACCTCGTCCATGGCCGGAATTATAGGTGACCTTTTAGTCACCTGTCAAGGCCCGCGGCGGGGTTTTTCACTACCGAAAGCCGGAATCGGCCCTATGTTGGGTCCACTTCGCGATCTCGATTCGAAGCAGTGGCGAGCCTTCATCGCCGCGTTTCTGGGCTGGACGCTCGACGCGTTCGACTTCTTCCTCGTCACGTTCGTCGTCTCGCGCATCGCGACGGACTTCAACCGGGCGATACCCGAGGTGGCGTTCGCGATCACGATCACGCTGATGCTGCGGCCGCTCGGCGCGCTGATGTTCGGCATGTTCGCGGACAAGTACGGACGGCGCGGCCCGCTGATGGCGTCGGTGCTGATCTACTCGATCGTCGAGTTGGCCACCGCGTTCTCGCCGAGCTTCACGATCTTCATCGTGCTGCGCGGGCTCTACGGAATCGCGATGGGCGGCGAGTGGGGAGTCGGCGCGGCGCTGGCGCTCGAAACGCTGCCGGTTCGCGCGCGCGGGCTCGCCTCGGGCATCCTGCAACAAGGATACGCGACCGGCTACCTGATCGCGGCCGCCGTGTTCGGCCTCTTCTTCGAGACGATCGGCTGGCGCGGTATGTTCGTCGTCGGTGCGTTACCTGCGCTGCTCGTGCTCTACATCCGCTCGCAGGTCGAAGAATCGCCGTCGTGGCGCGCCGGGCAATCGAAGCCGCTCGGCGAGCGGCTCAATCTTTGGACGTCGTTCTTACGGCAGCCGATGCTCTACGTGTACGCGATCCTGCTGATGGCCTCGTTCAATTTTCTCTCGCACGGCTCGCAGGATCTCTATCCGACGTTTCTGACCAAGCAGCGCGCGTTCGATCCGCATACGGTCGCGCTGATTACGATCATCGTCAACATCGGCGCGATCCTCGGCGGAACGCTCTTCGGCGGGCTCTCGCAGCGCTGGGGCCGCAAACGCACGATTCTCGCCTGTTGCGTGCTCGGTATCTGCACGATCCCGCTGTGGGTGAACGCGCCCAGCATCGCGCTCTTAGCGCTGGGCGGCTTCCTGATCCAGTTCTTCGTGCAAGGCGCGTGGGGCGTGATTCCCGCGCACCTCAACGAGCTCTCACCGGGCGACGTGCGCGGCACGTTCCCCGGCTTCACCTATCAGCTCGGCAACTTGATCTCGGCCGGTTCGGCGCAAATCGAAGCGGCCTACGCCGCGACGCTCAAGTCTCCGACCGGCGGAGCCGACTACGGCCACGCGCTGATGAGCATCATGATCGGCGTTTTCATCGCGGTGTTCATCCTCACGGCGATCGGACCCGAACGCCGCGGGGTGGCCTTCGTCAGCGAGCCGCCGGCAGTAGGGACGGGCTGAAATAGCGGCGGTTGCCGGCCGCCATCAAGGCATCCCAACGGCAGAGAATCTCGACGGCACGATTGGCAACTTGTGCGGCGCGCCCGACGGCCGCGGGATCGGAGCGCCGCTCGGCGGTCGCGCGGTTCGATGCGACCGCGCAGATGCTGCCGCAGCGCCGTTTGATGAGCCGCCCGATGACGAACAACGCGGCGGCCTCCATCTCGAACGTCGCCACCCCATAACTGCGCATCTTCTCCACAATCGAGACGTTGCCGGGTAACGCCAGCGGGACGGGCGTCTCGTTCTCCTGGCCGGCGAAGAGCGAATCGGTACTGGCCGTTAAGCCGACCGTGTAGGCGACGTCGAGCTCTTCACAGGCCTCGATCAGCGCGAACGTGACGTCGCGATCGGCCATGGCCGGATACGACTTCTCGCAGTAGGCGTCGGGCGAACCGACGAGCCGTACGGCGCCCTCCTGGATGACGAGCGTGCCGATGCCGATCTCCGCCTGCACGGCGCCGCACGTGCCGACGCGGATGAACGTTTCGGCGCCGGCCGCCGCCAAGTCCATCAACGCGATCTCGGTCGACGGCGCGCCGATACCCGTCGAGCACGCGCCGAGGTCGACGCCGCCGGTTCGGCCGCGCGCGTAACGAAACTCGCGGCTGAACGAAATTTCTTCGTAGCGCTCCCAGCCCGCGCCGATGATCGGCACGCGCCCCGGATCGCCGGGCAACAGCATGTAACGCGGCGCCGGACCGTTGCCCGTGAGAACGTGCTGTTTCGCCATCCCGCTGTTTTCCGTTCGACGGGATGTCTTCCGCTAAGCGCACGAATAGGGCCGGTATGGAACCGATCGTCGTCTGGCGCCGGCCCGCGAAACGCGGCGCCTCGACACCGCTCGTCGTGATGCTGCACGGCCGCGGTGCCGACGAGCACGATCTGATCGATCTCGCGGCCGATCTGCCGCGCGGTTTCGCGTTCGCGAGCTTGCGCGCACCGCTGGAACTTCCCGAAGGCGGCTATCGCTGGTTCGAAGATCGCGGCGTCGGGCGACCGGTTGCGAAAAGCTTGCGCGCCGCGGTCGACCGGATTCGGGCATGGGTCGATGGGCCGGCCCTCGCCGGCTACGACCGCGACCGCATCTTTCTGCTCGGATTCAGCGCCGGCATGATGACGGCCGGCGCGCTCGTGCTCGAGGATCCCGCGCGCTTCGCCGGCGCGGTGCTCTTGAGCGGCGCGCTGGCGCTCGACGCCGGTCCGGCGACGCCGGGACGCCTCGCGGGCGTGCCGGTCTTCATGGCGCACGGCACAGCCGATACGATGATCCCGGCCGACCTCGTACTGCAGACGCAGCGCTATCTGCGGGACCGCAGCGGCGCCGAGCTGACGGAACGCACGTACCAGCGCGATCACAGCATCGCGCGTCGTGAGATCGCCGACATCGCGGCGTGGCTTGAAGCGCGCGCCTAACGGCGCGGGAATGTGAACGGCGCGGGCGGTCGAAGGTACCATCATGTTACGATTTGCTTCGCTGCTGACCGCCCTTGCGCTAACGTGTGCCACCGGCGCAACCGCCTTCGCTCAGGGCGCTCCGGCCCGCATTCGCGGGACGATCGTGTCGTACGCCGGCGGCGTGCTCACCGTGCAGGGTGCGGCGACGACCTATAAGGTGGCGCTACCCGACAACGTCAGTGTGACCTGGCTCGTCAAAACCGATCTCGCGAACATCGGACCAAATTCATTCATCGGGACCGTCGCGGTCCCGCAGGCGGACGGCACGTTGAAAGCGACCGAAGTGCAAATCCTCCCCGAGGCGCTGCGCGGTCGCGCCGACGGCACACGCCCCTGGGATACCATTCCCAACAGCTCGATGACCAACGCGACCGTCGAGACGATCGCTTCGACCATGGTCGACAAAGTTGACGGTCGCATCCTGACGGTCAAATATAAGGATACGGAACAAAAGCTCTTCGTTCCGTCGAACGTCCCGATCGTTAGTTACGTGCCCGGTGACAAGAGCGCGTTCACGCCCGGCGCACACGTGATCATCATGAGTGCTACCAAGACCGACGACGGTTCGTACACCGCCACCTCGGTCAGCGTCGGTAAGGACGGCCTCGTCCCGCCGATGTAACCTCCACGACGTTACGGATTGGCGATCAGTTCGGCCGCCGGGAAGGGCTTGGTCAGCGTGCCGTACTTCGCGGCGACGTCGATCACCGGCTGCATGAGCGCGGGATCCATCGTGCCGGTCGTATCGTAGGTCGCCCGCGTCATCGTCTTGGCGATCTCGGGCTGCAGCTTCAGATATTTCAGCAAGATCTCGGCCGACTTGTCATGGTGCGTGTTGGCCCAGACCGCGGTCTTTTGGATCGCCGCCCGGAAGCGCCGCACGGCTCCGGGGTTGGCTTGAATCCACGACTCGTTGCCGAACCAGCCCATGATCAGAAAGCGCGGCGCGATCGCGCTCTGCGCGTTGCCGAGCTCGCGGGTGATGGGCTTAGCCGCTTCGAGAAACGGCTCGTTGAGGAGCGCGGCCGCAACGCGGTGCTGCTGAACGGCGACCGCCATCTCCGAAAACGGGATCTCGATGAACTTGATCGTCTTCAGGTCGGCGCCGTGCTTGTCGAGCCACGCCATCGTAGTGAATTGGGTGAGGTCGCGCAAGCCGTTGATGGCGATCGTCGTGTTGTTGAGGTCGGCCGCGTCTTTGACGGTTGAATCCTTGGCCACAACGAGCGTGGTCGTCGGCGGCGCACCGGTATACATGGCGGCGGGCGCGACGTACTTCACCGGCAAACCGCGCTCGTGCGCGCTCGCCACCACGCCCACGCTTGCTACGGCGAGGTCGAGCGAGCCCGATGCCAAGGCCGACGTCAGCGCCGGACCGTTGAGCAGAAACGTGACCTTCACGTCGAGGCCCGCGTCCTTGAAAAAACCCATGTCCTGAGCGTAGAATCCCTCAGCCGTCGAATCGCCCGGCTGGATGCCGAGATTGATGCTGATCGGATCCCCGGCCGCGGCCGAAGCCGCAGGGCGCCCGGCCGATAGCGCGATCGCAGCGGCCAGCGCCGCGAGAGCGAACCGGCGAATGTGCAAATGCATAGGAACTCCTTCTACGAGCACGGACGCGGCTATGGTTAGCAGCTATGAATTGAAAGGGCCTACATCGCTGCGGTTATGGGTACGATCGAACTCGATATCCATGCTCGCCTCGGGAGATCACATGAACGCGAACGACGCCAACGACAAGACCGGATCGACCGGCGCGGCGGACCAGCCGATCGGCGAGATCGCCACGGCGATCGAACGCACTCCGCCACCCGAACCGCCGGTGAAGCACAACCCGTCGGCGGTACCGCCGATCGGCGAAATCGAAACCGCCATCGAGCGCAGCGAGCCGGCCTAGAGCGACTTACGCGGGAGGCCTGCTCGGGGCCGTATAAGGGCGAGCGATGACGAACGCACAGGGGGCGGCTCCGCTCGCCGGGATCCGCGTGCTCGAGGTCGGGAACTTCATGGCCGGCCCGTTCTGCGCGATGAACCTCGCCGATCTGGGCGCCGACGTCGTGAAGGTCGAGAACCCCGACGGCGGCGACGTGGTGCGCAACACGGCTCCGTTTCTGAACGGCGAAAGCTCGAACTTCATCCGGCTCAACCGCAACAAGCGCAGCCTCGCGATCGACCTCAAGCACGAAACGGGCAAACAGCTCTTCCTCAAACTCGCAACGCGCGCCGACATCGTGGTCGAAAATCTGCGGCCGGGGACGATGCGGTCGCTCGGGCTGGACTATCCGGTCCTCTCAGCGCTCAACCCGCGTCTGATCTACGTCGCCGCTTCGGGCTGGGGGCAAGACGGGCCCTATGCCGCGCACGCGGGCATGGACATCATGGCGCAGGCGATGAGCGGGCTGATGAGCATTACCGGCGAGGAAGGGCGGCCGCCGGTGAAAGCCGGCGTGCCGGTCTGCGATCTCACCTGCGCGCTCTACGGCGCGCTCGGCGCCGTGTCGGCACTCTACGCCCGCGAACAGAGCGGCTGCGGTCAACTCATCGATGTCTCGCTCTTCGAAGCCGGCGTGAGCCTCGCGGTGTGGGAATCGGGCGAATACTTCGGATCGGGCGAGATTCCGCGGCGGCGCGGCTCGGCGCATCAGGCGTCGGCACCGTATCAAGCGCTGCGCAGCGCCGACGGCTATTTCGTCGCGGGCGCGACGACGCCGAAAACATGGGTCGCGTTCTGCAAGGTGCTGGCAATCGAATCGCTGATCGACGATCCGCGTTTCGCGCAACCGCATGCACGGCTCGCGAACATCGGTCGAGCTGCTCCCCCTGATCGAGGACGTCACCGCGACCAAGAGCAGCCGCGCGTGGGTCGACGCCCTGCAAGATGCCGGCGTACCGTGCGAGATGCTGCAAGACTTCGGCCAGGTGTTCAACGACCCCCATCTGCTCGCCCGAAACTACTTTGCCGACGTTCCGCACGCGACGCTGGGGCCGGTGCGCGTGATCGGCTCGCCGATGCGGTTCTCGCAGACGCCGGTGACCATGCATCGCGCCGGCCCGTTGCTGGGCGAGGACTCGGCAACGGTTCTCGGCGAGATCGGCCTCTCCGCGGGCGAGATCGCGAGCTTGAGCGAACGCGGCATCATCGCCGGTTCGGCCGTGCTCACGTGAGCGAAGACATCCTCACCGAACGCCGCGGCCGCGTTCTCTGGATCACCTTCAATCGTCCCCAGTCGCGCAACGCGATGAAGCTCGCGATGTACGAGCGGCTGCTCGAGCTCTGCGCCGAGATCGACGCCGACGACGAACTGCGCGCGGTCGTGCTCACCGGCGCCGGCGACAAGGCGTTCGTCGCCGGCACGGACATCTCGGAATTCGATGCCTTCAAACAGCCCGAAGACGCGCTGGCCTACGAACACAAGATCGGCGGCGTGGTCGAGAAACTCGAGGCGGTGCGGATTCCGCTCATCGCCGCGATCGGCGGCGCGTGCACCGGCGGCGGGATGTCGATCGCAACCGCCTGCGACCTGCGCATTGCGACACCGAGCTCGCGGTTCGGCTTTCCGGTCGCACGAACGCTCGGAAACTGTCTCTCGATCGCCAACTACGCGCGGCTGATCGACATCGTCGGTCCGACCGCCGTGAAGGAGATGGTGTACCTGGCCAAGCTGATCGATGCGCCGCGGGCCCTCGACCTCGGCTTTCTCAACGAGGTTCTGCCGCAGGAAGACGGACTGCTCGGCGCGCGCCGCGGAGATCGCCGAGACGATCGCCGGCAACGCGCCGCTCACGATCCGCGCCACCAAAGAAGCGCTCCGCCGAATCGCGAGCGAGGGCCGCGGCGCGCACGATCGCGACCTGATCCTGAGCTGTTACATGAGCAACGATTTTCGCGAGGGCATGAAAGCGTTTTTCGAAAAGCGCCCCGCCGCCTGGACCGGAACTTAGAGATAGCTCCGGTCGAGGTATTTCGACGCCGGTCCGAGCGCTTTCTTCGGCGTCGCGTACGCCGCGCGCAGTTCGAGGACCGTGTTGACGCCGGCGATATCGAACCGGCCGTCGCGGCTATAGCTAGCCGCTGAACCGAGGACGAGCGGCGCGATCTGCGCGACGAGATCGGGCGGCAAATCCGCGTTGCGAGCCAGAATGGCCATCGCTTCGGCGCGGTTCGCGGGATCGTAGAGCCACGCCACGGCCGAGCGGTATGCGCGCACGAACGTCACGATCGCCGGCCGGTTCGTAGCAGCCCACGAGCGGCGCACCATGACGGCCGTCGCCTGATAATGCCCGAGGACGTCGACGGCGCTGCTCAGCACGTGGAAGCCGTACTTCTGCGCGCCGAGCAGATCGAACGGCGTGGCGACCACGCCGGCCACGGCTTGCCCGGCAACCATCGCATCGAAGCGGCGCTGCGTGCTGCCGACCGCCACGAACGAGTAGTCGCCCGGCATGATGCCGTTCTTCTCCAGCATCCGGCGCAGCACGAACGAGAACCCCGTTCCCGGTGCGTCGACCGCGAACGTCTTGCCGCGCAACTGTTCGTACGCCGTCACGTCGGGTCGCACGACGAGCTTGAGGAAGCCCGGTCCGATGCCGAGCACGCCGGCGAGATCGAACGGGCCCGCCACCGCCGGATCGCCTTGGCCTTCGTCATACCCGACGATGTTGTCCATGGCGGTGAGCGCCAAATCCGCATCGCCGGCCATCATGTGCTGGAATTGGGGCACGGATCCCGGCGTTGGTGTCAGCACGCAATCGAGCAGACCCTTATCGTGCATGACATACACCGGCCACGCATCGACGCCGCCGAAGATGTTCAGGCGCAGCGGAACCGTCTGGGCTCGTCCGGCCGCCGAGGCACCCGTAAGCGCGCCGATCAACGCGCCGCCGCCGGCGACGAAGCCACGCCGCGATAGGCGAAAAGCATCATCCTGCATAAGCGCATCCCATATGGCATCTCCAGTCCGAGTTCCCCCGCTGCGCGACGATGAGCTGGACGAGGAACAGCGCGCCATCGCGGCCGAGATCGCCGGCGCGCGCCGCGGCGTCATCGGCGGCCCGTTTGCCATTTGGCTGCGCGTGCCGGAAATCGTGAAGCGCGTCAGCGCACTGAGCGACCGCCTGCGCAAGAACAGCGGTTTCGAGAAGCGTCTGGTCGAGCTGATCGTGCTCGTCGAACACCCGCTACTGGAAGGCGCAGTACGCCTGGACCGCACACGTCGAGCAAGCGCTCAAAGAAGGCATCGCGCCCGAGGTCATCGAGGCGATCCGGACCGGCGCTCCGCCGCCCTTCACGCGCGACGACGAACGGCTGATCTACGACATCTTCACCGAGATCACCGCAGCGAAGTCGTTGAGCGACGCCACCTATGCGCGCGGGCTCGCGTTCTTCGGCTTGGAGCGCATGATCGAGATGGTGACGACCGGCCGGGCTCTACACGATGATCTCGATGATGCTCGTGGCGTTCGACGTGCCGGCGACCAACGGCGAACGCACGCTCGCATGAGACGCATCGTCACCGGCCACGATGAGCACGGCAAGGCGATCGTGCTGATCGACGGCGAAGCGGCGAACCGCCGCACCTCGGCGTCGGGAAACGCCTCGACGCTAATGTGGTGCACCGACGCGATGCCGGCCGACATCGCCGATCGGCACGCAGATCGAAGACATGGGCGCGCGCGTCCTCGGCACGCCGCCGCCGGCCAACGGCACGCGCTTTACCGTGAACGACATCCTGCCCGGCGGCGACGCCGTTATGCACCGCACGGAAACGCTCGACTACGTCATCTGCCTCGCGGGCGAGGTCGAGATGGACCTCGATGACTCGACGCTCAAACTTTCAGCCGGCGACGTGATGGTGCAGCGCGGCACGAACCACGCCTGGGTCAATCGCGGCACGCAACCGGCCCGCATCGCCTTCATCCTGATCGACGCGCAACCGCTGGGCATCGGGCACCCGGTGGTGCGGGGCGCGAAGGCCGGCTCGTCGTAGTCGCCGGCATGCAATTCGGCGTTTTCGATCATCTCGATCGCAACGATCTCCCGCTGCCCGACTACTACGAGGCGCGGCTGCAGATGATCGAGATGTACGATCGCGCCGGCTTCTGGGGCTATCACCTCGCCGAGCACCATGCGACGCCGCTCGGGATGGCGCCCTCGCCGAGCGTGTTCCTCTCGGCGGTGGCCCAGCGCTCGACAGCGCTTGCGGTTCGGGCCGCTCGTGTATCTGCTGCCGTTCTATCATCCGCTGCGCCTGCTCGAAGAGATCTGCATGCTCGATCAGATGAGCCGCGGCCGGCTCGAGTTCGGTCTGGGCCGCGGCATCTCACCGATCGAGGCGCGCTATTTCGGTCTCGACCCGCAGCAGGCGCAAGCGCAATTCGAGGAAGTCTTCGAGATCGTTCAGCGCGGCTTGCGCGGCGATCGCCTGACGTTCCAGGGCGAATACTATCGCTTCGACGACGTGCCGCTGCAGATGACGACCGTGCAGCAGCCCCATCCGCCGTTATGGTACGGGCTGCACTCGCCGGAAAGTGCCGAACGCGCCGCGGCCCGCGGGTTCAACATGGTGAGTCTCGACGGCATCGAGCTCGCGCGCCCGACCGGCAAACGCTTTCGCGAATCGTGGGACGCCGCGCACCCGCGCGGAACCCAACCGAAAATCGGCTTGTGCCGGTTCATCGTTCTGGCCGAGAGCGACGAAGCTGCGTCGGCCCTCGCAAAACGCGCGTACGACCGCTGGTTCGTGAGCTTCAACTTTCTCTTCAAACTCAAGAACCTGGTCCCGGCGTTCGGCGAACGCCCCGGCTACGATGCGGCACTCGCCGACGGGCGGCTGGTCGCCGGACGCCCGGAGACGGTGGTGCGCACGCTGCGCGACCAATTGCGCGACACGCCCTACAATTACCTGATCGGTCAGTTCGCGTTCGGTAACCTCACGCTCGCCGAAACGCAAACCTCCGTCGGGCTCTTCATCGATCACGTCATGCCGGCGTTGACGCACGCCTCGGCGCAAGCGGAATGATCGCCGGCGCCGTTCGCCGGCTGGCGTGCGCCGTTTTGATCGGGACGGTGGCCCTCACGGCGCGGGCCTTGCCCGCCGGCGCACAGACGGCACCGGCGGCGCTCGAGACGTTGCACCTCGATGCGACGCCCGACGACGACGTAGGGCCAATTCTCTACGCCCAACGCGCCGGGCTCTTCGCACGCGCCGGGCTGAACGTCGTCCTCGACAAAGCGCCCAGTGGCGCCGCCGCCGCGGCGTCAGTGCTCGCGGGAACCTACGACATCGCGAAATCGAGCTTGGTGAACCTGATGTCGGCGCACGTCAAGGGCGTACCGTTCACGCTGATCGCTCCGGCCGGCATGTGGGACGACTCGACGCCGTTCGCCCAACTGCTCGTACTGCGCGACTCGCCGATCCGAACGGCCAAAGACCTCAACGGAAAACTGCTGTCCGTGCCCGCGCTGCACGACATCGGCCAAGTCTCCGATTCGGCGTGGGTGGAAGCGCACGGCGGCGATTCGCGCACACTGCGGTTCGTCGAGTTCCCGATGTCGGCCGCGTCGGCGGCACTCGATCAGCACCGCATCGACGCGACCACGATCGTCGGTCCAGCAATGGACGCGGCGATGGCGACCGGCAAGTACCGTTCGCTCGGCGCCTCGTTCGGTGCGATCGCGCCACATTTTCTGTTCTCGGGCTGGTTCACCACCAAGGCCTGGGCCGCCGCGCACGCCGACGCCGCCAAACGCTTCGAGCGCGTGTGGGCCGAAGCCGCAGCCTACGCCAACGGTCACCACGATGAGATGGAACCGCTCCTCGCGCAGTTCACCGGCATCCCGATCGACGTGCTGCACAAGATGACCCACGGCGTGTACGGCAGTGTGTTGTCGGCCGCAGAGATCCAACCCGTGATCGACGTCGCCGCGAAATATCAGATGCTCGACAAAAGCTTCCCGGCCCAAGAGCTGATCGACGCGGGGGCCGCTACGAAATGAGCTTGTCGCGGCGACGCTTCATCGGGCACTCGTTCGCTCTCGGGGCGGCTGCCGCCGCTACCGTGTCGCGGCCGGCGCGGGCGCAATCCGAACCGGTCGTGCGCGTGGGCATCATTCCCTCCGATCCGTTCGGCGAAGCGATCTACGCCCAAGCCGGCGGCTTCTTCAAGCGTGCGGGCGTCAACGTCGAACTCGTTTCGCTGCAAAACTCGGGCGCCATCGCCGCCGCACTGACGGGCGGCTCGATCACCGTCGGGCTCGGAAATCCGATCGTCATCGCCAGCGCACGCGAGCACGGTTTGCCGCACTACGCCTTCGCGCCGAGCGCGCTCTTCGATGCCGGCGCGCCGACCACGCTATTGATGGCGGCCAATGCGTCAACCTTGCACTCGGCCAAGGAACTCGAAGGCAAAGTGATCGGCTCGATCGAGCTGGCGGGTATCACGCAAGCCTCACTGCGCGCGTGGCTGACGAAAAACGGCGCCGATCCGGCGCTGGTCCGCTTCACGGAGATTCCGTTCTCCGCGATGGCAGCCGCGCTGACGCAAGGGCGCATCGATGCCGGTTTCATCGCCGAGCCGTGGCTCGCGTCGGCACGGGCGACAACGCGTGAGATCGGCGACCCGTTCGCGGCGATCGCGCCCATATGGTGCCTGAACATGTGGTTCAGCACCCAAGATTGGCTCGTCCAAAACAGCGCGCTCGCCCACCGCTATGCCGACGCCATCTACAAGAGCGCCGCGTGGGCGAACACCCACCACACCGAGACCGGCGCCGCTCTCAAAGACTTCACGCCGCTAACCGATGAGACGATCGCCAAGATGACCCGCATCCGCTTTGCAAGCACCTATACTCCGGCCTACCTCCAGCCCGTTCTCGATACCGGCTTCACCTACAACATCCTCAAGAGCCCGATGCATGCGAACGATCTCATGTTCGCCGGCTTCTGACCACGCCCGGAAAGGACGATTCGATGCCGCAGATCCGTCACTTGGCACTGTTGACCGACGATCAGGAAGGGCTCGCGACGTTCTACAAGACCGTCTTCGAGATGCATGAAGTGGCTCGCCACACCTCGCCGTACGGTACGCCGGCGATCTATCTCTCCGACGGGCACCTCAACCTCGCGATCTTACCGGCCGCCGGGCGCCGGAAGGGAATCTTTCACTTCGGCATGGCCGTTGACGACGTGGAAAAAACGGCCGCCGAGGCCATCGCTGCCGGCGCGACGGCACCGAACGAGACGCTGCCGTCCGACGGGCGCTTCGCCGAAACGTTCGTTTTCGATCCGGCCGGAACGCGCGTCGACCTCGCGCCGGGCTGGAAACACTGACCTCCGTTGCGGAAGGCGCTGGACTACGTCGAGACCGCGCGCTTCTGCAACGCGTATGGTGCGCACGCCACCACCATCGATGCCTGCCGGATCGGTCTCTCGCTCGATCCGGACAACGCCATGCTCCACGTGTACCGGGCGTGCGCGTACGACGAGTTCGGGCGTTCGGCCGAAGCGGCCGCTGATTGCGAAGCGGCCGTCCGGCTCGATCCGCACGGCCACGCGGCGGTTCTGGCGCTCATCACGCTCGCGCTCGTGCGCGAACGTCAAGGCGACGCCGCAGCGGCGTTCGCGGCCGCGCAAGCCGCGATCGCGGTCGAACCGGGGGACCGGGAAGCCCATGCCGTGCTCGGCACGCTGCGAGCGTGGCACGGCGACTATCCCGCAGCGTGGCCCGAGCTCGAGTTTCACTGGCTCGTCGAGCGAACGCGGTTTCGGCAACGCTTTCCGCAGCACGCGGAATGGAACGGCGAGCCGATCGGCGGCCGGCGTTTACTGCTCGTCCACGGTCAGGGGCTGGGCGACATGCTGCAGATGCTGCGCTACCTGCCGCGCTTGCGCGAACGCGCGGCCGAGGTGGTGCTCGAGTGCCCGCCCTCGTTGATCGGCTTGCTCCGCAACACGGCAGGCGCTGAGGCAGCCGTTCCGGCCGGTACGGTCTCGGGCGAACGCTTCGACGTCTTCGCGCGCATGATGACGCTTGGACGGCTGTGCGGCGAAGACGCAACGCCCGGCCACTCAGGTGTCCCCTACGTCACCGCCGATGCCGCGCGCGTGCGAGCCTGGGCGCAGCGGTTGCCGGCGCGCGACGGAGCGCTGCGCGTGGGCATCGCGTGGGCCGGCAATCCCGCGCACCAAAACGACCGCCGGCGCTCGATTCCGCTGGAAGCGTTCGCGCCGCTCGCCGCGACGCCCGGTGTGCGCTGGTTCGCGCTGCAACACGGGCCGCACGCAAACGATCCGGCACCCGCCGGCCTCGAGCTAATACGCCTCGGTGAGAGCGTGGCGGATTTTTCCGATACGGCCGCCATCCTCGCACAACTCGACCTCGTGATCTCGATCGACAGCGCGGTCGCGCACCTTGCCGGCGCGATGGGCGTGCCGGTGTGGCTCTTGCTGCCGTGGCGTCCGGATTGGCGCTGGTCGCCGGTCGCCGCGGACACGCCGTGGTATCCCTCGATGCGCCTCTTTCACAACCCCGCGCCGGTGTGGCCGGCGCTCATGGCCGACGTCGCACGCACGCTTCACGCCGAGCAGCCCTAGCGAACGGGTGAGGCCAAAGGGCCGATCATACCGAATATGCTCCGGTCATGGTACCGGTGGAAGCTTCGGCGGAACGCGCACGCCTTCGTAAAGCGGCCGACGCGTTGGGTTGGAAGATCATCGGGCACACGACCGCCGAAGTGCGCTGCGAGCGCACGCTCGCGTTCGGCGGGCGGACGGTCATCATCCGCGGCCGCGTGCCGGTCCCGCTGCCGGATGAAATGACCGCGCTCGCCGGCGAGCGCGCCGCCGCCGAGATCGTCGATCCCACGCTGGAACAGTTTCGCATTGCCATGGAACGGGCGGCCGTCAAGATTCTCAGCGAGCCCGACGACGTCGTGCAAACGCACGTCTTCGAGCGCTCGTCATTCTTCACGGCACTCGAGGATGCGCGGCGCGGGCTCGTGCAGGCCTATCAGCTGCTGGAGAACCAGCGCGTCGACCGTAAGGTCGATGCCGCGCTCGGGCTGCGCTTCTATCTCGAAGGCTTCACGACCGAAAAGCGGTCGTTCGAATATTTCGTCGGCCCGACGAATTCCGGCAAGACCCATGCCGCGATCGAGATCCTGCGCGCATCCGCGAGCGGCATCTATCTCGCACCGCTGCGTCTGCTCGCGCTCGAAGTCTACGAGCGGCTCAACGAGCTCGGTGCGCCGGCATCGCTCGTGACCGGCGAAGAGCGGGTGATCAACCCGGCCGCGCGCTTCGTCAGCTCCACGGTCGAAATGGTCGAGCTGCGGCGGCCGCTCGAGGTCGCGGTCGTCGACGAAGCCCAGATGCTCGAAGATCCGCAGCGCGGCTGGGCCTGGACGCTCGCGATTGCCGGCGTGCGCGCGCAGCGCGTGGTGCTGTGCGGTTCGGTCGAAGGCTTGCACGCCGCGCGCCGTCTGGCCGACCGCTTGGGCGTACCGATGACGGTGCGCTCGTTCGAGCGCAAGAACCCGCTGCGCGTCGTCCCGGCCGTCACGCTGCCGCAGCTGCGGCCCGGCGACGCGGTGGTCGGCTTCTCGCGCAAGGCCGTCGTCGAATTGCAAGGCGCCGTCTCGAAGCTCGGCTTCACGTCGGCTGCGATCTACGGTTCGCTCTCACCGGCGGTGCGGCGGCGCGAGGCGGAACGCTTTCGCGACGGCAGCGCCGACGTGCTCGTCGCAACCGACGCCATCGGCCTCGGTCTGAACCTGCCGATCCGGCGGCTGATCTTCTCCGCGATCGAGAAATTCGACGGCGTGACGGACCGTTTGCTCACACCCTACGAAATCCGGCAGATCGCCGGGCGTGCCGGCCGCTACGGGATCCACGAAGAAGGCCAGGTCAGCGCGCTCAACGCGCGCCACATTCCGCTGTTGCGGCGCAGCCTCGAAGGCCACGCGCCCGCCGCACCCAACGGCCCGATTTGGATTTCACCGACCGACGATCATCTCGAACGCCTCTCCGCCATCATCGGCACGACGCGCATCAGCCGGCTCTTGCAGTTCTTCCAGACGCGCGTGCTGCGCGACGGCGAGGAGGATCTGCGCATCGCCGATCTCAGCGACCCGATCGAGGTCGCGGTCGCGCTCGAACTCTCCGACGGCTTCCTCTCGCTGCCGTTCAAGGTGCGCTGCACCTACAGCCGCGCGCCGGTGACGACGCGCGGCAACAGCCTGCTCGTGCTGGCCGACTGGGGCGCCCAACACGCCGCGCACGGCACGGTGTCGGGACGCGAGCTGATGAACGGCGGCCACGCGCGCGACCGTCTGCTGCTCTACGAGGACCGCTCGCGCCTGGCGATGCTGTATTTGTGGCTTTCGCAACGTTTTCCCGACGTGTACACCAACCGCGACGAGGTCGCGCTGATCCGCGAGAACCTCGACGACGACATCCACTCCGCGCTGCTGGAACGCGGCACGGGTCCGAGCAAACGGCGCAGCCTGCCCAAGCCCGTGCGCCGCGCACCGCGGCCGCGCGATTTCGGGCCGCGCCGCCGGCGCTAGCAGCAAGGGGATCGCTTTCAGAGCACTCGAACGCTGTGAGGCTTTTCCAGGAGGTTCCGTTGATCGACCGCCGTCATGTTCTGGCCGGGTTCACCGCGCTCGCGGGTTCGCTGGCCGCCCGCCCGGTGCGCTCGCAAACGCTCGACACCGTCAACATGGGCAAGCTGATCGGCGTCTCCGATTGCCCGTTTTATATTGCTGATAAGAAGGGCTTCTTCCGCGACGCCGGGCTGAACGTCGTTTGGACGACGTTTCCGCAGTCGCAGATGATGGTGGCCCCGCTCGCGCAGGGCCAGCTCGACGGAATGGGCGCATCGGTGAGTGCCGGCATCTACAACGCGATCGGAACGGGCGTTCCGCTCAAGATCGTCGGCGACCGCGGCATCGACTACGCACCCTACGGCGCGCTCCCGCTCGTCGTGCGCACCGAGCTCGTCAAGAGCGGCCGCTTCAAGACGCTAGCCGACCTCAAGGGCCTGCGCTTTGCCGAGCCCGGTAAGGGTTCGGCAAACTTGCCGATCGTGTACCGCTTTCTGCGCAAGGCCGGGCTCAAGTACGATGACGTCGAGCACGTCTTCTTGCCCTTTCCGGATCAAGTCGCCGGCATGCGCAACGGCAACGTCGACGCGTCCTCCATGATCGAGCCGTTCGCGACGGCGGTCGTCAAAGACGGCGCGGGAACGCTGATCGCACCCGATTACACGGCCTATCCCAATCACCAGATCTCGGCGTTGATGTTCAGCGGGCAGTTCGTCACCAAACGCACCGATGTGGCGAAGCGCTTCTTTGTCGGCTATCTGCGCGGACTGCGCTACTATCACGACGCTCTGCGCGACGGCAAGTTCGCCGGACCGACGGCCGACGACGTGATCGCCATCTTGCAGTCGCAAATCAAGCTGCCCGATCCGGCGATTTGGCGCGCGGTCACGCCGTCGGCCGTGCAGACGAACGGCCGCGTCGACGCGGCGAGCCTGCAGTTCGACTACGACGTGTTCAAGGAACTCGGACTGATTCAGACCCCGGTCAGCGTCGCCAACTCGATCGACATGACTTTCGCCGACAACGCCAACCACGAACTAGGCCCCTACCACCCCCGCCGCCCCTAACGATCGGGCCCCTTCGTCATCCCGAGCGCAGTCGAGGGACCACCACAATCACCTCCGCAAGTCCACTGTCGATCACGAGCGAAGCCGAGTGATCGCCGAGATGCATGACGGTGGTGCTCACTCGGCTTCGCTCGTGAGCTTTTTGATTATCTCTCACGTCTTGATGGTGGCGGGTCCCTCGACTCCGCTCGGGATGACGAAAGCTCCGCCCGCAATGTCGAGTTGCGCCCGCGATGACGGAACTTGCGCCCGCAATGTCGAGTTGCGCCCGCGATGACGAGTTACGCTCGTGATGACGGAACTTGCGCCCGCAATGTCGTGTTGCGCTCGTGATGACGAGTTACGCTCGTGATGACGGAACTTGCGCCCGCAATGTCGAGTTGCGCCCGCGATGACGAGTTACGCTCGTGATGACGGAACTTGCGCCCGCAATGTCGAGTTGCGCCCGCGATGACGAGTTACGCTCGTGATGACGGAACTTGCGCCCGCGATGACGAGTTGCGCTCGTGATGACGGAAGCTGCGCTCGTGATGACGGAGCGAGATCAGCCACGGCGGTGGGTTAGGGGTTGAGCATGGTGCCGGTTTTGAATGTTTCGTGGGCGGGTTTATAGCTTTTCTCGTCGAGAAATTGGCGCAGGCCGGTGTTGTAGGAGTCCTCGGGATCGGCGGCGCGGATCGCCGTGCCCTTCGCTTTGAGATAGTCGTAGGATTGCGCGATGTCCATCGTGCGGACCTGACGGATGGCTTGCTTCGTCGCGCGTAGGACGAGCGGGCTCTTTGCCATCAGCCGCCGGGCCAGGTCTTCGACGCGCTCTTTGAGCTGATCGGGCGGCACCGCAAAGTTCACCATGCCGATCCGCTCCGCTTCCTTACCGTCGAACGGATCGCCGAGGCAGGCATAGTACAAGGCATGCCGCGGCAGCACCATGTCCGCCACGACTTTCGAGACGATCGCGCCCGGAATGATGCCCCAGTTGACCTCGGAAAGCGAGAACGTCGCGTTCTCCGCCGCGATCGCGAAGTCGCACGCCAGTAGCGGCATGAACGCGCCGCCCACGCAATAGCCGTGGACCATCGCGATCGTCGGCTTGCTGTAATTGTAGAGCCGCGCGAAGCGCCAGCGGTTGGCGGCTTCCGCCGCGCGGGCGCGCTCTTCCGGCTTTTTCTCGAGCTCGCGGAAGAACTTGCGCAAGTCCTGACCCGCGCTGAAATTGCCGCCCGCGCCGGTGACGACGACGACCTTCGCATCGTCGTCGAATTCGAGGCGCCGCAGCGCGTCATCCATCTCGAAATGGAGATCCGGGCTCATCGCGTTGCGTTTTTCGGGACGGTTCAAGATCGCATAGGCGATGCCGTCGCGCATTTCGACGACGATGTTCTCGTACTTATACTCGGCCATGGCAGGTGGTTCTCCTTGAGAGCGTAGCGGGTGGGCTTCAGTCGCGTCGTACCGTGCGCACGTCGACGGCACGCACGCCCCGCCCACGCTCGAGGACGACCAACGGGTTGATCTCGATATCGGCGACGGTCGCTCGCCGTTCGAGAAAGCTCGTGCCGAGCGCGACGACCGCCGCCACCAAGGCGTCGACGTCGCGTTCGGGGCGGCCGCGCAGCGCGCCGAGCAACGCCTTTCCGCGCAGCTCGGCGATCATCGCGCGGACGTCGTCCGCATTCACCGGCAGCAGGCGCAGCACGACGTCGTTCAAGGCCTCGACGAAGATGCCGCCGAGACCGAGCAGCACGATCGGTCCGAACTGCGGGTCTTCGCGCACGCCGGCGATCATCTCCAAACCCGAGACCATCTCTTGCACGAGCAGACCGTCGCAGGCCAACTCGGGCCGCGCCGCGATCGTGGCGAACAGCAACTCCGCCGCACGTTGGACCTCGGCCCCGTCGCGCAGTCCGAGCACGACGCCGCCGGCCTCGGTCTTGTGAATCGCCGCCGTGGAGTGCAGTTTCAGCGCGACGGGAAATCCGATGCGCGCCGCGGCCTGCACCGCCTCGGCCGGCGTCGCGGCGAACCCCTCGGCCGGCGTTTCAATCGCCGCTGCCGGCGACGGCGACACCGCAACGCGCGCGCGCGCCAAGCTGCGGCCGTAGCGCATTAGTTGTTTTGCCACCGCGACGGTCTGCGGGATCCCTTGGATGAACGCCATGCCGGCGCCGGTCTGGAAGGCACGGCTGACGGCGCTGACGTTCTGCGCCGTTCGCGAGTACGCGAAGACCGGCTTCGCGATCGCGCTTGCGATCGCGCGGAACCACTTCGGATCGGGCGCCTCGCCCTCGAGCGGCAACTGGCCCGCAATCGCGAGCACCGCGACGTTCGGATCGCCCGCGACGAGCTCGCAGATGCGCACGAAGCGCGCCGGCGCGGCCGCCACCAACGGGCCGAGATCGAGCGGCAACTCCACGTGCGTTCCGGGATCGAGATGCTCATCCAGATCGGCGATCGTTCGCGGAGCGAGTTGCGCGAACTCCAGGCCTTCGCTTTCGGCCGCATCGAGTGCCAGCCCGCGGGCCGCACCCGAATAGCCGACCATCGCGAAACCGCCGCCGGCGGGAAAACGCCCCGACCGGAAGGCCAGCGCGGTCTCCAAGAGCTGGTCGACGTTAGCCACGCGAATCACGCCGTACCGCTCGCACACCGCGTCGAAGACGCGGTCGTCGCCGGCGAGCGAACCGGTGTGGCTCTGCGCCGAGCGCCGCGCGCCGGCGCTGCGGCCGATCTTCACCATGAGGATCGGCTTGTGCGCCGCCAGCGCCCGCGCCGCCGCGGCCATGAACGCGGCCGGACGGCGCACGCCTTCCACCAGCGCGCAGATCACCTTCGTCTCGGGATCGTCGATGAGAAAGTTGAGGTAATCCGCCAGATCGAGGTCCAGCTCGTTGCCGATGCTCACCGCATAGCTGAAGCCGATGCCGCGCGCGGCCGCCTGCTGGACCCAAAACTGAAACAGGCCGCCGCTCTGCATGACGAGCGCGACGTCGCCCGGCTCCACGTCGCACACGCGCGGCGCCGGATAGAGATAGAGGCGTTCGCGCGTCGAGATCGCGCCCATGCAATTAGGGCCGAGCAGGCGCAGGCCGTCGTTGCAGATCGCGCGCAATTCGTCACCGAGCTCGATGCCGGCCGGATCGTTGCCCTCGCCGAAACCTGCGGCGTAGATCGTCGCCGCCTTCACGCCGCGCGCGTGACCCGCGCGCAACGCGGCGGGGATCGTCGCGGCCGGCGTGATCATCAACGCCAAGTCGACCGCTTGCGGAAGATCTTCCAGCGAGGGATAGCAGCGCTCGCCCCACACGCCCGCGTGCCGCGGGTTCACCGGAAAGACCGGGACCGGATTGCCGAAACGGCGCAGGTTGTCGAAAAGCTTCTTCGACCAGCCCTTGGCCGCTGTTTCCGAGGCTCCGACGAGTGCGAGCGAGCGCGGCCGCAGGATCGGTTCGACGGACCGAAACGCGGTCACGTCCATTACGCTGGAGCCTTCCACGGCATCGCTATTGGCACCGGCACCCGGCCGTCCTTCTGCCGAATAGAGCAACGCGCAACACAAGCCGTTCAGCGCGGGTCCCGGGACGTATGTGGGTTCTTCCGTGAGCGCGGACGCGATCTGGCCCGCGCTCGACGTGCAATCGTGGGCGGCAACGAAAAAGAGTCTCCACCTCTACACGCAGATGTTGGGGAAGCTCCGCGTCGCCCTCTCGCCGGCGCAACCGAACTGGATGTTCACGGCGCTGCTGCTGACCGCGCGCGGCGTCACGACCGGACCGATGCCTTGGCGCGAGCGCACTGTGCAAGCCTCGCTCGACGTCTTCGCATCCGAATTGACGCTCGAGCTCAGCGACGGCCGCACGCGGCGCATCGCGCTCCTGCCGGCTCGCACGGTGGCCGACGTTTACGCGGAGCTGCTGACCGCCCTCACCGTACTCGGCCTCGCGGTGCACCTCTCGCCCATTCCACAAGAAGTCCCCGACGTGACGCCGCTCGATCAAGACCGGCGGCCGGCCGCCTACGATCCGGCGGCCGTCGAGCGCTGGTTTCGCGCCGTCACCGCAACCAGCACCGTCTTCGAATCGTGGCGGTCGCACTTTTTCGGACGCAGCGGCATTCAGCTGTGGTGGGGTGCACTCGACCTCGCGCTGTTGCTCTTCAACGGCAAGCACGTCCCCCCGCCGACCGACCGCGGCTACTTGTTGCGCTACGATCTCGATGCCGAGATGATGAACGTCGGCCTCTATCCGGGCGACGATGCGACCGCGCCGTTCTTCTACGGGTACATTTTTCCGCAACCGCCGAACGCCGAGACGCTGCCGATCGCGCCCGCAACCGCGACGTGGTCCGACGCGATCAAGGAGTGGGTGTTGCCGTACGACACCGTCCGCACCGCCGAGGATCCAAGCAGCGTGCTGCGCGCGTTTCTGGATTCGATCTACACCTTGTGCGGCACCGCTGCCGGCTGGGACCGAGCGGCACTCACCTACGACGCGCCCAAGCGCATCCATCGTCATTGAGCGCGGAAGCAAGCAGGATGGCGTCTTCAATTAAGTGTAACTACACATAATGCGCAGCCCGTTCCGTGTCCACTATGCCTACATCACCGCGGGGCTGGCGTTCCTGTTGCTGATCGCGGCTGCCGGCGTGCGTTCATCGCCGACCATGCTCATCCAGCCGTTGCAGACCGAGTTCCATTGGACGACGGCGACGATCTCGGCTGCGATTGCGGTCAACATCCTGCTCTTCGGGCTGATCGGCCCATTTGCTGCGGGCGTGTTCGAACGCTTCGGCCTGCGCCGCACGCTGGCGGGCGCGCTCAGCGTGATGGCGGTTGCCGCCGCGGCGTCGGTGTTCATGACGCAGTCATGGCAGTTTCTGCTCCTGTGGGGCGGGATGGTCGGCGTGGGTGCGGGCAGCATCGGCCTCGTCGCGGGCGCGACGATCGTCAACCGCTGGTTCGAGACCAATCGCGGTACCGTCATGGGTGTGCTCACCGCCAGCAACGCCACGGGACAGCTGGTGTTTCTCCCGCTCTTCGGCATCCTGATCACGCGCGCGGGTTGGCGCGCCGAGGTCCTCTTCATCGCGATCGTGTGTGCGGTGCTCGTGCCGCTGACGCTCTTGATCCTGCGCGAATACCCCTCCGACATGAACCTCGGGATGCTCGGCGCGACGGCCGTCGTCGTGCCGCAGCGCACCACGGGCAACCCCTTCGTCAACACGCTGCGCGCGCTCCGCGACGGCCTGCGCACGCGCGACTTCTGGCTGCTCGGCGGCAGCTTCTTCATCTGCGGCGCCAGCACCAACGGCCTGATCGGCACGCACCTCGTTCCGGCGTGCGGCGATCACGGCATTCCCGAGGTGCGCGCGGCGGGGTTGCTCGCGGCGATGGGGATCTTCGACCTCGTCGGAACCACGTTGTCGGGCTGGCTCTCCGACCGCTATAGCCCGCGCTGGCTCTTGTTCTGGTACTACGGCTTGCGCGGGCTCTCGCTGATCTATCTGCCGGCCGCGTTCGGCATCGCCGGCATCGGCTTGCCGATCTTCGCCGTCTTCTACGGCTTGGACTGGATCGCGACGGTGCCGCCGACGCTCAAGCTGACGACCAACAAGTTCGGACGTTTGCGCGCGCCGATGATGTTCGGCTGGATCTTCACCGGCCATCAGCTCGGCGCGAGCTTGGTCGCTTTTCTCGCGGGCGTCATTCGAACGCAAAGCGGCAGCTACGATTCCGCCTTCATCCTCTCGGGCATCCTGTGCATCATCGCCTCCGTCATGGTGCTCTTCGTCGGCCGCACGTCGGCGGCGCCGGCCGTGGCCGTGCCGGCCTAACTCCAGATCAGTTCGTGCGCGTCGAAACGCGCCGGGATCTCCTTGAAGTGGGCGATGAGATCGATCACCGGCTGAACCGTCGCGGCGTCGACTCCCGTCGCCGCTTCGGTGCGCTGCATGCGCCGGACCACCGCAGGGTCGATGCCCGTGAAGTTCGACGATTTCATCGACCGTTGCGGCCGGATGCGCGTTGATGTAGACGGCCGAGTCGTGCACGACGCGGGCGAAACGCTCGCAAGCCGAGCGGTTGGCGTCGGCCCACGGACTTCATCGCGCACCAGGCCGTGAAATGAAGCGCGGCGCGATCGCATCGTCCATGCGGCTCACCAAGCGCACTTTGCCGGTCGCGAGGGCTCCGCTCAGAATCGGTTCGTTTGCCGCCCCGGCGTCGACCCGTCCGCTCGCGATCGCTTCGCCGAGCGCGCTGATCGGAATCTCGATCATCTTCAACGACGCCGGATCCACGCCGTGTTGCGTCCATCCAGGCCCGCATCGTCAACGAGAACATGTCGGTGAGCGAACCGACGCCGACCGTCTTGCCGCTGAGGTCGGCCGGGGTTTTGATCGGCGAGTCGGGGCGCGCCATAAGCCCGCGAGCGGGTTCTGCGGCGTGTTCGAAGACCGCCGCCCGCGATGATGACGAACGGAATGCCCTTAGCGTGTGCGAGGATCAGCGGGTACATGCTGATCTTTCCGATCTGGTAGGAACCGCCCGCCACGCCGCTCGCGACGGCCGAACCGCTGCGCTGGCCCGCAATCGTAACGTCGAGTCCGACGCGCTTGAACGCACCGCTATCGATCCCGTAGAGCACCGGCGTCGCCGAGTCTTCCGGCAAGCCCGCGCATCGCGATGGCCGTTCGCTCCTGTGCGACCGCGGCGCGCGCGGCGGCAAGCGACGCGGCGGCGCCGGCCGAGTATCGCGCGGCGCGATAGTCGGTGGTCCATAACGGCCCTCCTTCGGGCACTTCAGATAACGGGGTTGGCGAGTTCTCCCAATCCGTCGATCGTGATGCGGACGCGATCGCCCGGGTGCAGGTACTTCGGCGGCGTGAAGCCGATGCCGACGCCGGCCGGCGTACCGGTGGCGATGATGTCGCCCGGCAGCAACGTCGTCGTCGCCGAGAGCGTCGCGATCAAGAACGGAATGTCGAAGATCAAATCGGCCACGACGGCGTCTTGGCGCAGCTCGTCGTTGACGAACGTCTTGCAAGCGCAGTTTGGTGACGTCGGGAACCTCATCGGCCGTCACGAGATACGGCCCCATCGGGCAGAACGTGTCGACGCTCTTCCCGACGAACCACTGCTTGTGTTTGCTCTGCAGCTCGCGCGAGGTGACGTCGTTGACGATCGTGTAGCCGTACACGTAACGCAGCGCATCGGATTCGGACACGCGAAACGCCGGCTCGCCGACGATCACGCCGAGCTCGCCTTCGTAATCGACCGTTGCGGTCGGATCGTTGCCGGAGACGATCGGCGCTTCGGGCCCGATCACCGACGAGGGATGCTTCACGAAAATGATCGGCGCATCGGGAACCGCCGTCGCACCGGCCGTCGAGTCGAAGCCGCTGCCGTGAAATTCCGCCGCGTGATCGCGATAGTTCTTGCCGACGCACAGAATCGTGCGCGTGGGGCGCGGGAACGGCGCCGACAGCGTCAGCTCGCCGAGCGGAATCGCCGTCGCCGAAGCCGCGTCCAGCCGTTCGCGCGCGGCGGCGAGACCGTCGCGGCCGGCTGCGATCAGTGCTTCGAGGTCGGCGGCCACACCGCTGAGCTCGACGATGGACGCACCGCCGGCAGCGAGCACGCCGAACGCCGGCCGGCCGGCGCGAGTGAAGGAAGCGAAACGCACGCCCGACCGTTCTTCGCGGCCGGAGGATCGCCTGGCACAGGAGCGCCCGTCACCGACGGTCTCTACGCGCACGCCTGCCGGCCCGACAAAGCCGGCTCGGACACGTTCTATCACGACGCCGCGCACCCGTCGCGACTCGTCCTGCCGCTACTCGCCGCCGACTAGCGAGTCCGTTCCCGCTAGTTATCGAGCCCGGTTCGCCTTGACGCCTATCGCACAACGCGCTACACTGTTGTGCGGAAGGCGACACTCGATTTAGTGGAGATCTCGGACGGAGGCACGGAGGACGTCTACGAGGGGAACGACACCCCTCGCGCGCGCCGTACTCTTCCCGTAAACTTGCATCAGAAAGCTGCCGGTCTCCTCGACCGCGTCAGCGCCGCAACGAAACCGTCGGACCTTCGCGTTCCGAACTCAAATCGCTTGGAAAAACTCACCGGCGACCGCGCCGGACAATGGAGCGTTCGGATTAACGACTGGTACCGCATCTGCTTTGATTGGGTCGACGGTCAAGCGGTACGCGTAGAGATAGTTGATTACCACTAGCCTTCGGAGAGGAGCCTGATGATGACCCTTCGAGTGCCGGCCAACCGACGGCCCATCACGCCGGGTGCGGTTTTGCGGGAAGATTACCTGGAACCGCTGCAGCTTACGCAGCAGGTGGTCGCCGATAGGATCGGCGTCGACCGCACAACCCTGAACGAGGTGCTGAACGCCCGTCGCGGTGTCACGCCGGAGATGGCCTTGCGGCTCGCACGTGCCTTTGGGCCGGCCCCGCAGTATTGGCTGAACTTGCAGACTGCGGTCGATCTTTTCGACGCACAACACTCGCCAAAGGCCGCGGCAATCGCCAAAATCCGATCGCTCGTCTCGGCGTAGACACACGATAGCCGGGCAAGTCGTTTAATCCCTAATATCTCTGCACGATCTCTTCGCGCAAGAACGCGACGAGTTCGCCGATGTCGCGGTCGCCCCAGCCGCCGGCAACCGCGCCGGAAAGCGCCGCCAGTACACCGGCCGCGAGCGGCATCGTGACGCCGTCGCGCGCGCCGGTCGCGACCGCTGAGATCACGTCTTTGCGCAGCGTGCGGATATCGAGCGTGACGTCGGACGGCTCGCCGGTGAGCATGCCGCCGCGCGTGCTCAGCCACCCGTTGGCGGTCGGCCCGGCGGAAAGCACCGCCAGCATGGCCTCGCGGCTCAGCCCCTCGCGCTCGCCCAGTGCCAGCGATTCCGCCAAGCCTTGGATGAACGCCGCCAGACCGAGGTTCGCCGCCAGCTTCATCGCGTGTCCGCTGCCGAGCGGCCCCATGTGGACGATCTTGCCGGCCAGCACGTCGAGCACCGTTCGCGCGCGCGCCACGTCGTCGGGCGCACCGCCGAGCAACGCGATCAGCGTACCGTCGCGAACGCGCGGAATCGTTCCCAGCACCGGCGCGTCGACGATGCGCGCGCCGCGCGCCTCGATCGCCGGCGCCAGCTCGCGCACCGTCACCGGCTGGAGCGTGCTCATCTCGATGAACAGCTTGCCGGCGATGTCGGCTTGCAGCATGCCGTCGGCGCCGCTGAAGAGGCCGCGCACGCCGACGTCTTCGGTGATCGTCGTGATCACGAACGGTGCGGCCGCCGCCACCGCCCGCGCGTGCGGTGCGGTTTGGCAGCCGCTCGCGCCCAGCGCATCCACCGCCGCCCGCTTCTGATCCCAGCCGATCACCTCGAAACCGTGCTCGGCGAGACGCTGCGCCATCGCGCTGCCCATTCGGCCGAGACCAATCACTCCCACGAGCATGCGGATCGGCGCGCCGTTACTTCGCCGGAACGTAGATCAGGTCTTCAGCCTTGAACGGCGCGAACTTCGCATACCGCGCGGTGATCTCGATGAACGGCTGCACTTCGGCCGCGACGAGGCGTTCGGGAAAGTACGGACGCCGCGCTTGCCCGACCAGCGCCGGGTCGGCGTGCAGATCTTTGGCCAGAATCGGCACGACTTTGGTTGGGTTGGCGTTGGCCCACGCCGCCGCTTCAGCCATGGCGCGCTGAAAGCGCACGACGAGATCGGGGTGCGCGCGCGCCCACTGGAGCGTCGTGTACCAGCCGGTCGAGATGTACTCACCCGACGAGATCGCATCGTCGCCGAGGGTGAGGATTTTCGCGAGATGTTTCTGCTCGGCGATCGTCACGAACGGTTCGGCGAGGTACGCGCCGTCAACGCGGCCGCTCGCGATCGCATCGGGGGTCACCGGAAACGGCATCTCGACGAACTTCACCGTCGATGAATCGCCGCCGGTCTTATCGATCCACGCGCGCGGGAGATATTCGGCGATCGTGTTGAGGCCGGCCGTGCCGAGCGTTTTGCCGTTGAAATCCTTGCCCGTTTTGATCGTCGAGTTCGGCGCCACCATGATCGCGCCGCCGAAGTGCATGGATGAATCGGCGATGCCCGGCGCGATCAGCACGAACGGCACGCCCTTGGCGTGCGCCTGGGCCAGCGTCGGCACGGTGCCGTAAGCGATATCGTAGGTGCCCGCCAGCAGCGCCGACGCGATCGCCGGCGTCGAGGGGTTTTGCTGGATGTCGACATCCAAACCGGCCTTGCTGAAGAACCCGTTTTCTTGCGCGTAATAGACCGGCGCCGCGGGTTCGATCGGAATCATCGCGACCTTGATCGGCGCCAAGGTTTGCGCCGCGCCCGGCGCGGCCGCCCACGGCGCCCCCAGCGCCGGCAGCGCAGCGATCAGAACGGCGGCCGTCAGCCGGGCAAAACGTTGCAGAGGCATACGTTTCAAGTCGGCACCGGTGATCGCAAACCATTTCCGGCGGGCCGGGCGCCAGGCGCAACGCGTAGCCACGGGCGCTTCTGGGAACACTGCCGCTATGAGCGATGATAAACGCGACGACACCCCGGATGCGGAGCGCACCGCGACCGACGAGATGGCCGATCGCTACCGTGAGGGCGCGAAGGTCGTTCCGCTGAACCGCGACCCGAAGGAAAGCGAACCGACGGGCCTACCGCCCGGTATGAAGGACAGCCGCAAGAGCCCGGCCGACGTCTTCTAGCCCAGCTCCGGGCCCGCGATCGCGAACGCGTTCGTAAGGCTGCCGAAGGGCGCGGCCGCCCCATACTGCATCCGCGTAAACGGCCGCTCAACGGTGAACCCGTGCCGCTCGAGCCATGCGCTGACCGCGCGGTGGTCGAGCGGCACGTCGATCATGAGCGGCCCGGCCGCGCTGCGCACCGCCGCGGCGATCAACGCCAGCGCGATGCCGGTATCGTCCGCGACGACCGGCCCGATCTGTGTTGCCGTGCGGCCGGCGCGTTCGAACAGCATGCCGGCGAGCGCTCCGCCGGAGCGTTTCGCCACCAGCGCGGCGGCCGGCATGCGCTCGAGCAACCGGCGCAAGAGCGCGGAGCGATCCGCGCCGAACGCCGCGCCGTCGAGCGCGCGGAGCCGCTCGAGATCCTCGGGCAGCAAGCGGCGAACGTGCACCCCGCTCGAATCTCCGGTTGCGAGCGGCGCGGCGCTGCCGGTGAAACGCTGCAGCTCCCAGGTGTCGATGAAGCCGAGCTTGCGGTAGACCTCGCGTCCGGCGGGCGTAGCATCGAGAACCGGTACCGCACCGGTTGCGCCGATCGTGGCGATGCAGCGCTGCATGAGCCGGGTCGCGAGACCGGTTCGCCGATGGGCCGCGGTGACGATCACCATGCCGATCCAGGCGAAGCGCGCTTCGTAGGGCAGCACGACGGCGGTCGCGACGATCGCGCCGCCGGGCGCGAGCAGCGCGAAGCCGCGGCCGAGTTCGATCAGCATCGCCCAGTCGGCGGCGCTCTGGTTCCAGCCGGCTTCCGTCGACAGGGCCAACGCCGCCGGCACGTCGGCGAGCGTCAGCGGGCGCTCTGCGAGCTCGGTCAATACTGCCCGTCGCGCGTCTCGAAGTGCGTCGCTTTGTTCCAGCTCGTGCCGTCGCGCGCGACCCAGTCGGCGACCCACTCGATCATGCGCGCCAGCGGCACGTTCGGATAGCCGAACAGGCGCGCGCACTCGCCGGTGTTCGCAAGCCACGCCGTCGGCGCTTCGGTGCCGGTCAGCAGCGGCGTACGGCCCAAGCGCGCGCCGAACGCGTGCGCGAGCGCGCGAATGCTGACCGTTTCCGGACCGCTGACGTTCAGCGCGCTCGCCGGCACGGTGCACTGTGTGAGCGCGCGCAGCGCGATGCTGTTGGCATCACCTTGCCAAATCACGTTGACGTGTCCCATCGTCACGTCGATCGGCGCGCCGGCGAGCACCTTGCGCGCCACGTCGTGCAGCACGCCGTAGCGCATGTCGATCGCGTAGCTCAGCCGGATCAACCGGCCCGGCGTGCCGTGCAGGTTGGAGAAGTATTCGAACATCCGCTCGCGCGCGACGCACGAGTTGGCATAGTCGCCCGGCGGCGGCGTGGGCGGCGTCGACTCGGTAGCGCCGCCGGAGAGCACGTCGACGTACGGATACACGCAAATCGTCGAGAACGCGACGATACGCGAGGCGGCGAAGCGTTCCGCGACGAGCGCCGGCACGTGGGCATTCATCGCCCAGGTCAGGTCCTCGCGGCCGGAGGAACCGAACTTGCGCCCGGCCATGAAGATCACGTTGGGCGCATCGGGCAGTTGCGCGATCGCCGTGCGGTCGAGCAAGTCGGCGGCCACACATTCCACGCCGGCCGCGGTCAACCGCTCGCGCACCCCCGCTTCGCTGAAGCGCGCGACGCCGATCACGCGCTTGCCGGGCGCGGCACGCTTGGCCAAGCGCGCCAGCGACGGTCCCATCTTACCGCCCACCCCCAGCACCAGAATGTCGCCCGGCACCGTCTCCAGATCGCGAACGAGCTCGGGAGGCGGTGCCGTCAGGACGTCGTCGACGTGCTCCTCGTCGCGAAAGCGCTCGGGCGCGGTCGCGACGCTACTGTGCATCCTTGACGACCGGAGCTTTGATCGATTTGCTCAGGAAGTCGTTGGTGTAGGCGGCCGTCGGCGCGAACGCCGTGTCGATGCCGATGTAATCCTTGACGAGCTGATACGTATCGGCCATGCGTTTGGGATCCATCCAGCCGAGCGCCACCGTTTGTGAAACGGGATCGCTCATCAATTGGGCGACCTCACCCCAGTTCTGCAGCTCGTTGGGCGCGCTCAGGCCGCTGTTCGCTTCCACCAGCGCCTGGATGCACGGATCGGGCGTGTGCGAACAGAAGCCGAACGCGCGCTGCGTCACCTTGGTGAAGGCGGCCACGGTATCGCGGTGACCGCGCAAGTATTCGCCGTTCACGATCACCGAGTTGCCGTACGGGTTCACGCCGTCGTCTTTCCACGCCAGGTAGCCCATGTTGGCGCCCAGCTCTTTGGCGTAGACGTGATGGAGGTTGAAGAACTCGGTTACCGCATCGACGGCGCCCGTCTTGAGCGCGGTGAGCTTGGCGGCCGGCTCGATGTTGACCCAGGTGATCGAGTTGGGATCGATGTGGTTGGCCTTGGCGAGCGCCGGCCAAATCACGCGCCCGGCGTCACCCGGCGGGTTACCGATCTTCTTGCCGACCAGATCCTTGAGCGTTTTGATGCCCGAACTCTTCAGCCAATAGAAGCCCTCGGGAAAGTTCGCGTAGACGTTCAAGATCGCGACGTCGTCGGCGCCCTTGCCGCGCGCTTGCAGCACGGTGCCCATGTCGGAGAGCCCGAACTGATCGACGCCGGCACCGACTTTTTGAGCGGCGAGTGCCGAGCCTTTGCCCTGTTCGAGCGTGAGGTCGATGCCCGCGTCTTTATACCAACCCATTTTTTGCGCGTAGTAATACGGTGCGTGATCGCCGCCCGCGACCCAATTCAAGATCATGCTGACCTTTTCGGGCGGCGCCGCGGTAACGGGTGCGAGGTTGAGCGTGAGCAACGCTCCGGCCAGTGCGAGCGGGACGAGGGATCGACGTTTCATGGGATTACTCCATACCGAGCAAGTGATAGATTTCCCGGGTGTATGCGCCGAACGCTTCGTGCGTTCGCATGTCGAGCGTTCGCGGACGGGGCAGGTCGATCGGAATGTTTCCGGCCATCCGGGCCGGCCCGGCGGTGAGGACGATGACGCGCGTCGCGACGAACACGGCTTCAGCGATGCCGTGCGTGACGAACACGATCGTCTTCCCGCTCTGCTCCCAAATACGGAGCAGCTCGAGGTTCATCTTCTCGCGCGTCAACGCATCCAGCGCCCCGAACGGCTCGTCCATCAGCACCAGCTTGGGATCGTGGACCAAGGCGCGCGCGATCGCCGCCCGCTGCTGCATGCCGCCCGAGAGCTCGTAGGGATAGGCGTTCTCGAAACCGGCCAGCCCCACCAGATCGAGCAGGTCGAGCGCCCGCCGGCGGCTGGCTTCCCGCGGCAAGCCCAGGATCTCGGCCGGCAGCAGCACGTTGTCGACGATGCGCCGCCACTTGAGTAAGCAGCGGCGCTTGGAACACCATGCCGACGTCGCGCGCCGGATCGAACGGCACCGCGGCGTTGCCGATCCGCACCGTCGCCCTCGTCGGCGCGGTGCAGCCCGGCGAGGATCTTCAGCAACGTCGTCTTGCCGCAGCCCGACGGCCCGACCAGCGCGATCAGCTCGCCCGCCGCGACGTCGAACGTCGCGTCCGAAACGGCGAGAAACGCGCGCGTCGCGGTCGCGGTACTCCTTGCGGATGCCGGCCAGGTGGATGAACGGCTCGGTCGCGGTCAGCGTCATTGCAGCCGCGCATCCCGCACGACCAGCAGGTGCTCGAGCGCCACGACGATCGCCGTAGAGAACCAATGCCGATCAGCGTGATCAGGATGCACCGCCATGAACATCGCCGGCGGTATCGAGCGTCATCTGCACCTGCAGCATCACGTAGCCCAGGCCCTTGGCCGAGCCGAGGAACTCGCCGACGACCGCGCCCGCCACCGCCAGCACCGCGCCGACTTTCATGCCCGAGAAAATGTACGGCAGCGAGCCGGGCAGCTGAATCTTGGTGAACAGCTGCCAGCGCGAACCGTGCAGCGAGCGCACGAGGTCGAGCAGTTCCGGCTCCACTTCGTGCAAACCGCGCGCCGCGGTCAGCAAGATCGGAAAGAAGCAAATCGTGAACGCGATGATGCCGTTGGGAACCACGCCGTACTTGAACCACACGATGAACAGCGGGCCGAGCGCGACTTTCGGGATCATGTTCAGGCTGACGAGCAGCGGCATGAACACGGTCGAGAGGAGCCGCGACCACGTGCACACCACCGCCAGTGCCACCCCGAAGATCACGGCCAGGATGTAACCGAGGAAGATCTCCTCACCGGTGACGATCGAGTTGCCGAGCCAGTCGTAGTGCGGCATGGCGATCGTCTGCAGCGTTTGCAGCGGCGTCGGCATGATGAACTTCGGCACTTTGCCGACCACCACGAACAACCACCACGCTGCGATGAACGCCAGGTGAACGAGCACGATCCAGGCATAGCGCCGCACGGCGGTCGCCGACGCGTTCATCAGTCCTCCATCCAGCGGCTGAGGTTGGCCGCCACGAAATCGTCATCGCTCAAGTCGGCATGCTCCAGCAATACCCGGTCGATCGATTCGGCTTGACCGGGACTGAGCGTTTCGTGAGGGTCCAAGCACCAACTTCCTTCGAAGAGCCCCTGCCGCCGCAAGACCTCGTGACAGCCCGCGATGCAGCCCCGGAAGTCGTTTGCGACATCGAAGAAGGCCGCGTTGCAATCGGTGACGCGCGCGTCGAGCGCGAGCAGCGCGGCATCGACGGCCGGCTGCGCCGCCGCGCGCTGCGCACGTTCGAGCAGCTGCACGGCCGTGCGCGTCCACACGCTCCAGTGACCGAGCAGGCCGCCCCGGATACGCACGAGCACCTCTTCTCCATCGCGCCGCACCGCGAACGGCGTGACCAGATCGAGCACGATGTGATCGTCATTGCCGGTGTAGAGCGTCACCCGCTCCTCGGCGCCGGCGGCGACCACGCCGCGGATCACGTCGAGCGTGCGGTAGCGGTTGAACGGCGCGATCTTGATGCCGACGACGTTCTCGATCGACGCGAAGCGCCGCCAGAACTCCGGCGAGAGCACGATCCCGCCGACGGCCGGCTGCAAGTAGAACCCGATCAGCGGAATTGCCGCGGCGACCGCGGCGCAGTGCTCCACCAGCTCGTCTTCCGATGCGCCGCGCCACGCCGCCAGACTGAGCAACCCGGCGTGGTAGCCCAGACGCACGGCCGTCCGCGCCTCGGCCAGTGCTTGCGCGGTGCGGCCGATCACGCCGGCGATCAACACGAGGGGCCGATCGGTCCACGCGGCCGCGGCTGCGGCCGCGCAGGCCAGCACGGGTTCGTACAAGCCGGCGTCGCGGATCGCGAATTGCGTCGAGTGCACGCCGACCGCCAACCCGCCCGCACCGGCATCGATGTAGTAGCGCGTCAGCGCGCGCTGACGGCGCTCGTCGAAGCGGCGCCGCGCATCGAGCGCCAGCAGGTGCGCGGGGATCGCCAAGCCGCGCGCAAAATCATCGCGGAGTGACGGCGACCAGGCGGTCCGGTGCATGACCTGCATATCGCCTCCGATACGCCGAAACTCATCCTAGAACAGCGCAGCGAGGGCCACGTGCCGTACTTGCAAGTCGATCTTCCCGCCCCGGCCGAAGCCGACGTGAAGCGCCGTTTCGCCCAGCGTTTGGCGGAACTCTACGCGCAGGCGATGCTGACGCAGCCGCATATTCCCGCGATCGCCTTCCGCGAACTGGGCGCCGGCAATCTCGTCCGGTTACAAGACGGCGTGTTGGCGCCGGTCCTCGTCGTGATGTGCGATATTCGCCGCGGGCGCGAACCCGAGGTGCGCGAAGCGCTCGCGCGCGCCATCGCAACGGAATGTTCGGCCGCCTTCGGCATCGCCGAACGCCAGGTGGTCGTCGAGTTCACCCAGCACACGCCGGACGAGATGTTCCGCTACGGCAACATGGCGCCCGAGTGGACGCCGGCCGAAGCCCTCCCGGGAGCAACGACATGAACCATTCACGAGCCGCCGCGCTGCGCACGCTGAGCGCCGCCGCCGCGGGGGCGCTGGCCTGGAACGCGGCGCCCGCCGCGCGCGCCGACACGACGGCGCTGCAGCTGGGCGCGATGCCGACCGATGCGGCGGGCCAAGCGTTCTACGCTCTCGACCTCGGTTTCTTCAAAGCCGCCGGGCTCGACGTGACGCTCACCGTGCTGACGAACACGGCCTCGATCGCCTCCGCGGTCAGCGCGGGTGCGGTCGACATCGGCTACGGCAGCGTCGTTCCGCTGGCCGAAGCGCATAACCGCGGCCTCTCCTTCAAAGCGATCGCGCCGGCCGGCATGTACAACGGTCTGCCGTCAACGCTGATGATGATGGTGAGCAAACGGTCGACCGCGAAAACGGGCGCCGACCTCAACGGCAAGACGATCGCGGTGAACGGGCTGCGCGACCTGACGCAGTACACCGCCCAAGCGTGGATCGCGCAAAACGGCGGCGACATCAAGACGATCAAACTGGTCGAGATCCCATTTTCCGAGATGGGTAACGCGCTCGACGCCGGGCGCGTCGATGCCGCGATCGTCGGCGAACCCTACATGGCCGCGGCGCAGGGCGTGGCGAAGACGATCGGCGATGCGGGCGGGGCGGTCGGCAAAAAGTATTACATCACCACGTGGTTCGCGACCGAAGCGTGGCTGAACGCGCACCCCGCGCCGGCGCGAACCTTCGTCAACGTCATGCACCAGACCGCACTCTGGGCTAACGCGCACCACGCCGAGTCGGCCGAGATCCTGCGCAAGTATTCAAAGATCACGCCCGAGGTGATGACCACGATGGTGCGCAGCACGTACGGCGATGCGCCGCGGCTCGAAGCGCCTATGCTTCAGCCGGTGATCGACGTGGCGGTGAAGTACGGCACCACCGCGCCGACCTCGGCCGCCGACCTGATTTGGCACTAAGGGCGAGTTAGCGACCGGGCGCATACCTCGCTCTGGTTAGCGGAGGTACGTCGTGGGTACATAGGACCCATGACAGTCGGAGCAGTCAGTGCGGTAGGGAGCGGAACAGCCTCCGTTTATGCCGTTCTGAGCCCGTACCTCAACGGCGTAGTGCGCACGTCCGACGCGGCGTCCGCGGCCGCGCTCCAGGCTTCCGCCGCCGCGACCAGCGCTGCGGCGACGGCCGCCGCGATCGCGGCCCGCGGCACCGCCGCCGACGCCCTGACCGCGCAGTCGCCGTTCGCCAACCCGGCGATCGCCGATATCGCCGACCGCGTGGCGCTCGGCCAGTCCCTCACGCCGCCCCCCGCCGTGACGCCGGATGCCTTGCTGGGCGCGAACGCGCTCACCTCGACCGCCGCGAGCACCCCGCTCGGGCTCGCTTCGGCGGCCGACGCGGCGGTCGGCACCACGTTGGCCGGCTCGACTTCCACGACGACCGACGACACGACGCCGGCGACCGACACCTCGCCTTCGGCAAATGCGACGGCCCAGCAGCCTACGCCGACGCAGCAAGTCCTGTACGGCGACAGCGGTACGCTGATCCAGTCCTACGGCGCCGTCGCCCTCATCGCCGGGTCGCAGGCGCTGCCGCCGGTCTTCTCGCAGCCGGTCACGCCGCTGGTGTCGCAGCCGACGGCCGTCTCGAACGTCTCAGCGCTCGACAAGGTCGCCTAGGCACCTTCGAGCACCCGGCGCTAGACGGCGACGTGCTCCATGCCGGCGCGTACCTTCACGGCGTCGACCGCTTTGCCTTCGAAGTCGGCGTCGACGGGTAAGACGAACGAGGCCGAACGCACGTACTGCGCTTCGGGTTCCAAGCCCGGCGCCCGCTGCCCGAGCTCCACGGCGCGGGCTGCGTCGTGCAAGCGCTTGCGCACTTTGATGATCGCGGCGTCGGTTGCGACCAGGTGCTCGTTCGAGCGGTCCGCGATCGCGCCCATGCTTTCCTGAACGGCCGCGTCTTGAATGGCGAGACCCTTGACGCCGTTGTAGTACCGCCCGTCCTTCTGCGCTGCGCGGTCGATGAGGTAATCGTTGCGCCGATTTGCGATCGGTTCGAACGTCCCGGGAATCATCTCGGCGTGGACGCCCGCGCCGCCCTTCATCAGTTCGAGTTCGCGTTCGGTCAAGGCGCGCGTGGGGTGAAACGTCCACGTCCAGGCCATGCAGTTTTCGTCATCCATCGGAACCCACGCATGGCCGTTGAGCGCCTGTCCGCTATACGGCGGAATGAGCGTGTACCACGGCATCAGCCACTGCGTGATGCGCCAATAGTACGACCCCGGATCGGCGCTGCGGCGTGCACCGATGAGCAGCCCGCCCGGCGATTCGTGAACGTCGAATACCGTGTTCGTCCCGCGCGCGAATTTCGCGCCGGCGGTGTCGCGATGCAGCGGATCGGTGTTCAGATCGCCGCGGTGGAGAAACGAGACATGGCTCGAGTCGACGCCGCCCTCGAGGGCCTGCAAATAGTTGCTCTCTTGGTGGCGCTTGGAGAGAAAGCGCTGCGCGGGCTCGAGCGTGACCCACTCAAACGCCGGCGGCGGCGGCTGCTCGGCGGGCGGCCCCATATAGGCCCAGATCACGCCGCCGGCTTCGATCAGGGGATACGAGCGCACTTTGATTTTTTGGCAATAGCCGTCGGCTGCGGCTTCGGAGGGAATCTCGGTGCACTGCCCCGTCACGTCGAATTTCCAGCCGTGATACACGCACCGCAGACCCGACTCTTCGTTGCGGCCGAACCACAGCGAAATGCCGCGATGCGGACAGAACTCGTCGACCAATCCGAGCCGCCCTTGCGTGTCGCGGAATGCGACCAGCTTCTCGCCGAGCAGCGGAACGCGAACGGGCGGACAGTCCGGCTCCGGCAGTTCTTCGGCCAGCATGGCGGGGATCCAGTACCGGCGGAAGAGTTCGCCCATCGGCGTCCCGCGATTCGTGGCGGTGAAAAACGTGTTCTGCACCTTGGAGATCATGGTTAACGCACGCTCACGCGGTAGGGGCCGAGTTCCCGGTCGGCGGCCGAGACGAACGAGCCGTCGATGATCTGGCCGACGCTCAGATTGGGATCCTGGATCAGGCCCCGGCTCTTATAGAACGCGAGGTCGTTGAGCAGGCTCTTGGTGTTGACGTAACCGTTTGCGTTCACGGCGAAGGGCGTCATCTCGCGGAAGCCCGCGGCATCGTTGTCTTTCGTGTACTCCATGAGGATATTCACAATATCGTCACCTTTGGGTCCGGAGAATTTCCCGTCGACGAGTGCGTCGTTGTAATACCGAAGTGCGCGCAAGTACGCCACCATGAACTTCTCGGGAACGTCGCGGCGCGCCGAGAACGCTTGCGAATACAGCAACACCGCGGTTTGCTGTCCGGGATAGATCAACCCCTGGCTCGCGCGCACCGCGATGCCCTCGCTCAGCAGCCGCGAGAGCGTCGGTTCGTTGACGATGCCCGCGTCGATCGCCTTGTTCTTGAACGCGACCAGCGTTTCCGGGAACCCCATGTAGACGACATGGGCATCGGACCACATCAGCCCGCCCTTCTTGAGCGCTTCGTTCAGCGCCGATTCGGAACCGGCGCCTTGGCCGGCGGTCGAAATCGTCATGCCCTTGAGGTCTTTGAGCGATTTGTAACGGCCGCTATCGACCAGGTCCTTGCGGACGAGGAGCGTCGAATATTCGTAGCCCGGCTTCACCGATGCTCGGTCGGCGACAACTTTCACGTTGATGCCGCGCGACACCGCATTGTAGAGACCGGCCGCAACCGTTCCCCCGCCGGCATCGAGTTGTCCCGCGCCCAGCGGAGCGATCATCATCGCCGCGGACTGGAAAGGAACCAATTGCGGCTGGATGCCCGCGTCGCGAAAATAACCTTTCTTCTCGGCGATGAAGAAGGCGACGTCGGCGCTGGTACCCGACGTGCCGATCGTTACGGTTTGCATCCCGTCGGCGGAGACGCTTGAAACCATGAGTCGTGCAAGCAAGATAGCGAACAGCAGTATTTTCAACGAACATCCTCAACGTGTGCGGCTTCCGGATTGTCTCACCCCGGCTTCGCATGACGAATGGCCAAGTGTCCAAAGTGTCGTACCGCGCCGACCGTCAATGCAGATGCCATGATTACCGCCGATCACGATTTCGAACGTGTTTCCGCCGAGCTCTGCACTGCGGCTGCGAGGGTCGGCGCCGCGGCATTGCATGAAGCCGCCGGACGCATCGGAGCGTTGCCGGCGGCGATCAAACCCGTTGCGCCGGCGTTTCGCATCAGCGGTCCGGCATTTCCGGTGACCGGGCCGCCGATGGACAACCTCTGGCTGCATCGCGCGATCCACCTCGCCAAACCCGGCGACGTTCTCGTGTTCGCCGTCGGCGACGCCTACGAAGGCGGGTATTTGGGCGACGTCATGGCGAGCGCGGCGCAGATGCGCCGGCTCGGCGGTCTCGTCATCGATGCGTGCGTGCGCGACGGCGAGGAACTGGAAGAAGTGGGTTTCCCGATCTTCGCGCGCGGCCTCTGTATCCGCGGGACGACGAAGGATCCCGCGGGGCACGGTTCGCTCTTCGTGCCGGCCGCGATCGCCGACGTGACGATCGATCCCGGCGATCTCGTCGTCGGCGACCGCAACGGCGTCGTCGTCATTCCGCGCGAGCGCGCGGCGGCCGTCGTCGCCATGGCGGCGGAAAACGTCGCGAAAGAGGCGCGCAACCTCGAACGGGTCAAGAGCGGGCAGACGACGCTTGAGATTCATGGATATTCGCTTGGAATCTGAGGCGGCCGCGAACGACAGCATCGCGGCGCGGGTTGCGGAACTCGGCTTGAGCCTGCCGGCGGCGCCGGTGCCGGCCGCCAACTACGTCCCGTTTGTCGTGGCGGGTTCGTTCGTCTATGTTTCCGGCCAGCTGCCGATCAGCGACGGCACGGTGGCGCATGTCGGCCACGCGGGCGAGGGCGTCGCTCTCGAGGCGGGCTACGCCTCGGCGCGGCTGTGCGCGCTCAACGTCGTGGCCCAGCTCGCCGCCGCCGTCGGCGACCGTCTCTCGCGCGTGAAACGGTGCGTGAACATGACGGTCTTCGTCAGTGCGATCCCCGCCTTCACCGAGCACCCGCGGATTGCCAACGGCGCCACCGATCTCGTCGTCGAGATCTTCGGCGATGCCGGACGGCCGACGCGCGCGGCCGTCGGCGTGAGCTCGCTGCCGCGCGGCGCGCTGACCGAAGTGCAGGCCGTCTTCGAGATCGTTCCCGAGTGAACGCGCCCTAGCCGAGTACCGGCAGGATCAGCCGCGAGGGGTGCGCGGCTTCGTGGTAGATCGTGTCCGCGCCGACTTTGTCGGGCCGGTAGGCATGCGCGAACAGGCCGTCGGTGTGCGGCTGAATCGCCGTTCGCGATCTCGAGCCGCAGGCGGTTGCCTTTGCCGAAACGGTAGGCCATCGGATGCAGCGGAATCTCGAGCTCGTACACCCGGCCGGGTGTGAGCGGCACTTCGCGCGCGTGCGTGTAGAACGCGATCTCTTCGCTATCGAGCTCGGCGTCGCGCTCGAAAGCGTGCGAGGCCCGCAGGTAGCCTTTGGTCACGATCGTCGAGCGCGGCTGCGCGCCGGTCGCGCGTTCCTCCGCCGCTTGCGCGAACTGCTCCGAAAGCTTGACGATCACGTCGGTATCCGGCCGCGTCGAGGAGACGTGCACGAGCAGCTTCGCGCTGCCGGCGATTTCGAGATCGGCCTCGAGCGGCGCGCTGGTGAAGGTCAGCACGGCGCGCACGGGATCGGGACCCTGCGGCCCCATCGCCACCACCCCGAGCGTCCAGGACGGTTGCGGATAGCTATAGGTCGTCTGCGATGCGGGCGCCGCCGGGGCCGCGCTCGCGAGCGTGCCGTCGTTGAGCGAGGTCACGGTCCCGCTCGGTCCGTCAGCGAGATAGAACGTCTCGCGCCGCACGCCGGGCGGCGGCCATACGGCGAACGTGCGCGTCACGCCGGTGTTCTTGACGTCGTACTCGACGTCGGGCCGCGCTTCCGAAGCCGTTCGTCGACGCCCTTGAGATAGCGCTCGTAGAACGGCAGAAAGTAGCGCTCGTGGAAGTCGGGCTGCGCGAAATCGGTAGCCGACGAGAACGCCGTCGGCGTGGCGGTGATCGCGAGCTTGCGCGGCCCGCGCGTTTTGCGAAAGCCGTTGATGTTGCCGAGCAGGTGCAAGTCCATCTTCGCGAACACGCCGACGGAGTAGATCGGCACCTCGATCTCGTGCAGGCGGTAGGCGGCCGCGCGTTCGCGCCACCAGTCGTCGTAGAGCGGATGACGCTCGAATTCCAGCAGCAGGTCGGCCTCGACGTCGCGCGGATGGTCGCCGTTGTGCGGATACTTGTTGGGCATGCGCACGCTCTGCGCGAACCAGTAGGGCAGAAAATTTCCCTCGATGCCGCCCGGATAGCCGAAGTGCCGGTAGAGATCGTTCATGCCGTCGTAGACGCCCAAGCACGCGAGATGCGGCGGCTTGAGAATGCCCATCCACCATTGCGACATGCAGAAGTACGATTGGCCGATGCCGCCGATCTTGCCGTTGCACCACGGCTGCTGCGCGAGCCATTCGATCGCGTCGTAGAGATCGGTTCTGCTCGTCGCGGCCCGAGCAGACCGTAGCTGCCCTCGGAGTAGCCGGTGCCGCGCACGTCCATCCGCACGTACGCGTAACCGTGCTCGACGTACCACGCGATCGGGCCCGTCTCGCGCCACAGAAACATCGGATACGCCGGCAGCGTCGTCGTTGTCGTACCGGTACGGTGCCGGCGCGAAGAGCACCGGGAACGGTCCCGGGCCGTCGGGACGATAGATGCGCAGCGCGACGTGCACCCCGTCGCGCATGCGGACGCGGATGTCTTTCTCGTCGATCATGATGCGTTAGCGCGGTTACGTAATGACCGCCGTGGCCTCGAGTTGGATCGCGGTCGCGCCGCCGAAATGATCGTACTGCGTCGTGTGGCGCGCCGGACGCGCATGCTCGTCGGGAAAATACTTGACCCACTGGACGTTGATCTCTTCGCGCAACGCGAGCGACTTCACCGACGACGCCGACCTTGACGACGTCGTCGAGCGACGCGCCCGCGGCTTTGATGATCTTCTCGAGGTTGATGAAGGCTTGGACGACCTGTGCGGCCTCGTCCTCGGGAACCTTGCCGGTCGCCGGATCGAGTCCCGAGATGCCACCCGTCATCACGACGTTGCCGACGCGCGATGCGGCCGGAATCGGGTTCGCGCCGTGGCTGAAGCCCTCGACCTCGATGCTTTTTCGGTTGCTCATGCGGCGTCGTTCGAGAGGGTCACGGGCTTTTCCGTCGTGAAACTCCAGCCGTACAAGCGTCCGCCGGAGGCATGGCATGATCGTTCGGTTTTTTCGTCGTTTTCTCGTGCTCGGGACGGTGGCGTACCTGGCGACGGCGGCCGCTGCGTACGCCCAGCAACTGCCGCTGAAGATCGGGATCGTGTTCTCGTTCTCGGGCGGCGACAACGTGGAACAGGGCAAGGAATTCGATGCCGCGATCGCCGCCTATCAGACGGAGCACGGCGACTCGGCGGGCGGCCGCAAGATCGTGCTGGTCAAACGCGACGACACGGGCATCGCGCCCGAGATCGCGCGCCGGCTCACGCAAGAAGAGATCGTGCAGGACAAAGTCGACCTGATCGTCGGCACGTCGTATACGCCGAACGCGATCGCGATGTCGCAGGTCTCGACCCAAGCCAAAGTGCCGTTCTTCATCGTCAACGCCGCGACGTCGGGGATCATGGCGAAAGCGCCCTACACCGCGCGCTTCGGCTTCACGCAGACGCAGATCACCGACGCCTTTGGGCGCTGGGCGGCCAAGACCCAAGGGAACACGGCCTACGCGCTCTTCCAAGACTACGGCCCGGGCATCGATGCGGGAACGACGTTTGAAAAAGCGTTTACTGCCGCCGGCGGCACGGTGCTCGGCGAAGCGCGCATCCCGGTCGACAACAAGGATTTCACCGCCTACATCCAGCGCGCGAAGGATGCCAAGCCCAAGGTGCTCTACGCGTTCATCAACGCCACCGGCGGCGGCATCGAGTTCTTGCGCGCGATCAAAGCCAGCGGCATCGAACGGGGCGGCACCAAAGTACTGGTCAACGGCGCGCTGGTGAACGAAGCGATCCTGCCGGCCGAGGGCGACGCGGCGCTCGGCATCATCAGCACGTCGGACTATACCTCCACCCACGACTCGGCGCTCAACCGCCAGTTCGTGAAAGACTTCAAAGCCGCGTACGGCGGCGATCAGAACCCGAGCTTCATCGCCGTCGCCGCCTACGACGCGATCGCGGCCGCCTACAAGGTGATCGACGCGCAGCACGGGGCGATCGATCCCGGACAAAACGATGGAGATCGTCAAGAACATGAAGTTCGAGAGCCCGCGCGGACCGATCGCGATCGATCCGGCGACGCGCGACATCATTCTCAACGCCTACTTCATGCGCGCCGAACGCCGCAAGGGCGTGCTCGGAAACTACGAATTTCAGACCACGCCGATGGTCCGCGACCCGCTCGAGTGAAGGCTACTTCGGGCGCGCGACCGCGTCGGCGAAGCTGTTGTCGACGCTCTTCTTGAGGTCGGGGCGCTCCTGCACGAGCCCCTGATTCGCATACTGATCCATCTGCCAGCGCAACGCGTACTTGCCTTCGACCACGACCGAGAGCTTCTCGGGGCCGACCGCCAAACCGATCTTCTGGTAGAGCGTCGGATCGTCGATCGGGATGTATTTCTGATAGATTTGCGGCGATCTCCGCGCGCCCCGCCGGCGACGTGAGGTGCGTGCGCAGAAACGTGTTGGCCTTCGCGAACGCGCGCATGAAGCGCAGGCCCAGCGCGCGGTCGGTTTTGCCGATGCGCTGGCCGTACATCATCACTGCCTGCACGTACCCCGGCATCAGCGCCGAGACTCCGATCGCCTTCACGGCCGTGCCCTGCGTCGCCAGCATCGTTGCGTACGGGTCGATCGTCGAGGCGATGTCGACGGCGTGATTGGCCAGCGCCGCGCTCATGTCGGGCAGCGGCATGTCGACGATGTTCACGTCGTTGGTCGAGAGCCCCGCGCTGGCGAGATAGGTGTCGGCGAAGAGTTCGGTCATCTGACCGTGCGCGGTGACGGCCACCGTGAGGTTCTTGGCGTCTTTGGCCTTGAACTGGCCGTAGGGGGCGAGGTCTTTGCGCACCATGATGAAGGCCGAGTCGCCCGAGGGAACGTCCTTTCCCGAGGTCCAGTAATCGGCCACGATCGTCGCGTTGACGCCCAGCGCCAGCGCGTTGAACAGCGCCGCGCCGGGTGAGGTGGTCGCAACGTCGATTTGCCCGGTGGAGAGGCCCGGCACGAGCTCCGCTCCCGATTTGAAGAACACCGGTTTGATGTCGATGCCCTCGGCGGCGAAGTAGCCTTGATCCATACCGATGAAGAGCGCCGTCGGCAAGCGCAACATGCCGACCTTGACCTCATCGTTGGCCGACGCGGTGCGCGGCCCGACGGCGAAGGCTGCAACCGCCAGCAAGGCAAGGACACGTCTACGAAGCATCGCTCGTTCTCCAATTCGGACCGGGGGCGAGGCGGGCTTTCGAGCCGCCGGGAAACATATCATTGGCATGAATCAGCAGCGCGCGACCGACGCTCTCGCAAACGAACGGACCTTCCTGGCCTACACGCGCACGGCGTTGGCGTTCATCGCCTTCGGCTTCGTCATCGCGCGCTTTTCACTGTTCACGCGCGAAGTCGCCGCGGTCGCGCACATTCACCAAAGCTCGCCCGCCGTCTCGACGGCGTTCGGTACGGCGATGGCGCTGGCGGGAGTGGTGTGCGCCGGGTACGGTGCGGTTCGGTACATCGCGAGCGCGCGCGCCCTGCGCGCCGGCAAGGACGTCTCGATGCCCGATGCCGCGGCCGGGGTCATCGCCGGCGTCATCGCCGTCATCGGTCTCATCGTCACGTGGACGCTCTACACGGTACGCTAGACGCTCACGCGTACTCCATGCGTTTTTTGTAATCGTCTTCGATCGCATCACGAAACGTTTCGAGCAGTTGTTCGAGCGTGCCGGCTGCGATGCGCACGCCGACGACGGCGTCGAAGAGCTGCCCGGCAACGCCGCCGGGAACGTCGTACGTGCCGCCGATCGTTAACGTGCACGCACCCTCTCCGGCTGGTTCGGCATGCAGTTTGCCTTCGAAACTCGGGAATATCGTCGCGTCCGGTTCCCAGCAGATGCGCAATAGCGCGGGCGCGTCGCCGGCCTGCGGCTCATATTCGACCCGCACGGTCACGTCGCGCTCGAGCGTCAGCCCCGCGAGCTGGCTGAGCGTATAGCGCATCGGCAACCGTGAATCGCTGCCCGGACCGCCGAGATCGCTCACGTACGTGCTCAGGAACGCGAGCGCGAAGCCGCTCGGCGCCTTGACCGGGATGGAGGCCTGCAGCTCGCGCACAGCCCGGACTCGTTGGGCACGGGCGGACGGCCCGCCTCTTTGACACACCGCAAAACGCATGATAAAGTCATGCTTCGTGTTGCTCCGCATCGATGCGCATCCCGACCCCATGATGGGCTTGCTGCCGATGTTCTCGGCAATCGAGTTCGGGCTGTTCGCGCGGCGCGGCATCGCCACGGAGTTCGTGCAGCGCACGGCGCCGCAGGCGATCGAGGATATCCGCGCCGGCCGGATGGACCTGTCCTTCGCCGGACCGACGCTGACGATCATGGCCGCCGAACGCTTCGGGCTGCCCACGCGCCTGATCGCCACCGGCGCGATCCGCGGGCGCGTAGGCGAACGCGAAGGCGACTTCATGAACATGGTCGCGCGGCACGGCGTCACGATTCGCGAACCGGCCGATTTCGAAGGCAAGACGCTGGCGGCGTTCGCACTCGACGGCGGCATCACGCACTCGGGCCCGCTGTTTTTGTTCCGCCGGCATGGGCTCGACCTCGAGCGCATCGCCTGGAAACCGATGCCGTTTCACCGCATGCCCGACGCGTTGGCCGCGGGCGAGGTCGACGTGGCGATCAGCGTCGAGCCGCTGGTGACCGTGATGCTGCGGCGCAATTTGGGTTACACGGTCGACCACGTGCTCGGCGCGGGTTCGCTCGCGATGTCGACCACCGGTAATCCGTCGCTCGTTTCCAATTGGTGGACGTCGCAAGCCGCGTACGCCGGCAATCCGGAGCTGTTCGATGCGACCGCCGAGGTGCTGGCCGAAGCCGCGGCCGCCGTCTACCGCGAGCCCGCGGCTGCGCTCGACGCGATGGCCCGCCGGACCGGCCGCGACTCCGCGCTCTTGCGCGAGATCGGTTTCTCGACCAGCTTCTTCCATCCGTTCGCACCCGGCGCGCCCGAGGTGCGCGCAATGTATGCCGGCTGGGCGCGCGTGCTGCGCGGCGCCGGTCTTCTCGAACACGAGGTCGACGTCGATGCCTTCTTTTGACCGCCTGCTCCGCTTGCGCCGGATCGCTCGTACCATCGCCCTAACGCTGGCGATCGCGTTCGTCCAGGGGCCGCTCGCGGCGCCCGCCCAAGCGCCCGCGCCGGCCCTGGAAAAGGCCACGCTGTTCATCGGCTGGCGGGCCGAGGCCGAGTGGGGCGGCTTCTTCCAAGCCGTCGCGGCCGGCATCTACCGTAAGTACGGACTCGACGTCGAGATTCGCCTCGGCAGCCCGCAGAGCAATCCGGCTCAACTGCTGCTGGGCGGCCGCACGGACTTCACGCTCGGCAGCAGCGGCACGGCGATCAACGCCGTGCGCGAAGGCGTCTCGATCGTGCAAGTTGCGGCGCTGTATCAGAAAGACCCGAGCGTGCTGATCGCCCATCCGGGTCAAGGCATCGAGCGCATCGAGCAGATCAAAGGCCGCACCGTGATGGTCGGCGCGCTCGGCATGCAAACCTATTGGCCGTTCTTGCGCGCCCGCTACGGCTTCAGCGACGACCAGGTCAAGCCGTACACGTTCTCGCTGGCTCCCTTTCTGGCCGACGACCGCCTCGTGCAGCAAGGGTTCGCGACCGACGAGCCGCTGGCGCTGCGCAAAGCCGGCGTCGCCAACCCGGTGACGTTCCTGCTCGCGGATTACGGCTACGATCCCTACGTGACGACGATCGCGACCACGGCCGACACGATCGCGAAACGGCCGGCATTCGTGCAAAAGTTCGTCAGCGCATCGATCGAGGGCTGGTATAGCTACCTCTACGGCAACCCGGCGCCGGGCAACGCGCTGATCAAGCAGAACAATCCCGATATGACCGACGACGAGATCGCGTTCGCAATCAAAGTGCTGAAGGATCGCGGCCTGGTCGATTCGGGCGATGCCAAGCAGTTGGGGATCGGAGCGATGACCGATGCCCGCTGGGCGCATTTCTACAAGCAGATGAGCGACGCCGGCGTGTTTCCGCCCGGACTCGACGTGAAGAAAGCCTACACGCTGCAGTTCGTCGACCAACGGGTCGGCCTGCGATGAACGACGCCGCGCTCGCGCTGCGCGGCGTCACGAAGCAATTTCCCAACGGCGTGATCGCGGTGCGCGATCTGGATCTGCGCTTCGAGCCGGGATCGTTCACGAGTCTCTTGGGGCCGTCGGGCTGCGGGAAGAGCACGGCGCTGCGGATGATCGCGGGGCTCGCGCAGCCCACCGCCGGCGAGGTCGTGCTGCCGGCACGCGGCGGCACGACGAGCTTCGTCTTTCAAGAACCGACGCTCATGCCGTGGGCGAGCGCGCTCGAGAACGTCATGCTCCCGCTCGTCATCGCGCGCGCGCCGCGCCGCAGCGCGACGGACCGCGCGCGTGACGCACTGAACCGGGTCGGCTTGCACGGCTTCGCCGAATCCTATCCGCGCGAGCTCTCGGGCGGCATGAAGATGCGCGTCTCGCTCGCGCGGGCGATCGTCACCGCACCGCAGCTGCTGCTGCTGGACGAGCCCTTCGCGGCGCTCGATGAGATCACGCGTTTCAAGCTCAACAACGATCTGCGGGAACTATGGGCGCGCGAAGGCTTCACCGCGATCTTCGTCACCCACTCCGTCTTCGAGTCGGTCTACCTCTCGCAGCGGGTCGTCGTAATGGCCGCGCGCCCGGGGCGGGTGACCGACGAACTGCGCATCGATGCCCCCGGTGAACGCGGCGAGCCGTTCCGCACGTCGCCGGAATACGTGGCGCTGTGCCGCCGCGTCTCCGAAGCGCTCGAGCGCGCGTTGGCCGCATGAACGCCACCTCACCCTACGTCCGCATCGCAACCCCGGTCGCCTTCGGGATCGCCGGACTCGTGCTGTGGGAAGTGCTCGACGCGCGCCTTGGCGATCTCGCCGCACATCCTGCCGGGCCCGCTCGCGATCGCCGCGGCGCTGATCGCCGACCATCAGCTCTTGCTGTCATCGCTCTTGGTGACGATGCTCGTCACGGGTGACTCGCGTTCGTCAGCGCGGTCGTCGTCGGCGGGCTCGTCGCGATCGCGTTCAGCCTCTCGCGCTGGGTGGAACTCGCGCTCTTTCCCTACGCCGTGATCCTGCAGGTGACGCCGATCGTGGCGATCGCGCCGCTCCTGATCATGTGGGTCAACAACGTGCGGTTCGCGCTGCTGATCTGCGCGTGGCTGGTCGCATTCTTTCCCGTGCTCTCGAACGCGAGCGTCGGCCTCAAGAGCGCCGACCGCAATCTCGAGGAGCTTTTTCCGCCTCTACGGCGCCTCGCGCTCGCAGACGCTCGTGCTGCTGCGCATCCCCGCGGCACTGCCCTACTTTCTGGCCGGCGTGCGCATCTCGGGCGGCCTAGCGCTGATCGGCGCCGTGGTGGCGGAGTTCGTTGCCGGGTCTGGCGGTCAAGGCTCGGGCTTGGCGTACCGCATTCTCGAAGCCGGCTATCAGCTCAAAACGCCGCGCATGTTCGCGGCGTTGTTTCTGATCGGACTCGCGGGGGTCGCGATTTTTTTGTGCACGTCGTACCTCTCGCGCCGGCTGCTTGCGCACTGGCACGAGAGCGCGCTCGAGAGCAACGCGTGAAGGACCGCACCGCCGCCGCCCCCACGACGGAGCCGCTGGTGGCGCCGCGCATCAACACGCTCAGCAAGGCGCTGACCCGTCACGCCGTCCGCTTCGCGCGCGCGGAGTACGGTCTCTCGCAATCCGAGTGGCAAGTCGTCACGTTGCTGGGCGTGTTCGAGCCGGTGTCGATTCGCGATCTCGCCTTTCATGCCATGGCCGATGCGGCCCAGATCAGCCGCGCGGCCGCGGCCCTCACCGAACGCGGGTTCGTTGCGCGCGTCCGCAGCGCGCGGGACAATCGCGAAGCGGTGCTGACGTTGACGGCCGCCGGGCACCGGGCGAACAAGCGCCTGCGCGCGGCCTCGCTCAAGCGCAACGAGACGCTGTTGCGCGACTACGATACGGGCGAAATCGATGCACTCTACGCAATGCTCGATACGCTGATCGAGCGCGCCCGCAGCTTCGAGGAGCGCGAAGGGGCCTGACGAACGACACCGCGTTCACGCCTTCTTGGGAGCATCGTCATGGCTCGATTCTGGTTGTCCGGAGCACGCGCATCGATCTGTGCGCTAGCGATGCTTCTTCCCACGGCGGCCCTTGCGCAGACACCCGCACTGACCCCGATTCGTGTCGCAAACTTGGGGTTCACCGAAGCCAGCGCGCTGCCGATCTACGCACAGCAGGCCGGCTTTTTCAAGAAATACGGCCTCGACGCGACGGTGACCACGTTCAACGGCGGCGGTGCGATCATCGCCGCGATCGCCGGGGGCTCGCTCGACGCCGGTTTTTCGAACATCACGTCGGCGGTGGCGGCGATCCAGCGCGGTATCCCGATCATCGTGCTGACGCCGGCCAACCTCACCTCGACGGCCGATAGCGACGCGCTCCTGATGAAGGCGCGCGGCGCTAAACTGAAGTCGGGCGCCGATCTGAACGGCAAGATCATCGCCGTCACCACGCTCGGCGGCACGCTGCAGCTCGGCGCCGAGCAGTGGATCGACAAGAACGGCGGCGACTCGAAGACCGTGCACTTCGTCGAAGTGCCCAGCTCCAACATGGCGGCGGCGCTCAAGCAGGGCCGCATCGATGCGGCGATGATCTCCGAGCCGTTTCTCACCGAGCAGAGCGCCGACGTCGAAGTCCTGGCCAACGCGTTCGGCGCGATCGCGCCGGAATGGATCAGCGCGGTATTCGTCGCCTCCAAAGCGTGGGTCGAGGCGAACCCGGAGGCCGCGCGGCACTTCGTCGCGGCGATGCACGAGACCGGACGCTGGGCGAACACGCATCATGCCGAGACGGCGAAAATCCTCGGACCGCTGGCGAACGTGCCGCCGGAGGTGTTCGCCACGATGACGCGCACGCAGTACACCGACCGCCTGACGCGCGCGCTCATGCAGCCCGGCATCGACGCCGCCGCGCGTTACGGCGCGCTGAAGGCACCGTTCGACACGGCCGCGATCGTCACCGACGCCGCCCCGTACGTGAAGTGATGAGCACGAGCACGGTCGGCACGAAGCCGTTTTTCCGCGCCGACCACGTCGGCAGTCTCTTGCGGCCGCAGGAAGTTTTCGTCGCCCGCGAATCCTTCGCGCGCGGCGAGATCGATGCCGCGCGCTTGCGCGCGGTCGAGGACGCCGCGATCCGGGATGCGGTCGCGGGCCAAGAGCGCGTGGGGCTCGAGGTCGTCACCGACGGCGAGTTCCGGCGCGAGAACTGGTACGCCGACTTCATCGGCCGGCTCGAAGGCGTCGAGATTCGCGCGGCCGCCGCGAACCCGGCCTTTGCGCACGATCCGGACAGCACGGTGCATTACGTGCCCAAGAACGTCGTCACGGTCGCGCCGCTTCGCCGGCCCACGCCCATTCTGGTCGACGACTTCACGTTTCTGGCCGATGTGGCGCAAGCCGAAGTCACCCCGAAGATCACGATTCCCTCACCTTCGCGCCTGCACTTTCACGGCGGCCGCGCGGTCGTCTCGGCCGACGCCTATCCCGATATCGATGAGTTCTTCGCCGACGTAGTGCGCGCATACCGGGCCGAGATCGCCGATCTCGAAGCCGCCGGATGCCGCTACATTCAGATCGACGACCCGCTCTTCTCCTACTTCATCTCCGAGCGCATGCGCGCCGAAGTCGTCGCCAACGGGGAACGCCCCGAAGACCGGCTGCTGCGGTACGTGCAGCTGATCAACGACTGCATTTCCGAGCGGCGCGCCGACACGGCGATCGGTATCCACGTCTGCCGCGGCAACGCACGTTCGGCCTGGATTGCCGAAGGCGGCTACGAGCGCATCGCGGAGCCGCTCTTTGGCGGGCTGCACAACGACCACTTCCTGCTCGAGTACGACGACGACCGCTCGGGCGACTTCGAACCGCTGCGCTTCATGCCGCCGGACAAACGCGTCGTGCTCGGCCTCGTCACTTCGAAACGCGGTCAGCTCGAAGAGCGCGACACGCTGCTGCGCCGCGTCGAGGAAGCGACGAAATTCGTTGCGCTCGACAAGCTCGCCATCAGCCCGCAATGCGGCTTCGCCAGCGTCGTCGAGGGCAACATCATCACCCCCGAGGACCAGTGGGCCAAGCTGCGCCTCGTGGTGGAAACCGCCCACGAAATCTGGCCGTCCTAGCGACAACCCAATTTTGTTGCCGCCCGGTTCGTCGGCTCATGCCGTGCGTGAGATCGGCATTTTCGATCACATGGATCGCGGTGCGAGCGACGCTGCCGCATTCTTCGCACAACGCATCGCATTGACCGAGCTCTACGATCGCGCGGGCTTCTACAGCTATCACGTGGCGGAGCATCACTCGACACCGCTGGGTCTGGCATCGTCACCGAACGTGTATCTCTCGATGGTTGCCGGCCGCACACAGCGGCTGCGCATCGGCGCGCTCGTGTACCTGCTGCCCTTCTATCATCCGCTGCGGCTGCTCGAAGAACTGTGCATGCTCGATCAAATGAGCGGCGGACGCCTGGACGTCGGCGTCGGCCGCGGAATCTCGCCGATCGAGGCCGGGTACTACGGCGTGGATACGGCAACGTCGGAGGCGCTCTTCGAGGAAACGCTCGAGGTGCTCTTGGCCGGGTTCACCGCCCGTGAGCTGAGCTTCGACGGTAACTTCCTGCATTTCAAAAACGTGCCGATCGAGCTCGGGTCCTACCAGCGGCCGCATCCGCCGTTGTGGTACGGCGTGAGCTCAGCCGCCAGCGCCGAGCGCTGCGCCCAGCGCGGGATCAACGTGCTCACGTTGTCGACGCCGGCCGCGGCGGCCGCGGCGCTCGCACCGCATCGCGCCGTGAGCCGAGCCGCGGGATCCGCGGAGCTCCTGGCGGGGATCGTGCGCTTCATCGTGGTTGCGGAAACGGATGCGGCCGCGCTGGCCATCGCCGAAGCCGCCTATCCGCGCTGGCATGAGAGCTTCCACACACTCTACCGCAAACACAACCGCGGCCCGGTTCAGGGCGAGCGCCCGAAAACGTTTGCCGGCGTCATGGAAAGAGGAACGGGGATCGCGGGCTCGCCCGAAACCGTTTGGCGCGAGCTCGATGCGCAGGTGCGGCACACCGGCTCCAATTATCTCGCCGGGCAGTTCGCGTTCGGCGACATGCCGCACGCGGATGCGGTGCGCTCGGTCGAGCTCTTCGCGCGCGACGTGATGCCGCGACTGCTCGGCCGCACGCGCTAGGGCGAGAGTTCCTCGAGCGTACGGCCCTTCGTTTCCGTCGCGAAGGCCCAGGTGAGCGCGCCGCCCGCGAGTGCGAGCACGCCGAAGTACACGAACACCGAACGCAATCCGTAGGCGCCGAGCAGGCCGGCCACGACGTTGGGCCCGATGCCGGCGGCAACGCGTTGCCACGCTCCGCCGATGCTGTTGCCGAGCGCGCGGATGCGGGTGGGGTAGAGTTCCGGCGTGTAGAGGTTGAGGCCGATCGCGACGGCGCTCATGAAAAACGTGCCGATCGAGACGAAGACCAGCAGCGTGAGCGCCGTCGTGACGCCGGTGAGGAAGAGCGCCAGCAGGGCGACGCCGCCGGCGAAGAAGCCGATCGCCAAGAGCGGCCTGCGCCCGACACGATCGATCAGCACCGCGAGCAGCCCCGAACCGGCGATGCCCACCAATTGCGTGATCACCCCGAAGTTCAGCGACTGCGCGAGGCCCAGATGGAAGACGGTGCGGTAGAGCGTCGGCAGCCACGACGTGAGCCCGTACGTCGTCGAGAAACAGCAGAACCACAGCGCCCACACGCACAGCGTTCGCTTGCGGTAGATGCCGCGGAAGAGTTCGGCGACGTCGGCCTTTTCCTGCGGCGGCACCGTGACGTGCAGCTCCGGCGGGGGCAGCGTGCGGCCCGATGCGACGACCGCGTCTTCGATCGTGCGCACGACTGCGGCGCCTTCGGCGATGCGGCCGCGTGACACGAGCCAGCGCGGCGATTCAGGCAACAGCCGCATCAGCACGAACGCCAGCACGACCGGCAGCGCGCCGATGTAGAACATCGCTTGCCAGCCCAAACGCGGCACGATGATCGCGCCGCCGACGGCCGCCGCGACGAGGCCGATCACGAAGATCAGCTCGTAGAGCACGTAGAACCGGCCGCGTACCTGCGCCGGCGCGACCTCGCTGACGTAGGTCGTGGCGATCGGCACTTCGGCGCCGAGGCCTAAACCTTGGATGAAGCGGAACGTGATGAGCGCGGCCGGGTTCCGGGAGAGCGCGCAGGCGATGCTCATCAGCGCGTAACTCGCGATCGCCGCCGTCACGACCGGCAAGCGGCCGAAACGTTCCGCCGCCCAGCCCGCGACGAGCGCGCCGACCAGCTGGCCGAAAAAGGCCGACGAGATGACCAGGCCGATCTGGCCCGCCGACATGCCCCAGGCCTGCGCGAACGCGGGCAGGGCGAAGCTGATCGCGAGCAGATCGAAGCCGTCGAAGAACGTCGCGATCCCCAGGATCAAGCGCGCGCGCACGTGCCACGGCGAGACCGGGATGCGCGCCAACCGGGCGAGGACCGCCGTCGGCGTAAGCATTTCTCGCTCGTCGTTGCTTGACATGAAGGAAAATTTGCTAGAGCCGCTCGGAATCTCCCGCCATGGACACCCTCGCGATCCTCGTCGGCGGCGGTCCGGCGCCCGGCATCAACGGCGTGATCGCCTCGGCCACGATCGAGGCCATCAACAACGGTCTGCGCGTGATCGGGCTCTACGACGGTTACCGGCACATCGCGCAGGGCGATATCTCGAAGATGCGCGAGCTGACGGTGGACGACGTGTCGCGCATCCACTTCACCGGTGGTTCGATCTTGCGCACGTCGCGCACGAACCCGGCCAAGGATCAAGCCACGCTCGACCGCTGTCTGCGCTCGCTGCGCCAGCTCGGCGTGCGCTATCTCGTGTGCATCGGCGGCGACGATACCACCTACGGCGCATCCCGGATCGCCGACCTCGCGCGCGGCGCGATCGGCGTCGCGACCGTCCCCAAAACGATCGACAACGACCTTCCGCTGCCCGACAACGCGCCGACGTTCGGCTTCGAAACCGCGCGCGCGGTCGGCACCAACATCGTCGAGAGCTTGATGGAAGACGCGCGCACGACGGCGCGCTGGTACCTGTGCATCAGTATGGGTCGCAAATCGGGTTCGCTGGCACTGGGCATGTGCAAGGCCGCCGGCGCGACCTTGGCCGTGATTCCCGAAGAGTTTCCCGACGATGTGTTCGATCTGCAGCTGGTCGTCGACACGATCGTCGGTTCGATCGTCAAGCGCCGCGCCTCCGGCCACGACCACGGCGTCGCGATCGTGGCCGAAGGCATTGCCGAACGGCTGACCGAGGAGCAACTCGAACACTTCGACAGTCTGGCGCGGGATGCGTACGGCCACGTGCGCCTGGCCGACGTTCCGCTGGGGGCCGTGCTCCGCGATGCGGTGCGCAAACGCCTCGAAGAGATCGGCGTCGACATGACCGTGGTCAACAAGGACATCGGTTACGAATTGCGGTGCGCGAAACCGGTGCCGTTCGACGTTGAGTACACCCGCACGCTCGGCTATGGGGCCGTGCGCTATCTGCTGCGCGGCGGCAGCGGCGCGCTGATCGCGCTTTCCGGCGGCCGCGTCACGCCGGTGACGCTCGCCGACCTGCAAGATCCGCAAACCGGGCGGGTGCGCGTGCGCATGGTCGACGTCACGACCGAGGCCTACGAGGTCGCGCGCTCGTACATGATTCGGCTCGAGCCCGCCGACCTCAGCGAGCCGCGCCTGTCGCAACTCGCCGCGCAGACGAACCTCTCGCCCGAAGCCTTCGGCGACGCGTTCGCCGGCGTGTGCCGGCGCTGATCGAGCGGCCGTTAAGGGACGCCGGGAGAACGCTCCGGCAGTTCGAAACCGAGCGAACATGAAACCGCTTCGCATGGGGATCATCGGATTGGGGCAAGGCGCCGCAGGTATCATGCCGACGATGGACGCCCTGCCCGAAATCGAACTGGTCGCCGCCACCGCGCGCAATCCGCAAGTCCGCGAGGCGTTTCTCGCGCGTCATCCCAACGCGCGCGCGTATGCAGATATCGAATCCCTGTGCAAGGACCCGGCGGTCGACGCGGTGTGGATCGCGACGCCCAACCGGCTGCATGCCGATCACTCGATCCAAGCGATGCGCGCCGGTAAACATGTAGCCGTCGACAAGCCCATGGCCGTTACGATGGCGGAGGCCGACGCCATGGTCGAGACCGCCGAACAGTTCGGCGTCAAGCTGCTGGCGGGTCACACCGATAGCCTCTCGCTGCCGGTGCGGGCGATGCGCAAGATCGCTCTCTCCGGGTCCGTGGGTGCTCCGCGAGCGATCTTCAACTGGTCGTACACGGACTGGATGCTGCGGCCGCGCACGGCCGCGGAACTCGCCCCGGAATCCGGCTTCGGCATCGTTCATCGGCAAGCGCCGCATCAGATCGACACCATGCGCGTGCTCGGAGGCGGCAAGCTCCGCAGCGTGCGCGGTTCCGTCGGCCAATGGATGCCGGAGCGATCGGTGCCCGGCTTCTACACCGCGTTGCTCGAATTCGAGAACGGTCTGCCGGCCACGATCATCTATAACGGCTACGGCTATTTCATGACGCTCGAGATGTATCCGGAGGCCGCCTCCCGCCATCGCTACACCGACGCGGATCGAGTCGCCATCCGCAAGGAGATGCGCAGCGGCGAACGCGATGACGAAACCGACAAGCGGGAGTTCCAAATCGGCGGCCGGCGCGATCCGACGCTGGCGCCCGAACAAGCTGACGCGAAACCGTGGTCGCCGATGGACCTCGGGATGGTGGTGCTCTCCTGCGAGCGCGGCGACCTTCGGCACAGCCAATATGGCGTGTGGGTGTATGACGACGACGGGAAGCGCGAGGTCGACCTGCGAGGTTTGCGCCGCGGCGAACTCGACCTCGAAGGCGGCGGCGCGCTCCAGGCCCTGATCGAATTACACGGCGCCGTCACCGAAAATAAGCCGCTCTACCACAGCGGCGAGTGGGGCCGGGCGACCTTGGAAGCGACGATAGCGATCGTGGAATCATCGCGCTCGGGCAAGGAGATCGTGCTGCACAAGCAAGTCGCGATGCCCGCCGGCTACGACGCCGAATTGGATCTGAGCACCTGAGTCTTCGCCTCGCCGTAGCCGGCGCGGGCGGTGCCTACGCAGCGGTCGCAGCCGTTGCCGCCGCGATGCCCGAGATCGAACTCGTTACACGCCCGTATGTTGGCGACGGCGCGCTCTTCGGCGATGCTTGTGTCGACGCCGTATGGATCGGTCCGCCCAACCCGCAGCATGCCGCGCGGGCAATCGCCGCGATGTCGGCCGGCAAACACGTGATCGTCGAAAAGCCGATGGCTCTGACGCTCGCCGACGCGACCGCGATGATCGAAGCGGCCCGGCGCAACGGGGTCCAGCTCCTCGCCGGGCACACGTCGTATAGCTATCAGCTTCCGATCCGGGCCATGCGCCGCATCGCGCTTTCCGGCGCGATCGGCCGGCCACGGGCCGTGACGATCTGGTCGGCGACGGATTGGATGCTGCGGCCGCGCCCGGCGGAACAAGCCGATGAGGCGGGCGGCGCCGGGCTCCTCCACCGTCAGGTGCCGCATCAGCTCGAGACGCTGCGCATGCTCGGTCCGGCGCCGCTCACGAGCGTGCGGGCGGCGGTTGGCGGCGGTTACTATACGGCATTCTTCGTTTACGCGGACGGCATGTGTGCGACCATCACGCACAACGGCAACGGTTACTTCATGACGCTGGAACTCTATCCGCAAGCAGCGGCGAACCACCCCTTTGACGACGCCGCTCGCCTCAACCGCCGACGCGCCCTCTCGACCGGCGCGATCGATTCCGGCGAGACGGCAAAGGTCGGGGCGACCTCGCTCGAGCAGCCCTGGTCTCCGATCGATCTCGGCATGACGATCCTCTCGTGCGAGCGCGGCGACGTGCGTCATAGCGCGTACGGCCTGACCGTCTACGATGACGCGGGCCGGCGCGAGATCGATTTGCGGCAGCTGATGCGCACGCGCTTACGCGATCTCACCGACCTCGGCGGCGGCGCGACTCTCCAGGCATTGCTCGAATTATCGGCGGCCGTCAGCGGCGCGGCACCGTTGGTTCACGACGGCGCATGGGGCCGCGCTTCGCTCGAAGCAACGCTGGCCTTGATCGCATCGGCGCAGTCGCGCACTCCGGTAGAACTGAAACTTCAGACCGTTCTGCCGCGCACGTACGATGGTGACCTCGATGTCGTCTAGGACAAATGGACAAAGGTCGGTTCTTCAGTAATCTAAACTCTTTTCGCGTGATGTTCACGAACACTCCAGCCCGTCGCACGTTGCTTGCAACCGCAGCAGCGATGCTCATCGCACTCATCGCACCGGCGCCGCCGGCGAGTGCGCAATCAACGCTGCCGGTCATTCGCCTGGGCACCGGGCCCGATCCGGCGACCACGCCGGTATTGTATGCGATCAGTTCCGGACTCTACAAGAAATACGGGCTCACCGTCGAGCCGACACTGCTCGCGAGCGGGGCGGCGGCCGCTGCGGCGCTGGCCGGCGGCTCGCTGGACATCGCAAAGAACAGCACGGTTGCCACGATCACGATGATTCAAAAGGGCCTGCCCTTCACCGCGATCGGCAGCTTGGGCTACTACGATTCCGCCAAGCCGAACTACGCGCTGCTCGTGGCCGCCGACGAGCCGATCAAAACGCCGAAGGATCTCGAGGGCAAGACCTTTGCATCGCTCTCACTGTTCGATCAGAACTCGATTGCTACGCAGATGTATCTCGATAACAACGGTGTCGACCGTTCGACGGTCAGGTTTGCCGAGATCCCGCCCTCGGCGGCGCTCGCCGCGATCGACGCCAAGCGCTTGGATGCGGTGACCGTCTACGAACCGTTCTTCTCGGACATGACCGCAACCGGCAAGGTGCGCGTGATGGCGTATCCGTACGACGCCATCGCGAAGCGCTTTCCCGACACGCTGATGTTCGCGAACACGGCGTGGCTCAAGGCGAATAAGGATGTCGTGGACAGATTTCTCAAGGCGACGGCCGAGGCGTCGGCCTATGTCGCCGGGCACGAGCGGGAAACGCTTCCTTTGCTGGCGGCATTTCTCAAACTGGACCCGGCCACGCTCAACCCCAACCAGCACTTCCCGGGCCGCGGCATCGCCCTGACACCCGCGTCCTTGCAGCCGGTCATCGATGCGGCGGCGAAGTACAAGGCGATCCCAAAGGCGTTCCCGGCCCAAGACATGATCTACGCGGGCGCGCTCAAAGAGTAGCTTTGGACTCTGGAGGAAGCACCAGCATGGAGGAGGCGCTGACGGCGCTCGACCGCGATCTCGCACTGCGGCGTGAACGCACGGCCCGGCTGACGAGCGTCGGCGCCGGTACCCCGATGGGCGAGTACCTCCGGCGGTTCTGGTGGCCGATCGCCATCGTCTCGGAACTCGATACGTGGCCGCTGAAGAACGTCAAGCTGCTCGGCGAGTCGCTGGCGCTCTATCGAGGCGACGAGGGAACCCTCGGCCTCGTCGCCGATCGCTGTCCGCATCGCGGCGTCTCGCTGTCGTGCGGCATGACCGACGGCGCCCTGCTGCGCTGTGCCTACCATGGCTGGGCCTTTACCGCCGCCGGCGAATGCGTCGACACCCCGGCCGAGCCTAGCGGCAGTCGCCTGAAAGCACGCGCCGGCATCAGCGCGTATCCGGTGCAAGAACTCGGCGGCCTCATCTGGGCGTATCTCGGCCCTCAACCCGCGCCGTTATTGCCGCGTTACGAGCACCTCGTACGAGCTGACCTCACCAAGACGATCGGCTTCACGTACCTGCCGGCGAATTGGCTGCGAGTCGCGGAAAACAATCTCGATCCCAAACACGTCGAGCATCTGCACATGCGCTACATGAACTGGATTCGCAAACGCCGCGGCGAGTCGCCGATACCAACGCGCAAACACGCGAAGATCGATTTCGAACTGTTCGAGTACGGGATCATGAAGAAGCGGCTGTGGGAGGGCGACAGCGAGGATTCCGATGAGTGGCGCACGGGACACCCGCTATTTTTTCCCGGGAATGCGCTGATCGCGATGACCGCGCGTCACGTCGAGTTACAGTTTCGCGTACCGATGGACGACACCAACACCGCGCTCTACTGGTACCAGGCAAAAGAACTCGAGCCCGGCGAAGCGGCGCCGAGCGAAATCCCCGTGGTCGCGAACCCGTGGTGCGATGACGACGGGAAGTACCGCCCCGAGAGCGTTCAGGGCCAAGACATGATGATGTTCGTATCGATGGGCGACGTGGATTTCCGAAACGAGCATCTGGGAGAAAGTGACAAGGGCGTCGCACTGTACCGGCGCACGCTGCTCGATGAATGCGAGAAGGTCGAACGCGGTGACGACCCGATCGGCATCGTTCGCGATCCCGCCAAGAACGAGCCCTATATCGTCCTGCCGCACGAGCGCAGCTTCGGCTTTGTGTTGAGCAACGTACAAAACAACGCGACCCAACGCTTTCCCCCGCGGGACGCCAGCGTTCCGGAGGGCGATCCCTCGACGAGCGGCTAGCCGATCGTCACGCGGTGCATCAAGCGGTACGACGGGTTGTAGTCGTTGACGGCGTAGTGCTGCACGGCGCGGTTATCCCACACCGCGACGGCGCCGGGGGTCCAGTGAAAGCGGACTTGCCATTCGGGAACGCGCGCGAGGCCCGACAGGAGCGCGAGCAGCGCCGCGCTCTGCTCGCGTGAAACGCCGCAGATCGAGGTCGTGTAGAGCGCGTTGACCGCGATCACGCGCTTGTGTGTTTCCGGATGCGTGCTGACGACCGGCACTTCGAGCGGCGGATGGTTCTCGCGCAGCGCACGATAGCGGGCGTCGCCGTCCGCGCGGCCGCGCACGTTCCCGACGAGCTCCGGGCCCTCCCAGTTGTGCACGGCACTCAGTCCGAGCAGGTAGGCTTGGAGTTCGGGAGCGAGCGAATCGTAGGCCGCCGTCATGCTGGCCCACATCGTGTCGCCGCCGGCGGCCGGCACGTCGACCGCGTACAGACACGCGCCCACCGGCGGCGTCCGCTGCCAGGTGAGATCGGCATGCCACACGTCGGTGCCCGGGCCGTGCCCGTGGCTCTCGAGCAACTCAACGCGCGGATTGGCGGGGTGGTGAGCGAACGTCGATGCGACGTCTTTCACCGCGCCGAACACCGCCGCCACGCGCTCGAGCGCATCCGGATCGAGCTGCTGATCGCGGAAAAAGATCACTTGATGCTCGAGCAGCGCCTGCTTGAGCTCGCCGCGGTGCCGCACGAGCACCGCCGGGTCGGCCAGATCGAGCCCGTGGATCACAGCGCCGATCGCCGGCGTCAAACGCTCGCGTTCCAAAACGTTTTTAACTCGGCGTGCTTCCGGCGTTGAGCGGGTTCCAGCGCCAGTAGCGGCTGATCACGCCGCCGTCGACGCGCAGATCGGTGCCGGTGATCATCTCCGATTCGTCGGAGGCGAGAAAGACGGCGGCGTGCGCGTAGTGCGAGGGCGAAGGCTGACGCCCGAGCGGAACGCCCTCCGCGCCCGAGGAGAACTCCGGCCGCCGGTGAGCGCGCGCCGAACGCGTCCAGGTGACGTTCCACTCGGCGGCGCGGGCCAAGCCCTCGGTGGCATCGGTTCCGGTCGGCGTCAGCGTATTGGCGCGAATGCCGAACGGCGCGAGTTCCATCGCGATCGCGCGCGTGAAGTTGAGCAAGCCCGATTTCGCCGTTCCGTAGGCGATGTTGCCGGCATTGCCCTGATGGCCCTCGGTCGAGCAAATGTTGATGATCGAGCCTTTGATCTGCGCGGCGATCATCGTTTGGGCGACGTGTTTGGCGAACAGAAAATTCCCGGTCAGGATGATGTCGATCTGCCGGCGCCACTCGTCGAGTTCCATTTCGAGCAGCCCGAACGGGCGCGAAACGGCGGCGCCGTTGACCAGCACGTCGATGCGGCCGTATTTCGCCAGCGCGGCCGCGACCGTGCGCTTCACGCCGTCCTCATCGGTCACGTCGCAAACGAACGCAGCGGCATCGCCGCCGCGGCCCCGGATCGCCGCGGCGCACGCAACGGCGAACTCCTCGCGCACGTCGACGCAGAAGACGTTCGCCGCGGCGTCGGCGAGCCCGTAGGCGATGCCGCCGATCAGGTTCGGGCTCACGCCCGTGATGAGCACGGTCTTGCCCGCCAAGCGGCCCCCGGCGTGCGTCATGCCGCCGCCGGCGGGTAGATGGCGATGACCTTGTTCGAATTGACGACCGTGCTCGGAATCATGACCGCATGTTGGGGCACGCGGCCGAGTTCGTCCATCGCGCCGGCGAGGCAAAACCAGTTGAGCATCTCTTGCTGTCCGCTGTCCTCGATGTCGGCGAGCGTCTTGGCGCGCCAGAGATCGAACTGGCCGGTCTTGAGCGTTTCGAACATCTCGAGATCGGCCGGCAGATCGGGCAGCATCTTGTACGTTTTGGCGGTGAGGAAGGCGTGCGACCAGCTCGACGACGCGACCAGCGCCACCCGCCACGGACTGCGCGCGAACGCGCGCGCGGTCGCGGCACCAAGGTCGAAGCAGCGGCGCGGCGAGGGGCCCGGCGGGTCGAAGTATTCCGGCGGCGGTTCCTCGCGTACCAGCGGGACCGAGTTGCCGCGATCGGCGATGATGCGCCGCCCGTAACAGTTCACGGTGAACGGGATGATCGGGTAGGGAAACCCGCGCCGCTCCCAGTCCAGATACAGGACGGTGTTGCCGAAGGCATGACCGAGGTCTTTGTGCAGCGGTTTATAGGCCCAGGCAACGTCGAAGTCGCCCTCGATCAACGCGCCGGCCAGATATTTTCCGGCCTCTTTGTGGCCGCGCACCGGCAGCGTTGAACCGGGCGGATCGCCCCACGCGTTGGGCTGATCGGCCGGTTGCGGCAGCGTGAGCGTGAACTCATCGGCCGCGCTCACGCAAAATTGCGGCATCACGTCTTCTTTGAAATTCTCGTACTGATCGTCGCCCCACACAACGAGGACGTCGGGCTTGAAATCATCCAGGGCCCGGCGGGCGATCGCGAATTGCGCGATCAGCTCCCGGCGGTGCTCTTCGCAGGCCGCGAGGCCGCCGTCATCGGCGTACTCTTCACGCAGTTTCGGCGGCCACGCCTCGCCGGTGCGCCAGGCGTCGGGCAGCAACGGATCGGCCAGCGCCCGCCGCAGTGCGACCGGCCGCAGCTGCTTTGCGATCAGCGTCGGCTGATGTGTGATACCTAGTCCCAGGATCTCGCCCATGAACCCGCTTTCAGAGAATGATGCTGATCGCGCCGTGCTCGTCGAGCGCCTCTTGATCGAGGGTCGCCCGGCGGCTGCGAATCTTGAAGCTCTCGCCCGCTGGGACGAGCGTCATCGCGTACCAGCCCACGTAGACCGCGGTCTGCCGCAACCGGAAGCGGTACACTTGGAACGACGCGGTCAGCTGCACGGAACCATCGTCCTGCTCGTCGACGAGCACGTTCGAGATCATGCGGCGCGTGCGCGAGGCGGGGTACTCGCGGTGCGCGTGACGGCTCTTCAAGCGCTCGACGCGTCCGCGCAGCGTCGTCAAGTCGTCGTTGATGAACACGACCGAGTTGTCGGGATCACCCTGCGGAGCGTCGGCCGCGGGAACGATGTAGGTGATGTCGTCGGTCACGAGCTCGAGCCAGTCATCGAGCCGCCAGTTGTCGAGCAGCCAGGCCTCGCGCGCGAGGAACGTGGTGACGCGGTGCGTGAGGCAGTCGCAGCCGGCGACAGCCGTCACGAGCCCACCGCTTTCGCCAGCCGGACCGACGTATCGCGATCGTCGAGCCGCGCTTGCCATTCCCGCCAGAAATTACGAATCTGCAGTTCGTCCGTATCCTTGGGCGTTTTCGAGAGCGAACCGCGTGAGATGTCGGACCACTCCACTTCCGAGGCCGCGAAACCGAGTTGGCACGACTCCGTCGCTTCGACGTCGTCGGGCGATGCGAAACCACCCGGGCCCAGAAACGTGCGCGTACCGTCGAGCCGGCGGCGCCGCAACGACAGCGGCTCATCGCGCGGCGCCAGCTCCCACTGGCGTATTTCGGAGAGATCGTGGCCGAGCGGCTCGATCTGACGGATGCGGAAGCCGGTGCCGCTATCCTGAAAGAGCAAGTTCGGAAAAATCAGCATCGAGCGCGACTGTTCGGCCATGAGCATGCCGCGCTCGGTGCCGAAACGCTCGAACAGCGCGGCGCGAATGCGGTCGATGTGGCCGCGCTCCTCCGCGTTCCAGTTTTCCCCGGCCGTCGCGAGCGTGCGGGCGGTGCGGCTCGGCCACATCATGAAGCCGCCGTGACCGCGCGCGCGCGCGAAGCCGATGCGCGCTTCTTTGGCGCCGTTCTCATCGGCGACGCGCTTGTTGGTGTCGCCGATGTAGTGCTTGTAGGTTTCGTGGACCGTATCGAAGTGGTAGTTGTCGATGCTGTTCTCGACCATCAGTTTCCAGTTGGCTTTGATGCGGTACACCGACGAACCCGACAGCACTTGCCAGCCGCCGAGCACCTCACCCGAATCGATGGTCAGGTCCATCAGGTCGGTGATTTCACCCAGATAGGCGGCCAGCGTTTCGCGTTGCTTGACCAAACTGACAAAGCAGAAACCGCGGTAGCTCGAGACTTCCGCCGGCTCTTGCAAGCCCAGCCGCGACCAGTCCATGTCGCCGGGATAGCTGCCGCGGTCGGGCACGCCGACCAGCTCGCCCTCGGTGCTGAACGTCCAGGCGTGATAGAAGCACTGGAACGTCTTCGCCACTCCGTCGTCTTGGCGGCAGATCTGCGCGCCGCGATGGGGACACGTGTTGAAGAACACCCGCACCTTGCCGCGCGCATCGCGGAGAAACACCAGCGGGCGCTCGGCGACGTTGCGGCGGCGAAACGCGCCGGGCTCCGCGATCTCGCTCTCGTGGCCGATGTAGTGCCAGCCGGGGTGGAAGAGCCGGGCGCGTTCGGCCGCGAACACGTCGGGCGAGGTCATCGTTTTCCGGTGGACGCGAAACACGCCGTGCTGCGCGTCGTCGTCGATCAGCCGTTCCATCGTGGTAGCCATGCGAACCCGGTCAGTGCGTCGGGTGCGCGCAGGCGTGCATTTGCTGCGCGTGCGTCGTCGCCGCGGCCACGCTGCCCGAGCCGCCGCCGATCGGAACCGAAACGATCGGCGCCGCCTGCGCTTGGCCGTTGATCGGGTTGATCGTCTGCGCCGCCGCGTTGGCTCCGCGGGCGCTCATGCACCCTTGGCCGCTCATCGGGCTCGGGCTGTTCCTCGTACTGCCGGGGTTGACGAAGGTGCTCACGTGCACGCGCTTGACGCCCATCGCCCCGGTGGGACGCGGCGTCGGATGCTGGGCCAAGGCTGGGACGGCGGTCGCGACCGCGAGCACGGCGAGCCAGACGGCAAATTTTCGCATGATGGTTCTTTCCCGCAACGCGACCGAAACACCACTACCGAAACACCACGGTGCGGGGACCGTTCGGCAGCACGCGCTGCGCCACGTGGAACTTGACAGCTCGCGCCAGCACCATGCATTCGATGTCGCGGCCGATCGCGACGAAGTCGGCCACCGACGAGGCGTGATCGACGCGCGCGACGTCCTGTTCGATGATCGGCCCCTCGTCGAGGTCGCTCGTCACGTAGTGCGCGGTCGCGCCGATCAGCTTCACCCCGCGCGCATAGGCCTGCGCGTAGGGATTGGCGCCCTTGAAACTCGGCAGGAACGAGTGGTGGATGTTGATCGCGCGACCGCTCGAGCTGCCGCACCGTGGGCTCGGAGAGGATGCGCATGTAGCGCGCGAGCACGAGCAAGTCGATCCGCTCGCCGGCGACGATCTCGAGCAGCCGCGCTTCCGCTTCGTCCTGTGTCGCCGGCGAAACCGGAATGTGATGGAACGGGATGCCGTACGAGGCCGCGAGGCCGGCGAAATCGGGATGGTTCGAAATGATGGCCGGAATCTCGACCGGCAGGTCGCCCGTGCCGTAGCGGTAGAGCAGGTCGTTGAGGCAGTGCCCGTGGCGCGAGACCATGATCGCGAGCCGCGGTTTCACGCCCAGATCGCGCATTTCGAACGTCATGCCGAAGCGCGCCGCGACCGGCGCGAACGCGGTGCGCAGTCCGGCCGCCGACTGCGGCTCGCCCGGTCCGCGCGCGAACGCGACGCGCATGAAGAACCGGCACGTGTCGGGATCGCCGAACTGCGCGCTGTCGATGATGTTGCAGCCGTGCTCGAAGAGAAAGCCGGATACGGCGTGCACGATCCCGATCGTGTCCTCGCACGACAAGGTCAGCGCGAAATCAGCACCATGTGTGTGGGGCGACGCGGTCATCGGCCCATCATACACCGCCCGGAACGAGCAGCGCCAGCGCGCGGTCGAGCTGCGGGTCGTGGCCCGGAACGCCCATCTGCGAGCCGGCCGGCTGCTCGACCACGATGTCGGGCTCGAGGCCGATGTGGTCGATGAACCGGCCGCCGGCCGTATAGTAGCGCGCCGTCGTGAGCTTGATCGCCGAGCCGTCGGGCAGCTCGAACATCGTCTGCGCGACGCCCTTGCCGAAGGTGCGCGTGCCGACCAGCGTGCCGGCGTGGCGGTCCTGGATCGGCGCCCGCGACCAGCTCCGAGCCCGAGGCGGAATCGTGGTCGACGAGCACGGCCAGCGGCAGCGCGGGGACGGCGTTCCCGTCGGCCGGCGACACGCGCCGCTTTCCGTCGCGGCCTTCGTTGGCCACGATCGGGCCGCCGGGGATGAAGTCCGACGCCACGTGCACGGCCGCGCTCTCGTAGCCGCCGCCGTTGCCGCGCAGGTCGAACACGTAGGCTCGCGCGCCGCGCTTCGCCAGCCGCAGCAGCGCAGCGCGCACCTTGGTGCCCGCATCGAGCGAGAACGAGCGCAGCGCGACGTAGCCGACGCCGTCGGGCAGCAGCCGTTCGGTGACGTCGGGCGGCGTGATCGACAGCGCGCATGATGGCTAGCGGCGCCGCGAGCGGCGCGCCGTTGCGCACGATCGTGAGCTGCGCGACGCTGCCGACCGCGCCGCGGATCAGCGCCTCCACGTGCGCGTTGTCGAGGCCGGTGAGGCTCGTGCCGTCGACGGCCGACGATCGCATCGCCCGAGCAGCACGCCCGCCTTCGCCGCCGGGCTGCCGTCGAACACCGTATCGGCCAGCCACGGCTTGTGCGCGTCGTCGAAGGCGAGCTGGATGCCGATGCCGCCGAACGCCGTACCGTCGATCGCGGCGCTGAAGCCCTTCACCTCGCGGGCGGTGAAGAACACCGAGTACGGATCGTGCAGCGCCGCGACCTCGCCGCGAATCGCCGCGTACACCAGCGCCAGCGCGTCGACGCGCGTGCCGTAGCGCTGGATCGCGAGGCCGATCTGCTGCTCGATCGCCGGCACCGCGCCGCGGCCGTCCGGGCGCGCGTGCATCGCCGCCGACCTGCGGGTCGGCGATGCCGCGCGAGCGCAGATACGCGATCAGGCCGACCCGCGCGCCGTCGAGCAGCCGCTGCGGCGCGACCGGGCGCTGATACTGATCCGCGATCGTCGTGTAGCCGAACTCCGTTTCGATGAGATCGAGCACGTTGACGTCGGTTGCGGCCGCGGCCGGCCGGCCCGGAGCCGCCGCCAGCACGGCGCAGGCGGTCAAGGCAGCAAGCGTTTGGCTGAGAAGGCGCGAGGGACTCACCTCTGTGGAACGGACGTCAACGCGCCGGCGTTGCCGCGGCGCGCAGAACGCCCAGCGTGAGCTCGGCGCAGCGCTCCCAGGTGAAGGCCGCCGCCCGCGCCGGGCCGCCGGCGGCCAGCGCGCCCAGCTCCTCGGGCCGGCGGGTCAGCCGCCGGAACGTGAACGCCCAGGCATCGATGTCGTCGGGGTCGTCGACCCAGGCGACCGCGTCCCCGCCGACTTCCGGCAAGGCCGCGACGCGTGAGGCGACCGCCGGCGCACCACACGCCAGCGCCTCGAGCAACGGCAACCCGAAGCCTTCATCGAGCGAGGGCACGGCCACGAAGAGCGCGCCGCGATAGAGTTTCGCCAACTGCTCGTCGCGCGGAGCGTCGACGATGACGGCGCCCGGCGGCAGCACGTCGGGCGGGCGCGTGAACGCCAGCGCCGTGTCGGCGGTGGGAAACGCCGCCTGCCAGGCCGCGATCAGCGTGCGCACGTTCTTGCGCATGTCGTGCGCGCCGACGTGCAGCACGTAGGGCCGGCCGTCGGCGAGCACGTGGCGCGCACCGTCCGCGACGAACGGCGGCGCGACGCCCAGCGGAACGACGGCGAGCCGTTCGGGCTCGACGTCGAGCCGCATCGCGATCTCGCCGGCCATGTAGCGCGAGTCGGCGATGATGCGCGCGGCGCGCGCGGCGGTGCGCTTGAGCGGCGCTTGTTCGCGTTCGCGCAGGCGTGCGCCGTCGGCCGGAAACATGAACGGCACCACGTCGTGCACGGTCGTCACGCACGGCAGCGTCGTCGCGAGATCCGTGCCGTTGGAGGGACTCCACAACACCTCCGCATCGGGCGGTATCGCGCCGCACACCACGCGCCGCTCGACGCCGAGCATCTTCGCGATACGTCCGCGCGGAGCGAGCAGACCCGGCGCGACCAGCGCCAGCGTCACGTCGGGAGCGCGGCGGAACTGCTCGATCAGCGCCCGCGTGTAGCGGCCGATCCCGCGCTCATCGAGCACCGCGAAACGCGCATCGACCGCGATGTGCACTACGCGCTCTCCGCGACGCGTCGCAGCACGGCCAGCGTTTCCTCAGCGCAGCGGTCCCACGAAAACGTCGCGGCCCGCGCGAGGCCGGCCGCACGCTGCCGCGCGCGCTGCGCCGCATCGTGCGCGAGCTGCCGCAAGGCCGCCGACCACGCCGCAACGTCGAGCGGATCGTCGATCCACGTGCACGCATCGCCGCCGACTTCCATCAGCGAGGGCGTGCGCGATGCGATCACCGGTGTGCCGCACGCCATCGCCTCGAGCAGCGGCAATCCGAAGCACTCGTAGAGCGAGGGCACGGCCAGCGCGAGCGCACCGCGATACCAGCCCGCGAGTTGCGCCGGTTCGAGCGCGCCCAGCGCGTGCACGCGCGCGCCCGGCGGCGGCGCGCCGCCCGCGACTACCAGCGCGACCTCATCGTTGGGGAACGCGCGCGCGTGCGCTTCGAGCAGCGTGGCGAGGTTCTTCAGCGGTTCGGCCGTGCCGGCAAAGAGTACGAACGGCCGGCCGTCGCCGAGCGCGCTCGCGCCGCCGTGCGCGTTGAACACGTCGTGCTCGACCCCCAGATACGTCACGGTTTGCCGCGCTGCCGGCACGCCGAGAAAATGCTCGACCTCGGTCAACGTGAAGTGCGAGTTGACGAGGAAGGCGGCGGCGGTAGCGGCCGAACGCAGCCACGGTCCTTGTTCGTTGCGGCGCTTGCGCGCATCAGGGGCCGGAAAACGGAACGGCACCGCGTCGTGAAACGTCACGACCGCCGGTGCGCGCGAGCTGAAGAACGTCCCGTTCCAGGGATGCCACACCACGTCGGCGTTGCGCGGCGCACGCTGACCGAACAGCCCGCGCTCGACCATCGTCACCGCGACGTCGCTGCGCTGCGCGAAGCGCTTGAGAACGGCCCGCACGTACCGCGCGATCCCGCGCCACTCGTGCGCGAGATCGCGCGCATCGACGGCAACGTGAAGAACGCTCATCTGCTGGGGCGCGTTACCGCCGGGCGGTCGATTCACCTCGCAGGTGCCGCGGTCGCAGCCGCGCCAATCCAGCCGGAATGACCTATCCCGCCGGCCAGCAATGGGACCCCGCGGCCTACGCCCGCAACGCCCGCTTCGTGAGCGATCTGGGCACGCCCGTGCTGGATCTGCTCGCTCCCGGCCGGGGCGAGCGCATCCTCGACCTCGGCTGCGGCGACGGTGCGCTGACCGCAGGCATCGCCGCCGCCGGAGCGCTGGTGACCGGCGTCGACGCATCACCGGAATTCATCGCGACGGCCCGCACGCGCGGGCTCGACGCGCGCGTCATGGACGGCCATGCGCTGACGTTCGAGAACGCCTTCGATGCGGTGTTCTCGAACGCCGCCCTGCATTGGATGCCCGGCCCCGACGCCGTGCTGGCCGGCGTCTACCGGGCGCTCGTTCCGGGCGGACGCTTCGTCGGCGAGATGGGCGGACACGGCAACGTGGCCGCGATCGTCGTCGCGTTGAATGCGGTGCTCGCGCGCGGCGGGATCGACGGCGCGGCGCGTTCGCCGTGGTATTTTCCGACCGCCGAAGAGTACGCGGAGAAGCTGATGGCGGCCGGCTTCACGGTCGACACGATCGCGCTGCATCCGCGCACGACGCCGCTTCCGACCGACATGGCGGGCTGGCTCGAAACGTTCGCCGGTTCGTTCTTCGCCGCGCTCGCACCGGACGAACACGCGGCGGCGCGCGACGAGGTCGCTCGCGCTGCTGCGCCCCGTGCTGTGCGACCGCGCCGGCCGTTGGACCGCCGACTACGTGCGCCTGCGCTTCGCCGCGCACCGTGACTAGAGGGCGAGGCGGCGCATCACGGGCGCGAGCAGGAGGCCTTGCGTGAGGATCGTGATCGCGACGACCCCGTAGACCGCGTCGACGATCGTCGTCGCGAAACGGCAGCGCATGCGGCAGCAAGAGCGCGAGCGCGATCGAAATGCCGCCGCGAATGCCGGCCAGCGCGACGACGTGCTGCCATGCCCGCTGCGGCACGCCGAGGAACGGCAAGCACGCCGTACACGATCGCGGCGCGCGCGACGATCACGAGCACGAGCGTACCGATCAGCGCGAGCGGGTGCTGCGCGATGCGGCCGACCTCGATGCGCGCGCCGACCATCAGGAACACGACCGTGTTGGCGAAGAACGCCGCGATGCTCCAGAACGTGTGAACGTGTTCGACGATCGGCTCGTCGCTGCGCCGGTGCTCGAGCCAGCGGTACGCGATGCCGCCGCAGAGCGCGGCGAAGATACCGGAGACGTGCAGCGCATCCGCACCCAGATACGCACCGTACGCGACGAGGATGCTGCCGATCACGTGCAGATCGCGATCGATGGAACAGACGCACGACGAAGAACGCGATGACGGCGGCGGCGATGCCGATCGCCACGCCGCCGAGCGCCACCACGACGAGTTGCCCGCTCAGCGCCAGCGGCGCGATCGCGGCTCCCCGTCTCGAGCGCGGCCGCGAGCGCGACATACAAGACCACCGACACGCCGTCGTTGAACAGCGACTCGCCCTCGACGGTCAAGGCGAGTTCGTCCGGAACCGCTAACCGGCGGAACGTCGCGATCACCGCGATCGGATCGGTCGGCGCGACGATCGCACCGAGCAGCAGCGCCGGCAGCAGCGGCATGATGTGCCAGCAGCGCGAGGCCGCCGCCGACGGCGCCGACGGTGACGAGCACGCCCGGTACCGCCATGAACGCCACCGCGCGCCACGTCCGCCGCAATTCGGCGACCTTGAGGTTCCACGCCGCCTCGAAGATCAGCGTCGGCAAGAGTACGATCAGGAACGCGTCGGCGAAATTCTCGTCCGACTGCAGCGGCGGCAGCGGCAGGGTGACGACGAGCAGCGCCACGATATAGGGGATGCGCAGCCGCTCGGCCGCAACGCCGACCACCAAGGCTACGCCCAAAACCGCGATTGCCGCAAGGACCGCCGCGTGCTCGCTCACCGCCCTCCCTTAAACCTCGGCGGCTCCGGGAACCTGCGCCTCCGGCGCGTAAGTCGGCGCGATGACGCGTAACGATCAAGTGACCTTCCTGCGCGAACGGTTCGCGGCGCGCGAACTCGTGGTCGCGCCCTGCTGCTACGACGCGATCTCAGCGCGCATCATCCACGAAGCCGGCTTCGAGGCGACGTTCATGAGCGGCTTCGGCGTCGCGGCCGCGCGCTATGGCGTTCCGGACAACGGCTTGATCGGGTACGCCGAAATGGTGGAAACACTGCGCTTGATCTGCGCGGCGAATCCGGAGATCGCGGTCGTCGCCGACGGCGACACGGGCTACGGCAACGCGATGAACGTGCGCAATACCGTCGCCGGATACGCGGCGGCCGGCGCGGCGGCGATCATGATCGAGGACCAGGTCGCGCCCAAGCGCTGCGGGCACATGGAGGGCAAGAACGTCGTGCCGCTCGATGAAGCGCGGCTGCGCATCCGTGCCGCGGTCGACGCGCGCCGCGAGAGCGGGCTCGATATCGTGATCGTCGCGCGCACCGACGCGCGCGCGCCGCACGGCTTCGAGGATGCGATGCAACGGCTGCGGGCGTTCAAGGCCGAAGGCGCCGACCTGCTGTTTCTCGAGGCGCCGGCGAGCGAGGACGAGCTCGCGCGCTTTGCCGCCGAGATCGATGCGCCGGCGATGGCGAACCTCGTTCCGGGCGGCAAAACACCGGTGCTCGCACCGGCGCGTCTGGCGGAGCTCGGGTTCGCGTTCGCGATCTATCATCAAGCGCTGTTCGGCGCGATCGAAGCGATGAAGCGCGCCTTCGCGGCGCTCGCCGCCGGCGATGCCGAAGGCGGCGCGCCGACGACGCCGTTCGATGAGGTCAAACGTCTCGCCGGCGCCGAGATCTACGCCGCCGCGGCCGCCCGCTACTAAACTAGGCCGAAGCGGCGGTCAGCGCCCGCTCCCACGCGATCGGCACGCCGTCTTTCGAACCGACGATCGAGCCGAAGCGCACGGTGGCGGCGTCGCGGTTCGCCAGGCGGTGTTGCACGCCGGCCGGCACGAGCGCGAGATCGCGCGCACCCAGGCGCTGCGTCGTCACCGTGCCCGAACCGTCGAACGTTTCGAGATCGAGCACGCCGTCGATCACCATGAACGCTTCTTCAACACCGAGCTCGTACGACGGCGTGATCGCGCCGCGCGTCAGCGTGTCGACCGCATACGTGAAGTACGAGGGGGTCACGAGACCGCCGAACTTCGACGCCATGATGTACGGCGACGCGGTGAACGTACCGCCCTCGACCGCCACGCTTTGCGGCACGACCGCCGACGCGCGCGCGAGGTAGCGCTCGACCTCCAGCATGTACTCGGCGCGCTTTTCGGGTGACGCCGGCCGCAGCGGGCTCACCGCGTGCTCGGAGGGATGATCGGTGTAGGTGGGATGCATCGGAGCGGCGGTCGCGACCATGATCTGCATGACGCAATCCTCGCTGCCGGCGTTGCGGAACCCGTGCGGGCGGCTCGTCGGGTTGAGCACCGCATCGCCCGGTCCGACGACGAAGTCCACGACCTCATCGCCGAATTGCCACGACATCGTGAGGTGGCCGCGGTGCATGAAGAACAGTTCTTCGATCTTGTGGTGGTGCGTCGACGCTTTGCGGCCCGGTTCTTGAAAGATCAGGCTGCAGGTGAACGCGCCGGGCGCGAGCGTGCTGCGATCGTCGGTCTTCGGGGAGCCGCCGGCGCCGACGTAACGCATCTGGGCGCGCTCGAGTTCGGGATATCCGGTGTTGGCCGGGAAGGCATCCCAGTCCCAACTCTTCTCTAAATAACGTCCGACGCGAGCGGCGGGGGTTTCGGTGGGGTTCGACACGGGCGGCCTCCCTTGACGTAGTTAGCTCACGCAGAGTATAACATGACTAATTCGCATTTGAAAACCTGTTTCGTATAGGAGACACTTGGCGCACGAATCGCGGTCCCCGGATGCCTGACACCGAAGCGCCCCAAGCGCCTCTTCACGCGTTGCGGGCCGGCTCCGGCCCGGTATTGCTCCTGCTCCACGGCATCGGTTCCTCCGCCCCGTCGTGGAACCGGCAGTTCGCCCGGCTGGCCGGCGACTTCACGCTGATCGCCCCCGACCTGCGCGGCTACGGCGATTCGCCGGATCCGGCGGGCGCGCCCTCGCTCGACGCCGTGGCCGACGACCTGGCCGCGCTGCTGGAAAACCGCCCGGCCCACGTGGTCGGCGTCTCCTTCGGCGCACTGGTCGCCCTGGGGCTGGCCCGGCGGCATCCGAAGCTCGTCCGCTCGCTGGTCCTCTCCGACACCACCCTCGGCCGCGCCACGCTGCCGCCGGACGAGCATGCGCGTTGGATCGCGGGGCGCTACGCGCTGTGCGCCGATCTCCAGCTTCGGGCCGACGAGCGGGCCCGCGAAATCGCCGGCCCCGGCGCTCGCCGACGACGTGCTGGCCGAGATCGCCCGCAACATGCGCCGCGCCCGTCCGGCCGGCTACCGCTACGTGACCGACGTGATCGCCGCCACCGACGCCCTGCCGTGGCTCGAAGCGATCGCCGTGCCGACGCTGGTCGCGTGCGGCGAACACGACAGCGTCGTCGGCCTCGCGCTCTCGCAGACGATCGCCGAACGGATCCCCGATGCTCGCTTAGCAACGATCGCCGGCGCGGGTCACGCGCCCAACGTCGAACGCCCTGATGAGTTCGCGAGCGCGGTGCGCGCGTTCGTCGAGGGTGTCGAGATGCCGAGCCGCGTCGTGCGGGTGGCGCTCGCCGGCGCGGGTGCGATCGCCGGCGTCCTGATCGACGGCATCGCCGGCGGCAGCGGCGGGCTGGCGCGGGTGACCGCCATCGGCCGGCTGGAGGCCGAGGCCGGCGTGGTCGATGTCCGGGCGCGGCGCCAGTCGGCGGCGGCCTTCGCCGACTTGGAGCGCCTCCCCGAGTACGCCTCGCTCGTGATCGAAGCCGCGGGCCCGGCGGTCGTGCGCAGCTACGCCGCCGGCTGGCTCGAGCGCGGAGCCGACGTGATGGTGCTGAGCGCCGGGGCGCTGGTCGACCCGGTGTTTCGCGACGAACTGCGCGCGGTCGCGCGCGCCGCCGGCCGGCGGATCTTCGTTCCCTCGGGCGCGGTGGCCGGAATCGACGGCATCCGCGCCGGCGCACTCGGCGGCTTGCGGACCCTGCGTTTGCGAACGACCAAACCGCCGCGCGGTCTGGCGGGCGCCCCGCACGTCGTCGCCAACGCGATCGACCTCGACGCGCTGACCGTACCGACCACGATCTTCGAGGGCAGCGTGGCCGACGCCGTGCGCGGCTTCCCGAGCAACGTCAACGTCGCCGCCGTGCTGGCGCTCGCGGGCGAGGGCGTCGAGGTGCGCGTCTGCTGTCGTCGCCGATCCCACTGCGACGACCAACATCCACGAGATCGAAGCCGGCGGCGACTTCGGGACGTTCACCGTGCGCCTCGACAACCTGCCGAGCCCGGCGAATCCGAAAACCAGCGCGCTGGCACCCCTCAGTGCGCTCGCCATGCTCCGGCGGCTCTCGCAGAGCTTATGGGTCGGAGCGTGACCGTGGCCGGCGACGACCGCTACCTCGTCGGCGGTCTGATGCGCGGGCTCGACGTGCTGCGCTGTTTCGACCGCGACCATCCGACGCTCTCGCTCGGCGACGTCGCGCGCAGGCTCGGCTGGCGGCGCACCGAACCGTTCCGTTTTCTGCACACGCTCGAATCGCTCGGCTACCTGCGCCGCGACGCCGTGACGAAGCGCTACGAGCTGACGCCCAAAGTGCTCGAGATCGGTTTCTCGGCGCTGGCGAACCTGCAGCTGCCCGAGCTCGCGCAACCCTATCTCGAACGCTTGCGCGACCGCACCAACGGCTCCGCGCACGTCGGCATTCTCGACGGCAAAGACGTCGTCTACGTCGGCCGTGCGCCGGCGCGCGCGATCCTCAGCACGACCATCCACGTCGGCTCGCGGCTGCCCGCGCACGCGACCGCGATCGGCAAAACGCTGCTGGCTGCGAAGAGCGATGCGTGGATTCGCGACTGGCTGGCCGCGAACGGCCTGACCCGCTACACCGCGCACACGCTCGCCGAAACGCGCGCGTTCCTCGCCGAGATCGCGCAGATCCGGCACCGCGGTTTCGCCGTCTCGAACCAAGAGTTCGAGTTCGGTATCCGCTCGGTCGCCGCGCCGATCCGCAACGGCAACAGCGAAACGATCGCCGCGATCAACGTCTCGGCGTCCGCCGACGCGCTCACCAGCGCGAGCGCCGCCGACATCGTCGTCTCCGCCGTTCGCGAAACGGCGGTCGAACTTTCGCAAGCCTATGGTTGGCGTTCGGACACTATCCCGGGAGACGCCAGCATGAACATCACTCACCTGCGTTACGTCGCAATCGGCACGCCCGAACTCGAGCGCTCGCGCGCGTTTTTCACCGCAGCGTGGGGTCTGCGCGATACCGGCGCCGAGCTCGACGGCCGCGCGTTCCTGCAGACGCAGCTCGACGAGCCCTTTCAGCTGGCGCTCGTGCCCGGCACGGAACGCCGGATCGACCGCATCGCCTTCGGTCTCCCGACCCGCCATGATGTGGAAGCGGCGGCGCGCGGATCTCGACCGCGGCCGGCATCCCAACCATTGCAAGTCCGCACCACTTGGTGACGCCCGGGCGGCGGATATGGTTTCCAATTTCTCGATCCGGATAACCGCTGCATCGAACTCTCGGCCGATGTCACAATGGGAGCGGCGGGCGCCGGCGGCCCCGTTCCGCAAAAACTAGCGCACATTGTCGTCAACACACCGGACATCGATCGGGTCACCGCGTTCTATCGCGACGTCTTGGGCTTCAAGATCTCCGATTGGAGCGAACACGTGATGTCGTTCCTGCGCTGCAATCCCGAACATCACTCGATCGCCTTCAACAGCGCGCCGCACGCGGCATACAACCACACCTCGTGGACGATGGGATCGATCGACGAGCTTTTCCGCGCGCAGGGCCGCGTGCGCGCGTTCGGTTCACCGCTGATGTGGGGCACCGGCCGGCACGGCCCCGGCTCGCAAGTTTTCAACTACTTCATCGAACCCTCGGGCTACGTCGTCGAACTGATCGCCGACGGCGTCGAGATCCCCGACGACGCCGCGTGGGAGCCGCAGGTGTGGGAGCGCAAGCCCGAGTTCATGGATCTGTGGGGCACCGTCGGGACCGCCCGAGCGCCGAGGTGCGCGACGGCGATGACCGGCGTGCCCGATCTCGGGCACGAAAAGACGCGCGTTTGAACGCACGCCTCGCGGGTGCAGCGCGCCGCTTCGGCGCCGCCGGCATCGTCAAGCGCTTCGGTCCGGTCGTGGCGCTCAACGACGTGTCGTTCGCGTGCGAGCGCGGCGAGATCCACGCGCTGCTCGGCGAGAACGGCGCCGGGAAGAGCACGCTGGTCAAGATCCTCGTCGGCGCGCAATCGCCCGACGCGGGTACGCTGACGCTTCGACGACGTCGCCGGTCAAGTTGCACAGGCCGCAAGACGCCGTCGAGCGCAGCGTCGCGGTCGTGCATCAGGATTACCACGTGTGGCCCGATCTCACGGTCGCCGAGAACATCATCGGGACGCTGCGCCGCCCGCCGCAACGCGGCGCGTTCGTGCGCTCGGTCGCGATGCGGCGCGAAGCCCACGATCTGCTCGAACGCCTCGGCATCGAGCATCGACGTCGAACCGCAAGGTGCGCGACCTCGACGCGGCCGAAAAGAAGTTCGTCGAGATCGCGCGCGCGCTCGCGGTCGATGCCGCGTTCTTGATCCTCGACGAACCGACGGCGTCGCTCGAATCGCGCGAATCCGATCGTCTGCTCGCGCTGCTCGAACGTTTGCGCGCCGCCGATCACGGCATCATCCTCGTGACGCACCGGCTCGAAGAAGTCGTGCGCGTCGCCGACCGCGCGACGATCCTGCGCGACGGCCGCAACGCCGGCTTCGTGAGCCGCGACGTCGATGACGGGCGACGTGCTGGTCGAAGCGATTCTCGGCCGCGTGCCGGAGGAGCCCGTGACGCCGCGCGACTGCGGCGACTCACGCCGGTGCTCTCGTTCACCGGCGTGCGCACGCGCCCGGAGGCCGCGCCGTTCGATCTGGATTTGCGCAGCGGCGAGATTCTCGGCCTCACCGGCGTCGTCGGTTCGGGCGCCGTGCATCGTGATCCGCGCGCTGGCCGGCCTCGTGCCGCTCGACGGCACCCTCACGCTGGACGGCACGCCGGTCGTGCTGCACGGACCCGGGCGATGCGGTGCGCCGCGGCATCGGCTACATCCCCGAAGACCGCAAGGGCGCGGGCCTCGCGCTCGAACAGTCGGTCGCCAACAACATCGCGCTCGCCTCGCTGCACCGCATCAGCAAGTACGGCTTCACCGATACGCGCGCGCGCACGGCGATTGCCGACGGCTACCGCGACAACGCTGGCGATTCGCTGCGCGTCGATCGATGCGCCGGTGGGTTCGCTCTCGGGCGGCAACCAGCAGAAGGTGCTGATCGCGCGCTGGCTCGCCTCGGGCGCGCGCATCATCGCGATCGAAGAGCCGACGCACGGCGTCGACATCGGCGCCAAGGCCGAGATCCACCGTCAGCTGGCGGCCTTCGCCGAAGCCGGCGGCAGCGTGATCTTCATGTCGACCGAGCTGCGCGAACTGCTGGCGATCGCGCATCGCATCGTGATCTTTCACGCCGGCGTGCCCGAGGCGATCCTGCCGCATCACGAAGCGACCGAAAGCCGCATCACCGCGATCTCGACCGGCCTCGCCAAAGCGACGGCGGCCGCGTGAACGATCGCGCTGAAGATCGCGCTCGACGGCGGAGTGGATCGACGTCGGCTTCGTGCCGGTGATCCTGCTCGTGCTGGTCGATCGCGCTGGCGATTCTCTCGCCCTACTTCTTCAGCCGCGCGCAACTTCACCGAGATTCTGCTGCAGGCGGCGATCCTCGGCATCGTGTCGGTCGGCACCACGTTCGTCATCGTCGGCGGCGATCTGGATCTGTCGATCGGCGCGAACGTCGCGCTCTCGGGCGTGGTCTGCGGCATGGCGATGAACGCCACGCACAACACGATCGCCGCGTCGGCATCGTCGGCGGGCCTCGGCTGCGGCGTGCTGATCGGGCTGATCAACGGCCTCATCAGCACGCAGCTGCACGTGCCGGCGTTCGTCGCGACGCTCGGCATGCTCGTCATCGGTCAAGGCGTCGCGCTCACGCTCACCAACGGCGCATCGATCTCGAACCTGCCCGATGCGTTCGGCGCGCTCGCCAACGGCAGTTTCCTCGGCTTGCCCGGCGCTCGTGTGGTGGATGTTCCTGACGTTCGTCGCGGGCTATTTGCTGCTGCACCGCACGGTGTTCGGCATTCGCACGTTCGCGGTCGGCGGCAATCGCGAAGCCGCGCGGCTGGCCGGCATCCGCGTCGACACCGTGCGCATCGCGAACTTCGTCGTCTTCGGGCTCACCGGCGGTATCGGCGGCGTGCTGCTCGCGGCGCGCGTGCAAGCCGCGCAGCCGACGGGCGGCGAGATCTTCACGCTGTACGCGACGGCGGCCGTCATCTTGGGCGGCACGAGCCTCTACGGCGGCCGCGGCTCGATCTTGCGCACGCTCTTGGGCGTAGCCCTGATCGCGTTGCTGCAGAACGGCCTCGAGTTGCTGGGCGTGCCCTACTCGAACCAGCAAGTCGCGGTCGGCATCGTGTTCATCATCGCCGCGTCGTCGGAACTGATCCGGCGGCGATGACGTCGCCGCTGCTCACCGGCTTCTGGTATGCCGCGCTCCGCAGCGAGGATCTCGCGCAGGCGCCGGTCGCGCGCACGATTTGCGGCGACGCGCTGGCGTTCTTTCGCACCGCCGGCGGCGCGCCGGCGGCGCTCGAGGACGTTTGCTCGCACCGGCAAGCACCGCTGTCGCTGGGCACCGTCGTTCCGGCAGGTCACTTGCGCTGTCCCTATCACGGCCTGCTCTTCGACGCCCGCGGCACCTGCGTCGACATCCCGACGCAGTCGACGCGGATTCCGAGCACCGTGCACGTGCGCGCGTATCCGGTGATCGAGCGCTATGGCTTGATCTGGGTTTGGCCCGGAGCGCCCGAAGATGCCGACCCCGCCGCGATCCCGCAGCTGGCGTGGCGCGCCGAGGCCGGCTGGAACACCGAGACGATCCAGTACTTTCCCGTCGCGGCACCGGCCGAGCTGATGTCGGACAACCTGCTCGACCTCTCGCACGTGGCCTTTATCCATCCGACGATCGCCTTCGACCCCGAGCGCCTGCGCGAGGACCCGCTGGTCTCCGAAGTGCACGGCGACGTGGTGCGCAACACGCGCGTGTTCAGCGACGTGCCGCCGGCGCCGTCGCACCGCCGCTGGCATCCGTTCGCCGGTAACGTCACGCGCACGTCGGTATCGGAATGGCAGCCGCCCGGTATCGTTTCGGTGCTGGTGCGCAACGAGGACGCAGACGTCCGGCTCGATCTGCGCTACGATCACTTGATGACGCCGGAGACGGCGACGACGCACCACTACTTCGTCGCGCTGGCGCGCAACTTCGCGCTCGACGACGCGGCCCTGACCGCCGAACTCGATCGCGAGGCGCTCGCGGTCCACCGTGAAGATCTGACCATGATCCAAGCGCAAGCCCGTACGAAAGCCCGCCTCGGCGAGCGAGCGGAAGTGGCGCTGCGCCAAGACCGCGGCCTGATCGCCGCTCACCGCATCCTCCAACGTCTCGAAAAGGACCCCGCCCGCACATGAAGCTCAAACCCTTGGCCCTGCTCGCCGCCCTGGCGGTGCTCGCCGTCTTCGATCGCCCCGCACGGCGCCGGCGCACAGGCGCAGAAACGCGTCGGCGTCTCGTTCTACTCGCAAACGATCCCGCTCTACGTCGAGATGCGCACCGGCATGGAAGCCGAGGCCGCGAAGCGCGGCGATCGATCTCGAGTTCCAATACTCCGGTCCCGACGCGCAGCAGCAATCCAACCAGATCGCGAACTTCGTCACGAAGAAAGTCGATCTGATCCTGTGCTCGCCGTTCGATCAAAACGCGCTGCTCAACGCCTACAAAGCGGCGCGCGCGGCCGGGATCCCGGTCATCTCGGTCGCCAACTCGCTCGCCTCGACGGCCGATGAAGATGCCTACGTCGGTTCGGACTGGCCGAAGTTCGGCGTGCTCGAGATGACGGCCGCCGCCAAAGCGATCGGCGGCAAAGGCGACGATCGGGATCATCGAGGGTCCGCCGGCGATCAGCTTCGTGCACGGCTGGGACACGGGCGTGATGAACCGTGCTCGCCAAAAATCCCGGCATCACGGTCGCCGCGAAACTCAACGGCGCGCTCACGATCGAAGCCGGGCTCAACGAAGCGAGCAACATCCTCACCGCGCATCCCGACGTCAAAGCGATCGTCGCCGTTTCCGATGAACTCGCGGAAGGCACGGCCCAGGCGCTCAAAGAGCGCGGCATCGCGCCGGGCAAAGTGTTCGTCGCCGGCTGGGACGGCTATCCGCAAGTGGTCGACATGATCAAGCACAACGGCGGCATCGACTACACGATCGCGAACCGCGGCTATACGTGGGGCGTGCTCGCGATCGACACCGCCGCCGACTGGCTGGCCGGCAAGAAACCCAAAACGCACACGGTCGAAAACCCGACGGTCGAGGTGACGCAAAGCAAAACGCCGCCAAACTCTCCGTTTACGACATACACTAACTTGAGGGACGAGCATTGAGCGAACGCCGCGTCGCCGTCGTCACCGGCGCGGGCCGCGGCCTCGGACGTACGATCGCCGAGCGGCTTGCCGCCGGCGGCCGTCACGTCGTCATCGCCGAATCGATGCGGCCTCGGCGGCGCGATCGGCCGCCGCGATCACGGCGGGCGGCGGCCGTGCCTCGTTCGTGGAAACCGACATCGCCGACGCGGCCTCGCTCGCACGCCTCGCCGAGCACGTCGCACGCATGCGGCCGCATCGACGCGCTCGTCAACAACGCCGCGATCGCGAACTCGGTCGGCGGCAAGACCTACGATGCGATCCCGGAGTCCGAGTGGGAGCGCATCTTCCGCGTGAACGTGAAGGGCACGTGGCTGGCCTGCAAGCAGTTCGGCCCGATGCTCGTGGCCGGCGGCGGCGGAGCGATCGTCAACCTCGCCTCGGACACGGCGCTCTGGGGCGCCTCGCTGCTCCTCCACTACGTCGCGACCAAAGGCGCGATCATCGCGATGACGCGCACGCTGGCGAGCGAACTCGGCCCGCAGCGCGTCACCGTCAACGCCGTCGCGCCGGGCCTGATCGAAGTCGAAGCGACCGGCGGCGTTCCCGAAGTCGCGCTGGAACGATTACCGTATCGCGCCGCGCGCTCAAGTACGATCAAACGCCCGGCCGACGTCGCCGGCGCGGTCGCGTTTCTGTGCTCTCCCGACGCGACCTATATCACCGGCCAAACCATCGTCGTCGACGGCGGAATGGTGATGCCCTAAGGCGCATCTGGCTTACTGATGCCCGGAAACATCGATTTCGTCTTGTTCACCGCGGGCTTCATCGTGGGGGCGGCTGCGTGATCATGCTCGGCGGATCGCTGATGGAGGATCACGACAAGCGCATCGTCGTGCCCGCCACGGTCGTCTGCGCCGTGATCGGCGGCGGCATCCTCGGCTGGTCGTTCAACTACTTCTTCCACTTCGCGCAGCAAGGGCCGTAACAACGAAAAGGGCCCCGTGCGAACACGGAGCCCCTCGTTGCCTTGCGGCGGAGTCGATCTAGAACGCGAGGTTGAACTCGGCCCAGACCGCGTTGCGGCTGTCACCCGAGACGACGCAGCCGGGGCAGTTCGGCGAACCGGCCGGGATGACCGTGTTCGGGAGCAGACCCATGTTGGCATACCAGACGCCGAGATAGGCCGTATCCGTGATGAAGCGCTTCACGCCGATCGAGGCGTAGTAGTAGTCCGACCAGTTGGTCGAAAACTGCACCCACTGGTTGGGGCTCTGATAGAAGTCGAAGCCCGGCCCAAGACCATTCATGCCGGCGGCGAAGCCGACGAGATTGAGGTCCCACTTGCCTTTGACGCCCGGTGCCTGCGTGAACGGACCGAAGTCCGGCTTGAAGAATCCGGTGTAGTTGCCTTGCCAGCCGGTGCCCGTCGTGGGATCGTTCCCGAGACGGACGGTGCCTTCGAGGACAAGCCGGAGTTGGCCGAAGTTCATCGACGATGAACGCGCCGAGCGTGCTCTCGTGCGGAACTTGCGCGCCCGGAGCCGTGGTCAACGACGTTCCGTCGATGTAGGCGCCGGTGATCGGCAGACCCGCTGCCGGGCTGGCCGCGGAGCCCGCGGTTCCGCCGTAGACGAGCGGACGGTAGCCCGCACCGCATCCGCCGGCCGTAGAAGGTCTGGCCCGCGACGAGCGGGATGACCTTGGCGGACGTCGTTGCGACGGCCGCTGCCGCGCCGACTGCAGCGCCGGTACCCTGGCAAATGACCGCCGAAGCGTCCCAAAGCGATGGAGTGGTAGCCGCTGTAGTTCGAGGAGTAGACGCCGATATTGATGTTGCTTCGTGATCATGGCGTCGAGTTCGGCCCACATCGTGATCGACGAGGACGGGATGCCGTAGAGCAGGTTATTCTGCGCCGCGGTATCTTCGTACCCGTAACCGACTTGGGCGTTCGACAGCGGCGTTGCGCCATCCGATGCGCGCACCGTTCACGTAGTCGTCGAGGCCCCACTGCGTGGCAGCTGAGTTTGCTTGGGACCTTCGTCTTGCACGAACTTACCGACTTTGATGGCGATGCCGCCCGGCGTGGTGTACTGGTACCACATGTCTTGCAGACGAACGAAGTTGGTGAGGATGACCGTCGGTGTCCGAGCGGGCTCGGTGTTAGCCCGCGGTACAAGCCGCCGCCGGCAACGCCGACCACGGTCGTCGTGCAGAGCGCTGGGCGTCGCTTGCGGGTAGAAGTTGGTCGCCGAATACCGGTCGAGGTTGGTCAATTTTGATCGAGCCACTGCGAACGGTCGTCGGGGTTGCCGCCGAAGCTCAGCGGACATGATACTGCATACCGAGACCGTGATCCGTACTGACCGGTCGTGTTGCGTGTTCTGACCCATGACGTACATCGGCTGCGGGCCCCAGGCGATGCCGCCGGCCGGACCGGCGCCGGGAAGGGCCACGATGACCGGGCCGGTCGTCACGGTAGACGAACCGGCGGCGGACACGCCGGTCGGTGCGGTACCGATGCCGCCGGGCAGCGCGGTACCCGGAGCATAGACCACGCCGTTGACGGTTCCGGCAGCGGGCCGTTGCTGGCGTTGATGTTCTGCCCGTACGCAGTGGTACGGTACCAGGTCGTGACATGAATCTGCTGACGCCGAACGGTCGCAGCGGTGGCCGCAGCCGAGAGCGCTCGTCGTGCCCAGGGCCTTGTCGGTCGCGTCGGCCTGCTTCTGCAGGGCGTCGACGTGACGTTCAACCGCCTTGAGCTCGGCGCCGAAGGCAGCCATCATTTTGTTGGCGGCATCGATGTCGGCTTTTTCGACGGCCTTACCGGCGGTGATCTGCGCTTCGATCATGTCGACCGCGCGATACGCCAGCACCGCGGCTTCGTAGCGCGTCATCGGGCGGTTGCCCTTGAACGTGCCGTCCGGGTAGCCTTTGATGATGCCGTCTTTGGCCAATTGATTGACGGCATCGTACGCCCAGCTGTTCAGCGGGACGTCGGAGAGGGGACCGGCTTGCGCAACATCGGTCGCACCAAGGTGCTTGCAGCGTTGGCGTCCGGCGCGACGGGTGACGTTGAACTTGCGGTCGTCGCCGGGGTCGTCGCCGCCACGGTGAGTGCCTGATCGGCGCTCGCCACGGACGTGCTCAGAATTCCCAGGATCGCAAGAGCGCCGATCGTCTGCGAGATCTTACGAATAAGACTCGTCAAATCGCTAGCCTCCAAGTATTGTACGCACCGGCAGGGACGACGGCCAAAAAAGGCCGCTCCCAAAGACTCCGGTGCGCTGTAGTGGTTGGACGTCGAGTTCCTTCCAAATGGTCGCTCTCGACGATTCTGCTTACGCAGAAAGTATGATTGGTCGGTCTCTCTACCGCACGTAGCGGGACCGTCGGAATATAGAATACGGTGATCTTGTCGCCATTGACAAGAGGCCACCCCTTTGCATTGGCAACTAAGACTTGCCGCAAAGTTGCCGCGTCACCCTTCCGGGGCATAATTTGCGCGAGACTTGCCTTGGCTCAGAAGAAAACTTCCTCCCCTAGGCTACTGTTTACCTTTCGGAATGAATCATTTGCGCCCGGTAGAAGGACCTGCCAAGACCACCCGTCGCGCATGCCGTATAATGAGACGAACATGCTGACGGAAGAACGTAACCGGCAATTGGCCCAGGTCGGCGCCGGAACCCCGATGGGCGAACTGCTGCGGCGCTACTGGATGCCGATCGCCGGCGCGAGCGAACTCGACAAGAACCCTGTCAAGGCGGTTCGGCTGATGGGCGAGGACCTCGTCCTCTACCGCGATCTCAAGCGGAAACTACGGCCTCGTCGACCGGCATTGCCCGCACCGCCGCGCCGACCTGTCCTACGGCTTCGTCGAAGCACTGCGGCCTGCGCTGCAACTACCACGGCTGGCTCTACGACCACGACGGCCAGACCCTCGAGCAGCCCTTCGAGGACGTCGCCAACCCCGAGGCGCGCTTTCGCGACAAGGTCCGCATCAAGGCCTACCCGGTCGAGGTGAAAGCCGGCCTCGTATGGGCCTACCTCGGACCGCGCCGGCTCCGCTCGTACCGAACTGGGAGCCCTTCCTTTGGAAGAACGGCTTCGTCCAGATCGTGCTCTCGGAGATTCCGTGCAACTGGTTCCAGTGCCAGGAGAACTCGATCGACCCCGTCCACTTCGAGTGGATGCACCGCAACTGGAGCATCCGCTTGCGGGGCGAGACCGGGCCCTACGCGCCGCGGCACCTCAAGCTCGGCTTCGATGAGTTCGAATACGGCCACACCTACCGCCGGGTGACCGAGGATGCGGGCGAGGACGACCCGCTCTGGACCGTCGGCCGGGTGTGCCTGTGGCCGAACGCCCTCTTCACCGGCAGCCACTTCGAGTGGCGGGTGCCGATCGACGACGAGAACACGCTCAGCGTGACCTGGCACTTCAGCCGCGTGCCGACCGAGCGCGAGCCCTACGAGCAGGATACGATCCCAACCTGGCACGGTCCGATCAAGGACGCCCTCACCGGCAAGTGGATCACGAGCCACGTCATGAACCAGGACTTCGTGGCCTGGCTCGGTCAAGGCGCCATCGCCGACCGCACCCAGGAGCACTTGGGAACCAGCGACCGGGGCGTCATCATGATCCGCAAGCGGTATCTCGACGACATCGACGCGATGGCGCGGGGCGAGGACCCGAAGGCCGTGGTGCGCGACCCGGCGGTCAACCGCCGCATCGACCTGCCGATCGTCAACAAGCACCTCTTCATCGACGGCCTGCCGGCGAGCCAGTACGTCAACCGCGTCAACAGCGCGGTGGCCCGCAGCTACATCTTCCAGGTCGGACAGCCCGACGACGTCCGCCGCGCCTGGGAAGACGCGATGGGCTTCGAGCGCGAGGAGCCCACCGGCGGCGTCCTCGAGCTCCTCTCAGCCACCCGCCGCGCTTAAGGCGAGGGACGGCAAGGGGCATCGCCGCCTCCCCCTGTCATCCCGAGCGCAGTCGAGGGACGCCCTCGATCGTGCCGTGAGCCACTGTCGATCACGAGCGCAGCCGAGTGATCGCCACTAGGCACGAGGCGATCGCCTCCAAGCACGGGCCGGCACGTTCGCCGGCGATCCCTCGGCTACGCTCGTGATCGACAGTGGCCTAGGGGCGTGCTTTGATGCCGTCCCTCGACTGCGCTCGGGATGACGAGGGGGGCGCGACTGCGCTCGGGATGACGAGGGGGGCGCGACTGCGCTCGGGAGGCGGCTGCCCACCCGATGAGGGGACCCGATGACGGGGCTGGGAGCTAGTTCCAGGAGGCGAAGATCATGGCTTGGCCCGTGCCCGCTTCGGAGCGGTAGCACGGGACGTAGTCGATGATGTCCATCTTGCGGCCGTAGTCGTTCATCGCGGCGACCATCGGGTACCAGCTCTTGGTCTCGCAGGTGTTGCCCCAGAACCACGACTCCGGAAACTTGGCGAGCGCTCTTCGTCGCCTTGCTGCATCGCGGCCATCACTTCATGATCGAACTCTTCGTCGATCGTGAAGTGCGTGAAGCCGCCCGATGAGAAGATCGCGATGTTCAGATCGTCGGGCAACGCATCGATCGATGCTTTGAGCGCGTGGCCGAACTTGATCATGCGCTGCAGGCGCGGCTGATTGCGGGTCTCGCCGACGTTCGAGAAGATCGGCACGGTCGGCGGCGGCGCGTCGTTCATGATGCGCCGGAAGATGAAGCCGTACGCGTGCGGGATGCCGTGCGGGTGACCGTTGGGCTTGGGCAGCTCGTAGGAGATCGAGACGTCGAATTCGCGGTCGATCAGCTGGTCGACCATCGCCTCGGCGATCGACGGTGCCCCGGGATAGACCGCGCCACCTTCGGGAACGTGACCGGGCAGCGCGATCGCGAGGCCCATGCTATCGAGCCGTTCGGTCTCTTCCTCGTCGGGATGGATGTTTTGGATCTCTTTGCCCGCGTAGACCATGAACGCCGGCGTGAAGTCGTCCTTGAAGATCTCGCGCTGATCGTTGCCCAGGATGATCGCGGCATTGGCGCCGCAAGCGGCGTAGCGGCGGGCCACTTCGGCGACGGCCGCCTGACAGGCTTCGTAGCGTTTGGTCTTCGTCGCGAGATCGAGCTGATCGGCGAAGCCGCCGTTGCGCGCCGCGAGGAGGGCGGGGAAATCGTAGTACGCGCCGCGGTACGCATGGCGCGGATTGCGCTTGTCGGCGCCCGCGCGCTGATGCCACTGATCGGGCGGCGTCGTCAGCAGCGGACCATGCGACACACCAAAAGCACCAACCACGCGAGCCATCCGGTTCTCCTCTTCACATCTTGCCGACGCCGGCGAATGTCTTCTTCACCGGACTGTCGGATCAGTCCCTACGAAACGTCCGCCCACGGGTTGGGTCGCTCGTCGAGACCCCAGTAGATGCTTTGCTCCTGCTGGTAGCTCCGGATGCCGGTGCGGCCTTTCTCGATGCCGATGCCGCTGGCTTTCGCGCCGGCGAACGGGGTCGAGATGCTGAACTGCTTGTAGGTGTTGATCCACAGCGTGCCGGCGCTGATCGCGGTGCCGACGCGCCAGGCGCGCTTGTAGTCGCCGGTCCAGATGCCGCAGGCCAAGCCGTAGACCGTATCGTTGGCCTGCTCCACGACGTCGGCTTCGTCCTCGAAGGGCAGCACCGCGAGCACCGGACCGAAGATCTCTTCCTGACAGACGCGCGAACGGTTGGAGAGCCCATCGACGATCGTCGGTTCGAAGAACGTTCCGCGCGCGAACTGCTCGCCGTCGGGACGGCGCCCGCCGCACAGCACGCGCCCGCCCTCGGCCCGCGCGAGCTCCACGTACGACTCCACCTTCGCGCGCTGCGGCTCCGAGATCAGCGGACCGAGGTGCGTGCGCGGATCGAGCGGGTCGCCGACGCGCAGTGCTTTGGCGCGCGTCACCAGGCGTTCGACGAAGCTCGCATAGATCGAGCGCTGAACGAACAACCGCGAACCGGCGATGCAGCTCTGCCCTTGCGAGCTGAAGATGCCGAACAGCACGCCGTTGATCGCGACGTCGAGGTCGGCATCGGCGAACACGATCGTCGGCGACTTGCCGCCGAGCTCGAGCGTGAGCGGCATCAGTTTGTCGGCCGCGGCGCGCGCGATCGCGCGACCGGTCACCGTCCCGCCGGTGAACGAGATCTTGGCCACCAGCGGGTGGGCGACGAGTGCCGCCCCGGCCACCGCGCCGGTACCCGGCACCACGCTCAAGAGCCCGTCGGGCAGGCCGGCCGACTGCGCGATGCGCCCAAGCTCGATCGCCAAGAGCGGCGTGAGCTCGGAGGGTTTGAGCACCACGGCGCAGCCGGCTGCCAGCGCCGGCGCGACCTTCTGCGCTTCGCTCGCGATCGGCGAGTTCCACGGCGTAATCGCGCCGATGACGCCCAGCGGCTGATAGCTGGTCATCGTCAGAAACGCGCCGCGCGAGGGCGTCACCTCGGACTCGAGCGTTTCCAGCGCCGCGGCGAAGTAGCCGAACGTGTTCGCGGCGCTGATGACGAGTCCGCGCGTTTCGTAGAGCGGTTTACCGTTGTCGCGTAGTTGCAAGAGCGCCAGCGACTCGGTTTCGGCGGCGATGCCCTCGCTGATGCGGCGCAAGACGCGGGCGCGCTCGTGCGGTAACAGGTTGCGCCAAGCGGGGGCGGCCATCGCGGCCGCGCCGCGCTCGACGGCTTCGGCGACGTCCTGCGCATCGGCGCCGGCGAAGGCCGCGTTGACCGACCCGTCGACCGGGTTGATCGAGACGACCGGTTCGCCGCGGCCCGCGCGCCACGTGCCGCCGATCAAGATCGGGCGCAGTTCGCGCTGCACGTCGATCGGCATTACGACGCGATGAGGTCCGCGGCCGAAAACGACTTGGTGAGGATGCCGTACTGCACCGCCACGTCGACGATCGGCTGGATGAGCTTGGGGTCGAGCGATTCGGCAAAGCCGGCGCGGGTCGTCTTCTCGATGACGGCCTCATCCAGCTTAGAGATTTTGGCGAGCACGGGCGCCGACTCGGCATGGTGGGTGTTGGCCCAGGCGGCGGTCGCCGAGATCGCCGCCCGAACGCGGCGCACGTCGTCGGGATTCGCTTTGATCCACGTATCGGAAGCCACGTACATATCGATCATCCACAGCGGCGCGAAACCGTCGTAGGAATTGCCGAGCACGCGCGAATCGGCTTTGGATGCGGTCAGCGCCGGTTCGGCGATCACGGCGGCGTCGACGCGATTCGACGTCAGCGCGGGCGGCATGAGCGGAAACGGCATCTCCAAGAACTTCACCGATTTGGAATCGCCGCCGTGTTTGTCGATCCAGGCGATCGCCGAAACGTGCGCGATCCCCTTGAGCACGTTGATCGCGACGGTCTTTCCGTTGAGGTCCTTGGCCGTCGCGATCGGCGATGACTTGAGAACCATCATCTGCGTCGTCGGCGCTTTGGCCGAATAGGCCGCGCCGGGCGCGATCACTTTGAGCGGCGCGCCGTTCTGATGGGCCAGCGCGAGCGACATCGTGTTGATGCTGCCGAACTCGATATCCCCGCCGATCACGGCCGCCACGAGCGCATCGCCCGTGTTGAACGGCTGAATGTTGACGTCGAGCCCGTTCTTCGCGAAGAAGCCTTGGCTTTGCGCGCAAAACATCACGATGTCGGTGTCGATCGGAATCGCCCCGGCCTTGTGCGCCTTCAAGTCGGCGGCGGCGAAGGCGGCCCGCGCCGCCGGCGCCGACAACGCCGCGGCGCCGAGCAGCTGGAGCAGTCGCGAACGGCTGATCATGCGGGCGCCGGTTCGCGCACCGGCGGGCCGGCAAAGGCGGCGGCATACGGGCCGAAGGCGACCATGTCGACTTCGAGCAGCGCCGGGCCCTTGCGGTTGCCCAGCGCCGCCAGCGCCGCATGGAAGGAGGGCATGTCAGCCACCCGCGCGCTCGCGAGGCCGATCGACGCCGCGAATGCTTGGAAGTCCGGCGTGTGCAGGTCGGTGAGATAATGCCGTCCGCCGAACTTGTCGTCTTGGATGTTGCGGATGACGCCGTAGCCGCCGTCGTTCATCACGATCAGCAGCACGTCGACGTTCTCTTGCACCAGCGTGACGAACTCGCCGAACGAGAGCTGCAAGCCGCCGTCGCCGGCCAGCGCCACGACTTTGCGGTCGCCGGCGGCAAGCGCGGCGCCGATCGCCATCGGCAACCCTTGACCGATGCCGCCGCCCATCGCGTGCACGCCGTCGCGCGGGCCGCGCAGCGGCAGGTAGCGGTTGCCCCACGAACTGTTGGAGACGGTTACGTCGCGCACCCAGAGCGCGCCGGGCGGCATCCACGCGCCGAGTGCGTGAACGAGGTCCTCGTAGGGCCCGAGCGTGCGGCGCAAGTCGTCGTTGGCCCGCGCGCGCGCGTTCGCGAGGTCGGCGGGAAACGCCGGATCGATCTTCATGTCGTCGCCCAGCAGCTCGACCAGTTCGGTCAGCGCGGTCGTGGCGTCGCCGGTCACGAACCGGCGCACCGGATAGGAGCGGTCGCGCATCGTCGGATCGGCATCGATCTGATACAGCCGCTCCGGCAAGCGCAAGTTCCAGCGCAGCGTTTCGTTGCCGCGCAGCCGCGAACCGACGATCACCATCGCATCGCAGGTGCGGTAGAGCTCTTCGATCGGCGGCGCGCTCGTGTACGAGCCCAGCGACGCCGGATCGTCTTCGGGCAGCACACCGCGGCCGGCGGCGCTGGTGACGACGCCCCAGCCGAGCTTGGCCAGCGCGCGCACGGGCACGGCCGCGCCGCGCGCGCCGCCGCCCAGCCACAACAGCGGACGTTTCGCGCCGCGCAGTTCGCGCGCCAGCGCCTCGAGCGAACGGATGTCGAGCGTAACCTCGGCCGGCGGGAGCGGCAGCAGCTCATCGAACGGCGGCATCTCCATCGATGCGCTCTGCACGTCGATCGGAATCTCGATGCTGACCGGACCCATCGGCGGGGTCAGCGCGACGGCGACCGCTTCGCGCAAGGTGCCCAGCAGCGTCTCGGCCGACCACACGCGATACGCGCGCTTGGACACCGAGCGCAGCATCGCCAACTGATCTTTCGCTTCGTGGATGTAGCTGCGTTCGCGATCCAGGTAGGGCACGTCGATCTGGCCCGTGATGTGCAAGAGCGGCGTCCCGGCCGTCAGCGCTTCGACCATCGCGCCGCAGGCGTTGCCGGCCGCGGTACCGGTGCTCGTGACGGTGACGCCGAGGCCGCCCGTGACGCGGGCGTAGGCGTCGGCCATATTGGTTGCGCCGGCTTCGCCGCGCGCGGGCACGCAGCGGATCACCCCGCGGCGCATGATCGCATCGAGGATCGGCATGTTGTGGATGCTGATCACACCGAAGGCGGCGCGCACGCCCGCATCTTCCAAGAACGCGGCGACGACGTCGCCGGCAATCACACGTTCAGACATAACGGCTGAAGCCACCTGAAATTTCTATGACCGAGCCGGTCATGAAGCCGCACAGCGGGGAAGCAAGAAAGGCGATCGCCGCGGCGACCTCATCCGGACGGCCGATTCGGCCCAGCGGAATGCCGCGCTCGCGCGCGAGTTCGCTGATATAGTCTTCACGTTCGAGCGTCTCGCCGCCGGCGCGGCGCGCCGCGAAGCGCGCTTCCCACTGGCCCGTGTCGATGACGCCCAGCAGGATCGAGTTGACGCGAATCGCCGGAGCGTACTCGAACGACATCGACTTGGCGAGGTTCAGCGCGCCGGCGCGCGCGGCGCTGGTCGAGACCAGCCGGGTTTCGGGCTGCTTGGCGAGCAGCGATGACACATAGACCATGCTGGCCGCGTCGGACTTGCGCAACAGCGGCAAGAACGCGCGCGTCGGGCGCAGCAAGCCGAAGAACTTCAGTTCGAGCTCTTCGCTCCAGTCCGCATCGCCGAGCGCGTCCAGCGGCGCCATGCGCGATTTTCCCGCGTTGTGCACCAGCACGTCGACCCGGCCGAAACGCCGCTCGACCGCATCCCGAAACGCGTCCAGTCCGGGCGCATCGAGGACGTCGGCAACCATGCCGAAGATACGTTCCCCGGCAGTGCCGGCGAGATCCGCCGTCACCGCGGCGACGCGTCCGGCATCGCGGGCACAGAACGCGACCGACGCCCCCTCCTCGAGGAAGCGGCGCACGGCGGACAAGCCGATCCCCGACGTCCCGCCGGTCACCACGGCGACGCGGCCGGCCAGCTCGAGGTTCACGAAGCGAAGGCCGCTTCACGGTAGCCGGAAAGCGCTGAGATACGGCGCGCCGCCGCGCGCAGCGCGTCGCAGACGTCGCTGTCGAAGTGCTCCACGTCGATCGCGTTCTCGGGCGTCGAAACGTTGATCGCGCCGACGACTTCGCCTTTGGCGTCGAACAGCGGCGCGGCGATGCTCGCGATGCCGGCCTCGAAGCTGGAATGGCTGATGACGTACCCGCGAAGCCGGTCGGCTTCGAGCATGCCCGCGAGCGCGTCGAGCGTTGCCGGCGTCTGTTCGCTGAACTTCGCCAGCGGCCGGCCGCCGAAGTGTTCCTGCACGTAGGCGGCGGGTTGATAGGCCAAGATGATGCGGCCCATCGTCGTCGCGTGCGCCGGCACGCGCGCACCGACCGCGATCATCGCGCTGACCGGTTTGTGCGCGGCGAAGCGCGCGATGTAGATCACCTCGGCGCCGTCGAGGATACCGAGGTGCGTCGAGCAGCGCGTCTCCGTGCGCAAGCGCTGCAAGTCGGGCCGCGCGAGCTCGGCGATGTCCTTCGAGGCCAGGAACGAGTAGCCCAGCGACATCACCCGCGCGCCGAGCCGGTAGTTCTTCGTTTCGTCCTCGCGCTCGAGATAGCCCAACCGCTGCAGGGTGTGCACCAGGCGAAACGCCGACGAGCGCGACACGCCGATGCGGCGCGCCATTTCGCTCAGGCTCATCTCGTCGACCGCGTCGCGATCGAAGCTCTCGAGGATGCGCAGGCCGAGCTCGAGCGAGTGCACGCTGTAGCGCGCGTCGGGCACGTTCTCGCCGGCTTGCGTCACGCTTCGGCCGCGATGCGGGGCGCCGCCCGCGACGCCGCGAGGGCTTGGGCGGCCTCGATCTGTTCGCGCGCGATGGCGCGGAAGCGCCGCCGCAGGCGGGTGATGCCGATATCGTGCTGATAGAGAATCTCGTGCTCGCGCGCGTCGTCGGCCATCCCTTCGAGCACCACGCGATCCTGTTCCAGCACGGCGTAATGCCGCGCTTCGATGCGTTCGCGATAGAGAAAACGCCACAGATCGCGCTGCCAGCCGGCGACCTTGCGCAGCCGCCAAAAGAAGATCTGGCAGGTGAGCTCGTCGATCGGCGTCGCGAAGCCGATGATGCGGAACGGGCCGCCGGGCCCGTTCTTGACGGGATAGGGGATGTCGAGCTTCATCCAGAGCGAACCCGTCTCGCCGTATTCGGTCCAGTCGAAGGCGACGTCTTTTTGCAGTTTGCGCGAGACGCGAAAACCGTCGGGTGTGTCGCTGATCTCCATCACGTCGTCTTTGATGCCGACGAACATCGTGTGCGAATCGCCGTGCAGGTAGGGGCCGTGCATCGGATCGATCACGTTTTCGATCGCGTAGCGGTAGTTCGTTTTCCAGGTCGCCTCGCAGACGAAGTACGACCAATCGGGATCGGTGAACTCCGGCGGCGGGCCGAGCGGAACCGGCGCTTCCCCGGCCGGCGTCGGGAAGTAGGCGAAGATCGCGTCGGCCAGCTCTTGCACCGCGTACGTGCGCACCGCGAGCCGGCCTTCGATCGGGCAACCGGGCAGCGCCGGAACGCTGGCGATGCGGCCGTCGGCGTCGATCGCGATACCGTGGTAGGGGCATACGATCGCATCCTCGATGACTCGCCCTTGCGAGAGCCGGGCGCCGCGGTGCGGGCAGCGGTCTTCCTGAGCATGGACCGCGCCGTTCGTGTCGCGCCACAGGACGATGCGTTCGCCCATCCGGTCGAGCGCGACCGGTGCGGCGCCGACGTTGCGCGAGGCGGTCAGCGGGTACCAGTGGCCGCGGAACCCTTCGTTGGCAACGCGGTCTTCCAGGGCCGCCCGGCCGGCGCTCTCGGGCTTCGCGCCCGCGGCGATCTCGAAAATGGTGTGCATGGCGGTGCTCCTATGCGTTCGCGAGTTCGGCGAAATACGCGCTCAGGGTCTCCGGCGTCCAGCGCTCGCGCCCGCCGGCGGAGGCACCGCGCGCGTTCAGCGCGGCCACGATCGCGGGGAGGTCGTAGGTGCCGTCGGCCATGATGGCTTCGAGGTGATCGGCGAACGCCGACACCTCGGGCGGGTACGGCGGATCGGGGCGGGTCTGATAGAACAAGTCGAACACGGCGCTCACCTTGATTTTGCTGACAAAACGTTGTTTCGAAGTACCTGGGTGAAGTACGCGGTCGAGGGACGGCAAGCCTTCCGGCGAACGCAGCCGGTAATATGGGGCCCGTCATCCGGGGGGCAGCCGCGCTTCTTGCGTCGCTTGCCCTTCTTGCTGAGGGACCACCCGACGAGGCTGTCCGCGTCTTCGCAATGACCGGTGCTCGCACGTCCGCGGTGCGTTCCTATACCTTCGGCTTGCACGTCGACTTCGCGTTACGGACCTTTCCGTATCTCCGCTTCCATCTCGACGGAACCGGGAAGTACGAGCGTCCCAACCTCTACTCGGTCCACTTCCGCAACATGCCCGTGTTCGGCCGGGACTTCGAGAACATCAAGATGGACCCGCTGGAGCCGGTGACGTGGCCGGCCACCTACGACGTGGTCAGCCTCATGCACGACGGTCAGCGCTCGATCGTCGAGATGAAAGACCGCACCGACGGCCACGTGCGCGGCGTTCACGCCGTGCTCGACGGGGACGGGCTGCGTCAAGTGCAGTGGTCGTATGAGAACGGCGGCGTCATCCGCGTCGACGTCACGCCGGTTGAGGTCAACGGCTACCCGGTGCCGCAGAGCGAGGACGCCGACATTCAGCTGCCCGGCTATCACGTCACCGCGCACGCGCAGTTCGACGACTACAAACTCGTCACCGACGACACCGTCTCAACACCCTAAAAGCGATCGGCGCTCCCCTAAGAGCGATCGGCGCCCCCCTAAGAGCGATCGGCGCCCCCCTAAGAGCGATCGGCGCCCCCCTAAGAGCGATCGGGGCCCCCCTAAGAGCGATCGGCGCCCCCCTAAGAGCGATCGGCGCTCCCCTAAGAGCGATCGGCGCCCCCCTAAGAGCGATCGGCGCCCCCCTAAGAGCGATCGGCGCCCCCTGTGAGAGCGATCGGCGCCCCTGTGAGAGCGATCGGCGCCCCTGTGAGAGCGATCGGCGCCCCTGTGAGAGCGATCGGCGCCCCTGTGAGAGCGATCGGCGCCCCTGTGAGAGCGATCGGCGCCCCTGTGAGAGCGATCGGCGCCCCTGTGAGAGCGATCGGCGCCCCTGTGAGAGCGATCGGCGCCCCTGTGAGAGCGATCGGCGCCCCTGTGAGAGCGATCGGCGCTCCCTGTGAGAGCGATCGGCGCTCCCCTAAGAGCGATCGGCGCCCCTGTGAGAGCGATCGGCGCCCCTGTCATCCCGAGCGAAGTCGAGGGACCGCCACCGTCACGCCCGTAAGTCCACTGTCGACCACGAGCGAAGTCGAGTGGTCGCCACCAATCACCGCTCGGCATGTCACCGGCGATCACTCGACTTCGCTCGTGATCGACAGTGGTGAACCGTCATGATGGTGGCGGTCCCTCGACGTCGCTCGGGATGACACGGGGGGGGGGCGATCACGCTACGTAAGCGCGCGCCACTACGGAGCGCCGATCGCTACTTACTTCCGAGCATCCTCTAACGCGGCTCCGAATAGGGCGCGGGCGTTGCCCTCCGAGATCGCCAGCACGTCGGCCGCGCTGAGCCCCGCCGTGTCGAGATACTCCGAGGCATGCTGATGCGCCGCGCCGTTCCAGAACGGATAGTCGGTGCCGAACACGATGCGGTCGACGCCGAAGGTGTCGCACGAACAGCGCAGCGCGGCCGGGTTGCCGTTGACCGAATCGTACCAGAACTTCTTCACCAGCTCGCTCGGCGTGCCGTGGCCGTTCATGAAGCGGTCCTGCTGGTGATCGAGACGGTGCACCAGAAACGGCAGCGTCCCGCCGAGGTGCGGCATGATCGCGCGGATGTTCGGAAAGCGCTGCACGAAGCCGGTTTGCAGGAGTTGCAGCGCCGCGGCGGTGTCCTCGAACGGCGCGCCCAAGCGGCCAGGTGAGCCCGGTCGCATCCAGCAGCGTTGAATCGCACGAGTGACCGATCGGGTGCACGAAGAGCACGCCGCCGCGCCGGTTCAGCTCTTCGTAGACCGGATCGAACGACGGATCGGCGAGCGACTTGCCGCCCATCTTGGTCGCGACGCCCACGCCGACCATTCCGAGTTCGTCCAACGCGCGGGCCATCTCCGCGAGCGACGCATCGACGTGCGGCAGCGGCAGCGTGGCGAAGGCCTTGAATCGCTGCGGATACAGGCGCACCATCTCGGCGTAGGCGTCGTTGGCCGCGCGCGCGCCGATCACGGCGCCGATTTCGCTCGTGATGTACGGGCCGCCGGTCGCGATCGAGAGGATCTGCATGCCGACGCCGGCCCGTCCATCGCCTCGATGCGCGGCGCCGGCATCCGCGGCGTGCGTCGGCTGCGCGCCGCGCCGGCCCATGCTCGTGTCGACCTCGCCGCGGCCGAGCGCCTCGATCAGGTCGAGATACGGCCCCGGAAAGTAGTGGGCGTGAACGTCGATGCGCAATGCGGCTCCTTAGGCGACTTCGGACGCGCGCTGCACGGCCGCGATCATGGATGAGTTGATCAGGAAACGGCGCGCCAGCTCGGGCGTGTTCGCCGTGCGCACGAGTTCCTCGAAGTGTGCGCGCCGCAGGGCGGGGTCGCGCTCCTCCATCGTGCGCTTGTTGCTGATCGAGTTGGCCTGCACGTGCTCGACGGTCGCGGTGTGCCGTTGGCGGTCGTAGAGGTCGAGCAGCGAATCGGGCGCCGTGCCGTGCCACACCGCCGCCAGCTTCGGGATCAGGTTGGCGGCGTCTTGAATTCCGCTGTTGAGGCCGAAGGCGCCGAGCGGGTTGTTGAGGTGCGCCGCATCGCCGGCCAGCAGCACGCGGCCGCTGCGGAAATTGCGCGCGACGCGTTGGTGGACGCGATAGAAGCTGTTGTAGAGCACCTCGTAGGGCTCGGCGCGCGGCTCGAAACTCTGCAGCCACGCTTCGATCGCAGCCGGCGCGGCGAGCACGTCTTCCGGTGTGTCGATATCCGTCGGGATGACGACCCGCCAATACGGCGCGTCGTCGCCCGGCATCTGGAAGAGCGTCGCCCATTGGTCGGGATCGGCGAGGTAGACGTTCTTCGCGTAGCCGCGCGTTTGAAAATCGAACGATGTGCTGATCACCATGAAGCGCTCGTCCCAGGTGAAGCCTTCGAACGGCATCTCGATCGCTTTGCGCACGTTGCTGCGCCCGCCGTCGGCACCCACGAGATACGACCCCGCAACCGTCTGCGGGACTCCGTCGCGCTCGTAGGTCACCCGCACGCCGTCGGCTGTTTGCGTGACGCCGGTAAAGCGCGCGTTGAACTGGACCTCAGCCAGCGGTTCGCGCGCGCAAGAAGTCGAGGATGATCGGCGTGAGCTGGTGCTGTTCGAGATGGAGGCGGTACGGATACGGCGTGAGATCGGCGATCAGCCCGAGGTCCCAATTCGCGACCCACTCCGGATTCTTCCGATCGCGAATCTGCCAGTGGCGCACTATGATACCGCGTTCGTGCATGCGCGCCGTGATGCCGTACGGCGCCATCGCTTCGAGCGTCGGCGGATGATACGATCCGGCCCGCAGGTCGACGGTGAGTGCCGGCTCTTGCTCGATCAAGAGCACGGGAACGCCGGCGTGCGCGAGCCCGAGCGCCGTCATCAAGCCGACCGGACCGCCGCCGGCGACGATGACGCGCTCTCGCGCGCCGTTCATCCCGCGACCGGCTCCGATGCATGGCTGCCGGCCGCGAACACCGGCGCGGCGCGCACCTCGACGCGCATCGATCCGATGTATTGCATCTCGCAATCCATCACGTCACCCGGCCCGACCGGGCCCACGCCCTCGGGCGTGCCCGTCATCACCACGTCGCCGGGATAGAGCGTGTACCAGCGCGAGGCCCACGCGATCAGCTTGCGGGTTTTGAAGATCAGGTGGCGCGTGTTCGACTGCTGCTTGACCGCGCCGTTGACCTTGAGCGTGAAGTCGACGTTGTCGGGATCGGGGACTTCGTCCGGCGTCACGATCCACGGTCCGAGCACCGAATAGCTGTCGATCGATTTGCGGAAACTGCGGTCCTCGGTGCCGCGCACGCTCATGTCGAGCGCGATCGCGTAGCCGGCGACGACGTCGAGCGCCTGCGCCTCGGCGACGTCGCTGCACTGCCGCCCGATGACGAGGCCCAGCTCGATCTCATGATCGGAACGCCGGTCGGGAAAGCGCACGGCGACGCCCTCGCCCGGGCCAACGAGCGAACTCGATGCCTTGAGGAACAAACCGGCTTTGTCGATGCGCGCGACCGCGTGGTTGAACGTGATGCCGGGGTCTGCTTCCGACTCCGTGATGTGGGCCTCGTAGTTCACCGGTGCGGCCACGATCTTCGTCGGGTTGATCACCGGTGAGAGAAACCGGGCCTCGCTCGCGAGCCCGGCCGGTTCGCCCAGCTGAGCCTCGCCGACCAGCCGGACGATGACGTCGAGGTTGGCGATCGCCGCGTCGCCGCGCTGCAGCGGGGCGGCGACCACGGCCTTCGCGACTTGCTCCGTGACATCGTAGACGTAGGCGTCGCGCACGACGCCGTAACGGTTCTCTCCAAAACGACAGAGTTTCATTTCGTATTCCGGATCGCTCGCAGCATCGTGTTGGTATCGACCACGTCGGCGTACGCGTTGCCCGACGGGCCCGCGAAGCCGGTCAGCCGGTGAAACTGCAGCGCCTTCTCGTAGCTGTTGGCCGCGATATCCGGTTGCTGCGGCAGCACCGGAAGATATGCCACGAGCAGTGCGTCGATGGCCGTATCGCTCAGCGCCCCGTCGTATTGCTTGAGCAGCGCGCGCGCTTGGCCCGAGTTTTTGTGCAGGAACGCCTCGGCGCGGCCGATCGCGTGAACGTAGGCAATGATCGCGTTCCCTCGCTTGGCGAGCATATCGGGCTTAGCGTAGATCACGCCTTGGACTTGATCGCGCATCGAAGGCACGTCGCCCGCCGCCGGTACGATCAACGCTTTGCCGACGTTGTTCGCCTCGGCGATCATCGACATCGGCCAGGCGAATGAAACGGCGTCGATGCGACCCGTCTTCAGCGTTTGAAGCACCGCACCTTGATCGGCGCCGACGTTCACTAGCTCGACGTCGCGCGTCGAGTCGAGCCCCTGCAGCTTGAAGAGGTAATCCACCAGCGCCTGGGTGCCGGATCCGGGTCCAGTGATCCCGACTTTCTTCCCCTTGAGCGCGTTAATCTTATCCGCCAGTTTGCTCGCGCGGCTGAGTTTGGTCGCCTCGAGGAACTGGTTCGATGCAACGATGTCGATGTAATATGCATTGCAGAGCGAGCCGATCAGCTTCACCGGCCGATTCGCCTTGAGCAGCGCGAATACGTCGGTAATCACCGAGTTTCCGATGTCGATGCTGTTCGAGGTGACGGCCGTGCCCACCAGCGTCCCTGATGAGAACGAGGTCGCCGTGACGTCGAGGCCCGCATCCTTGTAGTAGCCCAGCTGGGCAGCTACGAAAACCGGAAAGAAGGCGACCGAGTTGCCGATCTGCCCGACCTGGAGCGATTCCGTCGCCGAGCGTGCGATCGACGGGAAGCCGGCCATTGCGGCCGCGCCGGCCACGGCGGTGAGGGCGCGTTTGCGCGTGAAGTTCATGTCGTTACGTTCCTCGAATGCTGACGGATGCGTCGACTTTCCATTTCGACAGGCGGCGGTCGATCTCATCAACGATCGCGTTGAGAAGCATCGCCAGGATCGTCAATACGATGAGCGCCGCGAATACGCCCGCCGTGTCGTAAGCGCTGGCGGACGATGAGATCAGGTACCCGATCCCGCGGTTGGATGCAATCAGTTCGCCGATGATGGCGCCGATCAAGGCGTAAGGAATAGCTATGCGTACCCCGGTGAGGGCCCAGCTCATCGCCGAGGGTACGAGCACCTTCAGCAGGATGTCGCGCGGCTTCGCCCCCATCAGCCAGACCGCGTCGACAAGGTCGCGGTCGACGTTGCGGATGCCGGCCAGCGTGTTGAAGAACACGATGAACAGCACCGTCACGGCCGCGAGCACGATTTTCATGAAGATCCCGATTCCGAACCAAACCAGGAACAGCGGCGCGAGCGCGACCTTCGGCACGCTGTAGATCGCGAGGATGAAGGGATCCAGCACCTCCGAAAGCGCCGGATAACGCCCGATCGCAAAACCGAAAACGATCCCGCCGATCGAGCCGATCAGAAATCCGGCCACGGTTTCCTGGATCGTGATCCACGAATGAAACCATAGCGTGCCGTCGAGCGTCCACTTCACGAGATGCTGCCAGATCGCGATCGGGCTCGGCACGACGCCGGGATCGAACAGACCCAGATTCGATCCAATCTGCCAGAGCACGACGACGACGACGAACAGCACGACGCGCGCCGCGTTGACCATCAGTCGGTGCCGCGTGCGCGCGCTGCGGCGCGTCTGCACCGCCGAAACCGTCACGCTCACGGAGCCGCCAGCTTGTCGCCGGTGCGCGCCCCGGCATCGGGATCGCTGCTGAGCGCATCGAGCAACTGCTCGTGCAGCGCGATGAATTCCGCGCCCAGGCGCACGTTGCGGGCGTCGCGCGGACGGGTCAGCGGCAGCTCGACGTCGACCGCGATGCGCCCCCCGGACTGCAGCGCGATCACGCGGTCGGCGAGGAGCAGCGCCTCATCGATGTCGTGCGTGACGAAGACGATCGTTTTGCCGCTACCGCCCCAGAGTTGCAGTAGTTCGTGCTGCAAGTCGCCGCGCAATTGCGCATCGAGCGCACCGAACGGCTCATCGAGCAACAGAATCGCCGGATCGCTGGCGAGCATTCGGGCGAGCGACGCGCGCCGGGACATCCCGCCGGAGAGCTCGCGCGGATAGCGCTTCTCAGCCCCCGCGAGGCCGACCAGCTCGATCAATTCTCTCGCGCGCGCTTCGCGCCGGCCCGTGCCCACGCCGCGCACCTCCAACGGCATTGCGACGTTGCGCAGCACGTCGCGCCACGGCAGCAGCGTTTCTTTCTGGGTCATATAGCCGACATCGAGGCGCGGGCGCTTCGTCGATCCGTCGGCGAACGCGATGGTCCCGCTCGAGGGATCGATTAACCCCGCGATCATGTTGAGCAGCGTCGACTTGCCGCTTCCGCTGCGGCCGACGAGACAGACCAAACTGCCCGCGGTAATCTCGAAGTTGACGTGCTGCAGCACCGCGACGGCGTCGCCGTCGTCGCGCACGAACACCTTGCCGACGTCGCGCAAAGCAATCGCGGGCGCTCCGCTCAGCGCGATGACAGAACCTTCTTTTCTTCGGCGATGCGTTCGAGCGATTCCGCGGTCGCCGTGACCATCGTCGTCGGCGTGCCGAGTTCCAACAGCATCGTTTCGGCGTCGCGCATCTCGTGACCGCGCCGCACGGCGTGTTTGGCCGTGCCGTCGATGAGACGGTCGATGAAGTTCCGGTCGGCCTCGACGAACGTCTTGATGATATCCGTGCGCAGCCAATCCTCGACACCCAGCGCGCGCGCGGCTTCGAGCGCCTCCCAAACCGACGACGACATCCCTTTGAAGAACACCGAGCGGCACAATTTGCGCCCGTTCGCTTCGCCCGGCTTCGTTCCGATGAAACCGACCGGGGTGCCGAAACGCCGGTAGTAGGCGGCCAGTTCTTCGGCGCCGCTGCCGGCCATGAACATGCCCACGCGCATGCCGAGCGGCGGCACCGGCGCCATCATCGCAACATCGATGAAGCGTGCGCCGGCCGGCTCGACGATGGCCGCCAGTTCTTCTTTCAGCGCCGGGCCGGCGGTGTTGTGGTCGGCGTAGAGCACGCCGCGCCGCAGATGCGGCAGCGCTTCGCGCGCGACGTCGGCGGCGACGGTCGCCCAGTTCACCGAGACGACGATGTCGGCCCCGTCGACCGCTTCGCCGAGGCCGGCGGCACGCGGAATCTCGCTCAAGTCACCGTGAAAGTCCGGATCCCATCCGCGTACGCTCGCGCCGCCGCGAACCAAATCGCGGGCCAGCAGTGAACCGGCTTCGCCCAGCCCCAGGACGGCGACCGTCTTGACGCCGGAATCTGTGCCATTCATGGCGCCACTCTTCCCCCCGGAGGTTCGGCGTCCATGCCCCGGTAACGGTTAGCGCCATGCCCAGAATTATCGTCGGCGTATCGGGTGCGAGCGGCAGCATCTATGCCATCCAGACGCTGCGTGCGCTGCGCGCAATCGGCGGCTTCGAAGTCCATCTCGTGCTGTCGCCGCAGGCCAAACAGACGGTCGAACTCGAGACCGACGTCAAGCCGCCCGAACTCGAAGCGCTCGCCGACGTGGTCCACGACAGCCACAACCTGGCCGCGACGATCTCCTCTGGCTCGTTCAAAACCGACGGCATGATCGTGGTGCCGTGCTCGATGCGCTCGGCCTCCGCGATCGCCTACTCGCTCAACGACAACCTGCTCGTGCGCGCGGCGGACGTGTGCCTCAAAGAGCGGCGCACGCTGGTGCTGGTGGTGCGCGAAACGCCGTTGCACGTCAACCACCTGCGCAATCTGGCGCGCGCGGCCGAAGCCGGCGCGATCATCTTGCCGCCGGTCCCGGGCACGTACTCGCGCCCCAAAACGATCGCAGACGTCGTCAACCACACCGTCGGCAAAGTGCTCGATCAATTCGGTATCGAGCACGAACTGTTCACGCGCTGGCAGGGCGCCTCGTGAATGTGCGCCCGCTTCACGCTGCGCAAACCCCCGTGGCCGCTGGCGCGTGCGCTCGGCAGCCGCACCGTCGCAACCGCGCTGCGCAGCCGCTTCAACATCGCACCGACGCAGCCCATCGTCGCGGCGCTGAACGATGCCGAGCGGTCCGTCGAGGAAGTGCGCTGGGGCCTCGTTCCGCCGCACGCCGAGCACCCTTCGGCCGTGCGCCTCTCGACCTTTAACGCGCGCATCGAAACGGTCGCCAAGGCGCCGACGTACCGCGCGGCGTTTCGCGCCCAGCGCTGCGCGATCTTCGCCGACGGCTTCTACGAGTGGCGCCAGGACAACGACGGCGGCAAAACGCCGTTGTGGATTCACCGCACCGACGATGCGCCGTTCGTGTTCGCCGGGGTGTGGGATGTGTGGCATTCGCCCTCGAGCGACGAGCGCGTCGTCAGCGCCTCGATCATCACCCAACCGGCCAACGCGTTCATGTCCGCGATCCACTCGCGTATGCCGGTCGTGCTGGGCCTCGCGGCCGCGGACGAGTGGCTCACGGCCGGCGAGCGCGATCCCGCGGCCCTGCTCGATCTGCTCGTGCCGAGCCCGCCCGAAGACTGGACCGCGAATCCCGTCGCGCCGCGCGTCGGCAACGCGCGCTTCGACGACGCCGCGCTGATCGCACCCGTCGCCGACACCGGTGCCACCAACCCCTCACTCTTCGATTAGCGTCAACCGCCGAGAAAGTCGTTCGTCCAGCCGGCGTAAGCGCCCTGAGCCGTGACCTCTTTCATCAGCTGTTTCGATGCGATGTTCGGCAGAGCGCCGGGCGCCGCACCGTCGCGCAGCGCTTTGAGCGTGGTATAGACGGCCTGCACCGCCGCCGCGATGGGCTGGTGACCTTGCAGCGCCATGCGCACGTTCTGGCCGGCCAGGTAGCTGCGATCGTCCAGCTCGGCGGTGAGGTTCCCGATGATGACCGGCAGCGCGGTCGCGGCGGTGACGGCCTCGAGCTCGGCGCGCGTCGTCACGCCGGTGAAGAACAGCGCGTCGACCCCGGCGTGCGCGTACGCACGCGCACGCACGATCGCATCAGCCACGCCGGTATACTCGACGGCCTGACTGCGCCCGACGATGACGAGACCCGCATCCGCACGAACGCGCACCGCCGCTCGCATTTTACCGATCGCCTCGTCGATCGAGATCAACGTCGTCTCCTTTGCACCGTAGGGCCGCGGCAGCACGGTATCCTCGATCGTGAGCGCGGCGACGCCGGCGCTCTCGAGCTCCTCGACCGTGCGCATCACGTTGAGCGCGTTGCCGTAACCGTGATCCGCGTCGACCAGCAGCGGTAAGCGCCCGGCACGGCAGATGCGATACGCCTGCTCGGCGAATTCCGTCAGCGTGATGACGGCGAGATCCGGCGCGCCCAAAATCGTCAGCGCAGCGACGGAGCCGGCGAACATGCCGATCTCGAAGCCCAGCGATTCCGCGATGCGCGCCGAAATCGGATCGAAGACCGAGCCCGGATGCACGCACCCGCCGGAGCCGAGTACCTCGCGAAAACGAGCGCGCTGAAAGGTGAAGTCCATAGCGTGCTCTTTATAGGCGCAGGATGCGCTTCGTCCTTCGAACGATCTTGCCGGCGATTCTCTTCCTCGCCGCGGGCACCGCGCACCTGACGCATCCGCAGGCGTTCACGGCGATCGTGCCGCCGCAACTCGGTCACGCCGGTCTCTTGGTTGCGATCAGCGGCGTCGCCGAACTCGCCGGCGGCGTCGGCTTGCTGTTCCCCGCCACGCGCAACGCGGCCGGTATCGGGCTGATCGTGATGCTGCTCGCCGTCTGGCCGGCGAACTGGTACATGGCGCTCGACGCCGGACGCTTCGCCGCGGTCGCGCCGGCGTGGCTGCTGTGGTTGCGCGTGCCGCTGCAGTTGCCGCTGATCTGGTGGGCGGCTATTGCGCGTCGTGAAGGATGATGCCGAGCGTCACGCGCGTGCCGCTGCGCACTTCGGCCACGCCGTGGCGGAACGTGGAACGGCCGCCGGCGGCATTCGGCCGCAGGCGGTTGGGAAAGATGATGCAGTCGCCGAGCGCGAGCGGAACGACGTGCGCCACGCTTTGCTTGCGCGGCTTGGCCTCGACCAGCACGAACTCGCCGCCGGTGAACGCCGCCGGATCGCTCAACAGAATCGTCGCTTGGAGCGGGAAGGCGACCTCGCCGTAGATGTCTTGATGCAGCGCGTTGTAGTCGCCGGCGCGATAGCGCAGCAACAGCGCCGTCGGCCGGGCTTGGCCGGCATCCGCGCACAGCTCCAGCATCAGCGGCAGCGCGGCCGGAAAACGCACCTTCGCGCCCAAGCGCTCGGACCACGCGTTGGCGGCCGGAACCAGCGCCGTGTAGAGCGACTCACGCAACGCCTGCACGCGCGGCGGCAGCGGGTAGCGGAAGTAGCGGTACTCGCCGCGCCCATACCCATGCCGCTGCATCACGACCGTGCTGCGAAAGAGCGGGCCCTCGTCGTAGGCGGCGGTCAGGTCGCGCGCCGTCGCGGCATCGAGCAAGGCCGGCACGACGGCGTAGCCGCGCTCGTCGAGGCGCGCGGCCAGCTCGAGCGGGTCGGTCACGACGCGCTGCGTTCGATCGCGAGCAGCCGGCTCTTGCGCTCGACCCCCCAGCGGTATCCGCGCGCCGCACCGTCCTTGGCGATCACGCGATGGCAGGGGATGAGCAGCGCGACCGGATTCGTCGCGCAGGCGCGAGCAACGGCGCGCGTCGCGCGCGGGTTGCCGAGCGCTCGCGCCAGCTCGCCGTAGGTCGTCGTCGCACCGGGCGCGATGTGCGTGAGCGCTTCCCACACGCGCGCCTGAAACGCGGTCGCGCGCACGTCGAGCGGCAGTTGCGGCCACGGACCTTCCGCGGCGAGGTAGCGCACCAGTGCCGAGGTCGCCGATTCGACCCGGTCGTCGGCGCGTTCCAGCGTTGCGTGCGGAAACGAGGCGCGCAGTTCGTGCTCGAGGAGCGCTTCATCATCGCCGAGCGCGACGAGCGCGATACCGCGGCCGGTGGCCGCGACCAGCACCGGACCCAGCGCCGAGGCGACGATGCCGTAGGCGATCGTCTCGCCCGGAGCTCCGCGGCGGTAACGCGCGGGCGTCATCCCGATCGTCGCCGCGGCGGCTTCGTACATTCTCGAACTCGAACCGAAGCCGCTCTCGTAGGTCGCCGCGGTCACCGTCGCGCCGCCGCGCAGCGCCGTGCGCAAGCGCTGCTCGCGCAGCGTGGCGGCGTAGCGCCGCGGCGAAACGCCGATGGCCCGGGTGAACGTGCGCTGCAAGTGCGCGCGGCTCACGCCGAGCCGGGCCGCGAGTTCGTCGAGCGTCGGCACCTCTTCGGCACCGTCCAGCAGACGGCACGCCGCTTCCAGCCAGGCGGGCTGCGCGTCGTAGCCGCCGTCGTCCGGACGGCAGCGCTTGCAGGCCCGAAAACCGGACGCCCGCGCGGACGCCGTATCCGCGAAGAAGCGGACGTTGCGTTCGAGCGGGCGGCGGCTCTTACACGTCGGGCGGCAGTAGACGCCCGTGGTCGTGACGGCGTAGATGAAGACGCCTTCGAAGGCCGCGTCGCGCGCGTTCAGGGCGTCGTAGTAGCTGCTGCTGTTCATGAACCAATCATGCTCGCAGCAGCGACTTCGACGCCACCCGAATCGTGCGCTGCAATTCCCCCGTTGGGGGCTAGCGGCCGATGCCGAGGATGAACAGGATGATGATGATGCCGAGCGGCGCGCCGAGCAGCCACAGGATGATCAAAGGCATGACTCAGAGTCCTTTCTGCGAGGCGAGATACGCGTCGCGCTTGCTATGGTGAGTGAGGGTCATCGGTTCGCCGGAACCCATCCAGCCGCCGATGACGCTCCCGATCAGACCGATCAGCAGCGAAGTGATGGCGGCGAGCGCGGTGTTGCGCACGACGTCGGGCGTCGCCGGTTGTGCCACCGCCGCGCCGATCGGCGATGCGATGAGACCGCCGTACCAGCCGCCGAACGCGTTACCCGCGCCCAGAGCCAGCATCGTCACCAGCAACGGCGTTGCGACGAGCCACGCGATCGCCGCGTGCAAGATCGTGCGTTCCGAATGGCGCGCTCCGGTGATCTTCGCGGCGACCCAGCCGCCGATCACGAAGCTGAAGAATGCCGCGCAGATGACGATCGCCACGTCGATGCGCGAGATGGTGGTGAACGACGAGAACTTCTCGAGCGACGTTGCGCCGAGTGCTGTTCCAAGTAATCCGAAGATCAGCGCGGCTGCAAGCGACGCGAGTGCGCCGACCCAGACCGCGCTCCAATTGACGCTCCACGCGACCCACGTTTCGGGCCTCGAGTAGAGCTCGTAATCGGTTTGCATGATTCCCCCCCTAACGGATGATTACCGTCTTCTTGCCCGGCTCTAAAGCGAGCAAAACCTCGCTCGAGGGGAGGGTACGCTGGGAGCCGCGCCTGTCGGGACGGGGGCCCGCGGGCTAGCCCGCGGCGCTGGAAATGATGTCGGCGGCCGGAAAGCCCGCTTTGATGACGGCGTATTTCGCGGCGACGTCGATGTTGGGCTGAATCAGTTCCGGAGTGAGGCGGTCGCCGTACGTCACGCGCGTGAACATATCGATCTGCGCCGGCGTGACGTGCGCGTATTTCGAAAGAATCTCGGCCGACTCGCGATGGTGGCCGTTCGCCCACAGCGCCGATTCGCGCATCGCCGTAACGAACGCTTTGGCGCCCGCCGGATGTTTCGCCACCCAATCGGTCGTGCTGAACCACACCGACGGCGCGAAGTGCGTCGACACCGCATCGAACGTGCTGGCGATCAGGCGCAGCGTGTCACCGCTCTTGTTGAGTGTCGGGTCGCTCGTGGTATCGAGCACGGCCGCATCGATGCGCTCCGCTTCGAGCGCAGCCTTCATCTCCGGAAACGGCAGCTCGACCGACTTCACGGTCTTCGAATCGCCGCCGTTCTTATCGATCCACGCGCGCGCGGCGATGTCGGCGATGTTGTTGAGCCCGATGACCGCCATCACCTTACCGTTGAGATCCTTCGCGGCGGCGATCGGTGAGGTTTTCTTTACCGCCAGCAACCCGGCCGTGGGGGCGTCGTGGACGTGCAAGTTCGCCGGGAAGAGAATCGTGACCGGCAGGCCGCGCGCGTGCGCGATCGCGAGCGAGATGACGTTCGAGTAACCGACGTCGGCCGAGCCGCCGAGCACGGCTGCCGTGATCGCGGGGCCGCTCGTCAGTGCCAGAAACGTCGCGTTCAAGCCGGCTTTCTTGAAGAAGCCGTTATCGGCGGCATAGTAGGCGCTGCCCGAGATATCGCTCGGGATCGCGGCCACGTTCAGCGGCGCGAGGTCCTGGGCCGAAGCCGTGCGCACCGTGGGCACACCAAGCGCCGCGGCCGCAAGGGCCGAGCGCGCGATGAACGCGCGTCGCGATGAGTACGGCATGGGGTCTCCTTGAGCTAACGAGCGAGCAACATCATGAACGGCGCGAACGCAATTCTGGGAATTCGTATTCTTGCCAGCCCGGAACGTCGGCCACCTTTTGAAATTCCTGACCGAAGGGCCGGGTGGCGTCGATCCCGATCGCCGAACCCGTGCGGCTGTCGAGCGGAACGGAGTCGTCGACCGAGGGATCGAGCGGGCCCGCCGGCAGCCCGTCGACGACCACGACGTCGCGCTGCGGCTGCATGCGAAAGGCCACCGCCCACTCGACCTCGGCCGAGCTCTGCACGTTGATGTCGGTGTCGACGACGGTCACGATCTTCGGCCGCAGGTTGGTCGCCATGGCCGCCAAGATCGCATGCCGCGCTTCGCCGGCGTAGCGCTGCGTGAGCGACATCACGATCGAGAACGATACGCCGCCCGAGGGCGGGATCGAAACGCTGTGCAGGGTCGGGAACTGCTTCTTCATCATCTGGAAGAACGACGCTTCGAACGGCAGCTGCTTGAGGATGTGGTTCTCGGTCGGCGGAACGCCGGTGAGCAGGGCCTGGCAGTATGCGCCGTTGCGGTGCGTGATCGCGGTGACGCGCGCGAGCGGTTTCATCGAACCGGGCGTGTAGTAGCCGGTATATTCGCCCAGCGGGCCTTCGAAGACGTCCTTGGTGAGATCGACTTCGAATTCGATCACGATCTCGCTGTGCGCCGGAACGTCGAGATCGATCGTGCGCGCGTGCACGAGCTCGACCGGCGCGCCGCGCAGGCCGCCGGCGACCTCGAAATCGTTCGTTCCGTCGGGCACTTGGATCGTGCACGTGTACGCGAGGATCGGATCGACGCCGAACACCACCGCCGCCGGATAGCGTCGTGAGGCCCATCTTGCGCGCTTTGACGATGTGCTTGCCGAAGCGGTGGAACGGCTGCGCGAGAAACGACATCTCGCTCGCGCCCATGATTTGAAAGCGGTAGTGGCCGATATCGGGGACGCCGGTCTCCGGGTCGCGGCTGACGACGATGCCCGGCGTGATGAACGGGCCGCCGTCGTCGGGGCTGTAGGTCGGGATCGGCAGTTTGGTGAGGTCGGCATCGGCGCCGGTCAGCACGACGTCGTGCGTCGCGCGCCGGGCCCGACGCCATGACGGGCGCGATCGGGTTCGCGAGGCCGGCCAGGATCTTCTCGAACACGCCGGCTTCGGTCGCCTCGAACGCGAGCAGCGCTTTCGCGCGCGTGTTGTACAAGCCGCCGACCATCGGAAAGGCCGTGCCGTTGTTCTTGAAGTTGAGCGCCGGGCCGCCGATCGCGCTCGTCTGCGCGCAGCGCCTTCCCCACTTCGAGATACAGATCGACGCGGCGGTCGATGTCGATCAGCTCCCCGTTCGAGCGCAGAACATCGAGGAACGCGCGGAAGTCGGCGTACGGCAATTCAGGCTTTCGTCGTGATGCGTTCGCGCGCGGCGGAGCGCACGGCGGTGATGATCTCGGGATAGGCCGCGCAGCGGCACAGATTTCCCGACAGGTAATGGCGGATATCGTCGTCGCTCGGATCGGGGATCCGGTCGAGCAGTTCGCGCGTCATCATGATGAAGCCCGGCGTGCAGAACCCGCACTGGAACGCGGCGTTCTCGAGGAACGCGGTTTGGATCGGATCGAGCGTGTCGCCGTCGGCGAGACCTTCGACCGTCTCGATCGTCGCTGCCGTCGGCGAACGGCGCGAGAAACAGGCAGCCCGACGTCGCGATGCCGTCGACCGCGACCGTGCAGCAGCCGCACAGGCCCTGCGCCGCAGCTGACGCGCGCGCCGTGCAGCGCGAAATCGCGCTGCAGCACCTCGATGAGGTTCTCGTGCGCCGCGACGTCGGCCGTTGCCGCGCCGCCCGTTGAGCGTGAAGCGGATCGTCTTGCGGCCGTCGGCCATCACTCGGCCTCCAGCGGCTTGCCGGCGGCTTCGCGAATCGCGCGCAGCACGCGCTCGGGCAACAGCGGCATCTCGCGCACGCGCACGCCGCACGCGTCGGCGAGCGCGTTGGCGATCGCCGGCGTCGGTCCGAACGAGCCCGATTCGCCGACGCCCTTCGCGCCGTAGGGCGCGGTCGGATGCGGATCCTCGATCAGCTCGGCGTGGATCTCTTTCGGGATGTCGAGGAAGCTCGGGATCTTGTAGTCGGCCAGGCTCGCGTTGACGACTTGACCGTTCTCGAAGATCATCACCTCGGAGATCGACGAGCCGATCGCCATGATCGCCGCGCCGTTGAGCTGGCGCTCGACGATCGCGGGATTGATCGCGCGGCCGACGTCGCCGGCGGTGACGCACTTGTCGACCGCTGATGCGGCCGGTTTCCGTATCGACCGTGATCTCGACCGCGGTCGCGCCGATCATCCAGAACGGCGTGACGTTTTTCGATTGCCCGGTCGTCATGTCGGGCTTGGCGTAGGGCGGCTCGAACGAACCGGTGCCGACGACGTTGCCGGCCTGCATACCGAAGCGCGCGACGAAGAGCTCTTTGAACGTCATCGACTTGCCCTCGCTCGTCGAGATGACGCCGTCCTCGCACACGCACGTCTCGGCCGGCACGCCGAGATAGGTCGCGGCGAGCGCGAGCAGCTGATTGCGCGCATCGTCGGCCGCCAGCCGCACGGCGTGGCCCATGTGATAGGTCGAGCGCGAACCGAGCGTCGCCATGTCGTAGGGCGTCATGTCGGTGTCGGAGTGCACGACCGCGATCGACTCGGTGCGAATGCCGAGCGTTTCGGCCGCCACCTGCGCCATCGCGGTATCGGAGCCCTGGCCCATGTCGACGGTCGAGATCGCCAGCGTGCAGCTGCCGTCGGCGGCCACCGTCACGAGCGCGACCGACGTCGTCGGCGAGATCGAGGCCTTGATGCCGACCGCGATGCCGCGCCCGCGGCGAATCGGGCCGCTGCCGCGATCGAACGGCCGGTCCCAGCCGATCTGACGCGCCGCGCTCTCGACGCATTCGGCGACCTTGGCGTTGCTGCATCACCGTGCCGGTCGCGTGCTCGTCGCCGTCGCGCAGCACGTTCTTCAGCCGGAACGCGACCGGATCGATGCCGAGTTCGCGCGCGATGATGTCGGCTTGGCTCTCGTAGGCCCACACGAGCTGCGGGATGCCGAAGCCGCGGAAGGCGCCGGCCGGCGGCAAGTTGGTGTACACCGCCACCGAGTCGAGCTCCACGTGCTCGATGTCGTAGGGGCCGGCAGCGGTGAAGCCCGACTTCTGCGTGACGCGCGGACCGATGTCGGCGAACGCGCCGCCGTTCCACCACGTCTCGACTTCGCGCGCGACGATCGTGCCGTCGTTCATCACGCCGGTCTTCATGCGCACGGTCGTGCCGTGTTTGGTGATCGTGTAGAACTGCTCTTCCATCGTCAGACCGATGCGCACCGGCCGGCGCACGATCAGCGCCAGCACGGCGACCAGCGCTTCGAGCTTGATGTAGAGTTTCGCGCCGAAGCCGCCGCCGAGGAAGGCCGCGCGCACGCGCACCTTGTTCTCGGGCCAGCCCAGCATGCCGCGCGACTTCCATGCGCACGAACGACGGGCTCTGCGAGGCGGTGTGGATCGTCAGCTCTTTGCCGCTGCGCGTCTCGGCGACGCGAGACCATCGGTTCGAGCGGCGTGTGCATCACCTGGCCCGACTTGAACGTGTCCTCGAAGATGTGGTCGGCCAGCGCGAAGCCGCGCTCGACGTCGCCGTGGCGCACCATCGCGTCGAGCGCGATGTTGGTGTGCTTCTTGCCCTTGAGGTGCTTGAGGTCGGCGAAGGTGCCGGCCGGCCGCAGCTCTTCGTGCACGATCGGTGCGCCCGGCTGCGCGGCCGCGACCTCATCGAACACGGGCTCCAGCTCGTCGTACTCGACCACGACCAGGTCGGCGCCGTCCTCGGCGATGTGCGGATCGGAGGCGAGCACGACCGCGACCGGTTCGCCGACGTGGTGCACCTTGCCGATCGCCAGCACCGGCTGATCGTGAAAGGCGGGACCGTAATACGGCGAGGGCACGACCTTGAGGACGTCGTCGCCGGTGATCACCGCGTGCACGCCGGGCAGCTCGCGCGCGGCGGCCGCGTCGATCGAGATGATCTTTGCGTGCGCGACCGTGCTGCGCACGATCTTGCCGTAGAGCATGCCGGGCAGACGCAGATGGTGGATGTACTCGATCGCGCCGGTGACTTTTTGCACGCCTTCGAGGCGCGGCACGGAACGCGAGACCTCGCGCAGTGCGGGCGTGACGGTTCTGACGGTTTGGGTCATATACGTTCTTCCGGCGGTGCGCTTGCGCGTTCGAGCGCGCGGCGCACGTGCACGCGAACCATCTCGCGTTTGTAGGGCCCCGAGCCGCGCAGGTCGCCCAGCGGCTCGACTTCGCCCGCCGCGGCGTCACCGGCGGCCGTGAACGCCTTCGCATCCGGCGCGCTGCCGATCAGCGTCGCTTCGGCCGCGGTCATGCGCGTCGGATGATCGGTGGCGCCGCCGACGGCGATGCGCGCTTCGACGATCGCTTCACCCTCGCGCCGCACCCAAACGGCCACGCCGACTGCCGGCCAATCGTCGGCCGAGAGCGCGGTGAACTTCGCATACGCGGCGCGCGCGCCCGGCGGTTGCGCCGGAACGTGCAGCTCGACGATCAGCTCGTCGCCCGCCAGCGAGGTTTCGTAGTAGCCGGTGATCAGGTCGGCGACGTCGATCCAGCGCTCGCCGCGCGGCGAGACGGCGCGCACGCGCGCACCGAGCGTGACCAGGATCGGCGGCAAGTCCATATGCGGGTCGCCGTGGGCGAGGTGACCGCCGATCGTCGCGATGTTGCGCACGCGGACGTTCGAGAGCGTGTGCAGCGCGCGCGCGAGCACGGGTTCGGCGATCGCCAGCACGGGCGAGCGCTCGAGCTCGGTCAAGGTCGTCATCGCACCGATGCGCAGGCTGCCGTCGGGCTCGACGTGCACGCGGCGCAGCTCGCCGTCGAGACGCCGCAAGCTGATCAGCCGCGTCGGCTTGAAGATGTGCGACTGCACCATCAGCGAGAGCGCCGTACCGCCGGCAATCGCGCGCACCGCCAAGTCATCGGGATCGAGCAGGCCGAGCGCTTCGTCGAGCGTGGCCGGTTCGAGCAGCTCGAAACTCATACGCCGGCCGGTGCGGACTCGAGCGCCGCGCGCACGTTGGCCCCGAACTTCTTGCTCAGCTCATCGCTCTTGGCGCGAAAGACGGGCTGGCCGATGCCGCCCAGTTTGCCGGTCAGCCCGAGATCGACCGTGTAGGTGACCTTCGTGCCGGCGGCATCGACCGCTTCGAGCCGAACCGTCGCGGTCGCGGTGAGGCGTCCGCCCAAACCGGAGGCGTTGCCGCTCACCACCGCGTCGATCGCGGTGGGCGCCGTGACGTTCGTCAGCTCGACGGTCACGTCGAAGGTGATCGCGATCGGACCGACGCGATTCGTCAGCTTGGCGGCATATTTGCCGGGCGCGACTTCGCGCAGATCGCTGCAGCCCGGGATGCAGGCCGCGATCTTGAACGGATCGCTGATGAACGCGAACGCACGGTCTTGCGCAACCGCAACCGTGAACTCACCGCCGGTTTGCAACGCTGCCGTCTTTTCGTGCGATGACCGTTTGCAGCATCGCGGCGATGCGGTCGGGAATCTCGATCGGCGTGAGATGACGGGCGCCGGGCACGATCGTCAGGTGCGATCCGGCGATATTCGCTTCGAGCGCCCGCGCCATGTCGGGCGGCGTAGCGTAGTCTTCTTCTCCGACGATGATCTCGACCGGCACGGCGATGGTGCCGAGCTGCGAGCGGACATCGAAGTTGCCCAGCATGTCGCACGTCGCCGCATACGCCGGGACGTCGTTCTTGAGGAAGACCTGCGCGAAGTGTTCGGCCGTCGCCGGCTCGCTCGTGCGGAAGGCGTCGCTAAACCAGCGCGTCTGCTGGAAGGCGATCATGCTCGCGAGACCGTCGGCGACCGCTTTTTGCCCGCGCTCGTGCCAGCTCTTGGGCGCATCCTCGCCATACCAGGCGGTGGTGTCGATCAGGCCGAGACCGTCGACCATTTCGGGATAGGACACCGCGAACTGCAAGGTGACGCTGCCGCCCATCGACGCGCCGGCGAGGAACGTGTGATCCCAGCCGACCGCACCGAGCAGGTCGCGCAGATCGGCCGCGAACAGCTCGGTCGTGTAGGGGCCGGGCGGCTTGGCCGAAGCACCGTGGCCGCGGCAGTCGTAGGCCAGGATATCGACCGTCCCGCCGAGCGCGGCGATGACGCCGTCCCAAATGCTGCGGTCGAGCGCCAGCGAGTGGACGAGCGTGAGGCGCGGCGCTCCCGGCCGGCCGGAGTCGTGCAGTGTGTACTGCAGCTCGGCGCCGTCGCGCGCAGTGGACTCGGCAGACGTTGGCTTTGGCACTAAATTCGAACGTAGCGGAAAGCGTCCGGGATTGTCAACCGGAAAAGCCTCTTAGGCGACCACTCCCTCGTCTAAGCGCTCGCAGCCCGACATCCATTTCGGGACATCGAACGTTAGATACGACATGACTTTCAAACGCATCGCCGCCCTCACCGCTCTCGCCGCACTGCTCGTGCCGGCGGCGGCCGGCGCGCAATCCGGGCCGCTCGCACCGAGCGCCGACCTGACCGCCTTGACCAACAGCTACTTCGCCGCGATCTCCGCCGGCGACGCACCCGCGATCGCCGCTCACTTCTCGCCGTCCTTTCGCGTGATACTGCCCGACGGCAAACACCTCACGGGCGAAGGCTTCCTCCGCCGGACGCTCGACCATTATCTCGTGTCGAGCCCGGCCTCCGGAACGGTGAAAATCAACGCCGCCACCGTCTCCGATCCGATCGCGACCGAGAGCGTTGAGACCGCCAGCTACGATTACGCGATCCTCGGCCACGGGCAGGCCGTCGAGCACGACTTCGACACCCACCAGCTGACCTGGATTCGATCCGGCGGAACGTGGCTTTTGGACGAAGACCACATCACGTCGGCGGTCCACACCATTACCTAGAGCCGGCGCTCAGGCCGCCACGGTGCTGATGCGAGCCACGATCGCGTCGGCGACGGCGTCGGTCGCCGCACCGCCCTCGCGATCGAGATCGCGCGTGCGCGGGCCGGCGGTGAGAGTTTCGGCGACCGCGCGCTCGATCGCCGCGGCGCCGGCTTCGTCACCGAGCGAGTAGCGCGCGAGCATCGCGGCCGAGAGGATCGCGCCGATCGGGTTGGCCAGCTTCTTGCCGGCGATATCGGGCGCGGTCCCGCTGATCGGCTCGTAGAGCCCGAAGCCACCGGCATCGGGCGCGCCGCACAGCGCGGCGCTCGACGCGGTACCGATCGTTCCGGTGATCATCGCGGCTTCATCGGAGAGAATATCGCCGAACATGTTCTCGGTAACGATCACGTCGAACGCGCGCGGATCGCGCACCAGCTGCATCGCGGCGTTGTCGACCAGCATGTGCTCGAGCGTCACGTCGGGATAATCGAAGGCGACGTCGACGACGACGCGCCGCCACAGCTGCGAGCTCATCAGCACGTTGTTCTTGTCGACCGAGGTGAGGTGTTTGCGCCGCATGCGCGCGAGCAAGAAGGCGAAGCGCACGGCGCGCTCGATCTCGTCGTCCTGGTAGATCAGCACGTCGCGCGCGACTTCGTGACCGTGCTCGTGCGTGAGCGTCTTCTCACCGAAGTACAAGCCGCCGGTCAGCTCGCGCACGAAGACGAGGTCCATCCCGTCGACGAGCTCGGGCCGCAGCGGCGAGCGCGTTTCCATGCCCGGGAACACCCGTGCCGGCCGGACGTTCGCGTAGAGGTTGAAGTGTTTGCGCAGGCCGAGAATAGCGGCTTCGGGCCGCAGGTGCGGCTCCAAGTCGTCGTGGCCGGGACCGCCCACGGCGCCGAAGAGGATCGCCGCGCTCTCGCTGCAGATGCGCACGGTCTCGGCCGGCAGCGGCTCGCCCGCGCTGACGATCGCGGTCGCACCGACCGGAGCTTCGACGAACGTCAAGCCCGGGTGCGCGGCGTCGAGCACGCGCACCGCGGCCGCGGTGACTTCGGGACCGATCCCGTCACCGGGAAGGACGGCGATCTGGGTCACGCGGGTTCGCTCACCGCGGGTCGCTGGGCTTCCCAAGCACGGATCGCGGGAATCTTCGAGTTGAGGTATTTGAGGAAGCCGCCGCCGAGCACGAACTGCTTGCGGGCCGGATCGAGCGGGAACGTCACCGGTTCGTCGTCGTCGGCTTGCACCGTTTGCGCATCGACGTCGACCGTGATCGTCTTCGCCGCCGCAAAACGCGGGATCAGCGACGCATCGACGATCACCGGCACAAGGCCGTTCATGTAGCAGTTCTCGTGAAAGATGCGCGCAAAGCTGGGCGAGATCACGGCTTGGATGCCGGCGCCGAGGAGCGCCCACGCGGCATGTTCGCGCGAGGATCCGCAGCCGACGTTCTCACCGGCCACCCAGACCACCGCACCGGGGTGCGCGTCCAGCAGCTTGCGGCCGTCGGTCATGCCGGTGAAGCAGTATTCGCCCATTCCGGATTCATCGATCGTGGTGAGGTGTTTGGCCGGAATGATTTGGTCGGTGTCGACGTTGGCGCGCGGGATCGGGAGCACGGGTCCTTTGACGATCATGCCGGCACCGCTTGGCGCGCTGCCGGAACGTCGCTCGGCGCGGCGATGCGGCCGAGGATCGCCGATGCCGCCACCACTTGCGGCGAAGCCAGATGCACGCGGCCGCCGTCGCCCATGCGGCCTTGGAAGTTCCGGTTGGTCGACGAAACGACGCGCGTTCCGGGCGCGATCACGCCGACCGACATGCCCAAACACGGACCGCACGAGGAGTGCGTCCACAGCGCGCCGGCATCTTGGAAGATGTCGTGCAGGCCTTCACGTTCGGCTTGCCGCTTCACGCCGACCGAACCCGGCGTGATGATCGTCGGCACGCTGACCTTCTGCCCCTTGAGCACCTCGGCCGCCGCGCGCAAATCGGTGATGCGCGAGTTCGTGCACGAGCCGATGAAGCACTGATCGATCTCGATGCTCTTCATCTTGGTACCGGTGGTGAGGCCCATGTACGCGAGCGATTCCGGATGCGCATCGGCCGGCACCTCGCCGTCGATCGAGGAGTTCTCGCCGGGGTTCGTGCCCCAGGTGACCACCGGGCGCACCGACGTGCCGTCGATCGTCACGACGCGGTCGTACTCCGCGTCGGGATCGGCTTGCATCGCGGTCCAGTTGGTCGGTTTGAGCATCGTTTCGGACAGATAGGCCGCCGTCTTCTCATCCGGCGCGATCACGCCGGCGGTCGCGCCGGCTTCGATCGACATGTTGCAGACCGTCATGCGGCCGTCCATCGAAAGCTTGGTGATCGCCGAGCCCGTGTACTCGAGTGCGTAACCCGTGCCGCCCTTGAAACCGATCGTCTTGATGATCGTGAGGATCAGGTCTTTAGCGGTGACGTCGGAGGCCAGCTCGCCCGTGATCTCGATCTTCATCACTTTGGGGCGCTCGAGCACGAGCACTTGCGCGAGCATCGCACCGGCTTGCGCCGTCGAGCCGATGCCGAGCGCAAAGGTGCCGAAGGCGCCGAGCGTGCCGGTGTGGCTGTCGCCGCACGCGATCACCATGCCCGGGGTCACGTAGCCCTTCTCCGGGATGATCACGTGGCAGATGCCGTTATCGCCGATGTCGTGGAAGCGGATCTTCTGGCGCTTGGCCCAGGCGCGCAGCGTTTGCGCCTGGATCGCCGTGGCGGTGTCCTTGGCCGGCGCGACGTGGTCGATCAGCGAGACGATCCGGTTGGGATCGTAGAGCTTGTCGCCGAAATCTTTCTCGATCGCGATGATGCCTTGGGGCGAGGTGATCTCGTGCGCGACCACCAGGTCGACGAAGATCAGCGCGCTGCCGCCGGGGAGTTCCTCGACGACGTGCGATTCCCAGATTTTATCGAATAGCGATTTTTTCACGATACAAATATTTTCTCGAATTGGACGATACGGTCGATTTGCGCGCGCAGCCGTTGCAGTTGCGCCGCATCGCCGGCGAATTCGAAGTGCGCCGTGGTGACGGTTTCGGTCGACGTCGAGTCAACCTTCGTCGCGCGGCATTGGAAGCGGTGTGCCATGTTGATGACCCGCGCCACCGTGCGCGGATCACCCACGATCAGGTCGTAACTCACCGGCCGGCTAGCCTTTGGATTCCATGAGGTCTTCGACGACGCCGCCGGCCGGGATCATCGGCCAGACCAGCTCGAGCGGGTAGCACGAGACGTGCAGCAACGCCGGTCCGCTGTAGGCCATGAACGCTTCGAGCTGCGAGGGTGCATCTTCGGGCCCGCTGATGCGGAACGATTCGATGTCGTAGGCGCTCGCGATCGTGCAGAAGTCGGGGTTGTCGGAGAGGTTCGTCGCCGAGTAGCGCTCGTCGTAGAACAGCTCTTGCCATTGGCGCACCATGCCGAGGTTGCGGTTGTCGATCAGTACGATCTTCACCGGCACCTGGTAGCGCTTCACGGTGGCGAGCTCGGGCATCGTCATCTGGAAGCCGCCGTCGCCGCAGATCGCGAACACCGGCCGGCCCGGATTGGCGAAACACGCACCGATCGCGGCCGGAAAGCCGAAGCCCATCGAGCCCAGACCCGCCGAGGTGCAGAAGTCGCGCGGCGTGTTCGGCGCAAAGCGCTGCGCGGCCCACATCTGATGCTGACCGACGTCGGTCGACACGATCGCCTTCGGCGGCAGCACGGCGAAGAGCTGATCGAGGAAGTCGGTCGCCGAGAGGTGGCCGTCCTTGGCGTCGTCGCTGGGCAGCGGGCCGCCGAGCGCTTTGGCTTGCGCCGCCCAATCATCGAAGCGCGGCACGTGCCCCGTCTTCAGCTCGGCGATGATCGCCGCGATCGTATCGGCGGCGTCGCCGTGTAGGGTGATGTCGGTCGGAATGATCTTGTTGAACTCGGTCGCGTCGATGTCGTTGTGCACGACCGTCGCCGCTTTGGCGAAACGATCGGGCCGGCCGGTGACGCGGTCGTCGAACCGCATGCCGAACGCGAGCACGACGTCGGCCGTGTGCACGGTGAGGTTCGAGGCTTTGGTGCCGTGCATGCCCAGCATGCCCAGACCATGCACGTCGTTCGGATCGGAGGCGCCCAGACCACAGATCGTGGTCGTGTGCGGCAGCCCGAGCAGCGCGCAGAATTCGCGGAACGCCTTGACCGCTTTGGGGTCGCGCGCGCCGCCGCCGGCGATCGCCACCGGCCGGTGCGCGTTGCGAATCGCATTGGCCGCCGCGCGAACCGATTCGGGTGAGGCCACCGGCCGCACGTCGTTCACCTTGCGCGGCGGGTTTTGTTCGGGCACGTAGGGCGCCTTGAGCACGTCGGTGGGGATGTCGACCAGCACCGGACCCGGCCGGCCGCTGCGCGCGAGCGCGAACGCCTCGCGCACTTTGGTGTAGACCTGGGCCGGATCGGTGACCAGAATGCTGGCCTTGGTCGTGCACTGCGTGATCGCGCACACGTCGGCTTCTTGGAAGCCGTCGGTGCCCATCAGCGCGCTGCGGACTTGGCCCGTGATCGCGACCACGGGAATCGAGTCCATCATCGCATCGACGAGGCCGGTGACGAGGTTCGTCGCACCCGGACCCGAGGTTGCGCAGCAGACGCCCACGCGTCCGCTCGTACGGGCATAGCCGCCTGCCGCAAACGCCGCGGCCGCTTCGTGCCGGACGAGGATGTGACGCATCGGGTGCCCGTAGAGCGCGTCGTAGAACGGCATGATCGTGCCGCCGGGGTAGCCGAAGATAACGTCGACCCCTTCGCGTTCGAGGGCTTCGAGCACCGCATCACCACCGGTCCGCGCGCGCGGCGTTATTGCGGGAATCATTTTGCGATCGCCGGAGCCTTCGCGGTTTGGAACCACGGCATCAGCTGACGCAGCTTGGCGCCGACCGCTTCGATCGGATGCTTCGCGGCCGCGTTCTTGTAGTTGGTGAAGTTCGGCTTGCCGGCCGCGTGTTCGGCGACCCACTGCTTGGCAAAATCGCCCGACTGGATTTCTTTGAGCATCGCCTTCATCGTCGCTTTGGTCTGATCGTTGACGATGCGCGGTCCGCGGGTGTAGTCGCCGTACTTGGCGGTGTTGCTGATGCTCTCACGCATGCCCTCGATGCCTTTTTCGTACATCAAGTCGACGATGAGCTTCAGCTCGTGCAGGCACTCGAAGTACGCCATCTCGGGCGCGTAGCCGGCTTCCACCAGCGTTTCGAACCCGGCCGTCACCAGCGCGGTCGTGCCGCCGCAGAGCACCGCTTGTTCGCCGAAGAGATCGGTTTCGGTTTCTTCGCGGAAGTTCGTCTCGAGGATCCCGGCGCGCCCGCCGCCGATGCCGCTCGCGTACGCGGCCGCGACCTCTTTGGCCTTACCGCTGGGATTTTGCTGGATCGCGATCAAGCACGGCACGCCGCGGCCCATCTCGTATTCGTGGCGGACCATCCGGCCCGGCGCTTTCGGCGCGCACATCCACACGTCGACGTTGGCCGGCGGGACGATCGTACCGAAGTGGATGCCGAAGCCGTGCGCGAACGCCAGCGCCGATCCGGGCTTGAGGTTGTCCTTGATCTCGCGCATGTACATCGCGGGCTGCTCTTCGTCCGGAATCAGGATCATCGTGATGTCGGCGCGCTTCACGGCATCGGCGACTTCCGCCACCTCGAGCCCCTCGCGCTGAGCTTCGGGGCGCGACTTCGAATCGCCGCGCAGGCCGACCACGACCTTGCAGCCGGAATCGCGCAAGTTCAGCGCGTGGGCACGCCCCTGGCTTCCGTAGCCGATGATGGCGATCGTCTTTCCTTCGATTGCGCCGCGGTCGATATCGCGGTCGTAGATGGCTTCCATGGATCCTCCGGAACGGTCGGCAATAAAAAACCCCTCGTCGATCTCGGCGAGGGGCTTGCATGCGTTCGTGGTCTCGTTCTACGCAGCAGTGCCTCGCCGACCCGTAAGGGCGACAAGAACGATAAGGACGAGGCCGAGGCGAACGGGCGTAAACACGTTCCACCGAGACTAGCACGGCCTCGCCGAAGCGTCAACCGGTATCATTACTTTTTCTTCCTAAGTTTCCCGTGCCGGAGGCCCAGTTGAGCGATCCGAAGGAAGCGGCCAAGCGGCTCGTGGGGTTTGCGGCCGTCGACCGCTACGTCACCGACGGGATGTGCGTGGGCCTGGGCACGGGGACGACGGCCTACTGGGCGGTCAAACGGACCGGCGAGCGGGTGGCCGCCGGCGAGCGGCTGGTTGCGGTCGTGACCTCGGCCGCGACCGAGCAGCTGTGCGGGGAGTTCGGGGTCCCGGTCGTGCCGTTCATGAGCCGCGACATCGACGTCGCGATCGACGGGGCCGACGAGGTCGCCCCGGACTGGTGCCTGACCAAGGGCGGCGGCGGGGCCCTCTTCCGCGAGAAGGCGATCGCGATCGCCGCCCGGCGCTTTATCGTGATCGTCGACGAGTCGAAGGTGGTCGACCACCTCGGCCGGTTCCCGACCCCGGTGGAGGTCGTGCCCTTCACCCTGGCCTGGGTGCAGCGGCAAATCACCGCCGAGTTCCCGGGCGCGGCGACGACCGAGCGCGTCCGCGACGGCCGGCCCTACCGCACGGACAACGGCAACGCGATCCTCGACTGCGCCTTCGGCTCGATCGCCGACCCCCGCGCCCTGGACGCCACCCTCAAAGCGATCCACGGCGTCCTCGACGTGGGCCTGTTCTACGACCTGGCCGACGCCGTATTGTGCACGGCCGACGAGGGCGTGAAAGAACTCACGAAGCAGGCGCGCCTGAGCCGCGAGGCGATTCGTGCGGAGGGCGAGCGGGTCGTCGCTTATCTCGAGCAGCACCCGCAGGCCCGAGCCGAACTCGAGACCTACGGTACTCCGATCGGCGACTTGCCGTGAGCCGGCCCGCCGCCGGAACGATCGTGCTCGTGGATTGGCGCGCCGGTGCTATCCCGCATGAGCCGACCAAAATTCGGCCCTCGGTCGTTGTCGAGGACCACGAGCTCTTCCCGGACGGCTATCCGAACACCATAGTCGTGCCGTTGACTCGTGATGAGGCACTCGCCTATGCCGCCTTTGCCGAGCGCATCGATCCTGGCCCCGAGAACGGAGCCGAAACGACGTCGTGGGCCCTGGCTCAACACGTCACGAGCGTGTCGCTGCAACGCCTTCAACCAACGCCCTCTCGCATCACCGCCGAACAACTCGGCAGCCTGCGGCGCCGCATCGGCCTCGCCCTCGGCGTCTAACGCAGCCTGCGAGCTCGTTTCTCGCGAGTCAGCGTGATGCTTCGACGAGTGACTTGAGCCGGTAGAAGTTCATCGCGTTGTTGTAGACGATGTTTTGGCGCGCGTCGCGCGAGAGCGTTTCATCCTCGAGAAATTCCTCGAGCTCGTGCTTCATCTCGCCTTCCTTCGGTTCGTGCGGGTAGTCCGACGCGTAGAACAAGCGCTCGGAGCCGATTGCATCGACCGTGTATTTGAGGCCGCGGCGCTCCTCGAGTTCCATCGAGAACCACAAGTTGTCGCCCTCGAAATACTCCGACGGCTTCTTCTTGAGGCGCTTGCGCACGCCGGGACCGAAGATCGACGCGTACTCGTAGTCGAGCCGATCCATCATCCACGGCACCCACGACGCGCCGGCTTCCAGAATGGCGATGCGCAAGTTGGGGAACGTGTCGAACACCCCGCTGAAGATCATATCCGTAATGTGGATGAACTGCGGCACCGCGTGCTCGAGCGTGTGGACCTTGACGAACTCGTTGAAGTGATCGAAGCCGAGGCCGCGTGAGGGCGCACCGTGCAGGGCCAGCGGAAAGTCCAGCTTCTCGGCCATTTCGTAGATCGGATAGAAGAACTCATCGCCGTACGAACGCTGCATCGCCATACGCGACGTCAGCAAACCGACCGGAAAATTCACCCGGCTCTTCGCGCAGCGTTCGAGCTCTTTCGCGGCCGCCTGCGGATCGTGGATCGGCAGTAAACCGGCACCATGAATGCGGCGGTCGACTTTGGTGTAGCGCTCTTCGAGCCAGTTGTTATACGCGGTGGCGGTCGCGACGGCAAACGGCACGTCGGTCATCAGGCCAAAGCCGAGCGCCGCGGTCGGATAGACCACCGTTCCTTCGAGCCCGAGCATGTCGAGGATCTCGCCCCACACCTTGCCGTCGGTGTGCATGTACTTGCGCTTGCCGTCCTCACGGACGATCGTGACACCGCGGGCCCAGCCGTCGAGGCTCGGAAAGATCGCCCACGTCTTCTGGCGGCGGCTCTGCTTGTACTCGCCCTCGTAGTGCTCGACGAGCTCGTCGTCGCTCTCCAAAACGTGCCCGTCCGCATCGAAGACCCGAAAACCGTGCTTGTTCATCGATCGTCCCTCCGTTGCGGGAAGCTTGATCGTGAGTTTCACGTTCCCCTCGCGCCCGCGAAACGGAGCACCAGGCGCGGGCGGCCAAAGGGGCCGCATGATCGTTCGCCGCCTGGTTCTTCTGGCGGCCTTTGCCGCGGCGCTTGGGGCGAGCGCCGGCGCCCAGGCCGTCCCGCAGTTCACCGTCGATGCGGCCTGGCCCAAGCCGTTGCCCAACAACTGGATCATGGGGCAGGTCGGCGGCATCTTCGTCGACGGCCGGGACCACGTGTGGGTTTTCCAGCGCCCGCGCTCGCTGACCGACGACGAACGCGGCGCAACGCTAACCCCGCCGCGCTCGATCTGCTGCGTGCCGGCGCCGCCGGTGATGGAGTTCGACCAGGCCGGCAACGTCGTCGGGGCCTGGGGCGGTCCGCATGCCGGCTACGACTGGCCGGCCTCCGAGCACGGCATCGCGGTCGACGGCCGCGGCTTCGTGTGGCTGGCCGGCGCGGGGAAAGGCGACGGCTCGATCCTCAAGTTCCGCCGCGACGGCACGTTCGTGATGCAGCTCGGCCACCCGGGCCCGGTAGACAGTTCCGACACGACGCATCTCGGACAGCCGGCCGACATGTGGATCGACGAGGCGGCAAACGAGCTGTACGTCGCCGACGGCTACGGCAACCACCGGGTGATCGTCTTCGACACCGAGACCGGCGCGTTCAAGCGCATGTGGGGCGCCTATGGCAAGCCGCCCCGCGACGACGGCCCGGCCAAGTACGATCCGAGCGCGCCGCCCTCGACGTCGTTCGCCAACCCGGTCCATTGCGTGCGCATCGCGCACGACGGGCTCGTGTACGTGTGCGACCGCATCAACGACCGCTACCAGATCTTCCATAAAGACGGCACGTTCGTGCGCGAGGTGCGCGAGCTGCCCGCAACGCTCGGCAACGGTTCGGTCTGGGCGCTGAACTTCTGGCCGCCGAAAGAGCAGACGTATCTGCTGATCGCCGACGGCGAGAACAACCAGATTCGCATCGTGCGCCGCGACACCGATACGATCGTCGGCCACTTCGGCCAAGCCGGGCGCGAACCCGGCGAGTTCCACTGGGTCCACGTGATGGCGGTCGATTCGCGCGGCAACGTCTACACGGGCGAAGTCGACAACGCCAAACGCATCCAGCGCTTCCGACCCGACTAAGGTCGAAAGGTCTCACGCCCGGATCATTTAACGGGGCGCACATGCCTGCGTATTTCGCGCGTCTGCTCGCTGCCGCAATCGTCGCCGCCCTCGGTTTCGGCACTGCGCCGGCGCTGGCGGAACCGGTCGTGTTTGGGACCGTCGGCGCGTTCGATCAGAATTTTGCGCCGATGTTCGTGGCCACGGAGCTCGGGTATTTCGCCAAGGAACGCATCGAGGTGCAGGTGGTGAATTTCGGCGGCGCCACCACGCTCTTGCCGCAGATCGCCGAGAAGCGGGTCGACGTCGGTTTTCCCAATCCCGAGCCGATCATCTTCTCGCGCGATCCGGGCAAACCGTCGCTGCCGGTCGTGCTGTTCTACAACGTGCTGCGCAGCGATGTGTGGGAGTTTGCCGTGCCCGACGCGAGCCCCGTTCGCACGCTGGCCGATCTGAGGGGCAAACGCATCGGCGTGTTCGGCTTGAACTCCGGCAACATCCCGATCACCAAGACGATCCTTGCCGGCGCCGGCTTGCAAGAGCATCGCGATTACGAGCTGGTGCCGGTCGGCCTGGGACCGGCCGCGATGCTGGCGTTGCAAAGCGGCAAGGTCGACGCGCTCAACCTCTTCGAGATGTTCGACGATCAGCTGGCGGCCGCCGGAACGCGCGTGCGGCTCTTGCCGGTCCCCAAGCGTTACGAGGGGCTCGTCTCCAACGGTTTCGCCGCCAACGTCGACACGCTGCGCACGCGGCCCGACCTGCTCGTGCGCTTCGCGCGCGCGATCGCCAAAGGCACGATCGCCTGCCAAGCCAATTTTCCGGGCTGCATGCGAACGATGTGGAAGTATTCGCCGAGCCAGCGCCCGCCCAACCTCAGCGCCGATGCGGCCCTGAAGCAATCGATGCGGATCAACTACCGCGAGACGATCGGCGTCGCGGCGGCGCCGCGCGGACACTACGGCGAGTACGATCCCGCGATGTGGCGCGCCTACGTCGAGGCGCTGCACGAAGGCGGAAGCTTGAGCAGCGGCGACATTCCGGTCGACTCGCTCTTCACCAACGCCCTGATAAAGCAGATCAACGCGTTCGACTACGATGCCGTGCGCCGCGACGCGGCGCGGCTGCCCTAACCGGAACGGTCAGCGCGGCGGAGCGATCCCGCTCGCGCGCCAGGCGTCTTTGAGCAGCGAGGTGTCGATCACGTCGGCGATGATCACGGCTTGCTTTACGCTGCCTTCGGTCATCCAGAACGCCTGCTGGGTGCGAATCGAGGTCGCGTCGATCGCACCGAACTGGCCGGTGTAGGGCGGGCCGGGGATCGTCGCGACCGTCGCTTCGGGGATCTCGGCCCACTTGGCCACCGTCGTGATGAGCTGCGGCGTCCAGCCGCCGTTCGCCGCCTTGATCTCTTTCTCGGCCTTGAGCAGTGCGATGAGGAAGCGCTTCACCGCGTCGCGGTGCGACTGGAGAAATTGCGCCGACGACGTCACGAAGCTGGCTTGGAAACCGGGGATCACGTCTTGGAAAGCGAGCCACTTGTGCGCCAGGCCCTGGGCCTGCATCTGCGTGCAGATCGGTTCGGCGCCCGAAACGACTTCGACCGCTTTGTTGCGCAGCGCGGCGAACTGATCGGGGACGGTCTTGTACTTATCGGTGTAGGTCATCTCCGAGAACTTGAGGCCGCCCTTGAGGATCGCTTGTTTGAGCAGATAGTTCTGGGCCGTGCCGTCGAGGCCGCCGTCGACGATCTTGCCTTTGAGGTCGGCGATCTTGCGGATCGCACCCGAATCCCACACGTCTTGCCGCACCAGCACGCAGCCGGTGTCGTGCCAACCCTTCTGCGACTGGTCGATCGACGCCAAGAGCTTGAGGTCGAAGCCCTGGTTGAACTGGTTGAAAAAGCCGGGACCGGTGACGACCGGCGCGATGTCGAGATCGCCGCGGGCGAGCATCGGCAGCTGCGTCAGCGACGAACCGGTATACTTCGTGATCTGCACGTCGAGGTGTTGCTCGGCGAAGTAGCCTTTGTCGGCCGCCAGAAAGATCGGCAGGTAGGCATACGAGCCCGGATTCAGCGAGAGGCGCACGCGGTCGGGCGCCGTTTGCGCGCCGGCCGGCGCGAGCGCCGCAGCCGCCGCCGCGAGCGCAAGCAGCATCGATCGCACGATCGAGATCATACCGAACCTGCCTTCAGAGAACTTTGAAGTAGCGGATGATATTGCCGCGCGGAATCTTGTCGCCGATGCCGACGAACACGTACTTGTTGAGCCAGTCGTGCTTGCCGGCCTCGACTTCGAACTTCGGCGACACGCGCATGTAGTATTCGCTCGCGTCCACCGGCTGCTGCGCCTTCATGCGCGCCATCGCGTCCTCCGAGGCCCAGCGAAAACCGCGGTTCTGCAAGTAGATGTAGGTACCGTCGTCCTCGCGCAGCATGTAGCGCGCGTCGAAGTCGAGCACCCCGTCCTTGCGCGCATCGGCGTAGTCGCCGCCCGAGCCGCCGACGACGGTGCCCTTGATGTTCGGGCCCTCGAACGTGCCGCTCTCGATGCCGACGAACACACGCTTGCCGCCGCGCGGCATTTCCTGCGGCCACAGCGCCGGCATCAGCGTGATCTGCACGGCGAAGGCGAACTCCAATTGCGGGACAACGCCGTGTTGGGTCAGTAACTCGTTCATGTCGTCTTCCGATCCTCACTGGACACCCAGATACCGTGGAAGGCATTGCGCAACCGCAGCGGTACGCGCATGCGCGCCACCGGCGGCGCGTCCATATGCTGCGCGTCGAGCAGCAGCAGGTCCGAGCGCTGTTCGTCGTAGCGGTTGATCACGGCGATCACGTAGCCGTCCCCTTCGGCGCCGCCGCGCGAACGCGGGATGAACATCGGCTCCTGCGAGGTCGCGTTCCCGCCGATCACTTGCGTCGTGACCGCGCCGGTCGCCGGCTCGACGCGCGCGAGGCAGTTGAAGTTGAGCCCGGTCGCACCGCCGAGGCCGGCCGGCGGCGGCAGGCTGCGGTCGACGTAGGGCATGAAGCCGTAGCGGTGCTCGCTCATCGCGAAGCGCGGGTCGACGATCGGGAACTCGCAGAACAGCGGCACCAGCGTGTCCTGCTGGAAGCCATCGCCGCTGCCGGACATGTCGAACCTCATCCGGCAGAGCGACGAGACGGCCTTCGAGCGGTCGAACGGCGTGCCGTCGACGTTGGGAAAGAACGGGAACATGTTGCTCTCGGCCACCGGGCAATCCAGATACACGGTCGGGCCGTCGTTGAACGCGTTGAGCATGTGGGAGACGAAGCGCGAGGGGCCCTTGAACCAGCGCAGGTCCTCGGCGCCGCCGGTGCGCGGCATGATGCCGACGTAAAAATCGAGCGCTGCATCCCAGGCATAGTGCGAGCCGCCGTTCTTCATGCGCTCGAGGTTACTCGCGAGGCCGATGATCGGGAAGATCACGTAATCGCGCGTGACGGCGAAGTCGTGGACCATGCTCGAGTAGGGCGCCTGCAGCCACACTTCGCGCGTGATCGTGCCGCTCGGATCGGCGATGTAGAACGCGATGTCGGGTGTGGTCTCGCCCTTGGCCGCGAAGCCGTAGAAGAACAGTTCACCCGTGAGCGGATCGATCTTCGGGTGCGCGGTTGCGGTCTTGCTCGTCAGCGCGCCGCCGAAGGTCCACGTGCCGAGCGTCTCGAGCGTGTCGGGATCGAGTTGAACCGGCGGGCTGTCCTCCTTGAGCGCGAACAGTCTTCCGCCGTGCCACAGCACGTTGGTGTTGGCCGTGCCGCGGTTTTTGCCCGCCACGCTCGGGTCGTCGCTGAACGGGTTGCGATAGGCCCCGAAGAGCGCGCGGCGCGCTTTGCGCTCGAGTTCGAACTTCTCGGTGCGCACGTAGCGGCTCTTCATGTCGACGTGGCCATCGGCGAAACGGAACATCGTCACGATGCCGTCGCCGTTGAGGTAGATGTCGGTGCCGAGCTTGGGCGGGAACTGCGGGTCGGGCCCGCAGCGGTAGAACGTCCCCGCGAGGTCGGGCGGGATCGCGCCCTCGGTCACTTCCAGATCGAACAGATCGACTTCGGCACGCACCGGCGTGTTGAAGCCGCTGAAAGTTGGAATCGCCGGAAACGTGACCGCCATCGTGGAGGGCAATCTTCAGACGTCTGAAGAAATCTCCTCCGGGTGAAATCCCCGCCCTCCGGCGACCTGGCCGGCGATCTCGCCGCCCACCCGGGCTTCCTCATCCGGCGCGCGCAACAGGTCTCGGTCGCCCTCTTCAACGAGGCCTTCGGCCGGTTCGGGATCACCCCCACCCAGGCGCTGTGCCTGCACGCGGTCCAGCAGCAGCCCGGCATCGACCAGATGACGGTCGCGCGCCTGATCCGAATGGATCACGCCACCTCGGCGATGGTCATCGCGGGGCTCGCCAAAGCCGGCTACCTCACCCGCGTGAACGATCCGAACGACCGCCGCCGCCGCACGCTCGCCATCACGCGCAAGGGCGCCGGCCTGGTCAAGCGCATGGGCGCCTTCAGCGATTCAGCCGCACAGCTACTCGCCGTGTTTTCCCCAAACGAAGCGTCCGCATTCCTCACGCTCCTCACCCGCTTCATCGACGAGCACACCAAAACACTCAGCAATTAGACATCGCAACAGTATGCCTCTCGCGAGAGTACGGCTGTTGCCATCGCGGGAGTAGGGCTGTCATCGCGGGAGCGGGGCTGTCATCGCGAGAGTAGGGGCTGTCATCGCGGGAGTAGGGCCGTCATCGCGGGGGCAGCGCCGTTATCGCGGGGGTAGCGCCGTCATTCCGAGCGCAGTCGAGGAACGCACCACAATCATGCTACATCACCACCGTCGATCACGAGCGCAGGCGAGTGATCGCCACAAAGCATGATCAGGCATGTCGGAGGCGATCACTCGGCTGCGCTCGTGATCGACATGCCCTAGAGGCGCGGTCGTAGCGCGTTCCTCGACTGCGCTCGGAATGACGGGACGGCATGCTGTTCGCCTTGGGCGCGCCAGTTCTGTTCGCCGTGAGACGATGGGTGCTGTTCGCCTTGGGGACGCCGGTTTCGCCGTGGCGGAGTAGCGCCGTCATCGCGGGGGTAGCGCCGTCATCGCGGGGGTAGCGCCGTCATTCCGAGCGCAGTCGAGGAACGCACCACAATCATGCTACATCAGGAACGTCGATCGCGAGCGCAGCCGAGTGATCGCCACCAAGCATGATCAGGCACGTCGCAGGCGATCACTCGGCTCCGCTCGTGGTCGACATGCCCTAGAGGCGCGATCGTGGCGCGTTCCTCGACTTCGCTCGGAATGACAGGATGGCAGTGCTGTTCGTCTGGGGGCGAGCTTAGCTTTCGGCTAGGGCTTTTTGTGTTTCGAGGGCGCGGTAGGCTTCGCTGGCGCGTTTGCACGCTTCGATGCCGCGCGGATCGAAATCGTGTTGCGGTATGGGGTCGGCGTCCCAATGGCCGTACTCGTCGGTGCCGCGGACGAGCAGTGCGCCGCGCCGCCCGATCGTCGACTTCACGTGCGTCGGGATGTAGAACGTCGAGAACCCGAGCCGCCGCGCGCCGGTGGAATTGCCGTTGGAACCGTGCACCGTGCGCTCGTGGTGAATCGACATCTCGCCCGCTTCGAGCGGCACGTCGACGGCGCCGGCATCGTCGATGCCGGCGATCACCTGGCCGCGCGCGAGCAAGTTCATGCGGTCGTAGGTCTCGGTGTGAAGCTGGTCGTCCCAGCGGTGGCTGCCGGGGATGAAGCGCATGCAGCCGTTTTCGGGAGTGGTGCGGCTGATCGCGGTCCAGGCGGTGACCTCGTCGTGCGGATCGAGTCCGAAGTACGCGTTGTCCTGATGCCAGGAGATGAAGCGCGGGTCGTTCGGCTGCTTGTTCCACGGCTTCGCGCCGAGGACGAGGATGTTCGGGCCGATCAAGGCTTCGACGGCATCGAGCACGGCCGGATGCGTCGCGAGCTCGTACATCCACATGAACACGAGATGGGCTTTGAAGCCCAGCAAGTACGCACGGTCGGGTGTGATTTCGGGCTCGCGGCGCGCGAACGCATCGAGCCAGGCCGCAGCCCTCGCTTCCGGCACGACGCGGAGCGGAAAGATGTAGCCTTGCTCGCGGAAGGCCTGAACGTCTTGCATCTGCACGGGGGATTGTATTTTCCGGCCTCGGAACGGAAACTCATGCGACGAGCGCTTCTTCTGACGGCGATCCTGTTGGGCATCGCCGCCGCACCGGGCCGGATCGCGGCGCAACCGGCACCCTACGAGATTCCGGTTATCCTGTCGCTCACCGGCAGCGCCGCCTTTCTCGGCCAGACCGAAGCCGACGCGCTGCGGGTCCTCGAACGCCACGTCAACGCGACCGGCGGGATCGGCGGGCGGCCGATGCGCTTCGCCATCTCCGACAACGCGTCGAACCCGCAGACCGACGTGCAGCTGATGAACATCATCATCGCCAAGCACGCCGCGGTCGTGATCGACGGCGGCCCGCTCGCCGCCTGCCGCGCGGTCGCTCCGCTGATCGCCGCCGACGGCCCGGTGTACTACTGCCTCTCGCCGGCCTTCTATCCGCCCAAAGGCGGCTACGCCTTCGCGGCCGGCGCCTCGACCGAAGACGGCACGCGCACCGACTTCAACTTTCTGCGCAACGCCGGCTGGAAGCGTCTGGCGATCATCAACACGACCGACGCCACCGGCCAAGAAGCCGACCGCGTTCTGCGCGCGCAGCTGGCGCTGCCCGAGAACCACGATCTCAGTGCGGTTGCCTGGGAACACTTCGCCCCGGCCGACATCAGCGTCGCCGCGCAGATGTCCAAAATCCGTGAGAGCAACCCGCAAGTCGTGCTGGCCTTCGGTACCGGCACACCGGTCGCGACGGTCTACCATTCGATGCAGGACGCGGCGCTCGACGTTCCGGTCCTCGGCGGCAACGGCAACCAAACCTACGCGCAGATGACGCAGTGGGCGTCGTTCTTGCCGCGGCAGTACTATCTGTACTCGTTCAAGTGGGCCGAGTACCGCGAGCTGCACGGTGGTCCGGTGAAGGACGCGATGGCCGTGCTCTATCATGCCTTCGACGCGGCCGGTCTGCGCCCGGACCTGGGTGCGAGCCTGGCCTGGGACCCCGCGCTGATCGTCGTCTCCGTGTTGCGCAAGCTCGGGCCGCAGGCGACGGCGCAAGAGATTCGGGATGCGATCTTGGGCATCACCGACTTCGCGGGCATCGACGGCTTCTATGATTTCCGGGTCGGCAACCAGCGCGGCTTGACGCTCAAGGACTGCATCATCGTGCGCTGGGACCCGGCGCGCGGGCGCTGGATCCCGGCCAGCGGATCGGGCGGCGCCAAACGCTGACGCTAGCGCGTTACCGTGAAGCCGCTGCGCCGCGTGGTCTCGCGTTCTTCGTCGACGAACACGCGCGCGGTTGCGCTCGCACCCGCCGCGGCGGCGACGATCGTGTAGGTTCCGCGCTGCAAACGCAACGGCAGCTCGCGCCCCGCGCCGGCCGTGCGCCCGTTCACCGACCAGCGCACCGCTGAGCCGAGCGTGCCGCCGGCCCGCAAGAGGATCGTTCCGCCGGGACGGTAGCGCGCGCCGTCGCGCGGCGCGGCGATCCCCAGGGCGACGGCGTGCGGCGGCGGCGCTCGCAGTGCGCGCCGGTCGGCGGCGTCGAGCCATTCCGCGACGACGCTCTCGCAGGAAGGATCCGCAACCGCTCCGGTCGTCGCACAAATCGCGCGCCGCGCATAGCCGCGCGGCGGCGCGAACGCGCCCGGCTCGCGCGCTTCGGCCACGTGCAGCATGATGCGGTTCCACAACGGTGCGGCGCCGGTGACGCCGGTGATGCGCTGCATCGGCGTGCCGTCGAAGTTACCGACCCACGTCGCCACCGTGACGTCGCGCGTGAAGCCGACGGTCCACGTATCGCGAAAATCCGACGACGTCCCGGTCTTCACCGCGCTCGGAAACGGCAGCCGCAGCAGCGACGCCACGCCGAAAGCGCGGGCGCGGGCGTGCGCATCCGCCAGGATGTCGGTCACCAGCGCCCACGTTGCCTCGTCACCGATGCGCTCGCCCGGGGACGCTCCGCTTGCCGGATCGCTCTCGCGATAACGCAGCCGCAACGGCCGGCCGCCGCGCGCGACGGTCGCGTACGCACGCGCCAGCTCTTCCAGCGTCACCTCGCCGCTGCCGAGCGTGAGCCCGAGGCCGTAGTAGTCGGCGGGCCGGTCGAGGTGGGTGAACCCGAGCGTGCGCAAACGCGACTGAAAGAGCCCGACGCCCACCGCGCTGAGCGTGCGCACGGCCGGCACGTTGAGCGAATCCGCGAGCGCGATGCGCGGGCGCACCGGTCCTTCGAACTGACCGGAGTAATCGGCCGGTGCGTAGAGCTGCGCGCCCGGGATCGCATAGGTGGTCGGAACGTCTTGCAAAATCGTCGCCGGGCGAATCGTGCGGCGTTCGAACGCCAGCTCGTAGAGAAACGGCTTGAGCGTTGAGCCGGGCTGGCGCAGCGCGACGACGCCGTCGTTGCGCCCGAGGCTGCGCGCGTCGAAGTACGCGGGTGAACCCACGTACGCGAGCACGTTGCCGCTCGCGTTGTCGACCACGATCGCCGCCGCGTCGCGCACCGAACGGTCGCCGAGCGCCGCGACCACTTCTTGCGCGGCGTTCTCGACGTAGCGCTGAAGATCGCGATCGATCGTGGTGCGCACGCGCTCGACGTTCGCGGGCGTCGAGGCGGCCAAACGGAAGAGCAACTGCGGCGCATCGCCGATGCCCTCGCGGCGCGGCACGATCGCCAACGCTTCGGCGGCGGCGCGGTGCGCATCGTCCGCGCCGATGACGCCGCGTGCGCGCAGGTAGGCGAGAATCGCGCGCCGGCGCCGTTCGAGCGCACCGCGGTGCAGATAGGGATCGAGCACGACCGGATCGTTGGGCAGCGCGGCGAGCAGTGCGGCCTGAGCCCAATCCAAATCGCTCGCCGGGACGCCGAAGTACGTCCGCGCGCCGGCCTCCACGCCGACCAGGTTGCCGCCCATCGGCAGCCGGTTCACATACGCTTCGAGAATCTGGTCCTTCGACATACCGGCCTCGATGCGCAGTGCGATCTCGATCTCGCGCAGTTTGCCCCCCAGCGTGCGCGGCAGGTTGTAGCGCAACCGCGCCAACTGCATCGTGATCGTCGAGCCGCCGCTGACGACGCGACCGTGTTGCAGCACCTCCACGCTCGCGCGCACGAGCGCGGCCGGATCGACCCCGCGGTGGCCGCTGAAGCGCGCATCCTCCACCGCGACGATCGCGGCGAGAAAGTGCGGCGCGACCGCGCGCAGCGGCACGTGCACGGCGTGCTCCGTGTCGCGCGCGAGCACGGTGCCGAGCGGCAAGCCGCCGCGGTCGACGAAGCTCACCGCACCGCCCTGCGGCGCAAACGCGCCCGGCCCGATCGGCCGCAGCGCGAGCGCGGCAAGAGCGAGCACACTCGCGAGGGCGACGACCCAACGGCGGCGCATCCTCCGGTTGTTGAAGCACACGCTGCGCGCGCTCCTGGTCGTACTCGCAGCGCTGGCCGTGGCGGGGTGTCATGCGGGCGCGCCCAATGCCCCGGCCACGCTCGAACCGGTTGCGCCCGCGCCGGCGGCGACGCCGCTCGGGCCGATCGCCTCGTTCGCTCCGTCGGGCACGGTGGATACGCTGGCCCAGATCCGCGTGATCTTCCGCGACGATCTGATTCCGCTGGAACGGCTCGAGAGCCCCGACGAAACCGCCGTGCTCGCGAAGTTCTCGATCGTACCGGCGCTGCCGGGCCGGTTCCGCTTTCTGACACCGCGCATGATCGGCTTCCAATCCGATGCCGCGCTGCCGCTCGCGACGCGCGTGCGCGTCACGATCGCGAAAGGCTTGACGGACGTGCACGGTCACGCGCTGACGGACGACTTCCGCTGGACCTTTCAGACGGCCGGCGTCGCGCTCACCGATCTGCCGCTGCAAGACGACGCGAAGACCGACCCCGACGCGGGGCCGCTGCTGCCGACGATCCGCTTCTCGGCGAACACCGCGCTCGATCTGAGCAGTCTCACCGCGCACGGCTCGCTCGTGCCGGGCAACGGCGGCGCGGCAATCGGGCTCGTCGTTCCGGCCAGCGGTGCAACGCCGGCCGCCTCGCCTTCGCCGCCGCCCGACCAGGCGTACGATCCCTCGCAAGCCGCGTACACCTACACGCTCGTGCCGGCCCACGCGCTGGCGGGCGGCACGGCCTATCGTGTGGTGTTCGCGCCGGGCATCGCGCCGGTGCACGGCAACCTCGCCAGCACCGACACGTTCAGCGGCCGGCTGCGCACCTACGGACCGCTCACCTTCGACGGGCTGAGCCAACCGCGCAGCAGCGGCGACCGGCTCGATAGCGGCGCGCCGCAGCTGGCCTTCAGCAACCCGATCGACGTGAAGACGCTTTCGGCCGTGCACGTTGCGCCGCCGCCGGCCGCGGGCACGGCGATCGCCACGCTCGACGACACGACGATCGGCATCAACCCCGCGTTATTAGCGCCCAATACGGACTATACCGTGACGATCGATCCGGCGCTCGCCGACACGTTCGGACAAACGCTCGGCACGGCTGCGCGCGCGACGTTCCGCACGACCGACATGAGCCCGTCACTCTGGGCCCCGTCCGGCGCGAACCTCTTTCCCGCGCCGCTCAAGGTCGCGCTGAACGTCACGGCCGTCAACGTGCCGCCGGGATCGGCGAGCGCGCGCTTCGTCGCGCTGCAGCCGGCCGACGTCGTGACGAACGACGATCCCAGCGGCGCCGATTCCGCGCTCTTCGCGCTGCCGGCGGCGCACCGCATTGCGCTCGCCACCGCCGGTAGGGCCAACGTCGAGCAAACGATCGGGATCCCGCTGCGTGCTGAGCTCAGCGGACCGGCCGGCGTGCTCGCGTACACGATCGGCTCGACGGTCCCCAAGGACACGAGCGACACCGGTCTCGTTTCGCTGACGAACCTCGGCGTGTTCGCGCAGTGGTTTCCCGACAGCGGCTTCGTGCGCGTAGACCGTCTCAGCGACGGCCTGCCCGCGGCCGGCGCGCAAGTGTCGGTCTACCGTTCGCAAGCCGACGACAAGGTAAAGACCGGCGCGACGCCGTGTGCCGGGGGAACGACGGGGAACGACGGCATCGCGCACTTCGGCGGCGCCGGGTTCGCCGGCTGCGCCGCGCTCGACAACGGTCAGAACACGGCCCCCTCGCTCGTCACGATCGTGCGCCAGGGTTCCGACTGGACCTACGTTCGCACCGACGACACCACCGGCGCGTACGCGAGCAATCTCTACACGGGCTGGTCGTCGGCCACACCGATCGCGCGCGGCACGATGTTCTCCGACCGCCAGCTCTACCAGCCCGGTGAAACCGTGCAGCTCACCGCCGTCGGCTGGTTCCTCACGCACGGGGTGCTCGGTCGCGGCAACGCCGCCAACTACACGGTCGAGCTGCAACTGCCCAATCAAGAGAAGCGCACGCTGCCGCGCATCACGCTCAACGCCTACGGCACCGCGTCGATCCCGATCGTCATCGACAAGAACGCGCCGCTCGGCTACTACAACGTGCACGCCGGCGCCGGCAACGGCGAGACGATCGACGGCAGCTTTCGCGTGGCGGAGTTCAAGCCGCCGAACTTCAGCGTGGCGCTCGCGCTGCCCGCAACCGTCGCCGTCGCGGGCAGTTCGGTGAGCGCACGCGCCACCAGCACGTATCTGTTCGGTTCACCGGTCGCCGGCGCGACGACCACCTACGCCGTCACCCGCTCGCTCACCAACTACAGCTGGGACAAGGATTCGAGCTTCGCGTTCGGCCGCCAGTGGTTCTGGCCCCAGAGCCAACCCTCGGTGAGTTCCGACGTGCTGCAGACGACCGTGCCGGTCGACGCCACGGGCAACGCTTCCGCGACCATTCCGGTCGCCGCGGATTTGCCGTATCCGATGAGTTACGAGGTCGACGCCGACACGACCGACGTTGCGAACCTTTCGGTCGGCGACAGCAAAACGTTCACGGCCTTCCCGGGGAACGTGCAGATCGGGCTCAAGACCGACTTCGTGGCCACGGCCGGAACGCCGGCGAAGATCTCGGTGATCGCGCTCGACCCGCACGGCACCGTCGTCCCGCAAACGCACGTCCACATCGAGCTGCAGCAGGCCACCTACCTCGCCGCGACCGCGGTCGTCGAGGGCGGCGACACGCCCGAACAGAGCGTGACCTACAAAACGGTGGCGAGTACCGACATCGACACGGCCGCCGCGAGCGTCGTCGCGCAACTCACGCCGCCGACCGCCGGGACCTACCGGATTCGCGCCAACACCGCCGGCGCAAGCTCAGATGCCACCGAAACCGACGTGGAGCTCTTCGTTACCGGCAGCGGCGATGCGGCGTGGGGCGCACCCGATCCCAACCATCTCGCCGTGCACCTCAACAAAGACAGTTACCGTCCGGGCGAGATCGCGCGCGCGGTCATCCAGTCGCCGTTTCCCGACGCCGACATCCTCGTCGCGGTGATTCGCAGCGGCGTGCTGTGGCAACAGCTGCTGCACGCGCACGGGTCCGCACCCACGGTCTCGTTCACCGTAACGCCGGCGATGCTGCCGAACGCGGCGTTCGAAGCGATCGCGGTGCGCCGCGGTGCGCTGCCGGCCGATACGCCGGCCGATAACGGGAACGCCGTCGCGCGCAGCGGGTTCGCGTCCTTCGAGGTCGCGCTCGCCGGCAAGTATCTCAGCGTCACGGCGACGCCGCTGCACGCGCGGCTGCAGCCGGCCGAGCAGCAAACGATCCACCTGCACGTGAGCGATCGCGCGCACCATGCGGTGCGCGGGCAGGTCACGCTGATCGTCGCCAACGATGCGGTGTTGCAGCTGAGCGGCTACCGCCCGCCCGATCTCGTGCAGCTGGTGTACGGCGACCAGCCGATCTCGACGCGTTTTTCCGACAACCGCGGCGCGATCGTGCTGCAAACGATGAAACGTCCGGTCGACAAAGGCTGGGGTTACGGCGGCGGTCTCTCGACCGGCGCCGAGGACACGCGCATCCGGCGCAAGTTCGATCCGCTCGCATACTACGCCGGCTCGATCGTCACCGATGCCGCCGGTGACGCCGACGTGTCGTTCCAACTGCCCGACGATCTCACGACCTGGCGCATCATGGCCGTCGCCGCCACAACCGACGGGCGCTTCGGCAACGGCGAATCGACCTTCCTCACGAGCAAACCGTTGATCGTCAACCCGGTGATCCCGCAATTCGCGCGGCCGGGCGACCGTTTCGACGCCGGCGTCGCGGTGACGAACGCCGCGAACGCGAGCGGCGCCACCATTGCGATCGCCGGAGCGCTCACCGCTCCGCTGGCGTTCCTCGTCGCCGGGGCACCGGCGAGCACGACCGCGCTTTCGGCGCCGATCGAGCAGATCACCAAGGCCTATCGCTTCCCGATCCTGGCCGGCGGCCCGGGCACGAGCACGGCGACGTTCACCGCGACGCGACCCGGCGCCAGCGACGGCTTCGCGATCCCGGTCGAGGTGCTCGACCGCGCGGTGATGGAGAGCGTCGCGACGACCGGCGTGCTCGATGACGGCCGCATCGGGATCCAGCTGGACGTCGCCGCCGGCACGCCGACCGATGCCGGCGGCGTGCAGTTGGTGCTGGCGAACAGCTTGATCCCCGACGCCATCGTCGCCGCGCAGACGGTGTTCGCCGACGACGACCGGGTGGCGATCGCCGCCGCCGGCCGGCTCACGGTCGCCGCCGACGTGCTGCGCCTCACCGCGCTGACGAACACCGCCGGACCGGTCGTGCAAGCCCGCGCGCAAGCGGCGAGTGCGCTCGCGTTCTTGGCCACGCTGCAGCGCCCCGACGGCGGCTTCGCCTCCTACCCCGGCGCGAAATCGAGCGACCCCTTCGACTCGCTCGAGGTACTGCATGCCTACGCGCGCGCGCGCGCCGCCGGCCTCGGCGTGCGCGCACCGGCGTTCAAGGGCGCGCTGACCTTCGCCGGCGCCGTGCTGGCTGATCCCGGCGCGTGGGCGTGGTGCAAGGACGATCCGTGCAAGAGCCGTTTGCGCTTGCACGCACTCGATGCGCTGAGCGATGCGGGCAACCGGCGCACGTCCTATCTCGGCGACATCGATGCGCTGCGCGATCAGTTCGACCTCGCCGACCGCATCCGGTTGGCGCGCCTGCTGTTCCTCGCGCCGGGCTACACCGCTCGCGGTGCGGCCGAAGCGCGCGAGCTCGGAGATCAGGTGTACCAGACCGCGGCGCTCGCGACGTTCAACCTGCCCGAACGCTATAGCTGGTTCGCGCAACCGGTGATCGCGCAAGCGCTGATGACGCGTCTGCTGCTCGCGCAGCACGCCGACGCGCCGACCGTCGACCGGCTCACGCGCAGCCTACTGGCCTTGCGCCGCAACGGCTCGTGGGGCTGCGCCTGCCAGAACGCGGCCGCGCTCGATGCGCTGGTCGACATCACCCTTCGCACGGGTGCACCCGCCGCGCATGCGAACGTCGCGGTCGGTCCGCTCGCCCTCGGTGACTTCAACTTTTTCTCCGGCCACGCCGCATCGCAAACCGTCAACGTGCCCGCGGCCCAATTGCCGGTGGGACCGAGCCGCGTGACGCTCGCCATGAGCGAACGCGGGATGCTGCATTACGCCCTCACCTACCGCTATCGCATTGCCGGACCGCAGCGCGGCCGGCTCAACGGTCTGCGCGTCACGCGCGTCGTTCATCCGGCCGGCACGGCAAATGCGCTCGCGACGATGGGCCTGGCGCCGCTCGCGCAGCCGGTGGCGCTGCATGCGGCGCAGGTCTTCGACATCGAGCTCCAAGTCATCACCGATCATCCGATCGACCGCGTGCAAATCACCGACCCCCTGCCGGCCGGCATGGAAGCCGTCGACACGTCGTTCAAAACGAGCAACGCCGTGACACCCGCGGCGAGCTGGCAGATCGACGATCAGCAGATCTACCACGACCGCATCGAAGCCTACGCCGACCATCTCGGGCCCGGCGTGTACACGCTGCACTATCTCGTGCGCACCGTGACCCCCGGCACCTTCAGCTGGCCGGGCGCCGAGACGCGCTTGATCGATCGCCCCGAAGAGTTCGGCCGCACGGCAACCGCGACGTTGACCGTGCAGTGAGCGCGGGTCCGCTCAGACCTTGGCGATGATCGAGGCGGCTTGCGTCGCGGTCGCGAGCGCCTTGTACTTGAAGGCCGTGTCGAGGACCGGTTGCACCATCGCGGGCTGAAAATCGGTCGCGTAGGCCGCACGGTTCATGCGCTTGATACGGTCGACGTCGATCTTGGTATATTTCGCGAGGATCACGGCCGAGTCGTCGTGGTGGGCGTTGGCCCAGCGCGCGGCGTCGTAGATCGCGCCGACGAAGCGCTTGGCGGCATCGGGATTCTTCGCTAGCCAGTCGCGCGTGGTGAACCAGTCGCTGATCAGAAACTGTTTGGCGACCGCGTCGTAGGCCTTGGCGAAGACTTTCGCGTCGGCGGCGAGCGCATCGCTCATGACCGGCTCGCTCAAGCACGCGGCCGCGACCGTTCCGCGCGTCAGCGCCGAGGGCATTTGCGGAAACGGCAGCTCGACGAAGTGGACCTTCGAGACGTCGGCGCCGTTTTGCGTCAGCCAGCTCTTCACCGCCGAGCTCATCAGCGAGACGATCGAGACGACGGCGATCGTCTGCCCTTCGAGATCGGCGGCTTTCACGAACGGCGACGATTTGGTAACGCACAGCGTCGTCGTCGGCGCGTTGGTCGAGTACATCCCGCCGCCGGCCACCATCACGAACGGCACGCCGCGGCTGACGCCGTTCGCCAGCTCGATCGCGTCGCCGACGCCCAGGTCGATGCTGCCGCCGGCCGCCGCCGCCGCCATCGCGGCGCCGTTGGTGAACGGCAAGATCTCGACGCTCAGCCCGGCCTTGTCGAACAAGCCGAGGTCGAGCGCGTAGTAGCCGCCGGCATACGTGTCGGCCGGAACGCTGCCGATACGCAGCTTGACCGGCGTGCCCTGCGCGCGAACCGGCTGCGGAAGCAGCGCCGCGCCCGCAGCAAGCAGCCCAAGGGCACGTGCCCGCGAGAAGTTCGGCATGGTCGGTCCTCCGTGACGGCTAGTGCGCCGTCTCGCACACTAGGGAATAATGGTTTGGCGCACGGCCGGCGTCCACGTATCGCCGTCGACGCCGTTGGCCACGGCCTGAAACTCGCGGTAGAGCTGCAGCGCTTCGCGCATGTCGCGGAAAGAACCGGGGGTGCCGTCCGCCAGCGGCAGTTCGATCGAACCATATCCGAACATCCGGCCGAGAAAGCCCTGCGAGAGGGTCGAGGCCGCGAGCGCCGTGTTGCCCAGCGGCGTGATGCGCCGGACGATCACCCCGCGAATCGCGAAGATGCGCCGGTTGGTCGCCACGAGGCGCAGCCCGGCAAACCGCAACGCGCGCTTGATCAACAGCCCACCCGCCGCCGCCAGAAGCGCGATCGCGACGCCGGTGGCGGCCTCACGCTCCCAACCCGACAGCAGCAACACGCGGCCGGCGCCGTGGCGCGCGGTCCAGATAAGCGCGATCTCGAGCAGCGCGGGAATGGCCGCGATCATCACGACCGGCGGCAGCAGAACGATCGGGTGCACGGAGGTGCCGAAGCGGACGTGTTCGCCCGGCAGCAGCATTTTGGCCAGCTTCGGGGGCACCGTGCTGACCAGACCGACCTGCGCCCGGCGGCGTTCGAGCGCGGTATTGACCGCGTCGAACGGAACGGTGTCGCCGTCACGTATGCGCACGGCCGGCCGAATCTCTGGTGGCTGCATCCTCACTCCGGCAACGCATCAAAAGTGTGCTCGGTTTCGCACTCGAAATTCGGACTGGCCGAGCGTTGTCGCGTCGTGGTACACTGAAAGCTGCCAAGCGGCCGGGCGCTTCCCGGCCGATGCAGCCGGGAGGATGCTTCGCGATGGGTGTGAACCAGCAGCCGAAAAATCACCCGACGCCCCACGCGCCGCACAACGGCAAGGTCGTGGCGGTGAGCACCAAGGACAACTTTCGCCGGCCGATCCCCAAAACGTACAGCTACCGCTATGAGGTCACGGGCGACGCCGGTCCGGAGGGTGCGCCGCTGGTGCGCGCCGGCGCGGCGATCATCGAGGGCCGCTACCGCGGACGCGGCGCCACCTGGAACGTGGCCCGCTCGGTGGTTCAGCCCGACACCTACCTCGTGCGCGGCGGTTACGTCCACCCGCTCGAGGAAAATCCGATGGCCTACCCGCCGCGCAACGCGACCAACCCCGACGCCGCGGCGCTGCCGACGCGGACGCCCGGTTTCCCGAGCGCCGCGGCCCTCGCCAAGGCGCTCCCGCCGCCGCCCACTCCGATTCGCCGGCCCGCCGCGCGCCCGACGCCCGCTAACGAGTCGGCCTACAAAAAAACCGGCTAGTTCGGGATCATGGCGTGGGGGTCGATCACGTACTTGTGCGCGGCGCCTTTGTCGAAGGCGGCGTAGCCGCGCGGGGCGTCGTCGAGCCGGATCACCTCGACGTTGACGATGTCGGCGATCGCGACGCGATCCCACAGGATCGCTTGCATCAGCGCGCGGTTGTATTTGAGCACCGGCGTCTGTCCGGTTGAGAACGAGAGCGACTTCGCCCAGCCCAACCCCAAACGCAAACTCAAGTTGCCGGTCTTCGCGGCCTCTTCTTGCGCGCCCGGATCTTCGGTGACGTAGAGGCCGGGAATCCCGACCGCGCCGCCCGCGCGCGTTACTTGCATCATCGCGTTGAGCACGACGGCCGGCTGTTCGTGACCGTGGCCGTCGCTCGCTTCGAAGCCGACCGCATCGACGGCGGAATCGACTTCCGGCACGCCCAGGATCTGCTCGATCTGGTCGGGGACGGGCGCCTTCGAGACGTCGACGATCTCGAAGCCGTGCTTCTTCGCGTGCGCGAGGCGCTCGGCGTTCATGTCGCCGACGATCACGCAGGCCGCACCGAGCAACCGCGCCGACGCCGCCGCCGCCATGCCGACCGGACCCGCGCCCGCGATGTACACGGTCGAGCCCGGTCCCACGCCGGCCGTCACCGCGCCGTGGAAGCCGGTCGGAAAGATATCCGTCAGGCACGTGAGGTCGCGAATCTTCGCCAGCGCTTGGGCTTTGTCGGGAAATTTCAGCAGGTTGAAGTCGGCGTAGGGCACCGTCACGTACTCGGCCTGACCGCCGATCCAGCCGCCCATGTCGACGTAGCCGTACGCGCCGCCCGGACGCGCCGGGTTGACGTTGAGACAGATCCCGGTCTTCTGCTCCTTGCAGTTGCGGCAGCGGCCGCAGGCGACGTTGAACGGCACCGACACGAGATCGCCGATCTGGATGAACTCGACGTCGCCGCCCGCTTCGATCACCTCGCCCGTGATCTCATGACCGAGCACGATGCCTTTGGGTGCGGTCGTGCGGCCGCGCACCATGTGCTGGTCGCTGCCGCAAATATTCGTCGAAACGACTTTGAGAATGACGCCGTGGTTGAGCTTGCGCTTACCGATCTCCAGTTTCGGAAAATCGATCGCCTGAACTTCGACCTTGCCGGGTCCGGTATAAACGACGCCGTGATTATCAGCCATGCTATTCCTTCTCTCCCAGACGTTGGCGGAACACGCGGCGCCACTGCAGGCCGCCGCGATCGAAGTTCACGCTCAGTTCTTGCCAGTGGCCATCTTCCGGAAGGTTCTGCTCGAGCAGCTCCAGCGCGACGCGATCCTCGTCGAGCACTTGGGTGTGACCGCGCGAGATCGTTTGCGCCACCCACTCCGGCTGACCGAACCCGAAGCTCTTGCTGATCAAGCGAATCAGGTGCGTGCTGTGCTTAGTCTCGGGCGTCAGCGCGTAGACGATCTTCGTGAAGAACGCGTCGGCATCGCCCGCGCCCTGCGGCGCGACGCGGATGTGCAGCGTGTAACACGCCGGCACGTGGTATTCGATGTCTTGCCAGCGATCGATCGTGCCGTCGTTCAAGCCGGTATAGCGTTTGTAGTTGGCCGGGATCGCGGCGCGCTCCATGTGCCGGAACACGCGCACGACGTTGCCGTCGGTTTCGGTGGTCATCGGCGTTTCGACGATATCCATGCTGCCGATCGTCGCACCGTGGATGAACGTCTCGTGCGAGAGGTCCATGAGGTTGTCGACCAGCAGCGCGTAGCGCGCCTTGATCGTCGCGAAGTCCTTGAGGTGGTGCCAGGCGGCGTCGAGCGTCCACGGCAACGGCGGCACGGTCGCGGCGTCGGCGCGGTCGGGATCGCCCATCCAGATCCACACGAACGGGCCGCGTTCGACCAGCGGAAACGCGCGCACCGCCGCGCTGCGCGGCACGGTCGCTTGGCCCGGGACGAGCACGCACGCGCCGTCCGCGCCGTACACGAAGCCGTGATAGCCGCAGACCACGTTGTCGCCCTCGACCCGGCCCGCCGAGAGCGGATACGCACGGTGCACGCAGCGGTCGAGCAAGGCGGTCGCCGTGCCGTCGAGCTTGCGGTAGAACGCGACCGGCTCGCCGAGCACAACCCGGCGCAGCGGCGCGCGCGTGATCTCTTCCGCCCACGCCGCCACGTACCACTCGTCGTAGACGAAGGCGTCGGGAAGGTTGGCGCGCGGAACGGCGCCGGCGCCGGGTCGGGAAGTCGCGGTCATGCCTGGAAGCTCCGGAACGCTAGTTTGAGCATGCTCAAAAATACTGGCCTCCGGAATATACGCCGCTGCCAAAGCGCTTGTCAAGGACGAATCTTCGTAGCGCGACGAACCGTGCCGGGATGATCTCCGAGGGCTCACGCGAGCTCGAAACTGCGTCCGCCGAACTGTCCTTGCGCGAGCGCAACAAGGCTGAGCGGCGGCGCCGGGTGCTCGAAGCGGCGCGCGCCGTGTTCCTCGAACACGGCTATGAGAACGCCACCACGCGCGAGATCGCCGCCCGCGCGGGCGTCGCGGTAGGAACGGTGTTCGTCTACGCGCGCGACAAGCGCGACTTGCTGATGACGATCGTCAACGACGACCTCGAGGCCGTCACCGAGGCCTCGTTCGCGAACCTCGGCGGCGACGAGCCCTTCCTCGATAAGCTGATCGCGCTCTTCGAGCCGCGCTACCGCTACTGGGTGCGCGACCCCGAGCTTTCCACGTTCGCGCTGCACGAAACAGCTTCGGCTCGCGTCAAGGAAGTGCCGAGCGAGACCGAGCGCTTCTACCGCCGCCGGCACCGGATGATCGAGCGCATCGCGCAACTGGTGGCCGCCGAGCAGCAGGCCGGCCGGCTCGGCACTCCCGACGATCCGCAGACCATCGCGCTGTTCCTGATGGGGACGTATTTAGCGCACGCCCGCTTCTGGCTCAGCGACAGCGATCCGCAGGTTCCCGACGGCGTCGCCCGTCTGCGCCGTCAGCTCGAGCTGGCGATGAACGGCCTAAAGCCGTAACCGCCGCCGGCTCCGGCGCCGGCGGACGAACACGACCGTCGCCGCGGCGGCGATGAGGGCCGCCGCGACGAGCACTTCGATGCCGCGCCGCGTGATGAGGCTGAAGCCGCCGGCTTGCGTGCACTCGCGAAACGCCGCGGTGGCGAAGGCCGTCGCGGCGCACCAGTACACCGGCCAATCGCGGTCGGTGATCTCGGGCCGGGCGCCGCCGCCGTAGAGCCGCTCGAAGGTGGCGCGCAACGGCAAGTCGCGCGCGAGCCGCGCTTGCAGCGCGACGAGCTGCGGGCCGGTGAAGGCGTCGACGCCGAGCGAGCGCATTCCGCCGATATCGTGCCACGCGCCGGCTTGAAACGACACCTCATCGATGTCGCGGAGCGTGCCGTCGCGACCCACGTTCGCGGTGAGAAACGACGGTTCGTTGCCGAAGACCGGCGAGATCGCCGGCACGAGCAGCATCGGCACCGGGTGCGCAGCGCGCGCGTTCACGATGCGGTAGGCGAACTTGTGCGTGTGGCCGGCCACCGCCAGCACGATCGCCGCGTGCGCGTTCCCGAGCGCCGCGACGAACCGGTCGCGCAGGCTCGGGGTGAGGTACGGTACGATCGCCAGGCGATGGGCGAGTTGCGCGGTCGAGAAGGTGTCGACCCCCGGTGGAATGTGAAAGAGCACCCACACGGGCCCGCGCGCACGCTGCAATGCCGACTCGAATTCGGCGAACGATGCGTCGACGACGCGGCCGGCGGCGCCGCACCCGGCGCGGTAACGCGGCGACCAAAAGACGTTGTCGACGACGATCGCGTGCAAGCCCGGGATCGGCAACGTCGCGGTGTAGAATCCGTCGTGCACGAACGTGCGCTGGAAATCGGGCGCCGCGCCGTGCCGGTTCACGAGCGGACCCCACGCGGCCGCGACCTCGCGCAAGAACGCCGCGTCGGGCGCGAGCGCGTAGTCGCCGCAGGCCGAGTCGTTGTTTCCGAGCGCCAGCACGAACTGCGCCTGCGGAAAAGCGCGGTTCAAGCGGCGCGCGATTCGCACCGCCGTCGGCGTCGAGTCCGCGCGCGAGATATGATGCGCCAGCAAGTCGCCGGTGACGACGACCACCGGCGGGTGCGGATCGGCCTGCTGCATCGCGCGAATCGCCGATTCGAAGAGCACCGTATCGGTATCGTCCCCGATCGGCGAAGGAAAGGGCTCGTGCACCGAGGCTGCCTTGAGGTGGATGTCGGTGACGAACAGCCACGGCGCCGCGCCCGCCGGCGCGCGCGGCGTGAGCAGTAACCCGAAGCCGAGCATGAGGGCGAGCACGAGCGCCGGCCGGCGCAGCGCGCCGTGCCTAATAGGTCTCGGTTGGATCTTTCACCATCGGGACGGTCTCGAATTCGACGTTTTCGAGCCGGCCGTTCACCAGTTGGAGCCGGCGCAAATAGACGTTCTGCACGGAGTCGCGCGTCGCCGGGTCGATCGCGAACGGTCCGCGCGGGCTTTCGAACTTCAACCCTTTGACGACGGCCATCACCTTGTCGGGATCGGAGAGGTCGCCGTGCAGCGCGTCGGCGACCGCATACACGGCGTGCATCGCATCGAACTCTTGCACCGCGTTGAAGTCGGGGCCGTCGTTATCGCCTTGCACCGCGTGATACGCCGCGACGAACTGTTGGTTGAGCTTCGAATCGTGCATGCGCGAGTAGTTGAACGTCGTGACGAGGCCGAGCGGCGGAACGGTGATCGTCGGGTTGATGTACTCGTCGACGATGTCGCCGGTGGCCACGACCTTGATCCCGCTCTTGATGATGCCGGCCTGCTGGATATCTTTGAGCAGCTCGGCGCCGCCGCCGGAGGCGTTGAGGAACACGAACAGGATCGCCGGTTTCGCGTCGCGCACGCGCTGGATGTAGGCCGAGAACTCTTTGTTGTTGACGGGAATCGGATCGGAGCCGATCATCGTGCCGCCGGCTTCGGTGAAGCTTTTCTCGAACGATTTGCCGGCGTCGATTCCCGGGCCGTAGTTCTGGTAAATCGAGTACGCGGTCTTACCGTAGTTCTTGGCCGCATACACGGCCAGCGGCGGCACGATCGTTTGCGTGTCGAATCCGAACCGCGCGGTATAGGGCTGATCCTTCATCACGTTCGACGTCGCGGAGTTGACGATGAAGAACGGAATCTTGGCCTGCGTCGACACGTTCGACACCGCGATCGCGTTGGGCGTGAGGTTCGTGCCGACGAGGATGTCGACGTGTTCTTGCACGATCAGCTCTTGGGCTTGGCGGCGCGCGACCTCGGGCGCGATGCCGGTGTCGTCGCGAACCAGGACCACGACTTTGCGGCCGCCGGCCGTATCTCCGTGGAGTTTCATCCACGCCCCGATCGACGCCGCGGATTGCTTCGGCGCCCACGTCGTGCCGCCGGTGAACGACATGATCAGCCCGATTTTCAGCGGCGGCTGGCCCGTTTGGGCCGACATCGGCGGCGGTGCGAGAGCGATGCAGAGCGAGCAGCAAACGGCGAAGGCGACGGTGCGGTGAAACCTCTTCAAGCGCGTGAACCTCCACGCCCGGTCAACAGGGGCGTTCGGCGTCCTTCGTCAGGGTGCGCAGCGGTCCCGGCGCGGGCGGCGTCACCGCGGCCGCCGGTAAGGCTGAAAACTTGGTGGCGAACAACGCCGCTTCCATGAGTTCGGCCGCGCCTTGCAGCGGCTTGCGCTGATGCTCCCTCACACCGTCGGTATACAGCACGAGCAACGTCGCCGGGGGAACGCTAACCTCGCGCAGCACGAGCCTGAGCCGATCCTCGATCCCGAGCGGAAGATCGGTGTCGGTGTATTCGAGGAAGATCGCCCCGGCACGCCGCCTCGCGGGGAAACGATGTGAATTGGGTCGCGCGCAACAGCGTACACGCCGCACGTCTGCATGGGTTCATGCAGAAATCACGCCGGAACCGTACCGTGGGAGCATTCGCCATGGTACCATGGGAGCAACGATACAGTTCGATGAGGACGGGTGCTTGCCGTGGAGCGACGTACACACAGATCGCCCGGCAGGGGCCAGCCGGTTACTGCGGCGTTGCTGCGGCAAAATGCCATATTGCACGCCCTCGCCGACACGTCGGCCGCGCTGGTGCTCGAACACGGCACGTTCGAGCAACTGGCGTTACGACAGCAGATCTACGAGTCGGAACAACCGATACACGACGTTTACTTTCCGCTCGACTGCGTGCTTTCGATCGTCGCGCGCATGCGCGACGGCAGCCAGATCGAGATCGGCACCATCGGCCGCGAAGGGATGTCGGCCTTTCCGCTGATCATGGGAGCCCAGTCGACGGCGAACGTCTGCTACTGTCAGGTTCGCGGCGGCGCGGTCAAGATTCCGGCCAAGCTCTTCCACGAGCTCACCGCGCGCGACGCGGCGTTTCGTCAAGTCCTCGACCGCTATTTGCAGGCCTACGTCAACATGCTCGGCCAGCTCGCCGCCTGCAACCGGCTGCACAGCGTCTACGAGCGCTGCGCACGCTGGCTATTGATGACGCGCGATCGCGTCGACACCGACCGGCTGCCGCTCACGCAGGAGTTTCTCGCCATGATGCTCGGCACCGGCCGGTCGGGTGTCGCCATCGCCGCCGCTACGTTCCAACAAGCCGGGTTCATCAGATACTCGCACGGCAACATCACGCTGCTCGACCGCCCGGGCCTGGAAAATGCCGCCTGCGAATGCTACGAGGTCGCGCGCGAACAGTTCGCCGGGCTGCTGCGGACGGTCAGCGCGGATCGGGCATGACGGCGCCGCACGCTCACACGTGCGATGCTGCTTCGCTATCGAAGAACGTCGCGTAGGCCTGCGAGACCGGGTCGAGCGCGTAGTCGCTGACGACGAAGCGCCCCTCGTACAGCATCCCGTCGCAATCGGGGCAGTACCACTGGAACGCGTCGATCTCGCCCGGCGCACGTTTGCGCTCGATGATCAGCGCGAACGCATCGGGCGGAAAGCGCGGCGAATGCGGAATGCCGCTGGGCGTGTAGATGATCGAGCCCTCGGTCAGCACCGCGATCTCTTCTTTGCCCTCGGAGGTGCGGTAGTGCAAGCGCATCTCGCCGCGCAGCATGTACATCACCTCGTCGGCCGGGTTGATGTGGAACTCGCTGCGGTATTCGCGGCCGCGCGCGACGAACGCCAGCGTCTCCGGCCTCTTGCCACAGCACGTGCACGCGCTTGCCGGTGCGGGCGAGCTCCGCGGCGACCTCGTCGAGGTTGACGTTCGGCATCTGGAATGCCGGCGGCATCTTCAACATTCGTTTAGTCCCTCACTCACGACCGCGATGCAGTCGATCTCCACGTTCACGCCGGTGCGATGCGGCGTGCCGCCGATGCAGGTCCGCGTCACCTTTTCGCCGGCCATCACCTCGCCGAACGCTTCGTTGAACTTCGGAAAGTCGGCGACGTTGCGCAAGCACACGCGCATGTTGACCACGTTGGCGAAGCTCGCGCCGGCGTGCGCGAGAATCGCCCGCAAGTTCTCGAGCGTTTGGCGCGTTTGCGCCTGGATGTCGTCGGAAACCACCTCGCGCTGCGCGTTGAGCGGGCCCTGGCCCGACACGAAGAGCATGTTGCCGGCCCGGATCGCCTGCGCGATCGGCGCGGGCTTCGAGGCGTCGGTGAACCCGGTGACCGGCGCGTTCGGCGCGGTGATGATCTCCTTCATACGCTGCGTCTTTCCAAGGCCGAGGCCAGGCGTTCATGCCGTTACGCGCGCAAGAGCACGACCATGATCGACCAGCCCTTCTTCGACCGCTGGCGCGCGAAGCTGATCGCGAACCTCGAGCCCGGCGAGGTCGGCGACCTCGACACGATCCGCTTCGCGCAAGTCGCCGCCGACCGTGGCGGTCGTCTGCCCGTTCCTGCGCTACGACGGCGAACCGTGCGAGCAGCTGATCACCTACTACCTCCAAGTCGGCAGCGGCGTGGAAGACGACCTCTCCTACGCGCTCGGCGCGTGCCACCGCCATCTCGGGCACGCCTTCGACGTGCTGTTCACGGCCGACCGGATCGGCTTGCCCGACGCGTGCGACGACGATGCCGTCGACGCATCGGCCGCCGCGCCGCCGCTGGCCCACCCGCCGGCGCTCGCCGACGACGCCGCGCTCGCCGACGCGGCTGCTGGCCGGCGGCACGCGCGACCGCCGTCGACTTCGGCACGACGGCGCTGCACGAGGGCTATCCGATCGTCAGCGGCGCGCGCGTCACGTTCGCGGCGCACGTCGGCCGGCAGCTGCGCGAGACCGGCGTACTCGAATTGGCCGGCGACCTCGGCATCGACGTGGCCGCGGACGAAGCCGGCGCCGTGACGTTCGCGACCCCGATGCCCGACGGCGCGGAGGAGTGGATTTCCCAGAACCGCGCGCTGCGCGAACTCGTCAGCGACGTGCTGGAGAACGCCGTCGACCCGATCGGCTACCGCTACCGCACGATCGCCGACGCGTTGCCCGATCTCGTGACGTTCGAGCCGCGCGTCTACACGAGCGCCCGCAGCGGTGCGCTCGAAGTGAACGGCGCGGATCGCTTCGACGCCCGGCCGAACGGACGTGGGAGAGCGAGATCGAAGCCGATCGCCGGCAGTCGCTGCGCCTGTACGTCGACCGCTTGCCGCGTCCGGGCGACTACCTCGACGTGAACTTCGCGCTCTACCGCTTCGTCCGCGTTTGGGACGCCGCCGGCGAGCATCGCGCCGAAACCGTGCTCGAACGAGTCAAGCAACCGTCGCGTAATTAACGTCGCGGAAGAACGAACTCGCGGCACCGGTCGCGAAGGGGCAAGATCATGTTCGCTCGTCTATGCGTTGCCGCGGTTGCTGGTTGCCGTCATTTTGCATGTCGCTGGCCGCCGGCACGCTGCTGGGCGCGGGAGCGCTGGGCTCCGCCCCGACGCTGGTCATCTTTCCGTTTCGCGAGGCCGACGGTTTCGATCCGCGCTACGGGCCCGACTACGTGAACAAGCTCGGCAGCGCGCTCAAGGTGAGCGGCGCCGTCAAAGTGGTGATGGGCGATCCCGCGACCGTGCCCGCCGACTACCTGCACACCGCCAAAGCGGACAACGGCGACTACTATCTGATCGGGTTCGTGGCGCCGCCCGCCAACGGCCAGATGTCGGTGATCGAGCAGATCGTCAGCGCGCGCAGCGGCACGGTTATCTGGTCGAGCACGGCCCACATCGGTGCGGACAAAGACATCTTGGATCAAGCCCCGGTCGTGCAAAACGCATTGCTGGCCTATGCGACGCGCGGCTACTACGCGATCCTCAACCCCACGCCGAAGCCGGCCCCGCAGCCGAGCGCGCCGCCGCAAAAGAAAAACGGCGTCGTCGGCGGCGCCGGCGCCGGCGGCGGCGGCGGCGGTCAGCCCAAACCGCCGCTCGAGCTTGCCGAACGAAGCCTACGGCTACTCATCGAAGCCCACCGCGCCGCCGAAAATCTATGCCTCGGCGAGCACCCGGCCCGGTTCGTCGTGCTCGCCATTACCGGCCGGACCGTGCCGCCAGTCATTCGCGCGTACACGGTGTCGTCGATGCTCCTCGCGCTCCAGCGTCATGGGCAGACGGTGGCGGAGGGCAATCCGGAAACGACCGAGCACCCGATCGTGCGCGGCCCGGATATTTGCACGCAGACCGGCGCCGGCTATCTCGTATTCGGTTCGGTGGCCACCAAATCGTCCGACGCGACCAGCGGGAACGACATCTGGACCGATGCCGCGCTCAACGTGGCCGTCTACGATTGCGGCGCCCAGAAGTTCGAGCAAATGGGCAAGCCGCTCCACGGCGTGGCGTTCAACTGGAGAACCGCGGTCGACCATGCGGTCAACTCCGCGGTGACCGACTACCTGCTGAAAGTGGCTACGGTCGCGCGCTCGTAGTAGCGCCGGCCTGGAGAACTGAGTAGACGCGTTCGGCCGTGATCGGGAACTCCGAGAGCCGCACGCCGGTTGCGTTGGCGATCGCGTTGACGATCGCCGGCGCCACACCGCTGTTGGTCAACTCGCCCGCCATCTTCGAACCGAACGGACCGCCCGCCGACGGCGCGTGCACGAGGATCGTGCGCAGCGGCGGGATGTCTTTCATCGTCGGGATCTTGTAGTCGCCGAGGCTCAGCGAGGTGAGCTTGCCGCTCTCATCGAGCGGCATCTCTTCCATCGTCGAACTGCCCCAGCCGTAGACGAAGCCGCCCTCGATCTGGCCTTGATGGCCGACCGGGTTGATGATCGTGCCGACGTCGGCAAACGACGACCGCAGTCGCGCACCGCGAAGGCGCCCGTTTCGCGATCGACGCTCAGGTCGAATCCGAAGCCGGTGAAGCTGTAGTCGGCCGGGTGCTGCGCGTCGTGCTGCGTGCCGTCGTACTCGCCGATGACGTGATCGGCGCGCCCTGCGTCGCCAGCGCGACGCCGTCTTCATACGAGAGGTCGCGCGCGCCGTCGCTGAAGCGGCCGCCGGCGTAGCGTTAGGCCGGTGCGCTGCTTGATTTCGGCCGCCAGCAGCTCGGCGCAGATGTGCGCGCAGTTGCCGACGATGTAGGTGACGCGGCTGCCGCCCGAGCCCGGATCGCGGCGCGCGACGTTCGTCGCGCCGGCATGGACCTTCACGCGTTCGACCTCGAGGCCGAACGTTTGCGCGAACACGCGCTGCGCGACTGTATACGAACCCGACCCCTGATCGGGCACGCCGCACACGATCTCGACCGTGCCGTTCGGATGCAGTGTGGCGTCGATCGACGTCTTGCCGCCGCCGGTGTGGCGGCACACGAGCGCGACGCCCCAGGCGCCGCCCGGCGCCGCCGGATGCTCGTCGATGTCGCGCTTGAGCGCTTCGAGCACCGCGTACCCTTGCGGCTCGTGGACGTGCTCGCCGGTCACGGCCGTCTCGCCCTCGCGAATCACGTTGAGCATGCGCAGCTCGAGCGGATCGATGCCGAGATCGTTCGCGATCAGCTCGACGTGCTGTTCCCAAGCAAAGAAGCACTGCACGTCGGCGGGCGAGCGAATATGCGCGCCCGGAATCGTGTTCGTGTACACGCTGATCACGTCGAGACTGCACGTTGGGCACGTTGTAGCCGACCGTCGCGTAGCCGCCCATGCCCGGCAGCACTTGGGGCGCCGGTTTGCCGGCCGCGTACGCGCCGCCGTCGTAGACGACCTCCGATGCGTGCGCGAGGAACTTGCCGTGTTCGTCGACGGCGGTCTTCAGCGTGATGTAGGCCTTGTGCCGCACCGAACTCGCCTGCAGCTCTTCGACGTAGGAATACACGTGCTTGACCGGCCGGCCGGTTGCGCGCGCGAGGAAGTACAACACGTACTCGTCGATCGTGAGGCCCTTGCCGCCGAAGTCGCCGCCGATCGCGGCCGATTCGACCACGATCTTCTCGAGCGGAAGCTTCAGCGTGTTCGACATCCACTGCTGCACGGCGAACGGCTGTTTGTTCACCGTGTAGACGTGCACGATGTCCTCGGCATCGATCCACACGACCGCGGCGTGCGGTTCGATGTAGCCCGCGTGCTGGCGCGGCGTCTCGAATTTGTGCTCGTACACGCGGTGCGCGCCGGCGAAGATCGGCCCGAGATCCGCTTTCGCCCTTGGCCGTTGCGGACGAGCCCTGCACGTTGGGATGCTTGCGCACCGGCGGTTTCGCGCCGGCGAAGAAATACGTGTCGAGGTCGGGATGCAGCACGGGTGCATCGGGGGCGAGCGCGGCGAACGGATCGAGCAGCGCCGGCAGCTCTTCGTACTCGACCTCGACCAGGCGCGCCGCTTCTTCGGCCGCTTCCTTCGTTTCGGCGGCGACCGCGGCCACGCGATCGCCGACGTAGAGCACGGTGCCGTACGCGAGTACGGGCATGTCGTAGAGCATGCGGCCGGAGCGGACGCCCGGCCCGACGTCGGCCGACGTGATGCACGGCTTTGACGCCCGGCACGTTCTTGGCCGCGGTGGTGTCGATGCGTACGATGCGCGCGTGCGCGAGCGGGCTGGTCGTGAATGCCGCCCACAGCATGTCCGGCCGCTGGATGTCGGCCGAGTACTTCTGCTTGCCGCTGACCTTGTCGCGGCCTTCGACGCGAACTTCGTCCGTGCGAGAGGACGTCGCGACGCGGCGCGGCGATCGTCGAGGTCATACCGGCGTTGCGAGCGCCTTCCGCAGGTTCGCCGCGACTTCTTGCAGCGTTTGATCCGCCTTCTTGCGGATGATCGGCTGGCCGAAGTCGCCGATGCGTCCCATCACGTTGGCGTCGGTGCTCGACCTCGAGTTTCGTGCCGTCACCTTCGTGCGTGAGCTTCATCGACATCGTCGCCTTGACCGCGCCGCCGACTCGTTTGTCGGCCGCTTCCACGAGCAGCGCCGCGGTGCGGTTGACTTCGTCTTGCTCGACGATCGAGATTTCGCTGGCGAGGTTCAGGCCGATCGGACCAACCTTGATCTTCACGATCGCCTTGTAGTGCTTGTTGCCGAGGTCTTCCACGCCGTCGCAGCCCGGAATGCATTTCGCCATCGACGGCACGTCCATGACAAACGCCCACACCCGCTCGGGGCTGGCCCCGGGCAGGTCGATGGTCTGTTCGAACTTCATGCTTTGGCCTTGATGTTCGCGAGCGACGCGATGGTGCGCTCCGTCCAGACGCGCGCCATCTCGCGCTTGTAGCCGGCCGAGCCGCGCACGTCGTCGAGCGGGTCGACCTCATCGCGCACCAGTGCCGATGCTTCGCGAATCGATTCGGCGGTGAGCTTCTGCCCGAGCAGCGCCGACTCGACGGCCTTGGCGCGCAACGGCGTGACCGCGAGCGCGCCCAGGCCGATGCGGATATCCTTGCACGTGCCGTCGGGATCGACGCCGAGCCGTACCGCCACCGATACCGTCGCGTAGTCGTCCTCGGTGCGCGGCAAGAACTTCTTGTACGCCAAGCGCGAACCGGCCGGCATCGGCGGAACCTTGACCGAGCGCAGGAGCTCGTTTTCGCCGAGCGTGGTCTCGAAGAAATCGGTGAAGAACTCTTCCATCGGAATCGAGCGCGCACCGCCGCCCGGGCTCACGACGTCGATCGTCGAGTCGAGCGCGATCAGCACCGGCGGCGGATCCTGGGCCGGATCGGCGTGAACGAGGTTGCCGCCGAGCGTAGCTTGGTTGCGGATGCGAATCGTCGCGATCACGCCCAGCGACTGCGGCAGCGCGGCCGCGTAGGCGAACGCCTCGGGCGAGGTTTCCAGCTGGCGGTGCGTCGTCATCGCGCCGACTTCGAGGCCGCCGTCGGGCGTGCGCTTGATGCCGCGCAGCTCCTTGATGTTGCCCAGGCCGACCACTTTGGCCGGTTGCACGAGGCCCTGCTGCATCATCAGGATCAGCGAGGTGCCGCCGGCGATGAATTCGACCTCGTCGCCGTATTCGGTGAGGGCCGCGAGCGCTTCGTCGATCGAAGCGGCCGCCGTATAATCAAACGTTCGCACGGTCGATCCCCGCGGCTTCTTCGATCGAATCGATGATCTTGTAGTAACCGGTGCAGCGGCACAGGTTGCCCATCATCCATTCCTTGATTTCTTCGCGGTTGGGCTTTGCGTTCTGGGCCAGCAGCGCGGTCGCCGCGATGATCTGGCCCGAGGTGCAGATGCCGCACTGGAAGCCGCCCTTGCGAATGAACGCGTCTTGCAGCGGCGAGAGCTCGTCCTCCGACGGCGCGATGCCCTCGATCGTCGTGACGGACCGGCCGTCGACCATGATCGCCGGAAGCAAGCAGCCCGACATCAGCGTGCCGTCGACGAGGATGCTGCACGCGCCGCAGACGCCGATGCTGCAGCCGATCTTCGTCCCGGTCAGGCCGATGTCGTCGCGCAGCAAGTCCGCCATGAGGACCTCGGGGCCCACGGACCGCTCGACCGTCTTCCCGTTGAGTTCGAATGATATCTGGTGAACGCTCACCTGGGCAAAATGCCACACGTCCCGGCGGGCACCCTGCTCCTCGTCTAAACCACCTCGAAGAGGCCGGCGGCGCCCATGCCGCCCCCGATGCACATCGTCACGACGACGTATTTGACGTTGCGCCGCTTGCCCTCGAGCAGCGCGTGCATCGTCATACGGGTGCCGCTCAAGCCGTACGGGTGTCCGATCGAGATCGCACCGCCGTCGACGTTGAGCCGCTCGTCGGGGATGCCCAGCGCATCGCGGCAGTAGACGGTCTGGACCGCGAACGCCTCGTTGAGTTCCCACAGGCCGATGTCGTCGACCGTGAGCCCGTGGCGCCGCAGGAGCGCGGGAACCGCGAAGACCGGACCGATGCCCATCTCGCCCGGCTCGCAGCCGCACACGGCGAAGCCGCGATAGACGCCCAGCGGCTGCAGGTTGCGCCGCGAGGCCTCCGCGGCATCCATGAGCACGACCGCGCCGGCGCCGTCGGAGAGCTGCGAGGAGTTGCCGGCCGTGATCGATGAGCTCTTGTCGATCACGCCCGGGAGCGCCGCCAGGCCCGCCAGGGTCGTGTCGGCGCGATTGCCTTCGTCTTTGGTCAGCGTGACGGCTTCCTCGCTGAACGTCCCGTCGTCTTTGTGCGCAACGTACTTCCACGCTCGGCAGCGGCACGATCTCGGCGTCGAACTTGCCGGCGGCTTGCGCGGCGGCGGTGCGCTGCTGGCTTTGGAACGCGTAGGCGTCCTGCGCTTCGCGCGAGATCCGGTAGTGCTTGGCGACGGCATCGGCCGTCTGCAGCATCGGCATGTAGATGTCGGGCGCGTGCCGCAGCGTCCACTCCTCGGTGAAGTTGTGGACGTTCATCACGTTCTGGACCATCGAGATCGACTCGCAGCCGCCGGCGACGACGACCTTCGCGCCGTCGGCGACGATGCGTCCGGCGGCACTGGCGATCGACTGCAGACCCGAGGAGCAGTAGCGGTTGATCGTCAGGCCGGGAACGCCGATCGGCAATCCGGCGCGCAGCGCGGCGACGCGCCCGAGGTTGTTGCCGGTCGCGCCTTCGGGCAAGCCCGACGCCGAGGATCACGTCCTCGATCTTCGGCCGGGTCGACGCCGGCGCGCGCAACCGCGTGCGCGATCGCATGCCCGGCCATCGTCGCGCCGTGCGTTTGGTTGAAGGCGCCGCGGAACGCGCGCCCGATCGGCGTGCGCGCGGCCGAAACGATCACCGCTTCACGCATGGATCAGCTCTTGGCCGGCATACCACATCGGGCCGCCGCGATACGCGGGGAAACCGTAGCCGTAGACATAGACGATGTCGATGTCGCCCGGCCGCAGCGCGACGCCGGCGCGCAAGCAGCTCCTCGCCCGCCGCGATCAGCGCGCCGGTGAGCCGCTGCACGATCTCGGCATCGCCGGCGTCGGGTCGCGGCGCGATGCCGGCCCTGGCCGCTTCTTCGCGGAACAGTTCGGCCGTCACCGGATCGGCGAGCGGTTCGCGGCTGCCGTTCTCGTAGCGATAGATGCCGGCGCCGGTCTTCTGTCCGAAGCGCCGCTCGCGATAAAGGCGGTCGATGATCGCCGAGCGGCTGCGCAGCGATTCCGGATTGCCTTGCTGGATGTGCCAGAACACGTCGAGCCCGGACAAATCGAACATCGCGAACGGCCCCATCGCCAGACCGAACGCTTTCATCACGCGATCGACGCGCTCGGGTGCGACGCCTTCCTCCGCCAAGCCGATCGCTTCGCGTGCGTAATCGAAGAGCATCCGGTTACCGATGAAGCCGAACGCGTTGGCCGAGATCACACCCACCTTGCGCAGCCGTTTGGCGAGCGCGATCGCGGTGGCCAGCGTTTCGGGCGAAGTGTCCCGGCCGCGGACGATCTCGAGCAGCTGCATGATGTTGGCCGGCACGAAGAAGTGCAGTCCGATGAATTGCTGCGGGCGCGTGGTAACGGCGGCCATCGCATCGATGTCGAGCGTCGATGTGTTGCTGGCGAGGATCGCCGCCGGCTTACAGATCGCGTCGAGTTTGGCGAACACGTCCTTCTTCACGTCGATGTTCTCGAAGACGGCTTCGATCGCGAGGTCGGCGGCGGCGAGTTCGCCGTAATCGTTCGCGAAACGGATCGACCCGCCGCGCGCCGACGCTTCTTCCGCCGTCAGGCGGCCGCGCTGCACCTGATGCGCGAACGTGCGCGACACCAGCTGCTTGGCACGTTCGATCTGCTCGCCGTCGGAGTCGACCACCACCGTCGGAATGCCGGCGCCGGCAAACGCGATCGCGATGCCGGTGCCCATCGTGCCCGCACCGACGATTCCGGCACTCGCTACCGGCAGCGGTTCGGCCGGCGCCATGCCGGGAATCTTGCCGAGCTCGCGTTCGGCGAAGAACAGGTGGCGCAGTGCCGCCGAGGGTGCGGAGCGCGCGAGCTCGTCGAAGAGCCGGTATTCGCGCGCCAGACCGCGCGGAAACGCGAGCTCCAGCGAGGCCTCGACCGCATCGACCAGCTTGTGCGCCGCGAGGCCGCCGCGCTCTTCGGACGGCAGCAGTTTGTGCGCTTGCGCGACGACGAACGGCGTAGCGAACAGCGCGGCGCCCACGATGCCGAGCTCCGCCGGGCGCGCCGACGCACGGCGCTTGGGCGCGGCGGCGCGTACGCGCGCGATCAGCGCCAGCGCGGCGCTCACCGCATCGCTCGTCACGACTTCGTCGAGCAGCCCTTTCGAGCGGTCATCCCCGGCGTCGAGCTGCTCGCCCGCGAGCATCATCTGCAGGGCGGCTTGCGCGCCGATCAAGCGCGGCAGGCGCTGCGTTCCACCGGCGCCCGGGATGAGGCCGAGCTTGATCTCCGGGAAGCCGAGCTTCGTGCCGGCGACGGCGATGCGGTAGTCGCAGGCCAGCGCGAGCTCGAGCCCGCCGCCGAGCGCGGTTTTCTCGAGCGCGGCGACGTAGGTTTTCGCGCTGCGCTCGACAGCCGCGACCAGATCGCGAATCGTCTTCGTTCCGGGCGCCGGCTCGGCGGCGAAATCGTTGATGTCGGCGCCGCCGCTAAAGAGACCGTTCGCGCCGGTCAGGACGACCGCGTGCACGTTGCCATCGGCTTCGGCCGCCGCCAGCACCCCCACCAGCGCGCTCGCGTACGCGAACGAGAGCGCGTTGACCGGCGGGTTGTCCAAGGTCACGACCCGCACGCCGTCGCGATCGTCCGTGCGCACGTTCACACCGGTGCGAGGGTGCGGCGGTCGAGGTCGAAGCCCTCGTCGTCCAGGCGCATCACGGCGGCCGAGCCGGCGACGATCTGCCGGTGCAGCCACGGCGACTGCACTGAGCACGTGATCGGCGTAAAAGCGCGCCGTCGTCACCTTCGCGCGGTAGAAGGCGGCCTCGGGATCACCGGCCGCGATACGTTCGACGGCGATCTGCGCGGCCCGCGCCATCTGCCGGCCGCCGGCGACGATGCCCCACAGTTTGAGGTAGGGCACCGAGCACGCGATGGCCGCGTGCAAATCGCTCGCCGCGGTCGTCGCGATCCATGCCGACGCCTCGCCGAGCGCGGCGATGCCGCGTTCGAGCTCGGCCTTGATCGCGACGATGTCGGCATCGTCGCCGGCGAGCGTCGCGGCGAACGCCGCCATCTCGCGCACGATCTCGGCCGCCGTCGCGCCCACCGTCGCGAAGCAGCTTGCGGCCCACCAGATCGAGCGCCTGAATGCCGGTCGTTCCTTCGTAGATCGAGGCGATCCGCACGTCGCGATACTGCTGGGCGATGCCGGTCTCTTCGATGTAGCCCATCCCGCCGAAGACTTGCACGGCCGTCGAGCAGATCTCGGTCGCGGTCTCGGTGCACCAGCCCTTGACGACCGGGATCATGAACTCGGCGAACGCACGCTGCTCGGCGGCGCACGGGCTCGTCGGGCGCATGGTGCGCGAGATCGAGCGCGGCCGCCGTCACGTAGGCCAGCGCGCGCATCGCTTCGATCTGCGCCTTCATCGACATCAGCATCCGGCGCACGTCGGGATGGCGCATGATCGCCACCGGCTGCGGCGTTGCGGCCGCGGCGTCGCGGCTCTGAACGCGCTCTTTCGCATACGCGAGCGCGCTCTGATACGCGCGGTCGGCGATCCCGATTCCCTGCACGCCGACCGAGAACCGGGCCGCGTTCATCATGATGAACATGTACTCGAGCCCGCGGTTCGGCTCGACCGACGAGATACCCGATCGCGCCGCCCGACGTCTCGCCGTAGTTGAGCGTGCACGTGGGGTTGGCGTTGATGCCGAGTTTGTGCTCGATGCCCGCGCACGACACGTCGTTGCGTTCAGCCGGCGAGCCGTCGCCGCTCGGCAGCACCTTCGGCACGATGAACAGCGAGATGCCTTTCGTGCCGGCCGGCGCATCGGGCAAGCGCGCCAGCACGAGATGAATGATGTTCGGCGTGAGATCGTGCTCGCCGAACGTGATGAAGATTTTCTGGCCGCTGATGCGATAGCGGTCGCCGTCGGGAACCGCCTTCGTGCGCACCGCCGCCAGATCGGAGCCGGCTTGCGGTTCGGTCAAGCACATCGTGCCCGCCCACTCGCCCGAGACGAGGCGCGGGATATAGGTCTGCTTCTGTTCTTCGGAGCCGGCCAGTTCGATCGCCTCGATCGCGCCTTGATTGAGCAGCGGCGCGTTCGCGAAACCGACGTTCGCGCCGTTCCACATTTCGAGTACCGCGCCGTGGAGCAGCTGCGGTAAACCTTGGCCGCCGTGGGCGGTCGCGACCGGCAGCCCGATCCAGCCGGCTTGCGCGAACTTTGCGTATGCTGCTTTGAAACCGGGCGGCGTCGTGACCTCGCCGTTCTGCCACGTGCAGCCGGTGCGGTCGCCGCTGCGATTGAGCGGGTCGAGCACGTCGGCGGCAAACGCCGCCGCTTCCGCGAGCACCGGATCCAGCACGTCGAGCGTGTCTTCGAATCCCGGCAGCCGCGCGATCTCATCGATCCCGGCGAGTTCGCGCAACACGAACGTCATGTCACGCAATGGTGCCCGATAGCTAGCAGCCATGAAGATTGTTTCCTTCGCGCTCGCCGCCGCAGCGGCCCCGCCCGGGCGGCACCGCGCGGGCGATGGCGAAGGGAACGCCACGTGCCCACCCGACGAAAATCGCGGCGTCGCAAACGTTCGCTCGCCTTTACGCTGCTCTTCCTCGTCGGTTTCGGATGCTGCGCCATCGCGGCGGCGATGTGGCTCTGGCTGCCCGACGGCACGCCGAAGGTCTCGACCGCAACGCCGCCGGCGGCTCCGCCCGATGTGCCGGCGCTGCCGGTAGCGCCGGCCACCACCGCGCCGAAACCGGAAGTCGCCGCCGCCTCACCTCCGCCCGCCGTGCCGAGCGCGGCCGTGCCGAGCGCCGGCGTGCCGAGCGCCGCCGTTCCGGCCGCCGCCACGCCGTCGCCGGTCGCGACCCGTGCGCCGCTCGCCGCCTACAGCGCGGAACCGGGGGCGCGACCGCGTCTGGCGATCATCATCGACGACTGCGGCCAGTGGCTGGACACCGAGCGCGCCTTCGTCGCGCTGCCGTTTCCGGTGACGCTGTCGGTGTTGCCGCACGTCCGCTTCGGGAGCACGATCGCGCAGGACGCAACCGCCGCGGGCAAAGGCGTGATGCTGCACCTTCCGATGGAAACCGTTTCCGGGCGCTACCCCGGTCCGGGTACGATCACGACGACGATGGCGGACGCGGCGATTCGCAACATGGTCGCGGGCGACTTGGCCGAGCTGCCGCAAGCGCGCGGGGTGAACAATCACGAAGGCAGCCTCGCAACGCAGGATCCGCGGGTGATGGGCGACATCGCGGACGTGCTGGCGAAGAACGGCCGCTTCTTCATCGACTCGCGCACCAGCAGCGCGAGTGTGGGTGAATCCGTGGCGCGGGGGCGCGGCGTTCCAAGCGCCAGCCGCAGCGTTTTCCTCGACAACGTCGACAACGAGCCGGCGATCGAAGCGCGGCTGCTCGAAGCGATCGCCGACGCGCGCTCGACCGGCAGCGCGATCGCGATCGGGCACCCGCGCGCGGCCACCTTGGCCGCGGTGCGGATCCTCGGGCCCAAAGCCGAAGCCGACGGCGTGGAACTCACGCTCGCGAGCGACCTGGTCCACTGAGCCGCCGGGCGGGGCAGCGCTTTGACGCCCAGCACGGCGTCACGACCGAGGCCTTGATCTTCCTCGGGGAGCTCGACCCCGAGGCCGTCGGGCCGAGCCTCGAGTTCGCCACCCACTACGAGCCGACACCGGTATCGGACATCGACCGGCTGCTCGACGCGGTACCGCTGGCGCCGGAGCGCGCGACGTTGGTCGACGTCGGCGCCGGCCTCGGCCGCGTGGTACTGCACGCCGCACGGCGCCCCTACCGGCCAGATCGTCGGCATCGAGATCTCGCCGGCACTCTTCGAGGTGGCGAAGGACAACCGCGCGGCGTACCGCGGCGAGCTACTGTGCCGCGACATCCGCCTCGTGCGCGCCGACGCGGCGACCTTCATGTTTCCCCGCGGCGACTTGGTTGTCTACCTCTACAACCCGTTTCGGGCCGCGGTGCTCGCACCGATGCTCGACCGGCTCTGCGCCGACCGCCGGCGCGACGTGGCGCTCGTCTATCACACGCCGGTCGAACGGGAAACGGTCGACGCGCACCCCGCCTTCGAGCTGGTCGCCGACCTCGGCATCGGTCTTGTCTACCTGGCTCGCAGAGAAGTCCATGGCGCGCGGCGTATCCTCGGGCGAGCATGAGAAAAACCGTCGCCCTTCCATTTGTCGCCATCGCCCTGGCGTCGATCATCGTTGCGGGGTGTTCCGCAAGCGGAAATCAAGCGGTGACGGCCACCGGCACCCCAACCCCGGTTCCGGTTCCGTCCGCGACGTGCACGCCGCCGGCCGGCTATCAGATCCAGGAAGTCTTTCCGCAAAAGGGATCGACGACGGCGGCAAACCTCCAGGGCGTCGTCTTCGCGGTCGCGCCGAACCCATTGCCTACCAACTGGTACGTCTACGCCACCTCGACCTACGGCACGACGGCCGGCACGTCGTCGATCGCGTTCCTCGCGACGCCGGTCCCGATACCGGGATCGACCGCCGGTTCGACGCCGACACCGCTGCCGACACCCTCCGACACGCCGGCGTTCGCCAACCCCATTTACGAGAGCGCGTCGCTCGGCACGTTCGCCAACAACACGACCTTCCAGATCTATCTGGCCAACCCGAGTTGCTTCCCCGGACTCACCGAGAGCTCGTTCACCACGACCCTGAACGATTCGCCGACCGCGACGCCGTCGCCGACCGGCACGTAACGGAACCCACGCGCACATCGGCATGAAGAAATGGATCGCGGGAGCGCGGCTCCCGACGTTGCCCGCGGCGATCGTCCCGGTCTTGGTCGGGACGGCCGCCGCAGGGATGCCCTATCACCTCGACCGCGCGCTGCTGGCGGCGATCGTGGCACTCGCGCTGCAAGTCGGCGTGAACTTCGCCAACGACTACAGCGACGGAATTCGCGGCACCGACAAGAACCGGACCGGTCCCCTGCGCCTGGTCGCATCGGGCCTCGCGTCGCCGCCGGCCGTCTTGCGCGCGGCGGTCATCGCGTTCGCGATCGCCGCCGTTGCCGGCATCGCGCTCTCGCTGCAGGTCGACGCGTGGCTGATCGCCGTCGGCTTCTCGGCCATCGCCGCGGCCTGGTTCTACACCGGCGGACCGAAGCCGTACGGCTACAACGGCTTGGGTGAAGTGTTCGTCTTCATCTTCTTCGGCCTGGTCGGAACCCTCGGCTCGACCTACGTGCAGCACGCCTCGTTCACCGTCGTCTCGGCGCTCGCATCGCTCGCGGTCGGTTCGCTGACGACGGCGCTGCTGGTGGTCAACAACCTGCGCGACATCCCCGGCGACGCGGCAACCGGCAAACGCACGTTGGCCGTGAAGATCGGCGATCACGCGACGCGCCGTCTCTACCTCGGGCTGCTGGCCGCCGCCGGCCTCGCTACGCTCGCCGTCGTCGCCCTGCGCCCGTGGGCACTCGTGGCCTTCATCGCGGCGGCCGCCGCGATCCGGCCGGTGAACATCATTCGCAGCGGCGCGACGGGACGCGCGCTGGTACCAGTCCTTGTCGACACCGGCCGGCTCGAACTGGCCTTCGGCCTGCTCTTCGCGGTGAGCGTGGGCGCGGGGCGTTAAGCCGGCGCCGAGCTCGACGTCCGAAGCGCTTTGGCCGCGTAGCAGGCCTTGTCGGCTTGGGCCAGCACGGCCGCCCCGCTCATCGACGCTTGATCGAGCGCGGCCAAACCGATGCTCGCGCTGAGGACGATCGTCTTGCCGTTGAGGATCACCGGCAGCGACTCCACGGACTGGCGGATCTTCTCCACGACGCGGGCCGCATGAACGGGCGTACATTCATGCAGCAGCAGCGCGAACTCATCGCCGCCCAAACGCGCCAGGATGTCGTTCCCGCGCACGTTGAGCGACATGCGGTGGGCGACGTCGCGCAAGAGACGGTCGCCCGTCTCGTGTCCGAACGAGTCGTTGACTTGCTTGAAACGGTCGAGATCGATGAAGGCGACGGTGTGCACGACGCTGCCGTGGCGCGCGCTCACGAGCGCGCTCTCGATCATTTCTTCGAAGCGCCGGCGGTTGGGCAGGCGCGTGAGCGAATCGTGGCTGGCCTCGTAGGCTAAGCGGCGCGTCAGGCGCACTTGCGCGGTGACGTCGCGCAACACGATCACGTAGCCGAACGGCGCGCGGGCCGGAATGCCGAAGATCGGCGAGCTGACGAAGGCGATCTGCGTGTTGCGCTCGGGCCCGTAGAGCAGTCCCTCGCCGCGCACGTCGCCGTGCGAATCGAGCGCGATCTCGCACGGCGCATCTTGCTCGTCGCGCAAATCCACGACCGAGCGCAACGGCATCCCGTAGGCGTCGGCGAACGCGACGTTGAGCAAGCGTTGTGCCGCGGCGTTGATGAAGTCGATCCGCCCGTCGGGCAGCGCCGTGATTACGGCGTCGCCGATCGCTTTCAGCGTCACGCTCAGGCGCTGCTTCTCGGCGGCGACCGCGGCTTCGAATTCTTTGCGCGCCGAGATATCGCGCAGCGTGGAAACGTAGTACGCCGGAAGGTCGTGGCTGTCGAAGGCGACGCGCGAGGTCATCTCGATCCACACCGGCACGTTCTCACGCGTTTGCAGCTCGAGGATGCCGCGGACCGGCTCGCCCGCGGCAAGCTGGTCGCGCATGTGCATGACGTTGTCCATGGTGGTGTTCTCCATGTACAACAGGTCCTCGGTCTGGCCGACGAGGTCGCGCGTGGCGTAGCCGAAGAGCCGCTCGAACGCGCCGTTGACGCACGCGAACCGCGCGACTTCCTCACCCGCGGCGGGCGGAAAATAGACGGCGACCGGATCGGCCAGGGTATCGATGCTGGCCGCGAGTGCGGCCAGATCGCCGCCGAAGACGGCCGCGTTTTCCAACACCGCGTGCCCGATCTCGTTGGCCACTGCCATCAGGGCCGGATCGCCGGCGGTCGGCCGCGCGGGCTCGAGCAACACCAGCGTCATCGGCGTGACGGGAGTGCGGCAATCGATATAGGCACCGGCGCCGTCACGCAACGCGTTTGCGGCCGCGCCTTGACTGCATCCGGCAAAGGCAACGGGCCGATGATCGTCATCATAAGCGACGATTGCTGCCGAGGCGCCCGCGATGCGAATCGCGGCCCGGAGAAGAGCCGATACGGCATCCATGCGACGCAGATAGTATGCTCGCCGTTCTTCCGGAACGCCTTTCACCTCGGGGTCCGGACGAGGCCAGGGCGTTAGTGTTGGAACGCTCGCTCCTCGATGGCGTTGACCGCCGCCTCCGCGAAACCGTAGAGCGAGAAGAGCCCGCAGGCGCTGCTCGCGTCGCCGTCATCGCACTCCGTGCAGATGCCGCAGGCTTCATGGTCCCACACCGGGTGGCCACAGCGTTGACAGGTCACGCGGTCGACCCGGCCGCGAGCGGGGGGTGGCAGATACATGATGATCAGAGCATGGGCCGCTCGCCTGCGCGTGATCCCGACTTTTGTAGCAGGTAAACGGAGTCTTCGCCAAGACTTCGCGGACCCGTTACAATAGCGGCCGAGGGCGCGGGGGCGCCGCGTGGCATGCATTCGAACCGATTGGCATGCCCATCGTACCGTCGGCGATCCGTTTCGCGGTCGCGTTAGCGGTCGTGGCGGCCGTCTCGTGGCAACTGCTCGGCATCGGCGGGCTCCCGATCGTGCCGCACGCGATCCCCGCCGGAGCTCACCGCTTCGCGGCCACCGCCTACAGCGTCATCTGGTGGATTGCGCTCGCGACCGCGTTGAGCGGCGGCATCTCGCTGATCGTCGCCGCTATCGTGCGCGTGCGCGGCGCGACCGGCCATCGCGCGCTGCGGTTCATCAGCGACGGCCTCGGGATCGTGATCTTCGGCATCGCGGCGGTGTCGCTCTCGGCGTTCGTCTTCGAATTTCCGATTTCCACGGTACTCGCCACCTCGAGCATCGTCGCGGTCGTGCTGGGCTTCGCGCTGCAGAACACCGTCGCCGATCTGCTGAGCGGCCTCGCGCTGAGCATCGAGCAGCCGTTCCGCATCGGCGACCGCATCGACCTCGGCGATCGGGCCGCCGGCCGCGTGATCGAGATGAACTGGCGCGCCACCCACATTCTGGCCGTGTCCGGCGACCTGGTGGTCGTCCCCAATAGCGGCTTGAGCCGCGGCCGAATCATCAACCACGACTCGACCAAAGCGCCCGTGCACCGCTCGTCCGTGGCGATCAAACTCGGCAACGAGACGGCCCCCGCGCACGCCTGCGAGATCTTGCGCGCCGCCGCGATCCGCGCCCGCGGCGTCTTGGCCACGCCCGCACCGCGGGTGGAAGTTTCGGCGTACGGCGAATGGTCGATCGACTACAAGGTGCTGTTCTACTTCAAGGATTGGGGCGACGAGACGGAAATCGCGAGCGCCGTCTACCAAGCGGTGTGGTCGCATCTGTCGTGGGCCGGCATCGTGCACCCGGTTCCGCGCTCGGTCGTGCTTCAGGCCAACGACACGCCGGGGCAAGCGCGTTCGCTGCCGTCGCTGCTCAAACACATCCAGGTGTTCGAGCACCTCACCGATGAGGAACGCAACGGGCTGGCCGCGCAGCTCCACGTGCGCCCGGTTCCCCGCGGCGGGCGCATCATCACGCAGGGCGACACCAGCGACCATTCGCTCTTCGTCGTCCGCGACGGGATGTTCGACGTTATCGTCAACGACGGCGCCGGTAACGACCGGACGGTCGCGCGATTGTTTCCCGGCGACTACGTCGGCGAAGCGTCGCTGCTGACCGGAGCGCCGCGCAACGCGACCGTCGAGGCCGCCACGCCCGGCGTGGTGTACGAGATCGATAAGGCGCACTTCGAACCGTTCTTGAACGCACGGCCCGACATGGCGGAGGCGCTGGCCGAAGCGCTGGTCGCACGCGCGGCCGAACGCGACGCGGCGCTGGTTACGACCAACGGCTCGACGCACACCACGCTAGCGCTGGTCGCCAACCAAATCCGCGCCTTCTTCCACCGCTGATCCCAGCCGGTCGCTGCGCCGCAGGGGCGGGAACGCGGCGGCCCAGATGCCGACCACGGCCAGCGTCGCCACGCCGCCGATCGCGACCGCCGCCACCGGCCCGAGAAACTGCGCCAGCGTTCCCGACTCGAACGCGCCGACATCGCTCGACGCGCCGATGAAGACGCTCTCGACCGCGTTGCCCCGTCCGCGCATCGCATCGGGGGTGTTCAGCGTGACGAGGCCGCGGCGAATGACGACGCTCACCATGTCGAACGCGCCGGCGGCGGCGAGCGCGGCGATCGAGAGCCACAGGCTGCGCGAGTACGCGAACACCAGCATCGCGAGACCGAAACCGGCGACCGTGAGCAGCAGCGTGCGGCCGACGCGCCGCTGCGGTGTGCGCTGCGAGAGCACGATGGCCGTCAGCGAGGCGCCCAAGCCGCCGGCACTGCGCAACATCCCGAAGCCGAACGCCCCGACGTGCAAGATCTGATCGGCATAGATGGGCAGCAGTGCGCTCGCGCCGCCGAAGAGCACCGCGAAGAGATCGAGCGAGATCGCGCCCAGCACGACCGGCCGCGAGAGGATGAACCGCACGCCGCCCAGCGCCGAGCCGGCATCGAGTTCCGTGCTCGCGCTGCGCTCGGTGGCGCGAACGCGGACGAGGGCGAAGGCCGCCACCGACACGAGCGTCATGGCGCCGGCAACGCTGAACGCCGTCACGGCCGAGACGGCGACCAGCGCGCCGCCCAGCGCCGGGCCCACGATGACGACAATCTCGCGCAGCGACGAATAGCGCGCCTGAACGCGCATGTAGGCGGCGTTCTCGACGATGTTCACCAGCACCGTCGCTTCGGCCGGGGCGCCGAACGCGCGCGCGATGCCGATGCCGAGGATGACGGTCAGCATGATCCCGAGGTCGCGCACCCCCGCCAGCGCCAACGCGGCGAGCCCGAGCGAGCAGACGGCCTCTGCGACGGCGGCAGCCAACACGATTCGCTTGCGGTCGTAGCGATCGGCGACGTGGCCCGCAACGAACACGAGCAGCAGCGAGGGCGCGAACATGACCAGACCGACGAGCCCGAGATCGAACGCGCGGTGGTGCACCGCGTAGACGGTCCAGCCGACCGCCACGGTTTGAACTTGCGCGGCCCCCTCGCCGGTGAGGAACGCCACGAAGTACATGAACAGATTGCGCGGCGTTCGCGGGCTCTCCAACGCGGGGCTCCTCCATTGACTGACCGTTAGTCAGTACGGTATCATAGCCGTGCCATGCCCGCAACCAAGGTTCACAAGCGGACCAAGCCGCCGGCGCAACGGCGCGGCGAGCTGATGAACGCGGCGCAACGCCTGTTTCTCCAACACGGCGTGGGGCCGGTGACGATCGAACAGATCACCGCCGGCGCCGGCGTGGCCAAGGGCACCTTCTATCTCTACTTCTCATCTAAGGAGCACGTGCTCGCGGCGCTGGGCGAGCGCTTCTCGCGGCAGCTCACGGCGAAACTGGAAGCCGCGTTGGGCGCGCGGGCGGCGGCGGACTGGACGGGCAAATTGCGCGCCTGGATACAAACCGCCGCGGGCGTCTACCTCGATTCGATGCCGCTGCACGACATCGTGTTTCGCGAACCGCATCCGCACGTCCGCGAGAACTTCGATACGAACAGCACCATCGCGCACTTGATCCGGCTGCTGGCGGCCGGCAACGCTGCCGGAGCATGGTCGCTCGACGATCCACGCTTCACCGCGATCTTTCTCTACAGCGGCCTCCACGGCACGATCGACGACGTTTACACGACGTCCAAACGTACCGCTCGAACCCGGCTGGCGAACCGCATCGAGCAGGTGTGCTTCCGCGCGGTCGGACTCGCGTGACCGCGGAAAACGGCACCGGGATTCGCGGACCGCGCCGCTAAGAGCATTGCATGAAGGTGGCCGTACCCGTGTTCGCATTCGCTCGTATCCCGACGCTGCGCGAGGAGTTGCTGGCGCAGTACCCCGACGCAACGTTTCACGAGATCGCATCGGTCCTCACCGAGGACGAGCTGATCGGTTGGCTGGCCGATCGCGATGCTGTGATCGTGGGCATGGAGCCGATCACCGAGCGCGTGCTCGACGCGCTGCCGAACCTCAAGATCATCTCGAAATGGGGCGTCGGCTGCGAGACGATCGATCTCGACGCGGTGCGCAAACACGCGGTGCGATTCGGATTTCAGGCCGGCGTCAACAAGCTCGCGGTGGCTGAGCTGACGCTGTGCTTTATGCTCAGCGCGCTGCGCTGGGTGACGCCGCTCAACCAAGCCATGCGGGCCGGGGAACGCCCGCGCATGCGCGACGGACGCGATCTGACCGGCCGCGTCGTCGGCATCCACGGCTGCGGCAACGTGGGCAAGGAAGTCATCCGGCTGTTGCAGGCGTTCCGCTGCGAGATCCTCGTGCACGATGTCGTCGACTATGACGCGTTCTACCGCGAGTACGGCGTGACGCCCGTCTCGTTCGCGGAACTGCTCGAACGCTCGGAGGTCCTCTCACTGCACTTACCGCTGCTCGCCGATACGGCAAATCTGTACGATGATGCGGTGCTCGCGCGGCTGCGACCCGATTGCGTGCTGATCAATACCTGCCGCGGCGGCATCGTCGACGAGGCCGCGCTGACGCGGCGGCTGCGTGACGGCTCGCTCGTAGCCGCGTGTTCCGATGTGTTCGCGGTCGAGCCGGCGACGAACGACGACTTGCTGCGTTTGCCGAATTTCCTGGCCACGCCCCACATCGGAGCGAGCACCGCCGCGGCACGGCTGGCCATGGGCCGCGCCGCGATCGCGGGGTTGCGGACGAACGAACTGGTGCCGCCCGGAGCCGTCTACTCTTAGGCGCTCACAGCATGCGCGTGGGCATGTTGATCGTGCGCCACATGTGCGCCGAGCGGCTGTCGTCGAAGCCCAAGCCCTCTTCGGGCTGGCGAAAATACTTCGCGATCACGTCTTCGAACTCGCTGATGTCGACCTTGACCGTGGGATCGAACGAATACACGTCCCAAACCGTGATCATGCGCGCGGTCATATACCACTTGTGCTTGCGGGCGCGCTCGTACTCGCGTTGGATGTGCGGTTCGGGACGGTAGTCGGCACCGAAATTGCGGATGTAGGCTTTCGGGTACTCGTAATTCACCGCGGGGTCGGGATAGAAGCGCAGGGCCTGATGCGCCCGGATCGCCCATCTGATCTCCTCGTCGACATAAGGTTCGATCAGCTGCGCGCCCCAGTAGCCGTGATCGCCCTGGATCAGACCGAACACGCCGACGTCGTGCAGCAGACACGCCATGACGATCTTGTCGTCGAGTCCGGCCAGCCGCGCGTGCCGCGCCGACTGCAAGAGGTGCGCGCCCTCGAACCGTAAGCGGAAGAAATCGGCCAGCGTCGGTTTGTCGGGCATGCGCGCGAGCCGCGGATCGGGGCCCATGAGCAACAGCTTGCCCTCGTTCGCCGGATCGCCGGAGCGCACGAGCGGCCCCAGGCGCGGATCGCGGCGGCCGGAATGGAACAGCGCCGATTCGACCGGCACCAACAGCTCGAGCTCGTGCGCCATGCGCGCCTCGAGCTCATCGGCCAGGACGGAGAGGGACTTGGGCTGCGTATCGTTCACCATTTTTTGTTTGAACCGCTCAGGTCAACACGGCGTGCCACTTGCGCAAGATCGCTTCGCGGTCTTCGGGTGTGATCGCGGCAACTTCGTGAAAGGTCTTCAGCTCCTCGAAGGAGCGGCAGGCATCGATGATTCCACGCGTGCCGAAGAGCGTCCCGGGCGGGTAGGTGAAGCGCAGCGGGTCGCCCTGCGAACCCCACGCCTTGTGAATGATCTCGATATCCGAGCCCGGATCCGAGCGGGTCGCCACCGCCCACATCACTTCCTTGATGTTGGACGGGTCGATGTCGTCGTCGACCACGATGACGTAGCGACCGTAGTAAGCGCCCGCCTGACACTGCGATGCGATGTAGCCGGCTTGGCGCGAGTGTCCGAAGTAGCGCTGCTTGATCGCGATGATCGTCAGCGAGCGCGCCCCGCCCGACTCATCGGCCCACACGCCCACAACGCCCGGGATGCCGGCGGCCTTCACCTGATCCTCGATCAGCGCCGAGCGCATGACCGACCACGAATACGAGAAGTCGTGCGGCGGTTTGCTCGGCATCACGCCGAGCAAGATCGGATCGTCACGATAGTAGACGGCTTCGACCTCGACCTCGGGCGCAGAGCGATCCGGCGGTTGCGTGTAGTAACCGAGATAGTCGCCGAACGGCCCTTCGGGCACACGCGCGCCGGTGAACCAGCCCTCGAGCACCAGCTCCGCGTCGGCCGGGATCGGCAAGCCGGTGACCGGCCCGCGCATCATGCGCACCGGGCTGCCGGCGATCGCGGACGCGACGTCGATTTCGAACAGGCCTTCGGGGACCTCGATGCCGCCGATCAGCGCCAACAGCGGATCGTGGCCGATCGAGATGACGATCGGACAGCGCTCGCCGCGGGCCTGGTGTTTGAGCAAGTGCTGCATCCCGTGCCGCGACGGCGCCGCCATGTTGACCGTGATGTGGTTCTTATCGGAGATCATCGCGCGGTACGTGCCGGCGTTGTACGCGCCGGTTTCGGGATCGCGCGTGATCATGATCGGTCCCGTGCCGATGTAGCGGCCGCCGTCGCGCGCATGCCAGAGCGGCGTCGGAAAGCGATACAGGTCGACGTTCGCGCCCGTATCGACGTTCGCGGTCACCGGGCCGCCGTCGTCGTAGGCGAACGGTTTGGATCGGGCTTCCTCGAACCAGCGGCTCATCGCTCCGTTGCCGAGCTGCTTCACGAGCGCCCGCGTCGTCGCGGCCTCGAGCTGCAGCGTGCGGGCCAGCGTCGTGACGCCCGATGTCGCGCACGTGAGCACGCGACCGCCGCTCGCATAGCCCGGAATGTTGTCGAAGAGCAGCGCCGGCGGGTTCTCGCGCTGGTTGTTGACCTCGGCAATCGCACCGATCTCGACATTCCAATCGGCGCCGCTGACCCGCGTGAGTTTTCCGTCGCGCTCGACCGCGCTGAGCCAGCCGCGCAGATCGCCCGGCCGGTAGCGGTCCGTTCCGGGCTCGGTGCTAAGCAATTTTACCCACGGACGCTTCGAGCATGCCCCACGCGGCCGGGCCGAACTGCGTTTTCAGGTTGGCGTAATACGGTCCGAGCGCGGCGCGGAAATCGGCCGCCGACACCGTGTTGATCTGCATGCCCTTCTGGCGCAGCGATACGGTTGCGGTGCGTGAAAGCGCGGCGATGTCGCCGCGTTCGAGCAGCGCGTATTTGCTGGCATTGCGCCACAAGACGTCCTGCAGGTTGGCCGGCAGCGCCTTGATCGCATCGCCGTTGGCGACGAGCCAGAAGCCCACGAAGATGTGGTTGGTAAGCGAGAGATACTTCTGGATCTCGTAGGCCTTCAGCAGTTCGACGTCGAGGAACGGGCTCGACTGCGCGTCGACGAGATGCGTTTGGATCGCCGTGTACATCTCACCCAGGTCGACCGATGTCGGCGCGGCGCCGAGGGCGCGGAAGAGGTTCACCCACATCGCGCCGATCGGCGAGCGGAGTTTCAAGCCATGCATGTCCTCGGGCGTCTTGATCGGCTTGGTGGTGCACGTCAGCACCTCGAAACCGTCGCCCCACATCTTTTCGCCGGCGATCAATCCGGCGCGCTCGATATCCTTGCGAATGTACGCGCCCAATGGGCCGTCCATCGCGGCGAAGCCCTGCGCCGGCGAGCTGAACACGAAGCCCGTTTCCTCGATACCGGAACTCGGGATCACCGCTGAGAGCGTCCCGCCCGATGCCGTCATGAATTGGATCGCGCCGGTGCGCACCTGCGTGAACAGCTCGGGCGAACTGCCGAGCTGGTTCGCCGGGTACACCGTGACGTTGAGCTGCCCGCCGCTCTCGCGCCGCACCGCGTCCCACAGCTGCACGTAGCGCAGATGAAGCGGGTTCGTCGCCGGCAGATGATGGGCGTGCTTGTAGTCGAACGTCGCCGCCCGGGCGCTTGAGATTACGGCCGGAACGGCCAGCACCGATGCGGCTGCACCGAGCGCGAACCGCGCTCTCGAAATTCCGCGCTTGCTTTTCAAACCGAAAACGCCTCCCGCACGCCGCGCATGAACCCTCGCGCACGGCAGCATCACCGGCCCATGGTAGCCAAAAAAGAAATCTGTTGCAATATCTTTGTCTGACAATTATACTGCGATTCACGCCGAAAACTCCGCGGAGGTCGTAAGCATCACTGAAGCGCGAGCTTGGACGAGCGTCGCGGGCCGTTGCATCGTAAACATCGTCGAGCCCTGCGCCGCGCTGCTGCTGACTGCGGAGATCTTCATCCTCGGCGCGGGCGTGTTCTCCCGGTACGTGCTGCGCAACCCGCTGCCGTGGACGGACGACCTGTCGACTTTTGTCTTTCTGTGGCTCGCGATGCTCGGCGCGGTCGCCGCCTATCAGCGCGACCAACACATGCGGCTGGACGTGCTGCTCCGCAACGCGTCGCCGCGCACGCAAGCCGTCTTGGCGTCGGTCAGCTCGGCGATCGTCGCCGTGCTGTGCATCCTGCTGCTTCCCGCCTGCCGGCAACTCTACGTCATCGAACAGGTCGATATCTCGCCCGCGCTCGGTTTCCCGCGCTCTTATGAGATCGCCGCGGTCATCGTCGGCCTGGGCTTGATCGGGGTGCTGGCCGTCCTGCGCCTGATCGCAGCCGAGCGGCGCATCGCCCTATGGGTCGCGCTCGCGGCGGTCGCGGTGTGCGTCGCGAGTACCTTCGCGCACCCGTTCCTCGCACAACTCGGCAACGTCAACCTGATCCTCTTCTTCGTGATCGTCGTCGGCGCGTGCGTGCTGATCGGCGTGCCGATCGCCTTCGCGTTCGGCTTCGGCACGCTGGCGTATCTGGCACTCACGACGACGACGCCGCTCAGCACGATGATCGGACGGATCGATGCGGGCATCTCGAACCTGGTGCTGCTCGCGATCCCGCTGTTCGTCTTGCTCGGCGTGTTGCTCGAAGGCGCGGGGATCGCACGGCGCATCGTCGATTTTTTGGCGAGCCTCGTCGGACACGTGCGCGGCGGGCTGGACATCGTCCTCGTACTGGCGATGTACCTCGTCTCCGGCATCTCGGGATCGAAAACGGCCGACATGGCCGCCGTCGCACCGGCGCTCTTTCCCGCGATGGAACGGCGCGGGCAGCAGCGCCACGAGATGATCGCGCTGCTGGCCACCTCGGCCGCGATGGCCGAGACGATCCCGCCGAGCCTCGTCTTGATCATCATTGGCACCGTCGTCGGCGTTTCGATCCGCGACCTGTTCACGGCCGGTTTGCTGCCGGCGGCGGTCATGGCGGTCGCGCTGGTCATCGTTTCGCTGATACGTGCGCGCTACAACGACACCGGCGCCGCCCGTCCGTCGGCCGGTGCGATCGCCCGCGCGTTCGTAGCGGCCGTGCCCGGCCTCTTGCTGCCGCTCGTGATCCGCTTCTTCGTCGTTACCGGCATCGCCACGGCGACCGAAGTCTCGACCGTCGGCATCGTGTATTCGCTGGGCGTCGGAACGCTCGTGTACCGCGACTTCCGCTGGTCGCAGGCCTACCCGATGCTGCAGGCGACGGTGCGCCTTGCGGGTGCGATCCTGCTGATCATCGCGATGGCGACCGCGATGAGCTGGGCGCTCACGCAATCGGGCTTCGCGCAGCAGCTGGCGACGGTGCTCGCGCACGCCGGCGGCGCGGCCGGCTTCATGGCGCTCTCGATCGTGCTGTTCGCCGTGCTCGGCTCGGTGCTCGAGGGCATTCCGGCGGTCGTGCTGTTCGCGCCGCTGCTCTTCCCGATCGCCCACACGCTAGGCATTCGCGACGTGCACTATGCCGTCGTCGTGGTGCTTTCGATGGGTCTCGGGCTCTTTTCACCGCCGCTGGGCATCGGGTACTACGCCGCGTGCGCGATCGGCCGCGTGGAACCGCACCTCGCGATGAAGCCGATCGTCGCCTACCTCGCCGCGCTCGTCATCGCGCTAGCGCTGATCGCCGCGATCCCTTGGCTATCGGTGGGCTTTTTGGGATCGTGACGGCCCGCGCCGGAACCTTCCCGCACGACTCGAAGAGGGCGGAATGCCGATGCGCGTCCCGAGGAAGTCAACGCCGGTCCCGACGCCCGGAGCGCGCGAGAGAGCGAAGGCGGAGCGCCGCGAGCGCCTCAAAGACGCTGCCTTGTCGATGTTTCTCCAAAAGGGCTATGAGGCGACCACAACGCGCGAGATCGCCGAACGCGCCGGCGTCGGCCCTGCGACGCTGTTCCGCTACGCCGTCGAGAAGCGCGACCTACTGTTGATGATTCTCAACGACGATTTGACCGCCATAGACAGACAGGCATTTGCCGATCTCGATATCGATGCGCCGATGGTTGAGGCTTTGCTCGTACTCTTTGGCCCGCGTTACTATTATTTTGCGAAACACCCGGCACTTTCTCGGGAAGCGACCCATCTGACGGTGCTCGCGCGAGCCGATAAGGACACTTTCGAGACGCAGCGCTATCGTCATCGTCGCGGTCAACTGCTCGCAACGATGACCAAACTCGTCCGTCATGGTCAGGAGCGCGGCATCCTACGCGGCGACTACCAGCCCCCGTTCCTCGCCGCGTTCTTCCTCGATATCTACCTCGCTCACCGCCGTCACTGGCTAACGGCATCGAAGCCCAGCCCCGCTCGCGGTATCGAGGCATTGCGGGCAATGCTTCATTTGGCGATCGACGGTGTCCGTTCACAAGGCGCATCGTCGAGCCATCGGCGCAGGAAGAAGTCGTAGCACGGCGTCGAGGGATCCCTAAAAAGGACTAGACTCTCACTTTACGGTAACGGGACTCGAGAACGCGGCTTACGGGATGCGCTGATTGTGCGATCCCGACGAAAGGCCGTGGTTCGGAGGCTGAACCCTTGACCGCAACGCCTAACTTTGAGCAGGTGCTCTTTCTCCTCAGTGACGCGCCATTACCGGCAGCTGCGGGGCTGCTGTAATGGACGCCGGGAAGGCGCGCGTTGCGATCGTCACCGGTGCGGCGCAGGGTATCGGCCGCGCGCTGGCGCGACGGTTTGTCGCGGATGGATACAGCGTCGTGGTCGCCGACCTGAATACCAAAAAAGGCGCTATCGTGGCAAACGAACTCGTCGCCGCCGGCGGTAACGCAACGTTCGTCGAAGCCGATGTGAGCGACGAAGCCAGTTGCTTCGCAATGGTCGACGCAGCCCGGATCGCGTTCGGTTCAGTGAGCGTGCTGATAAATAACGCCGGACTCGCAAACCTGCCGCGGGTTTCGATTTGGGAACTTTCCGTGAGCGAGTGGGACCGGGTTATGGGAGTCAACGCGCGCGGTGTGTGGTTAGCGACGAAGGCTGCCGTGCCCGCGCTTCGCACGAACGGCGGCGGCAGCATCGTGAACATGTCGTCGACCACGTGGCTGCACGGGCGGCCGGGACTCGCCCACTACGCGGCATCGAAGGCGGCGGTCGTCGCGATAACGAGAACGGCTGCGCGCGAACTCGGGCCCTTTAATATACGCGTCAACTGTATTATGCCGGGTTTCACGATTACCGACGAGCGGCGCGAACAAGGATTCAATGAGGAATTTGTGGCTGAGTTGATCGAGGACCAGTCGATAAAACTGCAGGCTACTCCTGAGGATATCGTGGGTGCCGCCGCATTCCTCGCCTCCGACGATGCGCGCTTCATCTCAGGCCAGTCGCTCAACGTCGACGGCGGCTATGCCTTCCACTAAGGGTTTTGCTTGTGCTTGAAAACATCTCGTTTTGGTTTAAGGAGACGGCATGAACGGGAACGACCGGACGCGGCGCGCCGAGCGCCTCGAGCAGCTGACCAAGACCGCACCGGATACGCAAATGGGCCGGTTGCTGCGAATGTTCTGGCATCCGATCACCATCGCGAGGAAGCTCGCGCCGAACAGCGCTATGCCGGTCCGCATCCTCTCCGAGGACCTGACGCTCTATCGGAGTGCCTCAGGACGCCCATACCTGGTCGGTGGAACGTGCGCTCACCGCTGCACGCTTCTCCATACCGGCTGGGTTGAGGGCGAACGCATTCGCTGCATGTACCACGGCTGGCAGTTCGACGGTACCGGCCAATGCACGGAGCGTCCGGCCGAACGCGACCAGCGGCTGCCCAACGTTCGTATCCCGGGTTATCCGACGCAAGAGTATGGCGGCCTGATCTTCGCCTACCTCGGTACCGGGGAGCCACCGTCGTTCGATCTCATTCGTAAGCCCGAATTCGAGGCTCCCGCGAGTACCACGCTGCGCTTCAACGGTCAGCAGTTATGGAACACGAACTGGTTTCAGATGGTCGAGAACTCGCTCGACGGGGTTCATGTCAGTTTCGTCCATGCGCGAGGGAGGGAGGGAACCTTTATCGGCTCGGTGAGCCGCGTGGTGCCCGAAATCGAATGCGTCGAAACCGAAGCCGGCTTACGCCAAATTTCGAACCGCGGCGAGGGCAACGTACGAGTCAGCGACTGGACGTTTCCCAACTACAATCACATAAATCACCCGGGAATCTACCCGGGCTACCCGTGGATCGATATCGGTCACTGGGACGTTCCGGTCGATGACGAGCATACGCTCCGCTTGAACATGCGAACGGTGGCGCGTCAAGGTGGTGAGATCGACCAGCGAACGATCGAGTACTTTGAGAAGACGGGCGACTACGACCCCGCGAACCATCACGACGCGCTGTTTCGGAACGAATATCCCGACGATCTTTGTTTCGAGCTCGCGAGTGCGCAAGACTATGTCTCACTACGCGGCCAAGGAGTCACCGTCGACCGATCGCGGGAAACGCTCGGGCGTTCGGACGTTGCGATCGCGCTGCTGCGCCGCGTCTTCTTACGTGAGCTCGGCCTGTTGGATGAGGGAAAGCCTACGAAAACCTGGCGCAAGCTCGACGGCGGCTTGTCACTGCCCGAACAGCGACCAACCGCAGCATCTGCATCTTAAGACGCGAGAGAAAAATGAATTATAAGATTTTGGCGCGTGCGGCAGCCGCCGTTGTTGTCGCAGCGCTCGTATGCTCGTCCGCAGGCGCTTCACGCGCAGCCGGTGAGCCGCTCGAAATTCACACCATTTTGTCATTGACCGGACAGGGTGCGTTCTTGGGTAAGGCTGCCCAGACGACACTCGCCATTCTCGAGGCCAAGGTCAACAAAGCCGGCGGTATCAATGGCCGGCCAATAAAATTCGTCGAGTACGACGACACCTCGAGCCCGCAAGTGGACGTGCAGCTTGCAAATCAGTTGATCGCGAAAAAGGTGCCGGTCGTGCTCGGCCCGGAGATCACGGCGTCCTGCAACGCCATCGGTTCCATGTTCCGGGATGGTCCCGTCTTATATTGCTTGTCGAGCTCGTATCACCCGGAACGCGGTGGCTACACGTTTGCTTATGGCGTGGAAGCGAATGACATTGCGGCGACAATCGTGCGCTATCTGCGCGAGCACGGCCTAAAGCGCATCGCCTTCCTAGGTTCGCTGGACGCATCAGGTCAGGACGGCGAGCGTTCGTTCGATGCGGCACTAGCACGGCCTGAAAATAAGGACATCACGGTTGTCGAACGCCAGCACTTCGTCCTTGCCGATCAGACGGTACTGGCCCAACTTGCCCGCGTGAAAAGTTCCGGCGCACAAGCCCTCTATACGTGGGCGGTCGGGACGCCGATGGGCACGATCTATCACGGTATTCAGGATTCGGGCCTCGATATTCCGGTTACCGTGGCCGGTGTCAATACCATCAATGCACAGATGAAACAATATGGTGACATCCTGCCTCGGGGAATGGTCGCGAACGGCATGGCGTTTATGGTGCCGGATTCCCTACCGCGAGGCCCGCTCAAGTCGAGCGTGCACGATTTCTCTGAAGCTCTGAAGACCGCAACCGGAGAGCGGGCCGACTTCGGTTACACGATCGCCTGGGACCCCGCCTCGATCATCGTTGACGCGTTCAAAAAGGTCGGAGCTAACGCGACGCCCCAGCAATTACGCGATTATATCGACAGCCTGCATAGTTGGACCGGGGTTACCGGAATGTACGATTTTAGTGATGGCAATAATCGCGGAATTGACGGCGCATCCAGTATGGTCATCGTCCGCTGGGATGCCGCAAAGAGCAATTGGGTCGCGGTGAGTAAATTCGGCGGCGGTCTCTAAACGGTCCGCTCGAGCACGCGCAGCGCGGTCGCGGCCGCGCGCATCACGTGCCGCCGGCACGCCTCGACCGCGCGCTCGACGTCGCGCTCCCAGATGGCCTCCACCATCGCTTGCAATTCCTCGCCGCTCTGCCGCGCTCGGCCCGGTTCGGCGAGGGTCAGCGAGCGCAGCAACGTAATACGGCCGTGCAGGCGCCGCAGAAGCGGCGGCAACACGGCGTTCCCGCCGCCCTCCAGCAGCACGTCGTAGAAACGCTCCTTCGCAGCCAGCGAGAGCACCGGGTCATCGGCTTCGTAGGCGAGCATCACGCTGCGCAGCGCACGGCGCAGGGCCGCGTGCTGCGGCAGCGCCGCCCGTTCGATGAAGTCTTTGCAGGCAAGCCCTTCGAGTTCCGCGCGGATCGCGTAGATGTCGCGGGCATCCTGCGCGTTGACCCGCGCGACGATGGGACCGCGGTGGGGAATCGCGTCGACCAGCCCGCTGCTCTCGAGCTCGCGTAAGGCTTCGCGCACGATCGGCCGGCTTACCGACATCCGCTCGCACAACTCGCGTTCGATCAGCCGGTCACCCGGCAAGAGGCGCATGCTCAAGATCGCACCTCGGACCTGCTCCACCACTTGCCGGCGCACCGACGAGTGGTCGCGAACGAGCGTGAACCCGGCCACGTTTCCGGCGCTTCGACGCGCAATCGCCATACCGCGTATGCTAGCGGTCCGGCCCCCACAATGCAATGGCGGCGCAAAGCGCAGAGACGAAATATCACGGCGATAACGCGGCAATGAGCGACGCGTATCGTAGGCCGGATGATCGAAGCCGCAGCCCCGAACGCCGCCGCCGTGGAAGCGGTGATCCGGAGGTTCGGACCGGGCGCGGTCGCGGTCGCGGAACGGGCCGGGGTGCGGGTGAGGGTCCTCGGCGAGGGCGAGCGCTTCGGCGACCGGTCACCCGTGCTGCGGCGCATCGTCGCGGGCGTGGATAGCTGGCCGATCCCGCCGGCCGGGCTGTTCGTCGTGGAGGAGCGCACGATCTATCTGCGCTCGCTCAGCCCGATGACGATCGCGCACGAGTTTGCCCACGCGCTCGATTGCGCGCTCGGCGGCGGGGTTTACCTCAGCGGCGTCGACCCGCGCATTCGCCGGGCCTTCGCCGGCGCAACGGCTTTCGTCACGCCGTATGCCGGCAGCGCGTGCGATGAATACTTCGCTGAGTGCGTGCGCGCGTTCGTGGAAATAAACGACCCCCACTCACTGTGGCCACGCGCCACGCGCGAACGCTTATGGTCGATCGATCCGCGTATGGCCGCCATCGTCGCTTCGCTGTTCGAGTTCGATCTTCTGTGAACGCCTCGCGCCCGTGCTAACGCGATGCTTCGACTTTGTAACCACCATGCACGGCGCCGATGCTAACCGTCTTAATATGCTATCCGGGGAACTGAATTCAGCGGCGGCCTTCCCATCGACCGTTGCGGTCGTTTTTATCATTCCGGCCGCTCTCGGGCGGTCGGGTGGGCGGGAAGTGGGGTTTTCCGGGGGCGCAAGCCGCGCATAGCGCCAGAGCGGGTGAAAACGGCAATTTTCAGAGTCATCAGGGCACAAATCTCCGGTCTTTATCGCCGGCGATGGTCGCGCGACCAGGACGTTCACGGCGCGGTTAGCGGCGGTGAACGGAGGGCGGATATCCGGTTGAGGATCTCAGCGAACAGGCTACGCGGGATCTCGATTTCGGCCATCTGAAACGTGACGTAGCGCCCATGGTTGACGACCCTGGCGCCGATCTTGATCAGCTTCTCACGCAACGACGTGAGCGCCCAATTCGCAATCGCCTCCGGCGCCTGCGATAAAGGTGAGCAACGGGTGCGTTACCGTCGAAATCGAGCGCAATACGAACGCTCGTGTCGGGCGCCATGGCGGACGTTGCATGCACGAGTTCGACATCATGCGCGCCGTCGCGTGCGAGCAAAGGGCCCAAGCCGGCGTAGGATGCGGATCGCGAGAGCCAAAACGACAAGACGCCGGAGAGCCAAAACAACCCCCAACTTGAGCTCGTTTTTAGCTCACCGGACGAGATTTGCCCGTCCGGCAGGAACTCGGGCGTTCATTTGACCGTCATTCGTGACTGCAGGCTCGCACCAAAATTCAACAGCGTGACAATTTCAATCCGCATAATGATCGCCGAGTGCGTGCGCGCATTCGTGGGAAATAAACGACCTCATCGCATGGGGCCGGCGAACGAACGAGCGGCCGCCCTAAAGGTCGCCGCAGCGCCGAAAGAAAAGCCTCCCATCGTTCGTAACGTGCGTTACAATTCGTGAAGGAGAGCCATTGCCGAGTCCACATGTCATCGTTGCCGGCGCAGGCATTGGTGGACTCACGACGGCACTGGCGCTGCTCCGGGCCGGCATCGACGTCGATGTCTACGAACAAACACCGGAGCTGAACGAGCTCGGCGCGGGCGTGCAGACCAGCGCCAACGGCACGCGCGTGCTGTACGGCCTCGGCCTCGCTGATGCCCTCGAAAGCATCGGTACCGAATCGACCGGCAAAGTCGTGCGCCTGTGGAATACCGGTCAAACCTGGCCGCTCGTCGATCTCGGCGACACGTCGGTCCAGCGCTACGGCTTCCCCTACCTCACGCTGCACCGGGCCGACTTTCAGAACGTGCTCGCGAAAGCCGTACGCGCTGAGAAAGCCGACGCGATTCACCTGGGGGCCCGGTGTGAGGGAGCCGTCGAGGACGAGCACGGCGCTGCGCTGCTGCTGGCCGGCGAGCGTATCGCGGGCGACGTCGTGATCGGCGCGGACGGCATCCATTCGCGCGTCCGGCAATCGCTCTTCGGCGAAGACCGGGCGAAGTTCACCGGCTGCATGGTATGGCGCGGTCTGCTGCCGCGCGACCACGTGGAGCCGCGCTACCGCTCGGGCGGCGTGCTGTGGGTCGGCCCGGGCGCGCACATCATGCAGTATCCGGTGCGCGGCGGCGAGCTCTTCAACTTCTTCGGCCTCGTCGAGCGGAGCGATTGGACGAGCGACCGCTGGAACGAGCGCGGGACGATCGAGGAATGCGCCGCGGATTTCAGCGGCTGGCATGCCGACGTCCAGAAGATGATCGCCGGGATCGAAGTGCCGTTCAAATGGGCGCTGATTCTGCGCGAGCCGCTGCCGCGTTGGAGCGTCGGCCGCATCACGCTGCTCGGCGATGCGTGCCATTCCACGCTGCCGCTGCTGGCGCAGGGTGCGAACATGGCAATCGAGGACGCGGCACTCATCACGCGCTGCATCCTTTCCTGGCCCGACGATATCGAAGCCGCGCTGCGCGTCTACGAAGCCGCGCGCTTACCGCGCGCCAACAAAGTCGTGCGCATCTCGGCCGCGCAGCTGGCGGCCGTCAACAGCCGGTCGCTTGCGAACGCGGCTGAAGCCGAAGAGCACATCGCACGCGAGTTCACGCTGGAGAAAGTCGAGCAGCGCTACACCTGGCTCTACGAGTACGACGCGACCACCGTGCCGATCGCCTACACCGACGTGCTCGAGCCCGAACTCGTCTAAGCCACCAGCTCGGCGCGTAAGAAGCCGAGCTTCTGCAGCATCTTCTCGTCGGAGACGCTCAAGATCGTCGACGGCTCCGCCGCGTGGTGCACGAAGCGATTCCAGGCCGGAATCGCCACGACGTCACCGGTTTCCCATGCGTAGTCGGTGCCTTCAATGCTCGTGCGTCCGGAACCCGAGATCACGGCGACGATTTCGTTGGCGGTCGTGCGCAGCGGCGGCGGTTCACGGCCCGGTGCGAGCGACTGAACGTGGATCGACGTGGTCGGCATGCTCGGCGTGTCGAGGAGAAAGCGGACGCGGTCATATTCATCCGGCTGGGCCGCGAGCAGTGAGGCCAGCATCGAGCGTAGCGGAAAGACGTAGGGCGAATCGCGCGTCGTTCGCTCGGTCTCTTGGAAACCGCCGGGAAAGTGTTCGAACGTCATCGGCTCGAGCTGATGGACGAGCGGCACGTCGAGGAAATCCAGCCAGTAGCCGGGTGCGGTTCCGTCGTTGCCGTGGCCGTGAAACGTCATGCCCGGCGTGAGCACGACGTCGCCGGGCTCCATATCGATGCGCACGCCGTCGACGGTGGTATACACGCTTTCGCCCACATCGAGGATGAGCCGCAGCGCGTTCGGCGAGTGGCGGTGCGAGCGCGCACGCTCGCCCGGCAAGATCATCTGGTATGCCGATACGAGGGTCCGCAGCGTCGCGTAATAGTTGCCCTCGAGCGGGTTAACGCAGAAGAGGTTGCGCCGGTCGGCTTGCTCCGTGCTGATCAGCGCGCCGGCGATGTCGAGGTTCTTGCGCGCCTCGGCCCACGACCACGCGTACGGCTTGAACTCCGACGGCCGCGCGGGCCAGAGCGACGGTTCGACCTTGTTCCAGCCGGCCATCATCGAGAGCGGTTCGAGTCCGGTTTTGAGCTCCGCGAGGTTCATAGCCGCACCACGTTGGCGACGTTCAGCCCGAGAATTTTCCGGCGGTCCAACTCGCTCACCGGCGCCGTTCGCATGAACTCCATGGCATCCGTGTTCGTGTTGAAGGGCCAGTCAACGGAGAACAGGATGTGGTCGACGCCCATTTCCATGATCGCGCAGACCAGCGCCGGGGGCGAGAAATTCCCGCTGGTCGTGATGTAAAAGTGCTCGCGGAAGTATTCGGCCAAGCGCTTCTTCAAACCGGTCTTCGCGCGTTGCCGTTCGTAGATGAAGTCGCAGCGCCAGAGCGCAGCCGGTATCGTTTCGCCGAGGTGACCGACAATGATCCGCAGCTTGGGAAAGCGGTCGAAGACGCCGCTGCAAATGAGCCGCAGGATCGCCAGTGCCGTTTCCGCCGTAAACCCCCAGAACGCGCCGACCATCAGCGGGTAGTCTTTGTAGTACACCTCGGAGACCTTGGGGTGCGGGGTGGCGGGGTGAAGGTAGATCGGCACGTCGAGCGCTTGCGCACGTTCGAAGATGCCCCAGAAACGCTGCTCGTCGATGAAGGCGCCGTTGGTCAAACCGTTGATCATCGCGCCCTTGAAGCCCAACTCGTTGACGCAGCGCTCGAGTTCGTCGGCCGCGCCTTGCGGGTCGGGGGTGGGCAGCGTTGCGAACCCGGCAAAACGGGTCGGATGCCGCTGCACGGCAGCATAGAGGGCGTCGTTCGCACGCCGCGCCAACGCGACGGCATCGGGTCCCTCGAAGATCTGCACGCCGGGTTGGACGTGCGAGATGATCTGGAAGTCGATGCCGGCTTCGTCCATCTCGCGCAGCCGCAGTTCGTCGAGGTCGTCCAACCGGTCGGTCGCGATCTTGATCTTGATCGCTTGAAAGCCGGTGTACGTGTCGCGCAGTTCGGGGGTCCAGAAATGTTCTTCGAGCGCGATCACGCGCGGCTTATCGGGCATTGAAAATCAACTCCTCGGCGGGAAAGCTGCCGGCCAGCAGGCCGTACTTTGCGGCGACGTCGATCACGGGCTGCATCAATGCCGGCAGCAACGCGTCGGCATAACTCGCCGGGGTCATGGTCCGCAACGTTTCCGAGCTGACTTTTTCGCGCGCCGCCAATGCGTCATCCGCCTCGCGGCGATGTGTGCGAGCCCAGGTTGCGGCTTGCCGCATCACGCCGGCAAACGACGCGATCGCGGCGCCGTTCGCCTGCGCCCAATCCTTGGTCGTGATCCAGGCGGCGATCATGAAGTTCGAGCCGATCGCGTCGTATGCATCGGCAAGAACGCGGGCGTGCGCCTTCGCTTCGGAGACTAGCGGTTCCAGCACGAGCGCTGCGTCGATGCGTCCCTCGCCGAGCGCCGCGGGCATCGCGGTGACCGGCAGCTCGATGAAGCGCACGTCGGCGGAGTTACCGCCGTTGCGGTCGATCCAGGCGCGCGCACCGAGCTCCGATATCGTCTTGAGACCGGTCACGGCCAGCGTTTTTCCGCTCAGGTCGGCCGCTCGCACGATCGGTGACGTTTTCTGGACCATGAGGACCGTGGTCGGCGCGGCGCCCGAGTACGCGGCGCCGGCCGCCACGCAGGTGATCGGCAAGCCGCGCTTGTGGGCGATAGCGATCGAGAGCAGGTTGGCGGCGCCGAGATCGAAGGTGCTGCCCGCGACGGCCGCGATGATGCCCGCACCGTTCGCGATCGCCTCGACCTGCGCATCGAAGCCGGCTTGTGCGAAATACCCCTGGCTCTGCGCGTAGAAGACCTGGGCGCCGGTATCGTTGGGCAGCGTGACGAGGCGCAGCGGGCGGAGCGTCGCGGCCGATCCGGGTTGTGGCAGGGCGAACGCGAGCGAACTTGCGGCGGTGAGACGAAGCAGGTCGGTCCGGGTCATCACCGTGGCTGTCCCGCGCCGACGGGCACTCTCCTGCCGCGCGGTTTCCGACGGCTTCTAGGTCGGCAGGAGCGTGAAGCGGGCTTCTTGCGCTGCGTTGAGGGCCGCGACACCGGCCGGCACGAGGACGGTTCCCGGCAGGAAATGCTGGACCATCTCGTCGTGAATTGCGATCACGCGGTCGCGCGTCGCGGTGCTTCCGGCCGGCGCGGTTTGCTGCGCGATGTAGGCGGCGAGACCGCTCAGCGCGTTGTTGCAGACGAAGAACGACGCACCGTGCTTCGCGACCAGCTCGGTGTAGGGCTGGAGCGCCGGGTTCGCGAGCGCGCCTTTCTCGATGCCGGGCTTCGCCGTGCCCGCGAACGAGATGATCGCGGCAGCGAGCGGATACTTCGCGAACATCGTATCGTCGAGTGCGAGCAGCGGCGAATTGCCGTGATAGAAGACGGCCGAAGCGTGCAGCGCGTTGGGGCCGCCCGCGAAGTACATCGGGTCGATGTAGGCTTCGATCGAGTTGCGCATCAGCGCGAGGCCGTCGCGGGCCTCGGCGAAGCTCTTCGCGGCCACGACCTGACGATGGTCGTAGCGGCGTTGGAGAACCGCTGCGAACGCGGCGCGGTCGAAACGGAACGGCACCGCATCGTTGAGCCCTGCCGCCGGCGGCGGGGGCGGGACCGGGGACGCGGCCGGCACGTCGGCAGCGCAAGCGGCGGCGGGCGCTGCGGCAGCGGCCGCCGTTGCCGCGCCGATGACGAAGGACCGCCGCGAAACGTCGAACATCTGCACTCTCCTCGTTAGATGTTTCGCGCGCTCAGCCGGCCCGGCCTACCCTGAAGCTGCGCTCATACACCGCCGACGAGGCGCGCGGCGGGAGCTACAGACGCAGGGCGGGTTGTTCGAATGCGAAGGTGGGGAGCGAGCTGGTGAAGTCGATGAGGGCGAAGGTGCGGCAAACGGCGGCCGGTTGCTGGCTTTCGCATGCGGTGCAGTTCTCGCCGGCGCAGTGATCCCAGACCGGATGGCCGCAATGGCCGCATTTGATCGTGTCTATCATGTCGGGCCCTGTTCGAAATGGATGCATGATGATCAATGCATCGGCGGTTGATTCACGTGCCGGAGCGCCTGCGGGGCCGAAAGACACACTCTTTCCGAACCCTTAACGCCTAGCTTACATAGGGGGCCCGCACGCGGCGAGCAAGCGGTTGACGAGCAGCCGACGAGGAGCGGCGGCCCCGTACCCAAAGCTCAGCGCTACATGCATTCGAATGTTCCCCCCGCGCAACCACCCCTCGCCGGAATCAAGGTGCTCGACCTCTCGCGCGTACTGGCGGGGCCCTGGGCGACGATGACGCTCGGCGATCTGGGCGCCGAGATCTGGAAGATCGAAAACCCCGTCGACGGCGATGAAACGCGCAGTTGGGCGCCGCCGGCGTACAAGGGCACGTCGACCTACTATCTGGCCGTGAACCGTAACAAGGCTAGCTTGGCGGTCGACTTCCGCACCGAGCGCGGCCAAGCCATCGTGCGCGCACTCGCGCAGCGCGCCGACGTGCTCGTCGAGAACTACCTCAGCGGCACGCTGGCGCGCTACGGCCTCGACTACGCCGCGCTGGCCGCGCTCAATCCACGCCTGATCTACTGCTCCTTCTCCGGCTACGGGCGCACCGGCAGCCAAGCGACGCGCGCCGGCTACGACTTCCTCATACAAGCCGAGAGCGGGCTGATGTCGATCAACGGCGAGGCCGGCGGCAAACCCAACAAGTTCGGCGTCGCGATCTCCGATATTCTGGCCGGCACCTACGGCACGCAGGCGATTCTGGCCGCGCTCTATGCGCGCGAGCGCACCGGCACGGGTCAGCTGATCGACATCGCGCTCTTCGACGCGTCGGTCGCCGCGCTCTCGAACGTCGCCAGCGCGTCGCTCAACGCCGGCGTGAGCGCCAAGCGCTATGGGAACGCGCACGCCAGCATCGTTCCGTACCAGACCTTCGATGCGGCCGACGCGCCGTTCGTGCTCGCGTGCGCGAACAACCGTCAATTTCGCGACCTGTGCACCGGCGTGATCGACCGGCCCGAGTTACCGGCCGACGCGCGCTTCGCCAGCAACACGCTGCGCGTCATCAACCGCGAAGCGCTGGCCGAAATTCTGGCCGCATGCTTCGCAGCGCGAGCGTGCGATGAGATCATCGCCGCGTGCAAGGCCGTCAACGTTCCGGCCGGGCGGGTGCGCACGGTCGAGGAAGTTCTCGCGTCACCCGAAGTTGCCGAACGCGGCATGGTCTATCACACGGCGGGCGGCGTGCGCGTCACCGGGTCGCCGATGCACTTCTCCGCGACCCCCGTGCGCGAACCAAGCGCGCCGCCGGCGCTCGGCGAACACAGCGCCACGATCCTGCGCACCGTGCTGGGCTACGACGATGAGCGGCTCGTTAAGCTGCGCGCCGACAGGATCATTGTGTAGGCCCAACGGCATGCAAAACCGCCCCTAATCCCCACTGGAGCCGCACAACGGACCAGGAAGGCCCTCATATTGCATGCAATTTAGGGAACGGTGAAGCTAGCTCGATTTCTCTATCAGGGTCGTGAGGGGTTCGGAATCGTGACCGGCGGCGGGGTGGTGCCGATCGTGGCGGGCGGCGAAATCCTAAACCTGGCCGGCGCCCTAGATCCTGCGGCCCGGCCCACTCTCGACCGTGCGGCAACCGGCCCGCCCATAACGGGCACAACGCCACTCGCCCCCTTCGACCCGGGCGCGCGGCTGTTTTGCATCGGCGTGAATTACCGCTCGCACGTGACGGAAACCAATCGCGACGTGCCGCCCCAACCCTCAGTCTTCATCCGCACCCAAGAGAGCGTGGTGGCAAACGGCACGCCGATGGTACGGCCGCTGGCCTCCGACCACTTCGACTTCGAAGGGGAACTCGGCGTCGTGATCGGCCGCCCCGGACGCACGATACGCCGAGCGCGACGCGCTCAGTTACGTCGGCGGCTATACCTGTTTCAACGACGGCAGCATTCGCGATTTTCAAAAGCACTCGGTTACGTCGGGCAAGAATTTCGAAGCGAGCGGCGCTTGCGGCCCCTGGGTCGTCACGGCCGACGAAATTCCCGATCCGACGAAGCTGACGCTCGTCACGCGCCTCAACGGCACGGAAGTGCAGCGCTCGACGACCGATCTGCTGATCTATTCGATTCCGCGTATCATCGAATACATCTCGACGATCACGACCCTCGAACCGGGCGACGTGATCGCGACCGGAACGCCGGCCGGGGTCGGCTCGCGCCGCACGCCGCCGCTTTGGATGAAGCCCGGCGACACGATCGAGGTCGATATCTCGAGCGTCGGCGTTCTCTCCAACCCGATCGCGCAAGCTGCCTGAAGACACGGAGCGATGCGTCATGCAACTCGAGACCGACCGCGAAGCGCTGCTCAACCTCAACCTCGATCTCACGCCGATGCGCATGAGTGAGATCGTGCTGAAGACGTCGCGCTTCGAGGAACTGCGCGACTTCTATCAAGGCGTTCTCGGCGTCGCGCCGTTTTACGAGCACCGGCCGGAGAACCCGACGGCAATCGTCCCCGGCCGGCAAGAACGCGCGAGCGAGATCCGGCTGTGCTTCATCCGCACGTTCCTGGAGCATCCCTACGCTCAGGTGCTCGGGATCTTCGAGATTCCGGGAACGCGTCCGCAGCCGTCAGGGCGACCCGGGTTTGCACCACATGCAATTCCGCAACGCGACGATGGCCGATCTGTTCACCCGTTACGAGCGTCTGAAATCGACTCGGGATCATTCCGCATCGGACGGCCAACCACGGTCCGGGAACGAGCTTCTACTACCGCGATCCCGACCGCAACATCTGCGAGATTTCGGCCAACAACTTCGAGACGCTCGAGGAGTATCTGGCGTTCTTCGCATCCGACGCCTACCGGAAGAACCCCTCGGGTCTCGAGATCGACGCCGACGCATATATCGCGAAATATAAGAACGGCATGCCGCTCGCGGAACTCGTCAAGATCGACGTCTAGGCGATGCGGAGTGTAGTCACGCCGGTGCTCATCGTGGGCGCGGGTCCGGTCGGCCTCGCGCTCGCCTGCGAACTCGGCTGGCGCGGCATTGCATGCACGGTCATCGATCAAGGCGAAGGCGAGGTCGTCTTTCCCGGCCGGCGAATCGATCAGCACGCGCACGATGGAGCATCTGCGGCGCTGGGGCATCAGCGATCGTGTGCGCGCATCACCGTTTCCGCAAGACTATCCGCGCAACGTGGTCTTTGTCACGCGCATCATGGGCCATCTTGCTCGCGCGCTTCGAGCGCGATTCGAATCAAGGCCGCCTACGACAAGCGGACGGTCAGCCCCGAAGCCGCGGCCTGGTGCCCGAAGATGTGGTTCGACCCGATGCTGCGCGAGCTCGCGACGAGTCGTTTCCGACGGCGTCAGCTTGCAGTACAACACGCGACTCGATTCGTTCGAAGCGGACGCCGACGGGCGTGACGGCCGCTGGTTAGCGCGAACGACGGGCATGACCGCTACGAAATTCGCGCCACCTATCTCGTCGGCTGCGACGGCGCGCGAAGTACCGTCCGCCGCGCGCTCGGAAATCGAGTTCGACGGCGTGTTCGCCGAAGGCCACAACCTCGGCATCTACCTCTCGCGCCCGATCTTCTGGCGCGCAACCCGCACGGGCTCGCAAGTCAATTTCTCACGCATGAGCTCGCGCCACCGCGCCGCTCTCTCGGCCGTCAACGGCCGGGATCTCTGGCGGCTCTCGCTCTACGTGCAGGCCCCGAAGAAGCCGATTCGCTCGATCCGCACGAGTGCGTGCGCGATGCGTTCGGAGCAGACGATCTCGACATCAATATCATTCGCGCGCAGCCGTGGAACGGTCACCGCGTCGTGGCCAAATCGTACCGGCGCGGTCAACGTTTTTCTCGCCGGCGACGCCGCCCACATGCTGTGGCCGAAAGGCGGTTTCGGCGCCAACACCGGCATCGGCGACGCGGTCGATTTCGGCTGGAAGCTGGCCGCGGTGCTCGACGGCTGGGGCGGCGAGGAGTTGCTCGACAGCTACGAAATCGAACGCCGGCCCATCGGCATGCGCAACGTTGAGGAAGCGGCGAGTAATCGTTCCGCCGACGCCGGCCTCCCGTCCGGCGCATTGCTCGAGGATGCCGGGCCCGCTTGGAGCAGAGGCGCGTACCCGTGCCGGCGACGACGATTCTCGAGACGCGCTGGAAAGAGTGGAACTCGATGGGCGTGCAGCTCGGCTACCGTTATGCGCATTCGCCGCTCGTCGTGGACGACGGCACCCCCGAACCACCCGATGAACCGAGCGTCTACGTACCGACGACCTGGCCGGGTTGCCGCGCCCCGCACGCCTGGCTCGCGCCGGACGAATCGATTCTCGATACGTTCGGCCGCGGCTTCGTGCTCGTGCGGGCCCCGCATGCGGGGCCGACAGCGGCGCTCGAAGAAGCGGCCCGCGCTCACGACGTTCCGTTGCGCGTGCTGGTGTTGACCGACGATACCATTGCGTCGGCATACGAAGCACCGTTCGTCCTCGTACGACCCGACGGCCACGTCGCGTGGCGCGGAGAATCGATCCCCGGCGACGGGCGCGACCTGATCGACGCTGTGCGCGGCGGCTCGGCAGTACAACGCCTGAGGAGCGAGGTCTACTTCAAATAGTCGTTCGTGTAGAGGCCGTTGAACGTGGGCAGCTTCTGGCTCGGCTCGATCAACCCCGTGAAGAGCATGTAGTCTTGCGCGTGCTGCAAACTGAGCACGTCGACGCGCGGCACGCGCGGCGTTCCGGTCATGATGCCCTTGAACGCGTCGGCAACGAGGTCGGGCTCCGTCTTGTCGAGTTTCTGCTGCAGAATCGCCAGCGCCTCATCGGGATGATCGTGCATGAACTGCGTTGCCCGCTCCACCCCGCAGCGCCATCTTGCGGCACGTGTCGGCGTGAGCGGAGCAATAGTCGGGCCGCGTGAAGAGCAAGTTGTAAGCGAACGGCGCGAGTTCGGGGAACTCGTTGTCGAGCGCGCTTGAGATGAGTACCGCCCCGTTCTCTTTGCGAGCCACCGACGGCCACGGGCGCGACATCGCGAAGCCGTCGATTTGCCCGGCCTTGAATGCGGCCAGCACCGCCAGCGGCTGCATGGGCGAGACGACGACGTCGGTGTCCGGATTGAGGCCGTTCTTCCTGAGAACGTACTTGAGGTACCCGTGCACGATCGAGTTCGGCGCGTCGACCGCCAGCCGCGCGCCCTTGAGAGCGAGCGCACGCGCGTGCAGCGGCGACTTGTCGGTGACTCCGGCTTTTTCGGCGTACGCTTTGGAAAGGACGATCTCGACCTGCATCTTGTCGATCGTGTTCGCGATCGCGAACAGCTTTTGTCCGTGGGCGTTGGCGTTGAGAAACGCCCCGCCGCTGGTTTGACCGAAATCGACGCTGCCGGCCAGGACGGCGTTCGCGCCGCCGACACCGGGGATCGATTGGATCTGAACGTCGAGGCCCTGGTCTTTCCAGTAGCCTTTCGTATCGGCGATGTAGTCGGCGCTGAACGTCAGCGAGAGCACGGGTAGCGTAAGGCTGACCGTCTCCGCCGCGGCGGGTCGAGCAAAACCGGCAACGAGGCCGAGCAGGGCCCCCAAAGCAAAGATGTTCCGCAGCATCGGCGTCCCCTCGAAAGCAGGTGTCACCCTCAGATTGCATACATTCTTACTCGAACATGCCGGCGGGCGCAAGAGATTTTTACCGAACTGTTGCCGAAAGATTCGGCGCGAGGTAGACTCATTGCATGCAATCTTCCGAGCGACAAGTGGAGCGCGTTCTGCTGCAGTTGCGTCAGATGGTGCTGCGCGGCGAGTTCCCGACCGGAAGCCGCGTGCCCGAGATTCCGGTCGCCCAGCGGCTAGGCGTCTCCCGCACGCCGGTCCGTCTGGCGCTCGGTCAACTCGAGCAAGAAGGCCTGCTGCGGAGCTCGCCGCGCCGCGGCTTCGTCGTCCGCGAGATCACGGTCGCGACAGATCATCGATGCCTTCGATGTCCGCGGGGCGCTCGAGGCACTGGCCTGCCGGCTGGCCATCGAAAAAGGCGTCGGCGCGGACACGATCGCGATCTTGAACGCCTGTCTTGACACCGGCGATCGCCTGCTCGCCAAAGGCCGCTTCAGCGATGCCGATACGGTTGCGTGGACCGAGATGAACGTAACCTTCCACCGCACGATCGTCGACGCTGCGAAGAACGTGCCGCTGGCCGACGCCATCGCCACCAACGCGCGCACGCCGCTCGTCGCGCCCGGCTCGATGCCGTTCGTCCCGATCGATCTTGCCATCGTCGTTTCAGAACATGCTTGGCGTTCAAGCCGAACACCGCAGCATCGCCGACGCGCTCATCGCGCGGCCAGGCGACGCGCGCCGGCGCGCTCTCGGAAGAACATGCCATCGCGCGCGCGCGACCGGCTCGCGCGAAAAGCTCGAGTAACTGCAAAGCCACCATCCCGATACGAACGTTCTCGGACTCTCATTCTTGGCGGACGAGCCGCCCCGTCGCGCACGCGCACGGAGACAAAACGATGAACGCTTCACGCCCCGATCGTCACCGACGAACACCGCGCAACGTTCGCACGCGACGGGGCGGTCTGTCTGCGCGGGCTCTTCAGCCCGGAACTCATCGAACAACTGCGCACCGCCATCGACGAGATCATCGCAAACCCGAGCCCGCTCGCGAAAGAATACGCCGAACCCGGGCAGGGCAGTTTCTTCACCGACGTCTTCAATTGGCGGAACAACGAGCGCGTGCGCGATTTCTTGTCGCGCTCGCCGGCGGGCGCGGCCGCTGCAGGCGTCTTGGGCTCGCAGCATGTGCGGCTGTACAACGATCACCTGCTTGGTCAAAGAGCCGGGCACCGATATTCCGACGCGGTGGCATCAAGATTTGCCGTACTTTCGTATCAGCGGCCACCAAGCATGCTCGATCTGGATTGGCCTCGACCCGGTCACGAAAGCGTCCGGCGCGATGAGCTTCGTCAAAGGTTCGCATCAGCTGGGGCAAGATGTACCGCCCGGTCGGCATCGGCGACGGCGATACCCGCACCGAAGACGCCTTCGACGGCGCGATGCCGGACATCGACGCCGATCCCGAACAATATCGCGACCGTTTGCTACGAAATGGAACCGGGTGACTGCACGATTCATCACGTGCTGACCGTCCATGGCGCGCTCGGCAACAGCAACGCCAACCTTCGCCGTCGCGGTTTCTCGATCCGCGTAGCGGGCGACGACGTCACGTGGCTCAAGCGGGCGTATTCGCCGACCGGGATCGACGGCGGCCTCAGCGACGGCGAACCGCTCCACGGCGATCTCTTTCCGGAGCTCTGGCCGCAGGCCACGCTCGTGACCGCGTAGTACGCCCGGGCGTGCGTTCGGGCGGTAACGTCCTCGTCGATGCACTCGCCATCAACGGGGCCGACACGATCTTTTGCGTTCCCGGCGAGAGCTATCTCGACGTGCTCGATGCCTTCTACGATCGCGGCGATCACATGCGCGTCATCACGTGCCGGCAAGAAGGCGGCGCCGCGTACATGGCCGAGGCGCACGGCAAACTCACCGGCCGTCCGGGCATCGCTTTCGTTACGCGCGGTCCCGGGGCGACGAATGCCGCGCATCGGCGTTCACACGGCGTTTCAAGACTCTACGCCGATGCTGCTTTTCATCGGGCAGGTCGATCGCGAATCGCTCGGGCGCGAGGCGTTTCAAGAGATCGATTTTCGCGCGATGTTCGCGCCGATCGCCAAGGCGGCGCTCCAGATCGAAAGCGCGCATCGCATTCCCGAACTGATCGCGCGCGCGTTTCACTTCGCGATGCTCCGGGCGTCCCGGCCCCGTCGTGATCAGTCTGCCCGAAGACGTGCTGACCGAACGGCGTCGACGTCGCGGATGCGCCGGCCGCGCAATCGGTCTCAGCCGAGCAGTTAGTGCCGAACAGATGGCCGCAGTTGCGCGAGCGCCTGCGCGCAGCGCGGCGCCCGTTCTTGCTTCTTGGGCGGCAGCATGTGGGATGCCGCGCGCTGCGCGCACATGCGCACGTTCGCAGAACAGCAACGCGCTGCCGGTCGTCGTGCGCGTACCGCCGCCAAGACCTCTTCGACAACCGTCACCCGCTCTACGCGGGCGATGCGGGGCTCGGCATCGTGCCGGATCTCGTGAAGCGCTATACGCGACGCCGATCTCATCCTTGCCGTCGGCACGCGGCTCGGCGACATCACAACCGGCGGCTACGCTACCTCGCCGTGCCGCGGCCGCGCCAAACGCTCGTCCACGTGTATCCCGACGCCGACGAGCTCGGGCACGTCTACCAAGCGGACCTGATGATCAACGCGGGCGTACGCGCGTTCGCCGCGGCAGCCGCGAATATCTCCGTCGACCCTACGCGCTGGCGAGCTTGGAGTGCGGCCGCGCAATACGGCCTACGTCGCGCGATCGCACGAGCGGACGCGCCGGTCGAACGCGTCGATCTGCGCGCCGTCGTCGTCGCACCTCTCCGAACGGCTGCCCGCGAACGCCATCGTCACCGTCGGCGCGGGCAACTATACGACCTGGATCCATCGCTACTTTCAGTTTTCGCAATACGGTACGGCGCTCGCGCCGACGAGCGGCGCGATGGGTTACAGCGTGCCGGCCAGCCATTGCGGCCAAATTGCGTCATCCCGATCGCGTCGTCATCTCGTTTGCCGGCGACGGCTGTTTTCTGATGACCGGCCAAGAACTCGCGACCGCCGTCCGTTACGGTGTCGCGCGTCATCTTCATCGTCGTCAACAACAATATGTACGGCACGATCCGCATGCACCAGGAACGCCACTATCCGGATCGCGTGAGCTCGACCGACCTCACCAATCCCGATTTTGCCCTGCTGGCGCGGTCGTACGGGGCCTATCGGCGAGCGGATAGGGGCTACGGCGGATTTCGCGGCGGCCTTCGCGCGCGCATCGGCGTTCGGGGGGCCGGCGGTGCTCGAACTCGAGGTCGATCCCGCGGCGATCACCTCGCGCGCCTCGCTCGACGACATTCGCGGGCGCGCTCTCGCGCCGTCGGCATCATAGTACGCGGTGGACCTGCGCCTCTCGGTCGATCAACAAGCCATCGTCGACGCCGCCCGCACGTTCGTCGCTCGGGAGGTCGCCCCGCATGCGGCCACGTGGGATCGCAACGAAGAGCTCGACCGCGGCATCGTCGCGAAACTCGCCGATGCCGGTTTGCTGGGCTGTGCGATTCCCGAAGCGTTCGGCGGCATGGGCGTGAGCAACGTCGACTACTGCCTGATCGTCGAAGAGTTGGGACGCGGCTGCTCTTCCGTGCGCAGCCTGATCACGGTGAACCTGGGCCTCGTCGGCAAATCGCTGATGAAGTGGGGTACGCCCGCGCAACGGCAGGCATGGCTCCCGCAACTGGCTTCCGGCAGCGCGCTAGGCTGTTTCGGACTCACCGAAGCCGGCAGCGGTTCCGATCCCGCGTCACTTGTGACGAGCGCCCGCCGCGATGGTGACGATTACCTCATTTCCGGCGCCAAGATGTTCGTCAGCAATGGCGGCTGGGCCGGCCTCGCGCTGATCTTCGCACGCACCGGCGGAGCCGGCGCGAAGGGCCTATCGTGCTTTCTCGTTCCGACCGCATCGGCCGGGTATTCGACGCGGCCGATCAACGGAAAGCTGGGTTTGCGCGCCGCCGATACGGCCGCGGTCTACCTGGACGACGTGCGCGTGCCGCAGCACGCCTGCCTCGGCGGTATCGGCAACGGCATGAAGGTCGCCATGTCGGCGCTCGACAGCGGGCGCATGGGTCTCGCGGCGGGTTGCGTCGGCCTCGCGCAAGCCGCGCTCGACCTAAGCATGCAGTATGCAGCCGAACGCACGCAATTCGGCCGCCCGATCGCGCGTTTCCAGCTCGTGCAAGAATTGCTTGCCGATATGGCGGTGGAGATCGACTGCTGCGCGGCTGCTGACGTGGCAAGCCGCCTTACTCGCCGACGACGGCAGTTCCGTTCACCGCCGCGTCGTCATATGCGAAATACTACGCCAGCGAAACCGCCGTGCGCGCCGCCAATGCCGCGCTGCAGGTTCACGGCGGCTACGGCTACATCGACGAATACTCAGTCGGACGCCTCGTGCGCGACGCGCGAGTGACCACGCTGTATGAAGGAACGAGTCAAATTCACAAGCTCTTGATCGGGCGGCACCTGACCGGCGAGAACGCGTTTGTATGAAGAGCCCGAACTTTCTGCTCATCGTCACCGATCAGCATCGCGCCGACCACCTCGGCTGCTACGGAAACCCGATCGTGCGCACGCCGCACATCGACGGCATCGCCGCGCGCGGCTGGCGTTCCGATGCTTCTTCGTCGCTCGGCGATCTGCATGCCGAATCGCGCGACGCTCATGACCGGCCGAATGCCGTCGGTGCACGGCGTGCGCCACAACGGCATCCCGCTCGATCTCGAAGCGACGACCTTTCCCGAAGTGCTGCAGGCGCACGGCTATCGCACGGCGCTGCTCGGCAAAGCGCATTTGCAAAACATGACCGACGTACCGCCGGTCGAGCCCGCCGCCCGACGCTCGCGCCGGTCCGCTCTCACCGCCGTTCGCACTGCGCGAGGCGCGCCATCGCGAGCGAGAGCGCAGCATACGATCAGGAGCTGCGGCGCAGCTGCGCGCGATCCCACGCACCGGTTGCGTCTGCCGTACTATGGCTTCGACGACGTCGCGCTGTGCCTCGGGTCACGGCGATCAGGTCGAAGGCGATTACGGGCGCTGGCTGCGTGCGAGCGCTGCCCGACGCGGACGGGCATGCGCGGTCCGGCTGGAGCTCGACGCCCCGCGCCGGACGTTGTCGCGCCGCAAGCGTGGCGCACGCGCATTCCCGAAGAACTCTATCCGACGAGCTACGTCGCCCGAGCAAACGAAAGCGTGGCTGCAGCGGCACGCAGCGAACGAACGCGCGAACACCCGTTCTTCGTGCAGTGCTCGTTTCCCGATCCGCATCACCCGTTCACGCCGCCCGGCCGCTACTGGTCGATGTACGATCCCGCCGACATTCCGCTGCCGCCGTCGTTCCAGCCCGCGAACCGGCACTCGCCGCCGCACCTCGTGCACCTGCACAATGAACGCGACGCCGGGCAGTCGCGGTTACCAATACGCAGGCCGCCTTCGCCTGTACCGAACGGGAAGCGCGTGAGTCGACGGCGCTGACGTACGGCATGATCGCGATGATCGACGACGCCGTCGGCGATGTTCTGGCAACGCTCGAGCGCACGGGCCTAGCCGAAAACACCGTCGTCATCTTCATCAGCGACCATGGCGACTTCATGGGCGATCACCAGTTGATGCTCAAAGGCCCGCTGCATTATCGCGGCGTGACGCGCACGCCGTTCATCTGGTACGATCCGGCCAATCCCGCGCAACGGTGCGCGCAGTGCCGCGCTGGCGGGCACGGTCGACATCGCCTCGACGGTGCTCGGCACGCGCCGGCCTCGAGCCGTTCAACGGCATCCAAGGCCACTCGCTGCTGCCGCTGATCGACGGCGACGCAGAGTCCGCGCCAAGCCCTAGTCATCGAAGAAGAAGGCCAGCGCGTAGCGATGGGCTTCCCGGCTCGCGTTCGGCTCGCGAACGCTGCTCACCGGGCGGTACCGCCTCGGCATTTACGACGGCGTCGATTGGGGCGAACTCTACGACCTCGACGATGATCCCGTGGAGCTGATCAACCGCTGGTCTGACCCCGCCTACCGCGCGATCCGAGCCGACCTTACCGCCGGGCTCGCCCGCGAGATGCTGAAGCTCTCCGAAACAAGTCCGCTGCCCACTCGCCTCGCCTAAAAGGCGATTGCATGCAGTACAGCAATTCACCGCGGCTGTCCAACCGTAATTTCGGCACGACCTATGCAGGGAGCCCGGAAACTGCGTACAATTTGAGGCGCCGGAGGTGCGACACCATGAGCATTGTGCGCACGATCGTCCTGCTGGCCGCCATCGCCGCGGCCGCCGCCAATGCTTCCCCGGCAAAAGCCGCGGAAGCCGTCGTAATCTCCATCCCTCAGTTGTCGATGACGTTCAGCCCGGACTACATCGCCGATGCCAAGGGCTACTGGAAGGATCAGGGGCTTGACGTCACGTTTGAGCCGATCCTCGGAATCGGCGGCATCAACGCGCTCATTGCGGGTAGCGTCGACGTCGCCCGGGTCACCGCCGACGGCTTCCTGCTCGCGAACCGGCGCGGCCAAAAATTGCTGGCGATCGCCAATACGCTCAGCCGGATCCAGCTCGAGATCGTAGTGAGCAAAGCGTACGCACAGAAGGCCGGCATCACCGAAAAATCGCCGTTGAATGCGCGGCTTCGCGCGCTCAAAGGTGCTCGCATCGGCGTCGGCGGCGCGAACGCGATCATCGAGAATTACGTCAAGTACGCGGCGCTCAAAGGCGGCGTTGACGGGAACCGCGACATTACGTTCTCGCCGATGCAGCCGCTGGAGATGCTCGCGGCACTAAAGTCGGGGCAGATCGACGGCTTGGCGATGTCACGCCCGTGGCCATCGATGGCGCGGATCGATGACGGCGCGGTCACCATTGCCAGCAGCCCGACCGGTGACTTTCCCGAACTCAACCCGTTTGCGTATAACCTGGCCGTCACGCGCGACGGCTATTGCGCCTCGAAGCCGGCGACGTGCCGTAAGATCGTGCACGGCTATCTGCTCGCACTGCAGCTGATGCACGACCATCCCGGCGAAGCGATTGCGATCCTGCAGAAGAAATTTGATCGGACGCGGCCCGATCTCGTCGCCGACGCGTTCAATGGGATTCTCGCCGGCACGCCGCGCGTTCCGACCATCGACGATGCCATGCTGCTTCACGTCGAAGATTACATGGTTTTCTCCGGCATGCTCGCCGCCGACGAGACCTATAAAGTCTTTACCGGTCTCTACACGAACGAATATCAGAAGCAATGACGGCACGGCAGCTCGTCGATCGCGCCCTGGTCTTCGTCGCACTCGTCGCCCTGTGGCAGCTGCTGAGCTGGCGCTTCGGCGCGCAGTGGCTGTCGACGCCGCTTTTGACCGCACAGCACTTCGCCACGTCGATCGCCAGCGGCGACTTGTGGCGCAATACCTCATTCACACTTACCGAGGCCGTCCTGGGTTTCCTCATCGGCGGGATCCCGGGCGCAGTGCTGCCGTTCGTCCTTCGGCGCATGAAAATTTTGCGGGCGATCCTCGACCCATTTCTTGTCGCCGGCTACGGCGCACCGAAGGTCGCACTGACGCCGCTCTTCATCTTGCTCTTCGGCATCGGGATCGCGTCGAAAGTCGCTCTGGTCGTCAGCGTCGTCTTCTTCTTGGAGTTCTTTATCACGGCAGCCGGACTCGAGTCGGTCGACCAGCGCCTGATCGCGGCGGGCCGCATCTTCGGTTTGGGCGATCGCTTGATCGCAACGGAAGTGATCTTGCCGAGCGCCATTCCGTTCATCCTCACCGGAATTCGCGTGTCCGCACCATACGCCATCGGTACCGCGGTGATCGGCGAGCTGATCTCGTCCAATCGCGGGCTGGGATACACGATCGAGCTGGGCGCAAATAATTTCGATCCTGCCGGGATCTTCGTCGGGATCGCGACCCTCGGAGCCATCATCGCGGTGATCAACACAGCTATCGACCTGATCGAGAAACGCCTCTTTGCCTGGCGGCCGGCAAATCGCATCGCCGATCGTGCACAGGCCGCATTTTGATCGCGCCCCACCCGACAGCCACCGTGCCGTTGATGCGCGTCTCGGGCCTCAGCCGACACTTCACCGTGCCCTCGCGCCCAGAGCCGCTGAAAGTGATCGACGATCTCTCGTTCGACGTCGGCGAAGGCGAGTTCGTCACGATCGTCGGACCGTCGGGTTCAGGAAAATCGACGCTGCTCAACATGCTCGCACAGGTCGATCGCCCTACGTCCGGTAGCGTCATGATGGGCGGCAAAACGATCCTCGCGAGCGATACCGCAGTGCTGCAACCCGGCTGCCGGTGCAGCATCGGGTACGTCACCCAAGACGATAACCTTTTGCCCTGGCGGCGCCTCGAAGACAACGTGTTGTTGCCGCTGCGGGCGCAGAACCGTTTGGACGCTGCGGCGCGTACCCGTGTCGCAGCGCTGCTGGAAGCATGCGGTCTGAAAGGCTTCGAGCGCTTTTATCCGCACGAGCTCTCGGGCGGCATGCGCAAACGCGCCTCGCTCGTCCGCACGCTTGGCATACGATCCGCCGGTGATCTTGATGGACGAACCATTCGGCGCGCTCGACGCGCTCACGCGCGTGCAGCTGCAGCGCGATCTGCTGCAACTGTGGTCGTTGAAGCAAAAAACGATCCTGTTCGTGACGCACGACATAACCGAAGCAATTGCCCTCGCCGACCGCGTTCTCGTCCTTTCGCGGGCACCCGCGCGCGTCTGCGCCGAGTATCGCGTCACGTTGCCGCGCCCGCGCGACATCGACCGCCTGATCACGCAACCCGGCTTCGTTGAACTCTTCGAACGCATTCGAAGCGACCTCACGTGAACCGCACGGCGCTCGTTTGGTTTGGGCGCGCGCTGCTGGCCCTCGCCTGCATTGTCCTCTGGCAGCTCGCGAACCGTGGGTATGGCGATATGGCGGTAGCGAGCCTGCCACCGGTCCTCGCCCGCATCGCGCAGATCGCAACGAACGGTTCGCTGCTGGCGAACCTGGCCGTGACGGGTGCCGAAGCCGGCTTGGGCATCCTTTACGGGGCCGCAGTCGGCATCGTGCTGCCGGTCGTGCTGGCCCGCTTCCACGGTTCGAACGCGCCGTCGATCCTTTTCTGGCAGCCTCGATGGGGGTGCCGAAACTCGCTCTTGCTCCGCTGATCGTGCTCTGGTTCGGGACGGGCTTCACGTCCAAGGTGGTCATCGTCGCAGCGGTAGCGTCATTCCTCATCTTTTACAACGTTCGTACCGGCATTCGCGCCGTGGAACCGCGTTTCATCGAGATGGCGCGCATCGCCGGCGCCTCACCCGGCACGCTTCTGCGCGAGGTCTACATTCCGAGCGTCATTCCGTTCTTTCTGGCCGGCATGCAGATCGCCGCACCACGCGCCGTGAGTGCCGCCGTCGTCGGCGAGTTCATCGCAGCTAACAAAGGGCATCGGATCGTACATCCGCGACTCGATGTCGCAGGCCGACACCGTCGGCATCTTCGCCGGCGTCATCGTCGTCTCGCTCCTGGTCGTTTGCATCAACGTGATCGTGGAACGCACCCAAAAGCGCTCCACCGCCTGGCGCGAAAGCGGCAGTATCACCGGCTTTTAGCCGCTAAACGCTCACCGCATCGCGGTCGAAGGTGACGAAGCGGCTGGCGCGGTTGAGCCCGCTGACGATCGCGCGCAGCGAGGCGGTGACGATGTTCGCATCGCGCGCGATGCCGTACACCGGCGTGCCGGCGACTTCCAGCTCGACGTACGCGACGGCGGCCGAATTCGCGCCCGCGGTCGTCGCGTGTTCGTGGTAATCGCGCACCGAGATCTCGACGCCGAGGCCGCCGCGCAGACCCGCGATGAACGCGTCGATCGGCCCGTTGCCGGTGCCGCTGATGCTGCGCACCGCGTCGCCGTCGGTCGACCCGCGCAGCGATGCTCGAGCCGCCGTCGGCCGTTTCGCGATGTGCTGTTCGACCAGACCGAACGGTCCGGCCGGCGCGAGGTACTCGCGCTCGAAGGCCTCCCACAGCTCGGGCGCGGTCAGCTCGGCGCCGGTTTCGTCGGTGTGCGCCTGCACGACCTTGCTGAACTCGATCTGCAGGTTGCGCGGCAGCTGGAAACCGTAGTCGGTCGCCATGATGTAGGCGATCCCGCCCTTGCCGGACTGGCTGTTGATGCGGATGATCGCTTCGTAGCTGCGGCCGAGGTCCTTCGGATCGACCGGCAGATACGGCACTTCCCACGGCGCGAGCGGCGTCTTCGCCGAGCGCGTCGAGGCCCTTCTTGATCGCATCCTGATGCGAGCCCGAGAACGCGGTGAACACGAGATCGCCGCCGTACGGATGGCGCGGATGCACCGGGATCTGATTGCAGTACTCGACCGTGCGCACGATCTGCGGGATGTCGGAGATGTCGAGCTCCGGATCGACGCCCTGCGTGAACAGGTTCGCCGCCAAGGTCACGACGCAGACGTTGCCGGTGCGCTCGCCGTTGCCGAACAGCGTGCCCTCGACGCGGTCGGCGCCGGCCATCAGCGCGAGCTCCGCCGCGGCGACGCCGGTGCCGCGGTCGTTGTGCGGGTGCACCGAGATGATCAGGCTCTCGCGGTTGGCCACGTTGCGGCCGAACCACTCGATCTGATCGGCGTAGATGTTGGGGGTCGACATCTCGACCGTCGCGGGCAAGTTGAGGATCATCGGCCGCTCGGGCGTCGGCTGCCAGATCGCCATCACCGCTTCGCAGGCGCGCTTCGCGAACGGCAACTCGGTACCGGTGAAGCTCTCGGGCGAGTACTCGAAGCGGATGTCGGTGCCGCGCATCTCGTCGGCGCGCTCGCGAATGCGGCGCGTGCCGCGCTCGGCGATCCCGACGATGCCGTCTTCGTCCAGGCCGAAGACGACTCGGCGCTGCAGCGTCGAGGTCGAGTTGTAGAGATGCACGATCGCGCTTTTCGCGCCCCGCGATCGCTTCGAACGTGCGGTCGATCAGCTCGTCGCGCGACTGCGTGAGCACTTGCATCGCCACGTCGTCGGGAATCGCGCCGCTCTCGATCAGATCGCGCAGAAAGTCGTAGTCGGTCTGCGAGGCCGACGGAAAGCCGACCTCGATCTCCTTGAAGCCCATCTTCACGAGCAGATCGAACATGCGCCGCTTGCGCTGCGCGCCCATCGGTTCGATCAGCGCCTGGTTGCCGTCGCGAAGGTCGACGCTGCACCAGCGCGGCGCGCGCTCGATCGTGCGCGACGGCCAAGTGCGGTCGGCGAGCGCGATCGGCTCGAAGGGTCGGTAGCGGTGGAACGGCATCGTGGACATGAGATATCTCTCTCTCAAGTGCGGAAATAAACGAGGCCCGTCGCTTTCGCGGCGGGCCCATTTCGAGCAAGCGGCGCTAAGCGACTACGGAGCGTATCGCTAAGAAGGAGCAGGGTGGGCGCGCCGGCCTGGTTCGTCATCTGTAGGCCCCATACGACGCTCCCCCGTGCACCGTCCTGCTCCGACCCGCTCGAATGCGGGCCTCTAACGCGTCAAGAGCCGGCCAACGGCGGCCCGCACGACGCCGCCGGCCGGCGTGTCCGGATCGAACGGCGCGAAGTGGTCGACGCCCTCGAGCACGATCAGTTCGCGCCGGATCGCCGGCGGCCTGCGCGGCCGCAACGTAGCGCTGCGAGAGCTCGAGCGGCACGTTCGCATCGGCGCTGCCGTGCACGGCGATCACCGGAATTCCGGTGGGCAGCAGCGCCGTCGGCGAGGCGAGCGCGTAGTGTTCGGGTACGTTTTCCGGCGTGCCGCCCAGAAAATCGTGGACCGGAATCCCCGCCGATATCGGCCACGCCCAGCGCCGACGTCTGCTCGAGATCGAGCGCACCGGCCACGGGCACGGCCCCGATCAGCGGCGGGGAAACACCGAAGCAGTCGAGTTCACGGTGGGATTGCTTCGCGGCCAGCCACGCGGCGATGTGGCCGCCGGCGGAGTGTCCGGTCACGACAATGCGGGCCAGATCCAGCGGCTGGTCGCGCGCGATCGCGCTCAGGGCCTGCAGGGCCGCCGTGACGTCGTGCAGGGTGGCCGGATAGCCGCCGCCCGGATTGCCGACCCGCCGGTACTCGATGTTCCACGACGCAAACCCGTCGGCCGTCAACGCACTCGCCAGGTGGCCGGCGTAGGTGAGCGCGTAAGCCGAACGCCACCAGCCGCCGTGCACGACGACCACCACCGGAAACGGCCCGTCGCCGGCGGGCAGGCGCAATTCACCGAACTGCTCGGGCGCGGTGCCGTACGCGATGCGAACGCCGGCTTGCGGCGCGCGGGCCATGTAGTCGCGCGTGGTCGTCATCGGGCTGCCGGCGGGCTAGTGATCGAGATCGTTGAGGGCGACGATGTCGGCGCCGTCGCGACTGCGCGCGATCGGCGAAGCGCGTGAACGCATCGAAGCTCTCGGTGCGCGCGTGGATGGCGACGATCGCCGTGCCGGTGCGCTGCGCGATCGCCAGCGCGTCGCGCAGCATGAAGTCGACGTAGGCGGCATCGTCGCGCGCGTCGGCGATCACGTCGCGCAGGTAGACACGGCGGTGCAGCGCGCGCGCGGCGGCAACCACGTCGTCGTCTTCCGAGAGCGAGGCGTCGACGACGAAGGCGTCGCGCCCGATGCGGCGCAGCAGACCGGCCGCGCGCTGCTCGTCGAGCGAGGCCATCACGCCGGCCGCGCCGGCGTGCAACAGCGCCGCAACGCGCGCGGCCGGGGCCTGGGATGCATCGACGACGACCGTCTTGCCGGCGGCCGCGATCGTTTCGGCCGTCGATCGGGCATCGTCGTCGCCGGGCGCGACGGCCATCGTGAACGGCAGCGGCGAGTTGATGAACGGATCGAGCCCGGCGCCGGCCCGGCCCGCATCGACGACGATCACCGCGATCCGGGCGCGCCCGTCGCGCGGATCGAAGGCGGTCGAGCGCCGCCGTTCGGTCACGCCGAGTTCGGGATCGCCGTAGGGGTCGAACGCGACGGCCGCGTCGAGCGAGTGCGCGCCGAAGAGCGAGCGGCGCAGCAGGCGCTGGCGGATCGGCGCCGGCAGCCCGGAATCGTCACGGCGCGCCTCGGCCACGGGCAAGCTCCCGGCCGAGCCGATCGAGCGGCCACCGACAAAGCCGGCACCGATCGAAGCTGTAGAGCCGATCAGAACGATGGACCAGAAGGCCGTCGAAACTCCCTTCACCCGGCGCCTCTTCGACGTTCACTCGAAATCGCCCATACCAAAGCGACGAGGAGAAAATTTGTTACGAGCGAGCTCCCGCCGTACGAGACGAACGGCAGCGTGATCCCGGTCAGCGGGAACACGCGCAGCACGCCGCCGACGATGATCACGCACCTGGAAACCGAGGGTCGCCGCGAGGCCCGTCGCCAGCAACTTCGCGTACAGGTCGGGCTGGCGCTGGGCGACGGCGAGCATGCGCAAGATCAACGCGAGAAACGCCGCGCACAGCACGATCGCGCCGACGGCGCCCCACTCCTCGGTATAGGCGGCGTACACGTAATCGGTCGCGACGTCGGGGATGAAGTCCGGCCGGCCGGCGTGGTAGCCGGTGCCGAACAGACCGCCGGCGGCGAGCGAGAACAGCGACTGCATCGCCTGATAGCCGGCGCCGTAGGGATCGCGAAACGGATTGTGCCAGACCGCGATGCGCGCTTGCACGTAGTGGAAGTGGGTTGCGGCCAACCAGATCGCCGCGGCGAAGATCGCCGTGCAGCCGAGGATCAAGTCGAAGCGCCGCGTCGCGACGTAGAGCATCGCGGCGAAGGTGGAGAGCAGCAGCATCGCCATGCCGAGATCGCGTTCGAGCACGAGGATCGCCATCGACACGCCCCAGCCGATGAACAGCGGCCCCGAGATACTTCGCGTTGGCGCGCAGCGACCACGGCTTCGTGCGCTCGATGACGTCGGCGGTTCCGGCCAGATACGACGCCATGAACAGCACGACGAGCAGTTTGATCACCTCGACCGGTTCGAACTGCGCACCGCCGATGCGAATCCAAAGTTTCGCGCCGTTCACTTCCTGACCGAAGAGCGCCAGCGCGACGAACAGCACGACCGCCACCACGATCCACACGTACGTGTAGGCCGAGAGCACGCGAAAGCGCGTGAACGCGGGCCCGGCCGCGACGGCCAGCACGAGCGAGAATACGAGCCACAGCAACTGCTTGGCGGCGAGGTCGGGCGAGAGGCGCGCGACGAGCAGCACGCCGAGCGCCGCGATCACGATCGCGAGAGCCGGCAACGTATCGTCGCGCGTGGTGGAGACCGGCTGCAGCGCGACCCACACCAGCGCCAGCACCGCCAGCAGCCCGCACAGCCACGGCGCGCCGAGCGAGTGCGGCGCGGCCAGCGTGAACATCGCGGCGGCGAACACGAGCGCGAGCGCCATCGGCGCGAGCTCTCGCAGGCGATCGAACGTCAAGACGCGTTGCGCTCGATCGCCGGGATCGGCAAGGCAGCCGCGTGTTTCACGACGTCGAGTGAGATGTTCGAGCGCACGCCTTTGACTCCGGGCAGTTTGTTGAGCACACCGAGCACGAACTGCGAGAACGTCTCGAGGTTGGCGGTCGCGACTTCGAGCAAGAAGTCCGAATCGCCGGTGACGATGTGCGCCGCGACCACTTCGGGCAAGGCTTGGATCTGCGCGCGCAAGAGGTCGGTTTCGGCCTTGCGGTTGCGCTCGATGTCGACGCTCACGAAGGCGGTCAGCCCGACCCCGACGCGGTTGCGGTTGAGCAGCGCGCTGTAGCCGGTGATCACGCCCAGCTTCTCGAGCCGCCGCACCCGCCGCAGGCACGGCGAGGGCGAGAGCCCGACCGCCGCGGCCAGATCGTTGTTGGGTAAGCGCGCGTTGGCCTGGAGGGCGATCAAAATATCACGGTCGATTGCGTCAAGAGCGATGTGCGCCATCGTGTGCCCCGGAAGTCCCATTCTTTAGCTGGATATTGCGAGCCGCTCGCCTCGTTCGCACGCCGTGGGCGGTATCCTGATAGTATGACGATGCCCGCCCAGCTCCCCGTCGCGCCTTTCGATGGCGGCGCCCTGCGCTTCGACCACCTCGAGTTGTGGGTCGGGAACGCGAAACAGGCGGCCGAGTACTACATCACCGCGCTCGGCTTCCAGCCGCTGGCCTACGCCGGGCCCGAGACCGGCCTCACCGACCGCGCGTCCTACGTGGTCGCGCAAGGCGACATCCGCCTCGTCCTGACCTCGGCGCTGCGGCCGGGCGGGCCGATCAACGATCACGTCGCGCGCCACGGCGACGGCGTGCGCAGCGTCGCCTTCTGCCACCCCCGATGCGACGGCGGCGTTCCGGCACGTTGTCGCGCACGGCGCCGTTCCGGTGCTCGAACCGGCGCTGGTCGAAGAGGGCGGCACGCGGGCGGTCCTGGCAGCCGTCGGCACCTACGGCGATACGATCCACACGCTGGTGGAACGCACGGGGGCGCCGGCGATCTGGCTGCCCGGCTTCGTCGCCTGGAAAACCTCCGCGCGCGCGCTCGCGCCGGTGGGGTTGCTCGCGATCGACCACTGCGTCGGCAACGTCGGTTGGGGCGAGATGGAGACGTGGTGCCGCTATCTACGCGCAGGCGTTCGGTTTCCAGGAACTGGTCAGCTTCGATGACCGCGATATTTCGACTGAATTCACCGCGCTGCGCTCGAAGGTGATGCGCAATGCGACCGGCACGGTCAAGCTGCCGATCAACGAACCCGCGCCGGGCCGCAAACGCTCGCAGATCGAGGAATATCTCGACTCCTACGGCGGCGCCGGCGTGCAGCACGTCGCGATCGCGACCGGCGACATCGCCGCCACCGTTCGCGCGCTGCAGGCCAACGGCGTCGAACTGCTGACCACGCCCGCATCGTACTACGACGATCTGAGCGCGCGCGTCGGCGAAATCGACGAAGACATCGCGACGCTGCGCGACCTGAACATCCTCGTCGACCGCGACGATCAGGGCTACATGCTGCAGATCTTCACCAAACCGCTGCAAGACCGCCCGACGCTGTTCTTCGAAATCATCCAGCGCCGCGGCGCGCTCTCGTTCGGCAAGGGCAACTTCAAAGCACTCTTCGTCTCGATCGAAAAAGAGCAAGCCCGCCGCGGCAACCTCTAACCGCACGGCAGCGATTGCTAGAGCTGCCTCTAGGGCAGCAGCGATTGCTAGAGCTTCGTCATCCCGAGCGCAGTCGAGGGACCGCCCCTAATTGTGGCGGTTCACCACTGTCGACCACGAGCGAAGCCGAGTGGTCGCCGCAAAGCGTCGATTGGGCGCGTCACCGGCGATCACTCGGCTGCGCTCGTGATCGACAGTGGACTTGCGCTCGTGCTATGAGGCGGTCCCTCGACTGCGCTCGGGATGACGAGGGGGGCTATGGTTGAAGGAAGACGTGGAAGAGTGCGGCGGCGATCAGCGAGGCTAGCACGAGGACCGTGAGCGCGAGCGCGGCGGTGCGCACGTTGCAGCTCGGACCGGCGTCGACCGCTGGGGCGGCGTCGGTCAGCGCGCGGCCGACGATCACGGTGCCGCCGAAATTTGCGCCGCGCATGTTGCCGGCTTCGAGCAGCCGCTGGGTGACCGATTCCGATGAGTCGGTGGTGCGCAGCGCGTAGGCGATCTCTTCCTCGGTGATCGCTTTGTGGAAGCCGCCGGTCGCGAGCACGAGCGCGTCGCCGTGCATCAGCCGGACGTTGGTAACGGTCGCATCGAGCGTGGCTTGCGTGCCCAGCGTACGCGTGAGCACGTGGCCGGCCACCGCTTCGGTCGGGACCGTCGTCCAGGCCGAGATCCAGCCGTCGCCGCCGAGTTCGTCGTCGGTCGTGAGGGCCATCAGCGAACCGTCGCGGCTGAGGTAGGCCCGCGTGCCGCCGACGTGGGCGATGTGCGCGCGGTCGCCGACGATCAGCGCCGCCGAGATCGAGGAACCCGAGGCGACGAAATCGTCGTGGCTGCCGGAGTGCGCGAACACGCGCGCGTTGGCGCTGGCGAAGGCCGAGAGCAGCGCGGCGCGCGCATCGCGGCCGTCCGGACGGACCCGGTGGCGCAGCGCGTCGCGGACGGCCAGCGCCGCGACCTGGGGTGCGGCTTGACCGCGCACGGAACCGAAGCCCTCGGCTACCGCCAACAGCACGACCCCGGGAGCGATGACTTCGGCCACGTGCGCGTCGACGTTGCCGCGCGCGGAGGTCCCCGGTTTCGAGCCGACCGCTATTTCCATGAACCGACCCCTCGGAAAATGATGGATGCCGTGCCGATCGTGATTTCATCTCCACTAGCAAGCTGGCGGCTCGTCACGACCGGCACGCCGTCGACGAGAGTGCCGTTGCGGCTCCCTAAATCTTCCACGTACACACCATCATCCCGCATTTCGATCCGCGCGTGCAAGCGGCTAACCCTGGGATCGTCGATTCGGACATCGGCGCTGGGCGCCCGGCCGACCAGGATCCGCCGCCCGAGGCGCCGCGTCGTGATCGTGGCCCCGTCGTCGACCACGAGTTCGATGGCGGCCGGGATCGTCGCTTCGAGCGCCGGCCGCGGCGGGGCGCCGCGCCGGTCGCGCACCAGCAGGACGAAGAGGGCGAGGCCGGCGGTGACGGCCAGGGTCGCGTAGCGCGGGTCAGCCACGGATCTCGAGCACGGTCTCTCCCACCACGATCGAGGCACCCGGATGCAAGCGCGCCCGGCGCACCTGCGCGCCGTCGACGAAGGTCCCGTTCGACGACTGCAAGTCCTCGATCGCGAAACCGCCGGACTCGGCGACGATGCGCGCGTGGTGACGCGAGACGCGGCCGTCGCCGACCACGACGTCGTTGTCGTCGCTGCGGCCGATCCGCAGCCCGTCGAAGAGCGCGACGGTCGTGCCGTCGGGGCGCACCAGCGAGAGCACGACGGGGCGGTCGTCGACGAGCGCTTCGATCGTCACCGAACCGGCCACGATCTCCGGGTCTTCGTGCAACACCGCGTGCGGCGTTTCGCCGTTGGGCGCGCTCTCGCGCAGCATCGCACTCCAGCGCGCCTCGAGGAACGCGCGGTCGGCGGCGAAACGCGCGTAGTCGACCGGATGCACGCGCACGAGATAGGCGTCGGTCGGCGCCGCGGCCTGCGCCGCGATCAGCTTGCGGCCGACCTGAGCCGGTTCCAGCGCGCTCGGAAAGATGCGCGCGAACGTACCTTCCACGACCCGCGCGCAGAGCTGTTCGAAGCGCGCGATCGCGTTCACCGCCGGCGCATGACCGCGATGAAGAACCCGTCGCGCCCGTCGATGCCCGGCGGCACGAGCACGTCACCGGCCGGCGTCGCGAACGGCGCGTAGCGTTGCGGGCAACGGCGTACGTTCGATGTCCGGGTGGTCGCTCAGAAACGGGTCGATCACGCCCTCGCCTTCGCGCGGATCGGTCGAACAGACCGCGTACACGAGCCGCCCGCCGGGCGCGAGCGCCCGGGCCGCGGCTTCGACGAGCGCGCGTTGCTGCGGCGCGAGCCGCGCGCCGTCGTCGGGCAACTTGCGCCAGCGCGCTTCGGGCGCGCGGCCGATGATCCCGATGCCCGAACACGGCGCATCGACGAGGATCGCAGCGAAGGTTTCGCTGCCGTCGAGCGCGCTCGCATCGGCGACGCGCAATTCCACCGTGCTGATCTCGGCGGCCGCCAGCCGCGCTTGCGCGCGGGCGATCTTGCGCGCGTCGGTGTCGATCGCGACGATCGTGCCGCGGTCGCCGATCGCCGCGGCGAGCTGCAGCGTCTTGTTGCCGCGTCCGCTGCACGCTTCGAGCACGCGTTCACCGGGCTGCGGATCGAGCAGATCGACCGGGAAGCACGCCGCTTCGGAATGCAGTTCGGCGCGGTCGCCGAGCATTTCGCGCAGCGCCGGCGCCGGCACGGCCGTCGTCACGACGATCGCGTCGGCGGCAAAGGGCGACGGCACGGCAGCGATCTCGTGCTCGGCCAAAAGCGCGATCGTCTCGGCCCGCGTGGTGCGCCGGCGGTCGATCGACAAGCCGGTCGCCGCGGGCGCGTTCACCCCCGCGAGAATCGCGTCCAAGCGGTCCGCGCCGAAACGCTCGCGCCACATGCGCACGAGCCACGTCGGCAGCGACGCGCGCGTGCCGAGCACGTCGTCGAACGAGGGGAAATCCGCATCGTCGACGAGCCGCTCGGGATCGGTCGAGACGCGCCGCAACACCGCGTTGACGAGTCCCGCCGTACCGGGATGCCCGAAGCGCCGCGCCAGCTGCACGCTCTCCGACACCGCCGCGTACTCGTGAACGCGCATCGCGCGCAGCTGATAGGTGCCCAAGCGCAGAATTTCGGCGATCATCTGCGGCAGCTTGGCGGCGCGCTCACCGAGATAGGGTTCGAGCTGCCAGTCGAGCCAGCGGCGGCGTTCGATCGTGCCGTACGCCAACTCGGTGACGAACGCGCGATCGCGCGGGTCGAGCGAGGATTTGCGCAGGTGGCGGTCGAGCGACTCCGCGGCGCCGCGCGCTTCGGGGCCGAACACGTCGCGAATCACCGCGAAGGCGACGTTGCGCGCGCTCGGCGCCGGCCGCAAGGCGGTCGTCATCGGGCCAGCAATTCGCCGGCCCGCTCGCGGAAGCGCAACGCGCCCAGACCGTCGACGACGTCGTCTTCGGGCACGTAGACATCGTCGACGCGGCGGCCGTTCGCGAACGCCGCGATCGGCATCGCGGTCTTGCCGGCCGGCGCCACTTCATCGACCACGATCCAGCCGTCGTTCGCGCGCACGTAGAGAAAGCCGCGATGCGCGACGACCGTGCCGCTGGGCACGTCGCGGCCGTCGGCCAGCGGCGACTCGCGGCTGATGTGCGCGCGCAGAATCTTCAGCGCCGGCAGCGGCGTGGTTCCCACGGCCGGCCGCAGCCCGCCGACCAGTTGCGCGCCGGGAGCGGGCGCGAGCGAGCGGATGCGGTCGACGGTTTCGCGCGCGGTGGCATACGGCGGCAGCACGCGATCTTCTTTGCCGAACGGCCGCGTCACGGTGCGCGCGATCTCGTCGTCATCGATCCCGAGGTCGCTCGCGCGCTGCACTTGCGGGATCGCGAACGATTCGCCGCGCGCATCCGCCGTCAACACATCGTCCAAGAGTTCGGCACCGATGTCGGCCAGGCGATCGTGCAGTTCGCCGTACGTTTCATCGGCGCCGATCGCCAGCGGCTCGGTTTGCGCGAGCAGGTCGCCCGTATCCATGCCCGCGTCCATCGCGATGATCGAGACGGCCGTGACGCTGCGCCCGTCGCGAATCACGCTCTGGATCGGCGTCGCACCGCGGTAGAGCGGCAGCAGCGAGGGATGGATGTTGAGCCACAGCGGCACCGCCGCCGAGCAGCGCCGGCGGAATGATGCGGCCGTAGGATGCGACGACGCAGCGCTCGGGCGCGAGCGCGGTCAGCTCGGCGGCGAATGCGCGCAGCTTCAGCGGCGTCAGCACCGCAATCCCGAGCTCGCGCGCGGCCGTGCTCACCGGCGTCGCGGTGAGCTGCTGACCGCGCCCGGCCGGACGGTCGGGCTGGGTCACGACCGCGAGCACGTCGGCGCGGGTCGCCAGCCGCCGCAGCGCCGGAACCGCGAAGACGCTGGTGCCGAAAAATACAGCCTTCAGCGCGTTAACGCCGCTTCGGCTTCCGCCCGCTCCTCGTCGGTCTCCGCGGGACGGATGTTCTGCGCTTTATCGATGTAGAGCATGCCGTCGAGATGATCCATCTCGTGCTGCAGGCAGCGCGCGAACAAACCGACGCCGTCCAACTCGATCTTCTTGCCGTGCCGGTCGAGGCCCGCGCAGACGACGTGCTCGAAGCGCATCATCTCGCCGACCATGCCGGGCACGGAGAGGCAGCCTTCGGTGGCCTCGATCTCGCCCTCGGTCAGGGTGAACTTCGGGTTGATCACGACCAGCGGACCGTGCTGCGGATCGTCGTCCTGCAAGTCGACGGTGAAGATGCGCTTGCTGACGTTGACCTGCGGCGCGGCCAAACCGATGCCCGGGGGCGTGGTACATCGTCTCGAACATATCGTCGAGGAGCTGCTGGAAGATCGGGTCGGCAATTTCGCCGGGGCGACCCGCTTCGCAACCTTGCGCAAGGTCGGGTGGCCCTCGGTGATGATCTCGCGGAGATAGGCCATGGTCACCCAGTATAACGCATCCCGTCAGCCGACGGTGGCGGCGACGTGCAGCGGCAGGCGGAGGGTGAACACCGTTTCGTCCCGGCCGCTGCGTTCGAGCGAGAGGTCGCCGCCCGCCCGCTTGGCCGCCCGCGACGCGATCGCCAGGCCCAGGCCCGACCCCTCGACATCGGGCTGGCCGGCGCCGCGGTAGAAGCGCTCGAAGATCTTGTCGCGCTCGGGCGGCGCGATGCCGGGCCCATGGTCGCTCACCCGCACCGCCACGGCATCCCGCTCGTGCTCGACCGCGACGCGCACCGGAGTCCCGGCGCCGTACTTGATCGCGTTGTCGACCAGGTTCGCGATCGCTTCGTGCAGATCGGCCGGGTCGGCGAGCACGAACGTGCCCGACTCGGCTTCGCAGGCGACGTCGCCGCCGCGCGCTGCGACGATCGCCGCCACCGCGTCGGCGGCCAGCACCCCGAGGTCGACCACGGCCGGCTGCGTGGTCTCCGGCGGCTTCCAGCCGCGCCAGCGCCACCAGGCGGTCGACCAGCCGGCGCATGCGCGTCGTCTCGGTCGCCAGCGTGGCGAAAGCTTGGGCGCGCACATCCGGGTCGTCGACGCCCCTTTGCGCAGCACCTCGACGTAGGCCATCACGATCGAGAGCGGCGTGCGCAGCTCGTGGCCGGCATCGGCGACGAAGCGCCGCATGCGCGATTCGGAGCGCTCGCGCTCCGCGAACGCCGCGCCGACCTGCGCCGCGGCGCCGTTGTAGGCCTCGATCAACTGCCCGACGTCGGAGACGCCGCCGAGCTGGACGGGGTTGGGGCTGAAGTCGCCGGCGGCGAAACGGCGCAGCTCGGCGGTTACCGCGATCAGCGGCGCGACGGCTTGGGCCGCCATCCAGCGCGCGATCAGCCAGGCCGACACGAACGCCAGGAGGAGCACAGCGGCCAGGATCGTGCCGTACTCGCGGGCGCGCGCCTCGAACGCCGCGCGCACCGGGACGATCGCCAGCTGGGCGCCGTTCACGTTCACGATTTCCGCGTGTAAGCCGGCAAAGGCCGCCAGGCTCGCGCCCGCCGGCACACCGCCGAACCCCGCCGGCGGTCCACCGGGGCCACCCGGGCCACCCGGTCCACCCGGTCCGCCCGGTCCGCCCGGTCCGGGACCGCCGGGACCGGGACCGCCGGGGCCCGGACCGCCGAACCCGGCTTGCCCGCCGGGACCGGGGCCGCCCGGCGGGCGCGTCATCGGCGGCGGCCCTTGCCGGTGCGCCACGAACACCGCGATGTCGGCGGGCGCGACCCGCGCCCGCACGCGCGCGGCCAGCTCGTCGGCCGAGATGCGCGGCTCGGCGACCACGATCGCGCGGGCGGCGTTCGCCGTCGATTCGATCGCCTCGCCGATCGGCCGCACGACCGCGTCGAACGCGAGCCACGTCAGCACGACGGCGACCAGCGCGATGAAAGCGCCGACCAGCACCGTGTATGAGATCGTCAGCCGGCGGCGCAGCGAGGTCATCGCGTGTCGCTGCGAATCGAATACCCGACGCCGCGAATCGTGTGGATCAGGCGCGCTTCGTCAGGCGGGTCGACCTTGGCGCGCACGTAGGAGATATAGGTCTCGACCGTGTTGCGCGTGACGTCGCGATCGATGCCCCACACGAGATCGAGCAGTTCTTCGCGCGTGAACACGCGCTGCGGATGCCGCATCAGCGTCGCGACGAGATCGAACTCGCGCGTCGAGAACGAGATCCAGCGGCCGCCGCGGCGCGCGCTGCGCGCGTCGAGATCGAGTTCGAGATCGGCGTAGCGCAAGTTGTGCACGCGCTTGAGCATCGGCCGGCGCAGCGCGCTGTTGAGCCGCGCCGCGAGCTCGCCGAGATCGAACGGTTTGGCCAGGTAATCGTCGGCGCCGGCCTGCAGGCCGTCGATGCGGTCGCGCACGTCGCCGCGCGCGGTCAGCATGATGATCGGCACCTGCGTGAGGCGGCGAATCATCGGGATCATCGCCAGCCCGTCGATCTTGGGCATCATCACGTCGAGCACGATGCATTCCGGATCCCAGTCGCGCACCAAACTCGAGTCCGGCCGGCGCCGTCGGCGGCCGAGCGCACTTCGAAGCCCTCTTGCGCGAGACCGATCTCGAGGACGTCGCGCAGATGCGCTTCGTCGTCGACGACCGCTACGCGGGGCCGTATCTGTTCTCCCACGGATCCTATCTTCGCGCTCACGACTGAGGACCCACTTCGAGAAACTCTCAAAAACTTCCCAGAAAGCCGTGAAAACCGTCTGATTTGCGTTAAATGCGCTTTCTGAGAAAGCTTCACAGCTTCGGCCAAGCGTTCGCCGCGATACCCGAAGTGGGCCGGCGCAGATGGTTGCGCCGCAGCACCGCCACTCGTATCCAGAAGGGACACGTGCTCATGAGCTATGGAGTTCAGAGCGCCGGCCTCTTCGGCAGCACCTCGCAAACGGACGGCTCCACGAGCACGTCGCTCCGGCCGTTCGCCAACCTCGACCTGACCGAAGACCAGCGCAAGCAGATCCGTTCGATCTTGCGGACCGCCGACAGTCAAGGGCTCTCGCAGTCGGAGATCCAGCAAGAAATCAACGCGATCCTCACCCCCGCCCAACAGACCACGCTGCAAAGCGATCTCGCCGCTCTCACGAGCAGCACGAGCAGCAGCAGCACGACGGGCAACGGCAGCGGCACGACGTCGTCGTCGACCCAATCGGCGCAGGGCGCGCCGCCGCCTCCGCCGCCGGGCGGCAACCCGTTCGCCGATCCGAACGGGCCGTTCGCGAACCTCGACCTCAGCTCGTCCCAGCAATCGCAAATCGCGACGATCTTGCAGAACGGACAGTCACAGGGACTCTCGTTCGACCAGATCAACGCGCAGATCAGCGCCGTGCTGACGACCTCGCAACAGGCGACGTTCGCAACCGATCTGCAGAATCTGCCGCCCCCGCCGGGTGCCCAGAACGCGTCGAGTTCGTCGACTACGAACGATCTGCTCGCGAACCTCAACCTGACGAGCGATCAAAAATCACAGATCGATACGATCCTGCAGAACGCTCAAACCAGCGGCACCTCGCAGTCCGCGGTGTTAGCGCAGATCGAAGACGTTCTCAGCCCAACCCAACAAGCGGCGTTTCTCCAAGATGTGCAGACCGCACAAGCCTTCGTTTCGGGACAAAGCCAAAGCGGCAGCGGCGGAACGAGCTCAGCCTCGACCAGTTCCACCTCATCGGCGGCAACGCTCGCGAACGGGCTCACGCTGACCGACATCCAGAACCAGGTCGCGGCCGCGACCTCGCTGATCTTGCAGCAGTTCCAGCACGACCTCAGCACCTCCACGTAACCTCCGAACGTCCGAACGCCGGGGCCTCGCACGTGGAGCGAGGCCTCTTTTTTCCCAGGATTTCCGCAGCTTGCGTTAAGATCGCGCGCAGGATCGTCTGCCACGCTAGCCGCCATGGATGTTTCGCGTAAGGCGGCGCTGAGGATTCTCGGCGCGCTGTTCTCGTTCACGCCGCAAGCTGAGGTCGGTCCCTTCTTCACCGACGATTCCGCGCACGGCTACAACCGCAGCGACATCCGCGCGAACCTCGACGGCAGCGACCTGCAGCCCGGCGAGCCCCTCACGCTGACGATCCTCGTGCGCGATCGCCGGCACGCGCCGCTGCCCGGCGCGCAGGTCGACATCTGGCATTGCAACGCCGCCGGCGTGTATTCGAACGAGGCGAGCCAACGCACGGCCGGCCGGAGCTGGCTGCGCGGCTATCAGCGCACCAACGCCGCCGGATCGGTAATGTTTACGACGATCGTTCCGGGCTGGTACGAGGGCCGCACCACCCACATTCACCTGCGCATCCGTTCGCCCTACAGCGAAACCGCGGCACCCGACGACGGCACGAACACGACGCAGCTGTTCTTCGCTCAAACCTTCATCGACACGCTCAGCGCCGGCGTGGCGCCGTACCACACGCAGGGCGTGAACCCCACGACCAACGCCGGCGACCACGTGTACGCACCGCAAACGCGGGGCGCAACGCTGCTCACGCTCACCGGCAGCGCCGTCGCCGGCTTCCGCGCGAGCTTCACCGCCGACCTGCCGATTACGCCGGGGTAGTGCCGCCGGATGAGAGCAGCAGGTCGATGCCGTCGAGATAGGACTGCGGGCCGCGGCCGGAGATTTTTCCGACGCAGACGTCGGCGATCGTCGAGACGCGGCGGAACGGTTCGCGCGCTTCGACGTCGCTGAGGTGCACCTCGACCGTCGGCACCTTGATGCCCGCGATGCAGTCGCGCAGCGCGTAGGAGGTATGTCCGTACGCGCCGGGGTTGATGACGACGCCGTTCGCCCAGCGGCGCGCGCGCTGAAGCGCGTCGATCAAGCGGCCCTCGTGGTTGGACTGATAGGTGCGAATCGTGCAGCCGCGCGTGCGGCCGTGCGCGCGAATCTGGGCATCGAGCTCGGCCAATGTCAGCGTACCGTAGACCGCGGGTTCGCGTTCGCCGAGCAAGTTGAGATTGGGGCCGTGAACGACGAAGATCGTCACGCCAGCGCCAGCAGCGCGGTGCGCAGCGCCGGCTCGCCGACGTCGTCGACGATGTAGGGCTCGCGCGATGTCGCGGATCAGGATGAACCGCACCTTGCCGGCCTTGCGCTTCTTGTCCGAGGCCGTCGCGGCGATCACCGCATCGTGCGGCGCCTGCGGACGGGGCGTCGGGAATCGCGTTCACGAGCGCATCGATGCGATCGGCGAGGGCGGGTGCGAGCCCGCGTTCGCGCGAGAGCGCGAGCGCCGCCCGCATGCCGAGGACCACCGCTTCGCCGTGCCGCAGCGCGCCGTACCCGCACGTTTTCTCGAGCGCGTGTCCGACGGTGTGGCCGAAGTTGAGGATCGCGCGCCCGCCGGCGCCGCTGTCGTCGCGCTCGCGCTCATCGCCGGCCACCACGCGCGCCTTGGCCGCGACACAGCGCGCGACCGTTACCGTCAGCACCTCGGGATCGGCCGCCAGCGCGCGCGCCAGCTCGCGTTCGAGATAGAGGAACAGTTCGGGATCGGCGACCAGCGCGGTCTTCAGCGCCTCGCCGACGCCGGCCGCGAGATCGCGCGGATCGAGCGTCGCGAACGCCGCCGGATCGATGGCGACGAACGAAGGATGATGGAACACGCCGACGAGGTTCTTGCCGGCGCCGAGATTGATCGCGGTCTTTCCGCCGACCGCGGCGTCGACCGCGGCGAGCAGCGTCGTCGGCACGGCGCACCAGCGCAGACCGCGCAGAAACGTCGCCGCGATGAACCCGCCGAGATCGGTCACCGTGCCGCCGCCGATCGCGATCAGCACGGTGTCGCGGTCGATGTGCGCCGCGGCCAGCCGATCGTAGAGCTCGCCGGCCAAGGCCCACGTCTTGACGTCTTCGCCGCCGACGAGGCCGCGCACCAGCGCCACCCGCGAACCGAAGGCCGCGATCACGCGCCGCGCCAGCGCTTCGACCGCGACGTCGTAGATCACGACGACCGCGCGCGCCTCGAGCGCGGTGAGCTCGTCGACCGCGCCGGGACCGATCACGACGTCGTAGGAGCGTTCGTCGCCCAAATCGACCCGCACGCACCGGCGGTCGCCGGCGATCACGCGCGTTCTCCGACCAGCTCGACCGCGCGCAGCGCCTCGAGCACCGACGCCGCGACGCCCTTGGGCGCGAGCGAGGCGTCGACGATCAGGTGCGCTTGGCGGTAGCGCGGTTCGCGTGCGGCAGCCAGCGCGTGCAGCTTCGCCAGCGGGTCGCCGGCCAGCAGCGGGCGTTCGCCGTTGCCCGCCAAGCCGCGCGACGAGCGTCGGGACCGTCGCCTTCAGCCAGACCAGCGTGTGCCGGCGCACGTCGCTGAAGGTGGCGTCGTTTTCGAGCGCGCCGCCGCCGAGCGAGATCACGGCCGGCGTCTCCGCCGCCAAGGCCTGCATCACGGCCGCGCGCTCGAGCGCGCGAAACGCCGTCTCGCCGTCGCGCGCAAAGATTGCCTGCACGGTACGCCCGGTCGCGCGTTCCACCATGCGGTCGATATCCACGAACTCGCGGCCGAGCGCCCGTGCCACGAGCGCGCCGACCGTCGTCTTGCCCGAACCGGCGGTCCCGCAGAAAACGATGTGGCGCACCGGCTCAGCGCGCACGGATTCGCTCCCGCCACGCGCCGACGTAATCGCGCAGCATCGCGATCGTATCGCCGGGGAACGTCTCGAGCACCGCATCCGCCAGCACCAGCGCCAGCAGCGACTCACCGATGACGGCGGCCGCCGGCACCGCACACACGTCGCTGCGCTCGATGTAGGCGTTGGTCGCCTCACCCGTACGCAGGTCGACCGACGGCAGCGGCTTCATCAGCGTCGAGATCGGCTTCATCGCGACGCGCACGACGATCGGCTGACCGGTGGTGATGCCGCCCTCGATGCCGCCGGCGCGGTTGGTGCCGTACTTCGTGAGCGCGCCGTCGTCGCCGGGGAAGTACGCGTCGTGCACCGCCGAGCCGGGCAATGCCGAGCCGCGAAAGCCGAGGCCGAGTTCGACGCCCTTGATCGCGTTGAGCGCGAGAAACGACCTCGCCGATCCGGCCGTCGAGACGCCGGTCCCACTGGGCGTGCGAACCGACGCCGATCGGCAAGCCGCCGGCGACCACTTCGAACACGCCGCCGAGCGTGTCGCCCGCTTCGCGCGCGACGTCGATCTGCTGCACGATCCGTTCGGCCGCATGCGGATCGAGCACGCGCACGGGCGACTCGTCGACGCGCGCGTTCAGCGTTGCGATATCGGCATCGAGCGGCGTTTCATCGACCACTTCGCCGATCCGCACCACCCGGCTCGCAACCGTGATGCCGAGCTCGGCCAGCAGGCGCCGCGCGATCGCGCCGAGCGCCACGCGCATCGCGGTTTCGCGCGCGCTGGCGCGCTCGAGAATGTCGCGCATGTCGGGCCGGTCGTACTTCAGCCCGCCGACGCGGTCGGTGTGACCGGGCCGCGGGATGTAGACGGCACGCGCGGCCTCGCCCTCGCGCGGCTCGATCGCCATGATCTCGAGCCACTTCTGGTGGTCGCGGTTTTCGATGTAGAGCGCGATCGGGCTGCCGAGCGTCTCGCCGCGGCGCACGCCGGAGAGGATCTTGACATCGTCGGTCTCGATCTTCATGCGGTTGCCGCGGCCGTAGCCCATCTTGCGCCGGATCGAATCGGTATGGATGTCGTCGACCGTCAGCGGCATGCCGGCCGGCATCCCCTCGATGATCCCGGTCAACGCCGGACCGTGCGATTCGCCGGCGGTGAGATACCGCAGCCTAGCCATGCTTAGGGTGCCTCCACGAGGGCGGTGAGTTCGGCTTCAGCCGCGCGCGCGAAGCGCACGTCGTCGCCGTACCAGAGATAGAACGTCGCGATCGCCTGCGCGACGAGCATGTGCGTGCCGTTGACCGCGTTGAACCCCGCAGCGCGCGCCGCCAGCACGAACGGCGTATCGGCCGGTTTGTATTGCAGATCGACGCACCAGCCGCCGGGCAGGCACGCGACCAGGAACTCCGTCACCGCGGCCCCGTTGCTGGTTGTGTTGATCAACACGCTGGAGGGGATCGGCAACGTCGCGATCAGCTCGGTATTGCCGGCCGCGGCCTGCAGCTCGGCCACCAGCTGCTGCGCCCGTTCGCGCGTCCGGTTCGCCACGACGACGCGCGCCGCACCCATCCGCGCGAGCGCGAGCACGGTCGCCCGCGCCGCGCCGCCGGCGCCCAGCACGCTCACGGTTTTGCCGGCCGGCTCGATAGTGCGCGAACGCAACAGCGCGATCACCGCACCAACGTCGGTGTTGGCCGCATACGCCGTTCCGTCGCGGAACGTGATCACGTTGGCCGCGCCGACGACGCGCGCTTCTTCGGTCGCTTCATCCGCATCGGCAAGCGCGCGCGCCTTGTGCGGCGCGGTGACGTTCCAGCCGTCGAAGTCCTCGCGCGCGCGGGCGAAGGCGCGGTCGAAATCCGCCGGGTTCAGTTCGAGCCGCTCGTAGGAGAGCGGCACGCCCGACGCCCTCGAGAGCGCGGCGAAAATCTCGGGCGAACGCGAGTGCGAGATCGGCTGGCCCACGACGGCGAAGCGCTTGGTGTACGCGTCGACGACGAGCGGCGAGGTTACGCTCGACACAGCGCGTCCAGATCGGCGAAGAACGAGGGGTGCGAGATCGCAACGCAGCCGGAATCCTCGATCGTCACCGGTGCGCTCGCACCGAGCGCGGCGATCGAGAAGGCCATGGCGAGCCGGTGATCGCCGCCGCTCTCGACGACCGCGCCGTGCAGCGGCGTGCCCCCGGTCACATCGAAACCGTCGTCCACCTCGGTCACGGCGCCGCCCAGCGCGCGCAGTCCCGCGACGAGCACGGCGATACGGTCGCTCTCTTTCACGCGCAGCTCGCGCGCGCCGCGCACGGTCGTCGTGCCGGCCGCATAGGCGGCGACGATGCCCAGCAGCGGCAGCTCGTCGAGGATCGCCGGAACGTCGGCTTCTTCGATCGCAATCGCGCGCAGCGGACGCGCGCGCAGCTCGATGCGGCCCATCGGTTCGGGTTCTTCCGCTTCGACCGTCGTCGTGATGTCGGCGCCCATGCGCTCGAGCGCCGCGACGAAGCCCAGGCGCGTCGGGTTGAGGTTGATGTTGCGCACGGCGATCCGGCTGTTGGGTACGATCGCCGCCGCCGCGAGCCAGAACGCCGCCGCCGAGGGATCGCCCGGCACGCGGAAATCGGCCGCGCGAAACGTCTGCGGGCCATCGATGACGATGTCGTCGCCCTCGCGGCGCACCTCGACGCCGAAGTGGGGCAGCATCTTGGTCGTGTGATCGCGCGCGCTGCCGGCGCCGGAGATCGTCGTGCGGCCCGTCGCGCCGGTCGCGGCGAGCGTGAGCGAGCTCGCGAGTTGGGCGCTCGCCACGCGCAGCCGGATGTGCCCGCCGTGCAGCGGGTAGCCGGCGCGCACGTGCACGGGCGCGGTGCCGTCGGTCGTCTCGATCTCGGCGCCGAGTTCGTGCAGCGGTTCGGCGACGCGCCGCATCGGCCGGCGGCTGAGCGATGCATCGCCGGTCAGCGTCGCGGCCACGCCGCGGCCGGCGAGCGCGCCCATCAAGAGCCGCATCGTGGTGCCGGAATTCCCGCAGTCGAGCTCGCCCTGCGGTGAGCGCCAGGCGCCGCCGCTGATCCGCACGTTCGCACCGTCACGCTGCACCCGGGCGCCGAGCGCCTCCACGCAGCGCAGCGACGACGCGACGTCCTCGCCCGGAGCGAGGTTCGTCACCTGCGACTCGCCCGCCGCCAGCGCGGCGAACAACACCGCGCGGTGCGAGATCGACTTGTCGCCCGGAATGTTCGGCGCCTCCGTGCCGATGCTCGCCGCCGGCGCGACGACGGCGCTTGTGGTCAGGAGATCAGACGCCATCTTGGATCAGGGGAATCCGCGCCAGATCGGCCACGATCTCTTCGTAGTCGGCGAACGTCAGGGCTTGATCGGCGTCGCTGAGCGCGACCGCGGGGTTGGGATGCACTTCGATCAGGATGCCGTTGGCGCCGACGGCCTTGGCCGCGCGGCACAGCGCGCGGATCCAGCGCCGCACGCCGACGCCGTGCGAGGGATCGACCATGATCGGCAGATGGGTCTTCTCGCGCAGCACCGCGACCGCCGAGAGGTCGAGCGTGTTGCGCGTCGCCGTCTCGAACGTGCGGATCCCGCGCTCGCACAGCACGACGTCGGGGTTGCCCTCGGAGAGGATGTACTCGGCCGCGCTGAGCAGTTCGTCGAGGCTGGCCGACATGCCGCGCTTGAGCAGCACCGGGATGTGCGTCTTACCGACCGCTTTGAGCAGGTCGAAGTTCTGCATGTTGCGCGCGCCGATCTGGTACATGTCGACCGACTGCCCCATGCGCTCGACCTGGTCGACGCTCATCACTTCGCTGACGATCGGCATGCCGGTTTCGCGGCCCGCCTCGGCCAGCAGCGCGAGGCCTTCCCAGCCCATGCCCTGGAAAGCGTAGGGCGAGGTGCGCGGCTTGAACGCGCCGCCGCGCATCATCACCGCGCCGTGATCGGCGATCTCGTGCGCGACCGCCAGGACTTGCTCGCGCGACTCGACGCTGCACGGGCCGGCGGCGATGATGAACGTGCCGTCCTCGAGCACGACGTTGCCGACGCGCACCTTAGAGCGCGGCTGGCCCGGTTCGCGCGTCACCTTGGGGAAGTTCTGCTTCTGTTTGCTAACGCTCGGAACGACGGCCGGCGAGTTGTCGACGACGACGTCGATCGTGCGGCGGATACGCGGCGGCGCGGTACCCGCATCGTAGGAACCGATGATGTGCAGCGAGGACGTGTATTCTTTCAGGTCGTGCAGCGCGTCGGCGAAGCGCTCCTCACGCACGTCGCCGTCGACGTCGGCGTAGAAGGCGAACTCGCTCGTGCCCAGCCGCGACTTCGAATCGAGCTTCGAGACGTTGAGGCCGTGTTTGCCGAACGCGTCGAGCGAGCGCGCCAGCGCGCCGGGTTTATCGGCGACCGAGAAGATCAGCGAGGTCTTGCGGTCGCCGCTCGACGCGGCCGGTTCGAAGTCGCGGGCCGGGCCGCTTGCGACCGGGGCGCGGAAGAGCAAGAAGCGCGTCGTGTTGTCGGGATGATCGGCGATCGAGCCGGCGAGTTCGACCAGACCGTAGCGCTCGGCGGCCTCTTTGGAGCAGATGGCGGCGTGGCTCGGATCTTTGGCGGCCGCGACGTCGCGCGCCGCGATCGCGGTGTCGCCGACCGGGACGCGCTTGACGTCCTGCAGCGTGGCCAGGAACCGCCCGCACTCGGCCAACACGATCGCGTGCGAGGCGATCTCGCGCACACCCTCGACCGTGGCGCCGGGCAGGCCGACCAGCCGATGCTCGAGCCGCAGCGTGATCTCGGCCAGCGGGTCGAGCTCGTACTCGGCCAGCACGTCGTAGCCTTCGCGGATCGTGCCGGCGATCGCGTTGTCGATCGGCAGCAAGCCGACGTCGGCTCGTCCACCCAGCACCGCGTGGGCGACGGCCCGGAACGTGGCGCAGCCCAGCGGCTCGAACGTCACGCCGCGCCGGCCCGCGTAGGCCTCGAGCACGACGTGCGAGTACGCGCCCTCGATCCCCTCGAAGGCGGCGGTCATGGTCAGGGCCGGGGTTCCGGTGGCCGGGGCATGCGTCTGGGCGGTGGTCATCGCGTCTCCATCATCGGTCAGGTGGGACCGGAGAAAAAAGAAGAACCCCTCGCGCCGGCGAGGGGCTCTTGCAGCTTGCGTCCTGGTCGTGGACGTTACGGCAAAGAGTCGGCTCGCCGGCGCGAATTCGCCCAGCTAAAAAAGCCAAAATACCCAAAACCGTTCACGAGCATCTCGACGGGTTGTATCACGCCGGACCCCGGGCTGTCAACGCAAGCCGGATGAGATCGAGCCTAGTGGGCTTTGGGGGCGTAGGCGATGCAGTAGCCGTTGGGACTGATCTTGCCCTTGACCAGTTGGCACGCCGCCGGCGCCTTGAACAGCGCGCAGCCGCCGCACTTCTGGCCCTTGGGACCGGGATGGTTGACGTACTTGTACTGGGCCTTGGTGCCGCCCGAATCATCGGCGGCCGAGGCGGCGCCGGTGGTGGCGGCGACGGCGAGCGGCAGGCCGGCGATCAGCGAGATGATCTCGCCGCGAGAAATGCGATCAGCCATGAGGGTTCCTCCGGAAGTGTGGCTCTTTCCGGCATCATGCGCCGCGCATGGCGTGTGAGGCAACGCTAATCTTTCGCTTTAGGCGCGCCTTACAGCGCCCTACAGAATGAAGTTCGAGAGGTCGGCGCTCGAGGCGATCTCGCCCAGCCGGTCGGCGACGTACGCGGCGTCGATCGTCACCGCGTCGGCCACTTCCGGCGCGGCGTAGCCGATCTCTTCGAAGACCCGTTCAAGCACGGTGTGCAGCCGCCGGGCGCCGATATTTTCATCGCGCTCGTTCACTTCGGTCGCGATGCGGGCGATCGCGGCGATGCCGTCGGGACGGATGTCGAGCTTCACGCCGTCGGCCGCCAGCAAGGCGGTGTACTGCGTCATCAGCGCGTTTTTGGGCTGGGTGAGGATCGTCTCGAAATCGGCCGCGGTCAGGCTGTCGAGCTCGACGCGGATCGGGAAGCGGCCCTGCAGTTCGGGAATCAGGTCGGAGGGCTTGCTCATGTGGAACGCGCCGGCGGCGACGAACAGCACGTGGTCGGTCGCGAGCGGGCCGTACTTGGTGTTGACCGTGCTGCCTTCGACGATCGGCAGGATGTCGCGCTGCACGCCCTCGCGCGAAACGTCGACCCCGCGGCCTTCGCGCGTCGCGATCTTGTCGATCTCGTCGATGAAGATGATGCCGCGCTCGCCGGCGCGCCGCAGCGCTTCGCGCTTTACGGCGTCCATGTCGATCAGCTTGGCCTCTTCCTCTTGCGCGAAGACGCGCCGCGCGTCGGCCACCGTGACGCGCTTCTGCGCTTTCTTCTTCGGCAACAAGCCCGAGAGCATCTCGCTCATGTCGCCGGCGCCGCCCATTCCCGAGCCGTCGCCGCCGCCCATCATCCCCATCGGCAGATTCGGCGTCTCCTCGACTTCGATCTCGATCAAGCGGACGTCGTAGAAGCCGCGTTCGATGTCGGCCCGCGCTTCGGTGCGAATGCGCTCGGATTCGTGCGGCGGTGCGGGCTGCGTTGCCGGTTGCGGCGGTTGTTGCGGCGCATTCGCCTGCGCGCCGAACGAGTTGCCGAAGATCGAGCCCAAGCGTCGCGGCGAACGGGTTGGTCTGGTGCGACTGCGGCCCGCGCGTTTCGGGGTGGAGCACGTCGATGATGCGCTCGACCGCGGCGTGTTCGGCCGCCTCCTTGACGTCGCCGCGGCGCTCTTCTTTCACCATGCGAATCGCGGCTTCGGCCAGATCGCGGACCATCGACTCGACGTCGCGCCCGACGTAACCGACCTCGGTGTACTTCGTCGCTTCGACCTTGACGAACGGCGCGCCGGCGAGCGAGGCCAGCCGGCGGGCGATCTCGGTTTTGCCGACGCCGGTCGGCCCGATCATCAGGATATTTTTCGGAATGACCTCGCGGCGCAGCTCCTCGGGCAACTGCTCGCGGCGGTAGCGGTTGCGCAGCGCGATCGCGACGGCGCGTTTGGCCTTGCCTTGGCCGACGATGTACTTGTCGAGCTCGGCGACGATTTGGCGCGGGGTGAGATCTTGCAGTTCCAGTCAAGCTACGCTGTCTCGACGGTGATGTCGTCGTTGGTGTAGATGCAAATTTGCGAGGCGATCTTGAGCGCTTCGCGCGCGATCGATTCGGCATCGAGGTCGGAGTGATGCAAGAGCGCCATCGCGGCGGCTTGCGCGTAGGGGCCGCCGCTGCCGATCGCGGCGATACCCTCATCGGGCTCGATCACGTCGCCGGTGCCGCTGAGCACGAGCAGATGCTCGGGGTTGCCGACCAGCAGCAGCGCTTCGAGCCGGCGCAAGGCGCGATCTTGGCGCCAGTCTTTGGCCAGGTCGACGGCCGCGCGCATCAGGTTGCTGCCCGACGCGTTGAGCTTGCCTTCGAATTTCTCGAGCAGCGTGATCCCGTCGGCGGCACTGCCCGGCGAACCCGGCGATCACGGCGCCGCCCGCGATGCGGCGCACCTTGCGGGCGCCGTGCTTCATGACGGTCTTGTCGAGGGTCACTTGCCCGTCGCCGGCCATCGCGATCTTGCCGCTCGCGAAGCACGGCGACGATCGTGGTCGATCGAATGCGCATCCGATCCCTCTACTCCGCCGCGGCTCCCGCAGTTGCAAGCGCGCTCGCTCTGCCGCTCGTAGACGGCCGCTGCGAACGCGTCGATGCGTTCGAGCGCTCGCACGGCCAGCGCGGCGCGGCGCTCGCGCTTCTCGCGAATCGGTTTGCCGGGCAGCGGCGAGAACCACGTCCAGGTGACGTTGGCCGGCTGGAAATCCGGCGAGGCCGCGTTCTGCAAGTGAGCGACGACGGCACCGAGCGCCGTGTCGGCCGGGACCTCGGGCGCTCGCTCGCCGCGCGCCGCGTACGCCGCGGCGATGCCGGCGATCATCCCGCATGCCGCCGCTTCGACGTAGCCTTCGGCGCCGGTGATCTGGCCGGCGAAGTAGAGGCCCGGGCGCGAGCGCAACTGCAGCTGCGCATCGAGCAGGCGCGGCGCGTCGATGAACGTGTTGCGATGCATCACGCCCAGCCGCAGCCACTCGGCGTTCGGCCAGGCCCGGCAGCTTGCCGAACGCTTCCTTTTGCGCCGGCCACGTCAGGCGCGTCTGAAAGCCGACCAGGTTGAGCGACTTGCCGCCGGCATCTTCGTTGCGCAGCTGCACCACCGCATACGGCGTGTTGCCGGTGCGCGGATCGCGCAGGCCGACCGGCTTGAGCGGGCCGTAACGCAGCGTCTCTTCGCCGCGCGCGGCCATCTCTTCGATCGGCAAACAGCCTTCGAAGTAGGGCACCTTGCCGGCGGCGACGTCGAGCTCGAAGTCTTTGGGATCGTGCTTGCGGCAGCGTGCGCAGGTCGGCGATGAACTGCTGGTACTGCTCGCGGTCGAGCGGAATGTTGAGGTAGTCGTCGCCGTCGCCCTTATCGTAGCGCGACTTGCGGTAGGTGGCCGCCATGTCGATCGAATCGGTCGCCACGATCGGCGCCGCGGCATCGTAGTAGTGCAGCCGTCCGCCGCCGACGAGCGCGTCGATCTGCGCGGCCAGCGCCGGCGAGGGCAGCGGACCGCAAGCCACGATCGCGAGCCCGCCGGCCGGAATTTCCGGCAGCTTCTTCGCGCACGATCTCGAGGCCGGACAACCCCAAGAGCCGCGACTCGACGATCGCGCTGAAGCGCTCCCGGTCGACCGCCAGCGCGCCGCCGGCCGGCACCGCGGCTTCGCGCGCCGAGCGTGACGATCAGCGAATCGAGCCGCGCCAGTTCTTCTTTGAGCAGCCCGACGGCAGTTCTCGAGCGCGGCGCCGCGCAGCGAGTTGCTGCACACCAGCTCCGCCAGCATCGTCGGTGTGATGCGCCGGGCCGCTGGAATGCGGCCGCATCTCGTACAAGCGCACGCGCACCCCGCGCCGTGCGAGCTTGCCAAGCGGCCTCGCACCCGGCGAGTCCGCCGCCCACGATCGTGACGACGCACCGGTTGCATCAGACAGGCTCGAGCTCCTCTTCTTCGGCGCCTGCGGCGCGCCGGCCTGCACTCGTCGACGTGTCGTGCGTCTTGTCGGTGTGGCACTCGAACGTGACCGTGGCCGCCGCGCTTGGTCTTGACGACGACGTAGTCGCCGCACACCGGGCACGGTTCCGGAACGACGCGGTCCCACGAGACGAAGTCGCACTTCGGATAGTTCGCGCAGCCGAAGAACGTGCGGCCCTTGCGCGACTTGCGCTCGACGACCATGCCGCCGTCCTTGGGGCACTTGGCGCCGGTGTCTTTGAGGATCGGCTTCGTCGTCTTGCACTCCGGATAGCCCGGTGCACGAGATGAACTTCCCGAAGCGGCCGGTCTTGATGACCATCGGTTTGCCGCAGGTCGGGCAGATCTCGTCGGTCGGCTCGTCGCGCTGTTCGAACTTCGGCAGCTTCTCCTCGGCGGCGACCAGCTCGAGGCTGAACTTGTCGTAGAACGTCCGCAGCACCGCGACCCAGTCGTCGCCGTTGTCGGCGACGCCGTCGAGCTCGCGCTCCATCTGGCGGTGAAGTCGGGGTCGACGACGTCCTTGAAATGCTCGGCCAGCAAGTCGTTGACCTGAATGCCGATGTCGGTCGGGTGGAAGCGGCGCTCGATCTGCTCGACGTAGCCGCGCGCCTGAATCGTCTCGACGATCGAGCTGTAGGTCGACGGCCGGCCGATGCCGTTCTCCTCGAGCGCGCGCACGAGCGAGGCTTCGGTGAAGCGCGGCGGCGGCTCGGTGAAGTGCTGCTTGGGATCGATGCCCTTGAGGTCGAGCCGCTCGTCGACGGTCAGCTTCGGCAGCAGCGGTTTCTTGCCGTCGGCTCAGCGCCGTCATCGGGCGCGCGCCGTCGGCGTCGTCGCGGCCTTCTTCGTACACGCGGGTGAAGCCGGCGAACTTCAGCACGCTGCCGGTCGCACGGAACGTGAAGCGGCCGATGACGATGTCGATCGTGGTCTGGTCGAAGATCGCCGGCGCCATTTGCGAGGCGACGAAGCGCTCCCAGATCAGGCGGTAGAGCCGCAGCTCGTCGCGCTTGAGCACGCCGGCGACCGAGTCCGGCGTGCGGAAAACCGAGGTCGGGCGGATCGCTTCGTGCGCGTCCTGCGCGCCCTCGCGCATCTTGAACTGCCGCCGCGCTGCCGGCGAATTCTTTGCCGTAGGTCGTCTCGATGAACTCGCGCGCCGCCTCGCGGGCCGAGTCGGAGATGCGCGTCGAGTCGGTACGCATGTAGGTGATCAAACCTTGGGTGCCCTCGGCCCGCCCAGATCGACGCCTTCGTACAGCGCCTGCGCCAGCTGCATCGTCTTGCGGACGCGGAACTTCAGTTTGCGCGAGGCTTCTTGCTGGAGCGTCGAGGTGGTGAACGGCGCGGCGGCGTTGCGGCGCGTCTCGCGCTCCTTGACCGAGGCGACGCGCCACGGCGCGTCCCGCACCGCATCGACGACTTCGGCCGGCGGTCTGCGCGTTGGTCGACTTCGGCCTTGGCGCCGTCGATCTGGAAGAGCTCGGCCGGGAAGATCACCGGCGGCGTGCCGTTGGCTTGCTGCTTCGCGAGACGGGCCGTGATCGACCAGTACTCGCGCGGGACGAACGCCTTGATCTCCCGTTCGCGATCGACGATCAGCCGCACCGCGACCGACTGCACGCGGCCGGCCGAGAGGCCGCCGCGAACCTTGGCCCACAGCAGCGGCGAGATTTTATAGCCGACCAGCCGGTCGAGAATCCGGCGCGCCTGCTGCGCGTTGACGCGCGGCATGTCGATCTGATGCGGGTCGGCGATCGCCGCCAGCGCCGCGTCCTTGGTGATCTCGTGGAGCTCGATGCGCTTGGGATTTTCGAGCTTGAGGATCTCGGCCAGATGCCACGCGATCGCTTCGCCTTCGCGATCGGGGTCGGTCGCGAGGTAGACTTCGCTGGCCGATTTCGCCGCCGCCTTGAGCTCCTTGATGATGTCGCCCTTGCCCTTGATCGTCAGGTATTTGGGCGTGAAATCGTGGTCGACGTCCACGCCGAGCGTGCGATTTGGGCAGGTCGCGGACGTGCCCGACCGACGCCTTTACAACGTAGCGCGGCGGCAAGAACTTCTTGATGGTTTTGGCTTTCGTCGGCGATTCGACGATGATCAGTGGTTTTCGCCACGCTGATCCTCGGGTGAGTAAACGCCTTCAGTATAGACGGCCCGTCAAGCCCGGGACAAAATTTGGACCCGCCGAGCGCGCAATTTGACCGCTCGCCCGGGTCGCCGAGTTGCATAAATCGCTAATTCCTTGTAGGATGCATGTAACGATGCGTCGACAACGCGCGACGCACATCCCGCAACGATCGTCCGCGCGGACGAGGAGGTTGAATGGACCCGGAATGCGATGGCGATGCCGACGCCGGCGCCGGCCCCGAAGAAAAGCCCGCAAAAAAGCAACGCAAAAAGAAGGCACCGCCAAAAAGGCGACTGCGAAAAAGAGGCCCGCCAAAAAGAAAAAAACCGCCAAGAAATCCAGCAGCCGCAAGAAGACTGCAAAGAAGTCGGCCAAAAAGAAGACCGCGAAGAAGACGGCGCAAGAAGTCCACGGGCCGCAAGAAGACCGCGAAGAAGTCCGCCAAAAAGAAAACCGACGCAAGAAGTCAGCCAAAAAGAAGACCGCCAAAAAGCCGGCGAAAAAGAAGACCGGCCGCCAAGAAGTCGGCCAAGAAAAAGAAGACCACCCGCAAGAAAAAGAAGTAGCCCGGACCTCTCGGACACGAAAAGAGCGGCCCTCGGGTCGCTCTTTTTTATTTTCCCCGCTGCCGCCGTGCTAGGCGATCAGCGCCGGGCCGCGGGTGAGGTCGGGCGCCTTGCCGCCGTGCTCTTCGACCCAGTGGCACGCCGCGCGGTGGCCGTCTTCGTAGAGGTTGAACGCCGGCACTTCGACGCTGCAGCGGTCGAACGCGATCGGGCAGCGGGTGTGGAAGCGGCAGCCCGACGGCGGGTTCACCGGCGAGGGAATGTCGCCGGTGAGGATGATGCGTTTGCGCCGGCGCTCGACGTCGGGATCGGGGATCGGGATCGCCGAGAGCAGCGCCTGCGTGTAGGGATGCAGCGGGTTGGCGTAGAGGCGGTCGCGGTCGGCGATCTCGACGATCTTGCCCACGTACATCACCGCGACGCGGCTCGAGATGTGCCGCACGACCGAGAGGTCGTGCGCGATGAACAGAAAGGTCAGGCCGAGCTGCTTCTGCAGATCCTGCAGCAGGTTGATGACCTGCGCCTGGATCGAGACGTCGAGCGCCGAGACCGGCTCGTCGCGCGACGATGAACTTCGGATCGACCGCCAGCGCGCGCGCGATGCCGATGCGCTGGCGCTGGCCGCCCGAGAACTCGTGCGGGTAGCGGTTCGCGTGGTACGGACTGCAGGCCGACCATCGCGAGCAGGTCCTGAACGCGCCGCTCGGCGTCTTTGCCGGCCGCCAGATGGTGGATCTGCAGCGGCTCCTTGATGATGTCGCCGACCGTCATGCGCGGGTTGAGCGACGCGTACGGATCCTGAAAGATGATCTGCATCTCTTTGCGCAGCGGGCGCAGTTCGGCGCGGCTCAAGCCGGTGATCTCGCGGCCGTCGAAGACGATGCTGCCGGCCGTCGCGTCGATCAGCCGCAGGATCACGCGGCCGGCGGTCGTCTTGCCCGAACCCGATTCGCCGACGAGCCCGAGCGTCTCGCCGCGGCGGATGTCGAAGTCGATCCCGTCGACCGCTTTGACGTCGCCGACCTTCTGCTGCAAGAGCCCGGCGGTGATCGGAAAGTACTTCTTGAGGTCGCGAACGACGACCAGACTTGTCGCTCACAGCAGGGCTTCCAGCGAGGTGCGGGGCGCGCTCTCGACGTCGAGCGTGCGCATGCCGTCGGTGCGTTCGTCGTAGAGGTAGCAGCGCGCCACGTGCCCGTTCCCGAAGTCGTAGAGCGGCACCGGTTCGTCGCAGATCGGCATCTTGTAGCGGCAGCGCGGCGCGAACGCGCAGCCCGGCGGCATCCGCAGCAGGTTCGGCGGCTGGCCTTCGATCGGCACCAGCCGCTCGCCGGTCGGCGTCGAGGCGCGGCAGCGACTCCAACAGGCCCATCGTGTAGGGCATCTTGGGCCGGTTGAAGATGTCGTCGGCGCGTGCCGTACTCGACCATGTTGCCGCCGTACATCACGAGCACGTTCTTGCACGTCTCGGCGACCACGCCGAGGTCGTGGGTGATCAGCACGATCGCCGAGCCCAGGCGCTGCTGCATCTCGTTCATCAGCTCGATGATCTGGGCTTGAATCGTGACGTCGAGCGCGGTCGTCGGCTCGTCGGCGATCAGCACGGCCGGGTCGCACGAGAGCGCCATCGCGATCATCACGCGCTGGCGCATGCCGCCGGAAAACTGGTGCGGATAGTCCTTGATGCGTTTTTCGGGCGCCGGGATCTTGACCAGGCGCAGCATCTCGACCGCTTTGTCCAAGCGCCTCTTTTTTGGAGTAGCCGAGGTGCAGCCGCGTGGCCTCGGCGATCTGTTCGCCGACCGTCAGCACCGGGTTGAGCGAGGTCATCGGGTCCTGGAAGATCATCGCGATGTCGTGGCCGCGGATCTTGCGCATCTCGGCCTCGCTCTTCTTGAGCAAGTCCTCGCCCTTGAAGAGCACCTCGCCGCGCTCGATCTTGCCCGGCGGCTGCGGAATCAGCCGCATGATCGAGAGCGAGGTGACCGACTTGCCCGAGCCCGACTCGCCGACGATCCCGAGCGTGGTGCCGGCCTCCACCGAAAAAGAGAGCCCGTTCACCGCGCGAACGAGCCCGTCTTCGGTTTTGAACGTGGTAGCGAGGTCTCGAACTTCCAGTACCGGCGCCGCTCGCTCCATGCTCGTCGGTGAGCCGCTAGATCCCGGTGAGCGAGACGAGGGTCGCGATGATGACGAACGTGATCGCGACGGCTCCGGTCACGCGGGCGATCTGGCCCTCGAAGCCGAGCCGGCCGCGGTAGGCCGAGTCGACGCGGCCGCCGATCGTGCCGGAGAGACCCTCTTGCTTCGTGGTCTGCACCGCGAGCAGGCCGATCAGCGAGATCGCCGCGATGATGAAGACGCCGGCCAGCGTGTGCGTGAGCCAGGCCGCGTGCATTTGCAGCGGCGACTGGTGCTGGTAGGTCAGCGCGGGCTGATTTTGCAGCATCTGCTGGAGCTGCTGGGGGGTCAGTTTGATCGCGGCGGCAGTCGCCTTGGCGACCGGCGCCGTGACCTGCGCGAGTAACACGGTGAACACTGGAATTCAGACTCCTCGAACGTACAACGTCAACCCAATCACTTACGCCCCGGCGGTGGGACGAACCTTGTCGCGCAACGCGCTCACGCGCGCGGCCACGTGCTCGCCGGTCAGGCCGAACTGCGCGCGCTGGGCCTCCGGTTTGGCATGGTGGACGAGCACGTTGGGCACGCCGATCCGCTCGACCGGGACGATCAGGCCGCGGTCGTTGATGAACTCGACCACGGCCGAGCCGAAGCCGCCGGCGAGCGAGTGCTCCTCGAGCGTGATGAAGCGGGTGTGCGTTTCAGCCAGTTCGAGGATCAGGTTCTCATCGAGCGGCTTCACGAACCGCATGTTGACCACCGTCGGCTTGGCGTCGTCGTCGAGCAGCTCGTAGGCGTCGAGCGCCGCGTCGACCGTCACGCCGAGGGCCAGGATCGCGACGCCGCGGCCGCGGCGCAAGACTTCCGCGCGCCCGACGACGACCGGCGCCAGCGGTTCATCCCAGCGGCCGCTCGTGCTGCCGCGCGGGTAGCGCATCGCCGCCGGGCCGTCGATGGCCAGCGCCACGTCGAGCATCGGCACGATCTCGGCTTCGTTGCGCGGCGCCATCAGCGTCATGTTGGGCAGCGTGCGCAGGTAGGCGATATCGTAAAGCCCCATGTGCGTGGGGCCGTCGTCGCCGACGAACCCCGCCCGGTCGAGCGCGAAGACGACCGGCAGGTTCTGCACCGCGACGTCGTGGACGATCTGGTCGTAGGCGCGCTGCAAGAACGTCGAATAGATCGCGCACACCGGCTTGATGTTGCTCGTCGACGCGCCGGCCGCGAAACACACCGCGTGCGCCTCGGCGATGCCGACGTCGAAATAGCGCGTGGGGAACGCCTTGGCGAACTTCGCGAGGCCGGTGCCGTCGGGCATGGCGGCGGTGATGCCGATGACCCGCTCGTCGCGCGTCGCCACCGCGATCAGCGCATCGGCGAAGGCCTGCGCGAACGTCGGGCGGCCGCTCTTCTTCTCGAGGCGTCCTTCGTCGGGGGAATAGACGTTCGGCCCGACGCCGTGGAAGGTGCGCGAATCGCTCTCGGCCGGCTCGAAACCCTTGCCCTTGACCGTGCGCACGTGCAGCAGCACGGGCCCCGGAATGCGGCGCGCGTTCGAGATGATGTCGCACAGCGCATCGTAGTCGTGACCGTCGATCGGGCCGATATAGCGAAAGCCCATCTCCTCGAAGATCACCGCGGTCTTGCCTTCGGGCGAGACGAACTTCATGGCGGCGGTTTCGGCGGTCGAGAGCGCGCGGCGCGCGGTCGTGCCGAACGGAACGTGCCCGAGCACGCCCTTGGTCAGCTCGCGCGCGTTCGTCGACCACGGCTTCGTGCGCAGCACCGACAGATAGGACGCGATCGAGCCGACGTTGGGCGCGATCGACATCTCGTTGTCGTTGAGGATAACGATGAAGTTGGTCTTCATCGGTCCGGCGTTGTTGATGGCCTCGTAGGCGAGGCCGCCGGTCAGCGCGCCGTCGCCGATCACGGCCACCACCGTTTCCTTGCTGCCGCGCAGGTCGCGCGCGGTCGCCATGCCGAGCGCGGCCGAGATCGACGTCGAGGCGTGGCCGGCCCCGAAGGGATCGAACGGCGACTCGCTGCGCATCGCGAACCCGGAGATCCCGCCGCCTTGGCGCAGGGTGTCGATCTGCTCGGCGCGGCCGGTCAGCATCTTGTGGACGTAGGACTGGTGGCTGACGTCCCAGACGACCTTGTCGGACCGCATGTCGAGCACGCGGTGCAGGGCCATCGTCAGTTCGACGACACCGAGGTTCGGTGCGAGGTGGCCGCCGTTGACGGCGCAGACCTGGACCAGAACGTTGCGGATTTCTTTGGCGAGGTGGTCGATATCGGTGCGGCTCAGGCCGCTCAGATCGGCGGGCGTACCCAGACGTTCGAGCATGGACCGCTTTTCGACGCCGCGAACCCGAAGCCCGTGCACGTCCCGGCCGGGCTTCCCCCTCCTATTCCCCTGCGTGTGAGGGCCCGCGTCTGGACCGACGTCGCGCGCATCTTCTCCACGGTCTGCAATCCCTTCCTGACCGCGCTGCTCTTGTTCGTCATCTTGGCGGGGGCCCGCTCGCGCACCAACACCGACTTCTGGGTGCTGCTGGGCAACAGTGCCTTCTTCACCTCGATCGGTCCGATGCTCTATGTCTTCTGGCTCTACGCCACCGACCGCATCTCCGATCTGGATATGTCCAAACGCGAGGAGCGCGAGCGCGTCTTCGTCGTGTTCGTGATCTTCTTCGTGCTCGGCACGATCGATCTGTGGTTGATCGGCGCCCCCGCGATCATCACCGCCTCGATGGCCGGCTACGCCGTAAGCTCGATGGTCGTGCAATGGATCACGCGGTACTGGAAGATCTCGACCCACGCTCTCGGCATCACGGCGCCGCTGATCGCGCTGTGCGTGATCTACGGAACGCGCCCGCTGCCGTTTCTGATCCTGATACCGATCGTGTGCTGGGCGCGCGTCTATCTGCGCGCGCACACCGTCCTGCAGGTGCTCGCCGGCGTCGGCCTGGCGATGGTCTCGACGCTCGTCGTCTTCCGCCTCTTTCACGTGATGTGACGGCGTGAAGCGCGTAGCGGTCGCCGTGGTTCTCGTCCTCACCGTGCTGAGCGTCGTGCTCGGACTGTGGCAAGCGTTTTCGCCGTTCGTCCCGCATGAGTTCTGGGGCGTAACGATCCGGATCGGATCGGGGCGGGTGACCCGCGTGTTTCCCGCTGAGTTGCCGCCGGGCACGAGGATCGCGCGCGGCGATCGGATGCTCGAGCGGCCGGACGGCGACCCCTTGCGCGGCTACCGGCTGCGCGTTCCGGAGCCGGGCGATACCATGCACGTCGCGACTGCCGGCGGAGTCGTGACCCTGCATCCGAGCCCGAACCTCTACCCGCGGCGAGACGCGGTTCTCGAAGCAATCCGCCAGCTCACCGGAGTGGCGGTGATCGCGTTTGCGGGCCTCTTCTTCACGCGGCGTCCGGGCGTGATGGCGCTTGCCTTCTGGATCTCGGCGATGTTCGGCCTGGGCGGCGGCGACATCGACTTTGCGCTCGACGGCTTGCCGCGGCCGATCGGTTTGACCTTGAGCTTGCTGGTCACCAACTCCCTGAACTACGCCGGATTCGCGCTCGTCTCGTTCGCGTTGCGCTTCCCGAGCGGCGCGGCCCCGGCACGCTGGCGGTGGCTCGATCGCGCGCTCTGGATCGCGTTCGCCCTCTCCGTGATTCCAGAACTCGTCGCGGGGTTGCTCTCCTACGCCGGACGTTGGGACTGGGGGGCCACTGCGGATAACACAGGCTATGCGCTGCCGCTGATTGCGGCGGCAGTTGTCTTCATCGTGAAGCAATCCCGCGCCGAGCCGCTCGAGCGTTCCCGAATCGCCTGGGCCAGCGCCGCCTTCGTCACGGCGGCCGCGCTCCGTGCATTCTCGCTGGTGGGTCCGATTGCGGCCAGCGGTGGATATCTCGACTGGCGGCTGATCTACAGCCTCTCGAATCTCTGCCTGTTGTTAGCGATGTATCCGGTACTCCGTTACCGGCTCTTCGATCTCGGCTTCGTCGTCAACCGTGCCGCGCTGTACTCGGTGCTGACGTTGGCGGCGTTCGCAACGCTCGCGGCAGCGAACTGGGTGGCCCAGCACTTCGTCACCGACCGCTTGGCGTTCGTAATGCAACCGATCGCGGCGATCACGATCGGCCTCGGCTACTTCCGCGTCCGCAATTGGGTGCAGCGCGCGATCGAGCGAGTGCTCTTTCGTGAGCGTTTTGCGGCGGAGGAATACCTCGAGACGGTCATTCGCGCGCTGCCGTTCGTCGAACGCGCCGACACCGTTGACGATGTGCTCGTCACGCAGGTCACGCAAACCCTGCGGCTGAGTTCGGCCGCGCTCTTCCGCGCGACCGGCAACGGCTTCCAGCGCGAAGGCACCCTGAATTGGACCGAACCGCTACTAGCCCACATCTCGCCGGACGACATCCTCGCACGCAGCCTCCTCATCGGCGAGCCGCTCGTTTCGCTGCGGGCGCTGCGGTGGACGCCCGACGGGTTGTTGCCGCCACCACCCGGCGAACCGGTGATCGCGCTCGGCATCCTGCGGCGCGGCACGGTCTCCGCGCTCGTGCTGTATGGACGCCACGCCAACGGCACCGAATTGGAACCGGAGGAATTGCGGCTGCTGCGCCGGCTCGCCGCTGCCGCCGCCGTAGCGTACGAAACCGTGGACATTTTCGCCCTCCGCGAACGCAATGAAGTACTGGAACGGCGCGTATTTTTGCTGGAGACCGCGGCCGCGTCTACAGGGTAGCGGCCAAACCCGTCACGCGGCCCGCAGCGGAGACTCGCCGCGCATCGCATCGAGCATGGACCGCTTTTCGATGCCGCGAACCGTAAGCCCGGATGAAACGCGTCGCGGTCGCCGGGATACTCGTTCTGACCGCGTTCGGCATCGTGCTCGGACTGTGGCAAGCGTTTGCGCCGTTCGTGCCGCATGAATTCTGGGGCGTAACGTTCCGGATCGAATCGGGACGCGTGCTCCGCGTCTTTCCCGCCGAACTGCCGCCGGGCGTGCGGATCGCGCGCGGCGATCGGGTGCTCGAGCGGCCGGACGGCGACCCCTTACGCGGCTACCGGCTGCACGTTCCGGAGCCGGGCGACACCATACACGTCGCGACCCCCGGCGGAATCGTCGCGATGCAACCGAGCCCGCACTTCTACCTGCGACGAGAAGCGGTTTTCGAAGCACTGCGCCAGCTTACCGGAGTGGCGGTGATCGCGTTTGCGGGGTTCTTCTTCACGCGTCGTCCGGGCGTGATGGCATTTGCCTTCTGGATCTCGGCGTTGTCCACCCTAGGCGGCGGCGACCTCGACTATTCGCTCGATTTCCTGCCACGGCCGATCGGCTTGGCTCTGAGTTTACTCGTCGGCAGCGCCCTGGCTTACAGTGGTTTCGCGCTCGTCTCGTTCGCGCTGCGCTTCCCGAGCGGCACGGTCCCGGCACGCTGGCGGTGGCTCGACCGCGCGCTCTGGATCGCGTTAGCCCTCTCCGTAATCCCCGAAATCACCGCGGAGCTGCTCTACTACGTCGGACGTTGGGACTTTGGGCTCGCGGATCAGACGGGGTATGCCCTGCCGCTGATCGCGGCCGCAGCCCTCTTCATCGTGAAGCAATCCCGCGCCGAGCCCCTCGAGCGCTCCCGAATCGCCTGGGCCAGCGCCGCCTTCGTCAGCGCGGCCGCATTCCGTGCGTTCTCGCTGATAGCACCCCCCTTAAATACCAGCGGTGGATACTTCGACTGGCGGTTGATCTTCAGCATCTCGAATCTCTGCTTGTTGTTAGCGATGTATCCCGTGCTCCGCTACCGGCTCTTCGATCTCGGCTTCGTCGTCAATCGGGCGGCGCTGTACTCGGTGCTCACGCTGGCGGCCTTCGCGACGCTTGCGGCGGCGAACTGGGTGGCTCAGCACTTCGTCACCGAGCACCTAGCCTTCGTGATGCAGCCGGTCGCGGCGATCGCGATCGGCCTCGGCTATTTCCGCGTGCGCAACTGGGTGCAGCGCGCGATCGAGCGCGTGCTCTTCCGCGAACGTTTGGCCGCGGAGGATTACCTCGCGGCGGTCATCCGCACGCTGCCGTTCGCCGAACGCGCGGACACGGTCGACGACGTGCTGGTCACGCAGGTCACCACCACGCTGCGGCTGAGCTCGGCCGCGCTCTTCCGCGCGACCGGCGACGGCTTTCGCCGCGAGCGCGCCTCGAATTGGAGCGAACCGCTGCTCGCGCGCATCGCCTCCGACGATATCGTCGCACGGAGCGTCCTCGCCGGCGAGCCGCTCGTAGATTTGCGGGCGCTGCGGTGGGCACCCGGCGCGCTTCCGCCGCCGCCGGGCGAGCCGGTGATCGCGCTCGGCATCCTACGGCGCGGCGCGCTCTCCGCGCTCGTGCTCTACGGACGCCACGCCAACGGCACCGAATTGGAACCGGACGAATTGCGGCTCTTGCGCCGGCTCGCCGATGCCGCGGCCGTGGCGTACGAAACCGTGGACGTGTTCGCGCTGCGCGAAGCGAACGAAGCGTTGCAGCGGCGCGTGCGCCTGCTCGAGAGCGCGCCGGCGGTTCCGTTCACCGCCCTTCCGTAAACGCTAGGGCAGGCTCGCAGCCAGACCCGTCACGCGGCCCGCGTGGTCACCCGTCCAGCGCCGTACGTTGCGTTCGAAGGCGGCGACGTCGCCGTTGGTGAGGTAGAGCGTTTCGCCGCGGCCGGGCGGCAAATCGAGCGCGCCGACGGCGCGCGCTTGTTCGCGCGCCGGATCGATGCGCGCGGCGCCCGGCAGCGCGGCGGCGAAGTGCGCGTCGAGCAGCGGGTAGTGCGTGCAGCCGTAGACGACCGCATCGACGCCGGGCGGAAATTCGGCCACGATATCGCGCACCGCGGCGCGCGCGCGTTCGCTCTCACTCTCACCCGCTTCGACCAGCGGCACGAGCAGCGGCGCCGCGATCTCGATCACCTCGATGTGCGGCGCAACGGCCGCGATCGCGTTCGCGTAGGCGTGACTGCGCACGGTCGCGGCCGTCGCGACGACCGCGACGCGCCGCAACGGCGACTGCGCGAACGAGCGCGCGCAGTTGACGATGAGATCCTGGATCGGCAGCCGGAAGCGCGCCGGCGGCCAGCCCAGCCGGCTCGCCACCGCGCACGAGGTGTTGCAGCCCATCACGACCACATCCGCGCCGTGCTGCTCGAGCCACGCGAGGTTCGCGGTCAACAGCCCGTGCAGGTCGGCGTCGGTCCGCTCGCCATACGGCACGTGCGCCTGGTCGGCGAAGTAGACGACGTCGTCGCCGATCCCCGCCTCGCGCACGGCCGAGAGCACGGTCAGACCGCCCAGGCCCGAGTCGTAGACGCCGATCACTGGTCCACGCGCGAGGCCTGGACGGGCGGCGTTCCGGCGTAGGCTTTCACGCCGTTGGCGATGCCCTGTGCCATGTTCTGCAAGAACGCGGGACTCGCAAGCAGCGCGGCATCGTGCGGGTTCGAGATGAAGGCGGTTTCGATCAGCACGGCCGGCATCGTGGTGTGGCGGATCACGTAGAAGTTCTCGTGGCGGGGCCCCACGTCGTTCGTTCCGGCGACCGGAATCACGGCGCGCTCGAGCGTTTGCGCGAGCTGCTCGTCCTCCGGTTTGTACCAGTAGAACGTCGTTCCGTTGATGCTCGAGCTGTCGGAATAGTTGACGTGGATGCTGATGAACATCCGCGCGTTGACCGAGTTGGCCACATCGCAGCGCGTCTGCAAATAGGCGCGGTCGTCGGGGTTGGGCTTACCGTCGGCGCGCATCGCGGCGAGGTTGGCCTGCGAGACCGGATCGATGTCGGAATCGCGCGTCATGCGCACGTTCCAGCCCGCCGCGGTCAGCAGCGTGCGCAGGCGGCGCGCGATGTCGATCGTCAGGTTCTTCTCGACCAGGCCGTTGTGCGCGGTGCCGAAGTCGTCGCCGCCGTGACCGGGATCGAGCACGATGATCCGCGACCCGTTGACGGTGCCGAACTTCCACGGCGCCGGTACCGCCGTCGGTGGAGCGAGCGCCACCGGCGGCGGGACGGCATCGCCGATGGCGGGCGAGCCGACGCGACCGGTGCCGGTGCGCGCAGCCGCAATCGCATCGATGTTGGTGGCGGCGATCGTCAGGCCGTCGCCGGTGGTCGTGACGTCGACCTCCTTCTCACCGCGCAGCGTGAGCGCGATGCGCACGACGGGCTGGTCGGGCGTGCCGATCTGGCGGATGCGAACGCTGTCCACGGCAGCGATCGCCGGGCGCTCGTCGCGCCCGGCATCGGTCAACTGCGCATTGTGGATGTCGAGATACCAGCGCTGGTCGGCCAAACGGTGCCAGTCGTAGGGCGCGGCGCCCGCGACGGCCACGTGGATCGTCAGGCCGTCACCCTGCGGCTGCAGCGTGATGGCCGTGACGACGGCCGCTCCGCTCGCCGCCGGCATGGGGCTCGCCTCGCCGACGGGGGGCACCCCGGGCGCGGTTGCGGCACCGCTGCCGCCGCCGAGTACGGGCGGCGGCGGGCGGCGAGTAGGCCGGGGTGTAGGGCACGGCGGCCGGCGGCGGCGGTGCCGTCGGCGCGGGGTTCGCGACCGGCGGGGCCGGCGGGTTGGCCGCGACCGTGCCCGGCGCGTCGGTGACGGCCAGCGCGAGTTCGTAGGGCGTCGCCGGCGGGGTCAGCTCGTACGTCAGCCCGCGCGGCGCGTCGAAGGCGATGACGGTCGAGGGGTTGCGCGGCGTGCCGCCGCTCGTGATCGTGGCCGTCGTGGCCGCTCCGATGCGCCGCGCGCCGGCCAGCGTCGAGGCCACGCCGCCGAACGCGAACTCGACGTGGGTCGGCGTGTCGACGCGTTTGACGTAGGCCAGCGCGGTCGCGCCGCGGATCACGACCGTCGTGCGGCCGCCTTGAGTGCGGATGTCGAGTGCGCCGATCTGCGGCTGCATGATCGTTTCGCCCGCGCCCGCCACCGGTTCGACGTAGAGGGCGTGCGCCAGCGCATAGAGCGGCACGATCGGCTCGTTGCCGTCGATGAACGGAGCGAACGTCGCCCGGGCGGCGATCGCCGCCGGCCAGATACTGCGCCGAACCGATCGTGAACGTGATCGTGCGATGGTCGGCCGCCGTGACGACGACGTAGCGCTGCTGCGGCTGGTAGGCGATCGTGGCGCCCAGCTTGGCGATGAAGCGCAGCAGGCCCGAATCGCGGATCGAAACGGCGACGTCGCCGTCGAGCGGGATCGCGCGCTCGAAGATCAGCCGCGTCCCGGCAAACCAGAAATTCGGCGTCGCCGTCTCTTGGGCCGCCGCCGGGCAGCAACGTCGGCAAGCGCGACGGCGAGCGCCGCGAGCGCGCTAAAAACTCTGGCGCGTAAGCGGTTCATCGAGTTCGAGGTGACCTCCGGGAAGCGTCGCGATGCGCTCGCCCGCTACGCTCACGCGTACGGACGAAATGCCGGGCAGGGCCGTCAGCGTGTACACCAGCGCCTTGAACTCCGCAGCCTCGTTGAAGCTGCCCTCGACGTCGGTGCCGGCGTCTTTCGAGAGGTCGACGTCGGCGCGTCGAGCCGTCGACGTTGGCGGCCGAGGACGTTGCGTTCCGGCCGGGAACCGCACGGCATCGACCCCGGCCGGCGGACCGGCGACCGCTTGCACGGCTGCATAAAAGGCAACCGAACGCGCGTCGCGAGCCGGGCCGAGCGAGACCGTCCACGGCACGAGCGTCGTGCCGTCGGTCTTGGTATAATAGACGGTAACGGAGTCGGGCTCGCTCGAATGCCGGCCAAAGAACCACCATGACCCGGCGGCGACGGCAACCAACAACAGGACCAAGGCGACGGCGCGCGTGGCTCGCATGTTGGGAGTCACCTATTCGCCGTACCGACGACGCTCTACTCCGCGCATCAAAAGTGGGATGATTCTGAACGTCGAGGAAAGGCGTCAACCGTGCGTCTTACGGAACGAACTCTCTGCCGTGGTAAGCTGGGTGCGCCGATCCGACGGCCGCGCCGAGGCGTTTCGGTAGCGGCTTGTCCCGTCTCTTTGAAAGCTTCGGCGACGGTGCCGACGAGGCGGAGTTTCCTGTTGGCTCGCCGCTAAGCGGCGAACCCGAAATCGACGCGCCGGCCGATGCGTTCGCCGAGAGCGAACTCGTGGTTCCGAAGAGACCGTCAGCCTGCTCGCCGACGACGCCGAGGACGAACCGGCGCCGACCGCCGTCCGAACGCCGCCGCTGAGCCTCAGCGACGACGAAGACGCTCGCCTCCCGGGCGAGCCCGAGCGCGCTGCCGTACAACATTCCGGACTTCGAAAAAGACGCCAAGGATCTCGATACCTACGAGGACGCGAAGCGCCGTTACCAGCGCCAGCAGCTCGCCTCGGCCGAGACGGCGATCCAAACGTCGTTCGCGCAAAAGCGCGAACAGCTGCAGCGCGAGATCAAGAACGGCAAGTCGTTCGAAGACGAGCGCCGCACGACGGCGCAGTACACGACGCGGCAATACGCCAACGCCTACCCGATCCACGTCGACAAAAAGGGCGTCAACCCGCCGACGTTCTTCGAGAACCTGTTCTCGTTCGGCCGCGCCGGCAAGCTCTACCGCGCCGCCTTCGTCGCGGCCGAAGCGCTCGATCAACTGCGCCAAGCGATGCGCAAGCGCGAGGAACAACTCGGCGCGCTCGACGACCAGATGAAACGCGCGATCTACCTCAAGGAAGAGTCGATCAAGAAGTCGCTCGAGTCCGAGGCCGGCCTCAACGAGTTTCACGAACGGCCGGAGATCAAGCCGATCTTCAAGCGCATCGAAAAAATCAAGAAACGAGCGCGACCGAGTACGAGAAGCGCCTGGAGCGCGGCGTCGGTCACCGACGAAGAACAGCGCGATCGCGCGATGTCCGAGCAGAAGCTCGCGCCGACCGAGCTGCCGATCATGGGCGCGATCATCGGCAAGGTCGCGCGCTTCGGCAACCTCTCGTATTTCCAGCTGCGCGATCTCGAGAAAAAAGAATCGCTGCTCAGCTACGATCCGCGGCTCGACCCGTTGCGCAACTGCGTCTTCGACGTCTATTCGGTCGCCGGCACGGTCGCGGCGAAACTCAAGCGCAACGACAACGGCACGGCGTTCCGCGTGGCCGATCACTTCAAAGCCTGCTGGCGCAATCAGGACAAGGCCGAAGAGCTCTACGGCCAGCATCGCGCCGCGCTGCGCGAAGACCGCGGCCTCGCGCCGATGGAGCCGCGCAACGCCGGCGAAGCCGAGATCATCGAGCGGCTCGCCAACCTCTCGCTCGATCGTCGACGGCGGCCAGAGCCAGGGCCAGGGCAATACGCTCACGCGCCAAGAAGGCGCGCCGGCCTCGCAATAAGCTAAGCCAGCAACGGAATCGCGGCCAGCACGCCGGGCTGCGCGGCGAGTGCCGTCAGTTCGTCGAGGGCGTGCGGTTCGGCGACGTGCACGCCGCCGGCGCGGCGCACGACGACCGGGAGCCGCAGCGCCGCGACCGTTTGGGCTCGCCGACGACGCCGCGCCGCGGCGCGATCCCGCGCGCGCGCAACTCGATCGCGCTCATGATGTCGCCGACCACGCTCGAGGCCGAGGCTGCACCGCCCGCACCGAGACCGAAGAACTCGAGCGCGCCCGAATTCGCGCCGACGACGCGCACGACGTTCTCGGCGCCGCTGGGCCGTGCGAAGGCGTGGTCGCGCGCGACGTATGCCGGCGTCACCGCCGGCTTCGACGCCGTCGCTCGTGCGGCGCGCGAGCGCGACGAGCTTGAGCCGCCAGCCGCGTTCGGCCGCGAGCGCGACGTCGGCCGGCACGATCGCGCGTGATGCCGCAGCGCGCCAGCGCCGCCGGCGCGACCGGCCGGCGGAAGGCGAGCGTCGCGAGGATCGCGAGCTTGTGCGCCGCGTCGATAGCCCTCGACGTCGTTGCGCGGATCGGCCTCCGCGAAGCCGCGGCGCTGCGCTTCGGCCAGCGCGTCGGCGTAGGTCGCGCCCGCTTCCATCTGCGAGAGCACGAAGTTCGTCGTGCCGTTGACGATGCCGCCGACCTCGAGGATCGGCTCGTCGGCCAGCGAGGTCTCCAGCGCGCGCAGGATCGGGATCGCGCCGCCGACCGAGGCTTCGTAGTGCAGCGTCGCGCCGGTGCGCGCGGCGAACGCGCGCAGCCACGGCCCGTCCTGCGCGATCAGCTCCTTGTTGGCCGTGACGACGTCCTTGCCGTGCGCGATCGCGCGCAGCACGAGTTCGCGCGCCAGCCGCACGCCGCCGATACACTCGACCACGACGTTGACGTTCGGGTCGTCGACCACCGCGAACGGGTCGCCGTCCCAGGCCGCCCAGTCCACGTCGCGCGACTTGAGCGGATCGCGCACGGCGACCGCGCGCAAGAGGCCGGGATGAGCGAGCAGCAGCCGGCGGGCGACCGCGGCGCCCACGACCCCGCAGCCGAGCAGGCCGACGCCGGGACGCGCGGTCGCCGGAGCGGCGCCGCGCTCGAGGGGATCGTGGAGTGAAAGGGCGGCAGACATCGGATCCTCCGTGACAATGAAAACGGCCCCCGCCTACTGGCGAGGGCCGTGTGATCTGGTGCCGTGGTTCGCGTCTAGACCAGCACCGACCGACACTCGCCCTCGCCGAGGGGAATGGTCATAATCGTCGTGGTCATAATCGCGCGGAACGCGGACATGCGCCGACGGTAGCATATCCGGCGGGCTCGAGCGCAAGTGACCGGCGATCCTGGCGCGAGGGGATCAGGAGGCGCTCGATCTCGTTGATCGCCAGGGTGAGCACGAAGCCCAGGATCGCGATCATGATCAGCCCGACGTACATCGTGTTCACCGAGAGAATCTGCCAGGCGTTCCAGATCATGTAGCCGAGGCCGCTCTGCGCGCCGATCATCTCGGCGATCGCGATCAGGATCAGCCCCATGCCGGCGCCGAGCTTGATGCCGGTCATGATGAACGGCAGCGCACCCGGCAGCGCGATCGTGGTGAACATCTTCCAGCGGCTGGCGCCGAAATTGTGGCCCACGTCGAGATACATCTTCGGAATCTGCAGCACGCCCGAGACCGTGTTGATCACGACCGGATAGAACACGCCGATCGCGACCATCACGATCTTCGAGGGTTCGCCCAAACCGAAGATCAGCAAGATCAGCGGCAAGATCGCGCTCTTGGGAATCGGATAGGTGCCCAGGATCAGCGGTTCGACCAGCGTGCGCACCGGGCGGTAGAGGCCCATCGTGAGGCCGATGACGAGCGCCGGAATCGCGCCCAGCAAGAAGCCCCAGAAGAGGCGCTCGAGGCTGATCAGCGTGTTCGCGCCGAGCTGGCCGTTGGCGATCAGCGTGCCGAACGTGCCGACGATGCTCGACGGCGCCGGAAAGAAGCGCGTGTCGATCACGTGCGTGTCGGCGAGCAGTTCCCACAACACGAACACGCCGATCGGCGCGACCACGCCCATCAGGCGTTCGGAGGAGCCTTGCGAAAGCGCGCGTTTACGCGTCGCGGTTCCGCGGAAGACGATCGGCGCCGCGCCCTCGAGCGGGCGCGCTCGGAGGCCAGGGTCGGGCGTGGCCGCGATCATCGTAGCGCTCCGGCCGCCTCGGCGGCTTCGCCCGCTTTCGCGGCCAGAACCTCATCGCGCAGCTGGCCCCAGATGTCGTACACGAGCTCGCCGTATTCGGGCGTCGCGCGCAGTTCGAGCACTTTGCGCGGCCGCGGAAACGGGACGTCGATGATCGCCTTCGCGCGCCCCGGCTGGGCGGTCATCACCATGATCTTGTCTCCCAGCGTGACGGCTTCGTCGACGCTATGCGTGATGAAGAGCACGGTCTTCTTCGTCTCTTCCCAAATGCGCAAAAGCTCTTCCTGGAGCAGCGTTTTGTTCTGTTCGTCGAGTGCCGAGAACGGCTCGTCCATCAGCAGCACTTCGGGATCGTTGGCGAAGGCGCGCGCGATCGAGACGCGCTGCTTCATGCCGCCCGAGAGCTGGTGCGGATAGGCTTTGGCAAACTTGGTGAGTCCGGTGCGCGAGAGGTAGTGTCCGACCACTTCCTCGATCTCGCTCGCGGGCGCGTTGCGCATGCGCAGGCCGTAGGCGGCGTTGTCGTAGACCGTCATCCACGGAAAGATCGAGTCGCCTTGAAAGATCATCGAGTTCCCGGGGCGATCGCTGCTCTCGCGCCCGATCGTGATCGTGCCGGTCGTCGGCGTCTCGAGTCCGGCCGCCATGCGCAGCAGCGTCGTCTTGCCGCAACCGCTCGGGCCCGACGATCACGAAGAACGACCCCACGGCGATGTCGAGGTTGATGTCCTCGACGGCCACGAACGGGCCCGAACGGATCTCGAACGTCTTCCCGACGCCCTCGAAGCGAATCTTGGCCGGCGCCGCTGGCGCAGCAATCATTGGATGCTCCCGGTTGGTGGATTACTCGGCGGCGATGAAGGCGTCTTGCGTCTTCAGCCGTTCTGACGTTAGGCCTTGCTCAACGGAATAGTTCAGGAACGCGTCGATCGCCGCGGCATTGGCACGTACGCCGTACGGGTAGGGCTCTCCCAGGCGGGCGCGTGCTTCCTCGAACGAGAGCCCGGCGATCGGCGACTCGATCTCGTTCGCGCCGGGGTGGGCGTACGCATGCTCCTTGGAGCGGCGGAACAGGTCGAACAGCTCGGCCGCATGCTCTGCGAGCGAGGCCTTGAGAACGACCGTGTGCAGCAGCGGGTAGATCCCGGTGCGGTTGCGGTACTCGATCGACGTCGCCGCCGGGTCCTCGAAAAGGAAGCCGAGCGAACCGTCCCGGTCGGGCGGGCGCGGCGAGAAGATCACGTCGACCGTGCCGTCGGCCAGGAGCTTGGGCAGCTGCGAGAGCGGCTGGTCGCCGATGTTCGTGACCCGCGCGCCGGGCGAGAAGCCGGCGTCGAGCCGTTCGGGCTGCGTCGTGACCCACTCGACCTGCGTCGCGGGCACGCCGTACTCGTGTTCGAGCAGACCGCGATGCCACATACTCGACGTCATCCAGAACTGCGGCAGCCCGATGCGCTTGCCGCGCAGCTCGCTCGGCGAACCGATCGTCGAATTCTTCGCGAAGGCGACGCACGGCTGCAGAAAACGGCGGCCCATGAAGACCGGCAGGGCCACGAGTTCGAGTCCGCGCGCGCGTGCTTGAACGTAGGTTGCCATCGACATCTCGGCGATATCGTATTTGCCGGCGATCATCGCGCGGCTGTTTTCATCGACGGTGGCGGTAGAGAAGGTGAGTTCGAGACCAGGCGCGACGACGGTGCCGTCGAGTATGGGCTGCGTCAGCGCGGAGTCGATCAGGCTACAGGAAAATGGCATAGCCAGGAGTTTTCTTTCCGAATGCTGAGCATCACTGCAAAACCGCTTGGGAGAAGTTCATGCCCGTAAGTATCGACCTCGAATCGCCCGACATCCGCGCGCTGCGCGAAAAGATCGCACTCGGCTGCCGCATCCTCGCGAAGCTCGAGCTCGTCGATTATCTCGGCCACGTCAGCGCCCGCGTGCCGGGCACCGACCACGTCCTGATCCGCGCGCGCGGGGCCGAACAGGGCAATCAGCTGCACATGACCTATCGAGCAGGTCTCGCTCGTCGACATCGAGGCGGTGAAGATCGGCGGCGAGTTTCCGGTACCCGACGAGACCAAGCTGCACACCGAGATCTACCGCGTGCGGCCCGACGTGCAAGCCGTCGTGCACACCCATCAGCCGCTGGCGACGATCTTCGGCGATCTCGAACGGCCGATTCTGCCGATGCAAGGCGTGATGGCGCAGGTCGTCAAGCAAGGCGCGATTCCGATTTACCATTCGGCGCGCAAGGTGACGACGACCGAGCAGGGCGCCGAGGTGGCGAAGGTGCTCGGTGACAGGCAGATCGTGCACTTGCAGAACCACGGCGTCACGATCGCCGGCGAGACCGTCGAGGAAGTCGTGATCAACGCGATCTGGCTCGAACACCAGGCGAAGCTGACCTGGTGGGCGTCGATGATCGGCACGCCGCGCGGCATGAGCAACGAGGACCTGGCGCTGCAAGCCTCCGAGGGCTTCGGCATGGAAGCGCGCTGGCGCTATTACGCGAGCTTACTCGACGAGTAGCGCGCCCGGGATCAGTCCTTCCACAGCGTGATGACGAGGCCCCCGGCCGCGATCAGCGCGCCGCCGACCACGATCGGAAGGCCGGGCCGAATCGAGAACACCACCAGATTCGCCAGCTGCGCGACGATGAAGAACAACACGACGTAGACCCCGAGCAGGCGGCCGAAATCCGCCGGCGCGACGTTCACGAAGACGCCGTACCCGAGCAGCACGGCACCGCCGAGGACGATCAGCGCGATCTGCGGCCAACCGGTATGGTTCTTCAGCCCCAAGCGCACGATCGCGTCGCCGCCGACCTCGAGGCACGCGGCGATCAAGAGCAAGAGCGAAGTCGTTGCGGCGTTCATGCCACCGGCGTTCGCGCCCACCCACGCCGCCCTCTTCCCATTACCAGCGGAGCTTTGTTGCGCACCGATGGAGCCGTAGCGTACTGCTGCGGCAGCAGCGTACAGCTGCGGCAGCAGCGCGTCATATCGCGGATGTGAGCGCGTACAATCCGTGGCGGTAGCGCGTGGGCAGCAGGGCTGTTGCGCGTGGTATCTGCGCCGGTAGTACCCCCGTCATCCCGAGCGTAGTCGAGGGACCGCCACGGCCGTGCCGGATCGCCACTGTCGATCACGAGCGAAGCCGAGTGTTCGCCGGCGACATGCGTGGACGGTGATCGCTCAGTTCCGTCGAGACGCTAGCCGCCCGAGCGCGGTTTGCGCTTGACGCCGGCGACCATCTTTTCCAACGCCGTGATGTGAGCGCTCGAGTTGGCCGCGACGTTCGACTCGATCGCCCGGTAGCGGTGCACGACGTCGTTGCCGGCCTCGGTCAGGCTCGCACCGCCGCCGTTCGCGCCGCCCGGACGCGCTTCCACCAGCGGTTCGCGGAACATTCGGTTGAGTTCGTCGACCAGCACCCAGGCGCGCCGGTACGACATCTTCATCGCGCGCCCGGCGGCCGAAATCGAACCGGTCTCGGCGATCAGTTCGAGGAGCCGAACCTTGCCCGGACCGAGCGCTTGTTCGTCGCTGAATCCCAACCGCAGAGAAACGCGTGCCATTGCCCGGTCTACATACGCCTAGGAACGGGCGTAGACCGCCCCGCGGGTCGACCGGAGGGCTATATTTGCTCGTAGCGTTCGGTTTGGATGGATATAGCGAAGGAGACACGGCACGTGGGAGAAAGGAGGCCGACCATGAGACGATCGCTTTTTTGCCTCGCAATTGCGGGGCTCGTCGCCGCCGGTATTTCCGCGCCGGCCGTCGCGCAGCCGGACAAAATCACCGTGTTCGCTGCGGCGTCGCTGACGGAAGCGTTCAATGCCGCGGGCCCCGCGTTCACGAAGAAAACCGGGATCGCGGTGACCTTCAACTACGGCGGTTCCGACACGCTCGCGACGCAGATCAAGCAAGGCGCGCCGGTTGACGTGTTCGCCTCGGCTAACGTTACGCAGATGAAGGTCGTGAGCGACGCCGGCCTCGTCGCCGGCACGCCCAAGACGTTCGCGAAGAACCGCCTCGTCCTGATCGCGCCCAAGGGGGCCGCGATGAAGTTCGCGAGCCCGGCCGACCTCGCGAAGCCCGGCGCCAAGGTGGTGCTGGCCGCGGCCACCGTTCCGGTGGGCGGCTACGCGCGCGCGACGTTCGGGAAACTCAGCGGTACGCCGGGGTATCCGGCCGACTTTCCGGCCGCCGTCGAGAAAAACGTCGTCTCGAACGAGCTCGACGTGAAGGCGGTCGTCACCAAGATCTCCATCGGCGAAGGCGACGCGGGCGTCGTCTACAGTACCGACGTCACGTCGACCGTCGCACCGAAGCTCGACGTGATGCCGTTCCCCTCCGCGGTGGCGCCCGACATCGAGTATCCGATCGCCGCGCTCAAGGGCGCCGCGAACCCGAAGGGCGCGCAGGCCTTCGTCGATTACATCACCTCACCCGACGGTCAGGCGTTCCTCAAAGCACGCGGCTTCATCTCCCCATGACGGCGCCGGCGTCCACCTGCGGCAGTGGTTTGGACAAGATGTTTCCGCGCGGCCGGAGCGATATATCAGCGGATCGAACTTTTTGGGGCCGCAAACCGGAGGGACAGCTGTGAAAATCGGACGCTTCGACGATGGTCGCATCGGCGTGATCGTGGGCGAGAACATCGTCGACGTCAGCGCCGTGTGCAGCATGGATCCGGCCGAATGGCCGCCGGTCGGCATCATTCGGACGATCCGCGATTTCGAGCGGCTGCGTCCGGCGCTCGAAAAGGCGGCCGCCGGTCCCGGCGTGCCGCTCAGCTCGGTCCGCCTCGAGGCGCCGATCACCTGGCCGCGCAACTTGCTCGCGCTTCCGAATAACTTCGCCGACCACTCGGCGGAGATGCACGGCCGCTCCTACGCGGTCGGCAGCAACAATCTCGGCGCGAACGTGGCCGGGTTCTTCATGAAAGCCGCGAGTTCGATCGTCGGCCCGAGCGACGTGATTCGCATCCCCGATATGCCGGAGCGCGAGTTCCACTACGAGTGCGAGCTGGCCATCATCATCGGCAAGCGCGCGACCAACGTCACCGCCGCCGACGCAGCCGATCACATCTTCGGCTACGCCTGTCTGATCGACGTAACGATGCGCGGCCTCGAAGAACGCGTGATGCGCAAGTCGATCTCGTCGTTCACGCCGATCGGTCCCTGGATCACGACGGCCGACGAAGTCGGCCCGACGGACGGCCTGGAACTGCAGCTCTGGGTAAACGGCGCGCGCCGCCAGCACGCCTTCGCCCGCGACATGATCGTCGGCATCCGCGAAGCCGTCGAGCTGTGCTCGTCGATCATGACGCTCGAGCCGGGCGACATCATCGCAAGCGGCACGATGGCAGGTGTCGGCCCGCTCGCCGCGGGCGATTCCGTGCGCATCGCGATCGACAACGTCGGCAGCATGACTCTGCCCGTGGAAACCGCCAAGGCGCTGCGCTCGTCGTTCGCCGCCGCAACCGTTTGAGGTTGAACGGCGCGACGACGCCTCATCTGGCCGACGCATGCTTGCGGCTGGGAATTGCCGTGCGGTGCGCTCCGCCTTCGCTGCGGCCGGTTGTTCCCAACGCAGCCTTCAGCGGACGAGCTTGTCCCGTACAGCACTTCGGAAGCGTTGATGTGTTTCTCGAAGCCATCGGTGCGGCGGCGTCCGGTGACGTCATGGTCGTGGACAACGGCGGCCGGCTCGATGAAGCGTGCGTCGGCGATCTCGTCGCGCTCGAGGTGAAGGGCGCCGGACTCGCCGGCATCGTCATTTGGGGACTCCATCGCGACAGCACCGAAATCACCGAGATCGGGCTCCCGGTGTTCAGCCTCGGCGCCCTTCCTTCCGGACCACAGCGTCTAGATGCGCGAAGCGCGGAGACGTTCGACTGGGCAAACGTGGGAACTCACCGTGTCACGTCAGCCGACCTGGTCGTGGCCGATGCGGACGGCGTGATTTTTCTGCCCCTGGCGCGAATCGACCACATCGTCGACGTCGCGACGACGATACGCGAAACCGAAACGCGCCAGTCGAACCTGATCAAAGGAGGACGAAGCCTGCGCGAACAGCTGGGCTTCGCCGAATACCTCACGCGCCGAAGCGTCGATCCTGACTATTCGCTCCGCACCCATCTTCGGGCGAACAGCACGGCGATCGAGGAGTAGCTTAACAGGCGAGTACGTCTTTGGCCCGCGCGACGACGCGTGAGAGCGCGCCGGGCTCGAACGGACTGGTGAGACCGGCGCTCGTGACCAGATTACGGAACGCCGCCTCGCCGCCGCGCGCGCACAACGCCACGTAGCGTTCCAACGTCCCGGCGGTGTCGTCGTAGGACGAGGCCCACATCTGCAGCGCGCAGCACAGCGCCAGGGTGTAGTCGATGTAGTAGAACGGCGCGCGGTAGATGTGCAGCTGCGACTGCCAGAACGCGCCCTGTGAAGGACGCTCGAGATCGCCGTAGGTTCGCCAAGGCAGATAGCGCTGCTCCATCGAGTGCCACATAGCGTGCCGCTCGGCCGGCGTGGCGTTCGGGCGTTCGTAGACGAGGTGCTGGAAGTGGTCGACCGCGACGCCGTACGGTAAGAACAGCAGCGCCTCCGAGAGATGGCCTTCGCGATACGTTTGCGCGCCGTCGCCGAAGAAGCGCTCCATGAACGGCCAGGTCAGATATTCCAAACTCATCGAGTGCACTTCGGCCGCTTCCATCGTCGGCGAGAGGTAGTCGATGACCGGCTTGTTGCGGCTGCTGTAGCCTTGGAAGGCGTGACCGAGTTCGTGCATCAGCACGGTGATGTCGCCCTTGGTGCCGTTGAAGTTGGTGAAGATGAACGGCACGCCGTAGGTGGCGAGGTTCGTGCAGTAGCCGCCGCCCGCTTTGCCGGCGCGCGTGACGAGATCGGTCAGCTCGTTGCCGTCCATCAGCCGGGCGAAATCGCCCAGATGCGGATCGAGGTCGGCGAACGTCTCGATCGTGCGCTCCATGATCCAGCGCGCGTCGCCGAGCGGACGCGGCGCCGGCGCGGCGGCGAGCAGCTGCTCGTCCCATACGGCGAGTTGCGCGATGCCGTGCCGCCCGGCGGCGCGCTTGGCGATCGCATGCGCCAGCGGCACGACCTCGGCTGCGACCATCTCGCGATACCGCTCGACCGCTGCGCGGTCGTAGTCGATCCGCTGCATGCGCGCGTAGCCGAGCTCGGTGAAAGTCGAGAAGCCGAGCTTGCGCGCGATGCCGTCGCGCACGTGGACGAGCTCGTCGAAGATGCGGTCGAGCTCGGCGCCGCGTTCGCCGAGCGCGTGCCAGCGCGCGCTGGCCGCGCCGTGACGGCGGCTGCGGTCGGGTTCGCTCGCATAGCGCCCGAGCGCTGAGAGGTTGAGCGTCTCGCCGTCGAAGTCGACCTCGATGGCGGCCAGCAGCTGGGTGTACTCCGAGGCCAGTTTTGACTCCGCGACCAGATCGGGTTCCACCACCGGATCGAACGTCGCGAGATCGGTTTCCCACAAGCGGAAAACGTGCGCGCCCAGGTCCGACTCGAGCCGGCCGCGTTCGCCGCTCGCAACGAAACGGCGCTTCAGTTCGATTTCGAAGCCGGTGAGCGTCGGTTCGAGTTCGTCGCGCCGGTCGAGCGCGGCGCGCGCTTGCTCGTCGCGCGTGTCCTGCGTGAAGCGCAAGTGCGTCAGCGACGACCACGTATCGAGTTCGCGGCGCATGTCGTCCCATGCGCGAAACGTCGGCAGCCATGTCGCCGGCGAACCGGATTGCAACGACTGCTCGAACGCGCGGTAGCGCTGCGCGACGGCATCCATATCGGGGGCGGCGGGAATTCCGGCTTCGATCAATTGCGGCATGCGCCGGCTTTCGACGCGCGGGAGACGCGCACCGTGCCCGGGCAAGCAACCCGTGTGGCCGACAACGCACCAGCACGCTCGCGCTCCGGCATCCGCCGGCCGGCCGCGCCGGACCCACAACGAGCATCACTTCGACGCCAGCGACGCCGTTCGCGACGTCATCATCGGCATGTCCGACGGGCTCACGGTGCCGTTCGCGCTGGCGGCCGGAATCAGCGGAGCGATCGCCGCCTCGCACATCGTCGTCACCGCCGGCATCGCCGAACTCGCCGCCGGCGGCATCTCGATGGGCCTCGGCGGCTACCTCGCCGCGCGCTCCGACGTCGACCACTACGAGAGCGAACGGCGGCGCGAGTACGATGAGACCGACGACGTTCCCGATGAGGAACGGCGCGAGATCGAAGCGATCTTCGCCGGCTACGGCATCGAGCGGCGAGCCGCTCGAGCAGCTCGTCGACACGGTGACGGCCGACAAGAAGCACTGGGTCGATTTCATGATGCGCTTCGAGTTGGGCTTGGAGAAACCCGATCCGCGGCGCGCGCCGCTCAGCGCCGCGCGCATCGGCGGCTCCTACGTGATCGGCGGGCTGCTGCCGCTCTTGCCCTACATGCTCGTGCCGCAATCGCAACAAGCGCTGTGGGGTTCGATCGTCGTCACGTTCATCGCGCTCGTCGTCTTCGGCGCGCTCAAAGGCAAATTCACCGGCAGCTCGGTGCGTGCGCTCGGCGGTCGAAACCGCAGCGATCGGCGGCGTCGCGGCGGCGGTGGCGTTCGCGCTCGCGCGCCTGGTCTCAGGCAGCCCCGCTTAGCGCTTCGCCGGGCGGCACGTCGCGTACGTCGGTTTCGCGAAACGACGGGCCGATCAGGCGGCCGAAGCCCTGGCGGAATCCGCTCCGGCTCGCGGCGCCATTGTGATGCGCCGTGCAACATGCGCTGCGGCGTCGTGAACGTTCCCTCCCACGTCCACGTGCCGTTTTGCGGTCCGCTCGACGTGCTCTCCGAGAGCGTGCCGTCGCTGTGGAAGTCTTCGTAGATCCACTGCTGATCGGGCGCGAGGTAGCCGACGAACGCGGTCCCGTTTTCGGTGCGCGAAGCCCAGCGCACGGCCACCCACGAACTGCGCGGCACCGCGGCGATCGTCCACGTCGAGACCGGCGCGGGGACGCCGGCCGGGGTGTGCAGCGTGCACGTCCACGTGCCGCCGAAGGCGCTCAAGAACGCGTTGGCCGCGAGCGCCGCTGCTAGCGAGCACGACGCTCGATCCGTACGTTGCCGAGGGTCCGTCACGCGGATCGCGTCCGGCGGCAACGTCCGCGGCGTAATGCTGCAGCGCCGCCGTCACGACGCCGGCAAGGTTCACGTACGGCTTGACGAACGGCGGAATGAAGTCGGAGAGGCCGAGCAGATCGTAGAGCACGAGAATCTGCGCGTCGCACGCGGCGCCGCTGCCGATGCCGATCGTCGGAATCGGGATGCGCGCGGTGATCTCGCCGGCGATCGCCGGATCGACCATCTCCAGCACGACGGCGAACGCGCCCGCCGCGACGACCGCGTCGGCGTCGGCGAGCAAGCGCTCGCGATCGGTGCGGCGCCGGAAACCGCGATCGAGCGCGGCGGTCTGCGGCCCGACGCCGATGTGCGCGATCACCGGAATCCCGGCGTTGACGATCGCCGCGATGCGCTCGGCGCGCTCGACCCCGCCCTCGAGCTTCACCGAGGACGCGCCGGCGCGCACCAGCCGCCCGGCGCTGTGGATCGGCCTCCGCGTTCGAGGCTTCGTACGACATGAACGGCAAGTCGATCGACACGTGGGCGCGGGCCGTGCCGCGCACGACGGCGGCGCCGTGCCGCTCCATGTCCTCGAGCGTTACGGAGGCGGTGGAATCGTAGCCGAGCACGACGTTGCCCAGCGAATCACCGACCAGGATCAGGTCGATACCGGCGGCTTCGGCCGCGCGGCCGAAGGCGGCATCGTAGGCCGTAATCGTCGCAAACGGCCGCCCCTTCCGGTCACGGATCGCGGCCGCGCGCGTGCGATGGATCATCGCCCGCAAGCGTTGGAGCCGGTACCGGGACGTCCCTGCGCTCGCAAAAATTCCCGGCCGGCGGCAGGAGAGGATAGTTAGGCCAGCCTAAGTTGGTCAACCTAAATCACTCGTTTAGGATGACCTATGTTTCGTCGTTTGCTCGCGCTTATGCGCAGTCGCGCTGGCCCTGGCCGCCCTCACCGGCGGCCGGGCCGAGGCGATTCCGGTGTTCGCACACCGCTTCGGCCTCACGTGCCAGGCCTGCCATACCGTGGTACCGCATCTCACGCCGTTCGGCGAGACGTTCCTCGCCAACGGCTACCGGATACCGGGGATCAAGCCGAAGCCGGCCTTCCCGGTGGCCGTGCGGGTGGAGGTCGACTACGCCAGCGCCGGGGCGGCCGATCCCGACGACATCAAGGGCCCGCTTGCCCAAGACGATCGTGAACGAAGTCGAGCTCCTGATGGGCGGCGCGGTCGGATCGCGCGGCTCGTACTGGTTCGAGCCGTACGTCGTCGACGGCGGCTTTCCGGGCATCGTGCGCGACGCGTGGTACGCGCAACGGCTGACGCCCGACGGCGCGCGCTTGCCGCTCGTCGTGCGCGGTCGGGCAGTTCACGCTGCCGCTGCCGCTCGATCCGGAGACGTTTCGCGAAACGACGCAGCCGTACGCGATCTGGAGCCAGAGCGCGGGCGGTAACCCGTTCACGTTCTTCGCCACCGAAGATGGGTGCGCAATTCGAACTCGGCAACCCCGCGCGCCAGCTCGGCGCCACGCTCTCGGTGCTCAAAGGCGCCGACGCACAGTCGGGACTGCAAACCGACGGCGCCGATACGTTGGCGACGCTCGAACGCGATCTGGGCGATTTCCGCCTCACCGCCTATCGTTACGACGGCAGCCGCGCGCTCGAAGGCCCGGCCTTCAACGACACGCAGTACTTCAGCAATGTCGCCGACCGCTTCTGGCGCAACGGCTTTGGCCTGGGCTGGTCGCACCGGCGCACCGAGATCGACGGCGTGTACCAAATCGGCAACGACAGCGCGGCCGACGTGTATCGCGATGCGCTGGTCACGAGCGGCGGCTTCTTCCAAGTTCGCCAGACGCTGGGCAGCCGCACGTTCGCGATCGCGCGCTGGGATGCGACCAACGGCGTAACGTTTTCGCGCGTCGATCACGGCCGGGGCCGGGTACCGCCTCTCCGCCAACTCGCGCTTGACGCTCTTCCAAACGGCCGAGCGCGATTTCAACGGCAACCTGCTCCACATCATTTCATCCTCGCTGCTGTTCGCGTACTGAGGACTCCATGCGTTACATCAATCTCTCCGCTGCGGCGGTCATGGTTCTGCTCGGCTTCGCGGCATGCGGCGGCGGCGGCAGCAGCAGCAGTACGCCGGCACCGGTCGCGGTGCCGACGACGGGCAGCGCCGCGGGCCCGGCGCCGCTCAACACGCTGCCCGAAGTCGACAGCGTCAACGGCGTCGCGAGCGTGAACTTAACCGCGAAGTTCGATGCCGGCAGCCGGCCCGCGTTCTATTGGCAGGGACAGGAAGTTGCGCCGACGATTCGCGTGCACCCGGGCGACACGATCCAGCTTTCGTTCCAGAATTCGCTGCCCGAATTTTGCGCGGTCGGCGTGGTTTCGAACGCGAACCTGCACTTCCACGGGCTCTCGTCATCGCCCAATGCTCCCGGCGACGACGTGATCGACACGAACGCCGCACCGGGCGCCGCGGTCAACTACACCGTCGTGATCAATCCCGATCAGCCGCCCGGCATGTATTGGTATCATCCGCATGCCCACGGCTTGGCCTCCTACGAAGTCGGCAACGGCATGGCCGGCGTGATCATCGTCGAGGGCATCGGCAACGTCGTGCCGCAGACGGCCGGGTTGCGCGAACGGATCATCGTGCTGGGCGACGTGCCGAACGATTCGTCGTACGCCGCCGGCGAAGAGTCCGTTCTGCGCCGCACGTCCACGAGCGCGCGCCGCGGCACGCAAGATTCCGACGAGTCGCCGCTGGGCGGGAACGCCTGCGCGCCCGAGACCGACGCGACGCCGATGATCAACGGCGCGACGATGGCGGCGATCGGAATCAAGCCCGGCGAAACCGAGCTGCTGCGCGTGCTAAACGCATCCGGGCACCGGCACTTCGACCTCGCGATCGACGGCCAGCAGCTGCAGCTGGTCGCGCAAGACGGCGTGCCGATCAACACCTACCCCGGCGCGCCGACGACGCTCCCGTTGAGCGACGTTGTGATTCCGCCCGCCGGCCGGGCCGAGTTTCTCGTTACCGGCAGCGCCGCACCGGCGGCGCTGATCTCCAAATGCTACCAGTCGGGGCCGGCCGGCGACAGCAATCCGGAAGTCGCGCTCGGCGTGCTCGAGAACGACAGCAGCTGGCCGAACCCGGCGACCGCGACCACGACGGCCGTGAAGCGCGTCGCGAAGCTGGCGTCGGTGCGCTACTCGCAGTACTATCACTCGGCGATGCCCGCTCCGGCGCAGCAGCGCACGATCCACTTCACCGAAGACGCCAACGGCTTCTACATCAACGGCGCGGCCTATAACAACGCTGCCGCGCCACAGATCGTCGCGCAGTCGGGCACGACCGAGCAGTGGACGCTGGAAAACGACACGCAGGAAGTCCACTCCTTTCACATCCATCAGACCCACTTCATCGTCTTGAGCATCAACGGCGTCACCCAAGCGAACCCGCATTGGCTCGACACCTTCGATCTCTCGCCCGAGGGCATCGGCGTGACGGGTCAGCTCGTCCCCTCGCAGACCGTGGTACTGATCGACTTCCGTGACCCCACGATCCGCGGCACGTTTCTCTTCCACTGCCACATCCTCGATCACGAAGACGGCGGCATGATGGCCAAGGTTCAGGTGCTGTGATGGCCAAACTCCTCACCCTTGCGGCCGGCGTTCTCGCACTCGTCGCCGCACTGATCGTACGCACGCACACTCCGGCCGACGCGCACGACCGGCTGACCGGGATCGTCTTGATGGCGCCCTCGCCGACGACCGTCATGCTGCACCACGCGCCGTTCGCGGGAATGCCGGCGATGACGATGGATTTCAGCGTGCCGCCCGGCACGGCGGTGCATCCCGGCGAGCGCATCGCGGCCGACGTCGATCGCACGACCGAACCGTGGTCGCTCTCCGCGATCCGCGTGATCGGCGCGGCGCCGTCGACGAGCAACTTCACCCACCCGGCGTTCCTCAATGCCGGCGACGCCGTTCCCGATCTCGCCGTCGTCGATCAGCGCGGACGGCACGAAACGCTCGCCGCGCTGCGCGGCCGCCCATACGCCCTGACCTTCATCTATACGCGCTGCCGGGATCCGAGGATGTGCCCGTTCGTGTCGGCCAAGCTGCACCAGGTGGAGTCGCGCACCGCCGGCTCACCCGTGCAACTGGTTGAGGTTTCGCTCGATCCGGCCTACGACCGTCCGGCCGTGCTCGCACGCTACGGCACGATGTTCGGCGCCGACCCCGCGCGCTGGCACCTCTTCACCGGCAACCCGCGCACGGTGCTCGACTTCGCGGCCCGCTTCCGCATTCTCGAACGCTCGGCCGGACCCGACACGATCGTCCACAGCGAACGGCTCGCGATCGTCGATGCCGGCGGACGGATCACGCGCTTCATCGACGACACGGCCTGGCAGCCCGCGACCGTCGCGAGCGCGCTAGAGGTGCTGGTCCGCTAGGCCGCCGCGGTGTCGCGACGGTCAGAGCAGAAACGAGAGGCTATGAATGGGCTCGTTGTTGTTCACCAGCAAGATCGTCTTCGCGGCCATCCGCAAACCGCCGGCAGTTTGCCGCAGCCGATGCCGTTGTTGCGCAAAGTACACCGTCTGCCGTCCTCTGCGCAGCTCGCCGAGTACAAAATTCGATAGCACGCGGATGTCGTCGCTCCCGTCCGGAGCGCCGAGTTCGATATTCGTCACCGACCGTCGCATGCGGGATTGCGGCTCTTGCGCCCACGCCGCACCGCTCTTGAGGCGAGCGATGCGATCCTGCAGCGCTCCGTGGTCGTCGTAAATGATCGACACCCGTGCGTTCGGGTCGTAGTCGTCAGAGTTCGCCGGAACCCAATAGCACGCGTCCTCCGTCCAGAGGGCGAGCCACTCGTCGTACCGGCTTTCATCCGCCAGCCGAGCCTCGAGATAGAGAAATGCTTCGACCGCTTCTTTGGAGGTCGAGGCCGGCGCGCTCATCAGCTACGCCCCGGAGAGCTCTGACGCCCACCAGCGAAGTTGCGCGCGCTGTGTTACCTCATCGGCAATGTGCCCGACGAGCGTGTTCTCCAAGCGATAGGCTTCGGGCACTCCCTCGTCCTGATCGATGTGCTCGCGCGAGAGGCCGCGGCCGATGAATTTCCAGGGATTTACCGTTTGGTGCATGCCGAGCTGGTTGCGTTCGAACATCTCCGCGTCGTCCACGTCGATCGAACCGGCCGGCCCCCGGCGGCCGACCGTACTGCGAAGCCGTGCCGCGTTGATTTCCGGAGGAACGCCGGCCAAGAAAGCACAGTGATAGGTGATTTCAACGTGGTCGACGGCAATGGGCCGGATCACGCGGATATCCGGATTGACCAGATGAACGTTCGGCATCAGCATCAAATGCGGGCCGCCGCTGTTGATGATAAAGTCGGCGCGCCGCTCGCCATAACTCTCGATCATGGCGTTGCGATACGTCTTGACCCACGGCGCGTCGGGCAATCCTGAATAGCTTACCGCCCGGATGTCAAGGCAATAGTGCCCGTTACCCAAATCGCGCGATAGGATTCCGTCCGACGTCCACACGCTCATCCGGCCTTCGCGACCGGTGCGCTTGGCCTGGAATGCCGATGTGGCCGCTTGATGCGTAAACGGCGGATGATAACCATCGCCGCCCTGAAATTTCCAATTCGCGTAAATCGTGGCCTTGTTCGTCCCGTGACGTACCGTGATCTTGCCCTCGGGCGAATGATCGCAGAACAAATCGATCGCACGTTTCGCCGGGACACCGAGGTAGTCGTCCAGCGAGGGCCCGTATTCACTCAGACTTCCCCAAACGAACCCGCGGTGCATTCCGATGCGCGGCACGGAAACGACTGAAAAATTCTCGTGCTTGAAGTCGTCGTTATACGCACCTTCGCTGAACGGAAGTCCCACCAGCTCGCCGCTATTTTTATACGTCCAGCCATGATAGGCGCACCGGAAATAGGCCGAATTGCCTTCTTCGAATTGACAGATGCTATTGGCCCGGTGACGGCAGCGGTTCATGAAAAGGTGAATCTTGCCGTTGCTGTCGCGGTTCATGATCACCGACTGCCGGCCGATCCACCGTAGCACGTAGTCGCCGTTCTGCGGCACCTCGCTGTCGTGGCCGACGTACACCCAGCCCTGATGGAATATCTTTTCCATCTCCAACTCGAAGATGTCTGTCCTGGTGTACACATCGGAGTGGACGAAGCCGTCCTCCAATTTCAGGAGGGCCTCGAGATCGAACGGCTTGGCAGTGACGATCACGTGATGCTCATTTAAGGGGCGCTCCTCCGAACTTACTGATGCCGACCCACGTGTCTTTGGCAGGATCCCATCGAACCATAACGCCGTTCGCAATGCCGACGCCACGCTGCGGAACCGCCGGAAAGTCGTACACGCCGCAGATGCCGACGTATCCGCGAAGGGATGAAAGTGCGGCGTGCAGCTGCTCACCGCTCGCGTCGGTCCCGATTTTCTTGAACACGGAGACCATGATCATCGCCGGATCCCACGCAATGGCTTGACCGATATCCGGCCGTACGCCGATGGCCGCGAAGGCATCCAAATAGGCGCGTACGGCGTTTCGGACCGGCCCCGGCGGGATCTGCTCGGGCGCCATGACCGGTGGCGCCGCAAAGACCAGCTCTTTGGGCATAAACGATCCGTAATTCTTCATTTGAACGTACGTGAGGTTGCCGGCAGTGGTCAGAACCGGAATAGTAAGTCCAACGTCGCTCACTGCGCGCAGAATGGTTGCCGCGGCCGTGCCGCTCGTCCAAGCCAACAGCACTTGCGCCCCGGAAGCTTTAATGCGCGTGATCTGGGCCGTAACGTTGAGGTCCGTCGGATTGAAGTGCTCCCGATCCACCACGGTCGTGCCGTACGGGCTCTTCTCTCCGTATGATGCCTCCAACCCCACGTCGGCATCTTGTCCCGTAGCGTCGGTCGAGGTCAGGAAGGCGACCTTCTTCAGACCGAGCTGGCTAAAATAGCGGGCCGACGTGGCCAACAGATCATGCGTCGACATCGTGGCCGAATAGGCAAAGCTGCCATCCGCCGGATGCATGCCGCCGGAGAAACAATACAGGACCGCGCTGCTTTTGAGCAAGGGCTCCATCGCGTTACAGGCCGATACGATCGTCGACCCGAGCAGAATCGAGGCCTTCTTCGCAAGGATGCCGTTCGCCAGTTGAACCGCAACTTGCGGGTTGGTTTGATCGTCCTGGACGACGAACTTTATGGGCCGGCCATTGATACCGCCCGCCTTATTCGTCAGCGCCTCGACGACTTCAAGCGATTGCGCCTCTTCTTTACCGATGAATGCGCCCGAACCCGTCATCGACAGGATGGCGTTTATTTCGAATGGCTCCGCGGCCGACGTTTGATACGGCGCCCCGATCAGCGCCGCAACGAAAATGAGCGACGAGACTTTTCTGACCCAAAACATTTGCATCCCCAACATCGATACGTTCCTCCTTGAAACGACCATCGGCCGGCGGCAGCTGCGAGCAGCGGAAACTTCGCGAGTCCCGGCTAGGCGGTCGCACGTCTTCCACGCAGCGCCGAATTGCGAAACTGCGGCTAACCTTGCAGAAACGTGCGCATCACATCCGCCACGAGTTCCGGTTGATCCGTTTGCACCTGATGGCCGGCGTCGGCAACGAAGTGGAAGGGAACGTCCGGAAGCAGCGGCTCCAACTTACGCCCTTGCGAAGCCGGAGCAAAATTGTCGTTCTCACCCCAGAAAAAAATCGTCGGCACGTGCTTGGTGAGCGCCGGGAGCGATTCGCGCATATCGAAGTTGGCCTTCATCACGTCGCTCCGAAGGTATTTGATCCCGGCCGTATAGATCTCCATCGCTTCACGCGCGCCCGGGCGCATCGAGGATGCGAAGCGCGCGTCGATGAGTTGCTCCGTAACCCGCGATTCATCCGATACGATCGCACGCAGCAGACGGATCATCCCCTCGCGCGTATAGTCGTAGCCGTGCAGCGTTTCCGCGGCCGGCGTACGTATCTCCCCGATGCCCATCGCACTGGTGATGCTTCCGCTGGCAATGAGGACCATGCGGTCCACCCGGTCGGGATGTTGAATCGCGTATTTCGCCGCCACCCATGCGCCTTGCGAGTTCCCCATGATGATGAAGCGGTCGAGCCCCAGCGCATCGACCACGGCTTCAACTTGTTCGACGCGGCTCTGCAAGCCATATTTGGCGGCAGCGCTCGTGTCCGTTAAGCCGAATCCCCCAACGCCGTCGATGGCGATTATCCGATAGGTGTCGGCCAGGAACGGAATCAGCGCAGCCATGCCCGCCGCGCCCGAAGAGCCTGCTCCGCCGCCGTGCAGCGCTACGATGACCGGACCGTCGACGCCGGCTTCCGTATAGTGCGTCCGGTAGCCGGCGGTTACGACGTACCTGGAACGAAGTGCGGTCTGCACGTCCAACGGCGCCGTTTTGGCCATTATTGCGCTCTCCCGCGGCGCGAGCGCCGCTCAACAAATAATCTATAAAATCAAAAATAGTCGATTATTTTGGAAATCCCTGCCGCGCAGCAACCGGCGCGGCGACCATCAAGTTTTTGCGATTTTCGAGGAGGCGAGTATGACCCGGACGGTTCCCCAAACGTGCTCGCTCATGACCTCGCAGGCCCGCTCGACGTCGCGCGAGAGCACCGCTTCAGCCAGTACTTGGTGCGAGCTGCGCTCCTTGGCGGTCGTGCTGCGGCGCAACAGTTGTGAAATGCGGCAGTAGCGCTCGAACTGGTCGTGCAGCGTCACGCGAAAACGTCCGATCCAGTTCGCCTGACTGGCCGCCACCAGCGTCGCGTGAAAGACCCGGTGCTCCTCATACCAGGCGTCGGTGAGGCTGCCGTCATGGTGACGCGAAATCTCGCTGAGCCGATGCAGCGCGGCCAAGATCTCCCCTTCGGAGGCACTCGTGCTGCGAGCCATCGCATCGCGCAGGGTGAAGGTTTCGATCTCGACGCGAGCGCTCGCCAAGTCTTCCAAATCGGCGATGGAAACCGGCGCGACGCGAAAGCCGCGCCGGTCGATTGAAATCGCGAGGTTGTCGGCGGCAAGTTGCAGCAATGCTTCGCGCACCGCACCCAAACTGGCGTCAAAGCGCTCTTGCAGATCGGCCGTACTGATCCGCGTGCCGGGCACGAGTGCGCCGCTGAGAATTTCAGAACGAACGCTCTCGGCAATGGATGCACGCAACGACGGCGTAGAACTCGTCTCGGCCCGGGAAGCGCTTGCCATGGTGCGCAGCTAGTTGGCTTCGGCAAATTGATACCCTGCCGAAGGATCGATAAAGGCGTTATCCAGCCGGCGCGGCGCTAGAGGTGCTGCTCCGCTAGCCAGCCGGCAACGGTGTCGACCAGCGGCTGCTGGTTGTTGCTGAACTTGTGGCCGGCGAGGCTCGGCGGACGATCGTCGGGCACGAGCACGAACTTGATGCTCGTCACGAGCGAACCGGGCGTGCCGGCCGCACTCAGCAGCATGTTGTGCTCGAACGGAAGCACGATGCCGTCGGACTGATCGCGCACGAGCAGCACCGGGTGCGGAATCCGCTTGATCCAAAACGTGCCGTCGGCCACACCGGTCGTCTCATCGCGATAGGTCAGGAAATGCTGACCGGTGACGGGCGAGCTCGCGCCCTGCAGATAGCCCATCTTCACCGGCAGCACGGCGGTCGAGGTTCCATCACGCAACGACGCCAGCGCGGCGGCGGTCAGATCGGCGTACTGCTTTTCGTTCGCAATCAGGATGTTGCGCGACTTCCACGGCAGGTTCGCGAACGGCGCCAGCAACACGACCGCTTTGATGTCGGGACTCCAGTCTTGCGCCGTGTAGAACTGCACTTGGATCGTACCGAGACTGTGGCCCAAGATCACGAGCGTGTGGTAGCCGAGCGCGCGCGCCGTGAACACCGCGGCTTGGATGTCGTTGCGAATATCGTAGAAGTTGTCGGTGTTGATGTGCTCGTCGTGCTGGCGCGTATCGATCGCCAGCATCGCGTAGCCCTTGGCCGAGAGGCCCTTGCCGAGAAAGCCCATCGGATCGCCGTAGTAGTCGTCACCGCTGCCGTGCACGGCGACCACCAGCGTCGTCGCGGCCGGCGCTTTGGCGGCCGGCTCCCACAGCGCGGATTCGACGTGGTAGCCGTCGATCGCGGTGATGGTGAGAAAGCGCAGGCGCGCGTTCGGCGCCGCGGCGAGCGTCGCCGGTACCGCGGCCGGACGGGCCGTGAAGTCGTAGGTGATCGCCACGGCCTGCGCCGCGAACGCCGGTACCGGAAGGACGAGAACGGCGGCCACGAGGGCCGCCGTTAGAGCGGAAAAGAGTCGCATGACCGGCGTCACGCCTTGGCCAGCGCCGGTTCGGCGACCGGAATCTTGTAGAGCCGGCGCGCGTTGTTCTCGAGGATGTCGCGCTTTTGCTTCTCGTTCAGCGTTGCCATGTTCTCGATGAACGGCACGATATCGTCGAAGGTGTGGCCCGTATCGGGGTTCACCGCCGAGCCCACGCCCGGACACTCGGCGCCGAAGACCAGGTTGTCCGGCCCCATCACTTCGACCAGCAGCTTCAAGGCGGACTCCGTGTAGAGCACCGTGTCGAAGTAGAGCTTCTTCAACCCGTCGCTGAAGCGCTCGCCGACGGGCTTGCGCATCGAGCCGGATTGGAAGCGCCCGAACTGATAGGGGATCGCACCGCCGCCGTGCGAGACGACGATCTTGAGCGTGGGGAAATCCTTGAAGACATTCGAGTTGACCAGGCCGTAGACCGCGATCGTCTCCTCGTTGATGAAATGCAGCGTGTAGGGCGTGCGCTCCGACTTCGAGGCCGTGCCGTGGATGTGGGCCGGAACGTCGAGCTCGCATAGCTTCTCGTAGAGCGGGTACCAGTAGCGGTCGCCCAGCGGCGGCGCCTCGGCGCCCGAGTTCTCGTAGGGATCCGGGTTGAGCAGCGTGCCGACGAAGCCGAGTTCCTTGACGCAGCGCTCCAATTCCGGCAGCGATTTTTCGATCGGCTCGCCGGCGGCTTGCGGCATCGAGCAGACGCCGTAGAACTTTCCCCGAAAGAGCTGCGTGTCACGGTAGATGATGTTGTTCACCTCCTCGGTGAACCATTGCACGAGCTTGAACTTCTCGCTGTTCATCATCTGGAAGGGCCGCGGCGAGATCAGCTGTACGTCGATCTTGTTGAGCTGCATCGACTCGAGGTGGCCGACCGGGGCCATCTCCTTCTTGTGGTAGGCCGCGATCAGCTCGTCGTCGCTCAGCTTGGGGCCGCGGTTACCGTGCGCGCCGCGATGCGAGAGCAAGCCGGCCTTGTACGCCCAGACCTCCGAGGGGACGCTGACGTGCGCGTGGGCATCGATCGTTGCCATGTTGCTCCTATGAGCCGATCACGTTGATCAGCACTTGCTTGCGTTCGGTTTGCACGAGGTTGAGCGCGCGCCGGATGGTCGCTTCCAACTCTTCGCGCTGCGTGACGCGCAGGCCGACGCCGCCCGAGGCTTCGACGTATTTTTCGAAGTCCGGGATCGGCTCGAGCGAGGAGAGCGGTGCCAGCTTGCGTTTGCCGGTTGCCGTGTCGGCGCCGTACATGCTGCGCGCCGATCCTTGCACGGCCTCCCAGCGCGCGTTGTTGTAGATGATCGTCAGCAGCGGCAGATCGTGCATCGCCATGGCGTGATGGCAGGCCGCGGGGTTGGCGAAGATATACGCGCCGTCGCCCAGCACCGCGATGACGTTGCGGTCGGGCGAGGCCAGCTTCACGCCGATCGCCGCCGGCAAGCCCCAGCCGAGGCCCGCCGCCGGCGGGTTGAGAAACCACGTCGCGGGCTCATCGAAGCGCATGAAGTCGGGTTGGGCCGAATACTCGTTCACCACGATATCGCTCGACGCACGTGCGGCGTCGATCGCCTTCGAGAGAAAGAGCTTGGTGATCGGGCCGCCCTTTTGCGCATCGGCCGCGACCAGCGCGTCGATCTTCGCCGTGCCGCGCTCGCGCGCGGCCGCGATGCGCGCGCGGCGAGCGGCCGCGCTCTGTTCGGCGCCGGCCGCCTCGAGCGCGCGTTCGAGTTCGGGCAACAGCGCGGCGACGGTCGTCGTCAACGACACCTCGGCCGGAAAGCTGCGGATCGGGATGCGCGCGAACAGCGGGTCGGCGCCGGCATCGGCGATGAACGTCTCGGGCCGCGGGTTGCCGCGGCTGGGCAGCCACGGCACGTCGGTTTCGAGGAACAGCAGCGCGTCGAGCTCGCCGAAGAGCTCCTCGAGCTGCTGCGGCAAGTGCATGGGGTGACCGGTCGGCACGTTGATGAAGCGCGCCTTGCGGTCGACGTGCGCGATGCCGAAGCGCTGGCACAGCGCCGCCAGCGGCGCGACCGTCGAAGCATCCGCACCGCTGGCCGAGGTGACGATCACGGGAAACTCGGCCGTAGCCAGGCGCCGCGCGATCGTGGCAACGTGCTCGGGGCTCGGGAACGGCGGCGCCGGGACCGCCGGCACCTCGGCGCGCACGTCGGCGCCGTCGAGGCGTCCGGCCAGCACTTCGCGCGGCAGCGTGAGGTAGATCGGACCGCTGGGCGCGGCTTGCGCGATGCCGTAGGCGCGGTCGACGACCTGCTCGACGTTGAGCCCGTCGCGCAATTCGTAATCCCACTTCACCACTTCGCGCATCATGCCGGCCTGGTCGAACATCTCTTGCGCCCAGTGGATGTCGCCGTTACGGCTGCCGAAGCGGCCGGATTCGAACAGCGGCGTGCGGCCCGACATGAAGATGATCGGGATCTGATCGCGCGACGCGTTCATGATCGCGCAGATCGCGTTGGCCGAGCCCGACGCTGACGTGGCACATCACCGCTTGCGGCGTGCGTGCGATCAGATAGTACCCGTGCGCCATTCCGACGGCGAGATTTTCGTGCGTCGCGACGATCGGCGTCGGGAAATCGAGGCCCGACTCATCGAGCCGCGCATAGGCTTCGACGACCGAGGCGAAATCGGTGCCGGCGTTGACGAAGAAATACTGCGTGCCGTTGCGCTTGATGTGGGCGAGCAGCGCTTCGGCCGTCGTTTGGACGTCGAGATGGCGCTTGGCGCCGGCTCGCTCCGGCGCGATCATTTATCCCACCCGTAGAGGTCGATCGATTTTTCACCGGCGGTGAGCTGGCGCATCGTTTCGGCTTCCTTGTCCTCGCGCTCGCGCGATTTTTGCACCACGGTTTCGATCTTGGCGCGCGGAATCGCGACCACGCCGTCGGTGTCGCCGACGATCAAGTCGCCCGCTTCGACCGTTACGTCGCCGAGCAGCAGCGGATGGTTGATCCAGCCGCGTGCGGCGAAATCCTTACCGGTCCCGCGGATGCAGAGCCCGCGCGCGAACACCGGAAAGCCGACCTTGCCGAGCAGCGCGCCGTCGCGCACGCAGGCGTCGATGACGAGCCCGCCGAGTTTGGCCGCGTTGCCCGCCGTCGACATGATCTCGCCCCAGTAGCCGTGTTCGTACACGCCCTCGGTGATAGACCACGAGCACGTCGCCGGGCTTGGCGATCGCGATCGCGCGATGCAGCCACAGGTTGTCGCCCGGCGGCGAGTGCACGGTGAACGCGGGGCCCGCGATCGAGAACGACGGATGCATCGGCTTGATCTGCGGCGGCAGCGCGCCGATCTTGCCGCCGGCTTCGTGCAGCGTCGCGGTGCCGAAGGCCGCCGCGCGCTTCACGAGGTCGGGATCCGGCCGCTCGAAATCGAGCGTGACGGTCGGCAGGTCGAAGAACTTGTACGCTTTGGTCGTCGTCATGGTTTCTCACGCGTCTGGAGGGTGTGGTAGCCGAACTTCTTCCGCGCTTCAACCAGCCGCATCCCGCCGCGAGCGGCCTCGCGGATGCGATCTTCCACGGTCGTCACCTCCTCGGCCCAGTCGAGCACTCGCTCCTCGAACTCTTTCTGGATCACCACCACGCCGTCGGCGTCGCCGCGAACGATGTCGCCGGGCGCCACGCGGACGCCGCCGATGCTCACCGGCACCTGGATCGCGTCGAGCTGCACGCGGTCCTTGCCGGTGCGCATCCAGTGGTCTTTGCTGAAGACCGGGTAGCCGAGCTGGCGGCAGAGCGCCACGTCGCGGCACAGACCGTCGATCACCGTGCCCGGCGATGCCGCGCCGATGCGCGACCTCGGTGAGGATGTCGCCCCACACGGTGCCGCTCTCGCGGCCCGGCGTTGTCGAGCACGAGCACGCTGCCGGGCTCGATGTCGTCGATGTAGTCGCCGACCGTGCCGGGCGGATTGCCGCACACCATGTAGAGCAGCGTGTAGGCGCGGCCGGCCATGCGGAACGAACCGTCGCGCGGCGCGATCTTGTAGCACGCGCCGTTGAGGCCGAACTTGTCGAGCGCGTCGCTGATCGTCGCGGTGTCGAGCTTGCGCGGCGCGCTCGACGTTCGTATCGGCGCTCACGCGTGCACCGCCAGCATGTTCTCGTAGTTCGCGCCCATCACCGTGCCGACCGGCTGGCCGGCCAGCAGCGCCTTCGCCATCGCGGCTTCGCGCGCGGCGATATCTTCCGCGGCGGAGACCACCGCCTCGATGTCGGCCGCGCGAATGAAGATCACGCCGCTGTTGTCGGCGAGCACGTAGTCGCCCGGCGAGACCGTGACCTCATCGATCTGCACGTCGACGTTGGTCGCCGCCTCGGCGATGCGCCCGCGCGCCGTGCGGGCCGTGAGGCCGCGCGAATAGATCGGCAGATCGTAGGCCCGCGCTTCATCGATGTCGCGCACCGGGCCGTCGGCGATGATCCCCTCGATGCCGCGCAGCTTGGCGGCGAGCGAGAGGATGCCGCCCCACGAACCGGCATCGATGCCGGTGCGCTGTTCGACCACGATCACGTCGCCCGGCCCGCCGGCTTCGATCGCAGTCGTGCCGAGATGGCGCGGCGGACCGGCGCTGACCGGCGCCTTGTCCTTGGCGACGAGCTTCACCGTGATCGCGCGGCCGGCGATGCGCCGCGTCGACGAGCGTTGCGGAAGGGTGGTGACGGCCCCGCTCAGCCCAAGCTTATCGAGGGCATCGGAAACGGCACAGCAATCAATGCGCGCCAAGCGTTGGACGAAAGGATCACTCATCTATCGAATGTAGCGTCGCGTCCGGCCGAAATCCCGCCGGACGGCCGCATCGGTAGTCCGTGCCCGGTGCATCGTTCCGCGCCATGGGATGTGCCCGGCCCGGGCGAACGCATCCGCATGCCGGTGAAAGCCTCCGGAACGCCGGGCCGCACCGAATCGGTCGGGAAAGCGATCCGGCTCCTCGCGCTCTTCCGCGGCGCGCAGACCCCCGTGCGGATCGCCGAGGCCAGCGCGGCGACGGGCCTCGCGCGTTCGACGACGCACCGTCTGCTGGCAACGCTCCAGGCGCAAGATTTCATTCGCCAGGATCCCGCGACGCGCGCGTACTTGCCCGGCCCCGCGCTGCTCGAGCTGGCGCGCTCGCTCTCGCGCGACATCGAGCTGCGCGAGATCGCACGGGCCGAGATGGCGGCGATGGTCAAGCGCACCGGCGAAACGGCCAACCTGATCGTGCTGCAAGACGGCAAGGCGCTCTTCGTCGAGGGCCTCGAAGGCCCGCACGTGTTGCGAGTCGCCGCGCGGGTCGGTTCGGCCGGTGCGCCGCACGCGACCGCCGGCGGCAAGGCGATCCTCGCCGAGATGACCGACGGCCAGATCGCGCGCCTGCATCCGGGGGAAAAACTTCCGCGCCTGACCAGCCACACGATCCCCTCGCAGCGCAAGCTGCTGCGAGCGCTCGCCGACGTGCGCGCGGCGGGGTTCGCGACCAGTTCGGGCGAGAGCAATCTCGGCGTCTACGCGGTCGCCGCCGCGATCAAGGGCGCCGGCGGCACGGTCTACGGCGCGCTGAGTCTGGCCGCGCCGCTGGCGCGCGCCACCACTCCGGTCACGCAGGCGCTGGCCGCCGAAGTGCGCCGCGCCGCAACGCGCATCGCGGGATACTTTCCCTAGGTGGCGGACCCGATTCCGCTGGTCGACCTGCGCCACGTCAACGTCACGCTCGACGGCCATCACGCGCTCAAAGACGTTTCGTGGAGCCTCAATCCGGGCGAGCACTGGGCGTTCGTCGGCGCCAACGGTTCGGGCAAGAGCACGCTGCTGCGCGTGATCCGCGGGCAGCAGTGGATCGACCCCGACGGCGGCGAGCGCGCCTACGGCTTCGAGGGCGTTCCGCGCGGTGCGATGTCGGCCGCCGCGCACATCGGCTTCGTCGCGCCCGAACAGCAAGAACGCTACGTGCGGCTCGACTTGCCGATCGACGGCCGCAGCGTGATCGCCAGCGGCTTCGACGATACGCTCTACGTGCACGGCACGCTCTCGGCGGAACGCAGCGCGGCGGTGGAAGCGATCGTCGACCGGCTCGACATCGGGGCGTTCGCGCGCCGGCGCGTGCGCTCGCTCTCGTTCGGTCAGCTGCGCCGATTGCTGATCGCGCGCGCGCTCGTGCGCCGGCCGCGCATCCTCGTGCTCGATGAATTCACCAACGGGCTCGACGGCGCCGCGCGGCGCGACATCTTGGCCTTTCTCGGCACGCTGGCGGACTCGGTGCAACTGATCCTCGCCTCGCACCGCTTCGATGACTTCATCCCCGCCGTCACGCACCACGCCACGCTGCGCGGCGGACGCATCGTCGAGCGCAATACCGGCCGGCCGCAGCCGCCGCCGCGCGCGCCGCGCGCTCCGCGGGCCGAACGAACGCGCGCGCGCGCCGCGGCCGCGCCGGCGATCGTGGAGATCCGGCAAGCCGACGTCTTCCGCGGCGCAACGCACGTGCTGCACAACATCGATTGGGCGATTCGCGCCGGCGAGCATACGGCCGTCACCGGCGCCAACGGTTCGGGGAAGAGCACGTTCGCATCGGTGGTCGCGGGAACGCTCGCGCCGGTCTACGGCGGCGAGGTGCTGCGTTTCGGGCAACCGGGACCCTTCGACGTGTGGCAGATCAAGGAAACGATCGCGCACGTCTCCGAGGAATGGCAAGTCGCGTTCGACGTCAACCATACGGTCGAGGAAGTGGTACTTTCGGGCTTCGCCTCGAGCGTCGGCCTCTTTCACGAACCGGATCCGGCCCAACGCGAACGCGCGGCATCGCTGATCGAGGAATTGGGACTCGAGGCATTGCGCGGGCGGCCGTTCATGCAGCTCTCGTTCGGCGAACGGCGCAAGGTGCTGATCGCGCGCAGCCTCGTCCGCCCGCCGGCGCTGTTCATCCTCGATGAGGTCTGGAACGGGCTCGATGCGAGCTTCCGCACCCTGCTCGAAAACCAGGTGCAGCAGCTGGCCGGCAACGGTACGACCCTGCTCCTGATCGCGCATCACGAGGACGATCTGCCGGCGCTGGTCGAGCGGCGCTTCGCGCTCGACGCAGGGCGCCTGCATCGGACGCGCTGAACCGATGCCGGAATGAAACCCGTCAAGGTCGGCCTGCTCGGCATCGGAACGGTCGGGAGCGGAACCTTCCGCGTGCTCGAACGCAATCGCGAGGAGATCACGCGCCGCGCCGGGCGTCAGATCGAGATCGCCATGGTTGCGGCGCGCAACGTCGAGCGCGCGCGGGCGGTCGTGGGGCCGGATGTCGCCGTGGTCGACGACGTGCGGGCGGTCGTCACGAACCGCGAGATCGACATCGTGGTCGAGGTGATCGGCGGAACGACGGTCGCGAAGGAAGCGATCTTGGCCGCGATCGTGCGCGGGAAACACGTCGTCACCGCCAACAAAGCGCTGCTCGCGCTGCACGGCAATGAGATCTTCGCGGCCGCGCGCGAACACAACGTGATCGTCGCCTTCGAAGCCGCCGTCGCAGGCTGCATCCCCACGATCAAGGCGCTGCGCGAGGGGCTGGCGGCGAACCGCATCGAGTGGATCGCCGGCATCATCAACGGCACGTGCAACTTCATCCTCTCGGAGATGCGGTCCAAAGGCTTGGCTTTCGACACCGTGCTGGCCGAAGCGCAACGCCTGGGCTACGCCGAGTCGGATCCCAGTTTCGACATCGAGGGCATCGACGCCGGGCACAAGGTCACGCTGCTCTCGGCGATCGCGTTCGGCATCCCGGTGCAGTTCGAACGCGCCTACGTCGAAGGCATCACCAAGCTCGAGGCGCTCGACATCACCTACGCCGAGGAGCTCGGCTACCGCATCAAGCTGCTCGGCATGACGCGCCGCACGCCTGAGGGGATCGAGCTGCGCGTGCACCCGACGCTGATTCCGGCCGAGCGCATCATCGCCAGCGTCGACGGTGCGATGAACGCGATCCTGATCAAAGGCGACGCCGCCGGCGTCACGATGTACTACGGCGCCGGCGCCGGTTCCGAACCGACCGCGTCGGCCGTGCTGGCCGACGTCATCGAGGTCACCCGGCTGATGCGGGCCGAACCGGAGGAGCGGGTACCGTATCTGGCCTTCCAGCCCGATGCGATCAGCGACGTCGGCGTGCTGCCGATGGCCGACGTCGAGACGTCGTACTACTTGCGCGTGCGCGTCAAAGATGAAGTCGGCGTGCTGGCCGACATCGCGCGCACGCTCGCCGACTCCGGCATTTCCATCGATGCGATGCTGCAAAAGGGCGCCGGCGACCACGACAACGAGACCGACATCGTCATTCTCACGCACCGCACGCGCGAGCGGAACTTCGATGCGGCGATGGCGGCGCTGGTGAAGCTCTCCGCAGTCGCTCCCCGCTACACGCGCATCCGCCGCGAAGACCTCGTATAACGTTCGAAGCAGCGCGCGCGGCCATCGAGGAGCTGATCGCGCGCGACACCGCCGACGCGGCGATCGATCCGCGCGCCTATCCGCGTTTCTACCATCACGGCGGCGCGACCGAACGCAGCACCGTGCTCTTTCACGGTCTGACGAATTGCCCGCAACAGTTCGAGACGTTCGCGCAGCTACTGCACGCGCGGGGCGATAACGTCTACGTTCCGCGCTTGCCCTACCACGGTCACACCGATCGCCTCACGCCCGTGCTCGGAACGATCACGGTAGCGGATATCCGCCACGCCGCGAGCGCGGCAGCGCAGCTCGGCCACGGACTGGGCGCGCGCGCCGGCGTCCTCGGGCTCTCGCTCGGCGCCACGATGGCGTTGTGGCTGGCCCAAACCGGCGAGGCCGACAACGCCATCGGCGTGGCGCCGTTCCTGATGGTGCCGTTCGCCCCGCGGCTGCCCGGCTTGCTCTTGATGCACGTCCTCGACGCGTTGCCCGACCGCTTCGTGTGGTGGGACCCGCGCCGCAAGGAAGCCATGCCGCCGCCGTATGCCTATCCGGGTTTCTGGACGCACTGCTTGGCGCGCTGCACCTTTGCCGGCGCCGAGATTTTTGCCGCCGCGGGCCGTGCCGCGCCGGCGGCTGCGCGCTGCACGCTCGTGCTCAACGCGCAGGATCCGGCGGTCAACAACGGTCCGGCGCACGAACTCCACGCGCGCTGGCGCCGGCGCGGGGCGGCCTACGATCTCGCGGTGTGGAACGACCTCGGCAAAGTGCACGACGTGATCGATCCGTCGACCTATGCCGCGGCCCCGACGCTCGTGTATCCGCGGCTCGCGAGCCTGCTCGCGTGAGCAGCCCCCAGACGACGGCTGAGATCGAGGCGCTGCGCTCGCTCGCCTACAACGTGCTGCGCCGCGATCCGGGCGCGCGCGACGCGCACCTGCGGCTCTATGAAGTCGAACAGATGCTCGGTCAGCCGCAGTCGGCGCTCGCCCACCTGCGCATGGCGCTGCGAACCTCACGCATCATCACGCTGCCGGCTTTGCACGCGCCGGCCGAGCTGACCGTGCTCGCGCTCACGCGCGTCGCTCCGTGGGAAGCGAACACGCCGCTCGAGCTAGTCATCGATTGCGAGCGCACGACGCTGCACCGCTACTACGTCGACGATGAGGACACGGAGCTTTCGGCCGCAGCGCTGCCGCCCTACGACGTGCTGATCAACACGATCGCGGAATCCGAGCGCGCCCGGCCCGCCCTCGCGCTCGCGCAGGCCTTTGCCGCGCGCGAGGGCCGGCGGGCGATCAACCCGCCCGAGATCGTGGCGAGCATCGGGCGCAGCGACGTCGCAGCGCGCTTCGCCGCTTCGGCGACGGTCGTCGCACCCGCGGTCGAGCGCCTCGATGCGGCGGCGCTGCGCGCCCATCCGCTCGCGGAGCCGCTCGTCGTGCGGCCGGTGGGATCGCAAGCCGGCTATGGTTTGGCGCGCATCGAGAACGCGCACGAGTTGCGTGCCTATCTGGCCGAGCACGTGCACGGCGACTACTTCGTGATGCCGTTCGTCGACTATCGCAACGACGACGGCTTCTTCCGCAAATACCGCGTGATGTTCGTCGACGGCGTGCCCTTGGCGTGCCATCTCGCGATTTCACCGCGCTGGATGATCCACTACTACAACGCCGCGATGGCGGAAAACGCGTGGATGCGCGACGAGGAGGCCCGTTTCATCGCGAACCTCGACGCTGTCTTCGCCGGACCGCCGGCCGCCGCGCTCGCGGAGATCGCCGCCGCCATTCCGCTCGAGTACTTCGGCATCGACTGCGCGATCGCGCGCGACGGCCGCCTGCTGCTGTTCGAGGCCGATGCCGCGATGCTCGTGCACGGCACCGATCCGCCCGAACTCTATCCGTATAAGCGGGCCGGGTTCGAGCGCATCCAAGCCGCGCTGAGCGCGCTCTTGGTCAGTCGCCGCTGATCTTGTTGCGCAGCGTGCCGGCGGCGCGGCCGAGCGCGCGTACGGCGCTCTTGCTCGCGGTGCCGGCGGCGCGTTCGATTTCGGCCCGCTTCTCGGGATCGTTGAGGTGGTGGTGCACGGTCGCGATCGACTGACCGATCTTGGCTTGGGTTTCGGGTTTGCGCAACTCCGTCATGGCCGCGTTGACGGCGACCGCGCCCACGCTGCGCACGGCGGCGACGATGGCGCGGCCGAAAAACGAACCCAGCACTACGGTAGCGTCAGCGGACGGTACCGCAGGCGATGCGGCCGGGCGGCTTCTTCGCCCAGACGCTGCTTCTTGTTCTCTTCGTACTCATGGTAGTTGCCCTCGAAGAAATAGACGCTGGAGTCGCCTTCGAACGCGATGATGTGCGTGGCGATGCGGTCGAGGAACCAGCGGTCGTGGCTGATCACCATGATCGTTCCCGCAAACTCATCCAGTGCATCCTCGAGCGAGCGCAGCGTCTCGACGTCGAGGTCGTTGGAGGGCTCGTCGAGCAGCAGCACGTTGGCGCCCACCAGCAGCGTCTTGGCCAAGTGCAACCGGCCGCGCTCGCCGCCCGAGAGCGTTCCGACGAGCTTCTGCTGATCGGCGCCTTTGAAGTTGAAGCGCCCCAGATACGCGCGGGCCGGCATCTCGAAGCGGCCGACCTTGAGCAGGTCGAGACCGCCGCTGATGTCGTCGAACACCGTCTTGTCGTCGCCGAGCGTTTCACGGCTCTGGTCGACGACCGCGAGCTTCACCGTCGGCCCGATCTTGATCGTGCCCGCGTCGGGCGTCTCGGTGCCCGCGATCATGCGGAAGAGCGTCGACTTGCCGGCGCCGTTGGGGCCGATGATGCCGACGATCGCACCGGCCGGGATCCGGAAGGTCACGTCGTCCATCAAGAGCCGGTCGCCGTAGGCTTTGCGCACGCCGTTGAACTCGATCACCTGATCGCCTAAGCGCTCGGCGACCGGGATGAAGATCTCTTGCGTTTCGTTGCGCCGCTGGTACTCGTAGCTCGAGAGCTCCTCGAAGCGCGCGATGCGGCTCTTGCTCTTCGTCTGGCGGCCCTTGGTTCCGGCGCGCACCCACTCGAGCTCTTTCTTGAGCGCTTTCTGGCGCGCGGTTTCGCTCGCTTCTTCCTGCGCGAGGCGGGTCTGCTTCTGGTCCAGCCAAGAACTGTAGTTGCCCTTCCACGGGATCCCGCGCCCGCGGTCGAGCTCGAGGATCCACTCGGCGGCGTTGTCGAGGAAGTAGCGGTCGTGCGTCACCGCGACGACGGTGCCCGGAAAGCGCGCCAGGAACTGCTCGAGCCATTCCACGCTCTCGGCGTCGAGGTGGTTCGTCGGTTCGTCGAGCAGCAGCATGTCGGGTTTGGAGAGCAGCAGCCGGCAGAGCGCGACGCGGCGCTTCTCACCGCCCGAGAGCGGACCGATCTTGGCGTCCCACGGCGGCAAACGCAGCGCATCGGCCGCGATCTCCAGTTGGCGGTCGAGGTCCTCGCCGTCGGAGGCGAACACGATCGCCTCGAGCTTCGCCTGCTCGGCCGCCAGCGCGTCGAAGTCGGCGTCGGCCTCGCCGTAGGCGGCGTAGACTTCATCCAGGCGCTTGCGCACCGCGAGCAGCTCGCTGTGGGCTTCCTCAACCGTGTCGCGGACGGTTTTCTCGGGGTCGAGTTTCGGCTCTTGTTCGAGGTAGCCGATGGTCAGGTTCGGCATCGGGATCGCGTCGCCGTCGATCTCGGTATCGACCCCGGCCATGATGCGCAGGATCGTCGATTTACCGGAGCCGTTAAGCCCCAGGATGCCGATCTTCGCACCGGGGAAAAAGCTCAGGGAGATGTCTTTGAGAATCTGCCGCTTGGGCGGCACGATTTTGCCGACCCGGTGCATGGTATAGACGTATTGGGACACGTTCCGACTTTATCGCGCCCCGCGGGCCGCTTCCTTGGAATGCAAGCGGGTCCGACGGAGCCGGAAGCAAACGGAGGATCATATGAGCGAGCAGCGGTACGACCGTGCCGTCGATGACGTCGGCAACCTCGTCGAGATCGGGCACGTCAACGTCAACATCACCGATCAGCAGCGGGCCACCGACTTTTACGTCACGGGCCTGGGGCTCACGCGCGATCCCTACCTGATGACCGGCACCAACAACATGTGGGTCAACATCGGGCGCCACCAGTTCCACCTGCCGACGGACGAGCGCGGGCAGCGACTGCACGGCGTGGTCGGACTCGTCCTCCCCGACCTCGCGGCGCTGCGGGCGCGCCTCGGCCGGGGGCACATCCCCTATACCGAGATCGCCGACGGCATCGAGGTGCTCTCGCCGTGGGGCAACCGCATCCGCGCGCACGCGCCCGATCCGCGCTTCGGGCCGGTGACGCTGGCCTTGGCCTACGTCGAACACGACGTGCCGGCCGGGGCGGCGGAGCCGATCGCCGCGTTCTACCGCGAGATCATCGGCGCGCCGGCAACCGTCGCCGGCCGCGCGGCGCACGTGCGCGCCGGCTGGCAAGAGCTGATCTTCCGTGAATCCGACGGTCCGCTCCAGCCCTACGAAGGCCATCACATCCAGGTCTACCTGGCCGACTTCTCGACGCCGCACCGCAAGCTGCTCGAACGCGGCCTCATCACATCGGAGAACAACGCGCACGAGTACCGCTTCACCGAGATCGTCGGGTTGGACGACGGGCGCTCGCGCTTCACGCTCGAGCACGAGATGCGCAGCATGCGCCATCCGCTGTTCGGTCGCGCGCTCGTCAACCGCGACACGACGATCGATCCCATGACGTACGTCAACGGCCGCGAGGCATTCGCTTGGGCGAGCGGCTGAGACGCTGAACGCGCAGTACGGCGACGGGCTGCCGCCCGCACGCCGGCGGCTGGTCGTCGGCACGGTCGCGATCACGACGGTGCTCAGCGTGCTCGACGGCACGATCTCGAACGTCGCACTGCCGACGATCGCGCAGGATCTGCAGGTGAGCTCGGCCGCGGTGGTATGGGTCGTCAACGCGTTCCAGTTGGCGACGACGATGTTCATCGTGCCGCTGACGACCTACGGCGACATCATCGGCTTCGCCCGTATCTACCGGGTCGGGGTGGTGGTTTTCGTATTGGCCTCGGTGTTCTGCGCGCTGGCCCACAACCTGCCCACGCTGATCATCGCGCGCAGCGTGCAGGGGCTCGGAGCCGCGGCGATCGTCGCCACCTCGCAGCCGCTCTCGCGCTTCGCCTATCCCGCGACGATGCTCGGCGCCGCTGTCGGCATCCAGAGCCTCATCGTCTCGACCGCCAGCGCGTTCGGACCGACGGTCGGCGGTCTGATCCTGGGCTTGGGTTCGTGGCCGTGGCTGTTTTGGATCAACGTTCCACTCGGCCTCATCTCGCTTGCGTTGAGCGGCTTGCTGCCCGTGATGCCGCGCGCGTCACACCGCTTCGACTGGGCGAGCGCGGTGCTGGTCGGCGGAACGCTGGCACTCTTCATCACGGGCCTCGACCAATTGCGCGCGCCGGCCAACCCGCTCTTCTTCGCGCTCGAAACCGTCGCCGCGGCCGCGTTCGGATGGCTCGTCGTACGGCGCCAGCGCGAACTCGAGGTGCCGTTCATCGCCATCGACTTGCTGCGGATCCGCGTAATCAGCCTCTCGCTGATCACCTCGTTCATCGGTTTCGTCGCGCAAAATTCCGCTTTGATCGCGCTGCCGTTCTACTTTCACGCACTGGGTTACGCCGCGGCGCAAACGGGCTTCTTGATGACGCCGTTTCCGGTCGGCTCGGCGCTGATCGCCATCGTCGCCGGGCGTCTCTCCGACCGCTATCACGCCGGCATTCTCGGCGCGATCGGTCTTGGGATCTACGCGCTGGCCATGGCGCTGCTGGCGCTCTTGCCCGAGCACCCGGCGACCTTCGACGTCGTTTGGCGCACGGCGCTCGGCGGCGTGGGCTTCGGCCTGTTCGTCTCACCGAATCTGCGCGCGATGGTCGGAGCCGCGCCGCGTCATCGCAGCGGCGCGATCACGGGCTTGACGACGACCGCTCGGATGAGCGGCATGACGACGGGCGTCGCGCTGACGGCCCTGATCTTCAGCACCGGCGGCACGGTGGGCAGCGGCGAGGTGCGCGCTGCGTTGTGGGTGTCGGTCGGCCTCGCGCTCGTCGCGCTCGCGATCAGCGCGTCGCGCATCGAGTCGGTCCGCGACCTGCGCCGTGAGGGCCGCGTCGGCCCCTGGACGTAGACGTCGCGCGGGACCGCGGAGGCGAAGCGCAAAAGGCTGTCGGCATGAGTGCTTCAACGCAGACCGCAACCCTCCAGCTGAGCGCGGCGCTAATGCCGAACGACCGCACCGCGCGGATCTTGGACGGCCGCGTGCAGCCGGAGGGCATCCGTCTGCTCGCGACGCCGTGCCATGCCTCGGAGATGTTTTGGCGGCAGCTGAAATTTGCCGAGTTCGACGTCTCCGAGATGTCGATGTCCTCGCTCGTGATCGCGACTGCCAACGGTCCGACCGATTGGGTCGCGCTGCCGGTGTTCACGTCGCGGCAGTTCTTTCACACGACCGTGTTGGTACGCACCGGCGCCGGGATCGAGAAGCCGAGCGACTTGCGCGGCAAGCGCATCGGCGTGCCCGAGTACCAGCAGACGTGGGCGGTATGGAGCCGCGGAATCTTGGCCGACGAATTCGGCGTGCAGCCTCAAGACAACATCTGGTACATGGAGCGCTCGCCGGAAAAGAGTCACGGCGGGGCGACCGGGTTCACGGCGCCGCCGGGCGTCGAGCTGCACTACATTCCGCCGACCACGAACATCGGCGAGATGATGGTGAAGGGCGAGCTCGACGCCACCCTGCTCTACCTGCGGGGCAGCAGCAACCTGATCGACCGCAGCAGCATCAACCTGCACGACCGCGGCGACATCCGCACGCTGTTCCCCGATCCCGCTGCCGAAGCGAAGCGCTACTACGCGAAGACGGGCATGTTCCCGATCAACCACACCGTGGTGATCCGCCGTTCGCTGCTCGAACGCGAGCCCTGGATCGCGCGGCCGATCTACGATGCGTTCGTGCGCGCGAAAGCCGAGATCAAGCGCGACCGCGACGCCAACTTGGAGCCGCTCGTGGCCACCGGCGTGCTCGACCGCGACGCCGTCGCGGGGCTCGCCGCCGATCCGATGCCCTACGGCGTGGTCGGTTCGCGCCGCGAGCTGGAAACGATCGCCCGCTACGACTACGAACAGGGCCTGGCCAAGCGCCTCGTCGCCCTCGACGAACTCTTCGCCCCCGACATGATGTCGCTCTAGCCCACCACGCGCCCGCGCTCTCGTCGCCGGGTGCGACGGTCATTTTCTCGCTCCGTCATTCCGAGCGCAGTCGAGGAACGCGCCACCATCACGCCCTCGAGCCACTGTCGATCACGAGCGCAGCCGAGTGATCGCCGGCGACATGCCTAATCGTGCGTAGTGGCGATCACTCGGCTGCGCTCGTGATCGACAGTGGCCGTCCGGCACGATTGTGGTGGTCCCTCGACTGCGCTCGGGATGACGGGGGGCGCTAAAACCGGGGCTAGTTTTTGTCTTTGATGAATTGGGGGCCGGCGGGCTGGATGTCTTTGGCCCACGGGTCGATGCCGCGGTCGTCGAAGCTCTTGTCGATTTGCGACGACCACTCTTGGGGCGGTTGGTCGACGACGACCACGGAGCCCTTGGCGAGTTTTTCGAGCGCCCGCCAAATGTGACGCACGACGATCGCACGCGTGAACTCGTTGAGGTTGTTCCACGGATCGCCGGCGAAGAGTTCCATGCGCGTCTCTTGGTCGCGCTTCCAAATCATGTAGCTGGTGAAGATTTCGCCGTACTGCGCGTGCGGCTCGGCCAGCGCATCGCGCATGCGGTCTTCGAGCAGCGGCTGACGCCGCGCGTGGCGCATCGCCACGCGCTTGGCGGGCCGCTTGCGGTTGCGCAGAACCGCTATTTCGATGCCGATCATCAGCAGCAACGCGACGAGCGCGATGGCGACAATGAAAACCGTCACGCTCTAGCCGGTACCGCTGGTTCGCCCAGGGGAGATTCGACCACGAGCCGCAGCCCCTCGACGACCTCGGGATCGAAGGTCGTTCCGGACTGGCGGTCGATGTAAGCCAGCGCCGCGAGTTCGGTGAGCGGCGTCGCGCGCCCGGCACCCGGCGGCCCGACGGTCACGGCATCGTTGAACGTTTCAGATACGAGCACGAGCTGCGCGTAGATCGAGATGTCGTGCTTTTCGATGCCGTCGGGATAACCGCGGCCGTCGAAGCGCTCGTGATGCTGGCGCGCGATCACCGCGGCGAGCTCCACGATGCCCGTGCGCTCCTTGGGAAAGACTTCGGCCGAGCGTTCGGCGTGCGCGCCCAGCAACCGCGCGGCGTCCGAGGGACCCAGTTCGGTGCGGCGCTCGCGCAGCGTTCCCGGAATGGCGAGCATGCCGATATCGTACACCCGCGCGGCGATTCCGAAGCGCCGCGCATCCTCTTTCGGGATCGCGTCCGCGCGCAGAGCGATTTTGGTCGCGATGCCCGCCACTTTGACCATCCGCCGCGAAAGCGCCGGATCGACCAAGTTCACCGTATGCAGCAAGCCGTAGATCAGCTGGATCTCGCGCTCCTCGACTTGCGATGCGAGCAGCTTCATCTGCTCGACGACTTGCGTCGTGCTGTTGGCGTCGTTGCGCCGCATCACTTGTAAGGAGAGCGCATTGCGCGCGATGCACAAGTACGAGGCGGGATCGATCGGCTTCTCGATCACGTTGTAGACGCCGTACTCGTAGGCCGCCCGGCGAACGTCTTTGTCGCCGTTGGCGACGAGCAAAATGACCGGTACGTCGCGGCGTCCCGAGAGCAGGTGAACCTGCTTGACGAACGCGATGCCCCCCTCGGGAATGCCGTCGTCGACGACGAGCACGTCGATCTTCTGGTCGACGTAGATTTTCGACGCCGCGGCGGGATCGGCAAAGAGCCCCAGGCGGACGCCGGGTATGGTCTCGAGGATCCGCTGATGGTGAACAAGATCGGCCTCGGTCTCTTCGAGAACGAGGATTGTCATCACGTCCATCGGTTCACCCGATAAACAACCATGAAAGCGGTCGCATTAGTCGCCTAGTAGGCGCCTCCTCCGGCACCGGCGGAGGGTTTGCCGCCGCCGCTGTAAAGAGTTCGTGCCGCTTAGGCGGCCTCCGTGTAACGGATCAGGTCAGCGCCGGCCGTGCTGGTGACGCGCCCGACGGCCTGTAAATGGTGCAAGTGCGCGATCGTTTCGGCCACCGCGAATTGCTGGTGCCACTGGCCGAGGTCGGCGAACGCGCGGTTCCGGCGGGTCCAGGGAAGCCGCCCGGCAACCTCGCCGGCGCTGGCTGCGCCGCTCTCGAGCGCGGCCAGAACCTGGCCGTCGCGCTGCGCCGTGTGGGCGATCAGCTCGTCGATCCGCCGCTCGAGATCGGGGAAGGGCTCGCCGTGAGCGGGCAGCGCCCCGCCCGCACCGCGCCCGCGCACCTTATCGAGCGAGGCCAGGTAATCGCCGAGCGGATCGCCTTCGCGCCCGCGCCAGAGGCCGACGTGCGGGGTGATCGGGTCGAGCACGTGGTCGCCGGTCAGCATCCGGTCGCTGCGCGTGTCGGCGAAACACAGGTGGCCGGGCGAATGGCCGGGCGTCCAGATCGCTTCCAGTCGTCCCACCCGCTCGCCGTCGGCGATCAGGCGCGTCGGCTCCATCACTTCCCAGCGGCCGGCAAAGCCTTCGTCGTCGAGCTCGTCGGGCGCGAAGCCGTTGCGCGCGAGCCAGGCGTCGGCCGCCCGATCGTTCTCGAGCCGGCTGCTGGCAAAGTTCTGCGCGCGTTCCCAATCGAGCTGGTGCATCAGCAGCTCGGGCACGCCGGCGCGGCGCAGCGTGGCCGCCAAACCGTAATGGTCGAAGTGATGGTGGGTGATCAGCACCCGCCGCACGTCGGAGAGCTCGTGGCCGAGCGCGTGCAAACCGCTGGTCAGCGCCTCCAGCACGTCGTCGGCTTTCCAGCCGCAATCGACCAGCGTCAGACCGCCGGCATCGTCGAGGACGTAGCCGTTGATGTAACGCAGCGGGTTACCGGTCATCGGCAAACGGATCTGAGCGATGCCCTCGCCGAGATCGCTCGCGCCCAGGGTCGTCGCTTGACTGCTCACACGGGTGAGGTCCGCTGCACCGGCACTTCGTACCTTTCGACGTGCGTCACTGGGTCAGGGCATGCCCCGCGTTGAAGCACGCCGTAATGGAAGCGCCGAAAGTCGCTCGGCCGCGTCATCTACGCGAAGCCCTTGGTCTTGCATTCGTGCACCGCGGACGCATTCGCTGGCGGGCGGGCAAAAGCGCGTTTCTGGGGCTGGAATATCCGGGGGTCGGCGACGGCGTCATCGTCGACGTCGGCGACGTACCCGACTTTCGCGAAATCCACAGCGACCGCCACGGCCTCAAGATCGGCGCCTTCGCCGACATCGAGCACGTCGCGCGCGAGCCGCTGATTCGCAGCGCGCTCGGTGCGGGGCCGTTCGGTCCCGAGGCCGCGCGCTTTCGGCTGGGAGCGCTCGGTGCCCAGCTGATCGTCGCCGGCATGGGCGCGACGCGCACGACGCAACTCGACGCGCTCGCGGCCCGCGAGCTGCCCGACAACGAAATTCCAATTGCGGTGATGCTGAAGGCCGACGCGCCGAAGGTTGCCTTCGCCGACCGGCGCATTCGCCGCCGCGACGGCGTCGCCACCTTCGAGCTGCGCGTCTTCGTCGCACTGGTGCTCTCCAACGTCCATCGCATCGCGAACGCGACCATCGCCTACACGCTCGACGGTGGTCCGCCGGTCGCGCTCGCCACCGTAGCGGAAGCGCTGACCGGCGCGATGATCGCGAAGGGCACGTTCGCCGGCGCCGCGCGGCATGCGGCCGACGCCTTCCGGGGCGACGACGAAAAGACCAACGTCCAGCGGCGCACGATCATTCCGCTGGTTCTCTCCGCGCTCAAAGAAGCGTACGACTCCTCACGCCCGGGCGCGCCGCCGCCGAAGGCCCGGCGTTAGGCGCTGTATTCGACGTTGATGCCGCGGCCGGTACTGCTCAGCGTGCCGGATTCCAACTGCCCGCGCAGGTTCGAGAGGATCGCCGCATCAGTTCCCGGGGTGGAGACCACTTTGGTTTGATCTTGGCTCGCGCGGATTTGATCGGCGTGCGCGCTGAAATTGAAGTCCGAGTTGTTGAGGACGACGTTCTGAACCACGGTTCAGGTACTCGCGTCGAGGGCGATGCCGATGCCGAAGCCGACACCGACCCCGCCGGGATTGCCGGCCACCAGCTGACTCTTGAGGTCGCCGGCCTGTTGCCCGCTGCTGCCCGGCGGGGCCGGAGCGGGCTTGTTGAACGAGGCCACGCTCTGGGCGCTCACGGTTGCCGCCGGCGGCGGGCCGGTCGTAGCGTTGTTGGCTAGGGCGTTGACGGCCATGGCGGAGTATTCGCGCCGCCGCGAAGGGTTCCGTTTTTGGCCGCCGCAACCGGGACCGGATGGAAGAGTTTCTCGGCCACCTGATCCACTTCGCCCTGTGGGCGTTTTTCGTGATATTCGCGTTCGCGGTCGTGGGCGTCGTCGCGACGGTTCGCTGGATCGTGAGCCTGGTCACGCGCACCGAAGCCGCCGTCGGGTCGGGCATCCAAAGCGCCGAGGACGTCCTGCACCGGCACTAGATCGATTAGCTCAGCAGCGCTTCATTCGCCGTGGCGGCGCCGATCAAATACTCCAAGACGAGTGAAACGCTGGTTTCGATCGACGCGCGGTTCGTATCGACGACCAAGTCCGGCTGGTCGGGTTCTTCGTAGGGCGCCGAGACGCCGGTGAAGTCGGGCAGGTTGCCGGCGCGCGCCTTGGCGTAGTGCCCCTTGACGTCCCGCGATTCGCACGTCGCAACGCTTGCCTTGACGTAGATTTCGTGGAACGAGCCCGGCGCGGCGGCGGCACGGGCGGCGGCGCGATCGGCCGCGTGCGGTGAGATCGTACCGGCGATGACGATCGCGCCGGCGTCGGCGAAGAGCGCGGCCACCTCGCCGACGCGGCGGATGTTTTCCTGACGGTCCTCGCGCGTGAAGCCGAGGTCGCGATTGAGCCCGGCGCGCACGTTGTCGCCGTCGAGCACGTAGACGAAGTAACCGCGCGCGAACAGTTCGCGTTCGACCGCCATCGCAATCGTCGATTTGCCGCTGCCCGGTAACCCGGTCATCCACGCCACAATGCCGCGATAACCGTTGCGATACGTGCGGCTCTCGCTCGAGATGAGATGGCCCTGGAGCACGATGTTGTCGTTGCGCTGCGGGGCCGCTTCAACGCGCGAGAGCTTTCCGCCGGCCACGACTTCGCCGTTGCGCAGCAGCACGCAGCGCGCACCGGCATCCGCCGCGACGCTGCGCGCGGCGCGCAAGCGCAATGCGAAGGCCGTGTGCCGCGAGGACTCATCGGGCGCGACCTTGTCGAGAATGCCGAGATCGATCGTCTCATCGATGCCGGTGATCGTCACGGCAACTTCGGCCCGGCCGATCTTGAGCGAGATCGTCTCGCCCGTTCGCGGCGGCGTTGCCGAGAGCCAGAAAAAGACGCCGTCGAACGCCACGGCCGCCACGAGCGGCGGCTGATCGGCATGCGTAACCACGTCGCCGCGGTCGATGAACACCGGATCGTCGAAGGTAAGGCCGGCGGCTTGACCGGCGAGCGCCGGCGAGGGGTCTTCCGGCCAGCGTTTGATCGCGCGAACGCGAGTCGTCGCGCCGCTCGGTGCGATGCGCACGCGATCGCCCGGCGCGAGCGTGCCCGCGACGACGTTGCCGACCGAAATGCGTTCGTCGTCGCTGAACCGGTAGACGTCGGCGACTTCGAAACGCAGCGCCCGGTCGGCCGGCAGTGCGGCGGGGTGCAAGGAGACGAGGACGTCGATCAGCGTCGGCCCTGAGTACCAGGCCGTACGTTCCGAGCGCGTGACGACGTTGTCGCCGTCGCGCGCGGAGAGCGGCACGATCGCCCGCAACGGTTTGCCGGCCGTCTCCAGAACCGAACGAATATCGCGGCTGATCTGCGCGAAGCGCTCTTCGGCGTCGGGCACGCTGTCGATTTTGTTGACGGCGACCACGATCTCGGGCACGTCGAGCAAGCGCAGCAAATACGCGTGGCGATAGGTCTGATCGGCGATGCCCTCGAGCGCATCGATGACCAGGATGCCGACGTCGGCGTCGGCGGCGCCGCTCATCATGTTTTTGATGAACTCACGGTGACCGGGCGTATCGATGATCACGATGCGCCGGCCGCCGTAGTGCATCCACACGCGCGTCGTCTCGATGGTAATTGCTTGATCGCGCTCTTCTTGGGCCGCGTCGACCGCGAACGACCACTCGACGGCGAGGCCGCGGCGCTCGCTCGATGCGAGGATTTCCTCCGCCTTGCCGTCGGCCAAACTTCCCGTATCGTAGAGCAATCGCCCGATCAGCGTGGACTTCCCGTGATCGACGTGGCCCGTGATCGCAACGCGCAGGTCCATTACATATATCCGCCGGCGCGCAACCGCTCAAACGATGCTTCGCTCTCGTTGTCCATCGTCCGGCCGGCGCGTTCGGGCACGCGCGTGGCACGCAGCTCCGCGATGATCTCCTCGATGGTGCCGGCGTTGCTCTCGATCGGCACCGTGATGTTCTTCTCGCCGAGCGAGCGGTACCGTTTGCCGTCGCGCGCGAGGTAGAGCGGAACGTAGGGAATGTTTTCGCGTCGCGTATACTCCCAGATGTCCAGCTCGGTCCACGACAGCAGCGGGTGCACGCGCAAATGCGCGCCGTCCGGGATGCTGGTCTGGTAATAACCCCAGAATTCGGGCGGTTGTTCCTTCACGTCCCACGTTCCGTCGATGCGGCGCGGGCTGAACACGCGTTCCTTCGCGCGCATCGCTTGTTCGTCGCGCCGGATGCCGACGATCACGGCGTCGAACTTCTGCTCGCGCAACATCGTCCGCAAGCCCTCGGTCTTGCGCGCCGCGGCACGCGTCGCCGGCGGCAGCGTCTGGTCGACTTCGCTTTCCGGCGGGCAGATCTGAGCGAAGTAGTCCACCTGCCATTTCTCGATCAGTTCGTCCCGGAACTGATAGACTTCCGGCAGCTCCATGAACGTCTCGAGTAAGACCATCGGAAACGGAACGCGGCCCAGAAAGGCTTTGCGCGCCATCCACAGCAGGGCGGTCGAGTCCTTGCCGATCGACCACAACATGCACGGCTTCGCGCTCGCGCGATAGGCCTCGCGCAAGATGGTGATGGTCTCGGCCTCCAGGCGGTCCAGGGAATCCACGGTCAGTGTCTCGTTTCTTCTACGGTATTCGGCCGGTGGTGCGCTTCGATGAACGAGCGCACGAGGGTCAGACCGATCACGAGGAGCGCGAGGGCTCCGGCCAGCGTGAACGCCCCGACCAGGTTATCTTCGTTATACAGGATATCGATGTGCAATGGAACCGTGCCGGTCAGCCGGCGTTACGCCCGCATCACGCATGAATCCCGCACTCCACTTTGTCGAAACCCGGCCAGCGGCCGGCGCGCGCGTGTTCGTCGGAGAGAACACGGCGCGTGCAATGCGTGCACCCGATGCTCGGATAGCCGTCGAAATGCAGCGTGTTCACCGGCAGCTCGTGCTCCTGCACGTAGGCCCAAACGTCACCTTCGGTCCAATCGGCCAGCGGCGCGACCTTGACGATTTCCACCCGCTCGTCCCACGCCTGGAGTGGGATCGCGGCGCGCGCCGGGCTCTGATCGCGGCGAATCGCCGTGAGCCACGCGTCGAACGACCGCAAGTGCCGCTGCAGCGGCTCGACCTTGCGCAGAGCGCAGCAGGTGTCGGGGTTCCGCAGCCACAGGTCGTCGCCGTGGGTGACGGCCTGGACCGCGACGCTCTGCAGCGGCCGAACGTGCTCGACCACGATGCCGTAGCGCTGCTCGACCCGCTCGATGAGGGCGAGGCTTTCCGCAAATAGCAGTTCCGTGTCGACGACGAACACGTCCAAGAGCGGATCGATTCGGAGCGCGAGATCGAGGAGCACCATCCCGGAGGCTCCGCCAAACGAGCACGAGAGTGTGGTGCGGCCGGGGAAGCGGTCGATCGTCCGCTGGATCGTGTCGTTTGCATGGCCGACGAGAACGGCCGAATCGGTGAAGATGAGGGGACTCCTCGGCGCCCGGTGCAGCCGGGTCGCGAGCGGGCAGAAAAAAACGACCCTCGCCAAGCGAGGGTCGCAGCATGGTGACGGAGGATCCCCGCCGTTAGCCCAGCGCAACACCCCGCCCGGCTGCCGGAAGGCAACAGGCGAATGCGGGAGCGGGACAACAACAGGGACGGAGCATCGCCCGGGAGCATACCACATGCCAAGTGGACCGGTCAACCCAACTGAGAACAGTTCGCTGAACCCGCGCTTGCCGGCCGTCTTTTTCGGCCACGGCAGCCCGATGAACGCCCTGGGCGGCAACCGCTATACCGATGCTTGGCGCGACTTCGGCGCCCGCTACCAGCCGCGGGCCGTGCTGATGATCTCGGCCCACTGGTATGCCTCCGGCACCCGGGTGACCGCGTCGGCCCGGCCGCGCACGAATCACGACTTCGTCAGCTTCAAGGGGCCGGTGTCGTCGTTCGACTACCCGGCGCCGGGCGATCCCGCGCTGGCCCGCCGCGTCCAAGAGCTGCTGGCGCCGATACCGGTCGCGCTCGACGAGCGCTGGGGCTACGACCACGGCGCCTGGAACGTGCTCGCGAACGCCTATCCCAAGGCCGACGTGCCGGTCGTCGAGCTGAGCCTCGACCGCACCCAAGCGCCGCAGTTCCACTACGATCTCGCGGCCCGGCTGGCGCCGCTGCGCGAGGAGGGCGTGCTGATCGTGGGCAGCGGCAACGTGATCCACAACCAGGAGATCTCGCGCCACCCCTGGCCGGCCGAGCCCGACGGCTGGGAGCAGCGCTTCAACGCCGATCTGCGCACCCGGCTCGAACGCGGCGATCACGCCGGCCTCATCGCCTACGAGAGCCTCGGGCCCGATGCGCAGCTCGCGATCCCCACGCCCGATCACTACCTGCCGTTCCTCTCGGTGCTCGGTCTGCAACGCAGTGACGAGCGGCCGGAGATCATCATCGACGGCGACCACACGCGGCGGACTCGGCATGCTCTCCGTCGCGATGCGATGACGCTGCTCGCGGCCGTGGAGCGCGGACTGGCGGAATTGGAGCGCGGCTTCGATGACGCGCTGAACGCCGCATTGCCGAATCCGGTGGCCTTGATCTTCAGCGATTTGCCGCTCGCGTATCAGGGCAAGCGCGACCTCGTCTTCGCCATGGATCTGCTGAACGAAGGCGAGAACGAGTGCGCGCTGATCGCCGGCTTCGTCGGCGACCGCCTGCGTGCGGAGCCCGGCGCCGACGTCGCGCACATGGTGCGCGAAGCGTGGTACTACCTGCGCACCTCGATCGATCCGACCTGGCAGTTCGACGACGGCGAACCCTCGCTACCCGCCGCGCTCGCGTACCTCGCGCTGATCCTGCGCGAGCGGCCGCCGGCCGGCGAGCGCGCCGCGTTGCTCCGGCGCCTGCGCGCCGAGGCGGGGACATTGACCGCGCCGCTGTGAACTCTCCGCCATGCTGAGTCAGGATCGAGCGCACCAGCTCCACCGTGCCCCATCGCCGCTGTCGTTTCCCGACAGCCCCCTCGCGCGAGCGGTGAAACAGCCGATGATGCTCGGGTTGTTTCTGCCGACGCAAACGGGCGGCTTCTCCCAATCGACGCTGCCGCGCGGCACGAACTGGAGTTTCGAGTACAACCGCGATCTGACGCTCAACGCCGAACGGCATGGCTTCGATTTCGTCTTCGGCTTGCAGCAGTGGGTGGGCAAAGGCGGCTACGGCGGCGAGATGCACTATCGCGAGAACTTTCTCGACCCGTTCATCTCAACGGTCGCGATCGGTGCGCTCACGACCAGGATCATCACGATCTCGACGGTCCACGTCCTCTACGGCAATTGGCATCCGCTCATGCTGGCCCGTTTCGCCGCCACGGCCGATCACATCGCCCACGGCCGTTTCGGTTTGAACATCGTCACCGGGTACGATCAGAACGAGCCGCTGATGTTCGGAATGACGCGCATTGCAGCACGACGAGCGCTACGAACGCGCCGACGAGTTCTCCTCGATCATGGAAGATCTCTGGGCGGGCGAAGAAAATCTCACCTACGACGGGCGCTTCTATCAGCTCGACGGTGCGTACGTGTCGCCGCGGCCTGCTTACGGACGGCCGATTCTGGTCTCCGCCAGCGCATCGCCGACCGGCTTCGACTACGCGGCCAACCACTCCGACATCGTGTTCACGTCGAGTCCCGCGGGCGCGGATTTCGACGGCGCGATCGATGCGCTTCCGGCGCACACGGCGCAGATTCGCGCGGCCTACGCACAGACCGGACGCGCACCGAAAGTCATCATCTTTCCGCTGATCGTGTGCAAGGAAACGCGCGCCGAAGCGCTGGCCTACCGCGAGGCGATCGTCAGCCATCCCGACATCGGTTCGATCGAAAACTATTTCGCGCGCCACAAAGCGGGCGACGCGCACGGCTGGAAACAGCACGATGCCGCCGACCGCATCCTGGGCGGACACCTGCAGATCACGGGCAGCCCGGCCGACGTCGCCGATGCCATCGAACGGCTCAAGGAAGCGGGCTTCGACGGCGTTCAGCTCGGCTTCTACGATTACGCGCCGGATCTCGAGTTTTTCGCCGAACGCGTGATCCCGCTGCTCAAAGACCGCGGCTTGCGCATCGAGAATTGAGGTAAACCATGCTTTCGCACGCCGACAACGAACGCCTGACGCGCACCGGCCCCGGCACGCCGATGGGGAACCTCATCCGGCGCTATTGGATCCCGGCACTGTTCTCACACGAGGTATCGGAACCGGATGGCCCGCCGGTACGCGTGAAGCTGCTCGGCGAGAGGCTGGTCGCGTTTCGGGACTCGAGCGGGCGACTGGCCTTGCTCGACGAGCGCTGTCCGCACCGGACTGCCTCGCTGTTCTTCGGGCGCAACGAAGACTGCGGCTTGCGGTGCGTGTACCACGGCTGGAAATTCGACGTCGACGGTAACTGCGTCGACATGCCGAGCGAGCCGGCCGATAAGGATTTCAAATCGAAGGTCAAGATCACGGCCTATCCGTGCATCGAACGCGGCGGCCTCGTCTGGGCCTACATGGGACCGCGCGAGCTGATGCCCGCATTTCCGGAGCTCGAGTGGACGGTCGTGCCGGATTCACACCGCTACGTCACGCGCCACGTGCAGGAGTGCAACTGGCTGCAAGCGCTCGAGGGCGGTTTCGATACGAGTCACCTCACGTTTCTGCACGGCGGCACGCCGGCCAAGGTCGACGGCCTGAAATTCAGCTTGCCGACGCGCTACGAAGTGCTGCGGATGGACTTCGGTTTTGCGGCCGGGACGTGCCGTGAGGCCGGCGAGAACAACGCCTGGACGTGCAGCATCATGCTGATGCCCTTCCACAAGCTGATCGCGACCACGCCGACCGGCGCGCACGTGTGGGTTCCGATCGACGACGAGAACACGATGAACTACTGCATCGAGTACACGCACGACCGCCCGCTCGAAGCCGCGGATCTGGGCGACTCGCGCGATGGGGAGTTCATCCATCCGGAACTGGTCCCCGGCAGCGAACGGCCGGTGGCGAACAAGGACAACGACTATCTGATCGACCGCGACTTGCAGAAGAGCGGGACGTCGTACACCGGCATCAAGGGCATCGGACGCCAAGATGCCGCGCTTCAGGAAAGCATGGGTCCCCTCGCCGACCGCTCGATCGAACATTTGGGTGTGAGCGACATGGTCATCATCCGGCTGCGCCAGCTCTTGTTGCAGACCCTCAAGGATTTCGAGAACGGCGCGGCCGACTTGCCGGGGCTCGACCCGCGCGCGTACCGGGTACGCTCCGGCCGCTTCACGGTGCCGAAGAGCCGGACGTTCGAAGAAGCGATCGACGAGTTCGTTCGGCTCGAAGCGCGCAGCGGCGTGCGCTGACTATTTTCCGCTCCAAATCAGTTCCCGGCAGTCCACGGGCCCGGCGAACATGCCGTACTTGTGGGCCGCGTCGTACACCGGCTGGATCAGACCCGGATCGAGTTTCGCGGCGAAGCGCGAGGTAATCTGCTTTTCCTTGAGCGGCACGTATTTGGCCAGGTACACGGCCGCTTGCTCGCGGTTCTTCATCGCCCACTCCCCGGCAGCCGCCAGCACCTCGGCGACCTTTTGGGCCGTGGCGTGATTTGCAGCCAGCCAATCGGGACGCGCGAACCAGACGTTCAGGATGAACTTGTGCGCGATCGCGCTGTAGGGGGTCGCGAGCACGCGAATTTGTTTGGTCGCCACATCGGCTGAGAAACTCGGCTCCGAGGCAAGGCCTGCATCCACCCGGCCTTGGAGAATCGCCGGCAGCTGAACGCTCCCCGGCATCTCGACGAGCTTGACGGCGTGGATGTCGCCGCCGTCACCGTCCACGTAGGCCGAGATGCTCAACGAGTCGAGTCCGCTGAGCGAGGTCACGCCCACGGTTTTCCCGGCCAGGTCGCGTGCGCGGCGCAACGGCGAATTCGGTGCGACCAAGAGACCCGCATTCGGGTAATCGCCGTCCCAATACGCGCCGGGGACGAACATCTGGAACGGTATGTTGCGCAAATGAGCAAGTGCGAGTTGCAGCACTTGGGTCGCGCCGAATTGCACCGCTCCGCTGATGATCGCCGCCGCGATCGCCGAGCCGTTCTCGAGGACTTGCAGTTCAACGTCGAGACCGGCCTGCTTGAAGTAGCCGAGTTCGTAGGCATAATATGCGGGCCCGCTCGGCTCGGCCGGCGGAACGCCGATTTTGAGCGCTGCGTTTTGGGCCGCAGCCAGGCGCGGAAGCGCTAGCGCGCAGCCCGCCGCCGCGGCCGCGCTCGCACCTAACCACTGGGATCGTGAGAAGGCCGTCACCGCTACACCTCGAGTGCAAGCAAGTCGCGCCCGACCGTGAGCGTTCCGCCGAAGTGGCGGCGTACCGGCGCGGCCCAGTCCTCGTCGCTCAGCAGCGGATCGTAGGACGGCACGAAGTGGGAGAGTACCAAATGTTTCACGCCGGCGAGTGCGGCGATGCGGCCGACGTCGCCTGCTTCGGTGTGCCCGGCGACGATGTGCTCGCGCAGGCGCGTCGCGTTCGGCACGAGTTTGAGCAGCCGGTCAAGCGCCGACTTCAACAGCACTTCGTGAACCAGCATGTCGGCCCCGCGGGCGAACTCCGCCAGCGCCTCGCTGTAGGTGGTATCGCCCGAGAACACGACCACGCGATCGCGTGAGGTGAACTTGAACGCGTAGGCCGGCACGACGGGCGGATGCGGCACGAGCAGCGCCTCGACCGTAACGCGCTCGTCGCGATACACCACGCCCGGGCCGGCGATTTCGTGCGGCACGAACAGCGTGCGCGGATCCACCCGTCCCTCGTCGGGGATACGAATCGCGATATCGTAGGCGTGGTAGCGCAGCGTCAGCTCGACCAGATCGGTGACCAGCGGCGGACCGTAGGCGTCGACCGGCGTGCGCAGGCCGCTGGCCCAGGCCAACACGAGCAGGTTACCGAGATCGGCGTTGTGATCGCTGTGATGGTGGGTGATGAAGATCGCGCGCAACGCCGTCACGCCGATCTTCGCATCGACGAGCTGCCGTCCGACGCCGTAGCCGCAGTCGATGAGATAGGGCACGCCGTCGACGAGCACGGCCGCCGCGGGCGAGGAACGCCCCGGCCGCAGCGCGGGCCCGCCGGCCGTGCCGAGCAATACGACGCGCATTCCCGTCAACTGAGGAACTTGTGCAGGCCGCGCGGCGAATCGCTATCGATCCCCGACCGCCGCGCGAGGCTCAGCGCGAGCATCTGGCCGCCGACGATCCACGACAGCGGTGCAAAACGGCCGCCGGCCGGCGGACCGAAGGCCGGAACCTCCGGCACGGGCTCACCGAGTGCCGCGACGATCGCGCCGGCGGTGCGCGCGACGTCGAGCACGGCGCCGACACTCGGGCGCGAGAACGCATCGACGATCCCGACGAGCCCGCGCGAGGCATCCAAAATCGCCGTGCTGCCGTGCCGGAACTCGCCGGCGGCGAAGCCCTCCGCGTGGCGGTACGATGCCTCCTTGATCTTCAGCGCGATCTCCGTCGCGATCGGCACGCCGAAGCCGGCGCCGATGACGACGATGCTGTGCGCCGGTTCGAACAGTGCCGAAATGCGCTCCATCTCCGGCGTTGCGATGGACTCGAGCCACGCGCCGATGTTGCCGGCCGCGCGTTCGAGCGCGGCGGCGACGACTCCGTCGCTCTCGGCGCCGCGCGCCGCCGCCCACAGGATCACGGCCGCCATCGCCGTGACGCTCTTGCTCGCCGGCACGGCGAGCTCGGGACCCGCATGCACGTCGATCGCCACGTTGGCGCGCGCGGCGAGGGGCGATGCGAGATCGTTGGTCAACACGATCGTGCGCGCGGGCGCGAGCGCGTCGAGCGCGTCGAGCACATCAGCGGTGCGCCCGCTCTGCGAGAGCGCGACGGCGCAGCTGCCGGGGTGCGCGCCGGCCTGAAAGCGCGCCTCCGACGCCGCCAGCGTCGCCGCGCGCCGCCCGCGCTGCCGCCACGCCAGCGTCGCGAGCTGCGCGACGAAGAAGCTGCTGCCGCTGCCGATGAAGACCGGATCGCGGTCGCCGATCGCGGCGTCGAGCTGCATCGCAGTTCGCGACACGGCAAGCCGCGTCAGCACCGCCGGTTGCTCCCGGATCTCCGCTTCGAACCGCTCGCCGCCCATCGTCCGTTCCTTCGCCGCAACTCGACCGAACACTCGATGAGTCCCGCGGGGCATGAAATCGATTCGAGTCACCGCCTTCGGCGGACCCGAAGTGCTCACGCTCACCGACGTGCGAACGACCCGTACCCAAAGCGGGCGAAGCGCTCGTGCGCATCGCGGCCGCCGGACGTGAACTACATGGACATCGGGCAGCGCGCCGGCCGGCGCGCCGGGCAAGCCCTGCCGCTACACGCCCGGCGGCGAAGCCTCGGGCACGGTCGAGAGCGTCGGCGAGGGCGTCACCGAGGTGAAGCCCGGCGATCGCGTGATGTACGCGATGATTCCCGGCTCGTATGCCGAGTTCGCGGTGGTGCCGGCAGGTTCGCTCGTCATCGTGCCGCCGGAGATCGATCTCGTCGAGGCGGCCGCGATCCCGCTGCAAGGCTTCACCGCGCACTATCTGTTACACGACTTCCGCAAGGTCGGCCCGGGCACGACGGTGCTCGTGCACGCCGTCGCCGGCGGCGTCGGCCTGATCCTCACGCAATACGCCACGCATCTCGGCGCGCACGTGATCGGCACGACGTCGACGCAAGAAAAGGCCGCCAAGGCCAAAGCCGCCGGTGCGCGCGACGTGATCCTCTACACCCAAACGAACTTCGCCGACGAAGTCAAGACGCATCACCGGCGGCAAGGGCGCCGATCTGATCCTCGATGCGGTCGGGAAAACGACGTTTCCGGGCGATCTCGAAGCGGCGGCGCTCGCGCGGCCACATCGTGATTTACGGCGCGGCCAGCGGCCAGGCCGAACCCATCAGCCCCAATGCGGCATTCAGCGCGACGTGCGCTGACGCGTGAGCGGCGCGAGCCTCGGCCAGTTCATCCCCACGCGCGCCGATATACTGCGGCGGGCCGACGACCTGCTCGCCGGCATGCGCGAAGGTTGGCTCAAGCTCTCGATCGATCGCATGCTGCCGCTCGAAAAAGCGGCCGAAGCGCACACGCTGCTCGAATCGCGCGCGACATCGGGCAAGCTGCTGCTGACGCCCTAAGCGCTGCGGATCACTCGAACGTATCCGGCACCTCATCGAGCCGGGCGTCGAGCGCCGTGCGCACCTCGTCGCGCACGGCATCGCCCGGAAAGCGCGCGATCGCCGGCTCGAAGAACGCCAGCGCCATCATGCGCTCGGCGATCGCGCGCGTGATGCCGCGGCTTTGCACGTAGAACAGCTCTTCTTCATCCAGCGAGCCGACGTTGCTCGCGTGCGACGCCGAGACGTGGTGCGCCGGCACCGCCAGCACCGGCGCGGCGTCGAGATAGGCCGTCGCGCGAGAGGATCAGGCCGTCGTCGCGCATCGTCGCGACGCAGCGCGTCGCGTCGGGCGCGAAACGCAGCGCGCCCGAGAAGCGGCCGCGGCCGCGATCGGTGGCGGCACTGCGCACGGTGGCGCGCGATTCGGTGCGCGAGACGTCGTGATCGGCGTCGACGATGCAGTCGACGTGCGTGAAGCCGCGCGCGAAAAAGAACGCGTTGCGTCTCGGCCGACGCCCCGGCGCCGGCGAGCTGCGCGCCGCAGACGGTACGCACGAGCGCGCCGCCGAGATCGGCGACGTGCCAGCCGATCGTCGCTCCGCTCGCGCAGCGCGCGCGGCGGCGGATGAAGATGCGCGAACCTTCGTCGGTCTGCTGGATCGCGACGTAGTCCAGCCGCGCGCCCGGCCCGAGCTCGGCTTCCACCGTTCCCGGCGACGAACGCTTCGGTCGTGCCGATGTGGCGCTCGACGATCGTCGCGCGCGCGCCCGCACCCAGGCGAATCGACCGTGTGCGGAAAGACCGCGCTCGGTGTACCCGGCCGCGCGATCCAGAGCAGTTGCAGCGGCAGCTCGACGCTGACGCCGTCGGGCACGTCCACGTAGGCGCCGCAGTTTTGGAACGCGGTCGCGAGCGCCGTGAAGCGATCGGTCTGCGGCGCGACGATGCGCCCGTGCAGTGCCGTGACGCGCTCGCGCAGCCGGCGATGCGCATCGGCCAGCGACGAGCAGCGTGACCCGCGCATCGCCCGCCGTTTGGATCGGTTCGAGATAGGTGCTGCCGAGGTGCACGAGCCCGCCGGCGTTCTCAACCGCCAATGCCGGAACGTCGGCCTCGCCGGCTTCGCGACCGGGCAGAGAACGCGGCAGCACCGGCACGCGCACGCGCCCGCTCGACCACACGAGGCCCGCGAAGCCGAGTGCGGCGTAATCGTGCCGCCACTGCGCGGGAACGGCGTCGCGCTCGCGGCCGGCGTCAAGGTAGGCGCGCAAGGCGCGTTCGCGCACCGCCTCGCCGACCGCGCCGCCGCCCTGTTCTCCCAACTCCTCGAGCTCGGCGACCACCGCCGCCAGCATCGCCGGCGTGGGCTGAAATTCCAGCTGTTCCGGAACGCTAATGCGCGCTCCAACCGCCGTCGATCGCGATCGCGGCGCCGGTGATCGAACGCGCGAGATCGCTGCACAAATATGCGCACAGCGCGCCGACCTCAATCGGATCGATGAACTTTCCGGTGGGCATCTTTTCGAGAAAGGCGCGTTTGAGCGCGTCCTCATCCGAAATGCCGCCGCCGTAGGACGCGGCCAGATCCTTGGCTTGGCCGGCGATCAATTCGGTGTAGACCGCACCCGGACAAATGGCGTTGGCGGTGATGCCCGCCGCCGCGCCCTCGAGCGCGGTCGCTTTGGTGAACCCGACGACGCCGTGTTTGGACGCGACGTAGGCCGCTTTGAAGGATGATGCGACGAGCCCGTGCACGCTCGCGACGTTGACGATGCGGCCGCCGCCGCGCGCGACCATGTGCGGCCACACCGCTTTGGTCAGGTAAAAGACGGAATCGAGATCGACCGCGCGCACGCGATTCCAATCGGCCTCGGGGAACTCGGCGATCGGCGCGACGAACTGCACGCCGGCGTTGTTCACGAGAGCGTCGACGGCGCCGAAATCCGCGACGATGCGCGCGAGGCCGGCCGCGATCTCGGCCGGCGCGGTGACGTTGACGGCATAGCCGCGGGCGCGCACGCCGGTTTCCGACGCCAGCGCCGCCGCCGCAGCCGCCGCGGCCGCTTCATCGAGATCGCAAAGCGCTACGTCGGAACCCGCCGCCGCCAGCGCCGCGGCACACGCATAGCCGATACCGCGGGCCGCTCCGGTCACCAAGCTGACGCGTCCGTCGAGACGCAAGGTCGGCGTGCCGTTCATCAGAGGTGGAAGTCGAAGCCGCTAGCGAGATAGTGCGCCTTGGCGTCGGAGACCGGGTTGAACGTCGTGCCCAGGCCGACGGCGAACGTCACGTTTTTGCGCAGGCGCTCGCTCACGGCGAGGTCGCCGTACGACTGCGAGGCCGAGCGCCGCTCGACGAGGCGTTCGCCGAGATCGGCCGAGATCTGGGTCGTCGCGCTCGTGTTGTAGGCGCCGCGCAGGGCGAACGCCGGGGTGACGCGCTCGAAGCCGGCGGTGCTCGAAGAGGTTCCGGTTGCCATCGCTGAGACCGTTGCGCGCGGCGTGAGGCGGTAACCTGCCGTGAGGTCGGTGATGTAGCGCGGCTGCGCTTCGTTGACGGTGAAACGCGAGCTCGGCGGAAGCACCTCGACGCCGACTCCCGCCGCCAGCCGCGCATCCGATACAAACGTGTAGTTCAGGCCGTAGCCCAAGCGGGTCGTCGGGTAGAGGCCGATGCCGTGCAGACCGGATTCCGCAATCTGCGAGGGCGTGTCGATCACCGCTTCCAGCCCTTTCACGATATCCGTGCGCAGGCGAAACAGCGGATACGCCGCGAGCGCCGTGCCGCCGACGCGCGAAGCGTTTTGGAAATAGAGCATCTCGACGAGCAGCGTTCCCGGTGCGGCCGCGCACGGTGAAGCGACGCCGCTGAGATCATCGAGCGTGAACGCGGGATCTTGCGTGACGCACGCATTGAGCAGCGCATCGCGGGCGGCGAGCGCGGGCACGTGCGCGACTACCGGCGCCGAGACAGCCAGCGCCGTTGCAAGAACACGCATCAGCAGTACACGGCGCATCGCGTTCGCTTCGTTGCGAGTGTGCGCCGCGCGGACCTGTACTCGGCGTTGCGATCACGAAACCTTAACACGCCGCCGCGGACGCACGGTTCCGGTCGGCATCGGCCACGGCCGCAACAAATATCCGCCCAGCGCCATCACGATCGCAGCGACGCCGCCGGCGACGAACGCAAGCGGGGCGCCACGTTCGGCAAGCCAACCGGCTAAGAGCGAACCCAACGGACCCGATGCGAGAAAGACGTAGTTGTAAAGCCCCGCGATGCGGCCTTGCACGTGCGGCGGCACCGCGAGCTGAACGATCGTGTTCGAACTCGCCGTGTAAAGCGTGTAACACACGCCGGTGGCGAGCAGAGCGAGCGAGATGCCGAGCAGCGAACGCTGGGTGGCGACGATCAGCTGCGCGACGCCGAAACCGGCCGCCGCCGCGAGCAGCAGTGCGGGCGACACGCGCGTTCGCGAGGCCGCGATGATCGCGCCGATGAACGCGCCCAAGCCGAACATCGCCGCGATGAAACCGTAGGTCTGCGCGTTGCCGTGCATGCTGTTGCGCGCGAGCACGGGCAGCACCACGTTGAAGTTGATGCTCACGGTGGAAACGACGAACAGCATCCCCAGCACCACCGCCACCGTCTTGGTCTTGCCCGCGTACACGAGGCCGTCGCGAATCGACTGCAAGAGCGGCGTACGGGCACGGGTTCCGGTGGCGAAAAATTCGGCCGGCCGCATGACCGCAAGCGCCACGATCACCGGGACGAAGCTGATCGCGTTGAGCGCGAAACATGCCGCCACGCCGACCGTCGCGATCAGCACCCCGGCGATCGCCGGGCCGACGATGCGCGTCGCGTTGTTGAGGCTCGCGTTGAGCGCGATCGCGTTGGGCAGCTCGGAGCGGCCGACCAGCTGGATCATCATCGCTTGGCGGGTGGGGTTGTTGAACGCTTGGACCACGCCGCGCGCGAACGCGATCGCGTCGATGACCGCGACGCTGTCGACGTGCAGGTAGGCGACGACGGCCAGCGCCGCCGGCCAAGATCGCCATCAGCGTTTGGGTGATGACCAGCATGCGCTGACGGTCCCAGCGATCGGCCAGCGCGCCGCCGATCAGCCCGAAGATCGCGTACGGCAAGTACAGAAAGAAGCTGAGCACGCCGACGGCTTCGGCCGAGTGCGTGAGGTCGAGGATCAGCCAGGCTTGGGCCGCGTTCTGCAGCCACGTGCCGAGTTGCGAGACCAGCTGGCCCGAGAAATAGAGCCGGTAGTTGCGGTGACGCCGCAAGCTCGCGAACATTTGGGCATCGAAGAACGAAAGTGCAGCCAACCTCTACCCGCTCTCAGCGCAGGCTGGCAATGGGGACGACCAGGGCATATTGTCCGCTCGGGAAGACGGCCGCCGGCGGCGTTCTCGATGTCGGTCACGCCGTAGATGATTCCCACCCAGCGGCCGTTCGCATCGAACACGCCGCTGCCGGAGTCGCCCGGGCCGCAGCGGGTGCAGTAAATCTCATACTCGATGGCGCCGGATTCCGGATCTTGGACCGTCTCACCCATGCGCGCGTAGGTCGTCGTCCAACGCCCTTCGTTCGGGCCGTTCAGCGCCCACACCGGATGGCCGATAACGGTCAGCGTGGTGCCGAGCGCCGGAACCTTGCTGCTGCGCACCGCGACTTGCGTCTTGCGCGCGCGGCCCGGATCGACCGGCAAGAGGATCAGCGCGGCATCGATGGCATCGCTGACCATCAGGATGCGCACGGTGTTACCGTAGATCTCGTGGCCGTCGAAGAACCGGACGATCGAGATCGGGTGCGTGGCACAGTGGCCGGCCGTCCACGCTTCGACCGCCTGCGGCAGGCGCGCCGTCACGACGCCGGCGCAGCGTTCGTAGCCGTTGGTCGTGCGCCACTCGAGCTCGATGATCGAAGGGCGCAGGTCTCCCTGCGCCCTCGCCGCGGCTGCGGCCAGCACGACGAACGTGCAGGCCGCAGCGATGTGTTTCCAGTGTCTTAGAAGTAGATCCACACTCCGCCGTTCCAGCGCCGGTGATGATACCAGCCACCATTCCAGTAGTAGCCGCTAAAACCGCCCGGGGCGACGCCGTAGTACCCGTTCGCGTAGTGCTGTTGGTGCTGCGGGCGCCCGTAACTCACCCGGTAGTTAGCGCTGCCGCGCTGGAAGCCGCCGTGGTTTCCAGCGCGATTGTCGTGGCTGGCGGCCGCCCCGTGGTTCCCGTGGCCGTTGTCCCAGTTCTGAGCGCTCGCTGCCAAGGGTGCGCTTGCGAGCGTCAATCCGGCCAGGCCGACGAGTAGTTTGGTGACGAGTGAATTCATGGTTTGCTCCTCATTCCGGCCGTGAGCCGGTGCATTATGAGGAACGAGGCACCGTGCTCGAACGATACGTTCCAAGCACGGCCACAGCGCTATCTAACGCGCTTCCAATCGAGCCGCTTCTTCCCGAAAAACCTTATCTGCAACGCGAAAACCCTCGGCCGCCACCGGCACGCCCGCGTAGACGCCGACTTGCCGCAAGATCTCGCTGACCTCGCTCTCCGAGACGCCGTTGGTGATCGCACCGCGCATGTGCACTTCGAGTTCGTGCAGGCGGCCGAGCGCGGTCAGCATCGCGAGGTTGAGCATGCTGCGCGTCTTGCGTTCGAGGCCGGGACGCGTCCACACCGCCGCCCACGCCTGCTCGACGGTGTACTCCGCGAAATCACGCTGCAGGCGCGATTGCTCGCCCTTATTTCGATCGACGTACTCCGAACCGAGCACCTCGCGCCGGACGCGCGCGCCTTCGGCAATGCGTTCTTCATAGGAGCGTGAGTCTGCAGCCATGGGCGCATCGTAGAACGCGCCTTGTCGGCTGTCAAGCCAGGGAGAACACACGGGGCCGTGGCATTTGGCACCGCAGAGATGAAACCGGCGCCCTTCGACTATCATCGTCCGGCGACGCTCGACGAAGCCCTCGCGCTGCTCGAGCGCTACGCGGGCGATGCCAAAGTTCTCGCCGGCGGACAGAGCTTGATTCCGCTCTTGAACATGCGGCTTGCACGTCCCGCCGCACTGATCGACCTGGAACGCATCGACGGCCTCGCCGGCCTGCGCTTCGAGGGCGACCGCTTGCATATCGGTGCGATGACGCGGCATATGGAGGTCGAACGTTCGGCCGCGGTTCGCGAGCGCGTCGGGCTCTTGAGCGCCGCGCTGCCGTACGTGGGGCACCTCGCGATTCGCTCGCGCGGAACGATCGGCGGCAGCCTCGCGCACGCCGATCCGGCGGCCGAACTCCCCGCCCTCGCGACGCTCTTCGATGCGACCTTCGCGATCGCCGGCGCGAGCGGCGCGCGCGAAGTGCCCTGGAACGAGTTCTTCGTGACGTTCCTGACCTCGTGTCTCGAACCGTCCGAGATCCTCACCGGCATCACGCTCACGCTCGCACCGCCGCGGGCGGGCTGGAGTTTTCACGAGATCGCTCGCCGCCACGGCGATTTCGCGCTGGCCGGCTGCGCCGCGCTGGTCGAACTCGGCGACGACGGCGCGACGATCGCGAGCGCACGCGTCGCGCTGTTCGGCGTCGACGCGACGCCGGTGCGCCTAACGGCTGCCGAACCGCAGTTTGCCGGCCGTCTGCCGGGCGACGCGGCGATCGAGGAGATCGCAGCCGACGCGGCGGCGAAACTGGAACCGGCGACCGACGTGCACGGCAGCACGGCGTTCCGGCGCGACATCGCGCGCCGGCTGATCGCCCGCGGGGTCCGCGACGCCGCCGCGCACGCGGCGGGATTGCGCACCCCGGAGTCCGCACGCGCATGACGGCCGACCCGCACGCCGTCAGCTTCACCCTCAACGGAACGCCGGTCGAACGCACGGTCGACGGACGCTTGCTGCTCAGCGATTTCTTGCGCCACGGCCTCGAATTCACCGGCACGCACGTCGGCTGCGAGCACGGCGTCTGCGGCTCGTGCACCGTGCTGGTCGACGGGAATCCGGCGCGCTCGTGCCTGATGCTCGCAGTGCAAGCCGACGGCCGCGCGATCGAAACCGTCGAGAGCCTGGCGCCGGATGCCGCGACCGCTCTCGCCGCTGCAGGCGGCGTTTCGCAAACACCACGCGCTGCAATGCGGCTACTGCACGCCGGGCTTTCTCATGACGGCGACCGCGCTCGTGCGCGCGGGCGGCCGGCCGTCGCGGCGCGAGATCGCCGAAGCATTGTCGGGCAACCTCTGCCGCTGCACGGGTTACAGCGGCATCGTCGACGCCGTCAATGAGATCATCAATGGGGAAGCGGACACGCATGCCGTCTAGCTGGGTCGGAACGCCGGTTTTGCGGCGCGAGGACGACCGTCTGCTGCGCGGAGAGGGCCGCTTCGTCGACGACATGCACGCAGCGGGCATGCTGCACGCCGCCGTGTTCCGCAGCCCGTTCGCGCACGCACGCATCACCTCGCTCGACGTCTCCGCCGCCCGCAGCTTGCCCGGCGTGCACGCCGTGTTCACGGCGGGCGATCTGGGCGCGGTGAACCGCCCCTTTCCGCTGCCGGTCCCGCATCCGAAACTGCGGGCGAAAACCCCGGTTCCGCTGGCGACCGACACCGTACGTTACGTCGGCGAGCCGATCGCGCTGATCGTGGCCGACGATCGCTACATCGCCGAAGACGCGTTCGATCAGATCGCGATCGACTTCGAACCGCTGGTCGCGACGCCGAGTCTCGAAGGCGCGCTGGCCGGCGGAGACTGCGTGCTCCATCCCGATCTCGGCGACAACGTCGCGGCCCGTTTCGGCCAGAGCTACGGCGATGTCGACGGCCGCTTTCGCCGCGGCTGAGGTCGTGTTGCGCGAGCGCTTCACGAGCGACCGCGGCTCGGGCCAACCGATCGAGACGCGCGCCGTGTTCGCCGTGCCCGATACCAATACGGGCACCTTGACGGTGTGGGACACGACCCAGTCACCGCACGTCGCGCGCCGCTTGATGGCGGCGACCCTCGACATGCCCGAAGACCAGCTGCACGTGATCGCGCCCGACGTCGGCGGCGGCTTCGGGCCCAAGGTCGTCTTCTATCCCGAAGAAGTGCTGGTACCGTTCGCCGCCCGCGCGCTCAAGCGCCCGATCAAGTGGGTCGAGGACCGGCTCGAACACTTCCGCGCGACCGTGCACGAACGCGAACAGGTGCACGACGTCGAGCTCGCAGCGAACCGCGACGGCACGCTGCTCGGCATGCGCGTGCGCATCGTGCACGACACCGGCGCCTACGTGCCGTGGGGCGTGATCGTTCCGTTCATCACGCTGACGACGATTCCGGGGCCCTATCATCTGCCCGAACTACGACGCGGAGGTGACGGTGGTGTACACGAACCGCGTTCCGGTGACGCCGCATCGCGGTGCGGGGCGTCCGCAGGCCGTGTTCAGCATGGAGCGCATGCTCGACCGGCTGGCCGCCGAACTGCGGCTCGATCCGGCCGAGATCCGGCGGCGCAACTACATCGGCGCCGATGAATTTCCGTACGACGTCGGCTTGATCTTCCGCGACGGTTCGCCGATGAGCTACGACAGCGGCGACTACCCGCAAGCGCAAGCGACCGCGCTCGAACGCATCGGCTACGACTGACTTCGCGACGCGCCAAGCCGAGCTGCGCGCGCAGGGCCGCTTCATCGGCATCGGCATGGCCGCCTACGTTGAGGGCACCGGCCTCGGACCGCACGAGAGCGCGCGCCTGCGCGTCGATTCGTCGGGCAAGATCCGCATCATGAGCGGCGCCGCCTCGCAAGGCCAGGGCCACGAGACCACGCTCGCGCAAGTCGCGGCCGACGCGCTCGGGATGCCGATGGAAGACATCACGCGTGCCGCACCGGCGATACGGCCGGCGTGCCGTACGGCATCGGCGCGTTCGCGAGCCGCCTCGGCGCGCTCGCCAGTAGCGCGGTGAAGATCGGCGCGACGCAGCTGCGCGAGCGGATCATGCAGGCCGCCGGATCGTTCTTGGAAGTCTCACCCGACGATCTCGAGATCGCCGACGGCGCGGTGCGCGTGGTGGGCTCGCCCGCGCAGTCGATTCGCTTGGGCGATCTCGCCGTGCAGACCGCCGGCGCGTTTCCGGGCTCCACGCTGCCGAACGAACTGGCCGAGATCGGTCTCGAAACGACCGCCTATTTCCGCCCCGCGCAATCGACCTACGCGAGCGGCTTTCACGTCGTGACGGTCGAGGTCGATCCGGTGCGGCGGCATCGTGACGATCCTCAAGTACGTGATCGCGCATGACTGCGGCAACGCGATCAACCCGCTGATCGTCGAAGGCCAAGTGCAGGGCGGCCTCGCGGCCGGCATCGGCGGCGCGCTCTACGAACGCACCGTGTACGATGAGATGGGGCAACTCGTCAGCGGTTCGTTCGTCGACTATCTGCTGCCGACGAGCGCCGAGGTTCCGGCGGCGGAGATCCACCACATCCACGCGCCGACGCCGCTCAACCCGCTCGGCGCGAAGGGCGCGGGCGAAGGCGGCACGATTCCGGCGCCGGCGGCGATCGTCGCCGCGGTGGAAAACGCGCTCTGGCCCGACGGCTCGTTCCATCTGCACGCATTTCCGCTGACGCCGGAACTCGTGTGGCAAGCCGCGCGCGACGCGGCCGGGCGTCTCCGCCTGAATGGTCCCGCGCGCGGTCGACGACCTGATCGCGAAGCTGCTAGAGCGCAACGGCTACGTGGCCGACGCGCCGCTGGCGACGGCGATGGTGCTGGCGCAGACGATCGTCGCGCGCGGTGCTGCTCGAAGGCGAACCGGGGGTCGGCAAATCCGAAGCGGCGCGCGCGTTGCCGCCGCCACCGGCGCGACGTTCTTGCGCCTGCAGTGCTATGAAGGCATCGACGTCGCGCAAGCCGTGTACGACTGGAACTACGCGAAGCAAACCCTGGCCGTGCGCGCCGAGCGCGAGCTCAGCGAGCGCGCCGGATCTCTTCAGCGAAGCGTTTCTGCTGCGCCGGCCGCTGCTGCAGGCGCTCGACGCGACGTGCCGGCGCGCCGGTGGTGCTGTTGATCGACGAGATCGATCGTTCGGACGATGAGTTCGAGGCGTTCTTGCTCGAATTTCTGCAAGATTTCGCGATCACGATTCCCGAGCTCGGGACGATCCGCGCCGCGCGCCCGCCGACGGTCTTCCTGACCTCGAACCGCACGCGCGAACTGCACGATGCGCTCAAGCGCCGCTGCCTCTACCATTGGCTCGGGACGCCGTCGGCCGAACACGAGCGCCGCGTGCTTGCGGCTGCACTTGCCCGCGGCGCCGGATGCGCTGCTCGATGCGGTCGTGCGGGCGATCGAGCGGCTGCGAGCGCTCGATCTGCGCAAACGCCCCGGCACCGCCGAGGCGATCGATTGGGCCAAGTGCATCGCGAGCCTCGGTGCGACGGCGCTGGACGCGCACATCTTCGACGCCACGCTGGGCGCCGTGGTGAAGCACGCCGACGACGTCGCAACCGTCGCCGAGCATCGCCTCGAATTGCTGGCGTGATCGCCGCGGACGATCTCGCGGGGATCCTCGCGCGCTTCGCGGCCGCGTTACGGGCGGCGGGCCTGGCGTGCGACGCGGGGTCCTTGCAAGCGTATGCGGCGGCCCTCGCGGCCGATGCGCAGCTGGGTTCGTTCGGCCTCTACTGGTATGCGCGCATCACGCTCGTCCACGCGCACGACGACGTGCCGGCGTTCGATCGCGCCTTCACCGCATTTTGGCTCGACGAGCCGCTCGCCGCGCCGTTCGCGCAGGAGATCCGCGTCGCGGTCGACGGCGGCGGCGCGCCGGGCGGCGATGACACGGAGGCCGATCTCGTGATCACCGCGTCCTCGCAGGAGCGGTTGCGCGAACGCGACTTCGCGGAGTTCTCGGATGCGGAGTGGCACACCGCGGAACGCCTGATGAGCGAGCCGCCCGCACCGCAAGAGCTGCGCCCCTCACGGCGCTTCGCGATCCGCCGCTACGGGCGCCGGCTCGACGTGGGCGCGACGCTGCGCGAGGAAGCGCGCACGTTCGGCTTGCGCGTCGACCCGCGTTATCGCGTGCGCAAGCTGGTGCTGCGGCCGCTGGTGTTCGTGTGCGACGTGTCGGGCTCGATGGCACCCTACGGCCGCGCGCTCCTGCAATACGCCTACGTGGTTGCGCGCGTGCGGCGCAAGGTTGCGGTGTTCGCCTTTGCCACGCGTTTGACCGACTTGACGGAACGCTTCGCGCGCCGTCGCACGCGGCGCGGCTTCGATCTCGCCCTGCGGGCGATTCCGGATTGGGGCGGGGGCACGCTGATCGGCGCGTCGCTGCGCGCCTTCAACCGGCGTTTTGCCATGCGCGGCGGTGCGCGGGGAGCGACGGTCGTGCTCGTCTCCGACGGCTGCGAGCGCGAGGATCCGCGGCTCGTCGGGCGCGAGATGGCGCAACTGGCGCGCTCGTCGCGGCGCATCGTGTGGCTCAACCCGCGTAAGAGCGATCCGGCCTACGAACCGCTCGTGCGCGGCATGGCCGCCGCGCTACCGTCGATCGACGCCTTTCTTCCCGGCCACAACTTGCGCTCGCTCGAGACCGTCGCCGACGCCGTGCGCCACGCCCATTCCGCCGCGCAGCGTCCGCCTGCAAAGGAACGTGTTCACCCATGATCATCAACGACAGCTTCGACGTCGCGGCGCCGCTGGAAACGGTGTGGGCGCTGCTCAAAGACGTGCCCCGCGTCGCGCCCTGCATTCCCAATGCGAAGGTGACCGACGTCGTCGACGAGCGCACCTATAAGGCCGAGATCAGCATGAAGGTCGGCCCGGTGTCGGTGAGCTACAAGGCGACGATCGTGATCGAGAAGATCGACGATGCCACGCATTCGGTCGAGATGAACGTGCGCGGGAACGAGGGCAAGGGGCGCGGCGACATCAACGCGCGCGTGGTCTCGCATGCCGAACAGCGCGGCGATAGCACGCACGTGACGCTGGAAACCAACGCTACGATGACCGGCATCATCGCCACCGTCGGCGGCCGCCTGATCGAAGGCGTCGCCAAAGCAACAACCGCAAAATTCGCCCAAAACCTAGCCACCCTCGCCGCCGGCGGCAAACCGTCATCCCGAGCGTAGTCGAGGGACGCCCTCCAATTGTGGCCGATCACCACTGTCGGCCTGGGGGCGTGACGGTGGTGCGTCCCTCGACTGCGCTCGGGATGACAGTTTTTTCACGCGCCGTTGCCGATTGTCAACGCGCTTAACGCTAAGCACCTAAGCGCTTAGCGCCAAGCAAAGTCTACGCCGGAACGAGCGCGGGGACGTCCAGTTGCAGGATGCGGCGCGCGTTGCTGCTCAGGATCTTCTCCTGGACTTCGGGCGAGAAGCCGGCCTCGGCGAAGAACTCCAGTGCGGCGGCCGGGCTCCAGCACGGGTAGTCGCTGCCGTACATCACGTGGTCGGGGCCGAAGAAGCGCACGGCGAACTCCATGCCGAGCGCGTGCGGCGAGACGGTATCGGTGTACATCCGCTTGATGTATGTGCTCGGCAGTTCGGGCAGTTTGGCGGCCTTGCCGTTCTTGTCCATGCGCCCGGCCTGATAGGGCAGCGCGCCGCCGGTGTGCGACATCACGAGCTTGAGGTTCGGGTGACGTTCCATGATGCCCGAGAAGATCAGCCGCATCGCCGCCACGCTGACCTCGATCACGCGCCCGAGGCTCAGGTGCAGCGCACCTCCGTAGCCGTCGGAGAGCATGTCGGCGAAGACCGCATCGGTCGGGTGCAAGAACAGCGGCAACCCAAGTGCTTCGACGCGGTCGTAGAACGGCTCGAGGCGCTCGTGGTCGATGCGGGGATCGGGGCCCACGCTCCCCGGCAAGTTGACGCCCTTCAAACCGAGCCGGCCGACGGCATCTTCCAGCACGTCCAAAGCCGTCGCGGTGTCGACCAAAGGCACGGCGGCGCTGGCCCAGAAACGGCCCGGATAGCGGCGCACCGAGGCGGCCATCTCTTCGTTCCACTGGGTCGCCGCTTCGCGTCCTTCGGCGACCGGCAGATCGGAGAAGTGGACCGAAAACGGTCCGATCGATCCGAACGCGTCGACGTCTTTGCCGAGGGCGTCCATGTGCTCGAACTGCTTGTCGAGATCGAACCATTCCGCCCACACGGGCAAGAACGATTGCACGCCCGGGGCACGGTAATAGCGGTAACCGCCCTTGCCGTCGCGCTCGGCGCGCGGATAGCCCTTGCGTTCGCACAGCGCATCGAAAATCGAACGCGGCCACCAGTGGAAATGTGAGTCGAGAATGCGCATGTGGGGGCCTCCTTCGCGTAACAGGAGCGGGCGGAAACTGGTCGGAACTCAATTTCCCCACGCCGCAGCAATAAACCTCATTTACTAATCGTAAATCGAAGTCGTAAGGAGTCGCGTTCATGACGGTTGCCGTGTCCCGCCGGGAGGTTCTGGCCGGTGCCGCGGCCGTCGTACTCGGCGGCAGCGGCAGCCCGGCGCTCGCCCAATCGGCGAAACCGGACACCTTGAAGGTCGGCAAGGCCGTCTTCTCCTCGTTTCCGTTCGCCGCCCTCGACGTCGGCCAGGACGCGGGCATCTGGAAATCGATGAACCTCGACATCGAGGGCATCGCGTTCAAGGGAGACGCGCAAGTGCAAGAAGGCCTGACCGCGGGCTCGATCGACATCGGCCTGGGCTCAGGTCCGGCCATGGCTTACCGCTCCAAAGGCGTGCCGGCGATCGCCGTCGCCGTGATGGCCGGCCGGCCGCTCGACATGGCCCTGGTGGTGGCCAAGGGCAGCGACATCAAAACGCTGGCCGCCCTCAAAGGCAAGCGGATCGGCGTAACGACCGCCGGCTCGCTGACCGACTGGCTCGCGCGCCAAGTGTCGACCGACCAAGGCTGGGGCGCCGACGGCGTGGTGATCCTGCCGCTCGGCGCGATGGAGACGCGCGTCAGCGCGCTCGGCAGCGGTCAGATCGCGGCCTCGGTGCACGACCTCACCGAAGCCTACGAGATCGAGCGCATCGGCAAGGGCACGATCCTCACGCTCTTCGGCGACATCGTCAAGAACTTCGATACGCACGTGATCTTCGCGCACGACAACCTGATCGCGCAGCGGCCGCAAGTGCTGCAGCGCTTCCTGCGCGGCTGGTTCACCACCGTCGCGTACATGCGCACGCACAAGGCGGCGTCGATCGTGACGATCGCCCGCGTGATGCACGTCGACGAGTCCGTGGTCGCGAAATCCTATCCGCCCGACATGGCGATGATGTCGAACGACGGCGCCTTCACGCAAGCGGCTCTCGATGTGGTCCGCAAGTCCGTGGCCGACCTCGGCATGTACGATCAGCCTCTCGATGAGAAAAATATGTATACCACGCGCTTCGTGCCCGTAAAGGTTTAACCGTGAAAACCACCACCCTCGCTGCGGAACGCCGCACCAAGCTCGCCGCGGCGATGACCGCCGCCGGCATCGACGTTCTCGTGGCCTACGGCAACGGCTGGCAAGGCGACTACCTGATGTACGCCAGCGACTTCCCGATTCTCGAGGGCCACGGCCTGGCCGTGCTCACACCCGACGGCGCCTGCCGCCTCTACCTCGACAGCGCCAGCGAAATCGATCGCGCCACCGCGGAGACGACCGGCATCGAAGTGCGCTTCAGCCAGCAGATCGGCCGCGACGTCGCCGCCGATCTCAACGCGCGCGGCACGGTGCGCGTCGCCGCCGCCCCGCTTGCGTTCGTGCCGTTCGCGCTGGTCGAGAACGCGCACGTGAAGCTCGAAGACGGCACCCCGCTCGTCGACGACGCGCTGATGCACAAGACGCCGGCCGAATTCGAGCGCGTGCGCAAAGCCGCGCAGACCGCCGACGCAGCGTACGTGATCTTTCGCGAGGCCGCGCGTGAGGGCCGGCCGCAATACGAAGTCGTTGCCGACGTGGAATCGTGGCTGCGCGCGCAGGGCGTCGCCGACAACTTCATGCTGATCGGGTCGGGCGGTACCGACGTTCGCAGCGTGACGCCGCCCTCGAACCGCAAACTCACCGAGGGCGACCTCGTCATCACCGAGCTGACGCCGTCGATCGAAGGGTACTTCGCCCAGATCTGCCGCACGCTCGTCGTCGGCAAGGCTAGCGAGGCGCAGAAGCGCGCTTACGCGATCTACATCGAGGCGCTCGAAGCCGGGATCGCCGCGGTGCGTCCGGGCGTGCAAGCCGCCGACGTCGCACGGGCCGAAAACGACATCTTCCGCAAGTACGGCTTCGGTGAGTACGTGACCAGCGCGTACACGCGTGTGCGCGGCCACGGCCTCGGACTCTTCGCCGACTCGAAGCCGCATATTCTCGAGGACAACACCACCGAGCTGAAACCCGGGATGACGTTCGTCGTCCACCCCAACACCTACAACCCGGACGTGGGCTACATGATGCTCGGCGATTCGGTCGGGGTCACCGCGACCGGTTGCGAAGTCTTCACCACCACACCGCGCGTGCTCTTCGACGGAGCGTCCTAGCATGCGCCGCGGATTGATCGAGTGGTCCAAAACCGAGCTGCCGGAATCCGTCTTCGATGCGCGCATCGCGGCGATGCGTGAAGCGATGAGCGGCGCCAAGATCGACACGCTGGTGGCCTACACCAACTTTACGCGCCCCTCGGCCGTCTCGTGGCTGTGCGACTTCATTCCCTACTGGTCGGAGTGTGCGCTCGTGCTGCCCAAGACCGGCCCGTTGACGATGGTGTCGGCGGTGTCGCCGCGCGGGAAACCGTGGATCCAGTCGACGACCTACAGCGACAACTTGCTCTTCAACCCGAAGGTCGGCGCCGAAACGGCCCGCGTCCTCAAGGAAGCGTTGCCGGCCGGCAGCACGATCGGCGTCGTCGAGCTCGATGAGGTGCCCGCGGCCGTGGGCTTAGCCCTCAAGGGCATCGGCGCGAAGCTCGTCGACGCTACCGAGACGTTCATCAGCGCGCGCGCGGCCGGCGACGCCGCCGGTAATGCGCTCGCCGAGATCGCGGCCGGTTTCGCGCACCGCGCCCTCTCCGCGATCGACCCGAACGGCACCGATGCGACCGCGGCTGTCGCCGCGATCGATCGCGCGGCCCGTGCGCAGGGCGCCGAAGAGTCGTACGTCGCGATCGCGCCCGATCTGCGCGCCGACCGGCGCTTGCTGCGGCTCGAAGGACCGGCCACGCTGGGCGCGGTGTACGCGCTGCGTGCCACCGTTGCGTATAAGGGAACGTGGGTGCGCATGATTCGTACCGTCGTCCGCGACGATACGCGCGGAATCGTAAAATCCGCCACCGAACAGCTGGCCGCGGCGGTGGCCGCGCTGCCGAAGCTCGACGCGTTCCGCGCGTTCGACTGGTGGCTGCTCGAAGCGGCGCGTACGGCGCAACCGCTCGACGCCGTCGCGGGTTCGGCGGTGCCGCATCCGGCGCCGTTCGCGCCCGGCGCGCTGGTCAGCGTACAAGCCGCAATTAGCGTCGAGGGCACCCCCGTGCTCGCCGGTGCACCTTGCATGGGCGGCACCTTCCTCGTCGCTCCCTCGTTCTAGCTAGGAGCATCTTTGTCACTCGTTCTCGCGCTGGATATCGGCGGCACGTTCACGGACTTGGTGGCCTTCGATCTCGCCACCGGTGAGATCCATCAAGCCAAGAGTTCGACTACGCCCTACGACTTGGCGGTCGGTATTCGCGAGACGCTGGCCAAGAGCGGCCTGCCGATGGCGAGCGCCGAGACGTTCATCCACGGTTCGACCGTCGCGATCAACACCGCGATCGAACGCACCGGTGCGCGCACGGCTTTGGTCGTGACCGAGGGCATGCGCGACGTCTACAAGATCGGCCGCGGCAGCCGTCCCGAAGCCTACAACATCTTCTTCAAGCGGCCGGAGCCCTACGTTCCGCGCCACCGCACGCTCGAGATCGTCGAACGCCTCAACGCCGACGGCGGCGTGGTTACCGTACTCGACCGCGCGAGCGCGACCGGCGTCGCGCAGCGCCTCAACAGCGACGACATCGAAGCGGTCGCGGTCGTGTTCTTGCACTCGTGGGCCAACCCCGATCACGAAGCGGCGGTCGGCGCGATCATCGCCGCCGAAGCGCCCGGCCTCTACCGCTCGCTCTCGCACGAGATCTTGCGCGAGTACCGCGAGTACGAGCGCATGTCGACGACGGTGCTCAATGCCTACGTCGGTCCGCGCGTGAAGCGCTATCTCGGCGATCTGGAAAACTTGCTGGGCGAGTTCGGCTTCACCGGGCGGCTCCTGATCATGCAGTCCAACGGCGGCACGATGACGCCCGAAACCGCCAAACGCGTGCCGGTGAACATGATGGAGTCGGGTCCGGTCGGCGGCATCATCGCGGCCGCGGAAGTGAGCGGCAACCTCGGCTACAAAAACGTGCTGGCGTTCGACATGGGCGGCACCACGGCCAAAGTTAGTCTCGTGCAGAACAGCGAGCCGTCGATCGCGCAAGGCTATTACATCGGCGGCTTGGCGAGCGGTCATCCGGTGATGCTGCCGGTCGTCGACATCATCGAAGTCGGCACCGGCGGCGGCAGCATCGCTTGGATCGACGAGGTCGGCGCGCTCAAGGTCGGCCCGCGCAGCGCGGGCGGCCATCCGGGCCCGGTGTGCTACGGTCAAGGCGGCACGGCGCCGACGGTCACCGATGCCAACGTGATCCTCGGACGCCTGAGCCCGAGCCGTTTTCTCGGCGGCGAGATGCCGCTCGACGTGGAAGGTGCGCGCGAGGCGATTCGCACGACGATCGCCGAGCCGCTCGATCTCTCGATCGAAGCGGCGGCGCTGGGCATCATCAAGATCGCCGTCGCCGAGATGTCGCTGGCGGTGCGCGGCGTGTCGGTCGAGCGCGGCTACGATCCGCGCGATTTCGCCATGGTCGGCTTCGGCGGCGCGGGGCCGCTGCACTCGGCGCAAATCGCGCGCGAACTGCACGTCCCGACCTTGATTATCCCGCGGGTGCCCGGCCACTTCTCGGCGCTGGGCATGCTGATGTCCGACCTGCGCCACGACTACGTGCGCACCTACTACAAGGCACTGGCCGACTCCGACCTGGCCGAGATCGCCCGCATCTTCAGCGGCATGATCGACGAAGCGCGCGAGCTGCTCCGCAGCGAGGGCACGGCGGCCGATGCGATGACGTTCCAGCGCTTCCTCGATGTCCGCTACGTCGGACAAGAGTTCCCGATCCAGACGCCGGTCGAAGAAGGGGCGATCGCTAGCGGTGACATGGAACGGATTCGCGCCGGGTTCGATGAGATCCACGACCGTCGCTTCGGCCACAAAGCCACGGCCGAAGCGGTGGAGATCGTCAACATCCGCTTAACCGCGACCGGCAAGCGCGAACGTTCCAAGTTTCCGCCGCTGCCGCCCTCGACGACCAACGCCTTGATCGCGCACCGGCACGTGATCTTCGATGATTCGCTCGAAGGCATCGAGTGCCCGATCTACGACCGCGACAAACTCGGACCGGGCGCGCGCGTCAGCGGTCCGGCCGTCGTTCAAGAATACGCATCGACCACGGTCCTCTTTCCGGGTGATGAGATGCAGGTCAGTCCCAGCGGTGAAATGATCGTCACGATCGGAGCAGCATGATGACCGTCAGCGACAAGCCTCGCTTGGATCCCGTTACCCTCGAGGTGCTGCGCAGCGCGCTGCCCGCGATCGCCGACGAGATGTCGGTCGATCTGCAGCGCACCTCGTACAACATGATGATCTACGAAGTGCGCGATTACTGCTGCGGGATTCTCGACGTCGAGGGCCGGCTGCTCTCGCAGAACATCGGCGGCGTCTCGCACTTCGTCGCCGACCTCGGCGTCGTGATCAAGGACGCGGTCGCGCGCTACGGCGTCGACGGTTTCGTGCCGGGCGACGTCCTGATCACGAACCACCAGCGCGTGGCCGGGCAGCACCTCAACAACGTCTGCATCCTCACGCCGTTCTTCTTCGAGAACAAGCTGACCGCGTTCGCGATCGTGCGCGCGCACTGGGTCGACGTGGGCGGCAACAGTACCGGTTTCGGCGCAGGCACCTCGATCGTCGATCCGTGGCAAGAAGGCCTGCAGTTCGACCAGATCAAGATCTACGAGGGCGGCAAGCCCGATGAGAAGATGTTGCGGATGATCTCCGACAACATCCGCTTTCCGGAATCGTCGATGGGCGATCTGCGCTCGCAGATGGCGGCCTGCACGCTGGCCGAGCGCCGGCTCGAAGAGCTCTACACCCGCTACGGCAGCGCTACCGTGAGCCTCGCGATCGAGCGCATCTTCGATGATGCCGAGCGCAAGTGCCGCTTGATCGTCGAACAGATTCCCGACGGCACCTATCACGCCGAGTCGTTCCTGGACGACGACGGCGTGGAGAAGGGCGTGCGCGTACCGATCGTCGTCGACGTCGTCGTCAAGGGCAGCGACCTCACGATCGACTTCACCAAAGGCTCGATGCAGCGGCGCGGCGGGATCAACGGCCGCACGCTGGCCGGCGCCTACATCGCCTACAAGGGCCTCACCGGCCCCTTGGAGCCGGTCAACGAGGGCTCGTTTCGCGCGCTGAAGGTCGAAATCCAAGAAGGCAACTTGATGATGGCGAAGTTCCCGGCGCCGATGTCGTCGTGGAGCCGCATGCTGCCGACCGTCGTCGATACGATCCTAACGGCCCTTGCCGACGCGATGCCGGAGCGCATTCCGGCCGCGACGATGGGCACGCTCGGCGGCGCGCTCGCGTTTTTCGGCCGCGATCCGGTCAAGGGCCGCAACTTCGTCTTGCAGACGATCGAGGGCGGCGGATGGGGCGCGCGGCCGTGGGAAGACGGCGAGTCGGCGTCGGTCTCGGTGTGCCAAGGCGACGTGCGCAACGCGCCGGTCGAGACGATCGAGCTCAAGACGCCGGTGCTCGTGAAGCGGCGTTCGCTGCGCGAAGGCTCGGGCGGTGCGGGGACCTTCCGCGGCGGCCTCGGCATCACGACGACGATCGAAAATTTGGCCGAGGGCCGCTGGACGTCGAGCCAGCAAGGGCGCACGGTGCTCGCACCCTGGGGCGTGAACGGCGGCGAATCCGGGCTCGTCGGCGAGGCCTACATCAAGGCGGCCGGCGACGCCGACTTCCACCGCGAGGACCCGTTCCGCACGCTGCTTGCACCCGGCAGCAGCGTCACGATCATGACGGCCGGCGGCGGCGGCTGGGGCAACCCGCTCGAGCGCGAGCCGGCGCGCGTGCGCATGGACGTGATCGAGGAGTACATCACGCGCGAGGATGCGCGCGACACCTACGGCGTGATACTCGACGCCGAGAACAACGTCGACCTCGACGCAACGGCAAAGCTGCGCGCTAAAAACGGAGCCGGCAAATGACGACGACGTCCGACACGGCCTACCGGGATCTGGCCGAGATCACGGTCAAATCCGACACCCGCGACATCCTCTCGCACGCGACGAAACAAGCCGAGGAGCTCGAGGACTACTTCCTGGTCGATATCGACGCCCACGTTCAGGAAGTGCAGTTCTGGCCCGAAGTGCTGAGCCTGCTCGACAGCGACTACTACAAGCAAATCGGCAACTCGTTCCAGGAAGTTCGCGGCGTCGGCAACGGACTGCTCAACACGCAAGCCGGGATGACGTTTCAGGACATGGGCGGACGCATTCCGCATCAAGCCGGCACGCGCGAAGCGGTCGACGGCAGCGCGAGCCACAAGTTCGTCGAGCTGGCGCGGCGCTCGATGGATGCGCTCGGCCTCGACTACCAGATCGTCTTTCCGACCGCGATGCTGACGCTGGGCATGCACCCGGTCGATGAGATCGAGGCGGCGCTCAGCACGGCCTACAACCGCTGGATGTGCGAGCGGATTCTACCGCAGGAGCCGCGCGTCAAAGGCCTGCTCTACCTGCCGTTCAACACGCCCGAAGCCTGTGAAGCGCTGGTCGAAAAATATGCCGGCGATCCCAACATCATCGGCTTCTCGATCTGCTCGACGCGCAACAAACCGGTCCACCACAACTCCTACATGCGGCTCTACCGCATGATCGAGGAGACCGGCAAGCCGCTGGCCTTTCACAGCGGCTTCAACTGGAGCGATCCGTCGTTCTTGCAGCTCAACCGCTTCATCTCGATGCACTCGATCTCGTTCGTCCACTACAGCCTCATCCACATGACGAACTGGATCATCAACGCGCTGCCCGAGCGCTTTCCCAAGCTCAAGCTGGTCTGGGTGGAGAGCGGTCTGGCGTGGATTCCGTTCCTCATGCAGCGGCTCGACCACGAGTACCTGATGCGCACGAGCGAGGCGCCGGGCCTCAAGAAATTGCCCAGCGAGTACATGGCGCGACATGTACTACACCTCGCAGCCGCTCGAGCGCGGCAACCTCAAGCTGCTGCAGTCCACGTTCGATGCGATGCACGCCGAGACGCAGCTGCTCTACGCCTCGGACTGGCCGCACTGGGACTTCGACACGCCCTCGTCGATCACGACGATCCCGTTCTTGAGCGAGCAGATGAAGCGGAACATCCTCGGGCTCAATGCCGCGCGCGTGTTCAACCTCGAGGTGAAGCGCATGCGGCCGCCGGCGCGCGACGTGCTCGCCGCGCGGCCGGGAGTCTCGTGATGATCGCTCCGAATACCGGCCGCGGCGCGGATTTCGTGGCGGCCGCCGAAAGCGCGCTCGCAAGCGGCGATCTCGATGCGGTGTCGTTCGAAGAGATCGAGCGCGTGCTGACGGCCGCCACCCGGCTCTATGCGGCGAAGGTCGACGGTGCGGAAACGTTTCCGCCCCCGCTGACCGCCGCCGACATGACGGCGACCGACGTCGTCGTCACGGTGAGCGAGATGGTCAAGGCGGCCGGCCTGAATTTGTTCGATCTCTCGATGTGGTTTCGGAGGTAGGTGTATGCGTGAGATCGACCTCGGCCCAGCGGCCGAATTTGCGGATCCGGGGCGCCGGCTGATCGACGTCGACGGCACGGAGTTCGCGGTGTTTCACCTGCGCGGTGAGTTTCGGGCGTTCGAGAACGTCTGCACCCACATGGGCGGGCCGGCCTGTCAAGGCCGCATCCTGCCGAAGGTCGTCGAGGTCATCAACGCCGACGGCACGAGCACGGGCTTGAACCTCTCCAAGGACACCTACAACGTCACGTGTCCCTGGCACGGCTTCGAGTACGACATCATGACCGGCATCCACGTCGGGTATCCGCGCTTCAAGCTGCGCACGACGCCGGTCCGCATCGACGGCGGCCACGTGCTGGTGACGATTCCCGAGCGCATTCCGGTACCGCCGGTCACGCAATTCCAAATGGGCGGCGCCTAGTTTTGCAGCGCTCGGCATTCGTTGCTTCCGTCGCCGCGCTTTCGGCGGCGCTCCCCTGGCACGGCGCGCTCGCCCAAAGCCGCGGGGCCGGTCAAGGTCGGCGCGCTGCCGGCGAACGTCGCGGCGGCGGCGATGTTCGGCATCGACGAGGGCTTCTTCAAGCAGAACGGCCTCGACGTCGACGTGCAGTACTTCAACAACGGCGCGACGATCACGAGCGCAATTCTCGCGGGTTCGCTGGACATCGGCTTAGTCGACATCATCTCGGTCGCGAGCGCGCACGTGCACGGCCTGCCGGTCATCTACCTTGCGCCGGCGATGATCAATTCCGAGAAGATCCCGACCTACGGCATCATCGTGCGCGGCGACTCGCCGATCCGCGAACCCAAAGACCTCACCGGCAAGATCGTCGCGGTCAACGGGCTCAAGAACGTCAGCCAGATTCCGATCGCCGCCTGGATCGACAACAACGGCGGCGATTCGACCGCGGTGAAGTGGGTCGAGCTCGGCATCCCGATCATGGGCGCGACGCTCGAACGCGGCACGGTCGATGCGATTTCGCCGAGCGAGCCGTTCTTTTCCGAGACGCTCAAGTCGGGAACGAACCGGCCGATCTTCATGAGCCACAATGCCGTTGCACCGGCATACCTGCTGAGCGGCTGGGTGACCACGCGCGACTGGATCGCGAAGAACCCCGAGCTTGCGCGGCACTTCGCAACCGCGATCCGCCAGATCAACGACTGGACGAACAAGAACCCCGGTCCGTCGGCCGTGATCCTCTCGAAGTATACCAAAGTGCCGGTGGCCGACATCGAACACATGCACCGCGGCGCGTTTCCGACGACGTTCGACCTCGGGCTCGTGCAGCCGATCATCGACGCGGCCGTGAAATACGGCGTCTTCCCGACCGGCTTCCCGGCCGCGGAGATCGTCTACAAATCGTGAGACGTGCGGCCGCCGTTCGGGCGCTGCTCGCGCTCGGAGTGTTGGCGCGCGGCTCGGCCGCGAGCGCGCAAACGGCTCCGGTGCTGCGCGTTGCCGCCTCGCCTTCCGATGCGTTCGCCGAGGGCATCTACGCGCAAGGCGCGGGGTTCTTCAAGGACGCCGGGCTCAACGTCGAGCTGATCTCACTTGCGAATTCGGGTTCGCTCGCCGCGGCTGTGATCGGGGGCTCGATCGACATCGGCCTCGGCAACGTCATCGCGGTCGCGAGCGCGCGGGCGCAGGGCGTTCCGTTGGCCGTCATCGCGCCGAGCGGGCTATTCGTGGCCAAGGACCCGGCGACGGTTGTGATCGTGGGCAAGAACTCGCCGCTGACCTCGGTCAAAGACCTCGAGGGCAAGACGATCGCCGCGATCGAGGTGCGCGGCACGCAGCAGGCGTCGATCCGACAATGGTTGACCAAGAACGGCGTCGACGCGAGCAGCGTGAAGTTCGTCGAGATGCCGTTCACCGAGATGGCCGCGATGGTGAACCAGAACCGCGTCGACGCCGCGATGATCGGCGAACCGGCGCTGAGCGCGGCGCGGCCGACGGTGCGCATCCTCGGCAGCCCCTACGAAGCCGTCGCGCCCGAGTGGTATCTCAACGTCTGGTTCGCCACGACCGACTGGCTCCAGAAAAACCGCGCCACTGCGCGCACGTTCGTCGCCGTGATGAGCAAAACCGCAACCTGGGCCAACACCCACCATGCCGAGACGGGCGTGATGCTGCAGAAATTCTTGCCGCTGGCCGACGAGGTCGTGGCGAAGATGACCCGCGCGCAATACGGCGTGAAACTGAGCACGCAGTACATGCAGCCGATCCTCGACACGGCCACAAAATACGGCATCCTCAAAACCCCCGTCGACGCCAAAGACCTAATCTACCCGGACCTCTGAGCCAAAGAGCGAGAGGGCGACAGAGCGACAGAGCAAGAGGGCGAGTGGGCGAGAGGGCGAGTGGGCGAGAGCGCGAGAGGGCGAGAGGGCGAGTGCGCGAGTGCGCGAGTGGGCGAGAGCGCGAGTGGGCGAGAGCGCGAGAGGGCGAGAGCGCGAGAGGGCGAGTGCGCGAGAGGGCGAGAGCGCGAGAGGGCGAGTGCGCGAGTGCGCGAGTGCGCGAGAGCGCGAGTGCGCGAGTGCGCGAGTGCGCGAGAGCGCGAGAGCGCGAGTGCGCGAGTGCGCGAGTGCGCGAGTGCGCGAGAGAGCCAGAGAGAGCCCGTCATCCCGAGCGTAGTCGAGGGACCGCCCTGCAGCGCGCCGGATCGCCACTGTCGATCACGAGCGCAGCCGAGTGATCGCCACCGATGAGCCAAGCTCTTCGGCGATAGCAACGATTAGGCGTGTTTGCCGGCGATCACTCGGCTGCGCTCGTGATCGACAGTGGCGATCCGGCGCGCTGCTGGCGGTCCCTCGACTGCGCTCGGGATGACGGGGGGGGGGCGGAAGATGGGACCTCGATGCCGGGTGAGGAAAAGAACCCCGGTGCCGATCGATGGCGTCATCGTTGCCGTAAGCCGTGCAGCGCGGCATGTCGTCCGTAAAATGCCGGTCGCCGCAGTCTATCTGCGCTCCGGCTTGGGGGTCGAAGGCGATGCCCACTTCGGCGCGACGGTTCAGCACCGCTACGATCGCCGGCGCGATGCCGCGCGGGTGAACAAACGCCAAGTGCACCTCATCGGTGCGGAACTTTTCACCGAGCTCGCCGCCGCCGGCTATATGCTTGCGCCGGGCGAGCTGGGCGAAAACATCACGACCCGCGGCATCGACATCACGAGCCTTCCGCTAGCGACGCGTTTGCGCATCGGCGGCGACGCGCTCATCGAGTTGACCGGATTGCGTCAGCCGTGCGTTCTGCTCGACCGCCTTCAGCCCGGTTTGTGCGCCGCCACGAGTGCGACGCGCGACGGCGCGACGTTTCTTCGGCACGGAGCGATGGCGACGGTGTTGGTCGACGGTGAGATCCGCTCCGGCGATCCGATCGAGATCGCGCTGCCGCCGCTACCGCACCACTCGTTGCCGCTCGTCTGAGCTAGATCTGCGAACGGGTCTCTTCGACACTCTGGATCATAGAGGTTCGCATCAGATACTCGCGTGACGCCTGCGGATCGCCGGCGATTCGCCGCATCTCGCGGTTACGCTGCTCGCGCTCCGTCTCGTCGCGCAGTTCGACCTGACGCATCGTTCGCGCCGTGTCGTTCTGCACGTACTCGAGTGCGACGTGCCGGCGCACGCCGGCCCAGCGATCGAGGCTTTCGCCGGCGTCGCCGGCCAGGGCGGCTTCGATCGCCGGCGCGAGAAAGGCCGCATCGTGGATGCCGCAGTTGACGCCCATTCCGCCGAAGGGCGTGTTGACGTGGGCGGCGTCGCCGGCAAGTAAGATGCGGCCCACGCGATAGCGCTCGGCGACGCGCTGGTGCGCCGTGTACTCAGCTCGGTACACGATGGGGACGGCGGCGGCCGGGTCACCGAGAAAGCGCCGGATCTTCTCCTGCATCCACGTTTCACTGTGCGAGCCGTCTTCAGCCGCATCTTGCGGCAGCGGAACGAGTGCGCGCCAAACGCCCGGCGGCGTGTGCAGCAGAATGAACCACTCATCCGGGTCGAGCACGTATGCCACCTCGCACAGGTCGGGCAGGTAACTGCGCAAGTCGAGCGTCGTCATCATCTGCACCTGACGTACCGGGTACGATATGCCGGCGAACGGGATGTCCAGCGCGCGACGCACGGCGCTGCGCGCGCCGTCAGCGCCGATCACGTACGCTCCTTCGACGGTACGGCGCCCGTCGCGATCCTCGACGATCGCACGTGCGTGGCCGGCGTCCTGTTCCACGCCGACGACGGCGGCGCCGAACGTCACCTCGGCCAGCTCGCTTTTTTCCAGCTCATCGAGGAGAATTTGGGCTAGCCAGTCTTGCGGGCATTGCAGCCGGAACGGGAAGCGCGTACGATCGGCGATCGCCGCGAGATCGAAATTTGCGACCACACCGCCGGCGTACTCGCGGAACTGAAAGCGGTCGACGCGATAGCCGCGCGCGATAAACGTTTCACCGACACCCAAATCGTCGAGCATCTCGAGCGTCGGGGGATGAAACGTCGAGGCGCGCGGGGTCACCGGCAGCGTCTCTTCCGCCTCGAAGACGCTGACCGCCACGCCGCGGCGGGTGAGCGCAAGCGCCGCGGTAAGGCCGACGGGCCCGGCGCCGGCGATGATGACTCTACGCATGAAAACCGGTCGGCCGTGGACGCTATTTTTGCGCGAGCGGACTGATGAGGTCGCGGGCGGGGAACGGCGCTTGCAGGAAGCCGTACTTCGCGGCGACGTCGATGTTGGGTTGGATCGATTGCGCGGTCAAGACCGTCGCATAGGTGACGCGGGTGGCGTTCTGCAGCGTGTCCGGCGGAATTTTCGTGTAGGTCGTGAGGATGGCCGCCGACTCGCGGTGGTGGGTGTTCGCCCAGAGCGCCGTTTCACGGATTGCGACGATGAAGGCTCTGGTCTCGGCCGGATGCGCGGTCACCCACGGGATCGTGGCGACCCACATCGAGGGCAGAAAATTCGGCGCGACCGCGTTGAACGAGTTGGCCAGCAGGCGCAGCGTGTCTTCCGGCTTTCCGATCAGCGGGTCGCCGAGGACGTCCATCGTCGCGGTCGCGACGCGGCCGTCGTGGACGGCGGCGGTCATCTCGGAGAGCGGCAGCTCCACGTAGTGCACGCTCTTCGAGTCGCCGCCCGTGCGATCGATCCACGCGCGCGCCGCGAAGTAGGCGATGCCGGTCAGCCCGGTGACGGCCACCGTCTTTCCGCTGAGGTCTTTGCCGCTTTGGATCGCGGAATCGCGCGTCACCGCGAGTAGCCCCGCCGTCGGTGCACTGCCGACGTGCAGATTCGCCGGCGCGATCACCGTGAACGGGAAGCCCTTCTCGTGCGCGAGCGCGACGTTGGTGCCGGTGGCGTAGCCGATGTCGATCGCGCCCGACGCGACGGCCGACGAGATCGCCGCACCGTTCGTGATCGGGGTGATCTCGACGTCGAGCCCGGCCTTCGCGAAGAACCCCATGTCCTTGGCGTAGTACACCTCGGCGCCGATGTCCGACGGAATCGTCGCGACCCGAAGCTTGAGCAACGGCGCCGGCTGCGCCCCGGCGCCGATGCTTACGCACAGCGCCAGAACGATCGCACCGGCGAGCGCCGGCAACGCCCGAATCATCTAGTTACCGCCGGCGCGCAAGTACGACGCATCGACATAGCGCGTCGCGTCGTACACCGAAACCCCCGGCGCTTTGGGCGATACCTCGAACACGCGCCGCATCCCGGCATCGTTGACGGCCAGCGTCGGATCGAGAATGCGCAGGCGCAACGCATCGGCGATCGCGCGCCGCGCATACGCGGGTGTCGTGGCGAGTTCGGTCACGGCGATCTGGGCGCTCTCTTCCGGATGCGACGCCATGAACGCGGTGCCGCGCCGCAGCGCGCGCAGCAGCCCGACGACCGTCGCTCGGTGGGCCCTCGCCCACGCGTCGTTGACGACCACCGCCGTGAATTGCCACTCGGGTTCCCACGTTCCGGTCCAGCCCAAATTCGTGAAGCCCGCATCTTCAGCTTCGTAGCTGAGGGGGAACGGCTGCAAACCCGCATCGATCGTGCCGGCCTTCAGCAGCTTCCAGCGCGTCGGCGCGCTGCCGACCGCCGTCATCGTGTAATCGGCCGCGCTCAGCCCGGCCGCTTTGGCGATCGTCGGAATCACGTGCGTCGTGCCCTCGTCGGCCGATATAACGCCGAAATTCGCACCCCGCAGCTGGGCCAGCGTCTTGATGCGCGGCACCGTGATCAAGAAATGCGGCAACTTGCCCGCGTTGCCGGCCACCACGCGCAGCGCGCCGCTCGGATCGGCAAACGCGGTTTCCGGTCCGAGGATGTTGATCCCGAGGGCCCCCGACTTGAGCTGCGCCGCGACTTGATCTTGCGTCTCGCCATCGTGAAACGTGACCGTGAGGCCTTCGTCATTGAGAAAGCCCTCCTTATCGGCGATCCACAGCGGCAAGAAGAAGATCGTCCGCGAGTAGATCGGCCAGTCAACCGTATCGGCGGCGCGGACGGAAACCGGCGCCAGCACGCCGGCGCCGAGCAGGGCGCACAGCACGAGCGCGCATGCGCTGCGCATGCACACGACTACGCGAGATTCTCGAGCAGCGGCAGACTCCGCACGCGTTTTCCGGTCAGCGCGAAGTACGCGTTGGCGACGGCCGGTGCGACGGGCGGCGTTCCGATTTCACCGGCGCCCGTGGGCGCGGCCGTGCTCGGCACGATCGCGACGTCGAACTGCGGCGAGTCGTTCATGTGCAAGATCTTGTACGAGTCGAAGTTGCTCTGGTCGGCCGCGCCGTTGGTGAACGTGATCTTGCCGCTGAGCGCGGCCGAGAGACCGTAGAGCGCTGCGCTCGTCACCTGCGTTTCGATGCCGTCGCGGTTGACCGGCAGGCCGCAGTCGACGGCCGCCCACATGCGGTGCACCTGCAGTCCGCCGGCCGGCGCCGAGACCTCGGCGATCAGCGCCATCCAGGTGTCGTCCCACACTGCCAGCGCCACGCCGCGGGCGCGGCCCGCCGGTACGGCCCCGCCCCAATTCGCGCGCTGCGCCGCGATGCCGAGCACGTTGCGCGCGCGCGAACCCGCGGGCAGCATCGCCAGGCGAAAGGCGACGGGATCTTTGCCCGCCGCGTGCGCGAGCTCGTCGATGAACGACTCGGTCGGGAAGAAGTTGCCGTTCGCGTACGGCGCGCGCCACGGACCGACGGGAATCTTGATGTCGAGGTGGTGGAAGTCGACCAGCAGGTTCGGGATCGTATACGCCATGTCGCCCGTGCCGCGCACCACGCCCGGATCGACACCGTTGGTGAGGTTGGCCGCATCGCCGCGCGCGGCGATTGCCGAAAGCGCGACCGTGTGCACGTAGGCGGCGATCGTGCCGTCGGCGGCCAGCGTCGCCGCGAGCGCGTTCACCGAACCCGGCCGGTAGGGGTCGTGACGAATGTCGTCCTCGCGCGTCCACACCGTCTTGACCGGCAGGCCGGCGCCCTTGGCGACTTCGACCGCGTCCACCACGTAATCGACCGCCAGCCGGCGGCCGAAGCCGCCGCCGAGCAAGGTCGAGTTCACCGTCACCGCCGCGACCGGGAGACCGCAGATCTGCGCGGCGACCGCTTGCGAGGCCGTGGGCACTTGCGTAGGCGCCCACACGACCACCCGGTCCGGCCGCACGTCCGCGGTCGCGTTCATCGGTTCCATCGGTGCGTGCGCGAGATAGGGCACGTCGTAGGTCGCGCGCACCGCATGACCCGTGGCGAGCGCGGCACGCGCGTCGCCGACGTTCTTGACGACGGCGCCTGGCTGCTTCACGAGCTCGTGCATCGTCGCCAGCATGGCCGGGGTCGACGCGTTCGCGTTGGGTCCGTGCCCGAACGTCGCGTTCAACGCGCGCCGGCCTTGGAACGCGGCCCACGTGTTGTCGGCCACCACTGCGACCCCGGATGAGACCGCGAACACCGCGTGCACGCCCGGCACGCCGAGCGCGGCCGCTTTGTCGAACGAGGTGACGGTGCCGCCGATTTCGGGCGCCTTCTCGATCGAGGCGAACTTCATTCCCGGCACGCGGAAGTCGAGCCCGAACACGGCGCTACCGTTCGTCTTCGGGCGCACGTCGAGGCGCCGCGGACGCGTCCCGATCAGCGTGAACTGATCCGGCGTCTTGAGCACGACGCCGGCCGGAACCGGAAGCGCCGCCGCATCCGCGAGCAGCTCGCGATAATCCGCGTGCTGCCCGGCCGGTCCGAGCACGACGCCGGCCCGCGCGCGGCAGGTCGCCGGGTCGACCGACCAGCGCTTGGCGGCGGCGGCGATCAGCATCGTCTTCGCGGTGGCGCCGGCCGTGCGCATCACCGGTGTCATCTGCTTGATGCTCTGGCTGCCGCCGGTCGACATCGCATCGCGACCGGGCGGGTTCCAGCGCGCTTCGGCCGGCGCGAGCGTGAACCGCATGCGGTCGAGCGGAAGCTCGAGCTCCTCGGCGACGAGCATCGGCAGTGAGGTCGTCACGCCCTGGCCCATCTCGGCTTTGTTGATCATCACGGTCGCCAGGCCGTCCGGATCGAGCCGCACCCAGCCCAAGGACGACCATTCCCCCGCCGCGGCCTCGGCCGGAAAGCGGGTCTCGAGCCCGAGCGTCAAGCCGGCCCCGGCAACCCCGACGATCCGCAGAAAATCAGCGCGAGCGAGCATGATCGAAACCTCCCGGCCGCACCGAGCAGCCGCCCGCAAAGGCTTCGGTCCCGGCCCCAGGGTTCTTGCGTTGCGCGGAGCATTTGCGCCCCATGGATGCTGATGCAAAAAAAATCGCCCTGCGCATGATCCCCTACGGCCTCTACGTGCTCACCACCGACGACGGTAAGGGCACCCTGTCCGCGGCCACCGTGAACTGGGTGACGCAAGCTTCGTTCGCGCCGCCGCTGGTGGCCGTCGGGGTGAAAGCCGATTCGCACGGCCGCAAGGCACTGAGCGAGGGTTCGTTCTTCGGGCTGTGCATGTTAGGCAAAGATCAGAAAGACGTGGCCTACACGTTTTTCAAGCCGACCGTCGTCGAAGGCGGCAAGATGAGCGGTCAAGCCTACCATGCGGGCACGACCGGAGCGCCGATCCTCGATGCTGCGATCGCGGCAATCGAATGTCGCGTGACCTCGATCGTCGAGGCCGGTGATCATCACGTGGTCATCGCCGAAACCGTCGAAGCGCACGTGATGAAACCGCCGGCCGGGCGGCCCGATGCGGCGATCCTCGAGATGAAAGACCTCGGAGACAACGTCTTCTACGGCGGCTGAACGATCACGTCGCGCGCATCGAAAGGCTTCGGGATCACGGCGTAGCGCGCGAGCAGGTCGATCACCGGTTGGATGTCCTCGGCGCCGATGCGCGTGCCCATCGTCATGCGCGGCGCGTGCGCGGCCTGCTCGAGCGTGATCCCGCTCCAGCTTGCCAGCAGCGGCGCGGTCTCGGCGTGGTGCGCGTTCGTGTACGGCGACGCCGCCTCGATGATGCGTTGGAAGGCGGCGATCGCGTCGTGATGTTTGACCGCGAAGTCGGCCGTGGTGAACCAGCCCGAAAGCATGAACTTCAGCGCGATCGCCGAGTAGAACGGCGCCAGGAACCGTGCCTTTCCCGAGGCGATCGCGGCGCCGAGAAACGGGTTGATGATACCGGCCGCCGCGACGCGGCCTTCGTCGACCGCGGCGGCTTGGGCCGCCACCGGCACCTCGACGAACTGAATCGTTTTCGAATCGCCGCCGTTCTGATCGACCCAAGCGCGCGTCGCGATCGTGTTGAGGTCGCCCAGCGCCGGCGTGGCCACGATCTTGCCGTTCAGATCGCGACCGGTCTTGAGCGGTGAGTTCGCGGCGACGATCAGTCCGCCGTCGGGCGCGGCCGGATTGTACATCGAGGCCGGCGCGATCCACACGAACGGCAAACCCTTCGCGTGCGCCGTCAGAATCGAGACGACGCTCGATTTGCCGATGTCGAGCGAACCGCCCGCGACCGCCGAGGCCACCGCGGCACCGCTCGTCGCGCGCGTCAACTGCACGTCGAGACCGGCGCGCCGGAACGCACCGGTCTGCTGGGCGTAGAGCACCGGCATCGTGTCGTCGGCCGGCGAGGAAGCAAGCCGCAGCGTCAACAGATCGGGGGCCGGTGTTTGCGCGCGCGCGACGGCGCCGGCCGCGAGCACGCCGAGGCCGGCCGTCAGCGCGGCGCGCCGCGTCAGGCGGCCGCTCACGAGACCGTCGCTAGGGTCTTTTCCTCAACGAGCGCGTCCGCCGCGTCGCCGATGCCGTTGAAGTAGTTCTCCCACACGATCAGGTTGATGCGGCACGCCTCGACGACCGCGTCGGCCATGTTCAGCTCCTCGGCATATTTCGCCACGGTTTGCCAACCGAGGTTGGAGTGATCGATGTCGGCTTCGCTGTGGATGCCCCAGAACGCGAGCTTCTCGTCGCTGAGGCCGAACATCTCGCGCCATTGGTCGCGCTGAACGCCCGACCACCCGACCTCGCGCTGCCGCCCGTTGCCGTAGCCCGGAACGTTCGAGCGCTCGGCACACGTGTTCGCCATCAGACCTTCGAGCCAGTGGCGGTTCTTGGTCAACGTTTCCCACGCGAGCCAGCACAGCTGCGTGCTCGGCAGCGGCGTCGCCGCGCGAATCTCATCGCGGTTCATGCCGATCGCGACGCCCAGATCTTCGAGGATCTCCCAGTGCGCTTTGCCCTCGCCGAACTCGTTGTCGGCGATCAGCTCCTGCGCCGACGCGCCGATGATGCGCATGCGAATATCCCAAATCGGGCAGTTCGTCGCGACCGCGAGTTTGTGAACGCTGTTGCGTTGGCGCGTGTTGAGCCGGTGCTGGCGCACGAACATCTCCGCGCGAGCCGGAGTCATCGGCGTATTGAAATAGCGGCAGCGGCGGTTGAAGTCGTCGACGACGGCGTCGAGGCGGGAAATGATGTCCATGATCGGGTGCTCCTTTAATCGGGCAGCCACGCCATGGCCCGTACTTCGGGCAAGCGGCGCGGCAAGACCGTCCAGTGTTCGCCGCCGTCGAGGCTGCGAAAGATCTGACCCAAGTTCGTCGCGGCGAACATCGTGTTCGGATCGGCCGGGTTGGTGGCCATGAAATAGAGTGAGCTTTCGAGTTCCACCGGCAAGTCGACATTTTCCCAGTGCGAACCGTAATCGCGGCTGCGAAAGAGGCGGCCGCTCGTTCCGGGCGGTCCGTTGCCGTTGGTGAGAAAAACCGGACCGGCGCGGTCGGCACGCTGAACGATGCTGCGGGTGTACTGCCACGGCGACTCGATCCGTTCCAGCGACCACGTCGCGCCCGCATCGCTGCTGACGTGCACGCCCTTGTTGGTCGTCGCGAAGAGCCGGCGCCCGCCGGCCGCGTCGTGAACGACGCCGAAGCCGTGGATGTCGTCGGTCATCAGTCCCGCGCGCACGCGTTCCCAGTGCCGCCCGCCGTCCGTGCTGCGCCACGCGCCGTCGATTTCGACGCCGGCCAAGACGATCGCGGGGTTCTCCGGATCGAACGCGATCTGCGTGACGCGCGTCCAGTGCTTGACCGCGCTCGGCTCGGCGGCGGTGGCGTTGGCGGCGCCGTCGCCGGCATAGAAGCCGCTCGAAACGTAGGGGCTGATCGGGACGTCCAGATGCTGCCAGGAACGACCCGCATCTTCCGAACGGTAAAGCGCGGCTGGTTGCGTTCCCGCCAGGATCACGTCCGGATCGTCCGGGTCGAAGGCGATCGCCGTCACCAAGCCGTCATCCATCGGCGAGGGGAGATGCGACCACTGCCCTTGCTTTTGATCGAGCCGGTAGATCCCGCTGTCGGTGCCCGCCAGGAGCTGACCCGGCAGCTTGGGATGCGTTGCGAGCGCCCAAACGTGGCTTCCGCTATACATCCCGGCGCCGCTCGGCATACGCCCGATGGTTTCACCGAGATCGTTGCTGCTCCACACGGAGAGCCCGTTGGTCGCAACGTAGAGCACGGACATGTGTTCCCTTTCCCGCCTTAGCAAAGGAAAAATTTCTGCGTTTACTTTAACTACCCTACCGCTATTCGCTGGGAGATTCCAAATGCACGTGCGCTTCGCTCTCGCCGTCGCGGCCCTCATGGCGCTTGGTGCGGGCGGCAGCGCACGCGCCGACGCCCCCAAAGTCATCCTCGGCTACACCGCGATCGGCGATTGCGTTGCGTCGTTCGCGGCCAAAGAGCAGGGCTATTTCGCCAAGCGCGGACTCGACGTGGAGTTTGCCCTGGCGAACAATTCCAGCATCTTGGCAACCGATGTCGCGGCCGACGCAATGCAAGTCGGTTGCGACGTGCCGCCGATCCTTTTGCAAGCCGTCGACCGCGGCGTCGGGCTCCTGGCGATCTCGGGCGGATCCGTCTCGACGCCGGCGCTGACGCAAGAGGCGCTCGTCGCGCGCACCGGCGAGCCGCTCACCACCGGACGTGACTTCTACGGCAAGAAGGTCGGCGTCGGCGGCATCGGCAGCAGCGGTTACGTGATCTTCTCGCAATGGCTCCTCGAGCAGCACCTCGATCCCAAGCGCATCAATTTCTTCGAGGTCCCGTTCAGCGCCCAGTACGACATGCTCGCGCGCGGCACGGTCGACGCGGTCGTGAGTTCCGACCCGATGCTCAAGCGCATCACGAGCGACAAGACCGGAACCGTCGTCGCGAACCTGACCGCGCAGATGCCGCGCGGAACGCCGATCGTGATCTACATCGCCGCGCAAGACTGGTCGGCGAAGAACGCGGCCACGCTCGCGGCCGTGCGCGACGCGCTGGCCGAAGGGTCGAAGTTCGTCCAAGACAATCCCAAGATCGCGCAGCAGTACATCGCGCAATACCTCAACCAGCCGCTCAGCGTGGTGCAGGCGACGGAACTCTCGCCGCAACAGTCGCTGCTCACGGCGAAGCAGATGCAGTGGTGGGTCGACGCGATGCAAAAGCAAGGTTTTCTGCGCACCACCATCGTGCTGAGCCGGGTCATCGCGAAGTAGCGCCGACGGTGAAGCCGGCCTCGCCGGTCGGCGACGTCGTCACGTGCTCCACGTGGTCGATGCGCGCACGCTCCGGCGGATGGCCGAGCACGTGGTCGATGAACGCCGCCACCACCGCCGCCTCACCTTCGGCCTCGATCTCGACGTACTCGACCCCGACGTTGCGAACGTAGCCGGCCACGTCGTAGCCGGCCGCGATGCGACGCGTCGTTTCGCGAAAATACACGCCTTGCACCAAGCCGCGAATCGTAACGCGCCGCCGTTCCCGCATCGGGCATCGTACGTGAAGGATGGCGCGGAATCTTTTTGGTATGCCACGGTCGTCACAGTCCGGAGGCCTGAGTGCTCCGCATCGCCGTTTTATGCATCACGATCGTCCTGGTTTCGTCCGCCGGCAGCAGCCGCGCAGCGGCCTGCCCGGACCTGCCGCCGCCCTACGACGGGCCGATCTTCGACGCGCAAGTCCAGGCCTGGAATTCGAAGGTCGACGGCTTGATCGGCGTCGCGCAGAGCGCCGGGGTGAAGCGCATCGCGATGTTCGCGAATACCCGCCAGGGTCAAGCTCCCGAGAACGACCAGGCGGTGTTCGCCCTAGCGCAGGCGCATTCCGACCTAATCGTGCTCGGCGCGCCAAAATACGGTTTCATCTTCGAGGGCGAACTGCCGCGCGGTTTCGTTGCGGGGACCGTCGCCGGCGTGCGCAGCGGCCGCTACAAATTCGTCGGCGAGATTCTCTACACGCACGGCGACAAGCCCGATCACAAACCCACCCGGACGGGCGAGCTCTACGTGAACCCGCTGGGCCCGGGGACGAAGCAACTGCTCACGCAACTGGCGAGCTTCAACGTGCCGGTGTACACGCATTTCGAGGCCTGGGCCTGGGATCGCGACAAGGACCACTTCGACACGCTCTACGCGGCGTGGCCGCAGCAGCGTTTCGTGCTCCCGAGTTTGGCCTACGGATCGGCCGACAAGGCCGACGCGATCCTCTCGGCCCATCCCAATCTGTGGGGCGTCATCTCACGCCTGGTCGACGGGCGCTACCAGTTCGTCGACCCCGCCAAGGCCGCGAAACTGGGGCCCTCGATGTTCGATGAGTGCGGGGTGCTGCGCCCCGACTGGCGCGCGGTCCTCATCAAGCACAGCGACCGCCTCATGTACGGCTCCGACTTCTACGCCAACGAGAGCGGGAACTGGTTCGGCTACCGCGGCCCCATCGAGCGCTACCGCCGCATCGCGGGTCAGTTGCCGCCCGACGTGGCCGCCCACATCTCGTGGGATAACGCCGCGGCGCTCTACGCCCCGCCCTAACCGGCCTCGAGGGAGGGTGGAAGCGGCCGTGAGATTAACCCCGAGTCTCCTATGATCGATGTCGCGTCGATCCGACGCGTTCCGCTCTTTCGCGACTTCGACGACGACGAAGTCGCCGGGATCGCGGCGACGGTGACGGACCGCTACTACGGCCGGCACGAATTCATCGTGCGCGAGGGGGACCCCGGCCACACGTTTTTCATCTTGGTCAAGGGCTCGGTGTCGGTGTGCCGGGTCATGCAAGACGGCCGGGAGATGATCCTCGCCATTCTCAAAGAGGGCGACTTCTTCGGCGAGATGGCGATGTTCGATTCGTCGCTGCGCAGCGCGTCGATCAAGACGCTCACCGAAGCCGAAGTCGGCGCGATCAGCTACGCGGACTTTCTGCTGCTGCTCGAGCGCAAGCCCCGTGTCGGGCGGTCGCTCGCGATCGCCCTCTCCGACCGCTTGCGCGCCGCCAACGCCTTGATCGCGGCGACAACCTCGCAGGACATCCGCGCGCGGCTCGCCTCCTTACTGCTGAATCTGGGCGATCAATTCGGGGAGCTCGTCGACGACGGCACGCGGATCAGTCTGCGCCTGACGAACCAGGAAATGGCCAATATGATCGGCACGACGCGCGAGACGATCAACCGCACCTTGAACCGCTTTTGGGATGAGAAGCTCGTCGACATGCGCACCGCGCACGTCGTCATCGTCGAACCCGACCGGCTGCGCGCGCTCGTCCCGTAGAACGCCGACGCCCTCCGGCGTCAATAGCGTTTGTACGGTAGGAACTTTCCGGACATCGTGATCTTCACGCGGTCGCCGTTCGGATGAGGCTCGCGTTCGAGCTGCATGTTGAAATCGATGGCGCTCATGATGCCGTCGCCGAACTCTTCTTGGATCAAGGCTTTCCACGTCGTTCCGTAGACTTGCACCAGCTCGTGAAACCGGTAGATCAGCGGATCGGTGGGCGGTCCCGGCGGCAGCGATCCGCGGTAGGGCACCTCGGTCAGAAGCTGCTGCTCTTCATCGGTGAGCTCGAGCAGCTCGGCGGCCTTTTCCGCCTCGCCGTCGTCCAAGCGCATCTGTCCGAAGAGCGCGGCCGTGGTCATGATCGGCGAGCCCGTGCCGACCGCCGTCGCGATCTGCTTCCAGGTCAGTTTCTTCGCCCGCTTGCGGGCCTGGATCTTGAGGGTCAGTTCTTCACGCGTCATTCGGCCAGATAACGCGCCCCAACGCTCCAGGCCTTTGTAAAAAGAGAACGTGTTCCGCTAGGAACCGCGTTCGGAATTACTCCCCGGGGCGTGGCCGATGACGCCTTCGGCGACGTTTTGATCGTATTCGGGCGAGACGTGCACGTCGATGACGCACACGCGCCCGGCGCGCACTTCCGCGAGGCCCTGCTCGAAGGCGGCCCGCATGTCTTCCACCTTGACGATCGGGCCGATGCCGGCGGCGCCTTGATCGCGCGCGAGGCCGGCGAGATCGGGCCGCGGGCCTTCGATGCGCTGGCCGATCCACTTGCGCTCGATCGGGCGTTTCCGGATGCGCGCGACCTTCTCTTGGTGCACTTCGTCGTTGAAATAGGAACCGTTGTTGGCCACGACGACCAGCAGCGGAATCTCGCTCGCGACCGCCGTCCAGAGCGCGGTGACACCCATCAGATAATCGCCGTCGCCGAGCCCGGCCACGGGAGTGCGCCCGGTGCCGCGCAGGGCGAGTGCCGCGCCGACCGCGATTCCGGGGCCGCTGCCGACGCCGCCGCCGCCGTCGTGCCCGAGGTGGCTCAAGGGATCGCGCAACGTGAGGTGCTCGGGGTTCACGCCGTTCGCGGTGCGCGTGAAGCAGATGTCCTCGGCGGCAAACGCGGCGATGAATTCTTGCGAGAACTGCCCGATCGAGATCGGACCGTCGGAAGGCGGCTTGGAGGCGCCGTTCACCGGCGCCGCGGCATGGGCTTTGCCGTTCGAACGCGGTGGCGCTTGCGTTGTGCGCGCGGCGGCGAGCAGGGCGCGCACGAACTCGTCGGGCCCGACGGTGACTTCGATGTCCACCGGCGCCAGCTTTTGGTATTCCATCGTCGAGCCGCCGTGGAGGTGGTGGTCGAGCGAGCACTGGACGATCGTGGCGCCGACCGGCTCGTTGCGATAGGCGTCTTTGAGCATGCCCCCCAGGTCGATGCTATCGAGGTCCACGACGACGTCGGCTTCGCGCAACGCCTTACCGGCCGCCGCATAGCCCGATTGGCCGGCGAAGAGCGGGTGAAGGGTTGGGAAGCAGGAGCCGTTCTTGAGATCGGCGATCACCGCGGTGCCGAGCGCTTCGGCCAGCGCGACGCGTTCGTTCCACGCTTCGAGCGTGCGCGCGACGCGTCCGACGACGAGCAGCGGGTGCTTCGCGGCGCGCACGGCGGCGAGCGTCTCGGCGACGTCGGCCGGCGTCGGTTGCGCCGCGCGCGGCGCGCGAAAGCGTGCCAGGTCGGGCATCGGCACGGGCTTATCGAGCGGCGACTCTTGCAGGCCGGCGTCGAGCACGACATATGTGGGTCCGCACGGCGCGGTCGACGCGAGTTTGGTCGCGCGCACGACCGATTCGACGGCGGCCGCGGCCGACGCCGGCGTGTCGTCCCATTTGATGAAGCTGCGCACGAGCGAGGCCTGATCGACCGCGGTGTGGATCCAATCGATCCAGGGACGCCGCTTGACGGAATCGAGCGGCCCCGTCGCGCCCAGGATCACGACCGGGGTGCGGCTGCACCAGGCGTTCCAGATGGCCATGCTCGCATGCATGAGCCCGACGTTGCTGTGCACGATGGCCAGCATCGGTTTGCCGGTGACGCGCGCGTAGCCGTGGGCGATCGCCACGGCGTGCTCTTCGTGCAGACACAACAGCATGCGCGGCGACTCGTTGCCGAGGTAGTTGACGATGCTGTCGTGCAAACCGCGAAAGCTCGCCCCCGGAACGAGTGCGGCGTACGGAAAATCGAGCGCGCGCAGGGTCGCGGCAACCGCATCGCTTCCCCACTCCATCAACGGCAGCGCCGGAGCAACGGCCGGCGGCGATTCGGGCGATTCGGCTTCATTCAGCATGCGCACGGCGTTAGACATTTGTCCACGTTTTCCGGCATCGCACGGGCTTTCTTCAACGCAGGCGTCGCTTTCCACGACCATAATACTATGGTTGCAGCACGCCGTCTCAGCTCAGGAGCAACGCCATGACCGTCAGCCCCCTGGATCGATCCACCGCCGGTATGCGCGATCGCGTCAGTGCGGCGGAGTGGGACGCCCGCGTCAAACTCGCCGCATGCTATCGCCTGATGGCACACAACGGCATCTCCGATCTCACCTACAACCATCTTTCGGCGCGCGTGCCCGACTGCCCGGACCGCTATCTCATCAAAGGCGAACGGACCCTCTTCGATGAGGTCACGGCGTCGACGCTGCTGACCTACGATTTGGCCGGCAACAAGATCTATGAGTCCAACGACAAGGTGGGCATCGGCGGGCTCGTCATTCACGGCGGCATCATGGAGGCGCGGCCCGACCTCGTCGCGGTGTTCCACACGCACACGCCCGCGAACATGGGCGTCAGCGCGCAAAAATTCGGGCTTCTGCCGTTGACGCAGCATTCGAGCTATTTCCACGGCTGCATCGGCTATCACGATTTCGACGGCTTCGAGTTCGACCTCGAGGGGCGCAAGCGGCTGGTCGCCGACCTGGGCGATTTTCGCACGCTCGTGCTGCGCAATCACGGCGTGCTCGTCTGCGGCCGCTCGATCCCCGAGGCCTACATCATGCATCATTTCTTTGAGATGGCATGCAGCGCACAAGTCGCGGCGCTTTCCGCCGGCGGCGGCGTCGACCATATCAACGTGATTCCGCCGGCCGCCGCCGAGCACGCCGGCCGTCAGGCCCAAAAGATGGGTCACCGCGACGAAAAGCACCGCGACTGGGACGCCCTCATGCGCCTCGCCGACCGCCTCGACCCCTCGTTCCGCAACTAACCGAGCGCAGCCGGGACGTTCCGTCATCCGAGCGCAGTCGCGCCCCGTCATCCCGAGCGCAGTCGAGCTCTGTCATCCCGAGCGCAGTCGAGCTCTGTCATCCCGAGCGCAGTCGAGCTCTGTCATCCCGAGCGCAGTCGAGGGACCGCCACCAATCAGGCCTTGCACCACTGTCGATCACGAGCGAAGCCGAGGGATCGCCACCAAGCATCATCTGGCACGTCGTCGGCGATCACTCGGCTTCGCTCGTGATCGACAGTGGCGATCCGGCACGATAAGTGGTGCGTCCCTCGACTGCGCTCGGGATGACGGATGGAGAACGCCGTTCTTCAACTACAGACAGCAGCTCCGTTCTTCAACCACAGACAGCAGCGTCGCTCTTCAACTACAGGCAGCAGCGCCGCTCTTCAACTACAGGCAGCAGCGTCGCTCTTCAACTACACGCAGCACCGTCGCTCTTCAACTACACGCAGCAGCGCTGTTCTTCAACTACACGCAGCGCCGTCGCTCTTCAACTACACGCAGCACCGTCGCTCTTCAACTACACGCAGCACCGTCGCTCTTCAACTACACGCAGCAGCGCTGCTCTTCAACTACACGCAGCACCGTCGCTCTTCAACTACACGCAGCAGCGCTGTTCTTCAACTACACGCAGCGCCGTCGCTCTTCAACTACACGCAGCAGCGCTGTTCTTCAACTACACGCAGCAGCGCTGCTCTTCAACCACACACAGCAGCGCTGCTCTTCAACCACACACAGCAGCGCTGCTCTTCAACCACACACAGCAGCGCTGCTCTTCAACCACACACAGCAGCGCTGCTCTTCAACCACACACAGCAGCGCTGCTCTTCAACCACACACAGCAGCGCTGCTCTTCAACCACACACAGCAGCGCTGCTCTTCAACCACACACAGCAGCGCTGCTCTTCAACCACACACAGCAGCGCTGCTCTTCAACCACACACAGCAGCGCTGCTCTTCAACCACACACAGCAGCGCTGCTCTTCAACCACACACAGCAGCGCTGCTCTTCAACCACCGACAGCGGCGCTGCTCTTCAACCACCGACAGCAGCGCTGCTCTTCAACCACCGACAGCAGCGCTGCTCTTCAACCACCGACAGCAGCGCTGCTCTTCAACCACCGACAGCGGCGCCGCTCTTCAACCACGGACAGCGGCGCCGTTTGCTGGCCGATACGAGCGGGGTTAGGCTTTGGGGGCCCACATCATGTTGGCGGCGGGAAAACGTTCGGGCGAGAATTTGTAGAACGCCATTACGTCGACCACTGGTTGGACCAGCCCCGGCTGGAGCACCTCGCCGTGACGGGCGCGCGTGACTTGGGCGAGTGTTTCGGGTGCCATTTTGGTGTACTTCGCCAGGATCGGAATGATGGCGGTGTCGTTGGTGTTGGCCCACACCGCCGAGCGCTTGAGCACCGCGACAATTTTCTTGGCGGTCCCTTCGTTCTGCGCCAGCCAGTCGGAATGCGCGAAATACGCCGTATTGAGAAAACGCGGCGCGACCGCATCGTACGGCTGCGCGAGTTTCTTGACGCTGTCCTTACCGGCTGCCAAGAACGGCTCTTGCAATAAAGCCGCATCGATGCGGTTGGCCAGCAGTGCGGCAACCATCTCGGCCGAGCTGATCTCGATGAACTTCATCGAGGCCGAGCTGCCGCCGGTGGTGTCGGCCCAGCGCATCAACCCGGCCTGAGCCGACTCGTGCAGCGTGGGGACCGCGATGGTTTTGTCTTTGAGGTCGGCAGCGCCGTTGATGCTCGAGTTCTTCGCGCTCACCAGCACCGTCGTCGGCGAGGTGTTCAGGTACAACGCACCCGGCGCGATGACGGTGAACGGAATGCCGCGCGGATAGGAGTTGCAGAATGTCCCGGTGTTGGTGGTGCCCACATCGACCAGACGGCCGATGACGGCGGTGGAGACCGCGGCGCCGCCGGTATAGAGCGAGATGTCGACGCTCAAGCCGGCGCTCGTAAAGTAACCGAGTTCCTGCGCGACGAGCGGCAGACAGAACGTTTCTGCCGTCGTTGCTCCGAAGCGAACCGGCGGATCGGCGCCGCGCGCGACGCTGGGCACAACGGCTGCGGCGGCCGTCGCCGACACGAATGCTGAGCGCTTCACAAAGCGCCTCGATGCGTCATCATCGAATAGTACGGCTTCGATGCGCGCGGCGCATCGGTCAAAGTGACAGTAGCGCGCCGCCGGTGTGTCCTATACGGAGGGTTCGCTGGTCAGCGTGCCCGCGCGCAACTGTTCGGTAACCGAGCCGATCAAGCGGCTCGCGATGCTGAGGCCGGCCGGCGGCAGTTTCGGCAGCGCATCGATGTCGAAGAAACGCGCCTCTTCGATCTCGATGCCGTCGGGAACCACGTCGCCGGCCGCGTAGGCGGCCGTGAACGCGATCATCAAGGAGTGCGGAAACGGCCACGACTGGCTGCCGAAGTAGCGAACGTCGCGGATTTCCACGCCCACCTCCTCGCGGACTTCGCGCACGATCGTCTCCTCGAGCGTCTCACCGGCCTCGACGAAACCCGCCAGCGCGGAGAACATGCCCGAGATGTTGCGGCGGTTGCGCGCCAGCAAGATTTCGCGGCCGCGATGTATCAGCACCATGATCACCGGTGAGATGCGGGGATAGGCGTGCAGCCCGCACGACGGGCAGACGCGGGCGGCTTCACCCGTGGCGCGCTGGGTGGGCGTGGCGCAGGCGCCGCAGAACGCGTGCTCGCGATCCCAGGTCAGCAACTGTGCGGCGCGGCCCGCGATCGCGAACAGCGCCGCGCCGAGCTCACCGTAGACGGCCCGCAGGCCGATCGAACGCAGGTCCGGGACGAGTTCGCCCTCGTGCATCGCCAGCGCATAGCACGTGCGGCCCCGCCACTCGCCGATGCAGATCGCAGCGTCGAGCGACGCGTTCGGACCCAGCTGCGATAGCGCCGGCAGCGCGTCGCCGGCGAGGAGCAGATCGTGGCCGGCGAACGCGAAGAGCAGCGGCTCTCCGCCGCCGGCTCGTGGTTCGATCGAGACGACAAACGTATCGCCCGCGGTTTCGTGCATCACTTACTTCTTCTTCGCGCTTTTCATCAGCTGTTGGATCAGGGCCAGCTTGCCGGGTTTGCGTTCCGCTCTGGGAGCCAGGCTCTCGACGTCGACCAGCGGCGGCGGCAATTCCAGATGCGGGTGCCGTTCGGCGATGGCCTTCATGTAGTCGTTCTTCACCCGCACGTTCTCGATCAGCGACTCCTCGGAGTCGACGAGGACCGATAGCCGCGCGGCGGGATTATCGAGCACGCCGAAGCGCTCGGCGAACGTTCTCGTCTTGCGGGCCACGATCAGCGCTCGCGCCGTGGCGATACTTGCCGATTGATAGGTCGTCCACTCGAGCACGGCCCGCAGGTCGGCAATGCAGCCCGCGACGGCCGCGTCGCCCTCGGCAAGGGTCTGCGGTTGCTGCAAACGCTGCGCAATACGCTCGATGCACGCCGCGACCTGCGCCAGATCGTTTGCGCCCCGGGGCCACTGCGTCCAGCGCCGCGCTCCCGCGACGGCGACGTTCCGGCGTAAGCCGTTCGCGAACGCGAGAGCTTTGACGGCGGCGTCGCTTGGCTGTTGCTCCAAATTCGTCGCCTTCCTCAGCGCGACGGCGATATCGCGACGACGGCATACAACGGATCGTGCGCTCGGGGCGGCGAGGTTTCCCCTTCGATCCCCTGCCAGCCGGCACTTTCCAAATACTTCGAGACCAGCGCTAGGTGTCCATGATCGTCGAGCGCTTGCCAAACCGCTACCGCCTTGGTCGGGAAGCAACGATTCGAAAACGTGATGACGACGACGCCGCCCGGGCGCACGACGCGGGCCAGGTCGCAGAGCACGAGCACCGGGTTGGTCAAGTATTGGATCGATACGCAGATCGTCGCGGCGTCGAAACTTGCGTCGGCGAAGGGGAGCGTCGCGTTCACGTTGAGGTCGTGCACGACGAACGCGTCCAGGCGCGGATTGCCGGCCAATTCGGCTTCGTTCATCCCCAAGCCCACGACGCGCGCGTACGGAACGTCGGCCGGCAGATGGCTCACCCAACTGCTCATGAGATCGAGGATCTCACCACCGGCCGGAAGGCGTGCACGATGGAGCCGCTCGACATCGGCGATCGCCGCGGCGTCGATGTGTTCCACGAAACGTGGTTGGCGGTAGAACAGTTCGTCGGGCGATTCATCGCTCCGGGCGAACGCCGGCGGTTCGAGCATTGGTGGGCCCGATTTGGAACCGGCAGGTGCTTTCCCCTCGCCGAACGGAGTTCGCGGTACGATGGAAGTGCTCAATGTCTGGTCGGACGTCGTTTGACCGTACTGTTATCTCGGCTCGGTCTGGGTCGAGGAGGCGGCGCGGCAGCTCGGCGCGCGCACGCGTTGGCTGCCGTTCGAACTCCATCCCGATACGCCGCCCCAAGGCGCGGATAAGCCGTTCACCGACGCTGAGTGGCCGGTGGTGCGCGAGCGCCTCACCGGCCTCGCCCGGCGCGTCGGCTTGCCGATCGTACCGCCGCGCCGCAATGCCAACTCACGGCTGGCGCTGGAGACGATGGAGCTCGTGCGCGCACGCCGGGGCGACGATGACGCCGCCGCGTTTCACCATGCGGTGTCGCGTGCGTTCTTCGTGGACGGTGCGAACGTTGCCGATCCGCTCCTGATCGCCGCGAACGCGGGCGCGGCCGGTGTTGCGCCGGCCGAGGTCGAGGCGGCGTGGCGCGAGCACGCGTTTGCCGGCGCGGTCGATGCCTCGATCGCGGCCTCGCGCGCGGCCGGCGTCCGCGGCGTGCCGGCCTACGGTTGGCCCGATACGCTCGCGATCAGCGGGATGATGGAGCCCGAGCGCATCGTCAGCGCGCTTTCAGCGGCGCGCCGCCCGGCCCGCTGACGGCGACCCAGGTGCCTTTCGGTGCGTCCCAGCGGACCATGTAGATCGCGTTCGCGTCGAGACCGCGCTGCGGCCGCGTTTTGAGGTTGTAGGGACCGTTGATGCCGACGAAACCGGTGAGGTTCACGATGTAGTCGCGAATTTGATCCGCGGTCACGTTCGGCCCGAACTTCTTGAACGCGCCGATCACGATCATGACCTGATCCCAGGCGGTAGTTTGCAAATAGTCGGGCGTCACGCCGAACGCGGCCAGATCTTTCTTGTACTGGTTGACGAGCGCTTTGGTTTGCGCATCCGTGACCTGCGACTCGACGAGGCTCGCGATGCCCGGGAAGTACATGTTGTTGGGCAGGAACGACGCGTAGGCTTTCATCTGCGCGTACGATTCATTTCCCGCACCGAGCACGACCGGCAGATCGTTGAGACCGCCTTCAGTCATGCCGTGCAGCAGCGTTCCGGTGGGCGTGCCGGCGGTGGCGGAAAGAAGCAAATCCGGTTTCGCCGCCTTGATGCGCGCCATTTGCGCCGTGACCGTGAGGTCACCCGGGTTGTAGGTCTCGCGGTCGACGATCGTGATGCCGGCGTTCGCGGGTTCGGCCAGCTCCTCATCAAACGAGTGCGCGATACCGATGCCGCTCGCGTCGGTCGTCGCTAAGACGGCCACCCGCTTCACGCCCACCGAACGGAAGTAGCGGAAGATCGCATCGCCTTGATCGTGAAACGAGATGCCCGAGGTGAACGCATAGCTACCCGCCGCGGGATAGATCCCGGGCGAGAAACAGTACATCACCGGGCCGTTCTTCACCAGCGGCACCATCGCTTCGCACGACGCGGTCAGCGTGGACCCGAGCACGACGGGCACCTTTTGGGCGGCCAGCATCGAGAGCAGCTGAACCGAGGTTTGCGGGTTCGAGGTGTCGTCGTGGATGACGAACTTGATCGGCCGGCCGTCGATACCGCCGGCTTTGTTGACGTTCTGTTCGATCGCCCGGAACACGTTGAGCTGCGCCGCCGCGAGGAACGCGCCGCCGCCCGTCTGGCCGATGATCGCGTTGATTTCGATTGGATCGGCTGCGCGCACGGCGAGCGGCGCGGCGGCCAAAACGGCGCAAAGCGCGCCGAGTACAAGAGTGCGCAGAGTTTTGTTCACGAGTAAAACGCCTACTCCGCACTCCTGAAACTCTCCTTCGCCGCGCTTCCAACGAAAGGAAACTTTCTATACTACATCGTAGGGCGTGGCCCCGCACCGGCGGCGCATCAGTTGGAGTTTTTCATGATCAACCGTCGTCTCTCGGCTGCCGTGGTGCTCGGCGCGTGCGTGTGTCTGCTGGTCGCGTTGCCGCGGAGCGTGGCCGCCGATCAGCCGCCGCTGCGGGTCGGGTTCCTGTCGACCTTTTCGGGCTTTTTCACCGAAGAGGGCAAAGCCGCCGATGCGGCCATCGCGGCCTTCATCAAGGAGCACGGCGATTCGGTCGCCGGCCGCAAGCTCGAGATCATCAAGCGTGACGACGGCGGTCTCGCCGCACCCGAAACGGCCCGCCGCCAAGCTCAAGAGCTCATCATCAACGAGCACGTCGACTTCCTGATGGGATTGATCTCGACGCCGAACGCGCGGGCTGTCGGTGAGGTATCGACGTCGTCGAAGAAACCGACGTTCTTCGTGAACGGCGGTTACGGGCTGCTCGAAAACAAACCGTATACCGCGCGCTTCGGCTACGCGCAAGCGCAGCTGATCTACCCGCTGGCCGATTGGGCGCTCAAGAACAACATCAAGAACGTCTCGCTGATCTACTTGGACTTCTCATCCGGCCACGATACGGCATCGGCCTTCACCACGGCGTTCACGGCCGGCGGCGGCAAGATCAGCGGCGACGTGGCGGTGCCCTCCAACGCCACCGACTTCTCGGCCTACATCCAACGTCTGCGCGATAGTAAGCCGCAAGCGGTATTCATGTTCCTGACCTCGCAGTCGCCCGAGTTTCTCAAGCAATGGCGAAACGCCGTCGGGCCGCGCAGCGAGATCAAGCTGCTCGGCACCGCCGAGACCAACGAGCTGGAACTGCCCGTGCTGGGGGATGATGCCTTGGGCATCTATACCTCGCAGAACTACTCGGCGGCGCACAACTCGCGCCTCAACCGCGAGCTCACGCGCGACATGCACCAAGCCGATCCCTCGATCCCCTCACCCGACTTCTACACCGTCGCGGTGTACGACGCGCTTCAGGCTATCTACAAGGTGACCGCCGCGCAGAACGGCGTCATCGATCCCGACAAGACGATGGCGATCGTGCGCGGAATGTCCATCGAGAGCCCGCGCGGTCCGATCTCGATCGATCCCCAAACGCGCGACATCGTTCAGAACATCTACATCCGGCGGGTGGACAAAGTGAACGGCACCTTGCAAAATACCGAGCTCGCAACCTATCCCCACGTCAAAGATCCGCTCGAGAAATAACAACCATGTCAAACGCGGCGGAACACACCGGCCCGGGCGAACCCCTCGTGCTCAACGGCGTAACGATCGTCGACACGCGCGACGGCACGCACAGGCCCGGCATGAGCATCATCATGGAGCACGGCACGATCACCAAGATCGCTCCGGCGGCGAGCATGGCGGCCGGCTCATCCAAACCGGTCGACGCGCACGGCAAGTTCGCCGTTCCGGGCTACAACGATTACCACTGTCATCCGCTGAATTCCGGTGACCCGCGGGGCAGTCTGCGCCTGATGCTCGCCAACGGCATCACCGGTTTTCGCCAGATGTCGGGCACCCCCGAGACGCTCGCCGCGCGGCGCGCGGGGACGCTGATGCCGCCCATACCGGCGCCGGAACTGCTCGAGATGGCGGGCCAAATCCTGACGCGTGCGAACGCCGCTTCGGTCGACGCCGCCATCGCCGAAGTGCGTGCCCAGAAAGCCCAAGGCGCCGACTTTATCAAGGTGATCGACGTTCGGCCGGACGTGTTCTACGCGGTTGCCGCCGAAACGAAGCAGCTCGGACTGCATTTTCTCGGTCACCTCAATCCGGACGTCGCGCCGGCCGATGCCGCCCGCGCGGGGATGCGGTCGATCGAGCATTTAGGACCGAAAGACAGCGTGTTGCTGAGCTGCTCGACCGACGAGGCGGTACTGCGCGAACTGGTCGCGCAGCAAACGCCGAACGCGCCGCCGATCTCGGGGCCGATCCCGGAGAGCGTGATCCTGCGGGCCATCGCGAACCCGGCGATGTTCACGAGCCCGGCGGAAGCGGCACGCTACCAGCGCGTCATCGACACGTTCAGCGAAGCCAAGCTGCGCGATCTTGCCGCGGCGTTCGTTGCCGGCGGCACGTGGCAGGTGCCGACCTTGATTCGCATCCGCACGCAAATGCGAGGTGACGATCCGCTGTATCGCAACGACCCCAACCTGCGCTACATTCCGCCGCCGACACGGCAGATGTGGGAAGAGTTGGCGCAACTCTTTCCGGCCAAGCTGACGCCCGCAGTACGCGAAACGCTCGATCGGCTCTTCGCGTTGCTGCGCGAGCTCGTGAAGCCGTTGAAAGACGCCGGCGTCAAGATGATGGCGGGCTCCGACTCCGGCGGTTCGGCCGGCTGGACGATTCCGGGCTTCTCGCTGCATCAGGAATTCGATCTGCTCGCGCAAGCGGGGCTCACACCGCTCGAGATCCTGCAGATGACGACGGTCAACGGAGCGGAGTTCCTTGGCCGTGAAGCCGGCATGGGGAGCGTTGCCGAAGGGAAGGGCGCGAATCTCGTCCTGCTCGACGCCGACCCGGTCGCGAACGTGCAGCACCTGCACGGCATCGCGGCCGTCGTGCGCGACGGCAGGTACTACTCGGCGCAAGCGCTCGCGGCGCTGAAGCAGCAAACCGAGGAAGGGCTCGCGACCTTGACCGGCCCGGCCACGCCCCTCGGGCCGACCTGCTGCTAATCGCCGTCTAGGAGGCCGTTTTCTAAGCGAGAATACCTCGTGCGGTGGCTGCATCGGTCGCATCGCGCTCGCTTCTGAACGATGACGAATACCGCGTCGACGGGCGCGTTAAAGTCACCGGCGAGGCCCGCTTTACCGCCGACTTCGAACGCGAGGGGATGTTGTGGGCCGCATTCGTCGCGAGCCCCTATGCGCACGCGCGCATTCTCGGCTATCACGTTGAAGCGGCGCGGCGAACCGCGGGCGTTCACGCCGTGCTTACCGGAGCCGATCTGCCCGGCCGGTTCTTCGGGCGCGTCATCGCCGACTGGCCCGTTCTCGCCCAAGGCAAGGTCCTCTTCAACGGCCAGTACGTCGTCGCGGTTGCCGCGGAAACGCGTGAAATCGCGCGCGCTGCAGCCGAGACGGTCGTGGTCGACTATGCCGAGCTCGCGCCGCTCTTCGATACGGAAGATGCGCTGCGCGAGGGAGCGGTGGCGCTCCACGACGATCGCTCGGAGTACGCGTTTCTCGGCCAACCCGGCAAAGCGCCGCGGCACGCGCATCCGAACATTCAAGGCCGCTTCGTCGTCGAGCGCGGCAACGCGGACGCCGGCTTCGCGCAAGCGGCACACGTATTCGAGCACCGCTTCACCACGCCGCGGCATCATGGCGGCTACATCGAGCCGCACGCGACGCTAGTCTGGATCGATCCCGACGATACGGTGCACGTCGTGTCGACCTGCAAATCGCCGTTCGCGCTCAAACGGCAGCTGTCGATTTGTGCCGATATTCCGCTCGAGAACGTCACCGTCGAGCAATCCTACATCGGGGGCGACTTCGGCGCGAAGGGCCTGTCGGTCGACGATTTTCCCTGCTATTTCCTAGCGAGAGCAACCGGACGCCCGGTAAAATTCGTGCGTTCGTATTTGGACGACGTGCGTTCGACCAATACCCGGCACGCTTCGACGATCACGATGAAGAGCGGCGTCGACGAACGCGGCAGGCTGATCGCCTTTACCGCCCGCGTTCTCTACGACGGCGGCGCGTTTGCGGCCGCAAAACCCGTGCCCCACTTGCTGCCGGGATCGTTTCTCTCGAAGACGCCCTACCGGATCCCGCACGCGCACGTGGAGGTTCTCGCCGCCTACACCAACACGGTGCCGGCCGGGCACGTCCGGTCACCCGGCGACATGCAGATCGTCTTCGCATTGGAATCGCACATCGACATGGTGGCGGCCGAACTCGGCATCGACCCGATTGATTTCCGTTTGCGGAACGTGCTGGTCGACGAGGAGACCGACATCGACGGCCTGCCCTACATCGAGCCGCGCGGAACGGAGATCCTCGAAATCCTCCGCCGCGAGGGGCGCTGGGATGAGCCGCTGCCGCCGGGCCGCGGTAAGGGCATCGCCATCACGGCGCATCATATTGGTCACGGGCGGGCGCAGGTTCGCATGGTCGCCTCGCGCGACGGCACGATTGCGATCCACACGCCGATGATGGATCAAGGCGTCGGCGCGCTCACGATGCTGCAACGAACCGCGGCGGTGACCGTCGGGATCGGGGCGCACTGGTTTACCTTCCTTCAGGAGACGTCAGCGAGCACGCTCGAGGAACTCGGACCCGGCGCGACCCGCGTCACGGCCCTCACCGGCCGAGCGTGTCAAGACGCAGCCGAACAGCTTCGCGCGCGGTTGGTCCAGTGCGGCTGGGACGGAAGCGAAGCGACGCTCCCGCGCGCGGCCGCGACTGCGTGCGGCGATTCAGCCGCCGTGACGGTCGTCGGAACGTTCGAGCGGCTGCGCGTGCCGGGGGAGCCTGAATCGAACAACTTTTCGGGCTATCTTGTCGATCTTTCGGTCGACGGCGACACCGGCGCGCTGACGATCCACGACGTGCTCTACGTTGCCGACGTGGGCCGGGTCATCAACCCGGTCGCACACCAGGGGCAGATCGACGGCGGCTTCATTTTCGGGCTCGGTCACGCGCTCACCGAAGAACTGCTGATCGAGGACGGGCGGATCGTCAACCTCACGTTTGCCGACTACAAGATTCCGGTGATGCGCGATCTCCCGCCGTTTCGGAGCATCTTGCTGCCGACACCCGGCGGCCCCGGACCATTTGGTTCGAAGGCGATCGGGGAGTCGAGCACGTCGAGCATCGCACCGGCCATCGGGAATGCCGTCGCGGCCGCCTGCGGCAGCCGGATCCAAGCCTTGCCGATTACCGCCGAGCGCGTGTACGCGGCGCTCCGCGCAGCAGCGGACGCCGCTCCGCAGCGGCCGCCCTAAAGTTTGGTGCCGCCCGGCCGCGTAACGGGAATCCAGCGCCGGTTGGGAACGTCCCAGCGAATGACCATCTCGGCGTTGATGCCGAGGCCGCGCTGGCTGCCGTCGCGGAAGTCGTACACACCGTTGATGCCGACGAAACCGTGCAAGTGCTCGAGGTAATCCCGAACCTCCGTCGCGCTCGCATCCGGTCCGACATGGCGCAGCGCATCGACCAGCAACATCGCCGGATCCCACGCAAACACGTAGCCGTTGTCGGGCGTGACGCCCTGCGCTTTCAGCGCGGCGTTGAATTGCTTGGAGGCTTCCCGGATCGGACCGGGTCGCAGAACCTCGCCGCCGAGCCCAACCAGGGAGGAGAAATACAGCTCTTTGGGCAGGATCGGAATGTACTGTTCCAACTGCACGGTGATGGCGTTGCCGGACGGGCTCATGAGCGGCACTTCGAAGCCGCTTTGTGAGAGCTGCTTGATGACGAGACCAAACGGGGTCCCCGTGGTCCAGCCGACGAGCACGTCGGGGGCCGCGGCTTGAATGCGGGTGATTTGTGCGCTGACGCTGAGATCGGTGGTGTTGAGATGCTCGTTTGCGACGAGGGTCAGCCCTTTGTTCTCGGGCAGCGCCAGCAACTCGCGAACGTCCATCTCGCCTTCTTGCCCGGTCGCATCGATCGAGCTCAAGAGCGCGACCCGGTGCCAGCCGCGGGTGTGGAAGTAGCGCAGCGCGCCGCGAATCGAATCGCGCACCGACATACTCGTGGAAAAGGAATAACTGTTCGGCGGCGGATGGATTCCCGGCGAAACGCAGTATTGCACCGGACCGCTCTGGTTGATGATCGGTGAAACCGCCGAACAGGTCGCGCTAAGCGTCGGGCCGATCATCACGGCGGCGTGTTGCGCGATCAGACCGTTGGCAAGCTGCACGGCCGTGACCGTGCTGCTTTGGTCGTCGGCGATCACGAACCGGACCGGCCGGCCGCGAATGCCGCCGGTGTGGTTGACCACGCTCTGGGCAGCTTGCAGCGTGACCTGTTCGGCATGACCGAGAAACGCGCCGGAGCCGGTCAGCGACAAGATCGCGTTGATCACGTAGGGCTCGGATGTCGCGGCGGCCGATGGAAGCATCGAAGCGACGATGAGCGCCGCGATGAGAACGAAACCCCGAGCCATGCGTTTTTCGGACCTCCTCCGTCGAAGACGGCGCTAGAAGAGTAAGGATTTGATTACCACCGGGACCACATCGGCCGGTTCGATCGGCCGCCCGATATCGACGTAGTCAAAGGCTTCGATGTGAATGGCATCGATCGCGATGACGTTCGCGCCGGGCGCGACCTCGGCATACAGCACGTGCCCGAGCGTTCTGCCGACATCGCCGTCAACGAGCAGCACGATCGGAAAGCCGGCGGCCAGCGTCTTGGGAAGTCCGGCCGCGATCCCGCGCGCCAACGCGTGAAAGCGGGCATGCGCCGGTAACCCGTGCCAGCGAAAGGCCAATGCGATCGCGCCGCTGCCCTCGTCGATATCGGCCTGAACGTGCGCCTCGTGCACCACGCGGGCAACCTCGGCCGGTTCGATCGTGGCGGTGAGTGGAAAGCGGCAGACCAGTACCGGAACGTTGCGCAACGGAAGCTCGTCCGGGTGCGCGATCAGGATCGTATTACCGCTGACCTGCACCGAAAACTGCCCCGCGCCGATCACCGTCGCGCGGATCCCTTGCCCCGGATCGCGGACCGCGATACGGTCGCCGAGCGCGCCGCGCACCGCGAGCGCAAGCGGCTTTCCCAGATCGCCGAAATCGCCTGATTCGCGACCGTAGATATACTCGGCGACGCCGCCCGAAAACGTGAGGGCGTCGACGGCGATGTCGCGCGCGTCGCCGGGCCACCACTCGGTGAGCAGCAACTCACGGCTCAAGGGGCCGGGCGACCCGCGCTCGATCACCCCGGCCACGACCTCGGCCATGCGCGCCACGATCGCCGAGCGTTCCGGCGAGCGCAGCTCGGCCCCCAGCGCGACCGGAACAGCGACCTGCCGCGCGACGGCACCGGCCGGCCCTTCCAACCGCACGATCGTATCGTTCCGGTCCGTCACCAACAGGCGCGCGCCGACGGCGATCGCCACCGATGCGACGATAGCGCCGTCACGGATCAGCGTACATTTGGTCGTGCCGCCGCCGATATCGACGTTGAGCACGGTGCTGTGCTCCCGAGCGGAAAGCGCAACAGCACCCGACCCATGAGCGCCGAACACACATTCGAGGTGGTGCCCGGCGAGCGCGCAGACGAACTTTCCCGCATCGGCGGAAAACAGGTCCGCGATCGCGCGCGCGTTGTTCCGCTTGAGCGCTTCGCCGGTGAGGATGATCGCGCCGCTGTCGACCGCGCTCCTCGCGATCCCCGCTTCCCGGTAGCCGGCATCGAAGAACATTGCGAGCTGCTGCGCGTCGATCGATCCGTCGGGCTGATAGGGCGTCAGTGCGATCGGCGAGCGCCAGATCATCTCACGTTCGACGACCACGAAGCGGCTCGTGAGGGCGACCGACGTGCGCTGCATGTGCACCCGGGCGAACATGAAATGTGAGGTCGAGGAGCCGACGTCGATCCCGATCGTGGTCAGCTCGACGTGATCGGCAAGCCACACGGCGGCTCCGGTAGCGTCATGGTAGTGGTCGTGCCCGTGACCCTTACCGTGGTCGTGCGGGATGAAGCCGTCGTGGCCGGGGTGATGGATCACGTGCAGCTTGCCGAACGGTGCCGCTTAATCGGCGATCGGCGGCACGGCGTCGAAGCCTTTGCGTTTACACTCTTCAACGAACATGTCCCAGATGCGCGTCTTCAGTTTGGGATCCATGTCTTCGAAGCGCAGCACCGTACCGCCCTCGCTCACGATCACGTGGGTATTCTCGTAGAGATGATTGATCGGGTTCATGCGGCTTCTCAACTTCACGGCAACCTGAATGGCATTCGGACTGGTCACGAAGTGCCCGTGCCACCACATATTCGGCGGAATGATCACGCCGACGTCGTCTTCCGGCCAGTCGAACCGGGTCAGCTCACTGCCATCGGTCCAAAGGAGTGAGTACCCGGTGCCTTGGACCGTGAAGATCGAGGCCGACGGGCCGTGCCGGTGCGGCCGGAAGAAACGCCGGCCCGGGACCTCGCACACGTGATCCGAGATCACGCTGTTCACGGTCTCGATATTGATGAGCGAGGTTCCCTCACCGCGAACGCTGGCGTCCCCGCGCGCGATCCGCAGCACGTCGGGAATGAAGAGCGTGTCGTAGACGTCGACGTCGCTGCGCGTCTTCTTCGCGTCGGGCTCGTAGATCGTCGCCGCCGTCGGGTCGGCGACCGCTTGCGGCGAAAACCGCTCGAAATCGTGGTTGTTTCCGTAAACGAAGTCCGAATCGCGATAGAGGCTGTAGACGATCGGCAGCGTGTTGGTGCTCACCAGCCGGGCCGCCTGCAGGCCCGAACCGTTGTGCAGCTGATATCTGCAGTTCAGCGGAATCGCGAAGAGACTTTGCGGGCCCCATTCGAATTGGATCGTGCCGTGCGGCGTCTCGATGGTGGTCGAGCCGGTGCCCTTGAGCACGTAGAACGTTTCGTCATAGATTTGCCGCACCGGAGCCGATGACTGTCCCGGCCGAAGCTCGGCCACGAACATGCCGGCCAGCGACTCCGCGCCGATGAGATCGATGAACACCGCGTCGAGATTGCGCCCCGGCCACGGCCGAACCGCGAGCCGTCCGAGTGGGCCGGCGAAGTAGCCGCGGATGATTTCCAGCCCTAAGTCGTCCTGCGCCCAGCGCTCGAACGGCGTCCGCGCATCGTGCGGGATCCCGCCCGCGATTCTCTCAACGACAGTCACTATCACACCTTTCATCGGCAGTTCATGGCAGCGCGCGGCAGCGCAGGTTGCAGCCGGAAAATGTTTCTCTACGCTAGCGCGATGCCGGGACCTTGGCAGCCGCTATCTTCTTTGGGAAATGACCTCGGTCAGCAGCGACACGAGCGCGACGGCGATCACCAGCGCACCCAAAACGTTCTGCAGCAGCTCGACCCGGGCAACCTCGGGAATCACGTGAACCGATACGAGCAGCCATACTCCGGCGACGATATTCAGGGCCGACCAATAATTCTTGGATGACCCGTGAGCGATCGTCGCCGCGAGCGCCACGAACATGATCGCGATCCCGGTCAAAAAGAGATTCCAGTGTACGCTGAAGGTGCCGCGCGGCGAGTCGTAGCGCAGCGTGAAGACCAACAGCCCGAAAACGACGTTGACCCACGGCGCGTAGTTGTGAAAACCCCCGTCGTCCGAACCCTCTACGGGCGGCGACGCGGAATTAGCGGCTCGCGGCGACTCCATACGAACACTATCCGCCTTTCGCCCCGGCGCGTCAATGCACCGAGCCGCCGCTTCCCTGTTTTCGGTGCGGTCCGGCCGGGGAATCCTAGGGGCATGCGGTTCGAAGGCCGGTACGGCGTGACGCTAACCACGGCGGTGACCGCGCTGATTCCGTTCATCGTCCTCACGTCCGCGTTCCCGCTCTTTCGAACCCAGCTGATCCACGATCTGCATGCGGTTCCGACCGACATCGACGTCCTCAACGACGTGGCGACGGCGGCGTACGCATTCGGCGCGCTCGCGAGCGGCGACCTCATTCAGCGCTTCCCGCAACGGCATCTCTTTTTGATCTGCGAGGCGCTCTTCGTGGCCGCATCGGTCCTGGCCGCCGGCGCGCCGGGCTTGGCCATGTTCGGCGCCGGCTACGTGCTGCAAGGTCTCGCGACCGGACTGTTGCTCGTCGTCGCCTTGCCGCCGGTCATCCAGCAATTCCCCGCCGGCCGGCTGCCCATCACCGCCGCCGCGATCGACCTCGGTTTCTTCGGTGCCGTGACGCTGGGGCCGATCGCCGGCGCCGCGGTGAGCGCGGTCGACGGCTGGCGCTGGCTCTTCGCCGGTGTCGGCGCCTTGGCGACGATCGTGCTCGCGTTCGCCGCGCTGACCTTGGCGCGCAAGGAGCCGCCCAATCCGAGTCTGCCCTTCGACCGCGTGGGCATCATCTTGGGGCTGGCGGGTACGGTGTTGCCGTTTTGGGCCGTCGGCCAGCTCACCAGCCACAGCTTCGGATCGGCCGTCTTTCTCGTGCCGTTTTCGATCGGCTGCGCGTGCTTCCTCGCGCTGCTGGTCGTCGAATATAAAGAGAAAGAACCGCTCTCACCGGTGAAGCCGATGTGGAACACGATGCCCGTGGTGGGCGTCATCGTCGCCATGGTCGGCGGCGGCGCCTACTTCACGCTGTTCTTGCTAGCGCAGCAGTTCTTGGTCATGGTGCAGCACCGGCCGCTACCGGCAGCCGGACTGCTCTTCTGGCCGCAAGTTGCCGGCGCGCTGCTTTCCGCGGTGCTGCTCGGCATCGTGTTGCGCACGCGCTGGCTGCCGATTTTCACCTTGGCCGGAATGGTCTGCGTTCTCGCCGGCGGTGCGCTGCTGCTTGCAATGACCGCCGGCGGATCGTTACGCTGGTTTGCTCCGGCAGCAGCGCTGTTGGGGCTCGGCGCGGGCGCGTCGGTAGCACCGGGTCTGTGGTTCGCCAGTCTATCGCTGCAGTCGAAGATGGTCGGACGCATCTTCGCACTGGTCGAGCTCATTCGTTCGGAAGCGAATTTCTTGCTCGCGCCGATCATGCTGGCCTTCGCGATCGCGCTTTCGGGAGGCGGCGGAACGCTGAGCGCGACCGCGATCCATCAGGCGATCGCGATCACCTTGGCCGTGACGATCGCGCTGATGCTCTGCGGTCTGGCGATCTATGGCCTCGGAGGGTTCGGCTTGCAGCAGCCTAACCTCGAGGCTTGGCTGCACGAAGATCGTCCGGCGTGGACGTCGCCCGAACTCTTGGCGCCGCTCCGTGGCCGCCATCCGGCCCAACAACGCGCCCGCTCACGCCACGCGTGACGGCATCGGGCTGATATCGGTGAGGTCCAGCCACTTGCGCATCAGGCGCTCCGTAAGCTCGGCACGAACGGTGGCGCGAGCGGGATCGTCCCAGAGATTGCGGACTTCGCCCGGATCGGCTTCGAGATCGTAGAGTTCGCCCCACGTCTGACCGCGATAGACGCTCATGCGCCAGCGATCGGTTACGAGCGTGCGCAGGCCCGGCGGCCCGTCGAATCCGAGGTGGGTGCGCTGGCCTTCTTCCTCCACCAGCATCGCGTCGCGTCCGGCCGGCACGGCTTCGCCCCGGATCACCGGGAGGAGACTGCCGCCTTGAATGCCGTTGTAGCCCGCGATGCCTGCCCGATCGAGAATGGTCTCCGCGATATCGAGTGTCCCCGAGAGCACTGCAGACGCCGGGCGCGGCGCGGCGGCCGGATCGTTCCAGATGAACGGCACCCGAATCAGACCGGTGTAGTGCAACGGCCCCTTGAACAACAGCCCGTGATCGCCCATGAAATCGCCGTGATCGCTCGTAAAGACGAGGACCGTATCCTCCGCGATGCCGGCGCGCTGCAGCGCTGCGACGATGCGTCCGACGGAATCGTCGATCATCGCGATCATCCCGTAGGTTAGGGCAATCGCCTCACGCGCTTCTTCGGGGCTGACGAAGATCACGTTTGTCGAGTTGCGTTGGGCTCGACCCGACGTATATTGCTCGTATAACCAGCGCAGATGCGGCGGTGCGCCGGCAGCCGGCGGTGTGCACGTGGCCGGCAGCGCAACGTCGGCGGGCGCATAGAGATCCCAATACTTTCCGGGCGGCGTGAACGGATGATGCGGATCGGGGAACGAGCACTGCACGAAAAACGGCTGATCGGGCGTGGCCGCACAGCGTTCGATGAGCGCGATCGTCCGATCGGTGATATAGGTCGTGGGGTAGAGCTCTTCGGGCATCCGCGTGCGCCACGCCTGGGGCACGGTGAACGAACTCGGAAACGCATTTTCCGGCCCGCGCAGGGCGGCATAGTTTGGATCGCGCTCGGCAGCCCAGCGTTCGTGGTCCCCGTGCGTGAGGTCGCCGTGGCCGTCGCAGAGCTCGACTTCATCGAAACCGTAGAACGGCGTGCGCACGCGATGGTTCGGGCGGCGCCAGCTCAACGGCATCTCTTGTTCGTAGGCTTCGCCGAGCGGCGCGCGCAGCGCTTCGGGATACGCAACGATCTTCTCGCGGCCCGGCTCGTTCGCCGCGTGCATCAGCGGCGCGAGTTCCGTCATGTTTTGGAGATGACTCTTCCCGATGAGCGACGTACGGTAGCCGCCCGCGCGCAACAGTTCGACGAACGTAACGTTGTCGAGCGAGAGTGGAATGCCGTTGCCGCGAACGCCATGCAGTGAGGGCATCCGGCCCGTCATGAGCGTACTGCGATTCGGCATGCAAATCGGCGTCGCTACGTAGAAGCGGTCGAACCGCGTGCCGCCGCGCGCGAGCGCGTCGATGTTCGGCGTTTGCAAAACCGGGTTGCCGTAGCAGCCGAGATGATCGGCCCGATGCTGATCGGTGATGATGAACACGAAATTGGGGCGTTTCGCCATCGCGCTACTTGCCCGCCTGATACATCAAGTCGGCGGCCGGAAACCCAGCGTCGATCATCTTGAAAGCCGCCGAGAAGTCGATCATCGGCTGCACCAGCGCCGGGTCGAAGGACTCGGCGAGAATCACGCGCGACATGCCGGCGATGACGACCGGGTCGAGCTTCGTGATGGCGGCGAGCATCGGGCCGACTTTCTTCGGGTTGCGATTGCCCCACACCGCCGTCGCATGAATGGCGCTCACGAATCGATCGACGGCCTCCGGATTCGCCTTCGCGAACGCCGCCGACGTGAAGTAACCTGAGTAGTAGAATTGCGGTGCGATCGCGCCGAACGGATAGCCGAGCACGCGGCATGTGTCCCGCGCCTCCGACCAAAACGGTTCGGGCATCGACGCGGCCGCGACGCGCCCTTGCGCGACCGCCGTTTCCATTTCACCAAAAGGAATCTCGATGTATTTCACCTTCGATGAGTCCGCGCCGTTCTTGTCCATCCAGGCCGACACGCAGTAGTCGCCCAGACTTTTCAGCGGGCTCGCGGCAACCACTTGCCCTTCGAGGTCCTTGGCGGTTTTGATCGCGGAGTTCTTACGGACGATGATGGCAAACGTCGGCGCGAGTTTGTTGAAGACGCCCGCTCCCGCAATCAACTTGATCGGCACGCCTTTTTTGTACGCGACGACAAGCGAGGTAAGGTTGGAGCCGCCGATGTCGATCGCACCGGAGGCCACCCCGGCGATGATGGCGCCGCCGTTGTTCATGGTGCTGACCGTTGCCGTCAAACCGGCTTTGTTGAAAAACCCGAGCTCCGTCGCGTAGTACGGCTCGACGAGCGGGGCGCTCGAAACGGTCGCGATCGTTGCGGCGGGCTGGGTTTGGGCGAGCGCCGGCGAGGCGACGGCCATCGCCGCGGTGGCGAGCAGAAAGGCTTGACGATCCATCAGTTGCACTCCCATGTATAATACCTTATAAGCCTTTAAGATGATCGCCGCAAAATCGCCCATTTCCTATCATCGCCAGCTCGCCGACCACGTGCGGGCACAAATCGCGGCGGGTGAGTTCGCGCCGGGCATGTTGCTGCCGACCGAGCGGCAGCTGATGGAGCTCCACAATCTCAGCGGGGTTACGGTGCGCCAGGCGATGGACCGGCTTGCCGGGGAGGGCCTGATCGTGCGGCGCCGCGGGAAGGGCACGTTCGTCGCGCCGCTGCGCGTGCACAGCGACCTCTCCATCTTCTCCGGTTTCTACGATGCCTTGGTCGCCGCAGGGCTCGAGATCGAGGTACGGATCACGGCATTCGAACCGCGCAGCCGCCCCGCCCACGAACTCACATTGCGGTACGACTCGGCGCTGTTCATCGAGCGGCTCTACATCACGGAGGACGCCGCGATTGCGGTATCGCGCTCCGAACTCCACCCGCGCGCCGCCGCGCTGCAGCGCGCGAACGTCGAGGGCCGCACAAATTTCGACGTACTCACGGGACTCCTCAACTTCGAGATGGGCAGCGCGGAACTCGCGATTCGCGCGCGTCTTCCGTCCCCGGATATTGCCCGGATGCTGGCGTTAGGCGCGCACGAGCCGATCTTGGAACTACACCGTTCCACGTTCGATACGGCCGGCGAGCCGATCGGCTGCAGCATCTTCTTCATCACCGCAGAACGCTTCGAGTTCGGACTGTCCGCGCGGCACGACCGCGACGTCGTGCACGCGCTGCGTTCAGTCTAACGTCGCGAGAAAACGCCGGCGCGAGGCATGGTACTCGCGATGTTTCGTCACTTACGCGTGCCCGGTTCGTTACGGGAATCCACGCAGTTCCCGGCGGATTACCGGGACGTGCAGAAAGCGATCCGATGGCGGTGATTCGGATGCTGCATGTGGGCGGTGACGAAAGCGATCATCATGTCCTGGCAGCGCTTCTCCACGGCCTGGCGCACGAGATCGAAGTGCACTTCGTTGCCGCCGTCGAGGCGGTGGAAGCGCTGCAAGCGCGAACCCCGGATCTGCTGTTCCTCGACGTCGCACAACCCAGCCACGACGTGGTGCAATTACTTCGCGCGGCGGCGCCGGCGGGAACGTCGTACCGCGTTCCGGTGATCATGATCGCACCCGAAGGCATGAACGAGCGCGTCGTCGCGTGCCTCAAACGCGGCGCCGAAGATTATTTGCTGCGGCCGTTCGATCCGAGCCATCCGATTCTCGTGCAGCGGCGCGTCGATCTCGCGCTGCAGCGCCGCAACCTGCGCGATTACGGCGTGAAGCTGCTCACCCGCACGAACCCGCAGGCCAACGAGACGGCGGTGCTCCCCTTCGATTCGAAAACCATCGAGCGCGAAGCGAAGCGGCAGGCGGAAGCGAACGCGAAATTCGACGACAACCCGTTCTTCCCCAAGGAGTTTCTCGGGCACCTCGACCGGCGCACCAGCGGCGAAGTGAAACTCGGCGATTTCGTGCAACGCGACATGACGCTTCTGTTCACCGACATCCGCGACTTCACGCACCTCTCAGAGACGCTCACCCCGCGTGAGACGTTCAAGTTTCTTACCTCGTATACGGGCTACCTCACGCCGATCATCCGGCGCCACCACGGTTTCGTCGAGCGCTATCTCGGTGACGGGCTGATGGCGCTCTTCAACGGCAAGAGCACCGTTGCCGACGCGCTGCGCGCCGGCATCGACATCATCAAAGAAGTGAAGCGCTACAACCAAGGCCGGCGGCGGGCACGGTACGAGCCGATCGTGATCGGCGTCGGCCTGCACCGCGGCACCCTGATCCTCGGCACGATCGGCGAGCGGACGCACATGCAGACGACCGTCATCGCCGATGCCGTCAACCTGGCGTCGCGCATCGAGGGCATGACGAAAACCTTCGGCGTCCCGCTGCTGGTCAGCTCGGCCGTGGTCGATACGCTGCCTGCCGACCACCCCTTTCACGTGCGCCACCTGGGGGCGGTGAAGGCAAAGGGGAAGACGCAGAGCGTCGACATTTACGAATGCTTCGAAACGGATAGTCCGGCGCTGCTCGAGCACAAGGAAACGACGCTGCCGCAGTTCGCGGTGGCGATGGGCGAGTTTCGCAAGGGCATGTTCCTGAGCGCCGGCAAGATTTTCCAGCGCATCGCGGAGATGAACGAGGAGGACGTCGTCGCGGCATACTTCCGCGACCGCTGCACGCTGAGCATGGTACGCGAGCGCGGACGCGGCCGCTGGGACGGCGCCGAACAGATCACCGTCAAATAGCCGCCAGCCTAGGTTAGGATGCGACCATTGTAGGGAAAGACGAGGCCATGCTTTACTTGAAGAAGATCCTCTGGTCGATCGGCCTCGCCAGCTGCTTCCTCGGAGCTGTCGCGATGCCGGCCTCCGCCCAGATGGGGATCAACATCCACTTGGGTCCGCAACCGCCGCCGCGCCACGAGTACATGGGTCATCCGCCGCGCAACAACTGCGTCTTCCGGCGCGGTCACTACGTCGCACGCGGTAACCACTGGGTTTGGATTCCCGGCCACTGGATGTGCCGCTAATCTAATAACGCGCCGCGTTCGCCGGCCGAACGCGTGACCGGTAGTCCCCCGAAGCCCGCCATCGCCACGAAGGCTTTTCTGCCGTGGCTGGTGGCGGTGGCCTTCTTCATGCAGTCGCTCGACACGACCGTCCTCAACACGGCGGTACCGGTCGTGTCGAAGGCGCTGCACGTGGCGCCGTTGGCGATGCGGTCGGTACTGGCCAGCTACGCGCTGAGTCTCGGCGTGTTCATTCCGGTCAGCGGCTGGATGGCCGACCGATTCGGCACGCGCCTCGTCTTCACGTGGGCGATCGGCCTGTTCACGCTCGGTTCCGCCCTGTGCGGCCTGTGCAACGATATTCATCTGCTGGTGGCGTGCCGCGTGCTTCAGGGCTGCGGCGGCGCGATGATGGTGCCCGTCGGCCGGCTGACCCTGGTTCGCACGTTCGCCCGCTCGGAACTCGTGCGCGCGATGAGTTTCGTCGCGGTTCCCGCGTTGATCGGCCCGATGCTGGGCCCGGTCGTCGGCGGCCTGATCGTCGCCTATCTCAACTGGCGGTTCATCTTCTTCGCGAACCTGCCGATCGGCATCGCCGGGCTCATCCTCGTGTATATGCACCTGCCGGACTACCGCGAGCAAAATATCAAACCGCTCGACGTGGTCGGCCTGATCTTGTTCGGCTCGGGCGTAGCGCTCTTGTCCTACGTGCTCGAGATCTTCGGCGATCACACGCTGAGCACGGCCGAGATCTTCGGGCTCACGGCGCTCTCGTTGCTGCTGATCGTGGGCTATGGGCTCTACGCTTCGCGCACCGCGTACCCGCTGCTGCAGTTGGCGCTCTTCCGCATCCGCACGTTCGGCGCCGCGGTGAGCGGCAGCTTCTTCACGCGCCTCGGGATCGGCGGCGTGCCGTTCCTCTTACCGCTGCTCTACCAAGTCGGACTCGGGTTCACCCCGGTTCAGTCGGGCTTGCTGATCATGCCCCAAGCGATGGCCGCGCTGGCCTCAAAGTTTGTGCTGCCGCGCGTCTTAGCCCTGATCGGCTACCGGACGGTGCTGATCTCCAACACGGTGATTCTCGGCTTTTTGGTGATGCTGTTCGCGACGATCGGACCCGGCACGCCGGTGTGGCTGATCGTCGTGCAAGCGGCCTGCTTCGGGGCGTTTCAGTCGTTGCAGCTCACGAGCATGAATACGCTCGTCTATTCGGACGTCCCGCAAGCCAACACCAGCAACGCCAGCTCGATCGCGAGCACCGTGCAGCAGCTCTCGATCAGCTTCGGCGTCGCCGCGGCGGGCCTGACGAGCGCCTTCTTCATTCCCAGCGCCGTCCGCTCGAATCCAACCCAGTTCCTGGCCGGCGTGCACGAAGCGTTCCTCGTGCTGGGCGCGTTCACCGTGATCTCCACCGTGGTTTTCGTGCGCTTGAAGCCCGGCGACGGCGGCGCGGTGAGCCAGCAGAAGGATCTGCAAGTCGGCGATTGAGCCGCCGGCCTTAGCGCAGCTGCTGTAAGGCCTCGGCCACCGCCACGAGGTCGGCACGGAACGCGAGCAACTGTTGCCGGCGCATGTCCTCATCGATCGCGCGCAGGATCGACGACGGGTGCACGGTGGCGATGACGTTCGGTGCGATGTCCGCGGCGACGAGCTTACCGCGATTGGGCGTGAGCTTGAACGCCGGGCCGAGCAGACTCTGCGCGGCGGTCGCGCCGAGGGCGACGACGAGCTTGGGCTTCACCGCGGCCAACTCGGCTTCGAGCCACGGCCGGCAGGCCTTCACCTCGTAGCGCTTGGGGGATTGGTGGATGCGGCGCTTGCCGCGCTCGATGAACTTGAAGTGCTTGACGGCGTTGGTGATGTAGGCGTCTTTGGGCGCGATGCCGGCCTCTTCGAGCGAGGTGCGCAACAATTTGCCGGCCGGGCCGACGAACGGTTCACCGGCACGGTCTTCCTGATCCCCCGGTTGCTCGCCGACGAAGAACAACGGCGCGCGGCCGCGCCCGGCGCCGAATACCGTCTGCGTCGCGTGCAAGTAGAGATCGCAGCCGCGACAACCGCGCGCCGCCTCGCGCAGCGTTGTCAGTGCGCGCGATGCGGGAACGAAATCGGCGGCGCTTCCGGTCGGCGCGGCGTTCGGCATGGAACCTTCGTACCCGCATTCGGGATCGACGCGCCGTCTCAAGGAGTCCGACCCGATGTTCTGAACCGATCTGAGCATGGATAAGCGTAAGCTCGGGCAGAGTGGAGCGGCCGTCTCCGCGATGGGACTCGGCTGCTGGAGCATGTCCGGACCCTACGGCGTGAGCGACGATGCCGAAGCGTTGCGGACGTTCGACCGCGCTCTCGAACTCGGCATCACGTTCATCGACACCGCCGACACCTACGGCAGCGGGCACAACGAAGAGTTCGTCGGCAAGGCACTGCAGGGGCGGCGCGACCGCGTCGTGCTGGCGACAAAATTCGGGCGCACCTTCGGTGCCGGGAGCACGCGTGGCGTCAACGGCCGCCCGGAGTACGTGCGCTCGGCGTGCGACGCCTCGCTCAAACGCTTAGGGGTCGAAACGATCGACCTCTACTACCAGCACCGCGTCGACAAAACGGTTCCGATCGAGGAGACCGTCGGCGCGATGGCCGAGCTCAGAGCGGCCGGAAAGATCCGGCACTTGGGGCTCTCGGAAGCGAGCGCCGAGAACGTGCATCGCGCGGCGGCCGTGCATCCGATCGCCGCGCTCGAGAGCGAGTACTCGCTCTTCAGCCGCGACATCGAAGACAACGGCGTTCTCGCGGCGATTCGCGAGTTCGGCATCGCACTCGTGCCCTACAGCCCACTCGGGCGCGGCATGCTCACCGGCACGGTGCGCACGAACGACGGCTTCGCACCGACCGATCCGCGCGCGCGCAACCCGCGCTTCGAAGGCGACAACTTCACGCAGAACATGACGGTCGTCGACCGCCTCGCCGCGCTCGCGGCCGAGCTAGGGCTCACGAGCGCGCAGCTCGCGCTGGCCTGGCTCTACGCGCAAGGCGAGGACATCGTCCCGATTCCGGGGACCAAGCACCAGAAATATCTCGAAGAGAACGTCGCGGCCGTGGGCGTTCGCCTGACGCCGGCGGACCTCGCCCGCATCCTCGCCATCGCCCCGAAAGGCGTGGCGGCGGGCGCGCGCAGCAACGACCCGATTACGGTGCCCTAAGTCTCGCTCTCAAGCAGTGCGACGCTTCGCTCGTCGAGCCGTCCGCCGTTGAACCGCGCGAGCGCCCGCCGGAACACACTTGGCTCATCGCCGGCGGCCCGGGCAAACAGCGTCATCGACGAGTGAAACTTCAGATCGTCCGGCGAACCGAAGATCGCGTTTAGCGAGGTCTGCCCGGAGGTCAGCACAAGCTCCGTGCACTCCGTGATGCGCGCACCCAGTACCGGATGATCGACGTACGCGCGGGCTTCCGCCAAGGAGTCGATGCCGTAGAACTGCGCCGTCGCCGAGCGGCCGAGCTCGCGCAGTTGCGGAAAGATGAACCACATCCAGTGGCTACGCTTACGGCCGGCCCGCAGCTCGGCAACAACCGCGTCGTAGACCGGCGCCTGGGCGCTTAGGAAGCGCGCGAGGTCATATGGATCGTGCATCTCCATAGCGGCACTGTACCCGAGCCGGTCCAGGAAAATTACTCGGCGCCGGCGTATTTCCGATTATAGGGATCAGAAACCGATAATCGGATGGACGTATGGTTGGCGAATTCAGTCAGACTTTGGCACGAGGTCTGCGGCTGCTCGATCTGATTGCGAACGGGAACGAAGGCGTCCCGGTGCGCGATCTGGTCGCGAAAATGGGCTTGCCGCGCACGATCGTCCAACGGCTGTTGAACACCCTGGAAGCGGAGGGGTATTTGGAGCGCCACCCTTCGCAAAGCGGTTACCGGCTGGCGATCAAGCTGTGGAGTTTGGGTTGCAATGCGATCCATCGGCTCGGCGTGCGCGAGATCGCGCGACCGTACCTCGAGGAGCTGAGCCGGCGCACGAACGAGGTCGCCAAGCTCGGAGTTCTCGACGGCGACGACGTCGTGTATGTCGATAAGGCAGAATGCGAGCGGGCCGTGCGCGCATACGTGCCGATCGGCGGCCGCGCTCCCGCGCATTCCGTCGCCACCGGTAAGGCGATCCTCGCCTATCGCCCGGAAACGGACGTTCCCTCGGCAGAGTTCAAGCAGATCCGCAAACGCGGCTTCGCCGTCAATTCCGGCGAATGGGAAGAAGGCGTCGGCGGGATCGCAGCACCGGTTTTCGACGAACGCGGTGAGGTGGTTGCTTCCATCGGCGTCGTCTTACCGTCCAGCCGGTTCGCCTCGCTCAAGCTCGCCGAAATGGGCGGTATCGTTGCCGCAACCGCGGCGGAAATATCGCGCAAGCTCGGCTATGAAGCCGCCGTCAAGAAGCGCGCGGTCTGATGGCGACTGAGCTGAAGGGGCCGGCGACCGCGGCGTGGCCGGCGGGTGTTCGTCTGCCGGTCGTGTTGACGTTCGAGCACCAGTCCGGCGAGGGCACGCCGCAGTTGCCCGGCGACCGTCCGAATTACATGATGGGCGGCGCGATGCAGTACGGCGGGCGCCGCGGCATGTCGAACATTCTCGAAATACTGGACGCGCTCAGCGTCAAGGCGACCTTCTGCGTGTGCGGTACGACCGCCGAGAAATATCCGGAGGCCGTTCGCGCTGCCGCTGATGCCGGTCACGAGCTTGCCGGCATGAGCTACGCCTTCGATCGCATCCGAACCGCCAGCGTCGAACGCGAGCGCACGATGGTGCGCAAAACCGCAGCGGTCGTGGCGCAGGTAAGCGGCGCGAAGATCCGGGGCTGGCGCTGCCCCGATTACCGCCCGAGCGCCCAGACGCTGGATATCCTCTCGAACGAAGGCTTTCTGTGGGACAGCAGTTTTCTCAACGACGATCTGCCCTACTTCTTCGACTGCACCGGCGGACGGATGCTCGAGATCCCGTTCACCACGAGCACGGCGGATAAAACGTTCGTAGGCTTCCCCTACCCGATGCGCGGCGGACCCGATGGTCTCACGGATGTTTGGAACAGCGAGTTCGATGTGCTCTACCGCGAAGCGCAAGATGCGCCGCGATTCATGATTCTCAGCATTCAAACGTGGGCGACGGGACGGCCGGCGGTGCTTCGCACGCTGCGCCGCTTCATCGAGCGCGTCGCGCAGCACGCCGGCGCCCGGTTCATGCGCTGCGACGAGCTGGCAGCGTACTGCTCGGTGCCCCTAAGCGCGGTGGGCTGATGCAAGGCAACTGGTCCGAAGTGCCCTTGCCGCAACCTGGCGCGTGGCCCGCACGCGTGCGGCTGCCGATCATCATCAGCGTCCATCACCAGTCCGAAGAGGCGGCCTGCGTTTTCGATGACGGACAAATCGATCCGTTCGATTTCAGCGAGCGCCAGTACGGCGGACGGCGCGGCGCGTGGCGCCTGCTCGAGATTTTGGCCAAGCATGCTGTGCTCGGGACGTGGATCATCTGCGGTGCGACGGTGGAAAAGTACCCCGACATCTCGCGCGCGGTGAAAAAGGCCGGCCATGCGATCGCAGGCCACACCTACGAGCACGAGATGATGTGCAACTATCCGCCGCAGCAAGAACTGGAACTCATCAAGAGAACCGTTGCCGTGTTCGAAGATCTGCTGGGCGAGCACTTGACGGGCTGGCGCACGTGCTTTGCGAGTCACAGCACGATCGATCTGCTGCTCGAGCACTTCGACTTCCAGTGGGATGCGAGCATTTGGAACGATGACTTGCCCTATCTCATCGAAGGCTACGGACGCCGGGTGCTCGAGATTCCGTTTTCATCCTACAGCGACGCATCGCTCGCGATCCAGATCACCAACCCGATGCCGCCGACGCCGTTCGGAACGTGGCACTCGAATACTCCGGCGTTCGTTCTGGGCGCGCTGAAGGCGCAGTTCGACGCACTCTACGAACGCGGAGCGGACCGCCCGGTTCTGATGCCGCTGACGGTCCACGATTTCATCGTCGGCCGGCCCTCGCGTTCGCGTATCTTGGATGAGTTCATCACCTACGCCAAGCAATTCGAAGGCGTCGTCTTCACGACGCACGACCAAGTGACGTCGTGGTGGCTGAGAAATTACACCGAACCGCTACTCCCTTCGAGGCTTTGATGCTCGCTCCATTCCACGCCCCGCTGCGCCGGTGTGCCGCCCTTGCCGCTCTCATGGCGATCGTGTCCGGCGCGAGCGTCGCGCAAGCGCAAACGCCGTTGATTCCGCTGAACGTCGGCGTGATCAAGATCGCGGCGCTGGCCGACGTCTATGCCGCGCAGAAGCTCGGGTACTTCGCCGACCAAGGGCTCGACGTCACGCTCACCGTTGCCAATAGCGGACAAGTGCTGCTCACCGGCCTGGCGTCCGGAACTCCGCAGATCACGCTTTCGATTCCCGGCACGGCCATGCAAGCGCGCGATAAAGCCGGCTACAGGCTCGTGCTCGTTTCCCAGAACGAAATCGCCCACTCGAAGGCACCGGATCAAAGCGCGCTCATCGTGCGGTACGAGAGTCCGATCGCGTCGGTGAAAGACCTGGGCGGCAAGAAGATCGGCTACGGGCAGATCGATAACCAGCATTGGGCCGGCGTTCACGAGATCCTCGCCAAGAACGGCGTCGACCCCAAGAGCACGCAAGATGTCGAGATCCCGTATTCGCAGATGGGCAGCGCGCTCGACCGCGGTCTGGTCGACGCCGTCGCCGCGGACGAGCCGTTCGTCTCGGCGATCGTCGACGCCAAGCGCGGCCGGATCGTCGCTTGGAATTATGTCGATTCCATTCCGGCTCAACCGATCGGCGCGTTTTGGGCGACCGCGGATTGGGCCGCGAAGAATCCCGAGACCGTGAAGAAATTCCGCGCCGCGATGCACCGGTCGATCACGTACTTGAACGCGCACCCGGATATCGCGATGGGCATGATCGCCGAGTTCACGAACCTGCAGCCCGATGCGATGGCGCACATGACGATGGTGCTCTGGAGCGATCGCGTCGTGCGCGCGAATTGGGACAAGACAATCCAAATGATGGTGCGCAACGGCCTGATCGGCCCCAATCTGAAGTTCAGCGACTTGGTTCCCGCCGGCGCCGGCGATCCGGACAGCTTCTGACCTAACCGCCCGGGCGCGCCGGGGCCACTTGCATTTGCAAGTACGGCGTGCTACGGTGGCGTGAAGGAATCTTCCGCCGCACCCGTGGTGCGGCGGCACTTCAGGCCGTGCAGGGGGCATTTGGATGTACGACGTCGCGCGCCAATCGTCGCTGCCGCTCTACCGGACCGCCGTCGATTGGCCCTCGTTCGACGCCCGCTACCCCGCTCCGGACATCTTCTTCGAGACGATCTGGCGCTGGCCGGCCGACGAGGTGCGCGCGCTGCAGGACCAGCGGTTCGCCGAATTGCTCGAGGTCGGCTGGAACAACCCGTTCTTCCGCCGGCGCTGGACCGATGCCGGGCTCGCGCCGGGCGACGTGCATGGCCTCGCCGATATCGCGAAGCTGCCGATCTACACGACCGACGACATCAAGGACGACCAAGCCGAATACCCGCCGTTCGGGTCGAGCGCGGGCTTCACGTCGCTGCCCGAGTTTCTGCAGCACGCCCCCAGCAAAGTGCAATCCAGCGGCGGAACGACGGGCAAGCCGCGGCTCACGCTGCACGGACCCTACGAGTGGGCCGTGACGGCCGTATCGACGGCCCGCGGCTTGTATCTGCAAGGTGTACGCCCCGGCGACGTCATGCAAATTCCCGCGACGTGCTCGCTCGCGAACCTGGCGTGGGCCATGTACAATGCCTGCCACAACTACCTCGGCGTGCTGCCGGTAACAACCGGCAGCGGTATCGTCACGCCCTCGCGCAAGCAGCTCGAGATCGCGTTCACGTGCGGCAGCAACGCGTGGGTCAGCTTCCCCGAATACTTGCTGCGGCTCGCGGCCGTGTGCAAGGACGAACTGGGCCGCGACATCCGCGAGCTGCACACGAAGCTGATCTCGACGTTCCTCGGTCCCGATCTCGATGAGAGCCTGCGGCACGAGCTCGAAGCCGCGTGGGGCTGCCCCGTGTACGACAACTACGGCACCAACGAGTTGGGGATGGGTGCGTCGGAATGCGAGCACCAGTCCGGTCTTCACATCATGGAAGACATGCACTACTTCGAGGTGCTCGACGTCGACACGAACGAGCCCGTCGCCGAGGGCGAAACCGGCAACCTCGTGGTCAGCAGCTTCACGCGAACCGTGCAACCCGTCATCCGCTTCAACCTGCGCGACCTCGGGCGCGTCGTTGCCAGCTCGACCTGTGCGTGCGGCAGCAACTTTCGGCGCATCGATCATTTTCTCGGCCGCAGCGACAGCATGGTGCGCCTGCGCGGCGTGAACATCTATCCGATGGCGTGCCTCTCCGCGGTGAAAAGCGATCCGCGGACGACCGGTGAGTGGCTGTGCGAGGTATTCACGGCGCCGGGGGAGGGACGGGGTCGCGAAGAGATGACCGTTCACGTCGAAGTACGGACGGGCAGCTCGCATGACGGTTTGCGCGAGGCGCTCGAAGCGCGTCTGCGCGACGACCTTGGCGTGGGCGTCGGCGTGCAGCTCGTCGGCGAGGGTGCCCTGGCCTCCGACGGCACGCTCGGCGAAGGGAAGGTCAGCCGGCTGCTCGATCGCCGCGCAACGCCGACGGGGACCGCGTGATCGAGCAGGCCGGGTTCATCCTGATCTCCGGCGTGCAGACCGGGTGCATTTACGCCCTGCTGGCACTCAGCTATTACGTGATCATCCGGGCGACGGGCATCCTGAACTTCGCGCAGGGCGAATTCATGATGCTCGCCGCGGTCTTCGGCGCCGTGCTGCTTGCGACGGGCATACCGTTACCGCTCGGAATCGTGCTCTCGATCGCCGGCGCGATGCTCGCGGCGGTGCTGGCCGAGCGCTTCATCATCGGTCCGCTGCAATCGCGTCAAGCTCCGCTCCAAACGCTGGTTGTGGCGCTACTCGGCATCATGATCGTCGTACGCTACAGCACCGGACTCTGGTTCGGACGGCTCGAGCAGCCGCTGCCCTCGCCGGTCGGCACGGGGACCATTCCGCTCGGCGGGGCGTTGCTGATGCAGCGCCAGACACTGCTCGTGTTCGTGGTGACGGCACTGGTCTTCATCGGCTTCGCGCTCTTCATGCGCTACACGACACTTGGGGCGTCGCTGCGCGTGACGGCGATCGATCGCATCGGCGCGCAGCTGTGCGGGATCGATCCCAGGCTCGTGCGCCTGGCGGCGTTCGCGATCGGCGGCCTGATCGCGGGGATCGTCGGCTGGCTCTACGCGCCGCTATACGCCGCCGGGAACCTGATCGGCGTGCTGCCCGGCATCAAGGGTTTCATGGCGCTCGTTATCGGCGGCCTCGGCTCCTCGCTCGGAAGCCTCGCCGGCGGCATGCTGCTGGGCTTACTCGAGACGCTGACCGCGTTTTACATCAGCTCGTTGTACTCGGATGCGATCGGGTTTGCCGTGTTGCTGATCGTGCTCGTGGCGCGCCCGAGCGGGTTGATCTCGCGAACGCCGGCGTATGCCTAACGGCGGCGCGCTCGACCGGCCGCTCTGGACGCCGGTCACGCTCGGCGCGGTCGCGCTCGCCGTCGTGGCGAGTGCCGTTGCGCCGGCGCTGATCTCCGATCCGTACTACGGTTCGTTGATCGTCGGCACCGCGATTGCGCTCGTGCTCACGCTGAGCTTGAACCTGCTGGTCGGCACCTCGGGGCAGTTCTCGCTCGCGCACGCGACGTTTTTCGGCCTGGGCGCCTACGTGCCGGGCGTGCTCGCCGTGCGGCTGGGAATCTCGCCCTGGCTCGGTCTGCCGATCGCGCTCGCCGTGACCGCACTGGTCGCGCTTATCGTCGGCATCCCGATGCTGCGGCTGCAAGGCTTCTTCCTGGCGGCCGGCAGCCTCGCGTTCTCGCTCTTCGTCGAGGTGCTCGTCCGGCAGTCGACCGGTGTCGCCGGCGGCGCGTACGGCGTGCAAGGCATACCGGCCCCGCATTTCTTCGGAATCGCTCTGACGGGGGTGCGTTACGTGCCGTTGGCGTGCGGTGCCGTGATCCTCGTTGTCGTAATGCTCGAGAACCTGCGCCATGCACCGCTCGGGCGCGCGATGATCGCGGTGCGCGACAACAGCGATGCGGCGGCCGCGAGCGGCATCGATCCGGCACGCGTGCGGCTCGTCGCCTTTGTCGCCGCGGCGTCGCTCGCCGCGCTCGGCGGCTGGCTGCAGGCGTTCTACTTTCGCACGCTCGAGCCGCACCTCTTCAGCACCGACCTGACGTTCACGTGGCTCTTCATGGTGCTCATCGGCGGCGTCGGAAACATCGCCGGCGTGGTCGTCGCCACGATTTTGCTCAGCTTGCTGCCGCAGTTGCTCGGGATCGCGAACGTTCAGGAAGTCCTGGTGCTCGGGGTGCTGATCCTGGTGGTCGTGATGTTCGCGCCGCGCGGCTTGGCCGGGGCGTTCGAGCAGCTCGCAGCGGCATTCCGGCGTCGCGCGCCGTCGTGAGCGAAGCGCTGCTGCGGCTCGTGGACGTCACCAAGCGCTTCGGCGGCCTCGTCGCGGTCGACAACGTCTCGTTCGCGGTGCGCGAAGGTGAGATCTGCGGACTCATCGGCCCGAACGGCGCCGGGAAAACAACGCTCTTCAACCTGATTGCGGGCGCGCTCGCACCCTCCGCGGGCGCGATCTTCATCGGCGAGCGCAACGTAAACGGTTTACCGTGTGACGCGGTCGCCCGTTTGGGAGTCGCCCGTGCCTTCCAGCTCGTCAACCTCTTCACCAGCATGTCGGTGGAAGAGAACGTGCTCGTCGGCGCCGACAATGGTCGCGGCCTCGGCGTGTGGGACGCGATCACCCATCGCGGTGCGTTCCGCCGGCGGCACGAGAGCGCGGTCGCGAACGTGCGCTGGGCGCTCAACCTCGTCGGCATCGGGCACTTGGCCGCGGTACCGGTCGGGGAGCTAACGTACGGCCAGCAGCGCCTGGTCGCCACGGCGCGCGCGCTCGCGGCGCGTCCCGCCCTGCTGCTGCTCGACGAGCCGGCGGCGGGCTTGAGCGACATCGAGGTCGAGCACCTGTGCAGCTCGATTGGCGCCGCGCGTACCGCCGGCGTCTCGGTGCTGATCGTGGAGCACAACGTTCCGCTCGTGATGCGCCTGTGCGATCGGGTCGTCGTGATGCAGAACGGGGCCACGATCGCCGACGGGCCGGCGGCTGAAGTTCAGGGCAGCGATGTCGTCGCGGAGGCCTACCTTGGCCGCTGACGGTGCGCTCCTCCAACTGCACGGCGCCGGCGCCGCGTATGGGCGCGTCGCCGTTTTGCACGATGTGTCGTTCGCGCTCGCCGCGGGCGGCTGTTTCGCCGTCCTCGGCGCCAACGGCGCCGGCAAAACGACGTTGCTGCGCGCGATCGCGGGTCTGCTAGTGCGCCGCAGCGGACGCGTAGTGTTCGCCGGAGCGGAGATCGGGAACCGGCCGGCACACGAGATCGTGCGGCGGGGCTGCTCGCTCGTCGCCGAAGGGCGGCATCTCTTCCCGCCGCTTTCCGTCGACGACAACCTGCAGATCGGCGCGATGCCGTTGCGCGGCACGCTGCGCGCCCGTGAGATCCCGGGCAACCGCGACCTCGTGTACACGCTGTTTCCGCGGCTGGCCGAACGCCGGACGCAATTCGCCGGCACGCTCTCCGGCGGCGAGCAGCAAATGCTGGCGATCGGCCGCGCGCTGATGGCCGGGCCGCGCTTGCTGCTGCTCGACGAACCGTCGGTCGGCCTCGCACCGCTGGTGGTGCGCGAGATGTTCGACGCGCTCCACCGTCTCAAAGCGAGCGGTCTCACCATCATCATCGCCGAGCAGCACGTGCCGCTCGCGCTCGAACTGGCCGAACGCGCGATCGTGCTCCACATCGGGCGGGTCGAACTCGACGGCCCGAGCGGCGACCTCCTGCAATCGAACGCCATCCGCCGCGTCTACCTCGGCGGCGACCCTTTAGCCAGCAGTGCACTCTAGAAAACGGAGAACCACACGTATGCCGTTCGCACACATCAAGCGCCTCCTCTGCGCCGTCGCGATGTTGAGTCTCGTTTGCTCCACCACGGTCGGGGCGCAAACACCAGCCCCGATTCTCATCGGCGCCCATCTCGACGTCGCCAAACAAGCATCGTACTACTCATTGCTCCAGAAGTCGGGCATCGACGCCTTCGTGAAGTGGAAGAACGCCAACGGCGGCGTGAACGGCCGGCCGCTGAAAATGCTCTACGAAGATGATGAAAACGACCCGACCGTGGCCTCGCAGAAAGTCGAGAAGCTCGCGGCCGCCGGCGTCAGCATCATCCTCTCGATCAGCTCCTCGGCGACCGGGGCCGCCGCGCAGGCCAAGGCCGGAGAGCTCAAGGTTCCAATCGCCAGCGCGAATCAGGCCGAGAAGCTGACCACCGTTCCGCCGCAGCCGTACTACTTTCGCATCGGCGTTCGCGACAGCGTCGCCGGCGACGGGCTCGCGCGCTACATCAAAGCCAAGAACCCGAATGCCAAGGTTGCGGTCGTGCGCGATTCGACCGAGTCGGGTCTATTGATCTCAGACGACTACATCGGGTCTCTCAAGAACGCCGGCATCAACGTCATCGACGTCGAGCAGATCACGCCCGGCACGGTCGACGTCACCGCGCAGGCGCTCAAAGTGCGCGCGGCCGCGCCGGATTTCGTCGTCTTGGCCGGCGCCTCGACGCCCGACCTCGCGAACTACATCAAGATGCACGTCCAGCTGCACAACACGGCACAGATGCTCGGCTCGACCTTGTTCGGCACGCCGAGTTTCAAGACGCTCGTCGGTCCGGCCGGCGAGGGCTTCATCTTCCCGAGCAACGTCGACTTGGCGCGACCAGAAGTGCAGAAAGTCGAGGATCTGCTCGCCTCGCAAATGGGCGAATCGATCCGCGGCGATTGGACGCTCGTGCAGACCTGGGAGCTGATGCGGCTGATCAGCGCCGCACTGGAAAAGGGCGGATCGACCCGCCAGGGACTTCGCAACGCGCTCGAGGGGACGAAGAACTGGCCGACCGCGCACGGATCGCCGGGGATGATGGTCGACTTCAGCTCCAAGAACCACGACGTCTTCACCCGCGGCGATCAAATCGTCCTGATGGAGCTGCATGACGGCAAGTACGTCAATACGGCGTCCATTCCGAAAAAGTGAACGCCCGCGGGCACCTGAACGAGCACGTTCCCTACCTGCTGAATCGAACCGGCGGACGGTACGCGCTCGTCTTCGCGCAAGCGCTGCGCAAGGCGGGTGTTCGGTTCACAAACTGGCGCGTGTTGCACACGCTCTGGCATCGCGGACCGCTCTTGCTCAGCGACATCGCGCAGTCCGCCAACTTCGACCTCTCGACGTTGTCGCGCGTCATCGCCGGTCTGGAGGACGACGGTCTGATCGAACGGCGGCCGGCGGCCGGGCGCGGGCAGCGGCGGCCCGTCGGCCTCAGTGCGGCCGGCGAGCGGCTGATGGACTCGCTCATGCCCCTCGACACGACGTTCGAAGCGCAACTCGTCGCCGGTCTCTCCGACGGCGAACGCACCCTTCTCGTGGAGCTCCTCAACAAGATGTACGGCAATCTTCGCACCTATGACAGTGAAAGTGTGGTAACCATTTCATGAGCGATGACAACGATTCGCGCTATGCGAAGTACGAACGGATGACGTTCGAGCGGCCGGCACCGAAGGTGTTGGAGATCGTCTTTCACGGGGTCGGCCGGGCCAACGCGTGCGATAAGCGCGGCCACTACGAGATGGCGGAGATCTGGAACGACGTCGCGCGCGATCCCGAGGTGAACGCGGCGATCGTGCGCGGGCAGGGCGACGCCTTCTCGGCCGGCGGCCACATGGATCTCGTGAGCGATCTGAGCGAGAGCTTCAACGCGCAGCTGCAAGGCTACACCGAAGCGCGCGGGATCGTCTACAACATGATGAACTGCAACAAGCCGATCGTCTCGGCCATTCGCGGCCCGGCCGCGGGCGCGGGGCTCGCGATGGCGATGCTGGCCGACGTGATCGTGGCCTCGAAAACGGCCCGCATCAACGACGCGCATTCCAAGCTCGGCCTGCCCGCGGGCGATCATGCGGTCATCATCTGGCCGCTCCTCTGCGGCATGGCCAAAGCGAAGTATCACCTACTGCTCAACGACACGATCAGCGGCGAAGAGGCCGAACGGATCGGCCTCGTCTCGCTCTGCGTCGACGACGACCAAACCTACGACAAGGCGCGCGAAATCGCCGCGCGGCTGGCTAGCGGGGCACAGTCGGCGCTCCGGTTCACCAAATACGCGCTCAACAATTGGCTGCGGCTGGCGGGGCCGACCTTCGATACCTCGCTGTTGATGTCGGCGTTGACGTTTCTGGGTCCCGATCTCGAGGAAGGCATCGCGGCGATTCGCGAAAAGCGCGCGCCGAATTTCACGAACCCCTCGCCGTTATGACGTCGACGCTCTTCGACCTGACCGGCAAAGTCGCGCTCGTGCCGGGCGCCAGCGGCGGCATCGGGAGCGCCGTCGCGCGCACGCTGGCGGAATGCGGCGCCGACGTCGCATTGGGCTACGCGACCAACCGCGATGCTGCCGCCGGCGCCGCGGACGCCGCGGCGGCGTTCGGCGTTCGCACGCGCGTCGACCAGATCGATGCCTCCGACTTCGCCGCCGTGCAGCGCTGGACGGCGGCGGTGACCGAGGATTTCGGCCGCATCGACATCCTCGCGAACTGCGTGGGCTCGCAGGGGAATTTCCAACTCGTGCGCGATCAGACCGCCAAGCAATGGTCGGTGCTCGTCGCCCAGCACTTCTTTGCCGGCGTGTTCCTCGCGCGCGCGGTAATGGATCAAATGGTCGCGCGCGGCGCCGGCCGCATCATCAACCTCAGTTCCGACGGCGCCAAATCCGGACAGTCCGGCGCGGCGGTCGCCAACGGCGCATCGGCCGGGCTTGTGGCCTTCGGCAAATCGCTGGCGCGCGAGATTTCCCGTCACGGCGTCACGGTCAATGCGGTCTGCCCCGGTCCGACCAAGACGCCGATGCTCGAAGCGATGCTGGCCGGCGGTGACACCGGTGCGAAACTCGCTGCCGCCGCGATCAACGCGATACCGATGAAGCGTCCCGGCGAAGCGCGCGAAGTCGCCGCCGCGTTCGCCTTCCTCGCCTCCGACGCCGGAGCGTACATCACGGGCCAAGCGATCAGCGTCAGCGGCGGTCTGACGATGATCTAACTCAGAGAAAGACCGGCACATGCTCGATATCCATCACCACTTCTGCCCGCCCGCGTACACGGCCCTGGTCGGCCGGAAAGTTCCCCTTCCGGCGATCGTCACCGACTGGACGCCCGAGCGTTCGCTCGAGGACATGGAACGCGGCGGCGTCACGCGCGCGATCCTCTCGGTCACGACGCCCGGTCTCTGGTTCGGATCGGCCGATGAGGCCGCCGGGCTCGCTCGCACGTGCAACGAGTATGCCGCCTCGATCGCGCGGGAGCATACCGGTCGCTTCGGTCTGTTCGCGGCGATGCCGCTGCCCGACATTCCCGCCACGCTGAACGAGATCGCGTACGCGCTCGACGTCTTGCACTGCGAAGGCATCGGCCTGTTCACGAGCTACGGTCTGCACTGGCTCGGCGATGCGCTCTTCGCGTCCGTGTTCGAGGAGCTCAACCGCCGCCGAGCGATCGTCTTCGTGCACCCGCGACTGAACGAGTGCTGCGCGAACATCCTCCCCGACGTTGCCGAGTCGATCGTCGAATACGGCACCGACACCACGCGCACGATCGCGAGCCTGCTCTTCACCGGCGCCGCGGCCCGCTATCCCGATGTGCGCTTCATCTTCTCCCACGCGGGCGGCACGATGCCGTTCTTGATCGAGCGCTTCGTCAATTTCGCCAAGCAGCCAAAGCAGGCTGCTTGTTTGCCCAACGGGCTGCTGCACGAGTTGACACGGTTCTTCTACGACACCGCACAGGCAGCGAATCCCGGCGCGATGTCGTCGCTGACGCAGCTGGTGCCGGCCTCACGTATTCTCTTCGGCACCGACTACCCGTACCGCCGGGCGAGCGACTATCACGGCCGTCTCGCGGAATGCGGCTTCAGCCCGACGGAAATCGGTGACATCGAAACGTACAACGCGGAACGGTTGCTGGCAAGAGCCTGAGTTATCGCAACACGCGTACCGCGTTAAAAACGGCTTAGCATTTGCGCCCGAAGGCATTGTTTGGAACGGACCTGCGTACAATAGCACACGTTACCAACGTCGCGGCTAGGCCGCAGCAGGTGCTACATGAAATCATTCGTTACCAAGTTTCTCATCGCCGCCTTCGGTGTCACGCTCGCCACGGCACCATTGACGGCAAGCGCCGCCGATGTCGGCATCGGCGTCAACATCGGCGGTCCCGGTTACAACGTCCATGCAGGCTACGTCAATCCCGGCGGCCCGTGCTACCACTGCGAGCGACCCGCGCCGCCGCCGCCGCGCTACGAGCATCGTTATGGCTATGCTCCCCCGCCGGCCGCGGTCTATGAAGGCTATTACGGCCGGGCGCCCGGCGGCTACTATGGCTACTACTCGCGCGGCCACTGGTTCGCGCACCGCCGCTGGGGCAACGGCTTCTGGATTTACTTTTAATCAACGAATAAATAACTGACCATAGCCGGCTACCGCAAGGCGGGGACCGCTCGAGACCGAGCGGCCTCCGCTCTTGCACCTAGGGCCGGGCGCGATAAATCATGTCGTTCGCGTCGAAGGGCCTTTGGAGCATTTTGTTCTTGAAGGCGGCGTCGAGCTCCGGCTGCACGCTGCTGACGGGCAGCGAGTCGGCGTAGATGCTGCGCGTCATCGTTTGGGCGGTGTGCGCATCGATCTTTGAATACTTCTCCAAGATCTCAGCCGAGCGCTCGTGATTTTTGTTGGCCCACTTTGCCGTCTCGTAAATCGCCGCTTGGAACCGCTTGATGAGTTCGGGATTCTTCTGCGCGAACGGCACCGTCGTGAACCACGCTCCGTTCATCACCAAGGGCGAGATCGCATCGAAGACTCTTGCGAAGTCGCGCGTCAGGCCATTATTCTTCGCTATGGTCAACGAGGGCTCGTTGATCACCGCTGCGTCGACCGTACCGCGCACGAGGGCGGCCCCCATCTGCGGAAACGGAATCTCAACGAAGCGAACTTTCGTAGGATCCACGCCATGCGCTGCCAGCCACGTAACGGTGGACACCTGCATGATGTCGTTGAGGCCCGAGACCCCGACGGTCTTGCCTTCCAGGTCGGCGGCAGTTTTGAGCGGCGAGTCTTTGGCCACGTCCATCACGACGACCGGCGTGTCCGTTGTGTAAAGCCCCCCGCCGGCGATCAATGTGAAGGGGACACCACGTTCGATCGCCGGCACGAGGTTAACGGGAGACGTTATGCCCACATCGGCTGCACCGGATGCTACCGCAATCGTCGCCGCCGTGCCGTTGGCGAAGGTTTGCACGTCGACGTCGAGCCCAACCTTCTTGAAGAAACCCATCTCGAGCGCGAAGTACGCTTCGGCAAAGGCGTCGGCCGATACCGCTGCGATCCTGAGCGTCGGCAGCGTTTGCGTTTCCGCCCTCGACGGAAACGCGAACGCGACCATCAGGAGCGTGAGAAGGAACGTAGCGGCGCGAACCGCGGGGTCTTTTAACATGGTCGATCCTTACGTCCGTGCGATCTAGAGCGGATTGCTGTCGAGCGGCTACATCAAGACGGGAATGAAGCGAAGGTCCGTGATGTCGGCGGCACGCATCGGGACATCGAACGCGCCGAGCTTGCGCTGTAAATCGATTGCCAAGTCGAGCCCGGGCAGATCGATCTCGCAATCGTAATGCACGTCGTCGATCTCACGTTCTATCGCGCGCAGCATCGTAGGCACGTCCATCCCGTAGAGCTTGGCGCCGAACTGGGCGAATTCGTCGCGGTTTTCGGCAGCGTAGTGGTAGCTTTCGCGCGATGCATGAAGCACCGAACGAACGAGCGCCGGCTCGCTCTCGAGAACGCCGCAGTTTGCCACCGTCACCATCCATTGCATCGTCGGACAAAATTCGGGCTCTGTCAGCGCCTTCATTATCCGAAACGCACCGCGGTATTCGCCGAGCGATACGTTGAGCTCCGAAATAACGGCCGCTTGAAGTTCGCCGGCCTGCACGAGCTCGACGACGTCGGCATAGCGCGCGCCCAGGCTCACGATGCGAACATCGCGATCGGGGTCGATGCCGTTTTGCTCGAGTACAAGCCGGCCAAACCAATAACTACAGCTTCCAGTCGACAAGACTCCGACGGACTTGCCTTTGAAGTCGGCCCATGACGCGATCGATGGCCCAACAACCAAATACTGCAAAGCGCGCCGTCTGAGCCCGCTGCCCACGATCTTGAAATGCGCGCCGGCCGCCAGCGCCGTCGTTGCCGGCGGCGAACCGATCTCGCCGATCTTCAATGCCCCGGAGGAATACATCGACGCGATCTCCGGGCCGCCGAAGACCACTTGCAGTGAGAGATCGATCCCTTCCGCCCGGAAGAAGCCTTTCTCTATACCGAATCGGATTTCCGTACCGATCTTATCCGTCGGGATTCCGTATACGAGTTCCACGATGCCCGTCATATTCGTTTCGACTGCTTCCGCGCCTTGCGAAGTTAGCGCGCGGCGTGGTTCGGCAAGAACATCGAGATCGACGGGACGTAGGTGACGAGCAGCAGCCCGACGGCGTTGATCGCGAGGAACGGCAGCACGCCGCGGTAGAGCGTGCCGAGCTTCGTGCCGAACAGCGAGTGCGACGCGAACAAGTTCAGGCCGAACGGCGGCGTGTACATGCCCAGGCTCAGGTTGACCGCGATGATGATGCCGAAGTGGATCGGGCTCACGCCGAGCGCCGCGACCACCGGCAGAAAGAGCGGCGTGAGGATCAGGATCGCGGGCGCCGGTTCGAGGAAGCTCCCGACGAGCAACAGCACCACGTTGAAGAGCAGCAGCGTTTCCCAGGCGGTGAGGTGCAGTGCTTGGACCTGCGCGATCAGCGTTTGCGGAATGCCGCTGGTGGTGAGAAACCACGAATAGAGGCCGGCCGCGGTGACGATCACGAGGATCTGGCCGTTCAGCTGCGCGGCGGCCATCGTGATCTTGCCGAGCTGCCTCCACGTGATGTCGCGGTAGATGAACTTCGAGACGAGCAGCGCATAGATCACCGCGACGCCGGCGGCTTCGGTGGGGGTGAAGATGCCGCCGTAGATGCCGCCGAAGATCACGGCCAGCGTCCCTAGCGCCCAGCCCGCCTCCTTCGTCGCCGTGAGGATGTTCGGCCAGTTCACGCCGCCCGTGCGTGGGATGTTCTTCAGGCGCGCGTAGAAGAGCACGTACGAGGCGTCGATGAGGCCGATCATGATCGCCGGAATGATGCCGGCGAGAAAGAGCGAGGTCACCGGCTGCTGCGCGACGACGCCGTAGATGATCAGCGGGATCGACGGCGGGATGATCACCGCTACGGCGCCCGAGGCCGCGATGAGGCTGGTCGAAAAGCGCTCGCCGTAACCATTCTCGCGTAACGCCGGCAGCAGCAGCCGGCCGACGGCCGCCACGCAGCCGACCGCGGAACCCGACATTGCTCCGAACACTTCGGACGAGGCGATCGTGGTGACGCCGAGCGAACCGCGAATGCCGCCGACCACCGCGAGCACCCAGGCGATAATGCGTTTCGCGATGCCGCCTTGACCCATGATCTCGCCGGCGAGCACGAAGAACGGCACGGCCAGCAGCGGGAAGCTGTCGAGGCTGCCGAACATCGTCGTCTGCACGACCGTCCACGACACGCCCTGCACGAAGATCATCGCAATGAGCGCGGTGACCATCAAGATCAGGAAAATCGGGAATCCGAGCAGCAGCAGAACGAGCGGGATGAGAACGTAGATCGCCGCCATGCGTGCGCGCTACTCGGGGTCGATCGGTGTAGGCAGCATTTCCTCGACGAAGCCGCCGGGCGGCGCGTACGTATGCTTCACGTCGAACCGCCGCAACAGCGTTGAGACGATCACGAGAGCGAGACCGATCGGGATCAGCGACTCGGGGATCGCGAGCGGCACGTTTGCCGCCTGACTGCGCTCGTTGAAGAGTGCCAGCTGGCGGATCACCGGAAAGCCGAGCCAGATCACGATCGCGCAGACCGCGATCATCGCCGCGTCGGAGAGGATGCCGAGCGCGCGCTGAACGCGGGACGGCATCATGCCGACCACGATGTCCATGCGGATGTGCCCGCCCTCCCACGACACGATCGATGCGCCGATGAACACGATCCCGACCATGAAAAAGAGCATCACTTCTTCCGCACCCTCGATCGGTGCGTGCAGCGCGTAGCGCCCGATCACGTTGGCGAAGTTGAGCGCGACGCTCATCACGAGCAGCCCGGCGATCACGATGCGCAGCGCCGCAACCACCTTGGCATACCCCGAGAGGATGGCGTCGAGCATGTATGCGCTAGTGGTTACGGGCCGCGGCGGCCGTCAGCTGGTCGTAGACGGCTTTCATATCGGGGGTGGAGTTTCCGATATCGGCGCCGATGGGCCGCAGCAGATCGTCCATCTGCTTTACCTCGGCCGGCGAGAGCGTCACGAGCGAGCCGCCGCCGGCGGTCCACTCTTTGCGATTTTCAGTGCGGTAGGTGTCGACGAAGCCGGTGATCGTTTTGCCGGTCGCAAAGCCGTCGTCCAGCACGATTTTCTTGAGGTCCGGCGGCAGCGTATCGAAGAATTGCCGGCTGATGACCGCAACGTCGGTGACGTAGGTGTGCCCGAACGGGATCAGGTAGGGCGACACGCTGTAGTACTTCAGCGGCGTGAGCACGGCGAGCGTGGAGGTTTGACCGTCGATCGCGCCTTGCTGCAGTGCGGTGAGCACGGAATCGAGCGGCATCGCGATCGGCGTCGCGCCGAAGGCACGAATCGAGCGCTCTTGCATGGGTCCGGCGGTGATGCGAATCTTCAGGCCCTTGATGTCGTCGAGCGAATGGACCGGTTTGCGGGTGATCATCGCCTGACGATCGCTGACGAAGATGCTGACCACGATCAGCCCCTTGTCGGCGGCGAGGTTCTGAAAAATCTTACCGACCTGCGGATCCTGCACCGATTCGGAGGCTTGTTTGAACGTGGAGAAGAGACCCGGCGCGTTCAGCAGCGAAAAGCGCGCGTCGATACCGCTGAGAAAATCCGGCGGACCGGCCCAGCCTTGGATGGCGTTGAACTGGGTGTTCTCGATCTCACGCGGGATCGAACCCAGCTGCGCGGCCGGATACACGTCGACTTCGATCCGCCCTTTGCTGTCTTTTTCGACGGCGCCCTTGAAGCGCTTCAGCCATTCGTGCTGATGATCGTTGATCGACGCCGTGCCCATTTTCATGATGAACTGCGGGGCCGCAGACGACGTCAGCGGTAAAGATGCAACCAGGATGCTGCCGACTGCCGCGGCGATGATACGGCCGATCATTTGTACTTCGCTGCCGTGGCGAGCAGCGTTGCATACATGGCCGCAAGGTCGGCGTTGGTCGAGGTCACCTCGTGGCCGATCGGAGCGACGGAGGCGTTGAACGCCTTCTCTTCGGCCGCCGGAAAGCGGTCGATGTGACCGCCGCCGCTCGTCCAGACCTCGGTTTGGTGGGTGAGATAACTCGTTGTGAACGGTACGATCGCACGCCCGATCTTCAGGCCGTCTTCGAGCACGATCTTCTGCAGGTCGGGCGGCAGCGACTCGAGCCACGACTTGCTGATGACGGTGATGTCGACCGTATATCCCGGCATCGGCTTCACGTACGGAGCAACGGTGTAGTACTTGAGCGGCGTTGTGACGGCAACCGACGAGATCGTACCGTCGATCGCGCCTTGCTGCAGCGCGGGCAGCACCTGATCGAGCGACATCGGCACCGGCGTTGCCCCAAGCATCCGCGTCAGCGCTTCGAGTACCGGGCCGGCGGTGACGCGCAGCTTGAGTCCCTTCGCATCAGCAATGCGCTCGAGCGGTTTGCGCGTGATCAGCGCTTGGCGCCCGTTGAGGAAGAGGCTGATGCCGACGAGCCCCTTGGCGTTTGCGAGCGCCATGAACGGCGTCGCGAACTGCGGGTCGACCAGCGTTTTGTTGACCTGCTCGTCGTTGGCGAAGACGCCCGGGATGCCGAGCACCTCGAAACGCTGATCGATGCCGGTCAAAAATTCCGGCGGCCCGACCCAGCCTTGGATGGCGCCGAATTGCGTGTCCTCGATTTCGCGCGGGATCGAGCCGAGCTGCGCCGACGGATAGATGTCGACGCGGATGCGATGACCGGAATCGCGTTCGAGCGCGTCCTTGTACATCTTCAGCCACTCGTGCTGCTGATCGTTGAGCGAAGCCGTGCCGAGCTTCATCACGAACGCCGGCGACGTCTGTGCGGCGACGGGCCCGCCTGCTGTGACGAGAGCGCTTGCAAGAACCGCGGCGCACAGCAATGCGCCAAGCTGATGTCGAGGACAATGTAACACGGCTGAGCCCATAGCCCGCACAGTATACTGCCGCTGCGCTCACGCGATCATCTCGCAAATAGATAACCTTTGTTACATATTGTGCGCCAAACGACGTGCGCGTTCACGGCGCAGGCGAGCATCACAAAATCCCGGCGAGGGCTAGCTTTGCTGCTGAGAGCATGGTAGTGTAGTGGTAGAAGGAGAGCGCCGAATGAACACACGTGCATACCTAGCCAGCCTTGGAGTGGCGGCCGCCGTGCTGTTCGCGGCGCTTCCGGCATCCGCCGACATCTCTCCGGCCCTGACCAACGCAATCGTCGTGATGTCGAAACTGCCGTCCTATCACATGTCGATGACTACCCCCGAGGGACCGGCCGAGACCGACGTAGCGAACCCCGGCAAGATGCACACCGTTATGAAGGCCGGCGAAATGTACATCATCGGCCAGACGATGTACATGAAGATCAACTCGAAATGGACGAAGTTCACCAACAGCAGCGCCGACACCGACGTGCTGGCGCGCTATCACAAATTCTCATCCAATTTCAGCTCGGCCGACCTCGGTATGCGCACGGTCTCCAACGGTACGTTTCACGCCTATGCCGTTCACGATACGACCCATCCTAACGTGAAGAACACAATTTATCTTGACGGTTTGGGCCGGATGGCGCGGATCGACCTCGATACCAACGTCATCTTGTTCTCGCGTTACGGCGAACCGGTCTCAATTCAAGCGCCCATGTAGCACCGCTGCGCAACGTGCTGCGGCACGTCTTCAACCGTTCCGAAGGAATCATCATGATCACACGCCTTCTTCTCACGGCCGCGCTGGTGTTCGGCGCCCTAGCGATGTTCTCTACCGCGCTCGTGAACGCGGCACCCACGCCGATTCCCGGTGGGGCGAACCAGTTGAACGGCGTGAGCGGCGGTCTCTCGTCGACGCTCTTCAACGGCAAGATGCGCATCCGCCAGATGCAACTGCGCCCGGCGACGGCCACGGAAGCCTCGCCGGCAGCCGGACAGACGGCCGTGACGTTCGTTTATCTCGTTTCCAACGGAACGACGGCAGCGCGCTCCGGCAACTTCACCGCGAGCATGGTCGATAGCGACGGTGTTGCGGTGAACGGTCATTCGACCAACGTCTACAGCGCGTACTACTCGCTGCAGCCCGGCGTTCCGGCGCGCGGCATGATCGCCTTCACGCTCGACGGCTCGTTCAAGCCGGTCAAGATCCTGCTGACCGACGGAAACGGACCGGCCTTCCGCATCAACTTGAAACCAACCGATCTGCCGGCAGCGCCCTCGCCGTAAACGTATCGTCGCGCGTGCGGTTGGATTGGCGACGCCTCCTCGGCGCGTGCTTGCTCATCACGCTCGCGATTGCGCCGCTTTCGGCGTGCACGAGCGCGGTGAAAACAACCCAGGCGGCCGGGCTGGATGATTCGATCGCGACGCTGGCCGGGGGCGGGGTCGCCGTAACCGACGCCGTGACTTCGCAGACGCCGGTGGTCGCCCTGTCCGGCACGCCCTCGGCAATGCGCTTCACCCGCTGGCAAGTCCAAAACCTCGTCGCCGAGGCGAACGCGCACAGCGGCTATCTCGGCAGCGAACTCGACGCCCTCGCGACGCCCCCGGCCGGTGCGCCGCCGCTCTCGATTCTCATTGGTGCCTGGTTGACGCGCAAGCAAGGCGCGCTGGCGAACTACGCGGCCGGCTTCATGGGTGCTCCGGATTACAAGAACTCGGCAGCGATCGTGTTCCCCACGGTCGTTGTGCTCACGTTCATCGCCGACATCGCACGCGTAACGCCGGGCTCGCCGGTGCCGGCGCCGAGCCTCGGCATCGAGCGGTATCTGGCCGCGCCGGCGGAAGCCGATGGGATCTGCACTGACATTTCGAACTGGGTCAGCAGCGTCGTCAACAGCGTGACGAGCGCCGTGCAGGCCAACGGCAGCGGGTGGCTGGCATCACTGTGGAACACGGTCGTCAGCATCGCGGTGACCGGCATCAGCATCGTGGTGAACGGGATCTTGCAGTCGCTGGTCGGCTTTATCACCCAGATCGCGACGGTGTGCGGAACATTGATGCAGGTCGCATCGATGTTCAAGCCGTGGAGCGTTCAGCTTGCCGCTAATCCGGCCACACTGACGCTCGGCCCCACGGCGGACCAGGGCAAATTCGATGCCACCCTCAGTGCCCAAGATATCCAATGGCCGTCCTCGCTCGTCGGCTGCGTGCAGGCGCTCTCCAACGTCAAGCTCGACAACGCGTCCTACACGGATGCGCCGGTTAAATGGACGCACCCGGTCAATATTCCGGGCCTGGCGACGAACGAATCCGAAGACGATACGTTGCTCGCGGATAAAACCGCCCATTATCTGTACGCCACCAAAACAGTGGAAGACGTGCCGCAGGCGGATTGTCCGGTGCTCGTCAATGCGGGTGTGGCCGGAATCACGGTCACCGTTCAGCGCTCCGATATCTCCAAGACGCTCACCTCACTCGAAACGCTGATCACCAATCAGATCAATGCCTCGATCAGAGTCTATTTAGCGCCGTACATCAACCCGGCGCTCGATGCTGCAAATACCACGGCCGCCCAGTTCAAGGCACCGCACGAAAGCAGCGTGGTGACGCTCAAGCAATATGTTGCGGACCCGCTTTGTTCGCGCACGCCGCCGCCGGGAACGCCCGGGCCGTCGACGCCGCCGAACGGCGGAGACGCCGCATTACCGTACGTCCCGTGCGAAACGATGTTCACCCTCGGCGACACCCGGCCGTATATGAACGGCGCCGGACAAATCACGGTGAGCCAGGGCGGCCTGTCCCTGAGCAAATTGATGACGGCGCTCAGCGGCGTGAACCCGCGTGCGGAATTGCATAATACGTATGATACGTCCAGGGCGAGTTATTGCACGATCGGCCTTCCGGGCCAAACTGCGGCCGACCTCAAGATCGAGGCGATGGTCTTCACTCAGCCGCGTGTGCTTGCGTATTCGCGCATCCGCGATTTGCATGTGCTCGACGCGCGAGATCCCGAACCGTGCCGCACCGCGATCGGCTACGCGCTGCTCGAGCAGTTCGGCGCCGACTGCCACGGCAACGACATCGGCATGGTGCTGGATGGACCGTTCGTCGAGCTCGGCATAACGGACATACCGGCGGGAACGGAAATTTCCGGCCCGCCGCTAGCGGCCGGGGCGAACGCCGCCGTGTTCAAGCATATCCTCATGCGGTACGCACACTAACGGGCGCGCGCCGTTCTAGCCGGCCGTTACGGCGTGGCGGCCGGCGATCAAGCCCTGGCACAGTGCACGCGCCAAGCCGTGTTGGCTGAAGCCGCCGGCCGACTCCCCGCCGCAGTAGAGCCCGGGGATCACGCTGCCGCGCAGATCGATGACCTGGCAGTTCGCGTTGATGCGCAAGCCCGCGCGCGAGTCGTGGACGACCGGCGTTGCCCACGCCGCATAGAACGGCGGCGTTTCGACTTTGTAGAGCGGGCCGGGCTTCTCGAAATCAGGATCGATGCCGCGCTCGACGAACGTATTGTAGCGCGCCACCGTCTCGTGCAACTGCGGCGGCGGCATCGGCATTCGCTGGTACGGCATCGCGATCGCGCGGGCCAGCTCCGCGAGTGTGTTCGCGCTAAAGAAGAATCCCGCCGCCGTGTCGACCTGCGGCGGCTGCGGATCCCAGCCTTCGCGCGCCACGGCCGCCGCATCGAAGATCGCCCAGATCGGACCGCCTCCGTTACGAGCTTCGCCGACTCCGGCCATTGCCGCGTTGAGCCAGTTGTTGGGACGGTAGGCGATGTTCGCGGCGTTGCGGTAGCTGAGCGGTTCGTAGGGGCTGACGGAGCCGTAGTTGTTCGCGCTGAAGTGCGGTCCCGTTTCATCGTAAAAGCGGCGGCCGAGCATGTTGACGAGGATCACGTTCTGCCAGTCCTTCACCCGCAGTCCCGACGCGCGGGCCTTATCGAAGACCCGGCTGCCCGGCATCCACTGCAAGTTCACGTAGTTGTACCGGCAGCCGATGAGCCCCGGTTTCGTTACCGGCCACCCGAACTCGCCGGACTGGTTCGTGAGCCCCCACAGCGACGCATTGACCGCCATCGCCGCGAGCTCGCCGCTCGCATCCTGATCGGACCACGGCATCCCCGCGAGGCCGCAGTATTCTTCCGTGAGCCGCGGATCGAACATGCGCCGGAACTCGATGTTTCCCATGGAGCCGCCGGTCGCGATAATGACCGCTTTGCGGGCCCGAATATCGCGTTCGGCATCACCGCTGCGCACGGTGATCCCGAGGATGCGCCCCGCGACCGCCGTCTCGCGATGGATCGACGTCATCCGGTGCTCGAGCAGGAGCCGCACGCCGGCGCGTCTGGCCGCGGCTTCGAGCGGACGCATGAGACCGTTCCCCGACGACGTTACGGCCTGAACGTCCGGCGCGAGCGGATGCCCCGTTTGGACCGTAGCCCACGCCATGGCAGCGCTGTGCATCTCGCGCGGGGCGGAGTTGCCGATCGCGTTTCCGCCGCGCGTATCGGGCGCCTTGTCGACGAAGACGACGCCGTGCGCGACGAGCCAGTCGAACGTCGCGACGTTCACGTCGGCGAAGGCGCGCACGATCTCGCGATCGTTGTAGCGGTAGTCGGGAAAGCCGTTAGGCTCGACGATCGACCAGTCCGTCAGGTCGCGAAAGAGCAGGTCGGGCGAGTCGTCGATCCCGTGCTTTTGCTGGGCGCTGGTACCGCCCCCGAGCGGAATGTTTCCGCCGCTCGTGATGGCATGGCCCCCGATGTCGGCTTCGGCCTCGACGAGGATGACCGATGCGCCGGCCTCACGCGCAACGATTGCAGCGGGCAGTCCCGTCGCACCGGAACCGATCACGACGATATCCGCTTCGTCCTGCCACTTCATTCCAAGCGCTGTTATGGCGCTGCGGTCGAGGGTCCCCGCTAACACCCGAAGAAGGCCCGAGCAGCTTGCGATTTTTGTGATGATGACAACCAGCAGCGCCAACCGTTTGTGCCCCTCTCTGGAAGCGTCGGTGCGCGCGCATGCGATGGTACGTGCGGATGCTCCGGCGCTGCTTGCGGCGTCGCGTCCGGTCTGCTCCTATCAGCAGTTGGCTCTGCATCTGGATCGTCTCGGCACGGCTCTTACGGAACTGCTGCCGGCCGGGAATTCCATCATCGCCGTCGCCGCCGCGAACCGGCCGGAGGCGTTCACCGCGATCGTCGCCGCGCTCTCCCGCGGCATCTGCGCACCGTTCGACCCCAGCCGGCCGGCCGGCGAAATCGATGCGTACCTGGCCGATATCAGGCCGGCCCTCGTGCTGGCGGATGAGGCCACGATCCTGCGGCACCGCGACGCGTTCGACCGCTACGCCGTGCGTGTCGTGCGGACGATCGCAATGTCCGCCGCGCCCGCCGGCACGTTCGATGTGCGCGCGGAAGAGGCGCATCGGTACGCGCCACCCGTCGCCGCGTACGCACAGGACGTCGCACTGCTCCTGCGCACGTCGGGTACGACCGCGTCCGCCAAAATTGTGCCGCACACGCTGTCGAGCCTGATGCACGTCGTCACCGCGGTGGTCGATGCGCTCGGCCTGCAACCGGCGGACCGGTGCCTCAATGCGCGACCGCTGCACCATGCGCACGCCATCAACTATGTGATCGGCTCGTCGCTGGTTGCCGGCGCGTCGGTTGTTTTTCCCGCTGAGATCGGCGCGGCCGCGCTGGTGGACGGCCTGCGGGCCTTTCAGCCCACCTGGTATGCTGCATCGCCGCCCGTGCATCGCGACGTGCTGGCGTATGCGCGTCGCGCGACGCGGCCGATCGAACACTCCCTGCGTTTCATTCGATCGGCGTCGGCCCCGCTCGACCGGCAACTGGCGCTCGGTCTCGAGGCAGCACTCGGCGTACCGGTGCTCGAGAGCTACGGCACGAGTGAAGCGATGGGAGTGGCCCTCAACCGGCCACCGCAGGCCCGCAAACTGGGCTCCGTCGGCCGTCCGCTGTGCTCCGAGATCGCCATTTTTGACGGTGAAGTCGCCCTGCGCGGACCAAACGTCGCGCCGTCGTATACCGACGGCCGGCCGATCGCCGATCCGTTCACGGGCTGGTTCCGCACCGGGGATGCGGGGTACCTCGATGCCGACGGCTACCTCTATATCACGGGACGCCTAAACGAACTGATCAACGTCGGTGGTGAGAAGGTCGCGCCGGATGACATCGAACGGGCCTTGCGCACGCACCCGGCCGTCGAGGACGTGGTTGCCTTTCCGCTGCCGCATCCGACCCTCGGCCAGCACGTCGCCGTAGCGGTGGTTCCGCGCGCCGGCACGCCGGTGACCGCAGGTCAACTGATCGAGCACGCCGCGCTCCTCGTACCGCGCCCGGCCGTTCCGAACGTGGTGCATGTGGTACCTGCAATCGCGCGGGACGCCAGCGGCAAATTTCGCCGGCGCGATCTCGCGGCGACGTTCGCGCGCAATTCCGGCGCCGTGCAGCGAGATCAGCCCGGCACGAGAGACGATTCCGTGCTCGAGGCGCTGGCGCGCATTTGGGAAGACGTGCTCGAGTACGCGCCGGTCGCACGGGATGAGAACTTCTTCGCAGCCGGCGGCGATTCGTTGCGCGCGGTTCGCGTGATCCTCGGGATCGAAGCAGACTTCGGCGTAAAGCTGCCCTTGGACGTGCTCTTATTCGCACCGACCATACGCGAGCTCGCGCAAGCCGTGCAAGCCGAAGCGCACAACGGTCCGCGCCGCGGCCGGATCGTCGCGTTGCGCGCTGCGGGTTCGCGCCCGCCGTTGTTCTTCTACGACAGCGACGTCAATGGCGGCGGTTTCTATGCCCGCTTCCTGACAGCCGCGCTGGATGCGGAACAGCCGGTCTACCTCGTGCGCCCAAACGGCGCGCTGGGCGACACGATTCCCGAGAGCATCGATGCGATGGGCGCGGCCGATGCGGCGATGATTGCCGCCGCCGTACCTTCGAGGGCGTATCGCCTGGCCGGCTACTGCGCCGGCGGCGTGATCGCGTTTGAAGTGGCGCGGCACCTGGAACGGTCGGGATACGTCGTCGACGTCGTCGCGCTCGTTGCGAGTTCCGCTCCGAACGCGTTACTGGAGCCGCTCTATGCGTTGACGTCACGTACGAGCGGGTTCCTCTCGCAACGCGCTGCCGTGCTGGTGTACAAACTCCTTCGCAGCCTCGCCAATGCTGTCCGCACGCGGTCTTCCCCGGCCGAAATTTTGAAGGCCGTCTACGAGCTACGGCACCCGCCCGCCCCGATGACGCCGGCCGATCGGATCTACAGCGACCGCCTCATGCGCCATTTCCCGAAGCGCGCGGCGCGTTCGATCGATTTGATCTGGGCCGACGACGATCGACCGCGGCTATCGGGTGACCCTTCGATGGGATGGCGTCATGTTGCGCGTGTCCGCCGCCATTCAGTCAGCGGCGACCATGCGACCGTCCTCACCCATCATCTCGGCGAGCTCGGCACGGTGCTGCGCGGCATTTTTGACGCCGCCGACGAAAAAGGCATGCAATGCTGACGCGCTCGAGGCGCTCCTTCGAAGATGCAGTGCGCACGCATGCGACGTTGCGGGCGGATGCTCCGGCGCTGATTTCTCCGCTGCAAGCGACCTGCACGTACGGGCAGCTCGCCGCGCATCTCGACCGTGCCGGCACGGCTCTGGCGGAATGGATGCCGGCTGAGGGTTCCGTCATTGCCGTCGCGGCGGAGAACGGGCCGGAACTGTTCACCGCCATCGTCGCCGCGCTGTCGCGCGGTATTTGCGCACCGTTCGATCCGAACCAGCCGCCGGCCGAAACCGAGGCGTTTCTGGACGATGTCCGGCCGTCGCTCGTCCTGGCGGACGAGGCCGCGATCGTTCGGCATCGAGAGGCGTTCGAGCGGTACGGCGTCCGCGTCGTCCGCATGATCGCGGCGCCCGATGCACCCGCCGGCGTCTTCGATGTGCGCGCAGACGAGCCGAATCAGCGGCGCGCACAACTCCGCGAATATGCCGACGACGTCGCATTGCTCCTGCGCACCTCCGGTACGACCTCATCTTCCAAACTCGTACCGCACACCACGGCGCGCCTCATGCACATCGCCACCGCAATCGTCGGTGCGGTCAACCTCGAGCCGGCGGACCGCTGCCTCAATGCGCGGCCGCTGCACCACGCGCACGCGATGACGTATGTCATTACCGCTTCGCTCGTGGCCGGAGCATCGGTCGTCTTCCCAGCGGACATCAGCGCCGCGACGCTGGTGGATGGCTTGCGGACCTACAAGCCCACCTGGTATACGGCATCGCCGGCCGTGCATCGTGAGATCTTGGCGCACGTGCGCCGCGAGACGACGCCGCTCGAACATCAGTTGCGATTCATCCGATCGGCGTCGGCGCCCCTCGATCAGCAATTAGTCGTCGATCTGGAAGCGGCGCTCGGCGCACCCCTGCTCGACGGCTACGGCACGACCGAAGCGCCGACGTGCACCCTCAACCCGCCGCCGCCGGCGGTTCGTAAACCGGGCTCGGTGGGTCGCGCGTTGGGCTGCGAGGTTGCCATTTTTGACGGCGAAGTCGCCATTCGCGGAGCAAACGTTGCACCGTCATATGCGGGCGGCGAGCGCGAGCCGATCGTCGATCCGGTCACCGGCTGGTACCGCACCGGCGATGCGGGCTACATCGATCCGGACGGCTACATCTATATTACGGGGCGCTTCAACGAACTCATCAACGTCGACGGTGAGAAAGTCGCGCCGGGCAACGTCGAGGCGGCGCTGCTCGCGCACCCTGCCGTCGCGGATGCGGTGGCCTTTCCGCTGCCGCATCCGACACTCGGCCAGCACGTTGCCGCGGCCGTGGTTTTGCGCGCGGACTCAACGGCGACCGGGCGGCAACTGATCGAGCATGTCGCGCGGCTGCTGCCGCGCCCGGCGGTGCCCAACGTCGTGCACGTTGTACCGGCAATCGCACGTGACGGCAACGGCAAAGTTCGCCGGCGTGACCTGGGCACAACGTTCGCTCGCGAAGCCGTCGTCGTGCAGCCCGCCCCCACTCAGCTGCAAGATGATTCGATGCTCGCTGCGCTGGCGCGGATTTGGGAAGACGTGCTCGAGTACGCACCCGTGGCACTCGACGAGAACTTCTTCGCGGCGGGCGGCGACTCGCTGCGCGCCACCAGGGTGATGACGCGGATCGAAGCGGACCTCGGGGTCGTGATGTCGCTGGACGTGCTGTTGTTCGCGCCGACGCTGCGCGAGCTTGCCCAAGCCGTGCTCAATCAACGGGACAACGGCACCTACCATAACCGGATGGTCGCGCTCCGAGCTACCGGTTCGCGGCCGCCATTGTTCTTTTACGACAGCGACGTCAACGGCGGCGGCTTGTACGCCCGCTTCCTGCAGACCGCGTTAGATGCGGAACAGCCGGTCTACCTCATGCGCCCGAACGGCGCGCAGGGCGACACGATTCCCGCGAGCATCGATGTGATGGCCGCCGCCGACGCCGCGCTGATCGCGACGGCGCTGCCGGCACGGTGCTATCGCCTGGCCGGCTTCTGCGCCGGCGGTACCGTTGCATTCGAAGTCGCGCGCCATCTGGAACGCGCGGGATCGACCGTCGACGTGGTCGCGCTGATTGCGAGCTCTGTCCCAAACGCGCTCTTGGAGCCGCTGTACGCAGCGACCATGCGTACCAGGCGGCTGATCTCGAATCGCGGCACCGTGATCCTCTACAAATTTCTTCGCAGTATCGTCAATACCGTGCGCACGCGGTCTCTGCCCGTCGAAATCTTGAACGCACTGTACGAACTATGGCACCCGCCCGCCCCGGCGACGCCTGCCGACCGGATATACAGCGATCGTCTCACGCGCCATTTTCCGAAACGCACGGCGCGGTCGATCGACTTGATTTGGCCCGACCACGACACACTAAAAGTCGCGGGTGACCCGTCGATGGGCTGGCGTCGCGTCGCGCGCGTCCGGCGTCACTCCGTGGGCGGCGATCACTCAACCGTTCTCACGGAGCACCTCGACGAAGTTGGAGCGGCGCTGCGGCGGATCTTCGACGCCGCCGACCGCGGCCAACTCGAGGGCTAGACTCGCGCGCGCCGATGGGTCTCGATCGCCATCCAAAGACCGAGCGTGGCCGCCAAGCCACCGATGAGAAACACCGGCGAATAGCCTGACCGATCGGCGATCAGCCCAACAACGGGACCCGTAAGCCCGTACGCGAGATCCTGAAAGGCAACGAACCCGCCGAGCGCCGTGCCGCGCTTGTGCGGCGGCACGAGTTTTACGACCTCCGAACCCATGGCCGGGAACACCATCGAACAGCCGAAGCCCGTCAGCAGCGCGCCGAGCAGCGCGAGCCACGGATTAGGCGCCAGCCATAGCAGATACTGTCCGCACGCCTCAACGATCAGCGAAACGATCGCGACGCGCGTTCCGCCGATGCGGTCGGGCAGATGACCGCAGAGCACGCGGATGAGGACGAAGCCGCCGCCGAAACAGGTCAGACCGAGACCCGCATACGGCCAGCCGCGGCTGAGGAAATACAGCGAGAAAAACGCTCCGAGCGCGGCGAAGCCGACGCCTTGCAGGCCCACTGCCGCACCCGGCCGCCAGATGCGCCCGATGATGTGCCAGAACGGTTCGTTCCGGCCGCTCTGCGGTGCAACCGCGGGCAGACGCGCGATCGCCACGAGGCCGAGCAGCGGCAGCACCGTGCACACACCCATGAGACCGCCAAAGCCCGACCAGCCGATCAGCGCAAGGCCCAACGGGCCGCCGACCGCGTATGCACCGTACATCCCGATTCCAACCAGCGACAACACGGTACCGGATCGCGCTTGGCCCATGAGGCCGATCGCCCAGTTCACCATGCCCACCATCGCCAGGCTCTCACCCAGACCGAGCAAGAGCCGTCCGGCGATCAGCACGGCGTAGGCTGCCGCCACATGTAACCGCGGCAAGGTTGCGAGGAAGCAGATCAGTCCGGCGGCGGCGTAGACGCCGAGGCCGCGCTGCATGCAGATCTTGCTGCCGATCCGGTCGGCGCTCATGCCCGAGCGCGCGCGGGTGAGGATCGTCGAAAGAAAGGCGACGCCGACAGCCAGCCCGCCGAAGGCGTTGTTCAGATGGAAGCCGTTCACGACGAAGATCGGAACGGCCGGAAGCGACATCGCAACGGCGAGATAGGAAAGAAAAAGCGCCGCGGTCAGGATGAGAACGTAGCGATAGGCGCTTTCGGGACGATCTATAGCAGACACGTTTTTCGCACTCCAGAGGGATCTCGTTGCTCGGTAAAGTGCGCGCCGGAAATGAAAACGCACCCATTCCGAGCGATGTCGGTAGGTGCGTTGACTGAACGTGAACGCTTACGGCTACGATGCCCAACAGGCTATCTCAGCGACGACATTATAACCTACCCATCCCACAGCGTCAACTTGGGACGAGAGCGCCGCTCACGTTTGAGGCGGAGCCGGCGCGGAAACACGGAGCACGTGAAAGTATCAGCCGCTCTTCGAGCGATCGGAGCGGGCGCGGTATCCGGCCTCAGAACGATGACCGGCCCCGCGATGACCGCCGGCGACAACGACGTCCTCCGCCGTCTCGCCGGTGCCCTCGCCCTGGCGGAACTCGTCGTCGATAAGTTGCCGCAGACGCCGTCGCGCACCATTCCGCCGGCGCTGATAGCGCGCGCGATCGCGGGTGCCGTTTCGGCGCGGGCCGTGACGGGCGAAAAGAACGATCGCTACCTCGCGATGGCACTCGGTGCCGCCGCAGCCGTCGGCGCCGCGTACGCGGGCGCAGCCTTTCGCGGAGCACTCGCGAAGCGCCACGTGCCCGCTTTGGCCGGAGCGCTGCTTGAAGACGGGGTCGCGATCGGATTAGGGTACTACGTGTCTCCTCGTTCGTAGCCCGGCGCTGGGCCCGCTACACGCGGAGTTGCGAGCGCCTTGAGCCTAGCACTGCGACGCCGAAGACCAACGATACCGCAGAAATGATTGCAACATTTCGCCTGCGATCATGGCCATCCCGGCGAGGTGTTGCCTATTCAAAACATGGTAGCCGTGCAGCGGGGCCCGATGCTACACTACCAGTTCACCGATTGTGTCGCTTCGTGTCCGCATTACGAGGGCTCTAGTAGCATGTTCACCTCTAGGCTGAGAAAGGCCGCATGTTCCGCTTGCACGGCGGTCCTCACCCTGGCGCTCAGCAGCCTGGCGTTGCAGCCGGTGAGCGCGGATCGCGCTACCGATCGCGCGATCGCCGTCATGGCGCGGCCCCTGCCCGTGCGAGCCGATCTCTTCAACGCGCTGCCGGCCAACATCAAGAGCGCGAAGCTGTTGCGGATCGGGACGCCGGCGCGCAGCGCACCGTCGGTTTTTCACGATCCGGCCAGCGGTGAAATCGTTGGGCTTCTGCCCGATCTGATGAACGGGCTTGGGCGCGTCCTCGGCGTGAAGATCGAGTTCGTGGAAACCGCCTTTCCCGGGCTACTGCCCGGACTGCAGGCGGGGCGGCTCGATCTTGCCGGGGGGAACCTCTACGATACCGTCGAGCGCGAGCAAGCCTACGACTTCGTGAGCTACCAGAAGACGCTGCTCTCGATGCTCTCGCGCAACGACAAGCTGGTGCGCGGGCTGAGCGACGTTTGCGGCAAGACGGTCGCGGTTCTGGCCGGCACCGGCGACTCGGCCATTCTCGGCGATCAATCAACGCGTTGCGAGCAATCGCACCGCGAACCGGTTACTGAAAAGACGCTCACCGACTTCTCGGCATCGCTCACGCAGCTGCGCGCCGGAAACGTCGACGCCGTCGACGGCGGGAACGAGACGCTGCAATATATTGCCGGCCACGACGGCGACGGCAAGACCTTTCACGTCGCGCTCATGACGCAAGGGGCGGGCAAGTTCGACCGCGGCACGCTGTATGGCTTGGCAAGCTCGAAGTCGACGCCGCAACTCGCAACGGTGGTCGCCCAGGCGCTGCAGGCGCTGGCGGCCACGGGCTACTACCGCGCGGTGTTCGAGAAGTGGGAGATCCCACAAAACATGTTGGCCCCGGATAAGATCGCGGTCAACGGCGCGGCCGCGTTCTTCAGCGGCAAATAATGCCGGTGCGCTTGCGCCTCGGCCAGTGGGTCGTGGCCGCGATCGTCGTGCTGCTGGCGCTGCGCGTGGTGCAGTCGCTGGCCGTCAACCCGAACATCAAGTGGCCCGTCGTCGGCTCATATCTGACCTCGGGCCAAATCATGCACGGCCTCGCGACAACGCTCGTGCTGGCGTGCGTCTCGATGCTCGTCGCGGTCATCGTGGGGACGGCGGTCGGCATCTGCGCCACGAGCACATACCCGACGCTGAGAGCGCTGGCGCTCTTCTACACGTGGTTCTTCCGGGCGGTACCGCTGCTCGTGCAACTGCTCGTTTGGGGCAACTTCGCGTTGCTCTTCAAGTATCTCGAGATCGGGATACCGTTTACCGGGCGGCAGCTCGTACACGTCGATACGAATACGATCATCACCGGCTTCGTCGCCTCCATTCTGGGACTGGCCCTGCACGAAGCGGCCTACATCGCGGAGATCGTTCGCGGCGCGATCGCGAGCATCGATCACGGTCAGCACGAGGCGGCGTTTTCGCTCGGTCTCTCCCGGCGCAAGACACTGCAATACGTGCTCCTGCCGCAAACGCTGCGGCTGGTCGTACCTCCGTTCGGCAATCAGTTCATCTCGTTGCTGAAAGCAAGCTCGCTCGTTTCGGTGATCGGCGGCGGCGATCTGTTGACGGTGGCCGAGAACATCGCCGCGTCGAACTACCGCACGATCGAAATGCTGTTCGTGGCGAGTTTTTGGTATCTGGTCATCGTCAGCGCGACGACGCTTGGTCAGACGTTCCTCGAACGCCGGCTGGACGTGGCCCGCTGATGCTGCTTCGCGGTGAGGACATCTCGAAGTCGTACGGGGGTACGCCCGTGTTGCGGGGCCTCTCGTTCGAAGTGGCGGCCGGCGAAATCGTGTGTCTGATCGGCCGATCGGGGTCGGGAAAGTCGACGCTGCTGCGCTGCATCAAGCAGTTGGAGACGATCGATGAGGGGCGGCTCTACTTCGAGGACACGCTCCTAGGCGCACGGCTCGGGCCGGACGGCCGGCTTCATAAACTGCACGAAAGCGAAGCACTGCGGCAGCATCTTACGATCGGCATGGTCTTCCAGCGCTTCAACCTGTTCCCGCACCTGACGGCGCGCGAGAACGTCGAGCTGGCACCTCGGATCGTGCGCAACGAACGGGTGGACGTGGCGCGCAAGCGCGCAAACGAGCTTCTCACCCGGGTCGGCTTAGAGGATCGGGCCGATGCCTATCCGCGCCACCTCTCGGGCGGTCAGCAACAGCGCGTTGCGATCGCGCGCGCACTAGCGATGGAGCCGCGCGTGATTCTGTTCGATGAGCCGACCTCGGCACTCGACCCCGAGTTGGTGGGCGAAGTGCTGGCGGTGATCAAAGCGCTCACGCAATCGGGAACGACCATGATGATCGTCACCCACGAAATGGGCTTCGTCCGCGATGTCGCCGACCGGATTCTTTTTCTCGAAGCGGGTCAAATCGTCGAGGAAGGTCCGCCGTCGGTCATCCTCGAGCGTCCTGAGCAGCCGGAAACGCAGCGCTTCCTTGCGCGCCTGCTAGCACGGGAGCCGTTGAGTCGCTGAACTCTTCATCGCGCATCACGGCCGACCAGGCGCGCACCCCGTAGCTGCTTGCGGCCGTTACGGCTTCGGGCTCGATGCCGGCGGCGAGCGCGTCGGCGCCCCGCAACAACCGGCGGCGCATCGCGATGAGCGCGCTATCGCTCGTACCGAGATGTTCGCGGGTACGATCGATCCGCGGGCCCATGCCTTCGACCATGGCCAGATCCTGGACGCGAATGCCCGGAATGCCGGTCGCCGTTCGCGCGCGCTGCACGCTGCGATCGATCAGGTAATCGTTGTCGGGTCCGGGCTCGGGCCAATCCGTGCCCGGGCGCTTCACGACGAAGCCCAGGTCGCCTCGGCCATAAGCCGCCTTCTCCGCTGCGCTGACGGCGCGGTCTTCGTGGAAGTTGATCGCAATCACGAGCGTCGTCTCGTCGTCGCGCGGCACCCAGAAACGCCACATGCGTGCTTTGCCCTCATCGGGGGCGATCAGTGTCGCCGCGGGCAGCAAGAAGTGGTTGGTGCGGAAGTAGCCGCGGCCGTCGGCATTGCGGCGCGCCGTGACGCTGAGCCCGTAGGGCTCGTCGCGCACGATCCACGACGGCGCGCGATCTTCGCGCATGTAGCGCCCAAAGCTCGATGCAGCCGGAACGTTCTCCGGGCCGGCAATCGGCTGGTGCAGCGAACTCAAGTGCGCCGAATCGAGTTCGCCTTCGACCGCCTGCGCGTAGTTGGAACGTTGCAGCCAGCGGCCGGTGTAGCGGTAGTCATCGGGCACGTCCATCCAGGCAAAATGTGGGAGGTCGCCCATCACCGCCGCCGGCCCGAGATACGCCCACAGCAGACCGCCCTGCTCGCGCACGGGATACGCGCCGATCCGCACTTTCTCGCGGAAGAGAGAGCCGGGGAGCTCGGAGGGCATGTCGACACACGCGCCAGTGGGATCGAACTTCCAGCCGTGGTACACGCAGCGCAGACCCTGCTCTTCGTTGCGGCCAAAGAACATCGGCGCGCGGCGGTGCGGGCAGAACGCCTCGACGAGCCCGACCGTTCCGTCGGTCGCGCGAAACGCGATCAGGTCTTCACCGAGCAAGCGGACCCGCTGCGGCGCGCCGTCGTTCTCCGGCAGATCGCCCGAACACAGAAACGGCAGCCAGAAGCGGCGCATGAACGCGCCCATGGGCGTGCCGGCGCCGGTGCGGGTGAGTTTGTCGTTATCGGCTTGGCTCAGCATAGCAGCTATTGCGCCGAAGGCTCAGCCTTCACCATCGGGATCATGTCGAAGGGCACGTTGACGTAGGTGTTGCCATGCTTCTCGGTGCGCTGGATGTAGATGTTCTGCACGATGTCGCGGGTCTGCGCATCGATCACGATCGGACCGCGCGGGCTGGCCAGCTTCAACCCTCGCATCAGCTCCATCGTCTTGTCGGGATCGAAGTTTCCGTGCTGCGCCGCCACGGCATGATAGATCGCATCGAGGGCATCGTAGGCGGCGACCGCCGAGAAATCCGGCAGCTGCGGCGCACCGTACGCGGTCTCGTACGCTTTCACGAACGCCTTGTTCACCGGCGTGTCGGCAGATGAGGCATAGTTGGCCGAGCTGATCGCGCCGATGATGCCGTCGCCGAACGCGGGTAAGTTCTCATCGAGAACGAGGTCGTTCGTGGCCAGCAGCTTGATGCCGGCCGCAGCGCAGCCGCCATCCTCGTAGGCTTTCATGAACGGCTCGCCGCCAGCTTGGGGCCCGACGAAGGCGAACACGGCGCTGGGATGGGCGTCCTTGACGCGCTGGATGTAGGCGGCGTAGTTCATGTTGGAGAGCGGCACCGCGACCGTGCCGAGCATCGTCCCGCCGCCGGCGGTGAAGGCCTTCGCGAAGGCGTCCATCGCCTCGTGCCCGGAACCATAATCGAGGAACACGCCGTAGACGGTCTTGATGCCGTGTGCCGCCGCCCATTGGCCGAGCGGCGCGGCGACTTGCGCCTCGGTGAAGCTGAACCGCACCATGTAGGGGTTCGGCGCGAGAATGCCCGAGGTCGCCGCGTTGGTGATGAACACCGGCTTCTTCGCCTGCGTCGAGACGCTGCCCGCGGCGATCGCGTTGGGTGACATCATGAAGCCGTAGAGCGCGTCGACGTTCTCGTTGACGATCAGCTCGGTCGCGAGACGCTTCGCCAACTCCGGCGCGACGCCGCCGTCGTCGCGGCGCACGAACACGATCTTGCGCCCGGCGACCGAGTCGCCGTGCATCGTCTGGTAGGCGGCGATGGCGGCGTCGAGGGCCTTGCCGATCGGCGGCCCGCCGCCTGAAAACGTGAAGATCACGCCGATCTTCAAGGGCGGCTGGTCGGCCGCGGACGCCGAGGCGAACACCAGCGCCGGCAGAACGAGCGCGGCCACCAGGCGGCGCAGCGAGCGAAGCGGCAATTGAAGCCCTCCGGAAGCAGGACGGACGACAGCATTTTGATCAATCATCGAACGTCCACCTTCGTTTGGGGAGCCTTGCACCTTGCAGATCGAGAGCGTCGACACGCGGCAAACACCGTACGCGTTCTTGCAACATACCGGCCGTGGAACGCCCGCCGGCCGCTTGCTACGCGCGTATTGGCAGCCGGTGGCGTTTTGCAGCGACGTGGTGCCGAACGGTGCACCGCAGCGGCTGCGCGTGCTGGGTGAGGATCTCGTGCTCTACCGCGACGACCGCGGCCGCGCCGGGCTGCTGGGATTGAAATGCGCGCACCGCTGCGCCGACCTCAGCTTCGGGCGGGTGGAAGACGGCGGCCTGCGCTGCATCTATCACGGCTGGCTCTACGACGTGGATGGGCGCTGTCTCGACCAGCCGGCGGAACCGAAATCGAGCACCTACAAGGACCGCGTACGCCAGCGCGCTTACCCGACGCACGAAGCCGGCGGCGCGATTTGGGCGTTTCTCGGCGACGGCGAGCCGCCGCTCTTCCCGAACTATCCGGCGGTGATCGCACCCGATGCGTACCGCTTCAACGCGCGCTGGCTCGCGCGTTCGAATTGGCTGCAAGGCAACGAAGGCAACGTCGATCCGTCGCACACGTCGTACCTGCACCGCTTCGTCCTCGGCGACGAGACGGAGCGGGCGCGGTTAGGCGTGTTCTCGATCGATACCGCGCCCGAGCTCACCGTGGAGGACACGCGCTTCGGCGTGCGGCTCTACACCGACCGCACCGATCCGCAGACGGGCGACCACCTCTTGCGGATCACCAACGGCGTGCTGCCGAACGCGTGCGCGATCAACGGTTACGAAGCGCAGCTCGGGCCGGGCGGCCTGAGCATGTTCTGGCACGTGCCGATCGACGACACAGCGCACTGGCGGTACGAGTTCACCTTTCACGCGAAGGCGCCGCTGCCGCGCGAGCGCATGGCTGCCGAGTACGCGGCTGAGAAGCTGCCGGGCACCGACGTGCCGCGGCGCAACGCGGAGAACGGCTTTCTCCAAGATCGCGATGCGATGGACCGCTATTATGTCGGGATGGGCAAGGTCTTTCCCGTGCACGATCTCTTCGTCACCGAATCGCAAGGCACGTTCCTCGACCATGCGGAGGAGCATCTCTCCGCAACGGATGTCGGCATCGCGCGCTTGCGCAAGCTGTTACTCGAATCGGTGCGTGAGATGGACGCCGGCCGCGATCCGCGCGGCATCGTCCGCGACGAGGCGGAGAACTGCTTCGACGATATCGTGGTCGTCACGACGTCGGTGCCGGCGGGCGGCGACAACTACGCCGTTTGCGCCCAGCTCGCCGGCTCGGGCATGTACGCCTTGAATCCGGCCCTCAGGAACGGGTCTCGGGAGGCGCCATGAACTCAGGCCCCACCGGGTCGTGAACCTCGTCGGCGACGATGCGTTCCACCTCGGCGAAATCGGCGGGTTCCAACCTGAACTCAAACGCACCCCAGCCGAATTGGCCGCTGAGCTGCTGATCGATGTAGAACGCGACGCCGGCTTCGCGGCCGCCCGGCCCGAGTTCGTCGGTCGGAATCAGGCGCTCGACCGCCGCTTCGACGAACGCCGATTCCGGCGCGGTGAAAAACGTGTAAGCTTCGGGCTCGCTTTCGAGCGAGGGCACGGGCACCGTGTGATGGGGCGTTGCGGCTTCAGCGCTCACGCCGGCCGGGAGTGTTTCCACGGCAACGGCGGTCCCGATCAGCGCGACGAAGTCCTTACGGCTGACGTTGTCAGGCATCAGCGTCCTCCTTGCTCATAGCGATTACAGGTTAGCACTGCGACAGCTAAGAGGTTAAGACTGATCTTTCGGTGTTTCCCGAACCTGCGGTTTTGTGGGTACAGGGTGGTAGCCGGCAACATATGTTGCTAAGTTCGCGCTGAGTGGGAGTGTTATGATGACTCAGGAACCGTCTGAAGAGAACGCGATTGATTTTGACCGCCTTGCGATCGATCAGATCGCGAAGGGCGAGCCGGATGAACTCGATGGACCCGCTGCCGACCTCGACCGCACGCTTGACGATGAGGATCCGGGACGATGACGGATAGCGGCGAGAACGACTCGGCGCCGACGGCGGACGAGCGGGCGAAGCGGCTGCGCGAAATTGGAGACGCGAACGCCGTTTATGGCGAAGTCGGGCAAAGCGATGAGCAGGCCGACGTGAACCAGCCTGACGCGGATGAACATATGTAGTTGGCGCATCGTGTTCGATCAGGCTTGGTGGCGATCACTCGGCTGCGCTCGTGATCGACGGTGGTGGACCGGCGTGATGGGGGCGGGTCCCTCGACTGCGCTCGGGATGACGAGGCCTACTGCGCTCCGATAACGAGGCCTACTGCGCTCCGATGACGAGGCCTACTGCGCTCCGATGACGAGGCCTACTGCGCTCCGATGACGAGGCCTACTGCGCTCCGATGACGAGGCCTACTGCGCTCCGATGACGAGGCCTACTGCGCTCCGATGACGAGGCCTACTGCGCTCCGATGACGAGGCCTACTGCGCTCCGATGACGAGGCCTACTGCGCTCCGATGACGAGGCCTACTGCGCTCCGATGACGAGGCCTACTGCGCTCCGATGACGAGGCCTACTGCGCTCCGATGACGAGGCCTACTGCGCTCCGATGACGAGGCCTACTGCGCTCCGATGACGAGGCCTACTGCGCTCCGATGACGAGGCCTACTGCGCTCCGATGACGAGGCCTACTGCGCTCCGATGACGAGGCCTACTGCGCTCCGATGACGAGGCCTACTGCGCTCCGATGACGAGGCCTACTGCGCTCCGATGACGAGGCCTACTGCGCTCCGATGACGAGGCCTACTGCGCTCCGATGACGAGGCCTACTGCGCTCGGGAATCGGAGGGGTGGTGGCGAACGCGTTGGCGGGATGCGATCGTGTCCCGCGGAGTGGTGTACGAGTGACTCTCGACGCGGGTTGGGCGCTCAGCCGGTAATGACGGCCGAGAGCCGTTGGTTTTGATTGTCGCTGACGGCACCGAGTCCTTCGAGCGAGAGATAGCGCCGCTGCAACTGCCACTCGTCGTTCTGCTCGAGCAGCAGTGCGCCAACGAGCCGCACGATCGCAGCGTCGTTGGGGAAGATGCCGACGACGTCGGTACGGCGCTTGATCTCCGCGTTGAGCCGCTCCAGCGGGTTCGTCGAAGCGATCTGTTTGCGATGGGCGCGCGGGAAGTCGGTGAATGCGAGGACGTCGTTCTCGGCCTCGTCGAGCATGGCCGCGAGCTTCGGCAGCTTTGTCCGAAAGTGGTCGGCAACGACGTGCCATTGCTCGTGTGCTGCTTCCGTCGTCTCTTGCGCAAACGCCGTATTGATCAGCGCTAGGACCATTTGTCGCTGGCCCTTGTTCGCAAAGGCGAGGGCGTTGCGCATGAAGTGCACGCGGCAGCGTTGCCACGTTGCCGTGAACACTTTCGCGATCGCCGCCTTAAGGCCAAGATGCGCGTCGGAGATCACCAGCTTCACCCCGCGCAAACCACGCCGCGTAAGGTCGCGCAAGAACTTCAACCAGAACGGCTCGGCTTCGCTCGGGCCGACTGCAACACCGACGATTTCCCTGACGCCATCAGTGTTTACTGCAACGGCGATTATCACCGCAACCGAGACGATGCGGCCGGCTTGACGCACCTTCACGTACGTTGCGTCGATCCACAGATACGGCCAGTCGCCTTCCAGCGGGCGACCGAGAAAAGCGTTGACGCGCTCGTCGATCTCGCCGCACAGTCGTGAGACTTGGCTCTTGGAGATCCCGCTCATCCCCATCGCACGAACCAGCTCGTCGACCGAACGCGTCGAGACGCCCTGGATGTACGCTTCTTGGATCACCGCAGCCAAGGCTTTCTCGGCCGTGCGACGCGGCTCTAAGAACGCCGGAAAGTAAGAGCCGCGGCGGAGCTTGGGGATGCGCAAATCGACCGAGCCGACCCGTGTCTCCCACAGGCGATCGCGGTACCCGTTGCGGCTGTTACTCCGCTCGGGCGTACGCTCGCCGTGCTCGGCGCCGGTGTGCTGCTCGATCTCGAACTCCATGAGCCGCTCGGCAACGTGGCTCAGGAGCTCCCGGACAATTTCGTCCTGCGACCCCTTTTCAACGAGTTCCGCAAGTGCAATACTGGCTTTGGCCATCGTGGTGTCCCTTTCGTGAAAGTTGCTCTGCAAAAACAACCTTCGCCAAGAGCCACGATGGCCGCCCCTATTCTATGAGGCCGGCCGGCTCATACACCACGCCCCGGGACACGATCCGGGATGCTGAATCGGACGGAATTTCTTGGTGTCACTGGGGCTGCGCCGGCTATCATGTTGGGGCGGCCGGTTAAGCCGATCGTGCTCTCCACCGCGAATGGGAACCAGTTTCGGAATGGCGGGACGCAGACGTGCGTCGAGCGGGCGTTTGATGGGATCGTGCGCGGCGAGGATGTGCTCGATGCGTTGATTGCCGGCGTGAACATCAACGAGCTCGACCCGCTCGACGATAGCGTCGGGTACGGCGGGCTGCCGAACGCCGACGGGGTCGTCCAGCTCGATTCGTGCTGCATGCACGGCCCCAAGCGCTGGGCCGGCGGCGTCGCGGCGATCGAGGGAGTGAAGACGCCCTCGCTCGTGTCGAAAGCCGTGATGGAGCAGACCGACAACCATCTGCTGGCCGGCAGCGGCGCGCAGCAGTTTGCCCGCGCGCTGGGTCTGCCGATCGAAGCCGACCTGAATACCGAGCACTCGCGCGCGCTCTGGCGCGAGTGGAAGCGCCGCATCGATCCCGACCATTACCTCGATCCGACCAAGCGCGAGCGCATCAGCTCGGCCGCCGAGTCGATGATCCGTGACGGCCTCATCGACATCCAGCACTACTGGGGCACGATCGTCGCCGCGGGGATCAACGCGGCCGGCGACGTCTGCGCCGTGAACTCATCGGCCGGCCTGACCTGGAAGATTCCGGGCCGCACCGGCGACGCGGCGATCCTGGGCGCCGGGCTCTACGTCGACAACGAGATCGGCGCCGTCGGCTCGACCGGTCGCGGCGAATCGAACCTCTACACGCTCTCGTCGATGTATATCATCGAGCGGATGCGCGCGGGGCGCGCGGCCAAGGACGCGGTGGTCGACGCGTTGCGGCGGGTGCGGGCGGTGACGACCGACAAGCGGCTGATCAACACCCGCGGTACGCCGCGCTTTGGTTTGACGTTTTACGTCCTGAGCAAGTCGGGTGATGTGTCGGCCGCGTCGTTCTACTCCGGCGGGAAGTTTGTCGTCCGCGACGCCGACGGAACGCGAACGATCGCGGTCGACAACATCTTCCCGGGTCAGCCCTTCGACTGATCCCGCTAGGCGATCTTCGCCATCAGATCCGACGCGTTGACGTGGCGAGGGAGAAGATTGGCGGCAAGTGCCGCATCGAGAACGGGCTGCACCATTTGGACTGTGAGCTTACCGGTGTTCGGGCAGCGGGTCATCGTTTGCGCCGTGGACAGCTCCAGTTTGGAGTATTTCGACAAGATCACGGCCGTCTCGTCGTGATGCGTGTTCGACCAGCGCGCGGCTGCGTCCATGGCGCTCGAGAAGCGTTGAGCGACGGAAGGATTTGCTCGTACCCAGTCGGTCGTTCCGAAGAACGCGCCGACGGTCACCGGCGAGCCGATCGCGTTGAACGGGTTCCCGATGGACCGTGCGACCGTGTCGAGCGCGATGGTCAAGGCCGGCTCGGAAATCACAGCGGCATCGACGCGTCCGGCTTGTAACGCCGCACCCATTTCGGGAATCGGCAGTTCGAAGAAATGAAGCTTCGAGCGGTCGACGCCGTTCTTCGCCAGAAACGTGTAGGTCGCCACGGTTGCGGAATCGTTCAGCGAGACGACGGCGATCGTCTTTCCGGTGAGCTCCTTCGCCGACTGCAGCGGCGAGGTTTTCGAGACGCACAGCAAGTACGACGGCGCTTCCGCCGTGCAGAGCCCGGAACCCGATAGGATCGACACCTGCGCGCCGCGCGTAGCGGCGGCGGCCAGTGCGACCACGCTCGAGATGCCGACGTCGGCGGCGCCGCCCAATACCGCTGAGAGCACCGCGGAACCACCGGCGAGCGAGGTGATTTCGGCGTCCAAGCCGGCTTTCGCGAAGAACCCGCCGTCGAGGGCATAGTACCCGAGCGCATAGAGATCGACGGCCACGCCGAGCAGCCGGATCTTGGCGGGCACGGCCTGCGCGCCGGCCGGTTCGCCGAGCGCCAGCGCCGCGGCAGCCGAGGCGACGCCTCCGATAAACGTGCGGCGATCTTGCTGCATAAAACGAGAAGAAGTATTTTTCATATTTATATTACGACTCGACGACGACCGCGCGCACCGGTGAGGCTTCGGCGCCCGCAATTTTGAGCGGAAATGCCATCAGTGTCACGCGCGGCTTGGTGATCAGATCCAAGTTTTGGAGATACGTCAGCGTCACGACACCGTTTTCGTTGAGGAGCCGGGCGGTGTCGAACGTGCGCGGTGCGTCCGGCGCATCCGCACCGTGATAGAAATCGTAGCCGACGATCTTCACCCCGTGCTCGAAGCACCACTCGACCGCATCGCGCGTGAGATACGGGCAGCTCTTCATCCACGCCGGCGACCCGTCGTAGTTCTTGTTGGCATCGGTACGGAGCAGCAAACGGTCGCCGTATTCGATGACGGCGCCGACCGCGTTCTCGAGTTTCTCGGCCGTGATCGGTTTGGCGGGGAACGTGTCGCGCAGATCGGCCACCACCGCCGGACCGATGAAGGTGTCGAGCGGCAGATCGAGGACCTGCGCGCCGCCGGGCAGGTTGTGCTCGGGGGCATCGATGTGACTGCCGGCATGCAGGCGCATGTGCACGCCGCGCACGATTTGGCCCGCTCCGCCCGGCGCGTCGTGCTCCTTGAGCACCTCCAACTCGAACTGCATGTCGCGCTTGAAGCCGGCCGGCGTGCGCATGTGGAATTTCTCGGTATCGAGGGTGAGGCTGATGTCGATGACTTTGTCGAAGGTCAGCATTGCGTTTACCCTTTGCTGCCGGTGCGCATCGCAGCGCGCCGGGATTCGGTGGCCGGAATGTCGAGCGTCAGCGTGCCCGGTTGAACGACGACGCCGTAATCGCGGCGCGCCCCTTCTTCGGTAACGTATCCCTGCCGCAAATCGTCGATCACGCGCTCGAGATCGCGCTCGTAGGCGGGGAAGCGTCCGCCGCCGCCGCCCGAACGAAGCTCGATCTCTCCGCCCGGCTCAACGGCCAGACCGGTCGCCTTTTGATAGCGCTTCACTTCGCCGCCCGGTTGTTGCAGTGTTGCGAAGCCGACTTGCGCTTCGCCGCCGCCGAAGAGTCCCCAAGGCGGACACTTCGCGCGCTCAAACGCGACGGTTAAGTTACCGCCGTCGGGCATCGTGTAGACCTTGCGCAGGCCGAGTCCGCCGCGGAACTTGCCCGGGCCGGCTGAATCCGGCACCCATTCATAGCGCCGCACCAACAGCGGGTAGAACGTCTCTTCGACTTCGGTGGGGACTTGGCGCGTGTCGCCGTGGGTGACCGTCTTGAGCGGAGAAAACCCGTCAGCGTCGGGGTGGGCGCCCCAGCCGCCCAGTACCGAATCGACGGTGGAGAAGCGCTTTCCGGTTTCAGCGCTGCGGCCCGAGAAGAAAAAGGCTCCCATCGAACCATGGTGCGCAGCGGGTACCCGTTCGGGCGCGGCTTCGGAAAACGCCCGCAAGATCGTGTCGACGATGGTCTTGATCGTGACCGTCCACAGCGACATCGCGGCGTTATCCACGGCGCTCATGATCGTGCCCAGCGGCAGCACCACCTTGAGCGGGCGGAACGTGCCGTCGTTCGCGGCGATCGTCGGCAGCAGCGCGCTCTTGAACGCCACTTTGGCGGCGCTCACGCCGGCACCGTACCCGGCGTTCATCGGCCCGCGCGTTTGGGGCGCGAGCTCGGAGAAATCAACCGTCAGCTCATCGCCCGAAACGATCACCTTGATCTTCAACGGGATCGTCTTGTCCATTACCACGCCGTCATCGTCGAGGAACGATTCGCCGATGTACTCGCCGTCGGGCAGCGCGCGGATGCGCTCGCGCGCCACGGCTTCGCAGCGGTCCCAGAACGACACGATGCAGTTGTTGACGACGTCCCAGCCGTACTTCTCGATCAGACCGAGATAGCGTATCCGGCCGAGTTCGCAGGCGGCGATTTGGGCTTCCATATCGCCGAGCGACATCTCGGGGTACCGCACGTTGTGGCGGATCACGCGCAAGATCTCGGCATCGGGCTTGCCGCGCTTATACACCTTGAGCGAGCGAAGCTGGATGCCTTCTTGAAAGATCTCCGTCGTATCCGTCGACACGGAGCCCGAAACGCGTCCCCCGACATCGGTCCAATGCGCGCGCGAGGCCATGAAACCTACCAGTTTGTCTTCCCAGAAGACCGGCAGGTAGACGACGACGTTGTTGAGGTGCTGACCGCAGATGTCGGAGAAATTCATTAACAGGACGTCGCCGGGTTCGATGCCGTCGTGCCCGTAGATCTCGATGCCGTCGCGTACGGAATCGCCGAGGTCGGCCATGAAGGTCGGCACGCTGCCGCGGCTCTGCGCGATGGTTCGTCCCTCGCGGTCGAGTAACCCGATACAATAATCTTTTACTTCGTAGATGATCGGGCTAAACGCCGTGCGCGAGAGGTTGATCTCGCACTCGTCCATCGTCGCGATCAAGAGGCTCCGAATCACCTCGATCATGATCGGGTCGAACTTAGATTTCGCTTTGACGGGAACCGGCGCTGCACTAACACTCATGTCGACTCTCCGATCGTGATAACAATATTACCGAACTCGTCGATCCGCGCCGTATCGCCGGGGAACAGCAGCGTGGTCGACGCGCCTTCCTCGATGATGGCCGGACCGGAAACCTGAGCGTTGACGGGCAGATCGTCGCGCCACCAGACATCGCACGCGCCGAACGAAAGCCCGTCGAAACTGACCTCGCGCGACTTTGCCAGCGGCGCCGCGACTAAGGCTTCCATGCGTTCGATGCGGGGCCGGTCGCCGACGCCGTCGACGATGAGCCGCAAGTTGACGATGTCGACCGGGACACCTTCGCTCGAATGGCCGTAGCGAGTCCTGTATTCGGCTTCAAAGAGCTCGCGCAGCATGCCGGCGTCGTTCACCGCGCTGAAACTCGCCGGCAGCTTGATCTTGATCGTGTGCTCTTGGCCGTGATAGCGCATGTCCGCATAGCGAGTGACGCGAACCGTGCTCAGGGCAATTCCCGTCCCCTCGAGCAGGGCTTTGCCTTCACGCTCGAGGCCCGCGAATTGGCGCTCCGCGTCGCTGAAGTCGAGCTTGTCGAGGGCGCTGGTCATGGTCTGGACCAGATCGTAGCGCAAGTCGGCGCACAACATACCGTAGGCGCAAAAATGTCCCGGATGCCGCGGGATCATCACCGAGCGGCAGCCGATCTCGCGGGCGACTTGGACGGCGTGCAGCGGGCCGGCCCCGCCGTAGGCTACCATCACGAAATCGCGCGGATCGTGTCCGCGTTCGATCGTCGTCATCTTGACCGCCGAGGCCATCGTCAGCGCCGCGAGGTTGATGATGCCGGCGGCAACCCGGTGCAGCGGCTCGCCGAGCTCTTCCGCGAGCGTACCGATCGCGCTCTCGGCGGCCCGCACGTCGAGCGGCATCTCGCCGTCGAGAAAGCGTCCCGGATTGAGCCGGCCGAGGACGAGGTTCGCGTCGGTGACGGTCGGCTCGGTCCCGCCCGTGCCGTAACACACGGGACCGGGCACGCCGCCCGCGCTGCGCGGGCCGACCACCAGTGCGCCGAGCTCGTTCGTCCACGCGATGCTGCCGCCGCCCGCGCCCACTTCGACGATATCGAGAACGGCGGCTTGGACGGGATATCCCGTGTTGTAGCCCGCGGCGTAATAGATCGAAGCGATGGCCGCTTCACCGTTCTCGATCATGACGGCTTTGGCGGTCGTGCCGCCCATGTCGAACGCGATGATGTTCGGATTTCCGGTGATCTTGCCGAGCTCGGCCGCGCCGGCCGCGCCGCCGACGGGGCCCGACTCGATCAGCAACACCGGACGGCGGATCGCCTCGTCGGCGGTCAACACGCCGCCGTTGGATCCCATCAGGAGCAGGCGGCCGTCGAAGCCCATGTGGGCGATACCGGACTGAAAACGATCGATATACGAGCTGGTGCGCGGTCCGACGAACGCGTTGACGACCGTGGTCGACGTGCGCTCGTATTCGCGAAACTCGCGCGAGAGCTCGTTGGAGGTGGAGACGAAGCAATCCAGGTGCGCGCGCAAGTAGTCCGCTACCGCATTCTCGTGCGCGGGGTTGCGATATGCGTGCAGGAAGCACACGGCGACGGCCTCGATCCCCGAATCGCGCAGCGTCTTCGCGAGCGCGGGCAGCGCTTCCAGATCGAGCGGAACGAGCACTTCGCCCTTCGCGTTGAGGCGCTCGCGAATCTCATAGCGGCGCTCGCGCGGGACGAACGGCGGCAGACGCTTGTAAAAGAGGTTGAACGACTCGGGCCGGCTCCCGCGGCCGATCTCGAGGATGTCGCGAAAGCCTTCGGTCGTCACGAGCGCGGTGCGGGCGCCGCGCCGCTCCAAGATGCTGTTGATGACGACCGTCGTGCCGTGCTTGAGGACCTCGGCGGCCCCGACGTCCACGCCGGCCGCCTTGATCTTGGTCAGGCCCTTGATCGCGCCTTCGTCGGGAGCCGCGGTGGTGGACGTCTTCCCGAAGACGAGATCCCCCGTGCTGGGATCGTAGGCGGTCAAATCGGTGAACGTGCCACCGATGTCGATGGCGATCAGGCTGCCCATGAAGTGCACGGCTCCCCGAGAAACATGCAAGAATGTTCTCTTGCAGCCCGATGGGTTCAGAGTTCTATAGAATTTACCCTGCGCTCTTTTCGGGCCGATGGGGCCAGCTTTTGGGCGTAACGGCGCTTCTTTCGCCGGGTTGAAGGTCGCGCTTGGCTTAGCGGTCGAAGGCACCCCGGAGATGCCATTCTATAGAATCCGGCCGGCGTGATCGCCGAGCCGGCCGGCACCTCCAGCCGCACCGACTTCGTCGCCAAGCAAATTCGCCGCTCGATTTTGCTCGGTGAGGCGAAGCCCGGCGAACGTCTGGTCGGCGCGGTCTGGAGCGAGCGCCTGGGCGTGAGTCATACGCCGATTCGCGAGGCGTTTCAACGTCTGACCGCCGAGGGGTTTCTGGTCTACGACCCGCACCGTGGAGCGCGCGTGGCGTCCGTTTCGCTGCGCGAGATCCGCGAGATTTACGACTTGCGGATCAACCTCGAACCTAAGGCCGTCGCGGATTCGGTATCGCACGGCGACCGTCTGTGGCTCGCCGAGCTGCAGCGGTCGTTCAAGCGGCTGGATGCGCTGATGACGCGTGAATACGATTTCACCGATCACCTCGATCTGCACAGCGCGTTTCACAAGGTGCTTCGCGCGCGTTGCACGTCGTCGTGGCTTCTGCGGTTCACGGATATCCTTGCGGCCCAGTCGGTGCGGTTCGCCACGATCCCCGTCGGCATGAGCGGCGGCCGCGAATCGGCGCGAACCGAGCATCGCGAGCTGTATGAGGCCGCTCGCTCGGGCGACGCCCAACGGACTGCGGCCTTACTGGCGCATCACTTGCAGGTGACGCTGAACGCAGCATCGGCGGCAGCGTCGTCGTAGCATGAACGTTGCCCGGCTGCTCGTTGACACCGCGCGGCGGCACCGAGAGCTTCCCGCGCTTGCCGACGGCGAAGACCGGGTGGCGACGTACGGTGAGTTCGCAGCGCGCGCAGCGACGCTCGCAGCGGGCCTGCAATCGCTTCACGGCGTGAAGCGCGGCGAGCGCGTCGTTATTTTCATGGCGAATTCCACCAGCTACCTCGAGGTGCTGTTCGCTGCCTGGATCGCCGGTCTCGTCGCGGTACCGGTAAACGCGAAATTGCACTATCGCGAGCTGGCCTATATCCTCGAGCAGTGCGCCGCCGCGGTGTGCGTCGTCGATGAGGAGCATGCCGAGACGGCGGAGTCTGCCGCGAGCGAGGTTTCATCCAAAGCGCACGTCGTGCGGTCGGATAGCGCCTCGTTCATGGCCGGCAGCGCCGTCGATCCGGCGGTTTGCGATCCGAACGATCCGGCCTGGCTCTTCTATACCAGCGGCACCACGGGGCGGCCCAAAGGAGCGATCCTTACCCATCGCAACCTGCTGGCGATGACGCTGAATTATTTCTGCGACATGGATCAGGTGGAGCCGGGCGAGGCGATCGTTCACGCGGCGCCGCTCTCCCACGGATCGGGGCTGTGGGCGCTTCCGCACGTCGCCAAAGGTTCAGTCCATGTGATGCCGCGCAGCGGCGGCTTCGACCCGCCCGAGCTGCTGGCGCTCTTGCAAACGTATAGCGACGTATCGATGTTTGCCGTCCCGACGATGCTCACGCGGCTCGTGAACCACGTGATCGATCATGGTGGAGATACGTCTCACCTCAAGACGATCACCTACGGCGGCAGTCCGATGTACGTTGCCGATATGCTGACCGCGCTGGCAACGATCGGACCCAAGTTCGTCCAACTATACGGTCAAGGCGAGAGCCCGATGACGATCACGGGCCTCTCGCGGGCGGATCACGTTAACCGGGATCACCCGCACTATCGCGATCGCCTGGCGTCGGTCGGCACGGTGAGAACCGGCTGCGAGGTCGCGGTCGTTGATTCAAACGACGTCGAATTGCCGCCGGGCGAGATCGGCGAGGTGGTCGTTCGCGGCGACACGGTGATGAGCGGCTACTGGGACGACCCGCAAGCGACCGCGGACGCATTGCGCGGGAACTGGCTGCACACGGGCGACATGGGCGCTTTCGACGCCGACGGCTATTTGACGCTGAAAGACCGCTCCAAAGACCTGATCATCAGCGGCGGATCGAATATCTATCCGCGCGAAATCGAGGAAGTGCTGCTGACGCATCCGGCCGTCCGCGAAGCCGCCGTCGTGGGCCGGCAGCACGCCGACTGGGGCGAGGAAGTCGTCGCTTTTGTCGTGGCGAGCGCACCGGGCGCCGTCACCGAAGACGAGCTCGACACGATGTGCCTCGGTGCGATCGCGCGCTTCAAGCGCCCCAAGCGCTACGTGTTCGTGGACGCGCTGCCCAAGAATTCCTACGGCAAGGTGCTCAAGCGTGAGCTGCGAGACACCTAGCTGACGGCGTACAGCACCAGCCGCTGAGCAAAGCCGCCCGTGCCCTGCACGAACGCGATGCCGCCCGGGAAGCGGACTTCGAAGGAATGGGAAAAGGTGCGGTTGTCCGGGCCCTCGGCGACCGCAACGAAGCGGTCATCCAACCGCAGCATGTCGCTGCCGATCATGATCTGGCCCGGCACGAAACGGAATTCGCCGAAGTTGCGGGCGCGCAGCTCGGGCACGCGGTTTGCCGGCGCGACGTAGTAGTCGACGCCGACCAGCACGCCGTCGCGATACAACGCGCTGAGCAGACAGCGCGTGGTTCCCTCGTGCATCGCATACGAGTCCCAGCCCTTGGTTGGAAAGGCATAGCCGGGGCCGAGTACGGCCGTCACCGCGGCGCGCTGGGTTTTTCCGATCACGAACATGACCTGTTCGTTGAACAGCACGACCGGCACGTCGGTCGGCGGCGGCAGCACGTGGGCCGACTTCAGCTGCTTCTCGGCGATCTGGGCCAAAATCTCGACCGCCCGCACCATCGCGAAATCGGGCGGCGGCTTCCCCTGCCCGCTCAACGACTGCTCGCGCCGGCCATCAGTAGCGCTTGTTGATCCAAGCCGTCGCGTAGTCGAATAGGTTCTTCACCGTGTTGCTGTACTGGCCGGGAGTCTTCTCACAAATCGTACACGGGCTAAAGCTGTGGAGCGCGCCCTCGACGACGGCGTAGTCCTTGTCCTTGGTGATCGCGGCATCGTACTCGTTCTCGACCTCGCGCATGAACTCATAGGCGCCCATCCCGAGGAAGAGCTCCGGTACGGCAATCGACCGGACCGCGCAAATCGTCGAGTTGTTGCTCGAGCAGTCGTCGATCCCGTCCATCGAGTTCGTGCTGCGGGTCGCGTTCGCGCTGAGGAACGAGCGGATGCTGAGCAGTTTCGTGCCGTTGTCGAACGTCTCGTGCAAGATCGCGAGGTGCGGATCGGGGACGTAGACGCTGTGGATCGGCTGTACGACCACCGTGCCGTCGTTGCGAATGAGCTTCTCGGGACGCACCGTGTCGAAGACTTCCTTGATGCTCGAATCGTAGTTGAAGAGCCCGGCGTGCGCGCCGGGCCCGGCACCGGGATTGCCGCCGTGCGGGATGACGATCACGTCGTCGTCGGGATAGCCGTACGTGCCGGCCTGCATCTGCGCGAGTTTGTCTTGCGCGGATTTGATCAAATCGTTCATGCGCTTCGATTGCGCGATATAATACCGCTTTTGGAAATCGGCGGAATAGTGCGAGGGGCCGTTCGGGTTGAACCCGTTCTTCGGGTCGAACGGATCGAGGTCGGCGATCGGCGTTTTCGACGGCGGATCCATTTCGTTCGGGACCGACGGGTTGAGCCCGCGCACCACATCGACCGGATTGCCGGTATGTGAATCGGCGAAGACGATGCCGTCGGCCTTCGGCATGCCGGCGAGCTCCTCGCCGCAGCGCACGAGCTTGGTCGGCTTGTTGCAGTAGCTGGTGCCGTTCTCCGCGACGGCCTCGTAGAAGCTCATCGTCGGTCCGCCGCCGCTGTGCCCGAAGAGCAAGACCTTCGTGATGCCCGGCTGCGCGCGCAAGTATTCCACGCCGGCTTTCACGTCGAGCATCATGGTTTCAAAACGCACCAGCTCTTCGTTGTTTATATAGCGTGAGTTCATACACAGAACCATGAAGCCGCGCTTGGAGAACTCTCTGCAGGCCGGATGGTTCAAGTAATTCGCGGTGCGGTGCATGACCAGAATGCCGACGTGCGGGGCAGGCCCGCTGTCCGGTTTGTAGAGCGCGCCCATCGCCGGTCCCATCTGGAGGTAGGTCGGAGCGCTCTGCGCGCGAGCGGCGACGGGCACGAGGCCCAGGGCGATCGCGAGGGCCACGAGCGGCAAGACGCGTGTCTTCATGGCCCGGCCTTCGGCGGGTTGGTGGTTCGGCCTCCGATGCGCGAAGGATGAGGAGGTGCGCCTCGGCTAGCCATGCGGCCAAAAGTGAGCGCGTCTCGTTGAGGAAGCGATCGTTCACGCCAATGACGCCTGAAGAGAATGAACGTCTCGTTCGCATCGGGCCCGGTGCGCCGATGGGAGCGATGCTCCGCCGCTACTGGTTGCCCGTGCTCCTCGCGGGCGAAGTAGCGCCGGGCGGGCGGCCGAAGCGCGTGCGCGTGCTCGGCGAAAACCTCGTTGCGTTTTGCAGTCGCGACGGCGAGTTCGGTCTGATCGAAGAAGGCTGTCCGCACCGGGGCGCATCGATGGCGTTGGCGAGCGTCGAGGGTTGCACGCTGCGTTGCCCCTATCACGGTTGGAAGATCGATGCATCCGGCCGGGTGACGGAGACGCCGGCCGAGCCCGACACGAGCACGTTCAAAGACAGGGTGCGGGCGCGTGCCCATCCACTGCGCGCCCATGCCGGTTTGCTGTGGGCCTATCTCGGGCCGCCGGAGTGCGAACCCCCGATGATGACGTTCGAGTGGGCGACCCTCCCCGCCGATCATCGCTGGATCGGCAAGGTTCGGGAAGAGTGCAACTGGTCGCAGTGCGTCGACGGCATCCTCGATTCAGTGCACATCAACTACCTGCATGCCGACGCGTTCTCCGTCGGTGATTTGGCGACGTCGGTCATGGACGGCGGTACGTTCGTCTTGCCGTCGAGCGACGGGCGACCGCGCATCGAGGTCGAGACGACCCCGTACGGCTTCCGTTACGCGACGATTCGGAAGCCGGCGCTCAATCCGGAGTCGACCCAGCACGTGCGAGTTACGCAATTCATAGCACCGGTGTTCACGCTCGTGCCGCCGCCGGAAAATCTCGTGATGATGCAGATCTTCGTGCCGATCGACGACGAGAGCACGATGTTTTTCTACGTGAAGGCGCGCACCGATGGACCGATGACCGATGCCGAGCGTGGGCTGCATGAAACGCGCTCGGCCATGCGCCCGGGGCTGGACATGGACGCTGACTTCCGCAAGTTCCGCTCGCGCGAAAACGACTGGCTTCAGGGCGAGGGCGAGGAGCCCTTCGCGGTGCGCGTGCCCGGCGTTGCGATGCAAGACATGGTCGTGCAAGAGAGTATGGGTCCGGTCTTCGATCGCAGTCGCGAACATCTCGGTGCGAGTGATGCCGCCGTGATCCGTTTCCGCCGCCTGATGCTGGACTCGCTGGCGCGTTTCGAGACGAATGCCGAGGCACCACTGGGCTTGCGCGAGCCGATCGATTTCGCCGCCGTGCGCGGCGAGGACCAGCTACTTCCGGCCGGCGCGCCCTGGCAGACTGTCGGCGCCTATATTGCTCCTGTTTCCGTTATGAAAGACTAATCGTGCGTTTCGTCCGTTCGTTCTGCCTCACCATGTTCGCGGTGCTGCCGCTGCTGACGGGCACGGCGCGCGCCGCCGATGCGCCGATCGTGATCAACCTGATCGCGCTGCCGAGCTCGACATCGGCCAACGTGTACTACGCCCAAGAAGAGGGCTTCTTCAAGGACGCCGGGCTCGACGTGCACCTGACGTCGATGACCAGCAGCCCCGCGATCATCGCCGCGCTCGTCTCGGGCTCGGCCGACATCGGTTTCGCCGCAATCGGTGTCGGTGCGGCGGCACGCGAACGCGGTATCCCGGTCTACTTCATCGCGCCGGGTCAAGTCTACGTGCCTACGGCGCCGACGTCGGCCCTCGTCGTGGCGCCCGATTCCACGTTGCGCACGCCGGCCGATTTCGTCGGCAAGACGATCGGCGTCACCGGGCTCGCCGACCTCTCCTTCTTCACGACCGAGTCGTGGATCGAGAAAGGCGGCGTCGCGCCTTCGAGCGTGAAGTTCGCCGAAATTCCGTTTCCACAGATGGCCGGCGCGCTCGCGCAGCACCGCGTCGACGCGGTGGTCATGGCCGAGCCGTTTCTCACCCAGGACAAGGACGCGAAGCCGATCGCCGACGTCAACGGCGCGCTCGCGCAGCACTTCATGCTCAACGGCTGGATTGCGGCCGAGCCGTGGATTCGCGCCAACCCGCAGGCGGTCGCGCGCTTTCAAGCCGCCGTGCGGCGCGGCGCACAGTGGGGCAACACACATCGCAAAGAAGCCGGTGACGTGCTCATCAAGTACATCAAGGTCGATCCCGATATCGCCTCGACGATGCGCATGCCGGCGTTCGCGACCACGCTCGATCCGGCGCTCCTGCAGCCGGCGATCGATGCGGCATCGAAATACAGCACGCATACGCCGCCGATGCCCGCCGGCGAGGTGATCTGGCAGGCGAAGCCTTAAACGGCGCTTTTCACGGCGACGAAGGCCTGGTCGAGGTCGACCGGACCCTCGAGGAGAGCTTGGTCGCCCAGGTACTGGAGGGCGGTTTCAAGGGTCGGCCGGTTCGGCGCGAGGCCGTACGGAAAGGGATCGCCGCCGAACACGGCGTCAATCTCCTCGACGTCGGCGATCATCCACGGCAGCATGTACCGCAACGTTCCCGTGTAGCGCAGTTTCTCGCGTGCGATCGACTTCGAGCGCTCGAGCGCGTCGTAGAGGCTCTGCGCGACGAACGGGTGCTCCTCGTAGAGCGTACGGCGGATCACGACGACGTGCATGATCGGGAAGATCTTCGTGCGTTCGTAGTACTCGCGCTCGAGCTCGCGGTAATTCGGGAAGAGTCGAACGACGTTCGGGTTCGCCAGCATCGCTTCCGGAAGGTCGGCGCCGATGAACGCGTCGATGGCGCCGTCGTCGATTAGCGTCTCGAACGATGTGTCCGCAGGCTTCGTCGCAATGCGAAAGCGCTCGCGCAGGCGGGTTTCGTCGGGGCGCGGCGGCGCTCCCTGGATCCACTCGATCGTCGTGTGATCGACCCCGTACTCGTGCTGCAGGAGACCGCGAATCCACAGGGCCGCCGTCATGCCGAAGCTCGGAACGCCGACGCGCTTGCCTTCGAGATCGCGCGGATCCCGGATGCCGGCGTCGCGCCGCACGCAGATCATGCTGTGCCGGAAAACCCGCGACGGGAAGACCGGAATCGCGACGTACGGAAAGTTCCCGGCGCTGGTGCGCCGGAGGTAGTCGGAACACGACAACTCGCCGCTGTCGTACTCGCCCTTCACCATGCGCGCGAACGCCTCCGTCGGCGAGTCGTTCACGATGAACTGCAAGTCAATCCCCGCCGGCGTGGCCTCTTTGGCATAGAGCGGCACGAGCCGGTCGTACAACCCGCACGAGAACGTGAGCGCCAGGTCCGCCATTAGTGCTTCACCATCGTGTCAGGCACGCGCCTGCGCAACGTCCGCGACATCGTACTCTCCCGGAAACGACTGCACGTCTTCCCACCGCGCGTCGACATCGATCGCCGTGTAGGGGATGTGCGTCAGCGCTCCGTAATCGAGGCGGCTCCCGAGCCCGATCGGCGGCTCCCCGGCCTGCACGCGGCGCACGCTCTCGAGCATACGCCGGCGCAACCGTATGATCGCGACGTCGGACGTGCCGAGGTGCTCCTGCGCGTGGTCGGTTATCGGGCCCATCGTCTCTTGGCAGGCGGCGTCCTGGATCAGCAAACTCTCAATGCCGGTCCAACTACCGGCGGCCATCTTCGCGCGATCCTGACCGTACCAGTTCTCGAGATTCGCGGCCGGCCGCCACTGCGCGTCGAGATCGACACCGGGCACGAGGTGATAGAATTCGCGCTGCGCTTGCTCGTCGACCGGCTCGCCGGTCAGGCTGTGGTAGATGCTGAAGTGCATCGTGTGCTCGTCGTCGATCGGGACGAAAATCTGTGCGAGCGCCGGCGTGTCGGGCAGCATCGGCGCCGACGTGACCGCGGTAGTCGGGAAGATGTAACGCGTCATCTTCACGAGCTTCGTCCGATCAGGGTTCTCCTTGGGTTGCCGGATCGCGACGTAGCGGAAGCCGTAGCAGGTGTCCGCACACGCGTGCACCGGTGAGAAGTCGCCGGTCGACGCCTTTCGAATCGCCTCTTCCCGCGGCGGGCCCGAGCCGCGGTGCAGAAAGCTCGTATGCGCCGAGTCGACGCTTCCTTCCACGGCCTGAAGGTAGTTGGCGTTCTCCACGAACTTCAACAGTGCGATGTGTTCGCGCGGCTTCTGCGTCCAGTCGAAGGCCGGAAAGTCCGGTTCGAGAGCCGGCGGCCCGAGGTAGACCCACACGATACCGCCGGCCTCGCGCACCGGATACGAGCGTACGCCGATGCGCTGCTTGAAACCAAACGTGTCCGGTTCGGTCGGCATTTCTACGCACGCGCCCGTGACGTCGAACTTCCACCCGTGGTAGATGCAGCGCAGACCGCCTTCTTCGTTGCGGCCCAGCGCAAGCGACGCAAGGCGATGCGGGCACGCGGCCTCGATGATGCCGATGCGACCGTGCGTGTCGCGAAAAGCGACCAAGTCATCGCCGAGGATGCGCACGCGCACGGGCGTGCCGTCGGGCTCTTTGAGCTCTTCGACCAGCAACGCGGGAAGCCAGTAGCGGCGCATCATCCGGCCGGCCGGGGTATCCCCGGTGACGCGACAGATGAGGTCTTGCTGTTCGTTGCGGGATGGCATGGTGCGTGTTATATTATAGGAACACCGTATTGATTTTGCAACAAAAACCAACTCTTCGGGACGAGGTCTGGGAATGCGCGGCATCCGTTTTTGCATTTGCTTGCTGGTCTGCGCGCTGCTGTGCGCGGCGACGCGGACCGGCACGCCTGCCGCCGAGCCCTACCAAATCTACGCCATTTTGCCTGAAACCGGCTCCGGAGCATTCATCGGGAAAGAGGAAGCCGAGTCGCTGCAGATCGCGGCAACCGCGATCAACGCTTCCGGCGGCATCAACGGCCGGCCCATTGCGTTCGTCGTCGAGGACGACGGCTCGAACCCGCAAACTGCGGTGCAACTCTTGAACACGGTTACCGCCAAGAACGTGCCCTTGGTGCTGGGCTCGGGACTGACGGCGCTGTGCAGCGCGATGGCACCGCTCTCGCAGAACGGCCCGGTGCAGTACTGCTTCTCACCGGGAATCCACCCGCCCAAAGGGAGCTACGTGTTCTCGGCGGGGATGTCGACCTCGGACCTCGCCGTCGCCGCGATTCGCTACTACCGGTTGCGCGGGCTGACGCGCATTGCGATCCTCTCCTCGATCGATGCGAGCGGTCAAGACACGTTGCGTTCGCTCACCGCAGCGCTCGCGCGTCCGGAGAACAAGAACGTCCGGGTCGTCGCGCAGGAGTACTTCAACGGCACCGATGTCACCGTGTCGGCGCAGATCGCGCGCATCAAAACGACCGACGCGCAGGTGCTGATCGCGTGGACCACCGGGACACCCGCCGCAACGATCCTGCGCGGCGTGAACGAAGCCGGACTCGCGATCCCGGTTTTTACGTCCAGCGGCAACCAGACGTACGCACAGATGAAGGCGTACGCCGACTTTCTTCCCGCCGAGCTCGACTTTCCCGGACCGCCCTGCCTCGCGCCGGACCAATTGCCGAACGGGCCCATCAAGGGTGCGGTTAAGGCATACAGTGATGCGTTCCGCGCCGCGGGCGTCCGGCCCGACTTCGGTCAGTCGGTGGCGTGGGATCCGGCGCTGATCGCCGTCAGCGCTTTACGGAAGTTCGGCGAGAACGCGACCGCGCAGCAGATCCGGGACTACATCAGCGGTCTGCGTTCGTGGAACGGCATCAACGGCCACTACGACTTCGGTGCACAGCCGCAGCGCGGCGTCGGCGAGGATTCGGTCGTCATCGAACGCTGGGACGGCAAGCGCCAAACCTGGATCGGCGTGAGCCGGCCCGGCGGCTACCCGCTCTAGGATGAGCCACCTCGACGTGCGCCCGCTCTCGTCCGCACTCGGCGCGGAAATCAGCGGCGTCGATCTCGCAGCGCCCCTCGACGAGCCGGCCATCCGTGCCATCTACGATGCATGGCTCCAACATCAGGTGCTGGTTTTTCGCGGTCAGGATCTCGATACGGCCGCTCAACGGCGGGTCACCGGCTATTTCGGTGACCCGCAGGACCTCGCACGCACGGCACCCGCCCAACGTCAAACAACGAGTACCGTGATGTATATCGGAAACGTGGTCATCGATGGGATTCGCGGTGATCTGCCGGAAGGCGAGATGCAGTTTCACACCGATGGCGCCTACTTCGAGCTGCCGACAAAGGCGACGCTCTTGTACGGTCTCGAGATTCCCTCATGGGGCGGCGACACGTTGTTTTCTAGCGGATATTCCGCCTTCACGTCGCTGCCCCGATCCACGCAAGAGCGGATCGTTTCGCTCACGGCGTTAAACGTTTACGACTATGCCGCCGGTGGCACCAGCCGGCAAACGACGCTCTCAGCTGACGCACCGCGTTTCGTGCATCCCGTCGTCATTGCGCACCCGGAAACGCGGCGCCCGGCGCTCTACGTGAGCCGCTTGATGACGGCAGAGCTGGTTGGTCTGGCCGGGACGATGAGCGATGAGTTACTCGAGGAGCTCTTTCAAGCGATCGAACGGCCCGAGCACATCTATGCGCATCACTGGCAGCGAAGCGATCTGGTCGTCTGGGATAACCGTTGTACCTTCCATGCACGCACCGAGTTCGACCCGAAAGAGCAGCGTGCGCTTCGGCGCATGACAACCAAGGCGGAACGCCCGCGAAGTGCGGCGCCGGGAGTGTTCGTATGAAGCGCCATGCCTTCGTTACCAGCTCGGTTGCGGCGGTTGCCGCCGCGACGGCAGGCGGCGTACGAGAAGCGCAAGCAGCAGGTGACTCGATTCGCCTGGGTGTTGCCGCCGTCTATCCAACGTATTCGATTTACTACGCGACCAAGGAACTCGGCTTTTACAAGGACGCGAACCTCGACGTCGACATCCAAGTCTTTCGCGGCGGCCCCGCATCGCAAGAGGCGCTCGCCGCGGGCGCCCTCGACTTGTGCTCGATCCAACCCACGGCAGCGGCCCTTGCGATCGAAAAGGGCGTGAAAGAAAAGATCGTCGCGATGTTCGCGCCGGTTCGCGCGCAAGGCTGGTACGTCATGGTGCCGCCCGACTCGCCGATCAAGACCGTGGCCCAACTCAACGGGAAGACGGTTGGGGTGACGCAGATCGGCTCGTTGACGGATTTCTGGGTGCAGCGTGTCGCCAAGGATGCGGGCATCAGCGTCACCAGCGTGCCGCTCGGCGGCGGCGTCGAGAGCGGTCTTCGCTCGAAGAGGGTCGATGCGGCCATTCTCTGGCCGCTGGGAAGCTACAAGGGCGTCGGTCACGGCGATCTGCGTGTGATTGTGAACCTCCAAACCGCCCTCGGACCGACGATTTCGGAAGGCATTGCGGCGAGTTACGACATCATGAACCGAAACGGCGGCGACGTGCTCCGCCGCTGGCTCGCAGCATCGTCCAAAGGCCTCATTTACATGCAGCAGCATCGGCCGTGGACGGAAACATTTTTGAAGAGCTACTTCGATGACCAGGACGAAGCGGCGATCGGCCTCGTCTATAGCGATTTTCTCACCAAAGTCGATCCCGGGGGATCGATGCACCTTGATTGGCAGAAATCGTCCCTCGAGTACATCGCTCCGAACCTAGCCGCGACGCTGCCGCCGCCCGATCAGGTATTCAGCGCGGCATACACGCCGATCAGGGCTCACTGATGCTACCGTCAGTGCTTGAGGGAGATTCGGCCGGCGCGAATCACTTCGATTGAAACCAAAAGCACTGAGTCGGCTGCCACACCGCGAGTGGTAGTTGCTTCTGCGTCGGAGCCGGGGTTGGTGGAGCGGTTAGGTGGCTGCACGGTTCGAGCAATTCGCTAGCCATTGCTCTCGCGAGACGTGACGAAGCATCTTTGGTCTGCGCGTCGACCGCCGAGGCAAGGCCGCCTGAAGTTGAGCTAAATGGATTGAGAAGTGCAACGGTAGCGGCCGCGCTCGTGTTGCCTGAGCTCGCGGTTGTCGTGCTATTTGTCTGCGTATAACTTGACAGCGGACTGGCACCAGGCGCAGGGGACGCAATCGTATAGGTATTTGCCGTCGACGTGGTGCTTGATGGTTTGAATATTTGGGCCGCACTCGCGAGTCCGACAATCGAGCCGATCGAAATGGACCACCGGCTGCCGGTTCGATCGAGCTCGGTATTATTCGACCATGTGACGTATGACGATCGATTCTGCTGATAGAAATCGGACGGCTCGCAATCGACCACGATGACTTGGCTTTGTACATTCGTCCATGACCGGCTAAAGAAGACCCAATTGTCGCTCGAGCTGTTCGTTGCCGGCGGCAGCGCGACGATGGCGCCGGCAGTCGTGCCATCGGCGGCACATTGGGTCTGAAACTGCGCAAGCGTCCACCCCGGCTCAGGCTGAACGACGAATGTCACCGGGCCCTCCGTGAACGGGTCCTTATTCTTCAACGAACCGATTGTCAACAATTGAGCAGCCAGATCGAAGCTAATGCGGGCAGACGTGGGTGCGTCCGATGCGAGCGCCAGCGTGTAAATGACGCGCACAGCCTTTGGGTCGGTACCGGCGATACGCGCCGGTATGATTGATGGCGCCGGACTTGGCGTCGGCGCGCTATTGACTGCTTTGACAAACGCGATGCAGCGCGCCAGGACCTCGTAGATCTGGGCGTTCTTACCAGGGAGCGGATCGGCGGCGGATGATGTGCAGTTCGGCGGTGGAGTCGTTAAGGGAGTGGGCGTCGGTAGCCACTTCAAAAATTCGCTGGTAGGCGATGGAAGAGGGGGCAAGTGACCGACATACGTGTCGACTGCACTCCGGCACGTATCGAGACGACCGAGAAGGATCTCGTGGAGAGCGGGGCTTCCCGCATCGAGAATTCCGTGTGCCGCCCCGAGGAGCGTCGGAAGATCGGAGTTGTCGCATGGCCCGGCCGTGCTTCCCGGCGACGCGGCCCAACTTGGCGAGTTGCTCGGCGATCCGATTACCAAACCGAGGACGGTAAGAAGAAACGAAAGTCCCAAAAGTTTACGCATGCGACACCCGCTAGCAAACGAGGGGCAGCTTATCTTGTATAGACGGGTCGGTCCTCCTCCCGATGCTGGGCTGTCATTCCACCGATCATCAGAGGCCATCTCAGAGCCGGCCGCTCATTTAGCGTCGAGACGACGCTCTCCGGCCGTTCGCATCTGACAATGATAGATGAAGCGCGCACGCTGGGCCAAGGCAATCGTGGACGTTCTACTTGCTCCGTAACATTGCATCTGGTTGCAAGACGCGCCGAACATGCGGTCGAAATATTGGCTTGCGGATCATGCCGCATAGGTGCCGCCCGTGCTCATCTGACGGTCCACTGCAGCGAGTCCCGGGGCCGTAAGAGAGCTTGGCAGGGAAAGCCTTAAACGAAGCTTTTTACCGTACCGAGCTTTTTGAGTGCCGCGAGCTGATAGTCGACGTCGACGAGTTGCGTTACTTTGATGTCGGCGCTACAGAAGCCGGCGGATTTGTAGAACGCGAGGTCCTCTGAAAGCGAGTCGGTGTTGATCTTTCCGTTCGGGTCGATCGCATTCGAGACCATGTTGCTGTAGAGCGAGCGCGACTTGATTTGCGTCATGTCGGTGAGGATGTCGATGATTTGCGAGGCGTTGGGTCCGCGCAGTTTGCCGTCGACGATCCCGCCCATGTAGAATCGCGCGGCGCGCAGGTATGCGACCATGAAGCGCATCGCAACGTCGCGGCGCGCGATCATCGACGGGCCGTACAACAACTCGCCATGGTCCTGATACGGGTACCAGGTGTCGTTGGCGGCAACGCGCACGCCGACGCCGCGCTCGACGGCCAGTGAGGCGCTCGGTTCGTCAAGCAATGTTGCGTCGATCGCACCGTTGGTGAGCGCGGCGACCTGATCGGGAAAACCCATGTACACGTGCGTGACGTCGCCGTAACTCAGGCCGTTCTTGACCAGCAATTTGAAGAGCTCCGCCGAGGTCACACCGCCCGGACCCGGCTCCGCAAGCTTCATGCCCTTGAGGTCGCGCGGAGTTTTATACGCGCCGCCCTTCACGAGATCGGTGCGCACCACGAGCGGCGAGCTGCCGAACTTCGGCGGACAGCTCGACTTGTTCGCGACCATGCGAATGTTGATGCCGCGCGCGAAGCCGTTGTAGAGTCCGCCCGACGGCGAACCGCCGGCGACATCGAGCTGCCCAACGCCGAGCGGCGCAACGGTCATCGGTGTGGACTGGAACGGCGTCAGCGTTACTTCGATGCCGGCATCGTGAAAATAGCCGAGCTTGTCGGCCACGAAGAACACGGCGTCGGATGAGGTGTTGACGATGCCGACGGAGACCTTGTCGAGCGTTTGCGCGCGTGCGATGTTCGGAAATCCGGTTGCCGCGACGGCGCCGGCAGCACCGGCCGAGGTGAGGAAATGCTGACGGGACATGGTGTTCACGCTGCTCTGCCTTGCCGCGCGCGCCGCTCGCTCCTCCGTACATTTGGCACGTACGATGAGCGTTCGATACATCCGGCAGTGAATGATACTTTCACTAGGCGACTGACATGGCGAAAGTTTATAATTCGTGCTCGTGCCGCAGCGAACGACGATCCTGCGCGACAGGTGGCGAACCCACCCGAGCGGGAACGGATATGCGTGGAACGCTCGCATCGTGTGGCCGGCCTGACCTACGCGGCGCAGCTCGTCGCGATCGTCGCAGCGATCGTCGCGCTGGGGGCACCGGCGGTGCGCGCGAGCGAAACGCAGCAGGTCGCGCAGGCGGCTTCGGCGCTCGTCCACATCCGTGTCGGCGGGCAAGCCACCGACGATATCACACCGGTGCTCTATGCCGTCCGCGCGGGGCTGTTCCGCAAGGCCGGGCTCGATGTCGATCTCCAGCATGGCGACAACAGTTCGGCCGTCGCGGCGGCGATCGTCGGCGGCACGTTCGACATCGGCAAAGTGCAAACGACCAGTATCATACGCGCCCACGAAAAGGGCGTGCCGCTGACGATCATCGCGCCGGCGGCGATCTACGACGCCAAGACGCCGATGGGTGGGCTGCTCGTCGCCAAAACGACGGAGATTCGCACCAGCGCGGATCTCGCCGGGAAGCGCATCGGTGTCATCACGCTCGGCGGCACGATGCGGATCGCGGTCGATGCCTGGATGGTTCGTCACGGCGGCGATCCAAAGCAGCTGATCTACACGGAGCTGCCGGTGCCGGCGTGCTTCGAGGCGCTCAAGAAGAACCGCGTGGACATGTGCGAGATCGTCTATCCCGCGCTCGCCGCGGCGCTGGAATCGCCCGACGTCAAACTGTTTCCGGCGTATAGCGCGGTCGCGCCGTTGTTCGCGTTCAGCGCCTGGGTGTCATCGACCGACTGGGCGTCCAAAAATCCCGAGGCGGCACGAACGTTCGCACGCGTCATCGCCGAAGCCGCCACGTATACGAACGCTCATCCGCAAGAAACAGCGCAGATGCTCTCCGATTATACGTCGGTGCCGCTGGACGAGATTCGCAGCATGCCGCGCACCAAGGCCGGCGTAGCGATCAACGTCGCCAGCGTGCAAGCGATCATCGAGACCTCGGTCAAAGCCGGCGTGATCCCGCAGTCATTCCCGGCCGGCGAAATCATCATTCACTAACCGGTGCGGTCGTGAACGATGCGCCCGCCGGCGAGCGTGAGATCGACCGGCAAGTCGCGCAGCGCCTCCGGGGCAACCGCGAACGGGTCGGCGCCGAAGGCAGTGAAGTCGGCGTACTTGCCCGGCACGATCGAGCCGAGCACGGCTTCGTTCCCGCATAAATATGCACCCGACGCCGTCAGAGCACGCAGCGCATCGAGCACGCTGATCCGTTGCTCGGGACCGACCAGCCGGCCGTGAAGCGCTTCGATCCGGGTGACCGCACCGAACAGCGCCACGCGCAGGTCGGACGGCTTGTTATCGGATGAGAGCGCCCACGGCACGCCGGCTGCGATGTAATCGCGGTGGGCTTTCAGCCGGCTCTCGTCGATCCCCGGTGCGCCCGGGCGGTGCCCGTACGTCGAGACCTGCGTCGTGATGATCGCGCCCAGCGCCCGGATGCGCGGAAAGTCACGTTCGGGGAGCGTATCGCGCGCATGAATCAGCGTCCACCGCAGTCCGTCGATCGGCGTTTCGGCGTGTACTTCTTCCCAGATCGCGAGCACCTCGTCGAGCGCAACGCCGATGATCGTGTTGACCCGCAGACGTTGCTTCGCCGCGGTACGGCACAGTTCGCGGTACTCGGCCGGCGGGATCGCGCGCGCCAAGAACCCGGCCCAGCCGGTATACGGCCAGTCGTGCGCGACGATCGCGGCGTGCTCCGCATCCCCACCGTATTCGAGAAAGATGCCCGAGACACGCAGCGTATCGTCGCCCGTGCCGGGGTACGCCGCGATCGCGGCGCAGTCAGCGAGAACCTGCCGTGCTTCGGCGAGCGACGACCACGGCGGCAGCGAGAGTGCCATCGTCATGCGCACGCGTTGCGCACCGCGCGCGTGCAAACGCCGGTAGGCAGCATAGAGGTCGGGGGAAACGCCGTGGCCTTCGTAGACACTCGTGGTGCCGGTCGCAAGCGCAACCGCCATCGCTCGCTCGAGGGCGGCCTCGCGAATCTCGACCGTAAACCGCGGCGCGCCGCGCAGCAGCGTGTGCTCGACGACCGGCGTGACGGTGGTCTCCAGAATCCGCCCCGTCAATTCGCCCGCACCATCACGTTCGATCTCGACGGACGAGGCGGGTGAGGGAGTCGAGGCATCGATGCCCGCGGCTCTGAGCGCGGCCGAGTTGAGCACGTGCACGTACGGCGGCGTGCTGCTCCAGTAGGGCCAGATCGCTCGAATCCAGACCGGATGATCGGGGGCGACGGCGTCGAGCTCGTGGCGATCGGGAAAGCGACCTTCGGCGAGCGTCGCTGCCGGCTGCATGTGGAACGGCGCGTGACCTACCGGTGCCGTGACGATCCAGTCGGTTGCGGGCCGCTCGGCGGCGCACGCCGCGACGATGCGCTGCACGTCGGCGATGGAACGGCATTCCGAGAGACTCGGATACCAACTGCGCAGACCCTCGCGATCGAGGTGCGCGTGGCCGTCGACCAGGCCGGGCACGATCGTGCGCCCGGCGGCCTCGATGCGGCGCGTCTGCGGTCCGGCGAGCGCCGCAATCTCCGCATCGTCGCCGACGGCAACGATCCGTTCGGCGCGGACCGCGATCGCTTGCGCGCGCGGGCGGGCATCGTCCATCGTGACGACACGTGCTCCGGTGACGATCGTATCGGCCGGCGTCATGCGGTGACCTCGCTGCGCAGACGCGAGCCTCGGCTAGATAACCGCGACGCCTTGGATCTCGAGCATCATATCCGGCTGGGCAAAATGGGCGACGGTAATCAGTGCGCTCGCCGGAAAGCGGCCGTCGGCAAAGAGCTCGCCGCGAATGGCCGTGAAACGATCGCCGTGGCGCGGATCCTTGATGAAGACCGTCATCGTCACCAGGTTCGCGAGCGAACCGCCGGCGCGTTCGAGCGTCCGATCCATCAGCGTGAAGATCGTGCGCGCTTGGGCCTCGAAGTCGCCCGGGATCGGCCGGCCTTCGAGATCGACGAGCGTGGTCTGGCCCGCAAGCCAGACGGTCGTTCCACCCGACGTCAGCACCGCCGGTGAGAACGCGCGCCGGCGCTGGAAGTCGTTCGCTTCAAGATACCGAACGTGTGCGGGAATCCGCGCGGGGTTCGATTCCGCTCGCGCCTCGATGCCCATGCGGGCTAGTTTATGAGGCAACTGTCTCGATGTCAAGATATTTAGCAAAGGACGACTGACACGATGGTGACGTTTGTCGAATACGACGTGATCATCGTCGGCGCCGGCCCGAGCGGTCTCGCGGCGGGGTTATTCCTGCAAGCGCAAGGTGCGCGCGTCGCGCTGCTCGAGCGCGACGCGGCGACGGTCGTCGAACCGCGGGCCGTGACGCTCGACGACGAGTCGTTGCGCGCGATGGCAACGCTCGATCTGCTCGCTGAGCTCGAAGCGCTGCTTCTGCCCTCGTACGGTCTTCGGTGGAACACCGGCAACGGACGCGAGCTGGCACGCGTGAGCGCGAACGCGACGCGTTACGGATATGGCTGCCGCAACGGCTTCGCTCAACCCGAGTTCGTCAACCTGTTGGCGCGCACGTTGCGCGAACGCGCCGACGTGTTCTTCGAAACGGCCGTGACCTCGGTCGATCAAGATGCCGACTACGCCATTGTCCACACGCGGGATCAGCGGGGCGTGGAGGTGACGATGCGCGCGCGGTTCGTCGTCGCCTGCGACGGCGCGGCATCGCCGATTCGCGAGGCGCTCGCCATCTCGCTCGAGGGGAGCACGCACGCGCAGCCCTGGCTGATCGTCGACACGATCAATTCCCCCGAAACCGATCGCGCCGCGAAGTTCTACTGCGGCAATCCACGTCCATACGTGGCCGTCCCCGGCCGAGACGGCAGAATGCGCTATGAGTTCATGTATCTTCCGGGCGAGGACCCGGAGCGCTTACAAAGCCTCGACGACGTGCGCGGCTGGCTGGGCGACCGGCGCGAGCTGCGCGACCGGGATGTCGTGCGCACGGCCGTCTACCGATTTCACGCGCGGGTGAGCTCGCGCTGGCGGAGCGGCCGGATTTTTCTCGCCGGCGATGCCGCGCATCTGATGCCGCCGTTTGCCGGCCAAGGCATGAATGCCGGCATTCGCGACGCCTTCAATTTGGCGTGGAAGCTGGCTCTCGTCGTGCGCGGCGCGGCGCAGGACGCCTTGCTCGATACCTACGAGCGCGAACGCGCGCCGCACGTGCGCGCGACCCTGCGGCTTGCCGCCATGATCGGGAACGTGGTCATGGCGCGCGACTCGATCGGAGCCGTTGCCCGCGACGTGTTCCTCAGCGGCGCGCGTCACGTTCCGGGACTGCGTGAATACATCGCCGAGATGCGCTTCAAACCAAAGGCGACGTTTGCCCTCGGAGCGGCGCCGAACCCGCTCGTCTACGACGAGCGCAACGGGCTGCGGCGCCTCGATCAGGTCGCCGGCACCGGCTTCGCTCTGATCGCGGTGAGCGCGTCGGGGAACCCGCCGGCCGCCGCTCCGGAGTCAGCCCTGTTCGATGCCCTCGGCGCACGCCGGGTGCGGCTGTGCTCGGGCGAGTACATCCCACTTCCGCAGGCCGGCAGCGTGACCGCCACCGATATGCATGGCACATTCATCCGCGATCTGCGGCTGCGCGGCGACGCGCTCGTGCTCGTACGTCCCGATCGCATCGTCGCCGCTGTGGGTGCCCCGCACGATCTCGCCGGCTTGGAAGCGCGCGTGAAGGCCATGCTTCATTCCTCCGGTGTACCGGAGATTTAGAGCGCGAGTTTACCGATCCGGCTCGGAGTGTTTTCGACGAACCAGATGTTGCCGTCGGGGCCGGCGATGAGATCGACCAATCCGGCGTTCGCGCTTGGCACCGGATATTCGGTGATACCGGCGGCAGTCGTCGCGCCGATGAGCACGCGTCCGACCTTGTTGGCCGTCGTTTCGGTGAAGTACATGTTGCCGTCGGGACCGGCGGTAAGGCCGCGCAGGCCGGGCCCCGACGGAACGCTGAGCGCGACACCCGTGAGGGAGGTCGAGGTGAGGCTCGTCAAGTGGCCGACGATCCCGGCCGAGCTTTCGGCGTACCAGATGTTGCCGTCGGGACCGGCCGCTGTGGTGGTGGTGTCCTGCCCCATGGTGACTTCCGTGATGCTCTGATTGGCCGACGTCAGCGTTGGTAGCGCGAGGATGTAGGGCGTATAACAGCAGCCTTGTTGGCCGCCGGACGACCACACGCGTCCGTCCGGACCGATGCTCTGATGGTTGCCGCCGCCGATATCGCTGAAGTCGTAGAGAAACGACTTGGTCGCGATCGAATAGCGATAGGGGCCCGTGTAATACGATTGGTTCACGTACATGTTGCCGTCGCCGCCGTCGATGAGGTAGGCGGGATGATCCGCGCTGAACACGCTGATGATCGAGCAGCTGCCGAGGACGGAGCAAACGAAGATCTCGGTACCCCATGATGCGATCCACATATTTCCGTCGGAACCCGGCGCGATGCCGAGCGCCCACTGGCTGTTCGTGTCGGGCATCGTGAACGTCGTTGCATTGAGTGAGGTCGCGCCAGGCGCCGGCGGTGCGAAATGCTCGACGGAGCTGACGCCAAAGAGCGTCACCCAAATCTGCTTGTCCACACCGACGGCAAGCGAATACGGACCGCTATTCGCAACCGAGGCGGGATAATCGTACATCGTCGGCGTTACGCTCAAGGCGGCCGACGCCGGTGCGACGGCGGCTCCGCCGGTGACGGTGGCCGTGAACTGCGTGGAAAGCAACGCGTTACCGTCGTAGGACATCGTCAGCGCGGTTGTCGGGCCGGTGAGCGTGGTCGCGCTGAGCGTTGCCGAGCCTGCAGTGTACGGTGTTTGCACGGTGGGCGTCGTCTGCACGGCGGTGAGCGCGATCGTGAGCGCGTTTCCGCCGGCATCGGTGTAGTTGCCCGGCCCGACGATGATGTTGTTCTGCGCGTCGTAGGCGTTGACGATGACCGGCATCGCTGTTGCGACGCCCGCGGGCACGGTTTGGGTCGCCGGCGTGAGGCTAATACGGTTCACGACGCCGTTCAGCACGAGCGCAATCGTGTTCGCCGCATTGGCGCTCACCGTTTGCGTGAGCGTCTTCGTTGCCAGCGCATGGCCGCTGCCGCCACCGGCATCGTAGAGCGTTACGATGAAGGTGTCGTTTCCGACCGGTGCGCTTATCGTTGCGCTGCACGTCGGCGTCGTTCCCGACGCGCAGTTCGGCGATCCGGACGTCAGGTTGACGGTCGCCGGCGATCCGCCGTTGACCGCGATCGTCATCGACTGCGAGGAGGGCGACACGAACGCCGGCGCGCGGCGCAACTGCGCGGCCGTTGCGCCAGGAATGCTGATCTGCAAGGTGACGGAGCCGGTCGCCGTCGCGGCGGTCGGCGCCGGACTGGCGTTCGGCGCAACCGCGGCCGGCGGCACGGCCTTGCCACCCCCGCCGCCGGCGCAGGCCGCCAAGGCGAAAAAGGACACGACGACAACGAGCCGGCTCCATACGCGAAGCATCAGATAAGGAATCGGCATCTCCGCTCTGCCCCCTGATCGAACGTGCGTTCGACGGCTATTCTGGGTACGAGCGCGGGCATGGGCGACGGCGAATTTCGAAAGCATGCGCTGCGGCGTCGCAACGGCGTGGTTGCCCTCCATGGCCTTGCACTGCTTGGGATTGCGCTCGTGGGCCTCGGGCTCGGGTTCGCGGTCGGCTTCTGGCCGAGCCGCGACCGGCAGATCGTCGCTCAGCTGCCGTACGCAGCGCCGAGCGCAACATCTGTGCCGGTGCGCACTCCGGTCGCGACGCCGATACCGCGACCCGCACCCACTCTTGCGCCCACGCCCGCACGCACGCTTGCGCCGACGGTCGCGGCGACCGTCGCGCCAACGGTCGCACCGGCGGCACCACCGGCCGTCGCACACGCCCCTGCACCCACGACCGCGTCGGTCACCGCTGCGGCAACCACCGCAGGCGCATGGCGAATCACCGAAGCGAACCGGCAAATCGGGACGATGATATGGTCCGGCAGCGGGGCAGCCTCACCGGGCGGCACCATCATCCTCCAACTGCATAAAGTCGCCGTTGCCGGTCAACCTGCGACGGCATGCGAGCGCGCGACCACGCTGCAAGCGCAGATTGCCGCCGGAATCCCGCAGCAGACCGTGCCGTTCCGCGAGACGAACTGTGCGGGCACGACGTCGACCGGCACCGTGCACGTCAATCGCTTTGCGGCCGGCGGCCGTGCGTTCGACGGAACCTTCGCCGAAAACGGCGCGCTCGTCGGCGATTTTATCGCAAGCGAACGCTAAGGCGCGCCACATCCTCGAGGATGCGCGGCCCCGGGCCGTCGTCGCCAAGAACGTCGCGCGGATTGCGCATCGGGCAACTGGCGAGCGAGAGACAACCGCAGCCGATGCAGCTGCCGAGCTGGTCGCGCAGGGCCGTCAGACGGCGAATGCGCTCGTCGAGTTCACCGTGCCAATACCGTGAGAGCCGCTGCCAGTCGCGGGTGGAGACCGTGCCGTCGGCCGGTAACGTCGCGAGCGCCTCTCGAATCTCGCGCAGCGCAATGCCGGCGCGCTGCGCGAAGCGGATGATCGCGATGCGCCGCAGTTCCCCGCGCCGGAAGCGGCGCTGGTTGCCGGGCGTGCGCTCGCTGCGGATCAAACCTTCGGCCTCGTAGAAGTGGATCGTCGAAACGGGGACGCCGCTGCGTGCCGCGACCTCGCCGACCGAAAGAACATCGTTCATCCTACTTGACCTCAACCTTACTTGAGGTTGTAGGGTTGCAGCATGGAACATTGGTTTGAAGCCGGACACGTCGCGATCGTCACCGGCGCATCGCGCGGACTCGGCAAGGCGCTCGCCCGCGAACTCACCCGGCTCGGCATCGTGACGATCGTCGACGGCCGCGACCGCGAATCGCTCGAAGCAGCGCGCTCGGAGCTTGCTGCGTTCGGCGACGTTATCGCGATCGCCGGCGACGTCAGCGACCCTGCCCACCGCCGGGCGTTGATCGACGCGGCACGCGTGCGCGGCCGACTCGACTTGCTGATCAACAACGCATCGACGCTCGGCGCCATCCCGCTGCCGCGCATCGATGCCTTAACGCCGGACATCCTCGAGCGAATATTTGCGGTCAATACGGCGGCTCCGCTGCTGCTCGTGAGCGAAGCGCTTCCGCTGCTGCTGCGTGCCCCGGATGCGGCGACGATCGTGAACATTACTTCGGATGCGGCCGTCGAGGCCTACCCGGGATGGGCCGGTTACGGAGCGAGTAAGGCCGCGCTCGAGCATGCCTCGCGCGTACTCGCAACCGAGCTCGACGGCACGGCCGTGCGCGTCTTGGTTGCCGACCCGGGCGATATGGACACGCAGATGCATCGCGATGCGATCCCGGATGCCGATCCGGGCGAGCTCGCCGATCCGGCGCGGGTCGCTCGCGCACTGCTCGCGGCGGTCGCGCGCATGGATGCGCCGTACGCGCGCGTTCGCCTCGCGGCGGTTGAGGTCGCACGAGCGCCGCAACCGCCGGCGCGGCGTTGATCCCGGCGACTGCGCCGCCCGAACACCGAGGCATCGCGCGCGACGCGGTCCGACTGCTCGTGACCGACCGCGACCGCGGCTCGCACGCGCACGCTCGCTTTTACGAACTGCCGTCGTTTCTGCGCGCGGGCGATCTGCTCGTCGTCAACGATTCCGCCACGCTGCCCGCCGCGCTCACGGCACGGCGAGCGGACGGACGGCAACTGCAGCTGCACCTCTCCACGAAGATCGACGAGCGCATTTGGATGGTTGAACCGCGAGCGACGGTGGTGTGCGGTGAGGAACTCGCCTTGCCGGGCGGTGGATCGGTCGTGCTGATCGCGCCGGTCGATCCGGCCTATCCCCGCGTTTGGTACGGCAGGTTCCAACTGCCGCACGCGATGCACGCGTATCTCGAACGCTACGGCGAACCGATCCGCTACGGTTACGTCACCGAACGCTTCCCGCTCGCCGACTACCAAACGCTGTTTGCACGGGAACCGGGTTCATCGGAAATGCCGTCGGCGGCCCGGCCGTTCACGCCGCGCGTCGTCGCAGCGCTCCAAGCGACCGGCGTCGACATCGCGACGATCACGCTGCACTGCGGCGTCGCGAGCCTCGAAGCGCCGGAGCGGCCCGAGAGCGAGCGCTTTCGCGTGCCGGCCGAGACGGCCGATGCCGTGAACGTCGCGCACTTCGAAGGGCGGCGCGTGATCGCGACCGGCACGACCGTGTTACGCGCCCTGGAGAGCGCCGTCGAGCGCGATCGGGTCCTCGCGTCGTCGGGCTGGACGGATCTCGTGATCGACGCGCAGCACCGCGTTCGCACGGCCGACGGCTTACTGACCGGCTTCCACGATGAAACGGCGACACATCTGTGGATTCTCCAGGCGTTCCTCGGCCCGAAGCTGCTCGACGAAGCGTACGCGGAAGCCGCCGAGCGCGGCTACCACTATCACGAGTTCGGTGACGTACACCTCATTCTGTAGCCTGCGTCTCATCAAGGCGAGCAAGGCGCATTTCTCGAACGTCAGTGACGTGCTTCACCCGTTCGCGACGGACTCAGACCGGCTTGAAGCCTTCAGCGACGGCGTGCTCGCGGTCATCATCACGATCATGGTTCTGGACCTGCGGCCACCGCGCGGCACTGATCTCGGCTCGCTTCACACGGTGCTGCCCACGCTGGCGGCGTATGTTTTGAGCTTTGTTTTCGTCGGGATCTACTGGAACAACCATCATCACATGCTGCGCGCAAGCGGCGGGATCGACGGCCGAGTGATGTGGGCGAACCTGCACCTGCTCTTTTGGCTCTCGCTTGCACCGTTCGTCACGAGCTGGCTGGGCCAGAATCTGACCGCCGCGGTTCCCACCGCACTCTACGGATGCGACCTGCTGATGGACGCCGTCGCGTATACCCTGCTGCAGTATGCGCTGCTGGCCGTGAACGGTCCCAATACGCCCTTTGCCCACGCCGTCGCGACGGACGTCAAAGGCAAGATCTCGCTCGGACTTTACCTGTGCGCGATCGGCTTGGCGTTCGTTTCACCGTTTATCTCGGACGCGCTCTACATCGTCGTCGCCATCATCTGGATCGTTCCGGACAGGCGCTTGGAGCCGGTCATCGCCGGCCGTCAGAGGTAACCGCATGTTTCCGACCTTCACGGCGCCGGAGTTCGAGCGGCGCTGGAGCGCTGTTCGCGAGGCGATGACGCACGAGGGGCTCGACGCGCTCTTGCTCTACGGCGGTCCGGGTTCGCCCGAGATCTCCTATCTGACCAACTATGTGCCCAACTCGCCATGCTGGTTCGTCGCACCGCTCGAGGGCGAGCCGGTGGTGTTCGTCCACTTCTTCAACCACATTCCGTGCACGAAGGCGATGTCGAGGTTCGACGACGTGCGCGGATACGGCCCCGCGCCGGCGGCAACGCTCGCGGGAGAGCTGCGTGCGCGGGGATTGGGCGGGGCCAGACTCGGCATCGTATCGCTGAATGCCATACCCTACAACCAATTCGCCGACCTGAAAACGCGATTGCCGGATGCCGAGTTTGTCGAGTTCGGGCGTGCGTACAATGCCATCCGCTGGGTCCGCAGCGACGAGGAACTCCAGTTTCTCCGCCACAGCGGCTATCTGACCGACCTGGCGTGCGAGGCGCTGGAGCGCGAGCTTCGTCCCGGGCTCACGGAGTACGACATCCGCTCGATCGTGAGCAATGCCTACAACAACCAAGAGAGCGATCCCGGCATTCATTTCATTGCGACGACGAGCATGGCCGATCCCGATCGCTACGTTCCCTGGCAACGCGTCACGTCGCGCGTTTTGAAAAAGGGCGACGTCGTCATAACGGAGCTGACGGTTTCGTACTGGGGCTATTCGACGCAGATCCACCGGCCGTTTGCCATCGGCGCGGAACCGTCGGCACTCTACCGGAGCCTGTTCGATGTCGCCTACGAATGCTACGAGAACATCCGGCGCATCTGCACGCCCGGGACGACCAGCGACCAGATCCGGGCCGCTTCAAGCGTCATCGAAGAGCGCGGTTTCGACACCTACGACAGCGTTTTTCACGGCGAGCGCGGGAAGTTTCCGGAGATCGGAACCGCCTCTTCGGCGCATCCGCCGGAAGCGTGGACGCTGCGCGAAAACATGGTGCACGTGATCCAGCCCAACCCGATCACGCGCGACCGCACCGCCGGCTTGCAACTCGGGGCCGCCGTCGTCGTCACGCCGGGCGGAGGCGAAGCCCTGCATCAGTACCCGTTCGCGTTCCCCGTCTGCGGGACGGCGTTTCCGGAATAATATGTCCAGGCCGAGATATTCGGACTGAAGAATATCGCCGCCATGAGAAACGAGCGGATGCATCTTGGGGCATTCTTTGCGCCGAGCGGACACCACACCGCCTCGTGGCGCCATCCGGATGCTCAGGCCGATGCCGGTGTGAACGTGGCGCACACGCTCGAGCTTGCCCGCACGGCGGAACGCGGCAAGTTCGACATGATCTTTTTGGCCGATACGGCGGCGGCGCGCGAATCCCACATCGAGGCGATGAGCCGTTCGACGCAGTACATCGCGAACTTCGAGCCGATTACGCTGCTCTCGGCGATCTCGGCCGTCACCGAGCGAATCGGCCTCGTCGCGACCGCGACGACCAGCTTTTTCTCACCGTATCACGTGGCCCGCTTCTTCGCCTCGCTCGATTGGCTGAGTGCCGGCCGCGCCGGGTGGAACATCGTTACCAGCGGGTCGGATGCGGAGGCCCAGAACTTCGGCTTCGAAGAACACGCCGAGCACGACGAACGCTACCGGCGGGCGCGGGAGTTCACCGACATCGTGATCCGCCTGTGGGATAGCTGGGACGACGATGCGTTCGTGCGCGATAAGGCCAGCGGCCGGTTTTTCGAGCCGGAGAAGATGCACTACCTCAATCATCACGGGAAGTACTATCACGTGCGCGGACCGCTGAACGTTCCGCGACCGCCGCAAGGGCGCCCGGTGCTCGTACAAGCCGGCGCGTCGGACACGGGACGTGATTTCGCCGCCGATTACGCGGAAGTGATCTTTTCCGCGCACATGCGCTTGACCGACGCCCAGGAATACTACGCCGACGTCAAGCGGCGCGTCGCGGCCGCCGGGCGCGATCCGGCGCACTGTAAGATCCTGGCGGGCATCTCCTATTGCGTCGGGCGCACGCACGAAGAGGCACAAGCCGAAGCCGACCTCTTACTCTCGCTCGTGCATCCGCTGGCGGCGCGCGAGATGGCCGCGTTCACGCTCGGCACCGATCTTTCGGGGTACGCGCTCGATGAGCCGGTGCCCGACCTCAAGCCGCCCAACAGTTCGATCGGCACGTTCCAAGCCGCCATGAACCTGGCGCGCGCCGAAAATTTGACGCTGGGCGAACTCTGCGTGCGGCTCGCCGCGGTGCGCCACCGCTTCTTCGTCGCCGGCACGCCGGTCGAGATCGCCGACGTGCTCGAGGAGTGGTTTACGACCGAAGCGTGCGACGGGTTTCTGATCATGCCGGCCTACACGCCCGGCGGTTTCGACCGCTTCGTGGATCTCGTGCTGCCCGAACTGCAACGGCGCGGCCTCGCCCGCACCGAGTACGAAGGCCGCACCCTGCGCGACCACCTCGGCTTGCCGCGGCCGCCGAGCCGCTACGAGGTCGCTACGACAAACCGTGCGGATAAATAACGGGCTTGATTTCGCGGAACTCGGCCATGCCGCTCAGCGCGACGCCCGTCTCCTCGAGCGTGAACGTATTGGAGAGCATCTTTTCGAACGGGAACGTATCCTTGCGCGAGGCCAGGAACTCGAGGGCCTGCAAGAAGTGGCGCGCTTCCGCCATGACGACGGTTTGGATGCGCAGCTGCTTCCAGATGAAGGGCGTCGTTACGTTGAGCGTGGCCTCGCCGCCGGCTCCGATCGAGACGACGCGACCGCCGCGCCGCGCCAGCGTCATCGCTTCGACGAAGGCGGGAATCGAGGCGCAGTTGATGACGACGTCGGCACCGCGCCCGCCGGTACGTTCGAGCACCCACGCGGCGCGATCCGCCGGCTGCGTGACGGCGTCGAGGTCCAACACCTCGTCGGCTCCGAAATCGAGTGCGACGGCCAGGCGCGTGGCCGGAGCCCCGATGACCAGCACCTGTTTCGCACCGCGATCGCGCGCGAGCGCGGCGGCATACAATCCGAGCGGGCCGGCGCCTTGTACCACGACCGTCTCGTGCGGATCGATGCGGCCGACATATTCGAACCCGTGCACGACCGTGCGCAGCGCGCACGCGGCCGACGCCGCGAGCGGCGAGGTGACCTCCGGCGGAACGCGCACGAGGCTGCCGCGCGGCGGGAAATAGTGGTATTCGGCACATCCGCCGAGCAGCACGTTCGGATGCCAGCCGCCGAAAAACTTGACCTCGCGGCAGAGCGACGTCTGGCGCGCGACCTGGCACCAAAAGCAGTGCCCGCAGCTGGAGTACGACGTGATCACTCGCTCGCCGATTTTCAGCGGTTCGCCCAGGATGTCGAAGACCGGACCGTTCATGTCGACGATGACGCCGCACGTCTCGTGACCGGGAACGAACGGCAGGTCGACGGCGGTATGATGCTGCCAACGGTGGGCGTCGGTGCCGCACAGCGTCGCCGCCTCGACGCGCACGAGCGTGCCGCCCGGTTCCAAGTCGGGTATCGGCACGCTCCAGATCTCGGTCGGCTCGTTGAACTTGGTAACGACGGCGGCACGGCTTTCCATGCCCACAGCGCTTCCGGGAATATTTATTTCGGTCCTTTACTAGTTTCTCGGACCGCTGCGCGGCCTATTGTTTGAGGAGGCCGCCGGGACGGCTCTCGACGGTCCAATCGCTCTTGGCTTGATCCCAGCCGATGATGACCAGCGAGCTTTCTCCGACCCCGCGTTGCTCGCGGTCGCCGAAGTCGTACATGCCCTGCGTCCCCGCCCAACCGTGAAGGTTGTCGATATATTCGCGAATCTGCTGCGCCGTCGCGGCCGGGCCAATATGCCGCAGCGCATCGACGAGCACCATCGCCGGATCCCAAGCGAGGAGATCTCCATTTCCCGGATGCTGGCCGATCGAGGCATAGGCGCTGAAATAGACCTTTTGCGCATCGCGCACGGGTCCCGCACCCACACTATTCGGAACGACGGCACTGGGGGCCGCAAAATAGAGTTTGTGCGGCAGAATCGAACGATATTGCTGCATCTGAGCATCGGTCATGTTACCGGAAGAGGCTCCGATCGGCACATCGATTCCGGCATCGCTCAGGCCGTGCAGCAGCGTTCCCCACGGTGTGCCGGTCGTCCACGCGATGATCGCGTCGGTGTTCGCCGCCTTGAGACGCGACATCTGAGCGGCAACACTGATGTCGGTCAAGCCGAAGCGCGACGATTCAACTAACTTCACGGTGCTGTTTTCGGGCAAGGAGAGGGTTTGGGCGACGGCCCGTTCGACATCTTGCCCCGTCGCATCGTTCGACGTGATCAGCCCGAGTCGCTTCGTTCCGTGCAATCGAAAGTTGCGAATCATGACGGTAATCGCGTCGTTCAACGTCGTGCCGGCCGAAAACAGATAGGCGCCGCGCGTTGTGTGCACGACCGGCGAGAGGCAATACATCACCGGGCCATTCGCGGCGATCAATGCGCCGGCGGCTAGACACGGTGCCGTCATCGTGGGCCCGATGACGGCGACCGCCTTCCGGGCTATGAAGTCGTTGAAGAGCTGGACGTCGACTTGCGGGTTCGTCTGGTCATCGGCAACGTTGAATTGGATCGGTCGACCGCCGATGCCGTTATTCTTATTGACGAGTTGCTGCAGCAGTTGCAGCGACTGCTGCTCTTGCTTTCCGAGAAATGCACCTTGGCCGGTCAACGACAGCACCACGTTCACAACGTACGGGTCGCTCGCGAGAACCGGACGCGCTCGCGCGATCGCCGCGCCGATGAGGATGCTCGAACACATCGATGCCAGCAGCAAATAGCTCGTGAACCGACGGCGGCAGCGTTTCATCGCGCAAGCCCCTTTCAACGGTGACCCCAAGTCGCTGAAAATCAGCACCTTATATCCAAAGGTATAGAACATCTTTTTACCAAAAAGTCAAGGCAAGGGAGATTGCCGATGATTGAAACCGCCCCGGTCTCCATCGAACGTGTTGAATTGGCAGTTGCCGACGGGACGACGATGTTCGCACACGTTGCGCATCCGCCGGCGCCGGCGCCGGCGCAGAACGCTCCGGGCATCATGGTCTTTCAAGATGCGTTCGGTATCACGCCGTTCTTGCGCGACGTCGTCGTACGGTTCGCCGAATTGGGGTTTCTGGCGATCGCGCCTGAACTCTACCATCGCACCGGCTGCTCCGAACTTCCTTACGACGATATCGAAATGAAGCTCAGCGTGCCCCATCGCACGCAGATGACGGCGGCCGGAATGGTAGCCGACGCTCAGGCATCGTATGACTGGCTTTGCGCGCAGGGCGTTGCCGCCGATCGTGTCTGCGCGATCGGCTTTTGCATGGGTGGCCGCCTCGCGTACCTAGCGAACGCGGAGCTTCCGCTTGCTACGGCGATCTCGTTCTACGGCGGCGGCGTGCAGAAGTCGCTGGACCTGGCGACCAAACAGCACGGACCGCTGCTCATGCTCTGGGGCGGCGAGGACGAGCATATTCCCAACGAGCAACACTGGGAAGTCGCGCGCGCACTAACCGAAGCCGGAACGCGGCACGAACAGGTTTTCTTTTCGCACGGCAAGCACGGCTTCTTCTGCCACGTTCGGCCCTGGCTCTACGACGCGGATTACTCGCGCCAAGCGTGGGCGCTGGTACTCGAGATGTTGCGGAGCGTGAACGTTCTTCCGGAACCCGCGTTAACCCGAGGAGGCTGACGGCAGCCTGACCGCGGAGTACCCCCGGCAGTTCGGGGCCGAATTGCTCGAGTGGGGGTCGTGTGAGCAAAGCCAATCCCAAGGTCGATGCCTGGTTCAGTAAGGCCAAAACCTGGCAGCCCGAGATGCGGAAGCTGAGGTCGATCGTCCTAGCTTGCGGGCTGGGCGAAGAGCTCAAGTGGTATAAGCCCGTCTACACGTTTGAGAACCACAACGTCGTGATCATCATGGCGATGAAAGAGACGGTCGCCCTTGCATTCTGCAAAGGCGCCTTGTTGAAAGATCCCAAGCACGTTCTGGCGAGGATCGGAGAGAATTCGCAAGCGGGGCGCTGGATCAAGTTCACCTCCGTTCGAGAGATCGCGGCGATGGCAACCACCTTGAAGGCGTACATTCGCGAAGCCATCGAGGCGGAAAAAGCCGGTTTAGAGGTACCTCAGAAAAAGACTTCAGACTATCCGGTCCCTGAAGAACTGAAAAAGAAATTGGCAGAGCTCCCAGCCTTCAAGAAGGCGTTCGCCGCGTTGACGCCGGGGCGGCAACGAGGCTACCTTCTCTACTTTGCCGGGGCAAAACAAGCGAAGACCCGCGAGTCACGGATCGCGAAATGCATGCCGCTGATTTTTGAGGGCAAAGGCTTGCAGGACGACTACAACTCGAAACGGTCGTAGCTCGCTGAGGTCTCATGCCCTCACGACGGGCGGTTGCCGGCCGATCTCGGGGACGAGCAGGTACGATTCGTAGTCGCCGCCCGCGTGGATCATATGCCGGCCGTTGTTTCGCGCCGACTTGTGCGCGTGCGTCGGCGTGCCGGGTGGGAACTTGTAGATATCCGTCCCTTGGATCACCAGGCGTAGGGTTTCACCGGCCGCAAAGTGCGTGCCCGACGGCCATATTTCAATCTCTACGGGCACGATTTCGCCGGGTGTGAGGCGCTGCTCGCTGGTGTGTTTGAGATAGGGCTGTTCGGGACGGCTGCGGGCCGGATCGAGCTCGCGGTGCGAAACGCGCAGCCAGCCGAGTGCGACCGGGCCATGCTCGTATGCGCCGAAAAACGCGAACCCGACCTTGTTCCCGTCGCGATCCAGTTTTTCTATGCCGACAAAGATGTCCATATCGTCGGCATCGGGTGCGGAGACAAACAGACGCAGCTTCATGTGACCGGTCAATTCGGTCGCTTCGCTGAAACGATAATCGAAGACGACGCGGCTCCCATCGTCATTGGCCTCGTAACCCGCTTCACTCGCAACCGGCGGCGGGTCGGCCGTCAGGCTCGCGCGAGCCGCGTCCAAATAGAGACGGCGAAATTGGGTGCGCGCGAGCGGCCACTCGTTTTCGGCGCGTTCTTCATTGACGCCGTACCGCTCGCGCACGTCGATTCGCACGCGGGGCCAGGTGTCGACCTCGTTTGGCACGTCCAGCAGAAAACGCCGGAAGAACGCGATCTGCCGTGCGACGCTTTCCGGCTTATAGTAATTCGCCCACTTTTTCTGACCGTGGATGTCGAGCCACTTCTGCTTTGAGCCGAGGCCTTTGTACGCTTCGAGCGTGCCGCGCGTGTGGAGTCCCTGATCGGTCCAACTCGCGACGACATACGCCGGCACCGTGATTTGCGACCAGTCGGCGACGCGGGTGCGCCAATACCCGTCGAAGAGCGGATGGTCGCGTTTGCTTTTCGGCGTGTCCTCGACCCGGCCGCGCGAGTAACTGCAGCCGATCTGCCAGTATGGTGCGAAGTTCGTTTCCGGTATGCCGCCGTGATACGAACCCTCGCGATAGGCGTCGCTCGCGCCCTCCCACGGATTGATCGCGCAGAGGCCCGGGGGCCGCACGGCAGCGACGTTCCACTGCACGCGCGCGAGATACGACACGCCGGCCATGCCGATCTTCCCGTTACACCACGGTTGCGCCCCAAGCCAGGCAATCAGATCGACGACGTCGGCGACTTCTTGCCGGCCGTAGAAGACGGCGTCGCCGGTCGAGTTCCACATGCCGCGCGGATTGACGTTGACGACGGCAAAACCGTGTTGGCCGAAGACGACGGGATCGGGCGCTTCGAACGCCGTGTACTTGGAGATTTGACCCTTCGCGACACCCGGCGAACCCGGGAAATTCTCAATACGTTTGGGAGAATGCTTGCCGTAGGGGCTCCACGCAATGATCGCCGGAGCGAGTGTATCGCCTTCCGGGCGGAACAGGTCGATTTCGATATTGTGCCCGTCGCGCATCGGCACGAGCACGTCTTGTTCGATGATGAGGCCGGCATCGCGAAATGTCCGCGGCGCAAAACCCGGGTAGCCACCCTGCTCCGGCGGAACGCCGGCGACAAAATCAACCGCTTCATCGATCGTCACGCCCAATAATATGAAGGCGTTTCGATATTACACCTGCTACTTGGGAGGCGATGATCACCAAAATCGCCTTGCTTGCGGTCGCTCTAATGATTGCCGGTACCGGCGCGGCCCGTGCCGACACGCTTCGCGTTGCGACCCTGAGCACCGATGCAGGGGCCGAAGTCTTCTACGGGTTGGACCGCGGGTTTTTTCACGATGCCGGCCTGGATGTCGAAGTTCAGATGTTTGCCAACGGCGCGGCCATGGCGTCGGCGGTGGTTTCCGGGGCGATCGATATCGGCTACGCCAACATCATCTCGCTCGCGCAGGCGCACGAACGCAACGTCCCGCTGGTGGTGCTGTATCCAGGACCCATCTACGACGGTGCGCACCCGGCCACGCTGCTCGTCGTTGCGCGCGATTCAGCGATTCACAGCGCTCGCGATCTCGAAGGGAAGACGATCGCCGTGAACGGACTCGGAACGACGGCCCAGCTTGCGCCGATGGCCTGGGTCGATCGAGCGGGCGGCAACGGCGGAAGCATACATTTCGTCGAGCTGAGCTCGGCTCAGACGTTCGTTGCCGTGGCCGAGCACCGCGTCGACGCCGCTGAGGTCACCGAGCCGAACTATGCCGCCAACGCAGCCTCCGTACGCGCGATTGCTCCGGGCCTCGACGGCATCGCTCGAACGTTCGTGAGCGGCGCGTATTTCACATCACGCGCCTGGGCCGCCGCGCATCCGGACGCGGTGGCCAAATTCGTGTCGGCGCTGCAGCGCACGGCGGTATGGGCCAACGCAAACCACGACGACTCCGCGACGATCTTGGCGAAGTACGCCAAGATGGATCCGGCCCTGATCGCGAAAATGCAGCGTACGCCGTACGCGACCAGCATCGTACCGGCGCAAATGCAGATTCAGATCGACGTGGCCACGAAGTACCACTTCCTCGATCACGCCTTCCCGATCACCGAGATCCTACACTAGAACCGGCTTCAGGAACGCGAAGGTCCGCTCTTCGGAAAGCTTGGTCGCCGCCGCGTCGTAGTTGGGATGGAACGCGTTGCCGAACGCGTGATTGGCGCCGGGGTAGACGAAGCTCTGCACGCGGTCGTTGCCGGCCGTCGCGGCGCGGATCGCGGCGATCACGTCGGGTGGCGTGAAGTGATCCTTTTCGCCGAAATGCAGCAACAGGGGCTGCGTGATTCGCGGGCCGTCGGCCAAGAAATTCTGAATGCGGGTGCCGTAAAAGCTGACGCAGACGTCGGCATTCGAACGCGCGGCGGCGAGGTAGGCCATCGTGCCGCCGAGACAAAAGCCGACGACTCCGACATGTCCGGTGCACTGGGTGCGCGCACGCAGCGTCTCAATCGCCCGTTGCACGTCCAGGGCACCGGTGTCGTAATCGAAGGCATTGTGATGGCGGCTGGCCTCGGCACCCTTGTCGTAGGGCAAGTCCAAGTGACGCTCTTGCCGCCAGAAGATATCGAGCAGCAACACGATATAGCCGGCCTCGGCGTAATGCTGCGCGGCGGCGCGCATCGCGGGCGTGCTGCCGAAGATCTCGGGCACCATCACGATGCCCGGGGCCGGCGTCCGTTGCGGCAGGTATAACAATCCGTCGAACTCGGCGCCATCCGTCGCCGTGACCGTCATTCGCTCGTCCATATGTTGCATATCGCACGCGGCTCCGCTTGATTCCTGGCCTGCTCCTTCAAGCCACGAAGGGTAGCGACGGAAGTGCGGCGCAGAGATGCGTGAATGGCGCGCTTCACCTATCTCGACAAGAGCGACGTACCGGCGGAATATCGCGATCAGTTTCGCGACATCAACCTGACGCGGCTGCTCTTCCATAGCCCGCGAGCCGCGCTCAGCCGCGACGCGATCGCGCAGTTCATTCGCTTCGAGAGCCGGCTGGATCCGCGTTTGCGCGAACTCGCGATCGTTCAGGTCGCCTTCAGCACGCGGTCGGTCTACGCGTACACGCACCACGTCAAGATCGGCTTCGGCGTTGGGGTGAGCGAGGACGACGTTCGTGCCGTGGCGACCGAATCCGCGGGCGGCGTCTCGCAACTCGAACCGCTCGCCCGAGCCGTTCTGACGGCCGCCCGCGAGATGACGTTCGAGCTCGCCATTTCCGATGCGACGATGGCCGCATTGCGCGAATCGCTGAACGATGAGCTGCTCATCGACCTCATGTGCGTCATCGCGTTCTATACGTCGACCGTTCGGCTACTCGCATCACTGAAAATCGACCTCGAACCCGGCTACGCCGAGTACCTCGAGCGATTCCCGTTCAGCGCAAGCTGAGGCAAGGTCCGTATGCAAGAGCAAGCCATCATCGCTCGCATGGAGCGGCTGCCTTCGTCCGCTTGGCACGTCAAGATCCGGATTCTCTTCGGCATCGCGACCTTCTTCGATTCGTTCGACGCCGTTGCACTCGCCTTTACGCTGCCGGTGCTCATTCGTTCCTGGCACATCGCCCCGGGCCAGATCGGCGGCTTGCTCTCGATCAGCTACGTGGGGCAGATGGCCGGCGCCCTCTTCTTCGGCTGGCTCGCCGATCGTATCGGGCGCGTCAAAGCGGCGCGCATCACGATGGTCATCTTCGGCGTGATGAGCATCGTGTGCGCGTTCGCCCACGACTACGACCAACTGTTTTGGTTTCGGCTCATCCAGGGCATCGGGCTCGGCGGCGAGGTACCGATCGCGGCAGCCTACATCGCCGAGATCGCTCCCTCGAAGAACCGCGGCCGCTTCTTCCTCGCCTACGAATTGCTCTTCGTTCTGGGCATCACCGGCGCGGCCGCGCTAGGCGCCTGGATCGTGCCGCGCTTCGGTTGGCAATGGCTGTTCATCATCGGCGGCATCCCGCCGCTGATAGTCGCGGCATGGCAGCAGATTTGCCCGGAATCGCCGCGCTGGCTTGCATCGCAGGGCCGAAACGACGAAGCCGACACGGTTCTCACGTATATCGAACGCCAAGTTTCGCAGAACGGTACGCGGCCGTTGCCGCCGGTCGCGGAGAGCGTGCCGCGGCCGGCATCGCTGCCCTCGCGTTGGCAAGAGCTGTTTCAAGGACGCTACCTCAGCCGCACGCTCGTCGTCTGGGTGATCTGGGGCGCCTGTTACCTCATCACGAACGGCTTGTTCAACTGGCTGCCGACGCTCTTCACGACGGTCTACAAGCTTTCGCTGCAAACGTCGCTGACGTTCAGCGTCCTGCCGACGGTACTCGCGCTCTTCGCATCGATCATCTGTGTGTTTGCCATCGACAAGATCGGGCGCAAACCGCTGATCGGCTTCTCGTTCGTGCTGGCGGCCATTTCGCTTGTCGTGATCGCGGCGATGGGCGCGCACGACGTGATCGGAGTCTTCATCCTGACGAGCATCGTCCGGTTCTTCATGGCCGGCGTCGCCTTCAGCGTGTATCTCTATACGCCCGAACTCTATCCGACCCGCATGCGAGCGCTCGGGACGAGCTGGGCCAGCTTCTGGTTGCGCGCGGGCTCGATCGTCGGACCGTTGTTGATCGGGTACATCATCCCGCGCTACGGCATCGGCGCCGTGTTCAGTGCTTTTGCGATCATTGCCCTGCTCGGCGGCGCCGCGTGCTTGGCGGCGGTCGAAACGCGCGGAACCATTCTCGAGGAGATCTCACCATAATGGCATCAGCTGGAAAAGTCGCGATCGTCGGCGCCGGCATCGGCGGCCTGACGGCCGCTGCAACCTTGCGCGGCGTCGGGCGCGAGGTCGAGATATACGAACAGGCCGGCGGGTTCTCGCGCATCGGCGCCGGGATCCAATTCAGTCCCAATGCGATGAAAGTGCTGCGCAAAATCGGTCTCGAAGCGCCGTTGCGGCGGATCGGTTTCGATCCGGAGCGCTTTCGCAGCCGCACCTGGGATACCGGTGAAATCCTCAACGAATTCCAAAAACGGGGCGTGATCGAAGAGCAGTTCGGCGCACCGTATTTGATGTTCCACCGCGGCGACGCGCATGCGGCGCTGGCGGCAAACGTCGCGGACATCACGATTCACTTCGGCAAAAAGCTCGTCGGCATCGATCAACGGGGAGCGGGGCTCGGCTTGCGCTTCGCCGACGGCAGCCGCGCCGACGTGGACGCCCTGATCGCTTCGGACGGCGTGCACTCCGTGGTGCGCGAGCATCTGATCGGTAAGGACGAGCCGGTCTACACCGGCCGCGTCGGATATCGCTCCACATTTCCGTCCGCGCTGCTCGAGAACGTTGCGATCGATGAAAACACCAAGTGGTGGGGGCCGGACCGGCACATCGTGCATTACTACACGAACCCGTCCTGCGATGAAGTGTACTTCGTCACGTCGACGCCCGATCCGGACTTCCGGATCGAGTCGTGGTCGATGAAGGGCGACGTCGGCGAACTCCGCGCGGCCTACGCCGGCTTTCATCCGCAGGTGCAGGCACTGCTTGCCGCCTGTCCGAGCGTGCACAAATGGGCGCTGGTGAAGCACGATCCGCTGCCGCGCTGGACGGAGAGGCGCATCGTGCTGCTCGGCGACGCCGCGCATACCATGCCGCCGTGGATGGCGCAAGGCGCCGCCGTGTCGGTCGAAGACGCAGCCGTGCTCGCGCGCTGCCTCGACGGTGTGGACGTGGACGGCTTCGAGGCGGCCTTCCGCCGCTTCGAAGCGACGCGCAAAGAACGCACCACCAAGATTCAGACCGTTTCCGTGAGCAACACGTTCAACCGCGAGGGCGGTGCGGGGGGAACCGACTGGGTGTACGGTTACGATGCCTGGGCGACGCCGTTGGCGGCCGCCTGATGCGGATCGTTTTTCTGCACCCGATCGGGCTGCGCAAGGCCTTTTGGGATGACGTCATCGCGGAGCTGCGTCCCACGTTCGAGTGCGTCGCCCTCGATCTGCCCGCGCACGGCGAACGGCTGCCATTAGCGGGAGCGGTCAGCATCGACAGTCTTGCGGCGGACGTCGCCGGCGCGCTGCGTTCGCTGGATCGCACGCCCACGATTCTCGCGGGCTGCTCGATCGGCGGCATGATCGCCGAGGGCGTCTATCTGGCGGCACCGGAGCTGGTCGACGGTCTCGTGCTTTCGAACACAACCGCGGCACTGCCGCCGGGGGCTCGCGACGCCGCTGAAAAGCGCGCCCAGGCTGCGCTTGCGGACATGCCGGGGCTGGTCGAGCCGACGCTGGAACGCTGGTTCACCCCGGCCTATCTCCGCACACATGCCGAGGTCGTCGAACGCGTGCGCGGCTGGCTGCGCTCCGCCGATCCCGAAATCCATGCGAGTTTTTGGCGCGCAATTGCCGCACTCAATTATGCCGACCGGCTGCGCGGCTCGGCGGTCCCCGTTTTGGTAATCACCGGTTCCGAGGACCGCTCGTCTTCTCCCGAAGCCACCACGGCGCTCGCCGGTCTCTTCACGGACGCGCAAGTGCACGTGCTCGAGGGCGCCGGTCATCTCAGCCCGCTCGAACAGCCGACGATCTTTGCCGAATTGGTTAAGGCCTTTGCATCTCGCCGGGTCAAGGGAACATGGGCAAAATCGTCTTTGGGATGATGCAGTCGCTCGACGGCTACGTTGCCGGCGTTAACGGCGAGCTGGAGCCGCCGCTTCATTCGGCGCCCGGTGTTGCGCTCTTCCGTTACTGGATCGACCACGTTCGCGACCTCGCCGGCAGCCTGTACGGTCGTCGCATGTACGAAGTGATGCGCTATTGGGACGAGGATCGGCCGGAGTGGGGCGCCGACGAGCGCGAATTCGCGGCCGCGTGGCGGGGACACCCGAAATGGGTTGCATCGCGTTCGCTGCGGTCGGCCGGCCCCAACGCCACGCTTGCCGGCGGCGATCTGGGAGCTTTCGTTCGCCGGCTGAAGGCGGACATCGACGGCGTCATCGCCGTTGCCGGTCCCGATCTTGCAGCCTCTCTTACGGACCTCGGCCTTATCGATGAGTATCAGCTGTACTTTCGTCCGTTTGTTCTTGGCCGCGGCAAACCGTACTTCGCCCGAGCCCGGCCGCCGCTGCGCCTCATTGACACCACTCCTGTCGGCGAGGACACGATCAGGCTCACGTTTGTCACCGTCCTCCGACGGTAAGATCAGTCGTCTTCGAACAACGAGCGACCCCAGCCGGCGCCAATGCGGAAGGTTGCGGCCGCAATCGTAAGAGACCCGCGTTAAGAAGAGATTATCGAAAAGGACGGTTCGCCGGCGCGGACACGCTCGCGTACGCGCATCCAGATGGCCAGATGGGCGCGGTCAGCAGCAGAGCGTCTACCTGCATGCCGGCTCGAGAACGAGGTTTAGCGCCCGGCGTTGCTTTGTGAGACCAACGGGGTATCGGCATCGTCATGGTTCCTCAAACTTTCGATGCACTGATAGTCGGTGGCGGTGTGGCCGGATTGAACGCGGCGCTCGTGCTCGGGCGCGCCCGGCGTTCCGTCTTGCTACTCGATGATGCACAACCACGCAATGCGGTCGTCGATGAGTCGCACGGTTTTCTCACGCGCGACGGTGTGGCGCCGGCCGAGCTCGTGCGGATGGCGCGCGCCGAAGTCGCCACCTACCCGACGGTTACGTTCATGAACGGAGCAGCCAAAAGTGCCGAACGCACCGACGGCGGCTTCGCGGTGACCCTTGCGTCGGGGGCGACGTTCGCCGGAAAAACGCTGCTGCTCGCGACGGGAGTGTTTGACGACGTGCCCCCGATTACGGGCATGCGGGAGCGGTGGGGCAAGTCGATCTTCGTGTGTCCCTTTTGCGACGGCTGGGAAGTGCGCGATCAACGCATAGCCGTTTACGGCAAAGGCCGCGATGCCGTCGAACTGGCGCAAGAGATCCGCGGCTGGACCACCGACATTCTCGTGTGTGCGGAACGCGACGACCTTACCGGCGAGGATCGCGCCTGGATCGCTGCCAGCGCCAGCCTCCTGCACATCGGAGCGCTGGTTGAGCTGTCGTCCGCGCCGGCCGGCGGGGATACGCTTACCTTCGCCGACGGCACGCAGCATGAGTGTAAGGCGCTCTTCGTAAGCACCCCCGTGCGCCAGCACTCGCCGCTATTTGGCGAGCTTGGCTGCACGATCGGAGAGGATGGGTTAGTCGTGGTTGACGCGCACGGCGCTACGAACGTTCCTGGTTGCTATGCCGCCGGCGATGCCGTCAACAAGCACCATCAACTCGTAATTGCCGCCGCAAGCGGTTCCCTGGCTGCGATCACGCTGAATTGCCATCTGCTAACCGATGAAGCAAAAGCGCTCGTCGCGCCACTTGTCGGCGCTTCGTGAAGAATGCGCACGCCGGCCGGCGCTAGCGTCCCTCGCGAAGCGCGGTGCCGATCGCATCGGCGTCGGCAATCGCCTCTTCGGACACCGGTTCGTTGGTAGTAGCATCGGTGTTGAGACGTTCCCGCACGGGCTCGTCGGGCTCATCCTCGTTCGGTTGTACGCGCGGATTGGGGTCGTTCATGCGACACCTATTCCCGCTTTATCCGTGATCGGTTGCTTGCGCGAGCGCCACGGAATCCTGCGGCGGCTGCTCTTCACGCTCGGAGACGGCGCGCATCTGCCACGTTGCGAGAAATGCGACGGATAGCCAGAACGCCGTCGACCCGGCGAGACACACTTCGAGAATCTGCGCGATGACCTCAGGCGGTAGCCGCTGCGCGGGCACGGTCTCATCGATTGCAGTGTTGGCCGCGGTGCTTGGCACGGCCGGGGGGCGCGCAGGCGTGGCGGGCGGCGGTGTCGCCGTCGCCTGCGCGTAGCGATCGAGCTGATCGAAGGCAGCGCTCATTCGGCCGAGGTCCGCTTCATACGCGATGTCGGCCGGCGTCAGCGGCACCGTTGCTCTCATCGCCGCTTGTTCGCTTGCAATCGCTGCATCGACGACGGCGAGCGGCCGCAGCGTGTCGGCGGCAACGCCGGTGGTACATCCCGGCTCGAGCGCCGCGGTCGCCCCGCCGATGCGCACGCGTACGGCCTCGGCCGACCACCAGGGCTGCGCCAGGAGCGGCGCATACAGCGCGCCGAGCGTGCCGCTTTGGTGCGCATGCATGATGCACGCGAGCCTTCGTTCGAGTACGGCCTGCTGTTGTGGGATCGCGACCGCCGGTGCCGGCGTCGGTGTCGGATGCGATGCCGTGAGCAACCGCTCGAGCTGCGGATCGATCGTCGGCAACGGTTCCGGGGCACGGTAATGCTGCGCTAGGAGCGCGGCAACCGCGCGCGGCACAGGGGTTGGCGCCGGTCGCGGCTTTTTGCACCACGCCGGCTGAGCGACGGCCGGGCTTCCGGCCAAATGCAGCATCGGCTCGCAGCCGAGCGGGTATCGTTGCAGGCTGCGCAGCTCGCCATTGCTGAGCACGAGGTGCTGGTTTGCCGAGGTGGGCGCTAATGGTGCGGGCTTGAACTGCATCTTCGCGAACGGAACGAAATTCGTGTGAACGCGAACGACCGGTGCCGGTGTGGGCGCCGGTTCCTGTGCTTGCAGTGCGGCAACCAGTCGCGCGCCGCGATCGATGTCGACGCCGTGGAGGGGAAAGTCTTGCGGCAGCATCGTGATCTCCGCCACGCGCGTGAACACGCCGCGGAACGATGCCGTAACGTCGGAGAGCAGCAGCGTGCCGGCGCAACTGATGATCGCGAGCGAAATGGCCGCAATCGGCCACACGTCGGTGACATCTTCCTGTCTCGCGAGTGCGTAGCCGCCGGCCGCGACCGCAACGGTTGCGACGAGCCCGATCCAGCTGATCGTCTGTTCGAACGTGACGTAGGTGATCGCGGCAATCGCGAGCGCGGCGATACCGGCGATGGCCGCCCAAGCGCGCGTGTGGCGGCTTGGGCGTCGAAGATACGGGATGGCGACCGCCAGGACCAGCATCGGGAGTACCCAGACGACGAACACCATGATCGGCAGCTTGAGGAGATCTTGCCAATCGATCAGCAGCGGCGCGATAAGCAGTGCGAGGAGCCCGATCATCGGTAACGCCACGACGATGCCGCCGAGGACGTAGAGGTTTACCGCATCGTCGGAGCCGGTGAGGTCGCCGCGCTGCACGACAACAATCACGGCTGCCACGAACAGTACCGCGATCGCGACGAAAAGGAAGGCGAGAATGACGGCGAGCGTGGCGTTGTATGCGGCGAGGCTCGCGAGCCAAAACATCGCCGAGAGCCCGAGTCCGATGACGAGCGCGAAGGCAGCGCCGAGCACAAGAAAGATCAGAACAACGCGCACGGCGATCAGTGCCAACACGATAACGATGGCGATCCCCAACAACCCGACGCCGACCGGAACGACGGCATGAACGTCACCGTGCATCAAGGCCGCGAAAGCCGAACGAAACGAAGCGTCATTCAGAATTGCCGCAATCTGGAGCCACCACGACAGGAGGGCATCGATCACCGGTCGCGTGACCTGATAGGTCATATCGGCAAGCAGCCGCGCATAGCCGTTTGCCACGACCTTCGGTTCGGTGAACAACATCTTGACGGAGAGAACAAGCCGGATCAGCGCAACGTAGCCCATCACGAGCGCAGCTGAGATCAGTGCCGCCACGACGGCGCGCACGATGCCCTCGTTCCGGCGATACGTCGGGCGCAGAAAGACCAGCCGGCAGAACAGGAAGCCGACCGTCGCGCCGGTGGCCATCCAGATCAAAAGCAAGATTGAGAACTGCCACAGCAGCGCACTCGGATGCGTGACTCCGACGATCGTCCCGACGACGTCGACGATGGTACTTCCCGCATCGGCAAGGCTGGCGTTCGGGCCAAGATGGCGCGTCTTCTCGAAGATATCCACGATGCTGTGCCAAGCGATGATGAATGTTTCGAGTGACGCCAACGTGACGAACGATGTCAGGATGCGCCGCGGCGTCGGCGTCTCCGGTTCGCCGGTGAGAATCAGATCGCGCAGCGTCTCGGTGACGTACGCGGTCGCGGCGGCCACCGCGAGGCCGAGCAGAAACAGCATCGGATGCTCGCTGATCTGATCGTTCCAGAGGAGGAATACCGCGAAGCCCGAGACGACCCCGAACATGCCGGATCCGATTGCGACCCACGTGACAGCCGACGCAAGATGTTGCCGCCGCTCAGCGATTGACGGCTCAGCTGCCGGCTCAGTCACTCTGGCGCGCTTCTCGATGCGAGCGGCGTTCCCGTTAAGTTTGCCGGACGAGCTAGTAGGCGCCGCCCGCGTGCTAACTTGCGTTAGCTTGCTCGCGCGGTTTTATTTGCTTTGCCGCACGCAACATTTATGACGGTGGTGGGAAAGGGGATTGCATGAATGCTACGATGCGCGGCGATGTTAAGACCGCGGAGGACGATGTGCTTGCCGATCCGCATGTGCCCGAAGCCGAGCTGCCGGGTGAGCAACTTGGCGGCGGGCTTGGCAATGCCGAAGGTGGCGAAGCGGCGTCGGGCGGGTAGCGCGCGATCGGGCGCGTCGCCGGCGATCGCTCGGGATGACGGGGAAGGCGTCGCGGAAAGAGGGGTTGGTATGGTGACTGTTCGAGAGATGGACCGTGCGGTTTGCTCGTTTCGATCACCCTTCGCTCTCGAACACCCGGCTTGGCGTGGTTACTCCGGATCTGCGGGCCATTCGGCCGCTGGTGCATGCTTCGCTCGAGGCGGTGATGGGGCTATCCGCTGCTGAGCGAGATGCATTGGCGGCGAGCGCGGGCGAGGCGATCGTGCTGAGGGATGTTACCTTGCGCGCGCCCTTGCGGCCCTCGAAGAACGTGTTTTGCGTGGGACGCAATTATCGCGAGCATATTGCCGAGGGCGCGGCGGCTCAGGGCGTGACGGTGCCCCTTCCGAAGGTGCCGCAATTCTTCACCAAATCGCCGCATGCGATTTCCGATCCTGACTCACATATCGCGTTCTCAGCCGCGATTTCCAGCAAGTATGACTGGGAAGGGGAGCTGGGCGTCGTGATCGGGCAAACGGCGCGCGATGTTTCCGAGGCCGACGCGCTTGGAATCGTCTTCGGGTATACGTGCCTCAACGACCTGACGGCTCGCGATCTTCAGCGCGCACACGACCAGTGGTTCAAGGGAAAGTCGCTCGACGGCAGTTGTCCGATCGGCCCGTTCGTCATCACGGCCGACGAAGTGCCCGACGTTCAGGCGATGACGCTCGTGACCCGTGTGAACGGTGTCGTCAAGCAACAGGCGTCGACGTCGTCGATGATCTTCCCGGTTACGACGATCATCGCGCAGCTCACGCGCGGTTTGACGGTCGACGCCGGCGATATCATCGCGACGGGCACGCCCGAGGGCGTCGGGTACGCTAGAAAACCTCCCGAGTATTTGCAGAACGGCGATACCGTTGAAGTGGAGATCGGCGGCATCGGCATCCTCCGGAACACGATCGATATTCATTGACCCCCATGCCGGGCGAGCTTCACGTGGGCTCCCGCTCCGTCGACGACTAAGACCGACCGCATCTCATTCACCATGCATCATTGCACGGGCTAATAAGGCAACGTCCTCGATCGACTCCAGGCCCTCAACGATCGAAACGAGCAGCTGCAGTTGTGCATCCGGCATCGCGGGGTTGCCGTAGGCGGCGCAGCCATGGAGCTTTGCAAGAAATGCCGCATCGTCAAGCGGTGCCGCGGAGCTGCCCGGCAACGTCTCTATGAAGCGCTCGACAACGCCGTGTTTATGGGAAGTGACACGAACGCCGGCCGGCGCAAGCTCATGGACGTTCCTATGATCGACCGTCACCGTAGTCTTGCTCGCAATCTGTCCTATTTCGGGATCCGTGACCGCAGCCGGATCGAGCTCGTCGAAGCCGAGCTTACCACGCAGCAGCACCGATGCCATCGCATAGCGTATGCTTAGCTGTGCGGTCACTTCAGGGTTTTCGTAGGGGCTGAAGGGCGCGCCGACGAGCCGATTGCTAAACGGTGAGACGATCGCCTCGATGCCCAGCACATCGTGTGGGTTAAGCTCGTACTCCTCGCGCAAGGCGAGCAGCGCGTCCATTGCTGCGTGGCTCGCGGCACACACCGGGTATTTTTTTAGCCCCGTCGAGAGGAACGCGTAACGTTCGCCCCAGCCGGAGGTTAGCACGGCCGCATCGATCGGCTGGTAGAGGGCACTGATGCCGAACGCGCCTTCAAAAATCTTGGTGGGGGCCGTCAATCCGGCTTCCGCCGCGAGCGCCGCCCACGCCCCGTTGCGAGATGCGAGCGCCGGCTGCAAACGCTTCGTCATGCTCTGCTCGATATTTGCCTGCTGTGTACCGGCTGCGAGACTCAGGCATAACCCAAGCGCATGCGCGACCTGCGGCGTGGGGAGGCCCAGCAATCGCGCGCTCGCGGCGGCACTCCCAAAAACACCGAATATGCCCGTGTACGTCCAGCCTTTTTGGGTGCCGACTGCCGCCTGCCCCAAACGCGCCGTAAGCTCGACGCCGGCAACGTACGCTTCAATCAGCGCGCGTCCGCTGCAGCGACGGCTTTCCGCGACAGCGAGTGCGGCCGGGACAACCACAGAATCGGCGTGGACGTTCTCATTGAGGCTATCGTAATCGAGTGCGGCCGAAACGAATCCATTTCCGAGCGCGGCATCGACGATCGAGCAGCGATCACGGGTACCCCACAGCGTGCTCGACGCATGCGCACCGTTTATATCGAGGAGCCGTCGAACGTTACCGACACCTTTGGCCGACGTCCCGGCCCAGCCAACGAGCAGGGTATCGAGCAAAAGCCGCTTCGCCGCCGCGACGACCTCGCCGGAAAGCTCGTCGTAGCGTATTGCGGCTACTTCCGTCGCGAGAAACGAACTCAGCGATTGCGCATCTCCGCTTATGTCCGGCTCAGCCGGCGTTGGCACGAGCGATTTTTTCCGCGGTAGCACTACGCCAGTCCTCAACCGACGCAAAGTGCGGATCGGCTCGGCAGAGCACTTCGGTGCGGCGGCGAATTTCATCAGCCGGAAGGTCGAGGTCCAAGGGTTCGGCGACGGGCTGGGATGCGTACCACGGCGAGTCGGCAAACACTTCGATCCTGTTCAATTCGGGATCACGAAAGTAGAGCGTCCATGCGTTGCCGTGGTCCAGCGGCCGGAAGTCGGTTACGTCGGGCTCTTCCTTCAGCTGGGCGTACGTACTCTGCAATTCCTCGAGTGTCTCAATACGAAACGAAATTTGATTGATTACCTTATCGTCTAGTGAACCCGTTCTTCCGGTTGCCAAAACGACTTGGTGGTGCTCGGTCGGATCGCCGCTCAGAAATGCCAGTTCGCGCCCGGGCAAGAAGCCCCGATCGGTTTGTACGAGCCCAAGGACGCGTTGGTAAAATGCTGCCATGCGATCCAAATCATAAACGAAGATCCCAAGATGGCTGAAGGCAAGGCGACTCTTAGGCATGATATCTCTCCTTACGAGACCTTGCTCGCGACGGAGGGGGAGGTCTCGGAACGCAGACGCGCTTTAATGACGACCACTTCTCCCGGACGCGGGGCCGTCCAGGTCGCCGCGTGGATGGTTAGGGCATGTCCGGATGCGAGCTCGATCTCGCACTCGTAGCGATCTCCGAAGTAGACGGCATTGCGGACGATACCCCGCAGGGCCGGCGTCCGCTCTGCATCGCGTCCGATCTGGAGGTCTTCGGGCCGAAGCCATACGCTCAAGCCTTCGGCACCCTCGACGATCTGGCCCATTCCAGGGCCCAGCTGCAACTCGGCTCCGTCCGAAAAACGCAGCAATAACCCCGTATCCGTATGGTCGACGCTGCCGGCATTCAACCGAATCGACGTACCGACGAATTCGCGCACGAACGCATTCTCAGGGCGCTCGTAGACGTCGTTACAGCTTCCGAGCTGTTCGATGCGGCCCTCGCGCATAACGACCAACTGGTCGGAAAGGGTAAAGGCATCGGCCTGATCGTGCGTTACGAGGACAACCGTCAACCCCAACCGCCGCTGGACCGCACGCAGTTCCATGCGTAATTGCGCGCGTATGCTCACATCAAGATTTGAAAACGGTTCGTCGAGCAACAACAGCGCAGGATCGCTCGCAAGCGCACGAGCCACCGCGACGCGCTGTTGCTGACCACCGCTCAATTCGGTCGCCAGCCGGGTCTGAAGACCTTCTAATCCGACGATCCGCAGTAATTCTTCCACGCGTTGCGCGATATGATCAGCGCGCTTTTTCTGGTTGCGCATCGGATAGGCGATTTGGTCGAACACCGTCAAATGCGGCCAGATCGCGTAACTTTGAAAGACCAGGCCGATATTGCGTTTCTGCGGCGGAACGAAAATATGCTGTTCTTGGGAAACCCATACGATATCATTGAACGCGATCGATCCGCCGGACGGCGCATCCAAGCCCGCAATGATACGCAACAACGTGGTTTTACCGCAGCCGCTCGGTCCGAGTAACGTCGTGATGCAGCCCTCGGAAACATCGAGCGAGAGATCGTCGATGATCGCCTTCGCACCATATCGCTTATTGATATTACGAATCTTCAGCATGCCGGATCTTCGCCGCTCACGTTATGGCCGTTCGGCCGGAACCGACGGCAAAGCCCAGCCGGCGCGCCAGGTAAGCGATGCCGACCGTAAAGGCGACCACGATGATGCCGATGACCGATGCTTCCTCATACCGGCCTTCCACCATATACTGTAGTTGCAACACCGCGAGGGGCTGGTTATCGCTGCTCGACAAGAGCGCAAGGCTACTGATGTTTCGCGCCGCCGAGATAAAGGACATCACTCCCACAACCACGAGCGAGCGCATCAATAACGGCACGATGATCAGGCGCAGCGTTCGCAGCCACGAGGCCCCGCTCAGCCACGACGCCTGTTCGAGTTCCGGCCCCATCTGCAACAGATTGCTGCGCACGAGCTGCACTCCGAGGGTCAGCGTGGCAAGGGTCGTTGCAATGACGAGACTGAGCGTCGAGCCGTACAACACGCGCATCAAACCCAATTGCAGGAACGACCAGAGTAATGCGAACGAAAAAATCACCCCGGGCATCGTGAACGGCACCCACGATAGAACATCGAACGCCGCCCGCAGGCGCTCGGGACCGCGGACGATCGCGTAAGCGATCCCCGTACTAAACACCACAACGGTGACCATCGTGGCCGTCGCGAGGATCAGGGTGCTGCGGAGCGACGCGCTAAAGATCGGATCGCCCAGCACCGCCTGCCAATGCTCGAGCGTCCATACTTGCGCGATGTTGAAGTATCCGAACACGCCCATGACGCTGCTCATGCACAAAAAGACGATCGGAACGATCGTGAGCAGCACGACGGTCCCTCCGACCAAGGTGAAGGCCGGCCAGCGCCAGACTCCCAAATCGAGGCGATCGTAGCGAGCCTGGCTCGAAATCGTGGCCCGGCTCCTTTTCGTCAGGATCATGGCCGTAATGGCCAGAGCGAGCATAGGAACCATGACGATCACCCCGAGGGCACTCGCCGTGGTGTAGTCGGGGTGATCGCTATGGATCAACTGATAGATCAGCGTACTGTACACCCGGACGTTACTCGGCACGCCAAGGACCAATTCGATTTCAAACGATTCGAGCGTCCGAATAATGCCCATTACGCTGGCAACGAGAATTGCGGCTCCAAGTATCGGAACGACGATCTTGCGTAACGTCGCAAAGGCACCGTCACCGGCCATGCGGCCGGCATCTTCAAACCGCGAATCCATGTTTTGGAAAGCAGGCGTCATCATCATGACCTTTGCCGATAATGCCGTCGTCACCAAATGCGCGAAAACGATGCCGCTCCATGAGTAGATGTTGAGCGGACCCGTCGAAAGGCCGAAGATGTGCTGCAGCACGACATTGATCAGGCCGAATTTTCCGTCGAGCAGCAGAATCCAACCCTGCAACACGCCCAGCGCGGGCAGAAAGAACGACACCCAGAAGCCGAACTCAAGCCAGTTTCGGCCGGGTAAGTTTGTTCTTCCGAGAAGCCAGCTGCAGACGACGGCGATCGGAATCGAGATCACCTGAGTAGCGAGTGTCAGCAGCAACGTGTTCCAAAGTGCGTTGTGAACGGATTGATCGCTCAGCGCCCGCTGCCAACCCGCGAGTCCGGTCGCGACGGCTTCCCCGCCCGGAACCGCGACGAGAAAGCTCGCCTTGACAATCATCAAGAAGGGTACGAGAACCGCCGTCCCAAGCACGAGCAAACCCATCACGTAGAGAATCGGGGGAGGCATGCCTGCGACGCGAACGGCGATGGCGCCGAGCCCGTGCCGCTCAGATCGGAAGATAGATCGGCTCCTTGATCAGCTGATTGTCGAGAACGACCGTGCACTTTTGCAAACGGAGTGCGGCACCGGCGGTAGTCAGTTGAAATTCATAGGTGCCCGCATACGCCGGGATACCGTCCATCCACAGCGCAAATGCGGCGGATGCGGTAAGCGCAGGCTGCTCGGCCCGAACCCAGCCGACGACGTGAACGGTGCGGCGTTGGTCGCGCGTCTCGCCCGAACTGATGCGGCCCCGCAGCCGTTTCATATCCTCGCCGACGAGGAGCAAATTGCTGCCGGTATTGAACTCGATCCGGCGCAGGACCGCGTAATAGCCGTCGCCGGCGTGCAGCCCAAGCCATTCATCGAAGTGCCGCTGATCGAGTGCCGCTATATAGGTGTCGACGAGCTCCGCGACGCTCGTGGCAAAATCACTCTGCACCATCAGCTGCCCCCCTCGCCGAGCATGTATTGGCGCCAGCCGCTCCAGAACGCGCGCACCGCGTGGTCTTCGGTCGGTCCGCCCATCGGCCCGGGCCGATCGATCCCGCGATTGGTGAGAATACGGCCGCCCGCCTTGGCCGAGAGACCGCGCTGAACGCGAGCAAAAATGAGAATGTCATCGATGCCGGCTCGCCCACCCGGACCCCACGAATAGTGGTACCGTTCGGCCACGGCACGGCGCTCTTCTTCAGTCGCCGAACGCCGGACCAAGCAGTAATTCGCGACGATCGTTTTATCGACGGCAAGCGGCTGGATCACCCGGATGCCCGTCACGTCCCAAATCGTCTGGAAAAGCGCGATGAAGCTCGGAAAGATTCCGACATAGACGCGGTGCGGGCGTTCTTTTTGAATCACGAGCGTGCGCGGGTCGTCCATCTGATCGTACGCACCGTGAATTCCGAGTTCGACCGACGACCGTTCGAGCTCTTGGAACCCGCTCGTTCCGTTCATTTCAAAGATCTTGGCACGTTGCGCGAACGCGTAGTCGTGCAGGTACTCGGCGTGGTAATCGTCGAGCGTGTTTTCCATGAGCAGTTTCCAGTTGCCGTCGTATTCGTAGTCATAAGCACCGACGACATCCATCTCTTCACCCGAGTATAGGGCCGCTTCTTCGAGAAACGGCGCGGCGGTGCCGAGAAAGGTGGCGAGCGACGCAGCCTTCGGATCCAGACACGCGAAGATCACCCCGGCAAAGCGCTCGACTTGTAAAATCTCAACGAGGCCGTAGTCCTCCAAGCGGAAGCCGGCGCCGTAGGCTTCGGGCCGGGGGACGTTCAGCAACTTGCCTGAGAGGTCGTATGCCCAATGGTGGTAGGGGCAGCGCAACACCGAGCAATGCCCGCCCGCCTCCTCGACGATCACTGTCCCTTTGTGGCGGCAGCTATTGTAGAAGACGCGAACGGTTCGATCGTTACCCATAACGGCAATTACGGGCTGACCCGCCAGCGTCGTCGTACGATAGTCACCCGGCTCGTTGAAGGCACTTTCGTGCGCAACGAAGAGCCACGTTCGTTCGAAAATGAGGCGCTGCTCGAGTTCGAAGATCGCCGGGTCCGTATAGAGGCTACGATCGACCGATTCGGGACCCGCTGCAAGGCCGGCGAGTATTGTATTCATCAGGCTTGCCCCTCACCGGCTTTCTCGGACTCGATTCCCGGAATCGGGCCCATCTCGTGCTGGCCGAGTCCGATCGTCTCCATCAGGGTCTTGATCCGGCCATTGCACGTTGGATCGAAGGGTTCCCGAAGGGGCCGGATGCGCTCGCTGTAGCTCTTCTTTATCGTTCGGTCGGTCAAGCAATGCCGATCCCACAAGACTTGATCCTCCAAGACCTGTGGCAGTTCCGAGGCATCGAGCCAAGCCGATTTGTAGCAAATGAGCCCGTTTCGATTGACCAAAAAGACCGGATTATTAAATCGCGGATCGGCGTACGTTTGTTGGATCCGGCCATCGAGGGTATCGACCACGAGCGGAAACGTGATCCCCTCGAGGTCGCGGAGCCGCGTCGCGTTTGCACGCTTTTCAGCCAGACTCTTATGCGGCCCGATATTCCGGCCGGGGTGCGCCTCGCGCGTGTACACATAGCAGAACTCGACGTCGGCGGAAAAGCGCTCGTACAGCGAAACGAGGCTCGGATCGTTGACGCGAATGTTCGTCACGCACGGCGGACAAGCGAGGCTTCCAAAAACGATCAAGACGGACTTCGCGCCACGCAGTGCGGCGAGGTGGAATTCGCCGCCACCTACGAGCTCGCCCGAAAAGCCGGGGGCCGGCTGCCCGAGCGGCGCGCGGCTGCGAAAGCTCTCTATCAAATCCGGCCAGTACTCACTGAGGCCCCCCAGCGGATCGGTCTGCCAGGCCTCTTTCCACGAGGTCGGCTCGGCCGTATTATATGCGTTTACTTCAAGCATCGGTCGGCAATCGCGGCAGCTTTCAGTGCGAGCCCAGCGCTCTTTTCAGTATTGAACGTCAGGCCATTCTTAAAGGTATCGAGGTCGATCTCGGTTTCCGCGAGGCCCGGGCGCACGTCCGTGCGCCGAGAATTCACGTAACCGCGGCTTGCCCAGTCGGCCTGCTCGTCACGGCTCAGCATCCAATTCACGAATACCTTCGCTGCCGCGGCATCCGGGGCTTGATCCATGAGCAGGATCGCGCCCCAACCGGCCGTCCAGCTGCGTTCCTTGGGCGGCAACGCGAACTGTTGCACGTCCTTGCCGAAGCCCTTCGACTGCCAATCTTTCCATTCCGAGGGACTCATGCCGAGAGTAATCGGATAGCGCCCGGTCATGGCCCACTCGTCGAGCTGGCGCGGGGTGGTGGTCAGCACCGCGTCTTGATTGGAGAGCACGTCGCAGGCCGCTTTTTCGCCGGCAACGACCATGATCTGCGTGATCGCAGATGTTCCGCCACGCACCCGAGGATCGATCATCGCAATCTTACCCTTCCATTGCGGATCCGTGAGATCTTGAAGTCGCGCCAGCTTCGCAACCGGAATGGCCGCACGATCGACAAAGATATTGCCGCCGAGGCCGGCTTGGAACGCATACGCGTACTGTTTGCCGTTGTCCAGGAATCCGGCTTCGAACCCCCCCAGCCATTTCTTGTTGTCGACGACGTCGGGCTGGACAATCAGCGGGCGAATTGGAGCAAACCAGTGCGCGGGAATTTGCTCGGTGAAGACGGTCGAGCTAACGCCGGCAATCCGAATGTCCCAAAGATGGAGACCGGCTTGGCGTTCGGTTTTGATCTTGGCTTCGAAATCCGTATCGGCAATGCCGGTGTATTGTAAGCGAATTTTCGGGTACGCTTTTTGAAACTCGAGAATCGAGAGCCGATAGGGCGCGATCGGTGGGCCCGCAACGACGACGGTGCCTTCGGTTTCGGCCTGCTTCACGACGTCCGCCCAGGCCGTCCCGGCGCTCTTCGCAGGCGCACCGAGCATCGCAAATGCCGCCACGATGATGAGTGAGAGCCGCCATCCCTGACTTGTATGTTTCATCTCGTTCTCCGCTAAGAGTTGTTAAGGTTGAACGCGAGGCCGACTTCCGACTCACCGACGATTGTAGCGCCCACATGATGCCGGCGGTGCAAGGTGTGCACCAACATGTCGCGGGTGAGTCGCTCGAGCGGAAACTCTCGAAAATATGCCGTACTGCCGACGATCTGGCCGGCAAGCGCGGTAAAGCGGTTAACGCAGTCGACCGCAAACCACTTCGCTTCGTTACTCATGAGCAGGCCCTGGGTCAAATCTCGGCGCGTCCGCAAGATCGCTTCATAGAACAGCAGCCGTGCCGCATCGATGCGCGCCTTTAACTCACCGATATAGGAGTGATACAACGCTGTTTGCACGCGCCCACGTTCGCGAAAATATCGAACGACGAACTCGTACATGCCCTGAAGCGCACCAAGATAGTTGGCGGTAAACCCGAAGTTGATCTTCGAGAGCCAGAGCTCCGCAAAAAAGCTCTCCGGGTGGCCGAGAATGCAATCGTCGGGGATGAAGCAATCCTTAAACGTGAGCATTGGGCTCACGCACGACCGCATGCCGGTGGGATTCCACAGCGACGCGTCGATCGTCAATCCGGGACTGCGCGTGTTTACCACCAGCGTCTCGAGATGGTCGGCCTCGCGACCTCGCACGTGCACCGTCATCCACTCGCTGCGCGTGGCGTTTGTGGCGTAGTGCTTGACCCCGGTTAGGGCAAAGCCGCCTTCGCAGCGCACGGCTTCGCTGCCGTTTCGGCCGCCGCCGGGTTCAGAACCGGCGCCAACGAGGAGTGCCCCACGTTCGCGGGTGGGCGCGATGAAGCGCTCGACCTGATCGTCGCGTCCGAACGCGCGCAAAATCTGGAGCGCGTTGCAATGCACCTGATAGCAATGCGCCGTCGACGGGCTGACTTTCGCCAGGCCCTCGATGATGAGATAAAACGCGAGCGGATCGTCGCCATGAAATCCAAATCCCAGCCCGCCGTCGTCTTTGGGCAGCGTTGCGAGGAGCAACCCCTCACGATGAAGATCGTCGAAGTCGTCTTCGGGAAAGACGCCGAGTTCATCGTAATGCGCGGCACGCGGCCCGATACGCTCGGCGCTCAGGACACCGATGCGTTCCATCAGCTCCTTGTGCGCCGGGGAAAATAGCTCGTACACGCCGCACCGCTTTCGCAATTAACTTTGTGCGCTCTGCGCACAGTTGTGCGTCATGCGCAATTATCAGCGAAGAGCTCCCCGTTGTCAAGATCGCGCAGCGCCGGAATGGCGATGTGGCACATGCCGGGTTCTCGAGCGATATGGGCCAGCAGTTCAACCTCCCACGAGAGGTACTCGCGCATTGCCGGCTCCCCGCCGCCAAAGCGCGACGATGGGGTGTGCCAGAGATCCTCCGGCGGGTCGAACGAGCCATCGAAGCCGGCCTCGAGCGGATACCCGTCCGCTTCCCACTGCGCGGTCCCACCGGCGAGGACCGATACCGGCGCGCCGTACGCCGCTGCGGCTTCGCCGGCCGCCCAGCCCGCGAGCCGGCCGTCGGGCGACGTTAGGATGATTCGTTCGCGGTGGGGTAAGTGCGGAAGCCGCTCGGCGAACCGCGAGCGAATCGCAAAGACGGCGCCGGGAATATGGGCATCGGCGAATTCGACGCTGGTACTCAAGTCGATGAGGACGACGCGCTCCTGCCGCAACAGCGTGTTTAGCGCAGCCGGGGCGATCGCATCGGTTTCGATCGGCGCGAGACCGGCTTGCGATTCGCTAGCCGTCGCATGGAGGCGCAGCACTTCCGGCTCCATGACGTACACGTCGCTAAAGCCACGCTGCACCAGCCATGAGGCGGTCATCGTGCCACGCACGCCGTCGTCATCGTAGAGAACGATGCGGCTATTCCAGACGCCGACGTAGCTGTCCGTTGCCTGGACGAGCTGCCCCCCGGGCGCACTAATCGCGTCTTGGTAATGCCCCTGCGCGTACTCTTCGGGCGTCCGCACGTCGAAGATATAGAGCGTGCGGTCGGGGTCGGCGCGGAAACGCTCGAACTCGTGCTGCGCAAGCGTACGTACGTTGAAGCGCTTCGCCACGCCGCTTGCCAAGCGGCGGGCTTCAGCACGCCCGGCGGCGGTCGGCGCGTCGGCGCGCTGCGTCGCGTTCCGGGCAACGTCAAAGCCGGCCAGTTCCCAGCCCATCGTCCCATTTCGCAGTGCCGCCACCTCATTGGTCGCGCCGGCGTTGATCAGCGATTGCGCACCGATGATGCTCCGCGTCCGGCCCGCGCAGTTCACGATGATGCGGGTCTGCGGCGACGACGCGAACTCGGAAAGCCGAAAAACCAATTCCGCACCCGGGCAACTCAGCCCACCCGGGATGCTCATCCGCTGGAATTCACCGAACGGACGGCTATCGACAACGACGACATCGGCGCCGGGATCGCTCAACAGCGCGTGGAGTTGGGCAGCATCGACCGACGGGGTCGCATAGCGATGTTCGACGATCTCGCCGAAGGCTTTGCTCGGCACGTAAATGCCGCCGAAAAGGTGATGACCGGCCTTCTGCCACGCGGCAATTCCGCCGTCAAGAATGCCGACATCCGTGTAGCCGAGAGCGATCAGCTTGGCGGCGGCCCGTTGCGCGAGACCCTCGCCGGCGTCGCACAGCACCACCCGCACGCCGCGGCGTGGCATGAGGACCGGGGCCCGCAATTCGAGCCGCGAGAGCGGCAACGATCCCGCCAACATCAGATGGCCGTGCGCGAACACGCCTTCCTCACGAACGTCGAAGAGCGCAAACTCGTCCGGCCCATCCAGGAGTTGCTCGAGTGCCGGCACGTCCAGGAGGAAAGGTAAATTCACTATGCGCACATCCGTTCGTAGAATGAACAATATCGTGCCAGAGGCGGGTAAGGCTGTCAAGGTCGTCGCCGGCGAGGAGTCCGAGAGTCGTTCGTTCGTGCGCTCGCTGGCCCGCGGATTATCGATTATCGTGGTCATGGGCGACAAATCGTACGGCATGACCCTCAGCGAGGTCGCCGAATCCGCCGGCCTCGACCGCGCCACCACGCGCCGCTTCTTGATGACGCTCAAAGACCTGGGATACGTGACGCTCGACGGGCGGCGCTTTCTGCTGACACCGCGCATCCTCGATCTGGGCTATGCCTATCTGTCGTCGATGCCGGTGTGGCAGATGGCCATCCCCTACTTGCAGCGCGTTGCCGACAGTACGAACGAGAGCTGTTCGATCGGCGTCCTCGATCAAAACGATGTCATCTACATCGCGCGCGCGCAAAGCGGCACGCGCAGAATGACCATGAATCTCAGCGTCGGGGCCCGCCTGCCGGCATTTTGCACCTCGATGGGTCGCGTGCTTCTCGCCGGACTCGATAGCGACGCGCTGGAAACATACTACGCGGGCGTCGCGCTGGAGCCGCATACCGAATATACCGTTCGGACCCTCGACGAACTGCGCGCAGCGGTGACGAGGGTGCGCGAACAGGGCTGGGCATTCTGCAACCAAGAAGCGGAACACGGCGTTCGCTCGATCGCCGTCCCTCTTCACGATCGCGCCGGTACCGTCGTCGCCGCAATGAACGTCAGCATCGGCAGCCTAAAACTTGCCGAAACTGAGATCACAACGGCAATCTTGCCGCAATTACAGGCAACCGCACGGGAAATCGACGGCGCGCTGCACGCGCGGGCATTTTTCAAGTGAACCGCACGCTGGTTTCCGAGATGACGGAGATTGCAATCAGCGGGCCCGGTGGCCCCGAGGTTCTGCAGCCGCGACGTGGCGTCGTACCGGCGCCCAAGGACGGCGAAGTGCTTATTCGCGTCGCCTATGCCGGGGTCAATCGCCATGATTGTAATCAGCGGCGGCGCGGACACGGACCGCCCGGCGCAACGCCGACGCCGGGCCTTGAAATTTCGGGGGAGATCGTTGAGATCGGCGGCACATCCAATGCGTTCTCTATCGGGGCGCAGGTCTGCGCCCTCGTGAATGGCGGCGGCTACGCCGAATATTGCATCGCCCGCACGGATGTGACGTTTCTGCTTCCGCCCGGGCTCTCGCTCGAGGCTGCAGCCGCCCTTCCTGAGGCACTCTTCACGGTCTGGCTCAACATCGTTCAGGCCGGGCGTCTGGAGCGCGGAGAATCGTTGCTGATACACGGTGGAACGAGCGGCGTCGGTTCCATCGGAATCCAGGTAGCGCATCTGCTCGGAGCGCACGTGCTCGTAACGGCAGGGTCGCCTGAAAAGTGCGCCGCGGCGCTCAAGCTTGGGGCCGACGTCGCCATCAACTACCGGGACAGTGATTTTGTAGCTGACGTTCATCGCGCGACCAACGGCGCCGGCGTCAATGTGATTCTCGATATGGTCGGCACGTCATACGCGCAACGCAATCTCGATGCACTCGCCTACGACGGTCGCATTTCCTACATTGCGCCGGGGCCCGATCCGGCCTTGAGCATCCAACTCCCAAGCCTGATGCAGAAGCGGGCGTCGATCACGGGTTCATTGCTGCGCCCGCTGCCGGACGATCGAAAGGCCGGGATCGCGCACGAGTTGCGAACGCGCATCTGGCCCTTCCTCGGTTCAGAGATCGTTCCGCTGATCGATTCGGTGTTTCCGCTCGCCGCCGCTAACGAGGCCCACCAGCGGATGGAAAGCGGCCTGCATAGCGGCAAACTCTTACTGCGAGCATTGGAGCCTGCCGCCTAATATGATCGACAAGCAGGTTGGCTCGGTGGCCGCCGCGCTCGACGGCTTGCGCGACGGGATGACGTTGCTCGTCAGCGGATTCGGAGAGTGCGGCATTCCCGCCACATTGCTGCGCGGAGTGTTAGAACTCGGGGTACGCGATTTGACCATCGTCGCGAACAACGCGGGTGTCGGAGACGACGGTATCGCCGCCCTCTTCCGTGAAGCTCGCATTGGCAGGCTGATCTGTTCTTTTCCGCGGTCGTCCGGCTCGACGTGGTTCGAACACGTGTACGCACAAGGTAAACTCGAGCTCGAGGTCATGCCCCAGGGAACGCTCAGCGAACGGATCCGCTGTGCCGGTGCCGGGCTCGGCGGTTTTCTCTCACCGGTCGGCGTCGACACGCTCATCGCACAGGGCCGCGACATCATTGAATCCGGCGGTGGGCGCTTCTTGTTGGAGCGCCCGCTTCACGGTGACTTCGCCTTGCTCCACGCCTACAAGGCCGACCGCTGGGGCAATTTGATCTATCGCAAGAGCGCCCGCAATTTTGCCCCCGTGATGGCCACCGCGGCGGCGACCACCGTAGCTGAGGTGAGCGACATCGTTCCACTCGGTGGACTCGATCCCGAAAGTATCGTCACGCCCGGAATCTTCGTCGATCGCACGCTCCTCGTGAGGGAAGGCTTATGAGAGCCGCACTACCGACCGGGTTGACGCGGCGCGAAATCGCGGCACGCGCAGCGCGGGACCTGCATGAAGGGATGTACGTCAACCTCGGCATCGGGCTACCGGAAACCGTCCCCGAGTTCATCGACCCGAAGCACGAGGTCATCTTTCAAAGCGAAAACGGAGTGATCGGTGTCGGGCCCGCGCCTGCGCCGGGTGCGGTCGACCCCGATTTAATCAATGCCGGCAAGAAACCCGTCACCCTTCTCCCGGGCGGCGCATTCGTTCACCATAACGACGCCTTCGTCATGATTCGCGGCGGCCACATCGACGTAGCACTCCTCGGCGCATTCGAGGTATCGGCGCAAGGAGATCTCGCGAACTGGCAGACCGATCGCTTGAACTCCGCCCCGGCTATCGGCGGCGCGATGGATCTCGCCGTCGGAGCGGGTGAAGTGCGCGTTTTAATGGAGCATACGACCCGAGAACTGCAGCCGCGTATCGTTGCTGCTTGCCGCTACCCGCTAACGGCCCGAGGCGTGGTGAAGCGCATCTATACGAACTTGGCGGTGCTGACCGTTACCGCTGCGGGCTTATACGTCGACGAAATGATCGCAGGCTTGTCCCGCGATGACCTTCAGGCAATAACGGGCGCTCCTTTTTTGGAAGAAAGCCCCTTCGCGCCGCTCACCGTAACCGTGGAGAAAAACTAAATGTCGCAGCTCATCGAGGAACTGGTAACCGCAAATCTCATCGCCTCCGATCAGGGCTTGGTCGATGCCTTCGGTCACGTTAGCGCCCGCGACGATCGCCGCAGCGACCGCTATTTGATGTCGCGCTACGTTTCGCCGGGCATCGTCACGGCAGACGACATTTGTGAGTTCGATCTGGATAGCAACTCGCTGGGTGATCCGGCACTGGGACAATATACCGAGCGGTTTATTCACGGCGAAATATATAAGGCCCGCCCCGACGTGAACGCGATCGTGCATTCGCATGCGCTGGCGCTGATTCTCTTCAGTATCGTTAAGGAAAAACTCTGGCCGGTATTCCACATGAGTTCGTTTCTCGCACGCGGCGTGCCGATTTTCGACATCCGGGACGACGCCGGGATGACCGACCTGCTCATTCGGACCCCTGCGCTGGGCGTCTCGCTCTCCGCCAGTCTTGCCGACAAGAACGTCGTCTTGATGCGCGGGCACGGTGCAACGATCGTCGGAGGATCGATCAAAGAGGCCGTCTATTACGCGGTTTACTCGATGGTCAATGCCGAATTACAAGAACGAGCCCGCCGCTTTGACGATCCAACGTTCCTGGCACCCGAAGAAGCGGCGATCGCCGATAAATCGCGCAGCGCGTTCAACCGCGCGTGGCAGCTTTGGAGCCGCCGCGTGGGCCGCGCATGAACCGGCGCACGGCGCTCACGCTCGCAGTCGCGCCATTCGCGCTCGGCATGCCCGCTCAGGGCGTGTTTGGAAGCAGCGCCGCCTCCGACGCTCAGCTGAACGTGATTCGAGCCGGCGTCGAATCGACGATGGGTCCCGAATACGCGCTGCAACTCGGCCTTTTCCGCAAGCACGGACTCGACGTTACCATTCAGCCGACCAACAGCGGTGAAGCGGCGGCCGCAGCCGTGCTTGGCGGAGCGGCACAGATCGCGTCGGCAAATACGGTGGCGGTCGTCATCGCGCATGCGAAGAACATTCCGTTATTGCTTTTCGTTCCCGGTGCCATCCACGTTGCAACGGCCCCGACTGTCGGATTGATGGTGAGCAAGAACTCAACACTGCAAACCGCAAGTGATCTGCGCGGCAAAAACATTGCCGTGTCCGGCCTGCGCGATCTCGGAACACTTTCCATCATGATGTGGCTCAAGAAAAACGGGGTCGATCCGCAGACCGTCCGGTTCTTGGAAATGCAGGACAGCGTCAAAGCCAACGCCGTCGCGCGCGGTACGATCGATGCCGCGGAGATCTTTTCGCCTTCGCTCGAAGCATCGTTCGAATCGTGTCGCGTTCTCACCGTACCCTATGCCGCTATCGCCGATCGGTTCCTAATCAACGGTTGGTTTGCAAACCAAAGCTGGCTCGAGGCAAACCGTTCCGTCGCCAGCCGTTTCGCCCAAGCGACGATCGAAGCCCAACTGTGGGCGAATGATAACCACGCGAAGTCGGGTCAAATGTTGGCTTCATACACCCAACTGCGACCGGAAATGATCGCCAAGATGACGCGGGTGACGTTCCCGCAGCGCCTCAGCACCGCATTGGTCCAGCCCGTCGTTGATGCGGCTGCCGAATTCAACTACGTCCCGGCCCCGTTCACCGCAGATCAAATCATTGCATCTGTAGCCTAACCGAGGAGCTTCATGCGTTACGTTTCCTACTCCGATTCATCCGGTCGCGTGCGGCCCGGCGTGGTCGAAGGCGATACCGTGCGGCCCATGAGCGCGACGGTCGACTCGCTCGACGCCTTCGTCGGCTTCTCTCCGGCCGCGCGCTCGCGCGTGCTGACCGATCTCGGAACGGCGGTATCGCTGGCAACCGTCACCCTGCACGCGCCTTTGCATCCGCACAAGAATATTTTCTGCGTCGGACGTAACTATCTCGCGCACGCGGAGGAAGCGGCCCGAACGCGAGGTAGCGAACTGAAGCTTCCGGACGTGCCGACCTTTTTCACCAAGGCGCCGACCACGATTGCCGATCCGGACGAAACGATCGAACTCTCGGGAGCCCTTTCTCCCCAGTATGATTGGGAGGCCGAGCTGGGCGTGGTTATCGGAACCACGTGCAGCAACGTTTCGGAGGCGGATGCCTTATCGGTAATTTTCGGCTACACGTGCTATAACGATGTTACCGCCCGAGATCTGCAACGTTCGCATGGCCAATGGTTCAAGGGGAAGTCGCTCGATCACACCGGCCCGTTCGGACCGTGGATCGTCGATGCCGCCGATATCGGCGATCCGCAGCGGCTCGACATCATGCTGCGCGTCAACGGCGTCGAGAAACAGCACTCCAACACGGCGAAGATGATCTTTTCCGTGAAGCAAATCATAGCCAGTCTGTCCGCCGGCCTGACCCTCCATGCCGGTGACCTCATCGCCAGCGGGACACCGGAGGGAGTCGGATTCGCACGCACGCCGCCCGAGTTCCTCAAGGATGGCGATGTGATGGAGGTTGAGCTCGAGCGGATCGGCGTGTTGCGCAATCGGGTCAAGATTTCACCCTGAGCGGAGAGCCGAGGGCTCGACGAACGCGCGACTCTGAGATGTGGGCCGTCGCCGCGGGTCGAATCTATCGGCCATGGCGACGCAGCATGCGATTCCCGGGCCGCGCGGTCGCGATGCGTTGCGCTTCCTCGGCTTCGGCAGCTCCGACGGACTGCTCGCGTACTTCCTCGAGACCGCCCGGCGGTATGGGCCGATCAGCTACCTGCGCGTGCTCGGGCAGCATGTCGTTTTGCTGGATGACGCCGAGCTGATCGAGGACATGCTGCAGACGCAGCAACACCGTTTCGTGCGCGACTCCGGTGCCGCGCTCTTGCGCGAGATTACCGGCGACGGCGTCCTCACGCTCGACGATCCCGCTCATCTCCGCCGGCGGCGGCTGCTGCAGCCGGCCTTTCACCGCGCGCGCATCGAACACTACGTCGCAAGCATGACGGCGATCGCGCAGCGAACGGCAGAGCGTTGGCGCGAAGGTGAACGCATCGATGTCGGTGCGGCGATGATGCGGCTCACGCTCGACGTGGTCGGGAGCGCACTCTTTGGCGACGAGGTCGGGTGCGCGGACCAGATTGCTGAGGTGGTCTCGTCAATCGGCCGGCGCGGAGGACGCCTTCAGCCGCTGCTCGCGGCACTCGCACCGGCGTTGCTCGCCGTTCGCAAACACTTGCCGCAGAACGTGCGCCTAGTGTTCGGCCGCGAGCGAGCTGCGCTCGAGAACATCGTCGATCCGATCATCGCGCGGCGCCGCGCGGCCGGAACCAGCGGAAACGACTTGCTCTCGATGCTGATCGAGGCGCGCGATGAAACCGGCGCAGCCCTCAGCGATGTGGACATCCGAAACGAGCTGATCACGTTCGTCCTGGCGGGACACGAAACGACCTCGAGTGCGCTGACGTGGGCGTGGTATTTGCTCGGCCGTCATCCTGACGTTGCGGAACGCTTTCACGCTGAGGTGGACGGAGTGCTCGGCGGACGAGCGGCCACGATGGATGACGTGCGGCAACTACCGTACACCGCCAGCGTCTTCGCCGAAACGCTGCGGCTGTATCCGCCGGCGGCCGCGTTCGCGCGCCGTCCGACCGAGCGCGTGACCCTCGGCGGTTACGCGATACCGCGCTACGCGAGCGTGTTCGTGAGCCCATACGTCACGCACCGCAATCCGCGTTACTTCGCGGACCCGCTCGCGTTCCGCCCGGAACGCTGGGAGGGCGCAGAACCGCCGAAGTTCGCCTTCTTTCCGTTCGGCGGCGGGGCGAAGATGTGTATCGGGGAAGCGTTTGCGCGCGCCGAAGGCGTGGTCGTCCTCGCGACGATTGCCCAACGCTGGCGCCTGGCCATCGCCGAGGGTGCAGTTGCACCGGCTCCCTCAGCGTTGTTGCGGCCGAGCGCGCCGATTTGGGCGCAGCTCACGCGCGCGAGTTCGTAGCAAGACGGCGCGTGTTTACGCTCGTCCAGTTGGTGACGTTTCGAAGTCTCGTCCAGTTCGGGAGCTTTTCTCGCGCCGCGAGGAATCTCGGCATCAGCCAGCCGGCCGTCTCGCAGCAAATAGATGCACTACAGAAGCATTTCGGCGTAAAGCTCGTCGACGTGGCGAAAGGGCGCGTCCGGCTCACCGAGGCCGGGCGCTTCCTGGCCGAACGCGGCGAGCAGCTCTTCGCCAACATCGCAGCAGTCGAACGTCAAATGAAGGAATTTGCTTCTGCGGAGACCGGCATTTTGCGCGTGGGGGCCACGGCGACGATCGGACGGCACGGCCTAGCGCCGCTGCTTCTAGCGTTTTGTAAGGCCCACCCCGGCGTCGACGTTCAGATCACGATCGGCAACAACGAGGCGATGATCAGAGCCGTGCGCGACGGAAGCATCGCCCTCGCCCTCATCGAGGGACCGGCAACCGCAGCCGACATCGATATCTTCCCCTACGCTTACGATGAACTCGTGCTCATCGTTCCGCGCGCCGGGCACCGCTTATCGCGGCGTACAACCGTTCGCGTTAAGGATCTGATCGGAGAACGCTTTATCATGCGCGAGGTCGGCTCAGGTACGCGCGAGCTGATCGAGGCGGCCCTGCGGCGGGCCGACGTCGCGCCGACGAGCATCCTTGAATTGCCGACGGGTGATGCCATTGCGAGCGCCGTCGAAGCGAATCTCGGCATCTCGATCGTGTCGCGGATGGTCGCCGATCGCGACTCTGCGACCGGCTACGGAAAACTGGTACGCGTGCAGGGCATCGACTTGCGCCGCACGTTCCGCATGATCCGGTCGCGCATTTGGGTTCCGTCTCCGGCGAGCGAGGCGTTCGCAACGATCGTACACGACCGAGCCCGAAGCGCCGGTCTCACGAGGTAAACAGCGGCCGGGGCGAACGCGGCGAGCGCAGACCGGATCTCTCCAGCCGCTCGATGACCTCCAGCAACATCGGAAATTCACCGACGTAATCGAAAAGGCCCACAGCCATGCCGTCGAGACCGGCGTCGGCCATGCGCCCGAAGTGCTCGGCGACGTCGTCATAGCTGCCGACAACCGGGTAGGTTCCCATGCCGCTGATCAATCGTTCGCGCGCTCGATCGACCGTCGCCATCGGCATCGCACCACGCTCACTGACGACGCGCTCGACCGCGTCCCAGTCGCCCAGTTCGTTCACGACATAATCGTAGTACGCCTCAGCTTCATTTCGCGTGCGGCGACAAACCATATGGCCGCTGGCAAACGTCGTTATCCGGCGCGTCGCACCTTTGTGCGCAGCCGCAAGTTGCGCCGGCAGCGCTTCGAGCGACTTGATGAACATAAAGAGACAATCGGTTTGACTCACCGCGAACTGTTGGCCGGCTGCGGAGCTGGCAGCACACACGAGTACCGGGCGCGTCCCGCCATACGGCTTAGGCTTCTCGAGTACCCACTTGAGGTGAAAGTACGTTCCGTCAAAGTCGAACGGTTCGCTCTCGCTCCACGCCCGCTTCACGATGGTGACCCATTCATCCGTATAGGCGTACCGTTCGGCATTGCCGAGATTCGGGACGCCGAACATCATGAAGTCACGCATCTCCGATCCGGTGACGATGTTGAGCGCGAAGCGTCCCTGGCCGATGTGGTCGGCGGTCACGATCATCTTCGCCGCGAATACCGGACTGATGAAGGTCACGTGCAGCGTGCCGAAGACGCAGATGTTGCGCGTTGAGGCGAGGATACCCGAAGCCCAGGTGACCGTTTCCAGCGAGTGCCCCTGATCCTCCGATTCGGCCGGCCAACCACGCAGGCCGTGCCAGCGACCCAGCGGCAGAATGAACTCGAGGCCGGCCTCGTCGGCGAGCCGTGCGGCCTTGAGGTTGTTCTCCCACGAACCATCCCACAGCTCCGTTTTGAGTGTGGAAAGTCCGCCCGAACAATTCGGTGAAAAAAGACCGAGCTTGAAGCGATTCGAATTGAACAGCGCGGTCTCGCTTCGTTGTTGCATCGATCTTTTGACGCTACGGCTTCTTCGCTGCCGACGGGATCAGGTCGAAGTTTCTTCTCGCAGCGTTCCAACGATAGAGCGCGACGCCCGCCTCCTCGAGTCCTCGCTGGTCGGCGGTGGTGAAATTGTAGACTCCCTGGATGCCGACCCAGCTGGAGAGGCGCTCGAAGTAGGCATGCAATTGCGCCGCGGTCGCTTGCGCGCCGAGAGCACGCAGAGCGTCCACATTCAGCATAGCGATGTCCCACGGCAATGAGTCACCGTACTCGATGTCGTGAACCCCGGCCGCTTTCATCGCGTTGAAGAACTCCAGCTGCCGGCGCTTGACTGCCGGGGGCGCACTCGGATCCGGAACGATGCCATTAGCGCCGTTGAGGATCAGTTCTTTCGGCAGGAACTCCGAGTACTGCTCGATCTGCTGGATGCTGAAGTTCGCACCTGAACCATAGACCGGAACGTCGATCCCGGCGTTGCTGATTGCGTGCAGTACCGCGCCGAACGGCGTGCCGTTGGTAAAGGTCAGAATGACGTCGGGCTTGGCAGCCTTGATCCGAATCATTTGCGCGTCGACCGAGAGATCGGTCGTGCCGAAGTGTTCGCGCGCCACGATCTTAGCCCCGGGGAGAGCCGCCTTCGTGAACACGTCGGTGAAGCCCGTATCGAAGAGCTGTCCCGTTGCGTCGGTCGACGTGATCAGTGCGAAGTTGCGCGCGCCCCCGCGGTAGAAGTATCGCAAAACGACCGGTTCGATGTCGGGAATAGACGGGCCGTATCCGAACGTGAACGTATGCGGCTTCGGTTCTACCCCGCCGGCCAGGCACCAACTCACCGGACCGGCTGTTTCGAGCAGCGGAAAACTCGCAGCACACGTTGCCGCGGTCTCCGGCCCGATGATCAGCTGGACACCCTGCTCCTTCAGCTGCGACACCAGCTGCACTGCGAGTTGCGGATTTCCGGCATCGTCGTGAAAGATGAACCGGACCGCGCGGCCACGTAAGCCGCCGTGCGCGTTGATGAAGGCTTCCTCGACGTTGAGGCCCTCGACGGTCTTGGCGCCGATAAGGGCGAGTGGGCCTGATTGAGGCACCACGACGTGAATGTTGTACGGCGTCTCATCGGTGGCCTGAACTGCGTTCGTGCAGCAGAAGACGAGCACGACCGCGGCCATGAACGAAGTGAAGTACGCTTTCATATGGATCCTTCCGAACCGATAGCGTCGGTGGCATGAAGCACGCGCGGCTTCGGCGGCAAGCCTAGGTTGCCGCGCAAGGTACGGCTCTCGTAGCTCGTCCGGAATAACCCGCGCCGCTGCAGCTCCGGAACGACCAAGTTGACGAAGTCTTCCAGCGCGCTGGGCAAAACCGGCGGCAGCAGGTTGAAGCCGTCGGCGGCAGACTTCTCAAACCATTCCTGCATCACGTCCGCAACCTGAGCCGGTGTGCCGATGACTTGAAGATTGCCGCGCCCGCCGGCGATCCGGAGGTATAACTGGCGGATTGTCAGATTTTCGCGGCGCGCGAGATTTGCCATGAGAGCAGGGCGGCTTTGTGTCATGAGCTGCGGTGACAGTTCCGGGAGCGGTCCGTCGATGGGATAGCCGGAGAGATCCATGCCGACGCGCTCGCTGAGGAGACTCAACCCAATGACGGGATCGATGAGTGCCTGAAGGCTCTCGTATTTTTCTTGGGCTTCGGATTGCGTCTCGGCAACCGTCACGAGAATACCCGGCATGATTTTCAGATCGTCGGGTTCGCGACCGTATTCGAGCATCCGAGTTTTAAGATCGGAGTAGAATGCCGTTCCTGAATCGATCGACGGATGCGCGGTGAAGACGACCTCCGCCGTCTCGGCTGCGAGGTCTCTGCCGTCGTCCGATGAGCCCGCTTGAACGATGACGGGATGACCCTGAGGGGAGCGTGCGATGTTGAGCGGGCCACGCACGCGAAAATCATCGCCTTCGTGGTTGAGGACATGCAATTTAGATGGATCAAAGAAGATGCCCGTTGCTTTGTCGCGCGGGAAGGCATCATCGTCCCAGCAGTCCCACAGTCCCTGAACGACTTGGGCGAACTCGCGTGCCCGCCGGTAGCGCTCGTTCGGCGGGCGGTGCGACTGGAAACCGAAGTTCCGCGCTTCGGCTGCGTTGCCCGACGTGACGAGGTTCCAGCCGGCCCGCCCGCCGCTGATGTGGTCGAGAGCGTTAAATGCGCGGGCCAGCAGATACGGATCGTGATAGGTCGTCGACATCGTGCACACGAGTCCGACGTTCTTCGTAACGCCGGCCAGGGCCGACATCAAAGCGAACGGGTCGATGCGCATGATGTACGCCGTGCGGCTGAGAATTTCAAGATCTTGGTCGGGCAAACTCATGTTGTCTGCGATAAACAACATGTCAAAGAGGCCGCGCTCCGCGACGTGCGCTAGATGGGTGTAGAACGAAAAGTTCACGTCCGCGTCGAGCGGCGTGTGCGGATGCCGCCAAGCGGCGACGTGATGACCGAAAGAGCGCAGAAATGCGCCAAGTCTCATCTGCCGCATGTCGTCCTCCCAATAGCCCCAAAAGCGCCGGGCTCAGGATAACTTCAACGCAATTATAAAGTCAAATTAGCCGATGTTTCACAACCGGAAAGATGGACTTATAGGCCCGCCCTGCCTCGCGACGAGTCACTGCGCCTTCACCAACTGCGAACGGGGCGCCGTCTTGAGCGGTTCTTCTCTCAAAAACAGCGAGAAGACCGCACCAGCAAACGCAATCGCGGCCGAGATCAAAAAGACGTTGTGAAACCCGGCGGCAAGCAGGCCCAGCACCCGCTCGCGCTCCGCAGCCGGTAGGCCGATGATCCCGGCATAGCCACCATGAAAGAGCGCATCCGTGCTGCCGAGCGAAGCGGATGCCAGCGGTACCAGCAGAATCGCCCAAAATATTGCGGTCCCAAGCGACGCTCCGAGCGAACGCGCGAAGGTGATCGACGACGTCGCCGCCCCGAGATCGGCACCTTGCGCGGCGTTCTGCGTACCGGCCATGAGCACGGGTCCACACGATCCGATCCCGAGGCCCAGCACTCCGACCGCGACCTCCAACGACAGCGTGGGGCTCGAGGCCGACATCTGAGCAAACGCAATCAGCGCGACCGTCATCAGAACGAACGCGACGGGAAAGATCGCCTTGTAGCGTCCGGTTCGTGCCATGAATTGCCCGGCCAGTACCGATCCAACCGGAATGAGGAGCAGCATCGGCACGATCATGACGCCTGAGATCGTGGCCGGCAGGCCCATCACCAGCTGAAAGTAGACCGGCAACAGCACCAGCGTGCCGAACTGCACCATCGTCAGCAATAACCCGACGACGTTCATCCCGACGACAATGCCGTTGCGATACAGCCGTGGCGGCACGATCGGATCGTCGGCACGGAATTCTTGCGCAACGAACAGCGCGAGCAGCGCGAGGCCGGCGCCCATTTTCAAGAGGATCCATGGGTTCCAGCCGCTCGTCGAACCGGAAACCGCCAGCAGCACGAGGGAGACACCGGCGATGAGCAGCAGCGCGCCCGCGTAGTCGAGCCGCGCGCTAGGTGCCGGCGGCCTCGTCAACCGCCGCGACACGCGCCGGCACAACACGAACGCGAGCAAACCCAACGGTAGATTGATCCAAAAGATGTAGCGCCAGCTCAGATGATCGGTGAGCAGTCCGCCGAGCGGCGGCCCGGCGACGCCGGCAAGCGCCCAAGTTGCAGCGATAAAGCCCTGATACTTGCCACGATCGCGTGGAGAGATGAAATCGGCGATCATCGCTTGGGAGATCACCGTGAGCCCGCCCCCGCCGGCACCCTCCAATGCCCGAAAGAGCGCGAGCTGCACGAGCGATTGCGCGCACGCGCACAGCACCGACGCGGCGACAAAGATCGCAATCGAAATCATCATCAGCCGGCCGCGCCCGTAGATGTCGCTGAGTTTCCCGTAGACCGGCATCAGGGCCGTCGACGTGACGAAGTAGCCGATGATGATCCACGAAAGGTCGTTGACCGCGTGCAGATCGGTCGCGATCGCGGTAAGAGCGGGGTTGACGATCGTTTGGTCGAGCGCCGAGAGCAGGACCGCGATGAGAATCCCGGTCAGCGCCCCCAAAATCTCGCCGTGTGTCAGTTGCCGCGCGCCGTCCGTCCCCACCGTAGTTGTGTTAGACTTGCGGAGATGAATCTCATCGGACAGCTGTTGCCCCTGGTTGTTCTCGCGCTGATTCTCTGGCTGATCGTCGCCCGCCGGCTGCCGCACTTCACCATGCCCGCCCCACGGCCCCGCCCCAAACGCTCGCACCTGCGCATGGTAAAAACGTCGACCATGGACTCTGAACTCGCCAAACTTCTAAAGGACCGGAACGAACCCCGGCGGGACTAGCGCCGTTTTCAGCGAGGTTACGGCTCGGGCTCGGTTGCGGGCGTGCGCGGTTGTCCTTTGAGCAGCTCTTCGACGATCGACCGAAGCTGGCGCGCGGTGAACGGTTTATAGAGGAAACGATTGGCACCCGATGCCTCCGCGCGCAACTCCATCGCACGGCTCCCGAGTCCGCTGATCATCACCACCGGCAGCGTGGACAGTTTCGGATCCAAACGCACCATCGCGATAAGCTCGATCCCCGAATTGCCGGGGAGCATGTAGTCGCTGATGAGGACGTGATAGGGCTTTTCTGCGCGCAGCGCGAGCAGGGCGCTCTCCGCGTCGGGGAAGCAATCGATCTCGAGTGCGGTACTGCGCAGCATTTCCTGAACCGTCGCGCGCATCTCGGGATCGTCGTCCGCGACGAGGACCCGCCAAACCATCGTCATCGAGCGGATTATCTCACAAATTCGCTTACAGAAGTAAGCTTGCGAGCGCACAAACCCGCGAGCCCGGCGTTACGTACGACGCGTTGGGCAGGGCGCATTGAGCCCGCGGCGAACTGCGCGCGCTGAAGTAATGCCGGCATGAACGTGACCTTCGCGGCCCATACCCTCCCGTTTATCTGGCAAGAGAGCCCGGCGAAAACGATCGAGGCCCTGGCGCAACGCGGCTTTCAGCAGATCGAATTCTTTGGGGCGCCAGGCTACATCGACGTCTGGGCACCACCGGCCGAGACCACGAAGATTCTCGGGCCGGCACTCAAAGCGGCGCAGTGCGAGACGATCGGCATCGACATCTCGACCCACGACTACAACCTGGCAAGTCTCGATTCCGAAGTCGCGGCCTTCACCCTGAAGGCGTACGAGCGCTTGATGGACCTTGCTTCCGAACTCGGGATACGGAACATCACCGTGCACGGAGGACGCCGTATCGGTTTCAATGCGCCTCCCGCGAGCAAGCAGTGGGATGCGTTGCGCAGTTCCTTCGATCGTCTCGCAACAGCGGCAGACCGTCGCTCGTTCGAGGTCCTGATCGAAAACGTCGCGCCGTCGGTGATCAACGGCGCCGCTGCCATGGAGCGCTTTACGCGCGAGGGCGACTGGCCGAACCTCTTCTTCGTCTACGACGTCGCCAACGGCGCCGACGCGGGCGAAGATCCGGTCGCCGGTCTGGCCCAGGTATTGCCGCGTGTCAAGGCCGTCCACATCTCGGATACCGGGCATGGCGCGATCGGGAGCGGTTCCATCGACTTCGCCGCCATTCACAACGTGTTGACCGAAGCCGACTATAGGGGGCACATCGTTTTGGAAATCTGTACGCCCAACGCGCTCGACGATCTCGTTGCGGGCGCCGCAGCGCTCCGGGCCGGCGGCTGGTAGTTTATGCATCCGATACGGGCCCTGTACTGCAGTAACGCTGAAGAGCTGAGCGGTAAAACCGACGAGCTCATTGCGCGGGCACGCGACGTGCGTACCGAACCGGGCTGTCTTGAATTCGACTTCTTCCGTGACATCGAATACACCGAAAACTTCGTGCAGATGGAACTGTGGGAAAGTCAGGCGGCATTCGATGCGCACTGGAAGCTGTGTGCGGACGGCGGGGTTTTTTGCGAGACCAGCCTCATCGCCGCGCCCTTTCATCTCGGCACGCCTCGCTCTCCGCGTCGCCACGGCCTCAATGCTGCCGAGTTCTATCACTATCAGCGCTTTCAGCCGGGCGATGGGTTCGTTTGGCCCTTCGATGCTTCGGACCGGCTCGAATCGATTCGCTGGCCGACGCACGCGGGGCACCGCATCATCCTTCAGAATGCGACCGACCCCTCGCAGGATCACGCGTTCCTCCCGTACTGCGCGGACACGCGCGCGGAACGAGGCTGCCTTGAATTCGCCTATTATCGCAGCCTCGAATTTCCGGAGAACAACCTGCTCATCGAGCTTTGGGACGCGCCGGCGGCCGTTTACGACGAACACTATTACTCGCGGACGCTCCAGAAGCTGCACAGTACGGGAGTGCTGCAGCCACCGTGGCCGCGCGTGGAACGCCGGTACGGGACCAACGGATCGGAGCACTACGATCACTGCATGTTCACGCTCATCGGCGGCGTGTGGCAGCCCGAAGAGCCGGTGAAACGATCCGCCACCGTCCGCTGGCCCTAACCGCCGCCGGCGTGAACATCGTCGTCTTTGGACCCGAGGAGCGCGTCGGTGCCCGGGTCGGTGAACAGATTGTCGACCTGAACGCGGCCGACGCATCGTTGCCTGCGAGCCTCGATGCGTTCATCGCTGCCGGAGAACGCGCGATCGAATCGGCACAGCGCGCCGTGGCGTCAATCTCGAGCCTGACGACGGGCGCGGTGGTTCGTTTGAGCGACGTCCAACTGCGCGCCCCCTGGGCTCGCCGGCGCATCGCCTGCGTCGGCGGCAACTATGCCGCGCATTCACTCGGGAACCTGATCAATCGCGGCGTAACGGACATGACGGCGGAGAAAGTCGCGATGCAAATCCGTGAAGCCGGCCAGTGGGGCTGCTGGAAAGTGCCCTCCGAGGTGGCGGGGCCCGACGATGAGATTCCCTTTCCCAATCGCGTCACGTACTTCGACTACGAGGGCGAGCTGGCGATCGTGATCGGCAAACGCGGCAAGCGCATCAAGGCGGCGCAGGTCGCCGACTTTGTCTTTGGAGTGACGCTCCTCAACGACTGGAGCAGCCGTGATCCGAGCAGCACGGGAAGCCGTCCCGTCAGCTACAATCTCGAGAAGAACTTTGATTTTTCGACGTCGATGGGACCGGGCATCATCGTCGGTGAGCTCGACCCGCTCGACGTTGAGGTCGAGACACGGGTCAATGGAAGCCTGCGCCAGCGCTACAACACGAAGGAGATGATCTACAGCTTTGGTGAGGTGCTGGAGTTTCTTTCCGAGGACATCACCTTCGTTCCAGGCGATATGATCTCGGCGGGAACGAGTGCGGGCACCGCACACGACAGCACGCGCCCACGTCCCGAGGGCGGCCCGCGCCCGCTGGATCTCTTCCTGAAGAGGGGTGACGTCGTCGAGCTCTCTTCACCCAAGATCGGGACCTTGCGCAACCGCATCGCGTAGGGGGCCTTGGTCGCGCTACTGTACAATATTCGGGACGTTCGTCAAATTTCTGTACAATCGCACGGCCGGATCGGCCGCATGACGAAGGAGACGACGTATGCTATCCCTGCAACCGGAAATCACTACGCTCGAGGATGCAGCCGGCGACGATTCGATCCGGCTGGAGCCGAGCGGTCCCGGAACGCTCGCCGGGCGCTATCTGCGCATGTTTTGGCAGCCGGTCTTCGTCGCATCCGACTTGCTCCCGGGGCGCCCTCAAACGATCCGCATCATGAGCGAGTCGTATACGCTCTATCGCGGTGAGTCGGGTGCCCCCTACCTCGTGGCGCCCATCTGCCCGCACCGTCAAACTCAGCTTTCGCTGGGCTGGATCGAAGCCGAGAACATCCGTTGCTTTTATCACGGGTGGATGTTCGACGGCACCGGCAAATGCGTCGAGCAGCCGGCCGAACCGCAGCCGTTCTGCGACAAGGTTCCGATTCGGGCCTACCCGGCGCGCGAACGATTCGGCCTGATCTTCGCCTATCTCGGCGAGGGCGATCCGCCGGAGTTTCCGCACTTTCCGGCGTTTGAGGAAAAAGCCACCGAGCTCATTTGGGCCGAATCGATCACGCGGCATTGCAACTACTTTCAGAATCTTGAAAACGCCGTCGATACGGTGCACGTCGGTTTCGTCCACCGGACGCAGCCGGGCACGATCGACGGCCGTTTCAATAGTCCGCTGTGTTTTGCCGAAGAGAGCGATTGGGGCGTGGTTTACGAGACCAAGCGCAAAGACGGCTCGTATCGCAAGACGCTGCTCGGCATGCCCAATAGCTTCAACCTCATTTTGCTGTCGTTTGAGGGCGATACCGATGCCCTGTGGCAGGAAGCGATTCAGTGGTACGTGCCGATCGACGACGAGACGCACCGGGCCTTTATGATCCGCCGCTTTTTAGTCGACGACGCTGACGCCCCGCGATTCATCGAGCGCATCCGCGCGACGGTCGCGAAGCGAACCGGCAACAACCTCGAACTCGCACGCGCGATCTTGGCCGGCAAGATCCGCCTCGAGGACGTGGATCCGGCATCGGTCGATTTTTTTCGTCTCCAGGACGACGTCGTGCAGATGGGGCAAGGCGCCATCACCGACCGCAGTCGCGATCGTCTGGGTCGCAGTGACGCCGGGGTCATCATGGTTCGCAAACTGTGGACGCGCGAATTGAAAGCGCTGGCCGCCGGGCAGCCGCTCAAGCGCTGGCATCGGCCCGCGGACCTCGTCCCGATCAACAAGCACGCCCACCCCTAGCCCGCTGGAGACGACCGTGAATGCACCCCCGAACGAAGACCACCCGCCCGCCGCATCGCGCCTATCTCGACGCGATGTGCTTCGGGCGGGCGCGGGGGCCGGGCTGTCGCTCGCGCTCGGCGCGCCGGCTCTCGCGGCCGCACCGAACTTCAAGCTCGAAAAGCCCGACGTCAAGATCGGTGCGTCCGTCGCCGGGGCCACCTTTCTCCCGCTCTACGTCGCCGTCGATCATACCTGGAAGCCGGCTGGGCTAACCGGCGACCTGTATAATTTTCGCGGCGATTCCGAGGTTGGTCAAGCGCTCGCCGGTGATGCGCTGGACGTCGCTTGTATGTCGCTCGACGGCCTCGTCAGCCTGATCAACAGCAATCAGCCGGTGATCGCCGTGTATGCGGGCTTTCTCACCGCCGCGTTTGCGTGGATTGCGGCACCGTCGATCAAATCGTGGAGCGACGTCAAAGGGACATCGATCGCGGTTACGGCCTTCGGTTCGATGACCGACGAGATCGCGCGCGACATCATCAAGAAGCACGGCTTGACTCCGCTGACGGACGTGCAGATCGTGCAAGGGGGCAATCCTGCGAGCATGCTGCAAGTGCTGGAGTCGGGCCGCGTCCAAGCCACGCTGCTGCCACCGCCGTACACCTTCATGGCGAAGGCACAAGGCTACAACATTCTCACGACGCAGAAGGCGGAAATCGGGAGCGAGTTTCCGGCCGAGGTGTGGGTCGCGAAGAAGCAGTTCATCGAAACGAATCCCGGTACGATCAAGACGATCTTGCGTGCGCACGTCGCAGCTGTGCGGCTCGCGCGGTCGAATCCGCAGCTCGCGTCGGACTCGCTCGCGAACGCACTGAAGATCAAGCCCGACATCGCACGTTTGACCTACGATGCGTTGATGCCGACGTTCGACGATCGCGGGCGCCTGCCCAACGCCGAGAACATGGCGATTTTCTGGGGTGTCGAGCAGAGTGCGGGCAAGGTCACGGCACCTTGGCCGAATTCGAAATTCCTCGACGAGCGGTTCCTTACGTCGTTCAACACCTGGGCACCGTGAAAACTCAACTACCGCTTTAACCGGCACTTGACTATAACCTAAGCGGTTTGATATAATTTGGGCCGTGCCTACGATTCTCCGCGTCGGCAACCTCAGAATCGCCATCCTGACTCGCAATGAACACGAACCGCCCCACGTCCATGTCGAACATCCCGACGGAACGATCGTGGTATTTCTAGACGAAAAGACCCGATCTGCGAGGCTTCGAGAAAAGGGCCGAGGCGTGAAGGCGATCGATGTTCGATATGTCGTCGCGGTGGTCGATAATAACTTCGAGTATCTGCTCGCTGCTTGGGGAAGGATTCACCGATGACTTCGAAGGTTCCGACCCTCGCCGATATCCGCGCCGCTGAAGCGCGCGGCGAAAGCCGAGCCCGCATCGAGCCTCGCGCCGACCGAGTGCGTTACGATGTCAAGGCCCGATTGGTCATGCTCGACTTGCGAGGAGGAGCTATCCTCGGACTTCCTGTTAGCGCGATTCGTGAATTGGCCGGCGCGACGCCGAACCAGCTCAAAGCCATTCGGGCAAGTTTTGGCGGCGAGTCGATCACGCTTGACGAACTCGACGTTGATATAAGCATTCCCGGCTTGCTGCGCGATCTCGTCGGTATGACTTCTGCCGCGACGCTCTTAGGTCGCAAGGGTGGAAGTGCAACGTCGGAAGCTAAGTCTGCTGCCGTCCGAGAGAACGGAAAACGCGGCGGGCGTCCGCGCAAAACGCCACAACCGGCGTAGCCGTAGACCGAAGGCGTACTATTCCCGCCCTACTAGAATCGATCTAGTGCCCGGTGGCGGGCTTCGGAGCGGGGCTCCAAATCAGATCGGCGGCCGGCACGGCCTTCGGCAGCACGCCGTAGCGGACGGCCGCATCCACCACCCGCGATACGATCTCGGGCGTTACCGTGGCTCCGTAGGCGTAACGCTCCATGCCGCGCACCGTGGCGAGATCGAGGTTCGTATACTTGGCGATGATCTCCGCGGACTCGGCATGGTGGGCGTTCGCCCAGACCGACGCCTCGGCGATCGCCGCGGCGAATCTCGTCGCGGTGTCGGTGTTGGCGGCGATCCACGCATCCGTCGCGCACCAGCCGAGCGTCAAGAACGGCGTGCCGATCCCGTTGTCGATCGGTCCTAAACTGCGAATGCCTTTCTTTGCGAGAGAGGCGAAGGGCTCGGAGATCATCGCCGCGTCGGCGCGGTGCTGCTGCAGCATAGCCGCCATTTGCGGGATCGGCGCTTCGATGAACTTGATCGACTTGTAGTCGCCGCCGTTTTGGGCGAGCCACGACTTCGCTTCCACCTCGACCAACGTCCCGAGCGCGGTAACCGCGATCGTTTTACCATTGAGATCGGCCGCATTGTGGACCGGCGAATCCGGCAAGACGAACATTTGATCGGTCAACGAGGCTGCGGTGGCGACGCCCGAGGGCGCCACAAAGCGCGCTTCGACGCCGTGCGCACGCGCTGCGGCGAGCGAGGTCACGTTGATGATCCCGATGTCCAGACCGCCGCCGACGAGCGCGGCCAGAATCGCGGGACCGTTGCTCATGGCCCGGATATCGACGTCGAGGCCGTACTTCTTGAAGAAGCCGCGGTCGGCGGCATAGTAGATGTTGCCGTCGACGTCGGCGGGCACGACGGCCACGATGATCTTCGTCGGTCCGGCCGCGAGCGCAGTGCTCGTTCCAAAGGAAAATACTGCGGCGAAAGCCGCAAAAAGCAACAGTGCTTTCATGTGTAACCCCTTCGGAGGCAGCGCAGAAACAATCTTCCCCGGTAAGATATATTTGCTGCCGGGAAATGTCAAGCGCCTCGGAAAAACGGCTCGCATGGCGGTTCGCTCGAAGTTTACCGATTCGGTCGACGAGATGGTCGAGCAATGGGTGCATGCCGGCCCGAAGGTCGATCTCGACGTGATCAGCGTGATGATGCGCGTCGTCGCCATCGCGCGTCTTCATCGTCGTGCGCTCACACGCGTGGCCGCGCGGCATGGTTTGATACGGCAAGATATGGTCATCCTGCTTGCCCTGCGGCGGGCGGCCCGGCCGCTGACGCCGACCGAGTTGTTTCAGGAATTGTTCGTGACGTCGGGCGCGATGACCAAACGCATCGACCAGCTCGAGAGCATGGGCATGGTATCGCGCCGGCCTTCGAAACAAGACGGCCGCAGCACGGAGATTCATCTCGAGAAGCGCGCGCGACGCATCGTCGATGAGGACGTGAACTCCAATCTCGAACCCGAGTATGGTGTGTTCGCGCGCTTGGATCCCAAGCGGCGCGCGCAACTCAACGACCTGCTGCGCGAGTGCCTCAATGCGCTCGAAGCGATCGAGGAGCGTTGACAAAAGGCGTACGGCCGAAGTATCTTACCAAGGAAGATAAATAGCCCGGAGGCCAGGCATGCAAGGACCCGACCGCTGATGCTCACCCGCGCCGAAAACGACCTTCTCACGCAGGTGGGCCCCGGAACGCCGATGGGCGCGATGATGCGCCGCTATTGGTTTCCGGCATTGCTGTCGGAAGAGCTGCCCGAGAACGGCGGAACCCCGATCCGCGTGCGCCTGCTCGGCGAGGATCTCGTGGCGTTTCGCGACGATGAGGGGCGCGTCGGCCTGCTCGCCGAGCATTGCCCGCATCGCGGCGCTTCGCTCGCGCTAGCCTTGAATGCCGAGTGCGGCTTGCGCTGCATCTATCACGGCTATAAATTTGACGCCGCCGGCGTGTGCACCGATACGCCGACCGAACCGCGCGGTTCGAACTTCGCCGCAAAAATTCGCGCAATCGCTTATGCTACGCACGAAGCCGGCGGCGTCGTGTGGGCGTATATGGGACCCGAAGACGTGCAACCGCCGTTTCCGCGCTTCGAGTGCCTGGACTTTCCCGACGGTTACAAGCGCGCCTACAAGGTATTTGAGGAGTGCAACTACGCGCAGGGCGTTGAAGGGGTGATCGACTCCGCGCATGCCGGCGTGTTGCACCGCATGGCACCGTGGGGCGGCACCGCGATCCTTCCCTACGAGGCCGATCTCTCGCCGACGCTCGAGATACAGTTCACGCAGTACGGCATGCGGTACGGCGCCATCCGCCACATCGGCGAGAACTTGCACGCGCGCATCACGCCCGTCGCGCTGCCCTTTTACTCGTTTATTCCGCCGGCCGGCGGCCCGGATGATTTCCCGGCCCGCACGCGTCGCCTGCTGAATGCCTTCGTGCCGCGCGACGACACGACGACCTGGCATTTCCAATTCTTCTTCGATACGGAGCGGCCGATCGACACGGAGTTTCGCAAGCGCGAGAGCGGGTTGGAAATCGACGAGCACTTTCGCAAACGCGCAAATTTGGACAATTGGTATCGCCAAGACCGGGCAATGATGAAACGCGAGCACTTCTCGGGCCTGGCCGGCGTGGTGATCGAGGATCATGCCGTGGTCGAGACACAAGGGACGATCGCCGATCGCACGGCGGAGCACCTCGGCACCTCGGATGTTGCCTTGATCGCCTGGCGGCGGCTCATGCTGCGGGCTGCGCGCAATCTTGCCGAGAGCGGAGCGACGCCGCCCGGCGCGGGTGGGTACATTCCCTACGAGCGCATCCGCGCGGAGTCGCTCGCCTACCCCGAATCGACATCGTGGAAAGACGTCAACCCGCTCGAACCGGCGCTTGCGATCTAATTCGCCGGACGCGGCGATCATCGACACGCACGTTCACGTACTCTCGGACGACGTCGAACGGTATCCGCGGCGTTCGGGTGCGCCGGAATGGCCGTCGCTGGGCGCCGCCCAGCTGATCGAACTCATGGACGCAGCCGGGATCGCCCGAGCCGTGCTCGTGCAGACCTTCTTCACCTACGGCTACGACAACCGCTGCATGCTCGACGTCGCACGCGCACACCCGGCGCGGTTTGCGAGCGTCTGCGTGCTCGACCAGCTTGCGCCGGAAGCGCCCGACGCACTCAGCGCCCTCGTGGCCGAGCACGGGGTCAGCGGTGTGCGCTTGATGGTGGCAAACCGGCGCGGCATCCTGGGTGATCCACGGACGTATCCGCTCTGGGAGCGAGCGCAGGCGCTGAACGTTTCGGTTTCGGTCGGCGCCGGGACCGACAGCATGCCCGACGCGTTGCAGACGATCGAACGTTTTCCGGACGTGCCGGTCGTGCTCGAGCAAGGCTGGGGCAGCAACCCCGGCTCGGCTCCCTACGAGCAGCTCGCTCCATTTTTTCGCGCCGCCGGCCTGCCCAACGTTCGCGTCAAAATCGGTCCCGACATCGTCCATGCGGTGCGCGCGGCCGGCGGTTCGCCTGCGGACCTCTTCGCCCGCCTCGCCGAGCGCTTCGGGCCGCACCGGCTGATGTTCGGATCGAACCTGCCGGCGAATGCGGAGCAGCTCGGCTCGTTGAACGAACGGCTGGACGTGATGAAGGCGGAACTCTCGGTACTCGGCGACGAGGCGCAGCGCTGGATCTTCGGCGGGACCGCCGCGGCGTTCTATCCGTGCTAGCGCGCGCGTCGTCGATGTACGCGGTCGACGACGCATCGGCGGAAACGCTCGGCACGCTGTGCGCGCTGCTCGAAGAGTCCACCGACCTCGAGCACTTCGTCTATCGCGAAGCCGAACTCGACGATCTTTGGCGGAACGTGAATACCGCCATCGAGGCGTTACGCCGCGCCACGGCCAGGGAGACGCCGGAGCTGAAACGCTATGAAATGCTGCGGGGAGATCGTCATGAACGCGCACAATGCGGTCGGCCGAGACGAGGATCCGCTCGAAGCGGCCCGGCTTCTACGCGCCGGACTTTCGTATTGCGAGCACCGCCCTTCGTGACCGTCTATCCGAACCGGACCAAACGGCGGCTTCACGAGGGCGGCGTCGTTCTCGGGATGGTCTTGCGCCAGGCCCGAACCGTGGATATCGCGATGATCGCTCAGAGCTGCGACTTCGACTTTCTTTCGATCGATTTCGAACACACCTCGATCGATCTCGATACCGCGGGACAAATCGCGTGCGCGGCGCTTCCGCTGGGCGTAACGCCGCTCGTACGCGTTCCATCGGTGCATTCCGATGCGTTGTCCAAGATGCTCGATGCGGGAGCGCAAGGCGCGATCGTTCCGCACGTCGAGACGGCCGCGGACGCACGGGCAATCGTTGAACGCGCGACGTATCCGCCGCGCGGGTCGCGCTCGGCGACCATGCTTCCACACCTCGGATTTGACGGATTGCCCGTTGGTGACGCTGCGGTCGCGGTCAACGCCGAAACGCTCATCGTCGTGATGCTCGAAAGTGCGGCCGCAATCGCGAATGCCGGCGCGATCGCCGAGGTTGCGGGCGTGGACGTGCTCTTGATCGGCATTCACGACTTGTGCGCGGAAATGGGCATCCCGGGCCAACTGGGGCACCCGTCCGTTCTGGAAGCCTTCCGGACGGTGTGCGAGGCCGCTCGCGCGCACGGCAAGTTCGCGGGCATGGCCGGCATCCACGATTCCGCACTCAACGAACGCCTCTTCGCAATGGGCGCGCGCTACGTGCACGTCGGCGTCGACGCCAACTTCCTCAAAGCCGGCGCTAGCGCGCGCACGGGCGTCCTGCGCAAGATGAGTAGCGAGCTGCACCGCCGCTAGGTTGCCCCTTTTCTCAGTGCCCCTTACTGCTCCGGCTCACGACCGGCCTCGGCCCGGCGTAGCGGGTGCGCGAGCGCGCGAGCGCATTTTCGCGGTCGGAGAGTGCGTTGCGGCTGAAATGTTGGCGTGCAAGCGATCGAGCACGCCTTTGAACACCTCGAGCTCGGCCGGATCGACGCCGGCAACGAGTGTCTGGTGCTGGTGGCGCCAATGCGGCGCAAGGCGTTCGTTGAAGGCCCGTCCCGCTGCCAGCAAGCGGACCGAGATCGTGCGCCCGTCGCCGCGCGTGGTTTTCTTGGAGACGAAACCCCGCCTTTCGAGGGCGGCGATCGTCCGGGAAAGCGTCGATTGCTCGAGCGACGTCGCGATCAGCAGCGTTCCGGTGGTTGATTCGCCTTCGGCGCTCAACACCGCGAGAACGCGCCACATGGGCAGCGTGATATCGTGTTCGGCTAAAATCGGCGCGACCGCCTCGCGGATCAGCGCGGCAACGCGCGAAACCAGGTAGGGAACGTGCCCCTGCAATACGACGGACATTACGGCTCCAAGGATTCCGCCTATGCATTTGCATAATGTCTCCTATGCACCTGCATAGGTACGACCCGGAGGCGCTACTCGATGTATCCGTTTAAATCGCCGAACCATGTGTACCCCCGCAATGCTTGGTACGTCGGGGCGTTTGCCGGCGAGGTGAACCGTACACCGTTCGAGCGCACCATACTCGGCGAGCGCGTGTTGTTTTATCGGACGGAGGGCGGCCTGCCCGTAGCCGTCGACGGCCGCTGCGCTCACCGGCGTTTCCCGCTCGTGGCCGGCACGCTGAGCGGCGACGAGATCGTCTGCAAATATCATGGCTGGCAGTTCGACGGCAGCGGTGCGTGCACGGCCATCCCATCGCAATCTCGCGTGCCCCCGGGCTGCAAAATCCGCAGTTATCCGGTCGTGGAGATGTGGAACTGGGTTTGGATTTGGACCGGCGACCCCGCGCTCGCCGACGCGAGCATGATTCCCGACTCCACAACCCAATTATTCGTGACGAACCGCGACTGGCACGCCGTCACTTGCGGGCACAGCATGCTCGGGGCAAGGTGGCAGCTCATGATCGAGAACCTGCTCGATCTCTCGCATTTGAGCTTCGTTCACGATCGATCGATCGGGACGTCAGCCGTGGCTGCGACCCCGGTTGAAACGAAGACGTTTCCGGGCGGCTTGGTCGCTACGCGCATGATGCGCGACGGCGTGGTGCCGGAGTCGTTTCGCCGGCTGATGCATATCGACGGCAATGCCGATCGCACGACGTCGAGCACGTTCTACGCGCCGGGTATTACCCTCTCCGGCTCTCGCTTTACCGAACCGGGCACGGGCGATCACGTGTACGGGGATTTCCGCGTGCTTCACGTCGCCACGCCGGAGACGCCCACGACGACGCATTACTTCTGGGGCTGGACGCGCTCGTTCGCTCTCGGCGACGATGCCTTCACCGAAAAGATGACGACGATGTTGTATGACGTCTTCCTCGAAGACAAGGCAGCCATCGAATTACAAGAGCAGGCTATCGCCGAGGACGAGGATCGTAACGATTTCTCTGCCGCAGCCGACGCCCCGGCTCTGCGCGGCCGTCATCTGCTCGAAGAGATGATGGATGCCGAACTCATGACCCTAACGCACTAACCGCCCACCGGGAGTTTCTTATGCGGATTACTTCACGCGCTGCCGTCGCTGCCGCGATCATCCTCGCCTCCACCGTGCTTCCGGTGGGCGCGCAAACGCCGGCGCTTCATATCCCCGTCATTTTGTCGCTCACCGGGTCGGCGGCGTTCATCGGCAAGGGCGAGGCACAGGATCTCAAACTAATTGAAGAACTCGTCAACAAACGCGGCGGGATCAACGGTCGCCCGATCGCCTTCGACGTGCAAGACGACGGCTCGAACGCGCAGACGGCACTCCAGTTGACCACCGGCATCCTGGCCACGAAGCCGCCGTTGTTCATGGGACCGACGCTCACGCAAAATTGCAACGCCGTCGCCCCGACCGTGAAAGACGACGGTCCCGTCGAGTGGTGCTTCAGCCCCGCGATCGCCCCGGTCCCCGGCGGGTACGTCTTCTCGTCGAGCACTGGTGCGCGCGAGCTCGTGACCGCGCAGCTGCGCTTCTTCCGCCAACGTGGGATGAAACGGCTTGCGGTGCTCTCGTCGACGGACGCGACCGGCCAATCGTTTGATAACGAGCTCGCGTTCGCGCGGGCGTTGCCGGAAAACAAGGACCTGACGTTTGTTGCATACGAGCACTTCAACCTGAGCGATGTGAGCGTGGCGGCTCAACTGGCCCGGATCAAGGCGCAGGCGCCGCAAGCGATTATGACCTTTACCGTCGGACCGGCCTTCGGAACCGAGCTGCGTGGCATTTCCGATTCGGGAATCGACGTTCCGGTATCGGCAAGCAACGGCGACCTGGTACCGGCCCAACTCGCGCAATATAAAGCTTTTTTGCCGAAAGAACTTTACTTCGCGACCGTGATGGCATCCGGTCACATGGATCTCGGGAACCCACGAATCAGAGCGGCCCAAGCCGATTACTTCAACGCCTTTAAAGCCGCCGGCATCAAACCCGATTTTCCAAACACGCTGGCTTGGGATCCCGCGTTGATCATGGTCGATCTCTATCGCAAACTCGGGTTCAGCCCGACGACAGCCCAGGTCAAGGCGTACCTGAACGGTCTTCGCGGCTGGGTCGGGATCAACGGCGTCTACGATTTCTCGAACGGCAATCAGCGCGGACTTGGCGAGAGTTCGACGATCGTCTCGCGCTGGGACCCGGATACGGAGGACGTCGTCACGGCCAGCGGAATCGGCGGGAACGCCAAGTAGGCACCGGGCAAACCGGATCGGGGAAGGACGACTAAAGCGCCGATGGCGCTCTTCTCAGCGAAGGGTCAAGCGCCGGCGGCAGACGCTGCGGCGACGGTGCGCGAGGTCGATTGGGCCCAGGACGTATTTGTTAGCCAGCCGAGCACGATGATCGCGGCGCCGCAGCCGGCGATCGTCCACCAGATCGGGTGGGTCGCATTGGCAAACTCGTGACCGCCGGCGACGCTTGCGCCCACGATCGTGCCTGCGATGGCGACACCGAGCGTTATGCCGATTTGCCGGCTCGTTGACGCGACCGCCGCTGCGACGCCCGCTTGCGAACGCGGCATCCCCGAAACGGCAACGGTCGAAATCGCCGGATTGACCGTACCGAACCCGATGCCGAAGACGAGATAGATGACGAGCAACAACCCGGCCGGTGTGGTGTTGCTCAGGTGCGTGAGCGCGATGGCGCTCAGCAGCATACCCGTACCGGCAATGATCAGCGACGGCCGCGTGCCGAACCTTGCGACGAGCTGACCGGAAGCCGGCCCGCAGAAGAACGCCATCAACGCGATCGGTAGCGTGCAGAGCCCGGTTTGAAATGGAGAAAAGCCGCGCTCTTGCTGCAAATACAACGCGTTGAGAAAAAGCAGCGCGGAGAACGAACCGAACGCGAGTAGGGCGGCGAGATTCGCGGCGCTGAACGGCACGCTGCGAAAGAAACGCAGGTCCACGACCGGTTCGCGCTGACGTGGCTCGAATACGAGCAGCCCGGCCGCCGCTGCGCCGCTCAGCGCAAACAACCCGACGATCGGCGCCGAACTCCAGCCGAGCCGCTGACCTTCGATGAGCGCATACGTTAGCGCCGCGAGCGCTACGGCGATCAGGGCTTGACCGGCAACATCAAATGCGCGAGGATGCTCGGCTTTCGATTCGGGCACGTACAGCGCGGCGAGCACGACCGCGACGATGCCGATCGGGACGTTCACGAGGAAGATGAAACGCCAGCCCACGGTTTGCGTCAGCACGCCGCCGAGCAGCGGGCCGATGCCCAGCGCGGCACCGAATACGGCACCCCACGCGCCGATCGCCCGGGCCCGGGACTGCGGATCGGCAAACGTGTTGGTGACGATCGAGAGCGCGACCGGATTGAGCATCGACGCGCCGATGCCTTGCAGCGCGCGGAAGGCGATCAGCGCCTGAATCGTCGGTGCCAGGCTGCACAGCAGCGAGCCGAGCGTGAACAGGATCAGGCCGAGTTGGAAGGTGCGCCGGCGACCGAATCGATCGGACATCGAGCCGGCGAAGAGCATGAGGCTTCCGACCACGAGGATATATGCGTCGACCACCCACTGGAGATCCGCAACTTCGGCGTGCAGATTTTCGCGAATCGTGGGCAGCGCGACGTTGACGATCGTGACGTCCATCGCTACCAGCAACACGCTCATGCAGCAGATGGCCAAGACGAGGTTCGGCCGAGTGGTCGGCGCTGCTATGGATGCCATTACTGATCTTCAGCCTAGCAGATCGGTGGGCCGCATGCAGCGACGTAATGGGCAGGCGGTTTTTACCCAGACGACGCCCCGAACGCATCGAGCACGATCGGTCGCATGAGGTCGAACGGAATGCAGCCGGCGCTGACGATCGCTTCGTGGAAGCCACGCGCGGTAAACCGGTCGCCGAGCTCACGTTCCATCTCGGCGCGAAATGCGGTGAAGGCGTTGAAGCCGTAATAGTACGACGTCGCTTGACCGGGGATCAGCTGCGTGTAGCGGAACAGCTCGCTCTCGGCCAGCGCGTCGGAAGCGCCCAGGTCGTCCTCGAGCACCGCGCGTGCTTGCGCGACGCCGATGCGACCGAGGTGCAGTTCCGGATCGAGAAACGCGCGCGCCACGCGGAGCCGACGCAGCGCCAGCGTCATGAATTGGCCGGCCGCGGGTTCGTACGGTTCGACGATTGCCTCGGCGTACAAGCCCCACCCCTCCGCGTTGGCTCCGTCGGCGTAGAGCGTTCTGGCGAGCGGTAACTGGAGTTCGACCGCGCGCCGGAATTGCAGCTCATGCCCCGGGCGCGCTTCGTGGGCCATCATCGGCCACGCCGCCGCGTCACTGCTGAAATCGTCCATGGCTTGGCCGGCGATCGGGGTTGGAATGCGCACGCGCGCCGGGAGCGGATCGGATCGAGGACTGGGCCAGGATCCATGTTGGGTGCCGGCAGCGAGAGGCTCTCGGCTTCCGACATCGCGTCGATCGGCAGCGGCGTGCGCGGGAGTACGATCAGGTTGTGGTCGCGCAGGATGTCCTCGATCTCGCCGTTGCGTTCCGCGTAGAACGCCATCAGCTCATTACCGGATGGAATCGTCTGCGCTTTCAAGCGCTGCAGCGCCGTGCGTCGATCGCACGGCGGGCCGAGCGCGCCGCTCTGCGCCATCCGTTCCATCTCGTCGCCGATGCGCTCGAAGTCGTCGTGCGCCATTGCAGCCAGGTCGGCGGGGGCGACATCACGCCATACGACCGCATCAACAACTCGTGAACTTCGGCCGGCAGCGCAAAGTCCTCGCGGGCGCGCGGCAGCAACGTTTCGCGCAAGAAGCGCTCGTAGACGTCAAACTGTGCGCGCAGCAGCGTGAGGTCATCGTCGACATCGGGAATGCCGAAGCGCTCGAAGCGCTCGGCGATGTCATCCAGCAACGGCGCCGTCATGGCGAGATCTTTCTCGATCATCCCCCGCGGCGGCATCAAGAGACCCGGCCGCGCCAGCGCTTCGCGAAGCCGCGCTTCCATCGCGACCGCGAGCGGCTCTTTGCTGCCGGTGCGACCCGTGTAGTGCAAGAGTTTCTCGCGCGAGCGCATTCGCCGCTCCGGCGGTACGCGCTCCGAGAGCACGTGGAAGAAGCCGCTGAAAACGGTATTGGCGAGCAGCCGGTACGGCACGAGCAATGCATCTTGAACCTCGCAGAGGCGATCGAGGCGGCGCGCGAAGCGAAGCATGATCGTCAGGTCGATGCGGTTGTCGGAGTCGTCGAGGCGCTCGTGGTCGCCGATGAATCGAGCCAGCGCGGCTCGGCGCCGCTCCACCATCCCCGGGCCCAGGTCGGCGGTTGCGGTGTCGCGCCAGAGCCCGCCGGCTGGGGCCTCGGCCTCCGGCTCGAACCCCTGCGAGGCCGCGATCAGCGCCTCGGCATAGCGGTCGCTGCGCTCGCGGGCGGCTGCCGGAATGGCCGTCATGGGCCCTAAGATAAACTCGGCGTCCTTGGATTCCTGCCGAGCACCCGCGCTCAGGATGCTCTGCAGGTGGATGACATCGTGGCTCAGCTGCTACCGGAGGAAAAGAGCGTCCACGTTGGGCGGCTCGTCGACGCCGGCACGATCGTCGCGATGGTTGGCGACGGCGTCAATGATGCGCCCGCGCTCACTCGCGCTACGGTTGGAAATTCGACGCGCATGCTGGCACCGACCAATCAGCGGGCGATCGTAGAGAACGATGCCGCCGGGATGCCCCGCCTAGCTGATCTCCATAAGGTGGGGTAACGCAGTACATGACTAGCGCTCGCGGGCGCCATTCTGAACCGAGAGCTCCCAACGATATCCGTCCGGATCGTGAAACCACAAGCCCATATGCGGCGAGTCCGGCGATGTGGGGCCGATCTCGTCGCCCGGATCTTCCAGGTCGACGCCGTTGTTCTTCAACGTCTCGAGCGCTTCGCGCAGCGCGCGCATGCTGTCGAGGCGAAACGACAAGTGGTCCATCGTGTCCGGATGCGGCGTGCCTTTGAAGAACCCGATGATCAGCGCGTCGTTCGTCAGCGCGATGGCCTCATCCGAGCGGAACATTTCCTTTAGATCGAAGTTCTCGGTCCAAAACTGGGCGCTCTTCTCCGGGTCACTGACGGCGAAGCTGAAATGCCAGACGGTGCCAAGCTGTACTTTCACGTGTATACCTCCTCGTAACGCATGGCGTGCGGCTCGCGCGCACAGAATATGCGCGAAGGCATGTCTCAGCGCACCGTCATTCCGCCATCGACGCGATAGTTTGCGCCGGTTATGAACTTGCCGCGATCCGATGCGAGCAACGCGACGACTTCAGCGATGTCCTCGGTGCCGCCGAGACGACCCAGCGGAATATTCCGAACCCAATCATCGGAAGAAAATCCTGGAGTCGTCTCGGCAAACTCGGCGGACCCCGGCGTCGCAGATAACGCCGGGCGACACGACGTTCACGCGGATGCCGCTCGGCGCGAGTTCCGTCGCGAGCGTGCGCGAGTAGTACTCGAGCGCGGCCTTTGCGGCGCCATAGTGCGCAGAGGGCGCAAACGGGATCGTCGCTGCCGCCGAAGAGATGTTCACGACGGCTGCAGCCTTCGACGCGCGAAGCGCCGGGAGAAGTGCGTTCGTAAGGCGGATTGCAGCGAAGAAGTTGAGCGCGAAGCTCTCATTCCACGCCGTGTCGGGTATCGTCCATGACCCACCGAGGAACGCGCCCCCACCGCCCGCATTGTTCACGAGAATGTCGAGACCGCCGACCGCCGCAAGCGCCTGCTTTGCGATCGCGTCCACGCCCTCACTCGTGGTGACATCGCCGGAAACGAACGTCGCCTCCGCGGGTGTTTCGTCGTTACGTGAACGCGCGGCGACGACGACTGTTGCGCCGGCATCAAGCAGGCGCTGCGCGATGGCCGCGCCGATGCCCTTAGTGCCGCCGGTGACGAGGGCGCGGCGGCCGATGAGTTCTTTCGAGAGATCGAGTTTATTTGCCATGGGATATTCCTACGCAGATGCGTCACCCTGACGCTTGTAGATTAACGACACGCGTCGTATAATCGAGGTATGTCGCATATGATACGGCCGTCGGAACCGCCGGTCAACCGACAAATCGGCGCGAATGTTGCTTATCCGACGAAATTGAGAAATTGATGCTTAGCGGTGCACCACGCTCGTCTCGCGTCGATCCGCGGGTAACCCGAACGCGCAAGCTCATCCGGGACGCGCTCACGGCGCTTATCGCTGAAAAGAGTTTCGAAGCAATCACCGTGCAGGACATCGCCGAACGCGCTACGATCAATCGCGCGACCTTTTACGCGCACTATACGGATAAGTTCGCTCTGCTCGATGCTTTGGTTCGGGAAGACTTCACTGCCCGTCTCGCCCAAGGTGATCCGCTGAAGATTCGAAGCGTTCAGTCGATGTTGCTGGCGGTCGGCAGCAACGTCTTCGCCTACATCGCGTCGAAGCGAAAATGTCGAATCGACCGCGATTTTGAGTCGCAAGTTCAACGAACGATGGATACGGCGCTAACCGACTTCTTGTCACCCGCCTTCGGACATCGCACGGCGATGCTGATCGCTTCGGCACTCGCCGGCGCCGCTATGAATTGGCGCCATCAGGCGCCGAAATCGCCGACGGAACCGATCGTAACGGATATCGTTCAGATTCTCGTGGATGGCGTGAAAACGCGTCGGCTCTCGGGTTAGGACTAGTGTCGCCCATGCATCCTGAGGTGGTTCCGCTTATCAGCAGCGCTCAAACGGGCCAGGACAGCGACGACGAGGCGACGCGCCAACGAGCAGATGATCGATCGCGGACCCGAACGGCACGACGTCTCCCCCCAGGGGACGCCGGCCCGTGACGGGGATGCCGTATTGGGGAAGCGATGATTCTCGCTGAGCGCGAAACGGAACTTTTCTCCACAGCGTTAGCCTAAGAACGAAGGCCCCGTTACACCCGGCGCAAAACTTGCGCCGCAACAACGAGGGGCGCTTGAAAGGGTAGGAGACCATGAAATTCCGTCGTTTGACGATCGGCGCGACGGCCGCACTATCCGCCGCAACATTGCTGTTCGGCACGTTCGCGTCAGCCGCCGATCAGCCACCCGTCACCATCCCCGTCATTATGCCGCTCACGGGCGGCGGCGCGTTCATCGGAACGACGCACCAGAAGTCGATGCAAATTCTCGAGCATCGTCAACAAAGAGGGCGGCATCAAAGGCCGTCCGCTGAAATTCGAATTCCTCGACGATCAAACGAGCCCGCAAGTTGCCAAGCAACTCGGTTCGCAAGAGCAGACGCCAGCGCCGATCGTGCTCGGTTCGTCGCTCTCCGCGATGTGCAAAGCGATCGCGCCGGTGTACGAAACCGGCGGGCCGGTGAACTACTGCCTCTCGCCCGCGATCTATCCGGCGAAAGGCTCGTACGTCTTCACCGCGAGCGCGAGCACGAAAGATCTGATCGATCGCGACGGTCCGCTCTTCCGCGAAAAAGGCTGGAAGAATTTCGCGATGCTCGCCACGACCGACGCTTCGGGTCAAGACGGCGTCGACGATGAACTCGCGATGAAACTGCCGGAAAACGCGAGCATGAAGCTCGTCGACTCAAGAGCGCTATAACGCCTCGACGTGTCGGCCACCGCGCAGGCGACGAAAATCAAGGCGCGAACCCGCAGGCGATCATCGTCTGGGCGCCCGGCACGCCGTTCGCGACCGGTTTGCGCGCGGTGCAAGACGTCGGTCTCGACGTCCGTCAGCGCCACGAGCGCGAACATGGTCGGCAAGCAACTCGAACAGTACTCGGCTTCATGCCCAAAGAAATGTATTTCCCGGCGTGACGTACGCCGCCGGTATCGCACAGAACGCGCGAGTGAAGAATCAGCAAGACATCTCTCGCCGCGCTGAAGGCGGCCGGCGTAACGCCCGACCTGCAAAGCGGCATGACGTGGGATGCCGGGCTCTCACCGTCGACGCGTTGCGCAAACTCGGGCCGACCGCGACGGGCGCGCAGGTGCGCGATTATATCGACGGCTTGCAGATTTCCCCGGCATCCTCGGCGATTACGATTTCGGAAAGTGCCGCAGCGCGGTACGCGACATCAACGACGTCGTGATGATGCGGTGGACTGGCACCGGTTGGAGCACCACGAGCTCGTTTGGCGGCGCGCTGAAATAACGCCGCCTTCCCGGTGTCTATTCCACGTGGATGGGCGCAGCCGTCGCGACCAGCGTGGAGGTTCGAATGCTCAAACGGCTACGATTTCCATGAGGTCGGTGAGGCCCCTGAAATCGACGGCGTTTCGCGTATGCGTACTCAATTCGGCCGGCGGGTTCGTTACATTTGGACGTCATGTTTAACGCGCTTGCTTTAGCGAGTCCCAGCGTCACCATCGCACATACGCTAAAGCAGCGCCGTGCTGAACGCCAGAAACGAGCTAGGTTGCAAATCGATCGACTGCGGCACGGGTTAGGTAAGGATGCTTCCGGTTTGCCGGAAGAGTTGCGCCCGTAACTCCGTCACTTCGGACTGCAGCTCGGCCACGCGGTATGCCGTTGCGGCGGCACGGCACAAATTCTGCAACATGGCCGTCTCCTCGGAATCGATCTCCGTTCCGTTCTGATGCGGGCCGTAGTAGACGAAGCCGATTAGCTCCGAACCGTTGCGGAGTTCAACGACAAGCAACGAGTCCGACGTAGCGAGCACGGGGTCCGGCGTGTCCAAGCCGTCGCGAAATACGACAGCCGACGTGAGCGATAGCGCCTCGGCCGCGCTTACCGTCAGCGCGTGATCGATGCGCTCGACGCGGTCCTCGCTTGCGAAACCGTTGGCTAAGGCCGCTAAGCGTTCTTCAGCGCGATAACGGGCACGAAAGAACGTCCGCTCGAGCATACTTTGCGTCCACGCGCGAACACGCATATAGCCCAAGCCGATCAGGATCGCCGCCAGCGGTTGAACGAAGATTGCGAGACGTTCGGTGATGAGCCGCTCGGCGAGCCAATTCACGCCTGCCAGCGTTCCCACCGCCGCTAGCGTCAACACCGAATAGAGCGTCGCACGATTCACGAAGAAGCCGAGATCGACGTGACGGTAGCGGAGAATCGGATAGATCGCCAGCACCGGCAAGAGTTCGGCGACGGTCGAGAGCGAAATGGCAACGCGATTCAAGACGACATTCGCCGTGTCGTCGAGGTGAGCGGAGAAGAGCGTCTGCAACGTTGCGACAATGACGTTACCTTCGACGGCGAGCATCGATCCGCCAAAGGCGACCAGTGCCCATACCGTGCGCGCGCGTTCGACCGGCATCATACGCGCGTATCTAATCGCCAAGATGAAACGCACGCAACAATTAGTTGCCCGAAAACGCCGAACAATGCGTAGACGGTGTAGTAGTCGAGATAACCAGCGAACGACGCTGCCATCAACATCGCGCCGCCGGCGACCACGAGCGGATAGGCGATCCACACGGCGGTATCGAGCCGACGAAAGCGCGGAGCAACGTCGCCGGCCGGAAAGCGCAGCGCGAACGAAATCAGCGGAATGCCGACCGCGAACAGCGCGATGCCGAAGAGCATGCTCGCAAGCACGAGTGCAACAGCATCCGGCAAAACGGCAAATAAGCCGAACTGCGGCGAGCCGGCGACGAACGCGCCGACTGCATATAGCCACAGCGAGAACGCCAGCGCACCCGGCCGGCGAACGTACAAGAACGCTGCACATGCCACGAACACCGCACCGGCGGCCAAGTTGATCGCTGTGTTGACGGAGTCCGCGATCGGCGAGCGTACCGGTGCGACGGCAACCACGCCGCGCACCGTCCGTATATGAAGCGATTCGTCCGAACGCGGCGCAACGCCGGCACGGAAACCCGCAACGGCGTCGCCCTTCGCGGGTGCGGGGAAGAGCAGGTCCCCGATTGCCACTCCGGCCATGCGCCCCGGTCCGCCGGTTTCGAGTGCGATCACCTTTCCAGTCGGCAACATCGTGACGCCGTAATCGGCAGGCTCGGTGAAGCCAAGCACCGCGCATACGGCGTCGAGAGCGATAAACAACGCGGTCGCAATGAGCAACGCGATCCTGCGCGTATGCATCTGCCCTACTGCGGACACGCGTCGACTAGCTCCAGCCGCGAGAGAGGGGCGCGGTGGTCCAGCAGAATGCGAGCCGAAAACGCCATTGCGGGCGACTTCGGCGGACCGTTTCGGCCCTACTTCTGTGCTACGAGCTGGGGAAATATTTGCTTGAGCGCCGCGAACTTCGGGTTACGACGTTGATGCTGGTATCCGCGGCCGGCGCGCCTGAGGGTGCTTACTGTGACGGTGTCGTCGCCATCGCACAGGAGATCGCCACAACACCTTCCCTCAGATAACCCCGCTTCAGTGATTGAGAAAACGAAAAACCGACCCAAAGAGCCGGCTTCGCGCTGATTCCAAGAAATGCGATTCTTGTGATACAGCAGAAATTTTGGAATTTTGGTGGAGCTGCCGGGGAGCCGCCCCCCGGGTCCGAAAAGCCGGACTGCCACTTTCTCCAGGCTCAGCTTCGAATTTAGCTTACTCGCACGAACTTCTCGAAACCGGAATTTCGTGCGCAGCAGATGCAGTTGTTTTCGGGCGCTTCTCGCATCAGCCTCAGCGTCCTAGCCGTACTTTATGACCGCGGGAAAGATGGCAACGGCAACCTCTCTCCAACGGTGGTTACTTAGTTAAAACTAAGCAGCCAGTGCGTATTCGTTGTTCGCGTGTAAAACGCTTGCGATCGTTTTAGGAGGGCTCGCAACTCCGCCTGCTTACGACAACCTCGGATCTCCCCGTCGAGCCTACTCAGCCCCATGAGTGTTTCCGTTGTTGGTTCTACCCACCGCTCTCACCGGTAAGCACGCTATTTTACCACATCCGGGTGTCGCTCGTCGAGGGCGCGAAGGTGCGTTGGGATGCGCGAACCGGACGTGCCGTCATCGCTGACCCCGCCGCGGCGGGCAATCGTCGCCTTGATCGCCCTGGCGACCATCATCGCGATCGCCGTTTCGCTGCACGAGGGCGCGGTCGCCAGCCCCTGGACGAACGCCCTCGGCGCCCTCCTGGGCGGCCTCGGCGGCACCTTCATCGGGGAGGGTCTGGCGCGCTTCGGCGGGCGGATCGCCGGCACGCGCATCGCCTGGGTCCAGATGGCGCTGATCGGGGTCGCGTTCGTCGCGATCATCAGCTGGCAGACGCTTCCCGCCTACTGCCAGCTGCCGGTCAGCTTCGTGATGGGCGCGGTCATCGTCGCCGCGGCGGTCTACATTCAACGCTTGCGTATTGGGGAGTCACCGTAAACTCGGAACGGATCACGCCACGACGAGATGGTCCTCCACCTTGGTGACGCCCGGGACGGACCACGCTGCTCGGCGTGCGACGTCGAGATCGTTCCAGGAACGTACGGTGCCACGCAGGATGACACTGTCGTTTTGGGCTTCGATCTGAATGTGGTTGACCTCGTCGTCCACCGTGCGCTCCAATTCGCGCCGGATCCGGTCGCGAACGTCGGCCACCTTCGGCGTCGGCTTGATCGTGATGGTGTTGGTCACCCCGATGACGCCGGTGAGCCCCTTCACGACCCGCTCGGCCTCGTCGCGCTGAAATTGCCACTCGACGGTTCCGGCCAACGTGACCCAACCGTGCTCGACCGTCACCTTGATCGTCTCGGGCAAATCGCTGTGCCACTTTAGCGCTCGGGACGCCGCCTCGGCGATGTCGACGTCATCGCGTTTGTGGAGGGCACGAATCTCAACCTTCAACTCGTTGGCGACAGCGCGGACGCCGTTGACCCGTTTGGCGTCTTTTTCGGCCTCGATTTTTTGCCAGTAACTCGGAACGGTCCCGGTCAGCGTGACTGCACCGTCATGAACGGCAACGGCGATGCGGGTAGGATCGAGACTGGGATCGGTAGCGATTTCTTCCGCCACATCGGCGTGTATTTGCGAATCCGACCTTACCACGAGGGCCTCACTCTTCTTACGGCAGGCGATACACCACGAGTGTGCGACGGTGCCGTCCGGCCGTCAATCAAATCAACAGCGTGGGACGGGCGCTCCTAGGTTTTTGATGTGATTGACGCACGATAGGCGAGGCCGGATAGTACGTGCATGAAAACAAATTTTGCCTTTGTAAAAATGCTGCCGGCGGTGTTGCTGATCGCCGGCGCGCTCGCCGCGGACCCGACGCCGTCGCCGCCGCCACCGCCGGCGGCTGGTGTGATCCCGCTCGGCGTTACCGTTATTCAGATGCACGCAGTCGTGGCCGGCTGGAGCGTCAAGAAAGATATCCTCGGCAAACACGTGCAAAACAGCCGTAAGGAAGATCTCGGCAAGATCGAAGACATCATCATCACGCCTAAAGACCAAGCGGCCTTTGCCATTATCGGCGTCGGCGGATTTCTCGGGATCGCGGAAGAGCTCGTCGCCATCCCGGCGCATCAGCTCAAGCCGGAGAACGGCTACTTCTTGCTGGCCGGCGCAACGAAGGCCGTGCTACGCGCGATGCCGCCGTTCGTTTACGCCCACTAGCGGTCCGCGTACCGGACCGCGCCGAGGGCGAGCATAGCGCCCAGCGTCTCGAGCGTCGCGATTTCGAGCGCCGCGCACGTGCGCGGTTCGGTCCAGGAGCAACTCATGGCACCACGCCACCGGCCCTGCGCGAATAATCCCGTTGTCAATTCGCTACGCTGCTGCAGGCGACCGTTGTAGCGCCGGCGGTCGGCCTCCGGCACGTCGCGCGTGACGACATCGCCGGCCCGGATGTTGCGGTTGGTGTCGAGGATCCTCTGCCCCAGCCACGGGCCGACGTATGCCGATCGCGGCCCAGCCGCGAACGTGCGCGGCGGCCCGAAGCTGTTCTCGATGCTGGCCACGGTTGCGCACGTTGGAGCGAGCATCTGCTGGCACGCCTCGACCGTGGCGCGGCTGGCCTCTTCGAACGACACCGCGGCCGTCAAGCGGTCGACGAACTCGCGGAAGAGCGAGATGTAGCGGACGGCGCCGTCGCGGGCGTTGCTCTCGAAGACGTGCGCGGCGCTCGCGACCTCCGGCAGGGCTAACCGGAAGAGCGTCGCCCGTTCGTCGGCGTTGAGCCGCAGCGCGGCGGCGACCCGCTGCACGAACGAGGGCGAGAAGTTGCGCTCTGAGGTGCCGCTTTCGAACTGCTCGTACCAGCCGGGCGACACGTTCGCCAACTCGGCGACTTCCATGCTGCGCAGACCCGGGACGCGGCGGCGACGGCCGGCCGGGAGGTTCACATCGGCCGGCAGCAGTCGGCCGCGCCATATTCGCAGGAGACCGCGCATTTGCTCGTGTCGGTCGTGCATGTCGTTACCCGCGTTGCGATCGGCAATAAGGGGCATACATAATAACACGCCGTTAATGTAAATCCGCTGGCAAACATGGTGCGTACGTTAGCGCACGCTAACGTTGTAGGATAGTCTGCCGACCGCTCTTCGCCCTTACTTCCGGTGAGGTGATCCGCATAGGAATCGGTGATACGTTCATTTGAGAACAAAATGTACAGTACCGAGAAGAGGCGACAACATGGCGTTCGTTGCACGTCCGGTCCGGAACGAAGAACTTGGCAAATTTCTCCTGAGCCGCCGGCGGCGGATGAGTGCGGAATCGTGCGGGCTGCCGCCGCCGCGCTCGCGGCGGCGAACGCCGGGCTTGCGCCGCGAAGACGTCAGCTCGATTGCCGGCATCTCGACAGCGTACTACACCTGGATCGAGCAGGGCCGGCCGTTCGACATCTCGGCCGACGTGCTCTCCGCCATTGCCGGTGCGCTGCGGCTGAGCGAGGTTGAGACGAGCTACGTCTTCGCCCTCGCGGGCAAGGCAGAATTACGTCCGCGCCCGCCGGAGCCGCAGTCGGACGCCGGGATCATGCAACTGGTGAGCAGCTTCCAAAGCGGGCCGGCGCTCGCGCTCACGCCGTGGCTCGACGTGCTCGGCGGCAACGCTCAAGCGCGAGAACTCTTCGAATACGAAGACGGCATGAACCTCGCGTGCTGGTTCTTCTGCGCCGGCGCCGCAAATGCAAAACCGTGCAATTCCGATGAGATCACCATCGCGCTGGTCGCGCTGCTGCGCCGCAATCGCGCGCGCGAGCACGACGCGGGGCGCGTCGGCGAGATCATCCAGCGCTTGCGCTCCCAGAGCCACGACTTCGCGCTCTTGTGGGACGGGCAGATCGTCGACTCATCACCTATGGTCGAGGTTGCGTTCGAGCGCAGCGGCGGCCGGGAGGCGTATCAGACGACGTTGCTGTGCGACTCGGTCGCCTCGAACCAGTACGCGCTCTTTATGACCCCTATCGCGACTCTTTGAACTCCGCGTCGATAACATCCGAGTTGCCCGGGCCCGAATTGGCCGCGCCGTTGGCCGCGCCGGCGCCCGCGGTTTGATACTGCCCGTCGGTCAAGCGCGCAGACACCTGCGTCAGGCGTTCGATCGCCGATTTGATCTGCCCCGCGGTTCCGTTCGCGGCCACACGTTTCAAGTCGTCCAGCGCTCGTTCGACCTCCGCGCGTGCGGCTGCGTCGACGTGCTGCGCTTCTTTGAGGCTGCGTTCGGTCGTGTAAATCAGACTGTCGGCCTCGTTGCGAATCTCCGCTTCTTCTTTCTTTTGGCGATCGGCGGCGGCGTTAGCCGCGGCCTCGGCCACCATCCGCTCGACTTCCTCGTTGCTGAGGTTCGTCGAAGCGGTCACGGTGATGCGCTGTTCCTTACCGGTGCCGAGATCTTTGGCGGTGGCGCTCACGATGCCGTTAGCATCGATCTCGAACGTGACCTCGATCTGCGGCGTACCGCGTGGTGCCGGCGGGAGGCCTTCGAGCCTGAACTGCGCGAGCGTGCGATTGTCGGCGGCCATTTCGCGTTCGCCTTGCACGACGTGAATGTCGACGGCGGTTTGGTCGTCATCGGCCGTGGTGAACACTTCGGACTTGCGGGTTGGAATCGTCGTATTCCGCTCGATCAGCTTCGACGTTACGCCGCCCAGCGTTTCGAGGCCAAGCGAGAGCGGCGTGACGTCGAGCAGCACGACCCCCTTCACATCGCCGGCCAGCACGCCGGCCTGAATCGCCGCGCCGATCGCCACCACTTCGTCGGCATTCACGCCTTGATGGGGATCCTTTCCGCTCAGCTTCTTCACCAGCGCCAGGATCGCGGGCATCCGCGTCGCGCCGCCGACCAGGATGACTTCATCGATCAGCTTGACGTCGATGCCGGCGTCGGCGATCGCGTCCTGGAACGGCTTCACGCAGCGATCGGTCAGATCGGCGGTGAGCTCTTCGAATTTCGCGCGCGTCAACGTCACGTCGAGGTGCTTGGGGCCGCGCGCATCGGCCGTGATGAACGGCAGGTTGATCGAGGTTTCCACCCGGGTCGACAACTCGATCTTGGCCTTCTCGGCGGCCTCGGTCAGCCGCTGCATCGCTTGCCGATCGGTGCTGAGATCGATGCCCTCGCTCTTGCGAAAATCCGCCACCAGCCAGTCGACGATGCGTTTGTCGTAATCGTCGCCGCCGAGATGGGTATCGCCCTTGGTGGCTCGTACTTCGAAGAGACCCTCGCTCAACTCGAGGACCGAGATGTCGAATGTTCCGCCGCCGAGATCCCAGACCAGAACGGTCTCGTGCGCCTTCTCCTCGAGCCCGTAGGCCAGCGCAGCAGCGGTCGGTTCGTTGACGATGCGGAGCACCTCGAGCCCGGCGATCCGGCCGGCGTCTTTCGTGGCCTGACGCTGCGCGTCGTTGAAATACGCCGGGACGGTAATCACCGCTTTGGTCACGCGCTCGCCGAGGAAGGTCGACGCATCGTTGACCAGCCGCTGCAGGATCATCGCGGAGATCTCTTGCGGCGTGTAATCCTTGCCGTCGATCTTCACCGTGAAGTCGGTCCCCATGTGCCGTTTGATCGAGGTGATCGTGCGGTCGGGATTGGTGACGGCCTGCCGTTTGGCGAGCTGTCCGACGAGGCGTTCGCCGGTCTTCGTGAAGGCGACCACGGAGGGCGTGGTGCGCCCGCCTTCCGCGTTGGGAATGACGACCGGTTCCGAGCCTTCCATCACCGCAACAACGGAGTTGGTGGTTCCGAGGTCGATCCCGACGATTTTCGCTGACATGGCGGCTCCTCTGAAGTGGGGTGGCTCTTACACGGTGGCGGCGGTAGCCGGCGCTTTCGCAGCGCCGCGCAACCGGAAACCGGCGACCAACAACAGCACGCCGAAAACGATCGCGTAGGCGCCGATCATCCAGACCCACACGACGAGGCCGATCAGCGGTAGTGCGGCCATCACGAGCCCGAAGAGGATCGAGACGAAGCCGCTCAGTCCCAACAGGATCTCTGTTCCGAGCGCGCCGCGCAGCCGGAACGCGCCGATCAGCTCGAGGAGTCCGGTGAGAATCGCCCACACGGCGATCGTGTAGACCCAGGCAAGGGCGGCGAGGCCGGGCCACAGGAACGTCACGGCCCCGACCGCGAGCCCGAGAACGGCCTCGAGCAGCAGCGGCCCCCAGCGTTCGCGCTGGTGGCGGAAACGGATCGCGCCGGCCAGAGCGAACGCTCCGTCGACGAACATGTACGCACCGAAGAAGAGGACCAGTACCGCCAACGTGATGCCCGGCCACGCAAAGGCCAGGATACCAAAGACGATACCGAGCAGGCCGCGCAGCGCGATGAGCCACCAGTAGCGAGCGACTTGCGCGACGATTTCCGGCATTACGTGCCCTCGATCGCGATCTTTTTCGCACCGATCGGCGTCGTCGGCTGGAGCGTGATCTTCAGCACGCCGTTCTCGAACGTCGCCTTTGCGCTATCGGGGTTGACGTCGCGCGGGAGCACGAGCGTGCGCGTGAACTCGGCGCGCCGGATCTCGGAATAGCGCCGCTTGCGCTCGTCCTGTTCCTCCGCGTGCCGCCCGGAGATCGTGACTTGATTGGCCGTCACCTCGATCGAGATGTCGTCCTTGGTGAATCCGGGGACCGCCGCTTCGATGACGTAGTTGCCGTCGTGTTCGGAGACGTCGACGGCCGGGAATGCCGGCACGGCGATCTCGGGCACGGACATCACATCGAGAATGCGGCTCAAATCGGGAAAGAAATCGAGTGGGGTCGGCATGTAGCGCGCGCGTTGCGCCGCCGTCGCTACCGGTGCGTTACCGTTGCGTTTGGTCGGGACAGCCATGATGCGATCCTCCGCAGAAATTGTCGAAGACGTTCGGGTTGTGCCATGGTCCGATGTTGCACGGGGCGTGTCAATCGACTGGCAATCCTAGGTCTGTGCGTCCTAGGGTACGTCCGCATCGCGATGATACGGGCGGTTCATCATCTCCAAATGCAGTTGCCGGTCGATCACGCCGGGGAGGAGGTAGACGATCGGAATAATCGCATAGAGCGCAATGCTCATCCGCGGGTCGACCAGCGCGAGGACGGTTGCCAGCACGTAGGATGCCGGGTAGCCGAGCGTCCACCAACTCGCATCGCGGATGAAACGCCGGTCGATGCGCGGCTCGGATCGAAAATATTGCCGGACCGCGTAGAACCACAGGGCGCTAAAGACGAAGCCCGACGTGGCCATCGTGCTGCCGAAGAGAATGACGACCGGGCGGTTGCGCGGGTACTGCGCCATCAATGCCGTGGGATACGGAATGAAGGCGACGCACAGCAGCAAGGCGAGGTTGATGATGAGTGAAACGCGGTCGACTTTCTTGAGAAAGTGGAACAGCGCGTGATGGTTGATCCACAATACGCCGATGATCGCAAAGCTCGTCGCGTATTCGAGCAGTTGCGGCCACAGCCACGCCAGCCGCTGTGTCGACTGCGAGCTCGTCAAGCTCGAGAGATCCGGAAGGCGCAGGTTGACGACCAGCAGCGTCGCCGCGATCGCGAAGACGCTGTCGCTGAACGTCTCGAAGCGCGCGACGTTCATCAGCGCCGGCGGGGGAAGGTGGAGCGAGGCCCTTGGCAGAGCGCGGCTCAGCGTCGGCCGATGAACGGTGTATGAAGGGCAGGCGGAATGTGCGGCGCCGGCGGCGGGACGGCGTGGACGAACGGCCGGCGCACAACGTGCCCACCGTTGACGACGAGGCTGAACGAGGGTCCGTAGCCGTACGGCCATCCGGGATACCACCAGCCCGGCCCGTAGTAGACCCGGGTTGGGACGGGGAGGTAGCGATAGGGCGTATCGATCTGGTTGGCTTCGAACCACGACCCGGCGTTATAGCCGAAGATCGTGACCTTCATCCCGGGTTCCAGGGTCAAACCGGTCGGGTTGATGATCGTGCCCTGATGGAGATGCACGTCGTCGAGGTACCCGTTGTCGTCGCGGACGGTGATCTCGTATTTGCCGACGATCGAGGAGATTCGGCCGTTGATCACCTGTTCGCTGTTCGGTGACGCCGGCCGCGCGTATGACGGCGCTTGCGCCGAAGCCGTTAACGGGGCGACGACGGTTTGAACCGCGATGATCCCGGTGAGACTTGTGAGTACCTGCGTTCGCGTCACCATAGCCTTGATGTAGCGTTTTGTCGGCGTGACGTCCAGCAACGCGCGTTCCTACTAGAGCTAGTACCACGCACCCATAGGGAGGATCGATACAGCAATGCCTAAGTTCATCACCGTTGGATATGGCGACGAAGCGGGATACAACCGAACGCCGCTCGACATACGCGATATGGCTCATCGGCATGACGCGCAACTGCTCGAGGCCGGCGCCATCATCGGCAGAGCGGGGAGCCCCGTGCAGGTCCGCAATCCCGCCGGCGAGGGCATACAGACTAGCCGCGGTGCTTTTATGCGTGCGGACCTGCCGATCGCAGGCTTCGCCCTGATCGAGGCGGCGAGCGTCGAAGACGCGATCGAACAGGTGGCGAACACGCCCTGTGCCGTTGCGTATGGTGTCGTGGAAATCTGGCCTCTCGAGGGTTAGCCCGATCGGAACAAAAATCCGCGTCGCGCATCGATGCCTTTCGCGCAGCCCAGCGAATAGGAGCACATGCCGACGTCGACCTCTCGCCGCGCGTGGCTCGCAGGCGCCGCCTCTATTGCCGCGTTGCCCGCGCTCGTGCGACCGGTCCGCGCGCAAGCACTAACGCCGCTGCATATCGCAGCAACGCCGATCGATACCGGCGGCCAAGCATTTTACGCAACTGACCTGGGTTTCTTCAAGGACGCCGGCTTCGACGCCGACGTCACGGAGATCAACGCCGGCGCGGCGCTCGCAGCCGGCGTGCTTGCCGGGACCTTCGATTTTGCGCAAGTCAACATCATCTCGCTCGCACAAGCGCTCGATCGCAACATCAAGTTCATCTGGATTGCGCCCGGCGGTCTGATGACGAACACGTCGATCACGTCGGCGCTCGTCGTCGCGAAGAACGCGCCCTACACGAAAGCGAAGGATCTCGACGGCAAGACGATCGCGGTCAACGCGCTTGCGAGCATTCAGCAGCTCGGCGTGGCGGAATGGATGGATAAGAACGGCGGCGACAGCACGACCGTCAAGTTCATCGAGCTACCCGTTTCGAATCTCGTCCCCTCGCTCGCCGCGGGCCGGATCGATATGGCGCTGATCCCCGAGCCGGAACTCGACGGCGTGCGGCACGGCAACGATGCGCGCGTTCTCGCGCCGGCGTACACGAGCATCGCGCCGGTCTTCCTCCTGAGCGCATGGATCACATCGCAACAGTTCGCGCACGATCATCCCGACATCGTGCGGCGCGTTGCCGACGTTTTTTCGCGGACCTCGCGCTGGGCGAACCGGCATCGCGCCGAGACCGCTCCGATCCTCGCGAAGTACACGAAGTCACCGGTCACCCCGACGATGGCCCGCGTCCAATATGGCGAAACGTTCAACCCGGCACAGATCACGCCGGTGCTCGATGCCGCGCTCAAGTACGGTATGCTCAAAACCCCCAAAACGGCGGCCCAACTGCTCGCGAAGTAGGGCCTATACGGTTGCGTTGAGCACGTTTGCACGCGCGACTGAACTACCAGCGGGTTCCGGACTCAAGAGTAGCCACGCTGTGAGGCCGTTGGTAATGAGCAGAATGGGTACGTAGAGGATCACGATCAGATAGGCAACGCCCAGTTGTTCCGGATGCTTGTCGATGCCCAGCGCAATCGTACGATAGACGTTGTTCACGATGTCCGCCGCACCGACGACGGTGTAGAGCACGGTAAACGCCAGGGACACCCGTTCCCAACGGAACGTAACGATCGATGCAATCGCAAGCATTGCGGTCGTCAGATCACCGTAGGCCGCCGGGACGGCGAACGCAGCCGGTAACCCGTTTCCGACAAACGCCGGCATCAGGAAGAGGAGACCTTCGAACCGGAACGCGTGGAGCATGGCGATCCGCCGTAATGCGAGGCGCCGGCCGCCGGCAATCAGTTTGGGATACCAAAAGATGCCGACGTATAATGCCCAAGCGAGCAGACCGGTTACGAGGTGGATACGAAAGATATCGACTGCGGGAATCATTGATTGCCTCCACGATGGGCGAGAGGTGTCGCCAAGACGGTTACCTCGTCGCGAACGAAGTGCTCAAACGTCTTTGGCATGATGCCGCCGAAGAGGGGCGTGTGTTCATACGAAAGGCGTTCCGTCTCTGCACCAGCCGTCCGAAGCGACTTCCATAAGGCAGAGAGATGACGAACTGAATGGGGGTTATAGTTGTGTGCGAGGGCCATTTCGCGCCACTCTTCGTCACTGATGTCGAGGTAGCGCACGTCTTTCCCTAACACGCGCCCAATGGTCGCGACGATGTCGCTCACCCTAACGATGTCGCCAATCAGCGGATAGATGGCTTGTTCCGGAGCGTCGGGCGCCGTGAGGAGCGCGGTGGCCACACGCGCAACGTCCTGCGCAGAGATCAACGGCAGAACGGTACGGTCGCTGCCAAGGGGAATACGGATGATGCCGTCGGCCGAAAAGCTCATTCGAATGAGCGCGCGTAGATTTTCAAAGAAGACCGTCGCCCGTAAATGCAACGCTCCCACGCCGGCCCAATCGAAGATCCGTTCCGATAGGTAGTTCTGCTGCATCCGCGGGGTTGGCGCATCGAGTGAAGACCGAAGCATTACGAGGTTGACGAGGCGCGAGACGCCGGCTTCTCTTGCATTGACTGCCATGATGCCGGTTGCGTCGAGCAGCCCATCCTGGACCGGGTAGGCGAAGTACACGCGGGCGACGTCACGTAGGGCGGTTCGAACGGATGCAATATCGAGGAGGTCGCCTTCGAAGACCTCCGCCCCGAGCGCGCGTAGGCGGTGCGAACGTTCGTCGATGCGGTGAACGAACGCGCGCACCGGAACTCCCTGCGCGAGGAGCAACTCCGAGACGTGCCGGCCGGTTTGGCCTTGGTTTCCACCGGCGGCGCCGGTAACGAGGACCAGGTTTTGCGGCATGATGTTTCTTCCTGAGTAGGGAATCTTGAAACTGGTACCAGGCGGTACCGATGGCTAGAAGTGTATGGTACCCGGCGGTACCATGTCAAGGGGTGCCACTTGCCGACCAAACCCACGAAAGAACCGGACGCGCCGGAGCTAACGCTCCGCGGCCGAATTCTCGACGCGGCATTTTCCACGTTTACGGAGGAAGGTTACGCGGCGTCGAGCACGCTGGAAATCGCCACGCGTGCCAAGGTATCGAAGCGCGACTTGTACACGCTGGTTGGAAGCAAACACGAGCTTCTCGTCGCCTGCATCACGGAGCGGGCGGGCCGCCTGCGTGCTCCCCTCGGGCTCCCCGAGGTTCAGGATCGTGAATCCCTCGAGCGGACGCTGGTAGCGTTTGGGGAGCAGCAATTGCGGGTGGTCAGCGATCCGAACGCCATCGCCATGTTTCGGCTTGCGATTGCGGAAGCAGAACGTGCTCCGGAAATCGCCCAGGCGCTCGACTCAATTGCGCGTGGGGCCGGCCGAGCGAGCCTGCTCGAGATCATCAACGGCGCCGTTGAACGGTCGCTGCTGGCCGGTGAACCGCCTGAACTGGTCGAGACATTCATGGCGCTGCTGGTCGGCAGCTTGTTCGTGAGCTGGCTCTTACACGTCGCGGACCCACCCGGAGCGCGCGACATCAAGCTCCGTGCGCAGAGAGCAACACGAGCTTTTCTGAAGATCTACAAAAAGAGCGAGTAGCGACAGTTACAGGAAGCTCAGCGCGCCCTGGGCCGCCAGCGCAAGGGTAGCTGAAGGCATGCCCGCTTGGGCCAGCGAGCCCATTCCGCGAACCACCGCCAGCAACGTTACGCCGATCGTTCGCGCATCGCGATCGGCGGCTATGTCGCCCGCGCTCTGCGCTTGGCGAACGCAATGCACGATCGCACGTTCCATCGCCTTGAACGTCCGATCGATGATCTTGTCGACATCCGGAGAGCGCGCGGCGACTTCGGCCGTACCTTTCGCCAGCATACAGCCGCGACGGGCATTCGCACCGCCCTTCGCGGCCGACTGAACGTATGCGCGTAAGCGCACGATCGCGTCCGCATCGTTACCGCGCAGGCGTTCCTCAAGATCCGCCACGGCCCAGTCGCAGTAATCGGTGAAGGCCAGCAGATACATCTCTTGCTTGGAGCCGTAGGCGCCGTAGAGGCTGCCCTTGCCGAGACCGGTCGATTGCATGATGTCGTCGAGCGATGTTGCCGAGTAGCCGTTGTCCCAGAAGAGCGTTTGGATGGTGTCCAGCATTTCGGCCTGATCGAAGCTCATTGGACGCCCCATACGTGTGATTCTAGCACAATTGCGACCAATCGGTCCAGATTCCATCACTTATTGTTGACCGTATGGTCCAATAGTGCTATAAGGACATCATGATAAGACTGAATGGAAAGACCGCCGTGATCACCGGTGGAGCTACCGGCATCGGCCGCGCTGCGGCAAAGCGCTTCATCGAGGAGGGCGCCTTCGTCTTCATCTTCGGCCGCCGGCAGGCTGCGCTCGACGCCGCCGTGGCCGAGCTCGGGCCTAATGCCCGCGCGGTGGAGGGCTCGGTCTCCGATCTTGGCGACCTTGACCGGCTCTACGCAGCGGTAAAGGCCGAGCGCGGCACGCTCGACATCGTTTTCGCCAATGCCGGGGTGGGAAGCCAGCTCCCGCTCGGCAAGATCACCGCGGAGCACATTGACGAAACCTTCGACACCAACGTGAAGGGTACGATCTTCACCGTCCAGCAGGCTCTGCCGCTCATGGGCAAGGGTGGTTCGATCATCCTGACCGGATCGAGCGCCGGCACCACGGGTGCCCCGGCGTTCACCGCCTACAGCGCGAGTAAGGCGGCTGTGCGCAACCTGGCGCGCACCTGGGCGGAGGACCTGAAAGGCACCGGCATTCGGGTGAACGTGCTCTCGCCCGGGGCAACGGCGACCGAGCTCGCGCGGGAAGCCCTAGGCGAGGAGGGCCTGAAAGCCTACGGCTCGATGACCGCGCTCCAACGCATGGGCGATCCCGCGGAGGTCGGGGCGGCGGCTGCCTTTCTCGCCTCGTCGGACAGCAGCTTCATGACCGGCAGCGAGGTCGCCGTCGACGGCGGCCTAGCGCAGATCTGACGCGCGCTATTGTTTGTTCCCATGGGCGTTTATAGGGGCGGCTTCGCAACCGTGAGCCAGAGAATGGAGAACCAAAGGGCGACTCCGAGCGGGGCGGCGAGACGTGGCAACAACGCACTACGGACGAGCGGTAGATTCCGGCGGTCGGCAGCGGCGAGACGCCGCGACCATGGTTCGTCGATCAGAATACCGATGAGTGCCGCCATTGCTGAAAGCACATAGGATAGCACGAGCCAGCCGGTGGCGTAACCGTATGTGCGCGCAAGCAAAAGACCGGACACCACTCCTATCCCGACCGATACGCCGCCGGCTGCAAAGATGCGACTGAAGGCGTTAGCCAGCATCTGGAAGACTCGCTGTTCGTCAACGTGCTGCACGATGATCCGAAAGATAATTCCGGCAATCGGCAACCCTGCGAACGCGATCATCATCGCTCCGACGTGAAGCCACAGCAGAAATGCTCGTCCATAATCCATTTTTATACGGCGGCGGCTACGGCATCGGCAAGCGTCGTCGTTGGATGGCCGATGAGGCGGCTCAGTGCGTGACCGTGATCTTCGAGGGCGCCCTGCGCCATGCCGGCGCTGCTTTCAGCGACCATCGTCGCCACAGCGTCCGGCAGACCCATGCCGAGAAGGGCCGCGCGGTATTTCGCCTCGCTCATATTCCGATAACTAACGATCTTTCCGGTTCGTTGGCTCACCTGCGCCGCGAGTTGCGTCAACGTGAACGCTTCGTCGCCGGCTAGTTCGTAGATCGTACCGGCGGGCGCCCCGCGCAGAAGGACCAATGCTGCCGCCTCCGCATAGTTCGCTCGGCTCGCGGACGAAAGCCGCCCGTCGCCGGCGCTGCCGATGATCGCACCGTGCGCGACCGCCGACGCAAGCATCGCGGTGTCGTTCTCTAAGTACCAGCCGTTGCGCAAGATCACGTATGGCAGTCCACTCTCGCGCAACATCTTCTCGGTAGCCAAATGTTCGGCGGCGAGGCTCAGCTCCGATGTATCAGCTCGCAGGATGCTCGTGTAGGCAACGAGCGACACGCCGGCCCGCACTGCCGCCTCGATGACGTTCTTATGCTGCGCAACGCGCTGACCGAGGACGTTCGATGAGATCAGCAGCAGCCGATCGATGCCGGTCAGGGCCGCATCGAGCGAGGCGGGATCGGTATAATCGCCGATACGCGTCCCGACGCGAGACGGCGCGAGTTCGTCCGCCGCTTGCGGTGTGCGGACCAATGCCGTGATGTCGGCGCCAGGGTCCATCCGGCGTAGGTGTTCGATGACGAGGCGGCCGAGCTGGCCGCTTGCTCCGGTGATGAGGAGGCGTGGATTCTTCATTTACATGGTCTTTCAAGGATACGAATTGAGGATAGGACTATAATAGAGACCATGATCAGCCACTACAATGAGGCAGAAAATAGTGCCGAGGTTACCGCGAGGGAACCTTCCGGCTCTGCCCGCGAGCGTTTCGCGGCGTACTTTGTCGATTGGCAGCGCCGCAGCGCCGAGGGGTGGCTTTGTCCGGTGCGCGATCTGCTCGACGGCATCGGAGACAAGTGGTCGATGCTCATTCTCATGTCGCTCGCCGCTCAGCCACTGCGCTTTAGCGCCGTGCGGCGCGCGGTTCCCGACATCTCGAAGCGGATGCTCACGCAGACGTTGCGCTCGCTTGAACGCGACGGTATGATCACGCGCCGCGTGTTCGCGACCAAACCGCCGAGCGTTGAGTACGACCTGACCCTGCTCGGAGAATCGCTCCTCGAGTCAATGGGCGCCCTCGTGGGGTGGGCGGAGCGCAGCCACTCCGTGGTGTTGCAAGCACGCGTGCTCTTCGACGCACGCGAAGGTGCCGAAGGGCACCGTGGGCATTCGCCCGATGGAATGTCTGGCCAAAAGCTAGAGTTGGATAGCAGATTTGTCTTCTTGGCCGAGGAGTTCGCCGGCTAGGAGTCTTGCCTTTGCTTTGACTTCGTCCCGGATCTCGCGAACGCGCTCGCGCGATTGCCCTTTGGGATCTGCGAGCCCCCAGTCATCGTCAATCCGCGGAACTCCCTCGACATCGCATCCCATCGTGATGATGCGATTCGCGCGCTCGACCAATCGCGGTTCGAGCAATTTCGGACGTGCAGCCGAGATATCGATCCCGTCCTCCGCCATTACAGCGAGCACACCCGGGTCGGGTACGTCTGCCGCGATGGTGCCGGCCGAAGCGACCTCAACGCGGTCGCCGGCGAAGTGCCGCAGGTAGGCTTCCGCCATCTGCGAGCGACCGGTGTTGTGCCGGCAAACGAACAGGACCGATGGCTTCATGGTGCCTCCAAGCAATTTTTCGACAATGATCACATCGCGCCACAGGCCGTCGAGCTGCGCGTGACGTTCGTACACGCCGATCTCGCGAAAGCCGAGCGAGGCGCACAGCGCGCGGCTCGCGGCGTTGTCGGCAAGGATGCGCGAGAGCAGTTTGGTGAAACCGGCGGCTTCGCAACGAGCGATCAGGTCATGCAGGACGATCCGTCCGAATCCGCGGCCGCGGAACCGCTCGGCGACGTAGACCGAGAATTCGGCAATGCCGCGATAGGGTTTGTACGACGAGTGCGGCGACGACGACGCGTAGGCGACGAGTTCATCATCGAGTTCAATCGCGACGCTGGGGTGGGTCGCGAGATACAGCCGCAAGTCAGCGGCGACTTCCTCAACTGAAATCGGTGTCTCGTCGAACGTCGCAAACCGCCTCGCTACGGCTTCGTTGTAGACGCGCGCGATGGCCGCTGCGTCGTCGATGGTCACGATGCGGACGATCGCGCTCATGCGGCTTCCGAATGTGGTACGACGACGCTTTCGTCCGCGCGCATCCCGAACCAGGCGAACAAGCACGTCGCCGCGAGCGCACCAAGTATTTGGACCACGACGAGCGCCGGCACGTCGACGGGCCGGATGCCGGAAAAGGTGTCGGTGAGCGAACGCGCGATCGTGACGGCGGGGTTCGCGAACGACGTGGACGGCGTGAACCAGTACGCGCCGACGATGTAGGCAGCGACGGCGTACGGGGCGGCGGCCGGTCGCGAACGCGCGCAGCCCCAGATCACCGCGAGCAACCCGAAGGTGGCGATAAACTCGCTGACGACCATCATGTTTCCGCTGCGCTCATGGTGAGATGCGGTAAACGCCGGCAAGCCGAACATCAGATTTGCGAGCGCCGTGCCGGCGAGCGCACCGAGCACTTGGGCGATGACATATGGAAGTACTCCGCTCCACGTCTTCTCGCGCAGCGCCGATGCGAGCGTGACGACCGGGTTGAAGTGCGCGCCCGACACTGAGCCGAACGCGAGGACGAGCGCGATGAGCGCACCGCCGGTCGCGACGGCGTTCGCGAGCAACGCGAGGCCGACGTTGCCGCCGCAGAGCCGCTGGGCCATGATGCCCGAACCGACCACCGCGAGCAGCAGAAAGGCGGTGCCGACGAACTCGGCGACAGCGGCGCGCGCGTTCACGTCAGGCGAGGGCTTTTTCCGGGATGAGCGAGCGAAGTGCAGTATCGATGCGGTCTCTCGCATCGCCGGCGAGCCGGTAGTACACCCACGTGCCGCGGCGCTCCCACGTCACGAGCTGCGCGTCACGCAGGATCTTCAAATGGTGCGACACGGTCGGCTGATTGAGCGGCAGCGCGGAGGTGAAATCGCAGACGCACACCTCGTCGTCGGCGCGCGCCAAGGTCGCGAGCATCGTCAGCCGGTGGGGATCACCCAGCGCCTTGAAGAGCTCGGCCTGCTCGCTGCGATCCTGGGTGTCTACGTTAGCCGGCGGGCAGCAGCGCTGCATTGACATACTTCGATATTACTACTATATCGGCAAATGTCAATATAGCTGTGACCGAGCGGAGCACATTCGCGACGCGGGCGAGCCGCTTCGCCTACGCCGGTACGCTGCTCACCGCCACGTAAGCCTCCACTTCGTTGCCGAGACGCCGGGTCGCCGGAAGAACGACGTGATTTTTCGCATCCTTCGCGAACGCTTCAGCCGCCTCGCGTCCGGCCCAGCGCGTGACGAGCACTTCGTGCCCGTCGTCGTCGCCGGCGAGAAGCGCACCGCCCTGCAAACCGGCCGCGCTGGTGCGCCCCGCGAGGAGTGCCTGCGCGGACTTCGTAAACGGGGGCATTTCGGCCGGCGGCGCGTGGACGCTGACAATCGCGTACGCAAACGCCGGCCCAACGTCGATCCGTGCCGTCCCGCTCGCATGCACGACACGCACGATGTCCAGCGCCCGGCTTTCGGGAATGGCGCGAGGCTCCATGTAGCTTTTGTGCGCATCCCACGCATTCTGCATCTTGTGGAAGGCGCCGTGGCCCGTAACGATGGAAACGGTCAGAACGCGGCGCCGATGAAAGCTCTCGAGTGCCACACTCTGCTCGACTCCGTCTCCCACCTCGCGGTACTCCGTGCGCAGCGCGGTGAGCCAGGCGTCGACGCGGTCCGCACGCACGTGTGCGTCGTCGAGGCAGATCCAACGCGCCGGGTCAACTTCGAATGTCATCACGGGCAGCAGCAGCTGCGCCCGCGCAACCTCGAGCACCGCCTCCTTGGTTGTCGGCAGGCGTTCGAGGTCATCCGGGTGGACGTGCAGTTCGCGGAATTTCCCGCGCTTGTCGGGCACACGAACGACGACGCTGCGCGTTTTCACCTCGACGACGACACCGTCGATATCATCGGGTTTGAGATGCACGCGATCGGCCGGTTGAAGCTTCACGATCATCCTTTAGAGCCTCGTTGGCAAGACGTTGGGACTGCCGCCGTTCGGCAAGGGGGAAGCGGCGGCATGCGTACACCGTGGTAGCGCGGAACCCACGACCGCGACTTCGTTGACTCAACCCTACGGCGGCGTTACGCTCTGGTGCTCAACTCCAAGCACTGAGGATGGAGACGTGATTGCCGCACTTCCGAAAACGATGAGAGCCGCAGTTCTCGATGGACCGGGACCGCCCGAAGCCTTCTTCATCAAGGACGTTCCGCTACCACGCATCGGTCACGATCACGTCTTGATCGCGCTTCAGTACGCCGGCGTGGGCATTTGGGATGCGGAGCAGCGAAAAGGCGAGTTCGGCTTGCAAGAATTCCTCTCCTATCTCAAGGCACGCATGCCGTTGGCATATCCGAACGGTGTCGAACCCGCGCCGCACGCTGACGGCCATCATGCGATCGCCTACGACGGCGAAGCCTCACCCGAGGCAAGGGCACGTGGTCGGTAAAATCGTTCTCGCCATCACCTTGCGGGCAAATCTGCAAGCGTAGATCGGCTCTTGCGGCTGCGCGTTCTGAGAAGTGCTCGATCTACCGAGCAGGCAAACGAAAGAGTCGTTCCGCGTTGCCGTGATAGACGAGTTCCTTATCCTCGCCGGCAATCGCGGCACCGTCCAAAAAGGCTGCCGCCGGCGCAGAAGGCTGGAACGGATAGTCAACCGCCCACATAACGCGCTCCGCACCAAGCACCTCAACAGAATATTTCAGTGCCGGCTCGAATTCGAGTCCGCTCGTTGTAATCCAGAAGTTTCGTTTGAACACCTCGCTCGGCAGCAGCGTTGACGGCGCTTTACCGGCGCGTCGCGCCGTCCCCTCGGGAGAGAAATAGTCGAGGCGCCACAAGTTAAACGGAATCGTCTCGCCCATATGGCCGAGAACGATCTTCAATCTTGGAAAGCGGTCGAAGAGGCCGCTTAATATCATTCGCACGGCATGCGTGCCGGCATCGATGTGATAGCCCCAAGCGGCACCTTCCATGCCATAATCGGACAACGGCGCGGCCATGGTGTCGGCCGGACCGCGCGGATGAAGGTAGATCGCCGAATCCAAGGCCTCCGCTGCTTCGAGTATGGGCCAATACTTCGGCAGATCGAGATACTCGTTGTTGGTGTGCGAGTTGATGATGAAACCGTGCAGATGCAGCTCTCGAACAGCGCGTTCCATCTCCTTAACGGCGCGCGCCGGATCTTGCGGCGCGAGCGCGGCCAAACCCGCAAAGCGCGTGGGATGCCGCGACACAATTTCCGAAAGCCGGTCGTTCACCAGCGCTGCAAGCGCCGTTGCGGTATCCGGCTCAAATATTTGTACACCGGGTGTCGTGAGAGACAGGAGCTGCATCGCGACGCCGTCCCGGTCCATGCCCTGCAGACGCTCACCCTCGAGATCGATCAGCTTTTGGTAGAGCGGGTTCTGCGGGTTCGTGCGGCGCTCCATGCGGCGCATGTCGAGGTTATTCCAAAGACCCGTTGAGAGCGCGTGCTGCGCCTGCGCGACTTCAGGAATTAAGAACGATTCTTCCGTAGCGATTCGCCGCCATGAGCGAGTGGGGGTATGGGTTGTCATCGTGTCACCGACCGCGCCATGAGCTCGGTCGCCTTCACCGGTTTCGGAATGATCCCGAACCTGAACGCCATGTCGAGTTCAGGTTGAATCTGCGGTGCACGCAGTTTATCCGCAAACGCGCAACGCACCATGCCCCGGATGATGTCGAGGTCACTATTCGCATATTTTGCGAGAATCGGTGCGGACTCGTTTTGATGAGCGTTTGCCCAAAGCTGGGCCGACTCGATGGCGTTCTGAAATCTCCGAACGACATCAGGATTCTGCTCCGCAAACGCCGTCGTCGTATACCATGCCGCGGTTAACACCTGCGGGCCGATCGCCGAGAACGGATCTCCGATGACGCGGAAGCTGCCGTTCTTCAAGGCAATCGATCTGGCCGGTTCGTTCATCAGTGCGGCGGTTACCGTGCCGCGCTCGATTGCGGCCGCCATGGCTCCGCCAATCATTTCGATGCGCGGAACCTTGGTTGGGTCGACGCCGCTTTTCTCGAGCCAAAGATCGATCCCGCCATCGGCAAGGGCACGAATGCCCGTAACGGCGACCGTCTTGCCCACGAGATCCTTGGCCACGCGGACGGGGCTGCTCTGTGCTACGACCAGCAAGGTATTGGGAGCTTTGGCCGTACTCAAACCGCCGGCTGCAATAATCACGAGCGGCACATCTCGCGCCACCGCATTGGCGACCGTAATCGGTGTGGCCGATCCGATATCCAGCGCGCCGCCCGCGATCGCCTCGGACACAGCCGCACCGTTACGAAACGTCTGCAGATCAACCGTCAAGCCGGCTTTCTGAAAGAAGCCCTCATCCTGAGCGAAATACGCACCGGCAAACGAGTCGCTCGCGACGGTACCGACACGCACTTTCGTTACGGTGGACTGAGCGAACGCCATCGACCGCGAAGCGCCCAGGCCCAAGCCGAGTGCGCCTGCGAGAACGTATGATCGCGGGACGGTCGTCGGGCGGGGCGTCATTTGAGGTAGCCGCTCGGACGGCTCTCGAGCGTCCAGTCTTTCTTCACTCGATTCCAGCCCATTATGCTGACGGCATTTTCCGCAACGCCGCGCTGGCGGCCGTCGGAAAAATCGTAGACGCCCTGCGTTCCGGCCCAGCCGTGAACGTTCTCAATGTAGGTACGCAGTTGGCTTGCGGTCGCCGTTGGTCCGAGGTGCTCGAGGGCATCGACCGCGAGCGTAATCGCATCCCAGACGACGATGTTGCCGAAATCCGGCCGCGCGTTGATCGAATCGAACGCGCGATAGAACGCGTCTTGCGCGTCACGAACCGGACCCGGTTTGGCGCCGCCACGCTTGAGTGCATTCGGTCCCGGAAAGACGAGCTTCTCGGGAAGCAGGTCGTTGAATTGCGCCATTGCGGAGTAGAGCATATTTCCGGGTGAGCCGGCGATGGGGACGGTGATACCGGCGTCGTTAATACCGTGCAATAGCGTGCCCCATGGCGAGCCCGTGCTCCAGGCGACGATCGCATCGGGCGCGGCGGCCTTCAGCCGGCTCATCTGGGCCGCAACGTTAATATCGGTCAACCCGAAACGCTCGGACGCGACGACGCGCATATTCTTATTCGCCGGCTCTTGCAGCGCGACCGCGATGAGCCGTTCGACGTTCTGCCCGGTCGCATCGTTGCCCGTGATGATGCCGATCTTGCTGTACCCCTTCAGCCGGAAGTAGCGTACGATGACATCGAGGTCGTCGAACAGGCTTGCGCTCACCGTGAAGACGTAGGAATTTTGCGGCGGCTCGGCAGTCGGCGTCAGGCACCACGTGAAGGGCCCGTTTGCGACGAGCGGTATGATGGCAAGACACGGCGCCGTAAGCGCGGGGCCGAGCACGATCGGCACCTTGCTCGCGAGATACCCGTTAAAGAGCTGAACGGCAATCTGCGGGTTCGTTTGATCGTCGCTAATCACGAACTTGAGCGGCCGGCCTTTAATGCCGCCGTGTTTGTTCGTGAGGTCCTCAATCAAGTGCAGGGAAACGCGAATTTGCGACCCGAGTAACGCGCCTTGTCCCGTGAGACCGAGCGAGACGTTGACTTCATAGGGTTCAGCAGCGGCGGCGGGCGATGACAACGGCATCAACGACGTTGCCGTCACCAGAAATGCAGCAAATATTTTTTTCATATGGATTGTCAACAAAGCGGCTTACCCTTCAAACTGCTGAGCGTGATTCGTGGACGATTGGCGCGCGAAGAGCGCTTGCATAACGCGGCGAGCGCGGACGGCGGCCGCATCGGCATTGAGCATGCCGCGCTCGAGCGCCGCGAGTTCTGCCGCGCCGATATTTGACTGCTGTGCCTCAATGATGGGGCGATCTTCATTCTGGAACGCCTGAATGCCGATGGCCCGCGCGGCTTCGACTTCGTCATCGCGACCCGGCGCGCACCGGAACGACCAGAAGTAATGCGTCGTCGACTCCGTTTCCGGTGTCAGCAAATGCAACGTCGGACGCGTGATCGCTTCCGACTCGGGCCCGCCGACTTCGACGATACCCGAATCGAGCATGAGAAGCGACGGCGGATCCCAACGCATGTGTGTGTGCCGGTCGGCCGGTTTGTCCGGGGGCCATACGCGCTGCCAGAACGGATTGGGCAGCCCGCCGCGACGCCATGACATCGACCAAACGCGATCGCCCTCCTGAAGCACCTCGCGCTTGTTTGTGAAATCGCCGCCCGGCTTCAACTGCGGATGCAAGAACTGCACGTGGCTGAGGTCGAGCAGGTTGTCGGTGATCAGCTGATAGTTTGCGTTGACATGCTGATAGCCGAACGCGTACCGGTAATGCTCCGGATCACCGAACGTTTCGAACTCCGGGATCCCGGCGGCGGCGGCACGCGCGGGATCTCCCATCCAGATCCACAACAGTCCACAATGCAAACGTAACGGAAAAGCTTGTACGCGGGCTCCGGGTGGAATCGCGTGGTTGCCGTCCGGATTGAACGTGCATCTACCGTTGCGGTCGAATCTCAAACCGTGGTAGGCGCACTGGATCTCGCCGTCGCCGACAAGCGATCCCCGCGAAAGTGGGACGAAGCGATGGGGGCACCGATCGAGGAGCGCGATCGGATCGCCGCCCTCGAAGCGAAACAGAACGACCGGCTGCTCCAAGAAGAGGCGGCGCAGCGGCGTCGACGTGACCTCATCCGGCCACGCCGCCGGATACCAGTGGTCGCGTAGAAACACGCGACGCTAGACCCGGGTTTTTTCTTTAAATCCCTCGCGCCGCTCGCGCATTGCCTCCCACCAGTCGGCATCCTTGGGCAATGTCATCCAGCCCGAGCGAACGCGGTAGTTGTCCGGCGAGGTTACCGACGGCGGGATCGTTCCATGGTCGCGCAAGGCCTTCGCTGCCGTAAGGAGCTTCTTGCGCACGCGAGTGATCATCGCATCGGTGTGCCCGAGGTGCTCTCGACTGCGGTCGACGATACCGTTGTTGTCGGCGCGGCCCTGGCTCCAGCGAATGGCCTCGTCCTGCGCATTGATATCTTTGATGCCGCTCATGCCCTGAACGGTCGGCGGCCCGACGCGTTGCACGTTGCGGTCGATGTTGAAGTCGTTTTCGATTTGCAACGTCAAGGGATCGCGGAAGCGCCCAAGCCAGTCGGACGTGTTCGGCAGACTCGGGCGGCCGGTGCCGGTGTAGGCGTCGGTTTCGATCGAATCAAACATCGAGCGTCCGGGGCCGACGCGCGCGATCAAGCCGAAGATCATGCAATGGTTGTCGTCGACCGGCACGGTTGCGAACATCAGCGCCGTCGAGCCGCATTCCGATGTGGGCGACTGCGTGTAAAACGGCCAGAGCCAGTTCATCGTGCGCCAGTAAACCTGACCATCATCGGTGTTTCGATAGGCAGCGGACACGGCGCCATAATCGGTGTCGCGAACATCGAACTTCGGTGCACGATCGGAGACCATGTAGCGCAGGACGTCGGGCCCTTCGAAGTAGTTCGCGCCCAGCTCCGCCGCGTGCTCGGGGTTCACGGTGCCGTGGTGGAGGATCGCGTTATGGGCCGTGTCCATATTGTTTTCGATGGCTTGCAGCCAATTGTAGTTGCCGAGCGTGACAAACAGCTTCGCTTGCTGTTGCGGCACCATGTTCGCTTCGAACTCGGGCAGCGGCGGTGGCTCCGTGAGCGGCCCCATATAGGCCCACACGATGCCGTTGCGTTCTTCCGTCGGGTAGGCGGTGGTGCGCACGCGATCCTTGAGCGTGCTGCCTGCGGGCTCCGTCATCATATCGGTGCAGCGCCCGGCGATATCAAATTTCCAACCGTGATAAACGCAGCGTAAACCGTCCTCGGCGTTCCGGCCGAAGAACATCGATGCTCCGCGATGGGGACAGTAGTCGTCGATCAGTCCGACCTTCCCCGACGTCACGCGAAACGCAATGAGGTTCTCGTTGAGGAGACGGACGCGCACCGGAGGGCTATCGGGAGCCGGCAGTTCGTTTGATAACATCGCCGGAATCCAGTACTGCCGCATGAGGTTCCCCATCGGCGTGCCGGGGCCGCAGCGCGTGATGAGCTCGTTGTCTTCCTTGGTGAGCATGACGCCTCCACACCATAAATCGCTAAGGACTTAATGATATAGACTCAGTCGAGCTTCTGTCAAGACGCTGCCGGAACTCGGCCAAAAGGCCTTATTCTTGCATGAATGTAATGGATTATGGTGAAGGAAGCGCGGCTTGGGGTCCTCCCCGAAAGTCGATTATAGCTTAATGATTAATCCCAAGGATGATGCCGTCGCAGAGCACGGGCTCTATCGCTCTCCGCTGAGCAGCACCATCGCGACGCAGGTGCGCGCCGTGCACCGCATGTTCGTTCAGGATCTCGAGCGATTTTTGGAACCGCACGACGTGACCGTGTCGATGTGGTATTTCCTGCGCGTCCTTTGGGATGAGGACGGGCTTTCGCAACGCGTTCTGAGCGACCGTGCGAACGTTTCTTCGGCCGCCGCAGTCGAGCCCTTACGAACCATGGAAAAGCGCCGGCTGATCGAGCGGCGGCCCGATGCGAAAGACAAACGCCGAATGCATGTGTTTCTCACAGCTGAAGGACGAGCCCTGAAATCATTGCTACCTCAGGCAGCGAAGATGCATAGCGAGGCGCTCGCGTGTCTGAGCGAAGGCGAGATCGGATTTCTCGGACTCGTGCTTTCACGCTTGAAAGAAAGCCGCGACCACCGTACAGGTGATGAGAAGCGCTCTTCCCGGCCGCGGAGAGCGAAGAGTTAGCGCGGCACTGCTCGCTGACACGTTTTGCGCGCTGGTTCACGACGTTTCGGCGGTCGAAGGACGGCTCTTGCCGGAGGTCTCAAACGTGGCGAGGTCGATCGGCGAATATGATTCTTCGTAAACGTCTCCCGCGCTACCGTAATACAGCACGCGACGTCCGTTGAACTCGACGACGTAGCGTACGATCCCCGCGCGCCACGTGCCCTCGAGAAAAGCCGAAAATGTTAGCTCGCCGGCCTGATCGGCACGTAGCACGCGAATTAATTTGTCGCGATCGAAGTCCGCCGCGACGCTTATGCCTACGTTCAACGGCGTCAACTGTTGCATCAAGGCGGTGCCGTCTACCATATCGTAGCGACTCTGTGCTGCCGGAAGATGCCATTCGTTACGTTGCACGCCTGCCGCGCGAAGTACCTCGGCGAGAACCGGGAAGCCGCCAACTGTGGGCCGGATTGCCGCCGCGCGCGCAAAGGCGGCCTGGAGTGTCTCGACGGCAATCGGTGGTTCTGTTACCATAATGTCATCATTATGTCAATTAGACAACATGTTGTCAAGTCCGGCGAGGAAGAACTTGCGCTGCTCGTCGCGGATATCTTTGAAGCAGCAGGGCACTTCCGCCGCGTCGGTGAGACGATCGCCGAGCGTCAGGGGCAGACGCAAGCACGCTGGCAACTGCTCAGCGTCGCATCGGGCGAGCCGCATACGGTACCCGACGCAGCGCGACGACTCGGAATATCACGTCAGGCGGTTCAGCGTGTCGCAAACGACCTGGTCGAAGCCGGTCTGCTGCACTTCGCCGAAAATCGGGACCACCGCACCTCGCCACTACTGGAACTCACAACCACCGGGAAGGCCGTGCTCTCTAGAATGACCCGCGATGCGGCGGCGTTTCACCGACGTCTCGTCCCATCGCTGTCCCAAGGGCGCATCAGAGTTGTGCGCGAGGTGCTGCGCGAACTTTCAGCTGCGCTCGTTGACGAGAAATGATCGACGACCGGCGCATTGCGTGGAAACTTTCTCGCTTTTCCAGCCTCTGAAATGGCCGGCGACTTCGGCGTGTTATCTCAGGCAAATCTCGGGGACGGTTTTCCACGCTCGGGTGAGCACTGCAAAGCTGCCGCGTTTATTTGAACATCACGTCCTGGGCCGGAAAAGAATGCGCCAGCACGCCATCTTTCGCGCTTGCATCAATAGCCGGTTGAATCTGCGACGCGGTCACCACCGTGCCATTGGTCATTCTGGGCATGGACTCAATGACCGATACGGGGAGCGCCGTATAATTCGCGAGGATCGCAGCGGTCTCGGCCGGATGAGCGTTGGTATAGGTGGCCGCGGCGGCTACTACGCGCGCAAACGTTCCGACCGCTGCCCGGTGCGCGTCGGCCCAGCTTGAGGTCGTGAACCAAACGGAAAAGAGAAAAGACGGCGCGATCGCATCGTAGACCGGAAACAGCGTGAAGTTATGAGTCGCGAGCGCGACCGCAAGTGTTGGGTTAACGAGCTCAGCGGCATCGACGCGGTGGTCGGTAATGGCAGCGATCATTGCCGACTCGGGCAGCTCAACGTACTTAACTCGACTCGGATCCTCGCCATGTTGCGTCATCCACGCGTCGACCGCGATCTGACCGATATCGTGCACTGAGATAACGGCAACAACCTTACCCATCAAATCAGAGGCCGTTCGAATTCCCGACTGCTTTGCTACGACGATGCCTCCATACGGCTTCGTGCTGTTGTAAATACCCGCCGGTGCAATAATAGCGAACGGCAGTCCCTTTTGGTACCCCTTGAAAATTTCCGTTATGGCCGATTTCCCGATATCGTATGAACCGCCGGCAATGGCCGCCGCAATTGCGCTCCCCGACGCTGCGCGCTCGAGTTGTACGTTAAGTCCCGCTTGACGGAACAAGCCCTTATCGACCGCGTACAGTACCGACGTTATATCGTCGTTAGGCAACATCGCGACGCGAACTGCCGGCAACTCGGGTTGCGCAGGCACCGGCTGACCTTCAGCGCGAGAAATTGAAGAAAAGAATGTAAGCAGAACTGCGAGAGTGATTGAGCGACGGTACCAACGCGATCCCATATTACATAGCTCTTTCTAGGCCCGAACGTTCCGGCCCGATTCGAAAGGTACCGAGTCAATTAATTCGTCACCCCGTCACGTTCATCCGGTTCGATCGGCGTGCGTCCACGCGTGCCCGCACGACACCCTCGTCGATGGCCTCTATGACCCGCGCGCGTGTGCTCGACGTGCTCGCCGATGAGAACGTGCGCAGGGCTAGTCGCCGCGCTTCGAGTCCGCAATCGCGCGCATCGATGAAAGGCGCAACTGCATTTCGTCCATGACGATATCCGAGAGGCCTTGCAAAATCTCGGCTTGCTGGGGCGAGAACTGCCGGGGATGGCGATCGATAATGCAGAGCGTCCCGAGCCGCGCTCCCTCGGCCGTTCGCAGCGGCGACGCCGCATAGAACTGGAGCCCGAACTTTCCCGCGACCAGCGGGTTGGCCAGGGTGCGCGGATCCCGCCGCGCCTCTTCGACGACGTAGGGTCCATCTTGCAGCACGGCCGATGCGCATAGGCCCGGATCCCGGCCGATTTCATCGACCCCGTCGAGTCCGAATTTGGACTTGAACCAAATCCGGTCGTGGTCAACGATTGTCACGAGGGCGATCGGCACGTCGAACAGTCGGGCCGCGAGCGCGGTGATCCGATCGAACATTCCGTCGGGCGGCGTATCCAATACGTTGAAACGACGGACGGCATCCATGCGGGTGCCTTCGTCGCCCTCACTCTGGTTTGAATCGGTCGTCATCGGGTCTTCTCCTTAGTGTCCGTGAAGGTAATACGGGCGTGGTTCCCGCCGCCCGGGCGCCGTGCAACGGCAAAGTCGTCGCTCAGTTGCGATATGAGGAAGAGTCCCCGTCCGGATTCGCTGAACAAGTCCCCAGGCAAGTGCGCGTCGACAGTGTATCCCGGGCCGCGGTCGAGCACATGGAGGACAAACGCGTTCGGCTGCTTCTCAGCGATGACCTCGATGGTCCCCGGTGCATGACGCAAGCAGTTCGCGAATAATTCAGAGAGCACCATTTCAACATCGAAGAGGCGCTCAACAGCAAGCACGCCGGGGAACTCCGCTCGGAAGCTGTCGCGAACACGTTGGACAACGTCCGGCCAACGCGGATCGAAACGCCATTGCGGCAGCGCCGGCAAAGATCCGACCCGTAACGCGAGAATCGCGATGTCATCGCGAGCGTGACCGCCGACGACGTTCGCATAGATGTGCTCCGCAATGTTAGCCGTCTGCTGCGGGTCCAGCTCCCGGAGCACGGTCTCGAGGCGTTGCTCTCCGGCGAGGACGTCGTGCGTCGACTCCGTCAGCCCGTCCGTGTACAACACCATGACGGCACCCGCCGGAACGCTGATCTCGTCGACCACCATCGGGGCGTCGACTGGGAGCCCCAGCAGGCATCCGTGGCTCGCGGCAGCGTGGATCGAACCATCGGCCAGGCGTACGAGCGGCGGCGGATGACCGGCGCTCGCATACGTGCAGCGCTGCGTGACCGAATCGAGGACACCCACGAACGCGGTCGCGTAGCGGCCGGGAAATTGTGCTTGAAGTGTGCGATTCGCGCTGGCGAGCATGAGTTCGGGGTCGGAGTTGAGCTGCGCCACCGCACGCACGGTCTGGCGCAGACTCACCATCGCGAGCGCCGCGTCGAGTCCTGAACCCTCCACGTCCCCGATGGTGATCACGAAACGCCCATCCGCGAGCCTAAACGCATCGTACCAGTCGCCCCCGACGAGGGCCTCGGCCCTCCCCGCCTGGTAAATCGCGCTGAATTGAAATGGATCGCAGTGCGGTAACTCGCTCGCGAGCGCTGCGTTCTGAAAGGCGAATGCGACGTAGCGCTGGTGTTCAAAGCGCCGGGCATTGAACAGCGCTTGCTCGCATCGCTCCAGGAGGAGCTCAAGCAATGGGCTGACGGTTGCGTTGTAAAGATAGATATGGCCGAACTGACTGCCGGCTCGCTGCAGCGCGAAAATCTGCGCACCCGGCAGTTCATCTGTGATCACCGACGGCGAAGTCAGCCGATCGATCTCGTGCAAGTGGAGGGCGAGGGTTCGCCGACGGTCCGCATCGCGGTCCTGGACAGCGGCTATGCGCACGACGTCACGCCAATCGGCGAGCGCTAAGACGACGGCATCGGCATAGCGGGGGACGAGGGTCTTGCCGACGGCCTCGAGCGTCGCCTCGAGGTCGGACGAGGCGAAGAGCTCCATGACGCTCGCATCTAGGAGCGCCCAGTCGGCGACGTTAAGAGAAGCGGTCTTCAGTGCGGCCACGCAAACGCATAGCACAATCTCGGGTGTCCAGACATACCCGGGCTATTGTACCCCCGGGTGGGGCAATCAATCACTACGCCCGCTTCGTGCCGGTAGGCTAGGACGGCGGCGATACTTTCGCGTGGCGTTATGCGTTGGCGCGGCGCCTTTGGCTAAAGCTTTGTGGCGGTCCCTCGGCTGCGCTCGGGATGACGGGAGCTGTCGTGGGGGATTTCGGTTCTGGCGCAGCATTTCGACGCTCTGGCACGGGCGCTAAGCCGGTCGCGTGCTCGGCGTTATGAGGAGCGTCTTACGCGACGTGCCCATCAGTGCAGGCATCAACTGTCACCTGGGCGTGCGGTGAAAGGCGTAGCCGGTGAGGTGTTCGGCGGCGGTGATCACGATCCGGTCGAGGCTAATGGGGCTCAAGGCGAAGATCTTGCTTCGCACCGATCGCCCGCTACTCAAGTAGGTTACCGAAATGCCGGTCGTTCCGGCCGGGGCGATCGTGACGCTCTCCCGATTGCAGGACCACGTGCTGTGCTCGATGCCGTCCTCTTCACGATGTGCGTTCGCGAGGCGCGGCTCGGCTCCCAGCCGCTCATCGATCGCCGCGAGCAGTTCCCGAAACGTCATGCGCGCTCGTTTCTCAGCCGCGCGGCAATCGCTGTTTGTCAGCGTCGTCCTGTGATCAAGTGGGCGAGCAGACGTGTAGCCGAGCGAACGCCCGCTAGGCGAGGCGCTTCCTTTCACGCTATTTGACGCTCGATGGCCGCACGTGATGATCGGGTGCTTAGCGTAACGCTTCAAGCTCGGCCGCACTTAGTTCGTTTTTCTCGGAAACAATCAACTCGTTCGTCTGAGCACCACTGGAACTAATAGTTACGGAGACACCGGTCCTCTTCTGACGACGCTAGGTCAAATCTTAAATCCTCACGGATCAGTAATGTCAAGTACAGAACTCGAAGATAAGTTCTCTCTACCAAATGTGCCTGACTCTATCAGCCTCGATGTAACTCTTGCGCTTGGGACTAAAATACATCGGGATTGCTGGAAAGAACAAATGGGGTAACGGAGGAGGGGTTCCCTCTATTTGCGCTTCACGAACGCTCGATGATACAGTCCCTCGTCGGTGAGCGCGCTGCTGGATCAGGACGGCGCCATCCGTCATGTCGTAGCGGCTCTGCGCCGCCGGAAGGTGCCATTCGTTGCGCCGTACGCCTGCCGCGCGAAGCACCTCAGCGAGGGTTGGAAAGCCGCCAACCGCGGGCCGGATCTCTGCCGCGCGTGCAAAAGCGGCCTTGAGCACCTCGACGGCGCTGGATGACTCTGTTACCATACTGGTAACAGTATGTCGAATAGACAACATATTGTCAATAATCGCGACGAAGAACTCGGGCTGCTGGTCGCGGACGTCTTCGAAGCAGCGGGGAACTTTCGGCGGATCGGCGAGGCGATTGCTGGGCGTCAGAAACAGACGCAAGCGCGCTGGCAGTTGCTCAGCGTTGCCTCGGGAGGCCCGCATACGGTTCCCGACGCGGCGCGCCGGCTCGGAATCTCACGGCAGGCGGTGCAGCGCGTTGCGAACGACCTGGTGGAAATTGGCCTCCTGCGCTTCGCCGAAAACGTCGATCATCGGGCCTCGTCACTGCTCGAACTCACGACGTCCGGTGCGGCCGTGCTTGTAAAGATGACGCGCGATGCGGCGGCGCTTCACCACCGGCTTGTTCCGTCGATTAGTGCAAGGCGCATCGCTGCCGCGCGCGCGGTACTTCGCGAACTCTCAGCTGCGCTCGCTGCCGAGGAATGACGGACGCGCGAGATTGTTTGTCACACCGAAGCTCGACCAGCTCGATCATCTCAGCTACCGGACGGTGCCAAGGTGCTCATCTGGAGGCCGCGGCTTGCCGGTTAGCTGCGAATCCCACGCGCTCGGTTCCATAGTATTCACTTAGAACATGACTCGTACTTAAGGGACCTTTGCGCCTCGCAGCGCGAGGCCGACGACCCTTTCAGCAAGCCCGTCGTCGTGTGGATTGTCCATCAGAAAGACGCGCACGTGGAAGAGTCCGATGAACATTTCCATCAAGAGCTGCCGGTCGAGGTTCGGATCGAGTTCGCCGCGTTCGACGCCCCGCTCGATGACGGTGAGAATCGCAGGGAACCGGTTCGACCAAAAGACTCGCTTAAAATCCGTCGCTTGCGGGCTTGGCGGCAATGCCACGGCCATGCGCACCAAAGCGCCGCCGATCGGCGACCGTAAGAATGCCAGCGCTGCGCGGAGCAACTCAATGAGATCTGCACGCACGGAACCGAGGTCAGGCACCGGCAGTTGCCCCGCCGTGCGGGCCATGATCGCATCGTTGATCAGCGCTTCCTTTGTGCGCCACCGGCGATAAACTGACGTCTCGTGAACGCCGGCGCGTTCCGCCACCGCGCCGACGCTGAAATTCGGCCAGCCTACTTCGGCTAAGACGGCGACGGCGGCTTCGAGGACCGATGCTACGACGCGTGCGCTGCGTCCGCCGGTCCGGGACCTGGTTGAACTCATCCGGGGCATCATACCGAAAAATGCTTATCGCAGGTAGTACTTGCGTTAAATTGAGATCCGGCTTATACTAACGCAGCTTTACTTGCATTAAGAGGAGGGGACATGTCAGGAACCGTCGCCGGTATCGAACCCGGCCAACGGCAGCTCAACGGGCCGCAAACAACGGGCCGTGACTATCGTAATCTGTCCCGGCCCGAGTATGAAATGACGCGCGACGACGACGTGGTGGTGCTCATGCGGGACGGAACAAAGCTGCTGGCCGACGTCCATCGCCCCGCGACGCCAGGCACGTACCCCGTCCTCATTGCTGCCTCGCCGTACCCGCGGCAGATTCAAGATCTTGGGGCGCCCGCGGGCTTCATCGAAGCCGGTGCGAGCGACTACTTCGTACCGCGCGGCTACGTGCACGTGATCGCAAACTTGCGTGGCACCGGCGGCTCCGAGGGCACCTTCGGCTTCTTTGATGGCCAGGAGCGGCGCGACATGCACGACCTCGTCGAATGGGCGGCTGCACAACCGTGGTCGGACGGAAACGTCGGCATGATCGGCATCAGCTACTTCGCAATGACGCAAATGGAAGCAGCTGTCGAGCGGCCACCGCATTTAAAAGCGATCATGCCGGTGGCAGGTTCATTCGATCTCTATGAAGCCGCCAGTCACCACGGCCTTGTGAATTCGTCGTTTATAACACCATTTCTCTCGATGGTCGGCATGACGTCAGGTCACACCAACAAACTCTGGCGCAGCAAACTTCTCGAAGCCGTGCGTAAGGTGCTGCTTATGCCGAAAATCCACAAGAGATTCGAAACGATGAACGGCGAAGCGGCGATGACCGGACTCAAAGTCGTGCTGAAGATGCATCACGATCCGCGCCCGTGGGACGAACTCTGGAGCGCGATTTGCGTCGAGCATCCCGCGCGCGATGCGTGGTGGGAAGAACGCAATCTCATGCCGCTGTTGGAGAAGATCGAAATCCCCGTTTATCTCGGTTGCGACTGGCAAAACGTACCGCTGCATTTGCCGGCCACGTTTCCAACGTTTGCGGGCCTAAAAAATAGCAGGCACGTGCAAGTCGCGATGATGGGCGAATACGGCCTCACGTGGCCATGGGAGAGCCTTCATGTGGAAGCCCTCGCGTGGTTCGATCACTGGCTCAAGGGTCGCGACACCGGGATCCTCGAGGGACCATGTATTCGCTACATACTGCCCGGCGCGGAAGGTTGGCGGGCTGCCGGCGCCTGGCCGCTGCCGAACGTGCAGTATCAATCGCTCGCTCTGTGTGCCGATGGCTCGCTGACAGCCGCTGAAAGTGCGCCGGGTTCGCGCACGTTGATGAACCTCGGTGCCGGACTAAACCGGGTTCAAGCAAGTGAGATCGATCCGCCCTCAAGCCTAGCGTGGGAAAGCGAACCGCTGTTAACCGATCTCGATGTCGTCGGCGACATCGAACTCGCATTGGACGCGATCAGTACGGCGCCCGACACGGCCTGGATCGCCGTACTCCAAGACCTCAACGCCGAGGGAACCGTCAACGACGTGACCGCCGGCTATCTGCGCGCCGGATTCCGTGAGGTCGACGAAGCGGCCAGCCGCCTCGGCGCACCGGTCGTCCCCTGTCGCAACTTCGAGGCAGTGCCGATTTGCAAGTCGGTGCGGTACCGCATACCGCTCGTGACCAATGCGAGGCGCTTCAAGGCCGGTCATCGTGTCCGCATCTACCTGACGAGCGACGACCAAGATCCCAAGAAGCCTGCCATAATGACGTTCCGTCACGCCAGCGTCGGAACGAGTTGTCGAAGTACCATCGCGTCATCATCGCGCCTGTTGCTGCCGATTATCCCAGCGTCTAGGAGCAGTTCGTGATCCGATTTGGTCGTTGGTCCGATCGGCTTAACGGTCGCCGTCGAACTCGCGTGAACTGATCTTAGCCGCTGGCTGAATGTTACGTGCTCGGCAAGGTTCAATATCGGACACGTAGCTTAGTTCGACTCATCGTCGTCGACGAACGCTTAGCGTAACGGTCTAGTAGCAATCGCACAGCAAATTGCCACCACGCCTTCTAGCGGATCCGCTTCTCCGCTTTACCGATAGAGAGAACAAAAGGCCAACCGAAGCGGCCGGCTTCGTGCCGGCACCCTTAGGGCGGCGGCGATGGTTACGCGGCGCGTTATCCGTTGGCGCGACGCATGGGGGACGCGTTGTGGCGGTCCCTCGGCTTCGCTCGTGACCGGCGTACCCTGGAGATTTTGATTGTCGTGGGTCCCTCGACTGCGCTCGGGATGACGGGGGGGGGGTTGTTGTGGTTAGGTGAGGTGCGTTAGGTGGGGGCGGCGGCGTAGGGGGCGGGCTCTACTTCTAGGGATGAGGCGGGGGTTTCTTGGCCGATGGAGGTGTCTAGGGCGACGCGGATGCCGTCGGCTATTACGCTGAAGGCGAGGACGGTGGCGACGATCGCGAGGCCGGGGACGAGGACCATCCAGGGGGCGGCTTCGGCTTGGGGGGTGAGGGCGTCTTGGAGCATGTTGCCCCATGATGGTTCGGGCGGCTGGACGCCGAGGCCGAAGAACGAGAGCGACGATTCGGCGAGGATGTTGTCGCCGATTGCGAACGCGGCGGCGACGACGACCGGCGCGAGCGCGTTGGGGATGAGGTGGCGGAAGACGAGGCGCGCGGGGATGGCGCCGAGCGCGCGGGCTGCTTCGACGAAATCGCGTTCGCGCAGCGAGAGCACTTCGGCGCGCACGAGGCGCGCGAGGCCGGGCCACGACGTGAGGCCGATGATCAGGATGATGATCGTTAGCGAGAACTTGTTCGTGAGCGCGGCGACGATCAGCGAGAGGAAGAACGTGGGGAACGAGAGCATCGCGTCGACGAAGCGCATCATCAGGTTGTCGACGATGCCGCCGGCGGCGCCGGCGATCGCGCCGTAGAAGATGCCGATCGCGAACGAGACCACCATTGCGGCGGCGCCGACGAGCAGCGAGACGCGCGCACCGTAGAGCGCGCGCACGAACTCATCGCGGCCGATCAGGTCGGTGCCGAGCCAATGCGCGCGCCGAGGGCGGTTGCGGCGTTGGCCGATGAGGCTGCGTGCGACGATACGTTCGGCGGCGTCGCGTCGATGAACGGGCCGAAGATCGCCGCGAGGACGAGGATCAGCGACGAAGATCGCGCCGGCCACGGCCGGACGTTCGCGCATGAAGCGGCGTAGCGAGCGCATCAGGCGTACCGGATCCGCGGGTCGACGATCGCGTAGCAGACGTCGGCGAGGAGATTGCCGAGCACGATCAGCGACGGCGGTCAGCATCGTGATCGCCATCAGGGTCGGGTAGTCGCGCGCGAAGATCGAGGAGAACGTTAGGTAGCCGACGCCGGGAATCGAGAACACGTACTCGACGAAGTACGCGCCGCCGACGAGCGCGGGCAGGCTCAGGCCGAGCAGCGTGACGATCGGCAGGAGCGCGTTGCGGAAGGCGTGCCGCACGAGGACGTCGCGTTCGGAGAGCCCCTTGCTGCGCGCGGTTCGGATGTAGCCCGAGCTCATCGCTTCGATGATCGAACTTCGCTGGTAGCGCATCCAGCTCACGAAGCTCACGAGCGCGATCGCGACGCACCGGCAAGACCAAGATGCCACAAGCGGTCGAACGGGTCGTTCTCGCGGCCGAGCGATGAGAGGCCCGATGACGGAAACCAGCGCAACTGCACGGCGAAGAGGTCGATCAGCACGATCGAGAGCCAGAACACCGGCATGCCGTAGAACACGAAGCCGACGGCCGAGGACGCGTTGTCGAAGAACGAGCCGCGGTGCGCGCCGGCGTAGATGCCGATCGGCAGCGCGATGATCAGCGTGAGCACGAGCGCGAGGCCGACCATCTCGATCGTGACCGGCAGCTGCTCGAAGCACTTTCTCGATCACCGGGCGCGCTGTCGACGTACGACGTGCCGAGCGAGCCGTGCAGCAGCGAGCTGTTTCAGCCAGTAGAAGTATTGGATGAACCACGGTTTGTCGAGGCCGTAGAGCTTGCGTTGATGCGCGCCATCGCTGCCGGGCGAGAGGCCCTGGCCGCGCGGGCCGAGGACCGCCGCCGGTCCGCCCGGGGCGAGCGCCATCATCGCGTACGTGACGATGCTGATGAACAGCAGCAGCGGAATGGCGCCGAGCACGCGCCGGATGATGAACGTGATCACGGCGTGAGCTCCAGTCCTCGACGTTGTAGTAGCCCAGCGGCGATTGCAGCGTTTTGGCCGGGTCGAGGTTCACGCGCGCCGCGTAGCCCGTCCCGGCGAAGCGGCCGTATTGCGGCATCAGCGGCAGCGTGGTCGGTTCACTTCGGCTTGCATTTGGTCGTAGTAGGTCGCGGCGTTTCGCGTCGTCGATGGTCGTCAGGCCGAGCCTTGAGATCAGCGGTCGACGATCGGCATCGTGGAGTGCGTCGGTGTTGGCGCCGTTCGGCGGGATCTGGGTCGATGCAGAGGTTCGTGGTGAGGTCGGGATCGACCGCGCCGCCGAAGCCGTCGGCCACCAGGTCGAATTTTCCGGTGTACTCGCGCGCGACCATCGAGGCGAAATCGAGTTGGCGCAAATTCAGGTTGATGCCGATCGCCTTCCATGTCGGCGACGAAGAGCAGCATCTCGTCGGTGAGCAGCGACGAGCCTTGGTTGAGCAAGAGCTCGAACGAAAGTTTGCGTCGGGCCTTTGCGGCGGATGCCGTCGGGGCCGGGTGTCCAGCCGGCGGCGTCGAGCAGCGCGCGCGCTTTGGCCGGGTCGTACGGATACGGGTTGATGTTGCGGATTGTACCAGTGCGTTAGGGCCGCCGGGATCAGGCCGTCGGGGAGTGAGACTTTGCCGCCGTAGAGGCCGTCGACCATCGCTTTGCGGTCGTAGCCGTACATCATCGCCTGGCGCACGGCGACATCGGAGAGGCCGGGCCGCGTGAGGTTGACCTCGACCACGTCGATGTAGATCCGACGGGAAGACCAGCAGTTTGACGTGCGGTGCGATGCGCTGCAGCTGCTGGTATTGGGTGAGCGAGAGGTCGTCGATCAAGTCGGCGGAGCCGTTGGCCAGCGCTTCCATTTCCGATTGGTCGTTGAAGATGATGCGATAGTCGAGGCGCGCGATCTGCGGGCGGCGCCAGGCGTAGGGGTTGCGCACGAACACCACTTCGCTGTCGTGCTGCCAGCGTTGCAGCATGTATGGTCCGGTGCCGACCGGGTGCTCGCCGAAGGTCGAGAAACGCAGGCGGTCGGGCGGCGATCTTGCCGAGGATGTGTTCGGGGACCAGTGACTCGCCGAGCGCCTCGAGGGTGAAGACCGCGCTTGGGTAGGCGAGGTCGAAGTGCACGCGCCACGGGCCGTCGGCGGTGATGCGCGTGATGTATTTGACGCTGCCGATGTCGAGGAAGCCGGATTTGGGGTCGAGGAACGTGCGGTAGTTCCAGACCGACGTCTTTCGAGGTGAACGGCACGCCGTCGGACCAGCGCACGTCGTGGCGCAGGTCGACGGTCCAGTGCAGGCCGTCGGGGGTGTGCGACCAAGCGGTTGCGAGACGCGGGTGCGGCAGGTAGTCGGCGCCGACGTACGAGAGCGATTCGTAGAGGAGCTGCGCGTAGACGCTGCCGTCTTCGACGGTTTCGGCGAACATCGGGTTCATCGTCGCGCCGTCGGTGCGCGTTAACGCGACCAGCGTGTCGGGGTCGCGGTGCGTGTCCGCACTCGCCGCACAGCCGCCTAGTGCCAGCGTGGCCGCTGACAACGAGCAACGCACGCGAGTCCGAGACGAAACTAGCCAATGTCGATGATGACGTTGCCGGTGCTGCCTGCTTCTACGCATTCGTGGGCTTCGGCGGTTTGGTCGAGGGGGAAGTGGCGGCCGAGGTGGTGTTGGAGTTTGTTCGCGGCTAGCAGGGCGTTGAGGGCGGTGACGTGGTTGGTGCGTTGGGTTTCGGAGAGGGTGTAGACGAGGATGAATTCGAGCGTGGTGCTGTACGGGATGAACGACGGGATTGGGATCGGTGGCGGCGCCGGAGCCGTAGATGACGGCTTTGCCGTGTTCTTTTAGGAGATCGGGGTAGGTCATCGCGTTGGCTTTGAGGTCGACTTCGATGATGCGGTCGACGCCTTTGCCGGCGGTGATGTCGGCGACGCGGGTTTTGCGGTCTTCGGTGCGATAGTTGATCACGTGATCGGCGCCGGCTTTGCGCGCGAGCTCGGCTTTTTCCGGCGAGCTGACGGTGGCGATGACCGTGGCGCCGTCGAGTTTGGCGAACTGGATTGCGTAGAAGCCGACCGCGCCCGCGCCGCCTTGGACCAGCAGCGTTTGGCCGCGCATCGAGCCGTCGAGCATGATCGCGTGATAGGCGGTGAGGGCCGGGATGCCCAGGCACGCGCCGACGGCGAAGTCGATGTTGTCGGGCAGGTGGGGAGCGAAGGCGCTCGGCAGCGCGCAGTATTCCGCGGCCGTGCCGAAGGCGCGCTTGAACTGCGCGTTGATCGTCCACACGCGCTCGCCGATGCGATCGCGGCGAGACGCCGGTGCCGACGGCGTCGATCGTGCCGGCGCCGTCGCTGTGCGGGATCACGAGCGGAAATTCTGCCGGCTTGCCGGCCGGCGCGGCGCCGCGGCGTTTCACGTCGGATGGATTGACGCCCGAGGTTGCCATCCGCACGCGCACCTCGCCCGGGCCGGGCTCGGGCGCCGGCACGTCGCCGACGTGCAGCACGTCGCGAGCCGGGCCGGTATGGGAAAACATCGCTGCACGCATCGCGTCAGCCTTTCGTTGCGCGTGCGGCGTAACGCTGCAACGTCACCTCGTCGGTCCGGTCGATCTGCAGCGGCGTGACGCTCGCGTAGCCGGCGTCGACGGCGACCGTGTCGGTATCGTCGCCGCCGCCGAGATGCGACATGTCCCACACCCAGTAGAACGCCGTGCCCGCGCCGGCCTCACCGTCGTCTTCGACGCGGGCCAGCCGCTCGGCATATTGTTTGCGGCCCTGGCGCGTGAACCGCACGCCGCGCAGCTCGGCCGCGATTGGGCACGTTGACGTTCCAGTACGTTCCGCGCGGCAGCGGTTCGCGCAAGACGTCGCCTGCCAACTGCACGCGTTACCGCCGCGGCGATGTCCCAGTGGTGCACGGGATCGTGCTTGGGCCACGACGACACGAGCGAGACGGCGATCGCGGGAATGCCGACGATCGTCGCTTCCACCGCGGCCGCCACGGTGCCCGAATAGTTCACGTCGTCGGCCAGGTTCGCGCCGCGGTTGATGCCGCTGACGACGAGGTCGGGACGGCCGCCGCAGAGTTCGTTCACGCCGAGCAGCACGCAGTCGGCCGGCGTGCCCGAACACGCGAAGCGGCGCAGGCCCCCTTCGGGCAGCGCCTGCGCGCGCACCGCTTGCTGCACCGAGATCGAGTGACTCGTTCCGCTGCGGTCGCCGTCGGGCGCGACGACCGTTACCTCGCCGAGCGCTTGCAGCGCCCGCGCCAGCACCGCGATGCCTTCGGAGGCGATGCCGTCGTCGTTCACGACGAGGATGCGGGGCATGCGCTACGCGGCTTCCGGGTCGACGCCCCGCAACAGCGATGACAGCACGAACGATACGATGGCGAGCACGATCGCGCCCCAGAACGCGGGCCAGAAGCCGTCGACGACCAGGCCGATGCCCCATGTGGCCGACCCAGTAGAACAGCACGCCGTTGATGATCAGCGTGAACAGGCCGAGCGTGACGATTTGGATCGGCAGCGTGAGGATGCACCAGGATCGGCCGCAAGATCGCGTTGACGATGCCGAGCACGAACGCGGCGACCAGCGCGCCGACGAAGCCCGTGACGGCGACGCCGGGCAGGAAGTACGCGACGATCATCAGCGCGACCGCGTTGACGATCACGCGGATGAGGAAATGCATCAAGAGACTCACTTTCCGCACGGAACGTGCCGTGCCGACGGCCTCGCTTAGGGTGGCATATCCGTCGCGCATGAGCAAGACGGCTAGTTCGCGCTTGATGCGCGTCACGAGAGCCGTGCCGCCGTAGATGAGCCCGGTGTAGAGCTGGACCGCCGTCGCGCCGGCGCGAATCTTCGCGTAGGCTTGGGGTCCGCTCGCGATCCCGCCGAGGCCGATCAGCGGCACGGCGCCGCCGGTGAGGTGCGCGACGTGCGCCAGCATCGCCGTCGAACGCGCGAACAGCGGCGTGCCGCTGAGGCCCGCCACGCATCGAGGCGTCGCCGCGCAGCGAAGCGGGCCGCTCGACCGTCGTGTTGGCGACGATGATGCCGTCGATCTGCGCTTCCAGCAGGATCGCGACCAGTTGCGCCGAGCAGCGCGTCGTCGATGTCGGGCGACAGCTTCGCCACGAGCTTGGGCGGCATCGGGCCGCGGTCGACCGCGGCGAGCCGCGCCATCAGATCGCGCAAGCGCGCCGGGTCGAGGAAGACTTGGCCGTTGACGCTGTTCGGGCACGACACGTCGAGCGTGAGGTAATCGGCGTAGGCGGAGAAGCGCTGCACGAGGCCGACGAAGTCTGCCGCCGGATCGGTGCTGTCGCCGTTGCTCGCGAGGTTGACGCCCAGCATGCCGGGCGGGCGTTCGCCGCCGAGCCGGCGCACGACCGCCTCGGCGCCGTCGTTCGGGAAGCCCATGTTGTTGATCACCGCCGCATCTTCGGGGAGGCGAAACACGCGCGGGCGCGGGTTGCCGCGCTGCGGACGCGGCGTGACGCCGCCGATTTCGACGAAGCCGAAGCCCTGCGCGTACATGCGCCGGAACACGCGCGCGTTCTTATCGAAGCCCGCCGCGAGGCCGACCGGGTTGTCGAGCCGGCGGCCGAACAGCTCGATCGCGATGCTGGGCTCGTCGACGCTGCGGCTGCGGCGGGACGACGTTGGCTTCGAGCGCGCGCAGCGTGAGTTCGTGCGCGCGCTCGGGATCGAGCAGGTGCAAGCAGCGGCTGCGCGAGCGGAAACGGATCGAACGTGCGGCGCGAGCGCGATTCAGCCACTGAGCGCCGCCTTCACGTGCGAGGCGAGCGCGGGGCTCATGCCCTTCACCGCCGCGATCTCATCGACGCTCGCGCGCTTGATCGCGTTGACCGAACCGAACACCGTGAGCAGGCGCTTGCGGCGCACCGGGCCGACGCCGTCGAGCGTGTCGAGCACCGACTTCGTCATCGCTTTGTCGCGGCGCGTTGCGATGGTAGGTGATCGCGAAGCGATGCGCTTCGTCGCGCACGCGCATCACCAGATGCAGGCCGGGCGAGTTCGGCGGCAGCGCGATCGGCTCGGGATTGCCGGGCACGTAGAGCCACTCGTTTTCCTTCGCGAGGCCCGCGACCGGGATGCCGATCATGTCCATCTCCCGGATCACCTCGACGACCGCGTTGAGCTGCCCTTTGCCGCCGTCGATCAGCAGCAGATCGGGCTTCTCGTGAAAGCGGTCGCGCTTGCGCGCTTGCGCTTCCATCGCGGCGCCGGCCGCATCGCCGTCGGCGACCGGCGGACGGTCGGCGTCGGCGCGCAGATAGCGCAGGCGCCGGCGCAGCGTCTCCTGCATCATCGCGAAGTCGTTCGGGCCCTTGTCGTACTGGATCTTGAAGTGGCGATAGTCGCTCTTCTTCGCCCGGCCCTCGACGAACACGACCATCGAGCTGACCGCGTTCGTGCCTTGGATGTTCGAGATGTCGTAGCACTCGATGCGGTGCGGCGGCTCGGGCAGGTCGAGCGCCGACGCGAGTTCGGTGAGCGCGCGTCGCCGAGGCGGTCTCTTGCGCTTCCTGATGGGCGAGGAACGCTCTTGAGGTTCTGCTCGGCGTTCTTCTGCACGAGGCGCAGGTAGTCGGCGCGTTCGCCGCGTTCGGGGCGCAGGATGCGCACGCGCTGGCCCTTGGCTTCGGTGAGCCACAGCTCGATCACCGACGCCGTCGTCGGGCGTCGGCTTGCACGAGGATCTCTTTCGGGATCGCGGCGGCGCCGCTCGTGCGGCGGCGCGAGCGCGCTTTCTCCGCCACCGGCGACTGCTGATCGCGCGCGGCGCGCAGCGCGAGCGGGCTGCCGGCGATGTCGCTCGCCATCGACGCGTCGAGGCCCGAGCTGGCCGCTGCGCGCGGTGTAGAACTGCTTGAGGAATTCCGAGAACAGCTCGGCTTCGGTCGCGTCGACCGTGCCGTCGAGGATGAAGTGCTCCTGGCCGAGCAGCTTGCCGTTGCGCACCATGAAGACTTGCATGCACGCTTGACCGCGATCGCGCGCGACGGCGATCAGGTCCATGTCGACGCGCGAGCGCCACACGACCTTCTGCGCTTCGATCGTGCGCCGCACCGCGATGATGCGATCGCGCAAGCGCGCCGCGGCCTCGAAGTTGAAGTGTTCGGCGGCGTCGGTCATCTCGTGCTGCAGGCGCTGCGATCAGCGCGTCGTGATGGCCTTCGAGAAACAGCACGACTTCGTCGACGAGCACGTCGTAGTCGGCTTCGGACTGGTAGCCGACGCACGGCGCGAGACAGCGCTTGATGTGGTACTGCAGGCACGGCCGTTTGCGCTTGCCGTCGATCGGCTCGCGGCAGGTGCGCAGCGGAAAGACGATGCGCACGAGGTCGATCAGCTCGCGCAGGCCGGCGGCGTTCGTGTAGGGGCCGAAGTAGCGCGCGCCGTCGTCGCGCACGACGCGCGTGAACACGACGCGCGGGAACGGCTCGTTCGTGACCTTGAGATACGGGAAGCGCTTGTCGTCGCGCAGCCGCACGTTGAACGGCGGCTGATGGCGCTTGATCAGGTTCGCTTCGAGGATCAGCGATTCGATCTCGTTCGAGACGACGATCGTGCGCACGTCGACGACGCGCTCGACCATCTTCACCGTGCGGTACGCGTGCGCGGCGCTGTCCTGGAAGTACGAGCGCACGCGGCTGCGCAGCGAGACGGCCTTGCCGATATACAAAATCTGCCCGTCGTTCCCGATCATCATATAGACGCCGGGCGCGTCGGGGAGTTGGGCCAGCGTCCGTTGCAGCGGCGTGTCGAGCTCGGGCATGTCCGTTATCCCTAGATACTCAGCCTCGTACGAGAGTTTCCCGGATCATCTCGATCAGCGCCAGCGTGGCCGGCGGGTGCACGGTGTTGCGGCGGCTGACGATCGCGAGCTCCCGCTGCGTGCGCGGCTTCATGATGTCGAGCGTCGCCAGGTCGAGCGGGCGGTAATCGTAGCGCAGGTAGGAGGGCAGGATCGTGTAGCCGAGGCCGTGCTGGACCATCGCGATGGCCGACGCGAACTGCGAGACGGTCCAAGCCGGCTCGAAGGCGAGCCCGACCGCGGCGAACGACTCGTCGATCCAGCTGCGGATCGAGTTGCCGGGGCCGACTGCCACGATCGGCAGCTTGTGCAGCTCGGCCCAGCCGATGGCCGGCCGGCGCGTGGGCAGCATCGTGCGCCGGGCGAGCAGGACGAGCGAGTAGGCCACCAGCGGAATGCGGTCGAGGTCGGGGCGCGCATCGAAGGTGCCCATCCCGAACGCCGCGCTGCCGGACTCGACCAGCACCAGGACGTCGGGCGGGTTCACGTCGTGCACGTGGACGCGGACGTTGGGATAGCGCGCGCTGAAGGCTTCGAGTACCGTCGGGATGATCGTGGTGCCGATCGTGGGCGGCACGGCGATATCGACCGTGCCGCGTTCGCGCTCGCCGCGCTCGCGCAGGCGCATTTCGAACGCCGCCACGTCGCTGAGGATGCGCTCGGCGAGCGGGACCATCTCGCGCGCCAGCGGCGTCGGGCGCAAGAGGCGGTTCTGGCGGTCGAACAGCCGGGTGCCGTAGCTATCCTCGAACTGGCGCACGAGCACGCTGACCGCCGACTGGGTGAGGGCCATCTTCGCGGCGGCCCGGGTGACGCTGCCCTCGGCACACACGGTGACGAACGCCTCCAATTGCCGCAAGTTCGACGTCATAGCGTCCTTCTATGTGTTGACAAAATTTCTTCATGCAATGTGATGGGAGCCCGAACATTCCTGCGAAACTCCGCCGCGAATGGACCTACGTGCGGCGTGCTGAGCCGGGCCGACAACGACTTGCTCACCCTGACCGGCGCCGGCACGCCGATGGGCCGCTTGTTCCGGCGCTTTTGGCTCCCGGCGCTGCTCTCGGCCGAGGTGCCCGAGCCCGACGGCCCGCCGGTGCGGGTGCGCATCCTGGGCGAAGACCTGGTCGCCTTTCGCGACACCGGCGGCCGGGTGGGCCTGATCGAGCCGGCCTGTCCGCACCGCGGCGCCAACCTCTTCTTCGGCCGCAACGAAGAGGGCGGGATACGCTGCATCTTCCACGGCTGGAAGTTCGACACGGCCGGGACATGCCTCGCGATGCCCAACTCGCCGCTGGACGCAACCTACGAGCGGCTGCGCGCGCAGATGACGATCGTGGCCTATCCGACGGTGGAGTACGGCGACATGATCTGGGCCTATATGGGGCCGGGCGAGCCGCCGCCGTTTCCGCGCCTGGAGTTTGGGCTCGCGCCGCCGGCACGGCGGTTCGCCTCGAAGAAGCTGCAGCAGTGCAACTACGCGCAGGCGATCGAAGGCGCGCTCGACACGGCGCACTTCACGTTCTTGCACACCTCGGTCGGCGATCACAACGCGGCCGCCGTGATGGCGAACTCCGAAGCGGGGGCGAGCGGCGACGCGGAGCGCGTGCGCTGGCTGCGCGAAGACGGCATGCCGCGCTTCTCGGCGATCGAGCACGATGCGGGCGTGGCGCTCGGCGCGGCACGCAAGGCCGATCCGGGCCGGCTCTACTGGCGCATCAGCCAGTACCTCTTGCCGACGCACGCGCTGGTGCCGAGCACCTTTCCGGGCGAGAACTATCACGGCCAGACGTTCGTGCCGATCGACGACGAATCGTGTTGGGTCTACTGCTTCACCTATAATCCCGAGCGCGATCTCGGTACGGCCGAACGCGAGCGCTACCGCAACGGGCACACGATCTACGCCAACGTCGACGCGCAGTACGTGCCGATCCGCCGGCGCGAGAACGATTACCTGATCGACCGCGACAAGCAGAAGCACACGAGCTTCACCGGGATCGACGGTGTGTCGGAGCAAGATGCCGCGGCGCAAGACAGTCAGGGCATCATCGCCGACCGCACGCGCGAACACCTGACGGTGACCGACGTGGGCGTGATCCAATTTCGCAAGCTGATCCTGAGCGCGGCGCGCGCGCTCGAACGCGGTGAGGTTCCGGCCGCGGCCGGGCGTCCCGACGCCTACTGTATCCGCGGCGGCGGCTGGGTTGCGCCCGCCGAGATGCCGTTCGAGGACGTGATGATCGAACGTTTCGGGAACACCATTGGCCTGGTCGAAGGAGCGAACGTCGGATGACGGCGCGCGGCGGCAGCTTCAAACAGCGTCTGCGCGCGGGCGAGACGCACTTCGGCTTGTTCTTGTGCCTGCCGACGTTTCCGACGGCCGAAGCACTCGCGCACGCCGACTTCGGCTTCTACATCATCGATGTGGAGCACGGGCCGACGAGCGTGCCCAACGTCCACATGCAGCTGACGGCGCTGGCCGGCGGGCAAGCCGCGACGATTGCCCGGCTCTCGGCGAACGATCCGGTGGCGATCAAGTATTACCTCGACATCGGCACCGACGCGCTGATGATTCCGAACATCGACAACGCCGAGATGGCGCGCAATGCCGCGCGCTACATGCGCTATGCGCCCGAGGGCGTGCGCGGCGTGGGCGGCAGCATGCGCGCGACCGACTACGGGCGCAACATGGCCTACTTCAAGACGGCCAACGACGAGGCGTGTCTGGTTGCGCAGATCGAGAGCGTGGCCGGGATGCGCAACCTCGAGGAGATTTGCGCCGTGCCGGAAGTCGATGTGGTCTTCTTCGGGCCCAACGACTACGCGGGGCAGATTGGTTTGCTCGGGCAGCCGGCGCATCCCGACGTTTTGGCGGCGATGGATCGCGGGATCGAGATCGCGCGCGGCCTCGGGAAAGTTTGCGGTATTCTCGTTGGGGAGCCGTTGGTCGACCACTTCCTCGAGCGCGGCGTGCAGGTGATCGCGGTGGGGTCGGAAGTCGGGCTGATGGCGCGCGCGGCCGATGCGCTGGCGCAACGCTGCAATGCTAAACGGCCGGTGCCTGCATGACCCTCGACGATCTGGCGTTGATGGAGCGCATCCGGTTTTTCGAAGAGACGGTGAGCGAGCTGCGCAAGGCGTCGATCATCGTTGGGTCGGTGCATTTGGGCAACGGGCAAGAGGCGATCGCGGTGGGCGCGGTCGGGGCGCGGCGCGCGGGCGACCGCGTTGTGGCGACGTATCGCGGGCACGGGTGGGCGTTGGCGTGCGGCGTTTCGGCAGTGTCGCTGTTTGCCGAGTTGCTCGGGCGCGAGAGCGGGGTGAACCGCGGGCGCGGCGGGTCGGCGCATCTCAATGCGATCGATGCGGACTTTTTGGGTGAGAACTCGATCGTGGGGGCGGGGGCGCCGATCGCCTGCGGTGCGGCGCTGAGCGCGAAGCGCGAGGGCGCGGGGCGCGCGGTGATCGTCGTGTTCGGCGACGGGGCGATGAACCAAGGCGCGGTGCACGAGTCGATGAACTTTGCCAGCTATCTCAACTTGCCGGTGGTGTTCATCTGCGAGAACAACCGCTATTCCGAGCTGACGCCGATCGACGAGATGGTGCGCATGAAGGAACTCTATCGCCGGGCCGACGCCTACGGGTTTCCGAGCCGGCGTATCGACGGCAACGACGTCGATGTGGTGCGCGCGGCGGTGAGCGAGTATCTGGAGCTTGCGCGGCGCGGTGAGGGTCCGGCGCTGATCGAGGCGATGACGCAGCGGATCGTGGGACACTACTACGGCGATCTGCAGGGCTACCGGCCGCGCGGCGAGGTGACGCAGGCGCTGCTCGAGGAGCCGATCGTGCGCGCACGGGCCGCGCTGATCGCTTCGGGCGTTGCGACGGCGAATGACTTGGCGGCGCTGAGCGCGCGCGTGCGGGCCGAGATCGACGCGGCTGCCACGGCGGCGCAAGCGGCGCCGCTGGCTTCGGCTGTGAATGTGCGGGAGCATCTGTATGCTTGAGCAAGCTGCGGCGACCACCCAGCTGAGCTACGGCGCCGCGGCGACGGCCGCGTTGCGCCGCGCGCTCGAAACGTATCCCGAGGCGCTGTACTTCGGCGAGGACGTGGGCAAACAAGGCGGCATCTTCGGCACGACCAAAGGGCTGCAGAAAGACTTCGGGATCGAGCGCGTGTTCGATACGCCGATCAGCGAGACGGCGATGATCGGCACGGCGGTCGGCGCCGCGATGACGGGCTTGCGGCCGATCGTCGAGATCATGTGGATCGACTTCAGCCTCGTCGCGGTCGATCAGATCGTGAACCAGGCGGCGAACGTGCGCTACGTTTCGGCCGGGCGCATGCACGCGCCGCTGACGATTCGCACGCAGCAAGGCGCGCTGCCGGGCTCGTGCGCGCAGCATTCGCAGAACCTCGAAGCGCTCTACACGCATATTCCCGGGCTCTACGTCGGGCTGCCCTCGAACGGCGCCGACGCCTACGCGATGCTGCTGGCGGCGATCGCTTGCGACGATCCGGTGATGGTGATCGAGAACCGCGGGCTGTACTTCGGCACCGAGTACGCGGTCGCGGTCGGCGCGCCGCTCGAAGCGGTCGGCGGCGCGCGAACGCTGCGTTCCGGCGACGACCTGACGATCGTGTCGTGGAGTGCGATGGTCCACCGCGTGCTCGAAGCGGCGGACCGCGCGGCGGCGGCGGCACGTCGGTCGAGGTGATCGATGCGCGCTGGCTCAACCCGTTCGACTGGGAGACGCTCTTCGCCAGCGTGGCGCGCACGCGGCGGCTCTTGATCGTGCACGAGGCGAACCTCACCGGCGGCTTCGGCGGCGAGATCGCCGCGCGCACGAGCGCAGAGCTGTTCGGGCGGCTCGCGGCGCCGGTGCGCCGCCTCGGTGTGCCCGATTGCCGCATTCCGGCGGCGCCGCAGTTGCAGGCCGCGCTGATTCCGCAGGTCGACGACATCGCGCGCGCGATCGCGGAGCTGACGGCGTGACGCCGGCCACCGAACGCGAGCCGGATCTCGCGATCGAGCAGGCCTGCGCGCGCACCGTGCTGCAGCTCTTCGCCGGGATGGACGACTTGCGCTACGACGACGTCACCGCCGCGTTCACGCCCGACGGCGTGTGGCACCGCGCGGGCAAAGCGCTGGCCGGCCGCGCGATGATTCGCGCGGCGATGGACGAGCGCTCGCCCGACCGGCTGCGTCCGTCACGTGATCACAAACCAGCTCGTGACCGTGGTCGACGCGACGCATGCCGACGGCCGCTGCTACGTGACCGCGTATGCCGGGCCGCAAGGCGCGCGCCGACGATCAACGCGCCGTGGCTCGTGCTGACGATGACGCAGCGCTTCGAGCGCCGCGACGGCGCGTGGAAGATCGCCGAAGTCGCGCATCGAGCGCGACTTCGTCTTCAACGGACAAGTCGAATGACGGCCGTGCTGCCCAAGACGATGCAGGCCGTCGAGATCACGCAACCGGGTGGGCCCGAGGTGCTCGTTACGCGCGAGCACCCGCTGCCCGTGGTCGGCGGCGGGTGAAGTGCTGGTGCGCGTGCGCGCGGCCGGCGTGAACCGGCCCGACGTGCTGCAGCGGCTGGGCGGCTACAACCCGCCGCCGGGCGCATCGGCGCTGCCCGGTCTCGAGATCGCCGGCGCGGACGGTCGTCGACGAGCGGCGAGCGCGTGTGCGCGCTGCTGGCCGGCGGCGGGTATGCCGAGTATGCGGCCGTGCCGCGCCGAACAGCTGTTTGCCGGTTCCGCGCGGGTTCAGCGACGTGCAGGCGGCGGCGATTCCCGAGACGTTCTTCACCGTGTGGTCGAACGTCTTCGACCGCGCCAAGGCGCAGCCGGGCGAAGTGCTGCTCGTGCACGGCGGCGCGAGCGGCATCGGCACGACGGCGATCCAGCTGGGCGCGGCGCTCGGGCTCACGGTGTACGCGACGGCCGGCGATGATGAGAAGTGCCGCGCGTGCGAAGGCTCGGGGCGAACGCTGCGGTGAACTACAAGACCGGCGATTTCGTCGCGGCGCTGCGCGAGGCGACCGGCGGCGGCGGGCGTCGACATCATGCTCGACATCGTCGGCGGCGACTACTTGGCGCGCAACCTCGAGCTGCTGCGGCATGGACGGGCGGATCGTGCAGATCGGGATGCTCGGCGCGAACGATGCGACGATTCCGCTTGGCGCCGATCATTCGCAAGCGGTTGTGGATTACGGGGTCGATGCTGCGTCCGCGGCCGCCTTCGGAGAAGGGCGCGATTGCGGCGGCGCTGCGCGAGCAGGTGTGGCCGCTGTTCGAGTCGGGTGCGATCGCGCCGGTTGTCGCGCGCACGTTTCCGCTCGCCGATGCGGCCGGCGCGCACCGCTGATGGAGTCGGGGGCGTTCGTCGGCAAGATCGTCCTCGAGGTTTGAGGTGAGCATTACTGTGCCCGCGCGGTCCGCGGTGGCGGATGCGCCGCCGCCGACCCCGGTTGCGCCGCGCAAAGGTCGCCGCGACACGTTCGCGATGGTGCTGGTGATCGCCGTGGTGTTCGCGGCGATGCAGATCGCGCAGCATGTTCGTGCCGGCCTACGTGATGCCGCCGCTCGTGGTGACGCTCGGCGCGGTGGTGCACGTGATCACCAGCGACTGGATTTCGATCGTCGTCGACGATCGTGCGGGTGCTCGCGGCGCTCGGCGTGCGCGGCGGTCGCGGGAACGGCGCTCGGGCTGCCTGATGGGGATGAGCACGAAGCTGCGGCCGTATCTTGCAGTCGTCGCTGGTGGTCGATACGGGCGTGCCGGCGCTCTCGTGGATGCTGATCGCGGTGTTCTGGTTCAAGAATCCCGAGCAGCCGAATCTTCTTCGTGCTGTTCGTGATCTTGCTGCCGTTCTATGCGCTCAATGTGTTTGACGGCATCAAGGCGCTGCCCAAAGATTGGGTTGAGGCGATCGACGTGTTCCGGCCGACGCGCTGGCAAGTGTTTCGGCTGCTGATCGCTGCCGCATATCGTGCCGTACATGCTGATGACGACGAAGTCGATCATCGGGTATGCGACGCGGATGGTGGTGTTTGCCGAACTGATCGGCGCGGCGATCGGGATCGGCGCGAAGATGGGGCTGGCCGAGGCGACGTTCAAGATGCCGGAGGTGCTGGCGTGGACGCTGATTTTGGTGGTGATCAACATTGCCTCGCAGAGCGGCGTGAGCCGGCTCGAGCGGCGGCTGTTGCACTGGCGGCCGGAAGTCGCGATTCGATGAGCGTGATCGCGCTCGAGCGCGTGTACCACCGGTTCGGCGAGCACTTGGCGATTGAGCGATCTTTCCTTTGCGGTGGGTGAGGGTGAGATCGTCGCGCTGGTGGGGATGACGGGTGCGGGGAAGAGCACGGCGCTGAATATCGTGATGGGGTCGTTTCCGGCCGAGCGCGGGGACGTGCAGGTGATCGGGTGCGATCCGTTTCGTGAGAACGCGCAGTTGCGTGGGAAGATCGGGGTGAGTTTTCAGACGGACCGGCTGCTGCCGTGGCGGACGGCGGCGGAGAACGTTGAGATTGGGTTGCAGATTCTTGGCGTTCCGGTGGCGGAGCGGCGCGCGACGGCGGCGCAGTGGCTGGAGCGGGTGAAACTGGGCGGGGCTGGGGGGAAGTATCCGCACGAGCTGTCGGGCGGGATGCGGCAGCGCGTGTCGTTGGCGCGCGCGCTGGCCATCGATCCGCAGTTGTTGTTGTTGGATGAGTCGTTTAGCCAGCTCGATCATGTGACGTCGAAGATGTTGCGCGCGGATTTTAGCGAGATCGTGCGTAGTGCGCGGAAGACGTGTTTGTTCATTACGCATCGGATTGATGATGCGATGGAGATGGCGGATCGTATTCTTGTGCTGGCGGCGCCGGCGCGGGTGGCACTCGAGGTGCGGCCGGCGGAGCATGTTGACCGGGTTGCGCTGCATGGGCGGATTGAAGCTGCTATGGGTGTGTTGGTGTAGCACCCCCTTGTCATCCCGAGCGCGGTCGAGGGACCATTACGATCACGCCTCGTAAGTCCACTGTCGATTGCGAGCAATCGACGGTGGTGCTCCAGTACGATCGTGGTGGTCCCTCGACTTCGCTCGGGATGACGGGGGGCTAGCGCTCGGAAATCTGGGGGAGGGGATTATGGCGGCGGAGGTTGTGGTTGCGGGGTATAGCGAGACGAAGGTTGTCTCGCGGTCGGGGCGCAGCGCTTATGATTTGGCAGGTGAGACGTTTGCCGATTTGCTTGGGCGGACGGGGATTCCTAAGGATGCGGTTGATGGGTTTTCGGTGACGCATGCTGTTAGTGAGTCGCCTAATCCGTTCTTTGCGGTGAACATGACTGAAGCGCTTGGGCTTGCGCCGTCGTGGCTCAACCTGACGGCGCTTGGCGGGTGTTCGGCGCTTGGCGGGGTGGCGCGGGCGGCGTCGGCGATTCGCGATGGGATGTGTTCGCTTGCGGTTGTGCTCTCGGCTGATGCGCCGAGTACGAACTTCCGCGCGGTTTATGGTGCCTACCGGGCGGAATTTCAGGATCCGCCGGGGGTGCAATCGCCGCCGGCTACGTTTGGTCTGCTGATGAGCCGGTACGATCATCAGTACGGTTTGATTCCCGAAGCGCTTGGAATGATTGCGATTACGCAACGGGCCAATGGTGTGATGAATGCGAATGCGTTGGAGAAATTTCGGGCGCCGCTGACGATGGAGGAGTATCTTGGGTCGCGCATGATCGCCGATCCGCTGCGCGTGCTCGACTGCGTGATGTTCTGCGATGGGGCGAATGCCGTCGTGGTGACTACACCTGAGCTTGCCGCTCGTTATGGTTTGGCGAAGACGGCGCGCATGAGCGCCTATGCCGAGATTACCAATCATCTTGGGGCGGATCCGGCGCCTGATATTACCGAGAGCGGGCATACCCATATTGCTCCGCAGATCTATGCGCGCGCCGGATTGCAGCCGCGTGATATTTGTATGTTTCAGCCGTACGATGATTTCACGATTGCCGTGCTGATGCAGCTTGAGGCGTATGGGTTTTGTGAGCGTGGGAGCGGCTCGCGGTATGTGCTCGATACGGATCTTTCGCCGCGCGGGGCGCTGCCGCTGAACACCGGCGGGGGACAGATCTCGATGGGGCAGCCTGGGCTGGCCGGCGGCGGGCTGAATTTGGTGGAAGCGGTGCGTCAGCTTTTTGGTGAGGGCGGGGAGCGGCAAGTCGAGGATGCGCGCAACGCGCTCGTTACCGGTATCGGGGTTATTCCTTACGGACGGAACTGGAGTACGAGCAACGCTATGGTTCTGGAGCGGACGGCATGAGCGGCACGCGGCCGGTGCCTAAGCCTGATGGGTACGTTCCGACGGTTGCCTTTTGGGACGGCGCGAAGCGCGGGACGCTGGTGCTGCAATATTGCCGCGACACCGGGCGCTTCCAGCACTATCCGCGGCCGGTTAGCCTTGCTACCGGGAGCCGGAATCTTGAGTGGCGGCCGGTGTCGGGGAATGGGACGATTTATGCTGTGACGACGGTTCGCGTTCCGGGGCCGGGGCTCGAGCATCGGCTGCCGCTTGTTGTCGCGACTATTACGCTCGATGAAGGCGTTCGCATTATCGGCAATGTGCTTGATGCTCGTGCCGAGGCTGTGACAATTGGTGCTCGCGTCGTGATTGCTTGGGATCAGCTTGACGACGACACGCCCTATCCGGCTTTTCGCCTTAGCTGAGGTCGTGCCGGTGGCGATCACTCGGCTACGCTCGTGATCGACAGTGGCTCCAAGCGCGGTTTTGTGGTGCGTTCCTCGACTTCGCTCGGAATGACGAGGGGGAGCCGACTGCACCACTTATATTTCAGCGCTTTTTTCGACTGCACCTCATTTATTTAGCCAATTTTTCATATCGGTTATTTCAGTTTAGGAGTAGCGGTTCTTTTGGGGAGGTTTGTTCTTGGGTTATGCGGTCGTGTAGGATTCGGAGGGCTCGGACGGGGCCGGCGTCGATGCTCAGGAGGGCGGGGCGGGGGGTGTCGGGGGCTTGGCGGATGCGTTTTTGTTGCGTGGCGATCATGGGTTCGTCTTGGGTTTCGAAGATGAAGCGGCGTAGGCGCGAGATCTCATCGCGGATGGCGACTTCTTCTTCTGGGGAGCGGAGCGGTGGGTTGTCGCGCACGGCGGTGAACATGTAGTGGGTTGTGTATTCGGTCTCGGGCGTGAGTAGGTGGATTCCGCGGAAGCCGGTGCCGGCGGCCTTGCCGGTTTCGGGCTCCGTTACGCCGGCGTAGAGCAGCATGCAGGCCGGTGCGTTCCAGCGGATTTCGTTCCAGAAATCGACGTTGCGGCCGTCCTGGCGGAAGATGAGATCCATGAATTTTGGGACCGGCACGTTCTTGGCGAAGCGGCGGGCTGTGACCGTTGAGCCGTCGGATTCCACGGTGATCTCGGCGTCGTTGGCCGCCGCGTTGCCGAGCAGGCCGTCGTGCAGACTGTTGACGTGGCTGAGGTCGAGCAGGTTGTTGGTGATCAGTTCGTAGCCGGCGTTCATCATGATGTAATCGCGCTTGGTCACGGAGTCGGGCGCTGCCACATCGAGGATGCTGAAGTCGGGGATCTCGGCCGGCTGCGGCTCGGCGTCGCCCATCCAGATCCAGACGATGGAATGCTTCTCGATCACGGGAAAGCGCCGGCACGTCGCCGCGGGCGGAATCTTCTTGTTGCCGTGCGGATTGTGCACGCATGCACCGCTGACGTCGAAGCGCAGGCCGTGGTAGACGCACTCGATGTGTTCGTCGACGACCTTGCCGCTGCTGAGCGCGGCGAAGCGGTGCGGGCAGCGATCGTACAGCGCGGTGAGCACGCCGCTTTCGGTGCGGCCCACGACGACCGGTTCCTCGCAAATCGTCCGCCCGAGCAGCGTACCGGGAGCAACGTCGGCCGACCACGCCGCGGCGTACCAGGTGTTTCGCAGAAACACCATCCTACAGCGGCGACTTTGCGAGCGGGGTGCCGCCGAAGTTGCTCACCGTGACCCAGCCCGACTTGGCCGCATCCCAGCGCATCACGAGCATGTCGTCGACGGTGAGGCCGTGCATGTCGTTGGTGAAGTTGTAGATACCGGCGATTCCGGGGTAGGCGTTTTGCTTGGCGACCCACGCGCGCAGTTGTTCGCCGGTGGCGTCGGGCCCGACCGAGCGCAGGGCATCGATCACCGTCATGGCGCCATCCCACGGGAAGCCGCCGATGGCATCGGGATAGATGTCGTTGGCTTTGGCGGCTTCCTGGAACGCACGCACCTTCTTCAGCGTTTGCGCGGTGCGGGCCTCATTCGAGGTGTAGGCATAGCCTTGAAAGTACAGCGCCTTCGGCATGATCGACGCGTACGATTTGATCTGCGAGTAGATCATGTTGGCGCTCGCCGTGAAGATCGGGACCGCGTCCATGCCGGCGTCTTGGATGCCGCGCAAGGCGGTGCCGAGCGGCGTGCCGCTGGTCCACACCATGATGGCGTCGGGCGAGGAGCCTTTGATCTTGGAAAGTTGCGCGCCGACGCCGATATCGGTCACGCCGTAGTGCTCGTTGGCGACGAGCGACAGATCGGCGTTTTCCGGCATCTTCATCACGTCGAGCATATCGCTTTCGCCGACCCTTCCGGGTGCATCGGTCGTGGAGAGCAACGCGATCTTATGCATACCGCGCCCGCGCATGTAGCGCAGCATGCCGAGAATCAGGTAGCGTGATGCCACGCTCGAGGCGTAGGTATAGCCGCCTTGCGGCGGATAGAACACCGGCGAGAAACACCACTGCAGCGTCTTGGCCGCGGCCATCGCCGGCATCATCGACGAGCACATCGCGCCGGACGCCGAACCCATCACGACCGCCGGCTTTTTGGTGAGGATCTGATCGGACAGCTGCAGCGCGACTTGCGGGCTCGATTGATCGTCGTAAAACGTAAACTGTACCGGCCGGCCACGAATGCCGCCGTCTTTGTTGACGACCGTTTCGAGGACTTTCAAGGTTTTCTGTTCCGATCCGCCGAGAAACGCGCCCGGGCCGGTGAGCGGCAGGACCACGTCGATCGGATACGGTGCAGCATCGGCGACGGCGCTCGCCGGCGCGAAGGCGAGCACAGTAACGATACAGCCGAGAACAGCGACTAGTTGGCGTTTCACCCTGCGAGCCGTTCGCAGCCCGAGGTAGGCGTCTTGCCACAAATGTGAAAGGTTGGGCGCCCAACGCTAACCATGCGTCTATGACGGCAAGCACTTTACGCCGGCGCAACGCGGGCCCTAGTTCGTGCGCGCGATCTCGCCGAAGTTGCCGGCTTTGTACTCGCGCAGCGCTGCTTCGATCTCTTCCTGGGTGTTCATCACGAACGGGCCGGCGATCACCACCGGTTCGTCGAGCGGGCGGCCGGCGAGCACGGCCGCTTCGAAGCCGGCGGCGCCGGCCGTGAGATCGATTCTTCCCGGCACGTTCGCGATCAGTGCTGCGTGACGTTCGCTCACCTCGGTTTCGGCGACACGGCCGTCGCCCGCGATCGTGTGCACGATCGCGTTCCAGCCGGCCGGAACGGTGAGCGCCAGCGTGGCGTTGGGCTCGAGCTTGACGTGCACTAACGTCGTGGGCACGATCGGGTCGATCGGCGAACGCACGCCGCCGGCCTCACCCGCGATCACGCGCGCCCATGTTCCGGGGCCGCTGAGCACCGGCAGCTCCGCGCTCGTGTAATCCTGGTAGCGGGGCGCGGCCAGCTTTTGTTCTTTCGGCAGGCTGATCCAGATTTGGAAGACGTGCATGCGTCCGCCGTTCTGCATGATCGCTTCGGGCGGCATCTCCGAGTGGATCAAGCCCGCGCCGGCCGTCATCCACTGCGCGTCGCCGGGTTGGAGCAAGCCGCGATGACCGCGCGAATCTTGGTGTTCGAGGCCGCCGTCGAGCACGTAGGTGACGGCTTCGAAGCCGCGATGCGGGTGATCGGGGGCGCCGATGCCCTTGCCCGGAGCGTAGACCACCGGACCCAGCTCGTCGAACAGCACGATCGGATCGAAGTACGGCAGGCCGTTCGCGGGGAAGGCGGTGTGGCACTCGAAGCCCGCGCCGCGGAGCGTCGGTTTGGTCGGGACGACGGAAATGGACGTGTTTTGCGTGTTCATGGGCTTTTCACACGCTAACATGGCTGCCGTTGGGTTGCAACGGGTGGCGCCGCTGCGTGTCTCTTCTTGCATGTCGGTGGCGATCACTCGGCTGCGCTCGTGATCGACAGTGGCCCCTGGGGCGCTTTGTGGGCGTTCCTCGACTGCGCTCGGAATGACGGCGAGAACAACGCTCGGAATGGGCCGCGGCGCTCGTAATTTCTAGGGTTGTTTTTTCTTTGGGCGGGGTGGGGTGATGTCGAGTGGGGCGGCGCGCTTTTCGACGAAGTCGCGGAGGCGCGCTACGCTTTCGGGGGGCTTGGTCATGGACATGTTTAGGTATTCCATGAACAGGCCGTCGTCGTGGGCGAGGTCGTTGACGCGCGGGAGGACGTTGCAGATTTGCCAGTTCGTTTGCGGGGTGTTTTGGGCGATGCGCTCGGCTAGCGCGAGGGCGCGCTCGAGTGCGGCGCCGGGGGGCACGACGTATTGGATGAGGCGGGCGGTGAGGGCGTCGGCGGCGGAGAGCATGCGGCCGGTGAGCATCATGTCGGCCATCGCGGCGTAGCCGATCAGGCGCTGGATGCGTACCGCACCGCCGCCGCCGACGAAAATGCCGCGCTGCGATTCGGGGAGGCCGAAGACCGCGGTTTCGTCGGCGACGCGCATGTGCGCGGCTGCGGCGAGTTCGAGGCCGCCGCCGATGGTTGGGCCGTGGAGGGCGGCGACGAACGGGATCGTGCCGCGCGCGATGAGATCGAAGGTGACGTGCCAGGGGTTGGCGCGGCGTTTGCGTGGGCGCGGTGTGTTCGGATCGATGCGTTCGGCGTACTCGGCCAGATCGAGGCCGGCTGAAAAGTTTGGGCCGTGGCCGAACAGGACGCCGGCGTCGGCTTCCTCGCCGGCGCGCGTCACCGCGTCGCGCAAATGTGCGAGCACCGTTTCGCTGATCGCGTTGCGTTTCTCCGGGCGGTTCAGCCCGATCAGCGCGACCGCGCCGCGCAGTTCGTAGGAAACCGGTTCAGTTGCCACGAGGAGCATCGTTCGGCGCGGTGACGATCAGGGCATCGAGCGCCGTCACGCCGGCGCCGGGCCCGTGCGCAACGAGCGGGTTGATGTCGACCTCGACGATCTCCGGACGCGCGAGCATTAGTGCGCCGAGGGCGGCTGCTGCGCGGGCGACCGCTTCGACGTCGGCGGCGGGGCGGCCGCGGAAGGCGTCGAGCAGTTTTGCCGCTCGCAAGCGCCTGAGGTCGGCGATGATTTCGGGTACGGTCGCGCCGGCGGCGAGGACGCGCACGTCGTCGAGCGCTTCGACGAGGATGCCGCCCAGGCCGAGGACGAGGACTGCGCCCCAGGCGGGATCGCGGCGCGCGCCGAGGATGAGCTCGACGCCGGGCGGGGCCATCGCTTCCACCAAAACGCCGTCGAGCGCGAGCGTGGGATCGTGCGCTGCGAGGTTGGCGAAGAGTGCGGCCGTGCCGGTGCGGACCGCGTTCGCATCGGCGAGCCCGAGCAGTACGCCGCCGGCTTCCGTTTTGTGCGTGAGCGTGGCGGCTTGGGCTTTCAGGGCGACGGGGAAACCGATTTCCGTCGCGATCGCAACGGCTTCGTCCGGCGTGCGCGCGAGGCGGCCGCGCGGGACGCCGATGCCGATCGCGGCCAGCAGCCGTTTGCCGAGCCATTCGGGCTGCGGGCCTACACCCAGCGCCGGCAACGTGGCGAGGTCGAGCGCGGGCGGGGGAACGGCGGTGGCGGCGGGGTGTGTGCGGTTCATCCACTTCACCACCGCGCCCATCGCGCGCAGCGTGCGGTCGGACGAACGCGAGAGGACGAGGTTGTGCTCGCGCACGGTTTGCATGAAGGCGTCGTCGAGCGGCGAGGTGTCGCCGAGGATCGTGAGCGCGACGGGCTTGCCGTTGACGCGGCCCGCGATGACGTTGTCGAGGAACGCCTTGGCTTGCGGCGGCGCGCCGCCGGTGATCGAGATCGCGACCGCGTTGATCCCCTCGTCGTTCAGCAGCGTCGAGAGGCCGTGTTTCAGCAGATCCGGCTGCCAGATCACTTGCGTGCCGAGGTCGAGCGGGTTGCGCGGCGGCGTGAAGGCGGGCAGGATCGGCGCGAGGTGCGCGACGCCCTCCGCTCCGAGCGACGGCAGCGGCACGGCGAGCGTCTCGCAGAAGTCGTGCACGATCGCGCAGTACGCGCCCGAGAGCGTCATCACGCCGAGGCCGCCCGGGCGGAAGTCGTGCGCGCGCACGATGATCTCGGCCGCGTCGAGCAGTTCGTCGAGCGAGTCGACGAGCAGCACGCCGGCGGCTTCGACTTGCGCGCGCATCGCCGCGTAGTCGCCGGCCAGCGCGCCGGTGTGCGACTGCGCGGCTTCTTGCGAGCGCGCGCTGCGGCCCGAGTGCATCATCACGATCGACTTGCCGGCGGCGCGCGCCGCGCGGGCCGCGTCGAGAAACAGCGCCGGGTTGCGGACGTGCTCGGCGTAGACCGCGATCACGCGCGTGGCTTCGTCGGCCACGAGGAAGTGCGCGAAATCCCCGAGACCCAGGCCCATCTCGTTGCCGGTGGTGATGTTGTAGGAGACCGGAATGCCGCGCATCTCGATGCTCAAGCGCAGGTGTCCGGCGAGCCCGCCGCTCTGCGCGACGACCGCCACCGCGTCGCGCGCTTCGGAGGCGATGCGCGGCACGCGGTACACGTTGGCGAAGCCGACGACGAAGCCGTCGCGATAGTTCGTGTAGCCGATGCAGTTGGGACCGATCACGGCGACGCCGCCGTCGCGCGCCAAGCGGCCGATGCGCTCTTGCTCGCCGCGTTCGCCGACCTCGGCGAAGCCCGACGCGAACACGACCGCCGCGCCGACCTTGCGCTCGACGCACGTTTGCAGCGCTGCGCCGACGCCCGCGGCGGGCACGGCGAGGATCCCGACGTCGATGCCGTCGGGCAGTGCGGCGGCATCGGTGTGCACCGGCACGCCTTCCACCTCGCCCGGCGTGCGGCCGACGAGGTGGATATCGACCGCGAGGTCGTTGAGCAGCAGATTGCGCAGCAGGGCGTGGCTCATCGAACCGGGCTTGGACGACATGCCGATGATGGCGACCGATTTCGGCCGCATGATGCGCTCGAAGAGTTCGGGGATCGTGCTTTTCCTAGGCGAAGAAATCGGGGCTGAGCGGCTTATCGAACATGCCGCGCGCGTGCATGTACACGAAGGCCGTCTCGACGACTTTGCGCCCGGCCGCCGTGCCCATCGGATAGGCGCTAAACGTCAAGCGGCCGGCGTCGAAACCGGTGTGCATGATCGTTGCCGGTAAGCCGGTCTTGGCGGCGGCGGTCGTGAACGCCGCGCTCGTGTCGTGGTTGATGTAGGCGATCGTGTCGCCGAAGGTGGCCGCGATCTTGCCCGCGATGCTCGGGTCTTTCTTCAGCGCGTCGGCGCGCGCGGCGACGCAAAAATACGGCAGCGCGGTGCCGGTGGCGCGGCGGTAGACCGAGCCCAAGTTGAAGATCGTGCGCAAGCCGGGCTCTTTCGCCATCGCATCGCTGATCACGGGTTCCCAGGTGAGCGCGGCCACGGTGCTGCCGGCTTGCAACAGCGCGATGCAGCCGGCCGGATTGGGCGCGTTCTGCATCTGCACGTCGTGATCGAGGTCGAGCTTGGCGGTGGCGCGCAGCACGGCGCGGCTCATCTCGAAGGCGCCCGAACCGATCACGGCGCTCACGCCTTTGCCGGCCAGATCGTTGACGGCCTTGATCTGCGGGTTGGCGATGATGTTGATCATGTCGGCGGTGGTGATCGTGCAGATCAGCTTGATCGGGACGCCCTTGTTGTACATGTCGATGAAGAAATCCCAACTGCCCATCGCCACGTCGAACGTGCCGGCCGCGAAATCGTTGTAGTACGTGCTGACCGCGGTATAGGGCAGCGCGTTCGCCATATCGATGCCGTGCTTGAGATCGAAGCGCTTGGCGCTGATGTTGGAGCTGACGATGCCGGTGACGCCCGAGTAGAGGTCGCCGTAGCTCAGCTTCACCGGTTCGTCGGCGCGCGCCGGCAGCGCCCGGCCGGCAGCCATCGCGACACCCGCGGCCGCGGCACCGCGCAAAAGATCGGAACGCCGTAAATCGCTCATGCCCCGGGGATTGCGGCGGAAGAGTTGTCCCTCCCGTCACGCCGTATGAAGAAACTTTCTTACCACATGACCGTTAGGAATGAGGCGCGGCGTCGTTTTCCACGGTCGCGATCGCCCAGGCGGTCCACTCGGCCATCGCCCTTTCGTGGCGGATGCCGGCTTCGAGCGCGATGCGGTGCCAGCGCGTGTGGGGATCGTCCAGCGAGCAGTCGGCGGCGAAGCTGCGGTAGCGCTCGAGCTTGGCCTCGTGGCGCCGGCGCTGCGCATCGAAGTAGGCCGCGGCGGCCGCCGGCGGGAGCATGCCAAGGAAAAACACGCGGACCATCCACTCCGTACGTGGGTTGTCGCCCGGGCTCGTTTCGGCCAGCCACGTGCGCAGGCTCTCTTCCCCTGCCGGGGTGATCGCATAGCGCTGGCTGCCGCGCGGGCCGGCGTCGGTTTTGCGGATCAAGCCGGCGCCCTCCAGCTTGGCCAGCTCCGGATAGATCTGACTGTGGCTGGCCGCCCACACGTTGGCCAAGCTCAAGTCGAAATCGCGGGTCAGCTCGTAGCCGGTGCGCTCGCGCTGCGCCAGCAGACCAAGCAGAACGTTGCCCAGGACGCCGATTTTCATGGAAGCCTTGACATGTAAGAGTTTACATGTAATATTCGACACATAGACCCAGCATATCACGTTCAGGCTCTGAATGAAAGGGACGTCATGGGAACCTCCGCTTCCGCCACCGCCGCCCCCGCGGCAACCTACGGGACGCCCGTCAGCACCGAGATCGAGGCGTTCGATCTGCCCGTTGAGGGCGCGCTGCCGCCGGAACTGTGCGGCGACTACATCCGCAACGGGCCCAACGCGCGGCCCGGCGCCAAGCCCGGCCACCTGTTCACCGGTGACGGCATGCTTCACGGCGTTCGGCTCGAAGGCGGCCGCGCCCGAGCCTATCGGAACCGCTGGGTGCGGACGCGCGCCTTCGTCGAGCACGCGTCCTTCGTGCGGCTCAACGGGACGGTCGATCTCACGGTCGGCAGCGCGAACACCAACATCATCGCGCACGGCAACCGGCTGCTGGCGCTGGTCGAGTCGTCGTTCCCGACCGAGGTGACGCGCGAGCTGGCCACGACCGGCGTGTACGATTTCGACGGCCGCCTGAAGGGGCCGTTCGCGGCTCATCCCAAGCGCGATCCCCGCACCGGCGAGCTGCACGGCTTCGGCATGCAGCTGCGGCCCGGCTCGCTCTTCTACTACCGCATCGACCCGGCCGGAACGCTGGTCGAGAGCCGCACGATCGCGGTGCCCGGCACGACGATGATGCACGACTTCGCGCTGACCGAGCGCTACGTGATCTTCATGGACTTGCCGGTGGTGTTCGACATGCTGCTCGGCTTGCGCGGGAAGTTTCCTTACAAGTGGAGCGATCGCTACGGCGCGCGGCTGGGCATCCTCGACCGCACCGATCCGGCGGCGCCGGTGCGCTGGCTCGCGATCGAGCCGTGCTACATCTTCCACGTGCTCAACGCGTTCGAGAGCGGCGCGCAGATCGTGATGGACGTCGTGCGCTATGCCGAATTGTGGCGCAATGGCAACGACTCGTTCGCGCCGACGACGCTGCACCGCTTCACGATCGACCTCGCAGCCGGCACGGTTGGCGAGGCCACGCTCGACGAGCGCTCGATCGAGTTTCCGCGCGCCGACGAACGGCTGCTCGGTGTGCGCAATCGCTACGGCTATGCGGTCGCGGTCGGCGCGACCGGCAACGGAACGAAGGAGCTGCGCAAATACGATCTCGTCAACGGAACGACGACCGACCACGACTTCGGGCCGGGATGCGTGCCCGGTGAAGCGGTGTTCGTGCCGGCGGCGGCGGGCGAAGACGCCGGCTGGCTGATGTGCTACGTGTACGATGCCGCGCGCGACCGCAGCGACTTCGTGGTGCTCGATGCGAGCGACATGGCAAAGGCGCCGGTCGCCGTGGTGCACCTGCCGGCCCGCGTTCCGCTCGGCTTCCACGGCAACTGGATTCCCGATCATGTTTAACAGCCTGTATCGCACGCTCGGGCTCAGTCTGGTTTTCCCGCTGATCGCGATTCAGCTGATGTTACATCGCGGCGCCTCACCGATCGTCGCGCTCGGCGTCGCCGCGGTGTTTCCGCTGGTCGAGATGGTCTACGAGATCGTGCAGACCAAACGCGTCGGCGTGATCGCGATCGTCTCACTGGCCGGCATCATCGTCGGCTTCGGGCTCTCGTTCGCGACCGGCAACGCGATCTTCGCGCTGCTCAAAGACTCCGTGTTCACGGCCGTCTTCGGGCTCGTGTTCCTGGGTTCGCTGCTGACGGCGCGGCCGTTGATCTACCGCCTCAGCCTCGATATGGCCGGTGCGGATCCGCAGGCGCGCGCGGCGAGCGAGGCGCTGTGGGAGCGGCCGGAGGCACGGCATTCGTTCCGGCAGATCACCCTCGTGTGGGGGCTGGGCCTGCTGCTCGAAGCCGGGGCGCGCGTCGTCGCCGCGATCATGCTGCCGATCGCGACCGCGACGTCGGTCTCGCCGATCATCTCGGTCGTCGTAATCGGCGCCATTCTGCTGTGGACGGTGCGGTACGCGAAGGCGCGCCGCGCGGCGGCCGCCCGGGCCGGATTCCCGCTCGCCGGGTAGAACCTCGCCGCTGCGCGAGCGGGTATCCGAAACGGCCGCGCCTAACGGTTCGCGCTCGTTGTCATCGGACGGCAACATTCGCTTCGATAACGTGGACCGGCGCTTCGATCGATTAGAGCAGCGCGTCACGGCGATCGAACCCGGCGGTGACCGCCCGGTACGGTAATCCCGCCGGCGCCCGCGCGTAGAACCTGAGGCTCCGGGGTACGGTAGCCCCTGGTGGAGCCCTCGCAGCCGTCCCTGTGGTACAAAGATGCCGTCATCTACCAATTGCACGTCAAGGCCTATGCCGACGGCGATGGCGACGGCATCGGCGATTTCGCGGGCCTGATCGAGAAACTGCCCTACATCAAGGAACTCGGCGCGACGGCGATTTGGCTCTTGCCGTTCTACCCCTCGCCCTTGCGCGACGACGGCTACGACATCGCCGAGTACAAGGGCGTGCACCCGTCGTACGGCTCGCTGCGCGACGTGCGCACGTTCATCCGAGCGGCGCACAAGCTGGGTTTGCGCATCATCACGGAACTGGTGGTCAACCATACCTCCGACCAGCACCCGTGGTTCCAGCGGGCCCGGCGCGCGCCGCGCGATTCGTTCTACCGCAAGTTCTACGTGTGGAGCGATTCGCCCGAGACCTACGCCGGCACGCGCATCATCTTCACCGACACCGAAACCTCGAACTGGGCCTGGGACGCGGTGGCCGGGCAGTGGTACTGGCACCGCTTCTTCAGCCATCAGCCCGACCTCAACTTCGATCATCCGCCGGTGTTCGACGCGATCGCCGACGTGATGCGCTTCTGGTTTGCGATCGGCGTCGACGGCATGCGGCTCGACGCGGTGCCGTACTTGTGCGAACGCGAAGGCACGACCAGCGAAAACTTGCCCGAGACGCACGCGGTGCTCAAGCGGCTGCGCGCGATCCTCGATGCGGAGTTTCCCGACCGCCTGCTGCTGGCCGAAGCCAACCAGTGGCCCGAAGACGTGAACGCCTACTTCGGCGAGGGCGACGAATGCCAGATGGCGTTCCACTTCCCGCTGATGCCGCGCATGTTCATGTCGATCGCCGAACAAGACCGCTATCCGCTCTACGACATCATGCGCCAGACGCCGCAGATTCCGGCCAACTGCCAGTGGGCGATCTTTCTGCGCAACCACGACGAGCTGACGCTCGAGATGGTGACCGACCGCGAACGCGCGTTCATGTACAGCGTGTACGCGCAGGAGACGCGGGCGCGGGTGAATGTCGGGATTCGGCGGCGCTTGGCGCCGCTGATGGAAAACGACCGGCGCAAGATCGAGCTGATGACGAGCCTGCTGCTCTCGATGCCGGGCACGCCGATCATCTACTACGGCGATGAGATCGGGATGGGCGACAACATCTATCTCGGCGACCGCGACGGCGTGCGCACGCCGATGCAGTGGTCGGCCGACCGCAACGGCGGCTTCTCGCGCGCCGACACGCAGCGCTTGTATCTGCCGCCGATCATGGATCCCGTGTACGGCTACGCCTCGACCAACGCCGAAGCGCAGGAGCGCAGCTCATCCTCGCTCTTGCAGTGGATGCGGCGCGTTATCGGGGTGCGGCAGGCGCACCGGGTGTTCGGGCGCGGCGGCATCACGTTCTTGCATCCCGACAACCGCCACATCGCGGCCTACCTGCGCGAGTTCGAAGGCGAGGTCGTGCTGTGCGTGGCGAACTTGGCGCGCACCTCGCAAGCCGTCTCGCTCGACCTCTCGCGCTACAACGGGCGCACGCCGGTCGAGATGATCGGCTGGAGCGCGTTTCCGCCGATCCAGGACGACCGCTACGTGATCACGCTGCACGGTCACGCCTTCTTCTGGTTCGTGCTCGCCGCCACGGCCGACGCGCCGGTGGCGCCCGAACCGGCCACGCCGCAGCCGCCGGAATTCATCACGGTCGTGCTGCCGCGCGGGCGCGCGAGCCTGCTGAGCGCGCAGGCGCGCACGACGCTCGAGCGCGACGTGCTGCCGGCCGTGCTCGCAGCGCGCCGGCTGGTCGCGCCGAGCGCTGCGCCCGCGCCCGTGACGGTGAGCGACATCGTTCCGCTCGGCAGCGACGATGATTCGCCCACGCTCGCCATTCTCGGTGTGGCGGTCAACGAAGAAGCGCTGATCTTGCCGGTGGAACTCGCGCATGCGAGCGATCGCGAGTGGCCGCTGCCGACGTTGCGCGCCGCGTTCGCGAAGACGCGCACCGGACCGCGCGAAGGGCTGCTGCTCGATGCCGCCATCGACGACCGGCTGTGGTGCGGGCTGTTCGAGGCGTTGCGCACCAGCGCCGTGCTGGCGGGCAGCGCGGGCGCGCTGCACTGCGAGGCGACCTGGAGTTTGGAAGCGCTCGCGATCGCCGATGAAACCAACTTGCGCCGCCCGCAGTCGGGTGACCGGCGGCTTTCGGCCGTGATCGGCGAGACCGTGCTGCTCACGCTCTACCGCCGCAGCGTGCGTGGCGTGAACCCGGCGATCGAGCTGGCGTGCTTTCTGCACGACGCGAACTTCACCCATACCGCACCGCTGCTCGGCACGTTCAACTACCGCGGCGCCGACGGCAGCGAGGTGGGCGTGGGGCTCGCGCGGCGCTACATTCTGGCCCAAGGCAGCGGCTGGGACGTGCTGCACACGATGTTCATGCGCTCGCTGCAGGCCCGGGCCGAGGACGGCGCGCCGATCGAGCGCATCGTCAGTTTGGCCGGGCGGCGCCTGGCCGACATGCACGCGTTGCTCGCGCGCTCCGAGCATCCGGACTTCGCTCCGCGCGCGTTCACGGCCGACGACGCGGCCACGCTGCAGAGCGAGCTGCGCGACTTGGCCGAACGCGCGTTCGCGCAGATCGCGCGCGACCGCAGTCCCGAGGCCGTGGCCGCGCTCGCGCTGCGCGCGCAGATCGAGCGCTTCATCGCCGACGCGCCGCTGACCGGCGCGCGCGCAATGCGCGTGCACGGCGACTTCCACCTCGAACGCATGCTGATCACCGAGAACGACGTGCTGATCATCGATCCGGGCGTGGGCGAAGCGGCGCGGCCCGCGGTGCAGCGCCGGCGGCGCACCTCACCGCTGGCCGACGTGGCGACCTTGATCCGCTCGCTCGACGAAGTGGCGGCCGCCGCGGCCTTCGACGTGTCGACCGACCCGACCGTGGACACGGCACAAATCGTGCCGGCCTTACAGGCGCTGGTGCGTTCGGCCGCCACGACGTTCGCGCGCAGCTACCTCGCGCACGGGCGCGAGCTGGGCACGCTCGACGAGCACGACAACATCCGCGGGCTCGTGGACGTGTTTCTGGTGCGCGCCACGCTCGAGGCGATCGTCTATCAAGCCCACTCGCGCGCCGAACGGATGCGCGATCTGTATGCCGAGTTCACCCGCATCTTCGAACGCTCCGAGGTCGCCTCTTCGTCATGACGTCCAGCTACACGGGACGCTTCGGGCCGCTGGCGCTCGAACGCGGATTTCGCTTGCGGCTCTACGCGCCCGCGGTGGCGCGCGTGGAGGCGCTCATCGACGGCCGCAGCTTGCCGATGGAGCGGCACGGCCACTGGTTCACCGTCGATGACGAGCACGCGCGGGCCGGCTCGCGCTACGCGTTCGCCTGCGACGGCGGTGCGCCGATTCCCGATCCCGGTTCGCGCTTTCAGCCCGAGGGCGTGCACGCGGCGAGCGAAATCGTGGTGCCGCACTTCCATTGGCCCGATGACGGCTGGCGCGGACGGCCCTGGCACGAGCACGTGATCTACGAGCTGCACGTGGGCGCGTTCACTTTCGAGGGCACCTACGAAGCGGCGGAGCACAAGCTGCGCGAGCTCGCGGCGCTCGGCGTTACGGCGGTCGAGCTGATGCCGCTCTCGGCGTTTCCCGGCGCGCGCAACTGGGGCTACGACGGCGTGTTTCCCTACGCGCCGTTTGCCGGCTATGGCCGGCCGGATGCGCTGCGGCACTTCATCGCGGCCGCGCACGGCCACGGTCTGGCCGTGTTTCTCGACGTGGTGTACAACCACTTCGGGCCCGAAGGCAACTACCTGCACGGGATCGCGCCGACGTTCTTCAACCCCGACGAGCACACGCCGTGGGGCGCGGCGATCGACGTGACGGTGCCCGACGTGCGCGCGTTCTTCGCCGAGAACGCCGCGTATTGGATGAGCGAGTACCGCTTCGACGGTCTGCGCTTGGACGCCACGAACACGATCGTCGATCCGCAGGCGCCGTCGTTTCTGAGCGAAGTGCGCCGGACGGCGGCGACCGCGTGCGACCCGTCGCGCCACGTGGCGCTGGTGGTGGAGAACGACGAGAACGACGTGCGGCTGCTCGACGCGGGCTACGACGCGCAGTGGAACGACGACGTGCATCACTGCGCGCACGTGATCGCGACCGGCGAGACGTTCGGCTACTACCGCGATTTCGCCGCCGATCCGGTGGGCCTGCTCGGGCGCGCGCTGACGACGGGCTATGCGTATCAGGGCGAGACGTCCGAACATCACGGCGGTCACGCGCGCGGCTCGCCGAGCGCGCGCTTTCCGCTGACCGCGTTCGTGACGTTCTTGCAGAACCACGATCAGATCGGCAACCGCGCCTTCGGCGAGCGGCTCGCGCTGCTGGCCGCGCCCGAAGCGCTGCGCGCGCTCTACGCGCTGATCTTGCTCGCGCCCTCGCCGCCGCTCTTGTTCATGGGCGAGGAGTGGGCCGCCTCGACGCCGTTCTTGTTCTTCTGCGACTTCGAGCCGGAGTTGGCGAAGCTCGTGACCGAAGGCCGGCGGCGCGAGTTCGCGGCCTCGCCGCAGTTCTCCGATCCGGCCGTGCGCGAGACGATTCCCGATCCGTCGGCGCGCACGACGTTCGAGGCCTCGCGGCTGCGCTGGGAAGAGCGCGGCGCGCCGCAGCACGCGGCGGCGCTGGCCTTCACGACGGCGCTCTTGCAGGCGCGCGCGCGGCACGTCGTGCCGTTCACGGCCGACGTGCGCGGGACGGATGCGGTATGCGAGCGCATCGGCGACGGCGGCTTGGCGTTGCGCTGGAAGCTCGCCGACGGCATGCTGCACGCCGATGCGAACCTCTCGCCCGATGCGCTCGGCGGGTTCCCCGAACGCGTCACCGGCGAGCTGTTCTATGCCACGCATGAGGCGGTGTATGGCGCCGGCCGCGCGCCGGCGTGGGCGGTCCGCTGGTCGCGCACGTGAGCATCGGCGCCGTCCCGCTCTCCACCTATCGCGTGCAGTTCGGCCCGCAGTTCCGCTTCGCCGACGGCGAAGCGATCGTGCCCTATCTCGACGCGCTCGGTGTGGGTCATCTCTACGCCTCGCCGTATTTTCGCGCGCGGCCCGGCAGCACGCACGGCTACGATGTGGTCGACCACACGCGGCTGAATCCTGAGATCGGCGATGAGGCCGCGCACCGCGCGATGATCGCGGCGCTGCACGCGCGCGGCATGGGGCACCTGGTGGATTTCGTGCCCAACCACATGGGGATCGGGACCGACAACCCGTGGTGGTACGACATCCTCACCTGGGGCGCGCTCTCGCCCTACAGCCACTTCTTCGACATTGACTGGCACAAGCAGTCCACCGGCGGCGGCAAGGTGGTGCTGCCGGTGCTCGGCGACCACTACGGCAGCGTGGTCGAGCGCGGCGAACTGAGCGTGACCTTCGACCCGCCGAGCGATGCGCTCACGCTGCACTACTTCGATCATCTCTTCCCGCTGACGCCGCCGGCGTACGGCCAGGTGCTGACGTTCGCGGCCCAAGACGCGCCGCCCGAAACGGCCGTGGTGCTGCGCGAATTGGGCGCGTCGTTCGCGGCGCTGCGCGGGCACCCGCGCGAAGCGGTGAAGCGCACCGCGCTGCGCGACCGGGCCTCGGCGCTGCAGCGCGAGCTCGCCGACCGCTTCGCGAGCGACGCGTCGTTCGCGCGCGCGCTCGGCGAGGGCTGCGCCGCGTTCGTCACGGATCCCAACCGGCTCGATGCGCTGCTGGCCGCGCAGCACTACCGGCTCGCGTTCTGGCGCGTCTCCTCGGATGAGATCAACTACCGGCGCTTCTTCGACATCAACGATCTCGCCGGGCTGCGCGTGGAAGACGCCGAGGTGCTGGCGCGCACGCACGAGCTGATCTTCGCGATGATCGCCGACGAGCGCATCCAGGGGTTGCGCATCGATCACATCGACGGCCTCTACAATCCCGGCGGCTATGCCAACTTGCTGGTCGACCGATCGGCCGCGCTCGGGCAGCCGCTCTACCTCGTGGTCGAGAAAATTCTGCTCGGCGCGGAACGCTTGCGGCCCGACTGGCGCATCGCCGGCACGACCGGCTACGATTTCATGAACCTCGTCGCCGGCGTGTTCGTCGATCAGCGCATGGAGCGCGGCTTCGACCGCATCTACCGGCGCGTGATCGGACGCGCGACGACCTTCGCCGATGAGGCCTACGAGGCGAAGCGGCGCGTGATGCGGATCGACCTTGCGAGCGAGCTGACCGTGCTGATCGACGCGCTGGTGCGCATCGCGCACTCCGACCGCCGTTCGCGCGACTTCACCAACCTCGGCCTGCGCCGCGCCCTGATCGAAGTGATCGCGATGTTTCCCGTCTACCGCACCTACGTGGTCGACGAGTCGATCGAACCCGACGACCGGCACGTGATCGAAGCGGCCGTCGACGCGGCGCGCGAGCGCAGCGAGTTTCGCGACGACGCGGTGTTCGACTTTATTCGCGACGCGTTGAGCGCGCAGCTGACGGAGCGTTCCGGCCGCGGGCTACGACCGCACCGAGGTGCTGCGCTTCGCGATGCGTTTCCAGCAATACACGGGTCCGGTCACCGCGAAATCGCTCGAAGACACGGCCTTCTACCGCTACGTTCGCCTCGTCGCGCTCAACGAAGTCGGCGGCGAGCCGGCGCGCTTCGGCCGCTCGCTCGAAGAGTTCCACGCCGCCAACGCCGAGCGTGCGCGCACGCACCCGCACGCGATGCTGGCCACGGCGACGCACGATCACAAGCGCGGTGAAGACACGCGTTTGCGCATCGCGGCGCTGACCGAGTTCGCGCCCGAGTGGAGCCGTGCCGTCGGCGCGCTGGGCGCGCATGAACGCGAGCGCGGCGGCGACGGACGAGACGCGGCCCAGCAGCGTCGATGAGTTTCTGTTCTACCAAACCGTCGTCGGTACGTTGCCGGCGACGTGGCTCGGCGACGGCGAGCCCGGCAACGAGGAACACGCGACGTACGTCGACCGGCTCGTGGCCTACGCGCTCAAGGCCGCGCGCGAAGCGAAACTGCGCACCAGCTGGACCGACGGCAACGCCGGCTACGAAGCGGCGCTCGAGTCGTTCGTGCGCAGCGCGCTGGCGCGCGAGACGCCGTTCTTCCGCGACGTGCGCGCGTTCACCGCGCAGCTCGCGCCGGTGGCCGCGATCCACGGCCTCGCGCAAGTCGCGCTGAAGCTCGGCGCTCCCGGTGTGCCCGACATCTATCAAGGCTGCGAATTGTGGGATTACTCGCTGGTCGATCCGGACAACCGCCGGCCGGTCGACTACGCCTCCCGGCGCGAGATGCTGGCGTCGTTCGCGCGGCGCGAGAGCGAGCCGTCGCTGCTGCTGGACGAGCTGCTCGCGGACTGGCCCGACGGGCGCATCAAGCTTTACGTGACGTGGCGCCTGCTTGCAGCTGCGGCGCGCCCACGCGGATGCGTTTCTCGACCGGCAGCTACCGCGCGCTCGAGGTCGCGGGTCCGGGCGCGGAATCGATCGTCGCGTTCGCGCGCGAGGAACTGATTTTCGTTGCGCCGCGGCTGGTTCGGCCGCACGTGCGCGGCGGTCTGCACGTGGCGTTCGACGACGAGCGCATCGCGCTGCAGCGGCCCGGAGTGCGCTATCGCAGCGTGCTCGACGGGCGGAGCATTCCGGCCGGTGAGGGCGGGGACGTTGCGGCGAGCGAGCTGTTCGCCGTCGCACCGCTGGCGGTGCTGGTGCCGGAAGCGGGCTAGGCTAGGAGCGGCGCTCGACCGGCGTGACGCGGCGCGCCCGGCGAATGCGCCAGACGACGACGGCGGCCACGATGAGCACGAGGAACGCCGCGCCGATCGCCAGCGCGAAATCGTGCACGTAGGCCGTGATGGCGTCGACGTTGTGGCCCGGCGACGTCGCCGAGCCCCGCGAGCCCGAAGCAGAAGATCGCCGAGCCGAGCGCCGTGTAGGTGAGGAACTAGCGCTTGGGCATCCGCGAGAGGCCCGGCGGCAGCGCCGCGAGGCCGCGCACGAACGGGATGAAGCGGCACCAGAACACCGTCGAGCGGCCGTGCTTCTCGTAGAAGGCGTGCACGCGCTCGAGCTCGTGCTCGCGGAAGCGGACGTACTTCCCGTAGCGGTGCACGAACGGCAGCCCGCCGTACCAGCCGATGGCATAGAGGATCAGGCCGCCGCAGATCTCGCCGGCCAGTGCCGACCGCCCCGACGATCAGCCAGCCGGAGATCGGGCCGAGGGCGGGCAGATGACCCGTCGCCGCGAGCGCGCCGCCGGTCAGCATCACGATTTCGATGGCGGTCGGGCATGCCGACGTTCCCCAGCACCGTCACGACGAACAGCCCGGCGTACCCGAAGTGGACGACCAAGCCGTGGAAAAAGCCGCTGAGGTGTTCCATGTGCTCCCGTGTTACCGGCCGGCGTGGGCGGAGTTGCGAGCGCGCAGCAGGATCGCCGCGGCGAGCCCGCCGCCTTCGTCGCTGATCGCTTCGAAGAGATCGATCGGCTCGATGTCGCGGTCGCCGGCGCGCGTGCCGGCCAAGGCGATGATCTTCCGGACGCGCGGGGTCAGCAGAATGCCCTCCCAGATCCGGCCTTCGCCCGTGCCGAGCGCCCGCTTAACCTCGGCGTGGACACCGGCAACCGATGCGTTGGCCGCCCGGAGCTGTTCTTCGATCGCCGGATCGTGCTCGTCGAGCAGCGCGAAGAGCATGTGCTCGACGCCCACGTAATAATGATCGTGGTTGCGGCACTCTTGTTCGGCTGCCCGTAAGACGCGTCGCGCCGCCGGGCTAAAACGGGAAAACAATCGGCGAACGCTTGCAAAGGGAGAGTGGTCGGGATGGCAGGATTTGAACCTGTGGCCTCTGCGTCCCGAACGCAGCGCTCTACCAAGCTGAGCTACATCCCGTTGAAACACGGTGTCGGGGCAAAGTCCCGTGAATTCCCAATTGGACCCTTCGCTCCTGCCGCGGGAACTATGGCGCGGTTCGTCTAATCCACCGGACGGTTCATTATGCGATACTTAATCGTCGGGTGCGGGCGCGTCGGCTCGACGCTCGCCAAACTGCTGGTCGCCGAGCACGACGTCGTCGTCGTCGACGAAAACCCCGGCGCCTTCAAGCGGCTGGGCGCGCGCTTCGGCGGCGGGGTCGAAGTCGGAACCGGCATCGACTACGACGTGCTCAAGCGCGCCGGCGCCGAGAAGGCCGACGGCTTCGTGGCCGTCACCGACGGCGACAACCGCAACGTCATGGCCGCCCTGATCGCGCAGCGCATGTTCCGCATTCCGAAGATCGTGGCGCGCATCTACGATCCGCCGCGCGGACAGCTCTATCGCGACCTCGGCATCGAGACGTTCTCGCCGACCACGCTCGGCGCGCAGATCATCCGCGACGCGCTGCTCGACTCGCCGTACACCTCGATGCCGTCGTTCGACTTCGGCAACCTCACCTCGCTCGTGGCCACGGTCGGGCAGCGCGCAGAACGGCAAGCGCGTCGCCGACATCGAGGAAGACGGCAAGATCCGCATCGCCGCGATCCGGCAGCTCGGCAGCGTCCGCGTCGCCGCACCCAACGACGTTCTCAAGGAAGGCGACGAGATCAACGCGATCGTCGCTCCCGAGCGCCCTCGCGGCATTCGCCGCAACGTTCAGCAAAGCGAGACCCGCAGCGCGCCTCACCGCGTAAATCCATGTTCATCTTAATCGTCGGCGGCGGCAAGGTCGGCACGTATCTCGCGCGCGGCCTGCTCAAGCAGCAGCACGAAGTCGTGGTCATCGAAAAGGACTCGCGCAAGGCGCAGATGATGACCAACCTGCTCGAATCGGATATCGCGGTCGTCGGCGACGGCTGCGATCCGAACGTCCTGCTGCAAGCCGGCGTCGCGCGGGCCGACGTCGTGGTCGCCGACACCGGCGACGACGAAGACAACCTCGTCGTCGTGCTGATCACCAAGAAGCATTCCAAAGCGCGCTGCATCGCGCGCGTGAACAACCCGAAGAACAAGCTGATCTTCGAATCGCTCGACAGCGAGCAGCCGGTGATCGTGATCTCGTCGACCGAGATCATCCTCGACATCATCGACGACCGCGTCAACGCGACCACGCTGGAAACGCTGGCGCGCCTAGGCAAGGGCGACCTCGAACTCGTGCAGCTCTCGATCCAGGGCGACTCGCCGGCCAGCGGCCGCCGCATCGCCGACCTGTCGCTTGCCGCCCGGCAGCGTGATCGTGGCGGTCGACCGCGGCGCGGGCGAAGTCGTGATCCCCAACGGCGAAACCGTCTTCGCGCCCGGCGACGCCGTGATCGCGATGATCAAGCACACCGCGCGCGCCGACGTCTGCGCGGCGCTGGTCGGACGCGCACCGTAGGCCTTGCCGTCGCGGCCCCCCGGCGTGAATGAAGAGCGACTAGTTCTTCCGCAACGCAAAGGGGCAATCGTCGATGTCGTGGATCAACGGTAACGGCTTCATTCCCAACGACGGGCTGAACGGCAGTGCGGCACCCTGGGCGGTGCCCAACGCCGGCGCGACCGGGACGTTCCCAACCGGCAGTCCGGCCGCCATCGGCTACGGCGCGGGCAGCGCCGACGCCGTGCGCCCGGCCTGGTTCGGCGGCAGCGAGCACGGTAGCGCGGCGGCAGCACTGCCGGAACGTCATCCGGCGGCGGGATCGGTGCGATCCTCGCGCAGCTGTCGAACCAGGTCCAGCAGACGATCAGCCGGCTCAGCGGCGCGCTTTCGGGATCATCGGCGACGACCGCGGCCACGAGCCCCGGTGCGACCACGGCGGCGACCGGGGCCGCGACGTTCCAGAACGTCTCGCTCGGCTCGGCCGGCGATCCGCACCTGAGCGTCAGCGGCACCGAGCAGAACGCCAACGGCAGCACGACGAGTGTGAACTCGAAGTTCGACAGCATGACCTCCCACAACGATCTCTTCTCGACGCGCGACTTCGGCGACGGCTTCCGCGTTTCGACGACGGTCACGCAGCCCTCGGCCAACGGCATCACGCAAAACGCAAGCGCCACCGCGACGATGGACGGCGGCCGCGAGAGCGTGACGCATGAGCAACTCGGGCGCGATCTCGGTCACCGACCACGGCCAGGCCGTCGCGCTCGCGCCCGGTCAGTCGGTCACGCTCTCGGGCGGCCAGCAAGTCTCGGAAGCCGCCAACGGCTCGGTCAGCATCACCGAAACCGCGTTCGGCGAGAACCTGACGCACGACGTTCGCCCAGAACGGCAGCGGCGGCGTCGACGTCACGGCGCAAGGTCAGAACGTGACGCTGGCCGGCGCCTTGATCACCGGCGGCTCGACGCCGGTCGCCCAATCCGCCGCCAACGTGCGGCCGCCGAACATGCTGATTTAGTGCGTGTGGGTGAAGTTGCCGAGGCGCGACGCCGAGCGCCGCGATGCGGCTCGAGCGCTTCGCGCATGCCCAAGCGGCTCGGCCGGGCGCCCGACGCGCGCGAAGTAGACGTCGGGATCGATGTTCAGCGTGCGCGTTTGCACGAGCGCCACCGGATGCGCGCGCAGGAACCGCTCCATCGCTTCGATCTCGGCCCGCTCGTCGGTCACGCCCGGATGCGTGAGCAGGTTGAGCGAGACGCGCAGCCCCGCGTCGACCGCCAGCGCGACGCTCTCGAGCACGTTTTCGAGCGTGTAGCCGGTCGGCCGGTAATACGCCGCGTACACCTCGGGCCGGAACGAGTTCAGGCTGATGCGCACGGCTTGCAGCCCGGCGTCGATCAGCCGCTGCAGCGACTTCGGCAGCGAACCGTTGGTGTTGAGGTTGATCGTGCCGTTCGTGCGCTGCGCGCGGATGCGCTCGATCGCCGCGGCGATCGCCGTCGAGCGCAGCAGCGGCTCGCCCTCGCAGCCCTGACCGAACGAGACGATGCCCGTCGTCGACGCGTTCGAGATGGTGCACGCCGATGCGCACCAGGTCGGCGACGTCGGGCTCGAACGCGATGCGCGTTTGCGGCGAGGGAATCGCGCTGCCGGCGTCGAGCTCGGAGATGCAGCCGACGCAGGCCGCGTTGCACTTCGGCGCGACCGGCATCGCCGCTTCGCCGCGTTCGAGAAAGACGTTCTGCGCGGTGAAGCAGCCGTACTCGCGCGCGCAGACGCTCAGTTGCGCGAGCGTGCGGTTGCGCGGATCGAGCGCGATTCGCCGGGCCACGATGCCTTCGAGTTCGCCCGCGGCGAAGCGGCGCGGCTGCCAGTCCTCGCCTTCGTCGGTGCGCATCGCGGCGACCGCGAGCTCGTCGTCGACCACGCACGCGAACGTGTAGCCGAAGAGCGGCAACTGCGGCGCGCCGGCCTTGCGCGCGAACGCCGGCAACAGCGTGCGCGTGTAGCCCGCCGGCAGCAGCACGCCGAGCGCCGTGCGCCGCGGCACCGTGCGGCCGCCGGCGAGCGTCGGCGCGCGGCCCGGCAGCATCGAGACGATCGCGCCGGGCGGCAGCGGGATCAGTTCGGCGCGTTGCACGTCGCGCACGATGCCGCCGTCGGCGAGCGGCGTTTTCGTCGCGTCGAAGTAGACGCGGCCGCGCGCGTCGCTGTACGCGAGACCGACGCTCATCAGCCGAAGGTGGACGAGAACTCGACGACCGCGTCGCCGATCAGCGTCGCGCGCTCGCCCGCGGCCCACTCCACACGCAGCGTTCCGCCCGGAACGTCGAGCGTCACGGGCGAGCGGAATCCGCGCTCGCTGATCGCGACCGCCGCGCACGCGACCGCGCCCGTCCCGCAGGCCGCCGTCGCGCCCGCGCCGCGTTCCCAGTGCAGCACGCGCAAGCGGTCGCCCACGATCTGCACGAAGTGCACGTTCGTGCCCGCGGGATAGCGCGGGTCGCGTCTCGATGCGCGGTCCGAGCGTCAAGATATCGATCGCCGCCAGATCGTCGACGAAGATCACGACGTGCGGATTGCCGACGTCGACCGGCGTCGCGCGAAAGCCTGCGACCTCGTGCGGCGCGCCGATCTGCGGCACGCCCATCACTTCCGAGACCAGATACGGCTCGCGCGAGAGGATGCGCGTCGCGATCGGTCCGGCGATCGTCTCGACCACCGCTTCGGCGCGGCCGTCGTGCTCGTCGAGATAGCGCGCGAAGCACCGGATGCCGTTGCCGCACATCTCGGCCTCGCTGCCGTCGGCGTTGATGATGCGCATGCGCACGTCGGCCGTCGTCGATTCGAGCGCGAGCAGCAAGCCGTCGGCGCCGAGGCCCTGCTCGGGATCGCAGATGTGCTGCGCGAACGCGACCGGATCGTCGAGCGGCGATCTCGCGCGCGTCGACGACCACGAACTCGTTGCGCGTTCCGTTCATCTTCACGAACGGAACGGTGGCGTTCATGATTGCGCGACGGCCTCTTCGGGAACGAGCGGTGCGACGAGCGGACCTTGCGGCGAGATCGTCGAGACGGCGTGCTTGTAGATCAGGTGCGACTTGTGCTCGAACTCGAGCACGATCGTGAACGGATCGAAGCCTTTCACGATGCCGCGCAGCTGAAATCCGTTCATGAGGTATACGACGACCGGCACGGCTTGGCGCTTCACTTCGGCGAGGTAGACGTCTTGGATCGGCGGTTGCCGCATGTTCATCTCCGGCTGTTACGCCCAGCCCAGGCGTTCTCTTGCCGCTGCTTCACACTCAGCCGCCGACAAGCGGACGACGCCGGGTTCCGAACGGAACCACGTCGCCTGGCGTTTAGCGTAACGCCGCGTGGCGCGAATCAGTTGCGTGCGCAGCTCGGCCGCCGTCGACCAGCCCGCGAGGAAGGCAAGCGCCTCGCGATAACCGACCGCGTCGGCCGCGACCGCATCGCCGCCGACGCGTTCGGCTTCCTCGAGCAAACCCGCGGCCAGCATGCCGTCGACGCGCCGTTCGATGCGTGCCTGCAACGCGCCGGGTTCGACGTCCAGCACGACTTTGAGGAACGGGATCGCGTCCGCGCGCAGCGTCGGCAAGGCGTCGCGCACGGGCCGGGCCGGGGCGCGAGCGGCAAGCGCGACTTCGAGCGCGCGTGCGACGCGATAGGGATCGTTGGGCGCGATCGCCGCGGCCCGCTGCGGGGCGAGCGCCGCGAGCCAATCCGCCAGCACCTCCGGCGGATGGGTGCGCGCCTCGGCCGCGAGCCGGGTGCGTACGGCGGGGTCGTAGGCTGCATCCAAGTCCACGTCGCCGGCGAGCGCGCGCAGGTAGAACCCCGTTCCGCCGGCGACGATCGCGCGCCGCCCGCGCGCGGTGATGTCGTCGATCGCGCGACGCGCGTCCAGCACGAACCGCGCCGCCGAATAGCGCTCGTGCGGATCGAGAAACGCGACCAGATGATGCGCAACGCGCGCGCGCTGCTCGGCGGTCGGCGCGGCGGTGCCGATCGGCATGCCGCGATAGATCTGACGCGAATCGGCACCCACGATCTCGGCGTCGAAACGCTCCGCGAGCGCGATCGCGAGATCGGTCTTGCCGCTCGCCGTCGGGCCGGCGAGGATCAGTACGCCGTCGCGCGGCGGCATCAGATGCGCTTGAAGAGCCGCGCGATCGCGTCGGGTTCGAGGCGCACGATCGTCGGCCGGCCGTGCGGGCAGTGCATCGGGTTCGCGCAGCGCTGCAGGCGTTCGAGCAGCGTCACCATCTCGGCATGGGCCAGCGTATCGCCGGCGCGCGCCACGGAATGGCAGGCGAGCGACGCCCAGACCGCGTGGCGCGCGTCGAGCGGCGGGCCCTCGTCGTCGAGCCCATCGAGAAACTCGGCGATGTCGAACGCGCGCGTGCGGCCGGCGTGCGTCGTGTGGGCCGGCGTCGCCACGATCCGGTACGCGCGTTCGCCGAACGGCTCGACGACCAGACCGCTCGCCACGAGCGCTTCGCGGCTCTCTTCGAGCGCGCGCTCCTGATCGGGGCGCACTTCGAACGTGTAGGGCACGAGCAGCGGCTCGCCCGCGACGGAGCGCTCGGCGTTCGGCATCAGTTCTTCGTAGACGACGCGTTCGTGCGCGGCATGCTGATCGATCAGCACCACCGCCTCGCCGTCGGTCGCGAGCACGAACGTGCGGTCGACCTGCGCCAGCACGCGCAGACTCGCCGGCTGCACGCCGGCGGCCGCCGGCGCAGCGGCCCAACCCAGTTCCGCCTGCACGGCGCCGGCCGGCGCATGTGCATCGCCGCCCACCTCGCTCGATGGGGGCGCGAACGACACCGCGCGCTCGAGGCGAGCCGTCGCGGCCGCGCGCAGCGCCGTTCCCATCGCTTCGCGCACGACCGCGTTCACGCGCTCGCCGAAGCGCAGCCGCACGTCGCTCTTGGTCGGGTGGACGTTCGGATCGACCTCGTCGGGCGCGACGTCGACCAGCAGCACGCCGTACGGGTAACGGCCGGTCATCGCGAACGTGCGGTACGCCCCCGACCACGCGCCTGAGAGCAACGTCGACCGCAACAGGCGGCCGTTGACGAACAGGATCTGCGCGCGCCGGTCGGGCCGGTCGTCGCCGGGCGCGCTGATCCAGCCCTCGACGGCGATGCGGTCGGCCCCGCCGCGCACCGCCACCATGCCGTCGGCCGGCATGCCGAACGTGTGCCGCAGCCGCGGCGCCGGATCGCCGTCGGGTGCGAATGCGAAGATGCGGCGGCCGTCGTGCTCGAGCGTGAAGCCGACCTCGGGGTAGGCCAGCGCCATCGTCGAGAGCCACTGCGCGATGCGCGTGAACTCGGCGCCCGGCGTACGCAGGTATTCGCGCCGGGCGGGTACGTTCGCGAACAGGCCGCGCACCACGACGCGCGTCCCGAGCGGCCCGGGAGCCGGATACGGCGCGCCGATCTCTTCGCCGAACGCCTCGACCGCCGTGGCGATCTCGGCCCCCGCGACGCGCGACGCGATCGTCGTGCGCGCCACGGCGGCGACCGATGCGAGGCCCTCGCCGCGAAAGCCGAGCGTCGCGACGGCCGTGAGCCCGCCGGCATCGGGCAGCTTGCTCGTCGCATGGCGCAGGGGCGCCCGCGCTACCTCGTCCGGCGCGATCCCGGCGCCGTCGTCGGCGACCTCGATCTCTTCGAGGCCGCCGCCGCGCACGCGGACCGCGATGCGCCGGGCCCCCGCGTCGAGCGCGTTCTCGACCAATTCCTTGACCACCGACGCCGGCCGCTCGATCACTTCGCCCGCCGCGATCTGCCCGATCGTCGCCGGGTCGAGGAGCCGAATCGCCATCACAGAAGAGGCGATTCGCCGCGACCGCATGCTTCCATGGCAGTAAGGGTAGCGCTACGTGCGGAACCTTGGCCTAACCCGCACCTCTCATAGGACAACCACGAGAGCTTGACGACGTCGAACGAGAGTCCCGGTCCGATCATTCCGGACTTCGAAAAAGACGCCCAGTCGATCGCCGCATACGACGAAGCACGCATTCGCTTTGAGCGGCGTGAGGCCGGCGATGCCGAGTCACGCACGCGTGCCAGCTTCACCAAAAAGCGCGACGCCATCCGGGCCGAGATCGCCGTGGCCGCCTCGCTGCTCGAAGAACGCCGGATCAAAGCCGAAAAGGCCTTCAAGGCGTACGCGAACCGCTACCCGCATCGGGTCGACCGCAACAAACCGGCGAAGCCGTCGCTCTGGGAGTCGCTGCTGAGCTTCGGCTCGGCCGGGCGCATGTACAACCGGGCCGTTACGACGGCCGCCGAGGCCATCGCCGCCCAGTCGCTGCGCCGGCGCAAAGAACACGACGAAGAAGAACTCGAGCAGCAGCTCAAACGCGCGCTCTATCTGCAAGAAGACGCGATCAAGAAGAAGCTCGAGAGCGCCCGAGGGCCTGGCCGCGTTTCACGCCCGGCCCGGAGTCGCGGTGCTGCAGAAGCGCGTCGAAGAGATCAAGGCCGAACGCGTCGCACTACGCCGCGCGCATGGAAAAGGGCGAGGTCCCGCCCAACGAACAGCGCGACCGCGAGTTCAGCGAGCGCAAGATCACGCAGCTCGAAGTGCCGTTCGCCGGCATGACGATCATCCGCGTCGCGCGCTACGGCAGCCTCTCGTACTTCATCTTGCGCGACCTCGAGCGCAAGCTCTATCACCTCGCCTACGACCCGCGCCTCGAACCGCTGATCGAGAACGTGATCGACGTCTACCGCCTCGCGGATTCGTTCGAAGCGAATCTCAGCCGCGGTCCCGACGGCCGCCCGCTCGCGGTCGCCGACCACTACGCGGCGAACTTCAAAGACGAGGAAGTCGCGCGCTCCGAATATCGCCGCGCGCGCACGGCCTTGCGGGCGCCGCGTACCGACCTCGCGCCGATGACCGTCGACCGAGCCCGCCGAACAGCAGCTGATCGAGCTGCTCGCGACGTTCGCGCGAACCCTCGGCCCGGGCGCGATGGCGGCCCAAGTGCTGACGAATTATCCGCCCGTGCTCGACGCCGTCGGCAAACCCGCCGACACGCCGCCCGGCGGCTCGCCGCCGGCCTGACTCGGCGCCGTCGCCGGCGGAACCGTTGGTTCAGGTGAGGCCGGCAGCGCCGGTGCCGCCGTGGGCGCTTGCGGTGTCGGGACGGGGACCACGGCAATCTGACGGCTGGTGGGCAAGGCGTTGGGATGGCTCTGATGCAGAAACGCGATCAGGCGTTCGCGCACGTTGCAGCGCAGGTCGAACAGGTCGGCCGAGTTGCGCGCGCTCACGAGGATGCGCAGTTCGACCGTCGCCTCCTTGGCATCGGTTACTTGCAGGCCTTGCACCGCGCCGTCCCACTTCGGCTCGGTCTCGAGAATCTTCGGCACTTCCCGGCGCACCGCGTCGACGGAGACCGTGTAGTCGACGTAGAGAAAGACCGTACCGAGCAGCGCCGAGCCGGTGCGCGTCCAGTTCTGGAACGGCTTCTCGATGAAGTACGTCAGCGGCAGCACCATCCGCCGCTGGTCCCAGATGCGCACGACCACGAACGTCGACGCGATCTCCTCGACGTGTCCGTACTCGCCCTCGACGATCACGACGTCGTCGATGCGAATCGGCTGGGCCAGCGCGAGCTGCACGCCGGCGATCAGGTTTTCGAACAGCGGCCGTGCCGCGATGCCGATCACGATACCGGCCGACGCCGGCCGACGCCAGGAGCGTCGTGCCGAGCGCGCGAATCGACGGAAACGCCATCGCCGCGAGCGCGCACGAAATCAGGACGACCACCGTGACGGCCGCGCGCGCCAGAATGTCGATGCGCGTCTCGACTTGGCGCGCGCGCAGGTTGTCCTCGTCGTCGAGGTTGTAGCGCCGCTTCACCAGATCGGTGTAGAGACCGATCGAAGCGATGATCGCCCAAGCGACCGCGATCGTCGATGCGACGGCGGTCAAGCGAACCAGAATCGTTTCGACGCGCGGCGGGAAGGTCAAGTACGGCAGCGCGATCAGCGCCGCCAGCAGCGGAAGGGCGAACCCGGCGGGCGCTTGAGCGCGCCGCAGCAGCGCGCCGACGATGCCCTCGTTCTTATTCCGCAGCAACCGTTCCAGAAATGCAAACAACAGCCGCTGCAGCACCAGGGCCACCACGATCGTCGCGATCAGGATGAGCGCCGCGACGATTCCGTCGTGATAAGCCGGTGCATACAGCTCGATCAGGTCGTTCATCCCTCTCCCGCTACCCGGTTTCGCACCAGATCGAACAGCAGCGGCTGCTCGATGATTTCCGGTTTCGCCAACTTTCCGCGCAGCGGAACCTGGTTTTCCAGCCTCGGGCGGCCGTTGAGTGCGTCGCTGATTTCGCGCGCCCGGGCGATGACCGTCGGCGGCAGCCCCGCCATGCGCGCGACCTCGATGCCGAACGAGCGCGAGCTCGAACCCGGCAGCACGCGGTGCGAGAAGACCGGCGCCCCGCCGCGGGCCGTGTTCTCGACCGCCGTGATGTGGAAGTTCGCGACCAGCCGCCAGCGGTCGGCCAGCGCGACGAGCTCGTGGAAGTGCGTGGCGAACAGCGTCAGCGGGCCGCGCGACTCGCGCTCGAGCAAGAACTCGCAGATCGCCTGCGCGATCGCCAGCCCGTCGATCGTGCCCGTGCCGCGGCCGACCTCGTCGACCAGCAGCAGACTGCGGTTGGTCGCGCGGCGCAGGATCGCGGCCGTCTCGGCCATCTCGACGAAAAACGTCGACTGGCCCGAGGCCAGATCGTCGCCCGCGCCGATGCGCGTGAAGATCCGGTCGACGATGCCGAGCGCGGCGCTGCGCGCGGGCACGAACGAACCGATCTGCGCGAGGATCACGAGCAGCGCGGCCTGGCGCAGGTACGTCGACTTGCCGCCCATGTTCGGCCCGGTCAGCACCACGAAGCGCGTGTCGTCCTCGTGCAGGTGCAGGTCGTTGGGAACGAACGACGACCCGAGCAGCGCCTCGACCACCGGATGGCGGCCGTCGACGATGTCGATCGTCGAGCCCTCGACGAACGACGGCCGCACGTAGCCGCGTTCCGACGCCACCTGCGCGAGCGAAACGAAAGCGTCGACGTTCGCCAGCGCGTCGGCCGCGCCGAGCAGATCGTCGACCCGCAGCGCGAGCCGTTCCAGCAGCGCGGCGTAGAGGTCGCTCTCGAGCCGCAGTTGCCGCGCCTGCGCGCCGGCGATCGCGGCGTCGAGCTCGCGCAGCTCCGGCGTGACGTAGCGCTCGGCGTTGGCGAGCGTTTGGCGGCGCACGTAATCGGCCGGAACGTTGGCCGTCTGGGCCTTGCCGATCTCGATCGCGTAGCCGAACGCCGAGGCGTACTTGATCTTCAGCGCCCTTGATTCCGCTGCGTTCGCGTTCGCGTTCTTCGAGCGCGCTGAGGCTCGCGCGCGCGTCGCCGCGCAGCGCGACGCACTCGCGTGAGCTCCGCCGACGCGTCGGGCCGGATCACGCCGCCGTCGGCCAGCGTCGCCGGCGGTTCGTCGACGAGCAGCGCCGCGAGATCGGCGCGCACGTCGTCGAAGCCGCCCAAGCGCGCGCGCAGCTCGATCAGGAGCGGCGGCAGCGCGGGATCGCGCAGCGCGTCGATCAGCGGATCGAGCAGCGCCAACGTGCGCCGCAACGAGCCGAGATCGCGCGGCAGCGCGCGCCGGAAGCGGATCTTCTGCGCGATGCGCTCGAGGTCGAAGCACGCGTGCAGCACGCCGGCGAGCGCGGCGCGGCGGCCGCCGTCGGTGACGAACGCCTCGACGCAGTCGGCGCGCGCCGCGATCGCACCGGGAGCGATCAGCGGCGCCGAGAGCCAACGCGCGAGCAGCCGCGAACCCATCGCGGTGCGCGTGCGGTCGATCGTCGCCAGCAGCGTCGCCTTCGCGTTGCTGCCCAGCGCGCGGTGCAGCTCGAGGTGTTTGCGCGTGTTGGCGTCGAGCGCCAGGAACGCGGTCTGCGGGTAGTACTGCGGCGGCCGGAAGGCCTCGCCGGCGCTCTGCGGCACGCCCACCCGCCGCACGAACGCGCCGAGCGCATCGAGCGTGCGCCGCATCGCGAGCGACTCATCGTGCGAGAAGCCGTCGACCGGCGCGACCGCGCTCGACACCGCGGCCAGCGGCGGCGTCACGACGCGCGTGCGCGCGTTCTCCAAACTGCGTTCGAGCGCGGCCCGCGCATCGGCCGGCACGTCGGCCACCAATTCGGCCGGATCGAGCCGCGCGATCTCGCCCAGCGCGTCATCGAATGCCGATTCGCCCGAAAACGCGGTCGCCATGACGTGGCCGGTCGAAACGTCGGCGTGGGCGAGACCGACGACGTCGTCGACCGCCGCGATCGCGGCCAGATAGGTGTGCGCGCCCGGCTCGAGCATCTGCTCTTCGATCACGGTGCCGGGCGTGACGACCCGCACCACGTCGCGCCGCACGAGTTTGTTCGGGATCGGGGCTTCGAGTTGTTCCGCCAGCGCCACGACGCGGCGCTGCAGCACGAGCTTCGCGAGGTAGCCGTCGAGCGCGTGATGCGGCACGCCGGCCATCGCGATCTTCTTCCCGCTGCCGGCATCCTTCGAGGTCAGCGCGATCTGCAGCGCGCGCGCGATCGTCTCGGCGTCGTCGCCGTAGGCTTCGTAGAAGTCACCGACGCGCGAGAGCAAGATCGCATCCGGATGCTTGGCCTTCATCCCGAAGTACTGCTCGAGCATCGGCGACCACTGAACCGTCAAGGGCGCTACCGCATTCCGACGAGATCGATGAGCGGCGTCGCGAGCGGGCGCGCCGGCGCATCCCACGCGCGCGCGCGGCCGGTCGCGATGCCCGAGACGCCCCACACCGCGGCCCGGTCGACGCGCACGTCGATCCACGGCTCGTCCAGGTTCGGCGCGGCTTCGATCAGCGGAAAATGCACGGTGACGTTGTCGGTCGTCTTGGCCGCGAGGCGCGTGGGGTCTTTGCGCGAGACGCCGTGGATCAACGCGCGCACGGTCGTGCCGAGCTTGCGGTCGTGGTAGCCGCGCACGTGCGCATCGGTCACCGCGACCAGGCGCGCGAACCGCTCGCGCTGCACGTCGGCCGCCACCGGTTCCCAGTGCGAGGCCGGCGTGCCGCGGCGCGGCGAGTACACGAACATGTAGGCCTGCGCGAACATGCCGGTGGCGCACAGCTCGAGCGTCCGCGCGAAATCCGCTTCGGTCTCGCCCGGGAAGCCGACGATGATGTCGGTCGTGATCGCCCAGTTGGGGTTGTAGCTGAGAAACATCGCGATCCGCTCGCGAAATTCCTCAACCGTGTACTTGCGGTTCATGCGCCGCAGAACCGGGTTCGAGCCCGACTGCACGGCGAGGTGAAAGCGCGGGTTCATCTTCGGCAGCGTCGCCGCCACGCGCGCCAGTTTCTCGACCAGATCCTTCGGATGCGAGGAGACGAACGCGATGCGCTCGACGCCCTCGACGGCCGACACTTCTTCGAGCAAGTCGGCGAAGTCGGCGCCGGTGGCCGGCTCCTTATACGCGTTGACCGTCTGGCCGACCAGCATGATCTCGCGCGCGCCGGCGGCGACCTTGCGCCGCACCTCGTCGAGGATCTCGGCCAGCGGCCGGTGATCGAAGCGGCCGCGCACGTGCGGCACGATGCAGAACGTGCAGTAGTACGAACAGCCGCGCTGGACGTTGACGAATGCCCGCAGCGCATCGTAGGGGCCGGTGACGCCGTCGCTCGTGCCGCCGATCACCGTGTCGAGTTCGCGCTCCACCGTCTCGCCGTCGTCGGCGAACTCCGGCCGCCAGGCTTCGAGCTGATCGCCGAGCGCGCGCAGGTCGCGGGTGCCGAAGATGCCGTCGACGTGCGCCACGAGCGCGGCCATGCGGTCGCGGTCTTGCTCCGCGAGACAGCCGGCGACGACCACGCGCACCGACGGATCGGCGCTCTTGATCGCCTTCCAGTGGTGCAGTCGCCCGTAGGCGCGCTTCTCAGCGTTATCGCGCACCGTGCACGTGTTGAGCACCAGCACCGAGGCGTCTTCGGCTCGTTCGGCCAGCGTGTAGCCCGCGCTCGTCGCGCGCCGCACGATGTATTGCGAGTCGGCCTCATTCATCTGGCAGCCGTGCGTCTCGATATAGATCGTCGCCATTTATTTCTTGTCGCGGAGCGTGAGCATCGTCAGGAGTTCCAATGGCAGGTAGACGCGGTTGCGGATGACGGTTGGCGGTGCGTCGTAGGATGCCGGGTGCAAATCGATCGAGTAGGTCGTCGTGCCGAGGTGTGCGATGACGTCGTGACCGCCGTAGTGAACGACCAGCCGCCGGCCCTCGAGGTGGAAGGCGCTCGCCGGGAGATAGTCGTCGGCCGGCGCGATCACGATCGAGCGAACGACCGTATCGGTGCTCAGCACGACGTCGGTTCGGGTCTGGGGGTACACGGTTACGGTTCGCGTCTGCTTGCCCTGCGGCGCCGCGATCGTGACGTCGTGCGTTCCGGCGCTGGCCTCGATCGCGCCGTCTTTGCCGGCCGCGGCCGGCTGACCATCGACCGTTACCGCGCCTACCCGGTCGCCCGGGTGGATCGCGATCGTGCCGGGCGCCTCGGCGGCCTTGCCGTCGCGGACCAAGACGACCGAGGTCGACTGCGTCTGCGCCGGTGCGATCGCCACGGACAGATCTTCGGGCGTCCAACCCGTCCGCGTGAGCGTCAGATGGTGCGCCCCGACCGTCAGCGCGTCGACCACGACCGGCGAGCGGCCCACGTACGTGCCGTCCAGCCAGACGTCGGCGCCGCTTGGTAAGGTCGTGACGAAGATCGCCCCGCTGGGTGCCGCGCCTAGCAGAGCGACCGCGGCGAGCACCAAAGCGGCAAGATTCGCCGACGGCGCGCGAAACGACCAACTGCCCATGACCGAACTCCCATTCGACGGCGCCGAGATCGCGCATGCCGAGCTCCCCAGCCTGCGCGTCCGTCCGGCCACCGTCGCGATCGTCGGTCGTCCCAACGTGGGCAAAAGCGCGCTGTTCAACCGTTTGATCGGCCAGCGCCTGGCCATCGTCGAGGATACGCCCGGCGTCACGCGCGACCGGCTCTACGCGCTGGCCGAGTGGCGCGGGCGGACGTTCACCTGCGTCGATACGGGCGGTATCGAGTTCGACGTCGACCCCCACGACGCGATCGCTTTCGGCACGCGCGAGCAAGCCGAGAACGCCGCCCGCGATGCCGACGTGATCGTGTTCGTCGTCGACGCCATCGACGGGCTGAACGCGGTCGACATCGACGTCGCCGGCGATCTTGCGGCGCACGCACCATCCGGTGCTGCTGGTGGCCAACAAAACCGAATCGCCGAACGCGCTGGCATCGGTGCACGGCGAGTTCTCGCGGCTCGGCTTCGGCGAGCCGTTTCCGGTCTCGGCGATTCACGGCGAGGGCACGGGCGACTTGCTCGACGCGATCGTCGAGCGCTTGCCGCCCGAAGGCGATGCCGAGGAACCGCACACGGAACTCGCGCTGGCGCTGATCGGGCAGCCCAACGTCGGCAAATCCTCGCTGCTCAACGCGATCCTCGGCGAAGAGCGCACGATCGTCTCCGACGTCCCCGGGACGACGCGCGATTCGATCGACAGCCTGTTGCCGTGGGGCGACCGCACGCTGCGGCTGATCGACACCGCCGGCGTGCGCAAGCGCGCCGACAAGCACGGTGCGATCGAATACTACAGCTCGCTGCGGTCGCTGCGCGCGATCTCGCGCTGCGATATCGTGATCCTGCTGGTCGACGCGATGAAGGGCCCGCAGAACGCCGACCGGCGTTTGGCCGGCATCGCGATCGAAGAGAAAAAAGGCCTGATCATCGTCGGCAACAAGTACGATCTCGTCCGCCAGCTGGGCGAGTTCAGCCAGAACGAGCTGACCGAAGGCATCCACGAACAGCTGCCGTTCGCGTCGTTCGCGCCGGTGACGTTTCTCTCGGCGCTCACCAAACGCCGGCTGGGCAGTCTGATGCCGGTCGTCAACCAAGTCGCCGAGAACCTCGACCGCCGCATCCCGACCTCGAAGCTCAACGCGGTCGTGCAGGACGCGGTGATCGCGCACCCGCCGCCGATCGCGCAAGACCGGCTGCTCAAGATCTACTACTGCGCGCAGGTCTCCACGCACCCGCCGCTGTTCGTCTTCTCGTGCAACGAACCCAAGCTGATCCAGCCCTCGTACAAGCGCTTCATCGAAAACGTGATTCGCTCGAACTTCGATTTCCAAGGCGTACCGCTGACGCTCGACTTTCGCGAACGCCCGCGCGACGAAACCCGCCATTGACCGTCCTCGCGGACGCCGGCCTCGTCGTCGCAGCGTTTTTCCTGGGCGCGATCCCGTTCGGCCTCGTCGTCTCGCGGCTGTTCTTCCGGCGCGATCTGCGCCGAGAGGGCAGCGGCAACATCGGCGCGGCCAACGCCCTGCGCACGCTCGGCAAGGGCGGCGCCGTCGCGGTGCTGGTCCTCGACGGGCTCAAAGGCGTGCTCCCGGTCCTCGCCGGGCGCGCCCTCGGGGGACCGGCCCTGGCGGCGCTCGCTCGCATTCGCCGCGATCGCCGGTCACTGTTTCTCGCCGTTTCTCAACTTCCGCGGCGGCAAGGGCGTGGCCACGAACTTCGGCGCGGTCATCGCCCTGGCGTGGCCGGCGGGCGGGGCGTTCGCTGCGATCTGGCTCGCCGTGGTCGCGGCCAGCGGCTACTCCTCGGCCGGCTCGATGTTGGCCAGCGTCGCGATGGTCCCGGTCCTCTGGCTTTTGATCGGCCCGGCCGGCGGGGTCTACGGCGCGGCCTCGGCCGCGCTCATCGTGTTCATGCACCGTGCGAACATCGGCCGTCTGCGCGCGGGGACGGAAAGCGTGCTGCCGCTTTTTCGCCCCGTCAAGGGCAGACCGCCCGGGTGAGCTAACTCGCCCCGGACATGATTTCCTCGAACGATTTTCGGAACGGCGTCACGATCGTGATCGACGGCCACCTGTGGACCGTCATCGAGTTCCTCCACGTCAAGCCCGGCAAGGGGTCGGCCTTCGTGCGGACCCGGCTCAAGAACGTCAAGACCGGGCTCCACGGTCGAACGGACGTTCCGGGCGGGCGAAAAGCTGGAGCGCGCCACGGTCGACAACCGCGACATGCAGATGCTCTACAACGACGCCGACGGCTACCATTTCATGGATACCGAGAGCTATGAGAACCTCACCCTGCAGCGCGACCTGATCGGCGATCCGGCCGACTTCCTCAAAGACGGGATGCGCGTCGCCATGCAGTTCCACGACGGGGTTCCGATCGGGGTCGACCTGCCGGCCCACGTCGAGCTGAAGGTCGAGGAGACCGACCCCGGGTTCAAGGGTGATACGGCGACCGGGACGACGAAACCGGCGAAGCTGGAGACCGGGGCCACCGTAGCGGTGCCCCTGTTCGTCAATCCAGGCGACATGATCCGTATCGATACGCGCGACCGGCGATACATCGGCCGCGTGCAGAGCTAGCGCCGAGCGGCGGAGGTAACGATGAAGTTCCCGGTCATCAAGATTCGCCGCCTGCGGATTTTCGGCACCGCGATGCTGCTCTCGCTCGTCGCCGCCGCCATCGGGATCGGGCTCTACTTCGCCCCGCCGACCTTCGCTTCGGTGAGCACGGTCGGCGACTTCGTCGCCATCAACGACGCGCTCTTCAGCGTGCGCGCCCAGCCGTGGCTGGTCAAGCTCGCGCACATTCCCGACAACGACCCGACCAACGATAACATCCGTCTGGTCACGATCGACGAAGCCTCGCTGCAAGATCCGCCGGCGGGCCTCGGCCGCATTCCGATTCCGCGCACGTATATCGGCGATCTCTTGCGCATGCTCGCCAAGGGCGGCGCCAAGGTGGTGGCCTTCGACCTTGAGTTCTTCGAGCACACCCGCGATCCCAAAGAGGACGCGTCGTTCAAAGACGGTTTGCGCAAACAGGCGACCGTGCTCGGCATGACCGTCGACGTGACGCAAGGCAGCGGCGTGATGTCGTTTGAGAAGCCGCCCGCCGACATCGCGAGCTTGGTGCAGTTGGGTTCCACCACCGTCGACAATCCCGGCGGCTGGCTCGTCGGTCAGCCCTTTGTCGTCACCTCGACCGACAGCTCCGGGAAGGCGCCCGTCACGACGGTCTATCCGTCGCTGGCGCTCGCGACGGCCTCGCACTGGCTCGGCGCCACCTATGCGCCGATCGACGATTGGCACGCGCGCCTGGGGAACAAGATCGTGCCCGCTCGACGGCTCCGGCCAGTTCTTGATGCTGCCGTTCAACGTCTCCGAACACGTCGATCAAGCCGAGACGAACGGCCTCTCCTCGCGCGCCGGCGCGGCCGACCTCTCGATGCCGGCGATCCAATCCGTCTCGATCGTCGACGCGCTCAAGTTCGATCCCGACACGATGAAAGCGTTCGCCAACGGCGAGGTCATCGTCGTCGGCTACACGGCGCAAGCGGCCGGCGACTTCATCCTCACGCCCAACGGCCGCTATCCCGGGGTGTTTTCGAACGTCCGGCTGATGGACCAGCTGATGAGCGGCCGCTTCATCTACCGCGTTCAGCCCTGGATCGACGTCGTGCTCGATCCTCGCGCTTTCGCTCGCGATCGGTTTTCTCGTCACGCAATTGCGCGCCACGCTCGGCGTCGCGCTCGCGGTCGGCGTCGCGTTCGTCTACACGGCCTTCGCGGTCGGCTTCTACGCCTACACGCTGCACTGGATCGATCTGATCCACGTCGACGGCGCGATCATTCTCTCGGCACTCTTCGTCGCACTCTACCGGACGATCACCGAGGGCGCCGACAAGCGCGTCATCAAGGAGATGTTCGGCAAGCACGTGAGCCCGGCGCTGGTCGACCGCATGCTCTCGCACGACGATCCGCTCAAGGCGCTCGACCTCTCCGGCAAGCGCGCCAAGGTGACGATCTTCTACTCCGATATTCGCGGCTTCACCGCGATGTCGGAGAACATGACCCCCGAACAAATCTACGGCCAGCTCAACGAGTACTTCGAAGAGATGTGCAAGATCGTTTTCGAGCACGGCGGCTACGTCGACAAATTCATCGGCGACTGTTTGATGGCGGTGTTCTCCGCGCCCGATCCGCGGCCGGGCAACATCGACGCGATCGAAGCGACCGAAAGCGCGTTCCGCCAGCAAGAACGCATCGTCGAGATGATGACGGAGTGGAAGGCCGAAGGCCGGCAGCTCTTCACCGTCGGCATGGGCCTCAACACCGGCGAGGTCGTGATGGGCAACCTCGGTTCGAGCGACCGCCTGAACTACACCGTGATCGGCGACAACGTCAACACGGCGGCGCGGCTCTACAACGTCGCCAAGGGCGGTCAGACGATCATCAGCGAGGCGACGTACAACGAAGTGAAGGACCACTTCATCGTCAACGAACTGACCCCGGTGTTCGTCAAAGGCAAGGTGCTGCCGCTGCGCAACTTCGAGCTGCTCGGCCGCCTGAAACCCGGCGAACCGAACACCTCAACCCTGCTCGACCCCGAAAACCTCCCCGACGCCTACACCGCCGACGCCCACTAACTCTCGACGGCGCAGGGCAGCGGGCAATCGAGCCCGCCGTTCGGCCGGCCCGAGATCTCAGTCGCTGTTAGGGACAGCCCCGCTCCCCGGGGTGTGTCGGGATGATTGCTTTGTCCGGCGGCTGTGGGTTACTTCAAAAATAGCAGGCGCAGGCCGACGAAGCCGAGGGCGGTGGCGAGGACGCGCAGGATTACGTTGCCGGGAACAAACGCGGAGAGGCGCGCGCCGAGCGGTGCGCCGAGCATCGCGCCGCCGGCGGCCGCGACGACCAGCGGCCACGTCGCGCGAAAATCGCCGTGCACGATGTGGACCACGGTGGCGATGCCGGCCGTCACGGCAAGCACGGCGTGCGAAGTGGCGGTCGCGACATGCGCCGGGAATCCGAGCACGGTCGAAAGCAGCGGCACGTGAATGATGCCGCCGCCGATCCCGAACAGGCTGGAGGCAAATCCCACGAGCACGCTTCCCGCGAAGCCGATGCGCGGATCGAACGACCACGCGTAACGGCGCCCGCGGCGGTCGACGAGCACCCGCTCGAAATGCCCGGTGTCCCGGCCGTCGTCGCTGCTGCCGGGTTTGAGGAAGAGCCAGACGCCGATTGCCATCAGCAGCACGCCGAAGACCGGATCGAAAACCGCTCGCGGAATGTAGGCGCTGACGTAGGCTCCGACGATCGAGCCCGGCACCGCGGCCAGCGTGTAGAGCGGGAAGGTGAACGGATCGACCCGGCCTTGCCACCAGTAGCTCGCCGCGCCCATCGATGCGTTCGCGGTGACGACCGCCAACGAAAAGGCGGTGATCTGATCGGTCGTCCACGCCGGTTCGAGCAGCACGAGCAGCGGCACGATCAGAAACCCGCCGCCCGCGCCGATCAACGTCCCGAGCATGCCGATGCCCAGGCCTCCCAAGGCCACAATCACTTCCGTCACGCGTTGGCGCGTTCGGCGCCGGCCGGCCTTACACCACCGGCGCCGCCATTCCGACGATCGGCTGCGCGCTCGTCGCACCGGCTTTCTTGATCTCGTGCAGCCGCGCCGGATACAGCACGGCGATCGCCATCACCGCGGCGATGATGTTGAAGATCGCCGCCACGCTGAGCGCGGCGGTCCAGCTGCCGGTTGCCACGCTGAGCACGCTGGCCAACGGCACGACGAGCGAGGCCGTCCCCTTCGCGGTGTAGAGCATGCCGTAATTCGTGGTGGCGTATTTTTGACCGAAGTGGTCGCGCGCGGTCGACGGGAAGATACTGTAGATCTCACCCCAAGCGAAGAAGACGAGTCCCGAGAGCAACACGAACGACACCGGCGAGTGGCCAAAGACCATCAGGGCGAAAATGCCCAGTCCCTCGAGCATGAAAGCGCAGAACATCGTCATCTCGCGTCCGATCCGGTCGGACACCCAACCCAAGAGCGGGCGCGTGATGCCGTTCATGATGTTGTTGAGCGAGAGCGCGAAGGTCAGCGCCGCGAGCGAGATACCGACGATCGTCACCGGCACGTTGGCGATGCCGAACGATTTGGCGATCGGTCCGAGTTGCGCCACCGCCATCAAACCGCCGGCGCCGACGAGCACGAACATCACGTACATGATCCAGAACACGGGCGAGCGCAGCGCTTCTTGGGGCGTGTAGTCTTTGACGCCCTGCAGCGTGCGCGGCGGCTTCACTTCCACCGGCCCGCCCTTCGGCGGCGTGACGAGCAGCATCGCGGCGCCGAGCACGATCAGTCCTTGGACGATGCCGAAGGTCAGAAATGTCTGCTGGTAGCCGCTCGATTTTATCATCAGCGTGAGCGGGATGACCGTGGCCGCGGCGCCGGCGCCGAAGCCGGCGGAGGTGAGCCCGGCCGCCAGGCCGCGCCGGTTGCCGAACCACTTCAGCGCGTTCCCGATGCAGGTGCCGTAGACGATGCCCGCACCGATGCCCGCGATGATGCCGCCGATGTAGAGCATCGGCAGCGTCGTCGCCAGCGAATCGACGACCCATGCCAGGCCCGCCAGCACGCCGCCGATCGCGACCATGACGCGCGGACCGTACTTGTCGACGAAGGCCGCCTCGAACGGGACGAGCCACGTTTCGACCAGCACGAAGATCGTGAACGAGACCTGAATCGCCGCCAGGCTCCAGCCCTGTTTGTCCTGGATCGGCGTGACGAAGACGGTCCAGCCGTACTGCAGGTTCGCGATCATCGCCATGCACACGATGCCGATCACGAGCTGGATCCAGGGATTACCGAGGCCGGAGCGGGTGTGTGGAAGAGCCGCCGGGACGGGAGTGGACATCTGCCCCTCGATTCGGGTGGAGACCGGCTCGGTGGGGAAACCCACAACGGGCCGATTGCTTGCTTCGATCGCTGCTACATTCGTCTCAACACCCGGAAAAAACCTCGGCCAAAATCATCGGGTTTCCACGCAACCGGTTGCCTTGAGGAATGGAGAACCGCCGTCCGGCGTCGAAAAGCGCGGCCTTCCGACTCCGGCACAAAGGGGACCCGCACACCATGGCCATGACGGCACCGCCGCCCACCGCGACTCGTATTCCGCCGACCAAGCTGCTCATCGGCGGCGCGTGGGTCGACGCCGCTTCGGGCAAGACGTTCGAGACGCGCAATCCCGCGACCGAGGAGCTGATCGCCAACGTGGCCCAGGCCGGTCCCGAAGACGCCGACCGCGCCGTTCGTGCCGCCCGAGCCGCTCTCGAGGACGGGCCCTGGGGCACGATGCGCGCCGCCGAGCGCTCGCGCCTGATGTTCAAGTTCGCCGAGCTGGTGCGCACGAATCAGGAAGCGATCATCGGCCTGGAGTCCCTCGACGGCGGCAAACCGATCAGCTCGGTGCGCCGGCAAGACTATCCGGCGATGCTCGACTGCCTGGAATACTACGCCGGCTGGCCCGACAAGATCATGGGCGACGTGGTCCCCGTGCGCCCCGACGCGCTGACTTACATCGAGCGCGTGCCGGTCGGCGTCGTGGCCGCGATCGTGCCCTGGAACTTCCCGCTGATGAACTCGATGTGGAAGATTGCACCGGCGTTGGCGTGCGGGTGCACGGTCGTGCTGAAGCCGGCCTCGGAAACGCCCCTCACCGCGCTGCTGCTGGGCGAGCTCGCGCTCGAAGCCGGCATCCCGCCGGGCGTGCTGAACATTCTCCCGGGGCCCGGAACGGGCGCCGGCATGTCGCTCGTGACGAATCCCGACGTGGACAAAATTTCGTTCACCGGCTCGCCGGGCGTCGGCAAAACGATCATGCAGGGCGCGGCCCCGTTCATCACGCGGCTCACGCTCGAGCTCGGCGGCAAGTCCCCCAACCTGATCTTCGCCGACGCCGACGTGGAGGCCGCGGTCAAAGGCGCGGCGGCCGGGATCTTCTTCAACAGCGGCCAGGTGTGTTCGGCCGGTTCGCGCGTGTTGGTGCACGAGTCCATCTATGACAAGTTCTGCGAGCTGATGGTCGCGCGTTCCCTGACGCTCAAAGTCGGCGATCCGCGCGATGAGAAAACCTACATGGGCCCGATCATCTCGCAAAAGCAGCTCACGTCGATCATGGGCTACATCGATTCGGGCAAGAGCGAGGGCGCAACGCTGCTCTCGGGCGGCGAGCGGGTCGGCACCAAAGGCTACTTCCTGGAGCCGACGGTGTTCACCAACGTCGACAACTCGATGAAGATCGCGCGCGAGGAGATCTTCGGTCCCGTCGCCGCGGTCATCAAGTTCAAGGATGAGGCCGATGCGGTGCGCATCGCCAACGATTCGCCGTTTTCGCTCGCCGCCGGCGTCTGGACCAAAGACATCGGCCTCGCCCACGCGATGGCTCGTAAGCTGCGCGCGGGCACGGTGTGGGTGAACACCTACGGCCAGAGCGACACGCGCCTGCCGTGGGGCGGCCTGGGCGGCGATTCCGGGATGGGCCGCGATCTGGGCCCCGCCGCCATCGACAACTACACCGACAAGAAAACGATCTGGGTCAACACCCGGCGCTAGCGCACTAACGCTACAGGCCCGTTGCCGCGGCGGTCGATTGCACGACCATCGCGGCGATGTGCACGGCGGCTCGGGCCGGCGCCGGCGTGCGAAAGATCATCGATGCGGCCAGGCCTCCGTCGAACGCCACGATCAGCTCGTCGGCGAAGACGTCCGGATCGCGCGCCCCTAACTCGACGGCACGCTCGCGGAACCACGCGCGCCGGCGCAGCCGCAGCTCGCGGATCGCGAGGCGTGCGGGGTGGCGGAAGTCCGGCAATTGCGAGGCGGCGTTGAGCTCCTGACAGCCCCGAAACTCCGGCTGCGATACGAAGTCGACCACCTGCCGGAACATCGCGGCGATCCCCTCGGCCGGATCCTCGGGCCGTTCGGGGATGGCCAGCGGCGATGCCCCGCGCACGGCCGCGGCGACCAGCGCATCCTTCGAGCCGAAGTGGCGGTAGAGCGTCTTCTTCGTCACGCCGGCCAGGTCGGAGACGCGGTCGACCCCGAGCGACCCAATGCCCTCGCTATAGAACAGCCGGCTCGCGATGTCCGCGATGTGACCGGCCGTCGACCGGCCGTGAATGCGGGGCATGGCTACTACACAACGCCGGCGCCGCCGGAAGGAATAGTTATGTTACAGTACAATATCTTCATCTAGTGACACAATACCAGATCGTCGGCAAAAGCGCCAGTGCGATCGCCGACGGCCTCGAACGGGCCATCGACGACGGGCGGCTGCGCGCCGACGAGACGCTGCCGACCATTCGCGGCTTGGCGGATGAACTCGGCGTCTCGCCGACGACCGTGAACGCCGCATACGCGCAGTTGCGCGCGAAGGGCCGGATCGGCGGCAATCGTCGCGGAGGATCGCGCGTGATTGCGCGCCCCGCTTTTCCCACCGCCGCCGCGGCCTCGTTGCGCGCCGGCGTGCGCGACCTCGTCATCGCGAATCCCGACCCGGCGCTCTTGCCGCCCGTTCGTCCGTTTCTCGCGCGCTCGTTCGCGGAGGGCCGGCTGTACGGCGACCATCCCGTGAACCCGCTGCTGCGCGCGGCCGCGGCGCAACACTTCGAGCGCGATGGTGTCGATCCGTCACATATCGTCATCACCTCGGGGGCCGCCGAGGCGGTGGAAGGCGCGCTGCTCACACACCTGGTCGCGGGCGACAAAGTGGCGCTCGAAGACCCGGCCTATCCGCCGTACCGGGAACTGTGCGCGACGCGCAGTTTGAACGTGATTCCGGTAGCGGTCGACGCGCACGGCATCGTTCCGGCTGAGTTGGCCAAAGCGATTCGCGCCGGCGCGAAGGCGCTGGTGATCGTGCCGCGCGACCAGAACCCGACCGGCGCGGCAATCGACGAACAGCGGCGCAAGGCGCTCTTGAAAGAGCTGGCGCGCGCACCGCATATGCTCGTGATCGAAGATGACTACTTGGGTTTGCTCACCGAGACAAAGCTCTGGCCGCTCGCCGGCAAGCATCCGCGCTGGCTCTTCGTTCGCTCGATCGCGAAGGCGATCGCACCCGACCTGCGCACCGCGCTCGTTGCGGGTGACGCTCTTTCGGCGGAGCGCCTGCTGCACCGGCAACGACTCGGCGCCGGCTGGGTGAGCTGGATCCTCCAGGAGACGGCGGCGGCCATGCTCGCCGACGCCTCGGTGGCGCGCAGCCTCAAGGTCGCAGGACGAACGTACGTGGCGCGCCGGGTGGGCCTCGCCAAAGCATTGCGCCGGCGCGGCGTTGCGGTCGACGACGGCGGCGGCCTGGCGGTGTGGCTTCACGTCGCCGACGAATTGGGCGTCGTGCGCGCACTCGATGCGCAAGGCTGGGCCGTCGACGCCGGTGCACGCTATCGCTTTCGCAGCGCACCCGCCTTACGCATCGTTACGACGACGCTCTCGGAGGATGATACCGAACGCCTTGCCGACGCAATCGCACGATCGATCTCGGCCGGATCGCGCACGACGCCATGAATCCCGGATCGTTAGTGAGCCGCTTGCGCCACCACGGGCCGGCTCGCTGCCCTCAACTCAACCTTGCCGATGTCTTGGATTTCATCGCCCGTGGCGTAGACGCCCGACATGGACATATCGACGCAACCCGGCTTTTGGATCCCGACCGCATACGTGTCGACGTAGACGCCGACGATGCTGAACCGCCCGCGCTGATCCGTCACGGCGTGGTAGCGGCCGGTTGGGGCCGAAAGCGTAACGCTTGCGCCGGCGACGGGTTTCTTGTCGCCGTCCACGACGACACCGGCGACAATCCCGGTATCTCCGGCACGCGCCGGCAGCGTCGTCGCCGCGACGGACGCAGCGACGAACACGCCGTACAGAAAACTCAGCCTCGTTCTATTTCCGTTCATTTGATCCACGCTCACAGTATTGATGCGATCTGCCATCGGGTGATGGGAGTGGATCGATTATAATGACCAGCGGTATACGCGTCAGTTCACTTCTAATGTATCCTGGCGCGCATACCCAACTGAGGCGGCGAGGATTAAATCACGCCGGCGGTGCGAAGTTCTTCGACTTTGTGCGCGTCGTAGTTCATCACTTCGGCGAGGACTTCGGCGCAATGTTCGCCCAGGAGCGGGGCGGTTTTATACTCGACTGGTGAGTCGGAGAGGTTGAGCGGGCTGCCGATCGTGTAGTAGGTGCCGCGTTCGGGATGCTCGACGGCGGCGACCATGTTGCGCGCGCGCAACGATTCGTCGACGAGCAGCTCGCCCATGTCCATCACCGGCCCGCACGGCACGTCGATCGCGTTGCAGCGCTCGAGCACCTCGAACTTCGTGAGCTTCTTCGTCCATTCTTCGACGATCCCGAAGACTTCATCGAGAATCGGCAGGCGCGCGGCCGGCGTGGCGTATTTCGGATCGCTGACCAGCTCCGGCCGGCCCATCTCCTCGCACAGCGCCTTCCAGACCTGGGGCTGAATGATCAAGTAGACGTAGTCGTTGCTGCCGCCCGGCGCGCACTTGAGCGCCGCGCCCGGCTGGCCGCCGCCCGACGCGTTTCCCGACCGCGGCACCACACCGTTGAAGCTCTTGTTCGGGTATTCGGTCAGCGGGCCGTGCGCGAGGCGCTGCTGATCGCGCATCTTCACGCGGCAAAGATTGAGCACCGAGTCTTGCATCGTGCACACGATGCGCTGTCCCTTACCGGTGTGCTGCTCGCGCTGGTAGAGCGCCGCGAGCACCGAGGCCACCGTGTGGATCCCGGTGCCCGAATCGCCGGTTTGCACGCCCGTCACGGTCGGCGGGCCGTCTTCCCAGCCGGTCGTGCTCATCGAGCCGCCCATCGCTTGCGCGATCGGCTCGTAGGCCTTCGCGTCCTCGAATTTTCCCGGACCGAAGCCCTTGATCGAGGCGTAGATCATGCGCGGGTTCAGCTCCTGGATCTTCTCCCAGGTGAAGCCTTGGCGGTCGAGCACGCCGGGGCCGAAGTTCTCCACCAACACGTCGCAGTGCTTGATCAGCGCCTCGAAGATCTCTTTGCCTTCCGGCTTCTTCGTGTTGAGCGTCAAGCTGCGCTTGTTGCCGTTGAGCATCGTGAAGTACAGGCTGTCGACGTTCGGAATATCGCGCAGCTGTTCGCGCGTGATATCGCCGCGGCCGGGCAGCTCCACTTTGATCACGTCGGCGCCGAGCCAGGCGAGCAGTTGCGTGCAGGATGGTCCCGATTGGACGTGGGTCATATCCAGCACGCGAATGCCGTCGAGGGCTTTTTTCATCAGGTGTTTGATTCCGTTCTGAACTATTTGTACATCGTTTGGTTTTCGGTCCCGGGCGCATACGCGTCGGGATCGAGCCAAACGTTGATGATCGCGCATCCGCCCGAGGCGCGCGCACGGTTGAGGGCCGGACGAATCTCCTTCGCATCGCGCACCGCTTCACCGTGGATGTCGAGCATCGCGGCGAACTTCTCGAAATTCACGTCGCCGAGATAGTTGCCGACGTTGCCGCGCTCGGGTCCGTACTTCTGTATCTGGCCGTAGCGGATCTGGTTCATGTACGAGTTGTTTCCGATGATCGCGATGTAGGGCAATCCGAACCGGATCGCGGTCTGCATGTCGAACCCGGTCATCGCGAACGACCCGTCGCCGAAGAGCGCGACGACTTCCTTTTCCGGATGCACGAGCTTGGCCGCCATCGCGAAACCGGTGCCGACGCCGAGCGTGCCGAGCGGCCCCGGGTCCATCCAGAGCCCCGGCCCCTTCGGGCGGACCACGTTGCCGGCGAACGTCACCACGTCGCCGCCGTCGCCGACGAAGATCGAGTTCTCGGTGAGGAACTGATCGATTTCATAGGCCAAGCGATAGGGGTGGATCGGGTTCGCATCGTTGAGCAGTTTGGGCATGCGCGCGTCGTAGGCCGCGGTCTCTTTGGCCCGCAGCGACGCGACCCAATCCTTGCGCCCGGACGCGCCGTTGTCGGTGCGGCCCGAGGTGGCTTGCAATACCGCCGCGAGAATCGAGCCCACGTCACCGACCAGGCCGAGCTGGATGTCGCGGTTCTTGCCGACGGTCGCGTACGACATGTCGATCTGCACGACCGTTTTGGACTTGACGCTCTTGCCGTACCCGAGGCGAAAATCGAACGGCGTCCCGACGATCACGATCACGTCGGCTTCACCGAACGCATCGCGGCGCGTGAGCTGGAAGCTCAGCGGATGATCGGGCCCGAGCGTTCCGCGGCCGGCGCCGTTCATGTACGTCGGGATGTTGAGCTTCTCGACGAACTCGCGCGCGATCGCGCTCCCGCCGCACGTCCAGACTTGCTGGCCGAGCAGGATCGCCGGCTTCTTCGCGTGCACCAGCAGATCGGCCAGCTGCTCGATGCCTGCCGGATCGCCGATGCTCTTGGTCGACGCGCGATAGGCGCCGGCGCGCGGGATGACCGCCTTGGCCAGATCGACTTTGAAATCGAGCACGTCGCGCGGAATCTCGAGGTACGACGGTCCGAACGAACCGTTGAAGGCCTCGCGCGCCGCCATCGCCACGAAATCGGCGACCCGTTCGGTGCTCGGAACCGAGGTCGCGAACTTGGTGATCGGGCGCATGATGTCGACGTGGTTGAGGTCCTGCAGGCCGCCCATGCGGTGCTGCGTGAGCGCGGCTTGGCCGCCGATCAGCAGCATCGGGCTCTCGGCGCGGAAGGCGTTGGCGACACCGGTCACGGCGTTGGTCGTTCCCGGGCCGGCCGTGACGACCGCGCAACCCATGCCGCCCGTCATGCGCGCGTAACCGTCGGCCGCGTGCGCGGCGACTTGTTCGTGACGCACGTCGATGATCTTGATCCCCTCATCGATGCAGCCGTCGTAGATATCGATGATATGTCCCCCGCAAAGGGTGAATATCGCATCGATACCCTCGTTCTTCAGCGCCTTCGCGACCAGGTGCCCGCCCGAGATTTTTTCGGGCGTGGGTGCCGGCGCAGCCGGAAGATCTTTAGTGGACGGAAGCGTTTGAGCCATGACGACCTTTCTCTATGCGAGACGGTCGCGCTTCGATGCCCCAAGGCCGGGGTCCTAGAGCGCGCTTTCGTCCGCGATACGCAGTACCGTACCGGGTTTCCAATCCGTTCGGTTCATCCGTTCGGAGGATTACCCCCGCACTCGGCAAGGGCTATGCTAGGCCCGTGATCTTACTCGAAATTGGGCTGGTTGCGGCGATCGTCATCTTCTTCGCCGTCGCCGATCTGTACGTCCGGGGCTGCGAGAAGATATGACCCTTGAATTGTGGCTGGGCTTGGCGCTGAGCGTCGCCGGCCTGATTTACCTCGTGTACGCGATGTTGCGGCCGGAGCACTTCTGATGACGCTCGCCGGTTGGCTCCAAGACCTGCTGCTCTTTCTGGTCGTGCTCGCGTGCGTGAAACCGCTGGGCGCCTTCATGGCCCGCGTGTTCTCGGGCGAGCGCGTTTTTCTCACGCCCGTTATCGCGCCGATCGAATCGGCGCTCTACAAGATCTGCCGGATCGATCCGCAACGCGAGATGAGCTGGAAATCCTACGTGCTGGCCGTCCTCGGGTTCAGCGTCGTCGGCTTCGCGTATCTTGTACATTTTGTTGCGCACGCAAGCGTGGCTGCCGCTCAACCCGCAGCACTTCGGCAACGTCGCGCCCGACCTCGCGTGGAACACGGCCATCAGCTTCCTCACCAACACGAACTGGCAGTTCTACTCCGGTGAGTCCACGCTGAGCTATTTCACCCAGATGGCGGGCTTAGCGTGGCACATGTTCGTCTCCGCCGGCGCCGGCATCGCGATCGCGATCGCGGTCATCCGCGGTTTCGTGCGCACCGACCTCAAAACGCTCGGCAACTTTTGGGTCGACCTGACCCGCTCGATGCTCTACATCCTCGTCCCGGTCTCGATCGTGGGCGCGCTGATCCTGATCTTCCAGGGCATTCCGCAAAATTTCTCGCCCTACGTCGACGTCAAGAACGTCGAAGGCTTCACGCAATCGATCACCGGCGGACCGATGGCCTCGATGGAAGTCATCAAGGAGCTCGGAACCAACGGCGGCGGCTTCGTCGGCGCGAACTCGATCTCGCCCAACGAGAACCCGACGGCCTTCACCGACTTCTTCGAACTGTTTCTGATCCTGCTGATCCCGGCGGCCCTCACCTATACCTACGGCCGGTTCGCGAAGGACCAGCGGCAAGGCTGGGTGCTGTTCGTCGCGATGTCGCTGGTGTGGGCCGGCGGCTTGCTCACCGCATCCTTGGCCGAAGCCGCCGGCAACCCGCTCGTGCACGCACTGGGCGTGCCGGGCGGCAACATGGAAGGCAAGGACGTCCGCTTCGGCATCGGCGCCTCGGCCCTGTTCGCGGTGACGACGACGGCCACGTCGTGCGGCGCCGTCAACGCGCAGCACGATTCGTTCATGCCGCTCGGCGGGCTGATTCCGATGCTCAACATCCAGCTCGGCGAAGATATCTTCGGCGGCGTCGGGGCCGGGCTCTACGGCATGCTCGAGTTCGTCGTGCTCACGGTGTTCATCGCCGGCCTGATGGTCGGCCGCACGCCGGAATATCTGGGCAAGAAGATCGAACGGCGCGAAGTCCAGTTCGCGATCCTCGCGCTCTTGGTCGTGCCGGTCTTCACGCTGATTCCGGCCGGCATCGCCTCGGTCGCGAAAGACGGTTTGTCGGCGCTCGGCAACAACGGCGCCCACGGGTTCTCCGAGATCCTCTACGCGTTCTCGTCGACGACCGGCAACAACGGCTCGGCCTTCGGCGGCTTGAGCGGCAACACGTTCTACGACTTCTGGAGCGGCGTGTGCATGTTCTTCGGCCGCTTCGCCGAGATCATCGCGGTCGTCGCGCTCGCCGGCGCACTGGCCGGCAAGAAGTCGATCGCGACCACCGCCGGCACGTTCACGACGACGTCGGGGATCTTCGTCGCCCTGCTGATCGGCGTGATCCTCATCGTGGGCGCACTGACGTTCTTCCCGGCCGACGCGCTGGGCCCGATCGTCGAACACCTGCAGCTCTATCAAGGGAAGACGTTCTAAGATGGTTTCGCGTTCACGCTCGTTGTTCGACGGGCAGATCCTCGGGCCGGCGATCGGGTCTTCGTTTCAGAAGCTCGATCCGCGCGTGCAGCTCAAGAACCCCGTCATGTTCATCTGCGAAGTCGGTGCACTCGTCACGCTGATCTACGCGATTCACGATGCCATGGCCGGTAACGGTAAGCTCGGCTTCGACATCGCGATCTCGATCTGGCTGTGGTTCACGGTGGTGTTCGCCAACTTCGCCGAAGCCGTCGCCGAAGGGCGCGGTAAAGCGCAAGCCGAGTTCCTGCGCCGCACAAAAACCGAAACGATCGCCAACCGCATCGTCAACGGTGTCGTGCAACCGGTGAGCGCCACCCAGCTGCGCAAGGGCGATCGCGTGCGCGTCGCCGCCGGTGAGCTGATCCCGGCCGACGGCGAGATCGTCGAGGGCGCGGCGACGGTCGATGAATCGGCGATCACCGGCGAATCGGCGCCGGTCATTCGCGAAGCAGGCGGCGACCGCAGCTCGGTCACCGGCGGTACCCGGGTGCTCTCGGATGAGATCGTGTTCGCCGTCAGCGCCAACCCCGGCGAATCGTTTCTCGACCGCATGATCTCGCTGGTGGAAGGTGCCCGGCGCCAGAAAACCCCGAACGAGATCGCGCTCTCCATCTTGCTGGCCGGTCTGACGATCGTCTTCCTCATCGCGGTCGCCACCTTGGCCCCGTTCACCATCTATGCCGGCAGCAAGCCCAGCATCGTGGTGCTGATCGCGCTGCTCGTGTGCCTGATTCCAACCACGATCGGCGGCCTGCTCTCGGCGATCGGAATCGCCGGCATGGACCGCGTGCTGCAGCGCAACGTGCTCGCGATGAGCGGGCGCGCGGTGGAAGCCGCGGGCGATGTGGACACGCTCTTGCTCGACAAAACCGGCACGATCACGCTCGGCAACCGGCAGGCCAGCGAAATCATCGTCGCCTCCGGAATCGGCGATTCGCGCGCGCACCAAGCCGCGTATTACTCATCGCTGGCGGATGAAACGCCGGAGGGCCGCTCGATCGTGGTGTTCGCGGCACCCCACGCGGGTCTCGATGCGAACACGCAGCTCTACGGCGACGCGCGGCCCGAACTGCCCGCAGGTGCGGCCTTCGTGCCGTTCAGCGCGTACACGCGCATGAGCGGGCTCGACTTCGCCGACGGCCGCAAGATCCGCAAAGGCGCGCCGGATGCGGTGCGCGCGTGGGTCGTCGAGCAAGGCCGAAGCGCCCTCGCACCGCAGCTCGACGCGCAGATCGAACGCATCGCGCGTGCCGGCGGCACCCCGCTCTTGCTCGCGGACGAGCAGAGCCTCTTGGCGGTGATCGCGCTCAAAGACATCCTCAAGCCGAACATGAAGGTTCGCTTCGACCGCCTGCGGGCGATGGGCATTCGCACGATCATGATCACCGGCGACAACCCGCTCACCGCCAGCGCCATCGCGGGCGAAGCGGGCGTCGATGACTTCCTGGCCGAGGCGACGCCCGAAACGAAGATGGCGCTGATCAAACGCGAGCAAGCCTCGGGCCGGCTCGTGGCCATGACCGGCGACGGCACCAACGACGCGCCCGCGCTCGCCCAAGCCGACGTCGGCGTGGCGATGAACAGCGGCACGCAAGCGGCAAAAGAGGCCGGCAACATGGTCGACCTCGATTCCGATCCGACGAAACTGATCGAGGTCGTCGAGGTCGGCAAGCAGCTGCTGATGACGCGCGGCGCATTGACGACGTTCTCGATCGCGAACGACGTTGCCAAGTACTTCGCCATCCTCCCGGCGATGTTCGTGGCGACGTACCCGGAGATGAACGCGTTGAATATCATGCACCTCGCAACGCCGCAGAGCGCGATCCTCTCGGCGGTGATATTCAACGCGCTCATCATCATCGCGCTGATTCCGCTCGCACTGCGCGGCGTGGCCTACCGCCCGCGCGGAGCGAACGCGGTGCTGCGCGAGAACGTCCTGATCTACGGTTTGGGCGGCATCGTCATCCCGTTCATAGGCATCAAGGCGATCGACCTCATCCTCCAAGCCCTGCACCTCACCGGAGCCGCATAATGCACAGCCCAACCGCCTCCAAGAGCGAGAGCACGCTCTCGCACCTCGTCACCTCAGTTCTGTACACGATCGTCACGGTGATCGCGCTCGGACTCATCTACCCGCTGGTCATCACCGGGATCGGCATGCTGGTCTTCCCGCACCAGGCGAACGGATCGTTCGTCGAGAGCAACGGCAAGGTCGTCGGCTCGGAGATCATCGGCCAGCTCTGGACGAAGCCCGCAGACTTTCAAGGCCGGCCTTCGGCGGCCGGCAAGGGGTACGATCCGACGTCGACCGGCGGCACGAACCTCGCACCGACCTCGAAGAAACTCATCGACGCGACCAAAGCGACGATCGCCGCGCTGAAGAAAGCCAACCCCGGCGCCGCCGGCGAGCCGCCGATCGACCTCGTCACCTCGAGCGGCAGCGGTATCGACCCCGACATCTCGCCGGCCGCGGCGGAGTGGCAGATTCCGCGCGTCGCCAAGGCGCGCAACATGACGCAGGCAGCCCTCAAAGCGATCGTTGACGCGCACGTCGACGGACGCACGCTCGGCATCCTCGGCGAACCGCACGTGAACGTGCTCGATCTCAATCGCGCGCTCGACGAAAAGTAACCGGCGCGCCGGCTAGCGCGGGGTGAGCGCGATCATCTCGCGCGCGCCTGCGCGCAGCAGCCGGTTCGCGAACGACGGCGGCGTGAACAAACGCCGCTTCCCGCGCGGCGACTCGACGACGATCGTGTCGAGCTCCTTGGCCGTTGCCACCAGCGCCGCCGCGGGATCCGGCGCGGCGAGCGCCAGCCACTGGGCCCGCGCCGTGCGCGCGGCTTGCTGCAACCGCTCGAGGGCCTGCGGTTGCGGAGTCGCGCCCGGCGTGCTGACGTGAACGACGACCAGCTCGATCGACAAGCGCGTCGCCAGCCGCGCCATGCGCTCGATCAGCGTCAGGTCGCGCTCGCGGGCCCGCACACCGAGGATGATCCGGGCGAACGGCGGAGCATGCCGGCGTTGACGGCGGGCCCGCATCAGCTCGCGCACGGTCAGCTCGCGCAGCGCGGCGAGATTTTCCGTGCGAAAGAAGTTTGCCAGCGCCGAATCGATGCGCTCCGGGGGGTAGATCTTGCCCTCGCGCAAACGTTCGCGCAGCACTTCCGGCGTCACGTCGACGAAGATCACGTCGTCGGCCAGTTCGAGGATCGTGTCGGGCAGCGTCTCGCGCACGTGCGTGCCGGTCAGCCGCTCGACCGCGTCGCCGAGTCCCTCGAGGTGCTGGATGTTGAGGGTGGTGATCACCGAGATACCTTGGCGCAAGATCGCGATCACGTCGTCGAAGCGCTTCGGAAACGCACTGCCGGCCTCGTTGGTGTGCGCGAGTTCGTCGATCAGCACCACGGCCGGCCGGCGGCGCACGATCGCCTCCCGGTCGAGCTCGCCGTTGGGCAAACGGGCGAGCACGTCGAGGCCCTGCACCTTCGCTTCGGTGTCGGCGCGGCCGTGCGTTTCGACGAGGCCAATGACGGCGTCCACGTCCTCGTTGCGCAGATCGTGCGCGCGATCGAGCATCGCGTACGTCTTGCCGCTGCCCGCCACCGAGCCCAGATAGATCGTCAGTTTGCCGTAGCCGATGCGCAGCCGGTCGCCGGCCGTTTGACCGTACGGATGCCGGGCCCCGTCGGCCACGCTCGGTGCCGACGGCCGCAGTGGATCGAGCACGTAGAGGTCGCGATCGATCGGCCGCGCGAGCAGTTTGCGCGCCAATTCACCGTTGGGCAGCGCGACGAAGGCGGCGCGGACGTTGTCGAGGCGGCCGGCGGCCAACTGCGCGGGCGCTTCGATCACGGCGGCGTCGGCCGCGGCGCGCGCGAGCGCAACGAGGTCCGTCCGCTCGACGCCGTCGACGGCCGTGACCTCGACGGCGAGATCCAGCACGTCGGCCAGCGCGCCCACGCGGCGCAGATACGTTCCCGGATCCTCAGCGCCGCACACGATCGCAAGCGCGGTCGACGTCTTGGCCGGGCTCACCACCGGAATCGTGAGCGCATCGACCGTTTGCAGCAGCAGATCGCGCATCATCTGCAGGTTGCTGGGCCGGAACACGCCCATCGCGGCACGTTCGACGTCGTCACCGTGGACGATGCGGCCGCTGCGCAAGCGCGATTCGAGCACGGCCGGCGAAACGTCGAGCGCGATCACGCCGTCGGCACTCTTGAGCAGAGAGATCGGCACGATCTCGCGGATCGGGTGGCCGATGATGCGCTCCGCGGTCAGCGCGGCGGTTTCCAAATGCTGGATGTTGAATGCGCCGAGCACCGACTTTCCGGCGGCGCGCAGCGCGAGCGCGTCCTGCCAGCGCTTGGGATGCGTCGCGCCGGGCGGATTGGAGTGCGCGAGCTCGTCGAGCACGATCGTTTCGTAATCGCTTGCCAGCGCGGCCTCGAGGTCGAAGTCTTCGAAGGTCGCGCCGTTGACCTCGAAGCGCTTGAGCGGAATGCGCGGCAGGTCGCGAGCGAGCTCGTCCAAACCCGGCCGGTCCTTCGTTTCGATCCAGCCGATGGCCACCCGGCGGCCGGCACGGCGCTGAAAGTTCGCATCGGTCAGCAAGCGGTACGTCTTGCCCGCGCCGGGTGCTCCGGCCAGATAGATCGTCAGCCGCGCCTGAAACCCGAGTTCGGCGAGCAAGGCTTGCGCGTTCGGCCGCACGGAACGGTCCATACCCGACGTTCTTCGGCGGAGGGTCCCGGTGAGCATTGAGGAAGCGCAGGCCGTGCCGTACCGCTTCGTGCCGGCCGTGTGCATCCTCGCGCTCCTTGCGGCGTTCGTTATCGATTTACTGACACCGCAGCTGTTCGTTGCTGCCATCCTGCTCGACGTTCCGATCGTGCTGAGCAGTCTCGGCGGCAGCGCGCGTTTTCGCATCGCGCTGGTGGTGGGGGCACTCGCGTGCGACGCGGCGGCGGGTTTCATCAACGGTGTGCAAGCCGGTCACCATTGGGACGCCGCCGGAATCGGCGACCGCATTCTGGCCGCACTCTCGATCGTGCTGGTCGGCTACTTGAGTTCGGCCGTGATCGAGAACGCGCAACGCGCCGGCCGGGCGGCCTCGCAAGAGCTGCGCGCGCGGCGCGAGGCGCAGATCTCGACCGCGATCGAAGCGGTGCGCGCCTCGCTCTCAACCGAGCTGGTGCTGCGCGCGATCGCCCACGAAGCGCTCGACCTGCTCGATGCGACCGAAGTGCGCTTCGCCCTGATCGGATCGGGTGCGACGACACTCGTCGCACGGCACGGTGAGCCGCAGGTCGACGTCGATGAAGCGCGCCTGCCGCCGGCCGCTATCTCGCTCGTGCAGCGCGCGGCCGACGACGGCGACGTGATCGCCGTCGCCCCCACCGACGCGCTCGGCCGCCTGATCCTCGATACGTTCGGCGCGGCCGAGATGCTGGCGGTTCCGATCGCCGACCGCGAACGGCGTTTCGGCGTTCTGCTGGTCATGGGCCGGCATCTCGAGCGCATCGAAGAACTGCGCGGCGTCGCCCGCGCGTACGCCCAACAAGCCGCCAACGCGCTGGCTCAAGCGCGGCTGTTCGAACAACTCGCCGAACGCAACGCCGCGCTCGAAGAACGCAGCGGGATCATTCGCGACCTGGTCTACGCGCTCTCCCACGATCTGCGCACGCCGCTGGCGGCGCTCGGCATGACCTTGCGCCAGGCGCAGGCCGGCGCGTACGGCGAGCTGCCCGAACGCTACCGAGAAATCGTCGACCGCAGCGTGATCGCAACCGACGACGTGCAACGTCTGGCCGAGACGCTGTTGCTGGTTGCGCGCTTCGAGAGCGGCGACCGGCGGCCCGAGCGCAACGCCCTCGATCTGGGCGAGATCGCGCGCCAAATCGCGGGCGAGCTGCAAGCACTGGCGGCAACGCGCAACGTCGAGCTGACGACCGCGTTCGACGACGGCGCGACGGTGCGCACGCTGGGCGATCGCGGCGACGTGCGCCGAGCCATCACGAACCTCGCCGCCAACGCGCTCGAGCACACCCCGCCCGACGGCCACGTCGAGATCGCCGTCCGGCGCGCCGGCAATGCCGCGGTCGTGCGGATCACCGACGACGGGTTCGGCATCACCGAAAAGACGCGCGCGCACCTCTTCACGCGCTTCGCGCGCGGCGACGACCGGCGCGGCGGCGGCTCGGGCTTGGGTCTCTACATCGTGCGCCGGGTGGCCGAAGAGTCGGGCGGCAGCGTCGGCTACGAGCCGAACGTTCCGCAAGGCAGCATCTTCACACTGCGCCTGCCGGCGGTCACGGGCGCATGACGAACGCCGAGCCCATCACCGTCGTGCTGGTCGAGGACCACGCGCTCACACGCACGGGCCTGCGCACCGCGCTCGAAGCGACCGGCGACGTGCGCGTGGTCGCCGAGGCGGCCGACGGCATCACGGCCGAGCCGCTGATCGTGCGCGAACGCCCGGCGGTCGCGATCGTCGACATCGGCTTGCCCGGCCGCGACGGGGTGGCCCTCACCCGCGCGATCAAAACGGCCGCGCCGCAGACACGGGTCGTCATCCTCACGATGCACGAGCTCGACGACGAAGTGCTCGCAGCACTCTCCGCCGGCGCCGATGCCTACTGCGTCAAGTCCTCCGACGCGTCGACCGTGATCGATGCGGTTCGCATCGTCGCCGGCGGCGGCGCGTACTTCGATCCGCGCATCGCACACGTGGTGCTGCGGCGCTTGGGCGCGCCCGCGCAGCAGCCGTCCGCGGATTCACCGCTGACGCCGCGCGAGCTCGACGTGCTGCGCCTGATCGCCGACGGCGTCGGCAACGTCGAGATCGGCGAACGCCTGCACATTGGCCTCGGCACCGTCAAAGGCCACATACGCGACATCCTCGAGAAGCTCAGCGCCGCCGACCGCACCCAAGCCGCCGTAAACGCCATGCGCCGCGGCTACATCTAGCCTGTGGGTCATCGAACTTGTGTGTCATCTTGGCCAGTGTGTCATTCCGAGCAGAGGGGGGCGCGACTGACTTTTAGCTGTGGCGGTGGGCGGCGCGGCCGGGTTCCACTTCGCGCATTTCGACGATTTCGAACACCTTCAGTTCGCGGCGGTCGCGCGCGCAGAGCAGGTTCGCCGGTGGTTTGCGGCGGCGCAGCAACTCCATCCCGCACTTCTCGCAGCGCAGAACGTAGCGCTTCACCGAGGGGTTGAGCGGTGCGGCGGAGCCGAGGTCGTGATAGATCGAGGTCAGTCCGAGCTCGCGCATCTTGCGCTTGAACGCTGGCGTGTGATTGGGGTTCTCGCCGCGAGCGTAGAGCCAACCGTGGATCATTTCGTGCAGCAGCGTTTGCCGCAGCTCCTCGGGTTTGCCGCGCAAGTGCTTGGGCGATAGCTCGATCAGCGGCGGTTTGTAGGTGATGCGCCCGGCGACGTTGGAGAAACGCGCGTTGTAGGCGATCCGGAACGACGGGATCTCGCCGTCGAAGTGAACGAAGTTGTACTGCGCGAACAGCATTTGGAGTTCGGCGACATCGGGCAAATCCGCGGACATGGAATGAGGATTCGCGATTCAAATGCAACTCTCCGGCAGATGGGTCTACCGCCGCGCATCGCGCTTCCGATCTTCGCCGTCATCGCCGTCGTGTTCATCGCGATCATGGGCTATCTCGTGAAGGCCGGGTTGACCGACAGCGGAACCGCGCTCGGCAGCGGCGCGCCGGCCGAACAAGGCGATGCGCGCATCCAAGCGACGGCGGCGCCGGTGGCCATGGTCACCGATCCGCCCGGCACGTTCACCGTTCCGCAAACGGGTACCGGCCCGATCGCGCAGACTTCCGCCTTGCCGGGCAACGCGGTCGGCGGCGGCGGACCGCCGGCGCCCGTGATGCAAGAACTGACGACGATGCGCGCCCGCCTCAAAGCGAACCCCGGCGACCTGGCCGCGCTGGTCACGTTGGCCGGCATGTACTTCGACGCCGGGAAGTTCGACCAAGCGGCGGCGTACGACAAGCGCGCGCTCGCACTCGACCCCGGCAACCCCGACGTGCGCACCGACTACGCCACCGCGCTGCACCAAACCGGCCACGACCTCGACGCGCTCGCCCAGCTCGACACGGTGCTCGCGCACCGGCCGCGCTTCGTGCAGGCGCTCTACAACCGCGGTGTGATCCTCGCGTCGATCGGCCGGCGCACCGACGCGATCGCCGCATTCGACCACTTCGTCGCGGTCGCGCCCAACGATCCGCGCGTTCCGCAAGCGCGCAGCTCGATCGCCGACTTGAGCAAATGACGATCGGCTTTCAAGGCGAAGCCGGCGCCTTCAGCGACGCCGCCGCGCGCCGTTTGCGCCCCGGCGCGCAGACGCGCGGCTTCCTGTCGTTCGACGCGCTCGTGGCCGCCGTCGACGGCGGCGAGATCGACGCCGCGCTGCTGCCGGTCGAGAACTCGATCGCCGGCTCGATCGCGCGGTCCTACGACCTGCTGTGGGAGTACCGCGGACTGCACGCAATCGCGGAGACGGCGTTTCCCGTCGAGATGAACCTGATCGGCACGCTCGATGCCGACGAAGCGAATATTCGCGAGATCCGCTCGCACCCGGTCGCGCTCGAACAGATCCACCGCTTCGCCGGCGCGCATCCGGCGTGGAAACGCGTCGCGGTGGCGGATACGGCGGGCGCGGTCGCGGAGATCGTCGCACTGGGCGATCCGACGATCGCCGCCGTCGGACCGGCACTGGCCGCCGAGCTCTACGGCGCGAAGGTGCTGCGCGCCGCGATCCAAGACGACCCGCGCAATTTCACGCGCTTCTATCTGCTCACGCGCGAGCCGAGCGCGCACGGTACGCTCGGCTGCGTCGCGATCGAAGTCGAGAACCGGCCGGGAACGCTGCGCGACGCGCTCTCCGCCTTCGCCGACCGCGGGCTCGACTTACGTTCGCTCGTCGCGCGGCCCAACCACGTCGACCCGTTTCATTACCGCTTCTTCTTCGAAATCGGCGAGGTCGACCGCAGTCGCCTCGACGCGGCGCTGGCCGCGCTCGACGGCCCCTCGCGCGTCATCGGCATCTTCTCGCGCGAGCCCGCGACTTAATCGCCGGAGGGATCCAAGCCCGCATCGCGCGCTGCGAGGTCGCGCGAACGTTGGGTGTACACGCGCATCTCGGCGATGTCGCGCGGAAAGATCAAGCCGAGGGCCCAGTCGAGTGCGACGCGCACCTTGCGGTCGAGACCCGGCAAGCGCGACAGATAGTACGTGCGCCACAGAAACCAGGCCGGAAAGCCCGTGATGACGATGCCGTTGGCGAGGCTCGCGACGCCGCGCCGCGCGCCGAGCGACGCCATCGTCCCGAGCGCGGTGAAATCGAACGGCATCGTCGGCGCGCCCGCGCAGAACGGCGGCGATGTTCTTCGCCAGCGCCGGACCTTCGCGGATCGCGTGCTGGGCGGTCATCGGATACCATTCGCCCGCCGCTTTCATCGGAATCCAGGCGCAGTCACCGAGCGCCCACAGACCCGGGCGGCCCGGCACCGACATGTCGCGTTCGACGACGATGCCGCCGTTGCGCGCGTGGTGCAGCGGCAGATCTGCGATCACGGGCGCCGGCCGCACGCCGGCGCTCCAGAGCACGGTGGCGGTTGGGATCACGGTCCCGCTCGCGAGCCGGATCGCCCGCTCGTCGAGCGACGTCACCGCATCGCCGAGATGGAGTTCGACCCCGCGCGCGACGAGATTTTTCGCGGTATAGCGACCCATCGCGGCCGGCAATCCGGCCAACAGCTCCGGACCCGCTTCGATCACCACCATCCGCACGTCGTGCGGATCGATCGAGGTATAGAACGGCGTGATGCTGCGAAACAGATCGATCAGTTCGCCGGCCCCCTCCGCGCCGGTGTAACCGCCGCCGACGATCACGTACGTCAGCAGGCGCCGGCGTTCGGCTGGGTCGGTCGTGACGTCGGCCAGTTCGAGGCTCGCGATGACGCGGTTGCGCAGCCGCTCCGCGTCTTCGAGCGACTTCAGCGGCAAGGCGTGCTCGGCCACGCCCGGAATGCCGAAGGTCGAGGTCACGCTGCCGAGCGCGAACACGAGCTGGTCGTAACCCAGCGTCATCGTGGCGCCGGTGATGCTGTGCTGCACGTTGACCGCGCGCGCGTCGAGGTCGATCTCGACCACGTCGCCGAGCACGAAGCTCGCGCGCCGCAATTGCGCGCGCACCGGCGTCACCACGTGCCGCGTCTCGAGTCCGCCCGCGCTCACTTCGGGCAGCATCGGCGTGAACAGCGTGAAGTTGTCGCGGCCGACGATCGTGATCTCGGCCTCGCCGGGGCGCAAGACGCGCTCGAGCTTGCGCGCCGTGGCGACGCCGGCAAAGCCCGCGCCGAGTATCAAGATCCGCTGCGGCAAAACCCGTCCCATCCCCGCACCGTACCCGGTGCGCAGCCGGCGAAACTTCCCGCCACCCACGGATGCCACGTCATGATGACGATCAGTGCGACGCCGAGCGCGAGCGCAGCCCACAAGAGCACGGCGGCGATTCTAGGCGGCACGCCGGATCGATTCCGCGCAGCGCGCGATCTCGCGCACCCGCGCGGCATAGCGCGGTGCGCCGCCGACGTCGCCCGGCGAACGCTCGCCGTGCCGCGTGACGACGTACCAAACCAGCGTCGCCGCATGCCGCAGCATCGCATCCGGCAGCAGTTCGCGCTCGTCCGCCGTCAACGCGGCTTCGGCATCGTACGCGGCAACGAGCGCACCGATGCGCTCGAACGAGAGCGCGGCGTCATCGCCGTCGCGCGCGAACTCATCGACGAACGCGCCGACGTCGTACACGCGCTCGCTTTCGTGCACGAAGTCGTAGTCGATCAGCGCGCGCACGGTCCCGTCGCGCACGACCACGTTTTCGGGGTTGGGATCGCCGTGCACGATCGCATGCGGCAAGCGCGCGGCGCGCGGCGCCACGCGCGCGATCGAGGCCGCGAGCGCAAGGATCAACTCGTCCCACGGCAGCGCGCGCGCCACCGGCGACTCGGCGGCGGCGAAGCGCTTGAAGCGCGCGACCAGCCACGGCACGACGCCTAAGAAGCGCGTGCTGCGCATGCCGCCCGCGACGTGCAGATCGCGCCCCGCGAGGTGAAAGCGGGCCAGCACGCGCGCGGCCGCCGCGCCGGTGCGCGCATCGCGCAGCCCGGTCGTGCCGTCCACCCAGGGCAACACCGCAACGTACGCGCCCGCATCGAGCAGCAAGGACCGCCCGGCGCCATCGCGCAGCGGCACCACGGCCTCGGCGAGGCGCGCGCCCAAGTGCTCCGCCACGGCGTGCTCGAACTCCAGCGCCGCGCGGCTGACGTGGAGGCGGCCGTGCCGGCGCACGACCACCGCGGCCGCCGGACCGCGCACGCGCCAGCTCTCGTTCGAATAGCCGCCGGGCAAGCGTTCGGCGCCGCGCGTCGCGCACGTCGACGCCGAACGCCGCCGCCAAGCGCAGCGCGTCGGCGGCCGTCATCGCGCGGCGGCGATGCGCGCGCGCAGCACGTCGCCGGTCAGCGAGCGCCTCGCGCTCCGCGAGCGGTTCCGCCGCGCGGCTCGAGCCGGGCGATATCCCAGCGCAGTTCGTCATCGTCGGCGCCGAAGTAGCCGTCTTCCAGCGCCGCCTCGGCGTGCGTCCGAATCGCGGTGAGCGGAATGCCGTACGCGTCGGCCAGGCGTGCGGGCCACCAGACACAACGCGTCGATCTGCGCCTCGGCGAGCGGATAGCGCCCCGAAGTCGGACGGCCGCGCACCGGCCATGCCGCACACGGCGAGCCCGATCGACCACGAGTTGCGGCCCAACGTGTGCGCGGCGTACGGGCGGGACGGATCGCGGCGCAGGTCGCGCATGTTGGCCCGCAGATCGTGCGTCTGCACGACGACCACATCCGAAACACCACGCAGGCAGAAATGGTAGGCGGGGAAAACGGCCTCGTAATCGTGGGCGGTCCAGTGGAGGGAGATCGAGCGCAACTCACCCTCCGGACAGACCGGGCGCCAATCGCGGAGCCGCACGGGCCCGGGGAGAACCACCGACTGATGCACGAGCAACGCCCTTCCGAGGTCGAAGGCGAATATCTTCCACCCCAGCCGTCCGTCACGCCGCCCAAGCGCGGCTGGCGGGCGGCCGGCGGCGCGATCGGCGCGCTCGCGCTGCTGGCCCTGAAGTTCAAGGGCCTGTTGCTGGTGCTGCTCAACTTCAAGTGGCTGCTGATCGCCCCGAAGCTGCTGCTCAGCTTCGGCTCGCTGTTCATCTCGATCTGGTTCTACGCGCTTTTCTTCGGCTGGAAATTCGGCGTCGTGTTCGTGCTGCTGATTCTCGTGCACGAGCTCGGACACTACCTAACGTTCCGCAATTTCGGCATCTCGGCGAGCTTGCCGTTCTTCATCCCCGGCTTCGGCGCGTTCGTCGCCGCGCGCGGGCCCGCGCCGAGCCTGACGATCGAAGCGATCGCGACGCTCGCGGGACCCGTCTACGGCCTCGCGGCGGCCGGCGTGTGCTACTGGCTCGCGCACACCACGCACGAGCCGTTCTGGTACGCCGCGGCCTACGTCGGGTTCTTCCTCAACGGGCTAAACCTGTTGCCGATTCCGCCCTTCGACGGCGGCGGCATCGCGGCCGCGATCGACCCGCGCTTGTGGATCGTGGGCGTGGTCGCCTTTCTCGCGTGGATCGTCGCCTTTCACGCCTGGACGTCGCCGTTTTCGCTGCTGTTCTTGCTCGTCATCGCGATCGTGGCCGTGCCGCGCATTCGCGCGCTGTTCGCCGGCTACGTCGATCCGCGCTTCGGGGCGGTGTCGCGGACGGCGCGCATCGCGATCGCCGGTGCGTACTTCGCGACGATCGCGATCGCGGTCGGCGGCGCCGCGGTAACCTACTTCGATCCGCAGGCATACATGAGCGACGAAGGCGCGGGCGGAAAGCCGCCGCCGGACTTCGCGATGGTGCGCGCGGTCGAGATCCTCGCGCAGATCGCCGAGAAGCGCCTCAAACAGCCGAACGTGCCGCCGCCGCCGATCGACGTGCCGGTCATCCTGTTCAACGAGAACATCCGTTTCCAGACCGGCGTGACGAAACGCAAAGACGTCATCCGCGAACTGGGAACCGGTTTCGCGTACCCCGCCAAAGGCTGGGACACCTACGGTTTGCGCGAGAACAACGAACGGCGTTTGCTCAGTGCGTTCTATAAGGACGATCTGCTGGTGGGCGTCGAGTACTACGTGCCGCAAACCGATGCCGCACCCAAGCTCGCGCCGCGCGACCTCGGCGAGTTTCGGCTGGTGCCGGGCGAAGTGCGCATTGGTCTGGGCATCATCAGCTTGGACGAACGGTTCGTCGACGCGGTCGGCGGCCCCGGAACGGCCGTGTACAAGCACGCCTTCGAAGTGCGCTATCCGGGCGGCGTCGCCTACGCGATGGGCAACGATGGAACCGTCAGCCGGCTGGTGCTCTACGCCGCGACGCCGTAGCGCGTTCGCGCTGCTGGCCCTGGTGCTGGCGGCGCTGGCCGCAACGGTCTTCCGTCCTCCTCCGACACCCGGCCCGTTCGCGCGCGACTTCGAAGCCTACTATGCCGCCGGAGCGACGTGGAACGCCGGCGGCGATCCGTGGTCGCGCGACGTGTGGCGCGTCGAGCGCACGATCGCGGGTGTCGATGCGACGCGCGATGAGCTGCTGCCGTTCGCCGGACCCGCGGCGTCGTTGCCGCTGTGGTCGCTGCTCGCGCGCTTGCCGTTCGACGCCGCGCGCACGCTGTGGGCCGGCATGCTCGTGCTCGCGATCGCCGTGCTGGCCATCGCCGCGGCCGCGCTCGCGCACGTGCGCCTCACGCCCTCGCGCGCCGCCGGCACGCTGCTGTTCGCCGCGCTCTGCGGACCCGTGATCAGCGACGTTTCGCTCGGTCAAGCCGCACTCGTCGCGGCCGCCGCGGTCGCGCTCGCGCTGTGGGCGCTCGAACGCGGCTCGCCGCTGGCGATCGGCGCCGCCTTCGTCGCCGCGATCCAACCGAACCTCGCGCTGCCGCTCGCGGTGCGCCTCACCGAACGCCGGCCGGCCCTGCTCCTCGCGGCTGCGGCAGCGCTGTTCTGCGCCGTCACGCTGGCCGCCGGCGGCGGCCCGGCCGGCATCGCTCGCTACGCGCAGCGCCTGGGCGAGCACGGTGCGAGCGAACGCTTCATCCTCATCCAGTACGGCGTGCAAGCGATCTTAGCGTCCTTCCACATCACGCCGGCCGCGGCGGCGCTGGGCCGGCAACGCGGTGATGCTGCTCGCGCTCGCCGCCGCCGGCGCGTGCGCCGTGCGGTTGCGCGGTCAGCCGCGCTTCGCCGCGGCGATCGCGATCGCGCTGCTGCCGTTCGCGATGCCGTTCTTTCACGAACACGACTTCGTCATCGAGCTGATTCCGGCGGTGCTGCTGGCGGCGTCGGCCAACGCGCGCGTGCGCATGCTGGCCGGCATTGCAGCGCCCTGCATCTTCGTCGACTGGCTGAACGTCACGCAGCGGCCGCACACCGCGGCCGAAACAGTCTGCCTTGCGTTCGCCGTCGCTTGCGCATTCGCCGCGCTGCCGAACCGCGCGCTGCGCGCCGCATCGCCGCTGCCCTCGCTCGCGGCGTGCGCGCTGCTGACGCTGGTCCTCGTGCCGCTGACCCTCGCGTATCCGGCCGCGGTGTGGCCCGATGCGCTCGGCGCTTTCCACGCCGCCGCGAACCTCGACGCGAGCGCGGTGTGGGCCGCCGAACAGCATCGCGCCGGCCTCGATGCCGCCGTACCGGCGTGGGGTCTCGTGCGCGCGATCCCGCTGCTGGGGTGCGCCGTGCTGGCGGCGGCGGCCTACTTCGCCGCCGGCGCTGCTCCGATGACGATCCGTTCGCCGCGCACCGCCAACGGCACCGCCGTCAACGATTCTCCCTGACAGGGGCCTTCCAGACAATAGCCGTCGCTGAACCGGAACGTCGCGTAGTGATGGTCGCACAAGATGCGGTGCGCGTTGGTGGCCACGCCGTAATCGTCGAGCAGGTTCAACGGCACCGCCATGTGCGCGCACTCGTTCACGTAGCCGAACACCTCGTCGCCGCTGCGCACGACGACCAGCTCGAAGCCGGGCCAGCCGCGGCCGAACGGCACCACGCGCGATTTCCCCTCAGCGACGTCGGAGAGCGCGCACACGTCGGTGCCGGGCGGCGGCGGCCGGCGCTCGCTGCGCCACGGTTCGCTACTCACTGCGCTGCGCGTCGGGATCGAGCCCGTGCGCGTTGCAGTATTCCACGTAGGCTAGCGGCGAGATCTCCGACGGCTTGATCTCGCTGCGCCCGCCCCAGAACACGTTGGTGTAGCTGAAGTCGATACCGGCTTCGCGCAAATGTTCGTCGATCGCCGCTTTGTGCGCCAGCACGGTCTCTTTTTCGGTGCCGTGCAGGACGCCCATCACGTTGACGTTGCGGAATTCCGGGCCGCCTTCGCGCCAATAGGCATGCGTCATGCAATAGTGGCGGCCGACTTCGCCGCCGGCTTCGAGTTCGCGGCCCGGCGGAACGGCCCAGTGAAAGAGCCCGTTGTAGCGCGTCACGCGTTCGCCCGGCTTCGTTGGGCTTGACGTGTTCGAGGAAGGTCGAGAAGCGCCCGATCACGCCGCGCGCGTTGAGCGCGCTGCCGATCCGCTCGAACTCGGTCGAGCGAAACGCCCGCTTCGCGCGCGCGCGCGGCCCACACGTCGCGCACGATCTCATCGTGCGTGAACTCGCGCTTGATCGCGGTCAGCACGCGCCATTCGAGCGCGTTCAGCTCGACGATCTCGGTGTTCGTCGGCCGCGCCGGTTCGTCGGCGCGCGCGCCGGGCGCGAGACCGCGCCGTCGGATGTGCCCGACGCCCAGCGCGAACAGACACTTGGCCGGCATCAAGCGGAAATGTTCGGCGCCGATACGCGCGGCCAGATGCCGCGCGTGCTTCTCGAGCGCGAAGCCTTGCGGCACTTTGAGCGTCGTCCACAAGCGGTAGTTCGAACCCGGCGTCGCTGCATCGGTCGTGCGAATCACGCAGTGGCCGGAGAACGGATCCTCGCGAAAGAGATACTCGAACGCGTCGGTGAGCCGCTCGTTCGGGACTTGCCACGCGACCAGCGCGCCGGCCGCGAGGTTCGTCGCCATCAGCGTTTGGCGCACGCGCCGGATCGTGCCCGCGTCGAGCATCGCGACGATGCGTTCCAGCACCGTCGCGACGGCAACGCCGGAGCGCTCGGCGATTTGGCCGAACGGATCGAGCTGAAAGCCGGCCAGCCGGTCCTCGCTCACGGCGAGGATCGCGGCGTTGACCGGGTCGTCGATCCACACCGGCAGCGTAGTGGTCATGAACGGGGCTTCACGCCGGAGCGTTGGCACCCTCCGCGTAGAGAAACGCCGCCTCGGCTTGGCGCAGCGAATACACCGCGTTGACCTGGTCGACCAGAGCTTGCGTCAAGCCGACCTCGGCGTTGAGCAGCAGCGGCAGCGTCGTGACGCCGGCCGCGTACTGGGCCTGCGTCGCCTGCAGCACCTCGCGCGCGTTGGCGAGTTCGGCTTGCGTTTGACCGAACGTCGCACTGGCCGAGACGAGGTTGACGAGCGTCTGTTTGACGTTGAGCTGAATGTTCTCGCGCGCGGTCTCCAGGGCCGCCACCGCCGCATCGAGCTGGCCGCGGGCCTGCACGACCTGTGAGTGCGTGACGCCCTTGATCGAAGATCGGGACGCTCAGCGACAAGCCGATCGAGCCCGAGTTGCGAAACGTGCCGCCGTTGGGATCGGTCGAGTTGGTGCCGTAGCTGCCGGTGCCGTTCAGGTTCGGAAAAAGTCCGAGACCGGCCGCCCGCAAGTTCGCCTGCGAGCTTGCGATCGCGAATTGCTGCGCGTAAAAGTCCGGCCGCAGCATGTAGGCGCGCGCGATCGCGACCTCGTACGTCGGCACCGCGACTTGCGGCGCGCCGCTGGCGCCGGCGAGCACGTTGCCGTCGTCCTGCGGCAGCACGTAGGTGTTCGCATCCAAGCCCATCGCGTTGACGAATGCGGCCTGCGCCGAGAGTTCGGCGCCCTGATCTTTGACCAGCGAGACGCGCGCCTGCGCTACCGGAAGCTCGGCCGTCAGCAGGTCCGAGCGGGCGGTGGTACCGGCCGAGATCTGTGCCGCCACGAGATCGGCGTTGACTTGGTTCAGCCGCACCGTTTCGTTAGCGACTTGGGTGGCGCGTTGCGCCGCCAGCGCCGCATAGTAGGCGTTCGCGACGTTATAGGCCACGGTTTGGAGCTCGCGTTTATAGGTCGCAACGGCGCCGTTCTCGGTCGCTTTCGCGGCCCGCAGTTCGGCGGCAACCTTGCCGCCGTCCCAGATCAGCTCGGCCAGGCTCAAGCCCAAGCCGGTGGTGACGACGCTCGTGCCGCCGGTCGAGCGCACGGAGCTGGCGCCGGTTTGCGCGTAGTCGTGGGCCGCCGTCACCGTGCCGGAAACGCTCGGCAGGTACGCCGTTTTGGCCAGGTCGACGGGCGCCAAGTCGATCTCGACCGTGGCCCGCGCCTGCGCCAGGAGCGGCGAGCGCGCGAAGCCGATGGCGACGGCCTGATCGAGCGATACGACCTGCGGAACGCCGGCCGAGGGCACGCCGCGGTTCACGCCCGGCACCGGCGTGCCGTAGGCCGGGTAGGGCAGCGTGAGGGGCTGGCTGGCGGGCGGTAAGCTCGAGATCGGCGACGGCAAGGCGTGCGGAGCCGACATTCCCACGGGCAACGGCGAGCCGTGCGGCGCGGGTGTCGGCGGCGGCGGCGTCATCGTCGCTTGGGCGTCCACCCGCGCTGCGCTCCATGGAAGGACGGTCAGCGCGAAAAGCGCCAGGCCGGCCAGCGTGCGTGATGCCATCGGTTCGTTCAAGCTCCTATCGGGACGGACGCGATTTGCGCGGTTTAAGGTGCATCGGCCTGCGGACCGCCGGGGCCTCGCGATGCACCGCCGGCGGGACCATTCGGCGTGAATGCGACCGTGCTCTTGTCTTGCAGCGCATCGGGCCGCGTGGTGATCACCGTCGTCCCAGGCCGGATCTGTGGACTGGTCACCTGGGCCTGGGTGTCGGTCTGCAATCCCAGCTGCACCGGAACGAGCTTGGCCTGCGCGAACGTCGGGCTGCCGGGTGGTCCGCCCGCCGGCTTCGGCCCGGCGCCCGGCGGAACCGGCAGCGGCGCGACCGAGAACACCGCCGCGCCGGCGGCGCCCTGCACGACGGCGGTGAGCGGCACGACCACGGCGCCGGGATGGAACGCCTTGCGCACGCTGACCGAGACGAGCATCCCGCCCCGCAGCGCGTTGTCGGGATTGGGCATCACGATGCGCGCGCGGTACGAGAGCGTGCCGGTCGTGGGGGTCGCGTTGACGTCGTAGACCGCTCCCGTGAAGGTCCGGCCGGGGACGCTGCTCGATGTGAAGGTGACCTGCGTTCCCTTGTGCACGAATTCGAGCTCGTCGTCGGGGACGTTGACGTTGACGTACACGTGTGCGACTTGCGAGATCTGCAAGATCGGCTGGTTGGGCCCGGCAAAGCTGCCCGGATCGAGCAGCCGCTGCGTGATCACGCCGTCGAACGGCGCGTTCAGCGAGGTCTGGGCGATCTCGGCTTGCAGCAGCTTCACCTGCGCCTGCGCGGACTTGAGCGTCGCGACGGCGCCGGCGATTTGCTGGTTCTGGATCGGGACCGCGTTCGAGCCCTGCGCGTTCGCATTGCGCAGCGCGACCGCCGCTTGGCGCTCCGCCTCTTGCGAGCTGTTGACGGTTTGCTGCGCTTGCACGTACGCCGCGCGAGCGGCCTCGAGCGCCGTCTGCGCGACGTAACCGGACTTGTAGAGCGACACGTCGCCGTCGTAGATCAGCTTGGCGTTGACCAGCGCGGCGGTGGCCGTCGAGAGGTTGTTTTTGGCGGTCGCGAGCTGTTGCTGGGCCGTGGCGACCGTCGACTGCGCCTGCGAGGGCGTGATGTTGCCCTGCAGCGTCTGCCCGCTCAGCTGAGCTTGCGCCTGCGCGGCCAGCGCGATCTGCTGCGCGAGCTGGGCGCGCAGGGTCGAGTCGTCGAGCTTCGCCAGCAGCTCGCCCGCGTTCACCCGCTGGCCCTCGTTCACGTAGACGGCGGTGACGGTGCCCGACTGCGGCGTCGAGAGCGTCGACTGCTGCAGCGGCGCGATCTGGCCGTCGAGCGACAGATACGTCGCGATGTTCTGGCGCTGCGCCGTCGTGACGTCGACCGCTAGCGGCGGCGCCTGCTGGGGACCGCCGCCGCCGTGACCGCACGCCGTGAAGGCCATGGCACTAAGCACCGCGGCAGTAAGCGCGCGCTGACTGCGTAGCATGATTCTCCTTTTACCTCGCACACCTGGGAGTGAGGTCTGTACGTTGACTCTACCCTCGACCTACCTACCGGAGGGATAACCAAAATGATTCATCAGGTTGCAACGCGTATCCGGGGGAAAGGATGCGCGAGAAGATCGACGTGGGTCGAACCTATCAAAGTCAGACACGAGTCGAGGAATGGATGACGGCCGAGAAAGCCGGCAACCGCGGGGTCGACGTCCTCTCGACACCACAGCTGTTGCAGCTGGTCGAGGACGCCTCGATGCAGTGTCTCGCCCCGCTAATGGACGCCAACGAGATCAGCTTGGGGACCCACGTGGACATCGCCCACCTCTCGGCGACGCCGGTGGGCCTGATCGTGCGAACCGAGGTCGAAATCATCAAAGTCGACGGCAAGCGGGTCGAATTCGCCTTCTCGACCTTCGATGAGCGCGAGAAAGTCGCCGACGGCACCCACGAGCGCTACGTGACCACCCGCGAGAAGTTCAAAGAGCGCCTGGACGAAAAGCTCGGTTAGCAACCCGAGCTGTCAGACGGCCCCCGACCGGCCGCCCGGCATTAAAGTTTAGCCAGCAAGGTAGCGCCCGGACTGCCGTTTGGCTAATAATGGAACCTTAGGTTGCTTGGCGGCGTTGTACTCCGTAGGAGCAAGGCGGGGCCATGCCCTGCCCAGATTGACCGACCTCTTTCTTGGGTACCTCCCGGGCACGGCAGGGAGGCGGGTCAAACCGTCGATCCTCGTGCTCTTCCGGATGTTCCGGCAGAGGTTTCAGCTCTAATTCACCCGCCAGGGAATCCCAAATTACTATTTTTCTAGGGAGAGAAATTTGAAACGACTGAGCACCGGGGTGCTTGCGGCGATCGTCGCCGTGGGCTTCGGGCTATCGTCGGTCTCCGCCGCACAAACGGCGGTTGCGAATGGAAACATCGGAACGCTCGCAACCCCGCGGACCGTGGCGCAGGCTATGATGATGCCGCCCGCTGACTTCGGTACACCGCCGTCCGGCGAAGTGCCGATCCTGTTCAACGATCACCATGTCTATTCCAAACCCGATCGTCTGACCCAAAACCGCGTTCTCGCCGCACTCGTGCGCGGCAACGAAATCCTCGTCCCGCTGCGTTCGATGTTCGAGCAGATGGGTGCGACGGTTTCGTACGATCCCGCTTCGAAGACGGCCGACGTCTCGAAGCCCGGCTCCGACGTCAAGGTGACGGTCGGTAAACCCGAGGTCATCATCAACGGCGAATCGCGCCCGCTCGACGTACCGCCCGAAATTTACAAGGGCGCCATCGTCGTTCCGGTCCGCGTCATCTCCGAGGGCATGGGCGCCTACGTCCAGTGGGTTCCCGAGAAGAAGGTCGTCGTCGTCCGCTACGTAGCGGCGCCGATCCCGACCCCGCCGCCCACGGCACCGCCGACCCCGAAGCCGACCCCGAAGCCGGTCCCCCCGCCGCCGCCCCCGCCGCCGACGCCGAGCCCGGCACCGACGGCCAAGCCCGTCTACTATGAACACTTCATCGTGGGCGACTACATCTTCCACCCGAAGGTGTACAACGAGTTCTCCAGCGGCATCATCGGGAACAATCAATCGTTTGCCGTTCGCGGCGCGGTCGAATTCCCGGCGCTCGGCCTCCCGTGGATGGTCGAAGGCGACTATGAAGCCTTCGCCTACCAGCACAACGGTTGCGCCAACGCGGCCGTGGCCGCCGCGGGCTGCGACACGGCCGGTCAAGGCTACGTCACCAACATCGGCGGGCTCTCGCAGAGCTACGTCCCCGGCTTCACGGCCGCCGACGTCGATGCCGACGGTAAGCTCGGGCTGAAGGTCATCGACCCGCGCATCTACGTGGGCGTCGGCTTCATCTCGCACTCCGACAACTACGGCTACCCCTGGCTGTGGGGCGCCGGCTTCGGTATCGAGAAACTGCCTGATCTCGATCAGCCGTTCTCGGTGTACGGCAGCGTCTGGTACTATCCGAACATCTCGGGGGCGTATGCCGCCGGACCGATCAGCGGTCAGCTGTCCTACCGCGACCTGAAGTATCAGGTCGGCGCGACGTACGTGCTGGGCTCGTTCACCGGCGTCGGTATCTTCCTCGACGGCGGATATATGGGCGACTCGATGCGGATCGTGAACCTCGCACCGTCGAACTCCACCCACGGTGGGGCCTACGTCGGTCTGGGTCTCAAGTTCTAGCGGCCTCGTAAACCCATCCCAGAGAAAAGGCCTCCGCGGCGACGCGGGGGCCTTTTTTTATCCGGGAACGCTTCCGGTCCGGGCGGCTATTTGGCCGGGATCGGCAGCGTGCCGTCGGGGTTCGGATTTCCGGCCACCGTCGCGGTCGAAGCGCTCGGGGCGGGCGCCGGCTTCACGCCGACCAGGTTTTCGGAGAGCTCTTTCTGGCCGATCTTTGCGGGCGCGCTCTTTGGATAGTCGTGGACGAGCCAGACCATCGTCAGTTTGGCATGCGCGCGCGCGTCGTCGGTATCGACCTTGGCGTAGAGCCGTTCGAGCGACATGATCGCCGGCGGGATCCACGTGTCTTGCGGATACTTCTTCTCCCAGTCGTGCATCGCGTCTTCGGTCAACGCGACCCCGCCGATCACGCCGGCCGCGTGCGCCGGATCGGCATCGCACTTGGCCGACATGTCCTTGATCGTGTTGCGAATGCCGAGAATGCTCATCTTGAGCCGGCCGAAATATTCATCCGCCGGCGCGACCTTGTATTTCAAGTACGTGACGACCGGCACGACGGGTTTGGCCGCCGCCGGTTTTTTCTTGGCGGCCGAAGGGGTGGGCGCCGAGGCGGCGCTCGCAGCAGAAGCCGAGAGCGCCATGAGCGCCATAACGGTCAAAAAATGCTTCACCGAACGATCCTACTGGACGGACGCGAGCAAGCGATATTCGCTTTCCATGAGAATTATCGGCAAGGGGGCGTAAGTCCCGCACTTGCCCTGCCCTGGCGGGGAGCTACGGCCGGGCGCCGTACCTGGGCGGCATGGATTTTTCGGCTCAGGCCGAGCGCGTGCTCGACACGGCGCTGGCGCGCGGCGCAGCCTATGCGGACGTTCGCTTCGAGCGTACGCGCAGCGAACGGATCGAGGTCCGGAACGGCGACGTCGCGGGCTTCAGCGACACGCGCAGCGAGGGCTTCGGGCTGCGCGCGCTGGTCGACGGCGCCTGGGGCTTCGCGGCCTGCGCGCTGTTCGACGACGCCGCGCTCGACGCGGCGGCGGCCCGCGCCGTGGCCATGGCCCGGGCGGGCGCGGCCGCGAGCCGGCGGCGCATCGGTACGCTGCCGCTCGAGACGTACGTCGACCGCTACGTCACGCCGCTCGAACGCGATCCGGCCGGCGTGCCGCTGGGCGAACGCGTGGCGCTGCTGCTCGACGCCGAGCGCGCGCTGCACAGCGCGCCGACGATTGCGGTCGGCCGCGCTTGGCTCGATCTCTGGCGCACCGACAAGGAGTTCTACTCCTCGATCGGCTCGCGGATCGCGCAAACGATCTATCAGAGCGGCGGCGCGATCTCGGCGCTGGCGGTCGGCGAAGGTGACGCGCAAGTACGGATGTGGCCGGGCGATCGCGGCATGTACTTCGGCGGCGGCTGGGAAGTGCTCGAGCGGGCCGAACTGCGCGAGAACGCCGCGCGCATCGGTGAAGAGGCGCATCAACTATTAGCGGCGCCGCAGTGCCCCAGCGGCACGATGGACGTGATCTTGGGCGGCTCGCAAGTGTCGCTGCAAGTGCATGAATCGTGCGGTCACGCGGCCGAGCTCGACCGCATCATGGGCTGGGAGGCGAATTTCAGCGGCACGAGTTTTCTCGACCCGGCCGAGCGCGGCACACTGCACTACGGTTCGCCGATCGTCAACATCGAGATCGACAACACGATGCCGCGCGGCTTCGCCACGGTGGGCTACGACGACGAGGGAACCAAGAGCGTGCGCGCCGACGTGATCCGCGACGGCATCCTGGTCGGCTTCGAGAGTTCGCGCGACACGGCGCAGCAGATCGGCGCGGCGTCGACGTCGTGCGTGCGCGCGGAGAGCTGGGAACACGTACCGATGATCCGGATGTGCAATCTGAACTTGCTGCCGGGCGACGTGCCCTTCGAGAACTTGTTCGACGACGTGCGCGCCGGCGTGTACATGGAAGCCAACCGCTCGTGGTCGATCGACGACCGGCGCTTGAACTTTCAGTTCGGCACGCAAATCGGCTGGGAAATCAAGAACGGCAAACGCGGCCGCATGGTCAAGAACCCGACCTACGGCGGCGTCACGCCGGTGTTCTGGAATTCGTGCGATGCGATCGCCGATGCGGCATCGTGGTTCGAGTGGGGCACGCCCAACTGCGGGAAGGGCGAACCGATGCAGACCGGCCGCACGACCCAAGCCGCCGCGCCGGCGCGCTTCCGCAACGTCGCGGTCGGGGTCGGTTATGGACGCTGACGCGCGCCGCGCGCTCGCCGCGCGCATTCTCGTACGCTCGCGCGCCGATGCGACCGAAGCGATCGTCACCAGCGACCATCGCGCGCTGACGCGCTTCACGCACGAGTTCATCCATCAGAACGTCGACATCGAGAACGTGGCGATTCGCGTGCGGGCGATCGTCGACGGGCGCACCGGCGTAGCCTCGACCAACGCCGGCGACGACGCCGGCATCGACGCCGTGCTGGCGCGCGCGGTGGAGATCGCGGCGTTCGCACCGCGGCCGAGCGAAGCGCCGGTGCTCGCCGCGCGCGCCGACACCGCGGCACCGCCGGCGGCCTTTTCGGAAGCGACGGCCGGCGCCGGCGCCGAGGATCGCGCGCGCGTCGCCGCCGCGATCTTCGATCAGGCCGTGGCCAACGGCTGCTGGTGCTCGGGCTACGTGACGACCGCGGCCAGCGGCGTGACCATCGCCACCACCGCCGGCGCCGACGCGTCGTTCGACGGCACCGAATGCGGAGCGAACGTCAAGATGACCGCCGGCGACTCGACCGGCTTCGCCGAGCGCTACGGCACCGACGCGCGCGTGCTCGACGGCGAGGCGCTGGGCTCGCGCGCCGCGCGCAAGGCGCTGGCCAGCGCCGATCCGGTTGCCGTCGAACCGGGCGAGTGGACGGTGATTCTGGAACCGCCGGCGTTCGGGGAACTGGCGATGTTCCTCGGCAGCCATTTCTCCGCGCAGTCCTACGACGAAGGATCGTCGTTCTTGAGCGGCCGGCTCGGCGAACGGGTGATGGGCGCGGGCGTGACGATTCGCGACGATTACGCGCACGCGCTGCATCCCGATGCGCCGTTCGACTGGGAAGGGACGCCCAAACAACGGGTTGCTCTGATCGAAGCGGGCGTCGCGCGCACGGTCGTCACCGACAGCACGTGGGCGCGCAAACTCGGCCGTGCCAACACCGGGCACGGACTGCCCGCGCCCAACGCGCAGGGGCCCTATCCGCTCGACCTCGTCGTGGACCCGGGCAGCGCTTCGCTCGACGAGCTGATCGCCGGCACGGAACGCGGCTTGCTGGTGACGCGCCTGTGGTACGTGCGCATCGTCGATCAGCGCAAGACGATCCTGACCGGCATGACGCGCGACGGAACGTTCCTGATTGAGAACGGCGCGATCGTCGGCGGCGTGCGCAACTTGCGCTTCAACCAATCCCTCGTCGACGCGCTCGGCGCGTGCACGCTCTCCAACGATCAGCAGCGCACCGGCGGCTATTCATACGCCCTCGTGGCACCGGCCGTGAAGTTCGACCGCTTCACCTTCGCCAGCACCACCGACTACTAACCCCCGGCTAGGTAGCGCAGTCGTCCCATATCATTCCGAGCCGCAGTCGTCCCATATCATTCCGAGCCGCAGTCCTCCCATATCAGTCATTCCGAGCGCAGTCGAGGAACGCACCACCGTCACGCCCTCAAGCCACCGCCGATCACGAGCCCTTCGCCTCCGCTCAGGACAGGCTCCGCCGAGTGATCGCCGCCAAGCATCGCATCGCGCGAGCCGGCTTGCAATGATCGGCATGTCGGAGGCGATCACTCGGCTACGCTCGTGATCGACGGTGGCTTGAGGGCGCGATTGGGGCGGTCCCTCGACTGCGCTCGGGATGACGGGGAGAGCGCGATCCGGCGAGCGACCAGAGTGATGCCGCGAGAAAGAGGAGCAGGCCGCCGAACATTACGAGCGGTTGGGGTGCGGCCGCGACTTCGAGCACGGGATAGGTGCCGAGCGTTACCGTGACGTGCAGGCCGTCGATGACGGCGTCCGCGCCCGACGCGGCCATCGTGATGCCGCGCTGCGCACCCGCTTCGTCGGCGACCGAGAGGATCGCGCCGGGTTCGCGCGCCGGCGGCGCGGCCGGATCGCGCCGGAACGCCGCCAGATCGGCCGGACTGAAGTAGAGGATGCGCACGACGCGCTGCACCGCCGGCAGCGCGAACGTGTCGAGCGGAAACGCGTGGCCGTGAATCTGCTGCGACTGCCGGAAGAGAATCACCGGCGAGAGGAACGACGGGTTGTTGGGCTGCGTGATCGTCAGCCGCTCGCCGCGGCCATTGCGCGCCACGACGTATGCCGCCGGCCGCGATTGCGTGAACGCGACCGACAAACCGAGCGGTACCGGCCGCGGCCCGACCTCGAGCGGACCGGCGCCGCGCCGGCGCAGGATCACCGTCGCGTCACCGTGCGCGATCGATTGCGGATCGGCCGGTGCGAAAAACGCGGCCACGCCGAGGTCGGGCACCGGCGTCACGGTGCCCGGCGTCCCGACAACCGTCACGGTATCGGGTCCGATCAATCCGGCCAGCAGTCCGCTCACGGCGACGGCGCTCGCCGCCGCCAGCGCGAAAGCCACGCGTCTCTCGCGCGCTGCGCCGTCGCGCCAAGCGCGCAACGCGTGCGCGGACATCACCGCGATCGCGATCGCCAAGATCGCCGTATACTGCCAGCCGTGATACCAGTCGCGCGCCGGCAGTACGTCTTGCGCGAGCGTCAGCACGATCGCGAGCAACGCGAACGCGAACGCCGTGACGCGCGCGCTCAACGCGCGGCCAGCAACGGCCCGACCAGCGCCTGAAACTGACCCAGGGTTTGCGCGCCGTCGATGCCCTTCACGACGTGACCGTCACGGCCGACGAGCACCGTCGTCGGCAAGCCGATCGAGACGTAGCTCGACGCGTACTGCTGATCCGCATCGACCAGGATCGGGAACGTCACGCCGTGCGCCCGCGCGAACGCGCCGGCGGTCGCCATCGACTCCCCCTGATCGATGCCGAGCACGATCAACCCGCGCGCACGGTCGTCGCGGTAGAGTGTTTCGAGCGCCGGCATCTCTTCTTTGCACGGCGGACACCAGGTGGCCCAAAAATTCATCAGCACGACCGAGCCGTGGTGCGAGGCCAGCGAATCCGTACCGCCGCCGACGCGCGGGATCGTGAAGCTCACCGCCGGCGCACCGGTCAGCATCCCCGGACCGCCGCCGCCGTCGACGCTGTGTTTGGGACCGCCGCCGGAGTAGCACCCCGTTACGAGCGTTCCCACCAGCAGCGCGGCGAACACGGACGATTTTCCAAGCACCCGGCGCACTTCGGAGGGACCTACCAATCTCCCATCTGTTCTTCGTCGACCTCGCCCTCGAAGATAATCGTGCCGGGCTTGAGGATCGCGCTCACCAGCGGAATGCCGTCGTAGCGCAGTGCGTGGCCCGCGTGCGCGTCCTCGACCGAGCGCGAAAAGAGCAACGCGTAACGCGTCAGCACGTCGGGAGCGCACAGCACGCGCGCGGGGCGAATGTGATAGAGCCGCCGGAAACCGGTGAAGGCGTGCTCGAACGCCGCATCATCGAAGCGCTCGCCCAGCGCAACGGTCCAGTGCACGCGTTCCAGGGTTGATTCCCTATGCACCCGAACGCGCTCGGCGATGCCGGCGACGATCTTGGACGGACGCTCCCTTGCTGCGGAGCTGCGGCTCGACATTGCCCGCCGGACCGAAGCGCTGCGCGCGCGCGGCGTGGAGCCGCACCTCGTGGCCGCCGTCGCCGGCGAAGACGCCGCCAGCCTGGCGTACGTGCAGAGTCTCGTGCGCGAAGGCAAGCGGGTCGGCATCGCGGTCACGGTCGACACACTCGACGCGGCGGCCGGCGCCGCCGAGGTGCGCGCCGTCCTCGAGCGGCTGGGCGCCGATCCATCCGTTCACGGTGTGATCTTGCAGCAACCGTTGCCGCGCCACCTGGACGTGCGCGCCATCGTTGACGCCATGCCGCCCGAGAAGGACGTCGACGGCGCCAATCCGGCCAATCAGGGCCGCTTGGCGTTCGGCACCGGCGCCGAGTTCGTGCCGGCCACGCCGGCGGCGGTGATGCTGTTGCTCGAACGCAGTGCGCGCCGCCGCTTGCGCGGGGTCCGGGCGTGCATGGTCGGGCGCTCCAGCGTCGTCGGGCTGCCGGTGGCGCTGTTGCTCATGCGCGCCGACGCGACGCTGACCATCACGCACGGCGCGACGGTCGACCTGCGGCGGCACACGCGGGATGCCGAAGTCCTGATCGTCGCAACCGGCATTCCGGATTTGATCCGCGCCGATATGGTGCTGCCCGGCGCGACCGTGATCGATGTGGGCACCACGTTCGTCGACGGCAAACTCGTCGGCGACGTCGCCTACGCGGAGGTCGCCGAGGTGGCCGGCGAGATCACGCCGGTCCCGGGCGGCGTCGGCCCCGTCACCAACGTGGCGCTGATGCGCAACGTGGTGCTCGCGGCCGAACGCCAGTCCGGAAGCTAGTTAGAAGTGGTGTGAGTACCCGGTCGCCATAAAGAACAGCATCGGGATCGAGAGCATCGTGTTCGTGCGCGAGGCGAGAAACGCGGTGCGGCGGGCCTTGCCTTTTTCCTCGTCGGTGGCCGGGGTGATGCCGATGACCTTCTTCTGGTTCTGCCAGATGAAGGTCCAGACGTTGATCAGCATGATCGTGCCGAGCCAAGCACCGATGCCGATGCCGGTAAACGGCGCCTGGAATGTGAACGCCTTGACGAAACCGGTGCCGTCACCCAAGGTGCCGAGCAAGATCGCGCCCATGAGCCACGTGACGACCGCGGCCCAGCGGAAATACCATAAGGCCCGCGGCAGGACGTGCTTGGTGATCCCGCCGGCCGTGCCGTCGGCGTTGGCGTCCTTCAGTGCCGCGACTTGCACGAAGTTGAAGTAGTACAGCAGCCCGATCCACATGATGCCGAAGACGAAATGCATCCAGCGCGCCAGCCCGCCGACGATGCTCATCGTGGCCTGCATGTCAGCTGCCCGTCGCTTTCACGATCACGTACAGCACGACCGTGATGACGAGGCCCGATATGACGGTACCCCATAACGAATCAAGTGGGTTTTTCACGTCAATCCCTCCCGCTCGATGCGGCAGGCACCGAGCCAAACCCAAACGCCTTCGCGGGCTCGGAGGGAGTTCCCCTAGGGGGCAATCCAGGCTAGGGCCGCCCTAGTTGTTGCTGAAGTGCTTCCCGAAAAATTTCTCTTGATGGGTGCGGAAGCCGCCGCCCGGGGCGGCGCTGCTCTCGGGCGCCTCGCGCTCTTTCTTGCGCTCGAGCAGCGCGCGCAATTGCGGCAACAGGCGGCGCAGAAAGCCCAGTTCCGCATCGAGCCGCTCCTCGGCGCTGGCGAGTTCGAGCAGTTGCTGCTTGAGCGCATCGGCCACTTGCAGCGCCTCGCCGATCGCGTACGACGCCCGCACCGGGTCCTCGGGAATCGTCACGTCGGTCGGGGCTGCCCGAGAACTCCACGATCAAGCTGAGGTACTCGCGAAACTCGGCCGCGATCTGCGCGGTCAGCCGCTGGACGGCGGCCGGATCGTTCGGCGCCTCCTCGAGGAACTCGACGTCGCACAGAAGATAGGGCTCCCGGCTCACGATCTCGTTGATGCGAAAGCGCCGGCCGCCGGTGCTGCTGAGGTAATAGCGGCCCGACGGCAGCGGCGTGACGTCGGCAATTTCAGCGGTGGTCCCGACGCCGTGCGGCTGTACGTCGGGATCGCCGGCTTCATCGCCCTCGCGAATCAGCACGACGCCGAATGCCTCGTGCGTGTCGAGACATTCGGCGATCATCTGACGGTAGCGCGGCTCGAAGATGTGCAGATTCAGGGCCGCTCCCGGAAACAAGACCGTGTTGAGCGGGAACATCCGCAGGCGCGTCGAGCCCACGCGTTATCTCACGTCCCGGAGGACGCCGGTTTCAGACGGCCCTTGACGACCGACCAGTCGACGTTGCTGAAGAACGCCTCGATGTACTTCGGCCCGTTCGGCGGGCTTGTAGTCGAGCAAGAAGGCGTGTTCCCACACGTCCATCACGAGGATCGGGCGTGAAACCCGCCGGGTTGCCGTCTTCGTGCAGCGTGATCCAGTGGTTCGAAATATTGCCCGTCCACGGGTCCTGATAGGCGATCGCCCAGCCGACGCCGCGCATGCCGCCGACGGCGGCGAAGTCTTTCTTCCAGGTCTCGAAGTCGCCGAACGATGTCGCCAGCGCGTCCGTGAGGGCCGCGTCCGGTGAACCGCCGGCCGTTTTGGTCATGTTCCCGAAGTAGTATTCGTGCAGCCGCATGCCGTTGTACTCGAAGCCGAGGCGGCGTGAAAGCTCGGCGAAGTGCGGGTTGGCACCGCCGGCCTCGCCGTTTTTCACCAGTCTCGGCAATTTGTTCGTTGAGCAGGTTCGTGTTCTTGACGTAACCCTCGTACAGCCCGAAATGAACCGCGAGCGTGTTGTCGCTGATCCCTTGCAGACCGGAGAGATCCCATTTTTTGGGCGCGTAACTCTGTGACGTAAATAGCCTCCTGGAATGCGATGTTTCGGAGACCCTGCATTCGACGACGCAGGCGTCGCCCCCGTACCGTTCGGCAGGTTCCCGGTTTCTCCGCACGGCAAACATCCGGCGTGCGCGATCTCGCTTACCTCTCACGGCTGCATCGCGAACCGCCGCCGCTGCTCCTGGAGTGCGAACAGCAAGGGACATACGATCGGATTCCGATCGTCGATCGGGCGGTCGGCCGGATGCTGTCGGTCCTCGTCCACTGCATGCAGGCGAACCGGATCCTCGAGATCGGCACGGCCTACGGGTACTCGACCCTGTGGATGGCGCTGGCCCTGCCGCCGGCCGGCCATATCTGGACGATCGATCCGGACGCCGAGCGGACGCAGATCGCGGCCAGCTATCTCGAACGCGCCGGCAAGCTCGATGCGGTCGAGATCATCAACCAGCCGGCGCTCGAGGTCTTGCCGACGTTCTACCAGCGCAACCTCGACATCGTCTTTCTCGACGCGATCAAGACCGAATACGAAGCGTATCTCGAGCTGTGCGTCCCGATGCTCAAGCGTTCGGGCCTGATCGTCGTCGACAACCTGCTGTGGGGTGGCAGCGCGGCCGACGAACCCAAGCCGCCGCGATTCGGCCGACGTGAAGGCGATCCGCGCCTTCAGTAAAACGTTCATCAACCACCCGCAACTCGACGCGACGATCGTTCCGATCGGAGATGGATTGGGAATCGGTGCCCGTATCGACTGACGCCTTCAAGGCAGCTATGCGCCGGTTCGCAACCGGCGTCACCATCGTGACCACGCGTAACGGCGACGCCATCCACGGGTTCACCGTCAATGCGTTCGCCAGCGTGACGGCCGACCCGCCGACCGTGCTCGTGTGCGTGAACCGCACCGCGCGCGCGCACCCGATGATCACCGATTCGGGCGGCTTCTGCGTGAACATTCTGGCGCTCGAACAGCAGGCGTCTGGCCGAGAAATTCCAGGGCGGCGAACCGCACGAGCGTTTCAGCGGCGTCGTGCACCGCGCCGGTCCCAGCGGTTCGCCGATTCTCGACGACGTGCTGGCCTACGTGGACTGCGCGGTCGAGGAAGAAGCTGAGCGCCGGTACGCACACGATCTTCATCGGCCGACGTGCTCGAAGCGGGCGAACGGGCCGGCGCGCCGCTCGGGTACTTCGACCGCGCCTACCGGAACTTCGCAATCGAGCTATGATCGTCGAGACGTTCCCCGTCGGAATGCTGGCGTGCAACTGCACGATCCTCGGCGATGCGGCCGGCGGCGAAGCGATCGTGATCGACGGCGGCGACGACGTCGACGCGATCGCGGCGCGTCTTGGCGCACCACGGCTTGCGGCCGCGCTATCTGGTCCACACGCACGCGCACTTCGACCACATCGGCGCGCTCGGACCGCTGCGCGAACGCTGCGGCGGCGCCGGCTTATTACACCACGCCGACCGGCCGCTCTACGCGGACCTCGCCGGGCAATTGCGGATGATCGGCCTGGCCGGCACGATGGAGCCGGTGGCGCTCGACGGCGACCTCACCGACGGTGACGAGCTGCGCGCGGGGGCGCTGCGCCTGCGCGCCATCCACACGCCCGGCCACACGCCGGGCAGCACCTCGTTCGCGCTCGAGGAAGACGGCCGGACGACGCTCTTCACCGGCGACACGCTCTTCCGCGGCGGCGTCGGGCGCTGGGACCTCGGCGGCACCTCGCTCGAGGACATCGTCGACTCGATCCGCACCAGGCTGCTGGTCTACCCCGACACGGCCCGGGTGGTCTGCGGCCACGGCCCCGACACCACGATCGGCGCCGAACGCGCCGGCAACCCGTTCCTGGCCGCCGCGACCAGGTAAAACCCGCGCCCGGCGCGGAGTGCTCACGTATGATTACGGAGAGCGAGAACCGCCGCCTGACGAGCGTCATGGCGGGCACTCCCGGCGGGGAGCTGCTGCGGCGCTACTGGTATCCGATCGCGGCCGCGAGCGAGATGCAGGGTCAGTGGACCAAGCGCGTGCGCCTGCTGGGCGAGGATCTGGTGCTCTACCGCGACCGCAGCGGGCGCTTGGGCCTGATCGGCGAGATCTGCCCGCACCGCCGCGCGTCGCTGGCCTATGGAATCCCGGCGATCGACGGCATCCGCTGCCCCTATCACGGCTGGAAATTCGACGCCGCCGGCAGCTGCATCGAGCAGCCCAACGAGCCCGAGGGCAGCACGTTCAAAGACAAAGTCAGCCTGCCCGGCTACGCGGTCGGTGAACTCGGCGGGCTCATCTGGGGCTACTCGGGCGCGCTCCCCGCGCCGCTGATCCCCAAGCTCGACGGGTTCGTCGCCGAGCCGGCGATTCGCATCGTCGGTCAGGCGCTCGTGCCGTGCAACTGGCTGCAGATCATGGAGAACTCATGCGATCCCGTGCACACGGAGTGGCTGCACGGACATCTGCAAGAGTTCGTCGAGGAGCAGCGCGACGGGATCAAACCGTCGTTCGCGATCTCGCGCCATCACGTCGCGATCGCGTTCGATGAGTTCGAGTTCGGGCTCTACAAACGCCGTCTGTACGCGGGCCAGTCCGAAGACGCCGATGACTGGCGCGTCGGCCACCCCGTGTTCTTCCCCAACACGCTCGCGGTCGGCACGCGGCGCGATGGTTCGCGCACGTACTCGTTCCAAATTCGCGTGCCGGTCGACGACACGACGACGATGCACTACTGGTACAACGCCTATACCGTCCATCCCGACGTCACCGTGCCCCAGCACATGCTCGACGGCGTCACGCTGTTCGAGGTTCCCTTCCGCAAGGCCGACGGCGATTTCTTGCTCGAGCTGCTCGATGCGCAAGACGTCATGGCCTGGGTCACGCAGGGACCCATCGCCAAGCGCGAACTGGAAAAACTCGGCACGACCGATCGCGGCGTAATCCTCTTCCGCAAGATGCTCGAACGTGAAATCAGCCGCGTCGAGGCCGGCGAGGATCCGATGGGCGTGATCCGCGAGGAAGCCAACAACACCGTCATCGACCTGCACGTCGAGTACGACAAGAACATGAACAGCGACGGCATCGCCGAGCGCTTCGCGCGCACGCAAGTGCGCTATTATCCCTACATCAAGGAACTGATCGACGTCCTCGAGCGCGCGCAAACCGCGGACCGCGCGCTCGCGAGCGCCCGCTAAAAACGCCCGCTTACACCCAGATCCGGCGGCTGGTGCTCGCGCCGGCGGCGGCGAGGAAGCCGGCGCCGGCTTCGACGACCGCATCGGGATCGAGGCCCATCGCGTCCATGTAGGCGCGCCGCACGGCCTCCGGCTGTCCGGTTTGGAACGGGTAGCCGCGCCGCGGATCGAATGCCGGATCGCCCAGCATCTCATCCAACGGTAAGCCCTCGGTGTAGAGCTCGCGATCGATGATCGGCAGCTCGATGCGCACGTTGCGCGCCGGATCGCGCACGATGCCCTTGGGATCCTCGCCGCGCTTGATGCGCTCCATGTCGTCGAGAAAGCGCTTGCGCATCAGGATGATGCCGCGGTCGCTGGTGCCGAGATGCTCCTGCGTGCGGTCGGCGTTCGTGCCCTGACCGACCCAGGCGATGAAATCCTGATTCATGACGTGGCTCGTGATCCAGCGGCCGGTGCGCGGATCGCGGATCGGGCCTTCCCACGACGGGATCGTCGTCTGCACGTAGGGCTCGCGCTCTTTCGGCACGCGGCTGAAGTGCCAGGTGACGCTCAGCGTGTTCTCGTCGTCGATCGGCACGCGGTATTCGGTGTGGCTGAGCGGCCCGAGGCCGTTGGGCCACAGACAAATGCGGCCGGTCTGCCAGCGCGCGTGCGACTCTTCCATCCCTTCGACCAGCCGCTTGTAGACGAACCCGTGCTCGAACTCATCGAAGCCGACGCGCACGTGTTTCTTGCCGTAGGGACCGGTCTCGCCGTTGAGCCGCACCGTCCAATTGCGGTGCATCCACTCGAAGTGCACGGGATCGATCGAGTTTTCCTGACACTGCAGCCAGTTGCACGGGATCGTCGCGAAGACGATCTGCACGAAGCCGTTCTGCCACAGAAACGGCTCGTAGTTCGGCACCAGCGGCGCGGGCTGCGGACCGAGGTAGGCCCACACGAGCCCGCCCTTCGTCTCGACCGGATAGGCGTTGATGCGGACCTTGTCGCGAAAATGCGCGTCGGGATTGGCGATGTCTTCGAACGGCTGCTCGATGCAGCGCCCGGTCTCATCGAAGTGCCAGCCGTGGTAGTTGCACCGGATCCCGCACTCTTCGACGAAGCCGTACGAGAGGTCGGCGCGGCGGTGCGGACAGTGCCGGTCGACGAGGCCGTAGGTGCCGGCCATGTCGCGGTAGAGCACGAGGTCCTCGCCCATCAGCCGCACCGCTTTGATCGGGTTGCGGTCGAACTCGTCCTCGGCGGCGATCGGCATCCAATAACGGCGCAGCAGCTCGCCCATCGGCGTTCCGCGGCCCACCTGGGTCAAACGGCGGTTTTGCTCTTCGGTCAGCACAGGGGACTCTTTGCCCAGGAAGCTCCAGCTTCATTGCAAGAAAGCACCGGCATGAAGCGTTCTGCCATGATGACGATTTCCGCCGCCGCCCTCGGCGCCACCGCGCTGCCGGCGCTCGGGCAGTCCACGGCCGCCGTCCGGTTCGGCGTCGTGGCCGTCGAGGAAGCGGCGCTGCCATACTACGCGCAGGAGAAAGGCATCTTCAAAGCCGCCGGGCTCGATGTGGCGCTGACGGTGCTGCCGAACGGCGGCTCGGTGAGCTCCGCGCATGCTCGGCGGCGCGCTCGACGTCGGCGTGACCAACAGCGGCTCGATGTCGGCGGCGTTCATTCGCGGCTTGCCGCTGCAGATGCTCGCCTGCGGCGCGACCTACGCGCCGCGCTCGCCGATCTCGCATCTGGCGGTCGGCAAGGGCGGCCCCGCCTCGGCCAAAGAGCTGACCGGCAAGACGTTCGCCGTCTCGACGCTGCACGACATGATCCAAGGCACGGTGCTAGCCTGGATCGACAAGAACGGCGGCGATTGGAAGTCGATCAACTTCATCGAGATGCCGCCGCCGCAGATGGCGGCCGCGATCGTCTCCAAGCGCATCGACGGCGGCGCGATCGTCGAGCCGTTCTTCGCCGCGAGCAAGAACGATCTCACCAACCTCGGCTACAACTACTCGGCGGTCAACAACGACAAGCCGTTCCAAACGCTCGGCATCGCCGTTTCCAAATCCTACTACGGGAAGAACGCGGCGACCGCGAAGAAACTCGCCGGCGCGATTCACGAAGCCGCGAAGTGGGCCAACAATCCGAAGAACTTCGATGAGGCGGCCAAGCTGCTCGCGACGTTCACCAAAGTCGATCCCGCGATCATTGCGGGCTATCCGCGCCTGGCGTTTGCCGACGGCAACAACGCGGGCTTGATTCAGCCCGTCGTCGACATGCTCGCGAAGTACACGTTCATCGACCACGGCTTCAACGCCACGGAACTCTTCGCACCGGGCATGGCCTAAAGCGAGGGGGCAGGCACGAGGACGCGGGGCTTGCGGCCGATCGTCAAGGCGACGCAGGCGGCGATGATGCACAGCAGCGCGGAGAGGGTGAACGCCAGATCGTAGGAGCCTTGCGTAGCGCGGATCACGCCGCTGACCGGCGACGATCGCCGCCGAGCCGATTTGGTGACTCGACGAGATCCAGCCGAACACGACCGGACCGTCGACGTCGCCGAACGCGTTGAGCGTGAGCTTCACGGTCGGCGGCAGCGTCGCCAGCCAATCGAGACCGTAGAACATCGCGAAGAGCGGCAGCCCGAAGATGCCCACAACGCCGAACGCGTACGGTAAGAGCAACAGCGCGAGCCCGCGCAAACCGTAGTAGGCGAACAACAGCCAGCGCGGATCGACCCGGTCGCTGAGCCAGCCCGACGCGACCGTGCCGACGAGGTCGAACGCGCCCATCGTTGCGAGCAGCGCGGCCGCCTTCGTTTCCGGAATGCCGTGGTCGCCGCAGGCCGGGATGAAGTGCGTGCCGATGAAGCCGGACGTGCTGGCGCCGCACACGAAAAACGTTCCGGCCAAGAGCCAGAACACCGGCCGCCGCGAAGCCATGCGCAGCGCGGCGAACGCGCGCACGACCGGGTTCACGGCGACCGTGAGCGGCGGCGTCCATTCCGGCGGCGCGCCGTAGGGGCGCAAGCCGATCGTTGCCGGCGACTCGCGCATGAACAGCGCGACCAGCACGCCCACGATCAGCGCGATCGCGGCGACGACGAAGCCCATCGGCCGCCAGCCGTGGTTCTGCGCGACGCTGGCGAAGAACGGCAGAAAGACGAGTTGTCCGGTGGCGTTGGCCGCCGACAAGATGCCGGTCACGGTGCCGCGGCCGGCGACGAACCAGCGCGCCGCGATCGTCGCCGCGACGACCTGACCCATGAGGCCGGTGCCCACGCCGACGAAGACGCCCCAGGTCAGCACGAGCTCGAGCGGCGTTTGGATGAACGACGTCGCGGTCGTGGCGACGACGCAAACGCCCAGGCCGATCAACATCGTGCGCCGCACGCCGATCGACTGCATGAGCGCCGCGGTGAACGGACCCATCAGCCCGAACAGCACGATGTTGATCGCGACCGCGAACGAGATCGTCGCCGCCGACCAATGCATGTCGGTTTCCATCGGCAGCATCAGCACGCCCGGGGTCGAGCGGATCCCGGCCGCCGAGAGCATCGTCAGAAATCCGAGCGCGACCGCGACGTATCCGTAATGAATACGGAAGCGCGGCGCCCCGGCCGGCTGCATGGCCAAGTGCCTAACGCAGCGAGATCGTCAGTTTACCGTCTTGCGTTCCAAGGAGGCGCGGGCCGGCGGACTCGTTTTCGTCCTGCGAGGTCTTGCCGTTGCCGGCTTGGGTGGCGAGCGATGCGACGGCGGCCGAGGCGCGGGCCTGGTCGAGCATCGCGTCGGTGATCGTGCCGGCGGCGCGCTTCTTGCGGTAATCCTCGATCGCCGTCTGCAGCGCGATGCGCGAGCGTTCGGGGTAGTCTTTCTTCTTCTCGGGATAGCCGCCGAGCGCGGCCTCGATGTCGGCATCGGTGATCGCCAGTGCCTCATCGATCGTCTTGCCGCGGGCCAGTTCGACCAAGAGCGAGCACGTCGCCGTGCCGAAGCCGCAGCCGGTCGTGAAGTACGAGACGTCCTCGATCACGTCGCCCGGTCCGACCTTCAGATAGTAGGTGTACATGTCGCCGCACGAGTCGCTGAAGTACTCGCCCGACGCCATGGCATCGTCCATCGTCCGGAATCCGGTGCGATGTTCGACCAAGTGCTGAAACTTCTGAAAATCCACGATATCCTAACGTTGGGTCGGTGACCCGGCTGCGACTTCGAACCGGCATTCGGCGCCGCCGGTTGCGAGCGACTCGGTTTGCTTGACGTCGGGCGAGACGACCTCGTCGAGCATCGAGTGGATCACGGTGCAGCATTCGGGGTGTTCGGAGACGACGTTGGCGTACGGGCAGTTGTGCTCGCGCAGGACGATCGTCTCGCCGTGTTCCTCGACGTCGACCGCCACGCCCGAGCCGCGGATGTTGTCGGCGATCGCCTCCAGGCGTTCGAGCGTCGATTTGCCTTCGAGGGCCGGAGCGATCTTGCCGACCGCGCGCTTGGCGATTCCGGCGAAGACTTGCGCCACCCCGGCATCGCCCTGGGTGATGCGGACTTCGCGCAGCACCGCCCCAAGCATCCGGTCGTAGGCTTGGGGGAAGTAGCGGTCGGCTTGTGCGGTGAGCGAGTATTCGTGCGTCGGCTTGGTTTTGCCGCGCCGCACGCTCTTGCCGGCGACCAGGCCGTCACGCTCGAGGATGACCAGTTGCTGGCGGATGGCGTTGGGCGAGAGCGCGAACTCCGCCGCCAGGTCGAACGCCGATGCCGCGCCGCGGCTCCGCAGCGCGCCGACGATCTTCCCCCGGGTGGAGTCGAAGAACCGGTCGTGCATTGCCTCCAAGGTAGCACAGGACGTGAAGATAGTCCAGAGTTTCCTTGACTTTCTTCCGGCCAAACCGTACTATCGAGGGCGTGAGTAAACGCGGACTCGTCATTTCCGGCCTGCGCGCCGCCGTCGACAGCAAGGAAATCCTCAAGGGGATCGACCTCACGGTCGAGCCGGGCAAAGTGCACGCGCTGATGGGCCCCAACGGCAGCGGCAAGTCCACGCTGGCCTTCGCCATGAGCGGCCACCCGAACTACGAAGTCCTCGGCGGCTCGGTGAGCCTCGACGGCACGGACTTGCTCGGCCTCTCGCCCGACAAGCGTGCGCGGGCGGGCTTGTTCCTCTCCTTCCAATATCCCGCCGCGATCCCGGGCGTCTCGGTCGCGAACTTCATTCGCACGGCCCGCATGGCGGTCAAGCCCGACGATCTGCCGCCGGCCAAATTTCGCGCGATGATCTACGAGAAGCTCGAAGTCCTCGACATGGACGCGGCCTTTCTCTCGCGCTACGTGAACGACGGCTTCTCGGGCGGTGAGAAAAAGCGCCTCGAGATGCTGCAGCTCGCCATCCTCGCGCCCAAGTATGCCGTGCTCGACGAGACCGACTCGGGCCTCGACGTCGACGCGCTGCAAGCCGTGGGCCGCTCGATCGAAGCGATGCGCAAGACCGACGACGGCAAGGACACGGGCTTCCTGATCATCACCCACTACCCGCGCATCCTGCGCCACGTTCCGGCCGACGTCGTGCACATCATGATGGACGGGCGCATCGTGAAGACCGGCGGCCCCGATCTCGCCGAGCGCGTCGAGCGCGAAGGCTACGACGGAATTCGCGAAGAGGTCGTCGGTGGCGTCGCTTAGCGTCGTCGCTCCCGCCGTCACCGTCGAGCGCGACGAACGCGGCACCCACATCGAGATTCCGGCCGGCGTCAACAGCGACGTGCCGATCGTGATCGCCTACGACGTCGCCGACGCCGCGCTGGTGGCGCACACGTTCGTCACGGCCGGCGCCGGCGCGCGCGCCGTGATCGTCGAGCGCCTGACCGGCGACGCCGACCGCGAGATCGCCGTCTCGACGCTGGTGACCGCCGGTGAGAACGCCGACATCACGTATACGGTGCTGCAAAACGTGGGCCCGGCCGTGCGGATCGACGCCAAGCGCGCCTCGCACGTCGGCGCCGGTGCGCGCGTGGCCTGGAACGTCGCGCTGCTCGGCGGCGCATCGGTGACCGACGAAGTGGTCTCCGACCATACCGCCGCCGGCGCAAACAGCGAGATCGCCGCGCTCTTCTTCCCGGTCGCGCGCGAAGTCGTCCAGCTGACGACCGAAGTGCAGCACAACGTGCCGCACACGGTCTCGCAAACCGTCGTGCGCAGCATCGCCGCCGGCCGCGGCCGCGGCCGCTACTTCGGCAACATCCGGATCGCGCCGCACGCGCACGGCTCGGAAGCCTCATTGCGCGACGATACGCTGCTGATCGGCAAGGACGCCAAGATCGATGCCATCCCGGCGCTCGAGATTGCCGCCAACGACGTCAAAGCGTTTCACGGCGCCACGGTCGGCGCGATCGACGAAGAGCACATCTTCTACTTGATGAGCCGCGGCATCGAACGCGACGCGGCCGAGAAGCTGATCGCCTTGGGCTTTTTCGAGCCCGCGGTGGCACGCTTCCCGGGCGAAGAGCTGCGCGCCGAACTGCGCACCCTGCTTGAAGAAAAATTGGCGGGAGCCCGGCGATGATCGCCTCGGCGGACGCGCGCGCGACCGCGATCGCGGCCGATTTTCCGATCCTCGCGAAACCGACCTCGCGCGGCAAACGGCTGGTGTACCTCGACTCGGCCGCGAGCTCGCAGAAGCCCCAAGCCGTCATCGACACGCTGGTCGACTACTACTCCTCCTACAACGCCAACATCCACCGCGGCGTGTACGAGATCGCCGCGCGCGCGACCGATGCGTTCGAGGAAGCCCGCGCCAAGGTGGCGCGCTTCGTGAACGCCGCGCACACGAGCGAAATCATCTGGACGCGCAACACGACCGAAGCGATCAACCTGGTCAGCTTTTCGTGGGGTATGCAGAACCTCAAGCCGGGTGACGCGATCCTCACGACGCAGGTCGAGCACCACTCGAACATCGTGCCGTGGCAAATGCTGGCCGCAAAAACGGGCGCCGAGCTGCGCTACATCCAAGCCGACGACGACGGCACGCTGCGGCTCGACGATCTCGATGAATTGCTGCGCGGCACCAAACTCGTCGCGCTCTCGCACGTCAGCAACGTGCTCGGTTCGATCGCTCCGCTCGAGCAGATCATCCCGCGCGCGCACGCCGCCGGGGCGCTGGTCCTGGTCGACGCCGCGCAGTCGGTACCGCACATGCCGGTCGACGTGCAGGCGCTCGACGTCGACTTCATGGCTGTGAGCGGCCACAAGATGTGCGCGCCGACGGGGATCGGCTTTCTCTACGGCAAGCGCGCGCTGCTGGAAGCGATGCCGCCCTTCCTGACCGGCGGCGACATGATTCGCACCGTCGCCTACGACACGACGACGTTCGCCGAGCTGCCCTGGAAGTTCGAAGCCGGTACCAGCAACATCGCCGACGCGATCGCCTTCGGCACGGCCTGCGACTACCTGACCAACGTCGGCATGGCGTGGGTCCGCGAGCACGAGATTCGCATCACCGCCTACGCGCTCGAGCGCCTGGCACCGTTCGCGGCGCGCGGCCTGGCCTGCTACGGTCCGGCCCGGCCCGAAGACCGCGGCGGCGTGATCTCGTTCAACTTCGCCGACATCCACGCGCACGATCTGGCTTCGATCCTCGACCTCGAAGGCGTCTGCATCCGGGCCGGGCACCACTGCGCGATGCCGCTGATGGACAAGATGAACTGGCCGGCCACCGCCCGCGCCTCGTTCTACCTCTACACCACCGAAGCCGACATCGACGTCCTCGTCGCAGCCCTGGAAAAGGCCGCCGAGGTCTTCAAACTAGCATGACCCCCTCACCGTACGTCACCTCCGAGGACATCAGCGCGGACGTTATCGACGATGTCTACTCCCCCGTCATCCCGAGCGCAGTCGAGGGACCATTCCGGTTGTGCCGGACCGCCACTGTCGATCACGAGCGCAGCCGAGTGATCGCCACCCAGCATCATCAGGCATATCGTCGGCGATCACTCGGCTTCGCTCGTGATCGACGGTGGCGGACCAGCAATATCGGTCGCGGTCCCTCGACTGCGCTCGGGATGACCAGAACAAAGATGACACAGTAGCAAGATGGACGACTTCTACAAAGAGTATATTCTCGATCACTACCGCAACCCGCGGAACTTCGGGCATCTCGAACACCCCACGGCGGTCGCGGAAGACTTGAACCCGCTGTGCGGGGACAAGATCCAGATGGAGCTGCAGGTCGGCGCCGACGGGAAGATCGACGACGTGCGCTTTTCGGGCAAAGGCTGCGCGATCTCGCAGGCGTCGGCGTCGATGCTGACCGAGTCGCTCAAAGGCAAGACGCTCGAAGAAGTCGCCCAGCTCTCGCACGACGTGGTGCTCGAAAACGTCGGCATCGGGATCAGCCCCACGCGCATGAAGTGCGCGATGCTCGGGCTGAAGGTTGCCAAGAGCGCGGCGCTGGGCGAGATCGCGACCTGGCCCGACGAAGCGGCGACCTGAGCGAAGACGTCCTGCGCCTGGCGGCGGCGATCGTCGTCGATACCGGCGCCTTCCTGTTCTGGAACCTAGCCTCGCGTTCACCGGCACGGCTGGCGCGCGACCTCGGCACCGGCCTCGGCCGTCCCGTCACCGCGCTGCGCGGCGCGGCGCGCTTCGCCGCCGGCCTGCTGCTGCTCGCGGCCGGCGCGGCGCTGCTGCTGCCGCTCGCGATCGGGGCCCGCACCTTCACCGTGCTGGAGACCTGGACGGTGCTGACCGGTTTGCTGGTCGAACAGCTGATCGGCACCGACCTGCGCGCGCGCCGCGACTCCTAAGAGTGTGTCGGACTTGTCCGACACCGGCGACGGGCGGATCGGCCGCTTCGACTACGCTCAGCGCAGGCTCCGGCCGAACGCGACAGATTCACGGAACGTGAATCCACTAACTCAGTCGTTCGCCTTCGACGCAGACGTTCTGCGTGTCATACGCCCGCAGGACCAGGTTCTTGGGGCCCTGGGGCGTGGCCACCGTGACGTAGATCAGGCGCGACTCTTCCCCTGAGAGCTGGTTATCGATCACCACGTCGGTCACGTCGATGTAGTTGCCGGATACCCCCAGGGCCTTGGCCGTGGCGGGCATGTAGAGCGGCTGGGATTTCCAGTGCCCGATGATACCGGAGTTCTGCTTGACGTCCGTCCGCAGCACCGCGTCGCCCGGATAGGCGACGCTGGTCTCGATCCGGTCGGAGACGCTGCCCAGAATGCTCGCGATCGCGGTGCCGCGCGGCTCCTTTTCGTTGCAGAACGATTCGGTTCGATCCGGGGCTACGAGCGGCGGGGGCGCTGAGGAACAGCCGGCCAGCACGAGTACGGCGACGGCCAAGACACGCTTCATCGCTAGGCACCTACCGCGGAGCCCCCAGCCCCGCCTCCACGGCCGGGGAGAATACTTTCGGCCTGTCTCAGGAAAATCGCAGGGTTGTTCTTTTGACGCGGGAATCGCTTGCTTCCATTCTCGTTCGCTTTCCACTAGGAGCGTGCCAATGACGCATGTACCGACTCCCACCCGCAGCCGGTTTATCGCCGGTGCCACCGCTGCGTCGGCGGTCGCCTTCGGCGTTCCCGGCATCATCACGGCCCAGAGCAAACAGATCGTCGTCGGGATCAACGTGCCACTATCGGGACCCTACGCCGAACAAGGCAAGGACCAGCAGCGCGCCTACGACCTGGCGATCGATCAGATCAACAAGTCCGGCGGCATCATGGGGCTGAAGGTCAAACAGTCTCTGGGCGACGACCAGACGACGGCCGGCGTCGCGACCGACAACGCGTCGCGCATGATCGACCGCGACGGCGCGGTGATGATCACCGGCGGCTCGTCGACCGGCACGGCCGTCGCCGTGTCCGCGCTCTGTCAGCGCAAAGGCACGCTATTCATGGCGACGCTCACGCACGGCGACGAGACGACGAACCAGAACTGCCACAAGCACACGTTCCGGCGCTACAACGACGCCTACATGAGCGCGCAGTCAATGGCCCGCACGCTGGTCTCGAAATACGGCGCCGGATCCTGGTTTTACATCGCTGCCGATTACTCGTGGGGCTGGTCCAACCACGACAACATCGCGGCGGTCGTGAATCCGAAAGGCGCCAAAGAGATGGCGTACGTGAAGCTCAAGCTCGGCACGACCGACTTCTCGTCGGCGCTCTCGCAAGCCCAAGCGGCCAAACCCGACGTCTTGGTGCTCGTCGAGTTCGGTGCCGACATGGTCAACTGTCTCAACCAAGCCGCGACGTTCGGCTTGACCAAGAACTGTAAGATACTCGCGCCGCTGGTCGACGAATACATGGCCAAAGGGACGAAAGACAACTTTGCAAACGTCGTCTCAACCGCACCGTTCTACTGGCAGTACCATCAGCAGCACTACACCTTCGCGAAGAAGTTCGTCGAGGCGTTTCACGACCGCTACAAAGTCTACCCGTCAAACGGGGCCGAGTGCGCGTACGTCAACATGCTCATCTACAAGCGCGCGGTCGAACAAGCCCAGTCCACCGATCCCGCGAAACTGATCCCGGTGCTCGAAACGATGCAGTGGAACTTCACCAAGGGCCCGGAACACTTCCGCAAAGAGGACCATCAAGGCGTCAGCTCATGCCTGGTGCTCGAAGGTCTTCCGGAAGCCGACCGCGGCCCCGGCGGATTCGGGTTCGCGCGCGTGCTCGAAGAGCACAACGGGCCCACGATCATGGAACCGCTCGATATGCTGTCCTGCAAGATGGAACCCGCATAAGTCCACCGCGCTCGTAACGGTCACGGGCCGGCGCCGCACGCGCGCCGGCCCGTTTCCGTTCACCTACACTCGGGGTCACGTGGTCGCTCTTACTCAAGCCCTGCTGAACGGGCTCGTCCTCGGTCTGATCTACGTCGCCATCGCGGTCGGGTTGACGATCGTCTTCGGAACGCTGCGCCTGGTGAATTTCGCGCACGGCGCGTTCTACGCCATCGGCGCCTACGTGGGGCTCGTCGTCGCGCAGAACTGGGGCCTCGGGCCCGCGCTCGTTGCGGCGCCGATCGCGGTCGCCATCTTCGCCCTTGCGCTCGACCGGCTGCTGTTGCAGCGGTTCTACGGCAAAGACACCACCTCGCAAATCCTCGTGACGTTCGGCATCGCGCTGATCGTCGAGGAATCGCTGCGCTTGATCTTCGGCGCGACGACGCAGCAGTATCCGGCGCTCTCCGCTTTGGCGACGTCGGTGTCCCTCGGCCCGATCGTCTATCCGGCCTACCGTCTGCTCTTCGCCTGCGGCGTCGTCCTGATGCTGGTGCTGGTGTGGTGGTTCTTGGAACGCACCGATTACGGGTTGATCGTGCGCGCCGGCGTGCGCGACCGCACGATGGTGCAATTGCTCGGTGGGAACGTCCGGCAGGCGTCGACGATCGTGTTCGCGCTGGGCGCGGCGGTCGCGGGGCTCGTCGGCGCTGCGGCCTCGCCGATCTACAGCATCGCGCCGGGCACCGGCTTTGCGTTTCTCGTGCCGTCGTTCGTGGTTATCGTCGTCGGCGGCTTGGGCAGCTTTTGGGGCGCCGTTCTCGGCGGGCTCTTGATCGGCGAGCTGCAGAGCGTCACGACGCTGGCCTTCCCGCCGGCGGCCAACGTGATCATCTACGTCTGCATGGCGCTCGTGCTGTTGCTGCGCCCGCAGGGCTTGCTGGGCGAGAGCGAAGTGATCCGGCAGTGAAGCCTTCCCAACGCGGTGCGGGTGTGCGCTTCGCCGTCCTCACACTCATCGGCCTCGCGCTCTTTCCGTTCGCCTTTCACGCGATCGACGGTTATGCGGGCCTCGCGACGCAGATTGCGATCGTGAGCATCGCGACGGTCGGTTTCAATCTGCTGCTCGGCTACACCGGGCTGCTCTCGTACGGCCACGCGATGTTCTACGGCGGCGGCGGCTACGTTGCCGCGCTGCTGCTCATTCGCGCGATGCCGCAGCATCCGAACCTGTGGCTGGCGGTGCTCGGCGCGACGCTGGCCGCGACGATCCTCGCGCTGTTGGTCGGCGCGCTCGCCGTGCGCCTCTACGGCATCTACTTCGCGCTGCTCACGCTGGCGTTCGCGCAGATGATTTTCTTCATCGTCGAACAGTCCCAAGATTGGACCAACGGCGACGACGGTCTGCAAAATTTCCCAACCGCGCTGCTGCCGATCGGTCCGTACTCGATCGATCTCGGCACCGCGCTGCCGGCGCTGCCGCTGGGCCCCTTCGGGAACCTCGGCGACATCAAACTGTGGTACGTCTTCGCCGCGCTCGTGCTGTTCGGCGTGCTCGTCGGAATGCGGGCGCTGACGCGCTCGCAGTTCGGCGAAGTGCTGACCGCTATTCGCGAAAACGAAGAACGCAGCGCGCTGATCGGCTTCAATGCCGCGGCCTATCGGCTGGCGGCCTTCGCGATCTCGGGCGCGCTGACGGGGTTGTCCGGCGCGCTGCGCGCACTCTACGACGGCAGCGTGCCGATCGACGCGGTCGCGATCGACCGCAGCGGCTCGTTCGTGATCTACACGATCGTGGGCGGCGTGCAGACGCTGCTCGGTCCGGTGATCGGTACCGGGCTCATCATGTACCTCGAAGCCGTGCTCTCCGCCAAGTTCGAGTACTGGCGCCTCATCGAAGGCGTGATCTTCGTCGCGGTGATCGTGTTCCTGCCCGCCGGCATCGTCGGCACCTTTCAGAAAAAGGCGGCGGAGCGCGCGCAGAAAAGCCGCGCCGTCCTCAGCGAGTCGATCTCCGGATGACGATCCTCGAGACCAAAGGGCTCGGTAAGTCGTTCGGCCGCTTTGCGGCGAACGCGGATATCGACTTCAGCGTGGCCCAGGGCGAGCTGCGGGCGGTAATCGGGCCCAACGGGGCGGGGAAGACGACGTTCTTCAACCTGCTCTCGGGCACGACCGATGCGACCAGCGGTACGATCTCGTTCAAAGGCAACGACATCACGCGGCTGAACGGCACCCGGCGCGTGCACCTGGGTATCGCCAAGGCGTTCCAGACCGCGAACCTCTATCCCGAGCAAACCGTGCGCCAGAACTGCCGTCTGGCCGCGCTCGCGCACACGCAAGGCGCGTTTGCGTTGGAAATCTTCCGCCGCTCCGGCCGTCTCGGCAGCGTCGATGCGCTCGCCGAGCGCGCGATCGAGCAGCTGGAGCTCGGCAACGTCGCCGACGTGCGTTCGGGCGATCTGGCGCACGGCGACAAGAAGCGGCTCGACATCGCGATCGCGCTTGCGACCGCGCCCGAGATCCTGCTGCTGGACGAACCGGTCGCCGGCATGTCGCGCGATGAAGCCCGCAAGACCGAAGCGCTGGTGCGCAAACTCGCCAGCTCGATGACCGTGCTGATCATCGAGCACGACATGGACCTGATCATGGGCATCTCCGACTCGATCACCGTGCTCGAATCAGGCCGCATCCTCGCCAACGGCACGCCGGCCGAGATCCGCGCCAACCAGCGCGTGCAAGATGCCTACTTGGGCGGCCACAGCGAAGCGGAGATCGACGCGTGAGCGAACCGCTGCTCGCGCTCGACGCCGTCGAGAGTTACTACGGCGAGAGCCACATCCTCAAGTCGGTTTCGCTGAGCGTCGCGGCCGGCGAAACGGTCGCGCTCCTGGGCCGTAACGGGGTCGGCAAGACGACGACCCTCAAGTCGATCGTCGGCTGGGTAACGCCGCGCAGCGGCAGCGTGAAGCTGGCGGGCGAAGAGCTGGCCGGCCGCGACATGATGTCGATCGCGCGCAAGGGCATCGCGCTCGTGCCCGAGGAGCGCCGCATCTTCACCAACCTGACCGTCGCCGAGAACCTGCGCATCGCGCAGATCACCGCCCGCAAGCCGGGCTGGACGCTCGAGCGCGTCTACGAACGGTTCCCGCGCTTGCGCGAGCGGCTGGCCAACAAGGGCGACGAGATCTCGGGCGGCGAGAAACAGATGCTCGCGATCGCGCGCGCGCTCGTCCAGGACACGCGCGTGCTGCTCCTGGACGAACCGACCGAGGGTTTGGCTCCGCTCATCGTGCGCGAAGTCGAGGCGCTGATCCGCGAGATCAAGAATGCCGGCATGACGATTCTGCTGGTCGAGCAGAACCTCTACTCCGCACTCGGCGTCGCCGACCGTTGCTACATCCTCGATCAGGGCGAGATCGTCTATCAGGGAACACCCGACGACCTGCGCGCGAACGACGCCGTTCTGCGCCGCTACCTCCACGTTTAAGGGAAAGGCCGTACGAACATGAGTGACACCGCCCCGATGACCCGCGCTCGCGCAACGGCGCTGCTGTTCGGCGGGGCCGCCGCCGGCGCGATCGGCTTGCCCGCCGCGGCGCAAACCCCGAGCGCGCTGCGCGTCGCACTGTACGCAACCGAGAACGGCGCCGAACCCGACTACGCCAAGGAGATGGGATTCTTCACCAAAGCCGGCCTCGACGTGGATATCCAAACGCTCAACAGCAGCGCCGCGGTCGCGGCGGCCATCGCATCGGGCGCGGTCGACACCGGGTTCGTCACGATCGACGTCGCCGCCGCGATCCATCAGAAAAATATCCCGCTCGTCGTGCTCGCGCCGGCCGCGGAATACGTTTCGCCGGGCTCGGAGCGCACGTCGGCGCTGATTCTGCCGGCGAACTCGACGGTGCAGCAGGCCAAGGACCTCAACGGTAAGGTCATCGCCGCATCCGCCCTGCACAGCCTCGCCGAAACCGCGCCGCGCGCGTGGATCGATCAGAACGGCGGCGATTCATCGACGATCAAATTCGTCGAGCTGCCGTTTCCCGCGATGCCGGCGGCGCTCGACTCGGGGCGCATCGACGCCGCGTGGGTCACCGAACCGTTTCTGGGCGTCGCCCGCACGCGCGGCCGCGTCCTGGTGTACGGGTTCGACGGCATCTCCAAGCACTTCCTGATCGGGGCCTGGTTTGCCACCCCGCAGTGGGCGCAAGGCCACCCTGATCTCGTGAAGCGTTTCGCCGCCGCGATTCACGACACGGCCGTTTGGGCCAACAAGAACCAGGCCCGAACCGGCGAGATCCTCGCCACGTATTTGAAGATCGATCCGGCCGTGATCGCCACGATGGCGCGCACGCACTACGCCGAGTCGATGACGCCCGCCCTGTTGCAGCCGCTGGTCGACGTGTCCGCGAAATACAACGGCTTCAGCGCCTTTCCGGCGCAGGAGCTCATACTCCCATCGGCGCGCTGAAGGCGACGGTTTGGTGAATCTCGCGGTCGTTGCTCCAGAACCGCTCGCCGTCGAAGGCGAGACCGCGCGCGTGGAACGGGATCGTCGCTAGATCGGCCGACGCCGGCGCCGATCCGCGCGCATCGACGCGCGTGAGGTAGTACGGCCCGGCCGTTTCATCGTCGGTCGTGACGCAGTAGAAGCAGCCCCCCACGATCGTGTGCCCGCAAATCTGATGCGGCACCTCGACGACCGTGCCGGGGCGGCCCGTATCGTCGAGCGCGATGATGCGCCGGTTGTACCACTGGCTGACGTAGAGCCGGTCGCCGTCGTAGGAGAGGTGGGAACCGGTGTCCTCGGGACATGTGATCGCGCTGCTGTTGCGCAGCCCGTGGCCGGGAATCACGCGGAAGATCGTGCGGTGATCCTCGTCGGTTTGCCCGAGCAGCACGCGCAGCTCATCGCCGACCACGGTCATGCCCCAGGGTTTGCCGGGGACGCCGATCTCATCGCTGACCGTCCACGTCGTGGGCGCCACCGCGTACAGGCGCTCCGTTTCGATCGAGCCGAGCCATAACGATGTGCCGTCGAACGCGATCGCCTGCGGCCGCAGCGTCGGCGCGTCGACGCGCAGCAGTTCCACGATGTCTTGGAGGGCCGTTTGTGTCATTGGCGAGGGCCTTTCAGCAGCAAGCTTCCACTAATCGTCCAGTGTTGTGAGGTCACCCAAGTCGATACCCAGGTGTTGGGCGCGCAGCACGCGGCGCATGATCTTACCGCTGCGCGTTTTGGGGAGTTTCGCGACGATCTCAACGCTCTTGGGCGTCGCGATCGGCCCGAGTTCGCGCCGCACGTGCGCGCTGAGCTCTCCGGCCAGCGCATCCGAGGGCGTGTGGCCCGCGCGCAGGATCACGAACACCACGATCGCTTCCCCTTTGATGTCGTCGGGAACGCCGATCGCTGCCGCTTCCCCGCAGGCCGGGTGCGAGACGAGCGTGCTCTCGACGTCCGCGGTCGCCAAGCGGTGGCCCGCAACGTTGAGCACGTCGTCGGCGCGGCCGAGCACGCTGATCGTGCCGTCGAGGTCGATCGTCGCGACGTCGCCGGCGGTGTAGACGCCGGGAATCTGCTCGAAGTATTTGGCGAAGCGCGACTTGTCGCCCCAAACGCCGGAGAACATGTGCGGCGCCGGCGTTTCGAGCACCAGCAACCCGCCTTGGTTGACCGGTAGCGGCTGCCCGTCGGCGGCGCGGACCGAGAAGCGCAACGGCCCGAAGGCCTTGCCGCTGCGGTCGGGCCGGATCGTGTCGGTCGGCAGATAACCGATGCTCGGCCCGGCTAACTCCGTCTGCCACCACTGGTTGCACACCGGCGCGTTCCCCTGACCCATCACGTCGTAGAGAAAGTGCCAGGCTTCCGGGTTTAGCGGCTCGCCGGCGCAAAACATCGCCTGGAGCGAAGAGAGGTCGTGCGCGCCGGCGTTGGCGGCGCCGAAACGCATCAGCATGCGCGCCAGCGTCGGCGCGGTGTAGAATTTCGTCACCCGCTTGCGCGCGATCACGTCGTAGACCACCGACGTATCCGGATAGTCGGGCGAGCCTTCGCGCAACACGATGCGATAGCGGTTGGCGAGCGCGCCGTAGACCATGATCGAATGCCCGACGATCCAGCCGATGTCGCTCGTGCACCAGTACACGTCATCGGGCGTGATGCCGGTCGTCAAGCGCAGCAGCGTGCTGCAGCCTACGAGGTAGCCGCCGTGCGGCATCACCACGCCCTTTGGTTTGCCGGTCGTCCCGCTGGTGTAGAGGATGAACAGCGGGTGTTCGGCGCCGACCATGTGCGGATCGCACGTCGCGGGCTGCCCCGCGCAGTACTCATCGAAATCCGCTTCGCGCGCATCGGCGAGCGCGGCGCCTTCGCGCCGCCACACGATGATGCGGCGAACCTGCGGCAGCCGTGCGACGGCGTCATCGACGATCGACTTGAGATCGACCGCCTTGCCGCGCCGGTACGTCACGTCGCCGGCAATCACAACCGTCGCACCGGCATCCTCGATGCGGTCGCGCAGCGCCGTCGCGCCGAGTCCGGCGTAGACCACCGAATGGATCGCGCCGATGCGCGCGCAGGCCAGCATCGCGACGATGCCCGCGATCGAGAGCGGCATGTAGATGCAGACGCGATCGCCGGCCGCCACGCCGTCGCGCCGCAGCGCGTTCGCGAGCCGGCACACCTGCGCGAGCAGTTCGGCGTAGGTGATCGTGCGCTCGCTGCCGTTCTCGCCCACGAACTCATAGGCGATCGCGTTCGGATGCGAGGTCGCGTGCCGGTCGAGACAACTGACCGTGACGTTCAAGCGCCCGTCGGGAAACCAGTGCGGGTCGCCTATCGTTCCGGTGAACGTCGTCTTCGGCCGGCGTTCCCACATCAGGGAGGGAACCTGCGATTGCCACCAATCGAAGGGGTCCTCGAGCGCAGCGGCGACCCATTCATCGTGATCGGGGATGCCGAACCAGTTGAACGTCGCCGCGGGCGGAGCGTAGGCTTCGCCGCCGGCGAGGAGTCCCTCGATGAACGCCGTCATGTGCGCCTCAGATTTTGATGTAATCGTGCTGGTTGATGATGGAGCCGTTCGGTCCGGTGGTGACGTGGAAACTGGCGACGTAGGAGCCCCGGCCGGTGGTGATCTCGGCATCGACGGTCGAGCCCGTGGCGTCGGTACCGTTTACGTGGACGGACGTGATCCGCGCATCCTTGGTGAGGAACGCTTCTTCCTTGAGGTCGAGGCTGCGGTCGCTGCGGGTGCCGCCCAGGGCGGCGTAGGCTCCGGCCTCGTCGCCGGCGATCAGGTCGTCGAGGTAGCGCCGGACCACCGCGGCCGCCGGCTCGCCGGGCACCGCGGCCGCGACCGCCGGCCGGGTGGGAACCGGTGCGGGATGCACGGCCGGCGGTTCCGGCGACGCCGCGAGCACCGGTTTGGCGGAGGCGAGGGTCAGCGGCACCGCGGAGTGGGCGGGGCTCGGGCTTGCGCCGGCCTGCGTCGGGGCGGCGGCCGGCGTATGGCTCGGTTTGGGCTTGGGTGAGTGGGTTGGGGCCGGCTTCGGGGTGAGGGTGGGAACCGGCGGCGGGGCGGTCGGCGGCAGCGTGATCACAGGCGCCGGCGCCGAGGGCTGCGGCACCGGCGTCACGGCCGGAATCGAAGTTGGGCCGAGGTCCGGTACGGCCGCGCGGTTCTGAAAGGCCGAGACCAGGGCCCCGATCCCGAGGCCCGCGACGATCACCCCGATGATCAGCGCCGCCATCGGCAGGGGACCGCCTCCGGTTCCCCCTGCGCTCGACGGCGGCTGCGATGACTGGCGGCGGCGGCGCGGTTCCGGATCGGACATCGCATCGCGCTTTCCGCGCATCCGGCAAGAGGCCTTGCCGCGACACGCGAATGCGCCGAGCATGATTCGGGTCCGCGTCCCGATCGATGTCAACGCCGTCTTGTGCGCCGATTCGATTGCTTTTGCTCTCGCCACACCGCTTCGCGTCGGTGAGTTGCTCACGCACGCGGTCCTCGACGCGCTGGGTCCGCGCGCACCGCAAGACAAGCGCGAGCGGATGGTCGCGAGCACGCACGCCGGGCTCAACGCGGGCGCTTTCATCGTCGAGATCGACGGCCGGATCTACGAACACTGCGACGACGTTGCGGTCGTCGCCGGAATCGCCAACCTGCGCTTCTACCGACGCGAACGCCGCGACACCGCGGCATGACGTGATCGGCGACGACAAGGGACTGCCGGCGTCGATCACCGGCTTGTTCGGCACGGCGTTGGGGCTCTTCGCGCGGCGTTTCCCGTACTACGGCCTGCTGACGCTCGTCGCGATCGGCGTTCAATACATCGTCGACACGCAAGTGATGCTCGATTCGGGGCTGCTGGTCGGGCTCGACGTGGTCGTCGGATCGTTCCTCGCCGCCAGCGTATCGATCGGCGTCGCCTACGATCTCGCCGGCAAGGAGGCCGACTGGAGCCGCATCATGACCGCCGCGTCGCTGCGCTGGGGCGTCGTGACGCTGATCTCGCTGATTGCGCTCGTGGTGCAGTGGCTGTTCATCCCCTACGTGCTGCTGCCGGCCGAAGATACGGCCTACGGCCTGTTGCTGCTGCCGTTCATCGTCCTCTGGGGCGCCATTTCGCTCGCCACCGTCGTGGCGTCGATCGAACCGACGCAGAGCCGTCTGCGGTTGCCCCTGATCGCGCTCGGCAAGGCGCTTTCCGTTTCAGCGCAGTTCGTGAACCTCGGCCGCTTGATGGTGCTCTCCGTGCTGCTCTCACTGCCGCTCTTTGCCGAGCTGCTGCTGGCGGCATACCTCAAGAGCCACAACGTCGCCGACCTCGATTTCTGGTCCGACGTTCCGATCGACATGATCACGCTCGGACCGCTGCAAGCGATCGCAACCGTCTTCTACGTCGACTTCCTGCGCCGCGCCAAACGCTAACCCCAAACCTGAGCGCGGCATTACGCGCAGAGCGCTTCGGCGAGTGGCCTAGGTCGCAGCTTCGCAGCCTGTCATCCCAGACAGGCTTGCGTAGCGACACTCGCTACTGAGGCGTTAGGGGGCGGCGTAGAGCTCGCCGCGGCGGGTGAGGACGAGCTCGGCGTAGAGCGCGTTCGGCCACGCGAAATCATCGCGCGTGTACGACTCGGGCCAGTTGGCATCGAACGATTCGTGGAGGCGGTGATCGCCGACGTCGGCGACCGCGATGTAGCCGAAGACGCGGGCGATCTCTGCGGGATCGTCCGAGGTCAGCGCTTGCACGCATAGCGCGAGCGGCCACACATACCCGTGCGGCGTGTGCGGACTGCCCTCACCCTCGGCATAGCTGCCGCGAAAGTAATACGGGTTGCGGTCGGAGAGCACGAACTTGCGGGTGGCGAGGTAGAGCGAGTTGTCCTTGGGCAAATAGCCGAAGTAGGGAATCGAGAGCAGCGAGGGCACGTTGGCGTCGTCCATCGCGTTGACGTGACCGTAGCCGTCGACTTCGTAGGCGTAGATGCGACCGAACGGCTGCATGTTGAGCGTCCCGTTCTGCTCGATGCCGCGCTGGATCTCGCCGGCCAGGCCCCACGCGTCGGCGGCGGTGTTGCCGTCGTGCCAGACATCCTTGGCGATCCCGCTGAGATCGCGCAACACGACGACCGCCAGCATGTTCACCGGGATGTTGTAGTGATAGCGCACCGGATCGTCGGAGGGCCGGAAGCCGGTCCAGACCATGCCGGTGTAACGCACCGCGCTGCCGCGCCCGCCGCGCGCCAACTGGCTGTTGCGGTAGTGCGAGCGGGTTTCGTGATGCTGCTCGACGTGCAGCACGTGCAGCGCGCGCTTGAACGCGGCCCGCACGATCGGCGTGAAGATCGACGCATCGTGGGTCTGGCGGTAGTAGTCCGAGGCGAACCAGATCGGATAGAGCAGCGAGTCGACTTCGAACTTCTCCTCGACGACCTTGTAGTCGTCGGAGAACGCGTTCGCGTAGGGGTCGATCAGGATGTAACGGGCTTGGCGTGCGACCACCCCGCGCAACGACTTGGCGACGTCGGCATCGTGACGCGAAAGTCCGATGTAGGGCCGGACGATCGCGCTGGCATCGCGCAGCCATTCGGCCCGGATGTCGCCGGTCGAGACGTAGGTCGTCCCGTCGCGCTGTTTCTTGACGTGGCGCCCGATCGTCTCGTCGTACGCGGTGACGTACAGCGTGTCGAGTTTCGAGCTGAGCAAGGGTGGGAACGCTGTCTCGGTAGCGGCCGCCGGGCCGCCTGCGCTCCATGCCAGCAAGGCGAGCACAAAGAGGCTACTGAGTAAACGCTTCACCTAACCGCAGTATCCGTCCGCACGGTTTCGTTATACCATCTCATCGGAGCGTTCGCTGCGCGCCTCATCACCTTATAAGGATCGGAATGTCTGCCCGCCAATTAACCGGTTCGGTCATAATAGCGTTCCTGATCACGCTCGTGACGCCGGCGTTAGCGGAAACGCCCGGTCCAATGGTATACGACCGACGGCGAGGACTCGTTCCAGGTCGCCGGCCACGCGCTGCGCACCGACATCGTCTACGCCGGCAAGCAGCGCTTGGTGATCGAACATCAAGGAAACGTAACGCGCTTCACGGCCAGCGTGACATACGACCGCCGTGAAGGCGGTACGGCAACACATGCAACCGGCGCCTTTTCCTCGAAAATTTTGGCCAACGGCGAACAGCACGATGAGTCCGACGGCGATCCCGACTACCTGACGATTCTCAACCAGCCGTTCTCGGTCGAGCTCGACGCGCCGACGCTGCACGATTTGCAGCAGCCTCGCACGCCCGGTACCGTTCGACTTCCCCTCGCCGATGACGGGCGCTCCCTTGCACGGTTCGCTGCGCCGGCTGCCCGACGGTACGCTCAACGGCCGGCGCGTGCTCGGCATCGCGTTCGCCGCCCGCGGCCCGCTCAACGGTTCGCTGCCCGACCGGCCCGACATGGCGCTCAGCGGCACGATCACGATGAACGGCACCGCGTACTACGCCTATGCCGACGCGCTGCTGCTGGCGCTCGACGCCACCCTGCAGATCGAGGGCCGGGTCGCCAACAGCGGCCAAAACGACCCGGTGACGATCGTCTACAAGCGAACCATCCGCCCGGTAACTCCCTAAGGAGGTACTCCCGTTACCCCGAGCGCGCCGCTCAGGTGCCGGGGGTGGGAAGATCAAGCGTTCTTTCCGAAATTGCGAAACCGCCGCTCCCGCGAGCGCGGTTAGGGCTCGTGATGAGTGCGCTCGCACCGATCCTTGGGGATTACCGTTTGTCCGCACCGGCGATGATGCCGCAACCGGCCCGCCAAACCAAGGGTGTGCCGGGTCCCGAGAATTTCGAAGCGATCGTCGATGACTACCAGCGGCGCCTCTATGGCTTCGCCCTGCGCATGACCGGCAACCGCGAGGATGCCGAGGAGATCGTCCAGGACTCGTTCGTCCGTGCCTACCGGGCGCTGGCAAAGATGGATCCCCAGCAGCGCGCGGAGCTGCGGCTCCAACCCTGGCTCTACACGATCACGCTGAACGTCACGCGCAACCGGTTGCGCTCCAAGCGCCCGACCAACGTGGCGCTCGATTCGCTGGCCGATCCCGACGCGCTCCTCAACGAGACGCAAGAGGGCCCCGACCAGCCGGAAGCGATCGTCGACCGCGCCGCCGACATGGTGCTGGTCGAACAAGCGCTGCTCCAACTGCCGATGCATTTGCGGGCCGCCGCCACGCTGCGCTTCGTCGAGGGGCGCAGCCACCCGGAGATCGCCGAGATTCTCAATCAGCCGATCGGGACCGTCAAATCGCACGTCCATCGCGCCGTGCGCATCCTCCGCCGGATTCTCGGTCCCCAAGTCGGCCGTATCGTGGCGTCCGAGAATTCCGCGATCGAGGAGGAAGACTAGATGCGCTGCTGTGACGTTGAAAAACTTTGGGATGACATGCGCGATGCGCTGGAGCCCCACCGCAAGCAGGTCATCAAGCATCTTCGTGAGTGCCCGCCCTGTCAGGAGCTCTACGAACAGTACGAAGGCATCGCGTACTGCTTGACGTGCCTGCCGCCGCCGGAACCGCCCGCAACGCTGGTCCCGCGGATCATCGATCACATCCGCACCGCCGTGAAAGCCACGGTACCGGATAGCGTCGCCAAGATGCAATCGCCGCTCGGCCTGCTGTTCGTCGCGTTCCGCGAGACCGGCATCACCTACGTTGCGCTCGACCGCGGCGAAGGCGACGAAGCCGCGTTCCAGCGGATCAAATCACGCTTGGGCCGCAGCGTCGTACCCTCGACCGCACCGTCATGGGTCAGCGACACGCTGAGCGCCTTCTTCCGCACGCACGTCACCGATTTCGCCCGGGTCGACATCAGCGACCTCACGCCGTTCGAACAAGCGACCTTGCGCGCCACGGCCAAGATTCCGGCGGGCGAAGTGCGCAGCTACGGCTGGGTCGCCGCGGCGATCGGCCAGCCCAACGCGGCCCGCGCCGTCGGCGGCGTGATGGCCCGCAATCCCGTCCCGTTGCTCTACCCCTGCCACCGGGTGGTCGACTGCGAAGGCCGCCTCCACAACTACGAGTACGGCATCGACGTCAAGGCCCGCATCCTCGAACTCGAAGGCTGCCACAGCTACAAGCGCTAGCCGCCGCCGCGGCTAGGCCGTCGAGCGCGCCGCCGCGAGGTTCGCGTGAATGGTGTGCCAGTCGACCAGATCGTTGAGCTCGATCGACGGCCGGTAGTCCGCCGGCCGCTCGATGCCGAGCAGCGCGCATTCGCGGTCGGCCACTTCGGCCGGCTTCTGGCGCACGCGCATCGCTTCGTTGTGCGCGGGAATCTCGCCGGCGGACAGGTGCGTCGCGTTGGCAACGGCCCATGCTTCGAACTGCAGGTAGGTCGGGAACTCCGCATCGATGTGGGCTTTCGCCGCGTCGAGATCGAGCCCGATCGCCCCGCAGAACCAGACATCCAGCCCGCTCGTCCGGCCGGAATGCCACGATTCGTAGAGCGCGCCGGCCGCATCCAGCGTGGCCTTCATCCAAAACCGCGGCAGGTGCATGAGCCCCAGCGGCCCCTTGCTCTGCGAGCTCACCGCCGGAACGATCGGCGCGATCTTCGTTCCGCGGCGCGCGGCGAGGCCGGCGCGCACGGTTTCCCAATCGTCGAGCGCGTTGAGCAGCGAGGAATGGCCTTCGTTCGGATCGTCGAGCCCGACGAACGCGCGCGCCGCCGCCGCGTTGTCGGCCGGCTTCTGCTGCGCGTCGATCGCGGCGTTGACGGCGGCGATCGCGGCGGCGTCGAGTTGCCCCGCGTGTTCGCGCACCCAAACCTCGAACTGCCGGTATGAGGGCATCGTCGCCAGATAGGCGAGGGTGGCCTCCGGATCGAGCGCCAGCCCCTCGATCACGGTTTTGTTCGAACCGATGTTCGTGGTGATGTACGCTTCCGGAAGCATGCCGGCGGCGCCCAAGACGCACTTGAGCCACAAACGCGGCAGGTGGGCGACGCCGAGCGGGCCTTTCACCGGGGCGCCCGTGAGCGGAACGATTTTTTCCATGCCGCCTCCTCGAACATCGGGCGCCCGGTTACCTTCAGCGGAAGTCAAAGCCGGCCCGGCGTACGGCCGCCGCATGATACGTCTACTGCTCGTAATAGCCGCCACGCTGGTCGTCGCACTGAGCGCTCCGGCTTTCGCCGCCGATTTTTCGCTCGACAAGGCGCACACGCAGGCCGAGTTCACCGTCACCCATTTGAGCTTGAGCAGGGTGCACGGCCAGATTCCGCTCGTGTCGGGGACCGCCGCCGTCGGTGCGAACCAACTACCGACCGCGGTCAACGCGACCTTCGACATCACCGCAGTCGAAACGCAGAACGATCGCCGCGACAAAGACCTGCGCGACAACTATTTCGAAGCCGCGAAGTACCCGACGATGACGTTCGTCGAAACGAGCGTGAAGGGCAAGCCCGACGCCTTCACGATGACCGGCGACCTCACGATCCACGGCGTGACCAAACCCGTGACGCTGCAGAGCAAACTCGACGGCACCGCGGTGCTGCGCGGCAAACGGCACTTCGCGTATTCCGGGACGACCACGCTCGACCGCCGCGATTTCGGCATGACCTTCGGCCCGCTGCTCGACAACGCGCTCATCGCGGGTTACGACGTCACGATCGATATCGAAACCGACGTCGTCGAGAATTGAAGAACGAGCCCGCACAGGAAGGACGTCGAGAAGCGTTCGCAAATACCGCCGAACATATTACGTCCGCGGTCCCTTCAGACCACAGATAACGAAGGATAACAGACGGACAAGAGGAGGTGGTTATCGTTACTAGTGAGTGTTCTCAACCTGGTTCCACGATGACTGGAGGTGCTCGGACCTAGTCCGGGCAGTTCCCTAGCGCAAACCCTTGTCCGCCGGCTGATCGTCAGCCGGCCTTTTTTTTGCTCCCGCCGCGCCGCTCGCGAGGAGGGCGTCCCGGCAGATTCTCAGAAAGAACGCCGGTTTCGTGCACACCGAGCGCGATCCGCGCGTAAACGCCATCCCCGATATCCACGGACACGCCAAAGGCGAACACAAGCCGTATACCGAGGAGCGCCCCCTCCCCCTGACCGCGCGCATGCTGTTCCTGTGGTTCTACCACGCGTGCCGCCGCGGCTACCCGCGCTTCATGATGGTCACCGACCACATGAACTCGCTCACGTTCGAGGACCCGGCGTCGGTGAACTTGGTGCGCCGCGCGCTCAAACTCGCGCAGGCCGGCGACCTCTACGGCGCCGCGGAGACCGCGAACGTCGACGTCGGGCACGCGCAGGTCGTCTCCGAGGGACTGCGCCGCGGGATGCGCTACTCGATCGGCGCCGAGGTCGACAACGACCCGCGCGCCCGCCCCGACGCGCAGAACATCGTCGAGGCGATGCGTCCCGACGGGCTGATCCGGTCGGTCCACTTCATCCCGATCGATCATCCGGTGCACGGGCCCAACTGGAATTGGCCCTTCGACAACCCCGAATTCTCCGCGCTCTACGACCACGTCGGCACCGAAAAAACGTGGGAGCTCTATATGGGCGTGCTGATCGACGCGCTGGAGCGGCTGCCGGGCAACATCGTCGGCCACTTCTACGTACCGGCGATCTTCGGCCATTGGCCGGATGCGGCCACGCTCGAAGGCTACGAAGACCGGATGCTCGACGTCGCGGAACGCCAAGGGATCGCGGTCGAGTTCAACACCCGTTTCCTCTACCGCGACCATCCCGAGGACGAGAAACAGCGCTATATCGACGCCAACCGGCGGCTGCTGCGCAAGGCCAAAGAACGCGGCATCGGGATCGCGATCGGGTCGGACGCCCACAGCCCGCGCGATCAGGGCAACGGCTTCGAAGCCGTCCTCGGCGTGCTCGACGAGCTCGAAATCAACGAGCTCGTGTTTCCGATCGGCGGCCGGCTCGCGCGCGTCGCGCTGCGCTACGTGAAGCCGCCCGAGCCGGAACCCGCGCCGCCGCCGCCCGAACCGCCCGCCCCGGTGCCGGTTCCCGCCGCCGCGGCGCCGGCCGAACCGGAAGCCGAAGCCGACGCGCCCGTCCCGGTCGCCGCGAAGCCGGTCCGTAAGGCCCGCCCGAGCGCCTCGTCCACGAGGCCCAAGGAAACCACGCCCGAACGCGCCGCCGACACGCCGTTCGAGCCGCCCGCACCGCCGCCGGAACCGCCCGGGCTCGTTGCCGAACCGCAAGCGGCCGCCGAACCGGCACCCACAACTGAACCTCCGGCCGAGCCCCAACCGCCCAAGGCCGCTAAACCGGCACGGCCCAAAGCCCTCCCGCTGCCCAAAGCCGAGGCCGCCGCGCCGCCGCCGGCGCCGCCGGCCAAGCTCCCGGCCCCCCTCAAAGCTGCCCCGGCCGCGAAGCCGGCGCCGGCGAAAGCCGTTGCGGCGCTGGTGAAACCCGTTGCGGCGGCGGTGAAAGCCGTTGCGGCGGTCGTGAAGGCCGCGCCGGCCAAGGCCGTCCCGGCGAAGCCGGCGCCCGCCAAGCACGCTGCTCCCAAGGCGGCCGCGGTCAAGCCGCCGCCGGCCAAGACGGCGGCCTCCAAGCGCGCGCCGGTCAAGAAAGCTCCGACCAAAAAAGCCGCCGCCCCGGCCAAGAAAGCCGCCGTCAAAAAAGCGCCGGCAAAGAAGGCCGCGCCGCTGAAAAAGGCGGCGCCGGCAAAGAAGGTTCCGCCGAAAAAAGCGCCCGCCAAAAAAGCCGCGCCCAAGAAAGCAGCCCGTCCTCCTGCAAAGCGCACGCCGGCGAAAAAGACGACGAAGGCCAAGCCGGCGGTGAAAAAATCCTCACCCAAAAAGCCGGCAGCGAAGCGGCGCTGACGGTCCTTCGCTGCGGCACGCTGCTGTTCGTGTTCGCGATCGCCGCGTGCACGCGCATCGGCGACACCGCGGCGAACGTCGATGCGGGAACGCTGCGCATCGCAACGCAGCGCTCACCCAATACGCTGAATCCGATTCTGGCGGCCAACACCACCGAAGCGATGCTCAACCGGCTCTCGTTCGACCCGCTGTTGTCGGTCGATCCCTCGGGGAAGCACGTCCTGCCGATTCTCGCCGCCGCGGTCCCGACGCTCTCGAACGGCGGCATCAGCGCGAGCGGAACGACGATCACTTACCATCTCCGGCCGCGAGTACGCTGGCAGGATGGAGCGCCGTTCACGAGCCGCGACGTCAAGTTCACCTGGCAAGCGATCATGAACGACGCGAACAACGTCAGCAGCCGCAACGGTTACGAACGCGTAGCCACGGTCGATACGCCCGACCCGCTGACCGTGATCTTCCACCTCAAAGCGAAGTTCGCGCCCTTCGTCAACACGGTGTTCGCGGAAAGCGACACGCCGTATTGCATTCTCCCGGCGCACCTGCTGGCGGCCTATAAAGACATCAACCGGGTGCCGTTCAACAACATGCCGATCGGAACCGGGGCGTTCCGGGTGGTGAAGTGGATCCACGGCGACCGCGTCGAGCTGGTCGCCAACGATGCCTACTTCCGAGGCAAACCCCGGCTGCGGCGCATCATCGTGCGCGATATTCCCGATGAAAACTCGTCGATCAACTTGCTGCGCACGCACGACATCGACTGGATCTTCGAAGCCTCGCCGCAGACGATCAACCAGTTGCGGCCGCTAGCCGCGAACGGGACGATCAAACTCGATTTTGTCGACGCACCCTCGACCTACCGGCTCTACATGAACACGAGCCGGCCGGCCCTCCACGACGTGCGGGTGCGCCAAGCCATCGCGTACGCCATCGACAAGAAGCTGCTCGTCGATCGTCTCACCGGCGGCACGGCCGTGGTCGGAACCGCGGACCAGCCGCCGTATTCGCCCTATTACGAGCCCAACGTCCAGATCTACACGCCCGACCCGCAGCGGGCCAGAGCGCTCCTGCGCGCCGCCGGGTACACCTTCGGCCCCGACGGCAGCGCGCTCAAGAACGGCCGGCCGCTCTCGCTGCAAATCTCCTACAACCTCGAAAACACGACCCGGCGCGCGATCGCGGTCCAAATCCAGGCCGAGCTCCACGCCGTCGGGATCGACGCCCCCCTCAAAGGATACCCGGCAAACCTGATGTTCGCGACGTTTGGACAAGGCGGGATTTTGACCAACGCGAAGTACGATCTGAACGTTTCCGGCTGGACGGCAGGCTTCGATCCGGACGACTACTCGCTCTACGGCTGCGACCAGTTTCCGCCGGCCGGTACGAACTACACGCGGTATTGTTCGCCGGAGATGCAACGGCTGCAACGCATAGCTCTGAGTTCGTACGACGAGGAAACCCGCAAAAAAGCCTATTCGGGGATTCAAAAACTGCTCGCTCGTGACGTACCCGACATCGATCTGTTCTATTTCCGGTTTCTCCAACCGATCAATCCGGCATTCAGAAATTTCGCTCCGAACCCGATGAGCGAAGCCTGGAACGCCTTTCTCTGGGAGGTCTAGGCCGATGTCCGACGAGCATTCGCCGATCGCGCGCATCCCGGAACTGCGCTGGCTCCATAAGATCATCGTCGAGCGCGCGATCACGCGCGGCGAGTACCTGCTTTCGGGCGGCGCGCGCAGCGACTACTACATCGATAAGTTCCGCCTGTTCGCCGACCCGCACGTCCTGCGCCGGATCGCGCGCTTGTTCGCGCCGATCGTCTCGGAGATCAGCCCGGATCTCATCGGCGGCACGGAGCTCGGCGGCGTGATCATCGCCACCGCCGTCTCGCAGATGACCGGCATCCCGATGATCGTCGTGCGCAAGAAGCCCAAACAGTACGGCGCCTTTGCCGACGAGTACGTCGAAGGCCCGTTCGAGGGCGGCCAGCACGTGTTGCTGCTCGAGGACGTCGTCACCAGCGGGCGCGAAGTCCTCGCCGCCCGCGCGCGGCTCGAGGAGCTCAACCTCAAGGTCACGCTCTACGCCGTCGTTTCCCGCGGCCTCGCCCCGATCAACTCGCTGATCCAGTTCTCGCTCCCCCGAGGCGAAGCCAAGACCGACAATTAGTCGCGAAACGCGCTACGTCACGGTGATGATCGAGTGGTCGTCGGCGACCATGATGTCGCCCTTGTAGATGGTCTTGGCGCACTCTTCGAGGTCGCGCGAGGTGGCATCTTGGGCGTAGTGGGTGAGCACGAGGCGCGCGACGCCGGCATCGACGGCCATTTGCGCGGCGTCGAGCGATGAGGAGTGGCCGCGAATACCGCCATGTTCTTGCTCGCCGGCGAGCAGGGTCGCCTCGCACAGGAAGAGGTCGGTACCGCGGGCGAGCTCGACGACGCGCGGATCGGGAGCCGTGTCGGCGGAGTACGTGATGCTCGTGCCGTTGCGTTCGTAGCGGATCGCGTACGCGGTGATATAGTGCGTCGTCGGTGCGAAACGCAACCGGCCGCTGCCGATCGGGAGCGGCTGCGCCGGGTCGAATTCTTTGAGGTCGAAGGCCTCATCGAGAAAATCGCCGTTGCCCTCGTTCGCGAACGCGTTCGTGATCGAGCGCAGCATCGCGACGCCGCCGGGCGGCATCCACACCGGCAACCGGTTCGTGCGCTTCTTCGTGCCGTAACGCACGGCATAGCGCAGCGGGATCAGGTCGAGGAAGTGGTCGGCATGCATGTGGCTGATCACGACCGCGTCGAGCCGATCGTAATCGACGTAACGGCGCATGTTGGCGAACGCGCCGGTCCCGAAGTCGAGGGAAAAGGCAAAATCGCCATCCTCGATCAGGTAGGCCGAACAGGCACGATCGACGCGCGGCACCGAGCAGCTCGACCCGGCCACCGTTACTCGCAACGCTGCTACAGCGATGAGAGAACCTCGGCGGCATGGCCCTCGACTTTGACCTTCGGCCACACCTTGGTCACCACGCCGTCCCGGATGAGGAACGTGGAACGTTGGATCCCCAGCGATTTTTTGCCGTACATGTTCTTCTCGACGATCACCCCGAACGCGTCGCAAAGCGCCGACTCGACGTCGGCCAGGAGTGCGAACGGAACGGCGTATTTGGCTTTGAACTTAGCCTGCGCAGCCACGGAATCCCGGCTGACACCCACTACCCGGGCGCCCTTTTTCTCGAACGAGCCGTTCAGGTCGCGAAATTGGATCGTTTCGTTCGTGCAGCCCGGCGTGTCGGCGCGGGGGTAGAAATAGACGACCAGCGCCTTCTTTCCAAGGTCGCGCAGACGAACCGATGATCCGGCGTCGTCGCTGGCGACGACGTCGGGCACCTTCGCTCCGGCTTGCAGCATGCACGGGTCTCCTACGTTAACAGTCGGATGTTCGCCTAGGGTGCCGCACGAGTCTCCCGGCGCGGCGCGCCTGCGCGAAATTGTGATAGTGGAACGATGAAGAGTAACCGGTCGAACGGTTCCATTTCGTCGAAGTTGTCGATGTGGAGAAATTGGTTGTTCCGCCACACGGCAAGAGCAACGCAATGCTCCGCCGGAGGAGGCATCGGGACCTCTCCCTGTAGGCGCTCGCCAACATTGTAGTCCTCGTCACCAAATTCGATGCGGGAGCGCGTACCCGGGAAGCGCGAGAGCCCGGCGAACGCCGGCGCGGCGAGCGAGGAGGTCGAGAAGGTCTGGATCGCCTCGAACTGGCGCCCCACCGAACCGGCGAAGGCATCGTCCTGAACGCGCATCACGACCTGGATGTGCGGGTTGCGCCCACGGGCCCCGAGCGCGACCTCGAGGTTCGCGGTATCGCTCGAGGTGAGCGCGATCAGGGCCCGGGCCATCGGCAGGTTGCAGAGGTCGAGCGTGCCGTCGCGGGTCGCATCGCCGGTCAGCAGCTCGACCGCGCGGACCCGCGACTGCTCGACGATCTCGGCGTCCGGAACCGGATCGATCACGACCACCGGCTGGCGCAGCATCTTCAGGAATTCGATCACCCGCGTACCGACGTTGCCCGAACCGCACACGATCACGTGGTTGCGGGTGCGAATCTGGCGCAGGCCTTGCAGCGCCGTGAACTGCGCGCGGGTGAGCGCGGTCGTGACGAACGCGATCGAGATCCCGGAGAACGCAACGCCGAGCACCTCGAGCAGCATCGTCGCCGCCTGACCGAGATGGGTCGTCGGCGTGATGTCGCCGTAACCCGTCGTGGTCATGGTCGTGATCACGAAGTACGCAGCCGTAACCGCGTCTTTCTTGAACAATAGGCCGAAAAAGATCGTCGCGCCGAGGAAGACCAGGATCGCCGCGGCCAGCATTCCGCGAATGACCGGGTCGATGTGCCGGAACTGGCGGAACCCGGCGCCGATGTTCTGGACGAGGTTGGGGTGCTCGATGATCTCCGTCGTCACAGGGTTGACGACCGTCGCGATCAGGTAGCGCAGCTGCCCGAAGACCACGACGTCGTCGCCCGGCTCGAAGCGGCGGGCCGGATCGTAGTCGGGCTTGCCGTCGAGGGCGATCACCCGCATCTTCAGGTGCGCCTGGGCCTCGGCCCGGGTCATCCCGCTGATGCCGAACAGCCCCGCCTGGCGCTGGGAGAACCCGCACAGCACGCCGTCGAGATCGGGGAACTGCAGCGAGTAGAACGACGACTGGTCGAGCGCCGCGCCCACGATCGTCGCGGCGGCGTGCGAGGCGAGCGATAAGACCGAGCAGTTCGGCAGGTTCTGCTCGATCTTGCGCGCCAGCGTGCGGTTGAATTGCCGCAGGACGATGCGGATCTTGGGATTGATGTCGCGCGCCTTGAGGGCCACCTGCAGGTTGACCCGGTCGTCCTCGGCGAGGGCCATGAGCGAGGTCGCCTCGGGCACGCCGACCGAACGCAATGCCTCGTAGTCGTTGGGCGCGAACGGCAGGTACTCGCACTTGATGCGTTCGAGTTGTTTGGCGAGTTCGTGATCGTGCGGCCACACCAGCGCGACGCGATGGCCCTGCGTCGAGCAGAGCTCCTCGCACACGCGAACGGCAAGAGCATCGCCACCAACAACGAGAATTAGAGGGACGTCCGCCATATGACCGCCCCTTCCACGCAAGGGCCCCATCCGCTTGCGGAGCGTCTGATCGAGCGCTACCGCGACGCCGGTTGGGATGCGCCGGTGCTGGAAGTCGCGGCCGGAACCGGGCGCAACACCCGCGCCTTCACGGCGGCCGGCATCCCGGTCGTCGCCACCCGGGATGACGAACCCTACACGCAGTTGCCCGGCGAACGCGACAGCTACGCCGCCGCGTTTTCCTCGCACGGGTACCTGCACGGCGCGACGGCGAAAGTGCGCGCCGGTTTCGCCGAGTTACGCCGCGTGTTGCGGCCGGGGGCGCCCCTGTTCGTCACGCTGGGATCGATTCACGACGAGCGCTTCGGCTTCGGCGAAGCGCTCGATGAGTGGACGTTCGCGCCGGGTGACGGGCCCGAAATGGGCATTCCGCACGGCTTCTTCGACCGCGACACGATCGTCGAGCTGCTGCGCGGCTTCACCGTCGAGTCGCTCGAAGAGGTCGATGCGGGCGGCATCGTCGGCGAATGGGCCCATGAACCCGCCTCCGAGCCTGAGCCGATCCGGCATTGGTTTGTAATAGCGCGGCGGGATCAGTAGTCCGGAACGGAGGGATCGATCTTGGCGCTCCAGTCGCGGATACCGCCGGCCACGTTGACCGCGTTCGGATAGCCGTTCTCGTTGAGGAATTTCGTAACCCGGCCGCTGCGCGTGCCGCCGTGGCAGAGCACCGCGATCGGCTTGTCCGTCGGCAGCTCGGCGAGCCGCACGGGGACGTCTCCCATCGGGATCGCGGTCGCCCACGGGATCGACGCGATCGCGAGCTCGTCGGGTTCGCGGACGTCGAGCAGGATGAAGTCTTCGCCCGCTTCGTGCTTGCGGGCGAGATCGGAAACGCTGATTTCGGTCACGATGCTCCTAACGCGGCTCAGGCGCGGCGGGTGGCGATCAGATCGGTGAGCGGGCTCGATGCGCTGGCGTACAACCGTTTCGGCATGCGCCCGGCCAGAAACGCGTTGCGGCCGGCCGCGACCGCATCGCGCATCGCCAGCGCCATGCGCTCGGGATCGGCGGCGGCGGCGATGCCGGTGTTCATCAGCAGACCGTCGACGCCGAGCTCCATCGCGATCGCGGCATCGCTCGCCGTACCGACTCCGGCATCGACGATGACCGGCACCTTCGCCGCCGCTTTGATGATGGCGATCGAGTAGGGATTGCAGAGGCCGAGGCCACTGCCGATCGGCGCCGCGAGCGGCATCACGGCCGCGCAGCCGGCGTCTTCGAGCCGCTTGCACGCGACCGGATCGTCGACGATGTAGGGCAGCACCGTGAAGCCCAGCCGCACCAGTTCCTCGCACGCGACGATCGTCTCGGTGGTGTCGGGATAGAGCGTGTCGGGGTCGCCGATCACTTCGACCTTGATCAGATCGGTGCCGAGCGCCTCGCGCGCGAGCTTGGCGGTCAGCACCGCATCTTTGGCCGTGAAGCAGCCCGCGGTGTTCGGCAACAGCGTATAGCGCGAGCGGTCGAGATGATCGATCAGCGTCTTGCCGGTCGGGTCGTCGAGGTGAATGCGGCGGATCGCCACCGTCACGACCTCGGCGCCGCTGGCCGCATGCGCGGCTTGCATCACCGGGATCGACGGGTATTTGCCCGTACCGACGAGCAGCCGGGAACGAAACGTGTACTTGCCGATGTGGAGCGGGGCGTCTTCGATCATGATGGGTTGGGGCTATCCTCCGGCGACGGCGACGATGATCTCGAGGCGATCACCTTCGTTGAGAATGCGGGTGGCGTGTTCGGCGCGCGGTACGACGTCGTCGTTGAGGGCGACCGCGACGCCGTCGCGCCGCAGGGCAAGCGTCTCGAGCAGCGTGCCGACCGTGACACTCGCCGCGACGTCCCGTTCCGTGCCGTTGACCGTTAGGCGCATCGCAGCGTATCTTCGACGATTTCAGGCGGCTTCCGGTGCGCGCCGCGGATCGAAGGCGGCGAGTTCGACCGGCGGCCGCTCGCCCGCGATCACGGCGGCGATCGCTTGCGCGGTGACCGGCGTGAGCAGGATGCCGTTGCGGTAGTGCCCGGCGGCAACATAGTAGCCGTCGATCGCGGTGCGGCCGAGATACGGCCGCCCGTCATGCGAGGCCGGCCGCAGCCCGGCCCACGTTTCCACCAGCGCGAACGTTCCGAGCACCGGCGCGATGCGCAGCGCAACGTCGAGCAGCGACTGCACGCCGCGCGCTGTGACGCGCACGTCGAAGTCGCGCTCGACGCTGGTGGCGCCGATCAGCAAGCGCCCATCATCGCGCGGCACGAGGTAGACGTGCTGCGACCACACGAGTCCGCGGGCGAAACCGCGCGGCACGGCGAGCGCGAGCATCTCGCCCGCGACCGGACGCACCGCCAGGCGCGCGGCCTCCGGAACGCCGTCCAGCAGCCCGGCCCAGGCCCCGGCGGCGTTGACCACCGTTCCGGCTGCCGCGAACCCGCGTTCGGTGCGGATGCCGCGCACCCGCCGCGCGTCGGCTTCGAGCGCAACACCGGCGGTGCGCTCGAAACGTACGCCGGCGTCGGTGCAGGCCGCGACGAGCGCCCGGCCGAGCCGGCGGTTGTCGACGTGCGCTTCGTTCGCGACGTAGACCGCGCCGCGCACGTTTCCGCCCAGCATCGGTTCGCGCGCCACGGCCGCGTCACGGTCGAGCACCGCTGCGTCGGCGCCGTTGCGCCGAAACGCTTCGCACTGCAGCCCGAGGCCCCGCGCCGCGGCCTCGCCGAACACGACGTGCAGGGTGCCCTCGTGACGCAGGTGCGCATCGACGCCCGTGCGCTCGCGCAAGTCGGCGACGAACGCGGGATACGCGCGCAGCGAGGCATCGCACAGCGCGAGCAGCGCCGGATCGGCGACTTCTTCCGAATACGGCGCCAGCATGCCCGCGCCGGCCCACGATGCGGCGCGCGCGGGTTCGGCGCGGTCGTACACCGTCACCGCCGCGCCGCGCTTGGCTAACTCGTAGGCGATTCCGGTCCCGATGAGACCGGCGCCGATGACGACCGCATCATCCAGCATTTCTACATGCCCGTGTAGACGGGCCCCTCGCCGCCTTGCGGCGGAACCCAGGTGATGATCTGGTAGGGGTCCATGATGTCGCAGGTCTTGCAGTGCACGCAGTTGGCGAAGTTGATCTGCAGCCGTCCCGTTACGCCGTCGGCGCTTTGCGCGAACTGCGGTTCGTACACCGCGGCCGGGCAAAAATACTGACAGGGATTGCCGAATTCGAGCGTGCAGCGCTCCGCGCACACGTTGGTGTCGGCAACGTGCAAGTGCGCCGGCTGGTTCTCGTCGTGCATCGTGCCGCTGTTGAAGACATCGGTCACCTTGTCGAAGGTCAGCACGTTGTCGCTGCCCACGCGCCGCTCGCGGGCGGCCGGCGTGAACGCGTCGAGCTTGCGCATGCGCGCGTAGCCTTCGGCACCCGCGAGCTTGTCGTGCAGCCCGAATCCGCGGCCGCCGGTGAGCGTTCCGAGCGCGGCGTTGAGCATGCCGCCGAAGAGCCCGCTCTTGAAGCCGGCGTGGAAGTTGCGCGCCGCGTGCAGTTCGGTGAAGGCCCACGAGTCGCGGAAGCGCGTTTCGTATGCTGCGAGCGCGGCCGCGTCGCTGCGATCCTGCGCCAGCGCGTCGAAGATCGCCTCGGCGGCGAGCATGCCCGATTTGATCGCGAGGTGGATGCCTTTGAGCCGCAGACCGTTGAGAAAACCGGCGCTGTCGCCGATCAAGCACAGGCCGTCGGCGTAGAGCCGCGGCATCGCGTGCAAGCCGCCTTCGGGGATCGCCTTGGCGCCGTACTTGATCATCGTGCCGCCCTCGAGCAGCGGCCGGATCGCGGGCAGCAGCTTCATCTGCTGGAAGAGGTTGTGCGGATCGGTGGTCGGATCGGCGTAATCGAGCCCGGTGACGAGGCCGATGTCGATGATGTCGCCGTTCATGCCGTAGATCCAGCCGCCGCCGAACGTGTCGAACGGTAACGGCGCGCCGAGCGTATGGATCACGTGCCCCGCGGCGAGCCGGCCGGCCGGCACCTGCCACAGCTCTTTGACGCCGACCGCGTAGACTTGCGGATCGCGATCCCGGTCGAGCCCCAGCCGCGCCACGGCCGTTTTGGCCAGCGTTCCGCGCGGGCCCTCAGCCAGCACGACGACTTTCGCCAGCAGATCGGGGCCGGGTTCGTAGTTGGCCTTGTGGCTGCCGTCGGCGGCGATCCCCTTATCGCCCACGCGCACGCCCACGACGCGCTCACCCTCCCACAGCAGCTCCTGACCGGGAAAGGCCGGGAACACGTCGGCCCCGGCGGCTTCGGCCTTCGCGCCGAGCCACTTCGTGAGCCGGTTGAGCGAGGCCACGTACTTCCCGTGGTTGTTGAGCACCGGCGGCGTGAAGGGCGCCTTGATCTTGCCGCCGCGGGTGAGGAACCACATCTCATCGCCGCTGACGGGCGCATCGAGTCCGCCCGTGATGTCTTCGCCCGGGAAGAGCTCGAGCAGCGAGCGCGGATCGACGACGGCGCCGGAGAAGCCGTGGTTGCCGATCTCGCCGCCCTTTTCGATCACCATGACCGACAGCTCGCGGCCGGCGGCCTGTGCGAGCTGCATCAGCCGGGTCGCCCCGGCGAGGCCCGCCGGGCCGCCGCCGACGAACAGCACGTCGACTTCGAGTGAATCGCGTTCAGGCATATCCCGCGCTCCCTTCGCCGCCCAGCCGTCGCAGCGCCTCGACGACGGCCACCCGCAAGATCGCGATCCGGTCGGCCGGCGGCCGCGAACGGGGCGCCTCGAACGTCAGCGCGCAGGGCGCCGCGCGGCGCACGAGCACGAGTCCAAGCGGCAGGCCGGTCCCGAAAAACGGCGTTTCCCGCGTTGCGTCGACGACCACCGCACCCAGCGAACGCGTCTGCGCCGCCTCCGACCCCGGCGGCCCGAGTTCGAAATGTGGCGCGAGCTCTTGCAGCGCGAACCCGGCCGCGCTCACCGCCGCCGTCACCGGCCGGGCGTACGAACTGCGCCGGCCCGCCGGGGCCGTCTCGTAGAGGTAAAAGCCGTCGGCTTCGTGGTCTTCGTGCAGGTCGATCGCGAGGCGAAAGGCCCGGTCGCGGTTCGCCGTGAGGATCGCCTTGGCTTCGGGCGAGTTGCCGCCGCGTCCGAACGTCCGGTTCACGTCCAGACCCTCGGCGTTGACGCGCGTCCCGGCGTCGAAACCGGTGGGGTTGAAGCACGGCCACAGGCGATAGGAGAAGCGCGGATCGAGCAGCCCGTCGCGGACGAGCGAGAGGAGGGCCCAGACGCCGGCCGGCTCGTCGCCGTGGATTCCGGCCGAAATCGAGACCACCGGCAGCCGCGGATCGCCCAGCTCGCCCAGTAACAGGGTCCGGGGAGCGCCCACACAGGCGATTTCGCGCAGCCGGAGGCCGGTTCGGCCCCGCAGGCCCCGCCAGGCCGCGGCCACCTCATCGTGACGTTCCAGTAATATGTCTGCAATCACGAATGGATCATCGTGCTACTTGCCAAAACCACTAGCATGCTGGTTCGACGGCTGGTCGTGGGAGCTTTGTGCTTCCTGGCTAGTATTACACTCATTTGCGACCGCGCCTCATCCGACACGGGCGACAAGCAATTGGCGCGGGTCAAAGGCATCGTGGGCTACCAAGAGTCCGCGACGAGTGATTTCAAGCCGATCTTCGGCCGGCTCGACCTCCCCGACAACTCGTATGCCGTGACGAAGCCCAACGGACAAGCGGTGCTGCGCCTGGCCGACTCGTCCGAGATCGACATCGGCGAGAACACGAAAGTTCAAGTCGGTGCGTTCAACGCCGCCGCATCCGGCAACGCGAACACGATCAATCTCCAGGGCGGCGCGCTGCACTTCAACATCCGCCATCCGCAGGGCGGTGCATCGAACTACCGCTTCGTCACCGCGACCTCACAGATCGCCGTGCGCGGTACCGAAGGCTTCCTGGTCGCCGGTGCCAACGGCACGCAGGTCGTGTGCGTGTCGTGCGCCGCGGGCGACGTGTCGGTGCAAGTCGGCACGCAAACCGTGTCGATCGTCAGCAACCAGACGCTCACGATTCTCGGCAGCAACCCGCTGACGGCCACGACATCGATCAGCTCGAACCCGACCGTCAACAACCCGGCGGTCAACCAGTTCAACGGTAACCAGAACCCGTTCAACGCGAATCCAACCACCCAAGGCCTCGACCCGACGAGTTCGTTCTCCGGCGCCGGTACGGGCGCCGCGGGCGCGGGCGCGAGCGGCATCGTGACCACGGTCGCGGCGGCAGCCGCCGGCGTGGCGGCTGTTGCCGCGGTCGTCAAGCCCGGTGCCGCCCCAAGCAGCGCTCCGACGAACGCTCCGACGAATGCCCCGACCAACGCTCCGACAACTACTCCGACGACCGCCCCGACGACCTCTCCGTCGTCCGCACCCGGAACGCTCGTGGTGCAGATAAGCTTCCCGGGAGCGACGACCTTCCCGTATGCGTTCTCCTGGCCGTTCAACCAACTCGCCGCGACCACGAACGCAACGTTCACCTGCGCTCCCGCGACCGTCATCACGTGCCAAATTTCGCAAAACCTTGCGAACGGGACGCTGACCGGTACGTTGAGCGGAACGCTGAACGCTGCCGGGACGTTCAGCGTCGGCGGCAGCGCGAGCGGTTACACCCTGCAGACGACGAGCTTCAACGTCTACGGCGCGGTGACGCTCACGAATCCCGCCTCGGCGCCGATCAACCTCAGCGTTCCGACGCCGCAGCAAGTCACCGTCAGCCAAGCGCCGACCGGAACGCCGCTCTCCGCCTCGATCAGTTGTGTCGGCGGCACGAGCGCCGCGGTCGTGCTCCTCACCGGCGGCACCGGCGTGAGCCCGCTGACGTTCACGCTGACGCCGGTCTCCGCGCCGACCGGCACGCCGCCGACGACGGCCTGCACGGTGACCGTCGCCGGTCAGGGCGACGGACCACGCGCAACGCTCGCGATTCCGGTGAACGTTACGTCGACGGGGATCTCGGTGTCGTCGGGCCGGCGTAAGCCGAACTGATCGCACGGTCGAGCAGTTCGATCGGGTGCGCGGCCGCCAGGTTCGCGCCCCGCTCGCGCATGATCGATTGAATCTGGATCGTGCAGCCGGGGTTGGCGCTGGCCAGCACGTCGGGTGCGACGCTGGCCACGTTATCGGCTTTGCGCTCGCCGATCTCGTGCGCGGATTCGGGCTGCAAGAGGTTGTAGGTTCCGGCGCTTCCGCAGCACATCTCGCCCTGCGGGATCTCGAGCAGTTCGAGCCCGGGGATCGAGCGCAGCAACGCGCGCGGCGCCTCGCGCACGCGTTGCGCGTGCGCGAGATGACAGGCGTCGTGATAGGCGACGCGTTGTTCGATGCGCGCGCGCGGTGCTTGCGGCTCGAGCGTGACGAGAAACTCGTTGACGTCGCGCACTTTGGCCGAAAACGCGTGCGCGCGGTCGGCGTAGGCCGGCTCGCCGGCCAGTAATTCGCCGTACTCTTTGAGCGTCGAACCGCAGCCGGCCGCGTTGATGACGATCGTGTCGACCGGCGCACCCTCGAAGCGTTCGATCAGCGCGCGCGCGAAGCGCTTGGCTTCATCGAGCCGCCCGGAATGCAGCGAGAGCGCGCCGCAACAGCCTTGACCGGCCGGCACGCTCACGTCGCAGCCTTCGGCACTGAGCACGCGCACCGTCGCGGCGTTGACGTTGGGGAAGAACGCGCGCTGCACGCAACCTGCGACGAGGCCCACCCGCGCGCGCACGCGCCCGTCTTTCGCGGCCGTGAACGGCGCCGCGTCGCGCCGCAGATCGGCGAACGAGAGCGGCGGCAGCAGCGCGTCGAGTTGCGCCAGGCGCGGCGGCAGACGGCGCAGGAGCCCGGAGCGCCGCACGAGCCCTTGCAGGCCGCTCTTCGCGTACGCCACCAGCGGCCAGGCCAGCGCGCGCAGCCGCGCGGGATACGGCATCAGCGCGAAGATCAGCGTGCGAAATGCGCGGTCGAGCGGCGAGCGCGGCGCGACCTCCTCAACCGTCGCGCGCGTCGACTCGATCAGCAGATCGTACTGCACGCCCGACGGACAAGCCGTCACGCACGCCATGCAGCCCAGACACGCATCGAAGTGCGCGACGACCGACGCGTCGAGCTCGATGACGCCGTCGTGCACGCCCTTCATCAGATCGATTCGCCCGCGCGGCGAATCCATCTCGTTGCCCCACGACGCATACGTGGGACACGCCGGCAAGCAAAAGCCGCAGTGCACGCAATCGCTGATCAGATCGCGATAGCTGCGCGGCTGCTGGTCCGCGTCGGCCGCCACTCAGAGCCCGCCCACGAAGCGGCCGGGATTGCACAGGCCTTTGGGATCGAAGTTCGCTTTGAGCGCGCGCATCAGCGGAAACGACGGCGGCGGGTCGCCCCAGGCGTCGATGCGGCCACGCGCGCGCGGCGGCATCGCGCGGAAAACGATCGCCGGGCCGCGCGCGGCAACGAGCGCGTCGACGGAAACCTCATCACCGGCGCCGGCCAGCGTCACGCCGAAGGTCGGATAGCCGATCTCGGCCGTCGTCGCGACGGGCGCGGGTACGTTCGCCCGCGCCGTCACCGGATTCACGTTCGCGGTCCAGCGCCACGCGCCGCTGCAGCGGATCGCGCTCTCCGCGGCGGCGAGGCGTTCCAGTGCGTCGCGTTCGAGCATCTCGACCTCAACCGCATGCGACGCCCGCCAGCGCCGCGAGCTGCGCGAGCTGTCCGTCCACACCGGCGGCAAGACCCGCAAACGTCAACACGATGCCGCCTTCGGCGGGATGGTGCGCGACCGCGACCGGTTCGAGCGAGCGGTCTTCCACGCACGCGGCGAAGAACGCGCTCGCGGGCGACGTGCGCGCCAGCAGCGTGCGCGTGAGCGCCGGTTTGGGAAACACGCGAAAGGTCGCGCTCGCGATGCCGCCCAGCGTTCCGAGCGACCCGACCATGAGTTTGGGCAGATCGAAGCCGGCGACGTTCTTCACCACTTTGCCGCCGCCGTGCGCCGTGACGCCGTCGGGACGCACGAACTCGATGCCGACGATCAGGTCTTTGATCGATCCGTAGCGGTGGCGCTGCGCCCCGAACGCGTTGGTTGCGATCGCGCCGCCGATGGTCGCGTTGTGGCGGTCGCCGACCTCGATCGGCAGCAGCTGATCGTGCTGCGCGAGCACCGCGTCGAGTGCCGCGAGCCGCATCCCCGCTTCGACCGTGATCGTCTGATCCTCGGGCGAATAGTCGATCACGCGATCGAGCGCGGTCGTGCGCACGACCGTATCGAGCGCGCGCGGCGGGTTGCCGAGTTCGAGCTCGGTGCCGCCGCCGACGAACGCGAACGTCTTGCCGGCCGCGTAGAGATCGCGCACGATCGACGCCAGCTCGACGCGGTCGGCCGGCACGAGCGTGCGCTCCGGCACGACGCCGGCAATGCTGAGCGTCGCGTTCATCCGCGACCCGCTTCGCCGCTGCTGTTCGGCCGGATGCGGCACGTAGGCGCCCGGCCGGTCGCCGCACAGATGCGGCGTCGGAAACACCTTGTCCGGATTGAAGATGCCCTGCGGATCGAACGCCGCGCGCACCAGCTTCATCGTGTCGAGGTCGTCGTCCGAGAACTGCTCGCCGAGATAACACGCCTTGTCGCGCCCGACGCCGTGTTCGCCCGTCACCGAGCCGCCGTACCTGAGGCAGACGCGCAGGATCTCGCCGGCGACGTGCTCGGCCTTGGCTTCTTCGCCCGGAACGCGCTGATCGTAGAGCACGAGCGGGTGCAGGTTGCCGTCGCCGGCATGGAAGACGTTGGCGATGCGCAGACCGGCGTCGCGTCCGAGCTGCGCGATCTCGCGCAGCACGGCGGCGATGTCCTTGCGCGGGATCACGCCGTCTTGCACGTGATAGTTCGGCGAGATGCGGCCCATCGCCGCGAACGCGGCTTTGCGGCCCTTCCACATCAGCAGGCGTTCCGCATCGTCGCGCGGCGCGCGGATCTCGATCGCGCCGGCCGCGCGCATCAGCGCGATCGCCGCCTCCGCGGTATGCTCGACCTCGGCGCTCACGCCGTCGACGTCCATCAGCAATGCGGCGCCGACGTCGAGCGGCCAGTCGACGCCGGTCGCGGCGACGATCGCTTCGATCGCGAGCTGATCGCACATCTCGATCGCCGCCGGAACGATGCCGCTCGAAATGATCGCCGAGACCGCGGCGCCGGCTTCGTCGGTGGAGGGAAACGTCCCGAAGATCGTGCGCGTCGCTTGCGGTTTGCGCAGGATGCGCACCACGACCTCGGTCACGATGCCGAGCAAACCTTCGCTGCCGACGAACACGCCCATCAAGTCGTAACCGCGCGCGTCGGCTTCGCCGTCGAACGCACCGATGTCGACGATGCTGCCGTCGGAGAGCACGACGCGGGCGGCGAGCGCGTGGTTGACGGTGAACCCGTATTTGAGACAGTGCGCGCCGCCCGAGTTCTCGGCCACGTTGCCGCCGATCGTGCACACGCTCTGCGAGGACGGGTCGGGCGCGTAGTAGTAGCCGTGCGGCGCGAGGTGCTTGGAGATGTCGAGGTTGATCACGCCGGGCTGCACGCGCATGCGCCGGTTGGGCAGATCGACCTCGAGAATGCGCGTCATCCGCGAGGTGCCGATCACGATCCCGCCCTCGACCGGCAGCGAGCCGCCCGAGAGCCCCGTACCGGCCCCGCGCGGCACGATCGGCAACCCGTGTTCGCGCCGCCAAGCGCACGCAGGCCGCGACTTCTTCCGTCGTCGCCGGAAGCACGACGATGCGCGGCCGGATGCGGAACCCGAGCAGCCCGTCGCACTCGTAGGTGCGCAGTTCGCTCGGCTCGCTCACCGCGTTGCGCGCGCCGACGATGGCGGCAAAACGGTCGTGGAGCGGATCGGCGGCAAGGGTCGGCATCGTTGCTGGGGAGTCGTTCGCCCTAGGCTTGGCGGCGCCTCGGAGCGGGAACCGTACCACTCGTGGCACCCGGCATCGTGACATCGCAGATCCCGTTTCGCTTGGACCGGCTGCCGTGGAGTGCGTGGCACTGGACGGTCGTATTGGGCCTCGGGATCACGTGGGTGCTCGACGGGCTCGAGGTCACGATCGTCGGCAACATCGCGCCGACGCTCAAGAGCGCCGCCGGCCTGCACCTCAGCGACGTGCAGTTCACGGCCGCGGCGTCGGGCTATCTGATCGGCGCCGCGGCCGGCGCCCTGTTCTTCGGCTACCTCACCGACAAACTCGGCCGCAAACGGCTCTTCCTCGTCACGCTCGGATGGTACGTCGCGCTCACCGCCGCGACGGCTTGTTCGTGGAATGCGGAAAGCTTTCTCGTGTTCCGGATCCTGACCGGCTTCGGCCTGGGCGGCGAATACGCGGCGATCAACTCCGCGATCGACGAGCTGATTCCGGCGCGGCCGCGCGGCGCCGTCGACCTCGCGATCAACGGCACGTGGTGGCTAGGCACGATCCTCGCCAGCCTCGGCTCGATCGTCCTGCTCAACCCGCGCTGGGTGAACCCGGCGTACGGCTGGCGCCTCGCGTTTGGCCTCGGCATCATCCTCGCGCTCGCGATGATCTTCGTCCGCCGGCACGTTCCGGAGAGCCCGCGCTGGCTGCTCGCGCACGGCCGCGCGGACGAAGCGGAAACGATCGTCACGGCGATCGAAGAGCGGGTCGCGCGAGCGTCCGGTGCGGCGCTCGAGCCGCTCGCCGCGAGCAGCACGGTGACGATCGATTCGCGGCGGCGCGTGACGCTCGCAGAGGTGGTGAGGACGATGCTCGTGCGCTATCCGAAGCGCACCTTCGTCGCGCTGATGCTGATGTGCACGCAGGCCTTTATCTACAACGCGTTCACGTTCACTCAGGGCCTGATTCTCGGAACGTATTTTCAAGTGCCGGATTGGGCCATTCCGTACTATTACTTACCGTTCGCCGCCGGCAACCTCGCCGGGCCGCTGCTGCTCGGCCGGCTCTTCGACAGCGTCGGCCGCCGCACGATGATCGCGCTGACCTACATCGTTTCGGGCGCGCTGCTCTACGGCACGGGCGTGCTGTTCGCACACCACGTGCTGACCGCCGCATCCGTAACGCTGTGCTGGACGATCGTGTTTTTCTTCGCCTCGGCCGGAGCCAGCGCGGCCTACCTCACGGCCAGCGAAATCTTTCCGCTCGAAATGCGCGCGTTCGCGATCGCGCTGGTCTACGCGATCGGCACGCTGGTCGGCGGAGCCTACGCACCCACGTTCTTCGGCGCGCTGATCGCGACGAAGTCCGTCGCCGGCATCGTCTACGGCTATTCCGTCGCGGCCGCGATCATGCTCGCCGGCGGACTCAGCGAGGCCATCTTCGGCGTAGCAGCCGAGCGCAAGCCGCTCGAAGAGATCGCGGAACCGCTCGCGGCGGTGACGTCTCCCTAGGTGGTCGGCGAGCGCTTCACAGTTGGCGCTCAAGATTCGGTGGGATACGGAAGAGGATGAGCCAGATTTCGCCGACCGCGGTGCCGCGGGCACAGAAGCCGCCCGCCCCGCCGCCGCCGGCGCCGCCCGCGAGCACGACCGGCTCAGCCGAAAGCGCCCAAACGAAGGCCAAGATCGCAGCGATCTATGCCGAGGCCGCGGCCGAGCACAAGCCGGCGGCGGTGGTGCAGCAAGAAGTCAACGCGGTCATTGCCACGTCGCCGCCGCAGTACACCTCGACGGCCACCGCCGTGACCTCGGCCAACGAAGATCAAATCAACCTGTTCGACGCCAGCGCCTGAGCGTTACGGCGCCGGCGTCGGCGCGGCGGCCTGCATGCGGACGATCTCGCCCAAGTGGGCGTAGGTCGGTCCGGCCAGACGCGCGATCGGCCGCAGCTTGGCCGTATCGATCTTGCCGTTCTCGTATAAGTCGTCGCGCACGTGAAACGAGCGCACGTTGCCGATGATGAATTGCTGGCGCGCGGCGCCGAATTCCAGCGCCTCGACGAACTCGCATTCGAGTGCAACCGGCACGGCGGCCAAGCGCGGCACGTCGATCGTCACGCTCGCGGCCAGCGCGAGGTTGAGGTGCTCGGCCTCGCTGATTTCCGGCGCGAAGTCGGCCGAACTCAAGTGCAGCGCTTCCAGCAGCGGCTCATCGGCGATGTTGACGACGAACGTTCCGTGCGCTATCACGTTGCGGGCCGTGTCCTTGAGCTCGCCGGCGCGCCGGGTGATCGCAAAGCCGATCATCGGGGGCTCGTGACAAACCCACGTGAACGCGCTGAACGGCGCCAAGTTGATCACGCCGCCCTCGGAGCGGCTGGTGATCCAAGCAATCGGACGCGGAACGACGCAGCCGATCAGCAGCTGATACATCTGCGCGCGGTTCAAGCCGTCGGTGCGAATATCGGTCACGGCGCCGTCCGGCGGCGCGCGCTCACGTCGATGCCGTACTCCGCGCGCGCGGCTTCCGCCGAAACCAGGCCGTTCTCGACGTCTTCGAGCACCGCATCGACGGCCCGTTCGCGCGCATCGCCGATCCCGCCGCCACCCGGCAATTCGAGGTGCAGCCGGTCGCCGGCCGGGATTTCCTGAAGGCCCTTGCTGCGCAGCGCGGGCCCGGACTCGAGGCGCAAGCGGCCGGGTGCGCCGTTCGCGCCGCCGGCGCGGCCGCGCGCGGGGTGGTAGACCCGGTCGAACATCGCTTGTAAGTTGAACGCCGCGCCGTCGGTCGTTCCGACGGTGATGATTTGTCCGAGGCCGCCGCGCCGCTTCCCCGCGCCGCCGGAGTCGGGCCGGAACTCCTTGCGCCAGATGACGATCGGCGAAACGAGCTCGGCCGCTTCCACCGGAACGCTCTTCACGCCGGCCGGGAAGGCCGTGGTCGATAGCCCGTCTTTGGACGGGCGCGCACCGGTGCCGCCGTTGCTGAAGAATCCCGCCGACACCCACGGACGCACGGCGCGCCCCGCTTCGGTGACGGTGCCGTTGAAGTGCGGGCTCCACATCAGGCCGCCCTCGGCCTGCGCGCCGCCCGGCAGCACCGCATCCAAACAGCCGAACACGACGTCGGGGAGCATCAGGCCGATGATGTGCCGCGCCGCCACCGGCGCGGGCCGCAGCGCGTGCAGGATCGATCCCGGCGGCGCCGTGACGATGAACGGCGCGAGCGAGCCGGCGTTGTTGGGGATGTCCGGTGCGATCGCGCACTTCAAGCCGAAGCAGGTATAGGCGGCGCAATACGGCTCGACGACGTTGATGCCGAAGCGGCTCATCGGTGAGGTGCCGGTATAGTCGACCTTCACGCGGTCCGCTTCCACGGTGCACGTCGCCGCGATCGTGAGCGGCTCGTCGTAGCCGTCGACCGTCATGCTGTTGCGGTACGTACCGGGCGGCAGCGCCCCGATCGCGCGGACCGTCGCGGCGTAGGACTGATCGATGATATACGCCGCGAGCGCGGTCAGATCGTCGAGACCGAACTCGACCATGATCTCGAGCAGACGCCGCTGGCCCTCTTCACCGGCCGCGATCAGCGCTTTGAGATCGCCCTCGACCTGCAGCGGCTCGCGCGTGTTCGCCAAGATGATGCCCATGAGATCAGCGTTGAGCACGCCGGCGCGCGCGAGCGGCATGATCGGAAACGTGACGCCCTCTTCGAAGACTTGCCGCCCGTCCGGTCCCATGCCGCGTCCGCCGACATCGACCAAATGCGTGACCAGCGCCGAAAACGCGACCGGTTTGCCGTTGTGAAAGGCCGGCGAGACGACGCAGAAGTCATTGAGATGACCGGCCGCGAGCCACGGATCGTTGGTGACGAACACATCGCCCGGCTGCATCCCCTCGAGGGGAAACTTTTTCAGGAAATGCGCCACGCTTTGGGCCATCGTGTTGACGTGTCCGGGCGTGCCCGTGACCGCTTGCGCCAGCATCCGGCCGGACGTGTCGAACATGCCGGCCGAGAGATCGTTGGCCTCGCGCACCGCGATGCTGAACAACGCCCGGATCAACGTCTGCGCTTGTTCTTCCACGACCGCGAGCAAACGGTTCCACATGATCTGGCGGTGCAGGTTGACGAACGGGTCTTCGGCGACCGCGACGCTTACCGTTTGCGACATTCGATGTACCCCCAGCCGTTGATGGATGCCTCAAACGAGGCGGTGATCAGGGTTGACGTTTCCCGTTCGACGACGATCGCCGGTCCGCTGAAATACTGACCCGGCACGAGCTCGTCCCGGCGGAACACCGGCACCTCGACCGTGGTCCGCCGCGCCGCATCGTAGACCGCGCGCACCGCCGACGGAACCGCGGCCGCGCGAACGCTCGTCTGCGGTACTTCGACGGGATCGTCGCGATGTGCGGTAACGGTGACGATCCAACTGAGCAATTCTGCGTCCACACCTTCGACCAGGCGGCCATAGACGCGCTGGTATTCTTGGGTGAACGCCGCGCGCAGCCCCTCGGCGCCGATCTCCGCCAGCGGGCGGTTCGGCAGCGCGACGAGGATCTCGTGGCCTTGGCCCGCGTAGCGCATCGAGACCGAACGCACTTCGTCGCAGGCGTCGTGGCCGGCCGCGGCGGTCACGATCCGCCGAGCTTCGGCCCGCATCTCCTCGAGCGCGACGTCGGCCGCGACGGCATCGAACGCGTTCAAGCGCACGTGAAACGTGCGCACGATTTCGAACGAGATCGGCGCGCGCAGAAAACCGAGCGCCGAACCGACGCCGGCGCCGCTCGGGATGATGACGTGCGTGACGCCGACCTTCTCGGCCAGCCGCAGCGCGTGGTTGGGCGCGGCGCCGCCGAACGCGATCAGCGTGCGGCCGCTCAAATCCAAGCCGCCTTCGATCGCGTGCACGCGGGCGGCGCTGGCCATGTTTTCCTCGACGATCTCGCTGACGGCCCACGACGCCACCTGCGCATCGAACTGCTGCTTCGCACCGACCGCCGCGTGCATCGCCGCCGTGGCGGCATGCTCGTCGAGGTGGATCGAGCCGCCGGCGAAATCGAGCGGATCGAGCCGCCCGAGGATCAAGTCGGCATCGGTCACGGTCGGTTCCGTTCCACCGCGTCCGTAACAGGCGGGCCCGGGTTCCGAACCCGCACTCTCCGGCCCAACCGCGACGCGGCCCAGCGCGTCGACCGTCGCGATCGAGCCGCCTCCGGCGCCGATCTCGACCATCTCGATCACCGGGATGCGCAACGGCAGCCCGCTGCCGCGCTTGAACCGGTACACGCGCGCAACTTCGAACACGCGTGCCATGACGGGCTTGCCGTCGTCGATCAAGCAAATCTTGGCCGTCGTGCCGCCCATGTCGAACGACACGACGCTGGGCAAGCCGCACTGCCGCGAGATCGACGCCGAAAAGATCGCCCCGCCGGCCGGACCCGACTCCACCAGGCGCACCGGAAAGCGGCAACTCGTCTCGACCGTGGCGAGACCGCCGCCCGAGAGCATCAGCTTGAGGTCGCAGGTGAAGCCCGCATCGGCGAGCGCCGACTGCAGGCGGCGCAGATACCCCGCCATCAGCGGCTGCACGTACGCGTTCGCGCACGCCGTCGAGAAGCGCTCGTACTCGCGCATCTCGGGTGAGACCTCGCTCGAGATCGAGATCGCGAGCTTGGGCAGCCGTTGCGCGAGGATGTCGCGCGCGCGTTCCTCGTGCCGCGCGAAGCGATAGCTGTGCAAGAACCCGATCGCGAGCGCTTCCATCTCCAGCGCTTCCAGCTGCGCGGCCACGTCGTGCAGCTGGGCCTCGTCGAGTTCGCGGTGCACGACGCCCGTCGCGTCGACGCGTTCGGCGACCGTGAAACGCCACTTGCGCGGCACGAGCGGCCGCGGCAGCTCGATGTTCAGATCGTGCTGCGAGAAACGGTTCTCGCCGCGCATCTCAATCACGTCGCGAAAACCCTCGGTCGTCAGCAGTGCGGTCTTCGCCCCCTTGCGCTCGATCAACGCGTTCGTGGCCAGGGTCGTGCCGTGCACGAGCAAGCCGACCTCCGCTGCCGCGACGCCGCCGGTGGTCAGCACCTGGGCGACCCCGGCCAAGACCGCGCGCTCGGGCGCCTCGTGCGTCGTCAGCAGTTTGGTACTCCAATGACCGCTGCCGCGTTCGAGCACGACGTCGGTGAACGTGCCGCCGATGTCGACGCCGAGCTTGGCCGGGTGAGGTTCCATCATCGCTCCTTCGGCGTCGCGCCGACGCCGACGTAGCGTTCGAGAATGGACGCATCGGCCGCGAGCTCCGCCGAACGGCCCGTCCACACGATGTGACCTTTTTCGATCACGTAATGCCGGTCGGCGAGGGCCGCCAACGCGGCCACGTCTTTGTCGATGACGAGCATCGCCAAACCGAGTTCCTTCAGCCGGGCCAGACACGCCCAGATCTGCAGCCGCACCAGCGGCGCGAGACCTTCGGTCGCCTCGTCGAGGATCAGCAGCTGCGGATGCGTCAACAGGGCCCGGCCGATCGCGAGCATCTGCTGCTCGCCACCCGAGAGCGACCACGCATGATTGCGCATGCGTGCGCGCAAGTTGGGAAACATCTCGTAGACGTCATCGGTGGTCCAGCGCATCGCACCGCGCGCCCGGCGGGCCGTCCCGATCAGATTTTCGTGCACCGAGAGGTTGCCGAAGATCTGGCGCTGCTCGGGCACGAGCCCGAGACCGCTGCGCGCGATCGTGTGCGAGCGCGCGCCGGCGAACTCGACGCCCGCGACGGCGACGCTGCCCGAGGACGGGGTGACGATCCCCATCACCGCGCGCACCGCGGTGGTCTTGCCCATGCCGTTACGCCCGATCAGCGTGACGACTTCACCCGCCGCGATATCGAGGTCGAGACCGTGCAGCACGCGGCCGCCGTCGTACCCGGCCGTCAGCTCGCGCACGCGCAGGAATGCGCCGCCGGCGTTCATGCGACGGGTATCTCGCCGGGCGTCTCACCCAAGTACGCCTCGCGCACGATGGCGGAGCGGCCGATTTCCGCCGGATCGCCGGTGGCGACGATGCGCCCGTTCACCAGCACGCTGATCGTGTCGGCCAGCGCGAAGACTGCGTCCATGTCGTGTTCGACGAGGAACACCGAACGCTCGGACTTCAGATCGCGCAACAGCTCGATCATGCGGCTCGCTTCGGAAGCGCCCATGCCGGCCATCGGCTCGTCGAGCAACAGCAGCGGCGCCTCGGTGCTGAGCGCCATGGCGACTTCCAGCTGCCGCTGCTCGCCGTGCGCCAGATCGCCGGCGCGCACGGCGGCGCGTTCGGCCAGGCCGCAGCGCGCGAGGTACGCCAGGGCCGGCTCGTTGAGGCGCGGATCGCTTCGCGCCGGGCGCCAGGCATCGAAGCTGTGACCTTGACGCGCCTGCACGCCGAACGCGACGTTCTCGAGCGCGGTGAAGTCGCGAAAGATCGAGGTGATCTGATAGGAGCGGACGACGCCGCGGCGCACGATCTGTTCCACCGCGAGCCCCGTGATGTCCTCACCGCGCACGAGAATGCGGCCGCCGGACGGCCGCGTTTCGCCGCACATCTGGCCGACGAGCGTGCTCTTCCCGGCGCCGTTCGGCCCGATCAGCGCGTGCAGTCCCAGCTCCCCGATGGTCAAGCTGACGTCGTTGGTCGCCAGCAAGCCGCCGTAACGCTTGGTGAGGTGTTCGGTGACGAGCAGGCTCATATCGCGGCCCGCTCCAAGCGCGCGATCCAACCGAAAATTCCCTGGCGAAAGACGAGCGCCATCACGACGACGACCGGTCCGAACACGATCATCCAATGTTCGGTGTAGCCCGAGAGCACCGTCTGGAGCACGATGAACGCCATCGTTCCCGCCAGCGGACCGAACAGCGTACCGGTTCCGCCGGCGACGAGCATGATCAGCAACTCGCCCGAGAGCGAGAACGTGAAGAAATCCGGCGACGCATAGGCGTTTAGGTTCGCGTAGAGCACGCCGGCGATCGCGCACAGGACGCCGGCGATCACGTACATGGCGAGCCGATAGCGGAACGTCTCGAAGCCCAGCGCGCGCATCCGCCGGTCGTTGTCGCGGCTGCCGCGAACGAGTTTGCCGAACCGCGACTCGACCAGGCGGTGGCTGAACGCGATCGCGGCGGTCAAGATCACGAACGCCGTCGCATAGAGCACGTTCGGTTCGGCCAGCGTGTGGCCCGCGAAGGCGGTCGGATTGTGAATCGTCATCCCCTCGTCGCCCCCGAACTGCTGCAGGCTCACGGCGAGAAAGTAGAACATCTGGCTGAACGCCAGCGTGATCATGATGAAGTAGACCCCGCTCACGCGGCGGCAGAGCGCGCCCGTGACCGCCGCCACGATGGCCGCCGCCGCGATCGCCGCCGCGAAATGCACGCCGGCGCCGGCGATCCCGTAGTGACTCGCGATGCCGACGCTGTAGATGCCGATGCCGAAAAACAGCACGTGGCCGAAACTGATCAGGCCGGCGTAGCCGATGATCAGGTTCAAGCTGGTCACCGCGATCGCGAAGATCGCCACGCGGCAGAACACCGTTTCGATATACGGGGCCGCGATCGCGTGCCCGACGAGCGGCGCCAAGGCCAGCACGGCCAGCAGACCCAAGCCGCACAGCGTGGAGAGGCGAGGCTTGTTCATCGCGCCTGCTGCACGGCGAACAGGCCCTGCGGCCGGATCACCAGCACGACCGCCATCAGCAGGTAGATCAGCATCGATGCCACGGCCGGTCCGGCCGCGTTCGCCGCTGCCGGATTCATGACCAGCGAAAACAGAAACGGCAGCGTGATGCGCCCGAGCGTATCGACGACGCCGACCAGCATCGCGGCGATGAACGTGCCTTTGATCGAGCCGATGCCGCCGATCACGATCACGACGAAGGTCACGATGATGATGGAGTCGCCCATGCCGGGCTGAACCGAGAGTATCGGCGACGCGACGACTCCGGCCAGACCCGCCAGCATCGCTCCGGCGGCGAAGAGCACGAGATAGATCAACGAGATGTTGACGCCCAGCGCCTCGACCATCGTGCGGTTCCAGGAACCGGCGCGAATGAGAATGCCCAGCCGCGTGTGCCCGATCACGACGTAGATCAGCGCCGCCGCCAGCAGCCCGACGACGATGATGACGAGCCGGTAGGTCGGATATTGGAACGAGCTCCCGAATTGCAGCGAGCCGTCGAGAAAGGCCGGTACCGACACGAACACCGGCGCCGGGCCGAACACGATGCGCACGAGCTCGTTGAAAAACAGCGTCAGGCCGAAGGTGACCAGTACCTGGTCGAGGTGGCCGCGGTCGTAGAAATGCCGGATGATCGTTCGTTCCAGCAGCGCGCCGACCGCGAACGCGGCGAAGAGCGAGATCACGATCGAGAGCCCGAAACCGAAGTGGGCTTGCGCCGCCACCATCACGTATGCGCCGAGCATGAAGAACGAGCCGTGCGCGATGTTGACGACGTTCATGATGCTGAACACGAGCGTCAAGCCGGCGGCCAGCAAGAACAACAGCACGCCGAACTGCACGCCGTTGAGCGCCTGCGAGAGGATCCCGATGGTCAGGTCGTTCATGGGTGCACGTTCACCCTACCATGCCTACGACGGCGGCAACAAATGACGGTTTCGTGTCCAAGCATATGCGTTCTGGTATGCATCACGGCTTCGCCCGCCGGCGGGTGAGGGTGCGCGCGGCCGCGCGCACGCAGTCGGCGAAATGCAGGGCCGGCGGCGCCAGGTCGGCATCCTCGCGGAACGTGACTCCGACCGAATCGGTGGTGAGGTCGAACGGCACGGCGACCGTGCGGAGCAACCCCAAGGAAACGTCTTCGGCTACGACCTGCGAGGGCAGAAACGCGATCGTGTCGGTGCTGAGCAACAGGGTCCGGTTGGTCGGCATCGAGACCGATTCCACGATATCGGCCGGCGCAGCGCAGCGCGCGGATTCGAGCGCCTGATCGATCTCGTGCCGCAATGCGACGCCGGGCGGCGGCAGAATCCACGGGTAGCCCGCGATTTCGGCGATGCGCGCGTGCCGGCGCGAGAGCTTGAAGAGCGGGTGCTGCGGGCGGGCACAGACGACGACGGGTTCCTCGTAGAGGACCTCGTGCCGGAAACCCGCCTTGCGGTCGAAGCTCGAGATGCGCCCGACCACCATATCGATCTCGCCGGCGGCCAGCATCGGCAGCAGCACGTCGCCGGCCGCGTCGTGGACGCGAATGACGACTCGCGGAAAACGGCGTTTCGAGAGCTTGATCGCACGGGGTAACAAGCGCGCCGCCGCCGCCAGCAACACGCCGACGCGCACGCGGCCCTCGCCGTCGCCGCTCTGCAAATCCTCGGCGGTGGCGCGCACTTCGGAGAGCAGCCGGCGGGCATGACGGAAGAGCGCCTCACCGGCCGCGGTGGGCAGCCGCCGCCGCCCGGCCTTGCGAAAGAGCAAGAGGCCGAACATCTCTTCGAGTTCCCGGATCGTGCGCGTTACGGCCGGCTGCGAGAGGCCCAGCGCCTCGGCCGCGCGCGTAGCACCGCCGCTTTGTACGACGGTCACGAAGATCGTCAACGAACGCATACGCAGGTTGGCCAGCAGCCGCACTTGCAGCGGTCCGGCGTTTTCCGCGTCACTTCGATCCATAACAGCTATGGTATCAAAGCGTCAAAAAAGGTGCATTGTGCATCCGGCCGCTGTTATGCTACGCTCGTGACCCGAAACTCTCTCGCCAAATAGCGAAGGGACGTACTTGAGACGACGAGCCGCCCTCACCGCGCTGGCCGCAGCGACCTTTCTCGCTTCGCTCGCGCCCGGACCGGCGGCCGCCGACGACACCCTCACGATCGGCGTCATCGCCACCCTCTCGGGAACGGGCGGCAGTCTCGGGCAAGCGATGGTCGACGGCTTCAAGCTCGCCGTGAACCGCGCCGGCGGTAAATTCGCCGGCCGCACCGTGAATCTGGTCATCGAAGACGATCAGATGCGGCCCGACGTGGCCGTGCAGCTGGTGCGCAAAATGCTCGAACAAGACAAAGTCGATCTGTTCGCGGCGTTCACGTACTCCAACGTCATGCTGGCGATCGACAAGCCGATCGTCGATTCCAAGAGCATCGTGATCGCGGCCAACGCCGGTCCCTCCGAGCTCGCCGGTCCGGGCTGCTCGCCGTACGTGTTCTATACCGGAGTGCAAACCGAACAGCTGCCCGATGCGATCGGCCGTTACTTGACGATGAAGAAGGTCTCCGACCTCTACTTCATGGGGCCGAATTACCAGGCATCGCGCGATTTCAACGCCGGCCTCAAGCGCGGCTACAAGGGTGCGTTCAAGAGCGAGATCTATACGACGCTCAACCAACTCGACTACGCAGCGGAACTGACCCAGTTGCGCCTCGCGCATCCGGGCGCGGTGTTCGCGTTCTATCCGGGCTCGATGGGCGTGAACTACATCAAACAATACGCGCAAGCCGGACTGAAACAAACGACGCCGCTCTATACCGTCGGCACCGTCGACGGCGCGACGCTGCCGGCGATGGGCGATGCGGCCGTCGGTTCGATCTCGGCCGCGTCCTGGACCCCCGACCTCAAGTATCCGGCCAGCAAGACGTTCACCGAGGCGTTCGAAAAAGCGTACAACTACATCCCCTCGCAGTGGTCGGCCTACGCCTACGATGCCTCGCTCTTGATCCAAGCCGCGCTGGTGAAAGTCAAGGGCGACACCGCGAACAAACCGCGCCTGATCGAAGCCCTCGACACGGCGCGCTTCCCGTCGGTTCGCGGCGACGTGCAGTTCAGCTCGAACCACTTCCTCGTGCAAAACCTCTACATGGTGTCGTTCGAAAAGGACGCCCAGGGCCGCTACACCTCGGTCTCGCACGAAGACATCGTCCCGAACGCTCAAAACGCCTACATCGACGCCTGCAAGATGCCGAGCCCCTAAGGGCCCGGCATCAGCGGTTTGCGGCTACTGGTCGGCGTGCCAGTGGAGCAGCGCTTCGCGTTCCGATTCGTGGAAGGGCGTCTTGGCCTTGATCGCGTCGAGATAGCGGCGCTTGCCGGCGCGGTTGCCCTTGCCGATCAGTAAGCCGCCGACGAGGTGATCGTCGCGGAACCACAGCGCGCGGTACCACTTCTTCTCGGGCTCGATGCTGCGCACCATGGTGAGATCGTTGCGGTACTCGGGCGAGAGGCCGAACTGCGTGATCGTCTGTTCGCTGAAGATCTTCGATGAGTATTCCGGCACGTCGTGATAGCGCACGTCGCCGCCGGCCATGTTGGCCGCCGCGACTTTTCCGTGCGCGCCGGCGTTGTTCCAGGTACCCATGCGGTAGTGCATGTCGGCGGTCGGATCGTAGAACTCGGCCGCGTCGCCGGCCGCGAAGATCCCCTTCACCGCCGTCTCGAGCCGGTCGTCGCACTTGATGCCGGTGCCGACTTCGATCGGCGTGCCGTGCACGAGCTCGGTGTTGATCGTGAGCCCGAGACCGATGCCCACGCAGTCGGCCGCCAGCTCCGTACCCTTGGTGGTGATCACCTTCGTGACCACGCCGTTGGAGCGCACGAACTCCTTCACCTCATCGTTGTAGTGGATCGTGCAGCCGTCGGCGCGCGCGGCCTCATCGAGCAACTCGCCCGAGATCTCATCGAGCATGCGGCGCAGAAAACGCGGTCCGCGAATCAACCAGTGCGTCTCCACCCCCCGCGATACGAACGCTTCGGCCAACTCGTAGGCAATGAACGAACCGCCGACCGACACGGCGGTCTTGGCCGTCTCCAGCGACTCCGAGATCGCTTTGGTGTCGCTCATGTACTGAAAGTTGTAGATGTTGTGCGCGCCCGCCGCGCCCGGAAACTCCGAGGCGTTGGGCCGGCCGCCGGTCGCGACCAGCAGCGCGTCGTAGGGGTATTCCTTGCCGCCGGCGACCACGGTCTTGCCCTCGTGGTTGATCGCGTCGACCCGCGTGCTCAAGCGCAAGTCGATCGTGTGCTTCTCGTGCCACGCCATATCGCGGATGATGACCTTGGCCTCGGTGACCTGCTTGCGCAGCATGGGCGGCAGCGCGATCCGGTTGTAGAGCGGATACGGCTCGTCGGCGAACATGATGATCGACGCCGCAGCATCGATCTTGCGCAGTTGTTCCGCGCAGGTCGTACCTGCAAACCCGTTCCCGATAATGACGTAGCGTCGCTCCGACATGTGTTTTCCGGTTACTCCCTAATGCTTAAATATGGACCAGAAGCTGGTTCGCGCTCTTAGTTCATTTATCACGCGCAGCAGCGATTATTCGCTGGCACGGCTCGAATTCGCCACGCAGAACCCGCAGCTTCCCGCGCCGCCGGTTCTGGACCGGCTGCCGGACGCCTCCGAACGCACCCTACGCGACCGCTGGGAGCGGCTCGAACGGCAACTCGAGCGTATCATGGCATTCATCCGCGAATTCGACGACGCCGAAGGTCGGAAGGCCGAAGATGCAACCTTTCGCTGGTTGGCGCGTACCGCCAAGGAACTGGACCAGTACGGACGTGCTCTTCGATGGGTACTGACGGTAACGGAACGCGATTCTCCCTAATACGTCCAAGGAGCCACCGTGAACAACGACTTCGTGAACAAGGCCCTCGAAAGCGCCAAATCCTTGCAGCAAACCGTCGCCGAGGCCGTGACGAAGGGGGCCGAACAGGCCAAACCACTTGTTGCCGACGCCGTGAGCAAGGCCCAAGACCTGCAAAAGACGATCGTCGAGCAGGCGCCGCAGTACAGCGAGGCCGCGCAGGCCCACCTGCAAACCGCTCAGGGCCACCTCACCACGTTCATCGCCACCGGGAAGGACGTGCTCGCGAAGGGTGCGGCGGGCGCGCAGGCCGGCCTCACGCCGCTGGCCGAGAATGCCCGGCACGCCGTTCACCTCGCCGCGAAGGCCGTTACCGAGGCGACGGCACCGAAACCGCCGGTTCCGCCGGCAGGCTAGGCGCACTGACCGGCAATCCCGGCGCGAGGTGCACGAACCGTGCCGCCGCGGCGGGCCAGTCGGTCAGCAGGGCTTCCACCCGCGGTGAACCCGTCGCCGCCAGGTGCTCTTCCAGTAGGGCGTAGAGCCGCGCCGTGGCATCGGCGTCGAGCGTGCGCGGGCGCAGCTCCGTCGGGCCGAGGTGACCGTTCAGTTCGTCTTCGGTAGCTAGGAAGAAGGCTTCGCCGCCGCTCATCCCCGAGGCGGCGTTGCGCCCCACCGGGCCGATGATGGCGACCGCGCCGGCCGTCATGTACTCGCACGCGTGGGCGCCGGCGCCTTCGACGACGATGCGCGCGCCGCTGTTGCGGACCGCGAGCCGTTCGCCGGCCGTGCCGGTGATGAACGCCGAACCGCCGCGCGCGCCGTAGAAGCAGGCGTTGCCGATCGAGGGTTCGTCGGCGAGGCCCGGCGTGCGCACGATCAGCGTGCCGCCCTCCATGCTCTTGCCGACGTAGTCGTTGGCCTCGCCGTCGAGCTCGAGCCGTACGCCATCGGTGATGAACGAACCGAAGCTCTGACCCGCACTGCCGGTGTAGCGCCGCGTGTGCGGCGTGACCGTCTCGCCCCGGTTGCGGGCGAGCACGATATTGTGCGCGATGCGCGCGCCGACCGCGCGATCGGCCGGCCGCAGGCGCACGACTTCATCCGGGCCGCACATGTCGTCGACATGCGGTTCCTCGGCGTTGCGGACGTCGCTGAACGGCGAGCGTTCGGGCAAGCGCAGCACTTCGCTCAGATCGATCTGGCTGAAGTAGTCGTCGAGGTCGGCGCGCGCGCGCAACAAGTCCGACCGGCCGCGGATCTCGTCGAGCGAGGACGCGCCGAGCGCGGCCAGCCGGCGCCGCACGTCGGCGGCGATGAAGCTGAAGAACGTCAAGGCCTCTTCGGCCGTGCCCTTGTACTTCGCGCGCAAGGCCAGATCTTGGGTCGCGATGCCGACCGGGCAGGTGTTCTTATGGCACTGGCGCGCGTAGATGCAGCCCAGTGCGACCAGCAGCGTGGTGCCGAAGCCGCACATGTCGGCGCCGAGCATCGTGGCCAACACGACGTCGCGTCCGGTCTTGAAGCCGCCGTCGACGCGCAGTTTCACGCGCGAGCGCAAGCCGTTCGCAACCAGCGTGTGATGCACTTCGACCAGGCCCAGCTCCCACGGCAAACCGGCCGACTTGATCGAGCCCAGCGGCGATGCGCCGGTTCCGCCGTCGTGTCCGCTGATGTGGATGACGTCGGCGTTGGCCTTGGCGACGCCGCTGGCGACGTAACCGATGCCGGCCTGGCTGACGAGCTTCACCGCGATGCGCGCTTGCGGCGCGGCCCGGCGCAGATCGTAGATCAGCTCGGCCAGATCTTCGATCGAGTAGATGTCGTGATGGGGCGGCGGTGAGATCAGTCCCTGACCGGCGACGGCACCGCGCAACAGCGCGATCTCGGCCGACACCTTGAAGCCCGGAATCTGTCCGCCTTCGCCGGGCTTCGAGCCCTGCGCCATCTTGATCTCGATCTCGTCGGCGCTGGCGAGGTAGGTCGCGCCCACGCCGAAGCGGGCCGAGGCCACCTGCTTGATCGCGCTGCGGCCGGAGTCGGGCGTACGCGCGAAGCGCTCGCGCTCCTCGCCGCCCTCACCCGAATTGCTGCGCGCCCCGATGCGGTTCGCGGCGACCGCGATCGTCTTGTGCACCTCCGGCGCGAGCGCGCCGAGGGACATCGCTGCCGTCACGAAGCGCGGGTAGATCTTCTCGGGCGCTTCGACTTCTTCGAGCGGGATCGCGCGGTCGAGCGGCACCGGATCGAGCAGATCGCGCAAGTTGATCGGAGCGCGACCTTCGAGGCGGTCGGAGAGCTCGAGGAACGCGGCCTCGTCGCCCTTCATCGCCGCCGTCCGCAGCGTCTTGAGCAGGCCCGGATCGAAGGCGTGCTTGATGCCCTCGCGGCGATAACGGAACAGACCGCGGTCCTGCGGCTCCTCCCCGTTCACCGACGCCGCGCTCCAAGCGCGCAGATCTTCTTCGAGGTGGCTGAAGCCGACGGCCGGCACGTGCGCGTGCATGCCGGGGAAACACTTCTCGATCACGTCGCGGCCCAGGCCCAGCGATTCGAACGTCTGCGCGCCGATGTACGAGCGCAGCGTGCAGATGCCGAGCTTCGCCATGATCTTGATCAAGCCCGACCGGACCGTGTAGAGGAACGCGTTGCGCGTGCCGTTGCGTTCGGCGAAGCGCAGCGAGAGCCACGGCGTGACGACGTTCGCGCCGACCGCGATGACGGTCGCGATCGAGTGCGCATCGCGCGCGAACCCGTCGGCCACCGCGATCGAGGTCTGCATCCGTAAACCGATCTGGATCAGCCGCTGATGGATCGCGCCGGCGGCCAGAATCGCCGGTACCGGTAAGGTGACGCCGCGGTCGTCCAGCACGAGGAACGAGGCACCGTCGCGCACGGCGCTCTCCGCCTCATCGCACAGCTGCGCGATGCGCGTGACCAGTTTTTGCGCGCCCAGTTCGAGCGTCATCCGGTGCTGCACCAAGCGTGCGTCGAAGCGCAGGTCGTCGAACGCGGTCTCATCGAGCACCGCGGTCTCGAGCATGACGATCGAACCCGTTGCCGGCACGTCGCCGTTCGTTTCGCCCGAACCGATCCAAGCGCGCATGTCGAAGACGAAGCCTTCGCGCACGGAATCGATCGGCGGGTTGGTGACTTGCGCGAACTTCTGGCGCAGGTACGCGGCGACCGGCATGCGGCGTTCGAGGAACGGTTGCGCCGCATCGTCGCCCATCGACGACACCGGTTCTCCGGCGCCCGAGGCGATGATGCTGACGACGTCCTTGAGCTCGTCTTTGGTGTAGCCGAAGCGGACCAGATCGCGGTCGACCGACGGATCGCCGGTCGTTCCGGTCAGCGCCGGCTCGGGCAGCGGGAACTCCCACGACTTCACGATCGAGCGGAAATCCGCGCGGTGACGGCGCTCGTCGCGGAACTGATCGGGCGTGACGAGCTGGTGCGAGGCGAAGCGCACGACCAGGCGATCGCCCGGGCCGAGCCGGCCGCGCTGCACGATCGGATCGTTGCCGAAATCGACCACGCCCGTTTCCGAGGCGGCCAGCACCTTGTCGGAGGCCGTGCGGCACCAGCGCAGCGGGCGGAAACCGCTGCGGTCGAGGGCTGCGCCGACCGTATCGCCGTCGGCGAAGACGATCGCCGCCGGACCGTCCCACGGTTCGACGGTGGGAATGTGCGCATCGTAGTACGCGCGCAGCCGGTCGTCGCTGGGCTCGACGGAGGGCGAGAGCATCATGTCGACGGCTTCGTCGATGCGGTAGCCCGCGCCGAGCATCGCGTCGACCGCGGTGTTGAAGTTCAGCGAATCGCTCGCCCACGGGCGCACCGGCACACCGCGCGCCTGCATCCAGGCGCGGTTGCCGGTGATCGTGTTGATCTCACCGTTGTGCGCGATGTAGTTGAACGGCTGCACCAGGCGCCACTGCGGCGAGGTGTTGGTGCTGAAGCGCTGGTGGAACACCGCGAAGCGCGACAAGAACGCCGGATTGCGCAGATCGGCGAAGTATTCGCCGAGTTCGGCCGACGAGAGCAGCGCTTTGTAGACGACCTTGCGTGGCCGACGCGCTGACCAGCACCGCGCCCGGAACGTCGCGCACGGTGCGCCAGACAAGTTGGCGCACGACGCGCATCCGTTCGCGCACGTTGCCGGGGCCCATGTCGACCAGCAACTGCTCGTAGGGCGGCGCGGTGCGGCGCGCGTACTCGCCGAGCACGTCGGCGTTGACCAGCGGAACGCGCCAGCGCAGCGGCGCCACGTCGGCCAGCCGCACGGCGGCCTCGACCTTCGCGCGCGCATTGGCCGCTTCGTCGAAATCGCGGGGCAGAAACAGGCACACCGCGCCGACGTGGCGTTCGGGAATGCGGATGTGCTCGGCGGTCAGCTCGCGCAGGTAGAGCGCCGCGGCGTCTCGACCAGCAGGCCGGCGCCGTCGCCGGTGCGGCCGTCGGCCGCGCGCGCGCCGCGATGGGCCATCGCCGCCGCCGCTTCGAGCGACATGCGAATAACGTCGTGGGACGCCCGGTGCGAGAGATCGGCAAGAAAGCCGACCCCGCAGGCGTCGTGTTCCGGCTCTGGCCCGAGGTTCGACATGGAACCTCTACCTTAGGCCATGAGGACCCCATCCGTCACTATACAAAGGTCGAAAATTCGGAATTTAGTCCCAAGTCGGGTCATCATCCGGTAGCCGACGTCGAGCGACGCGCTCGTCGATGTCGAAGCGCGCGTTGTGGTGCGGGTAGGCGCTTGCCTCGCCGCCCCGCGACCCGACGATGAAGTAGGCCCCCGGGCGCAGTTCCTGCATGAACGACATGTCCTCGGCCCACATGACGATGTCGTGCTCGACCACGTTTTCCGGCCCCAGCAGCCGCCGCCCGACCGCCCGGACGACGTCGTTGGGCGCGACGGCGTTGACCGTCGGCGGGTACGACCAGCGGTAGTCGACCTCGATCTCGACCCGCAGCGCCTCGGCGAGGCCGGCCGCGATCCGCGCGCAGCCGGTCGGGCATGCTCGCCCGGACCGTCGGCATCGAACGCCCGCACCGTCCCCTTGAGCACCGCCTCGTCGGGGATCACGTTGAAGGTCGTGCCGCTGGTGAACTGACCGACCGTGAACACCGCCGGGTCCTTGGGCGCGATCTCGCGGCTGACGATCGTCTGCAGCATCGTCACCACGTGGGCGCCGGCGACGATCGGATCGATCGAGTTCTGCGGCATCGCGCCGTGGCCGCCGCGGCCGCGGATCGTCAGCACGAACTCGTCGGCCGACGCGAAGAACGCGCCGTCGCGAACGCCGATCTTGCCCGACGTCGAGCCCGCTGTAGAGGTGCAGCGCGAACGTCCGGTCGACGTGCGGGTTCTCGAGCGCGCCGTCCTCGATCATGAAGCGGTTGCCGGCCGCGCCCTCTTCGCCGGGCTGGAAGCAGAACACCAGCGTGCCGGCGACCTCGGCGCGCCGCTCGGCCAGCGTCTTGGCCGCCGCGAGCAAGATCGCGACGTGCCCGTCGTGACCGCAGGCGTGCATCACGCCCTCGCGCGTCGGAGACGTAGTCGACGGCGTTGATCTCGCGGATCGGCAGCGCGTCCATATCGGCGCGCAGCAGCGTCACCGGTCCCGGCCGGCCGCCCACCAGCGTCCCCAGCACGCCGGTCTTGCCGATCCTCGTGCGCACCTCGTCGAGGCCGTATGTACCGAGCGTCTCGGCGACGAAGCGCGCCGTATCGAACTCCACCATCGAGAGCTCCGGGCTGGCGTGCAGATGGCGGCGCGCGCGGACCATCTCGTCGTGCGGGATCGCTTCGGGTGCCGGCATGGGTACCGACAGTTCTGGAGGCTGCAAAGGGCCCCTCGCGGGCAGAGTAACGGCGGGCTCTTTCGATAAATAGGTGCGCGATGGCAAAAACGGTCACGGCCCGAGCGGCGCTCGATCGGGGCGGGCTCACCGACGAGCAGCTCATCGCGATGCTGTGGAACATGCTGCTGCAGCGCCAGCTCGACAACCGCGGCTTCCAGCTGAACCGCCAGGGCAAGATTCCGTTCGCGCTCGGCAGCGAAGGGCCACGAAGGCGCTGCAGGCCGGCGCCGCGATGGCGTTCGTGCGCGGCAGCGACATCCTCGTGCCGTACTATCGCGATCTCGGGCTCGTGCTCGGCGTCGGGATCACGCCGCTCGACCTGCTGACCAACATGTTCGCGCGCGAGGCCGACCTCTCGGGCGGGCGCCAGTTTCCCAACCACTACACCGCGCGCGACCGGCGGCGTGCTCTCGATCTCATCGATCATCGCCGCGCACTGCACGCACGCCGCCGGCGTCGCCTACGCGCTGACGTACCACGGCGAAAAGGGCCGCGCCGTGCTCGTGACCGACGGGCGAGGGCGCGACCAGTCAAGGCGAGTGGCACGAAGCGATCAACTTTTCGGCCGATCCACAAACTGCCGATCGTGTTTCTGGTCGAGAACAACGGCTGGGCGATCTCGACGCCGCAGTCGGCGCAGATGGCGGTCGCAGGACGTCGCCGACAAGGCCGCCGGCTACGGAATGCCGGGCATGATCTGCGACGGCACCGATCCGATCGCCACCTACCGCACGATGAAGATCGCGATGGACCGCGCGCGCAGCGGCGGCGGCCCGACGCTCGTCGAGGCCAAGTGCTACCGCTTCCTCTCGCACTCGACCGACGACGACGACCGCACCTATCGCGACCGCGAAGACGTCGCCGAGCAGCGCAAGAACGATCCGGTTCCGAAGTTCGAGCGCGTGCTGCTCGAAGCCGGCATCATCGACGCGGCCGCGCTCGCCGCGATGAAGGCCGACGTCCTCAAACGAAACCAACGAAGCGACCGACGCGGCCGAAGCGCTGCCCGTATCCGTCGGTCGACGACATGTACACCACGTCTACGCCGGCGCCGCCTACGAGCCGTGGCTCGAGTGAGCTCCACCATTCAGCCCACCGATGCCGCGACGAGCACGTTGATCGACCAACGTCGAAGCCGTGCGCGCGACGCTGCACGAAGCGATGGTCGCCGACGAACGCGTGCTCATCATCGGTGAAGACGTCGGCGCGCGCGGCAACGTCTTTCTGATCACCAACGGATTTCTCGAGGAGTTCGGCGCCAAGCGCGTCGATCGACATGCCGCTCGCCGAAGCATCGATCGTCGGCGATCGCGGTCGGCATGGCGATGCAAGGCCTGCGGCCGATCGCCGAGATTCAGTTCGCCGACTTCATCTATCCGGCGTTCAATCAGATCGTCGGCGAAGCCGCCAAGACGCGCTATCGCTCCAACGGCGACTACACGCTGTCCGCTCGTGATCCGCACGCCCTACGGCGGCGGCGTTCGCGGCGCGCTCTCGCACTCGGTGTCGATCGAAGCGCTGTTCTACCACGTGCCGGGCCTGAAGATCGTCGCGCCCTCGACGCCGCGCGACATCAAGGGCCTGCTGACCGCGGCGATCGAGGATCCCGATCCCGTGCTCTTCCTCGAGCACAAGAAAACGTATCGCTCGGTCAAGGGCGAGGTGCCGGCCGGACACTTCACGATCCCGATCGGCAAAGCCGACGTGAAGAAAGCCGGCACGCAAGCGACGGTCGTGTCGTACGGCTACAACGTGCATCAGGCGCTCGAAGCGGCGCAGCAGCTCGAGGCCGAGGGCATCTCGGTCGAAGTGATCGACCTGCGTTCGATCCGGCCGATGGACAAGACCACGATCCTGACCAGCGTGCGCAAGACGCGCAAGCTGCTGATCATCCACGAAGACAACAAGTTCGGCGGCATCGGCGCGGAGATCAGCGCGATGGTCTCCGAGGAAGCGCTGTTCGATCTCGACGCGCCGATCCGCCGCCTGTGCGGGCCCGACGTGCCGGCGATGGGCTACGCGCTGCCGCTCGAAGAAGCGTTCATGATCTCGACCGAACGCATGCGCGCGGCGATGCGCGAGCTGGTGGCAGTTTTGAGCACCACGATCAGGATGCCGCAGCTGGGCGAAACCGTCACCGAAGGCACGGTCGCGCAGTGGCTCAAGAAACCCGGCGACAGCGTCGAGAAGTACGAAGCCTTCGTCGAAGTGTCGACCGACAAGGTCAACGCCGAAGTGCCCTCGCCGGTCACCGGCACGATTCGCGAACTGATCGTCGCCGAAGGCGAGACCGTTCCGACCGGCGCGCCGATCGCGATCATCGACGAAGCCGGCGTCGGCCGGCACCGGCGGCGCCGGCAGCGCCGATCGAGCGCGCCGGCGCCGCGCGCCGACGCGTCGCGGCGGCGGCCGTGTTGCCGTCGCCCGTCGGCCAACGGCGCCAGCAACGGCGCGACCGCCGAACGGCACGCGCGTCTCGCCGGCCGTGCGCCGCCTCGCGCGCGAACACGCCGTCGACATCAGCGCGGTCAGCGGCACCGGCACGAACGGCCGCGTCACCGCCGCCGACATCGTCGCGGCCGCCGCCGGCGCACGCTGCGGCCGTCGCCGCCGGCACCGGCCGCGCCGCAGCCCCGCGCCCGCGCATGCCGAGCGCCGCCGCGCCGCGTCCGGTCGCGCCCACGAGCCCGGTCGAAGCCCGGCGAGCTGATCCCGCTCACGCCGGCGCGCCGCCTCATCGCGCGCCGCATGGTCGAGTCGCAAACACACCGCGCCGCACGCTTGGACGATGGTCGAAGTCGACGTCACCAACGCTGTGGAAGTGGCGCTCGGCCGCGAAGGATGCGTTCGAACGCGAACACGGCGTCAAGCTGACGCTGCTGCCGTTCTTCATGTTCGCGGTCGTCGAATCGCTGCGCGCGTTCCCGCTGATGAACGCCTCGTTTCACGACAAACGGCATCGCCGTGCACAAGCACGTCAACCTCGGCATCGCGACGGCCACCGCCGAGAGCCTCGTCGTGCCGGTCGTGCGCAACGCCGAGGAGCGTTCGATCCGCGGCATCGCGCTCGCGGCGGGCGCGCTGATCGAGAAAGCGCGCCGCGGCAAGCTCGACGTCGACGACCTCACCGGCGGCACGTTCACCGTCAACAACAACGGCGCCGCCGGCTCGATTCTCTCGGCGCCGATCCTCGTGCCCGGCCAAGCCGGCATCGTCACGATGGAAGCGGTCGTCAAGCGGCCGGTCGTCCGCGACGACGCGATCGCGATCCGTTCGATGATGAACGTCTGCCTCTCGCTCGACCACCGCGTGGTCGACGGCGCGATCGCCAGCGGCTTCCTCGCCGACTTGAAGAAGCGCCTGGAAGCGATGGGTCCCGCGGGCGCACTCTGACGAACCGCGGGCGGCAACTTTTTCGTTGTCAGGGGGTGAAAGGGCGCCTCCTACCGCTGATCGTCGTGTTGGCCGCCGCGCTGACGGGCTCAGCGCGCGCTGCCGTCGACGATCCTCCGCCGGGACTCATCGCAACCAGCACGACGCTGGCCAAAGTGCGCGCGCTCTACGTGAAGAATCACGATCGCGAACGGTCGCGCGCCGCGACGATCATCGAAGAGTGGCGCTTGACGCAAGACAATATGAGCGGCACCTATCATGTGTTTCGCTTGGGCAAAGACGAGCGCGACGTCACGCTGCTCGGCCCGCTCTTCTTCGAAGCCGGCGTGCACAACGGCACGCACTGGCAGCAGACGCGCAACGGCATCACCTACACCTACGGCGGCGTGCACGAAGCGCGCGACGCGCGCAGCGAACGCGCCTGGCTGACCGATACGGATCCCCGCGACGTGCGGCTGATCGGCGAGTCGGTCCCGCTCAACGCCTACGTCGTCGAGATCGATCCGGCCGGCGGACGGCACGAGTGGCGCTTCCTCGACAAACGTATCGGGGAACATCGTGCGGCGCGAATACATCGAGAAGGGCCGCCGCTACACGATGACGTTCGACGACTACCGCACCTTCGACGGCATCCCCGAACCCTCGCGCGTGCGCACGATCGATTCGCTCGGCAACGAGCGCGATCTCGAGCTGCTCTCGCGCACGCTCGACCTCACGCCCGATCCGCCGACGTCGACATTCCGGCGAACCGGCGCACGCTGGTCGAATTTCCCCCCGGCGTCACGATCGTGCACTTGCCGATGCGCGTCGTCAACGGCTTGGGCGTGGTCAAAGTGCACATCGGCCTAAAAGATTACGACTTCTTGCTCGACTGCGGCGCCGCCGGCATCGTGATCGATCCGTCGATCGTCGACGACGCCCATCTCGAGACCTACGGCTCGCGCGTCGGCGCGACGCTCGGCACCTTCACCGAAACGACCGGCGTCGTGCCGCTGATGTCGATCGGCGGCTTGCACTTGCGCTCCGTCGTCGCGCGCGTCGTCAGCGTACCGTTTCACCTCGACGAACGCACGCACATCGCCGGCCTGCTGGGCTTCGACTTCTTCCTCGACACGATCGTGCACGTCGACCTCGATCACGGCATCGCGAACGTGATCGCGCCGGCGGCGTTCAAGCCGCCCGCCGACGCGGCGCTCGTTCCGCTGGCGCTCGACGATCGCACGCCGGTCGTGCGCGCGCGGGCCGACGCCGTGAGCGGGCGCGTCGTGCTCGACACCGGCGCGAACCGTTCGGTGTTCACGCCCCCGTTCGCCTCACGCGCCGACGTGGCGTTCGATCCGGGCACCCCGGTCGCGCAGTTCCGCGGCTTGGGCGGCATGGGAACGGGCGAAACCGTGCGCCTCAAATCGTTCGACATCGCGGCGCTGCCGCTACTGGATCCGGTCGTCGACGTCAGCAACGCGAACCTGGGCGCGGAAGACGTCGACGGCACCGCCGGCACCGATCTGCTGCACGCCTACGACCTGTTCTTCGATTACCGCACCGCGGCGCTCTACGTGCGCCGCTCCAAAAAAGCCTGAGCGGGCGGCTAGCGCAAACCGAGGATCGTCGCGATGTTCGCGGCGGCGTCCACTTCGGGCACGAGCGCGCCGCTCGGTGAGGTCAAGAGCGAGGTGACGCCGGGGCCGTGGCCCGCGATGTCGGAGGAACCGTGCGCGACGATGCCGATGCTGACGGCGCCGGTACGGTAGATGCGGCCGTAGCTGTGGTCGGCATCGACGATCGCGACGATGTCGCCGTAGCGCAGCTCGTCCAAACCGTACTGCTTCACCATCACCGGATCGAAGCACTGGATATCGTAGTCGCCGCGCGCGACGGTGGCGCGGCCGAGGCCCGACCCCATGATGGCGGCCGGCACCAAACGCGCGACCGGCACGTGCAGCTTCGCGCCGTCCCGGCGCGCGATCAGCTTCTCGAGCAAGTCCGGATCGCAGTTGAACACGCGCACGTCGCCGGGATCGTCGAGTCTCCAGACCCAGGCCGACCGAGCGAATCGCGATCTTGTCGCCGAGCGCCATCCGCTCCATCACGGCCGGCGGAAAATCGATCATCACGTGCTCGATCCCGCCGTGCTTCCCGGTCACCGTGCCGCGTTCGCCCTTGGCCTCGCCGCTGAGGACGGTCGCCGGGTTGCCCACGCAGGCGTAGACGCAGTAGCCGACGTTCACCTTGTCGTCGGGATGGCGGGTGCTGACGCCCGGCTCGATATGGTCGCCGACGAAGGCGAACGCGCCGTCGCCGACGCGGACGTTGAGCGATATCCCGCCGACGCTCGGCAGGACGCGCGCCACGCCGTCGTGGCCCACATCGTAGATCGCGCCCGGGACGCTCGGCGCGGCGACCTCGCCGTGCACGGGCATCGCGACCAGCCGCTTGCGATTCGTGGCAATCTTCTCGGCACTCATCGGAGGCCGCGTTCGGCGGGGCACGAAAAAACGCATGTCGTGCAGATCCGCAAACAGTTCGCGTTCGAAGCCGCACACGTGTTACCGCACCACACGGGCAAGTGCTCGCGGCTGCACGGCCACTCCTACCGTCTGGACGTCACCGTCGAGGGGCCCGTGCTCGATGCGGGACCGGCAACCGGCATGGTCGTCGACTTCGACGAGCTGGCCGGCATCGTTCGCGCGACGATCATCGACAAACTCGATCACCGCCACCTCAACGACGCGATCGAAAACCCGACGAGCGAGAACATCGTGCTTTGGATCTGGGACCGCCTCGCCGCGGAGCTGCCGGGTCTCGCCGAACTGACGCTCTGGGAAACGGCCACCGCCTGCGCCGTGCTGCGGCGCGGCGATCCGCTGCACGCGTGACGCTGCAGCTCGCCGAGATCTTCTACTCGGTGCAAGGCGAGGGAACGTGGACGGGAACGCCCGCGGCGTTCGTGCGCTTGGCGGGCTGCAACCTCGCTTGCGGTTTCTGCGATACCGATTACGCGCTGAAGTTCATCGCCGGCATCGACGAGGTGCTGGCGCGCGTGCAAAGCGCGGCCGGCGACTGCCCGATGGTGATCCTAACCGGCGGCGAGCCGCTCGCGCAACGCGCGACGCCGGCGCTGATCGACGCCTTGCGGGCTGCCGGCCGGCGCGTGCACATCGAATCGAACGGCACGATCGACGTCCCGCTGCCGCCCGACGTGTGGCTGACGGTCTCGCCCAAAGAGCGCCTGCATCCGGCGATGGCGGCCCGCGCGAACGAAGTGAAGCTGATCGTCGACGGCAGCGTTCCCGAAGCGTGGACGGCGTCGTTTCCGCCGGCGACGCCCATCTTTCTCCAGCCCGAAGGCAACAAGCCGGCCAACGTCGCGCTCGCCGTCGCGGCCGCGAAGCGCCGGCCCGCGCGCTACCGCCTATCGCTGCAAACCCACAAGTTCATCGGAGTCCGCTGATGCATCGACGCGCCTTCCTCGCGAGTTCCGCCGCAGCGCTCGCCGCGCCCGCCGTCGCGCGGGCGGCCGAACCGCACGTGCTGCCCGGCGACGACGTGTTCGTCGCCAAAACGTGGCGCGAACTCGGGGGCCGCACGATCGGCATCGTGACGAACCAAAGCGGCATGCTCTCCGACGGCACGACGCTGGTCGACGCGGTGCGCGCGAACCCGCAGATACGCGTCAAAGCGCTGTTCGCGCCCGAACACGGGCTGCGCGGCGATCGCGACGCGGGCACCTATGTGCCGTCATACACCGACGCGCGCAGCGGTCTGCCCGTCTACAGCCTGTACGGCGAAACGCGTCACCCCTCGGCCCGCATGCTCGAGGGCATCGAGGTGCTCGTCTTCGACATCCAAGACGTCGGGGCGCGGCCGTACACGTATATGTCGACGCTGGCGTACGTGATGGAGTCGGCCAAGCAGTACGGCAAAGAGATTTGGGTGCTCGACCGGCCCAACCCGATCGGCGGTTTGCGCGTCGAGGGACCGGTGCTCGACCCGGCTTACAAATCGTTCATCGGGCTCTACCCGATTCCCGAACGCCACGGTCTCACGATCGGCGAGCTGGCGCAGCTGTTCAACGGCCACTTCGGCATCGGCGCCAAACTGCGCGTCGTGCCGGTCGAAGGCTGGACGCGCGACATGCTGTGGGCCGACACGCACCTGCGCTGGACGCCGACCTCGCCCAACGTGCCGTACGCGTTCACGCCGCTCGTGTACTTGGCCACCGGCTTGATCGACGAGGGCGGCGTCAACAACGGCGTCGGCACCGATCGCCCGTTCGAGTACGCGGGCGGCTACGGCTTCGACGCCGCGGCCTACGCGCGCACGCTCACCGCGCGTAACGTACCGGGCGCGCGCTTCGAGCCGCTCGACTGGGTGCCCGACCGTGGCTTCTGGGCCGGCAAAACGCTGGCCGGGGTGCAGATCCACGTCGACGATCCGCACCTGTTTCCGAACGTGCGCACCGCCGTCGAGCTGCTCGCCGCCGCCCGTGCGCAAGGCCGCCTGCACATGCACAATGCCGCGAGCTTCGACCGCGACTGGGGCACCGACACCGTCCGTTTGGCGCTGCTCGACGGCGCCTCGCCCGATGCGATCGTCGCATCATGGGAACCGGGCCTCGGCGCGTACCGCACGATCCGCGCGCGCTACTTGCTGTATTAGAATTTCTGCCCGATGTCCGTCGTTGTCAGCTACAGGTCCGAGATGATCATTTGAAATTTCGTGACCACCGACTCGAAGCCACCAAATGCCTGGTTCGCCATTTACATCAAAGAACTCAACGCTGATTTCCGGTGTGACTCTAAATCTGCGAACATCTCGTCTTCAGATTCGTAACGACTAAGCCGCCCAGTCTCTACGTCAGCTTGTGCTTCAACGGCCATCTCCAACCACTGTGCATCCTGAGGCCCCACCATCTCACTGGCCTGAGTGGCACCCGCGGGAGTTTCGAAAGCAGCCATAGGCGGGGAATCGATTAGAGATATTTCCGGCCCAAGCATTGGCGGTTGGCATCGTTGCTGTCACCGAGATTCTCCCTGAATCATACTAGAAATGACCGACGCGCAAGTTCCACACCGTTAACACTGATTTGATAGGTGTACTTGCGGTTGAACTTTATTGGAATCGCATATGAAGTAGAGTGGCATATTCAACTCGCCCTCTGGCCCAATTTAGCTTGTGCCCGCGATACAGGCTGCGCATATCGCACCCCTACAGGAGAGCCGTGCGGATCGACTAGCGAAACTCCAAGTTCATGCACATCCGGATCATAGCTATCCCATACCAACTTAAAGACGGTCGCTAAAGATCGCTGGACCACTGGGAGTGATGTCGTTAGCGGGATTCGCGCCACTTCACCACCGAGGACCCAAAACTTTCCGTCCGGGGTCACTAGCCCTGAACTGCTATGAAGGCATACTCAATCTTCACTGCAGAGATATTACCCAGTAGTGGCGCGCTTGTTTCCGCATCCTCACACCTTCGATATCGGCGGCTGGCTAACCCAGCCTGAGCTACCCAGCTCGTCTCCGGTGCCTCAGAGACGCTCTTTTCGACATCCAAGGCGTCGGCGCACGGCCATACACGTAACATGTCGACGCTGGCGTACGTATTGGAGTCGCCCAATCAATACGGTACAGAGTTTGGGCGCTCGACCGACCAACCCGATCCGCGCGCGCTACTTGCTGTATTAGCGGCGCGGGCCGCGCTCACACATCCGGGGGCGGTGACCGCTTGTCGGGAGAGATCGGACTCATCAGGCCGACGGCGATGCCGTCGGGGTCTTCGATGATCGCGTAACGCGCGCCCCAAATGGCGTCGTGCGGTGCTCGCAAACCGCGATATCCGGCCGCGGTCATGTCGCGAAACACCTCGTCGACGTCCGCGCGTGAGGGCAGCTGAAACCCGACGACGACGCGGCCGCTCAAGTCGGCTCGCCCCGCCCAGCCGGTGTTCCAGTGTTGGGCGAAGGCGGTGGAGTCCAGATCGAGCGAGATGACGCGCTCCGCGGCGTGCTCGGTAGCGCCGGCGTGGTGCGCGCCGCTCGCCGTGCGCCACACATCGGTCTCGGGAATCTCCACACCGAGCCGGCGGTAAAACGCGAGCGAGGCGTCCATGTCGCCGCAGACGAGGTTGACCTGGTTGAGAACCGGCTTGCTCACCGAACCTCCGTGCTCGTTACTTCAGCGCACCGCCGCGGCGGCTGGCCGGGATGAAGGTGCCGGTGCGTGCGTCCCAGGTGAGGATCAAGAGCCCGAGCGTGGAGAGCCCGCGCTGCGGATAGCTCTTGAAGTCGTAGACGCCTTCGATGCCGACCCAGCCGTGCAACGTCGCGAAGTAGTCGCGCATCTGCTCCTTCGTCGCGTTCAGGCCGAGGTGCCGATACGCGTCGATGGCGAGCAGCGCCGGATCCCACACGGTGGCGTACGCGCCCTCGGGACGCAGCCCGTTCTTCTTCAGCAGCGCGGCGTAGTGCAGTTGCGCATCGCGGATCGGGCCCGGACCGATGTACCCCGGAACCCAGCCGATATTCCCATCGAAGAGCAGTCTGGTCGGCAGGAACGCCGCATACTGCTGCATCTGACCGAACGTCATGTTGCCGCCGGTCGTCGCTACCGGCAAATCGAGGGCCGCTTCGTGCAAACCGTTCAGCACGGTGCCGAACGGCAACCCGGTGTTGAACGAGACCAGGGCTTGCGGGTTGGCGGCCTTGATCTTGGCGACTTGGGCCGCAACCGAGATGTCGGCCGGATTGTAGAACTCTTCCGCGACCTTCGTCATGTTCGCGAATTCCGGAAAGTGCAGCGCGGTATTGAAGGCGCTCGTCGCTTCGCGGCCGCTGGCGTCCAGCGAATTCAAGAACGCGACGCGCGTCCAGCCATGGCCTTGGAAGACCTTCAACGTCGCGACCGCGTTGTCGACGTAATCGGGATACGGGTCCAGCTCGTAGCTGCCGGGCTCGGGGTGGCCCGACGGGTTGAGGCAGATGCTGACCGGCCCGGTCTTGTCGGTAAGCGGAAACGCGGCCGAGCACGTTTGCGGCACTTCCGGCCCAAGGAAGAGTGCCACGTTCTTCGCGATCAGCTGATCGACGAACTGGACCGACGCCACCGTGGTCGTCTGATCGTCCAAAACGATGAAGTGCAGCGGATGGCCGTTGACGCCGCCGTGCGCGTTGACGTCTTTTTCGATCACGCCGAGCGCGCGCGCCTCCGCGCTGCCGAAGAACGCCGAGCGTCCGGTGGTCGAGAGCACGGCATAGATTTCGAGCGGCTGCGGCGTTTGCGCGCGGCTCGCTGCCGGCACCAGGGCTGCGCACAGCAGGGCGATCAGGAAACACGCGAAGCGGGGCGTCAACATCGATACCTCAGAGCAGGAAGGTGAGATTGCGCAACTGCGCGTCGCGGTCGATCAGCAACACCTTCTTGGCGGCGATCTTGAACGTGTCGTCGCAAACGCGCAGCGTGTGCTCGACGGCGGCGACGTTCGCCCGCACCTCGCCGAGGCCAAGCTGACGAAAGTCGCCGGTGCGCATTTCGTACACGACCTGATTGGAGCGCACGACGAGCGTCGCGCCGTCGCTCTTCACGACCTCGACGTTGCTGACGACGTGGATCGTCCGCGACCGCGGCGATTGCGCGATGAACGAAATGTGCAGCAGGTGGTGCACCCGTTCTTCGCGCCGGAGCGGCGTATCGTAGACCAGCGCCGCGTTGCCCTCGACCGGCTTGGTATCGTCGATCGGAATCCAATAGATGCCGTCGTCGTCGAAGAGCGTCAACCACTCCTCGAGCTGGAAGTCGTCGAGCAACCGGGCTTCGCGGTACAGAAAGGCCGCCACGGCATCCTGAGAGAGCGCGGTCGCCTGCATCAACGCCGCGGCTCCGCCGCCATCACGCGCTTCCAGTGCCGCCATATTGCCCGCTGCTGCGTCTCGCCCATCGGCTTCCCGTAGATCACGCCGTCGTCGCCGGTCTCTTCGGTGTGCATCCCGCGCTCGAGAATGGTCCAGGGCAGCGCCGTGCCTTGTAATCCTTGCTGGTTGAGCGCGAACACCTCGACGTCGTCGGTCATGCCGTAACCGGCGGGACCGTAAAAACGCTCCTGACTGCGCAACCAGCCTTCGTTGAACTCCGCCGGCGCGCCGCTCAACTCGAACGGATAGATCGTCACCTCGGTGAGGTCGACGGCGATCGGGCGCCAGGTCCGGATCTGATGGTGGATGATGCCCAAACTCGGAAAGATGCTGCTCGTGCCGCTGCCGGCGATCCACTGCAGTTCCTCGCGGCCGTGTTGCGCGAGCAACGTGCGATAGTAGTCCGCATAGGTGCCGTTGAGCAGCGCATCGAGGTCGGGCGCCGGCGTCTCGGCCAACCCGTGGCCCTGCGGACATCCCATCGAGATGCCGGTCGTGCGTATCTTCCGCATTTCGGCCGCGCTGCCGCCCTTGTGGACGCCGAAATCGCCCGTCGTATCGCCGTACTTGCCTTGCAGTTTGGCGAAGCCTTGATGCACGAAGAGGAAGTGGTAGCCGTCGACGATGTTCTCGGCTTGAAACTTCCAGTTGCCCTTGAAAACGACGACGTACGGCTCGGAGGCCAGTACGATGCGGCCCTGCGGCGAGCGGTTGAAGCGGCGATCGATGAATAGTGCCGCCCGGCCCAAGTGCGCCTTCAACGTCGGACCGTCGAGGTCGAACGTGCCGAAGATCAAGCCGCGGTAGGTGTCGACCGCGATGCGCAGCAGCCCGCTCGGCGCGTCGAAGTCGTCGGCATATCCGCCCGGTTCGTGCTGCATGGGAATGCCGACCAGCGTGCCGTCTTTCGAATACGTCCAGCCGTGGTAGGGGCAGTTGAAGGCGGCGGCGTTGCCGCGGCGCTCGCGGCAGACGACCGAGCCGCGATGCACGCAGCGGTTGAGCAGGATGCTGATGCCACCGCTCTCACCGCGTACGACGATGACCGGCTGACGCCCGATATAGCTCGTCTTGAAGTCGCCGGGATTGGGAATCTCGCTCTCGTGCCCGACGCACACCCAGCTCTTCTCGAAGATCTGCTCGCATTCGCGTTCGAACACGGCCGCGCTCGTATACGCTTCGGTGCGGACGCGAAACGTGCGCGGCCCTTCCAAAACCAGCTCTTCTTCTTCAGCGTGCGTCAGCATCGGTCGCGCTCCTCATCCATCAATCCATGAACCGGCCGCCGGAGAGGTTGAGCGTCTCCCCGGTGGTGTATCCGGCGTCTTTCGAGGCCAGGAAAAGAACGGCATGCCCGGCCTCGCGGGCGGCGCCGAACCGGCCGACCGGAATGTTGCGTTTGAGTTCGTCGCGCACGGCCGCGCCCAGATGTTCGACTTGCGGATCGAAGAGCGCGGTCGCGATCACGTTCACGGTGACGCCCGCGGACGCGAGCTCCGCGGCGAGCACGCGCGAGAACGCGATCACGCCCGCTTTCGAGGCGGCGTACGCGCCGACGCCGGTGTGCACGCCGGTCTTGCCCGACATCGACGCGAACGAGATGATGCGGCCGCTGCGGCGTGCGGCCATCCGGCGGCCCGCTTCTTGCAGGCAGAACAGCGTGCCCACCAGCTCGCTCTCGACGATCGCGCGCAGCCGTTCCGGCGGCATATCGAGAATCGCCCCGGAGGTTACCGGACGCGCGGCCAGGACGGCAACGTCGAGCGGGCCGATGCGCGCTTCGCAGGCGTCGAAAAATGCGCGCACCGAATCGGGACTGCTCACATCGAGCGGGAAGCTCTCGCATTCAGGACTGCCGAGCGTGCGGGCTGCGCGCGCGAGTTCCGCCGCCGCGTCGCCGCCGGCCGCATCGATCGCGATCGCGGCACCCGCTTCCGCAAACGCGCTGACGGTGGCCGGCCCGAGACCTTCGGTCGCGCCGATCACCGCGACGCGCCGGCCGCGGAATTCATCGCTCATCCGGGCGCATTTTTCTGCCGGCGACGGAGGTGCCCTTCCCGTGGTTGCGGATATAATTTGCAAAATGCATACACCAAGCGCAACTCGCAGCCGCGCAGGAGCCGACGAGCTCGCGGAATTGCTCGCGACGTTTGCCTGCGGCGTCTCGGACGAACTCGGCGCCGGCGTGCGGCACGGCGCGAAGCGCGTGCTCGTCGATTCGGTCGCCGTCGCTCTCGGAGCGCTGCAGCACCGGGCCGCGCGCGCCGGCCGCCGCTACGCGGCGATGTTTCCGCAGCCCGCGGGTTGCCGCATCTGGGGCACCTCGACGTATGCGACACCCGAAGTCGCCGCGCTCGTCAACGGCGCGCCGCTGCGCGCCTACGATTACAACGACCTCTACATCGGCCGAGCCGGCGGCGGCCATCCGAGCGATCTCGTGCCGGCCGTGATCGCCGTCGCCGAATGGAAGCAGTCCTCGGGCGAAGCGCTGCTCGCCGCCCTGGCGCTGGGCTATGACGTGATCGTCGCGCTGTTCGAGTGCGTCGATCTCTCGAAAGCGGGCTGGGACTACGTCAACAGCACCGCGATCGGAGCGACCTGCGCGATCGCGCGGTTGCTGGACCTCAGCTACGGGCAAACCTACGAAGCCTTGACGATCACCGTCACCTCGCACATGGCCTCGGGCGAACTCGAGTCGGGCGAGCTGAACCAGCGCGGCGACTTGACGCTCTGGAAGCGTTTCAACAACGGCGATGCGATGCGGCAATCCGTATATGCGTGTTTCCTCGCGCTGGCCGGCGTCGAGGGCCCGGTACGGGCGTTCACCGGCGAGCACGGCTTTCTCAAGCAGATCGGCGCGAACGGCGACACGATCGGCCGGCTACGCGAAGAGCTGGTCGCCGGACGGCCGCTCGGCAACATCCTCAAGACGACGTTGAAGCGCTGGCCCGTCGGTTCGCGCGCGCAAAGCGCGATCGATGCCGCGCTGCGGGCGCGCGCCCCGATCTCCGACGCGGCTGCGATCGCGCGCGTGCGCGTCCAGACCGACGAAGCCGCCTACGATCACCTCGTGCGCGTGCGCAGCGATCCCTGGCACCCGACCTCGCGCGAGACCGCCGATCATTCGCTGCCCTACATCGTCGCGGCGGCGGTACTCGACGGCTACGTGAAGTCCGCCAGCTTTTCACCGGCCGTCGTGAACGATCCGCAGCGCCAAGCGTTTCTGAACGCGCGCGTGACGGTGGAATCATCGGCCGCGCTGAGTCTTGGCGCCGCGGCGGGCTACCTCACGCGCGTCGAGATCGAGACCCGCGACGGTGCGCATTCGGTCGCCGAGGCGGCGCCGGCGCCGGGCCATCCCCGCCACCCGTTCAGCGACGCCGAGCTTGGGGCGAAGCTACGCGAGAACGCGGCCACGCTCTACGGCGCGGAGCAGACCGAACGCATCGCGGCCACCTTGTGGAGCCTGGAGAGCCTCGCCGACGTGCGCGAGCTGACCGCGCTGTTCCAACTCGCCGGCGACGAGGTCGACGCCGACCTCGACTAACCGGCCGTCCGGGCCGCCGGCGGGATATCGGATCCACGTCCGGCGCTTGACTTTGGAAATTGCTTCCATATACTAGGCAGTGTACTGAACAGTGTACTGACGAAATACTGAGGCATCCGATTGACCATCGGTGAGTATTGCCGCAATCCGGGCTTTCTGATCCGGCGCTGCAATCAGATTCTGCTGGCCCTTTTTTTGGAGCAGGCCGAACCGTACGCCGTTACGGTACAGCAGCTCGCGACGCTGCAGGCCGTGGCTGAATTTCCGGGTTCCGATCAGGGGCGCATCGCGGAAACGATCGGCATCGACCGCTCGACCATCGGCCCCATCGTCGGGCGCCTGGTTGAACGCCGTCTGCTCAAGACCTCGCCCGGCAAAGCCGACCGCCGGACCAAAGTCCTTACGATCACGCCCGCCGGACGAGCGATGGCCGCCGCGCTTCTCGCTAAGCTGGCGCCGGTCCGGACGCGTTTTCTGAGCCCGCTCACACCCGCAGAGCGCGTGCTGTTCATCGACATGCTCGAGCGCTTGACGATCGCACACAACGACGTGAGCCGCGCTCCGCAGCGGGTTGCCGCCAACGACGACGTTGCGTAGCGCGCGCCGGCTGGGCCTGCTCGGCGTGATGGTTTGGCTCACCGGCGTGCCGATGGCGTTCGTGCTCTACGGCGCCGTCCACCGCCGGACCGCCGCCGGAACATCCGAGTTCACGCTGCACTACTTGCAGAAGATATTCTTGACGCCGGCCTATCTGCGGCCGCTGCTCAACACGCTCGAGCTATCGCTCTGCGTGTGCGCGCTGGCGACGCTGATCGGCTTCGTTCTGGCGTGGGCGACGGTCCGCATGGCGGTGTACGCGCGCCGCGCCTGGGAGCTCGGGATCGTCATACCGATCTTCATGTCGCCGTTCATCGGCGCGCTAGGCTGGGTTTCGCTCGGCACGCCGGGCACGGGCTACCTCAACACGCTGTTGGCGCCGCTGCACCTAGCCTACATCAACGTGTTCACCTTTGCCGGCGCGGTGGCGGTCATGACGCTCTACCTCACGCCGTTCAGCTACAGCCTGTTGCGCGAGCCGCTCGAAAAGATGAACCCGGAACTCGAAGAGGCCGCCGACGTGCACGGTGCGGCGTGGTGGGCACGCGCGTTATACGTCACGATCCCGCTGCTCGGTCCCTCGCTGTTCTCGAGCCTCATCCTGATGTTCATCTTTGCCGCCGAGATGTTCTCGATCCCCGGAATATTGCTGGTGCCGGGCGGCTTTCCGGTACTGTCCTACTCGATTCTCAATCTGACCACGCAGTGGCCGCTCGACTACGCCGAAGCGGCAGCGGTCGGGCTGCTCCTGTTCATCATCACGATGATCGGCATTCTCTGCTACCGCCGCGTCGTGCGCATCCAAGAGCGTTTCGTTACGATCGGGCCGCGCGCTCCGCGCGGAGACGCCGCGCCGCCCGCGCGCGCGCTGCGCATCTTGGGCACCGCCCTGTGTCTCGTCTACGTGCTGACTGCGGTCGTATTTCCCACGGCCGCCCTGGCGCTGCGCTCGATGGTCCAGTACCTCACCGGCAGCATTTCGTTGGACCAGATGTCGTTCTCACGCTTCGGCGTGTTGTTCAACGACCCGTTGGTGATGACGTCGCTCGGGCACAGCATCGAGATCACCGCGATCGCCACGATCGCGTTGCTGGTCATCTCCTTTGCCGTGGCCACGGCGAAGGTCCGGTTCCGCGACCGTACCGCGGCCGCGACCGAGTTTCTGGCCAGCACGCCGATCGCGATTCCCGGCGTGCTGTTCGGCGTCGGCTTGCTGTGGATGTACATCGGCACGCCGGTCTACGCAACGATCTGGATCATCGTGCTCCTGATGCTGGCGCGTTTCCCGCCATTGCTCGTGCGCATGTTCGAGACGGCGCTGCTGCAAATCGGACGCGAAGTCGAAGAGGCGGCGGCGGTCTTCGGCGCCTCGGAATTCGGCGTCGCGCGGCTGATCCGGCTGCCGCTTCTCGGCGGAACCGTGCGGTCCGCCGCCATCATCGCCTCAACGCAGGTCTTCAACGAGCTCACCGCTTCGGCGCTGCTGTTCACCGGTACGAGCAGCGTGTTGCCGGTGGTGATCTACAACTATGCGAGCGGCGGAGATTACTCGCGCGCCAGCGCCCTGGCGCTGGTGCAAATCGTGCTGCTCGTCCTGGGCTTGCTGGTGGTCGCCGGCGTGTCCGCGCTGGGAAATGCCTTTCAAGGGGGGTCACGATGAACGTCACGCTGCAGGCCGCCGACGGGCACGAACTCTCGGCCTACGCGGCCGAACCGCCCGGCCAGCCGCGCGGCGGCGTGATCATCATTCAGGAGATCTTCGGCGTCAACGCGCACATTCGCGCTGTCGCCGACGACTACGCCGCGCAGGGCTATCGCGTGCTCGCTCCGGCGTTCTTCGACCGGGTGCGCCCGAACGTCGAGCTTCCGTACACCGACGCCGGCCGCGAGGAGGGCCGGGCCGTCGTCGCCGGGGTCTCGTTCGAAGACGCGGTGCTCGACGTAACGGCGGCGCAAGCGGCGCTGGCGGGCGCCGGCAACATCGGCATCGTGGGCTACTGCTGGGGCGGGATGGCCGGCTGGGCGGCGGTGACGCGCGTCGACGGCTTCGCGGCGCTATCGGCCTACTATCCGGGGCGCATCCACGAGCTCGTCGCCGACATACCGCGCTGCCCGGTCCAGCTGCACTTTGCCGAGCACGATCACGCGCTCGGTCCGGCCGAGATCGAAACGATGCGCCGCGCGCACGGCTCGCGCGCGGAGATCTTCGTGTATCCGGCGGCGCACGGCTTCAACTGCAATCTGCGGCCGGTCTATGATGCCCCCTCCGCCGCCTTGGCGCGCGAGCGGACGCTGCGTCTTCTCAGCGATAACCTCGGCCGTTGAGCAAGATCGCGGTCGACCACGTCAGTCGCGACTACGGCACGGCGCGCGCCGTCGCCGACGTATCGTTTGCGGTCGAAGCGGGCGAGTTCGTGACCCTGCTCGGCCCGAGCGGCTCGGGCAAGACGACCACGCTGCGAATGATCGCCGGACTCGACCAGCCCAGCGCCGGAACCATTTCGATCGACGGGACGGTCGTCAGCACACCGCAGCGCTCGCTGCCGCCGTACCGGCGCGATATCGGCATGGTCTTCCAAGGGTACGCCGTCTGGCCGCACATGACGGTTTTCGAGAACGTGGCGTTCCCGCTGCGGCGACGTGGTGCCGCGCGGGCGAGCGTGGCGGAAAGCGTGCCCGCCGTGCTGGCGCAAGTCGGGCTCGACGGCTACGAAGCGCGCTATCCCGCGCAGCTCTCGGGCGGTCAACAGCAACGCGTCGCGCTGGCGCGGGCCCTCGTGGCGCAGCCGAAGGTCGTCTTGTTCGACGAACCGCTCTCGAACCTCGACGCTAAATTGCGCGATTCCGTGCGCGACCTCTTGCAGTCGCTGCATCGCCGCCTCGGCCTGACGGTGGTGTACGTAACGCACGACCAAGGCGAAGCGATGATCCTCTCCGACCGCATCTATGTGATGAACGGCGGCCGAATCGTCCAAGCCGGTTCGGCTCAGAACCTCTACGAACGTCCCGAGAGCATCTTCGTCGCCGACTTCGTCGGCCGAACGAACATCGTGCCGATCGTAGCGCTCGATGCGGCCAACCGCACGGCTACGGTGGCCGGCGGCGTGGTGGTTGCGTTCGAAACAGCGCCGGCGGCGTTCACGAGTTCGGATCAACCCCAACTGCTCGTGCGCCCGCATTGCGTGAAGATCTGGGCCGACCGCGCGACGGCCGGCACGCGCCCGAATATTTTCGACGCCGTGGTCCGTGAAGTCCACTACCTCGGCGACCGCCAGCGCTACATCCTCGAACTGCCGGGCGGCTTGACGATCGCGGCCGAGGTTGCTGCGGCGCGCGATCTGCCCGGCACCGGCGCTCTGATCGTGGCGGAGTTGCCGCCCGGCACCTGCGTGATCGTATGAACCCATCCACTTCCAAGCGGAGAAGCGATATGCCTGAGAAGCCCCGTTACCGCGTCAACCGGTCCGAGCTGCCCGAGTTCCACCACACGCCCGGCTACGCCGGCAACTCGGGCTCGCTGGTCGGCACGCACTGCCACGGATCGCGCACGAGCTGGCTCTTCGCCGAGCGATCGCCCGGATACGCATCCGAACCGCACCACCACGACGCGGAGCAGATCAACTATTTCGTCTCGGGCGAGATGTGGCTGTTCGTCGAAGAGTACGGCTACCGCTGCGGACCCGGCGACATCATCCGCATTCCGCCCGGCAAGTGGCATTGGGCGCGCAATCTCGGCACCGAAACCGCGGTCGTGATCGAGACCCACTCGCCGCCCTCGACGAACGAGCAAATCGCGCGCTCGACGGTCGCGCTGCTCGGACCCGACGAGGATCCCGCAGCGGTCCCCCACGTCGACAACCTCGCCTCGGGAAAATTCCCCGGCGACGTCGCCGCCGTCGAGGTGCGCGCGTTTCGCGAAGAAGGCGTGCAATAAGGCCGGCCGTGATGCGCGGCGACGCGATCATGCGCGCCGGAAACGCGTTCAAGCTGGGCGTCTTTTCAGCGAACTGCGCCGGCGGTTTGGCCAAGACGCGGGCGCCCGAGCGCTGGGATGCGAGTTGGGAGAACAACGTCGCCGTTGCGCAGCTCGCCGATCGCGCCGGGCTCGAATTTCTGTTGCCGGTGGCCCGCTGGCGCGGTCTCGGCGGCGAGACCGATCCGGCCGGGAGCTCGTTCGAGAGCCTCACTTGGGCAGCGGGTCTGCTCGCCCTCACGCAGCGCGTGTGCGTGTTCGGCACGGTCCACGTGGCCTTGCTCAGCCCGGTGTTCGCTGCAAAACAGATCGTTACCGCAGATGAGATCGGCGCCGGGCGGTTCGGGCTCAACCTCGTTTCAGGCTACAACCTCAGCGAGTTCGTGATGTTCGGCGTCACGATGCTCGAGCACGACGAGCGCTACGCGCTGGCCGAAGAGTGGCTTGCCATCGTGCGCAAGATCTGGACGTCGACGGCGCCGTTCGATTTCGCGGGAACGCATTACCAGCTGCGCAACGTGATCGGCGCACCGAAGCCCTACGCCGGCGTTGAGCCGTTGCTGATGAGCGCGGGCGCATCGGGCGCCGGTCAAGCGTTCGCGGCGCGCAATGCCGACTGCTTGTTCATGGTCGTCGTCGAGATCGACGGCTTGGCGGAGCAGCTCGCCCGGTTGCGGGCGGGCGCCGCCGGGCGGACGATCGGCGTGTACACGAGCGGACACGTCGTCTGCCGCCCGACGCAGCGCGAAGCCGAGGATTTCTATCATTACGTCGCCCACGAAATGGGCGATGCCGGCGCGGTCGATCAGGTGCTGATCAACCGCCAGAACCAGCAGACCGTCGCGCCGGCCGTGCTCGCGCGCATGCGCGACCGGATCGCCGCCGGCAGCGGCACGTTTCCGGTGGTCGGCAGTCCCGATCGCGTCGCGGACACGTTCCGGCGGCTCAGCGAGGCCGGCCTCGACGGAATGGCCATCGCGTTCATCAACTATCTCGACGACCTGCCGTACTTCTGCGAACACGTCTTGCCGCGCTTGGAGCGGCTTGGTTTACGCCACCCGGCGACCGCCGTCGCCTAAACCCCACTCGAAAGGAACGACGATGAAAACGACCCGTTCACCCTATCACATAGCTAGTGCCGACATTCCGGCCGTCGATATGGCGCCGCCGAAAGAGATGCAGACGGGCAAAGGCGGATCGCTGATGGCGCAAATGGTCTTCGGCTCGGACACCAGCATCATGATCGCCGAGCGTGAAACCGGCTACCACTCGAAGCCGCACGCTCACGATGCCGAGCAGATGAACTACGTCGTGGACGGCTCGATCTGGTTCTTCATCAACGACGACGGCTTTTTGGCCGTCAAGGGCGACATCGTTCGCGTGCCGCGCAACGCCGTCCACTGGGCGTGGGTGCGCGAACCGGGGAACTGCGTGCTCTTCGAATCGCATACGCCGCCGCTCATCGGCGATGAGAAGATGAGCAAGGGTGCGTTTTCGCTGCTGGGACCCGGCGAAGACCGCGCCAACGTGATCGCTCGCGAGAACCTCTGGATTCAAGTCGATGACATCGATGCGATCGAAGCGCGTGCGTTCGCGGCGCACCAGGAATGAAGCGCCGTAACGCCATCGCCGTCGCGCTGGCCGGCGCGTTTGTTACGCTGCCGCTGGCCGGAGGCACGGCGACGCCGGCCCCGCAAACGGTCAACATCACGCCGGCGCTGGTCGCGGCGGCCGAAAAAGACGGCGAAGTCGACCTTCAGTACAACTACCAGCTCGATCAAATGCAGGCGATCATCAGCGCCTTCAACCGCAGCTATCCGCGGGTCAAGGTCATCGCCGAACGCAAGGCCGGCGCGCCCGGCGCGTACGCGCTCGAGCAGGAGCTGGCATCGGGCGTGAACCGCATCGATGTTTTCCAGGGAACCGATCTCGCGGCCAACGCCGACCTGATCGGCAAGGGCGCCTTCGCCGCCCTGCGGCCGCCGAACCTCAACGACTATCCGAAGACGTCGTCGACCATGGCTCCCTATCTGTATTACCTCGAGACCGTCACCGCCGTGGTCGCCTATAATCCGGCGTTCGTTTCCGATAGCGACGCCAAGCTGCTGACGCAGTGGCGCGGCATTCTCGACCCGCGCTTCAAGGGCAAGATCAGCATCGTCGAACCGGCGCTCGGTGTGACGCAAGCCGTTCTGAACTACGTCATGAACACGCCGGGGCTGGGCGTCGACTTTCTCACCAAGCTCAAGGCGCAGCAGCCGAACATCTACACCAACGCGGTTCCGGCCCGCGATGCGCTGGTCTCGGGCCAGAAGCCGATCGTGTGGGGCTCGATCTGGGATGCCTTTGCGATCCAAGACGTCGCGAAAGGCGCCCCGATGCGCTTCGTCTATACGGACCCCGCCGTCCGCATGATCGGCTCGGCCTTCGGCGTGCTGGCAAAGGCGCCGCACCCGAATGCAGCACGACTCTTCTGGGCCTGGATGCTCGGACGGGATGCGGCGGAAGCGATTCAAGGGCCCGATTCGAACATGCGCTCCGTTCTCGGCGGCATGAAGGACACGCGCCCGGCGATGCAAGTCGTCACCAAGAGCGGCTGGTATGCGCCGCCGCGCGCGCTGTGGACGGCCGACACCGAGAACTGGATCAAGAACGGTCCCAAATTCCGCGCGACGTGGGATGACGTCATGCAACACCAGTAGCGGGGCAGCAAACGCCTCTTAACGTTGTTCGGTAAACGTCCGGAGGCACGTCTCGGGCTCGATGACGGCGGGCTACTCGATCGTCGGGAACGAGCCGTACACCAGCTCGCGGTCAACGCATCGGGAACATCTGGGTCGCCAACAGCGGCCCCGGCAGCACCGTGACGGCGTACGTCCCCGGGGACGAACACGCCGATCGCCGCCGATACGATCAGCCGTCAGGTGGTGCCGTCGCACGATGCGACGCCCCACTGGCCCTGCTGGTAGTACTCGACGAACGAGAAGATCGGGAAATCGGTTTTGAGCCCGAGCGGCCCCTCGACCTTCGCGGCCAACACGCCCTTGTTGATCGGCCAGATCGCGTTGAGGTCCTTGCACGACGTGACGACGGCGACGAAGTAGCGCTGGCCTTGATCGGTGTCGTGGTACTCGGCGTTCGTCACGATCGTCTTGTGCGCGAGCTTGTTGACTTGCATCAGTCGCCGGGCGAACGGATAGATGACTTCCGGATCGTTGTCGACGCCGATTTTCGGCGCGCCCGACGGCAGCGGGGCGGGCGTGGCGGTGGCTTTCACCGCCGGCGCCTTGGCCGCGCCGGGAGCCTTGGCGGCGCCGGCGGCGACTTTCTTGGGGTGCCCGATGATCCCGCGCCAATAGAGCACACCGCCCGCCACGAGGGCGATGACGACGACGAGCAATCCCGCTCGCAGGATACCGCCCAGATTCACGCGCTCAGCTTTGCCTTAGGCCTGGGCTTCGCGCTCGGCACGCTCCCGCAGCTGTTTGAGCTGGTAGAGGTGAATGAAGCGCTGGATCTCATCTTCCGTCCGCTGCGTGAGGTTCAAGAAGCGAACGCCGTGCGCGAAGCGCTGCGTGCGCAAGTTGTAGAACGCGATCACGATCTTGCCCGCGATGTCGAGCGGCTCGAACGGCGTGGGCGCGGTTTTCACCCGGCGCTTGCGTTCACCGAACGCGGTGCGCTCGGTAATTTCTTTCTCGAGGTAGACGTTCGCGACTTCGGCCGTGGGCAGCGTGAAGCGAAAATCGATCACGGTTTCCTTGGTGAAATCCTCGTCGCCGAGCAGGCGCAATCCGCCGACGCTCAGATCGTTGGCGCTCGCCGTCCGCGTGCCCTCACGGCCATCGACGATGTAGACGATCGGAAATTCGATCGACGCTCGATAACTCTGACGCTTCTGATTCGACTTGGGTGACGGCGGAGCGTCCCCCCCGCCACCGGGCCTGCGAATGTTGAACACGGACGAGCGTCGCTCTTCCAGGAAGAAGTCGCGCGCCCTTCGTAGGCCCAGTCCATGGTGACGTCGCTCGCTTCACGCCTCCTGGAAGCGCTCGGCCCCGACACCGTGCGCAGCGCCCCCGAAGACCTCGCCGTGTATTCATACGACGCGTACTGCGATGGGTATCTGCCGGCCGCGGCGGTAATCCCGCGCGACGCTCGCGAGGCCGCGCTCGCCGTGCGCATCGCCTTCGAGTGCGGGGAGCCTGTCGTGCCGCGCGGCGCCGGCTCCGGACTTTGCGGCGGAGCGATTCCGGCCCGCGGCGGCCTCGTCGTGTCGATGGTCCGGATGAACCGCATCCTCGAGCTCGACGTGCGCAACCGCCGCGCGCGCGTCCAGCCCGGGCTGATCAACCTCGATCTCTCGCGCGCGATCGCGACCCACGGGATCTTCTACGCGCCCGATCCCTCGAGCCAGAAAGTCTCGACGATCGGCGGCAACGTCGGCACCAATGCCGGCGGCCCCCACTGCCTCTCGTACGGCACGACGACCAACCATGTCTTGGGCGTCGAATACGTCGACGGACAAGGCGTGATCCACCACACATCTCTCGACGACCCGGGCTACGATATCACCGGTCTGCTGGTCGGCTCGGAGGGCACGCTCGGGCTGGTGACGGCGGTCGAGGTCCGCTTGCTGGCGCTGCCGGAGTCGGTGCGCGTCGGTTTGGCCTCGTTTCCGGACGTCGAGTCGGCGTCGGAGGCGGTCTCGGCGATCATCGCCGCGGGCATCGTGCCGACCGCGCTCGAGATCATGGACAAACTGATCACCACCGCCGTGGAAGCGCACTATCACGCCGGCTTCCCGCTCGATGCGGGCGCGGTGCTGCTGGTCGAGATCGCCGGACCGCGCGACGATATGGTCGCGGGTGAAGCGGCGATCAAGCGCATCGTGCAGCAGCACGGCGCGACGATGTGGCGTTCGGCCGACAGCGCCGCCGAGCGCGAAGCGCTCTGGGCATCGCGCAAAGGCGCCGCCGGCGCGATCGGCCGGATCGCACCGAACTATTACATTCAAGACGCTTGCGTGCCGCGCACGAAGCTGCCCGCCGTGATCCGCCGGATCGAAGGCATCGCGCGTCACCACGATCTGCCCGTCGGCAACGTCTTTCACGCCGGCGACGGCAACCTGCACCCGCTGCTGTGCTTCGACCGGCGCGATGCGCGCGCGACGCGTGCGGTCGTCGAGGCGGGCACCGAGATCCTCGCGACGTGCATCGAGATGGGCGGAACGATCAGCGGCGAGCACGGGATCGGGCACGAGAAACGCGACGCGCTCTCGCTCGTGTTCAACACCGACGATTTAGCGGCGATGGGCCGCGTGCGCGACGTGTTCGATCCGCACCGCCTCTTCAACCCCGATAAGATCTTCCCGACGGGTGCGGTGTGCGGCGAAGTGCGCGCACCCGCGGCGGTCGCGTGACGGCAACGCTCGAACCGCGCGTCGTCGCGCCGGCCGATGCGGCCGAGGCCGCCGCCGCGCTCGCGCGTTGCGCGCGCGACGGCGCGGCGGTCGTCATCGTGGGCGGATCGACGCTGCAATCGCTCGGCAATGCGCCGCGCCGCTGCGACGTCGCGCTGCACACGCGCCACTTGCGCGGGGTGCGCGACTACGATCCGCGCGATATGACGGCCGGCATCGATGCCGGCACCACGCTGGCGGAAGTCGCGCGCGTGCTCGGCGAGCACGGCCAGTGGATTCCCTTCGATGCGCCCTTCCCGGCGCGCGCGACGGTCGGCGGAACGCTGGCCGCCGGCTGGGCCGGGCCGCGCCGCGCCGTCTACGGCCGGCCGCGCGACCTGGTGATCGGATCGACGATCGCGCTGACCGACGGCACGCTGGCGCGCGCCGGCGGAATGGTGGTCAAGAACGTCACCGGCTACGACATGAGCAAGCTCTACGTCGGCTCGCTCGGCACGCTCGGCCTGATCGTGCGCGCGAACTTCAAGGCGCTGCCGCGTCCGCCGTTCGCGCCGGCTGGCCGTCGCGCCGGTCGCCGACGATTTGCGCGAACGCGCGATCGCCGCGATCGGGGCGCTCGCGATCGAACCGGCCGCCGCGCTGGCCGTCGACGGCTTCGCCGCGCGTCGCCCGCCACCCGGGCGCGGCGCTGCGGCTCGTGCTGCTGTTCGAAGGCTCGGAGGCGGTGGTGGAACGCGCCACGCGCGACGTGCGCTCGGCGCTGGGCAACGCCGGCGTCGCCGAAACGCTGCTCTTCGACGGCGCCGACGCCGATCACGGCTTCGCCGAGCTGGTCGACGCCTACGTCGATGCGCCCGGTGAACGCACGCTCACCTATCGCACCACCGGCCTGCCCTCGACGGCGTGGGCGCGCACGCGCGTCGCCGCGGAGCTGGCGCGCGAGCACGGGCTGAGCGCGGAGAGCATCGCCGACGTGCGCACGGGCGATGCGATCCTGCGCTTCTCCGCGCGCAGCGCCGCGGCGTTCGCCGGCAAGCTCGCCGCGTTCGACGCGGCCGTGCGCGGCGCGTTCGAAAACGCGACGGTCTTGGCCGGCGCACCGGCACTGCGGGCCGCGATCGATGCCTGGGGTTCCGAGCCGTCGACGATCGCGACGATGCGCGCGATCAAGACGCACTTCGATCCGGCCGGCATCCTCGCACCGGGACGGTATGTCGGCGCGATATAACGCGCTGCTGCACGACGTGCGCGTCGTCGTGACGACCGTGCTGCGCTCGCCGGACCGCTTCGTGCGCCTGATTCGTCTGGGCCCGCGCGGTCTCGCCTCGATGGCGCGTTTTCTCATCGGCGTCGTGCCGCGCGCATCGCGCGCGCTCGAGAACGATCCGCGAACGCGCGAACGCCATTCCCGCACCGGCATTGCGCGAACAAGCGCTGGCATCGATCGACGGCAAGGCCTTCCACGTGCAAGGCGGCTGCATTCTCGCCACGTTCTTGCCGGCCGCCGATGCGGCGCGCTACGTGCGCATCGTCGCATCGCTCGAGACGATCTACGACTATCTCGACAACCTCTGCGACCGGTTGCCGGGCGTATCGCAACAGGCCTTCGCGACGCTTGCACGACGCGCTGCTCGACGCGCTCGACGACCGCCGCACACCGGCCGACTACTATCGCCACGGCCCGGCCGGCGACGACGGCGGCTACCTGGCCTCGCTCGTCAACGACGTGCGCGCCGAACTCGCGACCGTGCGTCACTACACCGCGGTGCGCGAAGCGCTAGCCCAAATCGCGCGGCTACTACGCGCAGCTGCAAACGCTCAAACACGGCGATGCGAACGTGCGCGAAGCGGTCTGCAGCGCCTGGTACGCCGAACACGCCGAATCGTTTCCGGGGCTGTACTGGTGGGAATTCGCCGCCGCGTGCGGCTCGTCGCTGCCGGTGTTCGCGCTGGTCTATCTCGCGCTGCAGCCGCGCATCGACGCGCGCGCGATCGACTCGACGGTCGCCGCCTATTTCCCCAACGTCTCGGCGGTGCACATCTTGCTCGACTACTTCATCGATCAGGCCGAAGACCGCGAGCACCGCGAGCTGAATTTCGTCGCCTGCTACCCCTCGAGCGCGGTCGCCGTCGAGCGCGTGGGCCGGTTGGTTCGCGCGACCAGCGAGCGCTTGCGGGAGCTCGCGCACGGGGAATGGCACGAGTTCGTGCTGCGCGCGATGTGCCTGTTCTACCTCACCCACCCCAAAGTTTACGAACAGCGGCTGGATCGCGAGAGCGCCGCGGTGCTCGCCGCCTTGTGAAAGGCGCGAACAGGACGAGCCAGGGGCGCCGTTCAACGGCGCTCAGCATGAAAGCGGTCCGTGTTCTGGGCGTCGCTTGCGCGTGCGTACTGCTCGCCGCAGCACCGCCGCACACGACGATCTACGGCTTTACCGTCACCAGCAGCCAGCAAGAGTTCGCGCTCGAGGACCGCTTTCTCGACATTCCGAGTTCCGCCGGCGCGCTCGAATCGGCCGCGGCGCTCGCCGCCCAGCCGCACTACGCCGGTTCGCCCGGCGACTACAAGCTCGCGCTCTACGTGCGCGACCGGCTGAAAGAATTCGGCTTCGATACGTCGATGGAGACGCTCACCGCGCGGATCGACGTTCCGAAGAAACTCGCGCTCGAACTGATTCCGACCGGCTATCGCCCAAACCGCCCGCCGCCCGCGCCGCTCCTTAGCCGCCGGCCTCGCCGCACCACCCCCGCCGGGCCGATCGGCATCCCGCCCCAGCCCACGGTCGTGTTCGATCTGCGCGAGCTGCCCGACCCGAACGACCCCGACACGGCCAACCCGGCGGTCGGCCTGCCCTTCATCGCCGGCAGCGCCGACGGCGACGTGACGGCGCCGCTGGTGTACGCGGGCCACGGCATGCCGGCCGACTACACGCTGCTCGAGGCGCACGGGGTCGACACCCACGACGCGGTGCTCCTGATCCGCTACGGCGCCGACTCACGCGGGGCGCTGGTCCGCCGCGCGCAGCTGCACGGCGCGATCGGCGTGCTGCTCTACGACGATCCGGCCGACGACGGCTCCGCCCGCGGCATCACCTATCCCGAACGGCCCCTGGCGGCCGCTGAACTCCGTCCAGCGCGGCAGCGTCGGCGAAGGCGTCACCGTCCCGGTCATCCCGATCTCCGCGGCCAACGCGCGCATGCTGCTGGGGTCGCTGCGCGGGCCCACGGCGCCGCGCGGCTGGGCGGGCGCGATGTCGGTCACCTACCCGCTCGCGCGCGGACCGGCGGCGGTGCACATGACCGTCCAGCTGGTGCGCCGCACGACGACGCTCTGGAATACGATCGGTGTCCTGCACGGCTCGCTGCCCGGCCAAGACTTGGTCGTGGGCGCGCAGCGCGATGCCTGGGTGTACGGCCTCGGCGCCGGCGGCGGCGGCACCGTCACGCTGCTCGAGGCCGCGCGCGGCCTCGGCTACCTCGCGCACACCGGCTGGCAGCCGGGCCGCACGATCGTGATCGCCGCCTGGGACGGCGAGGAGCTCGGCGCCTACGGCTCGCTCGCCTATCTGCAAGCGCCACGGCGATGAGATCCGGACCGGCTCGATCGCCTACCTCAATACCGAGCCCAGCGTCACCGGCGGGACCTTCGGCGCCGACGCGGTGGCGGCGATCGCGCAGACGATTTCCGAGGCCTCGCACATGGTCCCCGATCCGGCCCGGCCCGGCGGCACGATCTACGACCGCTGGGCGTTTCGCACGCGCGGCGCCCTGCCGCCGGTCGACCGCGGTCCGGGCGGCAGCGACCGCGCGGCATTCCTGTTCGGCGCCGGAACGCCCAGCGCCAACGCGTCGTTCAGCGGCCCGTTCGGGCCCTATCACTCGAGCTACGACACGCTGCAGTTCGCGCGCACGGTCAGCGATCCGGCGTTCGACCTGCACCGCGCCGCGGCACAAATCTACGGCGTCGCGGTGCTGCGCCTGGCCGACGCCGACGTCATTCCCTATCACTTCAGCGACTACGTCGGACCGATGAACGCGGCGCTGCGCGCGCTGACCGCATTGGCGCGCACCCAGCATCTCACCCTCGACGTGCGCGGCTTCAACGCCTCGCTCGTGCGCTTCGCGGCCAGCGCGGCACGTTCCGACGCCGCGACGAAACTGGTCGCAACGGCCGGTGCGCCCGCGGATGCAATGGAAGCGGCGCGCATCCTCGATCTGAGCGCATACGGCATCGACGGCGATACCGGCATCACGTTTCCGGATGTCGTGCGCGCGCTGCGTGAGAACGATCAGAACGCGGTCGATCTCGCAGTTGCCCGCGCGCGCACCACGCTCGACCGCGCCGGCGCCCTGATCGTGCCGCAAGCGCCGCCGCCGGCCCAACCGCAGTCGCAATCACCGCCGCAGCCGCTCTAGCGTGAAAGTCACCGTCCTGGGCGCGTCCGGCTTCGTCGGCAGGGCCCTCATCGCGGCGCTCTCCGCGCGCGGCGACGACGTGCGCGGCGTTTCGTTGCGCGATCCGGCCGTCGCCGCCGAGGCGGCCGACGGCAGCGACGTGGTGGTCAACCTGGCCGGCGCGCCGGTCATCGAGCGCTGGACGGACGAGCACGAAGCGCGCGATCGCACGTTCGCGCGTCGATTTGCCGCACGCGTTCCTCAGCGCGCTCGAACGCGCCTCAGCGCGGCCGCAGGCCTACGTCAGCGCCTCGGCGGTCGGCTACTACGGCATGAGCCGCACGGCGACGTTCACCGAGACGAGTCCGCCGGGCGATGACTTTCTGGCGCGCGTGTGCGTGGCGTGGGAAACGGAAGCGGCGCGCGCGGCCGCGCTCGGCATGCGCGTCGCGACCGTGCGCACGGGCCTCGTGCTGGGCCGCGACGGCGGGGCGCTGGCGAAGCTGCTCCCGCTCTTTCGCGGCGGCCTCGGCGGGCCGCTGGCGAGCGGCGAGCAGTGGAACTCCTGGATCCACCTCGACGACCACATCGGGATCTATCTGCTCGCCATCGACGGCTACGCCGGCGCCCTGAACGCGACGGCCCCCCAACCGGTGCGCAACCGTGACTTCACGCGCGCGCTGGCCGCGGCCGTTCACCGGCCGGCGCTCTTTCCGGCCCCCGAGTTCGCGCTCAAACTGGTCTTCGGCGAGGGCGCCTCGGTGCTGACCGAGGGCCAGCGCGTCCTGCCCGAGGCGACGCTGGCGGCCGGCTTCGTCTTCCGCTATCCCGAGGTCGGTGCTGCCTTGGCCGCGCTGACCTGATTTCGCGTCCGGGGCCCGAGGAGCGACTCGTTTTCGCCCGGAACGCCCGGTCATGGCAACGACTTTCACCAAAAACGCGTATCGCGCGGACCACATCGGCAGCTTCCTGCGGCCGAAATCGCTCCTGCAGATCCGGGCCGAGAAACCGCACTCCGACGAGCTCCGCGCGGCCGAGGACCGCGAGATCCTGCGGATTCTCGCCAAGCAAAAAGAACTCGGCTTCGACATCTTCACCGACGGCGAGTTCCGGCGCGAGAGCTTCATGTCCGATCTCGTCGACGCGGTCGACGGCTTCTCGACCAGCGACGCGCACGCACGCGACTGGAAGACTTCGCAGGGCACCGGCACGCAGCCGCTGCGCGACGTCGTCACCGAAAAAATCAGTCAGAAACGGCGCTTGACCGAGTACGAGGTCTCGTTTCTCAAAGAGCATAGCCCGGGCCCGATCAAGATGACGCTGCCCAGCGCCAACCAGTTTCCGGCCATCGCGTACCGTAAGGGCGCAAGCGAGAAAGCGTATCCGACCTACGCGCCGTTCCTGGCCGACGTGGCCGGGATCATTGCCGGCGAAATGGCCGCGCTCGCGGCTGACGGCGTGGCCTACATCCAAGTCGATGCGCCGCGCTACAGCTACTATCTCGACGAGAAGTGGCGCACGTTTCTGCGCACCGAGTACAGTCCCGACCTCGACGCGCTGCTCGACGAAGCGATCGCCTCGGACAACCTCGGCTTCAAGAAGGCGCGCAAGCCCGGCGTCGTGTTGGCGATCCACCTGTGCCGCGGCAACAACCGCAGCAACTGGTATGCCAGCGGCGGCTACGACGCGATCGCCGAGAAGCTGTTCAACGAGCTCGACGTCGACCGCTTCTTGCTCGAATACGACGACGAGCGTTCGGGGACGTTCGAACCGCTGCGTTTCGTGCCCAAAGACAAGATCGTCGTGCTGGGCTTGGTCAGCACGAAGATTGGTAAGCTCGAAGACGCCGACACGATCGCGAAGCTGATCGATCAGGCCGCGAAGTTCATCCCGCTCGAGCGCCTCGCGCTGAGCCCGCAATGCGGCTTCGCCTCGATGTCCGAAGGCAACGTCATCGCCGAAGACGAGCAATGGGCCAAGATGAAACTCGTCGCCGACGTCGCCAAAAAAGTCTGGGGCGACTAGCCCCCGGAGCGGGAGCGCCCGAACCAGCAGCCCCCCGACCAGCGGCGCCCCCCGACCAGCGGCGCCCCCCGACCAGCGGCGCCCCCGGACCAGCGGCGCCTCCCGGACCAGCGGCGCCCCCCGAACAGCGGCGCCCCCGGACCAGCGGCGCCCCCCGAACAGCGGCGCCCCCGGACCAGCGGCGCCCCCCGAACAGCGGCGCCCCCCGGACCAGCGGCGCCCCCCGAACAGCGGCGCCCCCGGACCAGCGGCGCCCCCCGAACAGCGGCGCCCCCCGGACCAGCGGCGCCCCCCGAACAGCGGCGCCCCCGGACCAGCGGCGCCCCCCGAACAGCGGCGCCCCGGACGAGGGCGACCCTCCTGTCATCCCGAGCGCAGTCGAGGGACGCACCACAATCGCGTGCGCAAGTCCACCGTCGATCACGAGCGCAGCCGAGGGATCGCCGGCAAGCACGATTCCCGGCATGTCGCAGGCGATCACTCGGCTGCGCTCGTGATCGACAGTGGCGATCCGGCATACTGCGGATGGGTCCCTCGACTGCGCTCGGGATGACAGGGGGCGCACGCCGCTCGCCGTGGCGGGCACGCCGCTCGCCGTGGCGGGCCCGCCACTCGCCCGGGTGCCCGCCGCTCGCCCGGGGCGGGCCCGCCGCTCGCCGGGCCGCCGCCGCTCGCCCGGGGGCGCGCGCCGCTCGCCGGGGGGGCCGCCGCTCGCCAGGGGGCGCACGCCCGCTCGCCCAGGGGGCCGCCGCTCGCCAGGGGGCGCCCGCCGCTCGCCCGGGGGCGCACGCCGCTCGCCCCGGGCACGGCGGGCGCCGCTCCCGGCGCTCCTCGGGGGGCGGGTCTGCGAGGTTAGTCGGCGGCGACCAGTTCGGCTATGCGCTCGGTGGAGGGTTGGTGCTGCGGGTTGGCCGTGCCGAAGAGCTCGAGGAGTTCTTGCGCGTAGGGGTAGTAGCGCGACTGCGTGCGACGGAAGAGGCTGGCGAAGCCGTCGCTGAACATGTCTTTGCCGTGCTCGACGGGCAGTTCGATGATCTCGTGCGGATCGCGAATCACGCCCATCGGATCTTCGCCGCGCGCGATGTTGTCGAGCTCGCGCGCGAGGATCTTGCGCAGCAGGATCACGCCGCGATCGGTCCAGCCGAGTTTTTCGAGTTCGCGCTTGGCGATCGGTCCTTGCGTGACCCACGCCATCACGTCTTGCGCGTCGAGCAGGTCGAGGTTGAACTCGCCCGCCGCGTTCCGGACGGGCACGTCGAAGAGCGGTACCTCTTCGAGCAGCTTGGCCGGTACGTTGGCGCCCGCCGGCGGCGCGTAGGCGGTGTACCAGTAGTGCAGCGTGTTCGTGTCGTCGACCGGAACGCGGATCTGGAACGCGTACATCGTCCAGAAGCCGCCGGCGCTGCCGACCGCGAGCGTGCACGGAAACATCACCGGATGGCCGACGCGCCAATCGTCGACGTCCTCCGACTGCCCTTGCATCAAGCGCCGCTTGTAGATGCCGTACTCGAATTCTTCGAACGCGATGTTGACGTGATGGCGCGAGATCGCGTAGTTCGGCTTCTTGCCGTCGCGCTGTTCTTCAACCCACTCTTGCAAGATGGCCGTGCAGCCACTCGGTGTGCACGGGGTCGAGCGAGTTCTCCATGATCTGCAGCCAGTTGCACGGCACGAGCGCCTGACCGACCATGCGCACCGTGCCGGGCACGACGAACCCGTCGAGGCGCGGCAGCTGCGGCGCCGGCTGCGGACCGAGATACGCGAACAGCATGCCGCCGAGTTCTTCGACCGGATACGTCGCGGCTTCGCCGCGCAACGGGCGCAGAGTCCGAGCTTATCCGCCGCGGTCGCGCGATAGAGCACCAGATCTTCGCCCAGCAAACGCACGCGCTTGGTCCCCGCGGCGCGCAATTCTTCGGTCGCGGCGATCGGATACCAGTAGCGGCGCAGCAGACTCGCCCATCGGCGTTCCCGGGCCGACGCGCGTGAGGCGTTCGTTCTCTTCTGGGGTGATCATCAGGGTGCTCCGCCGCCCATTTTGCTCGCTGCGGTGCAGGCGGTCTTCGCCTTCATCCCACCGCATGACGAGCACGTCCTTCGACGTCAGGCCGCGCTGCACGCCGGCGCCGCGGTCGCTGAAGTCGTAGACGCCGCTGATGCCGGCATAGTCCTTCAGGCCGAGGATGTATTGCCGGATCTGCTCGTACGTCGCCGCGGTGCCGAGTTTGCGGTACGCATCGACGATGATCTGCGCCGGATCCCACGGCACGCCGGCCTGAAAATCGACCGTCACGCCGGCGGCTTTCATCGCGTCGTACATGCGCTTGATCGGCACGCGCGCCGCCGGCGACCGCTTCTTTCGGGTTCGGTCCGGCCAAGATAGGCGAGCCCCGGGAAGTACAGATCCTTGGGCAAGAAACCGGCGAACTGCTTCATGAACGTGAAGCTCATGTTGGCGTTGGTCGTAAACGCCGGCACCGTCATGCCCGGCGTCGGTGTACGCGTGCGTCACGGTGCCGAACGGCTGGCCCGACGTCCACATCACGATCACGTCGGGATTGGCAGCTTTGATGCTTCGCCATCTGCGCCGCCACGGTTTGATCGGTCGGATTGAAGTGCTCCGCATCGACGATCGTCACGCCGGCCGCGCACGTTTTCCGGCAGCGCGGCGGCCGCTTTGAGCTGCGTTTCGGCATCTTGGCCGCTGGCATCGGTCGACGTGATCGTCGCGATCTTCTTCCAGCCTTTTTCGCGCATGAAGCGCACCATCGCCGTCGCCATGCCTTGCGTCGAAATGCTCGCCGAGAACATATCGGCGCCGTACGGCGGATGCACGCCGGGCGAGACGCAGTACTGCACGGCTCTTCCCGTTGGTGAACGGCTGCCATCGCCATGGCACAACGCGGCGAATTCCGAACCGATGATCGCCTGCGGTTTTCCGCTTCGAGCACGTTCTGCGACCATCTGCAGCCGCGGTTTGCGGCGTGCTCGCATCGTCGACGAAGTCGAACTTCAGCGGCTGACCCTTGATGCCGCCTTCTTTGTTGACTTGCGTTTCGAGCGCCGTCAGCGACGCCTGCATCGCCTGACCCGCGTACGCGAAGCCGCCGGTGAGCGGCGTGACGACCGGGATCACGAACGGATCGGCCGCCCGTGCGGGCACCATGCTCCCGGAAACCAGAGCAAGCGCGGCAGAGACGGCACGAAGACGCGTGCATCGATCCTCAGAAGAACGGGCGCAAAAGATTTTCGCCCTCTATGAGGCCAATGCTATGGCAATCAAATTCACCTGTCAACGCCGTAAACGGAAAGCGATCAGCACGAAATGGCATCAAGCGACGCGATCGAGCAAGCCAAATGGGACGTCATGTCCGCCAACCACATCCTAGCGCGCGAGGGAGTCCTCGACGGCTACGGCCACGTCAGCCTGCGCAATCCCGAGTAACCCGCAGCACTTCTTCCTCTCCCGCTCGCGCAGCCCCGAGCTGGTCACCGTCGAGGACATCATGGAATTCACGCTCGACGGCGAAACGTCGTCGGCAACGACGACCGCCCGGCGTATCTCGAGCGCTTCATCCACGGCTCGATCTACAAGGCGCGGCCCGATATCGTCTCGGTCGTGCACTCGCATCAAGAAGACGTCGTGCCGTACTCGATCAGCTCGGTGCCGCTGCAGCCGGTGTGGCATCAGGCGTGCTCGATGGGCCCGCACGTGCCGGTGTGGGATATCCACGATAAGTTCGGCGACACGAACCTGCTCGTGACGAGCGTCGCGCAAGGCGACGATCTCGCCGCGACGCTCGGCCGCGACAAAGTCGCGCTGATGCGCGGCCACGGTTTCGCCGCCGGCCGGCAACCATCTGCAAGAAGCCGTCAGCATGTCGATCTACTTGCCGAAGAACGCGCGCATGCTCACCACGGCGAAACTGCTCGGCGGCAGCGTCACCGTCGCCTCGCCGGGCGAGGTGGAACGCGCCGGCGTCGTACGGCCCGAGCAGCCCGCGTTTCAGCGCGGCTGGGAATACTGGCTCAAGCGCGCCGGCGTCGAGCGCTAGCGCACTAGGGCGTTAGCGTCAGCGTTCCGGTCGCCGCGCGCGCGACGGCCGCATCGCTGAACGGCAACGGCGTGAGATCGTGATGCAGCCACGCCGCCACGCCGTCGGTGTAGTGCGGCGAGCCGGGTTCGCCCGACTCGCCGAGCGGCAGATCGATGCCGCCGGCATCCCAGTGCGCCGACGTCCCACACCGCGCGGAAACTCTGCCCGAGGGCGATCGCCTGCACGGCCGGCGCGTAACTTCCGCCGCTGCCCGGGAACGCCGGCGCGTCCCAGAAGTGGACGTGGAACACCGCGAACGGATGCTGCGCGACCACCGCGTAGGCGCTGCCGTACGGCGTCGCCACGCGCATCGCGGCCGCCGAACAGCGTGATCGTCGAACGCACTTCGGCAACGAGAAACGCGCTCGGATCGTCGTGCGGAAACCAGCCGCGCGGATGTTCGCGCAGCGCGCGCATCAACGTCACGAACGCCGGTCCGTTGCGCAAATAGTCCAACGCCGCCGGCGCCGCTCATGTGCCAGGCGATCAGATCGCGCGTCGCGACGAAGCGCACGCGCTGGATGACCGTCGCACCGCGCGAACTCGGATCGAAGCGGCCGTCGAACGACGCCAGCGCGGCGTAGGCCGGCGCGACGTCGGGATCGCGGTCCGCGCCGCTCTCTGTGCAATGCCGCGACGCACAGGCGCGCGAACTCGCGTTCGGCGAGCGAGGTCGTATCGGCTTGGATCGCGTGCGAGCCGGCAACGTCGACGCGTACGCGCGTGCAGCCGCGCCGCGATCTCGGCCGCGCGATAGGGTGCGGCGAACGCGGCGCTGAGCCGGTACGGATAGCCGGCGCCGTAGGGCACGTTGTTGGCGTTGATCGCGAGCGCCGTCGCGCGAGGGTGCGACGTGCGGCAGCTGCGCGAACGGCACGAACGCCGGCGCGCCGGCCGGCGCGTGTGCGCCGTCGGCGACGCGCAGCCCCCAGGCGGGATCGTTGGGAATCGCAGCCGGCGACGGTATATGCGACGCGGCCGTCGGTCTGCGCAAGCGCGAAATTCTGCGTCGGACCGGGATAGCGCGCCAGCGCCGCCAGCGCCTCTTCGATCGTGCTCGCGCGGTCGAGCGCCGAGAACGCCGCCACCGGCGAGCGCGCGTCGACGGCGGGCTGCCACTGCACGGCGTCGCGCGTCGCACCGCTCGAATCGATGACGAAACCGTGCCGCGTGCTGAGGTACTCGCGCGTTCGCGGCGCGCCGAAGCGATCGTTGAAGATTTCGCGCCGAATCGTTCCATCGACGTATTTCGTGCCGGCGAGATAGCGCCGGCCGGTCACCGTCTCGAAGGTTTCACGGTAGACGCGCGGCGCGACCGCATCCGCATACGTCAGGCCCCAGGCGAGGTGTTCGTTGTGGCCGAGGATCACGCCCGGAACGCCCGCGATCGCAGCGCCGGCAACGTGTTCGCCCGGCGCTTCGAGATCGACCAGGTGCCAGATGCCGGGAATCCGCCGCACGAGGTGCGGATCGTTGGCCAGCAGCGCGCGGCCGCTCGCGGTTCGCGCGGCGCCGGCCGTCCACTCGTTGCTGCCCAGTACGTCGTGTGGGTTGTCGCCGCTCCACGACACGACGGCCGGTGCGTGCACACCGTCGAGCGCGGGCAGCGGCGGAAGCTTGACCGGCGCGCCGCCGGCGGTCGGCGCAGCGTACGCCGGATCGGTCAGCGAGAAGAACGCCGCCGTCGCGCGCGGCCCGATCTCGCGCTCGACCGCATCGCGCGCGATCACGTCGTTCCACGAATCGGTGAGGTCGAGCACGAGCGCGAAAGCGACGGCCAGCGAATCCTGCGGACGCCACGGCACGAAGTGGAAGAGCAGCGCGCGATATTCCGGCGGCACCGATTCGTGGGCGGCGGCCGCGTTCACGCCGTCGGCGTACGCTTGCAGACACGTCGCGGTCGGCCGGCGAGAGCTGCGCGAATTGCGCGTCGACGATGCCGCGCACGTCGACGATGCGCGCCGCCTGATCGGCTTCGATCGTCGACGATCCGAACATCTCGGCGAGCGTGCCGAGAACGAACCGGCGCGTGAGGTCGATCTGAAAGAGGCGGTCGGCGCCGGTCACGTAGCCCTGCGCGAACGCGGCGTCGTGGATCGATGCGGCGCGAATGTGCGGGATGCCGCGGCCGTCGCGAATCACGCGCACCGGCGCTCGCAGCCCGAGGCCGCTGACCGTGCCCGACGTGCGCGCCGTGCCGGTCGCGGCGCCGATCCAGACGTAGCCGATGTAGATGAGAATGGCCAGCAGCAACGGCACGAGCATACCGACGGCCGTGAAAACGAGCCGGCGGGTCAACGACACCGTCACCTAGGCGAGTGCCGCGGCGTGCTCGGCTTCGTGAGCCTCCAGGTATTTCTCGACTTCGAGTGCGGCTTTGCAGCCCGAGCCGGCGGCGGTGATCGCTTGTTTGTAGCGCACGTCGAACACGTCGCCGGCGACGAACACGCCGGGAATGTTGGTCGTCACGCCGTCGGGTGAGCTGATGTAGCCCATCGGATCGAGATCGAGCTGGCCCGCGAACAGCGCGGTGTTCGGATCGTGACCGATCGCGATGAACAGCGCGTCGGCGTCGATCGCGCTCGGTCTCACCGGTCTCGACGTTGCGCAGCCCGAGAGCCTCGGTCTTCTCCGCGCCGAGCACTTCGGTCACTTCGCTGTTCCAAATGACCTCGATGTTCGCGTGCGCGAGCACGCGGTCGGCCATGATCTTGCTGGCGCGAAACGACGAGCGGCGGTGGATGATCGTGACCTTCTTGCCGAAGCGCGTGAGGAAGAGCGCTTCTTCCATCGCGGAGTCGCCGCCGCCGACGACGACGATGTGCTTGTCGCGGAAGAACGCGCCGTCGCAGGTCGCGCACGTCGATACGCCGCGGCCGCGCAAGCGCGCTTCGTGCGGCACGTCGAGCCAGCGCGCGCTGGCGCCGGTCGCGACGATCACGGTGTCGGCGGTGTACTCATCGTCTTCCGTCCACAACCGGAACGGCCGCTGCGGTGAGATCGACTTTGGTCACGTCGACGAAGTGCAGCACCGCGCCGAAACGCTCGGCCTGCAGGCGGAAGTTCTCCATCAGCTCGGGCCCCATGATCCCCTGCGGGAAGCCGGGGTAGTTCTCGACCTCGGTCGTCAGCATCAGCTGGCCGCCGTAGAGGTGGCCGGCGAAGACGACCGGTGCGAGGTTGGCGCGGGCGGCGTAGACGGCGGCGGTGAGGCCGGCCGGTCCGGAGCCGATGATCGCGACGGAGCTGTGGGTGCGGGGCATGTCGCTCCCTTCAACCCGCGGGCGGTTGCGTCCGGTTCAGGACGGACCCGGGTCAGGACGGACCCGGGACCCGCGCGGGCAAAGAGAGCCGCGATGCTCGAAGACGATTTCTGCGACATCCTCCGCAAGGCGTCGCGCGGAACCGGCCTCGACGCCGCCGCCCTGGCCGCCCGCAGCGGCCTGCCGGCCGACCACATCACCGAGTGGCAGAAGGGCGAGGGCGCCCCGAGTGACGCCGAGGCGCGCGCGCTGGCCAAGCTGCTCGGCCTCGATCCGGGCAAACTGGCCGACGCCGCCGCCCGGCGCTGGGAGCCGCACGTGGCCCTGCCCGGCGACGTGCGCCACCACCCGCACGACCCGCACCCCTCCAACGGCTACCTGTTCTTCCTCGAAGACGGCCGCACGGCGGCGCTGATCGATCCGGCCGGCCTGCCCTCGACGATCCTGGGCGCGATCGCCGAGGGCCCGTTCGCGCTGCGCTATATCCTCATCACGCACAAGCACGCCGACCACTGCGACGCCACGGCCGATATCTCGCGCGCGTTTCCGCGACGCCGAGATCGTCATGCACCGCTCCGACGTCGCCGCGATCGGCGAACTCGGCAAGCGCGCCAAGCCCATCGTCGACGGCGACGACCTGCCGTTCGGCGAGAACGCGTCGATCCGCATGCTGCACACCCCCGGGCACACCGACGGCAGCTCGTGCTTCCTCTTCCGCTCCACGCTCTTCACCGGCGACACGCTCTTCGCGGGCAGCGTCGGCGGCGCGTTCGGCACCGCCTCGAGCTACGCCGACATCCTGGCCAGCGTGCGCTTCAAACTCTTCGCGCTCGACGACGCCACCGTCGTTGCACCCGGTCACGGCCCGCCCTCGACGATCGGCGAAGAGCGCGCGCACAACCCGTTCTTTACCTGACGCGAACGTCGACCGGCAGACAGACGCGGATGTAGCTTCCGCAGCCGGGCAGCGCTTGGGCTTCCACCGAGCGCGCGAGCGCCGCGATCAGAAAAAGGCCGCGGCCCGATTCCGCCCACAGATCGCGCGGCAGCTCCGAGCGGAACGTGAAGCCCGGACCGTCGTCGATGAGGTGCAGCCACACGCACTCGTCGTCGTGGGAAATCGAAATGCTCAGCGCTCCGGGCGCATGCCGCACCGCGTTGCCGATCAGCTCGCTAAGGATCAGTTCGCAGGCGTGGATCGCTTCGTGGCCGGCGACGCCGACCGTGCGCACGAGCGCGATCAGGTCGCGCTGGATCGCGTACGCGACGGCCGGATCGCCGACGTCGAAGCGCCATTGCAGGTTGTCGCGCCGGCCGCACCGCACGGCGAGGATCGCGATGTCGTCGTGCTGCCGATGCGGGGCCAGCATACGCTCGACGTAACGGGCCGGATTGCCCGCGTGCATCGCCGCCTCGGAGCCGAGCAGTTCGAGGATCGTCCGCTCGCCGGCCAGCGGGTCGCGCGTGATCTCACTGAGCCCGTCGGTGTACATCAGCAACAGCGCTTCGTCGTCGATCTCCGTGTGTTCGCTCGTGAACTCCCACCGCTGCCAAATGCCGACCGGCGGCGCACCGGATGTCAGGGCCTCGATCGAACCGTCGGCCCGGCGCAGAAACGCCGGCGGATGCCCGGCCGACGTGTAGCGCAGCACGCGGCGGTCGGGACTGATCACGCCGACGAACGTCGTCGCCATCGCCTCCGAGCGATCGAGGAACATCGCGTCGTTGACGATGCGCAAGATCGTTGCGGGATCGGAACTGATCGTCGCGGCGACCCGAATCGACTGGCGCACGCGTACCATCATGCGCGCGGCGTCGATGCCCTTGCCGCTGGCGTCGCCGATCGTCACCACCACCGAGCCGTCCGCGGTCTCGAAAGCATCGTACCAATCGCCGCCGAGCAGCGAAACGTCGCCGCTGGGGCGGTAGAGCGCGTAGAATGCCAAACCGGGATATTCCGGAAAGGCTTGCATGAGGAACGCGTCTTGCAGGGTGGCTGCGGCGTGCTGTTCGCGGTGGTACTGCTTCGCGTTGCCGACGGCGAGCCCGGCGCGCCGGCCGAGCTCCTCGGCAAACTGAACGTCGCCGGCGTCGAAGGGTTCGCCCTCGCTCGTGCGCACGAACGTAAGCGCGCCGTAGATCTGCGAATGCTGCGCAACCGGCACCACGATCTTCGAGCGGTACCCCATGCGGCGCATGAACGCCGCATGGGCCGCGGAGGCGGCGTGCTCCGCGATCTGCTCCTCGCCGACGACCGGCACGAAGAACGGCACGCCGGTCTGCGCGACGCGCACCGCCGGATGCGTGCGGTACTCGGCATCGTTGAGGATCGACGTTCCGGTGTTCTTGAGAACCGCTTCCATCGAGTGATCGTGGTGCGCCCCGGCGGTGACGTAGAGGCGGTCGGATTTCTCGTCGATGAGATCGAACAGACACAGATCGGCAAACGACTCGACCGCAACGCAGGCCACGTTGTAGAGCGTTTCGTCGAGGTTGAGGGAACGGTGGAACACCTCGCCCGCGTGAACCAGGAGTTCGAGGCGTTCGCGGGTACGATCGATTGCCGATCCCTTAGGGGACCGGGGTTGGACCACGGCCTCTCTCACTATCCTGGTCCGCCTACCCGCTTATTTGCCCGCGCAAACCTCCGCCCCGGGCCTACGTCCGCAGCTTGAACCCGACCGCCATCATGCGCAGGGCGGTGCCGAATGCAAGCGCTGTGAGCACCGTCACCACGCCGAGCGAGGTGAGCAGCGGGGCGTCGCCGCGCAGCGTGTACGAATAGCGGAACGCGTTGATCATGTAGAACATCGGGTTGAACATCGAGATCGTGCGCGCGAGCGGCGGCAAGAACTGCGTCGAGGTGAACACGCCGCCGACGAACACCAGCGGCGTGATGAAGAACGTCGTGAGCAGCGCGATGTGATCGAACTTCTCGGCCAGCAGACCGAAGATGATCCCGAGCGACGAGAACAGGACCGCGACCAGTACGATCGTGAGCAAGTAGATGCCCCACTGGATCGGCACGGTCTGCACGAACACCACGCCCAGCACCGTGATCAGCAGCGCGATGAACAGCGCGCGCGCGACACCGGCGACGACGTAGCCCATCACCATCTCGAGCGCCGAGAGCGGCGCGATCAGCAGTTCCTGGATCGAGTTCATGAAGCGGCCCTGAAAGACCGTGCTCGACCCCTCGCCGTAGGTCTGATCGATCACCTGCAGCATGATCAGGCCGGGGATGAGAAACTGCGAGTACTTGACGCCCTGCACGGTCGGGATCTTGCTGCCGAGCGCGAGCCCGAACACGAACACGTAGAGCAGCGTCTGGATCACCGGCGGCCAGATGACCTGATTGATGATCGCGAACGTGCGCACCATCTCGCGCTTGACGAGCGTGAGGAAACCGACCCAGTTCGGGCGGCGGTTGATCTCGCTTGCGGTGGCGATCATCGGCGCGTCAGCTCCAGGAAGACGTCTTGCAGCGTGCGTTCGCCGATCAGCTTGCGCGTCGTTTCGAGCGCGACGATCTTGCCGGCTTCGATGATGCCGATGCGCGTGCAGAGCTCTTCGGCTTCTTCGAGATAGTGCGTCGTCAGGATGATCGTCGTGCCGCCGCGGTTGAGCTCGCGCAAGAACGACCACAGCTCCAGCCGCAGTTCGACGTCGACGCCGGCCGTCGGTTCGTCGAGGATCAGCAGCCGCGGCTGGTGCATCAGCGCGCGCGCGATCGTCAGGCGGCGCTTCATGCCGCCCGAGAGCCGCGTGAAGGGCTGCTTCGCCTTCGAGGCGAGGTCGAAGCGTTCGAGCAGCTCGTCGGCGCGCGCTTCGATCGCCTTGCCGCGAAAGCCGTAGTAGCCGGCCTGATAGATCAGCACGTCGCGGATGTTGAGGTAGCGGTCGAAGTTGTACTCTTGCGGCGAAAGGCCGACCATGCGGCGCGCCGGGCGCCAATCGCGCGTCACATCGAGGCCGAACAGCTGGATCGAGCCTGACGTGATCGTCGAGAGCCCGACGATCGAGTTGATCGTCGTCGTCTTGCCCGCGCCGTTGGGACCGAGCAAGCCGAAAAACTCGCCCTCGGGGACGTCGAACGAGATGCCGTCGACGGCGGTGAAGTCGCCGTAGCGCTTCACCAGGCGGTCGATTTTGAGGGCCAGCACGTTAGATCTGATGCTCCGCCAGCTGCTTGTAGCGATGACGGCGCAACACGTCGATGCGCTCGTCGGTATCGGGCATGCCGCTCTTGCGAATTTGGCGCTCGACCCGCTCGACGTCGAAGGCGACGCGCCGCGAACGCACCGACCAGCCGCCGCTCTGCTGCGTGAGGATCGCGTAGTGCGCGCGCGGATCGCCGTCTTTCGGCAAACCGGCCGATGCGACGTTGACGAACGTGCGATCGCGCCACGTGCGCACGTAGGGCAAGTGCAGGTGACCGAACGCGATCGTGTGCTGCGCGACGCCGTCGACGATCGCTTCGAGCTGCGCGTCGCTCGCATCGGGCCAGACGTGTTCGTCGTCGCGCGCGGGCGTGGCATGCGTGATCAAGCAGCCCGTCCGCGTCGTTGCCGATCGCCACCGTCATGCGGCGCCGCGCCGAGCCACGCGACCCAATCCTGGCCGAGCGCTCCGCGCTGCCACATGATCGCCTCGCGTTCGCTCGCCGTCGTACGTGGCGGGATCTTCGAGCGCGATCATGCGGTCGGTGTTGCCGCGCACCACGTGCGCGCCGGCTTCTTTCAGCCGGCGCGAGCACCTTGCGCGGGCGCGGCCCGTCCATGCACAAGTCGCCCGCCGCGACGATACGATCGGCGCCGCCGGCTGCGGCGAGATCCGCGAGACACGCTTCGAGCGCAACCGCGTTTCCGTGGATGTCGGAGAGAATCGCGACCCGCACTAGCCCCGCTTCGTTGCGAGGACGAGTTGGAACGGGCCGACCCCGGCCTTTCCGAACTCCCACAGGTCGATCGCTTCGACGTCGATCTTCGCGGCGCGCAGCAAGCCGATGCTGTCGCGGAAGCGCAGGTTCACGATCGACGCGGCGCTCGCCGAACGCGAGCACGCCGGCGGCGAACTCTTCGCCGCGCGGCAACTTCGATCACGCGCAGGTCGCGCACCGGAACCAGATCGACCATCTCCGGCGCGGCCACGACCGCGTCGGCGGCGACGACGTTGAACACGTTGCGCAGGCGCGGCACGTCGGGGGCGATCGCCAGTTCGACGACCCGCAGGTCGGCGGCGGCGGCGAACGCCGCCAGTTGCGCGCGGCCGAGCGCGTTGGAACGCGCGCGCAGGCCGGCGCTCGGCCGCGCGCGACGCCGATGAACATGCGGTCGCCGGCGATCGCGACGTCGGTCGCCGTCGAGCAAGCCGGGCGCTTCGATCCGGCCCGCGATCGGAATCCCGCAGGCGATGCAGCGCGCGTTCGACCGCCAGCGACTTCGCGGCCGCCGTTCGACCGACGACGGCCGCACCAGGATCGCGCCTTGCGGCAAGACGACCGCGCAGTCGGCGATCAGCGATTCGGTCGGGCGTTTCGGTCGCCGGTTCGAGCACCGTGACGTCGACGCCGCGGTCGCGCAGCGTGCGCACGAGGATCCCGTGCTGTTCGAGCGCCCGGTCGGCGATCGGCGAGGGCTCGCTCTTGAGCGGCGGCAAGCTGCTCGATGCTCGGCGAGGGCGCGCACACGACGGCGCCGGCGAGAGCGCCGGCGTCGGATCGAACGTACGGGGGCTCGGACGATTTGGTCATCACGAACGGCGCGGTCTCCCACGCGGTGAAGATTGTCCGCCCGCGGCCCCTCGCCTTTTTTAGCGGCCCGGGCAGCGCCGCGGCGCCGGCCGCGTACGGCCGCAGGTCGGGCTTCGGTCCGTGAAGAAATCGCTCATGTCGTTCGCGAGCAGATCGCCGAGCGAGAGCGGCGGCAGCGTGAACAGCCGGTCGACCGTCTTGAGCACGCTCGCGGTCGAGAGATGGCGCATGCCGATGTAGCCGTGCTTCGCGTAGGGCGAGACGACGAGCGCGAACGTGCGCGAGGCGTCGATGTGATCGCGGCCGCTGCGCGCGCCGGCCGGCACGACGAAGATCGCGGTCGTGCGCCACGACGGCAGATGCGAGAGAAAATCGACGATCGTGCCGAGCGCGCGGTCGCCGTCGGCGACCGCCGCTTCGGCGGTGCGCCTTGCGGGCCGTCGGCGCCGCCGGGCAGCGCGACGTAGGCAAAGCGCGGCTGGCGGTGCGCGCGCGCGAGCGCGCCGTAGTCGCGCACGAACTCGGCCGCGCGCAACGCATCGGGCAGCGCGCGACGTCCAGCGCCGGATAGTCGAGATCGACGTGGCCCGCGAGCACCGCCGGCGCGGGAACGTTCTGCGTGTAGCCGCCGGGCGTCGTACCCGAGACGTCGAGGAAGCCGCCGTAGTCGCGGAAGCTCAACTTGTGGCGCGCGAGTTCGTGGAACACCGTGCCCAGGCGCGGCTCGTCCTCGGGATCTTGGCTCGCGAAGCCGAGCGGCCGGCGCGCGACGCGCACGCCGGCCGTGCGTTCGGTGTACGCGCTCGCGAGGCCGCCGCGCGATGACGTTCTGCGCGCCGACCGTCGGCGTCGGCGAACATGTTGCCGGCGACGCCGAAGCGCCGCGCCAGCGCGTGCAGATTCGGCGTGTCGGCTTCACCGAAGAGCGTGAAGCTCGGCGCGGCCGGTCCCGGCGCCGAGATCGCCCAGCATCTCATCGTAGTTCTTGTCGCCTTCGACGATCAGCACGACGTTGTGAATCGCGTGCGGCATCGCCGGCGGCATCGGCGACGACGTTGCGCGCCGCACCGAGCGCGGCGCGCGTCGTATCGGCGAGCTTCACTTGCGCGAGATCGATGCGCTGCAGCGTCGACCACACCGCGCCCGCATCGGCGCCCGTGGCCGGATTGCCGACGAAATCGGCGTCGTGGCCGAAGCCGTTTTGGTTCGCGACGAACAGCGTGCGATCGTCGGCGCTGAGCGCGAGCGCGCTCGGCGCCCAGCCGGTCGGAATCAATCCCAGCCGGTGCAGATGCAGCGGATCGCGCGCATCGATCACCGCGATCGCGTTCGAGCCCGGTCAAGCGCGACGTACAAGCGCGATGCGTCGCGGCTGAGCGCCAGCGCCGTCGGCTGCGTGCCGTACGGGACCGCGATCGAACAGCCGCAATTCGGTGCCGCCGGCGACGTGCGGCGTCGCGCCGAGCGCGACGGTCGCGATGCGATCGACGTTCGTCATCGCGACGAACGCGTACGCGCCGTCGGCCGTCGCGACGATCGCGGTCGGATGCGCGCCGCCGACGAGGCGCAGGCCGTCGGGCGCGGCGTCCATCGGCAGCGCGTCGGCTCGGACCGGCCGGCGCGCCGTTCGCGTCGAGCGCGAGCAGCGAGAGCGACGATGCGTTCAGCGGATCGGCCGGCGGGCGTCGAACGCCGGCAGCGCGTCGCGGCGCGGCAGCACGCGCGTAGCGCATCAGGCCTTCGTTGGTGACGAGCAGACGCGAACCGGCGACGGCCACGCCGCTCGGCGAAAAGCCGACGCGCTGCGGCGCGCGCGAGCGAGCCGCCGCGTCGCGACGTATCGATCGCCGCGACCGACTCGCCGCCCGGCGTCGACGACGTACACGCGCCGGCCGTCGGCTCGACGCGAGCAGCGCCGCCGGAAAACTGATGCCGCGGTCGGCGAAGCGCGCATCGGCCGGTCCGGGAATCGCGATCGATGTGGCGCGCGTCGGGCATCGAGCCGGCCGCTCGCGTCGAGATCGAACACGTAGACCGCATTCGACGCGCCGCCGGCGGCGAACACCAGCGTCTGCGTCGCGATCGTGCGGATCGCGCACCGCGGCGAGGCCGCTGAAAAACGTTTCGCCCGGCGCGCGATAATGCGACGACCGCCACCATGCGCGCGGTGTCGATGACGGTGAGCGAATAGCCGCCGCTCGCGTCGGGATCGAGCGCGCTGCGCGCGCGAGCCTTCGTTCTCGTCGTCGTTGCTCGTGATCGCGTAGCGGCCGTCGGGCGAGAGCACGACGCCGAGCGTGTTCATGCCGGTGACGATGCTCGTGCCGGCCGGCGTCACGAGCCGGCCCGACGGCAGGATCGCGCTATACGGCTGACCCGTGATAGCGTCCGGCCGGTAAGTTTCCCGCCGGCGGCGCGTAGCTCACCGTTGCGGAACGAACGCTGAGCGGCAGCAGGGCGAGCGCCAGAGACGCCGCCGCGATGCGCAAGACCAACAGACTTCACGTGCGTCGGGATTCGCGCGCGAACGAAGTGTCCCGCTTGCTCCTATCGTTCGTCGAGACGATAACCGATGCCGCGAACGCTGGAGATCTGCAGCTGCGCTTCGACTTCGTTGAGCTTTTTGCGCAACGCCGCGACGTGCACGTCGACCACGCGCGTCGGCACGCCGGAGACGTCGTTCCACACGCGTTCGAGAATCTGCGCGCGCGTGAGCAGCTTGCCGGTGTTCTCGGCCAGATACCAGAGCAAACGAAATTCGAGCGCCGTCAGGCTGACGCTGCGGCTGCCGTTCTCGAGCGTGTGAAAATCGCGCACGAGTTCGGTCGTGCCGACTTGCAAGCGGCCGTCGCCGTCGCTCCGGCGCGAACGTTCGCGGCGGCGCAAGAACGACTGCACGCGCGCCACGAGCTCGTTGCCGGAGAACGGCTTGCGCACGTAGTCGTCGGCGCCGAGACCCAAGCCCTTGAGCACGTCGTTCTCGGTCGAATGCGCGCTGACCATCAAGATGAACGCATCGCTCGAGTTCGCGAGCGACGTGCAGACGTCGAGCCCGCTGATGTCGGGCAGTTCGACGTCGAGCAAGATCACCGCCGGCTTGAATGCCGGCTCCGCTTCGAGGCCGGCCGCACCGGTCGTCGCGACCTTGACTTCGTAGCCGGCGCGCTCGAGAATCGTGCGTTCGAAGAACGCGATCTCCGGATCGTCCTCGATGATCAGGACGCGTTCGCTCATCAGCGGACCGTCGATGGCGGCGGCGTTTTCTTCATCGGCGGCCAGGATCGTGCGGCGGGCGAGGCCTTCTTCGATCGCCGCCTTCTTCACCGCTTCGGCGACCGCGTCGACGACGCGCGCATCGAACACGCTCGGGATCACGTACTCCGCGTTGCGCTCCTCACCCACGATGTCGGCGATGGCGCGCGCGGCGGCGAGCTTCATCCCCTCGCTGATCTTGCGCGCGCGCACGTCGAGCGCGCCGCGGAAGAGGCCCGGGAATGCCAGCAGGTTGTTCACTTGGTTCGGGTAGTCGCTGCGGCCGGTGCCCATCACGGCGACGTACGGCGCGGCGGCTTCGGGCATGATCTCGGGGCTCGGGTTCGCCATCGCGAACACGATCGGATCGCGGGCCATGTGCTTGATGTCCTCGCCGGCGAGGATGTTCGGCGCGCTCACGCCGATGAACGCATCGGCGCCCTTGAGCACGTCGCGCAGCAAGCCGTGCTTGTTCTCGCGGTTCGTGTTCTTGGCGAGCCACGTCCAGTGCGGCTTGTCGTACTGCTGATCGCGCGTGATCGCGCCGTCGCGATCGACCGCGATCACGTCGCGCACGCCCGAGGCCAGCAGCATCTTGATCGTCGCGGTGCCGGCGGCACCGCTGCCGTTGAGCACGATCGTCATGTCTTCGAGCCGCTTGCCGACGACGGCCGCGGCATTGATCATCGCCGCGAGGATCACGACGGCGGTGCCGTGCTGATCGTCGTGCATCACCGGGATGTCGAGCGCTTCGATCAGGCGCTCTTCGACCTCGAAGCAGCGCGGCGCGGAGATGTCTTCGAGGTTGATGCCGCCGAACACCGGCGCGATGCGCACGCACGTCTCGACGATCTCATCGACGTTCTTGGTGTCGAGCGTGATCGGAAACGCGTCGATGCCGGCGAACTGCTTGAAGAGCATGCACTTGCCCTCCATCACGGGCAGCGCGCCGAGCGGACCGATGTCGCCCAGACCGAGCACGGCCGTGCCGTCGGAGATCACGGCGACCGTGTTGCGCTTGATCGTGAGCTGGAAGGCCTTCGAGGGATCTTCGGCGACCGCCATCGAGACGCGCGCGACGCCGGGCGTGTAGACCGTCGAGAGATCGGCGCGCGTGCTGCACCGGGATGTTCGGCTCGATGTGGATCTTGCCGCCGAGATGCGCGAGGAAGATCGAATCGGAGACGCTGATGATGCGCGCGCCGTCCTGCGCCTCGATCGCCGCTTGCACGGCCGTCGCCGACCGCGTCGCTGGCGACGTTGATCGTCACGTCGCGGACGGTCGTCGTCCGTGCCGACCGTGTGCGTGTCGACCGCGCTGACGCTGCCGCCCGCATCGCCGATGGCGGCCGCCAAGCTGGCGAACGCGTTCGGTGAGTTCTGCGTCTCGACGCGGATGATGAGCGAAGTCCCGATTGCCGGAGAAGCCATGGGACGTCGTTTTCGATCCCTTTACAAGCCTCCTTGAGATCCGCCGGCGAAGAGCCGCCGCGCTGCTTGAGCGCGCTCAGCTTCCCGCCAGGATGTCGAGGCCGGCGTCCATGCCGTCGTAGACCGGGCCGTCGTCGGCATGCGGGCCGTTGACGAGGATCGCGAATGCGACGCGGCCGTGGCGGCGCGTGTCGACGTAGCCGGCCAGCGCGTCGACGTCGGCGATGTGACCGCTCTTGGCGCGCGCCCGTGCCGAGGGCCGTCGTCACGTCGTGGCGGCGCACGGTCCCCTCGATGCCCACGCGCGGCAGATCGTGGAAGAGCACGTCGCCGGTCGGATCGAGGTTGGCGCGCGCCAGCAGCGTCGCCAGCTCGATCGGCGCGACGCGGTCGGTCGGCGCGAGGCCGCTGCCGTCGACGACGCGCAAGCCGTCGGTCGGCGCGCCGAGCCGCTCGAACACCGAGCGCTCGACGGCCGCGCCGGTGAGCTCCGTGCCGACGCTGCCGGCGTGCGCGCCGACCGCGCGCAGCAGCTGTTCGGCGTAGTGGTTGTCCGACTCGAAGAGCATGTGGCTGAGCAGCGTCCGCAGCGGCGCCGAGTAATGCCGCCACAGCACCGTCGCTGACGGCCGGCGCGACGCCGGTGCGCGCCGGCGCTTCGACCGTGATGTTGCGCGCGCGCAGCATCGACCGCGCGACGCCGGCCACGTAGAGCGGCTGATCGATCACCGGCCGGTAGAACGACTGCTCGGCGTTCGACCGCGACGTCGCCGTCGAAGGTGAAGTCGTTGCGGTCGGGCGCGCGATCGATCGAGAGCGTCGTCGAATAGCCGGTGATCACGCCGCCGCGCACGCGCACGGCATCGCTCGGCGGGCGCACGTCGATGCGCGCCGGCGCGCCGACGCTGGTCGGCACCAGATGAAATTCGACCGTGCCCTCATCGAGCGAGAGCGCGCTCGTTCCGGCCGCGTAGTCGTATTGCAGGTCGTCCGGCTCCCACGCCGGGTTGACTTCGCGTCCGCCGAACAGCGTCGCGTCGGCGACGACGCCGCCGGTGATGTCGGTGACGCCCGAGCGCGCGACCGCGCCGACGCCGCCGCGCAAGTTGTCCGCCGTGAGCGACGGATCGCCGTCGCCGACGAGATAGAGGTCGCCGTCGATCGTGCCGTCGTGCGGATCGGCCGGCGGATTCGAGGCGCGTTTCGAAGCGATAGTCCGGACCGAGCGTCTGCAGCGCCGTGACCGCGACCAGCAGCTTGAACGTCGACGCCGGGACCGCCGCCGCGTGCTCGCGGCGCACGAACAGCGCGCGGCCCTGCGAGTCGACGATCGCGATGCCGCTGGTCGCCAGTGCCGAGCGGCTGAGCGGACCGCTCAACCGCGCGCGCAGGCGCCGCAGATCGGCGGCGCTCCAAGCCGGCGACTTGCGGCGCGGCCGCGAGGCGCGATGTCGACGGCACGGGGTGCGGTACGGCGGCCGACGATTGCCGCGCGCAGCCGGTGGCGATGCACGAGCACGAGCGCGATCAGCGCGCGAACGAAACGCACCTCTATACCTGCGGCGCGGCGGTCGCGATCGCGCAGACGGTTGAGGTCGTCGCGCAGACGGTCGACCTCCTCGCGCAAGCGCGACGAGCTCGGGCGGCGTCTTCGCGCGCATCGCGGATGCGCATGCGCCGCTTCGGCCGCGTCGCGCCGCAAGCGGCCGTCGATTCTCGGCCGTCGCGAGCCGGTCGAGCGCCGGCAGCAGGCGCGCGTCGGCCAGCACTTCGCAGGCCGCATACGTCGACGAGGCGCACCAGATAGGCCGGATCGTCGAGCGCGCGTTCGAGCGCGTCGACCACCGCCGTGCGCACGCCGTCGACCAGCGTGCCCAGCGCGCGCGAGCGCGCCGACCGCCGCGCGGCGCAGCGCTTCGGGCCGTTCGGGCCGCGCTCGCCGCGACCAGCGGTTCGAGCGCGCGCGCATCGGCGAGCTCGGCCAGACCGCGCGCGGCGCCGGCCGCGATCGTTTCGTTCCACGACGGTTCGCCGCAGCGCCGCCGACGAGCACATCGAACGCGCGCGCGATCGCGCGTCTTGCCGAGCGCCGTGAGCGCGCTCGCGACGACGAAATACGACGGATCGGAACGCCGGCGCGAGCAGCGCGGTCGCGACCGCCGGCTCGCGATAGGTGCCGAGCGCGTCGGCCACGGCGCGCCGCACCTTCGGATGCGGGTGCTCGAGCGCCGCCAGCAGCGCGTCGCGCGCCGCAGTCGCGCGCGCGCCGCGCCGAGCACCGCCGCGATCTCGACCGCGACGCCCCAGAACGGTTCGCTCGCGCAGCGCGGCCGCGAGCGCCTCGTGCGCGCGTGCGCGCATCGTCCTTGCCGAGCGCGCGCGCGGCGCGGATGCGCGCGACCGGACTCGGATCGGCGCGCAGGATCGCGCGCATGCGTCTCGGTGCCGAGCGCGTACGTCAGCGTGCACAGCACGTAGGCGCCGGGATCGATGCGGATCAGCGCCGGCTTCGCCGCGCACGGAATCACGAACGATTCGTGCGCGCGCTCGACGTGCAAGCGCACGCGCTGCTCGCCCGCCAGCGGCCCGTCGCCGGCATCGCGCGCGATCGTCTGCCGGCAGCGTCGGCGACGAAGCCGGCGTCGAGATCGAAGCACGTACGGCGGATGGTCGTCGTCGATCGTCTGCTTCTGCTCGATTTCGAGCGTCAGCGCCGCGCGCTCGGCATCCCAGCTCGGCTGCGACCTCGAGTTCGGGATGGCCGCCGCGATCGATCCACTGCGCGAAGAACTCGCGCAGGTTGCGGCCCGGTCGCGCGCTCGATCGCGCGCACGAGATCGATCGTCTCGACGCTGCGCGTCGCGTTGTCCTCGACGTACCGCCGCAGCGCGCGCTTCATGCGCTCCCAGCCGAGTTCGCCGCGCAGCATGTGCAGCACGGCGCGCGCCCTTTTCGTAGAGGTGGCGGTCGAACAACTCGATCGGATCGCGATAGACGTTGCACACGATCGGGCGGCGGTAGCGCTCGCCGTCCTCATCGAGATAGCGGCCGACGATCTCGAAGACGTCGCGCTGGTATTCATCCCAGCCGCGGCTCGCTTCCATCCAGACCGTTTCGAAATAGGTCGCGAAGCCTTCGTTGAGCCAGGCCTGCGACCAATCGCGGCAGGTGACGAGATCGCCGAACCACTGGTGCGCGAGCTCGTGCGAGACGAGCGGTTCGCTCGAGAAATCGAGGTGCGCGCGCTCGTCGTGCAGCGTGCGGTCGGTCTGCGTCGTCGCGCTCGTGTTCTCCATCCCGCCGAAGATGAAATCGGCGACCGCGATCTGCGAGTAGCGCGCGTACGGGTACGGCACGCCGATCGCCGCCTCGAACGCGTCGATCATCTCGCGGCGTGTTGCCGAACGAGCGTTCGCCGTCGGCCTCGCGCCCCGGCTCGACGTAGTAGTACACCGGCAGCCGCGGGTGCGCTTGCTCGATCTCGCTGAACGCGCCCGCGACCATCGTGAGCAGATACGTCGCGTGCGGCACCGCCTGCTCGTAGCGGAACGTCGTGCCCTCGGCCGTCGCCGTGCGCTCGACGAGCGCGCCGTTGCCGAGCGCGAACAGCCCGGGCTCGACGACGATCGTCGTCGATCGTCGTCTGCTTCTCGGCCGGATGATCGAAGCACGGCAGCCAGGCGCGCGCGTCGGTGTCCTGGCTCTGCGTCCACGCTTGGCGCGGCTCGGTCGATGAAGTACAGGCCGCGCCGCGGCTCGACGGCGCGATAGGCGACCGTGAACGCGAACGCCTCGCCCGCGGCGAGCCCGGCCGGCAGTTCGATCGTCAGGTTCGTTCGCGGTCGCGGTGAACGGGAGCGTCCGCGCCGCGCTCGTCGCGCACCGCATCGATCGTCAGATCGACCGCGTCGAGCCGCAGCCTCCGCACGCCGTCCTCGATCGCGCGCACGCGCGTCGTCACCTCGCCGTGCAGCGTCTTGGTCGCGAACACGGGCCGCAGGTGCAAGTCGATGTGTTCGACGCGCACCACCCGGTCGGGTCCGTAGTGCGGACGCGCACCGGGCAAGGCGAAGGGCAACCGATCGGTCATGAGTAGCGCGGATCCCATTGCAAGATGCGCAGCGCATGCGGACGCGGCGCTCGCACCACGTGGTGAAGTACAAGCGCGCCGGGACGAGATGCCCGGACGAATCGTGGAACTCGTAGCCGAGCGTCGGGCCCGGCGACGACGCGCGAGCACGCGCGCTCGAGCTGCCGCGCGTAGTCCGGCCGGCCTTTGTCCTCGGGATGGCCGGGCCGCGGCAAACAGCGCTTCTTTATCGACGAACAGGATGCGCTGCGGCTGCATGTCGGGATCGTACCAGCGCTTCGCCTCCTGGCCTTGCGCGTTGTAGCCGATCACGACCGGCGGCACGCCGCCGTAGAAGTCGAGCGTCGACGAGAGGCCGTAGCCGTCGGTCACCACGGTCGCGTCGTTGGCCTCCATCATGTTGCGCACGTCGACCGCGAGCGAGGGCACGGTGAAGATCTCGAAGCCGCCGGTGTTGCGCAGCGTCGAGCCGGTGTGCACGAACTGCTCGTAGACGAAGCCCGGCTCGACGGCGGCGATGAAGACCAGCGGAAAGAGGATCAGCGCCGGCACCGCCGCGATGCTGGCCCAGATCACGCGCGCGCGCGCCGAGAGCCGCACGAAGACGATGCCGAGCGCGACGCACAGCGAGAGATACGCGCCGAACACCCAGTGGATCTCGACGCGTTCGTGGACGTCGAGCACGCGTCAGCAGCACGATCAGCGGCACCGCCGTCCAGTTGAGGAACGCGTTGCGCACGTAGAAGATGCTCAGCAGCGCGCCGACCCACAGCCCCGGCGAGTACGCCGCGGCCTGCACGAGATAGAGCGCGATCGGGCGGTACCACTTCCACTCCTCGGCGTGGCGGCTGATCAGCGCGAACGCGAACGTCGCCCAGCCGTGCGTCGAGTTCCAAATCAGGAACGGCACGCACATCACGCCGGCGATCAGAAACGAGAGCCACAAGCCCTCGCGCCAAAGACGCGCGGCGCGACGGCGCCAGCGCGTACATCACGATGCCGAACACATCGCGAACGCGAAGATGCGCGTCAGCAGCACGGCGCCGATCGCGACGCCGAGCCAGACGTAATCGCGCCGCACGTGCGAACCGAACGCGCGCACGGCGCAGTACAGCGTCGCGGCCCAGGCGGCGAGATACGGACCGTCGGGCGAGGCCGAACCGAACGCGACCGACGTCAGCGGCGTGAGCGTGATCGCGAGCGCCGTGACCGCGCCCGCGCGCACGTCGCCGCCGGTGAGCCGCGTCGCGGTCTTGGCCGCGAAGATCGTCGCGACCACGCCGCAGACGATGAAGCCGATGCGGACGGCGAACGGGTTCGTGCCGAGCCAGCTGAACGCGAAGATCGTGTACGCGACGCCCGGCGGATGATCGCCGTAGCCGAGCGCGAGATGGCGCGCCCATTCCCAGTAGTACGCCTCGTCGCCGATCAGCGGCACCCTGAACGCCGCGACGGCGCGCATACCGGTGACGACCGCGACGATCGACCACGCGATGATGCTCGAGCCGGTCCCACGTCCGGGCCGCGCTGCGCGGCGCCGCTTCGACGGCGCTACTCATGCGGGTTCACGAGACCGCCGTTGACGCCGAGACCATGCCCGTTGAGAAATCCCGCGTCGTCGCGCACCGCGAACCGCACCGCGTCGGCGATGTCTTCCCAGCTGCCGGCGTGGCCGGTCGGATTCCCGGCCGCGATACCGCGCGCGGTCGACGCGCGTCGCCGTCTTGTTGCGGATGTCGCCGGGCTCGATCACGTTGACGGTGATGCCGTACTTCGCTTCTTCGAGCGCGAGCGTGCGCGCGAACGCCACCACGGCCGCTTTGGCGGCGCCGTAGAGCGACATCAGCTTGCGCCGGCTGCGTCACGTGCGTGCCGTTCATTCCGAAGAAGACCAGCCGGCCGAAACCGCGCGCGCGCATCCCCGGCAGCGCGGCCGCCGCCAGCGCGACCGCCGAGCCGAGGTTCCCGTCGATCATCGCGCGGTAATCGTCGGCCGACGATGCGGCGAACGAGCGCACCACGATCGGTCCGACCGCGTGCACGACCACGTCGAGCGGCCCGCGCTGCGCTTCGACCGTGGCGATCGAGTTCTTCGCCGGCGGCAAAACTGCCGAGATCGTTTGCAACGGCCAGCACATCGGGGTCGTATTCGGCGACGGCGGTGCGCGTCTCATCCGGCGGCGTACCGCCCGGCGCGGTACGTGAACGCCATCCGGTACCCGTCGGCCGCAAGCGCGCGCGCGATGCCCGCGCCGAGGCCCGACGCTGCGCCGGTAACCAGCGCTACGCGAGAGGACAAGCGCCGAGGGCCTTCGTACGTGCGACGAGATGGCGGCTCCACAAAACGCGAGCTCGCGCATGCGGCCGGTGATGTTCTTGGCTGAGGACGCCTTCCAACTGCGCGGGTCGTATTGGGAGGCGCGCACCGACGGGGCGATCTCGCTGCTGCTGGTCCACGACCGCAGCGCCGATCGCAGCGTCTGGGATCCCTACGTGCGCTTCTACCTCTCGCGCGGCTGGAACGTGCTGTCGTTCGATCTGCGGGGCCACGGCGAATCCGTAAGGCAAGAAGCGCGCACCGCCCTGCAACCGCCGGGCACTCCGGAGACGCCGTGGGAAGCGGGCTGGCCGCTCGACCTCAAAGCCGCGCTCGCATTTGCCGCCCGCCAGCCCAAGGCCGACCCGGCCAAACGCGCGATCGTCGGCCTCGGGCTCGGCGGCCGATCTGGCCTACGCCGCCGCCGCGCGCGGCTGGGGCGCGGCCAGCGTCGTGTGCGTGAGTCCCGATGAGAACCGCGCGCGCGCGTTCGCCGGACCCGGCGCTCTTCGCACCGCGCGGCATCTACCTGATGTACGGTGCGCTCGACCCGGCCGGCAACACCGCGGCGCTCAACCTGGCGTCGACCGCGGTTTTTCCGGCCGAGTGCGAAGCCTATCAGGGCACCGCGCTGACCGGCATCCACCTGTGGGACGAGCGCCAGCCCGAGATCGTCGCCCGCTCGATCGCGTGGATCGAGCGGACGATCTGATCCGAGCCCCTATTCGACCCGTGAGGTTGCGGACGACGCGCGGCGCCGCCGACTTCGTCTGGGCGTCGGTCGAGTCGACGACCAGCGTCAACGATTGGCCCGGGCGCGCCGGGATCGTGATCGGCGCCTGCGAAGTTGCCGCTGCCGTCGGCGGTCACTTCACTGCGCACGCGTGTCGTTGCCGTTGCCGGCGCCGAGCAGCTGACCGATCACGTTCTCCGGTCCGCGGCCGATCGACCGTACCGACTTGCACGACGACGCGCGCACCCGGCATCGTGTGTCCGGAGACCGTGAACTGATCGTGTACGCTGGCGCCGTTGCCGGGGCGCACGTCGGTGATCGAGTTGCTCACCGTGCTCGTGCCCGACGCGAAGCTCCAGCGGCCGTCGAACGGCATGCCGTTCATGTCGGTACCGGCGACGCGTCACTTCGTGCTTGCCCGACTGCAAGTCGGACGGCGGCGAGAAGACGATCGCCGCGCGGCGAACGCGAGGCTTGATCGGTCACGTTGAGCCCGTCGATTTCGACCCGAACGGAATTCGGATTCGCCTGCGCGTTGCCGAAATCGGCTTCGATCGTCGGACGGCGTGCGGCGACGGCTTCATCGCGGCCCGGGATGCACCGCGGCCGAGCGTCAGCGGGCTGCGCTGCGGCTGCTGCGGCGGCGGCGGCGCTTGCATCGCTTGCGGCGGCGGACCCTGCGGCGGTCGGCGGCGGTCCTTGACGCGGTCCGCCGTTCGGCGAGCGCGACGATGCGGTTGGACGCGTCGTAGTTCACGGTCGCGCCGAGCGCTTGCGAAACGAAGCGCAGCGGAACGTAGGTGCTCGCGCCGATGATGAACGGTGCGACGTCGAGCGTCTGCGGTTGACCGTCGACGGTCGCTTGCGTCGAACCGATGTGCAGCGAGACCGAACGTTCGCGGCCCTTGCGCGTTGATCGTGCCGTTTTCGTACACGACCGAAGCGCCGAGCTGTTCGAACACGCCGCGCAACGGAACGAACACGCGGCCGGCGCGTTCTTGCGGCGCGGGGTTGAGCGTTGAGCGGCGCACCGTTGAGCGTCACCGAGACGTCGCTCTGCGCGAGCGCGATGCTCGTGCACAAGGCGACGGCGCCGGCGGCTGCGGCGACCGCGCGGGCGGATTTGGCAAAGTGGTACAAGGGGGAGACCTCCAGCGTAATAAGTACGCTGGGCCTCTTACCCGTTATGCGCAAGATTAGACGAAAGTCGCAGATGGTGCGCGAAAACATCATTCGCACTTAACGCTGCGCTCAGTCGCCGCTGGTGTGCGGAGCGAACAAGCGCTCTTCGCCGGCGCGGTGTTCCGCAGCAAGCGCTCGCTTGTCGGCGCGCTTCTCGATCGCCGCCCGCGACCCACGCATACACGACCGGCACGAGAAACAGCGTGAGGATCGAGCGAGCTCAGCAGTCCGCCGATCAGCACGGTGCCCATCGAGCGGCGGAACTCGGCGCCTTCGGCCAGACCGAGCGCGAGCGGCAGCATGCCGAACACCATCGAGGCGGTCGTCATCACGATCGGCCGCAAGCGAATGCCGGCCGCCGTGCGCATCGCTTCGACGCACGCGCAACCCGCGATGGCGCTGCGTGTTGGCGTAATCGACGAGCAAGATGCCGTTCTTCGCCACCAGGCCGAAGAGCATGATGATGCCGATCATCGAGAACAGGTTGAGCGTCTGATGCGTGATCGCGAGACCGTAGAGCGCGCCGACGAGCGCCAGCGGCACCGAGAACATGATCACGAACGGCGTGAGGAACGAGCTGTAGAGGATCACCATCAGCACGTAGACGAGCGCGAACGACGTCAGCATCGCGAGGCCCATGCTGCTGAACGTCTCGGCGAAGAACTTCGAATCGCCGTCGGCCGCGAGCGCGACGCCGTTCGGGAAGAAGCCCGGCTGGTTGACGGCCGCGTTGATCTTCTGCGTCACGGCGCCGAGCGTCGTCACGGCCGGATCGAAGCCGCCGGTCACGCGCACGATGCGCTGCTTGTCGAGCGCGCTCGATCTTCGTCGGCGCCGGCGCGAACGTGAACGACGCGAGGTCGCTCAAACGGTAGAGGCTGACGCCGTCGTTCGCGCGGACCTTGATCTTCTCGACGTCGGCGAGGCGGTTGCGCTACTGCGCCGGCAACTGCACGCGCACGTCGACGAGGCCGGAGTCGGTGCGCACGCGCGTCGCGACGGCGCCGCCGATCGCGATGCGCGCGGCGGTCGCCGCCGCGCCCGGGCTCACGCCGAGCAGCGCGCACTTCGCGCGATCGATGTTGATGTTGAGGCGGTTGGTTTCGCTCTCGGTGCCGGTCTGCACGTTGACCGTGCCGGGGATCGTGCGCATCGAGCGCGGCGAGTTTGTCGGCGCCGGCTTGGATCTCGTCCTCGGGCCCCGAGAGCGTGTAGAAGATCGGATCGCCGCCGCCGCCGCCGCCCTCGCCGGCGACGGTCAGCACGCCGCCCGGCACGAGATAGTCGAGCTTGCGAATCTCCCGCACGACGTCGTTGGTCGCGGCGCGATGATTCTTGTCGAGTTCGGTCGTCATCTTGCGCGACGAACCCGCCCGTCGTCTCGCCGTAGCCGGACGGCTTGCGTGCCGACGGTCGAGAGCGTCGACGCTGCACGTACGGCAGCTTGAGGATCGCCGCATCGAGCCGGTCGACCGCGGCCGACGTCTTCGCGATCGGCGTGCCGGCGTGATAGGTCAGCGTCATCGCGGATCGAGCCGGTGTCGGAGCTCGGCATGAACTCCGATTGCACGAGCCCGAGCGCCGGCAGCGCGAGCGCGCTGACGCAGCAAGCGCGACGCACACGCCGACGGTCTGCCAGCGATGGCGCAAGCGCGTACGGCAGCGCGCGGTCGCGATACCACGCCGTGAGGCGATCGAAGCCGGTCTGGAACCACGCCAGCGCAGCGCGGCGGCGCGGCCGTGCGCTTGACGACCGACCAGCGCGCGGCGAGCATCGGCGTGAGCGTGAACGACACGAGCAGCGAGAACAGCGTCGCGACCACGACCACGACGCCGAACTCGATCATGTACTTGCCGACGATGCCCGAGAGAAACGCGATCGGCAGGAAGACGACGACGTCGACCAGCGTGATCGCGACCGCCGCGCCGCCGATCTCGCCGCGGCCGGTCGATCGCGGCATCGATCGGCGATCTGCCCGAGGTCTCGATGCCGCGTGATGTTCTCGAGCACGACGATCGAGTCGTCGACGAGGATACCGATGATCAGCGAGACGCCCATCAGCGAGACGATGTCGAGCGTGAAGTGCAGCTGCTTCATCACGATGAACGTCGAGAGCAGCGAGCTCGGGATCGCGATCATCACGACGAGCGCGTTGCGCCAGGCGTGCAGGAAGAGCATCAGCACGACGGCGGTGAGCACGATGCCTTCGATCAGGCTCTGCAGCACGCCGTCGAGCGACTTCTGCGTGTAGTCGGCGGGCGCGGCGACTTCTTCGAAGTGCACCATCGGATAGCGCGCTTCGATCGTCTTGAGCTGATCGCGCAGGATCTTCGGTCGACTTGATCTCATCCGACGTGATGACGCGGTTGACGTCGAGCACCACCGTCGGCGCGCCGTTGAACTTCGAGATGATGCGCTGCTCGACGTGGCCGTCCTCGGCCGTCGCGACGTCGCCGACGCGCAGTCCGTTGGCCGGCGCGGGCGAGAAGCCGTTGGCCAGCAGCGCGGTCGCGATCGGCAGCGGGATGCCGAGCATGTCGCTCGCGCGCACGATGTCGGAATGCACCGAGACGTCGGTTTCCTCGTCGGGCCCGTCGAGCCGGCCGCCGGGCACGGTCGCGTTGTTCTGGTTGATCGCCTGGAAGATATCGGCGACCGTCGCGCCGGTGCCCATCAGGCGCAGCGGATCGGGCAGCACGTGGAACTCGCGCTTGACGTCGCCGCTGGTCGTCGACGCTCTGCACGTTGGGACGTGCCGGATATCCGGCACGATGCGCTGCGAGACGAGATCGGAGAGCGCGGTCGGCCGAGAGCGTGCTTCGAACTCAGCGCGAGCGTGAGGATCGGCGCCTGCTGCGAACCGGCGCTCTTATCGACGAGCGGCGGATCGAGATCGGTCGGCATGTAGACGCGCGCGGTGTCGACGCGGCGCTGCACGTCGATCGCGGCGTAGTCGAGGTTCGTGTCGAGTTTGAACTGCACGACGACGCGGCGCGATGCCGTCTTCGCGCCGTCGCCGACATCTGATCGAGGTTGTCGATGCCGTCGATCTGATCTTCGATCGGCTTGATGACCAGCCGCTCCATCTCGGCCGGCGAGGCGCCGGGATAGGTCGCGGCGACGACGACGATCGGGAAGGTGACGTTCGGGTTGAGGCTGCGGCCGATCTGGAAAAACGAAAACACGCCGTACACCGCCAGCGCGATGAACAGCATCGCGACGATGATCGGCCGCTGGATCGAAAACCGGGTCAGCCACATACGGTCGGTATACGCTCCGGCCGGCACGCTTGTTTCGGCCGAAGAGAACGGCCCGCCGGTGAGGCGGGCCGCTCGAAACCATCTATTTCGGAGAGACCGTGCTTAACTTGGCTTGTCCGTCGAGCCGGTGTTGAAGATCAAGTACGCCGCCGCGATGTTGGCCAGCGGGTCGCCGCCCGGGTTGTAACCGGCATTAGCCGGCTCACGCTCGGCCGCCGATCCCGGCGCCGCGGCCTCGAGGGGTCCGGCGCTCAGCTCGGCAAAGGTCGACTCGACGCCGCCGGGCGCCGCGTCTTTTTTCCGCAGCTGCGAAATCGGGCTGCTCTTGGGCGAGCTTCCCACCGGCCGCACACTCATGATTGAGTTATCGAACGAAGGCGGCCACGACCTTAGACTCTATGGTGCGCGAGACTGGACTCGAACCAGCACGAGATTGCTCCCGCTAGCCCCTCAAGCTAGTGCGTCTACCAATTCCGCCACTCGCGCACGGGGGCAAAGACAACCGCGCGTAAGCATACACCGCCCTGCGGAGCACCGCAAGGGCTCCGCGAGGCGATGGGTCTGCTTACGGCGCGGGCTGCGCTTCGGGAGCCAGGACCTCTTCGATCTTCGTCTCGAGCCGTTCGAAGCCGCGGTCACCCGCCTGGCGGTGAATCAGCTCGTGATTGCGGTCGAAGAGGTAGTACGCCGGGACGAACTCGTTCTCGAACGCCTTCACCACCGCGTGCGTGTTGTCGATCCCCAGCGGCTGGGTGATCCCCATCTCGCCGTGGGCGTCCGCGGTCACCTTCGCGATGTCGAGTTCCTCGGGTCCGCGCGGCTGATGGATCGCGATGACCTTGAGCCCGCGGGGGCCGTACTTGTCGCGCCAGCCCGAGACCACGTCGGCCACGTTGTGGCAGATGTAGCAGCTGACCGACCAGAAGTGAACGAGGACGGGATGGCCGGCAAGCTCCTCATCCGAGGGCTTGCCGCCGTTTTCCCAAGCCGCCGCGCCGTCGAGTGACGGCAGCGGCGTGCGCATACGTAATGGCATGAAACGAACCTAGGCGATCGTCAGCAGCTCTTTGCCGGGTTCCCACTCGGCCGGGCAGAGACCGCCGGTTTGAAGCGCCTGGAGCACGCGGAGCGTTTCGTCGACGCTGCGGCCGACGTTGTCCGAGGTCACGACCGCGTACTTGAGCATGCCTTCGGGATCGATGATGAACAGGCCGCGCTGAGCGGCGCCCGAGCTCTCGTCGAGCACGCCGTACGCACGGGAGACTTCCTTGGTGAAATCGGAGACGAGCGGGTACTTCACGCCCTCGATGCCGTTCTTGGCAACCGGGGTGCTCAGCCACGCGAAGTGGCTAAAGACCGAGTCGGTCGAGCAGCCGAGCACTTCGGTGTCGATGTCCTGCAGCTCGGAGAGGCGGTCCGAAAGAGCGCGGATTTCCGTCGGGCAGACGAACGTGAAATCCAGCGGATAAAAGAAGAAAATCAGCCATTTGCCCTTGTAATCCGACAGGCTGATCTCGGCGCCGAGGTTCTTGGCGCTCGTCGCGCCCTTGGTGCTCTTGAGCTTGAACGCGGGCGCGGGCTGTCCGACCTTCGCTAACACAGTACTTGTCCTCCAGTATCTTTTCGTGTAGACTGAAAGTGAAATTCACTTCCACATCGTCTAATGAGGTTACTCCGTTCGGATGAGCCCGTCAACCCCCCGACTCCCGGCCAATTATCGCGTGGTCCTCGACGTCGTCAACGAGTACGGCGCGGGTCGTCATGCGACGGCACAGGAGGTCTTCGTGCGGGCCCGCGAGCTGCGGCCGGGGATCGGGTTCACGACGGTTCATCGCGGTCTGGCCCGGCTCACGAGCTCGGGTACGTCCTCAAACTCGACATTTCGGGCGAGGGTTCGGCGATGTACGAGCCGGCCACCGGCGCCCACGCGCACTTCCGCTGCACGGCTTGCGGCGCGGTGGCCGACGTCGACTACGCCTGCGACCCGGCCACCCGGGCGGAGCTCGAGGCCCGCCACGGCCTGGCGATCCGCAGCGAGTCCATCACGTTCACCGGCCTTTGCCGGACTTGCGCGCCCCGCGAGCGAGAAACCCCGCTCCCAGGCTGAGTACGATCGCGACGCCGGCGAACACCATCGCCAGCGTCTTCTGCCCCAGCACGCCGTCGAACGCGGCCAGGATCAGGCAGGCGATCGCGATCCGCTGGAGGGTCGCTTTCGGCACTTTCACGCTACGCGACCCGAGCCGCGAGCAGCTCCCGGCGCTTCTCGGGATTGGGCAACGTCAGGCCGCCCAGCAGACCGATCGCGGTGATCGCGCCGATCGTCAGCAGCGTGGCGTGCAGGCCGTAGTGGTCGGCGATGCGAGCCGAGCACCGGGCTGAAGATACCGCCGACCGATACGCCCAGGCCGAGCGTAACGCCCGAGGCGACGCCGATCCGGTTGGGCAGATACTCCTGACCCAGCACGATCGTCGCCGCTTGCGGACCCGATCACGGTTATGCCGAGCGACGATCGCGAAGGCGAAGCCCGCGATCGATCGACCCGATGCCCGGAGCGTTGGTCGTGGCGGCAAAGAGAAACACGAACGCGATCGATGCGACCATCGAGACGTTGATCACCCGCCGCCGGCCGTACGTATCGGCGAGCGAGCCGCCGACGAGCGTGCCGGCGATGCCCGCCAGCAAGAAACGTCGTCGAGCACCAGGTTCGCCGTCCAGGGCGATGCGTGGACGACGTTCGACGAAATAGAGCGGAATGAACGACACGAGGCCGATGTACATCGATCGACCGCACCATGACGTAACGCGGTCAGGCGCAGCGAAGCCCGACCAGTCGTCGGGCAGGCGCGTCACGTTCTTGGCCTTGCTCTGCTTCGGCAGGAACGTTCGCAGGCGGCCCGTCTCGCGCAGCAACAGCGTCGCCATGATGGCGACCGGGATCGCGGCCAGGAACGTTCCGGTGATGCCGTACGCGGCGAGTCGCGACCGTCGCGAAGATCGGGCCGATCGCGAAGCCCAGATTTCCGCCGACCGCGAACCAGCGCATGCCCGACGCCTTACGCGAGCCGGAGGCGAGGTTGGCGAAGCGCGCGGCTTCCGGATGCAACATCGCCACGCCGAGACCGCTGATCAGCGCGCAGACGAAGATCAGCGCGTAGCTCGGCATGAAGCCGATGCCGGCGATGCCGATGCCGGCCAGCAGCAAACCCAGACCCGCGATCCACGGCATCGGATATTTATCGGCGATGTACGCCGATCGCCGGCTGCACGAACGACGAGCTGATCGCTTGCGCGAGCACCAGCGTCGCCGCGGCTTGGTAGGAGAGGTGCCGCTCCAAGACGAGCAGCGGCAACAGGGCCGGCAGAAAACTCTGGTTGATGTCGTCGGAAACGTGGCCGAGCGCGAGCAGTGCGATCGCGCGGCGGTCCATCTTGACGACCGGGGGATCAGCGCTGGTTGGGGTCGAGTGCGTCGCGGAGTCCGTCACCTAGATAGTTGATCGACAACGATACGATAAGGATGCACAGGCCCGGAAAGATCGCGACCCACGGCGCGATCGTGATGTTCGACTGCGCGTTGGCGAGCATGTTGCCCCACGACGCCTGCGGCGGCTGGATGCCGAAGCCCAGGAACGAGAGCACCGATTCGGTCAGGATCACGTTGGCCACGGCCAGCGTGGCCTGCACGATGATCGGCGCGACGGCGTTGGGCAGCAGGTGCCGGAAGATGATGCGCGCGTCGCTGCTGCCGATCGCGCGCGCCGCTTCGGCGAACTCGCGTTCGCGCAAGCTCAAGAACGATGCGCGCACGAGGCGCGCGGCGGCGGGCCACGTCAGGCCGCCGATCAGCACGACGATGACGCCGAAACTCAGCGAGGCCTTGTTCGAGGTCGCCGACACGATCGCGGTGAGCACGAGCAGCAGCGGCAACAGCGGAATCGAGAGCACGACGTCGGTGAAGCGCATGATCCAGAAGTCGACCCAGCCGCCGTAGTAGCCGGCGATCGCGCCGAGAAACGAACCGATCACGATCTGCATCACCACGGCGAACACCGCGACCGTCAGCGAGATCTGCGCGCCGGCGATCAGCCGCGCGAGCAGATCGCGCCCGTTCTCATCCGAGCCGAGGATGTGTCCGCCGACGCCCGGCGCCAGCGGATAGCCGGTCCAGTTCACTTGATCGATCGCGTTGGGATCGACCGGATAGAGGAGGTGACCGAGCGCCGCGAACAGCGCCATCAACACGATGACGAGCGCGCCGCGCCAGCGCCATCGGATGCCGCCGGAAGCGCCGCCACACCGTGTTGCGCGAAGCCGCGAACTCCGTCCGGGCGTCGGCCAACGTCGAGCCGCCATCAGGTGTACTTCACCCGCGGGTCGAGCCACGCGTAACACACGTCGGCCGACCAAGTTCGCCGAGCACGACGAAGAGCGCCGAGAGGCACATGAAGCCCATCAGCAGCGCGAAGTCGAACTGGCCGAGCGCGTCGATGAACAAACTGCCCATCCCGGCCCAGGCGAAGATCCTCTCGGTGACGACCGCGCCGCCGACGAGATCGGGAATCGTCAGCGCGATGATCGTGACCAGCGGAATCAGCGCGTTGCGAAACGCGTGGCGCATCACCACGTTGAAGCGCGTCAAGCCCTTTCGCCGACGCGGTGCGGATGTAGTCCGAGTGGATCACCTCGAGCATCGACGAGCGCATGAAGCGGCTGAACTGCGCGAGATAGAGCAACGAGAGCACGCCCGCCGGCAGGATCAGATGCTCGATGCGGTCGCCCAAATCGAACGTTGTCGCTCGAGGAGATGCCCGGCCGACGGCAAGCGCGATGTGGTAGCCGCAGCAGGTGAAGCCGTTGACCGAGAACGCCAGCTGCACCATCAGCGCAAACCAGAACACCGGCATCGACTGACCGAAGAACGCCAGCGTCGTGATCAGGAAGTCGACCCACGAGTACTGCTTGATCGCCGAGATGATGCCGAAGCATCACGCCGACCACGAGCGCGACGCCGATCGCCGTGCCCATCAGTTCGAGCGTGACGGGCAAACGGTCGAGGATCGCGTTCATCACCGACTCCGAATTGGAGGTCGAATAGCCGAAATCGCCGCGCACGACTTGGCCCGAGCCAATGCAGGTACTGGATCGGCACCGGCTGATCGAGGCCCAAGTTGTGCTTGAGCCGCGCGATGTCGGCTTCGGTGATGTGCGGGTTCTGCAGATACGGCGTCAGCGGACCGCCCGGCGCTTGGCTGATGATTCCGAAGAGAATCATCGAGATCAACAGCAACAGCGGGATGCTCTGGAAAATGCGCCGGACGACGAATGAGAGCAGCGGCAGACCTCCGGCCGACCGGTTCTACAATCCGGAGAAGAACAACTTCAGCACGGCAAACACGACGCCGGTCGCGATCAGGATGATGCCGCCCCAGGTCGCCGCGTTCGCTTCCGCCCGCGCGCCCAACGCGCGGCCGATCGTCAGGCCGAGGGTCGTGGACGTTACCGACACCGCGATGATGCAGACCAGCGACACCGCCAGCGGCACGCCGATGTAGAGGATCGAAAAACCGATGCCGAGCGAGTCGAGACTGATCGAGAGCGCGCCCAGCAGCAGTCCCCAGCCGCGCGAGAGATCGAACCCGCCGCCTTCGCGCTCGTGCAGCGATTCGATCACCATGTAGATGCCGACGCCGACCAGCGCGGTGAAGCCGATGTAGCCGGCGACGTCACCGAGCAGCTGGCCCGCGACGTTCCCGATGCCGGCGCCGATCAGCGTCATCGTGACCTCGGCCGTGGCGAACGCCACGCCGATCCGCAGTTTGACGCCCGCGCGGCATGCCGCGCATGCCGACGCCGACGCAGACCGCGAAAACGTCGAGCCCGAGCGACACCGCCACCAGGACGACTTTAAAAAACGCCGCGACGCTCATGGCCCGGCCGCCGCTCAGACTAATGCGACTCGGATCCGGAGTTCTTCGCGTCCGCCAGCGGCGCGCTCGACGTGACCTTGATCGATTCCGGACGGACCGGCGAGGCCGAGACGATCTTCGTGGTGGGCGGCGGTGCGGCGGTCGCGGCCGCAGGCGCGGCCGCGGGAGCGGCGGCACCGGCCGGTTTGCTCGCGGCGATCTTGGCTTCTTCGGCGGCCGTGAGCGGGCGATACTTCGCGGCCAGCGCCGAGACGGTCGAACGCAGTTGCGTGAGCGTGAACGGCTTGTTGAGAAAATGATCCGCGCCGGCGCTTTTCGCGCGCGCATCCATCGCGTAATTGCTGTGGCCGCTGATCATCAGGATCGGCAGCCGTGCGGTCTGCGGGTTCGCGCGCACCATCGTGATCAGTTCGATGCCCGAGATTCCGGGCAGCATGAAATCGCTGATCAGGATATCGTAGGGCTTGTCGCGCTGCAGATGAACGAGCGCGCTCTCGGCATCGGCGCACACTGCGACCTCGAACGACGCGTTTCGCAAGATCGTTTTGATGAGCGTGCAAATCTCGGGGTCGTCATCGGCGACCAGCACCCGCCAGGCCATACGCACCCCCATGTTCGAGTGCGGGCGATGGGGGCCTACAAGGAGCCGGGTGGAGTTGTAAAGGCTGCGTTACCTTCCAGCAGGCTTAGGGCGTCGTTGCCCGCGAGCAGCGTGAGCGCCAAACCGCAGAGCATCGACCAGACGATCGCCCCGAGGGTGAGCGTCCAGCTCCACCAGACACCGCCGGTCAGCGCGGTGACGAGAAAATACGTTCCGTAGTACGCCCCCGGCACCAATGCTCCGAAAAGACCGAAAGCGAACGCGCGCGCCGGCGCCGGGCGGTACCGGGCCACGATCAGATCGCCGGCCGCCCCGGCAACGACACTCATGGCCAGGTACGTCACGAGTATCGGCGTGTCGTTGGTCAGCGCGGCCGCGATCATCGCGTTGCCGAGCACGAAGAGAATCGTCAACGCGCCCGGCCGCAGCGAGAAACGCGCGACCGTCCACACGCACACGCCCATCAAGATCAGCGTTTGCAACATGATGATCGCGATGCCCGAGCCGGTTTTGAACAAGACGAACGTCGTGTTGGTGAAATAATCCGGACTGTAGGCGACCCCGTCGGGCGGCGCGTACAGCTGCGCCGCGCCGGGATCGAACGCGTAGGCCGTGCCGAGGTGAATGAATTCGAGCCACGTCGCGAGCGCGAACAGCAGCGGCAGTTGCGCGCGCAGGGTGCGTCAAACCCGCACGCTGCTGCAGTGCCGAGCGGATCGGCGCGCCGACCACCAGCAGCACGCCCACGCCGATGATCAGGTGGGTCGGGCTGGTCACGGCCTCGACGCGATCCTCGACGCCGAAGAACGTATGCCAGATCAAATCGCCGATGCCGCCGGCGAAAAAGATCGGCACGCCCCACAGCGCTGACTGGTAGGCGGCAGGCAACATGTCGAAGCCGGTGAAACCGAGCGCCAAGTTACGCCGCGCGAAAACCGCCAGGATGACCGCGCCGGCGACCATCGCGCTGTAGAAAGTCGCGTGGTATGGGGTGAAGAACGTTTCGATCGCGACGTGGAGATGGGCCCAACTGTCCAACAGAAATCCCGCCGCTAGCCACAGGCCGACGATCCCCACGAGCAGATCCAGCGTCGCGTCGGGCGGTGCAGGTCCACGCCGCGCGCCGGGAGCCGTCCTCGGCGCTTCCGGGAGGCTGACGACCGCGCTCATTGCAGGACTCGTCCTCGCCGGATGCGTGCAAGCCCTGCCGTCCAAGCCGAAGTCGCTCCTCGTCGCGCCCAAATCGCCCGCCGATTGGCCGCAGCCGCACGTGGCCGACGTGGCGGCGCCCCCCGAAATCCAGGCCATGCGCTTCTCGAGCCTCGACATCCGGCCGGGGACGGACTGGGACGGCGACATCCTCGACCAGCACCAACACGGCGAGCATCGAGATCGGGACCAACCTGTTCGACTTCAGCGCGCCGCGGCCCGAGACCGGGCACTTCCACTTTCGGTTCCACCTGATCGACGTGCCGGCGCTGCTCGTGCGGCCCTACGTGCTGCACGTCATCGCCCGCAACACCGCCGGCGAGACCCGCGAGATCGACGTTCCGCTTCCGCATCAGCGGCCGCGCAACGCGGTCTCGGCGTTCAACGCCGATGCCCGCAGCACCGAACGCCCTGGCCGCGCCGCCGCTCGTCGACATGAACGGCGGCGGGCGTCGACCTCGCAGCACGGCGATCACGGTGCTCGCCTTCATCTACACGCGCTGCCCGGACCCGACGATGTGCCCGCTCGTCACGGCGAAGTTCGCCCGCATGGCCGAGCTGCTCGGCGGATACGCCGGTCCGGCTGCTCGAGATCACGCTCGATCCGGCCTACGACACGCCGGCCGTGCTGCGCGCCTACGGCCGGGCCGCCGGGGCCGACGGCGTCCGCTGGACCCTGGCCACCGGCGAGCCGGCGGCGATCGCGGCCTTCGCCGAACGGTCCGGGCTCTACGTGGACCGCCCGCGCCCGGGCTTGATCCTCCACACCGAGGCCGTCCTGATCGCGCGCGACGGCATCCTCGAGGAAACCTTCGCCGGCAACGACTGGACGGCGCCCGAGGTCGCCGCCGAGGCCCGCTCGATCGCGACCCTGCCCGGCGAACCCGCTCGCCCGGTTCGCGCTGCGCCTCTTCGGCGGCGTCGTCCGGACGTGCGGGGCGGCGCTCGCGAGCGGCTTCTCGCCCCTGATGCTGCTGTTGACGCTGCCTGGGCGCCGCCCTGGCCGGCGGAGCGCTCCTCTTTGCCGGCCGCCGGCGGATCTGGACCCGTTTCGCGCGCCGCTGAGACAAAGTGACTGAAAGGCGGTAGTTCATCTCTGCGATTATTGGGTACAGTCGGACTGCTACACAAGCAATTGGTAGCCGGGCGATCACGCCCTGGAAGGTCGCCCGACCCAGGCAACCCTGGCCCAAGCTTTGCAAACTTGCCGGCTCATGGCACAACTTTCGAGTGACCGCTTACGTTACTTCGGTAGGTACGAATCTAGAAACGAACGAGGTTCCCGTCATGTCCACCCCAACCCCAGAACGCAAACCCGGCATGAGCGTCCGCGAAGCCGGCCAAAAAGGCGGCGAGACCGTCAAGAAAAAGTATGGTCCCGAATTTTACGAGATGATCGGCCGTAAGGGTGGTCAGGCTACGAAAAAAGCCCACGGCCATGCTTTCTACGAAGCCATCGGTAAAAAAGGCGGCAAAAAAGGCGGCGAGGCGACTCGCGACCGTTACGGCCCGGCTTTTTACGAAGAGATCGGTCAAAAGGGCGGCCAGAAGGTCAAAGCCCTGATCGAACAAGGCAAGAAGGCCGCAGCCGACGCTGCTGCCGCTCGAGAAAAAGGCCTCCTGACCCAACTGCAACGCGCCGCTTCCGCAGGGTCGCGGCGCTGTGCATCCCTCGCGCTCAACCCCAGCGCCGCTTCTTTTCCTCACGTCCGATGCGCGGCGCCCACTTCTTCGTATAGAGCCCGCGCTCGAAGACGACCACCGAGTCATAGAAGCAGATCGAGTGCGTCGTGCGCGTGAACTCCGTCGCTGCCCCCGGTTCACGCCGGTGATCGGCGTTCAGTTCGTCGACCAGTTTTTTCGCGATCTCGATGAACGTGTCGGGACGGCCTTCGCCGCCCCCGAAATCGGGCCAATACGCGGTATGGAGATCTTCGATGAGGTACACGCCGTTCTTCGACAGCCCGGCATAGAGCCGGCCGAACGACGCCGCGACGTGCGCCTGGATGTGGCTGCCGTCGTCGATCACCACGTCGAACGGTCCGAATTCCGCGACCAGGCCGTCGAGTACGGCGGGATCGTCCTGCGAACCGATGCGCACGGCGATCTGATCGTCCTCGAACTCCTTGCAGCGCGGCTCGATGTCGAGGCCGACGATCTGCGCGTGCGGCCCGAAGTAGCGTTTCCACATCTGCAGCGAGCCGCCGTCGCCGCAGCCGATCTCGAGCAGCGCGACCGACCGGTCCACGAACGGACCGAGATGGCGTTCGTAGATTGGAAAATAGTGCTTCCACTTGTGGATGACGCGGCGCTCGCCGTTGGCCTGAAAATCCGCCCACAGCGGCATCAGCGCGTGACGAGCGCAGCCGGATCGGCCAGATACGGGTTGGCCGCGGTCATATCGCTGAGCGTGCCGAGGTCGACGCGGTTGACTTCGTCGTCGGGCACTTGCGTGCGCGGCGGGTAGGGCACCGGCGGCGGGGTTTCGTCGCGTCGATGATGATCGCGCTCGACGCGCGCGCGGTCTTCGTGCCGTCGGCGAAGTACTCCCAATTCGTCGGCAGCAAGCCGCCCGGTCCGCTCCAGCCTTGGACGACCGTCAGATCGCGCGTCGCATCGAAGCGCGTGCCGACCGCCCACAGCACGTCGCCGTCGTCGTACACGTTGATGTCGTCGTCGACGACGATCACGGCGCGCAAGTTTTCGGGCTCGGTGTTCAGCGCGGCGAACGCGGCGCGTTTCGCATCGACGTTGCGCCGCCGTTTGATCGAGACGTAGCAGTGCATGCGGCTGTGCGGCGGCACGTTGACCGCGACCACGTCCGGCACGACTTCCTTCACGCTGCGATAGATGCTGCCGGCGCGCGGAATGCCGCCCATCAGCAGATGCTCGCGGCCGGCGCCGATGATGTCCTGGAAGATCGCGTCGCGGCGGTGCGTGATCGCCGTGACGGTCATGATCGGAACTTCTTCTTCGTTGAGATAATGGCCCGGCCACTCGCCGAACGGGCCTTCGTGGTGCAGTTGTCCCGGCGTGATGTAGCCTTCGATGATGAACTCGGCTTGCGCCGGCACCATCAGATCCGACGTTTCCGCCTCGACCAGCTCCACCGGTTCGCCCAGCAGCGCGCCGGCCGCCTCGTACTCGCCGCCGATGCCGGGCAGCCGCGCGGCCGCGCCCATCAGGAACGCCGGATGATGGCCGATCGCGATCGCGAACGGCGCGCGTTCGCCGCGCCGCTCGTAGGCGTCGACGATGTGGCCGCCGTGATGGCTGCCGAAAAACCACACGCCCATCTCTTTGTCGTTGAAGACGTGATGGCGGTAGATGCCGACGTTTTGCGCGCCGCGTTTCCGGATCGCGCATCACGGTCGCGGCGGCGGTGAGATACGGGCCCGCCGTCGAGCGCGTTGTGCACCGGAATCGGAATCGTGCTCAAGATCGATGTCGGCCGCGCGAACCACGACGTCTTTGACCGGCGCCTGCTCGCGCGTGACCGTGACCGGCGCGATCGGCTTGTTCACGCGCGTGCCGTAGACTTGCGGCAGCTCTTCGATCGAGCAGTTCATCGCCATCGCCATGCGGTCGTAACTCGACATCAGGTTGGTGACGACCGGAAACCGCGAGCCGATCACGTTGTTGAACAACAGGCCCTTGTACTCGCCGCTCTGCGCCAGCTTCGCGGCGTAGGCCGTGATGCCGAAGCGCCGGTCGACCGGCACGTCGATCGTCTTGATCGAGCCCGGAAATCGCGCGATCGCATCGCGCATGAACGTCCGCAAATTTTTCGGCACACGATGATCTCCTCGTTACTTGATGCTCTCGAGAATCGAGTTGTCGACGGCCGCTTCGAACGGAATCGCGCTCGTGATGTCGCCTTTTTTCAAGCGTCGCGGCGACGACCGGATCGGTCGAGCGGCGGTCGGCGAGCAAGCCCTTGGGACGTGCGGCAGCGTGCGCTTGATCGCCGCCAGCATGACGGCCGGCGCAACCGCCGGGAAGTCTTTGCGCATCGGTTCGACCGCGCTCTGCGGGTTCGCCGCGACGCGCGCCGCCGTCGCGCGCAGCACGCCGAGCATCGTGGTGAACGCGGCTTGTTCGCGGCGACGAACGACGTCTGCGCCATGATCGACGTTGCCGGCGAAGGGCTGCGTCGGATCGAACACGACCTTGTATTTTCCGCCGTCGGTCAGCTGCGTGATCGTGGGTTCGGCCAGCATGCCGCCGGCGACGCGATCGGTGTCGAGCGCGGCGACCATCGGAACGCCGCTGCCGGTCGCGACGATCGTCACGTCGCGATCGGGGTTGAGCCCGGCTTCCGCCAGGCCCAGGCGCAGCGCATCGTCGGAGAGCGCGCCGGCCGCGGTGACGGCGAACGTTTGCCCTTTCGCTTGGGCGAGCGAGTTCATGGGGGACGACGACTTCGCGATCAGCTCGTAGCTGTACCCGTCGTAGAGTTCGGCGTAGACCTTCACATCGATGTTGCGCGCGCGCTGGCGCAGCACGTGGTCGTACGACCCGATGAACGCATCGATGCTCCGGCCGACCAGGGCCTGCACGGCTTGCGGTCCGCCGGTGAAGCAATCTTTCTCGACGTGGATGCCGGCTTTCTCGAAACTGCCGTCGTTGATCGCGACCTGCGCGACCATCGGCGTCATCCCGCCGCAGATCAAGCCCACGCGCACCGTCGGCAGATCGGCGCTGCGGCCGGGCAGGGCGGGGAGCAACAGGATCGCGCACAAGGCGCCGGCGAGGAGGCGGAGCGGGGTGTTCAGCGGGGTTTCCTTTCGAGCTTGAGTCAGCGGTAGCGGAGCACGCGGCGTTCGGTGGCCCCGACGATCGCTTCGAGCGCGAGCGCCACGAGCATGATGATGAAGAGGCCGGCGAAGATGCCCGTGGTGTCGAGCGAGTTCCCTGATTTCGTGATGTAGTAGCCGATTCCGCGGTTCGAGCCCTCGAGTTCGGCAATGACCGAGCCGATCAGCGCTAGGCCGATGCCCAGGCGCAGGCTGGTGAAGAACCAGACCGCGATGGAGGGCAGGATCACCCACTGCAAGGTCGGCAGCCGCTGCGCCTTGTAGGCCTTCATCATGTCGAGCAGGTCGGGATCGATGTTGCGCACGCCCTCGTAGGCGTTGTAGAACGCCACGAAGATGACGAGCGAGGTCACCATGACGATCTTCGAGGGCAGCCCGATCCCGAACCAGACCACGAACAGCGGCGCGAGCGCGACCTTGGGCAGGCTGTAGATCGCCATCACGTAGGGGTGCACCCAGCCGGCCAGCCGGCCGCTCCACGCCAGCAGCACGCCCAAGATCGTGCCTACCACGATGCCGAGCAGCAAACCGGCAATCGTTTCCTCGAGCGTCGCTTGCAAGTGGAACCATAAATCGCCGTCGACGAACATCAGGCCGATGCGGGCCGCGATCGCGGAGGGGCGGCTGATCCAGAAATCGTTGTACCAGCGGCCCGAGGTGAGTTCCCAGAAGCCGAGCAGCACCACGCCGACGACGAGCCGGCCCAGCCACAGCGCGAACGGTGTCTGTTTGGTCTCGTTCACGACGCCGCCGCGGCGCCGGTCAGCGCGTGCCAAATCGCGCGCTGCAGATCGCGGAATTGCGGTTCGAAGCGAATCTCTTCGTAGTCTCGCGGCCGCGGCAGATCGACGCGGAACTCGGCCACGATCCGGCCCGGCCGCGGCGACATCACGAGCACCCGGTCGGCGAGCGCGATCGCTTCCTCGACATCGTGGGTCACGAACAGCACGCTCTTGCCCAAACGCTCCCAGATGGCCAGGAATTCGCGCCCGATCAGGATGCGCGTTTGCGCGTCGAGCGGCCCGAACGGTTCGTCCATCAAGAACAGCCGCGGATCGTAGGCCAGCGTGCGCGCCAGCGCAACGCGTTTGCGCATGCCGCCCGAGAGTGCGCGCGGATAGAAGTCTTCAAACCCGGTCAGCTGGACGAGATCGATCAACTGCCGCGTCTGCGCGCGCTGCTCGGCGGCCGTCAAGCCGCGCAACACGAGCGGCAAGCGCACGTTGTCGCGCACGGTCTTCCAGGGCAGCAACGCGTCGTTTTGAAACACCATGCCGACGCCGTCGGGCACGCCGCGCACGGGCTCGTCACCAACCAGCACCGTTCCGCCGCTCGCCGCCAGCAGGCCCGCGACGACTTTGAGGATCGTCGACTTCCCGCAACCGCTCGGGCCGACCAGCGCCACGAACTCACCCTCGCCGACCGCAAGTGTCGCGCCGTCCACCGCCAGCGTCGCCTGCCGTCCCGACGAATAGATGATCCGCAAATCGCGGATCGTCACGGCAGCGTTGGCCGTCACGTCAATAGAGTTCGGTGACGAGATCGCGAATCAGGCGCGGCTTCTTGAGCGGTTCGATGCGCGTCACGGCACCCGGCACCGCGCGCTGCGCGCACAGAAATCCGGGCTTGCCCTCGATCGTCGCCGAGCACTCCTTGCAGGCGTTGGCCTTGCACGAAAAGCGCACCGCGAGCGAGGGATCGTGGTGGCGGCGAATCCACAAGATCGCATCGAGCAGCGTCAGCCCGTCGTGATAGGGAACTTCGTGCTCTTCCACGCGCGCTTCGCCGCCCGGCTCGGCGCGCGTGATCGCGAGCCGCGTCGTTTCGCTCACGCCGTCACCGCCGTCATGTCGCGCTCGGTGATCGACCAGCCCTCGCCGCTGCGGTTGAGATAGCGCGCGACCGCCGCGCCGTCTTGCTCGGGGAAGTCCAGGCGCACGTGCGCGCCGCGCGATTCGCGCCGCGCGATGGCCGGCAGCACGATCGATTCGGCCACCGCGAGCATGATGCGCAGCTCGACTTTTTCTTGCAGGTTCAGGGCGAACGCCGTTTGCGGTGCCAGCGCGATGTCGGCGCTCTCGGCCGCCAGGGCGCGCACGTCGGCGAGCGCGGCCGCGAGCTTCTCGCCGGTGCGCAGCGGTCCGGCGTTTTCCCACATCGTCGCTTGCAGCCGCAGCTTGAATTCGTCGATCGGCGCTTCGTCGCGCGCCACCGCGCGCGGATGCCAGAACGCTTGCAGCCGCGCCCATTCCGCGGCCAGCGCCGCCTCGATCGCCGGGGCGCCGGCGTTCCGGCCCGCAGCCGCCGTTTCGCCCGCGATGCGGCCGGTGACCAGCGCTTCGGTGATGGCGTTGCCCGAGAGGCGGTTCGCGCCGTGCATGCCGGCGATCGCTTCACCGCACGCGAGCAGACCCTCGACGCCGGTGCGCATCGCCGCATCGACCACGATGCCGCCGAGCATGAAGTGCGCCATCGGTGAGACTTCGACCATGTCGCGCGTCAGATCGACGCCCTGGCGCGCCAAGATGTCGATCACCGGACCGAAGCCGGCCTTGAGATCTGCCGCCGGCACCATCCGGAAGTCGAGATACGCGCCGCCGTGCGGCGAACCGCGGCCCTCTTCCACCTCTTGGAAGATCTTGTAGGTCGCGGTGTCGCGCGGCGTGGTGTAGGCGCCCGACGCATCGCCGCTCTCGCCCAGAAACTCTTCGCCCCGGCCGTTGAGCAATCGGCCGCCGAGCTTGTAGCGGAACGGGTCCCACATGATCGGATCGAGCTGCACCAAGGGCGGATAGAGATGCGCGATCGGAAAGAACTGCACCATCTCCATGTCGCGCAGCGTCGCGCCGGCTTCGGCCGCGAGCAGAAAACCGTCGCCCGTCATGTTCGAGGATGCGCTGTTGCGCGCGTAGAGAAACGTGAGGCCGCCGGTCGCGACGATCGTGGTCTTGGCGGCGATACCGACCGGCTCGAGCTGCTCGATCGCGAAGCCGAGCGCGCCGGTGACGCGGTCGCCGTCCTTCGCGAGTTTGGTCAGCATGACGTTGGAGAGGCGCACCACGTTGCCGTCGCGCCGCACGACGCTGCGCAGGGCCTGCGAGACCGCATCGCCGGTGCGGAGCACGTCGACGTAGACGCAGCGCTTGCGTGAGTGGCCGGGCGCGAAGACTTGGCTGTAGGCGCCCTCCGGCGTGCGCGCCCAGTTGGCGCCGTAGCCCTCGACTTCGCGGATCACCTCGGGCCCGCGCGCGCAGATCACGTCGATGATCGCGCGGTCGCCGAGATCGCGGCTGCCGGCCCAGGTGTCCTCGGCGTGCAGCTCGGTCGAGTCGGGCTCGGCGGCGCCGAGCGCGACGGCCGTCGTCATCTGGGCCATGATCGTCGCCCCGCCGCGCCCGATGATGCTCTTGTCCACGATCACGACCGAGGCGCCGGCCGCACTGGCCGCCCGCGCGGCCATCAGACCGGCGGCGCCGGCGCCGACGATGAGGACATCCGTCTCCAAAACCATGCCCCCACATAATTGCGCCTACGCTGGAATGGTTGAGCAGGCCAGCGAACCACCCCACCATGCCACTGCCACGTCATGCCGGGTCCACCTCGCACGCGCAGGTCGCGGACGTCGCGGCCGCGCTCACGGACTGGACCCGCGGCTCCGGGCCGATGCTGGCCCGCCTGGCTGCCGCGCTGGAATCGGCCGTGCTGCGCGGCACGATCGCCACCGGCACCCGGCTGCCCTCGGAGCGCGAGCTGGCCCAGCGCCTGGGCATCAGCCGCAGCACCGTGGTGGCAGCCTACGACCGCCTGAAAGCCGAGGGCCGCGCCCACACCCAGCGCGGCAGCGGTACCTATGCCGGACCGCCTGGACCGCTCGCTCGTGGCGGCCGCTTCTCGCCGGGCCACCTGGTTTCGATCGTCGACAACCGCGACGGTCCGCGCCAAACGGTCGAGTTCACCATCGCCGCACTGCCCGGCTCGCGCGAGATCGCCCCAGCCGGCGAACGCCTCGCCAAGCAGCTTCAACGCCTCTCGCGCGAGACGCCGGGGTATCTGCCGCTCGGCTTGCCCACGCTGCGGCGGGAGATCGCGCGCGCCTACACGAGCCGCGGCTTGCCGACCACCGCCGACCAGATCATCGTGACCAGCGGCGCCCAGCAGGCGATCGCGCTCGTCGCGCAGCTCTTCCGCGGCGAGCGGGTGGCGATGGAAGACCCCACCAACCCCGCCTCGCTGGATGCCTTTCGCGCCGCCGGCGCCGACATCGTGGCGATCGCCGTCGACGCCGACGGCGCCGACGTGGACGAGCTCGAGCGGCTGCCCGCCGCGCGGATGCCGGCCGCGGTCTACATCGCGACGACCTACAACAACCCGACCGGCACCGTCCTTTCGGGCGACCGCCGGCGGTCGCTGGCGACGATGGCCGCGCACGAAGGCTGGACGATCATCGAGGATGAGACCCTGTGCGACATCTCGATCCATGAGGTCGAGCCGCCGCTGCCGGTGGCCGCGCTCGGCGGCGGCGCGACGGTGCTGTCGATCGGCTCGGCCTGCAAACTCTTCTGGGGCGGGCTGCGCATCGGCTGGGTGCGCGGCGAGGCGCACATGATCAGCCGGATCGCGCCGCTGAAGATCGTGGCCGACCTCGGGACGTCGCTCGTCGGACAGGCGCTGTGCGCCGAACTGCTGCCCCTGCGCGACCGCGTCCGCAGCGAGCGCCGGGCGCAGCTCGCCGTTCGCTACCGCACGCTGGTGGGCGCGCTCGAACGCGACCTGCCGTCCTGGAACCGCAACGAGCCGCGCGGCGGGTCGTCGCTGTGGATCGAGTTGCCGCACGGCGATTCGGCGAGCTTCGCGCTCGAGGCGGCGCGCTTCGGCGTCACGTTGGCGCCGGGCCCGGTGTTCTCGTCGGCCCAGCGCCACGCCCGGCGGCTGCGCTTGCCGTTCGTGCTCGATCCCGACGTGCTGCTGGCCGGCGTCGAGCGCCTGGCCGCGGCCTGGAACGCGTACGCGCCGCGGGCGGCGACCCTGCCCCTCGACGCGGTCGTCTAGCCGGAAAATACTTGCGGGCGCCGGACGCCGCGTGCCGAAGGGCGCCGCATGAAACGATGTCGCGCTCTCTTCTTCTGCGCCGTGCTGGCCGCCATGCCGGCCGTTGCCGGCGCACAAATGGCCATGCCGATGGCCACGGCGCCGCCCACCCAAGCGCCGATCACCCCGGCCGAGCAGAGTTTCTACGATCAGGCGTCGACGACGCTGCAGAAGCTCTATCCCAACCCGGCCGCCGCGGCCAAAGCAGGCTACTTCCGCTTCAACAACGAGGATCGCAGCGGCGCGATCAGCTACGAGAACACGCAGTATTTCGAAACGCCCGACGCGGCGCATCCGCAACAGCTGTGGTACGACGTCAACGGCCGGCTGTTGGGCGGCGACTTCTCGCAAATCGTCGGGCAGCATCCGAACGGGCCGACGCTGTTCGGCATCTCGGCGTCGCGCTTTCACAAGATCCCGCTGCACGTCCACTACGCGGTGAAGCATCCCGACGGCACGATCGATTACGGCCTGTTCGTGCGCGCGGCCGACTTCACGGCGGCCGGACTCGATCCGCTGCACCCGACCGCGGCCGATCTGGTCAAACTCGGCAAAGTCACCTCAGCCGATCAAGTCGTGTTCGTGTTCGCCCTGCTCAACAATTGGGACGCGCAGATGTGGCTGATCCCGAACCCGAGCGGCCAGTTCGCCGACCTCAACCCCAACGTCCACCCCTCGCCCAACCAAGGCAAAGCCCCCACCGAACGCCAGACCTGATTCAAGCGATCCAATAAACAAGCCGCATCCTCGTGCGGCTTGTTTATTCGTTGCTCCAGTAGTCTTTCAGCGCTTTGCCGCGACTGGGATGTCGCAGCTTGCGTAACGCCTTGGCTTCGATTTGCCGGATGCGTTCGCGCGTGACGCCGAATTCTTGGCCGACTTCCTCGAGCGTGCGCTGGTGGCCGTCTTCCAAACCAAAGCGCAGCACGAGCACCTTGCGCTCGCGCTCGGTGAGGTTTTTGAGCACGTCCTGCATCTTCTCTTTGAGCAGCATGACGCTGGCGGCCTCGGCCGGGGCGATCGCTTCCTGGTCCTCGATGAAATCACCGAGATGCGAGTCTTCCTCTTCGCCGATCGGCGTTTCGAGCGAGATCGGCTCCTGCGAGATCTTGATGACCTCGCGAACCTTCTCGGGGGTGAGCCCCATCTCGCCCGCGATCTCTTCGACCGTCGGATCGCGGCCCAGTTCTTGGAGCAGCTGGCGCGAGATCTTGATCAGCCGGTTGATCGTCTCGACCATGTGGACCGGAATGCGGATCGTGCGGGCCTGATCGGCCAAAGCACGGGTGATCGCTTGGCGGATCCACCAGGTCGCGTAGGTTGAGAACTTATAGCCCTTGCGGTAGTCGAATTTCTCGACGGCGCGGATCAGTCCCAGGTTGCCTTCCTGGATGAGGTCGAGGAAAAGCATGCCGCGGCCGACGTACTTCTTCGCGATCGACACGACGAGCCGCAGGTTCGCTTCGGTCAGCCGGCGCTTCGCGTCTTCGCCGCCGAACACGACCGCGTTGTCGGCGGTGCCGTTCTTGAGGGCTTCCTTCTCGCCGGCTTCGATCGCCATGGCCAGCCGCTTCTCATCGTCCATCGACAGGAGCGGCACGCGGCCGATCTCCTTGAGATACATGCGAACCGGGTCGTCGAGCGCGAGACCGGCCGGCATCGGGACCTCCTCGGCCTCGGTTTCCGGCTTCTCTTCCTTCGCGAGCTCCTCGACGATCTCGATCCCGAGCGTCGAAATCTCTTCGAACAGCTCGTCGACGCGTTCGGGCGTGACGTCTTCGACGTTGTCGAAAACGGCGTTCACTTCTTCGTAGGTCAGCGTCCCGCGCTTCTTGCCGCGCTCGAGTAATTTCTTAATCTGCTCTTCGAGCGGAACGTGCGGCGCGTCGACCGTTGCGGTCGCGGCTTTTTTGCGTGCCATGTTTTTTCCTCACCCCCTTTCTGTTATAATGCTGGACCTCGCCGTTTCGGTGGCCCGGTGTCGGGGTCATCCTTTGGTTCGGGCCGTGTGCAGCGCGCTGTGCTCTTCCCGCAAATCCTGGGGAACCGGCTGGCCGGCTTCGAGCAGGACGTTCATCTGCGCATCGAGCTCGCGGAAGCGCCGCTGCCGATCGTCAGCAGCGAATCGCTCGATCGTCCGATCGAGATACGCGCGGCAGGCGTCGGTGTCGGCAAAACGGATGATCCGCGAGCGCTCAGCACCCGCGATCGACGCAAGCGTCGCGGTTACGTCACCATCATCGCTGAACAGGGCGAAGACATCGCCTGGTTGCACGAGTGCGTGCGCCTGCTCGCGAATGCGGGCGTAAATGCGGCGCAGCGACGCCTCGCCGAAGCGCTCGGGGTCGATACGCCCGGCATATTCGGCGATCAGGGCCGGCTCTGAGACAAAGATCGCAAGACAGGACGTCTCCCACGACGGGGAAGCGACCGACCCCGGCCGGATCTTGTCCGAGCGCCGCACGTCGATCAGCTGGCCCTCGCCGTATTCGAGCCGCGTGCCGTCGGTGATCTGCAGGCGCGCCTTGCGCAAGTCCTCGACGTCCACCCCGAGTTGCGGCGCGGCGTAGGTGCGCCAGTGATCCCACTCCGCGCGCGGCAGGGTGCGCACGAGGATCTCGGCTTCCCGGGCGATCTGGGCCCGGCTCTTGAACCCGGCCCGGATCTCGCCGATGCGGCGGTCGATCTTGAACTGAATCCACGGGATCGCCTCGGTGAGCCGCGCGCGAAACGCGTCCGCTCCGTGCGCGCGCACGAAGCTGTCGGGATCCTCGCCGGCCGGTAAGTGCACGATGCGCGCAGCCAGCCCCTCGCCGACCAGCGTGTCGATCGATTTCGCCGCCGCCGCTTGGCCCGCGGCGTCGCCGTCGAAGCAGATGAACACATTCTCAGTCGCTTTGCGCAGTTCGCGCGCTTGCTCCGCGGTGAACGCGGTACCCAGCGACGCGACGGCGTTGGTGATGCCGGCCTGGTGCAGCGCGATACAGTCGAGATAGCCCTCGACGATCGTGATGTTGCCCGCTTGCTGCGCGGCGCGCCGCGCCATCCCGAGCGCGAACAGAAAGCGGCCTTTGGTGTAGACCGGCGTGGTCGTCGTATTGAGGTATTTGGGCTCGCCGTCACCGACCAGCCGCCCGCCGAACGCGATCGTCTCGCCGGTGACCGCGCGGGTGGGGATCATCAAGCGGTCGCGATAGAAATCGTAGTAGCCGCGCTGGCCCGGCTTGACGAGTCCGGCCGTCGCCGCCAGCGCCAAATCGACGCCTTCGCGCTGCAACTCGGCGACCAATCCGTCCCAGCGCTCGGGCGCGAAGCCGAGGCTGAAGGCCGCGATCGTCGCCGTGCTGAGGCCGCGTTCGGCGCAGTACCGGCGGCCTTTCTCGCCTTCCGCTTCGGCGGTGAGCATGCGATGGAAGAACCGCGCCGCGACGTCGTTGGCGTGATAGATCGCTTCTTTTTCGCTGCGCACGCGCGCCGTCGCCGGATCCTCGTTCTCGAGCTGGATCCCGGCCCGCTTCGCGAGCACGCGCAGCGCGTCGACGAAGTTGAGGTTGTCGTGCAGCTGCACGAACCGGATCACGTCGCCGGCCGCGTCGCAACCGAAGCACTTGAAGAATCCGCGATCGGGATGGACGTGGAACGACGGCGTCTTCTCGCCGTGAAACGGGCACAGGCCGACCAGGTCGTTGCCGCGTTTGCGCAAGGAGACGACCGCACCGATATATTCGCCGATATCGGTGCGCGCGAGGATGTCCCGCTTCACGCCGTCGTCGATCCGCACACCCGAGTGTTCGACGCGGCGCATGGGACCCTCCCTCGGTAGCGAACCTCCCGAGGCGTGGCCAAGGGCAAGCGCATCTTCGATCCGATTCACCGGTTCATCGAACTGGACGCCGGCGAAGTCGCGCTGCTCGAGGCGCCCGCAGTCCAGCGCTTGCGGCGGCTGCGCCAGCTCGGGCTCGCCTACCTGGCGTTCCCCTCGGCCGAGCATTCGCGTTTCACCCACGCCCTCGGCGCGCTCGCGATCGGCACGCGCGCGCTCGAAGCGATCCGCACCTATTCGCCCGGTGCGTTCGCATCGGAACGCGACTACGACGACCAGCGGCGGCTGCTCCGCGCGAGCCTGCTGCTGCACGACGTCGGTCACGGGCCGTTCAGCCACGCCTGCGAATCGGTGCTCGGCATCCGTCACGAGCAGCGCACCGAACGTATCCTCGCGCGCGATGAAATCGCCCGGCAGCTCGCGGCCATCGACGTCGATGCGGCCGAAGTGCTGGCGCTGATCACCGGCACGTCCACGCGTTACCCTGTGCTGCGCGAACTGGTCTCCGGTCCGAACCTCGATGCCGACCGCATGGATTATCTGTTGCGCGACGCCTACTTCACCGGCGTGGTGAACGGGCGTTACGACGTCGAGCAGCTGATCGCGTCGCTGCGCGTGTTCGAGCACGACGGGCGCGGCGAACTGGGCGTCGACGGACGCGGCGTGGTTGCGCTGGAGAGCTTCGTCCTGGCGCGCTACTGGATGTTCGCGACGATCTATTTCCATCACACCACGCGCGCGTTCGAACGCGTGTTGCGCGCCGGGCTCGAGGAGCTGTGGCCCGATCCGCGCACGCTCGACCCGATCGACGAATTTCTCGCTTGGGACGATTTCCGCGTCGTCGATGCGATGCGCACCTCCGATTCCGAGGCCGCACGCGGGCTGCGCGAACGCGTCACCGTCTACGGCCTAGCCGCCGAGTTCAACGCCGAACGCGACCTCGTCACCTACGAAGCGTGCGAGCGCGAGCTGCGCGCGGCGTACGGCGATGCGGTGTGGAGCGACTCGCAGGAGCAATTGCTGCACCGCTTGCCGCTGGGCGGCGATGAGAGTACGCCGACCGTGCGCGTGCGCGTCACCGGCCGGATCGTCGATGCGCGGCAGGCTTCCGATCTGATCGGAAAGCTCAGCGGCAAAGCCTACTGGCGCAAGCTCTTCGTGCGCAAAGACCGCGTGCCGGTCGACGAAGCGCGCCGGCGCTGTGCGGCGATCATCGCCACCGGCGGCATGCCGTCGCTCTTCGACCTCGAGCCGGCCGATTAAGGGCGCCTAAAAGCTTGCTGAGAAGCGCACCGCTCCGAGGCGGAAGGCGTTTCCTAGATACCATGCTCCGTTCGTCCGCCGCCTTGGTTCTCGCCGCGCTTGCCCTCTCGGGCTGCGGCGCCGTCCAGGCCGCCACCGCCGCGCCCCACGCGGCCGTCGCAACCCCGAGCCTGCCGTGCTTCCTACCGTACGGCACGCACGTAACGCTGCTCACGCCCGTCCCCGGCAGCGCCGACGTTGCGGCGGGCGCCGCGGTCGTGCTCGTCGCCTCGCGCGAGCTGCCCAAAACCGTCACGATCCTGGCCACCGACGCCAAGGGCGCCGCGACGCCGGCGGCCACGCTGGAACGGACGGCCGCGCCGGCCCACGCCCAGCGCCCGCCGTTCCCAGATCCCGTCTACTACCGCGCCGGCGTCGCCCTGCACGCCCACCGGCACTACACGCTGGCACTCGACGACGTCGCCCAAAACGGCTGCGCGCCCTACGCGCAGCTCGCCGGCAACGCGCGCTTCTCGACCTGAGCTAGGGTGTCGGGGGCTTTTGAGTGAGCCATTCGGGCCGCAGCAGCGCGATTTCGTCGAGCACGATGGCCGCCGGCGTCTTCTGGCAGCGGCACGGCAACGACCCGGCCGAGCAGCCCGTCTCCGAGTGCTGGTTCACCGAGTGGCCGCAGTCGCAGCGGATCAGATTCCCCGAATCGTATGGGAACATCATATTACCAATCCGCGCGGAGCCGGCTGCGTCCCTCTGCTTGCGGGCTCAGCGTGCGGCATTCCTAGCCGGCGTTGACGACGCGGGGGATGGGCGGTTGGGAGCGCGCCAGCGCTTCGTCGATCGAGATCAGCACGTCGCCGCCGAGGTGCTTGAGCGGGACCGCGACCGCTTCCCACGAGAGCGGCATCTCGGCCGCCCAGCGGACCTCGAGATGCGTGACGCGATACATTCCGGGCGGCGCCTCTTCGGGCACTTTGCCGACCAGCCGCACGCGGCTGCGATCGCCGGCGGCGTTCTCCGCCGGACCGGCGGTGGACGTCCAAAACGTCAGAGCCGGACCGCCGGGGCCGATCGGACCGGCGAACTCGGCCAGCGGAATGGCGCCTTCGGGCAACGGCTCCTCGAACTTGATCTCGATAAAGAAGCGCTCGTTGGCGTGGAAGTGGCGCGGCGGCTGGTCCATCGGCGTGTTCTGTTAGCCGTCGCGCCCGTCGATCCCGGTGCTTGACCAGGCTCCGAAATGTACCGCGCGAAGGTGGTCCGTCGTGATAAGCGTCCCAGCCGTCCGCCGCGCCGTAGACTCCGATGCGCCGAAAATCGCCGATCTGCTCGGCGAGCTCGGTTATTCGACCCATCCCAGCTTCATTCTCAGCCGCCTGCAACTGGTGGGCAGCCGCCCCGACGATGCGGTGTTCGTCGCGGAGTCGGCCGAAAGCGTCATCGGCGTGGTCAGCGTGCACGTCTTCCCCGGTTTCCACGCCGACGTTTGGATCGGACGCATCACCTCGCTCGTGGTCGGCGCACACCATCGCCGCAAAGGTGTGGGGAAATTGCTGCTCACGACGGCCGAGTCGTTTGCCGCGCAACGCCGTTGCGGCCAGATCGAGGTCACGAGCGGCGGCACGCACGAACCCGCGCCGCAGTTCTACGAGAGCAACGGATACGAACACCGCGACCAGCACATGGTGAAGTCTCCGCCCTACGTTTAGCCTCCGGGCTGGGTGGGAATGGCCGGATGCGGTGTGTCCCGCACGCCCGCCTAATTTTCGTTGCTCGGGGGGTTTTCGTGTTGCATGACCGCTGACTCCGGCGCAGGTACGGAACCCTCGTTTCCCGAGCGGCTGGCGGCGGTCGAAGACGAGCTCCGCACTCCCTGGACGCTGTTGACGGCCGCACTCGACGAGCTCGCGGGCACGATCGTCGACGTCGACGGCCGCGCGGCGATCGAACTCGCGCGCCGCACCGCCGCGCGGATCGAGCACGTCGTGGAAGCGTTTCTGGCCGGAACCGCGATTCCCGACGCCGCCGCCGAAAGCGCCGCGGCCCACGGCCAAACCGCCGACGGGGGCGGCGCTGCGCGCTTACGCGTGCTGATCGCCGACGACAACGCCGACCTGTGCGCCTACCTCGCCACGCTGCTCGCGGCGAAGTACGCCGTCGACACGGTCAGCGACGGCGCGGCGCTGGTCGCCGCCGCGCGCAGCCAGCGCCCGGACGTCATCGTCAGCGATGCCCGGATGCCGTTTATCGACGGCTTCGAGGCGGCACGCATGCTGCGCGAAGATCCGCGCACCGCGGACATCCCGATCATCTTGCTCTCCGGCAGCGCCGGCGATCAGGCGGCCGAAGCCGCGATCGACGCCGGCGTCGACGACTACCTCATCAAGCCGTTCACCGTCGCCGAGCTGATCGCGCGCGTCGACGCGCTGGCGCGCCGCCGGTCGGCGTTTCGCGAGACGGCCGACACGCTGGCCAGCGCCGACGTGCGCACGTGGCGGCTGCTCGCCGCCGCCGCCGAACGTTTCGTCGGCATCACGCGGCCCGGTCGCGCGCTGGACGCGCTCGGCGACATCATCGTGCCCGCGCTCGGCGACTGGTATCTGGCCTATTTCCGTGACGGCGATGCGATCCGCCTCAAGAGCGTCGTGCACCGTCAACCGGCCAAGCGCGATTTCGCCTGGATGCTCGAGCGCGAATATCCGCACAGCGTCGGCGACGGTTCGCCGATCGACCGGGCGATCGCGCGCGGCGAGGTCGTGTACGAGCCCACCGTCACGCCGGACACGATCGCCTCGCTCGCCCGCGGACCGCTCCACGCGGCGATACTCTCGGCCTTGCAGTTTCGCTCGGCGGCCGCGGTGCCGTTCGTCGTCGAAGGCGACGTACGGGGCGCGATTCTGGTGCTCGGCGCCGAAACACGCCCCAACCTCCAGCCCGGCGACGTTGCCGTGCTGCGACGCATCATCGGCCGTGCCGCGACCGCATATCATTCCGCGGCGCTGGCCGAACGCGAATCCAGCGTGACCAGCGGCCTGCAACGCGCGCTGCTGCCCGGAACGCTGCCGGCCGTCGAGGGCCTAACGCTGTCGGTGGCGTATGCGTCGGCCGCGCGTGAAGAACTGATCGGCGGCGACTGGTACGACGCGATGTCGCTGGCCGACGGACGCATCTTGCTCTCGATCGGCGACGTCGTGGGACACGGCCTCGAGGCATCGGTCGCGATGTCGTCGCTGCGCAACGCGATCCGCACTGCCGCCCGCGAGGATCCCCGCCCGAGCGCGATCCTCGGGCACGTGAACGGCATGCTCATGCGCGAGCAGCACCAGCGCATCGCAAGCGCGCTGGTCGCGATCCTCGAGCCGCTCTCGCTCGACGTCACGATCGCGTCGGCCGGCCACGCGGGTCCGGCGATCGTCGATCCCGCCGGCGCGATCACGCATGCCGGCAGCCCGGGATGCATGCTCGGCGCCGACGCCGGCGCGCGCTACGACGATGTCGAGTTCCGGCTCGAGCCGGGTTCATCGATGCTGCTCTACACCAACGGCCTGCTCCGCGATCGCGCGGACGATGTCGCGCTGGCGCGGCTGGACGCCGCGCTGCCGGAATGCGCGGCCGCGAGCGACGATCTCGCCGGCGCCGTGTACCGCACGCTGCTCGGCGATGAAGCGCCGCTCGATGACGTCGCGCTGCTGGCCGTCACCGCCTCGCTGACGCTCGACCGGCTCGACCTCACGCTGCCCGCGCAGCCCGCAAACGCCGGCCGGGCGCGCACGGCGATCGCGCGTTTTCTCAACGGCGCCGGCATGGCCGACCGCGTCGGCGATCTGCTCGTGGCGGCGGGCGAAGCGATCGGCAATGCGATCGAACATGCCTATCAGGGGCAATCGGGCGCGCTGCGCGTGCGCGGGCGGGCAACGAGCGAGTCGGTGACGGTGGAGATTCGCGATTTCGGCGAGTGGCACAGCGACATCGCGGTCGAGGGGCGCGGTTTCGGTTTGCCGCTGATGCGCGCGTTCGCCGATGCGGTCGAAGTCGAACGCACGCCGTTCGGTACGCGCGTGGAACTGCTGGCGAACCGCGCGCTAGCGCAGCCGGTCGCCGTGCCCGTCGAAGAATGCGCCTAGGGCCGTCGCCGTTTCATCCGGCAACTCTTCCATGAGAAAGTGCCCGCAGCGTAGCCCCTGAGCGGTCAGGTCGCCGGCCCAGCGTTCCCAGACGGCCGGAAAATGCGCCGAACGCTTCCCGTCCTGACCGGCGCCCCACAGCGCCAGCAGCGGCGCCTCGATGCGTTTGCCGGCGTCGCGGTCGGCGCGGTCGGCTTCCAGATCGCAGGTGTAGCCGGCGCGATAATCTTCGCACGCCGCGTGCACGGCCCCCGGGCGCGCGAAGGCCTCGCAGTACGCGCTGAGCGCCGCATCATCGGCAGCCGTGCGGTCCTCGAGCCACGCACCGATCTGCTGCGCGCAGTACCACTTCGGATCGCTGCCGATCAAACGCTCCGGCAACGGTTCGGGCTGGGCCAGAAATTGCCAGTGGTAGGCACCGTAGGCCCGCCGATAATCCATCGCCTCCCAGTTTTCCAACGTCGGGATGATGTCGAGCACGGCGATCGCCGCGACGCGCTCGGGAGCGTCGAGGGCGAGCCGGTACGCGACGCGCGCGCCGCGGTCGTGCCCGGCCAAGAAAAACCGTTCGTAGCCCAGCGCCGACATCAGTGCGATGATGTCCCGCGCCATCACGCGTTTGCTGTAGGCAACGTGCCCTTCGTCGGATGCGACGATCTCGCTCGCGCCGTAGCCGCGCAGGTCGGGCAGCACCACGGTGTAGCGCTGGGCCAGCGCCGGTGCGACTTTGCGCCAGGTCAGGTGCGACTGCGGATAGCCGTGCAGGCACACCAGCGGCGGTCCGGAGCCGCCGATGCGCGCGTAGAGTTCGGCCTCGCCCGTGGCGATGCGCCGTTCGGCGAATCCGTCGAGCATCTGCGGTTAGGCCGGAATCGGCGGCTGCGTGCCTTCGATCTGTATGCGGTAGCCGTTGCGCGTTTGCGGGAAGTAGTCCCACACCGCGAGGTGCTGCGTGCAGCGGTTGTCCCAGAACGCGATCGAGTGCTGCGCCCACACGAAGCGCACGTGGAAGTGCGGCTTCTCGAGGTGCGCGTACAAGTACGTCAGCAGCGCGGTGCTCTCTTCGGGTGAAACGTCGTTGATGTGCGAGGTGAACCCGCGATTGACGTAGAGCAGCTTGCGGCCGGTATCGGGATGCTTGGCGACCACCGGGTGCACGGAGATCGGATACGATCCCGACGGGTTGAAGCGGCCGAACGCGATCCGGCCGTCGTGCGTCGCGGTCAGGCCTTCGAGATGCGTTTTCATGCGCGGCGAGAGCGCCTCGTAGGCCGCGTACATGCTGGCCCAGCACGTATCGCCGCCCAGCGCCGGCAGTTCGTACACGTGCAGGATGCTGCCCATCGGCGGAATCGCATCGCACGAGAGATCGGTATGCCAATCCTCGCCCGCGATGTGCTTGGAATCCGCGTCGGCGTGAATCGGCCGAACCTCGGGATAGCGGTCGTCGAGCCCCTTCATCCCCGAATGGATGTGCAGCTCGCCGAACCGGCGCCCAAACTTCACTTGTGTCTCGAGATCGATGTTCTGATCCCGGAAGAAGATGACGCCGTGTTCGACCAGCGCCGCGTAGATGTCGGCGACCTGTTCGTCGCTGACCGGCTGCGTGAGGTCGATGCCGCTGATCTCACCGCCGATGTGCGGCGAGAGCCGTCGCACCGAGATGGTTCCGCGAGTCGCTAGCATGATATACTTCTATCCATTAGAACCAGCGGATTTACCTTCGATATGACGGCGCAATTCATCGCGGACATCCGGTCGATCGCCGGCGGCGATGTGCCCGCAGAGGTGCGCAACGCCGTCAAGTGCTGCATGCTCGACTGGGTGGGCACGGCGCTGGCCGGCGCGCGCGAACCGCTGGTGGAGATGCTGCTGGCGGAAATCCTGACTGCACCGTCGGCGCCGTGCAGCATCATCGGGCGCACGGAGCGCACGTCGCCGCACAGCGCGGCGCTCGTCAACGGCGCGGCCGGCGACGCGCTTGATTTCTCCGATTGCAACCGCACGCTCAACGGTCATGCGACGGCGACGGTGTTCCCGTGCGTGCTCGCCCTCGCCGAACGAACCGGCGCCTCCGGCGAGGCCGCCTTGCGCGCGTTCGTCGCCGGCGTCGAGGCGGCGTGCCGGGTCGGTCTGATGCTCGGCAGCGGCATCCTCGAGACGGCCTACCATCCGACCGCGATTGCCGGCCCGCTCGGCGCCGCCGCCGCGGGCGCGATGCTGTTGGAGCTGGACGATGCGCGGTTCGCCGCGGCGCTCGGCATCGCGGCCACGCAGAGCGCCGGCTTGGCCGACGCGGTCGGCACGATGTGCAAACCGCTCCATGCCGGCACGGCGGCCGCTGCGGGCACGCTGGCGGCGAGCCTGGCCGCTCGCAGCTTCAGCGCCGCAACCAACGCCCTCGATCCGAGCGCCGGTTTCCTGGCCGGACACACCGCGCGCGTCGACACCGCCGCGCTCGAGCGCAGCCGCGGTGAGTTCTTGAGCCTGCAGACGCTGATGAAAGAACACGCCGCCTGCGCGCTCGCGCACGGCAGCATCGAGAACATGCTGGCGCTGCAGCGCGCGACGCCGTTCGCCGCCGGCGACGTCGCAGCGATACGCTTGCAGATCGCCGCGAGCTCGGCGCGCATCTGCGACATCGCCGAACCGGTGACGCCGCTGGAAATGCGGTTCAGCGTGCGCACCGTGGCCGCGATGGCGCTCCTCGGCTACGACACGGGCCGGCTCACGAACTACACGGCCGCGATCGCACGCGCCGGCGACGTGGTCGCGCTGCGCGAACGCATTTCGGTAGAAGGGCGCGCCGATCTGGACGTCGCGGTGTCGCACGCCGCAGTCGAATTGCGCGACGGCCGGATCGTCGAGGCCGTCGCGGACGAACGCGAGGCCGACCGCGATCCCGAGCGGCGCCGCGCCCGGACGCGGGCGAAGTTCGGCGTGCTGACGGCGGATCTGCTCGTCGCCCGCGAAGCCGATGATCTGGCAACCCGCATCTTCGCCTTGGAAACGCTGGACCGCTTCGATGTACGACCCTAAGACGGCGCGCTACCTCTGCTTCACCGAAGCGAGCGCGAACTTTCGCGGCGGCGCGGATTCACCGCGCGCATTTCTCGAGCGTTGTCTCGAAACGATCGAGCGGCTCGAGCCGGGGGTGCGCGCGTTCGTGTGCCTCGACGTGGACGCGGCGCGTCGGGCCGCCGATGCGGCGAGCGCGCGCTGGCGCGCGGGCACGCCGCGCTCGGCCGTCGACGGTCTGCCGGTCGGCATCAAGGATTGCTTCGACGTGCGCGGATTTCCGACGCGCGCCAACAGCGCCTACTTCGCCGCTGCCGCCGACGCGGTGACCGACGCCGCGCACGTCGACGCGCTGCGCCGCGGCGGAGCCGTCGTTCTCGGCAAAACCGTCACCACCGAGTTGACGATGGCGGCGCCCGGCCCGACCTGGAACCCGTGGGATCTCACGCGCACGCCGGGCGGATCGTCGTCCGGTTCGGCGGCGGCCGTCGCGGCCGGCATGCTGCCGCTCGCAACCGGCAGCCAGGTGCGCGGCTCCGTCATCCGGCCGGCCTCGATTTGCGGCGTGATCGGGCTGAAGCCGACGTTCGGTGCGCTCAACCGCTACGGCGGGGTCGATCCGTCGCCGAGCATCAACCACCTTGGCCTGCTGGGCGGTACGCTCGCGGATGTCTGGAGCGTCGCGCACTACATCGCGGCCGTCGCCGGCGCCGACCCGGGTTGCGTGGCGCACTTCGATCAGCCTACGCTGCCGCCGGCCGAGCGCCCACGGCGGCTCGCACGGCAATATACCGCCGGCTGGCAGCATACGGATGCGGCCTCGCGCGAGGTCTTCGAGGCGTATCTGCTTGTACTCGAACAAGCGGGGATCGAGATCGTGGAACCCGCGGCGGCCCCGGAATTCGCGGCCTACGAGCACGCGAGCGCGAGCGTTCCGGAATGGTTCTTCGACTTGATGCTGTGGGAGATTCGCTGGCCGATGCTGGCCTGGCGCGAGCAGCGCCCGGATGCGTTCAGCGAGACGATGCTCGGCTACATCGACCGCGCGGCGCAACTGCAGCCGGCCGATTACGAGCGCGCGTGCGCGGCACGCGAACGTTTGCGCGCGCTGCATCGCGCGCTGGCCGGCAAGGTCGACGGGTTCATCACGCTCGCACACATCGGGCCGGGACAAAGCGGTCAGCCGAAGACCGGGACGCCGTGGTATAACGACGCCTCATCGGCGATCGGCGCACCGACGCTCAACCTGCCCCTGCTGGCGGTTGACGGTCTGCCGCTCGGCGTGCAATTGATGGGCTTCGAACACCATGATGCCCGCTTGGCCGCGATCGGCCGCTGGCTGTTGGCTAGGGACGCGTCCCCGATGCTCGGTACCAGTCGAGAATAGCGCCGCCGGTCGTAATCCACACGTCGTGGCGCTTGCGAATGTGGGCCAGCGCGCGTTCGAGATGCCGCGCACGAAACGGGTGCCCGACCAGAAACGGGTGCAGCGCGATCGAGAGGAAACGCGGCGTGGTCGCGCCCTCTTCGTACATTTGGTCGAATTGATCGACGATCATGCGCTCGAAATCGTCGCCGCTGCCGCCGTTGAAGAGGAACACGGGGATGTCGCCGACTTCGAGCGTGTACGGCATCGCGACGATCGGTCCGTGTTTGGTCGTCATCGTGTAGGGCTGCTCGTCGTTGCACCAGTCCGAGACGTACTCGATCCCGGCTTGCGCCAACAGATCGAGCGTGTTGTCGGTCTCGGTGAGCGCCGGGCTCAACCAGCCGCGCGCGCGTTTGCCCGTGCATTGCGCCAGCACCTCGAGCGTCTGGGCGATGATCGGCCGCTCGGCGTCTTCGGGCATGCCCGTGAAGAGCATCGAGTTATTCGGACCGTGCGCCATCCATTCCCAGCCCAGCGCGTTGCCCTCTTCGATGATCTCGGGATAGTGCTCGCACACCTCCGCGTTCACGGCCGCCGTCGCGACGAAGCCCTGCCGCGCGAGGATATCCATGATGCGCCAGATGCCCACGCGAACGCCGTAATCACGCCAGGCGTAGTTGAGGATGTCGGGTTTGAGCGAGGCCGTCATCTGCGTCAGCGACATCGCCGGCTTATCGTAGTGATAGTGCTCGACGTTCGGCGTCACCCACACGGCGACGCGCGCGCCGCCGGGGAGTTCGACCTTCGGGCGGCGGCTGATGGCCGAATACGCGAACCGTTGGTGTTCCATGACGTTCCTCTCCGTTTAGGTCCGGACGACCGGCCAGAGCTGCTCGCCGCTCGTTTCGTCGCTGACGGCGATCGCGCGATACGGACACGACTTGGCGGCCTTGAGCACGAGCGCGTCCTCGGCGCCGTGCGGATCGAGCACCTCGGCCTTGGCGTCGGCGCCGAGGCCGAACACCGCCGGCGCCACAACCGTGCAGCGTGCGTGGGATTGACACTTTCCGGAATCGACGGCGATGCGCACGCGGCCTCTCAGATCAGATCAAAAACTGCAGCAGTGGGATCTCCTGATCGTTGTCGATCAGCAGCACCTTCTTGCGCGCGATGCGAAACGAGTCGCCGGCCGCGCGCAAGTGGTGGATCGAGCGGCCGATCCAGAGCTGTTTCGTGCCCGCGCGCGCGATACCGAGGATGAAGTTCGACTCGACCGTGACGGCGTGTTCCGCGCGTTCGGTGACGTCGATCGTCGAGAGCACCCGGCGCATCCGCGGCCGCGGCTGCTGCGAGAGCACGGTGCCGCTCAAGAGCCGCTCGACGCGCTGCGTCAACCGGTCGCGGTCGTCGTAGATGATCGATACTTGGCGCGCCGGATCGATGTCGTCATCGTTGCACGGCACCCAGTACTGCGCGTCCTCGGTCCACAGGTCGAGCCACTCGCGGTAGCGGCCTTCGTCCATCAGGCGCGCTTCGAATCCGAGGAACGCTTCGATCTGCGCGTCACGCACCAGTATTCATCACGCCGGCGTAGTGCTTCCAGAAGCCGCGGATGTGGTTCTCGTCCATCGTGTAGCCGGTCGAGCCGCCGTCGGGAAACACCTTGTCGCGGTGCTCGCCGCGGCCGATGAAGAGCCACTCGTTGCCGCCCGCGTTCAGCGCCACCTGGCTGCGTTCCATGATCTCGATGTCGTCGGGCGAGATGAACCCGGCGGCGCCGAACATGAACTCGTGCATGCGCAGCCGCTCTTCGTTGATCTCGTCGGGCGCTCCGTCGAGCATCAGCGGCTGGTAGTAGACGCACGTCTCCGCGACGCTCACCGGCTGCACCACGCGCAGGTGCGTCATCAGGTACATCAGGTTGGGGAAGATGTAGATCAGCGGCGCCATCGTGCCCATCAGCCGGCCCGCCTTTTCGGCTCCGTACCGCGCCTTCATCTGCTCCGCGTAGGCTTGGCGGCTGTTGCTCGGCGGCCGCGCCGGCGGCGCAATCGTCGCGCCGCGGTAATCTTCGACCATATGTCCGCCCGGCAGCGAGCGAATCACGTCGGGGATCTCGTTCTCGTAGAGCGAGGCCACGTCGAAGCCCGTTCGTTTGGCATGCAAGTCGAAGGCGACCTTATGGATGAACGGCCCGTGGTAGTCGCCCTCCATCGAGTTTTCCGGCATGAACTTCCAGTTGCCGCTGTAGCGCAGCTTCTGGTTGCCGGCCCGCAGGCTGACGCGGCCGGTCGGCGAGAGGTCCATGAAGAGGTCGATGAACTCTTTGGCGCCGCCGAGATGCTCATCGAGGCTGATCCCCTGCGGGCTGACGCTGGCGAAGATCAAGCCGCGATAGGAATCGATGCGCGGCAGCGGCGTCAAGCCGAAATCGGCGCGCGCGAGATTCGAATCGTAGCCTTCTTCGAACGTCGGCTGCAGCAACTCGCCGGCGTTGGAGTACGACCAGCCGTGATAGGGGCAGGTGATTGCGGCCGCGTTACCGCGCTCGGCATGGCACACCATGTTGCCGCGATGGCGGCAGCGGTTGAAGAACGTCTTGACCGTACCGTCCGCGCCGCGCACCACGAGCACCGGCTGGCGGCCGATCGCGCGGCGCACGAAATCGCCCGGATTGGGCAACTCGCTCTCGTGCGCCACGTAGACCCACACCTTGTACCAGATCTCTTCCAGTTCGCGCTCGAAGACGTCCGGATCGCGGTAGAGGCTGCCGTGGATGCGGTTGCCGCGGATGAGCCCGCCGACGTCCATCATACCTTCGCGATGAGGTCGCCGGCCGGAAAGCGGTTCGCGATGTAGCCGTACTTCGCGGCGGCGTCGATCAGCGGCTGCATCGTCGCGAGGTCGAACTTCACTTGGTACTGACCGCGCATCTTCATGCCTTCGATAACCGCCAGGGGCACCTTGCTGTACTTCGAGAGGATCTCGGCACTGGCATTCGGGTTGCCGTTGGCCCACTCGTTCGCATCGTGGATGGCGGCGGCCAAGCCGCTCGCCGCCGCCGCGTTCTTGCCGACCCAGTCGCGCGTCGCGAACCAGCCGCCCTGCAAGATCACCGGCGCGACCGGATTCTTTTCCAGCAGCACGAGATGACCGCCGGCCGCGACGGCCGCCGAGATGAACGGCTCGGGCCCGCAAAAACCGTCGACCGTGCCACGCTGCAGCGCGGCCGAAACGGCCGGGAACGGGATCTCGACCCATTTGACGGTTTTCGAGTCGCCGCCGTTGTTGTCGATCCACGCGTTGGTGATCAGCGAGCCGAAACCGCGCGAGACATTGCACGCCATCGTCTTGCCGTTGAAGTCCTTACCGCTGCGCAGCGCCGGGTCGCCCACCACACAAGCCAGCGTCGGCGTTTTGTTCGAGTGCAGCTCGCCCGGTGCGACGAACACGAACGGCAAGCCCTTGTCGTGCGCGATGGCCAGCGTTACGATGTCGGCCTCGCCGACGTCGAGATCTCCGGCGACCATCGCCGCGCCCACCGCCGCACCGCCGGTCGACATGTTGAAGGCCGCCGTCAAGCCGTGACGGCCCAAGAAGCCTTGATCCTGCGCGTAGAAGATGGCGCCCGTCGATTCCGAGGCGAACGTTCCGACGCGCAGCTCGACCGGCGCTTGGGCCGCTAGCGGCAACGCGCCGCCGGCGGCCGCGGTCGCGGCGAACATTCCAAGTAGACGGCGGCGATTCATCAGATCTCTCTCTTGGCGTAGGGGCCCGGCGCGCGGGCCGGAAAAGATAGGGCGATTACCGTTTGGCGGACAGAGTGGCCCTCCTTTGGCCACGGAGACCGAATTGATAGCGCTGGATTGTCATAGCTGAGAAAACGCTCGCCGCCGTGCTCGTCGCGCCGCGGCAGATCGAGTTGCGTGAATTTCCGCTGCCGGCGATCGATGCGAACTCGGGCTTGGCACGCATAGAAATAACCGGTGTCTGCGGCGCTGACTGGCCGATCTACACCGGCGATCTGGCGGCCTTCGCACCGCCGCCGCTGATTCCGGGTCACGAGATCGTGGCGCGCATCGAACGCATCGGCGCGCGCGCCGCGGCGCGCTGGGGCGTGAACGAAGGCGACCGCATCGTGATGGAAGAGTACGCGCCGTGCGGCCACTGCGAGTACTGTCTCTCCGGGCGCTACTACCTGTGCAGCGGCATGAAGATGGAAAAAATGTACGGCTTCACCTCGCTCGATCTCGCACCGGGATTGTGGGGCGGCTACAGCGAGTACGTCTATCTCGACCCGCAAGCCCTCATCCACAAGCTCTCCGAAGACGTGCCCACGAACGTCGCCCCGTTCTTCGTGCCCCTGGCCAACGGCATCCGCTGGACGCACCTCGAGGGCGGGGTCGGCATCGGCAGCACGGTCGTCATTCAAGGACCCGGCGGACAAGGTTTGGCGTGCACGATCGCGGCCCACGAAGCGGGCGCCGCGAACATCATCGTCACCGGTCGCGCCCGCGACGCGCAGCGGCTCGCGCTCGCGCGCGAGTTCGGCGCGCACCACACGGTCGACGTCGACGCCGTCGGCGACGTCATCGCTCACGTGCGCGAGTTGACCGGCGGCGGCATGGCCGACACGGTGATCAACGTGACGGCCTACTTTCCGGGCGCGCTGCAGCAAGCCGCGCATTTGGCGAAGATCGGCGGCACGATCGTCGTGGCCGGTGAAGCGCACGGTCTCGCCGCGAACTTCGAACCCGACTTGCTCTTCCTCAAAGAGCTGACGGTCAAAGGCGTGCGCGGCCGCACGGCGCGCGAGATAAAGAAAGGCATCGCGATTCTCGAGTCGGGGCGCTATCCGCTGCACAAGCTCGCCAGCCATACGTTCACTCTCGATCGCACCGAAGAAGCGATTCAGACCGTCGGCGGCGAGGGCGATCCCGGCGCCATTCACGTTTCGGTTTTGCCGCAAACGCAGAGCTGACCGGTTCGATGGATCCGGAAGCCGCGCTCGCGTACGCCGAACGGCACACGCTCCACGGACTGCTCGTCGAAGTCGCGGGCACCATCATCTTCGAGCGCTACGCGAACGGCTACGATGCCGGCAAGCCGCACGCGCTCTACAGCGGGACGAAGAGTTTCTGGGGCGTCACCGCCGCCGCGGCCCACGACGACGGCTTGCTCGACCTCGACGAAACCGTCGCCCGCACGGTGCCGGAATGGAATGCCGACCCGCGGCACGCGCGCGTCACGCTGCGCGATTTATTGGCGCTCACCAGCGGCATCGGCTTCGGCGGCCTGGGTTCGGCCGTGCCGACCTACGACCGCGCGCTGGCCGCACCGATCAAGGACGAGCCCGGCGAACGCTTCACCTACGGCGGCATTCCGCTCCAGGTCTTCGGAGCGGTACTGGCGCGCAAACTCGCAGCGCGCGGGTTGACGCCGCACGCCTATTTGCGCGAGCGCTTGCTCGACCCGATCGGACTGCAGATCGGTGCGTGGCGCACCCTCAAAGACGGCACGCAGCCGCTGCCGACGGGCGCGTTCCTGACCGCGCGCGAGTGGCTGAAGTTCGGGCGGTTCGCGCTCGGCGGCGGCCGCTGGAACGGCACACCGCTGGTGCGCGAGATCTCGCTCGCCCCCTGTTTCGTCGGCTCGGCGGCGAACCCGCGCTACGGCCTCGGCTGGTGGCTGCGTCCGATCGCCGCTCCGGCCGGCATCGTGCACGCGAGCGGTTCCGGCGGCCAGGCCATGTACGTCATCCCGACGGAAGCCGCGGTGGTGGTGAAGTTCGGCCAGTCGACGTCCTACAAACACGATGCGTTTCTGAAGAAACTGCTCACGTGAGCGAAATACACAGTCCGCGTAAGGGAACGCCCGCGCGCCGCCGCTTGCAAACGCTCGACCGCTCCACCGACGTGCTCGAAACGGTCGTGCAAAGCGGCGGGATGACGCTCGCCGAAGTCCAGCGGCGGCTCGGCCTCGGGCCCACCGTCTCGCACCGTATCCTTCAAACGTGGACCGACCTCGACTACTTGGCCTTCGATCCGCAACGCAAGGTCTATCGCGCCGGGATCAAGCTGCTCTCGGTGGGAATGCGCGTCCGCGGGGCCTTGATCAACGACGACCTGCAAGGCCGCCTGTACCGGGTCGCCGATGCGCTCAGTTGCACCGCCAACGCGGGATTGCTGTACGGCCGCCAGATATTCTACATCGGACACGCCGAATCGCATTACGTTTCACCGATGCAGCTGGAGATCGGAACGGTGCTGCCCGCCCACGCGACCGCCATGGGCCGCGTGCTGCTCTCGCATTTGCCGAGCGAGCGGATTTACGCAATGTACGGCACGGGCGCCCTGCCGGCGTTCGGCTCGCAAAGCGGCAAGCACGTCAACGATCTGATCGCCGAACTGAAAACGATCAACCGCGACGGCTTCGCGGTGTGCTATCAAACAATCAGCGAAAGCACCGGCAGCGTCGCCGTTCCGATGCGCAACCGGTCCGGCAACGTGATCGCCGCGATGAACGTGGTGGGCGCGATCGACCGCTTCGACCAAGCGACGATCGCGGACATCTACCTGCCCGCGCTGCGCGAGGCGGCGAAACGCCCGCTCACGCTGCCGGCGCTGTTCTTGGGCGAACCAACGGGCGAAGCCGGCTAGCCGGCGTTGACGGCCGCGGCCTTCGGGGCCGCAGGTTTACCGATGCGCTCGAACAGGACGTGCTCGGGTACGTCGAACCCACCGCCGGCCGCGGCACTCGCATGAACGTGGGCCGCCGTTCGGCCGAGCAACTCGCAGGCACGCCGCTGGTCCCCGACAAGCCGCCCCGCCCGCTTGACGATGCGCCCGTTGACCAGCACCGTTTCCACGCTGTGAACGCCGGCTTGTTGAATGACCGTCGCCGCGGGATTCCGCCGGTCCCAACCGACCATCGAAATATCGTCGGCCCGCAGTAACACGATATCGGCGGCTTTGCCGGGCGAGAGCGAACCGATGCGATCCGCGAGGCCGACGGCTTTGGCGCCGCCCATGGTTCCCCAGTACAGGGCGTCCTTGCAATCGAACGGGGTGCGCGAGAAGAACTTCCGATCCATCTTCTCGATCTCACCCGCGCGTTCGACTTGCAGCAGCAGGCGCAGCTGAAAGAACATGTCCGCGCTGTTGTTGGCGGTGATATCCGTGCCGACGCTCACGTTCACGCCCGCCGCGCGCGGCGAAGCGATGCTCGGCCAGCCCAGGCCCATCTGATACTCCGTCTCGGGCGTGTAGGAGACGTGGCCGCCGGCGGCGCCCAGCATCGCCCACTCGTCGTCCTCGGTGAAGTACATATGGACGAGGACCAGGTCCGGCCCGAGCAGGTCGAGCGCGTTCATCTTCGCGACCTCGCGCATCATCAGGCCATCGTAGCCACGGCGCGAATTCGTGTGCATGAAGATGCGGGCGCCGAAGCGGCGAGCCACATCGAACTGAGCGCGCACCAGCACCGGATCGCTCCCCCACAGGAACGGTTCTTCCGGACAGACGCCCAGCGTCAGAAGCGATTCGCGCGCCGAGAATTCCGCCGCCGCGAAGCGCTCGAGAAACGCCACGCGGTCAGGCACCGTGCTGAAGCCGCTGCCGTCTTTGGCGAGGCCCGTGAAACCGAAGGACCACACGCAGCGCAGGCCGGCGTCCCGGACGCCGCGCAGGTTCTCGGAAGCATGGTCGGGGGTCCTGACGTTGTGGCAGTATTCCGCAACCGTCGTAACACCGGCGTTCAACGCTTCCAGACCACCTTGAAACGAGGTTGCATACATGTCTTCGGGCCGGAAGAACTTGGCCGCGAAGAGGCGGATGTTCCCGGTGAAGTCCAAGATCGAGTAATCCGCGGTGACCGCACGCATGCCGCCTTCCCACAGGTGGCGGTGCGTGTCGATGAAGCCCGGAATTGCGATACAGCCCGTCGCATCGATCGTCTCGGCATCTGCGGCTTGAATGCCGCGACCAATGGCACTGATGTTTCCGTTCTCGACCAAGATATCCGCACCGTCGATATCGCCGACCTGCGGATCGACGGAGACGACGAAGGCATTCCGAATCAGCGTTCTCATGCCGGCAGGATCGCCACGGCCCGCGTCCACCCCGCGGATGCGCGGTGGACCTTCACCGGAAAGCACGCGATCTCGAAGCCGTCGGCCGGCAAACATTCGAGGTTGTGCAATTTCTCGATATGCGAATAGCCGATCTCGCGCCCGGCGCGATGCCCCTCCCAAATCAGCGACGCATCGCCGGTGCTCTCGACCTGACGGCGCGTGTGCGAAAAGGGCGCATCCCAGCTCCAGGCATCCGTTCCGACGACGCGGACGCCGCGTTCGAGCATCCACAACGTCGCCGCTTTGCCCACGCCGCAGCCGGATTCCACGTAGTCGTCTTCACCGTACCGCAGCCCGGCACGGGTGTTCACGACCACGATCTCCAGCGGCCGAAGCTCGTGGCCGATGCGCTCGAGCTCGGCCTCGATGTCGTGCGGTTGCAGGACGTAGCCGTCCTCGAAGTGACGGCAATCGAGCTTGACCCCGGGCTGAAAGAACCACTCGAGCGGGATTTCATCGATCGTGGATGACGGCTCGCCGCCGTCTTTTAGCCGATGGTTCATCGTCGAGAAGTAGTGGTAGGGCGCATCGACGTGCGTGCCGCTATGCGTGGAGATCGTGCAGCGTTCGACCGCCGCGTACTCGCCGCCGGGTAGGGCCGACACCGGCACGCCCATATACTCGGCCATGCCGCCGGCCGTTTCGTGATGGTCGAGGTATTTGATCTGTGGCAAGAGTTGCGGCGGATCGCTGGCGATGCCGGCCTGGAGCGTTACGGATATGTCCACAAAGCGCCGCGTCATTTTATTTTTTCCGCGAGGTTCACGTAGTCGTTGGTAAAGATCTGGGCCGAATCGACACGGACCGGCTGCTCCGACATCGCCGACACGAACGCCATCGTGATGGCGATGTCCGAGGGGTTGAGGCGCGGTGTCTTCGGAAAGCTCGCCAGCTCGCTCGCCCAGGTGGAATCGAACTCCGGCGGTGCGGTGTCGGGGAAAAACGATTGAACGGCCGCCTTCGCCTTCGCCGGATCGCTATGCATCAGCGCCAGTGCCCGCGCCAAGGCATGGATGGTGCGGGCGGCGACCTGCGGGTTCTCTTTCAGCCACGCGTCCCCAGCCGCGAGCCCGATGTAGATGATGCCGGCGATCGGCCTGTACTCGCCGGCCGCGAAGTCGATCAGCTGCACGGCGCCGTAATCGTGGACGGCGATGGCGTTGCTGGGCGGCGTCGCGACGAAGCCGTCGATCCGCTTCTGATCCAGTGCCGCCAAGATCGTCGAGCCGCCGCCGATCGGGGTGATCGTGACGTCGGTATCGGGTTTCAGCCCGGCGTCGGCGATAATACGCTCCAGGAGATAATCGTTGGCGCTACCGGTGCCGTTGGTGGCGATCGTTAACCCCCGCAGGCTCTTGATGCGCTGACCGATCGGCGTACGATCGGTGATCTTCAGTTTCTGAGCGACGTCCTTGCGCAGCATGAGCTCCGCGATAAATTGATTGCTCAGCTCGGCGAAGATCTTGACGTTGAAGCCTTTGCCGATCGCCTGGATGGGCGTCGCCGGAAAGCCCATCGCAATTTGCGCGCTGCCCGAGTTGACGGCCGTCAGCGCAGCGGGACCCGACTTGACGATCACCACGTCCAGATCGATGCCGGCGTCCTTGAAGTAGCCGAGCTTGCGCGCGACGTAAAGCGGCGCCCAGATCAGGCTATCGTTGGATTGAGCGATGACGACGTGATCGGCAGCCCGCGCGATCCCCGTCTGTGCGGTCAGCCACAGCGCGGCGGCGGCCAGCGCGAACAGGCTTCGTGCACGCGTTATTTGTTGCATCTTCATTAAACGGTCACTTCCCGGCTTTCTTCTGCTGCCTGCCACGGCATCAGCATCTTCTCGGCAAACTTGATCAGGAGGTTGAGGCCCGCGGAGAGGACCAATATTCCGGCCACCGCGGCGAACGCGCCGGCGGTATCGAACTGCGTGGTCGCGCGGTCCACGAGATACCCGAGCCCGCGGTTCGCCGCGATCAACTCGGCAATGATGGCGCCGACCAGCGCGTAGGGCGCCGAGAGACGCAAACCCGCGAACACCCAGGTCATCGCAGCCGGCAAAATGATCTTGCTCACGAGCTGGCTTTCGGTCGTGCCCATGAGGCGAAAGATCGTGATCAGTTCCCGGCTCACGCTGCGCACGCCGGAATACGTGCTCAAAAACACCAAAAAGAACACCACCACACCGGCGAAGATGATCTTCATACCGACATCGATGCCGAACCACATTACGAACAGCGGCGCCAGCGCGACCTTCGGCAGGCTGTAGAGGCCCATCAGAAACGGGTCCAGCACGTCGGCCAACAGCCGTGCGCGCCCAAGTACGAGCCCGGCCGCGATGCCCGCGATGCTGCCGATCAGAAAACCGGCACCGGCTTCGAACGCCGTGATCGACATGTTGCGCACTAAGCTGCCGTCGGCGAGCATGGCATAGACTTTCATCGCGATGGCACCGGGTGCGCTGATATACAGCGGCGACACGAACCGGCCGGATACGTATTGCCAACACGCGAGCACCACGACCGCGAACAGGAGCCGCAGCAGCCAGATCTTCATCCGGCCGCCACCATCGCGCCGGCCGCGGGATCGAGCGTCATCATATCCCAGAGCCGTGACGACAGCGCAGCGAATGCCGGTGTGCGCCGAAGCGTGAGGATATCGCGGTCGTCGGGAAGATCGATCGTGATGATCTCCCGGATGCGGCCCGGCCGCGACATGAAGACGACGCAGCGGTCGCCTAACGCGGCGGCTTCGTCGACATCGTGCGTGACGAACAGCATCGTTTTTCCAAGCCGCCGGCAGACGTCGCGCAACTCGGCCTGCATCGCCAGGCGCAGCTGCGCGTCCAGCGCGACGAACGGTTCGTCGAGTAGCAGCGTTTCGGGATCGTAGGCCAGCAACCGCGCCAAGGCGGCACGCTTGCGCATTCCGCCCGAAACCTGCGTGGGATACGAACGCGCACAGCCGGTAAGGCCGACGGTTTCCAGCAGCTCCGCGACTCGCCGGTCGGCCGCGCGCCCATCGACGCGTTTGATTTCCAGCGGCGCGCGAACGTTTTCGGCGATCGTCCGCCACGGTAAGAGATGATCGCTCTGCGTCATATAGCCGGTCTTATAATTCAGCCCGGTCACGACGCTCCCGCGATAGAGCACCTCACCGGATGACGGCTGAAAAATTCCCGCCAGCATGTTCAGGAGCGTGGATTTGCCGCACCCCGACGGACCCAGAATCGTGACGACCTCACCGGCTGAAATGTTGAGCGTGACATCGGAAATCGCTGGAAGCACCGCACCGCCGGCCTGCGCAAACGCCTTTGTGACAGACTTAAACTGAGCAACCACGTTCAGCTCTTTCGGCGTAACTTCAAACGCCGTTGCGAAACTTGCGCCCCTTGGGCGCGTTTCCCCCCGGCAGTTTAATTTTCTCCACGCGCCTTCGGCGTAACGTGCCGCATATCGGGATGTGCGTATTTGGCGGCACAGCACAGGGCACGCGATCACGTCGGCCGGCTATTCCGCATATCGGAAAGGGCACCGCCGGGGTCGCCGACTATCCTACGGTCATGACAGCTGCCAAGCCCCGGATCGTCACGCTGGAAGAACATTATCTCGACGGTGAACTCGACGCCTATTTCGCGGCGCGAAACACGCCGCTCGCGGCCAAGCTGGCGGATTTCACCACGGTTCGGCTCGCCGCGATGGACGCCGCGGGCATCGACGTTCAAGTGCTCTCACACGCACCGCCGGGTCTTCAGGCTGTCGACGGAGCATCGGCCGCGGCCATGGCGCGCCGCGTGAACGACCGGCTCTATGAGGTGATCCAAGCCAACCCGTCGCGCTTCGCCGGCTTTGCTTCGTTGCCGACGTCCGCGCCCGACGCAGCGGCTGATGAGTTGGAACGGACGGTGCGCGATCTCGGTTTCAAGGGCGCGATGGTGCACGGCCTCACCGACGGACTTTTCATCGACGACAAACGTTTCTGGCCGATCCTCGAGCGCGCGGAAGCGTTGGACGTTCCGCTCTACATTCACCCGGCCGATCCGCACCCGGCGGTCGTCAAAGCGTATTTCGGCGACTACGCCAAGACGCACCCGACGTTTACGCGGGCCGCCTGGGGCTTCACGATCGAGACCGCAACGCAAGCGATCCGCCTCGTTCTGAGCGAGGCGTTCGCGGCCTACCCGCGCTTGCAGATCATCCTCGGGCATCTCGGTGAGACGATCCCGTTTTTGCTCACCCGCATCGACGAAGCGCTCTCGCGCGATACGCCGATGAGAAATTTTCGCGAGGTCTTCTCCGAGCACTTTCACGTCACGACCAGCGGCTTTTTCTCCGACGCGGCGTTACTGTGCTGCGTCCAGGAGCTCGGCGCCGACCGGATCCTGTTTTCGGTCGATTGGCCGTTCGCATCGGAACTCGCCGGAACGGAGTGGATGCGTCACCTCCACCTCAGCGCCGCCGACAAACGCAAGATCTATCACGAAAACGCCGAGCGCCTGCTAAAGATATAGCCGGCTTAATGCAGTCGCGCCGTCGTCAACGAGCGGCTCTCCCCGTCATCCCGAGCGCCGTCGTCAACGAGCGGCTCTCCGTCATCCCGAGCGCCGTCGTCAACGAGCGGCTCTCCCCGTCATCCCGAGCGCCGTCGTCAACGAGCGGCTCTCCCCGTCATCCCGAGCGCCGTCGTCAACGAGCGGCTCTCCCCGTCATCCCGAGCGCCGTCGTCAACGAGCGGCTCTCCCCGTCATCCCGAGCGCCGTCGTCAACGAGCGGCTCTCCCCGTCATCCCGAGCGCCGTCGAGGGACGCACCACGATCATGCCGGACCGCCACTGTCGATCACGAGCGCAGCCGAGTGATCGCCACGAAGCGCGATTGGCAAATCATCACCAAAACACGACTGGGCATGTCGCCGGCGATCACTCGGCTGCGCTCGTGATCGACAGTGGACTTACGAACGTGCTTGTGCCGCGTCCCTCGACTGCGCTCGGGATGACGAGGGGGCCGCACGACCTTCGCCCTACAACAGGCACGCAACGGTCAAGGCAAACGCACGACCTTCGCCCTACAACAGGCACGCAACGGTCAAGGCAAACACACGACCTTCGCCCTACAACAGGCACGCAACGGTCAAGGCAAACACACGACCTTCGCCCTACAACAGGCACGCAACGGTCAAGGCAAACACACGACCTTCGCCCTGCTGCGGGCACGCAGCGGTCGCCGTGCGGTTGGCGCACCGGGCGCGCCGTTTCTAGAGATGCGCTAGCGCGGGAGGTCCCAGTAGGCGAAGCCCGCGCCGATGGGGGAAGCGTAGACGGGGACGTAGTCGACGACCGTTCCGGGCAGGCCGTCGGCGACGGCGCTGGCGACGATCCAGTTGCGCGTTTCGCCGGTACCGCCGCCGTAGCCGAGTACCATGCCGGTGCCGCCGCTGGCGAGGTTGACGCTGGCCTTGTTCGCCGGATCGTAGGGCGGGATGACGCTGTCGAAGTATTCGGCCGTCTTGCGCGCGTCGCCGGCCTTGATGCCGGCCAAGATGTTCGCATCGAAGGTTTCGTCGAGCCACGAGTTCGGATAGTTCGGCAAGTGCCACAAGCCGCCCGAACCGATCACGGCGATGTTGAGGTCGAGCGGGATCCGTTCGATCGCCGCGCGCACCGCGCGGCCCAGTTGGTAGCAGCGCTTCGCCGTCGGCTGCGGGCCGTAATAGCAGTTCACGAAAAACGGGACGCTCGGTATGCGGTACTCCGGATCGAGATAGTACGACGGGCGCATGAACGCATGCCCCATGCCTTCTTCCGGATCGGGCAACTCGTTGGTGAAGGCGAGGTCGAAGCCGTCGAGCATCAACTCGCGCATCAAGGCATGCGAGAACTCGGGATGGCTTTGCACCGTCACCCAGGTCTCGGGCGTCTTCTCCCGTTCAGGCCGCCCGGGGGCGACCGGCAAACCGACCCAGCGCGAGATCTTGTAACCCGAGTACGACGTTCCGGTGAACAGCGAGAGCGCCGGGAAATTCTTGAAGTCGAACTGCTCGAGCTGATCGTCGCCGAAGATCAGCAGCACGTCGGGCTTGGAGGCGTCGAGGCGTTCCCGCAGCACGCCGTAAGCCGCCTGGATGCGCGCCAATTTGGCCGCATTTTCCGCAACTGTGTCAACCGTCGTCTCGGGCGACATGCCGCCGCGCGCGAGGCGTGTCGCCCGGCCCGGTTCCCACTGCTCCGAGGGCGTGAACAAGAACGGTGAGTGCGAGGCGGCGATGACGGTACAGACACGAGCCATGCCGTCCCATAGGACCGGGCGGCGCTGAACTCCTGGCGGTTTTGGCGCGGACTGGAGCCACGTCGCTCGATGTCACTGCTTGCCCGACAGCAAGAGTCATGGTTTGAGCTAAGCGAAGACGTTAGCGTTGTCCAAAACTCCTTGAACTCGCATGAAGGAAGGGCTCCCCGAACGCGAGTTCTTCGACGTGCGCACGCTTGCCGACGCCAAGTAGCGCACCGATCACACCTAACATGACGTTTTCCGCAAAAAGATAGGCAGCTCGCCTCCGGTAGATTCTGCCATTGCGATTGGCGCGAATGCTCCGAGAGTTGCGGAAATGCTGCCACGTTCACCGATATTTGTCGTCGCCTGGACTCGAAGGCCCATTGATCACGGCAGCGGCGCCGGAGCGCTGCACTTCGCTGCCGCCATCGAACCTGAAGTGCTAAGTTTAAACAGCGCGCCGTGTGATGGAGAGCGCTACTTCGTCGGTGTGACGTATCGTGGCAACATTAGGAGATCATCCCTTCGACTCCCATCTGTCACGGTACGCAGAAAAGTGTCATTGTTTTCGCTAAACCAAAATACTTGCGTAACTTGGCCATAAGAGTTGCGGACGTAAACAATGTCGGCTGGGTTTTCGGTCATCCATTTCACGAAATCTCGTCGATTTAAGGCGCCCGTCTTACCAGTATCGTCTTGACGCCAAATAATCTCAATGATGTTGTGTGTCCCATCCGTCTCCTTTGGATCAAGCTGAACCGCTAGAATCTGAACGGCCATGGTTTGCTATAACCGCGTAATCATCGAGCGGCGCGCTCTGCGGCGCGTTCGTTTCGATAGGTAGCAATGGTCCTGGAAATCTCGCCTTCTGGCTCAGCATCGCTGGCATCGTCAGTTTCTCGCTGCATCATATACTGCGCAAAGCGTTGCGAGACGGCGTGGACCAAGCTTCGCGAAAGATGCGCCGACTTTCTATTGTCCACCAAATACTTCAAGTGGACAGGCTGCATCTCGCGAAAACAGATAAGGCCAGCCTGCACCTCATGTTCTGAGCATTCGGGAAGAAAGGCAAAGCGGTAGCATTCAGTAACATCGCCCGTCTCATCGTCAGGTGGAAACCCTTTAGAAATCTTCTTCGCAAACTGCGCGCCGCTCTCGCCCTCGCGATCAAAATCTGAAAGGGGTCTAATCGGCGCCAGATAGATTGCTGGATACACGCGCTTTACGCCGCTAAATTTATCGGACTCGCAAGTACGGGTCATCACGACCGCTCTCCGGAGCTGAAGGTCCGCCAAGCAACTGAGGGCGCCAACGCTAGCCTTCTGCCGTTTCCAAAGTGGGACAAATGGATTCTTGGCATCGGGGTGGTTATTGTTTACGTAAATTGTCTTGCCATCAAGTGAAACAAAAGGGACATCTTCGATGATGTCCCCGCGATAGATAAAGTCACCCTTAGTACTTACGAAGTGCTCACACACCCATCGCTGTCCTCTGAGCAGTCAGTCCGGGAAATATGTCTGCCGATGCAAAATCGCTCGCACTCGGGTCGCTAGCTTCACCGCGCACACCGATAGATGCACGATAATTCGCGAATTCAGCCGAGTCCCGTTCAATCGCACGGTCAAAAGCGCTACTCACCGCTGCGCCCTCGTCAACAGGCTTCGACTCAGGGAAGCATTGGTACAGGCTGGAAGTCACAGACGCTGCAGCTTGCGGCCTAACGGCATCGAGGCACACAGTCAACCTGTCGGCCAAGGAAAGGCTCGCGTTCGCAAGGGTCCGCATTACCGGATTCATCCGGGCGATGAGCGGCGCGCGACCCTCCAACAACAAGAGCTTAGCCGCGAACACTTGTTCGAATGTCCTTCGGCTGGATATCTTTGGGGGACTCTGCAACGCCATTTTCTCGCCTTTTGCTGGTCTATGGATATACCCTAGGGAGTCAGAAACGTTTACATGCCTCGATAAGGTTCCGCAAGCAGGCACGTCGCTATACCTTCGACAACGGTAACGGCTGTTCCGGCGACCAGCATTAGGGAGCCCCGCCCTTGATGGGTTGCGTCAGGCGCCCACGCCCGCAACCGTCCTCCTCGAGCTCGGCCCAAAACCCGGGTCTAAGGAACCCCCGGCACGCTACGTTCACGCAATCGCTGCGCCACGGCTACCCCGTCCTCACGCTGGAAGCAGACGCCAGCCTCAAGAACATTCGTGTTTTGGGCGGGGAGGAAGTCCCCCGGACAAGATCCTGATGGCAATGCTACGTCGGCCTCATTCCTATGCAAAATGGCTCCAATCAAGACGATTACGCCGTTCAAGAAGCGAGAGCGGCTGCAAAAACCGCGCCTTTCTCTCGGCCAAATCGGCAGCAAACTGACCCGTAACTATTCAGTCAAAATAGCCGACGAGGCCCTTGAACTGCTGACCTGCTGATTACGAATCAACTGCTCTAGCAACTTAGGTACGCCACTACTGCGTGCTGCTCTCAGCGTCGTGCCCTCTCTTCCGATGTTCGCGATTATAGAAACGTCAGCTTTCCAGTCGAAAGCTCAGCCACGATGCACCTCCGTTAGCCGGCTTTGGCTTGCCGTTGTTCTCGCAGCTTCAGGACACCGTAGAGCGCGGCGTGCGCGGGCACCCGAACGTTCTTCTCATCGGCGATCCGGATCAGCTTGCCGGTGAGCCACTCCAACTCGCTGCGCCGCCCGGCGCGGAAGTCGCGGTTCATCGATGACGTGAAGGCCGCCGCGGCCGGCAGCAGTTTTTCCATTCCGGCGACGCTCATCGCCAGCGCTTGCCGAACATCGTAACCGTCGGCGGCTGCGACCGCGATGGCCTCGTCGTGCACCTCGCTCCAGATACGCTTGAGAAACGGCTCGCCCCACATCTCGCCGAGGCCGCAATCCGCCGCGGACGTGAGCGTCGCAAACGGAATGAGCAGGGCGGCCTTGTCCCACAGCGTCTGCCGCCCGTCGCCGGCCAGCTTCACATTTAGCTGCGCGGCCTGCAAGGTCGCCTCGAGCTCCCGCAGGCGCGCGCCGGGCGGCCCGGTCAGCTCGGCCAGTGTGAGCGCGTGCGTCGGGACCGTGTGGTGGATCGTGCCCGGCGCCGCGATCAGCGCTTCGATCTGAATCCGGCCGATGAGCGTGCGTTCCGCTCCGACGGCCGCGGCCAGCACATCAGGCGCATCCAGCCCGTTCTGAATCGGCAGCGCGATGCCGCTCGGTGCGAGCGCGGTGTCGGCGGCCACGCAAGCCTGTTCGAAGTCATACATCTTCACCGCCACGATCACGAGTTCGTTGCGGCCCAGGCCGGCCGGGTTATCGGTCGCGGCGGGATGCGTGGTGAACTCTCCGAACTGCCCGCTCTGCGTTTCCAGCCCGCGCTCGCGAATCGCGGCGAGGTGCGCGCCCCGGGCCAGGAACGTGACGTCATGGCCGGCGCGAGACAACAGCGATCCGAGAAAACCTCCGACGCCGCCGGCCCCGATGACCGCGATCTTCATGCGTCACGAATTCATTTGCGGTCTTTCGTTTCCTCGGGCGCCGCCCAGGCTCGGAATCGCTTAGGAAAAGCTGCTGCTGAGAACTGCCGCTTTCCCCGATAATCGGCCTCGCGATTCCGGCGTATTCAACAGCGAGAGCAGCGCCGGCGAAGGTTCGCACTGAAATTCTTGTCGCAGCATCTCGTGGTATTCCCGGTATTGGCGGAGAGCCGCGGCGCGATTGCCCATCGCCAGATACGCGGTGATCGCTAGCTCGCGCGCCTCTTCATCATAGGGGTCGTGCTCGATCATTTCGTCGGCTAAGTCCAGCACATCACCGCCGCGTCCGCAGCGCATGCCATACGCGGCCAAGGCTTGGGCGACCGTGCGCCGCATGTTCGCGATCTTGCCGGCAGTCGGACGAAACCAGCTCCACGTCCACACGCACAAGGGAGGCTGCGCACTGAGGCGCTCGTAGAGGGAACGGATGGTTGCGCGCTCACTATCGTCGCAGATTCGGCGGCCTCGTATGGCGGAGACCAAGCGGCCGATCTCCCAAAGGTCGACGATCGCCCCATCGCACAGGCGCAGGCCTTCGGCCGTCCGCACAATCATTCGACGGTCACCCAGGCGTTTTCGCAATTGGTGGAGATGCGTTTTCAAAAGATTGGTGCCGGCGTCGCCGTCACGCTCGGGCCAAATCTCGCAAATCAACTCCTCGGTCCCAAAAAATTGAGGACGGCGCGCAATTGCGAACAATAGCTCGAGCTCGCGATTGGTCAGAAGCACCGGTTTTCCAGCGCCGGAAACGGTACCGCTAAGAATGGAGATTTCCAGACGAGGAGGCGTCGAGGTGGCGGATGACGAGCCCACGTGCATTGCTTCTCCTTGCGACCCGGGGTTGAGGTGAACTCATCATGCGCATCGGCGATAGCCCGGGCCAGGTATATCCGTACAACGCGGCCCGTACAACAAGCCGTACAAATGCCGCCGGAGCGCGCCGGCGGCGGCAGTGCCGCTCCGAACGTGGCAGGCTAGCACCAAGTCGTAGCCAAGAATACCTTTACATGGCTTCGTCGGAGATTGCCCATTCGGGGCACCCGCGGGGAACGGGTGTCTTAGCCTAAAGAGATGGAACGCTCCCAGGGCGCCCTAGGCTATGGCAAAGGCGGCTCTCCGTTTGGAGCTCTCTTGCGGCGCTTTCGGCTTGCGGCTGGACTTTCGCAAGAACAGCTCGCCGAACGGGCGGGCGTCAGTGTCGAAGCGATTGGGGCCTTGGAGAGAGGCACGCGGCGCGCACCGCAAAGGGAAACCCTGGCGTTGCTGTCTCGTGCCCTCAACGCTTCTCCGGCCCATCACTCTGAGCTCGAGGAAGCCGCTTCGGCTGCTCGTTTGCTGGGACGCCCGCGCGTCTCCTACCTCATTTCGCCGGCGGAGGACGGCGACGAAGCGACGACGATACACGCGCGACCGCATAATCTTCCCTTTTCCCTAAATTCATTTCATGGCCGCGAGCGCGAAATGTTGGAACTGACATCGCTCATGTACAAGAAGCGACTCATTACAATTCGCGGTGCAGGCGGTACGGGTAAAACGCGACTTGCCATGGAGCTCGCCCATGCGCTTCCCAACGACCTGTTTCCCGATGGGCTGCTCGTCATCGACTTAGCTCCGATCAGTGACCAAGGCTCAATCGCTTCTACAATTCTCACCTGCTTGCAGTTTCCGCAAATAGCCACGGAATCGCAAGTCGAAACGATCCATGCGGGTCTCAGCGGCAGCTCGCTATTGCTGATTCTCGATAGCTGCGAGCACCTTTTGGATGCTTGCGCAGCGTTCGTCCACACCCTCTTGCGCCGTTGCGCGAAGGTCAGCGTTCTTGCAACGAGCCGCGAGCCATTGGACATCGACGGCGAGTTCGTGTACTCGGTGGATCCTCTACCCACCAGTGACTTCAATGATTCGGCATCGACGAACCTCCGGTTGGCCGACGCCCTTCGCAACTCGTCCGCCATCCGGCTGTTCGTCGATCGGGCAATCGACGCAGCCCCCCAAACGTTCCCGGCATCCGCTGAGAACGATGCTGCGACCATCGTACGGATATGCAGACGGCTGGATGGGCTCCCGCTTGCACTGGAACTCGCAGCCGCGCGAGTACGAGAGCTTTCACTGCGACAAATCTCCGATGGGCTCGATTCCCGTTTCGAACTGCTCGGGCACGGCCGCCGCACCGCGGCGCCACGGCACCAGACCCTGCGCGCGATGCTCGACTGGAGTCATGCCCTCCTCAAGCAAGACGAAAAGCAACTGTTCCGGCGCCTCGGCATTTTCGCCGGCAGTTGGCGACTCGACGCCGCACTCTCCATCTGCACCGATTCCGACGCCGCCGGCATCGCGGCATTGGTTTCGAAATCACTGGTCTCCATCGACGAGTACGAAAGCGATTTCGTCCGTTACCGCTTGCTGGATTCATCGCGCGCGTACGCCCGCGAACTGCTCGCGGAAAACGACGAGTTAGACGGACTCGCTCGCCGGCATGCGGGCTACTATCGCGCACAAGCCCTCCACGCCGAGGCGCTGTCGCGCACCGGTTATGCAAACGATGCGAACGAGGCGTTTGCCGATTTGCTCGCCGACCTCAACGAGGTACGGGCCGCGCTCGACTGGTGCATCGGCGAACAGCACGACATCCGTTTGGGTGCAGAGCTTACGGGGGTGCTTACGGAGCTCTGGGCCGATTTCGGCCTTCATGCCGAAGGATTGCAGCGAATTCGCGAAGCCGAAAAAGCCATCGGCGGGGACCCGACGATCGCCCTCGCGGCCCCGCTGGAATTCGGCGCCGCGCGCATCCTCGCAAACCTTGAACATGAAACCGCGCTGGAACACGCGGCGCGAGCGGACGACCTTACAACCAACGGCGCAGCCGACATCGAACAACTGTGGCGGACGATTTTTACAAAAGAACGACGTTTCACCAAGGGTGAGCTCATCTTCGCAAAGGGTGACCCGGCGGATGACCTTTTCTACATCGTCTCGGGAACGGTTTTCCTGAGCGAATTTTCGCAGCGCGTCGTGAAGCAAGAGCTACTTGGTGAGGTAGCGTTCTTCTCACCGAGAAAGCAGCGAACGGCCAGTGCCGTTTGCGAGACCGACGTGACTGCTCTATTTTTGAGCAAGCCGGAGGTTACCGCGCTCTACGAGAGCGAGCCTCGCTTTCGCCTGTACCTCCTTCAAGTATTCACCAAGCGCATGCTGCAAGATCTCGAGCGGCTCCAAGCTGACCGTTAGGAACGGGCCGGCTCGCGCATCACCCGCACACCGACCGTGGCATTTTTCCCTTTGAGTTCTAGGGTTCGGTATTCGAGTTGCTCGAGGCCGGGGCCGGCCGCCTCGCACGTCGCGTCGCTGACCAGCGCCTCGCCGGCTCCAGCCACGGATGCCAATCGCGCCGCCGTGTTCACGTTGTCTCCGACGGCTCGAATTTCTTCGACGCCGGCGCTCGCTCCGGTTATGGTCCCCATATAGACGACTCCCGTGTGGACGCCGACGCCGACTTGCAATTGCGCTCCACGCTCGTTAAGCACGTTCAGACGAAGCAACGCTTCCGCGGCTTGCACCGCTTTTTTGGCGTGCAATTCTCCTGAAAAACCCGGCGGATAAACAGCGACGACTTGGTCGCCCACGAGATCGATGACGAAGCCGTCGGTCTCATACACCGCCTTCGTGGCGGCATCGTAGAATTTGTTTATGATGCGGCTAAAAGCCGTCGGCGTCATCGTTTCTGCCAGCGCGGTCGACCCACGCACATCCACAAAAACCATCGATAGGTTCACTTCTGCGCCGCCCGGGAACGACCGCATGAAATGGTCGCAGGCACTGCAGTACTGAGGATTGCGATTGGACGGGCCCTTTTTCATGAAGCCCATCACGATCGAACCCAGCCCGCGAAAGGGGGCAAAGCACATTTTGCACCGCGGCGGCGAGGGAAGCTTCCGATGCAGCTCCTGAAACTTGACCAAGGCCGGGTGCCCAACCGCGAAAATCGTGTACCACAAGTCCCGGTTTGGGCTGTCGGCGGTTGCCTCTTCGCTCATTTCTAACTCCCCGCGCACGGATCGACGGCATTGACGATTTTGGTTGAGAACCAGCGTGTTGGCCCGACGATGACCCGGTGCACCGGCGGCATTCCCGCATAGTGCACGTCATGCTCTCCATCGCGCAATGGGTTTTCGCACGGAGTGTCCCCCGTCTTGAGCGCGGGAAAGTTGAGATGAACGCCGGCTTCGAGGACAATGGCCGGTAGCCATGACGGTACCGCCTTCAGGCTCAGCACGTGATCGTAGTCCGGCTCCTTCACCTGGTAATGCGTCAGGTGCGCCTCGGTGCCGGACCCAAAAACCACGTACGTCAGCGTATCGGGATAATTCAGGTTGAAGTCGAAATGCCGGGAATACACGACCCGTTCGACGGTTAGCCGCACGCTCTTCACTACCGGGACCTCATGCTTCCAGGGCCAGGTGCGATAGACGTGCCTCTGCGGAATCCCGCGAAATATGTCCGCGATGAACGACGTGCGCAGGCCGCTTTGCAGCTCGGGCATGGTGATGAGGTCTTGCTCCGAGTTACCGAGGAAATATGTCTCATTCGGGTGGGCGGCAAAATCGCCGAGATATGCCGCCATCGCATACGCGGGCAATTGGGCTCGCAGTACGATCTGGAAACGATGTTGCTCGTCATGAAACATCGTGAGGTGACACAAGAATAGCGTTTCTTTGCCCAGCATGACAAACGCATGTTGCGTCGGGCCGGCATCGGGGCTCTCTTTGGACATGTCTGCGTCCATCTATTTTCCTCCCATACTTCCCAGGGCATCATAAACGGCGTTCTTTAGCGCCCCGACCACGACGTTGAGAAAATCGCCTTGGGGCGTGTCGGTCGTCCACGGGTTCATCGTTGTCGAGATCAAGAAGTTGATCGGAGCTCCCGCTCGCATTTTAAGGCCCAAACGAACACCGTAGTGGTCGACGAACGCCTGCCCGTAGAGCGCGGGGTCAAAGCTCGACGATGTAAGGATGAGATCGATTTTATCGAGACCGGCTTGAGAGGTCGGAGGAATGGTGATGCTGCAATTTTCGAACACCTTATCGTTCAACGTGTTCAAGGCATCGACGTCCTGATTGAGCTTGCCATCGGCCGTATAAAAGTTGACCGAATAGGCCAAGATGGTTTGATCCGAACCCAGTTCCATGAAGAGTTCCCGCGCGGTTTTATCCTCCTTCAGGCACTCTTCGAGTTGCTCGTTGGTCGTGGAAACAAACTTTTCGCGGATAAACGCGCGTTGTTGCAGCGCCTTCTTGGGATCGCCCGCAAGCTCGGCCGGAAGTTCTTGCATGAGTGTGAGTTTGAACCGCTCGTCCTCGAGTGTCGCGAGGTGACAGTACAGCCGCTTTGAGGTCCACATGCATTGGCCGAGAATCTTTCCGTAGCCGCTGCGCGTCGGGCGGATCACCCGGTGCGCCAAGTACACGGCGGCCGCGGCTGCACCCGGCTTCGACCCCTCGACCCCATAAATCCCGACGGTCGGCTCCGACTGATTATGAAAAATGACGGGCGCTTTTAACGATATGACATCGCGCAGTGCGGAGTTGCGGTAACACAGCCCGCCTGCCGGATAAGGTGCGTAGCCGGCCTTGTGCGGATCGACCGTTATCGAATCGGCGTCTTTCAAAGAACGGTATTGCTCGAGCACGTAGCGGCTCATGGGATAGGTTGGCACGGCGTCGATGTCGGCCTCTTCGAAGTTATCGTCGTGCCGCATCGAGTTAAAGTAACCGCCCCACGCTGCATCGCAATGCACGCTGAAGTCGAGACCCCGTCGGCGATAGCTTTCTCGCAGCTCGAGGATTTCTTTCAGTGGATCGACGGCGCTCTCTTCGGTGCTCCCGATCACCGCAACGACTGCGGCGACCGGTATGTGTTTTCGTAAGCACTCTCGCAGCAGGTCGTCGAGGTGCGCCACGTTCATTCGCGCCCGTTTATCGACCTCGACGCCCCAAAGGTTATTCTGGCCGAGCCCCAAGAGCGCGGCCGCCTTTTGCCATGAGTAGTGTCTCGTCGCCGGAGCCAAAACGACCGGCGAGTCGGTCAAGCCCGGCAAGAAGCGCTGATAGAATTGCACCATGCCGACCTGTTGCAAGCTGTACGCGACCAGCGCTTGCGTGGTATCGGAAGCCGGAATGCCGAATTCATCAGATATGCGTTGTGGCAGCGCAACGACATCGTCGATTTTCAGGTTCAGCAAGGTCCAAGGCTCGAGCTCGCGCAGGCGGCCTTCGCTCCCGTCGAGGAGCGGCACCATGAGATCTCTCGCCTTTTCTAGCAGAGGCGATTCGCGCAGGGCGGCACCGAGCGCAACGGGATAGAACTTCGCGTTGCGTGCAGCCCAGAGCCCCTCGATGTTGGCCACGGAACCATCGCACGTGATGTGACCCCAAGGCACGATTTCCCCGGGCTTGGGTTTGCCGTCCTTGGGAACTCGGAAGCCGAGCATACGGCATAAGTCATTTCCGACTTCGATCTCGAGGTGCGTCGTGACGGGAGAAGCCTCGGCAGCCACGTTGTTCTGGTCGTACAGCATGGCGGCAAAATAGCCGACGGTTGCCGGTAAGGCTTGATCCCATAACATGTGACCCTGATGCCGCATGCTGAAAAGCGGTGTGGACATTTGGAGCGCGTCACACAGATCACGCGTATGTTTTTTGAGGCCGGCAACCGTGTCTTGATACTCCGAACTCCGCTTTACCGTTTCGGTAATAAAGTCGGGATCGTCCGGATGAAAGGTGCGGCGAAAGGCGGCATGCGAGGTAATAGCGTCCGAGATCAGCTCTAAGAACAGCGCTTCGTTCTCAGCCTTGGGGCCCAAGAACCATCCGGTTGTGGTCCCGCCGCCTGCTGAGAGCAGCTTGAGGGGTGATTCAGCACGCGTCAGATAGCGATCGACGGCACGACGTCGATCGGAGCGGCGCGTTTCCTGGGGGTCGGTCATGCGTTCACCCGCCATGCATCCCTTTGGATTGAGCCAATTGAGGTGCCAAAAGAGACCAAGTCCAAAGACTTGGCCTGGGTGGCCTTGGAATTACTGTACGCGAAACCGGTCGTTTTGCCAAGCGGTCAAAGCACCGTCCGGTAATTTACCTCGAATCCACCGCCGGGCGGGACGGGCTGCGAAACGCGCAGGTCGTCAGGTGATCGTTGACCATGCCGACGGCCTGCATGAACGCATACACGATCGTCGGGCCGGCGAAGCGCAGCCCGCGCCGGCGTAGATCCTTGCTGAGCGCCTCGGCCAGCGGCGTCGAGGCCGGAACGTCGGTCATGGTCTTGCGCTTGCCGGCGATCGGCGTACCACCGGTGAACCCCCACAGATAAGCATCGAACGACCCGAACTCCTTAGCGATTGCAAGAATCGCCCGCGCGTTCGAGACGACCGATTCGAGTTTGCCGCGATGCCGGATCACGCCCGGGTCGGTGAGGATCTTCTCGATGCGCGCCGGCGTGAACTTCGCCACGCGCGCAACATCGAAGCCGGCGAACACCGCGCGGTAGCGCTCGCGTTTGCGCAGCACCGTCTCCCAACTCAAACCGGCTTGGGCGCCTTCGAGCGTGATGAACTCGAACAGCACGGCATCGTCGTGAACCGGGACGCCCCACTCCTCGTCGTGATAGGTCTGCATCAGCGGCGACGCCGTCGCTGCCCAGGCGCAACGTACGGGCACGTTCGCCTTAGGCACCGCCGAGCAGCGCGAACTCTGCGTCGCTGAGATGCAGCGCGGCCGCCGCGATGTTCTGATCGAGGTGCGCGATCGAACTTGTACCGGGAATGGGCAGCATCACGGGTGAGCGCTTCAAGAGCCACGCAAGCGCGATCTGCAGCGGCGTCGCGTTGTGGTCGCGGGCGAGTTGCTCCAGGCGTCGCACGTTTAGCGGCGATGGTCCACCAACCGGCGCCCACGGCAGAAACGCCAGCCCCTCCGCGGCGCACGCGTCGAGCACGTCTTCGGAAGAACGGTCTTCGAAGTTGTAGCGGTTCTGCACCGAGACGACAGGCACGATCGCGCGCGCTTGCGCCAACTGCGCGACGCTGACGTTCGAAACGCCGAGGTGGCGAATCTTTCCGGCGCGCTGCAGCTCGGCCAGGGCGCCGATCGATTCGGCGTATGGAACGTTCGGATCGGGCCGGTGAAACTGATAGACGTCGATGCACTCCAGGCGCAGCCGCTTGAGGCTGCCTTCGAGCGCGCGGCGCAGATGCTCGGGGCGGCCGTCGGCGCCCCACTCGTTGGGGCCCGAACGCGTCAGGCCGCCCTTGGTGGCGATGACGAGACCGGCCGGATAGGGAGCCAGCGCCTCGGCGATCAGTTCTTCGCTGACGTTCGGACCGTATGAGTCGGCGGTGTCGATGAAGTTCACGCCGCGCGCCACCGCGTGCCGCAAGACGTTCTTGGCGGCTTCGCGGTCCGGCGGCTCACCCCACACGCCTTTGCCGACGATGCGCATCGCGCCGAAACCCATGCGGTTGACGGTGAGGTCGCCGCCGATGGTCAGCGTGCCGGCGGCCGCGGCGGCGGGGGTCGATCGATCGGTCATCGTGATTGCGTTCTCCAAGCGGCGTACTCGCGGTCGAGCATCCCGTAGTGACAGAGGTCTTCGAACGAGCCGTCCGGAGCACGAAACGCCTCCCGTTCCGTTCCTTCCAGCCGTAGCCCGTGCCGCTCGTACAACGCGCGCGCACGCGCATTGGCTGCGGTCACATACAAGAACACCCGGTGCCGCGTGTGCTCCTCGAACACCCACGCCAGGGCGCGCCGCATGGCCCACGTACCGGCCCCGCTGCCGGGGACCGCCGCTACCAGCGTACGCAACTCGGCGAACCACTCGTCATCGAGGATCGCGCGCCACAGCGCGACGCGTTCTCCCGCCGCATCGAGAACGATCCGTTCGGCGCGGCCGGCTCGGCCGATCGACGCGCGCACCGCGTCTTCACCGGGTTGCTGCATGAACGGGCGCGCGTGCGGCGCCGCGAGCAGCGCGACGATCCAGGGCACATCGTCCAGGGACGCCGGCCGTTCGGTGAAGAAGGCGTTTCCATGCATCATCGTCTTCTTCGCACATCGCGCATCCTTACGCTTGCCGTCGTTGCCGCGCTCTTCACGCTGGCCGCGCCGTCGGCGCTGCGCGCCGCCGACCCGGTGGTGGTCAACGTCGGCGCGCTCCCGGTCGACACCAGCGCGGTCGTGTTTTACGCGCTGGATCAAGGCTACTTCAAGGATGCCGGCCTCGACGTGCGCGTTCAGGTGATGGCCAGCGGACCGGTCATCGCCCAAGCCGTCGCGGCGAACGCGATCGACATCGGCGTCGCCAACGTCGCGACCGTTGCATCGGCGCGGCTGCGCGGCGTCCCGTTGAAGTTCATCGCCCCGGCCGCGATTGCGAGCGATCAGACGCGCACCGATTTGATCATGGTGTCCAAGGACTCGCCGATCCAGACGGCCTCCGACCTCAACGGCAAGACGATCGGTCTCAACGGGCTCAAAGATCTCCAGCAGATCTGCGCGATGGCGTGGGTCGACAAGCACGGCGGTGATTCGAAGTCGCTGAAGTTCATCGAAGTCCCGTTCCCGGCGATGGGCGGCGCGCTCGAGCAAAAACGCGTCGACGCCGCGCTGCCGGTGGAACCGTTCGTCTCGGCCGACAAAGCGACGGCGCGCAGTCTGGGCGACGTGCTCGACGGCGTGGGCTCGCGCTACATGATCGTCGGCTGGCTGGCCTCCGATAGCTGGCTCGCCGCCCATGCCGATGTCGCGACGCGTTTCGCATCGGCGATCGCCAAGGCCGCCGTGTGGGCGAACTCGCACGAGCGAGAGTCGGCCGCGATCCTGGTGCGCAATTCGAAGACCGACCCGGCCACGGCTGCGACGATGGCGCGCGCGATCTACGGCACGCGTCTCGAACCGGCGTTGCTGCAGCCGGTCATCGACGCCGCCGTGAAGTACGGCGTGATCGACAAGCCCGTTCCCGTCGCCGACCTGATGTGGACCGCGCCCAAGTAACCCGGCGCACCGCGCGCGCGGCCCTTGCCGCGCTCGCCGCGCTCGGTTTCGCGCTCCCGGCCGCCGCGTCAACCGCGCCCGCGCACCTCACGATCAAAGCGGGAACGCCGCAAACCGCGCAAGCCTGGGTCGCGGCGCGCGCCGACCGCTACGAAACGCACTTCGACCACGCTCTGGTGGTGGAGGTCTCACCGCCCAAGACCAAAGTGCGTTTCCGCTGCGTCACGCCGGGCTGTGAATTTCCGGCCTCCGATCAGCCCGACAACGTGTCGCGCGTCGACCCCAGCGCCTACGACGTCGCCGGCGTGAAAGGCGAAGCCGCGATCAAACTCACGATCTGGACCGTCACGCCGGAAACCGTCACCGTCGTCGCCTCACCCGCCGATACCGGAAAACCGCAAGTCCGCTTCGTCCTCAACGAACGCTGAGCTAGAACAGCTTCGCGACTTTCGATTCGATCTTTACGTCGATGAGGATCGGGCCCGGTGCGCGGTGCGCCGCTTCGAGCGCCGGGATGAGATCGGCCGCGCGTTCCACTCGGCGCGCTTGGCAGCCGAAGCCGTTAGCGAGCGCGATGAAGTCGACGTGACCGATGTCGAAGCTCGGCGAACGCGTCGACTTGAAGAGCGCGCTGAAATCTTTCATCGCGCCGTAGCCGCCGTTGTTGACGATGACGAACGTGATCGGCAGATCGAGCTCGACGGCCGTCCACAGGCCCTGGATGCCGTAGTAGGCCGAACCGTCACCGATGATCGCAACGATGCGTTTCCCCGGTGCGGCCAGCGCCACGCCGACCGCCGCGGGTAAACCGTAGCCGAGACTGCCGCTGGCGGCGGTGAAATGTCCGCCCGGACGCATCGGCAAGTAATCGTGCAAAACGGGATGCGTCGAGGGCGCTTCCTCGGCGATGATCGTGTCGGGCGGCATCGTCGCGCCGAGCGCCTGCAGGATGTAGGGAATCGTGATCGGGTCGCTCGCCGCGACCGGTTCGCGCGCGTGCGCCGGCGCCGCCGCTTGCGCAGCCCGCGCCTTCACGCGCGGCAGCAGCGCTTCAAGCGCCGGCCGCAAGCTCGTGATGATCGCGGTGCCCACCACCGCCCACGCTGCGGCGTTCGAATCGTCGGTGAGCTGGAAGAGCGTCGTGCCCGGCGCGATGAACGGCCCCTCGGCGTGGATGTGATAGTTGAACACCGGCGCACCGAGCACGACGACCAGATCGTGTCCGCTCAGTGTCTCGACGACACCGGTACGGATGCGCGGCAGCGCGCGCACGAACTGCGGGTGGGTTTCGGGAAAACTGGCACGGCCGGCCAGCGCACTCGAATACACGAGCGCCCCGGTGCGTTCGGCCAGCCGCACCGCGAGCTCGGCGGCACCGTCGCGGTCGACTCCCGAACCGACCACGATCGCCGGCGCGCGGCTGGCGTCGAACGCCGCCGCGAGCGCGTCGATTGCGGCCGGATCGGCAGTGAAATCGGCATAGATCTTGCGCACCGCCATGCGCGGTACGATCGCATCCCAATCGCTCTCGGGGACCGAGACGAACGCCGGACCGAACGGCCGCTGCATCGCGATGTAATATGCGCGCGCGATCGCCGCCGGAACGTCTTCCGCACGCGCCGGTTCGACGCTCCACTTCACGTACGGCTTCGGCAAGGTCGCCGCGTCTTGCGCGAACAGAAACGGGTCCATGCCGAGCATGGCGCGCGTTTGCTGGCCGGCCATGATCACGAGCGGCGCGCCGTCGCGATAGGCCGTGTAGAGCGTTCCCATGGCGTTGCCGAGGCCGCCGGCCGAATGCAGGCTGACGAACGCGGCGTTGCCCGTGATCTGCGCGAACGCATCGGCCATCGCGATCGAGCAGCCTTCGTGCAAGCCCATCACGTACGTGAAATCCTCGGGCCAATCTTTGAGAAAGCGCAGTTCCGTCGAACCCGGATTGCCGAACATCGTCGTCATGCCGAGATCGCGCAGCAAGTTCATCGTGACCTCGCGCACCGAGGCCGTCTGCGGGAGCGCTTCCACCATTGTCGTCATACCGGTCACTTCGCCGCCGGGTCCCGAATGGGCTTGCCGCGGCGCTGGAGAAGGCGCGTAGCCCATCCCAGAAAGTCCGGAGGCCACCCTCATGATCGAGGAACGCGTTAAACCTCTGCTCGACCCCGCCGTTTGGCAGGGCAAAATCTTCAGTAACGGCTGGCGCGACGCCGCCGGCGGAACGACCGACGTCACCGATAAATCGACCGGGGCCTCGATCGGCAAGACCGGGGTCGCCAACAAAGCCGACATCGCCGAGGCGGCCAAGCGCGCTAAGGCCGCCCTCCCCGGCTGGGCCGCGACGCCGCCCGCCAAGCGCGCGGAAATCCTGAACAAAGCCGCCGACTTGCTCGCCGCGGCGCACGATGAGGTCGCCAACTTCGACGTCCGGGAAACCGGCGGCATTCGGCCCAAGGGCGACTTCGAAGTGACGGTCGCGGTCGGCGAACTGCGCGAGGCCGCGGGCTTAGCCGAGAAATCGAGCGAGCGCCGCGTGATCGAAAAGACCGATGAGGTCGAAAGTATCGCCGTGCGCGTGCCGATCGGCGTCGTCGGGGTCATCTCGCCCTGGAACGCGCCGCTGATTCTCTCGATGCGCTCGGTCGCGCCGGCCCTTGCCGTCGGCTGCACGGTCGTCCTCAAACCCGACATCCAGACGCCGGTCTCCGGCGGCTTCGTCATCGCCGCCGCACTAGCCGCGGCCGGCCTGCCCGAGGGCGTGCTGCACGTGCTGCCGGGCGACGCCGAACCGGGCGCCGCGCTGTGCACCGACCCCAACATCAACATGGTCTCGTTCACCGGCTCGACGCAAGTCGGGCGGCTCGTCGGCGAAGCGGCTGGACGTACGCTCAAGCGCGTCGCGCTCGAGCTGGGCGGCAACTCGCCGTTCATCGTCCTCGACGACGCCGATCTCGAACTCGCGACCTCGGCCGGCGCCTTCGGCTCGTTCTTCTTCCAAGGCCAAATCTGCATGGCGTCGAGCCGGCATCTGGTGCATGAGAAAATCGCCGCGGCCTACACCGCAAAACTGACCGAACGCACGGCCAAGCTCGGCATCGGGAACCCGGCGGTCGATCACGTTCACCTCGGGCCGCTGATCAACGATCAGCAACTCGACCGCGTGACCGGCATCGTTGACCGCACGCTGGCGGCGGGCGCTAAAGCCTCCACCGGCGCGACGCACGAAGGGCGCTTCTACCGGCCGACCGTGCTCACCGGCGTCACCCCCGACATGGCCGCGTTCACCGAGGAGATCTTCGGGCCGGTCGCACCGATCACCACGTTCAAGGATGACGAGGAAGCGATCGAACTGGCGAACCGCACCGAGTATGGTCTCTCGGCGGCGATCTTCTCCAACGACACGCAGCGCGCGGTGAAGATGGCCGAACGCCTCAACACCGGGCTCGTGCACATCAACGATCAGACGATCAACGACGATCCCCGCATCCCGTTCGGCGGCGTCGGTGCGTCCGGCAACGGCGGCCGCTTCGGTTCGGTGTCAAACCTCGAAGAGTTCACCACCTGGCGCTGGATGACGATCCGCGAAAAAGGCCACCCGTACCCGTTCTAGTCTCACATTGGAGGGACGAGGCCGTCCTTCCCCACGCTGACGCCGGCGGCAGACAAACTGCCGTCGGCGCCTTTCCTTGCGAAGATGTTGACGTGCGCACCGGCGACGAGCGCGGCTTCGGTGGCCGGTGCATACGTGACGATGACCGTGCTCGGCACGACCACGACCTGTTTCGAGCCGCCGTCGTACTTGATGGTCAGGACGCCGGCCGCGACGTTATCCACCTTGGTCGCGCCGATCGTGTCGACGGCACCGTTCGTCATCGTGCTCGTCGGCGTCAGATCGTAGGGCCCGCTACCCGCGCCGGGGGTCAGGCCGGGCGGAAAAATATGGACCTCGATCGCGCGCAGCGTGCCGTCGGTCTGCGGGATGGCCGCGCTGCCGACCCAACTGCCGGGCGTAATCGCAGCCAGGCTCGACTTTACCACGTACTGGACACGCACGTTCGGCGCGAGGTTCACCTTGACGGTCGCACCGCCCATGGGGGCCCCAACCGTCAGAACGTCGCCGTCGAGGGCGACGACTACCCCGCGCACGTGCGCGGGGGGAGCGCCCTGCGCCGACGCCGCAGCCGTCAGTCCGGCAACCATCAGACCCGCAATGAGGATGTTCTTCATCCCGGGTCACTCTCACACCGAATTCTGAAAGCCCTCTGAAAGGGACCACATGAGCGCGCAAATCCGGGCCGACCACATCGGCAGCTTTCTCCGTCCGGCCGACATTCTCGAAGCCCGGCTCGACGGTGACGATGGCAGCGATCATCTCCACGAACTCGAGGACCGCGCGATCCTGCGCGTACTGGAAAAGCAACGCGAACTCGGGCTCGATGTGCTCAGCGACGGCGAATTTCGCCGCAACGGCTTCATGGGCGACTTGACCGCGGCCGTCGAAGGATTCGATTTCGGCGAAGGCATTCCACGAGCGTGGAAATCGGGCACCACCGTCGCGCCCGCGCAGCCGCTGCGCGGCATCGTGACGAGCAAGCTCAAGCAAAAACGGCGGCTCACCGAGCATGAGGTTCCGTTCCTCAAAGAGCACGCTCACGGCACCTACAAGATGACGCTGCCGAGCGCGACCCAATTTCCGGCTATCGCTTGGAAAAAGGAAGCGAGCAGTGCGGCCTATCCCGAGCCTTCGGACCTGCTGCACGACATCACCGAGATCATCAAACGCGAAATGGCGGCGCTGGCCGCCGAGAACGTGCCCTACATCCAGATCGACGCGCCGCGCTACAGCTACTACCTCGATCCCAAGTGGCGCGCGTGGCTGCGCGCCGAGATGGGCGGCGACCCCGACAAACTGCTCGATCAGGCACTGGCGGCCGACAACGCCTGCTTCAAGGCGGCGCGCAAACCGGGCATCGAGTTGGCTATCCATCTCTGCCGCGGCAACAACCGCAGCAAGTGGTACGCCGAGGGCGGCTACGACGCGATCGCCGAGAAGATGTTCAGCACGCTCGACGTCGACCGCTTCCTGCTCGAATACGAAGACGAACGGTCGGGTTCGTTCGAGCCGCTGCGCTTCGTGCCCAAGGGCAAGATCGTGGTGCTGGGGCTCATCTCGAGCAAGGTGCCGCGCATGGAAAGCAAATCCGATTTGATCAAGCGCATCGAGGAAGCCGCGAAATACGTGCCGCTCGAAAACCTCGCCCTCTCGCCGCAATGCGGGTTCGCATCGGTGATGGAAGGCAACGAGATGACCGAAGACGAGCAGTGGGCGAAACTACAACTCGTCGTCGACGTCGCCCGAACCGTGTGGAAGGCTTAGGGGCCTTCGATCGTCCGCACGAAGTTCTCCGGCCGGATGTTGGTGGCGAAGGCGTCTTGAATGGCGTGCGCATCGGTGGTCAGCAGATGCTGGGCATCGATGCGCGCCTGATCGAGCGGTAGACCGCTCGTCGCGTTGCTCAGCAGCGCCTGGCCGATCTGCGATGCCGACGCGGCACCCAGAACCACTCGCCGCACCAGCGACGCTTTCATCAGCGCCAGCTCGAAATCGCCGATCGGCTCTTTGCGCAACTGCGTCAGCTCGTCACCGATCATCGTCTCGATGCGTGCTTCGTTCCCTTGCGCACAGGCGAACTCGATCGAGAACCGCGAGCGCGAACCGCTCGACACGTACTGCGAGTCGATGCTGTAGACCAGTCCCGCGTTCTGGCGGATATCGCGAAAGAGCCGGCTTTGCTCGGGCCCGAGCGACCCGCCGCCGAGCACGGTATTGCCGAGCACGATCGGGTAGTATGCCGGCGCCGAGCGCGGCAGCGGCACCAGTTCTTCGAGCGTGACGTAATCCTGGTGGATGTTCGGCAGCGGCACCTTCACGTCGCCCGGCGGGTTGAGCGGCACCGGCGGCAGGTCGACGACCGGCGGCGGACCCACGGCATGCCAGTTGCTGAACGCGCGGTCGATCGACGCGCGCGCCTGCTGCACCGTCACGTTGCCCACCACCACGATCGTGGCCAGATCGGGGCGCATCGTCTTCGCGTAGTATGCCTTGACCTGATCGAGCGAGAGCCCTTGCATTCCGGCGACGGACGGCTCGCGCAGCTCCGGATCGTTGAACGGCAGCAATTTTTCCGCCGCTCGCTGCACCGCGACGCTATGCGAGCTGTTGAGATCGGTTTGCAGTTGATCGATGGCCCGCCGCCGCACGATGTCGAGCGTCGGTTGATCGAGCCGCGGTTGCAACTCGTTCTGCGCCAACAGCGCCACGGCGCGATCGAAGTTGCGCGACGTCGTCTGTACGCCGAACGAGCTGCCGCCCTCGATCGAGCTATCGATCGCATCGAGCGCGCGCTGGAAGCTCTGACGGTCCTGGGTCGCCGTGCCGTACGGATAGATGCCCTCGACAATGCGCGAGATGCCTTCCTGGCCGACCGGCTCTTCCAGCGACGGCATCGTCTTCACGTTGCCGTAGACGAAGACGGTGTCGGAGATCGTCTCCGGTTGAACGATCAGGGTGATGCCGTTGGCGAGTTTGGCCTCTTGCGGCGTGAGGCTCGTGGGCGGTACGGCGACGTCGTGGACCAGCGCGTTGCCCCAATCGGGAAGGTGCGTGTTCGTCGGCTGCTTGCCGAGCGGGTTCTCACGCGTCTGCCCGGCCGGCGCGGGCGGTTGCGATTGTGATGCGTTCGCGGAGGGCGTCAGCGACCCGATCACCGCGTGGTTGACGTCGAGATAGCGCCGGGCGACGCGGTTGACGTCGGCCAGGGTGACCCGCCCGATCAGTTCTTGTTCGTAGGCGATCGAGGGCTCGCGGTCGACCGCGATCGTGTCGGCCCAATCCGCGGCCAGCGATTCGATCGAGTTGCGGCTGAGCTCTTGATCGGCGATCAAGCGGCGCTTGGTCGACTCGAACAACTCGGCCGGAACGCCGTGCTCGCGGTAGTTCGTCATGATGTCTTCGAGCCGCTTGACCATCGCGTCCGAATCGCTGCCCGGCGAGAGCGCGGCGATGGCGAAACCGAGTTGCGCTTCCTGCACGTAGGGCATCGAGGTCCACTCGCCTTCCAGCGCCAGTCCCTCATCGCCGAGTTCGTGCAGCGCCCCGCGGTCGGCGCCGAGCACGCCCTGCAGCACGAACGACGCCAGAAAGTCGGGGCTGTCGAGGCCGGGCAAACGAAAGCCGACCGCGGCGAGCGGATAGGCCAGCGTCGTTGCGCGCCGCAGTACGGTGCGCTTGAGCGGCTGGAAGTGCGCGCTCTGGTGCGCCGGAATCGTCTTCTCGGGAATCGATTCGAAATGCGCGCGGACGTCGTCGAGCGTGCGGGCCGGATCCACGTTGCCGGCGATGACCAGCACCGCGTTGTTCGGCGCGTACCAGCGCTGCCAGAATGCTTTGAGCCGCGGACCGGTCAGCGCATCGAACGCGGCCTTCGTGCCGACGCCCGGATGCTCGTAGACCGTACCCTTGTATGCGATCGCCTGCGCGTCGGTGAAGAAATCGCTGCCCGGCGCGGCTTCGTCGCGAGCAACCTCTTGTTCGATCGCCCCGCGTTCGTTCTGCCACTGCGACTGCAGATCGAGCACGCCGCGCATGCGATCGGATTCGATGCGCAGCACCGCGTCGAGGTCGGCCGCCGGCACGGTAAACTGGTACTGCGTGGTCATGTCGCTCGTCTGCGCGTTGAAGGCGCCGCCGAGGGCGGTGGCGATCGTGCCCAGCTCCGAGGTGCTGAGGTTCTTCGTCCCGCGGAACATCATGTGTTCTTGCGCGTGCGCCAGGCCCGGCATGTCGGGCGGATCGTCGCGCGAACCGACCAGGTAGCTCAGGTCGGTCGAGACGACCGGCGCCAGCGTGTTGCGCACCACCACCACGACCAGGCCGTTGCGCAACGTCGCCTTGAGGACGCCGCTCGTACTCGAATCGGGCGGCGGTGCAGCCGACGCCTGGGTCGCGAGCACGAGCGCCAAGAGCCCGCCCACTGCCCAGCGCACTCCAGCGGACAGAGCGAAAGCCGGCCTCGTGAATTGCATGTTCCCTCTACGTTAGGCGCCCTGCAAACGTCCCGCCTTCCGGAGGGAGCGCGGCGTCAGTCGGCCGGCACCGCTTCCTCCGCCGGCAGCGCACCTTTGCGGCGCCAGCCGATGGCGACGCAAACGAGCGCGATGAAGAGGTAGCCGATCGCCACGCCCGGCGATGCCCCGACCGCGAGCGACGTTCCGTGGATGAAGCCGAAGTACGAGAGGATCGCGCCCGCGAGCGCGTACACCGCCGCGCGGTCGAAGCGATGATCGATGATGAACACGGCGATCGCACCGAGGATCAGCCCGGCCAGCACGGCGCCGCCGCCAAGCAGCGCCATCCCGTGGTAGACGACGCCGTTCATGTCGAGCTTGTCGAGGCCGACCTTATCGGCGGTCGTGCCGGCGGCGCCGAGCGCACCGTCGACCTGCGACTGCGCCCACGACGCGATGTTCGGCAGCAGCGCGAGCACGATGGCCGGCGCGTGTTTGGCCGGCGTGGTCTCGAAAGCTTGGGCCCCGATCACGAGACCGATGTAGAGCAGGATCGGCAAGATCGCGACCAGCGGTATCACCGCCAGCAGCAGCGCCGTCAAGCCGAAGATGCAGACGATGCCGATCACGATGCCGGTGAAAAGCGAATAGCCGATGCGGCCGCCGACGTTCTTCCAGCCCGGATGCCCGATATACACCGCGGGCGGGAACGGGCTGCCCAGCAGCGAGCCGATGATCGCGCCCAAGCCATCGGCGAGCAGGATGCTGCGCAAGTCGTAGTCGTCGCCGGCGGCTGCGGCGCTCTCGACGTTGTTCATCCCCTCGGTGAAGTTGTAGATGCCGAGCGGAATCGCGGTCACGAGCAGCGGTCCGACATCCTTGAGACCGGCGAACACGTCGAGGCTCGGAAACGGGAAGTGCAAACCGAACGTGCCGAACGCGGCGCCGACGTCGGCCGGATGCATCAGCCCGCTCCAGCCGAAGAGCGTCGCACCCCAACCCGACCACGGTACCGATGACGACGGCCGCGAGACCGCCGGGAATGCCGAACGGCAGCCGCACGTTCGCCGTCCACGACACGAGCACGATCGCGAACGAGAGCAGCGAGAGCCAGCCCGACCTCCCACATCTGAAACGCCGGGCGCATCGAGATGAACGCGATCGAGATGCCGGCCAGCGTGCCCGAGCATCGCGGCGCGCGGCGTGTACTTGCGAATCGTCGGGCCGATGAACGCGCCGAGCAAGATGATGCAGCCGATGATGAAGCACCACGCCAGGCCCAACCGCCAGGCCAGCAGCGCGTCGTTCGTCTTGAGATACGATCGGCAGCATGATCAGGAACACGACGATGAACATGTGCGGAACGCTCGGCCCGTAGGGCATCGCGGTGACGCGTGCTGCGCGCCTTCTTTCTTCGCCAGCTGCCACGCGAGCCAGGCGTAGAACAGATTCCCCAGCGGCAAGGCGATGCCGAGCGCGGGCAAGATGCGCCCGAAGACCGTGTCGGGCGGAATCTTCACGACGCCCAAACACAGCCCCGAGAGCACGATGACGTTGAGCACGACGTTGGTGAAGAGCCCGAAGAAGCCGTTCCAATCGCCCGGCACCCACAGCCGCGGACCGGTGAACTCGCGCACCTCGGCCATCTCAGAGCGCCGTCGATCAGCGATCGCCGAGCTGCCGACCCAGCCGAATATGCCGCCTTGAGCCTTGATCATCGCCAACCCCATCTCTTGGAACGCGGGAAAATACGAGCCGACGCAATCCTCAACGACGAGGCAGTCGTAGCCGCGGTCATTCGCTTCGCGCACGGTGGTGTTCACGCACACTTCGGTCGTGACGCCGCAAACGATCAGGCGCGCGATCCCGTGATGCCGGAGGATCGACTCGAAATCGGTGGCGTAGAACGCGCCTTTGCCCGGCTTGTCGATCACCGGCTCGCCCGGTAGCGGCGCGAGCTCCGGCACGATATCGTGCCCGGCCTCGCCGCGCACGAGGATGCGCCCCATCGGCCCCGGATCGCCGATGCCGGTCGCGAACCGGCCGCGCACGCGCTTGGCCGGCGGGAGGTCGGCTAAGTCGGGACGATGTCCCTCGCGCGTGTGCACGACGAGCATGCCGCGCCGCCGCGACCGCGTCGAGCAGCCGTTGCGTCGGCGCGACGGTGCGCCGCAACAGCGAGACATCGTTGCCGAGCGCGTCACCGAAGCCGCCCGGCTCGAGGAAATCGCGCTGCATATCGATGATGACGAGCGCGGTCGCAGCGCAATCAAACTCGAAGGGATACGGCTCGGCGTCGACGGTCGGCATTAGGTCTCACAATAGGAAACCAGGCGGCCGCCGACAGCGTGCAAAGCACCAAGCGCCCGTATCGTTACCTGGCCAAAGTGAGGGCCACCCGCGCCCTCAGCTCAAACGAATTGGTTAGGACCAGTGGCCCTCGACCCAGTAGCGGCCTTGCGGACCGAAGCGCCAGTGACCGGCGATCCAGTGGCGACCCGGCGCGACGGCGACATAGCGGCCGTGCGCCCAAACCCACCGGTTGCCGGCCCAGCGCCAATGACCGTTATCCCATGTGTAGCCGGGACGTACCGGATGACCTTCGTAGCGCGGCGCCGGCGGCGGCGGGCCGTGATACCATTGCGCCGAGGCGATGCCCAAGCCGGTCGACAGGGTGAGGCCGGCGAGAAGCAAGCCCGCGCCTAGCCGTTTGAGAGGGGTAGCGAATGATTTCATGGGGACTCCTTTGCGTTCGGGAACTCCCCTTGAAACGTCGGGGCCGGCCACGCTGATCCGGCGCGGGAAAATTCTCATTTTTGCTTTACGTTGGGCGCGTGCGCGCGCGGGCCGGCTACATCCCCATCTCGATCAGCTTGCCGCGCATCGTGCGCAATGCGGAGCGAACCTGGGCGATTTCCTCGGGTGAATTCGCGCTCATGATCACGTCGGTGATGCGGTCGACGAGCAGCTTCGCTTTGGCGAAGATCCGTCGCCCGGCGGGCGCGATCGCGACGAGGACCGAGCGGCGGTCGAGGTCGGCGTTGGTGCGCGCGATCCACTTCTTCGCTTCCATCGCGTCGAGGATGTGCGTCAAGCGCGTGCGCTCGTAGGCCGTCCACGCAGCCAGCTCCGACATCGCCAGCGGTCCTTTGCGCAGCACGGCGCTGAGCACGCGGTATTCGGTGGGCAACAGCGCGAGCGGCGCGAGCGCTTCGTGCATCGCGCGCGTGCGCCGGTAAACGACTTGCGTGCACAGGAAAAACAGATGCTCTTCGAGCTCCATCGGCTCGACGTCCGGGTCGGAGGAGGTGCGGGCGGTCATTTAGGTGAAAGTTGGCCTATCGGCATGCGGTGCGCATCGCTGAGCGAAGGAAGGTAGAACGGCCTTTGCACGACGTCGCTGGATTTCTTTCCCTGCTCGGCGATATGCCGGCCGTCACGGACGCCGGCACCGTCCAGCGCCGCAGCCGCGACATGTCGACGACGTTCAGCCCGATCATCCGGCGCGATGCGGCGGAGAAGTTCGCCGAACTGATCGTCAAGCCGCGCGACCGGGCCGACGTGATCGCCGTCGCGCGCGCCGCCGCCCGGACGCGTATGCCGCTGATGATGCGCGGCGCCGGCACGTGCAACCTCGGCCAGGGTGTGCCGCTCGCCGGCGGCGCGATCGTCGACATGACCGCGCTCTCACGCGTTCTGTGGACGCGCGATCGGCGCGTTCGCGCCGAAGCCGGTGCGCGCCTCATCGCGATCGACGAGGCGACCCGGCTCGCGGGCTGGGAGCTGCGCATGCACCCCTCGACCAAGCGCGTGTCGACGATCGCCGGTTACATCGGCGGCGGCCACGCCGGCGTCGGCAGCTGCACCTATGGCATCCTGCGCGATCGCGGCAACATCGCCGCGCTCGAGATGGTGTCGATCGAAGACGAACCGCGCGTGATCGAACTGCGCGGTGACGACGTCAACCTCGTCCACCACGCCTACGGTACCAACGGCATCATCACCGAGGTCGAAATGCCGCTGGCGCCGGCCTGGCCCTGGGTCGAAATCGTCGCCAACTTCCCGGATTTCATGACCGCCGCGCGCTGCGCGTACGCGCTCGCGAGCTCCGACGGCCTGGTGAAGAAACTGATCTCGATCGACGAACCGCCGAATTGGGAGTACATGAGCGCGATGCGGCCGTTCGGACGCGCCGGCTGGAGCATGGTGCGCAGCATGGTCGCGCGGCAATCGCTCGAGGGCTTCCGCGCGCTCGTGAAAACGTTCGGCGGCGAAATCACCGTCGAGGCAAACGAGGGTGAAGGGCCCTACGGCGCGCCGGTCTGGGAATTCGCCTGGGGGCATGCGCGGCTGCAGGTCAACAAAGTGCGCCCCGAGATCGTCAACAACATCGGCTTGTACCTCGATCCCAATCTGCTCGACGCCGTCGAGCGCAGCTACCGGCGCTTCCAAGGCGTCGGCGGCCTGCACCTGGAGGCGAAGCGCTATAACGGGCAGATCGCGTTTCAGGGCTCGCCGTACTACGCCTACGTCGATGACGCGAACGTGGCCGCGGTCATTCGCGGCATGACCGCCGACGGCGCGATGGTCGCCGACAACCACACGTTGTTCGTGCGCGCGAACGGGATGAAAGCGGTGCTGGACGGCGACGCCGCGTTCAAGCGCGCAATGGATCCGCACGGCTTGATGAACCCCGGCAAATTCGACAGCGACGGCACGACCATCGGCACGCCTGCGGATTCCGCACTCCCGACGACGGGCTGGACGTACGGCGAGCCGGCGCCCGCAGTCACGCGCGGGCAGGTTATCGCCGGGATCGCCGCCGCAACTCTGGCCGTGCCGGCGTTCGTGCGCCGCGCGAGCGCGCAAAATCTCACCAAGATCGTCTACCAAACCGGTTGGCTGCCGCAACCCGACAAGGGCGGCCTCTATCAGGCCGCGGAGACCGGTATCTACCGTGCGTATGGACTCGACGTGGAGTTGCGCCCGGGTGGCCCGCAGTTGAACGTGAACCAGATCTTCCTCGCGGGCCAAGCGGACTTCGTCGATTCGGACAGCTTCCGCGTGATGAGCTTCGTCAAAGGCGGGTTACCGGCGATCGCGGTCGCCGCGTTCGGCCAGAAGTCGTTCAACGTGCTGCTCTCGCACAAAGGCGTGGGCAACGACCGGCTCGCCGATCTCAAGGGCAAGACGATCCTCGTCTCGACGATCGGCCAGCAAACCTATTGGCTGTGGCTCAAGGCGAAGTACGGCTTCACCGACGATCAGGTGCGGCCGCACACCTTCAGCCTGGCGCCGTTTCTGGTCGACAAGGCCGTCAGCACCGAAGGCTTCATCACGAGCGAGCCCTACGAGTCGCGCAAAGCCGGCGTCGATCCGGTCGTCCACGTCCTGGCCGACGACGGGTACCTCAATTACAGCAACGTCGTCGTCACCTCACCGCGCATGGTGGCCGACAACCCGCAAGTCGTGCAGCGCTTCGTCGACGCCACGAGCAAGGGCTGGAAGAGCTATCTCTACGGCGACCCCAAGCCCGCCAACGAGTTCATCAAGCGGGGAAATTCCGACATGAACGACGATAAGATCGCCTACGCCATCGGCGCGATGAAGCAGGCCGCGATCGCGCAATCCGACGACGTGCGCAAGGGCGGCCTCGGCGCGATGAGCGATGCGCAGTGGAAGCGCATCTACGATTCGATGTCGGCGGTGGGCGCCGAAGTCGCCGGTCTCGATATTCGCAAAGGCTACACGCTGCAATTCGTCAACAAACGCACCGCCCCGGTCTGACGCGCTGATGGCGAGCGGGTTCTTCGCACCGCCGGCCGGGCCACGCTACGCGCTGCGCAACGCGCACGTGCCCGGGTGCCTCGTGCCCGAGTTGCGCCTGCCGGCCGGGGAACTCCAGACGGTCGATCTGCTGATCGCCGGCGGCCGCGTCGCCGCGGTCGAGCGAAGCGGCACGCTGCCGGAGGAACTGGGCCCCGACCTCGACCGTTCGCTCGTACTGCCCGGCCTGATCGATTGCCACACCCACCTCGATAAGGGACATATCTGGGCGCGCGCGCTCAACCCCAGCGGCGACGTGCTGGGCGCGGCCCAGGCGACCGGCGTCGACCGTGAAGCGCGTTGGGCCGCCGAGGACGTTCGCCGCCGCATGGAGTTCGGTCTGACGAGCGCGTACGCGCACGGCGTGGTCGCGATCCGCACGCACCTCGACTCGATCGCGCCGCAAGCCTCGATCTCGTTTCCGGTGTTCCGCGCGCTGCGCGAACAGTGGGCCGGGCGCATCGCGCTGCAAGCGACGTCGCTGGCGCCGGTCGACACCTTCCTCACCGATGCCGGGCGCGAGCTGGCCGACATCGTGGCCGCGTCGGGCGGTCAACTCGGCTGCGTGACGCGCTTCCGAACCCGCGCCAACGTTCCGCTACCGCCGGAATTCGATATCGCGATGACCAGCCTGTTCGCGCTCGCGACCGAACGCGGGCTCGACGTCGACCTGCACGTCGACGAAACGCTCGACCCGAACGCGCGCACGCTGATGCAGGTCGCGCAGATTGCGAACCGGGTCGGCTTTGCGGGCCGGATCCTGTGCGGCCACTGTTGTTCGCTCGCGGTCCAGGATGACGCTACCGTTGCCGCGACGCTCGACGCGTGCTTCGAGGCGGGACTTGCCGTGGTGAGTTTACCGACGATCAACATGTATTTGCAGGACCGCCGGCCCCAGACCACGCCGCGCCGGCGCGGGGTGACGTTGGTGCACGAGATGAAAGCGCGCGGCATCCCGACAGCGGTCGCGGGCGACAACTGCCGCGACCCCTTTTACGCCTACGGCGATCACGACATGCTCGATACGTTCGCCCAAGCGGTGCGCATCCTGCAGCTCGACCATCCGATGGGCGACTGGATCACCGCGGCGACGGCGATCCCGGCCGCACTCATGGGTCTCGCGGAGTACGGCTCGCTGCGCGCCGGAGTGCCGGCCGATCTGATCGTCCTGCGGGCGCGCACGTTCTCGGAACTGCTCGCCCGCCATCAAGCCGATCGCGTCGTGTTGCGCGGCGGGCGCGCGATCGACACGACGCTGCCGGATTACCGCCTGCTAGACGACCTGATGAGCTGACGGCGCCGCCCGTTTGGGCAGATGCGCTTTGAGTTTCTCGGCTTCGGACTCGATGACCGTGCCCTTGAAGTAATCCGGATTCATGCGCAGGTGCAGCGACACCGGATTGGTCCAGGTGAAGGCCTTGAAGTCATCGAGCGTGATCATGCCGGCCTCGACCAAGCCGTAGGCTTCCGAGAGGATGCTCTTGGCATCCATCACGTCCCAGTGACCGATGTCCGATCCGAACACCGCTTTGAGCGGCTGGCCGACGGGGCTCAGCTTGCGGTTGAAGCCGACCGACATCATGCGGTCGTCGGCCTCACAGCCGAAGTAGAAGTTCTCGCAGAACAGCTTGCGCAGATCGTGGACCTCGGTCATTCCGCAGGCCGCGAACTCATCGAACAGCTCGGGACGCTTGGGCTCGGAGCTGCGCGAGTGCGGGCGCTCGCGAATGCTCTTGCCGTCGACGCGGGCGTAGCCGTATTCATCGGCCAGCCCCGCCAGCATTTCGATGTCGAGCTTGGCCGGATCGAGGTTCTCGAGCATGTCCGGCACGTTGCGTTTCTCGAAGTGCTCGACGATGTCGTTGAGCAGCGTCACGGCCCACGCCACGCCGCCTTCGAGCAAGCCGAAGTTCAGGTCGGGGAAACGGTTGGTCACGCCGCCGAGAAAGAGCGCGCGGCAAAAGTGCTCCGAGCCGCCGGCGAACATGCCGAGGTGATTGAACACGTAGTTCGACGACGAGCGGCGATGCTGCGCACCGATGTGCGAGGTGTGGCAGATCGGCGCGACGCCGAGCTCCACGCAGCGCTGCCAGAACGGATCGTAGTCGTGCGGCGGATCGATCGCGATCGATTGCCAGCGCTCGGCGAACTGACCGTATTGCGGCGCGTCGCGGAACACTTCGGGATAGGGTTTGCGAATCTCGGTGCCGACCATCACGGCTTTGTGGCCGAGCTCGAGCACGGCGTACTCGAGCTCGCGGATTGCCTCTTCCGGCGTATACGTCGGAATGACGGCGGCCGGCCGGATGCGGTCTTTCACGTCGGCGAACATATCGCGGTACATCGTGTTGAGCGCCCGGCAGCCGGCTTGGCGCAATTCGTCGTCGCGCACGTAGAGCGTCGCGAGGCCGGCCGTGGTCAACATGTGCGCGAAATCGATGCCGCACTCTTCCATGCGGGCGGCGAAGTATTTCGGGAACAGCGACATCGCGCGGTCGGCGGTGTGCGCGGCCGAGGGATAGCCCCACCAGATCATCTTGGTCGGCCCGTACGGCGCCGGCCGCTTCAACCAACGCGCCTGGATCTCGGGACCGGCCACCTCGCGCACGTACTCATCGAGCAGCCACTCGCATTCGATCGTGTGGCCGTCGGCGTCGACGACCGGATGATCGAGTTTGGCGCGCACCTCGCTGCCGGGAAATTCCGCGTGGCCTGACATCGGGGGTCTCCTTAGGTGGACGGGTTGACGCGTGCTTGGGCGGCGGCTAGGCGAGCGATCGGCACGCGGTACGGCGAGCACGAGACGTAATCGAGTCCCAGTTCGTCGCAGAACATCACCGACGACGGATCCCCGCCATGCTCGCCGCAGATGCCGATCTTGAGATCCGGCCGCGTGCCGCGTCCCTTCGCAATCCCCATGCGCATCAACTCCCCGACCCCGACCCGGTCGAGCACCTGGAAGGGGCTCTCCTTGAGGATCTTCTTCTCGATGTAGGTCGGGATGAACGTCGTATCGGCGTCGTCGCGGCTGTAGCCGAAGGTCGTCTGGGTGAGGTCGTTCGTGCCGAACGAGAAGAACTGCGCGGTCTCGGCGAGCGCGTCGGCGACGACGCAGGCGCGCGGCAGCTCGATCATCGTGCCGATGCGATACGGAACCGCGACGCCGGTCTCGGCGATCACGGCGTCGGCCACGGCCTTGGCCGCATCGTAGGTCACGCGCATCTCTTCGGGCGTTCCGACGCCGGGAATCATCACGTCGGGCAGCGCGTCGACGCCGCGCTTGCGCAAGTCGCACGCGGCCTCGAACAGCGCGCGCACTTGCATCGCGTAGATCTCGGGCTGCACGATGCCCAGGCGGCACATGCGCAGGCCGAGCATCGGGTTCACCTCGTGCAGTTGGCGCACGCGCGCGAGCATCTTCATCTCCGCGATGTAGGCCGGATCGTTCTCGCCCTTGGTCAAACGCAGTTCGGTCGTTTCGGCTATGAGCTCTTCGAGCGAGGGCAAGAATTCGTGCAGCGGCGGATCCAGCAACCGCACCGTGACGGGATAGCCCTGCATCGCCTCGAGGATGCCCAGAAAGTCTTCCTTCTGGAAGACCAGCAGCTTGGCCAGCGCCGCGTCGCGCGCTTCGGGCGTCTCGGCCAGGATCATGTCTTGCACGATCGGGAGCCGGTTCTGCTGCATGAACATGTGCTCGGTGCGGCACAAGCCGATGCCGGTGGCACCCAAGTCGCGCGCCTTCTGCGCGTCGACCGGATTGTCGGCGTTGCCCCACACCTTCAGCCGCATGATCGCATCCGCCCAGCCGAGGAATTCGGCGAGCCAGGCCGGCTGTTCCGAGGGCGGCGGGATCAAATCGAGCTTGCCGATAACGACGTGCCCGGTCGTGCCGTCGATCGTGATCCAGTCGCCTTCGTTGAGCACGGTCGCACCGATCGTCGCCGTCTTGGCGCGGTAGTCGATCGCCATCTCCTCGAACCCGCAGACGCACGGCAACCCCATGCCGCGCGCAACGACGGCCGCGTGCGAGGTCGCACCGCCCTTGCACGTGAGCACGCCCTTCGAGGCGATCATGCCGTGCACGTCGTCGGGGGCGGTGTCGTTGCGCACGAGGATCACGGCCTTGCCGCGCTTGCCCCACTCGGCCGCGGTGTCGGCATCGAACACGATTTGGCCCGTGGCGGCGCCCGGCGATGCGTTGAGCCCGGCGCCGGCTTTTTCATAGTGCGCGTTCGGATCGATGCGCGAGAAGAACAGCGCCTCGAGCTGGCGCGGGTCGACGCGGCAGACCGCTTCTTCTTTCGTGATCAAGCCGTCGTGCACGAAGTCGAGCGCGATCTTCACCGCCGCCTCGGCGCTGCGTTTGCCGCTGCGCGTTTGCAGCATGTAGAGCTTGCCGCGCTCGACCGTGAACTCGAGGTCTTGCATGTCGCGGTAGTGCGTTTCGAGTTGCTTGGCGATCGCGAGGAACTGCGCGTAGACCTCGGGCTGCGAGCGCTGCAGATCGGCGATCTTCTCGGGCGTGCGAATCCCGGCCACGACGTCTTCGCCCTGCGCGTTGCGCAGGTACTCACCGAAGAGCTCGCGCGCGCCGGTGTTGGGATCGCGCGTGAACGCGACGCCCGTACCCGAATCGTCGCCCATGTTGCCGAACACCATCGAGACGACGCTGACCGCGGTGCCCCAATCGTCCGACATCTTGTTATAGGCGCGGTAGTCGATCGCGCGCTTGGAATTCCAGGAGTTGAATACCGCCCCGATTGCCAGATCGAGTTGTTCGAACACGTCCTGCGGGAAAGTGCGCTTGGCCTCGCGCTCCACGACCGCGAGGTACTGCGGCATCAGCGCCTTCCAATCATCGGCACTGAGCTGCGGATCGGTCTTGACGCCGAGCTTCGCTTTCGCGGTGTCGAGCAGATGATCGAAGTGTTCTTTCGGAATCTCGAGCACGACGCTCGAGAACATCGTGATGAAGCGCCGGTAGGCATCGAACGCGAAGCGCTCGTTGCCGGTCAGCGTCGGCAAGGCCCGCGACCGTCGCGTCGTTCAGCCCCAGGTTGAGGATCGTGTCCATCATGCCCGGCATCGAGACCCGCGCGCCGCTGCGCACCGAGACGAGCAGCGGGTTCCCCGCCGTGCCGAACCCCTTGCCGGTGCGTTTCTCGAGCTCGCGCATCGCCGTGCGCACGCCGCTCTTGCAAACCCGCCGGAAAGCGCCGGCCGGCGCGATAGAACTCCAGACACTCTTCGGTCGTGATGATGAACCCGGGCGGCACCGGCAGCCCGGCCCGCGTCATCTCGGCGAGGCCGGCGCCCTTGCCGCCGAGCAAGTCTTTCTGATCGCCCGAGCCCTCCTCGAAGAAGTAGATCGCCTTGGTCGCGGGCGGGGCGAGAACGTCGGACAAGCGGGTCTCCGTGCGTCATGCAGCGGGCAAACGGAAAGCAGTGGGGCCTGGTTATACGTATACCGCCGGAGAGGGGTCTGTGGAAACTATTTCCGTCGCACTCCGGATAGGAAGCATCTCGTCACCATCACGGCGTTCCCTTCCGCCAATGGTCCTGCCGGAGCGCCGGCCGGTCTACGAACGCACCAGCTCCGTACCCGCTCCGGCCAGCGCCGTCACGATCCCCTCGCGCACGGCCGCACCGATCACCGCTCGCCGGGCACCGCCCGCCACCGCCGCGATCGCGGCCCGCATCTTCGGCCGCATGCCGTCGGCGAAGGTTCCGTCGGCCAGCATGACCTCAGCCTCGGCTACCGTCAGCCGCGGAATGACCGTGCTCTCGTCGTGGCGGTCGCGCCGCACCCCGGCGACGTTGGTGAGCACCACGTAGGCGTCGGCCTGCAGGGCCGCGGCGATCGCACCGGCAGCCGTATCGGCGTTCAGGTTCAGCGCCGTGTTGGCGGCCGGTTCGAGCCCGAGCGGCGCGATCACGGGCAGCACCCCGAGAGCGAGGATGCCGCGCAGCAACGCCGCGTCCACGCCGGCCGGCTCGCCCACGTAGCCCAGATCGCCGCCCGGCAGGGTCATGCGCCGCGCGGTCAGGATCGCGGCATCTTGCCCGGCGAAGCCGAACGCCCGCGCTCCCCGCGCGAGCAATCCGCGCACCAGATCCTTGTTGACGGTGCCGCACAACACGGCCTCGACCACCTCGAGCGCGGCGGCGGAGGTCACGCGCAAGCCCTCGATCCGCTCCTCGGGAACGTCGTGAAGCTTCAACGCCGCGTCGATCTGCGGACCGCCGCCGTGCACCAGCACCACCGACGTTCCCGACCGCGCCAGCTCCGCGATCTCGTCGAGCACCGGATCGGCGGCGCCGGCCGTCATCGCGTTTCCGCCGTACTTCAAGACGATCAGCATCACCGCGGAGGTACGCCGGTCCGCGCAGGTCCTCCGCCGCGGCGCTGGGTACGACCGTGCGGTGAGACGCGCGGCCGGAGTGCTCGAACTGATGGACCGGCCGGTCGACGAGCCGGATGAGCTCGAGCGCAACCTCGCCGACATCGCGTTCGCGAACCGGTGGCTGGGCGGGATCGCGCCGGTGCTGCGCGAGATCCGCCGCAGCGAAGCACGGACGGTGCTCGATGTCGGCAGCGGCAGCGGGGACGTGCCGCACGCGCTCGTGCGCGACGGCCGGCGGCGCGGCGTCGACCTGCGCGTGACGTGTCTCGACCACAGTCCGCAGATGCTCGAGATCGCGCGGCGCCGCACCGGCGGCGAGGACCGCCTGACGTTCGTGTGTGCCGAGGGCGAGCAACTGCCGTTCGGCGACGGCGCCTTCGACGTCGTGACCGCCACCCTCGCCCTGCACCACTTCGAACCGCCGGCGGCGCGCGCGCTGCTGCGCGAGATGCGCCGGGTCGCGCGCCTGACGCCGGTCGTCGGCGATCTCGAGCGCTCGTGGCCGGCCTTCGCGGCGACCTGGCTGTGGGCGCGCACGACCACCCGCAACCGGCTGACGCGCCACGACGCGCCGCTCTCGGTGCGCCGCGCCTACGCGCCGCACGAAGCACTCGCACTGGCCCGCGAGGCGGGCTGGCGGGCGCCGCAGGTCCGGCGCGAACCCTTCTTCCGCATGACGCTCGTCGATGGTTGACGCGGTTGTCGCCGGCGGCGGCCCGGCGGGCTCGGCGTGCGCGCTGCTCCTGGCCCGCGCCGGCATGACCGTGACGCTGGTCGAGCGCGCGACCTTTCCGCGCCGCAAGATCTGCGGCGAATACCTCAATTCGGGCGCCGTCGCCGCGCTCGACCGGCTCGGCGTGCTGCCTGAGGTTCGCGCGCAGTCGTCGGCCCTGGCGGGAGTGCGGCTCGTTCCGCCGCGTGCACCCGCGGTGGAACTGGCCTTCACGCGCGGCGCGCTCGCATGCGAACGCGAAACGCTCGACGCGATCCTGTTGCGGGCCGCGGTGTATGCCGGCGTGACCGTCGTGCGCGGCCGGGTCGAGGACGTGCTGCACAACCGCGGCCGCATCGACGGCGTGTGGGTGCGCAACGAAAACGGCACGGCCTACGAAGTCCGCGCGCGCTGGACGGTCGGCGCCGACGGCTGCGGGTCGGTCGTCGCGCGCGCGGCGCGCCTGACGCAGCGCAGCTGGCCGCTCGTGCCGCGGTTTGCGGTCGGCGGACACTATACCGGCTTCGGCGATCTGGGCGGTTTCGTCGAGATGTACGTCGGCACGGGCGCGTACTTCGCGCTCAACCCGTTGAGCCGCGTTACGACCAACGTGATGGTCGTGGTGCCGAAGACGCTGCTGGCGAAATGGTCGGGCTTCGTCGACGAGGGCGTAGCCGGAAAAGCGGCGGAGCTCGGCCGCGGGCACCGCTCGTTCGCCGCGGCGCAGCGCATCGGCGCGCGCGCCGCGATCGGACCGCTTGCGCACACCGTGCGCGCGCCGGCCGGCAACGGCGTGATCTTGGTCGGCGATGCGGCGGGCTTCCTCAACCCATTCACGGGCCAAGGCGTGTTCTTGGCACTAACGTCGGCCGAGCAGGCCGCACGCGCGATCGCCGCGAGCGCAGCCGGCCGCGGGCGCGAATCGCGCGCGTTCGCAAGCTACGCCGAGGAGCGGACCGCCGACCTCGCCGTGCGCAAGCGGCTGAGCGGCGCGGTCGGCTGGCTGATCGATGTTCCGCCGCTGGCGCGGCGGGCGGCGGCGAAACTCGCGCGCTCGCCCGGCCTCGCCAGGGGGCTCATCGATGCGCTGGCCGGAATGCGCGCGCCGGAGAGCGCGCTCACGCCGGCGTTTCTCGGAAAGCTCATCCTCTGACCACAACCGAGAACAGCATCGACATCGCGGCCCCGCCGGAGACCATCTACCGGCTGGCCGCCGCCACCGAACGCTGGCCCGACATCTTGCCGCACTACCGCTACGTGCACGTCCTGTCCGAACACGGCGCGACGCGCACCGTCGTGATGGCCGCGCGGCACGGGATCGTTCCGCTGCGCTGGACGGCCGAACAAACCAACGACCCGGTGCGACCGCACATCGCTTTCCATCACATCGCGGGCCCGACGCGCGGCATGGACGTCGAGTGGATCTTCACGCCCCTCGCTGAAACCCACACGCGCGTGCGCATCGTGCACCGGCTCGCGTTCGTGTTTCCGTTCGCGGCCGAGTTTATCGGCAAGTACGTGGTGAGCGACATCTTCATCCACGGGGTCGCGAACAAAACGCTGGCGCACATGAAGCGGCTCGCGGAGGCCGCCGGCCGGTGAAGCACCGCGTCGCCGTCACCGGTCTCGGCATCGTTTCGCCGCTCGGTATCGGGATCGAGGCGTTCTGGACGAACGTGCTGGCCGAACGCGTCGCGGTGCGCTCGATCACGCGCTTTCCGACCGCCGGCTATCCATCGACGATCGCGGCCGAAGTTGTGGACTTCGATGCCGCGGCGTTCGTGGGCGGCAAACGCCTGCGCTGGACCGACCGCTTTTCGCAGTTCGCACTGGCCGCGACCCGCCTGGCCATTGAAGACGCGGCGTTCGCGGTCGACGGCGACGGAACGGACACCGGTGTGTTCATCGGTTCGGCGCTCGGCGGGGTGGCGTACGGCGACGAACAGCACGACGTCTTTCGCAGCGCGGGCCTCGGGGCGGTGCGCCCGCTGCTCGCGATCTCGGTGTTCGGCGGGGCCGCGACGTGTAACGTCGCGATGGAGTTCGGCATTCGCGGGCCCAACATCGCGAACGGCAACTCGTGCGCGTCGGGCGCGGTGGCGATCGGCGATGCCTTTCGTGCGATCGCGCGCGGCGACGTGCGCGCCGCGCTCGCCGGCGGGTGCGAGGCGCCGCTCTCACCGCTGGTTTTCGGAGCGTTCACGGTGATCCGCGCGATGTCGACCCGCAATGACGACCCGGCCGCAGCGTGCCGGCCGTTCGACCGCGATCGGGACGGTTTCGTGATGGCCGAAGGCGCGGCGATGCTGGTGCTCGAGCGCTACGACGACGCCCGCGCACGCGGCGCGCGCATCTACGGCGAACTCGTGGGCTATGGGCTGACAAACGACGCCCACCACATGTCGGCGCCGGAACCGGCCGGTACGTACAATGCGCTCGCGATGCAGCGCGCGCTCGCCGAGGCGGAGCTTGCGCCTGATGACGTCGACCTGATCAACGCCCACGGTTCGGGCACGGTGCTCGGCGACCGCGGCGAAGCGGCGGCGCTGGGTCGCGTGTTCGGCTCGCGCGTCGCCGACGTGCCGCTCACCGCGACGAAGGGTCAGCACGGTCACGCGCTCGGCGCCACCGGCGCGTGGGAAGCCGCGCTCTCGCTCATGGCGATCCGTCACGGCGTGGTGCCGCGCAGCGTGAACTGCGACATCGTGGATGCGGACTGCCGCGTGGGCGTGCTGCAACAGCCGCTGACGCTCGCGCCGCGCGTGGTGCTGTGCACGTCGGCGGGCTTCGGCGGCATCAACGCCGCGCTCGTGTTTCGTGCGCCGGCCGGTTAGCAACCGACCGCGCTAAGGTGGGGTCAGTGTTCGATGATGCGCCGTAGCTTGGGGTTTGGATTTCTCGTCCTCGCGCTCACCATCTCCGTCGACGGCCTAGCCGGGGCGCAGTCGTCATCGCATGGGGCGCCCGTTCCGACAAGCGCACCGGCGGCAACTCCCTTGCCGGCTCCGCCGGCGCCTACCATCCCTCGCAAGCCCACATCGGCGCCGAAGACGCGCCCGATTTCGTCCCGGCAAGCATACTCGGAGCGCCTCGAATCTCTACTCAACACCTTAAATGACAATGAAGGTTTTAAGGCAACCTTCTCTACGTCCGGCTGCCGCTTCTACTACTTCGCAAGTTTTCTAAGCGATCCAGGTCTCCAGATATTCGGATCTGCCCTGTCAGGGCCCGGTCAGCGAGTTTTCGAAACAGTCGGTGATCTCTCGCGGGTTTTGGATTACAGCGGTAACATTGCCAGCGGTGCCGTCACCGCCGCCGGGTTCGATTATACCTTGATGAGCGGAGAGTCGCAGAACAAACGTATCGACGGTCATCTTTTCTTCGAGCACGCCTCCGACGTCACCGCAGTTGAACAGAATCTTCGTCGTCTGATCCACATTTGTCACGGCAAAAACCCCTAACGATCAGGTTGTCCGGCCTAAGGATTACGGGGCCCGCGTCGGCTTCTCCACGATCTTGAGGATTTTCTCAACGTCAGATGTGATATCGACGCCGCCGTAACCGACGAACTGCCAATAAAGCACGGCGGCTGTCGCGTAGATGTCCGACCACGGACCGATTGGAAACGTCGGATTTGCCGCGGTGTCGTACTGTTCGGGCGGCGAGTAGCCATCCTTGACGATGTTTTGCGTTGAGCGCGTAGCGCTGGCAATCGCTGCCGCAGCTCCGCCGAAGTCGATGAGCACGGGACTGCCGTCAGGCCGAATGATGATGTTATCCGGCGCTATATCGCGGTGCAGGATGTTCTTCCCGTGGATCGCTTGCAACGTGTCGACGAGCTGTGCACCCAAGGCCATCACGGTTTGCGGATCGGTGAAGCGGCCGGCCGCCATCGCATCGGCCAGCGTCTCGCCTTCAATGAAGTCCATGACCAGGAACGCCGATCCTGACTCCTCCAAGAACTCATAGACCGGGACGACGTTCTCGTGACGGATCGCGCGCAGCGCACGGCTCTCTTGCGCGAACCGCTCGAGGCCTTTGCGCACCGCATCTTGCCACTGCGGCGCGCTCGAACTCAGCGCGCCGTTCGTCTCGCGTGCTGCGTAGGTGCTCGGATAGTATTCCTTTACGGCAACGCGCCCCCACGCGTCATGGCGCCCTTCGTAGACGATGCCCCACGCACCCTGACCAATCGGCCGCACGAGCACTAGCCCGCTGATACGGGTGTCAGGCGGAAGCGCGTTACGGAAGCTTGTCGCGTCTGCCATCGCCGTTAGCTTCGCATCCAGATATCGCGGCGCGCTCGCTCCAGATGAGAGTGGTCAGGCACTAGTCAGGTCACTGCCCTCGTACGTGTTGGTGCTCGTCGCATCGTCGGCTCATGGCGCATCCAGCCTTTAGTGGAGGGCCAGTCCACCGGAGATGTCGAGGCAGCTTCCGGTGATGTGACTCGCGCGTTCGGAAAGCAGAAACTCGACGGCGTTTCCGACGTCTTCCGGGCTCGTGCCCCGGCCGAGCACCGAGCCGGGTACGGCCGTCGGCGTCTTCCAGCGCGCCGGCGTATCGCCGGGAGCCACCGTGTTCACCCTGATGCCGTGGGAACCGACCTCCAGCGCCAGGGACTGACTGAAGACGATGATCGCGGCTTTGCAGGCCGAATAGACGGCGGCTTTCGCGCCGCCTTGTAAACCGCGAACCGCCGAGAGGCTTACGATCGCGCCGCGCCCGGCCGGGATCATGTGCTCGAGGACCGCATGCGTCACGGTCATCAAGCCCCGCAAGTTCACGTCGATGATCCGGTCGCGCTGTTCGGATGTGTGACCGATAAAGTCCGACTGCGGAACACCCAGGCCCCGGCCGCCGCCGGCCGCATTCACGAGGCCGTCGATGCGGCCGCATTGTGAGGCCACCTCCGCAATCACGCGCTGAACGCCGGGTGCGTTGGTCACATCCATCGCCCGCACCAGCGCAACGGAGCCTCCGGGCAGACCGTCCGCGACCGCGCGTGCAAGATCGAGGTCGAAATCGGTTAGCGCCAGGCGCCAGCCGTTTGCGGCCAACGCACGGGCGATGCCCTCGGCGATGAGGCTTCCGCATCCGGTGATGACGGCGGTGCGAGGCGGTGCATCAGTCATGCGTTCAGCTCCCGGTCGAGGCGCGTGGGACCAGCACCGGCAAGGGCGCGAGCACGATCTTTCGGGATGAACCTTTGGAGCGCTTTTGTTCCAGCAGTAGCTCGACGGCGCGCGCCGCAACGTCGCCGAGATGGAGATCGACGGCGGTCAGCGGTGGTGAGCTTTCGCGCGCGCGAAGGCCGTCGTAGCGCGTTGCCACCCGCATCGCCCCCGGGATCGCGACGCCGGCCTCGTTGAGCGCGCGCAGCGCTCCGGATGCGAACGTGTCGACCGCCGCGAAGATGCCGTCCAGTGATGCGTGAGCGCTCAACAAGCGGCTCGTCGCCTCATAGGCGGCCGCTTCGCCGCCTTGTTCATCGACACGCACGACGACCGGCTGCATGTCGTGCAAGCGCGCGGTCTCGAGATAGACGGCTTCCGTCTCGACGTACGAATTGCGCTGCGCCGTGCCGATCATGAGCGCAATGCGGGTCGAGCGCATCGCGCGCAGATGATCGAGCACTAAGCGCGCCGTCTCCGCGGAACGAATGTCGATCGAAGCAATTCCGGCAGGCGCTCCGCATGGGCGCCCGATCGTGACTACGGGAATGCCGCGCTTGCGCAACTGCTCGACGTAGTGATCCTCGACGCTCGGTTCGAGCACGATCGCAGCGTCGATTGCCAGCTCCTCGAACGGCGGAAGGCCGGTTCCCGCCGGCGGCACGAGCAGCAGTGCGAAGCCGCTCTCGAGGGCGGTGACCGCCGCCGTCGCCGCGATCTCCATCAAAAAGCCTAATCGCGAGGCCTGACCCGAGATCGCGAACGGCATCGATGAGAACAGGCCGATGGTGCCGATGCCCGTACTGCGCAAACGCCGCGCGTGGACGTTCGGCGTGTATCCCAAGCGCGCCACCGCCGCGTCGATCCGGAGTTTCGTGTGCGCCTCGACGTAGCGCCGGTTGTTGATCGCGTTGGAGACGGTCGCCGGCGAGACGCCCGCGGTCCGGGCGACGTCGAGGATCGTCGGCCGCGGGCGCGGGGCGCGCTTAGCCACTTGTCGCTCCGCCGGCGGGAATTGCTGGACGTATTGCACTAGCTCGCCGAACGCCGTTCATAGTAAAACGATTTACTATGAGTCCGCTCGCCGCCTCCCGCGCGCTCCTCCTCACGACGGCCCTGGTCGCGCTGGGCTTAGCCTGGAACCACACGGCAACCGCCGCCGACCAGCCGTCGGTGAAGATCTTGATGAACTGGTTCATCCAAGCGGATCAAGGGGGCTTCTGGCAATCGCAACTCGACGACGCCGGAAAGCCGGTCGCTATTGAGGTTATCCAAGGCGGCCCGAAGATTCAAACGATCCCGCAAGTTGCATCGGGTCAAGCGGACTTCGGGATCGCCGTCGCCGACGACGTCACGATGGCACGGCTGCACGGCGTGCCGGTTCGCGCGGTGTTTGCCTACCTGGATCACGCGCCCTACGATCTCGTCTATCATCCCGACCCGAAGATCAAGAGCATCGCCGATCTCAAAGACAAGACGTTTTCGGTGAGCCTCGGTTTCGCATATTGGGAGTGGACGAAGCAGCACTTCGGCTTGGCGGCGGTGCACGAGATCCCGGTGTCGGGCGATCTGACGCTGTTCCGGCAAGATCCGAACCTCGTGCAGCAAGGGTATTCGCTCTACTTGCCGGCCCGGATGGAAGCCGTCGGCATTCAAACCTCTCAGTTCAAGATTGCCGATCTCGGCTACCGCCCGTATTCGGTGCTGTTCACCACCGACGAGATGATCGCCAAACATCCGGAGATCGTTCGCGCCGTCGTGGCGCAAGTCCAAAAAGGGTGGCAATCGTTTCTGGCCGAGCCCGCGCGCTTCAAGACGCTCGCCATGGGCATGAACAACCAAATTCCGCCCGACATCAACGACAAAGCCGTGAAAGAGATCGGCGCGGACTTGGTCGCGCCGGACCGCGCCAAGATCGGCTGCATGTCGGATGCACGCTGGTCGGAGCTGGACAGGCAGATGATCGAAGCGAAGCTCATTCCGGCGACGTATGACATCAAGCAATCGTATACGCTGACGATGCTGCCGGGTTGCCGCTAACCGTAATGAGCGCCGTGGCAACAGAACTGCGAGTTGGAGCGCGCATCGTCATCGACGGCGTCTCCAAGCGTTTTCCCTCCGGTTTGACCGCTCTCGAAGCGATCGCCACGACCGTCGAAGCCAGCGAGTTCGTCTCGATCGTCGGGCCTTCGGGTTGCGGAAAATCGACGCTGCTGCGGATCATCGCGGGGCTTACCGAGCCTTCGTCGGGATCGTGTACGGGCGCCGGCCAGGGGAAATCGGCGTTCGTCTTTCAGGAAGCCGCGCTGTTGCCGTGGCGCACCGTCGAGAGCAACGCCGAGCTATTGATGGAACTCGAGCACGTCCCCAAGAGCGAACGCCGGGCGCTCGCGGCGCGGGCGCTCGCACTGGTGGGCCTGGCCGGCTTCGAAACGACGTTCCCACATAATCTTTCCGGTGGCATGCGTATGCGGCTGTCGCTCGCGCGAGCGATTTCGTTGCGGCCGAACCTGCTGTTGCTCGATGAACCGTTGGCCGCCGTCGACGAGCTGACGCGCGACGTGCTCCAAGAAGAACTCTCCTCGATGTGGCGCGCTGAAGGCTTCACCGCGGTGCTGGTCACGCACAATGTCCACGAGGCCGTCTACCTCTCCAACCGCGTGCTCGTGATGTCGCCGCGGCCGGGCCGCATTCTGCGCGAGATCGACGTCCCGTTCGCCTTTCCACGCCTGCCCGAGCTACGAGCGACGCCGGAGTTCGCTCGGCTGACCGGAATCGTCTCGGCCGCCCTTCGCGAGCGTCAAGATGGTTGAGTCGGCACCGGTTCCGGCGGCAGCGGCATTCGACGTCCCGCGCGTTCGAATGCGGCATGTCCTCGCGCGCATCGCTCCGCCGGTCGTCGTCGCGATCGTGCTCCTATTTCTGTGGTTCGTACTCTCGCTCACCGTCTTCGCCGGCCGCGGCTACCTCGTACCGAGCCCACAGGACGTGGCAGCGGCCTGGATAGCGAACGGTTCGATGCTCCTCGCCGCGGCGTCGACGACCTTCCAAGAAGCGTTGCTGGGCTTTCTCGCGGCGATCGTGCTCGGCGTCGGAACCTCCGCCTTGCTCAGCCAATCTCGTCTCGCCGAGCGCGGCCTCTACCCCTACGCCGTGCTCCTTCAAACCGTTCCGGTCGTTGCCGTCGCACCGTTGATCGTCGTTTGGTTCGGCTACAACCAAACCTCGGTCATCATCATCAGCCTCATCTTGTCGATCTTTCCCATCATCAACAACACCCTGCTCGGGCTCCGGTCGACCTCGCGTAACCTCGTCGACATCTTCAAGATGCACCGCAGCAGCGCGCTCGTGACGTTCATCAAGCTACGGCTGCCGAACGCCCTGCCGCAGATCATGGCCGGGCTTCGGATCTCGGCCGGCTTATCCGTCATCGGCGCGATCGTCGGCGAGTTCATCATCGGTTCGGGCAACACGCGCGGCGGTTTGGGCGTCCAGATCATCTTCGCGCAAGGCCGCATGTATACGTCGTTGCTCTTTGCCGAGATCATGGCGGCGACGTTCCTCGGCTTTTTCTTCTTTGCGGTGGTCAGTGTGGCCGGCGATCGCCTACTGAGTCACTGGCATGAGTCGGCCTCGAGCGAGTAAGCCGTGGACGTCATAGCAAGCCCCATGCGCGGGTACAACCGGATCCACCCGCGCCCACAACTGCCGGGCTTTGCCGCGCAGCTGGAAGGCTTCGATGCGAGCAAAACGATCGATGCGGAAACCAAGGCCGAACTGTATGCGGCGCTGCTCGAATTCGAGGTTCTTCTGCTGCCGCCTCAGACCCTGAGCGACGACCAGCACGTTGCGTTGGCGGCCGCGTTCGGTGAGATCGCGGTCGGGGCGTTCTTTCCGCGTAAAGCGGGCAATCCGCAGGTCGAGATCATTCAGTACGACGAGTTTCGGCGGCCGGACTTGAACATTTGGCATAGCGACGTGACGTGGCATGAAGTGCCCCCCACCGGTACCGTGATTCAACTCACCGAGGTGCCGGAGTGCGGCGGCAACACGGCCTGGGCGAGCATGTCGAAAGCATTCGAAGCGCTCTCGCCGCATTTCAAACACTATTTGCACCAACTGACGGCAACCCATAGCTGGGAAAACAGCGTGGTGCGCGACGCTCTCGCCAAGGCAGGCGATGAAAAGCTCGTTGATGCGTACCGCAAATACAAGCCCGTCGTTCATCCCGTCGTCAAACGGCATCCGGAATCGGGCAAAGACGTGCTGTTCGTCAACGAAACGTTCACGCGCCACATCGACGACGTCCACTTTCGCGAAAGCCGCTCGGTTCTCGCGTTTCTCTACGAATGGATCGCGCAGCCGGAATTCGTCTACAGCCATCGCTGGGAGAAAGACGGCATCGCCATTTGGGATAATCGCTCGACGCAGCACTACGCGGCGGCCGACTACTTCCCCAATCGGCGGACCGTGCAGCGGGTGACGTTCAATGCCCGGCCGGCAGCGCCGGCCGCAGCCGAAATCGTTTAGACACTTGTCGTTCATGCAGCGCTCAGCGCTGGCCGTATTGCGCGAGGCCGCTCGGCGCCGGCCGCAGTAAATCGTTTTACTATGGCTCCATCCACCGCCTCCCGGGTCGATCAAGTTACCGACCGCCGCCGCGGCACCGGTCTCATCGCCCACGATCCGGAACGCTCGGCCGGCGGCTTTACGCTCGTCGCACCGCAGACCGGCGGCGGGCTGGTCGAGCTGGTGGCGATCGACGGCAGCGTGGCGCACCGCTGGACGATGCCGCAGCGGCCCGGCCGGCATGCCGTGATCCTGCCCAACGGCAACCTCGGCTACAACGGCAACCACCCCGATACGCCCAACCTCTATCCGGCGTGGGAAATGTGGCACGGCGGCGTGTTCTCCGAAGTGACGCCCGACGGCGAAATCGTGTGGTCGCACGAAGACAAGCGCCATCATCACGACGGGCGCTGGCTCGATAACGGCGACTTGCTCTACACGATCGTCGAGCCGATGCCGCGCGAAGCCGCCGCGCGCATCGCCGGCGGCAGCCACGCCCACGACTTGGCCGACGGCACCCATTACGGCGACGTCGTGAAGCGCGTCGACCGCTCCGGCACAACAGTGTGGGAATGGAAGTCGTGGGAGCACCTCGATCCGGCCGACTATCCGATCCATCCGATCTTCGACCGCTATCACTGGCCCTTGATCAACGGCTTGTGGCTCACGCGCGCCGGCCTCGTGCTGATGAGCCTGCGCACGACCTCGGGCGTGCTCGCCGTCGATCCGGCGAGCGGCAGCGTCGTCTGGCAGATTCCGCATCCCACCGTCGCGCAGCAGCACTCACCGGTCGAACTGCCGAGCGGGAAGATCCTGATCTTCGACAACGGCAACCTGCGCCCGGGCGTCACATCGCCGCACTCACGCGTGATCGAGGTCGATCCCGCCACGCTCGACGTCACGTGGGAATACGCCGACGCGATGCGGCCGCGGTTCTTCGCGCCCTACATGGGCAGTGCCGACCGGCTCGAGAACGGCAACACGCTGATCACGGAATCGGCGTTCGGCCGGCTGTTCGAGGTGACGCCCGAAGGCGACGTGGTGTGGGAGTACGTGATTCCGCACTTCGGCGAGTATCCGGCCGGCGCGGCGCGCTTCTACTCGCCGGGCTTGACCAACAGCGTGTTCAAAGCCAACCGCTATCCGAAAGCGCGCATCCCGTGGCTGTAAACTTGCACCGCGTCATCAACGTGGTGGTTTCGCTCGGCGCCGTGCTGGTGGTGTGGACGATCGTCACGGCGCTGAAGATCGTTAACCCGGCGCTCTTCCCATCGCCGCTCGACACTTGGAGCGCGATGATCGAACTGATGCGTTCGGGCCTCTTCTTCAGCGATCTCGGCGCCTCGCTCGCGCGGGCGGCGATCGGCTTCGCGATCGGCGCGGTGCTCGGCATCATCGTCGGTTTGCTGACCGCGCGCGTGCGTGCCGTGCAATTCATCCTCGGTCCGTTCCTCACCGTGCTGCGGCCGATTCCGGCCATCGCACTCGTGCCGATCGCGATCGTGTGGTTCGGCATCGGCGAACCCTCGAAGTATTTCGTCATCGCCTACACGGTGTTTCTCGCCGTGTGGCTCAACACGCACCACGGCATGGAGCGGGTGCCGCGCACGTTCGTGCTCGCCTCGCGCGCGCTCGGTGCGTCGCGCGTGCGCGAATTCATAGAAGTGATCATCCCCGCCGCCGCGCCGCACATCGTCGCCGGTCTGCGGATGGGCTCGGCGCTGGCGTTTCTCAGCCTGGTGGCGGCCGAACTGAGCGGCGCCTCGTCGGGCATCGGTTACCGCATGCAAGAGGCGCGGCAGTACATTCGCACCGACATCATGTTCGTCGGCCTGATCGAGCTCGGCATCCTCGGCGCCCTGCTCGACACCGGGTTCGTGATGCTCAGCAAACGCGTCGTGCACTGGGAAGACGCATGACCGGCGGCGACGGGCTGGTCGAGGTCCGCAACCTCGCGATCCGCTTTCCGGGCCGCACCGGCGCGGTCGCGCTGACCGGCATGAACGTAACGCTCAAGCCCGGTTCGTTCACCGCCGTGATCGGGCCGTCGGGCTGCGGAAAATCGACGCTGCTCAACGCGATCGCGGGCTTCGTCGCCCCGAGCGAGGGCACGATCACGCTCGACGGCGTCGCGGTCGACGGCCCGAGCCCCGAACGCGGCGTCGTGTTCCAGCAATACGGTCTGTTTCCGTGGTTCAGCGTCGGCCGGCAACATCGAGTTCGCGCTCAAGCGCTTCGGCTATCCGAAGGAACAGCAGCGGCGCGAGGCCTTGACCTCGCTCGAAGAAGTCGGCTTGGCGGTGATGGCCGATCGCTTTCCCCAGCAGCTCTCGGGCGGCATGAAACAGCGCGTCGCGATCGCGCGCACGCTCGCCGGCCGCCCCAAAGTGCTGTTGATGGACGAGCCCTTCGGCGCGCTCGACGCGCAGACGCGCATGAACATGCACGACTTGCTGCTCGGCATTTGGGAACGCCACAAGACGACGGTGCTGTTCATCACGCACGATGTCGACGAAGCGCTCATCCTGGCCGACACCATCCACGTGATGTCGCCCGGCCCGGGCGAGATCATCGCCACGATCGAGGTCACCGCGCCGCGTCCGCGAGCCACGCTGCGCGACGCCGATGAATTCGTGCGCCAGCGCACGCGCATCCTGGACCTGCTTCGCACGGGCGAACGCGCCGCGCCACTACCCACCTAAGGAGGATCTTCCGCCCCATGCCGACCCGACTCGTTTCACTCTTCGCCTGCGCGGCGCTGCTCGCGTTCGCACATCCGGTCGCCGTGGCGGCAGCGCCCGATCTCGGTACGGCCACGCTCTCGTGGCAGCCCGGTCCCGACACGCCGCAAGTGGCGCAAGCCCTCGACAAAGGCTTCTGGACCTCGCGCGGCCTGACGGTCAAGACCTCGAGCACGGCGACCGGCCGCGAAGCCTTCGAGGCCATGATCGGCGGCGCGGTCGACTACGCGTTGATGGCGGAACTGCCGCCGGTGATCGGCGCGATGCAAAATCAGAAATTCAAAGTGATCGCCACGCTCTCGCGCTACAACGGACTGCGCGTGGTCGGCACGACGGCAATCGACCTCTCCAACCTCAAGAACCTCGAGGGCAAGAAGCTCGGCACGACGCTGGGCACGAACATCGATTTCCAAGCCTACGAAACGCTGCAAACGGCGGGCGTGAAGGCCACCATGGTCAACGTCGCCCCGCCCGACATGGTGCCGGCGCTCCAGCGCGGCGACGTCGATGCCGCGTTCATGTTTCCGCAGTCCTATCCGCTGGCCAAAAAAGTGCTGGGCGACAAATACGCCGAGAAGCGCACGACCGGCTATGCCTCCACGTTCGTGCTGGTCGCGACGACGGACGAACTGACCAAACATCCCGAGCGCGCGAAGGCGCTGCTCGCCGGCCTGCTCGACGGTGATGCGCTCGTCGCGAAGGATCTGCCCGGCTCGGCGGCCGTCGTTTCCAAAGCGATGGGCGGCATGACGCCGGCACCGGCGATCCTAGCGCTGTGGTCCGACTATAAATTCGGCATGGTGCTCGACCCCACGCTGATCAACTTGTTCGAGCGTGAGGGCAACTGGCTGCACAACGGCAACTACGTCAAGGGTCCGGCGCCGACGCCCGGCCTGTTCGAGAGCTACGTCGACGCTTCGTTCCTGCGCGCGCTGGCGCCCAAGAACGTCACGGTGAAGTAGCCGCCGGAAATGAACGGTATGCAACGGTTTCGCCGTACCGCCGCGGTCATCGTCGCCGGGTTGCTGCTGGCAACGCTGATCGCCGGACCGGCACGCTCGGCCGAGGGTCCTGACGTTCGGATACTCATGGACTGGTTCGCGCAAGCCAATCAAGCCGGGTTTTGGCAAACCGAACAAGACGGGTTGGGGAAACCCTATCACATCACGGTCCTCGCGGGTGGTCCAAAGATACAAACGATCCCGCAAGTCGCCGCCGGACAAGCCGAATTCGGGATTGCGAACGCGGACGACATTCTGCTGGCACGCGTGCACGGTGCTCCGGTTCGCGCGATTTTAGCCTACCTCGATTACGTGCCGTACGATTTGGTGTTCCACCCCGATCCCTCGATCAAAAAGATCACGGACCTCAAAGACAAGACGTTTGCCGTCAACCTCGGCTTTGGATATTGGGAATGGATCAAAAAGCGGTACGGCATGACCAACGTTCACGAAATTCCCGTAGCCGGCGACTTGACCATGTTCCGGCTCGATCCGAACATGGTGCAGCAAGGCTACTCGATTTTTCTGCCCTATCGTATGAATGACATGAGTATTCCGAACGCGCAGTTCAAAGTCGCCGACTTGGGATACCGTCCGTACGACACGTTGTTCACGACGGACGCGATGCTGCAGCAGCATCCCGAAGAGGTCCGCGCGGTCGTCGCCGCCGTGATCAAGGGCTGGCAAAACTTCATCCGCGACCCCGCCAAGATCCGGCCGGTGATTCTCGGTATGAACTCACAAATTCCGGGTGACGTGCACGACAAAGCCGTCGCCGAGATGCTGCAAACGCTGATCCCGCGCAGGCACTTCGGTTGCATGACCGACGCTCGCTGGACGGAGCTCACGAAGCAACTACAAGAAGTTGCGTTGTTGCCCGCGTCGTTCGACGCCAAGCAGGCCTACGACACCACGCTGGTTAGCGGCTGCCGTTAGCCGGCACACGATCGGCCCGGCAGACAAAGAGAGGTTGAGCATGATGACGACTCCGGAAATCCCTGTGATCGACCTATCTCGGTGGAATGGAACCGATGCGGAAAAGGATGGCGTCGCGGCCGATTTCGGCACCGCGTGCCGATTGTGGGGCTTCGTTCAAGTGGCCGGCCACGGCGTTGGAGAAGACCTGATCGAGCGCGTGCGCGCGGTGACGCGCAGTTTTTTCGACTTGCCCACCGATGTCAAAGCGATCGTCGACAGCCGCAGCACGCCGGGAGTCGGTGGGTACTACCCCTTCCGTTCCAAATCGCATGCGCGCACATTGGGCGAGACCAAAGCCGTGGCGGATGTGCGCGAAACGTTCATGGCTGCCGTATACGGCGGTGATAACCTCTGGCCGGCCGATCCATCCGATATGCGTGCCGTTTGGGAAGAATATATGGCGGTGTGCGCTGGTCTCTCGGCCGAACTGATGCGCATTGCAGCGCGAGCCCTCGCGCTTCCCGATGACTGGTTCGCCGACAAGATCGCTCGCCCGATGGCCACGTTAGCGGCGCAACATTACCCCGCGCTGGATGAGCCGCCCGAAGCCGGCGCGCTCCGCTCCGGCGCGCATACGGATTTCGGCACGCTCACGCTGCTGCTGACCGAAGATCGGCCCGGCGGCCTACAAATCCAGGGAACCGACGGCGCCTGGCACGACGTCGTCCCGATCCCCGGGACGTTTATCATCAACCTCGGCGACATGATGGCACGCTGGACGAACGACCGCTGGCGCTCGACGCTGCACCGTGTGGTGACGCCTCCCGCCGACGCCGGCGCTGCGGCGCGCCGGCTCTCCATCGTGTACTTTCTCGAACCGAATGCCGATGCGCTGATCGAATGCATCCCGTCCTGCACCGATGCCGGCGATCCCCCACATTACGCACCGATCCTTGCCGGCGAGCATGTAAAGGAGAAGCTACGCCTGACGGACAGCGTGGTTGCGGACCGGGTCCCCGGCGTCGCAGAGGCAACCCGCTAGGGATCCGGTCGCGAACGCCAGGACCCGACGATTGGCTTCGCCGACCGCCGTTCGGCTAGCGAATTGTCCAGCGGACGGCTCGCAGGTTCGACCATAGCTTTAAGGATGCCTAATACCGACCTCGTCTTTTCGCGCCGCGCCGCGATCGCCGGCGTGACCAGCGCCCTCGTTGCCGCCGGCACGCGCATCGCGCCGGCCCGCGCGGCCACCAAGGTCCGCTTCCTGACCAACTGGTTCGCCGAAGCCGAGCACGGCGGGTTCTATCAGGCGAAAGCGACCGGGCTCTACCAGAAAGCCGGGCTCGACGTCGACATTCAGATGGGGGGACCACAGGTCAACGGGATGCAGCTGCTGGGCGGCGGCGACGCCGACATCATCGTCAGCTACGACATCCAAGTGCTCGACAGCGTCGAGAAGGGCGTGCCGGCGGTTGCGATCGGCGCCATCAACCAGTTCGATCTGCAAGGCATCATGGCGCACACCGACGTCGCGTCGCTGGCGTCGCTCAAGGGCCGCAAGGTCCTCGTCAGCAGCACCGCCTACTCGACGTTCTGGCCGTGGCTGAAACTCAAGTTCGGCTACACCGACGACATGGCCGGCACGTATACGTTCAACCTGCAGCCGTTCTACGTCGATCCGACGCTGGCGCAGCAAGGCTACGTCACGGCCGAACCGTTCGAGGCGCAGAAGCACGGCGTCAAAACGAAGTTCTTCCTCTTCGCCGACGACGGCTACCCGCCGTACAGCACGACGCTCGTGACGACCCGCCCGTACATGGAAAAGAACCCCGAGGTCGTGGCCGCGTTCGTGAAGGCGACGATGCAAGGCTGGAAGAGCTATCTCGCCAACCCGGCACCCGGCAACGTGCTGATCAAAGAAGCCAACCCCAAGCAAGGCGACGATCAGATCGCCTACAGCATCGCCCGCTTCAAGGCGATCAAGTGCGTCACCGGCGGCGATGCGGCGACGCACGGCATCGGGATCATGACCGAAGCGCGCTGGAAGAAGACGCGCGACTTCATGGTCGGCACGCAGATGCTCAAAGCGGACGCACCGTGGAAGACGGCCTTCACCACGCAGTTCGTCCAGGGTCTCGAACATCATCGCGTGATCGACGCTGCGGGCGCGGCGATCGTCGAGCTACGCGCGCGCCGATAAAGTCTTCGCCAACGGCATGCGCGGTCTCGCGCCGATCGACCTCAGCGTCGCGGCCGGGCGAGTTCGTCACGCTGATCGGTCCCTCGGGCTGCGGGAAGAGCACGCTGCTCAAACTGATCGCGAACCTGATCGCGCCGACCAGCGGCGAGCTCGGCTGGTGGGGCGAGGGCTTCAGCCAGGTCGGTCAACCCGGCCGCCAGATGGCCTTCGTGTTCCAGGAACCGACCCTGATGCCGTGGTCGCGCGTCGACACCAACGTGCGGCTGCCGCTCGATCTCGCCGGGCGTGCCGAAAGCACGAGCCGACGCCGCGCGTCGATGCGGCGCTCGCGCAAGTCGACCTGGCCGACTTCCGCCGCCACTATCCGCGCCAGCTCTCGGGCGGCATGCGCATGCGCGTCTCGATCGCGCGCGCGCTCGTCACCGATCCCGACCTGCTGCTGATGGACGAGCCGTTCGGCGCGCTCGATGAGTTCACGCGCAACAAGCTCGACGACGATTTGCTGCGGCTCTCGTTCGAGCGGCGCCTGACGACGATCTTCGTCACCCACTCGCTCTACGAAGCGGTCTTTCTCTCGACGCGCGTGATCGTGATGGCGGCGAACCCGGGCCGCGTCTTCGCCGAGTTTCGCGTCGACGAACCCGAACCGCGCGGCGACGATTTCCGCACCAGCGTGCGCTTCGCCGAGCTCTCGCGCCGAGCTCTCGAAGATCTTGCACGACGCCTCGGTCGCCAGCGGGCGGCCGCTGCAGCGTGAACGAATCGCATCGCCGCCGTCCGCACGCTGGCGCCGATCATCGTCGGCCTGCTGATCCTCGCGATCTGGGAGGGCGCGTGCCGCTTCTGGCACGTGCCCGCCTATCTGTTTCCGACGCCGAGCGCGATCGTGGCCGCGCTCGTGCGCGACTGGGCCGTGCTGCTTGCGCGCGCTCGGCACGACGCTGCTGATCACGCTGCAGGCCTTCGCCATCGCGGTCGATCCTCGGCACGCTGATCGCGTTCGTGTTCGTGCAGAACAAAGCTGATCGAGGCCAGCTTCTTCCCCTACGCCGTGCTGCTGCAAGTGACGCCGGTCGTCGCGGTCGCGCCGCTGATCATCATCCTGGTGAAGAACACCGCGCTCTCGCTGACGATCTGCGCCGCGGTGGTCGCGATCTTCCCGGTCATCTCGAACACGACGATCGGGCTGCACAGCGTCGACCCCGGGCTTGCTGAGCTATTTCCGGATGAACAAGGCGACGCGCTTCGAGACGCTGCTGCGCCTGCGCATCCCCTCCGCGCTGCCGTTCTTTCTGGCCGGCCTGCGGATCGCGAGCGGGCTCGCGCTGATCGGCGCGGTGGTGGCCGAGTTCGTCGCCGGCACCGGCGGTCGCAGCGCGGGGCTGGCCTACCAGATTCTGCAGGCCGGCTTCCAGCTCGACATCCCGCTGATGTTCGCCGCCCTGTTCCTGATCGCGATCAGCGGCGTCGCCCTCTACCTGCTGATGGTCGGCCTGAACAACGTGCTCTTGGGCCACTGGCACGAGAGCACGATGGCCGAGGAGCATTAGTTATGGCAGGTCTCCCCGGGGCGTGAACTTTGGCTCCCGGGGTAGAGAGGTTACGGATGGCCGGGCAGAATGTAGGCTCGGCACCCTTTCCGAGTGGCGGACCCCCATGAAGCTCGTCCTGCTCGAAGCCCTGATCGTGATGATCGCGATACGCAGCGTGCTCTCGCTGATGGGCCATGCGCCGCCTTGGCCCACGCCGATGTGGGAATTCTTCGGCGGGCTCGCGCTGATCGCCACCGCCTCGATCTGCGTCCAGGCCGCGCGCGAACGGATGCCGCGCCCGGGACCGCTCACCCCGCCGCGCATTCCGCTCGATCGCATCGGGCCGTTCCAGCCCGAAGCGATGCTGGTGCGCTTCGGCGCGCGCGGCGAGCACGACATCCACCTGAACTAGATCGCCGGCATGCGAGCCGCCGTCGACGATCACCTCGGCGCCGGTCATCGTGGCCATCGCGGTCGGAGACGATCAGCGCCGCCATCGAGGCGATCTCCTCGGGTTGCGTGATGAGGTGCATCGGCACGCGGTTGCAGCCGCGCCTCGCGCGCCTGCTCGAGCGTCTTGCCGCCCGTGACCTCGGCTTCGAGAAGCCGGTCGCCGCGTTCGGTCTGCGTGATGCCGGGCGAGATCGCGTTGATGCGCACGTTGTGCGGCGCGAGTTCTTTCGAGAGACCGCGAGTGAAGTTGATGATCGCCGCGTTGCCGGTGCTGCCGGTCAGAAACGCCGGCGTCGGCTTGCGGGCGGCGCCGCCGACGATGTTCACGATGCGGCCGTCGCGCCGTGCGATCATCGCCGGGACGATCGCCCGCGTCATGCGGATGTAGCCGAGCAGCTTGAGCGTCCAAGCGTTGACGAACGCCGCATCGGGCAGCTCGAGGAACGGCCCGCCCATCGCGGAGCCCGCGTTGTTGATCAGGATGTCGATCTGCCCGAACGCCGCGGCGGCGTCGCGGGCCGTGCGCTCGACGTCCTCGGCCTTGGAGAGATCGGCCGCGATCGGCGACGACCCGGGGCGGCTCGCCGCCGCGCTGGCGAGCGGTCGCGTTCGAGCGCTTCGGCGGCGCCGGCCAGCCGGTCGGCACTGCGCGAGGCGATGCGCCACGTGAACGCCCTCCGCGACCAGCATTTGAGCGCAGGCGAGGCCGATGCCGGCGCTGCCGCCGGTGATGAGCGCGGACTTTCCGGCGAGGCGCAAATCCATAGCGCTCGGCCTTCCGCGCGCGCCGGGGAACCCTTGTTTGACGTGGACCGGTCCAATGTGATAGGGTAGCGGCTGATGTCTACGCGCGACTGTTGTTGCCTCTGTTGTCCCCCGGCCCGGCCGATCGGCCCCGGCTAGGTGTCGCATTGAGGTAACGAAGCGCGCTTCGTCAGACTCATGAGACCCTCGCCGGCACGGCGGGGGCTTTTTTTGTAACCCGGTCCTTTTTCGTAGGAGAAACTCTTGAATACCAGGATGGCGGCGTGAGCAAACTCGATGTCGAGGCGGTCAAGCGAGCGAGTCGCGGACTGCGCGGCTCGATCCCCGAGGAACTGGCGGCGCCGATCGATCATTTCGGCGAGGAGTCGGTGGCGCTGCTGAAGTTCCACGGGGTCTATCAGCAAGACGATCGCGACGCCCGCAAGAGCGCCGCGCGAAACGGGCGCCGGCCGCGACTTCAGCTGCATGATCCGCACCAAGAGCCCGGGCGGCTATCTGCCGGCCGACTTCTACCTGGCCGTCGACCGGCTCAGCGACTCTTCGGCAACGGCACGATCCGCATCACGACGCGCGGCGCGCTGCAACTGCACGGCGTGCTCAAATCGAACCTGCACGAAGTGATCCATCAGATGAACGAGCATCTTGGGCTCGACCCTCGCCGCGTGCGGCGACATCAACCGCAACGTGATGGCGACGCCGTATCCGCTGAGCGCGGCCCGATTATCGCGCCGCGCGCGAGGCCGCGTTCGCGATCGCCGACGCGCTGACGCCGAAAACGCAGGCCTACTTCGAGATCTGGCAAGACGGCGAACTCGCGCACTCGAGCAAGAGCGAACGCCGTCGACGAGCCGCATCTACGGCGCCGACCTACCTGCCGCGCAAGTTCAAGATCGCGGTCACGGTGCCGGGCGACAATTCGGTCGACCTCTACACCAACGACGTCGGCGTGGTGCCGCTCGTCGACGCCCGACGGGACGGTCGAAGGCTACAACATCACCGCCGGCGGCGGCCTCGGCATGACGCACGGCAAGCACGCGACGTATCCGCGCCTGGGCGATGAATTCGCGTTCGTGCCGCCCGATCAGCTGATCGCCACGTGTGCAAGCGATCGTGATCGTGCAGCGCGATCACGGCGACCGCACGAACCGCAAGCACGCGCGCCTGAAATACACGATCGACGATCGCGGCATCGAGTGGTTCCGCAGCGCGGTCGAAGCGCAAGCCGGCTTCACGCTCGGGCACGTGGCGCGCGCTGCCCGCCTGGACGATTCCCGACTATCAAGGCTGGACCGCGCAAGGCGACGGCAAGTGGTTCTACGCGCTCGACATCCTCAGCGGCCGCATCGCGGATCGCGGCACGCGCGAAGCTCAAGACCGCGCTGCGCGAGATCGTCGCGCAGACCGGACGCAACCTCGTCGCCACGCCGAACCAATCGCTGCTCATCATCGACGTCGACGCCGCGCAGCGCGCGACGATCGATGCGATCTTGCGCGCCAACGGCGTCGCCAACGACGCCGACGAGTTCGAACGCAAAGCGCTCGCGTGCCCGGCGCTGCCGACCTGCGGCCTCGCGCTGGCCGAAGCCGAACGCTTCCTGCCCGGCGCTGCTCGGCCTCGATTCGCGCGGCGTGGCAAGCCGCGGGCTTGCGCGACGGCGTGCCGACGATTCGCATGACCGGCTGCCCCAACAGCTGCGCGCGGCCCGTCGCTCGGCGAGATCGGGATCATCGGCTGAGCCTCAACACGCTATCACGTCTACGTCGGCGGCAACGCGGGCTCGACGCGGCTCAACACACGTCTATCGCGAAAAGGTGCGCGGCGAGGAGATTGCCGGCGTGCTTTCGGAACTCTTCCGGACCTATGCCGCAGACCGGCGACCCGGCGAAGCCTTCGGCGACTTCTGCCTCCGCGCCCAACCCGCGCTCGTCTAGCTTCCGCTCCCTCTCGCACTGGGGCGCCTTCACCGCCCACGTCGAGGAGGGCCGGCTGGTCTCGGTCTCGCCGTTCGAGCACGATCCGCATCCGAACTCGCTCATCGACGCGTGGCCGGAGATGGTCTACGCGAAGAACCGCGTCACGGAACCGATGGTGCGCACCGGCTGGCTGCGCTCGCCGCGCGGCCGGCCCGCGGGCGTGCGCGGCGACGACACGTTCGTCGCCGTTTCGTGGGACGAAGCGCTCGACCTCATCGCCGGCGAGCTCGCGCGCGTTCGCGAACAGTACGGCAACCCGGCGATCTTCGGCGGTTCGTACGGCTGGGCGAGCGCGGGCCGGCTTGCACCACGCGCGCACGCTGCTGCACCGCTTCCTGTGGGCGATCGGCGGCGCGACGCTGCAGACGACGAATTATAGTTTCGGCGCGGCGATGATGCTGCTGCCGCACGTGCTCGGCAACATCGACGCGCGTCACCGGCAACGTGACCGAATGGCGCGAGATCTTCGCGCACACGGAGCGCTTCGTCGCCTTCGGCGGTTTGCCGTCGAAGAACTGGAAGGTCGCCTCGGGCGGCGCCGGCTTGCACGGCTTCGCCGACCACGCCGCCGACGCGCGCGCGAGCGACATCGCCTTCACCAGCATCTCGCCGATGCGCGACGACGGCGTCGGCGGCGTTCGGCGCGACCTGGCTGCCGATTCGTCCGAACTCCGACACGGCGTTGATCCTCGCGCTCGCGCACGTGGTGCACGAACGCGGCGCGGTCGACCACGCCTTTCTCGACCGCTACTGCACGGGCGGCGAACGCTTCTTGGCCTACGTCGACGGGCGCGCCGACGGCCATACCGAAGTCGCCCGCGTGGGCCGCGCCGCTGACCGGCATTCCAGCCGAGACGATCGTTGCGCTGGCGGAATCGCTGATCGGAAAGCGCACGCTGCTGACCGCGAGTTGGGCCTTGCAGCGCGCGGAACACGGCGAGCAGCCGTTCTGGGCACTCGATCGCGCTCGCGGCGCTGCTCGGCCAACTCGGATTGCCGGGCGGCGGCATCGGCTTCGGCTACGGCTCGATCAACTCGACGGGTGCGGAAGCCTTTCGCACGCCCGCCTTCGGCATGCCGGCGCGCTCGCACGCCGGCGACCTGAGCATCCCGGTCGCGCGCGTCGCCGACATGCTGCTCGATCCCGGCGGCACGGTCGAGTTCGACGGCGCGCACGCTGACCTATCCCGACGTGCACTTCGTCTACTGGGCCGGCGGCAACCCGTTCCATCACCACCAGGATCTCTTCCGCTTGCGCGATGCGTTCGCCAAACCCGACACGATCGTCGTGCACGAACCGTGGTGGACGGCGACCGCGCGGCATGCCGACATCGTGCTGCCCGCTACGACCCCGCTCGAACGCAACGACATCGGCGGTTCGTCGCGCGACCCGTATCTGTTCGCGATGCAGCGCGCGATCGAACCGTACGCGCAAGCGCGCAACGACTTCGACATCTTCGGCGCGTTGGCGGAACGGCTCGGCGTGCGCGACGCGTTCGACGAAGGCCTCGACGAGGACGCCTGGCTGCGCCGTATCTACGCACACCGCGCAGCAACGCCTGGCCGAACGCGACATCCCAGCGCCCGCGTTCGAAGAATTTTGGAGCACGGGCTACCTGCGCGTGCCGGCGCCGCCGAAGCCGGAGACGCCGCTCGCCGCATTTCGCGCCGACCCGGTCGCGAAGCGGCTCGCGACGCCGTCGGGCAAAGTCGAGCTGTTCTCACAAACCGTGGCCGGCTTCGGTTACGCCGGCGTGGCCGGCCACCCGGTGTGGAGCGAACCGCGCGAGTGGCTCGGCGCACCGCTCGCCGCGCGCTTTCCGCTGCACATGGTCTCGACGCAGCCGGCCGACAAACTGCACGCGCAGATGGACGGCAGCCGCGAAAGCCGGCGCGCCAAAGTCGCCGGCCGCAACGAGTTGCTGGATGCATCCTGACGACGCGCGTTTGCGCGGGTTAACGGATGGCAGCGTGGTGCGCGTCTTCAACGACCGCGGCGCGACGCTGGCCGGCTTGCGTATCACCGAGGACATCATCCCGGGCGTGGTGCGCTTACCGACCGGCACCTGGTTCGACCCGGCCGCCGGCGGTGAACGCCTCGACAAACACGGCAACCCCAACGCCGTGACGCAAGACGTCGGCACATCGCAACTCGGCCAAGGCTGCGCCGCCCAAAGCTGCCTCGTCGAAGTCACTGCGTACGCCGGTGCCCCCCCACCGGTAACCGCCTTCGACCCGCCGCCCCTGTCACCGCGATAGGCAGCGCGCTGTTGGCGCGAGTCGCTGCGCGGACTGTCGTCCCCGGTGCCGGCGCACTGTCGTCCCTCCCCAACCGTCAGTTTGCGATGACAGTTTGCGCTGAAAGTTTCCGATGACAGTTCGCGATGACGGTTTGCGGGAGCGGCGATCACAGGTTTGCGATGACAGTTACGGGAGCGGTGCCGTTCCTTGCAAGGGCGAGAAGTGGGTCAGGTTTTTACCGGGACGAACTGGCGGGTGATGAGTTTGCTCATGTCGGGGGCGGTGTCGAGGATGCCGAGTTCGACGAAGGACTTGCTCAGGCGGTCCAGGGCTTTGTTGTCGTACTGGCCGTCGGTCGACATCATCGGGATGAAGGCGTCGAAGGATTGCGCCGTCGCGCGTTCGTCCATGCCTTCGGCTTTCATCGCGATTTGGATCGACTGCTCGCGGTGGGCCTTCATGTAGATCACCGAGCGGAACCAGCCGAGCAGAAACTTCTTCACGAGGTCCGGGTGCTGCGCCACGAAGTCGTTGCGCGCGAAGATGATGTGCGTGTGAAAGTCTTTGATGATCGGGCCGAAGTTCAGCAGCACGCGGCCGGCTTTGCGGTCCTGTAAATCGTAACCGAGTTCGATCGCACCGCACTCGCCGTCAACCTCGCCGGTTTGCATCGCGGCGATCATCGATTTGGCATCGCCCAGCGCGACCGTATCGATCGCATCCGGCGACCAGCCTTGTTGCGTTGCGAGCTGCTTCATGAGCCAATCGGTCAGCGAGCCTTTGGTCGTGACCGCGATCTTCTTGCCCTTGAGGTCGGCGACGGTCTTGATGCCGGATTTCGAATCGACATAGAGGCCCATCGAATCGGGCGGGCCGGCGGCGGCCGCTACGCCGATCGCCGGAACGCCCTTGGCGAGAAAGCCGAGTCCGGGGCCCGAACCGAGGCCAATGTCGATGTTGCCGCCGGTCAGCGCTTGTTGCACCTGACCGTCGCCGCGCAACGCCGACGTCTGGAGCTGAATGCCGACGTCTTTCCAGATTCCGGCCGCTTCACCGACCTCGATCGGAATGAACACCAGTGCCACGGCTTGCGCTTTCCCGACGCGGACGATCGGCAGATCGGCGGCGCCCAGGCGTACCGGTGCGGCCAGGCCGGCGACCAGAGCGGCGGCGAGCACGAGCATCGTTGCCCGGCGGATGGTCGTGATCATGGGATGTTCTCCTCAACTGAGCGTTGCCACAGGGTCCACGGACGGGAGAGAACTTTGGGGCGCGCCGACATCGCCGCGCTCTGCTCGGCTTCGCCCGGACTGAGAAACGTGACCGAGCCCAACAGCATGGCCTGCGCCTGAAGTTTGGCGTTGGCGTCGGTGTAGATCGCGCGGTAGACGGCCTCGCGCAAGTTTGGCCCGACGCAAGCCGAGCCGTGACCGCGCAAGAGAACCAGCGGCTTGTCGCCGAGCGCCTGCGCGAGGGCGCGGCCCTTGGTGATGTCGGAGATCAGCAAGTCGCTGTCGCCCCAGACGGGCCGGCTATCGAAGCGCGCCACGCCCGCGCCGAGGAAACCGGACACGTGCCAGAGCGGCTGCAGCGGCACGTCGAGCACGCTGAAGAGCACGACCGGCTGCGAATGTCCGTGCACGATCGCGTTGACGTCGGGACGCGCCTCGTAGATGGCGCCGTGGATGAAGCGCTCGAGTGAAAGTTCGCCCTCGCCCTCGACCCGGTTGCCGGCCAGGTCGTGGACGATGACGTCGTTCGCCTCCACGTACGCCGGCGCCAGACTGCGTGACTGCAGGAAGCGTTTGGGGTCGCGCGCGTCGCGCACGCTGACGTGACCGTAACCGTCGACGACCGCCTCACGGAACAATATCCGGTTGGCGAGCGCGAGCTCCGCACGTTGGTCGACGGGAAGGGGTTCCTGCATCGGCAGCACCATTTGAATCGTCAAAGAATCTTCTTCCTGTCGGCTTGACAATAAATAATTAACAATTACTATCAGCCAACATGGCACGAGCGGCGCTTACGCCCGACCTTCCGTCCTCGCGTGCGCGCTGGCTGGCACGGCAGTTGCGCGAACGGCTGCTCGGCGGTGAATTCCGGCCCGGCGAATGGATCCGCGAGGCCGCGCTGCGTGAGGAGTTCGGCGTCTCGAACGGCCCCGTGCGCGAGGCGCTCCACGAGCTGATCGCCGACGGACTGCTGGAGCGCGTACCCTACCGCGGCGTGCGGCTGATCGCGCTCGACGACCGCGACGTCGTCGAGTTGTTCCAATTGCGCAGCGCCATGATGGAGCTGGCCGCCGAATTGGCCGCGCGCCGGCGCGACCCGGCCGCGATGGCGCGCATCCCCGAAATCCTCGACTACATCGACTGGAGCTCGCAGGCGCCGCGGCCGCTGACGGGCACGTTCACCACCTGGGTGGCCGAGGCGTCCGGCAGCGTGCGGCTCGCGCGCGCCTGGCACGATCTCTACATGCAGACGCAGCTCTACGTCACGGAATCGCGCGCGAGCGAGCACTTCGGCGCCGTGCTCGAACACATCAAAGCGCTGATCGACGCGGTCGCCGCCGGTGACGCGCCGCGGGCCCGCGAACACGCGCGCGCCTTCACGCATGCCCAGGTCGCGGCGCTGGGTTTGGAGATCGACCTGTGATCGCGCGCTCGTCGTTTTTGCGCGCCGGCGCGGCCGGCATGTTGGCGGCGGCCGTGCCCGCCGGCGTGCGAGCCGCAGATCTGCCGGTGGTGCGCGTCGGCAAAGCACAAGCGATCTCGGCGACGTTCTTGCCCCTCGACATCGGCGAGGCGGCAGGCATCTGGCGTCAAGCCGGCATCGCGCTCGAGATCGAGAACCTGCGCGGCGACGTGCAGGTGCAGCAAGGCCTCACCGCCGGCAGCATCGACGTTGGTTTGGGCTCCGGCCCCGGACTCGGCTTTCTCGCCAAAGGCGTTCCGGCGCTCGGGATCGCGGCCTTGGCGAGCGAGCCGTACAACATGGTGCTGGTCGTGCCGCCGAACTCGCCGATCAAGTCGCCGGCCGATCTGCGCGGCAAGCGCATCGCGGTGAGCGGGAAGGGCGCGCTGACCGATTGGCTCGCGCAACAGATCGGCGCCCAGCAGAAGTGGCCGCCCGATGCGATCGACACGATCGCGCTCGGCGATCCCAAGGCCTACGTGGCCGCGATGAAAACCGGCAACGTCGACGGGTTCATCGCGGCGGCTGAGCTCGGCTACGATCTTCAAGAGCGCGGCGAGGGCCGCATCGTGGTCAACTTCGGCACGGTCGTGCACGACTTCAACACGCACATCATCTTCGCGCGCACGGAGTTCGTAAACCAGCATCCCGACCTCGTGACGAAGTTCTTGCAAGGCTGGTTCACCTCGGTCGCCTACATGCGCTCGCACCGCGCCGAAGCGGTTGCGATCGGCGCCAAGGTCGAGGGCCTCAGCCCGAACGCGATGCGCGAGACGCTCGACGCGATCATGCGCATGATGTCCAAGGACGGCGCGTTCGATCAGCGTTCGCTCGACCACCTCGCGCGCTCGTTCGTCGAGCTGGGCATCCTCGACACACGCCCGAACCCGCGCGACCTGATCACCACCAAATTCGTCCCCGTTCACGTCTGATATGGCGATCGGAATCAGCGTCGACCATCTCTCGCACGCCTTCGCGCACAACGGCGCGGCGCTGCGCGTGCTCGACGACGTCTCGCTTACGGTGGCGCCCGGCGAAATGGTGTGCCTGCTCGGGCCCAGCGGGTGCGGTAAGAGCACGCTGCTCAACGTGATGGGCGGCCTGCTGCGCGCCGACGCGGGCGAAGCGCGGATCGGCGAGACACCCGTGCGCGGCGTGATGCCGCAACGCGTCGGCTTCGTGTTCCAGGAAAACGCGCTCTTCCCGTGGAGCACGGTCTGGGAAAACTTGATCGTCGGGCTCGAATTTCAGGGTGTCCCCAGCGCCGAACGAGCGGCCCGCGCGAAGCGCGCACTGGACTCGGTCGGGATGAGCGAGTTCGCTAAGTTCTATCCCGACCAGCTCTCGGGCGGAATGAAGCAGCGCGTCGGGCTGGCGCGCGCGCTGGCCTTGCAAACGGACGTCCTGTTGATGGACGAACCCTTCGCCGCGCTCGATGAGCAAACGCGCATGATCCTCGGTGAGGATCTCTCGGCGCTGCTCTCCGAGACCGGCAAGACGATCGTGATGGTGACCCACAGCCTCTCGGAGGCGGTCTTCCTCTCCGACCGGATCTTCGTGATGACCGCGCGGCCGGGCCGCATCAAAGCCCTGGTGAACGTCGCGCGGCCACACCCGCGCCGGTCCGACTTCATGACGTCGGCGCAGTTCAACGAGGTGCGCGCCGAGCTCTACACGCTGCTGCACGACGAGATGCGCGCCGCCGCCGGGATCGCGGCCGTATGACGGCGCAACCGCTAGTTCGCGATTCACGCTCGCGCGCGATTCAGATCGCATTTTTCGCACTCGTCCTGGCGGCGTGGTGGCTCGCGACGGCAACACACAGCATCAGCCCGCTGTTCTTGCCGGGACCGGCCGCGATCGCGCAGCAGATCGGACGCATCGCGCATGCCCCGACGCTCGCGGTCGACGTCTTCTACACGCTGGGCACCTTCGCCGTCGCGTATGCGTTGGCGGTGCTCGCGGGGCTGGCCGCCGGCTACGCGATCAGCACGCGCCGGTTTCTCACGCGCGTGTACGAGCCGTTGCTCGCGAGCCTGTACGCGATCCCGATCGTGGTGTTCTTTCCGACCTTCATCTTGTTCTTCGGCACCGGGCCGAACTCGAAGATCGCGCTCGGTGCGCTCTACGCCTTCTTTCCGATCGCCCTCAACACGATCGCCGGGTTCACGCAAGTCGACGGTCAGCTGATCGCCGCCGCCCGCTCGATGGGCGCCAACGATACGCAGCTGTTGCGCCGGGTACTGATTCCGGCGGCGTTTCCGATCGTCGCGACCGGAATGCGCATCGCGTTCATCGCGTGCTTCGCATCGATCCTGGCCGGCGAGATGATCGCCTCCGATCACGGCCTGGGTCACGAGATCGCGCAATCCGGACAGATGATGGACATCGCCAAGATGTTCGGTTACGTCACGCTGGTCGTACTCGCGGCGTTCGCGTTCAACTTCGGCGTCAGCGCACTCGAAGCGCGCCGGCGGCCGGCAGCGTGATAAAGGTGTTCGGCGCGCAGGCGGCCAGCATCGCGCTGCTGCTGCTCGTGTGGGAAGTTGCGGCCCGCTGGTTCATCGACCCGCAGTTCATCAGCCCGCCCTCGAAAGTGTTCGCTGCGATTCCGAAGCTCTTCGCCGATCCGCAGATCGCGCGCGCCGTCGGGACGAGCTTCGTCGAGCTTGCGATCGCCTTCGTCATCGCGGTCGTCGCGGGCGTTGCGATCGCGCTGCCGGTCGGCTTGAGCACGCTGACCTACAAATCTGCCTTCCCGGTCATCCTGCTGATCTACGCGATCCCGCAGGTCACGATCTTGCCGCTGTTCATCCTCTACTTCGGCTTGGGGCCGCCATCCAAGATCGCCTTCGGCGCCAGCCACGGCATCTTTCCCATCATGCTCAACGTGATCGCCGGTATTCGCGGCGTGCGGCCGATCTATCTCGCCGCCGCGCGCTCGATGGGCGCATCGTGGCTGCAGATCGTGCGGCGCATCGTGCTGCCGTACGTGCTGGCCGGACTCTTCGCCGGCATGCGGCTGGCGATGTCGGTCACGCTGCTCGGCGTGATGCTGGCCGAGCTCTACGTCTCAACCGCCGGAATCGGTTATTTCACCCAACGGTTTTCGAATGAGTTCGATGCCACGAACCTGCTCGCGCTGATCTCGGTGCTGGCCATCATGGCGGTCGTGCTCAACGAAACCGTGCGCCGGCTCGAAGCGCGCTTCGGGCGCTGGCGCCGGGCCCAGCGTTAGCACACCAAGCGAGGACGTCATGCCGAAATTGCTCGAACACCGCGGCAAAGCGCTGTTGCGCAAAGCCGGGATCGCAATCCCCGACGGACGCGTCGTCACGACGCCCGCCGCCGCGCGCGACGCGGCTGAAGCCGTCGGCGTTCCGGTCGCGCTGAAAGCGCAGATCCTCGCCGGCAAGCGCGGCCTCGGCGGCGGCATCGCGTTCGCGAACGATGCCGGCGAAGCGCAAGCTGCGGCAGAGCGCCTGTTCGCAGCGCCGCTCTACGGTTGGCCGGTCACCGAACTGCTGATCGAAGCGAAGTGCTCGATCGAGCAGGAGCTCTATGTGGCGGTCGTTTCCGACACGGCCGTGCGCGCGCCGCTGATGATCGTTTCCACCAGCGGCGGCGTGGAAATCGAGGAAGCGGCCCAGGCCGGCAAAGGCGTGACGGTGAGCGCCGCGGTCGACATGCGCCGCGGTGCACCGGTGTACTGGTGCCTGGACGTCGTGCGCGAGTTGCCGCTGCCCGAAGCGACGCTGGTCGCGCTGGCCCGCGTGCTCTCGAAATTATACGAAGTCTACCGGCGCAACGACTGCACGATCGCCGAGATCAACCCGCTGGCCGTCACCGCCCGCGGACTGATCGCCCTCGATGCGCGGATCGCGATCGACGACGACGCCGTGTTTCGCCACCCCGAACTCGAACTCGAACGCAGTCAGGAAGTCGGCGACCGCGAAGCGACCGCGATCGAACTGGCGGCGGCGAAGATCGATGAGAACGACCACCGCGGTTCCACCCACTTCGTGCAGATCGACCCCGACGGGTCGCTCGCGAAGGCGCAGGGCAAGATCTCGATCGGCTTCGATGGGATCGGCACCGGCGTGAGCATGGCGGTGATGGACGAACTCGTTCCGCTGGGCTTCCTGCCGATGAACTTCTGCGATACCTCGGGTAACCCGACCGGCTCGAAGCTCTACCGCATCACCAAAGCGATCCTCGCGCAGCCGCTGATCGAAGGCTATGTGTTCGCATCGTGTCTTTCGAGCCAGCAGCTCGACGTCACGGCGCGCGGCATCATCAAAGCGTTCAAGGAGATCTTCGCCCCGCACGGCGGCGCGCCGACGATCCCGTGCGTGTTCTCGTTCCGCGGCGCGTGGGACGACGTCGCGCTCGACCTCTTCCGCCGGCACGGCCTCGACGCGCACCCCTGGGTGCGCGTGCTCGGCCGCGACAGCACGGAGCGCGAGCTGGCGCAAACCTTCAAAGAACTGCACGAACGCTGGCGCGCCGCGCGCGGAATGGCCATCGCGTGAACGACTTATCGTGGAACGTCTTTTCGGGCGGCAGCGTGACGATCGATCTCGAGCGCTGCGTCGCGTGCCCGACCAAAGCGTGCATCGCGGCGTGCAACGCGCCGAACCTCGGCTCGGCGCTGGCGGCGGGTCCCGACGGCTTGCCCGCACTCGGAATCACGCCGGAGCGCGCTGCGCAAGGGGGCTGTATCGAATGCCTGGCGTGCGATCTGGCCTGTCAGTCCGACGGCTTGGGCGCGTTGACGTTCACTTTGCCGACGCCCGAGATCGATGCCTATCTCGATGCGCTGCGCTCCGCGGGCGGCGCGCCCGGGCGGGGCTGGTAGCATGGCGATCCTGATCGACGAACGCACGCGCATCGTCGTGCAGGGGATGACGGGCCGCGAGGGCCGCTTGCGCACCGGGTTGATGCTCGATGCCGGCACCGTCGTTTGTGCCGGCGTCACACCCGGCCGGCGCGGCGAGTCGTTCCGCGGCATTCCGGTCTACAACACCGTGCGCGAGGCGCGCGACCATCATCCCGAGATCAACGCGAGCTTCATCCTCGTACCGGCCGGGCTCGCGAAGGACGCCGCGATGGAAGCGATCGACGCCGGCATTCCGACGATCCACTTCATGCCCGAGCGCGTGCCGCATCAGGACACGATGGAGCTGATCGCCTACGCGCGCGAACGCGGCAGCCTCTTCATCGGCCCCAATAGCCCCGGTGTGTTGAGCCCGGGAAAAGCCACGCTGGGCGGCCTCGGCGGCCGCATCGAGATGATGAACACCGCGTTCCGCCCGGGGCCGGTCGGCATCATCTCGCGCAGCGGCGGCAACACGATGACGATCGCCTACTACCTCACCAAGGCCGGGTTCGGTACCAGCACGGCGGTCGGTGTCGGCGGCGACGGGTTCATCGGCACCACCTGGGCGACGCTGCTCGAGAAGTTCGAGGCCGATCCGCAAACCGAGGCCGTGGTGTGTTACGGCGAGATCGGCGGCAGCAACGAAGAGGGCGCGGCCGAGCTGTTGCGCGCCGGTGGCTTCACCAAACCGTTGATCGCCTACATCGGCGGGCGCTACGCGCGCGAAGGCATGCGCTTCGGTCACGCGGGCGCCGTGATTTCCGCGGGTCGCGGTTCGGCCGAAGACAAACGCACCGCGCTGCGCGACGCCGGCGCGATCGTCGTCGACCATTTTGACGATCTCGCACCCGCGGTCGCAGCCGCACTCGGAAAGGGAGCCGCCCGATGAGCCGCCTCACCATCGCCGTCGACATCGGCGGAACGTTCACCGACCTCGTGGCCTTCAGCGAAGGCGGCGAACGCCTGCACTCGACCAAGAGCCTCACGACCTACGAGCGGCTGTCGAACGGCGTCGAGGACTGTCTGCGCAAGGCCGGGCTCGACGTGGCCGACGCCGCGTACTTCATGCACGGCTCGACGATCGCGATCAACACCGTGATCCAGAAGAACGGCGCGACGACCGGCTTGATCACCACGCGCGGCTTTCGCGACGTCTACGAGATCGGCCGCAGCAACCGCCCCGACGCCTACAACCTGTTCTTCGCGCGGCCGCAGCCGCTCGTGCCGCGCAGCCTGCGCATCGAGATCGACGAGCGCATGCACGCGCGCGGGAACGTGCTCCGGCCGCTGGATGAAGCCGAGGTCCGCACCGCGATCGCGTTCTTGCAGGCGGCCGGCGTCGAATCGATCGCGGTCGTGCTGCTGCACGCCTACGCCAACCCCGCCCACGAGATGCGCATCGGCGAGCTGATCGCTGAGGACTTCCCCAACTGCAAGATCTCGCTCTCCCACCAGATCCTGCGCGAGTTCCGCGAATACGAACGCACTTCGACGACCGTGCTCAACGCCTACATCGCGCCGATCGTCTCGAACTACGTCGAGCACATCGAGGATACGCTCGAAGACGCCGGCTTCGAAGGCAGCTTTCTGATCATGCAGTCCAACGGCGGCACGATGTCCTCCGAGATCGCGAAGTCGCGGCCGGTCGCGATGATGGAATCGGGACCGGTCGCGGGCGTGATCGGCTCGGCGCGCCTGGGCGCGGTGCTCGGCATGCCCAACGTGATCTCGTTCGACATGGGCGGAACGACGGCCAAATCGAGCCTCGTCGCCGACGGCGAAACGCGCGTCGTCAACGGCTATCACATCGGCGGTTACGCGAGCGGCCATCCGATGATGCTGCCGGTAATCGACATCGTGGAAGTCGGTACGGGCGGCGGCAGCATCGCCTGGCTGGACGCGTCGGGCGGTCTCAAGGTGGGCCCGCGCAGCTCGGGCGCCAGTCCGGGCCCGGTGTGTTACGGGCTTGGCGGGACGGAACCGACGGTGACCGATGCGAACCTCGTTCTCGGCCGTCTGAACCCGGCCAATTTTCTGGGCGGCGAGATGCCGCTCGACCTCGCGGGCGCGCGCGCGGCCGTCGGGCGCATCGCCGCGCAGCTGAAGATGACGATCGAGGAAACCGCGCTCGGCATCCTGACGATCGCCGATGCGAAGATGTCGTTCTCGGTGCGCGACGTTTCGGTCGCGAAGGGCTACGATCCGCGCGACTTCGCGCTCGTCGCAAGCGGCGGCGCGGGACCGCTGCACGCCTGCTCGATCGCGCGCGAACTCTCGATCCCGAAAGTGGTCGTGCCGGAACTGCCCGGCACGTTCTCCGCATTCGGAATGCTCTTCAGCGACCTGCGCCACGACTACGTGCAGACGTTCATCGCCCCGCTGGCGCGCGTCGACACGGCGCGGTTGGGCGAGGTCTTCACCCGCATGGAGGGCGACGGGCTCGCGGTGCTGCTCGAAGAAGGCGTCGCGCGCACCAGCGTGCGGCTCGTGCGCAGCATGGATTTGCGCTATCAGGGCCAGGAGTACACGCTCAACGTCAACGTGCCCGACGGTGCCGTTTCGGGGCAGCTGCTCGAACGCGTGCGCAGCGCCTTCGACGATCTGCACGAGGCGCGCTACCGGCACGCGGCGCGCGAGGAAGCGGTCGAGATCGTCAACGTGCGTCTCTCGGCGATCGGCGCGATCGGCATGGACTCGGCTCAACTGCTCAGCCGCGAACGCGGCTTGGCGGGCGCGCAACCGGGCGCACCCGCCGGCCGGCGAGCGGTGTACTTCGGCAAAGAGCCCGTGCAATGCGAGATCTACCGGCGCGAAGACTTGTGCGCCGGACAAGTCGTCAACGGCCCGGCGATCATTGAAGAACAGGTCTCGGCGACGGTCGTGTTTCCGGGCGACCGCGCGCAGGTGCACCCATTCGGTCCGATCATCATCGACGTAGGAGGCAAGTAACATGGCCGACCCCATCACCCTCGAAGTCGTGCGCAACGCGCTCGTCGCTTACGCCGACGAGATGGCTACGGTGCTCTGCCGTACGGCCTACAACATGATGATCTTCGAGGTGCGCGACTACTGCGTCGGCATCGTCGACCCCGACGGCAACATCATCGCCCAGAACACCGGCGGGCTGCCGATCTTCCTAGCTGATCTGGGCACCGCGGTGACCGCGGCGATCGAGATCTACGGCCGCGACGGCTTCGCGCCGGGCGACGTATTGGTGAGCAACGATCCGGAGAAGTGCGGCCAGCATCTCAACAACATCGTCGTCTTCACCCCGTTCTTCCACGACGGTAAACTCGTCGCGTTTCCCGCCTTGCGCGCCCACTGGATCGATGTCGGCGGCGGCAGCCGCGGCTTCGGCTCGACCTCGACCGAGGAGATCTTCGACGAAGGCCTGCAGCTGCGCGCGATCAAGCTCTACGCCGGCGGCAAACCCAACGAGGAAGCGATCCGGTTGATTCGCGACAACATCCGCTTCCCCGACTCGTCGTTCGGCGACTTGCGCGCGCAGACGGCCGGCTGCCGCATCGGCGAGCTGCGCCTCGGCGAGCTCTACACCAAATACGGCGCGGACGTCGTCGACGATTGCATTCGCGGCATCTGGGCGCAGTCGGATGCGCTCTCGCGCGCGGCCGTGCGGGCGATTCCCGACGGCGTCTACGAAGCGGAATCCTATCTGGACAGCGACTACGTCGAACGTGACAAGACCGTGCCGATCAAGGTGCGCGTGATCATCGCGGGCGATGAGATGACGGTCGATTTCTCTGATCTCCCGCCGCAAGTGCGCGGGCCGATCAATTCCGGCGCGTCGGGCGCGGTCGCCGCGGCGCGGGTCGCCTTCAAGTGCCTCGTCGCGCCCGACAGCGGCGTGACGCAAGGCGAATTCGGCCCGCTCAAGGTGATCATTCCGCCCGGCAAGCTGCTCAGCGCGGTGCGGCCGGCGCCGCTCGGCGGCTGGAGCCTCTCGCTGCCGACCGTCATCGACACGATCTTGCTCGCGCTCGCGCCCGCGCTGCCCGACCTGATTCCGGCCGCGCACAAGGGCGACATGAGCGGCTACGCGCTCTACGGGCGCGACCGTCAGCGCGACCGCCCGTTTTTGTGCATGAACATCATGGGCGGCGGCTGGGGCGGCAAGGTGCAAAGCGACGGCGTCAACGCCTCGGTCTCGATCTGTCAGGGCAACGTGCAGAACGCTCCGGTCGAAGTGCAAGAGGCCTACTACCCGGTCATCATCGACCGCCACGAATTGCGCACCGACAGCGGCGGCGCGGGCCGGCATCGCGGTGGCCTTGGCGTCGAGATGTCGGTTGCCGGCGAGGAAGAGATGTTCCTCAACTCGCAGTGCCAGCGCACGCTGATGCCGCCGTGGGGCTTGCACGGCGGTCTCGAAGCGCGGCCCAACGACGCCTTCGTGCAAAGCCCGGACGGCACGAAGCGATCGGTCGTCGCGACGTCGCGCCACCGCATCGCGCTGGGTGAATCGGTCGTGATCCTGACCGGCGGCGGCGGCGGTTACGGCGATCCGCTCGAACGCGATGCGGCGCTCGTTGCCGAAGACGTTCGCGAAGGCTACGTCGGTGCGGCGAGTGCCAAGGACCACTACGGCGTCGTGCTCGATGTCGAAGGGCGGCTCGATGCCGCCGCGACGGAGCGCTTACGCGACGCGCGCCGGCGCAGCCCCGACCGCGAATTGGTGCCGGCGAGCTGATGGCGAAGGTTCGCCTCACGATCGCGGTCGGCGACTACGAGCTCGCCCGGCCGCTCACGCTGGGCACGGTCGCGGCTGACGGCATCGAACTCGTGCCGGTGACCGGAATGGGCTCACGCGAACGCCATTGGCGCATGGCGCGCCGCAACGAGTTCGACATCTGCGAGGTGAACGTCGGTGCGTACTTCATGGAGCGCGAGCGCAGCGATGCACTGACGGCGATTCCGGTCTTTCTGCACCGGCGTTTCCGCCACGGGTTCATCTTCGTAAGCCCGGCCGCCGGAATCGAGAAACCGCAAGACTTAGCCGGGCTGCGCATCGGCGGAACCAACTTCCAGCCTGCGGCCGCCGTGTGGCTGCGCGGCATGCTCGAGGAGCGCTACGGCGTCGCGCACCGCGACGTTACTTGGGTCACCGAGCGCAGCGAGGACGTCGAGTTCGAGCCTGCGCCCGGCTTGCGCATCGAGCGCACGCCCAACGGCGAGCGGATCGAGCAACTGCTGCTCGAGGGCAAGTTGCCGGCGATTCTCGCGCCCAACTTGCCGCGCGCGTTCGTCGACGGCGACCCGCGCATCCGGAGGCTCTTCGCCGACCCCAAAGCCGAAGAGATCGCCTACTTTCGCGAGACGGGCATCTTCCCGATCATGCACGTCACGGTGATCAAGCGCGAGATCGTCGACCGCTACCCGTGGATCCCGACGAACCTCGTGAAAGCGTTCGATGCGGCCAAAGCGATCGCATACCGGCGCGCCGGCAACCCGCGCGTGCCGCCGCTGGCCTGGGCGCGCGACGCCTGGGACGAACAGCGCGCGATCCTCGGCGACGATCCGTTCCAGTACGGGCTGGGTGAAGCGAACCGCAAGAACCTCGAGACGATCCTGCGCTACACCCACGAGCAAGGGATGATCGCGCGCCGCTTACCGCTCGACGACCTCTTCGCCCCCTCCGATCTCGGCGACGCCGGCGGCGAAGAAGGCGACCTCTAGCCAGCGAGATAGCAGCACACCATCGTGACCTCTCGGCACGACGCCGGCCCCCTCGTCATCCTGCTAGGGCGGGGGAGGTGGAGTCGGCGCGGTGGCCGCTGGCGATAGCGCCGGCGTTCGGCGCGAGCCGCAGGAACGCGAACGACGCGCAGACCGCGAGCACGGCGCACGCGACGAACGCGAAACGAAAATCCGTCACGGTAAATCCGTGCGTACCGCTGCCGGTCCACTGTGCCGCGAGGTTCAGCGCCAGCGCCCCGAAGGCGACCCCCACGCCGAATGACAACTGCTGGATCGTGCTGGCGAGCGAACTGGCCGAACTCATCTGGTCGGGCGGCACGTCGACGTACGTGAGCGCGTTGAACGCGCCGAACTGCACCGAGCGCACGATTCCGATCACGAACAGCACGGCGACGATGACGGCCAGCGGGGTCGACGCGCTGAACGCCGCGCACATCAGGACCGCGCACCCGACGAGGATGCCGTTGTAGACCAACGTTTGGCGAAAACCGTAACGGCGCAACAGACGCATCGAGAAGAACTTCATGCCGAGATCACCGGCGGCACACGCGATGATCACCGCGCCCGAAATAAACGCCGACATCCCGAAGCCGACCTGAAAGAGCAGCGGCCACAAGAACGGCGTCGCGCCGATCACGATCCGAAAGCCGCTCCCGGCAAAGAGCGTGGTGAGCGCGAAGGTCGGGATGCGAAAGAGCGAGAGATCGACCAGCGGATGCGGCGTGCGGCGCAGATGAACGTAGGCGAGCACGCACACGGCCGCGCCTCCGCCGATCAGCAGCGCCGTGACCGCGCCGTCGATACTCGGACGGCCCAGTTGGTCGAGGCCGAAGAGGAGCGAGGCCAGCCCCGCGCCGCTCAAGATGAAGCCCCGACGTGTCGAACGAGCGGTGCCCCTCGGCCTTGTGATCCACCATGAACGCCGCCACGAGCGCGAGGGCCAGCAATGCCGAGTGGAACGTTCAAGAAAAATATCCAGCGCCAGGACGAGAACGTCGTGATGAACCCGCCGACCGGTGGACCGAGGACCGGCGCGATCAGACCCGGGAGTCGACACAAACTGCATCATGTTGACGAGGTCGCTTTTGTCGGTGCCGCGCAGCACGACGAGCCGCCCGACCGGCACCATCATCGCGCCGCCGACGCCTTGCACGATGCGCGCCGCGGTGAACTCCCACAGCGAGTTCGAGAAACCGCACAGCACCGAGGCCGCGGTGAAGAGCGCGATCGCGCTCAGGAAGATCGTCTTCGATCCGAAGCGGTCGGCGATCCAGCCGCTGGCCGGAATGAAGATCGCGAGCGTAAGCAAGATAGGCCGACATCCCGATGCTGAGGTTGACCGGGTTCTCGTGGAACGACTGCGCCATCTGCGGCAGCGCCGTCGCGATCACGCTGCCGTCGAGCATCTCCATGAAGAAGGCCCCCGCGACGATCAGGGCGATGAGCCATTGGCGATATCTCGGACCGAAGAAACGCGTAAAGGAGGACGGGATCACGACTCGGAGGTCTTCTCGCTCGACCGCCGCTGCCTCGCCCGGCGCTAGGCGGCCGCCTCCGCCGCTAGCGGCACCGTGGTGATGTCGTGCGCTTGCAACGCCGGCAGAACGTCCTTGGCGAAGCGCCGGATCTGGGCCACGAACATCTCGTGCGGCATCGCGCCGCGATTGAAGGTCAGCTGCACGGTACCGGCACCGGCGTGTTCGGCCGCCTCGATGATCCGCTCGCGCACTTCGGCAGCCGTACCCCACGGCAGCGTCTCCGCCTTCTTCTCGACGTCGGCCATCGTCATGTCGCGATAGTCTTCGCGCGAGCGCGGCCGCGACGGCGAGGTTCTCCGGCCGCATGAAGCTCGTGGAGTTGTCGGTGAGGTAGCCGGTTTTCTTGTTGAGGTCGAGTTCGGTCGTGTTGCCGTGGCTGTAGAGCACGCGGTTGAAATAGAGATGGTGCGGTCCGTACTCGCGCACGGCCTGCGCCTTGCTGTCGGCGACGTAGGCTTCCATGCTGATCGTCAGGTTGTCGGGCGTGATACGATAGCCGTTCTGCGCGAGACACTTCGCATAGTAGCGGATGATGTCTTCACGCGCGCCGCGCGAGCCGAGCCCCGGCGTGATCGGAATGTTATGTGCCGCCGCCCACTCGATCGACTCTTTGCTGCTGGTGATCGGCGTCCACACCGGCGGCGCCGGCTGCTGCACCGGGCGCGGCCAGATCGCGACGTCGTGATACGACCAGAATTTGCCCTCGTAGGAGAACACGTCCTCGGTCCACGCCTTCATGATGATGTCGTAGGCTTCTTCGAACCGCGCGCGCGACTCGGAGTGCTTGACATTGTGCACGTTGTACTCGCGCGGGATGCCGCGCGCGAAGCCCGAGATCAGCCGGCCGTTGGAGAGACAATCGATCATTGCGAGCTCTTCGGCCAAGCGCAACGGCTCGTGCAGCGGCAGCAGGTTGCCGTAGATCAAGAGCTTGATGTTCTTCGTGCGCTGCGCGGCCGAGGCGGCCATGATGTTGGGCGAATTCATCAGGCCGTACGGCGAGGTGTGGTGCTCGTTGAAACCGACCCCGTCGTATCCCAGCTTGTCGAGCAGCTCCCACGCGTCGAGGTGCTCGGCGTACGTCTTGACCGCCACCTCCGATTTGAAATGTTTCCGGGAGAGCGGATACGGCAGCTCTTTCCCGACCCGCAAGTGCTCGAGATTTTCGCCATAGGGCAAGAGGTCGAAAACGAAGACTTTCATCGCGGCCAGTGTAACGCGTTCGGCGCGGCAGGGAAACCCTGCCGGACGGTTGCCGTTACGACCATAAGACGAGCTCCCCGCTCGGACGCCGTCCGATGAACGAACCGATACCCAGGCGCCGCGTGCCGTCGTCGTTGGGGTTGAAGTGCACGCGGTGCGGGTTGCGCGAGTTGAACATCACGAGATCGCCGGCGAACGGTGTGAACGTGTGGCTCTCGCTAGCCGCTACGCGGGCCGGATCGAGCGGCGAGATTTCGTAGTACGTCCCGACCGGCACCGGGGGTTCGAAATGGTGGTTGTAGACCGTCGTTTCGCCGCCGGCCGCGGTGCCGCTGGCGTAAAAGTTCGTCGCGACTTGGGCGCTGTTCGCGCCGATTGCGTAATCGGGCGCGCTGAAGCGCGCGAAATCCATGTGCAGGTTCGTGCCGCCGGTCGTTTCGCGGATGATGCCGGCGAAATAGCGTCCGTAACCGGGCTCCTGCGCGAGCCCGATCGCGAGCTCGGGAAATACCGCGCGAACGCGTTCGATCAAGCGCGCGAGCGGGTCGAAGCCGCAGTGCGCGAAGACCTTGGCCTGGTCGGCGAACGACGGCTCGACCTCGGCGAAATACCCGGCTTTGGTTTTCTTGCGGTATTCGAACTGCGCCACGCCGATATACTTCGGCGGCGCAAGCACGGTGGGTGAGGCGACTTGGTACTCTTTATTGAGGCCGACCGCATCCATGGCCGCGACGAACGCGCGGCACTCATCCGGTGTCGCGAAAGCCCGGATCCGAATGCACGGGATTTCGTTCGCGAAGAGCGCGCCGAGCGTCGCGCGCGATAGCCCCGGTTCGTCGCGGCTGCGCCAGGGCGCGCCGATCACCCGGTCGGCAACGGACATCTCGTTTCTCCTCGATCCCGACAAAAGCAATTTCACGCGTTCGCGCCTTCGAGCAAAATTCTTTTCATGACTTCCCCAGCGACATCCGTCCGGAACGGGACCGGACGCACGATCGCCACGGTCGCGATCGTCCTGGGAACCTTCATGTCGGTGCTCGCCAGCACGATCCTCAACGTTCCGCTGGGCACGATCGCCCGCGACCTGCACGTGTCGATCGCTTCGGCCTCGCTCCTCGTCACGGCCCAGGCCATCACCTTCGCCACGCTCTTGCCGCTCGGCGACTGGGTCGGGAACCGCCTCGGGCGCCGGAAGGTGTACTGCACGGTGATCGCGCTCTACGGCGCGGCGGGTATCCTGGCTTCCCTCGCGCCCAACCTCGCCGTGCTGATCGCGGCGCGCATCGCTCAGGGCATCTGCGCCGCGGCGATCGTGCCGCTGGTCATGACGCTTTTAGCGGAGCTCTACGATCCGGGCGAACGGCCACTCGCGCTGAGCGCGTGGGCAATGGCCAATAGCGCGGGTCAGGCGTTCGGACCGCCGCTGGGCGGTCTGCTGACCAGCCTGTTCGGCTGGCGTTCGATCTTTCTGCCGACACCGCTGATCGCCGCGTTCGCGTGTGCCGCGGCGTGGCGCTACCTGCCGGCCGACGAGCCGCGGACGCTGCCCTTGGAATGGCGCGGCGCCGGCACGCTCACGCTGGGCGCGCTCTTCCTGCTCAGCGCGCTGACGGCCGTGCCGCAGCTGGGCGTGCATTCGCCGCTGGTCGCGTTGATCGCGCTCGCGGGGTGCGCGTGCACGTTTGCGTTCGTTCGCATCATCCGCAGCTCCGAGCACCCGTTCATCTCGCCGCAGGCATTTGCGGACCCCGCGTACGTCACCAGTTGCGTCGGCGTGCTCGCCGGAACGACGGCGCTCGCCTCGGCCTTGCTTGCCATCCCGCTCTACCTCACCCGCACGTTGTCACTCTCGCTCGCTACCGCCGGCTTCATCACGCTGGCACTCCCGCTCGCAATGGCGCTGATCGCGCCGTTCACGAGCGTGATCGTGCGGCGCGTCGGCAGTTCGCGCACGGTCCAGCTCGGGCTCGTCGCGATCGCGCTCGCGAGCGCCGTGCTCGCGCTGGCGACGGGCGCGGGCCTCGGCGCCCTGGCACTGCTTCCGCCGATGCTGCTGATCGGCGCGGCGCTGGCGGCGCAGTACACGGCCGGCGCCGTCGGCAGCACGCATTCGGCGGCCGGCCGCTACGGGGCGGGCATCGGCTTCTTCAACCTGCTGCGCGTTGCGGGCGCGGCCCTCGGGCCGGCGCTGGTGGCACTCGTGCTCCAGCACGACGACACCGCGTACGCCGAAGTCTTCGCCGTTTCGAGCGCCGCGGTGCTGCTCGCGCTCGCGGCCTCCGTCCTATCCGAAGCGCGTCAGGTCATCGCGAAGCCGACGTAGTTCTCGGCCAAACTCTGCGCGCCGGCGAGCGAGCTCGTGATGTAATCGAGTTCCGCCAGCTGAACCTTGCGGTCGAAGGGGTTCTGATCGTCGAAGCGGTGCAGCATCGAGGTCATCCACCAGCTGAAGCGCTCGGCCTTCCACACCCGGTTGAGCACGGTCTCGGAATAGCCGTCGAGCGTCGCCATCGAACCGTCACCATAGTAGCGCTCGAGCCCGCGCGAGAGCGCGACCACATCGGCGATCGCCAGGTTCATGCCCTTGGCTCCGGTCGGCGGCACGATGTGCGCCGAATCGCCGGCCAGAAACAACCGCCCGTACTGCATCGGCTCCGTGACGAAGCTGCGCATCGCGGTCACGCCCTTCTGCGTGATCACGCCTTCGGTCAGCTGCGGCGCGTCCTCGCCTTGCAAGCGCGCCTGCAGTTCGTGCCAGATGCGGTCGTCCGGCCACTCGTCGATGTCTTCATCCGGGCGGCACTGCAGATAATAGCGCTGCACGCTCGGCGAGCGCTGACTGAACAGCGCGAAGCCGCGGTCGGTGTTGGAATAGATCAGCTCTTCGCACACCGGCGGAGCGTCGGCGAGGATGCCGAGCCACGCGAACGGGTAGATGCGATCGTAATACGTGAGCTCACCCGCGGGAACGGTCGGGCGGCAGATGCCGTGGAAACCGTCGCAGCCGGCGATGAAATCGCACGTCAGCCGTTGCGCGGTTCCGGCTGCGTCGCGAAACCGGATCGAGGGCTGCGCCGTGTCGAAACGCTCGATCGAAACGTCGCTCGATTCGAAGAGAATCTGCCCGCCGTCCGCCAGCCGCGCGGCGATCAAGTCCTTGACCACTTCGTGCTGGCCGTAGACCATGATCGTCTTTCCGGTCAGCTCCGCAAAGTCGAGGTGATGGCTCTTGCCTTCAAAGCGCAGGTAGATTCCGCGATGCACCAGTCCCTCGCGCATCATGCGTTCGCCCAAGCCGGTCGCGTTGAGCAGATCGACCGTACCGTGTTCGAGCACGCCGGCGCGAATACGGCCTTCGCAGTATGCGCGCGAGCGCGCCTCGACGATCACCGATTCGATGCCGGCACGTTGAAGCAGGTGCGAGAGCATGAGACCGGCCGGACCGGCGCCGACGATGCCTACCTGAGCGTGCATGCCGGGGTGATACGCGAAGCGGCGTTCAGCCTCATTGGCGACCAAGCAGCAGCGTGCGAACCGCCTCGATGACGCGCGCGACCGGTGCGCGCCGGTAGTCCCACATCGGGTCGGGCCCGGGCGGCAGCACGATCATCGTCGCGTTGGCTTCGAACACCACCACGCGGCCCGCGCCGTCGAGGGCGAAGTCGATGCCCACGTACTCCAGACCGATCGCGTCGCGAATGCGCGCCAGGGCCGCCAGCACCGGCGCGCCCAGCACCGCCGCCGGATCAGCGAGAAAGCGCTCGTCTTCGGCACGCTTCCCGGCGTTCGTGGCCATGTCGGCGCTGAAGTAGTGGACCTTCCAGTTAGGCGAAACCGCTACGTGCAGCGGGTAGAGCGCACCGTCGACCGCCATCATGCGATACTTGCGCACGTAGCCGTCGGGCCCGCGCACGTCGATGTACTCGATCAGCAGCACGTCGGCGCCCGGAAAGCCCGCGAGCGCATCCGCCAGGGCGGCGGCGGATTCGGCCAGCGCGAAATGTTCGCCGGTGTGGAAACCGGGGGCGCGCACGAGCAGCGGAAACGTGAAGCCGCACCGCTCGGCAAGCGCTGCGCCCTGCGTACGCAACGCCGCCAGCGAAACGCTCGCGGTGCGCGGCGCGCGAACGCCGTCGATCCCACCCAGGCGAGCGGCATTGCCGGCCCGCGCGGTTGCCAGAACGCGCCGCGGAGCGTTGATCACGCGCTGCGTCATGCGCGCGAGCAACGCGTCCATCGACTGCAAGGCCGCACCGGCGCGGTCGGCGTCGCTGATCGCGTTGAAGATGACGTCGGCCGGCGGTGCCGGCGGCGTGCCGTCGTAGAGATCCGCGACGAGCGTGGTCGTGCGGAAGATGCGGTCGTCGAGAAAGGTCTCGGTGTAGAGCGTTCCACCGCCGGCGCAGACGAGCAGCAGCACGTCGCACGGCGCTCCGGCACCGCGATAGGGCGCCGTCGTCAGCGCGCGCCCGGCGAAGCCGAGCCGGCGGTGCACGAGCGCTTCGTCCTCGCGCCCGAGGCGCGTGAGCGCATAGCTGAGCCCTTGTCGCGCTTGCGCGTGCTGCGGATCCGCGGCCAGCGCCGCCTCGTAGTGCGCGCGCGCGCCCTCGAAGTCGGTCTCGGCGAAGAGCACGGTGGCGAGATTCGCGTGCGCGAGCGCCGAGTGCGGATCGATCGCGAGCGCGCGTTCGTAGACCGTGCGCGCCGCCGCGCGAAATCCGCGCTGCGTGAGAAACGTACCGAAATCGTTGAGGGCGCGCACGTCGTCCGGCGCCTGCGCGAGAACGTGCAAATACACGTCGCGTGCGTCGTCGGAGCGGTCCAAGTCGGCCAGCAGCCGCGCGCGCTCGAGGTGCAGGTCAACCGAGTGCGTTTCCTCACACAATCGCGCATCGACGCGCGCCAAGACGCTCTCGCGCTCGGCCCGCGTCTGCGGCCACGGGTTCATCGAGCGACCCTTCGACGGGGCCGTTGCCGGAACCGCGGCGGCGCAACCCGCACCGCGATGCCGGCCTTTTGGACGGCATGCATGTTCCCGACGATATCGCTCGCACCGCCTCCGTTCATTGGGAAGGCGACGTGGCCAAGGGCCACGGCACGATCAAGACCGGCAGCGGTAAAATCACCGCGGACTATTCGTTCGGTACGCGTTTCGCTGCCGAACCGGGCACCAATCCCGAGGAACTGCTCGGCGCATCGCTGGCCGCGTGTTTCACGATGGCCCTCGATGCCACGCTGACGCGGGCCGGACATTCGCCGACGTCGATCGACACGATCGCCAAGGTGCATCTTCACCGGCAAGACGGCGGCTTTGCGATCCCCTCGATCGAACTGACGACGAACGCGGTCGTCGGCGGCCTGCTGGACGATGAGTTCCAGCATCTGGCGATGCAAGCGAAGGAATCGTGTCCGATCGGCAAGGTTTTGCACGCGGTCACCGATCACGCTCAACGCGAGCCGCAAGAGCTAAGCCGCCGACGCCGCGAGCACGATGACGATCGCGGCGGTCGCCGTCAAGCCGTAGAGCGCGACGCCGAGAAACGGCAGGCTCGCGAAGCGCAGGTGCGCGACGTAGTGCGGAACGGCGAATGCCGCCGCGACGATGGCCGCCGGTACCACCGCGAGGAACGCCGCCGGCGGCGCTCCGAAGCCGGCATTGCCGACCAGCAGCAGCGCCAGCACCGCGCTCGTCGCGAACGTGCGCGCGGCGATGGCCGCGTAGGCGACGCCCCAGCGAACGACGAGGTTGCGTTTGCCGGTCGCCGCGTCGGCAGACACATCGGGAATTTCGACCGCGAGCATCATCGCGAACATCGCGCACATGCCGGGCACCGCCGCGAGCAGCGCGTGCGCGCCGAGCGCGGGGGCGAACGCCGCATAACCGGCCAGCGGCACGAGCAGTGCGACGACGACGATCGCATCGAGCTCGCCGAGTCCGCGCGCGAGCAGCCGTACCGGCGGCGCGCTATACGCCCACGCGAGCGCGGCGATCGCGAGCGCCGTGAACGCGAGCGTCACGTAACCCGACAGTGCCGCGTGCAGCGTTGCGAGCAGACCGATCGCCGCGCACGAGCGCGCGGCCGCCAGCGCCACCCACGCCGGTAACGCGCCGTCGGGCAGCACGCCGCTGCCGCCCGACCACGGCGTGCGCGTCGCGAGCGCGTCGGTCGCTTGATCGAAGTAGTCGTTCGCGAAGTGCACCATCAGGTGGAACGACGTGACGATGAGCTGACCCCACAGATACGCCGCCCAGCCGAGCGCGTAGCCGTCGTAGCGCGCGACCACGGCGCCGAGCGCGAAGCCCGCGAAGCCGCCGATCAAGAACGCGGGCCGCGCGAGCCGAACGAACGCGCCGACCCGCCGCACGGCTACGTTGCGACCGCGCTCAGTTGCCGGTGAAGCCCGGCCCAGTCGTCGAGATCGTTGAGCGGAATGCCCAGTTCGAGCGACTCGGCGACGGCGCCCAGCTCCGCCCGGCGTTTCAGCAACGGCTCGGGCGGCATCTTGAACGTTCCGAGCCGTTCGTTCACGGCGGCGATCGACTCTTGCGTCAGGTTCGTCGCGTTACGGCGGACCCACGCTTCGGCCTCGAGGTAGTCCGCATGGTTCGTTTCGACATACGTCGCGAACGCCGCGGCGTCGATGCCGAGCGCGTTCGTGAGGATCTCATCGAAACCGCCGGCGCCGTGCCGGTAGCCCTCGGGCAGCCGCCCCACGCCGTGCAGCCGGTGCTTGAGCCAGAGCCGGGGCAGGTGCCAGGCGCCGAGCGGTCCCGCGACGTTGGTGCCGATCGCCGGGACGAGCGGCGTCGATGGCGCATCGGAGGCGCTCAGATGCCGGTGAACGCCGTCCCAGTCGTCGAGCTGGTTGAGGGCGACGGCCCGGGTGTAGGTGCCGTCCGTGAGCCCGAAACGCGTGGTCCACTCGCTGCGGCGCGGATCGGGCATCTCGAAGGACGTGAGCGTCGCGTTGAACGCGGCAATCGTGGCCGGCGAGAGGTTGGTCGCATGCTCGCGGATCCAGGCCTCGCAGGTTGGGTAATCCGGCGCCTCGGCGGCGATGAAGCCCGCGAACTGCTCGCCGTCGAGTCCGAACGCGGTCAGCAACCCTTCGTCGCTCCCGCCCACGCCGTGGCGGTACCCCTCCGCCAGCGCCGCGACCGCGTGCGCGCGCATTTTCAGCCAGAAACGCGGGAGATGGGTGATGCCGAGCGGTCCGGTTTGAGCGCCGCTGATCAGCGGGACGATCGTAATAGCCATCGGCGTTCCGCTTCGCCGGACGGACTCTTGACCATTTATGCAGACAGTGTATAATTATGCAATGCTAGCCATGCCTGCCGCCGGGCGCCTCCGTGGGCGCAACGTGCTCACGATGCTCGACCTCTCGCCCGATGAGCTGGCGAGCTTGCTTGGTACGGCCGCGACCCTCAAGGCGCTCGGCCGCGAGCAGCAGCGCTTCCTCCAGGGCAAGAGCCTGGCCATGCTCTTCGAGAAGCCGAGCTTGCGCACGCGGGTCTCGTTCGAGATCGGGATGACGCAGCTCGGCGGTCACGCCGTGATCGCCCACGGTCAGGATTTCTTGCTGGGCAAGCGCGAGACGCCCGAAGACGTCGCGCGCGTGCTCTCCCGTTACGCCGACGCGATCGTGGTACGCACCCACGAGCACGAGCCGCTGCAGCGTTTCGCCGCGGCTTCGACCGTCCCGGTCATCAACGGGCTCTCACAGGCCGCACATCCGTGCCAAGCGTTGGCCGACATGCTCACGATCAAGGAGCGCTTCGGCACGCTGCACGGGCTGCGGCTCGCGTACGTGGGCGACGGGCGCAACAACATGGCCTATTCGCTCGCCGAAGCCGCCGCGATGAGCGGGATGTCGGTCACCTTCGCCGCGCCGATCACGCACCGGCCGCCGGATGCGTTCCTGGCCCGCGTCATCGAGCTCGGCAAACCCTACAACGTGACGGCACGCGCGTTCACGAGCCCGCTGCGGGCGGTTCGCGACGTCGACGTCGTCTACACCGACGTGTGGACGTCGATGGGCGAGGAAGCCTTCAGCGAGCGCAACTCCGCGGCCCTGCGGCCCTACCAGGTCAACGAAGAGCTGATGGCCGCCGCCGCTCCGCACGCGCTCTTCATGCACTGCTTGCCCGCCCATCGCGGCGAAGAAGTCACCGCCGGCGTGATCGATGGTCCGCACAGCGTCGTCTTCGACCAGGCCGAAAACCGTATGCACGCGCAGAAGGCGCTGCTCCTCGCCCTGATGACCGACCTGCGCGGTCTGGGAGATCAGCTATGAACGTCGCCGATGCGAACCTGCTCCAGCCCAAGACCAAACGTCAGCGCGCGATCCTGGCGCTCATCGCGGCCCGTCCGGTGCGCTCGCAAGAAGAGCTCGGCTCGCTGCTCGAAGCGCAGGGCTATGAGGTGACGCAAGCAACGATCTCGCGCGACATCAAGGAGCTGGGCCTGATGAAGGTCCCGCTCAAAGGCGGCGCCGGCGGACAATTCAAGTATATCGAGCCCAACCTCGGACCGATGTTCTCCTCGCGTTTGCACCGCATCATCGCCGAGCTGGTCGGCAGCGTGCGCGGCAGCGTAAACCAGATCGTCTTGCGAACCCCGCCCGGCAGCGCGATGATGGTTGCTTCGGCAATCGATTCGGTCGGCTGGCCCGAAGTGCTCGGAACCCTCGGCGGCGACGACACCGTGCTCGTGATCGTCGACGATCCGGAGAAACTCACCATGGTCATGCAGCGCTTCGAAGACATGCGCGCGGGCCACTAAGGGCCGCACCTCCCCACTCTCCCTTGGACGTACCATAACATGCAGATCGTTCTCGCATATTCCGGCGGACTCGACACGTCGGTGTTGCTGAAGCAGTATATCGAAGCCGGCCACGACGTCGTGGCGATGACGCTGAACCTCGGCGAAAGCGACATGGTCTCGGGCGACGGCTCGCAAGCGGCGCTCGACGCCGTGCGCCAGAAGGCACTCGATCTCGGCGCGAAAGACGCCGTGCTCGTCGACGCGCGCGAACGGTTCGTCGAAGACTACGCCTACAAGGCGCTCGCGGCGAACGCCCGCTACCAGGGCACGTATCCGCTCTCGGCCGCACTCTCGCGCCCGCTGATCGCCGATCTGCTGGTTGAGGTGGCGCAGCAGTACGGCTACGACGCGGTCGCCCACGGCTGCACGGGCAAGGGGAACGATCAGGTGCGCATCGAGGTCGGCGTGCGCGCGCGCGCACCGCACCTCAAAACGCTCGCCCCGCTTGCGCGAGAAACCGCTTTCGCGCCCCGATGCCATCGCCTACGCGCAAGCGCACAAGGTGCCGATCGCGCACACCGCCGCGAAGCCGTACTCGGTCGATGCGAACCTGTGGGGCCGCTCGATCGAAGCCGGCATTCTCGAAGATCCCTGGAACGCGCCGCCCGAAGACGCGTATGCCTGGACGGTCAACCCCGCCGACGCCCCCGCCGCCGGGACGGAGATCGTGCTCTCGTTCGAGCGCGGCGTGCCCTCGATGAACGGCGAAACCGGCGCCGCGTTCCTGTTCAACCTCAACAAGATCGCGGGCGCCAACGGCGTCGGCCGGCTGGACATGATCGAAGACCGGGTCGTCGGCTTGAAGTCGCGCGAAGTGTACGAGTGCCCGGGCTCGGTCACGCTGATCGACGCCCACATCGCGCTCGAGCGGCTCGTGCTGACCAAAGAGGAACTGCGGCTCAAAGCGCAGCTCGACCAGCGCTACACGGAGCTGATCTACGACGGGCAATGGTCCTCGCCGCTGCGCGATGCGCTGGACGCGTTCAACGCGAAGATCGCCGAACGGATGACCGGTGACGTGCGGGTGAAGCTCGTGCGCGGCCGCGCCGTCGTGACGGGCTGCCGCTCGCCTTACGCGCTGTACAGCGAAACGCTCGCGACCTACGGCAACAACGACACCTTCAAGCACGATGCGGCCACCGGCTTCATCGAGATTTGGGGGCTGCCGATCGCTGCCGGCGCCGCGAAGGCCGCCGAAGCCGCCCAGCGTTCCACGCTCGTTACGACGTAGCGCGTCATGCCGAGCACCGAAGAGCAAGCAGCATTGCAGTGGGGAGGACGGTTCGCCGTCGCTCCTGATGCCGCATTGATCGCCTTCGGCTCCTCGCTCGAAGACGATTTCGTGCTGGCGCCGTTCGACGTGCGCTGCTCGCGCGCGCACGTCACCGCTTTGGCCGAGGGCGGCATGCTCTCGGGCGTGGCGGCGGGTGAGCTGCGCGCCGCGCTCGACGTGGTCGCTGAGGAAATCGCCGACGGGACGTTCGTCGCGTTCGCGCGCGGCGGCACCTTCGAAGACATCCACGGCGCGATCGACGCCCGCGTGCGCGAGCTGGCACCCGATGCGGGCGCTTCGCTGCATGCCGGCCGCAGCCGGAACGATCAAGTCGCGACCACCTTGCTGCTGTACGCGCGCGACCGCGCGAACGCCGGCGCGCGCCTGGCACTGGCGATCGCGCACGCCCTCGAAGAACGCGCGCAGGGCGCGCTCGAGGAGGGCACGCTGCTCGCGGCGACCACGCACTGGCAGCCCGCGCAGCCGGTCTCGCTCGCGTTCTGGCTCGATGCCGCCGCGCAAGGTTTCGTGCGCGCCGCGGCGCGCTTCGCGCGCGTCGCGCGCGACGCCGCGCGGTTCTGCCCGCTGGGCTCCTCCGCGCTCGCGGGTTCGTCGCTCCCGCTCGACCGCGCCGCGGCCGCGCGCGAGCTCGGCTTCACCGAGCCTTCGCGCAACGCGCTCGACACCGTCGGCGACCGTGACGTCGCACTCGACCTGCTGCACGCCGCCGCGCGGGCCGTCGTCGCCGCGTCGCGGCCGAGCGAAGAGTTCGTGCTGTGGACGACGCCCGCATTCGGTTACGCGCGCCTCGGCGACGCCGCGGCCACCGGCTCGAGCCTGATGCCGCAGAAGAAAAATCCCGATCCCTTCGAGCTCGTGCGGGCGGCTGCCGCGCGCACCCTCGGCACCTATACCGGCGCCCTGGCGAGCACGAGCGGTATCGGGCTCTCCTATCATCGCGATCTTCAGGAAACCAAAGCCCAAATCGTGCACGGCACCGAACACGCGCTGGCCGCGCTGGATGCCTTCGCCCGGGCCTTCGCGCACCTGCACTTCAACGCCGACGCGATGGAAGCGCGCGCGGCCGAAGGGTACACCGTCGCGACCGACCTCGCCGACGCGATGATCGCCGGCGGCGCGACGGCGCGCGAAGCGCATGCGGCCGTCGGCGAACGCGTGCTGCTGGCCGAACGCCAGGGCCGCGCTCTCGACGAAGGCGACATCGAAGCGATCGGCGTGAGCGACGCGCCGCTCGATGGAGTCGCGTCCATTCGCGCCAAGCGGACGAGCGGGTCGCCCAATCCCGAGCGGGTCGCCGAGTCGATCGCCGCGACGGAACGAGAGATCGCCGCGATCGCGAAGGAGCTGGCATGAACATCGTTCATGTCGTCGGCGCGACCGGCTATGCCGCGGCCGAACTGATCCGGCTCCTGACCGCACACCCCGACGTCAACATCGACACGGTCGAGAGCAGCAGTTCGGCCGGCGCGCGCATGTGCGACCTCTTCCCGTCCTTGCCCGCGATCGAGCTGGTATGCTCGCCGCCGGGAACGGTTCGCGAACGGATGCGGCCCGGCGACTTCGTCTTTCTCGCGGGGAACCATGAGGTCGCGCACGAGCACGCTCCCGGGTTGCTCGCAGCGGGCGCACGCGTTATCGATCTCTCGGATGCCTATCGGCTCAGCGGCCGTGCCGAGGGCGCGGTCTACGGCCTGCCCGAGCGCTATCGCGATCAGATCGCAAACAGCTCGTTCGTGGCCAATCCCGGCTGCTATGTGACGGCGGCGCTGCTCGCGCTGATTCCGCTCGGGCCGCTCGACGAACGTATCGCGACGGTGATCGTCGATGCGAAGAGCGGCGTTACGGGCGCCGGGCGCAACCCCAAAGTGCAAACGCTCTTCGGCGAAGTCGCCGAAGACGTGTTCGCTTACGGCCTCGAGGGGCACCGCCACCAGCCCGAGATCGCCCAAGAAGCGCGTGCCGCCGGCATCGACGCGCCGATCGTGTTCTCGCCGCACGTCGTTCCGTTGCGCCGCGGAATTCTGGCCGACGTCTATCTCGTGCCGCGTGCGCCGATCGCGCGCGACGAGGTCGAGGCCCTCTACCTGCGTTTCTACGCGAACAACCCGTTCGTCGCCGTGTTTACCGACAAGCGCGTGCCGCATCTGCCGGCCGTGGAGAAGACGAACAACGCACAGCTCAAGGTCAACCAGCGTGACGGGGTGATCCACATCCTCTCCGCACTCGATAATCTCGGGAAAGGCGCTGCCGGTCAGGCCGTGCAGAACATGAACATCATGCTGGGACTTCCGGAGGAACGTGGACTCGATGCTCGCACCGCTGTCGGCTGAATCGATTCATCTCATCGAGGTCCGGGGCGGCCTCGGTGCCGTGCCGGGCGTGCGTTTGGCCGGCGTTCACGCCGGGATCAAGAAGCGCAAGACCGACCTTGCGCTGATCGCGCTCGAGGGACCGCACGTCTGCGCCGAAGTGGTGACGACGAACGAGATCAAGGCTGCGCCCTTGATCGCGTCGACCGGCCATCTCGAGTTCGACGGCGAGCAAATGGGCGCGATCGTGGTGAACGCCGGCTGCGCGAACGCTTGCACCGGCGAGCGCGGACTGCGCGACGCGCGCGCGACCGCGCGCCAGGCCGCGACGCTACTGGGCTTACGGCCCACGCAAGTCGTGGTCGCGTCGACCGGCGTCATCGGCGTGTATCTGCCGATGGACCGGCTCTCCAAGGGACTCGAGCGCGCCGTCAAAGCGCTCGCGCACGGACCCGAGGCGTGCTTTGATGCGGCCGAAGCGATCATGACGACCGATCACGTGCCGAAGATGGCGGCCTACGCCTGGCACGAGGGCGAGCACCGCTACGTGGTGGGCGGCATCGCCAAAGGCTCGGGGATGATCAGCCCGTCGATGGCGACGATGCTCTCGTTCGTCGTCACCGATGCGCCGATGTCGCGCGCCGGCTTGCAGGGTGCTCTGCGCGAAGCCTGCGACGGCAGCTTCAACATGATCTCCGTCGACGGCGACATGTCGACCAACGACTCGTGCTATGCGTTCGCGCGCCCCGGCCCCAACGGCGCGACGGCCGGCTTTCGCGCCGCGCTCGCCGCGGTGTGCCGCGATCTGGCCGTGGCCATGGTGCGCGACGGCGAGGGCGCGACCAAGACGCTGGTGTTCAACGTCACCGGCGCCAAGGACGACGCGCAAGCGCGGACGATCGCGCGCGCGGTGATCAACAGCTCGCTCGTCAAGACGGCGCTCTACGGTGAGGATCCGAACTGGGGCCGCGTCATCGCCGCGGCGGGTGCGGCACGCGCGGGCCTCGATCCGGAGAAGTGGTCGCTCAAACTCGGCGGCCAATCGTGGGTCGAAATCGGCGCCATCGAGGCCTTGAGCGAAGCCGAAGCCCACTTGCTGCTGGAAGAGCAAACCATTGAGATCACGCTCGATCTCGGCATTGGTGCAGCGACCGCGACCGCCTGGGGTTGCGATTTCTCAACCGATTACGTGCGCATCAACGCGCACTACCGGACGTGAGGTGATAGTAGGATGAGTACGGCTCCGGTGGTTTCGCACGGCGCGCGTTTGGTGACGCAGCACCCGCATCTCATGGCCAACTACGCGCGCGCCGAGATCAACATCGTGCGCGGCGAGGGCGTCTATCTATTCGATGAGTCGGGCAACGCCTACATCGACATGGTCGCCGGAATCGCCGTCTGCGCGCTCGGACACGCGCACCCGCGCATCACGCGCGCGATCGCCGATCAGGCGGCGACGCTCGTGCATTGCAGCAACCTCTACCATCACGAGCCGGCCGGAACGCTGGCCGATCGCTTGGCCGAGCTGTCGGGCTTCGATACGGTCTTCTTCTGCAACTCGGGCGCCGAAGCGAACGAAGGCGCGATCAAGCTCGCGCGCAAGCACGCCTGGCGCAAAGGCGAGAAGGAACGCACGACGATCCTGGCCGCGCACGGTTCGTTCCACGGCCGCACGTTCGGTGCGCTGGCCGCGACCGACAATGCGGCCTACAAGGAAGGCTTCGAACCGTTGCCGCGCGGGTTCGCTTTCACGCCGTTCAACGATGTCGACGCGCTCTCGGATGCGATCGACGACCGCACGGCGGCGTTCATCGTCGAGCCGGTGCAAGGTGAAAGCGGCGTGCTGCCCGCGAGCCCTGAGTTTCTCGCGGCGGCGCGCGACTTCTGCACGCAGCGCGGCGCGCTCTTGATCTTCGATGAAGTGCAATGCGGTATGGGCCGCCTCGGCCGGCTCTTCGCCTCGCAGCTCTACGACGTCCGGCCCGATGCGTTCACGCTGGCCAAGTCGCTCGCGAACGGTTTACCGATCGGGGCGCTCGTGATTCGCGGCGACGCGGCGACGAGCCTCAAACCCGGCGACCACGGCACGACCTTCGGCGGCTCGCCGGTTCCGGCGGCAGCCGCGCTCGAGCACTTGGCGATTCGCGAGGACCTCAAGCTCGATGCGCACGTCGAATCGGTCGGGGCTCAGTTGCGCTCCGAGCTCAACGCGATGGCCCTGACCTGGCCCACGGTATTCGAACCGCCGCGCGGCTACGGGTTGATGTTGGGATTGCCGGTGCGGCGAACCCCATCGCGCCGCGGATTTCGTCCCGCGGGCGCTGGATTTCGGCCTGATCATCAATGCGGCCGGCCGCAACACGCTGCGCTTCGTTCCGCCGCTGATCATCAGTCCGGCCGAAGCGCGCGAGGCGATGGCGCGCCTGCGGACCACGATCAAAGCAACGCTCGCCGTGTAGCGGCGGACGCCCCTAGGTGCGTTCCGTGCAGGTCGCGAGCGTGTCGTGGCCCGGCAGTGACGAGAGGGTCACGTTGTTGCCCTTCTCCCACCACTCGATGTTCGCGTTGGCATACCGCACGCCGTCGGCCGACGCCACGTGCGGGAGGTGGTTGTCCTTGGCGCCCCAGACGAACGACACGCGGTCCTTCACGTTGTCGTATACGGCGGTAACGCGCAGCCCGCTGCACAGATAACGGACCGTGACCTTCTTCGCCGGCCGCATCGACGGCGGCATCGACATCGGACTCATGACCGGTTGTGCCGTCGCGGCGATAGGCGCCACGGAAATGATTCCCAGAACGGCAAGAATGCCGCAAAAGCGCATGATCATTCGGGAAATGTGCTTTCTCCGGCGGCCAAAGGCCTGCGTGGGGATATTTTAGGGCAGGCCGAGGCGGTCGGCCAGATAGCCGGCCAGACTGCCCTCGGCGAGACGGTCCTGGCGCATCGTGTCGCGGTCGCGCACCGTCACCGAGCCGTCGACGAGCGTGTCGTAGTCGACCATGATGCAGGCCGGGGTGCCGATCTCGTCCTGACGGCGGTAGAGCTGGCCGACGTTCCCCTCGTCGTACTGCGTACGGAAGAACGGCCGCAGACCGCGCTCGATGCGCTGCGCACGTTCGACCAGTTCGGGCTTGTTGCGCGCCAGCGGAAAGACGCCGACCTGTACCGGAGCGATCTTGGGGTGAAAGCGCAGCACGACGCGTTTGGTCTCCTTGCCGCTCTCCGGATCGACGGTCGTTTCGTTTTCGTAGGCGTCGATGAGCATCGTGAGCGTGGTGCGGTCCATGCCGGCCGAGCTTTCGATCAGGATCGGGGTGTAATGCGCTTTCGAGGCTTCATCGAAGTAGCGCAGGTCCTTGCCCGAGAGCTTCATGTGCGCGTCGAGATCGTAGGTGCCGCGATGCGCGATCGACTCCAGCTCGCCCCAGCCCCACGGGAAGAGGTACTCCACGTCGGTGCCGGCCTTCGCGTAGTGCGGCCGCTCGGTGGGTGAGAGTTCGTAGAAGCGCAGGCGGTCGGGGCGCACGCCGTAGTCGCTGTACCACTTCTTGCGCGCCGAGACCCACATTTCGTACACGGCGACGTCGTTACCGTCGTCGGGCACGAAATACTCCAGTTCCGCTTGTTCGAACTCGCGCACGCGAAAGGTGAAGTTTCCGGGCGTGATCTCGTTGCGAAACGACTTGCCGATCTGCGCGATGCCGAACGGCGGCCGCTTGCGCGCGCTCTGATAGATGTTCTTGAAGTTGACGAAGATGCCCTGAGCCGTCTCCGGGCGGAGATAGGCCGACGACGCCGAGTCTTCCATCGGGCCGATGCTCGTCTTCATCATGAGGTTGAAGTTGCGCGGCTCGGTCAGCGTGCCGCTCATGCCGCAATCGGGACACTTCTCGAGCGACGGCAGATGGTCGGCGCGGAAGCGGTGCTTGCAGTTGCGGCAATCGACGAGCTTGTCGTGAAAGGCTGCCACGTGGCCCGACGCAACCCAGGTTTGCGGGTGCATGATGATCGAGGAATCGAACGCCACCACGTCGTCGCGCAATTCCACCGTCTCGCGCCACCACGCGTCCTTGACGTTGCGTTTGAGGATCGCGCCGAGCGGGCCGTAGTCGAAGAAACCGCCGATGCCGCCGTAGATCTCACTCGATTGGAAGATGAAGCCGCGGCGCTTGGCGAGCGCGGTGATCTCTTCCATGGTGACGCGTGGTGCGGTGTCGGTCGTGTCTCCGGAGGTCATCGCGCGAGGTTCTTCTTCGATGGTTTGTCCTTCCTGGATTTCGGGTTCTCGCTGACAATCGTAGCAAACGCGATCAGGGCGACGAACGTGACGCCGCCGACCACGTTTCCGAGCAAGGTCGGAATGAAGAACGCCGGATAGTCCGTCCACGGGACGCGGCCGGTCCAGGACGCGTAGAAGACCTCGACCGAACCGGCGACGATATGGGCGAAGCCCGCGATGCCGACGACGTAGGTGAGGACGAAGATCACCAGCGGCCCCGCTGCTTCGGCTAACGGCAGCAGCCACACCATGAGCGCGATAACCCAGCCGGCAAAGATGGCTTGGGCAAAACGCGTCACCGGCTCGGCTTGCATCAGCGTCACACCGAAGTCCGCCATCGGGGCCTCGGCGTTGACGTTCATCGCGTGGGAGAGCGCGAGAAAGGTCGCACCGATGAGCGCCCCAAGCACGTTGAACGCCAGCACGATTCCCCACAGCGACCCCAGGCGAACGACCCGTTGCGGCGTCGGGTGCGTGAGGATCGGCAACAGCGGCGTGAGCGTATTTTCCGTGAACAGTTGCTGGCGCCCGAGGATCACGATCAGATACCCCAGCGGGTAACCCAAGCTCACGATGAGCGGACGCCACGGCGTGGCGGGGAGATCGGCACTGAAGGCACCCATCGCGACGAGGCCGAGCGTCATCGACAACCCGGCGGCCAACGCCGACCAGGCCAGACTCGCGGGACTGCGCTCGAGCTCGTCCTCACCCTCCTCGCGGATCGCATCGAAAATGACGATCGTACGCGGACGCGCGCGCTCGTGGGCCTCTGCCTGTTCCTCGGGATTGGCCTTTGCTCTCATCGGGTACCCGTACCCCGAATTCGCGCCGGTCGCTACCGCGCGGGATAGCGGCGCCCGCGCCAGGCAAAGCCGGCCCCGGTCAGCGCGCAGCGCACCGAGTTGAGCGCGATGGCACCGAACATCCCGATTCCGAGCGGTGCATACACCGAGTATTTGCGCGGCACCGAGACGAACCCGGAGCCGTAGTATCCGGCCGCCATGACCGCGAGCGAGGCCGCCAGCGCTTCGGCAGCTTGAGCGCGGCGGCCGCGGCGCAGCGCATCGAGCACCAGTACCGGCGGTGCGACCGACAGCATGCCGCAGAACATCACGCCGCCGGCGATCGCCGGGATGTTACCGCGCGCACCGAGGTACATGTTCTTGGTGAAGCCGTCCCAGATCTCGCGGAAGGAGCGGTACATGCGCACGTGCACCAATTGCGTGCCTTCGGCGACCATCAGCCGGAAACGGCCGTCGGCCTTGAGCCGGCGCGCGAACTCGAGGTCCTCGACCAGCGAGTCGCGCAGCGCATCGTGTCCGCCGAGCGCGTCGTAGGCGTTCCGCGAAACAAGGATATACTGCCCGTTGGCGATCGCTCGATCGGGGCGCTCGGGATCGTTCATCTCGCTGAGGCTGCCGCAAGCGAAGACGATCATCTGTAGGATCGCCGGTAACAGCGCCGCTTCGGCGAACGTGCCGAGTTCCTGAGCGGTGATGATCGAGAGCGCATCGGCGCGCCGGGCGCGCGCGAACGCCAACGTCGAGGCGGAAGCCCACGTCTCGTGCCGGCTGTCGGCGTCGGTGAACAGCAACCACGCACCGCGCGCTCGAGCCGCACCCTGAGCGCACGCCCACGGCTTCCCAACCCAGCCCGCCGGCAACTTTTCCCCCGCGACGACCTGCAGCGCTGGAAACTCGCCCTGCAGCCCCGCGAGGATCGCCGCCGTCGTATCGGTCGAGCCGTCGTCGACGACGATCACCTCGACGTCGACGCCGCGCTGCGCGACGAGCGACCGCACGCAGCGTTCGATGTTGCGCTCCTCATCACGCGCGGGCACGACGATCGAGAGCGACGGCAGTTCGCTGCCTTCCGCTACCGCCGGAACGCGCACCCAGCCGTCGAACACGCGGATCGACCGCCACGCGTAGAACAGCGCCGTCAGCGCGACGGCGTGGCGTGAGCAGGCGGCGCACCGCTCAGCCCGCGTGGGCGCGGGGTTGGGTTTCGGCGCGCAATTGGCCGCAGGCGGCGGCGATGTCGCGGCCCATCGGGATGCGCACGGTGCAGGCGATGCCTTTGGCTTCGAGGATCGCGCTGAACTCGCGAATGCGCTGATCGCCGGTGGCGCCGAGCTTGGCATCGGGGGTGGTGTTGTAGGGGATGATGTTGACGTGATAGAGCGGGCCGCGCATCAAGCGCGCCAGTGCTTCGGCGTCTTGCGGGCGGTCGTTGACGCCGTCGAGCATGACGTACTCGAAGAAGACCTTGCGATTGGTTTTTTCGATGTAGCGTTCGACCGCCGCCATCAGCTCGGCCACCGGCCATTTGTGATTGACCGGCATGATCGAAGAGCGTACGTCGTCGGTCGGCGCGTGCAGCGAGATCGCCAGGTTCACTTGCACGCCCTCGGCGGCGAACTGGTCGATCTGCGGCACCACGCCGACGGTCGAGATCGTGATGTGCCGGTGGCCCAAACCGAACCCGTTGGCATCGTTGAGCAGCCGCACGGCGTCCATCACCGCGGCGTAGTTGTGGAACGGCTCGCCCATCCCCATGAACACCACGTTGGTCACCTTGCGGCCCTGGGCCGCCAGGTGCCGCGCGAAGTAGCGCGCTTGATCGAAGATCTCGGTCGGCGTGAGGTGGCGCGTGAAGCCGGCCTGCCCGGTCGAGCAAAACGCGCAGGCATAGGCGCAGCCCGACTGGCTCGAGATGCAGACCGTGTTGCGCTCGCCGAAATGCTGCATCAGCACGGCCTCGACTTCGTTGCCGTCATGAAGCCGGAAAAGGCCCTTGATCGTCTGCTTATCGTTCGAATGCTGGATCACGACCGGTTCGACCGCATCGAACCCGAACGACTCGGCCGCCAGGGCCGCGCGCAGCGGCTTCGGCAGCACGCTGACCTCGCCAACCTCGGCAGCCAGCTCTTTGGTCGCCGCCCGGTAGAGCTGCTGCAGGCGGTAGTTCTTCAGCCCATGGGCCTCGGCGAACGCCGCCCCGTCGGCATGCCCGGCCCGGCGTGCCTTGTCGTCGATCCAAATCTCTTGAGCGGTCCGCGCGGCCATAACGCCCAATTATACCATGATTCGCCCCGGCTCCGCCCGGGAAAACTGGGCCCATGAGTATGAAAGTACGCCAATGAGCATGAGCGACGCCGATATTGCCGACGACGAGGCCAACTACGTCATGACCGAGTGGGAAGAGGGCGCGCGGCCCGACAACGTAAGCGCAGAGGCGGAGTACCCGTGCGGGTGCAAGGCCGTCCGGGTCGCGACTGCCGCCGGCTGGCAGTGGGTCGGCGCCGACGACTGCGCCGACGACACCCATCGCGCCCGCGGAAAGAGCTGATCCGGCTTTAGCTAAAAGTCGGAGTTATCCATGGCGAAGCAGGTAACGCTGGCCGAGCTGATCGACGCGCTGGACATGCAGAACGACCAGATCTCCGCATATCTCGACCGCGACACCGGCACGGTCGGGATGATCGGCGAAGACATCGTCTCCCTTTCCCGGCAAAATGAAAGCGACCAGTGGGCCGACTGGGAGCGCGAGCTGATCGAAGTGCTGCGCCGGATCGAGGAAGGCTCGCAACGCTACGTGCAGTTGCCGACCCAGCGCGACGTGCACGAGTGGGACATCATGCGCCGGTTCTGCGAGACCGTTGAAGACGCGCGGTCGCGGGACTACCTGGAGCGGGCGCTCGACGGACGCGGTGCGTACCGCCGGTTCAAGGACGCACTCGATCGTGACGGCCTCCTGCAGCGATGGTTCGACTTCAAGCGCAACGCGCTGCGCGAACTAGCCGTCGAGTGGTGCGAAGACAACGACGTCGTGTTCGATTCACTCGAAAAGTGATTGCTGTTCGAGGGCGGGCGGTGGCGGCGGCGGCGTGTTGATGCGGTCGCGAACGGCTTTGAGGTCGGCGTAGACCAGGCGCTTGACCTCGGTCATCGCGCCGCCGGTTTGGCGCAGGATGTAGGCCGGGTGAAACGTCGCGGTCACCGGGATGCCGAGCGGACCCTCGAACCACTGGCCGCGCTGCTTCGTGATCGAGAAGCGCTCGCCCATGAACGACTTCGCGGCCGGCGCCCCGAGCGCGAGGATCACGCGCGGCCGAATCACGTCGATCTGCGCGTCGAGATAGTGGCGGCAGTTCTTCATCTCATCCGGCGTCGGCGCGCGGTTGGCCAGGCGATGCCCGGCATCGAGCGTCGGGCGGCACTTGACCGTGTTGGCGATGTATACGTCCTCGCGCGCCAAACCGATCGCCGCGAGCATCTTCTCGAGCAGATCGCCGGCGCGCCCGACGAACGGGCGGCCCGAGCCGGTCTTCGGTTTCGCCCGGCCCTTCGCCGACGCACATCAGCGGCGCGCACGGATCGCCTTCGCCGAACACGCTGTGCGTGCGGGTCGAACCGATCGCGCAGAGCCGGCACGCTTCGACGACGCAGGCCGCGTCGCCGAGCATCTTCTCGCGGCCGGCGCGTTCGACGAGGCTCACTGCGGCATCGGTTCCAGCAGCACGGCCTCGCCGAACGCCAGCACCTTGGTCGATCCGTCGGCCGTCTCCGAGACTTGAAACTGCAGGCCGATGATCCCGTTCGCGCCCGTCGCCTCGGCCTTGCGCACCAGTTCCGCCAAGCACTCGGTGCGCGAACGTTCGGCATCGGTCAGGTACTCGATCGGCGCGAAGCCGATGAACGCGCCGATGCTGCGGAACGTCGCGCGCAGGATGTTGCGCGGACGCGTGCGCCTGACCGTAGGCGTAGCCGAACGACTTCACCACGCGAAAGCCGTCGACGTGTTCGAACGTAACGACCGCATCCGGTGCGATCATCGGCCGCGGATGACCCGCCGCAGGACGAAGAGCGCACCCGCCGCCGCGCCGAGGTAGAGCGCGAAGCGTCCGGCCAGCGCCGCAACGAGTGCGAAATACCACGCGTAGCCGTGATGCTTGATCCAGTACTTGCGGCGTGAGACCTGCTTGCGCGCCTCGACGCTGTACTGGCCCTTGGCGCTGCCCATGCCTTCGTGCACCGCTTCGCTCGAGGGTACGAACCACGTCTCCCAGCCGGCGGTCGCGGCGCGCTTCGCGAAGTCGACCTCTTCGTGATAGAGAAAGAACCGCTCGTCGAAGGCGCCGATCTCGGCGAAGACCTCGCGGCGCATCGCGAGCGCGGCGCCGATCGCGAGATCGACGCGCTGCGGGCGGTCGTAGTGGAAGCCGCGCAGCGCGGCGCCGTTCGCAAACCGGCGCAACGGCGCCAAGCTCGCCCCAAGCGCTCGAACGCAAGAACGCGCCGGTCCAGGTGTCGAACTCGCCGCACGATTGCTGGATCGTACCGTCGTAGTTGTAGATGCGCGAGCCGGCGATGCCGCAGCGCGGGTGCGCGTCGAGAAACGCGACCATGTTGGCCAGCGACGCCGTCTTGAGCTCGGCATCGGGATTGAGCAAGAACACGTACGGCGCCGACGTCTGGGCGAACGCGCGATTGCAGGCCGCCGCAAATCCCAGGTTCGCGCCGTTCTCGACGATCGACACGCGCGCGCCGTAGCGCTCGCGCAATAAATTCGCGGCTGCCGTCGGTCGAGCCGTTGTCGGAAACGACGACGTTCGCGAAATCCGGATCCGCCTGCACTTCACTCGAGCGCGAAGACCGAGTCGAGCGCGGTCGTGATCTTTTCCCTGTCGTTCCAGCAAACGACGATGACGTCGATACGGGCCATGGCTACGCGACGCTCGGGGCGAGGCGCCCGCGCGCCTGCAGATACGGCCAGATGAACGGTTCGATGTCGCCCTCGAGCACGCCCTCGGTGTTCCCCGTCTCAACGCCGGTGCGGTGGTCTTTCACCAGTTGAAACGGGTTGAGCGTGTAGGAGCGGATCTGCGAGCCCCACTCGTTGGCGCGGCGTTCGCCGCGCAGTTCTTCGAGCTTGGCCTCGCGCTCCTCGCGTTCGCGCTGGACGAGCTTGGCGCGCAGGATGTTCATCGCGACGTCACGGTTTTGCATTTGCGAGCGTTCTTGCTGCGAGGCGACGATCGTATTGGTCGGCACGTGGATGATGCGCACGGCCGACTCGGTCTTGTTGACGTACTGCCCGCCGGCGCCGCTGGCCTTGAACGTTTCCACGCGCAAGTCTTCGGGCCGAATCTCGATGTCTTCGACGTCGCCCTCCTCGATCTCGGGCACCACGTCGACTTCGGCGAACGAGGTCTGCCGCCGGTGCTGCTGATCGAAGGGCGAGATGCGCACGAGCCGGTGAACGCCGCGCTCGCTCTCGAGCATGCCGTAGGCGTTCTTGCCGCGCACGAAAAAAGTGGCCAGACGCAAGCCCGCCTCGTCGGCCGGAGCCTCCTCGACGACGGTCCCCTCGAAGCCGCGATTTTTCGCCCACTTCAAGTACATGCGCTCGAGCATCTGCGTCCAGTCGGCCGCATCGGTGCCGCCGGCACCGGCGCGAATCGTTACGATCGCGCCGTGCGAATCGTAGGGCCGATCGAAGTTCGCCGCCATCTCGAGCGCATCGAGTTCGGCTTGCGCGCGCGCCAGCGCCGCATCGACTTCCGCCTCGGCCCCGGGTTCGTCACCGAGCACGTCGAGCGTTTCGGCGGCATCGTCGAGCACGCGTTCCAGCGACGCGATCGCCTCGACGTCGTTGCGGACATCGGCGATGCGCTTCATCGTGGCTCTGCGCCGCTTGCGCGTCGTCCCAGAAGCCGTCGCTGCGCGAGCGCTCTTCGAGCTCGGCTAGCGTCCGGCGCTTATTGGCGTCGTCAAAGACGCACCTTGAGCGCGGTCAGGCGTTCCCGGGACTTCTCGATCGCAGCTCGCTGGGCATCACTCATGGCCCGTCGCGCTTCGGCTTTCGCACTCGGCGCGCCCCCCGGAAGAGGCGCGCTTGGGCTATTCGCTCTCGGCGAGGATCTTGTAGATCTCGCGGCGCGCTGTGTCGAGGATGTCGCGCACTTTCTGCTGCGAACTCGCGTCGCTCGCGCGCCCGGCCTGCATGACCGCCGCGCCGAGCTTCAGCGCGGCACCGCGCAGATCGATCCCGTCTTCGTCGCCGAAGGTCGCATCAGCCGGCTTTTTCGTCAGCAGCTCGCGGCCGGCGTCGGTGATCGAGAAGACGCGTTTTCCCTCGGCGCTCGCTCCGGTGATGAACCCGCCCTCTTCGAGCAAGGTCAGCGTCGGATAGACCGACCCCGGGCTCGGCCGGTAGCGGCCGTTGCTCTTGTTCTCGAGCTCGGTGATGATGTCGTAGCCGTGGCGCGGCCCTTCGGCCAGCACCTCGAGGATGAGGTACTTGATGTCGCCGCGCCGCGCGCGCCCGCCGCCGCGCCAACCGCCGCCCATCATGCCCTCGCGGCCCATGCCGCGGCCAAATTTATGGACCCATGTGTGGTCCTCGTTCGTGATTGAACCATGCTTTCCGCATGCGTTCTCCTTATTGCGATACGATCACGACCATTCGCGATCTGTCGTTATATTATCGCGATATATCGTTATTGTCAAGCCGTAAGGAGGACGCCGTGGAAATGGAGGTTAGGCCGCTCGCTTCTCGTCGAGGTCGAGGAGCTTGAACCAGGTCGTCACGTCCGGGCGGTTGGGCGCGACCTGGGCCTTCATCTTGTCGAAATATGCCCTGCGAATGGCCGTCGGGCGCCCAGGCTCGGCGCGAATCGTTGAAGGCGGCGATCTCGGCCGGGCTGTGCTTGGCGACCAGCGGCTTGGCCCACGCCCCGACGGCGTCGGTGTCGTAGTTCAGCTCTTTGAGCTTGGCCTTGAACGTGGGGTAGTCGACGCCGAGAAACGCCAGCACGGGCTTGTCGTGGGGGCAGTCGACGTCGTACTCGCCGAGGGTGCCCTCGGCGTCGGCTTGGGTCTTGTCGATCATGCGCGGCAGCGACACGATGCCCGCCAGCATGTCATTGGGACTACGCGGAACGTCTTTGGTGAGATCCATGCGGGCGTTCTTCCCGTTCGGCGCTCTCCGGAAACGGAAGGCCTCATCGTTCCGCCCGATCGTTGGTTACGGTGGCGATGTCAGGTCTGCGCGATGCCGCGAACGGACAACGCGGAGATGCCTGACCCGGCGGCCATCACCGCGAACGCGACGAACCAGCCCGTGCTCGAAGCGAGACCGCCGACCGAGCTGAGTGCGATGCCGACGGCGATCGGACCGAGCGCGCCGCCCACGAACCCGACCAGCGAGTGCAGCGCCAGCGTCGATCCTTGCGCGCCGAGCGAAGTCGCCTCGACCAAGCCGGCCGTGATCGCGCCCGAATCGCCGAGCATCGCGAAGGTGTAGATCACGAGGCCGGCCGCGGCGACGAAGAACGCGTGGTTGCCGATCGTTGCGAGCGTCAAGCCGATGGCGACGCTCGCCAGTGCCGCGGTCACGATCGTGCGCCGGCGTCCGAAGCGGAGCGCAATCTCGGCACCGCCGATGCTCGCCGGCACGCCCCCTAGCGCGATGATGGAACTCCAAAACGTCAAGGCGGAAGCCGGATCACCGCTCATCGTCTTCGTCCACACGAACAGCAGCAGCGCGACGAGCCAGGCACGCACGGCGAAGAGCTCCCAGCAATGCCCGCCGTATGCCACGATGTAGCGCAGTGCCGTGGCATTGCTCAGCACCAGGCGCAGGTCGAAGGCGCCCGAGCCGCTCGGCGGCCCCGGCAGCGGGGTGCGCAACGTCGCCAGGAACACGCACGCCAGCGCGGCCGCGCTGCCGGCGCCGGCGACGGCGAACGATGCTCGCCAGCCGGCGAGTTGCGCGACGAGCCCCGCGACGAAATACGATACGCTGATGCCGACGCTGAAACTAGCCGTGTAGTAGGGGATCGCGCGCAGCCGCAGCGCCGGCACGATGCGGTCGATGATCACGCGCAGGCCCGGCATGTAGACGCCGGCCATCGAGATGCCGGCCAGCCCCCACAGCAGCGTCGCCGATGCGAAGCCGTGGGCGAAGCGCGAGAACCCGGCGTTCGCAACGATCCCGACGACACAGCCGAAGGCGAACACGATGCGCGCATCGATGCGGTCGGTAAGGCTCACCAACACGGGGACGGTGACCGCGTAACCCAAGAAGTACGCCCCGCTCAGCCAGCCGGCTTGGGCGGAACTGAGTCCCCACTGGGCAATGAGCGACGGTAACGTCGCAGCCACCGCCGACGATCCCAGCATCGCGACGATCTCCGCCGCGATCATCAACCCAACGAGCCGTAGGCTCGGTGCTACGCGGCGGCTCCGTGACAGCGTTTGTACTTCTTGCCTGAACCGCACGGGCACTGATCGTTGCGGCCGACCTTCTCCGCGTTGCCGGCCGCCTTGGCCGGAGCCGGCGTGTCGTCGCGGTTGGTGCGCACGTTTTCCGCCGGACCACGCGGCGCCGGGCCGAGCAGCCGTTCCGCGGCGACCGGATCCATGTGCGGCGCAGCCTGCGGCACGAGTTGGCCCGTCGGCAACGGCTCGAACGCGGTGGACGCGCCGTTGGCACCGACGGCGATGGGTTCGGGCGCGGGCGCGGCTTCGGGCTCGATCTCGATGCGCACCGAGAAGACCGCCTTGATCGCTTCGTCGGAGATGTTGCTCTTGAGATCCTCGAAGATCTCGTAGGCTTCTTTTTCGTACTCGACGCGCGGGTCTTTTTGGCCGTAGCCGCGCAAGCCGATGCCGGCCTTGAGCGCGTCCATGATGTAGAGATGGTCGACCCATAGACGGTCGATGATCGGCAGCATGATGTACTGCGACTCGACCATGCGCATGATCTCGGGCGTGACTTCGGCTTCCTTCGTCTCGTAGGCGCCGATCGCGAGCTCGCTCAAGCGCTCCTTCATCCCGTCGCGGTCGAGTTGTTCGAGGTCCGCGACGGTGATGCGGTCTTTCACCGGGAAGACTTGCTGCAACTCATCGAGGATCGCACCGAGGTCCCACTCCGTCGGATGTTCGTCGGGCGGCGCACCCGTGTCGACGGCGTCGGAGGCCTTGGTGCGCAGTGTTTCGACGAAGAAGTCGCGCAGCGGTTGGCCTTCGAGCACGCGGCGGCGTTCGGCGTAGATCACGCTGCGCTGCTTGTTCATCACGTCGTCGTACTCGAGAACCTGTTTGCGAATCTCGTAGTTGTGGTTCTCGACCTTGGACTGCGCGTTCTCGATCGAGCGCGAGAGGATGCCGGCCTCGATCGGCGTCTCGTCGGTGAACTTCACGAAGTCCATCATCTTTTGGATGCGCTCGGCGCCGAAGAGCCGCATCAGCTCGTCATCGAGCGCGATGTAGAAGCGCGTCGAGCCCGGATCGCCCTGGCGGCCGGCGCGGCCGCGCAGCTGGTTGTCGATGCGCCGCGATTCGTGCCGTTCCGTACCGATGATGTGCAGACCGCCGACGGCGGCCACACCGTCGCCGAGCTTGATGTCGACACCGCGGCCGGCCATGTTGGTCGCGATCGTCACCGCGCCCCACGCGCCCGCATCCTTGATGATCTGAGCTTCTTGCTCGTGGTATTTCGCGTTGAGCACGTTGCATTCGACGCCGCGGCGGCGCAAGAGCATCGCCAAGCGCTCCGACTTCTCGATCGACCGCGTGCCGACCAGCACCGGGCGGCCCTTCTCGTGCTCGGCGATGATCTCGTCGACGACCGCTTCGAACTTCGCGTTCTCGGTGCGGTAGACGATATCGGCCTGGTCCTTGCGCGCGACGGCGCGGTTGGTCGGCATCACGACGACGTTGAGACCGTAGATGTCGCGGAACTCGCGCTCCTCGGTCTTGGCCGTACCGGTCATCCCGGCGAGTTTGCCGTACAGCCGGAAATAGTTCTGGAACGTGATCGTGGCGAGCGTCTGGTCCTCGCTGCGAACCGCCAGCCCTTCCTTGGCCTCGATCGCTTGATGGATGCCCTCGGAATACCGGCGGCCGTACATCAAGCGGCCGGTGAACTCATCGACGATGACGACTTCGCCGTCCTTGACGATGTACTGCTGGTCCTTGTGGAAGAGGTGCCAGGCTTTGAGCGCCGCGTTGAGCTGGTGCGTCAGCTCGAGGTTGCGCTGATCGTAGAGGTTGGTAACGCCCAAGATCTTCTCGACCTTGGCGACGCCCTTCTCTGTGATCGGCACCGCGTGGGCTTTCTCATCGACGGTGAAATCTTCGTCCTTCACCAAGCGCGGAAGGATCTTGGCGAACGAGCCGTAGAGTTCGGTCGCGTCGTGACCCTGCCCGCTGATGATCAGCGGCGTGCGCGCCTCGTCGATGAGGATCGAGTCGACTTCGTCGACGATCGCGTAGTGCAGTTTGCGCTGCACCATCTGATCCATGCTCCAGGCCATGTTGTCGCGCAGGTAGTCGAAGCCGACTTCGTTGTTCGTAACGTAGGTGACGTCGCAGTTGTAGGCTTCCCGTCGCTGGGCGGAATCGAGATCGTGCTGAATGATGCCGACCGTCATTCCGAGCGACTGGTAGAGCGGGCCCATCCACTCGGCGTCGCGCTTGGCCAGATAATCGTTGACCGTGACCACGTGCACGCCTTCGCCCGAGAGCGCGTTCAAGTACACGGGCAGCGTCGCGACTAAGGTCTTGCCCTCACCGGTGCGCATCTCGGCGACGTTGCCTTCGTGCAGCGCGTGGCCGCCCATCAGCTGGACGTCGAAGTGGCGCATTCCGAGAACCCGCTTACCGGCCTCGCGGACCACCGCGAAAGCCTCGACCAGCAGGGCGTCGACGGTCTCGCCGTTGGCCAAGCGCCGGCGAAATTCGGCCGTCTTGTCGGCCAGCTGCTCGTCGGAGAGGGCGGCGGTCGCCGGCTCGAGCGCGTTGACGCGCTCGGCCGTCTTCCGCAGCCGGATTACTTCGCGCTCGTTACCGTCGAAGAGCGTCTTGAGGAAAGCCATACAGGTATATAACCGTTCGGCGGGCGGACCGGTTCCTCTTCGGGGCCACGCCGGGCCTAGTCGTCGAGGGCCGGCAGCGGGGTGCGGGCGGCGTGGTTGAGGGGACCCGGGCCGAGCTGCCGCACGAGATCGGCCACCGTGACGAACCGGTACCCGGCGTGCTGGAAGCGCCGGATCATGCCGGGCAGCAACGCGACCGTCTCGGGCCGCCCGTTGTGGAGCAGCAGGATCTCGGGGCTCGTGGCGTAGCGCGCGATGTGGGCGGCGAGCACGGTGCGCGAGACGTTACGCCAGTCGCCGGGGTCGTCGGTCCATAAGATCGTGTCGAACCCGGCGCGCTGCGCGGCCGTGAGGGTCGCTGCCCGGAAGCGGCCGTGCGGCGGCCGGAACTCTTCGTGGATTGCGGGATCGGTGGTCAAGTGCGAAAGCGTGGCCGCATCGCCCGTCAGCTCGGCCGTCACCGCGGCCGCGTCGAGCGCGGTCAGGTCGGGGTGCGTTTCGGTGTGGTTGGCGATCTCGTGGCCGCCGGCGGAGATCGCCCGCACGAGCCCCGGGTACTGCTCCGCATCGCGGCCGATCAGGAAGAACGTCGCCGGAACGTGCGCGGCGCGAAGCACGTCGAGCAGCACCGGCGTGTCCACCGGATAGGGCCCGTCATCGAAGGTCAGGGCGATCAGCTTGGGCCCGGCGACCCGGCCGTCGGCCGCACTGCCGAGGATCGCATGCCGGACCCGGGCGCCGAACGAGTCCCTCAGCAGCGGCGCGAGGTCGGCATTGCGCAGGACGACGGCCGGCAGCGGCGGCAGCGAGCGCCGGTAGACGCGATAGCCGCCATAGGTCAGGCCGAGCGCGACCAGCACGGCCGCGGCCACGGCCGCGAGGCGCTTCACTCCTTGACGGATGCGCCGGCCGGCGGCGCCGGCACGTTCACGAAGTCACGCCCGACGACGACCGTGACGTCGGCGAGCGCGGCTGTCTTGCTCAGCGTGGCCGAGGTCGAACCCGTGGGATCGGGGATCGGCGTCACCGTCGCGGCGGCGAGGTGCATGTCGTTGCGTACGCGCTCGCCGGCCAGCGGCGTCCGCGAGGTTGCCCGGATCTGGGTCGTATCGTAGTCGAATGAGTCGGCGTTGCCGACGCTGTTGATCACGTAGCCGTCGCGCCGCAGCACCGCGGCGACCCGCGCGCCGAGGCCGGGGACGCCGCTGCCGTTGCGCACGTCGATGCGCAGTGCTGAGGGTTTGACCGCCGCCAATGCATCGGCCGACGGCGGCGGTGTCGCCGCGCGGTACGGCCCGATGAACGATGCCATGATCTTGGCCTTACCGGCGTCGTCCGCGACCAGGACGTCGCCGCAGCAGTTGAGGTTCTTGTCGGTCACAAACGGGACTTGGGTCGCGTGCACGTCGGCGATGTTCAGGTCGCGAAAGGCCCAGCCCAGACTCTTCATCTCGTCGGCCGTGAAGTTCGTGTCGACGTTGCGGCGCACGACGTCGATCAGTTGCGCGATGTGCGTGAGATCGTTGAACTTGTCGTTCTTGAGCTTCTCGATGGTCAAACGCTCGATCTGCTGCTGGCGCTTGATCCGGCACGGATCGCTGCACGCATCGTGGCGGAACCGCGCGTACGACACGGCTTGGTCGCCGTCCATGTGCTGGAGACCGGGCTTAAAGTGGATGTGCAGGTGGCCCCAAGTGTCGTCGTAGTTCAACGTCTCGGTCACCGGCACGTCGAGGCCGCCGATCGCATTGATCACGTCCTTCGATGCGTTGATGCGCAGCGTGACGTAGCGGTCGAAGTACGATCCGGCATCGTTTTTTGGCATGCCTAGGAACGAACCCACGACGGCGTCGGCGTTCTTCTCGCCGCCGAAGTGATAGGCGTCGTTGATCTTGTCTTCGTGCCCGTTGACGATCGCGTCCATGTCGCGCGGCACCGCGACGCTCTCGATCACCTTGCTGGGAAAATCGATCGCGAACGCTTCGATTTTATCGGTGCGCGAATCTTTCGAGGTCGGTTCGTCCTGGGCACTGTAGTCGTAGTCCAGCCCCATCAGCAGCACGAAAATTCGCTCTTTGCCGAACATCGACTCGGGTGAGGGAACGAAGTAGTTCACGATGCCGACGACCGGGTTGTATGTGTGCGAGCGGACCATCGTGAACGCGACTGCACCCGTAAGGAGACCGAAAACGATCAGCAGCCCGCCCAAGATGTACGCGAGGCGATCGTGGCTCGCGTGATCGGTCGGCTCGCTGCGGCGCCGTACCTTGGGTTCCGGCTCGACCTGGATCCGTTTGCTCAAACGCCGACCGCCACGGGGCTTTCCGCCACGACCGCGCCGTAAAAGTCGAACGCGCCACAACCGTCGAGACGCACGTCGACGAACGAACCGATGGCGGCGGGTTCGGTGAAATAAATGCCGCCGTCGACGCCCGGTGCCTCACCCATCGAACGCCCGACCGTCACCTCCGAGGCGTGCAGGGCGAGAGCGAGCGGATCGGTTCGCCGCAAGCGGCGCCGCTCTTCGACGAGCACGCGCACGGTCGTGCCGATGCGCGTTGCGCGCGCGCGCTCCGAGGCCAGGCGCTGCGCTTCGCGCAAACGCACGAGACGCCGGCGTTTCTCGCGTTCGGGGACTTGGTTGGGCAGCGTCGCGCCGGGCGTTCCGTCTTCGCGCGAATACGTGAAGAAGCCGACCCGGTCGAGCTGCGCGCGCGCGATGAACGCTTCCAGATAGGCGACGTGTTCTTCGGTTTCACCGGGGAAGCCGACGATGAACGTCGAGCGCATCGTGACGCCGGGAATGCGGCGGCGAAACTCATCGATGATCTCGAGATACCGGTCGCCGTTGGAAGGCCGGCGCATCGCCCGCAGCACCTCGGGATGGGCGTGCTGCAGCGGCATATCCATGTACGCGCACACTTTGGTGAGCGTGCCCATCGCGTCGATCAACTCGCTGTCGACCGTCGCCGGGTAGAGATACAGCAAGCGAATCCACTCGATGCCCTCGATCGCGTCGAGCCCGGCGAGCAAGCGCGCCAGACCGCCGCGGCGCGAGCCGCGGTCGCGGCCGTACATCGAGGTGTCCTGCGCGATGAGGATCAGCTCTTTGGTGCCGCCCGCCGCCAGCGCGCGCGCTTCCATCAGAATCGATTCTTCCGAGCGCGACCGGAAGGCCCCGCGCAGCTGCGGGATGATGCAGAACGTGCACGGATGATCGCAGCCTTCGGCGATCTTCAGATACGCCGTAGCCGAGGGCGTCGTGATCAGCCGCGGCAGAAAGTCGTGCTCGGGTTCGGGCTCGAAGTCGAGCCGGACCGGCCGTTTGCCGGCCTTGGCGTCCTCGAGCAGCTCGACGATCCCGGCATAGGCTCCGGTGCCGACGACGCCGTCGATCTCAGGAATCAGCGACTGCAGCTCGGCGCCGAAGCGCTGCGAAAGACAGCCTGCTACGATCAGTTGCTGATCGGGGCGCTTGCGCTGGGCGTGGTCGAGGATCACGTCGGTCGACTCAGCCTTGGCCGGGTCGATGAAGGCGCACGTGTTGACCACGATCGCATCGGCGTCGCTCGCATCGGGCACCAGCTCCCAACCGGCCGCACCGAGCTTGCCGATCATCACCTCGGAGTCGACGAGGTTCTTGGCGCAGCCGAGCGATACGAATGAGACTCGCTGACTGCGCCCTTCGACGGGCTGCGGACAGGGGGTCTGGGTTGGCACGTTGATGGTCACCTTCGTGGTCGAACCGCGCTCAGCGGTAGTTCGTGAATTGCAGCGGCAACTCGTAGGTCAAGCCGGTCAGAAGCGACTGTACTTTTTGCAGATCATCCTTGGATTTACCTGAGACACGAATCTGCTCGTCCTGATACTGCGCGTTCACCTTGAGCTTGGACGCCTTGATCGCCTCGATCAGCGGCTTGCTCTTATCCTTCGGAATGCCGGCGCGCAAGACGATTTTTTGCCGCAGCGTGCTGCCGCTTGCCGGCTCGGCCTCCTTGAGATCGAAGGCCTTGAGGTCGATTCCGCGCTTGACGGCCTTGCTCTGGATGATGTCGATGACGTTCTTGAGCTTCAACTCGTCGTCGGCAAGGACCGTGATCTCCTTGGGCGTGTTCTCGATGGACGCGATCGAATGCTTGAAATCGAAGCGTCCGGCAATTTCTTTTCGTGCTTGATTGAGCGCGTTGTCTAATTCTTGCGGGTCGATTTTCGACACGACGTCAAACGAGAAATCCGCCATGGCTGGTCACTCTCCGATAAGAACGAAACGGCGCTCGACCACGTCGCCCGACGCGCCCAGCGGGGGCAGGCTGCGGCCATTGATCGCGATCCGGACCCCGCCCGCGTTGCCGACGCGGACGTCGGCGACTTTCCCGGTGAACGATTTAGCCACGCCGGCCGGAAGGGTCCCCTCCAGCACCACGTTACCATCAACGGTGACCCGAAGCCACGACGTCTCCATCACGTGCAGGCTCAGGCCGCGCTTGGCAGCCGGGCGAGCCGTCGGGGCCGCCGCCGGCGGGGCGGCCGCCGTTCCGGCCACGCCGCTCGCGTCGGGGGCTGGGGACGCCGTCTCCCCGGCACCGCCGCCGGCGTCGGCGACTGCCGGCTCGCCCGAACCGGCGGCGACCGGAACGGCGCCCGGCGCACCCATGCGGTATTGATAGAACTCATAGCCGACGAACAGGACGACCAGCACGGCCACGACGATCGCGAGGATCGCCGCGAGGGAGGGGCTGCTCCGTTCGCCCTCTCGTTTTTCGGCCGCCGCCGCGGCGGCTGCCGGGCGCGGGGTGCTCGCGGCGGGGGTGCCGGCCGGGACCAGTTGCGCGAAGCGGGCCACGGCGGCTTCGGGATCGAGCCCTAAAAACCGGGCATACGTGCGCATGAAGCCGCGCACGTAGACAGGGGCGCCGATCACGTGCCAATCTTCGTCTTCGATCGCCGCCAAATAGACGCTGCGGATGTGCAGCCGTTCGGCAACGTCCGAGAGCGAAAGGCTGCGCGCTTCACGCGCACTCCGGAACTCCTCGCCGAGCGCAGACACATGAAAGCGGTTTGCGGGCGCATCCCGTTCTCCTGTAGCCGAGTCAAAAGAGACAATGTCACAAAGGGAACGCGTCGTCGCCGCAATGAGCGGCGGCGTCGACTCGGCGGTCGCGGCGGGCTTGTTGGTGGAAGCCGGTTACGATGTTGTCGGGATCACAATGAAGATGTACGCGCCCACCAAGCCCGCGCACGCGAAGTCATGCTGCGGTGCGGACGACTTCGACGACGCGCGCCGCAGCGCGCAAACCCTGGGGATCCCGCACTACGTCCTCGACTTCGAGGAAACGTTCCGGCGCAACGTCATCGAGCGCTTCGCATCCGACTACGCGACCGGCCGTACGCCCAACCCGTGCGTTGCATGCAACAACTTCGTGAAGCTCGGCACGCTGCGTTCGTACGCCCGCCGAATCGGCGCCCGGTTCATCGCGACGGGGCACTACGCGCGGCTCGAGCAGCGTGCCGACGGACCCCATCTGTTCCGCGGCACGCAGGCCAAGGACCAGGCCTATGCTCTCGCCCAGCTCGACCGCGAGCAGCTCGCCGGCTTGCTGTTGCCGCTGGGCACGCTCGACAAAGCCGCGACCCGCGCCCACGCCGAGCGCCTGGGACTCGCGGTCGCGGACAAGACGGAATCCCAGGACATCTGTTTCGTCGAGGGCGGCGACTACCGCGACATCCTGGCCCGGGTCGCACCCGACACGATGCTGCCCGGTGAGATCCGTACGGGTGCGGGCGAACTCGTCGGCGCGCACGCCGGCATCGCGAACTACACGGTCGGACAGCGGCGCGGCTTGCCGGCGAACAATGCCGGCGGGCCGCGCTACGTGACGCGCATCGAACCCGCAACCAACACGATCGTCATCGGGCGCGAAGACGAACTCGGTGCATACCGGCTACTCGCCGACGAGGTCAACCTCATTCGTCCCGAACGCTTCGCCGGCGGCGAAACCCGCGTGCTGGCGATGACCCGTTACCGGCAAACGCCGGCTCCCGCGCAGGCCTCGCTGAGCGCCGGCACGCTGACCGTGCACTTCGACGAACTGCACCCGGCGATCGCGCCCGGCCAGCTCGTCGCGCTGTTCGATCCGCACAGCGACGAAGTGCTCGGCGCGGCCACGATTCGCGAGGCCGGCTGATGCCCGACGCCGCCGAACCGACCGCCGAGGAAATCGTCGCGATCCTCTTTCGCGCGGCGATGAGCGGCGACCGCGATCGCTACGCCGCCGAGCACGACCTCGATCCGAAGCTGCTCGAACTGTGGACCTTCACCCACAGCCGCGAATACATCGCGCACTTGGAGAAGCTGCTGCGCATGATGAAGGACCGCGCGGCGCCACAGTGACGTCGTCGCGGACTTTTGCCGGCGACACGTGGCGCCGCTTTCGCCGTTCCCCGGGCTCGCTCGCCGGCGCGATCATCGTCGCGACGATCCTGGCCGCGGCCGTCTTCGCGCCGCTCGTCGCACCGCACGATCCGCTCGGCCAAATGCTCTCGCAGCAATCGCGGCCGCCGTCGCTCGCACACCTGCTCGGCACGGATAAACTCGGCCGCGACGTGTTCTCGCGCATCGTCTACGGCGCGCGCACATCGATCGCGATCGGCTTCGTGGCCGTCGGCGTCGCAATCAGTCTCGGCACGCTGATCGGGTTGATCGCCGGCTATGCCGGCGGGCGCGTCGAGAACGTGCTGATGGGCGCGATGGACGTCATCTTGGCCTTTCCCTCGATCATCTTGGCGATCGCGATCACGACGATTCTGGGCCCGAGCATCACGAACCTGATGATCGCGGTCGGCATCGTCTACATCCCGCAGTACGCGCGGCTCGCGCGCTCGTCGGTTCTCGGCGTGAAAGAGACGGAGTACATCGAAGCGGCGCGCGCGATCGGCGCCGGCGTGCCGCGCATTCTCGCGCGGCACGTGCTGCCCAACATCCTCGCGCCGCTCTTGATCCAGGCCACGCTCGGCATCGCCACGGCCGAATTGGAAGCCGCCGGATTATCCTACCTGGGTTTGGGTGCGCGGCCGCCGGCACCCGAGTGGGGCGCGATGCTCAACGACGCGCGCGACTATTGGGTCGCGGCGCCGTGGGCGCTGATCTTCCCGGGGCTCGCGATCACGGCGCTGGTGCTCGGCTTCAACCTGCTCGGCGACGGACTGCGCGAAGCGCTCGATCCGAACGCGCGCTAAGGCGTGGCAACCGCGCTCGCGTTGGCGGCGGCGCTCGTCTACGGCGCAAGCGATTTTCTGGGCGGCATCGCGAGCCGGCGCACGTCGACGATCAGCGCGGTGGTATGGTCGCAAGGCGTGGGCCTCGTTCTGCTCTGCGCCCTCGTCGCATTTTCCGGCGGTCACGCGCTGACGAGCGACCTTGCGTGGGGCGCGCTCTGCGGCATAGCCGGAGCACTCGCGATCGCGCTGCTGTACCGCGGACTCGCGATCGGCACGATGGGTGTCGTCTCGCCACTGAGCGCGGTGCTCGGCGCGTCGGTTCCGCTGATCTACGGCATCGCCTTGCGCGGTGAACGGCCGACGTGGATCGCCTACGCCGGCATCGCCGCCGCGCTGCTGGCCGTCGTCTGCGTGAGCACCGCGAAGCAAAACGGGACGGGCGGCATCCTCGAAGGGTTACTCGCCGGCGTCGCGTTCGGCGCGTACTTCATCGCGCTCGCGCAAACGCACAGCGCGGCGGGCATGCTGCCGCTGCTCGCGGCGCGCGTGACATCGATCGTGCTGCTGGTCGCCGGCGGCCTTGCGTTCAGCGGCGCCGCGAGCCTAGGCGTTTCCCGGCCCGCGTTGCCGCTGGTGTTGCTCTGCGGCGCGCTCGACGTCAGCGCGAACGTGCTCTACGTCGTCGCCGCGCATCGCGGCCTGCTCGCGCTCGTCGCGGTGCTCACCTCGCTCTATCCGGCCGCCACGATCGCGCTGGCGGCGATCGTGTTGCGCGAACGGCTCGGACGACAGCAGTGGATCGGCGTCGGGCTCGCGCTCGGTGGTGCGGCCGCGATCGCGGGCGGGTCGTAAAAGAGAAAGGGCGCCGGCCGAAGCCCGCGCCCATTCGTCTTTCACGCGGCGATCGCTATTTGCGCATCACCGCGCTCGTGCGGTGCGTGAGCAGCGGCAGCGACGCCGTGCACGATGTTACGCCGGCCTGACAGATCGCCGCAGAGATCGTGAGGTCGTCGGAGCCGCGCGGCCCGGCGATCGAGGGCGTTGCGTTGCCCAAGCTCGACGGATACGACGCATGGTACATGTCGTAGTCGAACGCGACGACCTGGATCGAGATCTGGTCGGCCGGCGTTGCGCTGCCGTTGGCGGCAGTGTTCAGCGCCGCCGTGCAGACCGAGGGCGTCGCGCCCGGACCCAGCGTGGGCGGCAGTGTTATCGTCCCGCTGCCCGTGGCCAGCAGCGTGTAGTAGACCGGCTTGCCGACCCCGTTGCCAAACGCGGGGTCGCCCGTTCCGCTGCCGTTACAGCCCACGGCCATCGCCGTCGCCGGCCCGTAGTCGGTGATCTGCAAGTATGCTTCGGTGGCGCCGGTCGGCATCGCGAGCGCGAACGACCCGCCGCCGTCACCGGCGGCATCCGGTACGTAGGCCGGCGCAACCGCCGTGCCGAGCACGACGACACCCGGCAGGGTGAACGTCGCCGACTGAACCGAGGTCCCGGTGTTGGCCGGGATTGAAACGGAGAGCGCGTACGCGCCGCCGGCAACCGGCGCAACACCGGCGAACACGTCGATGCCTTCGCTGACGCCGGCCGTACCCGTCGGGTAGTTCGTGCTGCCGACGACCGAAACGCTGCTGCCCGTCAGGAGAAACGCCGGCGGTCCACCCCAGGGAACGAAGACGTTGGGATCGCCGGTCGGCGTGAACGTGGGCGAGGCGGAATCGTAGAGCGGGACCGGGTACGGCGCCACTTGGAACGGCGTTCCGGTCGCGTTGGTGCCGGCCGGCGTGCAGTCGGCTTGCCCCTGGGCGTTGAACGGCTCGATGCCCACACCATAGACGCCGCCCGATTGACCGAAGGTCGTTCCGGGCGAGCACGACGCGCCGGCGGTTTGCGCCGTGGACGTGATGTTGCTCTCGCCCGGCGCCGGACCATTGGGAGCATTCGAACTGGCGTCATAGCCGGTGGCCGCGGCCCCGGCCGCCAGCGCGCCCGGCAGCCCACGCGGTAAGCTGATCGTCGGAGAGTTGAGCAGCGTGCCGCTGTTTCCGTTCGGCTGACGGTAGGTCGCTACCACGTTGAGGGCGGTTCCCGCCCCGTAGAGATTGGCCGTGCCGACGGCAAATTGCAGGACGTTCGATGAGATGACGGCTTGGGTCGTAGGAGCCATCGCCACACCGCCGCTGCCGCAACTCGTGAGCGCGAAGAGGATCGCTCCCGAGGTGACGAGCGGCGTGATGAGTGTTTTCAGGGTGTTGTTCATCTGCATCTCAGATCAAAGCGCCAGCTGGTAGAAGACTTGGATCGATGCCGGTTGTCCCGGCCCGAGCGTCGGTGTACCAGGCGGCAAGATGGTCGTGAAGTTACCGTTGGTGTAAAGGTACGCGCCGTTCGTGAACGCGTTCGCGTCGGCCGGTACGACCGGGTAGCAGCCGCGCGCCGGAACGCCCGGGTTGAAGGACTGGTTGGTGCAGGATTCATAGCCGGTCTGCGGCCCCGAGAGGCCGGTAGCGACCGGTTGATACCACGGGTTCACCGCGGGCACCGAGTTGATGAACGCGTTGCCGAGGAAGTTGATCAGCTGCACGCCGATCGTGCTGCGCTTCCACTTGTATTGCAGCGTGACGTTCGCGTCCAGGTTCCAATGCGAGAGGAAGCCGCCGGCGGTCGGCGTTCCCGGGGTGCCGCGCGTGGCCGCGATGTTCGGGCTTTGCGCGCTGCCGGGATAGGCCGGATCGTAGTAGTTGGTCGAGACGGCCGCGCCCGGATTACCACCGATCAAGCTCGCGTTGCCGCTCGTGATGCCGGGTCCGAAATCGACCTGCGGGAGGTTGGCGAACGTGCCGTTCGCGAGCTGGCCCGCGATGACGTTGCCGGCCGTGTACGGATAGCCGATGTTCGACTGAATCTGGGCGTTGATGCTGAAACCGCTCTTGAAGTTGTAGATGCCGCCGATGCGGAACGTCGCCGGCGAGACGTATCCCGCGCGGTAGAGATCGCCCAGCGTCAGCGAGGCGAGAGAGACCGTCGGCACCGCGGTTTCGAGGGTGGTGAACGGCGGCGTCGTGCTGAGCACGTTCTGGTAGGTGGCCGCGAAGAAGCCCTCAAACCCGACCGCTTTTTGGCTGGTCGTGAGATCGAGCTCGGCGCCCGTCGTCTTCTCATAACCCAGGTTCGCGACCGCGAAGATGCCGAGCACCGGGTTGAGCAAGAACGACGCCGGCAGGGTGGTTCCGAGTTTGTAGAACGGCGTGATGCGCAGCCCCATCCCGTTACCGAAGAGATGGTTGTAACTCGCATCGTAGTTGGAGTAGTTCGCGGGCACGCCGTTGCCGGCGTCGGGAGCTTCTAAGTTGTCACCGGCCCAATACAGCTGCGCGCCGTACGAAGCGCAGGGGAACACCGTCGTCGCAGTCCAGCCGCACGTCGAGCCCGGCAGCGCCGGCAGCTTGAGATACGGCGCGAGGCCGGCGAGGTTGAACGGCGTGCCGGCGGTCTGCGCGTCGGAGAACAGCGCCGAACGCCCGTAGCTGAACCGCAGCGAGTCGTCGGGACCGAGTTGATAGGAGATCGAACCGCGCGGCTCGACCTGGTTCGGGCTGATCGATTGAGCCCGGAAGAACGACGTCGGTACGTCGAAGGGGTTGTTGATCGGCACGGTCGTCCCGGCCGGCACACCCAGCGTGGTGCACGAGCCCATGCAGGTGCCGCTCGAGGGCGCGCCTTGGCCGGCGTTGAGCAGCTGCGAGGTCCACTGTTGGCGCTGGCCTTCCAGACGCAGGCCGAGGTCGAGCTTCAGCGCGCTCCACGGGCTGTACTGGAAACGAATGCCCTCACCGTAGTTCTGGAAGATCGTACCTTGGTAGCCGATGCCCCAGCTCGGGATGCGCGGCAGACAGGCCGGCGCCGCGGTGGTGCCCGACCAGGGCGTGCTTCCGCAGAATTTCGAGTACACGTAGCCGCCCGGCAGCCAGTCGGCGGCGCTGGGCTGGTTGGCGAGACCCGTGCCGGCGAGGGCGATGATCGAGAGCGCAGGCTCCTCGAGGTCGAAGATCGGGTCCAGCACGTTGTACTGTCCGTTCAGCGAGATCGTCAGGTTGTTACCGAACTGTTTGATGATGTCGAGGTTGACGCCGGTCGTTTGGCCGCCGGTCGTCTGGACGAACGCCGCACCCGGCAAACCGGTGTTCCAGGGACCGAGCGAGTCGGTCGAATTGGTGGTCGCGAGCGAATCCCAGTTGTAGTAGCGCAGCGCCAAAAACGTCGTGGAGTTGATGTTGTTGTCGTATTCGATCTTGAGGAAGCGCGTCTGGTTCGAGAGATTTTCGTTCGGCTGCGCAACCGGGACGTTCGAGCCGGGAACGCCTTGGGCCAGGCCGATGAGCGAGGCGTACGTCGCCGGCGTGTAGCCCGAAATACCGTAGAACAGTCCTTGCGTGTTCTGGTCGTACGGGTACCACGTCGGTGCGAGCGGGTTCGTCACCGGATCGTAGAGGCCCTGACCGATGGTGTTGGTGCCTTGCCACTGCTGCTGCGAGATGTTCGTGTACAGCACTTGGATCTGCTGGCTGAGGTCCTTACCGAACTTGAAGAAGAAATTGTTGACGATCTGATCGTTCTTCTCGAGCTGGGTCGCGAAGTAGCCGCCGTATTGGTTGATCGGCGTGAAGTGGTAGCCGTTGTACGGCGCCAGATACTGGCCGGTGTAGGAGAAGCTCTCCGAGATCCGGTTGTCGGGCGTGGAGAAGCCGTAATTGAAGCCGTACTGATGGTTCATGTTCGGACCGCCGAGCTCGAGATCGATCGAACCCGATCCCGGTCCGCTGCCGCGCGCGGGAATCACGTTGATCACGCCCGCGCCGACGCCGGCTTGGGTCGCGTCGGCGGCGCCTTCGACGACCTGCACGCTGCCGACGCCGTTCATCAGGCCGAACGAGCCGTTGCCGTTCAAGAACGGCTCGCGGAACGGAACGCCGTCGAGCTGGTAGCCGACCTCGTACGCCGGCGCACCGCGAATCGTGACCTGGCTCGAGGTCGGCGTGCTGTTGTCGGTGAGGGTCACACCCGGAACCGACAGCAGCGCCGCGTTCTCGTTCGTCGAGTACGCTTTGCCGGTCGACTGGATGATCTGCTGGGCGTTGATGGTGTAGGAGTCGGTCGTCTGCGTCGGTTGGAACGCGTTCGAGATGCTGCGCGCCGTCACGCGTCCAATCGTCGTCACGCGGGTCTGGAGCGCCAGGGTTCCGGCCGACGTCGTCTGGTCACCAATAACGGTGACGCCCGGAACCACGAGCGTTTCGTGTCCGGGCGCCGTGACCGTTACGCTGAACGTGTCGACGTTGATGCCGACGATGCCGAAGTGGCCGCTGCCGTCGGTGGTCGTCGTGTACTTCTGTCCGGGCGAGGTGACGTTGACCGTCGCCCCCGAGATCGGCGCCTGCGTGCCGGCGTCGACGACCGTCCCGGTCAGGGTGCCGAAGACGCCGCCGGCCGCAAACACCGGGGTTGCTAGGCCGCTCAGGGCAGCGGTGAGGAGCACCGCCAAGATGCATCTGAGTGACGCGCGCCGACCGCGCGAAAGGAAATGCGAAAAGCCGACCGCTCCGACCATGATGCCACCTCGAACAGGGGTCGGGAAAACAAGCCTAGATCAAGCCTCGCGACTTGTTTTCTCGTAGGGAAAAGCCTCGGTCTGCTATGCTTACATACCGCAACCCGAGGGGAATGCTGCGCAAGTTAGCCCCCGCCGGCCTTAATGCCTCCCTAAGATTGTCCCAAGCTTTACATGCTGGGTACGCGGACTAGAGGGTTGCCCACACGTCCAGTTTGGATCTCACCTTGGCGATGACGGCATCGGTGAACTCGGTGGTCGAGGCGTGCCCGCCGAGGTCGCTGGTCGAGGTGCCCTCGCGGACCGACTCGAGCACGCCTTCGTAGATGGCGCGCGAGGCGTTCGCCGCCCGCCGGTCGTCGATGTGCGAGAGCAGCGCGCCGCAGGCCAGGATCATCGCCATCGGGTTGGCCACATTTTTCCCGAACAGGCGGGGCGCCGTGCCGTGGGGGGCCTCCGCCATCACGACGTCGGGCTTGAGGTCCGCATCGAACGACATCAGGACCGATTCCGCCCCCGCGATCGACCCGAACAACTGCATCACGAGGTCGGAGAGGCAGTCACCGTCGCGGTTGAGCGAGGGGATGACCAAGGCGTCGCCTGAGGTCGAAATCAGCAGGGCGTAGGTCGCGTCGATGAGCTGCGGCTCGTAGGGAATCTCGGGGTAGCGCGCCGCGGCCGCATCCATCTCTTCTTTAAGCATGCCTTCGTAGACGGGGCTGACCGTGTACTTCGGTCCGCCGAAGACCTTCGAGCCGGTCTTGCGGGCATGGTAGAACGCGTACTCGGCGACGACGCGGCAGACGCCACGCTCGATGCGTTCGGTCCGGAAGGCGACCTCGCCGTCACCGGTACCCTCCCGCCATTCCTTCGCGCCGTAGGCGTCGCCGACGGCCATACGCACGACCGAGATCGGCGCGTGGATGCCCGCCACCGGGCGCACGCCCGGGATGCGCCGGCCGGTCCGCACGATCACCTTGCCGTCGATGGCCTGGCGCACGATCGCGTTGGGCGAACCGACGTCGCCTCGCCCCTCGGGCGTGATCGTGGCGGCTTTCAGGCCGAGCTTGGCCCGCTTCATCGCATCGGCCGCTTCGTGCACGACCGCGTTTTTCGTCGCTCGGCGCTTTTCCAGCGAGAGGTCGAAGTGTTCGAGCTCGATCGGCAATCCGATCACGTCGGGCGCGATCACGCGCAGGGCTTCGATTAGGAGTTCTTGTCCGGTTTCGTCTCCGCCGAGAACGACGATGGTAGGGGTTGCCACGGCGATTCGCTTCCGCGTTCCCGGCGGGGACTCCGCTGCGCAGTCGCCAACCCCTACGAACAATGGCTCGCGTTCGCCGGAAGCCGAGCGTGACGACGCGTTGGAACTACGAGATCGCCGGGATCATTGCGCTCGGCATTGCGATTCTGCTCGCCGTCTCGCTCTTCGTCCCACCCGCGCACACCGGTTTGCTCGGCAGCGCCACCGCAACCGCGTTGCGTGCGCTGTTCGGCTATGCCGCCGGCTGGTTTCCGCTGCTCGTCGCGCTGCTCGCCACGATCGTGTTCCTCGAGATCAACGTTCCGCGCATGATCGCGACGCTGGGGACTGCCGCGTGCGCGTACTTCTTGATCGTGGACGCGACCTTCGGCGGCAACGGCGGCCGGCTCGGCGGACTGCTCGACGCCGGCTTGCGCGCCCTGGTCGGCGACGTCGGCACCGTGATCGTATTGATCGTGGCGGCGCTCGGCGTGACGGTCTGGATCACCAACGTGTCGGTGAAGAAAGTGATCGGCTGGACCCTCGCGCGCATCGCCGCGCTGCGCCCGCCGCCGGCCCCGCGCACCACCGTCGCGAGCGGGCCGCGTTCGCTGCGCGAAGCCTTCCATCTACCGGCGCTGCTGCCGCGCCCGGCCGCCGCGACCGCGATGAGCGGCGCCGTAGCGGTGGTGCCGAGCGCGCCGGCCCGCGTCATCTACGACGTGAACGAGGCAACGGAAACGATCGAGGACCCCGCCGAACCGGAGCTCGACGAACTGGAGCTCGACGAAGAAGAGATCGACGACGCGGACGACTTCGACGATGACGATGACGATGACGATGACGATGACGACGACGACGACGACGAGGATGAGGACGATGAGGAGCTCGAGGACGCCGCGATAGCGGTTCCGGCGGCCGCCCTCGTCGCAACGGCGGTCACCGCGCCGGTCGTCAGTGGCACCTACGAGGCGGCGCAGCGGACCTACCGGTTGCCCGACCTCTCGCTGTTCGATGCGCCGCAGGCCCAGAAGCTCGACGACTCGAGCCGCTCGTCGGTACTCGAAGATACGCTCGCTTCGTTCGGCGTCGGCGCCAAGGTCACGCACATCGAGCGCGGCCCCTCGATCACGCGCTACGAGCTCAAGCCCGAACGCGGCGTGAAGATCGCACGCATCAGCGCGCTCGCCGACGACCTGGCGCTCGCGCTCGCCGCCACGTCGGTGCGCATCGAAGCGCCGATCCCCGGCAAGTCGGCGGTCGGCATCGAGATTCCCAACGCCAGCGTGTCGGTCGTCGCGGTGCGCGAGATCATGGAGGCGATGCCGGCGCGCGGCACGATCCCGCCGCTCAACATGGCGCTGGGCAAAGATATCACCGGCCGGCCCATCTACGGCGACCTCGGCAAGATGCCGCATCTGCTGGTGGCGGGCGCGACCGGCAGCGGCAAGTCGGTGTGCCTGAACTGCATCATCGCCTCGCTGCTGGTCAGCGCGACGCCCGACCAAGTGCAAATGGTGATGATCGATCCCAAACGCGTCGAGCTGAGCGTCTACAACGGCATCCCGCATCTCAAGAACCCCGTCATCACCGATCCGCGCATGGCGGCCGGCGCGCTGTTCGAGATGACCAAGGAAATGGACCAGCGCTACGAGCGCTTCGCCAAGGCCGGCGTGCGCAAGATCGAAGAGTGGAACGCCAAGTATCCCGACGACAAGCTGCCCTACATCGTGATCGTGATCGACGAGCTGGCCGACCTGATGCTGGTCGCACCGGGCAAAGTCGAAACGCTGATCTGCCGTTTAGCCCAACTCGCGCGCGCCACCGGCATCCACTTGATCGTCGCCACGCAACGGCCGTCGGTCGACGTGATCACCGGGATCATCAAGGCCAACATCCCCTCGCGCATCGCGTTCGCGGTTTCGTCACAGGTCGATTCGCGCACGATCCTCGACATGGGCGGCGCGGAGCGCCTGCTGGGCCGCGGCGACATGCTCTATCTGCCGATCGACGCGCCCAAACCGGTGCGTTCGCAAGGGGCGCTGATCACCGGCGCCGAGGTCAACCGGCTGGTCGAGTTCTGGTCGGCCCAGGCGCGCCCCGAGAACCTGGTCGAGATGGAGGTGGAACCGCTCGACGACGACGACGGCAAAGAGCGCCGCAACGCCGACCCGCTGTGCTACGAGGCCGCGCAGTTCATCATCAACACGAAGTACGCCTCGACGGCGCAACTGCAATCGCAGTTCGCGATCGGCCATCCGCGCGCGGTGCGCTTGATGAAGCAGCTCGAAGAGTTCAAGGTCGTCGGCCCGCACGAAGGCACCAAACCGCGTCGCATTCTGATCGGCCTGACCGAACTCGAAGCGATCGCCGGCCGGCTCGGAAAAAACGACCAGCAGCAAGACCTCTTCGCTTGAGCGCGCGCCTCGCCGCCGCAATCGTCGCGTTGGTGTCGGCGCTCGCCTGCGGTCTCTTGGGCAGCAGCGTCTCGGAACAGCCGCCGGGCGGGATCGACCTCGCGGGACGGGCGCTGGCCGGTCAGTGGCCGCGCGTCGCGCTGGTCTTCACCGCCTCGTGCTGGTGGTACGTGCTCGCCGGTCTCGGCGCGGCGGCCATCGTGCTGGCCGCCGCACTACCGGCCTGGCGAACCCGCGTCATCTTCGCGCTGCTCACGACCGTGTTTGCGTGGCAAGCGAGCGATGCCGTCAAGAACCTGTTCGCCCGCTCGCGCCCGCCGTATTGGGTGCTGATCCACGAAACATCGGCATCGTATCCGAGCGGGCACGCGATGTTCGCCGTTGTGGTTTACGGCTTGTGGGGATATTATTTCGCCGCGAGCAGCTTGCCGCAGCCGCTGCGTTACGTACTCACCGCCGTCTGCGCGCTTTGGGCTGCCGGCGTCATGTGGTCGCGGCTCGCCCTCGGCGCGCACTACGTTACCGACGTGATCGGCGGCGTGGTGTTCGGGGTAGGGATGCTCGGTGTTGCGGCGGCAATCGCCGACGGCATACCGCAAGTGCGCGCTATAGCGCGGGGATGACGTCCCGCGCGTTCGGGCGCACGCCGTCGAGCTGAACCAGATAGTACACGTCCTGCCGTTTGCCGGCATACGAGAACGTGACGACGGGTAGCGGCTTCACGTGCGCGAACGCGGCGCTGACGGCCCGTGCCAACGGCGGATCGGCATCCAAAGGCGCCGCGAAGGTTACCAAGAGCGCGTGCTGCGGTAGCGATGCTCCGGCGTGCCACCGCATCCACTGAGGTTGTTGCGGCAGCGCGACGGCGATCCTGGAATCCACGCCGTACCAGCGCAGTTCAGCAGCAGTTTCGTAGCGATCGGTGAGAATTTCGGCATCGTGATCGGCGGCTGCGCGAGCACGCACGCCGGCAGCCAGGGGCGGGAACACATATACGCCCGACGCAAGAGGTCCGCGCAGTGCCGGCAGCGCGAAGAAAACGGCGGCCTGGCTCGTTTCGGGTAACGTCAGAAACAGCGCCGCCGCGGTCGCATAGGCGGCTGCCAGGCCGAACGCGCCGATGACGATCCGGCGCGCAGTCGCGGTCGCACGCTCGAGCACAATCCCCGCGCCGAGCGCGACCGATGCCGCCGGCCCGACGATCCAATACGATTCGGTCGTGGTCACGAACGAGAACACCGACAGCGCCGCGGCGAGCGGCAGCGCCGTCCACGCGACGAGCGTCACGCGCGGCGGGCGCCGCAGCGCGACGAACCACGTGAGCGCAGTCAACATCGCGGCAAACACGATGAAGCGCACGGTCGAGATATCCGCGTGGCGCGCGGCCGCGAAACCGAAATGCTGGCGCGTCCGGAACGTGAAGGCGAAGTTCTCCCAGCCGTGCGTCGCGTTCCACACGATGAACGGCACGTACGCGGCGATCACGACGGCCGCGGCCGCCGCGAGCAGCGGCCAGACGCGCCGGCGCCGTGCAGGCTCGAGCGACCAGCCGAGAAGGCCGGCCACGAGCGCCCAGCCGAACGTGCGCGCGAGCACCGCCGCCGCCAGCGCAATTCCCAAACCGAGCGCCGTGCGCAGTGACGGCCGGCAGTCGAGCGCCGCGGCTGCCCACAGCGCGAGTCCCCACGCCGCCATGTAGGCGCCGTCGGGCAGCGCTTCGCCCAGCGCGAGCTTCGTTTGCGGGATCAGCGCGAACAATATGGCCGCGAGCGCGCCCGCGCGCGCGTTGCCTGCAATCAGCGCGGCCGCGCGGCCGACCGCGAGCGCGGCCACCGCCTCGCACACGACGAACGGCAAACGCACGAAGCCGGCGCCGGAACCGAATCGCTCTCCGAGCCAAATCAGCCACGCCACCAGCGGCGGATGATCGGTGTAGCCGAACGCCGGGTGCAAACTCCACGTCCAGTAATACGCTTCGTCGGCGGTCAAGGGAACGTTGAAGGCCGCGTACGTGCGCAGGGCCGTCAGAACGATGAGGACGACGGCGGCGGCAATCACCGACGCGGGCAAACGAAGTGTCCGGATTGAACGTCGGTACTGCCCGCGGTCGTTGAGAACCTGGGAAGCGGGCACGGGACGTTAACGGGGAGGTTCACGATGTTCTGGAACCGGGCACGCGCGATCGCCGCCATGGCCGGCGGAATTGCCGCCCCCTTCGCCTTCCCTCGCGCGGCACGTGCGCAGACCCCGCCGCTGCGCATCGCATACATCCCGACCGAGAATTGCGCGCAGGTCTACTACGCGCAAGAGCAAGGGTTCTTCGCGAAGGCCGGACTCGACGTCAACCTTCAGCCGATCAACTACAGCGCGGCGATCGCGTCGGCCGTGCTGGCCGGCTCGATGGACATCGGCAACATCTCGACCTTGACGATCACGGTCGCGCACAGCAAGCACATTCCGCTCGTCTACATCGCGGGCGGCAACGCGTTCGTGCTGACCAAAGGCGTACCCCAAGCGGGCATCTTGGTGGCGGCGTCGTCGCCGATTCGAACCGCGCGCGACCTCAACGGCAAGAACTTCGGTTGCTCGGGGCTCGGCTCGTTCGGCGAGTTCATCCCGCGCGCGTGGGTCGATGCCAACGGCGGCGATTCCTCGACCATGAAGTTCGTCGAGTTTCCCAACGCCGAATTAGCGGTCGCAGTCGCTTCGGGACGGGCCGATGCCGCCTTCGTGTCGCCGCCCGCGTTCAGCAAGGGTCTGCACGAAAATTGCCGCATGCTCGCCGTCGCGTCGGACGCGGTGGCGAAAGAGTTCATGGGATCCGGCTGGTTTACCACGCAGGCGTGGGCGAGCGCGCATCCGGCCGTCGTCACCGCCTTCATCGCGGCGACCCGCGAAGCGCTCTACTGGGCGAAGGCGAACCCCGACAAAGCGATCGATGTTTTGGTGAAGTACCTCAAGCTCGATGCGGCCGTGCTCGCGGCGTCGGAACGGGTGGTGTTCCTCGAGCATCTCGAAGCGCGCTACATCCAACCGCCGATCGACGTCGTCGCCCGCTATTCAAAGTTCCCGCCCTTCCCCGCAAGCGAAATCATCTACACCCCGCCCCGAACGTAGCGGGCCATCGCAAGCGGCCATTACGCCCCCGTCATCCCGACCGCAGTCGAGGGACGCGCCCCCGTCATCCCGACCGCAGTCGAGGGACGCGCCCCCGTCATCCCGAGCGCAGTCGAGGGACGCGCCCCCGTCATCCCGAGCGCAGTCGAGGGACGCACCCCCGTCATCCCGAGCGCAGTCGAGGGACGCGCCCCCGTCATCCCGAGCGCAGTCGAGGGACGCGCCCCCGTCATCCCGAGCGCAGTCGAGGGACGCGCCCCCGTCATCCCGAGCGCAGTCGAGGGACGCGCCCCTGTCATCCCGAGCGCAGTCGAGGGACGCGCCCCCGTCATCCCGAGCGCAGTCGAGGGACGCGCCCCCGTCATCCCGAGCGCAGTCGAGGGACGCGCCCCCGTCATCCCGAGCGCAGTCGAGGGACGCGCCCCCGTCATCCCGAGCGCAGTCGAGGGACGCGCCCCCGTCATCCCGAGCGCAGTCGAGGGACGCGCCCCCGTCATCCCGAGCGCAGTCGAGGGACGCGCCCCCCGTCATCCCGAGCGCAGTCGAGGGACGCGCCACGATCACGGCCGTAAGTCCACTGACGATCACGAGCGCAGCCGAGTGATCGCCGGCGATCTGCCCTGTCATGATGGGACGCCAAACGTCAGCCAAGTCGGAGGCGATCACTCGGCTGCGCTCGTGATCGACGGTGGCGGTCCGGCGCGATCGTGGCGCGTCCCTCGACTGCGCTCGGGATGACAGGGGGCAGACGATCAGCGCGCTACATGACGACCAGGGCAGACGATCAGCGCACTACGTGACGACCAGGGCAGACGATCAGCGCGCTATATGACGACCTGGGCAGACGATCAGCGCGCTATATGACGACCAGGGCAGACGATCAGCGCGCTACATGACGACCTGGGCAGACGATCAGCGCGCTATATGACGACCAGGGCAGACGATCAGCGCGCTATATGACGACCAGGGCAGACGGTCAGCGCGCTACATGACGACCAGGGCAGACGGTCAGCGCAAAGGTGGCGGTCGGCTTAGACTTCCATGACGACCGGGATGACGATCGGGCGGCGTTTGGAGCGTGCGAACACGGCCTTGGAAAGACCGGCCCGGATGTGCTCCTTCACGTTGCCGACATCGCGCAGGCCCTCGGCCGAACAGCCGGCGAGGATCTCGTTGAGAATCACCTTGAGCTCGTCGAGCACGCCGCCGGACTCGGGCAAGTAGTACACGCCGCGCGAGATCAGATCGGGGCCGGCCACGATCCGGGCTTCTTCCGAATCGACGGTGACGACGACCATCATGATCCCGTCGGCCGAGAGATGCTTGCGGTCGCGCAGCACCGCTTCGCCGACGTCGCCCACGCCGGAGCCGTCGACCATGACGTTGCCGCCGTAGGTGCGGCCGATCTTCTTGCAGCCGGCGGCCGTGAACTCGAGCACGTCGCCGTCCTCGATGATGTGCACGTTCTCGTGGAGCACGCCGGTTTTCTCGGCTAAGCCGCCGTGCGTGACCAGCATGCGGTATTCGCCGTGGACGGGGATGAAGTGCTTGGGCCGCACGAGGTTGAGCATCAGGAACAGCTCTTCTTGCGAGGCGTGCCCGGAAACGTGCGCGTTGCCGCTCGAACCGTGGATGACGTGGGCGCCCAAACGGTAGAGGTTGTTGATCGTCTTACCGACGCTCTTCTCGTTGCCGGGAATCGGCGTCGCGCTGATCACGACCGTGTCGCCCGGAACGATGCTGAGCAGCTTGTGGTCGCGCACGGAGAGGCGCGTCAGCGCCGACATCGGCTCACCTTGCGAACCGGTCGTCATCACGACGACTTGCTCGGGCGGGTAGTTCTCGACGTCGCTGAGCTTGATGACCAGGCCGTCGGGGATGTCGAGGTATTTCAGCTCGCTGGCGTATTGCACGACGTTGGTGAGCGAACGCCCGAGGAACGCGACCTTGCGGTTGAAGCGCTTGGCCTGATCGACGACCTGCTGGATGCGCGGCACGTTCGATGCGAACGACGTGACGATGATGCGCCCCGTGGCGCGCGAGAAGATGTTCGCGAACGCTTCGCCGACGATGCGCTCGGAGAGCGTGTGCCCGGGCCGCTCGGCGTTGGTCGAGTCGGCCAGCATGCACAGCACGCCGGCATCGCCGACGCGGGCGATCGCCGCGAAGTCGGCCGGGTCGCCGTCGATCGGCGTCTGATCGAACTTGAAATCACCGGTGTGGAAAAACGCGCCCAGCGGCGTGCGGATCGCGATCGCGCACGCACCCGCGAGCGAATGGTTGATGTGGATGAACTCGGCCGCGAACCCGCCGTAGGTGACCGTGTCGCCCGGTTCGACCTTGACGAGTTGCAGGTCGCTCGGCTTATGCTCCTTGAGCTTGGCCTTGATCAGCGCCAGCGTCAGCGGCGTGCCGACGATCGGGCAGCGCGGGAACTCGCGCAAGAAGTAGGGGATGCCGCCGATGTGATCTTCGTGACCGTGGGTCACGAAGAGCGCGCGCAGCTTGTCGCGCCGGTCGCGCAAGTAACTGAAGTCGTTGATGACGATGTCGACGCCGTACATCTCTTCGTCGGGGAACATCAGACCGCAATCGACGGCGACGATGTCGTCCTTCGTTTCGAAGAGGGTCATGTTGCGGCCGATTTCGCCGCATCCGCCGAGGGGGATGACGCGCACGTACGGTTCGTCCGGCGCTGGCGGAACGACCAGCGTGTCGGCGTAGGGTTGACCGTTCAAAGTCGCTGCTTGGGTCCTTGCTGGAAGTGGATGAGGGCGTGAAAGCCCCAGTAAGATGAATCGCTGGCTCGGCGTCGCGGTGGGCCTGGGGCTCGCCTTGCTTTCGGGACCGGCGTCGGCCCAACCGAGCGCGGCACCACGCGCAACCACCACCGCATCGGCAATCGTTGCGCCGGCACCCGGCGCCCTCGGGCGAGCCCGCGACCTCTATTCGGCCCATGCCCGGCGGCTGGTGCGGGCCTATCTGCGCCTCCAGCTGCTGGAACTGCGGAAGGCCGAGCTCGACCGCGTGCGGGCCGTAATTGAGGGTAAACTAGGTGTGGACGAGCTATTATCGCCCGCGCCGACCCAAGCGGGCAACCGGGGGTCCGGTCGATAAAAGTTTCGCGGACGGAACGACACACCGGGTCATTCTCGTTAGTATAAGCGCAACAGTTACGCGCAATCGAACAGGAGACCAGCCCCATGAAGAGATTCTTCGGGATGGCGGTAGTTGGACTTAGCGGAGCAATCCTCGGAAGTTTCTCGATGATGCTCTTCGCCAGTACGCACTTCACCAACGTCGCCGGACCCGGTAACACCCCGCCGCTGCTCAGCGCCGCGCCGCTGACCACCACCGGCGGCACCGACCAAGAACGGATCGTCAACGCCGTCAAACGCGTCGAACCGTCGGTCGTTTCCCTGCTGGTTACCGTCAACGGCACCCGAGTGGTTCCGACGGACCCGCTGCAGCAGTTCTTCGGCGGCGGCGGCGGTGGCCAAGGCGTCCCGCAGCGGTTTCAGGAGCGGGCGTCGGGCTCGGGCTTCGTCTACCGCAGCAACGGCCTGATCCTGACCAACAACCACGTCGTCCCCAAGGGCGTCTCCAAGATCACGGTCGTGTTCGCCAACGGCGACCACGTTCCGGGCCACGTCTACTCGTCGAACCCGGCGGTCGATCTGGCGCTGGTCAAAGTCGACAACTACGCCAAATTGCCGCCGCCGGTTGAATTCGGCGACAGCTCGCGGCTGAACGCCGGCCAATGGGCGATCGCCGTCGGCGAGCCCTTCGAACTCAAGCAGTCGGTCTCGGTCGGCGTCGTTTCGGGCTTCAACCGCGACGAACCGATCCAGGACGACAGCGGCAACGCCCACCTCTTCCGCGGCATGCTGCAGACCTCGGCGCCGATCAACCCCGGTAACTCGGGCGGCCCGCTGGTCGACGACCAGGGCCGGCTCATCGGCGTGAACCAGTCGACGGCGAACCCGCAGGCCGGCGCCCAGGGCATCGGCTTCGCGATCCCGTCCAATCTCGTCCGCGAGACGGCGGTCAACCTCGAGCAGAACCCGGGCAAGACACTCCAGGCCAGCGGTACCGGTACCGGCGTCGGCTACCTCGGCGTGCAATTGCAAGCGCTCGACAGCAACGTCCGCGCCCAGATCAACTACCCGGCGGCCAACGGCAACGGCGTGGTGGTCGCGCAGATCCCGCCCAACGGTCCGGCGGCCAAGTCCGACCTCTCTCCGGGCGACGTGATCCAGAAGATCAACGATAAGGACGTCACCCAGCCCAGCGACATCATCAACGTGGTCAAAGCGATGAAGCCCGGGCAAACGGTTCGCCTCCAAGTCTGGAGCGCCGGCACGAAGAAGCTGGTCATCCTGACCCTGGGCGAGCAGCCGGTCGACGTCTACCAGCTGCAACAAGAGCAACAGAACCAGTAACTCGGTTCTCGCGACTAGCCCCTCCCCAGCAGGCGACGCCGGTCACACCGGCGTCGCTTTTGTGTTGGGATGCAACCCCTGTGCCACAAAAACTGTCACAGGAAGTGGAACAAAACCGCCCGGGTGTCGTATCATAGTGGGTACGCCACGTTAGGGCGGCGACGTTACTTATCACTCCTTGAGCCACGGTAAGCGGCAAGGCCCGAGTGGGAGCAATCCCGTGACGGATGGTCCACGCGGCTCGGAAAGCGAGAACAATTCAATATGGCTAAAGTGGTCGGCATCGACCTCGGCACGACGAACTCCGTCGTCGCCGTGATGGAGGGGCAGAGCCCCACCGTCATCGCAAACGCAGAAGGCAATCGAACCACGCCTTCGGTCGTCGCGTTCACGAAAACCGGCGAGCGTCTCGTCGGGCAGCTGGCAAAGCGCCAGGCCGTCACCAACCCCGACCGCACGATCTCATCGATCAAGCGGCACATGGGGACGGACTTCGCCGTCAAGATCGACGGTAAGGATTACACGCCCCAAGAGATCAGCGCGATGGTCCTCCAGAAGCTGGTCAACGATGCGTCGTCGTATCTCGGCGAGCGCGTGACCAAAGCGGTCATCACGGTGCCGGCGTACTTCAACGACGCGCAGCGGCAAGCAACGAAGGATGCCGGCAAGATCGCCGGTCTCGAAGTGCTGCGCATCATCAACGAGCCGACGGCAGCCGCGCTGGCGTACGGCCTCGACAAAAAGGGCAACGAGACGATCCTCGTGTTCGACCTCGGCGGCGGAACATTCGACGTGTCCGTGCTCGAAGTCGGCGACGGCGTCTTCGAAGTGAAGTCGACCAACGGCGACACGCACCTCGGCGGCGACGACTACGATGTTCGCATCGTCGATTTCCTGGTGTCGGAATTCCGCAAGGAACAAGGCATCGATCTCAGCGGCGACCGGCAAGCGATGCAACGCCTGACCGAAGCGGCGGAGAAGGCCAAGATCGAGCTTTCGGGCACGGTCCAGACCAACATCAACCTGCCGTTCATCACGGCCGATCAGAACGGTCCCAAGCACTTGGACGTCACGCTGACGCGTGCCAAGTTCGAAGAGCTGACGAACGATCTCACGCAACGCTGCGTGCAGCCGTTCAAGAACGCGCTGGCCGATGCCAAGCTCGACGTTTCGAAGATCGACGAGATCGTCATGGTCGGCGGTTCGACCCGCATGCCGGTGATCCAAGAACTGGTCCGCAAACTGACCGGTAAAGAGCTCAACCAATCGGTGAACCCCGACGAAGTCGTGGCCATCGGTGCGGCGATTCAAGCCGGCGTGCTCTCCGGTGAAGTGCACGACGTCGTGCTGCTCGACGTGACCCCGCTCTCGCTGGGCCTCGAAACCCTCGGCGGCGTCGCCACGAAGCTGATCGAACGCAACACCACGATCCCCACGCGCAAGACTCAGGTCTTCACGACGGCGGAAGATGGTCAGACCTCGGTCGACATCAACATCCTCCAGGGCGAACGCGAGATGGCGGCCGACAACAAGTCGCTCGGACGTTTCCGCCTCGAAGGCCTCCCGGCTGCGCCGCGCGGCATTCCGCAGGTCGAGGTGACGTTCAACATCGATGCCAACGGCATCGTGAACGTCTCCGCCAAAGACCTCGGTACCGGCAAGGAACAGCAGATCACGATCACCGCATCGACCAACCTCTCCAAAGAGGAAGTCGACCGGATGGTGCGCGATGCCGAAGCGATGGCGGCCGAAGACAAGGCCAAACGCGAAGAAGCCGAGATCCGCAACAACGCGACCTCGCTGATCTACTCGACCGAGAAATCGCTCAAGGAAGTCGGCGACAAAGCGGACGCGACGACGCGGACCGACGTTGAGGCCGCGCTGACCGAGCTCAAGGCCAAGAGCGACAACGGCACGAGCGCCGAGATCAAAGTGGCGACGGAAGCGTTGCAGCAGGCCTCGTACAAGCTCGCCGAAGCGCTCTACAAAACCACCGGCGGCGGCGAAGGCGCACCCGAGCAAAACGGCGCGTCGACCAACGGTGCCGCACATGACGGCGCCGCGCACGACGGCGCGGCAACGCACGCCAACGACGACGTCATCGACGCCGAGTTCAAAGAAGCCAAGTAAGGCTTCCCCATGAACGACGACATCGACGTTTCCACCATCGCCGAACCGTTTGCGAACGGTTCGGCGGGGGACGGCGAGCTCAGAAGAACTGGCCGCGGCCAAAGCCAAGGCGGATGAGAACTACAACAAGTTTCTCCTCGCCATGGCGGATTTTGAAAACTACAAGAAACGCGTCGAACGTCAGCTCGGCGAGATCTCCCTGGCCGGCAAGAAGTCCGTGCTCAAGAAGATCTTGCCGGTGCTCGACAACCTCGAGCGCGCGCTGACCTACGACCCGGGCTCCGAGGGCCTGCAAAGCGGGCTCGCCGCAACGTTGCGCGGCTTCGAATCGGTGCTCGAAAGCGAAGGCGTGAAAGCCGTGCCGCTCAAGGGCGCGCGCTTCGATCCCGAAGTTCGCCGAGGCGATCGGCACGCGGCCGGCATCCAACGTGCCGGAAGAAACCGTCCTCGAAGAAGCCGCGCGTGCGTACGTGATGGGCGACGACGTGCTGCGCGTGGGGCAAGTCATCGTCGCAAAGTCTGAGTAACCGCGCATGGCCGTGAACTACAAGGACTACTACGCGATCCTCGGCGTGCCCAAGAACGCGGCGGCCAAAGACATCAAGTCGGCCTACCGCAAACTGGCGCGCAAGTGGCATCCGGATGCCAATCCCGACAACGCCAAGGCGGCCGAAGAGAAGTTCAAGGACATCTCCGAGGCCTACGAGGTGCTCGGCGATCCGGAGAAGCGCGGTAAGTACGACGTCCTCGGCAGCGACTGGCAACGGGCCGCGCAAGAGAGCGCGCGTCAGCGTTCGGCCGGTCAACCCTCCGGTGCGCCGGGCGGTGCGGGCGGCTTCAGCGGCGCGAACTTCGGCGAGGGCAGCGGCTTCTCGGATTTCTTCGACATGTTCTTTCAGAACATCGGCCGCCGGCCCGCCGGCGGTCCGGCCGGCGGGACGCGCACGCGTCCCGCAGCCGGGCGAGGATCTCGAGACGACGCTCGACCTCACGCTGGCCGAAGCTTACTCGGGCGGAACGAAAAACGTCGCGCTCCAGATCGAGGAGCCGTGCCCGAAGTGCGGCGGCAGCGGAACGCTCAATGCCCGCGTTTGTCCCGAGTGCGGCGGCCGCGGCAAGGTGCTTCAAACCAAGCGCTTCGACGTCACGATTCCCAAGGGCGTGCGCGAAGGCCAACGCATTCGCCTCGCCGGCCAAGGCGCCGCCGGGGCGAACAAGGGTCCGCGCGGCGACCTCTACCTCATCGCGCATTTTCCCGAAGACCAGAAGTGGGAACGGCGCGGCGACGATCTCTACATCGACCTTCCGGTAAGCATCTACGACCTCGTTCTCGGCGGCGACCTCGCGGTTCCGACCATGAACGGCGAGGTCACGATGACCGTGCCGGCGGGCACGCAGAGCAACAAGTTCATGCGGCTGGGCGGCAAGGGCATGCCCAAACTCAAGAGCGACGCGCACGGCGACGAATACGTCCGGCTCATCGGAACGCTGCCGACGAATCTGAGCGACAAAGAGAAGAAACTCTTCCGGGAACTGGCATCGCTTCGCAACGGCAAGTAAGCCGCGCCGGTTGTAGCGTACGATGCTAGGCGGCGGTCCCCCGACCCACTTGATGTGGTCGCAAATGTTCAGTCCCGATCGCCCGAAGATCGAGCGCAAGGTCGATTGGAAGCGGTTGGGCTCGTTCTTCTTGCCCTATTGGAAGCAAGAAGCGACGGTGCTGCTGTGCATCGTCGTGGGCTCGGTGATCGGCCTCTTTCCGCCGCTGTTCGCCAAGTGGATCATCGACGACGCGATCCCGCAAGCACGCGATGGGTCTGGTCGTCTTCAACGTCGCCGGCATGGTGGTGAGCGCGATCTCGGGCGGCGTGATCGGCGTCTATCAAGGTTATCTCAACTCGCTCGTGGGCGAGGGGATCATGCGCGACATCCGCACGACCCTCGTCGCGCACCTGCACCGCATGCCGCTCTCGTTCTTCACCGGCACGAAGACGGGCGAGATCATGAACCGCGTCTCCTCCGACGTCGACAACATCGACAACGTCGTCACCGGCACGCTGGTCTCGATCGTCACCAACATCGCGACGATGGTCACGACCGTCGTGACGGTCTTCATCCTGGACTGGCGCCTGGCGCTGGTGTCGCTGGCCATCATCCCGCTGATGATCATCCCGCTCTCGCCGGTCGGCCGGCGGATGTACGACATCCGCAAGCAGACGCGTGAGAAGCGCGACGAGATCGAATCGATCACCCAGGAGACGCTCTCGATCTCGGGCATCACGCTGATCAAGTCGTTCGTGCGCGAGCCGTTCGAGCGCGCGCGCTTCTGCCGCGCCGGCACCGAACTGATGACGCTCGAGATTCGTCTCGCGATGGTCGGCCGCTGGTTCATCGCCTCGATCAACGCGATGGTCATCATCGGCCCGGCGCTGGTCTGGCTCGCCGGCGCGTGGCTCGCGATCCAAGGCGGCGTGACGGTCGGCACGATCGTCGCCTTCGTCGGCTACCTCGGGCGGCTCTACACGCCCGGCTTCGGCGCTGGCCGGCGTGCAAGTGCAGATCGTCAGCGCGCTGGCCGTGTTCGAACGCATCTTCGCCTATCTCGACATGAAGCCCGAAGGCGATGAGAAGCCCGATGCCGTCGTGCTCGCCAACGTGCGCGGCGACGTGCGCTTCGACGACGTGCACTTCAACTACAGCGAAGATCGCACCGCGCTCGACGGCGTGACCTTCCACATCGCAGCCGGGACAAATGGCCGCGTTCGTCGGCCCCTCGGGCGCCGGCAAGACGACGATCACGCAACTCGTGCCGCGCTTCTACGACCCGCAGCGCGGCAGCGTGCGCATCGACGGCACCGACGTGCGCGACGTGACGCTCGCGTCGCTGCGCGAGAACATCGGCATCGTCACGCAGGAGACCTATCTCTTCCACGACACGATCGCCGCGAATCTGCGCTACGCGCGCGAGGATGCGACCGACGAGCAGATGATCGCGGCGGCCAAAGCGGCGAACATCCACGACTTCATCGCCGGGCTGCCGCTGGGCTACGAGACGATCGTCGGCGAACGCGGGCACAAGCTCTCGGGCGGCGAGCGCCAGCGCCTGGCGATCGCGCGCGTGCTGCTGAAGAACCCGCGCATCCTGATCCTCGACGAAGCGACGAGCGCGCTCGACTCGAACAACGAAGCGCTGATCCAGGCGGCGCTCGTGCCGCTGATGCAGGGCCGCACGAGTCTCGTGATCGCGCACCGCCTCTCGACGATCCTCAACGCCGACGTGATCTTCGTCGTCGAGCACGGACGCATCGTCGAGTCCGGCAGCCATCACGACCTGCTCGCCCGCGACGGCGCCTATGCCCAGCTCTACTTGAAGCAGTTTCGCGAGCGCGAGGGAGAGCCCGCGCCGGCATGACGCTTGCCGTCTCCGGACTGGTCAAGCGCTTCGGCAAGAAAACCGCCATCGACGATCTGACGTTCGAGGTCGCAGGCGGCGAGATCGTCGCGCTGCTGGGCCCTAACGGCGCCGGCAAGTCGACGACGTTCGCCTGTCTCGCCGGCCTCGCCCGGCCCGACGCCGGGACGATTCGCTTCGACGGCCGGCTGCTCGAGAGCGATCGCGGCCGAACGGTCGCCGTGATTCCCGAAACACCCGACGTCTATCCGCTGCTCACCGTGTGGGAGCACCTCGTCTTCGTCGCGCGGCTGTGCCGGCTCGAGGGCGGCTGGGAAGAACGCGCCCGCACGCTGCTGGCGCGCTTCGGCATGCTCGATGAACGCGACACCGTCGGCAACGCGCTCTCCAAAGGCATGCGGCAAAAAACGCTGATCGCCGCCACCGTGCTCGCCGGAACGCCGGTGCTGCTGCTCGACGAGCCGATGATCGGTCTCGACCCGCGCGGCCAGCGTGAGCTGCGCGAGATGCTCGCCGAGCTGCGCGCGGCCGGTACGGCGCTGATGATCAGCACGCACCAGCTCGAGTCGGCGGAAATCCTCAGCGACCGGATCATCGTGCTCAACCACGGCAAGCTCGTCGCCAGCGGCACGATCGGGGAACTGCGCGCGCTGGGCAGCGGCTCGCTCGAAGACATCTTCCTGGACATCACCAGCTCGTGACGACGCTGCGCGCGTTGTTTTACGCCGATGTGCGCTCGTTCGTCAACCAGCTGCGTGAGATCCGGCGCTCGCCGGCGCGCGCGATCATGTGGGCCTTCTTCGCGTTGATCGTGGCCGGCTTCATCGTGGTGCGCATCGTGCGCGCCGCGCGGCGGGCCCGCATGCGAGTCAACATTTTTCCGGTCGTCGACAGTACCGACGCGATCGTCTGCGGCGGGATCATCATCTTCGGCGTCACGCTCGCTTTCGCGAGCCGCTTCGCCGGGCTGTTCGCGCACCCGGCCGAAGCCCGCTTCATCATCGATTCGCCGGCGACGCCGTTCGTCGCGACGATCTACGTGCAAGCGCGCGAGGTCGTGCGCAGCAGCGGGCGGCAAGGCCTCGGTCTGCTCTACGCGGCGCTGTTCTATCTGCCCGAGCGCCTGGAGGCCGGCGAGCTCGCGCGCGACCTCGTCTTGCTCGTCGTGGCGTTTGCGACGATCGGCGCGATCCCGCTGGCGCGTCAACTGATGGCGCGGCCGGCCGTGCCGCTAGCCGTGGCCGCCGGGTGGGTCTGCATCGCCGGCGCGGCGCTGGTGCTCGCGCGCGACGCCGTGATGGCTTTCCGGCCGCCGCCGCCGCTGGGCTCGCTGGCCGAGCTGCCCGCCTACCATCCGGGCGCGATCCTGCTGGCCGCGCCCGGCGTGCAAATCGCGGCGATCGCCGCGCTCCTGGCATGCACGGCCGCGCTGTTCACCTTCGTCGCCTTGGCCGCGCGCGACGCCTATCCCGAGCTATACGAGCTCTCGATGAAACGCTTCCACCGCGTCGAGCGCTTGCGCGGGCGCTTCTTCACCTCGGCCACCGCCTCGGCCGCCACACGCGTGCGCACCGTCGCGTCCGCCGGCAGCGCGCCGGCCGGCGTGCTGATCTTCGTCTGGCGCGCCTGGACGGAATATCGCCATACCCACGATGCCCGCGCGGCCGGCCTGGAAACGGCGCTGCTGCTCGGCGCCGGCTACGCCGCCGCACGCCTGACGGCGTTCGCCAAGCCGGAGGTCGTGATCTCGCTCGTCTCGCCGTTCGTCGGCGTGCTGTTCTTTCTCGCGCTGGCCAAGTCGGCGGCGCTCGCGGCCGAACTGCGCCGGCCGATCTTCTGGCTCTCCGACACGACGCTCTTCGAGCGGCTGTGCGCGCTCGCCGCCGCGCAGTCGTGGCGCGTGATCGGCTGGTTCGTGCTGGCCGCCGTCGGTCTGGCCGCCGGGCACGCACCGCTCCCGGCGATCGTCGCGGCGGCGGTCAGCGGGCCCGCGGCCGTGCTGCTCGCGATCGCGACCGGGTACGCCTCCTACGCGCTCTTCCCGAGCGAAGTGGACCAGCGCGGACCGCTGCTCTTCGTGCGCGTGCTGCTGGGCTACGCCTTGCTCAGCCCGGCGCTCGTCATCGGCGCCATCTGCGGCGTTCTCGTACACCAATCGCTGGCCGGCTTTGCCGCCGGCGCCGCGACCGCCGTACTGGAAGCGGCCGTGCTGATCGGCTTCGCCGCCTGGCGCCTCGACCGGATGTCGATCGCGCTGCGCTGATCCTTCAGGCGGCCGCGGCCACGTACATGATCGCCGGTTCCGCCGGCACCGCCAGCGCAGCCCCGGTCGCCGCCCGCACCTCGTCAACGCTCACGCCGGGCGCGACTTCGCGCAGCACGAGTCCCGCCGGCGTAACATCGATGGCGGCCAGGTCGGTGACGATGCGGTGCACGACGCCCTTGCCGGTCAGCGGCAGATCGCAGCGCTCGAGAATCTTGTGCGCGCCGCCCTTGGCGGTGTGCTCCATCATCACGATCACGCGCTTGGCGCCGTGCACGAGATCCATTGCGCCGCCCATGCCCTTGACCACCTTGCCGGGAATGACCCAGTTGGCCAAATCGCCGTTGCTCGCCACCTGCATGGCGCCGAGCACGGCCACGTCGACTTTCCCGCCGCGAATCATGCCGAACGACAGCGCGGAGTCGAACAGCGACGCGCCCGGCAGCAGCGTCACCGTTTCCTTACCGGCGTTGATCAGATCGGGGTTTTCCTCGCCTTCGTAGGGATAGGGACCGAAGCCGAGGATGCCGTTTTCGCTTTGCAGCACGACGGTGACGCCGGCCGGCACGTAGTTGGGGATCAGCGTCGGCAAGCCGATGCCGAGGTTGACGTACTGCCCGTCGCGCAGCTCTTGCGCCACGCAGGCGGCCAGTTGGGTGCGGGTGAGCGCCACGTTCAGTTGCCTCCGCGCTTGCGCGTCGTCACGCGCTCGATACGTTTGCCGGCAGTGCCGACTTCGACCACCCGTTGCACGTAGATTCCCGGCAGGTGGACTTGCTCGGGGTCGATCTCGCCCGGTTCGACGAGCTGCTCGACTTCGGCGATCGCGATCCTACCGGCCATCGCACACAGCGGGTTGAAGTTGCGCGTCGCCAGGTGAAAGATGAGGTTTCCGTGGCGGTCGCCGATGCTCGCGCGAACGAGCGCGAAGTCGGTGATGATCGCCTCTTCGAGCACGTACTCCCGGCCGTTGAAGCTACGCGTCTCCTTCTTCGGCGAGGCGATGGCGGTCGTGCCGTCGGGATGATAGCGCCACGGCAGACCACCGTCGGCAACCAGCGTGCCGACGCCGGCGGGCGTGTAGAACGCGGGAATTCCCGAGCCGCCGGCGCGCAGCCGCTCGGCCAGCGTCCCCTGCGGCACCAATTCCACTTCGATCTCACCGCTGAGGTACTGGCGCTCGAACTCTTTGTTCTCGCCGACGTACGAACTGATCGTGCGCCGGATGCGCTGGGCCCCGAGCAGCACGCCGAGACCCCAGCCGTCGACGCCGCAATTGTTCGAGACGGTTTCGAAGCCCGTCGTGCCCTGCGCGTACAGCGCGTCGATCAAGTTGTGCGGGATGCCGTTCAGGCCGAACCCGCCGACGGCGAGCGAGGCGCCGTTCGGAATATCCTTGACCGCTTCGGCGCTCGAAGCGACGACTTTATCCATGCGCGCCGCTTCCAGGGATGCGCCCGGCAGCCCTCGGTCGAATTTTCGTTCCTGTGGAGAACGACGACGAAGCACTGATGCTCGAGGTCGTGCGCGATTTGGTGCGCGACAAAGTGGCGCCGCGCGCGGCCGAGATCGATGCGTCGGGCGAGTTCCCGTGGGATATCCAGAAGCTCTTCGCCGCCAACGATCTCTTCGGCATTCCGTTTCCGGCCGAGTACGGGGGCCTGGGCGGGACGTTCCAGACCTACGTCAAGGTCGTCGAGGAAGTCGCCAAAGCGTGCGCGTCGAGCGCCCTGATCATCGCGGTGCAGGAGCTGGGGGCGCTGCCGATCCTCATCGGCGGCAGCGACGAACAGAAGCAACGCTTCATTCCCAAGCTCGCCAGCGGCGAATGGGTCGCGGCCTACGCGCTCACCGAAGCCGGCTCGGGTTCCGATGCGGCCGGCTCGATGCGCATGCGCGCGCGCCGCGACGGCGACGCCTACGTGCTGGACGGCACGAAGATCTGGATCACGCAAGGCAGCATCGCCGACATCGTGACGGTGTTCGCGGTCACCGATCCGGACAAGGGCCCGGGCGGCATCAGCGCCTTCGTCGTCGAGAAGGGCAGCCCGGGATTCGCCGTCGGCAAGCTCGAGAAGAAAATGGGCATCCGCGGGTCGCCGACCGTCGAGCTGGTGTTCACGGACTGTCGCGTGCCCGCCGCCAACATGCTCGGCGCCGAGGGCGAAGGCTTCCGGATCGCCATGAAGGTGCTGGATAAATCACGCCCCGGCATCGCCGCGCAGGCGCTCGGCATCGCCACCGGCGCGCTCGAATACGCGACCGAGTATCTCAAGGGCCGGGTCGCGTTCGGCAAGCCGCTGGCGCAACAGCAAGGCCTGCAGTTCATGCTCGCCGACATGAAGACCGAGGTCGAGGCGGCGCGCCTGTTGCTCTACGAAGCCGCCCGCAAGTGCGACGAGGGCGCGGCCGACATCACGACCTGGGCCGCGATGGCGAAGCTCAAGTGCGGCGACGTCGCGATGAGCGTGACCACCGACGCCGTGCAGCTGCTCGGCGGGTTCGGCTATTCGACGGAGTACCCCGTCGAACGCATGATGCGCGACGCGAAGATCACCCAGATCTACGAGGGCACGCAGCAGATCCAGCGCATCGTGATCGCGCGCTCGATGGTCGGACGCGGAAAATAGGCCAAACAATAAAAAGAGCACGTGGCGGCTGCCACGTGCTCGGATATCGAATAAGGGCTGATAAACCGGTCTATACTTCTACTTCTTTTTCGGGGTCTTCTTCATCGTTTTCTTCTTCATTGCTTTTTTCTTAGCGGCCATGAAACCTCACCCCCTCCCGGAAATAAATGTCGGCGAAGCCCTCGCTCAAAGAACGAAAGTTCCCTACCGTGCGTTCTCCGTCGCGCAACCGGGACCTCTTCCGAGGAAAAGACCCCCGCCACAAACAGCGAGACGACACGCCGGGAGGCTTCGACGCGCCAGGGAAACGATCCCTGATGCCAATCATTCAAACGCGGGCGCTTCGGAAAACGTTCCGGTCGGTAGTCCGCGGCGAAGGACTCGGCGGGGCGGTCGGGGCCCTCTTTTCCCGTCAATACGAGGAAAAAGTGGCGGTCGAGAACGTCGACATGACCGTCGAGGCGGGCGAACTGGTCGGCTACATCGGTCCCAACGGGGCCGGCAAGTCGACCACGATCAAGATGCTCACCGGGATCCTCGTGCCGACTTCCGGCACGATCGAGGTCGCCGGGATCGTACCGCACGAGAAGCGCCGGCAGAACGCCCGCAACATCGGCGTCGTCTTCGGCCAGCGCAGCCAGCTCTATTGGGACCTGCCGCTGCGCGAGTCGTTCGAATTGCTGCGCGCGATCTACCGGGTGCCGCGCGACCGCTACCGCGCGAACCTCGCGCACTTCGTCGAGATCCTCGATCTCGACCGCTTCATGGCGACGCCGGTGCGCCAGCTCTCGCTCGGCGAGCGCATGCGCGGCGATTTCGCGGCCGCGCTGCTGCACGATCCGAAGATCGTCTACCTCGACGAACCGACGATCGGCCTCGACGTCGTGGCCAAGGAAGCGATCCGCACGTTCATCGCCGACATCAACAAGCGGCTGGGCACCACCGTCATTCTCACGACGCACGATCTCGCCGACGTCGAACGGCTCTGCCGGCGCATCGTGCTGATCGACGAGGGCACCGTCATCTACGACGGCAAGCTCGAGCGCCTGCGCGATGAATACGGCACGCACCGCACGCTGGTCGTGCACCTGAAGGATCCCCAACCCGATTTCGCTCTGCCCGGCGTCGAGGTCGAACACGGCGAGCCGCCGACCGTCATGCTGCGCTTCGACCGGCGCACCACCACGGCCGAAGCCTTGATCCGCCGCGTGACCGAGCACTATGCGATCACCGACGTCGTCGATCGTCGAACCCGAGATGGAAGACATCGTGCGCCGCATTTACCTCGAGGGCTATCAGAAGCCGCCCGCCTATGCGGCCGAATCCTGATGCTCGCCGTCCTCGATCCGTACTTCCAATTCGCGCTGAAGGCGATGGCGCGCGAGGCGACCTACCGTTTCGAGGTTTTCACGAGCATCGGCTCGCTGGCCGTGCGCGTTTACCTGTTTCGCGTGGTGTGGATCGCGCTCTACGCGCATAACGCCGCCCCGCGACGGCATACCGCTCCATTCGATCATCACCTATTCGGTCGTCGCGCTCTTGATGGGCCTGATCCTCGACATCGATCAGACCAGTCTCTTGCACGACAAACTCCACGACGGCAGCATCGTGGTCGACTTCATGAAGCCGATCAGCGTGCCGCTCTACCTGTTCGCCGACGGTACGGGCGAGGTGCTCTTTCACGCCGCGCTGATCGTGCCCTCGCTCGCGCTCGCGCTGCTGATCGTCCACGTCGACGTACCGTCGGCGGCCGTCTTCGGGGCGTTCGCGGTCAGCTTCGTGCTCGGCTATTTCGTCGGCTTCTTCTTGAACTTCATCTTGAATTGCATGGCCTTTTGGACGCTCGAGATCAGCGCCGTGCAGCTGATCATGACCTGGGTCACCGACTTGCTCGGCGGCCAGATCGTGCCGCTGCTGTTCTTCCCGGCCGGCATGCAGCAGGCGATTTCGGCCCTGCCGTTCGCCGCGATGTTCTCGACGCCGCTGCTGATCTACATCGGCAAGATTCCGCCCGAGCACTATGCCCGGGTGATGGGCTTCCAAGTGCTGTGGATCGCCGTGCTCGGCATCATCGCAACCGTGATTTGGCGGGCCGGCGCGCGGCGCGTCGTCGTGCAGGGCGGGTAAGACGTGCGCGAAGTCTACCGCCAGTACTGGCGCATCAACCTGCTCACCTCGCTCGAGTACCGCACGAACTTCATCCTGTGGTTCGCGTTCACGTTCGTCTATCACGGCACGGCGATCGTCGCGCTGTGGGTCATGCTGACGACGTTCCCGTCGATGAACGGCTGGGACTTTCGCAACATGGCGTTCCTCTACGCCTTGTGGATGACGGCGCACGCGCTCAACTCGACGTTCTTTTCCACCGTCGGCGAAATCCCGCAGTGGATCCGCGACGGCGAGTTCGACCGGCTGCTGGTGCGTCCGCTGGACGAGCTCTTCCAAGTGATCTCCACGCCCGGCGCGATCTTTCCCGACGAACTGCTGCTTGCGATCACCTTCCTGGTCATCGCCGTCGCGGCCAACCACATCGCCGTCACGGCCGGCTTCGTGACGCTCACGGTGCTCGTCGTCGTCGGCGGCGCGCTGATCGACTTGAGCATCGCGCTGATCATCTCGACCGCGGCGTTCTGGTTCGTGCAGGTCGATGCGCTGCGCTGGATCGTGCTGCAACTCGAACAAGAGTTCACGCGCTACCCGCTGAGCATCTACACCAAGGGCGTGCGGCTACTGCTCGCGTTCGTGATCCCGTTCGGCTTTATGAACTACTTCCCGGCCGCGTACTTCTTGCACAAAGCCGACAACGGCTTGGGACTGCCGATCGCGATCGGCTTGCTCACGCCGGTGATCGGCGTGGTGTTCCTCCTGGTCGCTTACACGTGCTGGCGTTTCGGACTGCAGCGCTACCAGGGCGTCGGTCACTGAGCGTTGAGCGCGACCACAGCGTTGTGCGTGTCGCGATAGGTCGCCAGCTCGATCGCGTTGAGGGCGATTGAGGCGTTCGCCATCAGGCGCACCAGCGTGACCCGTTCCTCGGGATCGATGTCCAATCCCGACACGCTGTGGCCGTAGAGGACCAGCGCCGACACCGAGCGGTCGAAGTACAGCGGTGCGGCGTAGGTCAGGCGTTCGTTCGGGAAGAGCGCTTTGACCATCGTCGAGCGCACGGCATCTTCCGGCAGCACGCCGCGCGACTTATAGATGTCCTGCGTCAACTGATGATCGGGACTGAGCTGGTTGACGCACTCGGGCGGCCAGTTCCACTCGTGCGCGAGTTTGTAGCCGCCGTCGGACGTTCGCATCATGATCCCGCTGAACGACAGGTCGAGAATGCTCGGCACGTCGTGCAAGAGCACGTTGTAGACCACCACGGCGTCGTCGGCGTCGAGCAGGTTCGACGCGACGCGTTCCAGCGCCGTGCGCTGGGCGTGGCGCTCGCGAAAGATGAACCGGTCGACGAAGTGCTCGAGAAACTCCTTGACCCGGCCGAACGTCGAGCCGACGACGAGCGAGACCGCGATCGTGATGCCGTACGCGAGGTTGGTGTTGTTGTAGAAAAGATACGTCAGCAGCTCTTCGGACGAGCCGACGACGGCGATGACCGCCGCTGTGATCGCGGTATACACCAGCGCCCGGCTGACCACGAAGTCGACGTCGAAAAAGTGATGTTTGACGACGGCGATCCAGACCACGATGACGGGCGCGATCGAAAGCGACAGCAGCGCGCCGTTTTGCCAAAAATTCAGGTAGTCCGGGAAGAAACGCTCCGAGACGATGCGCCCGATGCCGGCCAGCGCGAACGCCGCGATGATCCACGCCGTGCGGTGCCGTTCGGCCCCGCGCAGACGCGCGAACGCAACGACGAAGGCGAAGCCGGTGAGCACGTTGGCGATTGTTTCCATCACCTGGTAGGCATGGCGCAGGCCCTGCGCCGGCAGCGCGCCGTAGGTCGTGCGCCAAAAATCGAGCGCGCTGAGCCCACCCATCGTCAGGGCCGCCACGCCCAGCACGACCGCGATGACGACGCGCGCACGCTGGTTGTTGATCGCGAGACAGAGCGCGAAGAGCAGCAGGGCGAGCGGCGCTTGACCCGAGATCGTATCGCCGATTACCGGCGGAATCTCACGCCAGGGCACGTCGAACAGCGTGTCCGTGAACGACGTCGGTTCGGCGCCGCCGAGACAGAAAACAAAGAACGCGAACGTGGCCAAGGTCGGGCTGACGATCAGCAGCAGCGCCCCGAAGCCGACCGCCGCGGCGTAGAGAATGATGCGCAGGAGAACGATCGCACTGCTGGCCATCGGTTCGGCCGTGGCTTTGAGGTAGACCACCCGCTCTTTGCCGTTGCGCTCGATCGGCAGCCGGCGATCGAAGTTTTGTTCCGTGTAACCGATCCGCTCGAGGCCCGGCTTGCGATCGAAGGGCTGGATGCGGTCGAGGCGCACGCGGTCGCCTAGGTGCAAGGCATCGGTGCCCTTCGCCCGGACCGCCGGAACCTTCGTGACCACCCCGTCGTCGTTGGTCGCGTAGTCGAAGGTGCCCAGCGGCTGGATCAGCCGGTAGGCATCCGGCACGACGCGCAGCAGCATGAAGGCGACAACGATGCCCACCGCCGTGAGGCGCAGCGTCTGCATGCGGTTCAGCTGAACCTTCGGGAGCGATGCGGATTGCGCGTCCACTACGGGACCGGTGTACCCACAAGCGCCGCGAGGCGTGCCGGATCGTCGTTCCATGCCAGCGCGCCGCGCCGGGCTTGCGGATCGGTCAGCCAGCGCCGCAGGCGGCCGCCGCTCTCGATCGTTTGCCGGATGAGCGTGCCCGCGCCCTCAGGCTCGAGCGACCAGGCGATGCGCAAGCGCGCGGCCGGGCCGAAGGTCAGCACCAGCGCGAAGCGGTGCGGCGGCTCGGCCGTCTCGATGCGAAAGGCCGTTTGCCGGCCGCGCTTGCGCTTGATCGTCACGACGCCGCCCGGCGCGAGCGGGCCTTCAACGAGCATCCAATCGGTCGCCGTGCTCCATTCGCGCCACCGCAGGCCGTCGATCAGCCGCTCCCACACGCGCTGCGGATCGGCCGCGGCGTGCGCGGTCGCGCTGCCGATCAGTTCCATCGCCGGCAGCACCCGCGGCGTGCGGCGTGGAACGAAGGCGAGGACCGACGATGGACGACCATGACGAGCCCCTGCAAAACCCGATCGTCGCGATGGCGACGCGCATCCGCGCGCGGCGCGATCTCGGCGCCGCGATCGATTCCGCCACGGCCGACGGCGCGGGCCCGGCCGCCGATGACGATGAGTCGCGCTTTGCCGCGCTGGCCGACGTGCTCGCGACCGGTGCGAAACGGCTCAACTCGATCCTCGGCAAACATGGGGTCACCTTCGTCCGGCTCGAAAAACCGCTGCGCCTGCGCTTGCGCTTCGGCGCCAAACGCATCAGCCTCGACCTCGACCGCGAGCGGCAACTCGTGGTCGTAACGGGTCTCGGTCTGGACGGTGAGTATCAATTCGACACCTCGGCCGCCGTGCCGGCGCTGATCAACCTCTCGAAGCTCTCCACCGAAGAGGGATACGGCGACGCCCTCACCGGGTCCGCGCTGTTGAAGACGATCTCCGCGGACGCCGAGCTGCCGCGGCCGGCGCACTTGGACGCGCCCGGGCCGATGCGGTTTTGAGCTTGGCCGCGAAGACGCGCGCGACCAGCGGCCGCGAGGGGCACATCGTCACCGGGCACTGACCGCACAGCGGCGTCGGCGCCTTGCAGATCGCCCGCCCGTGCAGGATCAGCCAGTGGTGCGCGTGCCGCCACTTTGCTTGCGGCACGAGCTTGGTCACGTCGGCCTCGACCTGCCGCGGCGTGGTGCCGAGGGTCAGCCCGAGCCGGTGCGAGACCCGGAACACGTGCGTGTCGACGGCGAACGCCGCCGCTTCGAACACGACCGACATCACGACGTTGGCGGTCTTGCGCCCGACGCCGGGCAGCGCTTCGAGCTCCTCGCGCTCGCTCGGCACCGCGCCGCCGTGTTTCTCGACGAGCCCCCGCGCCGCGGCGATGATGTTTTTGGACTTCATCCGGAAGAAGCCGCACGACTTGATGATCCCTTCGACTTCGCTTTGGTCAGCCGCCGCCAGCGCCGCCGCATCCGGGTAGCGCGCGAACAGAAACGGCGTCGTCAGGTTGACCCGGGCGTCGGTACACTGCGCGGAGAGAATCACCGCGATCAAGAGCTCGAAGGGGTTGCCGTACTCGAGCGCCGTCTCGGCGTGCGGGTAGGTCGCTTCGAGCACCGCCAGCTCGGCCTCGGCGACGGCGCGCGTCACCTTGCGTTTGGGAAACGGAATCGTCACCCGGACCCCGTTCGCCCTCACCCGGCAACTTTCTGCACCCCGTTGCCGGCCTTGCGTGTGTCATCGCCGGCCTTGCGTGTCATCCCGAGCGCAGTCGAGATGAGATGAGAAGGCCGGCCTCCGAATCAGGGTTCTCGCAAAGAGATCCTGTGAAGCGACTGGCGCTTCATTCACGCACTCGAGGTGCAAAGGAGACCGGCCCGTGCAGAAGCATAGCAAAGCGAAACCGACGCGGCAAACGGTGAAGAAACATCTGTGGATCGGGGTTGATTTAGGGAACCGTTGGAGCCACGTCTGCATGGTCGACAACGGCGGCGACGTTATAGATCGAACGCGTGTTCGAACAACGCCGGGTGCGATGCGTGAGTTTTTCGGTGCGTATGCAGGTTGCGCGATCGCGATCGAAGTCAGCGGTCAATCACCGTGGGTGAGCCGCGTCTTGAAAGAATGTGAGCTCGAGGTCACCGTTGCCAACGCCCGTGAGGTTCGCAAGATCCATCAAAGCGATCGCAAGAACGACCGCTCCGACGCTGAGACTTTGGCTCGACTTTTGCGAGCGGATCGCACGTTGCTTGCTCCGATCGAGCATCGCGATGAAGCGATGCAAGCCGACATCTCCGTACTGCGAGCTCGCGATACGATGGTTGGTGCTCGCACGAAATGCATCAATGCGATTCGCGGTCTCGTGAAAACCGCCGGCGTGCAGCTACCGAAGTGCAGTGCGGAAGTCTTCGCTCGTCGTGTAGAGCTGCTGATCCCGAGCGAACTTCAATCCGCGCTGTCGCCGATGCTTGAAACAGTTGTCCATCTTACCGTTCAAATACGCAGCTATGAAAAACTGATCGAAACGATGGCGCGTGAAAAGTACCCGGAAACCGCGATGTTGAGCCAGGTGACGGGGGTTGGGCCTTTGACTTCGCTAGCTTTTGTATTAACCCTGAGTGACAAAAATCGATTCAGGTGCAGTCGCGACGTTGGACCATATCTCGGGCTCGTTCCGCGCCAGTACGACTCCGGTGACCAACAATCGCAGCTCGGAATAACCAAGCGGGGCAACGCGTTTCTGCGGCGATTACTCGTTAATAGCGCACAGTACATTTTAGGCCCATTTGGACCGGATTGCCGGTTAAGGCGCCACGGCGAGCGCTTGATGGAGCGTGGCGGTAAAAATGCAAAGAAGAGAGCCGTTGTTGCCGTTGCTCGAAAACTCGCAATTCTCTTGCACTATCTTTGGAAAACCGGCGTCGTCTACGAACCGCTTTACGGCGCGCAACCGCTAGCAGCATAATGACGTTCTTCCGCATCCGTTGAACAATATGTAAAACCGCGTTCGGTGACTGCGACCGGTCCCTCGATCGTTAAATCAGATCGAAGTCGAGATAGCAGCACCACCTTTGAAGATGAACCTCAACATGCACCGAGCCAAGAGCGGCTCAACAGAGTGCGGATGGAAGCGAGGCAAAAAGGTTTGCGAAGAGGGACACGGGAGCGGGCGGCCGCCACGGCGGCCTTGACAAAGCTGGCCTTCTCATGGAAGGGACCCGCCCGCATCACGGCTTTCAGCGATGACGATCACGAGCGCAGCCGAGTGATCGCCACCAAACACGCTCAGGCATATCGCCGGCGCCACACGATCCGGCATGTGCGGCGGCGATCACTCGGCTGCGCTCGTGATCGACAGTGGCGGCCTGGCATGATGGGGGCGGTCCCTCGACTGCGCTCGGGATGACAAAGGGGGTACTCCGTCCCGGCAACTTTCTGCACCCCGTTTGCCGGCCTTGAGGCGTCATCCCGAGCGCAGTCGAGGGACCCGCCCGCATCACGGCTTTCAGCGATGTGGCGGCCCGGCATGATGGGGGCGGTCCCTCGACTGCGCTCGGGATGACAAGGGCGGTGCTCCGTTCAAGGTCGGGGGTACTCCGCTCAAGGTCGAGGGGTACACCATTCAAGGTCGGGGTTACGCCGTTCAAGGTCGGGGGGTACGCCGGCAAAGGTCAGGATGTTCTGATGAGTCCGTTTCGCAAGCAATCCGATCCGACGCTGCCGCCGGGCCAGAGCCTGACCGTCAAGTTTCCGGTGTTGCACATCGGCGGCGTGCCGAACATCGATCCGGCGGCGTACCGCCTGGCGTTCACGGGCTTGCTCGAGAACCCGTTCGAGATCACTTACGACGAACTGCGCGCGTTGCCGTCGACCGAATTTCGCGGCGACATCCACTGCGTCACGCGGTGGTCCAAGAAAGCGACCTACTGGCGCGGCACGCTCTTTCGCACGCTGGTCGAACGCGCGCGCCCGCTGAGCTCGGTCACGCACGTGATCCAATACGCCGACAACGACTACACGACGAACTTGCCGCTGGCGGCGATGCTGGATGACGACGTGCTCGTCGCGTGGGAATACGACGGTGGGCCGATCGAACCGGTTCACGGCGGACCCGTGCGCATGTTCGTCCCCAAACGCTACTTCTGGAAGAGCTCGAAGTGGCTCAACCGGGTCGACTTCACCGATCACGACGAACTGGGCTTTTGGGAGCGCAACGGTTACCACAACGATGCCGACCCGTGGCGCGAAGAGCGCTACGCGAAGCTGCCGGCCTGGAATTCTAGCGCAGGCGTAACGATCCGCCGGAACGCTCGATGATACCGTCGCGTTCGAGCGCCTCCGCAACGGCCGGAATTTCCGGCAAGCGATCCGCCGGCACGACGCCCGCGAGCGCGGCGATGAGGTCGCGCACGGGCAGCGCCGACCCGCGCGGCACGTCGCGCAAGCGGTCGACGATGCGGCCGCGCAGGAAGCGCGTCGTGCGCTCGAACGGGATCGATTCTTGCGGCGAACGGCGGCCCCGCGCGCGCGCCAGCACGGCCAGCGCGGCCGCGTCGACCGGCGCCGCGACGCAGCCGGGACGCAGCGGGCAGAGCAGGCACTTCGGGGCGCGCGCGGTGCAGATCGTCGCGCCGACGTCCATCATGGCGGAATTCCAGTCGTGCGCGGTGCCCGGTTCGAGCGCGGCGCGGGCGCGCGCGTCGAGTTCGGCGTCGGTCGCGAGCGACGGATACTCCAGCCCGAAGCCGGTGCGGTGCGCGATGCGGCGGATGTTCGTATCGAGCGCCACGTCGTCGAGCTCGAAGGCGAACGCGCGCACGGCGGAGGCCGTGTAGGGGCCGATGCCCGGCAACGCCAGCAGCGCCGCGCGGTCGCTGGGCAGCACGCCGCCGTGCCGTTCGACGACCGCGCGCGCGAGCGCGTGCAAGCGGGTCGCGCGCGAGTTATAGCCGAGGCCGCGCCACAAGCGGACGGCGTCGCCGGCGTCGGCCGCGGCCAGAGACGCGAAATCCGGAAAGGCCGCGATGAAGGCCTCGTAGAGCGGGATCACGCGGTCGACTTGGGTCTGCTGCAGCATGAACTCGCTCACCACGATGCGGTACGGATCGCGCGTTTGACGCCACGGCAGATACGCGCGGCCGTGCACGCGGTACCAGTCGAGCAGCGACCCCGGCGTCACGCCGTGACGACCTGCGCCGATGCGCCTGATGCCTTCTTCGATCGCCTCGCGCGGAACCGGCGTCAGCGCGAGGCGGATGTGGTGGTCGCCGCCGCCCTGCGCGAAAAACGCTTCGCCGAACAGGAACGACACGCCGCGCCGCTCGGCCGCCGCAAGCAGCGCGCGCGCGCCGAACTCGCGCGACGCTCCGGCCCAAACGTAGTAGCCGTCGGCTTTCGGATCGGCGCGCAGCGACGGCGGCCAGTAGCGCGCGATCGCCGCGTTCGCCAGCGCCCGCCGCGCGGCGAGCTCGACGCGCAGCGCGCGCAGGTGCCCATCGTAGGCGGTGCGCATGAAGTCGTCGACCCCGGCTTGGATGTACATGCTCGTCGCCATGTCGTAGGATTGCTTGCGCAGCAGCAGCCGGTCGAAGATCGTACGCGGGGCGACCATCCAGCCGAGCCGCAGCGAGGGCGCGATCGTCTTGCTGAAACTCGAGAGGTAGATGACGTCGTCGCCCGCGCGCGCGAGCAGCGGCGCGAGCGTGGACTGCGCCAGCTCGCCGTACGGATCGTCTTCGACCAGCGGCACGCCCCAGCGGCGCGCCAGCACCACCAGCCGCTCGCGCCGCTCCTCGCTGAGCGTCACGCCGGTGGGGTTATGCAGCGAGGGCATCGTGTAGATGAAGCGCGGACGCCGCGTGCGCAAGATCGCCTCGATGTGGTCGACGCGCACGCCGTGCTCGTCGACCGGGACGGGGATCGCCCGCAGCCCGTGGATTTGGAAGATCTGCAGCGCGCCGGGATACGTCGGCGCCTCGACCACGATCTCGTCGCCCGGTTCGGCCAACGACTGCGCAACCAAGGTGATGCCCTGGGTCGAGCCGGTGAGCATCAGCACGTTGCGCGCGTCGACCTCGCAGCCGCGCCGCCGCATGCGCTCGGCCACCGCCTCGCGCAGCGGCAAATACCCCTCGCTGTCGCCGTAGGTCAGCACGTAGTTCACGTTGCCGCCCACCCGCGCGAACGAGCCCGCGAGGTCGGCCAGCGGCGAAGGCTCGGCCGGCGGAACGCCTTGGACGAAGGCGATCTGCTCGCCGTGCTCCGAGGCCGCCAGCTCGCCCAGCACGGCGGGGTATTGCCCCACCCGCCAGGGCGGCAGGGTCACCCACCACGGCACGCCGGCGGCGGTTCGCTCGGGCGCCCCGTCGCGCAGCGCCGCCACGCGCGAACCCGATCCGACACGCTGCTCGATCAGGCCGTCGGCAACCAGCTCGCGGTAGCCGTGGACGATCGTGCTGCGGTTGACCCCCAGACGATCGGCCAGCACCCGCTCGGGCGGAAGCCGGGTGCCTTCGGGCAGCGCGCCGGTCAGGATCTGCTCGCGCAGCCGTTCGTAGAGCTGGCGGTAGATCGGGACGACGCTCTCGCGGTCGACTGCCAGCGCGTCCGGAGCCCAGCCATTCGCGGTCATCACCCATCCAATTAGACCGCGCGACCGGCCAATCCCGCTTCAGCGCAGCGATGGTCGCCGAATTGGATGGCCCGGACGCCTGCTTGGACGGCGCGCCGCGGTTCCGGCCTGATATATTTATGAAGAATTGCACCCGAAGCTCGCCGAAGAGGCCCTACCGATGTTAGACGTTTCGAGCCCGGCCATCGCCACGAACGGCCACGCTGCGGCGGAGCCCGACCCGCGCGAGACCGACGAGTGGATCGAGGCCCTCGACGGCGTCATCTCCGCCGAAGGACCGCAACGCGCCCGCGAGATCATCGAAGCGCTGACGGTGCGCGCGCGCACGCGCGGCGCCGACATCCCGATCACGCTGACCACGCCCTACGTCAACACGATTCCGGTCCACGCGCAGCCGGCCTATCCGGGCAATCACGACATCGAAGAAAAACTGCGCCACTATTCGCGCTGGAACGCGATGGCGATGGTCGTGCGCGCGAACAAACATTTCGACGGTCTGGGCGGGCACGTTGCGACCTACCAATCGTCGGCGACGCTGATGGATGTCGGCTTCAACCACTTCTGGCATCCGCCGTCGGCCAACCACGGCGGCGACCTCGTGTACTTCCAAGGACACGCCTCGCCCGGCGTGTACGCGCGCGCCTTCGTCGACGGCCGCCTTAGTGAAGAGAAACTCGATTCGTTCCGGCGCGAAGTCGACGGCAAGGGTCTGAGCTCGTACCCGCATCCGTGGCTGCTGCCCGATTTTTGGCAGTTCCCGACCGTCTCAATGGGCCTGGGGCCGCTGCAAGCCGTCTATCAAGCCCGCTTCATGAAGTATCTGCACGATCGCGGCATCGAAGACACGAGCGGGCGCAAGGTGTGGGTGTTCGTCGGCGACGGCGAGGTCGACGAACCCGAAACGCTCGCAGGCTTGGGCATCGCGGCGCGCGAGAACCTCAACAACCTGATCTTCGTCGTCAACTGCAACTTGCAGCGGCTCGACGGTCCGGTGCGCGGCAACGGTAAGATCATCCAAGAACTCGAGGCGCACTTCCGCGGCGGCGGCTGGAACGTGATCAAGGTGATCTGGGGCCGGCGCTGGGATCCGCTCTTGGCGAACGACCACACCGGCGCGCTCGTGCGCTTGATGGGCGAGACCCTCGACGGCGACTATCAAACCTACAAGTCGCGCGACGGCGCCTACGTGCGCGAGAATTTCTTCAACAAATATCCGGAGACTCGGGCGCTCGTGGCCGACTGGTCGGACGACGACGTGTGGCGGCTCAACCGCGGCGGCCACGATCCCTACAAAGTCTACGCCGCCTACAAAGCCGCCGTCGATCACACCGCCGGCCCGACGGTCATCCTGGCGAAAACCGTCAAGGGTTACGGCCTGGGCACGGCCGGCGAAGGCATGAACGTCGCGCACAACACGAAGAAGCTGGCCGAAGATCAGCTGCGTTCGTTCCGCGACCGCTTTTCGATTCCGATCTCCGATAAGGACATCGAGAATATCCCCTACATCCGGCCCGACGAGAAGAGCCCGGAGATGGACTACCTGCGCGAGCGCGAGGCCGCGCTCGGCGGACAGTTCCCGGTGCGCCGCCGCAACGTCGAAGCGCCGCTGCCGGTGCCGAAACTCGAGGCCTTCAAAGCGCTGCTCGAAGACAGCGGCGAACGCGAGTTCTCGACCACGATGGCCTATTCGCGCGCCCTCGGCGCGCTGATTCGCGACAAGGTCGTCGGTCCGCGTTTGGTGCCGATCGTTTCGGATGAAACGCGCACCTTCGGCATGGAGGGCATGTTCCGCCAGGTCGGCATGTATCAGCCGCTCGGACAGCTCTATCGCCCGCAAGACGCCGACCAGCTGATGTGGTACCGCGAAGACAAGACCGGCCAAATTCTGCAAGAAGGCATCAACGAAGCGGGCGCCGTCTCATCGTGGATGGCCGCCGCGACGTCGTACTCCACGCACGGCAAGCAGATGATCCCGTTCTTCATCTTCTACTCGATGTTCGGGTTCCAGCGCATCGGCGATTTCATCTGGGCGGCCGGCGACATGCGCTCGCGCGGCTTCCTGATGGGCGGCACCGCCGGCCGCACGACCCTCAACGGTGAGGGTCTGCAGCACGAGGACGGCCAGAGCCACATCATGGCGTCGTTCATCCCGAACTGCGTGTCATATGACCCGACCTACGCCTACGAGCTCGCGGTGATCATGCAAGACGGCCTGCGCCGCATGATCGGCAATCAGGAAGACGTGTTCTACTACCTCACGGTGATGAACGAGAACTACCACCACCCGGCGATGCCGGCCGGCGCGGAAGAAGGCATCATCAAGGGCCTCTACCAGTTCTCGAAGGGCGAGGGCAAGCCGGGTGCGCCGCGCGTGCGGCTGCTCGGCTCCGGCACGATCCTGCGCGAAGTGGAAGCGGCCGCGGAGCTGCTCAAAGAGTACGGCGTCGTCGCCGACGTGTACAGCGCGACCAGCATGAACGAGCTGCGCCGCGACGGGCTCGATGCGGAACGCTGGAGCCTCCTACATCCCGGCGAGACGCCGCGCACGCCGTGGGTCGCGCAACTGCTCAACGGTTCGAGCGATCCGGTGATCTGCTCGACCGACTACATGAAGACGTACAGCGATCAGATCCGTCAGTTCGTCGATGCGCCGTTCGTCGCGCTCGGCACCGACGGCTACGGCCGCAGCGACACGCGCGAACAACTGCGCTCTTTCTTCGAAGTCGACCGCCGCTGGGTCGCGCTGGCCGCGCTGAAAGCGCTCGCCGATGCCGGCACGATCGAAACGGCCGTCGTCGGCAAAGCGATCGCCGCCTTCGGCCTCGACACCGACAAACCCAACCCGATGAAGGTCTGACATGGCGCTCGCAGAGGTCGCGGTTCCGGATATCGGCGGGTTCAACGATGTGCCCGTGATCGAAGTGCTCGTCGCCGCGGGCGATACGATCGAGAAAGATTCGCCGCTCGTTTCGCTCGAGTCCGACAAAGCGACGATGGAAGTGCCTTCGACTTTGGCCGGCGTGGTCAAAGACGTCAAGGTGAAGGTCGGCGACAAAGTCAGCCAAGGCACCGTGCTGATCAGCGTCGAGACGGCCGACGCCGCGGCGGCGCCCGCACCGGGTGCCGCACCGGCTGCCGCAACGGCACCCGCTGCGGCACCCGTGCCCGCAGCGGCGGCTGCAGAAGCGCCCGCACCGAGTGCGCCGGCGGCGGCCGGCCCGGCCACCGTGACGGAGCTGCTCGTTCCCGACATCGGCGGCTTCACCAACGTACCGGTGATCAGCGTGTTCATCAGCAACGGCGAGACGATCGAGAAAGACGCGCCGCTGGTCGAGCTCGAATCCGAAAAGGCAACGATGGAAGTGCCGGCGACGACCGCCGGCCGCATTCGCGACGTCAAGGTTCGCGTCGGCGACAAAGTTTCGCAAGGCGACGTGCTGGCGATCGTCGAGTCGGCTGCCGCTGCGCCGGCGCCGCCCGCCGCGAACGCGCCGGCCCCCGCGCCGGCGGCTTCACCAGCACCCGCGGCAGCCGCACCGGTTGCCGCCGCGCCCGCAGCCGCGCCGGTTGCGGCCTCGAACGGCCACGCCGGCGGTAACGGTCTGGTCGTGCATGCCAGCCCGGCGATCCGCCGCTTCGCGCGCGAGCTCGGCGTCACGCTGGGCGCCGTCCGCGGCAGCGGACCCAACGGCCGTATCACCCGCGACGACGTGCAAGGCTTCGTGAAGCAGACGCTGGCCAACGGCGTCGCCGCGCCGGCCAACGGAGCAACCGGCGGCGGCTTGCAACTGCTGCCGTGGCCCAAGGTCGACTTCGAGAAATTCGGTCCGGTCGAACGCGTCGCGCTCACGCGCATCCAAAAGCTCTCCGGTCCCAACTTGGCGCGCAATTGGGTGATGATCCCGCACGTCACGCAGTGCGAAGACGCCGACGTCACCGACCTCGAAGCGTTTCGCGTCAGCCTCAACGCCGAGCAAAAAGACGTCAAGGTCACGATGCTCGCGCTGATGATCAAAGCCGCGGTCGCGGCGCTCAAGAAATTCCCGAGCGTCAACAGCTCGCTCGACGGCGAGCAGCTGGTCCTCAAGCAGTACTACAACATCGGCTTCGCGGCCGACACCCCGAACGGGCTGGTCGTGCCCGTCGTCCGCGACGCCGACAAAAAGGGCGTGCTCGATATCGCGCGCGACCTCGGCGACCTCTCGAAGAAGGCGCGCGAGGGCAAACTCGGCCCGGCCGACATGACCGGCGCAACGTTCACGATCTCGAGTTTGGGCGGCATCGGCGGGACCTATTTCACGCCCATCATCAACGCGCCCGAAGTGGCGATCCTCGGCGCGTGCCGCACGTCCGTCAAACCCGTCTGGGACGGCACGGAGTTCAAACCGCGCACGATCCTGCCGCTGTCGTTCTCGTACGATCACCGGGTGATCGACGGCGCGTCGGCCGCGCGCTTCGTCACCTACCTCGCCGGCGTGCTGGCCGACATGCGCCGCACCCTTTTATAGATTCACTAGGTTGTAGGAGAGTTATGGCATCAATCAACGTCGACGCGGTCGTCATCGGCGCGGGCCCGGGCGGGTACCACGCCGCGATTCGGCTCGGTCAACTGGGCAAAAACGTCGTGTGCTTCGACCGCGACGAAGTCGGGGGCGTCTGCCTCAACTGGGGCTGCATCCCGACCAAGGCGCTGTTGCACGTCGGCGAGATCACGCGTCAGATCAACCACGCCGCCGAGATCGGGATCAAGGTCCCGCAAGCGGAGATCGACCGCGAAGGCGTCGCCGGCTTCAAGGACAAGGTCGTGAAGGCCAACGTCGGCGGCGTGGGCCAGCTCTTCAAAGCGAACAACGTCACGTTCGCCTACGGCGACGCATCGTTCGTCGGCAAGAACAAGGTGTCGCTGAAGAAAAAAGACGGCACCACCGATGAGTACACGGCGCAAGCGATCGTGATCGCGACCGGCGGCGCGCCGATCGACGTGAAGGCGTGGCCGCACGATGGCGAGACGATCATCAACTCCGACGATGCCGTCTCGCTCAAGCGCATTCCGAAGAACCTGCTGATCGTCGGCGGCGGCGTCATCGGTCTCGAGTTCGCAACCGTGTACACGCGTCTCGGCGCCAAGGTGCTGGTCGTCGAAGCGATGCCCAACATCCTCACCGGCACCGATCTGGAAATTTCGAAGACCCTCGGCCGCATCCTCAAGAAACAAGGCATCGAGATCGCGCTCTCGACCAAAGTCGAGACGATCGAGAAAGTTGCCGACCAGCAAGTGAAGGCCACGTTCAACGGCGAGTACACGAGCAACAAGCCCGAGACGCGCGAATTCGACATGGTGCTGGTCGCCGTCGGCCGCCGTCCGGTGACCGACACGCTCAACCTCGAAGCCGCCGGCCTCAAGACCAACGACAAAGGTTTCATCGATGTCGACGCGCAGCGCAAGACCGCCGTCGACGGCATCTACGCGATCGGCGACATCACGGGCGGCCCGCTGCTGGCGCACAAGGCGATGAAAGAAGGCGTCGTGGCGGCCGAAGTGATCGCCGGCGACCGCGCGTCGGCGTTCGATCCGGTCGCGATCCCGAACTGCGTCTACACCGACCCCGAGGTTGCCACCGTCGGCCTTTCCGAGGAAGAAGCGAAGGCCGCCGGTTACACGATCAAGATCGGCAAGTTCCCGCTGATGGCATCGGGTCGCGCGCGCACGATGAACGAGACCGACGGGCTGATCAAGCTGATCGGCGATGCCAAGACCGATCTGCTGCTGGGCATGCACATCGTCGCGCCGCAAGCCGAATCGCTGATCGGTGAAGGCTTGATCGCGCTCGAGATGGGCGCGACGGTCGAAGACATCGGCCTCTCGATCCACCCGCACCCGACGCTCACCGAATCGATCATGGACGCGGCCGAAGCGATGCACGGCAAAGCGATCCACATCCCCAACCCCAAACCCGCCAAACAACCGGCCGCGGTCTAACGGAAATCTCCCGGAAACATCGGGCATAGAGAATGGCCGGCATGAGCAAATACTCGACCGACGACGTCATGGCGGCCCTTCTCATGTTTAGCGAAGCAACAGCCGACCGCTTCACTCGAATCGACGCACGCTTCGAGGCGAACGATCGGCGCTTCGAGGCGATGCAAGATCAGATGAACCGCCGTTTCGACCGGGTCGACGCGCGCTTCGATCTTGTCGACGCGCGCTTCGATCTTGTCGACGAGCGCTTCGACCGCATCGAAAATCGCCTCATACGGCTCGAAAAGGATCATGAACGCCCGGCTTCTTGATCTCGGGCGGCGGCCGTACCGCGAGGTGTGGGCGCTGCAGCGCGAGTTGCACGCGGCCGTTGCAGATGGGCGCGAGCCCGATACGTGGCTCGTCGTCGAGCACGATCCGGTCATCACGCTCGGGCGCCGCGCGAAGGCCGGCAACGTGCTCGTTCCGCGCGCGCTGCTCGACGCGCGCGGGGTCGACGTGGTCGAGGTCGAGCGCGGCGGCGACGTCACCTATCATGGTCCGGGGCAGCTGGTCGTCTACCCGATTCGCAAACTGCCGCGCTTTCGCGAAGTCGTGCCCTTCGTCTCGGCGTTGGAACGCGCGGTGATCGCTGCGCTCGCCACGTTCGGCATCACCGCCGCCGGACGGGCGGAACACCGCGGCGTCTACGTGGGCGAGCAGGCGATCTGCGCGGTCGGACTGGCCGTCCAGAAGATGACCTCGCTGCACGGGCTCGCGCTCAACGCCTATACCGTGCTCGATTACGATCGTCTGATCACGCCGTGCGGAACCCCGGAATTCGGCATCACCTCGATCTCGAGGGAACTGGGCCGTAGCGTCGGCTGGGCCGAAGCGCGCGATGCGCTGCTGCCCGCACTCGAAGCCGAGTTCGGGCTGCACTTCGAACGCGCCGGACGCAACCGTCCCGCTCCTCGCGGCGTCGAGATAGGCGAGTCATGGAAACGATCGACCTGATCAGCCCGCAGCCGCCGCGCAAACCGCCGTGGCTCAAAGTGCAGCTGCCGCGCGGCGAAGCCTACGAGAACGTCAAGGCCAACGTCAAGCGGCTCGACCTGCACACGGTGTGCCAAGAGGCGATGTGCCCGAACCTCGGCGAGTGCTGGGGCGCCGGCACCGCGACGATCATGATCCTCGGCGACACGTGCACGCGCGGCTGCCATTTCTGCAACGTCAAAACCGGTTCGCCCAAGGGCGAGGTCGATTGGCTCGAACCCAAGCGCGTCGCCGAAGCGGTCGCCGAACTGGGCTGGAACTATCTCGTGCTCACCGCGGTCGACCGCGACGACCTCGCCGACGGCGGCGCCACGATCTTCGCCAACACCGTGCGGCAGATCCACAAGAAATCGCCCGGCTCCAAAGTCGAGTGCCTGACGGGCGATTTCGCGGGCGACCTCGCCGCGCTCGACATCGTGCTCGACGCGCAGCCCGAAGTGCTCGCCCACAACCTCGAAACCGTCGAACGCCTGCAGCCGACGGTGCGCGACCGCCGCGCGACCTACGGGCAGTCGCTCGCGATCCTCGCGCACGCGAAGCACAGCGGCAAAGTGCGCTACACTAAGACCTCGCTGATGCTCGGCCTCGGCGAAACCGAAGCCGAGATCGAGCAAGCGATGGACGACGCGCGCGCGGCCGGCGTCGACATCTTCACGATGGGCCAGTATCTGCAGCCGACCAAACGCCATCTCACGGTCGTCGAATTCATCACGCCCGAGAAGTTCGCGCGCCTGCGCGACGCTCGGGCTCGCCAAGGGCTTCCGGCAAGTCGTTTCGAGCCCGCTCTCGCGCAGCTCGTATCACGCCGAACAAGCCTTCGCCTAGCGCGCCGGCCGAGCCGTCACGCGCGCGCCTGTGGGCGCTGGCGTGCACCTCGATCGGAACGTTCATCGTCGTGCTCTCGAGCTCGATCGCGAACACGGCGCTGCCGACGATCGCGCGCAGCTTTCACGTCACCTCGGCGGAATCGATCTGGGTGGTCAACGGCGTCCAACTCGCCACGACTTCCACGCTGCTGTTCTTCGCATCGGTGGGCGATGCGCGCGGCGCGAAGCAGCTGTATCTTGGGCGGGCTCTTGCTGTTCACGCTCGCGACGCTCGGCTGCGCGCTCGCTCCGAGCTTCGCCGTTTCTCGTCGCGATGCGCGTGATCCAGGGACTCGGCGGCGCGGCGCTGCTCGTGACCACCAACTCGCTCAACCGCGCGCTCTTCTCCACGGCGGACCTAGGCCGTTCGGTCGCGATGAACTCGATCTTCGTCGCGGCCGGCACGGCGGGCGGGCCGACGATCGGCGGCCTGATCCTCGCGTTCGCACCGTGGCCGTGGATCTTCGCGCTCAACGTGCCGCTGGGCATTCTGGCCCTGATCCTCGGCTGGCGGAACCTGCCCGATATTCCGGCGACCGGCGCGAAGCTCGACTACGGCTCGGCCGCGCTGGCGGCGCTCGGGTTCGGCGCGATCTTCTACGCGCTCGACGGCATCGCGGGCCGCCAGCCGGCGCTCGAGAGCGCGGCGTTCGCAATCGCCGGCGTGGTCGCGATGCTGCTCTTCATTCGCCGCCAGCTTCGGTTGACGCACCCGATGCTCGCGGTCGAACTGTTCCGCGTGCCGATCTTCAGCATCTCGGTGCTCGCCTCGACCGCGACGTACACGGCACAAGGCATCGCCTACGTCTCGCTGCCGTTTTTCTTCCAGGACGTGCTCGGGAAGACGCCGCTGCAGTCGGGGCTGCTGCTCTCGTCGTGGCCGATCATGGCGCTCATCGTCGCGATTCGCATGGGACCGCTCTCGGATCGCCACTCGGCGCCGCTGCTGTGCACGATCGGCATCCTCGTCATGGGTGCGGGCCTGATGGGTTTCGCGCTGCTGCCCGCCATGCCGGCGACGCTCGCCATCGTCGCGTGCGCGGCGCTCGGCGGGGCCGGTTTCGCCACCTTCCAAACGCCCAACAACCGCGCGATCATCACCACCGCGCCGCCCGAAAAGACCGGCCGCGCCGCCGGTGTCATGACGACCGCCCGCTTGAGCGGCCAGACCCTCGGCGCGGTCGCTCGTCGCGATCATCTTCGAGCTTGCCGGCACGGCGGCCGCGGCGCGCGCCGTGCCGGTGCGCAGCGTGATCGAAGCCGACGCTGCTGGCGGCGTGCGGCTGCATCGCGCTGGCGGCGATCCTCAGCAGCATTCGCCTGCGCGCGACGGCTCCGGCGACGGCTTAGCAGCGGCAGGTTGCGTTTGCGCGCGAGGTGGGAATAGCAGCGCCATGAGCATCACGGCCGCCGACCTTCTCACCCGCGACCCGCGCACCACGATCATCAACGCCGGGAAGAGCGCCGGCAAACGCGAGATCCGCGGCGCCGTCCGCTATCGGCCGCACGACTTGCTCGAAGCCGATCACCTCGCGCTGCCGATCGCGCACGACAGCCGCGTGGTGCTCTACGCCGAGAACGGCGACCACGAAGCGCTCGAGAAGATCGCCGACAAGCTGCGCGCCGAGGGCTTCACCGACGTCAGCGTCTACGACGGCACCCTGGCCGCCTACGAAGAAGCCGGCGGAGAAACCCAGGAAGCGTCGATGGAACAGGTCGTGCCGCCTTCGCAAGCCGACGAAGTGCAGGCGCTCGACCGCCGCATCTAGAGCGCTCTAGGCGTAGACGCCGCGCATCTTCATCGCGCGCGTCACCCGATCGATCGCGACCATGTAGGCGGCGGTGCGATAGGGTATCTGGCGCGCGAGCGCGACTTCGCGCACTTTACGGAAGTTCGTGAGCAGCAGCTCTTCGAGCCGCTCGTTCACTTCCGACTCGCGCCAGAAGTAGCCCTGGCGGTCTTGCACCCACTCGAAGTACGACACGATCACGCCGCCCGCGTTGGCGATGATGTCGGGCACGACGATCGTTCCGTTGTGCTGGAAGATGTGGTCGGCCTCGGGCGTCGTCGGCCCGTTCGCGCCCTCGACGATCAGCTTCGCGTGGATGCGCTCGGCATTTGCCGCGGTCAGCACTTTTTCGAGCGCCGCGGGCACCAGCACGTCGCACTCCACCTCGAGCAGCTCTTCGTTGGTCACGTGGCGGCCGCCGCGATAGCCTTCGAGCGAATGATGCTCTTGCGCGTAGGCGGTCGCGCCGCCGACGTCGATGCCGGCGTCGTTCACATAGCCGCCGCTGATGTCGGAGATGCCGACGACCTTGCAGCCGCGCGCGGCGAACATCTTCGCCGCGACCGAACCGACGTTGCCGAAGCCTTGCACGACGATGCGCGCATCGGCCGGCGCGATGCCGAGATGGTGGAGTTCTTCGAACGCCACCAGCGAGACGCCGCGCCCGGTCGCTTCGACCCGGCCGAGCGAGCCGCCGAGCTCGACCGGTTTGCCCGTGACGACGCCCGGGACGCCGGTGCGCGTGTGCATCGCATAGGTATCCATGAACCAGGCCATGATCTGCGGGTTCGTGCCGACGTCGGGCGCGGGCACGTCCTTGTCGGGACCGACGACCTCGACCAGTTCGGCCGCATACCGCCGCGTGATCCGCTCGAGCTCGCCCGGTGAGAGCTCGGCCGGGTCGCAGGTCACGCCGCCCTTGGCGCCGCCGAAGGGCAAGTCGACGACCGCGCACTTCCAGGTCATCCAGAAGGCCAGCGCCGTGACCTCATCGAGCGTCACGCCGGGGTGGTAGCGGATGCCGCCCTTGGCCGGCCCGCGCGCGAAGTTGTACTGGACGCGGTAGCCGGTGTAGACCTCGAGGCTGCCGTCGTCGCGCTGGAAGGGGATCGAGAAGATGATCTGGCGCGAGGGGTGGGTGAGGATCGCCCGCATCCCCGGTTCGAGGTTGAGCAGCGAGGCCGCCTCGTCGAAATAGGCCATCGCGTCCCCGAAAACCGAGACGTCCCGGACTGTTGTGGTGCTCATCGCCCCTCCGATTCTCTTGGCCATTTGGCGAACAGTTCTACTCTATAAGACGCCAAATGGAGGATAATCGTTACACGTTGAAGCGGAATTCGACGACGTCGCCCTCGCGCATGACGTAGTCCTTGCCCTCGCTGCGGATCTTGCCGACCGCACGCAGCGCCTCAGGGGTGCGGTATTGGACGTAGTCGGCGTAGTCGATGATCTCGGCGCGGATGAAGCCGCGCTCGATGTCGCTGTGGATCTTGCCGGCGGCCTGGGGCGCCTTGGTCCCTTTTTCGATCGTCCAGGCGCGGGTCTCTTGTTCGCCGGTGGTCAGGAACGTCATCAAGCCGAGCAGGTCGTAGACCTCGACGATCAGCCGGTCGAGCCCGCCCGACGCGATCCCGTAGTCGTCGCGGAAGGCCGCCGCCTCGTCGTCGGTGAGGCCGGCGAACTCCGACTCGATCTTGCCCGAAAAAGCGATCGCGCGGCTGTTCTCGGCGGCGGCGTGGGCGACGACCGCTTGCACCATCGGTCCGGGCGCCGTGATCTGCGCCTCGTCGATGTTGGCCACGTAGAGCATCGGCTTCATGCTGAGCAGAAAGAGCTCGCGCGCGAGCGCCGCTTCGGGCGAATCGGCGGGAAACGAGCGCGCCGGGCGGTTGGCCTCGAGCGCCGCGACCAGGTTGTCGAGCGCCGTCAGCTGCGGCTGCTGCTTGGGGTTGGCCCGCACCTCGCGCGCCAGCCGTTCGCGCCGTTTCCCCAACGTCGCAAGGTCGGCGAGCGCCATCTCGATCGCGACGATCTCGATGTCGCGCAGCGGGTCGGGCGCTCCCTCGACGTGGGTGATGTTGGGGTCGTCGAAGCACCGCACGACCATCGCCACGGCGTCGGTCTCGCGAATGTGCGAGAGGAAGGCGTTGCCGAGCCCCTCGCCGCTCGCGGCGCCGCGCACCAGCCCGGCGATGTCGACGAAGCGCACGGTGGCGTGCACGATCTTCTTGGACGCGCTTATCTCGGCCAGCGTCTCGAGCCGCGGATCGGGGACGGGCACCTCGCCGATGTTGGGCTCGATCGTCGCGAACGGATAGTTCGCCGCGAGTGCTTGCGCCGAGCGGGTGAGCGCGTTGAAGATCGTCGATTTGCCGACATTGGGGAGGCCGACGATGCCGCACGCCAGAGCCATCTATGGGACCTGCGACATTTGGCGAGGTGTGCGAAAGAAAAGCATCGGTGGTGGGTTGTGCCTTACCGAAGGATTCGCCCTTGGCCCGTCGGACTTACCATGATGCGGCAGATGAAGGTCGACAAACTGGGAATCGATTTGCTGACGCACGATCCCGTGGTCATCTTGAAGGACCTCGAAGGCAAGCGCTACCTGCCGATCCTGATCGGCCCCTTCGAGGCGACCGCCATCGCGCTCGCGCTGGAGGGAACGGCCGTCCCGCGGCCGCTCTCGCACGACCTCATGCGCGCGCTGCTCGAGTCGCAGCACTCCAAGCTCGAGCAGATCGTGATTCACGATATCAAGGACTCGACGTTTTTCGCCAAGCTCATCGTGCGCACGAACGGCGAGGTCCAGGAAATCGATGCGCGCCCCTCCGACGGCATCGCGCTCGCGCTGCGTATGCAAGCGCCGATTTTCGTGACCGATAAGATCGCGCTTGAAGAGTCCGTGCCGGACAAGAAAGCCGAAGTCCAGGACACGCACAAGTTCAAGAAATTCATCGACGAACTCAAACCTTCCGACTTCATCGAATAACGATCGGCGAATAGCCGGCATCCGGGGCGGTAGGGCGATGCCGGTGGTGGTCGAAGCGGAGGCGTTGCGTTTTTACGATTTGGAGGAGATACCTTGGCGACAGACTCGGCTGAGATCGGCGTATATGGCGGATCCGGCTTTTATAGCCTGATGGAAAACCCGCGCGAAGTTTGGGTGGAGACGCCCTACGGTGCGCCCTCCGACAAGATCGCGCTGGGCGAAATCGCCGGACGCAAGGTGGCGTTCTTGCCGCGGCACGGCAAGGATCATCGCTACCCGCCGCAGTCGATCAACTACCTCGCCAACGCCTGGGCGTTCAAGGAATTCGGGATCACGCGCATCATCGGACCGACGGCCTGCGGTTCGCTGCAAGCCCATGTGAAACCGGGTTCGATGGTCGTCGCGGACCAAATCGTCGATCGCACGACCGGCCGCAAGGATACGTTCTACGACGGCCCGGTCACCACGCACGTCAGCTTCGCCGATCCGTACTGCTCGCAGATGCGGCCGATCGCGATCGCGGCGCTCAAAGGCCTCGACATCGATACGCACGAGACCGGCACGATCGTGATCATTCAAGGACCGCGCTTTTCGACGCGCGCGGAATCGAAGTGGTTCTCGAGCCTCGGCTGGGAGGTCATCAACATGACCAACTACCCCGAGTCCTATCTCGCGCGCGAGCTCGAGATGTGCTACGTCAACATCTCGCTGATCACCGACTACGACGTCGGCCTCGAAGGCCAGGGCGGCATCAAACCCGTCTCGCACGCCGAAGTGATCGAAGTCTTCTCGAGCAACAACGAACGGGTGAAGCAAGGGATCTTCAAGATCATCGAAACGCTGCCCAAGGAACGCACGTGCACGTGCGGGTCGGCTCTCTCGGGGGCGCGCTGACGCCGCGTCCATGAGACAGCCGTCGCGGGAACGCATCGATTTCTCGGTCTATCTGCGAGCGTTCCCGGTGTTCGCGCGCAACCCGACGGTCATCGTCCTGCCGCTGCTCGCCGGCGTGATCGGCGTGCTGGTCGCGCAATTTTCAGACGCCGCGGGCGGCGGGCTTCATGGCCAGCATCACGACCTTCTTGCTGCTGCTGATCCAGCTGTTCGCGCTGGGCGTCTCGATCATCATCGCCGACGGCGGCTGGCGCCGGGGCTCGATCCCGTTCGATGACGCCTGGCAAGACGCGCGCCGCAAGGGCCGCGACATCATCTTCGCCGCCTTCGGTTTCACGTTCGTGCTGAGCATCGCGCAATACGCTTCGACGATCGTCGGTGCCGGGATCGGCATCGTGTTGCTCGCGATCGCGATGTACGGGTTGATCTTCACGATCGCGGCGGCGGCCATCGGCGGCATTCCGGGCGGCGCCGCGATCAGCGTATCGATCGAACGCGTCAAGAGCGCGCCGATGGCGGCCGCGCTGCTCACGGTCGTGAGTTTGGTTTTGCTCTTCTACGTCGGCAACTTCATCGAGGCCGCGCTCTTCGGTGCGCTGGGCGTCACCTCGGTAATTCTCGCAAGCGTTCTGGGCGCCGTGATCCAAGCAATCCTGACCGGTTACATCGCGGTCGTGATGGCGAAGGTCTACAGCGACGTTTCGTTCACGCCCCCGCGCTGGTAGCGACGAGGGCCATCTTCGCCAAGTCGGCGACGAGCGCCGGACTGACGTTGCTGCGGGCGATGCGTTCGGCGTCCCCGAGCGCACCGAGCGCGCGCGCGATCGCGGCCGGATCGCGTTTGGGCAAGCGTTCGATCCGTTCGGCTTGATCGCGCGCCAAGAGCGGAACACCGCGGCCGCCGACGCGTAGCGCGAGCCAATCGCGCGTTAGGGTCTTCACCACTTCGAGGCCCTCGTCGAGCGTCGGGCGCGTCGCCCACGCGGTCGCATCGGCGTTGCCGCCCTCGAGCGTCGCGAAAAACCACGCCACCGCGGCGTCGCGCATCGTGCCCTCGCCGTCGAGCAAGGCGCGGGCGCGCGTGGTGCTGCCGCCGGCCAGTTCCGCAACGTGGGCGGCGACGTCCGGCTCGACGCCTTCGCGTTCGAGGATCGATGCGACCTCACGGGCCGTGAGCGGTGGAAACGTCACCTCGAGCAACCGCGAACGGACGGTCGGGAGAATGCGCGCGACCGCGGTCGTCGTCAGCAGCAGCAGTACGCCGGCCGGCGGCTCTTCGAAAAACTTGAGCAGCGCGTTGGCGGCTTCGCGCGTGAAGTCGACGTCGCCCAGCACGAACACCCGGCGGCCGCCGGCGTAGGAATGCATCGAGAGCTGACGCACCAAGTCGCGCGCCGTGGCATCCTCGGCCGCGTGGAAGCCCGACCCTTCGCGCTCGCCGATCTTCACCTGGCCCTCGGCGAAGTAGAGGTCGGGGTGCACGCCCCCGGCCACGCGCGTGCACCCGCTGCAGACGCCGCAGTAGCCGAGCAGCGTCGTCTTGGGGGTGACGCAGAGCAGCGATTGGGCCAAACGCAGCGCGAACGTCTTCTTGCCGACGCCGGCCGGGCCGGCGAAGAGGTAGCCGTGCGAGAGCGTCTCGGCGGTGAGCGCCTCGAAGAAGTGCGTCGGACCGGCGGCGCCGGCAACCTCGAAGCGTCCGTCGATCACCGGATCGCCGCGCGCCGGTTCGCGATGGACGCGTGCGCCGCAGCCAGCACGTCGGCGGGTGTCCGCGTGCCGTCGAGGACCGCGAACCGATGGCTGAAGCGCTTTACCAGCTCGTGGTAGCCGGCCCGGACGCGGCCGTGGAAGGCCTCGTCTTCCAGCTCCATGCGATCGGCGTCGCCGCGAGCGCGCACGCGGGCAAGCGAAAGCTCGGGCGGGATATCGAGCAGCAGCGTCAGGTCGGGCGTGATGCGGCTGGTGGCCAGCAGCGAGAGCTCGAGCAGCATCTCGATATCGAGCCCGCGCCCGAAGCCTTGATAGGCGATCGTCGCGTCGAAATAGCGGTCGCAGAGAATCGTCACCCCCGATCGTGCCGCCGGGGCGATCACCGTGGCCACATGCTGGGCTCGATCGGCACTCATCAGCAGCGCCTCGGCCAAGGGATCGATCGCGCTCGCGGGATCGCGCCAGATTTGGCGAATACGGTCGCCTAATGGCGTACCGCCGGGCTCGCGGGTAACGAGGACGTTTTCGCCGCGAGCCCGTAGGTCGTCGTTCAACGCGGCGATGAGGGTTGACTTTCCAGCGGCTTCAATGCCCTCGAACGTGATAAACACCGCCATGGGTTCGCCATCGGTATGCCGGGCTCCGGGAGAGCGTATTGTTCAACGAGCTGACCAAACTGTTCAGCGGCCAACGCAAAGAACGACGTCACTCGCCTCGCAAGAAGGTTCGCTTCAACATTTCCTGGATCAAGAACGGCAACGAGCTGATGCCCGGCGTGGGCATGGAGATCTCGCTGAACGGCTGCCTGCTGGCAACGAAGACGCCGCCCGGCGTGCCCGAGTTCGACATCATCATGGAGCTCGACCGCCGCAAGATCCGCTGCCGGCTCAAAACCGCGCGCAGCGGCACGATCCTGCGCGAGAACATGCAGTGGACGCTGCTGGGCTGCAGCTTCAGCGGCATCGCGGCCGACGATTACGACGCCCTGGTCCGCTTCTGCAAAGATATGCACGAGGTCGGAAACAAGGCCGCCGCCGAGCTCGCGGCCATGGACAAGACCGACGACGCCTACCGGATGCTGCCGATGCGGGTGCAGCAGCGCGTGCTCGATGCGCTGATTCGCCTGGGCCGGCTGGATATGCCCCAGCCCAACCAGCAGCCGCTCTTACGCATGTCGAGTTTGGGTACCGACAAAGGCAAACAGCGGCTGGCCGTCCACAGCCGGATCGCCGGCGGCCACGGGTCCGACCCCCAGTCGTTCGACTCCGTAATAGTGATCGATGAGACAGGTGCGGTAAAAGTCGAGTCCTAGCGAGTAAGCGTCCGTCCGGCGTTGAACGTACGTCCTCGTACTAAATTGGAGGTCGACGATGCCGGGCTTGTCTGGGCGGTCTTTTGCCATGCGCGCCGGCGGCGGCGTCCTTTCCGCGGCCCTCGTCGTCGCCGCGTATCCGTGCGTCACGCAGGCCGATACCGGCAAACAGCTCCAGCACGTACGCGGCACGATCGGCTACGCGAGCGCTCCGGCCGCGACTGATTTCACGACGGTGTTCGGCAAGTTCGACTTGCCCGATACCGATTATGCGATCACCCGCGCCCGGTCCGCGGCGGTGCTCGCGATGCCGGATTCATCGCTCATCGCCCTCGGCGAGAACACCACGGTGCTGGTCGGCGCCTTCGATTCATCGGCCGTGGGTCCGGGCTCCACGATCACCGTCAACGGCGGCTCGATGCGGTTCGACATCAAGCGCCCGGCGGGCGGAGCCGCCAGCTATCACTTCGTGACGGCGACCTCGCAAATCGCCGTCCGCGGCACGATCGGTCTTCTCTCGTTCGCGAACGGCGTCACCACCGTCGGCTGTGTAGCCTGCGCGGCCGACAGCGTCAGCGTGACGGTCGGCACGCAGACCGTGGGCCTAGCGACGGGCCAGTTCCTCACCGTGTCGGCGCTCGGCAGCATCACCACCGGCGCGCTGAGCACCGTGGTCGGGACGTTCAGCGCGGCCGGCGTCCCGGTGACGGCGCAGGCCGGAGCGGCCGCGGCCGGACTGCCGGGCGCCGGGATCGGGGCCGCGGCCGCGGTTCCCGCCGTCGCGGCGGCAGCCGTGGCCGGCGCGGCGATCGGCGTTGCGGCCGGCAACCACGGCACCCCCGCGCCGACCCCGACCCCGACACCCGCGCCGGCGCCGACCCCGGCGCCGACCGCGACACCGGCACCGACGCCGACGCCGACGCCCACACCCACGCCGACCCGCACGCCCACCCCGGCGCCGACCGCGACCCCGACGCCGGCGCCGACCCCGGTGGCATCCTCGACCGGGACCGTCAACCTCACCGGTCACCCGAAGACGGCGGCAAGCGGCGCGCCTAGCGCGATCCAAGCCGCCCCGAGTCCACCGAAAGCGCCGCTGCCGCCGGCGCTGCCCGCCGCCGGAAGGTTGGTCCGATGAAAGGCCACGTCGCATCCCTCGCCGCGCTCGTTCTCCTCGCCGGCTGCGGCGGAGGCGGCGGCGGCAGCAGCGTGCCGGGCACGCCGGCAACGACGCAAGCCACGAGCGTCAACGGCAGCGTCGTCCTGTCGATCCCGACCACGGCGCCTACCGGGACGTCCGCGAAGGTGCGGTATCCGCAATTCGTTTCACCCAACGCGTCGTCGGTCACGCTGAGCGTGAACGGCGGCACGCCGACGGCGTTCGACGTCAGCGCGACCTCGAGTTTGTGCACCACGGGGTCCGGCTCGCGCAACTGCACGCTCGCGTTCGCCGCACCGCCCGGCAGCGACACCTTTGCGTTCGTGATCTATGCCGGCGCCGGCGCATCGGGAGCGACGCTCGCTTCGGCCACCGCCACGCAAACCGTCGTCGGCGGCCAGGCCTTCAACTTCTCGGTCGCGCTGAACGCGGCGATCGGCACGATCGTCACGGCCTTGAGCACGGCCATCAGCGGCACGTGTCCGAACGCGCCCGCGACCTTCGTCGGCATCGTCGAGGGCTGCGCTTCGAGCGGAGCGCTCTCGGTGACCGTGTCCGATCCTTCGGGCGCGCAGGTCACCGGCACCGCGCCCTACGCGGCGCCGATCGCCGTCACCAGCGGCGATCCGGCCCTGGCGGTATCACCGGCCCAAATCACGAGCCCCGGGCAAACGATCAGCCTGACCTATACGGGTGCGGCGTTTGCGAGCGGTATCTCGAATTCCGTCATGGTGAACCTCAGCGGCGGCGGCCAAGGCGCCGGCTCGACGCTGGCGGTGCGGCGCTCGTATCTCTACGTTGCGAATGCGAACTCGACGTACGGCGGAACGGTGACCGGCGGCGGCAACGTCGCGGTCTACGCCTTCGGTGCGAGCGGCACCGCGACGCCGGTACGCTTGATCTCGGGCACCAACACCCAGCTCCAAACGCCGGTCTATACGCTGCTCGATTCGTCGGGCAATCTCTACGTGCTCGACAACGGCTCGGCCGGCATCACCCCGATCGTCAACATCTACAGCGCGGGCGCGAACGGCAACGTCGCACCCGCCCGCCAGATCACCGGCATAAATGCTGTCGACTCCAACCTCGCGTGCGAAACGATGATCTTCAACCCGAGCGGTACGTCCGTGTTTGTGACCTGCACCGACAACGGCACCGGGCAAATCCACGTGTTGACGATTCCCAATAGCGGCAGCGTCACCGCGACGGCCGCGCAGACGGTTTCGATATACTACGATGGGTGGTCGTCGCCGGTCATCGGTCAGGCGTTTGATAAAACGGGAACCAACCTCTACGTCGCGGACTCCGGCTTCAATTACATTTTCGAATTCCTCGTGTCGTCGCTTCCCACCAGCGGTACCTATCAGGACGCGGTTCCGGCGAAGCACATCAACGGCGCATCCGCATGGGCGGCCGGCACCACGCCGATCGCGCTCGTGATCGATGGCGCCGGAAGCCTCTACGCGACGATCTCCTACCTCAACTCGACTGCCGGCGCGCAGGACGCCGGCAATGAAGTCGGCATTTGGAAAGCCTCGAGCATCCCGTGCAACAATTGCGCGCCGGACGCAGCTTTCAAGGGCACGCCGTTCTCAACGCACGCCTCGGCCGGCCTCGCGCTCGACCCGTTCGGCAACCTCTACGTGAGCAACTCGTTCAACAACACGATCAGCGTGGTCGCACGCTCGACCATCGCGGCGGCCAGCGGCACGGTGTCCAATCCGGCGATTGCGCAGACGATCACCACGACCGCCGCGGGCGCAACCGCGCCCACCGGAATGGTCGTCGGCCCCTAGACTAGCCTTCGGATTTGTAGATGCGCACGCGCCGGTTGGGTTCGAGGCCGGTGCTGCGTGACTGCAGCCGGTAGCGTTCGGCGAGCTGGTGCTGCTGGCGGCGCACGTACGACGTCTGCGGCGAGAGTTCGACCGCCCGGCTGTCGAGCAGCACTTGGTAGACGGCTTCCTCGGCTTCGCGCATCGCGATCTCTTCGACGTCGAGCGCGGGCAGGTTGAAGACGTCCTTGAGCGCCGACTGGATCTGCGTCGTCGTGTTCGTCTTGATCGAATAGATCGGTACGTTCTCGGCGGCGATCGCTTTGAGCCGTTCGGACTCCTTGCGCTCGAGCGTTTTCAGCGTGACGACCACGTCGGCATCGTCCCACTTGCGGGCGATCGACGCGTTGACGCGCAGGTTCTGGATCGCGCGCTCGATCTTGTTGCGCGACACGCCGTAGGGGAAGATCATCAGCGGCTTGTCGCTCTCGCCGACGGCCTCGCCGTTGACCCCGAAGAGCATCTCGTCTTCGCGCTGCTGGGTGCGCGGCTGCGCGTGCACGTCGATGACGGCAATTGCGGCCGGATCCGCTTCCTGCACGATGTCGATGCCGCCGCTCGCCGTGCGCTGGCGCACTTCGGGCTGCGGCGTGTAACCGCGCAACAGCGCATCGACCACTTCGCCGACGTTTTGATGGATCGCGAGGCGATCGCGGTCTTGGATCTCGATCAGCACGTCGAAGGTCGGCGGCGCCTTGCGCTCGAGCACGGTCTTGCGCGTGCCGCGGCGGCGCGCTTCTTCATCGGAGAGCGTGACCGCGCTGATCCCGCCCATGAGGTCGGCCAACGTCGGGTTCATCAGCAGGTTTTCGAGCGTTTGCCCGTGAGCCGTACCGATCAGCTGCACGCCGCGTTCGGCGATCGTGCGCGCGGCCATCGCTTCGGCTTCGGTGCCGATTTCATCGATGACGATCACTTGCGGCATGTGGTTCTCGACCGCTTCGATCATCACGTTGTGCTGCTGCGATGGAATCGTTACCGGCATGCGCCGCGCGTGACCGATGCCGGGATGCGGCACGTCGCCGTCGCCGGCGATTTCGTTCGACGTATCGACGATCACGACGCGTTTGCGATCTTCGCTCAACACGCGCGCGCATTCGCGCAACATCGTCGTCTTACCGACGCCGGGCCGGCCCAGCAAACAGATCGATTTTCCGCTGCGGATCACGTCGAGTATGATATCGATCGTGCCGTACACCGCGCGGCCGACGCGGCACGTGAGACCGACGATGTTGCCGGAGCGATTGCGAATCGCGCTGATGCGATGCAGCGTTTGCTCGATGCCCGCACGGTTGTCGCCGCCGAACGGCGAGAGATGCGAGACGACCGCCGCCATGTCTTCGTGCGTCACCGCATGATCGGTGAGGAAGACGAAGTCGTCTTCGAAGCGCGCTTCCGGCCTGCGACCTAAGTCGAGGACGACTTCGATCACGCTGTCGATGTTCGGAAGCCGGATCAGCGCCTGGCGGATGGGGAGGGGGAAGATATCGAGGAGCTGCGTGAGCTCCCAGTTGGGCACGAAGGACTCGGCGTTAACGGCCAACTTCCATCCTCAATTGTCTACAGAGTTCGCAGACCGCCGCGGCGCCATGCGACACGGCAGCCTTTCGTGGCCCCGGGTCGCGCACCTTTGCGCGGCCGGGGCTTCTTCTTACCCCTATCGGCAAATATTACGCTTGCAGCAGGGTGGTGTCCGCGTAGCGCTCGCCGACGACCGGTGCGGTCGCGACGATGTCGTCGATCTCGGCGAGCTCGGCCGGCGTGAGCACGATGTCGACCGCGCCCAGGTTGTCGAGCAGGTGCTTGACGTGCTTCGTGCCCGGAATCGGCACGGTGCCTTGCCGCTTGCGACATCACGAATGCGAGCGCCAGTTGCGCGGGCGAACAGCCGCGCCGCTCGGCAAGCGCCTTGAAACGATCGATCACCGGACGATTCTGCTCGAACGCCTTGAAGCGCGGATAACCTTTGCGGTTGTCGTTGTCGGCGAGCTCGTCGTACGAGTTGATCGTGCCGGTGAAAAAACCGCGGCCGAGCGGGCTGTACGCGACGAGTCCGACGCCCAGTTCGTCGCAGCGCGGCGAACATTTTTTCCGGCTCGCGCGACCACGGCGAATATTCGTTCTGCACGGCCGTGATCGGATGCATCTTGTGCGCGCGGCGCAGCGTCGGCTCGGCGATTTCGGAGAGTCCGAGGTAGCGCACTTTGCCGGCTTTCACGAGTTCGCCCATCGCGCCGACCGTTTCTTCGATCGGCACTTTCGGATCGACGCGGTGCAGATAGTACAGGTCGATCGTATCGATGCCCAGGCGGCCGAGCGATGCGTCGCACGCTTCGCGCACGTGCGCGGGCGAACCATCGACGCCCATGCGCGCCGGCCGCGCCGCCGCCGGGGCCCTTGCCGCCGCCGCCCGGCCGCGTGAAGCCGAACTTCGTCGCGATCTTCACCCGGTCGCGCACCTTCGCCAGCGCCTTGCCGACGAACACTTCGTTTTGCGAGCCGCCGTACACGTTGGCCGTATCGAAGAGCGTGATGCCGCCGTCGACCGCGGCGTCGATCACGCGCGTGCGACTCCTCCGCGTCGGCCGTGCCGTAGTGGCCGGCGATCATCATGCAGCCCAGCCCCATCGCGGAAACCGTCAAACCTTGCGTACCGAGTGCTACCGTCTTCATGCGCCGGGATTTCCGCCGCCGGACCGCACCAACCTGGAACCCTCAGACGCTCAAAAAGCGGTCGTGGACCTCGCGGTCGCGCGGCGAGCTGCGCCGTCGAGCCGGTCCAGACCGTGCGGCCCTTTCTCGATCACCACCGCGCGTTCGGCGACGCGCGCCAGCGCCGCCAGATGTTTGTCGACGATCAGTACGGCCTGGCCGCGTTCGCGCAGCCGGCCGATGCACTGCCAGATCTCATCGCGGATCACCGGTGCGAGGCCCTCCGTCGCCTCGTCGAGCAGGATCAGCCGCGGGCCGAGCATCAGCGCGCGCCCGATGGCGAGCATCTGCGCCTCGCCGCCGGAGAGCTGATCGCCGCTCGCCAGCGCGCGTTCGCGCAGCCGCGGAAACAGCTCGAAGATCTCGGGCACGGTCCAGGGCCGGTCGAGGCCGCCGTGATTGGCCGCCGTGGCGGTCAGGTTTTCGCGCACGGTCAGCGTCGGGAAGATCAGCCGGCCCTCGGGCACCCAGCCGATGCCCAGCCGCGCGATGCGAAACGGCGCGAGCCCCGCCAGCGGCCGGCCGTCGAAGGCCACCGCCGCCGGCCGTCGGCGCGCACAGGCCGAGGATCGCGCGCATCGTCGTCGTCTTGCCCATGCCGTTGCGGCCGACCAGCGCCAGCGCTTCGCCGGCTGCGATCTCGAACGAAACCTCGAAGAGCACCGGCGTCTCGCCGTAACCGGCCGCGACGCGATCGAGTGCGAGCAGCATCAGTTCTCGCCCAAATAGGCATCGCGCACCACCGGATCGCGGCGCACGTCGTCGTACGCGCCGCTCGCGACGGCGCGGCCCGCCACGAGCACCATCACGCGATCGGCGAGCTGCGCGACCGCTTCCATGTCGTGCTCGATCAGCAGCATCGTCGTTTCGGTCTTGATCGTGCGCAGCAGAGCGATCATCGCGCGGCTTTCGTCGTGACCCATGCCGGCCATCGGTTCGTCGAGCAGCAGCAGCACGGGCCGGCACGCGAGCGCCATCGCGATTTCGAGCGACGCGCGCTTCGCCGTGCGAGAGATCGGCGGCGCGTACGCCGGCGCGGGCCGTCAAGCCGACGCGTTCGAGCGCCGCGCGCGCCGGCTCGCGCAAGCGTTCGTCCGTGCGCGCCGGCTGCCAAAAACGCATCGCGGTCGCGGTGCGGCTCTGCACCGCGAGCGCGACGTTGTCTTCGGCGCTGAACGACGGCACGACGCGTGGTGATCTGGAACGAACGCGCGATGCCCGCGCGCGCGCGCGCATCGGCCGAGTCGTGCCCGATCGAGCGCCCGGCGAACGCGATCGTGCCCGCATCCGGCCGCACGTCGCCGGCGAGTTGCGCGACGAGCGTCGTCTTTGCCGGCGCCGTTGGGACCGATGATCGGCCAGCGTCTCGCCGGCGGCCAGATCGAGGTCGAGCTCGTCGGTCACGACCAGCGCGCCGAACGCCTTGCGCAAACCGCGCACGCAGAGCAGCGGTTCAGTCATCGCGGCGCCCGGCGAGCACGCCGTAGATGCCGCGTTTGGCGAAGAGCACGATCAGGATCAGCATGACGCCCAGTATCAGCATCCAGTGTTCGGTGAAGCCGGAGAAGAGCGACTCGAAGCCGGTCAGCACCGCGGCGCCGTAGAGCCCGCCGGCGAGCGATCCGATGCCGCCGAGAATCACCATCACGAGAAACTCGCCCGAACGCGTCCACGACGCCATGTCGGGGCTGACGAAGTGCGAGAAGTCCGCCCACAGCGCGCCCGCCAGGCCCGTCGCTGCGCCCGAGATGACGAACGCGACCAGCCGGTAGCGCGCGACCGGAAAACCCAGCGCCGTCATGCGCCGTTCGCTCTCGGCCGCCCCGCGCAACACCATGCCGAACGCGCGATTCGACCAGGCGCGAGGCGAGCACGAAGAACGCCGACCAGCACGAGCACGCACACGCCGTAGAAAACGGTCGCGTTCTGCAAGATCGACCAGCGGCAGCACGCTGCGCACCGGCACCGGAAAGCCGTCGGTGCCGCCGAACATCTTCAAGCCCGACCGACGCGTAGTACACCATCTGCCCGAACGCGAGCGTGATCATGATGAAGTACACGCCGCTGGTGCGCAGCGAGAGCGCGCCGATGCCGGCCGCCAGCAGCGCCGACGTCAGCATCGCGGCGGGCCAGGTGACGAACGCCGAATCGATGCCGTTGCTCAGCAAGATCGCCGGCCGAGTAGCCGCCGAGCGCGAAGAACGCGGCGTGACCGAAGCTCACCATCGCGCCGTAGCCGACGATCAGGTCGAGGCTCATCGCCGCGATGCCGTAGATGACGATGCGCGTCGCGGCGTTGACCCAGAACGGTTGCGCGAACACTCCCGCCGAGGACCGGCACCGCCACGAGCACCGCGAGCGTCGCGCGCGAGAACGAGCGCGACGCGCCGCGAGCTAGCGCGAAGAAACAGGGAACAACCCTCGGGGCTTCCAGATCAGCACCGCCGCCATCAGCACGTAGATCGCGATCGCCGAGAGCCCGCCGCCGAGCGTATCGGCGAAATCCGGCGTCGTGACCGCGCGCAGCAGCACCGGAATGTAGGCCCGCCCGAGCGTGTCGACGAGGCCGATGGCGAGCGCTCCGACGAACGCGCCGCGAATCGAGCCGAGTCCGCCGATGACGATCGCAACGAACGTCATGATGAGCACTTGTTCGCCCATCCCGATCTGCACGGAGAGGATCGGCGCGAGCAGCGCACCGGCCACGCCGGCCAACAGCGCGCCGAGCGCGAACACGATCGTGTTGAGGCGCACGATGTTGACGCCCGAGCGCGCCGACGAGTTCGCGGTGCGTCGCACCGGCGCGAATCAGCGCGCCCAGCCGCGTGCGCGCCACGAACAGCGCCAGACCCACGGCGAGCGCGCAGCCGACGCCGATCAGCAACAGGCGATACACCGGATAGGTGACGTCGCCGATGCGCGACCGAGCCCGCCAGCGCGTCGGGAATCGATCATATCCAGCGGCGTGCGGCCCCACACGATCGAGACGCCGTCGTTGGCGATCAGGATCAACCCGAAGGTGGCCAGCACCTGATCGAGGTGATTGCGGCCGTAGAGACGCCGCACGACGATCGTCTCGACCAGCGCGCCGGCCAGCGCCGCCGCCGCCGCGCCGGCCAGCACCGCCGCCGCAAACGGCACGCCGTGCGCGGCGCTGCTCGCGGCGACGTAGGCGCCGATCATGTACATCGAACCGTGAGCGAGATTGATCACGCCCATGATTCCGAAGACCAGCGTCAACCCGGCCGCCAGCAGAAAGAGCATGACGCCGAACTGCAAGCCGTTCAGCGTCTGCTCGAGGGCGAGTGTCACACTAGAGCATCCCTAGGTTCAGAGTGGGCACAGCGTTGTGTAGGCGTTGCCCAAGTCGCGCGCGATCTTGCCGATCGTGCGGATCTCGAGTTTGCCGTTGGGCATTTTCACGACCCGGGTGCTGTACCAGTCTTCGATCGGCTCCTGATCGCTGCCGAAGCGGAAATTGCCGCGCACCGACGCGAAATCGGCCCGTTTCAGCGCCGCGCGAAAGGCGTCGGCTTTGGTCATGTCGCCGCCGACGGCCTCGCAGGCCGGTACCGATCAAGTGCGCCGTGTCGTAGCCCATCGCCGCGTAGGGCGTCGGTTCGCGATGATACTTGGCGACGAACTCGGTCATGAATTTTTTGTTGGCGGGATAGGGCAGGTCGGCGATCCAGTGACTCGTGCCGTACACGCCGAGCGTCGCGTCGCCGGTCGCGTCCACGATGCGCGGCTCGAGCGAGGCCGATGAGAGCACGAGTTTCATCTTGCTCTTGAGTCCCGCTTGCGAGAACTGCTTGAGAAAATTGATTCCGAGCCCGCCGGGCAAAAACTCGAACACCGCGTCCGGGTTCTCGGACCGGATGCGCGCCAGTTCGGCCGAGTAGTCGGTTTGGTCGAGCGAGGTGTAGATCTCGTCGAGGACCGTGCCGTGGTAGAAGCGCCGGAAGCCCGTGATGGCGTCCTTGCCGGCCGGATAGTTCGGTGCCAGCAGCACCATTTTCTTGAAGCCGAGCGTCTGCGCGTACTGGCCCGTCGCCTCATGCAGGTTGTCGTTCATCCACGACACGACGAAGTAGTTCTTGTTGCAGCCCTTGCCGGCGAGTTGCGAGGGCGCCGCGTTGAGGCTGACGTAGAACTGGCCGCCGGCGAGCAAGCTCGGTACGACCGCCAGCGCGATGTTCGAATAGATGATGCCGGTGAAGAGCGCGATCTTGTCTTGCAGAACGAATTTGTCGGCGATCTCCTTGCCTTTGGCGGGCACCAAGCCGTCGTCTTCGACCATCAGCTTGACCGGGACGCCGCCCAGCGAATTGCCGCCGGGGCCCTCCGACATCGCCAGCAAGAAACCGTCGCGGGCGTCTTCGCCGAGGTAGCCGCCCGAGGTGGAGAGGGTCGTGATGAACCCGATGTTGACCGGGTCGGCGGCCGAAGCGGAGGAGCCGAGCAGCAATAACGCGATGAGCGCGGCACATACCGCGCGGAATTGGAACATCAAGAACGTCCTCTCCAAAAAAGGGCGGGGCTCACGATTAAACCACGTCCGGCCGCCCCTTGGCTAGACCGCGCGTTCGTCCAAGAAGCGCACTAGCCGCGCGGCGAAGAAGGCCGAATGGCTGCCGGCTTCATCGAGCGGGTCGCCGGCCCAAAAGTGGGGCGCGTCCTGGATCACGGTGCGCACGAAGAATCCGGCCTGCTTGAGGGCGAGCAAGAACGCCTCGGACTGCGCCGGGTCGACGATATCGTCGTGCGTGCCCCACGTCAGCAAGAACGCCGGTCCGGCGTTGGCCGTGGTCACGTAGCTGAGCGGCGAAGCGTCGAAGTAGAGCTGCCGGTTCTCGACCAGCGAGGCGCCGAGGAAGAGCTGCGTGATGTTGTCGTTGGGGCGCGAGGGGAGGTCGTGCTGCCACTGCGCGGCCAGGTCGTAGACGCCGAAGATGCCGACGACCGCTTTCACCGCGGGCCGCTCCGTCAGGCCGACCAGCGCGGCCAGATGACCGCCGGCGGAATCCCCCATCAGCACGACGCGCGCCGGATCGACGTTGAGCTCGGCGGCGTGTTCGCGCACGTACGTCACCGCCGCGCGCACGTCGTCGACCGCTGCCGGATACCGGTTGCGCTCGTTGCGCACGAGCCGGTAGTCGATCGCGAACACGGCATAGCCGCGGCCGCTCAGGAGCCCGCCCAGATGCCGGTAGGAGTCGCGGCTGCCGACTTTCCAGCCGCCGCCGTGGATGGCGATGACGACCGGCACCGCGGCAGCGGATTCCGGCAAATAGAGATCGGCCTGCAACGCATCGCCCCCGGGGCTGGAAAAGACGACGGTGCGCGTGCTCATGGCGGGAGGAGTTGAACGCCTGCACCAACTTTTCCGCCACATCTCTCGAGCGGCGGAGGACGAGCGTGTGGCACGTGAAGGTCAGTGGGGGCGCCGTTCGCGACGCCACGTTCTCTCATTGCTCGCAGCGGCGGCGGCCGGCGTGAGCGCGCCGTTCAGCCGTGCCGGCGCGGCCGCGGCCGCCATCGCCGCGCCCGATCTCATCTTGCGTAACGGCAAGATCGTCACCGTCGACCGCGCCTTCAGCATCGCGCAGGCCGTCGCGATCAAGGGCAACACGATCATCGCCGTGGGCTCCAACGCGACGATCGGCGGCTTAGCGGGAAGCGCGACGCGCACGATCGACCTCAAGGGCGCGACCGTGATTCCCGGCCTGCGCGATAGCCATCTGCACTCGCTCTCGATCGCGCGCGATTTCTTCAACGTCGCGCTCGAAGACGCGCGTTCGCTCTCAGCCGTCAACGCAGCGCTCGCCAAACGCGTCGCGGTGACCAAACCCGGCGATTGGGTGATCGCGTCGTCCGGTTGGCACGAAGGCCAGATCACCGAAGGCCGCATGCCCACGCGCGGCGAGCTCGATGCGATCTCGCCGCAAAACCCGGTGTTCATCCCGCGCGGCGGCCACGTCGCCGTCGTCAACTCGCTGGCGCTCAAACTCGCCGGCATCACCAAAGACACGCCCGATCCGAAGGGCGGCGTGATCGTGCGCGACGCCGGCGGCGAGCCGACCGGGTTTCTTGATCGAGAGCCCGGCGATGAACATGGTGCGCAAGCTCTTACCGCCGGTCACCCGCGAGCGTTTGATCGACGGGCTCAAGCAGTCGGGTGCGATGCTCTCGGCGCTCGGGATCACCTCGACGACGGAACCCGGTGCGACGCCCGACGACATCGCGGCCTACATGGAGCTGTGGAAGAACAAACAGCTCAAGCAGCGCCTGCGCATCATGCAATGGGGCTTCAGCCTGGCCGACGTCAAAGCGCGCTCGTCGGTGCTCGCGCCGAACTTCGGCGACGACTGGCTGCGCATCGGCGGCTTCAAAACGCTCTTCGACGGCGGCATCGAAGGCGCGTTCACCTACGATAAATACAACGTCGTCGAGGGCGAACAAACCGATCCCGACTTCCACGGTAAGCTCTTGCTGCCGGCCGGCGGCGAAGACGAAGCGCTCGCGATGTTCATGCTCGCGGCCGAGCGCGGCTGGCAGTACCAAGTGCATGCCGTCGGCGATGCGACCGTCGACAAGCTCGTCGAGCCTGTATGAGAAAGTCGCGGAGAAATATCCGATCGGGCAGATGCGCTGGGCGATCTTGCATGCGATGCTGGCCAAACCCGAAGCGCTCGACCGCATGAAAAAGCTCGGCATCCGGGTGACCGTTCAGGATCAGTCGGTGCGCCTGGCCAACAACTGCCTGCGCTATTGGGGCGAGCCGCGCGCGGGCTACTGCACGCCGGTCAAGTCGATCATCTCGCGCGGCATTCCGACCGGCGGCGGCACCGATGCGCCGGTGGCGCACTGGAACCCCTACGTCTCGCTGTGGTGGATGGTGACGCGCAAGGTCGAGATCAAGGGCAAGATCACGGGACCGCTAGGTCCCGACGAGCGCATCTCGCGCCAAGAGGCGCTGCGGCTCTACACGATGGGCAGCGCCGACGTCGACTTCGTCGAGGACAAGCTCGGCTCGATCGAGCCGGGCAAACTGGCCGACTTGGCGGTGCTCTCCGAGGACTACCTCACGATCCCCGAAGACCGCATCCGCGATCTGCGCTGCACGCTGACGATGGTCGACGGCGCGATCGTCTACCAAGCATGAACGCCGCGCTGACGTTCGACGACGTGTTCGCCTCGAGCGGCATCTTCGGCGTCGAGATCGCACCAAAAGTGCAGGCGCTGGCCGGCGCGCGCGTCGCCGTGCGGGGCTTTCTGTTCGGCCCGCTCGTTTCGGGCGCGGGCGACTACGTGCTCGCGCGCGGTTCGCTGCGCCACTGCCCGTGCTGCAGCGGCGAGCCCAGCTACGGCGACGATCTGGCGCTCGTGCACCTGCGCGTTCCGGCGGCGTTCGCGGCGCATGCGGCCGACGAAGAGGTCGAGGTAACCGGAACGCTCGAGCTCGGCTACGCCGAGAGCGCGCATCCCGGTCTCGCGACCAGCGTGCGGTTACTCGACGCCGTGGTGTAGCGCGTGACCGCCGCGGTGCGGCGTGTGCGGATGCGAGTGATCGTGCTGGGCGTAATGCCGGCGCAGCAGATCGCGGCCGTAGTCGTTTCCGTTGGGCGTGCGCACGATCGTATGCACGTGGGCGCGGCTGGGCTCCGCGTTGTCGTACACGATTCCCGGCAGGTGATCGAACTCGATCAGGATCACCGGGCTCTGCACGCGGTAGTAGAACGGGCTCGAATGATCGCACGGGCCGATCCACGCGAAGTACGTCTGGTCGAGGTGGGCGCGCACTTCGTCCATGCGAATTTCGGCGTGGCCGGGCCGAATTCGCCCCACGTACACATCGAAGAGCGCCGCCAGCAGCTCGCGCTGCGCGGGCGTCAACTCGCCGTAGGGAATACCGGCATAGGCTAGTTCGAGATTATCGATCTGCGCGATCGTGAGGAGCTCGCGCGGCAGCGCCATGCCGATCCGCGCCCGTTCGGCTTGCTCGGGCGAGAACGACCGCATCAACGCGAAACCGGCCGCCAGCTCCGCATCGAAGAGGCGCGTCCCGGCGTATTTTCCGGACTCCGCGACGACCGGTTCCGAACCGCTGAAGTGCGGCGTGAGGACCATCTGATCGCCCAGCATGAAGCAGTTGATGATCAGATGGTGGCCGTCGAGCTGCCAGCCCCAGGGTTCCGTTTCCGACGGTTCTCCGAAGATGCTCATGAAGTAGTACCACTCGCCGTACTCGTCGCTGCGGCCGGTCAGCTCGGCGACGTGCTCGTTGAGCTTCATCACGTTGCGCGCGCCCTCGAAGCCGGCCGCGCTGAGCGTCGCACGCACGACTTCGAGTGCGGCCGCGCGCTGCGCGTCGTTCATGTCGTAGAGCGACGCACCGTGCCTGAAAAAGAACAGGTGCATGTTGTGCCACTTCCGCCACGCATCGCTCTCGACGTCGAACGAGGCGGCTTCCAATTGCGCCGCGTCCAGCGAGGCCCGGAACGCGTTGGCCGCCTCGATCACCGGTTGCAGCGCGACGCCGGTCGGCGCGATCGGAAAGAGCCCTTCGGCGACCGGCCCACCGGCCGTGATGCCCTTGAAGTCCTCGCTCAACAGCGCTTTGGAGCGCTCGTACATCGCCGTCATGTACGGCCGGATGTCGCCCGGAATCGTCTCGACTTCCGTGAAGGTATGCGCCGAGCCGATCGGCACGCGGTTGACCTGCGGCGGTTTGTCCATCGCTAAAAAGAATCGACCCCGTTCACGCCAATCCCTCGGCGCCAAGGTGACAAATGCCCGATCCCGGGGAAGAACGGAGGGTGACTAGCCCCAAGCCCGCTCCGCCGTGCACGATCGTCGTCTTCGGCGCCGCCGGCGACTTGACCAAACGCCTGTTGATGCCGGCGATCTACAACCTCGCCGGCGCGAAGCTGCTCGACGACAAACTGCAGATCATCGGGCTCGACCACAACGACCGCACGACCGACAGCTGGCGCACCGAGCTCAGCGACGCACTGCAGAGCTTCACCAAGGATGCCGGCGCCGAGTTCCATCCCGATTCACATCGATCAAGCGACGCTGGGGCTGGATCGCGCGGCGGCTCGAGTACACGGTCTTCGATTTCGAGAACGCCGGCGACTACGGCAAGCTCAAGGACCGCCTCGGCGGCCGGCAACGTGATCTTTTATCTTCGCGGTCGCGGCGCGCTTCTTCGGCACGATCGCCGAGCAGCTCGGCAAAGCCGGCCTGCTCGAAGAAACCGGCGGTGCGTTTCGGCGGCTCGTGATCGAGAAGCCGTTCGGCTCCGATCTGCCGTTCGGCCCAAGCGCTCAACGCGCGCATCCTGAAGGTCGCCGGCGAACCGCAGATCTACCGCATCGATCATTTCCTCGGCAAAGAGCCGGTGCAGGGCATCATGCCGCTGCGTTTCAGCAACGGCCTCTTCGAGCCGATGTGGACGCGCGAATACATCGACTCGGTGCAAATCACGGCCGCCGAAACGCTCGGCGTCGAGGAACGCGGCAAGTTCTACGAAGCGACCGGCGCGCTGCGCGACATGGTGCCCAACCATCTCTTCAGTCTGCTGACGATGACCGCGATGGAGCCGCCCGGCTCCTACGACGCCGAAGCGGTGCGCAACGAAAAGGTGAAGCTGCTCGATGCGATCCGGCCGATCGCGCCCGAAGACGCGGCGCGCGGACAGTACGGTGCCGGCGCGATGAACGGCAAACCGGTGAAGGCCTATCGCGATGAAGACGACGTGGCTCACGATTCGCGCACCGAAACCTACGCCGCGCTGCGCGTGCACATCGACAACCCGCGCTGGACGGGCGTGCCGTTCTACGTGCGCACGGGCAAACGGCTCGCGCGCCATCTCACCACGATCGCGATCGTCTTTCGCCCCGCGGCGCAGCGCCAGTTCCCCGGCGCGCCCGAGATCAAGCCCACGGCCAACGTGCTCACGCTCGGCATCGCGCCCGATCAAGGTTTCAGCGCGACCTTCAGCGCGAAGGAGCCCGGGCCGATCCTGAGCACGGCTGAGGTGCACGCGAGCTTCGCCTACAAAGACTTCTTCGACGAACCGCCCGCCGTCGGCTACGAGACGCTGCTCTATCACGCCATGACCGGCAACACGCTGCTCTTCCAGCGCGAGGACATGGTCGATGCGAGTTGGGCCGCGGTCCAGCCGGTGCTCGACGCGTGGGGCTCATCGCACGACGAGCTGCTCGCCTACCGGCCCGGCAGCGATGGTCCCGACGCCGCGGCCGCGCTGCTCGAGCAAGACGGCCGCCGCTGGTTACCGCTTTAGGTAACGCGGCCTCATTCGACCACGACGCGGATCGTCTTGAGATCGCCGTCGTAGGGGCCTTGCATGCGCACGCCGGCCTTTTTCTCCAGCTCCAGATACGAGATGATCTCGCGCGTGATCTCTTCGCCCGGCGAGATCACCGGGATGCCCGGGCGGATACGGCGTGATCACCTCGGCGCAAATCCGCCCCGCGCTCTTCTTGAACGGCACGAACTCGGTGCGCGCGAGAAACGCCTCGCGCGGCAAGATGCGCAAGGGCGGAATGCGCGGCAGCTTGTAGGTGCCGCGCTTCAGGCGCGCGTCGAGCACGCCCGAGGGCGAGAAGATGTCGACCGGGCGGTCTTCGCGCGAGAGCTCGCGCACGCCGTAGACCAGCTCGTCGGCCGCATCGGGCGTCGTGCCGATCGTGAACAGCGCGAGCGTGTTGAACAGGTCGGCGAGTTCGCACTGCACGTTGTAGCGGCGGCGCAAGATCTCTTCGGCTTCGTAGCCGGTGTAGCCGAGCCGCTTGACGGTGATCGTCACCTTGGTCGGATCGAGGTCGAACACGCCCGGCCGGCCTTCGAGCTCTTCGCCGAAGCAGTACACGTTCGGGATGTCGTTGAGCCGGCGGCGCGTGTCGTTGGCGATCTCGATCGTGCGCGAGAGCAGCGCCGGACCGTCGAGCGCCATCTGCCGGCGCGCGACGTCGAGCGAGGCGACCAGCACGAGATTCGGCGAGGTCGAGAGGAACAGCTTGTAGACCGCTTTGAGCCGGTCGAGCTTGATGCGCGTACCTTGCACGTGCAGCATCGCGGTTTGCGAGAGCGAGCCGAGCATCTTGTGCGTCGAGTTGATGCACATGTCGGCGCCGGCTTCCATCGCCGACACCGGCAGCGCCGGATGGAAGTGGAAGTGCGGCCCCCACGCCTCGTCGACCAGCAGCGGGATGTCGTACTCGTGCGCGACCGCGGCGATGCCGACCGAGATCGGCGGCGACGCCGTAGTAGGTCGGGCTCACGACGTAGACCGCTTTGATGTCGGGATGCGCCTCGAGCGTCGCGCGCACCGTCTGCGGCGTGACGGTGTGGTCCATGTGCAGCTCTTCATCGACTTCCGGCTTCATCCACACCGGGTAGCCGCCGCTCATGATCAAACCGCCCATCGCGCTCTTGTGCGAGTTGCGCGGGATCGCGATCTTCTCGCCCGGGTTGAGCGCGGTCATCATCATGCACTGATTGCCGCTGGTCGAACCGTTGATCAGGAAGTAGGTGTGCTCCGCGCCGAACGCGTCGGCCGCCAGCTCTTGCGCTTCGACCAGCGGTCCCTCGGGCTGCAGCAGGTCGTCGAGCCCGCGGATCTGGGTGAGGTCGATCGCGAGCACGTTGTCGCCGACGAAGTCGCGGAACGCGCGCTCCATGCCGATGCCCTGCTTGTGACCGGGCGTATGGAACGGGATGACGCCGGCGTCGACATAGTCCAACAGCACCTGGAAGTACGGGGCGCGCGTATGATCGAGCCCGGAACCGAGTTGCCGCCTCGGCGGCACGCGTGATCACAACGCGGGCGATTATAGCACGACCGAAGGGGTTGCAGCCCGGTCTGACATACGGATATTGCGATGTACCGCGCTCGCTCTGCCGCCGTCCCGCGCACGCTCGCGATCCGCTTCGCGCTGGCGGTCGCGGGATCGCGTCCTGCTGGCCGTTTCGGCGCACGTCGCCGTGCCGCTGCTCCCGGGTCCCGCTCACGCTCCAGACGCTCGCGATCCCGCTGCTCGTCTTGGCGCTCGGCCGCAACTTGGCCGTGCATGGCGACGCTGCTGTACCTGGCAGAGGGCGCCGTGGGCCTGCCGGTGTTCGCGCCCGTGATGGGGCCGCCCGGGCTCGTCGGGCCCACGGCCGGCTACCTCTGGATGTATCCGGTGGCCGCGTTCGCGATCGGCGACGCTGCTCGATCGGGGCCTGGGCTCGGGCTACGCCGGGCGCTGGGCGGCGATCTTCGCCGGCGACCGTGCTCGTGTTCGCCGGGCGGCGTGTGCGTGGCTGACGGTCGTCTACGGCGCTCACCCTCGCGCAGGCGTTCGCCGCCGGCGTCGCACCGTTCGTCATCGGCGATCTGCTGAAAGTCTCGCTCGCCGCGGCGCTGCCCTCGCAGGCCGCGAAGCATCGCGGCCCGCTTCAATCTTTAAGAACGCGCTTAGCTGGCGCGCGCGGGAAGTTGATGCGGACGTGCAGCCCTTCGCGGCTGCGCGTGTTCACTTCGCGCAAGTGCGCGTCGCGATCGTAGATCACGCGCACGTTGTGCTTGGCGTCGAAGACGCGCTTGTCGCCGGTCTCGCTGTCGGTGCGCAGCGGCAACGGCACGTCGCCGTATTCCTCGACGTAGCGGTCGAGCGCGTCGTGCGAGATCTCAACCGTGACGAACCCGTTCGAGTAGGCCAGCGCGAGCTCGGGGTTGAGCGTCTCTTCGAACGGCGCGAGACCCGCAGCGCGGCGCCGGACCCCGAGTTTTCGGGCCGGGAGCGACGGCCGTTCTACGCGACGGATCACCGGGATGTCTCCCTTGATGCTAGCGGGCATCGATCGGCGACGCCGGTCGCGGCGCTGATCTCGTTAGTACAGTCGCTCGTACGCGATCCGGTCCATCGCGGCCTCCCCCTCGCCTGGGCGCGTGTCGGCCGAGCGGAGGGCATCCTCGACCTCATTCGGCGTCGCGGCCCGGCGGAACAGTACCCGTCCGGCCGCGTCGGTAACCGTGATGTAGGCGATACCGCCCGATGCGGCCGCGCCGCGCGTTACCGGCGGCGGCGTGGCATCGGGTTCGGTGCGGTGTGAGCCCGAGCACTCTCGATCGGCTCGTCGTCCCGAAGCGCGATGTCGTCGAATGCCGGCTCGTTCGACTAGCGTCGCCCTCGGCGCCGGGGCGGCCGTCACGCGCTCTCGACCTGCTCGTCGATCGAGACGTTGTAGAGGAACAAGAACTTGTGCCACTCGCCCGGGAGCGTGTTGCGCTTGACGCGGATCCACGGTATATATTTCGGCGCTTTCGGCTTGCGCTTGAGGGGCATGTTGGCGTGCTCGGGCGTGCGGTTGTTCTTGCGGTTGTTGCAGCGCATGCACGCGCAGACCAGATTCTCCCAGGTCGACGGGCCGCCTTTGCTGCGCGGCTGCACGTGGTCGACGGTCATCATCCGCTCGCCCTTGAGATTGCAGTACTGACACGTGTAGTTGTCGCGCAGCAGGATGTTCTTCTTCGTCAGCGCGACCTTCTGCATCGGCCGGCGGATATAGTAGAGCATCCGGATGATCGAGGGCATCCGCATTTCGAACGTCGGCGAGACCAGCCGGTGATCGCGGCCGTGCACGCACCTCGGCCTTGCCCGAGAAAATCAGCTTGACCGCGCGCTGGAACGTCGTGATGTTCAGCGCTTCGTAGGTGAAGTTGAGGACCAGAACGTCGTTCACGGTGCTCCTTGAGCGGAGTCGGGTGAGGGCGAAAAGCAAGAAGCGAGGCATGGCTAGCCTCGCTTCTTCACAATGGACATGCGGATTTGCGTGAGCAAGCCGGCCAAGCCGGTTCGCTCGTCGGGCCTGAGTCTAGGCGATATTCGCTCGAATGCCGCCCCGGCGATGTCGCAGGCCAGGGCAGCCGCATCCAGATCGGGCGGGCCGTCCTTTGGTTCGAGGTAAGCGTTCGCAGCGAGCGCCAACGTCGCGATCATCTCGCCCACAAGGGCGTCGATCGACGGAGCGGCGAGCGCGTCGGGCGCGGTCGACATACCAGAGCGTTTCGTCGCTTGCGCAGGCGAAATACTTCGGCCGATCGCCGCTGCGCGCGCCGGGCCGAAGGTCATGCCCGGGTCGCGTTATAATCGGCCTTTCGTGGGAAGCGAACGTCGTCGCGCGCTGATTTCGGCCGCCATCTTCGCGCTGCTCGTGATCGCTCTGCTGGTCGGCGGCGGGCTTTACGTGCGCAGCGTCATCGCCCAATCGTTCCAGACCGCGGCCGATCTCGCGACGACGCGCGCGCTGGCCTATAGTTCGCTCGAGCTACATGCTCGATGAAGAGACCGGCGTGCGCGGCTTCGCCGCGACGCAGCGACAGCTCTTCCTCCAGCCCTACAACGAGGCGCTGAGCCCGTTCTCCACGACCGTGCGGCAGCTCAAAGCCGAGATCGCGCCCTTGGCATTCCGGCCGCGAACGCCGCGGTCGACGACATCATCGCGCTCAACGCGGAGTATCTGCGCGACGGTCGCCGGCCCGCTGCTGAGCGATCCCCGCCGCAACACGCTGGCCGTCGAAGCGCGCGGCAAAGCGATCGTCGACCGCTTTCGCACCGACGTCGCGACCATCGACGGTCTGTCGACGCAACGCGAGCGCGTCATCAACGACCGAGGCGGCGCACGGCGATCGACCGCATCGGCCTGCTGACCGGCGGCGCCGTCGCGCTCGTGCTGTTGATCTCGTTCCTCTATGCCATGCAGCAAGCCGCGCTGGCCGCTCGCGTCGAACGCGAACGCGTGCGCGCGGCGGAGCAGCGGCGCGAAGCCGACATCCTGCGCGCCGCCTACACCGCCGAAAAACGCATCGCCGATACGCTGCAAGAAGCGTTCGTGCAGCGGCCGCTGCCCGACGCATCCGACCTTCCGCTTCAGCGCGACCTACGTTCCGGCCAGCGAAGAAGCCAAGGTCGGCGGCGACTGGTACGACGCGCTCGAACTGCCGGGAAACCGCGTGCTCTTCGCGATCGGCGACGTCACCGGGCACGGCATCGAGGCCGCCGTGACGATGAACCGCGTTCGCCAAACGCTGATCTCCTCGGCGCTGCTCGACCCGATGCCGGCCGGCGTTGCTGGAGCGCGTCGCGCGCGAACTCTATGCCGATAAAGCGCCGCTGGTCACCGCCGTCGCCGGCTTCGCCGACGCCGGCGACCTACGAATTCGTCTACGCCACGGCCGGGCATCCGCCGCCGCTCCTGATCGAACCCGGCCGCGCGCCGCGCATGCTCGATTGCGGCTCGCTGCCGCTCGGCGCGATGGCCGACAACGACTACCAGACCTTCCGCATCCAAAGCGTGCCCGGAGCGATGCTGGTGCTCTACACCGACGGCGCGATCGAACACTCGCGCGACGTGATCGAGGGCGAGACGATCCTGCTCGCCGCGGCCGCGGAGGCGGCGCGGGTGGAACCGCCGGATCCCGCGACGTTCATCCACAATGCGGTCTTCTCGGGGCGCGAAATCGGCGACGACGTCGCGATCCTCACGATCGGCTTCGCCGCCGAACCGGCCGTCGGCGTGCGCATCTCGGCCGAACGCGCGCAAACCGGCATTTACCGGCCGCTTGGCCGGCACCGCCGCCGAACTGCGCGGCGCAGCGTCCGAGCCCCGAGCCGCGTGGTGGATGCGCCGATTTGGGAAGAAGGCAGCCTGACGTGAACAAATCGATCGCGGTCATTCGCTTGGCCGGTGAACTCGAAATCGGCCGCAAGGACTGAAATCGCCGCCGCCCTCGTCGATCGCCGGCAACGAAGTCCGGCGATCTTGCTCGACTTTTCCGACGTCAACTACGCCGACTCGACGTCGCTGGCCGAACTGCTGCGCTTTCGCGACGACGCGGCCAAGCAGCAACTGCCCGTCGCCATCGTGATCGGCAGCCGGCAATTCGCGCGGCTGATCCAGTACGCCGGCCTCAGCCACGCGTTTCGCATCTTCGACAACCGCGCCGAGGCCCTCATCGGACCTCTCGCAAGCCGCCAACGCATGACGGGCTTCTCCGAACTGCGCATCAACTGCATCGCCCGCCCGGAGGCCGCGCGCCCGATGCGGCACGCCGTCGCCGCGTTTCTCGCCGCGTCCGGCTACGGCGACGTCGACCTGTGCGACGACATCCTCACCGCCGTCGGCGAAGCGCTGGCCAACGCGGTCGAACACGCCTACGACGGCGTCGAAGAGAACGAAGTCGAACTCTTCGCGCGCCTCAGCACGACCGCACGCTCGCCGTCGACGTCTTCGACCGCGGCACGTTCATCGAGCGCGCACCGCGGGCCGGCCGCGGCTTCGGCATGCGCATCGTCGAAGCGATCGCGCAACTCCGTGACGGTCAACGTCGACGACGGCACCCACGTCCACATGATCTTCACGATCCCGCGAGAGCGCCGGCCGCCGAGACATCGCTTCTTAGGCCACGCAGCGCCACGAAATAGGCGTGCAGGCGGTCGTCGCCGGTCAGCTCGGGATGGAACGACGTTCCGATCACGTTGCCCTGGCGCACGAACACGCCGTGTCCATCCTGCGATGCCAGCACGTCGACGCCGGCGCCCGAGCGCTCGACCCACGGCGCGCGAATGAACATCGCGGGAAACGGCCGGCTCGCCCAGTACGGGCACGTCGAGATCGACTTCGGCCGACGCGATCTGCCGGCCGAACGCGTTGCGCCGCACGGTGATGTCGAGCAAGCCCAACGTCTCCTGTTCGCATGTCGGCGACGTCGGCGCCGCGACGATCATGCCCATGCAGGTGCCCCAGAACGGCATGCCGGCGCGCACGCGCGCCTTGATCGGTTCGACCAGGCCGAAGCGTTCGAGCAGCCGGATCACCGTCGTCGACTCGCCGCCCGGCACGATCAGCGCGTCGACGCTCCGCCAGATCGCGCTCGTTCCGCACCTCGACCGCCTCGACCCCAACGCGCCGCAGCGCCTGCAGATGCTCGGCCACATCGCCCTGCAGCGCGAGAACCCCGACTCGTTTCGCGCGTTCAGTTCGCCCGCGCGACGCCATGAGCTCGTTCTCGGCCAGCCCACGCAGATCGATGCCCGGCATCGCCGCCGCTCCCGCCAGCTCGCGGTGCGCCGCGACGATCACCGCCGGATCGTTGAAGTGCGTGGTCGCATCGACGATCGCTTTGGCGAACTTCGCCGGCTGCTTCGACTTGAAGATGCCGCTGCCGACGAAGATCCCTTCGGCGCCGAGCTGCATCATCAGCGCGGCGTCGGCCGGCGTCGAAACGCCGCCCGCGCAGAACAGCACGACCGGCAGCTTCTTCTCGCGCGCGACGTATTGCACGAGCTCGAGCGGCGCGCCGAGATCGCGCGCGCGCGCGATACGAGTTCTTCTTCCGGCACGGCGGCGAGAATCGCGATCTCATCGGTGATGGCGCGAATGTGCCGCACGGCCTCGACGATGTTGCCGCTGCCGGCCTCGCCCTTGCTGCGAATCATCGCCGCGCCTTCGGCGATTCGGCGCAGCGCTTCACCGAGATCGCGCGCGCCGCACACGAACGGCACCTCGTACTTGTGCTTGTTGACGTGATACTTATCGTCGGCCGGCGTGAGGACTTCGGATTCGTCGATGAAGTCGACGCCGAGCGCCTGCAGGGTTTGCGCCTCGGCGAGGTGACCGATGCGGACCTTGGCCATCACCGGAATCGTCACGGCGTCCATGATGCGCGCGATCAGCTCGAGGTCGCTCATGCGGGCCACGCCGCCGTCGCGCCGGATGTCGGCGGGGATGCGTTCGAGCGCCATGACCGCGACCGCGCCGGCCTCCTGGGCAACCACCGCTTGCTCGGGGGTCACGACGTCCATGATGACGCCGCCCTTGAGCATTTGAGCGAGACCGCGCTTGACGGTGTCGGTTCCGGTCTGCTTTTGCGAATCCATACCGTCCATTGTCCCAGGAATCCGGGCCGCGCGCAATGCTGGTTACGGCGGAGGCGTCAGCGTTTCGGTGGGATCGTGCGAGGCGATCGGTACCGGCAGCGGCGGCGAGGTGTAGAGCTCGTCGGGATTGATGGTCGGCATCGGGATCGGCGTCGGCGAGCGGGTCGGCTTGGGCGTCGGGGTCGGCGGCGGGGTGACCCGGGGGTCGGGGAAGGCCGGGTCGGTCGCGACCGAGACGACCTGCAGCCGCTTCCAGTTCCGCGAGATCGCCTCGTTCGTGCCCGGCGTGTCCTCGGGAACGGGCGTGATCGTCTGCTCGGGGATGTCGACCCGGCGCTGCGTGGCGCCGAAGATCGTGTGCTCGCCGATCTGCTGCCCGACGGCCACCGCGACCAGCAGCACGACCCCCATCCCGACCAGCGTCAGTGCCGTCCGCGGGCGGCGGCTAGGCATGCGCGGGCGCTCCGACCGGCACGTTCACGGGCATCGCGTCGCGGAGCTGCGGATCGCCGCTCAGCACCAGTTCCAGCATGGCGCCCGCTTCGATGCGCCGCCGGATCATCCGGCCGCGGAACTCGATCGCGACGTTGCGCGCGCGGTCGAACTGGTTGCAGGCGAAGAGCCGGATCCCGTCCGAGGCATCCTCGAAGACGATCGCCGCCACGTCGACCGGCGAGACAGTCGCCTCGTCGCTGACGTCGCGGCCGGCGAAGAAGACCGTGTAGGGCTCGTCGGCCGAGGCTTGCGGCATGTCGCCGATGATGCGCTTGGCGACATGATCCATGACGTAGGTGTGCCGCCGGCCGCCCCAGTGAACGCGCGCGGCGGCGGTCCAACGCCATTCGGCCGGGACGCGCGGCACCAGGTGCAGCCGGCCGCTGGTGCGGTAGCCGTCGATGCCGCAGACCGTCTCGGCGACGGCCCACAGGTACTTCGCGCCGGTCCACGGCGAGAGATACATGCCGCGATTGGTGAGCGACCCGCCGTCGAACCACTCGCCGAACTGGCCCGGCACCGTGTTGCGCGCCGTGCCGGCTTCCATCGAGGCGTAGATCGCTTCGAGAAAATGCACCGCGTGGTGGTAGGCGCCGTTGCGCGCGAGCGCAACCGCAAACCACAGCGTCAGGTCGGGCCACACGCCGCCCAGCAGCCCGAAGCCGTGCGAGGGGAAGTACCAGCTGTCGGCCGTCGAGATCGTCCGCAGGCCGACCGGCGTGATGAAATCGGGCTCGAGCAGGCGCTTGAGGATCGCCTTGCGCGTCGGCTCGTCGGCGACGTCGAAGAGCACCGGGAAGACTTCATCGGCGGTGAAGTTGTCCTGGTAGTTGCCGTCCTGATCGTAGTTGAGGACGAACGCCGAGGTGTCGGCGTTGAAGAGCTTGGCCAGCATCGCCTCGCGCAGCGCCGTCGCTTCGCCCGACCAGCGGCCCCAATCGTCGCCCTGCTCGCAGATCGCCGCGATCATCGCGGCGGCTTCGATCGCGAAATACGCCTCGGCGTTGATCTCGGTCACCGCGCCGTCGAGCGTGTAGTACGGGATGATGTTGCGCCACGACGTGATGCCGAACATGTCGACGCCCGCCGCCTTGCAGTACACGAGGCCGTTCGCATCGCGTTGCGAGAGCAGGTAGTCGGTGATCTTCCGCACCAGCGGAAACACCCCGCGCAGCCACGCATCGTCGAGCGTCGAGTTGTAATGGTGCAGGATCGCGATGATGTGCAGCGGCGTGTCGTCGTTGATGTTCAGGTCGTAGGACGTCTTGAAGCCGTTGACGCCGCGCACGTACTCGACCACCTGGCCGCTGGGTTCGAGAAAGCGGTTGAACAGCTCGATCGCATCGCGGCTGAATTGCGGCAAGAAGTAGTCGTAGCCGTGCACGAACCACGACGTGTCGCGCGAGACGAGGATATCCGAGGGCGGCGAGTTGGTCGAGCCCCAGCCTTGCGGATACTCCTTGATCACGCGCAGCATGTTGACTTTCGCCCACACGACGCCGCGGTTCACGAGCGGCGAGGGCGTGAGCAAACGTGCGTCGGCCAGATGGCGCGCGTAGTAGCGCTGCGTTTCGTGCAGGGCGGTGTCGTCGCCGAGCAGCTGCTCGAGCACCGGCTTCGACGCCGCGTCGCCGTCCTTGTGGAAGACGACCGCGACGCGCAGGCTCTCGCGCGCGCCGGGGGCGACGTCGATGACGTATTCGAAGGCCCCGAAGATGCGGCGGTTGACGAACTCGGCCAGCTTCGGCGTCACCTCGTCGAGATGCTGCACCGCTTCGAGATTGCCGTCGCGCATCGCGCCCAGCAACGACTGTTCGCGCAACGCGACGACGACCGCCGCCGGTTTGCGCGAGCCGCCCCACCAGCGCACGTAGCCCGATTCCTCGCCGAAGCTGCGGATGAAGTCGCCCTCGCAGCTCGCGCGCACCGCCTTTTCCGGTTCGCCGTAGAAGCGCTGCCCGACCAGCAGCGCCCACGGAAAGACCTTGACCGTCGCCGGCGCCACACCGGCGTTGTGAATCGTGATGTCGACGACGAAGCTCACGACGCGATCGTGCTTGGGACCGTGCGGAACGTAGAACGCTTCGGTGACGCGCAGATCGTCGCTGAGTTCGAACTCCGCGATCTGCGCGTAGGGCAGGAAGGTCAGCTCGCGCGTGATCTGCTGCGGAAAGAGCGTCGGACCCGCACCGGCCCGGTAGGCGATCTGATGCGCGCCGAAGATGATCTGATCGGTATCCGCGTCCCACAATCCGCGAATGCCGCCCTTCGGCGTCGAGGTCGCGAAGGTCTTGAAGTTGCCCAGCGTGAGTCCGAACGGCGTCTCCGATTCGGACAGCACGTATGCGCAGAACTCACCGCGCTGCGCATCATACCTTGCGTCCACGCCGTTCGCTACGCCCATCTCCGCAAAGCGGCCTCCCGGCGGCCACAGGCCAAATGCAGCGTCGCGAGCGAACGTTCCGGGGCAGTGATCGTGCGAGCGCCCGCCAAAATCAACCTCACGCTCGAAATCCTCGATCGGCAAGACGACGGCTATCATCGCTTGCGCAGCGTGATGCTGCCGATCGCGCTCGAAGACGAGATCACGATCGAACCAGCCGAGCGATTCGCGTTCTCGTGCGAACCGCCGGCGCTGACGGCCGACAACCTCGTGGTCCGCGCACTGGCGGCGGCGGGCGCCGGCGATGCGCCGCTCGCCGTGGCCTTGCGCAAACGCGTACCGGTCGGCGCCGGTCTCGGCGGCGGCTCCTCCGACGCGGCGGCGATCCTGCGCGCCGCAATCGACGGTGCGCTGGGGGCGGTCGGATCGCCGGACTGGCTCGCCGCTCGCGCGCGCGCTGGGCTCCGACGTGCCGTTCTTCCTCACCGGTACCGGCGCGCTCGTCGAAGGCACCGGCGAACGCGTCACGGCGCTGGGCGCGCTGCCGCCGTGGTGGGTCGTCGTGCTCGCACCCGACGTGCACGTCGACACCGGCGCGGCTTATCGCCGTCTCGCCGCCGAGCGCGCCCACACGCCGGTCGCAGTGCGCCCGCGCTCGGGCTCGGCAAGTTTGCGCGCGCTCGAAGCCGTGCAGCGAGCCGACTATGCGAGCGCGATCGCGGCGGCCACGAACGACTTCGAAGCGCCGATCGCCGCCGCGTACCCGCCGGTCGCCGCGGCGCTGCGCGCGCTGCGCGCCGCGGGCGCCGCGCACGCGATGCTCTCGGGTTCCGGCGGCGCGACGTTCGCACTGTGCGAAGGCGAAGCGGCGGCGCGCGCGCTGGCCGCGGCCGTGGTGCCGCCCGCGCGCGCCCGCCTCTTCGCCGTACCGCTCGCGGCCGGCGAGGCCTGGCACACGCCGGACACCGCCCTGCCGGCGGCTGGGGGCAGCCCGTGAACGCCGTCGTGCTGGCCGGCGGCGCGCCGGATGCCGTCTCGGCGACGGTTCCCGGTGTGCCGAACAAAGCGTTCGTCGAGATCGGCGGCGTCGCGCTCGTCGCGCGCGTGATCGCCGCCTTGCGCAGCGCGCCGGCCGTCGAGCGCATCATCGTGGTCGCGCCGCAAGCGATGCACGCGCACCCGGCGCTCGCCGGCGCCGACGAACGGCGGGCCGACGGCGCGCGCATGGTCGAGAGCCTCGAATCCGGGCTGGCCGGCGCTCCGCCGGATGACTTGCTGCTGATCGCGGCCTCGGATCTGCCCCTGCTCAGCGCCGCGGCGATCGCCGATTTTCTGCAGCAAGCGCAAGCGCGCGAACTCGACGTCGCCTACGCGATCGTGAGCCGGCGCGACCACGCCGGCGCGTATCCGAGCGTGCCGCACACGTGGGCCAAGATGGTCGAGGGCCGTTTCTGCGGCGGCGGCCTCGTGGCGCTCAAACCGCGCGTGCTGCCGGCCTTGCGCGGCGTGCTCGACGAACTCGGCGCGGCGCGCAAATCGCCGCTGCGTCTAGCCGCGATCTTCGGCTGGGACATCCTGCCGCGCTTCGCGCTTGGGTCGCTGACCATCGGGGCGGCCGAACGGCGCGCCAGCGCGATCCTGCGCGCGCCCGCGGGCGCGATTCGCTGCGCCCATCCGGAAGTCGCCGTCAACGTCGATCGCGCCGCCGATGTCGCCCTCGCAAACGGCTTGGTGGGAGCGGCAGCGAAGAGAGCCGGATGATCCTCGTCGACGAGCGGCGGCTCGCGTACGGCATCGATCCGGTGCTCGTTCGTTACGGCGGCGGCGATCCGGAGGCCGTCCTTTCACCGGCGGCGTTCTTGTCGCGCGGCAGCGCGATGCGCGTGCTGCGCGACGGCGAACGGCGCGCGATGATCCGGCGCATCGCGGCGACGCGCGAAGAGCTCGCGATTCCGGCACACGTTCGGCGCAGCGCGTCGTTCGCCGCGCGCGTGATCGCGGCGATCGACCGCGACGAAGACGACGCGTTCGGCGGACTGATCGGCGAATATCGCACGCTGCTGGCGTTCGTCAACGCCGTCGATGCCGGCGCGGCGTTGCGCCGCGTGCTGGGCGGCGGCTCGTTTTCGGCCGACGAAACCGCGATCGCGATCGATGCGCTGCTGCTGGCCGACGACGGCGCGTTCGCCTGGCGGCGGCTGGCGGCGCTGGGCGAGTTCGCGCTCGAACCGGTCGATCTGGGGCCGATCGCGCCGCCGGCGCTCGACTTGATCGGAGCCGCGGGCGCGTTCGCCTTTCTGCGCTTCGCCGCGGCGCGAGAGCGACGCCGACGCGCGCGCCGCGCTGCGCTCGAAACTCGCGCCGATCGACCCCGACGATGCGCGCACGCTGCTCGCCATCGCCGGTGAGGGCGCGAACGTGCTCGACGTGATCGACGCCGGCAGCGACCGGCGGCGGCCGCGAGTTCGCGCACGCGCTGCGCAACGATCGCGCGCGCCTATCGCGTTCCCGACGCCGGCGCGAGCGACGTCCTGGCCGCCCTGCGCGCCACGCGTCGGCCTCGACGCGGCGACGTGCGCCGCGCTCGAACGCATCGCGCGCGACTTCGATGCGGCGCGCATTCTCGCGCCGGCGTGGGAAGCCGCCGATGCGATCGACGAGTTCGAAGCCGAACTCGCCGGCTGCACGCAGCGCACGCTCGCGTTTCCGGCCTTTCCCGCGCCGGCCGTTGCGGCCGAGCCGCCGGTGCCGGTCACCTCGCGCCGCGCGACGTTTTCCGCATCGTCGCTCAACGCGTTCGCCGAGTGCGAACGCAAGTGGTTCTACCGCTACGTGTGCGGCGCGGTCGAAGATCGCGGTTCGTCGGCGTCGTTCTACGGCATCGCGTTTCACGCCGCGCTCGAAGAGTTTCACGGCACGCACGCGCGCTTCGACGGCGGCGACCCGGCGACGCTCGGCTCGTTCCTCGACTACTGCATCGTGGCATCGTTCGACCGCCACCGCACGCGCTTCGATGCGCCGGTCGAATTCGAACTGCAGAAGCGCCGCGCGCGCCGCACCGCCAAACGCTATCTGACCTGGCTGCTCGAGCGCGCGCGCAAAGCGCCGTTCGAAGTGATCGGCTGCGAAACCTCGACCGACGTCGAGCTCGGCGGCTTCGCGTTCATCGGCTACATCGACCGCCTCGATCGCGACGACGCGACCGGCGCCGTGACCGTCGTCGACTACAAGACCGGCGCGATCGCCAAGAGCGCCGGCGAGTACCTCGACGACGTGCTGGCGTTCCGCGAGTTCCAGCTGCCGTTCTACTATTGGGCGCGCACGGCGGCCGGCGATCGCGTCACGCGCCTCTCGCTCGTTCCGCTCAAGGACGCGCTGCTCGACGTCGAACCGATCGAGCTCACCGTGGTCGGCCCAGCGGCCGCCGCAGAACGGCCGCGCGCGCAACGCCACGACCGCGTCGATCGCGCGTCGCCGATCTCGAGCGCGCGCGCGAGCGGATGATCGAGATCGCCGGCACGCTCGCGACGCCGACGATCGCGCACTACGCGGTCACCGACGATCCCGACGCCTGCCGCTACTGCGCCTACAAAGACGCGTGCCGCGAACGGCCGGCCGTCGCCGAAGAACGGTTCGGCCGATGATTCGCGCGCTCGACGGCATCGATGCGCGGATCGCGCAGGCGCCGCTGGCGTCCGATCTGATCCTCATCACCGGTCCCGTGGGCGAGCGGCAAGAGCGACGCGCTCGCGCAGCGCTACGCCGCGCTGCTGGCGGCGAACGGCATCGCGCCCGAAGCGACGCTCGTGGCGAGCTCGCATCCCGACGGCGCGCGCGACCTCGCCGCGCGCATCGCGGCGCAGCTCGACGACGCCACGCGCGCGGCGTTCGCGCAGGCGCCCTTCGCCGGCATCACGCTCGACCGCGCTGGCGTTCGCGATCGTCGCCGACGGCGCGCTCGCGGGCGGCCTCGCGCCCGACATCGAGCGGCTCGAACCCGAAGAGATCGAGGAAGTCTTCGAACGCGCCGCCGCGCCGCTGTTCTCCGCCGATTGGGCGGAGTATCTCGGCGCCGACATCGATCCCGAGATCAGCGGCCTGCGCACGCCCGACCGGTTCGCCGCGGCCGTGCTGCGGCTTGATCGTGAAATTGCGCGATGCCGGCATCTCGCCCGAGACGATGCTCGCGCAAGCGCTGCGCGGCGCGGCAACGTTCTACGGCAAGCCGCCGAACTTCGCCGAGCCCGGGCTTGCTGCTCGCGACCAAAGACGAGTACCGCAGTTCGCTGCTGGTCGAGCCCGGCGGAACTCGACCGCCAGCGCCGGCGCGAGATCGATCTCGCGAAGATCGTCGCGAAGCTCTACCGCTCGTACATCGACGAACTCGTGCGCCACGGCTGCCTCACGGCCGGCGACGCGGTGGCCGAAGCGACGCGCCTGCTCGGCGAACAGCCCGCGCTCGCCGCGGCGTACCGCGAGCGGCTGGCCTTCGCCGTCGTCGACGACGCGCACGATCTGCGCAGCGGCGAAGTGCGCTTGCTGCAGGCGCTCTTCGGTCCGAAACTGCGCGGCGTGACCTTCGCCGGCACGCTGCAGCTCGGCGATTCACAGCTTCGCCGGCGCGCGGCCCGACGTGACGTTCAAACTCGCCGCCACCACGATCGACGCTGCCCGCCGGCGCCACGCCGCCGCCGGCCATCGCGGCCGCCGCGCACGCGATCGCGACCGGCGGCGTCACCACGCGCATCGACGCCGGCAGCGCGGTGCGCGTGCATCGCGCCGCCGATCGCGCCGCCGAGATCGCGTTCGTCGCGCAGAGCGTCGCCGCGTTGATCGCGAGCGGAACGCCGGCCGCCCGCATCGCGGTCGTGCACCGCACCGCGCGCTGCCTGTCCGGCTACGAAGATGCGCTGGTCGACGCCGGCGTACCGGTCGCACTGCACGGCGACATCGATCTGCTCGCGCGCCCCGAAGCCGGCGATGCGCTCGCCGCGCTGTGGGTCGCGGTCGATCCCTACCGGCATGCGTGGCTCTTGCGCGTGCTCGCGATGCCGCTGCTCGCGCTCGGCGACATTTCGCTGGGCGTGCTGTGCGGCGAACCGGCCAACCCGCAAGCGGTGCTCTTTCCGCTGCCGGTAGCGGAACCCGAAGGCGATCGGCGCTGGGACGCCGGCGCAAGACGTGCGCTTGGCGATGAACGTGCTGCGCGGCGAACGCGACGGCGATCTCTCGCCGCTCGCGCGCGAACGCATCGTCGCCTTTCGCGAACGGCGCAGCGCCTGGGCGGCGCACGCGCGCGACGCGGGAACCGCGCGCGGCGCGCGCGATCGTGGAAGATGCCGGACTCTACGCCGCGCGTCCCGGCGAAACGCCGGCGCGCGCCGCGCGCCGCGCGTTCCTCGTCGACGCGGTGCTGGCGCTCATCGACCGCTACGCCGCACGCCATCCCGGCGGCGCGCTCGAAGATGCGCTCGCGATGCTGGCGCGCATCGCGCCGGCCGAACGCGGACCGCTGGTCGCACGCCACCGGCGCCGGCGGCGTGTTCGTCGGCTCGATCGACCGCATCGGCCCGCGGCGCTTCGATCACGTGTTCGTCGTCGACGCGCGCGCCGGATCGTTTCCGCCGTATTACGTGCCCGATGCGTTTCTGTTCAGCCCGGCGTACGGGATGGTGCCGAAAGATGCGGCCGGCGACGCACCGGCCGGCGCGCACGGCAAAGTTCACCTGGTATTCGCACCACACCAAGCTCAACGCCGCCTACGCGCGCGAACACCGCCGCTTGTTGGCGCTCGCTCATGTCGCGCGCCGACGTCAGCGTCACCGTCAGCGCGAGCGGTCGCGCGACGCGCGGCATCGGCGCGCCGGAATTCGCCGCCGAACTCGCAGCTCGATGCTCGGGCGCTAAGCGAGCGGTTGCCGATCACATCTCGGAGCCCTCTCACCCAAGTCTCACGGTAGCACCTCGCCGGATGCGGCGGTTCGCGCTATGCTAGCCGTTACAACCACCGTGAACGCAAAACTCGATACGTCGACCGATCCGCAAGTCGGCTTCCGCCCGTCCGGGCAGCTCGATGCCGCGACCGCCCTCGCGCCCTACCGCGGACCGTTCAACGCACGGCACGCCGCGCATCTGCTGCGCCGCGCCGGCTTCGGCGGAACGACGACCGAGATCGCCGCGTTCGCGCAACTCGACGCGCAGCGCGCGGTCGACGCGCTGTTCCACCCGGCCGGCTCCGACGTCGCGTTCCCCGATTATCCGCCCGAACTCGCGACGCTCGACAACACGAAGTACGGTCAGCGCAAGACGGCCGTGCAGTTGTGGTGGCTCGACCGCATGCTGCGCTCGAACCGCCAGCTCGTCGAGAAGATGACGCTGTTCTGGCACAACCATTTCGCCACCGGCGGTGAGCAAATCGCCGCCCGAGATGATGGCCCAGCAGAACGCGCTCTTCCGCGCGCAGGGGCTGGGGAATTTTCGCACGCTGCTCGCATCGGTCACGCGCGATCCGGCGATGCTGGTGTGGCTCGACAACCGCTTCAACACCAAAGCGCATCCGAACGAAAACTACGCGCGCGAAGTGATGGAGCTCTTCACGCTCGGCCTCGGCAACTACACCGAGGACGACGTCAAGCAAGGCGCGCGCGCCTTCACCGGCTGGACGCTCAAGGCCGGCCAAGCGTTCTTCAATCCGGCCCAGCACGACGACGGCCTCAAGACGTTTCTCGGGCACACCGGATCCTTCGATGCCGACGACGCGATCAGCATCATCGTCGCGCAGCCGATCCATCAGCGCTTCATCGCGCGCAAGCTGCTCGAAGCGTTCGTGTACTCCGATCCCGAGCCCGAGCTGATCGAAGCGGCCGCGAGCGTGTACGCGCTCTCGGGCTACGACATCGCGCACACGGTCGGCGTCGATCTTGCGCTCGAACGTGTTCTACTCGAGCGCGCGCGTATCGCGCGATGCCCAAGAGCCCGATCGAGTTCGCGATCGGCACGCTGCGCTACATCGGCGCGGCGCAGATTCCGGCGAATCTGCCCGGCGTGCTCGCGCGCATGGGCCAGGAACCGATGAACCCGCCGAGCGTCAAAGGCTGGGACGGCGGGCCGACGTGGATCAACACCTCGACGATGCTCGCGCGCTTCAACTTCGTCAACGCGCTGATCGCAACGACCGCACCGGTGAAGCCGGCGGTCAAACCGGCCGCCATGGCCGCCGCGGCACCGCCCACGACCAACGCGCCGAACGTGCAGCCCGATCTGCTCGTGCACGACGCCGGCGGCTTCAACGCACCGCGCATCGTCGAAGAACTGGTGTCGAGTGCACTGCAGGACGACGTGACGAGCGACGTGCGCGGCACGCTCGTCGATTACCTCACCGGCACCGGCGCGCCCGGCCAAGCCGGCATGACGAATCCGCTGCCGTTCGGTCCCGAAAACTATCAGGAGAAAATCCGCGGCGTCGTCGCCTTGACCCTCAACCTTCCCGTCAACCAACTGAACTGATCGCGAGCACCCTATGAAGCGCACGTCGTTCCTCACCCGTTCGCTCGGCGCCGCGGCCCTCGGCGGCAGCATGCCGATGGCGTTCATGCGCGCCGCTTACGCGCAATCCGCGCCGGCGGCGGGCACGGCGGCCGATCCGGGCAACGTGCTGGTCGTCATTCAGATGAACGGCGGCAACGACGGCCTCAACACGGTGATTCCCTACACCGACGACGCCTACCACCGCGCGCGCCCGACGATCGCCGTCGACCCGAAGACCGTGCTGCGCATCAACGACCGCATCGGGTGGAATCCGGCGCTCGCCGGCTCGACGAGCTCTACAAAGAAGGCCACGTCGCGCTGATGCAAGGCGTGGGCTATCCCGATCCCAACCTCTCGCACTTCGAGGCGACCCAGATCTGGGAGACCGCATCGCCCGTGCGCCCGCAGCAGTACGGCTGGCTCGGGCGGTATCTCGATCGCCGCTACCCGCAGGGCACGAAGCCGCCGTCGCCGTTCGAGAACGTCGCGCTCGGCGACACGCTGCCGGCCGCGCTCGTCGCCTCGCACGTCGACGTCCCGGCCATCGGCGCGCTCGGCGCGTTCGCCTACAACACCGGCCGCGATCTCGCCTCGAAGCAAAGCGCCGGCACGCTCTACGACGGCGCGAAGGCCGGACAGTCGCCGTACCTCGCGATGATCGCCGACACCGCGCGCGAGGCCTATCACGGCGGCGACATGCTGCGCGCGAAAGTCGCCGGCTACACGCTCCGCCGTCACCTATCCGACCGACGGTTTCTCGCAGCAGCTCAAACTCGCCGCGCAGCTGATCGGCACGCAACACCGGCACGAAGATCGTGTTCGTCTCGATCGGCTCGTTCGACACGCACGCCGGTCAGCGCGCGCAACAGGACCGCCTGCTCGGCTACCTGGGCGACGGGTCTGCTCGCGTTCTACAAAGATCTCGCGGCGCACGGCAACGACAAGCGCGTGCTGACGATGACGTTCTCGGAATTCGGCCGCCGCGTCACGCAAAACTCGAGCAACGGCACCGATCACGGCACCGCGATGCCGGTCTTCATCACCGGCGGCAGCGTGAAGGGCGGCATCTACGGCGACCATCCGTCGCTGACCGACCTCGACCGCGGCGGCAACCTGAAGTTCGGCACCGATTTCCGCTCGGTCTACGCGACCGTGATCCAGAACTGGCTCGGCCGCAATCCCGCCGACATCCTCGACGGGCAGTTCGCGCCCATCGCTTTCGTCTAGCTCAGAAGCGCATCAGGTCGCGGGCGACGGTTACCGGTCCGTGAAAGACGGCCTTGACGCCGGCGGAGTAGACGGAATCGTCCGTTTCGCCGTCGTCACCCGGGGTGAGGTGCGTTAACACGACGGCCTTCACGCCGGCGTTTTGCGCCATCTGGCCGACCTGCTCGGGCGTGAGATGTTCTTCGAGCAGATGCTTGACCATCGCCGCGCGCAGTTCGTCGGTCGTGAGGTTGGTGAAGCGGCGCACGATGCGCTGCACGCCGTTCGGATCCGCAACTTCCGAGACGAGCAGATCGGCGCCGTGGGCGAGCGCGGTCACGCGGTCGCTCACGCCGGTGTCGCCGGTGAAGACGATCGTGCGGTCCGCGGTTTGGAAGCGGTACGAATACGACTTGTCGCGTCCGTAGGCGACTGAGCCCGGCAACAGGTTGCGAAAGTGCGTGTTCTCCACGCACGTGACCGTGACGTTGGCATCCTGGTAGACGGGACCCGCGCAGCCGGCGTCGTGCGCATCGAAGATCGGCGCGACGGCGTGCGGCGGCGCTTCCGACATCCGGATCTCGTTGCTGCGCTTGAAGTAGGCCGCGGCGGCCGTGGCGACTTCGACGGTGCCGGGCGGACCGAAGACCGGCATCGTCCGCCCCGTGTACTGCCAGATCAACGTGACGATCGATCCCAGATCGGCATTGTGGTCGTTGTGGTGGTGCGTGATGAACACGGCGCGAATCGTGCGAAAATCGATCTTGGCGGCGGCGAGTTGGCGCGCGACACCGTTGCCGGCGTCGATGAGGTAGGGCGTGCCGTTGACGATCAAGGCGTTCGCCGGCTGCGCCCGCTCGACGTGCGCTGCCGGGCCCGCGGCCGTTCCCAGCGTCACCCACACGGTGGGCGTGCCTCCTTGCGCGGCCGGCTGGGCGAGCGCACCCGCACTCGAGAGCAGTGCGCACAGCGCGAAGACGGCGCCGCGCACCAACGTTTTCATCCGGTCCGTACTTCTGATCCGACGCCGGCGATCCCGGCGGGAGCGCGCGGCTCCCTTCGCGGCGAAAGGACCGGAGTGCTCCGGATCGTCGAGCTCTCGCCGGCCGAATACGTACGCGACGTGCTGCCGCACTCGGCGGCGATCTGGGCGGGCGAGCGGACCTTCGCCGATTACGCGGCCGACTTCGGAGCGCTCAGCGCGTCGGGTTTCGGCCGGCGCCGGTTCCGCACGCTGGGCCTGGCGCTCGACGGCGACGTCGTAACGTCGTGCAAACGCTACCAGCGCGAACTGCGCTGCGGCGACCGGACGTTTCGCGCGGCGGGTATCGGCGCGGTGTTCACGCCGGAGCCGGCGCGCGGCCGCGGGTACGCGACGGCGTTTCTCGGCGCGCTGCTCGACGCCGAACGCGCCGGCGGCACCGACTTCGTCTTCCTCTTCTCCGACATCCATCCGGCCTTCTACGAGCGGCTCGGGTTCGTGCCGCTGCCCTCGCGCGCGATCGTGCTGCGCGCCGATACGCTGCCGCACGCGCGCATTGCGGCGCGCACGCTGACCGACGAGGATTGGCCCGCGATCGAACGCTGCTTCGCCACGCTCGATGCCACGCGCGCGTTTGCGCTCACGCGGCCGCCGCTCGTCTGGGAGTGGCTGCGGCTGCGCGCGCGCGCGGATGAATCGGGCGGCGTGCTCGTGCGCCTGGGCATCATGCGCGGGACGCCGGCTCGTCGCCTACGTGCTGGGGCGCCGCTTTCCGGCGGTCGACGCGTTCGCGCTCGACGAGTTCGCCTACGTCGACGCCGAAGCCGCGGCGCTCGTTCCGGCGCTGATCCGCAACGCCGCGGGCGACCTGCGCAAGGTGACCGGCTGGCTGCCGCCGGCCCCGGCGCGCGCGCTGATCCCGCGCGGCGCCGTGCGTGCCCGGCGCACCGCGGTCGCGATGGTCTTGCCGCTCTCCGCCGCCGCCCGCGCGGCGTGGCAGCTGGCCGAGGCCGGGGTGAACGGCAGCGCCGACCCGTGCTGGAACGCCGACCACGTTTGAGGGGTTAGAGCGAATTCAAGTGAACGAACTCTTTCCGCTCGTCGCCGGCTGGTTCGCCGGCCGGTACGGCGAGCCGACCGAACCGCAGGTCCAGGGCTGGCCGTTGATTCGTGCCGGCCGCGACGTGCTGATCTCCGCGCCCACCGGTTCCGGCAAAACGCTGGCCGCGTTCACGACCGCGCTCGACGGGCTGATCCGCCGCGCCGCCGCGGGACCGCTGCCCGACGAGATGCTGGTCGTCTACGTCTCGCCGCTCAAAGCGCTGACCAACGACGTGCGCAAGAATCTCGAGACGCCGCTCGGCGAGCTGCTCGAGCTGGCCGGCCGAGCAGCACCTCGCGCTGGCGCCGATCCGCACCGCGACGCGCACCGGCGACACGACGCGAGCCGAACGCGCGCGCATGCTGCGCAAGCCGCCGCACGTGCTGGTCACCACGCCCGAGTCGCTCTTCATCCTGCTCACGGCGGAAAAATCGCGCGCGCTGTTCACCCACGTCGAAGCGATCATCGTCGATGAGATCCACGCGCTGGCGCGCGACAAGCGCGGCTCGCACCTCGCGCTCTCGCTCGCGCGGCTCGACGATCTCGTCGCAGCGTACGGGCGGCCCGAAGCCGCAGCGCATCGGCCTCTCGGCGACGGTCCGGCCGATCGAGGACGTGGCGCGTTTTCTCAGTCCCTCGGCGCAGATCGTCGACGTCGGCCACCGCCGCGAGATGACGCTCGCGGTCGAAGTGCCCAGCGACGAGCTCGGCGCGGTCGCGAGCGGCGAGATGTGGGCCGAGATCTACGATCGCGTCGCCGCGCTCGTGCTCGCGCACCGCACGACGCTTGGTCTTCGTCGGCACGCGGCGCATGAGCGAGCGCGTGGCGTTCGCGCTCGCAGACGCGGCTCGGCGAAGGGCGTCGTGCTGCCGCATCACGGCAGCCTCTCGCGCGAGATCCGCTTCGACACCGAGAACCGGCTCAAGAACGGCGAGCTGCGCGCGGTCGTCGCCACCGCGTCGCTCGAGCTCGGCATCGACATCGGCTCGGTCGACCTCGTCGTGCAGCTCGGCTCGCCGCGCTCGATCGCGGTCGCGCTGCAGCGCGTCGGACGCTCCGGCCACTGGGTCGGGGCGAAGCCCGAAGGACGCCTGTTCGCGACGACGCGCGACGAGCTGATCGAATGCGCGGCGCTCGTGCACGCGATCCGCAGCGGCGCGATGGACGCGCTGTGCATCCCGCACGCGCCGCTCGACATCCTCGCGCAGCAGCTCGTCGCGACGTGCGCGGGCGACGACTGGGACGTCGACGCGCTCTACGCGATGGTGCGCTCGACCTATCCGTATCGCGATCTCGAGCGCAAGGATTTCGACGACGTCGTCGCGATGCTCGCCGACGGCATCGCCACCTCGCGCGGGCGCAGCGGCGCGTTCCTCCACCACGATCGCGTCAACGGCCGCGCTGCGCGGCCGGCGCGGCGCGCGGATGGCCGCGATCACGTCGGGCGGCGCGATTCCCGAGACGGCGAACTACAACGTCGTCGCCGAGCCCGAGGGCGCGGTGATCGGCACGCGTCGACGAAGATTTCGCGGTCGAGAGCATGGCCGGCGACATCTTCTTGCTCGGCACGACGTCGTGGATGATCCGGCGCGTCGAGACGGGCGTGGTGCGCGTGGAGAACGCGCACGGCGCGCCGCCCTCGATCCCGTTCTGGAACGGCGAGGGCTTGGGCCGCACGATCGAGCTCTCGCGCGAGGTCGCCGCCGTGCGCACCGCGATCGACGAGCGCGACGACGCGGCCGCGAAAGCGTGGCTGCAGGACGCGTGCGCGCTCGACCCGGCCGGCGCGGAACAAGCCGTGGCGTACGTGCGCGCGGGCAAGGCGATCCTCGGCGCGGTCCCGACCGACACGACGCTGGTCGCCGAGCGCTTCTTCGACGAAGCCGGCGGGATGCAGCTGATCCTGCACACGCCGTTCGGCGCGCGCATCAACCGCGCGTGGGGTCTCGCGCTGCGCAAGAAATTCTGCCGCTCGTTCAACGTCGAGCTGCAGGCGGCGGCCAACGACAACGGCATCGTGATCTCGCTGACCGAGCAGCACGCGTTTCCGCTCGAGGTCGTGTTCGAGTACGTGAAGTCGGCGAGCGTCGAGGACACGCTCACGCAAGCGCTGCTGACCGCGCCGATGTTCGGCGCGCGCTGGCGCTGGAACGCGATGCGCGCGCTGGCGATCCTGCGCTTCAGCGGCGGGCGCAAGGTGCCGCCGAACTTCCTGCGCATGCGCGCCGACGATCTGCTGGCCGCGTGTTTCCCCGATGCCGCGGCGTGCGGCGAAAACCTCACCGGCCCGATTCGCATTCCCGATCACGTGCTGGTGAGCGAGACGATCGACAACTGCCTGCACGAGGCGATGGACATCGACGGGCTCTTGACCGTGCTGCGCGGCATCGAGGACGGCGCGATCCGCACGCTCGCCGTCGACACCGCCGAGCCGTCGGCGTTCTGCCACGAGATCCTCAACGCCAACCCGTACGCCTATCTCGACGACGCGCCGCTCGAAGAGCGCCGCACGCGCGCGGTCACGCTGCGCCGCACGACGCGGCACAACGCCGACGCGTCGAGCCTGCTCGATCCGGCGGCGATCGCCGAGGTCGCCGAATCGTCGTGGCCGCTGGTGCGCGACGCCGACGAACTGCACGATGCGCTGCTGACGCTGGTCGTGGTGCCGCCGCGTCGCCGCGTGGCAGACGTGGTTCGACGAACTGGCCGCGCAGCACCGCGCGACGACGCTCGCCGTGGCCGGCGTTCCGCTCTGGACGTGCGCCGAACGCCGCGGCCTCACCCGGATCGTCTATCCGGATGCGGCCGCGCAACCCGAGACGGCCGCGATCGCGACGGCGCTGCCGTTGCCCGAAACGCGCGACGAGGCCTTCGCCGAGATTCTGCGCGGCTGGCTCGAGTCGAGCGGTCCGCTGACGGTCGCCGAACTCGCCGCGCGTTTGGCCGTCGACCCGCGCACGGTTGAGACCGCGCTGATTCGCCTCGAAACGGAAGGCTCAGTGCTGCGCGGCCGCTTCCGCGGCATGGACGAAGAATGGTGCAATCGCCGCGTGCTCGCGCGCATCCACCGGCTCACGCTCGGCACGCTGCGCCGCGAGATCGAACCGGTCAGCACCGCCGACTACGTGCGCTTCCTCTTCCGCTGGCAGCACGTCACGCCGTCGTCGCGCCTGCACGGCATCGACGGCACGCTGGCGGTCATCCGCCAGCTCGAAGGCTACGAGATGCCGGCGGCGGCGTGGGAGACGACCGTGCTGCCCGCGCGCGTCGCCGACTACAACCGCAGCTATCTCGACCAGCTCTGCTACGCCGGCGACGTGATGTGGGGCCGCCTCTCGCCGCATCCGGCCTTCACGCCCGTCGGCCGACGGCCGCCAGCGCCGCATTCGTCCGACGAAGCTGGCGCCGATCGCGCTCTTCGCGCGCGAACACGCGGCCGAGCTGATCGTGCGCGCCGGTACCGAAACGGCCGCGCTCTCCGCACGCCGCGCGCGAAGTGCTCGATGAGATCGCGCAGCGCGGCGCGCCGTTCTTTGCCGACATCGTGCGCGGCACGAAACGCCTGCCGGCCGAAGTTGAAGAGGCGCTGTGGCAACTCGTCGCCGCCGGCCTCGTCACCGCCGACGGTTTCGACGCGCTGCGCGCGCTGGCCGACCGCAAGCGGCGCTTGGGCGAGAAAGGCTTGCGCGCGCGTCCGCGTTCGTCGGGCGGCCGCTGGTCGCGTTTGGTCGCTGAAACGGATCACGTCGACGCCGAAGCGTTCGCGCGCCGGCTGCTCGCGCGCTGGGGCGTCGTGTTCCGCGACGTCGTCGAGCGCGAAACGCTCGCTCCGCCGTGGCGCGAGATCCTCGCCGCCCTGCGCCGCATGGAAGCGCGCGGCGAAATTCGCGGCGGCCGTTTCGTCGCGGGCTACGTCGGCGAACAGTACGCGCTGCCCGACGCGATCGAAGCGCTGCGCGCCGCGCGCCGCAACGGCGAAGACGGCGACCTCGTGACGGTCGCGGCCTACGATCCGCTGGCGGTCACCAACGGCCTGATGCCGGGCGCACCGCCGCGGCCGCTGCGCGCCGTTTCTTAAGGGTAGTTCGAAATCTCGATCAAGTTGGCGTCGGGATCGCGGATATAGACCGATTCGATCGTCCCGGTCGCGCCGGTCCGGAGCACCGGGCCTTCTTCGAGCGCGACGCCGCACGTGCCGAGGTGCGCGATGACCTCCGTCAACGCCGACGCCGCGATGAAGCACAGATCGCCCGATCCCGGTGTCGGCGCCTGGGCCCGGCGATCGAGTTCCCGCCCGGCTTCGTGCAGGTTGATCTTCTGGTTGCCGAAGCGCAGCGCCGTGCGCCCCGCGCCGAACGTTTCGACCTCCATCCCCAGCACGTGCGTATAGAACGCACACGTCCGCTCGATACTGGCAACCGTCAACACGACGTGGTCAAAGCGATCGATGCGTATCACGTTACTTTCTCTTCGAGCGCGATGCAGCGGGCGGGCCTTCGTTCACGCTACGAATGGCGAGATGAGCGGGTGGCAAGAGACTCGCCAGCATTTTCAAATCATCCGGATCGCTCGTCATCACGATTGATCCGGGATGATTCGCGGCCGTCGCAACGACAATTGCATCGATGGTCAGATCGCTGCGGCCGGAACGGTGGCGCAATGTCCCAGCCCGGCGCGCAATTTCGGCCGTCGTGTCAAGGACGACATCGTTGGCGGGTATCACACGGTGAATCCGCGCATCCGCGCGTTCGCCGGTTAGCGTCTCCGTCAAAACCGGCGCGGGTATGCCGTAAAGCATCTGTCGTTGCGTAGCTCGATAAGCCCAGGCAATCATCCGCGGCTCGCCTTGGGCAAGCGCAGATAGCGCGCCACTGTCGAGGATCAGTCGTCGAGTGGCCACTCTGCTTCAACCTTCGCAAGCAATTCCGAACTCAAGGTCACGCCGTGTTCGGACATGAGGCGCGCCAAGCTCGTCGCCTGAAGGCGCAGCAGCGCCGCGTCATTGAGCCACTCGGATACACGGCCTTCACCAGCTTCGTCGCGCACCTTCCGAACGACGTCTCGATCGAGGGAAATCGATATCTTCTCCTTGACGGCCACGCGGTACTACCTCCGGTATGACCATATTAGCACTGCGTGAAATCTAAGTCTACCGCCGGCAGTATATGCATTGCCCAGGAGGGCCTCAAAACAGTCGCATTTCACGTTCTTCGCCGATGCTGAGGGAGGCGACGCGCGTGCCCAGCAAGCGGATCGGTACGCCTTGAAGGCCCGAGCGGCGCCAGCACCATTCGGCGGCGGCGAGGATCGTGCCGGCGTCGTTGGTCGGGACGGTGAGCGTGGTTTGTTTACCGGTTACGGTGAAGTCGCTGCGCTTGATCTTGATGCCGACGGTTTGGGCGCGCATGTCGCGTTTCTTCAGGCTTTCGCTCAACTCGTCGGACTGTTCGCGGAGCAGCGCGAGGATGCGCGACTCATCGCGGACGTCGTACTCGAAGGTCTCTTCGCTCGAGATGGACTTGCGTTCGCGCGACGGGTCGACCTCGCGCTCGTCGATGCCGCGCGCGAGATCGCGGTAGAACGTGCCGCCGCGGCCGAAGATCCGGTAGCAGGCCGCATCGTCGAGCGCGGCTACGTCGCCGATCGTGTGCACCCCGGCCGCCTCGACGCGCGGCAGCGTCTTCGGACCGATGCCCCACAGCTGGCCGACGCGCAATGGCGCGAGAAACGCGGCCTCGGTCCCCTGCGGCACGACCGTCAAGCCGTTGGGCTTGTTGGCGTCCGAGGCGATCTTCGCGACCATCTTCACCGAGGCCACACCCGCACTGCACGTGAGCCCCACCTCGGCGCGAACGCGCGCCCGCACGCGCTCGGCAAACGCGACCGCTTCTTCGAGCGAAGCGTTCGGCAAGGCGACGAACGCCTCGTCGAGCGAGAGGCCCTCGACGGCCGCCGCGCCGTCCTCGAAAATCTCGAAGACCCGGTCGGACGCTTCGCGATAGCGGGAAAACTCCGGCCGCACGACCGTCAGCTGCGGGCAGAGCTCGAGCGCGCGGTAGAGCGGCATGGCCGAGCGCACCCCGAACGGCCGGGCCTCATACGAGGCCGTCAGCACGACGGCACGCCGGCTCGAGCCCGAGATCGCCAGCGGAATGCCGCGCAGCGACGGGTCGTCACGTTGCGCCACCGACGCGTAGAACGCGTCGAGATCGAAATGCAAGATCACGACCCGGCCGCCCTTCGCCCTCGAACGTATGTTCTACTTGCCGCGGCGGCGCAGCCGGTGCAGCGCGGCCCGCACGGCCATCAGGCTGCGGCGAAAAGCGATCTGATCCGTTCGAGGTTGCGCGCATCGTCGGCTTCTTCGCCCGGCGTCTCGAGGATCGCGGTCTTGCCGCGCACGGCGGCGTGCGTCGAGATCGCGCGGAAACCGGCCAGGCCGATGCGGCCCTCGCCGATGTGCCAGTGCCGATCCTTGTGACCGCCGAGCTCGATCTCGGTGTCGTTGAAGTGGAACATCACGACGCGCTCGTTGCCGATCTCGCGTTCGACCAAATCGAAGAACCGGTCGACGCCGGCCGGCGTGTCGATGTCGTAACCCGCCGCCCACGAGTGCGCGGTATCCAAACACACGGCCAGCTGCGGATGACCGATCGTGCGCACCAGCGCGCCGAGCTCCTCGATCGTGCCGCCGCACAGCTGCCCCGCACCGGCCGAGTTTTCCATCACCAGATACACGCCGGGCTCGATATCGGCGAGCGCCGCTTCGAGCGCGCCGACGACCTGCGCGAAGCCCTCGTTGCGATCGCGTTTTCCATACGAGCCGAGGTGCGTGTTGACGTACGGCACGTGCGCGGCGGCGGCCCACTTGAGATCGTTCGTCAGCAGCCGCAGCGAGCCGTTCGAGATCTTCGGGTCTTCGCTCGCGAGGTTGATCAGGTAGGAGGTATGGATCGCCGAGGTCGTCATCCCGGCCGCGCTGCGCGCGCCGGCGAAGCGTTCCAAGGCCGGGCCGTCGATCGGCCCGACGCGATACGTCTTTGGGTTGCTGCTGAAGAACTGCATCGTCGCGCAGCCGAGGCGCTGCGCATAGGCGACCGCCTCCTCGTGCCCTTTGCCGATGCCGACGTGCAGTCCGACCTTCACCGGCGTCCGTAGTTGAAGCGGCTGGCACGCATCCCGCGCGGCATGAAGCTCAAGCCGCGGCCGCCGCCGGCCGCGCGCGAGGGGTTCTTCTCGAAGGTGGTTCCGGTGACGAGCACGGCGTCCGAGGGGCGTTCGCGCCGGCCGACGCGGCCGATCAGCTGTTCCGTCTCCGACTCGCCGAACGCGTCGGAATCGGTGATGATGATCAAGTCGGCGGCCGGGATGTCGATGCCGCTGCCGATCAGGTTCGTGGCCGCGAGGATCGACGGCGCGCGGCCGCGGAACGCGGTCATCATCTCGACGCGCGTGCCGATGTCGCTCACCTTGACGCCGCTGCGGCGGTTGCGTTTGGACTGCTCGCTCGTGTCGGCCATGTCGCCGCGCAGCTGCTGGACGTCGAGGTCGTAGGTCTCTTCGAGCCGTTGCGCGAGCCGCGGCACGTCGCCGCGCGTTCGCCCGATCACGAAGATCCGCGATCCGCGGCCGAGGTGATCGCGAATGAGCTCGTCGGCGCGCGAGAGCTGTTCGGGCGGCGGCTCGCCCCATACGCCTTCGATCTTGTGGACCTTGGTCGGCAGCACGTTGAAGGGCATCTTGCGCATCCGCACGACCCGGTTGAACGCGCCGACGCGCATCAAGAAACTGCGCAGCTCGTTGGGCGTGGCGGTGGCGTAGAGCATCGGGGCATCGATGTTTTCGAGCAAGCGCAGGTGCTCGCGCTCGTCGAACGCGTTGACGTCGTCGATGAAGACGAGATCGCTGGCGTCGATCATGTCCCAGTAGCGGTCGATCGTCAGCAGCATCGCCGAACCGACGACCACGCGCACGCTGCCGTCGCGCAAACCTTCTTCGGCTTCGCGGCGGTCGGCGGGCGCGGCACCGCCGTGGATCTGACCGACGCCCAACCCCGTGCCGGCCAATCGGTCGCTGAAATAGGTCACGTGCTGGCGAATCAAATCGCGGGTCGGGGCCAGGATAACGACGTAGCCGTCGCCGGCCAAGATCGTATCGACGGCGACGCGCAGCATCACTTCGGTCTTGCCGGAGCCGGTCGGTGCCTGTAAGAGAAATTCGTGCTTGCCGTCGTCGAGCGCGGCGTTGATCTCGGTGATCGCGGCGCGCTGATCGTCGGTCAGCGCGAAGCGTTCACCGGGTTGGATCAATTCGTGGGCGGTGGCGACGGCCTGGCAGTTGGCGTTGATTTGCGCCCAAACGTCGGCGTCGGCCGGAAGGGCTATGCGAGCGATAGTGCTCCTGCTTCCTGGTCGTCGGGTGGAGATGCCGGCGTCTCGCCGGGAGGTTCTTCCGCAAGGGGTTGGGTCATCGGCAGCTCGACTTCGCGCGGCTGCAGCGCGTCGAGATCGACGGCCGGCAGATCGGCGAGCGAGTTGAGGCCGAAGGCCTCGAGAAAATCAGTCGTTGTTTTGTAGAGCAGCGGGCGGCCCGGCGATTCGCGGCGGCCCGATTCGACGATGAAGCGGCGGTCGAGCAGCGTCGCGATGACCGAGTCGGCACTGACGCCGCGGATCTCTTCGATCTGCGCTTTCGTCACCGGCTCGTTGTAGGCCACGATCGCCAGCGACTCGAGCGCGGCCGGCGAGAGGTTGGTCTTGGGCGGCAGCAAGTAGGCTTCGACGGCGGCGCGCGCCGCGGGCGAGCTCGCGAAGCGATAGCCGCCCGCAACTTCGCGCAGCACGAGGCCGCGCTCGGCGAACTCCGCGTCGATGCGCTGCAGGGCGAGCGTGACGTCGGCTTCTTCGGCCGCCGGTCAGCTTGGCCAGCGTCTTGATCGAGAGCGCTTCGGAGGCGACGAAAAGCACCGCCTCGATGCTGCGCTGCAACGCGCCCGTCTCGAGCAGTTCTTCTTGCACGGGTTCGGCCTCGGCCGGCGTAGGTTCAACCGACACGCGCGGCCTCCGCCGGCGCCAGCTCGATGTCGTCGAACGCGGCGGTCTGCGTGACGACGATGCGCCCGCGGCGAACCAGTTCCAAGACGGCCAAGAACGTGACGATGATGGTGAACCTGTCTCCGTTGGCAACGAGTGCGAAGAAGCTCGCGCGGCCCTCGCGCCGCATGATCTTCACGACGAGGTCCATCTGCTCGTTGAGCGAGACGCGCTCGCGCACGATCGTGCGGACTTCGGGCTTCGCCGAACGCAGCGCCGCCTCGAGCGCGCGGGCCAGTTTGGCGACGTCGATCTTGTAGCGCTGCGTGATGTCGGCGTCGGCATCGCCGCCTTCGCTGCGCACGTAGAAGGCCGCGGCTTCCATGGCCCGCGCCCACAGGTCGCGGCTCGCATCGCGATAGCGCGAGTAGGCGATGAGCCGTTCGCGCAAACGCGCCTCGACCGACTCGGCCGACTCTTCGCTCGTCTCGAACTCGGCCGGAATCGGCGGCAGCATCGCCTTCGATTTGAGGAACACCAGCGTCGAGGCGATGACCAGGTAGTCGGCCGCGATCTCGACGTCGAGCACTTCCATCGCCGAGATGTAGGCGAAGTACTGATCGGCGACGAGCGCGAGCGGAACGGTGGCGATGTCGAGCTGCTGCTCCTTGACCAAATTCAACAGCAGGTCCAGCGGACCGTCGAAGACGTCGACCGAGACGCGGCAGGCGCGCTCGTCAACGCGGGGTAGCGGTCAAGATGCGCTAGAGTCCCTCATCGCCTCGAGTTCGAGCTCCGGCGGAGCCTCGGGCTCGAAGACGCCGTCGCCCTCGCGCTCGAGATACTCCAGGCCCAGGTCGACCAGGCGCTTCTCGTTGACGTACTTGAGCGCTTTCTTGGCCGCCTTGATCTCGAACCAGCGGGCCTCGTCGACCTCGTGGTCGTGGTTGGCCGTGTCGCCCGAGAGGTAGCGCATCAGGTAGAAATGGACCGATTTCTTGTGCTTGGTGCGGTTCAGATAGAACCAGTACGAGATATCCGAAAGCTTGATCAGGATCTCAGCCCAACAGCCGGTTTCCTCGCGAACCTCGCGCAAGGCGGCCTGCTCGTGGGTCTCACGCGCTTCTCGACGTGCCCCTTCGGCAGCGACCAGACGCGCGGCATCCCTCGCCCAATCAGGAGGGCGTCGAGAGTCGCACCGTTCCGCCGCAAGACGAGCCCGCCGGCGGAGACCTCATACTTGATCCGCATGTCTGAAATCCGCTCCGTTCCGGAGGGGTCTTCTCCAAGTATACGCCCACCTCCCAAGAAGGAGTTTGCCGACCGCACATAGTCGGCAGGAGACCCCTCTTTTCAGGTCCCGAGGGTTACTCAGGGCGCCGGCGGCGCCAGCGAAGGTCGGGTTGGCGGGCCGCGCGCGTCTCATCGACGCGGCCGACGGCGGTTGTGACGGGCGCGTCGAGCACGGATTGCGGATGCTCGCGCGCTGCGACGAGAATCTCGCGCAATGCGGCGATGAACCCGTCGAGCGTTTCTTTCGATTCGGTTTCGGTCGGCTCGATCATGATGCACTCGGGAACGAGCAGCGGAAAGTAGACCGTCGGCGCATGATAGCCGCGGTCGAGCAACGCCTTGCCGATGTCGAGCGCGCGCACGCCGCTCTCGCGCTTGATCGACTGAGCCGAGGCGACGAACTCGTGCCGGTTGATCTCGTCGTACGGGATGTCGATCAGGTCGCGAATCGAGGCGCGGATGTAGTTCGCGTTGAGCACCGCCAGCTGCGAGACGCGCGCGAGCCCGTCGGCGCCGTTGGCGTAACAGTAGGCCAGCGCGCGCACCATGTGCGCGAAGTTCGACCAGAACGAGCGCATCGTGCCGATCGCCTCGGGGCGGTCGAACTCGAGCGCGAACGTCAAGCCGTCCGAGGGCCAGCGGCCGTCGCTCTCGCTCGTGACCCTCGGCGCGCACGACCGGCGCCGGCAGAAACGGAACGAGGTGCGCCGCCACGCCGACCGGGCCCGCGCCCGCGCCGCCGCCGCCGTGCGGAATCGAGAACGTCTTGTGCAGGTTGAGGTGCATCAAGTCGAAGCCCATGTCGCCGGGGCGGCTGTTGCCCATCAGCGCGTTGGCGTTGGCGCCGTCGTAATACATCAGGCCGCCGGCCGCGTGCACGGCCGCCGCGATCTCGTGGATGTGATCCTCGAACAGCCCGAGCGTGTTGGGGTTGGTCATCATGCAGACGGCGGTGTCCGGACCCACCGCGTCGCGAATCGCGTCGACCGAGACGCGCCCGCGCTCGTCGGACTTGAGCGAGACGCACGTTGTAACCGACCATCGCGGCCGACGCCGGATTCGTGCCGTGCGCGGTGTCGGGAACGATCACCGTCGTGCGCGCCGTCTCGCCCCTCTTCTTAAAGTAGGCTTTCGCGATCAGCAGCGCGGTCAGCTCGGCGTGCGCGCCGGCCGCCGGATTGAGCGAGAACGCCGCCATGCCGAAGAGCGAGGCCAGGCTGCGCTCGAGCTCCCACATCACCGCGAGCGCGCCTTGCGCGAGCTCGTCGGGCGCGAACGGGTGCAGATCGCGCAGCGCCGGCAGATTCGCCAGCGCGTCGTTGATGCGCGGGTTGTACTTCATCGTGCACGAGCCGAGCGGATAGAACGCGCGTGTCGATGCCGAACGTCTTTTGCGAGAGCCGCGTGAAGTGCCGCACGACGTCGAGCTCGGTGTTGTCGGGCAGCGGCAAGTCCGGCGCGCAGCAGCGCGGGCGGCAGCAACGTCTCGAGCGCCGGCGCCGCGCGGCAGATAGCGGTTCGCGCGGCCGTCTTGCCCGCCGTCGAAGATCAGCGGCGTCTCAAATGCGGGCAATGGCATGAGCCGCACTTTCCGCCAGCGCGGCGGCCAGCCGTTCGATCTGCGCCGGCGTGGTGAGTTCGGTCGCCGTCATCAGGATGCAGTCGGCGAGCTCGGGATAGAAGCGGCCGAGATCGAGGCCGCCGATGATGCCGCGCTCGCGCAGCGCGGCCAGCGTGCCGGCCGCGCGGCCCGGCACGCGCACGACGAATTCGTTGAAGGCGGGCGCGGCGAAGCGCAACCGGTAGCCGTCGATCGCGCTCGACGCGCCGCGCGCAACTCGGCTCGCGCGCACGAGGTTGTGCGCCGCGACGTCGCGCAATCCGGTCTTGCCCAGCGCGGCCAGATAGATCGTGGCGACGAGCGCGCAGTGCGCCTGGTTGGTGCAGATGTTCGAGGTCGCTTTTTCGCGCCGGATGTGCTGCTCGCGCGCTTGCAGCGTCAGCACGTACGCGGTGCGGCCGTCCTTGTCGACCGTGCGCCCGACGAGGCGTCCGGGAATGCGGCGCAGCTGCTCGCCCGTCGTGGCGATGAAGCCGACGTGCGGGCCGCCGTAGGCGACCGCGTTGCCGAACGACTGGCCTTCACCGACCGCGATATCGACGCCCCACGACGCCGGCGTCGCCAGCGCCGCGAGCGCGAGCGCTTCGGCGGTCACGCCGATCAGCAGCGTCTTCGTCGCCTTGATCGCGGCGACGGCGTCGGCCGGCGGCGCATCGATCGCGCCGAAGAAGTTCGGCGACTGCACGACGACCGCGGCGTAGCGCTGGTCGGCCAGCAACGTTTCGAGCGTAGCGAAGTCGGTCGTGCCGTCGGCGGCGTAGGGCAGCTCGTCGACCGCTACATCGAGGCCCTCGGCGTACGTGCGCAACACCGCGCGATAGTTGGGATGCACGGCCTGCGAGACGAGCACCGCCTTGCGGCCGGTGGCGTTGATCGCCATGATCGCGCCTTCGGCGAGCGCCGTCGCGCCGTCGTAGACCGACGCGTTCGCGACGTCCATGCCGGTGAGCAGCGCGATGTAGGTCTGCCACTCGTAGATCGCTTGCAGGTAGCCTTGCGAGACTTCGGCTTGATAGGGCGTGTACGAGGTCAGGAACTCGCCGCGCATCGCGAGCGCCGCCGATCACCGGCGGAACGTAGTGGCGGTAGGCGCCCGCGCCCAAAAACGAGAGGTAGCCGCCGGCAGCCGTGCGCTCGGCGAAGCGTTGCGAAGCGTTCGGCGATCTCGATCTCGGCGAGACCGGGGACGAGATCGAGCGGCGCCTTGACGGCGACCGCGTCGCGGCACGCGCACGAGTTCTTCGAGCGAGGCGACGCCCACGACGCGAAGCATCTCCTCGATGTCGCGCGCGGTATGCGGGGTGTACATCCGAACCGTCTGTTCGCTACGCCTCGGCGATCAGCTTGTCGTAGTCCGTGCCGACATGCAGGTTGTTCTTCTCGGCGTCGTCGGCGAGCTTGACCTTGTAGAACCAGCCGCTCGCCGAACGGATCGCGGTTGACCAGCGCCGGGTCGCCCTCGAGCGCCGCGTTGATTTCGAGCACCTCGCCGCCGAGCGGCGTGAAGATATCCGAGACGGCCTTCACCGATTCGACGACGCCGATGCCGGCGAACTGCGTCAGCGTCGCGCCGACGCGCGGCAACTCGACGTAGACGATGTCGCCGAGCGAGGACTGCGCGTAGTCGGTGATCCCGATCGTCGCGACGTCGCCGTCGAGTTTCACCCACTCGTGGTCTTTGCTGAAGAGCAGTCCCGCCGGTTGTGCCACCACTACCCTCGCTTGTAGAACGGTAATGCGACCGTCAGCGCCGGATGTTCGGTTCCGCGCACCTCGACTCCCAGCCGCGTTCCGGCGGTTGCGCTCGCCGGATCGACCAGTGCCGTCGCGATGCTTCTGTTCCCCGACGGACGGCGCGATCGAACCGCTGCGGATCTCGCCGGCCGTGCGGCCCGTCCCGCAGCACGCGGTAACCGGCGCGCGCGGGAACTCGGCCGTCCAGCACCAGCCCGGCGATGCGCGGAAAGTCGCCGCCGCCGCCTGCGCTTCGCAGCGCGGCCTTGCCGGTGAACGCGGGCTTGGCGAACTTCACCGCCCAGGCGAGACCGGCTTGCAGCGGCGTGATCTCTTCGGTCAGCTCGTGACCGTAGAGCGGCATGCCGGCTTCGAGCCGCAGCACGTCGCGCGCGCCGAGCCCGCACGGCGCGAGCACGCCGCGGTTCTCCGCCAGCAGCGCATCCCACAGCCCGCTCGCCGCTCTCGGCCGGCAAGAAGATCTCGAAGCCGTCCTCGCCCGTATAGCCGGTGCGCGCGACGATCGGCCGGCGCGCCGCCGGCCTTCGTTTCAACGCAGGTGTAGTACTTGAGCGCCGCGATGTCGGCGTCGACGAACGGATGCGAGCACGTCGACGCTGCGCGGACCCTGGACGGCGATCAGCGCGCGCTCGCCGCGCAGGTCGGTCAGCTGCACGTCGCCGCGGCGCTCGGCCTGCAAGTAGGCCCACATCTTGTGCGCGTTGCCGGCGTTGACGATCAAGAGCCAGCGATCCGGCAAGCCGGTAGAAGATCACGTCGTCGTGCGCGCCGCCGGCGGCGTTGGTGAAGACGTTGTAGCGCGCTTGCAGCGGCTTCATCGTCGCGACGTGGTTGACGGTGAGCGTGTCGGCCCAAGCCGCAACGTCGGCGCCGCGCAGCTCGAACTGCGCCATGTGCGAGAGATCGAACAAGCCCGCGCGCTTGCGCACCGCGTCGTGCTCGGCCAGAATGCCGGCGTACTGCACCGGCATCTCGAAGCCGCCGAACGGCACGATCCGCGCGCCCAGCGCCCGGTGCACGTCGAAGAGCGCCGTCCGGCGCAGCGGCTCTTCGGGGCCGTTCATGCGAAGACGTCGCCGGCCTTGGCGAGTTCGCGGCGCAGGTAGAGCGGCAGGCTGAAGAGGCGGCGGTGCGTTTCGGCATCGTAGAAGTAGTTCTCGCCGCGCAGTTCCGCGACGTAGGCGTCGATCCGTTGCGGTGCCGAGCGCGGCGACGTCGTGCGCGTCGCTGCAGGCGATGAACGCCCAGTCGTTGTCGAACGCCGGCACGTGCGTGAAGAAGCTCGATACGTGGCGGAAATGCGCGCGCAGCGAGCGCGCCATCTTGGCGTGCAGCGCCATGTTGTGAAAGCCGGCGGTGCTCGCTTGCAGCACGTAAACGCCGCCCGGCGCCAGCCGCGCCTTGATGTCGCGAAAGACCTCGCCGTTGAAGAGCGGAAACGACGGCGAGTCGGGCAGCGGCTCGGTCAGATCCGAAACGATCGCATCGAACGTGCCGGGCTGCTTGATGAACGCCAGCGCGTCGCCGATGATCAGGTTCGCGCGCGGATCCTCGAACGCGCCGTCCGACCACTCGGGCAAGTATTTCTTGGACAACTCGACGACCTCGCCGTCGATGTCGACCATCGTGCAGCGCGCGACGCCGGGATGGCGCAACACTTCGCGCAGCGTCGCGCCCTCGCCGCCGCCGAGGATCAGCACCTCGCCGCGCGCGGCGCACGCCGCCAGCGCCGGATGCACGAGCGACTCGTGGTAGATCTTCTCGTCGGCTTGCGAACTCTGCGTGTCGCCGTCGAGCACCAGCATCTTGCCGAACGCGGCCGTGCGCAGCACCGCCACCGACTTGGAAGGGCGTGCGCCCCGAGTAGTACAGCTCGTCGATCGCATGATGGTGCAGCTCGGTGTCGCTGAACTGCTCGACGTACCACTGATAATGCTCGGTTTTGGGCATGACCCGGCGCTATTAACAAAAGAGGCCGCCGGACCTCGATCCGGCGACCTCTGAGATTTCCCGTGAATGGACTCGAGGCTAGGCCGTGCGCTCCAGCGAGCGTTCCTCGGCATCGGTCGTGACGACGTGGGTGAACTGGCCGCGGGCGGCTTCGATCCCGCGCTTCACCTCGGTCGTGCGCATGCTCGTCGCGCCCAGAATCTTGGCTGCATATTCGCAGGCCGCCCAGGGATCCGTGTGGTCGCCGCACGTGTAAAAGTCCATCGCGGCGTACCCGGTCTCGGGCCAGGTGTGAATCGACAGGTGCGATTCTTGGATGACGACGACGCCGGAAACGCCTTGCGGCTGAAACCGGTGAAACGCTTTTTCGATTGGAGTCGCGTTGGCTTCCAGCGCCGCCTGCTCCATCATTTCAGCAACCGCGTCGACGTCGGTGAGCATCGCGGCGTTACAGCCCGACAGCTCGCAAACGATGTGCGTACCGAGTGCTTTCAATTCTTGGCTTTCTCCTCAGAGTCTATCGGTTGGGAAATCCCACCTCCAGGCGCGTCGTCAAGCGCGTGCGGTACACCGTCTCGCTTGCGACCTTTCAGCGAACTCTTGTTGGCTTGCCCCTTCTTGGCAAGCGAACGTTCCGCTGCGATGGCGCGTTGGGCGCGCCGTCCCCCACGTACAACGAAACCCCGGCTGCTTTAACCGGGGTCCGGTAACTCCGACGCACATCATACCCCCCCACCCCCCCCATGTAAAGGGCTAGCCGCACACACAGACCAAGCGTGGGGGACGCCGGGGTTTAAGCCAGATAATTAAGAATGCCCTGGACTATCTTGACGAACGTCATCCCGAGGGGTACCCTTAACCTGATATGGCCGTCGATCTGAAGACCCCGCCCGGAGACCTCATCGAAGAATACCGGCACGGGTTTCACGATTCCGAAGACAAGTACGTCTTCAAGTCGGCCAAGGGGCTGACGCAGGACATCGTCGAGCGCATCTCCTCGATGAAGGACGAGCCGGCCTGGATGCTCGACTTCCGCCTCAAGGCGCTGGAGATGTTCCGCAGCAAGCCGATGCCGCAGTGGGGCGACACCGAGGCGCTCAACGACATCGACTTCGACAACATCCACTACTTCGTGAAGTCGTCCGACCGTACCGAACAGTCGTGGGACGACGTGCCCGACGACATCAAGAAGACGTTCGACCGCCTCGGCATCCCCGAAGCCGAGCGCAAGTTTCTCTCCGGCGTATCGGCCCAGTACGAGTCCGAAGTCGTCTACCACTGCGTGATCGAGGAGCTCGAAAAAGACGGCGTCCTCTTCTGCGACATGGACACGGCGCTCAAGCAGTATCCCGAGATCGTCCAAAAGTATCTGGCCACCGTCATCCCGGTCGCCGACAACAAGTTCGCCGCGCTCAACAGCGCCGTGTGGTCGGGCGGTTCGTTCGTCTACGTGCCCAAGGGCGTCGAAGTGAAGATGCCGCTCCAGGCCTACTTCCGGATCAACACCGAGAACATGGGCCAGTTCGAGCGCACGCTGATCATCGCCGACGAAGGCTCGAAGGTGCACTACATCGAGGGCTGCACGGCGCCGAAGTTTTCGACCTCATCGCTGCACTCGGCCGTGGTCGAGCTGATCGCGATGGAAGGCGCCTCGATCCGCTACACGACGATCCAGAACTGGTACCGCAACATCTACAACCTCGTCACCAAGCGCGCCGTCGCGCACAAGAACGCGACGGTCGAGTGGGTCGACGGCAACATCGGCTCGCGCCTGACGATGAAGTATCCGGCGATCTATCTGATGGGCGAAGGCGCCCGCGGCGAGATCCTCTCGGCGGCGTTCTCGGGCGAAGGCCAGCATCAGGATGCCGGCGCCAAAGTGATCCACGCCGCGCCGAACACGACCTCGGTCGTGACCAACAAATCGGTCTCGGCGCACGGCGGCAAAACGACCTACCGCGGACTGGTTGAAATTCACGCCGGCGCCGTGGGCGCAAAGACGCGCGTGAAGTGCGATGCGCTGATCATGGACGACCGCTCGTCCTCGGATACCAAGCCGACGATGAAGATCAACGAACAGCACTCGACGGTCGAGCACGAAGCCTCGGTTTCGAAGATCGGCGAAGAGCAGCTGTTCTACGCGATGAGCCGCGGCTTGAGCGAAGCCGATGCGACCGCGATGATCGTCAACGGGTTCTTCGACTTCTTCGTCAAGGAGCTGCCGATGGAGTACGCGGTCGAGCTCAACCGCTTGATCAAGATGGAAATGGAAGGCTCCGTCGGCTAGTGCGCCTGCTCCGCGCGGCGCTCGCACTGTGCGCGCTCGCAAGCGTGCCGGCGGTCCTGTCCGCCCAGACGGTGCCGCAGCAGCAAGCACCGCACGCAGCCGTGCCGCCCGCGCGGCGGAGTCTGCCGTACAAGCGGCCCGTTCCGGCGCCGACCGCGGCGAACCGGCATCACCAGCGGCCCACGAATCCGAACCGCGCTAACGGTTACGGCGTCAGCAGTACCGGTAACGGCCAATATCAAGTGCTGATCGACAGCAGCGTGGTCAACCGCTATCTCGCCACGCCGACCCCGGCGCCGAAACACCAGCCGACGCCGCGCCCGAAGAGCAACGGCGAGGACGTCTTCGAAACCCATTCGAGCGACGACGCGAAATGAGTGAGCCGGTCGCACACAAGAGTGCGATCGCGCCGGGCGGAATGACGCGGGTGGTGGTCGACCGCATTCCGGTGCTCGTGTGCAACGTCGACGGTGAGCTCTACGCGGTCGAGGACGTGTGCACGCACGACGGCGGCGCGCTCGACGGCGGCGAGCTCGACGGCTGCCGCATCATGTGCCCGCGCCACGGCGCGTTCTTCGACGTCACGACCGGCAAGGCGCTGACCCTGCCGGCCGTCGCTCCGCTCCCGACCTTCGCGGTCCGCGTGGTGGGCGACGACGTCTGGGTCGACGTCTAAGCCCGTGCGCCGGCGCCGTTAGTGGACGGCCAGCAGCTCGACTTCGAAGATCAGCGTCGCGTTGGGCGGAATCACGCCGCCGGCCCCGGCCGCCCCGTAGCCGAGTTGCGGCGGCACGATCAGCTTCCGGCGGCCGCCGACGTGCATCGTCGCCACGCCCTCGTCCCAGCCTTTTATAACCTCGCCTTCGCCGATGGCGAACGTGAACGGCTCGTTGCGGTCGCGCGAACTGTCGAACTTCGTTCCGTTCGTCAGCGTGCCGACGTAGTGGACGGTCACCTGCTGTCCCCGCTCGGGGCGCGGCCCCGTGCCGATCGTTTCGTCGACGTACTCGAGCCCGCTCGGCGTGGTCATCTTCTGTCCTACCTTCGCGGCCGGCGGTGCTCCCGGCACCGGCGTCGCAGCAAACGCGGCGCCGGTTCCGAGCGCTAGAGCAAGCGCGGCGGCGGCGAGCGGAGTTTTCATCTGGCCGGTCGTCTTCGGCGACGCCGAATCGATCCTTGCCCGGCCGGGTGGCCCCGCGCGCCACAAACAATTCACCTTTTGTCGAATGTGCGCCGGGGCGCGCTCCGGTAGCATGGGGGCATGTCGAAGCGGTTTCTCGTGTGCCCGCCTACACACTTCGCGGTCAACTACGACATCAATCCCTGGATGACGCGCAACGTCGGATATTCCGCGCCCAACGCGCAGCGCCAATGGGATCGCTTCATCGAAACGCTCGGGTGCGCCGGCGCGGTCGATTTCGTCCACCTCGAAGCAAACGAGCACGTGCCCGATCTCGTGTTCACGTCGAACGCGGCGCTGATCTGCGGCAACCTCGCGATCGTCTCGAGCTTCCGCCATCCCGAACGCCGCCGCGAGCAGGGCATCTTTCGCGCCGCGCTTACCCGCGCCGGGCTCGCGACGACGTTCCTGCAGCAAACCTATTTCGAGGGCGCGGGCGACGCGATGTTCGACCGCACGCGGCCGGTCTGTTACGTCGGCTACGGCTGGCGCAGCGAACGCAACGCGACCCTGCAGCTGCAAGAGATCGTCGGCTGCCGCGTGCTGCCGCTGTTGCTGGTCGACGAGCGCTTCTTCCATCTCGACAAAGCGCTCTGCCCGCTCTCGAGCGGCCACGTTATGGCGTATATGGACGCCTTCTCTCCGCACGCGCAGACGCTCTTACGCCGCGCCGTGGATCCGGAATACCTGATCGAGATCGATCTCGAAGATGCGTTGGCAATGGCCTGCAATGCGGTCGAGGTAGACGACGCGGTGGTGATGCATTCCGCGAGCCGCCGGCTCCAGCAGCGCTTGCACGATGCCGGCTACCGCGTGTTCTGCACCGAGCTCGACGAGTTCATCCGGGCCGGCGGTTCGGCCAAGTGCCTCACGCTGCAACTCGACGACGGTCCGGTCGCCAGCCTCGCCGCCGTCTCGGCCTGATCAGCGCGGCGGCTTGAGGGCCGCGACGCTGATCACGTCGGCGGCCGGAAAGTCTTTGTCGATCAGGTTGTAGCGCGCGCACAGATCGATCATCGGCTGCAGGTAACGCGGCTCGAGATACTCGGCGTCGATGAAGCGAACGCTCTTCGCGACGACGTCGGCCGGCACACCGCTGTACGCGGCCACCAAATCGACGGTGTCGGCCAGATGCGCGTTCGTGTAGGTCGATGCTTCGTGCATCGCCCGGGCAAAACGGTTCATCACATCGCGGTTGGCGCTCACGTACGGCTCCATCGCCGCGAAGCCCGCCGTCATGCCCGCGCCGACAGCATCGTAGGGCGCGGCCAGCACCCGCGCCTTCCCCGTCGCAACCGCTTGGCTCACGGCCGGCTCGTTCAACGTCACCGCATCGGCGCGATGTTCTTCCAGAAACGCCGCACCGGCGGAGGCCGGAACCTCGACCACCTTGACCGTCTTCGAATCGCCGCCCGTCTTGTCGATCCAGGCCAGACTCGCGGCCGCGTTGATGTCGCGCAGCGACGCCGAACCCAGCGTTTTTCCGGTCAGGTCGCGGCCGCTCTTGATCGGCGAGTCGGCCGCCACCAGCATCTCGGTTTGGGTCTTCCCCGGCAGTTGCAGATTGCCCGAGGCCACGAAGACCATCGGCACGTTGTGTGTGTGCGCCTGAATCAGCGTGAGGATGTTGGTGTAGGCGACGTCGGCGGCGCCGCCGCTCAGCGCCGCCGCGGCGGCCGCGCCGCTGGCGACGATCGAGGTCTGCACGTCGAGACCGTACTTCTTGAAGATCCCGGATTTCACGCCGTAGAAGACGGCCTTGAAGCCGTCGTTCGGCGGCCCGACGGCGCGCACCACGGTGAGCGCAGGCGCGCTCTGACCGTGCACGGCCGGCGCCGCCGCGAACGCGAGCGCGAGAACGAGGACGGCGCCCAACGCGCCGCGGAGCCTTGAGCACGAGCGCATCAGATCACTCTCCCCACACGCGGCGGGCGGTTTCGACGAGCAGGTCGACTTTGCGCCATTGCTCGTCCTCGGTCAGTTGGTTGCCGGCCAGACCGGATGCAAAGCCGCACTGCGGGCTCAGCGCAAGCTGTTCGAGCGGCAAAAACGTGGCAGCTTCCTCGATCCGGCGCACGAGATCGTCCGACGATTCGAGCGCGCCGCGTTTGGTCGTGATCAAGCCCAGCACGACGACCTTGCCTTTGGGCACGAACCGCAACGGCTCGAAACCGCCGGAGCGCTCGTCGTCGTACTCGAGCAGAAAGCGCTGGTGCGCCAAACTTCCGAACAGCCGCTCGGCGATCGCCTCGTAGCTGCCCTTGCGGTGCCACTGGCTGCGGCTGTTGCCGCGGCAGAGGTGAATACCGAACGTCACGCCCGGGAAGTCGCGCACGACCTCGTTGTCGGCGCGGATCGACCGTTCGAGATTGCGCGCCGGATCCTCACCGCGGGCGCGCATCGCGGCCAGCGTATCGTCGTCGACGTAGGCGGTGTAACCGGGGCCGTCGATGTGCACGTAGCGGCAGCCGGCCGCCTTCAGGCCGCCGACGATCTCGCGCTCGACCCGCACCACGTCGCCCAGAAACTCGTCCAGACCGCCGGGATAGACGGCCAGCGACTCTTCATAGGCGTAGCGCTGCGCGATGCGGTCGGGTCCGATCAGGGTGACCGTCGCCGGCCGCGTCGCGCGGGCCGCGGCAAACCGATATTCCTCGAGCGGGGCGTTGCGGATCGAGCGCCGAGCCGCTGCGTGACCGGCGCGCGCACCTCGTTGCCGAGCTCCTTGTCGAGCACTTTGGGCTTGGCGCCGGTCGCCGGCGCCTTGGTCGCGGCCGCTTGCTTGAGCACCGCCCGCCAAGGCTCCATGCCCGCGACGTCGGCGAAGCTCTCCATGAAATGCCGCCGCCGGAACTCGCCGTCGGAGACGATCGGCAGCCCGTGGCGCTCTTCTTGGGCGATCAGGGCTCGGTGATCGCCGCATCCTCGAGGCGGTGCAGCTCGGCGGCGTTGTCCGCGCCCGCTGGCGTGCGCGCCGGCCGCCTCCTTCAGCGCCGGCGGGCGGAGAAAGCTCCCGACGATGTCGACCCGCAGGTGATCCAAATTCGGAGGCGCGGCGAGATTCATATCCTGCGCTTCAGGCGGCCCGCGCCGGCTCCTTTTGCCACGCTCATTTCGATCAGCTAAATAAGCGTTCGAAACGGCGACCCTTCGTTGACGGGCGAGCCCGGTTCTGATAAACTACCGCGGTTATGTACGCGATCATTGAGACCGGCGGCAAGCAGCTGCGCGTTGCCGAAGGCGACGTCATCCGCACCGACCTCATCGACCAAGAAGTCGGTGCCACCGTGACGTTCGATCGCGTGGTGCTCAGCTCCGACGGCAGCGCCGTCAGCATCGGCGTCGCCGATCGTCAGCGGCGCCGTCGTCTCCGGCACCGTGCTGCGCCAGGCCAAAGACAAGAAGATCCTGGTCTTCAAGTACAAGCCGAAGAAGCGCGTCCGCAAGCTCGTCGGCCACCGCCAGCGCTTCGCGGAAATCCGGATCGAAAAAATCACCCTGCCGGTCTAATCCGGTGGTCACGGTAACGTTTCGCAGAGACAGCCGCAACCGGCTGTCTTCTGTTTTTGCCGAGGGCCACGCCGGCTGGGCCGAGCCCGGTGAGGACGTCGTCTGCGCGGCCGCCTCAGCGATTCTGCAAGCCGCGTGGCTCGGGCTCGCCGATCACGCGCACGTCGACGGTCGAAGGCGAGCGTACGGGCGGACGGCTCGCGATGCGCTGGCCCGAAGCGGAACGCGACCGCGACGACGTGCGGGCGATCGTCGCCACGGCCGAGCTCGCGATCGGGCAAATCGCAAGCCAATTCCCCAAGCACGTGCGCGCGCGAGCGGCGCAAGAACCGTAACACCCGCGGAGTTTTTGGGTAGCTGCACGTCGAACGGAGGCGAAACCATGACCGACTCGAGCAAGACCCCCGGCACGAACGAACCGGGCCACAACGCACCCGACGCCGGTGATGCGGGACGCACCGTGATGGTCGGCGTCCTGGGCGGCATTATTTCCGCCGCCGGATACCTCGTGTATCAACGCCTGCCGGAAGAACAAAAAGACCGGCTGCACCGTCAGGTGCGCGGTCTGTTGGAATCGCGGATCAACGAGATCCGCCAAAACTTCAACCTCTGATCTGCGTACCGGCCCGCCTTTAAGGCGGGAGGTCGTGGTCGCCCGCGGTGCTGGGCAACCGCGGCGGCATGACGTCGTGGAGCGGCGAGACGGGCTTGGGCTGCGCCTCGGGCTCCTTCGCGCCGTAGGGGTGCTCGCCGGCATAGGGCTCGGCGGCGTACGGGTTCGGCCGCATAGGCGTCGTGGACCGGCGGCTCGTAGGCGTCGGCGTCGGCGTGGGCGCGCACCGGGTCCTCGAGCAGGTGCGCGCGCGAGATGTCCGGGCCGTAGCTGTGGTCCTCGCCCGCCCGCTCCATCTCGCGGATGAACGACTGCGACGTGTTCTGCACGTCGCGGACGAGCAGCCCAACTTTCCGCGCGACCTTCGGGAGTTGTTCCGGACCGAAAAACATGAGGGCGGCGGCGCCGAGCAGCGCCATATCAGGAATCGAGAGCATCCGGAGGGTTTCTTCCCGGCCCCGGGTAACGGCACATGCCCCGCCGCTCACGGCAGCGGGCAAATTTTTGAGAGCCGGCGGCGCCCCTCTTGAAGATCATCTACACCCGCGGCAACCGCACGGAGACCCTGGCCTCGATTGCCACGCTCCGCAAGATTCTCAACCGCTTCGTCGCTCACCGCGTGTTTTACGAGGTGAGCTCACGAAACAAGCGCGGTCACGAATTCTTTTCCGCCAAGAACGCGTTCGTCGTGGGATCGATCGAAATCGCCAACCGCGACTACCTCACGATCACGATCTTCGACGCGCACAACAACGCGCACTCGATCGAGATCCTCAACCCGGCCGCGATGCGCATCTACGACGACACGCTCGGCAAAGGCTTCGCCGTGTCGTTCCTCAGCGAAAGCGCGGGCGTCGAATCGCGCTGCTACTTGCGCGACGAAGGCGAGGACGGCGACGCCATTGCAGGCCCGCTGCGAGCTCGAAAAGATCACGCTGCCGCAGCTGTTCGAATACCTCGAAGAGATCCGCACCATCGACGCGATCGCGACCCCGCCGCGGCTCACTTAGGCCGGACGCGCGTTCGCGTTGTTGAGCGCGTAGACGATCTCGCGGAAGACTTCCGGGTCTTTCCCCAGCAGCGAACGCACGCTCTGATCGTCTTGCGCAAACACCGTTAGGCCGAGGGCGAGATGCCGCGGCAAGAAGCGCCCGCCGTTGGCGCGTTTCGCCGATTCGTTGAATAATTTGAACGAATCGCGGTTGAACCAGCGCTGCGAGTGACCGTCGCTCGAATGGAACACGACCGTGTCGTAGCGCATGAACGGCGGCTTTTCGCCGCGCGGCAACACGCCCTCGCCCACTTCGTGCACGCCGCCCGGCGAGGGCTGGCGCGCGGCGGCGACGATGCGCCCGCGCTCGAGCACTTCGGCCAGGGCTTCGCCGACCTTGGGATCGTCGAGCAGCGCCAGCAGCACGTGCGGCGGCGCGACGAACGACGCGCCGTACTCGACGGCAAAGGTCACCGCCGCCCGGCAGACGGCCAGCAGTTCGTCCGAGAGGAGTACTTGATCGGAATCCATCAGGACGGGGCATTCTTGCGCCGCCGCTCCAACCCCGTCGCGCGGCGCAATTCGCGCACCGCGTCACCCCGGCGGCCGGCCCGGCGATAGGCCACGCCGAGGTTGTGGTGGGCTTCGGGATAGTCGGGATCGAGCGCGATCGCCGCCTCGAAACGGCGAGTGGCGCCGTCGATATCGCCGTCCTCGAGCAGCAGGTTGCCGGCGTTCACCATCGCCGGGACGCATGCGGCGTAGGTGCGCAGCGCCTCATCCAAGGCCCCCTCGGCGCCCGGCCGGTCGCCGCGCGCAAGCGCGAGCAACGCCCGCTTGTTGTGCGCCAGCGCCCGTTCCCGGTCGCTTGCGGCGGCCGCGAGCGCTTCATCGAAGCAGCGCTCGGCTTCGTCGAGCGCGCCCGTCTGCAGTGCCCGGGTGCCGCGCGCGAGCGGGCCGGCGGGCGTGACCGGGGCGATTCGAAACAGGCGCGCGAAGAACGACATCGCTCCCATGTTGCACGTCGACGTCATCTCGCTCTTTCCGGAGATGTTCGCCCCGGTCATCGGGCTGTCGATCGTCGGCCGCGCCATGGAGCGCGGGTTGCTCGACGTGCGCGTGCACGACCTGCTCGACGGCCTCGAGCCCGGTGCGCGCGCCGACGAGCGCCCCTACGGCGGCGGCCCCGGCATGGTGCTGCGGATCGAACCGCTGGCACGAACGCTCGACGGTATCTTGGCGGCGGCCCCGGCGGATGAATGCCGGCGCATCGTGCTGACGTCCGCGGCCGGCCGCGCGTTCGGACATCCGGACGCCGTTGCGTTCGCCGAGCTCGACCGGCTGGTGCTGATCTGCGGCCACTACGAGGGCGTCGACGAGCGGCTCACCGCGCTCTATCCGGTCGAGGAGTTCTCGCTCGGCCCGTTCGTGCTCACCGGCGGCGAAATCGCGGCGATGGCGTTTCTCGATGCGACCGCGCGCTTGATCGACGGCGTGATCGCGGCCGATTCGCGCGCGGCCGAATCGTTTGCCGCGGGCGCGGACGTGCTCGACCATCCGGCGTTCACGCGCCCGCCCGTCTTTCGCGGCATCGCGGTTCCCGACGTGCTGCTTTCGGGCGACCATGCGAAGATCGCCGAATGGCGCCGCCAGCGCTCGCGCGAGCGGGCCGCAGCGCGGCGGACGTAAGCGTGCGCAACATCTTCGCGTTCGCCGTGCTGGCCGCGATCGTGTTCGCGCTGGGCGGGATCCTGCTCGCGCTGGTCACGCCGTCGGGGGCGGCGAACGACGGCATCAAGCAACTCGCGCGCGTCGGCGGCACGGTGCAGTATCAGTACGGCGCGGATACGGGCTACCACCCGCTCTTCGGCAAGATCGATCTGCCCGACAACGCGCTGGCGGTGACGCTCGCGCAATCGCGCGCGCAACTGGTGTTGCCCGACTCGAGCTCGATCGACATCGGTGCGACGACGCGCGTTCGCATCGGCGCGTTCAACGCGGTCGACACCGGAAATCCGAACGTCGTGGTGCTCGAGCTCGGCGCGCTGCACTTCACCATCCGCCACCCAACCGGCGGGCGCGCCAATTACCGCTTCCAAACACCAACCTCGCAAATCGCCGTGCGCGGCACCGAGGGCTACATCGTCACCGGACCGAGCGGAACGGATTTCTATTGCGTCGACTGCAAAAACGGCGACGTGACCGTCACCGTCGGCACGCACAGTTACGCGCTGGCAACCGGCGAACAGGCGATCGTCATCGGCACCACGGCCGCGAACGCCGACGTGGACGTGGTCGCACGGCCGTGCGCGAACCCGGCCGCGATCGCGCTGAGCGACGGCAAACTGGGCGCCGCGATCCCGCCCGATCAGCGTTTCGATACGACCGGCGCACCATCGGGCGACCCGCTGCAGCCGGTTGCCGTTCCGCCCCTCGCGCGCTAACCGCTGCGCTCCGCGAATCCGGCGGCTTCTTTGTTGAACGATTCGGCGTAGAGCATATTGGTGAACTTGTAGAGTTCCCAATCGTCGGCCAGCGATGCGAGGACGCGCTGACCGATCGGCTCGTGTTTGATCCACGAGGTATCGTCGTGCGGCACGCGCGTGACGTTGTCGTACGGCACCGCATCGACCGGCGAAAGATGCAGGCCGTGCGCCGCACTGCGCCGCCGCAATACCTCCAGCGTGTCAGCCAGCCGCTCCACGATACAGACGGCGAGGAACGAGCGCAACACGGCCTTGGCGGTCCCCAAACGTTCACGCTCGTAGGCGGCTTGATCGGCCGGATCCCATTCGCTGTAGCGCTCGGGGTCCAGCCGCCCGCCTTGCCGATCGCACCAGTCGTAGAGCGCGAGGTGGTTGGTTTGCGTATTGTCGCGGAAGAGCGTGCCGGCCGGACGGTCCAGCAGCCAAGCGGCGACGTCCCGCGACGAGCTCGCGACGGCCGCCGGAATGCCGTAGGCGTCGCGTTCCTGGATCATATAGCGCACGATCGAGAGAAAGTGCGGCAGCGGATGGCGCAGCGTGGTGAAATAATGGATGCGGCGGTCGCCGATGCGCGGCCGAAACCGGCGGATGTTGTGGGCGCTCACGGCGGTCAGGCGCGGATCGCTCATGCCGGCTTGCCACAGACTGTCGTCATCGAACACGAAGTCGGTGTAGAACGACCCGAAGCCGGAGAGCGTGCCGGTCTCGGCCGCGCGCCGCAGCCACGCCGAAACCGAGGTTCCCGCGCATTTCGGGATGTGGACCTGGACGAGAATGTCCGGGCCTGGCAAAATACCGCCCTCCTACGTTTCAACTCGGTAAAGGCCGTCCTAATGATACAATAGGTACACAACGCCCAGCCTGCGAAGAAGCTGAGAAGCGACTAATCGCTTGCTTATTTTGTACGGTGCCATACATTAGCGCGCGTGCCGCTGCCGCGGGAAGCGACCCCGGCGGCAACCTTTCGTGCTTGAACGAGTACCGGTTTCGTGATACACTCGGCGGGTTGTCGCCGCCCCTGTGCGGTCATTCGCGCGTGCCCTACTAGAGAGCAGTCATGAACGTCATCGACCTGATCCAGAAGGAACAGGAAAAGCCGAGCGTCCCGGATTTCCGTCCCGGCGACACGGTCAAAGTCTACTCGAAAGTCGTCGAAGGCGGCAAAGAGCGCATTCAGATGTTCGAGGGGACCGTGACGGTCCGCAAGGGCGGCGGCTCGGCCGAGTCGATCACCGTGCGCCGCATCGCTCACGGCATCGGCGTCGAGAAGTCGTTCCTGCTGCACAGCCCGCGCGTCGACCGGATCGAAGTCTCCAAGCGCGGCATCGTGCGCCGCAGCCGCCTCTATTACTTGAGCGATAAGATCGGTAAGGCCGCTCGCATCAAGGAAAAGAAGGTCGCGAAGTAACGAGCGGTGACCCCTCTCGAACTTCTCGCGCTGATCTGCATCTTCGCGATCGTTCGGGTCGCGATCAGCATCAAGCCGGCCCCGGTTCTCGCCGACGGCGATAGCAGCCCCTCGGCCCGGACGGTCATCCGCGAATACCTCGACGCGTTCATCGTCGCCGGGCTGGTCGCGCTGTTCCTGATCACGTTCGTCGTGCGGACGTTCTTCATTCCGTCAGGTTCGATGATCCCGACGCTGCAGATCCACGACGTGCTGCTGGTGAACGAATTCGAATACCGCTTCGCCAAGCCCGCCCACGAGGACGTCGTGGTCTTTCCGCCGCCGATCCCCTCGCCCAACGACTTCATCAAGCGCCTGATCGGCGCGCCCGGCGACACGCTGCGCATCCACAACGGCATCGTGTACCGCAACGGCGTGGCGCTCGACGAGCCCTACGAAGCGCAGAAGCCGAACTACGAACTGCAGATCAGAAATTACAACATCTACGTCGACGGCTCGCCGCTCGATCCGACGCTGGCGAACATCCCGCCGAAAGAGGACTGGAGCGCGCCCGACCGCATCCCGGACGGCTGCTACTTCATGATGGGCGACAACCGCAACAACTCCGAGGACTCGCACATCTGGGGCTTCGCGCAGGCCGACGGAACGTTTCTGGCCGGTCCGCTCAAGGGACAAAAGGCCACGTTCACCGGCCACGCATTCCTGATCTTCTGGCCGCTCGACCGCCTGCACATCCTGCGTTAACCGCGCGGAGCGCTCGCGCCGGGGCTCGCGGCGCGAATGGCGAAGAACGTGGCCGTGCTCTCGCACCCGCGACATGCCCTTCGCGTCAGCATGCAGCTGGTGGTCTTGCTCGCAATCGGCATGGCGTTCTTCCTGCGGATTCCGCAAGTGACCGGCCCCTCGATGCTGCCGCACGTGCAGCCGGGCGAGATCGTCTTGATCAACACCCTCGCGTATCGCCTGGGCCCGATCGAGCGCGGCGACGTCGTGGCGCTCGATCATGATGAAGCCACCGCGCAAACGTTTCTCAAACGCGTCGTCGCGTTGCCGGGCGACCGGGTGCGCATCGTACGCGGCACGCTGTTCGTCAACGGACGCCCGGTCGCCGAACCCTACGTGTCGTTTCCCGACCGGCGCGATGTTCCCGAAGTGACGGTCCCGGCGCACGGCCTCTACGTGCTCGGCGACAACCGCGCCGAGAGCGAGGACTCGCGCACGTGGGGCCCGGTCGACGAAAGCGCCGTCATCGGCAAAGCGCTGGTCGGCATCTGGCCGCCGGAACGCATCCACTCATGAGCGAAGCGCCGCCCGAGATCCAATGGTTCCCGGGCCACATGGTGCGGGCGATGCGCCTGCTCGAAGAGCGGCTGGCATTGGTCGACGTCGTGATCGAGGTCCTCGACGCGCGGCTGCCGCTGCTGAGCTCCAATCCCGAGCTCGACCGTATCGTCGGCTCGCGGCCGCGCCTCGTGATTTTGGGCCGGGACGACCTCGCCGACCCGTTCGCGACGCGCAGATGGCTAGCGTGGTATGCCGCCCAGCACCGCCCCGCGATCGCCGTCGACGGCCGCATTCAGCCCAGCGTCAACCGGGCCCGGGCCGAGCTCGACCGGTTCGTCGCCGGCCGCGGGCCCTCGCGCGCGATCGTGATCGGCATCCCCAATACCGGCAAGTCATCGCTGATCAACGGCTTGGCGAAACGAACCGCCGCCAAAACGGAGAACAAAGCCGGTGTCACGCGGCAGCTTCGCTGGATCCGCGCCAACGCACAGCTCGAAGTGATGGACACGCCCGGCATTCTGGTACCGAAAATTCCCACCCTCGAGGCGCAGTGGATGCTGGCCCTGACCGGCGCGCTGCCGCGCGAGCGCTACGACCCCGAAGACGTCGTCGGCCGCTTCGCCGCCTGGGCGCAGGTTCACGTGCCGAAGCTCGACGTGCCCGACCTCGAGCGTTTCGCCCGCGCGCGCGGCTTCGTGCGGCGCGGCGACGAGGTCGATACCCACAACGCAGCGGGCGCCTACATGCGCGCCTTCGGCGAGGCGAAATTCGGCCGCATCACCTTCGAAGACCCGCCCGAGGCGGCGGCGTGAACGATTCGGCGCGCAAACGCCGCAACGCGCGCGAGCGGGAACAACGCCGCCTGGTGCGGCTGCACCGCTACGAAGACGCCGCCCGGGCCGCCGGCCACCGTTTCATCGGCGGTACCGACGAGGTCGGCCGCGGACCGCTGGCCGGTCCGGTCGTGGCGGCGGTCGTGATCCTCGACGGGCCGCTCTACCTGCGCGGGCTCAACGACTCCAAACAAGTCCGCCCGGAGCTGCGCGGCGAGCTCGCCGCCTCGATCAAGGAGCGCTGCGTCGGTTGGGCGATTGGCGAGGCAAGCGTGGCGGAGATCGACCGGCTGAACATCTACTGGGCCTCGGTGCTGGCGATGGAACGGGCGATCGCAGCCGCCGGCTGCGCGATCGACTACTTGCTCACCGACGCCGTCCGCATCAAATCGTTTGCCGGACCCCAGGAGCCGGTGATCAAGGGCGACGCCAAGTGCGCCAGCGTGGCCGCGGCCTCGATCGTGGCCAAGGTCCACCGCGACGGCCTCCTGGTCGAACTCGACGGCCTCTATCCGGAGTACGGTTTTGCCGAACACAAGGGATACGCGACCCAACGGCACATCGAAGCCCTGACGGCCCACGGCCCCTGCGCCGCCCACCGCCGGGGATTTTGGCGAGTCCGTGACGCCGCCCAACTCTTGCCGGGCTTGTCGGAGTGAACCGACGAACACGGTTCGGTCGTGAAGGTGAAGACGCTGCGGTTCGACTCCTCGAAAACTCCGGGTATGCCGTGATCGCACGCAACGTGCGGTTGCCCGGCGGCGAGATCGACGTCATCGCCCGCGACCGTGAAACGATCGTTTTCGTCGAAGTGAAGGCGCGCGGTTCGCGGCGCTTCGGCTCGGCCATCGCGGCCGTCGACGCCCGCAAGCGCCGGACGCTGCGCGCGCTCGCCGCCGACTGGCTGCAGATCTCCGCACCCGGCGCCCAGGCCCGCTTCGATGTCGTCACAATCGAGGCCGGCGGCGCGCGCTTGCACCGCGGAGCGTTCGTGTGAGCGGCGAGATGGAGAAAAAGCTGCTCGGCGGGCGCTACCGCATCGACGCCCTGATCGGGCGCGGCGGCATGTCCGACGTCTACCGCGGTATGGACGTGGTGCTCCAGCGCCAGGTCGCGATCAAGATCCTGACCGACCGCAGCGAGGATCTGCGCAAACGTTTTCTGCGCGAAGCGCAGTCGATGGCGCGCCTCAATCACATCAACATCGTCGGCGTCTACGACGCGGCCCAAAACGACGGCGTCTCCTACATCGTCATGGAGCTCGTCCAAGGCCGCACGCTGGCGACGATCTCGCCGAGCGAGCTGACGGTCCACACCGCGCTGCGCTACATCCTCGAATTGCTCGAAGCGCTCGCGTTCGCACACGAGAACAACGTCGTGCACCGCGACGTCAAACCGGCCAACATCATGGTGCTCTCGAGCGGCGCGATCAAGGTGATGGACTTCGGCCTCTCGCGCCGGACGAGCGAGATGTCGAGCGTCACCAATGCCGGCGAGATCGTCGGCACGATCGCCTACCTCTCGCCGGAGCGCTTCCTCGGCAAGATCGCCGATGCGCGCAGCGACCTCTACAGCGTCGGCGTCGTGATGTACGAAGTGTTCACCGGAACGGTACCGTTCAAGAACGAGTCCGACGACCTCGTGGCCGTGATCTTCGCGCACGTCAACGAACCCCCGGCCGCGCTGCGCTCGATCAACCCGGCCGTTCCGGCGCCGATCGAGCGTATCGTGCTGCGCTTGCTCGAAAAGGATCCCGAGCGCCGCTACGCTTCGGCCCGCGAAGTGATCGTCGACATTCGCACGCTGCTGGGCCTCAACGCGCCCGGCGAGCCGCCGCCCTCGAGCGCCGTGGGCGTGGCCGCGACCATGCAACCACCGCGGGCTGCACCGGGCGGGAACAGCGCCGCCGAAGTCGAGGCTCGTTCCGTCCTCGAGCGGACGTTCGGCAACACTCAAACGCTCAACGAGGGCTACGCAAACACGCTGGCCGGGATGCTGGCCGCGCGCAAGCGCGATTGGACCGAGGCCACGCGCGCGTACGTCGCCGCCCTCAAAGCGTTCTCGGAAGTGCGCAATCACGTCGAACATGCCAAGACGGCGCTGAAGTACGCGACGATGGTGCTGGCCAAGGGCGCCGATACCGAACGGCCGGACCGGCACGAAGTCGAAAATGCGATCGAGACGCTGGGTCGCGCGTTGCTGGTGCTGCGGGCCCGCAACCTCTCGGCCGAGGTCGACGACGGCGAGCGCGTGCTGCACGCCCTCCAACGGATGGGAGTCCGACTCCGCTAACCCATGGATTCCAAAGAACAAGCATCGCTGCGGCGGTCCGTGACTCCGTGGGGTTCGTACTCGTGGGGTTATGCGGATGTCGGCGCCGACATCTTCGTGGCCCTCGGCCTCGTCTTCGGGGTCGCCGCCGGCGCGTCGAACGTGGCGTTCCTGTTTGCCGGGTTCGTGTATATTTGCGTCGGCCTAGCGTACACCGAACTCGCCGCCGCCTACCCGGTCGCGGGCGGCGGGCAGTATTTCGTCATGCGGGGCCTCGGCGATCTGCTGGGCTTCATGGCCGGCTGGGCCGTGCTGCTCGACTTCACGATCGACATCGCGCTCTTCGCCTGGGGCTGCGTCGGTTACCTCAGCAATCTCATTCCGGGACTCTCGCAAACCGTTCATCCGCTCGTTCACTTTTTGGTGATCTTGGCGCTCATCGTGGGATTGGCGTACCTCAACGTCCGCGGTGTGCGCGAGAGCACGGCGTTCCAAGGGTTCGTCAGCGCCGCCGACGTGATCAGCGAAACATCGATCCTCTTCTTCGGCTTCCTGTTCGCCTTCGATCCGGGCCTGCTCGTGCACTCGATGCAAACGGGTTGGCCGAATCCGTTCAATTTGATGAACGGGATTTCGCTTGCGATCATCTCGTTCGTCGGCCTCGAGTCGATCTCGCACGCCGCCGAAGAAACGCACCGCCCGTCATCGATCATCCCCCGTACGTCGCTGGCGCTGATCCTCACGATCCTGATCTTTGCGCTCGCGTACTCCAACCTGGCGCTCGGAATGACGCCGTGGCATGCGACAGCCCCCGATGCTCACGGCGTCGTTCAGCCCTTCTACGCCTTTCTCGGCACGCCGGCGAACAACGACAAGGCCGTCGCGATCATCGCCCAGGAAATACCGTATTTCGGCCTGATCGCCGGGATCTACGTACCGGTGCTCGGTGCGATTCTGCTGCTGATCTCGAGCAACTCCGGCGTCTTCGGCGCCGCGCGCATCGCCTACTCGATGAGCCAGTTTCGCCTCTTGCCGACCATCTTCGAAAAAATCGACCGCAAGTACCGCACGCCGGTCGTCGCGACCGTGGTGTTCTGCGGTGTAGCGGTCGTCGAACTGATCTTCGCCGCGCTGCAGGGGAACGGCGGTTTCACCTTCCTCGGGGACCTGTACGCCTTCGGTGCCGCAGCTAGCTATACGCTCGTCTTTTGCGCGCTGATCGCGCTGCGCCTCAACGATCCGCTAACGCCCCGAAAATTCATCATTCCGTGGAACATCCCGATGATGTTTCGCGGGGAGCGCGTGCTGTTTCCGGTCGTCGGCATCATCGGATTGATGGGCATCGTCTCGATCCTCGTGTTCGTGCTGCTGACACATCCGATCGGGCGCATTGCCGGACCGTCCTGGCTGATCGTGGGAACTCTCGGCTACCTCTTCTACCGCAAACATAAGAAGCTGCCGCTCTTCGGCTCGCAGAAGCGTGACTGGAGCGCCGCGCAGCTGACGATCTTACGCGAATCCGGTGAACTGGAGCTGATGGACGAACTGGCCGAGAAACTCCGCGTTCGCAGCGCCGTCCCGGAGGTTCCGACCGCGCCGTGAACCGCTTGACCGGCAGCCGCACCTACACTCGGGCACGCGGCGCATTCGGCGTGCTCTTCATCGGGCTGGGCGCAGTGATCGTCTTTCAGATCGCCCACGGCGTCGGGTTCCGGCTGGAAGCCGCGCCCGGCATCTTGCTCGGCGCCGCCATGATCGTCCTCGGATACGTCCGTATCCGGGCGGCCATGACGACGATCGGGAAATCCCCGCCGTGACCGTTGCGGTCCATCCGGCCGGCGCGCTTCTGGCCCTGGCCGTCCTGCTCTCCGTCGTGGCGACGCTGTGGTGGATGCTCCATCCGCCGCGGACCATCGCCGACGTTGCCGCACGCCAAGCGGAGGCCGCGCTCTCGGAGATGGTCGGCAGCATCATCGTGGTGTTCGCCGACGAGATCCATTCCGAACACATGATGGTGCTCGCCGCGCGCCTGGCTCGCCAGCAGCGCGCGGAACTGCTGGCTGTCTACATCGTCGAGGTTCCGCTGGTTCTACCCGATACCGCCCTCACGCCGGAAGAGGATCGCGAAGGCCTCGGTGTGTTGGCGACGGCCGAGGCGATCGCGCGCAAGCACGGCGCGAACATCCATACTGAAATCATTCACGCGCGGCGAATCAGCGCCGCCGCGCTCGACCTCGCCAAGAAGAACGGGGCCCACCTGCTCGTGATGGGTTCGTATCGCGAAGGAAAGTACGTTGGTGCGCCGTTGGGCCGAGCGATCGATGAGATCACGACGCGCGCCAAGTGCGACGTCCTGATCGGCGTCCCAGGTCAGTACGGCACGCTGCTCCTCGATGAGCGGCAAACAGAACCAGCCGCACGGGTGAGTTCCAGCCACGCTTAAGCGAGAGCCGCTTCCGCGCGCTGCCGGTTCTCGGTCAGCTCATCGAGCAGTTCGAGCTCGCCGGCCTTGATCAGGATGGTGCGCTGCTCGGCATACCAGTCACGTTTGGATGAACGCAAGAGCGGCAATCCTTTATGCTTGCGGTACACGGCATAGCCCACGATTCCGAAAATGACCCAGGTCGGCCCCGCGATGCGCCCCAGCGGGTGCGTCAATATGACGAAGACCAAGATCATGAAAATTCCGCCGAAGCCGAGCGCGCCGACGATCGGAAAGAGCACGTCACCGCCGGGACGCCGAAGACGAATGTTGACCGGAATCCGGAACGGCCGGGGTACGTCGGGTTCCTTGAACCGCAGCGCGATGAGTGCCGCAAAGACCAGCGTATAACTCAGCGCCGCTCCGAACGCATAGAGGTCGGCCAGAAAGTTGAAGCCGTTGTCGCCCTGCAGCGCGGCGAGGCACAGCACGCCGACCGACAGGCTCGAGAACGTGATGATCGAGATCATCGGCGTGTTGTAGCGGCGATGGATCTTGCGAAACACGCTCGGCAAGAGGTGTGACTGGCTCATCGAGTAGGCGATGCGCGAGGCGCCGAAGACGCCGGAGTTGCTCGAGATCAGCAACAAGATCGCACCGAGAATCGGAACGTAAAGCGCCGCGAGCGCGCCGAAGTAGGGAATGTTCCGGGCGATGATGACGACCGCTTTATCGTTGTTCTCCGGGGTTCCGAGCGTTTGCCAAAGCATCTGCGCGTGACCGTGTGCGTCGGCGGGTGCGGCGTGCCACGGTTCCATCCCGAGAGCCAGATTCGAATACGCCAGCGCAAAGATCAGGATGGTCAAGATCAGGCCGATCGACGTGCGGGGAATGATTGCCGAGGGACGGTGCGTTTCTTCGGCCGCCTGCGAAATCGACTCGAGTCCCACAAACGAGATGATGGCCAGCGACACCCCTTGCATGAGCATGAACGGGGTGGGCCAGAACACCTGCATCGAGTGGACGAGCAGCTCCGGATTGAACGTGAACAGGAAACCGAAAAACAGGATCGTCGTCTCGCTCACGACGTCCAGCGCGCTCACGATTCCGTTGAAGGCCGTACTCTCGCGTACACCTCGGACGTTGAGCACCGCCAAGCCGACGATGAGCAGCAGGACGAAGATGAAATGGTTGATCGGAAACTGCGTTGCCGAGAGCCACGGCATGAGATAGCTCAAGTACCCCGCGCATCCCCAGGCGAAGAGCACGATGTCGATCGTGAAGTCGAGTAACACCGCCCAACCGGCGACGAAGCCCAGCAAATCGCCGAGACCTCGCATGACGAAGTACTGTCCGCCGCCCGCCACCGGATAGGCGGAGGCGAGCTCGGTGTAGGCAAGTCCGACGCACACATACACGACGCCGGCGAACAGAAACGCGACGTTGGCCGCGCCGGCCGCGGCGCCGACCACGAGGCCCAATGCCACAAAGATGTCGGCGCCGACGTCGGCGTAGCCCCACGAGTACGACCCCCACGGTGAAACGGCTCGGCGCAGAGAATGGGAGGCGAGCGACATCACTGCCCATGATCCCGCGCGGCCGCAGCCCCGGCAACCCTCCATATGGATGATCCTTTCGGATGCGGTAATAGCGCACTCAGCGCAAGAAAAAGGCCTGCGATGCCCCTGATCTTCCTGTGCGCCCTGCTGCTGGCGATCGCGTGGATCGCCGACCTCTTCACGCCGCAGCCGGTCGTCGTCTCGATTCTGCTAAACATCCCGATCGCGCTGAGCGCGCTCACGCGCCGCCGTTCGGTGACGATCGCGTCCGTCGCGGGAGCCCTGCTGTGTAACGCGACGGCGGGCTGGTACGACGCCTATCACGAGGCCTACGCCTGGGACGTCGTCGCGATCGCGAACCGCCTGATGTCGAGTCTCTCGTTCCTGCTGGTCGGCTACCTGACCCTATCCGCACAGCGCGCAGCGGAACACGCGAGCGAGGTCGCCGCGAAGGAAGCCCGAGGCGCGCTGCTGGCCTCGAAGAACGAGGCCCTCGCAGCCGCCAACCGCGAACTCGCCGAACGCGGCGACTTCATCCGCGATATCATGTACGCGCTTTCGCACGACCTGCGCACGCCGTTGGCGGCGGCCGGAATGACCATGCGCCAAGCACGCGAGGGCGCCTACGGACCGCTGCCGGAAGCCTATCGCGACGTTCTCGAGCGCAGTATCAAATCCAGCGACGAACTGCAGCGTCTGGCCGAAACGCTGCTGCTGGTCGCGCGCTACGAATCGGGCGATCGCGCCGCGGCGCGCGATACCGTCGATTTGTGCCGCCTGGCGGAAGCCGTGGTCCGCGATCTGGCACCCCTCGCGGAATCGAAGCAGATCGTGCTCACCGTTTCCGAAAGCGCCCGGATGTCGGCCAACGGCGATGAGAGCGAGCTGCGCCGGGCGCTCATGAACCTCACCGCGAACGCACTCACCTGGACGCCGAAGGGCGGCCACGTCTCGCTGCGCGTCGGGCGTCTGGGAAGCGACACGTTGGTTGCGGTCGACGATGACGGCTACGGCGTGCCGGAGAAATTGCGCGAGACGCTCTTCGAGCGCTTCAGCAGCGCGGCTTCGCGGCGCGGCGGCGGAACGGGGCTCGGGCTCTACCTCGTGCGCCGCGTCGCGGAGAGCCACGGCGGCTCGGTGAGTTATGAAGCGAGGCTGCCGCGCGGCAGCCGTTTCGCGCTGCACTTACCGCGCGTTTGCGAAACCGCCGATGTCTAGCAAACCCTATCAGGTCGTGATCGTCGAGGATCACGCGCTGACCCGCGTCGGCCTGCACACCGCGCTGAATGCCGCCGACGACATCGAGGTGGTCGGCGAGGCCGACGACGGTCTCGACGGACTCGAGGTCGTTCGAAAACTGCGTCCCAACGTCGTGGTCGCCGACATCGGGTTGCCCGGCATCGACGGGATCGAGTTGACGCGCCGGATCCGCAGCGAGCTGCCCGACACGCGCGTCGTGATCCTGACCGTGCACGATCTGGATTCGGAAATCTTAGATGCGCTCGCCGCCGGCGCCGACGCCTATTGCGTCAAGGTGACGGACACCAACGCCGTCCTCTTGGCCGTGCGCGCCGCGGCCGAAGGCGGCGCCTACTTCGATCCGCACATCGCCGACGCGGTGCTGCGTCACCTGCGCGGCCAGAAGGTTGCGGTGCCGGCCTCACCCCTCTCCGCCCGGGAAACGGAGATCGTGCGCCTGATCGCCGATGGGTGCGGCAACGTCGAGATCGCCGAACGCATGAATCTCGGTTTAGGCACCGTCAAGGGTCACATTCGCGAGATACTCGACAAGCTCAAAGCGTCGGATCGCGCGCAAGCCGCGGTCACCGCGCTCCGCCGCGGGATTATCTAGAGCGCCTTCGCCATCCGCCCGACGATCTCGGTGAGGATCGCCGCCGACGTGCCCATGTTCAGCCGCACGAACGCGCGCCGAGGCGGGACCGAAATCGCGGCCGCGCGTGAGCGCGACCCGGCCGCGTTCGAGAAACACGCCGACCGGATCGGGACCGAGATCGAGCGCGGTGCAATCGAGCCACGCGAGATAGCTGGCCTGCGGCTCGATGTAGCGCACGCCGGGCAATTCGCGCGCGATCAGCTCGGTGAGCAGGCGGCGGTTGCCGTCGAGGTACACGAGCAGCGCATCGAGCCACGGGCTGCCCTGGGTGAACGCCGCGATCGAGGCGACGACGCCGAGGTTGCCGGCGCTCCACGGCAGCTCCGGACGCATCAGCGCGAGCTTCTTGCGCATGCGCTCCGAGCCCGCGATCGCGACCGCGCACTTGAGGCCCGGCAGGTTCCAGGCTTTCGACGCCGAGGCCAGCGCGACCGCATCGCACTCGACCGCATCCGCGATCGGCAGGAACGGGACGAACGTCGCGCCGGGCATCGTCAGCGGCGCGTGGATCTCGTCGGCGATCACCAGCACGTTGTGCGCTTTGGCCAGTTCGGCGATGCACGCGAGCGTCGCGCGGATCGAAGACCATGCCGAGCGGGTTGTGCGGCGAGCACAGCAGATACGCTTTGCGCGCCGCCCGCGAACGCGCGCTCGAGCCCCGCGAGGTCGAGTCTCCACGCGCCGTCGTCGCCGCGCAGCAGCGGCACGTCTTCGATCGTGCGCTCGCACTTCGCCGACGACGCGATAGAACGGCGGATAGACCGGCGAGTTCACCACGATCCGGTCGCCCGGGCTGCGCGAGCGTGCGCAGCATCTCGGCGATGCCGACCAGGACGTCGGGAATGACGAACACGCCGCGCGGATCGAGCGTCCAGCCGTAGCGCGCTTGCACGAACGCGGCGAACGCCGCGCCGACGCCGGCGCCGTTGGCATAGCCGCAGTCGTCGTGCTCGATCGAATCGCAGCAGCGCCTCGCGAACGCCGTCGTCGAGCGGGAAGTCCATCTCGGCGACCCACGCCGGCAGCACGTCGGGCGGAAACATCGTCCACTTCGCGCTGCGCCGCTTGCGCAGTTCGCGCGATCGAGAGATCCGTCGAAGTTCGGCATGCTCATCACGCGCGAACACGCGCTTGCGGATTTCCTCGGCCATCACGGCGAGCAGGATGACGCGCGCCGAGCACGATGTCCTGCGTGTACGACTCGATGTTCAGCAGGTTCATCACGTTGTTGAGCACGCCGATCAGCAGCGCGCCGAAGAACGTGGCGACGACGCTGCCGCGGCCGCCCATCAGCGACGTGCCGCCGACGACGACGGCCGCGATCGACTGCAGTTCGCTGCCGATGCCCGTTCTGCGGCGAGCCCGATGAGAAGCGCGCCATCAGCAGCATGCCGGCCAGCGCCGCGCAGCCGCCCGAGATCACGTAGACGAACGTCTTGACCAGCCGCACGTTGATGCCGGCGAGGCGCGCCGCTTCCTCGTTGCCGCCGAGCGCGAGCACGTAGCGGCCGAAGCGCGTGCGCGTCGAGCACGATCGCGAACACGATCACGACGACGAGCATCACGAGCACGGCCCACGGAATCCCGGGCAGTCCGAGCGGCGCGAGCAGATCGTGCAGCGCGTACTCGGTGCCGAGCGCGTTGAACGCGTTGCTCTTGAGCGGCACCGGCTGCGCCGTGCGAGAGCTTGAACGCGAGGCCGCGCGCCATCAGCATCATCGCGAGCGTCGTGATGAACGGCGGCAGGTTGAGCCGCACGACCGGCAGCGCGTTGACGAGGCCGGCGCAGCAGCCGACGGCGACGCCGACGATCGTCGTCGACGATCACGAGCAGCGGACCGCTCGAGGCCGCTGGCATTGGCGAACTGCGCCATCACGACGCCGGTCAGCTCGATCAGCGAGCCGACCGAGAGATCGATGCCGGCGGTGATGATCACGAACGTCTGGCCGACGGCGAGGATCGCGTTGTACGTGATCTGCCGCAGGACGTTGGTCAGGTTGCCGGCGGTGAAGAAGTTGCCGCTGGTGAGCACGTTGACGACGACGATCAGCACGACGAACGCCACGACCGCGATGCCGATCCGCAGCAGCGCCCTGCCGCGACTTCTTCGCCTGCGCGTCGCCGGCGCGCGCGTCGAGCGCGGCCTTGACTTCGTGCACGCTCTCGCCGGCGGCGCCGGCGGCGGGTTCATGCCGCGACTCCGGCCGCGACGGCGATGACGCCTGCCGGGCGTCGCATCGGCGCGCGCGAACTCGGCGCGCGATCTTGCCGTCGCGCACGACCAGCACGCGATGCGACATCCCGAGCACCTCGGGCAGCTCGCTCGAGACCATCACGATCGCCGGCGCCGCGCGCGAGCAGCTGCAGCATCAACGCGTAGATCTCGGCCTTCGCGCCGACGTCGACGCCGCGCGTCGGTTCGTCGAAGAGAAACACGCGCGCGTCGCCGATGAGCCACTTCGCGAGCACGACCTTCTGCTGGTTGCCGCCCGAGAGGTTGCGCACGGTCTGTTCGCTCGAAGGCGTGCGAATGCGCAGTTCGGCGATCTCGCGGTTCGTGATCGCCGACTTCCGCCGCGCGGCTCGATGAACGGGCCGCGCGAGTACGGCCGCGAGATGCGCGAGCGTCGTGTTCTCGCGCACGGTCATGCCGAGCACGAGCCCTTGCGCCTTGCGGTCTTCGGTGATGAACGCGATGCCGGCCTCGATCGCCGCCGTGCGGGCTGCGCACGCGCGACCGGCCGTGCCGTCGACCGCGATCTCGCCGCCGGTCGGCGACGTCGGCGCCGGCGATCGCGCGCACGATCTCGGTGCGCCCCGCGCCGACGAGTCCGGCCAGGCCGACGATCTCGCCGGCGCGCACCTCGAACGACACGCCGTTCGACGTTGCTGGCGGCGCGCAAATCGCGCACCGCCAGACGCACCGGCTGCATCGGCGGCGACCGGCGGCAGTTCGGGAAAGTGCGCTTCGAGCGCGCGGCCGACCATCAAGCGGATCATCTCGTCCTGCGGCATCGCGCGCGATCGGCGCGCGTTTCGATCGCTCGGCCGTCGCGAATCACGGTGATGCGGTCGGCGATGCGCGGCAGTTCTTCGAGCCGGTGCGAGATGTAGACGAACGCGACGCCCTGCGCTTTGAGCTTCGCGATCAGCGCGAAGAGCGCGTCGGTCTCGCGATCGGTCAACGCGGCGGTCGGTTCGTCCATCACGATCAGGCGCGCATGGCGCACCAGCGCCTTCGCGATCTCGGTGAGCTGCTGTTCGGCGACCGAGAGGCGGCGCGCCGGCCGGTCGAGCGGCAGCGTGATGCCGAGTTCGGCCAGCACCGCCGTCGCGCGGCGCCGCGGCGCTCTTGCGATCGAGAAAGCAGTCCGCGCACCGGCTCGATGCCGAGCACGATGTTCTCGATCACGCCGAGATCGGGGACGAGGTTGAACTCCTGATAGATCATCCCGATGCCGAGCCGCTCGGCGGCCTTGGGCCCGTCGATCGTCACCCGCTGGCCGTCGATCTCGATCGTGCCGCTCGTCGGCGATGTACGCGCCGGCGAGAATCTTCATCAGCGTCGACTTGCCGGCGCCGTTTTCGCCGACGAGCGCATGCACTTCGCCGGCGAGCGACGTCGAACGACACGCCGTCGAGCGCGCGCACGCCCGGAAACGATTTGGTAATCGCCGGCCATGCGCAGCAGCGGCCCTTCGACTGCGCTCAGGACCGGCTCGGCCAAAGGAATGACAAGTTATTTCGCGTCGGCTTTGGTGAACGTGCCGACCGGCACGGCGATTTTCTTGCGGCACCGGTTTGCCGGCGAACGAGTCGGCGATCGCGTCGATCGTCTTGGCGCCGATCTGATCGGGGTGCTGGATCGCATCGCCGTACATCGTGCCGGCCTTGATCGCGTCGCGCGCTTCGGGCGTCGCGTCGTAGCCGATCACCGCGATCTTGCCGGCGAGCCCGGCGGCCTCCACCGCCTTGGCCGCGCCGAGCGCCGAGTCGTCGTTGATGCCGAAGATGCCCTTGAGGTCCTTGTGCGACTGCAGGATGTCTTCGGTCGCCGACGAGGCCTTGGCGCGCTCGCCGCCGCCGTCGATGTCGGCCACGATCGTCACCTTGGGGCAGCCGGCGGCCAGAGCCGCCTTGAAGCCCTTCACCCGGTCCTGGACGCTCGTGACTTCGGGCTCGTCGAGGATCGCCACGGGGCCGCCGCGTGACCGCGCCGCGCACATCAGCTTGCCGGCCTGGCCGCCGCCCTGCACGTTGTCGCTGGCGATGTGCGAGACGACCGTGCCCTGGTTCGAGCCGTTGGCGATGTCGGCGGTGAAGACCGGGATGCCGGCCTTGTTGGCCTCGACGATGGCCGAGCCGATGGCTTGCGAGTCGTACGGGGTCAGCACGATCGCGGCGACCTTTTGCGAGATGAAATCCTCGACCTGACTCTGCTGCTTCGAGTTGTCGCGGCTGGCATCGACGACGTTGACCGTATAGCCGTACTTCTGCGCCTCGGTCTTCATGCCGGATTCCATATCCTGATAGAACTGAGCCTCGCGATTTTGGATCGAGACGCCGATCGTTTTCCCGCCCGCGGTTGTCGTGTTCGTGCTTTGAGCAACCGGTCGCGACGACGAGCGCGCATGCGAGAAAAGCGAGTCGATTCATACCGCACTCCGACTACTCGGGGGTCGTTGGGACGCCCTGCGAGGCGCCGGGGCGGCGGTATTTGATAGCGGTTCTCAAGAAGGAGACCCTCCGACGTTTCGCGGCCGCTGCGACGTTCATCGCGGTCGGGTCCATTCACGCGAGAGCGGCCGGGACAAGCTGCTAGCGGCACGCTTATTCTCGTCCCCAGCACGCTCGAACGCAGGCTCGACGACCGCTTCGAAAGCACACCGCGGAGGCGGTTTAGTGCACGAATTCCATTATTTCACCGTATGAAAGCCGGCTGCTTTCATGCACTGCTTGGAGCCTGCCGGCGCGGGCCGGAGCGGTGTTCCGAGCGCACAATGCTGCTGCCGCCGCCGCTCCGCCCGTCTGCCCGGTGCGCGAAGAACCCTGAAACGACAGGGGTTTCCCAGCCCCGCAAGTGCCGCCGGTCACGCTCGGAGGCGGTTATCCACAGCCGGCACCTGTACGGCTGTGCACCGTGTGGAGACGCGTTCTCAGCTCGTCCGGTCAGCCGGAGGCGGGCAGCTTGGAACTGATCACCGGGTAGTCTGCGGCCACCACGCGGTCGCGGCCGGCCTCCTTGCCCGCATAGAGCCGGCGGTCGGCGACGCGGACCAGTTCCTCGCCGTCGCTTGCATCGAGCGGGCACTCGGCCACCCCGATCGTGACCGTGATCCGCATCGTTTCCGCGCCGCGCCAGCCGGTCGAGAGCGCGCGCGGCAGTTCGGCCACGATGCGCTCGGCCAGCACCTGGGCCTGCGCCAGCTCGGTTTGCGAGAGAATGATCGCGAATTCTTCACCACCGTACCGGCAGACGTAGTCCGAGGCGCGCAGCGACGAGACGATCGAAGCGGCGATCAGCTGCAGCACGCGGTCGCCCTCGGCGTGCCCGTACGTGTCGTTGACCCGCTTGAAGTAGTCGACATCGGCCATCATCATGCAGATCGGCCGGCCCGAGCGCTTGGCCATGGCCACGTCTTTCTCGAGCGCTTCGTCGAAGAAGCCGCGGTTGTAGACGTTGGTGAGCGCATCGCGCACGATGATCTTCTGCAGTTCTTCGTAGCGCTGGCGGTAGGTGAGCACCCGGAACATCACGCCCAGTGCCCGGCCCTCGCCCACGACCATACTCTCGGCTACGTTGAAATAGCGCAAATACGTCGCGAGCACGGCCGAATAGATCAGCGCCGCGGCCGTCTTTCCCGCCAGCTGCGAGACCATGATGTCGACGTAGGCCGGGTTCCCCGCGAACGCGGCCGTGGCAAACGCGATCGAGTCGAAATAGAGCGTCGCGGTCAGCGAGAGGTACACGCGCAGAAAAATCGAGCGCGTGTAGCGGCTGATCAACTCGTAGAGCAGACACACGAGCAGCGTGTCGAGGAACAGCACGACCGCGCTCGACACCACGATCCGCGGTTGCACGCCGAACAGATCCGGCGAGAGATGAAACGGGTTGATCACGATCGGCGACTGCAGCTGCTTTCCGATCAGCAATCCCAGCGGGAGAAACACGATGTTCGCGATGGTGACGCCGTAGATGAGCTTGCGCGCCTCCACGGCATCGTCGCTCAAGTACACGAACAGCACGAGGAACAGGATCGCCGGAAACAAGACGACGGAACCGGGGCTCACGACCAGCCACGAGGTGAGCGGCACGTAAACGCTGCCCGCCAGCAGCGCCGCATACTGGAAGATAATGCCGAAGACGATATAGACCAGCGCGAGACCAAACGTTCGCCGCAGCCGAAACGACGCCACCAGCAGCGCCCCGACGAAAATCGCCTCAACCACCATCAGCAGAAGTTGCTGCGCGGCGTACGTCGACATGTCGCACCTTTAGGCGGTTGCAGGGACGCTCCTTGCAAAAGCTCCGCACTTGCCGCTACCGCTCCGGCGCACAGAAGTACCAGGTGAAGTCGTGTTCGTTCGCCTGCGCGATGCACGGCGTCGAGGGATTGATCGTCCGGGTCGAGACCGACGCGTCGGCGGGTACGCCCGCGCTCACGATCATAGGCCTGCCCGACCGCTCGCTCAACGAATCAAAGGATCGCGTGCGGTCCGCGCTCATCAATTCGGGCTTCATGCTGCCCGCGGGCCGGCTCTTGATCAGCCTCTCGCCGGCGGATGTGCGGAAAGAAGGTCCGGCCTTCGATCTGCCGATCGCGCTCGCGCTCCTGGCCTCCGACGGCCAAGTCGCGCCGCAGCCGCTGGCCGAATTCGTCATGCTGGGCGAACTCGCGCTCGACGGTTCGCTGCGCGCGGTCGCCGGAACGCTGCCGATGCTGATCGCGGCCAAACGGGCCGGCATACCACGCGCGATCGTTCCGCTGCCGAACCGGGCCGAGGCCGCCCTGATCCCGGGCATCGAGACCTACGCCGTGCCGGCGCTGGCCGACGCCGTGGCCGTGGTGCTGGGCAACGGGGCGAAGTTCCGGGTCGGCCCGGCGGCGCCCGGCGCGGCTCGTGCGGCGCCGGTCGCGGGCGACGACTTCGCCGACGTTCGCGGGCAGGTCGTCGCCAAACGGGCGCTCGAGATCGCGGCTGCCGGCGGCCACAACGTCATCCTCGTCGGCCCCCCGGGCTGCGGTAAGACGATGCTCGCCCGCCGTATGCCCTCGATTCTGCCGCCGATGAGCGCAGAGGAATCGCTCGACGTCACCGCCGTCTACAGCGTCGCGGGACTCCTGGGCAACGAACCGCACATCGTGCACCGGCGGCCGTTTCGCGCTCCGCATCACACCGCGAGCCGCATCGCGCTCGTCGGGGGCGGCAGCACGCCGCGGCCGGGCGAGGTGACGCTGGCCTCGCGCGGCGTGCTCTATCTCGATGAGATCGCGGAGTTCCCACGCGCGACGCTCGAAGTGTTACGCCAACCGCTGGAAGACGGAACGGTGACGATCTCGCGCGCCGCCGGCTCGTGCACGTTCCCGGCCCGCTTCTCGCTCGTCGCATCGATGAACCCGTGTCCGTGCGGCCAGCGCGGCGAACGCAACGCCGACTGCCGCTGCGACGACGCCGCGGTCGAACGCTATCGCGCCCGCATCTCGGGACCGCTGCTCGATCGCATCGACCTGCACGTCAACGTCGTGCGCGTGCCGTACGGGGAACTCTCCACCGCGCAGCGCGCCGAAAGCTCGGCCGCGATCCGCGCGCGCGTCGTCGCCGCGCGCGAACGGCAGCGGGCCCGCACCCGGAGCGTCAACGCGGACTTGCAGGGTGGTGACTTGCGCGTGCACGCGGCGCTCGACGCCCCCTCGTCGGCGCTGCTGGAAGAAGTGATGCAGCGCGAACGCCTGAGCGCGCGCAGCTTCGATCGCATCATCCGCGTGGCGCGCACGATCGCCGACTTGGCCGGCGCCGAACGCCTCGACCGCGATCACGTCGCCGAGGCGTTATTATATCGGCGCAGTTAACTGGTCACGGAAGGATCGTCGACACAATCGATGCGTCGAGGGCCTCGTATCCGTGGTGCGAATCGTCGCGTAGAGCGCCTCGCGCGTTTGCATGCGGTCGAGCATGGTGCGCGTCGCACCGTCGCGGCGGATGGTCGCCTATAGTTCGGCTTGCGCGAAGTTAGCGACGCGCAGTGAGCTTACCGGCCAGATGACGATCTTGCAGCCGAACGCCTCGAACTCGGCCGCGGTGAAGAACGGCGTTCGTCCAAACTCGGTCATATTGGCTAGCAACGGCGCATCGACGCGGCGGGCGAACTGGCGGAACATCTCCGCGTCCACCAGCGCCTCCGGAAAAATCACCTCGGCGCCGGCGGCCAGATAGCGCTTCGCACGCGCCACCACGCCTTCGAGCCCTTCACTCGCAGCGGCATCGGTGCGCGCGACGATGACGAGATCGCGCCGTGCGCGGGCCGCGGCATTGATCTTCGCAGCCATCTCATCGTGCTCGCCAGGCGTTTGTCGTTGAGGTGCCCGCACTTCTTCGGCAGCAATTGATCCTCGATCTGCACTGCCGCCGCTCCGGCCTCTTCGAACGCACGCACCATGCTCATCACGTTGAGCGCTTCACAGTAGCCCGTATCGCCGTCGACGAGCAGCGGCAGGTTCGACGAGCGCACGACTTGCCGGATGAAGAATAGGACATCGTCGACGGTAATGATGCCCAGATCGGGCAGCCCCATCGACGCGCTCATCGCCGCGCCCGATAGATAGAGCGCCTCGAAGCCCGCATCGCGCGCTTTAATCGCGGCTATGCCGTTATGCGCACCCGGCATCTGCAGAATCCCGGGGCGGTCGAGCAACTGCCGCAGCCGTTTGCCCGCCGGCTCGGATGCGTTTCCGGCGCCCTCGAGCGAAATCATGACGCCTCCCAGAACGGTGCCGCCGGTGCTTCCGGCGTCTCCGTGACCTTCAGTCGCATCTCACCGACGCGTTCGATGCGGATCGCCACCTCGTCGCCCGGCACGATTGGTCCGATGCCCGACGGCGTGCCCGTTGCGATGACGTCGCCCGGATGCAATGTCATCACCGACGCCACGTACGCGATGAGATCCGGGATGTCGACGATCAAATCGGCGGTCGTCGCATCTTGCCGGCACTCGCCGTTGACGAACAGCTGGTTATGAAGGTTCGACGGATCGCCCAGTTCATCGGCGGTCACGATCCACGGCCCGAGCGGGGTGAACGTTTCGAGCGACTTGCGCATCACGCGTTCTTCCGCGCGGCCGCCGGGCTCGATCCGCATCGTCACGTCGACCAGACACGAATAGCCGAACACCGACTGCATCGCCGTCTCGCGCGTGACGTTGCGCGTGGTGCGTCCGATAATAACGGCGAGTTCCGACTCGTGATCGTAGCGGCGGCGCGAGCCCTTCGGCAACTGGATGCCGCGGCCCGCACCGGTAATCGATGACGATGCCTTGAGAAAGAAGCCTTGCTCGCGCGCGGTCTTGCCTTTGGGCGTGACGGTGAGCGCGCCCATCTCCGCGATGTGCATGCGATAGTTGGCAGGCGCGGCAAAAACGTGCACCGGGCACGGATTCGGCGCCAGCAATGAAACCGAGTTGAGCGAAACCGGGACGGACGATTTTTGCGCGGCTACGATGCGTGCCCGCGCGTTTGCCCAGTCGCCGATCAGCGCATTCATGAACACGGGCGGCCAAGCACCCGATGCGCCGGGGACCGCCGAGGTAACGTCGTAGACGGAGTCACCCTCGACCACGCCGACGCGGTAGTCGTCGTAAGCGGCCAGCTTCATAAAGCCGGCACCAGCACGCGGCCTTCCATCAAGCGGCGTGCGGTGCGGTAGACAACGGCCTCCTCGAGTCGCGGCTGGCCGTTCTCCACGCGAACCGTCGCCGCAACGGGCAGCACGCCCGAGGCGTGCGCGATGCGCACGTCGCCGGTCGCTTTGTCAGCCCGCATGCAAGCGTGCACGACCGTTCGCGGAACGCTGGCCGCGCTTACCAGGCACATCGCTCCGGTGAGCGGGATCGCGCCGTGCGCGTTGCCCGCGGAGATCATGCGCGTCACGACGTCGGCGTCATAGCGATCGCCCGCGGGTGCGACGATCGCGACGAGCGGCAAGTTTTTCATCACCGTCCGCGCCGTCTCGGCATCGGGTACGAGTCCCATCGCGACCGCAGCCGCAACGCGAATCTCTTCGAATCGCGCCAGCGCCGGAGCGTTCGCAGCTAATTCGCGCGGCGTCTCGAGGGCTGTCAGTCCAAGCGTGCTCGCGAGCACGAACACGGTCGGGTTGCCCGCATCGACCAGCGAACACTCGACGCGTTCGCCGTTCGAGAGCGTCAGCACGTCGCGCGTGTTGTCCGTCGGCAGCAATTTGCCGGTTGCGGCGCCTGCGGGATCGAGAAACGCGAGCCGCACGGCGGCGCCGGTGCCGGCAACGCCGGGCAATTCGAAGTCGCCCGCGACGGCTGCGCGGCCGTCGACGAGCGGAAAGCGCGCGACGATTACTTTGTGCGTATTGGTGTTGTGGATACGGACGACGGCCTCGTCGCCCGTTGCGGAAACGAGTCCCTCATCGATCGCGAACGGGCCGACAGCCGAGGAGATGTTGCCGCAGTTGCCGCCGTATCCAACCGTCGGTTCCGCGACGCCGACTTGCGCGAACGTGTAGTCGACGTCGGCATCGGGTCGCGTCGGCGGACCGATCACCGCAACTTTTGATAGCGACGAAACACCGCCGCCGAGTCCGTTGAGCTGCCGGCTGTTCGGGTCGGGGCTGCCCATGGCCGCGAGAAAGATCGCGTCCCACCCGGCGTCGGGGAGGTCGCGCTGGTGAAAGAAAATCGCGCGGCTCGTGCCGCCACGCATGAACACTGCCGGCAAACTGCGCTGCGGTGCCGAGACGCTCATGATGCCTCTTCTTCGCGCCACATACCGAGCGCTTTGAGTGTTGGGAAATCGTTGACCGCAAACAGCACGGCCTCGCGTTCGTTCGAACGGTTGGCGTGCGCGTGCACGGCCCATGGCGGCAGCGCGACGAAGTCGCCCGGGCCCCAATCGAAGCGCTCGTCGCTGATGAACGTGGTGCCCTCGCCGCGAACCACGTAATACACCGCGCTGCCGGTATGCCGGTGCGCCCGTGTGCGCGCGCCCGGACGGAGCAGTTGCAGCACGGTACCGATCGTCGTCAGCGCGGATGCATCAGTGGTACGGTTCGTGTACTCGAGCAACATGTCGTCGAACGGATCGGGCGCCATCGCGCGCAGCCGTTCTTCGGCCCACGCTTTGGCATACACGAGCGGCGCGCCGGGGCCGGCGATCGAGGTTGCCGCCTGTCGCGCGTGCGGATACGGTTCGAAGAACACCGCTTCGAGCGAACGCACGAGCGAGATGTCGAGCACGTCGAGCCAGACCATCGGCGCGGTGCCGTGATGCTCGTGATCGTGAAACGTCCAGCTCGGCGTGAGCACGAGGTCGCCCTCGTTCATCGGGATACTGCACGCCTTCGACGATCGTCTCGGCGCCGCCGCCCTGCATGACGAAGCGCAGCGCGGTCGCTTCGTGCCGGTGCGCGGTTGCGATTTCGCCGGGCAGAATGTATTGGATCGAGCACCAGAACGTCGGCGTGGTGCCGTAGGGCAGACCGGGGTTCGTCAAACGCAGCGTGCGGCGATTGCCGCCGGCTTCGAGCTTGAGGTTTGCACCGATCTTCTCGAGCAGATCCGCAATGTCCGCAGCGCGCCAGTGACACGGTCGCATCGCGGACACCGGCTCGCGCGTGAATAGCGGCGGATCGTCCGGCTGATGCACCGCGAGGTTGACGCGCGCCAACTCGCCGGCCAGCGCTTGACGCGCCTCGAGGTCGGTCATCACGACTTCACTCATACGATGCTCTGTTCGCCTGCGCGCTCGGCGGCCATCAGCGATCCGAGCACGCGCTGTTTACGAACCGCACCCTGGTCGACCGCCAGCAGCGTTTGCTGCAGCTTGCGCGGCGCCGCGAGGTCGATTCGCGCTTGCTGTGCGAGAATCATGACCGCGTCCTGTTCTTCGAAGGCAACGCGGCGCGCGCGCGACACTTGCTCCTGAATCGCGCGATCGTGTTCTTCACTCGCCGGGCGCGGGTTCTTGCGCACCGCAACAAAATGATACATCGACTTGCGCTCGGTCATCGGCGTAATCAGGTGAATTCCGAAGATGCCGGTGGGGCCGGCGGGATCGCCCGGGCGTTCCACGATCGAGTCGTTGAGCAACACGCCGGGTGCGTCCCAGCGCATCTTCGAGGACTTGTAGACTTTCTCGCCCGGCTCTGTGGGCAGCATCTTCGCGAAGAGGCCGGGGATCTCGCAGTTCGCGACGGCGCGTTCGATCGACACCGTGTTCCCCGTCTGCTCGACGATGATCTCCGCATCGATGGTCCCGGAATTGCCGAGCACGCCTTCGTGCAGATACGGCGAGTGGCTGAGATCGAGCAAATTGTTGACGATCAACTCGCTGCTCGCATCGAGGATGAGCAGATCTTCTTTCGCGCGATAGATTTCCGCAACGCCGTCGAGACAGCTAAAGTCGGGGATCGCCGACGGATCGGCCGGCCGGTCGCCCATCCAGCACCACAAAAGCGTGTGCTTGTCCGCGATGGGAAACGAGCGCAGCGTTGCGCTCGGCGGAATATTGCCGTTGCCGTGCGGGTTACGCACGCATGCGCCGGCGAGGTCGAACTCGAGTCCGTGATACGGACACTGCAGCCGGTCGCCCTCGAGCACGCGTCCGGCGCTCATCGGTGCGAAGGCGTGCGGGCAGCGATCCAGCAGCGCGAACGGGTTGCCCGCCTCGTCGCGCCCGATCACGACCGGCTCGTTGAGCAACGTGCGTGCGAGCAAGACTCCGGGCTTCAACTCGGATGCCCAGCCGGCAACGTACCAGGCGTTGTGCAAAAACGGCGAATCCGCGGCTACGGTCATTTTACTTTCTCGCCTTCCGCTGCGGAGAACGCAGCGGTATTCGCGTTCCAGCGAGTGATCAGCACCGCCGACACGTTGAGTCCGCGCTGGCTGCCGTCGGTGAAGTCGTGGATGCCGGCGATGCCCGCGTATGCCTTCTGCGACGCGATGAAGGTGCGGATCTGTTGCGCCGTCGCATCGGTGCCTAGCTTGCGCCAGGCGCTGATGAAGATCATTGCCGGATCCCAAGCGGTGCCGGTGAGGTAGTCGATCGTTACGCCCGAAGGCTTCATGGCTTCGAAAAACTCTTGCACTTGTTCTTTAACTCCGGGCGCATCGGAGGGCGACGGCGCGAGATACGCGGATCCGTCGACGAACATGTCTTTCGGCATGAACGAGGCGAACTGTTTGAGGCCGTCAATGCCGGCGTTGCCGCTGGTCGTGCCGACCGGAACGTCGAGGCCGACGTTCTGCATCGCGTGGATCGCGGTACCAAACGCATTGCCGACCGCCCAGAGCACGATCGCCTGGGGACCAGACGCCTTCACACGCGACATCACGGCGTCGATGTTGATGTCGGCCGGGTTGTAGTGTTCGGTCGAGACGAGCGTCATGCCGGCTGCCTCTTTGCTGGCCATCACCTCGGTGAGGTGCTGATCGAGGCCTTGACCGGTCGAGTCGATCGGCGTGATTACCGCCAGCCGCTTCCAGCCGCGATGGTTGAAGAACTGCACCATGCCCAGCGCCTGGTTCGTGTTGTCGATGCCGTTCACGAACACGTACGATCCGGCTTTGGGCGTGATCGTCGGCGAGATGCAAAACAGCACCGGACCGTTGGTGAGGAGTGGACTAATCGCCGAGCAGATGCCGCCCACGTCGGACCCGAGAATCGCTTGCACGTGCTTGGCGATCAGTTGCGTGGCGAGCTGCAGGCCCGTCTGCGGACTCGATTGGTCGTCGTAAATCACGAAGTGGATCGGCTGACCTTTGATGCCGCCGTGTTTGTTGACAAACGGCTCCATGGACTCGAGCATTTTCTTCTCGGTGTTGCCGAGGTTCGCGTACGTGCCCGTCAGCGACAACAGTACGTTGATCTCAAACGGGCCCGGCTGCGCGCGCGTTGCCGCCGGCGCGCAGATCGCGCACGCGAACGAGACGATCAGGGCCACTGCGAAGCGCCGGATGACTGCACGATGGATCATGATCTCGCCTCTTCTCGGTCGTGAGCGTATGCGTATTGCGTGGTGGATGCGCGCGCACCACGCACCGTATCGATCACGGCTTGCGCATCGGCTGGAGGTTCGTCGGCGCGCCAGGCGACGTGTCCGTCAGGACGCACGAGCACGAAGCGGCGTTCGTACAGCGTGCGGATTGCATCGTCGTCGATCGGCACGGTCTGCAACGGCATCCCCCGCAGATGTGCCGCGGCTTCGAGTGAAGAGCTAGCCGCCGGATCGTCGCCGAAATTGAGCAGAACGAAGCTCGGGCCGAACAGGTCGAGCATCGACCGTCCGTCGGGAAGCCAGGCGTGCGGCGCACGCGCGCCCGGACGCGTTGTAGGTTCGTACGTCGCAACGGGCATCGGCGGGAGCGGCGTGCCGTCGGGAACAATCGCCGGCGACTCGTCGTAGCGATAGCCGAGGTGGATGCCGATCGTGTGCCACTCGTGACTCATCGCATCTTTGAACTCGATGCCCAGTTGCTTGCGGGCAGCTTCGCCTTCAGGAGTCGGATCGCAGAGCGCGGGATTGTGTCCGGGCGAGAGCATCCGCGCCAGGTTCGCACTCGATTCACGCGCATTGCGTTCCGCGATTGGCCGGCGCTCGGCGGTGTACGACGACGCCAAGTCGTCGCCGCCCCAGCCGCTGAGCAGCGCATCGAGCTTCCACGACAAGTCGACGGCATCGCCGATTCCGGTATTCATGCCGAAACCGCCGGTCGGCGACATCGAGTGCGCTGAATCACCGGCCAGGAACACCCGCCCGACATGGTAGCGGTCGGCGACGAGCTCGCGGCGCTTCCAGTTGTTCACGGATAAAATGTCGAACGGAAAGTCGACGCCGACCGCGCGCTTGATGTAGTCGGCGATCTCTTCGCGCGAGGGGCCGCCTTCGGGGCTGCGCACGATGGACATGCGCCAGCGGTCGCCGCCGTTGATCGCGACGACGGTGGCCCACGTACCCTCGGTGCCGATCACGATGAAGCGATAGCAGAGCCCCTTGTCGTGACGCTCGGGCAAATGCGGATCGCGAAAAATGACGTTCGTGGTGTTGGTGAGCACCGCCGCGCCCGTCATCGTGATGCCGACGAGTTCGCGCGTTCGGCTCGATGCGCCGTCGCAGCCGACAACGTAGCTCGCGGTAAGCGTTTCGATCGTATTCCGCTCGATGTCACGAACGGTAACGATGACATGGTCGCTCGTTTGCTCGAGCCCGATCAGTTCGCAGCGATAGCGCAGCGTTACTTGATCGAACGAGCCCGCCCAGCGCCGCAGAATCGGATCGAACATGTCTTGTGGACAGCGCTCGCGTTTTTGCGGGCTCGTCGCGGGCGGCCGGTCGGAACCCATCGACGGCATACGTTCGCGTCCGAGTTCGTATCCGGTGACGCTGGTAACGTAAACGTTATCTTGCGGATAGTCGCGCGGATAGGGCGACTCTTCCACGTCGCGCACGATGCCCCACCGGCGCGCGTGCTCCATCGTGCGGATGCCGACCATATCCATGCGCGGCTGCTCGATCGTGCCGTCGGAGCGCTCTATAACGTACGACGCGATGTTGCGCAACGCAAGGTCACCGGCGAGTGCGAGACCGACGGGTCCGGCGCCGACGATCAGGACAGGGTGCATTCGGCCTGCTTCCTCTGATTCTGAGTGAAACGAAATTCCGCCGGAGGGCTCGCCGGCTAGAAACGAGTGTACCGGAGATGGTATAAACATGTCCAACACGACTTTGAGGCCTGATTTACATGAATGACTTGTTAATGGACCCGCGGCGCCTGCAGATGTTCGTGGCTGTGGCGGAGAGCTTGAGCTTCACGCACGGGGCCCGGTCGCTCGGCATGGCCCAGCAACCCGTGAGCGCCCAGATCGCGCGGCTGGAACGCGAACTCGGCACGGCGCTGTTCGAGCGCAATACGCGCCGCGTCCGGCTCACCGAGTCCGGCCGGCGTTTGTATGCCGACGCCCGCGAGATCCTCGGCGCACTCGAGCGGGCGCACCGCAACGTGATGATGGCCTCGCGCGGCGAGATCGGCAGCTTGGCGATCGGCTGCGGCGAGCTCGCGGTCGATACGCTGCTGCCGAAGATCTTACGCGCGTTCCACGAGCAGTTTCCCGAAGTCAGCGTCGCTCTCTACGAGCACCATACATCGGATCAGCTCGACGCACTCCGCCGCGACGACATCGACGTCGGCTTTGCGCTCTTGCCGACGCCGGCCGACGACATCGCCGCTGAAGTGTTCAGCGAAGACGGCTTCGTCGTCGCGGTGGCAACGTCGAGCCGGCCGGCGCAGCGCGGCCCCGTGCCGATCACCGAGTTCCGCGAGTCCGGTTTCATCGCGACGCCGCGCTATCGCTCGCCGGGTCTCGATGAGATCAAGGCCGAGGTGTTCCGCGATGCCGGCTTCGAACCGCGCATCGTTCAGCTAGCTACAAACGCTTCGACAATGCTTGCACTGGTCGCGGCCGGTATCGGTGTGCTACTCACGCCCGAGCCGATCAGCCGCGTCGCTATGGACGGCGTTACCTTCGTGCCGATCGACACCGATCGCCGAGCGCGCTTATGCATGATCACGCGCCGCGACGCCACGCCGTCGGCTGCGCTCGCGAACTTCTGCAACGTCGCTCGGGGTCTCGCGCGCTAGACGGTCGGGCGCGACCACGTCTCCGGCGCGATGGTCTGTTGGAACACACGCGCAAGCTCGGACACGATGAGCTCGCTATCGAGCGAAAGCGGTCCGGGTTGATGAAGGAGCGCGTTGACGAGCGTGCCGGAAACGATCTGCAGCGCGAAGCGGATGCGCAATTCTTCTTCGGCCCGCAGATCGCGTCCGGCGACACGACGCAGCCGATCGACGAGAAGATTCGACGCGACTTGGCCCTGCCGCCAAACGGGCTCCCAGAACGACGCCTCCTCCACACCCTTGCGCAAAGCGGAGCGCAGTAAGCCGGCGTATTGCCGAAAGAATCCGACGTGGTCTTCAACGATCGCCGTGAGGAAGATCGCGTCGGGCGTGCGCTCGTAAAACGCGTCCAAGCCGTCGCGGCGTTCGGAAATCATGTGGGCTACGAGTGCGCGGAAGAACGCGTCCTTATTTTCGAAGCGGACGTAGAACGCCCCGACTGAGCACTTCGCGGCCTTCGCGATCTCGGCGATCGAGAGCGCGTCGAGGTCCGATCCGTTCCAGCAACCGGGTCCCGGCCGCCAACAGGCGGTCGCGCGTCGCGCGGCTCCGCCGCTGCAGGGCCGGCCGAACCCCCGGCTCAGCCGCGGGCCCACCCCCTTGACAAGAATAAGAATTCGTATTCATATTTGGCGGAAGCCTTTTCCACTTTCCCCGTTCGCCGGGAGGAACATATGTCCACCGAACGATTCCAGGTCCGTCGTCTTAGCGGCGGCTGCGGTGCGGAGGTGCTCGGCGTCGATCTCAGCCGCGAGTTGGACGCCACCCAGTGGGCGACGATACAAAACGCCTTCCACGAGCACGGCGTCATCTTCTTCCGCGAGCAGACGATCACTCCGGATCAGCATCTCGCCTTTGCGCGCCGGTGGGGAGCCATCGATATCAACCGCTTCATCCAGCCGGTGGCGGACTATCCTGAGATCGCCGTGGTCAACAAAGGCGAGTTCGACAAAACGAACGTCGGCGGCGATTGGCACACCGATCACAGCTATGACCGGATTCCGGCGATGGGTTCGATCCTTGTCGCACGGACGGTGCCCGATGAGGGCGGCGACACGCTGTTTGCCAGTATGTACGGCGCCTACGCGGCGCTCTCGCCGGGGCTCCAAGAGACGCTGCAAGGAATGCGCGCGGTACACTCCGCCGCGCATGTTTTCGGCTCCAACGGGATAACCAAACGCGATCCCAACCGTTCGACACCGACACGCAATGCCGAGCTCGCCGACGGCGAGGTATCGCATCCCGTCGTTATCCGGCATCCAGAGACAGGCCGGCCGGCGCTCTACGTCAATCCGATCTTCACGCTGCGCTTCGATGGCTGGACGCCTGAAGAGAGCCGGCCGCTGCTCGATCATCTTTATCGTCAGGCCGTCCGGCCCGAATTGACGTGCCGGTTTCGTTGGGCGCCGGGATCCATCGCGATGTGGGACAACCGCGCGACATGGCACTTTGCGGCGAATGATTATCACGGACATCGCCGTCTCATGCATCGCGTCACGATCGGCGGCCAGCAACTGACGGCGTTTCGCGCAAGCGAAGCCGCGCCGGCATCGGCGGCATGATGAGTAGCCGAAGCGAGATCCTCGAGGCAACGCCGGCGGCGCCTCCTACAACGATTTCCGCCGCGGCAATCGCACCGTGGTACACGGTCGCGATGCTGACGCTGCTCTACGCGCTCGCCTTTGTCGATCGTCAGGTGATCTCGTTGCTGGTTGCACCGATCAAACGCGATCTCGGCATATCCGATGTGCAGATCAGCCTTCTCATCGGTCTCGCGTTCGTCATTCTCTTTAGCGTGCTGGGCATCCCGGCAGGCTGGCTCGTCGATCGGGTAAGCCGCAAGCGTGTCATTGCCGGCGGCGTTGCGGCGTGGTCGATTATGGTCATCGTTAGCGGCCTTGCACGTTCGTTCGGACAGTTGTTTCTCGGTCGCGTCGGCGTCGGCGTCGGCGAATCAACGCTCGTGCCCGCGTCGTTTGCGTTGATCCAAGCGACGGTGCCGCCGAAACAACGCGGCAAGGCCTTCGGCATGTTGAGCCTCGGACCAACCTTCGGCGGCGCACTCTCGCTGGTGCTCGGCGGTCTTATTTTTGCGGCGGCAGAAGCAGGGCGTTTCCACGGCCTGCCGATCATCGGCGGGCTGAAGGCTTGGCAAATCGTCTTCGTTCTACTCGGACTCTGCGGGTTGCCGCTGGCGCTGCTGGCATTGACGCTGCGCGAACCGCTGCGCTCAGGCTCGTTCGCTGCGAACGGGCAGACGGCGAGTTTCGCCGCGGCGCTGGCGCACATCCGCGCGCATCTCCGGCTCTATGCGCTTTTGGTCGGCTTCATCACGTTCTCGGCGATGTGGGCCTTCTCGTTCCAGGCGTGGGCGCCGTCGATGTTGGGGCGAAACTTCGGCTTGAACCCGGCGCAAGTGGGCCTTCGCCTCGGCACCATCGCGCTCATCTGTTCGCTCGTCGGCCAATTCGTTTTCGGAGCGATCGTCGATCGGCTCACGGCGCGTGGACGCGCCGACGCTGCACCGCTGGTCGGGCTGTTTACCGTGGTCGCAACGCTGCTGCTTGCGGTAGCCATCCCCTTTGCACCATCGCTCGACTCTGCAAGCGTGTTGATCGCGCTTTACTACATCGTGCAAGGCGTCTTTTATCCGGTCGGCGCGAATTGCTTGGCGCGGATCACGCCGCGTAACTTGATCGGCAAAGTGACCGGGCTTTACCTCATCTTTCAGAGTGGCATCGCGGCAGCGTTTGGACCGACGTTAGTAGCGTTAGCGGGACAATATTTCTTCTCCGGTCCACGCGCCATCGGCTATGGCATGGCGCTGGTCGCCCTCTGTGTCTCACTCCTCGCTTTGGCCTTTCTCGTTCCGCTGCGAGCTGCAATGCTTCGCACGGACGATCTCCGATTCCAAACGGAACCTGCCACGTGAAGGCTGCAATCGACGTCCTCGAAAGGTTCCGGGTCGGCCCGGCGGCGCCCGGCGCGGCTCGGGCGGCGCCGGTCGCGGGCGACGACTTCGCCGACGTTCGCGGACAGGTCGTCGCCAAACGGGCGCTCGAGATCGCGGCTGCCGGCGGCCACAACGTCATCCTCGTCGGCCCCCCCAGGCTGCGGTAAGACGATGCTCGCCCGCCGTATGCCCTCGATTCTGCCGCCGATGAGCGCAGAGGAATCGCTCGACGTCACCGCCGTCTACAGCGTCGCGGGACTCCTGGGCAACGAACCGCACATCGTGCGCCGGCGGCCGTTTCGCGCTCCGCATCACACCGCGAGCCGCATCGCGCTCGTCGGGGGCGTGTAGGATTTCATACGTTTTAAGGTTCTGTCAGCCATTTGAAGTTTGCGTCAGCAAAATGAGGTCATCGCCGCTAGAAGGCGGTTTTATGATTTTCCGGATATGCCGCTATCACCGAAAAGCCAGACACCGGTACTGGAGGCCCTTGCGGCTTGTCCCTATCTGTCTAACTCTATGACTTAACGCGACGAGTCGTCAGTTTGTCAGTGAAGGCACCGTGACGCTTAGGAATCACTGACTCGTGAAGCCCGTTAGGGTTATAGCCCAGAATGACGGCCTTCGTGTTCGTGGATCGCAACATCATTGAATCCGAACCGAGCGGGTGCCGCTTCAGCGGATGAATCCGCCGAGTCTGCTAACCGCCATGAATTCTTTAGAGGCCGGGTCCCATTGGGCAACGTTGCCCGCGTTGATCGTTATTCCGCGCTGTGAGCCATCGCGGAAATCATACACGCCGTTCACCCCCACCCAACTGTGCAGGTGCTGGAGAAAGTCTTGCAGTTGCGCGACGGTGGCATCCGGGCCGATACTACGGTACGCGTGGATGATGATCACCGCCGGATCCCAGACGATATTGTTTTGGAAGTCCGGGCGCAAGCCGGCCGCCTTGAACGCCGCAAAGTAGACGTCTTGCGCGTCACGTAGCGGACCCTTCGCGATCGCACCGGGCGTTAAGCCGCTAACGGCCGGAAATAACAATATGCGCGGTAAAAATCCAGCATATTGCGCCATTTGCGCATACGTCATGTTTCCGTTACCGCCGGCAATCGGGACGTCGATGCCGACTTCCTTGGTTCCACGCAAGAGTGTGGCGAATGATGTCCCGGCGGTCCATTCGATGACGGCCTGGGGATTCGCGGCTTTGATACGGACAAGTTGCGCGTTGACGCTGAGGTCGCTTGTATTAAAGTGCTCGCGATCGACCAACTGGGCGTCGCGGTAGGCCGGCTGGGCGATGGCGTCGAGCAAGCTGTTCTCGAAATTCTGTCCGGACGCATCGGTGGACGAGATGACTGCGATTCGCTTCCAGCCGCGGCCGAAGAAATATCGTAACAGCAACTTGGAGTAATCCGGGCCGGCAATGCCGGCCGAATAAATCGTACTTTCCGGCGCCGGCGACAGTCCAGGCGAAGTGCAGTACATCACCGCCTGCCCCTTGATAAGCGGCGCGACGGCGGCGCACTCGGGGGTGAACGCGGGGCCGACAATGAGTGGCGCATGACGGGCCAGGAGCGCATTTGCGAACTGCACGGCGTTAGCAGGACTGCTTTGGTCGTCTTCGATGTCAAAGTGTACGGGACGGCCGCGAACGCCCCCATGTGCGTTCACCGTCGACTCGAGCACGCGCAGCGATGTTGCTTGTCCTTGACCAATGAACGCTGCGCTACCGGTGAGCGGTAGCAGTACCGGAATGACGAGTTGCGCCGGCTGCGCGTCGCTCGCCTTAGTCCCCAGAGAGGCGCAAGCCAAGCTAGCGATTAGCGCGGCGACAACTCTACGCAAGGGATTCTCTGTCGGGTTTTCTTCCCCAAAACATCTCGATGCCGTGCCACTCCAGCGCACGTGGACTGGCGAGTAGGCCGCCGCACAGACGCATCAGATCGTCGCCCGAATACTGTGAGACCTCGCTGTAATCCATGCGCCGGTCAAACAGTTTTTCGTACCACTGGCGGATATGGACGTCCGCGTTGATGCGGGCCATGAAGGATGGACCCCCGAGCACCGCTTCCGCAAAGACGACACGGCGACCCGGCTTCATAATGCGCAGCAATTCCGGCATCGTTTCGCCCCAGTCATCGCAATGCTGCGTTGATTGCAGGATGCCGACGCAATCAAACGACGCGTCCGCAATGCCATGGGTATAGGTCCACTGCCAGCAGCCCAGCCGCCCATTACGCCCGCGCTTCTTCTGCATCACGGCATTGCGCCCGTCGCGAATAATCTCGACGATTTCAACTGCGCCCGACGGGCCCACCATCCCGCGCAGGCCGTCGCCCCAGCCAGCCGGCTCGACGCCCTCACCGATAACAAAGACGCGGTCGCCGCGCTGAACTTCCATCAGACCGTAGATGACGTCCGTAACCGGCCGCGCGATCGTTTGCCACATGTACGGCAACCCGCCCGCGATAGTGAAGGCGCGTTCCCACCGCCGCCGCGCGTCGGCATCACGGATATCCTCGCCAAACATCTCGACATCCCAGTCCTGAACATAGGCCCACGGATCGTCGCGATCGCTCACGACTGCGGTGCCCGAACCAGCGGGATGGTAGCGATCTCCTGGATGGCGATACGGCCTGCCCGCAGCTCGTTGCGCCGAATGTAGACGTTCTGTACGATGTCGCGGGTTTGCGCATCGATGTAGACGGGGCCGCGCGGGCTTTCGAAATGCAGGCCGCGCACCAGCGCGATCGTTCGATCGGGATCGAACGCGCCGTTCTGCGCCTTAGCGATCGTGTAGATGGCATGCATAATGTCGAACGCTTCCACGTCGCCGAACTCCGGGAGTACGCGGCCACCGAAGGTCTTCTCGTACGTCGCCGCTGCGGCCGGGTCGTACGCGCGTTGAAACGCCGCGATGAAGTCGCGGTTGACTCGCGAATCATGCGTGTAGGTATAATTCTGGGCGCTTACCAGGCCGACCGCGATATCGCGCGCCGCTGCCTGCACGAACGAGTCTGGGATGATCGCATCAGTCGAGACGACCTTAGTCTGCCGCAACAACCCGGAAGTGAAAGCTGCGTTGAGCATCGCCTGACCACCGATGTAATTGAAGAAGGCGTAGAGTATTTGTGGCTTCGCGTCTCGCACGCGTTCGATGTAGGCCGAGTAGTCTTGGTTCGTAATCGGAACGCGTGACTCGCCGACGACGGTGCCACCACCGGCTTCGAAGGCGCGGCGAAACGCCGCGCCGGCGTCGATGCCCGGGCCGTAGTCCTGATACATCAAATAGGCCGTCTTCGCACCGCTCTGTGCCGTCCACGTCGCGAGGGGCTCGGTGATCTGCGCCGTACTAAAGCCGAAACGGACGGCGTACGGATGCTTGGACGGGAAGCCCGTCGTGCCTTGGATCACCACAAAGTACGGCTTTTTCGCCTGCGACGAGACGTCCGCGATCGCGAGCGCGTTCGGGGTGGACGTTCCGCCGATCAGCACGTCGACGTTCTCTTGCACGACGAGCTCTTGCGCCATGCGTCGCGCGACATCCGGAGCGATACCGGTATCGTCGCGCTTGATGACCACGACCTTGCGGCCTGCTACCGAGTCGCCGTGCAACGCCTGGTAGGCTGCGATCGCCGCGTCGGCTCCCTTGCCAATATAGAGCGGCGTGCCGGTGTATGACATGACCAGCCCAACCTTGAGCGGCGGATTGTCGGCGCGCACCGGCGTGCCGAGCAGCACCGCGCCGCCGGCGGCCAAGGCCCCGGTTGCAAAGGTTCGTCGTGAGATCAAATCAGGTCTCCAGATAATTGCCGGCGGTTACGGTGATGAGGCCGTCACCGTCGTGAAAAGCGTTCGGGGGGTCGCCGCCGGCCTCGACCGCGTCGATCGCGGCGCGCAACTGCCGCCGGTACATCGCGACGCCGCTGTCACTGCCTACGAGATGCTCCTCGCTATGAAGCGTGATCGGCCCCTGGCTCACTTGCGCCTCGATGTCGCCCGGAAAGCGCTGGTGTTCTTCCAGCGTCATCTCTGGCCAACGCTTGCCGTTCGCAATCGGGGCGCCCCCCGGCTCCGGATAGGGCATGTCGACGGGCCACTTCTGCGCTCGGAAAATGATGGTGTGCGTGTCGTCGATCGGCAGTACCCATCCGATCCCGTCGGCTTTCCCGGTGCGCGATAAGCTCGGATCCATAATGATGCGGATCGTCGGGAACATCATCTCGGTGTAGCGTCTTAGTCGCACGCCGTCGGGCAGCACACGATCTTGCAGCATACGCATCCCGTAATCCGTTTTCTCCCACGAACATTTGGGCCAAATCGCCATCGACTCGTGGAACTGTTTGGTGCTGAATGTGCTGTGAAGCACGTAGACGTGATAGATGTCAGCGACGTTCTCGTAGGTCTGCAGCCAGTTGCATGCGGTTACGGGAGCGCCGCCCGCGCCAAAATTGCTTCCATCACCGACGACGAGATAGCCGTGCGGAACGGCTTCGAGGGTGTCGTAGCGCGGAAGTAGTGGTTGTTTGGCCGGGGGCCCCATGTAGGCGAACACGAGCCCATAGCGCTCCTCCACCGGGTAGGCCGGTTGGGCGTAATATCCGAGATTCTTACCGCCGTTCGGTTCGCAGGGCTGCTCGAGGCAACGGCCATCGCTTGCGAAAAGCCAGCCGTGATAGCAGCAACGGATCCCGCGCTCCTCGACCTTGCCGTAAAACAGGCTCGTGCCGCGATGTGCGCAGCGCGCATGCATGAGGCCGAAACGTCCGTCGGGCGTACGGAAGAGAATAAGGTCTTCGCCCAGCGCGCGCACCTCGACGGGCACATCGTGCACATCGGCTGCAACCGCGACCGGGTGCCAATAGCGCCGCAGAAACTCGCCACACGGCGTGCCGCGTCCGACCAGCGTGATGCGCTCGTCGTACGATGGCGCCGGCAAGTCGTAAGCCGAACGCGTTCCTTGCAATTCCGTCAGCATAGAAAGTTCCCGGCGGTCACTTCGAGCGTATCGGCAGCGTCATGGATGACGTTCGGCGGATCGTCCCCCCGCTCGACTGCATCCACGGCAGCGCGCAGCATCCGCCGGTATGTCCCGACTCCGGCATCGCTGGAGGCGAGATGCTCCTCGGAATGTAGTGTGATTGCGCCTTGACCGACTTGCGCTTCAATGTCGCCCGGGAAGCGTTGATGCTCCGCAGGCGTCATCTCGGGCCAGCGCTTTCCGTTGCCCATCGGCGGACCCCCGGCGGTCGGGAACGGGACGCCGTCCTTCCACACGAACGCCGTGAAGATCGTTGTGCGGGTATCGTCGATCGGGAGCACCCACGCCACGTTGTCCGCGCGGCCGGTGCGCGTCATGCTCGGGTCCATGATGATGCGGATCGTCGGGAACATCATCTCGGTGTACCGCTTAAGGCGGCGGCCGTCGGGCAGCGTGCGATCTTGCAACATGCGAAGACCGTAAGCGCTTTTCTCCCAGGAACATTTTGGCCAGATCGCCATCGACTCATGAAATTGCTTCGTGCTGAACGTTGAGTGCAGTACATAGACGTGATAGATGTCGGCGACGTTCTCGTAGGTCTGCAGCCAGTTACATTCGCTCACCGGCGCGCCGCCGGCGCCGAAGTTGTTACCGTCGGCAACGATTGTGTAGCCCTTGGAAACGTCTTCAAGGTTGTCGTAGCGCGGTAGGACGGGCTTGCGGTCGAGCGGTCCCAGATAAGCGAATACGAGCCCGTAGCGCTCTTCGACGGGATAGTATGGCTGCGCATAATGCGCCAGATTCTTGCCGCCGCCGGGTTCGCACGGCTGCTCGATGCACCGGCCCTCCGTATCGAACAACCAGCCGTGATAACAGCAGCGAAGTCCTCGTTCTTCGACTTTGCCGTAAAACAGGCTGGTGCCACGATGCGCGCAGCGTGCATGCACGAGGCCCGGGCGACCGTCCGGCTTACGAAAGAGCACCAGGTCTTCACCGAGCGCGCGGACAGCGATCGGAACGTTGCCGACGTCGCGCGAAACGGCGATCGGATGCCAATAGCGGCGCAAGAATTCACCGCAAGGTGTCTTGCGGCCGACGTGCGTGATGCGTGCATCGTAGGTCGACGCCCTTGCGTCGTAGGCCGAACGAAACGTTTGTCGCTGGTCGAGCATTGCTTCTCCCGGGTCGTTGTCTGAGCATCCTACGCTCGCCCGAGCGCGGAAGTCAAAGCAAATTGCCGAACTTCCGCCCTGCAGAAGTACGGCATCGCCGGGATGAACACGACGGGCGGCGGAGTAGTTTACGCTCGTGAACTCCGCCGTGCCGGCTGCGCAAAAATATCCGATCCGTTCGCTCGAAAAAGGGCTGCAGTTGCTGCTGCTATTCGACATGCCCAATCGCGCTGTTCGCTTGTCGGAAGCGAGCCGGTATCTCGGCGTCTCGCTTTCGACCGCACACCGTCTGCTCGCAATGTTATGCGGCCTCTCTTTTGTGCGCCAAGACCCAAAGACGCGCGCCTACTATGCCGGCGGCACGTTACTCGATCTGGCGCAATCGCTCCTCGAAGAGGGCGCGCTCGTGCGCGCGGCCGACGAGGAATTACAGCTGCTCGCGAAACGCACGCGCGAAACGGCGGTCCTTGCCGTTCTCCGGGGGAGCGAATCGCACATCATTGCCCTCGCGGAAGGCACTGAGATGACTCGGGTCGTCCCGGTAAAGCGGTACCTCGGCACGCCTGCGCACGCGACGTCGCCCGGCAAGGTGCTGTTGGCGGAACTCACGCGCGCCGAGCTGGTGCATATCTTCGCTCGGCAGCAGTTGCGTGCGATGACGCCGCGGACGATCGACAAGCGCAGTGCGCTCGAGATGGAACTCGCGACAGTTCGCCGGCGCGGCTACGCAATGAGTTCCGAGGAGGCGCACCCGATGGTCGCCTCGGTCGCAACGATCATGCGCGGTAGCGACGGTCGCACCTATGGCGCGATTGCGTTGCTCGCACCGCCGCTGCGCATCTCTAGCACGGTGGTGCCACGCCTAGTCGAACAGCTCCGACGCAGCGGTGATCGCATCGTCGCACGCTTCGAGCGTTCGCTCCTCGTAGCAAACTTCGCGCCCGAACGGTCGCGCGCCGACTCGTGACGGCGATTTCGTATCCGGTTTGTATCGCTGGTGGCGGTCCAGTAGGCATGACACTAGCGGCCGTGCTTGCGTCCTACGGCATCCCCTCGATGCTGGTGGAGCGCAATGCGACGACGACCCGCCACCCCAAGATGGACATTACGAACGCTCGCACGATGGAGCTCTTTCGCGGTCTTGGGCTTGTGTCCGCACTCCGCGGGGCGGCGGTTCCCGAAGATCACCCCTTCGATGTCGCATGGGTCACGACGATGCGCGGCCACGAACTGCAGCGCTTCGCGTACCCCAGCGTCACCGAGATGCGCGCACGAATCCGCGAGTGCAACGATGGCTCACAGCCGCTCGAACCGCCGATGCGTGTGTCGCAAGTAGAGATTGAGCCCGTACTCAAGGCCCACATCGACGCGCATCCGTTAATCGACGTCCGCTTCGGGGTCGAACTCGAAGCGCTGCGGCAGGACGCGGAGGGCGTAACGGTCGGTCTGCGTGATCGTCGGACCGGTGCGGTCGAGGAGGTGCGATGCAGTTATCTGGCCGGATGCGACGGCGGCGGCAGCCGCGTGCGGGATCAGCTGGGTATCGGCTTAAGCGGGCAGGCGAACGTCATGGACCGTTACATGATCCACTTCCGGTCACAGGCGCGCGATGTGCTGCAGCGTTGGGGAATCGCCTGGCACTACCAATCCAACCACGGGACGCTCATCGCGCAGAACGACCGGGATCTCTGGACGCTGCACGCGCGTTTCCCATCCGGACGGGCGGCGGGTGAGGTCGACCCGGGCGAATTGCTCGAACGTTTCGCAGGCGGGCCCATCGCGCACGAGATCCTCGTCGCGAACGCCTGGCGGCCCCATTTGCTGGTCGCCGAACGGTACGGTCACGGGCGCGTATTTCTCGCCGGCGATGCCGCCCATCAATACATTCCGACGGGTGGGTACGGAATGAACACGGGCATTGGGGACGCGTTTGACCTCGGCTGGAAGCTCGCGGCGACAGTGCGCGGTTTTGCTGGACCCGGACTACTCAACGCGTATGAGGCCGAGCGGCGTCCGGTCGGTCTGCGTAACCGTGACGCCTCGAATCGGCACAACGATCGACGGCTCGAAATCGCCGCGCTTTATCAGCCTGCGATCGATGCGGACGAGCGCGGCACCTCTCGTCGCGCGGATGTTTCAAAACGCATTGCGCTGATCGGTAATTTGGAAAACGAGAACACGGCAATCGAACTGGGTTATTGCTACGATGGTTCGTCGGTCATCTGCGGGGACGGCAGCGAACCCCCCTCCGGGGACCACTACCGGGCGAATACGACACCGGGCGCGCGATTGCCGAGCGTCTTCCTTTCCGACGGGAGCGCCCTCTACGACCAACTTGGACCCTGGTTCACCCTCATCAGCTTCGACGGTGTCGCCGATGGCCCGATTGTCGCGGCCGCAGCGCGCCACGACGTACCGCTGCGTGTGCTCGCTTTTGACGATCCGTCCCTACGCGCGGTTTACGGCGTCCGTGCACTTCTCGTGCGACCGGATCACCATATCGCCTGGCGTGACATCGACGGCAGCCTTGTGTCGGATCCGACCGCCATTGTCGCTCGCGTGGTCGGCGATGAGATGCGTAGTCCGTAGGTTCTAAGGGCGATGAGAGCCCGACCGGCCGATTGGCCGGGGCTTTAATGATTGAACCGCCCGGCATTAAGTTGTCGCAGCATCGTCCCTAGGCCGGTGTCGGCGGTCCGCCCAGCGAGCGCGGTCACGCGGCAATTTTTGCAATTGGGCATCGCCTCTCAGATGCCGAATAAAAACGCCTCAAATCGATGGCAAAAACTCCAAATCACCTCACGTTCTGTGACAAATTCGAGCCGTTACACCTCATTCTCAGTGACAATTCACGAGGAAGAGCATGTCAACGGGTATGGAATCCTACAGGGCGTGTAGGATGTCAGACTTTTTGAGGTTTTGCCATCGATTTGAGGTTTTCGTCAGCAATATGAGGTTGGAGCTCCTAGGAGGCGCTCTGGACCGGCCGGGATACAAAGATGCCGTCCATACGGCTGAAGCGCGCTAGGGCCAAAGAACGGGCCAGCAGCGACGACTGCCAATTCGCTGATTCGACGTGCAGATCTAGGTAGGCCGTCGCCGCGACCCAGTGCTCGTTTCGACAGTCAGGACCCGCCTTATAGGTCGACGAATTATCGATCGCTACTCGATTTATTATCGTGCATGTCACGCGTAAGTGATTGTGAAAACAGCGTTGACAGTGCGCAGAAATAGATGCTAATCTGCTGCGTATGTTTCACCTCAACGCGCTCTGTTGTTGCTCGCTCCTCGTCGACGACGTCGTGTGAGTTAGCTTTCGCCTCGGTGCATCGGCGCACGTGAGAAAGCCCTTCGCATTTGACGGGGGGCTTTTTCTTCGTTCCGGTTTTCGGCTAAATCGCTACACGCACTCGAGGTTTTAGTTTGACGCTCCTACACTCCGAGCGCTGGACACTACGGTCGGGCTCCCCGTTCAGCTATGCTCGGCACCCCAAATGACAGCAGTCGCTAAGGAGACCCCACTCCAGCATGGCTCACGCGCCGAACACCCCGTGTTCCCATCGATCGTCGACTGCGCAGATCGTGCATCGTCTTACGCCCACGCGTCCAAGGCGGGAAACACTCGAAAGGCCTACGCCAGCGACATGGCCGATTTCGAACGTTTCACGCGCTCGTTCGATGCGGAACCCGTGCCTGCGCCTTGGCAGCTCGTTGCCGGGTATGCAACGCACATGGCCGACCGCGGTCTTAAGATCGCGACGATTCGGCGGAGAATAGTTGCAATTTCGCAGGCTCATAAGTCGGCCGGCCACTAATCGCCTGCGTCCAATCAAACCGTCCGTGACGTCGTCGCCGGCATCGCGCGGACCAAAGGCGTGCCACCTCGCCGCAAGGACGCTTTGGATGCGGGATTATTGCGCGACGTCGTCCTTTCTCTGCGGGGTGACGGGCTCAAGCCAAAGCGTGATCGAGCGATTGTATTGCTAGGGTTCGCGATCGCCGGCCGGCGTTCAGAGCTCGCCGCGCTGGACCTCGAAGATCTGCGCTTCGACGAGCGTGGCCTCGTGGTGACGATCCGAGAATCCAAGACAGACCAGGAGGGTCTTGGAGTTGAGATCGGCGTCCCGTATGTCGCGATCGAGGGACTTTGCGCGACTCGAGCCGTTCAGGAGTGGATCGATGCGGCCGCTATTACATCCGGAGCGCTCTTTCGGACCTTCTCTATGGCGGGTACATTGCAGGCCAATCGGATTGACGGCGCAGACGTCGCCCGTCTCGTAAAGCGGGTGACTGCCGCGGCCGGCATCTCGGGAGATTTTGCTGGCCACAGTCTGCGCGCAGGCTTTGTCACGTCGGCGGCGGCGAACCCGAACGTCAACGAGGTCGACATCATGCGCGTAAGCCGGCACCGCAGCGTTGCAATATTGCGTGGTTATGTTCGGCGGGCCACCGTGTTCGACAAGGCTCCCCTCACTTCTATCTTCGGAGCACGACGCCAATGAATAGAAACTGGCCAGCGACGTCAGGGACACCGGGTTCACATTCGCCCTCAGTCTCGAGTACTTCCCCGCCTATTTAGGTACGCCAAGGGGAACAAGGGGTTCGCCCTGGAATTTCATTGAGCGATGTCCGTTGAACGCTCTTACGCGGTCGTCCTAGAGCCCGAGGCCGAAGGTGGCTTTTCGGTCCATATTCCAGCGTTCCGCGGTGCCCACACGCAAGGTGAGACCGTGGAAGAATGCCTCGCTAATGCACGTGACGTGATCACGCTACACGCCGAAGTGATGAGTGAGCGCGGCGAACCTCTCCCGGATTCTGACGTGGCGACCTCCGTTGTGGTGACCCTGCCCTCGTCGGCTGCTTAGCATAGTTCGCCGGCGCGCCTACCTGTAACCACCGTGAGCACCAAAATGCCGGTGGTGGAGGGCGCCCGCGTTCAGCGAGCCTTACAACGAGCGGGATTCAAAGTGATCCGGGTTCGAGGTTCAGCCCATTTCATGGAACATGCGGATGCCCGACGTACGACTGTCCATGTACACAGCGGGCAAACGATCAAACGCGGAACGCTCGCAGCGATCCTCGACGACGTCGGCATGACGGCCGATGAGCTGCGCTCACTGCTCTAGCCCGCAAACAACTAACTCGCCCGCGTGTCCGCTAATGGAACGTTATCAAATGCGCTCCGGTGCGCGGAAGCGAAGCCGACGGCGTATCTATGTGGAGATCCGGCCGGCAATGCCGATAACTGCCATGTGATCGACGGCGTGAAGCTCAGTGGCGCCTAATGATAACGGGCGCGGTCGCAGCATGTCATATCTCAATTGTATAGCAAACTAATAGGTACCGATGAACGCTACTCCGCTTTATCGCGTTCAGCCGACGGCGAGCCCGAAGCTTTCTACGACTCAATCGACAGAGCAGGCCTTTGATTCGTAACCGATGTGACCTCGACGAACTACGTCGCGGATCGCACCGAAACGTTCTAACAATCGAATAATGGAACCGTTTAAATCCGCTTCCCTATCGGTTAAGCCGTGGAATGCGGATCGTGGAAAGCGATGATGGTTATTGTGCCAGCCGTCGCCAAACGTCGCCCACGCTAGAATTGCATTATTGCGGCTTCCGTCTGCTAAATCGTAGGTCTGATAACCGCGAGTGTGACCGACAGAGTTGACGGCCCATACGAAATTCTGGAAAAGCGTGATCCGAAAACAACCTCCAAATAGTAAACAACCAATAGCGTGCGTAATGCCGCCGAACGTGTAGCCCCATAGCCACGGCACCAGCAACGAAAGAGCTGGCCAGAGCCAATGTGTCCGCTCAAAAAACACAAACAAAGGATCCACCAGCAAATCTTTGCCAAATATCTTTGTGTCGGTAACTGCGTCGTCAAACATCCATAATAGGTGCGCATTTAGAAACCCACGGACACCCCTTATTTCTGCGCATCCGGAGTCAACCAAGGGGCTATGCACATCTCCGCATACATCGGTGCGAGCGTGGTGACGGCGATGATCCACAACCCACCTTGTAAGAGACCCTTGGCAGGCCATTGAACCCGCAGCCCCAAGGCACCAAGCCAACCATGGCTTAGGCACGAAACTTCGGTGCGTGAAATAGCGATGCAATCCAATTCCAACGCCAAGCCCTATTACAATGTAACCGATGACAAACGCTGACATCTCAATCCATGTAAACGCGTGGCCCCAGAACCAGAACGGACAGGCCAGGCTGCCAATGACCGGTACGCCGATCAAAAACGCGTTGTCAGTTCGTTTACGACGTGCGGCTGATCCACCGCGGATAACTCCAAGCCGGCCGCGCAGGAAAGCGTCGCGTGTTGTTGACTTTGTTCGTTCGCGAACAGGCATGTCTATCTTCGAATATTCAGATAGGTAATAACTTCATGCGGATCACGAAACACTTGCGCAGACGAGTAACTAGTCGGATCGATACCTGACAGCAGGTCCAATATCAGAGTCTCGTCTCGGTACACGAGCCACCAATCCATAATGGCCTCCATGTAACCGACATCAAGGAGTTCCGGCACAAAGTTTGCGATTAAAAGCTCACCGCCGGGGCTGAGCATTGTTGTCAGCCGTTTTGTTAAGAGGCGCGCAACTCGCTGTTCGAGATAGTCATAAAGTCCTAGCGTATAGATGAAGTCAAATGTGCCGAAATCCGCCTTACCCGAAAGTAGATCCGCGACCGACGAATTATGTGGGCAAACGCGAACGTCGGGGAGCTCTGCGGTTACCTTTGCGAGACTATCCGCGTCTTGATCAATGGCCACGATTTGACAATCAGTTGAAAATGACGTAAGTGCAGAAATGGTAATCTCACGTAAGTGGCCACAAGCAACCGATAGTATTCGCGAACCGTTCCTTCTTCCGTACTCCGAGACTCGCTTGGAAGCGTAGTTGCGACGATCGCGAACGGCGACGCAACTTTGGGTTGAAAGCTCATAGTTGCATATCGCTTCATCGAGCGTACGGTAGGCATCGTGCGACGAAACCCCATTGTAAATCAGGTCGATCATTACCGCATCACCGGCATAACCCCGCGGCTTCGCACTTGCTCGCCAGCTAAATGGACTCTGACGAAGTAGCGACCGAATTGGGTGTGAAGAAAGATGTTCTTCAATAAACGAGATCCATTCGGGTCTCGACATTGCAGATCGGCTTAATCGGAGACTGCGATTTAGTAAACCCATCGCCTCAAAGACTTGACCAGCGAGCAATGACGCATGATAGGTGTCCAGGACCTCTTTATCAGGTAGGTTTACCCGCGCGTTGACCTCCAGGTTAGCGGACATGTCAATCATCGGTGTTAACCCGCACTTGCCCGTGAACTACCATTGTAGGACCATTCCAGCCCACATCAGCCCCGCGCCAAATGCCGCCGCTAGGACGCGATCGCCCTTCTTCAGTCGACCGCTTTCAAGAGAGTCAAGCAGAGCCAATGGAAGTGAGGCCGCAGTTAGATTTCCATGATTTGCCGCATTGACGATCCAGCGATCAGGCGAGACATTGAGCCGCTGTTGCAAGCCCTCGATAATTCGCAAATTCGCCTGATGTACAACGAAATGGTCGATATCGGCTTCCGTCAGATTGGCGCCGGCGCAGAGGTTTCGTATCAGGCCTACACCGTCTTCCATTGCGAACCGAAAGAGGCCGCTACCATTCATGCGCGCCGCGCCAGAGGAGCCATTCGGACTTGTAAGATATTCGGCAACAACGGGTGTGTCAGCGTAGAAATAGTCGCGTCGTGTACCGTCGCTTCCAGCTGCCCAATAGAGAAGGTCAACGTCGCCTCTTACGAGGAGAAGTGCGACGGCGCCATCACCGAACAAAATTCGGGTGTTAACATCATCGGTCCGCAAATGCTTCGTGATCGTGTCGCTGCATATGAGTAGTACGGATTCGGCGAAACCTGAATTGATATAGGCAAAAGCGGTCAATAAGCCGATCGCTCCACCAGTACAGGCTCCGTTCAGGTCAAAACAGAGCGTGTTCCGTGGAAGTCCAAGTTCGTTTGCAATTGCGGGAGCTGCGGGGCACAACATGCGGTCTGCCGTGCAAGTACAACATACCACGACATTGGGTTCGTCGGTGGAGGCCATCGCGAGAGCCTCTCGAGCCGCGCTCGCTCCAAGGGTAACCGTGGTGTCATGCTGCTCGGCAATGTGGCGGCTAGTGACGCCGCAGCGCTTCAGGATCCAGTCTTCGGTCCGATCTATTTCGAGCGCCAGCGCAGAACTATGAAGAACCCTCTCTGGAAACGCTGCGCCATACCCGGAGACCGCTATCATCGCACTTCCCTAAGTCAGATTTCCATCGTGGAAAATGAGGAGTGTGGAAATAGGACATTCTGTTTGCGAATAAGCCGCTGTCCTAGGCTAGCTACCCCGTTGACGCCTCAGTTAAATCTCGAAGATGAACGCGAACGGGCGGCGGCGTCACGGAAGTATTCTCCAAACATCGCCGATCAGAATTGACACTAATTCCCAGCAAGATACCGGGACTTGGCGGCTAGCATACCACCCCGCACATTACTGGCGCATTACCGGCACCTCGAGTCGTTCTCGATGGTATCGTCAGAGCCGAACGGACAAAGCGCGCTACCGGACCTAAGACGCTGCTGCGTTTGATGAAAAGGACTAGGTCTCATGGCGCCTAAGGTGTCCGCGATGTAGCCACCCTTAACGCGGGGGCGCGTCAGTATTCATCCTGTGATGAACAAGGGTTAACCGTGGCCGTTGTGCGTCGCCCGCGCCTCTCCGACCGCGTCGCCGCGCTCTCGCCGCGGCTAGTAATGTTAATTGCGCCCGCTGGGTTCGGGAAGAGTTCCCTGGTGCGCGAGATTATATCCGCATTCAAACATCACGAGATTGTCGACTGTTCGCTTTCGGACAATCTGGCAGCCCTCGCGCGAAGGATGACCCTCGCGCTCGCCGGCCTCGCCGATCGCACCGAACAAGTTGCCCGCGAACAAGCCTCTACCATAGCGGACGACGCCGAGGCTATCGCTTTGACCGAGCGCCTTTGGTTGGAATTGGACTTCGCAGGAGCGCTTGTTTTCGAAAATGCGGAGACGGTGCTCCACGACCCGGAATGCGTCCACCTCCTCCGGCGACTCATGCGCTCCCCGGGCGAGCAACGAACGATAGTGATCTGCTCACGGGTACGACCTCCGGCAGGAATAACAGGAAGACTCGGGCCGCAGGAAATCGTTAGTTACTCTGAAGATGACTTGCGATTTACCAAAGCAGAGACCAACACGCTTCTCGAATCCATGAACCTTAGCGCGCAGCAGTTACATCGGCTTCACATCGTTTCGCGCGGTTGGGCGATCGCGCTTCGGCTCTTTGAACATGTCGCCTATGAGCGCGACGTCGATCAAGCGATCGACGCGCTCGAGCTTCTCGATACTGAAACCCTCCAAGCCTTCGTTTTGGAACAGATCATTCCAGCGCTCGACCGGGACGCATACGTAGCGCTCCTATTCTGCAGCGCGATTCCGGGTGCAAGCCGCGTCGATCTTGCGGTACATTTTGGCGCGCGCAACGACCCTATACTTACCGCTTTGCTCGATCCCGTACGAGTTCCATTTGTTTCCTTCGGTACCGACGATACGTTCGAGCCCCACCCCCTCATCCGTTCAGCGTTGCGAGCCCGCGAACCGGAGGCGATACGGACTATATTGCGCGCTACTGCTATTGGGCATGAGCGCGCAGGTGATCGCGTCCGAGCTGCACAGCTTTTTCTGCACGCGGGCGATCAGATGGCCGCCGCGGCGGCGCTAGGGCCTGTAGAAGCCTTTCTGGTCGGAGCCGTCCGTCCGGCGGTTGGGCTACTCCTCTCAGCATTCGACAAGTCAACCTTGATCGAGTTTCCTGCTCTCTGGCAGGCTGCAATTAACTATCGCGCGCTGCGGATTGACCCTGATGAATGGTTGGCCGAGGCGCAGCACATTTGGGATAGGCTTACTGAAGAGACTTCGACCGCGACGTGGTGCGGAGTTGCGATGAATCTTGGGAACTGTCACCACAATCGAGGCCGACACGACGCCGAAGCGCTCGTTCTTGGTGAGCTTGAAAGCCGATTCAGGGATGATCCCTTCGTCGTTCTTTCTCTCAAGCTCGCACGTCTTTGGTGCGATATAAACACTGCCAAGATCCAAAGCATTAGTGCACCGATGGCCGATATTGCTCCATTCCTGGACGTGCCTTACGTCAAAGCAAATCTTGAATATGATGCTGTTGCACCATTCGAGCGTTTCGTGCGCGGTGACCTCGTAGCGGATCGGCAAACCCTGATCCATGCGATTGAGGTTGCACGCGGGCTTGAAACGCGCGTGCTCCTCGTCCTTGCCCTTATAGAGGCGGCGTTTTCTGCGTGGTTCGCAGGTGACGACTCGCTCTTCGAGAGTTTCTGTAACGAAGTGAAGGCAGCGACTGATTCGAGTGTCGAAGGTGGAACGCGGCACTTCTTGGATTCGGTTACCGGTCGTGGGACGGAAGCCCGGGTTGGTTCTGAGAAGCTCAACGCGCGCGCATACGCTCAGCTTATTGCTGCTGCTCGGGCCAGGTCGGCCACCGAGTCGCGTCGCCTGGCTGCCGCCGCTATTGCTACCGCAGACGAATCGCGTCAGCCGGCGTACCAGGTACTGGCCCGCATTGCCCTCGCAATCGTTGAACCAGACATTGCCGTGCGTCTCTTTTCCGAAGCCGTTGCGATTCTCGGAAAATGCCATTTACCAGCACTCGCCGACGCGGTTGGGAGTCTGACCCGAAACGAGTCGGGGGTCGGTATTCTCAGCGAGTTCGTCAAACGCTTTGAACGTGTCGCGCGGGCGACCGACGTCGTCGAAGTATGTCTCCTCGATGGCCGCGTCTACCGCGGCGGCCTTCCCATAGCACTGCGGCCGCGACCGCTGGAACTGCTCTTTCTGCTCGCCTCAGAGCCGCGTGCTTTCGCCGCTTCAGAGCTTACTGATGCGCTTTGGGCCGAGAGCGACGCCGACCGTGCGACCAATGCCTTGCGGGTCGCGGTCAATCGCCTTCGCCGCAGCCTCGGTACGGGGACGATCCTTTCAAACCCCGGTGGTTACCAACTTGGGCGCAATGTGAGCGTTGATGCCTTCGTGGTACAGGAAGTTATCGGACTCAACGATAGCGCCAAGACCTTGTCAGAAGAGCATCGGAAGCGTTTACAGACAGCCTTTTCCGCAACAAGCCCAAGTCGTGTGACCCACTTCCAATCTTCGTCGATGCCCGCTTCGCTCCGGCGGCTCTTTATCGATATTCATTATGGCTCTGGTATTGTGCTCGCACGCGACGCGATCGCTCGGCGCAACTACCGAGTCGCTTCTGACTTTGCTCGGGAAATCACGGATTACGCGCCACTCGACGAGACTGCACGACGTCATCTCGTTGAAAGCATGCTCGGGCTGGGTAACGAAGTGGCGGCGCGCGCCGAATGGGCGGCATACGAGGCAGCATGTCGCGCAAATCCGATCTCGCCGTATCCCGTCAGCTTCGACGAGGTCCTTGCTGACTTTATTAATGCGGCAAGTAAGATCGATTTGTGACTGCGTGGGTAAACGGACTCGCGCACGCGGAGTAGCGCACTCGACCCAATGCTAAGAAGTCGCGTCGAGGCAATTCTTCGATAAGTAGGACATTATGGAGCACGTCCGCTGACGTCGTCGATAACACAAAATTATCGAGCGAGACAGCCCAGGTCAAACGTAAGTGCCGAGCTCGGCAACTTGAATACGTGACCCCATCGGTGCCAACTTCTTCTTCCACTCCGCATCGTTGGTGACGAGGTGTCCGACCTGGCCGATGATTCCGGTCGCGATTACGAGGGCGTCCGGGGTTTTGAAATTGTGCGTTGCCCGAAGTGAAGCTGCTTCTTGAGCGACGTGGAGATCGACGGGAAGTAGCGTCAGATTTGGAGTGTAGATGAGGAAGTCGTGCACGTGAACGGCGCTTTGAGGGGCAACCCGTAGCGGCCGAACGAGCAGCTCCATCGCGGTGATTGGCGAGACTAAAGCCGCGTTCCGACCGGTCCGTACAAAGCTATCGACGAGCAGAGCAGCGAGAGCGTGCGTAGCGTCGCTAGGCTCGAAATAGGCAATCAGGACCGAGGTGTCGATGAGCACACGATCGCCGGGCGGAATACGCTGCTCGAAGCCCTTCTGGTTCAGTCCCAGGCCTCGCGCTCGCCACGCACGTAAGCGACGTTCTCTTCGGTCGTCCCAAAGATGCCGGCCAGGGCACCGGCGTAGCTCGGCCGGATGATCCGGACAGTAAATTCGTCCTCGATGCCCCTGTCCACGATGACCAAACGCTGCCCCGGCTCAATGCCGTGGCGCTCGGCGACCGCCAGTGGAATCGTCACCTGATTCTTGGTGCGAACGGTCGCTTCGATTTCGAGAGCTTCCACGATGGTCGGATTATATCACGCCAGTCAGACTACATCAAGTCAGTCGCATTTTTGGAGCTAACGACTACCGTTTGCGTTAAGGAGGAAGGAAACTTCACTCCAGTACCGGCCGCCGTTCGAAACCGCCGATAATACCCCAATTCAAGCGATCGGATCTGCCGGCGCAGTCCTCGCGATGCCCGAATAAAAACACCTCAAATCGATGACAAATTTGCCAATTCACGTCACGTTCTGCGACAAATTCTGCCTGCTGCACTTCATTCTCAGTGACAATTCACGAGGAAGAGCATGTCAACGGGTATGGAATCCTACAGGGCGGCAGCACGCCGCGGCCGGGCGAGGTGACGCTGGCCTCGCGCGGCGTGCTCTATCTCGATGAGATCGCGGAGTTCCCACGCGCGACGCTCGAAGTGTTACGCCAACCGCTGGAGGACGGAACGGTGACAACTCTCGCGCGCCGCCGGCTCGTGCACGTTCCCGGCCAGCGCGGCGAACGCAACGCCGACTGCCGCTGCGACGACGCCGCGGTCGAACGCTATCGCGCCCGCATCTCGGGACCGCTGCTCGATCGCATCGACCTGCACGTCAACGTCGTGCGCGTGCCGTACGGGGAACTCTCCACCGCGCAGCGCGCCGAAAGCTCGGCCGCGATCCGCGCGCGCGTCGTCGCCGCGCGCGAACGGCAGCGGGCCCGCACCCGGAGCGTCAACGCGGACTTGCAGGGTGGTGACTTGCGCGTGCACGCGGCGCTCGACGCCCCCTCGTCGGCGCTGCTGGAAGGGGTGATGCAGCGCGAACGCCTGAGCGCGCGCAGCTTCGATCGCATCATCCGCGTGGCGCGCACGATCGCCGACCTGGCCGGCGCCGAGCACCTCGACCGCGATCACGTCGCCGAGGCGTTATTATATCGGCGCATGCTTTAGGAATCGCTCAGTACGCGGTCTTCGTGACGTGGCCGCCGGGATCGACGAACCAGCGTTCGCTCACCAGCGGCTTGCCGGCAAACATATCGAGCATCCAGTCGGCGGCCAAAGTTCCGGGCGTGGGCCCGAGCGCCACCGACGGCACGCCGCCCAGCGAATGCCGCGAGTCGGCGTAGACGACGAGCCGGCGCGGCGCGGTCATCGCCCGGTACATGCGTTCGGCGTTGATCTCCGGGCTCAGTTCGTCGGCTTCGCCGCCCATCGTCAGGAACGGCACCTTGATTTTCTGGTACGACCCGTCGAGCGTCAGCGTTTTCGCGAACTGGTCGAACTTCGCTTCATCCGTGTAGCCCGACATGAACATGAAGCGCTTCTTGAACGTCGGCGACGCTTCGCCGAAGATTGTTTTTCCACCAGGTTCGTAAATGGTACCTTGATTCGCCACCGCGGCGTAGCGCGGCTCGTGGCCGGCCATCACCGTCGTGAAGAACGTTCCGAAGCTCACGCCGGTGAGCGCGATCTTCGCGGGATCGATTTCGGGCCGCGCGGCCAGCCATTCGTAGACGGCGGGCGCCGCAGCGATGCTGTTCTCCATGCTGACGAACGAATCGAGCAACGGCGCCTCCCACTCACCCGGCGCCTCCAGCGCCAACACGGCGAAACCGCGGTTCAGCCAGCGGTCTCCGTACAGCGCGACGCTGCGTTCCTTGTAGCCGTCCATACCGGTGATGGAGACGATGGCCGCGATCTTCGTGCCGGGCTTGTAGCTCGCCGGCAAGTGAAACACGGCCGGAATCGCTTTGCCGGCTTTCGTCGCCAGCGCAACGTATTCGACGTGATGGTCGGCGAACTGGGCGTACTTTCCGAACAGCTCGCGCTTCTTCGCATTCAACGCCATGTTGTGGTCGTTCTTTTCGTAGATCGTCCACTGCGCATGTCCGTAGTAGTTCGCGGCCATGAAGTAATTATCGCGGGCACTCACGAGGTGCCCCGCAGCTTCGTCGTCTTTGGCCAGCGCTTCGCGACGCCGTCCCACAGCTTCGAACGCGGGCACGAAGTCCGCCAACTTCTTGATCCGCAGCCGCAGCGAGTTGACGTCGTTCGTCGCGTCCGAGCCCAATGCGCCGATCATCGCCCCGCTGCGGCCTTGGTCCCAGTCCATGCCCACCGAGCCGATGATATCGTCGAGCGCCCACTTTTCATCATCGAAGCGTTTCACTTGCGGCTCCTCGGCGAGCGCCGGGGTCGCAATGGCGAACGCCGCCGTGGCCGCGGCCGACGAGAAGAATGCCGTTCGTTTCATGGAGCGCTGCTTAGGCCGCGCTTTGCGCCATCCTGCCGGAGCTCAGCGCACGTCCGGAGGTCGGAGCCGTACCGCTTCGAAATGATCGGCAATCGTTCATGCGATTATCGTTGACGCGGGGCGCCCTCCTTCGCGGCGGCCTCGCAAGCATAACCGGCGTCGCGCTGCCGAGAGCCGCCGATGCGCAATCGCGTGCAGCATTGCACCTTGCAACGCTGCCCGTGGAAGCCGACGCGACGGCCTGGTACGCCCTCGATCAAGAGTTTTTTCTGAAGAGCGGACTCGACGTCACGATCGACGTCATCACGAGCGGCAGCGCCGTGACGGCCGCCGTCGTGAGCGGCGCGATCGATATCGGCGTGTCGAGCATCAGCTCGCTGACGAGCGCGCACGTGCGCGGCCTACCGATCCTGGCGCTGGTCGCCGGTGGTCTCTATAACGGCGCTCTTCCGACCAGCGTGCTCGCCGTCCAAAGCAGCTCGCCGTTGCGCACCGCGAAAGACCTGAGCGGCAAGACGGTCGCGGTCCAAACGCTCGGCGAACTGGCGCAGGTGGCCATCGAATCCTGGATCGACACGAACGGCGGCGACGCCAAGAGCTTGAAGTTCATCGAGATGCCCACGTCGTCGATGGCCGATGCGCTGATCGGGGGCCGCGTCGATGCAGCCTTCATTGCCGAGCCGTATTACACCCAGGCGAAACCCGCGATCCGCTTCTTCGCACCGGCATACGACGGCGTTGCCAAGCGGTTCCTGATTACCGCCTGGCTCGCAACTCCCGAATGGATCGCTCGGCAGCCGGCGACGGCGCGGAAGTTCGCGGCGGCGATGCGGGCGGCTGCCGTGTGGGCGAATCAGTCCCAAAATGCGGCGGCATCGGGTGCGATTCTTGCCAAGTACACGAAGATCTCGGCCGACACCGTTGCCCGTATGCAGCGCGCCGAGTTCGCAACCCAGCTCGATCCGGCGATGCTGCAGCCGGCGATCGATGTCGCCGCCCGGTTCGGGACGATACCCAAGGCCTTTCCGGCTCGGGATCTCGTGGCGCAGCTCTAGCGAATTTCTCGAACCTGACACCGCACGTCAGGTTTGGCCCGAGCCGCGTCGAACCGGCGAGGAATGCGCTCGCCCATCGCCCACAGCAGCACTCAACCGCTAGGACGGATCATGAAGCAGACGGTTTTTGACGGCGGCGATGCGATTCTCGATGCGCTGAACCGCTTGGGCGTCGAGTACATCATCTCATCGCCCGGTTCGGAATGGCCGCCGCTCTGGGAAGCGCTGGCGCGCCAGAAGCGCGATGGAGCGAAAGGCCCGGCCTACATCGACTGCTGGCATGAGACCTTAGCCGTCAACATGGCGATGGGCTACACCAACGTGACGGGACGCATGCAAGCCGTGTTGCTGCATGCCGGCGCCGGCCTTTTCCAAGGCGCGCTCGGCGTTCGCGGAGCGCAGATGCTGGAGATTCCGATGCTCGTGATGTCGGGCGAGTCGTTGACGCTCGGAGCCGATCCGGACTTCGATCCCGGCGAGCAGTGGTACCGCTCGCTGAGCATCGTCGGCGGCCCGCAGCGGCTGCTCGAACCGATCACCAAATGGGCGACGCAAGTGACGAGCCCGTTCACGCTCTATGAAACGGTCATGCGTTCGGGCGAAATGGCGCAACGAACGCCGATGGGCCCGGTCTATCTGAACTCGCCGCTCGAGACGATGCTGGCGCCCTGGACGCCGCCGAAGAAAAAGCGCGCCATTCCCCCGGCGCCGCAGACCGTGCCGGCTCCGGCGGATGTCGATGCCGTCGTCGGGCTATTGCTCGGTGCGAAATATCCCGTCATCACAACGTCGACGCTCGGGCGCGATCCGGCGGGGCAAGCCGCCCTCGTCGACCTCGCCGAACTGCTCGGCGCGCCGGTAGTCGAAGGCAACAGCGCGGTCGTTTCGAATTTTCCCAAAGACCACTCGTTGCACCTCGGAACCGAGGGCGGCGCATTCTTCAAAGCAGCCGACATCGTGCTCGTGGTCAAGGATCGCGCGCCGTGGTATCCGCTCCGGTCGCAACCCGAACAGGCGACGATCGTTGCGATCGACGACAACCCGTTGAAAGCGACCATGGCCTATCAGGAACTGGGTGCCGACCGCTATCTCGAGGGCAACAGCGTCGCCACGATTCGTTCGATCGCCGCCGGGCTGCGCTCGGCCGGCATGAAGGCGGAAACCAACGCGGCCCGGCGCGAAGCGCGCAAGGGCGACCACGACCGGCTGATCGTCAAGCTGCGCGAAGCGGAAGCCGAGGCGAGCACGAAAGCGCCGTTGATCGACCCGGTTTGGCTGTGCGGAGCGCTGGTGGAAACGATGCCCGCGAACGCGGTCTACGTCGATGAGACAACCGTTCACCGGGGCCTCGTCAAGCGTCACGTCATGTGGAGCGAACCGCAGAGCTACTTCAACCAGAGCGGCCTCGGTCAAGGCCTCGGCCACGCGTTGGGCGTGAAGCTCGCGATGCCCGAACGGCCCGTCGTCGCGCTGATCGGCGACGGCGCGTTTCTCTACAATCCCGTCTTAGCGTTCTGCGGCGCTTCGAAAACCTACGCTCTGCCGGTCCTGGTCGTCATCTTCAACAACAAACGCTATCAGGCGATGGCGAGGAATCATCTCGGCTTCTATCCCGAAGGCGTGTGCGCGACCGACGATACGTGGTTCGGCGTGCACATCGATGCGCCCGAGCTCGATACGGTCGGCGCACCGTACGGTTTCTACGGCCGAACCGTCGAGGATCCGGCGCAGCTGAAAGCGGCCCTCACCGAGGGGCTCGCCGCCGTGCACAGCGGCCGCACGGCGATCGTCAACGTGATGCTGAGCCGCTGATCAGCGGTTTGGGCTTTTCCAGATCAAGTCGCTGATGGGCACGGCCTTGTCGATGATGCCGTATTTGGCGGCACTCTCGACGATCGGATCGATCGTCGCCGGATCGAGGTTGATGCCGTAGTCCGCTCGTCCCATCGACGTGATCACGCTCAGATCCATTTTGCTGTTGCGCGCGAGGATAACGGCGGATTCGGCATGGTGCGTGTTGCCCCAAATCGATGCTTGGCGGATCGCTCGCACGAACCGCGCCGCCACATCGGCGTGGGTCGCAAGCCACGTGTCCGATGCGAAATAGCCGAGCACGAGCGAATTCGGCGAGAGGCCGTCGTTGGCGGTACCGAGGTTGCGCGCGATGTCTTTTGCCTGGGAGGCGAACGGCTCGGTCACGATCGCCGCATCGATGCGATGCGCTTCGAGCGCCGCGGCGAGCGCCGGGAACGGGATCTCGACGAACTTCACCGTTCGTGAATCACCGCCGTGCTTGTCCATCCAGGTGACGGCTGAGAGTTGCGGCATCGCCTTCACGGCGTTCACGCCGAAGGTCTTACCGTTGAGATCGGCCGCTGTTTTGTACGGCGAATCCTTCGCCACCATCACGACGATCTGCGTGTTTTTGTCGCCGCCTATTCCGGCCGGTGCAATGAAGCGCAGTGGAATGCCACGCAGCCGCGCGGCCGCGATCGTCGCAACGTTGGAGATGCCGATATCTCCGGCTCCGCCCGCGACGGCCTGCGCAGCGACCGGGCCGCTGCTGATCATCGAGAACTGCACGTCGAGGCCGGCGTTCTTGAAATAGCCCAAATCTTGGGCGTAGAATGCGGTACCGGAATCATCACCGGGCAATTCCTCGAGCCGCACGACCGTGAGAGCATCGGCGCCGGCGCCGGCCGGCCACAAGGCGGCGCACAGCGACACGATTGCCGCGGCGGCAGAAACGAGTCGACGGAAACGCAGGCTGCTCATCCCGGCTGAAGCTCCTTCGGCGATAGGCAGGGCTTCGGCGCCCGGCCGCGCGCCACATGCGAGGGTCGACGCGCGAACGCCGCCCCGGCTCGCTAGCATGGACGCGTTCGAACGCGGCCGTGCAGCACCGCTCGCGCGTGACTTCCGGCGACGAGCGTTCGCGGCGTGTACATGGCGAACGAATTGTCGACGATCATGCCGACGTGCGCTCGCAGGCTCGGCGGCCACGATTCGAGCGGCCCCAGGTGCGTGCGGCTCCAATCGAGTTCGCGGATCCGGCGGCCCATGTCGCTTCCGTTCAGCAACGAATCCGGCCAAGTTGAACCGGCCGGCAGAGACCTTCGGTTCTTCATACGATCAGATCGCCAAAGCGAAGATTCGCTGCCGCATACGCTTGCTAGCATTCTGAGCACGCATCGAGCGCCCATTTTCGCACCGCGGACCACAAGCAAGGCGACGCTTGCCGTCGAGAACGGCGGCGGTTAGATATCGATCACGCGGCACGGATTCGTCGGCCGGTAGTCCTCATCGCAAATGCAGGCGTTGACTAAGATCGTTCCCGCCGACGTTTCGATCCCGGACCCGTCGTGAATGTGACCGAAGACATGAACCTGGGGCTTTATCGCATGTACCCGGTCGCGCAAATCTGCGCAACCGACGTGTTCGGTGTGGACGAAATCGAGGGTACCCATCGGGGGCCCGTGCGTGATGAGAACATCCGTCTGCGGCAGGCCGTCGCGGCCGTCGCCGAGCGCCCGCAGCGCGGCGTCGAGACGCTCTTCGAAGATGCGGTCATGATTACCGGCGATAATGATTTTCGTACGATGCGGCAAGGCACGAACCCAGGCGCCGAAGGCCGCGACCTTGCGCACGTCGCCGACCATCGTGAAGTCGCCGGCATGAACGAACACGTCGCCGTCGGGCACCGCCAGCCCCGTGTGACGTTCGTGCGTGTCCGACGCCATGACCGGTCGCATCGACGCTCGTAATCCTTCAGCCTCAGAAGAGATCTTCGATGGTTCGATCTTCGACAAGGGCCGCCAGTTCCCGAGTGCGCATCGCCAGCGCACGATGTTTGGCAGGGCATAGGAAGATCGAACTCGCCGCGAAGAACGGGTCACGTTCCGCTACGAATTCGCCTTGGGTCACGAGGCCGGCGGTCGACGGCGCGAACCGGAAAAGCGCGAACCCGGCACCGGGCCTGGCGCTCGATGCGAGGCCCCGCGCGACGCCCTCGCCCGCCACGGCGCCGAGCCACTCGATGACGTTCGGCCGCATCGTGGCGAAGAACAGCGTCGAGCCGAAGCGCGAAGATGACCGATCGTCGACGTCGTCCACTTCCGCGACGACCGGTGCCAGGCCCAGCCGCTCGGCCGCGTGAACCGAGGCGAGGCCGCTCGTGACCAGAAAGCCGCCCGGATTCCGCCGCACATACCACTTGGCGAGCAATTGCGCGATGAAATCCACCGATTTGCCCCAATACGCGCGCGGCATATCGAGCACGACGACGTGCTTCCTCACATCGATCTTTGGCGAACGCCCCTTGGAGCAGAACGCGCGCAGCAATGCCGGAGACTTAACGACGGAATCGAGCAGGCTGCGCAGAAACGAATAGTGCCACGCGACGTTGTCGCGCATCGATTGCCCGCCGTCGTCCCGGCGCCAAGCGGAGTACGCGGGCTGATCCCGGATGAGCTCGTATGCGCCGTTCGACTTTACGCGCAGCCGCTGCGTAATATTCCGGACGTACTGCTCGCTCGAAGCCAGCCGATAAAGGTCGATGAGCGTGATCGGCCGGCGCTCGAGCACCGAGATGAATTGCCGCAACAGTGCGGTGTCGTTCTTGACGACCGAGCCCCAATACGGCTCGCGCCCGGCGTAATACGTGCGCCGCTCGGCGTCGATCACGTCCTCGAAGTCGACGTCGGGGATGCCGGCCAAAAGGTTCAGACGCATTGCGCCCGCCGGACCGCACACGACGACGGCGGTCGGATAAAGTGCCCGCAGGCGCGGCGCAATCTCGCCCGTCGCATCGAGGACCAAGCCCGTCTGGCCCGACTCGACCAGCCGGCGCGCGAGGGGGAGCACCATGCGTGCCGCCGCGTCCGAAAACGTGTCTCCGACGACCAGAAGTCCTCGCTCGAGCGACTCCTGGTCGACCTCGAGGCGAGGCGCGATGCGCAGCGGCTGGATCATGCGGCGCACGTCAACCAATGCGGGGGCGCGGGCAGCGCGACACAGCCGCAGCACTCATCGACGTTCGCGTTCGGCACGCGGACGAGGCTGCACGGCTCGTACGGGGACGGCAGTGCCGGCGAATCCAGCACGTCCTCGTCTGCAGATCCCTCGACGTTGTAGTGATATCCGCCCAACTCGATCATCGATCGTCTCCCCGGAACGGGCACGAAAAGCAACTGCCCTAACACCATCGTAAGGCTTCCCGCCCGCAACGCGCGCCGTGCGAACCGTACTCTGTAAAGATTCCTCGAACCGAATGCTATGCGCAGATTAGAATTTCTACGCGGTGCGCACGCGCGGACCTTATCGAGTATAATGCCGATTCTGATACGGATCGGAAAACGGGAACGCGCCCGGTCGCTGCGAACGCAACTGCGTGGCCATTCAGCGATTTCTCGAAGGCGCTCATATGAGCAAGTACGTCATCGCGAACAACATGCTCTACGCCTCCGGGCAAATGGCCGACGACCCGGTGCCGGATTTCGAAGACCAGGTCGAGCAGATTCTGGAAAAGATCGACGGCCAGCTGCATGCGGCCGGCATCGACCGCACGCACCTCGTGAGCGTCACGATCTGGATCGACGACCATCGCAAATGGGATCGGCTGAATAGCGTTTGGGACCGCTGGGTGCCGGCCGGCCATAAGCCGGCGCGAAGCTGCGTGGAAGCGAAGCTGGCGTTTCCCGAGTATCAGGTCGAGATCGCGGTCATCGCCGCCATGACGCCGTGAGCGCGAGCCCCTAATGAGCCCATGCCGGCTTGACAAAAACGGCGTTTCGCCGCATATATAAAGACCTATATATTTTTGCTTTTTTTGACCGTGTTTTCATCGCTGACGAGGTGCTCATGACCGCCACCCTTCGGAACTTGCCCAAGAGGAAAGCGACCGTCGATTTCGCTTCGGCCGGTCCCGGCACCGCGGGCGGGAAGCTCTTGCGCCAGTACTGGCAACCGGTACGGCTGAGCCGCGATCTCGCCCCCGGCAAGATGATCCCGATCCACATCATGGGCGAGCGCTTCACGCTCTATCGCGGCGAGTCGGGGACCGCGCACGTCGTCGGCTTTCGCTGCCCGCACCGCAACACGCAGCTGTCACCGGGCTGGGTGCGCGGAGACGCCGTGCAATGCTTCTATCATGGCTGGACCTACGATGCCGACGGTAAGTGCATCGCGCGGCCGGCCGAAGACCCGCCCGGTCCGTGCGCGCACGTGAGCATCCCGGCGTATCCGACGCACGAACACATGGGCCTGATCTACGCCTACTTCGGCGAGGGCGAAGCACCGCCGTTTCCGGCCTTCCCGGTATTCGACGGCAACATGATCGTCGAGAATATCGCGCTGGAATTTCCGTGCAATTGGTTCCAAACCTACGAGAACCAAGTCGATGAAGTGCACGTCGCGTTCGTTCACAGCGGCAGCCGCTCGCACGTCAACCTCGGACGCGAGCAGAGCTTGCCGAACACGATCGTGAACGAAACCGATTACGGCTTCGACCGCATCACCTGGTCGGGCGACAGCGACAAGCGGCTGTGCGTCTATCCGTTTCCGAACCATATGCGCATGCGGCGCGTGCTCCACGCGCGCGATTCGTACTTGACGCTGGTGCCGACCGACGACGAACACCACATTTTGTTCATGACGACCAAAACGGATGTGCCGGCCGACGACGCGGCGGCGGTTGCCGCGTATCGTCAGACGCAGGCGGAGCTGGCGGCGAAGGTCGCCGGGCTCCCGACGATCTCCGAAATGGGCCAACTCGTCCTGGACGGAAAAATGACGATGGACGAAGTCATGGCCCATCCGCTGCGCACCTTCATCGAGGACGTCGTGGCGCAGAGCGGCCAAGGCGCGATCCACGATCGCTCGAAGGAAGTCCTCGGGCGCAGCGACATCGGCGTCGCACGGCTGCGCAAGGTGTTCGAACGCGAATTGCTGGCGATCGAACGCGGCGACCCGGGCAAGGTGTGGAGCTACTCCGGCGATCCCGCCCCGACACCGGGCTATTAAGTTGCCGCCCGCCCGCCCCTGGCTCAGCGCGGGCATCCTCGCGGCGGCGCTCGCCGTCGCCGCGCTGGGGCGCGCCGGTGCGCAGAGCGCCGACGTCACACTGCGGGTCGGCGTTTTACCGATCACCGACGTCGCGCCGCTGTATCTCGGCATGGCGAAAGGCTACTTCAAAGACGAGCACCTGACGATCGAACCCGTTACGGCGCAAGGCGGGGGCGAAGTCGCGACCGCGGTGATTTCGGGTGACGAGCAGTTCGGTTACGGCAACGTCGTCTCGATGATGCTGGCCGGCTCGCGCGGCATTCCGCTCGAAGCGGTCACCGACGGCTCGCAGAGCATTGCCGACGGCCGGCATGCGAACGTGTACATGGTCGTTCTTGCGAACGGGCCGATCAAGACCATGCGCGATTTCGAAGGCAAAACCGTGGCCGTGAACGCGCTCAAAACCATGTCGCAACTGATGATCGTGGACGACCTCGAACGGCACGGCGTCGACGTCGCGAAAGTCAAATTCGTCGAAATCCCCAACCCCGAGATGGCGAGTGCCCTCAAGAGCGGGCGCATCGACGTCGCGCTCGAGGCCGAACCGTTCTTGACGGCCTCCAAGAACGACGGCGTCCGGCGGATCTTCGAGCCCTACGACGAGTACTTGCCGAACATCACGCTCGCGACGTATTTCGCAACGCATCAGTATATTGTCGCCAACCCCGATGTGGTCGCCCGGTTCAAACGCGCCATGCTCAGATCGCTCGCGTACGCGACGGCGAATCCGGATGAGGTGCGCCGGATCATCCCGACGTATACCAAGCTCGAGCCCGCGACCGTTGCGAACATGGCGCTCGTGGGTTGGAGCACGCAGATCGATAAGCCCAGCATCGAGGCGCTGCAAAAATCGATGCTGAAGTACGGCTGGATACCCAAGGAACTCGATTTGGGGGCCATGTTTCCGGCCGGCGCGGTTGCCGGCAAGTAAGAGGAGAAGTCGATGATCACTGCCATCGTGCGTTACGAGTTGCCGCCGTCCATCGGCCGCGCGGCCTGCCGCGAGCACTTCTTGAAAATCGCGGCCGGCTTCGGCGAGATCGAAGGCTTGATCCGCAAACAGTTCATTTGGAACGAAAACGGCACCGCCGGCGGCGTGTACCTGTGGCGCTCGATCGAGGACGCGAAAGCATTCTACGAGGGTCCCTGGCTCGACGGCATCCTCGAGCGGTACGAGATGTATCCGGAGATCGAGTACTTCCAGACCTTCGCCATCACGGATAACCCCGGCGGGGTCGTCACCGTACCGGAAGCTCGCGAAGCAGCGCACGCCCGCTAAGCGCGCATGCGACGACGCTGCATTTCATTACTCGTCGCCCTGCTGACGGCACTCGCGTTCGTAACGGGCTCGACCCCTGCGGCTAGCCCGCCGGTCGACATGAACGTGATCCTGCCGATGACCGGCAGCGGCGCCTTCATCGGGCAGACGATGGCCCAGATTCTCAAATTGCTCGAAGCGCAAGTCAACGCGAGCAACGGAATCCAGGGACGGCCGCTCAACATCGTCATCTACGACAACGCATCCAACGCGCAGACCGATATCCAGCTCGCGCACACGCTGATCGCGAAGAACGTTTCATACGTCGTCGACGGCGGGCCGGCGGTCATCTGTCATGCCGGCGCGCCGGTGTTCGTAAACGGCCCGGTGTACTACTGCCTCTCGCCCGCGTTCTATCCGCCCAAGGACGGCTACGCGTTCGCCGCGAGCGCCGCCTCGCGCGACGGGATGCAGAGCCTGCTCACCTACCTGCGGTCGGTCGGCTGGACCAAGCTCGCGATGCTCTCGGCCACGGATACGCCCGGTCAAGAAGCCGACGACGCGCTCAAGAGTTTGCTCGCGCTGCCCGAAAACCGCAGCCTGTCGGTCGTGGCTTGGGAGCACTTCAACCCCGCCGACCTGAGCGTCGCGGCGCAGATCGCCGCGATCAAATCGGCCGCACCGCAAGCGATGTTCGCGTGGGTGACCGGCACCGCCAACGGCACCGTGCTGCGCGGGCTCAACGACGGCGGGCTCAACATTCCGGTCTTCCAGAGCAACGCGAACGAGCTCTACGCGCAGATGGCGCAGTACAAGTCGTTCATGCCCAAGCAGTACTACATGTTCGCGACCCAGTTCCTCGCCTATCCCAGCGCTTCGCCGCCGGCGATGCGGGGCGAATTGCAGGCGTTCTATCACGCGTTCGAAGCCGCCGGCATGCGCCCCGACGCGGGTGCGAGCAACTGCTGGGATCCGGTCATGATCCTGGTCACGGCGCTGCGCAAGCTGGGCCCGAACGCGACCGCCGCGCAGATCCACGACTACCTGCTGCAGCTGCACGATTACAACGGCATCAACGGAACCTACGATTTTCGCGACGGCAACCAGCGCGGACTATCCACCAAAGACGTGATCGTCGTGCGTTGGGACGCCGACAAGGGCACCTGGGATCCGGTCGGCCTCGGCGGCGGCACGCCGATCAAGGATGCGAAATCATGAACGATTCTGCGGAGTTCGTGCGCAACGGCTGGTATGGGGCCGCGTGGAGTGAGGAGATCGGCGCCACGCTGGTCGAGCGCTGGATCTGCGGCGTACCGCTGGTGTTCTACCGCGAACGCGATGGCCGCGCAATCGCCTTGGACGGCACGTGTCCCCACCGGCACTACCCGCTCGCGCTCGGGCGCTTGGAGGATGGCGCCGTCACCTGCGGCTACCACGGCCTGTCCTTCGATTCCAACGGAACCTGCGTGCGTTCGCCCGGCTCCGAGCACGTCCAGGGCGCGATGCGGCTGCGCTCCTACCCGCTCGTCGAGCGTGGCGGCCTGATCTGGATCTGGCCCGGAGACCCCGAGCTCGCCGATCCGGCGCAGATCGTCGATTGGTGGCTCACCGACCCGGCCTGGGTTGCGGTTCACGATACCAAGATCGTCAACGCGCGCCAGTCGCTCCTGATCGACAACCTCATGGACCTCAGCCACGAAGCGTCCTTGCACACGACGACGCTCGGAAATGCGGCGGTCGTCGAAACGCCGCTGATCACCGAGACGCTGCCCGATCGCGTGCGCGCATCGCGGATGATGCTCGACATCCCGCCGCCCGGGCTGTTCGCGCAAATGGGGCTCACCGGAACGATCGATCGCGGCCAGATCGCCGAGTTCCACCCGCCCGGTCTGTGTCTCACCATCGTATCGGGCACGCCGCGCACCCCGAACGCGCGCCCGCTGCGCTGGACGGTGCTGCATTGCCTCACGCCGGAAACCGCCGGCCGCACGCGCTATCTGTGGGCGACCGCGCGCGACTACGCGCTCGACGACGCATCGGTCAGCGCTATCTGGCTGACGCAAACGAACATGATCTTCGATCAGGACGTCGCCGCACTCGAAGCGCAAGAACAGCGCATCGCGGCGCTGCCGCCGCGCTCCGAATTGAGCCTGCCCGCCGACGCCGGTGGTCTGGCCGCGCGCAAGCTGCAGCGCGAACGGCTACGGCGCGAGTCCGGTGCGGCGCTGAGCTAGCGCCGCATCAGAACGGCTCGCCGCCGGCCTTGCTGATCGCGACCCATTCATTCTTTTTCGCATCCCAACGCACGATCGTCAGGTCCTTTTGCGTCAGGCCGCGCTGGTCGCCGGTGGTGAAGTCGTACACGCCCAAGATGCCCGGAAAGCCGTGCAGGTTCTCGATGTAGGCGTGAATCTGTTCGGCAGTTGCGCCGGTGCCGAGCTGCCGGAGTGCCGAGACGACGATCAGCGCCGGATCCCAACCGATCGCGAGCCCGAAGTCGGGCGTGACGCCGACGTCTTTCGTGACGGAATAGAATTGGCGAACGGCACCCGCTTGCGCGCGCGAGATCACGCCGCCGAGGAACGCCGGCCCCGAGAAGATCAACTGCGAGGGCATCGTCGGCGCCCACTGTTTCATCAAATCGTAGATCATGTTCGAGTTCGAGGCCACGACCGGCACGTCGAAGCCGGCATCGGAGAGCCCGCGCAGCGCCGTTTGAAGGGGCGTACCGATGACCCACACGATCAGTACCTGCGGCGCGGCCGCCTTGAGCCGCGCGACTTGCGCCGCGACGGTGAGATCGGTCGGCGCGAAGTGCTCCTGATCGACGATCTGCACGCCCTTATTTTCCGGTAGCGCGACGGCCCCGCCGAGCCGCTGATCGGCCTGCTGACCGGTGGCATCGGCGGTGGTCAGCGTCGCAATCCGGTTCCAGCCCTTGCGGTGGAAGTAGCGCACCATCGCGCTGAAGATATCCGGCCCGCTCACGCTCGGGGCAAAGGTATAGGAGTCCTTCGGCGGATCGAGCCCGGGCGAGAGGCAGTACTGCACGATCTTCGTTTGCACGAGCGGCACCACTGCGAGACACGAATTCGTCAGCTCGGGTCCCAAGACGACCTGCGATCCGGTGGTCAGGATCTGGTCGAGCAGTTGCACGGCGACTTGGGGCTTGCTCTGATCGTCGTAGATCTCGAAATGGATCGGGCGGCCCTTGATGCCGCCCTGCCGGTTGATGGCCGTCTCGAGCCGGCGGATCGTATCTTCGTTCTCTTTGCCGATGAAGGCGCCGGAGCCGGTCATCGAGTTGATCGAGGGGATGACGAACGGCGGGTCGGCCGCGCGAGCAGGCGAGCCTCCGATACCAAGTTGCGCGACCAGCGCGGCGAACAATGCGATGGCAAACGATCGAATCGGCATCTTCTGTGCGCTCCAGCCCGAGGATGATCGGTGATTTTGGTTAATAGTTTCAACATCTTTCACCTCTCGCGGTAGCGAGCACCCGTGATAATGAGAAAGCGCGTGACGCCGATGAACGAGCGCCCGAACAACGCGACCCCAACGCGCGAACGCTGTGTCACCTCGTATCCGACCCGCCGGCGCTACCGGCCCGGCGTCGTGTTTCCGCCGGCGGTGCCGGGTGTCGCGGATATGTACGATATCCATTGTCACGCCCACGAAGGCCAGCAAGACGCGCTCTCGCTGGCTAAACTCGCCTCGCAGAGCGGCATGCGCGGCATTCTCTACAAGACCCTCAAGGCCATCACCGGCGACTACCGGCCGGCGCGCGACGTCGCCGAGCTCAATCAGGAATTGCAAGCGTGGGCCGAAGCCGAAGGCGTGACGCCGATAACGTGCTATGCCGGTTACGGCATCACGATGGACAACCGCCCGCCCTCGATGGAACGCCTGCGCCTCAACCTCGACGAAGGCGTCTCAGCGGTGTGGCTGCCGGTGTTCAACCACGCCAACACGCTGAACACCGTCGGCGGGCTCGTGCGCTGGTGGGATCCGTCGGCGAACGTGGGCGAGCATTCCGAACCGTTGCCGTGGGACCTGGCGGTCGAGCGCGGCTACTATATGCTCGACGAGCACGGTAAACTCAAGGGCGAGTACGCGGAGTACATTCGCGCGATAGCCGACGCCGGCGTCGTGCTCTTCACCGGGCACGCGACGCATGCGGAAATCTGGGCCATCGCCGATCTCTGTGACGCGATCGGTTTCCGGCAGACGGTCGTCGACCATCCGTTCAGCCCGTTCATCGACCTCAACATCGCGGAGATGCAGCATCTGGCGGGCCGCGGGATCACGCTGAACTTCACCTTCGATGAGCTCTCGCCGCTGTTGGGCATCGATCCGGCCAAGATGTACGCGGCGATCCGCGCCGTCGGGCCCGAGCACTGCACGCTCTCGAGCGACGCCGGCGAGCCGCTCTTCCCGCACTCGGTCGAATGCATGCGCTTGATCTCGGGCTATATGGCGGCCTTCGGCATGAGCGCGGCCGAGCTGCGCACGATGTGCACCGATAATCCGGCGCGCCTGCTGCGGATTCCGGTCGCCGTCGCGTGACGACGACCCACACCACCCACCAGGACATCCCGTTTCCGCCCGACCCGAACCCGCACAAGCCGCGGCTGAAGGTTCCGCCCGGCAGTTGGGACTCGCACTTTCACATTTTCGGTCCGCCGCACCGTTTTCCGTACGCCGAAAGCCGGCGCTATTCGCCGCCGACGGCACGCGATCGAACACTGGCTCGCGATCTCGTCGGCGATCGGCATCGAGCGCGGCTTCGTCGTGACGCCGAGCGTCCACGACCTCGATCCCGCCGTTACGCTCGATGCGATCGCGCGCTCCGAGGGCCGCATTCTCGGCATGGTGCGCGCCAACTCGAGCATGACGGCCGAGCGAGGTGCGGCGCTTGCACGCGGGCGGCATTCGCGGGCTGCGTTTTCCGTTCGCCAAAGCCGTGCGCCGCGAGTTCAACGACGAATGAGTTTCACGCCAACATCGCGCGCATCGAATCGGCCAAGTGGGTCGTCGAGTTTCAGATCGACGGCGACGCGCTCGAAGTGCATGCCGACTTGATCGGCAACGTGCCCCTTGCCGACGATCATCGATGAATTCGCCGGCATCCAACCCGGCGACGGGCTCGATCAGCCGGCGTTTCGCACGCTGCTCGACCTGTTGGCGAAGCCCAACATGTACCTGAAGCTGATCTGCGCCGACCGCTACCTCTATCAGGGTCAAGCGCTACGAAGACATCGTCGCGATGTCGCGCGCGGTCATCGCGCAGGCGCCCGATCGCATCATCTGGGGCATCGGATTGGCCGCACTCCTACGTCTTCGAAGCCAACGCCATGCCCAACGACGGCGACCTGCTCGACATGCTGCTCGACTTCGCGCCCGACGAGGCGGTGCGCAACAAGATCCTCGTCGACAACCCCAAGCGCTTGTTCGACTTCGATTAGTCCGCGAGCGCGGCCGCCAAGTCGAGCGCGTTGGCCGTGGCCGCACCGAGCGTCGTGTTGTCGAAGATACACCACGCCGGAACGCCGCTCGTGCGGATGTCGCGCGCGAGCGCGTCCAGACGCCCAGAGTCGTAGGCGGAATAGTAGGTTCGCGGTGAGCCGTGAAGGCGCCAGTAGTGAAACTCGTCCGCCCCGCCGGGTGCGAAGACCGAGCCGGCCGGCGACGGATCCGCGGCGACGCGTGCCACGCGGAACGACGCCAGCAACGTTTCCGCCGTCGCGCTGAACCAACTCGTATGGCGCGGTTCACAGGCCAACCGGCCCGCATACTGCGCCCGCACGAATGCGAAAAAGCGCCCCACGAGGATTGGATCGAACGCGAAACTCGGCGGCAGCTGCACCAGCACCACGTCACGCTTGGGGCCCAAGCCCGAGCTCGTCTCGAGGAATTCCGTCAACGGTACGCCGATGTCGACGAAGCGGCGCGTGTGCGTGATTTCCTTGGGCAATTTCAAGGCGAAGCGGAAATCGTCCGGCACCGCCGCCGCCCAGCGCACGTACGTCGAGGCGCGGTGCGGCCGGTAGAACGACGAGTTGATCTCGACGCACGAGAACCGGCGCGCATAGCGCTCGAGCTGGGTGCCTTCGACGGGAAACCGGTCGCGAACCTCACGCGGCAGCGTCCACCCGGCAGTCCCTACTCGACGCTCCACTAGGTCGCGTTCGTTCGATGGCGTATCGGCCGATCATGCCGTCGCGCCGTCCCCTCGAAGACATTCGCATCGTTGCCGTGGAGCAGTACGGCGCCGGACCGTTCGGCAGCGTGCATCTCGCCGACCTCGGCGCGGACGTGATCAAGATCGAAGACCCGCGCAACGGCGGCGACGTCGGCCGCTACGTTCCGCCGCATCAGTCGGGCGAGGACAGCCTCTTCTTCGAAGCCTTCAACCGCAACAAACGTTCGCTGAACCTCGATCTGCTCACCGATGCGGGGCAATCCGTCCTACGCGATCTCGTGGCCTGCAGCGATGCCGTGTACTCGAACCTGCGCGGCGACATTCCCGAGCGGCTGCGCTTGCGCTATGCCGATCTGCGCGGCGTCAACCCGCGCATCGTGTGTTGTTCGCTCAGCGGTTTCGGGATGACCGGCCCGCGGCGCGCCGAACCGGCGTACGATTACATCTTGCAGGGCATGGCCGGCTGGATGAGCCTGACCGGCGAGCCGGATGGGCCGCCGGCGAAGTCCGGCCTCTCGCTCGTCGACTACTCGGGCGGGTACGTCGCCGCGCTCGCGCTGATGAGCGGCATTCACGCCGCGCGCCGCGACGGCATCGGCATGGATTGCGACACGAGCTTGTTCGACGTTGCGATGGGCATGCTGACGTACGTTGCGACTTGGAACCTGACCGGCGGAACCGTGCCGCAGCGCATGGCGCACTCGTCGCATCCCTCGATCGTGCCGTTCGGCGCGTTCGAGACGGCCGACGGCTGGATCGTCGTCGTGTGCGCGAAGGAGAAGTTCTTCGTTCGCTTGTGCGATGTGCTCGGCAGGCCGGAGCTCGCCGCCGACAAACGCTTCAGCAGCGCGGCGGCACGCTACCGGCACCGCTCGGAGCTGGTGCCGATCCTCGAGGGGGCGCTGCGCGCTAGACCCTCCGACGTCTGGCTCGCGCTCCTGCGCGAAGCCGGCGTACCGTGCGGACCGGTGAACACGGTCGAAGAAGCCTTCCTCGACCCGCAAACGGATGCGCGCGGGCTGATCGTCCAAACCGAGCACCCGCAGTTCGGGATTGTGCGCGGTATCGGCAGTCCCGTGCGCGTCGGCGACCGCCCGCCGCCTGCCCGCCGCGCGCCGCTGCGCGACGAGCACGCGGGCGAGATCTTGCACGGCCTGCTGCACTACGATGAGGCGAAGGTCGCGCAGCTGCGGGCGGCCGGCGCCTTCGGTTAGCGAACGGCAGTATTTGCCCAACCGCCCGCGAAGCGCTCCCGGCGGCTCAGCTGCGAGGGAGATGATCATGGACAAGACGATCCGGCTGCGTGTCGACGGACACGCTCATGACGTCCACGCCGATCCCGATATGCCGTTGCTCTACGCGCTGCGCGACGAGCTCGCCCTCGAAAACCCGCGCTTCGGCTGCGGGGTCGCCCAATGCGGCGCGTGCACCGTGCACGTCGACGGCCGGGCGATGCGTTCGTGCGTCACGCCGGTGTCGTTCGCAGCCGGGCGTTCGGTCACGACGCTGGCCGGACTCGGCACACCCGAGCATCCGCACCCGTTGCAGACGGCGTTCGCGCAAGAACAGGCGATGCAGTGCGGCTACTGCCTCAACGGTTGGATCATGACCGCCGCCGCGCTGCTCGAGCGCGAGAAGAAGCCCAGCCGCGCGCAGATCAAAGAGGCGCTGGGAAGTCTCGTCTGCCGGTGCGGCGCGCACGTTGCGATCGTTCGCGCCGTCGAACGCGCCGCCAAGGAGATGACGGCATGAGCACGCGCGCCACGTTTCTCACCGGAGCGGCCGCCCTCGTCGTGGTTGCAAGTGCCGGCGGCGTTCGCAGCTTCGCCGGCGCGGCCGACGCGCCGGCCAAGATGACGGCCCTCGGCGATTGGCTGCGCATGCTGCCCGACGGGACCGTCGAGATGTACACCGACAAGGTCGAGGTCGGGATGGGCGTGCCGACGGGCTTCGCGCAGTTCGTCGCCGACGAGCTCGACGTGCCCTTCGACCACGTGCTGCCGATGCTCGGCGATACCATCGACACGGTCAGCGCGGGCGGCGTGGGCGGCAGCTTCTCGACCTATCGCGGGAACTTTCCGATCCGCAACGCCGCGGCCGAAATGCGCCGGATTCTGCTGGCCGCCGCGGCCCAGCAGCTCGGCGTCGCGCCGGCGCAGTTGAGCGTCGCCAACGGCGTGATCCGCGTCGCGTCAGATCCCACGAAAACCCTGCGCTATGCCGACGTCATCGGTGCGCTGACCCCCGACCGGCGGTTCCCGCAAACCGGTGAGGGCTTCAACGTCGATCTCACCGTGCCGGCGAAACCCAAAGACTGGATCGACTATCGCATCGCCGGTTCGCCGCTGCCGCGCAAAGATGCGGCCGGCAAGGCGTTCGGGAGCTTTCCCTACGTCGTCAACGTCAAGCCCCGAGGCATGGTGCACGGGCGCTTCATCTATCCGCCGGGTATCGGGGCGACGCTCGTCGACATCGACGAATCGTCGATACACGGCATCGGCGATGCGCGCGTCGTGCGCGTCGGCGGTTTCGCGGGCATCGTCGCGACGCGCGAGTGGGATGCGGTTCGCGCCGCACGCGCGCTGAAAACGACCTGGACGGCACCCACCGCGACCTTGCCCGCGCAAACAAGCCTCGCCGGCTACATGTGGGCGCAGCCGAAGATCAAAGACAGCACCGTGAAGACCGGCGACGTCGATGCCGCAATCGGCGCCGCGCCGCTCGAGGCGACGTATTTCTGGCCGTTCCAATCGCACGCCAACATGGGACCGGGATGTTCGGTCGTCGACGTGCGCGACGACGGCGTCACGGTCTGGTCGGGCACCCAAAAGACGCACGCGCTGCAGCAGGGCATGGCGCGCTTGCTGAAGGTGCCGGCCGCGCAGGTGCGCGTCATCTGGGTCTCCGACGCCGGCTCCTACGGCCGGGCCGGATTGGAAGAGTCGGCCGCGGCGGCGGCGTTTCTCTCGCGTGCGATCGGGCGGCCCGTGCGCGTGCAATCGATGCGCGCCGACAACACGCAGTGGGGCACGAAGTCGCCGGCGATGGCGGCCCGCTTGCGCGGCAACGTGCAGGCCGGCGGCATCGTCGCATTGGATGCGGTGATCCGGCAGTTCAACGGCAACGAGATCTACTCGCAGCCGAGCGTCGCGGGCAGTTTCATCGCGGGGCAGATGGCCGGTTTTCCGAACGACGCGGTGGTCTATGAGTTCGGCCAATACGGCGAAGCCACCGCGAAATACGAGATTCCCAACCTGCGCTCGGTGGCCGAAATCGTGGCACCGTTCGCACCCGGCAACTCGCCGCTGCGCACCTCGCACATGCGCGATCCCGAAGGTCCGGGCACGACCTTCATCATCGAATCGTTCATCGACGAGCTGGCGGCACACGCCGGCGCCGACGCGATCGCGTTTCGGATCAAACACCTCAAGGTACCGCGGCACATCGAGGCGCTGCAAACCGTCGCGAAGGCCGCGGGCTGGGAAACGCGGCCGTCCGCGTCCGCGAAACGCACCGGCGCGAACGGCGAGCTGATCGGACGCGGCGTCGCGTTTGCCACGCGCATCGAAACGATCGTGGCGACGGTGGCCGAGGTCGGCGTGAACCCCACCACCGGCGCCGTGCGCGTGCGGCGGCTCATTTGCGCCCACGACTGCGGCTTCGTCGTCAACCCGAAGTCGCTGCAAGGAACGATCGAGGCGAACCTGATCCAGTCGCTGAGCCGCACGCTCTACGAAGAGGTGACGTTCGACGGCCACAACGTCACCTCGGCCGATTGGGTCACCTACCCGATCGCACACATGCGCGACGTTCCCGACGAGGTCAAGGTCGTGTTGATCGACCGGCCCGCGATCGCACCGGGCGGGGCCGGCGAGCCCTCATCGCGCCCGACCGCGGCGGCCATCGCCAACGCGGTCTTCGACGCCACCGGCGTGCGCGTGCGCACCGCTCCGCTGACGCCGAAGAACGTCCTCGCCGCGCTGCGTGCGACATCATGAGCACGACTGAGTCGCCCCCCACGAGCGACCTCGGCACGGCCTACGGGCGGCCGGCGTCGAGCTACGACCGCGACATCACCGAAGTCGGCCCGGGCACGCCGTGCGGCGAGTGGATGCGCCGCTACTGGCATCCCGTCGCGCTCTCGGCCAACGTCGAGACGCGGCCGCAGAACGTCCGCCTGCTGGGCGAGGACCTGATCGTCTTTCGCGACGGCAAAGGCCGGCCGGGACTGCTCTATCCGCGCTGCGCGCACCGCGGCACGACGCTCTACTACGGCAAGTGCGAAGACGACGGCATTCGCTGTTGCTATCACGGCTGGCTGTTCAGCGTCGACGGCCGGTGTCTGGATCAGCCGTGTGAACCCGGCGGCGGCGCGCACCGCGACCGCGTGCGCCAGCCGTGGTATCACGTCGAGGAACGTTACGGTCTGCTGTGGGCGTACATGGGCCCGCCCGAACGCAAGCCGCTGCTGCCGCGCTACGACACGCTCGAGGGCCTCGGCGCGGACGAAGCGCTGTTCTGCACCGGTTCGAGCTTCGGCGCCGGCGGCGACGACACGCGCGAGATCGTGCCGTGCAACTGGCTGCAAGATTGGGAAAACGTGATGGATCCCTTCCACGTACCGATCTTGCACACGTCGTTCAGCGGCGCGCAGTTCGCACCCGAGATGGGCGTGATGCCGGAAGTCAGCTACGACTACGCCGATCACGGCATGAAGTACACGGCCTATCGCGAGCTGCCCGACGGGCGCAAAATGAACCGCGTGACGCAGGCACTCTTTCCGCACGTGCGCATCGTGCCCGACATCCACCTCAAGGCCGGCAAAGCCTCATCGGTCGGTTTCGTGCTGCCGGTGGACGATACGAACTTCCGCCTGTTCCACATCATCCGCGCGCCGGCCGGTTTCTCAGTGCTGCCGCGCGCGCACCACAACGGCAAGAAGTGGAGCGAGTTGTCGGAGGCCGAGCACCAGGCCGTTCCCGGTGACTGGGAAGCCCAAGTCGGACAGGGCCCGATCTCGTTTCATTCTGAGGAGAACCTCGCCGGCAGCGACCGCGGTGTCGGCCGCCTGCGGCAGTTCATGCGCCGGCAAATCGCGCTGGTGGCGAACGGCGGCGACCCGCTCGGCGTGACGTTCGATCCGGCCGAGGAGCTCTACACGGTGCAGGCCGGCAACTACTACCTGGACGGCTGACGCCGGCCGCTTCCCCGAGCGCAGGCCTCCCGGCGAACCTGGGAGAAAAATTTTTCCACGCCGGCCCGGCTCGAGGGGAAATTGATGACCAACATCTCCGACGTTATCGATAACGCGCGCTTCAACGCGTACCACCGGCTGATCATCGGCCTGTGCGGGTTGATGGTCTTCTTCGACGGCTTCGATCTCACCGCGATCAGTTTCGCGGCGCCCGACGTGGTGAAGATGCTGGGCGTCGAGCGGGCCATGATCGCGCCGGTGTTCTCAGCCGGGCTGCTGGGGCTCACGCTGGGCGCGCTCGGGTTCGGCTTCATCGGCGACCGCTGGGGCGTCAAGCGCACGTTCGTGCTGTGCGGCGTGCTCTTCGGCATCTTCTCGCTGCTGACGGCAACCGCCACGACGGTACCCGCCTTGATCGCCTACCGTTTCCTCGTGGGCCTCGCGCTCGGCGGCGCGTCGCCGATCTCGATCGCGATCGCCAGCTCCTACATGCCCAAGAACGTGCGCACGTCGATCGTGATGATCATGTACATCAGCCTCGCCGTGGGCGGCATCGCGGCCGGTTACGCGTATGGCTACTTGGAAGCGTTCGGCTGGCGCACGGTGTTCATCGTCGGCGGTCTCGCGCCGATCGTGCTGACCCCGGTGTTCGTCGCGCTGCTCCCCGAAGCGCTGGTCTACCAGGTGCTCCACGGCGCCGATCCGGCCCGCATCAACGCGATTCTCCACCGCATCGAACCGAGCCGTACGTTCACCGATACGTCGTTCGCCGTCGACAAAGAGAACAAAGAGGGCTTCCAGCCGGCGCAGTTGTTTCAAGACGGCCGGGCCGCGATCACGACTACGCTGTGGCTCGTGTTTTTCTCATCGCTCGTGGCGCTCTACTTCTTCAACAACTGGATTCCGATCTTGCTCACCGGCGGCGGTCTGAGCAAGCATGAGATCGTCACGATCACGACGTCGCTGCAGTGGGGCGGCGTGGTGGGTACGCTGCTCGCGGCACCGATCGTGCTGAAGTTCGGCGGCTTCCGCAGCGCGTCGATCGGCTATCTCATCGCGGCCGTGGCGATGATCGTCCTGGGTGCGGAACAGGGCACCTTCGTGTTCCTCGCCGTCGCGACGTTCGTGGTCGGCACGTTCCTGATCGGCACGCAAAGCATCCTGAACGCATCGACCGCCAACGTCTACCCGGCGGTCATGCGCTCGACCGGCGTCGGCTGGGGCTTCGGCATCGGGCGCATCGGTTCGGTGATCAGCCCCGGCATCGCCGGCGCGCTGCTGGCGCTGCAGTGGAAACCCTCGGCGCTGTTCATGATCGCCGCGGTTCCCACCGTGCTCGCGGGCATCGGCCTCTTCGTCCTGATCGGCTTCGTCAAAGCGCGCGCCCGCCTCTACGCCGAAGCCTGACGCGGGCGATCAGGCGGGCGCGGGCTGCTCGCCGCCGTGCGGACGGTCGCCGGCGAGCGGGGTCTCTTCCTTCAGGTGCTCCGGCGCGATCCAGCGGTACATGATCGGCACGATGAACAGCGTGAGGATCAGCGAGCTGAGCAAACCGCCGATGACCACGATCGCGAGCGATGCGCGCGTCGACGTGCCGGGTTCGAGCCCGAGCGCGAGCGGCAGCATGCCCGCGACCATCGCGAGCGTGGTCATGATGATCGGCCGGAACCGCGTCGCTCCGGCCTCGCGAATACCGTCTTCGCGCGACTTGCCCTCGCGCAGGCGCACGGTGTCGGCGTAGTCGACCAGCAGGATGCCGTTCTTCGTCACGAGCCCCACGAGCAAGATCATGCCGAGCAGCGAATACAGGTTGAGCGTGTTGTGGGTGATCCACAACGCGCCGAGCGCGCCGATCACCGCCACCGGGATCGCGAACAGCGTTACGAACGGCGTGCGGTAGCTGTTGTAGAGCGCGACGATCAGCAAGAACACGAGCACGATCGAAATCGCGAGCGATGAGAGCAGCGCCCCAAGCGCTTGCCCCATCAGGTCTTGCTGGCCTTGCGCGGCCGGCTTGATCGTCACCCCGCGCCCGAGCTTCAACGCCGCGACTTGGCGCTGGAAGGCTTTGGTGACGTTGGAAAGCTCGTATCCCGGCGCCACGTTCGCCGTGACGTGCACGACTTGCGCGCGGTTTTGGCGCGTGATGATCAGCGGCGCCGGCACCGACCTCATGTACGCCACGTCGCCCAGCCGCACGATCGCGCCGGACTCCGAGCGCAGCGGAATCGCCATCACGCTGGCGAGCGAGGTTTGATCGATCAGCGGATACATCACTTCGATGTCGGTCAGGCCGCGGTCGGCGGTCTCGATTTGCGAGGCGACGTCGCCGCCGAAGGCCGCTTCCACGGCGGCGGCCGCCGTGCCGATGCTGACGTCGAGCGCCTGCAGCGCCGCGCGGTTGAAGTCGATCTCCATCTGCGGGGCGGCGTTGGTGGCGCTGTCCTGCGCGCCGGTCGTGCCGGGCGTGTTCTTGAGCGCGGTGAACACCTTGGCCGCGATCGCTGTCGGGTCGGTCGAGCCGCCGGCGGAGACTTCCTCATCGATCTGCTGCTGGTTGCCGCCGCCCTGCTGCGTCGCGGCCGCCACGCTGATCGTCGCCGACGGTTCGACCTGGGCATATTTCTGCATCAGCTTGCCGACGTAGGCGTAGGTCGACGTGTTGCGGTTGGTGTTGAGGTAGATCGAGATCTGGCCGACGTTGCCTTCTTGCGCGAAGCCGCCGAACGCGGCGTTGAACGCACCCGACGTGGTGGTTTCGTACTGCAAATCGTGCGGCGTGATGACGGCTTTCGTCGCCCGCTCGAGCTTGGCCATCGCGGCGGTGGTTTGGGTCAGCGGATGGCCGGCCGGGAATGCGACCTGCGCGTAGATGATCCCTTGATCTTCGGCCGGGATATACTCCTCACCGACCAGACCCGTCGGCACGAGCAGAAACGCCAGCACGCACAAGACGATCGCGCCGATGAGGATCGGCCAGGGGTTGCCGAACGCCCACGGCAGCCAGCGCTGGCTGTAGCGGTCGCGCAGTCCGTCGAAGTGCGTGTTGAACCAGCGAATCGGCCGCCACGGCTTCCAGGTTGACTTCAGCGACCACAAGCCGGCCAGCGTCGGCGTGATCGTGAACGAGACGAACAGCGAGGTCAGCGTCGCCACCACGATCACGATCGCGAACTCGTTGAGCTGCTTGCCGACTTGGCCGCCGACGAACGCGAGCGGCAAGAAGACGACGACGTCGACCAGGGTGATCACGATCGCGGCCTGACCGATCTCGGTGCGCCCGTTGATCGCCGCATCCGCCGGCGACTCGCCGGCCGCGTGATGGCGCTCGATGTTTTCCAGCACCACGGTCGAGTCGTCGATGAGGATGCCGATCACCAGCGTCATCGCCATCAGCGAGACGGTGTCGAGCGTGAGCCCCAGCGCATTCATGATGAAGAGCGTCACGCCGAGCGAGGTCGGAATCGCGACCATCACGACGATCGCGTTGCGCCACGAGCCGAGAAAGAACAGCATCACCAGCGCGGTTAAAATGATGCCCTCGATCAGCGTGTGTTCGACGCCTTCCACCTGTTCTTCGGTGAACGTCGACTGCACGTGCGCGACCTGGAACTCGACGTCGGGGAATTGGCGTTGGAGCGCCGGCAGCGCCTTGAGCACTTCGTTGGAGACCGTGACTTCGCTCGCGTCGGCCTGCTTCTGAATGTTCAGCGTGACGCCGGGATGGCCGTTTTGCGACGACCCGATGCGCGGCACGACGGTCGAGCTCCGGACGGTGGCCACGTCGGAGATGCGTTTGTCGGCGCTCGGTACCGCCCACACCGGCAGGCTGCCGATGAACGGTGAGGTGGCCGTGCCGCTGCCGCTGCCGTAGGACGTCGAGCTGACGTTGGGTTGCGCGGCCGCGCTCGGCGCCGCGCTCGTGGCCGAGGTCGAGGTGATGTTCGGGGGCGTGACGGGTGCGTCGACCGGCGTCGTCGCGCCGGTGGTCGACGTGGTGGTGCTGGTCGTCGTGGTGCTCGAGACCTGACTCGGCGACGACCCGGACCCGGTGCCGAACGATCCCCCGGACGACGCCCCGCCGGACGTGCCCGACGACGTGCTGCCGGTCGTTCCCGTTCCGGACGTGCCGCCGGAGGTTCCCGATCCGGACGCCCCACCGGACGAACCCGACCCCGACCCGCCGCCCCCGCCCCCGGACGCTCCGCCCGACGATCCCACCGATGTCCCGCCGCTGGTCGAAGTGCTCGTCGTGCTCGAACTGTTGGAGATCGAGGTGCTGCCGGTGCTGGCGCCGCCGGAGGTGCCGTAGGCGACGCTCGAGGCGACCGGGGCGGGATGCGCCCCGCCCGGCCCCGTCCCGCCGATCGGAACGGCCGGCTCCGCCGCGCCCTGCACGACCGGCGAGGCCCCGCTGTTGTACGCGCCCGCGGCGCCGGTGGCCGACGCCGTGGTCGTGCCGCTGTAGGCGACGTGGATCGGCAGGTCGGCCACCTGCTGCGGCGTCGCGAGATCGCCGCGCACGTCGAGCTCGGTCTCGCGGCCCGGCTGATACACGTAACCGCCCGGAGCGCGCACGTTGTTCGGGGTGATCGCGCTGATGACGTCGGACAGCGTGAGGTTGTCGGCGGCGAGCAAGTTCGGATCGACGGTGACGGTGTACGTCGGCTGCGTCGTGCCGGCCACGTTGACGTTGGAAACCCCGGGCAGTTGTTCGATCGACGGGACGATCGAATTATTCGCCAGCGCCCCGAGGTCGGCCGGCGAGTACTTCTTCGAGACCAGCGCCAGCGTCACGATCACCGGCTCGCTCGGATTCGCGACGCGCAAGGTGGGCGGGCTGATCGCGGCCGGCAGTTGGCGCTGCGCGGCTTGAATCGCCTTCTCGACGTTGGCGATGTTTTCGGGGTTCGTCGATTGCAGCGAGAACGTTGCCGAGATCGAAACGGATCCGCTTTCGATCGTCGTGCTCTGGGTTACCAGATACGGCGTGCCGGCGAGCTGGTCTTCGATCGGCAACGCGACTTCGGTTTGCAGTTCGGTCGTCGACGCGCCCGCGTAGCCCACGCTGATCGTGATGCCCGGCAGCCCGCTGTTGGGCTGCTCCTGCACGACCAGCGTCTGGAGCGCCATCACGGCCGCGATCAGCGTCAACGCGACCAGCACGAAGACCAGCGTCGGCCGCCGCAGGAAGACGCGTGTCAGCCACATTTATGAAGCGGTGGCGTCCGGGCTCGACCCGGGGCTGGGCCGCGGAAGCGGCTTCGTATTGACCCGGTCGCCGTTGCCGGCGTTGGCGGCATCGACGTTCTGGATGATCTTGGTGCCGCTCGCGAGTCCGGTGACGATCGCGTTGGTGCCGTCATCACCGACTTCGTGAACCGTGACGGTTCGCACGATGTCGTTCTCGACCGCATAGACACTGGTATGCGTGTCGTCCACGAACGCCGTGAACGGAATCTTGATGCCGCGCAACGGGGTCAACGATACGGTGCCGGTCACCGGCATCCCGGCATGCAAGCTGCCGTCGCTGTTGGGCACCAGCACCTTCACCGTGAAGTTGGTCGAGCCGGGAATGATCTGGTCGAGCACGGCCGCCACCGTGCCGGTCTTCTTCACCGTGCTGCCCGCGACGACGATCGTCACCTTGGCGCCGGAACGGATCTGCGCGACCTGCGCGGTCGACGTGGGAAGCAGCACGTACACGCTCGAGAGCTGTTCGATCGTGAAGACCTGGCGCGCGGTCGGATATTCACCCGGGTTCGCGTTGACGGCGTCGACCACGCCGTCGATCGGCGATACGATCGCCGCCCGCGAGATCTGGCGCCGCAGTTGCTCGACACTCGCTTCCGCGGCGTCGGCCGCGGAACGCGCGGCTTGCAGTTCTTGCTGTTGTTCGCCGGCGTTCGTGCCTTGGCCGTTGGCTTGCGCGTTGGCGATGGCTTGCGCCAGTGCCGCGCGGTCGGTGCTGACGGCCGCCATGTCGCTCGCGACGGTAGTGCGCTGTTGACCGACGGTTTGCGGCGCGAGGTAGCCCTGGGCCTCGAGTCCCTCGTAGCGCTTGAGGTCGGTCTGCGCGCCGGCGAGGCTGACCTCCGCCTGGTGCAGCGTATCTTGGGCCGAACGAATCGCGCTGCGGTCTTGGGCGTTGGTGGCGCCGGTCTCATACGCCAATTGCGTGTAGTGCGCGACGTCCTCGGCCACCATGCGCTCATCCGCAGCGAGTTCGGCCTGCAGATCGTCGGTCATGAGATGCGCCAGCACCTGACCGGGATGAACGTGATCGCCTTCCTGGACGTCGACGTCGGTGAATGGTTCGGTGAGGTTGGCGGCGATGCCGACTTGACGGTACGGCGACACCACGCCGGCGATCTGCAGCGTGGGATAGATCACGCCCTGAGCGGCGGTCACCGTTTGAACGTGTGTCGCGGGCGGGCTCGGTGAGGCGTCGGCTCGCGCGTTCGACGATGACGAGCACCCGGCGCACAGCAGAGCTAACGAAAGCGTCACAGCGTCTAAGCGCAAGGCAGCCACGACCTTGGTGTTGCCCGCGTACGCTACAGGTCAAACACCTGCTTGCTCGGTCTAGCCCGCGCCCTCGCCGGCCTCGGCACCCTCGACGCCGGCGTTGCCGCCGGCGGCGCGCTTGACGACCGCTTCCGCGAGCAGGCCCAGCATCGCAATCATCTCGGCTTCGCTCTCGTCGCGCGGGGTGGTTTTCTGGGTCGCCCGATCGGTGCGCAGTGCAGCTCGGTGGCGGGCGTAGAGATCGGTCGCGTCGTTGCTCGAGAAGCCCGCCTTGAGGTGATCGAGCACGCGCATCGGCGCGCCGTCGGGCGTATGGCGCAGCGAGGCTTCGTATCCGGCCGCCGAACGCGAGATGTCGAACACGCAGTCGCGCAGCGGTTCCAGCGCCGGATCGCACGAGAGCAAGTATTCGCGGTTCGCCAGGTCGCGCAGCACGTAGAACTCGACCGGCCCGTAGCGCGCGATGCGCGAGATCATCACGCCCTCGAGCGGCACCGCGGCGAATTTCATCCCGCGCTGCGCCATCTCGCGATCGCGCGCTTCCTCGGGCGGCACTTCGCCGCGCTTCACGCGCTCGTCGTACTTGGCGCGCTCGTTCATTACGCCTTGCATCTTCGAGAACGCCGCCTTCACCATCGGATCGGCGTGCAGCGCGGCCAAACCCTCGGGGGTTTGCAGCTTCTTGCGCACGGCTTCTTCGCGCAAATAGATCGAGCGGCGCGTTTCGCGTTCCATCGCGTCGAGACGGTCGCGGCGCTTGCGCAGCAACTCGTTGACCTCATCGAGCTCTTCGGCCGCTTTCGCGGCGGCGCGATAGTACCGGTCGACGCTGTTGAACGTCATGAGGCGTTCCCAAAACGACGGCGGCCGAACGCCCGTTTTGCGCACGCGGTGCGGCAGCTTGATCGCGTATTTCTGGGCCGCCGACGCAGCTGCTTCCGAGCGCGTCTTGGCGAGGCCCCGCAGGTTCGCGATCTCGTCGTTGATCGCTTCGCGGCGTTTGCCGAAGGCCTCGCGGAGCTTGGTCTCGGCGTCCTGTGTGATGGCGCGGATATAGCGCAGCTTGGCGCTCTCGTAGGCGCCGATGGTCGCTTCGTCGCGCTCGAAATCCGGGACGGCACTGCCCGGCTCGTTTCGAACGTTATTGCTCAACGGCTGACCTTCCGCACCCGGCCGCGCTTCGGCGAATTACCCGGCGGTACCCCGCAAACCGCTTGGGGAAGTCTGAGAGACGCCGCGCCGGCGTCGGCGCTCGGCCGCCGCGGCCGCATCGCCGCGGTGGTCTCGCGATGGCAGGCCACGCACAGCGTCTCGAGGTTTTCGAGGTGGTGCACGCAGCTCAGCGTCCGGTGCGCACCCAGCGCCGGCCGGCGGTGGTTGACCTCGAGCCGGTTCGCCTGCCTGCCCGCGCGCCAGGCCCGCATGGCCGCCTTGTAGTCGTTTTCGTTGGGAAAACGCGCGCGCGAGGGCCGTTTCGGGGCGGTGTGCCCGCACCGGCTGCAGCGATATTTATCGCGCCGCTTGGCCTCGCTGCGGGCCTGGGACCACCAGTGGTTGTTCCAAAAGTTTTCGCCGCAGCGGTCGCTGCACCACGTGCGGCGCCGGGGCGGCAGCGGATCGCCGCACCAGGCGCAGCCGCCGGCGCGCGCTCGCGACAGCGAGCAAGCAGCCAACAGAGATGCGCTCTTGGTCACACTTGCCGCACGCGTTACCGGAATGCCGGTTCGCGCTCCGCGAGCAACTCGGGCGAGCGCTCACCGGCCAGAAAATCGGGCAGGGCCGCGATCGAGAACTGCATCCCGGTCCAAAAGCGGCCGAACGCGCCGAAGCGCGACGACGCCTCGTCGAAGCGCATCTCGTACACGAGCTTCTTGAACACCAGCGGCTCGTCGGCATAGAGGTCGACGCCCCACTCCCAGTCATCGAAGCCGATCGAACCCGAGATCACCTGCGAGACCAACCCGTGATAGGAACGGCCGATCTTGCCGTGCTCGACCATCATCGCGGCGCGCTCGGCAAACGGCAGGTTGTACCAGTTGTCGGCTCCCTCGCGCTTCTTGTTCATCGGATAGAAGCACACGTAGCGCCGCTGCGGGATGCGCGCGGTCAGCCGCGCGGCGTTGCGCGGATCGCGCGCGACCTCGGCCAGCGCCGCATCGAACGCGGCGTTCCACTCGGCCGATTGCGCCTTGAGGCCGCGGTCGCGTAAGTCGGCGTGGATTTTGCCGGTGTCGCCGTAGAGACCGAGCTCGAGGATCGACACGTACGAGGATACCGGTTCGAGGTAGTCGCGCAGCGCGAGCTTGTCGGTGCGCGCCTGCACGAGCCCGAGCGCGTCGAACGAACGCGCGTAGGACGTGATCATCAGATCGCCCTTGTCGCCGAGCAATTGGGCCAAACCGCAATCGGCATCGGCGCCGCTCGCGAACTCGCTGAACAGCGCCGCCGCTTCGGCCCCGATCCCCGTCTGCCGCTCGCCGCCCAGCGCGTCCCAGCGGCGGCGGTCGAAGCGGAACATGCGGTGCAGGATGTGCCAGCCGTCGAGCGATTCAGGGACGTTGGGGTGCCGCATAGGATCCTCCGTGTGACGTGCGGTCGATCTCCGCTTCGACCTCGGCCGCCAGCGCGTCCGGCCGTTCGCGGTACTTGGCCCACAACTGGGGCATGTGCGCGATATCGCTGACGATCCTGGCGAAGACCGTGTTGACCGGCGCCCGCACGCCGGCCTCGCGCGCCGCCCGTGCGACCGCGCCGTTGAGGTAATCGACTTCGGTGCGGTTCTTCATGGCGCGCAGATCGAGCAGCAGCGAGGGCGGTTTGCGGCCCCGCGCTCCGGCGATGCGGTTGGCCAGGATGCCGCGCGCGAGCGGGGCCGGCAGCGTCGCGACGCCCTGCAGCGCCCGCACCGGATAGCGCGGCAGATCGATCGCGGCGATGCCGAGCGCGCGCATTACCGCGCGCACTTCGCGGATCGCCCGCAGCTCGAGCTCGAAGGCGTCACCCGAATGCACGAGCCGTTCGGGCAACACGTTGAGGATCGCGCACGAGGCGTTGGCCACGACGTTGAGCACGAGCTTCGACCACTTGAGCGAACGGTAATCCGACGCCGCGCTCACCGGCAAGCCGGTCGCGCCGAAGGTGGCCAAGAGCCAGTTGTGCGCGTTGGCGCCGACCGGCGCGAACGCGATGCCGCCGCCGTTGGCGGCCAGCGGTTTGCCGTTGCGGTCGGTTTCGACCGGCACCGTCAGCGCGCACGCCACGATCGCATCGGCGCCGAATGCCGCGGCGAGCTTTTCCTCGTTGCCGACGCCGTTCTGCGGCGTGACGATCGCCGCCGTGGTCGTCGTGCCCAGCGCCGCCCGCAGCGTCGCGATCGCGCCCTCGGTGTCGTAGGCCTTCACCGCGACGATGACGAGGTCGGCCGCGACCGGGACGACTTCCGCCAGATCGCGCGGCGCGTAGGTGACCTCGTTGCCCGTGCCGCGCAGCAGTTCGCCGAGGTAGCGGCCGACCGCGCCGGCGCCGACGACGTAGACGTTCATCGGCCGGTCGAACCGAAGCCGCCGGCGCCGCGCACGCTCAGCGCCGAGAACTCGTCCACCACGTCGAACGTGGGCCGCACCACCGGCACGAACATCAGCTGCGCGATCCGGTCGCCGGGCTCGATGACCACCGCCGCCGAGCCGGGTTCGCTGCGGTTCCAGACGCTGATCAGCACCGGTCCCATGTAGTCGGCGTCCAGCACGCCGACCAGGTTCCCGAGCACGAGCCCGCGCTTGTGGCCCAGGCCCGAACGGGGCACGATGATCGCGGCGACGTTCGGATCACCGATGTGGATCGCGATGCCGGCCGGTACGAATTGCGCCGCGGACTGCGGCGCCAGCACGAGCGGCTCGTCCAGGCAGGCGAACAGGTCGACGGCGGCCGCCATTTCGCTGTGATAGCGCGGTATGCCCCACGTGCGAACGCGTTCGTCGAGGATCCGCAGCTCGACCCGCACGGTTAGTTCGCGAGGCGCGGGTAGGTGGCGAGCGCGTTGTCGACGAGGATCTTGCGCAGCAGTTCGCTCGGAATGCCGGCCGGAATCACGTCTTCGCCCTCGTAGTGATGGTGCGGATAATCGGTCGAGAACAGCAGCACGTCGTCGGAACCGATCTGTTCGAGCACGCGCGTGAGCTGCTTGGGATCGGGCGGCTCGTCGGTCGGCTGAATGGTGAACCGCACGTGGTCGCGCACGACTTCCGACGGTGCGCGATCGAGCCAGGGAACCTCGGTGCGCACGCCGCGCCAGGTTTTGTCGGCGCGCCAAAAATACGCCGGCAACCAGGTGAAGCCCGATTCGATCATCACGAACTTGAGCTGCGGAAACTTCACGAACACGCCCTCGGCGACCACGCTCAGCAACTGGCCCTCGAACGCTTGCGACTGCGCGACGTAATCTTCGAGCTGATAGCTGCCCCAGCCGATCGAGGTCGGCGCGTTGCGGTACATGCTGCCGGCGTGCACGCCGATCGGCATGCCGTGCTTCTCGGCGGCCGCGTAGATCGGCCAGTAGAAGCGCTTCCCGAGCGGAATGCCGCCCATCACGAGCATCAGCACTTGGACGAAGCGCTTGTCGTGCGCCAGCCGCTCGATCTCCTCGACGGCGAGCTCGGGTGATTCCGCGGGCACGAGGATCGATGCGCGCAGGCGCGGCTCTCGATCGAGCCATTCCTTCGCCAGCCAGTCGTTGACGGCGCGGCACAGCGCGGCCGACATGTACTCGTTGCCGTACACGAGCGCACCGTGCAAACAGTTGCCGATGGCGTAGCGCGTCCCGAACGTATCGAGCGCTTGCGTCTTCAAGAGCGCGATGTCGGTGCCGGCGTTGCCGTTTTCCGGTTTCCAATCGGGCCGCACGGAGAGCGGGGCATTGGCCGGATAACTCGACAGCTCTTGGTTAGCGGTCGCGATGCCGCGCGACACGATCGCCTCGCGCCAGTACTCATCGAGATACGGCAGCAACGCGCGCATGTTCGGCACCGCCGGGTGGATGTCGCAGTCGATGGCGCCGTACCCGGCGATGTTCGTGCTCAAGAGAGGCGAAGGACGTTCTTGGCGTTCCCGCTGTAGATCTGCTGCTTCTGCTCGTCGCTCATCTTGAACTTGAAGGCGTAGTTCGGATCGTCGAAATCCCAGTGCGGGTAGTCGGTCGCGAAGACCAAGCGATCCCAGCCGATCCAGTCGATGAGGGTCTTCAGATCGGCGCGGTCGGGCGGCTCTTCCATCGGCTGCGTCGAGAACCAAATGTGTTCTTTGATGTATTCCGACGGCGGACGCTTCACGTGCGGCACCTCGTCGCGCATGCGGTTCCAGTGCTTGTCCAAACGCCAGCTGAGCGAGGGCACCCAGGCGAAGCCGCCTTCGATCATGATGACCTTGAGCTGCGGAAATTCTTCGAACACGCCCTCGAGAACGAGGCTGGTGACGACCGATTGCGCGGAGAGCGCGTTCGTGTGGTGCTCCTCGATGTAGAACGAGGGCCAGCCGCCGCTGGTCGAGGGGAACCCGTTCACGCCGCCGACGTGCATGCCGAGCGGAATGTCGAAGTGCTGCGCGGCTTCATAGATCGGCCAGTACGAACGGTTCCCGGTCGGCTGTCCGGCGCGCGGCGGCAGCGTGATCTGCGCGTAGGCGGGGTTGCTGCCGCAGCGTTCGATCTCGGCCACCGCGTCGTCGACGTTCTCGGGGTTGATCACGATCGAGGCGCGCAGGCGCGGCTCTTGGTGCACCCAGGTGTTGACCTGCCACTCGTTCATGGCGAAACAGAGCGCTTTGGAATAGTCGGGATTGCGCACGTAACCGGCGTTGCCCAGCGGCTGCAGGATGCCGACCTCGATGTTGTAGCGGTCGAGCAGCTGCTCGCGCATCAGGGCCAGGTTCGAGCCGGCCGGCTTGCCGTCGGCGGGCATCGCGTCGAGCCGGTTGCCCTGATTTTCCATGCGCGGGTAGACCCAGGTCGAGGTGAACGCCCGGCGCACGTTTTCGCGGTAGGTCTTGCGGTGCTTGCGCCAGCGCTCGGAGAGGTACTGGTCCAAGTCGGCGGGTGACTGCATGTAGGGGTGGATGTCGCAGTCCACGAGGCCGAGTTTCGGCGCTTGACCCGTGCCTTGTTCTTGCCGTTCGAGGGTATCGGTCGTCATCGCTTGGCCTCCGGGCGCTCCACGCTCACCGCGGTGTGTTCTTGGGCCGACCGGCCGAACCTAGGTTATCATGCGAAGAAATCCGCCGGCGGCCGCAAGGGATCGCGCAGAAGTCTTTCGCAGGTGGTGAAGAGCTTCGTTACGAGGAGAGCCGCATGGCCCAAGCCGGAACCATCGACGTCGGCGCGCTGATCGACCAGCGCAAGATCGGCGCCGGTCAGATCACGGTGATCTTCTGGTGCGTTTTGCTGTTCTTGTCCGACGGCTACGACTTCGGCGTGCTGGGCAACATCGCGCCGGCGATCCTCAAGGATTGGGGCGCCGGGCGCGCGGCCTTCGGCGGGGTCGTCTCGGTCGGCGTGATCGGGCTCTTGGTGGGCTCGCTGATCTTCGGGCCGCTGGCCGACCGGATCGGCCGCAAGAAGGTCATCGTCGTCAGCGGCTTCGTGTTCGGCCTGTTCACGTTTCTGTCGGCGTTCTCGACGAATTTGCCCGAGCTCGCGGCGCTGCGTTTTCTGGCCGGCCTCGGGATCGGCGGCACCAACCCCAACATCCTGGCCTACGTGGCGGAAACGGTGCCGCAGCGCCGGCGGGCGTTTTGCCTCGCGATCGCGCTGCTGCTCGGCTTCACCGGCGGCATTTCGCTGGGCGGCTTCGTGGCCTCGAAGATCCTCGCGACCGGAACCTGGCACGAGGTGCTCTACATCGGCGGCATCCTGCCGATCGTCATCTGCTGCTTGCTGATCGTGTTTCTGCCCGAAAGCGCGATGCAGCTCGCGCAGCGCGGTGAGAACGCGAAGGCGGCGCGGCTGCTGACGCGCTTCTATCCCGATACGGCGTTCTCACCCGCGGCGCACTATGTCGTCAGCGACCCGCAGCCGCCGGGTTTTCCGGTCGCGGCGCTGTTCAGCCGGCAGTATTTGCCCGCGACCTGCGTGCTGTGGTTCGGCGGCATCATGAACGGCATCGTGATCTTCTTCCTCGGCAGCTGGCTGCCCACGCTCGTGCACCAGTCGGGGCTCACGATCAGCCAGGGCGCGCAAGCCAACGGCCTCAACCAGATCGGCGGCATCGTCGGCGGCCTCTCGGTGACGCCGCTGCTCGACCGCTTCGGTCCGGTCGCGATCGTCGCGCCGTTCGTGCTCGCGGTGCCGGCGATCATCGTGCTGGGCCTCACCGGCAGCAACGAGTCCTCGATCATGATCATGGCCCTCGTCGTCGGCCTGTGCGTGGTCGGCGCCCAGACCGGGCAGGGCGCGCTGCAGGCGATCATGTATCCGACCGCGCTGCGCTCGACCGGCGCGGGCTGGGCGATCGGAATTCAGCGCATCGGCGGCATCATCGCGCCGATCCTCTTCGGCGCCCTGATCGAGGCCAACGTACCGCAGAAGCAGCTCTTCGCGATCGCCGCGATCCCCGAGCTGCTGGCGGCGATCGCCTGGCTCACCTTCGCCGTGACGCGGCGCAAGGGCGGTTGGGACGCGAGCGCGCTGCCTCAGACCTCGACGACGATGTAATCGTCCTGGACCGAGACGGCGAAGCTCTCGGCGATGTAGGGGCCCTTGGCGATCCGCTCGCCCGGCTCGACCGTGACGTTGTAGCGGCGCACGCGCGCCTCTTCGGGATTGCACCACGACTGGCCGGTGCGGATGTCGTACTGCCAGCCGTGCCAGGGACAGCGCAGCATCTCGCCCTGGCGCACGACCTCGAAGGTGCCGGGGTCGGAGGAGACCACCATGCCGACGATCCGGCCCCGGCACAGCGGGGCGGCCTCGTGCGGGCAGAGGTTGAGCAGCGCGTAGTAGTCGCCCTTGACGTTGAAGATGCCGATATCGCGGCCGTTCACGGTGACGATCTTGCTCGTCCCGGGCTCGATCTCGCCGACCTTGGCGACCACGTGTTGCGGCATAAGCGGACTCCGCGGGAGCTACTTGCTCAGGAGATCGGCCAGTTCGGCCTGGAAGCTCTCGACGTCCCGGAACGAGCGGTAGACGCTGGCGAAGCGGATGTAGGCGACCGGATCGATGGCCTTGAGGGCCTCCATCAGCTTCTCGCCGACCAGCGCGGACTGGACCTCGCTCTCGCCGCGGGTGAACATCGAGCGCTCGATCGAGGCCACGATCTCTTCCATCTGCACGTCGGAGACGGGCCGCTTCTCGCACGCGCGCCGCAGCCCGTTGAGGATCTTGTCGCGGTTGTACTGTTCGCGGCGGCCGTCTTTCTTGACGACGAATAAGCGCGGGGCTTCCATCCGCTCGTAGGTGGTGAAGCGGTGCTTGCAGGCAAGACATTCGCGCCGCCGGCGGACGACGTTCTCGTCATCGCGGGAATCGACGACGCGCGTCTCGCTCTTACGGCAGGTGGGACAAATCAGGTCGCGGCCCCCGCGGCAGTATGGACCACAATATGTAGTGGTCCAGGTCTAGTATACTACGACCCGCCCAATCAATCGTGCCGCCGCTAGGAAGCAGCCCCGATTTTGAACATTTTCGTGCCGCACACGGGGCACTTGCCCTCGGTCGCAGGACGGCCGTTTTTCATCTGGATCTGGGTCGCGTCTTTCATCTCACGCTTGGTCTTGCACTTTACGCAGTACGCCTCGGCAGCCATCGGTCTCCCCTTTGCTAGTTGCCCTCAGCCGCGTATCCGTACGTCCGGCCGGGGTTCGGGCCTCGACATTCCGAGGGGCCTCACGGATTCCTGGCCTTTCCGGACGGGCCACCGTCGTGATGGACCGGCGTGGAGGACTCGATCCGGCGCTTCCTCTCCCGGGAGGAACTTGCCGCCGCCGCGTTCGGCCGGCTGGCCGGCTCGGCCCTGGCCGGGCTGTGGGTGGCCGGCAGCTTGGAGGCTCTGGCCGCCCCGACCGTCGCCGTGGTCGGGACGCGGGCGCCCTCGGAGGACGGCCGGCGGCTGGCGCAGCGGCTCGCCGGCGAGCTCGGCCGGGCCGGCGTGTGCGTGCTCTCGGGCCTGGCGCTGGGCATCGACGCGGCGGCCCATACGGGCGCGCTGGCGGCCGGCGCGCCGACGATCGGCGTGCTGGGCGGCGGGCACGACCGCTTCTTCCCGCCGCGCAACGCCGAACTGGCGCGCCGGATCGTCGCCGGCGGGGGCGCCGTACTCTCTCCCTATCCGCCGGATCATCCGGCCTATCCATGGCAGTTCCTGGCTCGCAACGGCATCGTGGCGGCCCTGGCCGACGGGGTGGTGGTGGTCGAAGCCGCGGCTCGCAGCGGCGCCCTGAACACCGCCTCTTGGGCCGCCGACCGCGCGATCCCCGTGATGGCGTTTCCGGGCGACGTCGGCCGGCCCAAAGCCGCCGGCTGCTTGGCCCTGATCCGCGACGGTGCGATCCTGGTGCGCGACGCCGCCGACGTCCTCGCGCAGCTCGGCCTGGCGGTCGCCGCCGGCCGGGAGCCGCTTCCGGCCGCGGCGAGCGCCGATCCGGCCGCCGCCCGCATCCTGACCCTGCTCGAGGCGGGCCCGGCCGACGCCGACGCGGTCGTGGCCTCGAGCGCGCTGCCGCCGGCGCTGGCCCTGGCCCGGGTCGGCGACTTGCTGGCCGCCGGCACGATCGTCAGCGGCGCCGACGGGCGCTTCCGGCGGTCGCCGGCCTGAGGCCGCCGAACCGGGCGCCATGCACGTACGCCTGATCGCGGTCGGCAAGCTGCGCGAGCGCTATCACCTCGCCGCCGCCGACGACTTCCGGCGGCGCCTGCGGTCCTACCACCGGCTCGAGGAGATCGAGGTGCGCGCCGGCGACGGCAGCGACGCCGCGCGCTCGATGGCGAGCGAGGCCGAGGCGATCCTGCGGCTGATTGCACCCAGCGACCACGTCTGGCTGCTCGAGCGCACCGGCACCGAGCTCTCGAGCGAGGAGCTCGCCGCGCGCATCGAGCGGCTCGCGATCGAGGGCACCTCGCAGCTCACGCTCGTGATCGCCGGAACCTACGGCGCGGCGCCCGCGCTGCTCGAACGCGCGCAATTCCGCTGGTCGCTCTCGCGCTTGACGCTCTTGCACGAGTGGGCGCGCACGCTCGTGCTGGAGCAACTCTATCGTGCGGCGAAGATCGCTGCGAATGAACCCTACCATCACTGACGACGGCACGATGCTCGACCTGCCGGCACTGGCCGCGCGCTTCGAAGCCGCGGCGCGCGCGCTCTTTCCGGAGAGCGAGGCGAATGTGGCATTCGAGCCGCCGCGCCGCGCCGAGCATGGCGACGTCGCGACCAACGTCGCGTTCGGTTTGGCGAAGGTCGCGAAGAAGAAACCCCTCGACATCGCCAACGCGATCATCGAACGGGCGATGGACGACGGCGACGTGCGCGCGACGGTGGCCGGCGCAACGGCGGCGGCGGGGTTCATCAACCTGCGCCTCGTTCCGCAGTTCTGGCAGCGGACGATCGCCGCGGTGCTGCGCGAGGGTCCGGCCTACGGGCGCGGCGCGCCGCAGCACGAGCGCATCTCGCTCGAATTCGGCAGCGCCAACCCGACCGGCCCGCTCGTCGTCGTCCAGGGCCGCACGCTCTCGATCGGCGACACGCTGGCGAAGACGCTGCGCTTCGCCGGCTACGACGTGTTCACCGAATGGATCATCAACGACGCCGGCTCGCAGTTCGACAAGCTCGCGCGTTCGCTCTACGCGCGCTACATGCAGTTATGGGACCCCGCGTTTCCGTTTCCGGAAGAAGGCTATCCCGGCGATTACTTGCTGCCGATCGCCGAACGCATTCGCGAGATCGACGGCGAGCGCTGGCGCACGGCGCCGGAATCGGAATGGTGGACGTACTTCGGCACGTTCGGGCGCGATGAGATCGTGCGCGAGCAACAGGCGGTTGCCGCGCGTTTCGGCGTGACCTTCGACCTGTGGCAAAGCGAGAAGGCACTGCACGATGCGGGTGCGATCGCCGTCGGCATCGAGCGCTTGCGCACCTACGGTCTGACCTACGACAAAGACGGCGCGCTCTGGTTGCGCACGACCGAAAGCGGCGACAACGAAGACCGCGTGGTCGTGCGCTCCGACGGGCGGCCGGCCTACTTTGCCAACGACATCGCCTACCACTACGACAAGCTGCAGCGCGCCGATCGCGTGATCGATATCCTCGGTCCCGATCATCACGGCTACATCGCCCGCTTGCGCGCGCTGGCCGATGCCTATGGGCGCAGCGGCGCGATCGAGGTGCTGATCGCGCAGCAGATCACGCTCAAGCGCGGCGAAGAGATCGTCTCGATGTCCAAGCGCCACGGCGACATCGTCACGCTGGCCGAGATCATCGACGAGGTCGGCGTCGACGCGGCGCGCTTCTTCTTCGTCATGCTTTCGATCGATCAGCCCTTGACGTTCGATCTCGCGCTGGCCAAGGAACAGTCCAGCGACAACCCGGTGTACTACGTGCAGTACGGCCACGCACGCATCGCCTCGGTGGTGCGCAAGGCGCTCGAACGCGACCGCACGCTGGTCGACGACGCGCGGCGCGGCCAGCACCTCGAGCGCTTGAGCGAACCGAGCGAAATCGCGCTGGCGCGCCGGCTGGCCGAGTTCGGCGCGGTCGTGAGCGGCGTCGCGCGCAGCCTGGCGCCGCACCGCTTGCCCAAGTACGCGCGCGACGTCGCGGCCGACTTCCACCAGTTCTATTCCGACTGCCTTATCCTCACCGACGACCGCGCGCAGACGGTCGCGCGCTTGGGCCTCGCGCTCGCGACCCAAACGGTGCTGGCAAAGGCACTCGAGCTGTGCGGCATCTCCGCGCCCGAGACGATGTGAGGGGACGCTACTTCGAAGAGTTCAGCGCCGGTGAGGAGATCGTCTCGGCGGGCCAGACGCTGACTCAAGATGCGATCATCGCCTTCGCCGCGCTCTACGACCCGCAAGCGTTCCACATCGACGTCGAGGCGGCGCGCACGTCGCCCTACGGCGGGCTGATCGCGAGCGGCTTTCAAACGCTCGCGGTCGCCTTTCGGATGTTCCTCGACACGGGCGTGCTGGCCGGCACCAGCTTCGGTTCGCCCGGGATGGACGATCTGCGCTGGACGCGCCCGGTGCGGCCCGGCGACACGCTGCACACGATCGCGCAATGTGGTCGAAGTGCGGCCGTCGGCCTCGAAGCCCGATCGCGGCACTCGTGCGGTTCGCTTTCCGGGTGCTCAATCAGCGCGGCGAGGAGGTGCTCACGTTCGCGACCACCGTGTTCGTTGCGCGTCGGCCGCGCTAGCCGGCGAGAACGTCACGCAGGCGTGGCTGCCGCCGAACGCGCGCGGCGTCACGTGGAAGGCTTCCGCGAGCGAGGCGATCAGGAACAGACCGCGCCCGCGCTCGCTGAGCGTGTCGGTCGGCAGGCGCGAGAAAAAGCGGTAGCCGGGGCCGCCGTCGAGGACGTGCAGCACGACGTGGCCGGGCGTCGCGTCGATCACGAAAGTGGCCGGTCCGGGCGCGTACCGCACGAGGTTGCCGGTGAGTTCGGCCAACACGATCTCCGCGTTGACGATCGCGTCGCTCGCGTAGCCGCAGCGCTCGAGCGCCGCCACCAGCAGCGCCGCGAAGCGCGCGCTCTCGGCCGCATCGCGCACGTCGATGTGATGGCGCTCGAGCGTGATGCCGGCGTAACGGGCGCACAGGATCGCCACGTCGTCGCGCGACCCTTCGATCAGCACCGCGTCGCGAACGCGCGCGGCGAGATCCGGATCCGCCAGAATGCCGGGGTCGCGCAGGGCCTGGTCCAGCCGGCGGTAGCCCTCCTCCATATCGTGCGTCGATTCGATCAGCCCGTCGGTGTAGAGCACCAGCGTCGAGCCGGGCTCGATCGCGCGCGCCATGCTCGCCGATCCGTCGTGATCGCGCAACCCGAGCGGCAAGCCGCTCGCCTCGAGGGCGACGATCTCGCCGGCCGGCGTGCGCAGCAGCGGCGGCGGATGGCCGGCCGTCATGAACGAGAACGTATCCTCGACCGGATCGATCACGGCCACGAACGCGGTGACGAAACGGCCCGGCGATTCGCTGCGCAACGCGAGGTCGGCCGCTTCGAGCATCAGCACCGGGTCGGGCTGAACGTAGGCCACGCCGCGAATCGCTTGGCGCATGTTGGCCATCGTGACGGCGGCCTGTAAGCCGGAACCGGCCACGTCGCCGATCGAGAGCACGATGCGGCCGTCGGCCAGCGTGAAGGCATCGTACCAGTCGCCGCCGACCAGCGCTTCGGCGCGCCCGGCCTCGTAGATCGCGCTGAACGAGCAGGCCGCAACCTGGGGCAGCGAATCGGGCAGCGCGGCATCTTGGAAACTGCGCGCAACCCGCCGCTCGCGTTCGAACAATTCGGCGTTCGCGATCGCCGGTGCGATGCGCCGCGCCAGCTCTTGGAAGAAGCCGATATCGGCATCGTCGAAGCCGCGCCCGCTCTCGAACATCGCCACGCTCAGCGTCCCGCGCGCGACGCTGCCCGACATCAGGGGCGCGACGAGCGCCGAGCTGAAGCCGACGTCGACGAACACGTCGAGCACGTCTTCCGCGACGACCCGGCTCATCTTTTCAAGCACCACGTTTTTGAAGAGGACGGGTTCACCCGTGCGGATCGCGTGGGCCGTTCCGGTGGCCGCATCCGCGCGCACGTAGCGTTTGCCGATCTGGGTCGCCAATGCCGCTCGTTTGGCTTCTTCGCGATGGTAGACCGCGGCCACGCGCAAGTCGCCGTGTTCGTCGAGCAGATTGATGTAGGCCCAGTCGGCGAATTCGGGCACGACGACGTGCATCACCGCGTCGAGCGTGGCCTGTATTTCGAGCGAGGCCGAGAGGGCCGGACCGAGCTCGGAGAACACCTCCAGCGTGCGCAGCGCGCGCCGCGCCTCGTCGATGTCGGTGTTGGTTCCGTACCACCGCACGATCGTGCCGTTGGTGTCCCGCTCGGGCGTCGCCCGGGTGAGAAACCAGCGGTACACGCCGTCCGCGCGCCGGATGCGATGCTGGATTTCGAACGGCAAGCCCGATTCGGTGGCCGCCGTCCAGGCCGTCCGCGTGGCCGGCACGTCCTCGGGGTGCAGCGTGTGCCAGCCGATCTCCGGCGGCGAATCTTCGGGTTGGCCCGTATACTCAAACCAGCGCCGGTTGTGCCAGTCGGTCGTGCCTTCGGGACTCGTGGTCCACATCAGCATCGGCATGGACTGGGCGATTTGGCGAAACTGGTCCGCGCGTTCCATGGTTTCGCGGCGCGCAACTTCCGTGAGCCGAATGTTTTCGACCGCCACCGCGGCGCGGCGCGCGACCTCTTCCACCACGCGCACGTCGCTGGCTTCAAAGGCGCGATCCGTGAGCGTGCGCAGCATCGTGAGCCCGCCCAAGCGCCGTCCGGCCACGATCATCGGCGCCACGATCATCGAGCGGATGTTGACGCTGCGCCAGGCATCGCGGCGCAGCGGATCGGCGATCGCGGTCATGATGAACGCCTCGTCGACCCGCGCGATGTGCATTGCGTGCGGCTCCGACATCGCACGCGAAATCGGATTAGGCTGATTGAACCGCGTCGGAAAGTTCAACGTCGTCTCGATCGCTTCACGCGGAACGCCGGCCCCGCCGGCCCCGATGCGCCGGCTCCAGCCGTCGGCGCCGATCAAGTCGAAGAACGCGATATCCGCCAGGCCCGCCAGCGCGGCGCGCGTGACGCCCTCGAGCAAGGCGTCGACGTCGTTGGCGGAATTGGCGGTCGCGCCGCTTTCGGCCAGCAACTGCAGTGCATCCATGGCCCGGTGCTGCGCGTCGACGTCGTTGCCGGCGCCGAACCAGTGCACGATCTCGCCCTTCTCGTTGCGTTCGGGCTCCGCGCGCACTTCGATCCAGCGGAAAGCGCCGTCGGCGTGGCGCATCCGGAACTCGCTGCGGTACGAATCGCCCGTCACCAGGGCCAGACCTGAACGTTTGTACCAGCGGGTCGACGTCGTCGGGATGGACGAACGACATCCAACCGCTGCCCAACAGCGCTAATGCCGGCGCGCCCAGCAAGTCGCTCCAGCGTTCGTTCAAGTACTCGACGTTCCCGCGCGCATCCATCATGCACAGCAGCGCCGGCGCACGCCGTCCGATGTCCGCGATCAGCCAGTCGCGCATCACGAGCCGTTCTGGACGGTCACGACCAGCTCCGGGGTTTCCACCACGATCTCTGTGCCATGCGGCTCGGGATCGGCCTGCTGCGCGCGCACGATCCACGGCAGCGCGAAGTAGGTGAACAGCACGCGCACGAGCGCTGCCGCCGGAATGCCGAGGATCAGCCCCCACAGGCCGAAGAGTTCGCCGCCCGCGAACACCGCGAACATCACCCCGATCGGCGAGACGCCGACGGCGTCGGCCATGATCTTCGGCACCAGCACGCTGTCGGCGATGCGCGCGATGATGAAGATCGCGACGGTCACGTAGACAACCATCGTCGGTGCCCTGCGGAATCGCCAGCACCGCCGCGATGAACTGCGCGACGATCATGCCGAAGAACGGCACCGCGTACGCGAGCGCGCAGACGACGGCGACCAGCAGCGAGAACGCGAAATGCGAGGGCGCGAGCGCCGCCCACACCGCCGCGCCGACGATCGCGCACAAGCGCCAGCTGACCGGCGACGAAGTGCCCGAAGATCGAGGCCACTTCGACCAGCAGCGCGTTGGTTTTCGCGCGGCGCGACACCGGCAAGAGCGCGAGCACGCCGCCGCGCACGGCGCGCCCGCGCGAGAGCAGAAAGACCGAGAGGATCAGTGCCGACACGCCGACCAGCAAAGCGTTGACCGTGCCCAGCAGGATCGTTCCGATCGAGGCCAGCGTCAGGGCGAACATCGCGCCGACGCGTTCGCCGACTTCGGCTTGCATCTGGCCGAACGTCGGCAGCGCGACCCGGTCGCCGAGCCGCGCGCGCACGAACGACTCGAGATGCGAAACACCGTCTTGCGAGGCGATCACGTAGTCGCTGGTGTGACCGACGAGCACGATGATCTGCGCGTAGGTGATCGGCACGATCACGAGCGCCAGCAGCACGAGCGCGCCGACGAGCCCGACATACACGAGCGCGATCGCCGCGCCGCGCGGCATCCAGCGCTCGAGCCGCTGCACGAGCGGCGCCGCGCCGAACGCGATGAACGCCGCGACGAGAAAGATCGAGATCGTGCGCGGGATGTGCACCGCCACGAACCCCGCGCCGGCAAGCACGATCAGGATCGCGACGCCGGCGGTGATGCGGCGGGCCACGAGATTGCTCACAAGCGCTTCGTCATCATGCGGCGCTCGGTCGTGAAGCCGGCGTCGGCGTAGAGCGCGCGCGCCGCGGCATTCTCTTCGGTCACCATCAGCGACAGATACGGCAGCCCGCGCCGGCGCGCCTGATCTTCGATGTTCGCAAGCAGCGCGCGGCCGATGCCGTTCGCGCTGCCGCGCGGGCTCGACCGCCATATAGGCGATGAAGGTCTGTTCGGTCAGCGTGATCTCATCGGGCAGATCGTAGATCAGCAGCGCGAAGCCGGCCGCACGTCCGCCTCGACTCGGCGATGAGCACGTCGTGCTCGCGCGCGAGCACGTACTCGACCAGACGTTCGTAGGCGCCTTCGACCAGCGGCGGCAGCGCGATGCGCAACGATGAAACGCTGGTGGGCGGCAACGCGCCGGCCCAAGTCGATCACGAACGCGCGATCGCGGGTGGTCCCGCGGCGGATCGCGATCGCCGGCGTCGGGCTCATGCCGGAACGGTTGCGCGCTCCCGCCACGCCGGCAATTCCGCTTCGAGCGCGGCCACGAGTTCGCGGTTCTCCTCGGGCAAGCCGATCGTGATGCGCAAAAAGTTCGGCATTCCGAGCTTGTCGCCCGACCGCACGACGATGCCGCGCCGCAGCAGATCGGTATACGCCGCTTCGGCCGTCGATCGGCACGCGCACCGCGATGAAGTTCGCGGCCGACGGATAGGCGAACATGCCCAGCCGCGCGAACGCCGCTTCGAGATAGCGCTTTGCCCTCATCGTTCATGCGCGATCGTCGCAGTGCGGAACTCGTCGTCGTCGAGCGCGGCCCACGCCGCGGCCGCCGCCGGCGATGACACGTTGAACGGCACGCGCACGCGCTGCAGCAAATCGATCATCCCCTGATCGGCGAAGCCGTAACCGAAGCGCACCGAGGCCAAGCCGTAGAGCTTCGACATCGTGCGCGTCACGATCGTGCCGCGGCGCGACTTCACGTAGTCGGTGCCCTCGATGCTCTCCGCCGGCATGTATTCGCGATAGGCCTGATCGATGAACAGCAGCACCTCGGCCGGCAACGCCGAGGCGAAGCGCGCGAACGCCGCGGGCTCGACGCACGTCGCGCTCGGATTGTTCGGATCGCAGATGATGACCGCTTTCGTGTGCGGCGTCACGGCGGCGAGCATCGCGTCGAGATCGTGGCCGCCGTCGCGCAGCGGCACGCGCACCGGCGTCGCACCGGTGACGATCGCATCGGCCGGAAAGAGCGAAAACGTCGGGATCGGCCATGATCACCTCGTCGCCCGGCCCGACGAACGTCAGGAAGAACATCAACAGGATCTCGTTGCTGCCGTGACCGAGGATCGTGTTCTCGATCCGCAAGCCGTACGGTTCGGACAGGCGCGCGCGCAACTCCAAGTGATCGTCGTCGGCATAGAGGTGCGCGTCGGTCACCGCTCGCCATCGCGGCGAGCGCTTTGGGTGAGGATCCGCGCGGGTTCTCGTTCGACGACAGCTTGATCACGCGCTCGAGGTTGAAGCGGCGCTTGGCCTGGGCGATCGTCGTCCCGGCGCTATAGGGGTGGAGCAGGCGCACGGGCGGCCGTGCGAGCGAGGCGTAGTCCATGACTCGTGCGGGATTTCGCGCCCCGGCTGCGCGGCGCCCGTTAGCCCGCTAACGCTTTAGCGCTGCAAAAAGCGCGAACCCGGTTCGTCGAGCGGCTCGCCGGCGGCGCACTGCGGGCAGCCGGCGGCCTCGAACGACTCGATCGGCAGATCGAGGAGCGCGAAGAGCGGTGCGCCGACGTCGACCGCACCGCGGCGAACGACGCTGCCGACCGCCGCGACGTCGCCGCCCTCGGCGCCGACGACGTCGATCACTTCGCGCACCGAGAGCCCGGTCGTGATGACGTCCTCGACCACCAGCACGCGCTCGCCGGGCGCCAGGGCGAAGCCGCGGCGCAAGCGCGGCACGCCGCCTTCTTTCTCGACGAAGATCGCGCGCGTGCCGAAGTTGGCGCGCCGCCTCGTAGCCGAGCACGATGCCGCCGACCGCAGCCGACACCACGCAGCGTCACGTCGAGCGGCGGCATCAGTTCGAGCATCGCGGTCGACGACGCGTTCGAGAAACGCCGGATCTTCGAGAAAGCGGAACTTCTGCACGAAGCGGTTGGAGTGGCGTCCCGACGAGAGCCGGAAATGACCGTCGAGCAACGCACCGCGCGCGCGCAGTTCGTCCAGCAAGCGTTCGGGCGTGAGCGTCGCTCACGTCAAACCAATTCCGCCAGGATCGCGCGCGCCGCGGCGGCCGGATCGGCATCTTCGACGATCGGGCGCCCGACGACGATGTAATCGGCGCCGGCCGCGCGCGCTTCGCGCGGCGTCGCGATCCGGCGCTGATCGCCGTGCGCGCTGCCGCCCGGACGAATGCCCGGACACAACGCGATGAACTCGCTGCCGAAGAACGACTTGAGGTCGGCAACCTCTGCCACCGAACAGACCGCGCCGGCGCATCGCGCATCCCGCGCCAGCGCTGCCAGGCGGATCGCATTTTCACCCGGGCCGCCGGCCAGGCCCAATTCGTTGAGGTCTTCGGCGGCGATGCTCGTGAGAATCGTGACCGCGAGCACGCCCGGCGCCGCGATGCCGAGTTCCGCCGCACGCTCTTCGGCCGCTTCGGCCGCCGCAGCAAGCATCTCCGCGCCGCCGAGCGCATGCACCGTCAGGAGCGCGACGCCGGGCCGCACCAGCGCGTGCACCGCGGCATGGACGGTGCGCGGAATATCGTGCAGCTTCACATCGAGCATGTATGCGGCGCCGCGCGATTCAAGCAATGCGAGCAGCTCGGGACCGTACCCGTAGAGCGCTTCGTAGCCGACCTTGAACGTGATATCGATGCCATCGAGCGCCTCGATGAGGGTTTTTGCCCGGACAAAGGTCGGAACGTCGATGGCGACAACGAGGCGCGTTTGCTGCATTCCGGCCGAACTTGGCGACCGATGCGCTTGCTCCCGCAACATATCTTTACGGAGAAAAGTTGATGAGAACGTGAACGCAGGTGAGTTTCCGGCCGTTATAGGTAATAGAGACTGGGACATCGTGGCGACAAGCCGCGAGGGAGGAGAACCGAGATGGCCGGGATTCAGGTCTTCAAGACGCTAGCTGACGCGCTACGAGCGGGCTACAGCGTTTACGACCGCACCGAAGACGGATATCTCGTCCGCACGCGCACTGCGAGCGGTTGGGCGATGGCGATCGTTACCTGCCGCTAGCGGCGCAACGAGGGCCGGGAACATCTACAGGAGCGGGTCGCTAAGGCGACCCGCTCCTGTTGCATTTGCCCACCGTCGCGGCTCAGAGCCGATCGGGCGGCGGCACCGGACGTGCGAGCTCTTCGTAGCGCGCTCCGGGCTGACCGGGTTGCGCGGAGCCGTAAGAGCGCTGGCCCGGTCCACCCGGTCCGGGCGGAACGAAGGGCGGGGGCTGCATCCGCATCATGAACACCGCGCCCGACATCAGCGCGATGATGATCTGCGCGATCCCGACGAACATCGGGATCAAACCACCAAGCAGCCACGGGCCCGGACGGATCGACGGCGGGCTGAAGAGCCCGTCCCCGGCGTGGTAGCCGATGAACGAGAGCCCGATCAAGAGCGCGAAGCCGATCATCGCGGTGAATATCCCGCGGCGCAGCGTACACTGCGCCGAATTCGGATCGTCGTAGGCGGAGTAGCCGAAGCCCGGCGCCGGTGCACTCGACTGATACGGAACGTCGGCCCACGGCGGCTCGCCGCCCGGGCCGCCGAAGCGCGAGCGTTTCCAGCCGCGGCCGTTGGCCGGCGGCACGATCCCGCGCCGCAACATCTCCATGCGCTCGCGATGGCGCAAGATACGGCTCAACACCCAACCGCCGATGATGAAGCCGAAGATGAGGACCGGAACCAAGTTGTCGTCCATCGCGCTAACCTTCCTGAGTGAGGTCGATATTGCCGTTGCTCGCGTGCACGTCGAGCCGTCCTTCGCCGGCGCCGATGCGCACCGTGCGCGCCGACCAGGTGTCACCGCCGTTCTGCTCGTCGTCGGCGCGTTGCACCGGCACCGCGGCAGCCGCGGCGAAGCCCGAAACGCGAACCTTGCCGTTGCCGGCCTCGGCGTTCACCGTCGTGTCCGTACCGCCGGCGAATTGCAGCGAAACGCGGCCGTTCGCACTCGAGACGCTGCCGTCGCGTAACTGCAGTGCCCGGCCTTCGACGCGGCCGTTCGTGCTCGACGCATCGATCTGCGCGGCGATCACGTTGGTCAGCACGACCCGGCCGTTGGCGGATTCCACGTGCAGCGTCGAGCAATCGGCGTCGCTGATCTCGATGAAGCCGTGGTCGCTGACGAACGACGCGGCAGCGCGCAACCCGCTGGCGCTGATGTCGCCCGCCCGCAGGACGACCACGTGCGTCGCGGGTGGAACGGTCACGTGCACGTTCCGTTCGTCGACGTAAAACTGTTTCGCAGCGCCGCTATTCGCGGCCGTGATACGAACCTTTCCGCCGTCCTCCCGCGCGGCGATCGGGCCCGATGATGAGATCTCCATGCCCGGCGCGACGCTGACCTCGATGCGCGACCCCGGCCGCGTCTCGATCGTCAGGTCGGCGTGCCCGATGTCGACTTCAACCGCGGGGGCGGCGCCGGCCGCAAACGACCACGCCGGGTCAGTCTGCGTCGCCTCGGCCGGTGTGTGTGAGAAACCGTGCCAGTTGGGGGCCGGCGTACCGCGGATCGCGCCGACCATCCCGACCAAGATGGCGGCTTCGAGCCCGAGGAGCACGGCGATGAGCGTTGCGCGTGGAATCACGCTCCATGTACGGCCGAGTGCCGGCCGTGTTTCAGCTCGCGAAACTTGGGCCGCCGTCTCCCGTACATGCGCGCAGATGGGAGTCGCACTGTTGGCCGAACCGCCGGCGGAGTACGCCACGGCCGTCGCCCCCACGGACGATGAATTGATCGCGCACGTCCTGGCCGGTCGCGGTGACGCCTTCGGCATCCTGGCCGGGCGCTACGAGCGCGCGGTCTACCATCTCGCCTATCGCACCTTGCGCGATGCCGAGGAGGCGAAAGATGCCGCGCAGGAAGCCTGGATCAAGGCCTACCGGGGACTGGCGTCGTTCCGGCCGGGCGCGAAGTTCGCCACCTGGATCTTCACGATCTGCTACCGGGTATGCTGCGACCGGCTGGCCCGGCGCAAACGCTTCACGGGCGATGAACCGCCGGACGTCGCCGATCCGGCCGCGGGGCCGGAGCGGGCCTACGAAGCCGCCGAAGAAGCCGCCGCCCTGCGCGCCGCCATCGACGCGCTGCCCGAAAAGTACCGGATCGCGATCACACTCTTCCATCTGCAAGGGAAACAGTACGATGAGATCGCCGGCGTACTGGGACTGCCGCTCGGAACCGTGAAGACGCATCTTTTTCGGGCAAAGGAACTGTTACGGGCCGCACTGGGGCCGGCCGCTCCACGGAGAACCACATGACCGACGACGAACTGGACCGGGCGCTTTTCGCTCTGCCGCTCGAGGAGCCGCCGGCGGATATGCACGAGCGCATTCTGGCTGCGACCGTGCTGCGCGCGAGCCCCCCGTTCCGGACGTGGGAGCTGTGGTTGCTGGTGGGCTCCGCCGTACTCGTGGGCTGGCTGACGACCTGGATGCTGACGTCGGCGCCGGATGCCGGCCTGCGCCTCACCGGGGCGATCGTCGCGGGAATGCGGGCGCTGGGCCTCTTTTCACCCGCCACCTACGTTTGGCTGGGCATCGGGGTGTCGACGGTGTGGTGGATTTCTAGCCTCCCCTTCATGGCAACGCCCCGGCCGACCGTGTATAACCGGTGAGTGAGCAGGCTACTGGTCAACGCGCAATCATGAGCGCCACCACCCCGGCGACCGACCGCACCTACAAGATTTTGGTCGTCGAAGACGACGCGCAGATCTTGCGCGTGCTCGAACTCGAGCTCAAGCACGAAGGCTATGAGGTCGAGACCGCGCGCGACGGGCTCGCAGGCCTCGAACGCGCGCTCAAAGAGCCCGATCTGGTCGTGCTCGACTTGATGCTGCCCAAACTCGACGGCATGGAAGTCTGCGCGCGCATCCGCGCCAAGAGCAACGTGCCGATCATCATGCTCACGGCGAAAGACCGCATCCCCGACCGCGTTGCCGGCTTGGACCACGGCGCCGACGATTACCTCACCAAGCCGTTCTCGATCGAGGAATTGCTCGCGCGCATTCGCGCCCGGCTGCGCGACCGTCAACCGCAAGACAACATCATCGGCGCCAAAGACCTCACGATGGATCGCGACCGCCACGAAGTGCAGCGCGCCGGCAAAGACGTCTCACTGACCGCCAAAGAGTACGCGCTGCTGGAATACCTCTTGCTGCACCGCAACAAAGTCCACACGCGCGACGAGCTCTTCAACGGCGTGTGGGGCAGCGATTTTCTCGGCGACTCCAACCTGATCGACGTGTACATTCGCTATCTGCGCGGCAAGATCGACGACGGCTTCGAGGACAAGCTGATCCAAACGGTACGCGGCGTCGGTTACGCCCTCAAAGATTAACGTATCGCTGCGGACGCGCATCGCCGCGTCCTACGCATTGTTGATCGTGGTGATCATCGCGATCGGCGCGGCCGCGATCGGCCTCGCCTTTCGCTCGCTGTTGATCGAGCAGGCCAAAGCCGGGATCACCGCCACGGCCGATGAGATCGCGCGCGTAGCCGAGGCCAGCAACGCGCTCGGCTTCTACGATCCCGCGACCGTCCTCGACACGCTGGCAAACAAAGAACAGCTCGACCACTGGGCCTCGATCACGCAATACATTCAAATCGACACGCCGCAGGGTTATCCGATCGGCAAAAGCTCCAATATGGGCGACTTGCGGTTGGCGGCGCTGCCGGCGGGCATCAACGAGCGCTTCACCTTCGCGCGCGACACCGACGGTGCACCGCTCCTGGTGCTCGACCGCAACCTCAGCCGCGCCGGGAAGACGATCGTCATCGCGCACGTCGCGCAGCGGCTCGACATCATCGACCGCGAAACGCGCCGCGCGCAGTCGATTCTCGTCTACGCCGCGATCGTGGCCTGCCTCGCCGTCATCATCGCCTCGTTCTTCATCGCGCGCAGCTTGGTCGACCCGATCGTCCGGTTGACCGGCGCGATGGATGAGATCGGCTCGGAGAAGCTCGATCGCCGGTTGCGCTGGAAGCGCGGCGACGAGATCGGCCGGCTCGCGGCGACGTTCGACGCGATGCTCGACCGGCTCCAAGGAGCCTTCGCGCGCGAGCGCCAGTTCATCTCCGACGCCTCGCACGAGTTCAAGACACCGCTGACGGTCATCAACGCCAACGCGCAGCTGATCCGGCGCTGGGGCGACCGCGACCCGGTCGTGCGCGCGGAGAGCCTCGATGCGATCGTCGATGAGTCGGCGCGGCTGGCCGCCATGGTCGGCGGTATGCTCACGCTGGCCAAAGCCGACTCGGGCGACCAAATTCCGCGCGAGCCGCTGGCCCTCAACCCGCTGGTGGGCGATGTCGTCGCGCACGCCCGCGAACGCGCGGGCCAGAGCGGGCTCACGCTGCGCGCCGAGCTGGATCCAACCGGTCCCTACATCCTGGGCGATACACCGCTGATCCGCCAGCTCGTCTCGAACCTGGTCGATAACGCGATCAAGTTCACCGAACGGGGCGAGGTCGTGGTGGCCGTCAGCCACGCACCCGGCACCGCTACCATCACCGTCGCCGACACCGGGATCGGCATCGAAGCCGAAACGGCGGAGCGTCTGTTCGACCGTTTCTTTCGCGGCGATCCCTCGCACTCGCGAACGATCGAGGGAACCGGCCTCGGCCTCGCGATCGTGCGCAGCATCGCGCGCGTCCACGGCGGAACGGTGTCGGCCGCGGCCCGCGCCGTGGGCGGCTCGGTCTTCACGGTAACCTTGCCCGCGCTCGACCTGCCCCCGGAAGAAGACGCGCTCCTCACCGAAATTCAATGACCGCGGTCACTCCCGCGGGCTATGATCGGCCCGTGGCCGCCGTCCGCGACGCCCTGCGGTGCGCCGCCGCGAGCCTCGCCCTCCTCCTCGGGTTCCTTCTCCCTGCCCCCGCCGGCGCGGCGTCGGGCTCGTTCACGTTGAGCGATCAGAGCGTGGTCCAAGTGGTGGCCGGCGCCCGGTCGGTGGTCACCGTCAAAGCCTGGGACCGCCCGAACGTGCAGTTCGAAACGGACGACGAGGCGGTGCAGGTCACCCGGCGGCCCGTTACCTTCGGCACGCCGCAGCAGCCGCTCTCGGTTTCGATTCAGGTCGCCAACATCGCGGTGCGCGATCCCCTCACCGGGACGGTGACGCGCGGAACGCTGCCGCCGGAAGAGTTCCCGTACGCCTCCGACTTCCGGCCCGGAGTGCACGACGATCTGCGCATCCTCGCCGGCGCCGACACCCACCTCACCGTGATGGTCCCGGCGTCGACCGCGATCCTCGAAGCGCGCATTCGCGGCTCCGGACTGCTGTCGGTCGACGATTACCACGGCGGCACGCTGTTCGTCGTCAGCGGCGGCGGCCACGCGGTGCTGACCGACGTCATGAGCTCCGCGTTCGTCCAGATGATGAACGGCCGCCTCGACGTGCTCGATTCGAGCTTCGACCGTCTGCGCGCGCGCGGCAACAACGCGAACTTCATCTTCGAACACAACCGCGCGCGCCAGATCGAGGTCAGCACGGTGGCGGGCTCGGTCGTCTACGACAACGGCACCTTCGATCCGGGACTCGCGCGCTTCGAATCGACCAACGGTTCGATCGCGATCGGCATCGCCAACGGCGCGCAAGTTGCCGCGCGCTCGAGCGACGGCCACGTGTATTCGATGTGGGAGAAGCGCACGCCGATCGACCAGCGCAACGAGGGCGAAGCCAGCGCAACCGTTGCCGGCGGCGGCCCGGTGGTCAACGCGGTGACCGGGCGCGGCAACATCTACCTCTACGACGGCGCACTCGACACGCGCCAGACGATCCCGCCGGAGTGGCGTCCGGTGCGCCAAGCGCTGCAACCGTCGCGCCCCTCGCAGCCGCAAGCTCCCGACGCATTCCAACGCTTTCGCGCGCTACGCGGGCGCCCGTTCTAGCTCTTTCGCGATGCTCAGCACGGCGCTGAAGACGGCGTCGAGGTCGGCTTGCGCCGTGCGGTGGTTCATGACGTTCAGGCGAATCGCGAGTTTGCCCCCGATCCGGGTCGTCGACGGTACGGCGATGCCGCGCTCTTGCAGCTCGATCACGATCCGCGCGTTGAGCGCGTCGCAGGCGGCGTCGTCGAGCGGCGCCGCATAACGGAAGCAGACGATGTTCAGCGTCACCGGCGCCAGCAGCTGGAGCGGCGGCGTCGCGGCGATGCGGTCGCCGAGGGCGCGCGCCAGCGCGCATTGGCGCAGAATCAGTTCGCCGAAACGGTCGAGCCCGTAGGTCTTCATCGTGAACCACACGCCGAGCGCGCGAAAACCGCGCGAGAGCTCGGGTCCGAAGTCGGTGAACCACGGCTCGCCCGCGGCCGTACCGCGCTGCGCGCGCGCGAGGTAGGGCGCATGATCGGCGAAGGTCGCCGCGTGCAGCGCGCCGTCGCGCACCAGCACCGCGCCCGCGTCGTAAGGCACGTGCAGCCACTTGTGCAGGTCGAAGGCGATCGAGTCGGCGCGCTCGATGCCTGCCACCAGCGGCCGCAGGTGGGGCGCGAGAACGGCCAGCGCGCCGAAGGCGCCGTCGACGTGAAACCAGAGCCCCTCGGCGCGCGCGCACTCGGCCAGCGCTGCGAGATCGTCGACCGCGCCGGAGCTCGCGCTGCCGGCGGTCGCGATGACGATGAAGGGCCGTTGGCCCGCCGCACGATCGGCCGCGATTTGCACTTTGAGCGCGCGCACGTCGAGCCGCAGCGCGCCGTCGACCGCAATCGCGCGCAGCGCCGCACTGCCCAACCCCGCCACATCGAAGGCCCGCGCGACCGAACCGTGCGCCTCGGTCGAGGTGTAACCGCACAGCCCTAGGCTCGCCGGAACGCCGGCCGTGCGCACGTCCGCGCCGCACGCCGCGCGCCGCGCGACGAGGACGCCGATCAGGTTGGCCATCGATGTTCCGGTCGTCAGGATGCCGCTCGCGCCCGGCGGCAACCCGAACACCTCGCACCACCAGCGGATCACGCGGCGCTCGACCTCGACGGCGGCGTGATCGCGGCCGCCGACGTTGGCGTTCATCCCGGCGGCGAGCAGCCCGGCGATGATGCCGGCCGGCGTTCCCGCACCGTGCACCCAGCCGAAAAAGCGCGGATGACGGTTGTCGACCGCATACGGCGCGATCTGCTCGGCGAACGCGGCGTACACCGCGGCCGGATCGGAGGCCGCGCGCGGCAGCGGATCCGCGCCGATCGACGCGCGCACGCCGGCCGGAATCGCGCGCCACGGCGGCCGCTCGCGAATCGCGCCCACGTCGTCGAGCGTTTCATCGAGCGCCCGATGGGCCAGCGCGCGAAACGCCGCCCAGTCGCTCGGATCGAGATCCATGCTAACGGCGCTCCGCCGGCGTCAGAGTAGGAACTTGCGCACCATCGCGACGTCGAGTTTGAACGTGTGCTGCGGCAGCACCGCCTCGAGGTGGTAGCCGCTGTCGAGGAAAAAGCGCAGCGCCTTACTGGCGTTCATCACCGCCGCGCTGACCTTGTGGCAGTTGTAGTACTTCCCGATCTCTTCGCAGCGGGCCAGCAGCGCGTGCCCGATGCCGTTGCCGCGCTGCGCGGGCACCACGTAGAGCGCTTCGACGTGGGCCAGCGAGGCCGCGATGCGCACGTTGAGCGCGCCCACGATCGCGCCGTCGACGCTGGCCGTGATGTCGTGCGTCTGTTCTTGCCACACGACCTTGAACGCCCACACCTCGCTGCGCCAAGCGCGATCGTTCGCGTGCCAAAACGGCGCGGCGTCGCCCGGTTTGGCGACGGCGACTTCAAGCGACATCGGCGCCCCGCATCGGGACGTCATACGTCCACCCGTCGTGCGCCGCGTAGACGCGAATGCCGAGCTCGTCCTCGAGGGCGTAGGCGATGCGGCGCGGATCTTGCTCGAGCATCTTCGTGCCGAAATGCGTCATGATGGCGGAGCCGGGCCGGATGCCGCCGATCAGGCGCTTCGCGTCATCGAGCGTGAGGTGGTCGACGTCGAGCGAATCGGCATAGCGCAGCACGTTGATCACCAGCACGTCGGGCGCGTGCGAGCGATAGTCCTCGATCAAGCCCTCGAAGTAGCGCGTGCACGGCAGATACGAGACGGTGGTGCCGGCATACCGGAAGTGGTAGCCGTAGGTCTCGACCGGATGCATGTGGCGCACCGACGCCCGCACCTCGACGTCGTTGATCGCGTAGGGCCCGCCGCGTTCGTCCACGATCTCGTGGCGCGGCACGAACCGCTGCGCGTAGGGCAAGAGAATCGAGTCGCCCGTCCACGCATCGCGCGGCGCGAACAGCACGCCGCGCGGCTTCCAGCCGCCCTGCGCCATCGCCTCGATCATCGCGTTGACGTCGCCGGCGTGATCGAGGTGCTTGTGCGAGAGCATGATCGCGTCGAGTTCGGCCGGCCGCTGCGGCGGGATCGTGCCCAGCGCTCGCACCAGCGCCCCGGGCCCCGGATCGACGTGGATCTGGGTCGCGCCGAAGCGCATCCACATCCCGCCCGAGGCGCGGATTTGTTTGGCCACGACGAAGCGCGCACCGCCCGTGCCGAGGAAGCGGATCGAGATGCTCACCGTCCGGTCAGCCCGTGATAGAGATGGAAGAACTTCTCGAGCGACGCGCGGTACGCGCCGAGGGCGTCGCTCCAGGCGGTGAGCGCTTCGCGGCCGGTGTCGGTCAACTCGTACACGCGCCGCGCCGGACCCAGATCGTCGGCGGCCCAGTGCGAGCGAATCAGGGCGCTTGCTTCGAGCTGGCGCAGCGTCCGGTAGAGGGCGCCGTGATCGCACGCGATGCCGAATTCATCGCGCAGCTCTTTCATGATCTCATAGCCGTGCAGGTGCGAGCGCTGCAAGAGCACGAGCAGCCACGCGACGAGGAAATTTTTCGGCGTGGCGCGAGGCGGCAGGCCGTGGTCGGCGATCGCTTTCACGGAAGGGTCATGCAGTTCTGGCGATGGGCCGGAACTCCTCACCCGGGCGCCGGGTCATCGTGGGGGTGAAGACGACGAAGCCGGCGCCCGGCGGAGGGTGGTTTCTCGTCATGCTCGGCGCGCTGACGATGCTGCCGCCGCTCTCCATCGATAGCAGCTTACCCGGACTTCCGCAGATCGCGAGCGCGCTGGGCGCGGCGCCCGCGCTGCTCCAGTGGACGCTCTCCACCTTCGTGCTCGCCTTCGGCGTGGGCCAGCTGGTGCTCGGTCCGCTCTCCGACCGCGTCGGCCGCCGGCCGGTGCTGCTCGGGGGCCTCGCGCTCTTCACGCTGGCCGGCGCCGGCTGCACGCTGGCCGGCGACGCCCGCGTGCTGATCGGCCTGCGGCTGCTGCAAGGCCTCGGCGCGTGCGCGGGCACGGTCTGCGCGCGAGCGATCGCCCAAGACATCTCGACCGACCGCGCGGGCGCGGTGTTTCGCCAGGCCATGCTCTCGGCGGTGAACAGCGTCGCGCCGGTCATCGCACCGCTGCTCGGCGCGGCAATCCTCGTCACGTTAGGCTGGCGGCCGATCTACGGCGTGCTGGCCGTCGTCGGCTTGGTGCTGGTCGCGATCGTCGCGTTTGCGTTGCCCGAAACCTCGCCGCGCGTGGCGACCGAACTCGTGGCGGCGTACCGCCGCGTGTTGGTGCTGCCCCGCACGGCCGGGCTCGGGCTGCTCGTCGGAGCATCGTTCTTCGGCTATTTCGCGCTGATCGCGGGCTCGCCGTTCGCGCTGATCGGGGAGCTGCACGTGACCAGCACGCAGTTCGCGTTCGCCTTCGCGATCAACGCGTCGGCGTTCATCATCGCCGCGTCCGTCTCGGGTTGGCTCGCGCGCAAGATCGATCCCGAGCTGCTGCTCGGCGCGGGCGCGGCCGTGTTGCTGCTGGCCGCGGTCCTCAGCTGGGCCGCCGACACCTACGCACCGTCGGTGGAGGCGTTCGTCGCGACCTGGACGCTCTACGCCTTCGGCATCGCCTTCACGCTGCCGGGATCGTTCGCGGCCGTGCTCAGCGCCGCGCGGCGCGACGCGGGTCTCGCCGCGGGATTGCTCGGCGCCGCGCAAATGCTGGGCGGCGCGGCCGGCAGCACGGTCAACGGCGCGCTGCCGTTCATCGCGACGACGTCGCTCGGGCTCGTCGCGCTGGCCGGCGGCATCGTGGGCGCCGCCGGCTACGCGCTCTCGCGCCCGGTGTTAGGCCAGCATCGGCAGCGCAGCGAAGCCCGCCCCAACGACGCCTGACGACGGCCGCTTCAGCCACTTCTCCAGCACGGTCGCGTAGACGCTGCGGAAGTCGGTCGTGAAGCGCATGTTGCCGGCATCGAGCGCGTCGAGCGAGGGATGCTCGCCGTAGAGCCCGCCTTTGACGCCGCCGCCGATCATGAACACCGGCGCCGCCGTGCCGTGATCGGTGCCGCGGCTGCCGTTCTCCGCCACGCGGCGGCCGAATTCGCTGAAGGTCATCGTCAGCACGCGGTCGGCGCTGCCGTGCGCGGCGAGATCGGCGTAGAACGCGCTGATGCCGCCGGCGAAATCCGCCAGCAACCGGTCTTGCGTGCCCTTCTGCGTCGTGTGCGTATCGAACGAACCGAGCTTGACGAAGATGACGCGCGTCCCGAGCTTCGAGCCGATAACTTGCGCGGCGAGCGCGAGGCTGCGGCCGATCGGCGTTTCCGGATACGTCGCCGCGGCCTTGTAGCCGGCGATGAGGTGCGGCAATTCTTCGGCGCCGCGCTGGGCGTGATCTTCGATTTGCGCGACTTGCGCCAGATAGGGCGAGCGGAACGGGACGTTGTTGTCTTGCACGAACGCATGGAACTCATCGCGCCCGACCGTCTTCGAGCGGTCGCTCGTCAAGCCGTAACCGTTGAGCTGCGCGATCGCCGCGACGTCGACGCGTTCGGCGACGAGCACTTCGGGCAGCACGTCGGACATCGCGACGGCGTTGAAGAGGTTCTCGGCCGGCAGGTTCGCGCCGTCGAGATAGCGTCCGAGCCAGCCGGTCGACGCGTACGTATCGGGCGTCGCCGTCTGCCAGATCTCGGTCGAGCGAAAGTGCGAGAAGTCGGGCTTCGGATAGCCGACGCCCTGAACGATCGCGACTTGGCCCTTGTCGTACATGTCCTTGACAGCTTTGAGCGACGGGTTGAGCCCGACCGTGTTGTCGATGCGCAGCACGTCGTTCTGCGTGACGGCGAGCGAGGGCCGGTACTTGTAGTACGCCGGCATGCCGAACGGCACGACCGTGTTGAGGCCGTCGTTGCCGCCCTGGAAGTTCACCACCACCAGCACGCGGTCGTCGGCGGCGCCGAGCGGCGTTTGCGCCAAAGCCCGCGAGAAGAAACCGTCGGCGTGACCGATAACCGCGAGCCCGCTGGCGGCTCCGAGCAGAAAAGCGTTGCGTTTCAAGAGAAACCCCTTATGCGAGTTGGTAGGCGGGCATCGCCATCGTGAGGTAGGCCGCGCCGCGGATGCGCTCGTCGGCGTTCTCGCCGGACAGCGCGGCGAGCGCGCTGACGTTGGTGCCGTCGAGATAGGCGGTGAGCTGCGCGGTCGAGGCCGAGGAAACGTCGCCTTGCAAGATCGTCGCGGTGATCGCGCGCGAGACGCCGGCCGGATCCATCGACTGCATCGCGTGCTGCATCCACGGCGCATCGCCCATCTTCGCCATCAAGCTCGAGGCGAAGTTCTCGCGCGTGAGCATCGTTTGGCTGTTGAGCCAGGCGGCGCCGCCGTCCCAGCCCTTGACGTTGGGCGGATAGAAGAGAATCTGACCCATCCGCCGCAGCGCGCCGAGCGCCACCACGTCGGACTGGCGAATGCCGAAGAGCTGGTAGCTGCCGACCACGAACTGCACCGGGCTCTTCACCAGCGCGCGGTAGGCGCGCTCGCCGAAGAACACGTTGCTGCGCATCAAGCATCGACATCACCGGCTGCAGGTTGAAGTCGTTCTTGCGCATCAGCGCGGCGACTGCGTCGATCAGCTGCGGCTCGGGATCGTTGTAGACGAAAAAGTTGAGCAGGTTCTTGGCGAACAAGCGCGCCGCGGCCGGCTGGGTGAAGATGATCTCGACGATGTCGTGGCCGGTGAAGTTGCCGGTTTGTCCGAGGAACGTCTTGCTGCCGTCATCGTGGCGAGCGGGGAAATCGTGGAAGGCGTAATCGCGGTCGATCGACCAGCCGGTGAACGCGCGCGCCGATTCGCGCACGTCCGTTTCGGTGTAGTTGCCGATGCCCAGCGTGAACAGCTCCATCAGCTCGCGGGCGTAGTTTTCGTTGGGATGCGCCTTGACGTTCTGCGCGTTATCGAGATAGCGCAGCATCGCCGGATCCTGCGACACCTTGAGCGTCAGCTCGCGAATGTTGCCGAGCGCGTTCGCGCGGAAGAGGTTGTTCTGATCGACCAGCGCTTGCGCCGGGATGCCCTTCTGGTAGGCGCTGGTGAAGTGGCCGTGCCAGAACAGCGTCATCTTCTCTTGCAGCGGCGCCGGCGTTCCGATCATGCGGTCGAGGAACCAGTTCTCCATCGCGATCGTGTTGTCGCGGCGCGCGCGCCCGAGCTGTTTGCGCGCCGCCAGCACCGCCGGATCGGGCTCGGCCGGCACCGCGCCGGCTTGCGCCGCCGGGCCCAGCGCGGCCAGCAGCATCTTGCGCTGGCCGGGATTCGGACGGTCGGCGACCAGTTCGGGCGAGCCGGGCAAGGCCGAGGTGTTCGGAAAGTGGATGAAGGCATCGACGGCCGCATGGACGCCGGCGCTCGCGGCGCGGGCCACGTCGTCGGGTGCGCCGCCGAATCCGGCGCGCCGATAGAGGTGCGCGGCTTGGCGGATGCCCCACGGGCCGGCATACGGTTCGAGTGCGGTCGTGAGATCGAGTTCCCCGGCCGGGCGGTACGAGGCGGCGGAGGGAGCCGGAGCGGCTATAGGGGCGGCCATCAGTTACTCCAAACGGAACGGTACGTGCGTCATGATACCGCCTGCGTAACCGCGCCGTCTAAGGTTACGAGCGTATTCTAACCGCCCTCACATCGGCGCCGAGGAGGGCTTGCTTGCCGAAGCCTGCACTGTCATCACCATGAATCCGGCCGAACGGAATGCCGCCGCGATGCTCGCCCTCGTCGCGGAGCTGCGCGCGCAGCTGGCGCGCGTGCACGAGGGCGGCGGCAGCGCGGCCCGCGAGCGCCACCGCAAGCGCGGCAAACTCACCGCGCGCGAGCGGATCGACCGGCTCGTCGATCCGGGGACGCCGTTCCTCGAGTTCTCGGCGCTCGCCGCCAACGGCATGTACGACGACGGCGCGCCGGCGGCGGGCATCATCACCGGGATCGGTACCGTCAGCGGCACGCCGTGCGCGATCGTCGCCAACGACGCCACCGTCAAGGGCGGCACCTACTATCCGATCACGGTCAAGAAGCATCTGCGCGCGCAAGAGATCGCCGCGCAAAACCATCTGCCGTGCATCTACCTCGTCGACTCGGGCGGCGCGTTTCTTCCGCTTACAGGCCGAGGTGTTTCCCGACCGCGAGCACTTCGGGCGCATCTTCTACAACCAAGCGCGCATGTCGGCGGCGGGCATCCCGCAGATCGCCGCGGTGATGGGTTCGTGCACGGCCGGCGGCGCCTACGTGCCGGCGATGTCGGACGAAGCGATCATCGTCGAGGGCAACGGCACGATCTTCCTCGGCGGCCCGCCGCTCGTGCAAGCGGCGACGGGCGAGATCGTCGAGCGCCGAAGAGCTGGGCGGCGCCGACGTGCACACGCGCATCTCCGGCGTCGCCGACCATCTCGCGGTCGACGACGAACACGCGCTCGGACTCGTGCGCGAGGCCGTCGCGCACGCCGAGCGTGCGGCCGCACGACCCCTGGCCGCGCGCAAGCCGCGCGCCCGCCGCAGCGCTCGCGCGAGGCGATCTACGGCGTCGTGCCGGCCGACGCGCGGGCGGCCTACGACGTGCGCGACGCGATCGCGTGCATCATCGATGCGTCGGCGTTCGCCGAGTTCAAGGCGCGCTACGGCACGACGCTCGTGTGCGGCTTCGCCCACATCGACGGCCATCCGGTCGGCATCCTCGCCAACAACGGCATCCTCTTCAGCGAGAGCGCGCTCAAGGGCGCGCACTTCATCGAGCTGTGCGCGCGCCGCGGCACGCCGCTGGTGTTCTTGCAGAACATCACCGGCTTCATGGTCGGCAACGACTACGAGCGCGGCGGCATCGCGAAAGACGGCGCGAAGCTCGTCACCGCCGTCGCCTGCGCCAACGTGCCGAAGTTCACCGTCGTGATCGGCGGCAGTTTCGGCGCCGGCAACTACGGCATGTGCGGCCGCGCGTTCTCGCCGCACCAGCTCTGGATGTGGCCCAACGCGCGCATCTCCGTGATGGGCGGCGAACAAGCGGCCTCGACGCTGCTCACCGTCCGCATGGAGGCCGACAAGGCGAAGGGCGCGCCGCTCGACGCCGCCGCGCAGGCCGCGTTCAAGGCCCCGATCCTCGCCAAGTACGAAGCCGAAGGCAACCCGTATTACGCGACCGCGCGCCTGTGGGACGACGGGATCATCGATCCGGCCGACACGCGCGACGGTTCTCGGCACTCGGCCTCGCTGCCGCGCGTTACGCACCGCCGCAGCCGACGACGTTCGGAATCTTCCGCATGTAGGCAGCGCGCTCGGTACGCTCCTGGACGTATCGTTAAGCAATCTGCCGCTACGGCGTCACCCGCGGCCAATCGGGACGTAGCGCCCGCAGCGAACGGTGGGACTTCGCCCTCATATCGTTCGTTTTGAGGAGAATCGTCTTGGAGTTTCGCTCATTCGGCGCGTCGACCACTTGTTAGCGTCGTCGCAGCCGCGCTTTGTCTGAGTACGTTTTCCGCAGTGCCGTCGTCGGCCGCGGCCGACACCGTAAAGGTCGGTGTCCTGCAGTCGCTGACCGGAACGATGGCCATCAGCGAGGTCACCGTCAAGAACGCGACCATGCTCGCGATCGATGAGATCAACGCCGCAGGCGGCGTGCTGGGCAAGCAGATCGAGCCGGTCATCGAAGACGGCGCCTCCGATCCGTCGATGTTCGCGCAAAAGGCGCAGAAGCTGATCCAGGAAGACCAAGTCGCCACCGTGTTCGGCGGCTGGACGTCGGCCAGCCGCAAAGCGATGCTGCCGGTGTTCGAACGCTTCAAGGGCCTGCTGTGGTATCCGGTGCAGTTCGAAGGCAACGAGTGCTCGCCCGACATCATGTATTCGGGCGCGCAGCCGAACCAGCAGATCCTGCCGGCACTCGACTGGGCCGAGGGCAAGGGCTACAAGAACATCTTCTTGCTCGGCTCGGACTACGTGTTTCCGCGCACGGCCAACCTCGTTCTCAAGAAGCACATCGTCCACGACGGCAAGACGGTTGCCGGCGAAGAGTACGTGCCGCTCGGCGGCAGCGATTTCAGCGCCGTGATCAACAAGATCAAGCTCGCCAAGCCCGACATCGTGTTCAGCACGCTCAACGGCGACAGCAACGTCTCGTTCTTCAAGCAGATGGCGGCCGCGGGCTTGCCTTCGTCGAAGCTGCCCGGTCATGTCGTTCAGCATCGCGGAACAAGAAGCGAAGGCGATCGGCGTTTCGCTGCTCGAGGGCAGCTACGCCGCGTGGAACTACTTCCAGTCGCTGCCCGATCCGGTCAACAAGAAGTTCGTCGCCGCCTATCAGGCCAAATATCCGGGTTCGCCGGTTGACGATCCGATGGCACACGGTTATCTCGACGTCTATGCTTGGGCGGCGGCGGTGAAGAAAGCCGGCACGTTCGATCCGCTCAAAGTTCGCAAAGCGGCACAAAAGCTGGCCGTACTTCGATGTCGGCTTCGGCCAGACGAAGTTCGCCAACAACCAGAGCCTCGTCCAGACCGCCTACGTCGGGCAACTGCTCCCGAGCGGCCAGTTCAAGATCCTCTGGCAGTCCAAGGCGCCGGTGGTGCCGGTACCCTACGACCCGCTCTCGTTCCCCGGTAAAACCTGCGTCCTCTAGCGCACTTCGGGATCGGGTGGTAAACACATGAGCGAATCGACGCTGGTCGTCGGACAGCTCTTCAACGGGATCAGCGTGGCCTCGATTTTGCTCTTGGCCGCGCTGGGTCTCGCGTCTGAGCTTCGGGCTCATGCGCGTGATCAACATGGCGCACGGCGAGATGCTGATGATGGGCGGCTATCTCACCTATATCTCGGTCTCCATCTTCGGGAAGAGCGCGGGCTTCGCGATCGGCCTGGTGGTGGCGTTCATCGGCACCGCGCTCTTCGGAGCGCTGCTCGAAATAACGCTGATCCGGCGGCTCTACGGCCGGCCGCTCGACACGCTGCTTGGCAACGTGGGGCGTCAGCCTCATCTTGCAGCAAGCCGCGCGCAGCATCTTCGGACCGGTCGGCGTCGAAGTCACGGCGCCGCCGTGGTTGAGCGGCGCGCTCTCGCTCGGCGGTACCGCGATGACGGGCTTGTCGATTCCGGCCGTGCGCGTGTTCATCATCGTGCTCGCGGCGCTCGTGCTCGGCGGCGTGGGCTTGATCATCGCCCGTTCGCGCCTGGGCCTGCTCGTGCGCGCCGTGCATGCCAATCGTCCGATCGCCGAAGCGCTCGGCACGAACACACGCGCCGTCGATCTGGCCGTGTTCGCGCTCGGAACCGGGATCGCGGGCCTGGCCGGATCGGCGCTTGTCGCTGATCGCCCCCGTTACCCCGACGGTCGGCCAGAGCTACATCGTCTATGCGTTTCTGGTCGTGATCGTGGGCGGTCTCGGCAGCCTCACCGGTACGCTGGCCGCGGCGGTGCTGATCGGCGTGTTCTCGGCCGGCGCGCAGATCTTCACGAGCCAAAGCTTCTCCGACGTGCTGCTCTTGATCGCGGTCATCGCCTTCATGCAGTTCCGGCCGCGCGGCATCGTCTCGCAGAGTTCGCGCGCGCTCGAGGAAACCTGATGCGCAAAGAAATCGGACTGCTCGCGCTCTTGGTCGTGGCGGCGTTCGCGCCGCTCTACATGCCCGCCTATGAACTCTCGCTGCTGGGACGGTTCTTAGGCGCTGGCGGTGCTCGCGGTCGGCATCTCGCTGATGTGGGGCACGGGCGGAATTCTCAGCCTCGGGCAAGGCGTATTCTTCGCGCTCGGCGGCTACGCGGTCGCGATGCACCTCAAGCTCGCCGGCCTCGATCCGGGTGCCGTTCCCGACTTCATGCAATGGAGCGGGCTCAACACGCTGCCCTGGTGGTGGGCGCCGTTCCGCAGTCCGGTGGTGGCCATCGCCGCGGTCTTCATTTTGCCCGGCATCGCGGCCGCCGCCGTCGCCTATTTGGTCTTCCGCCGGCGCATCTTCGGTTCGTACTTCGCGATCATCACGCAAGCCCTGACACTGGCCGCCTCGACCTTCATCATCAGCCAGCAGCAGTTCACCGGCGGCTTCAACGGGCTGACCGGCTTCACCAGCGCGTTCGGTTTCGTGCTCGGCGACACGCACACGCAGTACGCGTTGTATTGGATCACGCTGGGCGTGCTGACGATCGCCTTCATCGGGGTGCGCGCGCTGCAGAACTCGCCCTTCGGCAAGGTGCTGCTGGCCGTGCGCGACGGCGAGAACCGCGTGCGGTTCCTGGGCTACGACCCGTTACCGTTCAAGGTGATCACGTTTGCCGTGGCCGGGATCTTGGCCGGCGTTTCGGGCGCGCTCGTGACGCTCGATCTGGGCGTGATTTCGCCCGCCATGTTCGGCGTGGTGCCGTCGATCGAGATGGTGATCTGGGTGGCACTCGGCGGACGCAACAGCCTGCTCGGCGCGATCGTCGGCACGCTGGCCGTCAACTTCGGGAAAGATTTCATCAGCAGCGCGTTTCCCGATCTGTGGCTGTACGTGGTCGGCGCCATCTTCGTGCTCGTCGTGACCATCGCGCCGCAAGGCATCGTGGGCTTGCTGACGTTCCGGCGCCGGCGCGTTCCGAACGAACTCGGGCCGGCCGTCCCCGCGGTGGCGCCCGAATGACCGCAACGGGTGCGATGCTCTCGGTTGAAAACGTCACCGTCTCGTTCGACGGCTTCAAGGCGCTCAACGACCTCAGCTTCAGCCTGGACGCGGGTGCGTGTCAGGTGCTGGTCGGACCGAACGGCGCCGGCAAATCGACCTTGCTCGATACGATCATCGGGCGCGTGCGCCCAACCTCGGGCCGGGTGATGTTCAAGGGCGAGGATCTGGCGAACGTGCCCGAATACGCGATCGTCCGGCGCGGCATCTGCCGCAAATTCCAGACCCCGGGCGTGCTCGACGCGCTCACGATCGAAGACAACCTGCGCGTCGCCGTAACGAAAAATCGCGGCTCCTGGCACGCGCTGACCTCGACCACGACGGCGGCCGAACGCGCACGCATCGACGAAGTGCTGGACATCATCGGGCTCGAGAGCCGGCGCCACGACCTGGCCGCGGAGCTCGCGCACGGCAACAAGCAGTGGCTCGAAATCGGCATGGTCGTCGCGTCCGACGCCGACTTGCTCTTGCTCGACGAGCCGGCGGCCGGCATGACGCATCAAGAAGCGGAGGCCACGGCCACGCTGATTCGCTCGCTCAAAGGCCGGCACGCCTTCATCGTGATCGATCACGACATGGATTTCGTCGAACAGCTCTCGGCGCCGGTCAGCGTGCTCAACCAAGGCAGCATGCTCGCGCACGGCAATTCGGTGGCCGAGATTCGCCAGAACCCCGAAGTCGAGGCCGTCTATCTCGGCCGCGCGCACGAGGCCGAGTGATGCTGGCGCTCGAGAACATCGGCGCCGCTTACGGCATGAGCCAGGTGCTCAACGGGATCGCGCTCACGGTCGGCGCGGGCGAAGCCGTTGCGCTGCTGGGCCGCAACGGCGTCGGCAAAACGACGCTGTTGCGCACGATCGTCGGATTGCACCCCGCCAACACCGGCAGCATCGCCTTCGATGACGACAACGTGGTGAAGATGCCCGCGTTCCGCCGCGCGCGGCTGGGCATCGGCTACGTTCCGCAAGGCCGCGGCATCTTTCCGCAACTGACGGTGGCCGAGAACCTCTCGGTCGGCGCGTCGGCGCTGGACGGCCGCAAACCGGCCGTGGCGCCCGATCCCGCGCCGCTCTACGAGCTGTTTCCGGCGCTGACCAAATTGCGCGACCGCAAGGGCGGCGTGCTCAGCGGCGGCGAGCAGCAGCAGCTCGCGCTCGCCCGCGCGCTGCTCGGCAAGCCGCGCCTGCTGCTGCTCGACGAGCCCGCCGAGGGCATTCAGCCCAACGTCGTCGCGGAAATCGGCCGTATCCTCGGCAAGGTGCGGCGCGAGCTCGGCGTCGCGATCCTGATCGTCGAACAGCACTTGGACTTCGCCTGGTCGATCACCGACCGCTACTACGTGATGCAGCGCGGAACGGTCGTGAAGTCCGGCACCACCGCCAGCGAGTCGCCCGAGGCCATCGCTCCGCTGCTCAGCGTGTGAGCGTCCGCGTTCAGCCGTTCCAGATCAGATCGGCGCCCGAGACGTGCGCCATGTCGCCGTACTTCGAAGCGAGGTCCAAAACGGGCTGCAGCAGCGCCGGATCGGGCTTCGTCTCGCCGTAGCGCGAGCGCGTCATCTTCATCGCCACCTCGAGGCTGACTTTGTTGTGTTTGGCCAGGATCGGCGCCGTCAGAGCGTGGTGCGCGTTGGCCCACTTGGCGGTTTGCAGCAGCATCGCTTGCAGTTTCTTCGCGTCGCCGGCGTTCTTCTGAAGCCACGCCTCGCTCGCAAACCAGCCCGTCACCATGTAGTGCTTGCCGACGGGCGCGGCGGCATCACCGATCACCTTGCACGTATCGAGCGCCGCGGTCGTGAACGGCTCGGCGAGCGACCCGGCGGCCACGCGGCCCTGCACGAGCGCTGAGGGAATCTCGGAGAACGGCGTCTCGATCACGCGAATCTGCTTGAGGTCCCCGCCGGTTTGATCGAGCCAGGCCAGCGTCTCGTAGTGCGTGAGGTCGTTGAGGCCGTTGACCGCGACGACTTGTCCGTTGAGGTCCTTGCCCGACGTGTAGGTCGAGCTCTTCGCCGCCATCACGACGTTCGGCGTCGGCGGCCCCTCGTAGACCGCCGCCGGCGCGATGTACTTGAAGTTGATGCCGCGCAGGAACGCGCGTCCGATCGGAATGCAGCTGCCGAAGCCGATCGCCAGCGAGTCGCCCGCGACGGCGGATGCGAGCGAGGCGGTGTTGTTCAGCACCGTGATCGTGGCGTCGAAACCGGCGTCCTTGAAATAGCCCTGATCGTAGGCGTAGTACGATTCGCCTCCGGCGTCGCCCAGCATGGTGCCGAAGGCTAGCGGCGTGAGGTCGGCGCCCTCGGCGATCGCCCCCAATCGGGCGGCGGCGAGCAGGCTGCCCAATGCGGCGAGCGAGGAACGACGAGTGAACAGCATGAGTGCCTCCTGCCGGATCGGCCGGTCAGGGTGCCGCTACGTGCCTGGGCCGCGTTGCGCCTGCAGGCAGTCTTCGTTACGCGTCGCCGTTGTTGGAATCTATGTCCACCGCGCCGGGTCGACACGATCTCCGGCGCGCCTGACCACCCCTAGAAAAACGTTGAGGCGGCTCTCCGCGACCTGTGGTCGCGGATGCCGCCTCCCGTTGGGGTACCGATGCCGAAGTTGTGCTGGGACTAGTACTCGACTTGGTAGAGGTAGGATCCCGGCACGGCGACGCAGTCCTTAATCTCGGGTGCGAACTTCTCGCTGAGGACCAGTTCTTTGGCGGCGCGGTCGAGGGTGTAGTCTCCGGTCGACTTGACGATCGAGGCGCTGACCGGCGTACCGTCGGCGCTGAGATCGATCTTCACGAGCGCGGTGCCGGTGGGGTTGTAGGTGAGGGCCGAGGGGAGCTGCGCGGGGCGGTCGGCCGAGTAGTTCGTGAGCGGATGCGCGGAGGCGTTCGAAACGGTGCAGGCCATGCTGGGTTCGTTTGTCGTTTGCGCGGATGCCGCTGCGGTTGAGGCGGTCGCCAGTGCGAGGACCAGGGAAGCGAGGGCGGCGGTTTTCTGAAAGTTCGTCATTGGGGCATCTCCGTTTGGTGTGGGGGGAGGGAATGACCAAACGATAGCTCTCGGCGACCGCGCCGGACGTCCGGGAATTCACCCATCTTTTTATGGGTACGTCCACCTAGATGCCGCCAGGTCGCCTTTTGCGGGGCCGCCAACTCCCGGGCATGCCGAAAGGCGGCCGAACCAACCGGATCCTCTCGCGGCGTGAGGGCGAAGTCGCCGCCCTCGTTGCGGCCGGTAAATCCAATCGCGCGATTTCCGAAGCGCTGTTCTTGAGCGAGCGCACCGTCGAGCATCACGTCTCGTCCATCTTGAACAAGCTGAACGTCCACTCGCGCGTTGAGTTGATCGCGGCGATGCTCGGCCCGGGGCAGCAAGGTGCGCCGGATGAAACACGCGACGCGGCGCCGGTACGTACGCATCGCAACGTCTTCGCGCGAATCCGGGCGCGTATTCGCCGCGGGCCATGGTTCGCCAAACCGCCCGCCGCACCGGGCGTTCGCATGCGCGATTCGCTGCCGCGTCCGCCTACCGAAACGCTCGGCCGGGAAGCCGACATCGCCCGCGTGGCGACCGAACTCGCCGGTTCTCGTCTCGTAACGATCGCGGGACCCGGCGGCGCCGGTAAGACCCGCATTGCGATCGAAGCCGGATTCGTCGCGCGGCGGCAAGAACTCGCGTGCATCTTCGTCGATCTTGCGGCGTGCCGCAGCTACGATGAGGTGATCGCCGCGGTAGCGGCGGCGTGCGAGGTGACGCCGGCCGAATCGGAGAGCCTGCTCGCCGCGATCATCACCGCGCTCAACGAGCACGAGCTGCTGCTGATCCTCGACACGTGCGAGCACATCACCCCGCACGTCGCGGCGTTCATCCGTTCGCTCGTCGCGGCCACGCCGTCGACGAAGGTGCTGCTCACCAGCCGCCGGCCGATCGCGGTCCCAGGCGAACGCGTCGTTCGCATCGACGGGCTTGCGCCATCGCCGGCGGTGACGCTCTTTGCAGCCCGCGCGCGCGATTGTTCGGGGTTCGTTCTCGACGAGGGATCGCGCACCGCGGTCACCGAGCTCTGCAACGCCCTCGACGGCCTGCCGCTGGCGCTCGAGATCGCCGCTGCGAAGACGTCGGCGTTAACCGTCGGGCAGATTCTGGCCCACGTGCGCGACCGGCTCCGCCTGCTCACAATCGATACGGCACCGGCGCCGCGACAGAACAGCGTGCAGGCGTCGATCGACTGGAGCTACCAGCTGCTGACGCCGCCCGAACAAGCGCTCTTCCGGGCGATCTCCGTTTTTCGCGAGGGCTGGACGATCGAGGCCGTTGCGGCCGTCGCCGATGGTGCCGATGAGATGACGGTGCTCGAAGGTCTCATTTCGCTCGCGAATCAGTCGCTGATCTTGCGCTCCGACGGCGACGGCCAGCCGTCATTCCGCATGCCCGAGACGTTTCGTTTATTTGCCGCCGAGCGGCACGCGAACCAACCGGCTTAGATGCCGCCGTACCATTCGTAGCCCTGGTCTTCCCAGTAGCCGCCCTTGCTTAGGGTCGTTGTCGGGAACGCCGCGGCGAGCTCGATCTTGCGCACCCACTTCGCGCTCTTGTAACCGAGTTGGGTTGGGATGCGCAGCCGCACGGGCGCGCCGTGATCGGGATCGATCGGCTTGTCGTTGAGGTCGAGCGCGAGCAGCGTCTGCGGGTGCGCGGCCTGGTGCAAGTCGAGCGACTCGTAGTATTCGGTGCCCGATTCGTCTTTGTCGAAGCAGCTGAAGATCACGTAGCGCGCGGTGCTTTGCGGCTGCGCCATCGCGATGACGGTGGCGAGCTGCACGCCGCGCCACTTGCCGATCACGCTCCAGCCCTCGACGCAATCGTGCCGCGTGATCTGCGTCTGCAGCGGCATGGCCCGCAGCTCCGCCAGCGTGAACGTGTGCGGTCGGTCGACCAGGCCCACCACCGGCAGCCGGTAGGCGCCGAAATTATCGCGCGCGGCGTCGGCATACCGCGTGTCGGTGGGCGTGTCGAGCCCGTTGGTGCGGAAATCCTTGTCGATGTCGGCTTCGGTGTAGAGCCGCGCGCTGCCGCGCGTTCCGATGATGGCGTGGTTGAGCACCTGCGCGCTGTCGAGCACGCCGTGCAGCGAACTGGTCAGCTGATCCTTGACCGGGCCGCAGGCGACCAAGCTGCTCGCACCGAGCGAGGCCACGAAGAGCCGCCGTTTCATACGCCCACCCCGTCGTGATCCTTCAGCCGGTACCAGCCGGTGATCATCGATTTGATGTTGTTCCAGGGGCCGGTCGAAAACACCAGGACCATGTGGGTGCAGAAATAGGCGATCAGGATCGCCATCAGCGTGAAGTGCCACGTGCGCGCGAACTGCCGCCCGCCGAGGAGCCACACCAGCGGGCCGCTGATCGCGTCGATGCCGGGCGAAAGCGCGAGCCCGGTCAGAATGATCAGCGGAATGAAGCCGAACAGCACGACCGTGTAGGCCGCCTTCTGCAAGGGGTTGTAGGTGCCGTGCGGCGGCGGCTCTTTGCGCAAGTGAAAGTAGTAGAGCTGCATCGGCCAGAGCTTGGGCAGATCCGACGGCCGCAAGATCAGTTCGCGCAAATCCTTGCGGACCGCGCCCACGATGAGGTAGACGATCAGCGAGAGCGCGAGCACCCAGCCGAAGAACAGATGCCAGACGCGGCCGTCGGCGAGGTCTTGCGTGGCGGGCAGCGTCAGCGCGCCGGGAAACGCGCGCGGTTCCTCGCCGCCCTGACCGTCGTCGGTGTAGCCGAGCACGTGCGTGGTCGTGAAGGTGTGCCCGAAGATGGTCACGGTGCCGACCGGCGCGCCGGCGGCGGTTTTGCCGGCGTCGAACGAGAGCACGCGGCGAGCGGGGTCGGATTTGTCGCTGGCGTCGAGGTAGGGCGCCGCGTTGAAGATCTGCAGGCCGCTCATGACGAGTACCAGCATCGCGAGCGTCCACAGCCAGTGCGTGGCGCGCGCCGCGATGGAGTGGCGGTAGACCCGCTGACCGGCGACCGGTGTCTCTGTCATATCGGAAATCCTACCTCGCAACGGGGCGTCGCGTTCGTAAGTTCCCTTACGGGAACGCGGATGTTCTCCTGTGGGCGTGGAAGCCGCCGCGGTGATCGACTCCCTCGTCCGGATCGAACGGGATGGGACGCGCGCGCGCGTCACGATGAACCGCCCCGACGTCCGCAATGCCTTCAACGCAGAACTCATTGCCGCACTGCGTGACGCTTTCACGGCGCTGGGTGCCGACGACGGCATCCGCTCGATCGTGCTCGCCGGTGAGGGCAAGACCTTCAGCGGCGGCGCCGACATCGCGTGGATGCGCGCCGCGCTCGACCTCTCCGAAGCCGAGAACATCCGCGACGCCGAGGCGATGGCCGCCATGCTGATCGCGATCGACCGCTGTCCCAAGCCCGTCATCGCGCGCGTGCACGGCGCGGCGCTGGGCGGCGGCTGCGGTTTGATCGCCGCGGCCGACATCGTGGTGGCCGCGAGCGATGCGGTGTTCGGCTTCACCGAGGTGAAGCTCGGCATCATTCCGGCCGTGATCTCGCCGTTCACGATTCCGAAGATCGGCGTGTCGCAATCGCGCGCGCTGTTCGTCACCGGCGAACGCTTCGATGCGACATACGCGCAACGCATTGGTCTCGTGCACCACGTCGTGCCCGCCGCCGAGCTCGACGCGCGCATCGCCGCGATTCTCGACGAGTTTCGCACGGCGAGCCCGGCGGCGATCGCCGCCGCCAAGGCCCTGGTGCGCAACGTGGTCGCCGCAACGCCCGATGAAGCCACGGCGCTCACCGCGCGCGCGATCGCCGAGCAGCGTACCTCGCCCGAAGGTCAGGAAGGGTTGCGCGCGTTTCTCGAGCGGCGGCCCGCGGGCTGGCACGATCGGTGATCCGCCGCCTGCTCATCGCCAACCGCGGTGAGATCGCGATCCGCATCGCTCGCGGAGCGCGAGAGCTGGGCATCTCGCCGGTCGGCGTGTATTCCGATGCCGACGCCGGCGCGCTGTTTCGCGAGTCGCTCGACGCCTCGCTGCGGATCGGACCGGGGCCCGCCGCCGAATCCTACCTCGACGGCGCGGCGATCGTCGCGGCGGCGCGCACGCTCGGCGCCGATGCCGTCCATCCCGGCTACGGCTTCCTCTCCGAGCGCGCACCGTTCGCGCAAGCCGTGCAAGACGCGGGGCTGATCTTCGTCGGGCCGGCGCCGGCCGCGATCGAGGCCATGGGTTCCAAGAGCGAAGCGAAGCGGCGCGTGCGGGCGGCGGGCGTGCCGGTCGTCGCAGGCTACGACGGCGAGGATCAGACCGCCGGCGCCCTGCGGCGTGAAGCGGCGGCGATCGGCACGCCGCTCGTGATCAAGGCCGTAGCCGGCGGCGGCGGCCGCGGCATGCGCGTCGTCGAGGATCTGGCGACGTTCGATGCGGCGCTCGCGTCGGCGCGCCGCGAAGCCCTGGCATCGTTCGGCGACGACGCCGTGCTGCTCGAGCGCTATCTGCGGCGGCCGCGCCACATCGAGTTTCAGATTCTCGCCGACAGCGCACGGCGCGATCGTGCACTTGGGTGAACGCGATTGCTCGATTCAGCGCCGCCATCAGAAGGTCGTCGAGGAAGCGCCCTCGCTCGCGCTCGGCCCGGAGCTGCGCGCGCGCATGGGCGCGGCGGCGGTCGCGGCGGCGCGCAGCGTCGGCTACACCAATGCCGGCACGGTCGAGTTCTTGCTCGCCGCCGACGACACGTTCGCGTTTCTCGAGATGAACGCGCGCCTGCAGGTCGAGCACCCGGTGACGGAACTGGTTTACGGCATCGACCTCGTGCACGAGCAGCTGCGCATCGCGAGCGGCGAACCGCTGCGCTTCACGCAAGACGACGTCACGGCGCGCGGCTGGGCGATCGAGGTGCGGCTGAACGCCGAAGATCCGGCCCACGACTACGCGCCGCAGGCCGGAACGATCGCGGCTTTCGAGGTGCCGCGCGCGCCCGGCGTGCGGCTCGATTCCGGCGTGCGCGCGGGCAGCGAGGTGCCGGTGTTCTACGATTCGCTGCTGGCGAAGATCATCGTGTGGGACGACGACCGCTCCGCCGCGATCGCGCGCCTGCACATCGACCCTCGCGCAAACGCACGTCACCGGCATCCCGACGAACCTGCCGTTGCTGCGCGCGATCGCGGCCGATCCATCGTTCGCGTCGGGCGACACGACGACGAGCTACCTCGAAGAACGCGGCGCGGCGCTCGCGGCGCACACCGCGCAACGCAACAGCGCCGCGCTCCTCGCCGCCGCCGCCGCGCTCTTGCGCTCCGGCTACGGCTGGCGCCCGGCCGGCATCGGCATGCCGCTCGTGCTCGAGGTCGACGGCGTGCGAGCACAGATTCGGGCCGATCGCACGGCGGAGGGCTGGCGTTTGAGCGGCGACCTGCGAAGCCGACGTCCCGTTCGAGGGGCCCGGTGCGACGCTCGCGGAAACCGGCGTCGTCATCGCGGACCCGCCCAGCGCGGTGGCCACGCGCGGCGCGGGAGCGCACGGCAGCGGAAGTGTGAGCGCGCCGATGCCGGGGAAGATCGTCAGCGTCGCCGTGCAGGCAGGCGGCAGCGTCGAGATCCACGATTTGCTCGTTGTGCTGGAGGCGATGAAGATGGAACACCGCATCGAAGCTCCCATCGCGGGTACCGTGAGCGCGCTGCACGTGCGTCCCGGGTGACCTCGTTGCGGCCGGGCGCCGCGCTCGTCACGATCGGCGCTGCGTGAAAGTCGTACTGCTGCCCGGCTGGCACGAAAACTCGGACGTCATGCGCACGTTCATCGACGGCCGGCACGGCATCGACGGCCTGGCCGCTTACGGCTTCGACTGCACGATCTTCCCCGGCGGGCGCGACGCGTTGCGCCCGCGCATCGACCGCTTCGCGCAATTTCTCGATGCCCTCAAGCTGCGCGAGCCGGGCGCGTTTCCGATCGCCACGATCGGTTACAGCGCCGGCGGCCTGATCAACCGCGGCTTCCTGCGCGCCTACCCCGAGCGCGCCGGCGAGATCGCGGCCACGATTCAGATCGCCGCGCCCAACACCGGGCTGATCAGCAACTACATCGCAAACCTGCTGAAGCTGATGTGGATCCCGCACCGCGTGATCAACGATCTCGACGTCGCTTCCGACTTTCTGACCTGGCTCAACGACTGCACGCGGCACGTGGGTTCCCACCGACGACCCGAAGAAAAAACGCTGGAAGCTCGACCGCAAGCCGTGGACCGTTCCCGACGGCCACCGCGCGCTCGCGATCGCCGGCCGCTTGGCAAAGGAAGAGAGCGACGGCGTGATCCGCGTCGACTCGGCGACCCTCGAGCACAACTTGCCCGAAGTGATCATCGCCGACAAGATGGCGAACCATCTCAACCTCGGTGCGGTCTTCGATATCGTCGCCTTTCTCGGACGCGGCTTTCGCGCCGACGACCGGATCTGGCACCAGGAAGTCGAGATCATCGCCCGCTTCCTGCGCGGAGAGAGCGTGACATGAGCAATCCCTACACCAGTTTCCCCAAACACGTCACGATTTGCGAAGTCGGCCCGCGCGACGGCTTGCAGAATGAAGCGCAGACGATCGCGGCCGCCGACAAGGTTCGCTACATCGAGATGCTCGTCGATGCCGGCATCACGGTGATCGAAGCGACCTCGTTCGTCAGTCCGGCCGCGGTGCCGCAACTCGCCGATGCCGACGAGGTGTTCCCGGCGATTCAGAAACGCGCCGGCGTTCGCTACATCACGCTCGTTCCGAACCCGCGCGGGCTCGATCGCGCGATCGCCGCCGGCGTCCAGGAGATCGCCGTCTTCACCGCCGCGTCGGAATCGTTCGCGCAGCGGAACATCCGCATGTCGATCGATGCGTCGCTCGCCACCTTCGGCACGGTGATCGCGCGCGCGAAAGCCGACGGCATGAAGGTGCGCGCTTCGGTGTCGACCGCGTTCGGCTGCCCGTTCGAAGGCGCGGTTCCGGTAGCGAACGTCGTGCGCGTCGCGCAGGCGCTGCTCGACGCCGGCGCCGACACGCTCTCGATCGCCGACACGATCGGCGTCGCGACGCCGAACCAAGTGATCGACGTCGTGAGCGCGCTGCTCGAGGCCGGCATCGGACTCGAGCGCTTCGGCCTGCACTTCCACGACACGCGCGGCACCGCGCTCGCGAACATCATGGCCGGGCTGCAACTGGGCGTGCACGAGTACGACGCGTCGGCTCGGGCGGCCTCGGCGGCTGTCCGTTCGCGCCCGGCGCGACCGGCAACGTCGCGACCGAAGACGTGCTCTATCTTCTGCACGGCATGGGGATCGAGACCGGGATCGACATCGATCGCCTGCGCGACGCGTCGCGCTTCATCGACGGCGTGCTCCATGGGCGCGTCGTCTCGCGCGCCTTCCGCGCCCTCGAAGCCGCCGCGCGCGCGGCGTGACTGAGTGCTCGACGGTTGCCGCCTCGCACTGCTCGCGCCGATCTCGTGGCCCACGCCGCCGCCCGGCTACGGTCCGTGGGAACAGGTCGCCTACAACATCGCCGACGGCATGCGCCGCCGCGGCCTCGACGTGACGCTCTTCGCCACCGGCGACTCGCAGTTCGCCGGCCGCGTCGCGTCGGTCGTGCCGGTCGGCACGAGCGAGGACCCGACGCTCAACGGCGACGTCTACGGCGCGCTGCACACGGGCCGGCTGTTCGAACGCGCGCGGCGACTTCGATCTCATCCACAACAACTTCGACTGGAAGCCGCTGACCTACGCGCTCGCCACGCCGGCACCGCCGATGATCACGACGATCCACGGCTTCTCGCGCGCCGCCGATCCTCGCCGCGTACTATGCCGGCGCGGCGCGCAGCTTCTACTGCTCGATCAGCGACGCCGACCGCGATCCGGGCCTCGACTACCTCGCGACGACGTACAACGGCATCGATCCCGATGCGTTCACGTTCGTCGACCGCGCCGGCGACTATCTGCTCTTCCTCGCGCGCTTCCATCCCGAGAAGGGCGCGCACCTCGCGATCGAGATCGCCAAGCGCGCCGGCGTGCGCTTGAAGATGGCCGGCATTCCGCACGACGAGGCGTACTTTCGCGAGCAGGTCGAACCGCACATCGACGGCGACGCGGTGCAGTTTCTCGGCCACGTCCGCGGCCGCGCAGCGCGACGAGCTGCTCGGCGGCGCGCTCGCGCTCGTGCACATGACGACGCGCCCCGAACGCTTCGGCCTCACCCTGATCGAGGCGATGGCCTGCGGCACGCCGGTGCTCGGCGCGGCGATGGGCTCGGTGCCGGAGATCGTCGTCGACGGCGTCACCGGCTTCACGTGCGCGACGGTCGACGATGCCGTTGCGCGCGTTCCGCAGCTCGCCGCGCTCTCGCGCGCGGCGTGCCGCGAACGCGTCGTCACGACGTTCTCCACCGAACGCATGGTCGACCGTTACCTCGACGCGTATCGCCGGCGCTCTCGCAGCGCGCGCCCGCACCGCCGCCGGCGGAGACGTTGCGCGCGCGCCGCGCACGACTGGTGGGACCGCCCGATGGCCTTCACCGACGAACCGCGACGGGCATCACATCAGTCCTACGAACTCACCGTCCGGGAACCGAGCGGGGAGCGAGCGGTGGGAAAGCGGCCGACGATCAGCTAAGCCGGATCGTCAACTCTTTCTTTCTTTCACCGAGGAATTCAAACGTATGCTTCGGTTATTTTCCGTCCGGGCAGCTATTATCGCCGCCGTCTTGGCACTCAGCGCACCCGGCACGTTACTCGCCCAGAGCTCGCCGCAAATGCCGCCCGGCATGACGCCGAAGATCATGAAGATGATGATGACGCCCGGCAAAGCGAATCCGCCGGGCCTGCGCTCGGGGCTCGTGCCGTGGATGGGCTGCATCCCGGCCATGGGCTACCACTACGTGCGGCCCCAGGACAAGCCGTTCGGCCCCATTTACGGCTACTACAACGGCAAGCCGGTCTTCACCGAGATCATGATCTCGCTCGCGAAACTGAACGCGGGCACGAGCTGGGACGACCAGCTGAAGCCCCTGCCGGGCTACACGATCAACCACGTCGACATCTGGTGGGAGCCGCACGGCCACCCCGGCTATCTGGTGCCGCACTACGACATCCACGCCTGGTACATTCCGCACGCCGCGCATATGACGTTCTGCGGTAACACGTCCGGCAAGAAACCACCCTTCGACTAGCCGGCGCGGGCGGAGCTGCGGTGCATCGGCTAACGGCGCACGATGCACTGCACCTCGCCCGTCGCGGTGTTGATGTCGAAGGGCACGGTCGATGCGAAGGCGCCGTTCGCGACCAGCGTGATCACGGCGAACGCGATCCAGAACCACCAATGTTCGGCCCGGCCGACGTCGCGAAACAGGCAAATGACGTACACGCCCACGCCGACCGCCGCGAATACCCAAACGGCCGCGAGGCTGCGCTGGAACGTGTACTCGAACCAGTAGCGTCCACACTCGTGCGCCACGAGGTTCGCGACCGTGCTCACCGCCATCACGTAGGTGATCGAGCACCGCGGCCAAGGCCTTCCCGAGGGCGCCGTTGGCGTTCATTACGACCTGCCGGTCACGCGGTCGTCGGCCCAGTGCAGTGCCGCGCGGGCGCGTTCGGCGCGCGCGATCGCGTCGTCGACCGATTCGCCGAGCACGGTGAAGTGCGCCATCTTGCGGCGCAGCGACGCGTTCGCCTTGCCGTAGATGTGCAGCTTCAAGTCGGGATCGCGCAAGATCTCGCGTATCCCGTCGAGCCGGTCGCCCTCGCCGGTGCCGAGAATGTTCACCATCACGGCCGGCGCGAACAGCTTCGGCGTCGACGAGCGGCAAGCCGCAGATCGCGCGCACGTGCAGCTCGTACTGCGAGATCTGCGTGGCGTCGAGCGAGTAGTGCCCGCTGTTGTGCACGCGCGGCGCGATCTCGTTGACCAGCAGCGTCATCGCCGGCCTGAAAAAACTCGACGCAGAACGTGCCGACGATGCCCAGGCGCGTGGCGATCGTGCGCGCGTAGGCGTGCGCGCGCTCCGCGATATCCGGCGCGATACGCGCCCGGGCACGATCGTCATCGCGAGCACGCCGTGATCGTGCACGTTCTCCGAGACCGGGAACGCGACGACGTCGCCGTCCTCGATCGCGCGTCGCGATGATCGAGAGCTCGCGATCGAACGCGATCAGCTGCTCCCAGATCAGCGCGTCGCCCGCGCGCTTCCGCCAGCGCCGCTTCGGCCGCGGCGCGGTCGCGCACGACCCACTGCCCCTTGCCGTCGTAGCCGCCCATCGTCGTCTTGAGCACGGCCGGAAAGCCGATCCGCGCGCAGCGCCGCCTCGAATTCGGCCGCGATCGCGCACCGGCGCGAAGTCGGCCGTCGGGATCCCGCACTCGCGCACGAACGTCTTCTCGAGGATGCGTTCTTGCGTGATGCGCAGCACGCCGGCGTTCGGATCGACCATGCGCCGGTCGGCTTCGAGCGCCAGCACCGATTCGAGCGGAATGTTCTCGAACTCGTAGGTGACGACGTCGCTGCGCGCGCCGAGCTCGCCGATCGCGCGCAGGTCGTCGTAGGCGGCGACGAGCTGCTCGTCGGCGATCTGCCCGGTCGGCGAGTTCGGAAACGGCTCGAGCGTCACGACGCGATAGCCCATGCGCTTCGCTTCGAGCGTGAGCATCCGGCCGAGCTGTCCGCCGCCGAGGATACCGATCGTGCGGATCACAGGACCGTCGCTTCGACCTCGCGCGGCGATGCGCGCCGTGCGTTCGTCGAGCCGCTGCGCGAGCGCGTCGTCGGTGAGCGCGAGGATGCGCGCCGCGTAGAGCGCGGCGTTGGCCGCGCCGCCGATCGCCATCGTCGCGACCGGCACGCCGGCCGGCATCTGCGCGATCGAGAGCAGCGAGTCGAGCCCCTTGAGCGCGCTGCGATTCGACCGGCACGCCGATCACCGGCAGCTGCGTCTTGGTCGCGAGCATGCCGGGCAGGTGCGCGGCGCCGCCGGCACCGGCGATGATCGCGCGCAGGCCGCGCCCTTGCGCGCTCTCGGCGTAGCGGAACATCAGGTCGGGCGTGCGGTGCGCCGAGACGACCTTCAGCTCGAACGGGCACGCCGAGTTCTTGCAGCATCGTCGCCGCCGAGCGCATCGTCTCGAGGTCGGACGTCGAGCCCATCACGATCCCGACCAGCGGCTTGTCCATCACGCTGGGCCTTCGGCTCACCGGAAGTCGCACCCTCGACTGCGAAACGCGCGCGCTGGATGCGATTTTCCCTCGGCATCAATTACTGGCCGCGCCGCAGCGCGATGCACATGTGGCAGCGCTTCGATCCGGGCGAGATCGCCGAGGACATGGCGCGCCTCGCCGAGCTCGGCTTCGACAGCGTGCGCTTCTTCCTGCGCTGGGCCGATTTCCAGCCCGAGCCGCACCGCATGGACCGCACGATGCTCGCGCGGCTCGAACGCGTGATGGAGCTGATCGCCGCCGCCGGCCTGCGCGCGATGCCGACGCTCTTCTGCGGCCACATGAGCGGCGTGAACTGGCTGCCGTCGTGGACGCTCGACCGCACGCGACCGGCCGGCCGCTTTCGCACGATCACCGAGGCCGGCGAGTCGCCGTACGGCAGCGGCGACCTCTACGCCGGGCCGCTGCTGCAGGCGCAGCGCCTGCACGCGCGCGAGGCCGGCGCGGCGCTGCGCGGGCATCCGGCCGTGCTGGCGTGGGACCTCGGCAACGAGTTCAGCAACGTCTGCGAGCCGGCGTCGGTCGCCGACGCGCGCGAGTGGAGCAAACGGCTCACCGACGATCTGCAGTCGGTCTCGGGCCACCCGGTGACCGGCGGCATCCACGGCGAGGACCTCACCCGCGACCGGAACATCCGGCCGTCGTCGATCGCCGAGCCGTGGGTCTTCGCGACGATGCACGGCTACTCGGTCTACAGCGATTTCGCGCGCAGCCGCACCGATCCCGACGTCGTGCCGTTCCTGGCCGCGCTCACCGCCTCGCTCTCCGGCAAAGCCGGTGCTCTTCAGCGAGTTCGGCAACCCGACGTGCCCGCCCGGAAAGCGCTCGCCCTACGACCGCGTCCCGCTGCCCGACGAGCCGCCGCTGCCCGAGATCCCGGCCGACGACCCGGAGCGCGCGACCTACGCTTGCCTCGACGAGACGCGAGATGGCCGACTACGCGCGCGCCGTGCTCGAGCGCTTGCACGCGCAGGGCCGGCTCGGGCGCGTACTGGTGGTGCTGGGCCGACTACCACGACGACCTGCGCGCGACGCCGCCCTTCGACCGCGCCCCGCACGAGCTGACCTTCGGCATCGTCCGCTCCGACGGCACCACCAAGCCCGTGGCGACGGCGCTTTCGGTTTTCGCGCGGGAAGCGCGCAGCGTCGTCGAACCCAACGATCCCGCGATCTTCGAGCCGGCCTACTACGCCGGTTTGCCGCACACGACGCACGACGCCTACGCGCGATTTCTGGAGTTCCATCTTTGAAGACGATCCTGATCACCGGCGCCTCCTCGGGAATCGGCCGCGCGCTCGCCGTGCAAGCCGCGCGCGCCGGCTACGCGGTGTACGCGGTCGGCCGCAACGTGCGCGCGCTCGCCGCGCTCGCGGGGCAAGTCGGCGAAGAGGGCGGCACGATCGCGACCGACGTGACCGACATCAGCGATCCGGCGCAACGCGCCCGGGCCTGATCGGCCGCGCGGTGGGCGCGTTCGGTCACGTCGACGTGCTTGGTGAACAACGCGGGCGCGGCCGGCGTCGGACCGATCGCGATGCAAACCGACGAAGCGCTGCGCGTGCAGTTCGGCACGCACGTGCTCGGGCCGCTGGCGCTCACGCGCGAAGCGCTGCCGACGCTGCGCGCATCGCGCGGCCACGTGTTCATGATCGGCAGCGGCGTGGCGCGCGTGCCGGTCGGCGGCATGGGCGCGCTATCCGCCGTCGAAAGCCGCGTTGCGCAGCGCGACGTCGATCTTGCGCCGCGAACTCGTCGCCGCTCGACATCGCGGTGACGTACGTCGATCCGGGCGCCGTCGACACGGGCTTCATGACGCGCGCCGGCATGCCGGGCGCGCCGCGCGACGTGCTCGTCTCGCCCGAGCTCGTCGCGCGCAAGATCTTGCTCGCGATCATGACGCGGCCGCGCGTCCTCAACGTCACGCCGCTGCAAACCGCCGCCGTCGCGCTGGCCGAAGTGTTTCCGGGGATCGCGGAGGCCGTGCTCGAGCGCAATCCCGCGCTGATCGGCGCCGGACCGTCGATCGCGATGGTCGAGATGCAGCGCGACAACAACGGCCGCGGCGAGAAGATCGCGTTGCCGAGCGCGCGGCCGCTGCTCGCTGTTGAGCGACGTCGAGCGCGAACCGGAATCGTGCCCGAACCGGAAGTCGCGCCTGCGCCTGCGCCCGAGCCCGCCGTCGCCGCAGCACCGGAGGCCGTGGCCGTCGTTCCGGAACCCGTCGCTGCCGTCCCGGAGCCGGTTATTGCGGCCGAGCAAGTCATCGTAGCGGCGCCGGCGCCTACGCCCGAGCCGGTTGCCACACCGCTGCCGCTGGAAGCCGTGCTGCCGCCGACGCCGCCCACGCGCTGGCAGTACGAGCCGCCGGAACTCGACGTTCGAAGACGGGTGCCGCTGCAGCCGCGGCGCCGGCCGAAGCGTGCGACCGCCGACGCCTTGTCCGCCGACGCCTTGTCCGACGAAGACGACGACGATGAAGAAGAGTTGGCGGCGCTCGAACCGACCGCGCATCACGATGTCGAGCCGGCCGTCACGACGTCGTCGTTCGATGCGGCGCTCGAATCGCTGCAGCGGCGCATGGAGCGCGCGAAGCTCACCACCGATTTCGTGAAGTCGCTGCTGGTCGAGGACGCCGTGATCGACGTCGGCGAAGCAGCGATGCGCTGGGCCGGCATGCCGAACAAACACGAGCGCTCGCTGACCAGCGAAGTGTTCTTCGCCCTCGCCGAATGGGGATTTCTCGCGCCGCGCGCAGATGGCCGCTACCGCGTGCTGCATCGCGCCGACGACGATCCAACCGTTTAAAACTGAACGAGGAGGTTCCATGACCGTATCCCTTCGCGCCCACGCTCGTCTGCTCGCGTTCGCGTTCGCGCTCGTGCTGTTCGGCGCCGGACCGGCCGAGCTGCAAACCGTGCGCATCGGCGTGCTGCCCAACGACGACATGATGTCGGTGCTGTACGCCCAGCAGTCGGGAATGTTCAAAGATGCAGGCCTCGACGTGACGATCGATCAACTCATCGCCCAACGGTTCGGCAATCGCGGCCGCCGTCGCGTCGGGCAGCTATGATATCGGGAAAACGAGCATCACGCCGATCTTCGATGCGCACTTGCACGGGTTGCCGTTCACGATCATCGGCACGGCGGCGCTGTACGACAGCCGCAAGCCTTACGTCGGTTTTCTGGTCGCCGCCGACGGACCGATTCACTCGGCCAAACAACTCACCGGACCCAACGGCGTGAGCTTCATCCACGATCTCGGTCAGCTCGCGGTCTACAAAGCGATCGATGAGGCCGGCGGCGATTGGCACGCCGCACAGTTCGTCGAGTTGCCGATGTCGGCATCGGCCGCCGCCGTCAACAGCAAGCGCTTGATGTCGGGCGAAACGTCATACCCGCCGGCCGAGGAGGCGATCGAGTCAGGCAAACTGCGCTTGATTCCGGCCTACGATGAGTTCGGCAAGCAGTTCATCTTCTCGGTCTGGTTCGTGACCAACGACTACGCGGCCAAACACGCCGATATCGTCAAGACGTTCGCGCGCGTCGTCGCGAACGCCGCGCGCTACACGAATTCGCACCCCAAGGAAACCGCGCCGATGCTCTCGGCCTTCAACGGCGTTCCCGAAGCGATGATCTTGCGGATGCCGCGCGTGACGAACGGCACGTCGGTGTTTGCGAGCGGCATCCAGCCGTTGATCGACACGGAAGCGAAGTACGGCTTCATCCCGCGCTCGTTCCCGGCAACGGAGATCATCGACCCCGACATTCTCGCGAAGTGACCTAAACGGGCGGCGTGCGGACGATCGGCAAGCGGCGAAACTCCGCTTGCTGGATCGCTTTGCCGACGCGGCCCTTGCCGGCCGGCACCGACGCCGCCTTCTTCACGATGCGCCGCTCGACGAGGTTGCGGCGCATCATGTCCTTGAGCCGCGCCAAGACGGTGAACTGTTTTGCGTTCAGGCGCGCGGCGATGTCGTGGGCGCTCTGCCAATCATCGGTGAGCACTTTGCGCAGCCGGTCATCCCAGCTCGTTTCCTCGTTCATGCGTCGCTGCGCACGTGGCCGTGCGTGTGCGTGTGTTCGCGGATCGAGGCGTATGCGCCCGAACTGAGCACCGTTTCCGGATCGCCGTCGGCAAGGATGCGGTGGTCGACGACGACGAGCCGGTCGAACCAGTCGACCGCGCGGTCGAGGTCGTGGGTCGTCATCAGCACGGGCATGCCGGCGGCCACGAGATCGCGCACGATGTGCAGCAGCGCGTCCTCGGTCGCGGCATCGACGCCGGTGGTCGGCTCGTCGAGGAGCAGCAAGTCCGGCGCCTGCGCGATCGCGCGCGCGACGAAGACGCGCTGCTGCTGACCGCCCGAGAGCTCGGAGATGTGCCGGCCGGCGAACGGGCCGAGATCGAGCGCCTCGATGGCGTCGTCGACCGCCTTCCGGTCGGCGGGTCTGAAGGCGGCAAACGGCCCGAGGCGCGGGTAGCGGCCCATCGAGACGACGTCGCGCACGCTGACCGGGAAGCTGAAGTCGACCTCCTCGATCTGCGGCACGTAGCCGATCGCCCCGGGGCGCAGCTTGTTGGGAGCATCGCCGAAAACGCGCACGCTGCCGGCGTCGGGCCGGATCAGGCCGGCGACCGTTTTGAGGAGCGTCGACTTGCCCGAGCCGTTGGGGCCGACGATCCCGAGGGCCGTGCCGCGCGCGACGCTCAGCGAGACGCCATCCAAAGCAAGCACGCGGTCGTAGCGGACGACCACGCCCTGGACGTCGACCGCCGCGCGCGCCGCCGCAGCGAGGGCGGCTTCAGCCTTCATCCCGCTGGTATCGGCGCGGTGGGACACAGTTCCCACCGCCGGCGGGGAGGTGCCCCGGCGCCGCTTCCCGGATGAACCGGACTGCGCTCGGGTGCGACCCCGGCCTTTGACAGGGCCAAACCGCTCCCGTATAATCGCCGTCGGCCCGTGGGGGTGTAGCTCAGCTGGTAGAGCACTTGCTTCGCATGTAAGGGGTCAGGAGTTCGAGTCTCCTCACCTCCACCACGTCGGAACGCCCGTGAATAATAATTTCCGGGCGTTCTTCATTCCGACCGATCCGTTTTGGACACCGAAATCGTCTTCATAGCATGAACACGACAATTTCCGTATCACAAGACGTGACTACCCTGATCAATGTCTTGACCGTCGAGCCTGAAAACCAGGCAAAGTTGATCGAGCTGCTTCGTGAGAATACCAAAAACGTCATCACCGGGCTCGACGGCTGGATTTCGACCAGCTTCATCGCAGCCAAGGACCGCCGCAAAGTGGTGATCTACTCGCAGTGGCGCGACATGGCGTCGGTGGAGGCAATGAGAACCAACGCCGACATGGCGGCCTACTTCCCAAAGATCGCGAACCTCGCCGCGTTCGAGGGCATCGTCGGCGACGTCGTCGAGAGCCACCACGTGTGACGACCGGGGATGCGCGCGATCGGTTCGAGCGAGCGGCGGCGGAGCTCCGCCCAAAACTCTATCGGTACTGCGCGCGCATGACCGGCTCCGTCGTCGACGGCGAGGACGTTGTCCAGGACGCGCTGATGAAGGCCCTCATCGCACTTCCGCATGTCGGCGTCGTCGATAACCTTGAAAGCTACCTGTTTCGTATCGCGCACAACACCGTGCTCGACTTCCTGCGCCGACGCGCCCGCAATCCGGTAATGCAGAATGAAGAGGTGCTCGAATTGATGCCCGCTCCGGATACCACCGATCGGGACCATGAGGCCGCGGCAACCAGTCTGCGCACATTCATGCAGCTTCCCGCGCTTGCGCGCAGCTCCGTCATTCTAAAAGATGTGCTCGTTCATTCATTGGAAGAGATCGCGTCGATTACGGGCGCGAGCCAAGCCGCGGTGAAATCCGCGCTTCAGCGAGGGCGCCTCCGTTTGCGCGAGCTTGCTCGTGAACCCGCTGACGACTCGCAACCGATGCTGTCGGATGCAATGCGCGCCCGGCTGAACAAGTACGTCGATGGATTCAAAGAAGGCGACTTCGATACCGTGCGCGCGATGCTGGCCGACGACGTCAAACTCGACCTGGTTGCGACGTTGCGGAAGCGAGGAAAAGGCGAGGTCGGCGAATACTACGCTGCCTACGCAGCCGCCAAACAATGGGCTTTCGCGGCGGCCGTCGTCGACGGCCGGGCCGCGATGCTCGTCTACGATCGTACGGTCTCACTCAAGATCCCGGCCTACTTTGTTGCCCTTGCGTTTGACGGCGAGCACGTCACGTCGATCCACGATTTCCTTTATGCACGGTACGCGCTCGAGGGTGTCGACATATGCCTGCTTCCGGCTTCGGCATCGTCAGCCTGAGCGACGAGCCTTCACGTTTCGTACCGCGTAGCGAGGGTGCCGCCGCGGTCTAGCGGCAGAACGTTCCGAAGGCGAACGTGTTGGGGCTCGGTGAGCCGTAAGTGGTTCCCGGGATCGTTGTGACGAGCGTCGAGCTTCCGGGCGCATAGACGTTGACCGATCCGCCGTCCTGCAGCGCGTAGACGTAATTTGCGCTGTCGAACGCGAGGCTCGCGCCCGGAATCGTATACTGGACCGCACCGGCGAGCGCGCCGGGCGCGTACACGTCGAACACGTTGCCGGTTCCGGCTAACGTCCGCCGCCGAGTGCCGGCCGTACCGCGCCCCGGCGCGCGCGAACGCTCAGCCGTCCCCACGCCAAACTTACTCGTGTAGATGCGGCCGGTCGAATCGACGAACAGTCCGGTGTCGTTACTGTCTTGGGAAATGTAGGTCGGCGATGACGGATAGTTATCGTATTCGTCAACTTCGGGCACGAGCGTACCCAAGCTGTTGGTCGAAACGTAGATACGCGGCGGCGAAACCGACGAATCGACCGCAATGAGATCGCCCGGCGCCGTATTGTAATTATTACCCTGCCCGAGAACGACCGTCAGCGTCGAATCGCGCGCTCCGTAACCGCTGTTCGGAAGCGTCGGCCCGCCGAACGCTGTAAAGATATTTCCCGCAGGATCTACAACGATCGACGCGCGGCTTCCGCTGCCGTAGGTTGAGGAAGCGGAATCGGGCGGCAGCGGAAACGGCGGTCCGGAGGTGCTGCCTTGAAAAACGACGACGCCTCCCGGGCCGGTACCGTTCCCGACAAACATCCGCGCGTAGGTGCTCGGTGAGCGACCGCCGTTCGCCCCCACCCAATCAGCTCCGGAGAGGGAGCTGGAGTACGTTACCGGCGACGTCGCCGCTGGGCCGATGCCATAGATCGTGTTGCTCCCGCTGTCTCCCAGATACAAGTTCGATCCGTCGCACGTCAAGTCCGAGACGGTGTTGAAGGCCGGCATCGTGACCGTGCGGGTCGGCGCGGTCGAGCCCGGCGCAAAGCCGACGATCGTATTGGCGGACGTGAAGGTGTAAAACGTGCGCCCGACTTCGAACGGCAGGCCGGCGGAGGACGTGGCCTCGGTCGCGGACGTTTCCCGCAAGAGAACGCGGTTGTCCGTGTACTGCGTCGCCGCTGAGAACGAATAGGAAATCGTGGCGGTGGACGAGCTGCTCGTGAAGCGTGGTCGCCGGGAAGGCGATCGTTCCGGTCGTATCGCCGCTCATGGAGACCATGTCCGGCGCGAAATAGGTGCCGCTGATGACGTCGTTGTCCGCATCGTACGCGGTGGCGGAGACCGTTGCCGACCCGCTTTGGTATGAAACCAGGCCCGGCGGCGAGGGCACGAGCAGCACGTGGTCGACGACGCCTTGGAGCGTGACGTTCAGCGTGTTCGCGCTGTTGGCGACGATCGCTTGAGAGAACGCGCCTTTGGAGAGGGCGCGTTGCTGTGCATCGAGCGCCGTGAACAGAAAGCTCACCGTGCCGCCCGCGGGCGCGGAAACCGTTCCGCTACAGGTCGACCCCGAACACGGAAACGATTGCGGGCTCGTGCCGTTCAACGCGACCGAAATCGCGGTCGTGGACATGGGCACGAACGTCGGCCGCCGAGCCGTCGAGGCCGTGCCGACTTGCCCAAGGTTGATGGAGAAGCTGACCGCGGTGAAGCCTTGCGGGCCGGCCGTCGGGCCCGTAGCCGGCACTCCGGCCGCGCTGCCCGTCCCAGGCGCAACTCCGCCGCCGCTTCCGGAACCGCACGCGTTGACGAGAAAGAAGCACCCGGCGACGACGGCCAGCCGCCGCGCGGATGAAACCATCAGGGCCCCTTTCGCCCATGCTTCAGCCTTCCATGCGGAAGGCGTGAAGCAGTCGGGCGCCCTTAGGTTATCGCGTTCGCAGCCGTCCGGCGTTTGGCGAAGAGATCGATCATGGCCGGGTTGAATTGCCGGATGTCGTCGGGCTTGCGGCTCGAGACCATGTTGCGGTCGACGACGACGGGCTGGTCGGTCCAAATCGCGCCCGCATTGCGCAGGTCCGTTTGAACGGATGGCCACGAGGTCATGTGGCGGCCGCGTACGACGTCGGCTTCTACGAGCGTCCACGGGCCGTGACAGATCACGGCGATCGGCTTGTCGGCATCAGCGAACGCTCTGACGAACGCAACAGCGTGCGCGTCCATGCGCAGCGCATCGGGGTTCATCACTCCGCCGGGTAACATCAGCGCGTCGAAATCGCCCGCCTTGGCATCGTCGAGAGCGACGTCGACGCGCACGTTGTCGCCGGGTTCGTGGTGATTCCAGCCCTGAATCTCTCCGCTCTTCAGCGACACGACATACGTGGAAGCGCCGGCGGCGTCGAGGGCTTTGCGCGGCTCGGCGAGTTCGACGTATTCGAAGCCGTCGGTTGCGAGGATTGCGACTTTTAGTCCGGTGAGTTCTTTGCTCATGGCGTGATCGTACCCACACTCACGTGCACGTATTCCAAACACTGCGCTAACAATGTATCGGCAAGCGTGCAAAAGGTTGGCCGACGGCAAACATTCAGGCGCTTCTTTCCGGAGGCGCAAGCGGGCGATCTCCGGTAAGCTTTGCATGCGATGCACGCTCCGATCACTCTCGATAACGAAGACACTTCCGCCGCGGCCAGGAGCGCTGAAATCTCGCAGCGTCTGGCTGCGGGGGACGGGCCACGCATCGTCCGGCAAGTACGGCAAACCCTCGATCGGCTCATTGCTTCGCGCGCGCAGACCTCGCCGGATGCTACGGCGGTCGTCGACAACGGTATCGAGACATCGTACCGCTCGCTGGTCGAACGGGCGAGGGAACTGGGCACGGTTTTGCGCGAACGTCACGTGCCGCGCGGCGCACGCTTCGGCGTGTGCGCTGAAGCGTCGGTCGATCTATTCGCGGCGATCCTGGCCATCTGGTCGCTCGGCGCGACCTACGTCGCCCTCGATCCGTCGCTGCCGAAGGCTCGTATCGAGCAGATCGCACTCGATGCGGACGTTGCGCTGGTCTTTGTCACCTCTGCGACCGCCGGTCAAGTCGATCCATCCCGTGCGGTGCTGCTCGAACAAAGCGAGCCGGCTACGCACCCGCAGTTCACTTCCGATGCGCGGCTCAGCGATGTGGCCTACATCGTGTATACCTCGGGGTCTACCGGTGCACCCAAGGGCGTCGCGGTTCGGCACGACGGGCTCGCCAACGCGATCCTGGCTACGACGGAGGTGTGTTCGCTCAGCGCGCGCGACCGTCAGTTGTGCCGGGCATCGAACGCGTTCGACGTGGCGTTCCTCGAAGTCTTCGCCCCGCTGGCCGTCGGCGCAACGCTCGTCATCGCGCCGCGGTCCACCTGGGCCGACCCGCGCGCCTTTATCGCGCTCATGGTCGCCAACTCCATCACCTCGCTCGTGCTGGTCACGAGCTTTCTCGCGCTGCTGCTCGATGAGCGCACCTTCTCCGACTGCACGTCGTTACGCGTCGTCTGCTGCGGCGGCGAGGCGTTGTCGATCGGGTTATGCAAACGTTTCTTCGCGGCGAGCGATGCGACGCTCTACAACGGCTACGGCCCCACCGAAGCCACGATCCTCGTCACGTTGCATTGCTGCCGCCCGATCGATGCCGCATCGGGCGAAGAAACCGCGCCGCTCGGGCGCGCGCTGGCGAATACGCACGTTTCGATTCGCACTGCCGATTTGGTACCGGTCGCGCCGGGGACCGTCGGCGAGATCGTCATCGGGGGCGTGCAACTCGCCGACGGTTACATCAACAAACCCGATGAGACCAGTGCGCGTTTCGTGGCCGATCCGCTGCGGCCGAACGAACGGCTCTACCGAACCGGCGACCTGGCACGCCTGGGTTACGACGGCGCCGTCATCTTCCTGGGTCGCAATGACAAACAGGTGAAGATCCGCGGGCAACGCGTCGAGCCGGCCGAGATCGCCTCCGCGATCGAGCGTCTCGACGGCGTGCGCAAAGCCGCCGTTCTGGCCCGGCGCCGCAACGCCGCGAGCTCGGATCAGACCCTCATCCTGGTGGCATATGTCACGGAACAAACGGGCGCGGCGCTAGATCCGGCAACGCTGCGCCGAACCTTGCGCGACCAACTTCCGCCGGCCATGGTCCCGGCCGAGATCGTAATGATCGACGAGTTCCCGCTCACGATGACGGGCAAGATCGACGAAGCCGCCCTCACCCAGCGCAACGATCTCTCCGCCCGTCAGATCGTCCGCACGCCGGTCCGGCCCGAAGGGTCGCCGGTCCGCGATATCTTGCACGAACAGCTGCGAACCATTTGGGAAGAGTTGCTCGGCGTGCACGGCATCGGCGACGACGACGACTTCTACGAGCTGGGCGGCGATTCGATGCTCGCCGTCTCGCTGATGATGCGCTTGGAAGAGACGTTCGGTCACCACCCGGCGTTCGCGGACTTCTTCGATGCGATGACGATCGCCGGCCTCGCCGAGTTGCTCTCATCCGGCGCGGAGATGGGCGAGCGCGAAGCCGTGACGTTCAACGAGTCCGGCTCGCTGCCGCCGCTCGTCTTTCTGCATGGCGACTTCGGCGGCGGTATGTATGCCTGGACGCTCGCGAGGATGCTCGGCCCCGACCAGCCGCTGCTCGTCATCCCGCCGCACGGCATGCCCGGGCGCCCGCGTGCCACCGACGTGGAATCGATGGCCGCCGACGTCGTCGCAATGCTGACGAAATTCTATCCCTCCGGTCCGATCCGGCTCGGCGGCTACAGCGCTGCCGGACTCGTCGCCTACGAGGCGGCGCGCCGCTTGCAGCGTGCCGGCCGCGAGGTGCTCGACGTCGTCGTGATCGGCATGGGCGCCGAGAACGTCGCCTTTACCGGGTTCGCCGGCCTCGTGCGGCAGCTTCAGCTTCCCGGCAATGTGGGTGACGCCATCCTCCGCAACGCGATTCGCCTGCGCTTCGGACTCGAGCGGTTCGTTCGTGCGAACGCACGCGAGCAGCGGACTGCGCTCCGCAAGGCGCGCCGTGGAGTCGGCGCGCGCTACCAAGGACCCACCGTTCGTGAGACCATCGAGAACGGCGGCGACTTCCTCCGCTACGTCCGGGCACACCGGTTCGACATTCCGCGCCCCTACGATGGACGCGTGTTGCTGCTATGGCCGAAAGAGCAACCCGTCGAACACGGCGACATCCTCCGCGACTGGTCACGCATCGCACCGCGCGTTGAGATCGCCCACGTCTCCGGAACACATCATGCCGCGGTCTCACGTCACTTGGGTGAAATCGCCGGCGCCATGCGCCGCCAATTCGCGCGCGAAAACGGCACGCTGCACTATATCTTCGCCAAAGCTACGCCCCGGCGGCAGCCACGGACCTTGCCGCATCCACCAGCCGACGGTTGTTTTCCAGCAGCCGCCCCGTGACCAGGTGCAATAAGTACACGCCGAAGTCCGGGTGCTGGCGGTAGAGCGCGAGCAGGTCTTCGCGCGACATCGCCAGCAGGCGCACGTCGGTGCCGGCGACGGCGCCTTCGGTCCGCGTTCCGTTGGGCGAGAAGATCGCGATCTCGCCGAGCAGGGTGCCCGGGCCGAGGTCGATCGCCGAGTCGCTCAAACGCACCGTGCCCGAAACGATCAAGTACATGCGATCGCCGAGATCGCCTTTGGCAAAGAGCTGCGTGCCGCTGCCCAGCTCGACGGAATGCGCGAAGAGCTCGAACCACTCGGCTTTGATCTCGCCGTTCATCGCCGCATCGAGTTTCTTTCGCGACTGATGGAGCTCCCACAGCCGCCAACAGTTGAGCGGCAGCAAGAAGGCGTGCAGGACGAGCACCGGGATGATATGGCCGACGAGCGCGTAACCGACGAACACCACGTTGCTGGCGATACCGACCTGCCGCAGGCGCACGCGCGAACGCATGAAAAACGTCGCAAAGACGAGGACCGATGCGAGGTAACCCAACGAGAGGACGACGTCCCCGAATTTCATAGGCTGCACCCCAGTCCGAACAAGGAACCGCCTGTTTTGCGGCATAGGACGCGCAGATGGCGACTCCCCAGACCGGTATCTTCGCGCTCGGCGACGCCGCGCACATTTATCTTGAATTCGCACTGACCCCCGGCACCGGCGCCGAGAAGCTTATCCCCGGCGTTGTCGCAGTCCACGAGCCCCGCACCACCGTCGGCGGGGTCAACGTGGTGATCGGCTTTCGGCCCGAGCTGTGGCGCGCGGTCGCGCCCGACGAGACGCCGGCCGCGCTCACGGGGTTCAACGCGCCGCTGGCCGGCTCCGAGGGCTACGCGATGCCGGCCACCCAGGCGGATCTGTGGCTGTGGATCGCGGGCGCCTCGTACGACGTCGTGTTCGACCTCGCGCGCGACGCGGTCCGCAAGCTCGCGCCGTTGGCGACGCTCGAGCGCGAGCTCGAGGGGTGGTCGTACCGCCACAGCCGCGACCTCACCGGCTTCGAAGACGGCACCGAGAACCCGGCGCTGATGATCGCGCCCGGCATCGCGACGGTCGCCGACGAGAGTCCGGGCGCCGGCGGCACCGTGCTGCTTTTCCAGCAGTGGGTGCACGAGACGACGGCTTGGGAAGCGCTCACCGACGAGGCGCAAGAGCGCGTCATCGGCCGCACCAAGGCCGACAGCGTCGAGTTCGCCGAGGACGTCATGCCCAAGGACGCGCACGTTCCGCGCACGACGGTCGACGAAAACGGTGAGGAACGGAAAATCTTCCGCCGCAACACCGCCTACGGCAACGTCAGCTCGCACGGCACGGTGTTCGTCGGCTTCGGCGCCGATCAGCAGCGGCTCGAGCGGATGTTGCGCCGCATGGCCGGCGCCGAGGACGGTCTGCGCGACGCGCTAACGCGTTACTCGACGCCGCTGACGGGCGCGTACTACTTCGTGCCGTCGCTGCAAGCGCTGCAACGCTTCGCGACTCCTGAGGAAGAATGACGGCAGAACGGACGGACGAGGACGATAAGGCGGCCCTCGAACGGGTGGTCCTCTTCAGCGACGCGGTGATCGCGATCGCGATCACGCTGGTGGTCCTCGACATTCGTTTGCCCGACGCGCCGCTCACCGACCCGCTCGCGCTCCGCGACGCGCTCTTGGCGCTGTGGCCGAAGTACTTCGCCTACGCGCTGAGCTTCCTCGTCGTCGGCTCGTTCTGGATGGGCCACCTGCAGAAGTTTCGGTTGATCCGCCGCTACGACGCGAACCTCGCGCGGATCAACTTGCTCTTTCTGATGGCGATCGGCTTCGTACCCTTCGCGAGTTCGGTGCTCAGTTCGCACGAGAACCTCGTCAGCTACGTGCTCTACGACGGCACGATGGTTGCCGCCGCGCTGCTGTCGGCCGCGACTTGGGCTTACGCGAGCCATGGCGATCGCCTGATCGATGCCGGGCTCGACCCGGCCACACGCCGCCACAGCCTCACCGGGCCGCTGCGCGTGGGCGCCGCGTTTGCCGTGTCGCTCGTGCTGGCTCTATTCGCACCGCACTACGTGCGCTGGGCCTTCCTGCTGTTGATTCCGGCCGGCTTCGGAGGGCACATGCGCAAAACGCGGCAAGGGGAACTTCGATGAGCACACAGATTCTCGTTTCGGTGGCGGTTGCGATCCTGATCGCATTCCGCCAGCTGCGTCAACGCGCGTTCAGCGTCAGCCGGTTATGGGTCATGCCGGTGATCATCATCGCCGTGGTCGCGCTCAGCTTCAAGAAGCTCGACATCTCACTCGTCGGATTTCTCGTGATCCTGGCCGGGACGGTCGCCGGCGTGCTGTTGGGTTTGATGCGAGCCCGCACGCTCGTGCAGAGCATCGACGTCCCCGGCCAAAAGATCGTGACGAAACCCAACGTCGTCATGGTCGTCGTCTTCGCCGCGATCGTGGTCCTCAAGGCGGTGATAAAACAAAGTGCCTCCGCGGGCGTGCACGATACGACCAATTTTGCGCTGTTCGTCTCCGCCGCCTCGATCTGCGCGCAGCGGCTGCAGTTCTACCGCTTGTACCGGCGCGCGGCCGACGCCCCGTCCGCCGCGTCCACCGCCTAGCGACCCGGCGGTACGTGGTACCAGGCGGTGACCACGTACTTGACGCCGGCGGTCACCGGCTGCGCTTGATGCATCAGGTCCGGTGAGAAGGCGACGGTCACGCCGCAAAGCGGTGACAACGTGATGTCCGGCTCCGCGAACGCGGTCGCGCCGCCCTGAAAATCGTCGTTCAGGTAGCACACGAGCGAGAGCGCGCGCGGCGTCGCGCCGGGCGCCGGCGAATCGCGGTGCGCGACGTAACGCCCGCCGACGTGATAGCGCACGATCTGGATCTCGGCGAGCACCGTCCGGGGGGCAACCTTCGACGCGATGCCGCGCGTGGCGGCGAACAAGCGCTCGCGGCAGCGCGCGATCAGCGGCGGATCGGCCGCTTCGAACAGCACCTGCGCATCGCGCACCGAACGGTCGACCTCGAGGCCGGCGTTGATGCCCGCGTCACGCCAGCCCGTTGAGCGGTCCGCAGCCGCCGCAACGCCGGCCGCCTCGGGAGGATCGAACGCGCGCACGAGATACAGGCCGGGCGCGACTTCGACGGCCTGCGGCGCGGGGCTCGGCAGCAGTTCCGCGATGTCGTGCGCGGACAGCACGCGCATCACGTTCGGCGGCGCACCGAAATATGCCACGGAACGAAGAGCCGTTCGGCGAAGTCGAGGCAATAGAAGAGCAGCGTGCCGATAATGCCGAGCACGAAGATGGCCGCGAACATGCGCGCGGTGTCGAATTGCCCTTCGGCCGAGAGCACCACGTAGCCGAGCCCGTGCTGCGAGGCCACGAACTCGCCGATGATCGCGCCCACGAGTGAGAGCGAGATCGCGATCTTCATCGCGCCGAAGATCGCCGGCAACGCCGCCGGAAAACGAATCTTCAGCAACACGTCGGCTTCGCTCGCGCGCAGCGCCCGCGCCAAATCGAGCAGTTCCTGATCGACCGAGCGCAGCGCCAGCACCGTATCGATCACGATCACGAAGATCGACAATAGTACCGAGGTGGCGATCTTCGGCGCCAGTCCCGTACCGAGCCAGATGATGAAGAGCGGCGCGAGCGCCACCTTCGGAACGCTGTTGAGCGAGACCAGCACCGAAAAGATCGTATCTTCGAGAATGCGCGAATAGACGACGCACACGGCGAGCAGCAAGCCCACGATGGTCGCGACGAAAAAACCGCCCACCGTTTCGACCAGCGTGTAGCTGCTTTGCGTGAGATAGTACGGCAGGGAGCCGAACAGCTCCGCCAGGGCTTGGCTCGGCGCCGGCAGGATCGCATTGGGCACGTGGAACGCGCGCACACACACTTCCCACAGCACGAACGCGACCACGAACACCGTCGTGACGACGGCCCGCCGCGTGACGGGCTCGGTCATCGCTGCACGCTCCTCACGCCGGCGTAAAGACTCCCTGCTGCTCGAAAATACTGCGAATGCGCCGCGTGTAGACGGTGAATTCGGGGGAATCCAGCACGGCGAGCGGACGCGGCCGCGCAAGCTCGATCGGAATGGTCTCGACGATCGTGCCGGGCCGCGGCGACATGACGGCCACGCGATCGGATAAGAACACGGCCTCAGCGATGCTGTGGGTGATGAGCAAGACCGTCGGCCGCCGTTCGAGCCACATCCGCTGCAGCTCAACGTTGAGTTCATCGCGCGTGAGCGCATCGAGCGAGCCGAACGGCTCGTCCATCAAGAGCAGCTCGGGATCGCCGATGAGCGCGCGCGCGATCGCCACGCGCTGACGCATGCCGCCCGAGAGCTCCCAGGGATGTTTGTTCACGAAATCCCGCAGGCCCAGGCCGTCGAGCAGCGTCAGCGCTTTGGGGCGGTAATCGCGCCCCGGCTCACGGCTGAATTCCACGCCGAGCAACACGTTGTCGATGACGGTGCGCCAGTCGAGCAGCGCGTCGCGCTGGAACACGACGCCCAGCCGGTGCGGCGGTTCGGTGATCGGCAACCCGCGAAACGTGAGCGCGCCGCCGCTGATCGGCTCGAGCGCGGCGATGCAGCGCAAGAACGTCGACTTGCCGCAGCCGCTCGGACCGACTAGCGAGACAAACTCCCCGGTCGCCAACGTCACGTCCATCGCACGCAGCGCATCGGTGTTGCCCGTGCGCGTGAGATACGTTTTCGACACGTCTCGCGACGCGATCAGGACGTCCGCGCTCATCCGTCGATTTTGCCCAGAACGAGAACGCGGCCCTCTCCAATTTCGTACGACATCTGACCGCAGGAGTTAGCCCCGGCGACGGTAACGGCGGAACATGGGCATCGGACTTTCTCGCACGGCCATCCTCCGGGGCATCGCGGCGGCCGCGACTGCTTCCCAGATTCCGCTTTCCGCGTCACCCGCGCGAGCCGACGCGCCGGTCAAGCTCACGGTGATGACCGACTTTCTGCCGTGGGCGTTGGGCGGCCCGATCTACCTGGCCCATCAAAAAGGCTGGTTCGACGCCGCCGGCCTCGACGTGACGATCTCCGACGGCTCGGGCTCCGGGTCGACCTCGCAGCTCGTCGGCGTCGGGCGCTTCGATGTCGGCATGGTGTCGCTGGCCACGGCCGCGATCGGGCGCGCGAAGGGCTTGCCGATCGTCGCCGTCGCGCAGTTCTTCCGCGATTCCGACACCGCGCTGATCTACCCGCACGACTCCAAGATTCACAGTCCGAAAGATCTGGCCGGCAAAACGGTCATTTTTTCCACCGGCGGCAGCGAGGCGCCGTTCATCAAAACGTTTCTGGCCTCCGGCGGCTTGACCGTCGACCAGATCAGCTTGCTCAACCTCGCGCCGAGCGCCAAAGACTCCACCTACGCCGCGGGCCGAGCGGACGCGCTGATCACCCAGCTGCCGTATTCGCTGCCGTTGATCAACTCGGTGCGGCCGTCGGACGGCCTGATGTTCGGCGACTACGGCGTGAGCTTGCCCGGCTACGGCTTGATCGCGAGCGAGGCCGGGCTCAAAGCCAACGGCGCGCACATCGGCAAGTTCGCCAGCATCGTCATCGGCGCGTGGGAATACGTGCTCAACGCGCATCGCGACGAAATGATCCGGGCCATCATCAGCGAGCGGCCCGATGCCAAGCTGAAACCCGACGTCATGCTCGGCCAATTCGACCTGCTGGCGCAGCGGATCGAGAAAACGCGCAGCCGCGATACGCCCTTCGGCTACGCGAGCGGCGCGCGCTGGCAAACCGCGCTCTCGACCTTGGCCGGCGCCAAGCTTATCCCCGACGGCCTAAAAGCGACGGATTTCTACACCAACGCCTACCTCGAGCCGGCCACGATCAAGGGCATCGCGGCAGGTCATCCGGCTTGATAGAGTGGAGATGATTTCGTGCTGAAACCGGAAGAAAATGCCAAGCTGGTGCACGTCGGCCCGGGTACGCCGGGCGGCGCGTTCTTTCGCCGCTACTGGCTCCCCGTTTTGCTCTCATCGGAGCTGCCCGAAAACGATGGCGCGCCGGTGCGTTTGCGCATCCTCGGCGAAGACCTCATCGCGTTCCGCACGACCGACGGCAGCGTCGGAATCGTCGACGCGTTCTGCCCGCATCGCCGCGCGCCGATGTTCTTCGGGCGCAATGAAGAGTGCGGGCTGCGCTGCGTCTACCACGGCTGGAAATTCGACGTCAACGGAAACTGCGTCGACATGCCGTCGGAGCCGCCCGACTCACTCTTCAAAACGAAGGTGAAGATCGCGTCGTATCCGGTTTGGGAAGGCGGCGATTGCATTTGGGCCTACATGGGCCCACCCGAGCTGATGCCCCCGCCGCCCGACTACGAGTGGGTGCGGGCGAAGCCGGCCAGCCGCTTCGTCTCGAAGACCTTCGAGCGCGCGAACTACCTGCATTGCCTCGAGGGCAGCGTCGACACGACGCACTCCTCGTACTTGCACAACAACCGTCTGGGCGACCGCAACTGGATTCGCAATCGCGACGGTGCCGCCCGAGATCGAAGTCGTCAAGACCGGCTACGGCTTGTTCTACATCGCCACCCGCGACGTCGCGGAGGACGGCCTCTACCTGCGCATCGCGCACTACGTCATGCCGGCGCAGCAGATGCGCGGGAGCTTCGTTGAGATGAGCGGCGAGCCGTGCCGGGTGCCCAAATTCGACGGGCACATCTGGGTGCCGATCGACGACCACAATTGCTGGGTCTATAACTGGATGTGCGGCGCCGACGAGAACGTCGTGCTCGATCCGGAGTACTGCGAAGAATGGGAAACGATCTTCGGCCGCGGCAAGAACGACCTCATTCCCGGCCCCGGATTCCGGTTGAAGTCGAACCCCGACAACGACTACTTCATCGACCGTGAGGCGCAGAAGACCAAGAGCTTCACCGGCATCGAAGGGTTTAACACCCAAGACTTCGCGTTACAGGAAAACATGGGCATCGTCGACCGCTCGCTCGAGCATCTGGGCACGACCGACCGGGCGATCATCGCGATGCGCCAGCAACTGCTCGAAGCGGTCGACGACGTCGCCGCGGGCCGCGCTCCGAAGGGCAGCGATCCGGCTTCGTATCGCGACGTGCGCCCGGCCGACGGCTATATGCCGCGCGATCGCGACTGGCGCGAGTACTTCGGACCCAAGATGCTGGCGATCTGGTAGCTTGCCGGCGCGGCAGCTACCAGATCTGGCACGAGTTCTTCCGCACCATCGCATCGGTCGCCGCGCAGTGAAAGGCGGCGCGGAATTCCGGCATGTTGGAGAGCGTGCCGATCACCCGAAATTTCGCTTGCGGGTGCGGGTCGGTCTTGGCTGAATTGATCGCCGCGGCAGCGCGCTGTTCACCCGCCCACACTTGCGCGAAGGCGAGGAAAAAGCGCTGTTCGGGCGTGAAGCCGTCGATCGGCTGGTGCGCTTTGAACTCGGCCGTGCGCTCGAACGCCTTGTAGGCGATCGTCGCTCCGCCCAGGTCCGCGATCGCTTCTCCTTGCACAAGCGCGCCCTGCTGGTGCACGCCCGGCACGACTTCGAAACCGTTGAACTCATCGACGATGCAGTGCGCCCGCGCATCGAAGTTCGTCGCGTCGGCGGCCGTCCACCAATCGGTCCGGTTGCCCTGAGCGTCGTATTGGCGCCCTTGATCGTCGAAGCCGTGCGTCATCTCGTGTCCGATCACCGCCCCGATCGCGCCGTAATTGACCGCATCGTCGTTTTGATCGCTGAAGAACGGCGGGTGGAGGATGCCGGCCGGAAACACGATCTCGTTGTTCGAGAGGCTATAGTACGCGTTGACCGTGGGCGGCGTCATGCTCCAGCGGCTGCGATCGGTCGGTTTACTCATGCGCGCGACGAGCTGTTGGTGAGCGAAGGCCTCCGCGCGAACGACGTTCGACGCATACGAGCCGGGCGCGACGGTCAACGCGGAGTAATCCCGGAACCGGTCCGGATAGCCGATTTTCTTGCGATACGCCGCCAGCTTGGCGCGCGCGTAGGCCTTGGTCGCAGCGCTCATCCAGTCCAGGCCCGCGATGTCGCCGGCAAGCTCGGCTTGCAAGTTGTCCACCAGCGCCCGCGCGCGTTGGCGCGCCGCCGGCGAGAAGGCTTGGGCAACGTAGACCGCGCCCAACGCTTCGCCGAGCCGGCCGTCGGTGGAACGCACGCAGCGCTTCCAGCGCGGCAGTTGCTCCGTGGTCCCGTTGAGGGCCGTGCCGTGGAAGGCGAACGCCGCGGCCACGAAAACTTGCGGCAAGGCCGGCGCATATGCATCGAGCAGCGTGAACCGCGCATAGGCGCGCAGCGTCGAGACCGGCGTGGCGGCGAGCGTCGCGAGCGAGGCGGCCGTCGTCTCGGGCAGCTCGAGGTTGATCGTTGTGGGCAGCGGCGCTCCGTTATCGCGGATGAACGCCGCCCAATCCACGCCCGGCGCGGCGCCGGCGAGATTCGCGAACGGCATGGGGTGATAGGTCTTCGCCGGGTCGCGCAACTCGATGCGCGATGGACGCTCTTTCGCGAGCTCCGTTTCGAACGCGAGGATGTGCTGCGCTTCGTCGCCCGCCTCCGTGTCGCCGACCGCGGCGAGCATCGTCGTGACGTACGTCAGATAGCGAGCGCGAATCGTTTTGAAGCGATCGTCGTCGCTGCGGTAATAGTCTTTGTCCGGTAAGTTCAGGCCGTCGACCCACAGTGAGACCAGCTGGCGCGCCGAATTCTTCTGATCGGCTTGCGTTCCGAGGCTGTAGACGAAGCCGCCGTAGCCTTCATTTTCCAGCCGCGCGCCGGCGAGGACGAACGCCTGCGGCGAATCGATCGCGTCGATCGCATCGAGCGCCGGCCGGATCGGCGCCGCCCCCGCGCGCTCGATGGCGGCCGTATCCATGCAGGCCGCGTAATAGGTGCCGATCTTTTGTTCGTTCGAGCCTGCCGGCGCGTTCCGGTCGCCGGCGGCCGCTTCGAGAATCCCGTGCAGCACGTTGAGGTTGTCGTCGCTCAGAACGTCGAAGGCACTCCAGCGCGCGTAGGCCGCCGGGATCGGATGGTTCTTCTCCCAGCCGCCGGTGGCGTATTGGAAGAAGTCGTCGCATGGCTTACACGTCGGGTCGAGGTTGGCTTGGTCGATCCCCGGGGCCGCCGAGTACACGGGCGGACCCGCCGCGCGGGCCGCAATCGACGTACCGAGGAGAGCGCTGAGTGCGACCGCCCCGAGTCCTCGCACCAGCATGCGGAAGGCGTGCACGAATGGGTGTTTCCTAGCTTGCTGCGGACTCCGCGGCGAGCATCGTGTCGAGGATCTTGCCGTAGCGCACCGGGCCGACGTCGATTGCCACGAGCGCCGGGTGCAGCTTGCCGCCGGCTTGATCGATGCGCGCTTGCTGCGCTTCGATGATCGGTCCGTCCTGGGTGAGGAACACGTCGCGCCGGCTGGTCGAGAGCGTCTCGCGGATGCCGGCGTCGAGCTCGGGCGCGGTCATCGGGTTCCAGCGCACGCTGGTGAAGAAGTAGTGCGTGGAGCGTTCGTTTTCCGGCGTTAGGATGTGGAAGCCGTAATAGCCGGTTCCGCTGCTGCGCTCGGCGCCCGTCTGGCACATGCCCGTTTTCAGCAAGATGTTGCAGGCCGGCGTCCAGCGGATGCTCGTCCACTTGTCCACGTGGTCTTTGGGAAACGCGTCGGGCAGCATCACCGAGAGCAGGCCGGGCGCCGGCACGTCGGTCGAGCTCCAATCGACGACCACCTCGGAATCCGTGTGCTCGACGCGGTTCACGGCGCTGGCGATCATCTCGACGTTGCCGAGCGAGCCGGCGTGCAGATACGACGTGTGACTCGGGTCGAGCAAGTTGTCGACCACCAGCCGGTAATTCGCCGCGATCTTGATCCGGTCGAGCGTCGCGATGTGCTGCGGCTGCGCGTCGCCGATCACCGAGAAATCGGGGATCGCATCGTGGTCGGGCACGCCTGCGCCCGGCCACACCCAGATCATGCGGTGCTTCTCGACCACCGGATAGCTGCGCACGATCGCGCTCGGCGGAATGTTTCCGTTGCCGAACGGGTTGTGCACGCACGCGCCCGACGGCGCATACTCGAGCCCGTGATAGCCGCACTGCACGCGATCGTTGGGCAGCACCTTGCCCGCGGTGAGCGGCGCGAAGCGGTGCGGGCAGCGGTCGAACAGGGCGACCGGCGAGCCGTCTTCGCGGCGATAGAACGCCAGCGGCTCGCCGATGATGGTCTGCGCAACCAGCACGCCGGGCGCGAGCTCGTCGCCCCACATCGCGGCGTACCAGGCGTTCTTCACGAAGCGCTCGCCGGGAGCCGCAACCGAACCGGACTCAACGATCTGCATGGATGTCCTCTCTCTAGCTTCCCACTCGTAGGGCCGAGGGGCTGATCAATTCCTGCGGATCGATTGCGCGCGCGAGAATATTGTAGCGCACCGCCACGGAGATGATCGGCTGGATGTCCTTGGCGTCCACGTACGGCGCGCTCTCGGCACGCGGCGCGTCGGCGATGTCCTTGGGGTCGATCTTCGCGAACGCCGCGTACAGCGGCAGCGTCTGCGCGTGGTGGGTGTTGGTGTACATCGTCGCGTCGCGCAGCGCGCGGCCGAAGCGCGCGATCACCTCGGCGTTCTTGTTCGCGTAGTCGACCTGCGCCACGAACGCGGCAAACGTGAAGTGCTTCGCGATCGATTCGTAGGACTTACCCAGCGCGCGCACCTTGCCGCTGTTGACGGCCTGCACGTAACGCGGGGTCGTCACCGTGGCCGCGTCGATGCGGCCGTCGTCGAGCGCGTCGGGAATCACCGAACTCGGCACTTCGATCGACTTCACGGTCGACGAGTCGCCGCCGTTTTGATCGATCCAGGCCATGCTCGCAACCCAGTTCAAGTCGCGCAGTGCGGGCGAGGCGATCGTCTTGCCGTTGAGATCGCGGCCGGTTTTGTAGGGCGCGTCCTTCTTCACCAGGATCACCGCGTACACCGATTCCGGCGAGTAGCCGGCCAGCGGCGCGACGATCGTGATCGGCAAGCCCTTTGAGCGCGCGGAAAGAAACGGGAGCAAGCTCGTCCCGGCGACGTCGATCGCGCCGCCGGCCAGCGCCGCGAGCCCGGCCGCGCCGCTCGGCACCGGCTGCAGCTGCGCGTCGATCCCGTACTTCTTGAACAAGCCGGTCTTGATAGCGTAGAGCGTCGGGGTTGCATCGTCGCCTTCGGAGAGGCCGATGCGCACGGTTTGCAGGTCCTGGGCGAAGGCCGTTCCGGCGAACGGCGCCGCGGCCGCGAAGCCGCCGAGTGCGTGCAGTAAGCGGCGCCGCCGCACGCTAGCGCTCGTTCGGGGCGGGCATGATCATGGCTAGAGTCTAGCCGAGCACGGAGGTTTCGTCCAATCGCGTCGAAGGAGCGCCTATGGCGACCACGACGACGGCGACTCCGACCAGCACCACTCCGGCCATCCTGGGCATCGACGAAGCCCGCATCGACGGGCGCGAAAAGGTCTCCGGCAAGACGAAGTACACGGCCGACTTCGCCCGCGAGGGGATGCTCTGGGCGGCCTTCGTCGCCTCGCCCCTACGCGCACGCCAAGATCGTGAAGATCGATACCTCGGCCGCCACGGCCATGGCCGGCGTCCACGCGGTTCTCACCGGCGCCGACATCGGCGAACGCTTCTTCGGCTGCATGCTCAAGGACTGGCCGATCCTGGCCTACGAGCGCGTCAAGTTCGTCGGCGAGTACGTGGTCGCGGTGGCCGCCGACTCGCGCGCCATCGCCGAGGCCGCCGCGGCGGCCGTCGACATCGAATACGAAGAGCTGCCCGCCGTCTTCGACCCCGAAGCCGCCATCGAGCCCAACGCGCCGCTCTTTCACCCCAACGACGAGCTGTTCAAGTACGCGCTGGGCGAGCGCCCGCCGCGGCCGCACCGCAACATGCACGGCTACGACGTCCTGCGCAAGGGCGATCCCGAGCAGGCCCTCGCCGCCTCGGAGCGCGTCTTCGAACACACCTTCACCACGCCGCGCACGCACGCGGGCTATCTCGAACCGCGCGCTACGCTGGTCTGGATCGACGACGCCGGGGCCCTCCACGTGCTCTCGACGAACAAGAGCCCGTTCGCGCTGCGCGATCAGCTCGCGATGGCGACCGGCTTGCCGAAAGACAAGGTCGTCATCCATCCGAGCTTCGTCGGCGGCGAGTTCGGCGGCAAAGCACTCACGATCGAAGAGTTCCCGCTGTACTTCCTCGCGGCGGCAACGAAGCGGCCGGTCAAACACGTGCGCTCGCACGCCGACGACATCCGTTCGACGCACGTGCGGCATGCCTCGACGATCCGCGTGCGCATCGGCACGAAGAACGACGGCACGTTCGAAGCGTGCGACATCCGGGTGGTGTTCGACGGCGGCGCCTACGCAGCGGGCAAACCCGTGCCGTGGCTGATGCCCGGACGGGCGCCGAAACTGCCGTACAAAATCGAACACGCGCAGGTCGAACGGATGACCGTCTATACGAACACGATTCCCGGCGGCTTCGTGCGCGCGCCCGGCGACATCCAAACGATCTTCGCCGTCGAGTCGCTGATCGACATGATCGCGCAGGACCTGCAGCATCGATCCGCTCGAGCTGCGCCTGCGCAATGCCGCGAAGGAAGGCGACACCGATCTCGAAGGCAACCCGTTCGCCAAACCGCGCGCGGTCGAAATGCTCGAAACGCGTGCGCAAGGAACTCGGCTGGGACAAGCCGCTGCCCGAAGGCCGCGGCCACGGGATTTCGCTTGACGGCCCGGCACATCGCGGGCGGCAAGACGAGCTTCATCGTCACCGCGCGCGAAGACGGCAGCATCGCCGTCGACACCGGCGTCGCCGAACCGGGCGTCGGAACGCTCACCGTCATCCAGCGCGTGCTCGCAGCGCGAACTCGGCGTCGATCCCGAAGCGCATCACGGTCGAACGCGGCGCCACCGACGCCGTGCCGTGGGATCCCGGCATCGGCGGCAGCAAAGGCACGCTGCTGCTCGGGCGCGCCGCGCTCGACGCCGCGCGCAAACTGCGCGCCGCGCTCGCGCTGCCGCACGACGGACCGGTCAGCGTTACCGGCGAGGGCGAGTACATCCATAACCACGGCGACCCGATCTGGCTGAACTTCGGCGCGTACGGCGTCGACTTGTCGGTCGATCGCGAGACCGGAGAGGTCAACGATTCACGACATCGTCTTCGTTGCCGACGTCGGGACGATCATCAACCCGATCGCGCACCGCGGTCAGATCGACGGCGGGTTCCTGATGGGTCTCGGCAGCGCGCTGACCGAGGAGCTGCAGATCGAAGACGGCCGGCTCGTCAACATCGCGCTCTCCGACTACAAGCTACCGTGCCAGCGCGACATGCCGCCGTTCCGCGTCATCATGATGGAGCCCGACGACGGTCCCGGTCCCTACGGTGCGCGCGCGGCCGGCGAGTTCAACACCGCGGGCGTTGCGCCGGCGATCGCCAACGCCATCACGGCGGCGTGCGGCGTGCGCACTCGACCGGCTCGGGCTCACCGCCGAACGCATCTACGAAGCGCTGCAAGAACAACCGACGGCCGCCGCGCGGTGAAGGCCAGCAACACCACGCTCGTCGCCCACCTCGATACGGCGGGCGGCGGACAGGTGTGGGTCGACGGCACGACGCTCTACATCGGGCACATGAGCGCGCCGCACGGCACGACGGTCGTCGACGTCGCCGATCCGCGCAAGCCGCGCGTGCTCGCCACGATCGCGCATCCCGGCCGGCTACCACTCGCACAAAGTGCGCGTCGCGAACGGCACGATGGTCGTCAACCACGAGCGGTTGGGCCGCGACGCCGACCCGAGCTTCGGCGGCGGACTCGGCATCTACGACGTCTCCGATCCCGCGCACCCGGTGTTGCGCACGAAGTGGACGACGGCCGGCGAGGGCGTGCACCGCTTTTCGTTCGACGGCCGCTACGCGTACATCTCACCGACGGTCGAGGGCTACTCCGGGCGCATCGTGATGATCCTCGATCTCGCCGATCCCGCGCAGCCGCAGGAAGTCGGGCGCTGGTGGCTGCCCGGTCAATGGATCGCGGGCGGCGAGGAACCGGTGCTCGCGACGGGCCGCGGGCCGCGCTGCCACCACCCGCTGCGCCTGGGCGACCGCCTCTACGTGAGCTACTGGCAGCACGGCGGCGCGATCCTCGACATCAGCGACATGACGCACCCGCAGCTGGTCTCGCGTATCGACACGAGCGGCTCGTTTCCGCATCCGACCCACACGCTGCTCACCGTGCCCGAACCGGTCAAGGGCCGGCGCGTGATGGTCGTCGCCGACGAAGACGTCGATGCACGCTGGCCCGCGGCGCCGGCGTTTCTCTGGATCTACGACATCACGAACGAAACGGCGCCCGTACCGATCAGCACGTTCCAAGTTGAGGGCGTCGACGTCGACGGCTCGGCGCAACCGCCGATGAGCGGTTGCCATCAGCCCTCGGAACGCTTCAACGGTACGATCGTGCCCTGCGCGTGGTTCGCGCAAGGCCTGCGCCTGCTCGACATCTCCGATCCGTTCGCGCCCAAGGAGATCGGCTCGTACCTGCCCGATCCGCCCGCCGGAGCGAACCGCGTCTCATCGAACGACGTGACGCTCGACGATCGCGGACTGCTCTACCTCGTCGACCGCCAAGGCGGCGTCGACATCCTCGAGACCAGCGTTTGGTGAACGCCTAACCCGCGAAGAGCATCTCCGTTGCCGGGAACGCCTTGTCGATGAAGCGGTACTTCGCCGCCACGTCGATCACGGGCTGAATGTCGGCCGGTCCGAGCGAGGTCGCGATTTGCGCGCGCGTCCACTGCCGCAGTTTGGCTTCTTCGATGCCGGTGAACGGCGCGATGTAGGCGGCCATCTCGCGCGGGTGCGCGTTCGCGTAGACGGCGGCCGTTTGCAAACCGGCCCGGAAACGGCGCACCACATCGTCGTTGCGCAGCGCGGCATCACGCGTCGTGAACCACGCCGTGATGACGAAGCGCTTCGCGACCGCGCTGTTGGGCTCGGCGATCTTGCGCACGCGCCCGCTCGCCAGCGCGTTGAAGAGCGTCGGATCGCTGGCGGCGGTCGCGTCGATGCGCCCGGCATCGATGGCGCCGACGACCGTTGCGCTGGGCACCTCGGTGAACTTCAGCGTCTGCGCATCACCGCCGTTCTGATCGACCCAGGCCTTGATCGCGAGGATCCGCGAGTCGATCAGCGAGGCGACGCCGATCGTCTTGCCGTTCAAGTCTTGTCCCGTCCGGATCGGCGAATCGATGCGCACGAGCAAGCCCGAGACCGGATGCTCGAGCGAGTAGAGCGTCGAGGGCGCGACGATGACGAACGGAATGCCGCGCGCGTGCGCGGTGACCGACGCGATCACGCTGCCCTTGGCAAAATCGAGCGTGCCGCCCGCAACCGCGGCCGCTCCGGCCGAGCCGCTGGCGATCTTGCCGACGTTCACGTCGAGTCCGAGATGCGCGAAGATGCCCGACTGCTGGGCGTAGATGACGACCCCCGCATCGTCCTCGAGCGCCGAACCAACCTGAATCGTCGTCAGCTCGGCGGCCCGCACGCGGCGCGGCGCCAAAGGCCACGCGAATGCCGCCAGCGCGCCGGCGGCAAACGTCGAGCGGCGCAAGGTGCGGAACGGCATTCCCGCGATTTAGGCTACGGCGCAAGAATTCTTTCCGCCGCCGCGCAAAAGGGGATGCATGGACGCTTCGACCTCGCTCACACGACGCACGCTGCTGGCCGGAGCGGCCGCCGGAGCCGGCATGCTCGCGGCGCGTCCGGTCTTCGCGCAGAGCGCGTCGACCGTGAGCATCGGCTTCCTTGGCACGTCCTCCGACATACCGCTGCTCGTCGCCGACAAGCTCGGCTACTTCACCGATGCCGGCATCACGGCGAAGTTCATCACCTTCGACGGCGCGACGCGCATGGTGGCGCCGCTCGGCACCGAGCAGCTCGACGTCGGCGGCGGCTCGCCGTCGGTCGGCCTCTACAACGCGATCTCCTCGAACATCGACTTGCGCATGGTGGCCGACAAAGCATCGGTGCCGCCCGGCTACGGCTTCGGCCCGCTGATGGTGCGCAAGGATCTGGTGACCAGCGGCCGCTACAAATCGCCGCGCGATCTCAAAGGCATGAAGGTCGCCGAATCGACGCAAGGCTCGATGCTCGCACCAGCGCTGGCGCGGTTGCTCGCGACGGTCGGCCTCGGCTATAACGACGTCGAGCACGTCTACCTCGCGTTCCCGCAACAGATCGCCGCGTTCAGCAACGGCGCGATCGACGCATCGCTGCTGGCCGAACCGTCGGCGACGCTGGCCGAGCACCAGGGCCTGGCGGTGCGCGTGCTCAGCAACGACAAATGGTATCCCTACCAGCAGCAGTCGGTGCTGATGTACGGCTCGTCGTTCTTGCGCAAGCGGCGCGACCTCGCGAGCGCCTTCATGCTGGCCTATATCCGCGGCATCCGCTACTTCAACGACGCGCTGGTCGGCGGCCACATCCGCGGGCGCACGGCCCCGGAGATCCTCGACATCCTCGTCGCGTCGACGCCGATCAAAGACAAGACGATCTACCAGCAGATGGTCTCGAACGCCGTCGATCCGAACGGGCGCATGAACATCGTGAGCCTCGCCGACGACCTCGAGTTCTTCAAGAAACAAGGCCTCGTCACCGATCCGACGATGACGGTCGCGCGCGCGGTCGACACCTCGTTCGTCGACGCCGCCGTGCGCAAGCTTCCGCCCTACGTGCCCCACCGTACGGCATAGGAATCGCGCAGCGTAGGATTCGCGACTTTTGTCGCAAAGCGGCAGGCATGCAAATGATGTGCCGCGTTTTGGCCCTGGCCGTGGCCATGCTCGCCATAGGCCTGCCGCAGGCGGCGAACGCCGCCGGGTTCATGATCTCCGCCAACGGCATGGCCGACAACGCCATGCTGCCCAAAGCGGGCGCCTACGACAAGGCCTCCGCCGAAGGCCGCCCGTGCGGCGGCGTCAATCATGCGCCGGGATTCAGCTGGGTGAACCCGCCGGCCAACACGCAGAGCTTCGCGATCCTCGAAGTCGACCCCGACGGGCGCGGCGGACTGGGCGTCAATCACTGGGTGATCTACAACATCCCAGCGTCGGCGACGTCGATCAGCAGCGATGAGATCGCGGCCGGCAAATACACGCCCGGCCGCGGCACCGGTGATCTCGTCGGCTATCGCGGTCCGTGTCCGCCGCTCGGCGACGCGCCGCACCACTACGTCGTGACGCTGTTCGCCTTCGACGCGCCGCCGACGCTGGCGCCCGGACTCGACCACGACGGCGTCCTGGCGGCCATGAAGGGCCACATATTGGGCGCGACCACCACGATCATGCGCTATCAGTCCACGCCTTGATTGCGCGAACGAGTCGCCGTTAGCCCTGCCAGATCAGCTCCGACGCCGGCAAGGATTGCATGCCGCCGTACTTGACGGCGACGTCGATGACGGGCTGAATCAGCGCCGCATCAGGCTTGGTGTCGCCGATGACCGCGCGCACCATGTGCGCGGCGATCTCGGGCGTGATCTTTGTGTACTTCGGAACGATCGTCTGCGTCTCGGCGTGGTTGGCGTTCGCCCAGCGCGCGATCTGCAGCATTACCGCCTGCAGACGTTTCGCCGTATCGGCGTTCTTGGCCAGCCAGTCCGCCGCCGCGAACCAGCCGGTCACCATGTAGTGGTTGCCGACGGCCGCCGAACCGTTGCCGATCACGCGGCACGTAGCCAGCGCCGCGGTCCAGAACGGTTCGGCCAGAATGCCCGCCGCGACACGCCCCGAGTCGAACGCCACCGCCATCTCGGAGAACGGCGTCTCGATCAGCTTCACCGACTTCACGTCGCCGCCGTTCTTGTCGATCCAGGCCTGCATCTCGTACTGCGTGAGATCGCGTAAGCCGTTGACCGCAACGGTTTGCCCGTTCAGATCGGCCGCCGACTTCACGGTCGAGTTCTTGCCGACCATGATCACGTTGACGGGCGTCGTGCCGTTATAGATCGTGGCCGGTGCGATCACTTGAAAGTTCAAGCCGCGCAGGTGCGCTTGCGCCAGCGGAACGACGCTGCCGAAACCGATTTCGAGCGCGCCCGACGCAACCGCCGACGCGAGCGAGGCGGTGTTGTTGAGGATGGTCAGCTTGACGTCGAAGCCCGCATCTTTGAAGAAATTGTGATCGAGCCCGTAGAACGGCTGTGCCGAACCGTCGGTGGGCATCGTGCCCAGCTGCAGCGCAACGGGATCGGCGCCCCGAGCCGTGCGCGGCCAGGCGAGCGTGGCGGCCGTAGCGGCCAGGGCTGAAAGCGTGGTGCGGCGGTTCATAATCCCACCACTGGGCGCTCGCGCCGAACAAATCCTCCGGCGCCGCAAAGGACACCATCGTGGCTGACCTGACGATATTTGCCCACGACCTCGATGCGAAGGACTACCCCGCCGGTCATCGCTTCATCAGCACGGGCGATCAAGGCGAGATCATGTACGTCGTCACCGAAGGCGAGGTCGAGATCACGCTGCGCGGCAAGGTGCTGGAAACCGTGCACAGCGGCGGGATCTTCGGTGAGCTGGCGCTGATCGACCACCGCGAGCGCAGCGCCGACGTCACCGCCAAGAGCGACGTCAAGGTTTCCGCCATCGACCAGAAGCGGTTCCTCTACCTGGTTCGCAACCATCCGTTCTTCGCACTCGAAGTCATGAAGATCATGGCCGAGCGCCTGCGCAAGTTCGACGATCTACTCTGAACCCGCCGGTTCGCCGATCATCACGCGCACGACGTTGGGAAAGGCGAACTTCTTGCGCCCGGCGCCGTAGCCGATCCGCTCGAGCGTCATCTCGAGCGCCGGCCCCGGTTGCGCGAGGGTGCTGAGAATCGCCGCGCCGGTCACCGTCACGAGTTCCGCTTCGGCGTCGAGCGCGCGCAGCGGAAACCCGCGCATCAGATCGAGCGCGGCCGGACTCGGATTGGGAAGAACGCCGTGCGCGAGACCGTGCCCGAGCGGAAACGCCGAGCAGCGAATCGCATCGATGCCGAGCAGGTCGAGCGCGATGCACGTTCCGGCGACGTCGAGAATCGCGTCGATCTGCCCGACATCGTGGAAGAGCATCTCATCGGCGCTCTCGCCGTGCACGCGCGCCTCGGCCTCGGCCAACCGCCGGTAGATCGCGCCGGCGCGCTCGATCTGGCGTGCCGTCAGCCCGCTGCGCGCGACGATGCCGAGGATGTCGCTCAGCCGGTGACCGTGGTGGGCGCGGCCGTGGTGCGCGCCGCCGGGCCCGTGCGCGTGATCGTCTTCGCCCGGAATGACGAGGTCGAGGTGCAGCGCGCTGATCCCGCCGCGCTCGACCCGCTCGAGGACGAGCTCCCAGCCGTCGGCGACGACCGAACGCAGCGCGCGCTCGAGTTCGCCCGCATCGACGCCCGCATCGACCCAGGCCGCCATCAGCATGTCGCCCGCGGCCCCGCCGATCATGTCAACGAACGCGACCTTGCCCATACGCCGGAATCGACCCCGAAAGGCCCGCGTTCGTGGCGGTCGTACTGGTCGGGATGAGCGACGAGCGTTGGAAACACGACGGCATACGCGTGGTGCGGGCCTGTGACCTCGACCCCAACACCCCGCAGACCGCGGGGATGAACCGCGCGGCCGCGATCACGACGGCGACGGCCGGCGCGCAGAAGCTGTGGGCCGGCACGGTCTCGATCCACGCCGACGCGAAGACCGGCGCGCACCACCACGGCGAGCTCGAGAGCGTCATCTACGTGGTGCGCGGCCAGGCCCGCATGCGCTGGGGCGAGCGGCTGGAGTTCGTCGCCGAAGCCGGACCCGGCGACTTCATCTTCGTCCCGCCCTTCGTCCCGCATCAGGAGATCAATGCCTCGGCCGACGAGTCGCTCGAATGCGTCCTGGTCCGAAGCGGCCAGGAGCCGGTCGTCGTGAACCTCGATATCGCCGCGGCCGAGCCGCCGACCGCCGTGTCGTGGGTGGACCCCATCCACGCGGCCGCTCCCTCGGAAGGGTGTTCGCCCCCCGGGGGGTAACCCGTCCCCATGCTCCTGCGCTATGCTGCGGCGCGTTTTGCCGTTGCACTCATGCTCACGTATGCTGCGTCCTCGGTCCCGGCGATCGCCGACCAAGAACCAATCGCCGCCTCGAACTACGCGACGGTGCTGCGAACGATCAACCCGCACTTGCAGGTTCACCAAAGCCTCGCGTACGCGCGCTCGCTCTTGAACGATTCGGAGCGCTCGAACCTCGACCCGAACCTGATCCTGGCGCTGGTCACCGTCGAGTCGTCATGGCGGCCGGCCGCGCTGTCACGCCACGGCGCCCGCGGACTCGGACAGCTGATGCCGACGACGGCGGCGCGCTTGGGGGTGAACCCGCGGGATCCCTCGCAGAACCTGCGCGGCGCATCGGTCTACTTGCGCTCGCTGATCAACCGTTTTGCCGGGCGCGGCGTCAACGCGATGCGCGACGCCATCGGCGCCTATAATGCGGGCCCGCATGCGGTCGAGAAGTACCGCGGCATTCCGCCCTATTACGAGACGCAGCACTACGTGGTCAAAGTCCTCGCGCAGTGGCGCAAGCTGAGCGTGCGCGTCGCGCAGACGTTCGTTGCGGGCGCGCAGAGCGTGGTCCCCGCAGCCGATGAACGCGAGTGGCTCGCGAACGCCGATGCCTCAGCCCTGCCGGCGACGCTGCCGGCGGCGGTCCAGCAGCCCTAGCCCTAAGTCTTCGCCGGCTGCGGAGAGCCGCTCGCCACCGGCGAGGGGCTCGGCGATGCTGCGGCCGGCGATGCTGCGGCTTCGGGCGAACTGCTCGCACCCGGTATCGCGCCGGCGCTTGCGGTGCCGCCGGCGGAGGCGTGCGGGCTGGGCGACGGCGACGGCGTCGCGACCGGCAGTGCGTAGAGCGCGAACACGACCGGACGGTTCGCGTACAGCTTCAGCGCAGTCGCGGTTCCGGCGAAGAGGATGCGCTGCGGCGGCAGCGTCGGTGAAGGCCCCGGGCCCGCGGGTCCGGTAGCGGTGCCGGCGGCCGGCGAGGCACCCGAGCCGGTCGGCCCGGGCGACGCGCTCGCCACGCGCGCACTGTTGCCCGGCGAGGGCGAGGGCGAAGGCGACGCGCTCAGCGGTATGGCGGTCGGCGGCAACGGCGCGGACGGGTTGGGGGTCGGCGTGGGCGGCGGCGTTGCCGTATCCAGTTCGGCGACGGCGAGCTTGAAGGTCGTGTCCTTGGCGCCCGCATTGTAGAGCGCGAGGCCGAACTCGTTCTCGCGGTACACCGCCACGATATCGCGCGGCACGTCGATCGCGATGCGCGGATACGAATCGAGCGTCATGTCGTGGGTCGGCAACAGCGTGATGTAGACGAGCGAACGTGCGGGGCGCTCGCGTTTCTTGCCGTGCTTCCCCTTCGTCGCGAGGTTCAAGTCGGGCGCGTCGGTCGGCCGCACCACGGAGATCGTCGCGCCGATTGCGATGTCGGTGAAGCCCGACGGCCGCGGTGAGGGCACCGGAAACGCGATCGCGCCGCCGAAGCCGGCCGCCTGAGGCAACGGCTGGAACGCGCTCGACGTACCGTAGGTCACGATATCGCTGGCTGAGTTCGGCGTGGGGGTCGGGGTCGGGTTCATCCCGGCCAGATTTCCCGACGGCAAAAGGCCGTTGGGCGGCGTGGTCCCCGAGCCGAAGTTGCCCGAACACGCGGCTAGCGCCGCCCCGACCAGAATCAGTACCGCGACGAGAAACCGCGCGCTGTTCATTCCCGGCGCGTTACGGCGCGCCGGTTGCTGCCGCCTCCGCAGGCACGTAAACCTCGCCGCCGAGTTTGACGAATTCTTCAGACTTTTCAGCCATGCCGCGCTCGGCGTAGTCGCGCACGTCTTGCGTGATCTTCATCGAGCAGAAATGCGGACCGCACATCGAGCAGAAGTGCGCGACCTTCGCGCCCTGCGCGGGCAGCGTCTCGTCGTGGAAGTCGCGTGCCGTCACCGGATCGAGTGCGAGGTTGAACTGATCTTCCCAGCGGAATTCGAAGCGCGCCTTCGAGAGCACGTCGTCCCAATGCCGCGCGCCCTTGTGCCCCTTCGCGATATCGGCCGCGTGCGCGGCGATGCTTGTAGGCGATCACGCCGTCCTTCACGTCTTTTTTGTTGGGCAGCCCGAGGTGTTCTTTCGGCGTGACGTAGCACAGCATCGCGGTGCCGTACCAGCCGATCATCGCGGCGCCGATCGCCGAGGTGATGTGATCGTAGCCCGGCGCGATGTCGGTCACGAGCGGGCCGAGGGTGTAGAACGGCGCCTCTTTGCAGACGTCGAGCTGCTTGTCCATGTTCTCTTTGATCAAGTGCATCGGGACGTGGCCCGGGCCCTCGATCATCACTTGCACGTCGTGTTTCCACGCGATCTGCGTCAGTTCGCCGAGCGTTTCGAGTTCGCCGAATTGCGCTTCGTCGTTGGCGTCGGCCGTGCAGCCGGGACGCAAGCCGTCGCCGAGCGAGAACGTGACGTCGTACGCCTTCATGATCTCGCAGATCTCTTCGAAGTGCGTGTAGAGGAAGTTCTCTTTGTGGTGCGTCAGGCACCATTTCGCGAGGATCGATCCGCCGCGCGATACGATGCCCGTGATGCGCTTGGCGGTCAACGGCACGTAGCGCAGCAGCACGCCGGCATGCACGGTGAAGTAGTCGACGCCCTGTTCGGCCTGTTCGATCAGCGTGTCGCGATAAATTTCCCAGGTCAGGTCTTCGGCCTTGCCGTTGACCTTCTCGAGCGCCTGGTAGATCGGCACGGTGCCGATCGGCACCGGCGAGTTGCGCAAGATCCACTCGCGCGTTTCGTGGATGTTCTTGCCGGTCGAAAGATCCATCACCGTGTCGGCGCCCCAGCGGGTGGCCCAGGTCATCTTCTCGACCTCTTCCTCGATCGAGGAGCTGATCGCCGAATTGCCGATGTTGGCGTTGATCTTCACGAGGAAATTGCGGCCGATGATCTGCGGTTCGAGTTCGGGATGGTTGACGTTGGCCGTGATCACGGCGCGGCCGCGAGCCACTTCCGAGCGCACGAATTCGGGCTCGCAGTTCTCGCGGATCGCGATGAACTCCATCTCCTTCGTGATGATGCCCTTACGCGCGTAGTGCATCTGCGTCACGTTGCCGCCGGGCTTGGCCCGGCGCGCGAGGCGCTGCGCTTTGAAGCGGATCGCATCGAGCTCGCCCATCGACTCGCGCGCGATGCGGTAGACCGACGACGGCTTCGCGAGTTCGACCGTATCGTTGCGCGCTTCGATCCACGGCTGGCGCAGCGGCGCGATGCCGGCGCGCACGTCGATCGCGACGTCCGGATCGGTGAACGGCCCGCTCGTATCGTAAACGGTGTGGATCTCGCCGTTGGTCAGCGAGATCGCGCGAAACGGAACCCGGATGCTCGGATCGGATCCCTGCGCGTAGACCTTGTGCGAACCAGGAAAGGGCTCGCGCGAAATGGTCTCGTTCTGCAGAACAGTATCCACTGAAGGACTCTCTCCTCTTCCTTCGCCGGTATTATCCGGATCAGGTGCGGAGACGCCACGATTGGCGCCTCCAACGGTCGACGAGGTTAGCCCTCGCCCTCTCAGCCCTTGCGAGCTCCCGTGCTGTATATCTATCGAACCTACGCGGATCACCGGGCCTTGTCAAGGGACAAAGCAACGCGACCTTTGTCGGAATCGATCAATGCTTGAACGTGTCGTGCAGGAGGCGAATCGACATCGCAACGTTGCGGCCGCCGCCCGGAGCGTCGGCCGCAATCAGCTTGCCGTTGAGCGTGATCGTGGACGGCACGAAACCGCCGGCGTCGTAGTGCATCGTCCCACGCCAGCGAGCGACCGAACCGTCGTTGCGGATCAGGTCGCGCGACACCGCGAACTCAACGAAACCGTCGTCGTCCACGCCCAGAACCGAGAACCGCGTGTGGTGGCGGCCGCCCGGAACCGGGCCTTCGCGCTCCCAGCTGTCGCCGGTCGAGACGCCCGCGAGATCCTCGGACTCCATCGCCATCAGCGAGCAGATCGCTTCCTCTTCGCTCGTGAGCGATTGCACGGTCGTAGCGCGCAGCGAACCCGACGGTTCGATCCCGACGTAGGCGTGGCGCTCGGTGTTGTCGTCGACGATTTCATCGACGTTGACGGTCAGCACGCGCTCGGCGGAGCCGCCGACGAAATCGACCGTGACGGTAGCCCGCCGGGCAACACCACCGCTCGTCGCGACCACCGCGTATTCGAGCTGCCGGGAGCCCGTATCGGCGCCGGCGGGCACCGCGGCCAATAGCGGCAATGATGAAGATAGAACGGCTGCAAGAAAGCGTCGCATTTCACTACCGAGCAAACCAGATCGGTTGGCACGCGTCATTAAGCGCCTGCTAGAATACCGGCCCGGGGAAAAGGAGTGACCTTGCTGAACCCTTCGCGCATGGACAACAAACCCGAAGACTCGCCGACCCTCGGGGAAAAGATGAACCGCGCGATGTTTCTCGACCCCGGGTTCACCCAGGACAAACCGAACCTCGTCGGCGCGATCCGCGATGACATCGACGCAACCACGAAACGCGCGCAGGCCAACGTCGATCAGCAGCGTCAGAACGCGGCCGACGTCGAACTGCTCTCGAAGGAACTTGCCCGCGAGGCGCGCCGCAAGGAAGCCGAGGCGGAAAAACCGGCCGGCTCAACCGACGAGCCGTAGCGCGGCGATGAACGCGGCCACGCTCCAGGCCTGCGCGATCGTGCCGCACGGCGCATGCGGAGCATCCCCGTCGAAGATTTCCCCGAGCGTCCCGACGCCGTAACCGTCGAGCGCGTCCGCGAGCGGCGCGATGAACGTGCGCGCCGACGCCGGATCGTGGTACACGTTGAGGTGCGCTCGAACGAACGCGCCGAGTAACCACGGCCACACCGTTCCTTGGTGATACGCCCCGTCGCGGGCGGTCCGATCGCCGCCGTAGCGACCGACATACCGGGGATCGCCCGGCGCGAGCGTGCGCAGGCCGACCGGCGTCCACAGCTCGCGCACGCACACCTCGACGACGGCGCGCGCGCGTTCGGGCGCCAGCAGTTCCGGCGCCAGCGCGACCGCGAAGAGCTGGTTGGGCCGGATCGACGCGTCGTTGCCGCCGGGTCCGTCGATGACGTCGAAGCAGCAGCCGCGCTCGGCGTTCCAAAAACGCTCGAACGCCGCGCCCACCCGCGCCGCCGCTGTTTCGTAGGGCTCGGGATCGGTCGCGCACAGCGCGGCGAAACGGGCGGCCGTTTTGAGCGCGGCAAACCACAGCGCGTTGATCTCTACCGGCTTGCCGATGCGCGGCGTGATCACGTGGTCGCCGACTTTGGCGTCCATCCACGTCAGCTGCACGCCCGCGACGCCGGCTCGCAGCAGGCCGTCGGCCGGATCGACCCCGATGCCGTAGCGCGTTCCCGCGCTATAACTCGTGACGATCGCCTGCAGTACCGGAAAGAGATCGTTCGCGAAGTGCGGGTCGGGCGTGACCGCGGCGCAGGCGCGAATCGCCTCGATGTACCATAGCGCGGCGTCGACGGTGTTGTATTCCGGTGCGCTGCCGGCGTCGGGAAACACGTTGGGCAGCATCCCGCCGTCGACGAAGGGCGCGAACCCGCGCACGATCGCCTCCGCGACATCGAACCGCCGGTTCGCGAGCAGCAGCCCCGGCAGCGCGATCATCGTGTCGCGGCCCCAATCGCTGAACCACGGATACCCGGCGACGATCGTGGTGCGCGACGAACCTCCGGGCGCGGCCAGCACGACGAACGCGTCGGCGGCGATCGCCAACTGTTTACCCAGCGCATCCGGTTGGGCGGCGGCCAGTGCCGCCGCCCGGGCGCGCGCGGCGTCGACGATGGCCGGCGCCGCCTCGCCCTCGGCCTCGAGGCCGGCAACGTACCCCCCGCGCTCGCCGGGCGCGAGCGTGAAGCGCGCGTCGACGACGTGCAGATAGTCATCGACCGGGTTCAAGCCGCGTTCGCTTTCGCGCGCCGCGAAGAACCCCGACCAGCGGTCACGGCGCGGGTTGAGCACGGCTCCGGGGACCGCGACGTGAACGGTGCGGCCGCTCTCGGGCAAGGCGATCGCGGCGCGCTCGCCGTCGACCTCCACCGTGAAGCGCTCGGGGTCGGGCAACCCGCCGCCGTGGTGATCGCGGTCGGCGACTACCACCCGCGCGGTGCAGCGCAGCGGCTCGGCGGCACGCACGACCCGCAGCGCGACCGCCGTGCGGTCGAGGCCGTAGGGCATCGCGATCGCGACCTCGAGCTCGGCATCACCGAGCGTATAGGTCCAGATCGGAACGCCGTCGCTGACCGCAAACGCCGAAATCAGGCGCCAGCCTTCGGGCGCGCGCCCGCCCGATACCCAGCGATTCGTCGCCAGCGCGTAGGACGTACCACGGTACTGGACTTCGAGCTGAATGCTCGGCACCAGCAGCCGGCGGGCCACCGGCGGATCGAGCGCGGCGATGAGCAAGCCGTGATAACTGCGCGTGAGCGTTCCGGCGACGGTGCCCATCGCATAGCTGCCGCGGCCGTTGGAGACCAGCCATTCCCGGCGTTCCGCGACGCCGAGATCGGTACAATCCGGGCGGCCGAGCCGGCGCGTGGTCATCGAAGCGGAACTTGCCGTGTGCGTCGAACCGACCCTGCGTGGCGAATCCCGAGACCGAGCGCATCCTCGCGGTCGAAAGGCGAGAAGCGCATTGGCGGCGCTGGGGACCCTATCTCAGCGGACGCCAGTGGGGCACGGTCCGCGAGGATTACTCCGCCGATGGGAACGTCTGGGACTCATTTCCCTTCGAGATGTCGCATCTGCGCGCGTACCGCTGGGGCGAGGACGGCATTCTCGGCATCAGCGACAACCATCAGCGGCTGTGCTTCGCGCCCGCGTTCTGGAACGGTCGCGACCGCATTCTCAAAGAGCGCCTCTACGGGCTCAACGGTCACGAAGGCAACCACGGCGAGGACGTTAAGGAGGTGTGGTTCCACCTCGACAACGTGCCCTCGCACGCCTACATGAAAGCGCTCTACAAGTATCCGCAGCGCCCGTTTCCCTATGAGGATTTGCGCACAGAGAACGCGCGGCGCGGACGCGAGTCGCCGGAATATGAAATCGCCGATACCGGGGTGTTCGCCGACGATGCGTACTTCGACATCGTCGTCGAGTACGCCAAGGCCACGACCGAAGACATCCTGATCCGGCTGACCATCACCAACCGCAGCGCGGCGCGCGCGCCGCTGCACGTGCTGCCGACGCTGTGGTACCGCAACGAATGGTCGTGGAAGGCCGGCGTCACCAAGCCGACGATCAGCGACGCGGGCGGATCCAACGTCGCGCTGGTTTCGCAGCACCCTACGCTCGGGCGGCGCTGGCTGATCGGCGACGGCAATGCGGTCAGCGTGCTCTACACCGAGAACGAAACGAATTACGAGCGCGCCTTCGGCGTGAAGAACCCGCGGCCGTACGTGAAGGACGCCTTCGGCCGCTATCTGATCAACAACGATCCGACCGCGATCAATCCCAAACGCACCGGCTCGAAAGCGGCGTTTCAGTACACGTCGGTGCTGGAAGGCGGCGAGACCGCAACGATTCGCCTCCGGCTCACCGATATGCCCGGCAGCTTGACCATCGATCCGATCGCGTTCGATGCGATCGTCGACCAGCGCATCGCCGAAGCCGACGAGTTCTACCACAACTTGCTGCCCGTCACGTGCGATCCGGAAAACCGCACGATTCAGCGCCGCGCTTTCGCGGGGCTGCTGTGGACGAAGCAGTTCTATCACTACATCATCCGCGACTGGCTCAAGGGCGACCCGCTCATGCCGGTGCCGCCGGCCAGCCGGCTGCACGGCCGCAATTCCGGTTGGACCCACCTCTACAACGAAGAGATCCTCTCGATGCCCGACGAGTGGGAGTATCCCTGGTACGCCAGCTGGGACCTCGCCTTCCACGTGATCGCGTACGCGCTGATCGACTCCAACTTCGCCAAACGCCAGCTGGTCGCGCTGACGCGCGAGCGCTACATGCATCCCAACGGCCAGCTGCCGGCGTACGAGTGGGCCTTCGACGACGTCAACCCGCCGGTACACGCGTGGGCCGCTTACCGCATCTACAAGATCGAAGCCAAGCGCCGCGGCGGCGTCGGTGACTTGCCCTTTCTCGAGCGCGTGTTCCAAAAGCTGTTGCTGAACTTCACCTGGTGGGTGAACCGTAAGGACGTCGCCGGGCGCAACGTGTTTCAGGGCGGCTTTCTGGGCCTCGACAACATCGGGGTCTTCGACCGCAGCACGAAATTGCCGACCGGCGGCTACCTCGCGCAAGCCGACGGTACGGCGTGGATGGCGGTGTACTCGCTCAACATGCTGGCGATCGCGATCGAACTCGCGCGCCACGACCCGGTGTACGAGCACCTCGCCAACAAGTTCTTCGAACACTTCCTCTACATCGCCGACGCCATGAACTCGCAGAGCGCCGACGACGACAACGGGATCGGCTTGTGGGACCCGCAGGACGAGTTCTACTACGACCAGCTCTACTTGCCGACCGGCGAGCGCATCCCGCTCAAGGTTCGCTCGGCGGTCGGTGTGATTCCGATCTTCGCGGTCGAAACGCTCGATCCGGACACGCTGGAAAAGCTGCCGCTCTTGAAGGCGCGCGTCGAGTGGTTCATCGCGAACCGCCCGGAGCTGGCGGAAAACGTCGCGCGCATCGAGATCAGCGGCATGCGGCAGCGGCGCTTGCTCGCGATCGTGAACCCGGAGCGGCTGCGGCGTATCCTGCGCCGGCTCTTCGCCGAAGAAGAGTTCATGAGCCCGCACGGCATGCGCGCGCTCTCGAAGTTCCACGACGCGAACCCGTTCGTGCTCAACGTCGGCGGTACGAGCTTTCGCGTCGACTACGAACCGGCCGAATCAACCAGCGGGCTGTTCGGTGGAAATTCCAACTGGCGCGGCCCGGTGTGGTTTCCCCTGAACTACCTGTTGATCGAGTCGCTGCAGAAATTTCACTACTACTTGGGCGACGACTACAAGATTGAGTTTCCCACCGGTTCGGGAACGATGCTCACGCTGTGGCAAATCTCGCAGGAGCTCTCGCGCCGGCTGATCGGCCTCTTCCGTACGGCTCCCGACGGAACGCGGCCATTCCAGCGTACGAACTCGGCGCTCGAGCACGACGTGCACTGGCGCGACCACCTGCTCTTCCACGAGTACTTCGACGGCGACACCGGGCAAGGTCTGGGCGCCTCGCATCAAACCGGCTGGACGGCATTGGTGGCCAAGCTGATCCAGCAAGTCTCCGAATACGAAGCACCCCAGCATCCGGCAGTGGGCCGCGACTTCACCGTGAAAGCAACGCTCTGAACGGGTATGTCGCCGGTTGAAAGTATGCTGACGTGAACGTAACCCACCACCAGCCGGTCCTGGGCGACCTCGACGCTTACCTCTTAGGCGAGGGCACACACCTGCGGCTCTACGAAGTGATGGGCGCGCACGTGCGTACCTTCGAAGGCGTGACCGGGACCGCGTTTGCCGTATGGGCCCCGAACGCGCGCCGCGTGAGCGTCGTCGGCGACTTCAACGATTGGGACGGCAACCGCAACCGCATGTGGCTGCGGCGCGAGTGCGGTGTGTGGGAGCTGTTCGTGCCCGGCGTCGGCGCGGGGGCGCGCTATAAGTACGAGCTCGAGGACAACAAGGGGCACCTGCTGCCGCTGCGGGTCGATCCGATCGGCTTCTACGCCGAGCAACGGCCGCGCAACGCCTCGATCGTTTGGGACGCACCGCCCTACCCGTGGACGGACGGTGCGTGGATGGCGGGGCGCGGCGCCCGTCAGCACCGCGACGCACCGATCTCGATCTACGAAGTCCATCTGGGCTCGTGGCGGCGCGTGCCGGACGAGGGCAACCGCTTCCTAACCTATCGCGAGCTGGCCGAAACCCTGGTTCCGTACGTTCGCGACCTCGGCTTCACCCACATCGAACTCATGCCGATCACCGAACACCCCTTCGACGGCTCCTGGGGTTATCAGACCACGGGCTGGTTCGCGCCGACCAGCCGTTTCGGCACGCCCGACGACGCGCGCGCGTTCATCGAGGCCGCCCACAATGCAGGCCTCGGGGTGATCATCGACTGGGTTCCGGGACACTTCCCGACCGACGAGTTCAGCCTCGGGCACTTCGACGGCACGAGCCTCTACGAGCACGCCGATCCGCGCAAGGGCTTCCACAAAGAGTGGGGCACGTTCGCGTTCAACCTCGGGCGCACCGAGGTCGCCAACTTTCTTCTGGCGAGCGCCCTGTACTGGCTGCGCGAGTTCCACGTCGACGGCCTGCGCGTCGATGCGGTCTCCTCGATCATCTACCTCGATTACGACCGCGAAGACGGCGAGTGGATACCCAACATCTACGGCGGCAACGAGAACCTCGATTCAACCGGCTTCCTGCGGCGCTTCAACACCGTCGTCTACGGTGAATTTCCGGACGCCATGACGATCGCGGAAGAATCGACGGCCTTCGGCGGCGTGACGACGCCCGTCTCGCACGGCGGCCTCGGTTTCGGCTTCAAGTGGAACATGGGCTGGATGCACGACACGCTCGAGTTCTTCGAACGCGACCCGCTCTATCGCAACCACCACCTCAACGAGATCTCGTTCGGGCTCATCTACGCCTTCACCGAAAACTTCGTGCTGCCGCTCTCGCACGACGAGGTCGTGCACGGCAAGGGTTCGCTGATCGCGAAGATGCCCGGCAACGACTACGAGAAATTCGCCAACTTGCGCCTGCTCTTCGGCCACATGTGCGGGCATCCGGGTAAGAAGCTGCTCTTCGCGGGCGGCGAGTTCGCGCAGTGGTCGGAGTGGAGAGCCGATAGCTCGCTCGACTGGCATCTCACCCAATGGCTCTCGCATGCCGGCATGCAGCGCCTGGTCGGCGATTGCAACCGGCTCTACCGCGAGCTGCCGGCGCTGCACGCGCGCGACGCCACGACCGACGGGTTCAAGTGGATCCTCTACGACGATCAGCGCAACGCCGTCTGCGCGTGGGTGCGCTACGATGTCGCGCGCACGAGCCACGCGGTCGTCGTCTGCAACTATTCGGGCGTACGCCACGACGGCTACCGCATCGGGGTTCCGCAAGCCGGCATCTATCACGAACGCCTCAACACCGACGCCGGCGTCTACGGTGGGGGCAACGAAGGAAACATGGGCGCCGTTCACACCGACCCCGTTGCCATGCACGGTCGCGGGCAGTCGCTCGCGCTCGTGCTGCCGCCGCGCACCGCGATTATCCTCGCACCGTAGTGGGGACACCAAAATTGCTCGAACCCGGGAACGCCAACCCGCTTGGCGCTACCTGGGACGGAACGGGCGTGAACTTCGCGCTCTTTTCGGCCAACGCCGAACGCGTCGATCTGTGCATCTTCGACTCGCGAGGCCGGCGCGAGATCGCGCGCTACACGCTGCCCGAATACACCGATGAAGTGTGGCACGGCTACCTGCCGGGGCTGCGGCCGGGCGCGTTGTACGGCTACCGCGTCTACGGGCCCTACGATCCGGCCAACGGCCACCGCTTCAACCACCACAAGCTGCTGCTCGATCCCTACGCCAAAGCGCTCTCGGGCGCGCTGCGCTGGAGCGATGCGCATTACGGTTACCGCATCGGCGCGCCGCGCGCCGACCTCAGCTTCGACCGCCGCGACAACGCGACTGGTATGCCGAAGTCGGTGGTCGTCGACATGTCGTTCACCTGGGGCGCCGACCGCCCGCCCGACGTGCCGTGGATGCGGCGCGTCTTCTACGAAACGCACGTGCGCGGCTACACGATGCTGCACCCCGACGTACCGCCGGGCGCGCGCGGTACGTTCTTGGGCCTTTCGTCACCGCGCGTCGTCGAGCATTTGCTCGACCTCGGCGTCACCACGGTCGAGCTGTTGCCCGTGCATGCCTTCGTCGACGACCGCAACCTGGTTGAAAAGCGGCTGCGCAACTATTGGGGCTACAACTCGATCGGCTTCTTCGCGCCCGAATCGCGCTACTATTCCGTCCATCACGACGAGTTCAAAACGATGGTCAAGAGCCTCCACGAAGCGGGCTTGGAAGTCGTTCTCGACGTCGTCTACAACCACACGGCCGAAGGCAACCAGTTAGGGCCCACGCTGTCGTTCCGCGGGATCGACAACGCCTCGTACTACCGGCTGGCCGAAGACCGCCGCTACTACGAAGATACGACCGGCTGCGGGAACACACTCAACCTCTACCATCCGCGCGTGCTGCAAATGGTCACCGACTCGCTGCGCTACTGGGTTGAGGAAATGCACGTCGACGGCTTCCGCTTCGATCTGGCCACCACGCTGGCGCGCGAAGACAACGGCTACACCTACAACGCAGCGTTTTTCAAGGTGCTCAAGCAAGATCCGGTGCTGGCGCGCTGCAAGCTGATCGCCGAACCGTGGGACGTCGGTTTGGGCGGCTACCAGGTCGGCGGCTTTCCGCCCGGGTGGTCGGAGTGGAACGGCAAGTACCGCGACACCGTGCGCCGCTACTGGCAGGGCAACGGCGGGCTGCTGGCCGAGTTCGCGTCGCGCTTGGCCGGTTCGAGCGACCTCTTCAACCGCCACGGCCGGCGGCCGCGCGCGAGCATCAATTTCATCACCGTGCACGACGGCTTCACGCTGGCCGATCTCGTGTCGTACAACGAGAAACACAACGCCGCGAACTTGGAAGACAACCGCGACGGCACCGACGACAACGCGAGCTGGAACTGCGGCGTCGAAGGGCCGACCGACGACCCCGGAATTCTGGCGCTGCGCGAGCGCCAGAAGCGCAACCTGATCTCGACGCTTTTTCTGTCCTTGGGCGTGCCGCTGCTGTTGGCTGGGGATGAATTTGGGCACACGCAGCGGGGCAACAACAATGCATACTGCCAAGACAACGAGATCTCGTGGATCGACTGGAACAGCCGCACCGAACGTGACCTGGCCTTTCAGTCGTTCGTCAAAAACGTGCTGCGCATGCGGCGCGAGCACCCGGCATTCCAGCGCGACGCCTTCTTCACCGGGCGGCCGCGCGCGGGCGGCGACCGCAAGGACATCGGCTGGTACACCCCCGCAGGCACCGAGATGAACGGCGCGGACTGGGGCAGCGACGGCCGCGCCATCGGCGTCTTCTTCGGCGACCGGCCGCTGTTCGCCGTGCTCTTCAACGCCGCCGACAACGACGTGGAGTTCACGCTGCCCGACAACGCGGCCGTGCAATGGCACCTCTTACTCGACACCGCGTTCGACGCTCGCCAAGACGGCGACACCATCGACGGTCCGGCGACCAGCTACGCGGTGACGGCCCGCTCGATCGCCGTGTTCAACGGGCTCCCGACGTGACGCCGCGCGAGCTCGTCGGCGAACGCTACGACGATGCGCTGGGCATGGTGCGCATCGTCCCCGCCGCTACGCGCGAGGCCTTCATCGCCCTGTTGACGACGCCCGAGAGCACCGGCATCGCGCCCCCCACCCGCGTCCTGCGGGAGGGCGACCCGCTGACGTTCGAGGTCACGCTCGCACGTCCGTACTGGCAAGAGAACATGCTCTGGACGGTCAGTGACGACCGCGGCACCGTCAAGGCCGGCACGATCGCGCTGCGCGACAGCCCGGTGTTGCGCTTCGTGCAGCGCGGCGGGCAGACGCTCGAGACGCGCCGCGTCACGCTGCCGTTCACCGTTACGTCGAGCTCCTATCGGGCGACGCTCGACGTGCTCACGTTCGGTCACGCCGGCATCGACGTCATCGTGGCGCCGGCGCGCGCCTACCTGCCCCCGGGCGAAATGCGCATTTGGGGTCTGGCCATTCAGCTCTACACGCTGCGTTCCGCCGGCAACTGGGGCATCGGCGACTTCAGCGACCTCGAGCGCATGTGCGAGATCGCGGGCGACGCCGGCGCCTCGCTCGTGGGCGTCAACCCGCTGCACGCCTCACACCGCAGCGACCCCGAGGCCGCCAGCCCCTACGCGCCGACATCGCGCCGCTTCCTCAACTGGCTGGCGATCGACATCGAAGCGTTGCCGGAGGCGGCCGACCCGGACGTTCAGCACTACATCGCCTCGGTTCGCGACGACCTGGTGTCGCTGCGCGCCAAGCCGTTCGTCGACTACACGGCGGTGGCGATGGTCAAGGCGCCGGCGCTGAAACTGTGCTTTGCCGCCCTCGGGGGCGCCCGCGCCGAAGCGTTCGCCGCCCATGTGAGGGCCGGCGGCGAGGCGCTGAAACGATTCGCCATCCACGAAGCGCTCGTCGCCCGGTACGGGCGCAACGGCGCGCACTGGCCCGAAGCCTTGCGGCTGGCCGATAGCGAGGCGCTGGCCGCGTTCGCGCGCGAGGAACCGCGGGCGATCGATTTTTCCATGTACCTGCAGTGGTGCGCGTGCGAACAGCTCGAACACGTGGCCGCGACCGCGCGCGCCCACGGGGTAGCGCTCTACCGCGACCTCGCCGTCGGCGTCGAGTCGGGCGGCGCCGAAGCTTGGGGCGGCCGAGACTACGTCACCACGGCCAGCGTGGGCGCGCCGCCCGACCTGCTCAACACGCAGGGCCAGGATTGGGGGCTGCCGCCGCTGTCGCCGGTGACGCTCGAGCGGGACGCCTACGGCACGTTCGCGGCGCTGCTCGCGGACAACATGCGCGATGCCGGCGCCCTGCGCATCGACCATGCGATGTCGCTGATGCGGCTGTTCTGGATTCCCCGCGGCGGCCGGCCGGGCGACGGCGCCTACGTGAGCTATCCGTTCGACGACCTGCTCGCGATCGTGTGCCGCGAGAGCGTGCGCGCGCGCTGCATGGTGATCGGCGAAGATCTCGGTACGGTGCCGGCCGGCTTCCGCGACAAGATGGCGGCCAACAACATCCTCTCCTACCGGATCTTGCTGTTCGAGCGTGACGCCACCGGCGCGTTTCTGCCGCCCGATGCCTACCCGGAACTCGCGCTCGCAACCGCCGGCACCCACGACCTGCCGCCGCTGGCCGCCTGGCTCGAAGGCGACGACATCGCCCTCCAGGAGCGCCTCGGTCTCATCGACGCCGAAACGGCGCGGCAGACGCGGGCATCGCGCGAGTCCGGCGTCGCGCAGTTGCGGGCCGCGCTGTGCGTCGGCGGCGACCTGCGCGAACTCGAACCGGATACCGAGTCGGTCGTCCTCGCCGCCTACCGTTACCTCGCCCGATCGCCCGCTCGCATCGTCATGCTGCAGATCGAGGACGCGCTGGGCGAACGCACGCCGGTGAATATTCCGGGTACGAATCGCGAGTATCCGAACTGGCGCCGCAAACTTCGCGACGACCTCGAGACGATTGCGTCCGACCGGCGGCTGGAACGATTTGCGCGGGCGCTGCGGGAGATACGCCCGCGCGCATGAAGGTGGAGGCATTGCCGAAGGAGGCATTATGAAAGGCGTTCTGATGGCCGGGGAGAGGGGTCGCGTTTGCGTCCGTTGACCTCACGCCGCCCGAAGCCGCTCGCACCGGTTGCCGGCAAACCGGTGATGGAACACATCATCGGCCTTCTGCGGCGGCACGGGATCACCGAGATCGTCGCGACCCTGCACTATCTCGCCGACGAGGTCGAGTCGTACTTCGACAGCGGCGCCGAGTTCGGCGTGACGATGGAATACGTGGTCGAAGACACGCCGCTGGGCACCGCCGGCGCGGTCAAGATGGCCGACAAGCTGCTCGCCGGGGAACCGTTTCTCGTGATCTCGGGCGACGCGCTGACCGACATCGACCTGACCGCGCTGATGGAGCACCACAAGCGCGAGGGGAACGACGTCACGATCGCGTTACAGCGCGTGACCAACCCGCTGGAGTTCGGCGTCGTCGTGACCGACGAGCACGGACGCATCACGCGCTTTCTCGAGAAGCCGTCGTGGGGCGAAGTCTTCTCCGACACGATCAACACCGGCATCTACGTGCTCGAGCCGGGAATCCTCGAGCGCATGGTCCGCGGGCGCAGCTACGACTTCTCCAAGGATCTCTTCCCCGAGATGCTGCGCGACGGCGCGAAGCTCGGCGGCTACATCATCGATGCCTATTGGACCGACATCGGCAACCTCGAACAGTACCAGCAAGCCAATTACGACGCGCTCGAGGGCAAGGTCAAACTCGAGTCGCTGGGGACGGAGTACGCGCCCGGCGTGCTGATCGGCAGCGGTTGCCGCATCGATCCCTCGGCCCAGCTCCACGCGCCGATCGTGCTGGGCGACGGCGTCCGGATCAGCGCGGGCGTCGAGATCATCGGGCCGGCCACGCTCGGCAACGGATCGATCGTCGAGCACGGGGCCCGCATCACGCGCAGCGTGCTGTGGGAAGACTGCTACATCGGCGAAGACGCCGCGATCAACGATTGCACCGTCGCCGACCGCAACACGATCGAGCGCAACGCGACGGTGAGCGAATCAACGGTCATCGGGCGCGGCTGCACGATCGGCGCCGGGGCGGTGGTCAACGCCAACTTGAAATTGTGGCCCGACAAGTGGGTGACGTCGGGATCGATCGTCTCGATGTCGCTGATCTACGGGCAGAAGTGGCCCGGTTCGCTGTTCGGTTCGGTCGGCATCAGCGGCTTGGCGAACCTCGAGTTCACCCCCGAGTTCGCGCTCAAGCTCGGGCAGGCGTTCGGCTCGTATCTCAAGCCCGGGCAATCCGTGATGACGAGTCGCGACACGCATCCGGCGACGCGCGTCATGAACCGCTGCGTCATCTCGGGTCTGCTCAGCGTGGGTATCCACGTGCTCGACCTGCGCTCCTACCCGCTGCCGCTGGCTCGCTATGCGGTGCGCATCGGCGGCGACGGCGGCATCCACGTGCGCGTGGCGCCGAACGATCCCAACGCCCTGATCATGGAGTTCTTCGACTCGCAAGGGATCACGACCGACAAGAACACCGAGCGCAAGATCGAGAACCTGTTCTTCCGCGAAGACTTCCGCCGCACCGCGATGGACGATGTCGGCACGCTCGACTTCCCCTCGCGCATGCTCGAACGCTACACCGGCGCGTTTCTCGAAGCGCTCTCGGCGAGCGCGGTGAAGCAAGCCGGCTTCAAAGTCGTGATCGACTACGCGTGGGGCAACGCCTCGATCGTTCTGCCGCAGCTCTTGGGCGGGCTCGGCGTCGACCAAATTTCGCTCAACGCGTATTTCGACGCGCAGCGCGCGCGCAATTTCCGCGACGACCGCGAACGCCATCTCGAACAGCTGGCCACCGTCGTGCGCTCGCTGGAAGCCGACCTCGGCATCTTGATCGACGCCGACGGCGAAACGTTCACCCTCGTCGACGACCGCGGCCGCATCGTCGGGCGCAACCGCCTCTTCGCGCTGATGACGCTGCTGATCGCACGCGCGACCCCCGGGGCGCGCATCGCGATGCCGGTCACCGTGCCGAACGCGGTCGAGCGCATCGCCGAGCAAAACGGGGCCGAGATCGTGCGCACGCGCAGCGACCGCCGCTCCTTGATGGCGCTGGCCGAAAAGGACGGCAAGACGCTGGCGTTCGCCGGCGGCGCCGATTACGAGCTGATCTTCCCCGAGTTTCAGCCCGCCTTCGACGGCCTCTACGGTGCGGCCAAAGTGATGGAACTGCTCGCCGCCGAGCATCAACCCGCGAGCGAACTCGTCGACCAGCTGCCGAACTGGCACATGGCCAGCCGCGCCGTGCCGTGTCCGTGGGACCGCAAGGGGCTCGTGATGCGCGCGCTGCACGACGAGTCGCGCAACGGCGACAACGTGCAGATGATCGACGGCATCCGCATCGCGCAAAACGGCGGCTGGGTGCTGGTGCTGCCCGACGCCTCCGAAGCCGCGGTGAACGTGATCGCCGAGAGCACCAGCGACCAAAGCGCCGACAGTTCAGCCGCCGACATGGCCAGCCACATCATGCACCTCATCGCCACCGGCTAACCCCGCTCCTCGCGCGCAGGCGCGAGAGGGGTTAGGGGTTGGGGTTGATGCGGGCGAGGTATGCGGTGGCGGTTTGGACTTCGCCTTCGAGGGCGGTGACGGTCTGCTGCATGCTCGTGAGCGCGGCGGCTTTGTAGGTGCTCACCGAGTCCATCGCGTCGTAGACGTTCTTGAAGGCGGCCTTGAGCTTGTCGACGTCGACCGTCGCGGCCGCGGCCTGACCGTAGACGCCGGCGCTCTGCTGCTTGAGCATGGCCGAGGTCGATTCGATCATGTTGCCGGTCGTGGTGTTGAGCGCACCGATCTGGTTGAGCACCAGCTTTTCGCTCGCCAGCGCTTGCGCGACCACGACCGCGGTGCGCAGCGCGGAGACGGTCGTCGTCGTGGCGCGCTCGACCCCTTTGATCAGCTCGATATTGTTCTTCTTGATCAGGTCGAGCGCCAAGTAGCCCTGCACGTTGACGGCCAACTGGGTGAGCAGATCTTGGATCTTCTGGCGCGCGTAGAACTGCACGTCTTCACGCAGGATCTTGGCGCGCTCGGGATCGCTCGCGTCGAGCCCGGTAAGCCGCGCCTCAATCTCGGCGTCGAGCTTTTTGGCCAGATACGCGAAGCCTTCCAGCTTCTGCATCAGCGCCCACATCGTGGCTTTCTCTTGCTCGATCGCGGCGTTGTCGCGCTGCAGCTCGTCTTTGGAACGATAGAGCGCCTCGATGATCGCGTTGAGATGGTTTTGCGCCGAACGGTAGCCCTCGAAATAGGCGGCGAGTTTGTTGCCGAACGGGATCAGCCCCAGAATCTTGCGGGGCGAGAGCAGATCGCCGGCGCGCGAGGGGTCGAGCGACTCGACGGTGTTGCGCAGGTCGCCGAGCGCCTTCGACACCGGCGAGGAACCGTCGTAGACGCCCTTCTTCATCGCGTTCATCGGCCGCTCGAGCATGCGGTTCGCCACGCTCGCCGAGGCGCGGATGTCGCCCTCGCCGAGGCTCAAGATCGCGTCGACGCGCGTCTTGAAGTCGCTGCCGTGCGGATCGAGCGAGGTCAGGTCGCCGATGAACTCCCCGACTTGCCGATCGAGCCGCTGCGTCTCCTCGCTTGCCAGCGGAACGCGGTTGGCCGCCTCTTGCGGCGCGATCGCCGCCACCGGAGCAGGCGGCGTCAGCGCGGGCGGCTCGAGGGGGCTCTGGTCCACGAACCTACTCTTTGACCTCGCGAATCCACATGTTCCACGGCCGGTGAATCACTTCGTCGATGTAGCGCTCGTAATTGGCGGCCTCTTCGGGCGCGAGATACGTCACTTCGCCCAGCCGCAGCGCTTCGAGCTGAATCTGCGCGTTCTGCGCGGCGTACACGGCGCGGTAGACTGCGTGCCGGATCGTCTTGCCCACCATCGTCGCGCCGTGGCCGCGCATCAGCACCATCGGTTTGTCGCCCAGCGTGTTTGCCAGGGCCAGGCCGATCGGCGCCGTGCGAATGAGCATGTCGGTCATCCCGGCGGCTTCACGAATCTCGAATTTCGGCACCCCCAGACCGAGGAAGGAGCTCATGTGATAGACCGGCTGCAAGTCGGCCGTCGTGATGCCGAACGGAATCAGTGCGGGCGCGTGACAGTGGACGACCGACATCACGTCGGGGCGCAGCTTGTAGATCTCACCGTGGATGTAGCGCTCGCTGTAGAGCCGGTGCTTCGTCGGCGGGATCGGCGTGCTGTCGAGGTCGTAGGTGAGCAAGTCTTTTTCGGTGACGAGGCCCGGCGCGAGATGCCGCGACATCACGTACTTCTGCGGGTCGCTGTCGTGGCGCACGCTGATGTGACCGAACGCATCGACGATGCCGTATTTGAAGAGGATCTTGTTCCCCAGCAGCAAGTCTTCGACCAGCTCGTCGGAGAGGGGTTTGATTTTAGGCAAGCAGTACTCCAAGCTCGAGCAGGGGCCCAATGGCGGTGCGCGTCAGCTCATCACCGCATCGATGTAGCCGACCTTGCGTTCGAGCGCCGCGAGCGCGTGCGCCCACGTATAACGCCCGACCGTTTCGGCGCCCGCGCGGCGCATCTCATCGGCGACGGCGGGGTTCGCCGAGCAGCGCCCGCAGATACGTGGCGAGCTCGCGCCCGTCGGACGTGTCGCACACGATCGCGTTGACGAACGGCTCGGCGTATTCCTCACCGGTCGCGCCGCACACGGCGATGCCGCCCGCCGCCATCACTTCGAGGCCGACCAAACCGAACGGCTCCTTGCCGCTGTTGGCGAGCACGGCGTCGGCCGCGGCGTAGAGCGCGTAACAGCGTCGCATCGTCGAGGAAGGCGCGCAGATGGATGATCGGGCCGTCGGCGAGCGCGATGCCGTCGATGACCTTGTGGCCGTCGGAGCCCTCATAGCCGATGCGCTCGACGTTCAGACCGCGTTCGTGGGCGCGGGCGAACACGAGGTCGCCGTAGGGCTCGCGGCCGCCGCGCACGATCATGCGCGCGTTGATGCCGGCGGCGTGCAATTCGGCCAGCGCGTCGACCGCCTGCATCCAGTTCTTGTCGGGATCGAAGCGGCCGACTTTGACCAGCGTCGGCCGGCCGGCCAGCGCCTGTTTCATCTCGGCCAGGAGCCGCGGATCGGCGCCGCTGAGCAGCCGGTTCTCGATGCCGTTGGGGATCACGAGCGAGGGCACGCCGTGGCGCGCCAGCTCGAATTTCATGTATTTGCTCACGGCCGTGATCGCCGCCGCGCCGCGCAGCGCTTGGAAGTCGATGTGCTCCCAGCCGTAGGTGTTGTTGGCGTTCCACATCAGCGTGAAGCTATCGCGCACGCCGCGCAGCCGCGCCAGCCGGTCGATCGCGATCGCCACGCCGGCGGTCTGCCACTCTTCGCACAGGACCAGCGTCCGTTCGCCCGCCGCGTTCGTCGGAGCAACGATCTGATCGACGACGAAACCCGGCAGGCTCGATTCCCAATCCGCGATCTTTTCGGTTTCGCCGTCGTAGGCGCTGCGCGGGTGATGCGCGGAGATCCACTGCGACCAGCGCCGCAGCGTCACGTTGCCCTTCGTTTCGACGGCCTGGGAAGCCGGGTCGCCGACGAAGATCAGGTCGACGATACAGCCCGTCGCCCCAAGCGCGCTCGCGAGCTGCGTGACGCGCGTCCCCAGGCCCCCGATCGACGCATAGCGATCGGGGCCTTCGAAGGAGAGGATGGCGACGCGATGCGGTAGCTCCACGGACGGGACCCTACTTTCCGGTGCTACGCCGGCCGCCGACGCAGACTGTTTCTTCTTCATACGGCCAGTTGACGCAACACATATTGGAGGATGCCGCCATGGCGGTAATAATCGGCTTCGTCGGGCGTATCAATACGCACGACCGCGGTGAACGAAGTCACCTTACCCTCACCGCTGGTCGCCGTAACGACCACCGACATCCGCGGCTGCAAACCCGCGGCGATCCCGCTGATCGCGAACGTCTCTTCGCCGGTGAGCCCGAGCGACGTGCGCGTCTCGCCCGGCGCGTATTCCAGCGGCAAGATCCCCATGCCGATCAGGTTCGAGCGGTGGATGCGCTCGAACGATTCGGCGATCGCCGCGCGCACGCCGAGCAGCATCGGGCCTTTGGCCGCCCAGTCGCGCGACGAACCCGAACCGTACTCCTTACCGGCTAGAACGACCAGCGGCGTGCCGTCGGCGCGGTAGCGCTCGGAGGCATCGAAGATCGACATCTGCTCGCCGGTGGGCAAATAGCGCGTGACGCCGCCCTCGACGCCCGGAACGAGCGCGTTGCGCAGCCGGACGTTGGCGAACGTTCCGCGCACCATCACCTCGTGGTTACCGCGGCGCGCGCCGTAGGAGTTGAAGTCGTCGATCGCCACGCCGTGCGCGAGCAGATACTTCGCGGCCGGCGAGGTGCGCGAGATGTTGCCTGCCGGCGAGATGTGGTCGGTCGTCACCGAGTCGCCCAGCACGGCCAGCGCACGCGCCCCGCTGATGTCCTGAAGGGGCTTGCGGCTCCTTGGGCATGCCGTCGAAGTACGGCGGCTTCTTGATGTATTCGCTCTTCGGATCCCAGGTGAAGCGCTCGCCCGTCGGCACCGGCATCGCTTGCCAGCGCGCGTCGCCCGCGAACACGTCGGCATAGCGTTCGCGGAACAGCGCGCCGGTCACCGAATTCGCCGTCGCGACGTCGATCTCGGCGTTGGTCGGCCACAGATCGCGCAAGTACACGTCGGCGCCGTTCTTGTCTTTGCCGAGCGGTTCGGTCGTGAGGTCGATGTCCATGCGGCCGGCCAGCGCGTAGGCAACCACCAGCGGCGGCGAGGCGATGTAGTTGGCCTGCACTTGCGGATGGATGCGGCCCTCGAAGTTGCGGTTGCCCGAAAGCACCGCGGCGACGATCAGTTTTTCGGCGTCGACCTTCTCGGCGACGTCGTCGGGCAGCGGTCCGCTGTTGCCGATGCACGTCGTGCAGCCGTAGCCCACGAGGTTGAACCCGAGCGCGTCGAGATATTGCGTGAGGCCGGCTTTGAGCAAATAGTCGGTGACGACTTTTGAGCCCGGCGCGAGCGAGGTTTTCACCCACGGCTTGCGCTGCATGCCTTTTTCGACCGCCTTCTTCGCCAAGAGGCCGGCCCCGATCAGCACCGCGGGGTTCGAGGTGTTCGTGCACGACGTGATCGCGGCGATCACGACCGAACCGTCGCACACCTCTTCGGTCGCACGCACCGGCGGTGCGCTTTCCTTGACCGCCACGTCGGCGGCCACCGCCGTACCGCCGCCGCCTTCGTTCTCCAGCCGTGCGATCGCGGCCGGCGCGACGCTGCGCGCGCCGCGCCACTCCTCGAGCGCGATCTCGAACGCCGCGCGCGCGCCGTTGAGCGGCACGCGGTCCTGCGGGCGCCGCGGCCCGGCCAAGTTCGGCTCGACGATCGAGAGGTCGAGTTCGAGCGTGTCGGTGAAGCGCGGTTCGGGCGAAGCGTCGGTGCGGAACATACCCTGCGCCTTGGCGTACGCTTCCACCAGCGCGACCTGTTCTTCGTTGCGGCCGGTGAGCCGCAGGTAGGTCAGCGTCTGCGCGTCGATCGGAAAGATCGCGATCGTCGAACCGTATTCGGGCGACATGTTGCCGATCGTCGTGCGGTCGGCCACCGGCAAATTGCTCAAGCCCGGCCCGTAGAACTCGACGAACTTCGAAACGACGCCCTTCTTGCGCAGCATCTGCGTGATCTGCAGAACGAGATCCGTCGCCGTCACGCCTTCGCTCAGCTTACCGTTGAGCTTGAACCCGATCACTTCGGGAATGAGCATCGTCACCGGCTGACCGAGCATCGCCGCTTCCGCCTCGATCCCGCCGACGCCCCACGCCAGCACGCCCACGCCGTTGACCATCGTGGTATGCGAGTCGGTGCCGACGGTGGAATCGGGATAGGCCATCGGAGCGGCGCCGGCGGGATGATCTTCACCGGCCCCGCCGGCGCCGAAGATGATGCGCGCCAAGTACTCGATGTTCACCTGGTGGACGATACCGGTGTCGGGCGGAACGGCCCGGTAGCCGTCGAGCGCGTTCTGACCCCATTTGAGGAAGCCGTAGCGCTCGCCGTTGCGCTGGAATTCGAGCTTCGCGTTGTGCTCGAACGCGTCGGCCGAGCCGAACGCGTCGACCTGGACCGAGTGGTCGATCACGATCTCGACGGGCTGCAGCGGGTTGACCTTCGAGGGGTTGCCGCCCATGTCGACGATCGCATCGCGCATGGCGGCCAAGTCGACGACGCACGGCACGCCGGTGAAATCTTGCAGCAGCACGCGGGCCGGCCGGAAGGCGATCTCCTTGTCCTCTTTCGAGGCCGGATTCCAGCCGGCGAGGGCCGCGATGTCGGCCGCGTGGACCGAGCGGCCGTCCTCGTAGCGGAGCAGGTTCTCCAGCAGGACCTTGAGCGAGAAGGGCAGGGTCGCGAGGTCGTAGCCCTTCTCGGCCAACGCTGCCAGCCGGAAATACGTGTAGCTACGATTGCCGACGCGTAGGGTGTCCCGGGCGCCGAAAGAATTGGGGTGGTCAGGCGTGTTCACATTGGCCGCCCTTCGCCGCCCGGAGTGGTGCCTACTCCGACGCCAGGCTCTCCTCGAAAATCGTCTCCCAGGTGGTCCGCGGCAGCCCCTCGCGGTAGCCCGCGATCCGCAGGACCCGCTCCCCCGAGAGGAACTGCCAGAGCGGCCCGACCACGAGCTCGCGCCGCCAGGGCGTGAGGTCGAGCAGGGCGGCCAGCTCCTCGGGCGACTGCGGCGAATCGCGCGCGATCCGTTCGATCTCGACCCGCGAGACGAGCAGCGTTGCCGGCAGATCGTTGGCCGCCGCGACGGCGTTGATCAGCAGCGCGATCGCGGCGACGAGCGCGTCGCGCTGCGCGCCCAGCGGTCGCGGCGCGCGCGGCGGCAAGTCGTCTTCGGGAATCGCGAGCGCCGGCGGCGACCGCTTCGATGATGCGCGCGCCGATGTGCTTGCGCATGCCGGCGTCGAGCCGCCGCAGTTGTCCGAGTTCGTCGACGGAGCTGGGCCGCAGCCCGACCAAGCCCACCAGCACGTCGTCGGGCAAGACGTACTTCAACGGAATGTTGCGTTCGCGCGCGATCGTCTCGCGCAGCAGCGCGAGCTCGTTGAGGATGCCGAGTTCGCGGCGGTTCATGCGCGCGTTGCCCGCGACGCGCAAGTACAGCCGGCGTTTGTCCGAACGGTACGTACGCGGATCGACCAGCGTGCGCATCTCCTCGAGCGCCCAGGTGCTGCGCCCGCGTTCGGCCAGCTTCTGATCCAGACGGTCGGCGATCGCGAACAGATAGCGCACGTCGTCGACGAGATAATCCAACTGCCGCGGCGTGAACGGCCGCGTGCTCCAGTCGCTGACCGTTTGCGATTTGAGCAGCGTGACGCCGGCCACGTCGCGCACGAGATCGAGCAGGGAGATCGACATCCCGTAGCCGCAAAATGCGGCCGCGACTTGCGTATCGTATGCGTCGCGCGGCAACGTTGCGAACGCATCTTCGAGGATGCGCAAATCGCTCGAGAGCGCGTGACCGACGACCTTGGCCCCGGCCAAGGCTTCGGCCAGCGGACGCAGATCGGCGAGCGCCAGCGGATCGACGATCGCAACCGCATCGTCGAAGGCGACCTGCACGACCATCAGCTTGGGCGTGAAGTGTTTCTCGGTGTGAAACTCGGTATCGAGCCCGATGCGCGGCGCGGCCGTGATGCGCGCGCACAGTTCGGCTAGCGCCGCGGGAGTGTTGACCAGGTCGACCTTCACGGGGACGTCACGGGCGCCGGGCTCGGATGGTGATGATAATGATGCGGAAAGTGCACGTGATGCCGTTCTGCGTAAGCGCTTGCCTGGTCCCCCAGCGCGTCGATGTAGTTGGAGAGGGCGTCGCCGCCGATCGCGAGCGCGGTGCAAATCGGGATCGCGATCGCCGACATCGTGTAGATCTGCCGCCACACCGGCACGCGCAGCGCGGCCGCCGTTTGGGTCGCGATCGTTCCGCCGAGGCCCGGGATGATGCGCACGACGATCAGGAACATTGGCGAGCCGATCTTGAAGTGGCGCACCCAGGTCGGCAGGCGCTTGACCGTCGATTCGATGTCGAGCAGCTTCGAGGTCCGCAGCGCGACGGCGTAGCCGATCATCGCCGCGACGACGATGCCGATTGCGTTGACGAGCGAACCAACCCACGGTCCGAAAATCGCGCCGTTCATGATCGCCAGCGCATCGGTGACCGAGAACGGCGCCGAAGCGACGACGGCAAAGATCAGGATCGCCAACAGATACCGGCTGAGGCCCAGGGCGCCCAGCAGGTGCTCGACCTCGGGCTTGCGTGCGACGACGAACGCCGCCAGCGCGAAGGATGCACCGAAAATCAGCGCCGCCTCAAGGCGGCGTAAAAACACGGAAAATCCGGCCTTCACCCCCGGCTTCTTTGCGGGCGCGCCGGTGAGGCCTCTGCGCACAAGCGGCCGGTCGGTGGAAAAAACGTGGAGAAAATAGGTGCGATTATGCCCTATTGCACCCGCCGTCCGACGGGTGTACGATGCGTGCACCTCGAGGTAAACCACCGCACATTCGACCCAAGGAGGGCGGCTTGACGTCGCAAGATCCACCTGGGTACTGAGCACCGAAGCGGCTGATTTGTTCGCCGTTTTGGTGAGGTCCAACGCCTCTACACTCATCGACAGCGGAAGGAGGGCGGATCCAGCTTGGAACCGCAAGATCCCCCGAAGGACGTAGGCTCGTAGCCTCGCGGCTGCGAGAACGCACCGGCTAAGTTTCGAGAATGGGCCCCGTTCCACGGGGTCCATTCCGCTTTTGCAGAATGACGCGGGGTGACCGTCCCGCGCGATGCCTCGACCGTCGATCGTTACCCGCGATACCGACGCCGGGATCGAAGTCTACCTGCTGCGGCGCAGTTCGAACTCGCCGGGCTTTCCCGACGCCTACGTGTTTCCGGGCGGGACGCTCGACACGACCGACTACTCACCGCAGGCGCGCATGCGGCTGACCGGCCAATGGCGGCCGGCCGAGCCCGCGTTCACCTACGCCGCGATTCGCGAGACGTTCGAAGAGTGCGGCTTGCTGTTCTCGCGTCGAGCCGGTGGAGGCACGAATCGCTGCGCGCGGCGCGCACGCGCCTGCTCAAAAAGCGAACGTTCGTTCGGCGATACGCTGATCGACCTCGACGTGCGGCTCGATGCGCGCGCCGTCCGCTACTTCTCGCGCTGGATCACGCCGACCGTGAACCCGCACCGCTTCGATGCCCGCTTCTTCGTCGCGCGCGCGCCCAAAGATCAAGTCGCCGAAGCCGATGCGCTCGAAACGTACGACGGCCGCTGGGTGCGGCCGGCCGACGCGCTGGCCGAGGTCGAGCGCAAAGAGATCCAGATGATCTTCCCGACGATCAAGCATCTCGAGCGCATCGCCACGTTTGCCAACGTCTACGATCTGCTCGCGTTCACCGAAACGAAGAAGACGATTCCGGTGACGCCCGAAGTGCGCGCCGGGCCGACCTTCCACTTGCCGCCGCAGTTCGAGAACACGTGGTAGCACTGGGCCCGCGCGTCTCCCGGCTGCGCGCGCCCAACCCCTCGCCGATGACGCTCGACGGCACCAACGGCTACGTCGTCGACGGCGGCGCCGGCGCGTGGATCGCGATCGATCCCGGGCCCGACGACCCCGCCCACATCGCGGCGTTCGTCGACGCCGCGACGGCGGCCGGAGCGCGCTACGAAGCGATCCTCGATCACGCACGGACATCCCGATCACTATCCGGGCGCGGCACCGCTCGCCCGCGCCACCGGCGCGCCCGTCTACGCACACCCGGCCGCGACGTTTCCGCACGATCGCGAGCTCAGCGACGGGGCGCGCGTCACGGTGGGTACGGCGGCGCTCACCGCGCTCGACGCGCCCGGCCATGCCCGCGATCACCTCGTGTTCGTGCTCGAAGACGAGCGCGCGCTCTTCACGGGCGACGTGATCATCGGCGTCGGCACCGTGGTGATCGCCCCGCCCAACGGCGACATGCGGGCCTATCAGCGCACGCTGCACCGGTTGCGCGACGGCTACGGCGACGCGGCCGTCATCTACGGCGGCCACGGGCCCGAAATGCACGACGCGCGGGCCAAGATCGATGAGTACATCGCGCACCGCGAACGGCGCGAAGCCGAGATTCTGGCCGGCCTCGCGCACGGCCCCGCCACGATTCCGGCCCTGGTGGAAACGATCTATCGCGACGTCGACCGGCGCCTCTGGCCGGCCGCGTCGCGCCAGATCCTGGCCTATCTCATCGCGCTCGAACGCGAAGGCCGCGTGACGGCGACGCCGCGCGACGAACCGCTCACCGCGCAGCAGCGCGCGCTGCTCGATCCGGATTTGGGCGCGATCGTCAACGCGCGCGATTCCGCCGTGGTGCGGGCCGAGCTCGGCTTCGGCGCCGAAGAGCCGCGCCTGATCGACTACGCGCTCAGTTAATCCGCGATTCGCACGACCACTTTTCCGAACTGCTCGCCGTCGAGCACGCGCTGCGCCGCCGCCGGAACGTCGCCCAGCGCAACGACCTCATCGATCGCAGGCTCGAGCGTGCCCTCGGCAAACAGGCGCAGCATCGCACTGAAGTCGGCCGGGCTGCCCATCGATGTCCCGAGCACGTCGAGCTGCTTCCAAAAGATCGAAAACGGCCGGATCTTCGCATCGCCCGTGGTGCCGCCGTAGATCACGACGCGGGCGCCGGGGCGCGCGATGTCGAGCACCTTGCCCAACGTTTCGCCGCCGGATGAATCGATGACGAGCGTTGGTCCGCCGCCGCTCTGAGCGCGCACCTCCTTCGACCAGTTGTCGCTCGTTTTGTAGTTGATCGCCACGTCGGCGCCGAGCGCTTTCGCGCGCTCGAGTTTCGCGTCGCTCGACGACGTGACGACGACGCGCGCGCCGATCGATTTGACGAACAAGAGGGCGAGCGTTTGCACGCCGCCGCCGATCCCGGGCAGCAACACGACGTCGTCGCGCGTACACTGCCCGCGCGTGAACACCGCGCGGTAAGCGGTCAACCCGCCGAGCGGAATCGCCGCCGCTTGCTCGTCGCTCAGGCGCGCCGGTTTCGGGTGCACGTTTTCGGCCGGTACCGCGACGTACTCGGCAAACGTCCCGTGGCGCGGCATGCCCAGCAGCGTGCTGTCCGGACGCCACACCTTCGGGTTGTCGCCCCAGCCGAACATCGGGTTGATCACCACGCTCGCGCCGAGGGCCGGACCCGTGACGCCGGCGCCGTGCGCGGCCACGACGCCGCAGCCGTCGGATCCGGGTATCACCGGAAATACGATCCCCGGATAGAGACCCTGCGTGATGAACACGTCGCGCCGGTTGAATGCCGCGCGCCGCAGCGCAACGAGGATCTCGCCGGGGCCGGCCACCGGCGTTTCGAACTCCTCGAGGTGCAGGTTCTGCGGGCCGCCGACTTCACGTAGAACGATCGCTTGCATGCTGCCTCGTTACTTCACGTGCGCCCGGAAGCCCCCGCTAGCACGTCGCTCTCCGCATTTTGCGAGCGTACATTAAAAGTGAGCACGAGCGGCCGCCGGTGGCAAGGCCGCGCCCCCGACGCGACGAACAGCGCCCCCGGAGGGTCTCTCCCACATGCTTTTATTGAGCACGATTTTACCGTTGGGCGTCATCGTTTATGGATACGTCAAATTTCTGCATCGGGACGAATCCGGCGACTGGCACGCGCGCCACCGCATGCTTCTGCAGTCCTACTTCGAGCAAGAAAACGCCGCCTAACCGCAACTCAGGCAACCTGGCACTCCCTTAGACGAACCCGCTCGCGGCGGTCGCGCCTTTTTTGAACAACTCGGCCTGGCGCAGTTCGACCCGCCGGATCTTTCCGGAACGCGTCTTCGGCAGCTCGCCGATGAACTCGATCTCGCGCGGATATTTATACGGCGCGGTCACGCGTTTGCAGTGCTCTTGCAGCTCGGCGACGAGCGCGGCATCGCCGGTGTGGCCGGGCCGCAACACGACGAAGGCCTTGACGATGTTGCCGCGATCGGCGTCGGGCGAGCCGACCACCGCCGACTCTTGCACCGCCGGGTGTTCGAGCAGCGCGCTCTCCACTTCGAACGGCCCGATCCGGTAGGCGCCCGAGGAGATCACGTCGTCCGAGCGGCCGACGAACCAGAAGTAGCCGTCGTCGTCGAGCGAAGCGCGATCGCCGGTGAGATACCACTCGCCGCGCCGCGAAGCGTTCGTCTCGGCCTCGTTCTTGTAGTAGCCCGCGAACAGCGTCGGCGGGGTGCCGCGCAGCGCGATGTCGCCGACGGCCCCGGGCTCGCAGATGTTTCCGTCGGCGTCGACCACCGCAACGTCGTGTCCCGGCGTCGGTTTCCCCATCGAGCCCGGGCGCACGTCCATCCCGCGCACGTTGGCCACCAGCAGCGAGTTCTCGGTTTGGCCGTAACCATCGAGGATCGTCAAGCCGAAGGCCTCGCGCCAGCGCGCGAGCACTTCGGGATTGAGCGGTTCGCCGGCCGAAACGCAGTGGCGCAGCCGCGGCAGCGACCAGCGCGTTCCGAGATCGGGCAGCTTCGCTTCGAGACGGTACTCCGTCGGCGCTTGGCACAGCACCGTCACGCCGAGATCGCGAATGAGGTTCATGCGCTCTTCGGGCACGAACGCGCCCTCGTGCACGACGATGCACGATCCGCACGACCACGGGCCGAGCAGCACGTTCCAGAGCGACTTCGCCCAGCCCGTTCCGGCCGTGCACCACACCAGATCCTCGGGCCGGCAATCGAACCAGACCGCGGCTTGCGAGCGCTTGGCGTAGGTGTAAGCAACGCGATGCACCACGCCCTTGGGGTCTTTGGTCGTGCCGCTGGTGTAAACGATGTAGGCATCGTCGTCGGGCTTCGTAGCGAAGCCGGCGAACGGTTGGGCGCGAGCGACGAGCGGCTCGATCGGCGTCCAGCCGGCGCGCTCGCCCCCGACGAGCAGATAGCGCGTCACGTTGGGCGCGCCCTCACGGATCGCATCGACTTCGGCCGCATTGGCCAGCGGCGCGATCACCGTCGTCGCATCGCCGTGAACGGCGCGGTAGAGCAAGTCTTTCGCGCGCAGTTGTTCCGCGCCCGGGATCGCGACGGCGCCCAAGCGCAACAGCGCGAGCATCGCGAAGAGCCACTGCGGCGTCTTCGGCAAGACGACGATCGCGTGGTCGCCGTGGCCGACGCCGAGGTCGCGCAGCGCACCGGCCCAGCGCTGCGAGTGTTCGGCGATCTGGGCGAACGTGTACTCGTGCCGCGCTCCGGCGGCATCGACGAAGAGCAGTCCGCGGCGATCGCTTTTGCCCAGTTCGTCCAGCACGTCGCGGGCGAAATTGAAGTCCGGCGGGATGCTCCACCGGAAGGCAGCCGTTTCCGTCATGCGCGAGGATTCGCAGCCTGCCCCGACGCACCCGCCGCTATGGCATTCGATCCGGCCCGCATGCTGCGCGCCTCCCGCCTGCGCGTCGGAGGCGTTCGCGCCATGGGCGTGCCGGCGATCCTCATCGGGGTCGCCGGCGTCATTCTGGCGTCGGGCGTCTCGCGCTCGATGGGCACGATCGCGCCGATGCTGCCGGAAACGCTGCGCGAGCTGAAGACCCTCGTCGAAGCGGGCCGCGACGCGCGCAAGCTCAAAGCGTAGCGGCATGATCGACGAAGCCACCATGGTCGCCTTGATCCGGGAGGCCCTGCCCGACGCCCAGGTCCAGATCTGGGACCGGACCGGCACCATGGACCATTTCGATGTGTTGATACGGTCGAACGCGTTCGCGGGAAAGTCCCTCCTCGACCGGCACCGCCTGGTCGAGAAGACGCTCAAGCCGGCGCGTGACGACGGGCGCATCCACGCCTTGGCCATTCGCACCGAACTTCTGGAGACCTAAATGTCCGACCCGATCCGCAGCGAGATCGAACGTGAGATCGCCGACAACACCATTCTCGTGTACGGCAAGGGCACCAAAGACGCGCCCCTGTGCGGCTTCACGATGGAGACGATCCAGTTCTTCAACCACTTCGGCTACCCGTTCGAAGTCGTGAACGTGCTCGAGAACATGCCCAAGCGCGCCGCGCTCGCGGAGATGACCGATTGGCCGACGCTGCCGAAGGTCTTCATCAAGGGCCAGTTCTTCGGCGACACCGACATCTTGGGGCCGATGGCGCAAAACGGCGAGCTGCAAGCGGTGCTCGAGCAAGCCTTTGTCGACACGAACGTCAAACCGACGATCCAGCTCCACTAACCGTCGTTTAAAAAAGAAGCAAGAAAATAGAAGAAGCCCGCCGTCGCGATGACGGCGGGCTTCTTCGCGGCTAAGCGAGTTCTAGAACTGCTTGGTCAGGGTGAACCGGAACGTCGTCGGTCCGGGCGACACGAGTGCCGTCGAGAACGTCGAGTTCGTGTAGGTGTAACCACCCGGAGCCGGGGTCGCCGCCTCGGGCGCGAGGCCTTGGTACTCGACGCCGCGGGCCAGCAGTGAGTTCCAGTTCAGGTTGAACAGATTTTCTACCGAACCGCCGAGGAAAACGTCGTGGAAACCGGTGTTGATCTTCACGCCGGCATCCCAGACGGTGAAGGCGGGGGCGTTGTAGGAGTTGTTGTTGCCTTCGTAATCCATACCGATGCGGTAGAGCGATTTGTTCTTGGTGGCGTACTGGATTTCCGCATAGCCCTTGGCGTACGGAACCGAGGTTTGGGCGTGAGCCGTTGCTCACGAACTGGTTACCGTCGAAGAACACCTGCGGCGCTCCGCCGAAGTCTGCGACCGGCGTTTGCAGGTAGTACATCCGCTCGAACGAGCTGTTGATGCGGTAGCCGAAGCCGACCGCCGGCTCGTTGGTGATCGAGAACTCGATGCCTTGCGCGTATTGCTGCGCGCCGTTGAGCGTTTGCGAACCGTATGTTGCCGCGGTCGTTTCGAGGCCCGGCAGCGAACAGTTGCAGATCAGGGTCTTGGTCGAGATCCACGGGTTGTGAACCACGATGTTGTAGATGTCGCCCGAGAACACGGTACCGTCCGGAGTGCGGTAATCCGAGCCGAGATCGAGCGAGACGAGTTCTTCCGGCAGCAGCCCGAAGTTCGGGCTCGAGACCGTGGTGCTGGTCGCACCTTGCGAGTAGGTGACGAAGCCCGAGACGAGCGACGCGTAAGGAATCGTCATCGACGAACCGGCGGTGCCGCGAATGACCCAGTCACGCGTGGGGCGGAAGACGAAGCCGAAATGCGGGTCGAAATGCGAAGCCGAGTTCGTCGAACCACTGAGGACGATCGGAATCGCAGCCGTGCGGGCCGTCGGGCCGTACGCCGCGGTCAGCGCCGACAGGATCGCCGGGTTCTCTTGCTGCGCGTTGATCAGGTAGGTCGTGAAATACGCGCCCGACGTCGAGCTCGAATTTGGGCGTGAGCTGGAACTGACCGGTGAGCGCCAGCGAGCTGATCGACGAGAACGTCTCCGGCACGCTGAGCGGCGAGGGCTTCAGGGTTGCCAGCGGGCACGTCGGCTGGTAGCCGGCCGCACCGGGGGTGTTGGCGATCCCTCCGATGACGAACGTACAGCCGGCCGCGAGCGGCGAGGCGTCGTTGATGTAGTCGATCGTGTCGTCGAAATAGTGGTCGAAACTGGCGCTTAGGGTGTTCGCCCCCATCGGATGGATGTAGTTGAACGTGTAACCGAAGAGGTGGTCGATTTCGAGCGTCGTGTACGGCGAACCGTAGCCGTACTGGCCCGAGTTGTTGGTGGCCGTCGGCGTCGTGAAGCACGGCGTCGTGACCGTGCAGACCGGCGCGTTGGGGGTCGTGGCGAACACGACCGGCGGCTGTGCGAGGCCGCTGCCGCCGATATAGGCCGCAACCGGGTTGGTGTTGGCCGCGAAACAGGGGCCCTTCGCGCCGATGACGGCGACCGGGGCGACGTAGGCCGCCTGGCAGTTGGCGGGGCTCGTGACTTCGCTCCAGACCGTGGAACCGCTGGCGGCGTCACCCGGGACTTGGTTTTCCTGGGTGCCGTCGATCAGCCGGTTGATGGCCGCGGTGTAGGGCCTGAACAGCAGCGTGTCGTTGCCGATCGTGGTCTTGAAGTCGGCGTTGAAGTTCGGCTGGTTCTGGCGCACGAACGAACCGGGGTAGAACGCGTAGAGGGGCGTGCCCGGTACGCCGATCAGGCTCGTTGCGCCGGGGCTGTTGTAGTTGGACGTCACCGTACAGGTGGCGGCCGTACCGATCGCCGAGCCGTTTTTGCACAGCGGGATCGTTCCGAAGCCTAGCAATTGTCCGTAGGCGCCGCCTTGCGGACCGTAGGCACCTTGCAGCCCGAGGAACTCGAGTGAGAGCGAGGTCGAATCGGAGAACTTGTAGCGCATCTTCGCGAGCTCGGCGTTGAGGCTGTACGTGTCGCTGAAGTCTGCGATGTAAGGAACGAGCGCGTTGTTCAGTGCCGACGGAACGGGCCCCAGGCTGCCGTAGAACGGAATCGTCGCGCCGGTGCCGTCGGGCTCTTGCTGTCCGAGCGTCGGCCCGACGTAGCCGCTGAACGTGCGGCCGAAGATGAACGAGAGCTTGTTGTCTTTGAGGAAGTTCAGGTCGACGATCGCCGTGTAGAGCGAGCCGCCGAAGTTATCGAGACCGCCCTGGATGAACGCGCTGTCGTGGGCGGTGTAGTCGGGCGTCCGAAGGTTGACCGTACCGGCGCCGGATTCAGCCGCCGTCGGGCCGTTGAGGCCGGTACCCTTGACGACGTCGACACCACCGAAGATCGCCGAGGAGGCGTAGTTCGTGATGAACGTGCCGAGCGTTCCCGACGAGAGCGGATGGCCGTCCAAGTCGACCTTGGTTTCGTACCGCAGACCGCGGATGACGAAGCCTTGGTTGGGGTTAGAGGTCGCGTGAGGGATGGTCACGCCCGGCAGCTCGTTGAGCACTTCGGACAGATCCGGCGTGTTGCGCTCGAGGATCTGCGTCTGCGAGAGCGATTGCTGCGCCGTCGACGAGATGTTGAACTTCGCCGCGTTGCCGCTGAAGTTCGACGTCGTGCGGCCGATGACGTTGAGGTTGTTCAGTGAAGCCGCGGTCAGCGCGACGTTTAGGCTGACCGAGGTTCCCGGTGCGACCGTGACCTGCGTAGAAGCGGTTTGATAACCGCCGTGGTTGACGGTCACGGTGTAGACGCCCGGCGGAACGGTCAAGGTGAAATTGCCGGAAGCATCGCTGGTTGTGGTCTGGTTCTGGCCGCCGCCCTCGAGGAGAACGGAAGCGCCGCCGAGGCCGCTCCCGCTATCGCCGAGCACCTGGCCGGAGATGGTTCCCGTTTGGGTCGCCTGTGCGACTGTCGTAGCTTGATTCGTCGCCGCGCTAACGGGTCCGACGAGAAAAACGACCGACAGAAGAGAGGCGAGCGCCGCACGAATAATTGCGCGCACGTTAATCTCCTATGAAAAGGAAGTGGAAAAGTTTGGATAGCTTAACGCTATTCATGGCGACACACACTCGCTGTACCGCTGCGTGCCCACTTATGAGAGACGGCTGAGAGCGGCCTGCCTAGTTCGGTCGGACTCTGTAAAGAAGTCGGGAGCTGATTCTGGCAAGGATTAACGAGTTAACCCAACGTTAAACTCAGGCGGGCTTTGGGACCACGTTCGAGCGAAGTTGCGGACATGCAATACTGGCTGTTCAAGAGCGAACCCGATGCGTACGGCATCGACCGGCTCGAGCGCGAGGGGCGCACCGAGTGGTCGGGCGTGCGTAACTTTCAGGCGCGAAACAACATGGTTGCAATGCGGGTCGGCGATCAAGGATTTTTCTACCACTCCAGCACGAAGCCGGCAGGCATCGTCGGCATTTGCGAAGTGCTGCGCGAGGCCTATCCGGACTTCACCCAATTCGATCCGGCCAGCGACTATTACGATCCGACCTCCGACCCCGAGCGCCCGAAATGGAAGATGGTCGACGTGGGGTTCGTGGAGGCGTTCCCGCGCATCATCACCCTGGACGACCTCAAGCGGCGGCCCGAACTCGCCGGAATGACGCTGCTCAGCCGCGGCCGCTTGAGCGTGCAGCCGGTCGAAGCGCGCTACTGGGACGCGATCCTTCAGACGGCGCGGTAACGGCTGAGGAAAATCTGCTGCGCGTCGACGGGCGCTTCGCCGGCGCGCGGCACGCGCCGCTCGTAGCTCCCGTCTTCGTGCAGGATCCGCGCCTTGACGTTGTCGCGAACGTAGACGTCGAGGATGTCGTCGCAGATAACGTCCTGCAGCACCGGATCGAGCACCGGCACGACGGTCTCCACCCGGCGGTCGAGATTGCGGCCCATCCAGTCCGCGCTGCCGATGTAGATCTCGCGCCGGCCCGCGTTGGCAAAGACGAAGATCCGCGAGTGTTCGAGGAAGCTGCTCACGATGCTGCTCACGCGGATCGTTTCGCTCACTCCCGGCACGCCCGGCCGCAGCACGCACATGCCGCGCACGACCAGCTCGATCGGCACGCCCGCTTGCGAGGCGCGATAGAGCGCGGCCGCGATGCGCTGATCGTTGACCGCGTTGAGTTTGGCCGTGATACCGCTGGGCCGTCCCGCGCGCGCGTGCTCGGTCTCGCGCTCGATCAAGTTCATGAACCCGGTGCGCAAGCCCGTCGGCGCGACCAGCAGCCGCTCGTAGGTTTCCGCTTTGGAGAAGCCGGTCAGCGAATTGAACAGCTGCGTCACGTCGGAGCCGAGGTCGGCGCGGCACGTGAAGAGGCTCAGGTCGGTGTAGAGCTTGGCCGTCTTGTCGTTGTAGTTTCCGGTGCCGAAGTGCATGTAGCGGCGGATGCCTTCGGGCTCGTTGCGCACGATCAGCGTCACCTTGGCGTGCGTCTTGAGACCGGCCAGGCCGTAGACGACGTGCGCGCCGACGCGCTCGAGGTTGCGCGCCCACTGGATGTTGTTCTCTTCATCGAAGCGCGCTTTGAGCTCGATCAGGGTCGCGACTTGTTTGCCCGCTTCGGCCGCATCGATCAGCGCGCCGACCACCGGCGAATTGCCCGAGGTTCGATAGAGCGTTTGCTTGATCGCCAGCACGTCGGGGTCGGCGGCGGCTTGGCGCACGAACTGCACTACCGGGTCGAACGACTGATAGGGGTGATGCAGCATGAGGTCGCCTTCGCGAATCACCGCGAAGAGGTCGGTCGCACCGTGCAAGCGTTTGGGGATCGACGGCGTGAACGGCGGATCGTGCAGCGCCGGATCGAGCCCGACCAGCGACCACAGGGCCGAGGTGGCCATCATGCCGTCGATGTCGTAGACGTCGAAATCGGTGAGCGCGAGCGCGTCGCGCAGCATCGCGCGCAAGCCGGCCGGCATTCCGCTCTCGCATTCCAGGCGCACCGGCTCGCCGAAACGGCGCTTGCGCAATTCCGACTCGATCGCGCGCAGCAGATCGTCGGCCTCGTCTTCCTGCAGATCGAGGTCGGCATCGCGCGTCACGCGGAACGCGTACGAGCCGATGATCGCCATGCCCGGAAAGAGCGACTGCAAGTTGTTCGCGATAAGATCTTCGAGCAACACGAACCAGCGCTGGCCGGGCGGGGCGTCGACCGGGACGAAGCGCGGCAAACTCGGCGGGACCTTCACCCGGGCGACGTAATCGACGTTGCCGCCGGCTCGCGTTTCGCGCAGCTCGACCGCGAGCGAGAGCGAAAGCGTCGAGATATACGGGAACGGGTGGCCGGCATCGATTGCCAGCGGCGTGAGCACGGGAAAGACCCGCTCGTGGAAGTACTGCTTCATCGCCAGGCGCGTATCGGGTTCGAGGCGCTCGAACTCGAGAATCTTGATGCCGTGCGCGGCCAGCGCGGGCAGCAGCTGATCGTCGAGGCAACTGGTCATCACCGCGAGCGAGGGGCGCAGCCGGGCCGCCACGGCCGCCAGCTGCTCCTCGGGGAGCAGCCCGTCGTCGGAACGCTTGTGAACCTCGGCCTCGATCTGCTGCTTGAGCCCGGCGATGCGAATCATGAAGAACTCATCGAGGTTCGTGCCGTAGATCGCGATGAATTTCAGCCGTTCGAGCAGCGGGTTGCGCTCATCGAGCGCTTCTTCGAGCACCCGGTCGTTGAACTCGATCCAGGACAGCTCGCGGTTGATGTAGAGCGACGGGATCGTCCAGCGAGCGAGGGGGCGTTTCGGGGCGGAGCTCTTCGCCGGCCTCCGAATCGGTGATCATCGTGCCTGAGTTCGGCGAATGATCGCAACCTTCTTCGCACATCTCGGCACGCATATCGGGCTTTCGCTGGCGGCGATCGCGGTGGCGGTGGCGGTCGGCGTTCCGCTGGCCGGGTTCGCGGCCGGACGGCCGCTCGCGCGCGGGCTCACGCTCTTCGGAGCCGGCGCGCTTGCGCGTCGTCCCCAGCATCGCCGTGCTGACCTTAGCCTTGCCCTACCTCGGGCTCGGCTTCCGGCCGGCGCTGCTGGCCCTGATCGCCCTCGGGCTGCCGCCGATCGTCATCAACACCGAGCTCGGCTTGCAGGCCGCGGCGCCGGCCGCGCTCGATGCCGCCCGCGGCATGGGCATGACCGCGCGCCAGATCCGCCGGCGGGTGGAATGGCCGCTCGCCGTGCCGCTGGTCTTCGCCGGCTTCCGTACCGCCGCGATCGAGGTCATCGCCAGCGCCACCTTGGCGGCGTTCATCGGCGGCGGCGGGTTGGGCGACTTCATCGTCGGCGGCCTCGCGACCGACGATCTCGGCGAGCTGCTGCTGGGCGCCGTTTCGGTGGCCGCCCTCGCCCTCGCGGTCGATGCCGGCCTCGGCTCGCTCGGCCGCCGCATTCGCCCGAAAGGACTCGCTTAGGTGTCGACTCGCTCCCACGTGCTCGGACTGCTCGCGGCCGGCCTCGTGCTGCCGGCCTGCGGCAACCATCATGGCGCCGTCGCCGTCGGCTCGAAAGACTTCACCGAATCGCAGCTGCTGGGCGAGCTCTACGCGCAGCTGATCGAGGACAACGGCCACCCCGTGCGCCGGCACCTCGATCTGGGCGGCACGGACATCGCGATGGCGGCGCTGCGGCGGGGCGAGATCGATCTCTATCCCGAGTACACCGGCACCGCGCTGCTGGTCGTCCTCAAAGCGCAACCGCGCGGCGATGCGGTGCAGACGTTCGACTACGTGAAGAGCGAGTACGAACGGCTCTACGGCCTCACCTGGCTCGATCCGGCGCCGATGAACGACACGCAGGCGCTCGCGACGACGCGCCAAATCAGCGCGCGCTTCGGCCTGCGCACGCTCAGCGACGTCGCGGCCAAAGCGCCGCAGTTGCGCCTGGGCGCTGTACCCGAGTTCGTCAAGCGTTCCGACGGGCTGCCCGGGCTGCAACGCGCCTACGGCGGCTTCAACTTCAAGTCGGTGCGCATCGTCGATATCGGGTTGAAGTACAAGGCCCTGCTCGACGGTGACGTCGACGTCGTCGTCGCGTTCGGCACCGACGGCTTGATCGTCGCCGACAACCTCGTCGTCATGCAGGACGACAAGCACTTCTTTCCGCCCTATCAAGTCGCGCCCGTCATCCGGCAAGATGCGCTCAAAGCGCGACCCGAGCTGGCGGCGATTCTCAACCGCGTCGCACCGCTCTTGACCGATACCGTGATGCGCACGCTCAACAACCAAATCGACGGGCCGCAGAAGCGCGAACCGGCCGACGTCGCCCGGGACTTCATCAAGGCGCATGGACTCATCAGCAACTGATACCGGCGGCGCGCGCATCGAGCTGCGCGGCGTCGGCGTCACGTATTCCGGCGGAGCGGTCGCGGTGCGCGATGTCGATCTGACGATCGCGGCCGGCGAGTTTGCGGTTTTCCTCGGACCCTCGGGTTCGGGCAAGAGCACGCTCTTGCGCACGATCAACCGCTTGATCGAGCCCACCAGCGGTACCGTGCTGATCGACGGCGTCGACGCGCGCTCGCTGGATCCGGTCGTGCTGCGCCGCGGCATCGGCTACGTGATCCAAGCCGTCGGCCTCTTCCCGCACCTGACGATCGGCGCCAACGTCGGCGTCGTGCCGGCGCTGTTGGGCTGGGACCGCGCGCGCATCGCGCGCCGCGTCGACGAGCTGCTCGCGCTGGTGGATCTCGAACCCGCCACCTATCGCGACCGCTATCCGCGCCAGCTCTCGGGCGGCGAGCAGCAGCGCGCCGGCGTCGCGCGCGCGTTGGCCGCGCAAGCGCGCGTGCTGCTGATGGACGAGCCCTTCGGCGCGGTCGATGCGATCGTGCGCGCGTCGCTGCAAGACGAGATCCGGCGCATTCACCACGAACTCGGCACCACGATCGTCTTCGTCACGCACGACGTGGACGAGGCGCTGCGCCTGGCCGACCGCGTCATCGTCATCGCCGCGGGCGCGATCGCGCAGGCCGATACGCCGGCGCGCGTGCTCGAAGCTCCGGCCGACGATATCGTTCGTTCGCTGGTCGGCATCGATGCCGAAAGCCGCCGCTTCGCCGAAGCGCGGCCGCTGCTCGAACGCGGTACGCCGTGAGCTACATCCTGCGCCATCCGGAGATCGTCGCGACGCGCTTGGGCGAGCACCTGGTGCTGACGCTGGTGTCGCTCGCGATCGCGCTGGTGATCGCATTTCCGCTCGGCGTGCTGGCCGCCCGGCGGCCGCGGGCCGGTGCCGTCACGCTCGGCGTCCTCAACGTGATCTACACGATTCCGAGCCTGGCCCTGCTGGCGATTCTCGTCGCGATCATGGGCCTCGGGATGCCGACGGCGGTGGTGGCGCTCGTCGCCTACGCGCAGATGATCCTGGTGCGCAACGTCGCCGAAGGTTTGCGCGGCGTCTCACCCGCGGCGCTCGACGCGGCCGACGGCCTCGGCTTCACGCCCTTCGCACGGCTCGTCCAAGTGGAGCTGCCGCTGGCGCTGCCGGCGATCATCGGCGGCATCCGCATCGCCACCGTCTCGATCATCGGCATCGCGACCATCGCCGCCTGGATCGACGCCGGCGGACTCGGCACGCTCGTGTTCGAGGGACTGCACCAAGACGATCCCGACAAGATCGTCGCCGGCAGCCTGGCCGCGGTCGTGCTCGCGCTCGCCGCCGACGGCGCGCTGCGCGCCGCCGAACGCTGGTCCGCCCGGGCGTGATCGAGGTCTTCGCCTACGGCACGCTGCGCGATCGGGAATACCAGCGCGCGCTGTTCGACCGCACGCTGCCGATGCGCCCGGCCACGCTGGCCGGCTGGCTCGCGGTCGTCGCCGAGGGCGGCTACCTCACGCTCGTGCGCGCACCCGGTGAAACCGTAGCCGGCGATTTGCTGACCGTCGACGCCGGCGCGCTGGCGCTGGCCGATGCGTGGGAGGAAGTACCGCTCTACGAGCGCTTAGCGGCCGAGGCGCGCACGGCCGACGGATCGACCGTCGCGGCATGGGTCTACGTGCGGCCGTCGGCCTCGCGCGAGCGGCCGCCGCAGGGAATGCTCGCGCGGCACGACCGCCCCACCGTGCTGGCGCAGATTCGGCGTTTTCGCGCGGGCTGCGCTGCTGCCGCTAAGCGCGAATGAACAGCGAGAGCGCGTAGCGCCCCGCGGCGTCGCTGTACGTGCGCCGTTCAACAAAGCCGAAGGGCGCCACCAGCGCGAGCATGTCTTCGCGCGTGAACTTGTAGGAAGACTCCATGTGGATCGTCTCGCCGGCTTCGAAGGGAACGTCGATGCCGGCGCCCGGGATGTGCGCGGTGAACGGGCGGTCCGCGCGCAGGTGCGAACGCACGACGCCGTCGTGCTCGTCGTAGCGCGCGAAGAACGAAAACGCGCGCAGATCGAAGTCGCCGCCCAGCTCGCGGTTGATGCGCGCCAGCAAGTTCTTGTTGAACGCCGCCGTCACGCCGGTCGGATCGTCGTAGGCGAGCTCCAGCACCGAGGGGTCTTTCTTGAGGTCGTACCCGATCAGCAAGCCGTCACCCGAATGGAGCGTGTCGCCCAGCAAGCCGAAGAGCTCGCGCGCCTGCAGCGGCTCGAAGTTTCCGATGTTCGAGCCGAGATAGAGCGCCAGCACGCGGTCGCGCGTCTCGATGCGCCGTGCGCGCAACAGACCGAAGTAATCGCCGGCGTACGCGCGCACGTGCAGCGCATCGTTGGCCGCCACCAGCGCTTCGGACGATTCGATCAGCGCATCCGGCGAGATGTCGATCGGATGAAAGGTCAGCCTGTCCTGACCGGCCAGGATCGCATCGATGATCAAACGGGTCTTCGTGGCGCTGCCGCTACCGAGTTCCACCAATTCGAGCGGTTCGCCGAAGCCCGCAACGATGTCGGGAGCGTACGTCGCCAGCAGATCGCGCTCGACCCGCGTCAGATAGTATTCCGGCAGATGCGTGATCGTCTCGAACAGCGCCGAGCCCAAGTCGTCGTAAAAGTACTTGGGCATGAGCGTATACGGCCGCATTCCCAAACCCGTTCGGACGTCGTCGGCGAAGGACGCCATCCGCGCCGGCTGCGGATCGCGGTAGAGCGCAAAGCGCCCCGCAGCGGTGACGGGATTGACGGAACTCATGTCGGCACGAACCGTGCGCCGACGAGGAATGTTTTCAAGCACAGCCTACGCCGCATACCCGGCGAGCGTTCACTCCCAAACGCCGACTTTTTCGCGCTCAGCGGTCACGGACGATGCGCGACCAGCGCTCCCGGATGTCGGCGATGTATTCGATCGTTTCAGCGTACGGCGGGACGCCGCCGTATTTCGCCACCGCTCCCGGTCCGGCGTTGTAGGCGGCCGAAGCCAACGAGTAGGGGTCGGCTCCCGGCCGGCCGCTGTAGCGGGCGACATAGGCGGCCAGCAGATGGGCCGTCGCGTCGATCGCCGGGTCGGGCTCGAAGGGGTTGATGCCGTAATCGTCGGCCGTCCCGATCATGAACTGACCGATCCCGACGGCGCCGGCCCACGAGACGACGGTGGGGTCGTAGCCCGATTCTTGAAGGAGGGTCGCCGCCAGGAAGCCCGGATCGATGCCGTTGGCCCGGGCCGCCCGCACGGTATGCTCGGCGAGCAGTAGGGCGTCGAAGGCAGAGAGCCGGGGGTTGGTGCGCATGATACTGCGCACGGTCGCGCTCAGCTGGCCGCTCCGGAGCGGGGCATCCATGTACAGCCGGGCGCCACGGGTGAGTGGGGCCGGAGTGGGTAAGTGCCATGATAGTGCGGCATCGCGCAGCACGTCGATATGGACCCAGGCCGGGTTGAATACCAGCGAGGCGGCCAGCAAGGTTGCCCGGAGAGGTTTTCGTGCTCGCAAAACCAACGCTCAGTTAGCCGTACGTCAAACGAAGGAAACGCGTGAATTCGATCGTGCTGGGCTCGCCGCTGATCTCAGGTGTCGTGGCGATGCTCATCGTCCTCGTGGTTGGAGATTTCGCTTCCACCTTCTTTTATCACGTCCCGCAGCATATGTGGGGCAAACTTCACCTGCGGACGCATCACGATCGCAAGCGCTCCTACTGGGATCACGCGGTTCTTTCGCGCAGCCCGGAAGTGCTGCTCGACGGCCTGCTCGGGGCGTTACCCTACATCGCCATCGCGCTCGCCTGCGCGAGCATCTCGGTCGGCGGAGCGGTTCTCGGACTGCTCCTGGGCCAGCTGCACGTCTGGTGGCGCCACACCTCCGAACTGGGCTGGGTCAGCCCGGCCTGGCTCGTCCGCGTAGCCCGGGCGACCGGCCTCGTGCTGCCGGAGGACCATAACGGCCACCACATAAACCCTGAGGTCGAGTTCGGGGATATCTTCCGCTTCTACGATGCTCCCGCTCGTCACACGATCGCGTGGCTGCGCGCGATCTCGCCTCGGCGGCGTCGCGCCGCGGCCCTGCGCGTGATGCGAACTCGCAATCGCCGCAGTGCCGCCGCCCTGCGCGCCTTGAAGCAACGAAAGTCACCCACCGGATGACCAAACGCGTCCTCTTCCTCATCTCCGACACCGGCGGCGGGCATCGCGCCGGAGCGATGGCCATCGGCGCCGCGCTCGACGAGATCGATAAGGGGACGCGGCTCGAGTGGCGCATCGACGACATCGCCGCCCACTGCACGTTCCCGCTCTCCAAGTTGGGGCCGGCTTACAGCGCCGCCCTGCGCTTCGCGCCGCCGATCTACGGCGCGCTCTACCACGCGACCAACGGCCGGCGCCGCTACCGCACGATCGTGCGCTTTTGCGAACCGCTCTACCGCGAGCGGCTCAAGGACGTCTTCACCCAGTACAACCCCGACGTCATCGTCTCGGTCCACCCGCTGCTCAACCACGCGGCGCTGCGCGCCCGGGCCGATGCCGGGATGGATCACGTGCCGATCGTCACCGTGATCACCGATCTCGGGCGCGTGCACGAAGGCTGGCTGTTGCCCGAAGCCGACCTCACGATCGTGCCGGCGCGCGAAGTCTACAACCGAGCCATCGAGCGCGGCGTCCCGCCCAGCCGCTTGCGGCTGATCGGGCACCCGATCCATCCCAAGTTCGAAGACGTGTCGGCGACCAAGAGCGAGATCCGCAGCAAGCTGGGCCTGCCGCAAGAACAGACGATCGCGCTGCTGATGGCCGGCGGCGAAGGCGGCGGCAAGCTGCTGCCGACCACGCTGGCGCTGGCGAAGACCCACCTGCCCTTCCACCTCGTGGTCGTGACCGGCCGCAACGCGGCGCTCAAAGCGAAACTCGAAGAGCTCGCGCCCTCGCTGCCCACGCCGATGACCGTGCTGGGTTTCCGCAACGACGTGCCCGAGTTGATGCGCGCCGCCGACCTGCTGGTCACCAAGGCCGGTCCGGGCACGCTCGCCGAAGCCAGCGTCGCCGAAGTGCCGGTCGTGGTCTACGATTACGTGCCCGGGCAAGAACGCGGCAACCTCGACTGGGTCCGCACCAACGGTATCGGGGTGGTCGCGCTGACGACGGCCGAAGTCGTGCAGTCGGTGAAGCGCATCGTCGAGAACAGCGAGCGTCTGGCCACGATGCGCGCGCAGCTCACCGGCATCGCGCCGCGCGGCTCCTCGCGCCGCATCGCCGAGCTGATCGCCCAGGTCGCGCAGGACGGCCGCAAGCCGACGCCGCGCGTGCCCGTTTCCGCCGCCGTTTGACCGCGATCGCCGAGTGCCCGGCTGACGTCGTCGCCGACGTCATCTCCATCCGGCGCGATCTCCACCGGCATCCCGAGCTCGGCTTCGAGGAACGCCGCACCGCATCGCTCGTCGCAGCGCGTTTGCGTGAACTCGGCTTCGAGGTGACCACCGGGATCGGCATCACCGGCGTGGTCGGCGTGCTGCGCGGCGCGCGGCCGGGCAAAACCATCATGCTGCGCGCCGATATGGACGCGCTGCCGATCGAGGAAGAAAACGACGTCGCGTACGTTTCGCAAACGCGCGGGACGATGCACGCCTGCGGGCACGACGGTCACGTCGCGATCTTGCTCGGCGCGGCGACCCTCATCGCGCGCCGGCGCGACGAACTGGCCGGCACGATCGTGCTGTGCTTTCAGCCGGCCGAGGAAGGCCACGGCGGCGCCAAAGCGATGGTCGAGGCGGGCGTGCTCGAAGGCTTCGGCGTCGAACGCGCCTACGGTTTGCACTTGGCATCCGCATTCCCGACCGGCATCATCGGTCTGCGCGAAGGCCCGTTCTACGCGTCGAGCGATTCGATCGAGATCACGATCGAAGGCGCCGGCGGACACGGCGCCGCCCCGCATCTCTCGATCGATCCGATCTACGTGGCGGGCGCGTTCATCGTCGCCGTGCAGCAAATCGTCGCGCGCCAGATCGATCCGCTGGCGCCGGCGGTGGTGACGATCGGCGCCGTCCACGCCGGTACGATCCACAACGTGATCCCCTCACGTGCGACACTGCTCGGCACCGTGCGTGCCTTCGATGCCGACGTGCGCGCCGCGCTGGCCGAACGCATCGAGCGCGTCTTACGCGGCGTGTGCGAAAGCTCGGGCGCAACCTACACTTTCGCCTACCTGCGGCGGTACCCGGTGACCTCCAACGACGCCGAACAAGCGCGCTACGTGCGCGCGCTCGCCGTTCGCGAGATCGGCGCGACGCGCGTGATCGAAGCACCCAAGCTCATGGGCGCGGAAGACTTCTCGTTTTTCGCCGAGCGCGTGCCGGCATGTTTCTACTCGGTCGGGTGCAACGGCGGGCCGGCCTCGGCTTTTCCGCATCACCACGCGAAGTTCGACATCGACGAACGCGCGCTCGAAACGGGCGTGCGGATGATGACCGCGCTGGCGCTCGACGCGCCGGAACAGGCGCCCTAACATTATCTTTCCGGAGGATGCCAAGCGCTGGATCGGGACGTTCATCGTGCTCGACTGGAACGTCGCGGGCGGCGAGGGACGGTCCAAACGCCCGACCAACAGCGGCGGCCGCGCGCTGCGCGTCGACGACACCTACCTCTATCTTCAGCCCTTCGACCTCTCGCCGAAGCTGCCGCGATCGAAACCCGGCGAAGCGGTCACCCGGCTGGGCTTGAAAATCGAAGAAGAGCGCATTCCGCTGGTCGACATCGACGCGATCTATGCGGCGCCCCTGGACGGCATGCCCGTCGACGAATGATCGGGGTTGCCGCGTGCTATGATCGCGTGAATGGAGGGCGAGATGCAGGCGACCGTACGCACCGATACGTTCATCAGCGACGCGGAGCTGGAACGGATCGGCGAAGACAATCCGGGCTGGAACGTCGAGCGCATCGACGGAGGCGTCGTCATGAGCCCGACCAACTACGGCAGCGACCTGATCAACGCGCGCTTGAGCGCGGCGTTGGTCGAGTGGGGCGACCGCCACGGCTACCTGGCATCCGGCTCGAGCGGCGGCTTAAAACTTTCGAATAACGACGTGCTCTCGCCGCACGGCGCACTGCTCTCGCGCGAGCGCTGGGATGCGGCGCCGGAAGACGTCCGCGCGGGCTACTCGCGCATCGTTCCCGATGTGATCGTCGAGCTGGCCTCGCCCAGCGACTCACGTCCGCGACTGCGCAAAAAATGTGCCCGCTGGCTGCGCGAAGGCGCAACGTTCGTGGTGATGATCGACTCCGAAGCGGGCAGCGTGGAAACGTGGGGGACGCCGCTGCCGCACCTCGACATCGACTGGAGCACGTTTGCCCGGATGCGCTTTTAGCCTAGGCGGTCAGGCCGCCGCGCAACGCCATCGTGGCGGCACCGATCGCCCCGGCATCGTTGCCGAGCGACGCGGTGACGATCGTGGTCGAGCCGGGCGGGACCATCGTCGAGCGCGCTTCGACCAGCGGGCCGACTTGATCGGTGATGAACGTGCCGGCGCTAGCGACCCCGCCGCCCAGCGCGATCATGCTCGGGTTGACGAACGCCACGATGTTGGCTAGGCCATAGCCCAGATCGTCGATCCAGTTGCGCCACGCTGCGAGGCCATGACCGTCGCCGTTTTGCGCCGCCCGGCGGATCGCTTTCGAGCCCAGCTTTTCCTTGGGAACGTCGAGCAGCGTGCTGCGCGGAAACGACGGCGCGAGCGCGAGCGCGTGCCGGATCAGGCCCGTCCCCGAACACTGGGCCTCGAAGCAGCCGGTTTTTCCGCAGCCGCAGATGAAGCCGTCGTGCGGCCGGATTTGATGGTGTCCGACCTCGCCGGCGCTCGCGCGGCCGCCGACCAGGAGCCGGCCGCCTGAAACGATCCCGCCGCCGATGCCCGTGCCCAGCGTCAGCAGCACGAAGTCGGGCACGCCCTTGCCGGCCCCGAAGGTGTGCTCGCCCAGGGTCGCGCAGCGCGCGTCGTTGCCGACGAAGACCGGGAACTTGAACGCCCCGCGGATGTGCTCGCCGAGCGCGACATCCTTCCAGCCGAAGTTCGGCGAGTACCGGATCGTGCCGGTTTCGAGGTCGATGTTGCCCGGGGCACCGATGCCGATCCCGACGACGTTCTTTTCCTTGGCGTCGCCGAGCGCTTCGCCCACGACTTTCTCGACGCAGGCGAAGACCGCCGCCGGCGTGTGGTCGGTGATGTCGCGCTCGTGCTTCGCCTTGGTCTCGCCGTTCTCGTCGACGACGGTCGCCATCACGTGCGAGCCGCCTAGATCCACGCCGATTGCTTGCCCCATGTGGCGGCCTTCGCCGACCGGCCGGGTCGATCCGCCGTAACTCGCGAAGGAGAGGTCATGCAAGAGACGATCGATCTGATCGCCCACCGCGAACTGCGGAACCTCCGCCGGTTCACGCGCGATACCGGGCAGCCGACCTCCCTCGAACAACTCGATCTCGAACCGATGACCAACGTCCAGAACATCGAGATCGACGAAGAACACGTCACGATCAAATACAACGAGAAGATCGAGCGCCACTACAACGCCAACACCATCACCCATCGCGAGTGGGTGTACAAGTACAACGACGATCCCGAGATGGTGCTCGCCGTGCGCGCGGTGATCGAACTGGCGCGCAAGCACCTCTACGATCTCCCCGAGAACGTCGCGTGCCCGCCGGGCTGCGCCGAGTGCTGCGGCGGCTACGAGCCGTTCGTCAACCGGGCCGACGTGCAGCGGATTGCCGATCACTTCGGCTGGACGTACGAAGAAGTGATGAAAGAGTACGTGGTAGCGCGCGAATCCGCCGACGGCTACAACGTCGGCTATCTGCGCAAAGTCACCGACGCGCTCGAGAGCAACTGCGTCTTCCTCAAGGGCCGAGGCTCGGGCCACTATTACTGCGGCATCTATTCGGCGCGGCCGCACGACTGCGGCGCGTTCACGCCGATCGGCTGCGACGACGTCGACGACGATCTGCCCAAACGCGGGAAGTACGTCGTCGGCGATCCGTTCAAGCCGAAACGGAGAGCGAAGCGATAGACGCCGACGTTGCGATCGTCGGCGGCGGTCATAACGGGCTGATCGCCGCCGCGTATTGCGCGCGCGCCGGCCTGCGGACGATCGTGCTGGAACGGCGCGACGTCCTCGGCGGCGCGGCGGTCACCGAACCGGTGTGGCCGGGCTACCGCGTGTCGCTCGCCTCCTACGTCTGCAGCCTGCTCGACCCGCAGGTCGTCGCCGACCTCGACCTCACCGCGCACGGCTACCACGCCTACCGCAAGGACCCGGCCTCGTTCACCCCGCTCGCCGACGGCCGCTCGCTGCTGCTCGGTTCGGACGGCGCCGCGAACGCAGCTGAGATCGCGGCCTTCGATCCCGGCGACGTCGCGGGGTTCGACGGCGTTCGAAACGGAGGCGCAACGGCTGGGCCGAGCGCTCTTCGATTCGTTCGCCGATGGCGAACCGTCGTTCGCGCGCTTCGACGGCCGCCACGCGCGCCGCGCTGGAAGGCTCGGTCGCGGAACTCGTCGAGCGCTACGTGCGAACGCCGGTGCTGCAAGCCACGCTCGCGACCGATGGGCTGATCGGCACCGATGCCGGACCGCGCGATCCCGGAACAGCGTACGTGCTGGCCCATCACTATGCCGGCCGCGCGCTCGGCGAACAGGGCGCGTGGGGCTTCGTGCGCGGCGGAATGGGCGCGGTCTCCGAGGCGGCCGCCGCGGCGGCGCGCGCGGCCGGCGCCGTGTTGCGCACCGGCGCGACGGTGGAGCGCATCGCCATCCGCGACGGGCGCGCGGCGGTGCTGGAGCTGCGCGACGGCACGACGGTCGCGGCCGGCGCGATCCTCGTCAACGCCGATCCGAAGACGCTCTTTCTGCGGCTGCTCGCCCCGGGCGATGTGCCGCCCGCGCTGCACGCGCGCGCGGCAGCGTGGCATTCCAATGGCGTTTCGCTCAAGCTGAACCTTGGGCTCGGCGAGCTGCCGAATTTCACGGCGCGCCCGGGCACGAACGAACAGCCGCACCACCGCGCGACGATCCACGTCGCGCCCTCGCTCGCGTTTTTGCAGCAGGCCTACGATGACACCCGGACGCTTGGGATCTCGCGCGAACCAATGCTCGAGTGCTTCATGCAAACGCCCACCGATCCGTCGCTCGCGCCGCCCGGAAAGCACATCCTCTCGGTGTTCGCGCAGTACTTTCCCTACGATCGGACCGACCGCCCATGGGAGCCGGCGGACCGCGACGCGATCGCCGACCGCATCGTCGCGCAGTTGGCGGCCTACGCACCGAACCTGCCGGCGGCGATCGAACACCGTCAGGTGCTCGCGCCGCCCGACCTCGAAGCGACGCTCGGTCTCGCGGGCGGCCACATCTTTCACGGCGAGCTGCTGCCCCCGCAGATCTACGAGCGGCGGTTCGGCGTGCGGCCGGGCATCGAGGGGCTCTACCTGTGCGGCTCGGGCACGCACCCCGGCGGCTGCGTGAGCGGCTTCCCGGGCCGGCGCGCCGCCCAGGCGGTCATCGCCGATACGAGCCGCATGGTACGCGCCGTATAAGGTCCAAGCGCGTCCTCTTGCGAAGGCGCCAGTTCACTTCGTTCTGGAGGTAGCTCTATGTCTCTTCGCATCGCGGCCGCCACTGCCGCCCTCGTCCTCGCGACCTCGACGTTGGCCCTCGCCGCCGGGCCGGTGAAGTTCACGCTTCACCCGCAGAACCACTCCGGCGAAACCGGCTACGTCACGATGACCCAAGACGGCCCCAACGTCGTCGTCTCGGTGACGACCGAAAACGCGCCGGCCGTGCCGCAGCCGATCCACATCCACAAAGGCACCTGCGACACGCTCGATCCCAAGCCCACCTACCCGCTGATGACGTTGCAAGGCGGAACGTCGACGACGACGCTCAAGGACATGACGCTCGCGCAGCTGCAGAGCGGCGACTACGCGATCAACATCCACCACTCGACCAGCGACGTCCCCACCTACTACGCCTGCGGCAACATCCCCAAAGCCATGGCCGGAATGAAGATGTAGCTAACCCCCGGCAACCGGTACAAAAAACGGCTGCAATGGTATCAACGCAGCCGTTTTTTTTTATTTTTATTTTTTGGTCAGCCCCCCGTCATCCCGAGCGCAGTCGAGGGACCAACACCCATCACGCCGGATCGCCACTGTCGATCACGAGCGCAGCCGAGTGATCGCCACCAAACCATCCACGTCGTCGGCGATCACTCGGCGGAGCCTGTCCCGAGCGAAGCCGAAGGGCGTGCCTCGACTGCGCTCGGAATGACGCACGTTCTCTCGGGGCATGGTCGCACCGATGGTTTACGATCGGCTGGGGCCGGTCAGAAATGCTTCGACGATCGCGTTGAATTCGGGCATGCGTTCGATCTGCGTCCAATGGCCGCAATGCCCGAAGACGTGCAGCTGGGCGTTGGGGAGCAGCCCGAAGAGTTCGTAACTGACGGCGAGCGGAATCACCTTGTCTTCGCGGCCGTGCACGAGCAGTGTCTGGGCCGCGATCCGCTTGATGTCGTCGACCGGCGTCGCCAGATCGTTGACGCCGTTCTGACGCGGCGGCGGGAACATGCTGCCGTACGATTCGTGAAATCCGGGTTGGATGCTCGCGGCGTAGCGCAGCTCGACGAGGTTGTCGGTGGCGATCGAGCCGTCGTAGGCGAAGTACTCGGCGATCAGCGTGCGCATCGCTTCGCGGCCGGGCTCGTAGCCCCACACCGCTTCGAGTCCGGGCGTGATGGTGAAGGGCAGGCCCGAGGAGCCCATCAGCACCATGCGGTCGACGAGGTCCGGCCGCCGCACGGCGAGCGCGATCGCCAAGCCGCCGCCCATCGAGTTGCCGACGATGTGGCACTTGCGCACGCCCTTGGCGTCGAGAAACGCGATCAGGTGCTCGACCCACAGGTCCTTGCCGTACGTGATCCCGGCCGGGTGATCCGAATAGCCGAAGCCGAGCACGTCGGGCGCGAGAACGTGAAACTTCTGCGCGAAGACGGGGATCGCCAGCCGCCAGTTCGCCCACGCCGTGACTCCGGGACCCGAACCGTGAATGAACAGCAACGTCTCGCCGCTACCGGTTTCGTGATAGTGCGTGCGATAGCCGCCGGCATCGATGAACGCGCCGGCTTCCAGAGTTGCAGAGTCTGTCATCACGGCAGTGCTTCCAGCCACGCGCAGAGATCGTCCTGTTCGGGGCCGGAGACTTCGTGCGCGATCGGATAGCGGTGGTGTTCCACGTCGGCCCCGCTTTCGGTGAGCAGATACCCTTCGCTGCGCGCCACCAGATCGAGCGGGATGACCTCATCGCGATCGCCGTGCGCGTGGAAGACCGGGGTACCCGCTAGGCGTCCGGCGGTCGGTACGATCTCGGTGATCTCCCACGGCACCGTGCCGCTGAGCAGAATTGCGGCCGCGAAGCGCTCCGGCCGGTCGAGCAGCAGCGCGCCGGCGAACAGCATGCCCGCGCTGAAACCGCCGGCGATGACGCGCGTGAGATCGAACCGCTCCGGATCGAGCGCGTCCAGCCAGGCCTGCATTTCGTCGACGCTCGCGCGCAAACTCGGGCCGAGCGGGCGACCGAGCCCGCGGTTCTCAAACCACGTGTAGCCGCCCGAATCGAGCGCGATCGGCGCGCGCGGCAACGCCACCGCAAACCGCGCCGGCAGCGACTGCGCGAGCGCGAGTAGGCTGTGCTCGTCGGCGCCGCGGCCGTGACAAAGCACGATCAGCGGCGGCCGCTCGACCCCCGGTCCGGCCGCCGCGCGCCAAACAACGTTCATCGCAACGTGCCTTCGCCGGCTAGGCGCGCGGCGCCGTCCACCGGCCGGATTTCACCGTACTGCTCCGCAACCGCGAGGATCGGCGCGAGCCAGGCCGGGCGGAACGCGTCGGCATAGGCGGCGCGCGACATCGAGGCGACGATCGCGGGGTCGAACGCCAGGCGCTCGGCGAGAATTGGTCCGGTGAGGTCGCGGTGCGCGTTCGCCCAGCGCGCCGTCGCGCGCAGAATTCGCGCAACGTGCCGGGCCGCGGCCGGCTCGCGCGCGGCCCACGCGCTCGAGGCGACGTAGCAGCCCATGATGAAGCGGCGTGCGATCGCATCGAACGGCGTTGCGAGCAGAGCGGTCGCAGCGCGTTGGATCGTGCGCTGTGGTTCCGAAATGATGAACGCATCGGCCGTGCCGGCCTGCAAATCGGCGCTCGCGGCGCTCATTTTCCGGCCCGACGCGAACCGCACCGCGTCCGTGCTGCCGCCCGCCGCGTCGATCCAACGGCGCACGCCCAGGCGCGCGAGATCGTGCTCGGCCGGCGTGACGACGACCCGTCCGGCCAGATCGGCGGCCGAGCGGAGGGTTGAAGCGAGACCGCGTACGAGCACGACGATCGGCTCGGCCGCGTCGTAGAGCCCGCCCGGCGCGAGCAAATGCACGGGCCGGCGGCCTTGCACCGCGCGCACCGACGAGATGATGTCGGCGTATCCGATGTCGAGCGCACCGGCCGCGACCATCTCGATCACCTCACCCGGATGCCCCAGATCGCGCTCGATGCTCGCCGCGATACCCTGCGCGGCGAAGGCTCCGCGCGCATCGGCATAGATGGGCAGCGCCGCCACGTCGAGGCTCGAGAGGCCGAAGCGAACCGCGTTCAACGGGTCAAGACGGCCGCCGGGGCGATGAAATCCTTGGCCGGGCACTCCTTTTGCAGCGAATGGTATTTGATGCCGGCATCGATGAGCGGCTGCGCGAGGCTCATGTCGATGGTCACGCCGTAATTCGCGCGTCCCATCTTCTTGATCACGTCATCGGAGAAGTGCGCGTACTTCTGCAAGATCTCACCGTAGCGCTCGGAGTTCTTCGGGTCGTTGGTCCACAGCGCCGTGTCGCGCATTGCCAGCGCGAAACGGTGCACGGCCTCGGGGTTGGCCTTCACCCACTCGGGAGTGGCAAACCAGTACGATACTTGAAACGCTTTGCCGTAGCCGTCCTGGTAGGAGCGGCCGAGGGTGCGCACCGTGTCGCCGGCCACCGTCAGCGCGGGCTCCGAGATCATCGCCGCGGCGATCGTTCCGTTTTGGAGCGCGGCCGCCATCGTTACCACCGGCATCTCGATGAACTTGATCGTCGCCAAATCGGCGCCGTGATCGTCGAGCCACTTAGCCGCCGAAATCTTCGCCGGACCTTCTAGCGACGGCGCGGCGACGACTTTTCCGTTGAGATCCTTGGCCGTGCGAATCGGCGAGTTCGCCGCCACGGCGAGGACGTTGATCGCCGCCGACGAGGGCATGTACACGTTCGATGCGGCGAGCACGCTGAGCGGAATCCCGTGCTCCGCGGCTGCGCACAGCGCGATGATGTCGGCCTCACCGACGTCGGCCGCTTTGCTCACCACGATGCCGGCCACGGCCGAGCCTGCGCCTTTCGCCGCCGTCTCGATTTGCACGTCGAGACCGTATTTCTTGAACGTGCCGATCTCGAGCGCAACGTAGGATTCCGCAGTCGCCGCTTGCGGTGAGGTCGCGATCTTTATCGCCAGCGGCGGCGGAGTCTGAGCCGATACTCCGAGCACGAGCGCGAGCGCCGCGCATGCCCGGCCGACGTCAGAACTTCGCCAGAATCTCATCGCGCAGCGCTTCTCGCCATTCGAGGCCCTCGGGAATCATGTGGTCGAGCGCCCGCACGTTGCGGTACGTCGCCGGATCGGAACCGCGCGGTGCCTCGCCGCGTTCGACGGCCGCGACCGCTTCGAGCATCAACTGGCGCATGACGATGATCGCGCGATCGGTCGTGCCGAGATGTTCCCGCGAGCGGTCGACGATCGGGCCCATGCCCTCTTGCAGCGCGATGTCTTGCGTGTTCACGCCCTCGATGCCGCAGAACGTTTCGGTCTTCTGCTTTTGCCGGTCGATCAGGTAATCGTTGGAAAGGTTCCGCTTGAGGCGGTAGTCCGGCAGCTGGTTCTCCGGCCCGCGCCCGTCCTTGATCTCTTGATCCATCACGCCCGCTAGCGAGAGCGACTGCTGCGGCGAATACGAATACATGAAGTTGTACGACGCCGTGGTGTAGTCGTCGATCGGCGTCCAGACGTGCCCGTTGATCGTCGGCACCTGCGCATCACCGATGTAACGCACGTTCCCGCCCAGCAGGCCCTCGACGCGTCCGCGAAATTGGGTCGCCGGCATCACGTACTGGTAGGCGCGCACCCATTGCTTGTCTTTGACGTGCCGAATGCCGGTGTACATGTAGCCGTAGTCGGTGGGGTGCACGTCCATGCGCGGCACCGTGCGATCGTAGTCGGCCAGCCATTCGAGCTTGCCGACGTCCATGTTGTGCAAGATCGTCGCGTGCGAGGAGTCGAGCGCGCCTTCGAGCGCCTGCAAGTAATTGCAATCCTGCACGTGTTTGCCGACGAAGCGATGGGTCGCGGGCGCGCGCATGAACTCGTAATCCGGCGGCGCCGGCATCGTTTCGCGCGGGCCCATATAGACCCAGACGATCGCCCCGGCTTCGTGCGTGGGATACGCGGCGATCGTCACCTTCGTCTTGAACAAACTATCCGGCGGCTCCGAGGGCATGTCGACGCAGGCGCCGGTTTTGTCGAACTTCCAGCCGTGATAGACGCAGCGCAGCCCGCACTCTTCGTTGCGGCCGAAGAACATCGGCGCGCGGCGGTGCGGACAGAACGCGTCAACGATCCCAACCGCACCGTTCGTGTCGCGGAAGGCCACCAGGTCCTCGCCGAGGATGCGCACGCGCACGGGCGCGCCGTCGGCCTGCGGCAGTTCCTCGCTGAGGAGAGCCGGCAGCCAGTAGCGCCGGAACAAGGCGCCGCCCGGCGTGCCCGGACCGACGCGGGTCAGACGGTCGTTATCCTGAGGGGTCAGCATCAGTTGCCTCTGCGAAATCAGGCCGGGGTGAGAATGGCGTCGAGGGTTTCGTGCGACACCTCACGCGTCAACTCATGCGCGGCGGCGTAACTGAAACACAACGCGTCGCGGCGCACATCCCGGCGCAGCGGCGCGACGCGGTGCAGCGTCGTGTCGGCGCGCAACAGGTACACGGTGCCGGTCGCGAGCTGCGCCCGCACGGGTTCGCGTGCCGCGAGGATCGCAGCGACGCGCGGCTGGGCCTTGCACCAGGGAACGCCGGTCACGTACTCGAGCGCGGCGCCGTCGGCCGCGGCCGGCGCGTGCAGCACCCAGACCAGCGCAAAGCCATAGTCGTCCCAGTGCCAGCCGTGCGTGTCGCCGGCCGCCTCGAGCCGCGTCGCGATCAGCTCCTCGGGCGCGTACGGCACCGGAACGACCGGCTCGCCGGCGATTTCCGAGAGCAGCGCGAGCAGCGGCGCCGAGCGGTAGAACGCCGCCGCCCGGGGACACGTGGCCGCGAGCGTGTCGCGCCCGACGATGCGATAGCGGCGCGGGCTCTCGCCCGTGGCGGCGATGCGCACGTCGCGGCGCTCGGCGTGCGCGTCGAGCGCCGCGGTCACCTCGCGGCCGATCCGTTCGCGCACGTCGCCGGCGATCGCGGCCGTCAGGTCGACGAAACCGTCGCGCGCAAAGCGCGCGCGAAATTCGGCGCTCACGCGATGCAGGCGCGCGAACGACGCGGCGTCGACGTTGCCGCCGCTGATCGTGACGCCGACGCGCTTGCCGCGCACGTCGACGCGGCCGGCGAGCAGCGCGGCCAGCGCCGCCGCGCCGCTCGGTTCGATCACGAGCTTGAGCCGTTCGAACGCGAAGCGCATCGCGTCGCGCAGCTCCTCGTCGCTCACCGTCACGACGCCGGCGCACAGCGCGCTGCACGATCGGAAACGTCAACTCGCCCGGCGACTGCGTTTGCAGGCCGTCGGCGATCGTATCGGGTACCGGGATCGTCACGCGTTCGTCGCGCGCGAGCGACTGCACCCAATCGTCGCCCGCCGCCGGCTCGACGCCATAGACCGCGATGCCGGGCGAGAGCGCCGTCGCCGCGAGCGCACAGCCCGAGAGCAAACCGCCGCCGCCCGTGCACACCAACAGCACGTCGAGCGCACCGGCGTCTTCGATCAGCTCGAGCGCCGTCGTGCCGGCGCCGGCGATGATCGCCGGATCGTCGTAGGGCGGCACCGAGCGTCGCGCCGCGTTCGGCGACGAGCGCGTGCGCGATCTCGCGCGCGATTCATCGTCCGGCGGTCGTAGAGCACGACCTCGGCGCCGTAGCCGCGCGTTGCGGCCAGCTTCGACGCGGGCGCGTCCGACGGCATCACGATCGTCGGCCGGCATGCCGAGCAGCTTGCGCGGCGAGCGCCACGCCCTGCGCGTGATTGCCGCTCGAAAACGCAACGACGCCGCCGGCCGCGCTGCGGCGCGTCGAGTTGCGCGAGCCGGTTGTAGGCGCCGCGAAATTTGAACGCGCCCATGCGCTGCAGGTTCTCGGCCTTGATGAACACGCGCGCGCCCGTGCGCGCATCGAGCGTGGACGAGGTGATCGACGGGCGTGCGATGGGCGACGCCGCGCAGCCGCGCCGCCGCCCCGACGACGTCGTCGAACGTCACCGCGAACGGCGGCATCTACTTCGTGCGGCGGGTCGAACTTGAAGTGGACGACCTTGTTGTCCGGATCGAACTGGATCGTCTCGTGCACGACGCCGTTTTCGAACGTCGCATCGAACTGGTGCACGCTCACCGGCGGCCGGCGGTCTCGCGCACGCGGTCGAGCTTGCCCAGCGGCGCGAACACATCGGCGGCATGGCCGACGACGCGCGCGCGTCACGTGCGTCGCCGTCTCGGCATTCTGAAATTTCTCGACCGCGGCCAGATCGTTGTTCTGCAGCGCGACGGTCATCTCGACGCGCGATCTTCTCGTAGACCGTGTCGTGATGGCTGAAGAGGCCGCGCACGAGCCCGAATACGATCACCGCGACGACCGCGATCAGCAGCAGGCGCGTGATGTTGGTGGCCGGCGGCGCGCGCAGTCGCCGTACCGCCGGAAGCGCCGGGATCGTCATGACGCCGCCGCGCACGAGGCCGCGCGTTCCGAACGCCTCGAACGTCAGGCGCGGATTCCACTCGGCCGCGAGCCGCATGCTCCACTCGCTCTCGAAGAGCGCCAAGCGGCGCGCCGTCCCAATCCTCGACCAGCCGCGCGTTCGAGGGCAGCTGCGCCGACGCGATCGCCTCCGGGTCACCGCTGACGTTGCGGGCCAGCGTGAACGGCAGGTTCGTCATCTGCGTTTTGACGTTGTACTCCGATTCCAGCCGAAACTTCACGACCTCGAACTGCAGCGCGCCGACGGCGGCTAGGATCGGCTCGATCCGCGTTTGGCCGAACGGGTAGAGCACCTGAATCGCACCCTCTTCTCGCAACTGAGCGATCCCTTTTTGGAACGACTTGTAGCTTGCGGTGTCGGTACTGCGCACCAGCGCGAAATGTTCCGGCTCGAAGGCCGGGATCGGATCGGAAACGCACGCTCGAGCGAATCGGCCAGCGTGTCGCCGATCGCGAACGATGCCCGGATTCGCCAAGCCCACCACGTCGCCCGCGTAGGCGACGTCGATCGATTCGCGTTCGTTGGCGAAGAGCTTCATCGCGCGCGTCAGCCGCACTTCTTTGCCCGTGCGCACGTTGCGCACCATCATGTCGCGTTCGAACTTGCCCGAGCAGATGCGGGCGAACGCGACCCGGTCGCGGTGACGCGGATCCATGTTGGCTTGAATCTTGAACATAAACGCCGAGAAGTGCTCGTCGGCCGGTTCGATCGGCGTGTCGGTTGGCATCCAAGCGCATTCCCGGCGATGGTCCCATCCGCACGAAGCGGTCGAGAAACAGTTCGACCCCGAAGTTCGTCATCGCGCTGCCGAAGAACACCGGCGTGACGTCGCCGCGCAGCATGGCGGCATGGTCGAACGGCGCGCCCGCGCCTTCGAGCAGTTCGATACCGTCGAGAAACTCGCGGTAGGTGCCCTCGTCGACCAGCGCGCGAATGCGGTCGTCGTGCACGCTGGCCACCGACACCGGCGCGCGCTTCGCACCGTGCTCGGTGCGCTCGAAGGTGTGCAGTTCGTGCGTTTCGCGGTCGTAGACGCCGCGGAACGTTTCGCCGCCGCCGAGCGGCCAGTTCACCGGATAGGCGCCGATGCCGAGCACGTTCTCGAGTTCGTCGAGCAGTTCGAGCGGATCGCGCGTCGGCCGGTCCATCTTGTTGATGAAGGTGAACAGCGGAATGCGCCGCGCGCGGCAGATCGCAAACAACTTGCGGGTCTGCGGTTCTACGCCCTTGGCCGCATCGATCAGCATGACCGCGCTATCCGCTGCCAGCAGCGTACGATAGGTGTCCTCACCGAAGTCTTGATGGCCCGGTGTATCGAGGAGATTGATCGTCCGGCCGTGATAGGGGAACTGGAGGACCGTTGACGTGATCGAGATGCCCCGTTCCCGCTCCAGTTCCATCCAGTCGGAGGTCGCCGAGCGGGCCCGCTTGCGCGCCGCAACTTGACCGGCCGTCACGATCGCTCCGCCGTACAACAGCAGCTTCTCGGTGAGCGTCGTCTTGCCGGCGTCGGGGTGCGAGATGATCGCGAACGTCCGGCGATTCTCGACTTCGGCGCGTAAATCCATGACCGCGCGAAATTCGACGGCACTGCGCACGACCTTTGCTTTGCTCGCAATCTTCTCGGCGGCCGTGTTTTGGGGCGCCAACGCGATCGCATCGAAAATCCTCTACGCCGCCGGCGGCCCGCATTTCGACGGGCCGGCGCTGTTCGTCGCCCGCGCGGCCTGGTCGCTGCCGCTGTTCTTCCTGATGGCCGTCCTGGCGCGCCCGAAACGCCCCCCGAGCCGGTCGGACTGGTGGCTCTTGGCCGCGACCGGCGTCGCGTTCGGACCGGGCGCCTGCGGTTTCCTCGCACTCGCGGCGCAGTACACGAGCGGCGCTCACGTCGTGCTGTTGATGAGCCTCACGCCGCCCGTGACGGCCGTGTTCGCCGCGCTGGCCCTGCGCGAGCGCATCGATGCGATCCGGATCGCGGCGCTGGCGATCGGCATCGCCGGCGCCGTCCTGCTCACGGTGACGCGCTCCGCCACCGGATCGACGCTCCTCGGCGACCTGCTCGAATTGGTCCAAGTCGTGTGTTACGCGGCGATGTTCGTCCTGACGCGCGCGCTCGGAAAGCGCTTCTCGGCCTTCTTCGTCAGCGGCACCTACGGGACGATCGGCATGGGCTTGCTGGTGCTGTTCGGCCTCGCTTCGGGCCGGCTCGGTTCGTCGGTCGCGCAGACGCTCGTGCCGAACGGGACGATCCTGTGGTGGTTCTTCGGCGAGATCGTAATCGGGCTATCGATCTACGGCCAAACCGCGCAGGCGTTCGCGCTGCGCTATCTGCCGGCCGGAACGACCAGCCTGATCAGCTCCTACGGCACGCTCGTCGTGGGCGTCATCGGCGCCGTCGTACTGCTGCACGAAGTGATCGCACCCGCGGGCTACGTGGCCGGCGCCGTGCTCGCCGTGGCGCTGGCGCTAGCGCTCGTGCCCGTGCGCGGCCAACCCACGATCACGAGCGAACAAGGTTAATAGTGCCGGATCTCGAGCTGCGTTCCGGTGTGGACGGCCAGCGTCAGGCCGCCGTCGACGCGGTAGAGCGCGGCCTCGGGCGGCACGCGCAGCCGGTCGGGACCGCGATCGACCCAAATATCCCGGGCGCGCACGGTCAGCGTGCAGTCCCGCACCCGCAAGGTGGTCCCGGACGCGATGCGTTCGGCCTGAGGCGGCAGCTTCGCTCGGAGCACGGCAAACGGACCGCTCACGCGCGACTGCTCGTCAAAGCAGCCCGGCAGCGCCGAGAGCACCCACGGGCCTTGCCCGGTGAAGGGGCGAGCCGTCGCGGCCGCTTCGGCGACGCGCGTCTCGACGGTCGGGGTCCCGGTGGGCTGGGCCGAGATGCGCAGGTTCGGCGGCGCGAGCCGGTGCGCGAACACAATGCTTCCGAACACGAGGACGATGGCCGTCGCGATGATATAGTAGCGGATCACTTGCGCTTTTTGTCGGCGCCGTAGGTTCTCGGCCCTGTGCCGAACGAATGCATCGCGTTTCAGGAGTACCACCCGATGAGCACGACCCAAGAACAGCCTAAGCCCGGGCTAGACACCGTCGCCCTCCACGGCGGCCAATCGGTCGATCCGGCGACGAAGGCGCGCGCCGTTCCGATCTATCAGACCACCTCGTACGTCTTCGACGACAGCGCGCACGCCGCGCGGCTCTTCGCGCTCGAAGAGTTCGGCAACATCTACACGCGCATCATGAACCCGACGACCGACGTTTTCGAGCAGCGCATCGCGGCGCTCGAAGGCGGCGTGGCTGCGCTGGCCGTCGCGAGCGGCCAAGCGGCGGTCGTGTACTCGATCCTCAACATCGCGCGCTCGGGCGATCACATCGTCAGTTCCGGATCGCTCTACGGCGGCACGTACAACGCGTTCTTCCACACGCTGCCGAAGTTCGGCATCACGACGACGTTCGTCGAGCCGGGCGACATCGCGGGCTGGAAAGCGGCCGTGAGGCCCAACACCAAAGCGTTCTTCGCCGAGACGATCGGCAACCCCAAGGTCGACGTGCTCGACGTGAAGGCCGTGGCCGACGCGGCGCATGAAAGCGGCGTGCCGCTGATCGTCGACAACACGCTCGCGACGCCGATGCTGCTGCGGCCGATCGAGTACGGCGCCGACGTGGTCGTCCACTCGGCGACGAAGTTCATCGGCGGTCACGGCACGTCGATCGGCGGCCTGATCGTCGACGCCGGAAAATTCGATTGGAGCAACGGCCGCTTTCCCGAGCTGATCGAACCCGATCCGTCGTATCACGGCGCGCAATACGTAGCCTCGTTCGGCCCGCTGGCCTACATCCTCAAGGCGCGCGTGCAGCTGCTGCGCGACGTCGGCGCCGCGCTCTCGCCGTTCAACGCCTGGCTGTTACTGCAAGGGATGGAAACGCTGGGCTTGCGCATCGAGCGCCACTGCTCGAACGCGCAGAGCGTGGCCGAGTTCTTGGAGGCCCACGACACGGTGACCGCCGTGCGTTATCCCGGCCTGCGCGAGGATCCCGCGCACGAGCGCGCCCGCAAGTATCTGCCCAACGGCTGCGGTGCGATCGTGACGTTCGAGCTGCCGAACGCGCGCGCGTTCATCGACCGGCTCCAGCTCTTCTCGCTCTTGGCCAACGTCGGCGATTCGAAGTCGCTCGTGATCCATCCGGCGTCGACCACCCACCAACAGCTTTCGCCGCAAGAACAAGCACTGAGCGGCATCACGGAAGACACCGTGCGGCTGTCGGTGGGTATCGAATCGATCGCCGACATCATCGCCGACCTCGAACGCGCGCTCGCGGGCGGCTGAACGCGTTGCTCGACTCGGTCGTCGACCACGACGTACGGATCGGTGAGGTCGCGCTTGCGGGCGGAATGACGCTGCCGGACGTGGTCGCGCGGGTGACGATCTACGGCGAACCACGCGCCGACGGTTCGAACGTCGTGTTCGCTCCGCACGCGTTGACCGGCTCGTCGCGCATCGCCGAGTGGTGGGGCGGGCTGGTCGGCCCGGGCGCGCTGTTCGATACGGCGCGCTGGTGCATCGTGGGCATCAACACGCTCGGCGGGTGTTACGGGTCGACCGGCCCGCCGACGCTCGCGCCCGACGGGCGCAAATGGGGACCGCGCTTTCCGATCGTGACGGTCGAGGACATGGTCGACGTGCAGCGCCGCGCGCTGCAGCAGCTCGGCATCGACCGTCTGGGCGTGGTGATCGGCGGTTCGCTGGGCGGCTTCCAAGCGCTCTCCTGGGCCCGGCGCTACGGCGCGTTCGTCGATCGTGCGATCGTGGTCGCGGCGCACGATCACCTGCGCGCGCAAGCGATCGCGCAGAACGGTTTGGCGCGCGAAGCGATCCGCTTGGACCCGAACTTCCGCGACGGCTGGTACGACGAGCAGCCCGCCGCCGGCCTCAAGCTCGCGCGCGCGATCGCGACCTTGACCTACAAGAGCGAAGAGCTCTTCGAGCGGCGGTTCGCCAACCGCCCCGACCGCGCCGGCGGCAACCCCAAGGTCGGGCTCGACGACCGCTTCGATGTCGACGGCTATCTCGCATATCAGGGCGTGCGCTTCGCCGCGCGCATGGACGCCAACACGTACCGCATTCTCACCCGCGCGATGGATCTGTTCGATCTGCGCGGCGCGGAGATCGGCCCCGAACGCACGCGCCTCACGTTCGTCGGCGTCACCGGCGATCAGCTCTTCTTCGCCGACCACATTCGCGCGGTGTGCGAGCGCTGGTCGGACGCCGGCTGGGACGCCGCGTTCCGTTTGATGCACAGCGACCACGGCCACGACGCGTTCCTCGCCGAAGCCCCCGAGCTCGGCGAACTCCTCGCCAACCGCCTGTAGGCGTTTCGGCGCTTAGGCGGCGGCGGTTTTTCCGGCGGCGGCCGCGGCGGGAGGAAGCGTGACGGAGGCGCGGCCGATGCGCGCGTCGGCCATGCCGTAGTAGACGTCGAATTCGCGTTCGCCGCGCACGTCGATGCCGGTCGGGAACACGACGTTGTTCACGATGCCGTGCATCTCGTCGGGGTGTTCGGGCGACATCACCGGCGCCGGCGAACGGTAGATCACGATGTGCGGCTGCTCGATATCGTGGATGACGAGCCCCGCGCTGTAGGTCATCGCATAGCGCCCGTCGACCTCGACCGCGTCGACGGCGTGATAGAGCGAGAACCAGCCCTCGGCAATGCGCACGGGGGGCGTTCCCGCGCCGGTCTTCAGGCGGCCCCACGGTCCGTCCGGCGCCAGGACGACCGCGCTTTCGATCGGCACGAGCAAGTTGCGAATGTCGGCGCGCACCGCGTCGAGCGGAACGTAGGCGATGCAGGTCGACTCGCGCTCCGAGGGCGGCAATTCGAGCAGGGCCGGAATCGCGGCATGCCCGTCCAGCGTCGAGAGCTCTTTCATCGGCCGGTGATAGAAGGCGAGCGAGAGCACTCCCGACGGCGAGCGCACCGGCTCGGGGAAGAACACCCCGTCTTTGTCGTCGCCGCACGCCAAGCCGTGGGTGGCGAAATCCACCGGCCCCAAGCGTTCCCAATGGTAGGCGTCGGTCGAGAGCGCGAACACGACGCGCGGTCCGGACGGACCGAACGCGGTGTAGGCCATCACGAAGCGCTCGAGCACCGGCACGTAGGTGACGCGCGGGTCCTCGCAGCCCATCCCGCCGCCGCCGGCCGGCCGCAACTCGTACGGCTCGCTCGGCTCGAGTGCGTAACCCAGCCGCTCGAAACGCACGTCGTCGCCGCTAGCGACATCGCGCATCAGCCCGACGCGCGAGATGTTGCCCGCAGCGACGCAGCGCGGATAGAGCAGCAGCTCGCCCCCGGGCGCTCGCACGCAGGCCGGATTGAGCACCCCTTCCGCTTCGAGGGGGTCCCCGTCTGGTTCGAGCACCGTGCCCAGACGGCGCACGACGGCATCGAATCGCGCAAGCGCGTTCGTCATTCCGGGGCCCCTTCTACCCGAGGGCCTCACGCGCATGCCGTCACCGCCAATCTATCGGTGAAGCATTCGGATTCTTTAGCGCTCAGCGTAAGGTGGTCGCGGTGATGGCCTCGCCGCCCGGAGTGACGACGTCCACGCCCACGCCCGGCCGGTAGGCGATGTTGGGGACGTACCACAGCGTATAGGTGCGATAGGGTGCGGTCGGCTCGCCCCCGTCGATCGGCGCCTTCTCGAAGGCCACGATGCGTTCGCGGTCGGCGCTGGCGCGAATGTCCTCGATGATCTGCACGTAGCCGCTTTCACGATGCGGGCCCATCAGTAAGACGACCGCGAATTCCTTGCGGAAGTTGGGCGATGCGGCGATGCCGAGGGCGTCGAGAGCGCGCTTGTCGCGCACGACGAGGACTTGCGTCGGTCCCACCACCGTTGTCGTCCCGCTCCGAACCTGATTTACGCGCACTTCGCGGCAACCGACGAGCGCGACAAACGCCACGAGGACCAGCACTACGCGCCGCATCGAATGCGCCTCTTCGAGATATCCCGCCGATTCCCCGAGGTGGCCCCGGACCGGGGTCCAAAACCAGCACGAATGTCGTTGTCGCCGGATTCGTCAAGGGGTACGCTCGGAGGGATGTTCCGCGCGTTCTCACTTGCCGCCGCGATCGCGGCCTTTGCGCTCGCCGTCCTCGGCAGTTGGATCCGGATCAACGGCGCCGGGATGACCTGCCCGGATTGGCCGCTCTGCCACGGTGCCGTCGTTCCCGTGCTCGACGGGGGCGTGATCCTCGAGTGGTCGCACCGCATGGTCGCCCTGCTAGAGGGCGTTTTGGTGCTGGGTGCGATCGTCACCGGCTGGCGCGCGCGGCGCGAGATCGCCGGGGTCACCCCGATCCTGTGGGCCTTGGGCGGGATCTTCGTCGCGCAAGTCGCGCTGGGCGCCGGGACGGTCGCGGTGGCGAACAGCCCGTGGTCGGTGGTGGCGCACTGGGGCATGGGGATGCTGCTGCTCGCGGTGCTCACCGCGCTTGCGATCGTGGCGGTGATCGGGCCGCGCCCGTACGCCAAACCGGCCCAGAACGGCCTCTTCCCGCTGCTCGCGCTGACGGCGGCCGGCGCCTTCATCGCCATGTGCGCCGGGGCATACGTGAGCTCGAGTGGCGCGGGGCTTGCCTGCTCCTCGCTGCCGGGCTGCGAGCCGGGCTCTTGGAACGGCGCCAGTCCCGGCGAAGGCGCCCAGATGGCGCACCGCGTCCTCGCCGGCATCTTCTTCCTGGTCGCAACGGTGGTCGCGTATTGGGCCTCGCTCGGCACGACGGCGCGCGTGCGCAGCGCCGCGCTGTGCGCCTACGCGCTGATCGTGCTGCAAGTGATGCTGGGCATGGCCAACGTCGTCTGGCAGCTGCCGCTGGGCTTGCGTGAAGCGCATGCGGCGAACGCCGCGGCCACCTTCATCGCGTTCGTCTGCGCGATCGTGTTCGCAGCGCTCGACGGCACCGTGCGCCGGCCGGCCGTTGCTCGCGTCCCGGCGCAGTCCCAGTCGCAGTCGCAGTCGCAAACGGTGCAGGTCCGATGAGCTCCACCCTCTCGCGAGTTGAAGGCGCGGAGGGCGCGCTGGCGCGCTCGGGTTGGCGGGCCACGTTCGATGACTACCTCGAGCTGACCAAACCGCGCATCATCGTGCTGCTGCTGATCACGACGCTGGCCGCGATGATCATGGCGGCGCGCGGCATCCCGCCGCTCGCGTTGACGGTCTGGACGCTCGTCGGCGGCGCGCTGGCGGCAGCCTCGGCCGGCGCGTTCAACTGCGTCTACGATACCGATATCGACGCCAAGATGCGGCGCACGATGGGCCGGCCGCTGCCGCGCGGCGCGATCGCGCCGAACCAAGCCCTCGCGTTCGCGATGGTGCTGGGCGCCGGCTCGTTCTTGCTGCTGAACTATTTGGTCAACCCGCTCGCGGCGTGGCTGTCGCTGGGCGGCAACGCCTACTACGTGTTCGTCTACACGATGTGGCTCAAGCGCACCACCTCGCAGAACATCGTGATCGGCGGCGCGGCCGGCTCGATCCCGCCGCTGGTGGGCTGGGCCGCCGTGACCGGATCGATCGGCGCACCGGCGGTCGCGCTCGCGGTGCTGATCTTCCTCTGGACGCCGCCGCACTTTTGGGCGCTCGCGCTGATGACCGAGACCGACTACCACAAAGCCGGCATCCCGATGCTGCCCAACGTGCACGGCGTGGCGCGCACCAAGCGCGAGATGCTCGTCTACACGATCGTGCTGTTCGTGTTCTGTATCGCGCTCGTGCCGCTGCACGTCATGGGGCCGATCTTCCTCGTCGCCGCGATCGTCGTCGGCGGTTGGTTTCTCTTCGATGCGATCCGCGTGCTGCGCAACGACTCGCAGCTCTTCGCGCGCGGGATGTTCAAATTTTCGCTGCTCTACTTGGCCCTGATGTGTTTAGCCGCCGTTCTCGATCGCGTGGTTTTCGCGTGACGCCGTAGTCATGCGAGCAACAACTCCCGCCGATCCGGCGACGACGTCGCTAGCCGGTCACCGTCTCGACCCCACGACGATCCCGCTGCTGCTCACGCTGGGCCTGGGCGTCTTCGCCGGTGCGCTCGATCTGGGCGTGCTCTCGCCCGCACTGCCCGCGCTCGGCCTCGCCTTCGGCGTGGGCGCGCGCGAGCTGCCGTGGATCTTCACGCTGTACTTGCTGGCGAACGTGGTCAGCATTCCGATCATGACCAAGCTCGCCGACCGCAACGGGCGGCGGCCCGTCTACATCGCCTGCGTCGCGATTTTCGGCGCCGGTTCGGTGCTCGCGATCGTCTCGCAGAACTTTCCGATGTTCCTGACCGCGCGCGCCATCCAGGCCTTTGGCGCGGGCGGTATCTTTCCGGTCGCGACGGCCGCGATCGCCGACCGCATCCCGCCCGAACGGCGCGGCGCCGCGCTCGGGCTCGTCGCGGCGACGTGGGGCGTCGCGGCGATCATCGGCCCGCTGGTGGGCGGGTTGTTCACGCACTTCTTGTCGTGGCACTGGATCTTCGTCGCGAACGTTCCGCTGGCAATCGCCGTGATCGCAATGGCGCGCACCACGCTGCCGGTCAGCGTGGCCAACGTGCGCGGCCCGCTCGACGTGGCCGGCATCGCGCTCTTGGCCTGCGGGTTGCTCGGGCTGATGCTCGGGCTCACGCAGTATGACGTCACCGGCGCCACGAGCAACCTGAACGCGCGGCTGTTTCTGAGCGGCGGCATCGTGCTGCTGATCGGGTTCGTGTTTGCCGAACGGCACGCCCGCGAGCCCGTCATCCCGCCGCGCTTCTTCACCGACGCGCAGCTGGTGACGGTGTACGGGCTCGAGATCCTGATCGGGATCTTGGAGGGCGCGCTGTTCTTCATCCCGGCGGCACTCGTCGCGGCCGAACACCTGAGCTACGCCGCGGCCGGCGCGGTCGCTGCGATCGGAGCGGTGATGTTCGTCGTCGTGATCCCGGGCGCCGGACGCGCGCTCGACGCCGTCGGCAGCCGCATCGTGCTCACCGCGGGAACGCTGCTCACGGCCGCCGGGCTCGCGCTCTTCGCGTTCGGTTTCGCCAACCTCGGGCTCGCGATCGCTGCGATGGTCGTCGCCGGCTGCGGCTTCGGCGCACTGCTGGGCGCGCCGACGCGCTACATCGTCACCAACCGGGCGGGCTCGAAGCAGCGTTCGGCCGCGGTCGGCCTGCTGTCGGTCTGCTTGATCCTCGGACAGATCCTCGGCGGCTCGCTGGCCGGCGGCGTGATCGGTTCGCAGGGCGACCCGGTCACGGGCTACCATATTGCCTACGAATGGTTCACGGCGATCGCGATCGTCGCGGCGCTGGTAACCGTCGGACTGCACGCGAAGGCGCGCGAACGCGCGGAGGCACGCTCCTAGAGATGACGCAAGCTCAAATCCTGGCCCGGGCGCTCAACGCGTTCGCGAAGTCGCCGCAATTCAACTATTCCAAAGCGCGCGCATCGGCGCGCCAAGACGGCAACGTGAACTGGGCGGCAACGAAGGCGCGCAACGACGACTTCAATGCCGAAGTCGACGGCTGCGAGACGTTCGTGATGAACGACGGCAGCGTGTGCGAATGGTCGTCGGCATCGTTCACCTACACGCCGAAAGCGAGATAGATGGCAGCGCGGCCGTACGCCTTCGTGAAGGTCGACGTGTTCACCACGGTCGCCTTCGAAGGCAACCCGCTGGCGGTCTTTACCGACGCCGTGGGCCTCGACACCGCGACCATGCAGCGCATCGCTTGCGAGTTGAACCTCTCCGAAACGACGTTCGTGTTTCCGCCGGCCGATCCCAACAACGCCGCGAGCGTGCGCATCTTCACGCCGCGCAGCGAGATGCCGTTCGCCGGGCATCCGACCCTGGGCACGGCCTTCGTCGTGCGCGGTGATTCCACGGCCACCGAGCTCGTGCTCGAAGAGGGCGTCGGCCCGGTGCCGGTGCGGGTCGCGAACGCTGCCGACGGGGCGGTGCAGTTCTGGCTGACCACGCCGCCGATCACGTTCGGCGAGCGGATCGACCCGGCCGCCGTGGCCAATGCTCTCGGGCTGCATTACAACGATATCCGGCCCGACACGCCGCCCGAAGTTGCGAGCGCCGGTCCGAATTTTCTGTTCGTCGGCCTGCGCAATCGCGCGACGGTCGATCGCATCGAGCTGCTCGATGATCGCGCGCTGCGCGCCGCCGCGCCCAACGCGCCGGCCGGTGTCTTCGTGTTCGCGACGCTGGAAGAGAGCGATAACGAACCGGGCGACACCTACGCCGTCTACGCGCGCATGTTCGCTCCCGCGAACGGTATCGCGGAGGATCCGGCGACGGGCAGCGCCACCGGCCCGCTCGCCGCCTACATGATCCGCCACGGCTTGCTGCCGCTGATGAACGGCTTGCGGATGGTCAGCGAACAAGGAACGAAGATGGGGCGCCGCAGTTTGCTGCACGTGCTGGTTCACGTCGACAATCGCGGCGAGGCACGCATCGAGGTCGGCGGTTCGGTGGTGCCGATCGGCCGCGGCGAGATGGCGCTGCCCGTCTGAAAAGCGAAAGCGGCCGTCAACGATGACGCAAACCGGTTGGCCGGGCGAACGCGCCGGGATCCTGAACCGTCTGTACGCACCGGACGACCGGCCCGGCCTCTATCGTGAAGCCGTCGCCTTGATCGCCGACGCCGAGGCGCTCGGCTTGGGCAGCGCGTGGGTCGCACAGCATCACTTCGGCTCGGAGACGGGCCGTCTGCCCGCGCCGCTGCTATTGCTCGCGCACGCGAGTCATGCCACGCGCCGCGTGCGGCTCGGCACGGGCGTCGTCGTGTTGCCGCTCGAACCTGTCCTGCGATTGGCCGAAGATGCCGCCGTGCTCGACGTGCTGAGCGGCGGACGCTTGGAGCTTGGGCTCGGCACGGGTTTCGACGGCGCATCGTTCGTCGCGTTCGGCGAGAACGCAAGCCGGCGTGCGCAACTCTACGACGAGCGCATCGACCCGTTGCTGCGCATCATCGCGGGTGGCGCCGTCAACGCAGCGCATCCGGAATTCACGTTGCAGCCCGCCGCGCCGGGCTTGCGCCGGCGCGTCTGGGAAAGCCGCAGCGCGGTCGAAGACGTCGCCGGGCGCGGCAACGGCCTCATCGTCGCGCCGCGCCCGGGCCAGGCCGATGATTCCGCAGCGCTGATTCGCCGCTACCGGACGGCGTGGCGCGAGAGCGGGCGCGACGGCGCACCGCGCGTGGTGCTCGTGCGCGGCGTCTTTCCCGGCCGCGACGCAGCGAGCGTCGAGGCCGAGATCGCGGCCGACATCATGCGCTACGTGCAAGCCCGCGCAACGACCACCGCCGAAGGCGAACTCGCCGACGTGCTGCGCCGCTTGGGCGTTGCTTGGGGCTCGCCCGCGCAGATCGTCGAGCAGCTGGCGGCGTCCGGCGCGCTCGACGGCGTCGATCAACTGGTCGCGCAAGTGCAGACCTTTTCGACGAGCTACGCGACCGCGCAGCGGCGCCTGCAGCTGTTCGCCCAGGATGTCTTGCCGCAACTTCCCACGCTCGCGGCGAGCGCACCCAGCCGCGCATGACGCAACCGCGGGAACGGCAGAATTTACTGACCGACATCGCGGGCATTTCGGTCGGCCACGCTGGCGATGACGATACGCTTCGTTCGGGCGTGACCGCGGTGCTGTTCGAACGCCCCGCGATCGCGGCGGCGAGTCTGCTCGGCGGTGCGCCGGCCACCCGCGAAGACGCGCTGCTCGGCTTGGAGATGACGGTCGAACGCATCCACGCGCTCGTGTTTTCCGGCGGGTCGACCTACGGTCTCGATGCCACGGCCGGCGTGCAGGCGGCATTGCGCGAAGACTTCGCGCGCTTGCCGGCGGTGCCGTTGCCGCGCATTCCGATCGTCGCCCAAGCGAGCCTCTACGATCTCGTCAACGGCGGCGACAAAACGTGGGGCCGCTACAGTCCCTACGCCGCCTTCGGCTATGAGGCGGCGCGCAACGCGCGGTCTTCCGGCTTCAGCCTCGGCACGGCGGGCGCCGGCATCGGCGCCACGACGTCGGCGTTCAAAGGCGGCGTCGGCTCGGCGAGCGTGCTGACCCCGCAAGGTCACCTCGTCGCGGCACTGGTGGTGGTCAACGCCGTCGGCACGGTAAACGTCGGCGACGGACCGCATTTCTGGGCCGCCCCGTTCGAGCGCGACGCGGAATTCGGCGGACGAGGTTTTCCGGCGCACTTCGCCGGCGACGACGTGCGGCTGCGCGTCAAGCCGCAACTGTATTGGGGCACGACGATCGGCGTCGTCGCAACCGACGTCACGCTCTCACCGGCGCTCGTGAAGCGGCTCGCAATCCTAGCGCAAGACGGCATCGCGCGCGCGGTGCTTCCGGCGCACCTGCCGCGCGACGGCGACGCGATCTTCGGCATCTCGACCGAAGCACGGCCGCTGACCGGCGCAGCGGACGAAATCGCCGAGCTCTGTCTCGCCGCGACGCAAGTCACCGCCCGCGCCGTCGCGCGCGGGGTGTACGCAGCGCGCTCGCGCGGCCGCGCGGGCGAGGCGCCCAGCTGGAAGAGCCGGTTCGACGATGATCGCTGAACGCAGCGCCGAGCGGCACGAGGTTCGGCCCGGCCGCGCGCTGCACGTGATCGCGCACGATGCCGGCGCCGCCACGACGCTCTTCTTTCTTCACGGCAGCGGCGGAAACGTCGGCCAGTGGCGCTTCCAGTGGCGGCATTTTCGCGACGCCGGCGTCAACCTCGTCGGCTGGGACGCGCTCGGGCACGGCCGGAGCGCGCAGCCGAAAGCGCCGCAGCTGTATGCGGGCAGCGAGCTCATCGCCGATGCGCGCGCACTTTTCGCCCGTCATCGCACCGCTCGCAACATCCTGATCGCACACTCGATGGGCGTGCGCTTGACGCTGGCCTGGCTGCTCGAAGATGCGGCCGGCATCGATGCGGCCGTGTCGATCGCGCCGCCGCCGCTGGGCATTGCGGCGCATGCCCGTCGCGTCTTGTTCGGCCGGCTGGGGGCGCTGCCGCTGCCGTTGCTCGAGCTCGCGCGCCCCTGGCTGTCGCGCGAGTTTCGCCGCCGGGCCTGGCATCCCGATGCCGACGCCGAGCTGGTGCGCACCGAACAGCGTGCCACGCGGCGCAATCGCCTGTTCATCATGCAGGCGCTGGTGGAGGGGGCGCCGCTCATCGATCCGCAACGGCTCGGTGCGCTGGCGCTGCCGGTACGGATTCTGGCCGGTGAAAACGACGGTCTCGTTCCGCTCGCGGCAGCGCGGGAGCTGACCGCCGCGTTGCCGCATGCGACGCTCACCGTATTGCCGCGCTGCGGCCATCAGATCATGCTCGAACGTCCCGCGGAAACGAATGCGGCGATCGCCGAAGCCATCGCCGTGGTGCGCGCAGCGTGAGCGCGTCCGCGCCGCACGACGTGCTGGGGAACCCGCTCAGCGCGCAAGCGGCCGCCGTGAAGGCGCAGATCGACGACTTCGTTCTCGGCTTGCTCGGCTACGACCGGCGCGTGCTGCATATCCTCGACGCGGCCGACCGCAGCGAAGATTGCTTGAGCAACGCCTACGCGGCGCTGGTGTGGCTGCTGGCGGAAACCGGCGACGTCCCGGCCGAGGCCGAGCGTTACATCGGCCGCGCGCAAGGCTACGCGGCCGCTGCGAGCGCGCGCGAACGCGACGTTCTCGAAGTGGCCCGGCTGTGGGCGCACGGCGACGTCGCCGCCTCCGAACGCATAGCACAGAACATCCTAACCGCCCATCCGCGCGATCTCGTGATGCTCAAGCTGCTGCACTACCATCAGTTCAATCGCGGCGACTTTCCGGCGATGCTGCGTGCGGCGCTCGATTGTGTGAACGACGCCGCGGATCTTCCCTACCTGCACGGCATGCTCGCGTTCGCCTACGAGCAATGCCACCGCATCGACGAAGCCGAACGTTCCGCCCGCCGCGCGCTGGCGATGGAACCCGGCGAACCGTGGGCGCAGCACGCGCTCGCGCACGCGCTGTTGACGACCGGGCGCATCGCGGAGGGCACCGCGTTCCTCGAAGCCGCGAGTTCGGGCTGGAGCGGCCTGATCTCGTTCATGTACACCCATCTGTGGTGGCATCTGGCGCTGTTCTACCTCAGCCGCGGCCGCGATGCCGAAGCACTTGCCGTCTACGACGATCATTGCTGGTCGCAAGAACGCGAGGTTTCGCAGGATCAGATCGGTGCCGTTTCACTGCTCGCGCGGCTGGAGCTCGCCGGCGTCGATGTCGGCGCACGCTGGACGGAGCTGGGCACCTACCTCGCGGCACGCGCCGGCGACGTGGTTCAGCCGTTCATCTCCCTGCAGTACTTGTACGGGCTCGCGCGCGCCGGGCGAGCGGAAGCGGACCGTTTGCTCGCTGCGATCCGCCGCGCTCCGGCGAGCGGACCGGCGGTCAGCCGGGCCGTGTGGGGCGAGGTCGGCGTCGGCGTTGCCGAAGGTCTCATCGCCTATGCCGCCGGCGAGTACGAGAGCGCGGTGCGGCAGCTCGAACCCGCGCTCGACCGTCTCATCGCCGTCGGCGGCAGTCACGTGCAGCGCGATCTGTTCGACCAAATCATGCTCGACGCGCTGTTGCGCTCGGGGCGTGTATCGCGCGCGCAAGAGCTGCTCGAAGTGCGCCGCGCCGCCGACCCCGGCAACGTGGTCGTCAACCGGCTCTTGACCGGGCTCGCGGATCCAGCGCATCACGCAGACCATCGCTCAGCAGCGAAAGCCCCAACGTCGTGACGAGGATCGCGAGACCCGGAAACAGCGCCAGCCACGGTGCGCTCTCGAACAGCGTCTGCGCTCCGGCCAGCATGCGGCCCCAACTGGGCGCCGGCGGCTGCGCGCCCAGGCCGACATACGCGAGCCCCGCTTCGGCCAAAATCGCGAGCGACGCCTGGATCGCGGCCTGCACGAGCAGCGCCGGTACGAGGTTCGGAAAGATGTGGTCGGTGACGATGCGGGTGGAGCTTTTGCCGGCGGCCACCGCGGCCAGCACGTAGTCGCGCTGCCAAAGACCGCTCGCGGCGGCGCGCGTGACGCGCGCGAACACCGGAATGTTGAAGATACCGATCGCCGCTACGGCATCGATCGTGCCCGGTCCGTAGACGCTCGCGAACAGTACCGCGATCAGCAACGCCGGGAACGCGAAAATGATGTCGTTCACGCGCGCCAGGATCTCATCAGGCCAACCGCGGGCGGTCGCTGCGAGCAGACCCAGCGGAATGCCGGCGCCGGCGCCGATCAGCAGCGAGAAGAACGCAACGGCAAGCGAGATACGGCCGCCGGCGACGACGTTGGAGAACACGTCGCGGCCATAGGCATCCGTGCCGAACACGTGCTGCCACGACGGCGCCGCCAACCGCAGCGGAATGTCCATGGCGTTCGGATCGTACGGCAGCCACACGAACGAAAGCAGCGCCGGCACGACGGTTGCGCCCAACAGCACGGCACCCGCGAAGAGCGTCTTCACGGCGCGCTCGCGTGACGGCGGCGCGGATCGAGCGCCGCGGCGAGGAGATCGGCCAGCAACGAAACGGCGACCACTTCCACGACCAGCACGAGCGCGACGCTCTGCACGACGGCCGCGTCGCGGTTCGCGATGGCCTGAAACGCCAAGCGCCCGAGGCCGGGCAAGAAGAACACGTTCTCGATGAGGATCCCGCCGGCCAGGACGAACGAGAACTGCAGCGCGAGGATCGTGAGCATCGGGATCAGCGCGTTCGGCAACGCGTGATGGATCAGGATCGCCGTCTCGCTCAAACCCTTCGCGCGGGCGGTGCGCAGAAAGTCCTCCGCTTGCAGTTCCAACAGCTCGAACTGCAGCACGCGCGCCAGCACGGCCGCCTGCGGCAGGGCGAGTGCGATCGCCGGGAGCGTGAGCGACCGTACGACCGCGAGCAGGCCGGCCGACCAGCCGGGAAATCCGCCGGCGGAAAACCAGTGCAAGCCGATGGCCAGCGGAATGACGAGCATCAGACCGAACCAAAAATTCGGGATCGCGAGGCCGACCCGGCTCAGCGCCCCGAGCGTCGCGCCGAGCGCCGAGTTGCGCCACCGCACCGCGCCGACGCCGAGCGCGAGCGCGAGGCCGGTGGAAAGCGCCAGCGCGTAGAGCGTGAGCGGAAAGGAAAGCGCGAAGCGCTCGCGGATCAGCACGCCGACCGGCTCGTGGTAGGTCCAACTCGTGCCGAACTGCCCGTGCAGCAGTCCGCCGATCCAGGTCAGGTAGCGCGCGACGAACGGACCGTCGAGGCCCATCTGCGTTCGCAGCGCGGCGATGGCGGCGCGGTCGGCGTGCATCCCGAGCACCGCGCGGGCCGGATCTCCGGGTACTGCTTGCATGACCGCGAAGATCGCCAGCGATGCGACCGCCAGCGTAACCGCCAGCGAGAGCACGCGCAGCGCCACGTAGCTCCAGCCGGCACGAAGCATGAGCCAGACGATGCCGATCAGCGCCGGCACGACCGCGAGGCCGAGCGCAACTCGGGCGAACGGATCGCCGCGCGGGCCGCCTGCACCGCCGGCGACGCTCACGCGCGCGGTCGCCACATCGATGTCGCTCAGCGGACCCGGCGGGGCGATGCCGTGGACGTTCGCGCTCGCGACCGTGATGTCGGGGTATTGGAACAGAAACAGGTTGACGGCGTCAGCGGCGATCGTGCGCTGGATGGCGCCAAGCAAGGCAAGGCGCGCCGCCGGATTGCCGGTGCGTTCGAGCCGCGCCAGCAGCGCTTTGTAGCGCGGGTTGGAATAGCCGAAATAGTAATCGTCGCGCCCGTAGATGTCGTAATCCAGCGGCTCGGCGTGCGCGACGATCGTCAGGTCGAAGTCGTGCGCGCCGAAGACTTGCGTGAGCCACGGCACCCAGTCGAGCCCGGCGATCTTCACGTGCACGCCCACCGCCGCGAACTCGGCGGCGATGATCTCCGCCGTGCGCTCGGCGTAGCTCAACGGCGGCACCACGAGCGTGGTCGAGAAGCCGTGCGGATAGCCGGCCTGCGCCAGCAGCGTTCGGGCCCGCGCCGGATCGTACGGATACTCACCCGTCAGGTCGACGTACCCGGGGTCCAGCCGCGTGTAGTGGCTGCCGATCGGCGCACCGAAGCCGAACATTGCCGCAGCGACGATTGCCCGGCGATCGATCGCATACGAGAGTGCACGCCGCACGCGCCGGTCGCTGAACGGCCGGCGGCGATTGTTGATCGCGACGATCGTCTTCGCTTCGCTGAGCACGTTCTCGACCACGAAGCGCGGATCGCGTTGAAAGCGGGCGACGGCTTCGGGCGCCGGAAACGCCGGGTAGACGTCGACGTCGCCTGTCGAAACCGCGTCGATCGCGGCGTTCGGATCGGCGATCACCTTGAACGTCACCTGCGCGAGCGCGGGTTTCGCGCCCCAATAGCCCTCATTGCGGGCCAGCACGATCGCATCGCCGCGCCGCCACTCGACGAGCCGGAACGGTCCGGTCCCAACCGGATGAACGGTGTCGTTTGTGGCGCTGCCCGGAGCAACGATGACCGCCGCACTCAACCCGAGCGCTTGCAGCAGCGTGAAATCCGGCCGGCGCAGGTGCACGCCGACCGTGAGCGGATCGATCGCCGTCACGGCGTCGACGGCATCCAGCAACGTGTGCTGCGGGTTGAGCGAGCCGGGCGCGACGGCTCGCAGGAGTGAGAAGCGCACCGCGGCCGCATCCAGCGGCGCGCCGTCGCTAAAACGAACGTGCGGCCGGAGATGAAAGACGTAGCTTTTTCCGTCGCCCGAAACGCTCCACGCCGTGGCTAGCGCGGGTTCGATGCGCCAGCCGGGTCCGATGCGAACCAGACCTTCGAAAATCGTCGGGAAAACGACCGCGCCGATCGCGGCCGATGCGTTGACGGTCGGGTCGAGCACGGGCGGCTCGAGTTGCAGCCCGACGGTCAGGGTGCCCGCGCCCTCGCCGCCGGCGGCCTCCGCCGCGTTGCCGGCGGTCAGCAGCGTGCAGCAAACCACAACGCATCGCACCAGCATCGCGGCAAATCGCCGGCTCATGCAACTAGCCGTGGTGGGCGCGCACGAAGAAGGCGATGGTGGTGATCGATCCGATGACGACGATCGCGATGCGCATCCGCTCCGGCGGCACCCGGCGGATGATGCGCGCGCCGTAGTACCCGCCGGCAACCGAGCCGATGCACATCGCGACCGCGACGTCCCACACGAGCACACCGGCAAAGAAAAACGGGATGACGGGCACGCCGTTGTTGATGAACGCGAGCACCGACTTCATCGCGTTCATGCGGCGCAGATCCGTCATACCGATCAACGCGAACAGCGCGAGCACCACCAGCCCCTGGCCACCGCCGAAATAGCCGCCGTAGACCGCGACGAAAAAGAGCGGGATCGCCATCCACGCGGGTATGTCGGTGACGCCGCCGGGGTGCTCGATCAGCTTCAGAAAATGCGGCGCCAGCGCGAACAGGAGGGTGGCGAAGAGCAGCAGCCACGGAACGATCGCGTTGAACGCCGCTTCCGGCGTGTGCAGCAACAGCAGCGCCCCCGCGATACCGCCGACCACCGAGACCGCCATCGCCAACAGAAAGGGCGGCGACGGCCGCGTGATGTCCTCGCGAAATCCGCGGATACTGCCGGCCTGACCGATCCACATTGCCACGGTGTTCGTCGCGTTGGCCGGAATCGGCGGGACGCCGATCAGGATGAGCGCCGGGAACGAAACGAAACTGCCGCCGCCGGCGGCGGAGTTGATCACGCCGGCGATCGCGCCGACACCCGCCGCTACCAGCAGGCCCCCTACATGCGTTATAGCGGCTCCGCCATCCGCGCGTAAAACCGGTCCACATCCGCCTGCCCGTTCGAGCGCAAGCGATTGTCGCGCGCCGCCACGTCGCTCGCGTTTTCCATGCCCCCGGCTTCACCGACCTTGCGCGAGGCGTCCTGCACGAAGTTGCACCGTTCGTAGCGCCGCTTACCGAATGCCGTCAAGGTATCGGCGACGGGCTCGTCCGCAGCGAGCATCTGCGCGAGCACGACCGCGTCTTCGATCGCCATCGCACCGCCCTGTCCCATGAACGGCGTGGAGGCGTGCGCGGCATCGCCGATGATCCCGACGCGGCCCTTGCTCCACGGCAACGGCAAATGCACTTCTTCGACCGCCGTGTACGACGCCGGGTGCTGCGGGTTGAGCTCGGCCAAGAGCGGCTCGGCGGGACCCTTGAAATCCGCGAACTTTTGCTGCATCAGCAGCGGCACGCCGGCGAGCTCATACCACGGGTTGCCGGGTTCGTTGGCGGTCGCGTAGATGTAACATGCCTCGGCGCTGATCGGCATGATCCCCAAACGCTTGCCGACCCCCATCATCATGATCTTGTCGATGAGTTCCGGGGGCCGGCGGTGGATGCTGCGCCACGCGCCGAAGCCGGTGAAGACCGGCACGATCTCACCGAAGAGCAGCGCGCGCAGTTGCGAGCGAATCCCGTCCGCGCCGATGACGGCATCGTACGTCGCCTGCGATCCGTCGGAGAACGTCACGGCAACGCCGGCGCCGTCGTCGACGAGCGCGGCAACCGTCGTTCCCAGCCGCACCGGCACGGCCAGCGCCTCCATCCGGTCGACGATCGCACGGTGCAGGCCGGCGCGCCGGATACCGACGATCGGCGGCGCCGTGGAGCCCGGATGTCCGGGATAAAACGTGTCCGTGATGTGCGTTCCGTCGGCGGCGAGATAGACGTTCCGCCCGTCCGTGATGGGGAACCCCACGGCCAGCACGCCGGCCAGCACGCCGAGTTGCTCGAGCGCCGCGAGACCGTTGCTGTAGATGAAGATGCCGGAGCTGTGCGGGTGCCAGGCGGCGTTCTTCTCGATCACCTCGACGGCGATGCCGCGCAGGGCGAGCGCGATCGCCAGCGACGACCCGCCGATGCCGCCGCCGGCGACCAGGATCCGGCGCGCGCTCATGCTAGCGGTTCACCGGCGGGATGTAGTGCAGCACGCGCCGTTCGAGCGCGGCCACGGCCGCATACAGCACGATCCCGATGACCGTGAGCAAGATGATCGCCACGAACACCATCGCCGTGTTGGCCTGACCCTCGCCGTAGGTGATCAGATAACCCAGGCCCGTATTTCCGCCCACCAGCTCCCCGACCGCCACGCCGATGATGGCGAGCGTCGCACCGATGCGCAGCCCCGACATCAAGGCCGGCATCGCCGCCCGGAACTCGACCTTCCAGAAGATCTGCATGCGCGTCATGCTGCATGCGCGCGCGAGGTTGACGAGGTCGCGGTCGACCGTCTTCACCGCACCCAGAACGTTCACCAGAATCGGAAAGAACACCACCAGCACCGTCACCACGAACTTCGGCCACGCGTTGTAGCCCATCCACATGATGAAGAGCGGCGCGAACGCCACCTTGGGCGCGATCTGCACGGCCAACAGATAGGGCGAGAGCACGCGCTCCGCCCGCAGCGATACCCCGAGCAGGAACCCGAACGCCGCGCCGAGCGCGCTGCCGGCAACGAAGCCGGCCGTGGCGATGGCGAACGTCGAGGCAATGTGGGCGAAGAGATTTTCGTGCTCGAACATGCGCATCATCTCGACCGCGCACTCGCCGAGCGTGGGGATGATGAACTTCGGTACGCCCAGCAGCGGCGGCACGAACTGCCACGCTGCCAGAAAGGCGAGGCCCATCGCAACGACCGCCAGCGCATCGACACGCGCTCTCGCCGCGATCACGCCACCCGTTCGTTCATGTGCAGCGCGTCGAAGAGCCGGCCGACATAGCCGGCCGTCTTCGGATCGCGCGCCCGCGCGATGGTATCGTGACGGTCGGGCAGTTCCACGATCACTTCGTCAACGAAGCGGCCCGGGCTATCGCTCATCACGAGAATACGGTCGGACATGATCACGGCTTCGTGCAGATCGTGGGTGATCAACAGCGTGGTCACACCGGCCGCCGCGATCATCTGCGCGAAGCTGTGCTGCAAGAGCAGTTTGGTCTGCGCGTCGAGCGATGAAAACGGCTCGTCGAAGAGAATCACCTCGGGCCGCACGGCGAGCGTCCGGGCGAGTGCCGCGCGCTGACGCATGCCGCCGGAGAGCTGATGCGGATAGTAATCCTTGACGTCGGTCAAGCGGCAGCGGTCGAGCTCGAAGAGGGCCCGCTCGCGCCGTTCGGCCGGCGCAATGGCGTGCGCTTCGAGACCGAACTCGACGTTGCGCACGATCGAACGCCACGGCAAGAGCAAATCTTTCTGCAACATGAACGCGACGCGCGAACTCGGCGCCGTCACCGGCAGCGTGTCGAGCCGGATACTGCCTTCGCTCGGGCGGTCGAGACCCGCGACCATGTTGAGGATCGTGCTCTTTCCGCAGCCCGACGGGCCGACGATGCCGAGAAATTCGCCCGGCTGCGTCGCGAACGACAGGTTTTCGACCGCCGTTTTTACGGTGCCCGAGGAATTGGTGAAGTGTTTGCTCACTCCATCGAACTCGAGCAGGGCGCTCACGTTAGAGGAACTGCTCCGTATAGAGCTGGTCCACCGGAACGGCCGAACCGATGATCCCCGATTTCACGTAGAAATCTTGGACCGCCTTCATGCGCGGCACGTCGATGGAGCCGAGCTTCTTCTGACCGCCCCACACGTTTTCCAAGTAGGCCGTGAACACGCCGCTGATGTCGTCCTCGTGTCCGATCAGCGACGGCGTCGCCTTGAGAAAATCGGCCGCCGCGCGCTTGGGATCGCCCAGGATATCTTTGAAGGCGCGCAGGGTGGAGCGCACCATCTTGCGCAGCGCATCGGGCTTCTCTCTGATCGAGGTGTCCGAGGCGATGATCGCCGGCGCCATGCTCGGGAAGTAGAGGTCGGCCGAGGTGATGCGCAGCGCGGCGCCGGCTTTCTTCGCGAAATAGCACGCATCGGGAGTGCCGGCCATCGCCGCGACCTTGCCGGCCGCGAGGGCCTGCCACACGCCGGCCACGCCCAGCGCTTGAATGTCGACGTCGTTTTTCGTCAGGCCGACTTTCGCCAGCACGCCGAGGAGCGCGTAGTAGGTCGTATCTTGGAACGCCTGCACGCCGACCGACTTCCCCTTGAAATCGGCGGGCGACTTCAGCGGGGAGGCTTGCGGGATCGCGATTTGGGTGAGGCCGCCGCCGCCGAGAATCGCCAAGGCCCGCACCGGGACGCCGTTGGCGCGCACGATCATCGGCGTGTCGCCGACGCACTCGCCGATCAGCGCGTTCCCGACCCCGGTTTGCTTCGCGACCTCCACCCCGCCGGGCGCGATTTGGAAGGTGACATCGAAGCCGTCCGCTTCATAGTAGCCGTTCGCCTTCGCCAGCACGAAGGCGCCGAAGCCCGGCAGCGCCGGCGGGGCCGGCAGCAACAGCGATACGGCTTCGGCCGCGCGGGCCGGACGCATCCATCCCGCGGCGGCCGCCGTTCCGGCGAGACCTGCCGCAAACGCGCGGCGATTGATCGGAGCCATATCCTACGCTCTCATTTCTGCCGGGCGAGCCGGGCCGTCTCGCGATCGGGCAACGTGCCGTCGCGCAAAAATGCCGGCAAGAACTCTCGCATATGCGCCGGCAGCGGATACGTATCGTCGAGGGGGAAATCGGCGGCGAACAACGCCTGCGAGAAAGCGTCGTCGGGGCGTTTCTTCTCGGCTTCCTCGCACAGCGCGAGGGCCATCGAGTCGGGCACGACGACGACGCCCTCGACGTCGGCCAACAGCCAGTCGCCGGGCTGTACGAGCACGCCGCCGCACTGGATCGGCACGTCGCTCTCCCACGGACGAAGCCAACTTGCGAACGACACCGGCGAAACCGCGCGCGCAAACACCGGCAAGCCTTTCGCCTCGACGACCGGCGTATCGCGCACCGCCCCATCGACGATCACGCCCGCCGCCCGCCGTGCTTGAATGCGGCTGAACATCATGTCGCCCAAGACCGCCGACGTATCGACGCCCATCGCGTCGAGCACGAGCATCTCGCCCGGCTCGAGGCTGTCGTAGAGGCCGCGATTGACCGGCCCGTTGGGCGGGCCTTTGAGGTCTTCGCGATCGGGGAGCAGGCGCAACGTGCGCGCGCGGCCCACCACGCTTGCGCTCACGGCGACGACGTTGCGGATGCCGCGCATCACCACGCGCGTAAGCCCGAGCTTCTTGAGCGTGTCGGCGGCATCGGGTGTCGTGATGAGCTGCAAGCGCGAACGGAGATCGGTTTCCATCAAGCGTCCTCAGATGTGACGGGTCGTTCCGCCGGATACTTCAAGCCGGGCCCCCGTGATGAAGCTGGCGCGCGGCGAGGCGAGGTAGGCGATCGCATCGGCCCCTTCGTCGGGCCGGCCGAAGCGGTTGAGCGGGATCTTTCGTTTGGCCGCTTCGCTCAGCAGCCACTGATCGTAGCTGAGACCGGCCGGCGCGGCCTTGGCGTAGCGCCGCTCCCACTGGCCGCTCGCGATCGGTCCCATTTGGATCGTGTTGACGCGAATCTCGGGCGCCAGCGCCGTCGCGAGCGACTTGGCGAGGTTGAGCACGCCGCCGCGGGCGGCGGAACTGGTCATGAGGTGCGGTTCGGGCTGCGTGCTCACGGTGGAGTTCACGCACACGATGCTGCCGATTCCGGAGGCCTTGAGCGACTCGACGAAGGTTCGGATCGGATAGATGTAGCTGAAGAACTTCAGCCGCAGCTCTTCGCTCCAGTCTTCCTCGGTGTTGGTGAAAAAATTGCCTTCGCGCGCTTGACCGGCATTACACACCAGCGCCGCCACGTCACCAAACTCGGCGACCACCCGGTCGCGAAATGCGGCCACCGCCGGCTCGTCGAGCACGTCGCATTGCAGCGCCAGCAGCGAACCCGTTTCCGGCAGCGAAGCGCGGGCGCGCTCCAAACGCTCCGGGTCGCGGCCGCAAATCGCGACACGCGCACCTTCTTCGAGCAAGATGCGCGCTGCTTCGAGACCGATGCCCGAGCTGCCGCCGGTGATGACGACGGCGCGATCTTTCAGCCGCAGGTCCATCAGTGCGCCTGCAACTCCGCGGCGGGCTCCATGGCGGCGCGCATCTCGGCCGACGGCGGCCCGGCCGTGCCCCAAGCGTCCATCGTGCTCGGCGAACGCGTCCAGGTTTGCGGTTGGTGCGACGCCGCATCGAAGGGGCGCACGTAGAAGTTGTATTCGATCGCGAAGCCGTTGGGATCGATGAAGTAGGCGAACATGATGTTGCCGATGGCGTGACAGCCCGTGCCCCATTTGACCGGCGTGTCGTGCGCGCGCAGACGCCCGATGCCTTTCATCACCGCATCGAAGCGCGGCATCTCGAAGGACACGTGGTTGAACGAGACGTGCGCGCTGCGGTTGAAGGCGATGTCGTGATGCGCCGACCCGCAGCGCAGGAACACCATCTGGTCTTCCGACCAATCGCTGACGATGAAGCCGAAGAGCTCGCAGTAGAACGCCCGCGCGCGCTCGACGTCGGGCGAGTTCAGCACGATGTGCGAGACCTTCGCCGGCCCATCGGGGTCGGGCAACGCTGCGGGATGCAGCGCGACGCCGGCCGAGATCCGAAGCACGCGGCCCTCGTGATCGAGCAATTCCATACCGTAGCCGCCGCCGGGCGTGCTCAGCGCGCCCGGGCGCCGGCGCACCGTGACACGCATGGCGAGCGCGCGCTCGTGGAGCGCGTCGACGGCGGCGATGTCCGGCGCACCGAGTTCGATCGCGGCCAGCCCGCTCGTCGGCGCCCGTTCGAGCGCGAGAATATGATGTTCGGTGCCGGTGCCGCGAAAGAGCACGGCGCCGTCGTGCTCGCCGGCCGGATGGAGGCCCCAAACCGCGGTGTAGAACGGCGCCGAATCAGGCGCGTTGGGCGCCTGCAACACCAAGCCGCGGACGCGATCGACCAGCGCGCCGCCGGCGCTCAAGGACGCATCCGGCGTGAAGCGAACGTCGGAAAAAGTTCATATATGAACATTGTGTTCATCTATGATACTCTGAAAGAGACCGCGGTCAAGCCATTTGCGTTGGCCGTCGGGCCAACGGCACGGGCACGAACCTCGAGGAGCACTACCACGTTGTCCTCAGCGAAAGGCGAACCGGACGATCCGTACGCCGTTCCGGCGCTCGAACGCGGGTTGCGCTTGCTGGCGCTGTTCACGCGCTCGCGACCCGAGCTCAGCGCGATCGAAATCACGCGCGCGCTCGCGCTCCCGCACGCAACCGTGTACCGCCTGTTGCACACGCTCGAGAAAGCGGGTCTCTTGCGCCGCACGGCGCTGGGCTACACGCTCGGGCCGCGCATCCTCACCTTGGGCTATGAATATCTTTCATCGCAGAGCCTGATCGAGTTAGCGCGCTCCGAGCTGGAAGCGCTGCGCGACCGCACGGATACCTCCGCCAACATGGGCGTGCTCGACGGGCGCGACGTGATCTACATCGGCCACGTTCCCTCGCGCCGGCCGATCGCCACGCGCATGCAAGTCGGCAGCCGGTTTGAGGCCCACACCTCGTCGATCGGCCGGCTGCTGCTGGCCGGACTGCCGCACGACGCGCTGGCCGCGCTCTACAAAGGCGTCAAGCTCGTGCGCCGGCTGAACGATTCCCCGGCCACGTTCGCCGAACTGGAAACCGTCATCGCGCGCGACGCCAAACGCGGCTACGTCATCAACCGCGGCGTCTACGACGAAGGCATCATCGCCGTCGCCGCGCCGATCTTCGACCATACCGGCACGGCGGTCGCCGGCGTCAACATCAGCGGCCCGGCATCATCGTTCACGAGCGCCGACCTCAAGGGCGCGATCAAGGATCAAGTCTGCGCGTCGGCCGCGCGCATCTCCGCGCTGATGGGGTTCACGGCGCGTTAGGAGCGCGCGCGAAAGCGCACGTCTTCCGCGCCGGGCTTGCCGACGTAGAGCATGAACTGGGCATCCTCGAAGCCGTCGTTGCGAAACGAACGCCGGCGCCCGCTCGAATTGAAGATGAGGTCGCGCGGGCCCAGGCGCGCTTCGGTGAGGCCGCCGCCGGTCTCCCAGCTGACGGTGACGACGCCGTTCAGCACGAGATAGACGTCTTCGACGTCGCGTGAATACAGCTCGACGCCCTGGCCGGGTGCGAGGTGCACGAGGTCCATGCGATAGGTTCCCGCCGGCGCGCCGCCCGGCCCGACGTAGACCTTTTTGGAGAAGCCGGGCTGCGCGATCACCGGCTGCTCGCTGTAGCGAACGATGTGCCGGGCAAAATCTTGGTGGCGCTCGTCATCGCTCGAACGCGAGAGTGCGAACGTGTGCCCGGGTTCGGCGCCGAAACGCGCGGCAAGCTCGGGATCGCCGTCGCGTGGATGAATCGAAAAATCGGGCGGCAGCGGCGTACCGCTGCCGATCGTGATCGAACACAGCACCGGCTCGATCCCGTTGTTGCGAAAACCGTGCGGCCGGCTGCGCGCGTTCAGACACAGATCGCGCGGTCCGACGCGCGCTTCGAGCACGTCGCCGTCGTAGTTCCAAGCGACGGTCAGCACGCCCTGAAGCACCAGGAACGACTCTTCGGTTTCGTGCGCGTGACACGATGCGTACTTGCCCACCGGCTGATTGATCATGCTGAGCGTGAAGTGCTCGGGCGGCAGCGTGTTCGGATCGTCGACCTTGGGCGAGCCGCCGGCGCCGATGTAGCGCATCTGCGCACGCTCGAGCTCGGGGTAGCCTTCGTTGAACGTGAAGGCGTGCCAATCGAACGTTTTCTCGGCGTGGCGTCCGATGAACGCTTCCATCTCCGAGGCTTCGGACCGGGATCGGGTTTGCATCAACTCTCCTTCGCCACGGTGAGGACGATATTACCGCTGAGCCGGCCGCCCTTGACCGCGGCCAGAACCTCACCGGCCTCGTCGAGCGAACGCGCCGGCAACAGGTGTACGGCCAGCGTTCCGGCTTCGATCAGCGCCACGAGCTCTTCGAGGCCGGCGCGCGATGACTGCGGCGTCGACGACATCGCGATGTTGGTCGCGGTGATGGCGCGCTCTTCGAACGGCGCGGTGTCGCCGATCGAGCGATTGGCGGAGACGACGCGTCCGCCGGGACGCACGATGCCGGCGAGGCGGACGATCGTGTCGGCGTCGCTGACGAGGTCGATCACGCCGGTGATGCCGCCCGGGTAGGCCGCCTTTACGGCGTCGATCACGTCGCCGCGGTCGTACACGATGACGTGGTCGGCGCCCAGTGCCCGGATCGCGTCTTCCTTGCCGGAACGCGCGGTGGCGATCACGCGGATGCCGCGCGCGTGCGCGATCTGCACCGCGATCGCGCCGACGCCGCCGGTGGCACCGAGAACCAACAGCGTCTCGCCGGGCGGAACGTCCAGCCGGGCGAGCGACGCCAGCGCGGTCAGGCCGGCGATCGGCAACACGGCGGCTTGCTCGTCGCTCAGCCAGTCCGGAATTTTCGCGACCGGCTGCTGGTTGCTCTCGGCCGGCACCACGGTGCGCTCGGCATACGACCCGTGCGCGCGCGCCGCGCCGAAGACGCGCTCGCCGGGAAGAAAGCCCTCCACGCCCTCGCCGATGCCTTCGATGACGCCGGCGAAGTCGATGCCCAAGACCAGCGGAAACGGGCGTTCACCGTGCTGGCCCTCGCGAATCTTCCAGTCGACGGGATTGACGCCGGCGACAGCGACGCGCACGAGCAGTTCGCCGGGCCCGGCTTGCGGATCCGGCAGCACGCGCAAGGAGCCGTCTTCACCGAACCGGTCAACCGCAAAAGCGCGCATGCGGGTGTCGTTGGAAGCAGATGCCGCGCAGTCCTATGCCTCTGCCAACGCGCGGCCGACGAAGCGGGGCCGTGCCGCGGCGATGCCGCTCAGCGTAATCGGAACGACGACGACGGCGAACACCGCGATCAGCGGCACCGTCCAGCCCGCCGTTGCGTCGCGCAAGGCGCCGAACAAAAACGGACCGGCGGCCGCGAGCAGGTAGCCCCCGAACTGCGACATGCTCGAGAGCTGCGCCGCGTGCGGCGCGTCGGGCGAGCGCAGCATCATGAACGTGAACGCGAGCGTGAGCGTCATGCTCTGCGCCACGCCCAGCAGCGCGATCCACAGGATCGCGAACGGCACGGGATCGGCGATCAGCCCGGCCAGCGCGACGGTGTAAAGGGCCCCCATCACCAGCACCACGGGTGTTTGGTCGCGCAATTTCGCGCACAAAACCGGCACCAGCAGCACGACCGGAATGCCGACGGTGTTGGCGAGCGACAACAGCCAACCGGCGTTGCGCGGGTCCATCCCGTGGCTCACGAAAAGCGTCGGCAGCCAGGCGGTCATCGTGTAGAACCCCAGCGACTGCAGGCCCATGAACGCCGTCACGTACCACGCGACCGGGTCGCGCAACAGCGCGCGCAGCGCGATGCGCGGCGCGGTGTCGGCGATCCGGTGGCCGGCGCGCAGCTGCGGAATCCAGGCCACCAGCGCGACCAGCGGAACGGCGCCCCACATCGCGAGTGCGGAACGCCAGTCCAGGCCCGCCGCGCGCTCGAGCGGGACCGTCATGCCGGCCGGCAGCGCGGCGCCGAGCGTGAGCGCGGTGACGTAGGCGCCGGTCATCGCGCCGTTGTGCTGCGGAAAATCGCGCTTGATCAGCGCCGGCAACAGCACGTTGCCGATCGCGATCGCGATACCCGCCAGCAGCGTGCCGCCGTACAGCAGCGCCGTCGACGGAACGATCCGCAGGCCGATCGCCGCCAGCAACACGATCAGCGAGACGAAGATCAGCAGCTCCATGCTCCAGCGCCGCGCCAAGAGCGGCGCCAGCGGACTGCACGCACCGAAACACAACACCGGCAGCGTCGTGAGGAGTCCGGCCTCGGCACTGCTGATGCCGAGGTTGCTCTGGATCTCATGCAGCAGCGGCGAGGCGGCAATGATGGGCGCGCGTAAACCTACCGCCACGAGCAGGATCGCGACGGCGACGATCAGGCGATACAGGTCAGGCGCTCTTCGCGATGCCGCGGGCTAGGCGAAACAACAGGTAACCGAACGCCGCCACGATCAGCAGCACGACGGCGAGATCGGCCAGCCCGCTGAACGCGGCGACGTTGTTTCCGCACATCGCGACCGCAGTGCGTGAGAGCCAGAGGTCGAAGCGCGCGAACGGGTTCGATTCGTCGCCGTGACTGTTGTCCACATCGGCGATGATCTCGTCGGGCTGCCACGACGTCTCGGTGATCATCGAGCGGATGCGGCCGTCGGGCCCGATCTCGACCGTGTTCTCGGCATGGATGATCCCGATGTCGGGATCGGGGAACGCCGTAATGCCGAAGCGCGCCGCGAAGTCGAGCGTCGGCTCGGCATCGCCCACGGCCAGCGTCCACGTGCGCGGGTCGGCACCGAACATCTTGCCGTAACGGGCCAGCACGGCCGGCCGGTCGTAGGACGGATCGAGGGTGACCTCCACCAGGTGCATGGGGCGCGTGCCGATGCGCTGCTGCAGCGCGTGAAACTTGGCTGAGATCAGCGGGCACATGCGCGGGTCGCGGCAACGCGTGTAGACGAACGCCAGCACGGCGTCTTGGCCACGCAGCGCGGAGAAGCGGAACGGCCGGCCCGTTTGATCGACGAACGGCGTATCGGGGACGGTATCGCCCACGTGCAGGGGCACGACGCGCCGCAACACGCCGGGTTCGTTCGTCACCGGCAGGGTGGCGCTCACCGTGACGTCGCGCAGCGTCCAGGGGTCGGTGGAGGTATCGACGGTCGCATCGATCGAGTTGCCGGCTTGCAGTGTCCCGAGTTGGGCGCGGGGAACGATCCGAAACGGCATCGTCATGGCCGGCATCGAACCGAAGGCGTCGTGGCGTACGATCGCCTGTCCGTCGTTCGGCGTCACTGCTAAGACGAGACCGTGGATCCGCTCCGCCTTTGCCACCGCCGCCCCGGAACCGACCAGCATGACCAACGCGACGAAGCCGATCATCAAAGGATACAAGGCCGGCCGCATGAACGCGGACGACCGCAGCGCCGCGCTGATCCGCCGCGCGTGGCGGCGCACGGAACGCTTGGTCGTGCTCCACGGGTTCTTCGGCCGGCTCTGCATCGCGATTGAACCTATTCTTTGCGGCACCATGTTCCTCGCCCTTACGATTGGGATGCTGATCGTGCGCACCGATCCGGCGCACCCCGAGGACCACAACATGGTGATCCTCTCACCGATCTTCGCGCTCGGCGTCGTGGCTTGTATCTTCTACGCGCTCGCGCTCATGCTCGCGCCGACGCGCGCGCTGCTCCAAACCTTCCGACCGATTTTCATCGTCGACGGTTACGTTCGCTATCGCGCTCCGGATGCGGAATCCGCGGTTGATTCGAACGGCTACGTCGCCGTGCTCACCGAAGATAGCACGCTCGCCTGTGAGTGGCCCACGGTCGGCGACGTTCCGCTGCGCGCGATGACGATCCCGGCGCTCTCGGAGTTCAGCGAGTACGGCGGCATCCATCGCATCGACGGCCGCCCCACCGGCGTCCTCCCCGACCGCATCCCGCGCTTGGGCGTCGGCATCATCAAACGCCGCGAAATCATCCCGTAACCTCACTCGGCGGTCCGCCCCCACCTCGTCATCCCGAGCGCAGTCGAGAAACCACCGCAGTAGCACTTGTGAGGTATTCAAAAGCTCACGAGCGAAGCCGAGTGAGCACCACCATCTTGGCATGTGGCCGGCGATCACTCGGCTTCGCTCGTGATCGACAGTGGTGATTAGGCACGATCGGGGTGGTCCCTCGACTGCGCTCGGGATGACGGGGGAGAGCGTACATCGCCCACTATCATCACGAGCTATGATGCCCTACGACAGCTATGTCACCTATGACAACCGGCGGGGCCCGGCAGGCGACGAAGCGCCGAGGTTAGAGTTTGATGTGGGCGGAGTCGGCGGCGGGCCAGACGTGGCCGTAGCGTGATGCGCCGATCACGATGCCGACTACCGCGAAGATCGCGATCAGGCCGATGATCCCGCACCAGCGCACGACCGGCGGGATGCCGGCCGAAACGGGAACGCCCTGTTTGTAGGGATTGCGATCGTACATGCGGCTAGCCTTTCGGTCCGATGACGCCGATGGCGGCGAAGAACACCATGATGCAGCCGAACGCCATCAGTCCCAACAGCAACTTGGTCGTGTTGTTGTCGAGGCCCGTCGCCTTCCAGTCTTCCTTGAGCGCGATCGACGCAAACACGCCGACGATGATCGCTCCGATGAGCGCCACACCGCGCTCGATAACCGCTAGATCCATCGTATGCTCGTGCCTCTAGAAGATGTAGAACAGGAAGAAGAGTGCGACCCAGATGACGTCGACGAAATGCCAGTACAGCGTGCCGGCCGTCAAGCCGAAGTAGTGCTCGGTGTCGTAGTGGCCTTGCTTCGTTTGCCACCACAGGATCGCCAAGTACACGACGCCGCAGAAGACGTGGAAACCGTGCATCCCGGTCAGCGTGAAGAACGACGCACCGAAGATCGAGCCGCTCCAGCCGCCGATCGCCGCGTGCGAGTACTCGTAGCCCTGGCCGCACAAGAACATGATGCCGAGCACGATCGTGGCGCCCATGAAGATATCGAAGCGGCCCTTGTTCCCGTGTTTCCAGTTCTCGAGCGCGTGATGCATCGTGACGCCGGAACCGAACAGCACGATCGAGTTGAACTCGGCGAACGGCAGGTCGAGACGCGGCAGTTGGTGCCCGTTGAGGATCGGCGGCCACTCGTCGATCGTCCCGCGCAGGTATAGAGTAGGCGAAGATGAACGCCGAGAACAGCACGACGTCGGAGCACAGGAAGAGGACGAAGCCCAGGAGCCGCATGTCGCGGGTCTCCTGGTAGATCACCTCTTCGTGATCGTCGTGACCGTGCGCGTCACCGTGGGCGTGGCCGTGTTCGACGGCTGCTGTCGTCAAGGTCTACGTCCTTTAGTGCGCGTGCGCGAGCCCGGTGGTTGTTTGCGGCGTGGCTTCCACCGCACCCGGTTCGGCCTCGAGACCGAGGTACGGCAGCGGGTTGCCGAAGTCGTACGGCGCGCGCCAGCACGGCCGGGACTTTCTTGAAGTTGTAGTACGGCGGCGGCGAGGTGATCATCCACTCGAGCGTGCGCGCACCCCACGGGTTGGGGCCCGCCTTCTTGCCGTTCTTGAAGCTCCAGAGCATGTTGCCCATGATCATCAGCGTCGAGGCCGCGAGGAAGAACGAGCAGATCGAGACGACCTGGTTCCAGAACTCGAACTCGACGTCGTACATCGCGACGCGCCGCGGCATGCCGAGCAGTCCGAGCCAATGCATCGGCAAGAACGTGCAGTTGAACGCGACGAACGTCACCCACGCGTGCCACTGCCCGAGGCGCTCGTTCATCATGCGCCCGGTCATCTTCGGCCACCAGTAATAGAGGCCGGCGAAGATGCCGAACACCGAGCCGCCGTAGAGCACGTAGTGGATGTGACCGACCACGAAGTAGGTGCCGTGTTCGTGCAAGTCGGCGGGCACCGCGGCCAGGAAGAACCCGGTCACGCCGCCGAGCGTGAACGTGATCAGGAAGCCCAGCGCGAACAGACAGGCCGCGGAGAACTCGATCGAGCCGCCCCACAGCGTGGCCATCCACGAGAAGATCTTGATGCCGGTCGGGATCGCGATCAGCATCGTGATGATCATGAACGGCAGCTGCAGCCAGGGCGCCATGCCCGAGGTGAACATGTGGTGCGCCCAGACCATGAACCCGAGCAGCGCGATCGCGACCGATGAGAACGCGATCATCTTGTAGCCGAAGATCGGTTTGCGCGAGAACGTCGGCAGCACTTCGGAGATGATCCCGAACGCCGGCAGGATCATGATGTAGACGGCCGGATGCGAGTAGAACCAGAACATGTGCTGCCAGAGGATCGGCGAGCCGCCTTTGGTCGGGTTGTAGAACGGCACGCCGAACTGGCGCTCGAGGAAGAGCGCCAGCAGCGCGGCGGCGAGCGCGGTCGTCGCGACCATGTTCAGGCCGGCCGTCGCGGCCGAGGCCCACACGAAGAGCGGCATGCGCGTGAACGTCATGCCCGGCGCGCGCATCTTGAAGATCGTGACGAGAAAGTTGATGCCGGTGAGCGTCGAGCTGATGCCGATCAGGAAGATCGCGATGCACCACATCGACGTCCCGAACGGCGCCTGCAGCGAGATCGGCGGATATTCCGTCCAGCCGGCATCCGGCGCCCCGAAGGCAGAACGACGCGAGCAGAATCAAACCGGCCGGCGGGAACATCCAGAACGCCGCCAAGTTGAGCCACGGGAACGCGACGTCGCGCGCGCCGATCTGCAGCGGCATCACGAAATTCCCGAACGCCCCGGAGACGAACGGGATGATCACGAGCCACACCATCATCGAGCCGTGGACCGAGTACACCTGATTGTAGACGTTGGGCGTCAACACGCCGGTGTGCTTGAGCAGATCGATGCGGATCATCTCGGCCAGCAGGCCGGCGATGACGAAGAACAGCCCGGCCGTGATGAAGTACTGGAACGCGATGATCTTGTGATCGATCGAGAAGATGTACTTCCGGATGAAGCCCGTCGGTTCGGGATGGATATGATCCAGAACCGGACGCGGGATCGGGTGTCGTTGTCGGTGTTGCGACTGCCATCGAACTATTCGGCTCCGTTACTTCTTCGAGAGGCTGTCGAGGTAGGCGACGAGGTTGGCGATGTCCGCGTCGGTGATTTGGTTCGATCGAGGCGTCCGGCATCTGGCCGATGTCGCCGGTGTAGCCGTTCTTCATGATCGCCGCCGCGTCGTCGGGCGTCGGTGCGGTACCGTTCACGAGCTTGGGGTGACCGGGGTCGTTGAAGATCTTCCCGAGCCCCGGGCCGACCTTCTTGTCGGTGAAGGCGTCGGTCGCGTGGCACGCACTGCATTTCGCCGCGAAGAGCGTCTGGCCCGCAGCGGCGTTGCCGGCCGCCAGCGCGATCCCGGCACCGGCGCCGGCCGCTCCGCCGCCCGCCGTCGGTCCGCCGCCCGCGCCGCCTTGCTTGGCAAACCACTTGTCGAAATCTTTTTGCGAGTCGATGTAGAACGTCGCGCGCATCGTGCCGTGCAGCGCGCCGCAGAACTCGGTGCAGATGATGCGGTAGGGTCCGCCGATTTGAGTCGGCGTGAAGCGCATCGTGTTGATCAGGCCCGGCACCATGTCGGCCTTGAGCCGGACCTCGGGCACCCAGAAGCCGTGGTTCACGGGCGGGTCGCCGGGCTCGGCCGCCGTGACGTGCAGCGTGACCGGCATGTTCACCGGCACGTGCATCTCGTTGTTCACCGGGTTGGCGAGCTTCGGATAGCGGAAGCTGAAATAGTACTGGTGGCCGATGGCCTCCATCGTGAGCACGTCGCCGGCGGTATTCTGCAAGCTCGACCAGATGACGGTCGAGAAAATGGCCAGGATCACGACCAGGATCGTCGGGATCACCGTCCACCAGAACTCGAGCACCGGGTTGTCGTGGATCTGCACGCCGATGGCGTCGGGCGGATCGGTCTTCTTGCGCCGGAACACGATCGCGAAGTAGATGATGTAGCCGGTGACGATATTGAAGATCGTGCCGCCGACCGCGCCGAGGAACTTGAAGAGCGCGTCGATCTCGGGGGCCGGTTCCGCGATCTGCGGCAGCCCGATCGGCCAGCCGCTCGCGTACACGAAGTAGCTCATGATCGCCGAAGCGATCAAGATGAACGCCGTAACGAGCCAGAAACCCGGACCCAGACTTACTTTGGTCTTGGCGACCTGATGTGCCACGAACATCCTCTCAACGACGCCGCCGTCCACGACGGCGCTACGATACCAATCGCGACGCCGTTCTCCATCGAGGTGCGGAGCACTTTTTCAAACTGTACGTGGCGAAAGATTTTCCGGTCGCGGACTTCTGTCGCGCAGGACTGCTCCGCGAACATCCGGATCCGTGCGTCGAGGTTGGTGAGCGCCGTACCGACGACCACGGCCGACGCGCCCGCGGCGAAGGCCGCGCGCACCGCTGCGGGGTCGGCCACGCCGCCTTCGAGAATCGCGAACGCCTCCGTCGCGACGGCCTCGCGCAGGACGTCGAACGCGGGCAGGGCGTGCCCGCGCGTCTCATCCGTGTAGCCGCAGAGCGTCGTGCCCACGATCTCGGCGCCGGCGGCGACGGCGGCCCGCGCGTCGCCGGCGGTCGCGCAATCGGCCATCGCGACCGCGCCCCGGGCGTGGATCGCCGCGATCAGCGCCGCCGTGTCGCGGCCGTACGGACGCGCGCGCGGCGTGGCGTCGAAGGCGACGATCTCGGCGCCGGCCGCGATGATCGGCCGCGACCTCGTCCTCGGTCGGCGTAATGTAGGGGTCGAAGCCCGGATAGACCCGCTTGATCGAGCCCGACGATCGGAACGTCGACGGACCGGCGCACCGCCGCGATCCGCTCGGCGCCCTCGATGCGCACCCCGGCGGCGCCGTTGGCGACCGCGCAGCGGGCCAGCAGCGCCACGGTTTCGGGCGTGTTGAGGACCGAGCCGGACTCCGGCTGGATCGAGACGATCAGGCCGCCTAAACCCGCGGGAATCACGCCGGCGGCCGGGCCACCCCGGCGGCGTCGAAGGCCAGGAACGCCGCGCCGATCGCCGGTTCGAAGGCCGGCGCGACGACCCGCGCCAGCGGCGTCGCGGCTTCGAGGCGGCGCGTGACCGCGTCGCGCAGGTCGGCATTCTCCACCGCCCCGCCCACGAACGCCACCGGTATCGCCGGCATGTCGGCGTCGCCGAGCTGCTCGACCACCACTTGGGCGAGTCCGGCCAGCGCCGCCGCCGCCTCCTCGACGATGGCCGCCGCGGCCGGATCGCCCAGCCGCGCGGCGTCGAAGACCACCCGCGCGAACGAGGCCAATTGCGGGCGGCCGACGGCGCGCAGCGCCACCCCCCGGGCCAGCGCCCGCAGATCCGGATAGTCGAAGAACGCGAGCGCCGCCGCGCCGAGGTCGCTCAGTACGCCGCGGTCGGTCAGGCGCATGGCGCCGGCCAAGGCCGTCCGGGCGATCGCGAAGCTGCTGCCCTCGTCTCCGAACAGATAGCCGAAGCCGCCGGCCCGGACCGGGTTGCGTTTGCGCGTCTCGCCGTAGGCGGCCGAGCCGGTTCCGGCGATCACCACCGCCGCCGGCCGCTCGCGAATCGCCCCCGCCAGCGCGATCACCGCGTCGTGCTTGTAGCGCACGACCGCGTCGCCGAACGCCGGTTGGCGCCCGTGCCATTCGCCGTCGTAGCCGCTGAGCCCGACGACCACGCCGGCGGGCGCCGTGCCGGCCGGCAAACCGGCCGCCGCCAGCGCCGCGGCCAGCGCCGCCTCGCAGGCGGCCGCGGCGCGCTGGGTCGTGGGCGGCTCGTCGACGTGATCGCTCGGCCCGGCCGTGCCGCGCCCCGAGCAGCGTGCCCCCATCGTCGAGAATCACGGCCACGGTCGAGGACTGACCGCCGTCGATTCCGGCAAAAAACGCTGACATCAGGCCACGTGTTCGCCGGCCGCCCGTTCGCGCGCTCTACGGCCGGGGAGGCGGACGATCGCGCCGATCGCTTCGCGGTGATGGTAGAGCTCGTGGGCCACGGCCCGATCGATGTGGGCGCGCACCGCGCCGGCCGAGCCGGCCGGAATCGCGCGCGTGTTGATGCGGATCAGCGGCCCGTCGGGGTCGTACTCGGCGACGAGCACCGCCGTGTCCCACGAACCGAGATCGGCCAATTCGATCGCGACACCATGAGCACGCGCCGCGGCGCGGGGGTCAGGCACGCGCGAAGGCGGGGCGGCGCAGGTCGACGCCGTCGGCGATCAGCCGCTCGCGCAACGCGTGAGGATCGAGCGCGCGCGGCGCGACACCGGCCGCGAGCGAGAGCGCGGCGGCGGTGCCGGCGGCTTGTCCCAGCGTCATCACGGTCGGGGTCAGCCGCGTCGACGCGAGCGCTTCGTGCGTGGTCGAGATGCAGCGGCCGGCCACCAGCAGATCGTCGACGGCCAGCGGCACGAGGCAGCGATACGGAATTTCGTACGACGTTCCCGGCGGCAGGCGGTGCGTCGTCGTTCCGCTGCCCGAGGGGTTGTGGATATCGATCGGATAGGCGCTGCGCGCTACGGCATCGGGGAAGCTGCGCCGCTCGAGGATGTCGTCGCGCGTGAGCGTGTATTCGCCGACGATGCGGCGCGATTCGCGCACGCCGATCTGCGTTGCGGTGGCCGCGATGCGCGCGTGCGCAAAACCCGGCACGCGTTCGCGAAAGAACGCGACCAGCCGCATCGCTTGCGCGCGGGCCTCGATTTCCGCGCGCGTGAGATCGTCGGGATCGAGCGGATCGACGTCGACCACGCGCGTCATGTTGACCGTGACCTCATCCGGATACGGCGAGATGAAGAACGACACCAGTTCGCGCGGCACGGCGATGCCGTCGCTCTGCGCGGCCTGCCAGAGCTCGTAGAGCCCGGCGACCGCGGTCAGCGCGTCGGCCGAACGCTCGGCGACCGGCAGCGACGTGCGCATTTCGGCGGGATGCTCGCGCACGTATGCCGCGACGGCTTGCATGTCGACGTGGCTGAGGCGAAACATCAGGCTCGCCGGCTGCACCCGTCCGCGTTCGTCGCCCTGCTGGAGCGCGCAGCCCGCGGCCGCGGCGACGAACGCGTCGGCGGTTGCGTCGATCGTGCGCTGCGCGCGGATCGTGCGCGCGCCGCCGACCGTTGCGAACGTCGCGCCCCGCACCGCGCCGCGCGCATCGCGCACGGCCTCGGTCACCAGCGCGTGCAGCAGCAGCGAGACGTTCGATTCGCGCATCAAGTCGAACAAGAGCGCCTTGTGGATCTCCGGATCGAACGGCGTGATCGTGGGCACGTAGTCCGAGGAGTCGGCGATGTGCCCGGGCGAACCGCCGAGCGCCATCAGCCGCTCGACGATCTCTTGCGCGATGCCGCCGACGATGCGGTCGCGGCCTGAGTGAAACGTCATCCACGGTCCGACCATCGCCGCCGTCGCGGTGCCGCCGAGAAAACCGTAGCGCTCGACGAGCATCGTGCGCGCGCCCGTGCGGGCCGCCGCCAGCGCGGCCGCGCAACCGGCGTTACCGCCGCCGACGACCAGCACATCGAAGTCCGCCATGCCGGCGACCTTCGCGAACGGGCCCGGCCACACCGCCGCACCGAAGGCGCTGTCGGGACCGCAGCGTAACGAAGCGAGGCGAAGAGGAGGCGAGGAGCACTGTTTACCAAGTCGCAGGCGTTCTACGAAGCGATCTACGATGCGCGCGGCAAGGACTATGCCGCCGAGGCGGCCTGGCTGCGCGCCGCGATCGGCGTCGCGAACCCGGGCGCCAAGCGCGTCCTCGACGTGGCCTGCGGAACGGGCGCCCACTTACGCTTCCTTCATAAACACTTCGAGGTCGCGGGCGAAGACGTGGACGCTGCGATGATCGCCATCGCCAAGGAACGCCTGCCGGGCGTACCGCTGCGCGTCGGCCGCATGCAAGACCTCGCCGTCAGCGCACCCTACGATGCGCTGATGTGCCTCTTCGGCTCGATCGGCTACGTCGCCGATGAGGCGGAGCTGCGGACCACGATCGCGCGCTTCGCCGCGGCCGTCGGCCAGGGCGGTCTCGTGATCGTCGAACCGTGGCTGCATCCCGAGGATTGGCGCGAGGGAACGCTGGAGGCGTCGTTCGTCGACCAGCCGCGCCTGAAGATCGCCCGCATCGGCACGAACGAGCGCTACGGCTCGACCGCCGTGATCCGCTACGAGTACCTCGTCGGCGAAGCGACCGGCGTCTCGGGCTTCAGCGAAACGCACCGGCTCGAGCTCTTCAGCGACGAACAGTACCGCAGCGCGTTCGAGGCGGCCGGGCTCACGCCGCGCAACGAACGTTCGGACCTTTTCTCGCGTGGACTCTACATTGCGACCAAACGGTAGGGATCGCCGGTGAACCGGCGCCGGCTCTTACGCGGGGGCGCGGCGCTCGCCGCGGCCACCGGAATCCCCGCGGCCGCGCAGGCGCTGCCGATGCTCGATCCGTTCGCTCCCGACCCCGCCGGTCCGTGGCGCACCTACGAGTTGACGACCCGGATCGAACTCGTCAACGCGAGCGGCCCGGCGAAGGTCTGGGTGCCGGTGCCGGCGTTCGCGCAGCCAAGCTGGATCCGGCCCGTACCCAGCCGTTGGACGACCAACGCCGGCACGGCGGCGCTCTACCGCGATCCCGGCACGGGAACGCAAATGGTCTACGCCCAGTGGCCGAGCGTCGCCGCCGTGCCGACGATCGAGATCGTGGGCCGGGCCGCCGTGCGCGACCGCTCGGTCGACCTCAAGAAACCCACCGGCGCGGATTTGATCGCCGCCGACCGGCTGCGCTACACCGCTCCGACGGCGCTGCTGCCGACCGACGGCATCGTCAAGGCGACCGCCGACAAGATCACGAGCGGCGCCGCCGCCGAACTCGCCAAGGCGCGCGCCATCTACGAGTGGGTGGTCACGAACACGTTCATCGACCCCAAGGCGGCGGGCTGCGGGACCGGCGACATCAAGGCGATGCTGGCCGGCGGCAGCCTCGGCGGCGGGAGCGCCGACATCAACGGCCTCTTCACCGGCCTCGCGCGCGCCGCGGGTCTGCCGGCCCGGGTGCTGTACGGCATTCGCACCGGCCCCTCGGCGTTCGGCTACACGAGCCTCGGCCCCGCCGGCCCCGACGTCACCACCGCCCAGCACTGCCGGGCCGAAGTGTTCCTGACCGGCTTCGGCTGGGTCCCGGCAGATCCGGCCGACGTCCGGCGGGTCATTCTTGCGGAGCCGCCGGGGCATTTGGCCTTGGACAACGTGCTGGTCACCGACGCCCGGACCACGCTCTTCGGCGCGTGGGAGAGCAACTGGGTCGCCTACAACGACGGCCACGACATCGCCCTGCCCGGTTCGAGCGGCGCCGGCACGCTGGGTTTCCTCGTCTATCCGCAAGCCGAAACCGGCGGCGTGCGCCGCGACCCGCTCGCGCCGGCGGCCTTCCGCTATACCATCGCCGCCCGCCAGCTTCCCTGAACGCCCCCCAATGGTTCAAGCGCTCGGTTCCGGGGAAGAGCGTAACGTGAGAACGTCGGACGTGTTCTGATCTCGCCGTTGGTCGGCGTCCTCGGAGCCGTTGTAGCCGGCGCCTGCATCATCGTGATGATCGCCTATATCTGGCGCGACTTCACCGCGCGCAGCCGGGCCATTCCCGAGCTTGCCCGCACCAACGCGGAGCTCGCCAAACGCCTGGCCGAACGCACGATCGAGCGTGACGACGCGGCGCGCGACACCGCGCTCGTCGAGCTGGCGCGCACGAACGCGGTGCTCGCCCAGCGCCTGGCCGAACGCACCGTCGAACGCGACGACGTCGCACGCGACGAAGCGATCGCGGAACTCGCGCGCACGAACACCGAGCTCACGGAACGGTTGGCCGAACGCACCGTCGAACGCGACGACGCCGCGCGCGACGAAGCGCTGGTCGAGCTCGAGCGCACCAACATGGAGCACGAGTTTCTCATGCGCGAGCTCGAACGCGAGCACCGCGCGTCGGCTGCGTTTCAGGAAGCGGCATTGCCGAGCCGCATGCCGACGATTCCGGGCATGCGCTTCACGGCGATCTATCGCGCGGCGAAGGCCGAAGCGCTCGTCGGCGGCGACTGGTACGACGCCTTTCGCCTCGACGACGGTCGCATCGTGCTCTCGATCGGCGATGTGATGGGCAGCGGCTTGCTGGCTGCGGTCACGATGGGCGCCGTGCGCCAAGCGATGCGCGGCGCGGCGCAAATTCTGGCCGAGCCGATCGACATACTCGATGCGGCCGACCGCGTGCTGCGCTCCGAACAGCCCGACGGCATCGTCACCGCGTTCCTCGCCGTGCTCGATCCGATCACGCTGATCATGTGCTACGCCTCGGCCGGCCATCCGCCGCCCCTGTTGCGCTCGGCCTCAGGTGAGATCACCGCGCTCGGCGGCAGCGGGTTGCCGCTGGGCTTGCGGGCGATGCAGAACTACGAGGCGGAGAGCGCGCGCACGATTCGCCTCGACGATTCCTCGCTGCTCGTCCTCTACACCGACGGCCTGATCGAGGCGACGCGCGATATCGAAGCCGGGGAAAGCAGCGTACGGGCAGCGTTGAGCAGCGCCGCGGTTTGGGACGCCGCAAATCCGGCGGCCGCGATCAGCGAGCACGTGCTGGAAGAGGTCGTCGACGACGTTGCGATCCTGACGATTCGCATCGACAGCGCTGCGGTTTCGGTCACGCGGCCGGCCGGATTACGCGACCGCGACGCGCGCTGGCGCTTCGCCGTGCACGAGCAAAACGCCGCGCGCGAAGCGCGGCGCGAGATCGTCGCCGTACTACATGGCCGCGGGGCCACCGACGCCGATACGGCGCTGACCGAACTGGTCTTCAGCGAACTGCTCGGCAACATCGTGCGCCATTGCAGCGACGAGGCCGAATTCGCGCTCGACATCAGCGGCGACGTTCCGATCCTGCACGCGCTCGATCGCGGCCCCGGCTTCACCTACAACGCGCGGCTGCCCAAGGACATCATGAGCGATTCCGGGCGCGGGCTCTTCATCGTGCAGTCGCTGATCAGCGACTTGAACATCACGCGCCGCACCGACGGCGGCAGCCACGCCCGCGCGGTGCTGCCGTTCACGATCCGCGCCAACCGGCCCGAACGCCGGAGTCAGGCGCGTTTGGCGACCGCGACCAGGGCGATCGTCGTTTCCGCGGGCAGCCCGGAGACGTCGTCGGACGCCAGCGCCACCGCGCTCTCGGTACCGCTCAGCCCGGTGAGCTCGACGATGCGCGCGCCGACCAGCAACCACAGATCCGGCAGCGCGCGACCAACGTCGCCGTAGCTGGTGTACCGCTCGATCGCGGCGCCGATCGCCGCGCCGAGTTCGCCCGCCGTCGTCACGGTCACCACCGCGCGCGGCACGATCAGCCGCACCACGGCGCGTTCGTCGACGATCGCGACCATTCGGTTTCCCTCGACGGCGCTGAACGCGCCGGTGTGCGCCGTCACGCGCACCGACGCGGCAGCGCAGCGCAACGCGCGCGCCGCCGCCGCAATGCGGTCGGCCTCGCTCGCCGCCGCCGTGGCCGTCGCGCCTTCGACGAGTGCGGTCGCGCCGGAAGCCGAGGCGCGGACCCGGTTGCGCGAGCGGTCGATGTCGATGACCACCTCGATGCCCGCCGGCGCGGCCCCGGCGCGAATCGCCGCGTCGATCGCTTCGCGCCGGATGCGCACGAGATCGTCGGGCGTGGGATCGACGATCGTGCGTTCCACGACGTCGCGCACCAGCGCGAGCGCAACGCCGAGCGGTGAGATCACCTCGGCGTCGCGCGCGATGCGGTATTCGAAGCCGAGCGCTTGCGCGGCAAACGGGATCAGCGCGGCCGCGCCGCCGCCGCCGCCGACCAGCACGACGGTCGCGCGCTCGAGCTCGTAGTCGGCGATCAGTTCGTCGATCGCGCCCTTCAGCGTCGCGGTCGCGCGCTCGAGGATCGCGCGCGCCAGCCCGTCACCGCCGAGGCCGAGCGCGTCGCCGGCGCGCGCGCAGGCCAGCCGCGCGGCGTCGGCATCGCCGTGCGCGAACGACGCCGCCGGTACGAGACCGAGCGCGTTGGCGGCGCAGGTCGGCGTGATCGCGATGCGCCCGGCGTCGTCGGCCAAGGCGGCGATGCCGTCCTCGAGCGCGACGCGCGCGGCGGCGATCGTCGCCGCGTCGCAAAACGCGGCGTACCGGTAGCCGGCGATGTGGGCCGACCGCGGGCCGACCGCGAGCACCGCGCCCGGCGCGACGCGCGCGAGCGAGCCGCCGGCGACCGCCAGCGTGCGCACGTCGAGCGTGCGCAAGAGCGTGCGATGGCCGCCGATCCGCGCCGGGCGCAGTTGCGGGCGTCCGCGCCGGATCACCGAACAATCGGCGCTGGTTCCGCCGACCTCGATAAATATGCCGTCGGTGACGTTTTCGTGGAACAGCGCACCGGCGATCCCGGCCGCCGGTCCCGAGAGCATCGTGAGGATCGGGCGCCGTTCCACTTCGGCCACGTCCATCACGCCGCCGTCGGAACGCATGATCATCAGCGGCGCGGGAATCCGCGCATCCTCGACCGCGCGGCGCGTCATGCGCGCCGTGCGCAGCATGCGCGGCAGAATCGCCGCGTTGAGCGCCGCGGTGCGCGTGCGCGCGCGCAAGCCGTACATCGTCGACACCTCGCTGCCGCTGGTGGCCGCGAAGCCGCGCGCTCGGGCGGCGGCCACGAAGGCGTTCTCGCGCGCCGGACGGTCGACCGCGAACGCCTCGCTCGCGACCAGCGCGCCGATTCCGGCCGCGCGCACCCGCTCGAACCACTCGTCGTCCGGGCTGCCTTCGGCCTCGAGATACGTTGCGGCCAGCGTCACCCCGGCGGCCAGCGGGATCGGCGCGAAGCGCATCGCGGCACGCGCGAACGGCGACCCGTAGCGCACGACACCGACGCTCGCGACGTCGCCTTCCAGCAACGCGTTGGTGGCTTGCGTGGTGGAGTGCGCGATGAAGCTCACCGTGTCCGGCTCGATCGCGTGCTCGCGCAGCAGGCGTTCGAGCCCCGCCACGATCCCCGCAGCGACACCCTCGGGATGATCGTGCGTCGTCGGAACTTTGACCGACGCCACCATCTCGCGCGTCGCCGCGTCGACCGCGACGACGTCGGTGAACGTGCCGCCGACGTCGATGCCGATGCGAACCTTAGCCCTCGACGCGCACCACCAGCGTGACGAGGTGCATGTCGACGAAACCGTCCTGTTGGTAGACGTCGAAGAGCGCGTCCATCTCGGCGTGCATCGCGCGGGCCGCGTCGTTTTTCTTGGGCAGATACGACGAGCTGTCGGCGCGGTCGTGGAAGCCGGCGCGATCGAGCCGATGGATGTGACCGTACTCGAAACGCTGCGTGCGCGCGGGGTCGATCGACGCGAACGCCGCCAGGGCGTTCGCGCGGCGCTCTTCGGTCGCGTCGATCGCGTACTTCATGATGACCGCGCCGTAGCCGGCGGTAAACGGATCGCGTTCGTCACGTTCGTTGTAGAGCGCGGCCAGACGCCCGCCCGGGCGCAAGATGCGCCGCGCCTCGGCGACGCCCGCCGGATGGTCGACCCAGTGCCAGGCCTGGAACGCGGCCACGACGTCGACCGATTCCGCCGGCAGATTCGTCGCCTCGGCGGTGCCGTCGATCCACGTCACGCGCTCGGCGGGAGCCGCGGCATCGCGCATCTTGGCGTTCGGTTCGATCGCGTAGACCAGCGGCCCGCGCGCCGCGATCGCGCGCGATGAGATGCCGGTGCCGGCGCCGAGATCGGCAACCGCCAGCGCAGCCGGATCGCCGAGCCCGTCGATGAGGATGTCGATCGACTCGACCGGATACGATGGGCGCGCCGCCACGTATGCACTCGCCAGGTCGCTGAAGCGTTCGGTGAAGCTCACTGTGGTACTCCGTGCGGCAGCGCGGCCGCAAGCTCGTCGTAGAGGTACGTCATCGTTTCGATCCCGCCGAAGAATTGACCGAGGTCGAACTTCTCGTTCGGGGCGTGGATGGCATCGTCGGGCAGACCCACGCCGATCAGCACTTGCGGTAAACCGAGGATGCGGTCGAACGACGAGACGGGGCCGATCGTGCCGCCGGTGCCGATGAACACCGGCGCTTTGCCGAAGCCGCGTTCCATCGCGCGCGCTGCGGCTGCCACCGCGGGATGGTCGCGCGAGGTCTCGACCGCGCGCACGTCGCCGTGAGCTTCGATCTCGACCCGCACGCCGTGGGGCGCGACGCGCTGCAGGTGCACGGTCAGCGCCTGCTTCACGTGCGCGGGGTCTTGCGCCGGAACGAGCCGCGCCGAAATCTTCGCACGCGCGAACGACGGTACGATCGTCTTGCCGCCGGGACCCTGGTAGCCGCCGTACATGCCGTTGATCTCCAGCGTCGGCCGGCGCCACATGCGTTCGAGCGGCGCGAAGCCGAACTCGCCCGCGAGCTCGGGTACGCCGAGCGCCGCCGCTTCGCGCGCTTCGTCATACGGCAGTCGCGCGAACTCGGCGTGCTCGGCCCGCGTGAGGGCGCGCACGCCGTCGTAGAAACCGGCGACGGCGACGCGCCCGGCGCGGTCCTTGAGCGTCGCGAGCATCTGCGCGAGCGCCTCGAGCGGGTTGCGCACCACGCCGCCATAGTAACCCGAGTGCAGGTCGCTCGCCGGGCCGTGCACGGTGACTTCCCAATGCACGAGGCCGCGCAGCGACACCGTCAACGAGGGCACGTCCTCGGCAAACACGGCGGTGTCGGAAACAACGACCACGTCGCACGCCAGCCGCTCGCGCTCGCGCGCGAGAAAGGCCTCGAAATTCGGTGAGCCGATCTCTTCTTCGCCCTCAACGATGACCTTGACGTTGACCGGCAGCGTGCCGTTGACGCGCAAGTGCGCTTCGATCGCCGCCAAATGCATCAGCACTTGCCCCTTGTCGTCGACCGAACCGCGGCCGAAGATCTTGCCGTCGCGCACGTCGGCCGCGAACGGCGGCGTGGTCCACAAGTCGAGCGGATCGGCCGGCTGCACGTCGTGATGACCGTAGATCAGGATCGTCGGGGCGCCCGGCGCGCCGAGCCACGCGCCGAAGGCGACCGGGTGCCCGGCCGTTTCGAGCACCTCGCCGGTGAGGCCGGCGGCGCGCATCCGCGTTGCGGCCGTTTGGGCCGATGCGCGCACGTCGCCGTCATGGGCCGGATCGGCCGAGATCGACGGACAGGCGATCCAAGCGGTCAGTTCTTCGAGGTAGCGCTCCCGGTTCGCGCGGATGAACGCGATACGTGCGTCGGACGGGGCCGTCATCCTCGCGCTGTTCGCGTTCGGCTCGCTCAGGCTTCCTTGTGCGGCCAGAGCCCGATCGCGACGGCGCAGAACGCACCCGCGAAGAGCCACACGCACAGGGCCCGCGCCTCGACCGGCAGTTGCCAGAGCGCCTCCTGATGTGCACCCGCGGCGTTGATCGCGATGCCGCCGATGTAAGCTAGCGGGTTGATGATGTCGAGCGTGCGGGCGGCATCGCCGACCGTACCCGGCACCTTGCCCAATCCGTAGGCGACCAAGGCCACCGGCCAGAGGATGCCGCTGAGCGATCGTCCGCCGGCCGGAAGCCCGAACGTTATGACCTGGACGAGCGCATACCACATGACGCCCACGCCGAGTGCGAGGACGAGCAGCGGAACCGTGCTCGCATCGATGACCGGGGCGATATGTATCCGCAGCAAGACGGCGAGCACGGCCAGCATCGTCAGCGCGAAGGCGATCGCGACGCCGGCAATGTCGATCAGAACGTATTGCAGCGCGATGGCGCCGCGCGCGATCGGCTTCGTCCACGAGATATCGCGCATCGCGTTCTCGCGGTTGAGCGAGGTGCCGAGCGAGGTTCCGTAGATCGCCGCAAAAAACGTCCCGATCGGCGCCAGCATGCCGAGCGGAATCCCCATGCCGGGCACCAATGCCGCTTGTCCGTTGACGCTGACCGTGGTGTCGTGACTGAAGGACAGGGCCACCAGCATGATCGCCAAGAGCACGCCGGCGTGCCAAGTGAGGCTGCGGCGGACGCGCAGAAATTCGACGTAGGCCATTAGCGTTGCTCCTCGCTTACCGCGTTCATGAAGATCTCCTCGAGGTTGAGGTCGATGGTGCGAATGCTTTTGGGATGCAGGGCGAAGATGCGTTGCGCGATCGCGTCGCTGTCTTCGCGCGTGACGGCGCGCAGCGTCGAGCCGGACTGCTCGATGCGCAGGATGTGGGGATCGTCGGCCAAGCCGTCGAGATTCGGTAGCGGACCGGCGAACACGGCCTCGATGATCTTCTCGCCGGTCTTCAATTCATCGATCACGCTGTTGACGATCAGCTTGCCGCGTTTCATGATCGCCACCGAGTCGGCCGCACGTTCGACCTGACCGACCTGGTGCGAGGAGAACAGCACCGCCGCGCCGTTGGCCGCCGCGTCGATCATCAGATCGAGCACGTTGCGCTGGTGCACGGGATCGAGACCGCTCGAGGGCTCGTCGAGAATCAGCACGCGCGGCCGGATCGAGAACGCCAGCGTCAACGCCACGGCCGTGCGCATCCCTTTGGAGAGCTTGTCGGGCGGCGCCGCGGGTCGAGATCGAAGAGCGCAAGCAGTTGGCGCGCTCGCACATCATCGTAAGTACTTGTAGCAGCGGCGGTAGACGCTCAGATGATCGGCGATCGTGAGATGGTCGTAGAGCGCCGCGCGCTCCGGCACGTAGGCCAGCGATTCGAACGTCCGCGGCGTGAGCGGAGCGCCTTCGATCGTGAAGCGTCCCGGCCGACGGTTTCGCGAAACCGAGCAAACACTTGAAGGTCGTCGTCTTGCCGGCGCCGTTGGGCCCGAGCAGTCCGCAGATCGAACCTTCCGCGACGTCGAGCGACACGTCGTCGACGGCGATGAAGCTTCCGTAGCGCTTCGTCAGCCCGGTCATGGAAATCAGCGGGGCGGTCATACGTCGTTCTCCGTTTCGTACCAGCGCGCGATCGTGCGCGCCATCAGTTCGTGAGTTTCCTCGCGCGAGAGCCCGAGCGACTTCGCCTCGCGCACGGCGCCTTCGAACGCCGCGCGGGCGACATCGGCCACCGCGCGCCGGGCTTCGAACGCCGCACCGTCGGCGCGCACGAACGAGCCGCGGCCGGGACTCGTATCGATCACGCCGTCCCGCTCGAGCTCGCGATAGACGCGCGCCACGGTATTGGGGTTGACGGTCAACTCGAGCGCCAGCGCCTTCACCGTCGGCAGCTGCTCGCCGGGGGCGAGCGTGCCGAGCGCGATCGCGCGCTTGATCTGTTCGATCAGCTGCAGGTAGAGCGGGACGCCGCTGCGCGGGTCGACCGTGAAGATCGTCGGCACGCCTTAGAGCTTGGGGCCCCAGCCGCTGAAGATTCCGCCGCGGTCGCCGGCCGGCCGGATCAGGGTCGGGCGGCGGTCGCTCTCCGGCAGCGCGGGGACGATGGTGTGAATGGGGCGGCTTCGGACCGGTCATTGGAACTCCTCATCAACCAACGTACTGTTGTACTGTTGTATTAGTATAATAGGAGCTGCCGATCACATTGTCAAGCATTTTTTCGAAATGTTTGGCTCCGATGCTTCAATGAAGCGCTCGCTTTGGGTATGATGGTGGTATGTCCGGGCTCGCGCCGCTCAACGGCACGACAACGACCGCGCCACCAGGCGTTGCTCTCACCACGCCGAGCCCGGTCGCGCCCGCCCCGACGCCGCCCCCCGCTCCCGCTCCGGCGCCCTCGCCGGCTATCGCCGCAAGCCCGAGCTTCACCGCGTTTCCCACATCCTATGCCGGCTTCGGAACCAACGGGAGCGAGTACGGGACGCTCGGCGTCGTGAACGGCCGGCTGTCGGTGGTGTCGACTCCGTCCGGCGGGTTGCCGCCGGCCACCGGCGCCGGAGCCGGCCCGACTCCCGCAAGCACGGCAAGCAGCGCGGTTTCCGCCGTCAGCGCGGTCAGCGCACCGGCGACGAGCGCCGCCGCCTCCGCGCCCACACAGACGCCGGTGCGCGTAACCTCAGCCGCGCCCCTCGCGTCGTCGCCGGCGCCGGCGACGACGACGAATACGAACACCGGCGCACAAACCCCGAGCACCGGCACCGGAGCTTCCGCCCCGAGCGGGGCTCCTGCGGGCTCGGCCGGCACGGCCGCTCCGAAGGCCGGCGCGACGACGACCTCGGGGGTGCCCGGCACTACGGCCCCGCTCGGTCCCACCTCGGCGCAAGCTGGGACGACCGCGACGTCCTCAAACAGCAGCAACTCGACCGCCGACAACCCGACGGCAGGTCTGCTCGGCGCGGCCCAGGCGAACCAGGTCCCGGGCAGCAGCGCCCCGCCGGCAAACCCCGCCCAAGGATTGCTCGGCTCGGCGGCTACGAACCCGATCGTGCTGCAAGCCGAGGCCCAGGAAGCGGCGGCGGCCCAGGCGACGCAACAGGCCGACAACGCCCAAGCCGTGCAGCAGGCCGAGGATCAAGCCCAGCTGGAGCAGCTCGATGAGAAGATCGCCGCCGCCCGCGCCGCCGACAACCCGGCCGCCGTCGCCCAGTTGCAGCCGGCCGTCACGAAGATCGAAGGCCAGCTGCAGGGCCAAGAGTTTGCCGGAGTCGGTTCCACGCCGCCGCAGCCCTTCGCACCGCCCGAAATCCCGACCGTCTTCCTGAACGTCGCCGCTTAGCGCGCCGGTCAGCCCGCGTAGGGCTCGCCGAGCGCGACGCGGATGTTGTGGCGGCTGCCGCGCGTGACCTCGAACGTGTGCGGCTTGCCGTCGTAGGCGCGCAACTGCGTCTGGTAGGTGCCGTACTCCCACCAGAATTTGCCGTCGACTTTGTCGATCACGTCGCCCGTGCGCAAGCCGGCGCTCCAAGCCGGCCCGCCGGCCCGCACGAGCGCGCGCATGATGCCGTCGCTCGTCTTGAAGAGCGTGAAGAAATAGGTCGGCTGCGGGTCGGCGGGGTCGAACGCGATGCCGCGCCCGAACACGTTGGCGGCGAGCGCGGGATGCTCGTGCATCCACACGCGCACGCGGTCGAGATCGCCCAGCGCGTCGGCGCGCACGTCGCCGCCCTGCGCGTGCCATTGATCGACGCTCCAGCCCGCGCAGTCGAAGAGCTGCAGGCCGACGTCGTCGAGTTCGCCGACCGGCTCGACCGAGACGCGCAGGATACTCGCGTACGGCGTAGCCGTGCAATCGTGCTGCGCGTCGACGGCCGGCTCGCGCAGCGCGCGAAACGGCTTCCAGCCGCGCCCGATCGCGGCCGCGACTTGGTAGGCGGCGGGCTCGGCCGCGGCTGAAGCGGCGACGACCGCGACGACGCCGTTGCTCGCAGCGGGTGCGCCGATCGGCAGCCCGGCCGCACCCGCCGCCGCCGTCGCGAACGGCGCGATGCCGAGCAGCGCGCGCCCGAACACCACGACGCAGACCACGGCCAGCGTCGCGACGCCGACCTGATAGGGCAGCACCAGGCGCGTGATGCGTTCGACGCCGACGCCGGTAAAGTTCGCCACCCACACGTTCTGCGTGTTGGTCGGGTCGCACACGTTTTGAACTTGCACCACGGCCATCACCGCGGCGACGAGCGCGAGCGGCGGCAACACGTGCAGCGTCGCCAGCACGCTGTACACGCCGATCCCGACGCCATAGGGGTTGAGCGGTCCGCGATAGAGCGCCAGCGGGCTGAGCAATCCGAACACGACGACGTACGCGAGCGGCGTGCGCGGCGCGAGTACGGCGATCACCGGCGCGACGGCGTTCTGCACCGCTTGCGTCTGCGCCGCGACGACCAGCATGCCGATGCCGATCATCAGGATCACCGCCGGCGCGACGTCCTCCACGCCGCGGATCCAGGCCGCGCTCAGCACCGGCGCGATCTCGCGCGGCTGCGTGACCAGCACGCCGTACAGCGCGGCGATCAGAAACGCGACCAGCGCATCGACGTGGAGGCCGGCATAGAGCACGAGCGGCAGCACGGGCGTGAGCAGCGCCCACGGCCGCACGAGCTTGCGCGGCGGCGGGCCGGCGATCGCGAACGTCGCGTAGTCGCGCGTCGTTCGCCCGCGCACCACGGCGAAGAGGATCAGCACCAGCGCGTCGATCGCGAAGAGCGCGAAGATGTAGTTCTGCAGCTGCGCCTGCTCGACGCCGAAGGTTTGGCGGTAGAACGTCCACTGCGCGATGTTGAGGATGTAACCGAGGCCGAAGGCGAGCAGGAACAGCGTGGCCGCCGTCACGCGCGGCACGCCGACCGTCATCATCACGGGCAGCACGATCGTGCCGATCATGATGATCGCACCGAGGCCGGTGACCGAGGTGAACAGCAGCGCGACCGCGGCGCACAGGATCAGCGCCAGCACCAGCGGGCGGTCGCCGCCGAATTCGGCCGCATAGGTGACGATCGTCTCGGCGATGCCCGTCGCGAGCACGACCCGGCTGAGCAGCGCGCCGAAGATCACCGTCGCGTACACGGGCGCGAGCTTCACCGCACCGCTCGCGATGACGCCGGCCACCGCCGCCGGCGTGTTGCCGGCCAACGCCGCCATCGCGATCGCCATCAGCGGCACCGCCAAGCAGCGCCGGCAGCTTGCGCGCCACCATCAGCCCGGCCAACAGCAGGAACACCGCGACGATCGCGATGCCGCTCATCGCGCCGGTCCGAGCGCGTCGTCGAACGGCGGCAGCGTTCCGGCGCGCAAGTAATCCTCGCGCGCCGCCGCGTACAAGCGGTCGGCCTGCGCGACCGCGCGTTCGGCGGCGGCCGTGTAGCGCACCAGCACGCGATCGCGTCCGGCCGGCCGGCTCTCGTAATTCCACGCCGCGGCGTACAGCGGCGCCAGCGCCGTCATCTCATCGCGCAGCTCCCAGCACAAATATTTGGCCACGTTGAGGCCGCGGTACACGATGCCGTCCTCGTGCGCCGCGGCGTGCGCGCGCGCATCGTCGTAGTAGTCGCGCGCCTCTTTGCCGATCTGATAGCGCCGCGCCAGCGTGTCGTAGCGCAATGCGGCCAGGCGCATCACCCGCGCGGCGGGAGCGTTGAGCGCCGGCTGCACGCGCGCGAGATGATCGAGGATGCGTTCGGCCCGCAACCGGATCCCGGCCAGATCGAGGGTTTGCATGCGCGCTTGGATGCGCGGATCGAACGGGTCCGACCAGAACAGATAATCCGGCGGATCGGTCTCGGGCTTCACGTTCAGCGCGGTGCGCATCGCCGCGAGACCGTCGAGATCGGCGGCGAAGCCCGCCGCGTCGGCGCCGAAGAACACCTGCGCGAAGGTGCGGTGCCAGCTCGCGCGGTCGACCGGCGCGAACTGCCACGCGCTCGCGGCCGCGAACGCCAGCGGCGCCCAGGTCGCCTCGTAGAGCGACTCGCCGTCGTCGTGCCAGACCGTCTCGAACATGCCGAGCACGTGTGCGCTGTGCGCGGCTTTGGCGTCGGCTAGAAACTGCGCTTCGTTGGCGTAGGCCGTATCGAGGTCGTCGTAGATCTCGTTCCAGTTGTTGGCGCCCGGCGAGACCAGCTGATCGAAGCCGGCGCGATCGATGGTCGCGATGTACTTCGCGAACGACGGTTCGGCGCCGTAGTGGAAGGTCACGATGACGGTGCGCTTCGAGAGCAGCCCGAGAATCGACGGATCGGCTTGGACCGCATCGTCCCAGATCATCGGCCGCGCGCCGTTCGCGCTAACCATCGCCGCGACGCGGTTGACGTGCGCGGCGAACACCTGCGCCGAACGCGGCGTGCGGCCGCGGCCGAGATCGAGCGGTTCGTCGGCGCCGACGTGAAAGAACGGCGTCGCGCCGGCGGCGGCCATTTCGGCCCGCAGCAGCGGTTCCAGGTAGGCATAGGTAGCGGGATCGGATTCGGCCACGAGATACCCGTGCGGCAACTCGGCCAGACCGCGCCAGCGCTTCCCACTTCAACGACTCGTGCATGTGCGCGAACGTCTGCTGCTCGGGAATCAGCGCCACGTGAAAGCGGCGCGCGTACACGGCCAGCTCGTGCAGCTCGTTCGCGGTCAAACGCTCCGGAAACGCCACGAACGGATGCGCCGGGTCGGCGAACACCGCTTCCATGTAGGGCGAATAGCCGTTGATCTTGAGCGCCGCCAGCGTGCGGATGCGCGTCTTGAAGTAGGTCATCGTCGGAAACGGCCCGCGGGAGATGTCATCGGAGACGATGCGCCAGCGCAATGCCGGGTGGTCGGCGATCGTGGTACAGGCGATGTGCCAGCCGTTCGCGTCGCGCTCCGGCAGTTGCGCGAGCGTCGCGAGGGCATCGAAGCCCGCTTCCGCATCGCCGGCTGCGATCCGGATACCGGTTGCGTTGACGGTAAGCCGGTAGGCGCGCGGCGCGAGTTCGCCCGAGGGCGCTATGTCGACGTCGTGCGCGGCGCGCGGCGCGACGACGGCCGGCGCCGGGATGCCCAGCGCCGTCCAGCGTTCGCGCACGATCGCGAAGCCGCCCGGATCGACCGCTGCCGTGAAGCGCAGCGGGTGCTGCAACGCGAGGCCGCCGCACGCACCCGCTTCGACGTGCAGCGGCTGCGGAACCAAGGCCGGCGCCGCCGCCGCGGCGCGCGCGAGCACCAGGAACAACGCGAGACACATCACCAGCCGCAGCACGTGCCGAGCCTTCCCCAGCCGGACGAGGTGGCCTTCGCGGCCAACGCAGAGGATTCGCGCCTACGTCGGCGACAACGGGGGCAGATGCACCTCACCGGTCTCGACATCTTCGTGATCGCCGCGTTTTTCGCACTCAATCTGGGCATCGGCGTGTATTACGCGAGCCGCACGAAGGACGTCGGGGAGTTCTTTCTCTCGGGCCGCAAGGCGCCGTGGTGGCTGGCCGGCACCTCGATGGTCGCCACCACGTTCGCCGTCGACACGCCGCTCGCCGTGACCGGTTTCGTGGCCGCGAACGGCATCGCCGGCAACTGGCTGTGGTGGAACATGGCCGCCAGCGGCCTGCTGACGGTCTTCTTCTTCGCCGCGCTCTGGCGCCGTTCGGGCGTGCTCACCGACGTCGAGTTCATCGAGTTGCGCTACGGCGGCAAACCCGCCACGTGGCTGCGCGGCGTGCGCGCCGTGTATCAGGGCGTGCTGGTCAACACGATCATCATGGGCTGGGTGAACCTCGCGATGGTGAAGGTGCTCTCGCTGACGCTGCACGTTCCGACCACGCTGGCGCTCTACGTGTGCTTGGTGCTCACCGCGGTGTACGTGACGATCGGCGGCCTGTGGTCGGTGCTCGTGACCGACATGCTGCAGTTCATCGTGAAGATGTCGATGGCGATCGTGCTCGCGGTCGCCGCCGTCGTCGCGGTCGGCGGCATTACCGTGCTCAAGGCAAAGCTCGACGTCCTCGACGCGGCGCATCATGCCTCGGGCGGCGGCTCGCTGCTATCGTTCTTTCCCACCGGCGACGCCAGCTGGATGCCGCTCACCACGTTTCTCGTTTTCGTCGGGGTGTCGTGGTGGGCGTCGTCGTATCCGGGCGCCGAGCCCGGCGGCGGCAGCTACATCGCCCAGCGCATCTTCGCATGCAAGGATGAGAAGAACGCGGTGCTCGCATCGCTCTTCTTCAACGTCGCGCACTACGCGCTGCGCCCCTGGCCGTGGATCGTCGTCGCGCTGTGTGCGCTCGTGCTCTATCCGCACGGCGTGGTGGGCCAAGACGGCAAGGTCGATCCCGAGCTCGGCTACGTGCAGACGCTGGTCGACTATCTGCCGGCATCGCTGCGCGGTTTGATGCTGGCGGGCTTCGCCGCGGCCTACATGTCGACGATCGGAACGCAGCTCAACCTCGGCGCATCCTACCTCACCAACGACCTCTACCGGCGCTTCATCCGCACCGAGGCGAGCGAACACCATTACGTGGCCGTCTCGCGCGTGATGACCGGGGTCGTGCTCGTGTTGGCCGCCGCGATCACGCCGCTGATGCACTCGGTCGGCGACGCCTGGAAATACATGCTCACGATGACCGCCGGCGTAGGCCTCGTGATGATCCTGCGCTGGTACTGGTGGCGGATCAACGCCTGGAGCGAGATCTCGGCACTGGCTATCTCGGCGGTGGCCGGCAGCGCGCTCTACGCCTTCAACGTGGTCTCGGGGGACGACCCCAACGCCACGGCCAAGCGGCTGCTGATCACCGTGGCGATCACGACCGTCGGCTGGATTGCGGTCACACTTGCCACCCAGCCCGAAACCGAGGCGACCTTGATCCGTTTTTTCGAGCGCGTGCGGCCCGATGACTTCGGCTGGAAACGGATCTCACGCCTGGCAACGCCGGGCGCGGAGGGCGACTCGCTCGGCCTCGCGCTGATCGACTGGCTGGCGGGGCTCGGACTCGTGTTCGGAACGCTCTTCGCGATCGGCGACTTCGTGCTCGCCGAACCGGTCCCGGGCGCCGGCTGCGCGATCTTCGCGCTCGTCTGCGGCGCGCATCATCGCGCGCAACATCAACGCGCCGGGAGCGCGCACCGCCGCCGCGGCGGCGCTCGCGCTCACGCTCGCGATTCTCCCGCTCACCGTTCGCGCCGACGAAGACAAGGTGCTCACCAACATGAAGGGCGCGGTATCGTTCGAGCGCGACGGTACGCCGCACGCGCTGGTACCGAAGGTGAAGCAGCTGCTGGCCGACGCGGACTACGCGGTCACGCAAACCGATTCGCTGGCGCAGGTGACGCTGCCCGATTCCTCGCTCGTCACGCTCGGCGCGACGACGCGCGTCCAGCTCGCGTTCTTCAACCAGACCGACATCGCCAACGCGAAGTTCATCGTCTATCAGGGCAAAACGCGCTTCAACGTCGCGCACCCGCAGGGCGGCAAGGCGAACTACACCTTCCAGACGCCGACCTCGCAAATCGCGGTGCGCGGCACCGAAGGCGACATTTCGGTCGACCAGGATTCAATTGACGGTGAACGTCTACAACTCGAGCCTGCCGGACGGCGTTCAGGTCACCTTCACCAAGGGCGACAAGGCCGGCACGTCGATCCACGTGCTGCCGGGCCAATCACTCGTGGCGAACCTCGTCAACGGGATCATGCAATCGCAGGTCAACGCGATCACGCAGGCCGCGCTCAACGAGTTCGCCGAGCTGGGCATTCCAACCGACATGAACCAGCTCCAAAACACCGTGATCCAGAAGGCGCGCTCGGCGATCCACCTGCCCTTTTAGCTGAGCGCGGCGCCGATCGCCGCCGCGCGCTCATCGAAAGCGCGTTCGAGCGCGTCGAGCAATGCCGGCAGTTCCGCCGCGCCGGCCGCCGCCTGGAGGCGGGTAGCGGCCTCCACCAGGTTGCGGTCGTGCTTCTCGACCGCCGCCGCCAGGCCGGGCTCCGCGAAGCGCTGGTCCTCGATCGCCCGCATGACGTGCTGATCGGCGAATTCGCAGCGCAGCAGCAGCGCCTCGATCCGGCCGCCGGCCGCCTCGCCGGGAAAGCGGTCCCGCAGGTCGGCGAGCAGTTCTCCCGACCCAGGCCCGCACCTGCTGATCGCTCAGACGGCGAGCGGTCGCGTCGCCGTGCCCGGCGTAGCCGGGGACGACGGGCGGCTCGCCGGCGATATCCTCGCTCATCGCGGCGGTTTTACGGGGTCGAGGTCGAAGGAGGTCCGTAATGGCGGTCGCCTTGGTCAGCGTGGCGTTCCTCGCCGCAGTCGTGGTTTGCGTGGTCCTCGTGCGCCGCTGGCGCAACGAGCAGGCCGAAGTTCGCCGCGTCCGCTCGACCTTCTCGCGGTATCGTGCCGCCCTCGATCGTCGAGGAACTGCTCAACCGCAAGGACGAGCGCATCTTCACCGGCCGCGACTTGCGGGCGACGATCTTGGTGTGCCGCATCTGGAACTTTTCGCACTTCATGGAGGACCTCACTCCCGAAGCAACCCTGCGTTACCTCAATGAGTTCTACGCGATGGCCGGCTCGTCGATCGAACGCCAGCACGGCGTGCTGCACCGCTTTCTCGAAGACGGCGTGGTCGGCATCTTCGGCGTGCCGCTCGAAGACCCGCAGCAGGAAGACCACGCGCTGCGGGCCGCGATCAACATCGTGCGGCTGGTCAACGTGATGCAGCAGAAATGGGCGCAGCAGGGGCGCCGGGCGCTGCGCGTCGGCGTCGGCGTGAACTCCGGCATCGTGATCGCCGGCGATGCCGGCTTCGCCAACCGGCGCGAGTACACGATCGTCGGTCCCGACGTCACGCTGGCCCACCGCTTGCAGGCCGCGACGTTCGACCTCAACGCCTACATCGTCGCCTCGCGCACCACGGTCGAGCCGATCCAGGATCTCTACAACCTCGTGCCGGTCTCCGGCATTCCGCTCAACGGCGTGCGCGCGCTGCTCGACGCGTCGATCGTGCGCGGGCGCAAGCGCAACGACAGCTTGATGCTGCCGAAGGCCGATGCGTTCGCCAACACCGTGATCGAGGAACATCTGCTCGGCGACGACTTCCTCGAACCGCAAGAAGTCGTGCCGTTCGAAGAAGGGGCCAAGATGGGCGCGATCCCGCCCACCACCTCCGGGCAGCAAAGCGCGCCGGCGGGAAAGACCGCCCTTTCCTCACCGCAGACCCCGAGCGCGCCGCCCCCGCCTTCCCCACCGCTCAAGACGCGCCGGCGCCCGCGCCCGGGCGACGACGCGATGTTCGGCTTCGATCTGCCCGGAGTTGCGCATGCCGGGGTCGTTCGGCTCCGACGAGGGCCCGATCATGCCCGATCCGCCGCCGCCGCGCGCGACCTACGAAGACAACGACGGGCCGCCGCTGCCGCTGTGAAATCCGAGCCGCTGTAAGAGCGGTTCGAGCGCAATCCCCTGCACGATCAGGGTGAAGAGCACGACGCCGAACACCGCGTCGATGATCTCCGCGCGATAGGGTAGGCTCGCCGGCAGCGCGAGGGCGAGCGCGAGCGAGAGACCGCCGCGCAAGCCCGCGAAGACGACGGTCACGCGCCACGTGAACGACCGGATGACGAGGCTCGCCAGCACGACGCGCGACGCCACGACCGCGGCGATCGCCACCAGCACGAGCAGCGGGATGGTTGCCGAGGCGGCCGATTTGCAGCACGAGACCGGTCGCGAGGAAGACCATCGCGTTGACGATGAACGCGATCGAGCTCCAGAACGTGTCGACGTCGTCGGCGTGATCGGTCACCGGCCCGATGCGCGCGAACGCCCGCAGTGCGATGCCGGCCGACGCCGTGGCGAAGACGCCCGACCAGTGCAGCGCGTCGGCGCTCTGGTAGGCCAGAAAGGCCAGCACCACGGTGGCGGAAATCTCGAGCGGCCCCGAGCGCGTGCGGCCCATGACGAACGCCACCACGAACGCGCACGCAACCCCGATCGCGCAACCGCCGGCGATCGCGAGCCCGGCGTGCAGCACCGCGGCCGGCAGCGAATACGCGCCGCCGCCGGCGGCAAACGTGAGCGCCAGCGAATACAGCACGATCGCGACGCCGTCGTTGGCGATCGATTCGCCCTCGACGATCGTCGACAGGTCGACCGGCACGTGCAGCCGCCGGAAGATCGCGATCACCGCGACCGGATCGGTCGCCGAGACGATCGCGCCGAGCACGATCGCCGGCGCGAGCGGCAACTGCGCCGACAGCGCGATCCCGAAGCCGATCGTGCCGGCGACGAGCACCACGCCCGGCAGCGCGAGCAGCGCGATGCGCAGGGCCGTGCGGCGGAGCGACGCCGGATCGATCGTCCAGGCCGCCTCGAAGATCAGCGGCGGCAGAAAGATGAAGAGCAGCGTGTCCCCAAAGTGGAACGGCAGCGCGATCGGATGGATCGCCGCCGTGCCGGCCCCGAAGGCCACCAGGGCGACCGCGCTCGGCACCCGCAGCCGCTCGGCCACCAGGGCGACCAGCACCGCGACCCCGAGGAGCCCGACCAGGAGCGCGGTCGTTCCAGCCAGGCCGGTCACCCTTCGGGCTTCGGGCGGGCGACCGTTCGCTCCGTTTTCTGCCGCGCTTCCCATCCGCGGCACCGGGCGAGCCGTTTCGTTACCGGGGTTCCGAGAATGAACGCACGAACGGTGACCAGGTGGAAGACGGTGCACGCCTGATGGAGCGAGTGCGCGCACGCGATGTCGACGCGTTCGAACAGCTCTACGACGGCTATCATCGCCTCGTGTTCGGCATCGCGCTGCGAATCGCGAGCGATGCCGCTATGGCCGAAGACGTCACCCAATCGATCTTCCTCAAGCTGTGGAGCGCACCCGAGGCGTTTCGCGAGGGCAACTTCGCGGCCTGGCTCAGCCGCGTGGCGCGCAACCGCACGCTCGACGCCGTGCGCAGCCGCGCCAACCGCCCGACCGGGGAGATCCCGGTCGATCTGCCGGCCGAAGCCTCGACCGACACGACCGTCTTCGCCCGCATCGACGCGCAGCGCGTGCGCGGCGCGCTCTCGGTGCTCAACGACGAGCAGCGCACGCCGATCGAAATGGGCTTCTTCGGCGGGATCACGCACGAAGAGATCGCGCGCCGCACCGGCATTCCGCTCGGCACGATCAAGACGCGCATCCGCACCGGCCTGCGGCGCATGCGCGAAACGCTGAGCGAGGCGGTGTCGCGATGAACGACTCAGCCGATCGCGAGGCGCTGCTCGGATCTCGTCGCCGCCTACGCGCTGGGCGTGTTGCCGAGCTCGGAACAAGGCCTCGTCGCGGCGCTGATCCTCGCCGATCCCGACGCGCGGCGCGAATACGACGAGCTGCGCGCCACCGCCAACCTCGTCGGCCTCTCGGCCGAAGAGCCGGTCGACAGCGCGCGCGCGGCGCGCATGAAGGAACGCTTGATGGCGACCGTGCGCGACGACGTCTCGCCGCGCCGCCGGCCGAGCAGCGCCACCCGCACGAGCGCGATGTGGGGCACGACGCTCGCCGCGGCGGCGGCGGTCGTGTTCGCGCTGGTCAGCGTGATCCAGAACTTCGGCTTGCGCTCCGATCTGCACGAGGCGCAGCAACGCGTCGTGGCGCTGCAAACCCGCATCGACGCCGACCGCCGGACGCGTCGAACGCGACCGCCGCATGCTCACCGATCTCACCGCCAGCGACGCGAAGCGCTACACGGTCGCGTACGGCACCGTCGTCACGCGCGGCGCGCACGTGTACCTCGCGCTCGGCTCGCTGCCGCCGCTGCCGCGCGGGCAAGGTCTACCAAGCCTGGACGCTGGCCCGGGGCGCGAAGGCGATGGCGCCCGAGCGTGACGTTCACGCCGAGCTCAGAACGGCTTGACGCTCGTGCCGATTCCGGAGGACGCGGGCGAGCCTGGCCGCCGTCGCGGTCAGCGTCGAACCGGAAGGCGGTAGCCGCCAGCCGACGACGAAACCCGCGTTCGTTCAACCGCTGAGCGCCTGAGCAACTCTCTGCTCGAATCCGTCACCCGTCACAATCGACGCGACGCGCTCGCCTTCGTGGCAGCGCGCCCGTTTGAGAACGCCTTTTTGCACTGGGTGCTCGACGGCGGCCACGGGCCGTACGCGCCCGACGAACTCGTGCTCGATCGCAAACGCGACGGCACGGTGCGCGGCGTGATCTACTACGGCGCGCAACTCGTCGTCGCGGCCGACGAGACCGCCGCGCTCGACGCGTTCGCGATCGAAACGCGCAAGTATCCGGGCCTGCGCAGCTTCGTCGGACCGAAGCGCGCGGTCGACGGCATCTGGAATCGCGTCAAATCGTGGCACCGCGCGCCGGTGCTGGTGCGCGAACGTCAGCCGCTCTACGCGCTCTGGCCGCAAGGCCTCGAGCCGATCGACGACGTCGACGTGCGGCTCGCGCGCACCGACGAAACCGAACTCGTCGCCGAGCATTCGGCGCGCATGATCCTCGGCGAACTCGGCTACGATCCGCGCGCGCAGCGCTCGACGTTCGTCGCCGGCGTGCGCCGCGCGATCGAACTCGGCTCGTGGTGGGTGTGGATCGTCGACGGCGAGCTGCGCTTTCAGTGCAACATCGGCGCGCGCACGCCGGTGACGGCGCAAATCCAAGGCGTGTGGACGCCGCCGGGGCTGCGCGGCCACGGCTATGCGACGAACGCGCTCGGCGGCGACCGCGCGCCGGCTGCTGGAAACGAATGCCGACCGTGTCGCTGTACGTGAACGACTTCAACGCCGCGGCGATCGCACTCTACGACCGCATCGGCTTCACCCGCGTCGGCGAACTCGCGACGTATCTTTTTCCGTGAAGCGCGCGCTCGTCGCTCGACGCGGCGCTCGATCGTGCTCGCGTTCGCCGTGGCAAACGTACCCATTCCGGCAGCGACGCATCGAGCACGTCGTATGCCGAACGGTGCGTTCGCGTGGATGAACGCAGCCTTCGTGCCGCTCTCGAACGCCGTGCCGTTCGCGCTCGGCGATCTCGAAGTCGCTGCTCGTTGCGCTGCTCGTCGTGGGCGGCTGGATCGCGGCGCTGCGCCGGCCGCAGCCCAATCGCGGGCGCACCGTGCTGCTGCTGCTCGCGCACACCGCCGGGCTGGCCGCGGCGATCGTGATCGCCTTCAACCTGTTGTGGGGCTGGAACTACCGGCGTGCGCCGGTCGCCGCGCGGGTCGACTACAACCCCGCGCGCGTGACGCCGGCGGCCGTCTCGGCCTTCGCCGATCGCATCGCCGGCATCTCTCAACGACGACGTGGGTCCGGCCCACGAGCGGATGCGCACCGAGAGCGCGGACGCGATGCGGGCCGAGCTGCGGCGCGACTTCTTGCCGGTGGTCGCGCGCTTGGGCGATACGTGGCCCGTGGCGGTAACCGTTCCGAAGACGACGCTCGCGGAGCGCATCTACGAGATGGCCGGGGTCGGCGGGCAATACGATCCGTTCGCGTTCGAGACGCTGCTCAACGCGCAATTCTTGCCGTTCGAGGTTCCGCGCGCGCTCGCGCACGAGTGGTCGCACGCGGCGGGCTTCGGCGATGAAGGCGACGCGAACCTGATCGGTACGCTGACCTGCCTGCGCTCGGCCGATCCGCTGATCCGCTACTCCGGCGCGTACTGGACGTACGGCGAGTTGCCCGAGAGCGATCGCCGCCGCATCCATCTCGCGCCCGCGGTCGTGGCCGACTTCAACGCCGGCCGCGAGCGCTTTTTGCGCTACTACAACCCGGGCCTGTTCACCATCAGCTGGAGTTTTTACGACCGCTACTTGCGCGCGAACGGCGTGCGCGGCGGCGTGGTGAGCTACAGCCGGTTCGTCGCGCTGCTCGTCGGAACGGCGTTCGATGCCGGCGGCTTGCCGCTACGCCCCGGCGAACGTCTCCGCCAGCACGGGTGAAAGGCGGCGCGCGTTCTCGCGCACGATCCTCTGCAGCGTTGCCGGCGACACGCCCAGTTCCTCGAGCCCGCGCAGATCGCTGCCGTAGACGAACGGAATGTTCGGATAGTCGGTGCCGAACACGATCGCCGCGCCGATCGACTCGACAAACGCGCGGCCGGCACCGGCAAAGAGCGGCGAGCCCGCGGTGAACGCCATCGTCGTATCGAGAAACAGGTTCGGATGGCGCGGCAAGCGGGCCGCATAGCCCGCCCAGTCGGGAACGCCGAAATGCGCGACGACGACGCGCAGCCGTGGATGGCGTTCGAGCACCTGCGCGATGCGCGCCGGACCATCGTGGGTGTCGTCGTGCCAGGGGACGTGGCCGACGTGCACGAGCACGAAGCCCTCGCGTTCGGCGATCAAGGCGAACGCCGGATCGAAGCGCGGGTCGTCGATCGTGAGCCGCTGGACGTCCTCATGAATCTTCAGTCCGATGCAGCCGTCGTCGAACGCCGCGGCCAAGTCGCCGCGCGGATCGGGATCGTCGAGGTGCACGGTCGCGAGCGGTACGCCGTAGCCGCCGAGCTCACGCGAGGTCTGCGCGAGCCAGGCGTTGAGCTCGCGCGCCATCCCCGTCTTGTGCGCGTAGGAGCAGAACACGAAGCGCTCGACCCCGTTAGCGCGCAGGGTCGCGGCAACCGCTGCGGGTTCGGTCGGGTGCTCGATCTTCCAATCCGTGCGCTCGGCGAACCAGCGCCGAATCGCCGCGTACAACCGCGGCGGGTGCAGGTGGACGTGGACGTCGACGATGCGGAGGGGCCTCCCCTCGTGCACAGGAAACGTTGCTTTCATGTGGACCCCCCGGCGCTTAGCCGTAGCCGTCGCGGTCTGCGCCTTCACCTTGGTTCTTGCCATGCGAGCTTCCGCAACGGCATCGGGCATCCCCGATCCGACGCCGCGCCTCGGAATTCTCGTCCCGATCGGGCCACACGATTACGCGGTGTTGATCGATGCGCTGCACGATCGGCATTCGGTTGTGCACGGCCCGTTTACGTATCAAACCGGAACCATTAGTGGTGTCGCGGTCGTGCTCATCATCCAGCCCAGTGACGGTGACGTTATCCGCAGCCTTGGTGCACAAGAGATGGTGCGCTCTTTTAATCTTCGGGCGCTCATCTATCCCGGAACCTCGGGCGCGCAGTTGAGTAAAGCCGAAATGGGCATCGGCGATATCGTGCTTGGTGCCAAGACGATCAACAACTCGAGTTACTACATCTCGCCGAGCGGCGTCATCGAAGCGGGACGGTACGACGCCGTTCAACCCGACGTGAAGCATTACGGTGCGATCTACGCGGATCCGAAGATCCTCGGAATGCTTGCCTGTGCGGCGAACCGTGTCGGCGCGGCGACAACGCTTCCGGGTTGGCTCGAAAACGCCGCACCGGATGGCCATCCCGGCATTTTCTATTTCGGCGCGCAAGGCTCGTCGACGATCTGGTCGGACAACCTCGCATACACAACGGCGATTCGCGACGTCTATCACCAGATCGACGAGGACGGCGACTGGGACTCAGCGCTCGTGGCGACGCTGTGGAACGTTCCTTTTATCGAGGTGTCCGTGATATCGGACAGCATCTTCGCCTTCCCGAACGATAGCCATGGCGTGCCGCGCCATCTCGCCGGAGAGACGGGCGCCAACGTCATCGCTCAACGTCTGAGCAATCGGATCGTTCTCGATCTCATCGCCCACGATGGCCGCCGGCTGCTCGCCGGCACCTACGCGAACTCGCTCGTCGATCCATATCCGGCGGACGCATTCGCTCGGCCCCGCGATCCGCAAGCGCTTCTTTCGACCTGCCCGCACTGATCCGGTGCTTGTATGAACCCGCTGGCTGCTATGCTATAGGAAGCGCGTGGGCCAGTTGATCGTGCGCCACATGTGCGAGGACGGGCTATCGTCCCAGCCCAGACCCTCTTCGGGCTGGCGGAAATTGCGGGCGATGATGTCGCGGAACGGATCCATGCTGACCGACATGGTCGGATCGAACGAATAGATGTCGTTGACCGTGATCAGACGCGCGGTTTCGTACCACTTGTGGTTGCGAATCTTCTCATACGCGCGTTGGATGTACGGCTCGACCTGATAGTCTTCGCCGAAAAATTTGATGTAGAGCTGCGGGTACTCGTAGCCGTACTTCTCATCGGGAAAGAAGCGCAGCACTTGATGCGCGCGGATCGACCAGCTGATTTCCTCGGTCGACGTAGGGCTCGAGCAGTTGCGCGCCCCAGTACCCGTGGTCGCCGCGAATGAACATCGAGACGGCCATGTCGTGCACGAGGCACGACATGATGATCTTCTCATCGCAGCCCGCCCGGAGCGCGTGCGTCGCGCTTTGCAGCAAGTGCGTGGACGGGCCCATGCGCAGCTCGAAGAAGTCCAGCAGGGTCGGCTTATCGGGCATCTTCGGCAGCCGTTTGTCGTGGCCCATGTTGAACTTCTTGCCCGCGAATTCCGGTGCATCGGACTTCACCTCGAGCGGCAGGCGCGGATCGCGGTCGCCCGAGGTATAGAGCGGCGAGCGAACCGGCACAAAGCGGTCGAGCTCGTCGCTGAGCTGCTTCTCGAGCGCGTCGGCGCGCTCAGAAAGCGTCATCGTGGAAGATGCAGCGGTTTCCATGCGTACTTTTTCGGCCTACGCGGGCACAATCCCGGGTGCGGCAACCGTGGAAGCGCCCGCTTCCGGCGCCGCCGCCCGGCCGACCGGCAGCGCGAAGATCACCGTGTCGCCGGCGACGATTTCGCTCTGCTCGTGCACGCTCACCACGCGCCCGCCGCGCCACACGCAGAGGGGCACGGCGTCGGGAGCCGGCGCCTGCACGCCGGTGCCGCCCCAGCGCTGCACGATCGTGTGCTCCCGGCCGGCGTAGCTCACGCGGCCGAGGGTGCCCGGAAAGCGGGCCAAACCGGCGAAGGCCGGCGCGCTGAGCGCGGCCGGTGAGAAGGTCGCGATGCCGAACAGCCGCGCCGTCGCTTGGGCGAACGTGCGGTTCTCCATGCGCACGACGAGCGGCACGTCGGCGCGCATCGCGCGCGCGCCGAAAGCGATCTCCAAGTTGCCGGGATCGCTGTTGGTCAGCACCACCACCGCCGCGGCGTGGGGCACGTCGCACAGTGCGAGCACGTCTTCGTTGGTCGCGTCGCCGGTGAGCAGATCGATGCTGCTCTCGCGCGCGCGCCGGATCAGCGTCGGATCGGGATGCGAGTCGATGACGACGACGTGCTTGCCGGCTTCGGTCAGGAGGTTCACGACCGCGCTGCCGATTCGGCCGCCGCCGCAGATCACCACGTGGCCGCGCGCCCGGATGCGCCGCAGCCCTTGCTGCGCGGTCCACTGCGCGCGCGTGATCGCGGCGCTGACGTAACCGATGAAGATGCTGGTGAAGATGGTTCCGCCGATCATGACGATCATCGCACCGGCGACCACGGCCGAGCCGCGCTGCACGACCGACGTGTCGCCGAAGCCGGTGCTCGTCATCGCCTGCACGACGTCGAACGCCGAACCGGGCCACGTCAGGTGCAGCGCGAAGTGGAAGAACAGCGCCGCGACGGCGTAAAACAGGATCCCGCCGAGCGCGATCGTGCGCAAAATCGGATTGATGCGCGCGTAGGCCTCGATGGCCGTCGCCGCGAGCGTGCGCTGACTGTACGGCCGCTTCGAACGCGGCGCTCCGACGGCGCGCCGCACGTCGGCCGAACGGCGTTCGACGAGCGGTCCGAAGGCGACGATCGTATCGTCCGCGCCGATCAGCGAGTCGGGCACGGGCTCGCGCCGTTCGCCCAGCGCGACGATGCGCAGCTTCAGATGATCTTCGGCCTCGGACACCGTCATGTCGCGCGACGTCGAGCGCGCTCGCGACGGCCACGGGTGAAGCCGACGAACGCGCCGTCAACGGCGTCGGGAAAGCGCAGCCCGAAGAAACAGCCCGGATCGAGCGCCGCGCCGGCATAGGTCGCGGCCGAGAGCGCGGCCGGCGAGAGCACGGTCGAGTCGGGCAGGTTCTGCTCGATCTTGCGGCCGATCTTCGTGCCGAACTGGCGCAACACGACGCGGATCTTCGGGTTGAGCATGCGCGCGCGCAGCGCGACCGCGAGGTTGCGCTCGTCGTCGCCCGAGAGCGTGAGGATTGTGATCGCGCTCGCGACGCCGGCCTCGGTGCAGCGACTCGTCGTTGTCGGGATCGTGCGGGGTCACGGCCGCACCGGCGCGCCGGAACGCTTCCTGGCGCTCGGAGTTCATCGGCGACACCACGCGCACGCGCGTGCCGCCGGCCGCCGCCAGTTCCACGCACACGCGTTCGGCCAACACATCATCGCCGACGATCAGAATCGCCGGATCGTCCGCTGCTTGGTCACCGTGCCTCCGCCTCTCAGCAGCTTTCGACGTGCGCGCCGCGGGCGCCCCGAACGGTGTCCGCGAGCGCCGCCGCATCGGCCGGCGCGGCGTCGCCGCGCCACGCGACGTGGCCGTCGGGCCGCACGAGTACCAGGCGCCGTTCGTAGAGCGCGGCGATCGCCGGGTCGTCGAGCGCGTGGACGGCCAGCGGTACGCCGCGCCGCGCGAAACGCCGCCGCGATCGGCCCCGCGGCATCCGCAGCGGCGCCGAACGTCAGCAGCACGAACGCCGGCGCCGAAGAGATCGAGCAGTCGAGCGGCCGTCGGCGAGCACCGCGTGCGGCGCGCGCGCACCCGGCAACGCGTTGGGCCGGTACTCGACGATCGTGTCGGGCAAGCGCCTGCGAGCCGTCGCGGAACGCAGATCGGCGAACCGTCGTAGCGGTAGCCGAGCGCCGTGCCGTCGGTGAGAAATTGCCGCGACTGCGATGCGACGAGTCTGCGCGCGCAGCTCCGGCGCGCGCACGCTCGCCTTCCGGCGTCGCGCTCGCGATCGCGGGATCGATCTGGCGCTGGCGATCGCGCACGAAATTCTCGGTCGCCTGGCGCACGTTGCGCAGCGCGACCGGCCGCCGCTCCGTCTCGTAGGTCGCGAGCAATTCCGGACCGCCCCAGCCGGCGACGGCGGCGGCGAGCTTCCAGCCGAGATCGACCGCATCGCCGATGCCGGTGTTCATGCCGAAGCCGCCCGACGGCGTGTTCTGATGCGCCGCATCGCCGGCGAGAAACACGCGCGCCGAACCGTAGCGATCGGCAACGAGATCGCGCGCGACCCAGCCGCGGCGCGACACTTCTTCGAACGGCACGTCGGTGCCGATCACTTCGCGCAGCATCGCCGCGACGTCGACCGCCGGCCGGATCGTCGTAGATACTGCTTGCCGCGCAAAGCCCAGCCGCCACAAGCGCGCGGCCGTCGATGTCGACCAGCGTGCGCCAGATGCCCTCCGGCGCGACGAAGAAATACATCGCGGCTTCGGCGACGCGGCGCGTGCGACCACAGATCCGGCATGCGCACGAACACGTTGAGGTTGTATTCGATCGCGGGCGAGCCTTGCAGCTCGATGCCGAGCGTGTGGCGCACGCGAGCTGCGGCCGCCGCAGCACGCGACGAGATACTGCGCGCGCACGCGCTCTCGGCTCGCCGCTCGCGAGATCGCGCACGATCGCGATCGACGCCGTCCGCATCTTCGGTGAACGATTCGAAGCGCGTGCGGTAGCGCAGGTCGATGCTCGCGAAACTGCGCGCGCGCTCGCGCAAGATCGGATCGAGCCAGAGCTGATTGCAGCGCTGCGGGCGCTCGGGACTGATCGCGGTGCCGCCGGCGCCGCCGTGACCGGGGCGGTCGATGCGCGCGATCTCGTAGCCGCCCAGACTCGTCGCGTACACGACCGCTTGGGTGAAATCTTGCGGCGTGCCCGACGTGCGCACCGCGTCGGCGATGCCCCAGCGCCGGAAGAACTCCATCGTGCGCGCGTTCTCCGCGTTCGCGCGCGGATGATCGATCGTGCCGTCCTCTTGCTCGACGACGCACGCCGCGATGCCGCGCCAGCCCAGATCGACCGCGAGCGCGAGCCCGACCGGGCCGCCGCCGACGATGAGCACCGGAACTTCGACTTCCCGCATGGCCGACGGTTTCGCTGGGCCGATGAAATCCCCGTGAGATGCACGGCGCGACGGACTATGGCGACCTCTGCGGTAGACAAGACGGGGGCAAATCGCCTATAACACCGGCATGCCTGCTCGCTTCACGCCGGCACGCTCGCGCCCATCGGGCCGATGGATCGCAAGCGTGCTGGCCGCTTCGGCCCTGCTCTCATTCGCCGCGCCGGGCGGCGCACAAACGACGTCCGTGCTGCGGCTCGCCACGACGCCGCTGGACACCGGCTCGCAGATCTACTACGCCGCCGACGAAGGCTTCTTCAAGAAGGCCGGCTTCGACGTCGAGATCACCTCGCTCAACGCCGGCGCCGCGATCGCGGCCGGCATCTCCGTCGGGCAGCTTCGATTTCGCGCAAGTCAACCTGATCTCGCTCGCGCAGGCGCGCGAGCGCGGCGTGAACTTCGTGCTCGTCGCGCCGGCCGGATTGTATGCCGAGAAATCGCTGACGTCGGCGCTCGTCGTGGCCAAAGCCTCGCCTTACGCGAGCGCCAAGGACCTCAACGGCAAGACGATCGCGGTCAACGCGCTCTCGAGCATCCAGCAACTCGGCGTCGCGGCGTGGCTCGATAAGAACGGCGGCGACAGCACCACGGTGAAGTTCGTCGAGGCGCCGATGCCGCAGATGGTTCCCTCGCTCGTCGGCCGGCCGCATCGACGGCGCGCTCGTCGCCGAACCCGAGCTCGACTCGGTCGAACACGGAACGGTCGCGCGCGTGCTCGGCCCGGCCTACAGCGGCATCGCGAAAGTGTTCCTGATCAGCGCCTGGGTGACGTCGGCGCAATTCGCGCACGATCATCCCGACGTCGTGCGCAAGTTCGCCGACGTCATGGCCGAGACGGCGCGCTGGGCCAACACGCACACCGCCGAAACGGCGCCGATCTTGGAGAAATATACCAAAGTCGCGGTGACGCCGACGATGGCCCGCGTGCAGTTCGCGGAGACGTTCAACGCCGGCGCAAATCCAGCCGGTGCTGGATACCGCGACCAAATACGGCCTGCTGAAGTCCACCATGTCGTCGGCCGAGCTGCTCTCGCGATGAACCAGACACAGGGCCCACTCGTCTTTCTCGACTACGATCAAGCGCAGCTCGATGCATGCTACGACCAAATGGTGTGGGCGCCCAACCAACCGCTGATGCACCGCCGTCAAACTACGCTCGGCGAACTGGCGCGCCGGCGCCTGCCGCCCGCGGAACGCTTCGCGTACGGCAACGGCCGCATGGAACATCTCGACGTTTACCGCACCGGGCGCGAGCGCGCGCCGGTCTTCGCGTTCATCCACGGCGGCGCGTGGAAAGCCAACTTATCCGAACGCTACGCCTTCGCAGCCGAAACGTTCGTCACCGCCGGCGCACACTTCGTGCTGGTCGATTTCGACGGCGTCGAGGACACCGGAATGCGATTGCTGCCGATCGCGGATCAAGTCCGGCGCGCGATCGCGTGGGTGTACGCCAACGCCGCATCGTTCGGCGGTGATCCCGAACGCATCCACGTCGGCGGGCATTCATCGGGCGCGCACCTCACCGGCTGCGCGCTGGTCACCCGCTGGAGCGATTACGGCGTGCCCGACACGGTGATCGCCGGAGCGCTGTGCTGCAGCGGCATGTACGACCTCGCGCCGGTGCGCCTGTCGGCCCGCAGCTCCTACGTCAAGTTCGACGACGAAACGGTCGAACAGCTCAGCGCGATACGGCATCTCGAGCGCATCACGATGCCGCTCGTGCTGGCATACGGCACCGAGGAGTCGCCGGAGTTTCAACGCCAGACGCGCGATTTCGCGGCCGCGCTGACGGCGCAAGGCAAACGCGTGCAGCTGCTCGTGGGCGACGCCTACAACCACTTCGAGATCTCCGAGACGCTCGGGAACCCCTACGGCTTGCTGGGCCGCGCCGCGCTCGAGCAGATGCAGTTGGCGCCGGTGTGACCGGCGTGCCGCCGGCAACGTCGATCGGTCAGCTCTTCTCGCCGGAATGGCACCAGACGCTCTGCATGCGCGTCGAGGCGGCACTGGCCGCGGTCCAGGCGCGCCACGGTATCATTCCCGCCGCCGCCGCCGCGGAGATCGCGCGCACGGCGAGCCCGGCGTTCGTGCCGGTCGAACGCGTCGCCGCCGAACGCGAACGGCTCGGCCACACGTTCGTCGCGATCATCGAGCCGTGGTCGGAACTCTTGGGCGAGGCTGGTGAATGGCTGCATTACGGAGCGACCAGCGCCGACATCCTCGATACCGTGCTCGTCCTGCAATGCCGCGCCGCCGCCGACCTGTTCGCCGGGCAGCTGCGCGCGCTCGAGGAACGGATGCTCGAGCTCGCGCGCGAGCATCGTGCGACCGTGATGATCGGGCGCACGGTCGGGCGGCACGCGCTGCCGATCACGTTCGGGCTGAAAGTAGCGGCGTGGCTCGGCGAAAACCGGCGCAACATCGAGCGCCTGACGAGTTGGCGCGAACGCACCACTACCGGCAGCCTCTCCGGAGCGGTGAGCAGTTACGCAGCGCTCGGCGACGACGCGTTCACCGTCGAAGCGGCCCTGATGGCGGAACTGGATCTCGGCGAACCCTGGCCGATGGACTGGAAGGGCAGCCGCGATATGTTTGCCGAGTACGCGGCGCTGCTCGCGATCGTCGCGCGCACCTGGTCCGGGGTCGCGCAAGAACTCTTTTTGCTCGGCGGCGACGACATCCGTGAAATCGAGGAACAAACGATCGGGATCGGCTCGTCGACGATGCCGCACAAGATCAACCCGCTGCACAGCCGCACCGTGATGGCACGCGCTCGCGAGGTCACGCACGGATCGGGCGTGCTGCTCGACTGGATGGTCAGCATTCACGAGCGCGATCAAGTCAGCAGCGCCGACGCGCTGGGCTCCGTATCGACCGCGCTCGATCGCCTGCTGCGCGCGGCCCGCACGATGCTCGCGGGCTTGGTGGTGAATGCGGAGGCGATGCGCGCGAACGTCGGACGAACGCGCGGGCTGATCATGGCGGAACGCGCGATGTTTCTGCTCGCGCCCGAAATCGGCAAGCACAGCGCGCACCACGAGGTGCGCCTGGCGGCCGCGGAGGCGTGGCAGAACGGCACGACGCTCGCCGACGAGCTGCGCCGCCGGCCGGCTGTAGCGAACGCGCAAGCCAGCCTCGCGATCATCGAGCAGTTGGATCCGGTCGCCTACGTGGGCCTGGCACCGCTTGCCGTCGACCGCACGATTGCCTTTATCGAAACGCGGCGCGCGGCAGACCGCTAGCCCTATCCGCCCGGTCGGCAGGCACGTTTCCGGCCGCAGTCGTTTCGGTAAGCTCAATCCATCATGAACAAGATCATCATGGCCGCACTCGCGAGCACCGCGCTCGCCGCAGCCGCGTCGACGCTGGCGCTCGCCCAAGCGGCCCCCACGCCGGTGCCGCTGTCGACGCCGATGCCGATGTCCACCCCGCTGCCGATCCCCACGCCGGCACCAATGATCACGCCGTTCACGGCGCCGAGCTCGCTACCGCAAACCGGGCCGCTCGCGCCGCCGTAACTTCTACGCGCCGCCCGGCTTGAGGGCCGCGGCGGCGATCAGCTCGGTGGCCGGATAGCCTTTGCGCAAGAGCCCGTATTTCGCGCTGACGTCGATGACGGGTTGCACGAGATCCGGCGTCATGTCGACACCGTAGAAAACGCGCGTCGAGCCTTCGATGTCGGCCGGCGTCTGTTTGATGTGCGGCGCCAGCATCTGCGCCGACTCGTGCGGGTGGGTGTTGGCCCAATTCGCCGCGTCCTTCATCACCGCGATGAAGCGGCGCGTGAGGTCGGGATTCTTGCTCACCCAATCGGCCGTGCTGAACCAGATCGACGAGCAAAAACGCGGCCCGACCGCATCGTACGAATTGCCCAGCAGGCGCACCGAATCCGCCGGCTTGCCGAGCAGCGGGTCGAAAGCCGAGTTGATCTCGCTACCGTCGATGCGCCCGCTCGCGAGCGAGGGCATCATTTCGGAGAAGGCCAGCTCGATGAAGCGCACCGTACTCGAATCGCCGCCGCTCTTATCGATCCACGCGCGCACCGACACGTGCGGCAAGCCGCCCAGCACGTCGACCGCGAACGTCTTTCCGTTGAGGTCGCGGCCGCTGTGGATGGGCGATGTTTTGGCCACGATCACGAGCCCGTTGCTGGCCGGTTTCCCGGCGCGCGACAGCGCGGCCGGCGCGAGGATCGCAAACGGAATGCCGCGCTCGAAGCCTTGCGCCACCGACAACGGGTTGGAGAAGCCGATATCGATCGAACCGCCGGCGATCGCGGCCGCGGCGGCCGCGCCGTTCTTCACCTCGGTGATCTGCACGTCGAGCTTCGCACGCTCGAACAAGCCGAGCTCCTGCGCGTAGTACGCCGTGGCCGATGTCTCGCCGGGGAAGAGCACGATGCGCAGCGGCGCCGGGGTTTGCGCCGCCGCCGGTAGCGAGCGCAACGCGGCCCCGGCCGCGGCCGATGCGCCGAGCAGACGCAAAACGTGGGAACGGCGCAGCGTTGTCATCAGGTCTCCGAGAGAAATTTGGCCAGCCAAACGGAAATCACCGCCGGCCGGCCGTTGCGCGTGTGTTCGAGTCCGCGCGCCAGTGCCGGCGCGACATCTTCAGGCCGGCGCACGTTTTCGCCGTACGCGCCCGCGGCCGCCGCTTCCGCGGCAAAGTCGATCGGCGGATCGAAGTACCCGCCGTCGTAGCCGTCTTTGGCCGCGGCCGAGTCGGCGTACGTGCTGTTCACCCGCAGCGTCCCGGTACTCCAGCTGCGGTTCTGATAGATGACGTGCAAATACGGAGCGCCGTAATGGTTCGCCGCCCACAAGGCTTGATTGGCCGTGCCGAACATGTAGTAGCCGTCGCCCGAGACCGCGATCACGTCGCGGTCGGGGGCGGCGAGCTTGGCGCCGAAAGCCGCGCCCGGCGACCACCCGCCGCTGCTGCCGGGATTGCGAAAGTACGAGCCCGGCAACCGCGAGGGCATGTACGCGCCGAGCCGGTTGTGAACGAGCGTCTCGTCGATGACGATGCTGTTGTCGTCGACGAGCTGCCCGATTTGGTAGGAGAGCCAGAGCGGATCGATGGGCGTTGCCGCGGCGCGACCGAGCGCATCGACTTCCAGCGCGAGCGCGCGTTCCTGCGAGCGTTCGCGCTGGTGCGCGATCCGCGCGACGATGCGCGCGCGATCGCCCGCCGAGAGCAGGCCGTGCACCGCTTTCGCAAGCGCGCGAATCGTGGCCAGGGGATCGCCCGTGAGGCGCAGGTTGGCGCTGAACTCGTAGGTCGGAATGCGCGTCTGGGCCGGATCGCTGTGCACGTAGGCCACATAGGCGCCGGCCGCGGGTTCGTTCGCGCCCGGAATCCAGGGCACGTTGGTTTCCAACGCCAGCACGACGTCGGCGCCGGCGAGCGCGCTCGGCGGCTCGCGCAGCGGATGCTTCATCGGAAAGCTCAAGTACGCCGGCGGTGAGGCGTACACGACGACGATGCCCAACAGCTCGCACAGCGCGATGAGTTCCGGCACCGTCGCGACGTTGCGGCCCGAACCGGCCACGATGATCACCGGGTGCTGCGCGCGCACCAGGCGTTCCGCGATTTCCGCGATCCCATCGAGATCCGGCACGGCCGGACGCGGCACCGCCAACTGCTCCAGCGTCGGATAGGTGGCGTCGCGCGCGGGCAGGAGCGCAATTTCTTTCGGAATCGTGAGGTAGACCGGTCCGCGCGGCTCGGTCAGCGCGACTTGCAGCGCGCGGCTGACGATCAGGCCCGCATTGTCCTGATACTCAAGACGATGATCCCATTTGGTGTACTGCCGCACGATGCCGTTCTGATCGTATTGCTGCTGCATCCAAATGTGGCCGCCGCCGTCGCGCGCGCCGGGCATCGAACCCGGATAGCTGGCCGGCCCGCCGCCGGCCGTGATCAGCACCGGCAGGCCGCTGCGCCACGCGGTGTGGATCGCACCACCGTAATTGAGCGTGCCGGCATCGACGTGGGCGGCGGTCGCGGCCGGGCGCCCGCTCACCGCCGCGTAGCCGAGTGCGGCGTTCAGGCTGGCGTGCTCGTGCGGCATCGTGATCAGCCGCGGCGTGGGGCGGCCCTGCGCCTTGGCGCGCGCGATCGCTTCCTGATAGAAAACAATTTCCGCGCCCGAGGTGAAGAACAGGTGATCGACACCGCCGTCCGCCATCGCGGCGACGATCGCATCCGAGACGTCGACCGTAGGGACGCTCAGCCAGGTGCGCGGCTCCGTCGGCATTTTTCAGCCGTGCGAGCCGTCGCCCCGAAGCTCCTCCTCACGCATCGAATTACAATAGCGCGACCGGTCGCTGCTCGTCGACATACGGACCGCTGATCAACGGTTCGATCTCTTCGCGCCACGACGCTTCGCGCTCGTTCGGCAACAGGATCTGCGCCGGGTGCAGCATGTACGCGCCGGGATTCTCGACGCCCGGCGGCACGCTGCCGGAGTTGCGTAAATTGTGGGCGGCTTGCAACAGCCGGCGGCGCATCGCGATCTGACCGACGTCGGCGCTGCCCAAGTGCTCTTGGGTGCGATCGGCAATCGGTCCCCAGCCGCGTTGCGCCGCGACATCTTGCGGCCACAGACCGGGAATACCGGATGCGCGCAAGCCCGTGCGCTGCGCTTCGTAATCGTGTCCCCAGTCGTTGGCCGCGTTGAGCACCGGCCAGAATGCGTCGTACGGCGCGCCGCACGGCGGCCGGAAGCTCTTCGCCGTCGGGTGCAGACCCTCGAGACCGTCGGGCGCGCCGGCGGCCAACGCGACCCGTTCCTCCGCGGTGAGGTCGCGGTTGGGATGCCAGGTGAACCCCAAGGCGACGGAATGTTCGTCGTCCATCGGAATCCACACGTGACCGCTGAAGAGCACGGGGCCCTGATAGGTCGGGTTGACGTTGACGATCGTGTGGAAGGGCATCATGAACGGATAGATGCGCCAATAATCGGCGCTGCTGCCGGGCTTGGGATAGCGCGCGGCGATCAACACACCGTAGTCGGTGTCGCTCGTATAGAAGCGCGGCGCCGGGCGGCTGGCGCGATCCGCATCGCCGAAGTCCGATGACAGGCCGGCGTGCAGAATCGCGGCGTGGCTGGAGTCGTATTCCCCCTCGAGCGCTTGCACGAAGTTCACTTCTTGTACCCGTAGCGGCGGCAGGTAGCTCTGCGAGGCCGGAACGACGTTCCATTCCAACTGCGGCAACGGCGGCGCCGGGCGCGTTGGACCCATATAGGTCCAGATGATGCCGTTGCGCTCGACACACGGATAGGCCGGCTGGCGCACCTTTGACTTGAAGTCGCTCTCAGCCGGTTCGTTCGGCATCTCTAGGCAGCGGCCGCCGGCGTCGAACTTCCAGCCGTGATAGATGCACCGCAGTCCGCCCGGCTCGTTGCGACCGAAGAACAGTGAGGCACCGCGATGCGCGCACTGCTCCCGCACCACACCCGGCGCGTGGCCGGGATCACGATACACAACCAGATCTTCACCGAGCAAACGCACGCGAGCGGGTTGCCCGCCGCTCTCGAGATCAGCCGAACGGTAGAACGGAATCCAATACTGCCGCAGGAGGTCGCCCATCAAGGTTCCGGGGCCGACCCGGGTCAATTGCTCGTTCTGTTCCTTCGTCAGCATACAACGTCTCCCGCAGTCATCGGCCGCGCGTGAATCCGCCGGGCAGGCTCATCGGCACCCAGGTGCTTTTGCCGGCATCCCAGCGCACCACGACGCCGTCGGCATCATCGAGACCGCGCTGCGGCGTCTTCACGAAATCGTACGGTCCGTTGGCGCCCATGTAGTCGTGGATGCCGGCCAGATACGCGCGGATCTGCGGCGCGCCGGCGTCGGCTCCGAGATGCCGTAACGCGGCAACGATCAGCATCGCCGGATCCCACGCCAGCGAAGGCCCGATCTCGGCCGGAAGTTTGGCGCCCTCGGCCATTTGATAGAACGACTCCACCGCATCGCGGAGCGGTCCCCGCGGCAAGGCCGAACGCGCAAACATCAGCGTGCTCTCGTAATACAAATTATCGAGTGCGAAAAGACCCTGGTACTGCTTCGTCTGCTCGAGCGTCATGTTGCCGTTCGAGGTGAAAACCGGAATGTTCAGCCCGGCCTCGGTCGCCCCGCGCAGCGCCGTTCCGAGTTGCGTGCCGGTCGTCAGCGCGATCAGCGCCTGCGCGCCGGATTGCTTGATCCGCACCATCTGTGCCGCCACGCTGATGTCGGCCGGATTGAAGTGTTCGTTGTCGACGAACTGGATCGACTTGTTCTCCGGCAGCAAGAGCGAGGCACGAAATGATTCTTCACCATCTTGTCCCGTCGCATCGGTGGAGCTGAGGAAAGCGACGCGGTCCAAATTGCGCGCGCGCAAGTAGCGCAGGGCGACGGTCAAGCCGTCCTTGACCAAAAAGCCCGAAGAGTACATGTAGCTGCCGCGCTCCGGACGCACGCCGGGACTCAGACAGTAGGCGAGGATCGCGGTGTTCAGCAGCGGCGCAACGGCCCGGCACGTTCCGGTCAAGCTCGGGCCGATCACGACGCTGGCATTTTTGGCCGCGATGCCGTTCAGCAACTGAACCGCGACCTGCGGTGATGACTGGTCGTCGGCGATTGCAAAATGCACGGGCCGGCCGCCGATGCCGCCGCTCTTGTTCACGGCCGCCTCGGCAACTTCGAGCGTTCGCGCCTCGCCTTGACCGAGAAACGCCGCCGAGCCGGTTAGCGACAGGATGGCGTTGATCACGTAGGGCTCGTCGGCTTGCGCCGGCGGCGTGGAGCCGCCCGCGCCGGCCAGCAACCCGGTCACCAACGCGACCGCAACGGCCGGCCGCAGCGCGCGCAGCATGTAGGCAGTGATGCAACCCTGAGCTAATTGCAGAACGACGCTCTCCATTCGCTTAGATAGGCGCGCACGAAAGCTTATATAGATGAAGTATTTACCACAGCCGCTGTTCGGGGTCAAGTGCAAAGGTTGCCGCGCCCGTGCCTAAGCGCGGGACCGCCTCGCCGGCGGAGCCGTTCGTCCGCAGAATACCGACGGCGCAAATACGCGATACCTCGGACCTGCTGGTCAAGTCGATCCGCGCTCGCGTGCGCCCCTACCAGTTGAGCCTCAACCAGTACCGGCTGCTGCGCGAAGTCTGGGACCAAGACGGCGTGTCGCAGCGCATCATCGCCAAACGCATGGGCACCTCGGAGTCGGCGACGGTGGCCACCATCGACTCGCTGGTCGCACGCAACTTGGTTCGGCGAACGGTCGACCCGAACGACCGGCGACGGTCGCTCGTGGTCCTGGCAGCGAAGGGCTACACCCTGCGCGACAAGATCATCACGCTCAACGACGAGCTCAACCGTCAAGCCCTGCATGGAATCGCGCCGTCGGAAATCACCCTCCTCACCGGAATCCTCGACCGTGTCATCGAGAACCTTCGCCCGGAGACCTCGGACTAGAAGCCGGAGGGGACCCGGCGTCGAACTGGCGGTTGATGTTGAGCACCGAACACCGCGCGCCCTCGGGCTTGCGCGACGTCGTCAGCGCGGCCGAGTGGGAAGCGCGCGTGAAATTGGCGGCCTGCTACCGGCTGATGGCGGCGAGCGGCGTCACCGACCTCACCTACAACCATCTCTCGGCGCGCATCCCCGACCGGCCCGACCGTTACGCCATCAAGGGCGAGCACCAGTTCTTCGATGAGGTCACCGCTTCGTCGCTGCTCGTGTACGATTTCGGCGGCACGAAGATCTATCCGTCGGACGATTCGGTCAGCCGCGGCGGGCTGGTGATCCACGGCGGCGTGATGGAAGCGCGGCCCGACGTGATGGCGGTCTTTCACACGCACACGGCAGCCAACATGGGCGTGAGCGCGCAGCGCTGCGGCTTGCTGCCGATCACGCAACACGCCGTGCGCTTTCACAACCGCATCGGCTACCACGATTTCGCCGGCTTCGAGTTCGACCTCGCCGGACGCGAGCGGCTCGTGCGCGACCTCGAGGGAAAACTGCTGCTGATCCTGCGCAATCACGGCGTGCTCGTGTGCGGGCGGTCGATTCCCGAAGCCTACATCAACCATCATTTTCTGGAACTCGCTTGTCAGGCGCAAGTCGCCGCGCTCTCGGCCGGCGGCCCCGAAGCACTATTCGTCCCCGGCGAAGACGTGGCCGAGAAGGCTGCCTTGGACGCCGCGAAAACCGGCCACCGCGACGAAAACCACCGCGACTGGGCCGCCCTGCTGCGCCAAGCCGACCGCCTCGACCCCACCTACCGCGACTAGCGCGTAGGCGCGGTCAGCTTCGCCCTCTTGTCATCCGCAGCGAAGTCGAGGGATGACAGGGAACACTCGTCGCAGGGAGACGCGGCTGCGCACTTGCCGGCGGGCGACTAGGATTCGTTGGGGTCGTGGACCATCGGGATCGTTTCGAACTCCACGTTCACGAACGCGCCGTGGCGCTTGATCGTGCGGCGGATGTAGATGTTCTGCACCAGGTCGCGCGTTAACGGATCGATCGCGATCGGCCCGCGCGGGCTCTCGAACTTCAGCGCCTTCACGAGTTCCATCGTCTTGTCGGGATCGACGGTGCCGTTCTGCGCCGCGACGACCTTATAGATCGCCGCCATCACATCGAAGGTCGCCACCGAACCGAAGTCGGGAACGATGCTCCCGTTACCCGTCACCTTGGCGAACGTCTTGACGAAGAGATGGTTCAGCTCGGAGTCGTGATCGGTGGAATAGTTGAGCGAGGTGATGAGCCCGTCGGCCGCATCGCCGATCACCGGTAAGTAATCCTCGTCGACCAGCGCGCCGGCGGCCAGGATCTGAATCCCCGCGCGGCCGTAACCGGCGGCCTTGCAGCCGTGCAGAAACGCAACGCTGCCGCCGCCGTTGTTGAGGAACACATAGAGCGCTTGCGGCTTCGTGTCTTTGGCGCGCTGAATGTAGGCCGCATATTCCTGATTGTTGACCGGGACGCGCGCCTCGCCGAGGAGTTGGCCGCCGCCGGCCTGGAACGTCTTCTCGAACGTCTGGCCGGCGTCGATGCCGGGACCGTAATCTTGAAAGATCACGTAGGCCGTCTTGATCCCGGATTTCAACGCCCATTGGGCCAGTGGTACCGTGGCCTGGGCTTCGGTGAACCCGAAGCGGGCCGAGTACGGCTGCTTGGCGAGAATTCCCGACGTCGCCGCGTTGACGATGAAGAACGGAACCTTCGCCTGCGTCGACACGCCCGCAACCGCGACGGCGTTCGGCGTGAGCGCGCTGCCCATCAGGAGGTCGACATGATCTTGGACGATCAGTTCTTGAGCTTCGCGGCGCGCCGTCTCCGGCGCGATCCCGGTATCGTCGCGTTTGATGAAGACGACCTTGCGCCCGGCCACCGTGTCGCCGTGCAGCGCGGTCCAGGCGTCGAGCGCGCCGTCGAGCGTTTTGCCCAGCGTTGCACCGCCGCCGCTATAGGAATAGACGATCCCGATCTTCAGCGGCGGCAAATCGGCGCGCGCGCCCGAGCCGGCGGTCAGCGCGGCAAAGGCTGCTGCTACGAGCACGGCGAGACGGCGCATCGCCGAAGGACTTGCGCGACGGCGGCCCACTTCCTGGCCCGCGCCGGATTCACGGAACGTGAATCAATAGTCCAGCGCGGCGTACGTGCCGGTGAATGCCCAGGCGAGCAGGAGCAGCGCGAGGGCGATCGCAGCGGCTTCGATGCGGCGCGCCCGCCGGCCGGGCTCGGTGACGAGCAGCGCGAGGAACGCGCCGAGCGCACCGCCGGCGACACCGCTGGCCACGTCGAACGCGTGCTGCGCGAGCGTCTCGGTCGAGTGCCCGATGAGAATCTGGCCGATTTCGATGCCATATGAGTAGATGCCGATCAGAATGGCCGCGGCAAGCACGCCGTGCAGGCGCCGCAACGCCGAACGTTCGAGTACGAATCCCAGCAACGCGAACGCCAGCAACGCGTAGATCTTGCGCACGAGCTCGTGTTGCGGCATCGTCACGGGCGTTGTCATGTCGTAGGCGGGCCCGCTCACGGCAACCGCGTACAGAGCGATGGCGGCCACGATCCCGAAGGCCCGCCAGAGTACGGTCTGGTTAGATGAGCGCCGGATAGCTTCCACCGTCGAGATGAATGTTCTGGCCCGACAGATAGCCCGAAAACGCGCTGCACACGAACGCGCACGTGGCGCCGAACTCTTCGGGGCGGCCGAGCCGTTTGGCCGCGATCGACGCAACCTGCCGGCGCCGCGCTTCATCGAAATCGATCTTCTGCGAGTCCACCGCCACGTTCGCCATAAAGAGTTGGCGGTCGGTATCGAAGCGTTCCGGCAGCAGGTTGTTGATCGTGACGTTGTGCGGCGCCAGTTCGAACGACAGCCCTTTCAGCGCGGCCGTGAGCCCGGCGCGCGGACCGGATGAGAGCGTCATGTGGGGCCGCGGCGTGGTGACCATAGCCGAGGTGATGTTGACGATGCGTCCAAACTTGCGCGCGATCATCGCCGGAATGACGGCGCGCACGAGCTGCAGCGGCGCGACCATGTTGGCGGCGAGTCCGTGCAGCCACGCATCTTCATCGAGCGCCAAAAAAGGGCCCGGCTCGGGGCCGGCATTGTTGTTGATCAGGATGTCCGGGTCGGGGCAAGCGGCGAGCAATGCGTTGCGGCCGGCGCTCGTCGTCACGTCGGCCGCGACCGCGCTGACATCCGCCGCGTACTTCGAGCGCAGCTCGTCCGCCGTGCGCGCGAGCCGCTCCGGATCGCGTCCGTTGATCACGACGCCGACCCCCTCGGCCAGCAGCGCCTCGGCGCAGGCCCGGCCCAACCCTCGGCTCGATGCGCACACGACCGCACGCCGCCCGGAAATTCCGAGATCCATGCTGTTCTCAACGCGAGGCTCGTTGCGCCGGTTGCGCGGCGCTAGGGAACCAGTTGGGCGAACGTCGTCGACACGGTGGTTCCGCCTTGTCCGGTGTAGGTAACGGTCTGGAGGCCCGTGTTCACGGAAATACTGAAGATATAGCGGGTGCCCACGAGATTGTCGATCACACGCACGGGATCGTTCGACGATGCATAAATGACGATTCCGAGATCGTCAGGATTGGTGTTGTAACTCAACGGCCAATAGGTGTACGCGCCCCACAGCACCGTGGGATAGGCCGCGGGCGGCGAGTCGGGGCAACAGTCAACGGCGAATTTCAATCCGCCGTTGTTTGCATCGGCGGGGATCGTTGGATACGTTCCGTTGATCGGCAGCGGATAGGAGCTCACGACGGGCGATCCGGCCGCGTTGAACGTGAGCGAGGCCGTGGCGGTGTGACTGTACGAGTCGGTGACTTGCAACGAACACGTCCCGCCCTGCGGGTTGGGAAACACGGAGACCGTCGCCGTGCCGTTGGACGCGGCCACGGAAGCGGGCGGTTCGAACGTGCAACTGGATCCGCTGCCGGCCAGGGTGAAGCTCCCGCTGCCGTAGTTAGCCTCCGAGATGGTTTCCGCGTAGGCGGAATTCGGGTTCGGCAAACCCGAACATCCGCTCGAACACGCTACGTTGAAGCCGGGTGTGAACGTTAGAATGCCGGGCGTCGCCGTCGCGCCGCTTGCGCTCGCGCCGATCGTCACCGTCGATGCAACGGTACTGCCGTTGAAGGTCAGCGTCACCGCGGTAGCCGGAGATGTGACGGACGTCGCCGAGAGCGAGGTTCCGCCCGTGCCGTCCGAATCGGTGAGCGTGATCGGGTTGGCGTACGGCGCGGCGCCGATGATGACGTTTCCGCCGGCGTCCGACGCCACGACGGAAACGCCGAACGTCGCGGCAACGCCGCCGGTCAGCGCCGACTGTGACGGTGAGACGACGACCTTCGCCGGAACGCCCCCGAGAACGAGCGCAACGATGTTCGCTCGCCCTGTGACGATCGCGTATTCGGTTGCCGCCGACTTCGGCAACGTCGAGAGCACGGCGCCCGTCTCGCCGGTTCCCTGATAGGCGGAAACGGAGAATGCGTCCGTTCCGATCGGCGCCGCGACCGCTACCGAGCAGACAATCGGCCCGCTACCGCTGCATCCCGGCGCTTTCGAGGTCAGGTCCTGATTGCTCGTTGCCGTTGCCGTGCCCGCGATGGCTCCGCCCACGACCGCATAGCTGGAAACGCTGATCGATTGCGTGCCCGCCGAAACATACGCCGGATGACGCGCGTCGGACGCGATTGCGCTCTGCGGAACCGTGATGGTGACCGTCGCTTGGCCCATCTGAAGCGGCGCCGCCGGAGAGACTGAAACGGCCGGTGCCGCTGCGGGCTGCGAGCCGCCCCCGCCGCAGGCGCACAGCAACACACCGGCAGCGAACGTACCGGCCGCCACAAAGACCCCGCGAATGTAGCCGGCTGAGATCGTCACATGCTGCACCTTCTATTCCGACCCAGCCGCTTGCCTGTTTCCCGAGCGAGCGAAAGAGGTTCTCGACGACGGGTCGCCGAGGAAACTGTGATGACAAACGCCCGCGAAAACGACCGCACGCAACTCAACAGCGCTAATGCGCTCAAGCTCGGGACGTTCGGCGCGAACGTGTCATCGGGTATCGCCGCAACGAAGGTGCCCGAACGCTGGTCGGCATCGTGGGAAGACAACGTCGCGCTGGCGCGGCTGCTCGATGAAGCGGGGATTGAGTTCTCGCTGCCGGTGGCGCGCTGGAAAGGTTTCGGCGGCACGACGAACTTCGAAGGCGTGGGGTTCGAGACGATCACCTGGGCCGGCGGTTTGCTCGGCGTGACCGAACGCCTCACGGTCTTCGGGACCGTGCACGCACCGCTCGTACACCCGATTTTCGCCGCCAAACAGTTCGTGACGGTCGACCATGTCGGACGCGGGCGCTTCGCGCTCAACCTCGTGTGCGGGTGGAATCAGGATGAGTTCGAGATGTACAACGTGTCGCAGCGCGATCACGAGACGCGTTATGTATACGGCGCGGAATGGCTGCGCGCGGTGCGGATGATGTGGGAAAGCGAGAGCGCGTTCGACTTCGACGGCGAGTTCATAAAGCTGCGCGGCGTGGAGTCGGAACCCAAGCCCTTCGGTGGAACCCAGCCGGTCATCATGAACGCGGGCAGCTCGGATACCGGCAAAGCCTTTGCCATCGCCAACTGCACCTATCTGCTCTCGACGATTCGCATGTCGGTTGAGAGTGCGGCGGAAAACGTCGCCGATGCGAAGCGCCGCGCCGCGGCACTCGGCAAACGCCTGGGCGTTTTCACCACCGCCAGCGTCGTCTGCCGGCCGACCCAGCGCGAAGCGGAAGAGTACTACCACTACTACGCCGACGAGCAAGCGGATTGGGATGCGGTCGATCAGATGGTGGCGATCGGCCAACGCGGCGCGTCGACGACGATACAGCCCGAACACTATCAACGGATGCGCGTTCGCTTCGCGGCCGGCTACGGCGGCTGGCCCGTGGTGGGCGATCCCGATACCGTCGCGGCCGGATTCGTTGCGATAGCGCAAGCCGGGTTCAGCGGCATCGCGATGGGCTTCGTCAACTATCTCACCGAGCTTCCGTACTTCTGCGCCGAGGTGCTCCCGCGGCTCGAGCGCGCCGGCGTGCGCGTTCCCCAGCCTACGGCGGCGTCGCGATGAGTTCGGCGGCCGGAAACGCTTTCGCGATCAGGCCGTAGCGCTGGGCGGCATCGACGATCGGCTGGAGATCGCCGGTATCGAGCGCCGTGCCCAGCAACGCCGGCTCGGTGCGGCCGACCAGCGCGACGTCTTCGTGGAAATACAGCGCCAGATACTTCGCCATCTGATGCGGGTTCGTGTTCGAGTAGACCGACGCATCGTGCATCACGGCCGCGAAGCGCCGCACCGTGTCACGGTTCGCCGCGACGTACGCGCTGGTCGAGAACCAGGCGCTGATCAGAATGCGTTTGCCGAGCGCATCGCCGGGATGTGCGAACGCTTTGCCTTGCCCGGCGCCCAGCACCGCGGCTAAGCCGGGATTACGCAGCGTCGCCGCATCGATGCGCCCTTCGGCGAGCGCGGGCCCGACGGCGGTCCCCGGCATTTCGAGAAACTTCAGCGTGCGCGAATCGCCGCCATTGGCATCGAGCCAGCCGCGGCTCAGCAGCACGCCGACATCGCCGAGTGAGTTCTGACCGAAGATCTTGCCGTTGAAATCGCGCGGCGCGCGCAGCGGCGAGTCGGGCCGTACCACGATCACCGAGGACGGATGGTCGGCCGTCGAGATCGTGCCGGCCGTGATGATCGTGAAGGGCACGCCGCGCGCGTGCGCCGCGACCAGCGGCAGCGAGCTGCTCTTGGCGATCTGTAGGGTGCCCCCGGCGACGGCCGCCGCCGCGGCCGAACCCGAACCCAGCACCGTCACGTGCACGTCGAGCCCGGCGCGGGCGAACGCTCCGCCGGCGATACCGTAGAGCACCGGGCCGAGATCGTCTTCGGCCGAGGAGCCGACCGCCAGCGGCGTGAGGTCCGCGGCCGCGGTCGCGCGCGGGAGCGCGCACGCCGCCGCGGTCAGCGCGACAAGACCGAGCGCGGCGCGGCGAGTCAGCATGACGGTGCTCTTCTCACCGCCGGTTCCGCGCGGCCTGTCGATTTCCGCATTCCTCGTTCGACGCATAGGTAGAACCCACACGAACGAGGAGATTCCCCGATGCGATTCATCGTCATGGTCAAGGCTACACCGCAAAGCGAAGCCGGTGCGCTGCCCAAACCCGAAATGCTGGCCAAAATGGGTGCCTACAACGAGCAGCTGGCGAAAGCCGGCATCCTGCTCGGAGCCGAGGGCCTGCACCCCACCGCCAAAGGCGCGCGGATCGACTATTCCGGACCCACGCCCACCATCACCGACGGGCCGTTTACCGAAACGAAGGAGCTGATCGCCGGCTTCTGGCTGCTCCAGGCGAAATCCAAAGCGGAGATCATCGAGTGGCTGGCCCGCTGCCCGTTCGAGGACGGCGAGCGAATCGAGATTCGCCAAATCTACGATATGGAAGACTTCGCGCCGGTCATGACGCCGGAGCTGCACGACCAGCACGAACGCCTCGGCGCGCACATGAGCGCCCAAGCGGAGGGCGCGCAGTGAAGTTCGTCTCGATCTTCAGGTTCGATCCGAGCAGCCACAGCGGGCCGCCGGACGACCGGCAGATGGCTGAGATGGGCCGGCTCATCGGCGAGATGCGCGCCGCCGGCGTGCTGGTCGACACCGGCGGCGTCATGCCGAACGGCGCGAGCATCCGCGTACGCCGGAGCGGCGCACAATTCGCGGTCACCGACGGACCGTTCACCGAAACGAAAGAAGTCGTGGGCGGTTTCGCCGTGCTCGATGTGCCGTCGCGCGATGAGGCTCTGGCGTGGACACGCCGGTTTCTCGATTGCGCGGGCGACGGCGTCACCGAACTCTTCGAGGTGACCAGCGCCCCGTAGGCGCGATCTCGTGAGCCCGCTCGACGCGCACCGCACGGTCGAGGCGATTTGGCGCATCGAATCGCCCAAGCTCATCGCCGGTCTCACGCGCATGGTGCGCGACATCGGCGTCGCCGAGGAACTCGCGCAGGATGCCTTTGTCGCGGCGCTCGTGCAATGGCCCGAGACCGGCATCCCGCGCAATCCCGGGGCGTGGCTGATGGCGATCGCCAAACGCCGCGCCATCGACCGCTTCCGGCGCGAAGAGGTCCTCGAACGCAAGCACACGGCCCTCGCCGGCGAGCCCGGCACCGAGAGCAGCGCCGCGGATGCGGCGTTGCTCGCGCTCGACGAAGACGACATCGGCGACGATCTGTTGCGGTTGATCTTCATCGCCTGTCATCCCGTGCTCTCGATGGAGGCGCGCGTTGCGCTGACGCTGCGTTTGCTCGGCGGCTTGACGACGGTGGAGATCGCACGCGCGTTCTTGAGCAGCGAACCGGCCGTCGCGCAGCGGATCGTGCGCGCGAAACGCACGCTCTCCGAAGCGCACGTGCCGTTCGAGGTTCCGGGCAAGTCGGAACGCGCGGCCCGGCTCGCCGCGGTGCTCGAAGTGCTCTACCTGATCTTCAACGAGGGCTACGCCGCAACGGCGGGCGACGACGTGATGCGCCCGGCCCTGTGCGAGGACGCGTTGCGTTTGGGACGCGTGCTCGCCGAGTTAGCGCCGGACGAGCCCGAAGTGCACGCGCTCGTCGCGCTGATGGAGATTCAGGCATCGCGTTCGAAGGCGCGCGTCGGTCCCGGCGGCGAGCCGATTCTGCTACTCGAACAAGACCGCGGCAAGTGGGATCATCTGCTCATCCGGCGCGGGCTCGCGGCACTCGAACGCGCGGAAGCGCTGGGCGGCGCACGCGGAAACTACGCGCTGCAAGCCGCGATCGCGGCCTGTCACGCGCGGGCCCGCAGCCCCGAGGAAACGGATTGGGCACGCATTGCCGCGCTCTACGATGCCTTGGCGCAGATGCTGCCCTCGCCGGTGGTGGAGCTCGAACCGCGCGGTCGCGATCGGGATGGCTTACGGACCCGCCGCCGGGCTCGAACTCGTCGATGCGCTCAGCGGCGAGCCGGCGCTGCAGGCGTATCACCTGTTGCCGAGCGTGCGCGGCGATCTGCTCGAGAAGCTCGGCCGGTTCAGCGAAGCGCGCGCGGCCTACCAGCAGGCCGCGGCGCTCGCGCATAACGCGCGCGACCGCACGTTGCTGCTCGAGCGGGCCGCGCGGTGCGCGCGAGCCTAGGCGTATTGGCTGAGGAAACTGCTCAGGTGGCCGGCGTCGGCGTTGGCGCGCGCGAGAACGGCGTATGAGATCTGCTGTTGAATCGACGCCTGATCGGCTTGCGTCACCGACTGCGCGACGTTGTCGTCACCGATCGACGACGCCGACGCGGCGAGGTTGTTCGAGTAGATGTTGTTGTTGGCAAACGCGTCGGAGAGGGCGTTCGATTGCGCGCCCAACTGCGCTTGGCCCGCACCGAGGGCCGAGATGGCATCGTTGATCTGACCTTCGGCGTTCGTCGCGCTGGCCGGGTTCGACAAATCGATACCGGCGATGCCCAGGCCCGTCGTCGTCGCGTTCGGCAGCGAAACGGTCGTGGTTTGTCCCGCGCTCGCACCGGACTGCACGCTGACCGTGCCGGCCGTCGAGCCGGCGGTGGCGGCGGTCGTTTGGATCGTCGCCGAGGTTCCGGCGTCGCTGGCCGAAATGTTGCCGACGTTGATCGTGGTGCCGTTGTAGGTCGTCGAGGAGTTGGCGGCAACGGTTCCGACCGCGACGGTCGTTTGCGTTGCGCTGTCGGTGTACGAGATATCGGCGTTGCCGCTCGCATCGACCGCGACGCTGAACGTGCCGCTGGTGGTTGCGGCCGAAGCGGTCGCGCTCGTGACGACCGCGCCGCCGGCATTGACCGCGTCGTCGTTGGTGACCGCGGCCGTGGCGGGCGCCGCCGGCGTGGTGCCGGAGTTCGTGCCGTTGAGCAGCGGCGTGCCGTTGAAGTTCGTCTCGCCGGCGATCTGGTTGATTTCTTGCGTGTCTTGGTTGGCTTGCGCTTGCAGCGCCGCATCGTCGGAGGGCGAGTTGAACCCGTTGTTGGCTTCGATCGCCAAGTCGTTTTCGCTCTGCAGCGTGCTTTGGATCGTGCTCGTGGCGCCTTGCGCGACGTTGACCGCGTCGGAGGCTTCCGAAATGTTTTCGTTGGCGGTGTCCGCGCCTTGGGATTGCGTCGAGAGGTTGTTGTATATGGCGAGCCCGGAGGGATCGACCGCCGCACTCGTGATTCGCTCGCCGCTCGATATCTGCTCGGTCGCAGTTAAGAGGGCGACTTGGGCCGCCAGGACCGATTGCAGCGAGTAGGCCGGGTTGGAACCGGAAATCGCGACCGACATAGACACTCCTTGTCGTTGGACGGGGCAGCTACTTCTTCGCCGGGACACCGCTCCTAACATGCCCCGACCCCGATCGAGCAGGGGCTTCCTGTGACCGCGGTTACACGAATTACAAAGAAATTACGAATCAGCGGGTCCCGGCCGGGGCACTAGCCGCGCCGGAGGGCTCGAATGGTCGCGACGAGGCTCGTGCCGCTGGTCTTGGCAGCCGCGTTGGCCGCGTGCGGCGGGGGCGGGGGCGCGGGATCGGTGCCCCCGGCGAGCGGCGCCGGCACGTTGCCCGATGTTGGGAGGCCCACCCCAACACCGCCGGCAGACGTTGCCGGCGCCGCCGTGGACGACACCAGCGGTCAACCCATCGCGGGCGCCGCCGTGTACGTGAGCGGGCAGACGGTGATCGCCGGCGCGACGCCGCCGGCCGTTCCGTCGGCCGCGTGGCCGTCGGCGACGACCGCGGCCGACGGAACGTTCGACGTGAAGAACGTGCCGCCGTCGACCTGGACCGCCAGCTTCGCCTACCTCGGAGCGGGCTATCCCGTGTACACCGGCGCGCAGTGGGTCGACATCTTTCCGCGCGACGGGCATGCGGCATATCACGCGATCGTTTCGGTCGCGGCCGCCGGCACGACGGCGCTCGGTACGATCGCGATCGCGCTCCCCGGCGCCGGCGACCTGGCGTGGCTCAACCAGATCAACAGCGACCGCGCCGGGCTCGGCGTTCCGGCCGCCACTAGCCCGCTGGTCTTCGACAGCGTCACCCTGCAGACGGCGCGCTATTGGGCCGCGCAGATGGAAAGCGGCGACTTCTTCGCGCACGATTGTCCCGCGTCGGCGAGCACGTGCACGGCGTTTTGGCTCTACGAGACGCAACGCGGTTCGGTGCCGTCGGCGCAAAATATCAGCCGGCAAGGTGCCGGCGGCAGCTGGCAGGCTGCCGAGGCGGCGTTCATGTCGGAGAGCGCAAACTGCCCCGGCGGCAATTGGCAAACGTGCCCGTCGACTGAGTCGACCGGTCACTACATCAACATCATGCAGGCGTCGAACTGGGCCGGCGTCGGAACGGCCCAAACAGTGAGCGCGCCGGTCGTCCAATACTACGCCGAGAACTTCAGCGCGCCCGGCAGCATCTCCACCATCGCAGCCGCCCGGCGAGCGCTTTCGATCCGGTGATCCGGTGATATACTGCGGACATGTGCCGCAACATCCGCACCCTCTTTAATTTCGATCCGCCCGCGACCGAGGACGAAGTCCGAGCGGCGTCGTTGCAGTTCGTGCGCAAACTCTCCGGCTTCACGCGCCCCTCGCAAGCCAACGAAGCCGCCTTCGAGCGCGCCGTTGAGGACGTCACCGCGGTCGCGCGCGAACTGATCGGCTCATTGGAGACGACCGCCGCGCCGCACGATCGCGACGTGTGGATCGCGAAAGCACGCGCGCGGTCGGCGGAACGCTTCGCCAAGCCGCGCGCAACCTCGCCGTAACGTCGCGCCGCCGGTGAGCGGGAGGCAAGCGCTCGCTGGCGGAAGGGCGGCTCATGCTGGACGGCCATGTGCGGTCACGCCTTTTGACGCGCCGCACGGCCGCTATTGTCTTCATCATCGCGGGGCTCGCCGCGTGCGGGCGTAAGAGCGATCTCGTGCCGGCGGTACCGCCGACGGCGACGCTCGACCAATACGCGCGCATCATCAACGCGCAAGCGGCGAGCAATCACGTTCCGCCGGGCCTCATCGGCGCGATTATCGCCGTCGAATCGGGCGGCAACGCGCACGCGACCGGGCCGTCGGGCACGATGGGTTTGATGCAGCTCAAACGCGCGACCGCGGAGCACTACGGCGTGACCGATCTCTATAACCCGAGCGAAAACATCACCGCCGGGGCGCGCTACTTGCGCGACCTGCTCAGCCGCTTTCACGGCAACGTCACCTATGCCGTCGCGGCATACAAGACCGGAGCACGGGCGGTCAGCGAGGCACACGGCGTTCCCGCGAGTGCCGGCAACTACGTCGGGCGCGTGATGTCGCTCTACAACGCGATCCTGCGGGAAGACATCCCCGCGCGCTAAACGTGCGCCCGCACAGCCTTACAACTGATGCGCCAGCGACTCGATCGCCTTGAGGAAGCGGGGCGGGTCGATCAAGAACTGCTTGTCGGTGACGCCGAGCTTATTGGGCCGGCCCGAACTTCCGCGCAGGGGTTCGTAGGTTCCTCGCACGCTTCGGCCGCCACCGCGGGACATGCCCAGATCGATCGCGGAGCAATATGCGGTGCCCTCCAGATCGGTGCGCACCATACAGTGCAACGTGAACCGGACCAGGCCTTGGCATTCGATCAACACGGCGCGCTCTTGCGATGAGTTCGTCTTCGTCCCGAGCGGCAGGTGGACGGGTTCGCCGAGAGCCGGATCGCGCAACCCCTTGACCGCGGCGACCAACGCCAGCGCCACGAACTCGTAAAACGCCTGGCAGGCCTTCTCACCCCGCTCGGTAGCGCCTTGGCGAAGGTTACCGCGACCGCGCTTTTCATCGTTTTTCCGAAGGATGTCCTCGATTCCCATTGGCACCTTTTGGCGTCGTGCGGTAAGTACTGCTCATCCGGTCCCGCGCCCAGGCGATCCTGCGTTCGGCCGGGCAGCGATGCAGACGGCCCCCTGCCCCCAGGCGGCCGGTGGCGGGTTTCGCGCACGACGCCAGCGGTTCCGTACCGAACGAAAACGTGCTGCGGCGCACAGGGCCAGATGAGAAGTTGATTGGTCCCAATATCCTCTCATTGACACGCGCGATCATAGGGGCACGCTCTGCGGAAAGGCGGAGCACCTCATGAAAAATATCACACACATCATCACCCCGCGGCTGCTCGGCGCAGCCATCGCAGCCGCCGCACTCATCACCCCCGCAACCGTGTTCGCGCAAGACGCTCCGGCGTATGCAGCCGACACCGGTGCGAACCAGCAGCTTCAAGGAACGATCGCCTCGATCAACGGCACCTGGAACATCAGCGTCGCCGACCAAAGCGGTTACACCGACAGCGTGCAGCTGGAACAAGGAACGATCATCAACCCGACGGGCTTGACGCTCGAACCGGGCATGAACGTCACGGTGGACGGCTATCCCGACGGCTCGAACTTCGACGCCATCGAGATCGACACGCCGTATCAGTATCAAGGGCCGGCGCCGGTCGCCGTGTACTATGGACCGGGTGCCTGGTATCCGGGCTATGCCAGCGGCTGGGGCCCTTCGTTCAGCCTGGCCTTCAACCTGAACACGCGCAGCTTCCAGCAACGTTCGTTCAGCTACGGCGGCCAGATCCGCCACGCAACGGCGCCGCCATCCGGTTGGCAGAACCGCGCGCACGGTTACATCGGTAACGCCGGCTTCGTCCGCAGCCCGCAACGGACCGCGTACGCGGCTCCCAAGGCGCGCAGCTTCGCGCAACCGCAAGCGCGCAGCTTCGCGGCCCCGCAGGCCCCGCAGGCTCGTAGCTTCGCGCAACCGCAAGCTCGCAGCTTCGCAGCCCCGCAGGCTCGCAGCTTCGCGGCCCCGCAGGCTCGCAGCTTCGCAGCCCCGCAGGCTCCGCAGGCTCGCAGCTTCGCAGCCCCGCAGGCTCGCAGCTTCGCGGCGGCCCCACAGGCTCGTAGCTTCGCAGCCCCGCAGGCTCGTGCGGTAGCCGGTGGTGGTGCACGCGGTGGTCAAGCCGGTGGCGAACGTCGCCACGGCTAAACACCTCGATCGCTGAATCGAATGACGCGCGTCCGTGAAAACGGGCGCGCGTTTCTTTTTCAGCAGAGTTTGGCAAGTATTCGCCGTGGCCGCTACTGGGGCTCGAAGCGCAGGACGGCCCACGCCCCGAGCACGCCGACCACGCCCGAGCCGTGGGTGAGCAGCTGCGGCACGAGCCCGCTGCACCGATACGCCAGGATAAAATCCGCCAACGGCGCGAGCGTGCAGACGAGCAAGCCCGCTTCCATCGCAGGCCGGTCGTTCGCGATCGCCGCCCACAGTACGAAGCCGCCCATCACGAGATCGCGAGCCGCAGTCGCCTGCACGTAGGCGTGTGCTCCGGCGTCGTCGTTGGGAACGCCGTACGTCCGTGTGGCCCGCTTCGGCCACAACAGCGCTCCGCTGCCGATGCCGAGCACGGCGATCGCACCGAGTCCGCTAAGCGTGCGGCCGAGCGTCATCGCCCGTCACCGTGCATGGTTTAACCCTTTCTTCGAACGGCACGCTTTTCAAGCCGGGTGGCGGGAGCGTGTAGGAATCGAACCTACCAGCCCCCTTGCGAAGGCCTCAGCAGTTTTGAAGACTGCGCGGGCCACCAGACCCGTACGCTCCCATGGTTGAAACGAGAAAGAGAACGCGGCCAATACGCGCGTCCTCGTTCTATGACCCGCCGCGGGAGTCCGGCTAGCCGGAGCTCCCCGATGCAGCGATCAGAGCGGTATGTTGATGAAAACGTTTACGCCGTTACGCGGCTGGTAGTAGCCCCAATGGCCACCGCGATTCGTAAGATGATGGCCGTTATAAACCTGGCCTTCACGATACATGTGTCGACGCGGCGGCGGAGCGTTGCGACGCGGCGGCGGAGCGTCGCGACGCGGCGGCGGTCCGCCGCGTTGCATGCCCGGCCCGCCGTGATCGTGGTTATCCCGGTCCTGGGCGAGGGCGGGAACCGACACCGCGAGGAACGCGAGCGTCGCGAGGCTAGCCAAAATACGTTTCATCGGCCGAACTATGCCCATAAAGGCGCTGGTCGTAACCAAGCAATGCGGACTGCATTTCAGGTGTGATTACGGTCTAATAATTAATAATGAGCGGATTTCCGTTTGCTACTACAGCGCTCGGTAATACCCAGCCGACTTTACCTGCGTAGCGACCGGAATTCACCCGTACTTTCAGATTAGGACCGTTTGCATCGGCCCCAAGTTGATCGATTACAGAAACCGGCGTGTTCGCCGGCAGATCGATACCAGGGCCTTGATTCTCGCTACTGCTCCGAAACAACACCGTGGCGCTTACTCCTTTCGGCATCGTGATCAAGGCCGCACCGCGCGGGACAACGGGAACGATTGAGCCGTCCGCCTGGCCCCAGCCAAGGACGCGACCATTCTTTTTCGCAACTTGCACCAAGGGCGGGAGGTGAAGATTGCCGATTCGCTGCTGGGCATGACGAGCCGTAATATGAACCCTGATGCCGAGGGTATATTTCGTGCACGCACACTCCGCGCCGGCTTCGACGTGCACATATCTTATAAATGCGCCGGCGGTTCGGCATAAGGTAACCGTGCCGGAGTTCCCGCCGTCGGTTGCGGTAAGAGCTTCCGTACCGATTCGCAGCTTCAGCCATGATGGGACACCGGATGCACGACTTGCAGACGCGACGAGAGCCACCCAGGCGCACAAGCTGAGAATTGCTGCGACACGTACTCTATGCATCGAATTGGAATCCCATGATTGCTAATCGCTTATCTCGAGCAGCTCGCGGGCGTAGTTGGCCATGGATCTCTGGTAACGAGGCAAGTACGCCGAGAGTGCCGTGAGCGCGACGGCGACCGCTTCGCGTTCGCGGCCGACATTGACCAGACAGAGCGCCAGGACGGCCCGTACCGCGCCGGTGAGTTCATCGGGTTCGGCTTCGAGTTCGGCCGAGAGCAGCGCGACCGCTTCCTCGGCTCGGCCGACGTTTCGCATCGAGCTCGACATTTGAATGACCGCGCGGCGGCGGCGTGCGCCGGTCAATCCGATGTCCAACGCGGATTGGTACAACGGCACGGCGCGATCGGAGTGGCCGGTTGAATCGAAGGCGCACGCGCGCTCGAACAGCCCGATCGCGCTGTGCGGCGGCAATTGGGCGACGAGTTCGTCGATCGCGGCCAGAAACTCGCGTTCTTCCCGATCGTCGAGCGTCCGCCACGCGGCCGCGAGCCGCTGCTCCCAGTCCGCGGATTCCTCAGCCACGCGCGCATCCTCACTTCCGGCCGCCGCGCCGGAGACTCTGAAACGTTGGCCTTCGCCGCCAGGACGCGCAAACCGTCGCTGACAACGTGAGCACCATGAGCGTCGACGCCGACGGCACGTTTTGGGATGACATGTATCGCTCGCGCACGGCACTCTGGTCGGGCGAGCCAAACCTGCAGCTTGTCGCTGACGTGTCCGCTCTCGCTCCGGGCCGCGCGCTCGACGCCGGCTGCGGCGAGGGAGCGGATGCGATTTGGCTCGCCGAACGCGGCTGGCGAGTCACTGCTGCCGACGTTTCCGCCGTTGCGCTCGGCCGCGCTCAAGCCGTCGCAATCAGCACCGAGGTGGCCCAACGGATCGAGTGGATCCAGGCCAATCTCGCCACGTGGGTGCCGCCGGCCCGGACATACGATCTCGTCACGGCGCAGTACGTGCACTTGCCCGACCCGCCGCGCGAGAAGGTCTTCCGTGCTCTCGCCGATGCCGTGAAACCGCACGGCTCGCTGCTCATCGTCGGGCACCATCCCTCCGACCTGCAGACCACCGCGTCGCGGCCGCCGCTGCCCGAGCTGTTCTATACCGCCGACGACGTCGCGGCGTTCCTCACGCCGGAAGACTGGGAGATCGTCGTCAACGCCGCGCGCGAAAAGACCGCGACCGACCGGGCGGGCCGAACGGTCGTCGTGCACGACACCGTCCTGCACGCCCGCCGGCGCGGCTGACGCGCACGCCCTATTTCGACTCCGCTCGGATGGCCTTCAGGCGGCACGTGATCACGCTGCGCAGCGCCGTTTTGGTGATCGGCTTATCGAGCGGCACGCGGATTGCCCCTTTAGAGAAGGCGTATCCGGTCAGCTGATCTTTGAGCGCTTCGATCACGCGCGCGCTGTAGGGATAGATGCCGATGTGATGCGTGTGCGCATCGAAACCGAGGAACGGTTTGCCCGCATATTTTAGCGTCGGCATGCCGTACACGATCGCTTCCTCGGCGCTCGGCACAACCGCTTTCGCCAGCTCGCGAATGCGCTGCAGCTCGCGCCGCTTGGCGGGCTCAACCGTGGTCAGGTAGTCGTCGATCGGGCTCTTGGCCATGGTGCAGCTTTGAAGCCCGGGCGTGCGGCTCCCGCCTATCTTCCCCCGGGATTCGTGATCTGCGAAGCGATCGAGATCGTCACGGCCGCCGTCCGCGCCAAAGCTCTCCCCGTGAACTGCGTGGCCGACGTGAGCGTGATCGATGCTAGGGCGAGAATGTCTCCGTAGAAGGTTTGGCCTCCGAGCACGGCCGAGCTGCCGACTTGCCAATAGATATTGCACGCACTGGCGCCGTTGGTCAGCACGACGTTGCCGGCGGCTGCGCCGTTGAACGAGGTGTTTAGGGCGCTCCCCATCTGGAAGACGAAGACGCTTTGCGGGTTACCCCCGCCGTTGAGCGTGAGGTTCCCCGCGCTGATCATCATTGTCGAGGCCGATTTGTAGACACCGGGCGGCAACGTGCCGGTCGGGTATCCGGGAACGCTCGCTTGAGAGAGGTCTTGGCCGCCGGGGAACGTGGTCGTCGACGCCATGCCGGCGAGCGTGTTGTACGCCGTGGTTAGCGCGCTTTGCGCAGCCAGCGGCACGGCCATATTATTACTGTAGCCGGCGCCGACCGCGTAGATCGCGCTCGGCCCGTCGGAATCCGTTCCCGGGGGATAGAAGCCGGATACGGATGTGCCCGGCGAGACGCCGATGAGATCGTCATTGAGACTGCCGGTGACGGCGCCGGCAGCATACGTAACCACCGTCAAGCCGGTGTTCGTGATCGCCGAACCCGCTAAGAGTGCAAACGGTGTGAGCGCCGCGCCGAGCGCGACGGCTCCCGCCCCTTGATTGCACGAGGCCGTGACCGGAACGGTCGTTGAAGCGGTCGTCGGAGCGGTGGTCGGTACGGTTGTTGCAATCGTTGTGGGCAGCGTGGTCGGCACCGTCGTTGCGACGCCGCCGGGCATGGTCGTTGCGATCGTCGTGGCGACCGATGTCGGCATCGCCACGGGAACGGTGGTCGCGACGGTCGTCGGGATCGCCGTTGCGACCGCGCTCGGGCCGAGGTTTGTCGTCGTCGTCGTCGTGTAGGGCGGCACACCGCAATTACACGATCCGCACGACGCGAGCGCAACAAATGAGACCAGCGCAGCGAACCGTCGTGCGCGCAAGAGGCGGGGAGCTTTCGGCATGGTCATCGTCCTCACCAGCGCTTAGATCTTCAGACCGAGACCGACATACGGTCCGTCGTGAATTTGGCCGATCGGTGCGTTCATGATCGCGGCATAGTGATCGCCGGCGTAGCCGCCGTACAGATACACCGGAGAGTGCGCGGCCACGAGCGCCACGCCGACGTCGTATTTGATGATTTGATACTGCTGCCGATAGCCGATGCCGAAATTCACGCTCGCCGGATTGGTGACGGTATACGTACCGCCGGCATTCGGATAGTAGTACGCCGAACCGTAGAGGCTTATTCCGGGATGGAGATCGGGCAGTTTTTCGACGCCGAAGCCGATGGCATCGAGATTCGGATAGCCGTAGGTGTTCGCGGCGTGCAGATAGCCCACGCCGACATAGACGCGCGGCCTGAGGACTTGATACTCGAGGCGCACGTCCAATGTGCTCTGTCGCGCCAGGAAGACGGGTGCGAACGCGACGCCGCCGTCAACCGTCGCAAACTGCGTGTAGTGATTGTTGAAGGCATCGATCGTATTGCTGCTGGTGACATACGTGTCTTGGCGAAAGTCGGCCTTGAGGGCGAAGGCCGAGTTCTTCGGCGCGTAAGCGGCGTTCACGATGTAGGTGTCGCAGTAGCCGCCGGCCACGAACTCGTTCTGGTTCTTAGGCGCGGAATACGCGGCTTGAATGAACGCGGCGTAGGAACGCACTGCCGGTACCGGCGTGGGAGTAGGCGGCGCGAGCGTGGGTGCGGCCGTGGGGATCGGCGGCGTCATCGTCGGCGCTGCGGTCGGGGCGGGCGGCGGCGGAGGCGCCGGCACCATCAGCGGAATGTAGCGCACGACGACCACGCGCCGCGCCGGCAACCACTGCACGTAGGCGCCGAGGCCTTCGGAGATCACGCGCACCGGCACGAGGACGATACCGTGATAGAGCATCGGCGCAACATCGAGCGGTCGCGACTCGCCGTTGATGACGACGACGTCTTTCCCTAAGGTCACCGAAACACTGGAGCCCGGCTTGTCGGCCGTGAACGTCTTGCCGTCATCCGACACCGAAACGGTGGCGCCCATTTGCTCGAACATGCTGCGCAGCGGCACGTAGATCTCGCCGTCCCGGACCAGCGCGGCCAACACGCGGGCGCGCGAGAGAACGTCGGGCTTCGCGTACACGGTGTGGTCGTTGAAGAGGATCGGAACTTCACCGGCGGGCGGGCTGCCGAAGTCGGCCGCCGCGGCGCCGCTCCCGGATGCCTCCAGCAGAAGCGCGAAAACCGCCGCTGCGATGAGCCAAGCTTGCATGAGCCGATCACTCTCTCGTCGCCGGGTGCGACGCGCGCTGAGCATTCCTGCCGGCAATGAGAGCAAGGCCCGGCACTTCACGCGGCGGGGATGGCTGACCAGTACGGCTTACGAGTGGCGGCTCACCGGATTACCCGTAAACCGCTAGGTTGCTATTGCCCCCGAAACGATCCCACCAAACACAGTACGGCGGAGCGCGGTCAATTTGCGCACGTCAGCGTGGCGGGGAACGCGCTCGCCCGCGCGTTCAGGGCGGCGGCGCGCCCGTCGTAATCGGCCGCCACCGCCTGTGCCGCCGCCAGGCGATCGCTGTAGGACTTGAGGCTGGAATTCGCGCCCCGCTCGGCGCCTTGGATCGAAGCCAGCGTGAGGGCGGGGCCGGGGGCGTTCGGCGCGACCTGCTGCTGGTCGTTGACGCGCTGCAGATACGTCGGATACAGGTACTCGAGCGCCGCGTAGGTGCCGGTGACGGCCGACGATTCGAGCGCGGCCTTGGCGCCCAGCAATTTGAGCGTGCTGTCGAGAAAAGCGAACTGCATCAGGTCGAACGCGACTTTCGACGCCGCAAACGTGACCTGCGACTTCCGGAAACAGGTGAGGTGCGCGCCGGACGCCTGCGCTTGTTCCTTCGCCCAATCGGATTGCATCGTGCCCCACAGCCGCCGGTAGTGCGCGACCAGCGCTTGCGGGCTTGCATCGCGCGAGCGAAAGAGGGCGTTGAGGTTCGACATCTGCGTGGTGATCACGCCCTGCCCGCCGCGCATTTGGACGAGCAGATCGGCGGCGCTGGGCGTCGCCGCGATCGGCAGCGTGGCCGTCCCCGGGTCGTCGGCCGATGCGGCGGGCAGCGCGAGCACGACGGCGGCCGCCACGGCCAGAGCCGCGGTCGCGAGGCCACGGAAAGGCGTCATGCCCTACATTAGCATTACTTCACGGGTGAAAACGAGGTCGGCGACATGATGCGCGTTTCTTGTGCCAGGAGCACTTTCGGCTGACCGGCGACGAATTTGTGCCACTCCGGGTCCTGCGCCATCTTGGCGCGCGCGGTTTCGCGGTGGGCCAGATTATCGTAGGCCCACAAGTGCACGATCTGGTGCAGCGTGCCGATCTCGGTGGTGAAAAAGCCGAGGCAGCGCCCGAGATGGCGCTGCTGCACCGGGAAGCCGTGCTCCCCGTAGTAGTCGACCCATTCTTTGACCCGTCCGACTTGGGCCGTGTAGGTGCGTTCTTCGACGATCATGCTGCTGCTATTGAAGCCTCAGCGTCCGCCTCCCGCCTCGAGGATCGTCCCGGTGACGTACGATGCGGCGGGTGAGGTGAGCCACACGATCGCTTCCGCGATCTCGTGCGGGGTAGCCGCGCGGCCGATCGGAACCGTCGCGCCGGTGCGCTTGGCGCGGTGCGGATCGCCGGCGGCCAGGTGCAGCTCGGTGTCGACGACCCCCGCCGCGACGGCGTTCACGCGAACGCCCTCGCCGGCCACTTCACGTGCGAGTCCGATCGTGAACGTCTGGATCGCGCCCTTGGAGGCGGCGTAGTGCACCCACTCGCCCGCCCCGCCGATCCGGGCTTGGAGCGAGGAGACGTTGACGATCGAGCCGCCGTCGCCGCCCCACACCGTCGACAGGCGGCGCACCGCCTCGCGGGCGCAAAGGATCGCACCGGTCACGTTGACCGCGAGCATGCGCTCGAGCGCTCCGGCCTTGATGTCGGCCACCCGGGCGAAGCCGCCGGTGATACCGGCGTTGTTCACCAACGCCTTCAGCGGCCCGAACGTGTCGACCGCCTCGAACATCCGCACCACGTCGGCCTCGACCGCCACGTCGGCTTTGATCGGCAGCGCTCGCACCCCCGACGCCCGAACGGCCTCGACGATCGCCGCGGCGGCCCGCTCGTCCTCGCGGTAGTTCACGGCCACGTCGAAGCCATGCTTGGCTGCCAGCGTGGCTACCGCGGCCCCGATCCCGCGGCTGCCGCCGGTGACGAGCAACACTCCGTTCATCCGCCGAGCACTTCAAGCGCCACGGGGTTCTTCATCCTGGGGAAGATGCGTTCGGTAGCGCCTTGCGATGCACTTCACTTTGTGTTACAAAGCAAGGAATGGAAGTCTCCCGCGCCTTAGCCGACCTGGAAGAAGTCCGCGCCCGCCTGACGGCCGTCCAACGCTTCCGCGGCCTCTCCGGCAGCGCCGCGTTCGCGAGCGGACTCGCCGCCATCGTCAGCGGCGGCATTCAAGCCGCCAGCGTTCCGATCCCGGCGACCGCCGCCGACGGCACCCGCTACGTCACGATCTGGATCGCGTGTCTGGCCTGCTCGCTGGCCGTGAATTACGGCGCGATCGTGTTGTGGCTGGGCCGGCACTGGTCGGTCCGCTCGCGCGTTGAGCTCAAGACGGTCGGGATGACGATCCTGCCCTCGATCGTCGCGGGCGGGCTGTTCACCGCGGCGCTGATCGCGCGCGGCGAGCTCGGCCTCTTGCCCGGCACATGGTGCCTGTGTTACGCGCTCGGTTTGATCGCCTCGCGCGCGATGGCACCGCCCGGCATCGGCTGGATCGCCGCGCTGTTCGCCGCCAGCGGCACCGCCCTGCTGTTCGCACCGGGCAGCAACGCGCTCGCGTGGTGGGTGATACCCGCGACGTTCGGCATCGGACAAATCGTCATCGGCGTGCTCGTTTCGCGTGACGACGTCGAGTCCGCGCGATGAACGGCGGCGAGGCACCGTTCGCCTACTCGGGGCTCGAACGAATCTTTCACGAACGCGGCCGGCTCGCCGTTTGCACGTGCCTGGTTGCGAATCCGCACGGCATGCGCTTCACCGAGCTGCAAGACGCGTGCGCGCTGACCGACGGGAACCTAAACCGCCATTTGCACGCGCTGGCCGAGGTGGGCGTCGTCGAAATGGAACGCGTGACCGGCCGCGGACGGCCCGCCACGACCGTGCGCATCACCGCCGACGGCCGGCGCCGGTTCCTGTCGTACATCGATGAGTTGGAGTCGGTGGTGCGCGACGTGCACGAACGTTCCGCCGAAGCCGCGCCCGCGCGCGACGGTTGGGCCGCGCAGTCATGATCGAACGCCTCGAAGCACTGCCCGACGTCGCGCCGGCACCGCGTCACGTCGCGATCATCATGAACGGAAACCGGCGCTGGGCCGCGGCCAACGGGCTGCCGGCGATCGAAGGACACCGGCGCGGCATGCTGACCTTGCGCCGCGTCGTAATCGCCGCCTCCAAAGCAGGCATCGACGTCTTGACCGTCTACGCGTTTTCGGAAGAGAACTGGGGCCGCAGCGCAGCCGAAGTCGGCGCGCTGATGGATCTCGGAGCGGCGTTTGCGCGCCGCGAGGCCGAGGCGTTTGCCCGCGAGGGCGTGCGCGTGCGGCTGATCGGCCGGCGCGACCGTTTGCCGATCGCGCTGCGTGAAGCGATGGCAGCGCTCGAAGCCCGCACCGCGGGCGGCGATCGCATGACGCTCAACCTCGCGGTCGATTACGGCGCGCGTACCGAGCTGTGTTCGGCCGTGCGGATGCTCGCCGAAGAAGTCGCCGCGGGGCGCCTCGATCCCGATGCCATCGACGAAGACGCGATTGCAAACCGTTTGTCGACGGCCGGGTTACCCGATCCCGACCTGCTGATCCGCACCGGCGGCGATCTGCGCCTGTCAAATTTCCTTCTCTATCAGTGCGCGTACACGGAACTGTGGTCCACCGCGGTGCCGTGGCCGCAATTCGATGCTCGCGCCTTCAGCGGCGCCCTCGCATCGTACGCACAACGGCAGCGCCGCTTCGGCAAGTAAGCGCATCACTTCCGGCGAGCGCCGGAAAATGCTACAATAGGGTGTTGTGAATACCCGCCAGGACATCCGTAATCTCGCGATCATCGCCCACGTCGACCACGGCAAGACGACTTTGGTCGACGCAATGTTCCGCCAAAGCGGCCTCTACCGCGAAGGCCAGCACATGGAAACGCGGGCCATGGATTCCAATCCGCTCGAAAAAGAACGCGGCATCACGATCCTGGCCAAGAACACCGCGATCGAGCATAACGGCGTCAAGTTCAACATCGTCGACACCCCCGGTCACGCCGACTTCGGGGGCGAGGTCGAACGCGTTCTCCAGATGGTTCAGGGCGTGCTGCTGCTGGTCGATGCCGCCGAAGGCGTGATGCCCCAGACGCGGTTCGTGCTGCGCAAAGCACTCGAGCTCGACCTGCGCGCGATCGTGGTGATCAACAAGATCGACCGCAAGGACGCGCGAGCGGGCGAAGTGATGAACGAGATCTTCGACCTCTTCATCGAGCTCGGCGCCAACGACGAACAGGCAGACTTCCCGGTCATCTACACCAACGGCCGGGCCGGCATCGCGAAGTACAACCTCGAGGACGACAGCGAGACGCTCGAACCGCTCTTCGACATGATCGCCAAGCAAATTCCCGAAGCGCCGGCCGAAGAGGGCCCCTTCCAGATGCTGATCAGCGCGATCGACCACAACAAGTACGTCGGCCGCATCGGCATCGGCCGCGTGTTCCGCGGCTCGCTCAAGGTCAACGCCCCGATCGCCAAGGTATCGCCCGACGGCAAAGTCGAGAGCGGCCTGCGCCTCACCAAGCTGCTCACGTTCCGCGGCCTCGAACGCATCGAGGTCGAGGAAGCGACGGCCGGTGATATCGTCTGCGTCTCAGGCATCGAAGGCCTGAATATCGGCGACACGATCGCCGATGCGCAGCACCCCGAGGGCATCACCGCCGTGGCCGTCGACGAGCCGACGGTGGCCATGTTCTTCATGGTCAACAACTCGCCGTTCGTCGGACGCGAGGGCAAGCTGCTCACGTCGCGCCAGATTCGCGACCGCCTGATGCGCGAGCTCGAATCCAACGTCGCACTGCGCGTCGCGGATACCGAGAGCGCCGACACGTTCGAAGTCTGCGGCCGCGGCGAACTGCATCTCTCGATCCTGATCGAAACGATGCGCCGCGAAGGTTTCGAGATCGCGGTCAGCAAGCCGCAAGTCATCGTCACCGAGCGCAACGGCGTGAAGATGGAGCCGGTCGAGTACGTCGTCATCGACGTTCAGGAAGAATACTCCGGGCCCGTGATCGAGACGCTCGGCAAGCGGCGCGCCATCATGTCGAACATGGTCACCGTCGGCGATACGCGCCGCCTCGAATACACGATGCCGACGCGCGCGATCTTCGGGCTGCGCGGCGAGTTGCTCACGCTCTCGCGCGGCACGGCCGTGATGTCGCACACCTACTACGACCACCAGCCGCTGGCGGGCGAGATGCCCGGCCGCGGCAACGGCGCGCTGTGCGCGAGCGAAACCGGTACGGTGACGGCCTACGCGCTCTCGGGCCTCGAACAGCGCGGGCGCTTCTTCGTCGAGCCCGGCGTCGACGTCTACGAAGGCATGGTCGTCGGCCGCGCCAACGACGACAAGGACGTCTCGATCAACGTCGTGCGCGCTAAGAAGCTGACCAACATGCGCGCCGCCGGCACCGACGAAAACGTCCGCTTGCCGCCCGCCGACGACCTCTCGCTCGAACGCGCGATCGAGTTCATCGAAGACGACGAGCTGGTCGAGGTGACGCCGAAGACGCTGCGCATCCGCAAACGCCTGCTCAACGAAACCGACCGCCTGCGCGCCCGCAAGCGCCAGACGGTTCTCGCCTAGCCCGCGTCCCCGTTAGGGGACGAGGGCCGGGATTTCGGGCAGCGGCGCGACCGTGTTGAACGTGAGGTCGCCGCGCTCGCGGTCGACGTCCACGCGCACGTGGTCGCCGTCGCGCACCTCGCCGGCCAGGATCTTGCGGCCGAGCGGCGTTTCCACTTCGCGCTGAATCGCGCGCTTGAGCGGGCGCGCTCCGTAGGCCGGCTCGTAGCCGGCCCGCGCGAGGTGCGTCTTGGCCTCATCGCTGATCTCGAGCGTGATGCGGCGATCGGCCAGCCGCGCGCGCACGCGATCGAGCTGGATCTCGACGATCTGCTTGAGCTCGCCCTCGGTGAGCGCGTGGAAGACCACGATCTCATCGATGCGGTTGATGAACTCCGGCCGGAACGACTGGCGCAGCTCGTCGAGCACCGTCGCGCGCATCACCGCGTAGTCGGCTCCGGTCGCATCGCCGCGGTAATCGAGGATGCGATGGCTGCCGATGTTCGAGGTCATGATCACGACCGTGTTCTTGAAGTCGATCGTGCGGCCCTGACCGTCGGTCAAGCGGCCGTCGTCGAGGATCTGCAAGAACACGTTGAACACGTCGGGGTGCGCCTTCTCGATTTCGTCGAAGAGGATCACCGAGAACGGCCGCCGGCGTACGGCTTCGGTCAGCTGTCCGCCCTCGTCGTAGCCGACGTAGCCCGGAGGTGCGCCGAGCAAACGCGCGACGGTGTGCTTCTCCTGATACTCCGACATGTCGATGCGGATCATCGCCCGCTCGTCGTCGAAGAGCACGAGTGCGAGCGCCCGGGCCAGCTCCGTCTTGCCGACACCGGTCGGGCCGAGGAAGAGGAACGATCCCAGCGGCCGGTTCGGATCGCCCAGACCCGAGCGGGCGCGCACGATCGCCTCAGCGACCAGCGTGACGGCTTCGTCTTGGCCGATCACGCGCTTGTGCAGCTCGGTATCGAGCGTGAGCAGCTTCTGAAGCTCGCCTTCGAGCAGCTTCGAGACCGGTACGCCGGTCCAACGGCTGACCACGTCGGCGATATCGTTCTCGTCGACCTCTTCTTTGAGCAAGCGTGACTCGTTCGAGCCCAGGGCCGATTCTTTGGCACTCAGCTCGCGTTCGAGTTCGGCCAGCCGTCCGTACTTGAGCTCCGAGGCTTTGGCGTAGTCCGCTTGCTGCGAGGCGCGATCGATCTCGAGCTTCGTCGTCTCGATCTGCTCGCGCAGCCCGCGCAGCGAGTCGACGGCATCTTTCTCACGCTGCCAGCGGGCACGCAGGCCGTCGGTTTCCTCGCGCAGTTCGGCGAGTTCCGCTTCGATCTTATCGAGCCGGGCTTTGGAGGCGTCGTCGCTTTCCTTGCGCAGCGCTTCGCGTTCGATCTCGAGCTGCATCATGCGGCGCGAGGCTTCGTCGAGCTCGGTCGGCATCGAATCGATCTCGGTGCGCAATTTCGCAGCCGCCTCATCGACCAAATCGATGGCCTTGTCGGGCAAGAACCGGTCGGTGATGTAGCGGTTCGAGAGCACGGCTGCGGCGACGAGCGCGGAATCCTTGATGCGCACGCCGTGGTGCACTTCGTAGCGATCGCGCAGGCCGCGCAGGATCGAAATCGTGTCCTCGACCGAGGGCTGGTCGACCAAGACCGGCTGGAAACGCCGTTCGAGCGCGGCGTCTTTCTCGATGTACTTGCGGTACTCATCGAGCGTCGTTGCACCGATCATGTGCAGCTCGCCGCGCGCGAGCAGCGGCTTGAGCAAGTTGCCCGCATCCATCGAGCCTTCGGTCTTGCCCGCGCCGACGACGGTGTGCAGCTCGTCGACGAACAGCAGCACCGTGCCGTTGGAGCTCTGGACTTCCTTGAGCACGGCCTTGAGGCGCTCTTCGAACTCGCCGCGATATTTCGCGCCGGCGATCAGCGCGCCCATGTCGAGCGAGATGATCTTCTTGTCCTTGAGCCCCTCGGGAACGTCGCCGCGCACGATGCGCTGGGCGAGTCCCTCGACGATGGCGGTCTTGCCGACGCCGGGTTCACCGATCAGGACGGGGTTGTTTTTGGTGCGCCGCGAGAGCACTTGGACCACGCGCCGGATCTCCTCGTCGCGCCCGATCACCGGATCGAGTTTGCCCTGGCTGGCGGCGCGGGTGAGGTCGATGCCGTAGCGTTCGAGGGTCTGGTAGGTGCCCTCGGGGTTCTGCGTGGTCACGCGCTGGTTGCCGCGCACCTCGCGCAGCGCGCCGAGCAGCTTCTCGCGCGTCAGGCCCGCATCGCGGAACAGGCGTCCGACGCCGCCGGTATCGCCTGCCATAGCAAGCAAGAGATGCTCGACCGAGACGAAGTCGTCGTTGAGGGCCTTGGCCTCGCCGTCCGCGGCGGCCAAGAGGCGGGTCAGCGCCGGCGAAACGGTTACCTGGCCCTGGTCGGCGTTGGCGCCGGTGTGCCGGGGCAGGGCGGCAATCGCCGCATCGACCTTGTTGCCGATCGTAGTCGGATCGAGGCCCGCCTTCTGTAAGATGGGCACGGCCACGCCTTCCGGCTGATCGAGGACCGCGGCCAGAAGGTGTTCGGGGGTGGTTTGGGTGTTGCGCTCGGTTAGCGCCCGGGTGTAAGCGGCGTTCAGCGCTTCCTGAACGCGCTGGGTCATACGCTCGACGTTCATATTCGCACTCTACAACCGAGAGTGCTAATGCCTCGGTTGCACTGCCGTTTTCCCTTTTTTCGGGGCCGTCACCCAGGGACCGGTGTGCCCACGCTGGCTGTGCGACTTTTAACGCATTTCCGGCAGGCGTTTCCGGATTACGCTACGGAAACGGGAGATAAGTTCGCCCGAGGCTTTTTGGGCGACGCGATTTGCGCTCCGGAGCGACGATGATTCTCAACAATATCGAAGTGATGTTCGGCGGTCAGGCCGGCGACGGCAGCCTCACGACCGGCGATCTGATCGCCGGCGTCTTCAAACGGATGGGGCTCGAGGTCTACACCTACAAAGACTTCCCCTCGCGCATCCGCGGCGGCCACACGAACTACGTCATCCGGGCGGGCACGACCGAGAACTACGGCATGGCCGACTTCGTCGACTGCCTGGTCGCGTTCGATCTCGAGGCGGTGCAGCTGCACGTCGAGGAGATGCGGCCCGGCGGCTTCATCATCTTCGACAATACCGATGAAAAGATTCCGGCCGAGCTGCGGCGCGACGACATCAACTGGTATGAAATCCCGATCGGCAAGATCGCCAAGGAAGAGCTTGGCCTCGAGATCGTGCGCAATACGGTTTCACTCGGCGTGATCGCAGCGCTGATCGGCATGGATCCGGCGATCGTGCGCCGCGACGTCACCAACGTCTACAAGCGCAAGGGTGAGAAGGTCGTCGACCTCAACATCCGCGCCATCGAAGCGGGCGAGAAGTACATTCACGAGCACTTCGCCGCGCTGCCGTCGGGCTACGGCTTGACGGCCGGCGCCGACGGCGACCGCTTGATCATGATGGGCAACGACGCCATCGCGTACGGCGCGCTCGTCGGCGGCTGCCGCTTCATGGCCGGGTATCCGATCACGCCCGCGACCGACGTGCTCGAGTGGATGGCGAAGTATCTGCCGCAGTACGGCGGCGTGGCCGTGCAAGCCGAAGACGAGCTCGCCGCGATCAACATGATCATCGGCGCGGCCTTCACCGGCGTGCGCGCGATGACCGCGACCAGCGGCCCCGGCCTCTCGCTGATGACCGAAGGGATCGGCCTCGCGAGCTCACTCGAGATTCCGATCGTGATCGTCGAGTGCGCGCGCGCCGGACCGTCGACCGGGTTGCCGACGAAGACCGAGCAGAGCAATCTCAACCACATCATCTTCGGCGGACACGGCGAGTTCCCGAAGATCGTGCTCGCGCCCGGCACGGTCGAAGAATCGTTCTACTTGGCGATCGAGGCCTTCAACCTGGCCGAGAAATACCAGTGCCCGGTGTTCATTCTCTCCGAACAAGCGCTGTGTCAGAGCAAAGCGACGCTGCCGCGGCTCTCGTTCGACGGCGTCGCAGTCGACCGCGGCAAACTCATCACCGAACCCGTGGTGTTCGGCGAGTACCGCCGCTTCGCGTTCACCGACGACCACGTGTCGCCGCGCGTCATTCCGGGCGTTGAAGGCGGCATGCACCTCGCTCCGGGGTCGGAGCACAACGACGGCGGCGTGATCACGGAAAATCCCAAGAACCGCAAGCGCATGATGGAAAAGCGCATGGGCAAGATGATCACGGCCGGCCCCGACCTGCCCAAAGCGAAGCTCTTCGGCACACCGGGCGCGCGCGTCGGCATCATCGGCTACGGCAGCAACCGCGGTCCGATCGCGGAAGCGCGCGACCGCCTCAACAAGATGGGCGAGCCGGTGAACTTTCTGCAGCTCAAAACGCTGTGGCCGTTCCCCGACGACGACGTGCGGGCGTTCGTCGAAGCGAACGACGAGGTCTTCATCGTCGAGAACAGTTACACGGGCCAGCTGGCGCGCTTGATTCGCGTGGTGGTCGGTCCGATCGAGAAACTTCACGACGTGCGCAAATACAACGGCCGGCCGTTCCGCCCGGTCGAGATCATCGACGCCGTCCGCGTCGGCAGCGCCGTCCAGCTGGTGGGAGTCTAACCATGGCCCTCGTGATGAGTCCCAAGGATTTCGCGACCGCGACCCCCTCGTGGTGGTGCCCCGGCTGCGGTGATTTCGGCGTCCTCGCCTCGCTCAAGTCGGCTTGCGCCGAACTGGCCCTCAATCCCAAAGACGTCGCGTTCATCTCCGGCATCGGCTGCTCGGGGAAGATCTCCGGCTACCTGCACTCCTACGCCTTCCACGGCGTGCACGGGCGCGCGCTGCCGGTCGCGACGGCGGTGAAACTCGCCAACAACGGGCTGACCGTGATCGCCGCCGGCGGTGACGGCGACGGCTTCGCGATCGGCGCGGGCCACTTCTTGCACGCGGTGCGCCGCAACGCCAACATCACCTACATCGTGATGGACAACCAGACGTACGGCCTCACCAAAGGCCAGTCCTCACCGACGAGCGATCTCGGTTACGTCACCGGAACGAGCCCGGGCGGCAATCCCGACGCGCCGCTCAACGGCATGGCGGTGGCGCTCGCGGCCGGCGGAACGTTCATCGCGCGCGGCTTCTCGGCGCAGCCCAAGAAGCTGATCGATTTGATCAAGGCCGCGATCGAGCATCCGGGCTTTTCGGTGGTCGAAGTGATGTCGCCGTGCGTCACCTACAACAAGCACAACACGTTCGCGTGGTTCAAAGAAAACGTGTTCGACGTGACCCAGATCGAGGGCTACGACAACACCAACAAGCAGCACGCGTTCGAAGCGCTCACGGCTGAAGGCAAGATTCCGCTCGGCATCATCTATCAATCGCAGCGCGCTGCGTTCGACGATCTCGTGCTCGGCGATACGCCGCCGCTGACCACGGCCGACGTTTACGACACCGCGCGGTTCCACGGCATCCAGGACGCATACCGCTAGACGCGAACGAAGGGGAGCGCTTTCGCTACCACTCAGAGGAGTACTCTATGCCCGACCCCATCGTTCCGCTCATCAGCTCGGATGCAACCGGCCCGCTCGGCATCGCCCACTTGCCCCGTCTCTGGACCAAATTGACGCTGGGAGCCGCCGGCCGCTTGTTTCCCGGTTACGACCTGTGCGGTGATGGGTTCGATGCCATGACGCTCGGCGCGTTCGGCCTCGATCGGGCCAAGACAATCGCGTTCGTCAACGAGAAGCATCCGACGTACGCGCAATTCGAAGCGTACGTGAGGCAGAACGGCAACGTCACCCCCGAGACGGTGAAGAAGCACAACGACGCGATTCGCGGCTACAACCACTCCGACGAACTCGGCGGAACGATGCGCGGTGCGAGCGGCATTGACGATCACACCGTCGGCGACGCCGTGCGCCTGAACATGGTCGAGGATCTGGACGAACTGCGCAACCAGCTCTTCCCGTAATGCGCTAGCGTGCGGCGCGCAGTGCGCGCTGATCGCCATCGCGCACCGTGACGCCGGTCGCGTCGAAGAACTCCAGCAGCGGGACGATATACTTCCGCGACGTTCCGACTACGTCGCGGAAGCGCGCGGCCGTGATCCGTCCTTCGGCGCGCAGCGTGCGCACGAGCCGCGCGCGGATTTCCGCCAGCTGTTCGCCGCGGTAGATGTGCTCGCCGACGCGCACGAGCCGGCCGCTCGCGGTCAGCGTATCGAGTGCGCCCGAGATGCCGGCGATGCGCGAACGGCGGATCTCCATGACCAGCGGCGCGAAGGGCGCCGGCACGAGCGGCTGCGCGGCATCGACCGGCACGAACTCCTTGAAGAAGGCGGCTTGCTCGGCGCTCAGCTGCGCCTCGAATCCGGCGTTGGCGAAGTAGCCGCTGCGTGCGACCAGGCGCTGCCGTTCCACCGCCGCGGACAGCACCGCCACGAGCAGGCCTTCGCTCACGTCGAGCTCGCGCGCGAGGGCAAGTGAGGTCGCGCCGAGCAGCCACGGCGACTCCGCTTCACGGCGCGCGAGCGACGGCGAGAACCCGTTCCAGCAGCGCCTCGGCCGCGGCCGCATCGATGAACGCGACCGGCCGGGTGAGCGGCCACACGCGTTCCTCCGCGGCTTCGTCGGCGAGGATCTCTTCGACGCGTTCGCGCGTGACGTTCGCCGCGGCCGCGATCGCATCGGCGCCGGTCGCCGCCGAGACCGAGCGCGCTCACGCACGTTGCGCACGGCCAGCACATCGGCGGCTTCCGCCGGCGCTTCCTCGGGCGCGACGGCGACGCCGACCGTGCCGCCGCCGAGGACCGTTTTCGGCGACATGCGGCGCAACACGAAGCGCTGTCCCGGCACGGCGGCCGCCGGCTCGCGCAGATGCAGCGTCGCCGTCGAGCGGCTGCGCATCCGTCGGGCGTCCGCGAACACCAGCGTGCCGAACGCCTCGCCCGCGCCGAGATGCACGCGCACCGGCATGCGCCGGCGCAACAGCGCGAGGGCCTCCGGCAACGGCTGGAACTGCACGGCGTAACTCGTTTGCGCGCGAATTTCGGGCGCGGTGAGCGCGCTTCCGCGCGCGATCTGCTGCAGCGAAACGCCGCCCAGATTCGCCGCGACGCGCGAACCCGCATCGACGCGCCGCTGCGGCTCGCCGAACACCTCGAGACTGCGCACGCGCGCCTCGACATCGCCCGGGCGCACCGCGAGCACGTCGTCGACGGCGATCGAACCTTGCATCAGCGTGCCGGTGACGATCGTCCCGTGACCGCTCAGCGTAAACGCGCGGTCGACCGGCAGGTACGCCGGCGCGTGCTGCGCGCGCGGCGGCAACCCCGCGAGCGCGGCGTGAATCAGCGCGCGCAACTCATCGAGCCCGGCGCCCGTCAAGCGCCGACACGGCGACCACCGGCGCACCTTCGGCAACCGTTCCCGCAACGGCAACCTGCACGTCGGCGCGCACCGCGGCGAGTTCGTCTTCGTCGACGAGATCGGCTTTGGTCAGCACGACGATCGCCGCCGGCACGGCGAGCAGCGAGAGGATCGCGAGATGCTCGAAGGTTTGCGGACGCGGTCCTTCGTTGGCCGCGACGATCAGCAGCAGCACGTCCATGCCGGTCGCGCCGGCGAGCATGTTGTGCACGAAACGCTCGTGACCGGGCACGTCGACGATGCCCGCTTCGATGCCGTCGTCGAAGCGCAGGCGCGCGAAGCCGAGATCGAGCGTCATGCCGCGGCGGCGTTCTTCTTCCCAGCGGTCGGGTTCGGTGCCGGTGAGCGCGCGCACCAGCGCCGACTTGCCGTGATCGACGTGGCCGGCGGTGCCGACGACGCGCATCAGTTCGCGGCGAACACGATCGCGAGCGCCCCCGCGACGCGAACGTCGTCGGCCGGATCGATCGTGCGCAGATCGATCACGACGCGCGCGTCGGCGATTCGCGCGACGAGCGGCGGCGCCGCGGCCCGCAACCGCGCCAGCGCGGCGGTCGCGCCGCTCGGCGGGCACGAACGCGACGCCGGCCGAGGCGATCGGATCGAGCGGCAGCGTGCCGCCGCCCGCGAACGCTTCGGTCTCGACGACCTCGAGCGCCGGAAACCGGCGCTGCAGCGCTCGCGCGCGTTCGCGCAACGTCTCGAGCGGAACGCTCGAGCATGCGGTAGAGCGGAATGCGCTCGCGGGCAGCCGGATCGGCGTGCAGGCGCAACGTCGCGGCCAGCGCCGCGAGCGTGGCTTTGTCGACGCGCAGCGCGCGCAACAGCGGGTTCGCGCGCAATCGCGCGACCGCGGCCGGGCCGCCGACGATGATGCCCGCCTGCGGACCGCCGAGCAGCTTGTCGCCCGAAAACGCGACCAGATCCAGCCCGTCGGCTACCGCATCGCGCACGGTGCGCTCGCGCGGCAGCCCGTAGGCGCTCAAGTCGAACAACGCGCCGGTACCGAGATCCTCGACGACCGGGACGCCGGCGCGCCGGCCGAGCGCGACCAAGTCGGCCGGCGCAACGTCGGCGATGAAGCCGCTGATGCGGTAGTTCGAGGGGTGCGCGCGCAGGATGATGCCGGTATTGGGCGAGAGCGCGCGGGCGAAATCCGCCGTGTAGACTTTGTTGGTCGCGCCGACCTCGACGAGCGTCGCCCCGCTGCGTGCGAGCACGTCGGGCAAACGGAAGCCGCCGCCGATTTCGATCAGCGCGTTGCGCGCGACGATCGCTTCGCGCCCGCGCGCAAACGTATCGAGGATCAGCAGCATCGCCGCCGCGCAGTTGTTGACGACGAGCGACGCCTCGGCGCCGCTGGCGGCGCGCAGCAATCCACCCAACCGGTCGTAGCGCGAACCGCGTTCGCCGCTCTCCAGATCGAACTCGAGGTTCGAGTAGCCGCCGGACGACGGCGCGAATCGCATCCAGCGCTTCCTCGGCCAACGGGGCGCGGCCGAGGTTCGTGTGCAACAGCACCCCTGTGCCGTTGAGCACGCCGATGAGGTTGCGGGCCGCGTCGCGCGTCAAGCGCGCTGCCGCGTCGGCCACGACCGCTTCGCCGGTCGCTTCACCGGCCAGCAATGCAGCGCGGCGCTCGTCGATCACCGCGACCACGTGCGCCTTCACGGCGTCCGCGCCGAGAACGGGAACGAACCGCGCAATACGCGGTTCGTCGAGAACGCGGTGGACGGCCGGGGGCCGGCCGGTCTTAGGCGGTGACGAGATGCTTGGAAATCATCGACGTGATCGCGGACTTCGGAACGAAGCCGACGATGCGGTCGACAACCTCGCCGCCCTTGAAGAGGATCAGCGTCGGGATCCCCGAGATGCCGTACTGGCCGGCGATGTTGGGGTTCTCATCGGTGTTCAGCTTGACGAACTTGGCCTTGCCGACCATCGTTCCGGCAACTTCCTCGATCACGGGGGCGAGCATCTTGCACGGCCCGCACCACGGTGCCCAGAAATCGACCAGAACCGGCTGGTCGGAAGCCAGCACGTCGGCTTGAAAAGTGCTCTGGGAAACCTCGGGAATTGCGCTCATAGTATCTCCTTAGACACCCCCCGGAGGAGTGCGGTTTCGGCCCCCCGGTACCTGCCGACGGGGGGCCCGGCCCGAGGTCGCCCAAAGTCGCAAACCATGAAGATTGCCGTGTACGGACCGGAGCACCGCGTGGGCGTGCTCGAAGGCGATTCGGTCATCGACGCCGCGCGCGCCGTCACGGCGCATGTCCCGGGCGAAACGGTACCGGCCGATCTGGCCGCCTTCATTGCCGGCGGGGATCGCGCGCTCGAAAGCGTGCGCGCGGCGCTCGACCGCGTCCGCTCCGACGGTTCGTCGGACGGAACCGTGGTGCTGCCGCGCGCCGGCGTCCAGCTTCATGCGCCGCGTCCCGTGGGAGCCAAGATCGCCTGCGCGGGCGGCAACTTCGCCGATCACCTCGCGGCGATGGCGGCCAAAGGGCGCGACGCCGACGCTCGCACGTTCAGCGACGATCTCACGGCCGTCACGGCGGAAGCGCGCGAACGCGGCATTTGGGGCTTTTGGAAAGTCGGACGCGATGCCGCCGCGCCCGGCGCCGACGTGATCTACCCCGAGCGCTGCACGCGGCTCGACTACGAGGCCGAACTGGCGATCGTCATCGGCAAGACGGGCAAGAACGTCGCCGCCGGCCGGCTGAACGAGTATGTGTGGGGCGTGACGCTCTTCGCCGACTGGAGCGCGCGCGATACGCCCGAAGCCCGCGCGCCCTACCAGTTCGTGCTGCGCAAGAACTTCGACACGTCGTTCTCGATGGGCCCGTGCATCGTGGTGGGCGAGCTCGATCCAATGGACGTGATGATCGAGACGCACGTCAACGGCGAGCTACGCCAGCGCTTCAATTCGGGCGAGATGATTTACACCTACGGCGAGTACCTGGAGTACCTCTCGCGCGATTTCACCTTTGTGCCCGGCGACGTCATCAGCGGCGGCACCGCGGCCGGCACGGCGGCCGATTCCAGCGAGATCGCGGGCGGCATTTACGCGCCCGAACGGTTCCTCAAACCAGGCGATACGGTTTCGATCAGTTCGCCGGCAATCGGAACGCTCGACGCGCGCATCAGCCGGGCTTGAAGATCATGTCCTGCGCGGGGAACGCGGCGTCGATCAACTTATACTTGGCGGCAAAGTCGATGATCGGCTGAATCTCACCGGGAACGAGCCGTTCGGTGAAGGCTTGCCGCGTCATCGCCTGGATCGTTGCCAACGGCACCTTCGCATACTTAGCCAAGATCGGCGCGCTCAGGGCCGTGTTCTTGTTGGCCCAGCGCGCCGTATCGCCGATCACGGCCGCGAACCGCGCGACGACGTCCTGATGGGCCTTGGCCCATTGCGGCGTGCTGAAGTACGCCGCGCCCAAAAAGCGTTTGGCGATCGTCGAGTAGGGATGGGTCAGCACGCGCGTGTCGCCTTTAGCCTCGGTCGCGAACGGCTCGATCATGAACGCCGCATCGATCCGGCCCTGTTCGAACGCCGCCGGGATTTCCGGGAAGGGGATTTCGACGAACTTGACCTTCGTCGAATCGGCGCCGTTGGCGTCCATCCACGCGGCGATCGGAATATCGGCCAGGCTCTTGAGCGGAGCTGCGGCGATGTATTTGCCCTCGAGGTCTTTGGCCGTGCGAATCGTCGACTTCGCGGCGACGACGAGGTAGTTCGTCGGATTGCGGTCGTCGTTGATCGAGGCCGGCGCGATCAGCGTGACCGGCAAACCTTTGCGGAACGCCGAGATCAGCGAGAGCGTGTTGGCGTAGCCGATGTCGATCGAACCGCCGGCGACGCCCGCGACGATCGCCGCGCCGTTGGAAAGGTTCTGGAACTGCAAGTCGAGCCCGGCGCGTGCGAACCAGCCGAGATCGTAGGCATAGTACACCTCCCCGCCGGGATCGAGCGCCAGCGCGGCGACCGTAATGGACTGCGGCGCCGGCGCCTGCGCCAGGGCCGGGGCCGCGGTCGCGGCTGCGAGTGCAGCCAGCATCGAAACACGTTTCATCAGGTCTCGCCCTCCTCAAGGGATGCCATCGTCGCGCCGTAGTCGCGCAACGCCGCCGCCGGCGATACGTAGCCGCAGGCAACGTCGCGCCGCAACGCCTCGGGCGACCGTTGGGCGGGGTCGCCGAATCCGCCGCCGCCGCCGGTCCGTACCACGATCGTGTCGCCCGTATTCAGCCGCACCGCGTCTAGCTTGCCGTTGGGCGGCTGTTCGATCCGGCCGTCGGCCCGCTCCACGCACATGCGGTTCGGCAACGCCTCACCGCCGCCGAGCAATCCCCACGGCGCGCAGCGCGTCCGTTCGGTATGCGTGTTGACGTTGATCGGCGCCATCGCGCGCACGCGCTTCTCCACACCCAGCCCGCCGCGATGGCGTCCCGGTCCGCCGGAGTCCGCGCGCAGCGCGTAGCGCTCGATCAACAACGGAATCTTCGACTCCACCGATTCGACCGGGCCGTTGTGCGTATCGCCGTCGTTCTGACAGATCGTCGCGCTCATGCCGTCACCACGGAACGTGGCGCCGAAACCGCCGCCGGCGGCACCAGCCGAGCGCGTGAAGAAGCGCCCGGTGCGCGGGTTGAGACCGAACACCATCGCCGTGCAGAGATCCGCATGGTGGCCGGCGATCGTCAGTTCGGGAACGCATTGGGCCATCGCTTTGAAGATCGTATCGACGACCGTCATGGGGATCGTCATCCACCAGCGCATCGCCGACGGTTTCTGCGCGCTGATCACGCGGCCCGGCGGCAGCACGATCGTGAGCGGCCGGAACGATCCGTCGTTGATCGGATAGAGCGTCGGTGTGGTCAAGCACTTGAACGCGACTTGGGCCGCCGAACGTCCGGCCGTCTCGCCGCAGTTGTAGTAGCCCAGTACCTGCGCGCCGACTTCGGATAAGTCGATCGTCATGTTCTCGCCGTCGATCGTCACGCGCACCTTGATCGGAATCGGCTCGGTGCCGATGCCGTCGTCGTCCATGAACGATTCCGCCTCGTACACGCCGTCGGGCATCGCCGCGACCGCGAGCCGAGCCTTGCGCTCGCTCATGTCGTAGAGCCCGATCACGCACGCGTCGACCGCCTCCAAGCCATACTTCTTCACCAGCGCCGTATACCGGCGTTCCCCCGTTCGGATAGCTGCGATCTGGGCGCGCAAATCGCCCATCGCCAATTCGGGAACGCGCACGTTCGTGCGGATGATCTCGGTCAGCTCGCGGTCCTGCACACCGCGCTTGAAAATCTTGACGATCGGGATCTGCAAGCCCTCGGAATAGATATCTTGCGTGCGACCGCCGAGCGTCCCGCCGATGTCGATCCAATGCGCCATCGACGACGCGAACGCGATCAGTTCGCCCTCATGAAAGATCGGCAAGGTGAAGATGAGGTGGTTGAGATGACTGCCCATGATATAGGCGTCGTTGGTGAGCAGGATGTCGCCCGGTTCGATGCCCTCGGCGCCGTAAAACGCCAGCTTCGCTTTGATCGCATCCGACAGCCCGCGAATGAACATCGGCAGGCCGAGGCCGATCGACATCGTGTCGCCGTTGCGATCGAACAGCCCGACCGTGAAATCCAGCGCTTCATAGATGATCGGGTTGTACGCCGTGCGCATCAAGTTGGTCTTCATCTCATCGGTGATCGCGATGAGCGCGTTGCGAATGATCTCGGCCGTGACGGGGTTCCCAGCGACGCGTGTTGATACGTTCATGCCGCTTCCACCGTGAGCAGCAAGTAGCCGAACGGACTGACGCGTCCCTCGACGCCGGGCGGCACGCACGTCAGCGAACCGGCTTCTTCGACGATCGCCGGCCCGCGAAACGTGTCGCCGGCACGGAGCCGCGCGCGATCGTAAATCGAGGTGCGGGCGGGCCCCGTTTCGGGAAAGCGGACGTCACGCCGTTCGATCAGCGCTTGCGATGCATCGGATCCGCCGGTGCGCAGCGGCCGCGGCTCGGGCTTCGCGAGGCGCCCGACGATCGAGACGCGCGCGGCGACGAATTCGGCCTCTTCTTCGGGCGCGTTGTGACCGTAGCGCTGCAAGTGGCGCGCGTCGAAGGATTCCTTGACGGCCGCCAGCGCACCGGGCCGGTCGAGCGCGACCGTAACCGGCATCGTCACCGCATGCTCTTGACCGAGATAGCGCACATCGGCAGCGCGCTCGAACACGAACGCGCCGGGCGCGAGCCCCGTCTGCGTCAACCACGCCGCCGCTTCCGACTCGAGGCCCGCGTAGAGACCGGCGATGGTGGATGTCAGCGCGTCTGAGGTCAAGCGCAGGATGTGCGTGCGCGCGTACTCGCGGCGCAAATCGGCGGCCAGCATACCGAAGGCCGAGAAGTGGCCGGGCAGCAACGGGATCACGACCTCCCGGATCGCCAATTCGCGCGCGACGTCGACGGCGTGCATCGGCCCGGCACCGCCGTAGGCGATCAGCACGAAGTCGCGCGGATCGAGCCCGCGCTCGGTCGACACCGTGCGCACGCCGTAGGCCATTTGCGCGGTCGCGATCGCCACGATGCCTTCGGCCGCCGCAGCGACGTCCATGCCGAGCGGCTCGGCCAATTCCGTCCGAATGGCGCGTTCCGCCGCGGCCGTATCCAGTTGCAAGCGGCCGTCGGCGAAACGCTCCGGCGAGAGCCGCCCTAAGACGAGGTGCGCGTCGGTGACGGTCGGCCGCGTACCACCCAAGCCGTAACACACGGGCCCGGGGCTCGCGCCGGCGCTGACCGGGCCCACGTGCAGCCCGCCGGCTTCATCGATCCACGCGATGCTGCCGCCGCCCGTACCGACTTCCTTGATGTCGAGCACGGGGATGCGAATCGCCAGCCCTTCGTTGTATCCGCCGACGAAGAAATCCGATGATAGGTTCGCGATGCCGTCTTGCAGTACGCACGCTTTCGCAGTAGTCCCGCCCATGTCGAAGCAGATCAGATCTTTGGCTCCGAACGATTCGGCGAGCACGCTCGCGCCGACGACGCCCGCCGCCGGACCCGACTCGAGCATCTGAATGCACTGCGACTTCGCCGTCGCTACGTCGGAGAGACCGCCGCTCGACTGCATGATCAGCAACTCGCCGCCGAACGCGTCGGCCCGTAACCGCGACTCGAAGTCTTCCAGGTAGCGGCTGACGCGCGGTCCCACGTAGGCGTTGGCTGCCGTCGTCGAGGTTCGCTCGTACTCGCGGTACTCGCGTGACACCTCATGCGACGCGGTGACGAACATCTCGGGTTTGGCCGCATGCAGGATGTCACGCATCCGCACTTCGTGCTCGACGTTGGCATAGGCGTGCAAGAAGACGATCGCCACCGACTCGATGCCGCCGGCGACGAGCTGCTGCGCTACGCCGTTCGCCGCGGCATCATCGAACGGCGTCCAGACCGAGCCGTCGTAGAGCATCCGCTCGGGAACCTCGAACACCCGGTCGCGCGGCACCAGCGGCACGTGTTTGCGAAAAAACAGGTTGAACGAGTCGGGCCGGTTGATGCGGCCGATCTCATACACGTCGCGGAAGCCTGCGGTGGTGACGAGGGCCGTGCGGGCGCCGTTGCGCTCGAGGATCGCGTTGATCGCGATCGTCGAGCCGTGGATGATGAAGTCCGCCGCGCCGACGGCTGCCCCGGAGCGCTCGATGGCGGCGAAGATACCGCGCACCAGATCGTCCGGCGTGCTCAAGGCCTTACCGAAGAGCACCTCGCCCGCCGGATCGAGCACGGTCACGTCGGTGAACGTGCCGCCGATGTCGACCGCGATGCGCATTCCGCCGGCGGTCACGTTTTGATGTCGCGGAAAATCAACCGCTCGTATTCGTCGTACGCTTCGACTTCCGGGCCGTCGTAGGGGACGTCGACCGTCATCGTCTCGTAGGCCGCGACAAACATATTATGGTAGGGCGCACCGCAAAAATGCGCCGACTTCACTTTGTCCCAGAGTACGTAACCCTCGTCGGTTACGCAATCGGCATTCACCGACGCCGCGACGACTTTGCCGACCACCATCATCCGGCTCATCCACGTCTGCGTCCATTCGACCCGGCACTCGAAGTGGCGCGGAAACTCCGCGATGCGCGGCGCCTTCGCGATCCGCGACGGCAAAGCGCTCAGGCCGGCTTTGTCGAGCTCGTTGACGCCGCGCGCGAACGGTAAGCCGGCGATCCGGACTTTTTCCAGGGATTCGCGCTCGAACGCGGGCAGGTTGACGACGAACTCGCGCGTGGCGTTGATGTTCGCGGCGGTATGTTTGTCGGCGCCGCAGGTGAAGGCGATGCAGACCGGATTGTGGTTGACACGCGTGCACGTTCCGAACGACGCCGCGTTCACGGCACCCTGCGCGTCGACCGTGGTGATCACCGCGAGACATGAGGACGGGGCGAAGAGCCGGTCCCAGTGCTCCGGCGGCTGATCGCGCTTGGTGGAGAGCATATGCGACGACTTCGTAGTCACGATTCGATCACCCGCGCCGCGGCGGGGCCGCGACGATGCGGCCGCGGCACTCCCCGAAACCGATCCGCGGGAAGCCGGCGCGGGTCGTGTGGCCGCGCAGAATCACCTCATCGCCGTCATCCAGCCAGGCGCGCTCCTCACCGTTGGGCAGCTGCACGGGCTGCGTCCCGCGCTCGGTCATCTCGGCTAAACACGCGCGGCTCGCGTCGGTGGAACCCGACGTCGTGCCGCTGCCGAGCAGATCGCCGGCCTGCATGTTGCAGCCGTTGCTGGCGTGATGCGCGAGCATTTGAGCGAACGTCCAGTACATATCGCGAAATTGGGTCGTCGCGATGCGAAACGGCGCCGCGTTCTCGGCCCGCATCCGGGCGGTGCATACGAGCGCTTCCAGTTCGATGTCGAACCCGCCGCGTTCGCGGTTCTCGCTCGAGTCGAGGTGCGCCGGCGCGGCGTCGGCGCCCTGACGGCTGACCGCGCCGACGCGATACGGCGCCAGCGCTTCGGCGGTGACGATCCAGGGTGAGATCGACGTGCTGAAACTCTTGCCCAGAAACGGCCCGAGCGGCGTGCCCTCGAAGAACTGGATCCCGCGCGCCGACCAGTCGTTGAGCAAGCAGTAGCCGAAGATGCGGCGGTCGGCGTCGCGGATGTCGACCGGAACGCCCAGCTCGTTGCCCACGCCGACGAACGCGCCGACCTCCAGCTCGAAATCGAGCCACGGCTCCGCGCCGTACGCGACCTCCGCCCCGACTTTGAACTGACCGTTGGGGCGCACCACGTCGGTGCCGCTCACGACGACGGAGGTCGCGCGGCTGTTGTAGGCGATGGGCAAATATTTGAACGCCGGCGGCAGGTTGCCGCCGCCCATGCGCAGCGTGTGGTCGATCGAACAGAGATAATCCGTGAACGCGGGAATGTCGAGCGGCCGTACGAGTTCGGCCGCCGTCATCGGAACGAGGCACGCCTCGATCGCGGCGCGCTGCGCGGCGGCGCCGCCTTCGGCATCGAGCAGATCGAACAGCGCCGCCCGCAGCGCGCCGGCGTACGATTCTCCCATGCGCAACAGCGGGTTGAGCACGCTCCCCGCCGCGGCGCGCGCCGCCTCGGCGGCCGTGCCCGTCAGCACGCCGCTTTCCGCGGCCCGCGCCAGATCGACGATCCGGTCGCCGATCGCGACGCCGCCGCGCGCGACGCCGCCGGGTTCGCGAAATACGCCGAGGGGCAGGTTCTGCAGCGGAAAATCCGTCGCCGGATCGCAGGCGCCGGAAAGCCAGCTGCGGCGCGCGGGATCGTGCGTCCGGTTGAGCTCGCTCATAGCGCTGCGTGCGCGCGGCGGTAGCGGCCCATTGCGGCAAACAGCTCGCCCGGGCCGCCGGCGCGTTCCGTTTCACCGCGAAATTCGCGATAGAGCGCGAAGACGTTCGCCACGATACGCTCATCATCGCTCCAGCCCGCGTAGGGCGCGAGGTCGATGTCGCGGGCGGCATCTTCGTAGGTCATTCCGGCATCGAAGCGCCGGCTCGCCTCCGCGGCCACGTATTCGAAGTAACCCCTCATCGCGCGCACCGCGGCTTTGTCCGTGATCGGCCCATGTCCGGGAACGACCGTCTCGACGTCGAGGCCGAGCACGTACCCACAGGCCGCGATCCAATTCGCAACGGGTCCCGTCCACATGATCGGATGGCTCTCGTTGAAGAGGATGTCGCCGGTGAACACCGTGCGGTCCGAGGGAACATGGACGATCGTGTCGCCCGCGGTATGCGCCGGACCGACGTTGACCAGCGTGACGCGCTTCGATCCGACCTCGAACGCGTACTCGCGCTCGAAGGTGCTCGTCGGCGGCGCGACCGTGATGCCGGTGAAGTCGAACTGCCGTCCCATCGTCGTGTGAAAGAACTCACCCGCATCGCCGAGCTCGCGCCAGTTCTGCTCCATCCCGGCGAGCATCGCCGGGTTCATGGCCCGGGATCTCCTCGGCGGCGGCCGCCGACGCGATGATCGTGGCGCCGGCGACGAGCTGGTTGCCGAAAAAATGATCCGGATTGCCGTGCGTGTTGACCAGCGTGCCGATCGTCGCCGCGGCCGGGACCGCGGCCCGCATCGTGTCGAGCATCTCTTGCGTGATCGCCAAATCCATCAGCGTGTCGACGAGCAGCGTTTCACCCTCGCTCGTCACGAGCCCGGCGTTGCTCCAGCCCCACGTCCCGTCAGGCTGCAGATACGCATAGCTGCCGTTGCCGAGATCGTGAAGCCCTTTCGTGTACTGCCACTTCGCCGAACGTCCGGCGGCATCAAACACGGGGCGTATCCTCCCCCGGAATCCAGGTCGAGAGCAAGTCGAGCAGCGCTCGCGACAACCCAAGCGCGTTCTGCAGCGCGATGAGGTCGTCGCAGGTGCAGTCTTCCACGTCGAGCCGGCGGTTGGGCAGCAACGGAAACCGCGCCTGCGACAGCGGCAAGCGCAGTTTGCGGTCGGGCGGCGGTGAAACACGGCGTCGGGCTTCGATCACGCGGGACTCCCGTCAGGTCGAGCCGACTTGCGCGAGCAACGCAGGCATCCTCCTGTGCCGAGGGGGGTCAGCGACGTTGCGAGAACGCGGCTCACGTGGAGACTCTGCAAATTGCGTAGACTCTTCTCGAGCGCCGATCATTGGGTTGCCGTCGTCATCGCCGCGGTCTTGATCATCGCCGCTTGGGTCATCGCCGAGAACGAGATCTCCGAACTCGACAGCCGCGCGAATGCCGACGCGCAAGCCCGGGTGACCCAGCTTGCTAGTTCGTACGCGAGCGACGTCACCTCCACGATCCACCTCATCGACAACGTGCTGCGCTTGGTCGGCGATTACGACCTCGAGAACGGCATCCGCCGCAGCGAAGAGATGATCCGCCGCGATCGGCTCTACAGCGGGCTGCTGGGAAACATCGCGATCGTCGGCGCGAGCGGACACGGCATGGCCTTCGGCCCGCAAGGTGGCGCTCCGATCGCGCTGGGGGACCGTGGCTACGTGCACGCGGCCTTGCGGACGAACGGGATCGTCATCGGCCCTCCGCTCATCGGGCGCGTCACAAAGCGGCTCAGCATCCCGTTTGCGCGAACGGTGCGCCGGCCCAACGGCACGGTGGCGGGCGTCGTCACGGCCGTGGTCGACCTCGCCGGCTTCGCCTACGGCTTCGACACCGTCGACTACGGGCCCAACGGCCTGATCGAACTCGTCGGCCTCAACGACCATATCGCGCGCGTTCGCTTCAGCGGCGATCGCTCGACCGCGTTCGTCGGCGGCAAGATCTTACCATCGTCGCCGTTATGGCGCCTGCTCGCCGCGCGCCCGGCCGGTACCTATTTGACCGTCAGCTCGCTCGACCACGTGCGGCGGGTGTTCGCCTACCGTAAACTGGAGGAAGTTCCGATCGTCGTGCTGGCCGGGATCGCCTTCGACGACATCGCCGAGCGCACGGCGGTGATTCGCCGGACGGTGCGCTTCCGCGCGGGCGGTGCGTCGGTCATCATCCTGCTCGTCCTGATTGCCTGGCTGCAGCAGCTGACGGTTCGCAAAGAGCTGCACAAGCACCACCAACTGGAAGCCGAGGCCAAAGAGGAAGCGCTGAGCGCCAACCGCGCCAAGAGCGAATTCCTCGCCAACATGAGCCACGAGATCCGTACGCCGATGAACGGTGTCATCGGGCTGACGCATTTGGCCCTGATGACGGACCTCACGCCCAAACAGCGCGATTATTTGAACAAGATCGAGTACTCGGCCAAGTCGTTGCTCAACATCATCAACGACATCCTCGATTTCTCCAAGATCGAAGCCGGCAAGCTCGAGCTCGAGAACGTCAGCTTCGATCTCGGTTCGGTGCTGGAAAACATCGGCAGCGTGTCGTCGATGCGGGCCGCCGACAAGGGCCTGACGTTCGAGATCAACACCGCCCCCGACGTGCCGCCGGAACTGGTCGGCGACCCGGTGCGCTACGGACAGATCCTGTTGAACCTCACCTCCAACGCGATCAAGTTCACCGAATCGGGTGAGGTGATCGTTTCGATCGCGGTCGGGCGCCAGAGCGCGCGCGACGTCGAGCTCATCACCTGGGTGCGCGATACCGGGATCGGCATGACCGACGCCGAGCAGGCGCACCTGTTCGAATCGTTCTCGCAAGCCGACTCATCGATCACGCGCCGTTTCGGCGGCACCGGCTTGGGCCTCGCCATCAGCAAGGCGCTAACCGAAAAGATGGGCGGCAGCATCACGGTCGAGAGTCGCTCCGGCATCGGCAGCACGTTCAGCTTCACCGTGGTGCTGCACCGGCCCGAACGCCGCGCGGCGCCGCGGCCGGTCGCCGCGCTGCGCGACCGCCGGGTGCTGGTGGTCGACGACGATCCGCTGGCGCGCGAGATGCTCGTGACCGCCCTGACCGGCTGGTCGCTGAATGTTTCCGAAGCCAACTCGGGTACGGCGGCCCTAGCCGCGATCCGCGATGCGACGGCCGTCGCGAAGCCGTTCGAATTGGTGCTCATGGACTGGAAGATGCCGGGCCGGAACGGCGTCGAGATCGCGGCCGCGATTCGCTCCGGCGCCGGCGAAGTGCGCCCGCCGATCGTGATCATGGTCAGCGCGTTCGGCCGCGCCGACGTGTTCGATGCGGCCAAGCGGGCCGGCATCGCCGGGTTTCTGGTCAAGCCCGTCGATCCGAGCTTGCTGCTGGAGACGATCCAGTCGCTCTTTGCCACACCCGCGGGCCCGCGCGAAACCGTTGTGGGGGAGGCCCCGGCGCCGCAACTCGCCGGCAGCCACGTGCTGGTGGCCGAGGACAACGCGATCAACCAGCAGATCGTCGAGCACTTGCTGCAGCGCCAAGGTATCACGGTGGAATTTGCCGCCAACGGACGCGAGGCGGTCGATGCCGTCGTGAAGGACTACACGCGCTTCGACGCCGTGATCATGGACGTGCAGATGCCGGTGATGGACGGCTTGGAGGCAACGCGGCTCATTCGCCGTCACGTCAACGCCAGAGAGTTACCGATCATCGCCATGACGGCGCACGCGATGGAACAAGAGCGGCAGCTCTGCCTCGACGCCGGCATGAACGATCATCTGACCAAACCCGTCGATCCGAAAAGTCTCGTGCGCACGCTCGGCCGCTGGATCACCGAGCCGCGCAAAAAGACCCGCGCTTAGCTCAGCTCGGCTCGGCAACCTCGCCGGTGACGTCGCTGACGCGCTTGGAGAGCTGACCGAGGTTCGCGATCGCGATCACTTCATCGCCTTCGGCCAGCCGCTGCAGACGAACGCCCTTGGTGGAGCGGCCGGCGCGGCGGATCTGGCTGACGGGGATGCGGATGACCTGATTGCCCGACGTGATCATCAGCAGCTCGTCGTCCGACGATGACCAAGATTTGATCGACGACGTAGCCGATCTCTTTCTCCTTGGCGAACGCCTTGACGCCCTTACCGCCGCGTGAGGTGTGGCGGTACTGGTCGATTCGGTGCGCTTGCCGAACGCTTGCGAGGTGACGATCAGCACTTCGCGGCGGTCGTCGTCGACGACGTCCATCGCGACGACCGTGTCGCCCGCCGCGAGCGTCATCGCGCGGCACGCCGCGGGCCGGCCGGCCCATCGGCCGGACGTCCTTCTCGTTGAAGTGGACCGCCATGCCGTCGTGCGTGGCGAGGATGATGTCGCGGTCGCCGGTCGAGAGCGCGACGCCGAGCAGTTCGTCGTCGTCGTCGAGACCGATCGCGATGAGGCCGTTGCGGCGCACGTTGGCGAACTCGTCGAGCTTGGTCTTCTTGATGACGCCTTTGCGGGTGACCATCACGAGGTACTCGTCGGTCTCGAAGTTGCGCACCGGGAAGTCCGCGCGTGACGTTCTCGCCCGGCGGCAGCGTGAGCAGGTTGACGAGCGCCGTGCCGCGCGCCTGGCGCGTGGAGTCCGGAATCTCGTAGGCGCGCAGACGGAACGCCCGGCCCTTGTTCGTGAAGAACAGGACGTGCTGGTGCGTCGTCGCGACGAAGAAGTTCTGGACGACGTCTTCTTTTTTGAGGTTCGAGATGCCGATCACGCCGCGGCCGCCGCGGTTCTGCGCGCGGAACGTGTCGACCGACACGCGCTTGATGTAGCCGCCGACCGTCGACGGTGACGACGACCTCGGTATCCTCGATGATGTCTTCGATCGAGAGTTCGCCCTCGAGCGCCTCGACCGGCGTCTTGCGCGGATCGCCCAGACGCTTCTTGAGGTCTTCGGTTTCGGTGCGCACGACGCCGAGCAGGCGCCGTTCGCTGGCCGAGGATGTCTTGCAGCTCGGCGATCGTTTTCAGCAGCGGCGCGTACTCGTCCTCGATCTTCTGGCGTTCGAGGCCGGTCAGCGTGCGCAGGCGCATGTCGACGATCGCGGCGGCCTGAATATCGGAGAGCCCGAAGCGCGCGCTCAGGCTCTTGCGCGCGCCGTGTCGACCGTGTCGCTCTCGCGGACGATCTTGATGACTTCGTCGATGTTGTCGAGGGCGATCCGGAAGCCTTCGAGCAGGTGCGCGCGCTCCTCGGCCTTGCGCAGATCGTAGCGCGTGCGGCGCGTGACGACGACTTTGCGGTGCGCGATGAAGTGGTTGAGCATCTCGCGCAGCGAGAGCACTTGCGGCTCGAGCGGGTTCCCGTCGGTCGCGAGCGAGCCGTCGCGGTTGAGCACCGGCACGAGCGCGAGCATGTTGAACGCGAACGACGACTGCAGCGGCGTCTGCTTGTAGAGCTGGTTGAGCACGACGTTGGGAACGGCCGTGCGCTGCAGGTCGACGACGATCTTCATGCCGTGGCGGTTGGAGAGATCGTTGAGATCGGAGATGCCGGTGATGCGCTTCTCTTGATACGCTTCCTTGATCGACTGCATCACGCGCTCGATCGTGATCTGGTACGGCAGCTCGCTGATCTCGATCCGGAACTTGCCCTTCTCTTCGACGATCTCGGCGCGTCCGCGCACGGCCACCGAACCGCGGCCGGTCTTGTAGGCCTGCCGGATCGCCTCGCGTCCGAGCAGCACGCCGCCGGTCGGAAAGTCGGGACCCTTGACGATGTCGATGATCGCGTCGTCGTCGGCATCCGGCTCGTCGACGAGCTTGATGATCGCATCGCAGATCTCGCTGATGTTGTGCGGCGGAATATTCGTCGCCATGCCGACGGCGATACCGCTCGAACCGTTGATCAGCAGTTGCGGCAACCGGCCCGGCAGCACCACCGGCTCTTCGGTCTGACCGTCGAAGTTGGGGATGAAATCGACCGTGTCTTTGTCGATGTCGGCCAAGCAGATCCATCGACGGCCGGCCCGAGACGCGCTTCGGTGTACCGGTAGGCGGCCGGCGGATTGGGATCGATCGAACCGAAGTTGCCGTGACCGTCGATCAGCGGATAGCGCAGCGAAAAATCTTGCGCCATGCGCACCAGCGCGTCGTAGACCGACGAGTCGCCGTGCGGATGATAGCTCTTGAGCACCTCGCCGATGACACCGGCGCACTTGCGGTGCTGCTTGTCGGGCGTCATACCCATCTCGCGCATCGCGTAGAGGATGCGGCGCTGCACCGGTTTCAGGCCGTCGCGCACGTCGGGCAGCGCGCGCGACGCGATGACCGACATCGCGTAGGCGAGATAGCTCGTACGCATCTCGTCTTCGACGGCGATAGTGGAATTGCGACGGGGTTCGTTCGTGTTACTCAACGCTGCTCACGATCGGGAAAAGGCAAAAGGAAATACGGAGATCGGCTGGGCGCCGGCGCGCTGATGCCGTGGGGTTCAGCTCTGCCAGAGCGGCGCGTCGTCGTCGAAAGCGGGGCTTCCCGGTGAGTCCAACAGCGGCGTATCCGGAATCAGGGCGTGCACGGACGGTGCGAGCGGCGGCGGGATGTACGGCGGCGGCTCGTCGACCGGAACGTCGGCGATCAGCGGCGGCCGGCCGGCGGTCTGGCCGAGTTCGTGCAGCGCTTGGATATCGCCGTCGATCACCTGCCGCGTGCTCTCGGCCGATTTGGCGAGTTCGGCCAGCGCCGCGTCGTACTGCTGCTGCAGTGCAGCCTGGTGCTCGTTCACCGGGTCGCCGCGTTCGCGCCGGAACAGCGTTCCGGCACCGAAGGCGACGAGGCCGCCGATCGCCGCCCCGGACAACGCGAAGACGGCAAACTCGTTGCCGAAATGGCCGCCGAGATGGTCGATGGAGAAAAAGCGGAAGGCCAGGATGCCGCCTTCGTACGCTGCCGATAGGACGGCGCAGACGGCGCCCGCGATGATACCGACGACGACGTCGGAGGCGCGCACAAGCACCTCGATTCTTTCGTCGAATGGCAAAGCGTGGCCTCGGACGTCCTCGATTTTCTCGACCGCGAACAGTTCGGCGCGGCCGCTGCCCGGCTCGCCGCGACGCTGCGTGCGGGCGATGCGCTGGCGCTGTCCGGCGAGCTTGGCGCGGGCAAAACCACCTTCGTCCGAGCCCTGGTCGAGGCGCTGCATGGAAGCGATGTACCCGTCTCGAGCCCAACCTTCGTTTTCCGTCAACGGTACGATGGGACGCCGCCGGTCGAGCACCTGGACCTCTTCCGCATCGACGACCCCGCCGAAGCCGCGGAGTTGGGGCTCGAAGAAGCCTTCGCGCCCGACCGGATCACGGTCGTCGAGTGGCCCGAGCGGCTGCCGGACCTGCTTCCGGCCGGCGCGATCCGCATCCGGATCACCGGCGCCGGCGACGAGCCGCGCCGGCTGCAGATCGAACGCTGAGTGCGCGTTCTCGGCATCGACGGCGCGCTGGGCGGGTTTTCGGCGGCGCTGCTGGACGGCAACGACGCGAGCGAGGCCGGCGCCGAAGGCCCCGACGCGCTGGAAGCCGGCCTCGGCCGCATCGCGAGCGTGCTGGCCGCGCGCGGCCTCACCATGGCCGGCCTCGACCGGCTGGCGGTCGGCATCGGCCCGGGCTCGTTCACGGGCGTGCGGATCGCGGTCTCCTATGCCAAGGCGCTGGCGCTGGCGACGGGCCTCCCGCTGACCGGCATCTCGTCGTACGACGTCCTGACGCCGGGCGACGCGCCGGCGACCGTCCTGACCGTCGTGCACGGCCGGCCCGGGGTCATTTCGGCGCGGTTGCGCCTAGGGGCGGAGCAGCGCGTGGCGGCGGGCCCGGTGGCCAACGTGCTGGCCGCCCTGCTCGACGATTTCCGAAGCGGCGAACTCGCGCTTGCGGGGAATACAGAGGACGTGTATTTCGCGCTTGCCGAACGCGGCATCGTCGTGCGAACGCTCCCTCGTGGTGCCGAGAGTCCCGCCCGGGCCGTGGCGCGGCTGGCTCTCGTTGCCCCTCCCAGTCCCTCGCTGCATGCCGTCGCACCCGACTACGGTGAACTGCCGGCAGTGATGATGCGAGGGCCCGGGTGAAGGCCGACCTGCGCTCCACCGCCGGCGCGCCGCGCCGGCTCGACATCTCGCCGATGGTCCCCGACGACATCCCCGCGGTGCTGCAGATCGAAGCGCTCTCGTTCCAGTCGGCGTGGCCGACCAACGCGTTCATGAACGAACTGCGCGACAACAAGCTCGCGTACTATTTCGTCGGCCGGCTCGACGGGCGCATCGTGGCCTACGGCGGCATCTGGGTGATCCTCGAAGATTCGCACGTGACGACGATCGCCGTGCATCCCGACGTGCGCGGCCAGCGCTTGGGCGAAGAGATCCTCGTGCACTTGCTCGACGAAGCGATCGAACGTGCCGCCTCGTGGATCACGCTCGAAGTTCGCGAGACCAACGAGGTCGCGCAAAAACTCTATCGCAAGTACGGCTTCACCGTCGTTTCGACGCGCCGCGGCTACTACAGCGACAACAACGAAAGCGCGCTCGTGATGTGGGCCGGAAACCTGCGCGGAACGCTGTACGCCAACCGCCTCGCGGCGCTCAAGGCCGCGCTGCGGTGAGCTGCGTGGCGCCGGCGGATCTCGGCAAGCCGATCGCCGCGATCGTGGAGCGCTGCGGCGCGCCCGACGCCGTCATGTCGGTCGCAGCGTCGAACCTGTTGTTCTACGCCGCCGGCGGACACGCCACCACGATCTGGTTCGATGCCGATCAGATGCTCGCGCGCATCGTCCAATTTTCCGCGCTACCGCCCGCGCCGTCGGCGCCGCCCGCGAACTGGACCGTGACGTTGCCGTTCGAAAGCGGCGCTCGAGAGATCGCGCTGGGGCAAATGACGCTCGCCGATGCGCAGAGTGCGCTCGCCGTCGACGCCGACGTGACGACGAACATCGGCGCCGCATTTCGCAGCACGCCGCAGAACGACGTCGTTCTAGCCGGTTCTTCCGACGGCCACGTCCTGCTGTCGGCCTTCGTCGGCGAACGCGCCTCACTCGTGCAGTCCGGCTACCTCGCCTCGCCGCTCGGCAACGCGCCGCTCGACTACATGGCGCCGGTTCCGCGCGACGCCTGGCTCAGACCCCTAACGGCGGCTTCCGGTTCGCGCGCGACGATCTTCCGCATCGACGTCGATGCCGACGGCATCGTGCGCAACGCGACGATCGTACGCGCAAGCGGTGACTCCGCGTTCGATGCGTCGACGCTGCAACGTCTCGGCGATGCGAAGTTCCGTCCGGCCATGCTCGCCAAACGGCCTGTATCCGGCACGAGTTTCGTGCAAGTCCGGCATTGATCGCGACGGGCATCGACCTCGTGCGCGCGGCGCGGCGCGTGCGCGAGCACATCGCGCAGGAGCACCGCTACGCGCATATCGTGCGCGTCGCCCGCACCGCCGAGCGTTTGGCGCACGCGCACGGCGTCGACCCGCTGCAGGCCCGCACGGCCGGGCTCTTGCACGACCTCGCCCGCCTCTATCCGGGCGAGCGCTTGCTGCGGGAATGCGCCGAACGCGGCATGCCGATCGACCCGTTCGAGGAAGCCAACCCGATCGTGCTGCACGCGCCGCTGGGCGCGGAGCTGGCCCGCGACTGGTTCGGCGTCGACGACGAGGCGATTCTCTCGGCGATCCGCAAGCACACGCTGGCGGCTGCAACGATGAGCCCGCTGGATGAGATTCTCTATCTTGCCGATGGGCTCGAGCCGGGCCGCGACTTCCTCGGGCGGGCGGACATCCTGGCGCTGGCGTTCGACGACCTCGCCGCCGCCATGGCCGCCCAGCTCACCGAAACGCTCGCCTACCAGCGCGCGCGCCAATTGCCCCCCGCACCGCAAACCCTCGCCGCCCTCGAACGCTACGCACCCATACCTCTCCGGGAGAAACGCTCTGCCTGAACTCGTCGACATCGTCCTAGCCGCCGCGGAAGACAAGAAAGGCGAGGATATCGCCGTGCTCGACCTCGAGGGGCGGACGATCGTCGCCGATGCCTTCGTCGTGGTTACCGGGCGCTCGAAGATTCAGACCCGCTCGATCGCCGACGCGATCACCGATGCGGCCCGCGAGAACGGCTTTACGGTCGCCCGTACCGAGGGCTACGCCGACGGCGGCTGGATCCTGATCGACCTCGGGCCGATCGTGGCCCACGTCTTCACGCCCGATCAGCGCTCGTTCTACAATCTCGAACGGCTGTGGGGACGCGTCGCGGAGGCGCGGGCGGTCGAAGGGTGAACGCGCACCAACGTTCGCGACGGACCGAGCGCTTGCGCCGCACCCTGCTGCGAGCGTTCGTGTGGGTCGTGCTGGCGGTGTTCATCCTCACGAGCGTCGGTGTCGCGCTCGTCAACTTCAGCGCCCGCTAGCTTCGTCCGGCCCACGCGGAAACTTCCCCACCCGCCCCGGGTACCATAGCGCGGAGGACGTCCTTGAAGAAACTGCTCGCGGCACTTGCCGCTCTGATCGTCGCCGTAGCCGCCGGGCTCGCACCCGCGCAGGCCCGCGATTCGTACGTCATCGACGGCGCGAACCTGTTCTCGCCCGCGACGGTCTCGCTGATCAACACGAAGGTCGGCGATTTCCACGCGCAAGCGCACAAAGAGGTCGTCGTCCTCACCGTGCCGTCGTTCACCGGAACGGCGGCCGATGCCGAAGAGCGCGCCTTCGCACAGCAGCAGGTCAACGGCGTGTTGATCTACATCGCGAAATCGCCCAAGACGATCGCGGTGATCCCCGATCGCGTCTCCGCGCATTTCTTCCCGCCCGGCTCGACGGCGGCGATCCGGCAAGCGATCGTGAGCGCCTTCAACTCGGGTGACTTCAACGGCGGGATCAACAACGGCGTCGATCTGACGCTCTCCGAGTACCGCAGTCATCTCGGCAGCTTGCGCAGCTCGGTCAACACCGTGCCCGCGCCGATGGTCCGCAACGACGAAACCGGAGGAGGTTTCAACATGAGCTTGATTTGGTGGCTGATCGCCATTGCGGTGATCTTTTTCGTGGTCCGCGGCATCTTCCGCGCGATCGCGGGACCGCGGATGTACCCGCCCGGTTACGGCGGCGGCCCGATGGGTGGACCGATGGGCGGCGGCTACGGTCCGGGCTACGGCGGCGGCGGATTCGGCGGCGGCGGCGGCTTCTGGAGCGGCATGCTCGGCGGCCTCGGCGGCGCCTTTCTCGGCAACGAGCTCTTCGGCGGCAACCGCACCGAGGTGTTCAACCAGAACCCCGGGATGCAGGCCGGCATGGGTGAGGGCGGTCAGTACGGCGGCGGCGACAGCAGCGGCTTCCAGAACGACGCCGGCCAGGCCGACATGGGCAACGCGAGCTCGGGCGGCTGGGGCGACTCCGGCGGCGGCGGCGGTTGGGGCGGCGATTCCGGCGGCGGCGGAGGCGACTTCGGCGGCGGCGGTGGTAACGGCGGGGGCGGCTGGTAGCCGCTTCGCCTCAAGGCTCAGATCGGCCGGCAGGCCTCGTTCACAGCGGCATCGAGCGTTAGCGCGATGCCGCTGCCGTAGGCGCGCATGTATTTCTGCGGCGTCAAGCGCGCCATGACGTCGGCCACGAAGAGCGCGTAGAGGTCGCCGATCGCCGGCTGGCGCGGCGCCAAGCGCGAGTCGAGCGTTTCCATGAACCCGAGCAGACACGCCGCGCGCTCGTCGTGACCGGCGCGGGCGTGCACTTGCGCGAACACGAACAGACATTCTCGCACCAGCCACATCGCGTTTTCGAGCACCAGGCCCGAGATGATCTCGCGGCAGATGCGGTTGGCAACCTCGAGATTGCCGCGAATCAACTCGACGTCGGCGAGATCGATCAGAAACTGGCGCGGCGTTCCGTAGCGTTCGAGAATCGCGACCGCTTCGCGCTCGTAGCGCACCGCCGTATCGAGATCGCGCGCGTCTTGGGCGACGGCGGCGAGGTTGTGCAGCGCGCGCGCCGTCTTGCGGTCGTGTCCGAGGCCGCGCGCGATCGCGAGCGAAGCTTCGTAGAGCGAATGCGCGCGATCGGCGTCGCCGGCGTAGTCGGCGCAGATCGCGAGGTTGTTGAGCGCGTCCGATTCACACAGCCGGTCTTCGCACGCATGGGCCAGCGTGAGCGCTTCGAGAAACAGCGGCTCGGCCGCTTCGGCGCGCACGTCCATCAGCGACGCGCCGCCCAAACTGACCAGCGCGTTCGCGCGCAGCTTCTTGTCGCTGGTCGCGATCGCGATGTTGAGGGCCCGCCGGCTGAGCGCCGTGACGCGCGCCGGGTTATCGCCCGTGAGCCGCAGGAAGAACGCGGTGCCGATCGCGAGCCGGGCGCTCAGCGCATCGGGCAGTCCCGGCGCATCGAGCGCGGTCCCGAGCCAATAGAGGGCGTCGGCGCTTTTGCTCACCGCCTCCCAATACGGAACCAAACCCGCGACGATCGTCGCGCCGGATACCCGGTCGCCGTCGTCGAGCAGCGTCCAGGTCAGCACCATCCGCAAGTTGTCCCACTCCGGCAACGCGGGCGGGAGCCACGACCGCGTGGGCTTCGTTTCCGGCGCCGAGCCGAGGCGTTCGGCGAGGTCGCGGTAGTAGCGCACGCAGCGCGCTTGCACACCGGGCGCGTCGCCGTTGAGCGAGAGGCGTTCGCGCGCGTATTCGCGCGTCGACTGCAAGAAGCGGTAACGGTTGTGCGCGCCGTGCGCCTCCATCAGCACCAGCGACTTGTCCACGAGCTGCGCAACCTGCTCCTCGATCGACGCTTGCGGCAAGTCCGGGTCGGCGCAGACCGCCATCGCGCCGTCGAGCGTCCACGTGCCGGCGAAGACGGAGAGCCGCGCGAACAGCAAGCGCTCCGAGGGGCTGAGCAACTGGTAGCTCCAGTCGATCAGCGCGCGCAGCGTTTGCTGGCGCGGCAGCGCTGTCCGGCTGCCGCCCGAGAGCACGCGGAAACTCGCGTCGAGCCGCTCGGCGAGCTGCTGCACGGTCATCGCGCGCAAGCGCGCGGTTGCGAGCTCGATCGCGAGCGGGATGCCGTCGAGCCGGCGCGCGATGTGAACCACCGTTGCGGCGTTCGCATCGTCGAGCACGAACGAGGCCGCTTCTTCCGCCCGCGTAACGAAAAAGCGTACACCGTCGTAGGACAGCGCGTCCTCGGCGGTGATCGGCCGCTCGTCCGGCGGAAGCGCTAGCGATGCGACGCGATAGATGCGCTCGCCGATGATTCCGAGCGGTTCGCGGCTGGTCGCGAGCACGTGAACGCCGGGCGCTTCGAGCAGCAGCGCCTCGACCAACCGGCCGCAGGCGTCGCTGAGGTGCTCGCAATTGTCGAAGATCAGCAGGGCCTGTTTCGAGCGCAACGCCGTCACGACCAAATCCATCGACGGCGTTTGTTCGGTGGCATCGAGCTCCATCGCCGCCGCCAGCGCGGCCGGCACGAGGGCCGGGTCTTCGAGCCGCGCGAGATCGACCAGCCACACGCCCTCGCCGAACGTTCCGATGCGGCCGCGCGCCGCTTCGAGCGCCAGCCGCGTCTTGCCGATGCCGCCCGATCCCGAGAGCGTGATCAGGCGAATCTCGCCCAACAGCTTGCGCACTTCCGCCAGCTCGCGCTCGCGCCCGAGAAAGCGCGTGAGCTGCAGCGGCAGATTGTGGCGTGCGGCTTGGCGGCGCAACGCCGGCAACGCTTTGGACTCGTAGTCGGGCGGCGCGACCACGCGATTGCGGCCGCCTTCTTTGGCGGCATAGGCCGCCTCGTCGGCCAGCTTCACGACGCTCATCGGATCGCCGTCCGCCGTCGCTTCGACCGAGGCGACGCCGACGCTGATCGACACGCGCTCGAGCGTGGACCCGTCGTGATCGAGGTGCAGCGCTTCCACCGCGGCGCGCATGCGTTCGGCCACGATGATCGCATCGGTCAAGGTCGTCGAGGGCAGGATCGCCGCGAATTCTTCGCCGCCATAGCGCGCAAGCACGTCGTTGGTGCGCTTGACGCACGCCCGCAGCGCGTGCGCGACTTGCTGCAGACACGCATCGCCCGCGATGTGGCCGTAGCTGTCGTTGAACGCTTTGAAGTAGTCGACGTCGACGAAAACGATCGCCAGCGGTGATTTGGCTTTGACGCAGCGCGCCCACTCGACGACGATCCGCTCGTCGAACGTGCGGCGATTGGCGACGCCGGTGAGCCCGTCACTGGAGACGAGCCCCTGCAGCGCACGGTTGACGCTCTCTTGGCGCGCGTCGTGCACCCGAACCGCGAGATAGAGCGCGCACGTTTCCAAAAGCTCGACATCGCCCGTGTTGTAGGCATTGGCCGCCGGGCTTTGGACGGAGAGCACGCCGATGATGTCGGCCCCGAATTTCAGCGGTACGTAGATCGCGGAGACGGCGTCGTCGCCGTCGGGCGTGCCCTCGATGCGTTTGGCCGTGCGCGGCGAGGTCCAATCGGCTTCGACCGATTTGAGGATCGAAGCGCCCGTTTCGGCGACCACCGCACTCTGCGAGCCGGCATGAATGTCGGCATCTTTGGGCGTGCCCACCTGGCCGTCGGCCAGCATGTACACGATGCGCAGCGACGTTTTTTCGTGCAGCGCGATAAACACGCGCGAAGCGTCGATAACCGAGGAGAGCAGCCGGCAGAATTGCGAAAAGACATCGCGCAACGGAACGTCGGAGGCGAGGAGTTCAGCCGTGCGGCGAATGACGTGGCGGTCGCGCTGATCGGGCGCCTCCACCGTCCGTGTCTCTTCCATGCTTCCCGGCTCGCGTTACGTCAGCAAGCGGGCGGGCGCCTTTGCCGCTCGGGCGTCCCGTTTTACTTTCAGTTAAGGCACGGCGGTCAGCAGCGGCGCCAGTGCATCCAAGCGCGCAGGTGTGATGCCGGCTACATCCGCCAAGCCATCGACCGAGGCGAAGGGACCGTTGAGCGTGCGAAATTCGACGATGCGCTCGGCCAGCGTCGGCCCGATACCGGGCAGTTCGGCGAGCGTGCGTTCATCGGCGCTGTTGAGGTCGACGCTTTGCACGGCGGCGTCCGGGCCGGCGGCGTCGTCAGCGGTGGTCGCGCTGCGGCGCGGACGCCGGCGCGTGCGCCGCGCCGGCGCGGACGTACGACGGTGCGCCGGCCGGGCGGTAGGCGCGCGCACGTCGCCCTGATGCGGCACGGCGATCTCATCGCCGTCGGCGACGTGCGCGGCGAGGTTCACCGCGATGAGGTCGGCATCGCGCGTCGCGCCGCCGGCTTTGGCCAGCGCGTCCTGCGCGCGGGCGTCGCCCGCGACCGGATAGACGCCGGGGTGCACGACCGCACCGGCAACATAGACCAGCACCGGCGGACGGACCGGCGCTGACGCGCGCACCGCCTCGAGCGGCGGATGGACCTCCGGCGCGGCCGGCGGCGCCAGTTGCGCTGGCCGGATGACGAAGGCGAAGACGACGGCGACGAGCGCGGCGCCGGCCAGCGCGGCGAGAGAGGGCGTGAGCGTCATGCCCGTCCTCTGCGCGCCACGGCCCGCCCGGCAAGGGCGACCAAAGCAAACGAGCGCGCGGTTTCTTCCCGGTCCCGGCGCCGGTTGGGTGGCACCCGGAGCCCGGGCACGCTACAATAACAAAATGCTCGAAGAACGGCCGCTGACGTACGATCACCGTACGATCGAAGGGGCCTGGCAAGCCCGCTGGGAGCGGGACGGGATCTACCGCGCCGACGACAGCGATCCGCGTCCGAAGTACTACGTGCTGGAGATGCTGCCGTATCCGTCGGGCGATCTGCACGTCGGCCACGCCAAGAACTACACGCTCGGCGACGCCGTCGCGCGGATGATGCGCATGCGCGGCAACAACGTCGTGCACCCGATGGGCTGGGACGCCTTCGGCTTGCCGGCCGAGAACGCCGCGATCCAGCGCGGCATCGATCCCGATTCCTGGACCCGTTCGAACATCGACAACATGCGCCGCCAGATCAAGCTGATGGGCACCGGCTATGACTGGTCGCGCGAGTTCGCGACCTGCGATCCGGCCTATTACAAGTGGAACCAGTGGTTCTTCTTGCGCATGTACGAGCGCGGGCTCGCCTACAAGCGCGAAACGCCGGTCAACTGGTGCCCCCACGACCAGACCGTGCTGGCCAACGAACAGGTCCACGACGGCCGCTGCTGGCGCTGCGGGCATCTGGTCGAGCGCCGCAACCTCTCGCAGTGGAACTTCAAGATCACCGACTACGCGGACCGCCTGCTGGCCGGGATCGACCGTCTCGCGGGCTGGCCCGAACGCATCAAGACGATGCAGCGCAATTGGATCGGCCGCAGCGAGGGCGTGACGTTTTCGTTCGACATCGAGGGCGTCGACGCGCGCATCGACGTCTTCACGACGCGCGTCGACACCGTTTTCGGCGTGACGTTCATGGCGATCGCGCCCGAACACCCGATCGTCGCCAGGATCTTAGCCGCACTGCCGGCGGGCAAGGCCGCCGTCGAAGAGTTCGCCGCGTCGCTGACCTCGAAATCCGAGCTCGAACGCACGCAGCTGATGGAGAAAACCGGCGTGCCGACCGGCGCGTTCGCGATCAACCCGCTCTCCGGCGCGCGCGTTCCGATTTGGGTGACGAACTACGTGCTGGCCGAATACGGCACCGGCGCCGTGATGGGCGTGCCCGCCCACGACGAGCGCGATTTCGATTTTGCCCGCAAGCACGATCTGCCGATCGTGCAAGTGATCGTTCCCGGCGAGGGCACGGGCGAGCTCGTCGAAGGTTCGCTGACCGAAGCCTACGTCGACGACGGCATGCTCGTGAACAGCGCGCAGTTCGACGGCGTGGGCTCGGCCGATGCGCGGATCGCGATCGCCGAAGAGCTGGCGGCGAACGATCGCGGCCGGGTGACGGTCAACTACCGCATTCGCGATTGGCTGATCTCGCGCCAGCGCTACTGGGGCACGCCGATTCCGATCCTGTACTGCGAGCGCGACGGGATGGTTCCGGTTCCCGACGATGAGTTACCGGTCGTGCTGCCGCGCGGCGTCGCGTTTACCGGCCAAGGTTCACCGCTGGCGAACGACGATGCGTTCATCAACGCGACGTGTCCCACGTGCGGCGGCCCGGCGAAACGCGATCCCGATACGATGGACACCTTCGTCGACTCATCGTGGTACTACGTGCGGTATCTGGATGCGCACGACGACACGCAGCCGTTCGATACCGCCAAGGCCTCGGCGTGGATGCCGGTCGACCAGTACATCGGCGGCGCGGAGCATGCCGTGATGCACTTGCTCTACGCACGCTTCTTCTACATGTTCATGATCGATGCGGGCTATGTGCGGGGCGACGACGAGCCGTTCACGCGCCTCTTCAACCAGGGCACGCTGTTGCGCAATGGCGAGAAGATGTCCAAGAGCCGCGGCAACGTGGTCGGGATCGACGAAACCGTGGAGACCTACGGCGTCGATGCGATGCGGCTGTTCTTGCTCAAGGCGGCGCCGCCCGAGGACGCGCTCGAGTGGACCGACGAGGGCATCGTCGGCCGCGTGCGCTTCATCCAACGCGTGTGGCGGGCGTGCGAACCGCTCGCGGCCGAAGCCGGGCGCGTGCCGCTCGACCGCCTGCCGGTCTGCGCCGGCGATGCGCAGCGCGCGCTCGTGCGCGCGTTGCATTTGGCGCTGAAGTCGGCCAACGACGAAACGGCAACGCGCCGCTTCCACTACAACGTCACGACGGCCCGGCTCGACGAACTGGTGAACCTGCTGACGGCCGCCGTGCGCGACGCGGCGCTCGAACGCGATCCCGCCGTGCTGTACACGATCCACGCCTTGCCGCTCATCCTCGCGCCGTTCGCGCCTCACATCGCGGACGAGCTGTGGGAACGGATGGGGCACGGCGCCTCGGTCCACACCGAACGGCTGCCCGACGCCGACCCGGCCGCGCTGGTGGTCGATGAGATCACGGTCGTGATCCAGGTCAACGGGAAAGTGCGCGGCCGCGTGCAGGGCGCACCCGGCATCGGCGAAGATGCGGTCTTCGAGCTGGCGCTGGCGGAGACCGGCGTGCAGGCGCATACCGCCGGCAAAACCGTGCGCAAACGGATCTTCGTGCCGGACAAGCTGCTGAACATCGTCGTCGCGTGAGCGTGACGGTCGAACCGGACGACGCGCTGATCGTCGTCGACGTGCAGCACGATTTCTTGCCCGGCGGTGCGCTCGCGGTGGCAAGCGGCGAGCGCATCTTCGGGCCGATCGATGCGCTCGCGCCGCGCTTCCGGCGCGTGTACGCGACCCGCGACTGGCATCCGCTCGACCACTCTTCGTACGCGCAGTACGGCGGACCCTGGCCCGTGCATTGCGTCGCCGGCACGCGCGGCGCGGCCTTCGACGCGCGCCTCGATCTGAACAAGATCGACGCGGTGATCGACAAGGGCGTCGATCGCGAGACCGACGGCTATAGCGGCTTCGCGGCGACGGGCTTAGCGAACGACTTGCGCGCCCACGGCGTGCGGCGCGTCTTCGTGTGCGGCCTGGCCACCGACTATTGCGTCAAAGCGACGGCGCTCGAGGCGCACGCGGCGGGTTTCGCGACGGTGGTGGTGGCCGACGCCTCAGCCGCCGTCGACGTGCAGCCCGGCGATGAGGCGCGGGCGCTCGAGGAACTTCGCGCGGCGGGCATCGACGTCGTGCAGAGCGAGGAGATCACCGGCACGCAGCGTGTACGGGGGTAGCGTTGCGGTCGTCGAGCCGCACGGGCTCGATGCGATCGACGCGAACGAACGGCACGGCTCGCCGCGCGACCTCTTCGGCCTGTGGTTCGGGGCGAACTCGGAAACGGCGAACTTCGCGGTCGGCATTCTGGCCGTCGCGCTCTACGGCACCTCGCTCGCCGGCGCGCTGATCGGCCTAGCCTGCGGGAGCGTGCTCGGATACATTGCGATCTCGCTCGTGTCGGTCGCGGGTCCACGCTTCGGTCTACCGCAAATGGTGATCTCGCGCCGCGCGTTCGGCCGCGACGGCAACGTGCTCCCGGCGATCTTCGCGTTTCTGGCCGGCGTCGGCTGGTTCGCGATCGACTGCATCTTCGGCGCGCAAGCGCTGGGCGCACTGCTGCACGTCGGCTATCCGGTCGCGCTGTGCATCACGCTGGCCGGTTCGATCGTCATCGCCGTGTACGGCTACAACGCGATCCACGTCTTCGAGCGCTTCGCCGCGTTCGCGATGCTGGCCGGTTTCGCGACGATCGCGGTCGTCGTGCTCGGGCGCGCGCACCTGGGCGCACCGTTCGATCCGCATGCCCCGTTCGCGGCCGGCGGCGAAATCGGCGGCATCATGTTCTCCGCCGCGCTCGCGTTCGCGTACTCGATCGGCTGGACGCCGTGCGCGTCCGACTACGCGCGTTATTTACCGGCCGCCAGTTCGCCGCGCGCGGTCGGCCTGTGGGCGTTCGGCGGCGGCTTTCTGGCCAGCCTGAGCCTCGAGATGCTCGGCGCCGCCGCGGCCACGGCCGTGCGCGGACCGGGGATCGCGAGCGCGACGCCGGCCGAGACGGTGGGCCTGTTGGCCGGCAGCAACGGCGCGCTCGCGATCGTCGGCCTGCTCACCGTGCTCGTCGGCACGATGAACGGCAACGTGATGAACCTCTATTCCGGCGCCTTGAGCGCGCTGGTCGCCTACGATCCGCAGCGGCGGCTGCCGTTCGCGCTGGCCACCGGGGCCGCCGTGGCCGCCTTGGCCGCGGGCTTCCTCATCCTCGGCGGGGTGAACGACCCGACGGCGCACTATCCGGCCGTCACGATCGTGCTGGTGGCGCTGGCGGCCGGCGCGCTGTCGTTTGCAGCCGTGCGCTGGACGCTCGTGCGCTGGCAAGCCGCGCTGGCGGTCGGCCTGGTCGGCGGGGCGCTGGCCGTGGTCGGCGCCGATCCCGATGCGACGGCTCACGTCTACGGAAACTTCCTCGGACTGCTCAGCACCTGGGCCGCGCCCTGGGCCGCGATCCTGATCGCCTCGCGCGGCGCGACGGCCGAGCGCTACGGCCGCGTCGCGCTCGTGGCCTGGGGCGCAGGGATCGCCGCCGGTTTGCCGTTTTGGCAGCAGTCGTGGTTCACCGGCCCGATCGCGGCTGCACATCCACAGCTCGGCGACCTGAGCTATTTCGTCAGCTTTAGCGTCGCCTATGCGATCGAGGCGGGTGCCGTGGCCGTGCGCTCGCGGAAGTAGGCGACGGTCTCGCGCATTCCCGTCGGCAGATCGATCCGGGCCTTCCAGCCCAGTTCGCGCGCGGCTTTGGCCGGGTTGAAGTAGATCTCGCGGGCGTCGCCGGGCCGGCGCGGCGCGCGGGTGATCGGTGCTTCGAAGCCGGTTGCCGCGGCGAGCGCCTTGTACACCTGGTTGACCGTCGTCTTCTTGCCGGCGCCGATGACGTAGGCTTCACCCGAGCCGCGCGAGAGCGCTGCGAGGTTGGCTTCCACCACGTCGCTGACGTAGACGTAATCGCGCGACTGCTCGCCGTCCCAATCGATGCGCACGCCGTCGCCGGCGAGGAACTTCGCGGCGAAGATCGCGATCACGCCGGCTTCGCCGTTGGGATCTTGGCGCGGACCGTAGACGTTGCCGTACCGCAGCGCCGTGTAGTCGAGCCCGTGTTCGGATTGGTAGAAGCGCAGGTAGTGTTCGGTCACCATTTTGGAGATGCCGTACGGCGAAACCGGACGTTGCGGCGTGTTCTCGTCGACCGGCAGTTGCGCGACGTCGCCGTAGGTGGCGGCGCTCGATGCGAAGATCACTTTGCGTGTTCCGGCGGCAACCGCGGCGTCGAGCACGTTGAGCATGCCGACGATGTTGACGTTGGCGTCGAACTGCGGATCGCGCGCGCCGATCGCAACGCTGTGCTGCGCGGCATGATGGCACACGATTTCCGGTTTGACTTCGTGGAAGATGCGCTTCACGGCTTCGTCGCGTATATCCATGTGCACGAACGATGCGCGCGCGTGGATATTTTCGCGCCGGCCGCCGCCGTGCGACCATAGATTGTCGATCACGACGACATCATGGCCGGCCGCAATAAACGCGTCGACAAGATGAGAGCCGATAAAGCCGGCTCCGCCGGTGACCACGATGCGCATGCAGGGTGAATCGTTCGCCCCCGCCGGTCGTTCCCATCCCGCTTGCTTGCGATCGGCATCCGAAAGCGTGAAGGAAAGGGTGGTCCGTGCTCCGCTGCTCGTGCCCGCCATCGCGGCGCTGCTTGCAATCGTCGCCGAACAGCGCGGCTGGGCACTCGCCGCGCTCGCCGTCGTGGCGATCGGCGTGTACGTTTACGTATTATTTTCTCAGCCGCGGCAGGAGTGCGCGTACGGTCGTAGTCGCGGCTGCGGTCGCGTTCGTGGCCGGGACGTTCGTCTCGGCGCGTGCGCGGACATCCGCTGACGCTCACCGGCGAACGCGCGACCGCGCGCTATGCGGCGACCGTGACGGGCGACGTTCGCGAGAGCGATGACGGGCACGTCGACGACGGTGCTCGCGATCGACGGGATCGGGAACGTGCGCGCGGCGTTGCGCGAGCATGTCGTGCCGGGCGAACGTGTTCGTCGTGCGCGGGCGCCTCGAGCCGTTCGACGAGCCGCGCAATCCGGGCGAGCCGTCGATGCGCGAGATCGAACGCGACGACGGCTTCGCCGGGCGGCTCGCCGGCGCGCGGCTGTTGGCACACGCAGCGCCGGACCCCGGTGACGTGCGGGCTTGGGCGGCGCGTTTACGGGCGAGCGCATCGCAGCGTATCCGCGCGAGTCATTCCCGAGCCGTCGGCAACGATTCTGGCCGGAGCGCTGTGGGGCGAGCGCGGCGCCTTGCCCGACGATCTGCACGATGCCTTTCAGGCCACGGGAACGGTGCACGTGCTCGTTACGGCGGGCCTGCACCTGGGAATCGTGGCGGGTCTCGTCGCGTTTCTGCTGGGCCGGCTGGGGTTACACCGCATCGCCGCGTGCGCGATTGCGCTGCTGCTGATCGTCGGCTACGCCTGGTTCACCGGCGCGCATTTGCCCTCGGAGCGCGCGGCGGCGATGATCGGCGTGGCGCTGCTGGCGCGCGCCTGCGGTGCGCGGGTGACGTCGTGGAATGCGCTCGCGCTCGCCGCGATCGTCGTCGCCTGCCTGTGGCCCGCCGCCGTCGGCAGCGCCTCGTTCGCGCTCTCCTTCTCGTGCGTCGCGGCGATCGTGCTCTTCGCGGAGCCGCATCGCCGCCGCGCTGCATGGGCTGCCGCTGCACGAGCGCGTGCGGGAAGCGTTGGCACTGACGTGCGCGACGCAGATCGGAACGTGGCCGCTGACGGCCGCCGTCTTCTCCACGCTCGCGCCGTATGCAATCCTCGCCAACGCGCTGGTCGTGCCGCTCATCGCGCTCGTGCTGCTCGGCGGCATCGCCACGCTCGTGCTGCCCGTCCTCGCGCCGCTCGAGACGTTGCTCTTGCTGACGGTGGAGCAGATCGTGCGCGTCATTGCGTCGTTTCCCGGCGCACGGGCGACGTTGGCGACGCCGCCGTTCTGCGCCATCGTCGCGTACGACGCTGGCCGCGATCGCAGCGGCTTTCGCCCTCCGCGGCGGACGTGCGGTTGCGCGGCCCTCGCCGATCCTCAGCGCCGCCTGCCTCGTCGTCGCGCTGCCGAATTTCGTGCGCTTCCCGCACGGCTTGGAGATCACGCAGTCTCGACGTCGGCCAAGGCGACGCCGCCGTGATCCGCACGCCGCACGATCACATCATCCTCATCGACACCGGCGGCGAACTCGAGCACGGCGGCGGCACCACGTCGAACGCCGAACGCGCCGGAGCCCGCATCGTCCTAGCCTATCTGCGCCGCGCCGGCATCCGCGCGATCGACCTGATGCTCCTCACCCACCCGCACGGCGATCATGTCAGGTGGGTGTGCTCCGATTATCGACGCGATGCCGGTACGGATGCTTTTTGATTCGGGACAGACGTACAGCGGACGCGCCTATCGACGACTGCATCGCCGGCGGCGCATGCGCATCGATGTACCGATCGTGTCGGCGCGGCGCGGCATGCGATGGACGTCCGGTGACGGCGTAACCCTCGATATCCTCGCGCCGTCGTTGCCGTTTCTCGCCGACACGGGCGACGACGTCAACGAAAATAGCATTGTTACGCATGCTTGACACTACCGACGGTTTCCGCGAGTTGTTCATGGGCGACGCCGGCGAGTCAAGTGAAGCGCGGTTGCTGGCAAGCGGCGTCAATCTCCGCGCCGACGTTCTAAAAGTCGGGCATCACGGTTCACAATACGCCTCCACTCCGCTCTTTATCGATGCGGTCGACCCGCCGGCCGCAGTAATATCCGTCGGGCGCCACAACACGTTCGGGCATCCCGGTCCTGCCACGCTCGCAACGTTGGAACGTACTGGAGCAGCGGCTTACCGCACCGATCTCTGCGGAGCGATAACGATCAGCATACCGCATACCATATCGACGATGTTCGAATGCCGTTTCGCGCTTCAAGGCGCTCACAAACCGGCGCCCGCATTGAATACACTGTAGAGCAGCCGCTCGCTAACGGTATGAGAGCACGACAGCGGCCGCATCTTGACGCCAGCCGGATGGGTTATAAAGAAAGGCCATCATGGTCGCTGATGAGGAGGCGCTGCGCGACGTGCCGAGATTCCCGCACGAGTTGCTGCACGATATGAGGCAGCGACGGCAAGCCATTCCACCCCGAGCAACCGTCATCGGCAATTACGTTCGAACGCCGGGACGAGTCGGAAAGCCGGCAACGCAAGAAGAACTCGCCGAAGCGTTGGCGATAAGCCGCGAATGGTACTGCACGCTCGAAAACGGACGGTGCGCTGAGATCTCCGTCGAGTTGGCGAGCAAAATCGCACACCTTCTGTACGATCGGCGCATGGCGCGGCAGTTACGTGCGGGCATCCAGGAAGGCTCGGTCGTGAGCATTGCCGACATGCGCCGTTACGTCCAGCGCGTCGCCGCAGCCTCTACCTATTTCGATGCCGCGGTGGAGGCGATGGAAACTGGCGCCCGGCTCCTAGCGGTAGACTGCGTCAGCGTCATCAATTTCGAAGAGACCGGCAGCATCCGCGGTCGCGCGGTCGGCCGACGTTCGCGCTATCTGGAAGCCGTTGTGCGACCGCGTCGTTCACGACGCGCACCGCGCGCTCCGCGACGGCGGCGTCGGGGTCAGCGAATGCGTTCCGACGGCCGACGAGGGCGCCCGCGACCCCTCAGTCCTTATGTCTTTCGAGTCGCTGTCTTCGGAACACAACGATTACGAATATGAGTGTCCGGCAGAGGTGTGGCGCGATTTCAATCGAGATGTCGGGGTGCGCAGTGTCATTGCGGCGCCGCTAATGGACCGCACGGGTTATCGAGGAACGCTAGCCGTCTCGTGGTCCGAGCCGCGCCGCATCGAGTTGCGAGAGGTCGAGGTGCTGCGCACGCTCGCCGGCGTATTGCAACTGGTATCGTAGTACCGTAACGCCGGTATGTGAACTCGATCGTTCACAGACAGGCGCGTGCCGGCGCGGTAAAATGGCCCATTGTGTCGACCTTGATGCGCCTACGAATTCGTGAGCCGTCCCGTCACCGTCGTGATCGGTGGTGGCGTCCGGCTGCGCAGCGGCGTGCATAGGGCCGGCCTGAAAACGCGTGAACGGGCCCTGCTCGAGCGCTCGCTGCAGACATTTGAGCGGCGCTCACGGCTCCAGGCCGAGCGGCTCGAGGCGCTGTGGCGAATCATCAACACGCCGAACCTGAGCGGTCAGGAACTCATCTCAGCGATGTTGAGCGAAGCCGCGGGAGCGATGCGTCCAGGCGAGCCGTTTTTCGCCGTGCTCGGTCACGTCGAGGGTACCGACTACTTATTCGATGCGGCCGCGGGCGAACTCGGCTCGGCTGAGTCGCCGCTGCGAGAGGCCGTACGCGTCGGCCGGCGCGTACCGGCATGCGAGACGATTCATGCTCGTGATCTGGGCGTGCCTGGAACGCGGTCCTGGGACGACGTTCAGAAGTTGCCGGACCTCAGCCGGGAACGCCGTGCGCTCGGCATTCGAAGTCAGATCGCCACCAACTTCCTTGCGTCCGGAACGAACTACGTGCTGACGATTGCGTCGCTCGCCCCGCCCTCGGTGATGCCCTTCGGTCCACAAGACCATTCCTACATCGAAATTCTCGCGGCGTCGTTCGCGCATGAGCTGCAGTTAAGCGAGTTGCAGGCCTCGCTTCGCGTCCAGGAGGAGCGCTCGCGGCATCACGCCGAGCGGCTCGAAGCGCTGTGGCGAATCGCAAGCGACGCCCGTCTCGGCGAGGAAGAACGCTGGGTCGCCATGCTTCGGGAAGCCGCAGAGGCGATCCGTGCTGGTCAAGGCTTTCAGGCGGCGCTGTGGCGCGTCGACGGAACGGAGATGATCGTCGAGGCGGTGACGGACCCGTCGCCCACCATACCCGGTGCGCTCGCGATGCGCACCGGAGATGTCGTGCCGATGGAAGGGGGCGTCGTCTATCAGCTCCTCTCCGAAGGCGGTGGGACGCGGGCGTGGGACGATCTCCATGCGGGTGCGTGGGCGAGTCCCTTGGCACGACAGATCGGAACGCGCTCGCTCGTCGCGACGACGTTCACGGCGGGCGGAACAACATGGGGCCTCTCCTTTGCCTCGACGACGCCGAGCCGCTATCCGTTCGGCTCGCAGGACAAAGCCTATATCGAAGTGCTGGCCTCGTTCTTCGCAAACAACGTGCAGCAGCGTTGGCAGTTCGACCGGATCGCGTATCAGCAGTCTCACGACGTGCTCACCGGACTCACTCAACCGTTCTCAATTCCGCTCGCAGGCGCGAACGGCGGCGCGGAGCTGCCAACGCTACGCGCTCGTGCTCGTAGATATCGACGCGTTACGCGAGATCAACGAAGCATACGGCTATATGATCGGCGATGCACTGCTCGTCGAAGTCGGCCACGCACTGCGTCAACGTGCGTCGGCTAACGAGATCGTCGGCCGTCTCGGCGGCGACATCTTTGGAATTTTCATCCCCGATCCCGCCTCCACGCAGTTCGTCCATGCACGAGCGACCGAATTCGCCGATGTCTTCTCGCGAGCGTTTTCCACCGGCGACCGCGAGGGCAAGGCGTTCGTCGCGCTCACCGGCAGCTTGGGGATCGCCGTTGCGCCCGAGGACGGCGCGGGAATCGACGCGATCCTGTCCCATGCAGATGCGGCGCTACTGGCGGCAAAGGGTCAAGGCCGCGGATCGATCATCGCGTACGAACCGGGCATGGAAGGCGACGCGCAGCGTCGCGCCGCGCTTCGCAACGAGTTGATGGAAGCGCTAGCTCGCGACCAGTTCGAGTTATATTTCCAGCCGCATGTAGAGATCGCGACGGGCGTCGGTTACCGGCTGCGAAGCGCTGATCCGATGGCATCACCCGACGCGCGGATTGGTGGGGCCGGATCAGTTCATCGCTTTCGCCGAGGAAGCGGGCGTCATCGCGGGGATCGATGCCTGGGTCATGCGCAGCGCCTTCGCGGCCGCCAAGGACTTGGGCTTCTCGCGCAGCGGTTTTCGTCTGTACTTCAACCTCTCCGGTCGCCAGGCGGGAGACCCGAAGACCGTTCGCGCCTTCGTGGATGCCGCACGCAACGGCGTTCCGTTGAAAAACATCGGCGTCGAGATTACGGAGACCGATGCGATGCGGGACGTCGATGCAACGCGCCGCGTCTGTCGGGCGCTGCAGCGTCTCGACGTACGAATTGCGATCGATGATTTTGGGACCGGCTATTCGTCACTTTCGTCGCTGAAGCAATTGCCGGTCAACATCGTCAAGATCGACCAGAGCTTCGTCGCCGGCCTCTTGGACGATCCTCACGATCAAACGATCGTCCAAACGATCATCTCGATGTCAAAGTATTTCGGCTTCGACTCACTAGGTGAGGGCGTGGAACTGCCCGGGCAGATCAGCTGGCTTCGCGAGCGATCGTGCCGCTACGCGCAGGGCTTCGGGATTTGCGAGCCCCTCCCGCTCGGCGCCTTAAAAGCGTGGCTCCAAGAGCGACGCTGACGCGGAGCGAGGCCGTTCACGCAGGCCGGGAGTTAGCTAAGCGCGGTTGATGATGTGAGTGAATTCCCTACTGCGATCATGTCGGTGCCGCGGCTCCCATCATCAACGCGATGCCGGTCGGGATGATTTTCGATTCCGGACAGACGTACGCGGGACGCGCCTACAACGATGCAATAAGGGCGGCGCACGCGCACGCGATTCCGATCGTTGTCGCCCGACGCGGGATGCGATGGACGTCCGGGGATGGTGTAACGCTCGACATCCTCGCACCGTCGACACCATTTCTCGCCGATACGGGCGACGACGTAAATGAAAACAGCATCGTCACGCGACTGAGCTATAACGACGGATCGCGTGTCTTCCGCGAACTGTTCATGGGTGACGCCGGCGAAGCCAGTGAAGCTCGGCTGCTAGCGAGTGGTGCCGATCTACGCGCCGATGTTCTCAAGGTTGGCCACCATGGTTCACGCTACGCATCGAGTGCTTTGTTCATCGCGGCGGTCCAGCCAAAGCGATCGATCATTTCTGTCGGCCGTCACAACACCTTCGGGCATCCCGCGCCGTCGACGTTGAATACGCTCGGGGCCGAAGGCAGCGCGATCTTTCGGACCGACCAGTGCGGCGCGATTATGTTAACCATACAGCGGCAAGCCGAAACGATGCTTCCTTGCGAGGTGCGGTAGCTTTTTTGTGTCGCCGCTTGGCACCCGTACTAATAGTCATACCATGGGCAGACGAAGGGCGTTACCGGCGGGCCGCGATCGATGGAGATGAGGTCCGAGATACTCCGTGGCAAAGAACTGACAACGTGGCCCGAATCGAGCGCACTATCCCATCGCGCGAGATCGACTGCGCTCATGTTCAAACCACCGGCAGACCACGTCCAATTGGTAAAGTCAATGTTCGCGGCCCCCACACAATCACTACGAGAACTGCTACGCCGAAAGCGATTAGGCTTGTTACGCGCGGATCGTAGTAAGAACCGTTGACCGGGAAGAGCTGCCATGTGAGGTTTATCATCGCGTGAAACACAGTCGCGACGGAGACGCTCCGGGCTGTATTATTATAGAGCCAAGTGAAAGCGGCGCTTCTATATATGACCATCTCATTCAAGCTGCGCCGATTCGTTTCGCAGGCCCGTTGCCCTCGCTGCGCACGCGAAGGGACCGCTAAACGCATGGTCGCGATTGCGCAGCAAACGGGTTCGCAAAGCACCTGATCGGTGATTCACAATTCGCGAGGAACGCTCGGACGTCCCTGGCGGCTATTGGAGGCGCCGCGCGTTAGCGAATGGTCTTCAGATTCGCGCCACTCGCACGTGTCCGGTAATGTCCTCTTGTCGAGCGCAAAACGCTTCGTCGGATCGTGTCACCGTTGCAGTCTCCGCGCGCGCCATGGCAAGAGCGCCAAGTCGGCCGCCTCCTCGGCGTCATTGAGGAGCGTCTTACGCGACGTGCCCATCTGTGCACGTATCGTCTTGCATTCTTGCGATCGCTCCGGCAAAGGCCGCGGGGCGCAAGATGCCGACGCCGTGTGGAGCGTTTGGCTCGACGATCACTCGTCCCGCCACCGCTGCGCGCGAAAAGCGCGCGGCATTCCAGACGATCGGGACGTCCCAGCCTCCGACGATAAACGTAATCGGAACGCGAATCGCGCGAACGTCGGCAAGCACGTCGTGGCCGAACAGCGCCCGCATCGTGACGTTGCGCATCGCCGGCGCGAGCCCGCGCGCTACGATCGCGCGCGCAACGTCAGGTTCGCACATGCGGTAGATCAGCGGCCGCATGGCACCCCCGGGATCAACATGCCGGCAATGAGAGAGATACGGGCAACGGCGCCGGCAAGCCCGCGCATCGCGAACGTACAACTTCCGGCAACGACTCCCGCGATTTCGCTTCCGAGTTGCGCTGCGGCAGCCAAGACCAGATATCCGCCGAGCGAATCACCGACGAGGACCGTGCGCGGTCCCGCATTGCGGGCGGCCGCAACGATGCCTGCGACGGCGGACGCGAAATCAAAGGGCTCATCGCGGCGTTCGCCGTGCGCGGGCAAATCATCGGCGATCAACTCTACGGAGGCTGGTAAGAGTCGCTCGAGCGGCATCCACGTAGCGCCGTTGACGGCGGCGCCGCGGACCGCGATTACCCGCAACTTATGAGCTGCGCGGTAGGAGCATCACGTCCGCCGCTTCGTCGGCGTCCTTGAGGAGCGCCTCTCGCGGCATGCCCATCTGCGCACGCATCGTCAGACCGCGGGCAAGGTCGAGGACCTGGCTCGCGCGTTCGGCGACCGGAAAGTCAGCTGGGATTTCCCCCGCGCTGATCCCGTCTTTGAAACGACGTTCGACGAGGGCCACGGCGCCGGCGGCAGCGTCCTGGATGAACTGTCGGACTTCAGCGTCGTCCACAAGCGGCGCGACGCACATGAGCAGACACCCCGAGGCGCTGCCTTCCTCGGTCGCCGTTGTGACGGCGTACCTCAGGAAGCTTGCGATGGAGTCGCGCAGGCGCTGCGGCGCGAGGAGTGCCGCCGCGGTCCCAGCGCCCTTCATCTCGGCGTACGCATGGAGGGCACGTAAAAATATCGTCCGCTTGTCCCCAAAGATGGAGTACAGGCTCGGGCGCCCGACACCCATGCCGGCGACAAGATCGTCGATCGTCACGCCGTCATAGCCCTTGAGCCAGAACACGTGAATCGCTTTTGCGAGCGCGGCGGTCTCGTCGAAGCTGCGCGGTCGTCCCCGTGGCCTCGCCGCTTTTTGAATCATTTAGTTCGAAACTCCTTGCCCTTCCCCGTCTAATCCATTATTGTACGGAAAGGTTCGAAATTAGCAAGGTTGACCCGAGTGCTGCTGCGCCTCCCGGTTGGACCTCCCCACTTCGTCACGGAGCTAGCAATGAAACATCCGATCGCTCTCGTTACCGGCACCACCTCCGGCTCGGGCATGTGGCGGCCCGCCTGCTTGCCACTACCCAGGCCCACTGAGCGGCCGTCATCATCAACTCACTGTCGGGTTGCTCTTTCCGCAAGTAATTAACACCCTAAATAAGGATAGAAAATGATCGAAAGTATCTTAATAACCGGCGCAAATGCTGGGCTTGGGAAAGAGACTGCCCGACAGTTCGCATTGAAAAAAGAAACAAAACGAGTGATTCTTTTTTGCAGAAATCGAGCGAGAGCAGAGGCGGCGAAAAAAGACCTTGAGGAGAAAACGGGGAGAAAGATCTTCGAAATTGTTATCGGCGATGTTACGAATGCAAATTCCGTAAGACAAGCCGTAGAAGCTATAAACGAACCTATTGATGCAATAGTCCTCAATGCGGGTGGAGTAGTCGGGAAAACGGCCGCGAATTCTACGCCTTCCGGTATGAATGCATTATCCGCTACGAATATTTTAGGTAATGTAATTCTCGTCGAGGAGTTACTTAAACGGGACAAGTTGAGGAAGACAGTCCTAGCTGTCAGCGCGGAAGCCGTTCCGGGAGTAAAGGCGCTCGGAATAAAACGAGTTTCAATGAGGACATCTTCTGTAGATGAGTTTGCTGCTGGTTCTTAATGGATCATATTTCGGGAATAAGTTCGATGCATTGCAGGCATACGCATACGTCAAGTATGCAGAAACCATGTGGACGTTATCAATGGCACGAAAATATCCTCAGCTCAAATTTATTGTCGTGAGCCCAGGAAATACAAGCGGAACTCAGGCGCCAGATAGTCTTCCCCCGCCAATGCGGTTTATGTTGAAGTATGTGATGATGCCTATCGTATTCCCATTGATGGGGGACATGGTGCATAAGATCGATGTCGGTGCAAAACGCTTTGTAGACGCCATTTCGGATGAGCGGTATAAAAGCGGCATTTTTTATGCCAGTAAAGAGGGCAAGTTATCAGGGGACATGGTGGACCGGAGCACCTTTTTTACTGATTTGAAGAATACGTCATTTCAAGATAACGCCTTCGAGGCAATCCACCACTTCATATATTAGGCCTGTCTAGAAGCTCTTCACCGGACAAGCATCGGCGTTCGGAGCCGACAGTGCGGCAGCCCGCATTCTTGCCGGAGAGGGATGGCGAGAAATCATCGTAACCGGGCGCAAACTGGCTGTAGCGCAACCTCGTAGTCGCGATCGCGCAGCAGACGGCCACAACACCATATGCCAGTGGCCGTGATATGGTTGACATAGTATGTTATTCGTAGTATGCTGATCGTATGATTCGGGCCTTCGGGTCGAAGGATACGGAGCGTCTCTTCAAGCGACAGCGGGTCGCACGGTTCCAGGCATTCGAGCGTACCGCGCAGCGTCGACTGGCATTCCTCAATCAGATACGTTCGCTTGACGACCTCAGGTCGCCGGGCTTTCGGCTCGAAGCGCTGCGGGGAGATCGGGCTGGGCAATACTCGATCCGGATCAACGATCAATGGCGCGTTTGTTTTCGCTGGGAGGGCGGTGACGCGAACGACGTCGAGATCGTGGACTATCACTAGGAGCAAGCACGATGGCAAAGACGTTGGCACCCGTTCACCCGGGCGAGGTTCTCGCTGAAGATTTCATGGTGCCGGTCGGGCTTACCGCAAACCAGCTTGCGCTGAGCCTGCGCATTCCGGCGAACCGCATTACCGCTATCATCGCCGGCAAGCGTGGAATTACCGCGGATACGGCGCTTCGTCTTGCTCGCTATTTCGGTACGAGTGCCGAGGTTTGGATGGGTCTCCAGGCAGACTACGATCTGCAAACGGAGCGAGACAAACACGGTGCGGAGATCGAACGTTCGGTCCTCGTCCCGGTATAGGCTCACGCGAGCCTCGCCCGTTCGTCCTGTGCATGAACTCCCTACTGCGATCACGTCGGCGGCTGTGCTCCGATCATCGACGCGATGCCGGTGCGAACGCTGTTCGATTCGGGGCAGCAATACAGCGGCCGCGCCTTCGTGGATTGCATGCATGAAGCGGCGACGCACGGCGTCCAAATCGTGCGACCGCAGCGCGGCTATCGTTGGACGGATGATGGCGTGATGCTCGACATTCTCGCGCCGTCTTTGCCGGTACTCGCGGACACCGGCGACGACATCAACGAAAACAGTATCGTCGCAATGCTGCACTACAACGGCTTCCGCGAACTCTTCATGGGCGACGCCGGCGAATCAAGTGAAGCGCGCCTCCTCGCCAGCGGCACCGGTCTCCACGCTGACGTATTGAAAGTCGGCATCACGGTTCACAATACGCCTCAACGCCATTCTTCATCGCAGCCGTCCACCCACAATCCGCGATCATCTCGGTCGGTCGCCACAACACATTCGGCCATCCCGGCCCATCGACGCTCGCAACGCTAACCGCAGCCGGAGCAACGATCTACCGGACCGACCTTTGCGGTTCACTAGGGCTGACAGTCAATCACCTCCGCCCCCCTGTCATCCCGACCTTGTCGAGGGACAACTGCAATCGTCGCGATTCGGGCGGCTAGCTTGCGAATATTGCGATTGCGTGGTTTCGGCCAACCCCGAGCAAACTCGCGAATGCGGCACTCGAGGAGCTCTCTAAGAAAGGGTGCTGTGGTTCCAGCCCTCTGGCGCTGGGAAGTCCAAGACGTGTTGCGGATCCAAAATGTTGAGGGTAGGTCTCGCAACCTCGCCTCGGCGTGCGATTACATCGGCGCCGTAATGCTGATGGGTTCGCCGAAGTTCGAGAGCGTCATCACCAAAGCGTCCGATTCGAGCCGGCTCATCCGCCCAGCGCTATCCAGATAGATGGTCTGCGTGCTGTTACGCTTTTTATTCAGCATCTTGTAACCATGCAGCATCTGACCGTCTTTCATCTGCACGCCGATATCACTCACCGTGTAGTCGGCCGCGTCTTTTTTGATCAAACTGTTGATATCCATCTGCGAGAAGTCGGACGGATTACCGGGATACTTCTTCCACGGCGCGCTGCCGAGCTTCATGTACGAATCCGGAGCGACGACGATCATCTCCATCGAGCCGCCGGGCATACCGGAGCTGGTCATCCGCATTTTCATCGGCGCGGCCGTCTGAATGTCGCCCTCCGATTTCATCGTTTGCGCGCCCAGCTTTTGCGTCATCGTGAAGTGATAGGAGGCCTTGGCGGTCAGGAGCGCTGCGTTTTGGAGTACCGCGGGGAGATCTGCTGCGGCGGGGAGTGCAAAACCGGCGGCACAGACCATGGGGAGAAGAGCCGCGAGGATGCGGGCGCCGATCTTGTGTTGCTTCATACGGCCATCCTACGCGGATGCCGTTCCGTGGGCCTTCGGCCGGGCTTTGCTATTGGTGGCGCTCGAGGAGATGCTTGAGAACCAGATCAAACTGTCCGGCCTGCACGGGAATGACGTCCGGACCTAGGCCGCTGAGCGCCTGTTGGGAGACCAGCTGGTATTCCACGTTGGGTGCGTCGAGCTTCACCAAGCTGCCGGCGACGTCGAAGCAGTCGGCGTGGAAGTGATCGAGGAGGGCGTAGCCGATCACCGCCGCGCACGAGTCCGGCTTGACGCCGCCGGAATGGATGTCGGGATTCACATACGCTGTACTATCGTGCGGCAGCACGGTGAACTCGGCGGAGAGTTTTGGATGATCGCCTGTTCCGATGCCGATGAAGCAGATGCTGGATTGCATCGGGTCGTAACCGGTCTGCGAAACCCCGCCGCTTTGCTGAAGGGCAATCTTGGCAAACGCGCGACTGATCGTGGTGAGACTTTTGGCCATGCTACCCGGAATGTCGAGCACCGCCGTTCCGCTGAGATACGGAGCCGTATCGGCGGCCGATAGGACCTGATCGCACGCCGCAAAAGGCAGCCTACCGGTGCCGGCGATCGTAGCCGATGGTGACGCTGATGGCGTCGACGGGCCATTCGGTGGTGGCGTGTGCTCGCACAGTGGATCGGCAACGTTCTGTTGCAGTGTGATGATCGTGCTCTGGTGGGGAGCTGCGAAGCGACCGGCGGCGCTATTGAGCGAACCCGTTGCGAGATCGATATACGGCTGCACATACGTGCGCAAGGATGCGGGAATTTGTCCCGTGATCAGCGACTCGAGCGACGTCAGCGTTTTCGAAATATCCGAGCGTTCGACGGTGACCGTGATGCCGATCCGGCCGGCGTTGACGAGCCGCGGACAGTCGTTTGGATCGATTGCCGTCACGGTGCTCGTGGAGAACGTGTAGTGCGCCGTCTTGTCCTCAAGCAGTGCGTCATCTTCCGAGAGCTTCGTGGCGAGCCCCGGAATATTCACCGGCTGCGTCCACGTGATCGGCGCGTCTTTATACGATGCGCTGCTGAGATCGATGTGATCGGTCGAGAGGGCGGCGATACAGCTCACGAGCTCCGGCGGCCATGGAACGTCTTTTGCACTGAGCGTTGCATCGAACGCGCCGCCCACCGGGGTGTCTTCGAGCGTGATCGCTGAGGGGTTCCCAGCCAGCGAAACCGTCCACGGCTTGAACATCGAGGTGACTTGCATAATCGTCGCGCAGATCGTCGCGATCTTCGTGATGAAGCCGACGAGAGGGGTGAGGATACTCGTCACCGTGGCGATTGCGGTGCTTGCCACCGTCACGACCGTGTTCCAGAACGTCGCAAGCCAGCTCGTGCCGTTCGCTTGAATCGCGCTCGTTACGTTCTTGACGACGTTGCTCACGAAATTCGAGACGTCGGTACAGACGCCGTCTTGCGCATCAGCCGGCGTCGAGATGAACCGTTCGAAATCGAAGCGCGGAAGAGCAACCGCCGACGTCGTCGCGGGCATCCGAGCGATATCGGCGATAAACGCGAGCACCACGAGCGTCGGAAACACTACGCTGGATCCGCTCTTCGGATCGCTTGGAGCGGGCATGAAGCGGGCGGCGTAGTGCGCGAGCGGATCGTCGGTCCGCGTCAGCCATGCGCCGATGAGCACTGAAAGATTCGGCGAGCCCGGCGGCGGCGTCGCCAGCCCGTCAAGCTCGCTTGCGAGGTAGCCGCTATGCTGGTTCGCTTCCGCGACGAGGTTCTGCAACTGCCAGCGCGTGAAGCGCATCGCCGACGGCGTGCCGGTGACCGCGACGATCGGAGCTTGCGAACTGACATTCTCCACAACCGCGACCCCGGTTGCCGCCAGGGCGCTGATCGAATCGTCGAGCCCTGCGGACGCGGTGATTTTCGTTGCGCTCGAGCACGCGGCGAGCGGCCCGCCGACGACGGCGACGATCAGCAACAAGCCGAGAAGCCGGCGGAGTTCCATCACGACTGTTCGCCCTGGCGCGGTTCTCTCCGAAGCGTCATAGCGATGAACGCGGTGATTTCATTCGCGACGTACGCAACGCGGCGGCGCGAGCCGGATCGCTGGGTCATCGCAGAAGCTTGCTTCACTTGAGGCTCGAACCCTACGAAGGGACGACTCGTTGACGTAGCGCTTGTGACCACATTATAATGTAGTCATGAAGACTACACGTGAGGCCGGCATCCGAGAGGCGAAGGCGCGGCTGAGCGAGCTGTTGCGTGACGTGCAGGCCGGCCGCGAATGGGTTATTACCGAGCGCGGAAAGCCCGTAGCTCGACTTGTGCCCGCATCGGCTCCGCGCGGCCCGCTCGAGGACCGCCTAAAGCGACTGGAAGAGGCCGGCGTCGTTGAGCGGCGTTCGGCTTCTCAATACTCGCTATCCCCGCCGTTGCCGCTAACAGACGAGCTCGCGAGACGGATCCTGGACGAAGACCGCGGGACGTGAGATCTGCGCAACCCGGTGTCGTCTACTGGGACACCTCGGCCATCATCTCAGCACTCTTTCGCGATCGCCACTCCGACGAGGCCTCGGCCGCGGCTCGAGTACCGGGAACACATCTGATGTCGTCACTTGGATGGGCCGAGGTGCAAGCCGTCATTGCGCGCCTCGAGCGCGAGCACGCGCTCTCACCCGTCTTCCTTAGCGCTGCGCGCGAAGCGGTTGAACGTGGCCCGTGGGTACGCCTCAGCGTTGATCCGGATAGGCAACAAATCGCGGTCCTCGCACGTGCGTGGCCCCTGCGCGGCGCCGATCTTTGGCATCTCGCAGCTGCGAAGGCGCTGCAGGCCGACCTGCCGGAGTTACGCCTTCTTTCTTTCGACGCCAAACTCGCGGAGGCAGCGCGGGGTGAGGGATTTCGCTGACTCCGTCGTCATGTGAGTCAATTCCCTACTGCGATCATGTAGGCGCCGCGGCGCCCATCATCAACGCGATGCCGGTGGGGATGATTTCGATTCGGGGCAGGCCTATAGTGGGCGCGCCTATCGCGATGCTATGGCGGCGGCGCACTCGCACCGAGTGCCGGTCGTGCTTGCACGACGCGGAATGCGTTGTACATCGGAAGACGGTGTGACGCTCGACATCCTCGCCCCGTCGATGCCATTTCTCGCCGATACGGGTGACGACGTCAATGAAAATAGCATTGTTGCGCGACTGAGCTATAACGACGGCTCACACATATTCCGCGAACTGTTCATGGGCGACGCGGGCGAGGCAAGTGAAGCTCGGCTGCTGGCGAGCGGTGCCGATATGCACGCCGATGTTCTCAAGGTTGGCCACCACGGCTCACGCTACGCGTCGACTGCTTTTTTTATCGCAGCGGTCCGGCCAAACCGATCGGTCATTTCTGTCGGCCGTCACAACACGTTCGGGCATCCCGCGCCGTCGACTTTGGAAACGCTTCGGGCGGAAGACAGCGCGATCGTTCGGACCGACCGGTGCGGTGCGATTACATTAACCGGGCAACAGCAGCAGGCAGAGACGATGCTTCCTTGCGAGGTGCAATAGCTTTGCCAATGCCGCCCGGTGGTCCCGGAAATGATAAAGCGTCGGCGGGTGATTGTCGTGTCCCCTTGGAACCGCGGTGCTGGGATTTGCCTTGTGGTGCCGGTGTCCAGAACAGAACCGAGCCCCTCCTCTGCGGTCCACGTCCGAATTCCAGCCAATTCTACGTTTGCTTCGGCAACGTCGATGTATGGGTAAAGGCCGATCTGCTTTCACACGTCCCCGGTTATCGCCGAGAGTTTTTTCTTTGAGAATGCTCCTAGCCGGCGGGCGCTTCTAGCTCTGCAGCCGGTTGCGAACGTGGTCCAATTCTTTGCGTAGCGATTCCGCGAGGAGGTCGTCGCGCGCGCTCGCCATTCGTCCGGCCAGCATCGCGATGCCGCGAACTGGACCAATCGGCAACCGCCCGCGATCGTGGGCATTTTGGTCAAGTACACTGGAGGGGATGCCTCTACGACGGCGCAAGTCACCACGGGCTCGTAAGTTCGTCGTTCGTGACTCCATTTCTCTCGATGGTCGGCATGACGTCGAGTCACACCAACAAACTCTGGTGCAGCAAATTTCTCGACGCCGTGCGGCAGTTGCTGCTTACGCCAAAAATTCACAAGAAATTCGAAACGATGAACGGCGAAGCGGCGATGACCGGGCTCAAAGCCTTGCTGAAACTGCATCACGATCCGCACCCGTGGGACGATCTCTGGAGCGCGATTTGCGTCGAGCATCCCGCCCACGATGCATGGTGGGACGAACGCAACCTCATGCCGCTCTTGGAGAAGGTCGAGATTCCGGTGTATCTCGGATGCGACTGGCAAAATGTTCCGCTGCATTTGCCGGCCACATTTCCAACCTTCGCGGGACTGAAGAATAGCCGTCACGTGCAAGTCGCGATGATGGGCGAATACGGTCTGACGTGGCCGTGGGAGAGCCTTCATGTTGAAGCCCTCGCGTGGTTCGATCATTGGCTCAAGGGCCGCGACACCGGGATCCTCGAGGGACCGCGTATTCGCTACATTCTGCCCGGCGCGGAAGGTTGGCGGGCTGCCGACGCCTGGCCGCTGCCGAATGCGCGGTATCAGTCGCTCTCCCTGGGTGCCGACGGCTCGTTGACCGCCGCTGAAAGGGCGGCGGGTTCGCGCACGTTGATGGACCTCGGTAACGGATTAAAGAAGCCTGCCCTGATGACGTTCCGGCACGCCAGCGTCGGAACGAGTTGCCGAAATAGCATCGCGTCATCCTCGCGCCTGCTGCTGCCCGTTATTTCTGGCGTCTAGGCGTTGCCGGCTCCGGACCCCGACCCTCATCCCGAGCTAGTCGGGGGAGGGTTGCTATTTCACGTCCATTCGGATGCGGCCGTCCCACGGCGTGGATGGGAGCGCTTCTGCGAAAACGCGCGACTGTTCGAAAAAATATTGGGCCGTTCGGTCATTCGGGGAGTGTTCCAGTACCCGGGCGAACGCATCGCCGGCCTTCACAAAATCTCCGGCGGTGAAAGCGCGGATGCCGGCCGTGAACTCGTCGAGTGTCCGGATCTTGCCGAGCAGCAGGTCCGGCGCGTCGCCATCGAAGACCTCGAACATTTCCATGCTGCGGGATGAGCCGTAGACGATCACTTCGCCTAGCGGCCGCAGCCGGTACTCATGCGATCCGGCAAGCGCGGAGATGACCGAGTCGGTGGCGATCACCGGCGCGCGAAACTGCTTCGTGAGAGTCTCCGTACGTGCCGCAATGTTCACGGCCTCTGCGATGACGGTCGTCTCGATACGTTCGCTTTCGCCGATTGCTCCAAGCATAAGCATTCCACGGTGCAGGCCGACGCCGATTGCGATCGACGTTTCTCCGGCTCGAGCGCGCTCGCGATTATACTCATCGACGCCGTGCTGCATGGCGATCGCTGCATCCATCGCCGTGTGGGCCGCATTCGGGAAAAGGCCCATGAGCGCGTCGCCAATGTATTTATCGACGAAACCTTCGTGCTCGCGAATGATCGGACCGGCCCGCCGTAAATACGCATTGAGGAAATCGAAGGTTTGCCCCGGCGACATCGTCTCCGACAGAGCCGTAAACGAGCGGATATCGGAGAAGAGGATCGTCATCTCGCTTTCGACGTGATCCCCGAGCTGCAAATCCACGACGCTCGCGCGGCCCAGATACTCTAGGAATGCGCGCGGCAGGAACCGGCTTACCGCGACATCCCGTTCGCGCAACTGCTCGACGGTCTCGGCTTGCGCCGTGAGCGTTGCTTGCTGCGCCGTGAGAACTTCTTGCTGCGCCTCGATCATGCCGCGTTTGGCCGTTTCGATACGGTCGGCTAGCGCGAACGTCAGAAACAGCGCGTCCCAAGCGACGCCGTAATAGACAGTGTCCGAAACGTTGAAAAATCTAGACGTGATGAGGTGTGATTCGAGAAGCCCGCCGGTGCCCCAGAAAAAGAGCAGGCCGAGCATCGCGACGATGAGGAATCGCGCCGGCCGGTATCCGCTGCGGGCGGCGGCGATCGCAGCTATCAGCGCGGGAGCGATCAAGCAGTATGCCATCGGGAAGTCGGCAGTAGCGAGCCAACCGGGCCTTGGGAGCACGAGAATGAGAACGCTCCGCAACGTTGCGAGACCGGCCAAGCCTAAGAGGATACGATCGAGGACGGGACGGCGGACCGGAAGATCGAGGAACATGCGCCAGAACACCACGAGGCTTATGAAGAACAGCCCTTCAACGATGACTGCGGGAATGGTGTACGGCACGGAGGCGTGAGGCCAGAATAGCTTCCAGGCTGTTCCGTCTTGCGTAAACTGCGTCAAGACATGCAGCATCATCGCCACGACGTAGGCAAAGAACGTTCGTTCGCGGAGATAAAACGCCAGAAACAGATTCGTGATGAGGATCGCGAAAAACAACCCTCCGAAGAACGTGTCCCTAGTGCGCAGGACTTGGTAATTGGCCTCTACCGCGGCCGAAGGGACGGTAAGAAAAAGACCGCGTTCCCCAAACGGGAAAACCCGGTTGGAATAGAGGTAGATATAGATGGGCTTACCGCTCGCAATCTGCGGCGATATTGAAACGATCGGATACGGCAGATCGCGGTGGCGCTCAGCGAAGGGCACCAGCATCCCGGCATGGATTTTACCGTAGGTACCGTTCGCGCGCGGATAGTAGACATCAAAGACATCGCACGAATTCGCGATGTCGAGCCACCACGCGCCGACTTCTTTTGCCGGCGCCCGAAGTGCGAGCCGAAACCATCCATTGATGACCCGATCGCCCAGGCGCGCGCGTGGAAATGGAACGAAGTCGTTACGCGCGCTTCCGCGTGAAACGTCGTCGATATCGTATGAGCCTCGCGGATCGTCGATATAGGACGCTGACGCGAAGGCCGCATACGGCGAAGGCGCCGAGCTGACGTCCACCGGCACCACATCTTCCGTGCCGGCCGCGCGCGCGACGAACGGAAACGCCGCGATGAGCATCACCGCGACCACTATAACCCGCGAGGTGTATCCGAGTGCCCACGGCATACAAACCTTGATTTATTCGTTGCAAAACCTGGTGCCTGCGGCTTATCTCCTCCACATGAGATGCCCACTGCGACACGGACGCGGCTGATCGACCCGTTCTCACCGCATGTGGTCGTGCTCAGGAAGCGGGTTTTGGCGAATCCACAAGACCGCCGCGACGATTGAAATGTCGAACGCGACCGAGATCGCGTTTGCTACGATGAGTGGCCCCGAACCGACGCTGAGCCCGTAGATGAGCCCGCTGGAACCGCGGCCGCCCAAGCGGTGTTACGGAGCGAGCCGATGCATGATGTCGGTCAATAGCCGATAGGATATGTCGGGCGTACCCGTGATCGCGGCCGTATCCCATTCCGTGTGCGCGTCGGCAATCATCAGCATGCCTTGCGGCGTCTTCGAACACGTTGCGCCGAAGTGATCGAGAGCCGCACCGATGGCCGCTCGGCACTGCGGGTCCTGTGTCATCAGCGTGAGCCCGGGTGCCGGCGGCGACATGACGACGAACGCACCGTGCATGTCGCCGTCGGGTTGCCCATGCACGTTTGTCCCCGGCATGGCGATCGCACAGTACGACGCATGCTCCATCCGTGGATTATTTGGGTTCTGACCGATCTGCCTGCCGACGTCACGCATCGACTGCCAGAGCACGGCCATGGATTTTTCGAATTCCGGAGTCGGCGGAATGAGGTTGCTGCCGTCGTGATAGGCATCCACGACGTCGCCCTCCGTGACGATGTTCTGGCACGGGCCCGCCGGCAGCGCAGCGGCACCGTTTTGCTGGTGCTGCTGCGTCGGTTGCGCCGACGGTCCGGGCGGCGGCGTGCGCGAGCACAATGGGTCGGCGACGTACGTGGAGACGACAACCGTTGCATGTCCCGAGGGCGCCTTGAACTGTTGCGTTGCCGTTTGCGCGGCCGCGTCAAACGCCGGCTGCACGAATGGCTTCACGTAACTCTGCAGCGGTCCCGGAAGTAGCCCCACGATCAATCCTTCGAGCGAATTGACCACCTGCGCGATATCCGTACGCGCAACCGTAGCGGTGACGCCGATCGCGCCGTCGGGAACGAGCCGCGGACATTCGTCGTCGGGCGGCTTGTTCGCGGTGATCGTGGTGTAGGCATACTTCGCGGTTTTATCGGCCTGGAGCGTCGCGTCTTTGCTCGTGTTCGATGCCAGCGTGGGAATGCCGATCTCGTCGCTCCAGGTGATCGGCGCGTCCTTGTACGCTTCGCTGTTGAGATCCACGGCGCCGTTGGTGAGCTGCGAAACACAGTCTTTGAGCGTCTGCGGCCACGGGATCGCTTCGGCGTCGAGCGTCGCCGTAAACGTGCCGGCGTGGGCGCTATCATCGATGGTCACCGTGGCGGGATCGGGTTGCATCGTAACGGTCCAGGGTTTGAACATCGAGGAGACTTGCATCAGCGTCGCGGTGATCGTGGCGATACGCGTGACGTAGGTGAGAACCGTTTGCTCGATGCCGGCGACGACGCGCCCGACGACGGCGACCACGCTACTCAAAAGTGACGAGAGCCAACCGCCGTTCGCGGAGATCGCCGACGTGATGTTGTTCACGAGCGACGCGACCCAATTCGAGACGTCGGTGCATACGCCGTCGGCTTCCGCCGGCGAGGCGATGAGCGGAATGAGATCGATCCGGTGCAAGAAGCCGATCGGCTTCGGGCGCGCGATGTCGGCGATGAAAAGCAAGACCGTGAGCGTCGGAAAGCGCGTTGCCGCCGGATCGCCGCTCGCCGGAGCAGTCATGCCGGTCGTCGCGTACTGCGCGAGCGGCCCTTGCGCGCGTTTGAGCCACGTTGCGAGCAGCGTGGAGAAGGACGGCGAGCCGGCTGGGATCGGGGCGAGCGCATCGAGGTCCTTTCCCTCATAGCCGTCATTTGACGACGCTTCGGCAACGAGATTGCGCAACTGCCAGTGAGTGAACCGCATCGCCGATGCCGGTCCCGAAGTCGCGACGATCGCGCCGGTCGAGCGCACGTCCTCCATTACCGCAACCCCGCCGCTCGCCAGCTGCGTGATGGCCGCGTCGGTCGCGCTATCGGACGGCGCCTTTGGGCTGCAGCCGCCGACGGCGGTAGCGGCTACGGCGCAGCTAAGCGCGATAATCAGCCAGCCACGGACGCGGTCTATCATACCGTGGGGGGTCACCGTCATACCGTCGAGTTTATGACGTCCCTCCACGTTCGGCAAGTGCGCTGCGGTACGGTCGGCGCAAAGCCGACGAGCAAGGCATCGCTTGCGCACGCGATCGACGATTCGCGCGACGCCCTCTCCGTTACGAGCCGGTGGAGGCGCTACGATTGAGCGGCGGCGCGTTCTACCAGCGTACCGAGGATGGGGCTACGAACTGAGCGCATCAAGCGGTTGGGACGGCGAGGCGCCGCGGCAGATTGACGCCGGGGATCCGTTAGTGCTCTCCAACTTGCGGCGCCGGCGAGGCCCTCTCACTCGACGGCCTGCCGCACCTCGCGATCTTCCCGCTCGGCCCGACGCGGCCGCGCCTCGCCGTCGCCATCCCCGGTGCCGACGGTCCGCATGCGATCGCATTCTTCTCCGCCCATCGCAACGGAGCGACGCTCGACCCGGATGAAGCGGCTGCGATCGGGCGCATTGCCAACAACGCGACCACCGCTTTCGAGCGCATCCGCAGCGTCAATGTGGAGCGCGCGCTCACCGGCCTACGCGAGGCAATCCTCGCCCTGAACGATCGCCTCGCGCCCCGCGATATCTGAAACGGCTTTCTTAGTGTGGTGCCTCATAGATGAGTTCGGCGCCGGAGAAGCTGCTGAAGCCACTGTATCGCGCAGCCACATCGATCACGGGCTGAAGCATTGCGGGCGTGAGCCGCTCGGCGAAGCGCGTCCGAACCATCGAAGCGATGACGGCCGGGTCAACCTTCGTGAACTGCGCCAACATCGTGACGGTCTTGTCGGGATTCGCGTTCGCCCAAATCGCCGTTTCCCGAATCACGGAGGCGAACTTTGCCACGACGTCGGCATGTCCGGTTGCCCATTGCTCGGTAGCCACGTAACCGGTGCCGAGAAAATCCGGTCCGATTGCGAGGTTCGGGTTTGCAAGCACGCGGTGGCCCATTTGCTTTGCCAGCGCGACGAACGGTTCCGTAATGCTGGCAATGTCGACGCGACCGGCACCGAGTGCGGCCGGCATGAGCGGAAAGCCCAATTCGACGAACCTCACCTTCGTCGAGTCCCCGCCGTTCCGATCGATCCAGGCGCGCGCGCTGTACTCGTTCATCGAATTCAACCCCGGGACGGCCACGGTCTTCCCAACGACATCCCCGGCGGCTCGGATCGGAGAGTCCGATCGAACGAACAGCTCGGTCGCCGGTCGTGCCGCCGTGATCATGGCGGCGGGTGCGATAAGAATGCCGGGGAGGCCCTTCGCGTGCGCCAGCGCGGTCGTCGGCACGGTTCCAAACGCGATGTCGAGCGCGCCGGAGACGAGCGCCGACACCGTCGCCGGTGTCGTCTGAAATGGTTGAATGTCGACGTCTAGCCCGTTCTTGGCGAACGTGCCGAGCTGCTGCGCATAGTACACCTCCGCCGATGATTCGGCGGCGACAATTCCGACGCGTAGCGGCGGCGCTGCGAGTGCCTGCGAGGGCCGTCCAACCTGGCCCACAGCGGCGGCCGCAAAGAGCAGCGACATCGCCTGCGCACGTGTCGCAACCGGAACGTCTATGGGGGCTCGCATATTACACGTCCGTCCGGATGGGTGCCGGGTGCTCGACGAGCTTCGCGTGGACCTGGCGAGCGCGAGCGACTTCGAGCGCTCCCAAGAAGCGCCGGGTAATCGTGCGAGCGAGGTACATGCCGAAGTCGGGGTTCTGATAGTAAAGCTTGAGGAAGTCGCGGTTCTCCATCACCAGCAGCTGGACGGCTGTCTCGCAGCGGGCGCTCATCGTGCGCTTGGCGGCCGGCGAAAAGAGTCCTAGGAAGCCGGAGACATCGCCCGGCCGCAGCGTGATATCCAGCTCGACCAGACTTACCGTTCCGTCGACGATGTAGAAGAACTCTTGGGCCTCGTCGCCGAGGTGAAAAATGTACTCGCCCGCCCGCATCGTGCGCTCGAAGCTCATCAGGCGCAGCCAATCGGCGGAAACGTCGGTCGTCGCTGCGCGCTGAATTTGCGCTACGACGCGTTCGATCTCGCGCAAGCGAACCACGTTTAGCGGCAGCAAGATCACGTGCAAGATCAGGATCGGATAGAGGTGGCCGGCGGTAGCATATGCGATGAAGGCGACGTTGCTGGCGATCGCGACTTGGCGCAGGCGCGTCGGAATCTTCATCCAAAATGTGGCGAAGACGAGGGCGCTGGCGAGGTAACCCAAGATGTTGAACGGCCAATTGATCGGCGTAAGCGGCGCAACGAGATAGGCAACCACCGTGGCCGCCTGCGCGTGTGCGGCGATTGGTGCGAAGCAGAGCAACGCGAGAACGAGAGGCAGCGCAGCGATGGCGAGCCGGACCGAAGCGAGGCTGAGCACAGGGCCTCCAACGAGGAGCTGCGAGGGGACGCTGAGTACGCCTCCACAGTATACGGTAACTTTCGTGAACCGCCAAACTGACGCGGCCCTTCCGTCCTCGCGAAATATTTCTACCGCCGATTGTTCTCTGCCATGCGGGATGTGTAGGACTCATTCACTGCAGCGTTCTGGGTGCGCCGTGCAGATCCGCATTTGCGCGAGGTCGGCACTGAATTCAGCGAACGTTTCGATCGAGAGGGAACCGCCGGCCGAAACGTAGCCGTAGCGCCGGCCGCGAGAGTATACCGTGACGGCCTTGGTCGCCGAGTCGGTAAAGGTCGCCACGCGCCCGGCGCCACGATAATCGTCGGCCACGGCCGCGCTGTAGAACGAGGTCAGAAACGTGAACCCGTAGCCGCTGCCGTCTTGGCGAATCGGTTCGGTCCCCGGCTCGCCGCCTACCGCGCTCACGGCGAGTGACTCGCTGACAACGCTGCGTCGATTCGTATGGGCGATAAAACGCCAAGCGATGCCGTGGTCGGCAGTGATAAGAGTGAAACTCGGCCAGCCGCTCATCTCGTCGGTCGTACGCTGCAGGCCGCGGAGCAATGGCCGCTGCGCGGACCAGACGTTGAACTGCGCGATCGATTGCCCGGGCAGCGCCGATACATGTATCGGCAGCGCGTTGAGCGCGGCGAGCACAATGACTGCTACCAGATGTTTCACACCCGGCTTGTGCCCAAATGCCCGTGATTTTCGCGGAAACCGCTCGTATCGTAAAAGGGGGGCTAGGCGCCACGCCTGAAGTTTCGCGACGATATGAGCGAGCGGCGCATGCCCGACTACGAAGTGGCGGGCGACTCCGACGTCACCGTATTTCTCCTCCATGGGATCTACGGTTCGAAGCGGTATTGGGCCTACGAGATCGAGCGGCTCGTCGCGCGCGGCTATCGCGTCGTGGCCTGGGACGCTCCGGGGTATGGCATCAGCCCGTTGCCCGAACCGTACAGTTTGCAGATCGTCGCGCGTGCCGCGGCCGACCTCATCGACTCGCTCGGAACGGCGACGAACGTCATCTTCGGGCACAGTATGGGCGGCCAAGTGACGCCGCGCGTCTATTCGCTCGTGCCGGCGCGCATCTCGGCGATCATCATCTCGGCGACGATCGGCTACTTCGGCAACAAGACGAAAGAAGAGCAAGAAGAGTTCGTCGCAAAGCGCTCGTCCGGTGCCAATGCGGCCTCGGTCGTGACCAGCATGTTCGCTCCGGCGTCAGCCGGACCGGAGGTCGAGCTCGTGCGTCAGGTCGCCGCGCAAACGCCGCCGGGAACGGTCAAGGCTGCCGTGAAAGCCGTGCAGAGCGCTCCGGATGAGGAAGCGATCGCGGCGTTTCGCTCCGTGCACGTGCCGGCGTTACTCGTAGCGGGCGAGCTCGATGAGACGGGCCGCGCGTCGGGCATGCGCCGCGTCGCCGATATGATGCCGAACGCGGAATTCGGCGTGATTGCAAACTCCGGTCACTATCCGTGGGCCGAGCAACCGCCGGCCTTCAACGAACTGCTGTTTGCCTTTCTCGATCGCCACGCGCAGCCGCAGCGCCGCGTCCTAACCGTTTAGGCGGGCCGCATAGGCGTCGGCGAGGTCCGAGAGCGCCTGCGGACCATCTCCAATGAAGGTCGGTGCGTGCATCAAGGCCAGCCTCTCAACCGGCAGCTTAGCAAGGCGGCGAATCGTCGGCGCGGTTGCCGGCGTTAGCGCCGTCGCGTGACCGTGGTCTTCCATCGCCAGCGCCGGACCGACGATGTCGCCCTCGGTAAATGCGCCGTCATCGCCTCGGCGAGTAAACAGGTCGCTCGTAAAAAGCGTGCCCGTCGTTTCCTCGAAGATGAGACCGGCATCCCAACCATGCGGAACGTGCGGCGTGGCCATATAGCGAACGCGTTTGCTACCCAAGTCGATGAGCTCGCCGTCGTTGAGCGCTCGCGGCGCGCGATCGGCTTGATCCGCTATGGACGTGCGAACGCCGATCGTGCCGTGCGCGATGACGGCATTCGGCGCAACCCGCAGCCAGTCGTTCATGGCGCCGCTCTCGTCCGCCTCATAGTGCCCGAACGCGATCCAACGTAACCGCTGCGGATCGATGATGCTTCCCAGCGCCTCGCATAACTGCGGAAAGAGCGTTCTTTGACCGGTATGGAACAGGAGCGGCTCATCCGCATCGATGAGGAATTGGTTGAAAACGATGCCCGCCTGGGAGCTAAACGTCGAGAACCGGTAGATCTGCGGAGCGATTTCATCAATTTTCGTACCCATCACAACTCCTGCATAGAAACGAATTGAAGCCTGCTAGCGATGCGGTGCGCGCAACGTCGTCAGCGGCGCGACGACGATCTCGATGTGATTGAGGCTTTCCAGTTCGTGGCACGCGGTCGCCCCATCGAAGGTCGTGTAGTTAATACCGCTTTGACGATCTATGTGTGCAGCACACAGCAGCTGCTTGCCCGGATACGTCGTCGCCGCGATGGTGGACTTTCCATCGGTTACGGCGCAGCTCGCAGATAGGCGCGCCGCCGGCTTCATCGGCCGCTGATAGGAGCCGCAGCGGCCGCTCGTTGAGAGCATGATCGAGCTGCGACTCGAGTTGATGACGGCATAGGTCAGCGGGGCGGCCGCGGCGTCCCGAGCATTCCCCGGTTGCGTGATCGTGATCGTCGGTTGGGACGACGCGGGCATGCCGGTGCCGAGGATCAGCACGACAGCGGCGGCGGCGGCGAAACGCTCCATCCGCCGTCCTACCGTTCGACTGCGACGGTCACCTGCGTGACCTGCCGCGGGGCGTTAGCGCCCGAGCATTGAAGATGCTGCTCATGCTGAACGATGTCATGAAGGCGCTGACGACGAGAAAGCCGGTCTCCCTGACCACGACTTCTCTCTGTAGCGGTGCGTTCACGGCGCGCATCGCAAGAACGCAGCGCTTGCACGTGTTGCGCATCGCCGGCTTCGCATTGGCGGGTTGGGAGCGGCTCGACCACGACGTCAAAGCGGGCCTGTTCAAAGCATACGGGTTGGACGTCCAGACGACCACGCTGCCGACTGCCGCGGATGCGGCGGCGACGATTTCCGACGACCTGGCGGATGTTGCATTTACGGATACCTTGACGGCCGTTCGGGCGCACGCCCGGAAGATACCGCTGCAATTTCTTGCGCTGCGAGAGGGGATGGACTTCGGGTATGTCGCTCTCGCGCAAGTGATCGATACCAAACACTATGCGATGGCCCGCTTCACCAGAGCGCTGCGCAACAACGCCTATGCGGACTACGTTGACGCGCGTACTCTTCAGACGGTCATCGATCGGTTCGCTGCCGCGAAGCTGATCGGCGAACCGTTCGCGGCGCAGGATCAGATCAGCCGCTTCGCAGTACTCTCCGGCACCCGCTAGGCATACAGACGACATGAAAGTTTCGGCAAACGGCCTCACGTTCAACGTTCGGATCGACGGACCTGAAGACGCGCCGTGGCTCGTCTTCAGTAACTCGCTGTGCACGAACCTCCACATGTGGGACGCACAGGCGGAGTACTTCAAATCCCGCTTTCGCGTGCTGCGCTACGATCAACGCGGCCATGGCGAAACCGATGCGCCGCCGGGGCCGTATACGTTCGATCTGCTCGTCTCCGACGTCGTCGCGCTCTTCGACACGCTCGGTGTCGATCGAGCGCATTTCGCCGGTTGCTCGATGGGCGGAATGACGACGCTCGGCCTCGTCGAGCAGCACCCGGACCGCGTTATCACCGCCGCGCCGTGCGACACGACGGCGTATTCGACGCCGGAAATGAAGGCGATGTGGGAAGAACGCATTGCAGCCGCCCTGCAAAACGGCGTGCCGAGCATGCTCGACTCGACGATCAACCGCTGGTTTCCGCCTGAGACGGTCGCCAATGGGCCCTTCATTCCTAAAATCAAGCAGATGATCGTCAACACGTCGCTCAACGGTTACGTCGGCTGCAGCAGCGCGCTGTCGAATTTCAGCTATCAGGACGGCCTCGCATCGATCACCGCGCCGCTGCTCGTGATCGTCGGCACGAAAGACCAGATGCTCGAAGGCTCGCGCGCCATCCATCGCGACGTACCCGGATCCAAGCTCGTCGAACTCGAGGGTGCGGGCCATCTCTCCGGCGTGGACGCGGCCGAGGGGTACAATCGCGCGCTGGACGAGCACATCAGCAGCGCCCGGTAAGGGCGAGGTAGCGCTCAGATCCCGGCGATCAACTCCCTCGCCGGGAACGACGTGAACCCGAGATATTTTGCGGCCACGTCGATCAACGGTTGCGTCAATTCGGGGGTCAACTGTTCGGCGTAGCGCGTACGCGTCATCGTCGCGACGACGGCAGGGTCGATCTTCGTGTACTTGACCAGAATCTCCGCACTCTTGTCCGGATTCGCGTTCGCCCAAACGGCGGTCTGGTGAAGCACGCTCGCGAAGCGTGCGGCGAGGTCGGGATGATCTTTGATCCACTGCGGCGCGCCGAACCACGCGCTGTAAATGAAGCGTTTGGATATGCCGTCGAAACCGTACCCGAGGACGCGTCCGTTCTTCCTCGCTCCACCGAGAAACGGCTCGGTGACCCAAGCAGCGTCGATCCGTCCGGCTTCAAGCGCGGCCGTCATCGCGGGAAACGGAATCTCGATGAACTTGACCGCCGTGGAATCGCCGCCGTTTTGATCGATCCACACGCGCGGGGCCGTCTCCGAGAGGCTGTGGAAGGCTGCCACGGCGAGCGTTTTTCCCTTGAGGTCCGCCGCCGTCTTGACGGACGAATTGGCCGGGACCACGAGGCCGGCGATCAGGCGGCTAGAAGCGCTCACGTACTCGGCGGCCGGTGCAAGAATTGCGACGGGTATGCTTTTTTTATATGCTGATGCCAGCGTATCCACCACCCCGTAGCCGACGTCGATGGCGTTCGACACGACGGCGGACGTGATTTGCGGCGAGCCCTGCATGAGCGCAACGTCGGCGTCGATACCGGCCTTGGCGAAGAACCCCATCTCTTTTGCGTAGAGCACTTCGGCCGCGGACTCGATCGGTACGGTCGCGATGCGAAGGGTGTTCGTCTGCGCCCGAGCAGGCGCCGCGAGCGCCCAGGCGGCCGCACCACCGAAGATCAGCGCAGAAGCGTGAGCGCGCTTCATCACGAGAAGTGGGTCACCGGACGCGGTTGGACGCGGCCGTCGATGAAGATATCGACCTTCTCGTTGAGGAAGGCAATGAGTCCCGCAATCGGGGTCATGGCGGGCGTCGTGTACGAATACGCCCAAGCGACGTCCGCAAGCGTCATGCCGTTCGCCTGCGCCGACCAGTAGCCGCCGGTCTTCCCCTTGTATGGGCACTGCGTGCGGGTGGACGAAGGCGAGAGCAGTGCGAAGCGAACGTTGGTCGGATCCATGTAATAGCGTGTTGGTAGACCCGTCTCGAACACCATGACGCAGCTCTGCGCTTCGGCAAGCGCGACCCCGTCCAGTTCGACGCGAACGGTGCGGTTCGACCGCAGCGCGTCAACCCGCTTGTATGGGCTTCGCGGGTGGACAAAGACCTCTTCGTCCTCCTCAAACCATCGCTCGGCCGCGTTCCAATCGATGCGCACCGTATCGGTCAGCTCGGCGAGCGCGGATTTTGTGATGAGCCGTGCGGCCGGCCGCCGCTCGCCGGCGCCGCTCGTAAGTGCGAGGTGCCGGGCATCACCCTGCGGCGTCGTGAACTTATCGCCGGCAACGAAGGCCTCCATCCGCACGTCGGCGCTGGGGAAGTAATACTGCGGGTAGTGCGGCCACTCCCAGACGTACAGCGCTCGCGTCGTATCGACGAGCGTCTCGCCGGCCGTGCTGCAGCGAATCCGCCGCGGCACGGGCGCAATATGGTTGAGAGCAGTAAGCGACGGGGGGAAGTTCGCCATCGTTCCTCAGATGCCGACGACGGGGATGACGTCCTCGGGTGGACGCGACCACTTCTTCGGCTTGCCGCCGGCGGCGATGAGGTCGAGCTCGCGTTCGAGAATGCGGCGCCACATGGCGATGCCGGCGTCGGAGCGTCCGAGGAGTTCGTGCTCGCGATCGGCGATGCGGCCCTGACCGGCCTGAACGGCGATATCCTGGACCACGGCCAGATCGGGATGCCGAACCTCGGCGTAGGGAACGCTGCCGGCAATCATCTCCGAAGACAGGCTCGCAATGGAGGGCGCGTGCGCACGCCGCTCCCAGAACTTCGTGCGCATTTCCCAATAGCGCTCGACATCGGGTCCCGTTACGGGCACTTTGGTCGTGAAAACCCACAGGTGGTTTTCGTCGTCGACCGGTGTGAAGTGAAACGTGATCTCCGGCCAACCGCCGACGCCTTCCATCCCGTTCGCCGGCGGAACGGTAACGCGAACGATATTCGGTGCGTAATGCAATGTATGGCGCGTCATGCCGTTGGGCCGTTTTCCGAACCGCAACATGCCCCAGTCGGTCTCCTCCGCCGTGATGATCGGCAAGTTCTCCGCTAGGCGCGCATGCGAGCCGCCGGGGCTGTGCGTGTAGGCGACGTGCACCTCGTCCATGCTGTTTTCGAACGACTGCAAATAATTGCACGGAACGTGTTCGGTTGCCCACGTATCGATCACGCCGTCACCGTGCGATTCCGGATACGGTGGGAACGCCGGCGGCTCACCCTCGCCGAAGTAGGCGTAGATCAAACCGAACGCCTCGCCCGTCGGGAAGACCGGTATGCGAACGTTTCTCTCGAAGCCGCTGCGCTCGGCCGGAGTCTCGACGCATTGCCCGGAGCAATCATAGCGCCAACCGTGATACACGCAGCGGATGCCCTCGGCCTCAACCCATCCCTGGTGCATCAGGGCCCCGCGGTGCGGACAGCGCTGAGCGATTACTTGAGCCTGGCCATTCGCGGTGCGAAAGAGCGTGTAATCTTCAGCCATGATTCGGATCGGCATCGCGCGCCCGGCCGGCAGGTCGATGCTGCGCCCGATCGCGTGCCAGAATTGGCGCAGGAAGATGCCGCCGGCCGTTCCGGGTCCGGTCGATGCCAGATCCGCGCGATACCGCCGGGGTCCGCTGCCGTTCGCGGATTGCGAGGATGCGGCTTGACTCATGATCATGACTAGCTCCTAACTGGCATCGAGCGGGCGGCGAGGCTCGCTGAAATGCCTTCGGAATTTCGGCGGTGAGAGTCTCGTCTGAATCACGTGCGTGGGAATGATCTTCTGGGCTCCCTGCAAGAAACTTTCAGGCCCGGTATTGCGGGGGCGCCGGCGTGGGTACACCGCGATGGTGAACCCGACGGCCCCAGCCCGCGGATATCTGTGGCGGATCCTGACGCTGCTGGTGGCCGCTCAGACCATCGCCTACGTCGACCGCGTCAACCTGTCGGTGGCCGCGCCCGTGCTCATTCGCAACTTCGGCTACACCGCGGCGACGCTCGGCGTCCTGTTCTCGATTTTCAACTGGGTCTTCACCGTCGCGATCCTCTTCGCGGGACCGTTTGTCGACCGCGTGCGCCCGCGCATCGCGTACGGCTGCGGCGTGACGGCGTGGTCGATCGGTACGATCCTGTGCGGCGTCACGGCGGCCTTCGTGCCGCTGGCGGCGTTTCGCGCTCTCGTCGGTATCGGCGAAGGGCCGATGATACCCGCCGGCCAGCGCGTGATCCGCGAATCGTTTCCCGCAAGCGAGCGCACGCGCGCGGTGGGCGCCTTCTTCGCCGGCAACAAAATCGGCCTCGCGCTCGGCATTCCGTTCGCTGCGATCATCCTGCACGCGCTGGGGCTGCCGTGGGTGTTCTACCTAACCGGCTTGCTCGGCATCGTTTGGGTCGCGCTCTTTCTCGCCGTCTATCGCCCGACGAGCCTGCCGACGACGCGCGAGCCGCTCGCCTGGGCGCAGCTATTGCGCTATCGCACGACCTGGGGCATGATGCTCGGCAACGCCGGCTACCTGTACATCTACTATGTCTTTGCGACCTGGCTACCGGGCTATCTCGTCCTGCAGCGCCATCTCTCGATCCTCAACAGCGGCTTCGTCGGCATGCTGCCCTTTGTCATCGGCTTCGTCGTCACGATTCTCGGCGGCTGGTTGTGCGACGTCCTGATCGCTCGGGGAATGCGCGTCACCATCGTGCGCAAAACTATTTCGATAACCGGCCTCGTAGCGGCGACGGCCTTTACCATTTACGGAGCGTTTGCCGTCGGCACCGTTGCGGCCGTCACGTCGTTGACGTTAGCCGTCGCCGGCTTCAGCTTCTCGACGGCCGCGCTGCAGGCGATTCCGGTCGACATCGCGCCGCCCAAGCTCGTCGGTTCGCTCGCGGCGCTTCACAACTTCGGCGGCAATGTCGGCGGCTCGTTTGCGCCGATCGTCACCGGCATCCTAGTGACGAGCAGCGGTAGCTTTGTCTTGCCGCTGCTCGTCGCCGCCGGTGTCACGCTGATCCTCGGGTGCTTGCCGATCGCGTTCCTGATCGGCAACATCGATCACGAATTGCCCGCAGCCGCTTCCGCGGCCTGACGCCGCGTTAGGCCGGCATCTTCACGGTCGACGCACCCGTAGCGACCATGAAGCGGTCGAAATACGCGGTGAGTTCGGCAAAAGCGTCCAGCGGCAGGATGTTGGCGACAAATTGGTCGGGACGCACGACGACGATGCAGCCGTCCGCGCGATCGATGCCGCGCAGCTCGAAGACGTCGTCCTCGCCTTTGCCCTCGGCGCAGAACAGTTTCTCGTAGTCCCGCAGTCCGTAGCGGCCCTTTTGCGGAACGAGCAGCGGCGGAATCAAGCTCGGCCGCTAGCTCGCGATGGTCGCGCTGGACGATCGCCCGCACGTCGATCACCGCATCGATGTCGGCATCCCGCGGCGTGTATTTCCGAACCGGCGACTCCGGCGACTCGGTGAGAAACGTCGCACAGCCGCTCGCAGGCGCGCGCGCGACGAACCGGGATCGTCCGAGCCCGGCGAAAACGAGCAGTCTCCAGCGTCCGTCGGCCTTGATCGTATGCCCCGAGTGGACGCGCTTGGCGTCCCAGAAACGAACGGCCGGCGCCGAGTGAAAGCGCGTGCCGATCTCGAAGCCGCGCGCCAGGTGCTGGTAGCGCTGGCTCCGCGGTGAGGAGCGCCGGCGCGTAGTGCACCGCGGTACCCGCCGTGAAGCGCCCGGCTTTGACGAACGCCTGCTGGAATTCCGCCGGGTCGATGCCGCCGGCATCCGGATTCGCCGGATCTTTCGGCGGCGTGCTGATCAGCTTCGCGAACGCGCGATCGAATTCGATCAGTTCTTTCGCGATGGCTTGGCGCTCGTCCGAATAGGTGTGAAGCAGCCGCGGCGACGACGTTCCGCGCAATACCGCGGCGAGCTTCCAGCCGAGATTGAAGGCGTCGGCGATCGATACGTTCATTCCCTGGCCCGCCTTCGGACTATGGGTGTGGCACGCATCGCCGGCGATGAAGACGCGCGGCCGGCGCCGCTCGACCTCCGCTTCGGGCACGTCGTCGAACTTATCGCACAGGCGCTGGCCGATCTCGTAGACCGACCACCACGCGACCTCTTTGACGTCGAACGTGTACGGGCCGAAAAATGCGTTGCGCCGCTGCGATGAGGCGATCGACCGTGATGTTCCGCTCGAAAACGCGCTCGTTCTGCTTGAGTTTATCGAGCTCGATGTAAAGCCGGACGAGATAGCCGCCTTCGCGCGGAATGATCAGCATGTTGCCTTCGTTGGCGGAATAGATCGCCGTCTTGAAGCGAATGTCGGGAAAGTTCGTGACGGCCAGGACGTCCATCACGCCCCAGGCCTGGTTCGCCGAGTCGCCGGACAACGTGCGCCCGATCGCCTGGCGCACGGTGCTGCGCGCGCCGTCGGTTCCGACGGCATAGCGCGCCCGGACCGTTTCGATTTCGCCTTCGTGTCCGGGATCGATCCGTTCCAGCTTCGCCGTGACCGGATGCGCGTCGCCGTCGTCGGCGGCGGCAACGTCGACCGTCAGGTCCACCAGGCGGCGTGAGTAATACGGCTCCAGCCGGGCCGGTCCCTGACGCATCGCGTCGAGCAGGAAGTCGTGCACGCGCGCTTGGTTGAGGATCACGTGCGGAAACTCCGAGAGGCCGTCCTCGACGTCCTGAATCCGGCCGCTGCGAATGATGTGCTCGCGGTTGGCGTCGTCGGGTTTCCAAAACGTCGTCTCGTTGACCCAGTAGGCTTCTTTGAGAATCCGTTCGCTGAAGCCGAGGGCCTCGTACATCTCGACGCTCCGGCAGGCGATGCCGTCGGCCTGACCGAGCTGCAGCGGGCCGGCCTTTTGCTCGACGATCGCGACCTCGATGTCGGGGAAGGCGGCCAACTGCGTGGCCAAGGTCAGACCCGCCGGCCCGCAGCCGACGATCAGAACGTCGACTTCGCTCGCGGGACGCTCCGCTCGAGCCAGCGCTCCTTCGGCCGGCTCACTGATTGCCGGGTCCCCGGTCCGGAACCCGTTGAGATGGAACTGCATGCCGCTTCCGTTTCGATGCCGGCGCCGCGGCTACTTTACGTCCATACGGATGCGGCCATCCCACGGCACCGACGGGCCGGCCGCGACGAACAGCCCTGCCTGCTCGGCAAAATACGCCGCGGTCGAGTCGTCGGGCGAGCGCTCCAGCACGCGCGCGAACGCGTCGCGCGCACCGATAAAATCGCCCTCGGTCAACGCGCGCACGCCCGCCGTGAAGTCATCGAGCGTCCGGACTTTGTTCAGGAGCCGTTCGGGTGCGTCGCCGTCGAAGACCTCGAACATCTGCGTTCCGCGCGACGCACCGTAGACGACGACTTCGCCCAGCGGCCGCAAGCGATAGTCCTGCGGTCGCGCCAGGGCGGTGACGACCGACTCCGTAGCGATCACCGGCGCATGAAACTGTTTCGTGAGGCTCTCGGTGCGCGCCGCAACGTTTACCGCCTCTGCAATGACGGTCGTCTCGATGCGCTCGCTTTCGCCGATCGCGCCGAGCATGAGCATCCCGCGGTGGAGGCCGACACCGATCGTCATCGCCGGGTGGCCCACCCGGGCCCGCTCGCGATTGTGCTCCTCGACGCTGCGCTGCATCTCAATCGCCGCATCCACGGCCGTGTGCGCCGCATTCGGGAAGAGTCCCATCAGCGCGTCCCCGATGTACTTATCGATGAAGCCTTCGTGGTTGCGGATGATCGGACCGGCGCGCCGCAGATAGGCGTTGAGGAAGCGAAAGGTCTCCTCCGGTGACATCGACTCCGAGAGTGCCGTGAACGACCGGATGTCGGAAAAGAGGATCGTCATCTCCCGTTCGACGTGATCGCCGAGCTGCAAGTCGACGACGGTCGCGCGGCCGAGATGCTCCAAAAACGCGCGCGGGAGAAACCGGCTCACCGCGACGTCGCGCTCGCGCAGCTGGTCGACTGTCTCGGCCTGCGCCACGAGGACGTCTTGCTGTGCTTTGATCATGCCGCGGTTCGCCGTTTCGATGCGGTCGGCGAGGGCGAACGTGAGAAACAAGGCGTCCCAGGCGACACCGTAATAGATGCCGTGTCCGATGAGCACTCCGAGAAACCCGGCCGGCAACGGCATGAACTCGATCGGGTACGCGACGCTCCAAAAGAAGAGGAGGCCGCCTAGGGCGACGATGAGGAACCGCGCTGGCCGATACCCCGCGCGGGCGGCGTCGACGGCCGCCACCAATGCGGTGAGAATCAAAGCATAGGCGAGCGGGAAGTCGGTCAGCGGGAGCCAGCCCGGTTGCGGGAGCACCAGCAGCAGGAGGCAGCGCAAGAGCGCGACACCGACGAGGCCCAACAAGATTCGGTCGATAGCGGGACGGCGTTTCGGAAGGCTGAGGAAGCTGCGCCAAAACACCGCTAGGCTGGCAAAAAATAGGGCTTCGACGACCTCCGCCGGGATCGTGTGCGGCACGGAGGCATGTGGCCAGAAGAGCACCCACGCGGTGTCGTCTTGCGTGAATTGTGTAATGACGTGCAGCGCCATCGCTACGACGTAGGCGAAAAACGTGCGATCGCGGAGATAAAATGCGAGAAACAGGTTCGTGATGAGAATCGCGAAGAACAGGCCGCCGAAGAACATGTCCCAGAGATGCTCTTCCTGATACTCGGCGGCTAACTGCTGCGTTCGAACGGCGAAAAAGAGGCCGTAATCACCGGCGAACGCCCGGTTCGAAGAGACGTACGCGTAAAGGGTGCGGCCGCTGGCCATTTCCGGCGCAAGCGGAAGATCCGGTATCGGCGAATCGGTGCCGCGCTCCGCGAACGGCACGAGCATGCCGGCGTGGACGACGCCGTACGCACCGTTCGCGCGCGGATAGTACACGTCGAAGACATCGCACGATGTCCGCGCCACGAGTGACCACGCGGCGGCATCGGCCGCCGGCGCTCGCAGTGCAAACCGAAACCAGCCCTTGATGATCCGGTCGCGGAGATGCGCCGGCGGGAACGGCGCGAAGAGGTTACGCGCATTCCCGCGCGAGACGTCGTCGATATCGTAGTGACCGGTGGGATCGTCGATATAGGCGGCCGACGCGAAGACCGCATCCGGCGAGTGCGTCGCGCCGAGCTCCACGGGAACGACACTTGCCGTGCGCGCCGCATCGGCGACGGCCGGCAAACCCACGACGAGCATGAGCGCGAATGCTACGATGCTCGACGTGCACCCATGTTGCAAGCGCATACGTGTGCTCGCCCTATTCGCCGCGCCGATGCGGTTGCCCTCAGAGAAGCGCGTAAGCACGGCGAAGCATGGCCCACTCTTCGAGCGTCCGGATCGCGAAGACCGGACGGCTGCCGTCGGCGTGAAGAGACGCGTCCACCGGCTCGCCTTCGGCGATCGCGGCGTTGCGTGCCGGGTCGAGCACGAAGCCCGCGAAACCCAGCCGTGCCGCGATACCGGCCCGCACCACCGGCATATGCTGCCCGATCGGCCCCGTGAACGAAAGGGCTTCCGCACCGTCCAGCGTCACGAGCAGCTCGCCGATACACTGCGCCATGCGGTAGTAATAGAGATCGAGCGCGAACTGCGCGCGCCCGTTGCCCTTTGACGCTGCGTCGATGAGAACGCGCGTATCCAGTGAGAGGCCGCTGATACCGGCGAGTCCCGAGTGCCGGCTGAGGTCATCCTCGAGCGTTGAGGAGTCGAAGCCGTTGCGCAACAGATGGAAGAGCACGCCGGGGTCGACGGCGCCCGAGCGGGTTCCCATCATCGCGCCGTCGAGCGGCGTCATGCCCATCGTGGTCTCGACGATGCGCTCGCCGTCGAAGGCGACTGCCGATGCGCCGCTGCCGAGATGAACCGCAATGATTTTCGCGCGCGGGCGACCGAGCATGCCGAGCACGCGCTCCACGACGTCGCGGTGACTGATGCCGTGGAAACCGATGCGCCGTACGCCGAAGCGTTCGCGCCACTCCGGCGGTCCGGTGACGGTCTGCGCCAGCTCGGGAGCGCCGGAGTCGAGTGCGTCATCGAAAACGGCGATGTGCGGTACGCCGGGAAAGCGGCGCTGCGCGTAGGCGATGCCGTCGAGCGCGGAGCGGTTGTGCGAGGGCGCAAGCGGTGTGGCGGCGCGAATCGCAACGAGCACCGCTTCGTCGATGCGTGCCTGCAGCGGACGCGCCGGATCGAGCCCGCCATGCACGACGCGGTGCGCGACGAACGCGACTGGAACGTCGGGCAGCGTCGCAAAGAGCCGGTCGAGCGGCGCATCGTTCTCTTCGATTTCGCCGTCCCACAGAGGCTTCGGCGGCTCGAGCGGGAGCGGCTCGACCTCCGGCAGCTCGTAGAGGATCGCGCGGTTGCTGCCACCGCCCGCGTTGAGCGCCAACCCGTTCATCGTCGCCACGTCCAATCACGCACCTCGGGCAGGTCGACCCCGTGCTCCCGGATGTAGGCGGCGTGGGCCTCGAGCCGCTGATTGCAGAAATTGAGCAGCGCCGTGGCGGCGTTGTCCTCGCGCTCGAGGCGGCGAATCGCGTCACTCGCGAGGTGGAAACGGCTCATCTGGTTGAGCACGGTCATGTCGAAGGGCGTCGTCGTTGTCCCTTCCTCATCATAGCCGTGCACGTGGAAGCGCTCCGTATCGGTGCGCCCGTGCAAGAGCTCGTGCACGACGCTCGGATAGCCGTGGAACCCCATGATCACCGGGACGCCGGCGGGGAAAAGCGCAACGAACGCCGATTCGCCGAGCGATTCGGGCGCGCTGCGGTCGAGGACGAGCAGATCGACGACGCTGACGACCGCGACGCGCAGATGGGGCACGTGCTCGCGGAGCAGCATTGCCGCGGCGAGCACCTCGATCGTGGGCACATCGCCGGCGGCAGCGAGCACCACGTCCGGGATTCCATCGTCGCTGGCCCACGCCCAGCGCATCGCGCCCGCATCCAGCTGTTCGCGCGCGCCCGCCAGGCTGAGCCACTGCGGCGCCGGATGCTTGCCGGCGATGATCACGTTGATCTTGTTGCGCGACTCGAGCGCCCGCTCCGCGCAGACGAGCAGCACGTTCGCATCGCAGGCATGATAGATGCGGGCGGTCGTGCGCTTCGCGTCGAGCAGCGTTCCGATGAAGCCCGGGCCTTGGTGCGAGTAACCGTCCTGGTCCTGACGCCACACGTGCGAACTGAGCACGTAGTTGAGCGACGGCACGTCGGGGCGCCACGCGACGTCGTGCGCCATCTTGAGCCATTTGCCGTGCAAACTCGCCATCGAGGTCGCGATCCGCACGAACGCCTCGTAGCTCACGAAGAGACCGTGGCGGCCGGTGAGCACGTAACCTTCGAGCCAGCCCTCGCAGCACGTCTCGCTCAGAATTTCGATCACCCGCCCGCGCGCTGCGAGGTTCGTATCGGTCGCGATGCGCGGCAACATCCAGGCGCGCGGCGTCGCCTCGTACACGGCGTCCATCCGGTTCGAGGCGAATTCGTCCGGGCAAAAGAATCGCAAGTTCGCGTTAGCGCTATTGGGCGCCACCGCGTCGCGCATCCACGCGCCGAGCGCTCGCATCGGCTCGCTCTGCGTCGCGCCCGGCGCTGTGACCTCGACGGCGTGCGCGTCGAGCGCCGGCAGCGTGAGATCGCGCACCGGAAACGTGCGCAGATATTCATCGGCGATGCGCGTCCCGGCGCGCGGCGCGAGGGCGATCGTTTCCGGTTTCGGACGGCCCGACGGCTCGAACAGCTCCTCCGGCTTGTACGAGCGTAGCCATGTTTCCAACGCTGCCAGCTGGACCGGATCGTCGGCGGGATGCTCGAGCGGGATCTGGTGCGCGTGCTCGGTGCCTTCGATTTGGACGCCCTCCACGCGCCCCGGTCCGGTCCAGCCCTTGCGCGAGCGCAGCGCGATCAGCGGCCAAACGGGCAAGGCCTCCTCTCCACCGGCGGCTCTTGCTTGGTTAACCGCAATCTCATCGATGGCGTGGTCGAACGCGCGCGCCAGGCGCTCGTGAGCTGATGATTCGTCATCGATGCCGACGACCGTAACTCGCCAGCCCAGGCCGCCGAAATGCGCGCTCAGTTCTGCGTCGGACATCCGCGCGTAGAGTGTCGGGCCGCCCAGTTTGTAGCCGTTGAGGTGCAGCACCGGCAGCACGGCGCCCGATTCCGCCGGGTGCAGAAATTTCGGCGATTGCCAGGCCGCGGCAAGCGGACCCGTTTCGGCTTCACCGTCGCCGACGATGCAAACCGCCACCCTGTCGGGTACGTCGAACACGGCGCCGAACGCGTGGACGAGGGCATAGCCCAGCTCACCACCCTCGTGCATCATGCCGGGCACCTTGGGCGTTAGGTGACTCGCCAGCCCGCGCGGCCAGGAGAAGTCGTGCACGAGATGCGCGAGACCGTCCCCATCGCGCGCGTAGCGCTCGTCGCTTTCGCCGAGCGAGCCGTCGAGGAACGTGCTCGCGAGGATCGCGGGCGCTCCGTGACCCGGTCCGACAACGAGTAATATTTTTGCGCCGCGGTCGCGGATCTGCCGGTTGACCTGGGCCGAGACGAGTGCCAGTCCGGGCTGCGTGCCCCAATGACCCAGCAGGCGCGGCTTGATGTGCTCCGGCCGCAGGGGCTCGCGCAACACGGCGTTATCGCGCAGATAGAGCTGCGCCGCGCCGAGGTACGCGCTCGCCCGGAACCAGCGATCAACGTCGATGAGGGAACGGGCCTGGACATCGGCAATGCTCACATTCGCTCGTTCCCATATAACGTTAAGTTGCGCTTATGGCGCGTCGAACGGTGCCGTTCTCGCTGAGCGGATCCAAGCAGCGAGCCGATGCGCCACGTTTTCGCGAATGTTCGACCAGAAGAGGTTATAGTCGAGCAGATGCTCGTTGCCGGTCAGTGCGCCGATCGGTTCGTTGAAGCCGGCGGGGACGGGTGTGGGCAGGTCCACGTACAACACGCCGTCACGGCAAGCGGCGCCGGTGACGTGGGCGACCGGCTGCGGGTCGTCTTTCCTGCCGATCGGGAGCGATCCGAGGTTCGCCGCTGCCGGCATCGGCGCGTCGTCGGCGCGCCAGGAAAGCGGGTTGACGCAGACGGCGGCACGCGAACCCGGCACGCCGTACGATCCGTTCCACCACGACAGCGTCCCTTCGCCGAGGCCGCCGCGCCGTGCCCCCGCCCGCAGCGTTCGCCAAGAAATGACGCAACCGGTTTGGTCCGCGCTCTCGCAAACGGGCAGCGTGTGCGCGGAGCGTTCGGCCGGCACGAAGCCGCCGATCAGGTAAGCCGCGACCAATCGTTGCTCGACCGGCTTTCCGGCGATCGCCTCTTGCATCAACCGCACCGCGTGGGTCGTACCCTGGCTGTGCGAGGCCAGGAAGAACGGACGTTCGCCGCCGGCGTGCTCGAGGTAGTCGGCGAAGGCCCGCCGGACGTCGCCGTAGGCGAGGTTCAAGGCATCGTGATCGCGCAGCCGTTGCGCCCGCAACGTCGCCTGGCGGTAGCGCGGCGCATAGATGCGGCAACTAGCGCTGAACGCGCTCGCCTGTGCTCGCAAGGGTGCCGCGTCGAACGCGTTGCCCGCAAACGATGCGTTGCTGCGGCCGAAGCGGAGCGTCGTCGTCGGATGAATGTAGAACACATCGGCCCGCGCATCCGGCGGGCCCGCCCCGCGCATCAACCACGCGTCGTCGCCGCTGTAATCGGGTTCGGCGGACGCCCTCTTGCTCAATGCTGGGCCGCCGCCTTGGCCTCGCGATACTGTGCGATATGGTCGTACACGCGGTCCGGAAACTGCAGGTTCTTATAGACGTTCCCGCAGTCCGGGTCGTCGGGATCCGGAACGATCGGCTGCTCTTGCCGCGCCTGAAACTCCAGAATCTTTTCGCGCTTGGGCGGGCTATAGTCGGCCGCTTCCACTTGCGCGAGCAGTTCCCGGGCTGCATCGTCGGTGAAGTCGTGATCCTGCTGGAGCGCAGCAACGACGTCGTCATCGCTTGCGAAGTGCCGCGCAACCATCGCGAAGACGAGCCGGCCGTAATGGCCGATGTCCTGGCCTCGAGCGAGCCGGTCGAGCAGCGATGTCATCATGGGGTCGGAGCGAAGTTCTTCGAGCATGGAGCCGTTTTACCCGAACATACGTTCGACAAACGCGCTCCTTCGGGGACCGGCCAAACGGGTACGTCCCGCCTATGGGACCGGTCTTCATCGGTACGAGCGGCTGGACGTACAAAGATTGGCGCGGCGCGTTCTATCCGCCGCGCCTGCCGCAGCGCAGTTGGCTCGCGTACTACGCCGAGCACTTCTCGACCGTCGAACTGAACGTCACGACGTACCGCCTGCCGAAGGAAGCCGACCTGACGCGCTGGCTCGACGTTCCGGCCGGCTTTCGCTACACCGTCAAGCTGAGCCGGTTGATCACACACCGCCGGCGGCCCGGCAGCACGCCCGAGTTCATCGCGAATTTCTTTGCGGCGATCGCGCCGCTGGCCACGCGCATGGCCAACGTGCTCGTCCAGCTACCGCCCTACCTCGAACGCGACGATGACGTGCTCGAGGCGTTGCTCGCGGCCTTGCCTTCCGGTTACCGCTACGTCGTTGAGTTCAGGCATGCGTCTTGGTATGCCGACAACGTCTACGCGCTCTTGCGGGCGCGCGGATTCTCGCTTTGTCTCCACGACCTCGCCGGAAGCGTCGCCCCGCACGTGGTGACCGGGCCGGTGGGATACGTGCGCCTGCACGGACCGGTGCACGCGTACCAGGGATCGTATCGCAAAGCTCGCCTCGAACGCTGGGCTGCGACGATCGCATCGCTGCGTGAGGTCGTCGGCGAGACCTACGTGTACTTCAACAACGACCAGCACGGCTACGCGCCCCAAAACGCGCGCACATTAGCGGCGCTGCTCGGCGCAGCGGCGCCGGCGCCGCGCGGCGGGTCTTAGGCTTTGGCCGGTTTCCAGATCAAGGTGCTCGCGTCGATCGTGCTCGGCAGCATCCCGTAAGTCACCATCACGTCGACGGCGGGCTGAATGGCTGCGGCTTCGAGCGTGGTCGCATACAGCGTACGCGCCATCGACGCAACGAGCGCCGGGTCGAGCTTGGTGAGCGTCGCGACCATTTGGCCCGATTCTCGCTTGTGCCCGTTGGCCCACACCGCCGCGCGATGGATCGCGGCGGCATACTTCGCCGCGGCGTCGGCGTTGGCTGTGAGCCATGCTTCGGTCGCAAAGTACCCGTAAGAGAGAAACGGCCGGGGCATCGCGGCGAAGACGCCGGCGAGGATCCGCGTCGGACCGTGGTTGAGGGTGGCGAACGGCTCCGATGACAAGCACGCGTCGATGCGTTGCGTCTGCAAGGCCGTCGCCATTTCGGCATACGGCAACTCGGCAAACTTCAGCGTTTTGGAATCACCGCCGTGTTTGTCGACCCACAGCAGCATGCAGGCGTGTTCGAGCGTCTTGACCGCGACGATGCCGACGGTTTTACCGTTGAGATCGGCGGCCGCGTGAATGGGTCCGTCGCTGCGGACGAGGATCGCGTTGGCAAGCGATGCCGGCGGCGTCGTCGCGGCGGGTGCGAAAAACAGCAGCGGCAGGCCGCGTTGATGGGCGGCCGCGAGCGAACCCGAATTCATCGCGCCGACGCTGAGCGATCCGCCGACCACGGCCGGTGCGATCGCCGGACCGCTTTGCATGATTTCGATCTCGACGTTGAGCCCGGCGTCGCGAAAGTAGCCCAGTTCGCGTGCGAATTCGGCGGCTGCACCGATATCGGCGGGAATCAAACCCGTCTTGACGACAAGCTCATCCGCCCGAGCGGCAAGCGCGGGAAATGCGGCCAGCGTCGCGGCGCCGGCGAGGAAGGTTGCGCGGTTGGCGCTCATGCCGGCCATTACTCCGCGGCTTCCATACCGAGCTGCTGTTTCGCCGCTTGCACGGCGGGCGAAATGAGATATGCGATCAGCGCGCGCGCGTCGCCGGGATGCGCCGCATGCGAGCTGACGCCGGCGGTGAAGACCGTTACCATTTGGATGTCCTCCGGAAGCGGGCCGACGATATCGATGCCGTCGACGTCGAGAAATTCACTCAGCTGTTGGAAACCGAGATCGGCCTCTCCGCGAGCCACCAACTGGCCCACCGGAACGCCGGGCTTCGCTTCGACCGTGCGCTCGGCGATCTGTTCGACGATGTTCCAGCGTGCGAAGAGACGCTTGAGATGATCGCCGGACGGTCCGGTCGAGTAGGCGATCTTCGCAGCGCCCAGGACGGCGTTTTTCACGTCCTCGTCACTCGCGATCGCGGGCCGCGGCAGGCCCGAACGCACAGCGATGGCGATGCCCGAGCGCGCGATGCCGGAGCGCGTGCCGGCGACGATCAAGCCTTCGTTCTCCAACTGCTCCATCACGCCGGCGGCGAGGACGACGATATCGACCGTCTTCCCGCCGCGCACCATGCGCGCCGCGTCCACACCGCCGACCGATTCGATCTCAACGTTCACCCCCGCGCTTTGCTCGAACGAACGGGAAAGGTCGGCCAACAGCTGTCGGGTCGCCATCGATGAAAGGACCGTGATCGTCGTGGTCATGTGAAGATCATTTCCGCTGCCGCTCTTCCATTGTCATTCGCCCTCGCAGCGGCCCGCTCAATTTTTACCCGGGTGATATTGACGATAACAATATTACCCGGGTACAATGTGAGGCATGGAACAGTGTGAGGCCGGAGCCCGGCCCGTTATCGCCTTTTCAGGCTCAGCGCGGATCGGTGCCGGCCCGCTGAGCGACGTCGCCGCGGTCGTGAAGGCGCTCTCCGAGGACGACCCGGCGGCGACCATCCTCATCCTCGATGCCCAGACCAGCGAGCCCGTCGAGGTCGACCTCCGCGGATCGCTGGACGACGTGCGCACCCGCCTTGCGCAACCGCCGGCGGAGAAGTCCGGTCCGGGCCGGCCGAAGATGGGCGTCATCGCGAAAGAGATCACCCTGCTGCCGCGGCATTGGGATTGGCTCGCCGCGCAACGCGGCGGCGCCTCGGCCGCGATCCGCCGCCTAGTCGACGAGGCGCGCCGCCGCAACGCCGGCGCGGATGAACGCCAACGCGGACAGCAGGCACTCTACCAGTTCGTCACCGTGATGGCGGGCGACGCACCCGGATACGAAGAGGCACTGCGCATGCTCTTCGCCGGCGACGAAGCCGCCTTCGAAGCCGCGATCGAGCGCTGGCCCACGGACATACGCGCGCATGCCCGAGCGTTAGCGGGCGAAGCATTTGGGCGCCAACGGGCCCCCGCGACCGCCGACGCGTAAGGGTGTACGATGACGCGACCCGCACCGGACTCCCCAGGCGCCGTCCCGGCTTCGCCGGCGGCCCTGGTCGCCGGTGCCGCCGCGATCGTCGTCGTTGCCGGCATCGTTCTGCTCCACGCCGTCCCCGGCATCACCGTCACGCTTGAATCGAAGATTCTCGGCATCGCCTTCGCGGTTGGGCTCGACGTGTTGGCGCTCTCGATCGCGGTCGGCATCATGCAACTGCCCTGGGGCTCGCGCATACGCTTGGGCATCGCGTTCTCGGGTGCCGAAGTCGTGATGCAGATCGCCGGTTATGCCATCGGAACCGGCGCCGGACGGGTCGTCGGCACGATCGCCGACTACGTGGGTTTTGCCGTACTCGCCAGCGTCGGCGTGTTCGTCGTTCGTGAGAGTTATGCCACCGAAGATTCACCGCTGAAGGTTGATTCGGGCTGGGGACTCGTCGCCGCGTGCGCATCGATCAGTTTGGACTCGCTCGGTATCGGCGTTTCGCTTCCGGGCGTACCGCTGCCGCTGCTGCCGTTGCTGGCAACGGTAGCGGTGAGCACCATCATCTTCACCACCGTGGGACTGGCGTTCGGAGCCCAACTCGGCGAGCGCTACAAGCAGCTGGCGGAACGGGTTGCGGGTATCGTTCTGATCGTGCTGGCCGTGCTCTTTACCACCCAGCACATCTTCGGTTGGGTATCGTGATCCGCGCCGCGCAACACCACTCTCAGCTTCTGCGAAGGAGCCGCTAGCCATGTCGGGATATGCCGGCTTTCCGGGACGCGACGTTCGCGCCAAGCTCGATCATCCGGTCATCGATGCCGACGCGCACGTCGTCGAACCGCTCTTCGCCATCGAAGGCTACATGCGCGAAGTGGCCGGGCCGGCAGTGACCGAAAAATGGTTGCGGCGCAGCGATTCCCGCATCGGGACCAAGGGCATCTGGTGGGGCGCGCCGTCGGGCGCGCACACCGCCGACCGAGCCATGGCGATGCTGCCGAACTTCTTCAAGTCGCGCATGGACGAGTGCGGCATCGATTTCGCCCACATGCTCACCACCTATGGGATCGGCGATCTCTATCTGCAGGACGAAGACCTGCGCATCGCGTTCGCACGCTCGGTGAACACGATGTACGCCGACATATTTCGCGACGCCAAAGACCGCGTGCGCCCGGTCGCGATCGTGCCGACGAACACGCCGGAAGAAGCGATTCGCGAGCTCGAGTTCGCCGTGCTCGAACTCGGCCACAAGGCCGTGATGATCGCCACCGAGATTCGTTCGCCGTGGCCCGAAGTGACGCGCGAAGCGCCGCATCTTGGATTGTATGCGCCGAACTGGCGCTCGATCGCCTACGATGCGCCGCACGACTACGATCGTGTTTTGGAAACGTTGCGTCGAGCTCGGCATCGCGCCGATCTGCCACACCGACGGCCGCGGCATGGGCTACCGCCGTTCGCCCTCGAACTACATGTTCAATCACATCGGCGGCTTTGCCACGGGTTCGGAGTACTTCTGCCGCGCGCTTGTTTTTCGGCGGCGTCACCAAGCGCTTTCCGACGCTCAACTTCGCGTTTCTCGAAGGCGGCGCGGCGTGGGCGCAGACGCTGATCAACGATATCGTCGAGCACTGGGAAAAGCGCAACCGCGAAAATCTCGAACGCGACCTCGATCCCGCGCTGCTCGATGTCGAGCTGATGGCGGAACTCTTCGATCGCTACGGCGACGCCAAGCACTTCACGGCCAAGAACATCGCCGCCAACCCGCACGGCGGACTCTCGAAGCCGGGGCGGCCCGAACTGTTCGATGAGTTCGCGCAGAGCGGGATGAACGAGATCCGCGATCTGCGCGGACTCTTCTGCGACAACTTTTACTTCGGCTGCGAAGCCGACGACCGCATGACGTCGGTTGCGTTCAATCGCAAGCTCAACCCGGTCGGGGCCGCGCTCAAGGCGATGTTCGGTTCCGATATCGGTCACTGGGACGTGATGGACGCATCGACCATTCTCTCCGAAGCCTGGAGCCTGGTCGAGGCCGAGCTGATCACGCCGGCCGATTTTCGCGCCCTGACGTTCACCAATCCGGCCACGCTGCATACGCGGACGAATCCGGACTACTTCGCCGGAACCGCGGTCGAAGCGGCGGTCGAGAAACTCCTACCGGCAGCTCGCATCTGAACTCGGGACACCGAGACCGCCGTACGCGGGCGCGCACGCGGTAAGCCGACCGGGGGAATGTGATTCCCGTCACCCGTAATCTTCTGCTGTGAGCAGCAACGCTCCAACGAGCCCGTTTGACGAGGCCACGGTGGCCTTCGGTCCGTTGCTGCGCCGCTTGCGAATGGCCGCCGGGCTCTCGCAAGAGGCGCTCGCCGAACGGGCCCGGATCAGCACCGAAGCCGTCGGCGCGCTCGAACGCGGTTCGCGCAAGGCGCCGCAACGGCAGACGCTCGCGCTCTTGATCGACGCGCTCAACGTTGAGGGTGCCGAGCGGAAGCGTTTCGAGCTCGCCGCGGTTCGACCGTCGAAGCCGCGCCGGCGCGAGGCCCCGCCGAATCTGAGCGGCATCGTCTCGGCATTGCGCCTGCCCGCACCGTTGACGTCGTTCGTCGGGCGCGAGCCCGACCTGCGCGCGATCGAAGCGGCCCTCTCCGGCGCGCGCCTGGTGTCGATCGTCGGACCGGGCGGGGTTGGGAAGAGCCGGTTAGCGCTCGAGGTCGCGCGCCGTTCGGGCGACCGCTTCGATGACGGCGCGGTCCTCGTCGAATTGGCACCGGTCGCCATCGGCGCATCGGTGCTACCCGCCTTCGCGAGCGTTCTGGGCGTCTCCGACGAGGGAGATATGCCCCTCCTCAACACGGTTGCACGGGCATGCGGTGACGCGCAGCGGCTCATCGTCGTCGACAATTGCGAGCACGTGCTCGATGCCTGCGTTGAAATCGTCTTCGCCGTACTGAACGCCTGCCCGAACGTACGCATCATCGCGACGACGCGCGAACCGTTGCGCGCGAGCGGCGAGCACATCTTCCGGCTCGGTCCGCTTCCAACCGATGCGGCGCTGACACTCTTCGTCGACCGCGCCAAAGCCGTGGCGCACTACCGCCGCTTCGAGCCCGACGACTTGCAGATCGCGGAAGAGATCTGCCGGCGCATCGACGGCATTCCGCTGGCGATCGAACTCGCGGCTTCGCGCACCGACATGTTCGATCTCGAAACGATCCACAAGCGGCTACGCGAGCGGTTCGGGTTACTCTCGGCGGCCTCGCGCACGAACCTGCCGCAGCACCGAACCCTCCGTGCACTCGTCGATTGGAGTCACGACCTGCTCGAGCCGCTCGAGGCGCGCGCATTCCGCCGCCTCGGGCTATTTGCCGGCGGCTGCCGGCTCGACGATGCGGAACGCATCCTGGCATTCGACGGCGTAGCATCGGATCTGGTTTGGGAAGTACTCGCAAGACTTCATGACAAATCGCTCGTCGAAGTCGACCATACGGATCCGCCACGCTTTTCGATGCTGCAGACGATGCACGATTACGCGCGAGAGCGGCTTGACGACTCGAAGGAAATGGCGGCGCTCGCAACGCGCTACGCAACCCACTATCTCGAGTTGGCCATCGCCGCCGGCCCGGTGTTGCGCGGTGCGCGTCAAGATGAGGCAATCGAACGGCTCTCACCCGAAGTCGACAACATCCGCGCGTCGCTTACGCTGAGCAGCACGGATCCGGCGCTGCGCGAACTCGGCTTACGGGCGCTGGGCGCATATTTACTTTTGAAGTTATTAATAATCTAAAGGAAAAAGAGTTATATTTAAGCGTATTTAATCAACTGTGTAGTAAATTCCTAGTAGAGTTATTTAACCTCGCTGTAGAGATTATTCTTCAGATAAAAACTATATCCGTTTAAAGAAAAAGTAAATATAAATTAATAAACTTTATTAAAATACTATTTATTATTTTTATTATCTACACATATACCTATTATAATTGATATTCCTATTAAATATTTACTCTTTATCCCTATTCTAAAAAAATAAAAAATAAGTAATCATTCTTACAAGAGAAATGATAAATAACCTTAAAAAATATAATTTATTAAGAAAAAGTGATAATTAAATTAATTCCCCTCAAATCAAAAAATACTATATTATTATCAATTTATATACAAAATATCTAAATAAAAAATTATATAAAACAAAAAATTAAACAAAAAAAAAAAATTACAACAAAATAATTTCTTATCAATATTCATCATATTCTCTATTAAATATTTAAAAATATTTTATAAAATTATATTATAAACTAATTAAAAATATAATCTATTTATACTATCAAAAAAAAAATATATTTAAACCTCTTTAAACATTAATAAAATTAATAACATTTATTCTAAAATCTCTAAAAATAACTATATATTTAACTAAAAAAAAAATTTTAAAAATATTATTAATTTCTCATTATTCAATAATCTAATATACAACTTTTATAAATAAAAAAAATCTAAATCCTTTCCTTAGAGAAATTCAAAATACTCTCACTAACTTTAAACCTTTTATACAAAAAATTAAAAAAAATAATAATCATTACATAAAAATAAACATTAATTATAAATATACTTACTTATTAACTTCCTATAAAAAAAAATCTTTAACTTATATAACTCAAACTATCATAATATAAAATATAAACCTTTCTATAAATCCTAAAACTAATATAAAAAATTTAATTAATTTATTATAAATAAATCCTAATCTTTATAAACTTTACTCACTATAATATACAAATATAACACTTCTTTACTATTACCACTTTATAAATATTTATTACAACTTAATCACTCAAAAATTAATTACTAAAAAACCAATAACTACCTCTTATAATACTTCTAAATACTTCTTTAATTTATTATAAAACTAATCAATAAAAAAATTCTATAGATATCATAACATTTCTAAAAAAAAATATTAAAAAATAAAAAAAAATAAAAAATAAAAATTAAAAATATATCTCTACTAAAAAACTATAAAAATATAACTATTTACACCTATTTAAATAAATTAAATACTTTTTATCATTTAAATAAATATCAATACTCTAATAAATAAATAACATTATATATCTATATTAATAAAACTTATACTAATACTATATCTATTTTACCAACTATATATTATAAACAACAACCTAATACGAATTTTAAAATAACAAAAATAACATAAATATTTAACAAAAATAAATTAAAACATACTAAAATTATAATATTTTTAACATAATTTAATTACTCTAAAAAAACTTATCAATCTAACATTACCCAAAAAACTAAAAATATATTAATTTACACTAACAAAAATAAATATTTATATACTTTACCAAAATTAACAAAAACTATAAAATTAAAAAAAATTACCAAAAAAAAAAATATAATTCTAATAAATATCTATAAAAAATTTAAAATAAACAATAAAATTTATCTACTATTCTCTAAATATTTAATAAATCTTATAAATAAAATATATAAATATCCAAAAAATTCCTTTTAAAATTCATTCTTCAAACTAATAAATAATATACTTTACAATAAATTAACACAAAATATCTAATATCATAATATTTACTATCTAAATAATAAAAAAATTCAACTAAAACCTAATATAATCACTTATACTCATTACACCTCTCAAATCACTATAATTATCAAAACTTATATAAAAATTATAATTAATACTTTTAACTAATTACAAATTTATAAAATTCATAATACCACTATCTATAAATTAATTATTACTATACAAAAACCTCTAAACTTTTTTTTTTTTTTTTTTTTTTTTTTTTTTTTTTTTTTTTTTTTTTTTTTTTTTTTTTTTTTTTTTTTTTTTTTTTTTTTTTTTTTTTTTTTTTTTTTTTTTTTTTTTTTTTTTTTTTTTTTTTTTTTTTTTTTTTTTTTTTTTTTTTTTTTTTTTTTTTTTTTTTTTTTTTTTTTTTTTTTTTTTTTTTTTTTTTTTTTTTTTTTTTTTTTTTTTTTTTTTTTTTTTTTTTTTTTTTTTTTTTTTTTTTTTTTTTTTTTTTTTTTTTTTTTTTTTTTTTTTTTTTTTTTTTTTTTTTTTTTTTTTTTTTTTTTTTTTTTTTTTTTTTTTTTTTTTTTTTTTTTTTTTTTTTTTTTTTTTTTTTTTTTTTTTTTTTTTTTTTTTTTTTTTTTTTTTTTTTTTTTTTTTTTTTTTTTTTTTTTTTTTTTTTTTTTTTTTTTTTTTTTTTTTTTTTTTTTTTTTTTTTTTTTTTTTTTTTTTTTTTTTTTTTTTTTTTTTTTTTTTTTTTTTTTTTTTTTTTTTTTTTTTTTTTTTTTTTTTTTTTTTTTTTTTTTTTTTTTTTTTTTTTTTTTTTTTTTTTTTTTTTTTTTTTTTTTTTTTTTTTTTTTTTTTTTTTTTTTTTTTTTTTTTTTTTTTTTTTTTTTTTTTTTTTTTTTTTTTTTTTTTTTTTTTTTTTTTTTTTTTTTTTTTTTTTTTTTTTTTTTTTTTTTTTTTTTTTTTTTTTTTTTTTTTTTTTTTTTTTTTTTTTTTTTTTTTTTTTTTTTTTTTTTTTTTTTTTTTTTTTTTTTTTTTTTTTTTTTTTTTTTTTTTTTTTTTTTTTTTTTTTTTTTTTTTTTTTTTTTTTTTTTTTTTTTTTTTTTTTTTTTTTTTTTTTTTTTTTTTTTTTTTTTTTTTTTTTTTTTTTTTTTTTTTTTTTTTTTTTTTTTTTTCACTCGCCTTTTTCTGGATGCGCGCCGGCGGCCTAACCGAAGGGTTGACGCAGATCCAGTCGCTCGTTGCCGACGTGCGCGAGCCGTCGGTCGGCGTTGCGGCCGCATATGTGGGCGCGGCCTTTATCGAGTTCAACCGCTCGCGTTTCAGCGAAGGCAGCGCGTATGCCAGAGCGGCCTACGAAGCGGCCACGGCCTGCGGCGATGAATGGCTGACGATCTACAGTTCCAACGCCGTTTGTGCCGCGCGCTCGGCCCTCGGCGAGCGTCCCGAAGAGGCGGCCGTAACGACCTACGAACGGGCCAAGCGCTTCGGCGATCCCTGGCTCGTCGCCGGGGCCGCGTTCGAATTGGGCTGGGAGGCGATCAAACGGCACGACCGGCAGAAGGCCGCCGGGCATTTTTCCGAGGCCCTCGACCGCGCGCGCGAAACCGGCGACCGGTTTCTCGTCACGACGTCGTCGCTGCACCTGGCGCAGACGGTCACGGAAACCGATCCGGCGCTATCCGCGCGACTGCTCGGGGATGCGATCGACCGCGCCGCCCCGACGGCAGTCATCTTGCGAGCGTCATGTGTCGAGGCGCTCGTTGCGGTTGCGCTGGCGCTCAAACGCTTCGAGGATGCCGCGCGACTCGTGGCCATCGCCGGCGCTCTTCGGCTGAACGGCGGAGTTCAACCGAAGAGCGAGTTGATCGAGACCGTGCGCCGTGCGATGCCGTCCACCGACCTCGACGGCCGGCTGCACGAGCGCGACACCGTATCGCTGGCCGATGCGAGCGATGTCATACGTTCGTTCCTCGACGCCGTGACGTAGTCTCCTACGTACTAGCCGCCGAACTGAAAGATGCCCTTGCCCTCGCCGGGATCGGGTTGTTCTTCTTCTTTGAACAGTTCCCGCACGCGGCTCTGAACCGCCGGGAGATGCTCGACCTTGATGTTGTCCTTGGGAACCACGGTTTCGTTGATGATGTCCACGCGCTCTTCGTCGGTTTTCGCCGCGCCCATTCTTGCGCGTACCTGCGGGCTCGTCCCGAGATGTCCAACCAAACTGCGGCTGATGCGATCGATTTCTTTCTTCGTCATGGCGCTCTCCTTATGGGGTCAGAGTGAGGTCGAGGTCGAGGTCGATATCGAGGTCGAGAATGGTGCGAACGGCGGGTCCGAAACGCCCACGGGACACCGGGCTTTCGAGCCGCGGGGCAACTGCTCGGACGACGTGCACGGGCAGGTCGTGCGGTGAGAGGTCGACGATCGCTACCGGCCCGCTGCCGTCCTCGCGCAAGGCTTCGGCCAGCAGCGCGACGTCGTTTGCGACATCGTTTGTCGAGCGGTCGGGAAACGACCGTAGCGTGCGCTGCGGCGAGGGCGCGTCGTAGTACCACCGTCCGTACGGCACACCGAACTCGCGCCGCATGCCGTAGCGCGGAAGCGCACGCTCGTCATGACGGCACAAGTCTTCCCGCGCCGCGAGAAAATCGGCAGCGCGTGATTGCGCCGCCTCGGTGAGCGCACGAATCGCGGCGTGCTCGGGCGACCACGAGCAGCCATGGCCGGTGTGGGACGCCGACGGACCACCGGCGTGATCGGCAATCGTGGCCAGTATCAAGATCGGAAACGGCGCGCGATCGAAGGCCCGCAACCGCACCGCGAGTCCGGCACGTTGGATGCGCTCGACGAGTGCGTCGACGGCGTCGCATCCGGTCGGCAGCTCGACCTCCGCTGCCGCCGGATCGTCGATGTAGACGGGAAAGTTACACGGCCCACCGGCAAAGCGGGCAAGCATGGCCCGCGGCCGGAGGTAACCGACGGCGTGGGCGACCGCCCGCAGGTGCCGTTCGAGCAGCTCGCACACGGCGTGGTAAACGGCTTCGGCATGGGAATTTCCGGCGGCCAATCCGTTGGTCGAGTCACCGACGATGACGGAATCGCCGGGCCACGGAAATTGCACCAGCGCCAGCGGAACGTCGATCGCGTTGCCTGAGACCAGGTCGACGCCCCGCACGGCCGCGATCTCCATTCCGGTACGCACGGGCTCGAGCCCGTCGGGATCGATCGCAGCCAGGACTGTTTCGCGGTCGCGCATGAATACCGGCACCTGCGGAGCTGCCGCGGCTTGCCGCTCCACGGCTTCCATCACGGCTCCGGCAAGAGCGCCCTCCCGAGTTATCCCCTTCCCGTTGTAGATGCTCATGATATCCGGCGAGTCGGGGACGATGGCGCTCATCACCGGTATGCCGATCCGGTCGAGGTGGGTGATGTCGGCGATGCGCGTGATGCCGTACCGCTCGCGCAGTTGCGGAATCAGAGCGAGGGTCTGCGCCAGCGGCACGCAGCGGTCAAACGATCCCGGCGCTTTGGGCGCAGATCGCGTGAGGTCAGGCGAAAGCATGCCGGCGCTCACGCTGGTGCAAGACGGTACGCAAGGCAAAGCGCGCATCCATGCGTTTCAGGTCGCCTTCGTGCCGGGCGATATCCAGCAGCGCGTGGCGCGCGGCAGGCGGGGCACATTCGACGATGCCGGGCCAGGATCGCTCGGCATAGTAAATCGTGGTGCGCGCGACGTGTACCCAAGCTTGGGCGCTGGTTGCGTCGAGAATTCCGCGGCGTTGTGCCAACCACGCGACGTACCGCACGTTTACCGACGGCACGCTGAGCGCTGCATGGGTTTGGGGGTGCATCGACACGGCGACCTCGTCATCACCGTCGATCGTTCCGGAGGCATACCAGCGCGCAATGGCGCCCAGTGGAATCGCTCCGTACGGACGGCACTCCACCGCCCGCAGTGCGCCCATGCTTGCCGCCCCGTAAAGCGGAACGCGACGGCAGGCGGCCAGCGTTTCTTTCGGCGTTACGGCAAGATGCTGGTGGAACACGCCGTCGACGAGCAAGATTGCGTCGAATGTCTCGGCGGCACGGGTAACGTCTCCGCGCGCGGCCGGCGGAGCGTACTGTACGCCGGGCGCGGCCACTCGGTCGCACATGGGCAACGACGGGCCAACGAAAACGCACACTCGCTTCGTAAGCAATGTGCCGGACATTTCGCGTTCCAACAAGTACCCGCCTGGTTGGTTTGAGGGTGGGCCTCATCGATAACACCATAACCCGGTAAATTGCTGGTAAATGCCCGATTTGTACGGATAAGGTGTACAGACGTCGGTGGTTGCTTGGACCGGCTTTTCGCATCATGGGTTCACCTCCAATCTCACCCGAGGAGAACCCAATGCCAATCGAACCCGGCGCTCTCCGTTCGGCCACCAACAGGCTGGAAATCTCGATTCTCGCCGGCACCGTGTTCAGTGCCGGCCGCGAAGTCTTCTTGCCCAACCGCGAGCGCGAGCTCTTATTCGCGATCGCTCGTCGCAAACAACCGATCTCAGCCGAGGCACTGATGGACGACCTCTGGCCGGATCGGGAAGGCGATGCGGCGGCCGATCTGCTGAAGTCGCATCTGTATTACTTGCGCCGCCGGCTGGCCGATCCGGCAGCGGTGGTGCGCACTGCCGACGGCTTGTGCCTGCGCGATGACGCGTCCGTCGATCTCTGGGAGATCGGCAATGCGCTCACGGCGCTCCGAGGCACAAAAATTGAAGACGACGTACAATATACCACGGCGCGGCAGATCTACGATCGCCTCCGCTCAGCGCCGCCGGCACGCGTGATGTCGTGGCACTGGTTCGCCCCGGTGGCCGCGCGGATCGCCGGCATGCGGCGTGAAGTACTGCAAGCCCTGGCGGACTACGAAATGCGCCACGGGCGGCGCAGCGAGGCCCTAGCGTTAGCGCACGAGATCATCGACCTCGATCCGTTCGACGAAGAAGCGCACGAAATCGCAATCGCTCTGCTCTTCGCGATGGGGAACTGGGCTGCCGCTCTGCGGGAATTCCGCCAGTACCGAACGATTCTTCGCGACGAGTTCGCGTGCGAGCCGTCACCGGCCCTCGTCTCGCTGTTGAAGTCGGCGCCGCCGAGCTCCGAGCGCTTCGATGAACTTTACGCCGACATTACCGCGTCTTCATAAACTACAGAAGTGCAAGGAGCAAGACGTGCGAGTTATCGCTTTGACCATCCTCAGGTTTCTATTGTGGCGCATCGCGTCGGCGGCGCTGATGCTCTCGCTCATAAGCGGTCAATCCGCGCTGATGCTTCCGCCCGATGCGAGGGATCAGCTACTCGTGTGCCTACCGCAAGCGGCATCGTGCTCTCCGCTCACGTCCGATTTGCCGGCAGCGATCAACACGAGCGCAACAGCGCCGGCACCGGCTGACGACCGCAACGAGGATATCCAGCTCCCCGGCGCGCCGACGATCATCCCCGACTCATCGTGGGCTAGCGCAGCCTCGCAAGAACTAGCGCCCGGTTAGCCGAGGCCGCGAGCCCGCAGTTCGGTCATCCGCTTGTTTACGAAGCGCGTGACGACGTGCGAGCTTTCCTCGTCGACGTGCTTGAACGCGAGCGCGGCTTTATATTTGATGCCGGATTTCGCCGAGCGCACGATCGCAGCGTCGAGCGTGATCGCATGGCCGGCATCCAGCGTCATGCGGACCTCGATGAATTCGTTGGCTTTGAATTCGCGGTCGGTCGTCATGTTGGCGCTGATTCGGCTCAGATCGCTGATGGTCGCTTTCGACCACGTGCTGACGATCTTTCCGGCCGGCTTGAAGCGCCATTCGGCAGTCACCGTTGTGTCGACCCGGGGCTCGGCACGCCGCTCGGGCCCGGCGGTTCGCGCGACCGTCTTGATGTCGTCGGGAAGGCTGAACACAGCCTGATCGTCGGTGACTGAAAGCAATCGCGCGGCGAAGGTGAATTTTCCGATCGAATTCGTGTACGAGAAGACGCCGTTTTGCCCGGCAACCATTCCGGCCATGCGCGTCGTCCGGAACGTCTTGAGGGTCGCGCCCTCAAAACAGATCCGCCCTTCCGGACCGCCGCCGCGCACCACGAACGTCACGAACGAGTGCGTCGCCGGGAGCATGTCCCGGAGCTTGGTAGTGCTAGTCGGTTTGTTTTTGCTTCCGAAGAAACTCAGCATGCTATTTTTTGCCAGCCCTACGTCGGGGGAGGGAGTCCGGCGTGAGCTAGGAGATTTTCTGCTCGCCGCCTGCATTACTGCGTACGAACGGCGGCGGAAATCACAGTTTCCGTTAGATGAGCGACTGTCCGCGAAGATCGACGGCGCGCTCGATCGTGATCAGAACACCGATCCCGGTATCCGCACCGGCGTGGGTGGATTCGCGTTCGCTCAGGCGCGCGAAGATGGCGTCGTGGACGGGCCCTGCTTCGTGCAGCTCGGCGGTTCCGTAAAAACGCATGAAACCCGATTCCAGAACGCCGTCGCGCTGCGCTTTGAAGTTACTGTAAAACACGATGACGCGGTTGTCGGCACGCAGGTTCTCGAGTGCCTTGTTCTTCGAGCGCTCCCAATAGGCCAGATGCCCGTCGTCGAAGAGCATGAGACTGCCCTTCGGGCTGATGTTCGGGCCGTCCGGACCGGCGGTTCCCAAGAGGAATGGATAGCCGTCTACCCAGGCGTTGTCGATCAGGCGGCGGATCGGGTCGCTAAAGCTCATGGTCGGCCTCTTCCGGGCTCGTTCGCCGCTTCCGTTCCGCGGCGGAGGGCAAGCGACGGGAGAGGAGGATGATTTCATGAAATGGCCCTCCCCACGGCGCCGAATTTCTTCGGTCCGGTCGGGAGGGCTCATGACGATGCTCCGGTCGAGGTTTTTGGCGGGGACGGCCGCGGGTTGCGCAGCGTTCGCCTGGCCGCACTCGGCGCGAGCGCAAAGCAATGCGACCCTTCGCGTCGGTACGGTGCTGGTGCAGCTCTATGGCGCACCGTATTTCGCCGCCGACGCGGGAGCGTTCGCGAAGGCCGGGTTCGATACGGCCGTCACGAGCGTCAATAACGGACCGGAGGTCGCGGCCGCGCTGGCCGGCGGGTCGGTGGACCTCGGCGTGATCGACCTCATCTCCGCCGCCAGCGCGATCGCCAAAGGGGTTCCGTTGCAACTGATTGCCGGCAGCGGGCTCTACCGGTCGAGCCAGCCATGGCAGGTCATCACCGTCGCCAAGGATTCACCGATTCGCACGGCGCGCGACTTGGAAGGCCGGACGATCGCGATGGTCTCGATCGCGGGACTAGCGCTCGCATCGACACGCGGCTGGCTGCGGCAAAACGGCGCCGACCCGGCCAAAGTGAATTTCGTCGAATTTCAGCAAGCCGCGATGGCGGCAGCCCTCGCGCGCAAGACGTTCGACGCCGCGTTCATCGGTGAACCGTTCATTACGTTCGACAAGAACGGCACCAACGAGATGCGCGTGATCGGACACCCGCTCGACTGCATCGGCGAGGGCTATCTGGTGAGCTGCTGGTTTTCGACGCGTGGTTGGCTCGAGCAGAATCGCGACCGCAAGGACCGCATCGTCGCGGCGATCTACGACACGGCACGCTGGGCGAACGCGCATCAAGCGCAGACATTAGCGATCTTGGCGCGAACCGCTTCGATCAACCCCGATCTGCTGCGCGGGATGGTCCGGGTAGATTACGCAACGGCGACCACGCCGGCCACCCTCCAGCCGATGCTCAACATCGGATTGAATGAGAAGCTGATACCCGCGATCGACGCCGGTACGCTGCTGCGGTCCTAATGTCACGGGCGCCGTCCCTTCACGGCAGCGTGTTGGCGGTCACGGCCTTCGGCACGAAATCGATGACGAGCAGCCGCAGCGGCGTACTTCCGGGATTTTCGCCGAAGTGCAAGTCGTTCACGACCTCGATCGCAAAAGCGCCCTGCGCATAGTCGAACGTCCGGTGCGTCTGCGTATCGGTTACGCGCAACCGCCCTTGCAGGACGTACGCGTAGCGCGGATACCGATGGCGGTGAACCGGTAGCCGAGCCCCCGCAGCAATGACGTACGTTGAAACGATCACACGGGCCGCTCCGCGCGGAAGGATGATCGGCTGACCGGCGGCGGTCGCCGTTGCCGACAGCACCGGAGTAACGACGACCGCACGCGCGCTGCCCTCCGATCGTGCGGCCGGCGGCGCGACCGAACCGATCGCAACGGCAAACGCAACTGCCGAGACAACGAGCCGCATAGGACGACGACCGAAAAGACCGGCGTTGTAGAACATCCTCATCTCCTACATATGACGGCAACACAGTCCTGCGCTCGAGATCATGGTGTCGACTACGTCTATACGTAGTAGCCGCCGCGCCGAAAAGAGTTCGACCGTACGATTGACGACGTGGTTATTGGGGCAGACGGTACGATAGCGCTCTTTCGACGGAGCGTCATTACCGGAATCTTCTCGTGAGGGTGTATGCTCCGTCGAATTCAGGCAGCTTTTATGCTCGCCTTGGTACTCGCGTTTTCGGGCTGCGGCGGCGGCGGTTCCACCTCCGTGCCCGCGACGGCACCCGTCATTCTGTCGTCGACCGGCAGCACGGCCTTTGCTTTGAGCCCCGGATCTGCGAGCACGCAATTCAGCGTGACCGAATTCGGATACTCCGGCTCCTATACGGCGACGTCGTCGAATCTCGCCGTGGCGACCGTTTCGCCGGCGACGCAGCAGAGCTCAGCTGACGCGCGCGGCTCCGAGGCGATCGTCGCCGCGGCGGCCAACGGCAGCGCAACCTTTACCATAACGGCCGTCGCAAACGGCAGCGCGATCATCGCAGTCGTCGATAACCAAGGGCACTCCTCGCCGTTCACCGTCGTCGTGACGGGCATTCCGAACCCGGCGCCGTCGGCGACGCCGTCCGCGATACCCACCGCATCGCCTACCCCCTTACCGTCGCCCGGCGCGTCGCCGGGACCGCTGACGGTCTCTCCGGTATCGCTCACCTTCAACGGAACGGCGCAAGTGCAAACCGTCACGGTGACCGATCCCGGCACGACAAGCTTCACCGTGAGCGGATGCAGCGGGGTCGCGACGCTGGGAGCACCGGCGAACGGAACGTTCACCGTCACGTCTGCCGGCGCCGGCGCTTGCACGATAACCGTCAGCGATGCGTTTTCGCATCAGGCCACGCTTGCAGTAAGCGTCACGACACTGGGAGTGCCGATTCAATGATGCAGCGTCGCCGTGCTCTAGCGGTTCTCGCATTGGCCGGTTTGGCCGCCTGCGGCGGAGGCGCGCAATCCAAAGTCACGCCCGGTGCGCCTGCGAGCAGTTCCACGCCCGGCGCCGCAACGACGAGCGCGCAGTTCACGATCACCGTGCCGTTAGCGGCGACGGTGTCGTCGGCGCAGCGCGCCCCGGCCTACGTCTCACCCGCGACGAAGTCGGTCACGATCACCTTATCGGCCGTCAACGGTTCGGCGTATACGGGATCACCGAATACGATCGCGAGCAACCTCGCAACGACGAATCCGAATTGCAGCGGCTCTCCGTTGACGTGCACCGTCTCGGCGCCGGCGGCGGCCGGCACCGACGTGTTCGTCGTGGCGGCATACGACCAGCCGCAAGCTGCGGCGTATCCCGCGACGCCGGCCGGGAATCTGCTCTCGCAGGCAACCCTGAGCGTGGCGGTTACGGCGAATCAGGCGAACACGGCAGCGACGCCGCTGATCCTGAGCGGTGCCGCAGCGACGTTCGTGATCGCCGGACTTCCGGGGGCAACGGCCGGAACCGCGTTCGGCGCACCGCAAGCCTTCATCGTGAACGCGAAGGACGCGAGCGGTAACACGATCGTCGGCGCCTACCTGCGTGCGGTTACGCTGAGCGACAGCGATACATCCGGGGCCACGGCGATCGCGACGTCGGGCAGCGACGGTCCGCCCGCCCTCACGCTGCTGAGTTCGTCGGATACGGCGACGCTGAGCTACACCGGCGCTACGCTCGCATCGGCGACGATTACCGCCGCTGCCGCATCAGCGACATCCGGTACCGCGGTGTTCACGCCGGCAGCCCCGGGAACGACGTTGTCGAACCTCAGCGCACCAAACGGTCTCATCGGGACAACGACCAACGAAACATTGACCGGTACGGGCTTCACCAGCGCTTCGACCGTTGCGGTGAGCGGCGCGGGCATGACCGTGCAGACCACCTACGTGAGCGCAACATCGCTCACGGCGACGTTCTTCACCGATCCTGAAGCGGCGACCGGCGCGCGCAGCGTGTCGGTCACGACCGGCTCGGCGAGCGCGACCCTGGCGAACGCGTTCACCATCAGCAATACCGGCGTCACCGTCGTGACGCGTGCGACCGACGCCGTTCCCGGAACGCCGGCCGGCAGCGGCGCGGGCATCAGCGGCGACCTCCGCTACGCGATCGGCAACGCGCCCGCCGGCAACACGATCGTGTTCGACACGACCGCGATGGGTGCATCGACGATCACGTTGGCCGGGCCACTGCCGCCGATCGAGCAAAGCGTAACGGTCGACGGCGGCTACTATGGACGCGTCACGATCGACGGCGCAAGCTCGTACCGCGTGTTCTTCATCGACACCGGCACCGTCGCCATTCGCAATTTGGCCGTGCAGAACGCACTCGCGAAAGGCGGCCGCGGCGGCGACAACAGCAGCAGCAACGGTCAGAGCGCCGGTCCCGGCGGCGGCGGATTCGGGGCGGGCGCTTGCGTGTTCGTCAACCAAACCGCAGCCGCGGTGACGATCAGCAACGATTATCTCTCCACGTGCACCGCGACCGGCGGCAACGGCGGTAACGCCATCGGCCAATCCGGATATCGTGGCGGCGGCGGTGGTGGTCTCGATGCCGACGGCGGCGGGATCAGCCTCGTCGGGTACGGCGGCGGCGGCGGTGGCGGCGTGTTGGGAGCCGGCGCGCCATCGACCAACGGTCCCGGCGGAGCCGGCGGCGCGGGCGGCGGCGGCGGCGGGGGCGGTGGATGTTCGGCCGGCAGTTCCGGCACCATCGGCAGCGCCTACGGTACAAACGCCGCGGGCGTGCCGCCAACGGGCAACGGTCCCGGCAACGGCGGCTTCGGCGGCGGTGGCGGCGGGATCGCAAATTGCTCGAATAGCACTGCCGGCGGCAGCGGCGGCTTCGGCGGCGGCGGCGGCGGCGGCGAGCAAGGCGGAGTGAGCGGCAGCGGCGGCGTTGGAGCCGGCGGAGCCGGCGCGAGCGGCGGCTACAGCACCGGCGGGACGGCCGGCAACGGCGGGCTCGTGGGCGGGGCGGTTTCCGGCGGCGCCGGCGGCGCTGCCGGCGCAACAAGCGGCGGGTTCTTCGGTACGCCCGGGTCGTCGGGCGGGGGCGGCGGCGGCGCCGCGGCCGGTTCGGCAATCTTCGTGAATGCCGGGACGCTTACCACCACCAACAGCGGCGCGACCGGCGCGGGCGCGACCGGCGGCAGCGGCGGCACCGGCGGCGCGACCTACAACGGCAACGCTGCGGGCAGCAACGGCAACGCGGGAAGCGCCAATGCCACGCCGGTCTTCAACTACGCCGGAACGGTGAACGGCTCGGGGACGGCCGGTCCGGTCAGCGGCGCACTCGGGGGAACCGCGCCGACGGCAAGGTTTCGAAAAACCTAGCTCTGGTAGATACGTGCACATGAGCACCCTGGAGAACCGGCCGCACACCGCGCTGCTCGTCATCGACATGCAGCGCGGCGTCATCCAAGATGCTCACGAGCGCGACGCGGTCGTTGCGAACGTCCGCTCGCTCATCGAAAAGGCGCGGCGAGAACGAATCGCCGTGATCTGGATCCAGCACTCCGACGGCGCCCGGACGCACAGCCGCGGCGGTCCAAACAAAGGACGTCGATTTCGCCGGCCTAGGACGCCGGCGCGGTCTCGTCGAGCGCGCCGTACCAGCCCTGCTCGGAAACGTCGAACAGGATGCCCTCGGGATCGCGCCACTTGCGCTCGTAGTTCATGGCGGACGGATCGCCGAAATCGTGTGAGTAGGTCGCGCCGGCCGCGACGAGCGCCGCTTCGACCGTCGCGAAATCGTCAATGCGAAACCCGAAATGATGGATTCCGTGGTTGGCGTCGCTCTTTTCGTCCGGCGTCGCGTTGACGCTGTTGAGGAGCGCCAGGTTCATCAACCCGTCGGTGAGGTAGATCGCTTTCCCCGGCACGTCGTAGGCGCGCGTCATTTCGAAAATCTTCTCGTAAAATTGGGCCGAAGACTCGAGATCGTTCACCACGATGGCTAGGTGCCGCAGTTTCGCCATGATCAACTCCTACAGATCGGTGCCGGCTGATCCTTCTCGCCGCGAGCCCGCTCGACCCCGCCCTCAACGACATACGTAATTGGCCGGACCGCACGATCCCCGTACCATACCGGCATGTCCCTGACGTCGCCGCGTCCGCGCCTGATCACGTTCCTCGTCGCCGGCGCCCTCTTCATGATCCTGCTCGACGGTACCGTGATCGCGACGGCGTTGCCCGCGATGGGACATGCGTTCGGGACCAGCGCCGTGAATATGAACCTCGGGATCACGGTGTATCTGCTGACGCTCGCGGTGTTCATGCCGGTGAGCGGGTGGATTGCCGGCCGGATCGGCGCCAAGCGGGTCTTCGCGGCCGCGATCGCGGTGTTCATCATTGCCTCGGTCGTGTGTGCGGCCAGCCCGACGTTCACCATATTTCTGCTGGCGCGTATCGTCCAGGCAATGGGCGCCGCGATGATGCAGCCGGTCGGGCGCCTCGTCGTTCTGCGCATCACGCCCAAGCACGGCTTGTTGAACGCGATGTCGATGATGATCTGGCCCGCGCTCATCGCGCCGATCGTCGGCCCGCCGATCGGCGGCTACCTCACGACGTTCCTCGGCTGGCCGTGGATCTTCTACTTGAACGTGCCGCTCGGCATCATGGCGATCGTGGCAACGCTGGTGCTGTTTCCGGCCGACGGTGAGCCCGAGCGCCAGCCCTTCGACCTGCGCGGGTTTCTGTTGCTGGGCACAGGCTGCTTCACGGTGCTCTATGGGTTGGACATCATCGGTCAGCCGGCCGGCCGGCCGGCGCTGGCGTTGGGCTTGCTCGCCTGCGGTGTGCTGTGTCTCGTTGCCGGCGTGCTGCATCTTCGCCGCAGCCCACACCCGCTGTTCGATCTCGGATCGCTGCGCTACCGGACCTTCGCCGTGAGCATGTCGGGCGGCTTGGTCAGCCGCCTCGCCATCGGCAGCGTACCGTTCTTGCTGCCGCTCATGTTCCAGCTGGCCTTTGGGCTCAGCGCGGCGGCGTCCGGATTGCTGCTGTTCTGGCTGTTCGCCGGAAATCTCGTCACCAAGACCATCACTACGCCGGCGGTGCGGCATTTCGGTTTTCGGAACGTCCTGCTCTGGAACGGCCTCTTGACGTCGCTCTCGATCGCCGCCTGCGCGCTGCTCGACACGCACACGCCGGTCGCCGTCACGGCCGCCATCCTGTTCCTCGGAGGCGCGCTGCGCTCGATGCAGTTCACCGCGATCGGCTCGATCGGCTTCGCCGATATTCCGCCGGAGCATATGAGCAGTGCCAGCACGATGTCGTCAACCGTGATGCAGCTGAGCGCCGGCCTCGGCGTAGCCCTCGGTGCGCTCGCGGTGCGCGTCGGTTCCGCGATCGACCACAACGCCTCCGGCGTTCCGAACGTCACGGATTTCCACATCGCGTTTCTCATCGCCGGAGCGGTCGCCGCGCTCAGCCTCATCGACGTCATTCGCCTGCCGGCAGATGCCGGACGCGAAATGACCCGGCACGTTGCGGCGCCGCAACGCGCGAGCTAAAGGCCTGCGTCGGCGAGGCGCGGTATTCGAATGGCCGCCGCCCCCGGCGGCCGGCTTTAGGAGGCTCGTTTGTCCTACGTCGTGGCGGTCGATATCGGCGGTACGTTCACGGATCTCGTCGCGTTCGACCGAACGTCCGACCGCGTCATCTATACGAAGAGCCCGACGACCTACGGCGATTTCGGCGCCGGCATTCTCGACTGCTTTGAAAAAGTGGCGCTCGAACCGTCGGACGTCGAGCTGATCAATCACGGCACGACGCTCGTCATCAACGCGCTCATCCAGCGCAACGGCGCGCGCGCGGCGCTGGTCACGACCAAGGGCTTCCGCGACGTCCTCGAGATCGCGCGCGGCAACCGGCCGGATCCCTTCGACCTCTACTTCAAGCGCGACGAGCCGCTGATCCCGCGCCCGCGCCGCTTCGAGCTGAACGAACGCGTCGACGCGCGCGGCAACGTCATCGTCCCGCTCGATCCGGCCGAGATCCAAACGCTCGCCGGCGAATTGCGCTCGCTCGAGGTCGATGCGGTCGCGATTTGCTTTCTGCACGCCTATGTGAATCCGGCGCACGAAGTGCAAGCGGCCGGCGCGCTGCGGGCCGCGCTGCCGGGTGTCTTCATCACACACAGCGTCGAGCTCACGCACGAGTGGTACGAGTACGAGCGCACCTCGACGGTCGCCGCGAACGCCTTTGTCGGACCCGACGTCAACGCCTACGTGCGCAGGCTCGATGAGAAACTGCGCGCGCGCGGTTTCGGCGGCACGCTCTACTTCATGGGCTCGAACGGCGGCGTGCTGTCGGTCGACCGCACCTGCCGCCAGCCGATCGCGCTCGTGGAGTCGGGCCCGATCGGCGGCTGCATCGGGGCCGGCGCCTATGCCGAAGCGCTGGGCATCGAGCACGCCATCGCCTTCGACATGGGCGGCACGACGGCCAAGTGCGCGCTCGTCGAGAACGGGCGCTTCGCCGTCGAATCGGTGTACTACGCGGCCGGCTACGTCAAGGGCTTTCCGATCAAGTCGCCGGTGGTCGACATCGTCGAGGTCGGTTCCGGCGGCGGCTCGATCGCGTGGCTCGACGGCCAGGACCGGCTGCACGTCGGGCCGCGCAGCGCGGGCAGCACGCCGGGCCCCGTCTGCTACGGCCGCGGCGGCACGCGAGCCGACGGTGACCGACGCCAACCTGCTGCTCGGCCGCATCGCGGCGGACCGCTTCCTCGGCGGCGAGTTCCAACTCGATGGTGATGCGGCGACCGCCGCCTTCACCCGGCTCGGCGAAACGCTCGGCTATGCGCGCGAAAAGCTGCTCGACCTGGCGAACGGCGTGATCGAGATCGCGACCGTCACGATGGCCGGTGCGATCCGCCAAGTGTCGGTCGAACACGGCCGCGATCCGCGCGACTTCGTGCTGTTCGCGTACGGCGGCGGCGGACCGCTGCACGGCGCCGCGCTTGGCCCGCGAGCTGTCCATTCCGACCGTAATCGTACCGCCCGAGCCGGGCACGTTCTGCGCGACCGGCATGCTGCTCGCCGAAGCGCGGCTCGACGACGCGGCGACGCTCGTGATGCCGTTCGACCCCGGTTCGACCGGCCGGCATCGATGCAGCGTTCGCGCGCATGGAGTCGGACGCCGGTGCCGCGCTGGCCGCCGAGTTCGGCGACGCCGGCGTACGCATCGAGCGCATGATCGAAATGCGCTATGTCGGTCAGCGCCACAACGTGAAGGTTCCGGTTCCCACGGGCGCCGACGGCGCCGCGATTCGCCTCGCGTTCGATGCGGATTACCGGCGGCGCTACGGGCACGCCGATCCGTCCATTCCGGCTGAAATTCAAGCGTTGCACATCTCGGCATTCACCCGGCTCGAGCGGCCGGATATCGGCCGTTTGCCGCGCGCCGCGAGCGCGCCGCGAGCGCCCGAGCGCCGGCAAGTCGCATTCGGACGCGAGTACGGGTTGCGCGAGGCCGACGTCTACGACCGCTACGCGCTCAAACCGGGCTTCACGGCGCTCGGTCCGGCCGTCCTCGAAGAATATGGATCGACGACCGTGGTGTGGCCCGGCGACCGCTTCACCATCGGCAACCTCTACGAGATCCGCATCGACTGCACCGCGAAGGAGCACGCATGATCGCGAACGCGCTCGCCGTTGACCCCATCACGCTCGAAGTCATCCGTCACGGCCTCGTCTCCATCACGAACCAGATCGACGCGAACATCACGCGCACGGCCTTCAGCCCGTATATCTATGAGTACCGCGATTACGCCGTCGGTTTCGTCGGGCCCGACGGTGAGCTCGTGGCGCAGTCGGTCGGCGGGATGCCGATCTTCGTCGCCGACTCCGTGGGGGCGGGGGTGCGCGACGGCCTTTCACTCTACGGCGAAGCGGGCATACACGCGGGCGACGTGATCGTGTGCAACCACGCAGCGGTGCAGGGTCAGCATCTCAACAACACCGTGATGTACACCCCGGTCGACGTCGACGATGTGCGCCTCGGATACTTCGCCATCAACGTGCACTGGATGGACATCGGCGGCGGCGCGGTCGGGTCGATTTCGAAAGACTCGACCGACATCTTCATGGAAGGATTGCAGTTGCGCTCGATTCGCCTCTGGTCGCGCGGCGAGCGCGTCGACGACGTCTATCGCATCATCGAGAACAACACGCGTTTTCCGACCGAGCTCATGGGCGACATCGAAGCGCAACTCGGCGGCTGCCTGCAAGGCCGCGATTTGATGGCCGCGCTCGCGCGCAAGTACGGCTGCGCGACGTTCCTCGCCGCGATGGCGGCGATTCTCGACGACTGCGAGCGCTCGGCGCGAGCGAAGATCCGCGCGATTCCCGACGGCACCTACGAAGCGGAGTCGTGTCTCGACGACGACGGTATGGGCACGGAACCCGTCCCGATCAAGGTGCGGGTGGTGGTCGCCGGCGATGAGATGACGGTCGACTACTCCGAGATGCCGCCGCAAGTGCGCAGTTCGATCAACTCGGGCGCGCACGGCGGCGGCGTGACGACGGCGCGCATCGCCTTCAAGTACCTGATCGCGACCGACGAGCCGGCCAACGCCGGGACGTTCCGGCCGCTCAAGCTCATCTTGCCGCCCGGCACGCTGGTGAGCGCAGCCCCGGGCGCGGCGATGGGCAACTACGGCTTCCCGTTTCCGACGATCGTCGACACGTTCATTCGAGCGCTCGAGAAAGCGATGCCCGAGGCGGTGACGGGCGCGCACTTCGGTTCGTATTCGTCGGTGCGCTTCATCGGCAAGTTCCCCGACGGTAAACCCTTCCAGTGCTACGACAGCGGTCACGGCGGCTGGGGTGCGTCGGCGCGCGGCGACGGATCGGGCCCGTTCCGCACGATGGCACACGGCGACTCGCGCATCATTCCGGTCGAGCTGCAAGAGTCGATGTACCCCTATTTACTCGAGGCCTTCTCGCTACGCGAAGATTCGGCCGGCGCCGGACGCCATCGCGGGGGGCTTGGGTTTCGCAAGCGCTACCGGATCTTGGGTCCGTGCCGGCTCTCGCTCAACTTCGAGCGGCACGTTTGCCCGCCGTGGGGCGTTCGCGGCGGCGGTGCCGGTGAACCCGGTATCGTGCACGTGTACAAGGGCGGCGTGGGCGAACCCGAGGTCGTGTACAAGTCCGAGCACTACCTGCTCGAGCCGGGCGACATCGTCGTGGTTGAAACGGGCGGCGGCGGCGGTTACGGGCCGCCCGGCGAGCGCGACCCGGCGGCCATCGAGCGGGATCTTCTTCACGGCTACATCACGCCGGCTGCAGCCCAACGCGACTATGGGAACCTATCGTCTATCGAAGGTGCCCGCTAGGCTTGCTAACGCCCACAAAATCATGCGTGCCGGCATCCCATTTGAAGACGATCAACGCGTCTTGGCCGATTCCGCGCTGGGCCCCGTTCGTGAAATCGTAGTGACCGTTGACGCCCGTCCAACCGCGTAGATTTTCGAGGTAGCTGTGTAGTTGCGTCGCCGTTGCATCCGGGCCAAGCTTCCGAAATGCTTGGACGAGCAGAAGAATGGCGTCCCAACAATGATTGTGGGCCGACGTCGGCCGGACATCATGGGCTTCGAGCGCGTGAAAATAGACATCCTGAGCATCGACGACGCTGCGCTCGGAAACGGCGCCGCGAGCGCTTCCGAGCGTTCCGGCGAAGGTTAGATCCTGCGGAAGAACCGCAGCGTTCTGAGCCATCTGGTCGTAGTCCATGTTCGCCGCAGAGGCGTACACGGGAATGTCGAGCCCGGCCTCGTGCAGAGCGCGCACGACCGTTCCGAACGGCGTGCCGGATGCCGCCAGGAACAATGCCTGCGGGTTGCTCGCCTTAATGACCGCTACTTGCGCGGCAACGCTCAAATCTGAAACGTTGAAGTGCTCTTGCGCTACGAGGCGCACGCTCTTGTTTTCCGAAAGTCCGAGGACCACCGGCAGATAGCGATCGATATACTGACCGGTCGCATCGGTCGAGGTGATGACGGCCAAGCGCGTTAGATGCCGTTCCCGAAAGTAGCGGAAGCCGACGGCCATGATATCGGTCGTCGAGGGCAGCATCGAGAAGACAAAGCTCCGCGGCGCCGGCTCGATCGACGGGGTGAAGCAGACGACGACGGGGCCGTCCAGCGTGATGAGCGGCGTTACCGCCTGACAGGTGGAGCTCAGTGCCAAGCCCATGATCACCGGCGCCTTCTCGGCGAGCAGTTGATTGGCCAGTTGAACGCTCTGCTGCGGGCGCGTTTGATCGTCGGTGATATCGAATTTCAGAGGACGTCCGCGAATCCCGCCGGTATCATTCACGAGTGATTCGATCGCGCGAAATGTCTGCAATTCGCCGTTGCCGAGGTACGCGTTCGAGCCCGTCAGTGATAGGATTGCGTGAATCTCGAACGGCGCGGGCGCTGCTGATGCGAAGCTCACCGTTGTAACCAAAGCGAAAAGTGCAAGGCCGGCAAGATAGGCTGCGCGCTTCATCAGGCGTTCTTCCGGCGGCGACGCTTGATGAGGAACGCAAGTGTATCGCCCCACTTCGCCTCGACCTCGCTCGAGTAGACGGGATCGACGACGTTGACCTTCGGGAACTCGTCTTTCCAGCGGTACGGGCGCACGGCGTAAATGATGATTCGGCTATTGACGAAGGTCCCTGCTTCGCGCGACTGGGGTGAGATCATCGGGTCGATATTGCCCGACCAGCAGCCGTCGATGATGTCGGTTTGCGTCTTGGGATCCCAGCGCGTGGCCAGCGCCCACATCACCTCCGCCGGGTCGGTGATATCGATGTCCTCGTCGACGATGATCGTGATGCGGCCGTGGAACGCTCCCGGCCCGGCACCGGTGGCAACCAAACCCGCCATCTTGGCGTGTCCTTCGTGCATCTGGTTGATCGAGATGATGTTCACGAAGCGCGTGCCGCTGCCGAGCGGCTTCCACACGCCGGTGATCCCGGGCACGCCCGCTGCTTCCATCGCATCCCATAAGGCCGCTACGGCGTTGACGTGCAGTTGACGACCGGGAAATGTCGGTTTCGCAGGCGGCTGGCCGATGATGATCGGATCGTCGCGGTGGTAGACAGCGTCGACACGCAGCACCGGCTCTGCGTGAGGCGCCGTCGCGTAGTATCCGGTCCATTCGGCGAACGGACCCTCAACGCGCGAATCGACGCTCATGGGATGCACGAACCCCTCGAAGGCCAGCTCCGCATCCGCCGGAATCGGCAGGCCCGTGAGCTCTCCCCGCACGACACGAATCGGCTCGCCGATGATCCCGCCGGCGGCAGCGTACTCGGATGCTCCCAAGCGCGAGACCATGCCCCCAACATCGCCGAGAACGGGCGCTTGCCCGACCACCACGACCGTTGGGCAGGGCAGACCACGGTCCCAATACTTCTGCCGAATCAGCAGGCCGTGTTTTCCGGGTTCGATGAAGACCGTCAGGCTGCGTTTGTCGTGAACCTGCACCCGATACGTTCCAACGTTGACCCAATCGCTATCGGGATCTTTGTTGATGACGATACATTCCGTGCCGATGTAGGGTCCGCCGTCCCCGGCGTGCCAGTAGCCTGCCGGGAAGGCCGTGACATCGACATCCTCGCCGCGAACGACATTGCTAAGGATGGCGCCCGTTTCGACGTAGACGGGCGGGATCGGTTCCGCTTCCCATTTGCGGCTCGCCCGGCGCCGTTTGACAGCGTCGAGACCAAGCTCGCCGACGAACACCCGCGAGAAGCGGACGTTCATCACGACGCGATACTGCGGCGCGTATCCTTTTATGTTCTCGAACAGCAAGACGGGTGGATATTGGTCGCGCAGGCTGAGCTCGTAGAGCGCGCCCATCTCGAGATACGGATCCGCGCCCTGAATGACTTCGAGTTCACCTCGCTCGCGCGAAAGCTCGATGAAGGCCCGGAGGTCCGCTAGCGAAGCGATTCGCTCCGACTGACTGCGATCGACTAGGGTCATGCGCGATCCTTTAGTTAATTCGAATTAGTAGGAGACTTCGACTTCACCGAGTAATTCCTTGCTCGTATGAAATCAGCATCGCGCGCAAATATCGTCGAAAGCCTGCGCCGCGACATCGTGAGTCATCGCTTCGAGCCCGGCGAAAAACTGCCGATTCTGGAGCTCCAAGACCGATTCGGCGTTGGCCTGACCGCGCTGCACAAAGCATTCGCAGAGCTTGCGGCCGACGGGCTGGTAACCTCCGAATCGGAACGCGGCATTCGAACGGCCACGGTGTCGCGCGAAGATCTCGAAGACTTGAGCGAAGCGCGACCGGGAATCGAGGCGCTTGCCATTCGTAATGCCATTGCCCATGCCGATGCAAATTCCGATGCCCTCATCGTCGGCGCTTACTACAAGCTCACCCACATGCCGATGTTCGAGGACGGCAGCGACAAGGTTCTCAGTGAAGCGTACCTCCTATGCCACCGGGAATTTCACGATGCCCTGGCCGCTGCGTGTACGTCCGCCTGGCTGCGCCGCTTCCGCTCGGTGATGTTCGTGCACGCCGAGCGTTATCAGCAGCTTTTCGTCGCCTATCGCGACCGGAATTCGTCGGAAGAACACGCCGCGATCATGCAAGCCGTGCTCGATCGCGACGCGGACCGGGCCGTGAAGCTCCTGACGGCCCATTATAACGACGCCGCCCGCCTGTTACTCGACGAGCACTTTGCCGAGCCGTCCACGCCGTGATGACGGCGACGGAAGTGCGCACGGCAATCGCTTCCGGCGCTTTGACGTCTGAAGCGGTGACGCGTGCGTGCAGCCGGCGCATCGATGAGCGCGAACCCTCCGTGCAGGCATGGCAGTTCTTCGACGCAGCGTCGGCACTCGAACAAGCGCGCGCGCGCGATCGCGCCGGTGCCCGCGGAATGCTTGCGGGCGTACCCGTCGGGATCAAGGACATCATCGAGACCGCCGATATGCCGACCGAATACGGCACGGCCATTCATCGCGGCGCGCGCACCGCGCGAGATGCCGCCTGCGTTGCGATGACGCGCACCGCCGGCGGCGTGATCATGGGAAAGACGGTCACGACGGAGTTCGCGAACTTCACCCCCGGTAAAACCCGCAACCCGCACGATCCCCTGCGAACGCCGGGCGGCTCGTCCAGCGGATCGGCCGCAGCCGTCGCGGCGGGCATGGTGCCGCTCGCCATCGGCACGCAGACGACCGCCTCGACGATCCGCCCCGCGTCGTATTGCGGCATCTTCGGCTACCGGCCGACATACGGCGAGTTGAGCTGCAGCGGCGTGATGGAGGCATCGCACTCGCTCGATACCATCGGCTTATTCGCCCGATCCCTCGACGACATCACGCTCTTTCGCGATGCCATCCTCGGCATCGAAGCGGTACCGGTCTCCGCCCTCGCTGCGCCGCGCGTGGGCTTTTGCCGCACGCACCTTTGGCCGCGCGTCGACGCCTCGACGCAAGCGCTCATCGAAGGCGCCGTCCAGCGGCTCGCGGGCGCCGGTTGCGAGATCGCCGACGTGCCGCTACCCGCGGAATTCGAGCACGTCGAAGATACGCACCGTTGGATTTCCAGCTTCGAGTTCACGCGCAGCCTGGCATCGGAAATCCGCGACCACTTCGGCGGGATCAGCGAACGCCTGCGCAGCGGCCGCATCGCCGACGGTCAACGCTGCACGTTCGAACGCTACGAAGCGGCCCTGGCTGCGGCGCGCCGGTATCGGGCGGCACTCGAGGCGATCATGGAACCGTTCGACGTGCTCGTTACGGCGGCGGCCACGGGCGAGGCGCCGCTCGGCCTCGACACCACGGGCGATCCCTCGATGTGTTTCATCTGGACCACGGCGCACGTGCCGGCACTGTCCGTCCCCGTGTTTTCGGGGCCCAACGGCTTGCCGGTCGGCCTGCAAATCATCGGCAAGCGACGCGGCGACCGCGCGTTGTTCGCCGCTGCCGGGTGGATCGAAACCATTCTTTCTCAGTAAGGAAGCATCATGACCGACGTGATCGCAAAGGCCTCCCGCCCAGTGGACCCACGTTTCCTCAACGCCGGCCCCGTCGTCGACCGCTCGCTATACACCGATCCCCAAGTCTTCCAGGAAGAAATGGCTCGGATCTTCGAGCGCGCGTGGCTCTACGTCGCCCACGAGAGCGAGCTCAAGGTTCCCGGCGATTTTCGTACCGCCGAGCTTGCCGGCCAGCCGGTGATTGCCGTGCGCGGCAACGACGGCGTCATTCGCGTCGTCTACAACTCGTGCCGTCACCGCGGCGTGCTGGTGGAGCTAGAGAGCGGCGGCAATCGCCAGAGCTTTCAGTGCATGTACCATCACTGGGAATACGGGCTGGACGGCACGCTCGTCTCCGTTCCGCGCGTCGCCGGTCAAGGCAGCGATTTCTCGGTCGCTAACTGCGGTCTGCTCTCACCGCCGCGCGTCGAGACGTACGACGGCATGATCTTTGCCAGCTTGAATCCGGACGTGCCGGCGCTCGCAGACTACATCGGAGCGGCCGCCAAGTATGTCCACGACGTCGCGTCCTATTTAGGCCGGCCGCTCGAGGTGTACGGCACGTACGAGTACAGCTTCAAGGGTAATTGGAAGCTCATCTGCGAGAACACGATCGACGATTATCATCCGCAGTACTTGCACGGCGACACCTATCGCGAAAGCGCTCGGCGGCTCGGCGGGTTGGGCATCAGCGGCGCGTTCATGGGCGGCCGGTCGGCGCAAGAGTTGGAGGCCTCGCGGCGCAACGAGGCCATCGGAATGCACGGCTACCTGGCCTGGCGCGCCGAGGACCGCAATCTCAAACATCAGAGCGAACGCACGCTCCATCAGCACATCAGCGTCTTTCCCTCGCTGCTGGCGCTGTACGACCCGATTCGCGATGTCGTGGGCTTCCGCATCGTGAAGCCCGAGGCGGCCGACAAGACCAGCATCACCACGATTTGCCTCGGGCCGGCCGATGCGAGCGAAGAGCGTCGGCGCGGCATCGCCGAGCGCTTCAATCACAACTGGGGACCGACGGGCCGCGTCGGTCCCGACGACATCCTGTGCTTCGAGTACTTGCAAAAGGGCCTGCGCGCGAAGGCCGCCGGAAACGTCCTCATCACGCGCGGCAACGACGGCGACATCCGCTACGGCGAGCCCGCCGATGAACACGCGGTCCGCGCCGTGTGGAACGGGTGGCGGCACTTCATGCTCGACGAGCCGGTGACGGTCGGAGCGGAACGATGATCGAGGCGATGCTCGATCTCGGTACGGCCAACGACCTGTTGAGCCGGTACGTCACGTTCCTCGACGAGCGGCGGTTCGACGAGTGGCTGGCGCTGTTTACCGACGACTGCCGTTATACGATGATCTTGCACAACGATTTCGAGCGAGGGAACAACATGGTCAGTATCGGCGAGAACAAACCCGAATTAGCCGGCCGCATCGAGGTCGGCCAGAACGTCGAGCGCGACCGGACGACGCACATGCTGAGCGCGGTTGCGACCGACGGCGCCGTGGTGCGAGCGAACTTTGCAGTAATTCGTAAGGGCACGATCACGGTCTGGGGACGCTATGCGATCGAGCTGGTCGCGCTCGAGGGCGAGCTGAAAATTCGCCGCTGCACCGCGGTCCTGAACAACGAGGTACTCAACGAGACCCAGTACCTGCCGGTCTAACATCCTGTATCGAAAGTGGAGTTCGAATGACCACGACCGTCACCGAAGCGTCGACCAGTAAATACGCCCAAGCCGGCAACGTACGCATTCACTATAACGAGGTCGGCTCGGGGCCGGCAGTCATTTTTCTGCACGGCGCCGGACCGGGTGCCAGCAGCTGGAGCAACTTCGCCACGAACATCGAGGCGTTTGCTGCCGGCCATCGCGTGTTGCTCGTCGACATGCCGCAATACGGCAAGTCGGACAAGATTCCGGTCGACGCGCCGAAGCTCTCGAACTTTGCCCGGATCATTCGCGACTTCATGGATGCGATCGGCCTCGACCAAGCCGCCTTCATCGGAAATTCCTACGGCGGTCAGGTGTCGCTCAAGCTGGCGATCGACTATCCCGAGCGCGTGAGTCACGTCGTCATCATCGGCAGCGCTCCGGTCGTACGCAGTATTTTCATGCCGTTCCCGGCTGAGGGCGTCAAACTCATCGGATCCTACTATCGCGGCGACGGTCCGTCGCTGGAAAAACTTCGGGCCGTGCTGGCGGCGCTGGTCTACGATCCGGGCATCATCACCGAAGATGTCCTCAAGGAGCGCTACGAAGCGAGCATCGATCCGGATGCGGTTCGGGTGCACTCGCTGCCGCCCGGCCCGCGCCAAGACCTCACCGGCGAACTCGACCGCATCACCGCTCCCACGCTCGTGGTGTGGGGCATGGACGACCGGGCCGGTGCACTCGACGTGGGGCTGCTGATCACGCGCTCGATCGTGAACGCACAGATGCACATCTTCAACCAATGCGGTCACTGGGCGCAAGTCGAGCACTCGGATGAGTTCAACGCTCACGTGCTGACGTTTTTGCGCACGCACTGAAGCCGCGAGCGACCTGCTTCCGGCGGACATGCTTGCCGGTTTGTCCGACGCGGTAAGAACTTAATTGTCTCTATGTACCTAATTCGAATTACTAGGAGAGTTCGACTTTAATAGTTAAGTACGGAACCACTCCGCGAACGTGAGGCACCGCATGTACCGACTATTGATCGCCATCGTTGTTCTGGCCGGCTTCGTTCAAGGGATCGCGCTCGCGCAGACGGAGCCGTTTGTGATCCCCGTGATCCTCTCGGTGACCGGGCCCGCGGCCGCGACCGGAGCGACGGAGCTCCAAGCGCTGCAGATTTACGAGAAAGTCGTGAACCGAACCGGCGGTATCCGCGGACGGAACGTGCATTTCGACATCCACGACGATTCAAATAACCCGCAGACGGCGCTGCAACTGACCAATGCGATCATGCAAACGCATCCCGCCGTGATCTTGGGGTCGATGTTCACGCAAACGTGCGCCGCCATGGCGCCGTTGATGAAAACGGGCCCGGTCAACTACTGTCTCTCGCCCGGCGTCGCCACGGAGACCGGCGGCTACGTCTTCGCGTCATCGACGACGTATCAAGCCAACACCCTCTCCGACCTGAGCTTTGCCCGCGATAAGGGCTTCAAACGCATCGGGGTCATGGCGTCTACGGACGCATCGGGTCAAGAGTCGCAGCACCTCGTCTTGGCCGACATCGCGCTTCCCGCCTACAAGTCGATGAAGCTGGTCGACTTGGAGAACTTCGCGCCGACCGATATTTCGATGGCGGCCCAGATCGCGAAAATCAAAGCCGCCAATCCGGATTTTCTCTACGTGTTCGCCAGCGGTACGCCGCTGGGGACCATTCTGCGCGGGCTGCACGACGCCGACGTCAACGTCCCGGTATTGACGACGGCCACGAACATGAACATCGCGCAGCTTTCCGGCTACGACGCGTTTTTGCCGAAGGAGCTGCTTTTTCTGGGCGCCCCGTATCAAGCGGGGAACATCAAGAACCCCGGCGTGCGCGACGCCACGGCGGAATTTATCGATGCCTATAGCCGCGAGGGCATGACGAACCCGTCGTCGATGGCACTCTACGCGTGGGAACCGGCCCGGGTCATCGTTCACGCCTACCGCGCGCTCGGCACGACCGCGACGGCGGAGCAGCTGCGCAACTACCTCGAAGGACTGCACGATTTCGCGGGCTTGTACGGCGTGTACGACTTTCGCACCGGTGACCAGCATGGCGTCGGATCCGTAACGCTCCCCGTCGTTCGCTGGGACGCGCAAAAACGAGGCTACGCCGAGCCGCTCTAAGCGCAGCACGATGAGCGTTTGGGTTCGGCCGGCTTCCGTCACCGAGGCACTGAGCAGGTCGGAATACCGGAGCGACGGGCGCGAAAAGGTGACCGGCCGGATGCAGTACACGGCCGACCTCGTGCGCTCCGACGGGCTGTGGGCCGCGTTCGTGCAGAGCCCGCACGCGCACGCGAAGATCACGGCGATCGATGTGAGCGCGGCCCTGCGAATCGAGGGCGTGCGTTGCGTCCTGACGGCCGACGATATCGGCCGTCCGCATTTCGGCCGCTCGTTCTGCGATTGGCCCGTGCTCGCATTCGGTACGGTCCGGTTCGTCGGCGATCGCGTGGTTGCCGTCGCCGCCGAGACGCGCGCAGCCGCATACGCGGCCGCGGAGGCCGTCACCGTTCGCTACGAGCCGTTGCCGGCCGTGCTCGACACCGTCGCCGCGCTCAAACCCGATGCGCCGGTCGTTCATCCCGACCCGCAGGGCTACGAGCGTTTGTTTCCGAGTCCGCCCGCGCAGGCCCCGCGCACGCACCCCAACATGTACGGCGCGCTGACCATCACCAAGGGCAGCCCCGACATCGAAGCGATCTTTGCGCGCGCGTTCCGTGTGTTCGAACACGACTTCGAAACGCCGCGCCACCACCCGGGGTTCATCGAACCGCGCGCGACGATCGTTTGGATCGAGCACGGCGTCGTGCACGTTCACACGCCGAACAAAGTTCCGTTCGCGTTCCGGCGCGAGTTCGCCCATGCCGCCCGCCTGCCTGAAGAACAGGTCGTGATCGAGCCATCCGCCATCGGTGGCGACTTCGGCGGCAAAGGCATGGCCGCCGACGAGCTGCCGTGCTACTTCCTCGCGCGCGCGACGGGCCGCGCGGTGCAATACGTCGCGAACTATACCGAGGAGTTGCGCCGCGGCCCAACCCGGCACCGCACGTCGCTGAAACTGCGGACGGCGGTCGATCGCGACGGCACCTTCCTCGCTCACGTTTCGACCGTCCACTACGACGGCGGCGCCTACGCCGCTGCGAAGATGATGCCCTCGCTGCTGCCGGGGAACGCGTACGGATCGGTGCCCTACCGCGTGCCGAACGTGCGCGTCGACGTGTTCGGCGTGTACACGAACACGCTGCCGGCCGCACACGTGCGCAGTCCGGCCGACGTGCAAACGTTCACGGCGTGGGAGCAGCACATCGACCTGATCGCGCGCGCGTTCGAAACCGACCCGATCGCGTTCCGGCTCAAGAACGTCGTGCGCGACGGCGACGCGCTCTTCAGCGGCGAGATCATGGTGCGGCCGATGGCATCCGCCGTGCTCGAGACGCTGCGCCGCGAGCTGCGGCCGCTGCCGCCCGGTACCGCCTACGGGCGCGGAATAGCGATCGCGTGCAACCACATGGGCAGCGGCAACACCGCCTTGCGCCTGCGACTGAATCGCAACGGCCGCATCACGGTTCTAGCCGCCGCGGTCGATCAAGGGTCCGGAGCGGCGACGGTCGTGCAGCGCGTGGTCGCCGCAACGCTCGGGATCGAGCCCGGGCACATCGTCGTGCAGCGCGCCAACACTGCCGAAGCGCTCGCCGACCCCGGCTGCGGCCACGTCCGCGTCACGCACATCGTGGGCCGCGCCGCCGTCGACGGCGCCGAGCAGCTGCATTCGCGGTTGGAGGCCGTGCGCCGGCAGCCCCAAGAGACCTTTGCCGAGCTCGCGGAACGGGCGTGCACTGATGCACCGCTCGAGGTCACGGGTACGTTTCTCACCGATCATGGTCCGCAGGTGCCGGGCGATATGCCCTTCGGCGCCTGTGCGATCGACATCGAGGTCGATCGCGAAACGGGGCAAGTGACCGTGCGCGACGTGCTGCTCGTTGCCGACGTCGGACAAATCATCAACCCGGTCGCGCACCAGGGTCAGATCGAAGGCGCGTTCGTGTTCGGCCTCGGTGCCGCGATGACCGAAGAGTTCGTGATCGACGCCGACGGACGGGTGACGACGCTCTCGCTCGCCGACTACAAGCTGCCTTCGATTCGCGACGTTCCGCCCGTGCGTACCGTGCTGATCCCAGGGCCGGCCGGTGACGGTCCCTATGGTGCTCGCGCGATCGGCGAGCTGTTCAACATCGGGATAGCGGCAGCGATGATGAACGCGGTCGACGATGCCGTCGGCGTGCGCCTGCGGCGGCTTCCGGTTCGCGCGGAAGACATCCACGCCGCGCTCGACCTCAGAGCGAGAACTGCACGACCGCCGTTCCCGTGAGCCACGCTTCTTCGGGCGCGTAGCCGAGCACCGTCGCCCGCGCGTTTTCGAGGATGCCGGCTGCCACGATCCAATTTCGAATTTCTTGCGCGCCGTTTCCGGCTTCATCGTAAATGCGTGCTTCGCCCCACGCGTCGATGAACGTCTCGACGTGACCGCTGCAGATCGCATCGAGAAACTCTCGATCGAATTCCAGATTCACCGGCCCGGTATCGTCGAGCAGCATCGGATGATCGGCCTCGCGTCCGATCCGCGTACCGGGCGTTTCCCGCAGATACCCTTGAAAAGTGGGCGGCCCGACCCAATGCGATAGACCTCCGGTAGCGAGGACGGCGATTTTTCCTGCTGGGCCGCTCCGAATGGCGTTGCCCAGCTTTCGCCCGACCTCGTAGGAGCGGCGCAGCGTCGGCAGCGGCGGGGCGTTGCAGTTCGTCGCAATCGGCACGATCGGCATACCGGAGGGCATCTCGGAGAGCATCAAGGGCGTAATGAACGAGTGATCGATCGACATCGCCTCGGAATAGGCGAGATCGATCCCTTCTTCAATCGCTCCGGTGAGGATCGAGCGCGCGAAATCGGCCTTGATGGGCACCTCACGGCGCGGAAGTCCGGCGTCCCCGATGCCCGCCGCGCAATCGTTCACGCCGATCGTGTACGCCGATACGTGCGCGAACGAATACACGCGCCCGTGGTCCGTCCCGATGATCGCGACCGCATCGGCGCCGGCAGCTTCAATCGCTGCACCCATCTGTCTGAAGGCGGAGTAAACGATTGCGCGTGAATCGGCCGACGCTTGGTCGCGGCGCGTGATCATGAGCCCGGCATGCGAACACCCGAAACCGGCGACGATCTCCATCGTAGAGTCCTCCTGACCGAGCGTTAGCCCGGCGGCTGGTAGATCAATTCTTCGGCCGGAAACGTCGGGAAGCCGCCGTATCTGGCCGACACGTCGATGAGCGGCTGCAGCAGCGCGGCGTTGAACGCCTCACTGAAGCGCGTGCGCACCATGGAGGTGATCACCGGCGCCGGAATTTTGGTGAACGCCGACAGCTGACTCACCGTCGCGCTGGGGTTCGCGTTCGCCCACTTCGCCGTATCGCGAATCACGGCCGCGAAGCGGCGCACGAGGTCGGGATGATCCTGTGCCCATTGGGCGGTCGTAAAATAGCCGGAGCCGATAAACTGCCTGGCGACGGCCGGATCGGGGTTGGCGAGAATGCGGTTCGTGCGCTTGGCATCGGACAAAAACGGCTCACTGACGCTGATCGCGTCGACGCGACCCGCATCGAGCATCGCCGCCATTGCCGGAAATGCGACTTCAACGAACTTGACGCCGGTGGAGTTGCCGCCGTTGCGATCGATCCAGGCGCGCACCGCATAGTCGTTGAGGGTTGCGAGGCCGGGAATCGCGACGGTCTTGCCGGTCAGGTCGGCCGCACTGTGGATCGGCGCATCGCGCCCCACGACGATCGCCCCCGACACCGCGTCCTCGGAGACGAGTAACGCCGGGGCGACGAAGACGAAGGGAATCTTGTGGACGTGCGCCACCGCGATCGCGCCGATCGTTCCAAACCCGATGTCCTCCGCGTTGCCGGCGACGGCGGCCGCGATCGGTCCGGTGCTCTGCATCGGCACGATATCGACGTCGAGCCCCGCTTTCGCGAACGCCCGGCTCTGCTGCGCGTAATACACTTCCGCCGACCCTTCGAACGGAACGACCGCCACGCGGATCTTCGCCGGAGATTGCGCGGCGAGGGGTGCATGCAGGGCCGCCGTCAGCAGCGCGACCAGCGCGCACCGGAACGCGTTTCGAAGGATCACACTCATGACCTCACGCTGAAGCGATAGATGGTGGTCGACGTGAAGGTTTCACCCGGGCGGAGCACCGTTCCCGGAAAGTTCGGATGGTGCGGCGCATCGGCGAAATGTTGCGTTTCGAGCGCGATGGCGCCCGGCTTACCGGTGAAGAGCTGCACGCCCGGCTGCGTCGTTTCCAGGACGAGCGTTCGGCCGGAGTCCGGGTCCGACAGCATCGCGGCATGGCGTAACGTACCGTCCCAGCCGTCGAGCGCGAAATTGCAGTCGTAGGCCACCGTTCCGACGGCGCGCGGCACGCGGAAGTCGCGGAGCGCATCGACCGGCGCGATCTGCCCGGTCGGGATCGACGCGCCGTCGACCGGCGTGTATGCCGAGGCCGCCAGCTGGAGCTCGTACTGCGAGATCGAACGGCCGGGTTCACCGCTCAGGTTGAAATAGACGTGGTTGGTGAGGTTGACGACGGTCGGCTTGTCGCACGTTGCCGTGTAGTCGATCCGCAGTGCGTCGTCGTCCGACCACGAATAGCGCACCCGGCAGTCCAGCGCACCGGGAAAGCCCTGATCGCCGTCGGGACTGTGCAGCGCGAACGTCACGCTCGCCCCGGCCTGTTCGGCAACCTCCCACCGACGTTTGGAAAATCCGTCCGGGCCGCCATGCAGCGTATTCGGTCCTTCGTTCGTGAGGAGCGCGTAGGCCGTGCCGTCGAGGACGAACGCTCCGCCTGCGATCCGGTTGGCGTAGCGGCCGATGATTTTCCCGGCGCTGCCGCCCGCTTCGGCGCAAACGTTCGCGCGGACACCCGCGCGGTCGGGAACGATGATGCCGGTCAGCGCCGCGCCGGTCGCCACGAACGACACGCTATTTCCCGCGCTATTGACCAGCGTCAGCGCGTCTTCGTTCATCGCGCAACGGTCCGTAATGCGGCGTTTTCATTGCGCAAAGCCGCGAGCTCCGCTTGTAAGGCGGCGACCCGGTACGCAGCCCCCGCAGCATCGGCGAGCCCACGCAGAAGCGACGACTCTTCCGGATCGATTTCCGTGCCGTTGACATGCCGTCCATACACGGCGAAGCCCGCGAGCGAATCGCCCGAACGTAGCGCGAACGCGGCGACGGGCTCACCGGGAGGGGCCGGCAACTGCAGGGCGAGCACGTCGCTCACGACATCGATGACGTGGAGGTCAGCGTCACCAAAGTGCGCGTACCCGAACGCAGCCTGCGGTATCGACGCCGTCGCCGTCTCCCAGCCTGCGCTGCGAACGAGAACGAACGCTCCATCGAGTAAGCGAAATACGGCGGCCGAGCGCAGCGCCAGCGTGTCGCGGGCCTCCGTCGTGAGCGCGTAGTCCAAGGCCTCGGCCGAAGTGGCGTTCGCGAACGACGCCGTCATTGCGGCAAAGTGAAGCTCTGCCGCAAAGCGACGGCGAAAGATCGTGCGCTCGATGAAGCGCTGCGTTGCCTCGCGCACGCGCAGATAGCCGACGCCGATCGCAATCGCCGCCAACGGTTGCAGCACGAATGTCAGGCGCTCGGTCACAAAATGCTGCGCCAGCCAGTTGATCCCCGCGAGGGCGGCCACGGCGGCCAGCGTCAAGGTGGAGTAGAGTGCCGCGCGGTTGACGACGAAGCCGAGATCGAAGAGTTGATACCGGACGATCGGGTAGATGGCCAGCAGCGGGAACAGGCTGATGAACGCGCCGGCCGTTGCCGAAAAGACGAGGGCGGGAACCGAGTTCTCCGCCTCGGCGTACAAGACGTAACCACCCCACACCACGATCGTCATCGCAATTGCGCCGCCGAATCCAGCCAGCGCCCACGCCGTTTTTGCTTGGTCTACCGGCGGGCTTCGCACGTATCCATGCATCAAGATCCCGGCCGCGATTGGAAACGGCGCGACGGCGAGCATGGCCACGATCCAAGCGGTGGTCCGATCGTCGACGAGCCCGCCGAAGTTGAGGTCGTTCCCGAACACGACCGCGCCGGCGAAGATGACGATGCACGCCGCCCACACGACGCGCTCGAACATCTTCAATCCCGCCGGTAGGCGTCCGGTCGGGAAACGAAGTGCAAATGGGATGAGGACGAAGCCCGCTACGAACGCGCTCACCGCGTCCACGACCGCAATGAGCGCGGAGCTGAGCGGCGCCGGAAAACGGATGCACAGCGGATAGATTGCCGGCACGAACGTCCCGAGTGCAAATAACCAAAACCCCAGCGACATCGGCCCGGGTCGACGCACGCACAGCAGCAGCGCTAAGAGACAAACGGCAATCGAACTCAGGAGGGTAAAGCACGAGGCGAGAGCGAGCGCGAGCGGCACGGGCTGTTGGATGGCCGGTACGGTTACGACACCATGATGCGTCCGGACGCGCACCCGATCACCCCAACGCGGACTCGCGAGCCGGAATCCGCGTTCGCCATCGCCGTGCGGGAGATCGATGATGCGATCTCCCGCGGAGACCCGGGCCAAGGCAGCCGAACCGCCGGGAACGATGGCGCGAACCTCACCTATCCGCGGCGAGAAGTCGAACCCATACGCCGGCCGCGGCAAGAACCCGACGACTGCGGCCGCCAGACACACGGCGACGAAAGCGACCGAAAGAGCAAAAATGATGGCGGTGTCTAGGCGCCGCGGCAGCTGCATGGCCAGGCCCATAAACGGACGTTGGCCTCTAAACGAGCGGCCGCCTCTCGTTCGCGCGCAGCGACTCGACGTCATCGAACAGTGCGATATCCGTGCGCAGCGTGGCGAGCGTCCGAAAGAGCAGCGCGCGGTCGCGATCCCGGCGGAGCACGTCGGCCAGCTTAGCGGCGCCCGCGACGCTGACGTTCCAGTTGCGCGGATCGGGTGGGATCGTTTCGAGGTGCCCGTATGCGGCAAGGACGGCCGCAGTTGATTTTGCGCCCCAGCCCGGCAATCCGGGGAAGCCGTCAGCCGCATCGCCGACCAGCGCCAAGTAATCCGGAATGCTGCCGGGTGGCACCCCGAACTTCGCGATGATGCCGGCTTCGTCGAAAACCGTGCGCGTGCGGCGGTTCAGCTGCACGACGCGCGAGCCGCGTACGCACTGCGCCAGGTCTTTGTCGGGCGTGCAAATGATCACGCGCTCCACGCGCGGATCGGCGGCGGCCGTCGCCGCTGCTGCCGCCAACGCGTCGTCCGCTTCGAATTCGACCATCGCCCAGACGACGATGCCGGCCGCCGCGAGCGCGTCTTCGAGCAAGGGAAACTGGGCGAACAGCTCGGGGTCGATGCCCTCGCCCGTCTTGTAGCCGGGCCACAACCCGTTGCGGAACGATTCGATCACGTGATCGGTGGCGACGCCGATGTGCGTCGCACCCTCCCGCTGTAGCGACTTGATCGACGCGAGAACCCCGCGCACCGCGGCGATCTCACGGCCGTCTGCGTCACGTGCCGACGGCAGCGCGTAGTAGTGGCGAAATAGTTCGTAGGTGCCGTCGACCAGGTGAACGTCCACGGCCCTTACTGCGCTACGTCTGCTGCAAGAGCCTCGAAAGATGCATCGGGGGCGCCAGCCCGAGCTCATCGCGCATCGTGCGGCAAAACTTTCGAAAGTGCCGCTGGGCGGCATCGTAACGCCCGAGCCGCACCTGCGCTCGCATCAGCAGTTCCGCCGCTACGTCATCGTAGGGGTCGAGCGTCACGAGGTGTTCCGCGATGCCCAGCGCACGCGGCCCGTCTTCCTGAAAGAAGGCCTCGTGGACGAGAATACGTGCGAGCTCGACACCGGCTGCCATCAGCCGGCACTCCAGTTCTCCATAGCGTTCTAGGCCGGCGAGCCGGCGATAGCGGCGCTCCTTGAAGTCGTCGAATGCTCGCTGCACGATGCGCAGCTGCGCTTCCTCGAGACGCAGCGTCCCGGCGTAATGTTGGCGGGCCATCGCTTCCAGCGCATGGAGGTCGACCCAGACGTCGCGGCCGAGGCGGTAGCCGTTGCCGTTCTTATCGATGATGCGATCGTGGCCGAATTTCGCACGCAGGCGGTGGATATACACCCGCAGCAGCCGCACCGCCGAGGTGACATCGCGGTCGGGCCATAGCTTATCGCACCATTCTTCGCTGCTATGTCCTTGCTGGTGCATCGCCATCACCGACACAACCGAGAACTCCCCGTCAGTCAGCGTAATTTCGCGACCGGCACGCAGTGCGGTGCCCCGCAGAATGTTGAGTTCGATCCGGTGCTCGCCGGCGGCCGCCGGTCCGATACGATCGAAAAACGCGTCGGCCGCCGCGCCCACCATGTCGCGTGCCAGCGAACGGAACTCTTCGAATACTCGGGAGATGTCGTTGGCGTCCGGGTCGAGCACGAAGCCGCTCCGAACGCAATTGCCGTCGACGATCGCGGCGTACGCGCAGAGCGGCAAATGTGCGTGCGAGGGCCGTTCAAGCCATGGCAGCGCGCGTGAAGCGTCGGCAAGCCCGTTGGGGAAAAATTGCGCGAAGGCCGCTTCCGCGGAGATGCTCTCGCCCTCCGAGGTGGCCATCATTTGCACGTCCGGATCGCGGGTGGAGTCGAGCCACACCAGCATCACCAGCGAGCCTTGAGCGAGGGGATTCATCGGTCAGCTTCCTTTTGCGGGAAGGGTGGTGCAAAACCGAGTTCGCGCCGCTGAGGGTCTCGGCGCGAACTCGGGCCGGCCGTCATTCGGAAAAATCGACGACGAAGAGGTATGAGCCCGCGACGGGCGTGCAGTCGCGAATCTCGGGGTGAAAGGAACTCGCCTGAGCCGCGGCCAGAGCGGCGCGGTCGAGCAAGGGTGTACCGGATGATTTGGCAACGATGGTGTCGAGGATCGCACCGGTCGGGTCGATGTTGACCTGAACGAGCGTCTGGCCGGTCAGGGCCATCGTCTTGGCCAGGGGCGGCATTTCGGCGATCGCGGTATACGTCGCCGCGGCCGGCACGTTCCGCGCGTCGCAGACGGCCGGAGTTGCCGGGGTGAGGTCGCCTTCACTGGCCTGTGCGGTGTTCGCCATCACGGGCATGATCATGATGACGGCGACCGTCGCAAAGCCGGCCAGTTTGCTGAGCATGGTATTCACTGATTCGTCTCCCTAAGCGTCGGCCGCGCAAATGCGCGAGCCCAAGACAGCGTAGGGTTGCTTGGTAAATTTTCGGTCACGGATAGCATGGCGTCACCCGATGTTTGTCTTTGCGCAATACCTTACGTTAACGTAAACTAGATGAATGAGCAGCGCCTTGGAGGCCGCCCCGCGCTTGTGGACGGTGGGTGAAGCAAGCGGTCAAGTCGGAGTGACCCCCCGGACGCTGCGTTATTACGAGGAGCTCGGCTTCTTGCGCCCCACCCGCACGTCGGGCGGCCACCGCCTCTACACCGACGGAGACATCGAGATTCTCGGGCGCGTCGGCCGGATGCAAGCCCTCGGCTTATCGCTGCGCACGATCAGCAAGGCGCTGCAATACCGCTCGCACCGCGACGCTCTGACGGGCGAGCGGCGCCTCGAATCGGCTGCGCTGGCGACCCTCGCCGCGGACGCCCGCTCGGATGCGCGCGCATTGCGTCAGCGCATCGTGGAGTTGCAGCGCGAAATGGAAACCGCGCGCGCCGAAGCCGAGGGCCTCGAGCACGACGCCGATTATCTCGAGCGGCGCTTGCGCGAACAACTAGCTGCAGAGTCCGCCGATGGCGATCGCGGCTGATCGGCCGAGCACTCTCACCCTAGCGCCGCCGGCGTTTCGCACCGCACCTCCGGCCGGCAGCGGGCCGGCGGGCATCGCCGTGCGCAACCCCTGGGTCGTCATCGGCGCCGTGATGGTCGGGTACTTCATGGGCCCGCTCTATTCCAGCGTGGCGAACGTTGCGCTGCCGAACCTGATCGCGGCGTTCAGCAGCGACGTCGATACCATGCAGTGGGTGATCACCGGCTACATGCTCGGCTACTCGATTTCCATGCCGGTTGCCGGTTGGCTCGCCGATGAGTTCGGACGCCGGCGGATATTCCTGATCGGGCTTGCGCTGTTCACGGTCTCTTCCATCCTCGCGGCAATCGCGTGGGATGCGCCGAGTTTGATCGCGTTTCGTGTTCTGCAAGCCGTGGGCGGCGGTCTGATTTCACCGACGGCAATGGCCATCATCACCGATGTCGTGCCGCCGCACGAACGCGGCCGCGCGCTCGGCGTTTGGGGTCTCGGTACGATGCTGGCGCCGGCGCTGGCTCCGTTCGTTGCCGGCTGGATCATCGACAACCTCAACGATTGGCGTCTCATCTTCGCGCTTGGCGTGCCGGTCGGCGTCGCCGGTCTCGCGCTGGCCTTCTTCTTCATACCGCGTGAAGAGAACCGCGTCCACGAGCGGCCGCCCTTCGACACGGCCGGTGCGCTGCTGCTCAGCACCTCGGTCACGGCGCTGCTGATCCCGCTCTCGCTCGGCGACCGCCTCGGCTGGGACGACCTTCGCGTGCAAGCATCGTTCGTCGCTTCGGCGCTGGCCTTCAGCGGCTTCATCCGGCGCGAGCTCTCCACCGCCGCACCGATGCTCGATCTCTCGCTGTTCCGCACGCTGACGTTTTCCGTGGCCGTCGCGTTGCGCGCCGCGATGGGCATGGGCTACTACTTCGCGATCTTCTTGTTGCCGCTGTTCACGCAAGACGTGATGAACTGGCCGCCGACGATCTCAGGGCTCGTGCTGATTCCGGGCGGCCTGGCAACGGCGCTGCTCATGCCCCTCTCGGGCTGGCTTTCCGACAAGATCGGTTCGCGCGTGCTCGTTTTCACCGGGATGGGTTTGGCCGCATACGGCAGCTTCATGTTCGCGCACCTCGATACGACCTGGACGCCGGACCGGATCGCGATCGACATGATCGTGCGCAGCGCTGCCCTCGGCTTGCTGTTCACGCCGCTCACCACGGCGGCGCTTTCGGTCGTGCCGCCGCGGCGCACGGGCAGCGCATCGGGCATCCTCAACACCGTGTGGCAAATCGCGGGCAGCCTCGGAATCGCGATCGGGCAAACCTACCTTACCGCGCACACGGCGTTGCATCTCTCGGAAAATGCCGGTGCGGTTACGAGCGCCAACCCAACCGTCGCTTCAGCCGTCCGCACGATGGGCGCGGCCTTGCAGCAGCACGGTTTGCCGGCATCCGGAGCAAGCACGCTGCTCGCGCAAATGAGCGCCCAGGTCGCGGCGGTTCAAGCGTACGGCGACACGTTCGTCTTCGCTGCGATCGTCATGGCGGCCGCAACGCCGCTCGCGCTGCTGCTGATCAAGGGGCGTCCGCCCGCGTAGTTGAACCGAGCACGGCTTGGAAAGCGAGGCGCTATGAAACGCTCCCGAATGATCGTGACGAGTCTTGCCTTTACCGCCGCGTCGGCGCCGGCAATCGTCCGAGCGCAAGCCAAGAGCAAGATCAGCATCGCGTTCCCGATCGTCGATCCGACGGCCGAAGTGCTCTACGCCAACGACATGGGATTTTTCGATCGAGCGGGGCTCGACGTCACGCTGATGCCGCTCTCCAACGGCGCGGCGATCACCGAGGGCGTCGCCTCGGGCTCGATCGACGTCGGGATCGGAAACGTGCTCACCATCGAGTCCGCCTACAAAAGGGGAATTCCGCTGACGATCATCGCTCCGGCGGCGATCAACGTCGACAGCGCGCCCTCAAACGTGCTGCTGGTGGCCAAGAATTCGCCGCTGAAAACGGCGCGCGACCTCAACGGTAAAGTCATTTCCATCAACCCGCTCAAGGGCATCGGTCAGTTGATGGCATCCGCCTGGATGGACAAGAACGGCGGTGATTCCACGACGGCGCGTTTCATCGAGCTGCCCTTTCAGCAGTCCGAAGGCGCGCTCGCGCAGGGGCGCGCCGACGCTGCTACCGGCGTCGAGCCGTTCATCACGCAGTCGCGAGCGACGACGCGCGTGTTCGCCAATACGTACGCGGTGTTAGGCGAGAACTATCTCATCACGGCATTTTTTGTCGGTACGGCCTGGGCGCAAGCCCATCCGGACATCGTGACGCGCTTCGCCGCCGCGATCCGCGACACGGCGAACTGGGCCAACAAGAACACGGATAAATCCGCCGAGATCCTCGCCAAGTATTCGCATCTCGACGTCGCCCTGGTGAAGCAGACGGTTCGCGCGGTCTACGCGCCGGCTCTCACCGCGGCACAGCTCCAACCGACGATCGACGGCGCCGTACGCTACAAACTCATCGACAGCGCGTTTCCGGGGCAAGAGCTCATCTACCAACCCAAATAACTTCTCACTTCGTCGCGGTGATCGACCAGATCGCCACGTTGAAGAACGGCAGCGTGGCAACCGTTACCGTGCGCGTCTGCGTGATCGCGAGCCGGCTGACGCTGCCGGCGCTGACGTGTCCCGCGATTTGCACGAAGGTCGTCACGCCGTTCCGGTTGCTCGCCGGCGCGGCTTGGCCGCCGCCCTCGGAACGAGAACGGCCGCCTCCGCCCGGCATACCGCCGATGCCCCCACGCGGATAACCGCCGCCGCCGCCCCCGGCGCCGCCCGGAAAGCCCCCGGCATCGGCGCCGCCGCCCGCGGCTAGGGGACTGCGCACCGAACTGCGCCGCGCCGGTGCCGCACCGACGGCTTGGGCGCTACCGGCGAAGTCGAAGTCGGCGCCCTGCACGTTGGCCGGAGCAAGCGTCACATCGGCGATTTCGGCCTGCGGCGTAGACGCCATCGGCAGCGTCGCCTGCCACGAGTTCCGCGCCGAGGCGCCGTCGGGCCGCGTCACGGTGAGGGCCAGATTCATCGCGTAGAGGACGTCGGCCAGATCGGCATCCGCGGCGGCACCGTTCGCGTCTTCAGCCAGTGCCAGCGAACCATCGGCCGCAACCTTGAGCACCGAGAGATTCGGAGCGCCGCTCACCGTCTTCCGCTCGATCACGAGGGTGGTCGCGGTCCGGCGAACCACGTCGAAGTCCGCGCTGGTCGACTGCGGGCCGTTCAGCGTTTGCGTCGTGCGCACGACGCGGTAGTGGATGCGTTGACCCGGCTGGGGCAGGAACGCGATACCGGAATCGGCCGCTGCCGGTAACGCCGTGGACACGGCAATAGCGAGCGCGAGAAGAAGTCGGTTCATGCGGCTTGAGTATCACCGCCGATCCTGCGGCTAGTCTGGTAAGGGCCTGCTCCCCGGTCTATGCGTCGCCGGCCCCGAACGTCGAACGCGAAAAGGGCGGTCCGAATTCACCGAAGGACATCATGTCGACCTCGATGACCGTCGGGCCCTCGCGTTCCATCGACGCGTCGAGCGCGCGCTCGAACGCAGCGGCATCGCCGACGCGGGCGGCCGGCAAGCCGAGCGACGCGGCGGCAATCTGAAAATCGGGCGTGACGAGGTCGCACAGATGGTAGCGTGCACCATAGCGGGTGGATTGGATGTGCCGAATCAAGCCGTAGCCGCCGTTGTTCATCACGATGAGCGACACGTTGGCGCGCTCCTGTGCGAGCGTTGCGAGCTCGCCGTAGCCGAGCATCAGCGAACCGTCACCGACGAGGGCGATCGTTCGGCGATCCGGCACCGCGAGCGCGGCCCCGATCGCCATTGCCAAACCCTGACCGATGCCGCCGCCGAGCGCGTACACGTTACCGCGCGGCTCGCGCAGGGCGGGAACGCGGTTACCCCATGCGCTGTTGGCAACCGTGATGTCGCGCACCCACGGCGCACCGGGCGGAAACCGGCGTTCGAGCGCGGCGACCAGCGGCGCGTACGGTCCGAGGGTGACGTTGAGCTCGGCCCGCGTGGCCGCGCGGGCCGCCGCGATATCGGTGGAAAACTGCGGGTCGAGCGCGGCCGGCGGTTGCGCGGATGCGCTCAGCCGGCGCAGGGCGACGCGCGCATCCGCCACCGCGAAGCGGCGCGCGCCGTAACTGCGATGGCGCGCCGACGGATCCGCGTCGATGTGATACAGCGGCGCCGGTAACGGCAGCGTCCACTCCGCCGTGTCGGTGCCGCGCAGGCGCGAACCCACGACCAGCGTCGCATCGCACGTTGCGGCAAACGCTTTGAAGGCCGCAAAACCGCCGAAGGCGCCGAAGGCGCTCGGGTGATCGTCGGGCACGATGCCGCGGCCGTTGGTACTCGCGACAACCGCCCAGCCGGCGTCGGCGAGCGCGCGCGCCTCGTGCGCCGCCGCGCGTGCGCCGCCGCCGATCCACAACAGCGGACGCTTGGCGCCGCGCAGTTCGCCGGCGATCGCATCGAGCGACGCTTCGTCCGTGGACGGCGGCGGCGCGACCGGCGCGAGCAGTTCCTCCGGCGGCGGCATCGCCAGTGCCGCGCGCTGCACGTCGATCGGAATCTCGACACTCACCGGCCCGCACGGCGGCGTGAGCGCTTCCGCAATCGCGGCGCGCAGCGTTCCGAGCACGGTTTGCGGCGACCAGACGCGATACGCGCGCTTCGAGACCGCTTGCAGCATGCCGAGCTGATCGCGCGCCTCGTGAATATAGCCGCGCCCGCGATCGAGAAACGGCGTTGCGATCTGACCGGTAAGGTGCAAGAGCGGCGTGCCGGCGTTGTGCGCTTCCATCAGCGCGCCGGCGGCGTTGCCGGCCCCGGTTCCCGTGCTCGTCACCGCAACGCCGAGCCCGCCGCGCACGCGCGCATAGGCGTCGGCCATGTTCACCGTACCGGCTTCGCCGCGGGCCGGCACGCAGCGCACGGCGCCGCGCCGCATCAGCGCGTCGAGCATCGGCAGATTGTGGATGCTCGCCACCCCGAACACCACTTCGACGCCGGCCGCCTCAATGCACGCGGCGACGACGTCGCCCGCGTTTACTTCAAGAAGCCGATCGACAGCCACGGTAAGCTCGCCACGATGATGAGGGCCACGATCAGCGCGATGATGTACGGCGCGACGCGGCCGGCAACGGCGTCGGGCCGCGCGCGGCCGATCGCACACGCCGTATAGAAACCGACCCCGAACGGCGGCGCGAAGAGGCCGACGCCCATCGCGAGCACGGCGACGATCGCAAAGTGAATCGGGTGGATGCCGATGCGGATGGCGGCCGGAAAGAGCAGCGGTCCGAAGAGCACGATCGCCGGCACGCCCTCGAGCACCGAGCCGAGGATGATGAACAGGAGGATCGCCGCCGCCAGAAAGCCGGCCCGTCCGCCGCCGATGTTCGCAACCCCGTCGGCCAGCTGTTGCGCAAAGCCGGACTGCGTCAGGCCCCAGCCCATCGCCGTCGCGGTCGCGATGATCAAGAGAATCGCACCGCTCAGCGCGCCCGTTTCGAGCAGCATCGGATAGAGCCGGCGCCAGTCGAGCTCGCGATAGACGAGCGCACCGATCAGCAGCGTGTACACGATGCCGATCGTGCTCACTTCGGTCGCGGTCGTGACCCCGGCGATCACGAAAAACCGGATCAGGAACGGCAGAACGAGCCCCGGTACCGCAATCAGAAAGGCGCGCAGGATCGCGCGTAGCGGCGGCCGTGCGGCCAGCTCGACGCCGTCGTGCCGCGACTGCACCAGCGCCACGGCGATCAGCGCGGCCGATGCGACGAGCGCCGGAAACAAGCCGGCCACGAAGAGATCCTGGATCGAGAGGCCCACCACCGTGCCGATGATGATCAGCACCAGGCTCGGCGGGATCGTCTCCGCCATCGCGCCGGACGTGGTCAGCAGCGCGATCATCTCTTCGCGGCGGTGACCGCGCCGTTCCATTTGCGGAAACAGGGCCGGCGCAACGGCCGCCATATCCGCGGCCTTCGCTCCGGAGATTCCCGACACCAGATACATCGCGCCGACGAGCACGATGTTGAGGCCGCCGCGATAGTGCCCGACGAGCGCGGCAATCGCATCGATCAACCGCCGTGCGATCCCGCCCGCGTCGATCAAGAGCCCCAAGAGCACGAACAGCGGCACCGTCAGCAGCACCAGGTTGGAAATACCTTGATCCATGCGGCTCACGACCGTGCTGAGCGGAACGACCGTGGAGAACGAAAGATAGCCCAGCGTCGCGATGCCGAAGCAGAACGCGATCGGGATGCCGGCCGCGACCGTCAGCGCCACGATTACGACGAAGAAGATGAACAGGTTGGCGTTGCCGAGCACGAGCAGCGTGCCGTGCGCGAGCATCAAGGCCGCTATGGCGACCGCCACGGCCCCCACGGCCACGGCGAGGGCACGCGGGTCGGCGTCGACGAGGCGCACCACGGCCAGCAGCAGGATGAACGCGAGACCGATGACGATCGAGGCATCGACGTATGAGTGCGGCAGCTGCAACGCGGCGGTGACGATGATCTGCTCTTGCTGCAAGAACGTCACGGTCGCCGGTATCAGGATCGCACAGAACAGCGCCGGCACGAGGGTCGCGAGTACGTCGAGCACGGCGCGCGTGCGCGGCGGAGCCAGGCGAACGAGGATATCGAGCCGCATGTGGCTGCCGCGGCGGAATGCCAGGGCGGCGCCGAACATCGTCAGCCACAGGAACAGAATCGCAGCCAGCTCGTCGGTCCAGGCCAGCGAATTGTGAATGACGTACCGGAACACCACGCCGAGCGCGAGGATAACGATCTCGACCACGATCAGGATCGCGACCGCCGGTTCGAGCACCTTGCCCACGGCACGATCGAGCGCGGCCGTCCAGCGGCGCCGAAAGACCGGCGCCGCTACGATCAGACCTTCTTGGTCGAGGTTATCCGAGCTTGCCGACGTTCTTCTCCAACAACTTCCAAATGGGATCGCCGAATTGGGCGTGGTAACTCGCGTAGAACCCGCCGAGCCGCGCACGGAAGCTCGCCGGATCGGTGGTGTTGACGATCATTCCACGGCCGGCCAATTTCGCTTGCAGCGAGGTCGCGAGCGCGAGCATGTCACGCCGTTGCGCATCCGCCGCCAAGTCGATGTTCCGGTCGAGGATGGCGCGCAGATCGTTCGGCAGCGCCTTGTAGGCGTCGCCGTTCGCCACGTACCAGAAGTTCGACCACATGTGGTTGGTCACGCTCAGATACTTCTGGACATCGTAGAAGTGATCGGCTTCGATCACCGCAAACGGCGCTTCTTGCCCGTCGACCACGTGGGTTTGCAGCGCGGTGTACAGATCGGCCGCCTCGATCGGCGTCGGCGAAGCGCCGAGCGCGTGAAAGAGGTCGATCCAGACTTTCGAGACGGCCGTGCGCAGCCGCAAGCCGTCGAAGTCGTTGGCGACTTTGATCGCGCGCGAGTTCGTCGTCACCTGACGGAAGCCGTTGACCCACACTTTCTTGAACGGGTGCAGGCCGGTCGCGGCGATCTCGCGCCGGATCGCATCGCCGAGCTCGGTGTCGAAGGCGCGCAGCGCCTCTTCCTGGGTCGTGAACGTGAAGCCGATGCCCTCGATCGCCGCGATCGGCACGATCGACGAGAGCGTCGAACCGATCGGAATCATCATCTGCACCGCGTTCGAGCGCGTCATCTGGATCGCGTCGCCGTCGTTGATGAGCGTGCTGTTCGGAAACACCTGGATCTCGAAGCGGCCGTTGCTCTCGCGCAGAACGTTCTTGGCCATCTCGATCGAGTGCACGCCCACCGGGTGCTCGGCCTTGGAGACGAAGCCGAGTTTCCAGGTCACCTCGGCGGCGCGCGCCGGCGAGCGAACGAAGGCGATCGACGCGAAGGCCGCGCTGCCGGCCAAGAACGAGGCGCGCGCTAGGTGGGGCTGGCTCATCGTGGGCTCGTGACCTCCGTCTTGAAGCTGTTGTCCTGGCGTCCCAAAAGGACGTCCCAGCTGGCCCCGTCCATGTAGTCGCGCCAGCGCGTATAGTACCCGCGAGCGTTTTGCTCGGTGATCTGCAGCGACGACTTGCCGGGCAGCATGCCGTCCAAGGTTGAGGCATGCATCGATTGCTGGTAGTTGTATGGGTACTTGCGGGCCTGCGAACCCATGCTCGCGGCGGTGGTGTAATTCCAGTTCTCGACGTCGTCCTGTTCGGTCATGCCGGCCGGCCCGAGATAGCGGATGTAGTACCGGCGCAAGAACGCCTTCACGTCCTCGGGTGCGTCGCGGTCGACGAGAAAGAAGCGCCACACTTCGGTCGACGTCGGACCGTGCGGGTGCCACAGGACCACCTCACGCGGCTGTTGCGCGTGGTAGGAGAGGTTGGGGAACATCGTGCCGGTGCGCGCCGTGAAGCGCGCATCGTCGCCCAGCCGCTGCTGGCGCGCCTCGTAACAGCGCCGGTAATAGTCTTCCGCGGCCTCGCTGTCGCGAAACTGCTCGATGTAGGGTTGGTTGGCCGGGATGAACGCGCTGTGCGCGCCGTGCCCTTGCGGAAAGCTGATCCAGATGTGCTGCGAGTTATCGAGATCGCGTCGCCCTTTAACACCCGAGCGCGCGCTGGGCCCGATGCCGACGATGTCGACGGAGCGATGGCTGATGTTGTGGTAGCTGTCGCCGAGCAAATTTTCAGCGCCGCACTTCCAGTTTGCCGGGATGATGTATTTCTGGATCCCGGTGAGGACTTCCGAGCCGCCCTCGCGACCGTCACGCGCGTCGAGCACGGAGTCGAGATGTTTTTTGAAATGACCGAGATAGGTTTCCAACGGCGGCGCCGTTGCGTCCCAGGTCGCGTAGATGAGCCCTTTGTAGTTTTCCATCTGCGCGACTTCGATCAGCGACCAGGCCTTGCGGTCGAGCGTTCCCTCATACAGCGTATCGTACATCGGTACGCCGACGAGCTCGCCGTCGGTCGCGAAGCTCCACGCGTGGTAGGGACACGTGAAGCGCGTGGTGTTGCCCTCGTCGTAGCGGCAGACTTTCATGCCGCGATGCCGGCACGTATTCAGGAAGACGTGGAGTTTGCCGTTGGTGTCGCGGGTGAGGATGACCGATTCGTCGCCCATGCGCGAGAGAAAGAAGTCGCCCGGCTTTTTGACCTGGCTTTCGTGCCCGACCAGCAGCCAAACCCGGCCGAAGATGCGGTCGAGCTCCTGCGCGTACAGATCCGGATTGACGTAGAGTTCGCGGCTGATGATGCCGCGTTCAGCGTCGACGAGCGAGTCGTAGGTGCCGTTCATTTCCGTTCTCCCATGGCGGCTGCGGCGATGGCCGCATCGAGCACGTCGAGGCCCTCGCGAAGGTCGGCGTCGCCGATGACGAGCGGCGCCACGAACCGGATCACGTTGTTGTGCGTTCCGGCGCGTACGGTGATCAGTCCGTGCTCGTAGGCGTAGCGCCACACGGCCTCGCACGCGGCGGCGGCGGGCGCCTTCGTGGCGCGGTCGGTCACGAACTCCAGGGCCGCCATCGGGCCGAGCGCCCGCACCTCGCCGACGATGTGGTGACGTTCGTGCATCTGCATGAAGCGTTCGTTCACGATGCCGCCGATCTCGACGGCGCGCTCGAGATATCCCGCCTCGCGCATCAATTCCAGTGATGCGAGCGCCGCCGCGCAGGCGACGGGGTTCCCGGCGTAGGTTCCGCCCAGACCGCCCGGCAGCGGTCCGTCCATGATGTCCGAACGGCCGACCACGGCGCCCAGCGGCAACCCGGCGGCGATCGACTTCGCCAGGCACAAGAGATCGGCGGCCACACCGCTGTTCTCGCAGGCGAACATCGTTCCGGTGCGCCCGAAGCCCGTTTGGATCTCATCGAAAATGAGCACCGCGCCGATGCGGTCGCATTCCTCACGCAGCATACGTAAGAACGGTGCCGGAACGGGAATGTAGCCACCCTCACCGGCGACCGGCTCGATGATGACCGCGGCGACCCGTTCGGGGCCGATCTCATCCTCGATCAGCTGCCGGAACGATGCGGTGGCCGACTCGACGGTCGTGCCGTGGTAGGCATACGGCAGCGGCGCGCGATAGATCTCGGGCGCAAACGGGCCGAAGCCCTTCTTATAGTTCGCGTGCTTGGCGGTGAGCGTCATCGTGAGCAGCGTACGGCCGTGAAAGGCGTGCGTGAACGCGACCACGGCGTCGCGGCCGGTGCTCGCGCGCGCGATCTTGATCGCGTTCTCCACCGCCTCGGCGCCGGTGCTGGTCAAGACGGCCTTTTTCGGAAACGCGCCCGGCGCCATCGCGACGAGCGCTTCCGCCAACGCGACGTAGCTCTCGTAACCCGCCACGAGGAAACACGAATGGATGAGCGCCGCGGCCTGCGTGCTGATCGCTTCCTGCACGCCGGCGGGGACGTGTCCGAGATTGAGGACGCCGATGCCGCCGGCAAAGTCGATGAACTGGTTGCCGTCGACGTCGGTCACCGTCGCGCCCGCCCCGCGTTCGACGCAGATCGGAATGCCGCCGTTGACCGAACGCGGCAGAACGGCCGCGCGCCGTTCGAGGAACGCGCGCGAACGCGGTCCGGGGATCGCCGTGCGCAGACGAATTCCGCGCTCGTGGGCGGTGCTGGTCATGTCTCGTTGCTCCCCCCGCGCAGGTCGCGCAGCGCGGCGTCGAACCCGTGCTCGATGTGGCTGCGGGTAATCCGCGTGGCCGCTTCGCGGTCGCGATTGCGAATCGCCTCGAGCAACTGCTCGTGCTCGTTCACGAGGTCGTCGAGGTCGTCGTAATGCCGGTGCGTCACGCCGATGTAGAGCCGCGACTCGTTGAGCAGCTCGGCGTAGGAGCGGCTGAGAAACGTGTTGCGGGCAAGGCTGACGATCGTTTCGTGCACGTTGACGTCGGCGCTGATCACGCCCGCGACGTTCTTCGCCGCGGCCGCTTTGCGCAAACGCTCGACGGCGGCATCGAGGCGCTTCAGATCGCGGTCGTCGGTCAGGTCGATCAGCGTTTGGACGGCGAACACTTCCAGGGCGGCGCGAAACGATTGCAGCTCGATGAAGCGCTGTTCATCGAGCATCGAGACGATCGCCCCGCGGTAGGGAAGGTTCGTGACGAGGCCTTCGCGGCTGAGCGCGATGAGCGCTTCGCGCACGGGGCTGCGGCTAACGCCCAGCATCTCGGAAATCTCGACTTCCGTGAGGCGTTGACCGGGGCTCAGGCTGCCCGAGACGATGCGCCGGCGCAGCCGTTCGGCCACCGCGACCGCCGTCGAGGTGCGCGGCAACGCCTCCGCGGCCTTCGCGCCCGCCCGCTTTACGAGCACGGCGGAGCCTCCTCGCTCGCGCACTAGAACAGCACCACGAAGTTCTTCGCGTTGAGGACGCTCTGCTCGAGCAAGATTTTGCGCTTGGCGAGCTTCCAGCCGTTGTTCACGCGGCGCAGCGTGTCGTAGCGCTTGCCGACGAACAGGTAGGTCTCGTAATCGGCGCGGTTTTGATAGAGCAGAAAGCGGCTGCGAGCCTCGATCTCCGTCGCGTCATCGACCGACGGGGTCGCGGCTGTGACCTGAACGTTCGAAATGAGCCGGCAGACGCGCGAGAGCGGCTCCTCGGCCCAGTGCAGACCGGTTTGGATTTGCTCGACCCGCTTGCTGAGCGTCCACTTGTCCTCATCGAACCAGCTGCAGGCTTCGCCGATGCGCGTATCCTCGCGCTCGGCTTGTTCGCCGAACTTCACGTTGCGCCGCAGCGGCATGAAATACGTCAGGTCGTCTTCGAGCAGGTCGAGCCACTCGGAGTAGCGGCGCTCATCGAGCATCGCGGCCTCCTCGTAAAAGAACTCTTCGATCTCTTCACGGAGCCGGTAGTATTCAAGGCTGCGGGCTGGTGCTTGAATCATTTGACCTCGGCGAGCAAGGTTGATAACGATCGTACATTGTATACTTCGGACAATGTTCCCCCTCGAAACGTTCGGGCCGCGCCCGTGACGATGCGCATTGCGGTCGTCGGGACGGGCGAAATGGGCAGCGCGATCGCCGGCCGGCTGCACGCCCGCGGCGCGCACGTCGTGGCCTCGGTCGCGGGCCGCAGCCCGGCCAGCGTCGCGCGCGTGCGGGGCACCGGCGTCGCCACGCTTTCCGACGACGTGGCGCTGGTGCGCGAGAGCGACGTGCTGCTCTCGATCGTTCCGCCCGGCGTTGCGGTGGACGTGGCGCAACACTTCGCCGGCATCATTCGGCAAACGCAGACCACGCCGATCTACGTCGACTGCAACGCAATCGCTCCGTCGACGATGGACCGCGTGGCAGCGGCGGTGACGGCGGCCGGCGCGCGCTGCGTCGACGTCGGCATCATCGGCTTCGCCCCCAAGGGCGACGATCCGGGCCCACAGCTCTACGCATCGGGTGACGCGGCGAACGAGCTGAAACCGCTGATCGCCTGGGGCGTTCAGATCCGCGTGCTCGACGGACCGATCGGCGTCGCATCGCGCATGAAGATGAGTTACGCCGGCATCACCAAGGGTCTCACCGGTGTTGCCGCCGCGATGACGTCGGCCGCCGAACGCAACGGCCTGGGCGCGGCGCTGCGCACCGAGTTGAGCGAGAGTCAGGCGACGCTGCTTCCGCTGATGGAACGGCAGCTCGCGGCGTTCCCGCCCAAGGCCTACCGCTGGGTCGCCGAGATGCGCGAGATCGCGACGTTCTTAGCCGACGATCCGCCGGCGGCCGCGATGTACGAGGCGCTCGCAATGTTCTACGAGCGCGTGGCCGAACGCGTGGCCGCGGCCGAGCCTGCAAAAGGCGCCTGAACGGCCCTTCAAGGCGCTCGGCTCCTTCGGCGAGATGTTGCACGCTGCGCGCTGATTAGGACAGTTTCGGCAGCGCGGCGTACGTGCTCGACAAACGGCCAAAGGGCGTTTGCGCCGCACGCGGCCACTATCCGAGATGGTTAAGCGAATCGCCGGCGCCGTTATCGCCGCGCTGCTCGTGTGCGGCACGGTGATCTCGGCGGCCCCGGCTCCCAAGCACGGCGGCACGTTCGTGTTCGCGATCGGCGGCGATCCGGAAACGCTCAATCCCGGAATCACCAGCGGCGTCGAGGCGCTCTCGACCGACTGCAAGATGTTCAGCGGTCTGCTGTGGACCGACCGCGACGGGAAGCTCCACGGTGAGCTCGCCGACCAGTGGTTCGCCGCGGACGACGGCACGCTCTACACGTTCAAGCTGCGCCATGACGTGCGCTGGCACGACGGCAAACCGTTCACGGCCGCCGACGTGAAGTACACCTTCGAGAACGTGATCAACAAATATCATCCGCGCGCCAAGAAGACGTTTGAGAACGTGGCCGCCGTCGACACGCCCGACGCCTACACGGTCGTCGTGCACATGAAGAAACCGTACGCGCCGTTCCTCACCCAAATGCGCTGCCAGGACGCGCCGATTCTGCCCCAGCACATCTATGCCGGCGCCGACGTGCTGAAGAACCCGCACAACACCGACAACCCGATCGGGACCGGGCCCTTCAAGTTCCAGAGCTGGATCAAGGGCGACCGCATCGTGATGGTGCGCAACCCGGATTATTTTCGCAAGGGCTTGCCCTACTTCGATCAGGTGATCGCGAAGATCGTCGCCGATCCGAACTCGCGCATCCAGGGCTTGACCACGGGCGAACTCGACTTCGTCCAGAGCTACTTTCTGCCCAAGGAAGAAGTCTCGCAGCTCAGAGGCCGCCCGGATATCGCACTCAAGAGCGACACCGACGCGCCCGGCAACTATCTTTTCTTCCTCAACACGAGCCGGCCGCCGTTGAACAACAAGCTCGTGCGGCAAGCGATCATGCGCGGCCTCAACCGCCGGCAAATCCTCGACCAAGCCTTTCAGGGTATCGGCTACGTCTCGAAGAGCGCGATCCACCAGGCGATCACCTGGGCCTACGACCCGGCCGTCGATTACACCAAGATGTATCCCTACGATCCGAAGGCGGCCAACGCGCTGCTCGATAAAGCCGGCGTGCCGCGCAAAGGCGGCACGCGCTTCAAATTCAAGCTCGCGTTCAATCCGGCTCAGGCCGGCTTTCAGTCCGTGGCGCAGATCATCAAGGACAACCTCTCGCAGCTCGGGATCGACGTCGATCTCTCGCCCTACGAAGTGAACGTCTTCAACGACGTCAGCTTCATCAAACGCGACTTCGACGGCGACCTGCAAGCGTATACGACCGGCGGCGACCCGGCGATCGGCATCGAGCGCGTGTACGTGACGTACTCACCCGGCTCGACGTTCACGAACGCGAGCGGCTATTCCAATCCCAAGGTCGACGAGCTGTTCTCGGAGGGCGCGCTCACGCCCAAGATTGCCGTGCGCCAAAAAGCCTACTTCGCGGTGCAGAAGATCTTGGCCGAGGATCTGCCGACGATCCCGCTGATCGATCGCAAAGAGGTCGACGCCGCCAGCTCCAAGCTGCAAGGCCTGTGGCAAAGCGGACAGCCCTACAGCGAATGGGACCTGGTCTGGCGACAGTAGCCGCCCGCCTGGCGCTGCTCCTACCGCAGCTCTTCGGCATTGCCCTGATCGTTTTTCTGATCACCCACGTGATGCCGGGCGATCCGATCACGGCGCTCGTGGGCGACTTTCCCGCACCGCCGGAATACGTCGCCCAACTCCGCCACGATCTGGGACTCGACCAGTCGTTGTGGGTGCAGTTCCTCGCCTACGCCGGGCAGCTCGTGCGCGGCAATCTGGGCTATTCGTTTGCCTACGGCGCACCGGTGATCGCGGTGATCGGCGCGCGCATCGTGCCGACGCTGCTGCTGACCGCGAGTGCCCTCGTCCTGGGCTCGATCGTGGGCGTCGCGCTCGGCGTGCTGGCCGCGGCGCGCCACTTGCGAGCGAGCGATCACATTATCACCTCGCTCGCGCTGATCGGGTTCTCCATTCCGTCATTTTGGCTCAGCCAGCTCCTGATCTTGCTCTTCGCGGTGCACCTGGGCTGGCTGCCTTCGATCGGGATGAACTCGCTGCACAGCGATCCCAGCGGATGGGGAGCGGCCGTCGACGCGGCCCAGCATCTGATCCTGCCGACGCTGGCGCTGGCGTTCGGTCATCTCGCGCTGATCGCGCGCCTGACGCGCTCGAGCATGATCGAAACGATCTCCAACGATTACATTCGCGCCGCACGCGCGAAAGGGCTGGCGCCGCACGTCGTGCTGTTCCGGCACGCGTTGCGCAACGCGATCTTGCCGGTGCTTACCGCGGGCGGCTATAGCGTCGGGCTGTTGCTTTCGAGCTCGGCATTGGTCGAAACCGTATTCGGCTGGCCGGGCATCGGCCGGCTGCTCTACGACTCGCTCTACCGGCGCGACTATCCGGTGCTCGTGGGCATCTTTCTCGTGACGAGCCTGCTGGCGATCGTCGCGAACCTGATCGTCGACATCCTGGCCACGCGGGCCGACCCGCGGTTGCGCACGTGATCGCGGCGCTGCGCCGCTTCGCGCGCCATCGCTCGGCGCTGGTGGGCCTGATCGCGATCGTGCTCGTCGTGATCGCGGCGCTGGCCGCGCCCGTCATCGCGCAGCGCTCGCCGCTCGCGACGTCGCCACAGGCGTTGTTGCCGCCGTTCGACGGCAGTTTTCTCGGCACCGACAACCTCGGTCGCGACATTTGGAGCGGCGTGGTCTACGGCGGCCGCATCTCGCTCACGGTCGGCCTCGCGGCGGCGGCGCTGGCCACCGTGATCGGCATCGCCGTCGGCGCGGTAGCGGGCTACCGCGGCGGCATCGTCGACCTGATCCTCATGCGCACGGCCGAATTCTTCCAGGTGATTCCGCAGTTTTTCTTAGCGCTCGTACTGGTGGCGATTCTCGGCCGCGGAATCGAAAAAGTGATCGCGGTGATCGCGGTCGTCGGCTGGCCGCTGACGGCGCGCATCGTTCGCACGCAATTTCTGGCGCTGCGCAATCGCGAATTCGTCGAAGCGGCGCGCGCGGTTGGCGCCGGCGACTGGTATATCGCCACGCGCGTCATCTTGCCGAACGCGCTCGCGCCGGTCGTCGTGACCGCGAGCCAAGGCGTCGCCCACGCGATCCTGCTCGAAGCCGGCATCAGCTTCTTCGGCTTGGGCGATCCGAACGCGGTCAGTTGGGGCAGTATGCTCAACGCCGCACAGCCCTATCTCCAGCAAAGCTGGTGGATGAGCTTCTTTCCCGGTCTCGCGATCGTGATCTGCGCGCTCGGCTTCAGCCTGCTCGGCGACGGCCTCAACGACGCCTTCAACCCGCGCACGACCAGTCGCTGACCGCTTCCAGGAGATGAGCCCCGCGATCCCAATAATCGAAGGATGAGCTTCGGCACGACACATGCCCTGACCACGCGCCCGGTCGTCATGGGCCGCAGCAGCGCGATGGTGGCGGGGCATCACCTGGCCGCGCAAGCCGGCATGGAGATGCTGCGCAGCGGCGGCAACGCCATGGATGCGGCCATCACGGCCGCCGCGTGTCTCGCCGTGCTCAAGCCCGATGCGTGCGGCCTCGGCAGCGATCTCTTTCTGCTCTACCACGATGCGCAATCGGGCGAAACCCATGCGCTCAACGCGAGCGGTCCGGCGGCGGCCTTGGCGACGCCGGACGCATTTGCCGGCGGTATCAGTCCGCTCGGCATCGCCGCTTCCACCGTGCCCGGCGCGGTGCATGGCTGGGAAGCGGCGCTGGCGCGCTTCGGGAGCCGCACGCTGGCGGAGGTGCTCGCACCGGCGATCGATCTGGCGCGCAACGGCATGCCGGTCTCGGCGCTCTTCGCTTCCAACCTCGAGATCAACCGCGAGCGTTTGGCGCCGTCGCAGGCCGCGAGCGAGGTCTTTTTCAACGGCGGTCGCGTACCGCGGGCCGGCGAGTTGCTCGTGCAAGACGATCTCGCGAACGTCCTGGCGGAAATCGCGCGCGACGGCGCGGCCGGGTTCTATCGCGGATCGTTCGCCGAGGCGCTCGACGCGTACGCCGCCCGGCAGGGCGCCTATCTGCGCCGCAGCGATCTCGAAGCGTACGCGAGTCAATGGGCGCCGGCACTTCACGCCGCCTACCGCGGTTACGATATTTGCGGACAACCGCCCGTGTCGGTCGGTATCGTCGTGCTCGAAGCGATGCAAATTCTGCAACACTTCGACGTCGCATCGATCGATCCGCAGAGCGCTGACTTCATCCACCTGCACGTCGAAGCGCTGAAGCTCGCGCTGGCGGATATGCGCGCGAGCATGGGCGACCCCGCCTTTACGAGCGCGGCCGGCGCCGTCGCAAGCCTGCTCGATCCGGCCTACGGCGCCGAGCGTGCCCGCGACATCGACATGAAATGCGCCGGCGATCCGGTGGCCCGGATCGGCGTGAGCGCCGGCACCGATACCAGCTACGCGGCCGCCGTCGACGGGCACGGCAACGCGGTGTCGCTCTTGCAGAGCGTGTTCAACATTTTCGGCTGCGGCGAGATCGTTCCGGGCACCGGCGCGATGATGAACAACCGCATGACCGGCTTTTCGCTCGACCCGGCTTCACCGAACGTGCTGGCGCCCGGTAAACGCCCGATGCATACACTCAACCCGCTGCTCGTGCGCGGGCCGGGCGGAGAATTGCTGTGCCTGGGAACGCCGGGCGGACCGTGTCAGACCTACACCAACGCGATCCTGCTGATGCGCGTCCTCGACCACGACTTCGATCTCCAGCGCGCGGTCGATGCGCCGCGCTGGTTTCTCGCGGAATCGAACCGCCTGCAGATCGAGTCGCCGGTATCCGTCGAGGCGCGGCTGGAGCTCGAAGCGCGCGGCCACGCGCTGACCACCGTTCCGCGCCACAGCGCCGCACTCGGCGGAGCGGGCATGATTCGCATCAACGCCGGCGGCATTCGCGAGGCCGCCGCCGATCCGCGCCGCGAGTCGTACGCGCTCGCGTTCTGATTACGCGCCGAACGCGACGGCGAGCGTTGGAATGTTGATCTGCGCGAAGTCGAACGCGCCGGAGACGATCGCGGCCGCGATCGCCGGTCCGCCCGGCAACGAGGTGATCTGAACGTCGAAGCCGGCCTTCTTGAAAAAACCCATGTCGGCGGCGTAATACACCTGCGCGCCGGCATCGATCGGCGTCGTCGCCACTCGTAACGCTATCAGATCCTGAGCGCAGGCCCCGGACGATGCGAGACCGACCGCCAGACTGAGTGTGGCGACGAAGGCGGTCAGTCGGCGCATGGACGTCTCCTAACGTGGAGCGAGCGAGAGTTTCTTGGCGATCGCCTGGGCGACGAGGAGGCCCTGATCCGCCACGTAGACGGCGCCGCTACGCGGATCGGCGCCGGCCGGATCGCCGAAGTATCCGTCGGGGGTCTTGCGCATCGCGACGTCCGCGCCTTTGCGCCATTCTGCCAAATCATCCATGCCGTAGTTGGTCGGTTTGAGCGTCGGTATGATCTCATCGCGCACGACGCCGGGAAAGGCGCCCCAGATCGCCGACGTCTCACCGGCACCGGCGTGCACGTCCACATACTGCGCGGGCGGCCCCGGTTTACCGCCGAACGTCGCCACCACTTCGTCTTCCGCGAAGCCCAGACGTTCGGCGATGAAGGATGCCGACACCAAATAGGTCTCGATCTCGCCGTAGGGACGTCCCGCTTTCACGCCTTCAAACAGCGCGCGGTTGTGCGCGGCGTCGTTGTGTCCGGAGAGGCAGAACACCCGGCTGAAGCCGTCCTTGCGCAAGCTGCGAAAAACGTCTTTCATCATCTCGATCATCACTTCGGGACGAACGACAAACGAACCGGGAAACGCGGCGCTGACGTCGTTCACGCCCCAGTAGAACAGCGGCGCGATCACGCTCTGCTGGCCCCATTCGGCGAGGCTGACGGCGCGCTTCGCGCAGGATCGCGTACGGCAGATAGACATCGGTCGCCAGCGGCAAGTGCGGTCCGTGTTCTTCGATCACGCCTAGGCCCCACAGCACGATCGCGCCGTCGGCCGCCGCTTGCGCGACCTCGGGAAACGTCATGTCGGCCATCGTGTCGTGGAAGATCGAATAGCCGTCGTTCACGTGGAAAGCACTCCGCTGCGCCGCCAGAGGGCGGCGATCGTGCCGCTAGCGGTCACGTCGCCGAACAGAAAGCGGACGTTGTCGAGCGTCGCCTGGTGCTGCGCGGGCATGTGCGAGGCCACGCAGTCTTCGGCCACGACTACGTAGTACCCCATCGCGTGCGCATCGCGCAGCGTCGACTCGACGCAGACGTTGGTTTGCACGCCGGCAAACACCACGGTCGCAATCCCGCGCGCGGCCAGCACCGTGTGCAACTCCGTCTCGACGAAACCGCTGTAGCTGTGCTTGACCACGACCGGTTCGTCCGGATTGCGCGTGACGCCAAAGGCTTCCGCGCCCCAACTGCCGCGCGCGCAGCTCACGGCGGAAATTCCGGCGGCCTGTTTTTTCGCCAGCATCGGCGCCGGGATCTCGTCGTCGTCGTACTCGGCGACGATCCACACGACGAAAATGTTTGCCTCCCGCGCGGCGGCGACGAGCGCGTTGACGGCCGGCACGATCTCGCGGCAGGCGCGAACGTCGCGGCCGAGCTCGCGCGTGACGTAACCGGTCTCGGCGCAAAAATCGTTCTGCATGTCAACGACGACCAGTGCCGTGTGGCCGACCGCGAGACGCTCGTCGAGCGTGCGCAGCAGCGCGGTCACGCGGCGCTCGCCGCGACCGGCCACGTTACCGCGCCGATCCCGCAGCGCATTTCGACCGCCGGGACGTAGAAGGCCGTACGCGCATGTTTATCGTGCGCGCCCGCCATCGCGACGAGCCAGGCCATCAGTTCAGCCGTGCCCCCGCCGCCCGCGGCTTCCATGCGCTCGACGGTCGCTTGCGCCAGGATCGCGTTGACGTCGCCGGTTTCGAGCAGCGCCAGGAACCAGCGGTCGAACTCTTCGTTGACCTGAAAGTAGCGCTCGCCGCCCGGCTCGTGCGAGAGACCGCCGGTACCGACCAGCGCCACCCGCAAATCGGCGGGCAGGTCTTCGGTGATCGCGCGCACGATCGATTGTCCGGCCGCATAGCTGCGCGCGGGCCCCGGAATCGGCGGGTTGATGCAGTTCATCTGAATCGGCACCAGCGGTACGTCGTGCCGCGGGGTGAGATAGTGCAACGGCACGGACCAGTTGTCGTCGAACAGCAGCGCATCGGCGTGCATGATCGTGACGCCGTCGGCCGCGGCCCGTTTCTCGATCGCCGCGGCGATATCGGGGCGACCGGCGACGCGATACGGATCTATCTTGAGCCACTCGCGAAAGAACTCCGCCGGACCGATCCACTCCGGCGCCGTGCCGATGCAAAAGTCGGGCGGATCCTTGATCGGCATGTTGAGCATGTGGTCGTTGGCGATGCCGACGATCACGTCGGGCTTGGCCGCTTCGAGTTGTCCGCGCAAGTAATCGAAGCCGGCGACGATCTGCGAGCGTTCATCGGGAGTCGCGCTGTCGAGCCAGCCGGCGAGTCCGGGGGCGTGGGAGAGGGCCATGGCCGCCACGATCTGTGCCATGCGCCGTCAGGTCCGGTCGATCATCGAGCGCTTGAAGGCCTGCGCGGCCGCGCTGCGACTGTCGTTGTTCCGGCTGCCGCGCATGATGCGCGTGATCTGCGGCAGGAAATAGGGGTGCACGCCCATCTCCCCGAGCACTTTCACATCGACGTCGCGCCAGGCCGCAAGCTCGGCCGCGCTCAGGCCGTACTCGACCGCGGCGACATCGAGTTTGCTTGGAAAATCTTCGTACAGTTCGCGCTTCGCCCGAATGGCGTACACGAGTCGATTCGATGGTAGATCCGGATCAAAGGCCATTGCGGCTACTTCTGCGCCTGATAGATAATTTCTGCTGCCGGAAAGCTCGCGAACTTCGCGTATTTGGCGGTGATGTCGATCCAGGGCTGGATCTGCGCGTCCACGAGCCGGTCGGTGTAGACGGTGCGAACGGCCTGTGCCGTGATGACCGGATCGGCCTTGAGCCGCTCGGCGATGATGGGTACGACTTTCGTGGGGTTCGCGTTCGCCCAGCGCGCGGCTTGGCCGATCGCCGTGGCAAAGTGGGCGACGTGTTCAGGGTGCGCCCTCGCCCACGGCAGCGTGGCGTACCAGGCGCTGGCAAGGTAGGTCGGGGCTATCGCGTCGTCGCCGGTCGCCAGCATGCGAATGAGGTTGCGCTTTGTTCCGAGCGTGATGAACGGCTCGACCAGATAGGCGGCGTCGATGCGGCCGGCGGCCAGCGCGTCGGCCGTTTGCGGGAACGGAATTTCGACGAACTTGATCGTCGATGAATCGCCGCCGTGCTTGTCGACCCAGGCGCGCGGCGCGTACTCGGATTGCGTGTTCAGGCCCGACGTGCCGAACGTTTTGCCGTTGCAGTCTTTGGCCGTGCGAATCGTCGAGTTCGCGGCCGTCATGATGCCGCCGATGACCAAGCCCGGCGTGATCAAACCGTCCGGAGCGATGATGACGAACGGCACGCCCTTGACGTGCGCTTCGGCGAGCGTCGACATCGTGGCATAGCCGACGTCGTAGGTGCCGCTGACGACGGCCGCGGCGATGGCGGGACTCGACGGGTTCACCGTGACGTCGACGTCGATGCCGGCCCGCTCGAAGTACCCGTTCTCCTTCGCATAATAGACGAGGCACGTCGGCTCGATGCCGATCATTCCCACCCGAATCGCCGGCGTCTGCGCCTGGGCCCGGCCGATCAGCCAGGGCGCGGCAGCGACTGCGCCGAGGATGCGTACGGCCCGTGAGCGCGTGATCCGCATGCTGTTACCGCGCGGCCTGACTGCCGCCGGCCATCGAGTAGTCGGCGTCGTCTTGGCGTTCCTCGAGCATCGATGACTTTTGCGGAAAGCGGATGATCTGCTTCTCCGGGTCGCGGATGATGCACAGCGGGTCCCGCCCTTCCTTCAGCGCCGCGAGCGACTCGCGCATCATCTGGCGCATCAGGATGATGCCGCCGTCCGAGGCGCCGAGCTGTTCGTGCGGCCGGTCGGCGATGACGCCTTGCTGTTCGATCGCCATCCGGTCCTGATCGAAGACGTCGATGCCCCACCAGTCGTTGGCGAGCGGTGCGTAGACACCGGGTTTGGGGTCACGCGTCCGCGCGCGGAACGAGTGGGTGTCGCTCGGATAAAAGCGCACGAAGTACTGCCGGATCGAGACATCGTCCATCGGTACGCGATAGATGATGGCGCGCACCAGCTCGCCGTTAGGCTCGACCGGCGGCATCGAGAACCGGTTGACCAGCGGATAGCCGAAGCACGAGATGTGCGTGTCGTCGATGCCTTCGATGTTCATGACGTTGTCGACGCCGTACTCTTTGCGGTCCCACTGATAGGTGACCTTACGGCCGCCGTACGCGGGGAACGTGTAGCCGTGCAGCCACGCGAGGTGGCTGATGTCGACGATGTTCTCGACGTGGTTGAGCCAGTTGGTGTGAACGGGCTGCTGCAGGATCTCTTTGACCCCCGCGGTTTCGAGCAAGATATCGTAGATCGGCAGCAGCGGTGCCGGATCGGGCCCCAGGTAGCCGAACACGAGGCCGCTGAACTCTTGCGTGCGGTAGCTCGTCAGCCGGACTTTCTCTTTGAACGAGCTGCCCTCGGGTTCGGCGGGCTGCTCGACACATTGCCCCGAGCGGTCGTAGAGCCAGCCGTGATAGGGGCAGCGGATGCACTCGCCCTCGACGCGACCGTAGTCGAGCGCCACCCGGCGGTGGGCGCAGCGCAACTGCATCAGCACGGTCGTGCCGTCGTCGCCGCGGTAGAGCACCAGCTCCTCGCCGAGAACGTTCACGCGCTGCGGCTTGGTGGTGACGAATTCCGAGCACCCGACGGGATGCCAGTAGCGGCGCAGCAGCTCGCCCATCGGCGTGCCTGGTCCGACTCTCGTGAAGAGTTCGTTCTCCGCTTCGCTCAGCATGGACGTTGCCTCGATTACGCGCGCTCAGTGGAAAGTTCGTGCGTCAATAATACACTACCCTGAAGAAAGCCTTCAGCCTAGAGTCTCGGGTCGAGATAGATACCGGCGCGATCGCATTCACCCGCTACGTTTCGAACGAGATGGATAGCCGGCGGCGGCCAATCCACATACGAGCCTGCCGTCGGCTGCCACGTTTGCGCGGCAGTCCACGGCTCATAGCGCGGAACGATCGACGGCGGCGTGACACGCCCGATCTCACACGTGCGCCACACGATGAGCGGCTGGGGAGACGCGGCGTTTGCGATGCCGAAATAGCTGCCGTCGGTAAAGCGATTGGGCATGATCGCGGGGTCGCTCCAGCGTTGCGGCTGAGCGATCGCCACCACGCGTTTGAGAATGACTCCGTTGTGCGCCGAACCACCGTCGGGAAGCCAACCGTCGGCCGGCCGTGTTTTTTGGATCAATGCCAGCTTAACGCGCGCCCCATTTTCAGCGAAACCCGTCGCCGTGAAAACGAGCAGTGAGTCCGAGGCGGGATAGAATTCGAGCGTGACATCGGGGCCGCCGCACGCAAATTTGTCCGCCGCTTCGAGCGGGCGATTCTTCGCGTATTTCCAGTACATGGCGTAATCGTCGCGCGGCGCTTGCGCCGGACTTTTTTGCAGGCCCGCATCAGCCGAGGTGCCATTTGGCCCGGCACCCCAACCGCCGACGTAGATATAACCCGTCTCGAGATCCACGCTCGCCCGCTGTCGCGTAACCTCATTGAAGCCGGGGCCGACGACGAAGTGCCGTGCGCCGCACGGAATGGAGACTGTTACGCGCACCGCGCTGCAGCCGTTGATGCTGCGCACCGCGTGAAACGCTCCCGACTTGGTTCCGAAGGGCGATGACGCTTGCGAGCGGGCCCGGATCAAACGGTGCCGGGGACCAGCGTCAACGTCACTCACGCTCTGCGGAGATGGGCACGCTCCGCCGGCGGAGGCCGGCGGATTGGACGGGGTGACGATCTGCGGCGGGACGCTGACCACCCGCGCCGTTCCGTCGCGCTCCACCACCGCGACGCTGGTACTTCCCAACGACTGCAAGATCCGCGTCAAAACGTCGCCGGACGAAGCCGGCTCCGGTTCCGGCCGGCGGGTCGGTGACGACGTCGACGCCGGGGGCGGCGTCGGGCGTTGCGTCGGCGGCGATGTCGGCACGAGGGCGCCGTGCGAGAGTACTTGCGCACTCGCCGAGCCCGGCAACCCGCACAGAAGCAGCGTCACGCCGAGTACACCGGCGCTGATTCGGCTCGAGCGAAATACATTGGCCACGATCGCTTCCATGTCGCGCGGTGTGCCGGCGGGCGTTGAAGCATTTAGCGAGGGCAAGGCATCTCCCCTGGACGGACCGAACCGCACGCGTTCCGGAATTGGAGGAAATGCCCGATGAGACCCAGCGGGAAGAAGCCGTATAGCCGGCGGTCGAGTTTGGGCATGATCGGAAGCGCGTTGATGCTCTCCGCCGTTCGTCCCGCGCGTGCCGCGGAGCCGCTGACGCTGCGCTTCTCGGCGTCGTCGCCGCCGTCCGATTTCTTATCGACCGCGATGGTGACGTTCAAAAACGAAGTGGAGCGCGCGACCGGAGGGCGCATCCTGGTCGAGACCTATCCCGCCAACGTTTTGTTCCGGCAAGGCACGGAGATCCCGGCGATCCAGCGCGGCACGCTGCAGATGAGCACCGGACAAACGTTCGAGCTGGCGGAGCAAGTCCCGCAATACGGGCTGATGAACCGCGCCTATCTGCTGCACGACTACGCGCACCTGCGCCGCGTGTTCGACGGACCGGTCGGCGCGGCGTACAAAGCCGCGATCGTCGGCAAAATGGGCATCCGGATTCTCGCGGTGGCCTATCTCGGCACGCGCCAAGTGGCGCTGCGCACGTCGCGCACCGTCGCCGGACCGAACGATCTCGCCGGCGTGAAACTGCGCGTCCCCGCGGGCCCCGAATGGCAATTGCTCGGGCAGGCGCTGGGCACGAGCCCGACGCCGATGGGGATGCCGAGCGTGTACTTGGGCCTGCAGACCGGCACGATCGACGGCGAGGAGAACCCGCTGACCATTCTCTACGCTGCGAAACTCTACGAGGTCACCAAACAAGTCGTGCTGACCTCACATATGGTCCAGCCGGTGTTCTTCGATATCGGCGAACCGGTCTGGCAACAGATCGCGCGCAAAGACCAAGATGCCGTGCTGCGGGCCGCCGCCGTGGCGCAAAAGCAGAACGACGATGCGCGGTTGGCGGACGAGCGCAAAGTGCTCAGCGACCTGAAGGCGCAGGGGATCGCCGTCGCGACCCCCGACCTCGGCGCGTTTCGCGCCAATGCCGACCGCGTCTACGCCGCAGTCGAACCCCAGTGGGACGCCGCGATGCTCAAAGCGATCCGCACCCTGGCTTCCTGATGCCATGATCGCGCGTGCGCGAGGCCTCGCCACGGCTCGTCGCGGCCGTGCTGTTCGGGGCGATGTTTTGCCTGTTCGTCTACAAGATCGTGATGCGGTACGCGTTCGGCGACGCCGTCGCGTGGGCCGACGAACTGGGCGTGCTGCTGTTTATCTGGGTGATCTTCTGGGGCTGCGCCTTCGTCGTGTCGGCGATCGCGAACAGATCGCCTTCGATCTTGTCTACAACGCCCTGCCCGTGCCCGTGAAGCGCGCAGTCGCGATGTTTCGCGCGCTGCTGATCGGCGGGCTGTTCGCTGCGGCAGCACCGACGATCTTCGGCTACTTGCAGTTCCTGAACCGCACGCAAACGCCGGTGTTGCGCTGGCCGGTGGGCTGGGTGTATAGCTGCTTCGGAGTGATGATCGCGGCCGTCGTCGTCCGCTCGGCGCTGAGCTTCGTGCGCCTGTGCCGCGCCGATTGGCGCACGCAGGTTTAGCGTGCACCCCTCGCTCGGCTTGATCGCCCTGATCGGTATCTTCGTCGCCGGTGCGGTCGCGGGCGCTCCGATCGGCCTCGCGATGCTGGCCAGCGGTATCGCGTACTTGTTCGTGACCGGTCAAGATCGCGGGCTGCTCGTCGACCAAACGGTGAACAGTCTCTACAGCAACTACGTGCTGCTGGCTGTTCCGCTGTTCATCTTCGTGGCCAATACGATGAACGCGAGCGGCGTCACGGACCGGTTGCTGGATCTGAGCTCGGCGCTGGTGGGGCGCTTTCGCGGCGGCCTGGCGCAAGTGAACGTGCTCTCGAACCTCGTCTTTTCGGGCATGAGCGGAAGCGCCGTGGCCGATGCGGCCGGCCCGGGCCTGATCGTCGCGCGCATGATGGTGCGCAAAGGCTACTCACCGGGCTTTTCCGCCGCGACGTCGGCCGCGGCCGCGACGATCGGACCGATCGTGCCGCCGTCGATTCCGATGGTCTTCTACGCACTCATCGCCAACACGTCGGTCGGCGCGATGTTCTTGGGCGGTTTGGTGCCCGCGGTGCTGATGGCGCTCTCGCTGATGACGATCATCGCGGTGCTGGCCCGGCGGCGCAGCTTCCCGCGCGAGTCGCCGGTGCCGCTGGGCGAGTGGCCGGCCACGATCGGGCGCGCGTTTCTCCCAATGATGCTGCCGGTGATTCTGCTCGGCGTGATCTACTCGGGAATCGCGACCCCGACCGACGCCGCGGCGGTGGCCGCCGCCTATGCGCTGCTGCTCGCGTACGTCGTCTACCGCAGCGCGAGCTGGGCGGAATTCGGGCGCACCCTCGTCGATACGGTCCGCAGTACCGCGAGCGTCGGCCTCATCCTGGCCGGCGCCTTCGTCTTCAACTACGCGATCGCGGCCGAAAACGTGCCGCAAGCGCTGCAGGCGGCGATCCTGCTTTGGAACCCCTCGCCGTTGATGTTCCTGGCGGCCGTCAACGTTTTGCTGCTCGCGCTCGCCTGCGTGCTCGATGCGATCACGATGCTGCTGGTGCTCGTGCCGCTGCTCGTTCCGGTCGCCGTCGGTCTGCACATCGATCCGGTTTTCTTCGGCGTGCTGGTGATCCTCAACATGATGATCGGCCTCGCGCTCCCGCCGCACGGGTTGGTGCTCTACGTGATGAGCTCGCTCACGCAAACGCCGCTCGGGGAAATCTTTCGCGACGTGCTGCCGTTCATCGTCGCGCTGCTGGCCGTGCTGATCGCGGTGACGTTGTTTCCCGATCTCGTCTTGACGGTACCGCGCCATTTCGGCTATCGCGGCTGACATGGTGCCCGGCGATTTCGTCCTCGCCCCACAGCCGCCGCTCCCCACCGCGGCTGCCGACGCGTTCTCCGCGGAGGCGCTGCGCCGTTCGCGCGGCGGCTGGCCGGACATCATCGAACGACGCGACGTGGCCTTCGGCAGCGAGCCCTGGCAGCGCTTCGATCTGTTCGCTCCGGCACATCCCGCCTGCCCACTCGACGTCATTGTGTTCTTCCACGGCGGCGGCTGGACGAACGGCTACAAAGAGTGGTGCGGTTTCATGGCGCCCGCCGTCACGGCCGGCGGCGCGCTGCTCGTGGCACCGACGTACCGTCTCGCGCCCGAATTCCGCTATCCGGTGTTCCTCGATGACAGCTTCGCCGCGCTGGCCGCGATTCGGCAGCACGTGCCGGCCGTCGGCGGCGATCCCGACCGCCTCTTCGTGGCCGGGCATTCGGCCGGCGGACACATCGCGGCGTTGCTCGCCCTGCGGCCGGAGAGCTGGGCGCAGTACGGGATTCCCGCCCACGCGATTCGCGGCTGCGCTTCGGTAAGCGGCATCATGGATCTGCATCATCCGAGCCCGGCGGCGGGCAGTCTCGAAGCACGCGTGTACGAAGCGGTGTTGGCCGATCCGGCGCAAGACGTCGAAGCGAGCCCCGTCAACTTGCTCGCCGGCGCGAACGCTCCGCTGTTCCTCGCGTGGGGCGAACGCGACACCGAACGCGTCCGGCGCTCGAACGAACGCGCCGTCGCGCTGCTCGAGGAAAAGCGCAAGCCCTACATTGCGCGCTGCTATCCGGGGCTCGATCACTTTCAGACGCAGCTGGCGCTCGGCGATCCGGCGCACGACTGGTATGCCGTCGTGCGCGAACTGCGCGACCGCAGCTAGACCTTTCTTTCGCGAATCGGCCATGGTAACGTGGGTGTTACGATGAATGCGCTCGATGCCTTGGGCAACCCCGTTCGCCGCGAGATCCTGAGCGAACTGCGCCGCGCACCGATGGCGGTCGGAACACTGGCTACGCGCTTCGCGGTGAGCCGGCCGGCGATTTCCCGGCATCTGCGGGTGCTGCAAGAAGCCGGGCTCGTCAGCACCGAGGAACACGGAACGCAGAACGTCTATTCCGTCCGCGTTCAAGGCTTCCGGGCGGTGCGCGCGTACATCGACAGCTTCTGGGACACGGCGCTGGCGCAACTGCAAGCGCTGGCTGAGGAATGATCGTCAAGAGCGTCGTGCTGCGCTGCGATCCCGAGCGCGCCTTTTCCCTGTTCACCGAGCGCGCCGGTCAATGGTGGCCCGGCGATCGGCGTCACACGGAGGACGCGGACAGCACGATTCGCATCGAAGCGTCGGGCCGCTTTTTCGAGCGCGCGAGCGACGGCACCGAAGTGGAGTTAGGTTTGGTCCGTGTGTTCGAGCCGGCGCGCCGCTTGGTGCTCGACTGGTATCCGGGAACGGGGCCCGCGCGGGCGACGCGCGTCGAGGTGCGTTTCGAAGCCGTCGCTGAGGGCACCCGGGTAACCGTGACGCACGATGCGGGTTCCGCGGGCGCCGAGCTGTTCGCGCAAAATGCCCCCGCCTACGCGCGGTCGTGGGAGAGCGTGCTGGCCGCAGCGGCCGCTCACTGCTGACTCTTGCTTGCTTTTTGGTAACATGCACGTTACGATATGAACATGGCGACGAAATCGAGCGCGGCCGGCACCCCGGGCACGCCGTGGACGCTGAAGACTCCGCCCGGCACTGCCGAGTACGAGGCTTGGCGCGACGGCGCACTCGATCCGCCGGCGCTCGTCGTCCAAGTCGGCAAAACCCAGTTGCGTTACCAGTTGCGCTGCATCGAGGATCTGCACGCGATGCTCAAGGCGCATGGTGACTGGATGCCGCTGGGCAGCGCCGACGAGCAGAAGCCGGCCGCCGCGGGAACCGTCGAGGCCTGGGGACGGGCCGCCGAAAATCCGGTCGGCGGCTGGTACGGTCTCAAGAAAGGCTTGCGCGGCCGTTTCGGCATGTACGTTCCGCCCGTGCTCGAGGCGTTGGGCTTAGCCGAGGTCGAGCACAACCCGAAGAACAACCGCATGCGCGCCAAGTAGCGCGCGCCATACGTCAATCGGCGAGGCAGGCCGCGAGCGCATCGTACCAGCGCGTCTGATCCTCACGGCTGAAGTGCGCGTTCGCGCCGCTCGGATTGGGCACGAGAAAAACGCGCGTCGCGCCCAGCTTCCGTTCTTGCAGGCCGAGCGCGATCTCGCTTTTTTCGCCGGCCAGCGCGGCGTGAACGTAGCGGTAGCCGGTAATTCCGTGAAAGCAGGCCACACGCGGGCGAAAGCGCACGAGCTTTTCGAGCAACTGCTCGACGCCGGCCGCAAACTCATACGCCGCGACGTCGCTCGCTTTCGGCGTGGCGCGCTTCACCACATCGGTGAAGCCGATGCCGTACTGCAGCAAGGTCCGGTCGTCGCCGGGCGCGAGGCTCTCAACCGCGAGCGCCGCGCGAGCGCGGCGGCTGAGAACGGAGCGCGAGATACAGGGCCAGAAGCGGTTGCCCGGGCGCGCGAAATAGTGTCCGCGTTCGGCGGAGTAGACCGAAGGGTTGATCCCGACGAAGACGACGTCGAGCCCCTCGATCAACAGATCCGGTAATGTCGGTCCTTCGTCAGGTGCTCTTCTTACGCTGATGGATGCCGAATTCGTTGCCGTCGGGATCTTTCCCGAACGACATGAAGCAGACCGGCGTTTCGAAGGGGTCGCCGAGGTCGGCGCCCTGCGAGCGAAAGCGCGCGACGGCCGAGTTGATGTCGGCGACGGCGAAGAGCGCGGTGTACCCCGCCCGTTCCCGTCCGTCGCCGGGCTGCCAAACGCCGAACGTCGTACCGTCGGCGAGCTCGAACTCAGCGCCGGTCTCCTCAGCGTTGATGTTGGTCGGCGTCATGCTGAGAGAATCGCGATAGAAGGCGATCAAGCGTTTCGCATCCTTGGTGCCTGGGCCGAAAATGTCGACGCCGGTGATCGTTGTGGTAGCGGCCGGGGCGGTGGTTTCCATGAAGATCGTCCTTTCGGGGAGTTGTGCCCGGCCATCGTAGCAGCGTATACTTGACACCCCATGTCAGGTTTACCGAAGCCGTGAAATCCGAGCGCCTGATGGCCGTCCTGCTGGCGCTGCAGCAAACCGGCAAGCAGCCGGCGACGGCTTTGGCCGCACGCCTGGAAGTCTCGGTGCGGACGATCTATCGCGACGTCGACGCGCTCTCGGCCGCCGGCGTGCCGATCTACGCCGAACGCGGCAGCCAGGGCGGCATCGTGCTGGCCGATTCGTATCGCGACGCGCTCTCGCGCTTCGATGAGAACGAGGTGCGCGCCCTGTTCGTCACGAGCGACGATGCGCTGGCGGATCTCGGCCTGCTCAACGGGCGCCGCAGCGCGCTCGACAAACTGGCGCACGCGATGCCGACCCGCACCCGCGAGACGCTGGGCCAGACGCGCGGGCGGGTGCACCTCGATTCGCGGCGCTGGCTGCGCGTGCCGGCGCCGCCGGCCGCGCTCGCCGCGCTGCGCGAAGCGGTGTGGAACGACCGCCGCGCGGCGATCGCCTATACGGACCGGCGCGGCGCGGTGACGCGCCGCTCGATCGATCCGTTCGGTTTGGTCGCGAAGGCCGGGATCTGGTATCTGATCGCACGTGACGGTGAGATCATGAAAACCTTTCGCGTCCAACGCATCGCGCGCGTGCGCGTGCTGGAGAGCCGCTTCACGCGGCCCAGCACCTTCGACGCCGGCGAGTACTGGAAGAGCGTGAGCGCCCACGTTCTCTCGGAAGAGCCGCCGTACGTGGCGACCTTCCGGATGACGCGCCGCGGCCTCGCGAACGCGTCGGTCTACTGCACGGTCGAGTCGCGCGCGCGCATCCGCGGCAGCGCCGAATGGCTGGTGCGCATCGCGTTTCCGTCGATCGACGCCGCCGTGCACGAAGCGATCGGCTGGGACGCCAACGGCGTAGCGGTCGATCCGCCGGAACTGTGCGAGCGCCTTCACGAGCGTGCGCGCGCGCTGCTCGACCGCTACGGACGCTCGCTGACGAACGCCTCATGACGATGCTGCGCAGCACGTTCCTCGCGACGGCAACCGGGGCCGCAGCCGACACGCTCCTCACCGGGCGCCGAGCCGCACGCGCGCAGGGCGGCCCGCCGATCCGCATGGCGGGCGTGGCCACCGAAACGTACGCCGAGACCCTCTACGCGCAGGAATGCGGCGCGTTCACGCGCGCCGGGCTCAACGTCGAACTGCAGATTTTCGCCTCGGGGGCGCTCGTGAATCAGGCGATGTCGGGCGGCGCGCTCGACGCGTCGGCGAACGATCCGATGCAACTGGCCGGCGCGATCAACCACGGCCTGCCGTACCGTTACTTCGCCGGCGGTCTGCTGCATGTCGCCGACGCGCCGACGACCGAGCTGTGCGTCGCGAAGAACGGCCCGATCAAAACGGCCAAGGACCTCGAGGGGCAAACGATCGCCGTTCCGACCGTGCTCAACCTGGCCTCGCTCGCGGTGCGCGAGTGGATGGCGCAGCACGGCGCCGACTCCACGCTGGCGCGTTTCGTCGAACTGCCGAATCCCGCCGTGCCGGCGGCGATCGCACGCGGCGCGGTCGCTGCCGCGATGCTCGGCGAGCCGTTCATGACGCTCTCCGCGGCCGACACGCGCGTGCTCGCGAACGCCTATAACGCCGTCGCCGATCACTTCATGCTGAACGCGTTCTACGCGCGGCGCGACTGGCTGGCGCAGAATCCGGGTCTCGCGCGGCGGCTGGCCGCGGCGCTCTACGATGCCGCGCGTTGGGCGAACACTCACCATGCCGACACGTTGGCGATTCTGGTGAAGTACGGTAAACTCGATCCGGATAAGCTCGCCACCGTTCGCCGCGCGACGTACGCCACGTCCTTGGACCCCGATCTGATCCGGCCCGTCATCGATATCGGGATGAAGTACAAAGTGATCGACCGGGCGCTCGCGCCCGCGGAGATGATCGCCACGCTGTGAGAGGAACTCAACCGTCATGCTGACTGCCGAAGAAAACGAACGCCTCACGCGGGTCGGTCCGGGTACGCCGATGGGCACCTTGATGCGGCGCTATTGGCAACCGGCACTCTTGAGCGAGGAATTGCCCGACGCCGACGGCGCGCCGGTGCGCGTGCGGCTGCTCGGCGAAGACCTGATCGCGTTTCGCGACACGAACGGCGACGTGGGCTTGGTCGATGCGTTCTGCCCGCACCGCCGCGCGCCGATGTTCTTCGGCCGCAACGAAGAGTGCGGGCTGCGCTGCGTGTACCACGGCTGGAAGTTCGACCGCGACGGCACGTGCGTCGACATGCCTTCGGAGCCGCCCGACTCGCTCTTCAAGAGCAAGGTGCGCATCGGCGCGTATCCGACGTACGAGGCCGGCGACATGGTCTGGGCGTACCTCGGGCCGCCGGAATTGCAGCCGCCCTTTCCCGACTACGAATTGCTGCGCGCGCCCGCAACGCACCGGCACGTTTCCAAGACGTTCGAGCATGCGAACTGGCTGCAGGCGCTCGAGGGCGGCATCGACACCTCGCATTCATCGTTCGCGCACAATCAGGATATCCAGAACAAGCGGCTGTTGCGCAACGCCGACACGGCGCCGCGGCTCGAAGTCGAGAAAACGAGCTACGGCTTCCGCTACGCCGGCATCCGTTCGCGCGACGACGAGGACTACGTCCGCGTCTATCATTACGTGATGCCCGCGCAACAGCTGCGCGGCGGCGTTACCGATTGGGGCGGCGGCAAGAAAGAAGTACCCGCGCTGCACGGTCACCTGTGGGTGCCGATCGACGACGAAACGACGTGGACGTTCAACTGGCTCTACTCGTACGATCCGGCAATTCCGATCACCCACGAGCACGCGATCGCCTACGAAACGAGTTCCGGGCGCGGTCCCGAGGAGTACATTCCCGGCACCTACCGGCTCAAGCGCAATCCCTCAAACGACTACTGGATCGATCGCGCGCTGCAGCGCACCAAAACGTTCACCGGGATCACCGGCGTGAACACGCAAGACTTCGCGCTGCAAGAGGGCATGGGCGCGATCTGCGATCGCACGAACGAGCATCTCGGCAGCAGCGATCGCGCGATCATCGCCGCGCGCCAGTTGCTCTTCGAAGCTCTCGACGCGATCGATCGAGGCGAATCACCGCGCGGCACGAACCCCGAGGACTACAGCAACGTGCGCCCGGTCGACCTGCAAATCCCGCGCGGCAGCCGCTGGCAGCAAACGCTCGAGAGCGAGCTGGTCGCCCGCTTTTAGTCGAACGCGGCGAGGATTTCCGCGGTCGCGGGCATGCCGCGTTCGTAGAACGCGATGTGCCCGTGACGATCGATGCCGACCACGGTGCGGTTCACGATCCGCAGCGGTCCGAAACCGATGACGGCATCATACCGTTTGGCGGTAGCGAGGTCCGGATCGACCAGCAGGGGCATCGTCAGTGCGTGCTTGGCGATGAACCGCTCGTGGGATGCCGCGTTGTCGCCGTTGATGCCGAACACGGCGGCTCCGGCCGCGGCGAACGCGGCCTGGTCGTCGCGCGCCGTGCACAGCTGTTTGGTGCAGCCCGGCGTCTGATCTTTCGGATAGAAGATCAGCACGACGTTTTGGCGGCCGCGAAAACTCGCCAGCGCCACGTCGGTGCCGCCCGAACTTCGCAGCGTGAAATCCGGCGCCTCATTGCCGATGCCGAGTGCCACCGTCAGCCCACTGCCGCGGCGAGCCGGCCGGCATCGTCGGGCACGTCGGCCGGACGGTCCGAGAGATAGGCCAGCGCGGCGTTGACGCCGTTCGTCGTCCCGATACCGTGCAAGCGCAAACCCATCTGCACCCCGGCCAGCGTACCGGCCAGCATCAAGTCGTTGATGCTGCCGAGATGACCGATGCGAAAGACCTTGCCCTTGAAGCGGCCGAAACACGTACCGAGCGACATGTCGAAACGTTTGAGGATCGTCGTGCGAATCGCATCGGCGTCGATGCCGGCCGGCACGAGCACCGCCGTGAGCGAGTTCGTGTATTCGCGCGGGTCCTGCGCGAGGAGTTCGAGATTCCACGCGGCGACGGCGCGCCGCGTCGCCTCCGCCAGCCGCGCATGGCGCGCGAGCGTGTTCGCGAGGCCTTCCTCGCGCAAGATCATCGTCAGCGACTCACGCAAACCGAAAAATAGCAACGTCGGCGAAGTGTAGGGGAAGAAACCGGCCCCGTTCATGTCGAGGATCGGCGTCCAATCGAAGTACGAGCGTGGAAAGCGGCTCTTCCCGTGCGCCGCCAGCGCTTTGGCGGAGATCACGTTGATGCCCATGCCGGGCGGCAGCATGAGCCCTTTCTGCGATCCGCTGACCATCACGTCGACGCCCCACTCATCGTGGCGGTAATCCATCGTGGCCAGCGACGAGACGGTATCGGCGAACAAGAGTGCCGGGTGCTGCGCGGCGTCGATGGCGGCGCGGATGTCGGGCAAGCGCGAACACACGCCGGTCGACGTCTCGCTGTGCACGATCATGATGCCCGCGATCGCGTGCGCGCGGTCGGCGCGCAATCGCTCGCCGATTTGCTCGGGGTCGGCACCGTGCCGCCAGTCGCCGGCAATCACTTCGACCGTGAAACCGAGATGGCGCGCCATCTCGGCCCACTGGTGGGAGAACTGCCCGGTCTCGGCGCACAGCAGCGTATCACCGGGATTGAGCGTGTTGGTCAGCGCCGCTTCCCACGCGCCCGTGCCCGACGACGGAAACAGCACGACGGGTCCCGAGGCCCGGCATAACTCGCGCATTCCGGCCAGCAATTCCGGAACGAGCGTGCTGAACTCGGGCCCGCGGTGGTCGATGACCGCGCGGTCCATCGCGCGCAAGATGCGCTCGGGCACGTTCGAGGGTCCCGGCAACTGCAAGAAGTGATGACCGCTGCGAAACTCGCTCATGCCGGCGCCGCTTCCTCTCCTCGGTTTTGCCAGGGGCGCCAACGGAGCCGCGGCAATACGTCGTTCGTGGTGATGGGGGCCGGGTCCGGTGCGGTTGCAACCGCCGACGAGTACAGCGCACGGCACTTCGGCGGCACGACGTTCGCGGCGTTCGACCCGGCCGCGCCCGCGCACCGGGCGGCGGCCGCAGCGCTGCACGATCGGCTGGTCGCGATCGGCTTCGGCCCGCAACAGGCGGCGGCGCTGTTCGGCCTCGCTGAGATCGCCGACGTGCGACCCCGGCGCGCCGCCTATTACGACGCCTTCGTTCTCCCGCGCGACGCGGCCGGCAGCGCGGCGCGCTTCTTCGTCTTGCATCAGCCGCAAGCGGAAGCCGACGTACGGGCGTGGCTCGGCGATGCAGCCTTCGACGTGCTCGTCGAGATGGCGGCGATCGTCACCCTCGACGGCCTTCGGCGTTCGCTCGTGAGCGCGACGTGGTTCGCCGGTCGGCTGATCTTCGCCGACGCGCGCGCGTACAACGCCGTGTGGCCCGCCGAGCCGTTCGCGGACTACGTGATGCCGCCGGGCGGCGATTCCGTCGGGCTCGCGCGCGTCGCTCCGCGCACGCCGCGGCGCGCGACGCTCGACCTCTGTTGCGGCGCCGGCGCGCAGGCGTTGGCGGCCGCGGCCTACAGCGAAGCCGTCACCGGGGTCGACCTCAACCCGCGCGCGCTGCGGTTCGCTCGCTTCAACGCCGCGGTCAACCGCGTCGAGCACGCGACGTTCGTGCTCGGCGACGTCTACGAACCGTTAGGCGCGGCGCGATTCGATGCGATCGTGGCCAACCCGCCGTTTGTGCCGTGGCCGCCGGACGACGCCGAGCTGCTCTACCGCGGCGGCGGAGCCACCGGCGATGACGTGCTGGCACGAATCCTCGCGGGAGCGGTAGAGCGCCTCGAACCGCGCGGGTCGCTGACGATCGTCGCCGACTTCGCCAACGCATCCTCGCTCGCCGAACGCATTGCTCGCTGGCAGGGTGAACGGCGGCGCACGCTGATCGTCCTGCAGCACCACTACGAGCTGCTCGCGTATGCCGAGACACATGCTGCGCATCACGATGATGCGGCGCAGCGTCAAACGCAACTCGTGCACTTACTGCAGCACTTCGAACGCTCGGACATTCGCTCGCTCGACTTCGGCTACATCGTGCAAGACGGGCTGCCGGGGACGGCCTATACGGTGCGCACCGCGGCGCCGCTCAGCTCGGCCATCTCCGGCGACGTGGCAGCCTGGTTCGCGCATCAGCAGCGGCTGGCGAGGGGTGACACCGGTGAGGGCGAGTTGCAACTCGCCCCCGGACTCGGCCTCGTCGACGTGGCGGAGCGGGCCCCCGGCGGAAAGACGAGCGCTTCATGCTACGTCGCACCCGGTCCGGGCTCGCTCCACGAGCCGGGTCCCGTCTCGCGCGCCGCGTTCGCCCTGCTGATCCGCGTCGCGGCCGGAGGTCTGCGTGCGAGCGATGTGACCGAACCAGCTGCGGCCCGCGAACTGCGCGAGTTGCTGACGCGCGGCCTCGTCAGACTTCGGCCTACGAGCTGATTCCGACCGGGCCTCGCATGTTGGTGATGCTTTGGATCGGCGCCGCGTTGCCGGATGCGCCCGCGGAGTACACGGTGACCAAGCCCGGCACACCCGGCACGCTGTAGTTGGTGACGAACAGATTGCTCCCGCTGCCGACGATCAGTCCCTGCGGCTGCGCCAGGAGCGTGTTCGAGCCGGCAATCGTAACGGTGGGCGCAACGTTGCCGTTCGCGCCGGCCGCATACTCCGTGATGCTGTTCCCGTTGGCGTTGGCGACGTAGAGGTTGCCGCTCGCATCCAGGCACAATCCGCTCGGGACGTTGAGGCCCGTGGCGGCGCCGCTGATCGTGCGCACCGGAGCGACGTTCCCGCTAGCGCCGGCGGCGAAGACGGTAATCGCGCCCGACTCGTTGGCGACGTAGATGTTGCCCGCGCTATCGGCGGCCGCGGCCGCGGGCATGTTCAGCCCCGTGGCCGCGCCCGAAATCGTGACGGCCGGCGTTGCGTTTCCGTTCGCACCCGCGGGATAGATCGTGATCGCGTTCGAGGTGGTGTTCGTCACGATCAGCCGGCCTTGCGCATCGATCGCCAGTCCGCGCGGAGCGCTCAACCCCGTCGCTGCGCCCGCGATGATCGAACGCGGCGTCAGATTGCCGGCCAAAGCGGGCGGGTACACGACGATCTGGTTGAGGTTCTCATCGGCGACGTACACGTTGCCGGACGAATCGCGTACGATCCCGGCCGCGCTATAGAGTTGCGTGCCGGGGCCGCTGATCGCGGCCGACGGAACGACCGCCCCGTTCTGGGACTGCGGTATCTGCAGCACGAGCGAACCGCCGTCGGTCACGTAGACGTATGGTCCGCCGGTCGGCAACGCGTAGGAGGTCGGTTGCGGTGCCGGTGAGAGGCTGTTGCTTCCGCCGCCGCAGCCCGTCAAGACGATCGAGCAGCAAATGAAAGCAACGAGCCCTAAATGACGCATAGCCACCTCGCAGATTTTCAGCAGGCTCGGCGGTCGTACCTCGCCTATAAAGATGAGAAATGAACGACCTGCCGCGCCTCAATTCGGTTATTGCCGCCCTCGAGTCGGGTCAAACCGCGTTCACCACCTTCGCTCAAGCCGACCGCGAGACGGCGATCGCGATGAGCGCGGCCCAATACGACGGCGTCGTCTTCGAGATGGAACACAATCCGTGGGACATCGCGGCGCTGCGCGATAGTCTGCAGTATTTGCTCAACCGCGGAGCGATCGCGCGCTCCGGATCGATCGCGGCGGCGGTGACCCCGATGGTGCGAATTCCGCCCAACGGTTCGGAGAAATCGCAAGTCTATGCAAAACAGGCGCTCGACCTCGGCGCGTACGGTATCATCTGGCCGCACATTTCGACCGTCGACGAAGCCTACAACGCGGTCGCGGCCTGCCGCTATCCACGCCTCTCCGGCAAGCCGCTCTACGAACCGGCCGGTATCCGTGGCGACGGCCCGACGGCCGCCGCGCGCTACTGGGGTGTAACGCAAGCGCAATACTACGAACGTGCCGACGTGTGGCCGCTCAACCCGAAGGGCGAGATCTTCGTGATCTTGATGATGGAGGACACGCGCGGCATCGAGAACCTGCCCGACATCCTCACCAACGTGCCGGGGATCGGCGCGATCCTCATCGGCGAGGGCGACCTCTCGCAAGAACTCGGTCACCCGCGCGAGTACGATCACCCGCTCGTCGTGGAGTGGATGACGCGCGTCGTAGCGACGTGCAAGGCGCATAACGTGCCGGTCGGTCATCCGCACGTCGACACCAAGAACGTCGAGTGGATCGTGCGCGCGGGCTATCGCTTTCTCATGGCCGCGCCCGTTCGCAGTTACGCTGCACTCGACGCCGGCCGCAAGCTCACCGGCCGCACCGCTACTTGATCGTGTTGGAGAACGTGCGGGCGCTGGTGTTCGACGTGTTCGGCACCGTGGTGGATTGGCGCAGCGGCGTGGCGCGCGAAGCCGCGCCGTTCCTGGCCCGCTGGGCGCAGGACCACGCCGATCCCGGCGCGTTTGCCGACGCGTGGCGCAAGCGCTACCAGCCGGCGATGGAAGAAGTGCGCAGCGGACGGCGGCCGTTCACGCGCCTCGACGTGCTGCACCGCGAGAACCTCGCCGGCGTGCTGCCCGAGTTCGGGATCGATCCGGCAGCCGTGCCGGCCGCCGAGCTGGACGCGCTCAACCTGGCGTGGCACAAACTCGACCCATGGCCCGATGCCGTCGCCGGGCTCACGCGGCTGAAGTCGCGCTACATCATCGCCCCGCTCTCGAACGGCAACATCATCCTCATGCTCGACATGGCCAAGCGCGCCGGACTGCCGTGGGATGCGATCCTCGGCGCCGAGGTTGCGCAGGCTTATAAAACGTCACCCGAAGCGTATCTGCGCACCGCCGACGTGCTGGCCATGCGGCCGGACGAAGTCTGCCTGGTCGCCGCGCACAACAACGATCTGGCGGCGGCGCGCGCGTGCGGGCTGCGCACCGCTTTCGTGTACCGGCCGCACGAGAGCGGTCCGGGCCGCACGCCGCCCGGACCCGATCAGGAATGGGACGTGATCGCCGGCGACTTCAACGAGCTCGCCGGCAAACTCGGGCTCTAGCGCTCCGTCAATTCTTCATCACGGTGGGTGAACCGGGTTATCGCCGGGCACATGTTTAAGAGTTACCACAGGAACCTCTGGCATACTGGCGCCGGAAGGGAGCTCGAAGACAATGCAATTGCAAACGCGCGTTTTCGCCGCACTGGTCGCTCTGTCGGCAGCGGCCGTTCCAGCCGGCGCCTTCGCGCAAACGACCACGCCCGACGCGCCCGCCGCACCGCCGTCGTACGCGAAACCGAGCTACGGAACGGCCGATGAGACGATCCACGGCACCGTGTCGTCCTTCGACGGCGCCTACGCGCTACAAGTGCGCGACGACCGGGGCTTCATCGATAACGTGCAGTTGCGCCCGGGCACGGTCATCAATCCGACCGGCTTACGCCTCGCACCGGGCCTCACCGTGACGGTCCACGGCACCAACAGCGGCTCGACGTTCGCAGCCAGTGAGATCGATACGCCCTACCAGACATACGGCGCGACGTACGGCCCCGTGCCGGTCGGACCGTACGCATATCCGGTGTATCCGTATCCGGTCTACCCGGTCTATCCGTATCCGGTGTACGGCTATCCCTACGGGCCGACGTTTTCGCTCGGCATCGGCATCGGGCCGGGCTTCCACCGCGGGTACTGGCGCTAAGCGAACCGGTAGCCGCGCACTGACCGCGCGCGGCGGTCAGTCGCCCAAGTCGTCGTCCGAATCGTAGCCGACGGTGGCGGCGCCGGGACCGCGGTGCATGCCGCCCGGCGTCATCGGCCGGCGCTGAAAGGTCGGCGGATGATCGGCGAGGGCCAGCGAGCGCACCGCCATGGCGAGAGCGCCCGCGAGCCGCCCTTGGCGCATCGCCTCATCCATGTTGCCGCTGAACGCGGCATGCGTGCGCGCGATGTCGGCGTCGAGCGCTTTTTGGGCCAGGTCATGCGCTTCCGAAGTGTTCGCAAGTTTCGCATCGGCGGCGACACGCGTCGCATCGAACCGCCCGCTCATCCCGCCGCCGCGCATGCCGTGACCGTGGTGCTGGGGACCGCCGTGCATGCCGCCGCGCTGCATCATCGGCGGACCGCCGCCGCCGTTCATCGCGACCGGCCCGCGCGGCATCATCATCGGCGACGGCGGTCCGCCCGCCGCGGCGAGTGCCGGCGGCGCCGGGATGTCGCGCGGCGCCGGTACCGGATGCTCGGCTTCGGCCGCTCGCGCGAGCGCCGCCGCCGCCATCGCTTCGCTCGCTGCGCCGGCATCGTGCCGCGCCAAACGCGCGAGCGCGCCGCGGTAGTGCGTCTTCGCCGCGTCGAGATAGCTTGACGCACCGCGCGCTTCGGCATCGGCGATGTCGCGATATGCGCCGCGGAGTGCGAACGTCGCGGCTCGCTCGGCGAACGCTGCACGCGCGGCCGAAGCTGCCGGGGCGGGTGCGCCGGCCGGCGCGCTTTGCGCCAGGACCGTTCCGGAAAGTGCGAGCGTGAGAACGCTCGCGGTGGCGATGGTACGCAGCATGCCACCGATTGTGGCGAACGGCGTTGGGATGGTCCTGGGAGCTTCGCGTTAGGCGGCCGGCACGCTCAGCCGGTAGCCTTGGCGCGAGCCCGCAATGCTCGCCTGCGGGCACGCCGTCGCGAGTTTGCGCCGCAGCGTGAACACGTGCGCGTAGAGGCGGTTCTTGCAGGCCGGCGGATCGGCGCTCGGCCACAGTGCGGCGATCAGCTCGCGCTGCGGCACGACCGTGCCGGCGCGCAAGAGCAGCGCGTGCAACAGCGACGTCTCGCTTGCCGTCAACTCGACGACTCGGCCGCCGAACCCGAGCAACTGCAAGTCGGGGTCGAGCTGCAGCCCGGCCGCCGCGACGAGTTCGTGCCGGCGGTCGGGCGGCGCGACGACGCTCACCAGTTTCCCGCTCGACGTCCCGACCGACGCCACGCGATAGCCGTACGACTCCAACAGGCGGCGCAGTTGCTTGACGTGCAGGTGCGCGTCCAGCGCGTCGGGACTCAGCACCGGATCGAACCGTCGGGAGCGGTGTGCGCGAGGACGTAGCGGCACGTCAATCCGGCCGGCCACGGCGCTTGCGCCATTTCGGAACGGCGGTCGCTCGCGACCGGAATGAGCGCGAGCACGGCCGCCGCCAAGGCGAGCGCGCCCGCGGCCGCCAGTGCCGGCAAACGCGTCGTGAGAGCGCTCGCTGCGGCGCTCGCGACGATCGCGGGAGTCGCCGGCAGCTCCTCGAGCAGCGCGTGAAACTCAACGCCGTAGCGCCGCCGCCAGCGCGGTGCGTGCGCGGCGGTCAGCAAGGCCGCGAGGCGCGCGTTCACCGGGCGGCCAAGTGCAAGAGCGCGCTTTGGTAGCGCGTGAGTTCCGCCAGCCGCTCGTCGAACGCGCGCCGCCCGGCGGGCGTGATGCGGTACGGACGGCGGCCGCGTTCTTCGACCTCGAGCGGCTTGATGAAGCCTTGGGCTTCGAGCCGTGCGATCGCCCCGTACAGCGTTCCCGGACCGAGGCGCAGGCCGGCATGCAGCTCCACGTCGCGGATGATGGCGTAGCCGTGCTTCGATCCCGGCGCCAACGCCGCCAGCACGAGCAAGGCCGGTTCGGACAGGCGGCCCAGGCTGAAGTCGCCGCGCCGTGCCACATTACGTTCCACGTAATATACCGTAGCACGTACGGTGGTCGCCCGGCAACCGTCCCGGGCCACGTTTTCTAGAGGCGCTGGCCGGCCAGCCAGCCCAGCATCACGCCGGCGATGGCGGCGTTGTTCTTCTCCAGCATCATCATGTGGCCGTTGCCGTGAATGCCGCGATCGGCCAGCCGGATGTAGGTGTTCTTTACGCCGGCTTGCGTGAGATAGGCGGCCGTGCAGTAGTCGTACGGCGCGTGATAGGACGCTTCGGATTGGATGATCAGGATCGGTACGCGCGCGAGCCGCGGCAGCGTGCGCGCCGGTTCCGCTTGCCGCCAGCAGTTCACCAAACCCGGACCGCCCGGCTGGTCGGCGCGCACGAAGCTCAACTGCGCGGGATCGGTCACCGGCGGATCGTAGGTCAGCGGGACCATCTCCAAGCCGTAGAGCTTCACTTGCGGTACGTCGCTGAACCAGTTCGGTGCCCCGTTGTTGAGTATGTCGTGAACGGGCGGTCCGCTCGGCTCGACGTCGAGCAGTGCCTTGATCAAACTTGGGCGCGCGTCGGCGACCGGCCAGCTGAACGCGCCCGATTGCGAGTGCGTCAGCAGAATTCCCGGTCCGATCTTATCGAAGAGCGCGACCAGCGCCGCCACGTTGAGCTGCTGCTGTTCGGTGAAATCGGCGATCGACGGCGTTTCCTGTGAGAGAAATTGCGTGAACACCGGATCGCCCGGCGTCGCGGTGCCGGGAAACTGCGTGTGCAGGTGCGCTTGCGGCCACAGATTCGCGCGCTCGGGCGCCGCGAAGCGGTTCAGCATGAACGGCATGTCCTGAAATGCCGACGGTCCGTAGCTCTCGGCGTTGTAGCCCGAGCGCCCGCGCCCGACTTGGTCGGCCACGTAGACCGCGTAGCCGCGGCGCAAGAAATACTGCGCCCAGCCCTCGCGCCCGTCGGGCGTGCCGGTGAAGTTGGCGCCGGTTTGTCCGCCGCCTTCGATCATCACGATCGGATAGCGATGCGTGCGCGGTTGCGGGATCTGGTACTCGACGTACATTTGGTTGGTCAGCGGCTGTTTGCCCGCGGCGAGCTGGCCCCCGACGAACAGGTAGCCTTCGCTCGCAATGACCAGCGGCGGACGCGGCGGCGCCGGCGCGATACCGGTGAGTGCGAAGGCGAGAACGGCAACGGCAAGCGCGCGCATCAGCGGGGGTCTCCTCCGGGTTTGCTCACGGCAATCCAGTTGTTCTGCGCGCCGTCCCAGCGCGCCACGAAGATCTGGCTCGCATCGAGGCCGCGCTGCGGGCTAAGCTTGAAGTTGTAGTGGCCCGAGGCGCCGGCCCAACTGCTGATCCCGTTGAGGTAACCGCGAATTTTCTGACCGCTCGCGCCCGGCCCGAGCGCGCGCAGCGCGGTCACGACCAACAGCGCCGGATCGTAGGCCACGCTCTCGATATATTCCGGCTTCACGCCCGTGTCGCGCAGCGCTTGGAAGTAGGCGTTCGTCGCGGCCTTGACCGCGGCGTCGGTGATGCCGTCGGGCACCACGCACGCCACCGCCGGAAAGTACAATTCCTTGGGCAAGAAGTCGTGGTACTGCGCCATCTGCGCGTAGGTCAGGTTGCCGCTGTTCGTATAGATGGGAACCTGCAAGCCGGCATCGTTGACCGCGCGCAGGATCGTCGCGAACGGCGTGCCGGTGGTCCAGGCGATCAGGAGCTGCGGGTTCGCGGCCTTGATGCGTTCGATCTGCGCCTGCACGCCCAGATCGCTGACGTTGAAGTGCTCGTGCGCGACCTCGGTCACGCCGCGATTCATCGGCACGTTCATCGCGCCGGCGATCGTCACGTCGGCATCTTGGCCGCTCGCATCGGTCGAGGTGAGGATCGCGATGCGCGTGATGCCGCGGGCGTGAAAATAGTGAATCGATGCAGCCAGCTGATCGTTGGTCGACGGATCGGCCGAGAACACGTAGCTGCCCGCGTCCGGGTGCACGGCCGGTGTGAGGCAGTACAACAGCGGCCCGTCCTTCACCATCACCTTCATCGCGTTGCATTCCGCCACCAGCGCCGCGCCGAGCACGACCGGCACGTTCTTTTCGATCAGCGCGCTGAAGAGCTGCACGCTCACCTGCGGATTGGACTGATCGTCTTGCACGATGAACTTCAGCGGCCGCCCGCCGATGCCGCCGTGTTTGTTGACGGCGGTTTCGAGCGCGTTGAACGCCGCCGAGTAGCCCTTACCGATGAAGGCCGCGCCGCCGGTCATCGGAACGATGGCGTTGATCTCGACCGGATCCTCCGCCACCGCGGCAAACGGCATCAGGAGCATGCACGTCGCGGCGACGGCGGTCAAGACTCGGCGAACTGCGCGCATGCACGGCCGGATTGGCGTCGCAGCGTGCGCGCGCCTTCGCTCCGATCAGCCCGGCGGCGGGACGGCGGCGCGCAACGCGGCGAGGCTCTCGTCGATCGAACGGCCGGCCGTCGGCACCTCCGCGTCGGCACGGCGATAGAGCGCGTCGCGCCCGGCCAGAATGCGTTCGAGATCGTTCATCGCTTCGCGGTTGCCGGCCATCGGACGCATGTCGCCCTGCGCGACGACGCGCGACATGTGTTCGGCCGGGGACGCGCTGACCCACACCGTGTAACAGGCGGCGAGCAGTCGTTCGAAAGTCAGCGCCTCGGAAACGATGCTGCCGCCCGTGGCCAGCACGAAGCGCGGTTCGGTGTCGAGCAATCGCTCCAGGCACGCGCGTTCGTGACGGCGGTAGCCGGCCTGGCCGGAGAACTCGAAGATCGTCGAGAGGCTGACCCCGGCATCGCGCTCGACTTCGCGATCGAGTTCGATGAACGGAACACCCCGCTCGCGCGCCAGCAGCGTTCCCAGCGTCGTCTTGCCGCCGCCGCGCAGACCGATCAGCGCGATGCGGCGCGGACGCGCCGTGAGATCGCCGGCGGTGACCATCGCGCCGACGTACTGCCCGACCGAACGCACTTGCTCCGGCGAGAGCGACCGGATCGTCGCGATCACCCCGGCAGTCTCGGGCGCCGGATCGCTCTCCGCGACCAGGGCCTCGGGCAGGATGCCGAACGCGTGGGCCAGCTGGCGGATGACCAGTATCGAGGCGTTGCCCTGGCCCGCTTCGAGCTGGGCCAGATAGCGCTCCGAGACGCCCGACTCGCGGGCCAGGCTGCGGCGCGTCATGCCGCGCCGCGCGCGCAATTCCCGGACGCGCTCGCCGAGCGTCCGCAGGAAGGCCTCGCCGTCGTCGTCCTGCACTATCACTCTTGATCTATTCTCCTTATGCATTATAATGCTGGCAAACCAACAGCGTCTAGGGGGACGTCTATGGAGTGGTATAACGCCGCGTGCGATCTGCTCGACCGCCATCTACCGGCGCGAGCGCAGCAGCCGGCGTTCATCGACGAGCGCTGCACGCTCACCTACGGCGATCTTGCGACGCGGGTCGACAAGGCGGCGGGCGCGTTGCGCGGTCTCGGCCTCGCCGCCGAACAGCGCGTCGTGCTGGCGCTGCTCGACACGGTCGACTTTCCGGTGGCGTTCCTCGGCGCGATCAAGGCCGGCATCGTGCCGATCCCGGTCAACACGCTCTTCCCGGCCGCGGACTACGCCTACATCCTCGCCGACAGCCGTGCGCAGGCCGCGGTCGTGTCGATCGAGCTGCTGCCCAAACTGCGCGAAGCCGCGGCACAGGCCGGCTGGAGCGGCGCGTTCGTCGTGTCGGATCCCGACGGAACGGGCGAGATCGGCAACGCGCTGCGCTTCGCCGACCTCGTCGCCACCTCGCCGCCGCTGCCCGCGGCGTTTCCCTCGCGCCGCGACGATGCGTGCTTTTGGCTGTACTCATCGGGCTCGACGGGCCGGCCGAAGGGCACCGTACACGTGCAGACGAGCATGATGGACACGGCCGAGCTCTTCGCGCGCGACGTGCTCGGATTTTCGGAACGCGACGTCGTGTTCTCGGCGGCGAAGCTCTTCTTCGCCTACGGCTTGGGGAACGCGCTGTCGTTTCCGCTGGCGGCCGGCGCGACGAGCCTGCTCTTCTCGGGCCGCGTCACGCCCGACGTCGTGTGCGACATGCTGGTGCGCCGGCGGCCGACGATCTTCTGCGGCGTACCGACGCTCTTCAACGCGTGCTTGCTGCACCCGGCACTGCCCAAGGCCGGCCATCACGCGTTGCGGCTGTGCACCTCGGCCGGTGAAGTGTTGCCCGAGGAGATCGGCCGCAGCTGGACCGAGCGCACCGGCGTCGAGATCATCGACGGCATCGGCTCGACCGAGATGCTGCACATCTTCGTCTCCAACCGCCCCGGCAGCGTGCGCTACGGCACGACCGGCACGCCGGTGCCCGGCTACCGCGCGCGCATCATCGACGAGCACGGTGCCGAGGCCGCGCCGGGTGAAGTCGGCGAGCTCGAGGTCGCCGGCCCGACGGCGGCGATGTTCTACTGGAACAACCGCGAGAAATCGCGCCACACGTTCGCCGGCGAGTGGACGCGCACGGGTGATAAGTTCTACCTCGACGCCGACGGCAACTACGTGCATTGCGGCCGCACCGACGACATGCTCAAGGTCGGCGGCATCTGGGTCTCACCCTCGGAAGTCGAGTCGGCGCTGATCGCGCACGAGCAGGTGCTGGAGTGCGCGGTCATCGGCTGCGCGGATGAGAACGAGCTGATCAAGCCCAAGGCATTCATCGTGCTGATGCCCGGCGTGGTGCCGCACCCGACGCTCACCGATACGCTCAAGGATCACGTGAAAGCGCGCCTGGCTCCGTATAAGTATCCGCGCTGGATCGAGTTCATCGACGAGCTGCCGAAAACCGCGACCGGAAAGATTCAGCGCCACGTGCTGCGCGCGCGCGAAGCGGCCGCGCGCAACTGACGGAGCGCGCGATCGTCCGCAAAGACGTCGTCGTCGCGGGCCGGCGGCTCGACGTGGCCCGGATCGCGGGCCCCGCGGAGCGCGCGCCGATCGTTATGCTGCACGAAGGGCTCGGCTCGATCGAGCTATGGCGCGATTTTCCGCAGCAGCTCGCGGCCGCGACGGACCGCGCGGTCATCGTGTACTCGCGTTACGGACACGGGCGCTCCGAACGCCTGGCCGAGGCACGCACCGTCGACTACATGCACGCCGAAGCACGCGTCGTCTTACCCGAACTGCTGCGCCTGCTCGGCATCGAGGCGCCGGTGCTGTTCGGCCACAGCGACGGCGCGTCGATCGCGCTGATCTATGCGGCGAGCATGCCGGCCGCGGTGACCGCGCTCGTGCTCGAAGCCCCGCACGTGTTCGTCGAACCGCTGACCATTCGAAGTATCGAGCGCGCACGGGATGCCGCTGAAAAGAGCGATCTGCTCGAGAAGCTTGCGCGCTATCACGCCGACGCCGCCGCGACGTTCCGCGCCTGGAACGATATTTGGCTGCATCCCGATTTCCGGCAGTGGGATATCACCGCACTGCTGCCGTCGATAACGGCACCGCTCCTCGTGCTGCAAGGATGCGACGACGAATATGGAACGCCGGCGCAGTTGACCGCAATCGGCGGCGCCATCCGGCAGGCGACCGCAGTGCTGGTCGACGGTTGCGGTCACGATCCCCATCGCTCGAATACCGCATTGGTGCTCGACCGGACGCGCGGCTTTCTCGACTCTCTGCCCTAGGAACTTACCGCGTCTGCGGCAAGATAGGGCATCGTGACGAGCGCCAAAGCCGGCTCACCGTGGGCACCGTTCAGGTACAACGCGTTCGCGGTTATTTGGAGCGCCACGGTCGTTTCGAATATCGGCACCTGGATGTATAACGCTGCCTCGGGCTGGCTGATGACGAACCTGACCACCGATGCCTTCGTCGTTTCGCTGGTTCAGGTAGCGAACAACTTGCCGATGTTCCTGTTCGCCCTCGTTGCCGGTGCGCTATCGGATATCGTCGACAAGCGAACGTTCTTGCTCGCCGGCGAGATTGCGGCGACCACGTTGTCCGCGATCTTTGCGGCGCTGGTCTGGTTCCATCTCGTGACGCCGGTGTCGCTGCTATGGTTCATGTTTCTGATCGGCGTCACCGCCGCGCTGACCGCACCGGCTTGGCAAGCGATCGTGCCCGCACTCGTTCCCAAGGACACGCTGCCTACCGCGGTTGCGGCGAACAGCGTCGGCATCAACATCAGCCGCGCCGTGGGCCCGGCGCTGGCCGGAGCGATCATCGGCGCATTGGGGCTCGCGGCACCGTTCGTCGTGAACGCCGCGAGTAATCTCTGCGTCATCGGTGCCCTGGTGTGGTGGCGCGAACCGCAGCGCATCACGAGTTCGTTGCCGGTGGAACGCCTCGGCGGCGCCGTGCGGGCGGGCTTCCGGTATGCGAGCAACAGCCCGGGCATGCGCCGCACCCTCGCCCGGGCACTGGCCTTTTTTCTGTTTGCCAGTACCTACTGGGCGCTGCTTCCGGTCGTTGCGCGGAGCCGTATCAACGGCGGCCCGGCGACCTACGGTTTCTTGCTCGGCGCGATCGGCCTCGGCGCCGTCGCGGGCGCGTTCGTGATGCCCTACTTGAAGTTGAAGCTCGGCGCGGACCGGCTGGTCGCTCTTGCGAGCCTCGGCACGGCCGCTGCGCTCGTGCTGTTCGGCATCGCACGCGATCCGCTCGTAGCGCTGCTCGCAAGTCTGCTTGCGGGCGCTTCATGGATTTTCGCGGTATCGACGCTCAACGTGTCGGCGCAGAGTTCGCTGCCGAATTGGGTGCGCGGACGCGGCTTGGCGATCTATATCACGGTCTTTTTCGGGTCCATGACGATCGGCAGCGCGCTGTGGGGGCAGGTCGCTCACCTGGGCGGTTTGCCGATGACCCACTTTATCGCCGCAGCGGGCGCCGTACTCGCCGTTCCGTTGACGTGGCGCTGGAAACTGCAAGCCGCCGACACACTCGACCTCACGCCTTCGATGCAATGGCCGGCGCCGATCGTGGCGCAAGACGTGTCGGCCGATGACGGTCCGGTCCTCGTGACCGTGGAATACCGGCTCGCGGAGCTGCAAAACCGCGCAGGCTTCCTCGTCGCGCTCCGCCCGCTCCGGCGCGAACGCCTGCGCGACGGCGCATATGCGTGGGGCATCTACGAGGACAGCGCCGAACCCGGCCGCTTCTTGGAAACGTTTCTGGTGGATTCGTGGCTCGAGCACTTGCGCCAGCACGAACGGGTGACCAACGCCGACATCGTTCTGCAGAAACAGCTCCACGAGCTGCTGCAAGAGGAGCCGAAAGTCACCCATTTTGTTGCTCCGAGCCCGACTTGACCGAACGCGATCGATTCGCTCGAAGCGAATCCGCTACGCGAAGCGCACGTACTCGTAGTCGGACGGCCGGCCCTTGATGCCGGTTTCGGGCGGTGCGATCCACGACGCCATCTTGCCGCGCTCGTAGACCGGCTGCATCAGGCTCTTGATGAACGCCCGGTCGTCCGCGCTCGGCAGCCACGACGCGATGTTCGCATCGTAGGCCGCTTGCGGGATCACGTTCCCGTCGGGGTCGACCGGCAGGCCGGCCCAGCTCCCGATGCCGCGCCGGAAGCGCGTGCTCGGCAAGCGCAAACGCACGCCGTGTCCGGCCCGTTCGATCCACTTGTTCCAGCGCTGCAAGCCTTTGAGACAATCCTCGACGTAGGAACCGCGGACCACCTCGTTGATGGCGTTGCGATACGGCATCGACTCGATGCGCACGCGGTCGCCGTCGGGCACTTCGAGATCGTAGAACGCATCGCGCATCACGTGATCCGCGTACCTCTCCTCATCGGGCCGGCCTTTGAGGCCCGAGGCGAAGTACGCGGCCGCGTTGGAGGATGCGTCGGCGCCGAAGAGATCGAGCGACGAGCTGAACCAGAAATTCAGGTAGCGCTGAATCGTCGCCAAGTCGATCGCGCCCGCGCGGCGAATCGCCTCCGGGTCGTCGGTGCGCAGCTCGGCCATCACTTCGAGCGTGCGGCGCACGACGCGCTGGATGCCGGTGTCCCCGACGAACATGTGGTGCGCTTCTTCGGTCAGCATGAACTTGCAGGTGCGCGCGAGCGGATCGAACGCCGATTCGGCAAACGCCTTGAGCTGAAATTTGCCGTCGCGATCGGTGAAGAACGTGAACATGAATAGCGACAGCCAATCGGTGATCGGCTCGTTGAAGGTGGCCAGAATGCGCGGGTTGTCGCTCGAGCCCGAGCGGCGCATCAGCAAGCCTTCCGCTTCTTCGCGCCCGTCGCGGCCGAAGTAGGCTTGCAATAAGTAGACCATCGCCCACAGGTGACGGCCTTCTTCGACGTTGATCTGAAAGAGGTTGCGCAAGTCGTAGAGCGAGGGCGCGGTGTGGCCGAGCAGGCGCTGCTGCTCGACCGACGCGGGTTCGGTATCGCCTTGCGTGACGATCAAGCGCCGCAGCGTGCTGCGATGTTCGCCCGGAACTTGCTGCCAGGCCGCTTTGCCCATTTCATCGCCGAAGCCGATCGTGCGATCGGCTTGCTGCTCGGCGAGAAAGATGCCCCAGCGGTAGTCGGGCATCTGCACGTAGCCGTAGTTGGCCCAGCCCTTGGCATCGACCGAGATCGCCGTGCGCAGATACACCTCGTTCGCCTGGAAATCCGTCGGGCCGAGGTCTTTCCACCAGGTGAGAAATTCGGGTTGCCACTGCTCGAGCGCGCGCTGCAGCGAACGGCTCGACGCCAGGTCGACGTTGTTGGGAATGCGATCGGTATAATCGATGGCCATCGCGCTACACCCGTTCCTGATCGAAGTGCGGCTTCGAGCCGCTGCCGTAGACTTTCAAGGCGCCGCGTTCGCCGGTCGCGTTCGGCCGGACGAAGACCCAGTTCTGCCAGGCCGAGAGCCGCGCGAAGATCTTCGAGTGCAGCGTCTCGGCGCCCGGAAAGCGCAAGTTCGCTTCGAGCCCGGTCAAGGCGTCGGGCGAGAGCGCGGTGCGCTCCTCGATCGCGAGGCGCAGTTCGTCGTCCCAATCCAAATCATCGGGCGCGATCGTGACCAGCCCGGCGGCGAGCGCGGCCTCGGCATTATAGGCGGTACCGGCCGCCGCGCTCAGCAGGGCGAGTGCCGGCGCGCCGCTGCCGAAGCGCGTCTCGAGCCGCGAACGATCGGCCACGGTCGGATAGGCGCCGAAGTTGCGTTCGCTCAAGCTGATCGCCGGCGCGTCCTCATCCTCGCTCTGCAGCATGTAGATGCGGTCGGCCGCCAGCGCGAGCTCGAACAGCGTGCCGGCGAACGCGCTGTTGCGGTCCACGATCGCGAACATGCTGCGCGAGGTGACGTCGAGCCGGGCCAGCGTGCGCCGCAAGAGCCCGGTCGTCTCGCGCACGAGCCAGTCGCCGGCCTCATCGGCCAGCACGCGATCGGCGGCCAGCACCGCCGCCGCGTCGCCCTCGGTGCGCAGCAGCAAGAGTCCCAGTTCGGGTTCGTTCGTGCGCAAGAGCAACAGTGCGTCGTCGAGCTCGCGCGCAACGGCCAGCGGCCACCAGGCCGCGCCGAGCGCGTGAACCTCCGCCACGCCGGCGGGCTGCTCGCCGCGCGGCGCGCGCACGGTCAGCGTGGCGAGACGGCGGTCGCGATCGAACGCCACGTCGACGTACGCGTAGTGATAGCCGCCGGCGTCGATCGTGCGCTCGAGCGGTTCGAGAACGATGCCGGTGCTGCCGGCGGCGCGCGGCGAACTTGCGGCCAGCGCTTCGGCGCGCGCGCGCACCACCTCGGCAAACGTCGACGGCGGGGCCGTTTCGTCGACCAAGCCCCACTCCTTCGCGCGTGCGGCGCGCACGCCGTCGGCGTTGGTCGCGAACACGTCGGCGATGTCGCGCCGCACACCGCGCTTGTCGACTAGGCGCGTCAGCCCACCGGTGCCGGGCAGCACGCCGAGCAGCGGCACCTCGGGCAGGCTGACGGCGGTCGAGCGGTCGTCGATCATCACGATCTCATCGCACGCCAGCGCAACCTCGTAGCCGCCGCCCGCGCACGAACCGTTGATCGCCGCCAGAAAGCGCAACCCGTCGTGACGCGAGGAGTCTTCCATGCCGTTGCGCGTTTCGTTGGTGAACTTGCAAAAGTTGACTTTCCAGCGGTGCGACGACGTGCCGAGCATATAGATGTTCGCGCCGGCGCAAAACGAGCGCTCGTTGCCGCTGGTGATGACCACGCTCGCCACGGCGGGGTGCTCGAAGCGAACGCGCTGCAGCGCGTCGTGCAGTTCGATGTCGACGCCGAGGTCGTAGGAGTTCAGCTTGAGCGCGTAGCCGGGGCGCAAACCCGCGCTCTCGTCGACGTCGAGCGTCAGCGTCGCCACCCGGCCCGCGACGGCCAGCTTCCAGTGGCGATACCGCGCGGGGGACGTCTCGAACAAGACGGTTTCGCGGCCGGCGGGCAAGGTGAGCATCGCGCCTCCAGGAGGGGTACGTGCATTTTAGTACACTTTTCCTTGATTCGCAAGCAATATGATGCAGGCAGTCCACCGGCGACGCACGCTCGAAGGGCGCACCATGCGATCGGGTGATATTTTTCCGGAAACCGGCAGCCGCTTGGGACTCGTCGACCGCGAGGCGCTCGACCCGGCCGGTCAGGCGACCTACGACGAGGCCGCCGGCGACGGGCGCTCGCTGGTCGGGCTCCGCGGTCCGGCCGGGATCATGCTGCACAGCCCGCACCTGTACGCGCTCACCCGCAAGGTCAACCAGTTCTTGCGCTTCCAGTCCGGCCTCGACCCGCGCCTGCGCGAGCTGATGATCCTCGTCGCGGCGCGCGAGATGGACGCCCGTTTCGAGTGGAACGCCCACGAGATCGTCGGCGCCCGCGAGGGCCTCGAACCCGAGATCATCGACATCGTGCTGCACCGCAAGCGCACGCGGGGACTGGACGAACGCGAGGCCGTCATCATCAAGCTGGGCCGCGAAGCGATCGGCAAGCATCGCGTGCGGCGCTCGACCTACGCCAAGGCGATCGAGCTCTTCGGAGCCGAAACGCTGATCATCCTCACCTCCCTGATGGGAACGTACGTCTCCACGGCGATCTTGCTCGCCGTGTTCGACCAGCAACTTCCGGACGGCGCGACGTCGCGCCTCAACTAATAAGCGAAGGGAATTCTTTTGTCTCAAGACTACAAGGCGGTCAAATTCGAGGTTGATGAGGACGGCGTCGCGACGATGACCCTCAACCGGCCCGAGCACCTCAACTGCTTCAACCACGACATGTGGAAAGAATGGCGCGAGATCGTCGAGCGCGCCGCGTACGACGATGCGATCAAGGTGCTGATCGTGACCGGGGCCGGGCGTGCCTTCTCTTCCGGCGTCGACCTGCGCTTGCTCGGCAGCGAAAAGACGCCGCCGGCCTTTCGTTTCTACTACCGCCAGAACCACCGCGCCCTCGACGACCTCGAAGCGCTCGAGAAGCCGGTGATCGCGGCGATCAACGGCATCTGTTACGGCGGCGGTGTGGAGCTCGCGCTTTCGTGCGACATCCTCTTCGCGGCCGACGACGCGACGTTTTCGCTGGTCGAGAACCAGCTCGGCTGCATTCCGGCCAGCGGCGCGTGCAACCGGCTGATCTGGTATGTGGGCTTGGCCAAAACCAAGGAGATGATCATCTCGGCCGAACCGATCGACGCGACCGAGGCGCATCGCATCGGCCTCGTCAACCACGTCGTTCCGGCCGCCGACCTGCTCTCGCACGTGAAGGCCTACGCCAAAAACCTCACCACGAAGTCGCCCTACGCGATGGGCATGGGCAAACACATCGTGAACATGTGCATGAATACCGACCTGCACACCGGCCGCGATCTGGAACGCCTCGGACAAAGCGTGCTCGTCCTCTCGGAAGACCACAAGGAAGGCATGTCGGCGTTCTTCGAAAAGCGCAAACCCGTCTTCAAGGGCCGCTGAGACGAGGGGGCCGAGCCGATGCTGACCGTGGCGAACGTGCTGCGGCGAGCCGCCGAGTGTTTCAGCTCGCGGCTCGCGGTGTGGGACGGCGACGTGCGCTTGACGTACGGCGACCTCGCGCGGCGCGTCGAGGCGCTCGCTGCGGCGCTGCACGATCTGGGCTTGCGGCGCGGCGACCGCGTCGCGATTCTCGACGTGAACTCGCACCGCTACCTCGAAGCGTACTACGCCGCCGCGCAATCGGGCATCATCCTCGTGCCGCTCAACATTCGCTTGAGCACGAACGAGCTGGCCGGCATCCTCGCCGACTGCGGCGCCGGCGCGCTGCTCTACGCAACCCGCTTCGCCGAGCGCGCGGAGGAACTGCGCGCGCGTTGTCCCGCCGTCGGGCACTGGATCGAGCTCGCCGGCGCCTATGAAGAACTGCTCGCCGGCACGGCGGGCGAGCTGCCGGCGTTCGAGCCCGATCCGGACGACGTCTTTCTGCTCTACTACACCAGCGGAACGACCGGACGCCCCAAGGGCGTGTGCCTCACCTACCGCAACATGACCGCCACGATGTTCGATTCCGTCGTCGGACTCGAACTCACGCGCGACGACGTGTTCCTGCACTCGGCGCCGCTGTTCCACCTGGCCGATGCTTGCATGGTGTGGACGCAACCGCTGCTCGGCGCCGCGGCCGCGACGATCCACTTCGACCCCGAGCGCATGTTGCAAGCACTGCAAGAAACCGGCGCGACCGTGGCCGTGCTGCCGCCCACGCTGCTCGACATGCTGTGCGCGCACCCGCGGCTGGCCGACTACGACCGCTCGCGGCTGCGCTTGATCATGTTCGGCGGCGCTCCGATGCCGGCCGCGGTGCTCGAGCGCGCGACGGCGGCGCTGGGCGTGCGCTTCTGCCATGCCTACGGCATCACCGAGACCTCGGGCACGGTTTCGTTTCAGCCGCACGACGGCATCGTGGCCAAGCCCGGTTCGGCCGGGACGACGGCGGCGCACATCGAACTCGAAATCCTCGACGACGGCGGATGGCCCGTGCCGAGCGGCACGGTTGGTGAAGTGGCCGTCCGCGGCGCGCGCGTGATGCGCGAGTATTGGAACAACGCGACGGCGACCGCGGAGGCGATCGTGGAGGGCTGGTATCACACGGGCGACTTGGGGTACCTCGACGCGGAGCGCACGCTCTACATCGTCGACCGGAAAAAAGACATGATCATCACCGGTGCCGAGAACGTGTATTCGGTGGAAGTCGAGAACGCGCTCTCCACCCATCCCGACGTGCTCGAAGCCGCCGTCATCGGCGTGCCGCACGAGCAGTGGGGCGAGGCGGTGCTCGGCATCGTGTGCGCGCGCGCGGGCTCGGCGGTCACCGAAGGCGATCTGATCGCGCACGTGCGCGCGCAGATCGCGGGTTACAAGGTTCCCAAACGGATCGACGTCGCGTTCGAGCCGTTGCCGAAGACGAGTACCGGCAAGCTCGCGAAAGCCGCCCTGCGCGCGCGTTACGTTACGCCGAAGGCGGTGCCGGTATGAGCGCGGACCGGCCGCCGCTCTACGCCGAACGCGGCGGCAGCGGTACGCCGCTGCTCGTGCTGCTGCACGGGCTCGGTGCGAACGCGACGGTATGGGACGGTTTGCTGCCGATCGTGCACGAGCGCTGGCCGGGCCGCTGGATCGCACCCGATCTGCGCGGCCACGGCCGCTCGAGCCATACTGCTCCGTACGGCTACGCCACGCACGCCGCCGACGTTGCCGCGCTGCTGGACGCCGACGACGACGTGGTGGTGCTCGCACACTCGATGGGCGGCGTCGTCGGCATGCTGCTCGCGAGCGGCTGGTTCGGCGTTCGCGTGCGCACCGTGGTCGCATTTGCCGTCGTACCCGACTTCAACGCCGCCGACGTCGAACGTATTCGCAGCGTGGGCCGCGCCGGCTATCGCTGGTTCGACACGCGCGAAACCGCGATCGAACGGCAGATCGCAGTGGCCGGCTTACGCGGCCTGCTCGACCCCGGCGACCCGCGCGCCGCGATCGGCATCACCGAAAGCGGCGGAAAATTTCGCATCGCGACCGATCCGGCCGCCAACTTAGCGCTCGGTCCGGAACTCCCGGAGCTGTTGGCGGCCGCCCGCGCGCCGGTGCATTTTGCAGCCGGCGACCGCGATCCGCTGGTCGGCGTCGAGGCGATGCGCGCCGTCGATTCCACCGCGCACGTCTTCGCCGGCCGCGGGCACAACGTGCACGTCGAGGATCCGCTCGCGCTGTGGAACTTCGCCGAGCCGTTGCTGACGCACGAGGTTGCGGTGTGAGGGGAGCCCTCGCGTATTTGGGCTTTCGCACGGCCGCGCTCGACGCGTGGCGCGCGCTGGCCGGCGACTTGATCGGGATGCAGGTCGTCGAGCTCGACGATACGACCGTCGCGCTGCGGATGGACGAGCAGCAGCAGCGCGTGCTGCTGTACGCGGCCGATGAAGCCGCGCTGGCTTGGGCCGGTTTCGTGCTGGCGCCGGAGGAGATCGCCGACTTGCGCGCGCGGCTCGCCGCGCACGGCATCGCCGTCGCGCCGGGCACGGCCGCCGAGTGCGCGCTGCGCGGCGTGGACGAGTTGTTCTGGTTCGCCGATCCCGACAGCAACCGGATCGAGATCGTCACGGCGGTTGCGAACGCCGCGACGCCGTTCGAGCCGGGCCGCCCGATCGGCGGTTTTTGCGCGAACGAACTGGGCCTCGGGCACATCGCGCTCTACACGCCGCGCTACGAAGAAATGCGCGGCTTCTACAGCAGCGTGTTCGGCGGCGCGCTCACCGACTACATGAACTCGCCGTTCAACGCCGCGTTCTACCACCTCAACCCGCGCCATCACTCGGTCGCGGTGATCGGCTCCGAGCGCCAAGGCGTCTATCACGTGATGCTGGAGTACGCCTACATCGACGACCTCGGGCGCGCCTACGATCTGGCGCTGGCGCAACCCGATGCGATCGGGGTGACGATGGGACGCCATTCCAACGACCACGTGCTCTCGTTCTACGTGCGCACGCCCGACGGGTTTTTCATCGAGCTCGGCTGGGCCGGGCGCACGATCGATCCGGCGACCTGGGTTCCCGAGGAACTCTTCGGCCCCAGTCTCTGGGGTCACGACCGGCTGTGGATGTCGAGCGAAAAACGCGCCGAGTCGCGCGCGCTGCTGCGCGGCGTCGCCGGCCTGCGCGTACCGACACCCGTCGCCGACACGCCGGCATTTCATCTTCCCCCCACATCCAAACACTAAAGGAGTGCCCATGAGCGTAGCGAGCGCGGTGGAACCCGAAGTCGACGTCGAGCGCTTCCGCTTGCGGAGCGTGATGGAGCGCTTGATCGCCGCCGGCGAATGCGACGTTCACGACGCGCCGATCGATCTCATCGACGTGGCCGCGGTGCTGGACGGCAACGCGAAGGCCGTGCTCTTTCGCAACGCCGCGGGTCACGAGCTGCTGGGCAACGTGATGGGCGCGCGCAAGCGCTTCTCGCTCGCGCTCGATCTCCCCGAGCGCGACATCTCACGCGAGGTCAAGCGGCGGCTGGCGCATCCGATCGCGCCGATCGAGATCCCGTCCTCAGCGGCGCCGGTCCACCAAGTCGTGCGCACCGGCGCCGACGTCGATCTCACCGCGCTGCCCGTCCACCTGCAGCACGCGCTCGACGCCGCGCCCTACATCTCGGCCAGCATCGACTACGCGCTCGACCCCGCGACCGGCTGGACGAATATCGGCTGCCGGCGCATGATGCTGCGCAGTGCGACGACCGCCGGCATCGACCTCAACGCGCCCAGCGACTTGCGCGCGATCTATCAGCAAAGCGTCGCGCGCGGTGAACGGCTTCCCGTTGCGTACGTGGTTGGTTCGCACCCGGCCGATTTTCTGGCCGCGATGGCCGGCGAACCGCCGACCGACGAGCTGGGCTTGGTCGGCGCGGTGCGCGGCAGCGCGGTGCCGGTCGTCAAGTGCGTGACCTGCGACATCCGCGTTCCGGCCGACGCCGAGTACGTGATCGAGGGCTACCTCGACGAGCGCGGCTTGGTCGAAGAGGAAGGCCCCTACGGCGAATTTCTCGGCTACTACGGTGCGATGAAGCGCAATCCGGTGTTTCACGCGACGGCGATCACTTCGCGCCGCGACGCGCTCTTCCAGACCGTGACGATCAGCGGCAGCTTGATCTCGCGCACGGAAGCGGCGGTGATCGGCGTCGTGAAGACCGAGGCCTCGATTTGGTCGATCCTCGCCCAAGCGATTCGCGAACCGGTCGCGGTGTGCTGCACCGGTTCGTCGGGCGGGATGTTCAACGTGCGTGTCGCGATGAACCAGCGCTATCCGGGTGAGGCGCGCAACGCGATCGCCGCCCTGCACGCCTCGCTCGGCGACGTGAAGAACGCGTTCATCGTCGACGCCGACATCGACGTGTTCAACGACGAGCAGATGGATTGGGCGATGGCGACGCGTTTCCAAGGCGACCGCGATTTGGTCGTCACGTCGAGCTTCCGCACGATGCCGCTCGATCCGTCGCTCGACGGTAAGCGCACCGGCTCGAAGGTCGGGTTCGACTTGACCAAGCCCTTTGGATCGACCGCCTTGACGATGTCGGTTTCCTATCCGCCGCTACCGCAGCCGAAGCCCAAGCGTTCGGTGCTCGACGCGCTGCGCGCGGGGCCGCGCACGTTTCTCGAACTGCTCGAGGAAACCGGCTCGCGCGACGGCCGCGAGATCGTGCGCGAGCTCGGCGGCCTCTACGAGCGCAACGCCTTGCTGCGCGATGCGGACGGGCGCTACGTGCTCACTGAACCGTCAGCGCGCTAGCGTAGAGGTCGGCGGCCCGTTGCGGCTTGTGCAGGGCGCCGGCCTTGTAGAGAGTGTCGAGCACGGGCTGCACGTCGGCGGCGCGGATCGAGGTGGCATAGGTGACGCGCGGTACGTCGGCCGGCTGCGGTGAACCCGAATACTTCTCGAGGATCTTCGCGCTCTGGGCGCGGTTCTCGTTGGCCCACTTCTGCGCCGCCAGCAACGCATCGCACAGCTTGCGCACGATTTCAGGATGCGCTTGGGCGTAGGCCTCGCTCGTGAAGTCGACACCGGTGAGGAAATTCTTCGCGATCACGTCGTAGGTCGACGCGAAGAGGCGGGCGTCGCCGCTGCGGAGCGCATCGAGGTAGGCCGGGCTCGCGATCGCAGCCGCGTCGATGCGGCCGCTCTTGAGAACCTCGAGCGACTGGGACTCCGGAATTTCGACGAAGTGCACGCTGTTCGAGTCGCCGCCGTGCTGATCGATCCAGATCTTGGCGGCGTAGTAGTTCGTGTTGTTGATGTCGCGCACGCCGATCGTCTTGCCGTTGAGATCGGAGGCTTGGCGGAAGGGTGCGTTCTTCAGCACCACGAGGCCCGACGTCGGCGTCGCGCCGGAGTACATGCCGGCCGGGGCGACGATGCGCAGCGGGATGTTGTGGTCGTTGGCGAGCGCGACGATGGGAGCCGTGAGGCTGCCGATGTCGACCGCGCCCGAGGCGACGGCCGCCGAGATCGTGCCGGCGTTGTTGACGATCTGAACCTTGACGTCCAACCCGGCCTTGGCAAAGAAACCCATGTCGGCGGCATACAGGAAGCCGGCGCCCGTATCGTTGGCCGGACCGGCAAAGGTGACGACCGGCGCCGGCGTTTGCCCGGTGAGGAGCAGGGCGACGGCCGCGGTGACGAGCATTCGCAGCCGACGGGACGGCTTGGCAGTAACTTCCATAAAGGGGAGTACTGCGCGAAATAAATCATCTCCCTTGCGTTCAACCGAGGAAAGGCACCCATGACACCAGACCTGGCCGAAATCTACAGCGTCGAGCAAGTTCGCAAGAAGTGGGCCTGGAGCCGCGATTACAAAGACTGGGAAAAGTTGCGCGAGTGCTTCCACGACGATGCGTTCATCGAGGTCTCGTGGTACCGCGGCGACCGCGATGGGTTCATCAGCCGCTCGGCGGCGCTGGCGGAGAAGCGCGCACCCGAAGAGCGCAGCAAGCACTGGCTCGGCAACCAGCGCACGGAAATCCGCGGCAACCGCGCGATCCTCGAAACCGACGCTCAAATCCAGGGCCGCAACTTCGTCGAGGGTTATTTGATGGACTCGACGTCGTACGCGCGGTTCTACGATTTGCTGGAGAAACGCGACGGCGTCTGGCGGATCTCGAAGTGGTACTGCTTCTTCGATAAAGACCAGCTCGTGCCGGTGCTGCCGGGTTCGGTGCCGCCCGAATTGTTCAAGGATGTGGTGATGAGCGGCATCGACAGCAGCTTCGCGTTCATGCGCTGGCGCCAGAAGCGCATCGGCCGCGTGACGATCTCCGACATCATCCTCGGACAAAGCCCGGCCGAAGCCGAAAAACGCGTCGAGGGGAAAGCCTGGCTCGACGGCGCGATGGTGAGTGCCGGCGCCTAAGCGCCGCCGCTCATCAGCGCCGCGTAGGTCAACGGCCGGGCGACGACTTTGAAGCGATAGGCCAGGGCCAGTTCCGGATCGACGATGCTCGCGTCTTCATGCCCGGCAAACTCGATCCGCGGCATCGTCCGGATCGTATCGAGCGGCAACGTCGATTCTTTGGCGAGAATCGCGAGCGTGCGTTCCGGATGCTCGTTCGCGGTGCGCCCCGCTTCGTAGATCGCGGAAACGAAGCGTTTGATCAACTCGGGATTGGCCCGGATGAAGTCGCGGTGACCGAACCAGCACGTCACGAGCCAACGCGCGCCGAGCGACTCGAACGCCGCCGGCAGCAGCCGAACTTGATCGCGCGCGGCACTGAGCGCCGGCTCCGCCAGCACGGCGGCCCCGATGAGGCCGCGGTTGAGCGCCGCCGCCATCGCGTTGAAGGGCATTTCCAGCGCCTTGATGCTGTCGATCGGCACGCCGCTGCGGTCGAGCCACGCATCGACGCCGACGATCGAAACATCGACCAGGTTCGAACACGCGACGGTCTGACCGATCAGCTCTTTAGCATCGCGGATCGGCGAGTTCTTGGCCACGGCTAGTGCGACGATCGGGTCGCCGGCATTCCAGACCGCGCCGCCGGCAATCATCTGCAGCGGCAAGCCTTTGGCGATCGCGATCGCCAACTGGATCGGCGTCGTCGTTCCGACGTCGAGGTCGCGCGAGATGACGCCCGCCATCACCGGTCCGCCACCGCCGAACGGCGGCGCGACGGTCACGTCGAGGTTCATCTTCTTGAAAATTCCGAGGCCGTCGGCGTAGGCGGCTTCGAGCGTCGTCGCGTTGGTCGAATTGCCGGCCCGGATCGCCGTCTCGGCGCGCAGCCCGCGCGGCAACGCCGCGGCACCCGCTGCGCCCAATCCGACTTGGAGTACTCGCGCTCGCGTCATCATCGGAGGGGTGCGCATTCCGGGCGATCCCGGCACACCCTGGTCGCGCACCGCGGGAGAAGGTTCCTTCGCGAAGGCATGTTAAGACCCGGCCATGCCGTCCAAGCTCTCCGCACGCGAAGCCACTGCGGTCGCCGCCGCCGCGCTGGCGCTGTTCTTCACGCCGGCGCTGCCGGCTCGCGCGCAGACCACGGCGGTGCTGCACGTGATGACGGTTCCGATCGATGCCGGTGCGGAAGTGTTCTATGCGAAGGACATGGGCTTCTTCGCCAAGGCCGGCCTCGACGTCGACATCCAGACGGCGGCCAACGGCGGCGCCGCGGCCGCGGCCGTCGCCGGGAACGCGGTCGACATCGGCTACGCCGACATGGTGTCGGTCGCGTCGGCCTTCGGGCGGAACGTGCCGTTCGTGGTGGTGGCACCGGCGGCGCTGCACGAGGCCACCGAGCCGACGAATTACTTGATGGTCGCCGCGAGCTCGCCGATCCGCACGGCCAAAGACTTGAGCGGAAAGATCGTGGCGGGTTCGGGGCTCGGCACGATCTCGGGCTACGCGCCGCGCGCCTGGATCGAAGCCAACGGCGGCGACGTCAACGCGGTCAAGTTCGTCGAGCTGCCGTTTCCGCAAATGCAGCCGGCGCTCGATGCCGGGCGCGTCGATGCCGTTGCCATCGCCGAGCCGTTTCTCGGCATCGCGCGGAAAACGGATCGCATCCTCGCCAGTCCCTACGATGCGGTCGCGAAAGAATTCCTGATCAGCGCGTTCTTCACCACGTCAACGTGGGCCAAGGAGCATCCGGACATCCTCAACCGCTTTATCGCAGCGATTCACGAAGCGGCGGTATGGGGCAACGCCAACCACGCCAAAAGTGCGGAAATTCTCTTGAAGTATGCGAAGATCGATCCCGAATTGGCGGCCGCGATGGTGCGGATCCACTACGGCGAGCGGCTAACCCCGGCGCTGATGCAGCCGGTGATCAACGTCGCGGCGAAATACAGTAAGTTTCCCGCGTTTCCGGCCGACGACCTGATTTACAAAGCCGCGCGCTAGTCGCCCATCTCGATGTGTTCGCCGTTCTCATCGAAGTAGAACAGCGTGCGGAATTCCGCCGGCGCTCCGCTGTTGATGTCGGCGACGCGCGAGACGATCGCCAAACGATGCATCATCATGCCGTTGCGGCGCACCGTGCCGCCGTAAAAATACTGGACCAGCGGTTGCTGGTTGGGCACGAGCGGTGCGAGGCGCCCGCGCCGCGTGAGGCCGTTGAGCAGCTTCGTTTGCAGTGCTACCGGCATCAGCCGATCGGCGTCGTCCGCGGTCATGCGAACCATCTCGAGGTCCGACTTCACCTTGTTGCCGCCCTCGGCCGCGGAACCGCCCTTCGTCCAGCGCACGACGGCATCCCAATCGTCGGCGGCGATGCTGACGAACTCGACGCCGTAGCGAAACGCCTTGGCGCCTTGCAGCGTCCCGGGTAAGCGGCGCGCGATCTTCACGCGTGTCGGAATGACCCGCGTGTCGAGCTTGAGCCGCAAGATGAACTCTTCGATCTCGATCGCATCACGCGAGAGAATGCCCGCGCCGCTGGCGCTCACGTCGAGTCCGATCACCGGAGTGGGGGCTACTTCGGGCGCGGGAGTCCAGTCGGCAGAGAACGCCTTTTCACGACGCGAATGCCGGCGTTTGTCCTTATTTTTATTGCCGAAGATCAGCTCGAGCACGCCGTGATCACCCCGACTTGGTGGCGTCCGTTCGACCGAAAAGACGCTAGTACAACCCTACGACATCGGGCTCCGCTTACCGCTTTACCTAGCTGAATCCGTGTCCTGGGCCACTGGGTTACACCGGCGCCCGGGCCGGCACCGCCATCGTCGCCCGCGGCCCGGCAGCCCGGCCGTATTGGCGCGGCCAGTCGGTCTGCGCCCCGAGCGCCCGGGCGGCATAGTGCGGCCAGTACGGATCGCGCAATAGCTCGCGCGCCAGAAAGACCATATCCGCCCGCCCGTCGGCGACGATCGACTCGGCGTCGGCCGGTTCCGTGATCAGCCCGACGGCGCCGGTGGCGATGCCGGCCTCGCGGCGGATGCGCTCGGCGAACGGCGTCTGGTAGAGCGGCACGAGCGGAATGGTGCCCGGCGGCACCGGCACGGCGCCGCCGGAACTGGTGTCGATCAAATCGACGCCCTCCTGGCCTAAGCGCTTGGCCAGCTCGACCGATTGCTCGAGGTCCCAGCCGCCGGCCACATAGTCGGTCGCCGAGATCCGGACGAACAACGGCAGCCGTTCGGGCCACACCCGGCGCACGGCGCGCGTGACCTCGAGTACCAAGCGCGTGCGGTTCTCGAACGACCCGCCCCAGCGGTCGGCGCGCCGGTTCACCAGCGGCGAAAAAAACTGGTGCATCAGGTAACCGTGGGCGGCGTGCAGCTCGATGACCGTTCCGCCGGCGTCGAGCGTACGCTGTGCCGCCGCGCCGAAGGCGCGCACGATCTCCAGGATTCCCGCCTCGTCGAGCGCGACCGGCACGGGGTAGCCCGTGTTGAACGCCTCGCTGCCCGGCCCGACGGGTATCCAGCCGCCCGCGGCGGGCACGGCGGCGCCCTCCCCGTCCCAGGGCGGCTTGGTCGATGCTTTGCGGCCCGCGTGCGCGAGCTGCGTGCCCCACGCCGCGCCGTGCTGGTTGCAGAAGCGCGCGATGCGCGCGAGCTGCTCGATGTGCTCGTCCTTCCAGATGCCGAGATCTTGCGGCGAGATGCGGCCCGCGGCGGTCACCGCGATCGCCTCGGTCAGCACGAGCCCGGCGCCGCCCACCGCGCGGCTGCCGAGATGTACGACGTGCCAGTCGTTGGCGAAGCCGTCGGTCGATGAGTATTCGCACATCGGCGAGACGCCGACGCGGTTGCGCAGCGTCACCTCACGCAGGCGCAAGGGAGAAAACAAAGCGGACATCGTCAGTTCGCCCGGCGCCAGACCAGCACGCCGCGCCCCAAGCGGCCCGGATAGGCCGGATGCATCTGCTCCGCGGTCGTGATGCGCAACTCGTCCCCGACGATCTGATAATTACGGACTTGTTCGGTTCCAACCCACGACGGGTGCCACGCCAGCTCGACGGTCGTGATGAAACGGTCCGCATCGACGGTGCACGGGCCGCTGTACGCCATGATCGTCGCGAACAGCTGCTCGGGCGGCGTTTCTAGGGTTCGCCCGGCGGCCGTGATCAGCACCGAGACGTAGCCGTCGTCCGATACGCTGAGCTGACCGCGCGGATCGGGCCCCATCACGTTCGCCGTCTCGCCGTTGTCGGAAAAGATGCGCTTGAATTCAACCAGGGCCCAGCGGCCGTTCAGTGCGGACATCATCAGCCGGTTCGGCATAGAGCGCGGCGAGGCTTGCGTGGTCGGTCAGCCAGACGCGGCCGGCATGTTTGCGCGCGATGCCGAGCGTCCGGGCGAACTCGATCGCGCCGAAGGGCCGCCCGAACACGTGCGCGTGCACGGTGATGTCCAAGCAGTAGGGGCGCTCGTCGGGTGCCGGCCACTCGCTGACGATCCGCTCGAAGGTCGCCGTGAACGCGGCCGGCTCGCTGCCGTAGCGCACGGAGATCGGCATGTCGTTCACTTCCATCGTGAACGGAACCGCAACCAGCGAGCCGCCCGCCGTAGCGATGCGCCGCGGCAGATCCGCATCGAAGTAATCGGCGTGCCAGGCAAAACCCGCCGCCGCCAGGATTTCGGCCGTATCCGTGCTCGGCGTGCAACGCGGGCTCAGCCAGCCGCGCGGCCGTTCGCCGCTCGCCGCTTCCAGCGCCGCGACGCAGCGCTGCAGATCGCGCGCTTCTTCGGCGCGCGGCTGCGTCGCCGGGATGATTTCCTGGCCCCAGCCGTGGGCGCCGACCGTGTGGCCGGCGTCGACGATCGCGCGCATCAGCCGCGGATGGCGTTCGGCCACGATACCGCTGGTGTAGAACACGGCGCGGGCGCCGGCGCCGGCCAAGACATCGAGCAGCCGCCACGCGCCGGCATTGGGGCCGTATTCCGCCCACGAGCGCGCTTGCAGGTCGAGCACGCCGGGCTTGAGCGGGTTGCCCATCGGACCGATGCCGGGCGCCATGCCGTCGCTCCAGCCCTCGAGCATCACCGAGACGGAAACGGCGATCGCGCAGCCGCGGGGCCAGCCTTCCGGAAGCTCTGGCATAACGTTGCAGAGCATTCCAGCCCATGACTTTTGCACCCGTTGGCAAATGGGACGGCATGGCTAGAATTCGACACATCGCGATCGCCAGCGACGAGCCGGGCGAAGCGGCGGAATTTTTCAAAAAGGCGTTCGGCCTGAGCGAAGTACGTAGCTTCGGTATCGATGCCGAGAGCGGCAAGGCGCGGCCCGGCGCGGCCGTCGGGGTGACGGACGGCGAGCTGAACATCACGTTCATCAAGTTCGCGGTCGATCAAACGGGCGTCGGTCTCGACTACACGGGCATCCACCACTTCGGCGTGCAGGTCGACGACATGGCCGAACATACGGAGATTCTCGAGGACCTCGGCGCACCGTGTATCGCCGGCTACGACGTGATCCCGCCCGGCGCGCATAAGGAGATCAAGTTCCGCGGACCCGACGGCGTGGTCTTCGACATCTCCGACCTTCCGTGGCCGGGCACGAAGTAGCGGCGTTTAGTTCGCCGGGGTCCACTCGAGGCGAATCGCCTCACGCATGATGCCGTAACACTCACACGACTCTTCGAGCAGCCGGCCGTAATCGGCAACGACGACGCCGCCGCGCACGCTCGTGATCGCGCCGACGCTGCGCAACCGCGCGACGGTGAGACTGATTCCGGCGCGCCGCACACCGAGCACGCTTGCGAGCTCGGCCTGCGTCACCATGAAGTGGTCGCGGCCCGAGCGATCGCGCGCAATCAGCAACCAGCGCGCGAGCCGCTGATCCATCGAGTGGTGCACGTTGCACAGTACCGCTTGTTCGGTGAGGAAGAAGCGCGCGTGCGTCGCACGCCGGATGACGTGAACGAAGTCGAGTTTGGTGTGCAGTGCGCGCTGGAATTCGTCGATGGGCATGCGCAGCACGCGGCCCGGAAACCGGCAAATCGCCGAACGCGACGCAACCGCCGATTGCATCGGCGCATCGGTCTCGACGTAGCCTTCACTGCCGACCGCGGCGATCTCTACCGTTCGTCCGCTGGGTGTCGTTGCGATGACGGAAATAACCGCGTCGATCGGAAAATCGACGTGCTGAATTCGTTCGCCGGCGCGGGTGGTGACGGTCCCGCGCGCCAGGACGATCGGTTTGAGCAGCGGCATGATTGCGCGGCGCGTCTTGTCGGGCAACGCATCGATCACCGAATTTCCGAGAGCATCGTCTTTCGTCAATGGCATTTCACTAGCGGCGGACAACGCAAAGATTTCGATCGATAAAATGCGATCTGTACTGTTCCGAACACCCGCGCAGATGCGTTTAGTACGCATTAGCTTAGAACAAAGCGGGAATCCTGGAAGCGCGAAGATTTCGTTGTGTGTGTACTGTTTCGAACATTGAATGTTTGGTGATGAGGTGTGCATGATCGATGCCAAGCACTCGGCTGGTTCAAAACAGATTCTGGTGGCGGGCGGAACCGGCGGTGTGGGCGAGGGCATCGTGCGCAACCTGCTCGCGGTCGGGCACCGCGTGATCGTGCCCTCGCGCAGCGACGCGCGACTCGAACGGCTGCGCAGCGCGGTCGACGACGCAGAGAAACTCGTGACCTTCAGCGGTGAAATCGGCACGATCGACGGTGCGCTCGCGATTCGCGATCGCATCGCGCGCGAGATCGGCCGGCTCGACGTGCTGATTCCCTCGCTCGGCGGGTGGTGGGAAGGCGGGCTGCTCGATGCCACGCCCGCCGTCTGGGACATCGTCATGGACGAGATGGTGCGCACGCACTACGTGTTCGCGCACGTGTTCGTGCCGGTGCTCTGCGCGCAAGCGGGCGGTGGCCGCTACATCGGCATCGGCGGCGGCGCGGCATATTATCCGATCCGCAATTCGAGTCTCGTCTCGATCGCCGCCGCCGCGCAACTGATGCTGACCCGCGCCCTGCGCCACGAAATCGACGATCCTGCCGTCGATGTGCTCGAGCTCGTCGTCGACGGACCGGTGCGAACGCGCGACTCGGAGCACCTGGCCGCTCCCGGGTGGATCACCGCCGACGAGGTCGGCCGCATCGCCGCGGAGCTGGTGGAACACGGCCGAACGAGCGATCCCTCGACGCGGACCGCGGGCCCGATCGTACGCATGCGGCCGCGCAAACCGGGTATCACCGGAGTATGAGCCCCGATGTTTTTTCCGGCGTCTGCGAGTCGCTGGACGTTCCGATGGCCGTGGTGACGGCGTTCGACGGACACGAGCGCAGCGGATGCTTGGTGGGCTTTCACACGCAGTGCAGCATCGAGCCGCGGCGTTGGATCGTGTGCATCTCCAAGGAAAACCACACCTGCCGCATCGCCGTGAAGGCGGAGTTCATCGCGCTGCATTTTTTGCGCGAGGACCAGCACGATCTCGCCGAGCTCTTCGGCGGTACCACCGCCGATGAGATCGGGGCCGGCGCGAAATTCGAGCATTGCGCGTGGCAGGCCGGCGCCGGGGGTACACCGATTCTCGCCGGTTGCGATTTCGTTACGGGCCGCGTTCTCGAACGCACGGATGCCGGCGATCACGTCGCGCACGTTCTCGAAATCACTGAAGCCGGCCGAGCGCACAAACCCGCGCGGCAACTCGGCTCGCAGGCCGTGCACGACATTCAGCCCGGCCACCCGGCGTAGCCGAGTGGCCTCAGGTTTGAACGGCTCGATGGCCAGGGAATAACCCACCCCGGAGGTATCTTTCTTGAAACATTATTTGAGCCTAGGCGCGGTCGTCGCCGCCCTCGCAGTCACTACGGTTACCGGTCTCGCACAAACCGCGACGACGAACAGCAGCGTCCCGGGTTCGCCCGGCTATTCGGGCGCGGCCGAGTCGAAGGCCGCCATGAAGAAGAACTCGATGCCGAAGGTGAAGACCGGGTCGGGGATGGCGAAAACCACCAGCCGCGTTCCGGGATCGCCCGGCTACACGGGCTCGGCCCAATCCACCAAGTCGATGGCCAATCACTCGATGATGATGAAGAAGCCGACGGGCTCGGGTACGGCGAAAACCAACAGCTCCGTACCGGGATCGCCGGGCTACTCGGGTGCGTCGAAGGGGACCAGCGGCGGGACGGGCGGCACCTAGAGCCGTCAACCGCGAGAGAGACGTCGAGCCGGTCGTGTGACCGGCTCATTTTTTTCTACGACTTGTGCGGGCGGTAGAGCCCCATCGCCTTGACGGCCGCGTCGGCGAACGACGTGTCGATCGCGGCATCGACGCTGACGTTCGGATCGGTCAGCAAACCTTGATCGCGCAGAAACGCGAAGTCTTCTTTGAGGCTCGCGATGTTCAGGCGGCCGTTGGGGTCGTTCGCGCTGGCAGTCATCGCGCGAAACACGCTGGGGTCTTTGGTCGCGGTCACGTCGATGAGCACGGCCACGACTTCATCCGACGTGCGCCCGCGCAGGTGACCGTTGACCAAAGCGTCGTTGTAGTAGCGCACGGCCTTGAGATACGCCAGCATGAACCGCTGCGCGACGTCGCGGCGGTTCGTGGCGAACGGGCCGCCGTACATCAGCACCGTGAGCTGCTGGTTGGGATAGATCGCGTCGTTGCCCATCACGCGAACGGCAAAGCCCGCTCGTTCGGCGAGCGTTGCGTTCGGCTCGGGCAACGCCGCCGCGTCGATGGCGCCGTTATCGAACGCGGCGATCATCAGCGGAAACCCGAGGTAGACGTGCTTGACGTCGTTGTACTGCAGTCCGCCGAGCTTGAGGAATTTGGTCACGAACACGGCCGCCGCGGTTCCCTGCGCGCCTTCGGCGAAGCGCATGCCCTTGAGGTCCTTGGGCGACTTGTACGCACCGCTCGTCACCAGCGCTTTGCGCACCATGATCGGCTGGAAGCCGTAGCCCGGCGCCGAGGAACCTTTGTCGGCGACGATCTTCACGTCGACGTGCGCGGCGAGCGCGTTATATAGTGCCGCCGACGGCGCGCCGGCCGCCACGTCGAGCTGGCCCGCGCCGGCCGGGGCCATCATCTTCGCGGCTGAATCGAAGGGCAGCAAGTGCGCGTCGATGCCGACTTCCTTGAAGTACCCGAGCTTGTCCGCGATCAGCAGCGGCGCGTCGGAGGTGCTGTTGGTGATGCCGATCGTGACGACCGCGTCGGGCGCGTTTTGCGCGGCGACCGGCAGGCGTCCCCCGGCGGCGGCCAACGCGAGCGCAACCGCTCCGCTAACCACCATGACGGCGAGCTTGTGCATGAACCGGCCTTCGGCGTCGATCACCGCAGTCCTAACCGGGGTTTGACCATCGTTCCGTGAAGTCGGTCCGGGCATGAACCTGCGCGACAAGGCTGAGACCTTGCGGAAGCTGCACCACGAGGAGCGGCCGGTCGTCTTCGTCAACGCGAACGACGCCGCGAGCGCGCGCATCCTCGCGACGCTCGATTTTCCGGCCGTCGCCACCAGCAGCGCGGGCATCGCGTACATGGAAGGCTTTCCCGACGGTCAAGCGATCTCGCGCGAGCGCATGCTGGCGCACGTGGCCGTCATCACGCATGCCGTCGACGTGCCGGTCACGGCCGACCTCGAAGGCGGCTACGGCCCGGCGGTTGACCGATGCGGTCGCCACGGTGCGCGCCGCGATCGACGCCGGCGCGGCCGGCATGAATTTCGAGGACAGCGTTCCGGGCTCGCCGGCGCTGCTGCCGCTCGAAGCGCAGGCCGCGCGCATCCGCGCGATCCGCGAGACCGGCCGCGCATTGGGCGTGCCGTTCGTCATCAACGCGCGCACCGATGTCTATCACACGAACGCCGGCGATGCGGCCCGGTTTGATGAAACGATCGCGCGCGCCAAAGCCTATCTCGCGGCCGGCGCCGATTGCATCTTCGTTCCGTTCATCGCCGACGCAGCGCTGATCGGCCGGCTGGCGGCCGCGATCCCGGGGCCGATGAACGTTCTGGCCGGCGCCGGCACACCCGACGTCGCGACGCTCACGCGCCTGGGCGTCAAGCGCATCAGCCTCGGCTCGGCGCCCGCGGCACACCTGCTCGCCGCCTTCCGGCGCGCCGCGCTCGAAGTGCGCGATCACGGCACCTACGGCTTCGCCGCCGACCGCATCTCGCACGCCGACCTCCAAGTACTTCTCGCGCAAACCTGAAAAGGGGCACTTCCGTTGTTCGAGCGTAACCGTCTTTCGCGCGCCGCCATGTTGGCCGGGGCCGCGCTGCTCGCACCGGGTGCGGCGCTGGCGCAAAGCGCCGGCGCGCCCGCCGCCGCGATCTGGAGCAAAAATTACACCGCGACCAAAGGCGCGGTGCTGTTGGCGGTCTATCGCAAGCGGCTCGGTGCGCCGCGGGCGAACGAACGCGCGCGGCCGGTGCTGCTGCTGGCGCACGGATCCTCGGTATCGGCGCTCCCGACCTACGATCTGACCGTTCCGGGGGCGGGCGAATACTCGCTGATGGATGTGTTCGCGCGACTCGGCTACGACGTGTGGGCGGTGGATTTCGAGAACTACGGGCGTTCGTCGCGCACCGCCGCGACATCCGATCTCTCGAACGGCGCCGACGACCTGCTAGCGACGGCCGACGTCATCGCGCGCGAAACCGGCGTGATGACCTATCACCTCTTCGGCGAATCCTCGGGCGCCCTGCGGGTCGCGCTGTTCGCGGCGCGCAACCCCACGCGCTCCGGGCGCCTGGTGCTCTCGGCCTACACCTACACGGGCGCAGGTTCACCCACGCTCACGACGCGCGCCAAAGACCTGGATTTCTACAAAACCCACAACCGGCGCCCGCGCACGCAAGCGATGATCGACAGCATCTTCACGCGCGACAAGGCCGGCACCGCCGATCCGCGCGTGCCGGTAGCGATCGGAGCGGCCGAGCTGCAATACGGCGCGGAGGTGCCGACCGGCAAGCTACTACGACATGGTCGCGAACCTGCCGACGGTCGATCCGGCCAAGCTCGCCAACCCAGTCCTGATGCTGCGCGGCGAGTTCGACGGCATCGCGACGATGGAAGACCTCGTCGCGTTCTATGAAAAGCTTCCGAACGGCGACCGCGCCTTCAGCGTGCTACCGGGAATGGCGCACTCGGTCGTGTGGGGCATCAACCGCCAGCTGTGCTGGCACGCCATGCACGGGTTCCTCGACCAGCCGCACTACGGTGCGTAGACGGTCGGCGAGAACAGATCGGCGGCGCGCGTTCCGGCCTTGATAACGCCGTAGCGCATCAGCATGTCGAGCACGGGCTGTGCGTCGGCCGCGCGCAACCGTTCGGAGTAGGTGACGCGCGTGTTTTCAGGCGGAATCGGCACGCCGGCGTACTTTTCCATGATCTTGGCGCTGGCGGCGTGGTTCTGATTGGCCCATTTCCCGGCCGCCAAAATCGCCGCCGCGAACTTGCGCATCACGTCGGGGTGGGCCTTGGCGTAACCGACGGTGGTGAAGAACGCCGAGGTGACGAACTTGTCGCCGATCGCGTCGTAGACCGCACCCAGCATGCGCCCCTCACCGTGAATGGCGTCGTCCAAGGCGGGCTCGCTGACCGAGGCGCCGTCGATGCGGTTTTGCTGCATCGCCGCGACGTCGGCCGTGTCGGAGATCTCGATCCAGTGCACGGACTTCGAGTCGCCGCCGTTCTTGTCGATCCAGGCGTTCGCGCCGTAATAGCTCAGGTTCGTGATGTCGCGCGTGGCCAGCGTTTTGCCGTTGAGGTCGGACGCCTTTTTCAGCGGCGAATTCTTCAGCACGATGATGCCCGAGGTCGGAGCCGCACTGGAATACACCGCTCCCGGCGCGATGATCGTGAGCGCGACGCCCTTATCGCGGGCGACCGCGATCGACGGCACGGTCAAGTTCCCGATCGCGACCGCACCCGACGCGATGGCCGGCGCGATCGCGCCCGCGTTGTTCATCGGCATGACCGTGACGTTGAGCCCGGCCTTGGCGAAGAAGCCCATATCCACGGCATAAAACACTTCGCCCGAGGAGTCGTTGGGCGGCGATGCGACGACGATCGCGTCGCTGCTTTGCGCGCCCGCGCGCGAGCCCGGCGCGAGTACGAGCAACGGCGCCGCGAGCAATGCCGCGCAGGCAATGCGCCGCGCGTGATGGTGCTTACCAAACATAGGGCCTCCCCTTCTTTGTGGTGCGGTGTGCCCATCTTGGGTATAAACCCTGCATGAGCCCGCAAACGCTCACCCACCGCTCGCCCGCTTCGCCGCCCGCCTTCGACGCCGAACGCCTGCGCCGGTTCGCGACCGCGATGGCCCGCCGCGACCGCAGCCGCCACCGGCGCTGGTTACGCGACCGCGAGTTGGAACAAGCGATCCGCGGCTACGCCTACGCCGCCGCGATCGCCGAACACCGCGTCGTCACCCTCACCGGCGACGATCTCGACGGCGCGATGTCGACCTATCGCCGCGAACGGCACCTGCCGAAGAACGCCGAACGCAGCGAGCCCTCGCAGCGGTCGCTGATCGACGTCATCGACGGCGAAACGACCTAACGCAGTCCGGGTGCGATGAGGTCCTTGGCGTCGAAGCCGGCCGGGATCACCTTGTACTTCGCGCAGATGTCGATGACCGGCTGAATGTACTTCGGTTCGAGCGGCGCGTAGCCGATGCGATGCGTTCTGGCGATCACGTCGGGATCGACTTTGCTGAACTTCGCGAGCACGCTCACGGCGTCGGCCGGATGGGCGACGACGTAGCTTGCGGCGTCGCGCATCACGCGCGCGAACTTCTCGAGCGCGGCTTGATTTTTGGCCGCGTAGTCGGCGGTCACGAACCAGCCCGTGACCATGAACTGCAGGGCCACCGCATCGAAGGCGTGCGCGAAGATGCGGACTTTCTTCGCATCGAGCGCTTGCTGCAGGACGGGGTCGGCGATGAAGCCGGCATCGACGCGCCCGGCGGCCAAGGCATCGGGGATCTGCGCGAACGGAAACTCGAGCAGCTTCAGCGTGCTCGAGTCGCCGCCGTGACCGTCGATCCAGGCTTTGGTCGCCATGGTGGTGAGATCGTTCAGCGCCGGCACGGCGAGCGTTTTGCCGTTGAGGTCGGCCGCCGTTTTGAGCGGCGAGTCGAACTTCGCGGCCAGCACCGAATAGGGAAACTTGGTATCGTAGAGACTGCCGCCGGCGACGAACAAGAACGGCAGACCTTTGGCGTGTGCGGTGATGATCGAGACGAGCGACGACTTCCCGACCGCATACGTGCCGCCCGGCAACGCCTGCGGCGATCGCGGTGCCGTTACTCGCCGGCTGCACGTCGACGTCGAGACCGGCGCGGCGGAACATGCCGCTCTGCTGCGCCCACAGCGCCGGCGTGACCGATTCTTCCGGCACCGCGCCGAGCGTCATTTGCGCCGAGCTCTGTGCGAACGCGGCGCCGGGCGCCGCCAAAAACGCTCCACCGAGCGCGAGCGCGCGACGCCGGATCAAGCGATCGTTACTTCAAGCATCGCGAGCCCTTCTACGGTGGTGTTGCGCGTTCTTCGAGCAGGTCGCCGGCCGCCATCTGCAGCGGCGCACCGCGCCAGCGCACGTTGTGGCCGGTGAGACCGCGCGCCCAAACCGCAAGGCCGAAACAATCGCGGGCGGGGATCAGCCAGAGCGCCGCCGGCGGCACGCCCAGCGCGTGCGCCGCGACGCGCTGCAGCGCGATACGCGCGAACATCGCAGCTACCGTAAGGACGGCGGCGGGCACGCGGCGCGGCGCCAGCAGCAACGCCAGCACGGCGAGCGGCACCGGAAACGTGAGGAACATCCCGGCGTAGCCGAGCGGCTGCAGACCGCGAATCGTGCGGTGCCAGCGAAGTTCGTGTTCCCACAAGATCGGCAGCGTCGAATCGGAGACCATCGTGCGGATCACGTATTTCGAGATCACGACGCGCAGGCCGCGCGCGGCGATCGCGTGACCGAGCATGAAGTCGTCGGCGAAGTGCGGCGCGAGCGCTTCGAAGCCGCCGATCGACTGCAGCACGGCGGCGCGAAACGCGTTGGTCGGACCGAAGCAATGCCGCAGCGGGCCGAACAGCCGGTCGACCAGCGCCGAGGGGATGAACTGCTCGTTCATGAACATCGCGCCGAGTTTCGATGCCAGCGTGCGATCGGGTACGCCGGCGAACAGACACGTCACCGCGCCGATCTCCGGCGACTGCAACGGCGCCGTCACCGCGCGCACGTAGTCGGCATCGACGCGCGTATCGCTATCGGCGAGGATCAGCGTCGAGTAGCGCACGAGGCGCATCATCGAGAGCACGTTGGCGAGTTTGGGATTGCGCGCGCCCGCGATTTCGCCGATGTCGATGTCGATGCGCCGTTCGGGCAGCGCGGCGGCGACGCGGCGGGCCATCGGCAAGGCTGGATCGTCCGCGTGCGCAACGCCGAGCACGAGCTGCAGCTCGGGATAGTCCTGCTCGGCGAACGCGCGCAGGTTCTCCTCGAGCAGCGGCTCCGCGCCGTGCAGCGGGACCAGCAGCGTGACCGGCGGCTGCGCGCCGGCGGGCTCGCGTCCGCGCCGGCCGAAGTGCGCCGAAGCCGCGATGGCGGCGGCCGTATAGCCCAGCGACGCGATCGCCGCGATCTCGGCCGCCAGCGCCGCCACAAGGCGCAATTTCCCCCCGAACCCCACGCCGCCGGGTTCCGCATCGCCGCAGGCGGGCCCGCTCACCGAGTCCGCGAAGCGTTACCGGTCGATGGAGAGTACCAGTACGGCGAGTTTTCGCAAGCGCGATCATCTCGCGATCAACGCGCTGTGGATCGGGGTCCACTTTCAAGACGCCGCCTTGATGACGATCCTCGTCCCGGCGCTCCTGCTGGTCCTGGCGCCGGCCAACCATACGAACGTGCTGGCCGCGCTCTCCACCGTCGCGGCGATCGCCACGGCCGTCATCCCTCCCTTCGCGGGCGCCCTCTCGGACAGCGCCCGGCGCAAGGGCGGCGACCGGCGCGTGCAAACCGCCGTTATTTTGGGGGTCGACACGATCGCGTTGCTGGTGATGGCGCAGGTGTCGACGATCTACGGCCTCGGCGGCGCGGTGGTGGTGGCGACGGTCGCGCTGATGAGCGGGTCGACGGTCTATCAGGTACTGCTGCCGGAGATCGTGCCGCGTCCGTTCTGGGGCACGGCGGCCGGCTTCCGCGGCGCGATGACGCTCGTCGGCACGATCGTCGGGCTCCTGATCGCGGCCCTGCTCCCGGCGCGTGTGGCCCTGGTGATCGATGCCGCCGGCGTTGCGCTGAGCGCCGTGACGCTGCTGTTCGTTCCGCCCTCGCCGCCCTATGCCGCCGAAGTGCGCTCGAGCGCGCACGTGCGCGACCGCTGGGATCTGTTCGTCACGATGATCAGGGCGCGCGTGGATCGTGCTCGGCATGACGCTGCTCAACACCTACGTGCTGTTCTTCTTCCACGACGTGCTCGGCATCGGCAACGCGTCGTTCAACACGGGGCTCGTCGCCGGCGCGGCGATGGTGGGAGCGGTCGCCTCGAGCGTGGCCGCCGGCGTGCTCTCCGACAAACTCGACCGCCGGCTCGTCGTCTGCCTCTCCGGCTTGCCGATGACGCTCGCGGCGCTGGGCTTCGCGCTCTTCCCCGACCCGCACGTGATCTTCGTGTTCGCGGCGATGTTCGGCCTGGGCTACGGGGGCGTGTTCTCGGTCGGCTGGGCGCTCGCGCTCGACGCGGTGCCCGAGCTCGGCGACGTGGCGCGCGATCTCGGCTTGTGGGGCACGCTCTCGAACTTGCCGATGGTCATCGCGCCGGCGCTCGGCGCGTTCATCATCGCACGCGGGACGACGCCGGCCGCCGGGTATCGTTGGCTCTTCGCCAGCGCCGGCGCGTGCTTTTTGCTCGGCTCGCTGACGGTGCTGGCGGTGCGCAACGCCAACGGCAAGAAGCGTCGCCTGAACAGCAACCCGCTGCTGGTGTTCGCGGCGACGCGCCGCGCGGCGCGCGTATTTGCCGCTCAAGATTCGCATTCGCCAGTGGGGCGCGCTGCCCGCGCCGCGCGGGCCGACGGTGCTGATCACCAACCACCAGCACGTCGACGAAGGCGAGATCGTCTTCGCGCGCACCTTTCTGAAACATCCGCACATCCCGATGATCGCCGTCAACTCGCGGCGCACGTTCGAGACCGGTTTCTTCGCAGCGCGCTTGCCGTGGACGGCGCCGTTCACGCGCACCATCAACCCCTCGCGACTGTGGCTGCTGTTCGGCATCCTGCCGATCGAAAACCACTTGCACTCGCGCGCGCTGATCAGCCTGGCGGACGAAGTTCGCGCCCGAGCACGGCGATCGTGCCGCTCGAGACGATCCTGCCGAACGACGTGCTCGCGGCAGCTCGATCTGAGCGGCTGCCGGTTGAGCGATCTGTGGACGCCGGCCTACTTCGCGCGCGCGCAGGCCACCGGTGAAGCTGGCCAACCTCAAGCAGCCCTACCGGCGCGAGGCGCTGGAGAATTTTCGCACCACGATGACCGCCGACATCGCCGCCGTGGTCGAGCGCGTGCGCGCGGGCGCGACGTTCTACGTGACGCCGGAGGGCGATTTCAGCCACGACGGCCGTCATGCGCCCGATGCGCAACGGCCTCACCGAGGCCGTGCTTGCCGGTCGCCGACCCGTGGCTGTGCGCGATCGCCTACGATCCGTTCCGCGGCCGCCGTCTCTCGATGCTCTACCGCATCGTGCAGCCGGCGGACCGCGACGATCTCGGCACGTCGCTGGCGGCCGCGCGCACCGTGACGACCAGCGCGCTGCTTGGCCACGTTTCTGTGCGGCGTGGAAGCCCCGTTCGAGGCCGCGGAAGCGCGCGCGGCGGTGCACGCGCAGCTCGGCCGCGTTGCCGCCGGGCGTGTTCGTCGATCCGGAGCTGCGGCGCGATCCCGACGCCGTCGTCACCGAAGCGCTGACGGTGCTCGTGCGGCTCGGCATCCTGCGGCGCGGCGGGGCGGCGCTACCGGCTCACCGGTGCGCGCGCCGATGCGCGCTTTCCGCACGTCGCCGATATGGTCGCCTTTCAGCGCAACATGCTCGAAGAAACGCTCGCCGCGGCGGCGCGCCCGGCATGACGCGCGTCATCGCGCTGCTGCGCGCGGTCAACGTCGGCGGCACCGGCAAAATCGCGATGGCCGACGTTGTGCAAGCTGCTGACCGGGCTCGGTTTCGCGCGGCGTGAAATCGCTGCTGCAGAGCGGCAACGTCGTGTTCGGCTGCAGTGAGCCCGCCAACGCCGCGCTGGAAGCGAAACTCGAGGCCGCCGTCGCTGCGAAGCCTCGGCGTGCGCACGGAGTTCTTCGTGCGCAGCGCGCGCGAGTGGGACACGATCGTCGCGAACAATCCCGTATCCCGATGCCGCGCGCGACGATCCGAGTCACCTCGTCGTGATGACGTTCAAGTCGGCGCCGAAGGCGGAGGACGTCGCCGCGCTGCAAGCCGCGATCGCCGGCCGCGAAACGGTGACCGCCGCCGGGAAGCAGCTCTACCTCGTCTATCCCGACGGGATCGGGACCTCGAAGCTCACCAACGCGGTCATCGAGCGCAAGCTCGGTCTCACCGGCACGGCGCGCAACTGGAACACCGTGCTCAAGCTGGCCGCCGCGGCCGCGGCCCTAGGAAGCGACGGCTAAAGCGCGCTTGGGCAGTTCGCGGCGCGGCGGCAGCATGCGCAAGCCCAGCAGCGCCGCCGTGGCCAGAAACGGCACGATGCGCGGGCGCAGCAAACGGCGGTCGATGCGCGACATCATCGCGCGCTCTTCGGCCAGCGCGAACTCCAGGAACATCTGCGGCGAGACGCCCTCGAGGATCGCTTGCGAACCGCCGCCGGTGAGGTCGAGCGGCGCCGGCACGACGGCCGCGCCTTGCGCGCCTTGCGCCGTGTGCATCACCGCGCGGACGTGATACTTCAGCGCCTCGATCGTGCGCGCGAGCGGGTTGGTGTTGCCGGCCAGCGCTTCTTCGTAGCGCCACCAGTTGATGAAGAACACGATGTGCCGCGCTTCCTCGAAGAGGATGTGCTCGAAGACGTCGAGCAGGGCCGGCGGAAAGATCTCGCTTGTGCCGCGCGAGCGCGAAGCCGCCGAAGCCGACGAACGAATCCGTGCATTCGCTGAAGCCGAAGACGACGAAGTCGTCGCGCGTGACCGGCAGGTTCGAGAGCGGCACCGACGGCACGTCGATCTGATAGCGCTCGAGCATGTGGTTGAGCAGGCGCCCGTGCCGCCCTTCCTCGTAGCCTTGCAGCTCGACCGCCTCGCGAATCACCGGATCGTCGAGCGTTTTGGCAAACGTCGCGATCATGCGGTCCGCTTCTTGCTCCATGCTGCGCGCGAAGCTCCAAAACGGAAACGCGCGCAACAGGTCGACGTAGCGCGGTTCGAGCTTCGGCCAGGGCAGGCTCTCGGGCTCGAACCGCATGTGCGTGGCGATGAACGTTTTGCAGAAGAGATCGCGGTGCGCGAGCGATCCGACGCGCGGTTGCTTCATGCCGTGACGGCCTCGCCGCGGCGCTTCGCCGTCGAGATATGGCGGTCTTTGAGGTAGCCGAAGAACTCGCCGCCTTCGCGCAGCCGGCGAACCATCATCTGGCGGCTGGTGACCATCTCGCCGACGATCTTGGCGATCTTCTTCGGGCCGGAAGTAGAACTCGCGATACATGCGCTCGACCGAATCTTCGATCTCGGCGGTGGAAAGCGTGTCGTAGCTGAGGGTCGAGGTCTGGATGCCGTTCGAGCCCGAGACGAGATCTTGGCGCGCGAACCAGCCGTTGGCCAGCGCCTGATCGTAGAGCGCCGTGCCCGGATAGGGCGAGGCGATCGAGACCTGGATCGTGTGCGGGTCGAGCTCCTTGGCGAACTCGATCGTCTCGCGCACGGTTTCCGGCGTTTCGACCGGCAAGCCGATGATGAACGTGCCGTGGACCTTGATGCCGAGCTTGTGGCAGTTCTTCATGAACTCGCGCGCCATGCCGAGGTTGAGGCCCTTGCGGATGCGGTGCAAAATCTCCTGATTGCCCGATTCGAAGCCGACCAGCAGCACGCGCAGGCCGTTGTCGCGCAGCGTCTTGAGCGTGTCGTAGTCGACGTGCGCGCGCGCGTTGCAGGCCCAGCTCAGGTTCAGGCGCTTCATGTGCTTGCTGAGCGCGATCGCGTACTCTTTCTCGCCGGTCAGCGTGTCGTCGTCGAACATGTACTCGGCGACGCGGTCGCCGAAGATGCTCACCGCTTCGTCGAGATCGCGGCCGACCGCCTCGGCCGACTTGTGGAAGAACTTGTGCCCGCCGATCGTGTGCGGCCAGAGGCAGAACGTGCACTTCGCCACGCAGCCGCGGCCCGTGTACCACGAGACGTACGGATGCAGCAGATAGCCGTTGTAGTACTTGCGGATGTCGAGGAACTTATCGTAGGTCGGCAGCACGCTCGGCATCGCATCCCAGTCGGCGATGTCGGGGCGCTCGGCGTTCTTGTGCAGCTCGCCGTTCGCGTCGCGGTACGAGAGCCCCAGGATCTCTTCCCACGGGCGGCCTTCCGAGAGTTCCTTGCACGTGTAATCGAAGTTGTTGCGGCAGACGAAGTCGATGACCGGGTTCATCTCGAGCGTCTTCTCGGGCAGCACCGCGACGTGCGCGCCGATGAAGCCGACCTTGACGTTCGGGTTCTGTTCCTTGATGCGGCGCGCGCACTCGACGTCGTTGGGCAGCGAGGGGGTGCTGGTGTGCATGATGACCAGGTCGTGTCCGACGGCGATCTTGAGCACGTCCTCGGTCGAGAGCCCGTGGGGCGCCGCGTCGACCAGGGTGCTGCCCGGGAACGAGGGCCGCCGGCTGCGCTAGCCAGGTTGGGTACCAGAACGAGGTAACCTCGCGCTTCGCCTGATAGCGCGCGCCCGCACCGCCGTCGAAGCCGTCGAACGACGGGGGGCTCAAAAACAACGTCTTCACCGGCCCAGCCTTCGGTCCGGCGGCCGCGATTCCCCACGCTAAAGGGGGGTGTTCCGCGCGGCGGAATCCCCCGCAGCGTTCGCTTGGAGGACTGGAATGATCGAAGAACTCCGCCACTACGTGGCCAAACCCGGCAAGCGCGACGCGCTGGTCGCACGCTTCAAGAACGACACGATGGAACTGTTCGCGAAGCACGGCATCACCGTCAGCGCGTTCTGGATCGTTCCCGACGACCCGGATACGCTCTACTATCTGTGCCGGTATGACGACGCCGCGGCGCGTGATGCGGCTTGGAAGGCCTTTCAAGCCGATCCGGACTGGGCGGCGGCGCGCACCGCGTCCGAGCGCGATGGCCCGCTCGTCGCGTCGCTGAAGGGCATCACGCTCGAACGGGTGGACGGTTTCCCGACGGCATGAAGCCGGTCGATTTCCGCTACGTTCGCCCGCTCACCGTCGCCGAGGCGGTCGCGGCGCTGGGCGGCGCCGGCGGTGACGGCAAGATCCTCGCCGGGGGCCAGAGTCTCGGCCCGCTGCTCAACATGCGCTTGGCCCGCCCGGCGCTGCTGGTCGACGTCAACGCGATTCCGGAATTCCGCAACATCGACGAAACCGCGACCGGAATCCGGTTCGGCGCGACCGTGCGCCAGCGCGAGGCGGAACGCTCGGCCGTGGTCGCGCAGCGCTTGCCGCTGATGCGCGATGCGCTCCCGCACATCGGCCACACCCAAACGCGCAACCGCGGGACGATCGTCGGCAGCATCGTGCACGCCGATCCGTCGGCCGAACTGCCGCTGGTGGCGGTTTGCCTCGACGCGGTGGTCGCCGTCACCGGACCGGCCGGCCCGCGCGAGGTGCCGGTGGCGGACTTCTACCTGGGCTACCTCGCGACCGACCTGGTCGCCGACGAAGTCGCCCTCTCGGTGTTCTTTCCGGCCGGCGCGCTGCCGCCCGGCGTGCGCCGCGGCACGGCGTTTCTCGAAATGGCGCGGCGCGAAGGCGACTTTGCGATCGTCGCGGCGGCGGCCCAGATCGACGTCGATCTCGACGCGCGGCGCGTGGTCGACGTCCGGCTCGGACTAACCGGCGTCGCCGGCGCGCCCTTCCGCTTCCATGCCGGCGAGGCGCTGGTGCGGGCCGCGGGCGATCCGCAAGCGGTGTTCGCGCAGGTCGCACGATCCGCGGCCGATGCGATCGATCCGGATTCGGATCTGCACGCGACGGCCGCCTATCGCCGTTCGGTCGCCGCCACGCTGCTCGAACGCGCGCTCGATGCCGCCTGGCTGCGCGCGCTGGTTGCGGAGCAGCAAACGTGAGCCGGCACGACATCGCGCTGACGGTCAACGGCCGGCGCGTGGAACGCTCGGTTCCCGCGCGCCGCAGCCTGGCCGATTTTCTGCGCGACGATCTGCAGCTGACCGGCACGCACTTGGGCTGCGAACACGGCATCTGCGGCGCGTGCACGGTGCACCTCGACGGCGTCGCGGTGCGTTCGTGCATCCTCTACGCGGTGCAAGCCGACGGCGCCGAGGTGACGACGGTCGAAGGCCTCTCTCCCGACGGCACGACGCTCGCACCGCTGCAAGACGCCTTCGTGGCCTGCCACGGCTTGCAGTGCGGGTTCTGCACGCCGGGGATGCTGATGGCGGCGAGCGCGCTGCTGCGCGAAAACCCGCATCCGAGCGACGCCGAGATCCGCGACGAGCTCGGCGGCAACATCTGCCGCTGCACGGGCTACCAGCAAATCGTCGAATCGGTGCAGCAGGCCGCACGCGACGGAGCCGTGCGGTGATCGTCGAATCGCCGCCGGCGCACGCCCCCGCGCACCGCTTCATCGGCAAGAAGCGCCGGCCGGTCGAGAACCGCCGCTTCGTCCTCGGGCGCGGGCGCTACGCCGCCGACATCACGCTGCCCCACCAGCACCACGTCGCGATCGTGCCCAGTCCCCACGCGCACGCGCGCATCACCGCCATCGACGTCGCGGCAGCGCTCGCGCTGCCCGGCGTGCTCGGGATCATCACCGGCCGCGACCTGCGCGCCCACACCAAACCGCTGCGGCAGTACCTCGATATCCCGGGGGTCGAGTGGTTTCCGCTGGCCGGCGAGGTCGCGCGCTACGCCGGCGAGTGGGTCGTCGCGATCGTCGCCGTCGAGCGCGCGATCGCCGAAGACGCCGCCGACCTCGTGCAGGTGAGCTACGACCCGCTGCCGGCCGTGCTCGATCCCGAATCGGCGATGGACGACGCGTCGCCCTCGGTGCACCCCGCGCACCCGAGCAACGTGATGTACCGGCGCACGTTCGTGTGGGGATCCGTCGACGCCGATTTCGCGGCCGCGCCGCGCCGGCTCAGGACGCGCTACCGCTGGCACCGCAGCGCGACCGTGCCGATCGAAACGTTCGCCGTGACGGCGTCGTGGGATCCGGGCACGGCGCTGCTCGACGTGTGGGCATCGGTGCAGATGCCGCAGTTTCCCGAACAGATCGCCGAGGCGCTCGGCCTGCCGCTCAACGGCGTGCGCGTGCACTTCGACGTCGACGTCGGCGGCAGCTACGGCGTGAAGCGCGGGATCAAACACGCCGTGCTGGTGGGCTTTCTTAGCCGCCATTTTCGCGTGCCCGTCAGCTTCGTCGAAGATCGCCTGGAGAACATGCGCGGCGGCGACATGCACGGGCCCGACCGCATCTTCGACGTCGAAGCCGCCTACGACGACCGCGGCGTGGTGCGCAGCCTGCGCATCCGCACGATCGACGACGAGGGCGCCTATCCCGGCCGCTCGCCGCTGCAGATGGGCAAACCGGTCGGCGCCATCGTCGGTGCGTACGCGATCGGCAGCGTGCAGTACGAAGCGATCGCCGTCACCACCAACAAGACGGGCCAGGTCGCGGTGCGCGGCTTCGGTCAAGCGCCGACGAACTTCGCGCTCGAGCTGACGATGGACCGCGTCGCGCGCGACGTCGGCATCGACGCGCTCGAGGTCCGCCGGCGCAACTTCATTCAGCCCGAGCAGTTCCCGTACACGATTCCCAGCGGCACCGCCTACGACAGCGGCGACTATCCGGCCGTCTTGGCCCGGGCCGAAGCGCTGGCGGATTACGCCGCGTTGCGGCGCTGGCGCGACGCCGCGCGAGCGGAGGGCCGCATCGCCGGCATCGGCATCGCGTCGTGCATCGAGCCGGGCGGCGGCAACGCGATCTTTCAGGCGCTCTTCAACGACAAAGACAAGACGACGACGTTTCCCGAGGGCTGTCAGGTCAAGATCGACCGCACCGGAACGATCAGCGCGCAGATCGGCGTGGCATCCTCGGGGCAAGGCCACGAGACGCTCGTGTCGACGCTGCTGGGCGAGATCTTCGGCGTCGAACCCGACGGCATTCGGGTGATCCACGCCGATTCGCTGGCCGGCTTGCCCTCGCAGAGCCCGGTCGCGAGCCGCATGGCGATCGTGCTCGGCGACGCCAGCGTGGGCGCGGCGCGGCGCCTCAAAGACAAGATGCTGCGCATCGCCGCGCACGATCTCGGGCACGATCCCGGCGACTGCGAGTGGCACGGCACCAGCGTGCGCGTGAAGGGCACCGGAGCGGAGCGGACGTGGCTTGAGATCGCGCGCATCGCGCACCTCTTCTATCACCGCTTGCCGCCGGGTATGGAGCCCGGTCTGCAGACGCAGTACGTGATCGAAGTACCCGGCGGCGGCACGCTGCCGACGGCGGAGGGCAGCGTGCAGATGTATCCCTGCCACTCGTTCTCCGCGCACGTGGTGGCGGTGGAGATCGATCGCGGCACCGGGAAGGTCGCCTTCCGCAAGTACGCGCTCGCTCACGACTGCGGCACGGTGATCAACCCCGACATCGTGCGCGGGATGGTGATGGGCGGGATCGCGCACGGCATCGGCGCGGCGCTCTACGAGCGCTTCGTGTACGACGATGCCGGCCAGCTGATCACCCAGACGTTTGCCGATTATATGATGCCCACCACCCACGAGGTTCCGCACGTCGACATGGTCGAGCACGAGACGCCCTCGCCGATGACGACGATGGGTCAGAAGGGCGTCGGCGAAGGCGGCTACATGAGCACGCCCGCGGCCGTCGTCTGCGCCATCAACGATGCCCTCTCACCGTTCGGCGCGCGCGTCGATCACGCGCCGGTCACCCCGGTGGATATCTTGGAGTGTTTGCCATGAGCGGGCCCGCGATCGACGTTCACGCGCACCACGTCCCGGCCGATTTCATCCGGCGCGTGAAAGAACCCGCGGCGCGCAAACAGTTTCCGCACTGCCGGATCGAGGACGTGGCGGCGGGCGCCGTGCGCGTGAAGATCGGCGACGAGCCCTGGACGCGTCCGGTGGCGCCGGGTTTGGTGAAGCTCGAGCCGCGTACGGAACGCCTGAGCGGCAAGGCGATCGTCGCGCAGCTCAACGGCGGCTGGCTCGACGTGTTCGGCTACTCACTGCCGGCCGAGGAAGGCGCGGCGTGGAGCGCGCTGCTCAACGACACGCTGCGCGAATCGCTCGCCGCCGCCTCGAACGGCGACGTCACGTACCTGCCGCTCGCGAGCGTGCCGTTGCAAGACGGTGCGCGGGCGGCGGCGGAGCTCGAACGCGCCGCGGGCACCGGTCACGCCGGCGCGATGATCGGCACCTGGATTCCGACCGCCGGCGGCGGCCGCGACCTCGACGATCCCGATCTCGAACCGTTCTGGGCCAAGGCCCAAGCGCTGGGGCTGCCGGTGATGATCCATCCCGTGTTCGCCGGCGGCGGCGATGACAAGCGCATCCACGATCTGGGCCTCGCCAACGCCGTCGCGCGCCCGAACGAAACCGCGCTCGCGATGAGCCGGCTGCTCTACGGCGGCGTTCTCGACCGTCATCCCGATCTGAAGCTCGTCATCTCGCACGGCGGCGGTGCGCTGCCGGCGGTGATGGGGCGCCTGGCGCGCAACTACGACCTGCTGCGCGCGGCCGGCGAGAACGCCTCCGACCCCAGTTCCGGCTTCGCGAAACTGTACTTCGACAGCGTCGTCTTCTCACCGCATGCATTGCGCGCGCTGCTCGCGGTCGCGCGGCCCGGCGGCGTGATGCTCGGCTCGGACGATCCGTTTCCGATCGGCGACCCGCAACCGCGCGCGGTGATCGAAGCGCCCGAACTCGATCTCGATGAACGCGAGCGTACGAAGCTGCTGGGCGGCAACGCGTGCGCGGCGTTCGCAGAATTGCAGACGTGCTGCGGAGGGCACTTCGCATGAGCATCACGCCGCAAATTGCCCTCGTCCCCGGTAGTAAGTTGCCGGCCTCGGAGGACGCCGACCTGGTAAGCGACCTGCAAGGGGTTGCAGCCGCACTGCAGATCCAGGTCGACAAGCATTTCAGTCCGGCCTGGAACATCGACGCGACGATCGGATACTTTGACGATTTCGGCAAGGTACCGGCGGGCTTTTGGCCCATCATCATCACCCACGCGCCCAACCGCGGTGATGAGTATTTCGGTTACCATCTCGACGACAAAAACCAGCCGTACGCGATCATCAACTATCGTCCGGGATGGACCTTGACCGCCAGCCACGAGTTGTTGGAAATGCTGGTCGATCCCAGCGGCAACCGGCTCATCGCCGGGCCGTCGGTCGACAAAGACAAACCGGACGATCAAGTCCGGTATCTGTTGGAAGTGTGCGATCCGGTCGAAGACAGCGAGCACGCCTACAGCATCAACGGGTTCGTCGTCTGCAACTTCTTCTTACCGCAATATCACAGTCCGAGCGACTCGGCCAACGACCGCTACGACTACCTCGGAAAGCTCACGGCACCGCGTCAGGTCCTCCCCGGCGGCTACATCAGCTGGGAAGATCTCACCGACGGCAAGATCTATCAGAAAAGCGCTGACGCGAGCGGAAAAGAGAAGATCGCCCTCGTCGGCAGCGGCGTGTTCACCGGCGCGCCCTCGATCCGCGAAGCCGTCAACAAGATAACACCGTCGCCGTCAAACTACTATCATCCCGATTGCAAGGTTGCGCGGACGGCCCGTGAACGCCGGCAGGGCGTCGCGGCCGCCGCCAAAAACCGCCACGAACGCCTGGCCGCCTTCATCTCGAATCCTCCCAAAGTGCCCGCCGAGGTGAAACCGGCGAAGAAGACGTGGGCGTTCCCGTGGAGCAAACCGCCGACCTGACCGCTGACGTCGCACCTCTGCGGCTAGCAGCTTCGCGATTAAGCCGGCGGCGTTTACGCCCGCCTGTCATCCCGAGCGACGTCGCGGGACCATCGCCATCGCGCCGGACAGCCACCGTCGATCACGAGCGTAGCCGTGTGATCGCCGACGATATGCGATGTTCGTGGTGCTCCTCGGCTCCGCAACCTTACCCTCGCGCCGTCGTGAACGCTACAATGGGTGCAGGGCGCGCCTTTGAGAAGTGGAAAATCGGGCCATGAAGCCTTCCGTCACGATCGTCTCCAGCACCGGCTTGGCACGGCAGTTTCAAGGCGGCGCGGACCACGGCGCACGCCGCGAACCACAGCTCGTCTGAGGCGTGCGCTTCTGGTGGGCGCTCTTGGCCGGCGTGCTGTTGGCCGGCGTGCCGGCGTTCGGCGCCGCGCCGCTCGACACGCTGCGCGTGGCATCCGCCGGTGACGACAATGCCACGCCGCTGCTCTACGCCGATAAGGCCGGCCTCTTTCGCAAGGCCGGCATCGACCTGCAGTTCTCCAAAATGAACAGCGGGTCGGCGGTGGCCTCCGCCATCGCCGGCGGCGCGCTCGACATCGGCAAATCGAGCTTGACCGGACTGATCGCGGCGCACTTGCGCGGCATCGACTTCACCCTGGTGGCGCCCTCGGGACTCTACGTCAAGGAGCATCCGATCGGCGCGCTGGTCGTGGCCGCCGATTCGACGATCGCGTCGGCGCGCGACTTCGTTGGGAAGACGATCTCGGCGTCGGCGCTCAACGACATCAACGTGGTCGCGGCGCGCGCGTGGTTCGAACAGCAAGGCATCGATCCGGCCTCGGTGCACTTCATCGAGCTGCCCGAATCGGCCGTGAGCGCTGCGCTCGCGGCGCACCGCATCGACGGGTCGACCGTGCTGAACCCCGTCATGGCGGAGCTGGTGAACAGCGGCAAAGCTCGCGTGGTCGCGCCGGTGTTCGACGCCATCGCCGGGCGCTTCATGATCTCAGGCTGGTTCGCGAGCGCCGACTACGTCGCCAAGCACCGCGATCTCGTGGCCCGCTTCGCGCGCGTGATGCAACAAGCGGAAGACTACGCCAACACGCACCACGCCGAAACGTTGGACCTCGTCGCACAGTTCACCGGACTCGATGCCGGCACTATCGCCGGGATGGTGCGGCCGGCCTATCCCGCGGCGCTCGACCCGCGTGATATCCAGCCGATCATCGACGCCGAGGCCAAGTACAAGGCCATCGACCGTTCGTTTTCCGCCGCCGACATGATCAGCCCGCTGGCGCTGAGGGGACCGAAATAATGCTGACCGCCGAAGAGAACGAGCTCCTCACCCGCGTCGGGCCGGGCACGCCGATGGGCGCGCTGATGCGCCGCTACTGGCATCCGATCGCCGCCGTCGCCGAGATGAAGAACGTGTGGACCAAACGCGTGCGTTTGCTCGGCGAGGACCTCGTGCTCTACCGCGACCGCTCGGGAACGCTCGGTCTGATCGAGGAGCGCTGCCCGCACCGGCGCGCGTCGCTGGCGTACGGCATCCCGGCCATCGACGGCATCCGCTGCCCCTATCACGGCTGGAAGTTCGATGCGAGCGGCGCCTGCATCGAGCAGCCCAACGAACCGCCCGAGAGTAACTTCAAGAGCAAGGTGCGCACGCCGGCCTATCCGGTCGAAGAGCTCGGCGGTTTGCTCTTCGCGTACTTAGGCCCCGAGCCGCGGCCGCTGGTACCGCGGCTCGACGGCTACGTCGCGCCGGGTGCCATCCGCATGGTCGGGCGCGCGGTCGTGCCGTGCAACTGGCTGCAAATCATGGAGAATTCGGTCGACCCCGTGCACACGGAGTGGCTGCACGGGCAGCTGCACGAATTCCAAAAGGAAGCCGAGGGTGAGAAAGTCGCGATCTCACGGCACCACGTGAAGATCGGCTTCGATGAGTTCGACTACGGCATCTACAAGCGCCGGCTGCTCGCCGGGCAGTCGGAAGATACCGACGACTGGAAGACCGGCCACCCGATGGTGTTCCCGACGATCCTGGCGGTCGGCAACGTCAGCGACGCGCTGCGCATGCACGCGTTTCAGATTCGCGTGCCGATGGACGACACGCACACGCTGCACCTCTGGTACAACGCCTACGTGCCGCTCAACGGCGCGCACGTGCCGCAGAAACTCCTGGACGAGGTCCCGGTCTACGACGTGCCCTTCCTCGACGCGCAGGGCAACTACATGTTCGATTTGATCGATTCGCAAGACATCATGGCTTGGGTGTCGCAGGGCCCGATCGCCGACCGCTCGCGCGAAACGCTCGGGTCAACCGATCGCGGCGTGACGCTGCTGCGCCGCATGCTGCGCCGCGAGCTGCAGAAGGTCGAGAACGGCGAGGACCCGATCGGCGTGATGCGCGACCCCGAGCGCAACCACATCGCCTTGCATATCGAGAAGGCCAAAGCGCACTACGCCGACGGCTTCGAGAGCCTGGTACGGCGCACGCGCATTCGCTATAGCCCCGTCGTCGAGGAACTGATCGAGGTCTTCGCACCGCAGACCGAGCCCGTCGGCTGACGCTGCCCATGAACAGCACGGAACACGTCGTCGCGACGAGTCCGTTTACGATCCGGCGCCGCGTTCGTTTCGGCGAGTGCGATCCCGCCGGCGTGGTCTACACGGTACGCTTTTCCGATTACATGATCTCGGCCATGGAATTGTTCCTGGCCGAGATGTTCGGCGGCCCGCAGGCCGAGCGCATCCGCGTCTTGGGTGTCGGCATGCCGATCAAGGCCCTGCGCTTCGTGTTTTTGGCGGCCCTGCGCCCGGATGACGTCTTCGACATGGTCGTCCGCGTGGCGGACGTGAGGCGCACCTCGTTCGACCTCGCGGTAACCGCCTCGCTGCCGGACGGCGTACCGGCCTTCGAGGCGACGATCACGCCGATTTGCATCCCGATCGGCGGCGAACGCCGGTCGGTCGAGATCCCGGCCAGCTTCCGGGAGCGGCTCGTCGCCTACCAGCACGCGCATGCCTGAGCCGCTCGCGACCCGCTGCTGCATCGCGGGCGGCGGGCCGGCGGGCGTGATGCTCGGATTCCTGTTGGCGCGAGCCGGCATCGACGTGGTGGTGCTCGAGAAACACGCCGACTTCTTCCGCGACTTTCGCGGCGACACGATCCATCCGTCGACCCTTCAGCTGATGCACGAGCTCGGCTTGTTGGACGCGTTTCTCGCGCGGCCGCATCAGGAGATCCGCGAGTTCAAGGCCCAGATCGGCGACACGCTGCTCACCGTCGCCGACGTGACGCACGTGCCGGCGTTCAGCAAGTTTCTCGTGCTGATGCCGCAATGGGATTTCCTGAACTTTCTGGCCGAGGCGGCCCGGCGGTATCCGTCGTTTCAGCTGCTCATGGAGACGGCCGTCACCGGTCTCATCATCGAGGATGACGCGGTGCGCGGCGTGCACGCCCAAACGGCCGGCGGACCGCTCGAGATTCGCGCCGATCTCGTCGTCGGCGCCGACGGGCGCAGCTCGACGGTGCGCGCGGCGGCCGGGCTTACCGTCACCGAGATCGGCTCGCCGATGGATGTTCTCTGGATGCGCGTGTCGCGCCGGCCGGACGATCCGGAGCAGGTCTTGGGGCGCGTCGACTTCGGCAAATTGATGGTGATGCTCGACCGCGGCGACTATTGGCAGTGCGCGTATGTGATTCGCAAGGGCGCGTTCGATGCGATTCAGAGCGCCGGTATGGAGGCCTTCCGGGCCGACGTCGCCGCGCTCGTGCCGTGGCTGCGCGACCGGCTCGGCGAACTGCGCGACTGGAACGACATCAAGCTGCTCACCGTCAGCGTCGACCGCTTGCGCACCTGGTACCGGACGGGGCTGTTGTGCATCGGCGACGCGGCGCACGCGATGTCGCCGATCGGCGGGTTGGGCATCAACCTCGCGGTGCAAGACGCGGTGGCCGCGGCGAACGTGCTCTACCCGGCCTTCCAGCGCGGGATACCCACCACCGATGCTTTGCGCGCCGTCCAAAAGCGCCGTGAGTTTCCGATGGCCGTGATCCAGGGCATTCAGGTCGCGATCCAAAACGGCTTCCTCGGCCACATCTTCAACGCGAAGTCGAAGATGAAGCCGCCGCCCGTGCTGCGGCTGTTCGCGGCGGTTCCGTGGCTGCGCCGCATCCCGGGCTACATCGTCGGCGTCGGCGTGCGTCCCGAACACATCCATACCCCCGAACGCATCTGAAGTGAGGGCTGATTCCATGCCTGACCCGCACGTGCAGCGTATCGATCGGCGCGGCGCGATCGCCGCTCTCGCAACCACGGCGGTAAGCGCCGGCTGGCCGCGCAGCGCGCGCGCCGACGTCACCACGGTGAAGTTCGGCTCGGTCGGCGGGCTCAGCGACGCCGGTCTCTACCTGGCCGACGAACTGGGCTACTTTGCCGCCGCGGGCATCGCGGTCGACATGCAGCAAATCAATTCGGCGCCGACGCTCGTGCAGTCGCTGGCCGCAAGCCAGCTCGACGTTGCGGGTATTTCAGTGACGCCCGGTTTGTTCGCCTCGGTCGCGCTGAAGATCAACCTGCGCATCGTCGGCGACAAGCAGAGTTACCGGCACCGCTTCTCCGGGATGCGCCTGATCGCGAGCCCCAAAGCGATCCTCGCCACCGAAGCGGCGACGATCGCGGGCTTCCGGGGCAAGACGATCGCCCTCAGCGCCAAGGCCGGCGTGACCTACTTTCTGCTCGACCGCGTGCTCGCATCGCAAAAGCTGGCGCTCTCCGACGTGAAGGTCGTCGAGCTGCCGTATGGGAGCATGTTTCCGGCCTTCACCAGCGGCGCGATCGACGCCGCGATCAGCCTCGAGCCATCGCTCACGGAAACCCTCGAACAAGGCGCGGCCAAACAAGTCTCCGACTTGATCGAGTTCGCGCCCGGCGGCAACATGACGAACGTGCCGCTGATCTACAGCGAAACGTTCGCCAAGAACCGAACGCTGGCGCAGAACTTCATGACCGCTTACGTCAAAGGCGTGCGCGTCTACAACGATGCGTTCGAGCGCGGCAAGGACAAGGACCACGTGATCGATGTCATCGCGCGCCACGCCAAGCTTCCGGTCGCGCTGGTGCGCAACGCGTTTCCGTGCGGCCTCGATCCCAACCAGCACATCACGACCGACGTGCTCGAAGACGTGCAAGACTTCTTCGTGCGCCAAGGGATGCTCACCACGCCCGCGCTGATGAGCCAGGTGGTCGACGGCTCGTTCGCGCGCACCGCCGTGTCGCATCTGGGGCTCAGTACCTGAGCGCCCGCCCCGGTAGGGTCGAGCCCGAAACCACCGAATGCGGCTGACGTGAAAAACCGTCTGCCTGGATTCATCGCGGCCGCGGCTGCCGTTGCGCTGCTTGCGGGGCCGCTCGCGCCCATACCCGTACACGCCGCCGAGCCCTACGAGATCAACGCGATCCTCTCGCTGACCGGGACGTTCGCGTTCCTCGGCAACGCCGAAGCGACGTCGTTGCGTACGCTCGAGCCATTGATCAACAAGCAGGGCGGCATCAACGGGCAGCCGGTTCACTTCAACATCGCCGACGATCAGTCGCAGCCCGCCGTCGCCGTGCAGCTGGCCAACGGGATCATCGCCAAGCACGTGCCGGTGATGCTCGGCCCGACGTACGTGGCGTCGTGCCTCGCCGTCGCGCCGCTAGTGCGGGCCAACGGCCCCGTGCAGTACTGCTTCGCACCGACGATCCACCCGCCGGCCGGAAGCTACACGTTCTCCGGCGGCGCCTCGAGCTACGATCAGGCCATCGAGTCGCTGGTCTTCGCCAAGGCCAAGCACTGGAAGCGCATCGCCGTCGTCTCGACGACCGACGCGACCGGCCAAGACATTGAGGAACAGTTCAAGGAAGCGATCAAGGACCGGCGCTTCGACGGGATGAGCTTCGTTATCACCGAGCACTACACCCCAAGCGACGTCAGCGTCGCGGCGCAACTGGCCAACGTGAAAGCGGCGAACCCCGATGCGATCTTCGGCATGACCGTCGGCACCGCGACCGGCACGCTGTTGCGCGGTCTGGGTGACGCCGGTCTCGAGAAGGTGCCGTTCATGTCGAACCTCGGCAACATCATCAACACCGCGCTCGCGCAGTACGCGAGCTTCATGCCGAATGAGTTCTACTCGACGGCGCCGCGCTTCTACGCTCACGACGTGTCGGGCAAGGGGCCCGTGCGCGACGCCCAGAGCGCGTTCTACAAAGCCTTCAACGCGAAGGGCATCGATCCCGACGTCGGCAACGGTTTCCCGTGGGATCCGACGGTGATCGTCGTCGCCGGCCTGCGCAAGCTCGGCACGAAGGCCGATGCGAAATCACTGCTGGCCTTCATGGAAGCCGTGCACGACTTTCCGGGCATCAACGGCATCGCCGACTACCGCGGCGGCGACCAGCGCGGCCAGGGCTTGACCTCGCTCGTCATCGTGCAGTGGAACGCCGCCAAGAAACACGTGGTCACCGTGAGCCAGCCGGGCGGCATGCCGCTGCACTAGTATCTAAAGTCGGCCTGCCGCGCAGTTTCGATCTGCGCCAGGGCCGCAGCCGGCAGGGGGCCGCGGGACGACGCGGCCGCCGCCGCATCGACGTGAGCGGCTTCCGAGACGCCGATCAGCACCACCGAGACCTCGGGGTTCGAGAGCGCGAAGCGGATCGCCGCCGGCGCCAACGTTGCGTCGCCGTTCTGCAAGAACGCGAGCGCCCCGGCGCGGGCGCGCTCGGCATCGTTTTTCGCACTCGGCGCTTCGCGCGAATTTCCGGCTAGCAGTCCCGCTTCGAGCACGCGCAGGATCGCCGTCCCCATTCCGCGCGCCGCCGCGTGCGCCGCGATCGCGCCATGGTCGTAGACCGCGCTGCCGGGCACCGGCGCGCGCCACGCGGTCTGTGTGATGATGTTGTAGTGGACCAGCAGCGCATCGAACGCATCGCCGGCGATGACCTGCTCGAGCACGTCCATCTCGCCGCCATACGAACAGCAGCCGAAGTATTTCACCAGACCGCGGCGGCGCAGCCGTTCGAGCCCGGTGACGACGCCGCGCGGACCGACGACGTCATCGGCGGTCAGCAGCGCACCGACGCCGATGTCGGGCTTGGCCGCGCGCCGGCGCGCGACCCGGTTGTGGAGGTAGACCACCTCGACCATGTCCCGGCCCAGCCGCTCGAGGCTGCCCTCGACCGATTTCACGACGGCGCCCGGAATGTCGTCGAGGTCGTCGAGCTCCAGCGCGATCTTCGTCGCGACGATGGGGCGCGCGCCGAGCCGGCGCAACGCGCGGCCGAGGTTGGCCTCCGAGCGGTGCTCGCCGTAGATCGGCGCCGTATCGAAGTAGGTGATGCCGAGCTCGAGCGCTCGCGCGACGGCCGCCGTCTGCGCCTCCGCATCGTCGCCCACCATGAGCCCCGCACCGCCGCCGCAGCCGAAGCCGATTTCGGAGATGCGCAAGCCGGTGCGGCCGAGCGTGCGGAGGTTCATCGCTCAGCGCTCGCCGCGCGGCTTGCTCGCGATGGTGAAGTTCTTTTGGGTCGCATCCCACGCATACATGATCGTTGCGGCGTCCCCGATGCCGCGCTGCTGGACCGCGCGGAAGTCGTAGTTACCGTCGATGCCGCCGAAGTTCTGCAAGCCGGCGATCGCGTCACGCAGCTGCGTCGCGGACGCGTTCGCTCCGAGCCGGCGCAAGGCGTCGATCACGATCGTCACCGCGTCCCACGGGACGGTGTGGCCGTTGGAAACGACGATGCCGGCGCGCCTGAACGCATCAAAAAACGTCTTCTGCGCTTGTCGTATCTTGGGATCGGCCTGCGGTTCGTAGATGGCGCCGCGGCTGCTCACGAACAGCAGCTCGTGCGGCAAGAACGACGTATACTGCTCGATTTGATCCAAGTGCATGTTCGAGCTGAGCGCCAGCACGGGAACGTCGAGGCCGGCGTCGTGCGCACCGCGCAGAATCGTCCCGAACGGCGTCCCGGACGTCGCGGTGACCAGCGCTTGCGGGTTCGCCGCCTTGATGATCTGGATCTGCGCCCCGACGCTGATATCCACCGGCGCGAACACTTGCCGGGCGACGGCCTGGACCGTTTTGTTTTCCGGCAGCGCCAAGGCCTCATCGATCTGCTGACCGAGGTCTTGGCCCGACGCATCGGTGGTGAGGATGAACGCCAGCCGCGTCCAACCGCGGGACCGCGCATAGCGAATCTCGGTGCGGATCAGATCGCTCGAACTCGCGTTGGCCGAGACCATATAACTCCCCGGCGGCGGATGGATTCCCGGCGCCAGGCAATACGTGAACGGTCCGCGCGCGAGCAGCGGCAGCACGGCGCTGCAGGTGGCCGTCAAACTAGGGCCGATGATGATCGCGGCGCCCTTCGCCTGGATCTGGCTCGCCAGCTGCAACGCGACCGACGGGTTCGAGGCATCGTCGGCGACCACGAACTTGATCGGCCGCCCTTTGATGCCGCCCCCGGCGTTGGTTGTGCTTTCCAGCACCTGCAAACTCTGCAGCTCCGTCTTGCCGATGAACGCACCCTGGCCCGTCAACGGCAAGATCGCGTTGATCTCGAGCGGTGTATCCTGCGCGAACGCCGCGGGCGCGAGCAGCGATGCGAGCAGTGCGGCGATCGCAATTCGCCGGGCTAGCACGTTCATACGGCGATTTCTCCGGCGCGCGCGGCGCTACCGGCCTCTTCGATACGCCGGTGCAGGTCTTTGACGAGCTCGAATGCGGGACCGTAACGGTCGGCGTCGTCGGCACCGAAGCCGCGATGGTAGAGCCCGCGGTATTGTAACGACTGCTCTTTGGCGGCAGTTCGTGCCTCCGCCGTCTCCGGAACCGCTGTGTTGATACTCGGCGGCGATTCGGCGAACACGTTCAGCGGCGTCTTTCCGTCCTCGACGCGCTGGATCTGGTCGATCAGCTGTTTGCGCATCAACGCGAGCGCGACGTCGGTGCGCCCCAGCACTTCCTCCTCGCGGTCGCAGATCGCGCCCTGCGCGGTCCACAACAGCATGTCTTGGGCCAGAACGTAGTCCAAGATGTGGCGCCCGTCGGCATCGAATCGCGGCGGCTCGTACCACGGCACCACCTCTTGCTCGGGAACCGTCACGCCCGGCGGCGCCGCATAGACTTGATAGCAGATGTGATAGGTGTGCGTGTCGTCGATCGGAACGCGCAGCTGAAACTCACTGCGCGGCGCACCCGCCTTGCCGGTGCGGGTGCAAAACGGAAAGATGACCATGTGGCTATCGGTCATGCCGTCGGCCGCAGCGCCGAGTGCTTGCGAATACGCGATGCCCTTGGTGAAGCCGTACTCGGTTTCCGCGGCGTAGATCTCTTTGATGCCGGCGCCCATGACGATCCGCTTGTGCGATGTGTGCGTGGGGTTTTGCGCGCGTTCGAGTTTGCCGCTCTGCTCGAGCGTGTACTGGAAGTAGCGCCCGTGGGCCCACACGCTGTGCGTCGGATCGGCGGTGTTCTCTTGGCACTGCAGCCAGTTGCAGTCGAGCACGTTGACCGCGATCTGGCGAATCGCGTTCGGCCACACGTAGAGGTCCCAGCGCGGTAGCGCGGGCGCCGGCAAGGGGCCCATGTAGGCGAACACGAGGCCGCCCAGCTCCGCGACCGGATAGCCGGTCAGCTTGCGGTTGAGCTCGCGCCGCGGCTGCGCCTCGAGCGGCCGCTCGATGCATGTTCCGGTCGCATCGAAGAGCCAGCCGTGGTAGGGGCAGCGCAAGCCGCCTTCATCCGGAATCCCATTTTGCAGATCGACGCGCCGGTGCAGGCAGCGATCGCCGATCAGACCCAAGCCGTCGCTGCGATCGCGGTACAGCACGAGATCTTCGCCCAGCACGCGCACCTTGCGAACCGGATTTTCGAGCAGCTGCGCGTACGGCGCGATCGGAATCCAATAGCGGCGCATCAGCTCGCCGCAGGGCGTTCCCGGACCCACCCGGGTCAGCCGTTCGTTCATCGCCGGCGTCAGCATAATGTAAGCTCCTTTAGCAGCGTGCGGTTGGGCGCGAGGTCACTTACCGGAGGAGACCCAGGTGTCTTGGGCCGGATCCCAGTGCATCATCACCAGCGCCTTGTCGTTGACGCCGCGCTGTGCGACGGCCGTGAAGTCGTAGGCGCCGTTCGCGCCGTTCCAATTGTGCAGTCCGGCTAGGTACGCGCGCAGCTTTTCCGGCGGTGCATCCAGGCCCACGGCTTTGAGCGCACCGACGACGAGCATCGCCGGATCCCAGGCGATCGCATAGCCGACGTCCGGGCGAATGCCGGCGGCCTGAAAGGCGCGGTAATACACCCCGGCCGGATCGCGGGCTCCGGCCTTGGCCATCAGGTCCGTCGCCTGCGTGCGCAGTCCGACGAAGAGCAGGTTCTTGGGCATGAACCCCTGGTAGGCTTTCATCTGATCGTAGGTCGCGTTGGAGAACGACGTGACGACGGGAACATCCAAACCGGCGTCGCCGATGGCGCGCAGCACCGTGCCCAGCGGCGTGCCGGTCGTCCACACGTAGATCACTTGCGGGTTGCTGGCTTTGATGCGCGCGATCTGGGCCGCGACGCTGAGATCGGCGACGCCGAAGTGCTCGACGTCGGTCGCGTGGAGATCCTTGTTTTCCGACAACGCGAGCGCACGGTTGAGGTTCGTTTCGCCGTCTTGGCCCGAGCCGTCGGTGGAATAGATGTAGGCGATGTTCTTCCAATTGCGATCGTGGAAATAGCGCGCGGCGACGAGCCCCAGATCGTAACTCGAGGGACACGGCGTGAACACGAAGCTGCCCTCGGCCGGATGCAAGCCCGGCGAGAGGCACATGTCGATCGGACCGTCTTTCATCAGCGGTGCGATGGCGTTGCAACTCGCGGTGATCGAGGAGCCGATCATCACCGGCGCCTTAGATGCGACGATCGCGGTGGCCAGCTGCAGCGCGACGGCGGGGTTGGACTGGTCGTCTTGGACGACGAACTTGATCGGACGCCCCGCGATCCCGCCCGACTTGTTCACGGTGACCTCGGCAACGGCGAGTGCTGATGACTCCTCCTTGCCGAGAAACGCCGCGCTGCCGGTCATCGGCAGGACGACCGGGATGGCGTAGGGGTCCACGGCCCCGGCGGCACACGGCGCGCCCGCCAGCGCGGCGCACGCGATGAGCGACCAAAACCGGCGGGCCGGCAAACGTAGAACGAGCATGGTGTTACCTCGAGTCCGGAGCGGTGATGGGGACGAAGAGATCAGGTTCACGCGACGAGCACCTCGCGGCCGTCGCGCGCCGAAGCGATCAGCGCGAACGCCGCGGTCATCGTCCGGTGCCCCACACGCCGTCGTGGACGGCCGGGACGCCGTTGACCGCGGCCTCGTAGAGCTCGTCGATCACCGCATCCTTGTTCGGATAGACGCGCGCCGGCGGGGCGGCAACCTCGCGCATTCCGTCGTCAGCGTAGATGCGCACGCCGTCGGGAGCGGGGCGCAGGTCGGCGCGTTCGCACGACGCGATCAGCAAGCCGAAGTGCGGTTCGTGCATCCGGCCGTCACTGCGAACCGCGCCGCTGCCGGCGTAGCCGCTCGCCGTGCGCAGTTGCCGCTCGGCGGCCGGATCGGTCACCGCACGCAGGGCGCGCAAGGCAGCGCCGTGGCGCCCGGGCTGTTTCTCTTCGCCGCTCTCGCCGATCCAGCCGGTCAGCTCGTCGGTATCGAAGTGATCGTAGCCGCTGTACGTCAGCTGCGCGACCACACCGTCTTCATAGGTCAAAAAGGCGGCCAGCGCGCCTTCGGTCGGGCGCTGCGGATCCCAGATCCCGTTGACCGCCCGCACGCTGCGCAGCGGCGCGCTGGTGAGCGTCTGCAAGATTTCGAGCTGATGCGGCACCTGGTTGAACATGATGCCGCCGCCGCGCGCCGTGTCGAGCTCCTCGGGGCGCCGCGGCCGGTACAGAAAGTTGGTGTAGACGAGGTTGACGATCATGCGCAGCCGGCCGAAGTCGCCGCTGCGGATGAGCGTTCCCATCAGCATCGCCGGCCGGTCGAACGCGTGCGTGTGCCCGACGATCAGCGTCGTGCCGGCCTCGCGTGCGGCCGCCGTCATGGCCTGACAATCCTCGAGCGTGAGGGCCATCGGTTTCTCGACGATCGCGTGTTTCCCGTGCGCCGCGGCCGTCAGCACGTCGGCCGCATGCTGCTGGTGGGGCGTCGCGATGTACACCGCATCGACGTCGCCGCTCGCGCACAGCGCTTGCGCATCGGCATAGGTGTTGCCGCCGAACTCGGACGCAAAGCGCGCACGCGCATCAGGGTTCGGATCGGCCGCCGCGGTGAGGCGCACGTGCGGGTGCGCGGTCAAGGCGGGGATCATCAAGCCGGCGGCACGCCCGAGACCGATCGCGCCCAGCCGTAAGTCGGGCGCCACTTAGCGCGCGGGCACCGTCTCGATGGCGTACTCGCCGTCGTAGGAATCGACGTCTTGCCAGGCCTCATCGATACCGATCGCCAGTTGCGGAACGCTGCGCAGCCGCTCGTAGGCGATCGGCGCCTCGAGGCCGATCGGCCGCGCACCGCTCATGAAGGCCGCGTACGTTTTCGAGCATGCGCCGGCGCATCCGGATGATGGCGACGTCCGACGTGCCCAGGTGCTCGAGCGAACGGTCGGCGACCGGTCCCATCGATTCTTGGCACGCAGCGTCTTGCGTCATCAGGCCGGCGATCCCCGACCAGTCGCCGCGGCTCATCAGGCCGCGGTCCTGGTTCCACCAGTTGTTCGCGTTGCTGAGCGGGCGAAAACGCGCATCGAGGTCGACCCCCGGCTCCAAGCGGTACTCGCGGCGCAGCGCGAGCTCGTCCAGCGGCTTGCCGTTGGTGCTGTGCCAGATCGTGTAGTGCATCGTGTGCTCGTCATCCATCGGCACGAAGATCTGGGTGAGCGCGGGGTGATCGGCTTCCATCGGCTTCGAGGTGATGGCCGTCGTCGGCATCACGAAGCGCGTGCTCTTCGACGTACTTGAACTTGTCGGCGTCTTTGTTCGGCGTGCGAATCGCAACGTAGCGGAAGCCATAGGTCGTATCCATCACTTCCAGGCGCGGCGCAAGATCGAGCGAGAGCGCATTGCGCGTCGCTTCTTCTTGCGGATCGAGCGTGCCGCGATGGAGGAAGCGGGTGTGCGCGGAATCGATCGAGCCTTCGACCGCCTGGAGGTAGTTGGCGTTCTCGACGAACTTCAGGTGCGCGACGTGCGTGCGCGGATCGGTCGTCCAGTCGTAGGCGGGAAGCGCCGGCTCTTCGCCCGCCGGACCGAGGTACGCCCACACGATGCCGCCCGCTTCGCGAACCGGATACGACGTCACGCGCATGCGCTCCCGAAAGCCGTAGTTGCCGGGTTCCGTCGGCATGTCGGCGCAGGCGCCGTGAACGTCGAACTTCCAGCCGTGGTAGATGCAGCGCAGCCCGCCTTCTTCGTTGCGCCCGAGCGCGAGCGACGCCAGACGGTGCGGGCAGGCCTCGGCGATCAAGCCTACCTCGCCCGCTCGAATCGCGGAACGCGACGAGGTTCTCGCCGAGCATGCGCACGCGGACGGGCGTGCCGTCGCGCTCGGCGAGCTCATCGCTCCACAGCGCCGGCAGCCAGTAACGGCGCATCATCTGGCCGGCCGGCGCCGCGCCGGTGACGCACGTGATGAGGTCTTGCTCGGCCTTGCGCTTGGACATCACTTCGCCGGCGGGCGCTCGGAGACGTTGATGTATACGAGGTTCGTATCGCCGACGTTGACGATGCCGTGCAGCTGCGTCGGATGATGGACGATCATCGTGCCCGGCCCGACGATGTCACGGCGGCCGTCACCGAGGATCGCTTCGCCGCGGCCTTCCAGGATGATCCAGGCTTGCGTCATGTCGGTATGCGAGTGGGCCTCGTGGACCTGACCCGGCAGCATCGTGAACGTGACCGCCGAGAGCTTGTCGCCGCAGTACATCGGCGTCGGCCGCACCGCGGCCGGATCGGAGACACGATAATCCTCGCTGCGGTAGATGCGCTCTTCGGGATCGCTCAGCGGCAGGCTCGGCGGCGGCGGCGTAACCGACATCACGATACTCCGATCGACGCGTACTTCGCGCACAGCGTTTTCCAACGGCGGCCGCACTCTTCGGAGTTGCGCACGATGTCGTCGGGAACGACGTTGTACGGCGGCCGAATCGGTCCGGCGTTGCAGTAGCCCGCCGCATTGATGCGAATCTTCTCGAGTTGAATGTTATAGGACGCGAACAGCTCCGGATTCTCGACCAGGCCGTTGACGGTCTCGTTCGCCCAGGCGATGTCGGCCGCCACCGCCTCGACGCGCGGCCAGTCGCGGGCCAGGATCGCGTTGATCACGGCCAGCGACGGCTGCGGGCCCATCGAGGCTGCCGTTGCCCAGCAGGCCGTGGTCGTCTCCGGTGAGAGCTTCGCGAACGACGTTACCGCATCGTCGTGCGGTAAGAAATGCACGCGTCCGCGCGCCGCTTCGGAGACCGCGAGCAACGCGGCCGGATTGGAGAACTTCGCCGACATCACGGTCGGCGCCGCATCGGTGACGCGGCGCCAGAATTCCGGATTCGAGAAGTTGAAGCGAAACGCGCGCGCGTTGGCATACACCATGATCGCGAGGTCGGGAAACATCGCCGAGACCGAACGGTAGTATTCGACCGCCATGTCGAGCGTCAGCGGCTGCCAAATCGGCATGCCGAGCAGCACGCCGTCGGCGCCCAGGTCGCGCGCGGCGGCCATCCGGCGCACCGCCTCGTGCGCGCCCGGTGCGGTCACGCCGATGAACGTCGGCACGCGCCGTGCGGTCACGGCCAGCACGCGCTGCACGAACGCGTCGTACTCGGCGGGTGTGAGCGTCGCACACTCGCCCGTTGTGCCGAGCGCGATCAGACCGTTGGTGCCGTCGGCGATCAAGTGCTCGATCAGGCGTTCGGTTTCGGCCAGGTCGACCGTATCGACGGCGTCGATGCGATCGGCACCGGGCAGCGCCGGCGTTGGGATAATGGCGTAGAGACCACGCAGATCGGAGGCATGCAACACGTTCGGGAATCCTTTCAGGAGAGGACGGCGTCGGCGAAGTGCGTCATGACGTCGAAGCGCCGCGTCGGCGGTTCGGCCAAGCCCCAGGCGTCGAGGTTCGATCCGCGCGCCCACGATTCGGGTGTGCCGACGACGTGCGTGCCGTCATCGATCTGCTGGATCTCCGCGGTCACTTCGATCGGCAACTCGTTGGGATCGATGAAATAGGAGAAGACGTTGTTGCCCGGGCCGTGGCGCCCGACGCCCCATTCGATCGGGAAGCCGTGCTGCTTCATCCGGCCGCTGGCGCGCATCACGCCGTCGATGTCGGCGACTTCGAACGCCACGTGATTGAGCGACGTGTTGCCGATACGCGTGACGGCGATGCTGTGATGGTCGGCGTTGCAGCCGAGGAAATCCATCATCTTGCTTTGATCGCGCAAACGGAAGCCGAGCGCGTCGCGCAAGAACGCCGTCGTGCGGTCGGCGTCGGCGGCGTTCAGCACGACGTGGCTGATCTTGACCGGACGATCGTTCGCCCAACCGCCGTCGGCGTGCAGCGCGACGTCGCTCAGCACCTCGAATTCGCGGCCCTCGGGGTCGGTGAAGGCGAACCCGTAGCCGCCGCCGGGCTCCGTTCGCGCCTGCGGTTCCCCCAGCAGTGTGCCGCCGGCGGCGGTGATGCGGGCCGGGAGGGCGTCGACCGCCGCGCGGTCGCGGGCCGTCAGGCCCACCCGCGCGAGGGCCGCCGTGGCGGCCGCGCGGAGCACGAGCACGTGGTGCGCCGGCCCGCCGGCGCGCAGATAGGCCGCGCCCGGGACGCGCGCCACCAGCGCGAGCCCCCACGCCCGCTCGTAAAAGGACACCGATCCTTCGAGGTCCGCGGTCGAGAACTCCACGCTGCGGACGGCCACGATATCGTTCATAATCGTCTCTTCAAAATAGTTCAGAACCTAATCATATCTGCGCGGAAATTCTTGTCAATCCCCGCTTCGGTTACCGGTTTTCAGGTCCGTGATATGATTCAGCAATGAAGGACTATGCCGCGGCCCCGGAGCGTCCGGTGAGCGCGGCCGCGGAGGCGGAGGCCTTCGAGTACCCGCTCGAGCGCAGCATCGGCTCGCAGCTGCGCAAGACCCACCGCCTGTTCGAACGCGATCTGCAGAACTTTCTCGCCTCGGAAGACGTGCCGCTCGGGATGTGGTACTTCCTACGCGCGCTTTGGGAGGAGGATGGGCTCTCCCAGCGCGAGCTGAGTAACCGCGCGGGCTCAACGGCGCCGGCCGCGGTCGAGCAGCTGCGGAACATGCAGCGGCGCGGCTTCGTCACCCGCGAGCGCAGTGCCACCGACAAGCGCAAGGTCCACGTCTTCCTCACCCCCGCCGGCCGGCACCTCAAGCGGCTCCTCCCCTACGCCGCCGAAGTCAACGCCATCGCCCTCGAGGGACTCTCCGAGGGCGAAATCGGCTTCTTGCGCGTCGTCCTCGCACGGATGAAAGAGAACTTCGCGCGGCGCTGGAGCCGCCGGCACAACGACGCTACTTCCCGCTGAGGCGCAGCCCGATCTGGAACGTGCGCGGCGGCGCGTAGTGGTTGCCCTGCGCGTTGAGGTACGTGACCAAGTACTCGTCGTTGAGCAGGTTCTGAATCCGGAGCGTCATCACGATGCCCGGCGCGAGCGGCACGCCCTTCTCGGCATCGAACGTGAGGTGCGGCGTGAACTTGCACGGGCCGCCGATGTTCGAGAGGTAGCCGGGACCGGCGCACGTGATGCCGCCGTTAGGATCGAGCGAGGTCGACAGGCCGCTGCCGTACTCGCTGTCGACCGAGAACCAGCCGCCGCGGCGGTCGCTCGTGATGATGCCCGACGAGATGTCGACGCGCTGATCGTGATCGGCCGGCGTCCAGTCGGCGGGCTGGCCGAAGCACGGCGCCAGCAGCTGCGTCTCGCAGCCCTTGTTCACCGAATACGTGTGCGTGGCCGAAGCGTAGAAGCGGCCCGCTGCGCCGACGCCGATCTGGTAGTACGCCGATTGCGTGGCGATCCGCCCCAGCGCGTAGTTGATGTCCTGGTGCAAGTTCGTCACGCCGACTTGGGTGTCGTCGATCAGGTCGGTCGCGTTCTTTCTGCATCACGCGTACGCCGAGGTCGCCCTTGCCCAGGCCGAAGTGACCGCCGATCTCGTAGGTCGAATCGCGCTGCGGGCTTGAGGTCGAATTGCGCGACCGAGGTCTGCAGCGGCAAGTTCAGCGTGTAGGCCGCGACCGGCGAGACGTTCTCGAGCGAGAACGGCGTGAAGTAGCGGCCGTAGAACACGTACACGCTGGCGCGCGCGCTCAGATTGCGCGTCAGCTTGATGCGCGGGCTGACCTGCCCGTAGCCGACGCCGAACTGCGTCGACGAGACGAGAAACGTGTCCGAGCGCAAGCCGTAGTCGAGCTGATAAGCGCCCATCTTCCACGAATCTTGCAGATAGAACGCGGCGAGATGGCCGACGTTGGGCGCGTTGTCGACCACCGTATACGCGGCACCCGGCGTCGCCGGCGTGAAGATCGGGGCCAGAAAGTTGCCGGGCTGCAGCGTGATCGCGTAGTCTTTCGCGACAGTGGTCGCATCGTACACGCCGCCGAACCGCAGGTCGTGATGCGGGCTCGAGTTGTCGTAGTCGAGTACGCCGCCGACGTCGATCGCCGTGCGGTCGCCGTAGAGCGAGAAGCCGCAGCTGGCGTTGGAATAGGCGACGGCGGGATTCGCCACCGGACTCGTCACCACGCCGTTGACGACCGGGCCGCTCGCGGAGAGCGCGTTCGCGCAATCGGTGGGCGCACCCGGGTTCAGCGCCGCACCGTAGGTGAAGTCGTTGGCGGGGTCGCCGAAATCGCGGATCTCCGAGCGCTTGTACGACGGCCCGAACGTGAGCGAACCGTGATCGCCGATCGGGTGGCGGTACTGCAGCGTGCCGAAGTAGTCGTTCTGCGTTTCGTTATCGTCGGTCGTGGCCGGTTCGCCGCCGTTCACGTCGTTGGGAATCTGAAAGGTTTGATAGGCGTGGCTGAGGGTGAGGTTGAGGAAATCGTTGCCCATCGGCTGCGTGTAGCGCAAGAACTGGTTGGTGTTGCTGAAGCTGTTGTGCGGCGAGCCGATGTCGGGCGGATCGAGTCCGCGCGCGCTCTGCTCGTTGCGCGTCGCGACGATCAGCGAGCCGAGGCCGATCGTCGTGTGGTAGGCGATGTCCGAATCGAGGCTGGTGAACGATCCGGCGTCGAGCTGCGCGGTGAATCCCGGCGGACCGGCGCCGCTGCGCGTGGTCGCGTTGATGACCGAAGCGAACCGTTCGCCGTATTGGGCCGGGTATGCGCCTTCGATGGCTTCCACGAACGCCAGGTCGTTGGGATCGAACTCGGTGCCGATATTACGGTTGAGTTCCTGCGGAATCGGGACGCCGTCGATGATGTAGTTCACGTCGCCGTGATCGCCGTTGATGTGCACCACGCCGTTGGCGCCGCGCGCGGCGCCGGGGAGCTGCAAGAGCAGTGCCGGCAGACTTCCGTTGGCCGGCGAGTGCGTCAACTGATCGGCGCTGAGGCTGATGTCGGTGCCCGATCCGCCGAGCGGCGGGCGCGAAACGACCGCGGTGCGTCCGATCTCCTTGATCGCCGTGATCCCGATGATGACCGTCGCACCCGCCGACGGAACGTCGACGCGCAGCGACGCGGTGCCGCCGGCGTTGCTCGCGTCGACGTCGTACGTGCCGATCGGCACGCCGGCAAACGTGAACTTGCCCTGCGCGTCGGTCAGCTCGTGCAACGCGACGTTCGCGCCGACCGCCGTCACGTTGGCGCCCTTGACGGGTTGGCCGCCGGCCGTGACGGTGCCCGAGAGCGTCGCCGTCGCCGCCGCGAACGCCGTGCCGAACGACGCAGCGATCAGAACAATAATAAGACAATACGTCGGCGCGCTACGCGCCGCACGTTGCAAGAAATTCAAAGAACCGTCCCCTTAGGAAAGCAGTGGTTAGAGCGTCAGGCCGGGGACGAAGCCGGTGGCGGACGGTTGGGAACGAACAGCGAGAACGTGGCCGCGGCAGCGCGCGGAACGACGACGATGCGCCGCCGCGCGAGCGCCTGGGGGCCGGGAGCGCGCGGGCACCGCACGACCGCCTCGAGCGCGATCGCGACGAGCGAACGGCCCCAGAAAAAGATGACCAGCGCCGAGAGCAGCGCGCCCAGCGCGGCGGCCGTGAGCCCGGTGCCGATCGAGGCCGACGCGATCGGCACGCCCTCGAGCAACTGCGTCAACGCGAAGAAGACGAGGTTCGCAGCGGTGAACGCCGCGACCGTCGAGCCGGCGCCGGCGGCGCGCAACCGCGCGCGCACGAGCGCGCAGCGCCGGATCGTTTCCGCGCGCGGCGCGCCCAGGCCTAAGGTGCGGCTGAACGACCACAACGCAAGCGCCAGCGGCACGAGCAAGTAGGCGTGGCGCAGCCAAAAGTCGGCGGCGATCGCGCCCGGGCCGAGCGCCAACGCTTCGGCCGCGAGATGAACGCCGATCGCAAACGGCACGACGACCGACGTCGTGCCCGCGAGCGCGCGCAGGAAAGAGAGCCGTACCCTCACTCCGCGATTCTCGCATTGGTCATATTGCGCAGGTGTTTCGCAAGGATGTGCGTTTTCTCATGCCCTAAGCTCTAGCGATGGACGCGCCCGCCAACCCGGCCGCCGGCCGCTATCCGATCGCCGCGGCCGCAATGGCGCTGATGCTCGCGGGCAGCCTGCTGCCGACGCCGCTGTTCGAACTCTACCACCGGCTGTGGAACCTCACGCCGGCCGAGCTGAGCCTCGTGTTCGCGATCTACGCCGGCTCGCTGATCCCCTCGCTGCTGTTTCTTGGCGGACTGTCGGACAGCATCGGGCGGCGGCGCACGATCCTGCTCGCATTTGCGCTGCTGGCGCTGGGGTCACTGGTGTTCGCGTTCGCCGACGGTCTGATCTGGCTGATCGTCGCGCGCATCGTTCAGGGGATCGGCATGGGAATCGGCACCGGCGCCGCGGCCGCCGCCATCCGCGAATGGATGCCTGAGGCCGATCGCGCGCACGCGGGCGCGGTGACGGTCGTTGCGGTGAGCGGCGGCTCGGCGGCCGGTGCGCTGCTGGGCGGCGCGCTCGGGCAATACGGCCCGCATCCGCTCGCGTTGCCGTACTTCATCCATATCGGGTTGCTGGCGTGCGGCGCGATCGCGGTTGCGAGCGTCCCCTCGTGTCCGCACTTGCATCCCGCCGGGCTCAGCGCCGTGCTCACGATTCCGGCCGCGATTCGCCGGCCGTTCCTGATCGCGGCGACGCAATCGTTCATCGGCTGGGCAACGTTCGCGATCTTCATCGCGCTCGTGCCGTCGTTTCTGGCCCGTGCGCTCGATTTGCACAATTTGCTGGTCGGGGCGTTCGTCATCACCGCGATCCAGGTCGGCTCCGTCACGGCATCGCTCGCCGGGCAGAAGCTGGCGAACCGCACGGCCATCATCGCCGGGATGCTCGCGCTGGGTGCGGGGTTGTGGCTGTTGCTGATCGCGGTCGCGCTTCACGCTGAGGCGCTCGTCGCGATTGCCTCGCTCATCGCCGGCGCCGGCGGCGGCCTCTCCTATCTCGCCGGCCTGAACATCATCGGCGCGATCGCGCCGCCGGAACATCGCGCCGAGACGCTCTCCGCGTTTCTCGTCGCCTGTTATCTCGGCTTCAGCATTCCGGCGCTGTGCGTGGGCTTCGCCGCCACGCGCTACGGGCTGGGCGCCGCGTTCATCGGCGCGGCGATCGTGCTCGGTGCGATCGCGGTCGGCGTGAGCGTTCTCACGACCGACCGCAATCTCGCTCCCAAACCGGCCTAATCCGCGCCCGGGTCGCCGGTCAGACCGGCGGCGGTGATTCCGGCCAGTGCTGCGGCTTCATCGTTGTCGGAGTTGTCGCCCGAGACGCCGACGGCGCCCACGACTTCGTCGCCCGACCGGATCAGCACGCCGCCCGGAACGGGCACGAGCCCCAGCGGAAACACTTGTCCGACCGCGTTGACGAACTGCGGCGCTTCGCGGCCACGTTTGGCGAGCGCGCGCGAACCGGCGCCCATCGCGATCGCGCCGCCGGCTTTGCCCATCGCGACCATCGCGCGGCCCAGCGTCGAACCGTCTTCGGCCGCGTAGGCGGTGAGCGCGCCGCGCACGTCGAGCACCGCGATGCCGAGCGGCTTGAACTTCTGCGCGCGAGCATGTGCGAGCGCGCCGGTCACGATCGCTTGGGCTTGGGAGAGGGTGATCGTCTTCATCGTTGGTACATCCTTAAACTGGCATCGGCGACGGTTCGCATTTTCCGGAGGATATCTTGCAGTTCGGACTCTTCGATCACATCGATCTCGCCGGCGACCGGCCGTTGGCGCAGCAATACGATGAACGGCTCCAACTCATCGCGGCCGCCGACGCGGCGGGCTTCTACGCCTACCACCTGGCCGAACATCATGCGACGCCGCTGAATACCACGCCGATTCCGGGCGTCTTCCTGGGCGCCGCGGCCCGGCTCACGAAGCGGCTCCGCTTCGGGCCGATGGTCTATCTGCTGCCGCTGTACTCGCCGTTGCGGCTGATCGAGGAGATCGCGATCCTCGACCACCTCAGTCACGGGCGCATGGAGATCGGCGTCGGGCGCGGTGTCTCGCCCTTCGAGCTGAACTTCCACAACGTCGATCCGGAAAAGTCGCGCGACATCTTCATCGAGGCCTACGACTGCATGATCGAAGGCCTCACGCACGACCGGCTGACGCATCACGGCCAATATTACAACTACGACGACGTGCCGATGATCCTGCGCCCGCTGCAGCAACCGCATCCCGCGATGTGGTACGGCTCCTCGAACACCGTCGGCTCGGCCTGGGCCGGCGAACGGGGACTCCATTTCGCCACCAACGGCGGCAACGAACGCGCGAAGGTCAACATCGACGCCTACGTGGCCGCGCTGGCGCAGCGCAAGACCGGCGTCGAGATCCCGCACGCCGAGTTTCCGGGCGGTGCGGCGATCGGTATTTCGCGTCAGGTCGTGGTTGCCGAAACGGTCGCCGAAGCGCGCCGCATCGCCGAGCCCGCGCACTATCACATTCACGCCAACCAAACCTATTTGCGGCGCGAGTCGGCGCGGCGCTCCTCGATGAAGGGCGATCCGGCGTACGGCAACACGCCCGCGTCGGCCGACTTCGACAAGGCCGTCGCCGAAGGCTCGACGATCGCCGGCACGCCCGAGATCGTGCGCGCCGAGATCGAACGGCAGATGGAGACCCTCGGGATCAACTACCTCATCTGCTACATGATGTTCGGCAACATGGCGCTCGCCGACGCGCTGCACTCGCTCGAGCTGTTCGCGACCGAAGTGATGCCGAAGGTCAGAGCAAACGGCGTCGCGGCGGTGAATAAATGATCTCTTGCGCCGGAAAGGTCGGAAACTTCGCGTATTTCGCCGTGATGTCGATGTTCGGCTGCAGCTGCAGCGGGTCGAGGTTCTTCGCGAAGTAGGTTCGCGGCGAAGCGGTGACCGTCGCGAGATCGACTTTGAGGTACTTGGCCAAAATTTCGGGGCACTTGGCCGGGTTCTTCTGCGCCCAGTCGGCGGCGTCGCGCATCGATTGGGCGAACAGCGCGACCGCGCGCTGATGGTTCTTCGCCCAGTCGATGGTCGTGAACCAGCCCGCCACGAGAAACGAGTTCGCGATCGCGTCGAACTCGACGGCGACCGTGTGCGCGACCTTCTTCGCCGGGCCCAAGAACGGTTCGGCCACGAAGGCCGCATCGATGCGCCCGCTCGCCAGCGCGGCCGGCATTTCGGAAAACGGCAGCTCGACGAACTTCAGCGTCGCCGCGTCGCCCCCGCCGGCGTCGACCCACGCGCGCACCCCATATTCGCCGAGCGTGTTGAGGCCCGGGCTGCCGATCGTTTTCCCGTTGAGGTCGACGCCTTTGCGCACGTCCTTGCTCGCGCTCATCAGCATACCGCCGGGCGGCTGCGACACGTCGAACGCGTTGGCGGCGGCAATGATCGTGAACGGCAGCTTCTTGGCGTGCGCCGACGCCAGCGTATTCACCGTCGCGTAGCCGATGTCGACGGCGTTCGATGCGACCGCCGCGGCGATCGCCGCGCCGAACGGGTTGGGCTGCATCTGGACATTCAGCCCGGCCTTGGTCCACAATCCTAGTTCTTGGGCGTAGAACAATTGCGCGCTCGGTTCGAACGGGATGTAGGCGACGCGAATCGTCATGTCGCTCTGTGCCGCGGCCGGGGTGCGCACCAGCGGCAGCGCGGCGGCGCCGGCTAACAGTGAAAGCATGCTTCGCCGATCGACCGAGCGGCAGGAAAGGAATTTCATGCCCCACCATTCCATCAAAACGGCCCGCGCCATGCTGCCGGCCGGTGGGAGACGCGAATGCTGAGCAAGGACGACAACGAGCTGATCACGCGGGTCGGCCCCGGCACACGCGGCGGCGCACTGCTGCGGCGCTATTGGTATCCGGTCCTCAAGGCCGACGCGCTCGAACCCGACGGCGCTCCGCGGAAAGTTCGCTTGCTGGGCGAGAACTTCGTCGCGTTCCGCACCGCCGACGGTCAAGTCGGTATGGTGGAGGAGCTGTGTCCGCATCGCCGGGCGTCGCTGGTGCTGGCGCGCAACGAGGAGTGCGGCTTGCGCTGCCTCTTCCACGGCTGGAAACTCGGCCTCGACGGACGGGTCGTCGATGCGCCCTCGGAACCGGCCGACCGCGTGTCGTTCGTCAACAAGGTACGCACGCGCCGCATCGCCGTGCGCGAGAACAGCAAACTGATCTGGGCCTACATCGGCTCGGGCGACGCGCCGCAGTTTCCCGACTTCGAGTTCACCGCGCTGCCGCTCGACCACATCCAGATCGCCGAAGTTCCCGGACGCTGCAACTGGGTGCAGCTGGCCGAAGGCCAGCTCGACTCCGCGCACATCTCACACCTGCACGCTTCGGCGTCGGCCAACGCGCTGGCGCGGCTCTCGCTCGCCGACCGCGCGCCGCGCTTCGACGTCGAGACGACGTCGTGGGGCTTGCACGCCGCCGCGACGCGCACGATCGGCGCCGACGAACGCTACACCCGCGTGACCGAATTCGTCATGCCCAGCTGGGAGTTCATCCCGCGCGCCACCGCGCCCGGCACGGCGGAATACGACGACATGCCGCGCTTCGTCGTCCATCAGACGCCGGTCGACGACGTGACCACGACCGTGTGGTACATCAACTGGCACCCCGGCCGCCCGATTTCGTATGAAGAGGCGCGCTGGACGGTGTGGAACGATGAGTATCTCGAAGTGATCGACCAACCGCTGATGGGTCAGGATCGCGCGAAGATGAAAGCCGGTCACATGACCGGCATCAACAACCTGCTCACCGAAGACATGATCGTGGCCGAGACGATGGGGCCGATCGCCGACCGCACGGGCGAATATCTCGGTTCGAGCGACGCGGCGGTCGCGCGCTTCCGGCGCATCTTCCTGGATGCGATTCGCGATGAGGAAAACGGTAACGTGCCGCGCGGGTGTTCGGGCAACGAGCCCTACCGGCGCATCGTGGGGCAGGGCGTGCTGCATTCGGCGCACGTCGATTGGCGCGACTGCGTCAACGATCTCGTCACCTAGCCGTTCGTGTGAAGCGGGAGGGACCGCGCGAGCGCGGCTACACGGTCGAAGCGCTCGCGAAGGGCTTGCGCATTCTCGCGCTGTTCTCGGAACGGCGCTCGTCGATGCGCCTGACCGAGATCGTGGCGCTCACCGGTCTGCCGATGCCGACCGCGTTTCGGCTCGTCGCCACGCTCGAGGGCGAAGGCTACCTCGAGCGGCTGCCCGACGGCGCCGTCCGCCCGAGCGCGGCCGTGCTGACGCTGGGGTTCGCCGCGCTGCGCGGCCTCGATCTCGTGCAAACGTCGTCGGTGATCCTGAACGAGCTGTTCGCGACGACGAAGCAGACGGTGAACCTGGGCGTCCTTTCGCTCGACCGCGTCATCTACATCGCGCGGCTGCAGAGCGACACCGTGCTCGTCACCGCCAACGTGACCGTCGGCTCGACGTTGCCCGCGATCGTCACGTCGATGGGCAAGGTGCTGCTGGCGTTCATGCCCGCGGAGGAACTGGCCCAGCACGTCACGGCCGCGTCGTTCGGCGGCCCGTGGGGGCCGAACGCGCTGCGCACGATGCCGGCGCTCGAGGAGGAGCTCGCGCACGTGCGCGCCGCCGGTTTCGCCGTGCAGGATGAGGAACTGGCGTCGGGCTTGCGCTCGATCGCGGCGCCCGTGCGGCAAAACGACGGCCGCGTCGTGGCGGCGGTGAACGTGGCCGTGCCGGCCCGGGAGTTTACGGTGAACGATCTTCGCAAACGGGTGCGCGACCCGCTGTTGGCGGCGTGCGCGCAGATCTCGCGCCGCTTGGGAGCACCCGCATGAAAGAGCACGGACGGCTGCCGTGGTTCGCACCGCACGAGCTCGACGCGAGCGCGCGCGCGCTCTACGACCGCATCGCCGGCGGCCCGCGCGCACAGGGGCCGCAAGCGTTCGCGATGACCGATGAGGGCGGCCGTTTACACGGCCCGTTCAACGCGATGCTGGTCAGCCCCGAAGTCGGCTCCGCGATGCAAGAGCTCGGCGCCGCGATCCGCTACAAGAGCGGCCTCACGGCGCGCGCTCGCGAGATCGCGATCCTCGAACTTGCGGTGCTGCGGCGCTCGTCGTTCGAGTGGTACGCCCACGAGCGCGTCGGCCGGCAAGCCGGTCTGACGGAGGAGGAGATCACCGCGCTGCACGACGGTGCGGCGGCCCCGACGCTGGACGCGAACGAAACGCTCGTGCGCGAGCTCGTGCGCACGCTCGTGCGCGAGCGCGACCTCAATGATCGCACGTTCGCCGCCGCGGAAACCGCGCTCGGCGAACGCGTCCTGATGGACGTGATCGCGCTCGTAGGTTACTACGATTTGCTGGCGCTGAGCTTGCGCGTCTGGCGCACGCCGCTGCCGGCGGGAACGGAATCGGCGTTCGGCTAGGGCCGCAGGTTCGGAAACATCTTTGCCGGAAGATCGAGAATTAGAAAGTCGTTTTCACTGTGTGAAAGTTGGCCTCGATGGATCTTTCGGTGGCGCCGAACGCGGCGGCGGGCGCGTGGCTCGGTCTCGATAACGCGGCGGTTCTCATCGCCGGCGCCGGCGGTATCGGCCGGGCCCTGATCGAGGGCTTTGCCGCGGTCGGCGCGCGTGTAGTCGCGGTCGACGGCGACGCCGGCCGCGTGCGCGCCACGACGACGGAGCTCGAGCTGGAACGCCGCGGCGGCGCCGGGCTGACCGGCGACCTGAGCGATCCCGAGCGCTGCCGCGCCATCGTAGCCGAGGCGCTCGAACGGCTCGGCCGGCTCGACGTGTTCGTGCACGCGATCGGGATCAACGACCGCAAGCCGATCCTCGACTACACCGACGACGAGTGGCGCCGGTTCGTGGACGTCAACCTGAACAGCGCCTTTTGGCTCGGTCAGGCCGTCGGCAAGATCATGTGCGACCAGCGCAACGGCCGGCTGATCTTCTTCTCGTCGGTCGCCGGCTCGCTGGCGCACAAGCACCACGGCCCGTACGCCGCCACCAAAGGCGGCATCAACCAGATGCTGCGCGTGATGGCCAATGAGTGGGCGGCGCTCGGCGTCACGGTCAACGCGCTGGCGCCCGGCTACATCGAGACGCCGCTCACCGCCGAGCACCTGAAGAAACCCGGCGTGCGGCCGGCGCTCGAAGCGCTCGTGCCGGCGGGCCGGCTGGGCGCGGTCGACGACGTCGTCGGACCGGCGCTCTTTCTCGCTTCGCGCCACGCCGCGTTCGTCACCGGCCACATCCTCTACGTCGACGGCGGCCGGACGCTGATTTAGGAACGATCTGATGGCAATGATATCGCGCGTCTTTCCGCGCTTCGAAGGCAAGTGGGTGATGGTCACCGGCGCCGGCACGGGCTTCGGCCGCACGCTCGCCAAACGGGCCGCGGCCGAAGGCGCAAACGTGGTCGTGCACTACAACAATTCACAAGCCGGCGCCGAGAAAACGGCCGAGGCCGTGCGCGCGCTCGGCCGCGAGGCCGTCGTCGTGCAAGGCGACATCAAGAGCTGGGATCAGATCAAAGCGATGATCGAGGCCGCCTGGACGGCGAGCGGCGGCATCGACGTGCTGATGAACAACGTCGGCGACATCGCGACCGATCAGAAAGACTGGCGCGAGATCGATGAAAAGATCATCGATCGCGTGCTGGCCGTCGACATCAAGGGCACGATGCTGATGATCCACGAGATGGGCACCCGGATGCTCGAGCGCGGTCACGGCAACATCGTCAACATCGCTTCGACCGTGGTCGTGCGCGGCAGCCCGCGCGCGCCGCAGTACGCGGCCGGCAAATACGGCATCATCGGGCTGACCAAATCGTACGCCTACGCGTTCGCACCGACCGTGCGCGTCAACGCCTTCGGCCCCGGCTTCATGGAGACCGAAGCGATCCTCACCCGGCACGATTGGAACAACGGGCGCAAAGAACGCGTCCTCTCGCAAACCCCGATGGGGCGCGTACCCGCCCCCGAGGAACTCGCCGCCGCAGCGCTGTTCCTCGCCACCGACGACGCGGCGCACATGACGGGCAACTTCATCATGTGCGACGGCGGCTACAGCATGATCGGCGCCTAAGAAAGAGACGATATCGTGAAACTCGTGACGTTCAACGAAGGCCGGGTCGGCCGCATCCGCGAGGGCAAGACGATCGAAGAGCTCGACGTCCCCACCATGCGCGAATACTTCGAAGGCGGTGAAAGCGCGCAGCCCACCGGCAAGACCTTCCAACTCGACGACGTGCGCCTGCGCGCGCCGATCGTGCCCAAGAAGTTCTTCCACACCGCGGGCAACTACCAAGAGCATCACGAGGAGTCGCTGCGCGTCGGCTGGTCGCACCCGGTGCGCCCCTGGATCGTGTTCTTCCAAAACGTCGACGCGATCATCGGCACGGGCGACAACATCGTCTACCCCGAGCACTTGACGAGCGAGCTCGACTACGAGCTCGAGCTCGCGGTCATCATCAAGAAGGCCGGCAAGTTTTTCACGGCCGAGGAAGCGCACGAATACATCGGCGGCTTCATCGTCTTCAACGACATCACCGCGCGCGACATCCAGCGGCGCGAGATGCGTTCGGGCGTGTTTTCGTTCTGCAAGGCGATCGATACGTTCGTGCCGATCGGGCCCTGGATCGTGACCCCGGACGAAATCCCCGACCCCCACAACCTCAACGTCGAGCTGCGCGTCAACGGCGAGAAGCGGCAGATCTCCAACACCAGCCACATGTCGTACTCGATCGAGGAGATCATCGCCCACTATTCACCGCTCGGCTTCAGCGCCGGCGACATCCTCTCGACCGGCACGGTCTCGGGTGTCGCCGGCTTCAGCCCCGACGCGGCCTCGCTCTACATGAAGCCCGGCGACGTCGTGGAAGCGGAGATCGAGAAGGTCGGCATCCTGCGCAATCCGATCGTCTCGTGGCAGCACGCGCACGGCGTGCCGGCCCCGGCCAAAGTCGAGTGGGGCGCCTAACCCCGCGATGCCCTATCCGTTCGACGACGGTTTGGACTACGTTCGCAACGGCTGGTACGCCGCCGGCTGGTCGAGCGAATTCGGCGACGCGTTCCTGACGCGCACGTTTCTCGACGAACCGGTCGTGCTCTATCGCACGGCCGGCGGCGAGCCGGTCGCGCTGGCCGACCGTTGCGCGCACCGTGCTTTCCCGCTCTCGCTCGGCACGCGCATCGGCGACACCGTGCGCTGCGGTTATCACGGCTTCACCTACGAGCCGACCGGCCGCTGCGTCGCGATTCCCTCGCAAGCGTACGTGCCGCCGGCCTACGGCGTGCGCCGCTATCCGACGCTCGAACGCGGCGGACTGGTGTGGATCTGGATGGGTCAGGCGCAAGCCGCCGACGAGGCGCTGCTACCGGATCTGCACGAGCTCGGCCTCACCGATCCGCATTTCCAGGTCGATATCGGCGGCCTCAACACGTGGAAAAATCGCTACCAGCTCATCAACGAGAACCTGCTGGATCTCTCGCACATCGAGTTCTTGCATTTCGGCACGATCGGGACGCCCAACGTCGCCGCTTCGCCGGTCGTCACGACCGTCCACCCGCACATGATCGAAGCGACGCGCACGATCCACGGCGACCAAGCGAACCCACTGCACAAGCGCGCGCTGGGCATCGAAGGCCTGATGGACCGCACGACGCGCTCGCTGTTCTGGGCGCCCGGCGCGCACGTCACGCAGGTGCTGATGGTCGCGCCGGGATCGAATGCCCGCTACGGCGAGCCGGGCTACTTCGGAGAGTTCAAGCAGGCGCACTTGATCACGCCCTCGACTGCCGGCGAGACCTATTACTTCTGGTCGATCGGCCGTACGGGCAATAAAGACGCGGCGACCAGCGCGTACATGCTCGATGCGTTTCGTACGGTCTTTTCGCAAGACGGCGTGGCGCTCGAAGCGCAAGAACGCTCGCTGACATGCGACCCGCACTTCAACGAGCTCAGCTGCAAGGCCGATGAGGCGGCGCTCAAAGCGCGCCACCTGCTGCGCGACCTGATGCGCTCGGAAAAGAACGTTCCTCGCCCGCTGCACGCGGTTGCTGCTGCTTCCGTCCGGAGTACCTCATGAAGAAGACCATCTTGGCGCCGGCGCTCGCGCTCGCACTCGCGTTCTATTCCGCGAGCGCCGGCGCCGGTGCCGGCGCCGCCGAAACGCCCTACGAGCTCAACGCGCTGTTACCGCTCACGGGTCCGGGCGCGTTCATCGGCCAGGCCGGTAAGAAAGATTTCGAACTCATCGAGTCGATCGTCAACAAGCAGGGCGGCATTCAAGGCCATCCGCTGCACTTCGTGATCGCCGACGATCAAGCGAACCCCCAAGTTGCGGTGCAGCTCACGAGCGCGCTGATCGCCAAGAACGTGCCGGTGATTCTGGGCGGCGTGCTCGCCAACACGTGCCTAGCCATGGTGCCGCTGCTGGTTAAGAGCGGGCCCGTCAACTATTGCCTCTCGCCCGGCTTACACCCCAAGCGCGGGAGTTACATCTTCTCCGCCGGCGTCGGCGTGCTCGACGACGCGATCGGGACCGTGCGCTTCTTTCGCGAGAAGGGCTGGACGCGCATCGCGATCATCACCGCGACGGATGCGATCGGCCAAGAGATGGACCGCTCGTTCGCGACCGCGCTGGCGCTGCCCGAGAACCGCTCGATGCAAATCGTCGCAACCGAGCATTTCAATCCCAACGACATCAGCGTGGCCGCGCAAGTCGCGCGCATCAAGACCGCGAATCCGCAAGCGATTCTGACCTGGGTCACCGGAACGCCGTTCGGCACGCTGCTGCGCGGACTGCACGACGGCGGCGTCGATCTGCCGATCTCGTCGTCGACGGGTAACATGAGCTTCGCGCAGATGGCGCAGTACGCGAGCTTCTTGCCGACCGACCTCTACTTCGCCGGGCTGCGCTCGATGTCGCGCGAGGGCACGATGGCCGGGCCGGTGCGCGACGCGCAGGACCGCTATTTCGGCGCCTTCAAAGCGATCGGCGGCCGCCCCGACGTGCTCAACGCCATGGACTGGGACCCGGCGCTGATCGTCGTCGACGCGTTACGCCGGCTTGGGCCGGCAGCAACCGCCGACCAGCTGCGCGAGTATATCGACAACCTGCATGGCTACGCCGGCACGCTCGGCATGTACGACTTCGCGGATGCCGAGCAGCGCGGCTTGACGATCAGCGCGCTCGTGGTCGACCGCTGGGATCCGGTTAAGGCCGACTTCGAGCCGGCGAGCAAACCCGGCGGCTACGCGAAGTGATCTAGTCCCTAGGTCTTGCCGTGCTCGTAGGCGACCTGGAAGCAGCGGCGGTGGTAATGCGAACCGTCGACGCCGGTCACCTCGGGTTGCGCGCCGTTGCAAAACTTGCACGAGACCGGCGCCGCCGCGACCAGGCGCCCCGATTGCACGGCCGCCAGCAGCGCCGCGACTTCGTCGGCGGTGTAGAGACGTTCGCTCGGGAGCGGATCGTCGGGTTCGGGCGTCAGCAGCGCGACGATCCCGGCGATGCCCACCACCACGATGACCGCGATGATGCCGATCTTGTACGGTAGCGACGTGCGCTGCGCGTAGTAGATCTGGCAAGCGAAGAACGTGAGGATCGCGGCCGAGGCGACGCTCGAAGCGACCCGGATGTAGGCCGAGAATTCGCTGCCGCTGCGCCGGGCGAGGTCGTCCATGCGCGTGTGCTAGAGGTCCCCGAGACCGTCCGTCGCCACGTTGCTCTTGCCGAGCTCGTCCCGCAGGGCCTTCAACTTTTGGTAGGCGACGTTGAGCAAGGGATCGCGCTGGAGCGCCGTTTGCAGACCGCGCGGGGAATCGACCTGGCGCATCAGCGCGGCCTCGCGGTCGTCGAGCGCCTGGCGCAGATCGGCTTCCATCGAGACCAGCTGCTCGCGGCGCTTCACCAGCAGGTCGCGCACCTCGACGTATTCCTTGGCCGCGCGCTCCGCCTTTTTGTAGAAACGCTCCGCACCGTAGTACTCGCCGACTTTTTCCATCTGGGCCGGCGGCTGGATCCACGTCTTGCCGACGCGGTGCGGCAGGATCTGCCCGTACGCGCGCGCGTGTTCGACGGCCGCCTCATGACGCGCGCGCACGAGGACACGCAGGTTATCGATTTCCGCGCGCAGTTTGGCGCGCCGCGCCGAGGCATGTTCGACGACGCGCGCGACACCGTCGCCGGTGAGCGTGCGCACGAAGCGCGTCTTCGCGAAATCGTACTGGCCTTGAGCCAGCGCTTCGTCAAAGCCCGGCTGACCCGGCAACAGTTCGCCGAACGAGCCGAGCTCGTCCGGCTCATCCTTCACTGGTCTGCCCCCTCGGTCGGACCCGACGCATTGCGCACCGACGTGCGCCGCGCCTCGGCGGCCACCATGCGCGCATGCGCGCGCGCGAGCAGCGGGTCGCGCTTGAACGCGCCTTCGAGCCCGATCGGCGTTTCCAACTGTGCGATGAGGTCGCGACCATGCTGCTCGAGCACGGTGCGCACCTCGGTGTCGATCGCCTCGAGCTTCTCCTTGCGCTTCTTGATGATGTCGTTGACTTCGTTGAACTCTTCGGCCGCCTTGAGCGCCGATTTGTAGAGTTTGTCGATCCCGCCGACGACGCGCTCGGCCGGCGAGGGCGGCAGCAGGCCGCCGCTGGTCACCCGGCTCGGCGCTTTCGCGGCATACGCCTTGAGGGTAGTTTGGCGCGCTTCAAAGCGCACGCGCGCCAACGAGGTGAGGTTGCTGAGCTCTTCCTTGAGCGGTTCGCGCCGCTTGGCGACCGTTTCCATCAATTTCTTTTCGGTGTCGGCCGTGACGGTGCGAATGTAGCGCGCGCGCGAAGCATGATACTCCCGCACCGATGCGTCGTAGTCCGGAACGTGCGCATCGTTCATCTGATCGGTACTCACGCCTCACCCTCCACGGCGGCCTTCAGGCGCTGCTTCTCGACCTTTCCCATCGCGTTGCGCGGCAGCGCATCGACGACGCGCACGGCCTTGGGCAGCTTGAAGCTCGCTAACCGTTCGCGCATCGCGGCCACGAAGGCATCGGTATCGAAGCCGGGCTCGGCTTCGATGAACGCCATCGGAATCTCGCCGCGCGCGGCATCGTGAATCCCCACCAGCGCCGCATCGCGCACGCCGGGATAGAGGCGCATCTCGGCCTCGACTTCCAACGGATAGACGTTGAAGCCGCCGCTGATGATCAGCTCCTTGAGCCGTCCCATCACGACGTAGACGCCGGTCTCCGGGTCGAAGCGCATCGAATCGCCCGAGCGGAACCAGCGCCGGCCGTCGAACTCGACGAACGCGTCGGCCATCGCCTCGGGCCGTTCCCAATACCCGTGGCAGACGTTCGGGCCCGAGACGAGCAGCTCGCCGACCTCGCCCGGTGCAACGCGGTCGCTGGTCTTCGGGGCGACGATCGTCACCTCGACGCCGGGCATCGGAACGCCGACGCTGCCGACGATGCGCGGACCCTCGTAGCGATTGCCCAGCGGAAAACCGAACTCGGTCGAGCCGTAGCGCTCGAGAATCGATACCCCGAACTTCTCCTCGAACGCACGGTGCACGTCGGCCGGCAACGCCGCCGAACCCGACACGAACAAGCGGATGTGCTCGAATTTCTGGGCCGCAATCTTCTCGATGAAGCGCACGTACATCGTCGGCACGCCGAAGAACATCGTCACCGCGCCCGACCGCAGGATCTCCGCGACTTCGTTGACGTCGAAGCGTTCGCGAATCAGCGCGTGCGCGCCGGCGGCGAGCGTGCCGTTGAGGCCCGCGCACAGGCCGTGCACGTGGAAGAGCGGCAGGGTGATCAGCAGCGTGTCGTCGCTGGTCCAATGCCAAGCGCTGCCGACCTGGGCTGCGATCGCGGCGAGGTTGCCGTGCGTGATCAGCGCGCCCTTGGCGCGGCCGGTCGTGCCGCTCGTGTAGATCATGATCGCGACGTCGTTGGGCTCGACCGCGGCATCGGTGAGGTCGCTCGCGAGAGCCGCGTCGAGGGCCCAGCCTTCGATCTCGGCGGCGTTGACGAACGGCGTTTCCGCCGGAACGTGCGGACGCGTTTGGTCCGAGCCGACGACCAGGCGCGGTTTCGCGTCGCTGAGGATGTTGCCGAAGTCGGCTGCCCGGTAGAGCACGTTGGTCGGCACGGCGATCGCGCCCAACCGCAGCAGCGCGAGATAGGCGAGGACGAAGCCGCGCCGGTTCTCGGAGTAGATCGCCACGCGGTCGCCCGGCACCACGCCGCGCTCGGCCAGCCGGCCCGCGACGCGACCGGTTTGGCGCCAGAGCTCGCCGTAGGACAGCTCGTCGACGGCCGGCGCGTCCGTCCGCTGCGCGGCCACCCGCCGGACGACGTCGATGAACGGTTCGGTGCCGAGCGCTACCGCCAACGCCGGCGGCTCCGCGAGATGGACATGAACACGTTTTGAATGTTCGGTAGGGGGACGCCTTCAGCGCGGGGGGTCGTCGTCACCGGCACCCCGCGCCGGCTAACAGCCGACGAAGAGCGGAATAGCGCTGCTCGAGTTGACGTTCAGCGACCCGCCGGACAGCGATCCCGCCGGAATCGTGACCGCACCGCCGCCGACCTGGCCGGTGGCGCCGGTGACTATTTGCCAGCCGCTCGCCGTGCTGACGTACTGATACAGACTGCACTTGTTGCTGCTGGGGAAGGTCGAGGCGGTGATCGAGATCGTCGGGGTTTGGCCGAACGTCACCGATGCGGTCGAGGTGAACTCGGTGTAGAAGAGCGGCGTCACGGCGCTGCCGGTGTAGAACGGATACGATGTCGCCGGGCTGATGTCGCCGGCGGTCTGGCTCCCCAGCGCCGCCGTCAGCACGAAGGGCGCGGTCGTGACCTCGGCACCGAACGCGAAGGCCGCACGCACCCCGTACGTGCCGTAGCCGCCGCCGGCCGGCACGGTGACGGTCGCGAGGGACGGCGGCGTGACGCTGCCGCTATTCGCACTCGGGCCGCTGAACGTGTAGAGCGATTGCGGTGCCGCCGTGGGGCCCGCCGTGACGACGGGCGTCGGTGAGGGGCTCGGCGTCGGCGACGGAGTCGGCGAGGGGCTCGGCGTCGGCGACGGCGCCGGGATCGCGATCGTGTAGAACTGGAAGAGATAGGTGTGGCCGACGGTGTACCCCGGCGACGTGACCGCGGTCGGGTTCGAGAAATACGCCGACCCCGCCGCTTGGAGCACCGGCCCGAAGGTCGTGATCTTGCCGGCCGAACCCGGCGTCAGGTCGTCGACCTCGCAGTAGTAGTACACCGCGGACGACGGGTTCGGGAGCGTGAGGCTCTCGGCCGTCATGACGCCGGCACCAATGCTTGCGGAGAAGGACACGGTCGCATAAAAGACCGGCGTCGTCCCTGCCAGGGCCGACGTCTTGATGGCGGCCGCAGTGCTGCGGGCAACGAACGACGGCGCCGGGGCGCTCCCGGGAGCGGCGGTGCTGCCGGTGATGTTCATCGCCAGGCCCGAGGGGGCGCCCGAAAAGGTGAAGCCCGGGACGAACCCGGCCACGGGCGCCAGGGACACCGTCGTCGAGGCCGGCTGCGTCGTCGACGGAACCGCCAGCAAGGCGCTCAGCGACGAGCCGGGGCTCGGCGTGGCCGTCGGCACAACCGCCGGCGAGGGACTGCTGCCGCCGGTGCATCCGGCGACGATCGTTCCGCTCAGAAACAATCCAACGAAAACAAAACGGCGTAGCAAGAGCACGCGGCAAGCCTTCCACAACGCGGGAGGCCGACCTACTTATCCGGGTCGCCAAGTGGACCCTCGCTCAGCCCGGCCTCCCGGCCGCGAGAGGGCGGGGAGGTACGGCCCGCCGCGCAGCGCCAAGTGGGTTGGCCCCGCAAGACGAAAGGCAGCCGCCCATGCGTGACGACACCGCTCGCGCGATCGCCGAGATCGGCAACCAGATTTCCCCCGACCGGATCGCCGCCTCCCAGAACGTCTACCAGCCCCAGCACGAAACCGAACCGTATCGCGACGTGACCGTGACGCGCGACCAGCGCTACGGCACGCACGAACGGCAACGGCTGGACGTGTTTGCGCCCCGGGCCGGCGGCGCTCCGCGGCCCGTGCTCGTGTACGTTCACGGCGGCGGCTTCGTGGCGGGCGACAAACGCCTGCCGGGCACGGCCTACTACGATAACATCGGCCTGTGGGCCGTGCGCCACGGGTACGTCGGCGTGACGATCACCTACCGGCTCGCTCCGGAGAACCGCTATCCGGCCGCCGCGGAAGACGTCGGCGGCGCGGTGCGCTGGATCATCGACAACGTCGCCGGCCACGGCGGCGATCCCGACGGGATCGTGCTGCTGGGTCAATCGGCCGGCTCGACGCACGTTGCGACGTACGCCGCGCGGCCCGAGCTTCACCCGCGCAGCGGCGGCGGCGTGCGGGCGATCGTGCTGCTCTCGGGCGTCTACGATTTCAGCTTGAACGACCTCGGCGAGAACGCCCGCGCCTACTTGGGCGATGCGCCGGGCGCGGTGGCGCAGGGTTCGGCGTTACCGGCGCTCGCAACGGCCGGCATTCCGCTCTTGTTCGGCATCTCCGAGTTCGACCCGCCGCCCTTTCACCGGCAGGCGATGGCGCTCGCCAACGCGCTCTTCGCGCAGACCAAACGCTTCCCCAACGTGGTGTACTTGCCGCGCCACAACCACATCTCGCAAGTCGCGCACTTGAATGCGGCCGATACCGGCGACAACCTGCTCTCCGATCGGCTGGTGCGAGTTCATCAACGTGAACACCGCCCGTGAGCTCACCGCCACGACGTAAGGCCGGCGATCGCCAACGCCGCGGCGCGCACGTCCCAGACGCGCGCGCCGTGCAAGCGTACGACCACCGCCGCCGCCGTCTCGCCGGTGCCGGCCCGCACGCGTTCCGCCGACTCGGCCGCAAGTGTTTCGGCGCGTGCCAGAAAGGCCGCCCGCGCGCCGTGCATCGGCGGCGATCAGCGTGACCGTGCCGAACGCGCCCGCGAGATCGCCCGCGATGTCGTAGGCGTCGCGGTAGACCAGTTTGCCGTCGAGCGTCGCGCGCGTGCGCATCGACAGCCGCGCCGAACCGCGCAGGCCGAACGTGTCGACCACGATCGCGCTGCCGCTGCCTGCGAGCGCGAACCTCGCACCGGCGGCATGACTGCTGCCGGGTTCGAGCAGCAGCGGTTCGCTCGCCACGAGCAGTTGCGCGCCGTCGGCGACGTGCCAGCCGGCCTCCGTCTGCGAGGGCGACGAGCCGGCGAACACCGGCGTGGCCATCTGACCGCACGCCACGAGCGACGCGCGCTCGGCCACCGTTCCGTCGAGGGTGAAACGGTCGCCGCCGAGCACCCCCGGACCGAGCGTGGAGAGCACGAGGCGTATCGCGCCGGACGGCACGTGAAACGCGCGGCTCGAGCGCGAGAGGCCCTCGCAGCGAATCGCGCGCAGGCGCGTGCGGCCCGCGCCGGCATCGCAGCTCAAGCGCGATGCTGCCGGCCGCCCTCACGTCGCGGCGTCGAGCAACGCCGCGTGCGAAACGAAGTCCATCAGCGGCTCGAGCCCCGTGCCGTGCCGCAGATCGGTGAACAGATAGGGCCGCACGCCGCGCGCCGCGCCGGCATCGCGCCGCATGCGCTCGAGATCGGCGCCGACGTGCGGCGCGAGATCGATCTTGTTGATCACGAGCAAGTCGGCGTTGGTGATGCCGGGGCCGCCTTTGGCCGGGATCTTGTCGCCGCCGGCCACGTCGATCACGTAGATCGTCACGTCGGCGAGATCGGGACTGAACGTCGCGGCGAGGTTGTCGCCGCCGCTCTCGACGATCACCACGCGCAGCTGCGGAAAGCGCGCTTCGAGCTCGGCGATCGCTTCGAGATTCATCGAGGCGTCCTCGCGAATCGCGGTGTGCGGGCAGCCGCCGGTCTCGACGCCGACGATCCGTTCGGCCGGCAAACAGCCGCTGCGCGTGAGGATCAGCGCATCTTCGCGCGTGTAGATGTCGTTGGTGACGACGGCCAGATCGACGCGCGGATAGAAGCGCGCGCGCGAGCCGTTCGACCAGCGCCGTCTTGCCCGCGCCGACCGGTCCGCCGACGCCGATGCGCACCGCGCTCATGATGCGAACAGCCGGGCGTCGAGCGCGGCATGGCGCATCGCGTCGATCTCGCACGCGAGCGCGCTCGACGTCAGATCGTCGAGCGTGTCACCGCGCACGCGCCGCGCGCGAAGCCCGCGATCGGCTCGCGCAGCGACCACAGCATGCGCGCCGACGTCGCGCTGGCCGAGCGGAACCGCGCGCGCCGCAACCGCCGCCAGTGCGGACGCGGCCGAGCTCAGGTAGCCCACGACCGCGTCCGCTACCGGCGCGCCGATCGCGCGGTAGCCGAGCATGCACGCCAGCGCGTGCTGGCCGCTCGCCGTGCCGGCGAGGATCGCTTCGCGGTACGCGGTGATGTCATCAGTCGGTGATTCCCATAGCGAGATAAGCCTCCAAGGTAGCGCGCGCCAAACGGCGGTTCGCCGCTGCGCACGTCGCGCGCGAACACCGACGCGGCCAGGATCGCGTCGAGTTCGCGCAACGCTCGCGAGGCCGCGCATGCCGAGCACGAACGCGCGCGCGTCGAGCGTCGCGAGACTGCGCTCGAGATAGTCGGCGATCCACGCGCGCACCGCACCGCGCATCGGCGAGGCCGCGTTCGAGGATCGCCGTTTCGAGGCCGAACGAGTGCGAGAACGCGCCGCTCGGAAACGCGCTGTCGCAGAGCTGCAGAAAGCGCGCGTCGATCATTCGTGCGTGTGCGGCGCGTGCGCGTACACGAACGGCCGCTCCATCACGCGCGCGGTGCGTTCGTAGCGCACGCCGGCGCGTTCGAGCAGCTCTTCGAGCGGGGCGGCGTAGCCGACCACGATCGCATCGCCCTCGCGAATCACCGGGATGTGCCGGTTGCCGAAGCGCATGCGCGATTTCCACCGCCTGTGCGATCGAGTCGGGATAGGCGATCAGCACGTCGTCGGGGATCACCTCGACGGCGATCACGCGCTCGTCGTCGGCCACCAGCACGTCGCCGTCGCGAATGCGCAGGTCGCCGTCCAGCATCAGGCCGAGATCGCCGATGCTCGAGGGCAGGCGCAGCAACCGGCGCGTCATCGCACTGCTGGCCACCGGCAAACGCTCCAGCGCCCGCCGCCCGACCGGAAAGTCGTCCAAGTTGCCCAGCGGCGCCTCGATGCGGCGGAACATCAGAACAGCGCGTACCGCTGGGCGAGCGGCAAGACCGTCGCCGGCTCGCACGTCATCAGCACGCCGTCGGCATGCACGGCGTAGGTCTTCGGATCGACCTCGATGTGCGGCAGCGCGTCGTTGTGCACCATGTCGCGTTTGCCGATCGTGCGGCAGTTCGCCACCGGCAAGAACGTGCGCCGCGAGCGCACCCGCTCGACCATACCGCACTCGAGCCCGCGGCGCGAGACGAAGGTGAACGCGCCGGCCGTCGGCGCGGCGCCGAACGCGCCCCACATCGGCAGCATGCGCTCGGGCTGCGGGGTGGGAATCGACGCCGACGGATCGCCCATGGCGGCGTAGGCGATCGTGCCGCCCTTGATGACGAGCTCGGGCCGAAAGCCGAAGAAGGCCGGCTTCCACACCACGAGATCAGCGATCTTCCCGACGTCCACCGAACCGACGTACGTTGGCGATGCCGTGCGTGATCGCCGGGTTGAGCGTGTACTTGGCCACGTAGCGTTTCACGCGCACGTTGTCGCTGCCGGCCTTTTCGCCCGGCAGCGGTCCGCGCTGCGCGCGCATCTTGTGCGCCGTTTGCCAGGTGCGCGTGATGACTTCGTGCACGCGCCCCATCGCTTGCGAATCCGAGGACATCATGCTGATCGCGCCCAGGTCGTGCAGCACGTCCTCGGCCGCGATCGTCTCGCCGCGGATGCGCGAATCCGCGAACGCGACGTCTTCGGGAATCGACGGATCGAGGTGATGGCAGACCATCAGCATGTCGAGGTGCTCGGCCAGCGTGTTGACCGTGTACGGCCGCGTCGGGTTGGTCGACGACGGCAGCACGTACGGTTCGCCGGCGATGCGAATGATGTCCGGCGCGTGCCCGCCGCCCGCGCCCTCGGTGTGATAGGTGTGGATCGTGCGCCCGGCGATCGCGCGGATCGTCTCTTCGAGAAAACCCATTTCGTTGAGCGTGTCGGTGTGGATCGCGACCTGCACGTCGGTCGCATCGGCGACGGTGAGCGCGGCGTCGATCGCGCGCGGGGTCGAGCCCCAATCCTCGTGCAGCTTGAGGCCCAAGCAGCCGGCGTCGATCTGTTCGTGCAGCGGCGCGAGGCCGGTGGCGTTGCCTTTGCCGAGAAAGCCGACGTTGACCGGCAGCAACTCGGTTGCGAGCAGCATCTGATCGAGATGCCACGCGCCGGGCGTGCAGGTGGTGGCGTTCGTACCCGAGGCGGGACCGGTGCCGCCGCCGATCATCGTCGTCACGCCGCTGCCGATCGCGGCCGTCACTTGCTGCGGCGAGATGAAGTGGATGTGCGTGTCGATCGCGCCGGCCGTGACGATTAGGTTCTCGCCCGCGATCGCCTCAGTCGACGCGCCCACGATCATGCCGGGCGTGATGCCGTCCATGATGTAGGGGTTGCCGGCTTTGCCGATCCCCGCGATGCGGCCGTCGCGCAGGCCGATGTCGGCCTTGTAGATGCCGCCGGCATCGATGACGATCGCGTTGGTGATCACCGTGTCGAGCGCGCCTTCGGCGCGCGATATCGTGGGGTGCTGGCCCATCGCGTCGCGGATCACCTTGCCGCCGCCGAAGCTCAGCTCGTCGCCGTAGCCGGTCAGGTCGCGCTCGATCTCGACGACCAAGTCGGTATCGGCCAGGCGCATGCGGTCGCCGATGGTCGGGCCATAGAGCCGAGCGTACTGTTCGCGCGAGATCTTCATGCGAAGCGCCGCTCGCCCGCGGCTTCGACCAAATCGATCGGCCGTTCGATCCCCGGCTCGAAGCGCACCGCCGTGCCGGCGGGGATGTCGAGCAGCATATTGCGCGCCGCCGCACGGTCGAACGCCAGCGCGCCGTTGACGTCGGCGAAGTGGGCGTGCGAACCGACCTGCACCGGCCGGTCGCCGGTATTGTTCACCACGACCTGCACGCGGCGGCGGCCGGGCTTCAGCTCGACCTCGCCCGGGGCGACGAACAGTTCTCCCGGCGTCACGGGATCGGCTCGTGCACGGTGACGAGTTTGGTGCCGTCCGGGAAGGTGGCCTCGACTTGGACCGACTCGATCATCTCGGGAACGCCCTCCATCACGTCTTCGCGCGTCAGCACGCCGCGGCCGGCCTGCATCAGGTCGGCAACGCTGCGGCCGTCACGGGCGCCCTCGAGCACGAACGAGGCGATGATCGCGATCGACTCGGGGTGGTTGAGCTTGAGGCCGCGGCCATGCCGCCGCCACGCCATCTCGGCGGCATAGCTGAGCAGCAGCTTGTCGCGTTCGACATCCGTCAGGTGCATGGTGACGGTTTGTGGACCGGGCGGCCGCTGGCCGTGCGCCAATCGTCGGGCATGAGCACCACCAAATGTGACAAACTGGAGGAAGAGAGACGTCCGTGCAATCCGAACATGTGGAGATGATCGAGGTCTATCGTCGGCCCACCTCGCTGGCCGACGCGCTCGCCGAACTCGCCGAGGCCCCGCCCGGTACCCGGCTGATCGCCGGGGGTACCGACGTGATGGTCGAGCTCGGGCGCGGAAGTAAGCCGGCCGAACGCCTGATCGATCTCACCGCGCTCGAGCCCGAGCTGCGCTTCGTCAGCGACGACGGCGACCGCCTCACGTTCGGCGCGCTCACCACCCACAACGACGTGCTCGGCGCGCCGGCCTTCCGCCGCGACGCGCTGCCGCTGGTCCAATCGTGCGCCGAAGTCGGCGCCCCGCAGATCCGCTCGCGCGGCACGATCGCCGGCAACCTCGTCACCGCCTCGCCCGCCAACGACACGATCACCGCCCTCTACGCGCTCGATGCCGAGATCGAACTCGCGAGCGCCGGCGGCCGCCGCCGGCTGCCGGTCGAAGAGTTCTGCACCGGTTTCCGCGCCACGGCGCTGGAGCCGGGCGAGCTCGTGCGGTCGATCTCGGTGCGCAAGCTCGGGTCGTCGCGGCGCGGCATCTTCCTCAAGCTGGGATTGCGCAAGGCGCAAGCGATCTCGGTGATCAGCGTCGCCGTCGTCGTCGCGTTCGACGGGCCGCGCGTCAGCGAAGCGCGCATTGCGCTGGGCTGCGTTGCGCCGACGATCGTCCGCGATCGCCGCCGCCGAAGCCTCGCTCATCGGCGGCACCCTCGACCGCGCCGCGCGCACGCAGGCCGCGGCGCTGGCGGCCGAGGGGATCGCACCGATCGACGACATTCGCGCGTCCGCCGGCTACCGGCGCACCACGATCGCCGCGCTGGTCGAACGCGCGCTCGATCAAATCGCCGACGGCACCGAAGCCAACGGCCTCGCACCGCAACCCGTGCTGCTCGAGACGCCGCAACAGCCGGCGGAAATTTTGCCCTTCGGCGGCACGATCGTCACCACGGTCAACGGCCGGCGCTACGAGCTGGCCGACGCGCAGCACCTCTCGCTGCTCGACGCGCTGCGCGACGGCGCCGGGCTCACCGGTTCGAAGGAGGGCTGCGCCGAGGGCGAGTGCGGCGCGTGCACGATGTGGCTCGACGGCCGCGCCGTGATGTCGTGCCTGGTTCCGGCGCCGCAAGCGCACGGCGTCGAGCGTCACGACGATCGAGGGTCTGGCCGACGGCGACGAGCTGCACCCCGTGCAGCAGGCGTTCATCGATCACGGCGCCGTGCAGTGCGGCTTCTGCATTCCCGGCATGATCATGGCCGGCGCGAAACTCGTCGACGAGTGCGCGGCGCCGACCACCGCCGATATTCGCAGCGCGATCAGCGGCAACATCTGCCGCTGCACCGGCTACGCGAAGATCCTCACGGCGGTCGCCTCGGCGGCCGAGAGCGTGGAAACGCCGGAGCGCGTCGAGGTCGGCACGTGAACCACATCGGCGCCTCGCATCCGCGTCACGACGCGCTCGACAAAGTCACCGGCGCGGCCAACTATCCCGCCGACTTGATCGGGCCGGGCATGCTGCGGCTGAAGACCGTCTTCGCGCGGCGCGGCCACGCGCGCATCCTCTCGATCGACACCGCGGCCGCGCTGGCCGTGCCGGGCGTCGTCGCGGTGCTGACCGCGAAGGACGTGCCGCACAACCGCTACGGGCTGATCGACTCCGACCAGCCCGTGCTGTGCGATGATACCGTGCGCCACGACGGCGACCGCGTCGCGCTCGTCGTCGCCGAGAACGACCTCGCCGCCGCGCGCGGCGCGGCGCTCGTGCGCGTCGAGTACGAGGACCTGCCGGTCGTGAGCGATCCGCGCGCGGCGCATGGCGCCGGGCGCGCCGCGCGTGCACCACGATCGCGACAACGTGCTGCTGCACCAGAAGATTCGCCGCGGCGACGTCGCCGCGCGCGTTCGACGCGGCCGACGTCGTCGTCGAGGGCACGTTCACCACGCAGTGGCAAGAACACGCCTACCTGCAGCCCGACGCCGGCATCGCGTACTTCGACAAACAGGGCCGCATCGTCGTCGAGACGGCCGGCCAGTGGCTGCACGAAGACCGCAAGCAGCTCGCCGAGATCCTCGACCTGCCCGAAGACCAGGTCGTGGTGAAGTACGCGAAGATCGGCGGCGCGTTCGGCGGCCGCGAAGACATGTCGGTGCAGTGCCTCGTGGCGCTCGCGACGTGGAAGCTGAAACGCCCGACGCGCGATTCGCTGGAACCGCGAAGAATCGATCATCGGCCACCACAAGCGCCACCCGTTCTACATGACGCGCGAAGTGGGGCGCGAAGCGCGACGGCACGATCACCGCGGTCGAAACGACGCTGATCGCCGACGGCGGCGCGTACGCGTCGACCAGCATCGAGGTGCTCAAGGGCGCGATGACGTTCGCGCACGGGCCCTACGACATCGCCAACGTCAGCGTCGACGGCTATCGTCGTGCTACACCAACAACGTGCCGAGCGGCGCGTTCCGCGGCTTCGGCGGCCCGCAGGCGCACTTCGCCGCCGAGTCGATGATCACGCGCGTCGCGCACGCGCTCGAGCTCGATCCGCTCGACGTGCGCCGCGCGAACCTCTATCGCGAAGGCAGCATCAACTCGATCGGGCACGCGTGATGCCGCCGGGCGTCAGCGCGGTGCCGGTGCTCGACCGCTGCATCGAAGAAGCCGCACGGCGGCTCGCGCCGGTCGGTGCACGACCCGCACTCGCGCAAGCGGCGCGGCATCGGCTACGCCAGCGGCATCAAGAACGTCGGCTATTCGTTCGGCTTTCCCGAACAGGCCACGGCGACGGTCGAGCTCGTCGTGCTCGACGGCGTGCGCGCGCGCGCGCGTGCGCATCGGCGCCGCCGACGTCGGCCAAGGCGCGCACCTGATCCTGCGCCAGATCGCCGCCGAAACGCTGTCGCTGCCGCTCGATGCGGTGACGATCATCGCCGACGACACGGCCGAGGCGCCGAACGCCGGCTCCGCGTCGGCCTCGCGCATGACGCTGATGGGCGGCCGCGCGGTCAAGGACGCGGCCGAGCTCGCGCTGCGCAACCTCGCCACCGACGGCGTGCCCTCGGCCACCGTGCAGTTCCGCCCCAACCCGACGACGCCGCTCGACGAAGAGCGGCCGCGGCACGCCGCACTACTGCTACGGCTACGTCGCGCAGGCGGTCGAGGTCGAGGTCGACGTGACGACCGGCGAAGTGCCGGTGCTCAACGTGATCAGCGTGCAACGACGTCGGCCGCGCGATCAACCGCCAGCAGGTCGAGGCGCAGATCGAAGGCTGCGTCGCGCAAGCGATCGGCTACGCGCTCACCGAAGACTTCCGCATCAAGAACGGCCGCATTCAGACGCCGCACTTCAGCACCTATCTGCTGCCGACCGCGCTCGACGTGCCGGCCGAGATCTATCTCGATCATCATGGAGACGCCCGATCCGCAAGGACCGTTCGGCGCGCGCGGGATGTCGGAGATGCCGCTGGTGCCGTTCGGCGCCGCCGTCGCGAGCGCGATCCACGACGCGACCGGCGCCTGGGTGTCGCGACATGCCGTTCACGCCCGAACGCGTGCTCGCCGCGATCGCGGCGCAGCGCGCGACGCGAAGCCGAACCGCTCGCTATCCGCTGACGAGAACGCGAGCGAGTTCGTTGTGCTGCGCGATGACGCGCTCGATATCGAGCGCGGTGAACGCTCCGTGCTCGACCAGCGGCACGCCGTTGACGACCGTGAAGTCGACGTTCGCCGGGCCGGCAGAACACGAGCGACGCGAGCGGATCGTGGACGGCGCCGCCGGCCAGCGCGAGCGAATCGAGCCGCACGCCGACGACGTCGGCCGCCATGCCCGGCGCGAGATAGCCGATGTCGTCGCGGCCGAGCACGCCGGCGCCGCCGCGCGTCGCCAAACGCAACACCTCGCGCGCCGTGGCCGCCTTGGCGCCGCGCGCGACGCGCTGCAGCAGCATCGCATGACGCACTTCATCGAGCAGGTGCGAGCTGTCGTTGGAGGCCGAGCCGTCGACGCCGAGGCCCACGCGCGCGCCGGCATCGACCAGCGCGCGGATCGGCGCGATGCCGCTGCCGAGCCGCATGTTCGAGGTCGGGCAGTGCGCGACGCCGGTGCGCGATGCGCCCGAGCCGGCCGACCTCGTCCGCCGACGGATGCACCATGTGCGCGTGCCACACGTCGGGGCCGATCCAGCCGAGGTCTTCGGCGAGCTCGACCGGCCGGCGGCCGAAGTGCTCGACGCAGTAGCGCTCTTCGTCGAGCGTCTCGGCCAGGTGGGTGTGCGAGTGCACGCCGTAGCTGCGCGCCAGCGCGACGCTCTCGCGCATCAGATCGGCCGACACGGAGAACGGCGAGCACGGCGCGACGACGACGCGCGTCATCGCGAAGCGGGCGGCGTCGTGAAAGGTCTCGATCGCGCGCTGCGTGTCGGCCAGAATCGCCGGCTCGTCCTCGACGCACGAGTCCGGCGGCAGCCCGCCTTGCGATTGACCGACCGACATCGAACCGCGCGCCGCGTGAAAGCGAAAGCCGATCTCGCGCGCGACCGCGACCTGATCGTCGATGCGGCACCCGTTGGGCCAGACATAATTGTGATCGCTCGCGGTCGTGCAGCCCGAGAGCAGCAACTCCGCGCACGCGACGGTCGGTCGCACTGCGCAACGCGGCGCGGCGTCAGCCGCGCCCAGATCGGATAGAGCGTGATCAGCCAATCGAACAGCTCGACGTCTTGGACGCCGGGCACCGCGCGCGTGAGCGTCTGATAGAAGTGATGATGGGTATTGACCAATCCCGGAATGACGATGCAGCCGCGCGCATCGACGACGCGGTCGGCCTCGCGCGGCAGTTCCGCCGCCGGCCCCAGCGCTTCGATCGCGCCGTCGCGCACGAAGATCGACGCATCGCGCAGCACGCGATCGGCATCGTCGAACGTCTCGATCTGAGCCGCATCGCGAATCAACAGTGTTCCCATCGGCACGGCCTTCGGTGACGACTATGGATTACCTCAATGCGTGTTCGGCCGATGAGTTCGTCGCGGCCGTCGGCTTCGCGTTCGAGGATTCACCGTGGATCGCACGGGCCGCAGCGGCAGCAGCGCCCGTTTGCGGGCCGCGACGCGTTGCTCGCCGCGATGGTGGCCACGGTCGCGAACGCGCGACGAGAGCGCGCAGGTCGCACTGATCGCGCGCTCATCCCGATCTCGCCGGCCGCGTCGCGCGCGAAGGCCGGCTCACCGCGGCCTCGGCCGCCGAACAAGCCGGCGCCGGGCTCGGCGCGCTGACGCCGGCCGAGATCGCGCGCTTCGATGCCGACAACGCCGCCTACCGCGCGCGGTTCGGCTTTCCGTTCGTGATCTGCGCGCGCGAGAACACCAAAGCATCGATCCTCGCGGCCTTGGCGAGCGCGGCGAGAACGACGCGCGCGGACGAGATCGCAACGGCGCTGGCCGAGATCGCGAAGATCGCCCGCTTGCGCATCGAAGACGCCGTGATCTGATGCAAGCCTACGTTCTCGACTGGCTCGAGCTTACTCGTTCGCTGGTTCCATCTCACCGCCGGCATCGCATGGATCGGCGCGTCGTTCTTCTTCGTGTGGCTCGACGACAACCTCAACCGTCAGGTGACCGAGGCCGAACGGCGGCGCGGCATCGACGGCGAGCTGTGGGGCGTGCACGGCGGCGGCTTCTACCACAACAAGAAGTATCTGACCGGCCCGGTCGGCGAGCCGCTCAGCAACCATCTGCACTGGTTCTACTGGGAAGCCTACTCGACGTGGCTCTCCGGCATGGCGATGCTCGCGATCGTGTATTGGGCCGGCGCGTCGACGTTCCTGATCGACAAGTCCGTGCTGGACCTCACGCCCGCCCGAGGCGATCGGCGATCAGCATCGGCTCGATCGTGGTCGGCTGGTTCGTCTACGACGCGCTGTGCCGCATCTTCGAGAAGAACGAGTTCGTGCTGTGGACGGCGATCGGCGTGTTCTTGCTGCTCGCCGACTGGGGGCTCTTCCACGTTTTCGGCGCCGCGCGCGGCGTTCATCCACGTCGGCGCGATCGTCGGCACGATCATGGTGTGGAACGTCTTCTTCATCATCATTCCGGGGCAGCGCAAGGTCGTCGCGCAACTGCGCGCGGGTCGAGGTGCCCGATGCGCGGCCGGGCGAGCTCGGCAAGCAGCGCTCGGTGCAGAACACGTACTTCACGCTGCCCGTGCTGTTCATCATGATCAGCAACCACTACCCGATGACCTACAGCGGCCCGTACGGTTGGCTCGTGCTCGCCGGGCTCTCGATCGCCGGCGTGCTGGTGCGGCGGTTCTACGTGCTGACGCATTTCGGCAAGATCGTCTACGCGCTGCCGGTCGCCGCGATGATCGCTGCTCGCGATCGTCGCCTACGCGATCGCGCCGCGCACGCCCGGCAGCAGCGGCGGTCCGAGCGTGAGCTTCGCGCAGGTCGCGCCGATCGTCGCCGCAACGCTGCGCCGTGTGCCACGCGCGCGCACCCGACCTTCGGCGGTTTCAGCACCGCGCCCGCGGGCATACTGCTCGACACGCCGGTCCACATCGTCGCGAACGCGGCGCTGATTCGCGCGCAAGCGGTAGCGACGCACGCGATGCCGCTCGGGAACATCACCCACATGACCGACGCGCGAACGCGCCACGCTCGGCGCCTGGATCGACGCCGGCGCGAAAGGCCCCTGATGCTCTCGACGCACGTCCTCGATACTTCGACCGGCCAGCCGGCCGCGCAGCATCGCCGTCATGCTGTTCGCGGTCGACGGCAACGTTCGCACGCACGTCTCGACGTCGGTCACCAACGCCGACGGCCGCACCGACGCGCCGCTGGCCGACATCCTCACGCCCGGGCATGTACGAGCTGATCTTCACGTCGCGCCCTACTTCGCGACCAAGAACGTCGCCGGCGTTCTACGACGAGATCACGATCCGCTTCCGCGTCGACGACGCCAACCGCAAGTACCACGTCCCGCTGCTCTCTGCGCCCTGGGGCTATTCGACGTACCGAGGAAGTTAGCGCCGTGAAACACCAATGGAGCAGTGCCATGAACATCGCCGACGTCAACGAGTACTACCAGCGACAAGAGGCGTACAAGGCGCGCGGCGACGAGGGCGCGTGCGCCGGCTGCGGCAAGGTGCTCGAACCCGAAGAACCCTATTCGGTGTACGTGGTGAAGGCCCAGGAGCGAACGCCGCGCTCCTTCCCGCAGAGCATGCTCGTGTGCCAAGCCTGCACCTATCTCGTCATCGGCTCGAACATGCGCCCCCCGCCGCAGCAGTAACGCCGCCGGCTTAGGTATTGTGGTCGAGGGTTAGCCCCCACCCGTCATCGCACGCTGCCGGTCATGGCGAGCGCTCTCCCCGTCATCGCACGCTCCCGGTCATGGCGAGCGCTCTTCCCGTCAGCGCACGCTCCCGGTCATGGCGAGCGCTCTCCCCGTCATCGCACGCTCCCGGTCATGGCGAGCGCTTTCCCCGTCATCGCACGCTCCCGGTCATGGCGAGCGCTCTCCCCGTCATCGCACTTCGTCATCCCGAGCGCAGTCGAGGGACGCGCCACTATCATGCCTTGAGCCACTGTCGATCACGAGCGTAGCCGAGTGATCGCCGGCAAACACGCCCGATCGTGCTGTGTGGCGACGAGTTGGCGTGCATGGTCGCGATCACTCGGCTGCGGTCGTGATCGACATTCCACTTTACGGGCGCGCTGGGGGGCGGTCCCTCGACTGCGCTCGGGATGACGGGGGGAGCCGCTCGGGATGACGATGGGGGGCGTTAGGGGTTGGCTTTTTTGAAGGCGGCCCAGCCGCCGTATTGCGAGATGTCGGGGTACTTGCGTTCGTCGATGAGTTCGCGCGGATAGATCATCGCGCTGACCTTGCTGCCGTCCTCGAGCTCGATCGGCGATTCGTAGAGATCCGGCGGTTCGGTTGAGATCAGGTGCGCGTGCTGCGCCTCGCTCATCTCGTAGATCTCGCCCTTGATCGAGATGCCGCCTTCGGCGACTTCGTAGATGCCCGGATGTTCGCCCTTGCACGGAATGCAGGCGGTACTTGGCTGCGGTTTGCGCATCGCCGACGAGTTTGGCTTCGCCGAGTTTCTGGTGATCGGGTTGGCCGCGTGAGCGCCGAGCCGCAGATGAAAAACCGCATGAGGAGTCCTTTGCCAAGAGACGGTCGATCGCCGCGATCGACCGGGTGAGCGCCGTGACGCCCAGTTGCAAATCTTCCGGAGTGCGTGTACTCGTTCCCCACGTGGCTGCGCCCGCCGGCGCTGGGAACGAAGATCATCGCGACCGGCGCCACCGCTGCGACGCACATCGCGTCGTGTCCCGCGCCGCTGGGCAGATCGATCGCCGCTTCGCCGAGCTCGGCGATCGCCGCGCCGACGGCCGCGCGCAAACGCGGATCCATCGCCACCGCGCGCCGCTCTTCGATCAGCGTCGTCTCGATGCGAACGCGGCGCTGCGTCGCGACGCGCTCGGCGCATTCGATCGACCGCGGTGCGCATGGCCGTGATGCGCGCTTCGTCGACGCTGCGCGCGTCGATGCGAAAGCTGACGCGACCCGGGATCACGTTGGTCTGATTGGGAAACACGATCAGCCGTCCGACGGTCAGCACCGCCTCGCCGATTTCGGCGGCGGCGGCTTCGAGTTCGAGCACGAGCTCGGCGGCCGAACTGAGCGCGTCGCGCCGCAACTCCATCGGCACCGTCCCGGCGTGACCCGATTCGCCGTGCACCTCGACGTCGAACCGCGCTTGTCCGGCGATCGCGGTGACGACGCCCAGCCGCACGCCGCGGTGCTCGAGCACCGGACCCTGCTCGATGTGCAGTTCCACGTAGCCGGCGGGCGCCGGAAAGCCGTCGCGCACGGGCACGTCGGGCAGCAAGCCGTGCGCCGCCGCGCGCGCCGCACCGAAACTGACGCCGTCCTCGTCGCGCAGCGCATCGATCGTCGGCGAGGTCGTTCAACCCCGCGAACGCGCCGCTGCCCAAACAGCCGAGCGGAAAACGGCTGCCCTCTTCGCCGGCCCAGGCCACGGCCTCGACCGGATGTTCGGTGACGATCCCCGCGGCATCGAGCTCTTCGAGCGCGCACAGCGCCGCCACCGCGCCGTACGCGCCGTCGTAGGGGCCGCCGGTCGGCACGGTGTCGAGGTGCGAGCCGCTGAGCACGGCCGCTCCCGCGCGGCGGCCGGCCCGGCGCGCGAAGACGTTGCCCGCGCGATCTTGTTCGACCGCGTAGTTCGAAGCGCGCGCCCACTGCACGAAGAGCCGCCGCGCGCCGGCGTCGGCTTCGGAGAACAAGCGGCGGTCGATGCCGTGCTCGGTCGCGCCGAACTGCGCCAGCTGCGCCAGCCGCTCGGCGAGCGGCGAGGGCAGCGTCTTCAGAGATACTTCTCCGCCGGATGGTGCGCGATCCAGTGGTGCGCGATATCGACGCGCCGCGCAATCCAGACGTCCTTGTGCTCGAGCACGTAATCGAGAAACCGTCCCAGCGCCGCGGCGCGGCCGGGCCGGCCGGCCAAGCGCGTATGCAAGCCGACCGACATCATCTTCGGCGTCGTCGCGCCTTCGGCGTAGAGCACGTCGAACGCGTCCTTGAGGTATTCGAAGAAACCGCGCCCCGACGAAAATCCGGGCGGCACCGAAAACTTCATGTCGTTCGCATCGAGCGTGTAGGGAATCACCAGATGCGGGTTGCCCTCAACGCGCACCCAATACGGCAAGTCGTCGTTATAGTCGTCGGAGTCGTAGAGGAAGCCGCCCTCTTCGACGACCAGTTTGCGCGTGTTGATGCTCGGCGCGTAGCGGCAGTACCAGCCCAGCGGGCGCTGGCCGATCGTGCGCTCGATCGACGCGATCGCGCGTTGCATCTGCTCGCGCTCCTCCTCGATCGCCATATCCTGAAAGCCGACCCAGCGCCAGCCGTGCGAGCAGACTTCGTGTCCGGCCGCGACGATCGCTCGCGCGGCTTCGGGATTGCGCTCGAGCGCCAGCGCCGCGCCGAACACCGTGATGTCGATCTTGCGCTCGGCGAACATGCGCATCAGACGCCAGAAGCCCGCGCGGCTGCCGTACTCGTACACCGACTCGACGATCAGATCGCGCTTGCCGGGCCCGACCGTGGCGCCGGGCACTTCGGTGAGGTACATCTCCGAGGTGCCGTCGCCGTCGGGGATCGAGTACTCCGAGCCCTCTTCGTAGTTCATGACGATTTGCAGCGCCAGCCGAGCGCCGTTGGGCCACGCGGCGTGCGGCGGATGCGCGCCGTAGCCGATCATGTCGCGCGGATAAGGATTCACGCGAACTCCTTAGCCGAGCGAGGCGGCGAAATCTTCCCATTCGCGGCGGTACTCGGCCTTTTCCGCGGGGGTCAAGAACGTCGCGTCGAGCGTCTGCGTGTTGAGCTTCCAGAGCTCGTCCCAGCTGAAGCCTTGGCTCGAAAGCAGGCGGTATTGCGCCGCCATGTCGGTGCTGAACATCGCCGGATCGTCGGTATTGACCGTGCAGCGCAGCCCCAGATCGACCATCTTGCGGATCGGGTGCGGTTCGTCGGCCGGCGTCGAGCCGATCGCGTAGTTGCTGACCGGGCAGACTTCGAACGCGATGTTGCGCTCGCGCATCACGGCGGCATATTCCGGCGAATCGACGATCCGAATGCCGTGGCCGATGCGCGTCACCTCGAGCTCGTCGACCGCTTCGCGAATGCTCTCCCAGCCCGCCGCTTCGCCGGCGTGCGCGACGACGTGCAGGCCCGCCTCGCGCGCACGGGCGTAGGTCTCGCGGAAGAGGTGCGGCGGGAACTCACGTTCGAGCCCGCCGAGGCCGATGCCGATGATCAGGCCGCGCCGCATGCCGCGCAGCGCGAGCTCGAGGACGGCTTCCTGGGTGTGCGGGTCTTCGCGCGAGATATCGGCGATGAAGGCGACCCGTGCGCTCGAGACGGTCTGGCCGCGCTCGATGCCCTGGGCCAGCGCGTCGAGAATGTCGGGAGCGCTCAAGCGGCGCAGATGCAGCGACATGCTCATGAAGCACTCGCTGTAGCGGATGTTCTGGCGGGCTTGATCGACGTAGAACTGCGCGACCATCAGCGCTAGGTCGTCGGTCGTACGGATCGTGTCGGTCGTCTTGCGATAGACGTCGATGAAGTGCGGGAAATCCCGGAAATCGAAGTACCGGCGCCATTCCTCGAGCGAGGCGACCGGCAGGTCGACGCCGTTGCGGCGGGCGATCGCGTAGGAGGCGTCGGGGGCCGTCGCCCCCTCGAGGTGCACGTGGATCTCGGCCTTCGGCATCGCCGCGAACCGCCGCTCGAGTTCCGCCTCGTGCGCGGTCCGTCGTTCGCCCTCGTCAATCATCTCCGGCTCCGTCATCAAAATGTTCGCGGTATCATCTCAGGTCGGACGACCTCTGTCAAATGGCAGGGGGAGAAAAAAACCTGCGCGGCGGAGTTTTCACGATGATCGATCGCTACTTCGGTATAGCCGCGGCGGGTTCGACTATTCCCCGCGAACTGCGCGCCGGGCTCACGACCTTCCTCACGATGTCGTACGTCCTGCTGGTCAACCCGGCAGTCCTCGGCAACGCGATCGTGATCCCCGACGGGTTCGCGAAGCTGCTCGTCGTGACGGCGCTGGCCGCCGCGATCGGCAGCCTTTTGATGGGACTGGTCGCACGCTACCCGTTCGCGCAGGCGCCGGGCATGGGCCTCAACGCCTACTTCGCGTTTACGGTCGTGCTCGGCCAGAAGATCCCGTGGCAGACGGCGCTCGGCGCGGTGGCGATCTCCGGCTGCGATCTTCGTCATGCTCTCGATCCTCGGCGTGCGGCAAGCGATCGTGCGCGCGATCCCCAACCATCTGAAGTTCTCGCTCACCGCCGGCATCGGCATGTTCCTGGCGTTCATCGGGCTCAAGAACGCGGGCGATCGTGCTCGCCAATCCCGACACGTTCGTGACGCTGGGCTCGCTCACGTCGGCGCCCGTCCTGATCGCGATCTTCGGACTGATCGTGACCGCCGTGCTGTTCGTGCTGCGCGTGCCGGGCGCGATCCTGATCGGCATCGTCGTCTCGACGATCGCCGCCATCGTCACGCGCGCGCCGGTCTACTTCGGCGGGCCCAAGGGCACGCTGATCCCGTTCGGCGGCTTCACCAACGGCATCGTCCAACTGCCGATCGCTCCTACCGGCCTGATCGGCGCGCTCGATCTGCACGCGGCGCTCGGTCTGGGCGTGCTGGCGGTCGTGTTCACGTTCTTCTTCGTCGACTTCTTCGATGCGACCGGAACGCTGGTCGCGCTCGCCAACAAGGCCGGGGCGCTCGACGAACACGGCAACATGCCGCGCGCGACGCTGGCCTTCAGCTGCGACGGTCTGGCCGCGATCTGCGGCGCGTTCCTCGGCACCAGCACCACGACCGCCTACATCGAGAGCGCCAGCGGCATCGAGGAGGGCGGCCGCACCGGACTGGTCGCGACGACCGTCGCGGTGTTGTTCCTGCTCTCGATGATCTTCTGGCCGCTCGCCGCGGCGATCCCGGCGGCCGCGACCGCGCCGGCCCTGATCGTCGTCGGCGCGCTGATGCTCGACGGCTTGAAGACGATCGAGTGGGGTGACTACGCGATCCTGATCTCGGCATTTCTCACCGTGATCATGATGCCGCTGACGTTTTCGATCGCCAACGGCGTGAGCTTCGGCGTGATCAGCTACGCGCTGATCAAGCTCCTCAGCGGACGCGGCAAAGAAGTCGATCCGCTGCTCTACCTCGTCGCCGTGCTGCTGATCGCGCGCTACATCTGGCTCGGCGGCTGAAGCCTCAGACCGGCGTCTTGAGCGGGTAGGCCGCGGTCAAGCGCCGGCGCAGGTAGTCGCCGTACGTGACCGGCTGGTACTTGGGCGGACGCGCATCGTCCGTGCAGGACGGCAGGCATTCGACCAGCGCGTCGGCCGCGGGATCGCCGAAGAACGCGACCGAGTAGCGCGCGCGGCCCGAACGGTTGACGACGCGGTGCAGCGTCGAGACGTAGACGTCGTTGCTCCAGCGCATCAAACAATCGCCGATGTTGCACACGAACGCGTCCGGCCGCGGCTCCACGTCCAGCCACGACCCGTCGCGCATCTGCAGCTCGAGACCGCCGGCGTCGTCCTGCGCCAGAAACGTGATGTTGCCGTAGTCGGTGTGCGGCGCGGCGCCGTGCAGGGTACCGTCGAACGCGCCCGGATGCGGCGGATAGTACAACAGCCGCTCGATCGCGACCGCGCCCGCGAACGCCGGCGCGAAGAAGTGCTCGTCGAGCCCCAGATCGAGCGCGATCGGCCGATGGATATCGAGCGTCAGCGCGAGCAGCGCATCGTAGTAGGCTTGCAGCACCGCGGCGAACCCGGGCGGCTCGTCGGGCCAGAGATTTTGGTCGGGCCCGACGTCGAACGACTCTTTCGCATCGGCCGGATGGGCCTCGTCGAACTGCTCGTAGCCGTTGCGGGCATAGCCGCGATAGGCCGCCGATTGCTCGATGCCGACGCGCGCTTTCGTCTCGAGCGGCAGCGCGAAGAACGCCGCCGATTGCTCGAACACGGCGGCGATCAGTTCGCTTGCGATGCCGTGATTCACCACCGAGAAGAAGCCGGTCTCGCGCGCCGCACGGCCGATCTCGCCGGCCAGAGCGCGCAAGGCCCGCGCATTGCCCGAGCGCAGCGCGCCGATATCGATGACCGGTACGCGCGGCGTCATGCGACCGGATCGACCAACGGATAGGCGGCCGCGCGCCGGCGGCGCTCGACCAGCGCATAACTCAACGCCGCCGCGAAGAAACCGACGAAGAAGCCGATGTCGGTGCCGCCCAGCAGTTTGGCGATCGGGCCGGTGTAGATCGGCGTGGCCGAAAAGAGCGCGATCGTGAGCGGCGTGACGATCACGAAGATCGTCGCGCCGGGCCCCCAGCGCCGCGGGGCTCGCGGCCCCTCGCCGAACAGCCGCCAGTCGGTCAGGACGATCCCGGCCCACGGCGCGATCCAGTACAGCAGCAGCAGCAAGTAATTCGAGAACAGCTCGGCAAACGTGCCGGCGCCCGCGACGGCCAGCGCGAACCCGCAGGCGGTGGTGATCGCGGCCGCGACGTCGCGCCGGATGCGGATGCCGGTCGAGATCAAGCTGTAAGCGGCGGTGTTGTCGTTGATCGAGTTGATCGAGATGGCCGACGCGGCGATGGCGATCAGGGCGACCGGAGCGAACGGACCGGTGAGCGCGCCGATGCCGGCGATGACGCCGGCCGCGGAAAGATCGGTCAGCCGGCCGGCGGTGAGCAAACCGAACAGCTCGATCAAGGTGCTCGAGAGCGCCAAGCCGCTAAAGCTCAACAGAAAGATGGTCCCGGGTTTCGTCGAGCGCGGCAGGTAGCGCGTGTAGTCGGCCGAGTACGGCGCGAAGCCGATCGTGAAGCCGGCGATCATCGAGACCCCCAGCACGAACGTCGCGGGTTTGATCGCCGCGTGCACCGTCGCCAGCGATCCGCCCTTCATCACCGCGACCACGCCGGTGATCGAGAACACGACGATCAGCACGTAGCACAAGTACTTGGCCAGCAACTGCACCGCGTGGTGGCCATACATGCTCGCGGCCAGCTGTATCGCGACCAGCACCGACAAGCCGATCCAAAACGGAACCGTCACGCCGAACAGCGCGGCCAGCGCCACCAGCGCCAGCACCGAGGGCACGTTGTTCACCGCATCCCAACCGACCGCGCAGCACCAGTTCAGCCACGACGGCACGCGCGTTCCGAGGCGGCCGAACGCGAACCGCGAGATCTCGATCTGCGTCAAGCCGGTGCGCGGCCCGATCGTGGAGTTCAAGCCGACCGGCAGACAGCCGAGCAGGTTGCCGATCAGAATGGCGAGCAAGCCGGTACGAAAATCGAGCCCGATCCCGACCAAGAGCGCGCCCAGCACCCAGGTCGCCGGCGCGAGGTTCGTGCAAAAGTGGCTCCAGAACACCCGGTCCAACGCCATCGTCTGCCGCTCGGGCGGAACCCCGTGCTCCACGATCGCGGCATGCACGTCCTCGACGAACCCGCTCATGACGCCGGCGTCACCACATACGTTGCATCGTAGCGCGAGCGCAAGTACTCGCCGTAGGTCGTGGGCAGATATTTCGGCTGCTCGCCGGGAGCGAGCACCGAGGGCAAACACGCCACGCGCGCATCGGAATTGGGATCGCCGAAGTAGGCCACGGAGAAGCGCTCGCGGCCGGAATGGTTCACCACCCGATGGGCGTTGGAAACGTACACGTCGTTCGTCCAGCGCATCAAACAATCGCCGATGTTGCACACGAACGTTCCGGCGGCGGGCGGCACGACCGTCCAGCTGCCGTCGCGCTTACGAACCTCGAGGCCGCCGATCGTGTCTTGCGCGAGCAGCGTGAGGTTGCCGTAGTCGGTGTGCGCGCCGGCTCCGTAGACACTGCCGTCGAACGTGCCGGGGTGCGGGGGATAGTGCAGCAGCCGCAACACGCCGACCGCGTGGGTGAAATATTGGTCGAAGAAGCGCTCGTCGATCGCGAGATCGGTGGCGATCGCGCGATGCAGCAGCACCACGAGCTCCAGCGCGGCCGCGTGGAATTCCAGCAGCGTCGAGCGGAAGGCCGGCAGATCCGGCCACTGGTTGACCGCGTGATACGGCTTGCCGGCCAGCACGTCGGGATCGTCGGCCGCTAGATCCGGGCCGGCGTTGAAGCATTCCTTGACGTCACCCGCCAGGGCCGGATCGAGCTTCTCCTCACCGAAGCGCACGTAACCGCGATAGCTGGTCGAATGCGTTACCGATAGCCGCTCCTTGTCGGCTAGAGGCAAGGCGAAAAACGCCGCCGACTGCGCGAAGACCGCGTCGATCAGCGCTTGCGGAATGCCGTGATCGGCGACCGAGAAAAAGCCCAGCCCGCGCGCGGCCTGCCCGATCTCGCCCGCTATCCGTTCGAGATCGGCGCGCCCGCCCGAGCGCAGACCCGCCAAGCTGATGACCGGGATGTCCGCGCTCATGCGGCCATCAACGCGTCGATCTCGACGCTCCAGGCGGCCAGCATCTCGCTCTTCGTGCCCGCGTCGAGCCACGACGCGCGCAGACCGTTGAGGCTGAGCGACTTGAGCTGCGCGAACGACGCGCCCATGTGTTCGGCGACCATGGTGTATTCTTCGACGAGCGTCGTCTGCATCAATCCCGGATCGTCGGTATTGATCGTCAGGTTGAGGCCGGCTTCGAGCATCCGGCGGATCGCATGGCCGGGCGCGGCCGGATCGCGCCAGCCGGTGGTGTAGAGCGTCGTCGTCGGGCAGCACGTGAAAAACGTTCCGGCGCTGCGGCACCGGGCCACCAGGTCCGGGTCGTCGACCACGTGGTAGCCATGATCGATGCGCTCGCAACCGAGCACGTCGATCGAATCGCGCACGAACGCGGCCGGCCCGATCTCGCCGGCGTGCGCCGTTAGGTGCAAGCCCGCGCTGCGCGCGTGCTCGTACATCCGCGCGAACGGCCGTGGATCGTTCTCCATGTAGTCGAGGCCGATACCGACGACCTCGTCGCGACGGTCGGCCGCGACCATTTCCACGAACGCGAGCCCGGCCTCGGGGCCCAGTTCACGGTTGTGCGCCGGAATCAGTTGCGAGAAGACGTCGAAGTCGATCGCCGCGGCCTGCATGCCGCTGATGATCCCGTCGAGCATCACGGCATACGGCGCGTGCGCGTGGGCGTGCGGGCTGAAGAACAGCTCGGTGTAGCGTCCGCCGGCCCGGGCAACGCGGGCCACGGCTTCATACGTCATTCGTTCGAAGTCGGCCGCATCGCGCACCGCATCGCAAACGATGCCGTACATCCGCAAGAAGCTCGCCAGGTCGTCGAAGCGATAGTAGTCTTCGAGCGCGCCGAACCCCAAATCGATGTGGTGTTTACGCGCGAGCGCAGCCAAAGTCGAAGCGGCAACCGACCCCTCGAGGTGCAGGTGCAGCTCCGACTTCGGCAGCGCCCGAATGAACGCGTCGCGGTTCATCCGGGAACGGCGGGGTGTGTCAGCGTCCGATGTGCGCGCGCACTTCCAGGCGCAGCGTACGCGTCGGCGCGGGGATGAGGTAGGTCGAGTAGCTGCCCTGTGAGATCGTCGACCCGTCGGCCGTATAGTCGCCGACGGCCGGCACGCCGGCGTTGGCCGCCGGTAAGTAGTTGAACGAATCGGAGTTGAACAAGTTCTGCACCGCAAGCGTGACGTCGAAGTACTTCGTCAGCGGCTGGCGATACGTGAAGTCCATGATCACGAACGGCGGCTGGTAGTAGGGGTTGTTCTTGCCCTCGAAGTCGGCGCCGAGCTCGAGGAACGCACCGTACTTGAACTGACCGGTGAGCTGTCCATAGGCCTTGAGGTAGGGGATACACGTCGCGAGACCCGGGGTGAACGCGGCGCCGCCGCAGACCTGCACGTTGTTCGCCGGTAAGCCGGGGTTGCCGTTGAACACGGTCACCGGGATGCCGCTGAGGATCGAGCTGTCGGCCGTGGCCGCGATGTTGTAGCCGATGCCGACCGCCGGCGCGTAGTTGTACTTGAACGTGGCGAGCTTCGCTTCCAGCCGCGCGACGTTGATCGGGGTGAAGATGCCCAAGATGCCGGTTGAGCCTTGATAGGGAACGGTCTGGAGGATCGTCGACTGCTGGAAGACGTTCTGCACGATCGTGTCCTGCAGATCGAGGCTCATGACGCTGCCGTTACGGAAGCGGTGGTCGGCCCCGACGTCGTAGGCCATCGCGAATTCCGGCTGCAGGTTGGGGTTCTTTTCGCTGATGCTGCCGGCCGTGAACGAGAACGCCGGCGGCTGCGCGATCGCCGCGCCGCTGATGTCGCCGACGAACGGAAACGTTTCCGAGCTGCCGGCCGCGACCCGGTACGAGGTGTCGCCGACCGGATTGAACACCAGCGCGAAGTGCGGATCGAAGCGCGACACGCTGCGTCCGAGTGCGCCGTAGCCCGTGATCGTGTTGGTCGAGTAGTTGAGGATCGGCTGCTGACCCGATGCCGTCCACTGCGTGTTGTAGAGACCGAAGTTGAACTTGAAGTGGGGCACGAGCGCCAGCGAACCGGTCAGCGAGAACGTCGAGTAGCGCGTCGCCGAGAACGGCACCGAGAAGTTGACCGGCGAGTTGATGTACGCGAGCGTGCTCGAACCGTGGTAATCGTAGGTCAGATCGACGAAGCTGTCGCCGAAGGGGTGGATGTACGAGAACGTATTACCGTAGAGAAAGTCTTGCTCGTAGGTGCTATAGGGATACTGGAAGCACAGCTCTTGCCCGCCTTGCGTGACGATCGTGTTGGACGGGCTGTTGATCTGGTTGTACGAGAAGAGGTTGCCGGTCGGACACGCCGTGGCCTCGAACTGATTGGGCGACGGCAACGCGGTGTTGCCGTACGCGCCCGGAATCTGCGCGCCGGGCGGGATCGACTGCGGACCCGGATAGCACGTCGCGGTCACCGGAGTGCCGACCGGCGGACACGCCGGATAGCTCGAATTCGGTCCGTAGAAGGCCGGGAAATAGCCCTCACCCGCACCAACGTAGGTCTCCGGCTGGAGCGCACCGAGATAGGGGCGATCGATGATCGTGTCGTTTCCGATCGCGGTGCGGAACTGCGCGGTCCACATCTGCTGCGTGTTCTGGATGTCCGTTCCCGGGAACCAGTAGAAGCCGTTGATCGTGGTGCCGATGAGGTTCGCATTCTGCGGGCTCGTGCACTGGAGCGTTCCGGGAATGCAACCTTCAACGGTCGTGGGCCCGTAGGATTCGCCCCACGCCGAGCCTTGCGGTGAATAGCCGCCGAACGACCCCACAAATCCGAATTCCAACGACGTCGTGGAGGAGAAATTATACTGCAGCTTGCCGAGCAGGCCGCGGTTGTGGAACGAGCCGCTGAAGTCGCCGCAGAACGGCACGATGCCGGAAAATCCGGGCGTGTTCGGAACGGTGGCGTAGTCGGTCACGTAGACGTCGCACTCGTTCTTGTGGAAGTAGTAGCCGTTCTCACCGGCCGTGCCGGCGCCCAGGACGTAGCGCAAGCCGCCGGCCGAACCGGTGAGCAGCAAGTTCGCGTTCTGGGACATGTAGCTATCGTAGCCGTAGGTGAACTGCGCGGTTGTTTTCGTCGTGAAGGCGGGCGTCGTGAGGTTCACCGTGCCGGCGACGGCGATGTTGGCAAACGGCGTCGTGTTGCCGGGACCGGATTCCGTTTCCGCGCCGCCGAGGAAATACGAGGGGAAGTACTGGCTCAGCCAGACACCGTATTGGCCGAGCGCCACCGGGTGACCGTCGATGAGCACCTGCGTTTCGTAAGGCTGCAAACCGCCGACCACGATCGCGGTATCGGCTTGCGTGCCCAGCTTCTCGACGACGACGTCGGGAATGCGCTGCAAGACGTCGTTGATCCGCGGGCTCGCCAGGTTCGCGAACTGCTCGGCACCGACGTAGTTCTGCGTCGCGGCTCCGGTATTGAACGTGGAAGCCCGGCCCACCGAGCCGACGGTTCCGATCGTGCGCAGCGTCGACAGATCGATCGGCGCGAGCGTGATGGACACCGGCTGGGTGCTGCCCGGCGTAACCGTGACGTCGGTCTGCGAGGCTGACTGGAAGCCGCCTTTGCTGACCGCGACCTCGTAGAGCCCGGGCGCGACGCTGACCGAGAACGCACCGTTGTCGTCGGTCGTTGCCGTCGCCGTTGCCGGTCCCCTGACGCTGATCGAGGCACCCGACACCGGCGATCCGGCCGACGACGTGACGGTTCCGGTGATTGTCCCGGTGCCGGCTTGCGCCATGGCCGGGCAGATCGTCGTTGCGGCAAACGCAAAGCTTGCGGTGGCCACAATTATGCGGCGCCACCAGGACGAGTGGTGCAAGGCTCCCCCAATAAAATCGGAAACACGCCGGCGAGCCGCCGGGGTTAACGGCATGATAAGGTTACCGGCGCAAGCGCGTCACTCTACATTTGTTGTAAGAGCGTAAGGGCGACCGTCGCTCTATACGAATCCTCGAACCGGCAACGCCGCATCGCGCTGCAACCAGTTTTCACGGCCGTACTGGGCCGCACCGTCGACGACATGCAGCGTGTAGGCATGCCGCGAAATCTCCGAGCGATTGGGTGCGCTGTAGTGCGGCAGCCGGCCGTGGAAGACGACCAGCGTGCCCGCCTCGACCTCGACCGGCTCCGCTTCGGTTTCCGAGGGCCAGGGCGTGTCGTCGAGCCGGACCGGCTTGCCGGCGCGGTCTTTCACGACGAAGCGCTCGCGCAACGGGGTGTGCTGGCCGCCGCGCTGGACCCACAGACAGCCGTTGTTGCGGTCGGCGCGCTCGAGCGCGAACCACAGCGTGATCACGCTCTGCGGCTCGGTCCAAAAGTAGGTGGCGTCTTGGTGCCAGCGCACTTCGCCGCCGATGTGCGGCTGCTTGAAGATATACATCGACTGGTAGACGTGGGGCTCCGCGATGCCGGCATCACGCGCCAGCGCGTCGAGCGCCGGCCCGCGCGAGAACCGCTCGAAGACCGGATCGAGGTCGTGCATCGCGTGGCCGATCTTGTTGATCGAGAGCGCCTTCGATTGCTTGAGAGCGCCCTTCGCGTCGAACGCCTCTTCCTCGAAGAAACAGCGCACGGTCGTGCCCGAACCGAGAAAATACTCATCGGCCCGTTCTTTCTCGTCGACCGTGGAGAACACGCCGCTCGCGACCGCCGGATCGAACGCCTCGACGATCTCGGCCGCCCGCGCGCGCAAGGCGGCGATCTCGCCGGCCGGCTTGAAACCCTCGATCACGGCGAAGCCGTCGCTCGCCAGCCGCTCGCGCAGCGTCATGTTTTCTTCCGGTAGGGGCCGAGGCTCTTGAGCGCCTCGGTGACGAACGACGTGTCGACGGTTTGCTCGGCGTAGACGCTGCCCGAAATCAGGCCCCAGCCCTTGAACGCCGCCAAGTCCTCGCGCAGCGAGGCGAGGTTGAGCTTGCCGTTCGGGTCGGTGCCGGGCGGAACGATGTCGCTCAACACCGCCGGATCCATTTTCGTCTCGTCGTTGAGCAACTTGATCACGGCCGCGGCGTTGGGACCGGCGAGCTTGCCGTGCGCGAGCGCATCGTTGTAGAAGCGCGCGCCGCGGATATAGGCGCGCATGAACTTCACGCCCAAGTCCGCGGTGCTCGCGCACGAACTCACCGCCGTACATCACGACCGAGATCTCCTGATTGGGATAGAACTCATCATCGCCGGCAACGCGCACCGCGGCACCGCTGCGGATCGCGTCGGTCGCGAACGGTTCGATCGTCGATGCGGCGTCGAGCGAGCCGTTGCGCAAGGCGGCCTCGTGTTGCGTGTAGGGCAAGTAGATGTGCTTGACGTCCTCGAGCTTGAGACCGCCTTTGGCCAAAAATTTCAGCAGCTGCGTCGAAGACGGGCTGCCCGGCGCGTTGGTCGCGATCGTCAGGCCCTTGAGGTCCTTGATCGCTTTGTATTTACCGCTCTTGACCAGGTCGGCGCGCACGATCATCTGGTTGAAGCCGTAGCCGGGCGGGTCGCTGCCCATGTCGGCGACGATGCGCACGTCCGCGCCGCGCGCCACCGCGTTGTAGAGGCTGGCCGCCGCCGAACCGCCGCCGACGTCGAGTTGCCCGGTCGAGAGCGGCGCGATCATCGTCTCGCCCGACTGGAACGTGAGGAACTGGACGGTGAGGCCTTCGTCCTTGAAGTAGCCGTAGCGGTCGGCGATCCACAGCGCCGCGTCGGTGGTGCTGGTCAGGATACCGACCCGGATCGGCGCCGGATCGCCGCTCGCGGTTCCACCGGCGGCCGCGGCCACGAGGCCGATGACGGCGCAGGCGAGCAGCGTTCGCAGAAAAGACATACGCGACGCATATCGGCCCCGCGGCGCCAATCCCTCGCCCCGAGGCCGGCGGAGGAGAACGACCGCGCGAGGTCCGGTCCGCTTCCGGTCGCCACGCCCGTCACATCGGCCGGGACCCCGGCCGCACGCAGCAGCTCGGCGCCCTCGCCCGAGGCCGCGATGACCTTGGCGTGCTTGAACGCCTCGCTGACGAAATGAACGGCGTCGCCGTCGGCGCCCAGTGCCGCGACACTCGGCGCACCGCCGGGAACGAAGACCGCGTCGTACACGACCGACGGCATCGTCACGAGCCGATGGTCGGCCATCACCTCACCGCCCGCGACCTCGAGCGCGCCCAGATGAGGTGCCAGCACGTGCGCCGTCGCCCCGGCCTCGGTGAGCGCGGCTTTCATGGCGGCGATCGCCGCGCCGTCGACGCCGTCGGCCGCCAGAATGGCGATCTTGCGAGCACGGGCTTCCAGTGAAACTTGACGTAGGCCGACGTGCCCTGGCGTCGGAACGGCGCGCGTGCACGACGCGTTCGGGAATGCGCTCGTGATCGAAGTGCTGGATCTTCTCGATCGGCGCGAAATCTTCGAGCAGGGTCGCGCCGCGTTCGCTCGCACGCAGCGAGTTCTGATCGTCGGCTATCGGTACGCCCGAAGCGATAATCCGCATAGCTGTAGGGTAGCCCGAGAGGGCGCCCGCCCTTGGAGTGACGGCCGTCGCCTAACACCCCGGTGCACAGCGGCCGATACTTGTGATACATGCGCGAGTATCGGCTGCGCTGCACAGGGTGCGGCGCGACGTTCGAAGACGACGGCGTGCGGCTCGATTGCCCGCACGACCATGCCTCGGCTTTGCTGCGCACGGAATACGACGAACGCTCCTTCATCGTCACGAGCGAGCCCTCGATCCGGCGCTACGGCTCCTGGCTGCCGCGCGGCCGCGACATCGCGACCGCCGCCCAAACCGCCGTCTACCGCAGCACGGCGCTGGGCCGCCGGCTGGGCCTGGACGAGTTGTGGATCGCCTTCAACGGCTGGTGGCCCGAGCGCGGCGCCGCTCTGCGGACGGCGACGTTCAAGGAACTCGAAGCGTTTGCGGTTCTCGCCCGGCTCGCCGTCGACGAAAGTCGCACGCTCGTCGTCGCGTCGGCCGGCAACACCGCCGCGGCGTTCGCCGACGCATGCACGGTCAACGACGTGCCGCTGGTCATCATCGTCCCGGCCGGCGCGTTCGACCGCGTGGCGGCCATCGCCCGGATCGGACCGACGGTGAAGATCGTCGCGATCGAGGGCGCGGAGTACGAGGACGCGATCGCGTTCTCGCGCCAGCTGGCCACCGACGATGACTTCATCCTCGAGGGCGGCGTGCGCAACGTGGCCCGCCGCGACGGCTTGGGCATCGTGATGCTCGCCGCGGCCGACGCCATCGGCGCGATCCCGGACTACTACTTCCAAGCCGTCGGCAGCGCCGCGGGCGCGCTCGGCGTGCGCGAAGCGGCGCACCGGCTGGTGGGCGACGGGCGCTTCGGCCGGCACGTCCCGCAGCTGATGCTGGCCCAGAACGCCCCCTTCACCCCGCTCTTCGACGCCTGGAGCGTCGGCGCGCCGGTGCTGATCGAGCGCTCCGTGGCCGACGCCAAGAGCCAGATCGCGCAGATCGGCGCGCAGGTGCTCTCGAACCAAACGCCGCCCTACGCGATCGCCGGCGGTGTGCGCGAAGCGCTCGGCGAGAGCAACGGCTCGGTGTTCGCGATCGACAACGGCGAGATGGTCGACGCGATGATGCTCTTCGCCGAGCTCGAGGGAATCGACATCGACCCCGAGGCCGGCATCGCGACCGCGGCCTTGATCCGGGCCGCCGCAGGCGGAGCGATCGAGCGCGATCGCCGCGTGCTGCTCAACGTCACCGGCGGCGGCCGCGCCGGCCGTACCCGCGAGGCGCGCGACGCCCGTCCCGCGCTGGTGCTTAGTCGCGCCGAGGCCGCGGCCATCGGCAACGACGCCGTTCGGTCGGTACTTTTTTCGTCGCGCACGTAACCGAGGAGTCGGAACGAGGGTCTCGGAATACGGAACCAAGTCCGGCTCTTGTAGGCGCAGGTGCGTCTCGACCCGGCTGCACGCGCACCGCTGCTTAACGGCGATGCGCATCCGTACGTGATAGGCGTGATGGAACAATTCGAAACGGCGGCGGCTGAAGGGAATCAGCCGCGGCGCCGTACGAACCCGAACGGCGCCCGGCCGATGCCGGCGGCGCCGCGTCTTCGTCCGTATCAGGTCGAAGCGCAACAAGCGATCCTCGAACACCGCGCCCGCGGCATACGCAGCCAGATTGTCTCCCTCGCGACGGGACTTGGAAAATGCGTCGACCCGCAGACGTGGGTGTGGTCGAACGGACTACGACGCTTTGAAGACGCGTGGGGCAGCGATCGTATCGCCGGTCCGCACAAGACCGATGCGGTCGTCGCCTGGTACGATGACGGCATCAACCCCGGCCGCCGCGTGATGACGCACGCCGGCCTGCACATCGACGGCACGCTAGCGCATCGCTTATGGATACGCCGCGATGACGGCTTCGAGGGCTGGTGCCGGATGGAAGACATCACCCCCGGCGACTACATCGCCATCGGCCGCGGCCGCGCCGACTTCGGCACCAATCACGTTCCCGAACACGAAGCCTATCTTCTCGGAGTCGCTGACCGCCGACGGCACCCCGGAACTCGCATACGCTGCTCCATTGTCATCCCGAGCGGCAGTCGAGGGACCGCCGCAATCACCGGTATTGGAGTGCCCTCGATACGTCGAGATCGGAAGTGCGTTCGGAGCCGCCGTACCCGAGATACTCTATGGCGATCGCGAATCGGTGCGAGCATTTCTGCGCGGCTATTTCGACGGCACCGGAATTGCGAACCCGAACGTCGCGTGTGAAGCGTCGAGTCACGTCATAGCAGAGCAAATCCAACAGTTACTTCTGGGGCTCGGCGTCTTTTGCGGCATCGACACTCGCAAGGTCACGATATACGATGTGGAGGCCTTCGAACTCCAGGTCGGGTTTACGCGGTTGGGGCGCGTCAAGGATCGCTTTTACGACAACACCCCGGCTCAGAAGCGTAATCCGAACTTTGACGTCGTTCCCGGTGCCGGCGCGCTGATCCGGGAGCTGGCCCAGCAGATTCCCTCGAAGTACCGCTCCGACGATTTCCGCACGATGTCCGCCTACTACGATCGCACCGGCTGGCGGCGGCCCTCATACCACCTGCTGCGCCGCTGGCTCGCGGCAGCGCCGGACTGCGCCGGCAGCCGATGAACTGCGCCGGATCGTCGACGAGCATCGCGCTTGGACTCCGGTGACGGAGATTCAGAATTCGACGATCCGCCGCATCGATGCACAGGTCGAAGAGAGCCACGCGTTCATCGGGAACGGCCTCGTCAATCACAATACGGTCGTCTTAGCGACGCTGCCGAAGCTGCTGTCGTTGCGGCCCGGCGATGTGACGCTCGTCGTCGCGCATCGCGATGAGTTGATCGAGCAGACCGTCGAGAAGATGCGGGTCGAGAACCCCGATGCGAAGATCGGCGTCGAGAAGGCCGAGCGCAAGGCTCCGGAAGATTCGAACATCGTCGTCGCGACCGTCCAGACGCTCTCCGAGAAGCGGCTCGAGTCGTTCGTGCAGCGCTTCCACCGCCGCATCTCGCTGTTCATCATCGACGAGGCGCATCACGCGGCCGCGCCATCGTATCGCGCGATCGTCGATGCGATCCTGGCGCAGCGGCCCGAGGCGATGGTGCTGGGCTTCACCGCCACGCCCAACCGCGGCGACGGCGTACGGCTGGTCGACGTGTTCGAGAAGATCGTCTACTCGATGGACGCGCGCAAAGCGATCGACGCCGGCTATCTCGTACCGGTCAAATCATACGCCGTGGCAACGACCACCAACCTCGACGACATCGCCTCGCGCGGCGGCGACTTCGTGATCGGTCAGCTGGCCGCCGCGGTCAACACGGTCGACCGCAACGCGCGCATCGTCGCCGCGTACAAACAGCACACGCCGGGGATGAAGGCGCTGGTGTTCACGGCCTCGGTCGAACACGCGCGCGACATCGCCGAAGAGTTCGTGGCCAAGGGCGTCAAGGCCGAGTGGGCCAGCGGCGAGACGCCGCGCGAAGAACGCGAGAAGATCGTGCGCGACTTCCGCAACGGCGACATCGACGTGCTGGCCAACTGCGGGCTCTACCTGGAAGGCTTCGACGTTCCGTCGGTCCAGGTGATCCTCAACGCGCGGCCCACCAAGTCGACGACGCTCTACACGCAGATCACCGGACGCGCGCTGCGCCCGGTCGACGATATCGCCAACCAGCTTTCATCGACCGAGTCGGCGCTGATGCGGCGCGAGCTGATCGAGAAGAGCACCAAGCCCGCCGCGCTGATCATCGACTTCGTCGACCAGGCGCAGCGCCATCAACTCGTCACGCTGCCCTCGCTCTACGGACTGCCGCCGCAGATCGACGCTCAGGGCCGCATGACGGCGCAGGTTGCCGAGAAGTTCGAAGAACTGCTGCGCCGCGATCCCAAGCGTGCGGCCAAGGTGCGCAGCGCCGAGGAGATCGAGACCGCGCTGCTCGAGATCGACGGCTTCGCGGCGCCGAAGGAAATCAAGCCGACCTGGGCGCCGCTCGATCCCGACCACTGGCGCATGATCCTGCCGCCGCAGCGCATCGCCTGGGACAAGTCGGGCCGGCCGATTCCGAACTTCGGCCAGCAGTGGGACCAGTGGGTCACCGAAGCGCGCCGCATCGCGCCGCACGAAGATGCCGACCGCTTCGCATCCCGCATGCTCAACGTCAACCCCAAGACCGTGAAGTTCGATCAGCCGCGGATCGACGTGCAGCGCGACGGTGAAGAGTACCTCACGCTCTACACCACCGACGACATCCCCGATCGCGTGATCGACCGCAACAAGTCGCTGCCGGGCGCGCTCGGCAACGCCTACGAGCGCGTCAAAGAGATCCTCTCGGGCTACATGCAGATCGGCGGACCGCCGCCGCCGCGCCCCAAAGGCCCGGGCACCAACGGCCACGGAAACGGAAACGGGCACCGTCCGCCCAACGGCGCACCGCCGCACGAGGGCGGCGCCCCGCGCCGCAAACGCGATCGCCGCGCCCGAGCGCAGCGCCGCAAACCCTAACCCCCTCCACCCTTGCTCAAGTGCGCGCGCCTTCGTCATGAGCGCGCGCCTCGGTCACGAGCGCGCGCCCCGGTCATGAGCGCGCGCCCCGGTGATGAGCGCACGCCCCGGTGATGAGCGCACGCCTCGGTGATGAGCGCACGCCTCGGTGATGAGCGCCAATAGGCTGTCATCCCGAGCGCAGTCGAGGGACCGCCACCGTGTCACGCTCGTAAGTGAATGTCGATCACGAGCGCAGCCGAGTGATCGCCGCCAAACACGCTAGGCATATCGCAGGCGATCACTCGGCTTCGCTCGTGATCGACGGTGGCGGTCCGGCATTATGGGAAACGGTCCCTTCCATGAGAAGGCCAGCTTTGTCAAGGCCGCCGTGGCGGCCGCCCGCTCCCGTGTCCCTCTTCGCAAACCTTTTTGCCTCGCTTCCATCCGCACTCTGTTGAGCCGCTCTTGGCTCGGTGCATGTTGAGGTTCATCTTCAAAGGTGGTGCTGCTATCTCGACTTCGATCTGATTTAACGATCGAGGGACCGGTCGCAGTCACCGAACGCGGTTTTACATATGGTTCAACGGATGCGGAAGAACGTCATTATGCTGCTAGCGGTTGCGCGCCGTAAAGCGGTTCGTAGACGACGCCGGTTTTCCAAAGATAGTGCAAGAGAATTGCGAGTTTTCGAGCAACGGCAACAACGGCTCTCTTCTTTGCATTTTTACCGCCACGCTCCATCAAGCGCTCGCCGTGGCGCCTTAACCGGCAATCCGGTCCAAATGGGCCTAAAATGTACTGTGCGCTATTAACGAGTAATCGCCGCAGAAACGCGTTGCCCCGCTTGGTTATTCCGAGCTGCGATTGTTGGTCACCGGAGTCGTACTGGCGCGGAACGAGCCCGAGATATGGTCCAACGTCGCGACTGCACCTGAATCGATTTTTGTCACTCAGGGTTAATACAAAAGCTAGCGAAGTCAAAGGCCCAACCCCCGTCACCTGGCTCAACATCGCGGTTTCCGGGTACTTTTCACGCGCCATCGTTTCGATCAGTTTTTCATAGCTGCGTATTTGAACGGTAAGATGGACAACTGTTTCAAGCATCGGCGACAGCGCGGATTGAAGTTCGCTCGGGATCAGCAGCTCTACACGACGAGCGAAGACTTCCGCACTGCACTTCGGTAGCTGCACGCCGGCGGTTTTCACGAGACCGCGAATCGCATTGATGCATTTCGTGCGAGCACCAACCATCGTATCGCGAGCTCGCAGTACGGAGATGTCGGCTTGCATCGCTTCATCGCGATGCTCGATCGGAGCAAGCAACGTGCGATCCGCTCGCAAAAGTCGAGCCAAAGTCTCAGCGTCGGAGCGGTCGTTCTTGCGATCGCTTTGATGGATCTTGCGAACCTCACGGGCGTTGGCAACGGTGACCTCGAGCTCACATTCTTTCAAGACGCGGCTCACCCACGGTGATTGACCGCTGACTTCGATCGCGATCGCGCAACCTGCATACGCACCGAAAAACTCACGCATCGCACCCGGCGTCGTTCGAACACGCGTTCGATCTATAACGTCGCCGCCGTTGTCGACCATGCAGACGTGGCTCCAACGGTTCCCTAAATCAACCCCGATCCACAGATTTTTCTTCACCATTTGCCGCGTCGGTTTCGCTTTGCTATGCTTCTGCACGGGCCGGTCTCCTTTGCACCTCGAGTGCGTGAATGAAGCGCCAGTCGCTTCACAGGATCTCTTTGCGAGAACCCTGATTCGGAGGCCGGCCTTCTCATCTCATCTCGACTGCGCTCGGGATGACAGCCTATATTGGCCCTAGCGGCCCCCTATTGGCCCTAGCGGCCCCCATTTGGCCCTAGCGGCCCCCATTTGGCCCTAGCGGCCCCCCATTTGGCCCTAGCGGCCCCCTATATTGGCCCTAGCGGCCCCCTAGTGACCCTGGGCCCGTAGCGGCCCCAGCCGCTAGCCGACCCCTAGCGGCCCCTAGCGGCCCCTAGTGGCCCCTAGTGGCCCTAGCTGCCCCCTAGTGGCCTAGCCCGCTAGGGGCCACTAGACCCCCCGGGCGGTTAGGCGGGGGTTAGGGTAGGGAGGGCGTTCCAGGCGGCGATGACGTCGTCGGACGTTCCGACCACGCCGAAGTGGGTGCGGATGTTGTAGAGCGCGCCTTCGTGTTCTTCGGGTGAGTATGCCGCCGTGCAATCCGACAAGAACACGATGTTGTAGTCGAGCATGTAGCCGTGGCGGGCGGTCGACTCGACGCACACGTTGGTCGAGACGCCGGTCATGATCAGGTTCTCGATCTTCAGCGTGCGCAACACCGAATCGAGCCGGGTGTTGATGAACGCGCTGTAGCGGTGCTTGATCACCACGGGTTCATCGGGCAGCGGGGCGACCTCGGTGAACTCGGCGCCCCAGGTGTTCTTGCGGCAGCAGCCGCCAACGATGCCCCGCATCCGCCAGGTCCAGGCCGCCGAATCGGTAGCGGCTTCATGGATCGTTTGGATGAAGATCACCGGCGCACCGGTCGCGCGCGCCGCGGCCAGCAAACGCTGCAGGTTCGGGATCATGTCCATCGCCGCGCCGGTCGGTTGACCGGCTTTGCCGAGGACGCCGTCGGCGCTGCAGAAGTCGTTTTGCACGTCGACCACGATGACGGCGGTCTTCGCCGGGAGGATCAGTTCCGGAAGGCTACGCATGTGCGGTGCTCCTAAGCGGTGGCGGCGACGGAGTGCGTCGCAGCCCAGGTGTCGATGATTTCCTGGGCCGTGGCGACGTGCCCGAAATGCTTGCGGTGCGTGCTCAGCGTCATGTCGTGCGCGGCCTTATCATATGACGCCGAGCAGTCGGAGACGAAGACCGTGTGGTAGTCGAGCATGTAGCCGTGGCGGGCGGTCGATTCGACGCACACGTTGGTCGCGACGCCGAGGACGATGATGTTCTCGACCTTCATCGTGCGCAGCACCGAATCCAGGCGCGTGTTCACGAACGCACTGTAGCGGTGCTTGATCACGACCGGCTCGTAGTCGCGCGGTGCGATGCCGGTGAACTCCGCGCCCCACGTTCCTTTGAGGCAGTTCTTCGCATCGGGATCCTTGCGCCGGCCGATCCAGGCCTCGGAGTCGGTCGACGGTTCGTGGATCGTCTGGATGAAGATCACGTTCGTCCCGTGCTCGCGGGCCGCTTCGAGAAAGCGCTGCAGGGTCGGGATGATCGCCATCGCGGCGGACGTATCCTTACCGCCCTTGCCGGCCGCGCCTTCCGGTTCGCAAAAATCGTTCTGGACGTCGACGACGAGAATCGCCGTTTTCGACGGCTTGACGAGCTCCGACAGTGGCGACATGTACCTCTCCTCTTATGCGCTCTTGGGGTGTTTCTTCACGAACGTCATGTCCACGACGTCGTTGTAGGTGATCGTCTTGCTGAACTCGCCGCTCTTCGCGACGACGGACATATCGAGAACGTAGCCCTTTTCCGAGATCCAGCCGTCCTTGCTCCACAGGTTGTCGGAATACGAGCGGTCGAGCGCCCCCTTGATGCCCGTTTGGGGCAAGGTCGGGAAGGCATGTTGGGCCGCGCGGTCTACGACCGGCCGGTTCACCGCCGCGACTTTGAGTGACTCGATCATCGCGTCGACAAACGCCTGCACCGTCGCCGGGTCGGAGGCGATCGTCGACTTGCGAACGCTGATGACCGAGTACGCATACTCGCCGAGCGACGGAAAGCCGAAGTACGGGTCGTCCCAAATGCCCTGCTCCTTGCCGAACGTGAGTTGCGGCTCGGTGGTGATCGCGATATCGGCTGCGCCCTGCTTCACCATGACCGGGGTCGCGGCGCTATCGGCGTTGTTGATCAGCGTGACGTCGCTGGTCAGGTTGAGGCCGACCTTTTCGATGTACCAGCGGCCGAGCACGTCGGGCGTGCCGCCGAAACGGTTGAGGGCGATCTTCTTGCCCTTCATCATCGCCGCGATGTCGGCGTTCGAACCGGACTTCGCCGCCAAGCCCTTCTTGGCGACCATGTAGTTGTTGGCCCGGTTCACGACGTTACAGATCGACACGAGCGGGTTGGCGTTCCCGTTCCCGTTGCCGTTCGCCATCGCATCCGACTCCGGACCGCCAATATTGGCCCACACGCTGCCGCTCACGAGCGCGGACACGTGGGCGCCGCCCGTCGCCGTCAACGTCGACACGTCGAGCCCGCGCTTGGCGAACAGGCCCAGATCGATCGCCATGTACAACGGCAGGTAGCCGATTTGATGCACCGGTTCGGCAACGATGATCTTCTTGAGGTTCTGCGCGCCGACGTTGACGCGAACGCTCGCCAACGCGGCCGCCGCGGCGCTGCCGGCAATCCAAGCGCGGCGCGAGAGCGGGCTACCGGCCGGCGGTTTGAGCACCATGCATGATTCCTTTGAGCAAGCGTTTTTCCAGGGATGAAACACCCCAGTACATCAGCATCGCGAGGATCGACAGCACGACCACGCCGACCCAGACCAGGTTGATATCCATGACCTGTCCGGCATAGAGGATCATGCGCCCGACGCCTTGCTGCGAGGCCACGAACTCGCCGACGATCGTTCCCGCGAGCGCCAGACCGATGTTGATGCGCAGGCTCGAGACGATCCACGGCAGCGACCACGGAATGACGACCTTAGTGAACACGTGACGGTGCTTGGCGCCCAGCGAAAACAGCAGCGTTTCGAGATCCGGGTCGATGCTCTTCACGCCGCTGTAGGCGGCGATCGCGGTCGGCACGACGCACATCGCGACGGCCAGCGCGACCTTCGATGAGAAGCCGATTCCCAAGATGATGATCAATACCGGCGCGAGCGCGAGTTTCGGCACCGCGTTGAACATCACCAGATACGGTTCGAGCACGTTGCCGTAGACGTTCGACCACCAGGTGGAGAGCCCGATCACGGCGCCCAGCGACACGCCGGCGATGAAGCCCAAGATCGTCGCGCTGGCGGTGAACCACACATCGGTCCAAAGCGTGCCTTGGGTGGCCGCCTTGTAGGCCGTCTGCGCGATCAGCGAGGGGCTCGAGAAGAAGTACGGATCGACCACCTTGATGCGGGTGAGGACTTCCCACAGCACGAGCATCGTGATACCGACCGCCCAGCGTCCGATCGTCGAAAGCCGGCGGACGCGCGCGCGAGCGAGTTCCTCTTCGTCGATGTCGAGGTCGAGCGGCGCCGACGGCGCGCTGTGCGAACCGGCTAAGGCTTGGGTCGCCATTACGACAGCGCCGCCTGTTCGTAGGCGCGTTCGGCCTCTTCTGCGAGCAGGTCGAGCAGCGTGCGCTTGAGGGCGGTGAACTCGGTGCTCGTGACCGACTCTTGGGTGCGCGGGCGCGCCAGTGGCACGTCGATGCGCGCCTTGATGCGGCCGGGGCGCGCCGAGAAGACGTGGATCTCGTCGGAGAGATAGATCGCTTCGTCGATGTCGTGCGTCACGAACAGGATCGTTTTCTTGAGGTCGCTCCAGACGTCGAGCAGCCAGCTCTGCATGATCAGACGCGTTTGGGCGTCGAGCGCGCCGAACGGTTCATCGAGCAGCACGATGTCTCGATCGTAGAGCATCGTACGCAGCAAGCTCGCCCGCTGGCGCATGCCGCCCGAGAGCTCGTGCGGATAGTGCTGTTCGAAGCCGGCTAGGCCGTAGCGCTGGATCAGCGGCATCGCGCGGGCGATCGCCTCGTTGCGCGGCACGTCGCGTACTTCCATGCCCAGGATGATGTTGTCGAGAATCGTGCGCCAGGGCAGCAGCAGCCCTTTTTGCAGCATGTAGCCGACGTAACCGGGGCGGCCGAGGATACTCTGGCCGTCGGCCACGACGTCGCCGCTGGTTGGTTTCGCCAAACCCGCGATCACGTTGAAGAGTGTCGACTTGCCGCAGCCGCTGGGGCCGATGATGCTCACGAACCGGCCGCGGGTCACGTCGATCGACGTCGCGTCGAGCGCGTGGACAATAGTTCCGTTGCGGCGGAAAAACTTTGAAATCGCGCGTACTTCGAGCTTGGGCTCTTCCGTCGGCATGTGGCTTGATGGTACACGGTCGGCGCAAGCCCGTCGCTAATCGAAACGCCAACGGTTCCCGGTCCAACTACGACGTTGGTCCATACGGGAAAAAGCGGACCGGTCCGGTCCCGGGCAGGGCTAGCTAGCCCGGGGCGCGCGAGTCGAAATATTTTAGGTCGATCTGGGGCGTGCCGGCGCCCAGCGTGAGGATCGCGTAGGAAAACCGCGGCATGGCGCGCCGGTCGGTCGGCGAGCCGGGATTAGCGACGATCCGCGCGCCGCGCTGCTCCACGCGCGGCCGGTGGCTGTGCCCGTAGAGGATTAGGTCGACGGCCTCATCGGTGAAGGCGGCGACCGCGTTCTCGTGCGCATTACCGCGCCCGACGTCGCCGTGAACCAGGCCGATCCGCACGCCCTCGATCGTCACGACCTTGCGGCGTCCGTAGCGCTCCCGGATCTCCTCGGGATCGTTGTTGCCGGCGACGGCATCGAGCGGCGCGATCGCTTCGAACAGCGGGATCGCGATCGCGTCGGTCAGATCGCCCATGTGCAAGATGCGGCTGACCTTCGCCGCCCGCAAACCGTCTTCGAGCGCGCGCGGCAACGCACGCCCGAAGCGCGGAAAGTGGGTGTCGGAAACCAGGCCGATGGTCATCATGCGTTGTCGTTCAGCGCTCGTCGTACGCAAGACCAAGATGCTGCGCTGCTTCACGCAAAGGGCGGTCATGCGTCCACAAAACAGCGCTTCCAGATAATCGCGTAGCAGCAAGCAAATGCGCGTCGATATAGCCAATGCCGCGGCCAAAGAGCTTTGCCTGTTCGATGAGACCTACGACTTCATCGTCCGCTGCGACGACAGCCAACGGTAACTCGCGCAGGTCCTCGAGGATCCGCTTGCGCTGACGAAGATGACCGAGAGCAATTTCACCAATGACAAATGGGTGGATCATGATCGATCCCGCCATCAGCGCTCGCTCGAGTGTGCCGTCACCACCGCGCAGGTGCTCGATCCACACCGACGTATCGGCTATGATCACGCGGGCTTCGACCGGCGGCGTGGAGGCGCTTCGAGCGCCCGTTCGCTCCCGCCCAGCCGAGCGAGACGCCGGGCACTCTCACGCTCGATGAGCGCCTTGAGTGCTTCACGCACCAGCGCCGATTTCTCCGTCAGTCCGGTATACGCACGAGCCTTGGCCATTAAGTCGTCATCGAGAGCAAGCGTGGTCCGCATCCTCACCTCACGGCACGATTTTAGCATCGTTTGATGCTATTATCAACGCCTTGCCGCGCGGCATCGAGCGGCGCGATCGATTCGGTGTCGGAAACCACACCGATAGTCGTCATCAGTTGCGGGTTTCCACCACCGGGGCGGCCGGCACACGTTCGTCGAGTGCGACACCGAGTTGGAAGATGCGTTCGCCGGCCGTTCGCAACGCGCGCGCGGTCACCATGCGCAGCCACACGGTGAACAGATCGGCGAGAGCGTAATCGGTCTCCACGGCGCGGCGGCGCTCACGGGCTAATGCCGCGAGAAAATAGGGATCCATGACACAAAAAAACCTCCGAGATGCGGAGGTTCGTACCGGTTGTCGCGAGCGAACGCAGCGACTACGAAGTGCAAACCTCCAACGGCAAAGACATACCGACTCGCTTCGGCAGATGATTGATAACTCGAACCGCAAACTGCATTGACCGTTGTTCCTTTCCGGCGCACGTTGCGCGTGCACCAAACCTATCATGCGTTGCGAGGGTTGTCAAACGCATGGGATTGACGTTCGTACCGACGCCGCTCGGCAATCTGCGCGATATCACGCTGCGCGCGCTGGACGTTTTACGCGAGGCGGAACTGATCGTTGCGGAAGACACGCGCGTCGCACGCCGTTTGCTCTCCGCCCACGGGATCGCGGGGACCGTGATCTGGACCTATCACGAGCACAACGCTGCCGGCTCGACGGCGGCCATCCTCGAGCGCGCCGCCGGCGGCACCGTCGCCGTCGTCACCGATGCCGGCATGCCCGGGATCAGCGATCCGGGCAGCGCCCTCGTCGCGGCGGCCCGGGCCGCCGGAATCCCGGTCGAGGTGCTACCCGGTCCGACGGCCTTCGCCTGCGCCGCGGTTCTCTCGGGCTTCGACGTGCGGCGGTTCGCGTTCGAGGGCTTCCCGCCGCGGGCTTCGGGTGCGCGCCGGACTGCCTTTCGCACCGCCCTGGCACACGGCATTCCGAGCGTGTGGTATGAGTCGCCGCACCGCATCGCGTCGGCGCTGGCCGATCTGGCCGCGGTCGCGCCCGGCGTGCGCACCTTTCTCGTGCGCGAGTTCACCAAGCTCTACGAGCAGCAGCTCAGCGGCACGCCGGCCGAAGTCGCCGCCGCACTGCCGGACCCGGTGCGCGGTGAGGTTGTGTTCGTGGTCGATGCGGGCGTCGCCGAAACGAGCGCCCGGAGCAACAGCGGCTCCCTCGACGAGCAGATCGACGCGCTGCTCGCCGCCGGCGTCTCGACGGCCGCGATCGCGAAGCAGCTGGCCGCGAGCGGTGCCGGCGAGCGCAAGGCCATTTACGCGCGGGTCGGCGCACGGCGAGGCGAAGGTGCCGGCGCGACCGGAGCGGGAACGCCGCAAACGTGAGCGACCGCGCCTTTTACGTTACCACGCCCATTTACTACATCAGCGGAACGCCGCACATCGGCCATGCCTACACGACGATCGCCGCCGACATCCTCGCGCGCACCTCGCGGGCGTGGGACGGCGCGGCGCGCTCGCTGACCGGGACAGACGAACACGGGCAAAAGGTCGCGCAAGCGGCCGAAGCAGCCGGTGAGACGCCGCAGGCCTACGTCGACAAGCTGGCGCCGCAGTGGAAGGCGCTCGCGCCGGCCTTCGATGCGGAGTTCTCGGACTTCATCCGCACGACCGAGCCGCGGCATCGTGTGGCCTGCCTCGCGCTCTTCGAGAAAATGCGCGCCAACGGCGACGTGTATGAAGGCACGTACGAAGGCTGGTACTGCACCAACGACGAGACGTTCTGGCCCGAAGCGAAGCTGATCGACGGCCGCTGTCCGAATCCGGAATGCCGCCGCGAAGTGCAGTGGCTCTCCGAGAAGAACTGGTTCTTCAAGCTTTCCGCCTACACCGACCGGCTGATCGCGCACTTCAAGGCGAAGCCCGAGTTCTTGCGCCCGCAATCGGTGTACAACGAAATGATGCGCACGCTCGAGGGCGGCCTCGAGGACCTCTCGATCTCGCGCTCGACGATCGATTGGGGCATTCCGCTGCCCGGCGGCGGCGTGCTCTACGTGTGGTTCGACGCGCTGATCAACTACATCACCGCGCTCGGCTATCCCGACGAGAGCGGCCTCATGGCGAAGTACTGGCCGGGTATGCATCTGATCGGCAAAGAGATCGCGCGCTTCCATACGCTGATCTGGCCCGCGATGCTGTGGTCGGCCGGCCTCGCCGAACCGACGCGCGTGTTCGCCCACGGCTGGCTGCTTACCGACGGCGAGAAGATGTCCAAGAGCCAAGGCAACGTGGTCGACCCGTTCAACCTGATCGACCAGTTCGGTGCCGATGCGGTGCGCTATTTTCTCTTTCGCGAAGCGCCGTTCGGCAGCGACTTCTCGATTTCGTTCGAGAAGCTGCGCCTGCGCCACAACTCCGACCTCGGCAACGACCTCGGCAACCTGCTGCGCCGGTCGCTGGCGATGCTCACCAAGTACCGCAACGGGCTCGTTCCCGCCGCGAGCGAATCACAGCTCGGCGACCGCTTCGCCGACATCGGCGCGCAAGTCCACGAGCACGTGATCGCGCTGCGTTTTCGCGAGGCCCTCGACACGATCTGGGAGCTGATCACCGCGCTCAACCGCGAGATCGACGAGCGCAAGCCGTGGGACCTCTACAAGCACGAACGCGGCGTCGAGCTCGACGCGCTGCTCTACGATCTGTGCGAGGGCCTGCGCTTCGTCACGATCCTGATCTACCCGTTCATGCCGAGCAAAGCGACCGAAATGTGGCGCCAACTCGGCCTCGCCGGCACGCCCAACGTGCTCTGGCGCGACGAACTGCGCTGGGGCGCCCTCGCCGCCAACACGCAAACCGCCCCCGGCAACGCCCTCTTCCCCCGCTTAGAGCCCCCAGCCGCCTAACGCCTCCCTCATCACGACCGTGGGAACCCCTCGGTCATTCCGAGCGCAGTCGAGGAACGGCCCGCAATCATGCCTTGAGCCACTGTCGATCACGAGCGTAGCCGAGTGATCGCCGGCGATATGCCTATCGTGCTTGGTGGCGATCACTCGGCTACGCTCGTGATCGACGGTGGCTTGAGGGCGTGATGACAGCGCGTCCCTCGACTGCGCTCGGGATGACGAGGTTAGCCCTCGGGATGACGAGGTTAGCGCTCGGGATGACGAGGTTATCGCTCGCGATCACGAGGTTAGCGCTCGCGATGACGAGATCTAGCGGGGATGTGATCGGCGCTGTTGACGGCGATGCCGGTCGGATCGGCGACCGCTTTCACGAACGCCGAGAGCGCCACATCAGTTTTGCCGCCGTAGAACGGTCCGCCGAGCGCGGCCGGCACGAAGAAGGTCGAGGGCGGCTCTTGCGTCAGCGCGAGGCGCAGCTCGCGGCCGCCGGTTGCGCCGGCCGTGGGCGCCGACGAGAGCGCGAGGAGCAGGATCAGCGCGCCGGCGAGCCTACTCCGCGGCATCAGCGCGCGGGCGGGGCCGCCGCCGGGCGCCGCGGCGGGGCCAGCAGCGCCGTGACGTGCGGGTTGGCGATGATGCGCCCGTCGAGCATGTAGGCGACTTGGTTGTCGTCGATCTGATCGAGCCGGTAGAGGTAGTTGGCCATCATGCCGGCCGATTCGCGCATCCCTTTCGCCGAGGTGTCGGCGAGCCAGTTGATGCGCTCGAGCCGCGCGCCGTTGCTGAGGTGGAAGTGCGCCACCGGGTCGAACGCGCGCTTACCGCGTTTCGCCTCGAGCAGATAGTGCGCGGCCAGTTGCATCAGCGGCGTTTTCAGCGTCGCGGCCGCGCTCGGGTCGCGCGACCAGCCGCGGTTGACGAACATCGCTTTGAGCGGGACGTCGGCCGCGCCCTCGGTGCGGCCCTGCGTTTCGAGCCACTCGCGAAAGCGCGGCATGGGCGAGAGCGTGACGAACGTGCGCAGATTGCGGAACTCGTGCGCGAGCTCTTGCACGACGCGCTTGATCAGCGCGTTGCCGAAGCTGATGCCGTCGAGCCCGCGCTGACAGTTCGAGATCGAGTAGAAGATCGCGTTCGACGCGTGCGCGGCGTCGGTAACGGGGGCGCGCTGATCGAGCAGCGATGCCATCTCGCCGGTCATTTCGGTCGTCAGCGCGACCTCGACGAAGATCAGCGGTTCGTTCGGCATCGCCGGATGCAAGAACGCGAAGCAGCGGCGATCCACGTCGAGCCGGTTCTTGAGATCCGACCAGCCCCGCACTTCGTGCACGGCTTCGTAGTGACCGAGCTTTTCCAACAGCGACGCCGGCGCGTCCCACGAGATGCGGCGCATCTCGAGGAAGCCCAGATCGAACCACGACGCGAGCAGATCCTTGAGGTCGGCGTCGAGCGGCCCGAGCTCGGGCGCGCCCTTGAGGATCTCGAGCAAATCGGCCCGCATCTCGACCAGAAACTTCACGCCGCTCGGCAGGCTGTTGAACGCGCGCAGCAAGCGGATGCGGGAGGGCACGAGCGCGGCCCGCAGCCGGCGTTCGGCCTCGGCGCGTTGGGCCTCATCGGCGGCGCCCGCAACCGCGGCCATCGCGCCGTCGACGGCGGCATGATCCACATCGAAGCCGGCCAGCACGTCGAAGAACTGGCGGCGAGCCGGCGCCGGCAGCGCGGCGTAACGCGCGCCGATCTGCGTGATGCGGTTGCGCGTGGCGACGTCGCCGCCGCGGCCCTCGATGCAGGCGGCCATCTCCTCGCGCAGCTGCTCGGCATCCAGATGGGCGGCATCGCCGATGAGCGGCTTGCCGAGGTGGAACGCGGCGGCGGCGACGGAGCGGAACGATTTCACGGGCAGACCGTGAGTTCGCCGCGGAGGTCCGCGGAATCTTTTGTTAAGAGCGGAAGAAGATTGCACCATGATCGACACCCACGCGCACGTCCACGACCGCCAGTTCGACGACGATCGCGAGGCCACGGTCGCACGGGCGCGCGCGGCCGGCGTGGATACGATCGTCACGATCGGCTGCGACCTCGGCGACAGCGAGCGAGCGATTCGTACGGCCGAAACGTTCGGGCTGTTGGCGACGGTCGGCATCCACCCGCACGAGGCCAAAGACGCACCGGCCGATATCGCCGCGGCGTTCGATGCGTTGCGCGCGGGCGCCGGGGCGCCGATCGTGGCGATCGGGGAAACCGGCCTCGACTACCATTACAACCACAGCCCGGCGGGCGATCAGCGCCGCGTGCTGCAGACGCAGATCGCCTACGCGCGCGCGGCCGGACTGCCGGTCGTGTTCCACCAGCGCGAAGCCTACGACGACTTCGTGGCGATCTTGCGCGCGGAGTGGGACCGCACGGCGATGCGCGGCGTGATCCACTGTTTCACCGGCGACGCCGAACAAGCGCGCACGTTTGTCGAAGAATTCGGTATGCTGCTCGGCATTGGCGGCGTAGTGACGTTCAAGACGGCCGAACCGCTGCGCGAAGCGGTGCGGGCGGTTGGACTCGAGGCCATCATCATGGAGACCGATTGTCCGTATCTCGCGCCGGTGCCGTATCGCGGCAAGCGCAACGAGCCGGCTTTCATGGTCAAAAGTGCGGACGCGGTCGCCGCGCTGTTGGACGTCGAACCCGCCGCCGTGGTGGCGGCCACGAGCGCGACCGCGGAGCGCTTCTTCGGGCTGACGGAACGGGGCTAGCGATGCGCGGCCTCGCGGCCGTCTGCGCGGCCGCACTCCTGGCGTTTCCGATGAGCCCGGCCTCCTCTGCGCCGGCGCCGGCACTGCCGTCGACGGCCGAGATTCAACGTCTGCTCGATACCGAAGCCGCGTACGATCCGGGCACCGGCATCGTCGTCGGCATTCTCGACCACGGCCACACGACGATCGTGAAAGCGGGCGTGAGCGGGACCTCGCGCCCGCTCGACGAGCACTCGCTCTTCGAGATCGCGTCGGTGACGAAAACGTTCACGGCCACGATCCTGGCCGACATGGTGCTACACCACGAACTCGCGCTCACCGATCCAGCCGAGCCGTGGCTGCCGAGCGGAACCCATCTGCCGAGCCGCAACGGCAAGGCGATCACGCTGCTGTCGCTCGCCACGCAGCATTCCGGTTTGCCGCGCGAGCCCGACAACTGGCCGCCGAATGCCGCGTACACCTGGGATAAGCTGAAGGTCTTTCTCAACGGCTTTGCGCTGCCGCGCGATCCGGGCGCCGAGTTCGAGTACTCCAATCTCGGCGTATCGATTCTGGGCACGGCACTCGCCGGCGCGGCCCACATCGACTATCCGGCGCTCGTGCGAGGGCGCATCTTCGCACCGCTCGGGATGAACGAAACCAGCGCGCTCGCATTGACCGACCTTCCGCCCGCGTTGCGCGAGCGCGTCGCGGCCGGGCGCAACCAGGATCATGTGGTCGCGCCGATCTTCAACGCACCCCTCGAGACGCCGGCGGGCGGCATTCGCTCGAGCGTCGCCGACATGCTGCGCTTCGTGCGCTGCAATCTCGGCCAAGGCCCGCTCGCGGCCGATTGCCTGTTCGCGCAACAGCCGCGCGATACGCTTCCCGGCAACCGGATCGGTTTGATCTGGTGGACCGGCGACGTCGTGCCGATCGTCTATCACGGCGGCGATACGTTCGGTTTTCATTCGTGCATCGCGATCGCGCCCGATCACCAGCGCGGCGTCGTCGTGCTCACGAACGGCAGCCGCGCGGCCACATCGATCGCCGAGCACCTCCTCGACCCGCTCCTGCCCGTCGCGCTGCCGGTGAAGGCGGCAGTGCCGCAAATCAACCCGTCACTACCGCCGACGCCGGTCGTGCTCGATCCGGCCGTGCTGGCGCAATACGCCGGCACCTATCCGGTTGCGGCGGACGAATCGTTCACGATCGCCGCCGGCGAGACCGGCCTCACCGAGCAGCTCACGGGCGACGCGCCCCTCGCCGTGCAGGCGCCGTCGGCCTTGATCGCGGCGGCCAAGGATCAGTTCGTTGAACCCTCCCGCGAGCGGCGATTCACGTTCACGCGCGATGCCGCCGGAACCGTCACCGAGCTCGCGATCCAACGCAACGGTCTGGTTCTGAACCTTACACGGGGACCGCGCGGCCGCGAATGAGGTCGGCCGCTTTTTCGGCCATCATGATCACGCAGGCGTTGGTGTGGGCCGAGACGAGGTCCGGCAGCGCCGAGCCGTCGACGACGCGCAAGGTTTGCACGCCGCACACGCGCAGCTCCGGATCGAGCACCGCTTGCGCGTCGGTTCCCATGCGGCACGTGCTGACGGGGTGACTCACCGTCGACGTCGTCGCGCGGATGTAGGCGTCGAGCTCGGCATCGGTCTGCACGCTCGGTCCCGGCAGCACTTCGGCGCCGCGGTACGAATCGAGCGCCGTTTGGCCGGCGATATCGCGTCCGCGCCGCACACCGTCGCGCAACGTTGCGATATCGTCGGGCTCGGAGAAGAAATTATGCCGGATGCGCAGCTGCGCGCGCGGATCGGTCGACTTCAAGCGCACCGTGCCGCGACTTTTCGGATGCAGGACGACGGGCGACATCGACCAGCCGTCGTCGTAGGGCGGCAACAGGCCCGGAAACCACGGGTGCGCGGAGAGCGGCGTACCGCGCACCAAGAACTCGATATCGGGCGCGTCGAGCTCCGGACGCGTCTTGATGAAGGCTTGCACGCCGAACGGAAGCATCGTCGCCGGACCGCGGCCGAAGAGATAGGCTTGGGCCATCGCGAGCGCGGTGCGGTCGTAGCGCATCGTGCGGTAAAACGCGCCGGGCTGCGGGCGCTTCCACAACGTCTCGGCTTTGAGATGGTCTTGCAAACCGTTGCCGACCGGCACGTCGGAGACGGGCGTGATGCCGAATTCACGCAAATGATCGGCCGGGCCGATGCCCGAGAGCATCAGCAGCTGCGCGGAGTTGAACGTGCCGCCGCACAGGATGACCTCGGCATTCGCTTCGGCCGTGACGGTCGCGCCGTCGCGCGAATACTCGACACCGTACGCCTGCGTTCCGTTCAGCAGCACGCGGTGGGCGAGGGCATGTTGCAGCACGGTGAGGTTCGGACGATGCATGATGCCGCGCAGATACGCCGCCGACGTCGACGAGCGGCGGCCGTTGCGAATGCTGAACTGCGTGCGCCCGAAGCCGACCGTCTGCGAGTTGTAGTCATCGGAACACGGATAGCCCGCCGCATCGGCCGCCGTGAACACCGCATCGAAGAGGGGATCGGTCGTCGTCGCGCGCTGAACGGCGATGGGCCCGGTGCCGCCGCGCAGCGCCGTTTCGCCGCCCTCCCACGACTCGAGCCGTTTGAAGTACGGCAACACCTCGTTCCACGACCAGCCGGTCGCGCCGTTGCGCGCCCAGCGGTCGTAGTCGCCGGGGTTTCCGCGCGTGAACGCCATGAAGTTGATCGACGACGAGCCGCCGAGTACTTTGCCGCGCGGAATCGTGAGCGTGCGGCCGCCCAGGCCCTCCTCCACGTCGGTCACGTACTTCCAATCGAACAGCTGATGCTTGATCAGCATGCCGAGGCCGATCGGCACGCTGATGTACGGATGTTTATCGGGTCCGCCGGCTTCGAGCAACAGCACGCGCGTGGCCGGATCCTCCGTGAGGCGGTGCGCGAGCACGCAGCCCGCCGACCCCGCGCCGACGATGACGTAATCGTACCGAGTGGAAGCAGCCATGCGGTCCCGCTTCTCGCCCAGGGTGCGCACACACTTTCGCGGTAGTAGACGCACCCGAGGACGATGATGTTTTTACGTAATTGCTGGTACGCCGCGGGCTGGTCGAAGGATGTGGGCACGACGCTCTTGGCCCGCCGCATTCTCGATGAGCCGGTGGTGCTCTTTCGCACCGAAGCCGGCGACATCGCGGCACTCGAGGACCGCTGCTGCCACCGCGCGGCGCCGCTCTCGCGCGGTATGCTCGACGGGAGTGCCGTGCAGTGCGGCTATCACGGGCTGAAGTTCGATCGCAGCGGCGCGTGCGTGGAGATTCCGGGCCAAGCCCACATCCCAAGCGACGTGCGCGTGCGCAGCTACCCGATCGTCGAGCGCTGGAATGTAGCCTGGATCTGGATGGGTGATCCCGCCAAAGCCGACGCCGCGAGCATTCCGGATCTGGCCTGGCTCGACGATCCGGGCTGGCGCATCACGCCGGGCTACCTGCACCTCAACGCGAACTATCAGCTGCTCACCGATAACTTGCTCGACCTCACGCACGTGAGCTACCTGCACAAACGCACGCTGGCCGGCGATCCGCGCGAAGCGACGACCCCGCAGAACATGGAGATCTTACCCGACGGCGTGCGCGCCGGCCGCTGGATGCTCGGCTTCAAGCCGCCGCCGCTCTTCGCCGCCGCGGGCAACTTCAACACCGACGTCGACCGCTGGCAATTCGCAACGTGGCATCCGCCCTCGGTCGTGTATCTCGACATCGGTTGCGCGACGGCCGGCACCGGCGCGCCGCAAGGCGATCGCTCGCAGGGCATCTCGATGTGGTCGAACCATCTGCTCACGCCCGAGACGGCGACCACGACGCACTACTTCTTCAGCTTCGCGCGCAACTTCGGCCTCGATGACGAAGCGCTCTCGCAGTTGCTCTACGAGGGCTCGCGCGAAACGTTTCTCGAGGATAGCGAGCTGCTCGAAGCGCAGCAGCGCAACCTCGACGCGGGCTCGATCGCGGGCTTGCACAACATCCGCGCCGACGCGGCCCAGCTTCAGGCCCGCAAGATGCTCGATTCGCTCATCGCGGCCGAGGCGACCTGAGCGGTCTGCGCGGGCGCGAGCGAGCGGCCGCGAATCAGGTCCGACGCTTTCTCGGCCAGCATGAACACGGCCGCGTTCGTATGCGCTGAGACGAGGTCGGGGAAGGCTGACGCATCGACCACGCGCAGCCCGTCGATGCCGCGCACGCGCAGGTCGGGGTCGAGCACGCAGTTCGCGTCGGTGCCCATACGGCACGTGCTCACCGGATGGCTCACGGTCGTGCTGGTGCGGCGCAGATGCGCATCGATGTCTTCATCCGACGTCACGTTCGGGCCGGGATTGAGTTCCACGTCGCGGTAGGCATCGAGCGCGGCCTGGTTGCCGATCTCGCGCGCGAGGCGAAATCCTTGCCGCATCTTCGCGATGTCGGCCGGCGCGGAGAAGTAATTGTACTGGATGCGCACCGGTTGGCGCGGGTCGGCCGACGTTAGGCGCACGGTACCGCGGCTCTGGGGATGCAAGATGACCGGATCGATGCCGAACGAGTCGGTGTACTGCGGCAAGATCCCGGGAAAGTGCGGGCCGGCACCGATCGGCGCGGTGCGCAGCATGAACTCGAGATCGGGTGCTTCGAGTTCGGGGCTCGTCTTGATGAAGGCCTGAATACCCAGCGGCATCACGGTCGCGAGACCGGTGCCGAACAAGTACGCCTGCACCATCGCGAGCGCGACGCGGTCGTAGCGCAAGAACCTGTGGAAGGGACCGCGCGGGGCACGCCGCTTCCACATCAACACGCCTTTCAAATGATCTTGCAAGTTGTCGCCGACCGGCAAGTCCATCACCGGCGCGATGCCGAATTCCCGCAAGTGATCGGCCGGGCCGATGCCCGAGAGCATCAGCAGTTGCGGCGAGTTGAACGAACCGCCGCTCAGGATCACTTCGCGCGTCGACTGCGCCTTCACCGTCACGCCGTCGTGCGCGTACTCGACGCCGTAGGCGTGCGTGCCGTTGAGCAGCACGCGCTGCGCGGTTGCGTGCGTGAGCACGGTGAGGTTCGGGCGCTTCATGATGCCGCGCAGATAGGCCCGCGCCGCCGACGCGCGCCGGCCGTTGCGAATACTGAACTGCGTGCGCCCGAAGCCCACGCTCTGCGAATTGTAATCGGGGGTGAGCGGATAACCGGCCGCGACCGCGGCTTGGTTCATCGCGCCTTCGATCGGGTCGTCGGTCTTGGCGAACTCGACCGCGACCGGGCCTGAGCCGCCGCGCAACGGCGTCTCGCCGCCCTCCCACGTTTCCACGCGCTTGAAATACGGCAGCACCTCGTCCCACGACCAGCCGGTGGCGCCGTTGCGCGCCCAGCGCTCGAAGTCGCCGGCCGAACCGCGCGTGAACGCCATCATGTTGATCGCCGACGATCCGCCCAGCACTTTGCCGCGCAGCGTCATCAGCGCGCGCCCGGCCATGCCCGGTTCGGGAACGGTGTTGTAGCCCCAATCGAACATGCGGTGCTCGTGCAGCTTGCCGACGCCGAGCGGCACGCGCAGAAACATGTGCGAGTCATCGCCGCCCGCTTCGAGCAACAGCACGCGCACGGCGGGGTCTTCCGTCAGCCGGTTCGCGACCACGCACCCCGCCGACCCGGCACCCACGATGATGTAGTCGTACAATGTTGTAGCAGCGGCCATAGAACAGCCCTTCTCCCTACACCCCCCCTGTCATCCCGAGCGCAGTCGAGGGATAACGAAGGGGGGCTCGCCGGCAAGGGGGCGCGCGGCGGTCCAGTTGCGCTCGAAGGCGGCGCGCAGGCCGTCGACGATGCCGGGGTCGCGCGTCGTGAGGCCCCAGTCGCGCTGGGCGCCGGCGGCGTCGCGGGCGTAGGTGGCGTTGGCTGAGCCGACCCAGGCGGTATCGCCGGCGACGGCCAGCTTCTCGTCCAGGTCGCCATGGCGCGGATCGCCGGCCCGCACCTCGACGCCGAGCGCGGCCAGGCGGGCCAGATGCGCCCGCTCGGTCCGGCTGCCGGCCTCCGCGACCTCGCGGCCGGCGACGATGAGGCGAGCCGGCAAGTGGGCCTCGGCCCGGTGCAGCAGGGCGTTGTAGATCGCCCCGTTGCCGAACGACTCGCTCTCGAGCAAGAGCGGCCCCGAGCCCGCGCCGGCGATCACGCCGGCCTCGAGCTGCTGGGCCGCGGCCTTCGTGGTCGCCAAGTGCGCGTCGGCGCCCGGCCCCCCGGCCACGGCCGACGCGACCGCGGCCACGTCGTCGGGATCGGTGTCGCGCACGATCCGCTCGGCGCCGCCGGCGGCCCAGTTGCGGTCGTCGAGCCAGGCGACACCGTCGACCACCGCGGCCTTCAAGTGAAGCACCGGCTCGCCCGGCCCGGACGCCTCGGCGTGCGCTCCGGCCGCCCGCAACGCGGCCAGCGCCGCGGCGTTGTCCCGGTGCAGGGTGCCGGCGGGATCGTCGAACGGGTCGGCCTCGACGCGAACGCGCACGTCGGCCCCGCGCCGCGCGGCGTCTTCGAGCGCGCGAAGCACACGGCCGTCGTGCAGCGTATAAGCGGTGATGGCAATCCGCCGGGCATTTCCAAGCGTACCGATGAAGCCGGCCGCCGTATCGAGGGTGATCACGCCGGCCACTCACGCAGCAAGCGCCCGGCGGCAAGCCCAAAGTGAAGAACCTCGGCTGCGGCGAACGGATCGGGTCGGCACGAATGGATAAGGCTCTCTACGTCCGCGAGATGTTCGCGGAGATCGCACCGCGCTACGACGCGACCAACAAGCTGCTCACCGCCGGCGCGGACGAAGGCTGGCGTAAGCGTGCCGTGGCGGAGCTCGCCGCGCCGCACGGTGGCCGGATCCTCGACCTATGCTGCGGCACCGGCGATCTGGCATTCCACCTCGTGCGCACCGACCCGACGCTCGAGGTCACCGGCACCGACTTCTGCGCGCCGATGCTCGCCGGCGCCCGGGCGCGCGCGCCGCGCGAAGATCGCGCGGGCCGCACGACGTTCGTCGAGGGCGACGTGATGGCGCTGCCGTTCGACGCCGCCGTCTTCGACGGCGCGACGATGGGTTTTTCGATGCGCAACGTGGTCGACATCGTCGCGACCTTGCGCGAAGCGCGCCGCGTGCTCAAACCGGGCGCGCGGTTCGTCAACCTCGACGTCTCGAAGGCGCCCAACCCGCTCTTCCGGCGGCTCTTCAACCTCTACTTTTACGGTCTAGTACCGCTGATCGGCGGGCTCGTCGGCGGGTCGAAATCCGCCTATACGTATCTGCCGAATTCGCTGACGAACTATCCCGACGCCGAAGAGTTGGCCGTGCGTTTTCGCACGGCGGGCTTCTCCGATGTGCGTTACGTTCGGCTCGGCGGCGGCGCCATCGCCGTGCACGTAGGAGTCGGCTTAGTGCTCGAACGCGTGACCAGCGACCGCGACCTCTACGGCATGGTCGAAGACTTCTTCAGCAACTCGTTCTCCACCGACAACGCGCTGATCACCGAGGCGGTGCGGCGCATGCTGGACGCGGGCGGAAAACGCCTGCGCCCGCGCTTCGCGCTGCTCGGCGCCTCCGCGCTCGGCGCCGTCGACGTGCGCGAGCACCTGCCGCTGGCCGCATACATGGAGCTGATCCACGTCGCGACGCTCATCCACGACGACGTGGTCGACAACGCCGACACGCGCCGCGGCGTGAACGCGACCGCGGTCGATTTCGGCAACCGCGTCAGCGTGCTGGCCGGCGACTACCTCTTCGCCTGGATCTTCAAGAACGTCACCGCGACCTACGATCATCCGATCCCGCACATCCTCAGCGCGACGCTGGCCGACATCACCGACGGTGAAGTGCTGCAGCTGCGCTCGCTCGGCAACCTCGATCTCACGGTCGGCGAGTACGTGGAGATCGCGGCGAAGAAGACCGCGCGCCTGTTCGCCAGCTCGGCGGAGTGCGGGGCGCTCGCGGCCGGCGGCCCGGCGCTGAAAATCGCGGCGCTGCGCGAGTTCGGTCAGGCCTACGGCATCGCGTTCCAGATGCAGGACGATCTGCTCGACATGACCTCGACCGAGAGCGCGCTCGGCAAACCGGTCGGCAACGACCTGACCGAAAAGAAGATGACGATCCCGCTGATCCTTGCGCTGCAAGGCGCGGATCGGGAATTCCGCGCCGACGTGGAACGTTTCTATGCCGAAGACGATACGTCGCCGGAACGGATTGCCGGCGTCATCGCCGGGGTAGCAAGGCAAGGGGGCTTCGAGAAGACGAAGGCGGCGATCGCCGAGTACCTCGAACGTGCCAAAGCTTCGCTCGCACCCATCGGCAACGCGCCGGCGCGAGCGGAATTCGTCGCGGTTGCCGACGCGTTGCTCTCCGCAAACTGAATAGCCCGTGGTAGTCTAGGAGTTACATCATGTTCTCACCCATCGAGATCGCCGCCGTCGTCGGCGTGGCCATCCTGATCTTCGGCGCCGACAAGCTGCCGAAGCTGGCCAAGAGCGCCGGCCAAGCCAAGAAAGAATTCCTGATCGGACAGGCCGAGGCCGACGTGGCCGCGGAGCAGGCGCGCGAGGAAGCGCGCAAGGCGGCCGAGGCCAACGTTGCAGCCGCCGCGACCGCCGCGGCGCCGGTGACCCCCGATCCGCAGGCCGGCACGGCCGTTCCGACCACGACCGCACCTCCGCACACGAGCTAGAGGCCTTCCGCGAGCATGCTGGCCGAACGTCCGCCCACCCCCGGTGGGCCGGACGAAGTGGAGTGGGATCAAAAGGAAATGCCGTTCACGGAGCACCTGCGGGAGCTCCGTCAGCGGCTGTTCATTTGCGTCGGCACGGTGTTCGGCGTCGGGGTCTTGGCGCTGTGGCCCGCGGCCAGCAACTGATCCCGATCATCGCAGCACAGCTACTTTCCGGGCATCACGCTCAACGCGTTCGGCCCGGCCGACGCGGTGTGGGCGATCTTCAAGTTTGCGATCTACATCGCGATCGTCATCGGCTTGCCGGTCATCCTGTACCAGGTCTGGATGTTCGTCGTGCCGGCGATCCACCCGAAGACGCGCAAGGCCGTGTACATCTACGTCGCGCCGTCGATCGTGCTCGCGGCGGCCGGAATCGCGTTCGCGCACTTCGTCGTGATCAGGCGCGTGATCGGCGGGTTGCTCTTCATCACGGGCACCGTCGCGCAGGCCACGTTCGGGATCGAGTCGACGATCAATCTGGTCCTGCTGCTGTTCCTCGCGTTCGCGCTGATCTTCCAAACGCCGGTCATCATGGTGTTGCTCGCGCGCATCGGCCTGATCAATTCGACGCATGCTGCGCAAGAACCGCAAGTACATCGGCTTCGGCATGATGGTCGTCGGCGCGATCCTCGCGCCCGACGGTAGCCCGATCACGATGATGCTGCTCGCCGGACCGATGTACGTGCTCTTCGAGAGCTCGATCTGGATCATCGTGCTTCTCGAAAAATCGTGGAAGCGCTCGGCCGAAACGCCCGTAGGCGGCGTCAAGGAGCTCGTCGACGAGTTCCTGGTCCTCTTCGCGAACGTGCTCTTCGCCGTATCGCTGTTCGCCGTGTGGGGCGTGCTCACGCTGATCGGCGTGATCGTCGACCAGAACAAAGGCGCCGACTTCTACTGGCAAAACTACACGCCCGTCCTGGCGCGCATCGTGCTGCGCCTGCACCTCGACAACATCTACCACTCGCCGGCGTACATCGGCATCATCGGTCTGATCCTGATCTCGATGACGGTCGCCACGTTCCGGCGCGTGATCCCCGCGCGCTTGCCGGCGCTGCGGCCGGTGAAGATCGACAAGATCCCGCTCAACGCATCGATCAGCGTCGAGGGCGACGAGGCCGACGTGCGCGAGCGCGTGCAGCGCTTCTTCGCCGGCCGCGGCTGGCAGATTCGCAAGCGCGAGTTCGGCGGCGAGGAATGGTCGTTCGTCGACAAGCACAACTGGGCGCGCCGCGGCGTGCTCGTCGCGCACGTCGGCTTCGTGATCATCGCGGCCGGCACGACGATCTACTGGGCGAGCGGATACAGCGGCCAGTTCACCGTGCTCTCGGGCACCACGGCGACGATCCCGCAAACCGGCGCGACGGTCGCGCTCAAGCAGTTCGGCTACCGCATCCATCCGGTCGCAACGAAGAGCGGCATCGTCTACCAGCCGATCGACTACGTTTCGCACGCCGTCGTGACCGGCAAAGACGGCGTGGCGCACGATGCCGTCATTCGCGTGAACCAGCCCTACGACGTCGACGGCGTGAAGGTCTATCAAGCGACGTACGGCTTCGGCATCACGTTCGCGCTGACCAAAGACGGCCGCCCGATCGCCGGACCGCCGACACGGCCCGATCAAAGAAGGCGAGGCCTTCGACATCCCCGGCACGACGCGCGCGATCGAGTACCGCTCGTTCGTCGGCACGATCGACCGCCGCACCGGCCAAGCCGGGCCCGACCCGCGGCCCAACGATCCGGGCGTGGTGCTCGAGGCCTTCGACGGCAACGCGCCGCTCGGCGACGTGCTGGTGCCGCTCGGAACGGCCGCTCGACCTCGGCGCGGGCTACGCGCTCACCCCGCAGAAATACACGCTCTACTCCGGCTTTCAGTACCGCTACGATCCCGGCATCTCGCTCGTGCTGATCGGCGCGTGCGTGCTGGTGCTGGGGCTGTGCATCTCGTTCTACCTGTTGCCGGCGCGGCTCTACGTCGTCGTGACGGGCGCGGCACAGTCGTGGAACGTCGGAATCGCCGCCACCACCGTCAAGGGTTACGATATCTTCGAGGATCGCTTCCGTGAGATCGTCGAAGCCCTGCGACGCACGCCCCAAGCGAGTTAGGACACCCCATGCTCGATCCGCTCAAAGTTGCCATCGACCACGACCTGGTCGTCATCACGCTAGCGACCTACGTCGTGGGAACGCTCGTGCTGATCGGCTACTTCCTGCTGCGCACGCCGCTGCTGCAGCGGCTGGGCATGATCTTGGCGACGCTGGCCTGCGTGCTGCAGTTCGTCGAGCTCGGCACGCGCTGGAACATGACCGGCGTCTGGCCGCTGACGAACCTCTACGGCTCGCTCTCGCTCTTCAGCGGCCTCGGCGTACTGATCTACATCATCTTCGCCTCCAAATACGATCTGTGGCTGATCGGCGGCGGCGTGCTCGGCATCAGCGCGATCGCGTTCGGCTACGCGACGACGTGGAACGAAGGCTACATGCCGGCCGTTCCGGCGCTGCAGTCGTACTGGATCAAGGTCCACGTGCCGATCGTCGTATCGTCGTACGCGTCGTTCATGGTGGCGTTCGTCGTGTCGTCGCTGTACTTGTTCAAGGCTTTACGGCGAGCGGCGGTTCTCGGCGAGTACGGGCGTCATCCGGGCGAGCGCGGCCGGCGCCGGCGGCACGGTTTCGATGGCGGTTGCGGCACCGCCGCTGAACGCGCTCGACGCCAACGCGTCGCGCACCGAAACGCCCGGCGTCGCCTCGGCCGCGGCCGCCGGCGATCCGTTCGCGCTGTGGCTGGCGGGGCTGCCGTCGCTCGCGCGGCTCGACATGCTCACCTACCGCATCATCGCGATCGGCCTCGTGCTCCTGAGCGTCGGCATCATCACCGGCGCGATGTGGGCCAACGAAGCGTGGGGCGCCTACTGGCAGTGGGATCCCAAGGAAACCGCCGCGCTGCTGTCGTGGATCATCTACGCATCGTTCATGCACTTGCACACGCGCAACGCCTGGCGCGGCGAGCGCAGCGCCTGGGTGAGCATCATCGGCTTCGCCTCGATCATGTTCTGCTACCTCGGCGTAAACATCTGGATCAGCGGCCTGCACAGCTACAAAATGTAACCCCCGCCCGTCCGCGGTTGACCGATCGTTGCCTTTGCCGGTTTGCCTGTCATCGGTTTGGCGATCACTGGTTTGCCCGTCATCGGTTTGGCGATCACTGGTTTGCCCGTCATCGGTTTGGCGATCACTGGTTTGCCCGTCATCGGTTTGGCGATCACTGGTTTGCCCGTCATCGGTTTGGCGATCACTGGTTTGCCCGTCATCCCGAGCGCAGTCGAGGGACGCACCACGATCATGCGGGATCGCCACTGTCGATCACGAGCGCAGCCGAGTGATCGCCACCAGTTACGATAGTCCACGTCGACGCTAACCACCATCCCGGCATGTCGTCGGCGATCACTCGGCTGCGCTCGTGATCGACAGTGGACTTACGGGCGTGATGGAGGCGGTCCCTCGACTGCGCTCGGGATGACGGGGGTAGCACGTCGCTCTCGATACGACAAGATAGAGGCTCCCGATACGACCAAGATCGAGCCGTCGCGCTCATTTCGAGCGCGACGCTCAGTGTAGCCGGGGTTAGTCGCCGTGGGGTTGGTGCCAGACGGCGTCGGCGGCGGGGGGCAGATTGGACATGCCGCGCTTGAGGAAGTAGGTGATCTGCCAGATCTGCTCTTCGGTCAACGTGCCTTTGAACGACGGCATCCCCGTGAAGCGGTAGCCGTGCTCGATCTTCCAGTACGTCTCGCCTTCGGGATCGTCGTCGACGCCGTGTTTGGTGAACTGCGGAACGCGAACGTACTGGCCTTTCGCAATGTTCGACGGCTGGCTGCCGGCGCTGCCGTGACAGACGGCGCAGTTGGTCATGTACAGTTTCGCGCCGGCCAGCACCACCGCATCGGTACTGGGCCCATAGGGATAGGGCGACGAGGGCGCCTCGCGATTGATGCGCGTGTTGACCATGTGGTTGGCCATCTTCCGCTCGAGGGGGAACTGCGGCGCGTCGGCCCCCATCGGAATCAGCGCGAACCAGTAGACCGCGAATCCGCCCACCAGGAGCACGACGATCACGGTCAGGACGCCCCACAAATAACCACGCATGCGCTGACCCATACCCCACAAGACGCCCGCTCGCACGCCCTTCGCCACGCAACGTATCCTACCGCCCGAGCGGTTCTAGGCACGATGACCGTCGTCTCCGGCCCCGAAATCGCTCTCGAAGAGCTGAGCTTCAGCAACGCGTTTACCGGCCTCGGCGAACGGTTTTACGAGTTGCGCAGCCCCAGTGGCTTGACCGGCGCGCGGCTGGTTGCCGTGAGCCCCGACGCCGCCGCGCTGATCGATCTGCCGGCGCGCGAGTTGACGCGTGAAGAGTTCATCCGCGTCGCGAGCGGTACGGCGATCCTGCGCGGCATGCAGCCGTTCGCGGCCCTCTACGGCGGCCACCAATTCGGCGTGTGGGCGGGGCAGCTCGGCGACGGCCGCGCGATCGCCCTCGGCGAGATCACGAACAAGCGCGGCGAGCCGTGGGAGATTCAGCTCAAAGGCGCGGGCCAAACGGCGTACTCGCGCTTTGCCGACGGCCGCGCCGTGCTGCGCTCGACGATCCGGGAGTTCCTGGCCAGCGAAGCGATGGACGCGCTCGGCATCCCGACCACGCGCGCACTGGCGATGGTGGCCAACGACGAGCAAGTCTTCCGCGAGAGCATCGAAACCGCGGCGATCGTGGTGCGGCTCGCGCCCTCGTTCGTGCGCTTCGGTTCGTTCGAGATCTTCGCTGCGCGCGGCGAGCACGATGCGATCCGCATCCTCGCCGATTACGTGATCGACCGCTTCTACCCGGAGTGCGGATCGGGCGACGACCGCTACGTGCGCTTCTTCGAAGCCGTGCTGCAGCGCACCGCACGGCTGATGGCCGATTGGCAGAGCGTCGGCTTCATGCACGGCGTGATGAACACCGACAACTTCTCGATCCTCGGCCTGACGCTCGACTACGGCCCCTACGGCTTCATGGAAGGCTACGAGCCTACCCACATCTGCAACCACACCGATCATACCGGGCGCTACGCCTTCGATCAGCAGCCCGGAATCGGTCTGTGGAATTGCTACGCGTTGGGGAACGCGTTGGCCGGGATCGTCGAGCCGGCGCAACTCGAGGCGGCCATCACGACGTATGTTCCCACGCTGCGGACGGCGTTTCTCGAACGCACGCGCGCGAAACTCGGCCTCGCGAAGGCCGAGCCCGAAGACGACCAGCTCGGTCAAGACCTGCGGAGCACGATGGCCGCCGCGAAGTCCGACTTCACGCGCACGTTCCGGATGCTGGCCGATATCCGCACCGCGGACGAAGCAGCCGGCGACGGCGGTCTGGCCCAGGCCCACCGCGAGGCGCTGCACCTCACGCTTGGCGGTACGGCACGACGCGGCGGCCTGGGTCGAGCGCTACGAGCGCCGTCTCGAACGCGAATCGCGGCCGCCGGCCGAACGCGCCGCCGCCATGAACGCCGTCAACCCGCGCATCGTGCTGCGCAACCACCTTGCCCAGGAGGCCATCGCGGCCTCACAAGCCGGCGACGACGAACCGGTGCGCCGCCTCCTCGCCGCTCTGCGCCGCCCGTACAGCGACGACCCCGAGGTCGCCGCCTACGACCGTCCCGCGCCGGCCGGCCGGCCCCCGATCGTGGTCAGCTGCTCCTCGTAAGCGCGACCGGCCTCTGACGAAAGGAACAGCCGAACGGGCGCTACGAAAGTACGCGAGTTTGTCTGACCGAGGCCGTATAGTTGCCCGTAATGGCGGCTCGGTCACCGTTTGTTGAGGAGAGACATGGCTAACCCTGAGGCCCACGCTCACGCCTATGATGACCCGGGAACCCCGGAGGAGCAGAGCCGGCGGACCTTTATGGTCAACGCCGTCCTTGCGTTGGGCGGCGTCATCTCGTTGGGCCTGGTGATCCCCCTGGTCGTCTCCCTTGTGCCCTCCGCCGACGCGGTCGGCAACGAGTGGTCGCCGATCAGCGCCGATGAGTGGGCCAAGCTGCAAAAGGCGACCGACAAACCGATCAAGATCACGTTCAACCTGCACGAAGTCGACGGCTACTTGCCGCCGGCCGATGAAGAGCAGTTCGTGTGGGCGGTCAAGGCCAGCGAGGCCGACTTCAAGGCCAAGCGTCCCGAACTGTTCGAAGGCTCGACCAAGATTCCGTACCCGGTGGGCTATATGGGCTTCACGATCTTCAGCCCGATTTGTCCGCACCTCGGCTGCCGCTACTCGTGGGTCGACGCGCAGACCAAGTTCATTTGCCCCTGTCACGGTTCGGAGTTCACCAACATCGGCACGCACATCGCGGGCCCCGCGCCGCGCGGCCTCGATCCGCTCCCGCTGCGCGACGTCAACGGCAAAGCCGAGCTGACCTGGATCGAGTACAAACAGAACACGCCCGACCATGTCGTCCTGCGCATCGGATAAGCGGAGAATTTCAGTATGTTGACTTGGCTCGACGAGCGCACCGGCTTCATCACCATGACGAAGGACTTCCTCACTGAGGACGTCCCGGGTGGTGCGAGTTACTGGTACGCCTTCGGCAGCGCGACCGTTTTCGCGATGATGTTGCAGATCGCAACCGGTATCTTTCTGACGTTCTACTACTCGCCGTCGGCCGCCACCGCGTGGGAATCGACGAAGTACATCATCGAGAAGGTTCCGGCCGGACAGCTCGTGCTCTCGCTCCACTATTGGGGCGCGACCGCCATGATCGCGTTCATGATGATGCACATGCTGCAAGTGCTGCTGTGGGGCGCCTACAAGAAGCCGCGCGAGCTGCAGTGGATCGTCGGCGTCATCCTGTTCATCGTCACGCTCGTGCTGGGACTTACGGGCTACCTCTTGCCGTGGGATCTCAACGCCCTCTTGGCCTCAAAGGTCGCGATCCAAATCGCGGGCTCCGCGCCGATCGCCGGCAAAGCGGTGCTGCTCTTCCTCCAAGATGGTTCGGGCATCGGCACGCTCACGATCAACCGCTTCTTCGGCATCCACGTGTGGCTCACGCCGGCCGTGCTCGTGCTGCTGGTCGGCATGCATCTGGCGATCTTCCGCTGGAACGGTTCGGCCGGTGCGCCGATCGATGAGATGCCCAAGCTCAAGCCCGGCCGCTTCTGGCCGGATCAGATGTTCATGGACACGGTCGTGTCGTTCGCGATGTTCATCATCGTGTTCGCGCTGGCGGTGTTCTCACCGGCGCCGCTCGACGCCAAGGCCGACCCGAACAACACGCAGTTCGTGCCCTATCCGGCCTGGTATTTCATGGCGCTTTTCTCGCTGCTCGACGTCGTCGGCGGCGCGCCCTCATGGGCGGTCGACTTCCTCGGCCTCTTCGCGACGATCATCTTCCCGACGCTCTTGATCGTGGTGCTGATCGCGCTGCCGTTCATCGACAAGAACCCCAGCCGCCGGCTCTCGCGCCGGCCGATCGTGCTCACCTGCACGGGACTCGTGCTCGGCGGCGCGATCATCCTCAGCTTCGTCGGCCAGTATCACGTTCAGCAGCAGCAGATGCTGCACGGCATCAACGCCTCGGCCGCGACGACCTCTACCGCGGGCGGCACGTACGCCGTCGACACGAACACCGGCGGCAGCGCGGGCGGGTCGGCGACGGCCGGCGGCGCGGCGGCGGGTGCGACCGTGTACACCGCCAACTGCGCGGGCTGTCACGGCGCGACCGGCACCGGCACGCCCGGCGTGTTCCCGCCCTTGGCGAACAACCCGGTCGTGAACGGCCCTGCCGACAAGGTGATCCCGATCGTCGATCACGGTCTCACCACGCCGATCACCGTCAACGGTGCCAACTACAGCGGCTCGATGCCCGCGTGGCAAGGCCAACTGACGCCGGCCCAAATCGCCGACGTCTTGACCTACATTCGCAGTGCCTGGGGCAACAAGGGCGGACCGGTGACGACGGCTCAGGTCACCGCCGTCAAGTAATCTCTCCTGCGCATTGAAGACTACGCGCTGATCGGCGATCGCGGCACGGCCGCGCTCGTCGGTCGCGACGGGTCGATCGACTGGCTGTGCCTGCCGCGCTTCGATAACGACGCGGTCTTCTGCGCGCTGCTCGGTGATGTGTCGAACGGCACCTGGCGGCTCGCGCCCGCAGGCGACGTGACGTCGTCTTCCCGGCAGTACGTCGGCGATACGATGGTCCTCGAAACGACGCACGTCACGGCGAGCGGAACGATTCGCGTGACGGACTTCATGCACGCCTTCCGCGATCCCGGGCCGCGCATCGTGCGCATCGTCGACGGCATCGAGGGTGCGGTTGCGGTTGAGATGCTGCTCAATGCGCGCTTCGGGTACGGCGATTTGCCGCCGTGGACGCGCCGAATCGGTGACGCGTGGACGATGACGGCCGTCGGCGACGCGCTCGCGCTGCACTGCGATGTGCCGTTGCGGATCGACGACCACGACCCACGGGCGGCCTTCACGCTGCGGGCGGGCGATCGGCGAACGTTCGTGCTCTCCTGGTACCCTTCGCACCACGACGTGCCCGAGGCCATCGACGCGAACGCCGCGCTGGACGCGACGACCGGATGGTGGAGCAACTGGGCCGCGCAGATTCAGCTCAAGACCGACTATCCGACGATGGTGCGCCGTTCGCTCGTGCTCCTCGAAGCGCTGACGTATGCGCCCTCGGGCGCGGGCGTCGCGGCGGTGACCACGTCGCTGCCCGAGGTGATCGGCGGCTCGAAGAACTGGGACTACCGCTACGCGTGGGTGCGCGATTCAACGTACACGATCGCGGCGCTGCTGCACGGCGGGTTGGTCGACGAGGCGCGCGCGTGGCGCGACTGGGTGCTGTGCGCGCTGGCCGGCCGGCCCGAGAACATGCAGATCATGTACAGCATCAGTGGTAAGCGCCGCATCGATGAGTTCGAGATACCGGCGCTCGCCGGCTACGAGGGTTCGAAGCCGGTGCGGATCGGGAACGCCGCCTACAAGCAGGTACAGCTCGGTATCTATGGCGAGACAATGGCGGCGATCTACATGGCGCACGAGCACGGTGTGGAGATCGACGAATCGGCGTGGGGGATGATCAGCGTACTGCTCGAGCACGTCGAGGCGGTGTGGGACACGCCGGATTCCGGCATCTGGGAATCGCGCGCCGCGCCGCAGCACTACACCCATTCCAAGGTGCAAGCCTGGCACGCGTTCGACAGCGCGGTAAAAGCGCTCGACGCCTTCGGCTACAAAGGGCCGCGCGATCGCTGGCATGCCATCGCCGAACAGATTCACGCCGACGTCTGCGCGAAGGCCTATGATGCCAAGCGCAACACGTTCGTGCAGGCCTACGGGTCGAGTGCGCTCGACGCTGCCCTGCTCATGATTCCCCTGATCGGGTTTCTGCCGGCCGACGATCCGCGCATGCGCGGCACGACCGACGCGCTCGAGAAGGCGTTGATGCAGGACGGCTTCCTGTACCGCACCACCGCCGACCCGGAAACGCAAGCCAAACATTCCGACCCCGAGGGCGCGTTCCTCGCGTGCAACTTTTGGCTGGTGGAAAACTACGCGCTGCAGGGCCGCGACGACGAAGCGCGCGTGCTCTTCGAGCGCCTGATCGGGATTGCCAACGACGTCGGGATGCTGTCCGAGGAGTACGATCCGAAGCTCAAGCGCCAAGTCGGCAACGTGCCGCAGACGCTTTCGCACGCATCGCTCGTCAACGCGGCGGCTCGGCTCGCATCTCGGGAGCGGCGTTGATCACGGCGTGCAGGTTGCGCGCGAAGTCGACGGCACCTTTGATCGGCATGTCGTAGGCCGCGCCCACGTACTCTTTCACGCCTTGCATGGCGGCGCCCGGCGTTAGTTCGAAGAGCGCGACGAGCTCGGCGACCGCGGCATCGAGCCGCTCGGCAGGGTGGACCTCGCTCACGATGTGCATCTCGCGCGCACGTTCGGCCGTCACGATGGCGCGTGAGAGCACGAGGTAGGTGAGGTCCTTGCGCGCGACCCGGTCGACGAGCGAGGACATCACCATCGTCGGCAAGATGCGGTGGTTCATCTCGTTGATCTGAAAGGTCGCTTTCTCCGATGCGAGCGTGATATCGCAGAGCGCGGAGAGCGAACAGCCGAGGCCAACCGCGCGCCCGCCGACGACGCCGATGATCGGCACCGTGCAGGCGCGGAACGAGCCGTAGCAGTTGAAGATGACTTCGCTGCTGCGCCGCCGGTCGAGCGCATCCTCTTGCGGCGCCCCGGCGGGCGGCCGCGGGTTGTTGCGCCCGGTACAGAAATCATCATGACTCGAACGCAACACCACATACGCCGCGCGCTCGTGCGCCTTCAGCAGCACTCCGGTCAGCTCCACCGCATCAGCGTCCGAAACGCCCTTCGGCTCGTTGAGCGTGATCTGCAATCCGCGCCCCAGCGGCTCCACCAGAAGACTATTGCTCATACCAAGACTTTGTAGCCCCCCACCCAAACCCCCTCGCTCCCTCGCGCTCGCTACCCAGGCCCGGCTTCGTCTCTCTCAACCAAGGAACGCCTCGCGCACCCGTCATCCCGAGCACAGTCGAGGGACGCCCACCGTCACCCCCTCAAGCCACCGTCGATCACGAGCGAAGCCGAGTGATCGCCTGCGACACACATAATCGTGGCAGCGAAGCATTGCTCTGAAAACACCTCGCGCCTGCGCGCTCGCTGCGCCGAGAGCGGTGAGTGTCATCTCTCTCCGTCATCCCGAGCGCAGTCGAGGGACGCCCACCGTCACGCCCTCAAGCCACCGTCGATCACGAGCGAAGCCGAGTGATCGCCTGCGACATGCATATCGTGGCGGCGAAGCATTGCTCTGAAAACACCTCGCGCCTACGCGCTCGCCGCGCCAAGAGCGGTGAGTATCATCTCTCTCCGTCATCCCGAGCGCAGTCGAGGGACGCCCACCGTCACCCCCTCAAGCCACTGTCGATCACGAGCGAAGCCGAGTGATCGCCGGCGATATACATAATCGTGGCGGCGAAGCAATGCTCTGAGAACACCTCGCGCCTACGCGCTCGCCACCCCAAGCACGGTGAGTATCGTCTCTCTCCGTTATCCCGAGCGCAGTCGAGGGACGCCCACCGTCACCCCCTCAAGCCACTGTCGATCACGAGCGAAGCCGAGTGATCGCCGGCAGTATGCATCTGTCGTGGCGGGGAAGCAATGCTCTGAAAACACCTCGCGCCTACGCGCTCGCCGCGCCAAGAGCGGTGAGTATCATCTCTCTCCGTCATCCCGAGCGCAGTCGAGGGACGCCCACCGTCACGCCCTCAAGCCACTGTCGATCACGAGCGAAGCCGAGTGATCGCCGGCAGTATGCATTATCGTGGCGGGGAAGCATTGCTCTGAAAACACCTCGCGCCTACGCGCTCGCTGCCCCAAGAGCGGTGAGTATCATCTCTCTCCGTCATCCCGAGCGCAGTCGAGGGACGCCCACCGTCACGCCCTCAAGCCACTGTCGATCACGAGCGAAGCCGAGTGATCGCCGGCAGTATGCCAAATGGCCGCTACCAGCGGCCCGCTGCGAAGCGCCTGAGCATCGGCCAATCCCGGTCAGCAAACGCCCGCTTCTTGTTGTGGGTCCAGCCTTTCAGGCGCTTCTCGAACGCAATTGCCTCATCCGCGCGCTGGAACTCATCGACGTAGACCAGTCGTAAGGGTCGGCGCGTGTACGTATACGATGTTGGACTGTGGCCATACTGGTGCTCGGCGTAGCGACGAACGATGTCGCAAGTGATCCCGGTGTAGAACGTGCCGTCGATACATCGGAGCATGTACACATAATAAACGTCCACGTCGGTCCTCTGTTGCAGGCGCTCCAAAGAACAAGGTCCCTATCCTGGAGGGACCCCGCCCCGATGCATATCGCCGGCGATCACTCGGCTTCGCTCGTGATCGACAGTGGCTTGAGGGCGTGACGGTGGGCGTCCCTCGACTGCGCTCGGGATGACGGAGAGACGATACTCACCGCTCTTGGCGCAACGAGCGCGTTGGCGCGAGCTGTTCGTTACGAGCGCGTTGGCGCGAGCTGTTCGTTACGAGCGCGTTGGCGCGAGCTGTTCGTTACGAGCACGGCGACGGCGAGCACGATGCACGTGCGAACGAAAGAGCGGGCGATGCGTTTCACGCTAGACAGACCTCCGGTAAGTGACGTCGGTGAAGCCGGGAATGAAAACGTCGGCCGGGCGGTTTCCGGCCGCGATCAGCTCGTCGATCACGTAGTGGGCCGCCGCGTTGGAAATCAGTTGGCCCGGGTCTTCCATCACGACGCGCATGCGCGTGATCAGCCCGCGCCGGTCGTGCACCGAATGTAGGGCCGGCAGGGCGTCGACGCTGACCATGCCGTCATCGACCGTCGGTGCGACCGGTACGCCGGTGCGAAAGGCCGGATAGCCCGCAAACATCTCGCGCCCGATCTCGACGCCGGCACGGGTTCGGCTCCACAGCGCACGGTACGCGCGTTCGAGTGACTCCATGTGCGCGGCATCGGGAACGTCGTCGAGCTGGAACGACGGCGCGAACGGCGCGACGAGCACGTGCTCGGGAACCAGCCGCTCGCCGGACGATCGCCACAGCAGATGGCACATGTTGTTGGTGGCCCACGTGAGCCCGGCCGTCGGGCGCCCCGCTTGCCCCGCGATCAGTACCATCGTCCGCTCCCAGGCGAGATCTTGCGCGCCGAGCCAGCCGATGACGCGGTGGCCGATGTCGATGAAGGCGAGCGCAAAAGTCGCCACCATCATGTCGTTCATCGGTACCGGCACATCGAGTGAACCGACCGGATCGAGAAAGCGTTCGCGCACGGCGGCGAAGTCCAACAGCGCTTCGTTCCCGAGTGCGGCGTGGATATAGGCGCGCGTCACCGTGCACGCGTAGTCGACGAGCTCGGCGATCTTGTCCTCGAGTCCGTGCCACGCGGCGACGTGCAGACCGCGCCAGTACGCCGCGCCGTTCATCGCCAGCACCGCGTCGATGTGCTCGATCAGCCGGCTCGCATCGTTCCGCCACGAGGCGGCGCCGAGCTCGCGCATGCGTGCCAGCCACGGCACGGCCGTTCCCAAATGCGAGATCGCGGTGATCTCGATGAAGCCGCGCGTCGAACGCCGGAAGCTCTCGACTTGCGCCGGCTGCCCGGTACCTGCGAAGAGCGCGATGTCGGTGCCGGTCGCGACGAATAGCGGATCGCCCGCTCCAAGGAGCGCCATGTGCTGCGCGAGGTGCGCGCCGATGCTTTCCGGATCGGAGGTGTAGGCCGCAAACAGCCCGCGAAAGGCGGGATCCGGCTGATAGGGCTCGCTCACAGCAGCCAACGGTAGATGACCGTTTCCGAGCGATACCGGATCTCGGAACTGAGGCTGTTCGACACGGCTAGAAAGAGCGCGCCGCCGGCGTGAAACGTCGCGACATCGGTTCCACCGGTGGTCGGAAATTCGGCGATCACCTCAAAGCCGTCACCGGTCCAGCGATATACTTGCGAGAGCAGGTCCGGTTTCGGCGCCGCCGGGGTGCCTTGAATAAAACAGATGCGCACGAGAAAGAGCCCCGCCGCCGTTGTGACGATCTTCAGTTCGCGCCCACCCGGCCCGCCGAGCGACTGCCGCGGTTGGAACTGCGTCCCGTCCCAACGGAAGAGCATCGATTCGCCGAAGATCGGCGCATAGGCGAGCCACGCCGCACCGTTCGCCTCGAAAAACGTGAACGCGCGGCCGGCCATCGCGCCGATCTCCTGCAGTGTGACGAATTGCGTGCCGTCCCAGCGGTAGAGCGTCGACGCGCCGACATGATCGGCATATGCAAGCACGTGCATCCCGTCGAGCTCGAAGAAGCTCCAGTTGTATCCCCATTTGCCGTCGAGCACTTGAAACTCGGTGAAACGCGCGCCATCCCACTCATAAATGCGGGACGTTGCCGGGTGACGCGCGACGAGGCCGTCCATCGTAACGCCTTGCGCGAGCGCCAAGAACCGGCGGCCGGCAAACTCGAAGAAGCGCCATTGCTTCGCGGCGAAGGTCGGCACCGCTTGGAACGGCTCCCAAACGTTCGCATCCCAGCGGTAGATGACCGACTCGCAGTTGAGCTCGTAGGGCCCGTGCCCGGTGCGAATGCTCGCCGTCGCAAGATAATGCCGGCCGTCGATGGTGAAGAATTCGATGTCTTCACCGCCCGCCAGCGCGATCGGCGTGTCGGGCACGAATGCTCCGTCACGCCACACGAACATGCGCGCGTTGATATCGCTGTTGCCGCCGTTCATGTGCGCGGGTGTATCCGGAATGTCTTCGGCCATCTGTGGGATGGCCAACCGCAATGCGCCGTCGAGCTCGAACACATCGACGGCCCGCGCACCTGAGGTCACGATGCGCTGGTGAACGGCAAGGACGTCGGCGGCGGGCAGCGGCATGATCGTCAAGACCGTACCACCGCGAACGTTTCCGCAGGTATCCGGACCTTTCCAAAAAATATCGCGCTCGGGCCAATGAGGCGGTACGATATGACCGAATTTGCCAACGCCGGCGCAGCCGGATTCGAGCCGCGGCGCTTTCGTTATGTGGGCAAGCATATGATGCCGGCGCACGCACACGAGCAGGGTCAGTTCATCTGCATCCTCTCGGGCGTGTTGAACCAAGAAACCGATGCCGGCGCCTGGATCGTGCCACAGCATCGGCTGGTATGGATCCCGCCCGGAACGATGCACGGCGCGCATTCGCACGGCGTGGTCGAGGGTTGGCTCGTCTTGGCGCCGCCGGCCTTCGCCGAACATCTGCCCGCGCGTGTTTGCGTTTTGCGCACCTCGGCGCTGCTGATCGCCGCGCTCGAACGGCTAACGGAACCGAACTCGCCGGCCGGCCTCACCGAGTTGCTGGCGCCGGTCATCCTCTCCGAGCTCGACCAGGCGGCGGCCGAGGAGCTGCAAGTTCCGCTGCCGCGCTCGCCACGGCTGCGGGCCGTCGCGCAAGAACTGCTGGCCGCGCCGGCCGACGCGCGCGGACTGAGCGACTGGGCCCGCGCCGCCGCTATGTCGACGCGTTCGTTCACGCGCCACTTCGAAGCCGAAACCGGCATGCCGTTTTCGGAATGGAAACGGCGCGTCATCGCCCGGCGCGCGGTCGATCTGCTGGCCGCGGGCGAGAGCGTTGCCGAGGTCGCGGCGGGCCTCGGCTATGAATCCGTCAGCGCGTTCATCGCGATGTTCAAGCGCCTGCACGGCGCCTCGCCGGCGCGCTTCATGGCCGGCCGCGGCGCGGTGGCCTAAACGCGATATTTTTTGGACGCCGGCGGCTAACGGGGCCGCGGCGTTCATGGTAGCGTAAGCGCGTATGGTATCGACCGAGCGCAACATCCTCGAACGCCTGGCCGCCGGGGAGGCGACGCTCACCGTCGGCGTGCGCGCGGCCCGCACCACCGATATCGCGCGCTACGCCCATGCCGCCGGTTATGCGGTGCTGTGGGTCGATCTCGAGCACAGCAGCATGCCGATCGACATCGCGGCCCAGATCGCTGCAACCGCGCACGATCTCGGCATGGAAGCGTGGATACGCGTGTGCGAGCGCGACTACGGCGTGATCAACCGGCTGCTCGACGGCGGCGCAACCGGCATCATCATGCCGCGCGTCGAGACCGCCGACGACGCGCGCGCGCTCGTGACGGCTGTACGGTTTCCGCCGCGCGGACAGCGTTCGCAAGTCGGGATGCTGCCGCACTTCGGCACCGCGCGGCCCTCGCCGGCCGACTTCATGGCGCGCATCGAACGCGCGACCAGCGCGCACGTCTTGATCGAGTCGGCCGCCGGCGTCGCCAACGTCGATGCGATCGCCGCCGTCGACGGCATCGATGTCTTGCACGTCGGGCTCAACGATCTCTCGGTCGACCTGGGCGCCGTCGGCGACCTGCGCAATGCGCGCGTGCACGAGGCCTGCGTGAAGGTCGCGGACGCGGCCAAGCGCCACGGCAAGCTGGCCGCGGTCGGCGGCGTCGCCGATCCCGATCACTATCGCGACTTGCTGGCACTCGGCGCAGTGCCGCTGATCTTCGCGGCGATCGATTCGGACGTGCTGGCCGCGGGGCTGCGCCAGCGCGCGACCGACTGGCTCGCCCACGCGACGCCGACGAGCGCCGGACGATGACCGAGACGATCCTCAAGATCGTGCCGATGCGCGCCGCGAACACGAACGCCGCGCCGCACTTCAGCGTGCCGGCCGGCGCGTGCGACGCTCACGCGCACGTGTTCGAAGCGGGCTTCCCGCACGTGCCGCACCCGCACTACGAGTTTCCCGACGGCACGCTGCGCCAGTACCGCGCCATGGCGGCCTACCTCGGGCTCGAGCGCGTCGTGCTCGTGCAACCGAGTTTCTACGGCACCGACAACCGCGTGCTGCTCGGCGCGCTCGACCAACTCGGCGCCGCCGCGCGCGGCGTGGTGATGATCGACGAGCACATCTCCGATGCGGAGCTCGACGGCTTTCATGCCCGCGGCGTGCGCGCGGTGCGGCTCGACCTGTTCGCGCGCGCCGACTGGCCGCGCGCCGAGCTGCGAGCCTACATCGAGCGCATGTTCGCGCGCACGCGCCCGCGCGGCTGGCACATTCAGTTTTACACGCCCGGCTACGTCGTGCGCGACCTGTTGCCGTTTCTCGCGACGATCGGCGATGACTTCGTGATCGACCACATGGGCTACATGCTCGAATCCGACGGGCTCACGCCGGCCGATTTCGCGCGCCTGCTCGATCTCATGAAGCACGGCCGCGCATGGCTCAAACTGTCCGGTCCCTACCGCATCGCGAAAGCGCGCGGTTACGCTGCCGTCGCCCACCTCGCCCAAGCCATCATCGCGACGCGTCCCGATCGCGTGCTGTGGGGCAGCGACTGGCCGCATCTTCCCGACGGCAGCCGCGACACCGGCGAACTCCTAAACCTGCTGCTCGATTGGGAAACCGACCACGCAACGCGAGCACGCATCCTAGTAACGAATCCAGCCCGCCTCTTCGGCTTCGCAGACGCCAGCTAAACTCTCCCCATCATCCCGAGCGCAGTCGAGGGACGCCCCACAGTCACGCCCTCAAGCCACTGTCGATCACGAGCGAAGCCGAGGGATCGCATGTGGTATGCCAAATCGTGGGTGACGCGCGTAAGGACACGATGTTTCGTCGTGGCCATCCAATTTTTGCGAAAAACGGTGCCGTCTACAACGTGCAAGCGCATAATAGACCGTAACGTCGACCTTCTGTAGCATTGCCCACAGAACAAAGTCTGGATCATCGGGGGCCGCCGCGATGCATGTCGCCGGCGATCACTCGGCTTCGCTCGTGATCGACAGTGGCTTGAAGGCGTGACTGTGGAGCGTCCCTCGACTTCGCTCGGGATGACGAGGGAAAGCGGTACGCACTGTTCTTGGCCCAACGAACGCGTAGGCGCGAGGTGGTTGTGCCGAGCGCGTAGGCGCGAGGTAGTTGTGCCGAGCGCGCTGTTCGGTTTTGTGGACGACCGCTAAACGCCCAGCGCGTTAGACGGGGAGGGCGGCCTCGTCGAGCCAGGTGATCGAGCTTGCGACGTCGCGGCCGCGCGCTGAGGACTCTTCCTTCGCGACGGCACCGAGATAGACGAACGCGATCACGCGATCGCTCTGGTCGATGCCGAGGAAGCGCTTCACCTCGGCGTTGTAGACGATCTTGCCGGTCTTCCACGCGGCGCTCAAGCCCTTGGCGTGCGCCGCCAGGAGCAAGTTCTGCACGGCGGCCGCGGTGGCGGTGAGATCCTCTTCGGCCGTCACCGGGTTCTCATCGGTGCGCACGCTGACGACGATCACGGCCGGCGCGCGCAGCGGCTTCTTCGCTTCGCCTTCCATCACGGCCGCGCGGGTGGCCGGATCGGCCTTCGCGGCCGCCTCGCGGCCCCACACTTCGCCGAGCTTTTCGCGCGCGCTGCCGGTCACGACGGTGAAGCGCCAAGGCTGAGTCAGCTTGTGGTTGGGCGCCCAGGTCGCGGCCTCGATCAGTTCGGTGATCGTCTCGCGCGGCACGTCGCCCGTGCTCTTGCCGATCGTGCGGCGTGTCCGTATCGCTTCCAGCGTTTCCATCAGGTCAGTTCCCCTTCGAGTAGTAGCGCACTTCGAACGTCACGCAACCGTCCTCACTCTTCCACGGACCGTGGCGCATCCCCGGCGGGCGGCAGGCGTACTCCCCGGCGTGAAAGGTCTGGTTGAGCTCGAGATCCGTGAAGGCGCCCTCGAGAATGTAGACTTCTTCCCAGAAATCGTGCACCTGGACGCCGTTGGGCGTGGTGTCGCAGCCGGGCGGGAAGGTCAGGATGCGGGTAGCGACGTTGGCGTTCGGGTCCTTGGCCAAGACGCGTTCGGTCATGCCGACGTCGGCGCCGGGGACCTTGGTCCAGCCGACGTTGGTAACGGGGAAAAATTCGTGCTCGGGTTTCGCCATCAGTGTCTTTCCGCAACGGTGGTGGAGTAGTCGAGGGTGAGCGGGGCCGCGAGCGGACCGCCGCTGATGCGCGCGCTGAACGTTTTGCCGAAGCGGAAACCGTGCGTGAGCAACGGCACCGTGCCGCAATACAGCACGAACGCGAGGGCCGTGCACGCGCGAGCGAAACTCGGCGAACAATTTTGCCAGCGGGATGATCTGCGCGACCGTTCCCGACTGATACGCTTCGCCGTCGATCCAGCTCTCGAGCTGCAGCGCATCGAAGCTCGCATCGAGTTCCGACGATGCGCACGATCGATCGAGCCGAGCGGCTTCGGGACACACGCGTTTGCTCGTCGCGATGTCCTCGCGTTCGACGTCGCGCGCGGTGTGATCGCTGCCGATGCCGAGATAGAGCGCGGCCGCCGACGCCGATCAGCACCGGTTCGACTTCGCCGCAGCTCTGCGGCGACGTGACCTCGATCGTCGCCGCGGTCGTGAGGATCGTCGGGCGGCATCTCGTACCACATCGGCACTTCGGGCGGCGGCGCGATCCCTTCGCGTTCGAGTTCGTCGATGTGCTTCTGCACCATCGCGCGATCGCGGCCGGTGTAGCCGGCGATGGTGAATGCCTCGGGGTCGAGCGTGAACGCTCGCGCCGCGTTCGTCGGTGAAGTGCAGCATGCTCTCCGGATCGTGTTACGTCGGGCCGCCGGAACCTTCAGCGCAGCGCGGGCCGTCGATGTGCAGGAGCGCCACGTTGCGCCGGCGCCCGATTTCCGTGCTCCGCCGGCCTTGCGCGGCGGTCAGAGCTGCGCGAGGGCCGGCACGTCGGCCGCGCGCGTGACGAGATAGAGGTCGGCGATCGCGGCAGATCGACGAGCGGAAATCCGAGTTGTCCTCTTCCAGCGTCACGACACCGGGTGCGGTGTAGAAAATCAGCGCGTACGTGCCGGCGACGCCGCGCACCCCGACGACCGACGCCCGGGCGCACGCTGCGCCTCGATCGTTGCGGCCAGCGGCGGAATCGGCTTGAGCGCTTCGGCCGCGGGTTCGGCGATCGAGCGCGATGAACAGCACGAGCGCACCCGACGTCGCGCCGAGCACGTACGGCGCGAGCCAGTTCCAATCGCGCGTGGCGATCGCGGCAACGGTCGCGAGCGAACCGACCAGCATCAGCGCGCCGAGGATCTTCGACTTGCGGACCGACGATCGCCGTCGCGCTCTCGAGATGGTTCGTGTGGATGAACACCGTGATCGCGATGCCGAGCACGCCGATGAAGAGCGGGATCGTGAGCGGCCGAGACGATCGCCGCAGCGCCGGTCGAGCGCCTCCGCGACGCGCTCGAACCACAGCGCGACCACGATCGCGAGCGCCGGCAGCATCAGCGCGATGTAGTTCGGCAGCTTCGTCTGCGCGAAGCTGAAGAACACCAGCGGAACGATGCGTCCACGTCAGCGCCAGGCGTTCGAGCGATCCGACCGCGCGTGCGCGCCACGTCGAGCACGTGGCCGACGGCGGCCGGCACGAACGCGATCCACGGAAAGAAGCCCAGGATCAGCACCGGAACGTAGTACCACCACGGCCCGCTCTGGTTCTCGATCACGCCGGTATAGCGGCCGATCGTGTAGTGCCCGATCAGTTCGCTGCGTCGCACTCGGGCCCACGCGCAGCGCTTCGAGCACGAACCACGGCGCCGGCGATGAGCGACGAACAGCGCGCCGGCGGCCGCGAGCGTGCCCAGGCGCGGGCAGCGCGACCGGCGCGCCGCTGCGCCGCTCCCAGACGAGCCACACGCCGATCACGAGCACGACGATCACCGGTGCGACCGGTCCCTTGGCCAGCGTCCCGCAGCGCCAGCGCCGACGGTGCCGCACAGAAAGGCGATCGCGCGCCGCCGCGCGTCCTCGGCCTGGCGGTGCGGCTGCAGCGCGCGGAACCAGCACAGGATCGCGATCACGACGCACAGGTCGAGCAGCGCGTCCATGATCGCGAGCCGCCCGACGATGGCCTGCATCAGGCTCGTCGAGAGCACGATCGCCGCGACCGTGCCGGCGCGCGTCCCGGCGACGCGGGCCGTGGCGTAGCCCAGCGGCGCCGCCCATCGCGATCGTGGCGAGCGCCGCCGGCAGCCGCAGCGCGAAGGCCGACGACGCCGAACACCTTGGCGCACAGCGCCGCGATCCAGAAGATACAGCGGCGGCTGGACGAACCAGGCGGCCCCGTTGAGGTGCATCACGACCCAGTCGTGCGTCAGCAGAATCTCGCGGGCGACCTCGCCGTAGACGGTCTCGCTGTTGTCCCACAAGCGTGCCGTTGCCGAGTCCCGGGAGCGTGATGATCGCGGCGAAGAGCGCACCGAGGATGGCCGCACGCACGGGGACGGAATCGCATCTGTCGGCGGGTTAGTCGTGATTACACGGAGTCCCCGGCGCCGCGCGGAAAGGACTCTCGGTGTTTCCCGATCTCCCTCACGCTGACCGAACGGCGCGTCGTCGTCGCCGGCGGCGGCGCGGTCGCCGAGCGCAAGGTCCGCGCCCTGCGCGAGGCCGGCGCCGCGCGTGACCGTGATCAGCCCCGACGTCACGCGCGAACTCGCCCGGCTGGCCGATGCGGGCGAGATCGCGTGGACGGCCCGGCTGTTCGCGTTCGGCGACTGCGCGGGCGCGCTGCTGGCCTTCGCCGCGACCGACGATGCCGGCATCAACGCCGCGGTCGTCGTCGACGCGCGCAAGCACGGCGTGCTGGTCAACGATGCCGGCGACGCGCGCGCGCGGCGACTTCATCACGCCGGCCGTCCACCGCGCCGGCAAGCTGACGGTCACGGTCGATTCGTCCGGGCTCTCGCCGAGCTTCACCGCGCGCATTCGCGACGAGCTCGCGGTGCAGTTCGATGCGCGCTACGCGCGCGCGGCGGCCACGCTCGGCGCGCTGCGCGAACGCGTGCTCGCCGTCGTGCCGATCGAACGCGCGCGCCGGCGTGATGCGCCACTTCGCCGAGCGCGACATCGACGATCTCGCCGTCGATGCCGCCGCGGTGCGATCGAGCACGAAGTGGAGCGCGCGGTCGACACGCTCGGCGGCGTGCGCCCGAGCGATCTCGCCGACGCTCGTGTGCGCCACGCGCGCGAGCGCGCTCGCGATGTGGCAGACGCGCTCGGTGATGGCGCAACTCGCGGGCGGCGGCATTCCCTCGACGGTGCTCACCGTCACGACCAAGGGCGACGCCGTGCAAGACCGCCCGCTCGCCGCGATCGGCACCGACAGCGTGTTCGTGAAAGAACTCGAACTCGCGCTGCGCGAACGGCCGCGCCGACTACGCCGTGCACTCGTGCAAAGATTTGCCGAGCACGCTGCCCGACGACATGACGTTCGCCGCGATCGGCCGGCGCGAAGATCCGCGCGACGTGTTTTGCAGCGAGAAGCTACGCGACGTTCGACGCGCTGCCCGCCGGCGCGCGCGTCGGCACGTCGAGTCCGCGCCGGCGCGCGCTGCTGCGCGCGCTGCGCCCCGACCTCGACTATCGACGATATTCGCGGCAACGTCGACACGCGTTTGCGCAAACTGCGCGACGGCGAATACGACGCGATCGTGCTCGCCGCGGCGGGCCTGAAGCGGCTTGGAGCTCGCGCGCCACGCACACCGTGCCGTTCGCGCTCGACGTGCTCGTGCCGGCCGTCGCGCAAGGCGCGCTCGCGATCGAGATGCGCGCCGGCGATCCGCGCATCGCGCGCATGCGCGCGCTGCTCAACGATCCGCAAACCGAGCTTGCCGTGCACGCCGAGCGCGCGTTCTCTGCGCACGCTGCGCGGCGGCTGCCAGGCGCCGGTCGGCGCGCACGCCGTCTACGACGGCGAGTTTCTGCTCATCCACGCGGCGATCGCGGCGCGCCGACGGTTCGACCGTGATTCGCGGCGACCGGCGCGTCACGACGACCTCCGTCGGCCGAGATGGAAGCCGCCGCCGTCGCGCTGGCCGAGGCGATGCTCGCCGAAGGCGGCGCCGCGCTGCTCGGCCGACCGGCGCACGCGGCCCGGCCGGGCGCGCTCGCCGGTGCGCTCTTTCTGCTTGCCGCGCACGCAAGAGCGCCCGAGCCGCATCGCCGCGGCGCTGCGCGAAGCCGGCGCCGAAGTCGATCGAGGCGGTCGACGGCGCGGCGGCCGCAGCGGCCCTCGCCGGCCGCACGCCCAACGCGATCCTCTTCCCGTCGTCGGGCTCGGTGCGGGCGATCGCGGCCTATCTCGCCGAACGTCACGGCGCGCGGCCGATCGTCGCCGCGATGGGCCCGGCGTCGGCGGCGGCCGCCGACGGCGGCCGGCTGGCCGCCCGACGTCGTCGCCGCCGGAAGCCGACATCGCCGCGTTCGTCCACACCGTCACGCATTTCGTCCTGGAGCACACCACATGAACGTCGCCGAACGCCTCGGCTTGACCAACCGCCCGCGCCGCTTGCGCTCGAGCGCCGCGATGCGCGGCATGGTGCGCGAAACGCGCGTCAACCGCGACGGTCTCGTGCAGCCGCTGTTCATCGTCGACGGCACGAACGTCGTGCAGCCGATCGGCTCGATGCCGGGCGTCTCGCGCCTCTCCGTCGACGCGGCCGTGCGCGAATGCCGCGAGCTCGATGCGGTGGGCGTGAAAGCCGTGCTGCTGTTCGGCATTCCCGACTTCAAGGACGCGGTCGCGACGAGCAACTACGATCCGAACGGCGTCGTGCAGCGCGCGGCCGCGCGCGATCAAAGACGCGTTGCCGCAGATGCTCGTGATCGCCGATCTGTGCAACTGCGAGTACACCGATCACGGCCACTGCGGCATCATCGGTCCCGACGGCGACGTCGACAACGACCAGACGGTCGAGCTGCTGGTGAAAACGGCGCTCACCTACGCGCGCGCGGGCGTCGACTGCATCGCGCCGTCGGACATGATGGACGGCCGCGTCGGCGCGATCCGCAGCGCGCTCGACGCCGAGGGCTTCATCAAAACGACGATCATGGCGTACTCGGCGAAGTACGCGTCGGGCTTCTACGGACCGTTTCGCGAAGCGGCCGACTCGACGCCGAGCTTCGGCGACCGCCGCACCTATCAGATGGATCCGGCCAACGGCCGCGAGGCGCTGCGCGAAGTCGCGCTCGATATCGCCGAAGGCGCCGACATCGTGATGGTCAAGCCGGCGCTCGCCTACATGGACCTGATCCGGCGCGTGCGCGACGCCTGCGACGTGCCGGTGGCGTGCTACAACGTCAGCGGCGAGTACGCGATGGTGAAGGCCGCGGCCGAACGCGGCTGGATCGATGAAGAGCGCATCGTCGATGAAATGCTGACCGGTTTCGCGCGCGCCGGCGCCGACATCATCATCACGTATTTCGCCAAAGACTATTTGCGCCGCCATGCCTGAGCGCTCGCCGGCGATCGCGCGTGATCGTGCTCGCCGGCGGCGAGGCGAAGCGGTTGCCGGGGAAACTCTACATCGACGCGGGCGACTTGCCGCTGCTGGTGCGCGTGTACCGCAACGTCTGCGCCGGCCGCGCGACGATGCTCTCGTGCAAGGGCGCGTTGCCCTACGAGATCGACCTGCTGATCGACGCGCCGGCCGTCGTCGACCGCTGGCCGCTGCGCGGTCCGCTCTCGGGCCTGCTCTCGACGATGAGCGAGATCCGCAACGCCGTGGGTGTTCGCGGTCGCCGGCGACGCGCCGTTCGTCGATGCGGCGTTCATCGACATGCTCGAAGCGCACATCCAGCCCGGCGACGAGGCGATCGTGCCGCGCCGGCTACGCGACGGGCGAGCCGCAAACCGAGCCGCTCGCCGCGCTCTACGAGCGCGAAGCGTTTCTGCGCGAAGGTTTGCCGGTGCTGCTCGGCCGGGAACGGTGCGCTGCGCATGGTGATCGAGCGGCTCGCGACGCGCTTCGTCGACATCGACGACGAGCGCATCTTCGCCAACGTCAACACACCGGACGAGTACGCAGCGCCGTGCGCGAGGTGCTCTCGTGAACCACGAGCGTTCGGCCGCCGCGTTCGAGCGCGCCAAGCGCGTGATCCCCGGCGGCGTGAACTCGCCCGTGCGCGCGTTCCGCTCGGTCGGCGGCACGCCGGTGTTCGTGAAGCTCGGCCGACGGCTGCATGCTCGTCGACGTCGACGGCAACGCCTACATCGACTACGTGATGTCGTGGGGGCCGCTGATCCTCGGGCACGCGCACCCGATCGTCGTCGCGGCCGTGCGCGACGCCGCCGAGCGCGGCACGTCGTTCGGCGCGCCGACCGAAGCCGAGACGCGAGCTCGCCGAGCTCGTGATCGCGATGGTGCCGTCGATCGAACGCGTGCGCTTCTGCTCGAGCGGCACCGAAGCGACGATGAGCGCGCTGCGGCTGGCGCGCGGCTTCACCGGCCGCGCGAAAGTCGTGAAGTTCGCCGGCTGCTATCACGGCCACGGCGATGCGTTCCTGATCTCGGCCGGCAGCGGCGCGCTCGACCAACGGCGTGCCCGATTCGCCCGGCATCACCGAGGGCGTCGCGCGCGACACGATCGTGGTCGACTACAACGACGTCGAGCGGACTGCGCGCGGCGTTCGCGGCGCACGGCGAGCGAGATCGCGGCCGTGATCGTCGAACCGTACGTCGGCAACATGGGGCTCGTGCTGCCGCTGCCGGCGTTTCTTGCCGGCGCTGCGCGAGCTGACCGAACGCTACGGCAGCGTGCTGATCTTCGATGAGGTGATGACCGGCTTCCGCGTCGCCCCGGGCGGCGTCCAGGAACGCGAAGGCATCCTGCCCGACCTCACCACGCTCGGCAAGATCATCGGCGGCGGCCTGCCGGTCGGCGCCTTCGGCGGCCGGGCCGACATCATGGACTGCCTCTCGCCGGAAGGGCCCGGTCTACCAGGCCGGGCACGCTCTCGGGCAACCCGCTGGCGATGGCCGCCGGGCTCGCGACGCTGCGCGGCCTGCAGGCGCCGGGGGTCTACCCGCATCTCGAGCAGCTCGGCACGCGTTTTGCGATCGGGTATGTCCGAGGTATTCAGCCGGCACGGCGTGCCGCACGTGACCGCGAACCGCGGGCTCGATGGTCGGGTTCTTTCTCACGGATGGTCCGGTGACCAACGTGACCGAGGCGAAGCGCTCCGACACGGCGCTGTTACGGGCGCTTCTTCCACGCCATGCTCGACCGCGGCGTGTACCTCGCACCCTCGCAGTTCGAGGCCGGCTTCCTCTCGACGGCCCACCGGCCGCTCGACGTCGAGCGGACGCTCGAGATGGCCGACGACGCGCTGACGGCGGTATTTGCCGCCGCGCGAGGAAGCATCTAGCTCGTGCCACTCGTCTGCATGGGGCTTTCCCACAACACCGCGCCCGTCGACGTCCGCGAAGCGCCACGCGTTTCCGGCCCACAAGATGGGCGAAGCCCTGATCGCGCTGCGCGATTACGAGGCCGTACACGAAGCGCTGATGCTGCAGACCTGCGGCCGGCTCGAGATCTACGCCGAGCTCGAAGACTACGAAGAAGGCGTGCGGCAGATCCGCCAGTTCCTCGGCAACTTCCGCCACGGCGGCGTCGAGGACATGGACTCCTACATGTACACGCTGCTCGGGAGCCAGGCGATCGACCATCTCTTCCGCGTCAGCACGGGCCTCGACTCGATGCTGATCGGCGAAGCCGAGATCCTGCACCAAGTCAAGGATGCGTTCATCCAAGGCCAGCGCGCGCAGTCGCTCGGCAAAACGCTGCACTCGCTCTTTCGCGAAGCGATCAACGCCGGCAAAGCGGCGCGCTCGCAAACCGATATCGGCGGGCAGTCGGTCGTCGATCGCGACGGCCGCGGTGAACTTCGCGATCGCGCACGTCGGCGATCTGCGCGGCACGTCGGTCGTCGTCGTCGGCGCCGGCAAGATGGGCTCGCTCGTCGCGACGCCGCTTGAAAGCCGCCGGCTGCGGCGAGATCATCGGTAACGCTGCAACCGCGCCGAGGATGGCGCATACCGTCAGCCGATGCGGTCGCCAACGCCGACATCGTCGTCACCTCGACCGGCGCGCAGACGTTCGTGCTCACGCTCGGACATCGTGCGCGCGGCGATGCGTCGCGCGCCCGAGCGCCCGCTGTTCATCGTCGACATCGCCGTGCCGCGCGATTGCGATCCCGACGTGGCGGAGATCGAGGGCGTGAGCGTCGTCGACGTCGACGGCCTGCGCGGCGTGGTCGACGTGACGCTCGAACGCCGGCGCGAAGCGATCCCGATGGTCGAAGAGATCATCGCCGAACACACCGAGCGCTTCCAGCAGTGGTATCAGTCGCGCGTCGCGGTGCCGGTGATCAGCTCGCTCGTGCAGCGCGCCGAAACGATCCGCGAGAGCGAACTCGAGCGGCTCTTCGCGCGCTGCCCCGAGCTGACCGAACGCGAACGCATGCTGATCACCGGCATGTCGCTGACGATCATCTCGAAGCTGTTGCACAGCGCGATCACGAAGATTCGCGACAAGGCGTCGTCAACCGCGCCGAGGCGCTGACCGACGCGCACACGCTCAGCGACCTCTTCGATCTGCAAGCCCACGCACTCGACGAGTGACGGCGCGGCGCGGCAAGGTTTGGCTGGTTGGTGCGGGGCCCGGTGATCCGGGCCTTTTGACGCTCAAGGGCGCGCGCGCGATCGCAGCGTGCGACACGCTGGTGTACGACTATCTCGCCTCGCAAGCGATCGTCGACCTCGCGCCGCCCGATTGCGAACGCATCTACGTCGGCAAGAAAGCCGGCGCGCACACGCTCACGCAAACCGAGATCACCGCGCTGATCGTGCAGCTCGCGCTCGAGGGCAAACGCGTCGTGCGCCTCAAGGGCGGCGACGTGTTCGTGTTCGCGCGCGGCGGCGAAGAAGCGCAGGCGCTGCACGCGGCCGGCGTGCCGTTCGAGATCGTCCCCGGCATCACGTCGGCGATCGCGGCACCCGCCTACGCGGGCATTCCGGTCACGCACCGCGACCACAACACGTCGTTCTCGATCTCGACCGGACATGAAGATCCGCTCAAAGGCTACACGAGCCTCGACTACGCGAAGCTCGCCAACCCGAGGCGCGACGACGATCTTCCTGATGGCGATGGGCAATCTCGCCGGCATCGTCGCGCGAACTGCGCAAACACGGCTTGCCCGATGCGACGCCGGTCGCGATCGTGCGCGAAGGCACGAAGCCGACGCAAGAGACGCTCGTCGCGACGCTCGGCACGATCGTCGACGAGGTGGAACGCACGCGGTTCGCGGCGCCGGCGATCGTCGTGATCGGCAACGTCGTGAACGAACGCGAATCGATTCGCTGGTTCGACCGCGCGCCGCTGTTCGGCAAACGCGTGCTCGTCACGCGGCCGCCCGCGCAGGCCGGTGAGTTCGCGCTAGCAGTTGTGGGAAGCCGGCGCGGAACCGCTGCTTGGCGCCGACGATCGCGATCGGGCCGCCCGATGATCCGGCGCCCGCCGCGGCTGCCGTGGCGCACGTGCGCGACTACGCGTGGGTGGTGTTCACCAGCCGCAACGGCGTCGACGCGTTCTTCGACGTGCTCGGGGCCAGCGGCCGCGACGCGCGCGCGTTCGGCGACGCGAAGGTCGCCGCGATCGGGCCGAAGACGGCGGCGGCGCTACGCGTGCGCGGCATTCGGGTCGACTTCATGCCGGATGTGTTCGTCAACGAAGCCGTCGCCGACGGACTGCATCGAGCGCACGTGCCGCCGGCGATCGCGTGCTCGTGTTCCGCGCGCAAGAAGCGCGCGACGTGCTGCCGGATACGCTGCGCGCCGCCGGCCGCAGCGTCGACGTGGTGGCGGCGTACAAGACGCGCTACGTCGACGATCCGGACTTGCGCGCGAAAGCCGAGCGCGCCGACATCGTCACGTTCACCAGCTCGAGTACCGTGCACGGGTTCGCGCACAACGTCGCCGACGCGCCGGCGGTGCTCGCGCACGCGACCGTCGCGGCGATCGGGCCCATCACCGCGGCGACCGCGCGCGCTCTCGGGATCCGGGTCGACGTCGTTGCCGACGAGTTCACCGTCGAGGGCCTGCTGGCGGCGCTCGAGGCCGGCGTCACCGCCTGAACACGCACGACCTCTTCCTCGGCGGCCTCGTCGCGATGCTGATCGCGATCGCCGCCGTGCGCTCCCATTCGCTCACGCGCGCGGGCGGCGTGGCGGCGTTCGCCGTCGGCGCGCTGACGTTCGGCGCCGGCACGCTCGGCAGCGCGCTCTTGCTGCTGGCGTTTTTCATCAGCTCGGTGTTGCTCTGGCGCGCCGGCAAAGCGCGCAAACGCGCCCTGGTCGACATCGGCAAAGCGCGGCGCGCGCGACGCCTGGCAAGTGCTCGCGAACGGCGGCGTCGCGACGGTCTGCATCGTGGCCTGGGTGCTGCTCGACCACAGCGTGCCCGGGTCGGCGTGGTTCGTCGCCTTCGCCGGCGCCTACGCGGCCGCCACCGCCGACACGTGGGGCACCGAGATCGGCACGCTCGCCGCGCGCCCGCCGCGCTCGATCATCACCGGCAAGCCGCTCGCAACCGGCCTCTCCGGCGGCATCAGCGCCCCCGGCACCGCCGCCGAAGTCGCGGGCGCCGTCCTGATCGCCGTCCTCACCCCGTTCGCGCTGCTACTCGCCCTGCCGGGCACCGGCACAACCCTCCACGCGCTAACCGCCCTACTCCTACCGGTCTTCATCGGCGGCTTCGGCGGCGCAACGGTCGATTCGCTGCTCGGCGCAACGCTCCAAGACCGCCGCTGGTGCCCCGCCTGCGAGCGCGAATGCGAGGTCAACCCCCATAGCTGCGGCACCCCCACCACCCGCCGCCGCGGCCTCCCCTGGCTGACCAACGACGCCGTAAACCTCGCCGCCACCCTAACCGGCGCCCTCATCGCCGCCGGGATCTGGACCCTGCTGCATTAGCCAGGGTGGCCCCACCCGTCATCGAGGGCGCTCCGTCATCCGAGATGGGCGACAAATGCAAGTGCCCGGAGCGACTTCGGTGGCTGTGACGAATCCCTCCATGGCCCACAATGGCGCTACGGCGGAGGTGCCGCATGGCAGGTCAACCACCAGCGGGTCAGGGCAATACGTACCCGACAATCGAGAGCGGTTTTTCCCTCGTCTTGATCACGGCGGGCATTCTCGCCGCGACGCTGATGCAAACGCTCGACACGACGATCGTGAACGTCGCGCTGCCGGTCATTCAAGGCAACCTCGGCGCGACGCTCGACGAGAGCTCGTGGGTCGTCACCGGCTACATCATTTCCGCCGTCATCGTCATTCCGCTCACGCCGTGGCTGCAGATTCGTTTCGGCCGGCGCCAATATTACTCCACGGCGATCATCGGGTTCACGATCGCGTCGGTGATGTGCGGCCTCTCGGGCTCGATCCAAGAGCTGATCGTGTGGCGCATCGTGCAAGGCGCGTTCGGCGGCGGCTTGATCGCAACCGCACAAGCGACGCTACGCGACACGTTTCCCAAAGACAAGTTCGGTATGAGCCAAGGCATCTTCGCGCTCGGCGCGATCGTCGGTCCGGCCGTCGGCCCGACGATGGGCGGCTGGCTGACCGACAACGTCTCGTGGAACTGGGTGTTCTTCATCAACGTCGTTCCGGGCATCTTCGCCGCCACCGTCATGCTGACGCGCTTGAAGAACCCGGCCGACCCGCGCAACCTCCCGCTCGACGTCGTCGGCCTCGCGCTCTTGATCGTTGGCTTGGGCTCGCTGCAATACGTGCTCGGCGAGGGCCAGCAGAACGACTGGTTCACCGACCCCGTGATCCTCGGCTTCGGGATCGCCAGCGCCCTCGGCCTCATCGCGTTCGCATGCTGGGAGTTGTTCGGCGCGAAGAACCCGGTCGTCGATCTGCGCGTGCTGCGCTTTCCGCAGGTCGGCGCCGGCGCGACGCTCGCGTTCGCCGTCGGCGCGACGCTCTACGGCGGGCTCGTCATCTTTCCGCAGTACGTGCAAAGCGTGCTGGGCTTCACCGCCACGCTCAGCGGCGAGCTGATCTTCGTACGCGCCGCGTTCATCGCCGTCGGTGCGCCGCTGGCCGTGCGACTGGCCACCAATCCGAAGGTCGACACGCGCATGCTGCTGGTCGTCGGCTTCATCCTCGTCGGGATCTCGCAATTCTGGTTCGCCGGCATCACGACGTCGGGGAACGACTTCGCATCACTCGTGCTGCCGAACATCATGAGCGGCTTCGGTCTCTCGCTGCTCTTCATCCCGATCTCGATCGCGATGCTCAACAACCTCAACCCGCAAACGATCCCCAAAGCCGCCGCCTTCCAGAGTCTCTCGCAGCAACTCGGCGGCTCGATCTCCACCGCGGTGCTCGTCACGCTACTCGCGCAGCGCAGCGCCTTCCACCAAGACATCCTCTCGCAGTTCATCCAACCCGCGTATGGCCCGGTAGCGCGCTTCCTCGGCCAGCACGGCTCCATCGGCCAACTCTACGGCGACGTCGTACGCGAAGCCACCGTCATGTCGTTCGCCGACTTCCAATTCGTCCTCGGCGTCCTCGCCATCGCGCTGCTGCCGTTGGTTTTCGTCCTACCAAAACGCAAAGCCACGACCGGCCCAGTCCACATCTCCCTCGAGTAACGTAAGAGGTTAGTGGCGAACGTAGTTTGCGGCGATAATCGTGCCGATCGTCGTCAACCACGTCGTCGAGCACATCACGGACTGCGTCGATCTTCTTGTCCAGCGCATCAAAGCGCAAGTCGAGCTTGCGGTCGACGCCGTCGAAATGCGGATCGATGTTCATCAGCCGCCGGCTGACCTGCTCGTAGGCTCCTTCGAGTCGGGCCATGCGGATTTCTATTGGACTAGCCGGCGAAGCGGCGCGGCCTGCGCCGGCTACCTAATTCGGGACGCCGGCGCCGTATTTTTTCTCGAGGTAGGGGATGATCGTGTCGTCGTCATCGAGGATCACGTCGCCGTCGACCATCACCGGGATGCTCGTTTGTCCCGAGACGGCCTTGACTTCATCGCGCTCGGCATGCGAGTGCGGCACGTTGACGTTCGTGTAGTCGAGCAGCAGGTCGGTGAGCTTTTTGCGCACGCGCACGCAGTAGGGGCACCACTCCGCCTGGTAGAGCACGATCTCGGTTTTGCGTCCCATCGTCCCCCCAAGTCGCAGTTCGGGCCCGAAAGGTTGCGCTCAGCCGGCACGCTGGTCGAGCAAGGCGGCAAGCGCCGCCCGGATGCGCTCGACCGCGCCCCGTTTCTCCACATCGGTGGTGAAGCTGTGCACAAGCATCGCCACGTCAGCCTCAAACACGAACAGCGTGCCGTCGGCGAGCAGGGTGCAGTCGATCCCGAAATACTCGAGCCCCACCGCCGCCCCGAGCTCCCGCAGCGTGGTGCGCCATCCGCCGAACGTCTCCTCGGGCGCCTGCAGAAACCGGCGCTCCTCGTCACGCATCCAGGCATGCTCGTCCATCGGTGCGCTGCGATAGTGGATCATCCACGACTCGTCAATCGCAAGATGATACGGATACGGCTCGCCGTCCACGAACATCACGCGATACTTGCGGTAGTACCCATCCGCACTGCGATAGTCGACAAACGCGCCCACATCGTACGCCTGCGCCGGCACGCGCGCCGCATACGCCGCCGGCGCCGCCTGGTCGTCGAGCCGCTCGAGCCCGCGCCCGCCGTGCGCGTCAGCCGGCCGCACCAGCAGCGGAAACCCGCTCGCGATCTGCACGAGCTCGCCGCCCGCAACCCGCCGCGCCGGAGCCGCAGCGCAGCCCGCAACACCACGCAGTGTTTCAGCCAGCGCCGCACGCGCCGTACCGCGCACGCGCTGCGGATCGTTGAGCGCCGGTTTGCTCTGGCCCGCAAGAAACCGCTGCGCCGAATCGAGCGCCGGCTGCGCCTCCGTGCTCTCACCGATCGCGTCGATCACCAGATCGTAGGCCGGCAAGGCGAAATCATCACGCTCCGCGGCGTTATCCGGCAAATACCAACGATGCAGCGTCCAGCGCGCCGGATCCACCACGAAATCCAGCGGAATATTCCGGTGCCACGGACCGGGCACGCACAACACCAGCGCCGAACGCGTCCCCGTCCGCGGCGCCGGCGAATACAGATGCGTCAGCGCAAACGCCGCCTCAAACCACCCCTGCGCACCACGCTCGTCCCCCGCCATCGACGCCAGCTCCCCGAGCACTAGCCGCGAAGGCGCATCGAACGGGTCGAAGCGCGCCGCCAGCGCGTACGAGCGCTGCGCCGCGTCCGTCTTCCCCCGCCGCAACAACAGATTGCCGCGCGCCGCATGGATCGCAGCCGAGGCCGGGTCATGTGAAACCGCCGTTTGCAGCAGCTGCCAAGCTTCCTCGAACGCCGCCACATCCGGCGCCGAGCCCGGAATCACCGCGTGATCGCCGAGCGCCGGCACGAGTGCGTGGGCCGCGGCAAGCTCTTCGGATGCGCTCACGCCGCGCACGCCGAAGCACGCGCGCATGACGTATGCGCCATGCCGCTGACCCTCACGCAGCTACACACGTTCTCGCGCTTGGCGGCGATCGGCAACTTCACGCGCACGGCCGAAGAGCTGGCGCTCTCGCAGCCCGCGGTCACCCAGCAAGTGCGCGCGCTGGCCGACCACTTCGGCACGCCGCTGTTCGACATGGTCGGACGCCGCCCCGTGCTCACCGACGCCGGCGCGTTCCTGGCGCAGCGCGTGGTCGACGTGCTGGCCGGCGTCGAGGCGCTCGAGCGCGAGATGCGCGAGTTTGCCGACGCGCGCTTTGGCACGCTCGACATCGGCGTCACCGTGACGATCGGCAACTACGCCGTGCTCCCCACGGTCGCGGCATTCCGCCAAGCGCATCCGGAGGCCACGCTGCGGTTGACGGTGGCGAACACGGTCGCGATCGTCGAGGCGATCCGCACGCAGCGCTTCGGCGTGGCGCTCGTCGAAGGCCCCGTGCGCGACCCGGAGATCCTGGTCGAACCCTACGCCACCGATGAGTTGACGCTGATCGTTCCGCCGCACGATCATCGCCTTTCCGGTCGCGACGCAATCGATCCCGCGGAACTCGACGGCGAAGCGTTCGTCGCGCGCGAGGAAGGGTCGGGCACGCGTACCGTGGCCGAGGACGCGCTGCGCCTGGTCGGCGTACGGCCCGACGTCGTGCTCGCGCTCCCCAGTGCCGAGGGCGTGGCGCGCGCCGTGGAAGCGGGTCTGGGCGTGGCGATTCTGCCGCTGATCGTGGTGGAACGCGCGGTCGCCTCGGGACGCGTGCGCCAAGTCCGTGTGACGGGCGTCGATTTCACGCGGCCGTTCAGCATCATCCGGTTGCGCGAGCGCACGCCCTCGCCGCTCGCGCAACGCTTTCTCGCCATGCTGCGCGAGCCACCATTGTCGTAGGAAAATAGTGGCGCCGGTCGCGTGGAACCGCACTTTTCCACGGTGAATGCCGATAAAGATGGAGGTGCATGGACGCAACTGGCTACCGTGGATCCCCTTGGCGATAGGCGCAGCGCTCGCTGGGTGCGGTGGGAGCGCCGGCAGCACGGGCGTGGTGCACACGGCAACGGCAGCGGCGACGGCGGCGCCCGCCGGTCAGCTCGTTCCGGTGAGCATCACCGTGCAGTTCGCGCAAACCGCGGCGACCGCGCGCAAGGCCAAGTACGTCGGCGCCGGGACGCAGGCCGTCACCGTGGCGGTCAACAGCGCCAGCCCCGTCCCCTTCGCTTGCTCGGCGCAAAGCTGCCCGCTCACGATCTCGGCGCCCACGGGGACGGATACGTTCACCGTCAACGCCTACGACGGGCCGAGCCTCTCCGCATCGCCGGCGCCGCTGCTGATCTCGAGCGGCACGGCCACCGCGACGGTCGCGGTCAACGCGGCCAACGCCGTCACGCTGAACCTCGGCGCGCTCATTGCCGGCGGCGCGCTGACGCTGACCGCCGTCAACCCGCTCCCGCTCGTCGGCACCGCGTCGCAGACGAGCCTGCAGATGACGGCCGGATCGATGACCGATCCCGACGGCAATACGATCCCTTCGAGCGCGTTGCTCGCGCCGCTGACGATTCAGCCCAGTCCGGCCTCATCGCACGTCACGGTGTCGCCGTCGACGATCACGAGCGCGACGACGCCGGTCACGGTGAGTTACGACGGCGCGGCGAGCGGAACCGTGACGCTGACGGTCGTGCAGACCGCGACCGGCAACACGGTATCGTCGACGAGTGCACCGCTGCAAATCGTTCCGCACGCCTACTTCGTGTTCGTTCCCACGAATAAGACGGGATGTCCGACCACGTCGTCGGATTGTTTGCAAATCTGGAGCCCGATCCTGAACAAGGTCGTCGGAACGGCCGCCGTCGGCAACGGCGCGAACGACGTGGCGGTGAACGCCGGCCTCACCCAAGCGTTCGTGCCCAACGGCGGCGACGGTACGATCAGCGTGCTCAACATTAGCAACAAGACCGCGCCCACCGTCACCGCGACGATCGGCGGCGGCGCGCTCACGAGCGCGAGCGGCATCGGCTACGATACCACGCACGGCCGCAACGTGCTCTACACGGGCAGCGTAACGCCGCTCGCGCCGCCCTCGCGCATGCTCTCGATCCCGCCGTCGGGCGGAACGGCAACGACGTTGGTCACCGGATACACCTATCTCGGCGGAGCGATCCTCGATCCGACCGGCAGCTGCCTCTACAACTATGTCTACGGCCAAAACCAGATGGGCATCGGCGATAACACCGGCTTTGATACCTACGATCTGGTGAACAGCATCGACCGCGGCTTCACCTCGCACACCAATACCGGCGCGCTCGTGGTGGCGCCCGACGGCTCGGCGGTATACGCGCTCCAAGTTCCGCCCTCACCCGTGACGAAATATCCGGTGACGAACCCCGGCTGCAGCGTGGGCGGGGGAACCGTCGTCACGCCCGGCCTCGGCAACGGCAAGGCGATCGTGCTCACCCGCGACGGGTCGACGCTCTACGTCGGCGGTGCCGGCGGCAACCCGGCGCTCGCGCAGATCGCCACCGGTTCGTTCACGATCACCAACCAGTACAACATCGGCAGCGGCACGCCGATGTTCGCCATGGCCATCAGCCCCGATAGCCGCTACATCTTCGCCCTCGACAATTACGGCGGCGGATCGTTCCTGGCGCGCTTACGCGTCGTCGATTTGCAGGCGAGCGGCGGACCCGCCGAGATCAGCGGGTCGCCGTTCTTCTCGTGGGCCAATAACGTGCGCGCGTACCCGTAATCAGCCGAGGTCGAAGGGGATCTTCAGCTCGCCCGCGAGCTTCTCGAGGCCTTCCCACACCTTGACGTGCACCGGCACACCGTGTTCGCGGTTGTAGATCGTCTTTTCGTATTCGATCTCGCCGGCCACGTAGATGCGGTCCTGGCCCGGCGCCTTCTGTGAATCCTTGTACGCGCGCAGCTCTTTGTCCATGTCGGCGCGGAAGGCGTCGACATCGCGGAAGCCGTCGATGCGGAACGCGCCGAACCAGTGCGAGATCGCGCCGGCTTTGGGCCCATCGCTCGGCAGCGGTAACTCTAAGCCGAACGCGCCGCCCGAGAGCACGCCGCAGAAAATGTCGACCAGCAGTCCGAGGCCGTAGCCCTTGTGGCCGCCGCCTTCGGTGCCGAAGCCGCCGAGCGGCAACAGCGCGCCCTTGAGCGCGGTCGCGGGATCGGTCGTCTCGTGGCCTTGGTCGTCGATCGCCCAGCCGTGCTTGAGCGGGATCTCCTTGCGGTTGTAGACTTCGATCTTGCCGCGCGGCACGGTCGTGGTCGCGAAGTCGAGCACGAACGCCGGCTCGTTCTTGGCCGGGATCGCGAACGCGAAGGGGTTCGTGCCGAGCAGCATATCGCGACCGAACGTCGGCGCACCGTAGCGCACGGTGTTGGTCGACGCGATGCCGATCAGATCGTGTTCGAGCGCCATCATCGCGTAGTAGCCGGCGATGCCGTAGTGGTTGGAGTTGCGCACCGCACCGAACGCCGCGCCGTTGGTCTTGGCTTTGTCGATCACGGTTTGCATCGCGCGCTTGGCGGTGGGGTGACCGAGTCCGTTGCCCGCATCGAGCAGAATCGACGACGGCGTTTCGCGCACGGTCGCAACCGTGGGCTTGGGCTCCATCTTACCGTTACGCAAGCGGCTGACGTAGTACGACTCCAGCCGCGCGACGCCGTGCGACTCGATCCCGCGCAGATCGGAGGTGACGAGCACGTCGGCGACGACCGCCGCGTCGGCCGGTGCGACGTCGACGTGAACGAGAACATTCGCGACAAAATTCTTGAGCGTCGTCTCCTTGGTGAGACGATACTCTGAGGTCGCTACGTCAGCCATGTACTACTCCGTTGGGTTGGGGCGCGTGGTCCCGAGGGGGCCGGAAGTCGGTTCGACTAAATTCATACCCGATGATGGCCGCGATGTCCCCGGATAATGTCGCAAGGTTACGATCGGCGATGGTATCGATCGTGGGCGAGCCGCACGTGCTGACCGCGCGCGAGGACGTGATTGCCTACGGGTTCGACGGAACGTTCTTCGCCAATACCCCGCCGCTCGTCGTTCTCCCGCGTTCGACGGCCGAGGTGGCCGCGATCCACCGCTACGCCAACGCCGAGCGGGTGGCCCTGACCCCCCGGGCGATGGGGAGCGGCCTCTCGGGCGGCTCGGTGCCGCTGGCGGGCAGCATCGTGCTGGGGGTGGCCCGGCTGAACCAGATCCTCGCCATCGACGAGATCGACCGGGTGGCCGTGGCCCAGGCCGGCGTGATCACCGCCAACCTCCAGACGGCCGTGGAGCGCAAGGGTCTCTTCTACCCGCCCGACCCCTCCTCGCTCAAGCAGAGCGCGATCGGCGGGAACGTCTCGGAGAACGCCGGCGGGGCGCGGTGTCTGAAGTACGGCGTGACGACGGACTACGTGCTCGCGCTCGAGGTCGTGCTCCCCGACGGGACCGTGATCCGGACCGGCGGCCGGTCGGTGAAGAACGTGACGGGCTATAATTTGCGCGCGCTGTTCACCGGGGCTGAGGGGACGTTGGGGACGATCACCGAGGTGACGGTGCGGCTCTTGAGCAAGCCGCGCTATGCGCGCACGGCGATGGCGATCTTCGACCGCATGGATGATGCGACGAACACCGTGAACGCGGTGCTCGCGTCGGGCGTGCTGCCGACGTCGATCGAGCTGATCGACGATACGACGGCGCGCTGCATCGAGGACAACACGCCTATTGGACTGCCGCTCGACGCGCAGGCGATCTTGCTGTTTGGGACCGATGGCAATGATGAGCGTGTGGTGGAGGAAGACACGATTCGGATTGGCGAGATCGCCACTGCCGGCGGCGCGCGTGAGATTCGTCTGGCGCCGAATGCGGTGGAGGCGGAGAAAATGTGGGCTGCGCGGCGGGCGATCTCGCCGTCGTTGGCGCGGCGCCGTCCGAACAAGCTCGGCGAGGATATTGCCGTGCCGCGCAGCGCGATTCCGGAGATGGCACGGCGCGTGCGCGCTATTGCTGCAAAGTACGCGCTGGAGATCCCGCTCTTCGGTCACATCGGCGACGGCAATCTGCACCCGAATATTCTTTGCGACCGCCGCAATGCGGAAGAGATGACCCGCGTGACTGGCGCCGCGCGCGAGATATTTGAGGCTGCTGTGGACCTCGGCGGCACGCTCTCTGGCGAACATGGCATTGGATTGCTGAAGAAGCAATTCATGGAGTTAGACCTCGGCCCCGACGCGATCGCAGTGATGCGCCGCATCAAAGACGCGATAGATCCTAACGGCATCATGAACCCCGGCAAGGTTTTCCCCGATCCGGGTGGCGCCGATGCCTTCCATCTCTGACGATGGCGGAAGCCAGCTAATCAGCATCCAAGCCACGAATCGGCGAACCCGACGTCGATAGTGAGACTCTCGAAGCGACGTTAGGTCGCCCTTCGATAAGAGAGCGATACTAGATCGGCGATTGGGCAAAAGAGTTCCTAGTAAAGACGAATTCAAATCGCTGCGGGCCGATGCCGCCGTATAACCGGATCGGCTTGGTCCAAATCTCCTACAACGCGGGGCGAGACGACCCAGGCAGTCAGGCCGGACAGGACCGGCTGATCCCGGCGCCGGATCGAACGGGACAATGGAATCCGCATTCGACCCTAAGCGGCTGGCGGAGCAACGCAAGTCCCAAAAGCTGACCCAACGCGGACTCGCCGTCAGAGCCGGGGTCAGCCAAACGTTGGTGGCCGAACTCGAAAGAGGTAAGCACCCACCGTCGAAGGTTTCCTTGACGAAGATTGCGGGTGCTCTCGGCGTTGCCGAGGCGGAGCTTTTTGCCAAGTCTACTTAGTATTTAGTATCGATTTGTAGGTACTCTTGCGACAAGACGTCTTCTTGATGTCTTAGGATGCAGCTAACGCGCATGAGCGACGACCATCTGTTCCTTATGCACCGGGCTTACTTCGATTATAACGAGGCCCTTTGGACGAAGCTTGTCGTGGAGCCGGCCGCGGTGAACCGACGCTTTAGACTAAGCGTCGAGGATGCGGACTTTGACGGCGAAGGGAACCTTTTCATCAAGTCCCTTCGCCGTTTGTTCAATTGCTATGAAGACGATGTCTTTCGAGCTGCCGAAGCTGCGGACCGAATTGCACGCTTCAAGAAACTAGCTGCCCCCGGGTCGTTCGGGATTCTTGTAGGATGCGTTCTCATTGCTTCGCGCATGGCCGCAGACGGTCGCTATTCCGCAGCTGCGTACTACCCGCGGTTCAATCAAGACCTTCTCGACTCGAACAATGAGGCGCAGCCCAAGAAGTTCGACAAGCTACGCGACAAGTGGGTCGAACTGGCGCGTACGATCGGCCGCAAGAAACTCGGCGAACTTGTAATCCCCCAAAACCCCGAACGTGCGCCCATCCGGAATCGCGTCAACATCAACTACCCACTCTCGCAGTGCCTCTTTCGCAAAACGGACATCGAAAAACTTGGGCCACAATTCCGCGAGTGGGCGGCGAATGGCATACGTGGAGCTGATGCTTTCACGAAGCTGCTCCTTCACGTTCGCTTCTATCGAAACGTATCGACGGCGCTCACCGCGAGTCTCGAAGCGTCTTCGAGGGATCCTGACCTACGGGAAGCCTATTGCGACGCGCTCGACGATTTAATCGTGGATACGACGCGCCACGTCGTGGTCGCGCGGCGTGTGATTTCCCCAAAGCTGAACACAGATTCGGCCGGAGTCGCACGTCTCCGGCTCGCGCCCGAGCGACAGCCCGACTCATCCTATCTTTACGACCTCGTCCTGGAGCTGCAGTCGGAGCAGCACTGGATGCCGGCGGAATTTCGCTGCGAGGTCGCCGACGTCATCGGAAATACGGTGGTCGAAATCGACGGTCGACGCTATCGCTACCTGGGGGCAGATCCTCAGGTCTTTTTTGAAGATGGGCTAGACCTCGTAACGGGCCGTGGGACTAAGCTTCCCTCCTACGCTCGAGTCGTCTTTGTCGCTTCACGCCAGTATGAGACGGAACTGCTAGGATTCGCAAATGCTATAGCAGCGAAGGATTCCGAAGTTCGCGAATCGGCTACATCGCTACGACTACTCGAACGATTTTCCGGTCTATGCGCAATCCGGTTCACGTTTTCCGCGAAGGGTATTTCCGAGGCGGCCTTGCCAGCGTGTTTGGCGCGGTACGATATAGCCGCACCCGCTAATTTGCAAGCGATCGGTGGCTTGAGGATCGACCGCGACTATTTGATTGGCTGTCCGCCACGACTGGAGTTTAGCTGGGATGCTACGGACGGTGATACCCCCTCGCTATATTGCGATAACATCGAGCTTAAGGCGCGTCAATTGGCCGATCGTATCGAGGTCGATCTTTCCGCATTTGCAAACGAGCGTGGCCGCCATTACGTGACATCATCTGATCCGCGGCTAACGCTAGCGTTTCAGATCGTCGACCCTGATCCGGTCGTGAAGCTTGTTCCGCAATCAGGATCATTTAATGCTATGTACTTCGGTCCTCAATTCCTACTTTTCGTACATTCGGCGCCTGATTTCCGAAAGGCGCGCCGATATGCACAGTCACCCGGCGCGAACATCGCGTTGATGTCGGGAGCGTGGGTCGTCTGCGGCGACGACGGCGATGACTGATACCGAGCCTGTTGGCTTCGGCGCAGGCTCGTATCGTGAGCGCGAACCCATCGATATCGAGCCGCTAATACGTTACCTTGAAGTCCGTGGGAAGGGCAGCTGGGGTGATTTCGACGCAGCTGCAAAAGAGGTCGTTACCGGCCTACGACACTCCTACGAACTCGGCGCCCGTCTTGCAGCTCATTGCTTTCTCGAATTCGATTGGCGTGATAGCTCGTGGCGCTTTGGGCCTACAACACTAGTCGAGGGACGCGAACGAAACCTTGCGAACCGATCTTCGCATTCCGCCGTCACGCCCTCCCGGTGGCATTTGTTCGGGGCAAGCGGTAGAATGGCCGCGAAGCTATGCGAGCTTTGTTGCGTCACGTCGGCGAAAACGTTCGTCGATCTCGATCTCCGCAGGAATCGAACGATGGCTCGATTCGTACGCCACGCGCTACCCATAGATTATCCTGCCGATATACTCGAAAGACCTTGGCTTCCAGAGATCGTCGTTCGTAAAGATCTCGAAGCCATGTTCGCAGCGCTACCAAGCGTGAAGAATAGCGGCGAGGCGTTTCTGAACGTATCCGCGACTGAGGCGGCCGAAACGTTGCGGGCGGCAGCGCAAACCCAGAAGTTCGACACCGCAACAAATGGGTGGGTCGACAAGTATTTCGATGACTCGATCGGGTTTTGGCGGGTTGACTCCATTGTTAAGCGCTATTATATCGTGTCGATCGTGCGCGACTATGCCAAACAACGCTTCGATCCACAGGCAGTCGGTACGCGCGTCCACATCACACGCGTCTCCCCGGAGCTTGGGAGGTGGATTTGCACTCCCCATCCGGGCACAGCAACGGTACATGCTTCAGATCACGCAATGACGTTTTCGTTATCGCGTGCTGTGTTCGACTTGCCCGTTTTGCACGAACGCTTCCTCACGCTATGGGGCTGCGAGCGTCAGAGCGTCGGCACGAACGGTTCGTTTTCAATACGCTTCAATCACATCGACGCAACCATGGCCCGCAAATTTATTTCACTTCTTTCAGTACGGGAGACATGATGCGCGTTTCGCAGTTGCATGAGCGAATTCTGAACGACGTTCTGCGATATTACGATACGCCCTTCGCGCTACGCAGTCCAACACTGATGGATGAACGCAGGGTGGCCCTGCAAACCGACAATCTGATTGCGCAGGAACCCGTCCTAGAAGCTGTACCGCGCTATAAATCCGATGCCTCGTCGCTCGAAGAGCTCGTAGCAAGTGTGAAACCGGGAAGTCGCTTCGCATCGTTCGCTCGAGCTGGACTGTTCAAGGCACCAAACCCGTACGTTCATCAAGCCGAGGCATTCCGCGCCGCACAGACCAAGAACGTTGTCGTCAAATCGGGAACTGGCTCCGGAAAGACAGAAGCCTTCCTACTGCCGGCGCTGTTCGAAATCATTTCCGAAGCAGGGCGCGATGGCTGGGCAGCGCCGAAGCCCGCCAACGATACCTGGTATCTTGAAGCGAATGCCGCGTTCCGTCCGCAGCGCTCCGGAGACACTAGACGGTCGGCTATTCGAGCGCTCATTCTCTATCCGATGAATGCGCTCGTCGAAGATCAGATCCGACGCTTGCGCGAAGCGGTCGATTCCTCGGCAGCGCGAACGTGGCTAAAGAGCGAACTGAAGGGCAATCGCATTTATTTCGGCCGGTACACGGGTCGCACTCCGGTACCTGGGGACATGGGCAAGGAGTCTGTACAGCGCAGTTACCGCGACATTCTCCGCGCCTTGCACGAAGACCGAGAAGCGCTCGAACGACAAGTGCAAAGGGCCGAGGGCATCGGTAATATACAGGAAGTCGCACGTCTTCGAAAGGCCATGACGTATTTCTCATCGTTAGATGGCGGCGAGATGCGCGGACGCGCCGATATGATTTCCGCACCGCCCGACATATTTATCACTAACTTTTCCATGCTTAATACGATCATCCTACGGTCTCGTGAAGATCGATTGTTCGATTTGACCAAGGAATGGCTGCGCGAGGATTCCGCGCGACGCTTCACTCTCGTCGTTGACGAACTTCATGCGTATCGCGGAACGGCCGGTAGCGAAGTCGCGCTACTCTTGCGCAATGTGTTGGCGCGTTTGGGGATTCATGGCGAACATCCCCAATTACGTGTGATTGCAACGAGCGCATCGCTGGGCAAGGGTGACCAAGAGGGTACGTTTCTCGAAGGATTCTTCGACTCGCCGCGCGCGAGCTTCGTGTCGATAGACGGTACTTACGCGGAAGAGGAACCAAACCGTGCAGCTTTGTCATCTCGTGCGGATGCATTTCGGTCGTTCGCGCTCACGGCCGCAATTGATTCCGAAGCGAAGGTGACTTTGGCGCGCACGCTCGGCAACGAGGCCGGGAACCTGGCTCACGCTCTGAATGACTTACGGGTTCCAGATGCGGTACTTCACGCCGTGCGCGAAGTAGCTGGCGAATTGCGTCCCATTCGTTACGGCAAGCTCGCCGCTGCGCTTTTTCCGTCGCTCGAGCCTCAGGCCGGTAAGGAGGCCGCCGATGGTCTTGTCGCCGCTCTAGGAAGTTTGCACGACATCGGCAACGGCCTCTTGCGGCCAGTCCTGTCGACCCGACTCCACCTCTTCGTGCGATCCATCTCCGGCGCTTGGGCATGTTCAGATCCTGAGTGCCAGGACGTCGCCGATCGGAGCGACACGCTTCGAAATGTGGGCAAGTTCTACGCTGAGCCAAGACTCTGGTGTACCTGCGGACATAAGGTGCTGCAATTACTATATTGTCAGGCGTGCGGCGAACAGTATCTAGGTGGCTGGGTGCATCGAGAACCTGGCGTTCTTCGTCTGAGCGTTGATCGGAGCGGCGAGTCCCGCGAAGATTTCGGGGCTTATCTTAAGCCAGCCGACCAGTTTAAGGTATTCTGGCCGGCAAATGGTCGCGAAGCCGTCGATTTGTTCGAAAGCACCGTCGACAATCAATTCAAGATTGGGTTTAGCAAGGTTACATTTGATTCCCGGGATGGGACCCTCCGCAGCAATCCGGTTGGCAATGCGTTCGTGTGGGGCGTCAGCGTCTCGCAGAAACTTGGTAAGGATGCTCGGAGACAGAGCAACGCTTACGCAGAGCTCGCCCAAGCGTCGGCGCTACCAGTTTTTTGCGCGCACTGTGGAAAGGACTCGCTGAGTCGAAGGGGCTCCCTTGCGGAACGCCTCAAATTCAGCGCAGTTCGCGAGATGGGAACGGGCTTAAACAAAATTGCGCAAGTCTTGGCTGACTCGCTAATCGAAGGTCTTCTTGAAGAGGCACGCACGAAACAGCCCGACGCGCGCGAGCAGCTTGTCGTATTTTCCGACAATCGCGGTGACGCCGCGAAATTGAGCGCATCACTGGAGGCCAGCCATTATAGCGACCTCCTGCGGCAAGCCATCATTCGACGAATCGAGATGCACGGAGAGATCGCGCAAATTGCCCGTGACGTGTGGCGAAATGTCGAAGACAAGGCCGCGCCTGACTTAGAGGTATTTGATCGCTTGCGACGACTCGCGCCGACCGTAGCCGCGCGAATCGAGTCGGCAACGAGCTTTGCGGCAACTCCGGACCGAGTTGCTCTGGCAAAGGAAACAATTCAAAGCTTGCAGGGTGTTATTCCGTTAGAAGGGATGTTTGAGGGCCTTCGCGCGGCATTATTAGACAGCGGAACGAACCCCGCGGGCATTAATGAAAAGGCGCAGACGCTTAATAGCGCCCGTTGGGAGTCCGTTAGAACGAAAGTCAACGGTTCGTGGGAGATTGCACTCAATGCATCCATGGACGTTAGAGACCTCGACAATGAAATCGGGAGAGTTCTGAGGCGTGAGGTTTATGAGACGCTCTTCGACGGCGCGTATCGCGATTTCGAGAGCATCGAAATTGGCTGCGTTGTTCCCGAGCGATGGTCCAGCATTCCCGATGAGTTGAAGCCTTACGTGAAGGGCACGATGCGACTGCTTGGAACGATGCGCCGCATCGAAGCGCTCGTCGTGTTCCCAACGGACAAATGGCCCGCAAAGGTGACCCGCTATCATGCCGCCGTTGCAAAACTCCTCGACGAGGACATAACAGCCTTTCAGACGCGAGTGTGCGACGCGTTCGGTGACAGTCTGACGTCGCGGTTGAATCTTGACCCACAGCGTTTGGCCCTTCTGCCCGCGGCCGGAACCGCTTATCATTGCCGCCGTTGCCGAATTGTTGCGCTGACCGACCTCGGACGGATCTGCCCAAACTGCCTCTTTGCTAATCCCAATTCTGGCGCCATCGCGCGTCCGGTGCGTAATACAGATTACTATGCAGTTCTCGCAAAGCGTTCGGAGATGCGCCGCCTTCATGCGGAGGAGCTTTCGGGCCAGACAGACTTCCTCGAGGCGCAGCGCCGCCAGCGACTGTTTCAGGGGATCGTTATCTCCGGCGCCGCCGGCATTGACGAAGTAGAGGCTTTCGATCCGATCGACGTTCTCAGCGTCACGACGACTATGGAAGCCGGCGTCGACATCGGGTCGCTTAACGCCGTTATGCTCTCGAACGTTCCGCCCCTACGTTTTAACTACCAACAGCGGGTCGGCCGGGCGGGCCGTGCGGAAACATCTACATCTGTTGCTTTGACATTGTGCCGAGCACGAAGCCACGACGAACATTATTTCCGGGAGGTCGAGGCCATCACTGGAGACGCGCCGCGGGCTCCCTACCTTTCGCTCGACCGGGACCCCATCGTCCGGCGGGTGGCTGCCTCCGCTGCCTTAAGCTATGCGTTTCGCCGTGTTGGGGCGGCGGAAGAGTTCGGTGAAGATGGCACTATGGAGACGGAAGCAGAAGTCGCGGCACCTACAGCCCACGGCGACTTTGGCAGCGTCGATCAGTGGGCTGCCTTCGAAACGTCGGTCGACTCGATCTTACGAGAAAGCGATGAGATCGAGCGTATCGTTCGACGACTTACACGGCGTACGCCCTTCGCGGGAACGCCCTTCGTAGCGAAACTCGAGGCATTCTTGCGTACGGAGCTAGTACGGACGGTGGGCCTACATGTGGCAAAGGAGCTCCATCTCAATCGAGGTGCGGACCCGTTGAGCAAAGTCCTCGCTCTGCGCGGGTTGCTTCCGCTCTTCGGATTTCCGACTCAGGTGCGTACATTATATTTGCGGAGACCTACGGATCGCTCGAAAAATGAGATCACACGGAACCTGCGTATCGCAGTTTCGGAGTTCGCCTTTGGCAACGAGATCGTTAAAGATAAACGCGTCTACAAGCCAGTCGGCGTGGTTATTTACCCACCGTGGCGGGCGCTCCCACGCAATGGTAAAGCAAAAGGCCCATTCGTCGAAGACGTTAGCACGGCTTTTATTTGCGATCGTTGCGGAGCCCTTATCGACGCGGGCGCTGCCGACGGCGAACGCTGTGAGATTTGTAGCGACGGCCGCTTGCGTCAGCGAAAGCTTATCGAGCCATTGGGGTTTCGTAGCGATTATCGGGAAGCGCCAGCTTTCGATTGGCGGGTTGAGACGACCAGCAGATCGCTGCGTGCCAAACTTTCCAAGTTGCCGGACGAGGAGCTTAAATCGGAAATGGGGGGCATTTCGGCGCGATTTGGTAGCGGGACCATCTATGTTATCAACGACAATCGGGGCCGGGGGTTTAACCTTTCGGCCGCATACGGTCGTTGGTTCGCTAGTGACGGATTGTGGGAGGAAACATTCTTCAACGATGAGGTCAAACGGGCCGACGGCGGCCTGAGGCTCGAGAGCGTGGCGCTCACAGCAAGGACAGTCACTGACGTCCTTGTCTTGCAAGCTTCACCTGGCTTGCTGAGCCTTGCGAACCTTGCACCCGACAGGGCTGCTCGGGAAGCGGCATGGTTCAGTTTCGGCGCAATGTTCGGGGTCGCTGCATGCGAGATGCTCGACATCGACCGTCGGGAACTGGACGTGATCTTCACGCCGGTGCGGCAGAACGGCGAGCTTGCCGGGCGACTGGTGGTATCTGACACGCTCGATAACGGTGCTGGTTTCGCGAGGCACCTGGCGTCAGCGGACGTGTTGAAAGAAGTTCTCGAACGTATCGTAGGCAGATACCACGCGTCATATAACGAGCTGGCCCACAGAGAATCGTGCGATGCAGCGTGCTATCGGTGCCTCAAGGATTACTCGAATATGCTCGTACACGACAAATTGGATTGGCGTCTGGGACTCAATCTTGCCCAGCTTCTGTATTCGACCACGGATACATCAATGCAGGACACGGAGCACAACGAGTACGCGATCCAGAAGTTCCTCAAGAACTATCATCAGTGGACGCGGGACGGCCTTCGCTTGCAGCACCATAACGGTGCAGCGGTAGCGGTCGCAGTGGAACTTAGCTCCGCATTTATATTAGGAGACCCGCGCGGAAAGGTGAGCCCATTCGACCTTCTTCGTCAGCCCGAAGACGTTGGCAGGTACGCGACATGAGATCGATCTTTTGGCCGTAATGATTCCGGCGCTGTCTGCGTTCGCGATGAGTGCAGTCGAGTCGAATGCTGAGCGCAACTTCTACGGTTGGTGTCGCGATTTCTTGCCGTCCAGCATGACGGTGCTTCACAGCGTGCGCTGGACCTATCGAGGATCGGCTAACTTCCGGGATGGCGAGGCGGACTTCGTTATTTGCGATGAACATGGCGGCGTGGTGATCGTTGAAGTCAAAGGCGGCGGCGTAAGACGCGCGCCGATTTCCGGGGCATGGGAGACTGTTGATCGCAACGGGCGCGTGTCAAGATTGAAACGTAGCCCGATCGCACAGGCTCGCGATTCGAAGTATGCTTTACTGAAATTTCTCGAGGAGGCGCCGGCATGGCGCCGTCTTTTCCCAAAAGCGAAGCCGTGGTTCGCGCATGCGGCATTTTTTCCAGATCTGGATCGAATCGATTCCCTTGTTGGCGTCGACTCTCCAATGGAACTCATCGGGGGGCGCCTTCAAGGAGGCCCCAAGCTATGCCAATGGTTGAACGGAGTAAACGGCCCGTCCGGGCAAGAAGACGTTAAAGTTGGCTCCGTTGGGGTAGCGGCGCTCGTCGCCGCACTCGTGCCACCAATCGACGTGCGCCCATTGATCAAGTCTGCGCTTGACGAAGCAGAAGCCCAGCGAATGATCTTGAGTGTGAATCAGAGCTCGACGCTCTCAAATTTGAGCCGATACAAGCGAGCTTCCATAACGGGCGGCGCCGGTACAGGTAAGACCGTTCTCGCGGTTGAGAAGACCCGGCGACTGGCAGGCGAGGGAAAAAGGACGTTACTGGTCTGCTATAACCGACCGCTGGCGCGCGTATTGGCGAAGAGCCTCGAGGCGTTCCCCAATGTGGGCGCCATGACGTTTCACGAATTATGTGGCCGCATGCTTCAGAAGGTTAAGTTCGAGACCCGGCGTGATTTAAAACTCGAAGTGCAGCAAGAACATCCAGATTGGGACCTGTACGACCGTGTCCTTCCAGAAGCATTAGCAAGATCGGCAGAGCTCGTCGAAGACCGGTTCGATGCTGTGATCGTGGACGAAGGGCAGGACTTTCACTCGAGCTATTGGTTTTCAATTGAACTTTTTACGAAGGGTGGCGAATCGGGAACCTTGTACGTTTTTTCTGACGAAAACCAGCGACTGTACGGTGGCACCGATGCGAATCCTATTGCGACGCAGCCCTTCTTGCTGACCCGAAACTGTCGCAATGCGGTTCCTATTCATAAACTTGCTTATACTTTCTATGAGGGCGACCCGATCGAATCGTCAGAGATTTCCGGAAGAGTCAGTCGAATCGATGCACCGTCGTTAACCGTAGGTGCGAGAGTGATTGCCCACACAATCAACGATCTGGTCGGTTCCGAACGTGTAGATTCGAATCAGATATGCGTGCTGATTGCGGGAACGCCAAAAATCGACTTCATGGAAGCTCTTGAAGCCCTCGTTTTGGCGAAGAACGTTCGTTGGCGAGGCATCGATGACCAACCGACGGAGCGGAGTATCTTAGTAACAACCGTACAACAATTTAAAGGTCTCGAAGCCGACGTGGTTTTTTTGTGGGGCATCGGTTTGGCGCTCGCATCTGATCGTGAGGAGTTAGTATACGTGGGGGCGAGCCGCGCAAAATCCCATTTATATCTTGTTGACCATGCATCTTCGTTGAACGCCGACGACTGAAGGCTCGCGGTTCGGGCAAGTCGTGCAGCGGCGGAACTCGTATTCTGTTCGCGATACCTCGCCGCAGTGGGTGATGTGTGACGTTGCTATATAGTTATGCCTGTTTGTTCGTCGAGCCCTTGGAATTCGGAGAGATTAACACCCTTTAAATGGGCTAGAGAGGGGTTGATAAAAAAGCTCGTGAGCAAATGGGAATCGATATAATAAAGCAGATCTGAATAGTGGCGCGATATTATATTTTGGTTGCCACAGAGAAAAGCACTGATCAGGAAACACCATTTACTTTTCGTACCCGGGTCGGTGATAACCAGCGAGCATCTGAAAACCAAATCGATTTTATACGCCGTATCGCGAACAATAGGAATTGAAGGGGCACTCTCGGCAAAGAGGCTTAGGGATGCAGACTGCGGCCCCAATGTCAAGCAATCCGAAATTAGTTGCGCGGGGATCGTCGGCTTCAAGAGCTACTGCATCAGAAAGGTGCTGATATAGGACGGCGCGCGGATCGGCGCTCGGTACGCGGAAAACGCGACGAAAGATGCGGGCGACGTTGGCGTCTACGACACCTACACGCTCACCGCGTGAGAAACAAGCTATGGCACGCGCGCCGTACGCGCCGATACCCGGAATATGTGACAGCAGCGTACGCCAGTCATCAAACACGGTGGGCCCGAGGCGTTCTATCTCCTCGGCCATGGCGCGCAACTGTAGGGTTCGCTTTCGCGAAAGGCCAATCGGGCGCAGTGTCTCCTCTAGAGCGGACCGGTCCGCAATCGCGAGGCTCGATGCGGAGGGATAGCGCCGAACCAATGTTTCGTATACTGGAAGTGCGGACGCGGCACGTGTCCGCTGGAGTAAAATCTCAGCGACCGCAAGCTGATACGGGTTGGTCTCGTGCCGCCACGGAAAGTCGCGTCCTCGCTCCCGGTACAGAGCCGCTGCGCCTGCCGCCACTAGCGCGATCTTCTTCCGCAAACTTCGCGAAAAGCGGACCGGCTTAGGAGTTGGCGTCGAGACGTTCCCTGTACGTCTTAAGGTCGGCATCTGAGACGTCGTCCTTTGCTACGAGCCGATAGTGTCGCTCAACGCTTTTGCGCATGCCGACGTCCGAAGGCTCGAACGAGAAAAGCACGATTACGTCGCCAGCCATGAATTGCGCGGCGATTGGCACGCAGATCAGTTCCTTGAACTTCTGCTGGCAAAGCAGCACGTCTTGCTCAATCTGCTGGATCGCGATCCTATCGTTGCCCCCCTTTGCTTGTACTGGAAACACGTAGTGTGCACCGCGGCGATCCACACCGACATAGATTTCATCGGTCTCGATCTGCATTGTCTCAGGGCTCTCAACTTCGACCTGCACGCTGGTGCGCAGATGATTCTGAAGTGAGTAGCATGTCACCCCTGTAAAGATATCAATGAGCCGGTTGTATCGCAGCTTCGCGAGCAAAGCCTGCTCGTCAGAAAGGGCGTACCTTGCGATTATTCCGGGCGTCGCGTCTGGCACTTTAGTCTCGGCCAGACCAGGATCCGGGTCGACACGAAACGCGCGACCTAATGCGAATCGATAACGCGCTCTTCCTACGTTGGAGATTCGCCACTCCAAGCCGTCGGGCGCAGTCGCCAAGATCGCATCAGGGAGAGCTCGCCGATATTTGTAGGAGTACACTAGGTCGCCAAGATTCTTTGCTACGTCGAGTCCTAGTTCTCGAGCCGTTGAGTCAAGCTCGGTGCGGTCAAATTCTAATGCTAGTTTCCCGGCTTCGTACCGCGAAAAGAACAGCCGCTCAATAACGGCTGCGTACATTCCCGCTTTCGCCGGTCTCGCCATCAAGCTGTCGTCACGCGTCTGCGAACCTTTGGAATATGACGTTCGTCGGCATTGAAGTGCGCCGATGCTTGTAACCGATTCAAACCGAGCAATTCTCGGGCGCGGAGTGACACTTTCTCGGTCGGTCGAAAAGGCTCGACATTAAGTGCCGCAATGATTGTGCGACCGATTGCGCGACCGAACAGTGGCGGGACGGCATTACCGATACTGCGGAAGCCGTTCCACTTGGTGCGGTGCAGACGAAACCAGTCTGGAAACGAGTGCAGGCGAGCAGCCTCTCGTACGGACAGCACGCGAGGCAGCGTCGGATGTAAAGGTCGGGGCGACGTATACGCGCCGCGCTCGCTCCCAGTTCCAGCGCGAATTGTGTTGCAAAGCCCTCCGATGTCGAGGCGATAAAAGCGCGAGATTGTTTCGGTATTACCTTGCTTCGTTGCCTTGAATCTGCGGATTGACTCCGCGGTATGGACTGTGCGCATCGATGAAGTCAGTTGGCGGGAGTCCCACTGCCGCGGATGTGATAAATCACCCGGATCCTCAACGACTCCGCGAAGGCGTCTTACGTAGTCCGAAGCCGCTTTGTTCATGCGGTCGAACTCGCGCTGTTTTAAAGTGACTTCATCAGTGAATAACAGTTCGTCGAACGCATCTAAATCGGGAAGGTCGAGCAAGGCTTCGCCGACGGTTGGGCCAGGTGGCAGGAATAAATCGAGCGAGTCTGTCCGGCGTACGTCGCCGGTTCGCTTAGAAGCGGGCCGTACCGTCGGCAGCGGATATGATGGCATGGTCACTCCGTCACGCGCTCCGAGCAAAATGAGGCGCTTGCGATCCTGAGGCACGCCGAAGTTTGCAGCATTGAGGATCGCTTTCTTACGGACGTGTTCGAGTTCAACTGCGACGCCGTAACCATGCTTCTTGAATCGCGCAATTAGCCGCGCGAGGATACTGGCATGGCCACCAGCGGCCATGCCTGGAACGTTCTCCATCACGAAGTACTTAGGCTGGATTTCACCGATGAGATCTGCAAATTTATAACCAAGCTTATTGCGGTCATCGGATACGTCACGCTTGCCAATGGTGCTGAAACCTTGACAAGGAGGGCCGCCAAAAATCACGTCAATCTCGCCGGCATTCCAATCTTCCGGTGGGTGACCATGGCGCAGAAATCCCTCAAGTGCCGCCCCGCGTAGGGCGTCCGCCGATATGCGGCCGATGTCGGCGCAGACGACGTTTGTTAATGGAAAATTGAATTCGTGCACCGCGGCGTGAACCGGGTCGTATTCAACGGACGCGATGATGTCGAACCCTGCTTGTTCGAAGCCGAGCGACATTCCGCCGACGCCCGCAAAGAGATCGATAGCGATTGGACGGCGGCGTGCCGGGGGCCCCTTGCGGTCCGATAACCGGACAGGCATGTCGACTAGAATGAGCTTACTCCCCGAATAGTCCCCAAGCTGCCTAGCGTCCGGCATCTGGCCGGCCAGGCCTGGTTAACTCCTAGTCTACGGCCGACATATTGCCAATTTGTTTCCAAAAGGGCTCAGCCACCACAACAGATTGTGGAGAACGCACGTTCGACCACAATAACGGGCTTTTGACCCCAGGGGAAGCTACGCCTTCGAATTCCACCGCGCCGGAGCCAAATCTGGGTAATCCGTGGAGAAATACTTCGGCGAGAGGCTCAGCATTTGAAAGCCGGCGGGGACGAGATGAGCGCGGGGCGCCGACCGCAACGAGAGCGAGCGTCCGAGCGGGCGCATACCGCGTTAACCGACATTGCGAAACGGTACCGCCGGCCGAAGCGTGTTGGACGGCGTCGCTACGGAGTGTTACGCCGCTGCCACTTTGTGGCTAGGTCATTGGCGCCGAAGGCGGCAGGCGCCGAATCGCATATGATGAGTGCATACGGGCATGTGCGGCACTGGTCGCCCGGTCGCGGCTCGTCGCTGTCCATTGCTTGAGCCGATGCGACGGCTGCCGATAGATCGCTCGCCGACGCGGGTGCGACCGCCTCAAGCCGCGCATGATGCGCCCCGATTCGGAGGAGCAGCGTAGCGACTGCCTCCTGATGATGTCGCCCCACCGCTTCCCGATAGAGGGCGAACTGCATGGCATATTGGTCGGTCGGCGTGTAACCCGTCTTATAGTCAACGACCGTCAGACGGCCCTTCGCGTCGCGGGCCAGCAGGTCTATATAGCCACTTAGAGCGACGCCATCGATCTGAATGTCAAAGCGTTGCTCGGCCGCTAAGGGCGTAAGATCGCTCAAAGCTAGCATTGCGATTTGCGAAGCACGTCGCGCGTCCGAGCGCAAAGTGGCATCCGCGAAACATTCTTCATCCTCCATAGCTGCGTCGAGGTACCGGTCGACGGCTAGCTCATGGCCGGCAATGCGCGCGAGCGCCACGGACTCGAGCACTGAATGGACGATGCGGCCGAAACGCGCGGGTTCACGGCGCGACGGTTCGCGGTGATCGCCTTCCAATGGGATCGCTGACGCCTCCTCGCTAAGATCGGGAATGCCAAGAACATAATGATACCGCGCCCGTCGGGGACATGCGTCGTGTAATGCGATCGCTGAATAGGAGAGTGGCCCACGGCGATTCGCGAGCGGGGGTGCTGCAGTCGCGCGAGCGAGTTGCGCTTCAAGGCGGAGTAGGATCCCGCCGATATCCTGAAGCTCGGCGATCGCGGCCGGCACCCGTTCTTGAATCCACGCTGCGTTTTCGTCCACTACCAACTGCGTCGCCAAAGGGTCAGCACCTTGATCGGCTAACCACGAGCGTACTGCTGTAAGGCATGCGCTCGGCGTGACTCCGTTTCCGAAGAGGCGCCCAGTAACGTAGACGCTGTTGCGCGCGCGGGTCAGTGCGACGTAGAAGAGGCGGTGCTCTTCGCGATTGTCGCGCGGTTGTGGAGATACATGGCCGACCGCGTTGACTTCATTGGTAGCGAGATGCCACCGCAAGGGCGTCCTACCATCGGTAGAGCTGGCGAAGGCTAACGCGTGTCGAGACTCGTCAAGCTTGACAACAACATCGCGGGTGGCGGGACCCGACAGGGGAAATGACAACGGACTGACGTTAGCCACGAAAACATGGTCCCACTCGAGCCCTTTCGCCGCGTGCACCGTCATGAGGGCGATTCGGTCGCCTTCGAGTTCTGCCTCGGCTTCGTCATCGTCAAGCTCCGCGCGTTCGTCAAGCTCAATAAGAAAATCCGCGATGCGTGCGGTAGGTCGATCGGTCGCGAAATCGGCAGCAAGTCGGACAAGCTTATCGAGATTCGCGCGTACTTGATCTAGTTCGCCTGCTTCTCCACCTATCCGGGCGATCTCGGCGCCTGATTGAAAAGCCACCGTGCGAACCGCGTCTGCTAATGGGACGTCGGCGAGCGTGGATGTTATCCGGGCAATTCCGCGGAACCGTTCAATCCGGATGCGTTCCTCGCCGGACAAGAAGTCGAGCGATTCGACGAGTGCATCATCAGCAAGCTGGCGTCTTGTAGCGAGCTTAGCCACGACCCCGTCGCCAAAACCAATTGCTGCGCTCTGTAGCACGACGACTAACGACGCAATATCATCCGGTGTTTCGACGAGCCGGAGCCACGCGACTACCTCTCGAATTTCTGGCGCACCGAAGAACCCTGCGCCGCCATGAAGCTGCACGGCAAGCCCATAGCGTCGGAGAGCTGCAGCGAAGAGCGGAGCTCTGGATCGGCTTCTCATCAAGACAGCGATCGACTTAGGCGACGCGCCGTCGCGTACGAGGCAATATGCCGTGTGCGCGACCGCGTCGGCTTCGCGCTCTAAGGCACCGTCGCCAGTGAAGAGTTGAGCTCGCACGGCGGTTGCGCCCGACTCGCCCCGATGAGCGATGAGTTCGTTGTGAAGTTCGGCCGGAACAGCGTCAGCATTGGCCAACGTGTGGTGTGCGAGGTCGAGGATAGCCTTGTATGAGCGGCGATTGACGCTGAGCGGATAACGCTCGCAGCCGGCCATCGTTCGAAAGTCCACGATGCCGTCGGGATCTGCACCGTTGAAGGCGTAAATGGCTTGACGAACATCGCCGACCACCAACAGTGGGACCAGCTCATCCCCAAACAGCGCCTTAAGGAACTCGACCTGAATGCGATTGCTGTCTTGGAATTCGTCGACCATAGCATGTCGCCAGCGTAAACGTAAGTTCGCTGTGATTGTCGGAAAGTTGCGGAACATTGCGGTCGCTCGAGTGAGGACGTCGCCGAACGTGGCTAAGTTCTCTGCGTCGAGTAGACCATCGAAGTGGCGAAATAGTCCGGAGACAGCACGAATGTTAATGCGTTCCCGAGCGGCTTCATTGAAGCGCTCCTTTATTGTGAGCGCCGGATCCGGCCTCGGCCATCCGGCCCGCGGGGCTCCCTTTTGTGTAAGGTGTACAATTGCACCGAACGGCATCCGCTCGAGATCATCTGCTGCCTCCAGGGCTTCACGCTCAAATTCGTCGATACTGACGTTAGTGTTTTTCAGACGCAATGCAATGCCGGCGAGATTACGCTCTAGGACCGGGGTCCGGTCTAGCAAGGGAAGTGCCGAGGTTTCAATTCCCAGGCGGCCATCTAATAGATCGCGGAACGCTCTTGCAAATATGGCGCGAGCCCTGACATCCTCAACGGCACGCACATCTGGTGATGTGCCGGTGTCGTACGCAAACTCACGTAGAAGCGCCGTGGCAATTTGATGGAAGGTGCCACACGTGGGTCGTCCGGTCGCTTTCCGGTCGAGAAACCGTTGCTCTAGGCGGCTCGCAATCTCGACTGCGGCGGCACGAGTAAACGTGACCACCAATAGGTTCCGCGGCTCTAAAGCACCGGATGCGACGAGAGCGACAGCGCGCTCGACGAGAGTGAATGTTTTCCCGGTGCCGGCACCTGCATCGACCAGGTGCGGCCCCAGGAGTGGAGCGTCGATGACACGTTGCTGTTCCTCAGTTGCGCTCATACATCGTCCTCAGCCGGCCCGGGACAGATTGCCTTGAAGTTGCAGAGCTGGCAGGGTCGATCGTTTTGCGCAGGGGAGACCGTCAGCAGTCGATTTTCCGCGAGCGGCTCAGTAAGATGGCTCCGTACGTCAGCGATCATTTGTTCCACCAGCCGACGCGTGTCTTCGTCATAAGTGGTAACGTCCACTGAGACGCTTTGTCGCGCTCCCTTCGCACCTTTTAGATAGACGTACGCGAACTCGCCTACATGTTGTAGGGCACTTGCATAGAATGCTAATTGCGCCGCGAACCCGTGGTCGATCGTGCCTGCGAGGGAATTGCCGGCGTCCCAAAGTTCGGTTGCGCGACCAAGATATTCGCGGAAAGGCCTGCTCTGTGCACTTCCGCTCTTGTAGTCAATGAGAAGTAGCGCTCCGTCGCCTACGCGTCGATCGACCCGGTCGATGCGGCCGCGAAGTAGAAGAGGCCCGGCAGAGACTTCGACGTCGCGTTCACTTGCCTCAACGATAAATGGCGTTGCGAGCGAGCGCTCCTGGAGGGCTCGGGCGTACCCAGCCAGTATGCGGTCGGCAAAAATCGCGCAGGCTTCGCGGATTGCGGCGCCGTCAAATTCCGTCTCGCTCCAGACAGTCTTTCGCAGCTCGCGCAATCTGATCATCCATCGCTCATCGTCGCCGGGAACAACTTTGGTGAAGTCGCCAGTTTCGTTGTGGAAGAGCTGTAGCGTAAGGTGAAGTGCGTTCCCTAGCGTTAGCGGCGTGGATTCCTCGCTCTTCAGTCCAACAAAGCGACTATAGTACACCCTTCGAGGGCATTGAAACCACTCGACGACGTCGCCGACCGAAAGATGGTCGGGGTTCGGAAGCGGCCGCTGGTCTATGGGAACAAAAGCGTTGTCCCGATCGTTGGCGTACGCGGATAGCGCTGGAGAAGCAGCGATCCGATGCTCGGCGCGCAACCGCTCGCGCCAGAGTGGGTCGCCGTCGCGAAGCGCCGCGATTTCGAGCGATCCGCGCAACACGCGAGTAGTTGATTCCGGCAGACGAGTGCTTAGGAATCTGGACGGGCGCTGTTCCGCGCCATCGAGCCCCTCATAAGCGAATGTAATAAGCAGTCGATCCCTGGCGCGCGTGACCCCCACATACCAGAGCGAAGCTTCCTCTTGCTCGATTGCATCCGTTACAGATGCTCCGTCGATGCCATTGTTAACTAGCAGAACGCGATCCGCAGGTGATAGCATTGTCGATGCGCGGGCGTTTTGCGGAAAGCGACCGTCAACCGCGTCAGCAATGATGACTAGATCAAATTCTAAGCCTTTCGCGCCGTGAACGCTCAGAATGCGTACCGCTGATATGCTCACGCGATCGCCGTCATCACCGGCCAAGGCTGCCAAATGATCGTCCAAAGCCATCACTATCTCGGTGCACGTTGGGTTTTTGCCAATTGCAGCCAGCGCGCGTTGAGCTTCACTGAGTCCGTCGCAGATGGTGCGGAGTCGGGCGGATGCTCCGCGGACGGCTGCAGGCGGCTCCTCGCGAACGACGGCCGCTACGAGGCGCAGGCCTCGTGCGAGGCGGCGGGCCACGCTGCCGAGATCGTGCGTGTCCCAAGCTGCTTTCGCATCGGTTAATGCGGCAGCGACTGCATCGTTTGAAATTAGCTCGCTGTGTAGCCCGGCCGCATCGAGTGCCGCCGAAAGCGATATATCAGGTCGGAACGCCCGAAGCTCCACGTGCTTCAAGCGTACCGCGAGTGGGTCGTATCCGAGCGGAGTAGCTGTAAGGAGACGCCGCCAAGCGGCCTCTTCGTGGGCGTCCTGCAGAACGGAGAATGCAGCTCGCAGCGTGCCGATCCGCGGATCGCCCAGCAAAGCATCGCGGCTATTCTCAATCACGGGAATTGCCCGGCGTCGCAGCTCGTCGGCGAGTAGCGGGCCGAGCGGTCGAGTGGCCCGCAAGAGCACCGCGATTTCTTGGGCCGCTGTACCGGCGTCAAGGGCCGCCTCAATGCGATCGGCGACGAGGTGGACTTCATCGGCTGTGGTGCGTACAGACGCAACCTCGACAGGCGCGCCATTCGCCCGTGCTGAGTGCGGCGCAAGCTCTCCGACAAATGGTGTCTCGCCGGCCAGTTCGCACACCGCGGGCGAACAGCGCCGGCTCTCAGTGAGCGCAAAGTATTCCATGGCAAAGCGCTCTCTCGCGCGCGAAACGATGCCGTTCTGCGCGCCGCGGAAACGATAGATCGATTGCGCTTCGTCCCCGACCGCGAAGATCACGGCTCCTAACGCTTCAAGCAAACGCAGTTGGACGGCGTCGGTGTCTTGAAATTCATCGATCAGGACGTGTTCGTAGCGGTGCGAAGCGAGCCAGAGCGAAGCTTCGCTGCCGGGGTCTTGAAGGGCATCGCTCGCGCGGGAGACGAGGTCGTTAAGATCGCTCGCTCCAAGTCGATCGCGTGCCGCGAGCATGGTTCGCCGTAGCGCCAGCAGATCGCTCAGGCGCGCCGACGCGCTGCCTTCGACGCGATCAAGCGTGGTGTCCGGCGACCGGCCAAGATCGTCGAGGAAGCGTCCCGCTTCAGTGCGGAAGGCGCGGCTGGAGATTGTCTTCGCCGAGAGCGATACCATCGGCGTCGAAGCGATAGCCGCATCTAGCAGTAGCTCGCGCGAAAAGGCGTCCAGCAAACGGCGTGTCCGAAACCGGGCTCCCTCCCCTTGCAACAGTCGCGAAGCGAAACCGTGGAAGGTTCGCACCTCAATGGCAACGGTCGATTGCTCCTGAGTTTCGAGCGCCGTGACGATTCGCTCGCGCAATTCGGTGGCAGCGCGCCGGGAGAAGGTGAGCACGAGAACACGCTCTAGGGGAACGCCGCGCTCGAGCAGCCGCATATACCGCCCGACCAGAAGGTGGGTTTTGCCCGTCCCGGGGCCTGCGGCGACGTAGGCATTGCCTCCTAGGTACGCAAGGGCGGCTTCCTGTTCAGGGCTGTAGCCGACGCAACTGGCTTCTATCACGTCGTGATTCTATCGGCTAGGGGCGGCATATGGTTGGCACACCCGTGGATACGCGACGCCCTGCCACATACGCAGGCATAGCTCCTAGCACGCTTCTTCGCGGCTCACCCCGTGCGGCAATTGGAACGGTCCTAAGCAACGCTCACCCTCACGTTCGTCGAGAAAATTGATTCGGGCCGCTCTGCCGGACACCCCGCCACGAGGCTGGATTGGGGGTCGAGTCAACGAAGTAAGTCACCGTGGTCCGGAGCAAATAAGAAATCGCGGAGGCCTCTACGCCGGTAACATCGTTGTGAACGGTTATTATCAAAGCTACGTGATATCGGCCGTCGCGCGACACGCTTGGGATGACAGCGCTCCAATGCCGGTGCCTCTGACGCCTGTACCGTGTGATCATGGCTGAGCCAAAAACACGCAAAACCGGCGGCACGCGAACGTGCTACAACAAGAGCGGCGCGCCCAAGGCGGCGTTCGCGACGAAGAAGCTCGCTGAACGCGCCATTCCGCGTACCAGCACGGGCTTGCGACCGTATCCGTGCGAGAAGCATGGCTGGCACCTCGGTCATGGCTGAGACGACATATAGCCGCGCCGCGTCGGCATTCCGCGAGCGCAATGCCGAGCACTATGCCAGTGCGCAGATGCGCGCCGCGCAGGACGTGCTGGTGAGCACGCTTGCCATCGACGAGCCGCGCTTGCTGGGTGACCACGTGCGTTGGGCCGGCGCGGTTTCCGTCGCCCGCCACGATCCGATGAACGATGCCAAGGTAATCTTTGAGCGGCTGCGTGCCGGGGCACGGCACATCGACGATCCCGCCGATCGCGAACTCGTGCTCCAGTTCCTAGCGGAGGCGCAAACACCCACGTGACGCGGCAGCAGTCCCCACGAGGACGAGCGGAACGAGGGATCCAAACGCGCTGATCTATCTCGACATGCTCATGACACACCAGGCGTATAATGCGCGATCGCTCGCGCACGAGGCCGCATCGCGGTACGGCGACCTGCAAAGCATCTATTTCGAGCTGCTCGAGCCGGCGCTGATCGAATCCGGCGAGCGCTGGGAGCGTGCCGCGATGAGCGTCGCCATGGAACATCACGTCACGGATATGACGCTGCGCGTGATGAACGATCTACTCGGTCGCCAGCCGCCCCGCCTGCGCATCGAGAACGAACGCCACGATGTGGGGCTGCGCATGATTTCCGACCAGCTGCAAATCAACGGCTGGAAGATCGTGTATTTCGGAGCCGACGTCCCGGCCGATGAGTGTCCGGCGGCCGTCCGCGAGAACGCCCCCACGGTGATCGGGCTCTCGGTAACGATGGCGGCCCATCTCGATCAGGCGCGCACCACGATCGCCGCGATCCGGGAAGTCGATGCCGGCGTCCCGATCGTCGTCGGCGGCCTCCCGTTTCGCCACGGCGGCGACCTGTGGCGGAAAATCGGTGCGACTGCCGGCGCCACGAGCGGTCCCGAGGCAGTCGCGACCGTCGAACGGCTCGCCGGGGAACGTCACCGGCGGATCTAGCCAACGGTCGGGCCGCGTGATCGAGAGGCGTGCTTCGGCCTAGACAAAACCGAACAGCTGGGTTATCCTAGCTGCCATCGATCAGAGTCGGCCGGTGGTGCCTCGTCATCATTCCTCACGACCACCTTCCACGGCACGTTCACGCGCGCCAAGGTACGGGCAGAGCCCCTGAAGTGGTTATCGAGCTAAATCTGGATGGAGCGCCTTCAGTACGGGGCTCCGGTCGAGCACTATCACAAGCCGATATCCGACAAGTCCTTGAAATTGTCGATGAACACTTTGCCGAGCTAGTTGAACTCTGGGAGCGCTACTGCTAATGCGAACCAAGGTACGAATGCCGACTGACGCCGAGCTCGAGGCCGCGTACCGCCGGTATGAGGAGAGGCTGCGCACCGAACCGCTCGCGACGGACGTGCGGTACGATGGCGTTGGGGACACGGTCATCATCGAGATGAATAACGGGGCTGCACTCGTCATTCCGCGGCGCCTGATGCAAGGGTTGTCGGAGGCCACGCCGGAGCAATTGCGGCGCGGGGATATCGCGGGGAGCGGAACGTGCCTCGAATGGCGCGACGTCGACGCCGACTTTGAAGTTATCTCACTTCTGAGAGGCATCTATGGGGGAAAGCGCTGGATGTCCGAACTGGCTCGCCACGCCGGTTCGCACACCTCACCCGCGAAGGCGGCGGCAGCGCGGCGGAACGGAGCGAAAGGCGGACGGCCTCGTAAGGCCGGCGCTTAGTCGCGCGGCGCGTCCCGTAACGCCCAGGTAGCGCGCTGCACGGAGAAGTCGCGTCGGAAGAGGTGCTCCTCGGCCCATCTGGCGCGACGCTTGTGCTCCGGATGCGTCGGATCGTTGAGTGCAACGAGAAATTCTCGGTAACCGGCCGCACCGCCGCAGTCTTCCGGAGGGCACGGCTCGGCGCCGGCGACGCAGATCGGATACTGCTTGCGGTATTGCGCCTCTTCTTCGCCCTCGATGTCGACGACGTGCTCCCACCGATCGCCGAAGTCGTAGACGTAGCGAAAGTCTGCCGGAATCTTGGGAAAGAGCCGCGCGAGCGTGTAGCGCCGCGCGTCGTAGATTTTCTTTTCGCCCGTCGGCGCACGATTAGGGAGCGCGTACTCCTTCGTGCCGATCGTGAAGGCGTAGAGATGGCGTTCTTCCCAGCCCATCGCCGCCTGAAGGTAGCGATGGAACATCGAGAGCTTCGTCTCCGGGCGCACGAGGATCGACCGCCAAACGATCGGCATCACGCCGGTCAGCCTGATAGTCACCCGCCACACGATACTCGCTTTGCGAGCTGCTTTGACTTGCGGTTGAATCAATTCACGGCTTTCCCCGGCCTCCGCGCTCCCGTGCCAACCAGATGGCATATTGACCGCGCAGAATCCCGGCATGATGCAGTTGTCGATCGTCGGTCCTCCGGAAGAGAGCCGCGCAATTCCCCATCGTCAAGGATTGTATAGGCGGGTTCACCGCGCTATCTCTGCCCGTTGGTGCGGGCTCGAAATCAGCTCGGAGCTTATTCACGACGCGGCCGACGCCGTCGTCGAAGAACTCATCGATCGCGGTAAGGGGATAGACAGCCGCGCGGCGCTCCTGCGCTTGTGCGATGGGCGGCCCGTTTGTTGGATCTGCGGCAAGCGCATTCCCCTGGAGCTCTCCCATGATGAGCCCGCCGCATTCAGCATCGATCACGTCGTACCGCGTTGCGAAGGTGGCACTCAACTCGGCTTTATGAACCTCAAGCCGGCGCACCGCTTTTGCAACAGCCTCCGCGGGCAAAAGCGTCTGCGACGGCGCACGCGCGAGAAGTACGACGCATTCCTTGCCTCATTCGACGGTGACTAAAACGATCGGCGTTACTATATGTTCTAATTGCCTAGGTTGGTGGCGATCACTCGGCTACGCTCGTGATCGACAGTGGCTCTCTGGCGTGATTGGTGTGGTCCCTCGACTACGCTCGGGATGACGGGTGGGTATCTGCGGGAGGCGGCGTTCTTCTGCGTGGCCTAGCGGGTGGTGCCGCCGGGGCCGCTTACGGCGATGAAATCTTTGGTGGCGGCGTCCCAGCGGGCGATGACGCATGAGTCGACGCCGATGCCGCGTTGGGGGTATTTTGCGAAATCGTAGACGCCGTTGACGCCGGGCCAAGCGTGTTGCGAGACGATCCAATTGCGGAGTTGTTCGGCGGTGGCGTTCCAGCCGATGGCTTTGTAGGCGTCGAGCAAGAGGTGCGTCGGATCCCACGAGAGCGCGCCCGGCAGATCGGGCTTCTTACCGCCGTCCTTTGCGTAGGCGGCGAAGTACTGGCTCTGCTGCGCTTTCACGGCTGCCGGAGAACTCGCGAGGGGCGTCATGCCGAGGATGCCGGGGAAGGTGAGCACTTTGGGCGTGAAGCCGGTGTAGCCGCTGAGTTGCTCGCGCACCATGTTGGCGTTGCCGGCCATGATCGGCACGTCGAGACCGACGTCGTGCACGCCGTGCAGCGCGACGCCGAGGCCGGTGCCGGCGGTCCACACGATGAGCGTTTCCGGGTTCGCGGCCTTGATGCGGGTGATTTGCGCAGCGACGCTGAGATCGCTCGTCGTGAAATGTTCGCGCGCCACCAGCTTCATCTCGCTGTTGACCGGGAGTGCCATCGCCTTGTCGAAGTTCTCTTCGAAGTCTTGGCCGCTCGCGTCGGTCGAGCTGATGATCGCGATGCGCTTCCAGCCTTTATCGCGGAAGTACGTGGCGATCGCCGCCGCCATGCTGTCGCTGCCGACGCCGCCGCTGAACATGATACGAGCCCGCCGGCGGATGCACGCCCGGGGAGAAGCACGAGACGACGGGGCCGTTCGTGATCAGCGGCGCGAGGGCGGCGCACTCCGAGGTGAACGTCGGGCCGAACACCGCCTGCACGTGGTTGCTGATCAGCTGGTTGAGAAACTGCACGGCGATGGCTGGGCTCGTCGTCGTATCTTGGAGGGCGACGTGCACCATCTTCCCGCGGATCCCGCCCTGCGCGTTCACCATGCCGGCCAGCAGCTGCACCGACTCGACCGACATCTTGCCGATGAATCCGGCACCGCCCGTGACCGAGAGGATCGTCGGCAGGTCGACGGTCTCATCGGCCGCCGTGGCCGGGACGACGGCTGTCGCCAGGAGCGCGGTAAGCAGTGCAAGCCCGGCAAAGCGCCGGCAATTCGGGAAAAGCTGCATTATGGGGCGACCTCCTCGCGCCGTGTCGCGGCGCATTGGAATTGACGGCTATAGTTGACATCTTGTTGTGACGAGACTACGTTGTGAATGATGTCGACGAATGACCACTCGAACCCGCCTGGCTACGCCCCTGGTCGCGACGTGAAGCCGCTCGCCACGCCGGCACAACTCCCACCGCGCGAACTCCTCAGCGGAAACCTCATTTTCCAGCGTGCTCGGGCGGGATTCTCGCAGACTGCACTCGCCGAAGCTTCAGGCCTTACGAGACAAACGGTCTCCGAGGTCGAGCGCGGCGTGGCGAATCCTACCCTCGATGTCCTAGGCCGCATCAGTTCGGCTCTGGGCATTCCGATCGAGCAACTTTTCGTCCAACATGCCTCTGGACTCGTAGCCGACGAAGAACTCAAGCGGCGTCGGGTCACCGGCCGTGATGACACCGTCGATGCGCGCGTCTTGTTAGACGCCGTCGACGAAGCTGCCGGAAGACCGTCTCGGGGGTACAGCAACGCTGGACGACCACGCCTGGTCCGTTAGGCTTAAGCCGGCGGTCGCCTATGATGTAAATCGTTGGGGGTTGGCAAACCCAGATTTCGCGCCAGCGCTCGCGGAGTTACTCAGCGGTCGACTTACCGGCGCGCACGCTGCCGCACTCATCTACCGTGGGCAAACATGGCGTGTTGTGTTCGAGGTCGATGAGTACGCACTTGAAGTGTATGTCATCACCATCGGCAAACACGACGACGCTTACGACGTCGCCGAACGGCGCAGGGCTACTCGCTTCTGGAAATCACTGACTTCGAACGGAATAACGTTTACCTCTAACCGCCAGGCAGCAACACCCGTCCGAAACGAAGGCTGGCCCATGGATGAACGATCGGACGCGCTTGCGTCGGCAGTTCAACGGATCGAGACTAGCCGGCAAGGCCTTAGACCAAGGTGCAAGTCCTCACGTCTAGCGTGGAACTCCGCACGACTGATGTACACGGCTTGAACGTCGACGTGAAACGCATTGAGTCGAAGGTGGACCGGATGGAAGGCCGCCTGGATCGTATCGAAACGCGGCTGGAACGCGTGGAAGACCGGCTCGAACGCGTCGCACACAAGCTCGAGGGTCACGAAACCCGAATCGAACTCCTAGAAGAAGCGGGTCGGGGCGGGCGCTGATCCGGCGTCGGCTGCTGCCTCAGGCTTGTGGCTTGAAGGACGCCCAGAAGTCTGCCGCGTTGACGATGGGGGTTACTTCGAACGAGGCGAGGTCGTCCCAGGCTTCGATCCATTGGTCGAGGAGTTTTGCGTCAGCTGCTTCCATGACTTGGAAGCACGTCGTGCCGGCGGTGTCGATCCAGCTTGCAATGTAGCGGACGCCGGCCGGTAGCATGCGGCCGCGTTGGCGGAAACGTTCGCCGATTGGCGCGGCGTTGGCGTTGGCGAACCGTTCGATCACCATATAAAGCATTGTGGGCGTTCCTCGACTACGCGCCGGAGCCCGTCCCGAACGAAGTTGAGGTGGCGCTCCGCTCGGAATGACGGGGGATTCTGCGTAAGCCGCACGGCTGGGGTTATATGCCGTAGAGGCGGGCGAAGAAATATTGGGCGTCTTCTTCGGCTCGTTCGACGTCGATCAGGCCGCTGACGGCGCGGTCGTAGGCTTTGACGATCTCGCGCTTGATCGCGGTCGTCGAGCGTTCGCTCTCGAAGTCGATGTCGGCCGGACGATACGACGTGAAGTTCGTTGGCGAAGTTTTCGCGCGCTTCGTTCAGCGAGTAGTCGTGGTTGGGGCCGCCGGCGACGTCGTCGGGGGCGAAGTAGTCGTGGTAGCCTTCGGGGCGATGCGGGTTGTCGTCTTGGCCGTCGTCTTCCCAGGCGCACAGCGAGCAGATCTCGTAGGCGCAGCGCTCGCCGATCGTGGGATAGCCGCACGCACGGGCACGTCACGCGGCCGGCGTCTTCGAACACGCGGCGGCGCTCTTCGAATTGCGTCGCGGTCGAAATTCACAGCGTCGTCTTTCCCAACGCGCTCAGGACTAACTCCACGGCCAAGATCGCGGTTTGGTTCTGGTTGTCGAGGATCGGATTGATCTCGGTGATCTCGAGCGAACCGAGCGCGCCCGATGCGGCGACCGCTTCCATCAGCAGGTGCGCTTCGCGATACGAGAGGCCGCCGCGCACCGGCGTGCCGACGCCCGGCGCTTCGGTCGGATCGATGCCGTCCATGTCGAAGCTCACGTGCAGCGAACCCGGGCCGTCGCACGTGATCGCCAGCGCCTCCGCGATCACGTTCGCCATGCCGATGCGGTCGATGTCCGACATCGTGAACGCCTTCACGCCGAGCTCGCGAATCGCGCGCTTCTCGCCGTCGTCGACATCGCGCAGGCCGATGAACACGATGCGGTCGGGCGCGACGCTGCTGCCGCTTCAGCGCGAAGTGCACCGGCATGCCGTGCACGTTGCCCGAGGGCGAGGTGATCGGCGTGTTGATGTCGCCGTGCGCGTCGACCCAGATCACGCCCGGTGCGCGGCCGCGCGCCCGGGTCGACGCCGGCGAGCGTGCCGATCGCGATCGAGTGATCGCCGCCGAGCACGAGCGGAAACGCGCCGGCGCGCACCACGTCGTCGACCATGCCGGCGAGCAGCGTCGCACGCCTCGGCGATGATCGGGAAGTATTTCGCGTTCGCTTCCTCGGGCGAGGCCGATTCGGCCACGCGCACCGGGATGTTGCCGCGATCGACGCGTCGCGATGCCCAGCCGTTCGATCGCCGCGTTCAAGCCGGCGTAGCGAATCGCCGACGGGCCCATGTCGACGCCGCGCCGGTCGGCGCCCAAATCCATCGGCACGCCGATCACGTCGACGCGCGTCACGCTCATGGTGCCTTGACGGCCTCGTGATCGCGCGGCCGCTTGGTCAACGCGGGCGGTTCTTCGGCGGCCGGCGCCGGCGAGGGCAGCAGCTGTTCGCGCAGCACGCGCAGCATCGCCGCGACCGGCACCGCGAGGAACGTTCCGGCCAGGCCGAAGAGTTCGCTGCCGATCAGGATCGCGAGGATGATGTAGAGCGGCGAGAGGCCGACGTTGTCCTTGAGCACGCTTCGGCGCGACGAAGTTTCCGTCGATCTGCTGGATCACGGCGAACAGCAGCGCGACGAGCAGCGCGTTGCCGGGGCCGTTGTACGCGAGCGCCAAGATCACCGAGGGCACGAAGCCGATCACCGCGCCCGCGTAGGGGATGAAGTTCAACAGACCGGCCGCGATCGCCGATCAAGAGCGCGTAGGGCACGTGCGTCGCCAGCAGCATCACGAAGATCATCACGCCCACGATCGCGCCGTCGATCAGCTGACCGCGAATGAAGCCGCCGATCACGCGCGTCGAGCTCGTCGATGATCGTGTGGACCTTGCGCCGCCGCTTCTCCGGAAAGAGTCCCAGCACTTGGCGCCGCACGTTGCTCGCATCGATCAGCATGTAGGCGGCCAAGATCGGGATGATCACGAGCGCCGCGCCGATCGACGCCGCGGAGAGCAGCACCGGCAAACCCTTTTGCAGCGTGTCCAACCCGTATTGCTGCGCCAGCGCGTCGAACTGCGAGGGCAGGTTGGCCAGATACATCCGGTCCTCGACCGGCACGCGCGCGAGCAGCGGCGTGTGCGGCGTGACGAGCTCTTGCTGGAAGCGCGTCATCAAGCCCGGAAAGGCATGGCCGAAGTTGTTGAGGTCGCTGCCGATCTGCGGCGCCACCAGCGTCACGCCAAAGGTGAGGATCAGCGCGATGAACGCGTACACGATGATGATCGACCAGATGACCGGCACGTGCACGTTGAGCCGGCGCACCAGCGGATAGATCAGATAGGCCAGAAACAGCGCGCCGACGATCAGTAAGCCCGTGGTGCGGATCGCGCCGAAGAAGTTGAGCGCCTGCAAGAGCAGGTAGATCGCGAGCGCGATCAGCGCCAGCACTTTCAGCCCGAACGTTACGCGGCGTTCGGCGCGCGAGGGCAACCGGCGGCGCAGCCGCCGCCGCACGACTTCAGGATCGGTCATGCTTTGAGCGGCCGCACTTTCCGCGCCACCGCGATCATCGGCGCGAGCAATGCGTTGGCCAGCGCCACCGGCGCGTTGAGCCAGGCCGGGCGGTTGTAGCCGTCGTCGAGATCGAGCACGCGCAAGAACAGCGCCGCGCCGCACCGGCATCTCGATCGACCACAGGCGCAAGCGCTCGATCGCACCCGGCGAGGCGGCGCCGATCGCCGCCAGCACGCCGGCATCGTCGGGCGCTGCGCGCACGATCGCGATGAAGTCCGCATAGCTCAGTTGCGCGGTGCGCAAGAACTCATCGTCGACCGGACTCTGCCCGAGCAGGTAGGTGCCGAGCGTCCCGGCATCGTGGGCCCGCACCTTGGCCGCCAGCCGCGGCAGCCAGACGATCCCCGTCGACCGCGTCGCTCCAACGGGGCGGCGATCCGCTCTGCAAGTCGGTTGCATTCATCCCGTTCGCGCTTCGCGAATGGCGAAAGGCCAACCCGCACGGAGCGCGTAGAGGGGCCAGGGTGATTCCGCGCCGCGCGTTTGTGCTCGGTAGCACGGCGCTGCTCGGCGTCGCCGCCGCCGCGTGCAGCCACCCGAAGGGGATCACCCAGGGCGGGAACGTCCGGCTGGCGATGGTCACCGATACCGGCGGCCTCGGCGACCAGTCCTTCAACGACGGCGCGTACCGCGGGCTGCTCGATGCGAAGAAAGAGCTCCACGCCGATATCGCGGTGCTGCAATCGCGTTCCGCGGCCGACTATCAGCCGAATCTGACCGTGCTCGCGAACAAGGAATACGACGAGATCTTCGCCGTCGGCTTCCTCATGGCGCGCGATGTCGACGAAGTGGCCAGCCGCTTCCCGACGCGCAACTTCGCGATCATCGATGCCGTGGTCGACGAGCCCAACGTCGCCTCGATCACCTTCCGCGAACAGGAAGGCTCGTTTCTGGCCGGCGCCGCGGCCGCGATGGCCACCAAAACGAAGACGATCGCCTTCATCGGCGGCATCGACATCCCGCTCTTGCGCAAGTTCGAAGCGGGCTACGCCGCCGGCGCGCGGCAGATCGACCCGAGCGTCAACGTGCTGGTGAAGTACGTCGGCTCGTTCGACGATCCGGCGGCCGGCAAAGAGATCGGCGGCGTGCTGCTCTCGCAAAACGCCGACGTGATCTACGTCGCGGCCGGCAAAGCCGGCCTCGGTGCGATCGAGCAGATCAAGGAACAGCCGGGCACCTACGCGATCGGCGTCGACGTCGAACCAGGACGCGCTCGCGCCGGGCAAAATTCTCACCAGCATGGTCAAGCGCGTCGACATCGGCGTGCTCACCGTCTCGAAGATCGCCGCGACCGGCAAGGTGCCGCACGGCCACATCGAGCTCGGGCTCAAAGACGGCGCGATCGGCTTGACCGACTTCAAGTACACGCGTAACGCGCTCACGCCGGCGCAGTTCCACGAGCTCGACGTGCTGCGCAGCGCGATCATCGCAGGCAAAATCGTCGCGCCGTCGACGCGCGACCAACTCGCCGCCTTCAAGCCGGTGAAAGTATGAGCGAGGCCGTTCTCACGCTGCGCGGGATTCGTAAGCGCTTCGGCACGGTGCAGGCCGTCGACGGCGTCGATCTCGAGCTGCATGCCGGTGAAATCCACGCGCTGGTCGGCGAAAACGGCGCCGGCAAGTCGACGCTCGCGGCGATCGCGTTCGGCGCGGTGATTCCCGATGAGGGCACGGTCGATGCGAAAGCCGTGGTCGGCTTGGTGCACCAGCACTTCCAGCTGGTCGACCGGCTGAACGTGTGGGAGAACGTGCTGCTGGGCCGCGAGCCGCGCAAAGGTTGGCGCATCGACCGCGCCGCCGCGCGCGAACGCGTGCTGCGCACTCGCAAACCGAGCACGGGCTCGAGGTCGATCCCGACGCAATGATCGAGAACCTGCCGATCGGCGTGCAGCAGCGCGTCGAGCTGCTGCGCGAGCTCGAACGCAATCCCGGCGTGCTGCTGCTCGACGAGCCGACGGCCGCGCTCGCACCGACCGAGATCGCGTCGTTCTTCCGCACGATCACGGCGCTCGCTCAGGCCGGCGCCGCGGTGCTGATCGTCACCCACAAGCTGCAAGAAGTGATCGACTACAGCACGCGCGTGACCGTGATGCGCAGCGGACGCGTCGTCGCGAAATACGATACCAACGCGACCTCGACCGACGAGATCGCGCGCGCCATGGTCGGCGGCGAGCTGCCGCCGCTGGCCGAGCGTGAAGCGATCATGCCGGCGCCGCGTTTGGTGGTGCGCAACCTCGCCGCGGGTCACGGCGGCGGCGAGCTGGTCGACGGTACCTTCGAGGTGCAAGCGGGCGAGATCGTCGGCGTCGCCGGCGTGGAAGGCAACGGCCAGTCGGCCCTGGCCGACGCGCTCGCCGGCGTCGCTGCCTACAACGGCACGATCGAGCTCGACGGCGTCACGCTCGGCTCGGCCGTCACGCCGGCGGCGCGGCTGGCGGCCGGCATTCGCGTGATCCCGCAAGACCGCCGCAACGAAGCGCTTGTGCTGGGCTGGACGATCGCCGAGAACGTCGCGCTCGGACGCCACCAATCTCCGCCGCTGCGCCGCGGCGCGCTGATCGATCGCAGCGCCGAGCTGGTCGCCGCGCAAGAGGTGATCGAGCGCTTCGACGTGCGGCCGCCCAACGCGCGCGCGATCGTCGACGCGCTCTCCGGCGGCAACCAACAGAAAGTCGTCGTCGGCCGCGCGCTCGGCGCGCAGCCGAAACTGATCGTGGCCTATCAGCCGACGCGCGGCATCGACGTCGGCGCGGCAACGCTCGTACAGTCGCGCTTGATCGAAGCGCGCAACGCGGGCGTCGCGGTGCTGCTGATCTCCTTCGAACTCGATGAGATCTTCGCGTTGGCCGACCGCGTGCTCGTGATGTCGGGCGGCCGCTTCGTCGGCGCGTTCGACCGCGCCAACGTCGACCGCGGGCGCGTCGGCGCGCTGATGGCGGGGGCGCACTGATGGCCGCCTTCTGGCGCTTGCGCATCGTGCGCGATCTGGCGGTCGCGCTGATCGTGGTGTTCGGCGTCGGCAGCATTGCGATGCTGCTCGCGCACGTCTCGCCGATCGACGGCTTCTCGGCGCTCTTCGACGGCGCGTTCGGTACCACGTCGGAGTTCGCCGAAACGCTGGTCTCGGCCACGGCCCTGCTCTTCCCCGCGCTCGGCATCGCGCTGGCGTTTCGGGCCGGGCTGTTCAACATCGGCGCCGAGGGGCAACTGGTGCTCGGCGGTCTCGCGGCCGGCGTCGCGGGCGTGTTCGTGCCCGGCGCCGCCGGTGCTTTCGATCATCGTCACCCTGTTGGCCGGTGCGATCGCGGGCGGCTTCTGGGGCGGGATCGCGGGCTTTCTCAAAGCGCGCTTCGGCGCGAACGAAGTGATCGCCACGCTGATGCTCAACGTCGTCGCGGCGCTCTTGGCCACCTACGCGGTCGACGGGCCGCTGCACTTCGCCACCGCCAACGAGGGCGAGACGCCGCTGCTCGCGCACAGCGCGTGGCTGCCGACGATCGTGCCCGACACGCGCCTGACGATCGCGATCCTGATCGCGCTGCTGGTCGCGTTCGCACTGCGCTTTGTCTTCAACCGCACGATCTTCGGGTTCGAATTGCGCGCGGCCGGTGAAGCGCCGCAGGCGGCGCGCCGCGCGGGTGTGGATCTCAGCCGCATCGCGCTGCTCGCGATGACGTTCTCGGGCGCGATTGCGGGCCTCGGCGGCGCGACGCTCGTCACCGGCGTGCTGCACCGCTTCAACACCGGCTTGAGTCCGGGCTACGGCTTCGTCGCGATCGCGGTCGCGCTGGTCGGGAACCTCGAGCCGCTGTGGATCGCGGTCGCCGCGTTCGCCTTCGGCATCTTGCAGAACGGCGCGCTCTCGATGCAGGCGGAAGCCAACGTGCCGCGCGATATCGTCAACGTGATCGAGGGGCTCGTGATCATCGCCCTGGCAGGCCGGCGCTACGTGGCGTCGCGGCGCTCGACGTGAGCGCGCTCGTCGCGGCGCTGATCGCGCTCGTTGCCCTCACGCTCGTCAAGGCGACGCCGCTGATCTTCGCCGCGCTCGGCGGCGTGCTCTCGGAACGTTCGGGCGTGGTGAACATCGGGCTCGAAGGCATCATGATCGCCGGCGCGTTCGCCTCGGTATGCGTCGCGGGCTCGACCGGCAGCCCGTTGCTCGGCGCGCTCGCGGGGATTATTGCGGGCGCCGCACTCGCGGCGCTGCTGGCGTTCGTCGCGACGCGCCTGGCGTACGATCAGATCGTGGCCGGCACGGGGCTCAACATCGTTGCGCTGGGCGGCGCGGCGTTCGGACTCGTGCTGGTGTTCGGCCAACCGGGTGCATCGCGCGAAGTGCCGGCGTTCGGCCAAAGCGGCGAGGCCGTGCTGACGGTGCTCGCGCTCGTGCTGGCGGGCGCGCTCTCGGTGTTTCTCAACCGCACCGCGTGGGGTCTGCGCATCCGGGCCTGCGGCGAAAACCCGCGCGCGGCCGCGGCGGCCGGGATCGATCCGCTGCGCACGCGCTTCTGGTCGGTCGTCGCGGGCGGCGCGATCGCCTCGCTCGGCGGCGTCTTTCTCTCGCTGGCCGAACTCGATCTTTACAGTGACGGCATGACCGCCGGCCGCGGCTTTATCGCGCTGGCCGCGGTGATCTTCGGCCGTTGGACGCCGTTCGGAGCAACCGGCGCGGCGCTGTTCTTCGGCTTCTTCTCAGCGTTGCAATACACGCTGCAGCGGGCCGGAATTCCGAGCGAATTGATGCAGGCGCTGCCGTATCTCGCGGCGCTCGTTGCGCTCGCCGGACTCGCCGGCCGCGTGCGCGCACCGGCCGCTGACGGCATTCCTTACGTCGCCGAGGCCGTGCGCAAGCGATAAGCTCCGGCCGCTCGGTTCGCCACATGGCCAAGGGATCGGCCTTGACGCCACATGCCACGACAATGCACAATGGCCGTAATGCGATTGCTGCGACGAGTCTTCGTTGCCGTGGCTCTTCTCATATTCGGCGCCGTTGTAACGCGCTCCGATGCCGCTGCGCCCGGCCCCCTGGGAACACTGCAAACCGAGCTCTCCACGATGTCGATGCATGCACCCGGCAGCGTCGGCATCATGGTCGAGGATCTCGCGACCGGGTTGAGCAGCTCGGTGAACGCCGATGCGCAAATGCCGGCGGCGTCGACGATCAAGATTCCGGTGATGGTCGAGGTGTTCAAGCGGCTCGCGCACGGCGACTTCGACCTCAACCGCCAGGTCACGCTGCAGCAGAGCGACCGCGATTGGGGCTGGGGCGATCTCTCCGACGCACCGCGCGGCTCGCACTACACCGTGGCCAAGCTGCTCACGCTGATGATCACCGAGAGCGACAACACCGCCTCGAACATGCTGATTCGCCTCGTCGGCCGCCGCGCGATCAACCAAGAGATGGCGGCGCTCGGCCTGACCCAGACGAGCCTGCACGACTACATCCGCTCCGAGGGGCCGATCCACTACGCGCTCCGCTCGAGCGCCAACGACATGGTCAAGCTGATGACCGCGATGGCGCGCAACCAGCTGATCGATGAGTGGTCGTCGCGCGAGATGATCGCCATCATGACCGGCCAGCACCACAACGGCCTGATCCCCGCGCCGCTGCCGAAGGGCACCACGATCGCCCACAAGACGGGCGAACTGCACGACACGCTCGACGACGTCGGCGTCGTGTACCTCAACAGCGAGCCGTACGCGATCGCGGTGATGGCCACCAACCTGCCCACGCTCGAGGCCGGCTACCGCTTCATCCAAGGCGTCTCGAAGGTCGCGTACAACGAGCTGGCGCGCTTCAGCGTCTGGCGCGCGGCCAACGATTACACCGCCACGCCCTTCGGGGCCGCCCCCGCGCTGAACGTGACGCCGAGCACATCCTCGCTGCCGAACACCGCCGCTCCGGCGAACGCGGGCCCCGAGCGCGACCTGCAAATGTGGACCCCGCCGAACGTGCCGGCCAACGCCTTACCGGTGAACGCGCCGGCTCCGCCGGCCGACAACCCGCCCGCCTCCTAGGCTTGTAGCGGGCGAAAGCCCGCCTGTCGGCCGAACGGCCGAATGTTCGCGGACGCCGTGTGCGAACATACGCGAGCCAATGTTCGAGCCGAAACCGGCGCCGCGGCGTCAGGCCGTCCGCGACGTCCTCCGCGAAACGGCCACCCTGATCAACGGGAGCGGACCGCTCGAGACGATTCTCGACGCGGTCTGCGCCCGTCTGCTCCGGGCCGCCGACGCCGCCGAAGTGACGCTCGCGCTGGCCGGGACGAACGGCTGCACCGTCCGCTGGCGGCGCACCCGCTCGAGCTTCATGGCCTGCGAGGAAGTGGTCGACGACGCCGTCGCCCGCGCCGTGCTCGCCGACGGCACGCCGCGGCTCGACCTCAACCGCGCCTACGCGCCGCTGCGCGACGACGGCCGGGTGAGCGGGGCCGTGTGGATGACCTCGCGGCGCGACGTCTACGACGAGGACGGGCTCGCGCTGTGCGATGCGTTCGCGGGCTACCTGTCGCTCGCGCTGCAGAAGGCCGCACTGCGCGAGCGCGCCCGTCACCTCGAAGAGCTCACCGTCATCGACGCGCTGACGGGCGTGCCGAACCGGCGCGCGTTCGACGCCGCGCTCGAACGCGAGTGGACGCGCGCCATCCGCGCCAAGAAACCGATCTCGGTCGCGCTGCTCGACATCGATTCGTTCAAGCTCTACAACGACGCCTACGGCCATCCGCAAGGCGACTACTGTTTGCAGCAGATTGCGCGCGCGTGCCGCGACAGCGTCGTGCGCGCCACCGACTGCTTCGCGCGCTACGGCGGCGAGGAATTCGGTCTGGTCATCCCCGACACCGAAGCGCGCTGCGCGGGGAAAATCGCCGAGCGCTTGCGCATGGCCGTCGAAACGCTCGCGATACCACACGAAGGGGCGCCGCGCGGCATCGTCACGGTGAGCGTGGGCGTGACGTCGATGGTGCCCAAACGCGGCGCGCAGCATCGCGAACTCGTCGAGAGCGCCGACCGCGCGCTGTATCGCGCCAAAGGCACGGGGCGCGATCGCGTGGTGATGGTCGATCCGGCCGACGTGGAAGCGAACGAGCGCAGCGCATCGCCGTTGCCCGTGCCCAACAACCTGCCCGTCGCCACGGGGGGGCTGATCGGCCGCGACGACGACATCGCGCGCATCAACGATTTGCTCGGGCAGTACCGCGTCGTCACGCTGCTCGGCGCGGGCGGCGTGGGCAAGACGCGCCTCGCGCTCGACGTGGCGCGCCGGCAGCTGACGCGCTATCCCGACGGCGTGTGGCTCGTCGAGCTGGCGCCGCTCGGCGATGAGGTCCACGTCGTCTCGGCGTTCTCCACGCTCTTCGGCGTCGAAGAACATGCCGACCGCTCATCGCTCGCATCAGTGCTCGTCGCGCTGCGTGAACGCCACTTGCTGCTGGTTGTCGACAACTGCGAACATCTGGTCGCGAACGCCGCCCGTACGATCAGCGCGATCGTGCGCGACGCGCCGCGCATTCGCGTGCTCGCCACCAGCCGCGAGCCGCTCGGCGTCGCCGGCGAGGCGACGTACCGCGTGCCGCCGCACGCGATCCCGCTGCCGAACATGACGCCGCGCGCGGTCGACGCGGCGGCCTACTCCGCCGTGGCGCTGTTCGTCGAGCGCGCCAGCGCCGCCGACGACAGCTTCATGCTCACCGACGCGAACGCGCCGCTGATCGCCGAGATTTGCCGCCGCCTCGACGGCATCGCGCTTGCGATCGAGCTGGCCGCCGCGCGCGTGCGCGTGCTCGACGTCGCCCAGATCGCGGCGCTGCTTGACTCGCGCTTTCGTTTGCTCGGCACGAACGACCGCAGCGCACTGCCGCACCAGCAAACGCTGCGCGCGACGATCGATTGGAGCTACGACCTGCTTGGCCGCGACGGAGCGCACGCTCTTCGCGCGCCTGGCGGTCTTCATCGGCGGTTTCACGCTGCCGGCCATTCTCGAAGTCTGCACCGACGATGAACCTCGAGGCCGACGCCGTGTACGGCGCGCTCTCGGCGCTGGTCGACAAGTCGCTGGTGGTGTTCGAAGTCGCCGCGCTACCGCCTGCTCGAATCGACGCGCGAATACGCCGGCGAGCGGCTCGACGCGAGCGGCGAGCGCGCCGAGGTCAGCGCGCCGCCACGCCGCCTACTACCGCGTGCAGGTCGATCGCGCCAGCCTCGCCGAGGGCCAAGGCTCGTATCGCGCCTGGATCGCGCCGCTGATCGACGAGCTCGACAACGTGCGCGCGGCGCTCGAATGGACGCTCGGCAACGGGCACGATGCGATGACCGGCGTCGAGATTTGCGCGGCGCTGGTCGAGACGTCGTCGCTCGGACGCTGGAGCGAGTGGGCGAAGTGGAACACGCTGGCGCTCGACGCGCTCGCGACCGGCGCGCGGCCGACGCTGCGCGGCCGCGTGCTCACGCGGCGCGCGGAGCTGGCCTCGCGCTACGGCGCCTTCGGCGGAACCTCGGCCGAACTCGAGGCCGCGCACGAAGCGTACGTGCTGCTGCGCGAGGCGCCCGAGACGAAGTGGCGGCTCGAAGCGCTCAACGCCTACGCGATGGCGCTGCTGCACAACGACCGCACCGACGAAGCCTCCGACATCGCGCGCGAAGGGCTCGAGCTGGCCCGCGATTCGCACGACTTCGTCTATCAGGCGAGCTTCTTACGGCGGCTGGCGAGCTTCCTCGCCGGTTCCGATCCGCGCGAAGCCGAGGTGATGTACGAGGAGAGCATTTCGCTCTGCCGCGTGCTCGAGAACGACTTCGGCCTCGCGCTCTCCTATCACGGGATGAGCCATCTCTATTACCGCTTGGGCCGCTTCGACGAAGCGGTCGGCGCGGCGCGCATCGCGGCCGACGTGCGGCGCGACATCAGCGACCGTCGCGGACTCGTCAACGTGCTCGCCGACATGGCGCAGTTCTCGCTCGCGCTCGGCCGCACCGACGGCGTCGCCGAGGCGCTCGGCGAAGCGCTCGATATCGTGCGGCGCACCGAAAACACGCTCGGTCTCGCGCTCGTGATCCAGAGCGCCGCGGCGTTCGCGCTCGCCGGCAACGCGCCCGAAACGGCGGCGCGTCTGACCGGCTTCGCCGACTCGGCATTCGCGTCGTTCGGGATCCGGCGCGACATGGTGACCAAGAGCATGCGCGACACGCTGTTCGCCAATCTGCGCAGCGTGCTCTCGGCCGAACGCTTGGGCGAACTGCTCGCGGCCGGCGGCCGGCTCGATTCCGTCGCCGCCGCCGAACTTGCCGCGCGCCTCGCGGCCAGCGGCGGGAACGGGCGCTAGACGCTCAGACGGCGGCCGGTTTTTTGCGGCTGGCGTACGTCGGCGTCAGCCACGAGTGGTAGGTGGGCAGCGCGCCGCGCACGACCTTGTCGTACAGCTCGGCGAGCTGCTTTGAGACGGGCCCTTGCGTGCCGTCGCCGACCGTGCGGTGGTCGACGGCGCGCACGAACTGCAGCCCGGCGGCGCTGCCGGTGATGAACACTTCGTCGGCCGTGAACAGCTCGCTGCGGTCGATCGCGCGCTCGATCACGGTGAAGCCGAACTCATCGCGTCGCCAGCGTCATCAGCGTCTTGCGCGTGCAGCCCTTCGAGGATGTTTTGCGAGGCATCGGGCGTGTAGATGACGCCCTTCTTCACGATGAAGATGTTCTCGGCGCTGCCTTCGGAGACGTGACCGTCGGATGAGAGCAGGATCGCCTCGTCGTAGCCGTTGAGGATCGCCTCGCTCTTCGCGAGCGCCGAGTTGATGTAGACGCCGGTGACCTTCGCGCGCGCGGGCGCCGTGGTGTCGTCGATGCGCCGCCACGCGCTGACCGTGCAATTCAGGCCGGCGGTCGCATCGAAGTAGCGGTCGAACGGCATCGCGATGATCGCCAGCTCGTCGCGCACGTCGTGCAGGCGCACGCCGATCTCTTCGTTCGACTTGTACATCAGCGGCCGCACGTACACGTCGCTGCGGAAGTTGTTGCGCGCGCACAGCTCGGTCGTGATCTCGACGAGTTCGCGCAACCGTTTGCGGAACCTTCATCATGAGGATCTTGGCCGATGCGTGCAGACGCTCGTAGTGATCCTGTAGCTGAAAGAGGTAGAGCTCCTCATCGCGTCGCCGACCAGAAGCCGCGCACGCCCTCGAAGCACCCGGTGCCGTAGTGCAGCGCGTGCGTCATGAGCCCGATCTTGGCCTCATCGTAGCGGCAGAAGCGCCCCTTGGCGTAGACCGTGAGTCCCTCGTCCATGGAAATTGCGTTCACGCCGTGCAACGCCGGTCCCTACGGGCAGGCCCGGGCCCGCTGCCGAAGCACGGCCGAGCATGTTCGCGTTTCTCGAAGGCGACCGGACGTTTAGTCTCGCCTACGGCCTGACCACCGGGGCGTTTTGCCTCGCGCTCGCCATCCCGCTCTTGTACTGGGTGCTCCCCGGTCACGAGCGCTCGTTCTTCGGGCAGCGCATCGACCCGCAGCAGCGGCTGCAGCTCGCCTACGGGATCTTCTGCATGGCGATGGCCTTCACCGATATCGGCTGCCGCGCAATCCCGCACGGAACGCTCGCCCTCGTGCACCCGACATTCTTCCTCATCACCATCGCACTCGTGATCACCCTCGCCCCCCGCATCCTCACCCTAGCCCGCAACACCGCCTAGCAACCCGTCATCCCGAGCGAAGTCGAGGGACCACCACCGGCACGACAGTGAGCCACTGTCGATCACGAGCGAAGCCGAGTGATCGCCGCCAAGCACGACTGGCATATCGCCGGCGATCACTCGGCTTCGCTCGTGATCGACAGTGGCCTGGAGGCGCGATCGTGGTGCGTCCCTCGACTGCGCTCGGGATGACAAGGGGTGGCTGTTCGCTCGACTTCTCGCGATGCGGGCGGGTAGCAGGTGCTGAAAAAGGGGTCAGACAACGCGGTGTCAGCACGTGCACGTCTCATCTGGAGGCCCGAAACTCGTTGCCCGAGACCCGCTCGCATGACCACGCCGATACCCGTTCGTTCATCGCGGTCGCGCGGGCTCACGAGCATGCGGCTGCTGAACGAGCTGCGAAGCTCGAACGGCGCGTGGCCGAACTCGAAAACGAATTGCAGCATGTTCACAACGAGGTGTTGGAGCTAAACGGCGTCTTCAGCCGCCACTCCCGCTTCGATGCGACGGCGTACCGGCATATGCCCGATGCGCAGGCGACGCGCCGAATCTTTGCCGACGTCCAGGCGCGCAAACTCGATGTCCCCTCACAAGTAACCGTCGTTATTCCGGCCTACGGTAAGATCACGCATACGCTGCGAGCGCTGCGGTCGATCGCGCTCAGCTGGTCGTTCACGCTCAACCCGACGATCATCGTCGTTGACGACGCATCGCCCGACGACTCGATTCACGAGCTGATGGCGATCCCCGGCATCAACGTGCTCCGTAACCTCACGACGCTCGGCTTCCTGCGCGCGAGCAACCGCGGCGTCCAGCTTGCGCGGACGCGGTATATTTGCTTTCTCAGTAGCGATGCCGAGGTCAAAGACGGCTGGCTGGACACCCTCTATCAGACGGCGGAATCCAATGGCGGCATCGGCGCCGTCGGCTCGAAGCTCGTCAACTCCGACAAGACGCTGCAAGAGGCGGGCGGTATCGTCTGGGCGGATGGGAGCCACGTGAATGTCGGGCGGGGCGACGATCCGTTCAAGAGCGAATACAACTTCCCGCGCGATGTCGACTACTGTTCGGCCGCCTCGCTCTTAGTGCGCACGGAGATCCTGCGCGAAACAGGCGGCTTCGACGAGCGCTACGCCCCCACGCAGTACGAGGATATCGACCTTTGTTTTGAGGTCGCGGCGCGCGGCTATCGCGTCGTGTATGAGCCGCGCTCGATCGTGGTGCATTACCATGAACCCAGCTCGGATGAGATCAACCGTCCGAAGTTCGCCGAAAAGTGGGCGCCGGTGCTGGCCAAGAAATTTGCGCCTTCGGCCGGCAACGTTCCGCTGGCGATGTACGGTACGGCAACGAAGACCGTGCTCATCATCGATTCGTACGTTCCGCTGCACGATCGCGACGCGGGATCGAACCGGCTCTTCAAAATCATTCAGATGATGCGTGAGATGGGCTATCGCGTGCTGTTCCTGCCGGGAAACTCAGCTGAAGTCGAGCCCTACAGCACCGATCTGGCCCGCCTCGGCGTCGAAACGTTGTACATGCGCGAGGGGTTCCTCGATCTCGAAGCGCTGCTCACGTCGGTTCTGCCACGCGTCGATCTCGCGTGGATCTGCCGGCCGGAGTGGTGCGAGCGCTTTCTCTCGATCGTGCGCAACGGAACGTCGGCGCCGATCATCTACGACACGGTTGACCTTCACTTCATGCGCGAGAAACTGCGCTCGAAGCTGGAAGAAGACCGCGGCGACGAACTGTGGCGCAAGCTGCAGAACTCGGAGCTCGCCATGGCGCGAGCGGCCGACCGTGTGATAACCGTTACGGACGTCGAACGCGGTCAGCTGCAGGAGCTCGGCATCGATAATGTAGCGGTGATTCCGACCATCCACGATGAGGAGAATCACCGCCACTTCAGCTATGCCGTGCGGTCGGGGCTCGTGTTCATCGGCGGTTACGGACACTCGCCGAACGTCGATGCGGTGGTGTGGCTCTGCCGCGAGATCATGCCGCTCGTGTGGAAAGAGCTTCCGCGCTTGTCGGTCACCCTGCTCGGAAACACGCCGCCGGAAGCCGTTACCGCGCTGCGTTCCGATCTGGTCGCGGTGACCGGGTTTATCGAAAACGTCGCGCCGTATTTCGAGCAGGCGCGGATCTTCGTTGCGCCGTTGCGTTACGGAGCCGGCATGAAAGGCAAAGTCGGACACGCGCTCTCATACGGGCTGCCGATCGTCGCGACCACGCTCGCGACCGACGGCTTCGATTTAGTCAACGGTGAAAACTGTTTGATCGCCGACGACGCGGAGTCGTTTGCACGGGCAATCATCACCTTGTACCGCGACGAAGCGCTGTGGGACCGTTTGAGCGAGAACGGGACTGCGTCGCTGCGCCCATTCGGCCGGGAAGCGGTCGGCGAGCGGTTGCGCGAGCTCTTTTCCGACCTCGGCGTCACAGCGGAGTAGGCTCCACTCAGCGGACGGCCACATCAGGGTTCCTGCCATGCTTTCGCGTACGTTCCGTTACCAGCGAAAGGATAGGAGCACCATGAGCACCAGCGCGCCCAACGAACTGCCGAAGTGGAAAACCGTCGATGTCACCTTCGAGGACGGCATCGCCTGGGTCACCCTCAACCGCCCGACCAAACGCAACGCGATGAGCCCCACGCTCAACCGCGAGATGATGGACGTTCTCAACGTCCTGGAGTACGACGACCGCTGCCGCGTGCTCGTGCTGACCGGCTCAGGTGACGCGTTCAGCGCCGGCATGGACCTCAAAGAATATTTTCGTGAAACCGAAAGCTATCGAGTGGATTCGCAAACTGCGCAACCATTCGGCCTCGCAGGATTGGCAGTGGCGGCGGCTGCGCAAGTATCCCAAGTCGACGATCGCGATGGTCAACGGCTGGTGCTTCGGCGGCGCCTTCACGCCGCTGGTGGGCTGCGATCTAGCCGTCGCGGCCGAGGACGCGGTGTTCGGCGTTTCCGAGGTCAATTGGGGCATCATCCCGGGCGGCAACGTGTGCAAGGCGATCGAGGAAACGATGGGCTACCGCGAAGCGCTCTACTACATCATGACCGGTGACACGTTCACCGGCAAACAAGCCGCCGAGATGGGCTTGGTCAACTACGCGGTGCCGCGCGATCAGCTGCGCGCGCGCGTGCTGGAGATCGCGAAGAAACTGCTCGCGCTCAATCCCGTGACGGTGTACAACGCGAAAGTGATGTATAAGCTCACGCGCAACATGGAGTGGGAACTGGCCTCGGAGTTCTCCGGCGCCAAGAGCGCGCAGAACCAGGTCATGGACAAAGAAAAAGGCCGACTCAAAGGGCTCGAGCAGTTCCTCGATGAGAAGTCGTTCCGCCCGGGGCTCGGTGCGTACCGCCGGGATGACTGACGTCGCCGCGCGCACCGGGCTCGAGCGCTTACTGCGCCCGCGCTCGGTGGCGATCGTCGGCATCTCGAAAGAACCGGGGTCACTCGGCGAAACGCAAGTCGGCAACTTCGAGCGTTTCGGGTTCACGGGCGAACTGCATCTGGTCAGCCGTAACCGCGATGCGGTCGACGGCCGGCGCTGCGTCCGCCGCGTCGAAGATCTGCCGCCCGGCATCGATGCGGCGGTGCTGTGCGTGCCGCGGGCCGGCGTTGTGGAAACGCTCGCAGCGCTGGCGGCGCTCGGCGTCGGCGGAGCGATGGTGTTCGCGTCGGGCTTCGCCGAACAGGACGACGCCGGACGCCGCGACCAGGAGGCGATCGTCGACATCGCCGCGCGCAGCGGCATGGCCGTCAACGGCCCCAACTGCCTGGGCCTCACGAACTTCGTCGACGGCATCCCCTACGCGTTCGGCGCCGTCACGCCGCCCGCCCAAGGCCGCGGCATCGCCGCCGCCGTCGTCTCGCAGAGCGGCGCAACGATGCTCAACATCGCGCGCGGACTCGCAACGCGCGGCGTCGCCGTGACCTATCAGATGTCGACCGGCAACGAAGCCGTGCTCGGGATCGAAGATCATCTCGCGTTCGTGCTCGACGACGAACGCACGGGCCCGGTCGCGCTCTTCGCCGAGCAAATCCGCCGGCCGCAAACCTTCCTCGCACTCGCGCAACGCGCGCGCGAACGCGGCCGGCATCTCGTGCTGCTGCATCCGGGCCACAGCGAGGGCGCGCGGGCGGCCGCGCAGTCGCACACCGGCGCGCTGAGCGGCGACTACGCGGTGATGCGCACGGTCGTCGAGCGCGCGGGCGTGCTGGTCGTCGATGACCTCGACATGCTCGTCGATGCGATCACCGTGCTCGCGCGCTATCCGCAGGCGCCGGTACGCGGCGTCGCCGTCAGCTCGGATTCAGGTGCGGTGAAGAGCCTCGCGCTCGACGAGTGCGCGGCCCTCGGCCTCGATCTGCCGGCGTTCGCGCCGGCCACGCTCGCCGCGATCCACGAAGCGCTGCCGTCGTTCGCGGTCGCGAGCAATCCGCTCGACCTCACCGCGCAGTGCATCTACGATCGCTTTCTCTACGAACGCAGTGCGCGCGCGATGCTGGCCGATCCGAACGTCGGCAGTTATCTCGGCGATCGTGCAGCCCGGCCCGAACTTGCGCTGGCTGCACGAGAACGCGCTCTTCGACGAGCTGCGCGCAACGGCGAAGCCGGCGCTGCTCGCGCTGCCGGTCGGCACCTCGCAATGGCCCGACGACTTGGTCGCGCTGATGATCGAGCGCGAGATTCCGTTCACCGGCACCGGATCGCACGGCTTGCGCGTGCTGGCCGCGCTGACGGCGTACGGACAACGCACCGCGGGCTTCGCGAGCGCGCCGCCCGCGGAGCCGCTCGACGCCGCGACGACGGCGACCGTCGCCGCGCTGCTCGCCCTCGCGCCGGCCGGCCCGCTCGCCGAACACCACGGCAAGGCCGTGCTCGCGGCACTCGGCATCGCGGTGCCGGCCGCCGGCCTCGCGCACGATCTCGCCCAAGCGCATTTGCTGGCGGAGCGCATCGGCTACCCGCTGGTGCTGAAAGCGCAGGCGCCGGCGCTGCTGCACAAGAGCGATGCGGGCGGCGTCGTGACCGGGATCGCCGATCCCGCCGGGCTGGAGGCCGCGTGGACCCAGATCGCGGCGGCCGTGGCGCGGGCCCGGCCCGACGTTACGCTCGACGGCATGCTGATCGAGGCGATGGGCGCGCCGGGACTCGAGCTGGTCGCCGGCGCGAAGCGCGATCCGGCCTGGGGAACCGTGCTGGTCGCCGGGCTCGGCGGGGTGTGGATCGAGGCGCTCGGCGACGTCGCGCTCGTTGCCGCCGGCGCGGGCGTGGACGAGGTGACGGCCGGATTGCGCCGGCTCAAGGGCGCGGCGCTGCTGGCCGGAGCCCGCGGCGCGCCGGCGGTCGACCTGGCGGCCGTAGCCGGCGCCGTGGTGCGGATCGGCCGGCTGATGACCGCGTTCCCGGAGATCCGCGAGATCGACGTCAACCCGCTCGTCGCCACACCCGGCGGCGCCGTGGCGCTGGACGCGCTGATCGTGCGCTAGCGCGCGAAGCCTGGCGGAATCTAGCTTCCCCACTTAGGCGGCAAAAAAGGAACTCTTTTTCAAGCCACCAAGCTCTGCCGAAAGAACTGGCTCTGCCTTGCTTAGGTAGGGTCCGTCCGTTGGAGGGGCTTTCTCATGGCAGTAACTTCGGGAGCGCCGAACCGCTGGGCCATCGCGTGGTCGGGGGTCGTGGTGATGATCCTCGCCGGCACCGTCTACGCGTGGAGCAACTTCACCCAACCGCTGATCGCCAGTTTCGGGTGGTCGGCGACGCAGGCGAGTCTGGTGTTCGGGCTAGCCATTTTCTTCATCGGCGTCGGCGCCGTCGTCGGTGGAAGATGGCAGGACCGCGTCGGTCCGCGAACGGTGACCGTCACCGGCATCGTACTGTGGGGCATCGGCAACCTGCTCGCCGCCGTCGGACCGCACGACATTTGGTGGTGGGACATCACCTACGGCGTGATCGGCGGCTTCGGCAACGGCATGGCCTACATCACGCCCGTCGCCACGGTCACGAAGTGGTTTCCGGATAAACGCGGCCTCGCGAGCGGAATGGTCGTCATGGGATTCGGACTCGGCGCGTTCGTCTATGGCTTCGTGCTCAAAGCGATTCCCGGTTTCGTGATCGCCTCGAAAGACGCGAGCGCGTACGCCGACGCGAAGTCCGCGGCCGTCGTTGCGGGCACACCGTTCGACGCGGCCGCGCACGCCATGAGCAGTGCCGACGTGAGTTCGATCACAACGATTTTCTTGATCAGCGGGATCGTGTATGCCATCATCGGCGCGGCGGCGGCGTTCCTGCTGCAAAATCCGCCGGCCGGTTATAGCGTTGCCGGCGCAACCGCGGCCGCCGCGTCGACCGAAGGTTCGTACACGCCCGCGCAAGTGTTGCGCATGCCGCAGCTCTATCTGTTGTGGCTGATGCTGTTCGTCAACGTCGTGGCCGGAATCTTGATCGTTTCCAATGCCGTGCCGATCATTCGCGAGCTGATCTCGAAGGGGATCACCGATCCCGATGCGATCAAGGCCCTCACCGGCACGGCGATCAGCGCGTATGCGTTCGTGGCGATCTTCAACGCGCTCGGGCGCTTCTTCTGGGGCGCCGTTTCGGACCGTGTCGGACGGAACATGACGCTGGTGTTCATCTACGCATGCCAGGTGGTGATCTTCTTCGTCTTGCCGGGCTTCCATAGCGTTGCGCTCGTGCTGTTCGCGTTCGCGATCATCCTGGCGTGTTACGGCGGCGGCTTCGGCACGATGCCCTCGTTCAACGCCGACTACTTCGGTACGAAGTACCTTGGCCAGAACTACGGCTACATCATCACGGCGTGGGGCCTCGGCGGCCTCGTCGGCCCCTACATCGCCGGCGCGGTGAAAGACAAAACGGGCTCGTTCTCCGGCGCCCTCATGCCGATGGCCGTCATGCTCCTGATCGCCATCATCCTACCGTTCCTAACCAAAAAACCCGCCCCCGCCCCAGCCACCACCACAACAGGCAGCACCGTCCTGGCGTAGCTCATCACGTAGCGCTGGCCCCCCGTCATCCCGAGCGCAGTCGAGGGACGCGCCACGATCACACCCTTGAGCCACTGACGATCACGAGCGAAGCCGAGTGATCGCCGCCAAACTCGATTAGGCAAGTCGTCGGCGATCACTCGGCTTCGCTCGTGATCGACGGTGGCGGTCCGGCACGTTCACGGTGGGTCCCTCGACTGCGCTCGGGATGACGGGAGGCAAGCGCCACATTATCACAGAGACAAGCGCCACATTATCTCAGAGACAAGCGCTACGTGATGACAGATATGGGACGCTACGCGCGGGGGGTCAGATGTCGATGGTCCATGGGGTGCCGCCCCAGTAGGAAAAGGAGTTGGGGTGGTAGCCGGTTAGGCGTTTGTCGTAGACGGCGAGGAACGCGCGTTCGTAGAACATCACGAGGGGCGCGTCGTTGTCGACGATGCGCTGGAATTGCGCGGCCGCTTTGTTTTGGACGGCGCGGTCGTAGGAGTGCAGGTAGACGTCGTTGAGCGCGTCGACCGTCTTGTTGCAGTAGTGCGTCTCGTTTTCACCGTTGGGTGGAATGGAATCGCAGGTCAGCACGCCGTTGATGTTGCCGTAGACCGGCCCGAGCGACTGCGAGTGCAGGACCGCGTCGAACTTCCCGGTTTGGATGATGCCGCCCGCGGCATACGGCCCGAAGAACGTTCCGCTCGCATAGGTATGAATCGAAACGGCAACGCCGATCTTGGAAAAATCGCTCTGCAGCAGCGCCGCGAGCGTTGCGCTCGGCCCGTAGCCGGCGGGAATGGCGACCTCGAGGTTGAGCGGCAAACCGTTTTTGCTGCGCACCCCGTCCGCTCCGAGCTTCCAGCCGGCCGCATCCAGCATCGCGGCGGCGGTCCGCGGATCGTATTTCGTGACCGGGAGATTGAGGTAGCCGTGCGCCATGCGCGGCACCACGGATTCGGTCAACTCGCCGTTGCGCAACACCACTTTGTCGAAGATCAGCGGACGGTTGGTGGCCAAGCGCAACGCGCGCCGGACCGCCGGGTCCTTGAGTTGCGGCCGCGTGGTGTTGAAGAACATCGCCGACATGAACATGCTCAAGCGCGTCGTCCAGGTTTTGCCCGGTAGCGCCTTGGTGAGCCGGATCATCGTGCCGTTCACCGTGTCCCACAGGTCGGTTTCACCGGTCGTGAGCTGCGTCAGCTGCGTGTTGTCATCGGGAATCATCTTGTAGATGATCTTGTGCAGCTTCGGCAGACCGCGCCAATAATTCGGATTGGCTTCCATCTCGACGCTCGTGCCGCGGTTGAAGACGGTGTAGCGAAACGGGCCGATGCCGACCGGCAGCGCGTTGTAGGGCGACTCGTTGAAGTTGGTGCCCGGCCCGACGACGTGCTCGGGCAAGATCGCGTTGTTGCTGTACGAGTTGAAATAATCGACGGCGAAGGTCGCGTACGGTTCTTTGAGCCGGAAGACCACCGTGTACTTGTCGGGCGCGGTGATGCTTTGGAGGTGATCCCACATATCGCGCACGGAGATGTTGTTGGTGCGGTCCTGCGCGGCGCGCCAGGAATAGGTCACATCGCGCGAGTCGAACGGCACGCCGTCGCTCCACTTCACGCCGTGCCGCAGATGCCAGGTGATCGTCTTGCCGTCGCGGCTGATGCCGCCGTTCTGCTGCGTGGGAACGACCGTTACCAATTCGGGAACCGCGTTGCCCTGCGCATCGAGCCGCGTGAAATAGGCGGCCGTTAGCTCGGAGAGAGTCACGATGTTCCCCGATGTCCCGATCCACGGGTTGAGCGTGTTGATGTCGAGCGAGTCGGTGAAGCGCAGCACGTGCGGCTCGTAGGCGTTCGCCGGCCGCGCCGGCACGAACGAGACGGCCAGCAACAGCGCGAGCAGGGCGGTCCAAGGGCGGTTCATCGGGACCGGGTTGCGTTCGGCGGGCGCGGCCTCCTACGGCCCGATCGGACGCGCTTCGCCGCTGCTCCAGTCGTAGAACCCGCGGCCCGACTTCTTGCCGAGGTCGCCCGCCGCGACCATGTCGACGAGCAGCTGCGGCGGGGCGTAGCGGTCGCCGTAGCTGCGCTGCAGATTGCGGGCGATGTCGAGCCGCACGTCGAGGCCGACGAGGTCGGTGAGCTTGAGCGGGCCCATCGGGTGGCGATAGCCGAGTTCCATCGCGCGGTCGATGTCGGCCGGCGCGGCCACGCCGTCTTCCACCATGCGCATCGCTTCGAGGCCGAGCGCGATGCCAAGGCGCGTCGAGGCGAAGCCGGGCGCATCGCGCACGACGATGCTGGTCTTGCCGAGCTGCTCGCATAGCGCCAGCGCCGCGCTGCGCGCCGCATCGCCGGTGCGTTCGCCGACGACGATCTCCACCAGCACCATCGCCCAGACTGGATTGAAGAAGTGCAAGCCGAGAAAGCGTTCGGGCGCCGGCAATCCGGCCGCCAGCTCGTCGATCGAGAGACCGCTCGTGTTCGTCGCGAGCAGGGCGGGTTCGCGCAGCGCGCAGCGCGCGAGCACGGATCGCTTGAGGTCGACGATCTCGGGAACCGCTTCGACGATCGCGTCGAGCGCGGGCGGCAGCGCTTCGACCGACGTGCTGCCGCCGACGCGCGCAGCCGCCTCCGCCGCGGCGCCCGGCGTCATCGCGCCGCGCTGCGCCGAGCGCTCGAACACCTGCGCCACGGCGGCCAGCGCGCGCTTCACGCGTTCGTCGTCGACCTCGACGATCGTCACGTTCGCACCGCCGGCGGCCAGCGCGTGCGCGATGCCGATCCCCATCGCGCCGCCGCCGACGACCGCTGCCCGTTCCACCATCGCTAGCCCGCTTTCGTCAGCGCCGGCGCCGCTGCGGCCGCGGTAGCGTTCATCGTCAGCAGCTCGTAGGTCGCCACGATCTCGTCGTTTTGATTCGTCACCGCAACGTCCCAGCGCACCTCGCCGTACTCCGGCTGGCGAGCCGATTTGCTGCGCACCGTGAGGCGCGCGGCGATCGCGTCACCCGGCGCCACGGGCTTGAGGAAGCGCAGACGTTCGAGCCCGTAGTTCGCCAGCACCGGGTCCGGGCGCCGGGTCGACGAACAGCCCGGCCGCGAACGCGAGCACGAGGTACCCGTGCGCAACGCGCCCTTCGAAGAACGGGTTGGCGGCGGCCGCTGCCTCATCCATGTGCGCGTAGAACTTGTCGCCGGTGAACTCGGCGAAGTGCTCGATGTCGGCGAGCGTGATCGTGCGCGGCTCGGTGTGGATCGTCTCGCCGATCTGCAGCTCCTCGAACGTGCGGCGGAAGGGATGCTCGGCGGCGGGGCGCTCGGGTGCACCGGCGGTCCACGTTTTCGTGAGCGCGGCCAGGCGCGCGGGCGAAGCTTGGATCGCGGTGCGCTGCATGTAGTGAAACACGCCGCGCACGCCGCCCAGCTCTTCGCCGCCGCCGGCGCGCCCCGGTCCGCCGTGCGTGAGCGCGGGCAAGGGCGAACCGTGGCCCGTCGATTCGCGCGCATCGTCGCGGTCGATCGCGATGATGCGGCCGTGGAACGCGCCGATGCCGAGGATCAGTTCCGTTGCGGCATCGTCGTCGTAGGTGAACACGGAGGCGACCAAACTGCCGCCGCCGCGGCGCACGATCTCGATCGCATCGTCGACGCTGTCGTAGGCCATCAACGTGCTCACCGGCCCGAAGGCTTCGATCTCGTGCGGCGCCGTCACGCTCAGCGGCCGTTCGGTGCCGAGCAAGATCGGCGGCAAGAACGCGCCTTTGGCAACATCGGCATCCACGGCGGTCGCGCCTTCGACGTCGCCGAAGAGACGCACGGTTTGCGGCGCGAGCTGTGCGACGCTCTCCAGCACGGCCGCGCGCTGGCTGCGCGTCGCGAGCGCACCCATCGTTACCGACTCGCTGCGCGGGTTGCCGACCACGACGCCGGCAAGCTTTTCCGTCAACGCGCTGGCCGCGGCGTCGTAGAATGCGCGCGGCACGATGGCGCGCCGGATCGCCGTGCACTTCTGCCCGGCCTTGGCCGTCATCTCGCGCACGACTTCTTTGATGAACAGATCGAACTCGGGCGTGCCGGGGCCGGCATCGGGGCCGAGGACCGCGGCGTTGAGCGAGTCGCGCTCGGCGACAAAGCGCGTCGCGTTGCGCGCCACGTTCGGATGCGCTTGCAGCAGCAGCGAGGTTTCGAGCGAGCCGGTGAACGAGATGACGTCTTGGCCGTCGAGCTGATCGAGCAGATCGCCCGTGCTGCCGACGATGAGCTGCACGGCGCCGTCGGGGAGAATGCCCGACTCGACGATCAGCGCGAACATCGCGTGCGTAAGGTACGACGTCGCGGTCGCCGGTTTGACGATCGCGGGCACGCCCGCGAGAATCGCCGGCGCGAGTTTTTCGAGCATGCCCCAACACGGAAAGTTGTAGGCGTTGATGTGCACGGCGACGCCGCGCAACGGCGTGAGGATGTGCTGGCCGACGAACGTGCCGCGCTTGGAGAGCGCCTCTTGCATGCCGTCGAGCGCGAAGCGCTCATCGGGAAGCTCGCGGCGGCCCTTGGATGAGTAAGCGAAGAGCGTGCCGATCCCGCCGTCGACGTCGATCAGGCTGTCGCGCTTGGTGGCGCCGGTTTCGTAGGACAGCTCGTAGAGCGGCTCGCGCCGTTCGTTCAGATAGAGCGCGAGCGCCTTGAGCAGCGCGGCGCGTTCGTGAAAGGTCAGCTTGCGCAGGGCGCGTCCGCCGGTGGTGCGCGCGTAGTTGGTGACCTCGGCGAAGTTCAGCCCGCTGCTCGACGCCGACGCGACGGTGTGGCCGTCGATCGCGCTCGGCAGGGCGACCTGGTCGCGCTGCGCCTCGTACCAGCGACCCGCGGCATAGCTGGGTAAGTTCACTTCGGCATCTCCGTTTTGGACTTGACGGCGTTACGATTCGGACGCTACACTCAACCCACCGACCATTCGGTAGGGATCAGCTTAGAGGCGAGGCCCGATGGAACCTGGCGCCCTGGCCGCCGACCCGGCCCAGGCAAAAGACCCGGCGTTGCTGCTTGCCATGTTGCGCAACATGCTGCTCCAACGGGCCGTGGACACACGCGGGTTCCAGCTCAACCGCCAGGGCAAAATTCCGATCGCGATGGGCTCCGAGGGCCACGAAGCCGTCCAAGCCGGTACCGGTTTCGCCTTCGTGCGCGGGCGCGATTCGCTGTGGGTGTACTACCGTAACACCGGCGTGGTGCTGGCCGCGGGCCTGACGCTCGAGAGCCTCTTCCGCTCGCAGTTCGCGCGCGCGACCGATACCAGCGGCGGCCGCCAAATCATCAACCACGTCTCCGACCGCGCGCGCGGCATCGCCTCGCTGTCGTCGATCATCGCGACGCAGTGCACGCACGCCGTCGGCGCCGCCTACGCCTACCGTTTGCGCCGCGAGCACGACCGCGTTGCGATCTGCACGTTCGGCGAGGGTGCGACGAGCGAAGGCGAGTGGCACGAGGCGATGAACTTCGCGACGGTCCTGCACGTGCCGGTGGTGTTCGTATGCGAGAACAACCGCTGGGCGATCTCGACGCCGCAGCGCAAGCAGATGGCCAACGAGCACGTGGCCGCGCGCGCGGCCGGCTACGGCATGGAGGGCGTCACCGTCGACGGCTTCGATCCGGTCGCCGTGTACGACGCGGTGCGCGCCGCGCGCACGAAGGCGGTGAACGGCGGCGGCCCGACGCTGATCGAAGCGAAGTGCTACCGCTTTCTCTCGCACACGACCGACGACGACGACCGCACCTACCGCCCGCGCGAAGACGTGGAGAAAGAACGCACGAACGACCCGCTGCCGCGCTTCGAGCGGCGCTTGATCGACGCCGGCGTGATCGACGGCGACGGCGTCGCCGCGCTGCGCGCGCAGATCCTGGCCGAAGTCAACGCGATGACCGACCGCGTGGAACGCGAGCCCTCGCCGGCCGGCGCCGACCTCTATGGCAACGTCTACGAAGGACCGCACGGCCCGTGGCGGTGATGAACAACGCGGAGGCCGTTCGCACCACACTGCGCGACGCGTTGGCCGCCGACGACCGCACGCTCTTGATGGGCGAGGACATCGGCGCGCGCGGCAACGTGTTCTTGCTGACCAAGGGACTGCAGGAAGAGTTCGGTCCCGAGCGCGTGCTCGACACGCCGCTGGCGGAAGCGGGGATCGTGGGCGTCGCGGTGGGCCTGGCGATGGAGGGGATGCGGCCGATCGCCGAAATTCAGTTCGCCGACTTCATCTATCCGGCGTTCAACCAGATCGTGGGCGAAGCGGCCAAGGTGCGCTATCGCAGCAACGGCGACTACACGTGTCCGCTCGTGATTCGCACGCCCTACGGCGGCGGCGTGCGCGGCGCGCTCTCGCACTCCGTCTCGGTCGAGGCGCTCTTCTATCACGTGCCGGGGTTGAAGATCGTGGTGCCGTCGTTTCCGTCGGACGTCAAGGGGCTCTTGAACGCCGCGATCGCCGATCCCGATCCGGTGCTGGTGTTCGAGCACAAAAAGACGTACCGGCTGATCAAGGGCGAGGTGCCCGACGGGTACTACACGGTCGAGATCGGCAAGGCGGATGTGAAGCGCGCGGGCGACCAGCTCACGGTTGTTTCGTATGGGCTCTACGTGCACCAGGCGCTCGAGGCGGCGGAGCGGCTCGCCGCGGAGAACATCTCGGTGGAAGTGATCGACTTGCGGTCGATCCGGCCGATGGACCGCGAGACGATCCTCACCAGCGTGAAGAAAACGCGCAAGCTGCTGGTGATCCACGAAGACAACACGTTCGGCGGCGTGGGCGCCGAGATCAGCGCGATGGTGATGGAGAAGGCCTTCTTCGAGCTCGACGCGCCGGTCGGCCGCCTCTGCGGCCCCGACGTCCCCGCCATGGGCTACGCCCTCGCACTCGAGGAAGAATACATGATCTCCACCGACCGCATGGCCGAAGAAATGCGCACCCTCGTCGCATTCTAAGCGATTCGCCTCCTCGGCAACCGCGCGCGCCCTCCGTCATCCCGAGCGCAGTCGAGGGACCGCCCAGATCATGACGGGGGTTGACGGCGCGTCGATGGGGGCATATACTCGGGACGATATTTGCGTTTGCAAATATCGGAGGTTCGTCATGAAATTCGGCTACTTCACGCTGAGCGACAACCGGTATCCCGGCAACACGCGCTCGCCCGAGTCGTTTCTGCACGAGATCTACGAACAGGCCGTCTATGCCGACCAGATCGGCATGCACTCGGCCTGGGTCGGCGAGCACCACTTCAACTTGCTCGGCATCAACCCGTGCCCGAACATCTTGCTCGCCGCGCTCGCGGCCGCGACCAAACGCATCCGCCTCGCGCCGGCGGTGGTGCTGCTGCCGGTGCACCATCCGCTGCACGTGGCCGAAGAGTGGGCCACGCTCGATCAGCTCTCGGGCGGCCGCGTCGACTTCGCCGCCGGACGCGGCTACGATGCGCTCGAGTATCAGCCCTTCGGCATCCCCTTCGACCGCTCGGCGGATATCTTCACCGAAGGCCTCGAGGTGCTGTGGCGCGCGTGGACCGAGCCCGGCAAGTGGTCGCACCACGGCGAGTTCTACAACTTCGATAACGTCGAAGTGCGGCCGCGCCCGGTGCAACAGCCGCTGCGGCCGTTCGTTGCCTGCTTTTCGCGCTTTTCGATGGAACTCGCGGCCCGCAACGACTGGAACATCATCTTCGCGCCGTTCGCGGCGGCACTCGTGTACGGGAGCTTAGCCGGCGCCGTTGCGGCGTTTCGCGAGGAGTGCGCGAAACACGGCCGCACACCGCGGCAATCGAGCTGCAGCTACTTCATCCACATCGCCGACGATGCCGAATCGGACCGCTATGGGCGCGAAACGCTGGTCAGCTACTTCAAAGATGCGCTGATCTCGGCGTTTCCGTCGAATCCGGAAACCGTGCCGCCGACGCTGCGGTACTTCTTGGAGATCGTGAAGATTCTCGGCGACATGCGCGCGGAGACGCTCTCGAACAAATCGGTGCTCATCGGCACGCCGGAGAAGATCATCGATGATCTGCGCGGCATCGAGGCCTCCGGCATCAGCGAAGTGATCCTGTATTTCAACTACGGACGCAAGCCGCATACGTTGGTGAAAGAACAAATGCAGCGCTTCATGACCGAGATCGCGCCGGCGTTCGCTGCCGAGGAGACCGATGCTCGACCTGAGCGAGTACCTTCCATATCTCATTAACCGCGTGGGTTTCGCGGTCAGTTCGGCGTTCGGCGAGGTTCTGGCCAAGGATGCGCTGACGATCGCGATGTGGCGGGTGCTCGCCGTCCTGCTCCAAAACGGTCCGCAGCATATGAGCGAGCTCGCCGAGCTGACGACCGTGGAACTCTCGACGCTCTCACGCTTGATCGGCACGATGCAGCGGCGTGGTTTGCTGACGCGTAAGCGCAACGGAGCCGACGGGCGTAACGTCAGCGTGGCGCTTTCGGCGCGCGGTACGGCGCTCACGCGACGGCTCTTGCCGGCGGCCGTCGATCTCGAAGCGCGCATGCTCGCGGGCATCGATGCGGCCGACGCGGCGGTGCTGCGGCGCCTCTTGAAAAAAGTGCACGGCTCGATCCACGGCGGCACGCAAGCAAACCGGCAGACCGCCTAGATGACCGCGACGGTCTGCCGCAACCTCGGCCTGCTGTGTCTGATCGGCTTCACGGCCTACGGCCTCATCGGAACGTTGCGCATCATCCGCACCACCACCGTGCCGCTCGGGCCGCGCCCGTGGGCCTTGTTTATTGCGTTCGTGCTCATCGAAGCGGTGCAGGTCTACGCCTTGCTCGCCAACCCGGTGCCGCTCTCGGAGCCCGAGGTCAAGTCGAGAGCCGTCATTGCGCTCGCCGTCTTGTGCTTTTGCGGCTACTTGCAGCGGTTGTATTTCGTCTCGGTGCGGTCGGGGCGGCGAACCTTTCCGCGCGGCCCGTTTTACATCGGCATCGTCGTGCTGCTCGGCATCGTGCTGGCCGCGCACCTCGCAGGTCCCTATCTGCCGTAGGCCTCAGGTATCGCTCGCCGCACGGCGCTGCGCGCGCACGATCGTAAAGCCGGCCATCGTCTGCTCGAGCGTGACCACATCACCGGCCTCGTTCACGGTGAAGGCGAACGTGGCGCCGGGGAAGAGCTTGCTGAAGAACGCCTGTTCGCCCCGCGCATAGAGGCGGCAGCGCGCGTGCACGGTGCCGTTCAGCCAAAGGCGCGAGCCGTCGAGCTCGATCGTTATCGTTCCGCCCGATTGCACGTCGTAGATGCCGCTGAAGCGTTCGAGGTGTTCTGCCGGCAGCGCGATCTCGGCGGGCGGATCGACTAGTGGAGACGACGCGTCGACGAGATGGAGGCAGATATCGTCGAGCGACGCCGGGGTATTCCACAGCGCGACGGCGGCGGCTCGTTCGTGCAGGTCGACGGCCAGCATCGCGTGGTGGCCGTACGTTCCGCCGTTGTGCCAGCGTACGTTCTTTTGGCACATCCAGCACAAGCCGACACCGGGCCCGAACCGCGGCGTATGCTGCTGAACGGTCGTCTCGCGCAGCGCCTCCGACAGTGGTGACGTTCCCGTCAGCAGTTCGTCCACGAGGATGAGCAGATCGTCGACGGTGGATACCACGCCGCCCGCCGGCGCGAAGGCGTCGTGGCGCCAGGTCGGCACCGGAGTTCCGTCGGCATCCATGCCGGCGACGACCGTTCGCGGTGCGTTCGCACCCATGCGGTGCACGAAAGAATCATGCATGCCGAGCGGTTTGAAGATTTCCTCGTGCAGCAGGGCGGCATAGTCGCGTCCGGCGGCGATCGCGAGCAGCGTGCCGAGGAGACCGACGCCGAAATTCGAGTACTCGAACACACCGCGCCCGTCGAGGATCGCGCCTTCCATCGTCGCTGCAAGAAACCCGAGCAGGGCGGCACGGTCGTAGCTCGCGTAGGGGTCGCTCGGATCGGGCGTCCGGCGCATCGCGGGCGGCAAGCGCGGCAAGCCGGAAGTGTGGGTGGCCAGATCGTGGAGCGTGATCTCGCCGACTGCCGGCGGCAGGGCGAGGTCGACCAGCCCGGCCACGCTCGTATCGAAGCGCACGATATCGCGCCGCACCAGCAGCACGAGCAACGTTGCGGTGAGCACTTTGGTGATCGAAGCGATCGGAAAACACTGACCGTCGTGTTCGCGGCCGGTGCTGCCGGTAACGGTCTGTCCGTCGCGCAGGGTGCCCCACGCGATCGTGCTGCCGGGGACATACGCGGCACGCATCGCGAACATCCGGGCCGCGTCCATCGCTGCTACATCCGCTCCACGCCGGAGAACACGATGTGCACGAGCGCGTCGGCGATGCGTTCGATCGGCAGCGGCCCGTCGGGTTTGTACCATTCGACGATCGAGTTGACCATGCCGAACATCAGCCGTACGGACAGTGAGGCGTCGAGCGTGGGGTCGAACTCGCCGGCGCTTTGCGCTTCGCGCACGATGGCGGCGACGCGTTCGTCGAAGGCGCGCCGGCGCACCATCGCGTCGCGCTCGGCGCTCGAGTTGCCGCGCACGCGCACCAAGATCGTGAGTTCGAAACGCAGTTCGAGCGCGAGGATCGCGACCCGGCGGTAGATGTAGCGCAGGCGCTCGATCGGCCGGCCCGCGGCGGCGCCGGGTTCATCGAGCACCGCGAAGAGCGCCGTGAGAGCCCGGTCGAGGCCGCGCCGCAGCAGCTCTTCCTTGCCGGCGATGTGGTGGTAGATGCTGGCTTTGGCGATGCCGGCCGCCCGCGCGACATCGTCCATCGAGCTGCCGTCGAAACCACGTTCGGCGAAGACCCGCAACGCGACGTCGGTGAGGGAGTCGATGTCGTAGGGCTGGCGCACTACTTGACGCGTTTCTCCGGCCGACCCTATAATCTCTCTACCGACCATTTGGTAGGGAGCCGCTCGGAGAGGGCCACGCGCCATGTACACGCAGCTCGTCACGCCCGACGCGTCGGACGCCGGCGATGCCGGACCCGAAGCGGCCCGCTTCGAGGACAAGATCGACCGTTCGGTGACGATCGAGCCGGCCGATTGGATGCCCGAGGCGTATCGCAAGACGCTCTTGCGCCAGATCTCGCAGCACGCGCATTCCGAGATTGTCGGGATGCTGCCCGAGGCGAACTGGCTGACGCGCGCGCCGTCGCTCGAGCGCAAGCTCATTCTGCTCGCCAAGGTGCAAGACGAGGGCGGCCACGGGCTCTACCTCTACAGCGCGGCCGAAACGCTCGGCACCAGCCGCGATGAGATGATCGATGCGCTGCTCGAACGGCGCGCCAAGTATTCGAGCATCTTCAACTACCCGACGCTAACCTGGGCCGACGTCGGCGCGATCGGCTGGCTCGTCGACGGCGCCGCGATCATCAACCAGATCCCGCTCACGCAGTGCTCGTACGGCCCGTACGCGCGCGCGATGGTGCGCATCTGCAAGGAGGAGAGCTTTCACCAGCGCCAGGGCTACGACGTGATGGTGACGCTGTCGAAGGGCGCGCCGGCGCAGCGCGCGATGGCGCAGGACGCGCTCGACCGCTGGTGGTGGCCCTCGGTGATGATGTTCGGGCCGCCGGATGCCGAGTCGGCGCACAACGAGCAATCGATGCGCTGGAAGATCAAGCTGTTCAGCAACGACGCGCTGCGGCAGAAGTTCGTCGATCAAACCGTGCCGCAGGCGGAAGCGATCGGTCTGCGGATTCCCGATCCGGATTTGCGCTGGAACGAGGACACGCAGCACTACGATTTCGGAACGCCCGATTGGAACGAGTTCTACGAGGTGATTCGCGGCAACGGCCCATGCAACCGCGAACGCTTGAACGCGCGCCGCGCGGCGCACGACGACGGCGCCTGGGTGCGCGAGGCGGCGCTCGCGCACGAACGCAAGCGTCAAGAACGGGCCGACGCATGAGCGCGCCGATGTGGCCGCTCTGGGAAGTGTTCGTGCGCAGCGCGCACGGCCTGGCGCACAAACACGTCGGCAGCTTGCACGCGCCCGACGCCGAGATGGCGATGCTCAACGCGCGCGACGTGTACACGCGGCGTAACGAAGGCGTGAGCTTGTGGGTCGTCAAGTCGAGCGACATCGTGGCCGCCGAGCCCGCGGCGGCCGACAAATCGTATCGCTATCCGACGTACTTCACCGTTCCGGAGGGCGTCAAGCACCTGTGAGGGCGGGTGCCGTCGACCGTTCGCGGTTCGAGTTTCTCGTGCGCGCCGGCGACAACGGGCTGGTTCTCGGGCAACGGCTGGTCGCGCTGATCGGCCACGCGCCGATCCTCGAAGAAGAGTTGGGCATCGCCAACGTTGCGCTCGATTTGCTCGGTCACGCGCGCATGTGGCTCTCGGCAGCCTGCGAGCTCGAAGGCGACGGGCGCACCGAAGACGACCTGGCGTATTTCCGCAGCGCCGCCGAGTTTCGCAACGCGCTCTTGGTCGAGCAGCCCAACGGCAACTTCGCCGACACGATCGTGCGCCAGTTTCTCTTCGACGCGTGGCACGTGCGCGCGCTCGGCGCGTGGTCGGCGTCGAGCGACGAACGCATCGCAGCCATAGCCGGCAAGGCGCTGCGCGAAGCGCGCTACCACCTCACACGCAGCGGAGACTGGGTGGTGCGGCTCGGCGACGGTACCGAAACGAGCCGCGAGCGCACGCAGGCCGCGCTGGCGCAACTGTGGCCGTATGCGGGCGAGCTGTTCGTCTCCGACGACGTCGACCGGGATCTTGCCGCGCGCGGGATCGCGCCGGCGCCCGAAGATTTGCGCGAGCAGTGGCTGCACGACGTGCAGGCCGTCTTCGCGCGCGCGACGCTGGCCGTGCCCGAGGACGCCTGGACGCCGGCCGGCGGCAAGCGCGGGCTGCACTCCGAGCACTTGAGCTATCTGCTGGCCGAGATGCAGTCGCTGCGCCGTTCGGTACCGGGCGAGCGCTGGTGACGACGCCCAGCGTCGACCAGGTGTGGGAATGGCTGGCCGCCGTTCCCGATCCGGAGATCCCGGCAATCTCGATCGTCGACCTCGGGATCGTGCGCCGCGTGAGCTGGAGCGACGATGCGGCCGCGCCCGAGCTGCACGTCGCGATCACGCCCACGTATTCGGGCTGCCCGGCCACGGCGATGATCCGGCACGACATCCTGGGCGCGCTGCGCGAGCGCGGCCTCGAACGCGTGCGGCTCGACGTCGAGCTGGCGCCGCCCTGGAGCACGGCGGCGATTTCGGCCAGCGGGCGCGAGAAACTTCAGGCGTACGGCATCGCGCCGCCGGTTGCGGATGCCGCGGTGACGTGTCCGCGCTGCGGCTCGAGCGCGGTAGAATGTACGAGCCGGTTCGGTTCGACGCCTTGCAAGGCGCTCTATCGCTGCACCGCGTGCCGCGAACCGTTCGACCGCTTCAAGTGCCACTAACCGGCGCCGCATGAGTCACTTTCATCCGCTCGCGATCAAGCACGTGCGCAACGACACGCGCGATGCGATCGTCGTGACGTTCGACGTTCCGCCCGAATTACGCGAACCGTTCCGGTTCACCCAAGGTCAGTTTCTCACGCTCGAAGCGGAGATCGACGGCGAACCCGTGCGCCGCTCGTATTCGATCTGCAGCGGGGTCGCCGACGACGCGCTGCGGGTCGCGATCAAACGCGTACCGGGCGGCGCCTTCTCATCGTGGGCGCACGAGCAGCTCAAACCCGGCGCGACCGTGCGCGTCGCGCCGCCCGACGGCCGCTTTCACGTTCCGCTCGCGGCCGAGAACGCACACCACTACCTCGCCTTCGCCGCCGGCAGCGGCATCACGCCAGTGCTCTCGATCATCGCGTCGACGCTGGCGCACGAAGCGGCCAGCCACTTCACGCTGGTCTACGGCAACCGCGCATCGTCGTCGGTGATGTTTCGCGACGAGCTGCAGGCACTCAAAGACCGCTACCTCGACCGGCTCGCCCTGATCTTCGTACTGAGCCGCGAGCAACAGGACATCGAGCTGCTCAACGGCCGCATTGACCAAGCGAAGTGCGAGCAGCTGTTCCGGCACTGGATCGACGTCACGAGCATCGAGACGGCATTCATTTGCGGCCCCGAGGAGATGGCTCGCGGCGTGGCCGCCGCCTTGGATGCCGCGGGTGTCGAGGCGGCGCGCATCAAGGTGGAGTATTTCGGTGTGCCGAGCGCCGGTGCGCGCCCGGTGAGCGACGCGGCGGCCGCGCTGCGCGAGGAGCGCACGCACGTCGCGCTGATCCTCGATGGCATACAGCGCGACTTCGACATGCCGCGCACGGGCGAACCGGTTCTCGATGCGGCCCTGCGCCACGGCATCGACGTACCCTACTCGTGCCGCAGCGGCGTCTGCGGCACATGCCGCGCAACCCTAACGTCGGGCGAGGTCGACATCGACGTCAACTACGCGCTCGAAGACTACGAGATCGCCCGCGGCGCAATCCTCATGTGCCAAAGCTATCCCATCACCGACACCATCACCATCAACGCCGACGCCCGCTAGTGCCCCCTCCGCTATATGAGCGGTGTGTCCCCCTCCGCTATATGAGCGGTGTGTCCCCCTCCGCTATATGAGCGGTGTGTCCCCCTCCGTCATCCCGAGCGCAGTCGAGGGACCCACACCAAGCACGTCCGTAAGTGCACTGTCGATCACGAGCGAAGCCGAGTGATCGCCGACGACATGCCAAGATAGCGGTTAGTGCAGACGCGCCCTGTCGTAATGGTGGCGATCACTCGGCTACGCTCGTGATCGACAGTGGCTCGAGGGCGTGATCGTGGCGCGTCCCTCGACTGCGCTCGGGATGACGGGGGGAAGTGCTCACCGCTCATATTGGGAGCACACACACACCCTACGTCAGGCGCGCACCGCTCATTGCCTCGACATGGTGGGGTGCACCGCGCATTTAGGGCGCGCGCCGCTCGGGCGGGGTGGTTATTGCGGGGGGCCGGTGATGACGGAGCCGCTTACGCGATAGCATACGCCGCGGAAGAGCGCTACTGTTTCGTCGCCGCGTGCGAGCGTGACGTCGTAGACGCCGGTGCGGCCGCCGAGCGAGCGTTCCTGCGCTTCGGCGACGATGCGTTCGCCCAGCCGTACCGCCCCGATGAACGAGATCGAGCACTGCAGTGCCACGTGTGGGACGTTGCGCGAATTGCAGGCCAGCGCGAACGTCGAATCGGCCAGCGAAAACAGCATGCCGCCGTGCGCGATCGCGTACCCGTTGACCATCGTCTCGAGGATCGTCATGTTCGTGCGGGCATACCCCGGCCGGACTTCCTCGATGCTGATCCCCAGCGCGCGTGAGGTCTGGTCGCGATCCCACATCGCCTGCGCCGATGCCGTCGCGAGCGCCAGCTCGTCGGCGGAGGGAATCTTCATGCGCTCATGCTACTCGGATAGAGCATGCCGATCCTCGAACCCGACATCGAGACGCTCGATCGCAAGCAACTCGAACGCCTGCAGCTCGAGCGTTTACAAGCCTTGCTCGAACGCATGCGCGACGGCAACGACTTCTGCCGCGAGCGCTTCGCGAACGCCGCCGCGCCGCGCACGCTGGCCGATCTGCAGGCGCTGCCGTTCACGTCCAAGCGCGATCTGCGCGACGCCTATCCGCTCAAGATGCTGCAAGTTCCGATCGAGCAGCTCGCGCGCATCCACGCATCGTCGGGAACGAGCGGCGTGCCGACGATCGGCCCCTACACCAAGCGCGACCTCGAGATCTTCGCCGAGGTCAACGCGCGCAGCCTCGCCTCCGGCGGCGCCGAACCCGGCGATCTGTTCCAAGTCTCATGGGGCTACGGGCTGTTCACCGGAGGCCTCGGCATGCACGGCGGCGCCGAACGGCTGGGCGTGTGCGTGATCCCGGCCTCGAGCGGCAACACCGCGCGGCAAATGCAGTTGTTGGAGACGCTGCCGATCGCCGGCATCGGCTGCACGCCGAGCTACGCCGTGCTGCTGGCCGAGCGCTTCGAGGCCGAAGGCCGCCGGCCGATGGCGCTGCGCTATCTCATCGCGGGCGCCGAAGCCTGGACGCCGCGGATGCGCGAGGACATCGAACGGCGGCTGCGAGTCACCGCGACGAACATCTACGGCCTTACCGAAATCATCGGTCCGGGCGTGGCGCAAGAGTGCCCGCAGGCCAAGGACGGTCTGCACATCCAGGAAGATCACTTCTTGCCTGAGATCATCGATCCGCAAACGCAGCAGCCGCTGCCCGACGGCACCCGCGGCGAGCTGGTGATCACCACGCTGACGCGCGAAGCGCTGCCCGTGATGCGCTACCGCACCGGCGACCTGACGTCGATCAACCGCGAGACGTGTGCGTGCGGGCGCACGACGGCGCGCATGGACTGGGTGACCGGACGCGTCGACGACATGCTGGTCATCCGCGGCATCAACGTGTTCCCGACCGCCATCGAAGAACTGCTGCTCGGCTTTGGCGAACTCACGCCGAACTATCAGATCATCGTCGAGCGCCCGCCCAACGGCATGGATGTGCTGCGCGTCGAGGTCGAGCACCGTTCCGCCGGCGCCGGGCCCGATCACGCCGCGCTGGAAGCCGCCGTCGCCAAAAAGCTAGCCGAGTTTCTGCTCGTCTCGCTGACGATCCACGTCGTCCCGCCGGGCACGCTCGCCCGCGTCGAGGCCGGCAAAGCCAAACGCGTCGACGACCGCCGCGCCCTCACCTAAACCGGCCCCGTATCGAGCGTCGTGCCGCCGCCGCCGGTAATGGCGATCGCGCCCCGCCCCTCCCGTCATCCCGAGCGCAGTCGAGATGAGATGAGAAGGCCGGCCTCCGAATCAGGGTTCTCGCAAAGAGATCCTGTGAAGCGACTGGCGCTTCATTCACGCACTCGAGGTGCAAAGGAGACCGGCCCGTGCAGAAGCATAGCAAAGCGAAACCGACGCGGCAAACGGTGAAGAAACATCTGTGGATCGGGGTTGATTTAGGGAACCGTTGGAGCCACGTCTGCATGGTCGACAACGGCGGCGACGTTATCGATCGAACGCGTGTTCGAACAACGCCGGGTGCGATGCGTGAGTTTTTCGGTGCGTATGCAGGTTGCGCGATCGCGATCGAAGTCAGCGGTCAATCACCGTGGGTGAGCCGCGTCTTGAAAGAATGTGAGCTCGAGGTCACCGTTGCCAACGCCCGTGAGGTTCGCAAGATCCATCAAAGCGATCGCAAGAACGACCGCTCCGACGCTGAGACTTTGGCTCGACTTTTGCGAGCGGATCGCACGTTGCTTGCTCCGATCGAGCATCGCGATGAAGCGATGCAAGCCGACATCTCCGTACTGCGAGCTCGCGATACGATGGTTGGTGCTCGCACGAAATGCATCAATGCGATTCGCGGTCTCGTGAAAACCGCCGGCGTGCAGCTACCGAAGTGCAGTGCGGAAGTCTTCGCTCGTCGTGTAGAGCTGCTGATCCCGAGCGAACTTCAATCCGCGCTGTCGCCGATGCTTGAAACAGTTGTCCATCTTACCGTTCAAATACGCAGCTATGAAAAACTGATCGAAACGATGGCGCGTGAAAAGTACCCGGAAACCGCGATGTTGAGTCAGGTGACGGGGGTTGGGCCTTTGACTTCGCTAGCTTTTGTATTAACCCTGAGTGACAAAAATCGATTCAGGTGCAGTCGCGACGTTGGACCATATCTCGGGCTCGTTCCGCGCCAGTACGACTCCGGTGACCAACAATCGCAGCTCGGAATAACCAAGCGGGGCAACGCGTTTCTGCGGCGATTACTCGTTAATAGCGCACAGTACATTTTAGGCCCATTTGGACCGGATTGCCGGTTAAGGCGCCACGGCGAGCGCTTGATGGAGCGTGGCGGTAAAAATGCAAAGAAGAGAGCCGTTGTTGCCGTTGCTCGAAAACTCGCAATTCTCTTGCACTATCTTTGGAAAACCGGCGTCGTCTACGAACCGCTTTACGGCGCGCAACCGCTAGCAGCATAATGACGTTCTTCCGCATCCGTTGAACAATATGTAAACCGCGTTCGGTGACTGCGACCGGTCCCTCGATCGTTAAATCAGATCGAAGTCGAGATAGCAGCACCACCTTTGAAGATGAACCTCAACATGCACCGAGCCAAGAGCGGCTCAACAGAGTGCGGATGGAAGCGAGGCAAAAAGGTTTGCGAAGAGGGACACGGGAGCGGGCGGCCGCCACGGCGGCCTTGACAAAGCTGGCCTTCTCATGGAAGGGACCGCCACTGGCCATGCTCGTACGGGAATGTCGATCACGAGCGCAGCCGAGTGATCGCCACCGTCAAGCCACCTCGCGCCGACGCGCTCGTTGCCCCATGCATGACATCGGCGATCACTCGGCTGCGCTCGCGATCGACAGTGGCTACACGGCATGACGGTGGGCGTCCCTCGACTGCGCTCGGGATGACGGAGGGGCGGGCCGCGAGCGCGGAGGGGCTTGGTAGGGTTAGACTTCGCTGTAGGCTACTGAGGGTTCGGCTTTGACTTTCGGGTGGCGCATGATGGCCGCGTCGATCGCGGCGTGGAGGTCTTTGGTGAGGAACGGCTTGACGATGTAACCGTCCCAGCCGGGCGTCTCTTCGACCGCGCTCGAATCGATGCGGATCAGCGCGGTGCGGCCGGCCACGCGCCGCACGAACTCTTCCAGCGCCATGCCGACGCGTTCGGTGTCGACGATCGCCGCATCGAACTGCAATTCATCGATCGTCGCCAGCATCTCGGTGCCGTCGGCCACCACCGTCGCCGCGAAGCCGTCATCGCGCAGCGTGTGGGCGACGTACGACTTCGCGTCGCCGTCGGCGTCGACGAGGATGAAGCGGCGATGGCGCGGGCGCGGCGCGGCGACGGCGGCCGGCAAGAAGGCGCGGAACGTGCTGCCTTCGCCTTCCACCGAGTCGACGCTCATCGTGCCGCCGTGCATCTCCACGATCGTTTTGGTGAGGTAGAGCCCGAAGCCCGTGCCGCTGATGCCGAGCGCGCGCGCGTTCTGGGCGCGCGCGAAGCGGCCGAAGAGCTTGGCCTTGTCGGCTTCGGGAATGCCGATGCCGCGGTCGCGCACGCTGACCTCGACGCCCCGGCCCTTGGCGCGCAAGAACACGTCGATCGGTTCGCCGCCGGGCGAATACTTGATCGCGTTGCCGATCAGATTCTCGAAGACTTGGCGCAGGCGTCCCGGATCGCCGCCGATGCGCAGCTCGGGCCGGTCGGTGCGCAGATCGATCGCGCGCGTCACGCTGAAGACGCGCACGATGTCGCGCACCAGCGCGACCAGATCGAACTCTTCGAGTTCGAGCGTGAGCTCGTTCTGCTCGAGGCGCGAGAGCGCGAGCGTGTCGGTCGCGAGGCTCGCCAGGCGCATCGCGCTCGACGAGATCATCGTCAGGAACTTGCGCGATTCGTCATCGAAGCGCTCGTCTTCGGCCAGCACGTCGGCGAAGCCGACGATCGTGGTGAGCGGGCCCTTGAAATCGTGCGCGAGCATCGCGATGAGGTCGTTCTTGACCTGATTGAGCTCAACCACCGCGGCGCGGCGCGCTTGCAGCTCGCCGTATAGCTCGACGTTGCGCGCCGCGACGGCGAAGTACTGGCCCAAGCAGCCCGACGGCAAAGATGTCGGCTTGGTGCAGGCGGCGGTCGCTGTGCACGTCGAGGATGTAGCGGGTCTGTCCGAGTGAGCCCGGAATGCGGATCGCGGCCCGCCGCTCCTCATCGCCGATCAGCGCGCCTTCACTGGCGGCTCGCCGACTCGACGAATGCGTCGCCGCCCGACACCGCGCGCTCGGGCACGAGCAAATCCTTGGTCAGGGCGAAGCCGCCGTTGGGCCGCGCCACCAGTAACCGCGATTCCGCGCCGATCAGATCGCGCACGCCGCCCAGCAGCGCTTCGACGAGCGCGTGCGGTTCGAGCGCCGCGAAGATGCCGCGGGCGATGGAGGTCAGCGCGGTGAGGCGCTCGTTCTGCATCGCCAGCTCCGCGCCGCGCAGCACGGATTCGGTGATGTCGTGCAGCATCAGCACGTAGCGATGCGTCTCGCCCTTCTCGTTCAGCAGCGGTTGCGCCGAGGCCGAAGCGTAGTAGTGCGTGCCGTCGAGCCGGTAGCTGACGTATTCGCCCCGCGCGGGCTCGCCGCGGCAGAGCGTCTCGCGCATCCGGTAGAGGATCGACTTGTCCGTCTTGGGCCCGATGAACGCTTTAGCGTTCGAGCCGATGACGTCTTCCATGCGGGAAGCGGCCTTCGAGCGCAGGTAGGCCTCGTTCGCATAGATGATCTCGACCGGATCGTCGGCGGTGGGACCCATGCGCGAGATGACGACCGCCTCTTCCGTCGCCTCCATCGCCGCCGAGAGCAGCTGCAGCCGGTCGTTCACGGTGCTCTGCTCGCACCGCAGGCGCCGGCGCGTTTCGAACTGTTCCATCACCGCGTCGGCGACGGCTTGCAGGCCGGCGCGCTGATCGGCGGTGAGCGTGTGCGGTACCTGGTCGACGACGCAAATGGCCCCGAGCGCGATACCGTCGCGCGTGATCAGCGGCGCACCGGCGTAGAACACCAGTTGCGGGTCGCGGCCGACATGCATGTTGGAGACGAACCGCGCGTCGAGCCGCGCGTCGGTCACTTCCATGATGTCGGCACTTCGGATCGCATAGGAGCAAAACGATCCGGCCAGCGGCGTTGGGGCCACGTCCTCCAAGCCGTAATGGGCCTTGTAGAACAACATCTCCCGGCCCGCGAGTGCAATCACCCCGGCCGGGGTGCCGCAACTCTTTGCTGCGACGCGCGCGAACGCGTCGAAGACCTCCTCGTCGGGAGCATCGAGCAGGCCAAATTCCGCGAGCGCTGCGAGTCGCTCGTCGTCACCCGTGGGCGTCGGCGGTTCCTTCATATAGGGACATCCGCACGCTTCGTCCCGACAAAAGCCAGTACCCCCGCCAACGGCCGAGCGTTGAGCACCTCGGCCGGTGTGATCCACGCGCGGCGAGCCTGAGCCACCGCATATGCAACGTTGGTCAGCTGGGCCGACCCGTGAGCGTCGGAGTCGCAGGCGAAGGTCACGCCGAACTCGCGGGCCCGCCGGGCGAGGGCGTTCGGCAAGTCCAGCCGCGACGGCTGGCCGTCGATTTCGAGCGCGGTTCCGGTCCGGGCGGCGGCCGCGAAGACCGCATCGTAATCGAACTCATAGCCGGCGTACGTCTCGACGTTGCGCCCGGTCGGATGGCCGATGATCGAGACGTAGGGGTTCTCACACGCCCGGATCAGCCGGGCCGTCATCTCATCGCGCGACTGGCCCCGGCTCCCGTGTACGCTGGCAACAACGATGTCCAGCTCGGCCAGCAAGGCGTCCTCGTAGTCGAGCGTTCCGTCGTCGAGGATGTCGACCTCGGCCGAACACAGCGTGCGGACGCTGTAGCGGTCGCCCAAGGCGCGGACGCCGGCCCGCTGCGCGCGCAGCTCGTCGGGCGTGAGCCCACGGCCGCGGCCGAGCGAGTGGTCGGAGATCGAATGGTACTCATAGCCCCGCTGCGCGGCGGCCGCGACCATCGCCTCGAGCGTATCGGCACCGTCGCTCCAGCGCGTGTGCATGTGAAAATCGCCCCGGATATCGGCCAGCGAGACGACTTGCGGCAGGGTGCCCTCGCGCGCGGCCTCGATCTCGCCCGTGCCCAGCCGCATCTCCGGCGGGATGTCCATCAAGCCGATCGCGGCGTACACCTCCGCTTCGGTGCGGCAGGTGATGAGCCGGCCGTCGGTCAGGTCGACGATCCCGTTCTCACTGACGCGCAGGTTCTTGCGCACGGCCAGTTCGCGGAGTTGGATGTTGTGTTCGCGGCTGCCGGTGAAATGCTGCAGCAGGTTGCCGTACACGTGCGCCGGGAGCACGCGCAGATCGATCTGCAATCCGCCGGCGAGCCAGATGCTGGCCTTAGTGCCGCCCTCGGCGAGCACCGCTTCGGCGCGCTCCCAGCCGACGAAGGCCGCGATCACCGCGTCGGGTTCATCCGAGGTGCAGACGATATCGATGTCCCCGACCAGCGGCTCGTTGCGGCGAACGCTGCCCGCCGGCGTGAGGTCGTGAGCGGGCGCCGACCCGGCCAGGTAGGCCATGATCTCGCGCGCCAGCGGCAGCGCGGTGCCGAGCGGCGTGCGCTTGGCGCGGCCGACATAGGCCAGCACCCCGCGGCGAATGTTCTCGATCGATTTCTTCCCCAGGCGCGGAATCTCGCTCAGCGACCCGGCGGCCAGGGCCCGCTCGAGATCGGCCAGCGAGGCGACGCCGAGCCGCTCGAACAGCAGCTGCGCCGTCTTCATGCCGACGCCGCCGACGCCCAGGACCTCGAGCAGCGTCGAGGGATAGCGCGCGCGCAACTCCTCGAGGTAGCCGCAGGTGCCGGTGGCGCAGATTTCGCCGATCCGTCCGGCAATCGTTTTGCCGACGCCGGGCAATTCTTGGAGCCGGCCGCCGGCCAGCACGTCGGCCAGCGGCGCGGCGTTCTCGATCGTCTCGGCGGCGCGTTCGTAGGCCATGAATTTGAAAAATGGTTCGCCCGCAAACTCCATCAGCGTGCGGATCTCTTTGAGCCGGCGCGCGATCTCCGCGTTCGTCAGTGTTTCGGCCATGACGAGGAAAACATACCACGTCTGCGTACAAGCCACCCATGCTTCGCAGCGAGCGGCATCGCCTCGATCCGGCGATTTTTAACCTGCCGGTCGAGAAAATGCGTGACGGGTATTACTCGGACACGTATTTCAACCGTGCGCGCGAAATTCTCGAGCGCGACAACTACCATCCGCGCGTCCGGATGCAAGTGTTCCAGCGCAACACGTCGGTGCTGTGCGGCATCGACGAAGCGATCGCCATTCTCAAGCTCTGCAGCGGGCGCCACGACGGCACGCGCTGGGTCGACGGCTGGAATCAGCTCCACGTGCACGCGCTCTACGACGGCGACCGCATCGCGCCGTTCGAAAGCGTACTGACGATCGAGGGTGATTTCGATCTGATCGCGCATCTCGAAACGCCCTATCTCGGCGTGCTCTCGCGGCGCACGCGCATCGCCACCAACGCGCGCGCGATCGTCGACGCGGCCGGCGGCAAGGAAGTGCTGTTTTTCCCGGCGCGTTTCGATCACCATCTCGTGCAAACCGGCGACGGCTACGCGGCCTACATCTCGGGTGCGCTCGGCGTGTCGACCGACGCCAACGCGGAGTGGTGGGGATCGCGCGGCATGGGCACCGTGCCGCACGCGCTGATCGCGGCCTATGCCGGGAATACCGTGCTGGCAACGAAAAAATTCGCCGAGTACATCGATCCGGCGGTCAACGTGATCTCGCTCGTCGACTTCGACAACGACTGCGTGCGCACGAGTTTGGCCGTCGCGCGCGCGCTCGGAACGCGCTTGTGGGGCGTGCGTCTGGATACCTCGGGGACGCTGGTCGACGCGTCGGTGATTCCGCAGATGGGAACGTTTCCGCCGACCGGCGTGAACCCGCAGCTGGTGCACAACGTGCGCAACGCGCTCGACGCCGAAGGCTTCACGTACGTGAAGATCGTCGCCAGCGGCGGGTTCAACCCCTCACGCATCAGCGCGTTCGAACGCGAGCGCGTGCCGGTCGATGCGTATGCGGTCGGCAGCGCGTTCTTCGACGGCAACGGCAGTTACGATTTCACCGCCGACATCGTGGCGATCGAAGAACGCGGCGCGTGGCGGGAGTGCCACAAAGTGGGGCGGCCCGAACGCCCCACCACGCGTCTATCGCAAGTCGACTAGGCGGGTTGGGCGGCTCCGGCCGAGGCGAGTTTTTCCAGAATCGCGCGGTTGAAGAGCATCAGGTCCTGCGGGTTGCGCGAGGTGACCCAGTTCCCGTCGTTGACGACCGGCTGATCGCGGTAGAGGCCGCCGGCGTTGCGAATGTCGTCGGCGATCGACGCGAACCCGGTCAGCGTGCGGCCGCGCACGAGCTGCGCCGAGATCAAGATCTGCGGGCCGTGGCAGATGATGAACATCGGCTTCTTGGCCAAATCGAACTCGCGCACGAAGCGCTGCACTTCTTTGTTCATGCGCAAGTGGTCGGGCGACAAGCCGCCCGGAATCAAGATGGCGTCGAAGTCGTCGGCCGTGACGTCGGCGACGATCTCTTCGGCCTTCACGCTCTGGCCTTCGTCGAGGCCCTTCTTGCCGCGAATCTTCTGCAGCGCGCGATCGTCGACGCCGACGATCGTGACCACGGCGCCCGCTTCTTCGAGCGCGCGCTTGGGATCCAGCAGTTCCGATTCTTCGAATCCGTCCCCGACCAGTGCGGCGACCCGCTTACCTTCGATCTCCATAGTGGGCCTCATTTCCCCAAACCGGCGTCAAATGACCTACAACGAACCATTGGTGGATTGGACCGCTGCCCGAAGCAAGTATGCGAGTTCCACCTCGAGCCGGCCCAGCGCGTCGAGCACCGGATCCTCGAGCAACGCCTTGAGCACCGGATTGCGCTTGAGCATGTCGCCCTCGGGCACCGCGTGGCGCGGGTTGATCTCGCGCATGTAGATGCGGGCGTCGAACCGGATCGGGCCGTCGGGCAAAAAGTAGAGCGGGTCGAGCCCCATCGCGTAGACCTCGAGCGAGAGCAGGCCGCTCTTCTGCATGAACTCGATTGCGCGCAGGCGCAGCGCCCGGGCCAGACGCGCCATCGCCGGCACGCCGATGCGCTCCGCCCCGGCCAACACGGCGGCCACCGTCGCGGCCGGCAAGCCGGCTTTGGCGGCCAGGGCCGCGGCGTCCAGACCCTCGCTTTGGGCCAGCGCCGTCAGCGCGGCGCCGAAGGCCGGCCCGCCCGCGGTGCCCAGCGCTCCATCGTAGGTGGCGTCGGTAGCGTCCATCGTGGGCTCGGATTGGCGAGGCTGCGGTGAACGCCTGTGGAAGGGCGATGCGTGCTCCAACCCGGGATCCATGCCACCGAGGCGCGCAAAGCGCGTCACCTCGACGTCTGCCTCGACGACGACGTCGCTTCGACCCTCGACGCCGGCTGGTCGGCGGTGCGGCTGCGCCACGAGGCGCTGCCCGACATCGCACTGGCCGACGTCGATTGCGCGGCGCGCTTTCTCGGCTTCCGCTTGCGCGCGCCGATCCTGATCTCGTCGATGACCGGCGGCACGACCCGCGCCGCGGAGCTGAACCTGCGCCTCGCCGAGGCGGCCGAGGCCGGCGGCATCGCGATGGGCCTGGGCAGCGGCCGGGCGCTGATCGAGAACCCCGCGCTGCTGCCGACCTTCGACGTGCGCGCCGTCGCGCCGCACGCGCTGCTGTTCGCCAACATCGGCGCCGTGTCGCTGAACTACGCGATCGGCGTCGATGCCGTGCGCCGGATGATCGACGACCTGCAGGCCGACGCGCTGTTCCTCCACCTCAACCCGCTCCAGGAAGCGCTCCAGCCCGGCGGCGACACGAACTTCCGCGGCCTGGTTCCGAAGATCGCGCAGCTGTGCGCCGCGCTCGACGTGCCGGTTGTGGCCAAGAGCGTCGGCTCGGGGATCGCGACGACCACCGCCGCCCGCCTGCTCGACGCCGGCGTCGCCGCGATCGACGCGGCGGCGGCCGGCGGCACCTCGTGGGCGCGGGTCGAGGGCAAGCGCTCGGGCGACGACCGCCGCGAAGCGCTGGCCGAAACGTTTGCCGGCTGGGGCCAGCCCACGGCCGAGGCGGTGCGCGCGCTGCGCGAGCGCTTCCCGGCGATGCCGCTGGTCGCCAGCGGCGGCGTGCGAACCGGGGTCGACATCGCCCGGGCGCTCGCGCTCGGCGCCGACCTGTGCGGCCTGGCCCTGCCGTTTCTCGAGGCGGCCAGCATCTCGCGCGCCGCCGTCGACGAGCTGATCGCGACGCTCATCGAAGGGCTGCGGATCGCGATGTTCGCCACCGGCTCCGCGACCGTCGACGGCCTGCGGCGGGCGCTGCTGCTCTAGGCGGGTTCGGCGGGCTCCGGCCGGCGCGGCGTGCGGCTGACCGAGACCTGGCCGTCTTCGACCCGCACGTCGAAGGGATCGACCCGCGCGAACGAGCCCAGCGTCATCGTGCCGTCGGTCAGGTTGAAGCACCAGGCGTGCCAGGGGCAGGTGACGGTCGTGCCGTCGAGCCAGCCGTCGGCCAGCGAGCCGCCCTGATGGGGGCAGTAGTTGTCGACCGCGTAAAACGCGCCCGCGACGTTGAAGACCGCGATTTGGCGGCCGTCGACGTCGACGGTCTTAGCGGTGCCCGGCGCGATCTCGGCGACGGCGCCGACGGGAACGAACGGCTCAGTGCTCACGGCGCGCAGCTTCGCGTGCGGAGCGGCGACGCCTTGCTGCGCCTTTGACAGGAATTGCCCGATTTGATACGCTTCGTCGGTCGCCGGACCGGATGCTCCATTGGAGCGGCTCTGGAGCCGAGCGAGACACTTCGTTCACGAAAGCCTGATATTCCGTGCCCCTGACCAAAGAACAAAAGACGGAGATCGCGAGCAAATTCGGCCGCGGTCCCAACGATACCGGTTCAGCCGACGTTCAGATCGCCATCCTCACCTCGTCGATCAACCAGCTGACCGAGCACCTGAAGATTCACAAGAAGGATCACCACAGCCGCCGCGGTCTGCTGATGCAGGTCGGTCAGCGCCGGCGCCTTCTGAGCTATCTCCAGGACAAAGATCTCGAGCGCTACCGCAAGCTCATCGCCGATCTCGGTTTGCGCCGATAAGCGCGACGCACCCGCGGCGTTCGTTTCTCGCCGGTGCGGCGGCGGTGGCGCTGTCGACCGGCATGGCGCGGGCGCAAAGCGCGCCCACGGCGTGGCATTTGGCCGGCTCCGTCAACGACGACGTCACGCCGATGCTCTACGCGATCTCGAGCGGGCTGATGCGCCGGGCCGGGTTCGACCTCACGGTCGACAAAGGCACGAGCGGCTCGGCCGTCTCGGCCGGCGTCGTCGGCGGGGCGTATCAGATCGGCAAGTCCAGCGTCGCCGGGCTGATCACCGCGCACGCCAAGGGCGTGCCGTTCGTGTTCGTCGCACCGGGCGGGCTGTATGAATCCAACGCGCCGGTCACCGCGCTGATGGTGCGCGCCGACTCACCGATCAAGACCGGCGCCGACCTGAACGGAAAGACCGTCGCCGTGTCGGCGATCGGCGATCTCTACACGCTCACCGTGAAGGGCTGGGTCGATCAGCACGGCGGCGATTCATCGACGCTCAAGCTGGTCGAGATTCCGCTCAGCGCCGTGCCCGCGGCCCTCGCCGCGGGGCGCATCGATGCGGGCGGTTTGGAAGAACCCGAAGTGTCGGAAGCGCTGGCCGGCGGCACATCGCGCGTGCTCGGCCGGATGTTCGACTCGATCGCACCGCGCTTCATGTACACCGGCTGGTTCTCAACCCTCGAGTTCGCCACCCAGAACCGCGCGCTGCTCGAGAAATTTCGCGCCGCGCTGCACGATGCCACGGTCTACACCAACGCGCACAAGGCCGAGACGGTCGAGCTGAGTGCGAAGTTCACGCTGATCGATCCGAAGATCGTCGCGAGCGGCACCCGCGTCACGGCCGCGCTCACGCTCGACCCGAAATTGCTGCAGCCCGTGATCGAGGCCAGCGCGAAGTACAAGACGATCCCGGCGCCGTTCGACGCGCGCGACATGATCGACCCCGCGCTGCGATAAGCGCGCATGAGCGATCACGGACACCGTCACGGCGGGGAACATCACCACGGCGGACCGCTGGCCGCCGAGAACCTGCTGGGTTTGGTGGAGCTGGAAGCGCAGTTCGGCGCGCGCGACATTGTCGGGGCGCGCTATTTCAGCGTGCTGAACGAGCTCACGCGAATCGTCGAGCATCAGTGGCGTTCGGGCATCCGGCGCGGGCTGATCAAGGGGTTTTTCTTGAGCGGACCGCCCGGAACCGGGAAGACGACGCTGGCGCGGCGCTTGGCCTACGAGCTCGGCCGGCGCTTCGCGGCGTGGCCCGAGGAGCCGCCGATCGCGCTGGCCCTCGTCGACGGCAGCGAGATCGCGCGTTCGCGTTACGGTGAGAGCGAGGAGCGCATCCGCGACATCTTCGCGCACGCCCAAGCCGGCTTCACCACACCCGGACAGCGCACGGTGCTGCTGTTCGACGACGTCGAGTCGATCCTCATGGCCCGCGGCAGCGAACACGTGAAAGAATGGCACTTCTCGCAAGACAGCGTGTTCTTCCACGCGGTCGACGAACTGGACACGAGCCGCGCCGTCGTCGTCCTCACGACGAACCGCCCCGATCTCGTCGACGAAGCGATCCGCGACCGTTTCCTCGAGTACACGATCGATTTTCCCGACGCCGGCATCCTCGCCGAAGTCGCGCTCCAACTCGCCCGCGAGCAACAGTTCACCCCCGATCAACTGACGCGCCTCGCCTCCCATTTGGGCGAAGCCGCCGCAAGCGGGACCGTGCGAAGCCTACGCGACGTCCAGCGCTACGTCATGCAGCAATACATCCAAGATCTGCTAACGTAACCGCGGAACGCTAACACCTCGCGCCTTCGCGCTCGCTACGCCAGAAGCATAAACACCTCGCGCCTACGCGCTCGCTACGCCAAGAGCATAAACACCTCACGCCGACGCCCTCGGCATTCGCCCCCTGTCATCCCGAGCGCAGTCGAGGGACCGCCACAATCTTCACTTGCGAGATAATGCTCCCCGAGCGAAGACGAGGGAGCACCACGATCATGGCATGTCGTCGGCGATCACTCGGCTGCGCTCGTGATCGTCAGTGGCCCGAAGGCATGATCGTGGTGGTCGCTCGACTGCGCTCGCGATGACAGGAAGCGGGCGACGATTGCACCTGGACGAGCGAGCGCGTAGGCGCGAGGTGTTTATACAACACACTTCACCAGAAAGCAAATAGCGAGCGCGTAGGCGCGAGGTGTTTATACAACACACTTCATCAGAAAGCAAATAGCGAGCGCGCAGGCGCGAGGTGTTTATACAACACACTTCATCAGAAAGCAAATAGCGAGCGCGCAGGCGCGAGGTGTTTATGCAACACACTTCCATCAGAAAACGAATTGCGAGCGCGTAGGCGCGAGGTGTTTATGCAACACACTTCATCAGAAAGCGAATAGCTAGCGCGTAGGCGCGAGATGTTTATGCAACACGCTACATTAGAAAGCAAATAGCCAGCGGAGGCGCGAGGCGTTAGTCGTGTGCTGAACTAGAGGCGGCGTTCGCGTTCGCGTTGGATGGGGCCGGCTTCGATCGGTTTGCCGTACTTGTCGTAGATGCGCTGGTTGGTGAAGCCTTCGGGCCACACCGACGTGAACCACTGGCGGATGCCGAACGCGATGCGCAGTTGCTTGATCGGATTGGGGTTGTCGTTCATGTGCTGGTGTTCCCACATCGCCGGCGGAACGTAGAGCACGTCGCCCGCTTCCCAAGCGACGCGATTGCCCTGCATCTCCGTATAGCCCTCACCCTCCACGGCGTAGACGACGGCTTCGAGATGCTTGTGGCGGCCGCTGTTGTGATAGGGCGGCTCGATCCACTGATGCGTGATCGCCACGCTGACGGTATGGAAGCCATTCGCCGGCACGACCAAGTACTGGATGAAATCGTGCTGGTTTTTGAGCGCCGCGATGTTGCCTTGCGGCTCCAGCGAGTCGTCGTCCGCCGGTGCGTCCTCGATGTGGATCACGGCCCGCGTTCCGTCGGCATAATACTCTCCGCCGGCAAGCGGCAGCGCGGCGAGCATGGCCGCATCGTTGGGGCCGCATGTCGCGATCTGTTCGAGCCGCGCGACGCGCACGAAGCGCTCGAGATCGAAGGCCATCGCCGAGATCATCAGCACCGGAATGTCGCCCGTGTTGAAGTGCTGGTGTTCGGCCCAAAACGGAATCTGCAGCGTGCTGCTTTGGTGCCAGTCGAAGCGCTGGCCGGCGATGATGCTGAAGCCCTCGCCGGCGAGGATGTGCATCGATTCCTCACCGTGGCGATGCTTGCCGCTGTGCCAGCCCACCGGGATCTCCGCTTTGAGCACGTTGCTGCCCATCGTCGCGAAGCCCATTTGGTTAGCGATCATCAGCTTGACCTTGGCGTCCTGCGGCGTTGCGACCCACGGAATATCGCGGTCGCGCGCGACCTCGAGCGAGCCCTTCAGCTCGGCCTGGATCTCGTTCTGCGCTTGCAGCCAATCGTCGTAAAACGTCTTCGTCGCCATCCCGCCTGCTGCGTGCCGCGCGCGAAGGCACCCTGCCGGGAAAGCTCGAATCTTGGCCCGTTCAATAAAACGACAAAAATAAGAAAAACTAGGAGTATTTGTGCCAGAATCCGTCTCTCTCGAGGTCGGGGGTCGCACCCTGATCATCGAGACCGGCGAGCTTGCTAAGCAAGCCAACGGCAGTGTTCTCGTCCGCTACGGCGACGCGAACGTTGTCCTTGCCGCCGTCACCGCCTCGGAGCAACCGCGTCCGGGTGTCGATTTCTTTCCCCTGACTTGTGAATTCGAAGAAAAGATGTACGCCGCGGGCAAGATCCCGGGCGGCTACATCAAGCGCGAAGGCCGGCCGTCCGAGCACGGCACCCTCAGCGCCCGCCAGATCGACCGGCCGATTCGTCCGCTGTTCGAAGAGGGCTTCCGCAACGATGTCATGATCGTGACGACGGTGCTCTCGATCGACCGTGAACTCGACGCCGACGTGCTTGCCGTGTGCGCAGCCGGCGCGGCGCTCGCCGTTTCCGACATCCCGTTCGCCAAGAACGTCGCCGCGGTGCGCGTCGGACGCGATGAAAACGGCAAGTACATCATCAACCCGACGCTGCCGCAGTACGAAACCGGCGGCATGGACATCGTGGTCGCCGGTACCCTCGACGGCGTCATGATGGTCGAAGGCGGCGGACACGAAATCTCCGAGGACGATTTCCTCGGTGCGGTCGAGTTCGCGCACGCGGAGATCAAAAAAATCGTCACCGCGATCAACCAGCTGCAGAAAAAAGCCGGCAAGAAAAAGCGCACGTATCCGTTGCTGGTCGTAAATCCCGCGCTCGATGCGTGGACGCGCAAGACGTTCAAAAAAGACCTCGCCAAGGCGATGCGCATCACCGAAAAGGGCGAGCGCAACGCGGCCTTCGCGAAGTTCACGAAGGAAGCCGCACTCGAAAAAGTCGGCGCCAAAGACCTCGACGTGCGCGCCGCGCTCGAAGACAAGAACAGCAAAGACTTCGACAAGATCATCAAGACGATGGAGGAGGAAGAACTCCGCGTCATGGTCGTCGACGAGAAGATCCGTCCCGACGGCCGCAAAGCCGACGAGATTCGCCCGATCTGGTCGAAAGTCGGCATCTTGCCGCGCGTTCACGGTACCGGCGTCTTCACGCGCGGCCAAACGCAAGTGCTCACCGCCGCCACCCTCGGATCGATCGGCGACGAACAGCGCCTCGACGGCATCATGGCGATTCCGAACAAGCGCTACATGCACTACTACAACTTCCCGCCGTATTCGGTCGGCGAGACGCGCCCGATGCGCGGTCCCGGCCGGCGCGAAATCGGCCACGGTCACCTCGCGGAACGCGCGCTGGTGCCGATCCTGCCGCCGCAGGACGAGTTCCCCTACACGATGCGCTTGATCAGTGAAGTGCTCGAATCCAACGGCTCGTCGTCGATGGCGTCGGTCTGCGGTTCCACGCTCTCGCTGATGGATGCCGGCGTGCCGATCCAGAAGCACGTCGCGGGCGTCGCGATGGGCCTCGATGCTGCACGGCAAGAAACACGCGATCCTCACCGACATCCAGGGCCTCGAAGATTCGCTCGGCGAGATGGACTTCAAGGTCGCCGGAACGGTCGACGGGATCACCGCGATCCAGATGGACATCAAGGTCGACGGCATCACGATCGACATCATGCGCGAAGCGATGGTCGAAGCGAAGAAGTCGCGGCTGTTCATCATCGGCAAGCTCAAAGAGACGATCGCAGCGCCGCGCACCGAGATGAGTGCCTACGCGCCGCGCATGATCGTGTTGACGATCAGCCCCGACAAGATCAAAGACGTGATCGGGCCCGGCGGCAAAGTCATCAACAAGATCATCGCCGACACCGGCGTCAAGATGGACATCGAGAACGACGGCCGCGTCTACATCTCCGCGCCCGACGGCGTCGCCGCGGAAAAAGCCAAAGGCATGGTCGAATCGCTCACCAAGTCCGTGCAGGTCGGTGAGACCTACCTCGGCACGGTAACGCGACTGATGAACTTCGGTGCGTTCGTCGCGATTCTGCCCGGCAAAGAAGGCCTCGTCCACATCTCGCAGCTCGCGCCGCAACGCGTCGAGCGGGTCGAAGACGTGGTCAAGATCGGCGACCAGATCATGGTGAAGGTCGTCGAGATCGACTCGCAAGGCCGCATCAACCTCTCGCGCAAGGCCGTCCTCGGCGGCGGCACGGGCGACGAGGGCGGCGCTCCGCCGCAACGCAGCGAGGAGCCGGTCGGCTCGGGCGACCGTAACGGCGCACCGCGCGGCCGCGGTCGCCGGCCGCCCCGCCGCGACTGATCCTCGCAAACCGGTAGCCACACGAAGCAACGGGCCTCGCAGCGAGCGGGGCCCGTTGTGCATTGTGCGCTAGGCCTGCAGGGATGACGCTACCCGGCAGGCCAACCCGGTCGACGATTATGGATGCCAACTACCTCGAAGCCCTGAAAATCAGCATCATGACCGGCTATCGCGAGCACGTCATGAAAGCGTTCGGCTATCGGCTGCCGGCGGTTACCTCGGCTGACGAGTTGATCGCGCTGGCCCGCAGAATCCGAGTGCCCGACTTTGAAGCCGAACTCGGCTGGCAGACCGATCCCCCGTTTCCGGGCGCTTGCGAGAAGCCCGAAGAGATGCCTAACGGCTGGCGCATGATCTGCGCGTGCCGGGTGCTTGCGAAGGGGACGGAGGTCGGCGTGATCTTTCTGACCCTCTACAGCGGACGGCCGGCCGCCGTCTACGTGAGTGCGGCCGGGACCGTGATCCCCGGGGAGTATTTGCCGCTCGCGAACCGGTAAGTCTGTGACGGCATGAACGAACTCACCGGCCGCGTTGCCATCGTCACGGGCGCCGCGCGCGGCGTCGGCGCCGCGATCGTGCGCGAGCTGATCGCGCACGGCGCCCGGGTCGTGGCCGCCGACAACGGCGCCTCGATCGACGGCCGCAGCGAAGACCCGAGCCTGATCGCGGCCTTCGCGGCCGGCTGCGGCGACGCGGTCGTGCCGCTCGCCCAGAGCATCACCGCTCCGGGCTTCGCCGCCGCGGCCGTGGCGCTCGCGCAAGAGCGCTTCGGCGGCCTCGACATCATCGTCAACAACGCCGCCATCCTGCGCGACGCGTTTCTCTTCAAGGGCAACCGGGCCGATTTCGAAGCCGTCGTCGCGACCGACCTCACGGCGGCCTACGACTTGCTGCGCGCCGCGACGCCGGTGCTGCGCGAGAACGCCAAGAACGCGCGCGGCGGCGCGCCGTATGCCTTCGGCCGCATCATCACGATCGGTTCGACCGCCGCGCTGTACGGAAACTACGGTCAAGCCGCCTACGCCAGCGCCAAGGCCGGCCTGTTCGGCCTGATGCGCATCGCCGCGCTCGACATGGCGCGCAGCGGCGTCACCTCGAACATGATCGCGCCGTTCGCCGCCTCGCGCGTCACCGAAACGATCGTGCCCGCCACGCCCGGCGCAAGCCGTCTACAAGGCCGACGCGCTCTCGATTCCGGCCGCACCGATCGGCCGCTTCGCCGCCTTCCTGTGCTCGGCCAAAGCTCAGCACATCACCGGACAGGTGTTCGGCGTCCGCGGGCGTGAAACGTTCGTGTTCTCGCAACCGCGCCCGCTGGCACGCGCGACGACCGCGCCCGACCCCTCGCTCGACGACCTCGCCGCGCTGGTCGAGTCCGAGTTCGCCCCGCACTTCACCGCGCTCGAAACCGACCTCGACGCGTTTTCCACCACCCCCGTTCTCTAGGAGCACGCCGTGTCAACGCCCGCCGCAACGTTCGTCGTCAACACGCCCGCCGAGCTGCTGCAGCAGCCCGCCGAGTACCAGGAGCTGGTGAAGAAGATCATCATCAGCCACGCGATCAACGAGCTGGCGGGCGCAACCGTGTACGACGAACCGGCGATCGCGTTCGCGCCGACGCCGTACTGGAAGTGGCACACGTGCCGCATCGCGATGGAAGAGTACGGCCACCACGTGCGCTTCGCGAAGATGGGCGCCGCCATCGGTGTGCCCGAAGATGCGATGATTCCCGGCCGCACGGAGAAGAAAGCGCTCAACTTCTTCGACACGACGCTCAGCGGCTGGCCCGAGTTTTGCGTGCTCAAGATGATCGGTGATCTGGCCGAGATCTTGCAAGTCGAAGACTTGCTCACGTGCAGTTACGTGCCGCTGCGCAAGGCGGCGAAAATCACCATGCCCGAGGAGAAGTTTCACGCCACGTTCGGCGAGCGCGCGTGCACCGCGCTCGTCGCGACACCGGAGGGCCGGCGCGGCGTGCAAGAAGGCGTGGATAAACTCTTTCCCGAGTTGCCGGCGTTCTTCGGCCGCGCGGATTCGCGCAACAACCAGCTCTACCTCAAGTGGGGCATCAAGGCCCGCACGAACGAGGAGATGCGCAACGACTACCTGACCCGCGCGCGCGCCTTGACCGACAAGCTCGAGCTGAAGCTCCCGCCGCTGCCGGCCGCCTAATGGGCCTGCAAACCGTCCTGCGCACGCGCGTGCGCTTGGGAGAGACGGACGCCGCGGGCATCGTGTTCTACCCCGCCTACTTCGGCTGGTTCGACTCCGGAACGCACGGGTTGCTGCGCATCGGTGATGCCCCCTCGCGCGGCGATGGCGGCGGCCCGAAGTTTCCGCTGCCGATCGTGGAATGCGGGGCGACTTTCATCGCGCCGCTGGCGTTCGATGAAGAGATCGAGATCGTCTCGACGGTCGCGGCGATGGGCGAGTCGTCGCTGCGCGTGGAGCACGAGGTCCGCACGCTGGGCGGCAAAACCGTCGCGCGCGGATTCGAACAGCGGGTGTTCATCACCGTGCGCGAGGGGCGCATCGGGAAGGCGCCCATTCCGCCCGAGCTGCGCGCTCGCTTGGACGGGGCGTCGCCGGAGGCGGCGAAGCCCACGCCGTAATGCTGCGCTCCGGTTTCCTCGGCGGTCTTGGCACCACGGCCGTGGCGGCCACCACGCCCTTCACCTCGATGACGCCCTCGATCTCGATCGCCGTGGTCGCGCCGTTCAGCGGAAATGCGAGACCGATCGGCCAGCGGCTGAGCACCGGCGTTCAAGCCGCCATCAACGACAGCAACCAGCTGGCCGGGCAGCTGGCGGCAACCTATGCGATGCGCACGTTCGACGATCAGAACGTCGCCGGTACCGCGCTGCTCGTTTCGAGCTTCGCGACCAACGACAGTACGGTGATCGGAGCGATCGGTCACGTGAGCTCGGATTCCACCCTGCAAGGGATCAAGAACTACGGCCCGGCCCAGTTGCCGCTGATCGTGCCGCTGTGCACCGACGACCGCATCACGGCGACGCAGTACCGCAGCGTGTTCCGGCTGCCGACGAAGGATTCATCCGAGGGCGAGATCTTCGCACGGACGGTGATCTCGCAGTTCAAACCCAAACTACCCTACGTCTTCGTGCAAGACGCCGACTACGGCGCCGACGTCGCGAACGGCTTCCTCAACGCAATGGGCGCGCAGAAAGTCCACGCGCAGTACCAGCAGTTTTCGTACGCCAACCCGAACTTCGAGGCCATCGTCGATAAAGCGCTGGCCGTGCAGCCCGACTACGTGTTTCTCGCCGGCGTGGTCGGCGACATGGGGCCGATCGTCGGCGTCTTGCGCGCGAAGGGATACACCGGGCCGATCGGCGCCTCACAGGGCTTCTTCGACCCGGGTTCGCTGCGGCTGGGTGCGGCCGCAAACGGACTGATGGTCTCGACCTCGATGCCGTACCTGCCGTTCGCTCCGTCGACCGTGCGCAACCGCCAGGAGTTCGAGATACACTTCGGCGCGATGGATTCGTTCGCGGCGTTCGGTTACGCCGCGACGCAAATCATCATCTCGGCCGTGACGCGCACCAACGGTGCCGGCCGCGGTGCGGTCGTCAGTGCGATCGCGCAGGGCGTTCCGATCGACACGATGACCGGCACCTATTCGTTCAACGCGTTCGGCGATGCCTTACAGCCGCAGATCTACTACTACACGCTCAAGGACGGCAAGTTCACGTATCTGAAACAGGCGCACCCCTCGACCTTCATGATCAAGTAGGCGCGCTACCGGCTAGTTGTCGTCGTCGTCGTCGTCGTCCTCGACTTCGTCGTCGTCGTCGTCGTCATCATCATCGTCGCCATCGTCGTCATCGTCGTCTTGCGCGAGGATGTCGGGATCGAGCGTCTGCGTGCGCGCGACGTCATCGCGCTGGCCGGGCGTCGGCTGCCGTTCTTCGGTCAGATCGTCTTCATAGAGGTCACGGGATTCCATCGCGTCGGCTCCTTACCGGGTGGGGGTCGGCGCAGAGCGTACCCCGCCCGAAGCCTCCGGAAACCCGCTTGTTTTCGGCCGGGTTGGCAGTCGCGTGAAGGTGATACGCGTCGAGCGCATCGGCGGGCCCGAGGTCCTGGTGCCGGCCGAGAGCGATGTGCCCCAAGCCGCGGACGGCGAGCTGCTGATTCGCCAAACCGCCGCCGGTGTGAACTACATCGACGTCTACTTGCGCACGGGAGCGTACGCGCACGCGCTGCCGTTCGTGCCGGGCCGCGAAGGCGTGGGCATCGTCGAGCGCGTGGGCGCCGGCGTGGCCGGTTTTGCACCGGGCATGCGCGTGGGCTATCCCGACGCGCCGAATCTCGGCGGATACGCGGAGCGCATCACCGTTCCGGCGCGCTTCTGCGTCGAGGTCCCGGCCGGCATCGAGGATGCGGTCGCGTGCGGCGCGATGCTGCAAGCCTTGACCGCGCAGTACCTCGCCACCGACTCGCACAAGATCGGTCCCGGCGACCGGGTGCTGATCCATGCCGCCGCCGGCGGCGTCGGCCGGATCCTCGTGCAACTCGCCAAACGCCGCGGCGCGGTCGTGATCGCAACCGCCGGCGGACCGGAGAAAACGGCGCTGGCCAAGAGCGCCGGCGCCGATCACGTGATCGATTATCGCGCCGTCGACTTCGAGCCCGAGGTCAAGGCCATCACCGGCGGCGCAGGCGTCGATGCCGTGTACGATGCCGTCGGCAAGGACACGTGGGAACGCAGTTTGCGCTGCTTACGCGTGCGCGGTTCGTTCGTGCTCTACGGCGCGTCGAGCGGAAAAGTTCCGCCGATCGATCCGCAGACGCTCTCGGCTGCGGGCTCCGTGTTCTTCAGCCGGCCGACGTTCGGCCACTTCGCGCGCACGCACGGCGAACTGGCCGAACGTGCGACCGAGGTGTTCGAGGCGATCCTCGACGGCTCGCTCGAGATCCGGATCTCGAACACGTACCCACTCGCCGAGGCGGCCCAGGCGCATCGCGATCTGGAAGCGCGCGCGACGAGCGGTAAGTCGATCTTGCTCGTTTAGCCGCGCTGCGCGCCGGGCCGGCCGAGGTCGAGCTCGGCCAGCGGAATCGTGGTGACGTTGGTGTGCGCCGCCGCGATTGCCGCGCCGAAGATGCGCGCATCACCGACCAGCACGATGAAGAGATCCTCGAACGTCGCCGCGGCGAAGCGCTGCACCATGCCGGCATCGACGGCTTCGATCTCGGGCAGGTAGTCGCCGAGCTCGCTCGAGCGGCACGTCGTAGAGCGCGAGCTCGCCGAGCACGCCCGCGATGCCGTCGATCGTTTCGATCGAACGCGAGAAGCCGCCGCTGATCGTGGCCTTGCGCGTGACCAGTTCGGTCGTTTCGGGCGGCGCCGCGGCCAGGCCGCGCAGCGTGTCGAGCACCACGGCCGTGGCCTCGGCGACCTTGGTGTGATCGACCAGCGTCGAGGCCAAGAACAGGCCCGGTTCGCGGCGCGCGATCAGCTGCGCGCCGGCGCCGTAGGAGAGCCCGCGCTTCACGCGCACTTCCTGATTGAGCCGGCCGCTGTAGCCCGAGAGCACCGCCGTTGCCACCACGCCGGCCGGATACTCCGGCGAACGGCGCGCGATGCCGACGCGTCCGGCGATGATCGCCGTGCGCCCGGCATCGGGCTTGTCGACGATCACGACCCGCGAACGCGGCGCCTCGAGCACGAACGGCGGCGGAACCGGCAGCGGCGCCGCGGGCGCCGCGCCAGTCGCCGAACTGCTGCTCGGCGAGCGCGAAGGCCTGCTTGCGGATCGCAGTCGCCGCCGACGATCAGCGTCGCGTTGTCGGGCCGGAAATAGCGCGCGTGGAAGTTGACCACGTGCTCGCGTTCGAGCGTGGCCAGCGTTTCGGCCGTGCCCGCCACCGGGTGCCCGTAGGGCGACGCCGCGAACGCGACGCGTTGCGCGACGAAGCGCGCCAGCGAGCTCGGGCTGCTGTAACTGAGCGCGAGATCGCCGATCGCCTTCGCGCGCACGCGCTCGACCTCGTCTTGCGCGAACGACGGTCGGCGCACGATCTCATCGAAGAGCGCGAACGCGGCGGGAAACACGTGCGTCGAGCGCGGTCAGCGAAACGACCGACGCATCGTACCCCGAGGCGGCGTCGAGCCGCGCGCCCAAACCGTCGACCGCCTGCGCGATCTCGACGGCCGAGCGGTTCACCGTGCCCTGCGTGAGCAGCGAGGTCGTGAGCGTGGCGAGGCCGGCTTCGGCTTCGCTCTCGGCCGCGGCGCCGCCGCGCACGATCAGCTGCGCCGCGATCAGCGGCACGGCATAGGCCTTGGGGGCGCTGCGCTGCGGAAACGCGATCACGCGCATGCCGTTGGCCAGCGTGCGTTCGACCGGCAGCGGCAGGTCCGCGCGGTGCGGCGCGCCCGGTGAGGGCGGTTTTTCGAGGGTTGGAATAGGTTGCGTCACAGCGGCAAGTATTCGATCGTGGTGCGGTTCTCGGCCGTGAGGTAGCGGCGCGCGACGCGTTGAACGTCGGCGTCGGTCACGGCGCGGTAGCGTTCGAGATCGCTGTTCAAGGCGCCGGGATCGTCGCGCTCGATCGCGCTGCGCACGAGCGCGACGGCGATGTTGTTGTAGGTTTGGCGGCTGCGCACGAAGGAGCTGGCGATCTGCGTGCGCACGCGTTCCATCTCATCGGCGGCGGGCAGCTCGTTCTGCAGGCGCGCGATCTCGGCGTCGAGCGCAGCGCGGACGTCCGCGACCGGCGTGCCGGTGCTCGCGATCGCGCGCAGCGAGAACAGTCCCGGATGTTCGCGCAGATCGGCGCTGGCGTGCGCCGCCGTCGCGACGCGCTGACGGTAGACGAGCGACTGATAGAGCCGCGAGCTCTTGCCCATGCCGAGCAGCGTCTCGACGATGTCGAGAGCGGCGGCGTCGGGATGGCGCCAGGCCGGGATGTGGTAGGCGTACTCGACGGCCGGCAACGGCACGTTCGCGCCGCGGTAGGTGAAGGTACGCTCCGCCTTTTGCGGCGGCTCGACCGCCTCGACGCGCGGGATCGGCGCGGCGGGTTTCGGCACGCGGCCGAAATAGTGGTCGATCCACGCGTTGGCCTGCGCCGGATCGAAGTCGCCGACGACGACCAGCACCGCGTTGTCGGGCCGGTAGAACGTGCGGTGAAACGCGACGACGTCGTCGAGCGTCGCGGCGCGCAGATTTTCCGGATCGCCGATCACGCCGCGCTTGTAGGGGTGCGCGACGAACGATTCACGGTTCACGAGCTCGTCGAGCATGCCGTAGGGTTCGGCGAGAATGCGTTGATCGTACTCGCCGATCACCACGTCGCGCTCGGTGTGAAAGTGTTCTTCGATCACGGCCAGCGAGCCCAAGCGGTCGGCTTCGGCCCACAGCAGCGTCTCGAGATAATTCGACGGCACGACTTCGTAGTAGTTCGTGATGTCGTCGGCGGTGAACGCGTTGTTGAGGCCGCCGATGTCTTCGGTGAGACGGTCGATCGTCTCCGGGCGCGTGTTCTTGGTGCCCTTGAACATCAAGTGCTCGAAGAGGTGCGCGAAACCGGAACGGCCCGGCGGGTCGTCCTTGCCGCCGACCCGGTAGCCGACATTGATCGCAACGGACGGGACCCGGTGATCCTCGACCAGCAAAACGCGGAGGCCGTTGGGAAGCGTACGATCGGTGAAATCGATGGGCGCGACCGCGATCGCGGCGCCCGGAACTGTACTGGTCAAGATTGGGCGAATGCGCGCTGGGCGCTATGTTTCCCCCTTCCCTGGGCACAAGAGTTGTAATGCGTCGAATTGTCGTGTTTGGGGGGAGCGCCGTGCTCGCGCTGGCCGTCCTCGCGGCAGCCGTCGGCTTTCACGACGCACTCGCCGGGGCCGTGCTCCGCGCGGTCGCCTCCGGAGCCGGCTACAACCTGCGCTTCGACCGCCTCCAGGTCGGGCTCACGGCCGCGACCGCCCTCGGGACCAGCGTGACCAACCGCGCCGGCGAGCCGGTGTTCGAAGCGGGCCGCATCGACGTGCAGTACTCGATTCGCAACGTGCTGCCGGGTAGCGGCCGACGGCGCTTCGGTATCTCGGCCCTGGATATCCAGCGGCCGACTGCTACGCTCATCCACCATGCCGACGGCACCTACAACGTCACCTTGCCGGCCAATTCGGCCGCGGCGAAGCCCGACACGACGCCGATCGATCTGCGGGTGCGCATTCGCGATGGCTCGGTCGTGTTGCTGGACCGCTTCATCGTTCCGGGACACGAACGGCGCCAGCGCATCGTCGGCCTGGCCGCCGATGCCGTGCTTGCGCCGCACGCGCACTCGTTCTACAACGTGCGCTTCGATCTGGACGACGGGCGCGCGCTGCATCCGATCTACGGCAAGGCGACGTTCGCCTCCGATCGCGGCTATGAGGCGCAGCGCTGGACCGCGGCCGACGTACCGGTCGGTCCGCTGCTGGACTTCGCCTTGTCCACGCACGCCGCGAACATCGTCGACGGCGACGCGCGCAACGTCGACGCGCGCATCTACTCCTTCGTCGATCCCGACGGCACGACGCACACGCACACCTCGCTGCGCGCCGATCTGCAGAACGGCAAGATCTACGTCGCGGGCGTGCTCAAACCGCTGCGCGACGCGCACGGTACCGTGATCGCCTACGACGACGGGCTGACGACGAACGGGCTCGACGCGACGCTGGCCGGCGTTCCGCTGCATCTGGTCGGCGGCGTGTACGACCTCGCCGCACCGCAGCTGCGCTTCGCGCTCGTCGGCAGCGGGCAGCTCACGCAGCTGCAGCAAGCGATCGCACCGGCGCAGCGGCAGCCGCTCGCCGGCGACCTGTCGTTCGCGTTGATCGGTTCCGGCAACCTGAACACACCGGTGGTGAGCGGAACGTTTTCGGCGCCGCAGATGATCTATCACGGCTTCCCGGTCGATCGTCCCAGCGGCACGTTCTCGATCCACGGCAGCGACCTCGATCTGCTCGGCGCGCGGTTCGCTTACGGACCGGTGAACGTCGAGGCGCACGGCACGCTCGCGCTGGAAAAAAATGTGGGCACGAACCTCGTCGTCACGCTGCACGCCGCCGGCGACCGGCTGCCCTACGTGGCGCAACTGATGCACGGCCTGCAGCTGACGAGCGTGGTGCACGTTGAGGGCACCGGCTCGCGTCTGGCCAGCGCCGGCATCGTCTACGGCGACGCGCGCGACGGACGCATGGACGCGATCTTCAACGTCAACGGGAACGGCGACGGCGTGATCGGTCCGTTTTCGATCGAGCGCTCCGATGGAGCCTCGCTCTACGCGCGCATCGCGCTCGACCGCACGCTTGGGAGCGTGCTCGCCATCGCCGACGCGCACCGCTTCTCGCTCTTACCGGCAACGGTCGCGTCGCTGCCCGGGATCCAAACCAACGCGCTGCCGCAGGTGGCCGGCACGCTCGATGCACAGCTGGTCGGCTCGGTCGACGCGGCCCGGCTCGACGGGCTGAGCGGACACGTGCACCTTGCCGGTCTGCGTTACGGTGCGGTGACGGCGAACGCGAGCGCCGATCTCGGCACCGCGTCCGACGGCTCGCAGCGCGGCGGCGTCCACGTCGCCTCATCGCTCGGCACGCTCGACGGCGAGGCCGCATATGCCGGCGGGCTCGTCGGCTTCGACGGGCGCCTGCGTTCGTCGTTTGCGCAACTGCAGCCGCTCACCGGTAACCTCGGCGCGCACGGCGGCATCGAGGGCCCCTTGCTCGCGCTTTCCGACGGCGCATCGTCGGCCGTGCAAACCGCCGGCCTGCGCTTCCCCGGAGCGAGCGTCGCCGGCGTGCCGCTACGTGATGCGAGCGCGACCGCAACGCTGCACGACGGGCAACTCGAGGTGCGCGCGCTGCAGCTCGGGGTCGCCGGCGGAACCGTCACCGTGCAAGGTGCGTTCGGTAACGGCGGCGAGCTGGTCGCGACGACGAGCCCGCTCGATCTGCGCACGCTGGCCGGCCCTAAGGTCCCGCTGACCGGCGGCACGCTGCTGCTGAACGCGCGCGTGCGCGGCACGGCCCAAGCGCCCGACGCCACCATCGGCCTCGTCGTCGACGATGCGCGCTGGCACCGCATCGACCTTTCCGCGAACGCCTTCGCGCACTACGAGCGCGGAACGCTGCACATCCCCGACGCCACGGCGCTGGCTCTGGATTCCTACGCCACCGCCGGCGGTGACATCCGTAATCTCGGCGGCGGCGGCTCGCCGCAACTCGACGTGACGGTGAATCTGCGCGGCGCGCAGATCGCGCCGATCGCGAGCACGCTGCGCTTGCCGCTGCGCTATCCCGAAGGCGAGATCGATGCCGACCTGCACGCGACCGGCCCCGCGAGTGCGCCGCAAATCGCCGGCACGATTCGCATTCCGCGCGGCTCGCTCAACGGCTTGAACTTCAGCAATGCCGCGGTCGCAATCGACGGCGGTCCGGCCAACATCGCCGCCCGGAACGGTACCGTCACGGTGGGCACGACGGCGATCGCGTTCTCCGGTGACGTGGGCTCCGCAACCGAGCAGATCGCGTTGACCGCGCCGCACGTGAACCTGGCTGATTTCAACGATTACTTCGACGCGGCCGACACGTTGGCCGGCACCGGCCGGCTCAACGCCGACGCCGCGCTCTCCAACACGGGGCTGAAGGCGAGCGGCGACGTGTCGATCAGCGGTGCGCGCTATCACCGCTTCAACGTCGGCAACGTTGACGCCGGCTGGAACACCACCGGCCGCACCGTCCATGCGACCGGCAGCGTGCGCAGCGATCACGGCGCGATCGCGCTCACGAGCGACATCACGCTGCCCGCGAGCCGTCCGCTGAGCGACACCCGTCACCGCACGATGCTCGCGGCCAACGCCACCCTCACCGACTTCGATCTGGCGCAGTGGCTGCCGACCGCGGGCATCACGCTGCCGGTACTCGGGATCGTCAACGGTTCGGCCCAAGCGTCGGGCACGCTCGCCGCACCGGCGCTCGCGGCGAACGCCGCGGTGAGCAACGCGCTCGTGCACGGTTACCCGCTTTCAACGGTCACCCTTGCGGCGCAAGGCAACATGCACGGCGCGCACATCACGGCCCTCAACCTCGCCGGTCCGGGACTCACCGCCGAGGCGTCGGGGACGTTCGGTTACGGTCCGCGCGATCCGGTGGCGATCGCCTTGCACGCTCAGAGCGACGACGTCGCTCTCTTAGCGAAGAGCCTCGGCGCGAAACTCAACATCGCCGGGGCCGCGACGATGACCGTGAACGTAAGCGGCTCGCGCAGCGCGCCGCACCTGGCGCAAACGATCGATGCAACGAACTTGCGCAGCGGAAAATACACGGTTCCGCGCATGCACGCTCAACTCGCGGCCGACCCGCAAACGCTGCAACTGCAGGCCTTCGAAGCCGACCTCGTCCGCGGCCGGCTGCTCGCGAGCGCGACGCTCCCGATCCGCATTACGGCGCCGATCGGGCTGCGCAACGATCCGCTGACCGCGACGCTACGGGCCGAAGGCGTCGACCTCGCCCAATTCGCCGTGCTGCTGCCCGACAATTCCAAGCTCGGCGGCACGATCGACGGGCAGATCGACGCCGGCGGCAGCGAGAGCAATCCGGCGCTGACCGGCACGATGACGCTCGCAGGCGCCAGCTATTCATCGAACCTCCTGCGTTCGGCCGTGACCGGCGGCCGCGCGCGGCTCGAGCTCACGCGCACCCAAGCGACGCTCAGCGACGTGCACGCCAACGTCGGCGGCGGTGCCATCGACGGCTCGGCCACCGCAACGTTCGGCGATCTGCGCGACATGCGGCGCACGCTCGCCTTCAGCAGCCGCTTCACGGCGCAGCATGCCGCGCTCAACCTCGCCAACCTCTTCCGCGGCACCGCCGACGGCACGCTCGAGGCGAACAAACCGCAAGGCGACATCCCGACGCTGGGCGGAACGCTGGCGTTCACCAAAGCCCGCTTGCCGCTGGCCGCGTTGCTCCCGCATGGCCCGTCCAAAGAAGAAACGCGCGTCCCGCCGACCGTCGCATTCAACCTGAACGTGCAAATCGGCAACGACGTGCGCGTGCAAGGTCCCGGCGTCGACATCGGTGCGCGGGGTGCGATCGCGATCGGCGGAAACCTCGGACACCCCGAGCTCAACGGCCGCATCACCTCGACCGACGGTACGCTCAGCTTCTACCGCACGTTCGTGCTGCGCCAAGGCGCAGTCGCGTTCCACCCCGCGGACGGGTTGATTCCGGATGTCGACGCAACCGCGACGACGACGATCACCAATCCCGATACCAGCATTCTGCTGCACGTCACCGGTCCCGCGACGAACCTCAACCTCGATCTCGCATCGAGTCCGAGTTACGACAAGGAGCAAATTCTCGGCTTGCTGGTCGGTGCGCAAAACTTCGGCGCGGTGCCCGGAGTCGAGACCACGCAGGGCGCCAACAACGGCATTTCCGCCGGCAGTATCGCCGGCGGTTTCCTCGGCACGGAGTTCACGCAGAATCTCTTACAGCCGATCGGAAGCAGCCTCGGCCAAGCACTCGGCTTCGAAGATCTCGCGCTCGGCTATAATTTCGGCACCGGTGTCTCGGCCGGTGCGCGCAAGCAGATCGGCAAGAACCTCTACGCAACGTTCAACCAAACCTTCGGCGGCGACGAGCGGCAAACGCTCGGGCTGAACTACGACCTGCCGCACAATGCCTCGGCGGCGCTCACGTTCTTCAATGCCGGCAATCAAGGGCCGTCGCTGCTCACGACGCAGCAGCTCTTCGCGCCGGTCGATCCGACGAATTACACCCTGCAGGCATTGCAACCGCCGCCCGGTCTTGCGGGCGTGGTCCTGACCTACCAGCGCAAATTCCGCTAAATGCTCCGAACGTACAAAAAAGAAGGCAGTACGCTAACGGGTAGATGGAACGAGCGCTTTGGGGTACGCTCGTCTTATGGATTCGCCTCCAGCATCCGGTGGCTATTACGGCGGCAACACGATTCTCGACCGCCTCACCCCCGGTGAACGCTCGGAGCTGCTGCCCCACCTGAGCGTTTCGTTCGAAGAGGAATCCACCGTCTTGCGGGCCCGCGACCAACCCCTCGACGCGGTCCATTTTCCGATCGACGCCATCTATTCGGTCATCGTGGAACTCTCTCAAGGAAACATGTACGAGGTCGGCGTCATCGGGCGCGGGGGCGCGATCGGGGCGGAAATCGCGCTCGGCGCACGGATGGCTTCCCGCACGGTGCTCTGCCAAGCCGCGGGCCAGGTGGCGTGGATTTCCACCGACCAGTTCGAGAAAGCGCTCGACCGCAGCCCGGCCTTTCTCTCAGCCGTGCGCGCAGCGCTGCGCCGCCAATGGTTCGACAGCCAGCAAACCGTGGCGTGCAATTTCGCGCACACGATCGAGCAGCGGGCCGCGCGCTGGATCCTCATGACCCACGATCAAATCGGGCGCGAACGCTTCCCGATGCGCTCTGAATTTCTGTCGATCATGCTCGGCATCAGCGCCGCCATGGTGCGCGAACCGTTGGCCATCCTGGAACAGCTCGGCTGCATCAGCTACGATGGCAACGACCTGACGGTGGTCTCGCGTGAGGCGCTTCACGACTACGCCTGCGAGTGCTACGAGCGCCAGCGCAACGCACCGTTCATCACGCTCGACGGGGTGACTTGACAATCGAACATATGTTCGATACTATCGGGCTCCCATGCCAGTCGATCCGGCGTTCGCCGCCTTACGAGAGGCCCTCGACCAGCGCCATCGCGACGCCTCGGCGGCGGCGTTTACCCGCGGCGAGGACGAGGTGCTGCGCACGGGCCTGCCCGAGCTCGACCGCATCCTGGGGGGCGGGTTCCCGCGCGGTACGATCGCCGCGCTCGAGGGCCCAGCCAGCTCCGGCCGCAGCGCGCTGGCGGCCCGCCTACTGGCGGTCGCGACCAGCCGCGGCCTCGGCGCGCTGATCGGCACCGACCTCTTTCCGCCGGCCCTAGCCGCGGCCGGGGTGCGGCTCGAGCGGCTGATGTGCGTTCCGGTCAAGGATCCGGTCGGCGCGGCCCGGGCGGCCGACATCGTGCTGCGTTCGGGCGCGTTCAGCGTCATCGTGATCCCCGCGCTGCCCAGCGGCCGGGGAACGGGTTCCGCGACGTGGACGCGTCTGGCGAGCCTCGCCCATCGCGCCAACGCGTTGCTGGTCGCGCTCGGCGTCGAGGCTTCGGGCGAGCTGCGCTACTTCGCCTCGGTGCGGCTCGAGACGGCGATCGAACGCGTGCGCTGGAACGGCGCGAGCGGACACCTGTGCGAGCTCGCCGGCTACGACATTCGCGCGACCGTGCGCAAGCACAAACGCGCCGCACCGGGTGCGAGCACCATCATCACGTGCCTGCCGTTCGAAGACCGTCCCACGCTGGTGGCGGTACGCGAACGCGAAGTCGCCAAACACGCACCGCCGCTACGGGTCGTGTCGACGGCGTAACGGCTATCTGCTGCCCGTGCCGCGCCGGCTAGCCGACCCGGCGCAGCCGGTTCGCGTCGTCGTCGGTGGCGCCGAAATAGTAGATCACGCGACCGCCGCCCGGCGCCATGAAACCAAAGCTGCGGACAACGATTGGTGCGCCCGAGCCGGGAACGTGCACCGTATTCGGAGGCCGCCAGCCGACGTCGCTGTGGACGTCGTGGCGTCGCCAGCGGTTCCGGAACGACGGCAGCGTGAGCATCTCGCCCAGCCACGGTGGGGTTGCATGATGGCCGGCGCAATGAAAGCGCAGCACGGCCACCGCATGGTCCGCCTGCGCCTCCCAGGCGGCATAGCGCGCGCGCATCCGAGCATCGAGAAACAAGCGCCGGTAGAGGGGTTCGCCGCGCGCCGCCGTGCGCGTCCCGAAGTCGCCTAGCGCGAGGACGCCGGCGCTCGCGTCGAGGATGCGCCCGGCGTCGTCATAACAGAGCAGGTTGTCGAGCTCGGCGATGCGTTCGAGGGCCTCGCCGTGGCCGACGTCGTCGCCGAGGTCGCGCAAACAATCAGTCGGGATCGTCTCTTTGGCAAGCGCGAAGAGGTACACGGTCTCGTGCGAGTTGAGGCGCAGTGCCCGAGCGATCGCGCGCAGCGCATCGACCGAAACGTCGGAGCGCTGGCCTTGTTCGAGCAGGGTGTACCAACTCACGCTGATGCCCGCGAGCTCGGCGACTTCTTCGCGCCGCAGGCCGGGCACACGCCTGATCTCCGCGCCGGTGATGCCAAGCGTGTGCGGATCGATCTTTGCACGCCGGGTGCGTAAGAAGTGGGCCAGCACAGTATTCGCCATTTCGTAATTCCGAAGGTATGACGATCCGGCGCTGGATGCTCAAGCGAACCGGTGATACGGTGCACGATATTGCGCGTGGAATGATCCGGCCCTGCACCGGAGGAGGTAATCATTTCACCCGATATCAAGCTGATCGGGTCGTACGATCCCGGGCTTGTTTTGCTTTCGATCGCGTTGGCGTTGTTCGCATCGTACGCGGCTCTGGACCTCGCCGGGCGGGTCGCGGCGGCACGCGGACGAGTGCGAGGCATTTGGCTGAGCGGCGGGGCGGTCGCAATGGGCCTCGGCATTTGGTCGATGCACTACATCGGAATGCTGGCCTACCGTTTGCCGATTCCGGTGGCCTACAATGTGCCGACCGTGCTCCTATCGCTTCTGGCCGCCATCGCCGCGTCGGCCTTAGCGCTGGCGATCGCGGGGCGCCCGGCGATGCGCATATCGAACAGCGTGCTCGGCGGTGCCGCGATGGGCATCGGTATCGCCTTGATGCACTATATCGGAATGGAAGCGATGCGCATGCGAGCCATGTGCGTCTATCAGCCGTTGGGGGTCGCGCTCTCCGTGCTGATCGCGATCGGTGTATCGATCGTCGCGCTGCATCTGGCGTTTCGACTGCGCGGCGAACGGCGCTCGTTCAGCCGCGCGAAGCTGGCCGGTGCCCTCGCCATGGGATCGGCCATTCCGCTGATGCACTACAGTGGGATGGCGGCCGTTACGTTCTTCACGGCCCCGATGAGGGTCGACGAATCCTTCGCGCTTCAAGTCTCCTCATTGGGACTCATAAACATCGTGGGAGTGACGGCGATCGTTCTCAGCGGCGCCATCATCATTGCGGCCTTCGATCGGCACTGGGCGGACCAAGTGCGCGAACTCGCTCGCCGGCAACAATCGCTCGACATCGCCGTCGACGTATCCGCGAAGCGTGTGCAACGCATCGAAGCGCTCGCCCGCGCTGCACGTGAGACGGAACAACTCTCGTATCACGAACGTGCGCAGGCGATTCTCGATATCGCCAGCGCCATGATCCGGCCGGGCCGGCCGACGCTCGGAGTGCTCTCGCATTTGGATCGTGACACGATCCTGATCGATGCAGTGAGCCCGGTCTACGGCGCGACGCCGGAGGCGTTCGACCGCGTCTCGACGATCATCTACCCCGGCAGCACGTTTCTGCTCGAACACACGATGCACGTCAAGCTTTACCAATCAGGCAAAACCCTGGCGTGGGATGAGATCGACGCAGCCGCGGTGGCACCGAACGCTCAGGTGTGCGATGAGTTCGGCGTGCGGAGTCTGATCGGCGCGCCCGTTCAGATCGGGGCTCGGACACACTTCGTCCTTTTCGATTTTCTTAACGCGAACCTCGACGATCCGTTTGTCGACGAGGACATCGCCTTCGTCGACGTCGTGGCATCGTTCCTGGCGAGCGGATACCAGCGTCACCGTCAGGCCGACCGGCTGCGCTACCAGATGGAACACGATGCAATGACCGGACTCGGCAATCGCGTTCAGTTCCGGTCGGCGTTGACGACGTGCGTCCAAACCAACGACCGCTTTGCGATTGTCTTACTCAACCTCGATCACTTGCGCGAGTTCAACGTCACATACGGACATCTCATCGCCGACGAACTGCTGGTTGAGGTCGCGGTCGAGCTGGCGGCCGTCGACGATCGCGACCTCGTCGCACGTTTAAACGGCGACGAATTTTCGATTCTCATGCGCGGCGCTGACGCCGCTGATATCGGCGCCCGGCTTGCACGCTATACGAGCCTCTTCGAGACACCGTTCAACACCGGAGACCGGAACGGCACGAGACTGCTGACGGTTGCGGGCTCGTTCGGTGCCGCACTTTTCGCCGGTGACGGGACCACGACTGAGGAGGTTTCGCGGCAAGCGGAAGTTGCGCTCGAAGTTGCAAAAGAGCAGGGCGGCGGGCGAGGCACTGATCTTCGATGACGAGATGCGCGATGCGCTGAGCCGCCGCTGGATGGAACGCAGCGAGATCGAACGCGCGCTCGCCGAAGACGAGTTCGAACTGTGGTACCAGCCGACGTTCGATCTCGCGACGCGTTCGGTCGCCGGCGCCGAAGCACTGATTCGCTGGCGCCACCCGCAGCGGGGCCTCGTAATGCCCAGCGAGTTCATTCCGTTCGCCGAGCGGATGGGGATGATCGGTAAGATCACCAGCTGGGTGTTCGATCGGCTCGTGCTTAATTTGACCGAAAACTCAGCCGTACCGCCCGGCATTCGCTGCTCCATAAACATCTCGGCCCGGCAACTCAACGATGCTGCCTTCGCCGGCGCCGTTCATGACCGGTTGGACGCGCATCCAACGCTCGCCGGGCGGATTACGTTCGAGATCACGGAATCGGCGACGATGCTGGACGTGCAACGTTCGATATTCGCGCTGGGCTCGTTTCAGCGAGCCGGAATCCACATCGCGATCGACGACTTCGGAACCGGCTTCTCATCGCTTTCGTATCTAAAGCACTTGCCCGCCGACGTCATCAAAATCGACCAATCGTTCGTGCGCGGTATCCCGCTCGACGCCAAAGACGTCATCCTGGTCGATACGTTTGTCTGGCTCGCGAATGCGCTCGGCTTTGCCTCGCTTGCCGAGGGTATCGAGACGGAAGAACAGCTCAGCTGGCTACGCGAGCACGGCTGCGCCTACGGGCAGGGCTTTCTCGTTTCGCCGGCACTCCCGTTCGGCGAGTTCTGCGCGTTCGTGCGCGGACGCGGGATCACGGTCGAAAACGGCGCTTAGCAGTAGAAACGCCGACGAGGGGAGCCGGCGGCTTGCCGATAAATCACATCGCTTCCGGAGGCACGATGGCACAAGAACGTGATGATCCGCGCGATCTTCTCGCCCGATCGGCGAAGGTGACGATGTTCGTTATGCTGCGGCGTACGCTCGACGGGGCGCTGCTGAGGGCCAACCTCGGTGCGCATCTGCGTTGGATGGTCGATGCCGAAACGCAGGGAAAGATTTTCCTTTCCGGGCCGGTGACTGCCGGCGAAGGAACGACGCAACTGAACGGCCTGACGATTATCCGCGCGCCCGACGCGGCCGCGGCGACGCAGCTGGCGAACGAGGATCCGTTGGTGAAGATCGGCGCCGTCGCGTTCGAAATCGGCGAGTGGACGATCAACGAAGGCTCGATTTCGATGACCGTGAGTCTGTCGGATAGCGGCGTCATCTTTCGTTGATCGCGAGAAATTCGTGAATGAACGATATCACCATGCTTCCTTCGCCGACGCTGGAAGCCACGCGCTTCACGGAATCCGATCGCACATCTCCAACGGCAAAGATGCCCGGGATATTCGTTTCGAGCGGGAACGGTGAGCGCCCGAGCGTCCAGTGCGCGATATCGCGGCCCGTCAAAAGATAGCCGCGCGCGTCGCGCTCGATCTCGGCCGGCAGCCAGGCCGTTGTCGCATCGGCCCCGATAAATACGAAGACGCCCTCGGCCGAACGCGTCGTGACCACACCCGAGTCGATATTCTGAGTAACGACGGCCTCGACATGGCCGTCCCCCGCTACCTCGGTAACGATCGTTCGCGTTTCGAGCGCAATGTTGCGCTTGGTTTGAAGCTGTTCGATGAGATAGTACGACATGCTCGCGGTCAGCGACGACGCGCGCACGAGCAGGGTCACGCTCCGCGCATAGTTCGAGAAGAACATCGCGGCTTGGCCGGCTGAATTCCCGCCGCCGATAAGAACGATGTCCTTGCCTCGCGTACCGAGCGCTTCGGTTCGTGCCGCGCCGTAGAAGACGCCGCGACCGATGAAGTCGACCGCATTTTTCGCATCGAGATTGCGCCAGCTGACGCCGGTCGCGATGATGAGAGCGCGGGCGGGGAGTCGTCGGCCGCCGTCCAGCTCAACGCAATGGAGACCGTTCTCCAGGGTTGCGATCGATTCGACCGTTCGCGTTACGAGGATCTCCGATCCGAAGCGCTTGGCCTGAAGCAAGGCCCGGTTCGCGAGCTGACCGCCGGAAATGCCGCTCGGAAACCCGAGATAGTTTTCGATCCGCGACGATGTCCCGGCTTGACCGCCGGGCGCTTCACGCTCGATCATGATCGTGCGGAGTCCCTCGGAACCACCGTACACCGCGGCCGCGAGGCCTGCCGGTCCACCACCGATGATCGCCACGTCGTACGTGTCGATATTCGGTTCGGTTTGAAGGTTCAGCGCAATGGCGAGTTCACGCGAGGTCGGCCGGCTAAAACGGCGCCCGTTCGGCAGGATCACCAGCGGTTGCACCGCGGGCTCGAGCGCGTCCGGGGGCAATCCCTCGACATCGCCCGGCACGGCCGGATCGAGCCACTCAAACGGGATTTGGTTGCGCGAAAGAAAGTCACGGATATCGTGGCAACTGAAGTCGAAGCGCCCGCCGACGACGGCGGCTTGTGACATTTGGCGCCGGCCGTAGAGCTCGCTCCGGGTGGACATGCGCCGCACGACCGTTCGGGTCACAAAATCTCGCACGGCCTCAGACTGCGCCATCATGACGTGAAAGTCGATCGGATCGACGCGCATCAGGCGGGTCGGCATGAGAGCCCGCACATCCGCCGTCGCCTCGGCTCCAAGGAGGAGCTGCATTTCGCCGAACGACTCGCCCGGTTCGAACGTGGTCAGCTGAAAGTTCTCGCCGCCATAGCGCTGCAGCACTTCGACTTCGCCCTCGAGCACGGTCCAGAACGACGATGTTTCGCCGGCGTAGAAAACGATCTCGCCTTCGTTCGCGTTGATGTCGGCAGATCGGGAGGCGATTCGCTCGAGCAGCGCCGGCGTAAGGCCGTTGTACGGCTCGTAGGCGGCGATGTCTTGCGGCGTGATCATTCGTGCGCCGCCTTCGCGTAGCATGCAATCTATTCCGGGTGCGCACGTACGGCGAAGGGCATGCCGTAAGCCGCGCCCAAGCCCAACAGATCAGTGAAAGCAGCGCTGCAGACAGCCCTCGACCGCGACGAATTCGTCCTCTACTTCCAACCGCACGTTCGTCTTGCAAACGGCAAGATCGACGGTGCGGAAGCGCTGATTCGGTGGCAGCATCCCGACCGGGGCCTCTTAAGCCCCGCCGCCTTCATTCCGTTCGCCGAGGAAGTCGGTCTCGTGACGGCGATCGGCGCATGGGTCATGCGAGAAACAGCGCGCCTCTCGCGGCCGTGGCGCACCGCCAATCCGGACTTTCACGTCTGGTTCAACCTCTCGGGTGCGGAGTTCAACGACCCCGCGCTCGTGCCGCGCTTGAGCGCTCTCGGCGACGATCTTTGGGGCATGGGGGTCGAGGTCAGCGAAAGCACGGCGATGGCAAACGTCGACCAAACGCTGACCGTCATGAACGGGTTGCACAAAGCCGGTCTCTTCATTGCGCTCGATGATTTCGGCACCGGTTACACCTCGCTGCAGTACCTCAAGCAGCTGCCGATCGACGTTCTCAAGATCGACGGAGTGTTCGTCAACGGCTTGCCGCATAACAAGCAAGACGCCGCCATTGTCGAGGCGCTGCTCTCCATCGCACGGGCTTTTTCGTTCGCGACGCTGGCCGAAAACGTCGAGACGGAAGCACAAGCCGCGGCACTCCGCGCTGCCGGCTGCGGGCTTGGCCAAGGATATCTCTACGCGCGGCCGATGCCCAGCGAAGATTTCGCCGCGTTCATCAAAAACAAACAAACGTGACGAATCAGTATCCATGGTTCGAGCCCGATACTCGAACGCCGTCCCCGTTGCCGCCGCCGAAAAGCTGCGATTGCCAAGTTCACCTCTTTGGCGACGCCGCCCGGTATCCGCAAATTGCTGCACGTCCGTACGAGCCGAACGTCGCGACCTTTGACGACGCACGGCGGATGCATCGAACGCTCGGCATCGAGCGCGGCGTCCTCGTTCAGCCGACACCGTACGGAACGGACCACACGTTACTGCTCGAAGCGCTGGCCGAAGATCCGCATTACCGCGGTGTCGCGATCGTCGATGATTCGGTGAGCGACGCGGAGTTGGCGCGCTTGGACCGTGCCGGCGTGCGCGCTGCCCGGTTTACCTTCGAGAAAACCATGCGCAACGTCGGCGGGACGGACGTCTTCGAACGCGCGGTCGCGCGCATCGCGGAGCTGGGCTGGCACGTCCGCATACACATTTCCGGCGAGGAGCTGGTTGAATTCGCACCGCTCTTGCAGCGCGTTCGCGTGCCGGCCGTGCTCGATCACATGGTGCGACTCGACTTCTCCAAAGGACGCGATCAGCCGGGCTTCGCGCTTGCGCTCGATTTCTTGAAGAATGAGAACTGGTGGATCATGGTTTCCAACGGCGACCGGTTTGCGCCCGGCGGCGCACCGTGGGATGAAGCGGTAGCGTGGGGCCGGACCTTCATCGCGGCGGCTCCCGATCGCGCCATCTGGTGTACGGATTGGCCGCACGTCCGGTATCGTAAACCACAGATGGTCAACGACGCCGACGCACTCGAACTGCTGTATCGCTACACGCCGGATGCGGCGATTCGCCAAAAGGTGCTGGTCGACAATCCGGCCCGGCTGATGGGTTTCGAGACGACTTAGCGCCCCGTGGTCACGATGCCGTGAAGCCAGTGCCAATCGACGAGGTCGTTCAATTCGACCGACGGCCGATAGGCCGGATCGTCGATACCGAGCACCGCGCGTTCGGGTGCGGCCACGGCTTCGGGCTTCTCGCGCTGCAGGATGACGTTGTTGTGCTGCGCGATCTCGGGCGCCGAAAGGCGCTCGGCGTGTTCCGCCGCCCACGACTCAAATTGCGGATACGGCGGCAGCTCCGCGTGCACGTAGTCGATCGCGCGATCCAGATCGAGTCCGACGGCACCCGTGAACCACACGTCGAAGCCGCTCGGCCGCCCGGAGCGCCAGTCTTCGTGGAGCGCATCGCCCGCGGCCAGCGTCGCCTTCATCCACAACCGCGGCAAGTGCATGACGCCGAGCGCTCCGCGGCTCTGCATGCTCACCGCCGGCAACACGCGTTCGATCCGCGTCCCGCGCCGGGCGGCGATATCGGTGTGCACGCGTTCCCAATCCGCCAGCGCTTCGTGCAGCACCGACGGTTCGGCTTCCAGCGCCGCGTTCAAGCGCGCGATCGAGTCCGCGTCGAGCCGGCTCGCCGACGACCGGACCCACGCCTCGAACGCCGCGTACCGCGGCAGCCGCTCGAGCTGCGCGCTCGCGGCCGCCGGGTCGAGGCCGATGCCGGTAAGCAAGAGTTCATCGGCGGCTTCGACGGAACGATATCCGGCCGGCAGCCGGCCCGTCGCGCGCAGAATGCCTTTGAGCCAGAAGCGCGGCAGGTGCTTCACCCCGAGCGGGCCCCGCACGTGCGCCGCGGTCAAGGGTACGATCGGTTCCAAGGACACTCAGCGCTCGCTGTTGAGCGGACTGATCAGCTCGCTGCCGGGGAACCCGGCTTTCAGATCGCCGTACTTCACGGCGATGTCGATCGTCGTTTGCAGCTGCTCGGCGGTGACCGGCTGCGTCACGAGCGGTGGCCGCGGCTCGGCCATGAGCTCGTTCAGATCGTACGAGCGATAGTACTTCGAGAAGATCGCAACGGCTTCGCGCGGATGCGCGTTGGCCCAAGCCGAAGCCGCCCGGATCGCCACGATGAACTTCTTCGCGAGATCGGGATGTTTTGCGGCGAAGTCTTTCGAGGTGAACCATACCGACTGCAGCCAGCGCGGGCCGAACGAGTCGAACGAGTTTCCAAGCACCCGCACCTGTCCGGCGGGCGTGTTGTTGAAATCACGCACGCCCATGCTCGCCGCGTCGATGCGGCCGGCGATCAATGCCGCCGGCATCGATGGAAACGGGAGCTCGACGAATTTCACGGTCGACGAATCGCCGCCGTTTTTGTCGACCCAGTTCTTCACGCCGAGGTCGGGGATACCGCCGATGCCGTTGACGGCGACGATTTTGCCGTTGAGGTCTTTCGCGCTATGGATGGGCGATGCGTTGACGACCGTCAGCAGCCCTTGGGTCGGCGCCTTGGCATCTTGCCAGGCCGAACCCGCCAAGATCGTGACCGGCAGGCCCTTCTCGTGCGCGATCTCGACCGAGATCGGATTTGAGACGCCGATGTCGGCGGAGCCGGAAATCACCGCGGCGGAAATGGCGTTGCCGTTGGCCATCGACTCGATCGTGACGTCGAGCCCGGCGCGCGCGAAGAAGTTCATTTCCTTCGCGTAGTACGCCGCGGCCGCGACCTCGAGCGGCAGCACGATCACGTGCAACGGAGCGAGCGTCTGCGCCGAACCGGCATCGCGTACGCCTAATAGGCCGACGACCGCGGCAAGAGCGCAGATCGCGGCGCGCAACCGGGCAATCAAGACGTTTTACCGCTCCACACGTAGTCGAGCATCGAGACGTCGAGCGCCTCGGCCGGCTTTTCGCGGCTCTTTTCGCCGGCGAATTGCGGGCAGAAGCATTCGAGCAGATTGCCCGATGGGTCTTTGAAGTACATCAACCCCTCGATGTTCAGCCGCGTCCAGATCGTGTGCGTCTTGACGCCGCACGATTCGAGCCACGCCTTCATCGGCTCGAACTGATCCGATTCGATCTCCAGGCCCAGGTGCGGGTACTCGGCGGTCGAGGCCGGCGGTTTTCCGCGCAAGTCGCCCAAACCGATCACCGTGCCGGCGACCAGAACTTCTTTGAAGTGCGGGGCATCGTAGACGAGCCGGCCGCCGAGAACTTCGATGTAGAACTTCACCGCCTGCAGCAGGTCGATCACCGAGAGGCTGATGTGATTGAGCCGCGAGAAGCGCGGGCGGCCCGAGGCTTCGCGTCGCCGCTCGTGTTCGGCGATCTGTTCGGGGCTCCAGGTGATTCGCGGCGAAGAGCCGGCTTTGGGCAGTTCGATCGACGTCGTCATGGACAGTGCCTTTCAGTCATGGAGAGGATCGGGCGCGAGGGGCACGTTCGGCGGCACCGGCAAACGCGCGAACCCACGCCGCATTTGCCACGCCTTTCCGGGTGTGCCGTTGCGCAGTGCGGCAAACTCCGCAAAGAACAGTTTGCGTAAGTAGATCACGATTTCGTCGGACTTGCCCAACCGTTCTTGGGTGCGATCGACGACCGCGCCCTGACCGACCAGGGCAACGTAGTCTTGCGCGTTGACCACGGTCGAGCCGGTACTGCCGACGGCGTCGGTTGGAAACTCGCCGCGAAACAGCTCTTCTTCGTGCGCGGTGAAATCGTAGGCTTCACCCGAATCGAGCCACGTCCGGAACCGTGCCGCGACCGGTTCGTCGAACGGCGCCGAACGAACGGAGTAATACGCGACGTGGCCGTCGTCGAGCGGAACGAACCAGTTGAACACGTCGGCCCACGGCTGCACTTCCGCACCGGGCACATGCACCGGCACCATGACGTGACCGCAATTCGGAAAGAAGAATTCGTTGGTGCGCACGTTGTCGGCCGAACGCGTCGCGGTGAGCCGAATTCCCCATGGCGTCTCTTCGTAGTCGAGTTTCGGCACGACGTACGAGAGCGACTCGCCGAAGCTCGAGTCTTGGTGCACGAAGCTGACGTGCACCGGATCGACGAAATTCTCGATCAGCTGGAACCAGTTGCAGGGCCACACCATCTTGCTCGCCCACTGGACGCCGTAGCCGCGGTTCAACTCATCGAGGCACCACATCGGCGGCGGTTCGTCCGCGCCCAGATACGCGAAGACGACGCCCGCATAATCGGCCACCGGGTGATGGCCGATGCGAACCTTGGCCGGAAACGTCGCGTCCTCGGCCGGCATCTCGACGCACTGGCCGCCGCCGTCGTACTTCCAGCCGTGGTAGCGGCAGCGAATGTGTTCGCCTTCAACCCAGCCGGTCTGCAGCAGGCTCGAACGGTGGGCGCAGCGCTGCGCGACGAGGTACGGCGTTCCGCTCCGCCCGCGGTAGAGGGTGAAGTCCTCGCCGAGCGCGCGGACCGTGATGGCGCGGCCGGCCGCGACGTCTTTGGAGAGCGCGATCGGCTGCCAGACACGGCGCAGCACGGCGCCCATGAGCGTACCGGGCGCCGCCTCGCTCAACTCGCGACGATCCTCGCGAACCGTCCTCTCAACTGCAGTCGCCATGGCCGTAAGCGCCTCCGACTCTGGTTATACGCCCGGTGTGCGCCGGAAGCAATTGCGGCGCGGACAAGGAATCAATGCACCTCGCTCATTGATCGCACGCACCCGCAGGAGGGGCGGCCGATGGATCCCCGTCAACTCTTGTATTTCTTGAGCACCGCGCGGCACGAACACATGGGACGCGCGGCGGCCGAACTCCGCATTTCGGAATCGACGCTGAGCCGTAGTATCGCCCGGCTGGAGCGGGAACGGGGCGTGGCCTTCTTCGATCGGATCGGGCGGGGCGTTCGGCTCAACGCCTTCGGCCGCGTCCTGATGGCCAGCGTCGAAGAGGCGTTCGCGGCGCTCGAGGGCGGCGACCGGGAGCTTCGTGCGATGGTGCGCTCGGGCAGTGCCCGGGTCGGCATCGGGTTTCTGGCCTCGCTCGGGCCGCGCGTGGTGCCCGACCTCGTGCGGACGCTCTCGGCCGACCATCCGGAACTGCAGATTCGCCTCGTGCAAGGCTCCGCGCAGTCGCTGCGCTCGCGGCTCCTCGACGGCGAGCTCGATCTGACGCTGGGCACGAAGCGCTTCGATGACGCCGCCGTCGATTGGCGGCCGCTTTGGGAAGAGGGCCTGGTGGCGATCGTCGGGCCCCATCACCCGACGGCCGGTCGGGACGAGGCCGACTTCGCCGACTTTGCCGCCGACCAGATTCTCTCGTTCGGCCTCTCGGAGACGACGCGCGAAGCCTTCGCCGACGTGGCACGCGCGACGGGGGTGGCGCCGAACGTCGTCTTCTCGTGCGATGACATCGCGACGTTGACGGGCCTCGTCGCGGCCGGCTTCGGCACCGCGGTGGTACCGGAAAACCTGTCGATCCCCGGCGCCGACGTGCGCCGGATCCGCCTGCGCTCGGCTCCCAAACGGACGGTCGGCGTCGCCTACGCCACGGCGCGGCCGCTATCGAAAGCGGCCCGCAGCGTTCGCGACACGATCGTCGGCACGCGCCGCATGCATGATTGAGCTCCGGGCCGGCGCCGGCCGGCAAGCGCACCCGCCGCAACTGATGTACCGGCAGCAACGATCCGTTGCTCGCGCCGCAATTGCTTCCGGGCGCTGCCGGGGCGTATAACCGGAGCAAGGAGCGTGGATATGATCAGCATCGAGCGGCCGCCGAGCGCGACCATTCCCAAGAGCGAGCGCAAAGCGTGGGCCCGCGAACACCTCAAGGGCGTGGAGGGGACACTGCGCGGGTCGTTCTCACCCGACATGTCGGAACTCGACGAAGACGCGATTCGCCACGACGTCGAGGAGAGCATCAAGCAGGGCTTCTGCTCCGTACTCGTGAGCTTGCCCGGCCTGACGCTGGCCGAGAAGAAGCAATTTCTGACCGTCGCCGCGCAGGCCGCCGCCGGCCGCATCGGGTTGTGTGCCGTCGCCGATGACGACGACCTCGCGGTCAGCCATGAGATTCTCGCTCACGCCGAAGCCGTCGGCGCGACGCACGCGATGGTGCGCGTACCGAACGCGCCGGGTGAATCGGAAGACGTGATCTACGCGCGTTATCGCGAGCTGATCGACAACACCAATCTCGGCATCTGCCTCTACGCCACCAGCAACGCGAAGTTCGTGCACTTGCACCCGAGCGGTATTCCGCTGAACCTGCTGCGCCGTTTGGCCGCCATCGACCACGTCGTCGGCATCAAACTCACCCAGTGGCTCAACCCCACCCACGTGCTCCAGTGCTGCGAGTATCTCTCCGATCTCATCCTGATCAACTCGGCCGACCTCAGCATCGTGCCGCTGATCGCCAAGAGTTTCCCGATCCAATGGACGGGTCAGTGGAACATCCAGGCCGTGCAATCGACGGATCACCGTTACGCGGTCGATTTCATGAACTGCATGCTGCGCGGCAAAGTCGATGAAGCGCTCGCGATCTACTGGAAGATCAACCCGGCGTTCGAGGCGTTCGCGGCACTGCAAAAACCGTTCTTGCAGCGCGGCAGCCATCCGTGGACCCACCTGAAGTACTACCAGTGGTGCGTCGGCGGCAACGGCGGTCTCTACCGCGACGTCGACAAAACCGAGGGCGCGATTTTGGACGCGGCCGGACGGCAGAAGATCAAGGATTCGTACAAGTCGATCGGCATCAAGATTCACGACAAGTCCGATGACGAGTTCATCGTCGGCGTGACCGGCTATGCGAAAGGCATCCGGCCCAGCGACTTCCCCGTCAAGCCCTGCTATCGCTGACCGCTGAGGGTCGGCGGGCCGGCCGGGACTTGACAAAGGCCTCGCCGCTGCCCTATACAGTACTGGATGGTTCCAGAACTGGTTGGTTCCGAATACGACGCGGAAGACGCCCTTGACCGGACGTTCGCTGCGCTTTCCGACCGGACGCGGCGCGCCATGCTCGCCCGGCTGGCGGAAGGCGACGCGTCGGTCGGGGAATTGGCCGCGCCGTTCGCCCTGACGCCGCGCGCGATCTCAAAGCATCTTCAGGTGCTCGAGCGGGCCGGACTCGTCTCGCGTGCTCGCGACGGTCAACGCCGTCCGAGCCGGATTGAACCCGAACCGTTGCGCAACGCGCTCGGCTGGGTGGAACGGTACCGGCTCTTGTGGGACAAGCGCTTCGAGCGGATCGATGAGATCATCGATACCGCCAAACGGTCACCCGAATGATGGTCGACGACGATTGCGTCATCATCATCCGGCGCCGCTTCGACGCCCCACGCGAGTTGGTCTATCGTATTTGGACCGATCCCAGCTACGTCGCGCAATGGTGGGGTATCGACGGCGCGGTCAGCACGGTGCGCGCGCTCGATGTGCGTCCGGGCGGGCGCTGGGAGATCGACATGCGCACGACTGAGGGCGATACCTACGCGAACGCCGGCGTCTACTCGGAAGTTATCGCGAACGAGCGGCTCGTGTACGTCGACGATCCCGATCTCGACCGAACGTCCAACGACTTCGCGCCACCCGCCGGAACCTACACGACGACGTTCGTAAGCGACGGCGATGCAACCGTTGTGACGATCCAAGCCCGCTTTGGTTCGGCGGCTGAACGGGATCGCGTACGGCAATCCGGCATGATCGAAGGCATCGGTCAGGGGCTCAATCGCTTAGAAATCATTCTCCGCACCATGAGGAAAACATCATGACCGCCTCGACCACTGCCGGCGGCGATTCGCCGATGCGACTCGCGCCGTTTATCTACTTTTATGGACGCTGCGAGGAGGCGCTTACGCACTACGCCGCCGCGTTCGGCGGATCGTACAACGTCAACATGCGCAACACCGGCGCGGACGGCGACTTCCGCCTCAATCCATCGTTCGAGGGCAAGGTATCACAAGCCGAATTTCACGGACCCGGAATCTCGTTCATGGCCTCTGACGGGGCGGGGCCACGTGCGATCGATCCCGCGGCCGGAAATATCTCGCTCGTCGTGACCATCCCTGATACTGCCGCCGGCACGCACGCATTTTCGCTGCTGGCCGACGGCGGGACGATCAAGACGCCGCTCGGGCCCGCGCCGTGGGGCGGAACTTTTGGTATCGTCCACGATCGATTCGGAACGGAATGGATCGTGAACATCGGCTGAGATCAGAAATAACCGAGCGCGATTACCTGCGTCGAGACGCCGGGTGAGGCGGCGGTGAAGGCATTCGGCAAGCAATTTGAACCGCCGCACGCGTAGGCCGGAATCGCGAGCATATTGGGCGATGGGACCGTCAGTGGAATTTGAGTTCCGTTGTTATTATTTGACCAATTGCTAAATGTTGCACTCGAAACGGGCGGGGGCGTTGCGCCGGTGCCGCCCACGATCCAGGATGCGGTGTAGAAGTTATTCGTGACTCCCTGAGTCAGGGAACTAACAGTAAATGTCTGGGCAGCGTTGTTGCTGGTCGCAGTGCCCACCAAGCCCGACACCGTGAACGTCAGATAGAGCACAGGCGTGAACGTTGATACCGAAAACCCCGTTGGCGGCGAAGGGTTGGTCAACGGGATCGCTTGCAGGCCCGAGGGCGCCGTGAGCGAGATCGTCGCACTATACGTGCCGGCCTATCCAGCATGACGTCGACCGGCTTTGCGGTGCGATAAACGCCACCTGCGACAACGGGCTTTCCGAGGGCGATCGAAAGCGGGCCCGAGGAAATTTTTTCCTTGCCCGGTCTGTTGCTAAGTGTAACTTATCAGTTTATACTTAGCACATGGCGGTCAAGCAAGGCACCCAGGAGGTTGCGGCAGCGCTCCGGGTCGGCATCGGATCGCTCGTGCGGCGCTTGCGCCAGGTCCATCCCGACGGCGGACTGTCCATGCCCGAGACGTCGGCGCTCGCCCGGCTCGAACGTGAAGGCCCGACGACGTCGAGCGCCTTGGCGAAGCTCGAACAGATCACGCCGCAATCGATCGGCGTAACCTTAGCCGCACTCGAGTCGCGCGGTCTGATTGCACGGAAAGCCGATCCCAGCGACGGGCGGCGGGCCGTGCTCTCGCTCACGCGGGCCGGCCGCGAGGTGGTGCTGCGGCGCCGTGATGCGTCGACGGAAGTTATCGCGCGCTCGCTCGCCGACAATTTCACGAACGATGAGATCGAGCAACTGCGCGCCGCGGCAGCGCTCATCGAACGGTTGGCGCACGCGCTGTGAGCGACATCCGCCGCGCCTTTTCGTGGCGCTTTCTTACGCCGCTGTATCTGGGTTCGACGCTCAACCCGATCAATAGTTCGGTACTCGCCACGGCGCTGGTGCCGATCGCCGCTGGCCTGCACGTGGCCGTCGGCTCGACCGCGATCCTCATCATCTCACTCTATCTCGCGTGTTCCGTCGCGCAGCCGACGGCGGGCAAGCTCGCTGAAGAGTTCGGGCCGCGGCGCGTGTTTCTGGCCGGCATCATCTTGGTTGCCGCCGGCGGCCTGTTGGGGGGGCTCGGGCAAAATCTTGCGACGCTCGTTGTTGCTCGGGTGCTCATCGGTATGGGCACCTCGGCCGGCTATCCGTGCGCCATGCTCCTCATCCGGCGCCGAGCCGACGCGCTGGGCCTCACCGCCCCGCCCGGCAGCGTGATCGGCGGCCTCCAAATCACCGGCACGGTCATGGCGGCGCTCGGGTTACCGATCGGCGGCGTCCTGGTCGATGCGTGGGGTTGGCGAACGACCTTTTTCTTCAGCGTTCCGTTTGCGCTCGCTGCCTTGACGATGGCGCTGATCTGGATCCCGCGCGATGCTCCGCTCACCGCGAGCCGCGGTCTGCGCGAACTCGCCGAGCGCATCGATCTCGCCGGCATCGCGGGGTTCGCCGCGACGATGAGCACGCTGCTCGGCTTTCTCTTTTCGCTGCCGCGGCCGAACTGGCTGCTGTTGGCGGCCGGGATCATCTTGAGCGGGCTGCTCGTTACATGGGAACTCCGCGCCGGCCGGCCGTTCTTGGACCTGCGGCTGCTGGCAACGAACGGTGCGTTGAGCCGCACCTATCTGCGCTTCGGACTGACCACGTTCTGCGCGTACTCGATCCTCTTCGGGCTCACGCAATGGCTGCAGGCCGCGCGCGGCATCTCTTCGCGCGAGGCCGGCTTGCTGTTGCTTCCCATGAGCATCGTCTCGATGCTGATCACGCGACCGGTCTCGCAACGCAATCTCGTTCGCAGTCCTCTGATCGTCGCGTCGGCAGCGTCGATCCTGGGCTCGATCGGGATCGTCTCGCTCGGCGGCGGGAGTGCCATTGCCTGGGTCGTCGCGATCACGCTCGTCTTCGGCGTCACGTTAGGCACGGCGTCGATCAGCAATCAGCTCGTTCTCTATAGCTGTGTCGAGACCGCGGAGCTCGGGACGGCGTCCGGCCTGTTCCGCACCTTTGCCTACGTCGGGTCGATCGCGTCGTCGGCGATGATCGGCGTGACCTTTCACAACGGCGTGACGGATGCCGGGCTGCATCGCATCGGGGCGCTGATGATCGCGGCGAGCGCCGTGGCGCTGTGGATCACCCTCTCCGATCGCGACTTGCACCGCACCGCAGCCGCCGTTCCCACCATCACCGTTCCGGCACAACGCGCCTCGTAATGGCCGTCTCGGCGAACAAGCTGTTCCTCATCGTCGTGCTGGGCGGGCAGTCGATGGCCAACATCGATACGTCGATCGTCAACGTCGCCACTCCGTCGATCGGCCGGACGCTGGGCGCTTCGGGCGCCGAACTGCAGCTCACGGTATCTGTGTATATTCTCGCGACGGCGATGCTGCTCGTCACCGCAGCGCGGCTCGGCGTGCTCTACGGCTACCGGCGCGTCTTCATGGCCGGGCTTGTGACGTTCACGCTGGCATCGCTCGTCTGCGGCATCGCACCGAATATCCTCAGCCTGCTCGTGGCGCGCATCGTGCAAGGTGCCGCGGCCGCGTTGATGATTGCCCAGGTGTTGAGCGGAATTCAACGCACGCTCACCGGCGACGCCCGCACGCGCGCGATCGGCGCCTACACCACAACGCTCTCGCTCGGCGCGGTGACCGGACAAATTCTGGGCGGTCTGCTAATCACGCTCAACCTGTTCGGGCTGAGCTGGCGGCCCCTGTTCCTAATCAACGTGCCGTTCGGCGTCGCGTTGCTCGCGGTCGCGTGGTTCGCGCTACCGGAGGATGTGCCGCATACCGGTGCGCGCCCGAAGCTCGATCTCGTCGGCGTGGCGCTGCTGGCGCTCGGCATGCTGTTGCTGGTGCTGCCGCTGACGATCGGTCGCGAGATGAATTGGCCGTGGTGGACGATCGTGTCGCTCGTCGCCTGCGTGCCGGCAATCGCGGCGTTCATCTGGTGGCAGAAGACGCTCGGTGAACGCGGCGGGGCGCCGCTGCTCAACCTGCCCCTGTTCCACGACCGGATGGTCGTGTCGGGCTTGACCGCGCAACTGTTCGGACGCATCACCTACTTCGGGCTCTTATTCGCGCTGGCGCTCTACGTGCAAGTCGGCCTGGGCCAAAGCGCGCTGGTATCGGGCTTGAGCCTGATCGGGTGGATGCTCGCCTACGGGCTCTCGGGGCCCGTCTACCCGCGCCTATCGCGCCGGCTGATGCTGTTGTGCGGACCGCTCGGCGGGCTCGTGATGGCATCCGCGTTCGCGGGAACGGCAGTGATCGCCGCGCTGCACATCGGTATCGGCCCGCTCTTCATCATCGTGCTGGCCTGCGGCGGATTCGGCTGGGGTCTGTTCTCGACGGCGATGACGGCCCAGCTCTCGGTGATCGTCGCGCCCGAACATGCGCCCGATTTGAGCGGCGTGCTCGCGACGATGCAGCCGCTGGCCGCGGTGATCGGCGTCGCGACGTTCGGAAGCGAATATCTGATCTTGAGCGCGGCCGGCGGTGCGGCTAATGCAATGGGTGCGTTCGCGATCCTCAACGCCACGCTCGCCGTGCTTGCCCTTGCGGCCGCGGCGTTGTCGCTCAACGGCCCGCGGGTGGCGACCCGCACGGGCCGCTGATCACCAGGGAATCGTTACGCCGAAGCGATCGAGATAGTGCAGGCCGCCCTTTCCGCGCTGCGCCTCCATTGTCGCGACGAGCTTGGGAATACTCTCATCGATGGTCAGGGTGGCGCCATCGCCGCCCATGTCCGTCCGCACCCAGCCCGGCGCCATCAGCAGCAAGGTTCGTGCGTCGTCGCGATGGCGGGCGGCGTAACTGCGCATGAACATATTCAGCGCGGCTTTACTGCCGCGATAGACTTCGTATCCGCCGTTTTCGTTGTTTGCGATGCTGCCCTGACCTGAGGTCATCAGGCCGATCGTGCCGTCTTCACGCACGAGATCATCCAGCGCCTCGATCACGCGCAGCGGGCTCAGCGCGTTGGTGACCATGACGCGGACGAATTCTTCCGTTGAAACGTCGGCGATCGTTTCCCGATCGTCGTTCTTGACGCCGGCGTTGACGAACAGCAGGTCGAACGCTCTCGACGCCAGGCGCTTATGCAGCGCAGTAACCGCTGCGGGGTCGTTGATGTCGACGTGTTCGATGGTCAGCCGCTCCGGCCACTCGCCGGCGAGTTTCTCGAGTGCGCTGCCCGAAGCGCGCGCGGTCGCGACGACGTTCCAGCCGCGCTTCAAATATTGCTCGGCGATCGCCAAGCCCAGACCGCGCGAAGCGCCGAGCAAGAGGAGGGCTTTGGGCGAAGCCTCCGATGTAGTTGTCATACCGACGTGGTAACACGTGTGGTACTACTGCGGATGCACGCGCGCGCTCGCGCTACTGCTTGTTCGGCACAAGCGTAAAGTCGAACGGCATCGTTACAGTGTGAACGCCTCGTTGACGGCCGACTGCACGGAGCCGCCGGCCATGGGCCCGCCGCCGGCGGCATAGATCCAGTCGCCGATCGCTGCCGACCCGACCGCGTGCCGCGGCGTCAGCATGTGCGCGTGGTGTTCCCACGTGTCGGTTTTCGGATCGTAGCTTTCGACTTGACCGAACACCTTGGCGCGGACGATCGGAGCCTGCGTTCCGTTGACGAAATGCGCTTCTTCGCCGCCCAAAGCGAAGAGGCGGTCGCGATAGACCACGAGTCCGATGCCGGAACGCACGGTCGGCAGCGGCGCGCGCGGTTCCCATTGATCGTGTTCGGGACTGTAGACGTGATGCAGATTGGTGTTGAACTCGAAGGTGTTGAAGCGGCCTCCGATCACGTGGATCAACCCGCCGTACACCGCGCAGCCCACATGGTCGCGCGCGCCGGGCAGCGCTTTGCGGCGGCTCCAGGAATTCGTTGCCGGATCGTAGACCTCGTGCCATCCCACGCTCGCGCGCTCGTCCTTCGGCGCGCTCGCGCCGCCGATGAGGTGAATGAGGCCGCTCACCGCCACGGCGGCCGCTGCACCGCGCGGCCGCGGCAACGACGGCAACGTGGTCCAACTATCGCTCGCCACTTCGTAGGCGTACGCGTCGTCGACGGGGTTGGTATTCTGTTCGATAAATCCGCCCAGGGCGTAGATGCGGCCGGCATCGGCGACCACGGCGACGTGGTTCGCGCCTTTCGGCAACGGCGCGGCCACATACCATTGGTCGGCATTGGGATCGTAGACGTGGTGATACGCACGGTTGACGGCCCCATCCCCATAGCCGCCGATCACGTGCAAACGCCCGGCCCATGCGGTCGCCCACGCCATCTCCGAACGCGGCAGCGGCAACGACGCGCGCCTGACCCAGCGACCGGGCGGCCCGGCCGGCGCCGGACTGTCGAAGACGCGTTCGGCCATGCCCTCCATCGGCAAACCGTCCATCATCGCGCCGCCTTTGAGCTGGGCGAACGGGTGCGCCGACGACGGCGCCGCGGGTAATGCCGGCGTCGCCGCCTGCTGGGCGAGCAACGCTCGCGGAGCGAGCGCCGACGCCAACGCCGCGCTTCCGCCGATGAGGAGTTGGCCGCGGTTCACCGTCATCATACGCTCCCTACGTGCTACGCACCGTCACGTCACCGAGCCGATACCCACCTCACGCTCGATGGACACGTCGTTGGGCTAGGCGTATGCCTTGATCAAAAGCGCGATCCCAATCGAGACGGTGAAGGCGACAAAGACCAGCCGCAACTGCCGTTCGAGCAGCCGCCGAGCGAGATCAACACCGTAGTGAACGGGAATGCGCTCACGGCGAGAAGACCTGCCGCGCCATGATCAGTACGGTGCCCTGCGCGAGCTGCTCCGTGAGCCCAAAAAGCCGCGCAGCCTGCCCAGCGCGATAAACTCGAGAGTTCGCGCGATCTCGCTTAGCACGGTTTACAAATAGGAGACGTCCTTAACCCGGATTCGCCGGATGAACACGTGAAAATGATCGAAACGTTCACCGGCCGGGCGCGAATATTTGCATGCCGTAGGCCAGGGCGATCTGGGCCATCGTTTGCGGATCGGTCACGTGTTTATCGGCGAGTTCCTGGAAGAACGCTTCGATGCCACCGGGGGTAAAGCTGAGGAGCACCCGTCCCGGCGTCACGCCCAAATTGAAATAGCGATGTGGGATGCCGCGTGGCGAGTGCACGAACGTGCCCGGTCCGCCGCGGACGGTATCGTCGCCGCAGGTGAATTCGAACTCGCCTTCCAGCACGTAGTAGGCTTCGTTCTCCCGTTTGTGCACGTGAAGCGGCGCGCCTGTTTGCGGTGCGATCATGTTCTCGATCACGGTGAGTTCGCCGCCGGATTCGACGGCGCTCAATTTCAGATGCATTTCCTGCCGGCCGTGAGGGATACAGAGGCCGCCACCCGCCGGGGCAAGGTGGATGCGGCGCGAGGGACTGATCGGCTGCGTGGTCATAGCAGAAGCTCCCGGTTATGTGACGATTAGCGAGGAATACGTTTAGCTTAAGGCGGATACGCCTCGCCGTCCACGGCAATGGTGATAATCGTGGCGGTTCCACATCCTCCTAGAACGCGATCGTGTTCGGACGAACCACATTGACCTCGTCCCAGCGCTCCGTGATTTTGCCGTCGACGATGCGCAAGATGTCAATGCCGGTCTGCACGATCCGCTTACCGGTCGGCTTGACGTCGCGGAAGTTGCCAAGGTGCGTGCACGGCATCGTCCAGCGCACGACCGCGGCGGTTGGGCTCGCGATGATCTCTTCCGCGATAATTCGAAGGTCCGGAAACCCGACGTGTAGCATCGCAACGACCTGCTTTTCACCCGCGATTCCCGGCAGCATGTTCGGAAGCCGCAGTGATAGAGAACGGCGGCGCATACAGGTCATCGAACGCATCCAGGTCGCGGCGATTCCACACATCGACCCAACGCGCGGCTACACGTTCGTTGTCGGCAATCGTCACGACTTACTCCTCCGCGGATTGGGGTGAATGATATTCAACTCAAAGCGGTATGCCTCCCAGCTTGGTGACGTTGACGAACCCACCGCTCTGGGGATCGAACTTCACCATGATCACCGACGAGTCGTCGAGGCCGTGCATATCGCCGGAGCGAAAGTCGTAGATGCCGCTGGCGCCCGCGAACCCGCCCAGGTGTGAGATGTATTCGCGCAAGGCTTCAGGCGATGCGGATGTGCCGAGTTTGCGCAGCGCCGAGACGACGATCAACGGCGGATCCCAACCTTGGCCGCTAACGGGGGTCGGCTCGATTCCGGCCGCTTTGTAGGCGTCGAAGAACTGCGCCATGGCCGAGCGCAGCGGGCCGGGCCGGATCGCATCCTGCGCGTAGTAGACCAGACCGTTGAAATACAAATCGCCGGGAGCGATCGAAGCGAACGACTTCAACAATTCGGGCTGGAGGTTCGCTCCCGAAGCAACGACCGGCACGCGCAAACCGGCATCGTTCATGCCGCGAATGAGCGTCGTGAACGAACCGCCGAACGTCGGTGTGAAGATGACTTGCGGATCGGCCGCCTTCAGCCGCGCGATCTGAGCGGCGGCGCTGGAATCGGATGCGTTGAACGTCTCCCAATCGACGATCTTGACGTCCTTGTTTTCCGGCAGCGTCATCGCATAGCGCGTTTCGGTATCCGAGGCCTGCCCGGTCGCATTCGTACCGGAAAAAACGCCGATGCGCTTCCAGCCCTTGAGACGCGCAAAGCGCAACATGGCCGGAACCATGTAGTGCAGCGACGTCGATGCGGAAAAGACGAAACCGTCTCGCTTTCCGGTAAAGCCGGGCGTGAAGCAAAAGTCAACCGGCCCTTGCACCATGAGCGGCGCAACGGCCGCGCATGTCGCGCCGTTGCCGGGACCAATGATCACCGACGGATGGTTGACGAGCAGCTGATTCGCCGTTTGGACGGCGATCCGCGGATCGCTTTGGTCGTCGTAGAATTCGAAGTGCACGGGACGGCCGTTGATGCCGCCTTGGCTATTGGCAAGTTTTTCGTAGAGCTCGACCGCGGTTCGTTCGATCTTACCGCTATAGGCGTCGGCGCCCGTCCCGCTATGGATGACGCTGATCGTGAACGGGTCCGGGGCCGACCCGGCCGGCGCGAGCGTCGACAACGCAAGTGCGACCGAAGCAAGAAGCCGGAGCGCGAATTGACCCATGTGCGCTACTCCCACGGCGTGGCTAGATCTGCTGGATGGCGCGCAAGTCGCGCGGCCAGACCCATGGCTTCGTCGGCTCTCCGAGCGCGAACGCACGCAGTTCGCGCGCGAAAATGCGCCGCAGCAGGATCACCGGCCCGTCGGAACGCCCGAGGCGATCCGGCTCGCGTTCGCTCATCATCGGCTGCTTTTCCATGACGACGGCATCTTGGATGCCGATGATGTCCTTGCGGTTGAGGTCGATCTCATCGACGTGCATCTCGCCGCGCAGGATCGCTTGGACGATCTCCGGACCGCCCCACGACGCGTCCGAGCCGCCGCGTACCTCTTGCCCTGCACGGTAGGCGGCAGCGCTACGTTCGTCCATCTCGGCGAAATTGATCACGAACGACCGGTGCGACTCGTCGTCAACGGGAATGCGGAAGGCGATGTGATCGACGAGGATGATTTTTTCTTCACCCATATCGTCGCGATGCGTACGTGGTGAGAGGATGTACATGCCGAGCGGCATGAGGATATAGGTTACGCCGCTCTTGCCGTCGCTATAGCGCTGGTACGCCGCCAGGCCGAACTCGGTCTCCTCACCAAAGACCTTGGGAATTTCCCGGTTTACGCCGATCGCCCCGTAGGCGGAGCGCCCGTGAACGAAGTAGGGATGGATCCAATCGGCACTGTTTTCGAGCGAGTTGAAATAGTTCGAGCGGCGCGGATAGCTGTAGGTCGTGAGAACGCCCGGCCGCTCGAGGCAATCGAACGCCGGAAACGCCGGCGGATCCCCGGTGCCGAGGTAGCTCCATACAAGACCGGCATACTCACGCGTGGGATAGCCGGCAACGCGCACCTTGTGCGCGAAACTCTCATCCTCCGCGGGCTGCTCGACACATTGGCCGTCGGCCTGGTAGCGCCAGCCATGATAAAAGCAGCGAATGCAGTCATCCTCGACCCAGCCGGTCGCAAGCGACGTTCCCCGATGCGCGCACAGGTCCGCAACGACGTGCGGCGCGCCGGACGTTCCGCGAAAGAGCGTCAAGCGCTGGTTCATGATCGTGATCGTTTTCGCGCGGCCGGGCGCGACGTCGACGATTTCCGCCACCGGAAGCCAGTGATTCCGAAGATATTTGCCCGCGACCGTCTTCGGGCCGGTGCGGTCGTACGCCGTCTCGGACGAATCGTCTACTGCCGTAGGCTCTTCACTCATCATATGCACAACGACGAATCCCCCTTACCGGCCAAAGCGAACAGACCGCGACTACAGGCCGAACCCCGATTTGTGGCTGAAGCCGGCGGCCATGAAGAACAGCATCGGAATCGATAGCGTGGTGTTGACGCGCGATGCAAGGAAGGCGATTCGTCGCGCTCGTGCTTTCTCCACTTCCGTCGCGGCCACGATCCCGAGCACTTTCTTCTGATTCTGCCAAATGAACGTCCACACGTTCACGAGCATGATCGTGCCCAGCCACGCGCCGATGCCGATGCCGGTGAAGGGCGGCTTCAATTCGAAGGCATCCACCAAGCCCAGACCGTTTCCCATCAGGTAGAGCATGGCGGCACCCATCAGCCACGTGCCCACGGCGGCCCAGCGAAAAAAGACCAGCGCGCGCGGTAAAACGTGTTTGGTGATCCCGGCGCCGGTACCGTCGGCATTGGCCGCCTTCAGCGCGGCCGCCTGGACGAAGTTGAAGTAGTAAAGGAGCCCGATCCACATGATTCCGAAAACGAAGTGGAGCCAGCGAGCGATGCCCGAGGCGTAGACTTCCCAGCTCACGGTCGGGCCGCCACTACGGCGTCACCCGGAGATGTCCGTTGAGATGACGCGGAACCGGGCGGCCCTTATCGCGCTGCGCCAACGCTTCGAACACGTTCTCGGGCGAGAGCGGAACCTTGCGCACGCGCGCGCCGACCGCATCGTGAATGGCGTTGGCGATCGCGGCCGGAACGCCGAGGAGCGTGCCTTCACCCAGCCCTTTCGACCCAAAGGGCCCCGGGCCGTGGCCCTGCTCCTGCGTGATGGCTTCGTAGACGGGCACGTCGGCCGCCAGGAGCACGCGATACTTGAGGGCGCCCGCATTGAGCAGCTTGCCGTCCTTGAAGACCATCTGCTCGAACATGGCCTGCCCCAGGCCCATCAGCGCCGCCGACTCTTCCTGACCCAGCGCCGCCGCGGGATTGAGCATTTTGCCGGCGTCGCCGCTCACCACGAGCCGCATGATACGAACTTCGCCTGTGCCCTCGTCGACTTCAACCTGCGCGCCCGCCCAGCCGACTTCCCAGAAGCGGCTTTGCGCGTGATGCGGCGCCTGCTCGTCGAGCGGCATCACGAATTTTCCGGCCGCCTCCAACGTCAGGTTCGCATCGCCGGCGGCCAGTTGCAACAGCTCCGGAACCGACGTGCGCGCGCCGTCGCGAACGAAGTGCCATTGCTTGAGGTCGACGTCGGCGGGCGCGCACGCGAAATGTTCGGCCGCGATCGCGATCAGCTTGCGCTTCATCTCGAGCGACGCTAGATACACCGCTTGCCCCATGACGGTGCTACCGGTCGAGGACACGGTTCCGGTATCGAACGGCACGCTGTCGGTGGCGAGCGGCGCGATCGTCACCCAATTGCGTGGGACGTCGAGCGTCTTCGCCACGATCTCGGCGAGCGCGCTCAACACGCCTTGGCCGATCTCGACGCTGGCGCTCTCGAGCGTGATCTTCCCGCCGCCGGTCGCGCGCAGCCGCGCTTCGGTCGGATGGCGCTGCCCGCCCCCGTCCTTGGCCGCAACGGCAAGACCCATGCCCACGCCGCGCGGGCGCGGTTCATGGTAGCCGAGCTCCTTGCAGATGAGATCGAGGCCGACGCGCAAATCGCTGTCGATTCCGCTTTCGCCCGGAAAGAGCGGTTCCCCGAGCTCGAGCAGGTTCTTGATGCGCATGTCGTAGGGGTCGATGCCGAGCTCACGCGCGATGATATCGATCTGCGACTCCGCCGCCCACAGCGCTTGCGGGCCGCCGAAACCGCGGAACGCGCCGGCCGGCACCGTGTTGGTCATCACGGCGTCGCAGTCGGACTTGATCGCCTCCCAGCGGTAACCGCTCGGAATACGGTAGCCGGCTTTGTCACACACGAGCGGGCTCAGGTCCGAATAGGCGCCGGCATTGAGGTAGATGTGGCTCTGACGCGCGACTAGGGTGCCGTCGTTCATCACGCCGGTTTTGAAGTTGATCGCGGCCGCGTGCTGCGAGGTCGTGTAGAAGCATTCATCGTGCGTGAGGCAGACGCGCACGGCGCGACCGGTGGTGCGCGCAACCGCGGCGGCGATGGCTTCGGTGCGAATGAGCGCGCGCGAGCCGAAGCCGCCGCCGACGTAGCTGACGTTCACCTTGATCTTGTCGGCCGGCATGCGGAAGATGCGGCCGAGCTCCATGCGCGTGCCGAACGGCGTCTGCGTCGCCGACCACAGCTCGAGCTCGTCGCCGTTCCAGCGCGCGATCGTGACCAACGGTTCGAGGTGAAAATGCTGGACCCGGCTGAACTCGAACGTGTCCTCGAACACGCGGTCGCACTTGGCGAACGCCGCGCTGAGATCGCCCTTTTCCATCGTGAAGCGATAGCAGATGTTGCGTTCGGGATGCGTGAGCGCCGAGGCGCCGGGACCGAACTTCGGCGCGGGCACGTCGTAGGTGCCGTCGTAGATCTCATCCGCATCGGGCGCGAGCGCGGCATCGATCGTTGCGGCCACCGGCATCTGGTCGTAACGCACGTCGATCAGATCGAGCGCCGCATAGGCCGTTTGCTCGTCGATGGCCGCGACGGCGGCGACGTGTTCGCCCTGGTAACGCACGAAATCGAGCGCAAGGATCGGCCAGTCTTTGTAGCGCCAGCCGGTCGTCTTCTCCATGCCGGCGAGATCGCTGCTCGTGATGACGGCGAGAACGCCGCGCAGCTTCTTGGCGCGGCGCGTATCGATGCTGCGGATGCGCGCGTGCGCGTGCGGACTGCGCAGCAGAGCGACGTGCACCATGTCGGGGATGTCGATGTCGGAGGTGTAGAGGGCCTGAGCCGACACTTTGGCCACGCCGTCGACGCGCGGCGGCTGTTCGAGGAACGCGCCGACGTGCGGCAACTCGATCACGTGGATCGCGCGCTCGGGCGCCGTGGTCTCAGCCATGCGCGCCTCCCGAGCGCCGTTCCGCGAGCAACCGGCGCGCGCGGTCGACGGCGCGGAAGATCGGCGCGTAGCCGGTGCAGCGGCAGATGTTCGAGGAGAGCCAGCGCACGATGGTTTCGCGATCGGGATCGGGGTGCGCGTCGAGCATGCCCTTCACGAGCATCACCATGCCGGACGTGCAGAAGCCGCACTGATAGGCGCTGCATTCGAGGAAGGCTTGCTGGACGGGATGCAGTTTGCCATCGACGGCGAGGGCCTCGATGCTCTCAACGCGCTTGCCGTCGAGCGTGAACAGCGGCGTCATGCACGCCGCGGCCGGCGTACCGTTCACGAGCACGGTACACGCGCCGCACACGCCCTGATCGCAGCTGACCTTGGTGCCCTTCAGGCCGCGATCGCGCAGCGCGTCGACGAGCATCGTGTGGTTGGGCCCCGCGAGCTCGGTCGGGGCGCCGTTCAGCTGGATCGTGATGCTCACCGACGACTTCATGCGCGCTCCAGCGCCTCCGCTAGGCCGCGAACGGCGAGCCGGCGGATCATCGCTTGCCGGTATGGCGACCCGGCAAGCCCGTCATCATGCGGCGCGGGAAAGCGCGCGGCGACCCGGGCGCCGAGCAGTTCCGCGACGGCTTCCGCACGCGGCGGGCCGGCGATCGAATGCGCCGCGGAACGTGCCGTCACGCTCGGCGTCAGAACATCGAGCTCAGCGAAGCCTTCGACGTCGCGCACCACCGGGGCATCATGGACGCAGGCCACGGCGATGCGGGCGGCCTGTTGCCCCGCGGCCGAGCGCAGGCAAGTTGCCAGCGCGATCGCGGGCTTGAGATCGCGATTGTACAGCAGCACCGGATCCCCGCGCAGCGGAATGCGGATCGCGCGCAGTAACCGCTGCGGTATCCGCCAGGCGCCGTCCTTGGTGGTGAGAACGTCGATCGGATGCCACTGCGAGGCCCGGTCCTCGAACGAGATGTCCGCGCCCAGTGCGAGCAGCATCGGCAGCCAGTCGTAGGTGCGGCTGCCGATCATCACGTTGCCGCCGATCGTGCCGACGGCGCGCACGCGCACGTTGGCGATTTCACTGACGATGGCCGGCAGCGTGGGCAACACCGCCGCAACGTTCGGATCGCGCTCGATCTCCGCATGCGTGGTCGCCGCGCCGATCGTCAAAAATTCGCGCGTCAGCACGATCCCGCGCAGGTCGGCGACCTTGGCGAGGTGCACGACGTGCCGCACTTCCGACCCGAGCTTCATCTCGTTGAGCAAGTCGATGCCGCCGGCCATCAGGCGCGCATCGAGCGTGTTCGCTAATCCTCGCGCAGCCTCACGCAGCGACGACGGCTGCTCGAGGGTGAACGGGTTGATCTGGCCGCGCGCGTGGATGTGGGGCGCGCGCCCGATCGGCAGCCGCGTCTGAAACGTTACGGAGCGGCGCAGCGAGCGCAGTGCTCGCTGCAGCTCAACGATCGGCGAGCCCATGGCGCCCGAGGGCTTCGCTATGTCTTACGATCAAGTTCTGCGAGACGCTTTTTGAACGACTCGCCGGTCCACGGCGCGCCGTCGGGCGAGGGAACGCCGCCGGCCTTCAGACCATCGACGAGCGAGGCCAGGTCGTGCTTGCCGAGCTTGAGCACGCCTTCCAGCGCATCGGCGAACGGTTCGAGCTCCGCGGCCGGCCAGCCGGGCGGCCGCGTCTGCAGACCGTCGCTCACATCAAGAACGGGATCGAATTCCATGCTCAGACTCCCGCCGGGACGAGCGGCCGCACGTTCCCCGGCTGCAAGGCGGCGGTGAGTTGTTCGCGCGCGAGCGCCTTGAGCGCGCGCCGGAAGCGCGTGACGCCGACGTCGTGCTGGTAGAGGATCTCGCGCTCGCGCGCGTCATCGGGCAGGCCCTCGAGACACACGCGGTCTTGTTCGAGCACCGCCCAGTGACGCGCCTCGAGGCGCTGGCGATAGAGGAAGCGCCAGAGATCGCGCTCCCAGCCTTGCACTTTGCGCAAGCGCCAGAAGAACGCGCGGCAGTGCGTCTCATCGATCGGCGTCGCCATCGCGACGATGCGGAATGCGCCGCCGGGACCGGCGATCGGGGGATACTGCACGTCGAGGAACACCCACGAGATGGCCTCGTCCACGAAGTCGGTGTAGTCGAACGCCACGCCTTGTTGCTTCATGCGTTCGATGTGGAATCCGTGCTCCGTCGGCTTGATGTCGAGCGTATCATCCTTGAGACCAACGCTCATCGTATGCGAGTTCCCGTGCAGATAGGGACCGTGCATGACGTCGAGCGCGTTCTCGACGACGTAGCGCCAGTTCGAATTCCAGGTCATCTCGGAGACGAACAGCGACCAGTTCTCGTCGTTGAACTCCGGCGGGCCGACGAGCGGCGGTGCGGTTTCCCCCGCCGGCGTCGGAAAATAGGCGAAGATCACGTCGGCGTATTCGTGGGCCTGATAGGTCGTTACGGCCAGCCGGCCTTCGATCGGACAGCCGGGCAAGGCCGGAACCAGCGCGATGCGCCCGTCCTGGTCGATTTGCACGCCGTGATACGGGCAGGTGATGTTGTCCGCGAAGACCGTTCCTTGCGAGAGCCGCGCGCCGCGATGCGGGCAGCGATCTTCCTGGACGTGCACGTGCCGCGACGAATCGCGCCACACGACGAGGTTCTCGCCCAGGCGCTGGATGCGCACCGGTTTCTCGGTCACGAACTTCGAGCCGACCAACGCATACCAGCGGCCGCGCAGCCCTTCGTTCACGATGCGCTCTTCGAGCACGCCGCGATCCGTGTCTGCGGCGATGCGGCCGTGCGCGACGTCGAAAATGGTGCTCATCTCGTCTCCTCTGATGCCTGGAAGGGCAGGGAACTCCACCGAGGATGGGTGAACCGTCGAAGGTCCGGCGATGTTTTATATACGAAATAGTGTATCGGCGGGTTGAACGCATTTGATATGGCGGGCGTCGGGCCCTCTCACTTCAAGGGGACGTTTGTATGAGCACGCCCGTCTCGGCCGCCGATCTGTTGGCCGATCTCTTAGTAACTGCCGGCGTGCGCGTTGCCTTCGGGGTGGCCAGCATTCACAATCTGCCGATCCTCGATGCGCTCGCACGGCGGCCCGAGTTGCGCTGCGTCCCCGCGCGCGGCGAAGCCGGGGCCCTCAACATGGCCGACGGGTACGCGCGCTCGAGCGGCGCGCTCGGCGTCGCGGTGACGAGCACCGGGGGCGGCGCGGGCAACGCCTGCGGAGCGTTGATCGAGGCGCTCACCGCCGGCATTCCGCTGCTCCACATCACCGGGCAAATCGAAACGCCGTACCTCGATCGCGAGCGCGGCTTCATTCACGAAACCAAAGACCAGCTCGGCATGCTGCGCGCCGTTTCGAAGAGCGCCTATCGCGTGTTCAGCGCGGCCACCCTCGGCTCAACGCTGCGCCAAGCCATCTCCGACGCCCTGAGCGCGCCGTGCGGTCCGGTCTCGGTTGAAATTCCGATCGACGTGCAAAGCGCGATCCTCACCGAACCGACCGTTCCGGCGGCCGCCGCGGCGCGACCGGTCACGCTCGACCGCGCCGCCGTGGATGAGATTGCCGCCGCGCTGCGGGCTGCCAAGCGACCCATTCTGTGGCTCGGCGGCGGCGCGCGCGGCGCCCGTGCCGCCGCGCGCCGATTGGCGGATCTCGGCGTCGCGATCGTCACGACGCAACACGGCCGCGGTATCGTCGCCGAAGATCACGCGCTGTGCCTGGGCAACGTCATCGCGCTGCCGGCCGTCGAGCGCTTCTACCAAAGCTGCGATGCGATGCTGATCGCCGGCTCGCGCCTGCGCGGCAACGAGACGATCAATTGGGCGCTGACGCTGCCGCCGCGGCGCTTTCAAATCGACGCGGATCCGCTGGTGTGCGGCCGCAGCTATGCCGTCGAGACGTTCGCGCTAGGCGATGCGGCCGCCGCCTTGGAGCTCGTCGCGGACGCGCTCGCGGCCGGCAACGCGATCGAGCCGCAGTTCGCAGCCGACGTGGCGGCGCTCAAAGCTCAGACCGCCGCCGCGCTCGAGGCCGGGCTCGGCGATTACCGCGACGTCGTCGGAGATCTGGTCGCTGCGATCCCGCGAGGCAGCGTCTGGGTGCGCGACGTGACCGTGGCCAACAGCATGTGGGCTAATCGCGTTCCGCCGCTGGCGGCTCCGACTCAAAACCTGAACGCCGTCGGAACGGGGATCGGTCAAGGCTTGCCGATGGCCATCGGGGCGGCGTTGGGCACAGCCGGCAAGACCGTACTCATCACCGGCGACGGCGGGCTGATGCTGTGTTTGGGTGAGCTCGCGACGCTGGTGCAAGAAGATCTCGACGTGCTCGTCGTCGTGATGAACGACGGCGGTTACGGCGTCATCCGCAACATCCAGGACGCGCGCTTCGAGGGCCGGCATTTCCTGGCCGACCTCGCGACGCCGTCCTTCGCGCAGCTCGCCGCCGCCTTCGGTCTGCCGGCGTCCGCGGTGCATTCCGCGGCCGAATTCGGCGCCGCGCTCGATCAGTTCGCCGGCACGCGCGGGCCGGCGCTGATCGAGGTCGATATGCGCGCGATCGGCACGTACGCCGCGGCGTTCGCCGGATCACCGGTGCGGCAAGCCGCAACGAAATGATCCTTCGTCGCGCGACTAGTGCAGGTCTTCGATGCTGCCGGGTCCGGGGCCGGCGGTTGTCCGCATCGGCCAATCATGCGATCCGAACGGGACGAGCGGCGGCAAATACGGCGTCATCCCGCGCTGCTTGGCAGCCGCGCTGATCGCGTTGCGCGCGTCGCCGCCCATCAACTCGTAGTCCATCAGGTAATAGTTGCCGAAAAACGCTTGGCCGACGGAGCGGTCGGCAACGACCCGAGTCAGCAGCTCCAACATCGCGTTCGGCGTCGTCGCGAAGTCGGTCGTTTCGAACAGCATCAGCCGCGTGTTCATGGCGTCGCGGCCGAAGTATTGCGCCAACACGCTGAGCAGAATGTTGTTCTGTTTCGTGACGTAGATCGAGTTGCTGACGCCGTAGGCGTCCTTCCAGCTCGAACCCAAGGCCGCTTTCCAACCGGCCACGACGTCCATCCAGTGATCGACCTGCACTTTGGCGGCCCAGCTGATGTTCTTCGCCAAGTACGGCTTCTGTTGGGCGGCAAATTTCTGCAGCGCATCCCACTGCACCACGTTCGCGGCCAGCGCCGCGTCCATGAAGGCCAGGTTATTGGTGAGAATCGCGCGGCAGTTGTCGCGCCACTCGGGACTCATGTCCGCATCGTCGAGCGTGTCGAGCGCGTTCTTCGTCTCGGCGCGATCCGCGGTCATCGGCAGCCGCCAGGCTTGGTCGCTCGGATTATCCAGATGCGGCGCCGCGATTTCGAAGATCGCCATCGTCGCGTGCGCTACCGATTTCAGGTACTGGTAGACGACGGGCACGGGCTTGGCGGCTAACGGCGCCATGCCGGGCCGGTACAGCGTGAACGCGCCGCCGCCGTTGGTGAAGAGCGCGAGGATGACCGGATGCTGCGCGAGCAGATTCTTCTGAAACGTGCGCAGCGAGTCGTCGTAGAAGCCGAACATCGAAATATCGAGGTTCAAGAGGTTCTGTTCGGCGGTCGCGGCTTTGGTTGTTGCGGGGTGACCGACCAGCATTTTCATGTAGGGCGGCGTATCGGCGGATGCGATGCTCCCGAGTCCCAACACGCAAACAAGCAAGAAACCAACCGCCGATTGAAGGCGGATCCATGAGTTCATAAGGGCTCCTCAAATTAAGTGGTCCGAATTCACCGTGCGACGGGGTGCGCCCGCTTCCATTGCGCGATTGTTCGCGCCACGGTTGGATTACGCCGGCAGCGGTTGAAAGCCGGGGTCGGGAATTCCAGCCATCGCCGTGCGCATCTCCGGGCTCGGCGCGCCGGCCGTGCCCCACGTATCCATCAGCGCCGGCGAACGCTCCCACACGTGCGGCGTCCAGGCGTGTTCGTCTTCGATCTTGAGGCCGTCGGCACTGTACTCGACGACGAAGCCCGATGGTTCGAGGAAGTAGCTGAACACGTATTCGCCGGGTCCGTGACGCCCGGTGCCCCACTTCACCTCGGTGCCGTGCGCGCGCAAGCGCCCTTGACCGCGAAACAGCTCGTCGAGCGAGGCCATGCCCCACGCGGTGTGGTTGTACGAGGCGTACTGCGCGGCGTTGAACGCGATGACGTGATGCTGGCTGTTGCAGCGCAGAAACGACATCTGGTGTTCGCTCCAGTCCGAGACGCGCAAGCCCAACACGCCGGTGTAAAAATTCGTCGAGCGGTCAATATCCGGCGTGTTCACGACGAGGTGTTCGAGGATGTGCGGCACGGCCGGTTTCGTTCCGGGCGCGGACAACGCAACGTCGCCGGAAATGGTCACGTAGCGGTTGTCGGGATCGAGAAAGGCGAAGCCGTAGCCCCCGCCCGGCGTCGAGAGCGCGTGCGGCTCCTCGACGATCCGCACGCCGGCGGCGCGCAGTTCGCCGTGCGCGCTCTCCACGTCGGCGCGGCCTGGAACGCCGAAGCCGATGCGCTCCAAGCGCCGCTCGCGACCGGGGCTGAGCACTAGCTGATAGGGCTCGCCGTTCTGGGTCGCGAGAAACGAACGGCCGCCGGTAAACGCGGTCTCCGTGAGCCCCCACACGTCCTTGAAGAACGCCCGCGAGGCGCCGAAATCCGGAACGGTGAGCCCAACATGCCGAAAGCGCGTAATGTTCATCTCAGCCCTAGTCTCCTGGACGTTTGCCGAAGGAAGTATACCGTCTCTGTCGCGAAATTGAAATACAGTTTCACCCACAAAACTTATGGAAAGGTCGCCCGTGTTACGAACGACCGCGCTTTTGGCGCTTCTGCTCGCCCTCATCATCGGTTTTCCCAGCCGCCCGGCCGTCGCGCAGACGGCGCACAAGCGGATCGGCGTGGCCTTTTACTCGCAAGTCATTCCGCTCTACGTCGACATGCGTGCCGGCATGGAGGCCGAAGCGGCCAAGCGCGGGATCGATTTGGAATTTCAGTACTCGGGGCCCGACGCGCAACAGCAGGCCAACCAGATCGCCAACTTCGTGACGAAGAAGGTCGACTTGATCCTGTGCTCGCCGTTCGATAAGAACGCGTTGATCAACGCCTACAAAGCCGCGCGCGCAGCCGGCGTGCCGGTGATCTCCGTCGCCAACGACATCTCCGACCAAAGCGAAGAAGACGCGTTCATCGGCACCGACTGGTCGCGGTTCGGACGCATGGAGATGAGCGCCGTCGTCAAGGCGGTCAAAGCCAGCGGACCGATCGGGATCATCGGCGGTCCCCCGACGATCGGGTTCGTGTACGGCTGGCATCAAGGCGCCGAGCAAATTCTCACGCAGAATCCGAACGTCAAAGTCGTCGCCGATCTCAACGGGCCGCTGACGATCGAAGCCGGCCTCAACGAAGCCAACAACATCCTAACCGCCCATCCCGACGTGAAGGCGCTCGTTACGAATTCCGATGAGTTGGCCCAAGGCGCGGCCCAGGCGCTCAAGGAGCACGGCATCAAACCCGGCACGATCTTCGTCGCCGGCTGGGACGGATATCCGCAGACAATCACGATGATCAAGACCAACGCCGGCATCGATTACACGATCGCCAACGGTGCCTACTCGTGGGGCGCGCTGGCCATCGATACCGCGGCCGACTTTCTCGCCGGCAAGAAGCCCAAAGAGAAGTCGGTCTTCAAGCCGACGCTCTACGAAGTCACGCACGAGAACGTCAACTCGCTGACCGACGCCCAACTGAAGTAAGGCTCTTCGGAGCCTTATCGTTCTTGGCCTCAAGACGGTACCCGGAGAGCTGCGATATCTTGGCCGCGGCGGCGATCACGGCGTCGCGGATCCGGGTATCGAAGTCGGCGGCCGCAACGTCGCCTTCGGGCATCGTCGCGTTGATCGCCGCGATCACGTTGCCCGACGCATCGAAGACCGGCGCCGCGGCGCTGGCGATGCCGTGCTCGAATCCCGAATGACTGATCACATACCCGCGATCGTGGTCGGCCAGCAGCGCGGTGCGAAGTTCGGCGATCGAGCCGGGGGTGTGTTCGCTATAGCGGCGCAGCGCGGCCGGACCGAAATGCTCCTGGACGTAGGCGGCCGGCTTAAAGGCGAGCATCGCGCGCCCCATCGTCGTGGCGTGCGCCGGTAAACGCGCACCGACCGATACCGTTCCGCTGAACGGCTGGTGCGAGGCAAAGCGGCAGACGTAGATGATTTCGGCACCGTCGAGAATCGCGAGATGCGTCGAGCAGTGGGTGGCCTTGCGCAGCCGCTGCAGCTCCGGTTGCGCCAGCTCGGCGATATCTTTCGAGGTGAGGAACGAGAAGCCGAGATTGAGCACGCGGGCGCCCAGCCGGTAGGATTTCGTGTCGTCGTCACGATCGAGGTAGCCGAGGCGTTCGAGCGTGTGCACGAGCCGAAACGCCGAGGACCGCGAAACGCCGATGCGGCGCGCAGCTTCGCTCAGCGTGATCTCGTTGGTGTCTTCGTTGAAGAGCTCGAGAAGCCGCAGTCCGAGCTCGAGCGAATTGACGCCGTAACGCGCGTCGACGTCTTTGGATTTGTCGTCGGTCTTCACCTCAATGCATCACCGAGCCGCCGTCGACCAACAGCGTTTGACCGGTGATGAAATCGCTTTCGGCCGACGCGAAAAAGATCAGCGCGCCGATGATGTCTTCAGGTTCTTCCTCGCGCTTGAGCGCGCGCGTCGCTTTGTTCTGCTCGATCTCTTGGCGTGAATACGAAACTTGGACCGCCGGGCTCAGCGTGAGCCCGGGCGCGATGCAGTTGACCAGAATGTTGTCGGCGCCGAGCTCGCGTGCCATCACGCGCGTCATCGCGACGACCGCACCTTTGGAGGCCACGTAGTGCAGCAAGTGCGGCGTGCCTTTGAAGAGCGTGCCCGAGGCGATGTTGATGATCTTTCCGTATTTCTGCGCGCGCATGGTCGGCACCACCGCTTTGACGCATTCGAACACGCCGCGCGTGTTGACCGCCATCACCTTGTCCCACTCCGCCGATTCGATCTCCATGAACGGTTTGAGCGCGAGCGAACCGAACATGGCGGCGTTGTTCACGAGGCCGTGCACGGTGCCGTACGCGTCGACCGTCGCTTTGACCAGTGCGGCCACCTGCGCCGGTGAGGTAACGTCGGCAACCATGCTGATCGCCTGGCCGCCCGCGGCGCGAATGTCTTCGGCCACGCTGCGCGGCTCCTGCAGATCGCAGATGCTCAGCCGCGCGCCTTCGGCGGCCAGCGCGCGAGCGTACACGGCCCCGATCCCCTGCGCCGCGCCCGTCACGATGATCGAGCGGTCGTTCAATCGTCCCATACCTGCGAAATCGACATCGAAGAAGTGGCAGCCTTCCGGCATGGCTTCCGATTTCTGACGAACAAGAGCACCGTATGTTGAGGAACAAAGCGATCACGCGCAAAACGCTGTTGGGCACGGTGGCCGCCGTCTCGACCGCGGCAGCCGTAGCGCCCGCCGCTGCGCAGACCACCGCTCCAGCCGCGACAGGCGTACTGGATCCTGCGCACGCCGCGCCGCGCCGGACCTTGATCCGGGGCGGCTACGTCGTTTCGGTCGATCCGGCGATCGGCGAAATCCGCGGCGGCGACGTGCTCATCGAGGGCCCGCGCATCGCAGCGGTCGGGCGCAACCTCACGGCCGCTGACGCCTTCGTCATCGACGCGCACGACAAAATCGTCTTTCCCGGCTTCATCGACACGCACCGTCACGCGTGGGAGACGCTGTTGCGTTCGATGATCGCCGAGGGCAACTTCGACGTTTACGAACGGATCATCACCGGTGCCGTCGGTCCATCGTTCCGGCCCGGAGACGTGATGCTCGGCAACGAGCTGGCCTCGATAGGGGCGCTCAACGCCGGCGTCACGACGATGCTCGACTGGTCGCACTGCCTGAACACCCCCGAACACGCCGACGCGGCGATCGCGGGCCTCAAAGCGGCCGGCATCCGGGCCGTGTTCGCTCACGGCGATCCGCAGCGTGAAGTCGCGAAGAAACTGATCGCGAGCGGAAGCTGGGCCGACTACAAACACTCCGACGACATCAAACGCGTTCAGAAGCAATACTTCTCCTCGCAGGACCAGCTCATCACACTGGCCATGGCGCTGCGCGGCCCGGAGACCTCCTCGCTCGCGACGTCGATTCACGATATCGCGCTCGCGCGCGAGATCGGCGTGCGTATGACGATGCACGTCGGCGTACTCGGCTTGGCCAAAGTTCGTGCCATCACGCAGCTCAACGACGCGCACCAGCTCGGTCCGGACATCACGCACGTGCACGCGACGCGCTGCACGGACGACGAACTCAAGATGATCGCCGCCAGCGGCGGCACGATGTCGACCGCATCCTACACCGAGCTGATCTCAGCGCACGGGCTGCCGAGCATCCAGCGCTGGTTGAAGTTCGGGCTCAAGCCATCGCTCAGCGTCGATAACGAAACCCGTATGCCGCCCGATCTCTTCGCGCCCATGCGCGCGCTCATCAGCGCCGATCATCTGCTGGAATCCGCGCGCGCCGAACGCGAGGGCGGCCAGCCGATCCTCGTACCGATGCGCGACGTGCTCGAATATGCGACGCTCGAAGGCGCCAAGGCCACCGGACTCGACGCCAAGGTCGGCTCGCTCACGCCCGGAAAGCGGGCCGATGTCGTGGTGGTCGACCTCGACCGCCTCACGCTCTATCCGGTCTACGATCCGGTTGCGACCCTGGTGCTGCTGGCCCAAGCCGCCGATGTGAGCTGGGTGTTCGTGGACGGTCAGATCCGCAAGCGCAACGGTCAGCTCGCCGGCGTGGATTTGGCCGCGCTGCGTTCACGGACCGTCGCCGCGCAACAGCGTTTGCTACGGGATGCCGGCGTGCCCTTCGATCATCCGCTCTGAGAAACGGGGCGTGAGCCGCTACGCGTTGATGTAGCCGAGGTAACTGCGCAGGGCGCCGGCCGCGGTTTTCTCGATGTGCTCGATACGTTCGAGGGCGAGGTCGATGTCGGCCAGGATGACCGCGTCGTGCGTTTCCCCGGCGATCAGTTTCTCGACGTGGCCGCGTAGCGCGTCCAGCGCCTGACGCCAGGTGGTCGAGCTGAAGGCTTGGCCGGTGGAGAGCTCAGCCATCGTGGCCAGCTCATCGAGCGTTTCGCGCATCAGCTCGTCGCGGCGTTCGGCGCCGTCCTTGGCCGTTTCCAGCGCGACGATATCGTCGACGATGCCGTCGTAGGCCCACTTCAGTTGGTTGAGCAGTTGCGAGACGCGGCTTTCGCGTTCGGCTTCGGCGATCGTGACCGATTCGCCGTCGGCGAGCAGCCGGATGAAGCGGTGCTGCAGCGCCGAACTCTTCGCATCTTGCGCGGCACGCGAAAGCCCGACGTCGTGACCAATGGTCTTCGCGTCACGTACGGGGTTGAGCGAAGTCACCCGTAAGGGCTCCGCGCCGCCTCTCGGTCCACGCATCATGCACGCCGTGTCTTCGCTGAAGCGCCGTGCTTCGCCGCTTCTTGCGTACGGCCGAAGCACGGTTCGGTAAGGGAGCGAGCGCTTATTGCGCCTTGCACTTCGGAGTTGTTTTCTTCTCCGCGTGCGAAGGCCGCAGCGTGACGACGTTCGAGCCCGGTCCGGTCCAGGATCTTCGCCGGCGCTTGGCCCAGGCGTGCCGGGTGCTCGGCGCGCTCGGCCTCGCCAACGGCAACACGGGACATCTGAGCGTGCGCGTGCCCGATTCGGACAACGTGCTCATCCGCGCGCGCGGTCCGGCCGAGGCCGGGGTGCGCTATACGACGGCGGCCGAGATCATCGAGGTGACGCCCGACGGCGAGGTTGCGGCCGGCGTCAAAGAGGGCTTGTATCCGCCGCAAGAAGTCTTCATCCACACCGAGGTGTACCGTGCGCGCGGCGACGTGATGTCGGTCGTGCACGTGCACCCGCCGACGGTCGTGCTGTTTACGATCACCGGCGTGCCGCTGCTGCCGATCTTCGGCGCCTACGATCCGGCCGCGCTGCGGCTGATGATGGACGGCATTCCGACGTACGACCGCAGCGTCTTGATCTCGGATCCGCAGCTCGGCGAAGACCTCGCGGCGGTGCTGGGCTCCAAGAACGTGTGCCTGATGCGCGGTCACGGCATCACTGCCGCCGGCTCGAGCATCGAAGAAGCCGCGTTGCGCGCGATCTCGCTCAACGAGCTGGCGGAAATGAATTATCGCGCGCGGCAGCTCGGCGAGCCGCGGCCGATTTCCGCCGCGGACATGGCCACCTTCGCGCCGCGAACGGGCGGCGCGGAGAAGCCGGTGCGCTCGAACCGCAACGAGGCGATGTGGCGCTATTACCTGCGGCTGACCGGCAACCTCGAGGATTAAGCCGGGACCGCTTTGCGCACGATGCGGCGAAACCAGAGTAAGATCGCGCCCATCACGGCCATGTGCGCGAGCGCGGTGTAACACACGCCGAGCCATCCAGCTTCCTGAAAGACCCAGGCGCAGACGAACGAACCGTACGCACCGCCGGCGTAGGTCGAGAAGGTGAAGATCGTGTTGAGCCGGCTGCGCGCTTCGTCGCTGATCGCAAAGATACGCGCTTGGTTGGAAATCTGCGTCGCCTGTATGCCGAGCGCGAAGAGCGCCATGCCGAGCGCGAGCCCGGCCAGCGTGTTTCCGATGACCGCGAACGTTAGGAACGCGAGCGCCGAGAAGCACCAGCCGATCGTGCCGGTCGTGAGCGTACCGCGGCTGTCGCTCAACGAACCGATGCGCCCCGCGGTGAGCACGCCGACAATCGAGAGCAGGCCGACGTAGCCGACCACGTCGCTGCCGTAGCCGAGATCGCGAACGTGAAAGGCGAGCACCGTCCACACGCCGCTGAACATCGCGAACCCGATGAACCCCAAAGCCATCGAGATGCGCAAGAGCGGGTGCGCACGGATCAGTCCCGGCAGACTCCCGATCAAGTGGTGGTAGCGCAGCCGGACGGGCGGATCGCGTAGCGGAATCACCCGCGCCAGCACCACCGTCGAAAGCGCCGAGATCGCCGCCGCAATCGCGAACACCGCCCGCCAGCCGGCGAACGCACCGAGCAGCCCGCTGACCGCGCGGGCGAACACCGTTCCCATGATCAGCCCGACTTGGATCGTGCCGACAACGGCGCCGCGCTCGCTCGGCAGCGCCAGATCGGCCGCAAACGGCTGCAGGATCTGGGGTGCGGTGGTCGCGACCCCGACCGCACAGATCGCCAGCGCCAAGAGCGTGACGTTGCCCGCCGCCGCGGCGCACGCCAGGCACACCGCCGCAACGCCGAAGAGCGCGACGATTAGCCCCCGCCGCTGAACGATGTCGCCCAACGGCACGAACGCCAGGATGCCGAGCGCGTAGCCGACCTGCAGCGCCATCGAGACGAATCCGACCGCGCGCGGAGTCGCGTGCAAATCGGCGGCGATCACCGCCAGCACCGGCTGCAGGTAGTAGACGTTCGCCACCGCGGCACCACCGGCGATCGCAAAGATCAAGGTCGTCGTGCGGCTGATTCCGGTCTCAGGGGAATCCAAGCGTTTTTTAACCGGAATCAAAGGCTGGAACGGCTCCTTTTCGGGCCTCGGTTCGTTCTAGTAAGTGGACTCTTATTGGGCGCAGCCCAAATGAAATCAGCGAGCGGAGCCAGCATCCGTAGAAGGCCACAAATAGATATGATCAGCTTGAAAAACCGACTCCTCACCGTACTCTCCGCGACGGCTCTCGCCTGCTCGATCGCACCGCTGGCCGCCGGAGCCCAAGTTCCGTCGTACTCGCAAGCCGGCCCCGAGACGATCCAAGGCACGATTGTGTCGATCAACGGGAAGTACAACATCTCCGTCAACGACGCGCGCGGCTACGTCGACAACGTGTCGCTGCACGACGGCACCATCATCAACCCGACCGGTCTGACGCTCGCGCCGGGCGAGCCGGTCACGATCACCGGCACGCCGTCCGGCTCGACCTTCGTCGCCGATCAGATCAACACGCCCTACCGCAGCTACGCCTACGCTTACCCGGCCTATCCGGCCTACCCGGTCTATCCGGCGGTTGGGATCGGCATCCGGCTCGGCGGCCCGGGCTGGGGTTTCCGCGGCCGCTTCTAGGAGCGTTCACCGGGCAGGTTGACTATCGAACATACGTTCGATACGATCGACCCCCATGCCGATCGTCTGTGTCTGGATTCCGGCGTTCCGGCTGGCCGTCGCGCGGCTGAGCCGGGACGTCGACCTGGACGTCCCCGTCATCGTGGCCGACCGGCTCGAGCGCGGGCGGGTCGTCGACTGCTCGCTGCCGGCGGCGGCGCTGGGAGTGCGGCCGGGGATGACCCTCGTGCAGGCCCAGGCGGTCGCTAACGAAGCCCGCACGGTCGTCGACGACCGCGAGCGCGACGCGGCGCTGTGGCACGAGGTGCTCGAGGCGCTCGATGCGGCCTCGCCCCTGGTCGAAGACGCCGGATGGGGCCGGGCGTTCCTCGAGATGCACGGGATCGAGGGCAGCCCCGCGGGCTGGATCGGCGCCGTCCGCAACGCGCTGGCGGGGTTCGATCTGCCGCTGCGGGCGGGTCTGGGGCCGAACCCGTTCGTCGCTGCGGCCGCGGCCGTGAAGGGCGACGGGGTGGTCTGCGACGGCGATCCGGCGGCCTTTCTCGCCCCGTTTCCGCTCGAGCAGCTGGACTGCGGCGACGACGTCTGCGACCGCCTGCGCTTGCTCGGGATCCGGACGCTCGGCGAGCTGGCGGCGTTACCGCACGGGCCGTTCGTGCGGCGCTTCGGCCCCCCGGCGGCGCGCTGGCATGAGTGGGCGCGCGGGATCGACCGCCGCTGCTTACAGCCGCGGCCGCGGGCGCTGCGCATCGACCGCAGCTGTTATGGCGAGGGCGAGGCGACCTCCGAAGAGGCCGTGCTGTTCGCGCTGCGGGCGCTGACCGGCCGGGTCGCCGACGACTTGGCCGCGGCCGGGAAGCGCGCCGGCCGGCTCGTTTTCGGCCTCGAGTGCGAGAACGGCGACGTGCGCGAACTGACCACTCGCGTGGCGCAGCCGACGGCCTTGCCGGGGACGCTCTTCGACCTGCTGCGCGCGCGCCTGGAGGGGATCACCCTCGACGCCCCGGTCGTCGGGCTGCGCCTCGTGGCCGAGGGACTCGAGGACGGCGGCGTGCCGCTGACCCTCTTCGCGGCCGGCGATCCCGACCCCGACGCCCTGGGCATCGTGCTGGCGCGGCTGGATGCGGCGCTCGGCGACGGCGGGGCGCTGCGCAGCCGGATCGTGGGCGGGCCGCGCGTCGAGCGGCGCTTCGCGCACGACCCGTTCACGCTCGAACCACTGGTCACCAAGAGCTGGACGCTCGCAGCGCCGGCGCCGCTGCCGCAGACGGCGACCCTGCAATTCCGTCCCCTGGCGCCGCAAGCGGTGGCGGTGCGCGTCATCGGCGGCACGCCCCGGTTCGTCGGAACGCCGGCCCACACGGTGCTCGATGCGGCCGGTCCGTGGCGCGTGGAAGAAGGCTGGTGGGCCACCGCGACCGGCACGGGTGAAGCGCTCGTGCGCGATGAGTACGACGTGCTGCTCGATGACGGCTCGCTCGTGCGCATCGCCCACGAGGCCAACAGCTGGCACATCCGCGGCATCTACGACTAAGAGCACCGCGTGCGACTTCGCACGTTGACGTACCGAAAACGGCGTGAGAGGATGGTGTGTCACCCGCGCGATCGTTCGTTCTTTTTTGCCGATCAATTGCGCATTTTTGAAAGACGAACGATCATCTCCACCTTCGATAGCCTTGGGCTGCGACCGCAGCTTCTTCGTGCCGTGCACGAGCTCGGGTTCACCGAACCCACCCCGGTTCAGAGCGCGGCGATCCCGCCCGCACTCACCGGACGCGACGTTCTCGGCAGCGCCGCCACCGGCAGCGGCAAGTCGGCCGCCTTCGGGTTGCCGCTCGTGCAACTGCTGATGGATTTGCCGCGCGGCACTACCCGCGCACTGATTCTCGCACCGACGCGCGAACTCGCGGCGCAAATCACCGCGCACCTCACCGCCTTCGCCAAGCACACCAACGTCAAGGTTGCGGCCGTGTACGGCGGTGTCGGATTCGGTCAGCAAGCCTCGGCCTTCAAACGCGGCACCGACATCATCGTCGCGACGCCCGGCCGTCTGCTCGATCATCTGGCACAGAAAACCGCCTCGCTCGATAACATCTCGTTCCTCGTCATCGACGAAGCCGACCGCATGCTCGACATGGGGTTTCTGCCCACGGTGCGCCGTATTTTGCGCCTCGTGCCGGCCAAACGCCAGACGCTCTTCTTCTCGGCCACGATCCCGCCCGAAATCGCTAAGCTCTCGGGTGAGATGCTGCACGACCCGCTGCGCGTCGACCTCGCGCCCGCCAAAGGGCCGGCCGTCGGCATCACGCAGACCGTCTACAGCGTCGGCCAGATGCAGAAGAACGATCTGCTCGTCGAGCTGCTCAAAGACAACAACATCTTCAGCGCGATCGCGTTCACGCGCACCAAAGCGCGCGCCAACCGCCTCGCCGCCCATCTGCTCAAGCACAACATTCCGTCCGACCGCATTCACGGCGATCGTTCGCAAGCGCAGCGGACGCGGGCGCTGCAAGACTTCAAGCGCGGAAAATTCCGCGTGCTGGTCGCCACCGACATCGCGGCGCGCGGCATCGACATCGCCGAGCTCGGGCACGTGGTGAACTTCGACGTGCCGATGGTGCCCGAAGATTACGTGCACCGCGTCGGCCGCACGGCGCGCGCTTCGGCGACCGGCGATGCGATCACGTTCGTCGCGGCGGACGAAGAGAAGTACTTCGCGCAAATCGAGAAGACGCTCGGCAAACGCCTCGACCGCTCGAAAACGCCGGCCTTACCGCCGCTCGCCCAGAACCCCGTCCGTTATACCGACGACGTTCCCGGCGCGCAGCGCGCACATTCGCCCCGGCCGCCGCGCACCGCACCCGCGGCGCCGACCGCATCGCCGCGCCGCGAGTTCCGCTCGCTACCGCCGAGCAAGAGCGGCCGCCCCCGCTAGACGAGCTCGTGCCGGCTTAGGCGCGCGAAGATCCGGTCGGCCGTGAACGGCAGGTCGGTGAAGCGCACGCCGGTGGCGGCCTTGAGCGCGTTGCCGATTGCCGGCGCCACCGGGTTGATCGTGTTCTCCGCGATCGACTTCGAACCGAGCGGACCGATCTTGTCGTAGGAGTCGGCGAAGAACACTTCGGTGGGCGGCGCGTCCGCGATGGCCGGAATGCGGTAGTTTCGCAGCGTCGGGTTGATGAGCGCGCCGCTCGCGTTGTAGACCATCTTCTCTTGCAGCGCGTAGCCGATGCCTTGCACCACGCCGCCGATCACTTGGCCGCGCACCTGATTGGGATTGAGCACCACGCCCGTATCGACGGCTTCGATGCTATAGAGCACCATGATCTCGCCGCTGATGCGGTGGACGGCAATACGCGCGCCGTAGGCGATAAACGCCACGGTGCGTGGTGAACCGTAGGCCTTGCGGAAGGCGGCGAGCTGCACGCCCGCACTCTGCGCATCGGCGTAGACCGTGGTGAGCGCAACGCGCCGGCCGGCGCAGACGACGTCGCGGTCTTCGATGCTGCACTGCGCGATGGGCGCATCGTAGTGCCGCGCCGCAAATTCGAGGATCGATTCGCGCAACGCGCGAGCGGCGAATTCGACCGCTTTGGTTGGAACCATCATGCCGACGCTGGCAAAGGTGCCGCTGTCGTAGGGCGCCTTGTCGGTATCGGAGTTGATGAACGCCACGCGCGATGTTGGACAGCCCATGATCTGCGCCACGACTTGCTGCTGAGCGGTGATCAAGCCGTTGCCGATCTCCGTCGAACCGACCGCGAAATGGTAGGACCCATCCGCGAGGAGTTCGACGTCGCAGGCCGAGCGCTGCTCGGTCGGCGGCACGCAATCGAGCATCGAGAGTGCGGTCCCGCTGCCCTCGAGCCAATCGTCCCCCGGCGGTTTCGGCAATCCGCGTCCGCTCTTGAGCCCGGCTTCGACGGCATCGATGCACTGGTCGAGACCGTAGCTCCCCATCGTCAGATCGGAGCTCTCTTTCCAGACCGATTCCATCTTGTCGCCGTCGCCGACCGTGTTCTTGCGCCGGAATTCGATCGGGTCGATACCTAGCGTTTCGGCGAGTTCGTCGACCGCCGACTCCATCGCAAAACACGACTGGCCCGTGCCGTAGCCGCGAAAGCCGCCGCCGCACTGCATGTTCGTGTAGACGGCATAGCCGTCGCCCTTTTTGTTCGGGCACTTGTACATCGCAAACTGGCCCGACATCGAATTCGCCAGCGTCTCTCCGCCGTGGTTGCCGTAGGCGCCGGTGTTGCTGACGATGCGGAATTGGACCGCCGTGAGCGTGCCGTCTTTTTTGGCCCCGAGCTTGATGTGCGTCTTCATCGCGTGGCGCGTCGTCGCGCTGGTGAACTGCTCCTCGCGCGTGAACTCCCACTTCACCGGACGGCCCGTGCGCATCGCACCCAGCAGCGCCAGATCTTCGGTCATCATGTCCTGTTTGCCGCCGAAGCCGCCGCCCACGCGCTCGGTGAAGACGTGCAAGTTCGCCGGCAAGATGCCGAAGATGTAGCACAGCTTGCCCTTGACGATCGAGGGGCCTTGGGAGCTGGTGCGAACGTGCAGCCGGCCGTCGTCGCTGCGCCAAGCGATCGACTGCATCGTCTCGAGGTGAACGTGCTGCTGGCGCGATGCGAAGTACGTTTCTTCGTACACGGCGTCGGCTTCGCGGAAGCCGGCCTCGACGTCGCCGACCTCACCGTGGATGTCGACGAAGATGTTCTTTTCCGGGTGCGAGATGTGCGAGTCGCCGTCTTTCTGATGCAGCACGGGCGCGTTCGGCGCCATGGCCTCTTCCGGATCGAAAACGGCCGCCAAGATTTCGTACTGCACCTCGAGCGCCCGGACGCCCGCCTCGGCGGCGGCTTCCGTATCGGCGATGACGGCGGCGATGCGCTGACCGGCGAAGCGCGCGACGTTGTCGAGCACGTACGTATCGTCGGGATCGACACGGTTGTCTTCGTGAATCGCGGTCGTGTACAGCCGGCGCGGAACGTCTTCCCAGGTCAGGATGTCGACGACGCCCGGAATCGCTTTGGCTTTCTCGCGATCGATCGCGAGGATCTTGGCATGCGCGTGCGGCGACCGCAGGATTTTGAGATGCAGTAAGCCCTCCATCGGCGGCACGTCGCTCGTATAGCGCGCGTGACCGGTCACGATGGCGTGGGCGAACGGGTTGGCGACGCTCACGCCGCTCGATTCCCCGGCCTCATCAACGGTCACGTTGGTCGTGCCGGCGAAGGCGTCGCGAATCGAGGCATAACCGGTGCAGCGGCACAGATTGCCTTTGAGGGCATGCGGCAGATCGTTCTTCTGTTCGTCCGTGAGCGCGGCGCCGGTCATGATCATGCCGGCCGTGCAGTATCCGCACTGAAATGATTGGGCGTTGAGGAACGCTTGCTGCATCGGATGGAGCTCATCGCCGTTGGCGAGCCCCTCGATCGTGGTGATTTCGTGATTCTCGCTGCGGTAGGCCGGATAGAGGCAACTGTGCACGGGTTTCTTGTCGACCCAGACGGTGCACGCGCCGCAATCGCCGCCGTCGCAGCCTTTTTTGACGCCGTACCATCCCAGCTCGCGCAGGAAGACGCGCAAGCACTCACCCGGCGCCGGGTCGGCTGAAAAGACTTTGCCGTTAACCGTGAGTTTCACTCAGCCCAGCTCCTGACGAATCTGTTCGGCATAGTAGTAACTGAGATGGCGCCGGTGCTCGGGGGAGCTGTGAACGTCGTCGAACCACAGCGCTTCGGGCACCGCCGCCTCGATCGCATCGCGCACGTCGTTCGCCGAGGGCAAACCCATGAAGCGCACCTGCACGGGATGCGCCGTCGCCGCCGTGATCGTGATGGCGAGTTCGTCCGCAGCGGGGTTGCGCACACCGATGAGCAGCACGCCCGAGCGGCCCAAGTGCGTGAGCGACGCGCGCCGGAACGCAAACTTCGATTTGAGCGCGCCGGCCGGCAAGTGAATGCTGCGCAGCAGTTCGCCCGGCGCCAGAACGTTGGCATGGTTGCCGGTTACGAAATCGATCGCTCGAACCGTGCGCGGCGCGCCGGCCCGCGGCCACAACGTGTAGACCGCGTCGAGCGCTGTGGTGAGGGAAATCATCGGCCCGGCCGGCAGCGACATGACGATGTTTCCGCCGATCGTGGCCTCATGCCAGATCTTGAACGAGGAGAGGAACGAACGGCAGCATTCGCCGATGAGCGGCGTCGCCTTCCAGTCGGACGGTCCTTCGAAGGCGTAGAGCTCGGCGATCGTGCACGTTGCGGCGATATCGAGCCCGGCTTCGGTGATGGTCAGCGCGGGCCACTTCAGACCGTGCAAATCGATCAGCGTATCGGTGTGGATCTGCTCCTCGGAGAAGAGCCACGTCCCGCCGGCGATCCACGCGTAACCGTCGCGCCACGTGCGAATTTCGTCGGCCGACGACGGACGCTCGATTTTACGAATCGTGTTGAGGTTCATGGAAGCTCCTTAACCCAGCAGGTGCCACAACAAGGCGAGTTCCACCCCGTAGCACACAATGAGAATGACGGTGCCGATCGCGGGCGCGTTTCCCGGTTGGTCGCCGGGAAAAAGCCACGGCCGGAAGGCGCGAATCGCCCACGGCATGAGCGGCCACGTCGTGAGGGCGACGCTGATCGCGTTACCGATGAACGTCGCGAGCGCCGGGTCGAGATGGAATTGCGCGAGAAACGGCGTCAAGAATTTGATCTCGAGCATCACGACCGGATACAGTGTGAGCAGAACGAGGGCCGCCGTTTTCCACATGCTCGGCGCTTTGCCGGAGACCGGATCGTTCGGAATCCAACCGGGAAACGAATTATCGACCCGGTGCAGCATCTCGCGCTCGACCAGCGCATCCGCTTCACCCAAGAGGGCGAGCCGCTCGGGCGAGGCCATCCACGCTTCGAGTTGCTCCGCGGTGGCGAAGCGCATGAGCGTCGTCCACGAGCGCTCACCGGGGTGCGGCGGCTGCACGAACGAGCCGCGGTAGCCGGGAAAGGCCGTCTGCGCTTGTTGAATGCGCGACGCCCACTCCCGGTACTGTTCTTCCATGCCCGGCTTGACGTCGGTCGTTATGACCTCGGTGACCTCGTTCGTTGTGTCGTTCATCACAGGTCTTTCATCAGACGGCTGCCAGTCGTGAAAACAAGCGCAGCCCGGCGCGGGCACCGGTAAGAAGTGTGCGGCGGCCCGGAGCGGGCGCAGCGCTAGTAGGTAGCCGCATAGACTCGTCTCTCCCGCGCAGGCGTGCGGAGGCCCCCTCTATTGACCGTGAAGGCGTACGGTAGAGTACGTACGCCGCTCGACGGGAGTAAACATGTCGAATTCATACGAGGCATGCAGGCACGCTGGTAGGCAGTCTCTTGCTTGTCGGGTTGTTGAGTTCGAGCGTTTGCGCCGCGAAGCTCGCGCGTCGCGAGTTAGCCGGGCGCGACCGGCACGAGGATCTGATCCATTTGCTGGAAGATCACCGGATCGACTTGCAGGTCGGCGGCGGCAACGTTGTCGTCGACTTGCTGCGGTCGCGTTGCGCCGACGATCACGGCCGACACGATCTCATCGCGCAAGCACCACGCGAGCGCTAGTTGCGGGAGCGTGCAGCCCGCGCGTTCGGCCAGTGGTTTGAGCCGCTGCACGGCGTCGAGCACCGGCTGCGTGAAGTACTCGGCCATCATGCCTGCCGCGCTCGATGCGGCCCGCGTGTCGCGGGGCACGGTGCGGGCCGAAGGATACTTTCCAGTCAGAATGCCTTGCGCGAGCGGCGACCACACCACGTTGCCGAGGCCGAATTCGCGACACGCCGGGAAGACATCGCGCTGGACGTTCCGCCACAAAGCACTGTACTGCGGCTGATTGCTGACCGGCAGCGCCCAGCCGTTCTCGCGCGCCAGCGTGCAGGCCGCCGTGATTTGATCGGCTTGCCATTCCGAGACGCCCCAATAGAGAATCTTCCCGTTGCGCACGAGATCGTTCATCGCACCGCAGGTTTCGTCGAGCGGCGTATCCTCATCGTAGCGATGGCACTGGTAGAGATCGATGTACTCGACGTCGAGCCGGCGCAAGCTCGCGTCGATCTGCATGCGAATGTGTTTGCGCGAGAGGCCCTGATCGTTGGGGCCGCGGCCCATCGGGAAGTATACCTTCGTCGCCAGCACGATCGAGTCGCGCGCGAAATCCTTGATGGCGCGGCCGACGATTTCCTCGGCCCGGCCGCCCGCATAGACGTTCGCCGTATCAAAGAACGTCACGCCCAATTCGTACGCGCGCCGCATGCACGCCCGCGACGTCGCCTCGTCCACGCTGCCGCCGTACGTGAGCCACGACCCGAGCCCCACCGTCGAAACGCGCATCCCCCAACGCCCGATCTGCCGATACTGCATGCACTCATGTTCCGGTGCTGAACGCCTCCGCCCCCTCATGCCACAGGCGGAACCCGCGTCAAAGTGGTTTTCCTGAGCGATGCGGACGACGACGAACCGACTCTGCCGCTTCGCGTATCGCCGGATCGAACGGGGCGACGCGTTCGAGAAGTGCGCGTAGTTCTTTAAGAGCGTACCATCTCTTATTTAGCGTGACCACACGTACGCGACCACGTAATCGCGGGGCTTGCAATAGTATCACTAATGTAGCCATTTGGCTACTTCAATATGGCCAATTCGAAGCTACTCGGCGATCGATACGGCGGGCGCGTCTCCCGGGGTTCGGGCCGGCTTCATGAAGGCGACGAAGACGAGGGCGACCAGAAAGACGATGGCGCAGATCCGGAAGAGGTAGCTGTAGGCGATCACCGTGGCCGACTGCATCAGCAGGCCGTTGATCTGGGCGATCGAGGCGCCGTGCGTATGCGTCACGCCGCCGGCGAGCGCCATCCAGGCGACGGTCGTTTCGCTCGCCAGCAGCGTCGTCAGCACCGCGATGCCGACGCTCGCGCCGAGCTGGCGCACCAGCATCGAGACGCCCGTGGCGCTGGCGAGCTCGTTCTTCGGCAACGGCGCGAGCATCACGGTCGTCACCGGCACGAACGTCAGTCCCATGCCGAAGCCCTGGATCAGCCGCGGCCAGAACACGTCGCCGACCCCGGCGTACTGGTTGAGATCGCCGAGCCACCAGCACGACCACGCCGAGAGCAGCAAGCCGATCGTGGTGAGGATGCGCGGATCGACGATCGGCATCAGCCGGCCGACCACGATCATCGACGCGGCGGTGGCGAAGGCGCCGGGCAAGAGCGCCATGCCGGTGTCGAACGCCGTCATGCCCATCGACGTCTGAAAGAACAGCGGCATGATCAGCGAGGTGCCGTAGAGCCCGAAGCCGACGACCACCATCAGCAAATTGCCGAACACGAACGTGGGAAAACGGAACGAGCGCAGATCGACGAGCGGGTGCGCGTCGCGCAGCGTCTTGATGAGAAACCAGATGGTTGCGACGATCGAGAGCACGGTGAGGATCACGATCGTCGAGGAATCGAACCAGTCGTCGTGCTGACCGCGTTCGAGCACGTACTGCATCGCGCCGATGCCGCACGAAAGCAGTGCCAGCCCGAGCCAATCGATGCCGCCTTTGGGCTTCACCAGATAGCTGGGATTGGGAATGAACGCGATCGTCATGAAGAACGCCGCGATGCCGATCGGCACGTTGACGTAGAAGAGCAGCGGCCAGCTGGCGTTGTCGATGATGTAGCCGCCGATCAGCGGCCCGAGCGCCGGACCGACCATCGCGCCGAGGCCGAAGATCGCCGTCGCCATGCCCCGTTTGCCGGGCGGAAACGTCTCGAAGATGATCGCTTGCGCCGTCGGCTGCAGCGCGCCGCCGCCGAAGCCTTGCAAGATGCGGTAGAACGTCAGCTGCCACACGGTCGTCGCGGTGCCGCATAAAAACGATGCGATCGTGAAGATCGCAACGCAGCCGGCGTAGAAGCCCTTGCGCCCGAATTTCGCCGTGAGCCAGCCGTTGAGCGGCATCGTGATGACGCTCGCGAGCAGGTAGCCGGTGACGATCCAGGCCGCATCGTCGAGCGATGCGCCGAGCGTTCCGGCGATCGTGTTCAGCCCGACGTTGACGATCGTGCCGTCGACGATCGCCATGATCATGCCGAGCATCACGGTCAGCGAGATCAGGAACGGTGAGGTTGCCGGACGCGCCGGCGCCGGCGCAACCGCCAGCGTCGCGCTCATCTACTCGTGGGTGAGCAACGCGTAGAGGTCGCGGCGCGCGCGTTCGATGATCGCCAGGGCTTGCGTGTACATGTCGGGATTGCGCGTTCGGGCGATTTCCTTGATCACCATCTTGAGGCCGACCATCGTTTGCATACCGCGTGCGATCATCTGTGCATGCCCGGGTTCGCCCGGTGCGCCGCCGTCGGCCGTTTCGCGGTGCTTGGCCAGCAGTTCACTGCCCTTGTCGGTGATCGTGTAGACACGCTTGCCGTCGATGTCTTGGCCGGTGAGGAAATCGCCCTCCTCGAGCATCTGCAGCGCCGGATAGATGGAACCCGGGCTCGGGCGGTAACCGCGCTGCTCCTCGATCGTGAGCATGATGTCGTAGCCGTGCCGCGGGCCGTCCCACAGGATGCCCAGGATGTCGTACTTGATGCTGCCGCGCTCGGCTTCGCCGAACGCCCGGCGGCCGCCGAGATGGGCGCGGCGGTGGAACTCGCCGAACGGGCCGCCCGCTTTGCGAAAGACCTTGCCGGCCTTCGTGAATGACTTGCCGAACTCGCCTTGCCAGTCGACCATGCGTTCGTCCTCCGGGATGTCGTCGATATATCGAATCATGTTGATACACTCGACACTATCCGATATGTCGAATACTGTCAAGGCGCAGCGTGCAATCCTGCTTGTTATCGAACGTATGTTCGATTATTATGGCAGCCCATGGCCCTCACCCCACGGTACGCCGAACTCCACGCCTGGTCGAACTTCACGTTTCTCGAGGGGGCCTCGCACCCCGAAGAACTCGTCGGGGCGGCCGTGGCGGCGGGCTTGGCCGGGATGGCGCTCACCGACCGCGACGGTCTCTACGGCGCGGTCCGGTTCGCCAAAGCGGCCAAGGAGCAAAAGCTGCCGGCGATCTGTGGCGCCGAGCTGACGCTCGAAACAGCGAACCCGGAACCGATCCGGCCCAGCCGCCCGGCCCGGCCGGCGAGCGAGGTGCCCACGCACACGCCCCGCATCGTGCTGCTGGTCGAGAACGCGCGCGGCTATGCCAACTTGTGCGAGCTGATCTCGCTCGCGCAATTGCGCGGGCGCAAGCGCGATGCGCGCGCGCGGCTCGACGATTTCGCCGGCCGCACCGACGGCCTCGTCGCGCTCTCCGGCGGCGCCAACGGTCTGGTCGAGAAAGCGCTGCGCGCGCGCGACGACGACGGCGCGTTCGCGATCGGCGCGCGTTTGCGCGACCTCTTCCCGGAGCGCTTCTATCTCGAGCTGCAGCACCACCTACGGCCCGAGGACGGCGCGCTGGTGCAGGCGCATGGCGGCGCTCGCGCAGCGCCTGGACGTGCCCTACGTCGCCACCAACGGCGTCGCGTACGTCGACCGCGAGGACGCGCGGCTGTGCGACGTGCTCACCTGCGTGAAGTACAAGGCCGCGCTGCACACCGCCGGCACGCTGCTGCGCCCGAACGCGGAGTACGTGCTCAAGACGCCCGAGCAAATGGCGCGGCTGTTCGACGCCTATCCGCTCGCCATTGCGAACACGCTCGCGATCGCGGAGCGCTGCACGTTTCGGCTCGAGAAGCTGGCCGGCCAGTTTCCGTATCTTTCCGGTCCCCGAAGGCGAAGCGAGCCACCACTCCTATCTGCGCACGCTGGTCTACGCCGGCGCGCGCGAGCGCTACGGCTGGCCGTTCACCTCGAAGGTCGAGCGGCAGCTCGAGTACGAGCTCGGCATCATCGCGCGCATGGATCTCTCGGGCTACTTCCTCGTGGTGTGGGACATCTCGCACAAGGCGCGCGAGTTGGGCGTGCTCGGACAAGGGCGCGGTTCGGCGGCGAACTCCGCGGTGTGCTACGCGCTCGGCATCACGGCGGTCGACCCGATCGCGGGCGACTTGCTCTTCGAGCGCTTCCTGAGCGAAGAGCGCAACGAGATCCCCGACATCGACATCGACTTCGCGCATCAAGACCGCGAGAAGGTGCTGCAGTACGTCTACGAGCGTTACGGGCGCCATCACGCCGCGATGGTGGCCGAAGTGATCACCTACCGCACGCGCTCGGCGATTCGCGACGTGGGCAAGGCGCTGGGGCTCTCGCTCGGTCAGGTCGATCAGATCGTGCGCGAGTACGACGCCAGCGAGTCGCTGGCCGAAACGGTCGGCGTGACGGCGATGCCAACTGCAAAGCTGCCGGCGTCGGTGGTGCGGCGGCGCGATTTCGATGCGGGCAGCAACATCGTGCCCTCGCGCGGCACGCCCTACGCGCCGGGCTTCGGCGCGGTCGACGACAGCCGCGACGCCCGTTACGATACCGGGGACGCCGCCGCTGCGCGGGCCCATCGGCGGCGAGATCGGCGCGCTGCTGCTGCAGATCTGCCGGCGCATCAACGGCTTTCCGCGGCACATGGGGATTCATTCGGGCGGCATGGTCATCACGCGCGATCCGCTGATGAACGTCGCGCCGATCGAATGGGCGACGATGCGCGACCGCACGATCGTGCAGTGGGACAAGGACGATCTGAGCGACCTGGGCTTGATCAAGATCGATCTGCTGGGCTTGGGCATGCTCTCGCTGCTTGCGCGATGCGTTCGCGCTGCACACGCGCTGCTATCCCGAGCGGCCCACGCTCTCGCTCGACTCGATTCCGATCGACGACAAGCCGACCTACGAGATGCTCTGCCGCGCCGATTCGATCGGCGTCTTTCAGGTCGAGTCGCGCGCGCAGCAGTCGATGCTGCCGCGGCTGAAACCGGCGTGCTTCTACGACATCGTGATGCAGGTGGCGATCATCCGGCCGGGCCCGATTCAAGGCGACATGATCCATCCGTTTCTGCGCCGGCGCAGCGGCATGGAGCCGGTGACGTATCCGCATCCCAAGCTCAAGCCGATTCTCGAACGCACGCTGGGCGTGCCGCTCTTCCAAGAGCAAGGGATGCGCATGGCGATGGAAACCGCCGGCTTCTCGGGCGGCGAGGCCGACGAGTTGCGGCGTGCGATGGGCCACAAGCGCTCGCGCGACCGGATGGCCCAGATCTACCCGCGCCTGGTGAACGGCATGGTGGCCAACGGCATCGAGCGCGAGGTGGCCGACCAGCTCTTCCACATGCTCGAAGGCTTCGCCGACTACGGCTTTCCGGAATCGCACGCGGCGAGCTTCGCGCTGCTCGCGTATGCGTCGGCGTACATCAAGTGCCACGAGCCGGCGATCTTTTGCGCGGCGATCCTCAACGTGCAGCCGATGGGCTTCTATTCGACCGAAGTGCTGGTGAACGACGCGCGCCGCCACGGCGTCGTCGTGCGGCCGATCGCGGTGAACGCGAGCGAATGGTGGAGCTTCGTCGAGCCCGACGGCGCGCTGCGTTTGGGTTTCCACCTCGTGCGCGGCATGGGCGAGGCGCAGCGCTCGAACGTGCAGCGCGCGCTGGCCGAAGCGCAGCCGTTCGAGGACCTGCTCGACTTCGCGCGCCGCACGAAGCTGGCGCGCGAGCCGCTCGAGAACCTCGCCGCCGGCGGCGCGTTCGCACCGTGGTATGCGACGCGGCGCGAAGCGATTTGGGCGTTGCGCGCGCTCGACGAGCGCGAAGCGCGCGGAGAGCTCGGACGCGCGATGGAGATCGATGACGAGCCCGCGCCGCAACTACTCGCGCTCACGGCGATCGAACGCACCGCGCTCGACATCGCCGCAACCGGCGTCGCCGACGTGCAGCCGATCGCGCACTTCCGCCGCGAGCTCGACGCGCGCCGCGTTCTGGCCGCCGAACGGCTGCCGGCGATGCCCAACAATCTGGTCTGCAAGATCGGCGGTCTCGTGATCACGCGCCAGCGCCCGGGCACGGCCAAGGGCTTCGTGTTCCTCACGATCGAGGACGAGACGGGACTGGTGAACGTGATCGTGCGGCCCGACATCTACGAGCGCTACCGGCGCACGATCCGCGCGTCGCAATGCTTGATCGTCGAGGGCGTGTTGCAGAAAGAGTCGGGCGTGATCGACATGATCATGAAGCGCTGCTGGCACTTCGAGACCGCCGGCACGACCGACAAGGTCCGCGCCCGTAACTTTCAGTGAAGAGGCCTTCTCTCCACTATGATCAGCGGATCACGTTAAGGTAATCCCGAAGCTAGGTAAAACTTCAAGCGTTCGGCACCTAATCGCCTCAGTAATGGTATCCAAGAGAGCTCGCACTTTAGCGTCAAGGCAGGAGCAGTATGAGCAGCAACGGCAAGCGACGCTCATCCCAGAATCTCAGGCGGGTTCGCCCTGTAGTGAACTTTTTCTATGCCGACTAAGCACCGATCAAAAGGTTCCGCGCTTTCGCTCAACGAGTTCAAGAATCAACTCCGTGGCAGCCGAGACCCGGTAGCAGCTCTTCAACAGGCACGATCCCGCCTTTCGTCTTCTCAATATGCTGACGCAATTCATTGGCTAAAATCATTTCGGCATAAGAGTCGCTCACTAGTAGGTCGTGATCAACCTACATCACAAAAACCTCTCTCGCACTTCGTGCCAGCGATTTATCTCACTTTAATGCTTTCCGCATAAAGTACGACACCGCACTCTTATCAGGAAATGATGACATTTGCTCAGCAATACGCCGCCTACACGAGCGCGTGTGTATTGAGAGCCTATGCTGAGCAGTACACGTGAGGCGAATTGTTCGGTGGTTTGTGTAATGGAAAAAGGGATTTAGTCGCTTGCGTTTGTAACGACGTGACCATCGCTGCGCATCTGGCACCATGCGGTAATTTTTAGCGCTAGAAGCCGGACGTTGCCACCGGCGGGGTGCCGTCGTCAGGGATTTCGGCGAGCTCTGGAAACGCTTCAATTCGCGCGCGTGTGTGTTCGACAATTCGGACCGCAAGCGCGAAGCGGTCGACCGGTGCAAGGTTGCGCTTCGTGCTTAGGGCGAGCGGCATTAATGCAAGCGTCCGGTCAGAGGTATTAATTTCAATTTGCGGCGCTTGGCGAATCGTAATGCCATCGAGCATAGCGTCGATCTGTACGCGTTCCTCATCAAGCAACGCTTGAATTCCGCGAGCAACGGCCTCGGCGATCTCAACTGATGGTTCAGAGCGAAAGCGAAGTCGAAATGCAGTTGTAAATCCTATTGACGAGATTTCGCGCCGTTGCAATCCAAGGCGATTGCGCAGACGCGCAAAAGCCATGCGAAAAGAGGTTGAGGCGACATCGACAGTTTGACGTTCTATAAACGCCTCAATGCTGCTCAGGTCAACAGTTTTCATACGTGCCACTGCAACGGCAACTTCAAATGACTCGGGGTCTTCATAGGCTACGTACTTGTTTAGGCGATCCTTTACGACGTCGGCGGCGCGGAGCACGGCGAACAGGCCCAGAAGTGGTCTCAACTGTCGCGAAGTCGGAGATAACATCTGTGGCGATGGCTACCGGTGAAGGGACGAATTCGATCGTGTAAGGGCTGCGCGTGTGAAAAAACATGCCGTTTTTAAGACGAATCCAATTGATGCCATGTTTTCGATGAAGTTAGCCGTGTTGTCGATACCGCCGATAACGACCATATCAATATCGTTAGAGCGATAAGCGTCGGGTGCGTGTAAGGTTGCGGCGCTCCCGCCGACGACGACGGGGTCGTATGTGAGTTGTCGTAGCGCCTTTGCTACGGCCCCGGCGACTTCACCCAACGCCGTGGTTTCGTCGATCATACGGGCTTACCGGACCGTCGCGGTCTCCTGCGGGCGGCTTCTGCTATGATCTCTCGGTAGCGCGGTTCACGTTCAACCAGCGCCTCAAGAAGCGCTGTGAGTTCCTTGGCTGCAACATACTCAGGGTTGAGACGGACCTCCCTTGTACCCCCTAGGCGTACGCTGACCAGGATACCCGCACGCTCAAAATCATCCAGGTTCCTGATGATGGTCGTCATCGGCAGCTTTGTCAGGCGAGCTAGCTCACGTGGAAAAGACCGACCCATTCCAGCCACGAGTACGAGGATATCTGTCCGACCTGGGCTGCCAAAGAGCACTTGTCGAGTCGATAACGAACCAGCTTTACTACCAAGTGTACTGTTTGCAATATCAATTGGTCGTTTTCGGTTGCATATTTTCCCAGCTTATCATCGTCCAAACGATATTTCAAGCCGCTCAAAGGCAGCGAGACCGCAGAGGTGCTTGACGATCGTCAACTAAATGGGTCGCATGGCTACCGTGCTCGATCGCCGGGTCGAAGGGGTCCGGCGCTTCAACCGCTTCTACACCCAGCGCATCGGGGTGCTGGCCGAGAACATTCTGCGCTCGCCCTTCACCCTGGCCGAGGGGCGGGTGCTGTTTGAACTCGCGAACCGCGGGACGACCTCGCCGGGCGAGATCGCTGCCGCGCTCGATTTCGACCCCGGCTACCTGAGCCGCATCCTCCGGCGCTTCGAACGCCAAGGCTTGGTAACGCGCACCGCCAGCGCCACCGACGGCCGCCGGGCCGAGCTGGCGCTGACCGCCGCCGGCCAGGCCGCCTTCGCCCCGTTGAACGAACGCTCCGATGAGGACATCGCGGCCCTGCTCGCGCCGCTTCCCGACGAACGTCAGGAACGGGTGCTGAACGCGATGGCCGCGATCGCCGAAGCCCTGGCGCCCGACCAACCCGCGGGGGAAATCGTGTTGCGCGGTCCGGCCGTCGGCGATTACGGCTGGGTCATCGAACGGCACGGCGCGCTCTACGGTTCGGAATACGGGTTCGATGCGCATATGGAACAGTACGTCGCCGAAGTCATGGCGGCGTACATCGCCGACTACGATCCCAAGCGCGATCGCGGCTGGATTGCCGAACGCGACGGCGTTCGCTTAGGCTGCGTGTTCGTCGTGCACGAAGACGACGTTACCGCGCGCCTGCGCCTGCTGATCACCGAACCGCCGGCGCGCGGCAGCGGCCTCGGCCGGCGGCTGGTGCGCTCGTGCATCGCGTTCGCCCGCGAAGCCGGCTACCGCAAGATGGTACTGTGGACGCACTCGATCCTCACCGCCGCGCGCACTATCTACGCAAGCGAAGGCTTCGTGCTGATCGCAACCGAGTCCAACGATCTCTGGGGCCCCAACCTCACCAGCGAAACCTGGGAACTCGTGCTTTGAGGGCCCTCCGCACCCCGTTTAGCTGAATACGAACCGCGGCATAGGCACGTCCTATACAGCATCAGCGACGCGCGGTATAAGATGAGCGCACTGCAGGTCTACGCGTCAGCTACAGTAATGCTTTGACCACCGAGCCCGCCAAGCTGCCCTCTTGAAAGGTCTCCGATGAAAATTACCTTGGCCATTGTCAGCCTCTCACTCTGTTTGTATGCGACAACAACGAGTGCTCGAGCCGGCACCTGCACAACGCAAATCATAGGTAACCAGAGCTACACAACGTGTTCAGACGGCACGAGTTCCACGACGCAGCGAATTGGAAACCAAACCTATACGACAAGCTCGAACGGAGCGTCGTCAAGAAGTCAGCGTATCGGCAGCCAGGTTTATACAAACGGGCCGTACGGACAAACGTCAACGACGCAACATATCGGCGACCAATCATATACGAATACATCGGATGGAACCTCGTATACAACGCAACGCATCGGAAATCAATCGTACACTACCGGCAGCAACGGCTATTCTTCAACGTCGCAGCGCATCGGCAATCAGACATACACGACGTCAACGCACACGCCGACCTGCACTTATAACTATTACCTAGCAAAAACCATCTGCCGCTAAAGCGGAGTTGCCGATAGGCAACGGGCGTGGACCCAGTAGACCCTGACGACCGCGCGCGCTATCTATGCTTATAAAGCTTCGCGCTGAGCGACCGAGGCCAACGGTCTCTGGGGCCCCAACCTCACCAGCGAAACCTGGGAACTCGTGCTCTAGGCGTTCGTCGAGGCCAACTCAAGTTGCGGATTGAAGCCCGGGATCACGTCGGTGTTATCGATGCCGATTCCCACGATGTTCCCGTCGGCGTCAAAATCCAGGGTGACGCCTTCGCGAACTTCTTCCGTTTCAGCCGACACCCGATCCGCCAGGTGGATGTACACGCTCTTCGTTTCCCGGTAGTAATCGATTTTCACCGTTTGGCCCTCCGATCCGGAAAAGCGTTATGTACTGTTTCGCCATCCTCAAGCGTTGCTACTCGCACGACTCGGCCACCAAGTTCTGGAATGGCACGAAAGTAGCGAAATCGCCCATCCGGCTGAATCGATTCTGTCGGCATCGTCAATAACACATTCGCAGATCGCGTCCGTCATTTCAGGCCGCTTCTTTCCCTGGATCGTCAGGCGAAAGTAGTGCGTTGCCTTCAAGAACAAATCCGGCGCGAATGCATCCCTTTCCATCACGACGACGGCGGGCTTACCAAGAACGCATCCCTTTGACGGCATGAAGACGTCATAGCCAACGCAATGCCGGTTCCCTTGAGTGTTCTCGATCAGTCGCCGATCGTGCACGGTGCAACGCCCCGGGATGCGGTGGCGGCGACGATCGCGCTCGCCAAGCGCGCCGAGGAGTTGGGATATCATCGCTACTGGCTGGCGGAGCATCACGCCTCGCAGAACCTCGCCGATGCGTCGCCCGAAGTGTTGCTGGCACGGCTGACGGGCGAGACCTCGCGCATCCGGCTCGGCAGCGGCGGCATCATGCTGCCGCATTACAGCGCGTTCAAAGTGGCCGAAGTGTTTCGCATGCTCGATGCGCTCGCGCCCGGCCGCATCGACCTCGGCGTCGGCCGCGCACCGGGCGGAACGCGCATCGTTTCCGCGGCGCTGCAAACGCGCGATGCGAACCTGTTTCCGCAACAGATCGCCGACGTGCTCGCGTACTTCGCGGGCGGGGCACCCGATCCGCACCTGCGCGGACTGATCGCGCAACCGGCCGGCGACACCGCGCCCGCGCTGTGGGTGCTGGGCTCGTCGGACTTCGGCGCGCGCCTCGCGGCGGAATTGGGGTTGCCCTATTCGTTCGCGCAGTTCATCGGCGGCGATTACCCGCAAGTCACGCACGCGTATCGCAAATTGTTCGCCCCCTCGGCGTATCTCGCTGTGCCGTACGTGATGGTCAGCGTGGCGGCGATCGTCGCGCCGACCGATGAGGAAGCGGAACTGCTCTCGCTGCCCGCGTTGCTCTCGCGCATGCGCCGGCTGCGCGGTATTCCGGCACCGGCGCCCTCGCTGGAAGAGGCCCGCGCTTATCCGTGGACGGAACGCGAGAAAGCCGAAACGATCGCCTCGCGCAACATGATCATCGGCTCGCCGGCGACGGTGCGCGCGCGCATCGAGGAGCTGGCCGCCAACTACGCCGCCGATGAAGTGATGGTCGTGACGATCGCGCCCGATTACGCAACGCGCCGGCGCTCCTACGAGCTGCTGGCGGCGGCGTTCGCGTCCGTCGCGGCCTGACGCAGGCGGCATCCGGCATCATTCCAAAGGTGGGATGATGGACGAACGTTTTCTCGGCCGGCGCGCGGCGCTTGGGCTGCTCGCGGCCGCCCCGGCGGCGTTCGCTTTGCCGGCCCGCGCGGCGGCCCCCGTGACGGTGCACATCGGCGTGCAGCCGGTCGAGTCGGCCGGGCAAACGTTCTACGCCAAGGACCTCGGCTGGTTCGACCAGGCCGGGCTCGACGTCCAGATCACGCCGCTCTCGAACGGCGGCGCGCTGGTCACGGCGGTCATCGCGGGCTCGCTCGACGTGGGGCTCTCCGCCGTCGGCCCGGTGGCGCAGGGCGCCGTCAAGGGTTTGGGGGTGAAGATCATCGCCCCGGCCGGCATGTCGCTGAGCACCGCCCCGACCGACGTGACGATGGTGGCGCTCGACTCGCCGATCAAAACGGCCGCCGACCTCACCGGCAAGACGATCGCAGTCAACGGCCTCGGCAACGTGCTGATGTACGCGACGCAGGCCTGGATCGACAAGAACGGCGGCAACAGCAAGAGCATCAAGTGGCTCGAGTTGCCGTTTCCCTCGATGGCGGCGGCCCTCGCCGCGCACCGCGTCGATGCCGCCACGCTCGCCGAACCCTACGTTTCCGACGCGAAGTCCGTGGCCCGCATGCTGGCCGCCCCGATGGATGCGATCGCGCTGACGATCCCCGCGACGACGTGGTTCGCCAACGGCAACTGGCTGCAAACGCAGCCCGCCGTCGCCGCCAAAGTCGTCGCCGTGTTACGCCGCGCCGCGATTTGGGCCAACTCGCATCCTAAAGAAGCGGGCGATATTCTGATTCGCTACACTTCGATCAAACCGGAAACGCTGGCCGTGATGACGCGCTCCACCTTCGGGGTCGACGTGGTACCAAGCCAGATTCAAGCCTTGATCGACACCGGGGTCACCTACGGCGACGTCGATCACGCGCTCAAGGCCGCCGACATCATCTGGAAAGCTCCCAAGGGATAATATCGTGATCGAAACGCAGACCACCGGCGCGCACGCCTTTATCGCCACGCTCAAAGCCAACGGCATCGACACGCTCTTCGGCCTCCCCGGTTCGACCGAGGCTCCGCTGCTCGAAGCGCTGCGCGCCGACGACGAGATCCGCTACGTCCTCACGCTGCAAGAAACCGTGACGGTCGCGATGGCCGACGGCTACGCGCGCGCCGGTAACCGCGTCGGCGTGGTCGGTCTACATACGACCGTCGGGACGATGAACGGCCTGAGCCAGATCTACAACGCTGCGCGCGACAACTCGGCCATCGTCGTCACCGCCGGCAACAAAGACACGGGCGTGCTCGCCGCCGACGGCTTCTGCGCGCTGCCCGATTTGCCGTCGCTGGCGCGCACGTTCGTCAAGCACTCGTGGCAGAGCCTGACCGCGGATGCCGTGGGCACCGACCTGCGGCGCGCGATCAACGTCGCCACAGCCAACCCGCCCGGACCGACCTATCTCTCGATCCCCGAAGACGTCCAAGCCGGCGCCGCCGGGCCCGCCGGCGCGGCCGAGCAGCACGCCTTCGCGGCTTCGCCCGAGGCGCATCTCGAACGCCGGCCCGATGCCGGTGCGGTCGCGGCCGCCGTTCGCCTGCTGCTCGGCGCCCGCCGCCCGATGCTCGTGTTCGGCGCCTCGACGGCCGCGCACGCGGCGGCCGCGCGCGCGTTGGCCGAAGCGCTCGAGCTGCCGGTGTTCGCCATCGAGCGCACCCAGATTTCCGAGCTGCCCTATCCGGTGGCCGACCCGCGCTACCTCGGGCAATACGGCGAACAGCGGCCGCTGATCGCCGATGCCGACTGTGTGGCGGTGATCGGTGCGCGCGCGTTCTTCCCGTTCTCAACCGAAAGCGCGGCGAAGCTGCCCGCCGGCGCGAAGCTCATTCACGCCTCGGCCGACGCCGCGCAAATCGGCTGGTCGATCGTGCCCGACGTGGGCCTCGCGGGCGATGCCGGAGCGGTGCTGGCCGATCTGCTCGAAGCCACGGCCGCAGCCGGCGGTTTGCCCGCGCAAGCGCGTGCCGAGCGCATCGCGCGGCTGGAAGATCTGCGCACGCAATATCGCGCCGCGAACGACGCCGACCGCAAACGGCACGACGAACTGGCCCGGGCTGCGGGCGCCGTTTCGCTCGTCGCGCTGACCGATGCGCTCGGCGCGGCGCTGCCGGCCGGCACGCTCATTTTCGATGAGGCGATCTCGTCCTCGCGCGCGCTGCTGCGGCACACGGCCTTCCCCGAGCGTTCGCGCGTTTTCCGCACCAACGGCGGCTCGCTGGGCTGGGGCCTCCCGGCGGCCGTCGGCGCGAAGATCGCCTGTCCCGACCGCGCGGTCGTCGCCGTCGTCGGCGACGGCACGTTTCACTTCACGCCGCAAGCGCTATGGACGTCCGCGCGCGAGCGGGCGCCGGTCGTGACGATCGTGGTCGACAACAGCGGCTACCTTGCGGTGAAGCTCTCGATCGAACGCCATCTCGGCGTGGATATGGACCCGCAGCACCATCCGGGCACCGCTCTTCCGGCGCTCGACCACGTCGCGGTCGCGCGCGGTTACGGCGCGGATGCGATGCGTATCGACGATCCGGCGAAGCTGCAACCAACGATCAGCGCGGCGTTGCGTTCCGACCGTTCGACCGTGATCGTCGTTCCGGTCCCCAACGCGCGCCGCTAGATTCATGTTCCGTGAGTCCGGCAGGGCGCGGCCGACCGGCCGCGCCAAATGGGAAGTTCGTCATCACGTTGCGAGGGAGATGAGTGCAGATGAAATTGATTAGCGGATTGACTGCGGCGGCGCTGCTGCTGACCGGCACACCCGTGTTCGCGCAAGGCGGCGTTCCGTTCGGAGCCGGCGACCAACTCGGGGTGATGGGCCTGGCCAATTCCGGCCAAACCGGCTTCGTGACCCTCTTCAAGGGCGGGCCGAGTACGCGCGTCGTCACCGCGCTCGAGGGCGTGCCGGCCGGACGCGTGGAGATGGTCGCGATCCAGCGCGGGAAGGATTGCGATTCGGTCCGGCCCGAGATCATCGCGCGCAGTGCCGATCTGGTGCGCGGCATTTCACGCGGCGTCGTCGAGATGCCCGAAAACCGGCTGCTCGATGGACACTACGTAGTGGTCGTTTATGCCAGCACGGCGCCCGGTGCGCGCATGGTCGCGTGCGGCCAGCTCTACCGCTAGGAGGTTCGTATGCCGACGATCGATCGAAGCACGTTCATGGGCGGATCGGCAGCGCTGATCGCCGCCGCCAACGCCGCCCCCGCCGATGCGCAGAACACGGACTTCGGAAAACCGCATCCCGACATCGTTTCCGAAAACGATCCGGCGATCACCGTAGTGCACGGAACGCTGACGCGGCCAGACGCCACGATCGGCGCCTACATCGCGATGCCCAAGATGGTCACGGCGACCACGCCCGGGATCGTGATGTGCGCGCACATCTGGGGCGTGGATATCCAGTACCGCGATCTTGCGCGGCGGTTCGCGAAGCTCGGCTACATCGCGATCGCGCCCGGCATCTTCGACCGTTCGCACCCGCCCAGCGGCGACAATCAAACCGACCTCAGCATGTTCGCGCCGGCCGTCGCGGCACTTTATGCGGGCAACACGATGAACGGCGATCTGCTCGCCGCCAAAGCGTGGGTTCGCACGCAATCCGCGCGCGGTAAGGTCGGGCTGTACGGCAACTGCATGGGCGGCGGGATCGTGCTGCAAGCATTGGCCGGGAACACGAACTACGATGCCGCCTCGGTGCTCTACGGCTACGTGCGCGCCGATCGCAAAGTGACCGAACCACCGCCGGACGGCGCCTTCGATTGGGCGACGCAGGTCACCACGCCCGTGATCGGCTTCTACGCCGGACAAGACGGCGGCATCAACGTGGCCGACGTGCAGGCAGCTTATGCAAAGCTTAAGGGCCCGCACGACGTTACCGTTTACCCCGATGCGAAACACGGCTTTCTCGACGATACCCGTGCCAGCTATCTCTCCTCAGCGGCGACCGATGCGTACGCGAAGATGATCGCCTGGTACGGGAAGTATCTGACCACTACCTAACGCGAAGTACTCCGCGATGGCGACGACGATCGTTCACGCCGCGGACGTGCACCTGGAAACGGTCTTCGCGGACGTGCGCGGCGGGAATGCCCGCCGCGCCGCCCTGGCCGCCGCGTTCGAGCGGATCGTCGACCTCGCGCTCGAACGCCACGCCGACGTGCTCACGATCGGCGGCGATCTCTACGAAAGCGAACGCGCGGGACCGGCCACCGCGCGTTTTCTCTTCGCCGCCTTCGCGCGCTTCGGCCGCCCGATCTTCGTCGCACCGGGCAACCACGATCCGTTCGCCGCGCGGTCGCTCTACGCGCGCGACGATCTGCCGTCCAACGTGCGCGTGTTCGCCGACGCGTCGTGGAGCGCCGTCCCGCTCGCGCCCGACCTGACGCTCTACGGCTTCGGCCACACGCCGGCCGAGCCGGGCCGCCCCTTTGCCGGCGCGTCGTTCGACCGCGGCGGCGTGCGCATCGCGCTCGTGCACGGCAGCGACGAAGACCGCTGCCCGCCCGGCAAGCGCGCCACGGCCCCGTTCAGCGCAGCCGAGATACGCGCCGCCGGCGCCTCGCTCACGCTGACCGGACACTATCACGGCGGCTCGATCGTCAGCGACGCGCAGGGACCGGTCTTCGCCTATCCCGGATCGCCCGAGCCGATGAAGTTCGGCGAGCGCGGCGACCACGGCGCGCTCGTCGTGACGGTCCGCAACGACGCGAGCATCGCGATCGAGAGCGTGCCGCTCGCGCGCACGCGGTTGCTCGACGTCACGATTCCGCTCGACGACGCGCCCGACGAAGCCGCGGTGATCGCCGCCTGCGAACGCGCCCTCGCCGCCTACGGCAAGAACGACTACGTGCGCGCAACGCTGCGCGGCACCGTGCAGCACGGCACGCGCGTCGACCGCGCGCTGCTGACCGAACGCTGCGCCGCGCAACTCGGCGCGCTCGAGCTCATCGACCGCACCGTCATCGCGGATTACGCGACGATCGCGCACGAATCGAACGTACGCGGACGCGCGGTCGCGGAACTGCTCGCCCAAGCGGAGAGCGGCGACGAGGACGCGCGGCGCGCGCTGGCCTTGGTCGTGGCCGCCTTCGACGGCGCGGAGATCGCACCGTGAAGATCCGCCGTTTGACGGTCGCCGGATTCGGCCGGCTGGCCGGCCGCACGTTCGCGTTTTCCGACGGGCTCAACGTCGTCTACGGTCCCAACGAAGCCGGCAAATCGACGGTCGCCGCGGCGATCGTCGCCTCGCTCTACGGCAGCGGCCGCCGCAAGGAGGCGTGGCGCCCGTGGGACGGCGGGCGCCTACGCCACCACGCTTGTTCTACGAGCTCGCCGACGGACGCGCGTTCGAAGTGCAGCGCGACTACGCGCGCGACGCCAAGGGCGTGCACATCTACGATCGCGACGGCAACGACGTGGCGAGCGACGTCGCGTTCGGCCGCACGATCTCGCCCGGCGACGTGCACCTGCACATTCCCTACGACGCGTTCATCAACGCGTCGTGCGTGCTGCAACAGAGCGTCGGCATCGATCCGGAGCGCAACGTGTCGATCGCGACGGCGCTGGCGCGCGCGCTCGACGGCGGCCCGAAAGAAGACGCCGCGCTCGGCGCGGTGCGAGCGGCTCGAAGAGGCCCGCAAAGCCTACATCGGCACGCCGCGCTCGACGGTGAAGAACCCGCTGCGCGGGCTGCGCGACGGGCTGGCTCGCCGCAGCGCCGAGGTCGAGGGCGTCCGCAGCCGGCGCGACGCGCTGGCCGAGCTGCGCGAGCGCCGCGCCGGCACCGTCGCCGAACGCGACCGCTGGCCGAGCGGCGCGCCGGCGCCGAACGCGAGCTGCGGGCGTTACAGGCGGCGGAACTGCGCGCGCGCCTCGAGCAGCTGCGCGTGTATCGCGAAGACCTTGGCGGCAGCGCAGGCCGAGCGCGCGAGCTACGACGACGTGGCCGATTTTCCGGCCGAACGCATCGCCGAACTCGACGCGGCGTTCTACGCCTGGCGTGCGGCCGAAGGCGCCGCGGCGGCCGCCGAGCGTGATGCCGAGGCGGCGCAGCTCTCGATCGTCGAGCGCAGCGAACTCGCCGCCCGCCGGGCCGACGCCGGCACGATCGACGATCTGGAATTCCAGGCCTTGCGCGACGCCGCCGAACAAGCCACGACGGCGCGCGCCGCGGCCGCGGCGGCCGCCAACGAAGCGGCGGCCGCGCGCCGCGACGGCAGCGGCGGACGCACCCTCGCCGGCGTCGCGCTCGCGATCGCGAGCACGTTCGCGGTGCTGGCGATCGCGATGGCGATCGCGCACTGGTGGTCGTTCACCGAAGTGTTCGCCGCGGTCGCAGCGGTCGCGTTCGCCGTCGTGGTCTGGCGCAGCCGCGAACGCATCCGCAATGCGCGCGCGGCCGCGCACAAGCAGCGCATCGCCGACGAATCGCTCAGCGCCGAACGCAAGGCGAGCGCAACGGTCGCCGCCGTGCTCGAGCGGCTCGGCGTGACGAGCATCGAGGATCTCGCCCACCGGCGCGAACGGCTGGCCGAGCTGCTGCGCATGCAAGCCGGCGCCGAACGCGCGACGGCGCGCGCGAACGACGTTGCGCGCGGCCGAGCGCGCAGGCCGCCGCCGTGTTCGACGATCTGGCCGAACACGTTGGTTCCCGACGCCAGCGGTACGCGTCCCGAACGCTGCGCGATCGCCGACGAACGCGCGCAACGGCGCCGCAAGCGCGACGGCGTCGACAGCGGCATGGCGATGCTCGCGCTGCAGCGCAGCGAGATCCTGCGCGACGACGACGAGTTCGCGCTGGTGGCCGAGCGCGACGCGCTGACGGCCGCCGGCATCGCCCCGGCCGACGACGTACGGCCGCGCGTTGCGCGACGAAGTCGAACGCCAAGATCGTCGAATCTCGACCGCCTGATCCGCGATGCCGAGCTCGCGACCGCGACGCTGACGGTCGAGCTCAAGCTCGGCGAGAGCGCGATTCCCGACCTCGCGCCGCTCGAAGAAGACGTCGAGCGCCTGCGCGCCGAGATCGAGCACCTCGAAGCGCTCGATCGCGCGCTGCGTCTGGCCGCGGACGACGGTCTCGCGGCTCACGCACGAAGCGCATCAAGCGTTTGCGCGCCGGCTCGAAACCTACGCCGCCGAGGCGCTGCACAAGGTCACCGGCGGACGCTACAGCGAGATCCGCGTCGATCCGGCGACGTTCATCGTGCGGCGCGCGTTCCGGAAACCGGCGCGATCGACGACCTCGATGTGCTCTCGGCCGGCACGCGCGACCAAGTCTACCTGATCATCCGCATCGCGATGGCGCGCATGTTCGCCGAAGGCCTCGAACTGCCGCCGCTGTTGCTCGACGATCCGTTCGCCTACTGGGACGACACGCGCATCGAGCGCTGCATCCCGATCATCGCGCACAACGCGTTCGACGCGCAGACGATCCTGTTCACGGCGAGCCCCGACGCTCGCCGCCGCCGCCGAACGCATCGGCGCCGCGCGCATCGACCTGATCGCGGGCGTTCCCGCCTGAGCTAGCCGCTAACGCTTGAGCGCGCGCAGCGCGGCGAGCGTGTTGGCGACGTGCTTGTCGGGATCGAGGCTCGTGTACGCGTAGGCGATCTTGCCGTCGGGCGCGATCACGTACGACGTGCGGTCGGCGTAGAGCCCGAGCACGACCGAATCGTAGGACTTCGCGATCTTCAAGCCCGGGATCGGACGCGACGAGAAACTTCGAGCGGCACTCCTGGGTGGAAAACTTCTCCTGCGTCGCGATCGCATCGCCCGACACGCCGACGACCGTCGCGCCGAGCGCCTTGTAGGCGCCGATGTGCTCGGCGAAATCGTGCGCTTCGGCCGTGCAGCCGCTGGTGAACGACTTGGGAAAGAAGTACAGCACGACCGGCCCGTGCGCCAGCGCCGCGGCCAGCGTGAACGACGAGACGGTGCCGCCTTGCGCGACTTGCGCCGTGAACGCGGGCGCGGTCGCGGCGGCCGGCAATTGCGCGCTCGCCGGGGCGGCGAGCGCCGCCGTCAGCGCGATCAGGAGTCCGAACAAACGGCGCATGGTCCTCACAATCCCATCAGGCGCGCGATCACGAGCCGCTGGACTTCGTTCGTCCCCTCGCCGATCTCGTTGATCTTCTGGTCGCGATACATGCGCGAGACCGGATACTCGTCCATGAACCCGTAGCCGCCGTGGATCTGCACCGCTTCGTTGACGACCCGCCGCGAGACTTCGCCCGGAGTACAGCTTCGCCAGGCTGGCGCTCAGCGCGAAGTCGCGGCCCTCGTCCTTCTCCCAGGCGGCCTTGAGGATCATCAGCTTGGCGTGTTCGATCTCCATGCTGCATGTCGGCCAGCTTGAACTGCGATCGCCTGGAACTTCGAGATCGCCTGGCCGAACTGCCGGCGTTCCTGCGCGTACTTGAACGCCTCGTCGAAGGCCCCCATCGCGAGGCCCACCGAGAGCGCGGCGACCGAGATGCGGCCGCCGTCGAGGATCGTCAGGAACTGCTTGAGCCCGTTGCCGCGCGCGCCGAGCAGGTTCTCCTCGGGCACCGCCGCGTCGGCGAACGAGAGCTCGCGCGTGTCGGATGCGCGCCAGCCCATCTTGCGGTAGGTCTTCGAGCGGGTGAAGCCGGGCGTGTCCTGGGGCACGATCATGTTGCTGATCTCGCTGCGGCCCTGCTCGTCCAGACCCGTCACCGCGGTGATCGTCGTGCCGCCGGTGATGTCGGTGCCGGAATTGGTGATGAACGCCTTGGTGCCGTTGATGACCCAGCGGCCGTCGCGCAACTCGGCCCGCGTCTGCGTGGCGCCGGCGTCGGAGCCGGCGTTGGGCTCGGTGAGGCCGAAGCCCCACAGCTTCTCGCCGCGCGCGAGCGGCACGAGATAGCGCTGCTTCTGCTCCTCGGTGCCGAAGAGATAGAACGGCGAGGCGCCCAGCGAGACGTGCGCGGCCAGGGTGATCGCGACCGACGCATCGGCGCGTGCCAGCTCCATCACAGCTAGCGGCGTAGCTCACCGTGTCGGCGCCGGCGCCGCCGTACGCTTCGGGAAACGGCAGTCCCATCAACCCGAGCTCGGCCATCTGGGCCACGATCTCGTACGGAAAGCGCGCTTCGCGGTCGAGCTCTTCGGCGGCGGGCGCGACGACCTCGCGCGCGAAATCGCGGCACAGCGCTTGGATCGCTTTTTGCTCGTCGCTCAGGTCGAAGTTCATTCTTCGCAGGTATGTAGGATTGACGTTCGGAAAAACTCCTCTTCTAGCAGCGCGAGGTGGATAGCACGTGATCGAACTTCGCGGTGTGACGCTGACCTATCCGAACGGTACGCGCGCGCTGGACGACATCGATCTCGAGATCGGGAAGGCGGATTTCGTCTTTCTCGTCGGTCATTCGGGAACGGGCAAATCCAGTCTCCTGAAGTTATTGTACCGCGAGGCGATCCCGGACTCGGGTGAGGTCATCGTCGACGGCATTCGCGTCGACAAGCTGCGGCGCGGCAAAGTCGCCGCGCTGCGCCGCAACATCGGCGTCGTCTTTCAAGACTTCAAGCTGCTCACCGCACAAGACGGTCTGGGAGAACGTCGCCTTCGCCCTGCAAGTGACCGGCGCGCGTTCGAAAGACGTGATGCGGCAGGTGCCGCGCGTGCTCGACCTCGTCGGTCTCTCGCACAAGAGCCGCATGTTGCCGAGCGAGCTCTCGGGCGGCGAACAGCAGCGCGCCGCGATCGCGCGCGCGCTGGTCAACAATCCCGAAGATCCTGCTCTGCGACGAGCCGACCGGCAACCTCGATCCGTCGAACACGACCGAGATCATCGAGCTCTTGCAGCGCATCAACCTCAAGGGCACGACCGTGCTGGTCGCAACCCACAATCAAGCGGTCGTCGACCGGATGCGGCGGCGCGTTGTCCGGCTCGAAAACGGGCGCATCCTGCACGACGACGAGCGAGGCTATTACTTTCGTGGATTGGGGCAGAGTCCAGTTCTTTCTGGGTGAGGTTTTCGCGAACTTCACCCGCAACGCGGCGATGCAGTTCACGGCGATCGGAACCGTGGCGGTCACGATCGTCATGCTCGGCACGTTCCTCTACGTGCGCGAGACGCTGGCGACGTTCGGCCAGGGCATCCTCAAGCAGATCGAGATCGCCGTCTATCTCGACGACAACGTCGACCGACGCGCAAGCGAAGTCGCTCGCCACGACGCTCGCCGCCGACGAACGCATCACCTCGGCGCGCTACGTGCCGCGCGCCGAGGGTCTGCGCGAGATGCGCGGGCGCTTGGGCAGCGACTTCGACACCTCGCTGCTCACCGCCAACCCGCTGCCGAACGCGTTCCGCGTCGCGGTGCGCAACGTCGACGACGTGCCCGCCGTCGCCGCGACGATCGCGAAACTGCCGGGCGTCGCCAAGGTCGATTACGCCGCCGACACCGTGACGAAGCTGCTGCGCGCCGCCGACGTGATCGGACGCGTCGGCCTGGCCATGATCGCGCTGCTTGGTGCTGACCGCGGCGATCATCATCGCCAACACGATCCGGCTCACCGTGTTCGCGCGCCGGCGCGAGATCGCGATCATGCAGCTGGTCGGCGCGACCAACATGTACATCCGCATGCCGTTCATCGCCGAAGGCATCATCGCGGGCGTGGTGGGCGCCGCGGTCGCGATCGGCGTGCTTGCCGTCGCGCAGATGCAGATCGTGCCGAAGATCGCCGCGACGCTTGCAATTCGTGCCGTTCCACGTCAACGAACTCCAGCTGGCGGGTGAACTGCTGGCGTCGGCGCCGCGGTCGGCTTGCTCTCGTCCTGGTTCTCCGTCGGCCGATACTTGCGTGCATGACCCTCGCCGACGCGAACTAACGGCCAGCGGCCGACCGTGCTGGTCGTCGACGACGATGCGGTTCTGCGCGAGATCATCGGGACGAATCTCGAGCTCGGCGGCTTCGACGTGCTCAGCGCGCCCGACGGGCCGTCGGCGCTGGCGCTGCTCGACGACCGCCTGCCCGACGTCGTCGTGCTCGACGTCGTGATGCCGTTGATGGACGGCTACGCGACGCTCGGCCGCATTCGCCGCCACGCGACCGCCTCGCACGTGCCGGTGATCGTGCTGACCGGCGGCGGCAGCGATACGACCGAACCCGTGAAGAGCCTTGAAGCCGGCGCCGACGACTTCATCGCCAAGCCGTTTTCGCCGCAAGAGATGCTGGCGCGCGTGCGCGCCAAAGTGCGCCGCGCCAACGTCGACTCGTCGCTCCAGCCGCTCACGCGTTTGCCCGGCAACATCGCGATCGAGCACGAGGTGCGCCGCCGTTTCGAAGCGCGCGAGCCGTGGGCCGTGATCTACGCCGATCTCGACAACTTCAAAGCGTACAACGACCATTACGGCTTCGTGCGCGGCGACGACGCGATCCGGCTTGGTCTCGACGACGATGAGCGACACGATCAAACGCATCGGCATCGAGAGCGACTTCCTCGGGCACATCGGCGGCGACGATTTCATCATCGTCACGACGCCGCAGCGGGCGGAAAATCTGGCGCGCACCGTTGCGGATACGTTCGACCGCGACGTCCTCGCGCTCTACGACGCGGCCGACCGCAACAAGGGCTGGATCGCGGCCAAGGACCGCCGCGGCAACAACGTGCGCTATCCGCTGATGTCGCTCTCGCTCGCGATCGTCACGCAGTCGCCGCGCATCACGAGTTATCAGAGCATCGGCGAAGTCGCGGCGGAGCTGAAATCGTTCGCCAAGCGCCAGAGCGGCTCGTTCGTCGCGATGGACAAACGCAGCCGATGACGGTGCGCCGCGTCCTGGTGCTGCTGGCGCTGGCCGTCACCCTCGCCGCCCCGGCGCCCGGCTTCGCGAGCGCGAAGACGAGCGCGCTCGATGCGAAAATTCAAGCGCAGCAAGCGAAACTGCACATCGTGCACACGCAGCTCAACGCCAAGCGCGACGAGCTCGGGGCGGCCCAGGCCAAGGTCGGAACGATCGCCGAGCAGCTCGCGATCGCCAACCGGAACATCTCCTCGGTGCAAGGCCAGATCGCGTTCCTCAACGCGAAAATGCACAGCACGGAGACGAACCTCGCCTGGAACCGCGTGCAGCTCGATGCCGCGCAAAAGACGCTGGCGCGCCACAACGATGCGCTCCGGCGCCGGCTGATCGAGGCCTACGAGTACGGCGATCTCGGCTATCTCGCGGTGCTGCTGGAAGCGCAGTCGTTCGGCGATTTCCTCGAACGCTGGAACGACGTCGCCTACGTGGTCAAGGCGAACGAAGTCGACGATCCGCGCGCGCCGCGCCGACGCCGAGCACGTGCAGTCGATCCAGACGGGCCTGCTCGCCGACGAGACGAGCCTGCGCAACGCCCGCGCCGCCGCCAATCAGCAACAGGTCGCGCTCACGGCGCTCGCGCAGCAGCGCCAGAACCTGCTCGCGCGTCGCGCAAAACGAGAAAACCGACGTCGCCGTGCAAGTCGGGCGAGCTCGAAGACACCTCGGCCGCCGCCGAAGCCGCGCTCGAGGCGCTAGTGCGCGAGAAGCAACAGGAAGAAGACGCGCGCCGGGCCGCCGAGCGGCGCGCCGCCCAGCTCGCCGGCGAGTCGCTGCCGCCCGAGCCCGGCGCGCCCGGGCAGCTGCTGTGGCCGGTCTCCGGGCCCGATCACCTCGCCCTTCGGGATGCGCATGCACCCGGTCTACGGCCGGCCGATCCTGCACGCCGGCATCGACATCGCCGCGGCCCAGGGCACGACGATCGCCGCCGCCGCCGACGGCCGGGTGATCGTCGCCGGCACCGAGGGCGACTGCGGCAAGATGGTCGCGATCGACCACCACGGCGGCCTCTCGACGATCTACTGCCACATGTCGCAGATCTTCGTCGGCGTCGGCCAGGACGTCCAGCGCGGGCAGGCGATCGGCGCCGTGGGGATGACCGGCGACGCCACCGGCCCGCACGTCCACTTCCAGGTCATGCAAGACGGCCATCCGGTCGATCCGATGTCGTTCCTGCGCTGAAACCGGCTAAACGGCAGATGAAGTTTTCGTTACACCCTCCATCCATCTGACGACGGCCTCAGGTTCGTGCGGTAAACTAGACTCCCCGTGGCTCCTTTTTCAGCATGAACCGGTTCCAGCGGGAACGCTCCGGGTAGAAATCCGGTTAGAGAATCAACCGACGCCGCTTCCGATAGGGACTTGATGCCAGCCCGTATCCGCCTTTTGCTCGCCGCCGCGATCGTCGCGCTCTCCGCCTTGGGCGGGGCGGCGTACGCCGGCCGTGCCGCCGCCGACACCTCGGTCGTCACCGACCGCCCGGTTGCCGATCTCGACCTCAACGCGCTGGTCGGGTCGGGCGATCCCGACAAGCGCGTGATCGAGACGGCCTACGAACAAGTCCAGCACAGCTACTACGAAGCCGGTCGACGCGCAGCGGCTGGTCGACGGCGAAACGAAGGCGCTCAACTGCCTGATCACCGACTGCGTCAAGCGACCGCGTACGCTCGGCCACGGTCCGCTGACGGCGGGCCGCGCGACCGGCTCGTCGAGTCACGATCTCGCGCTGATCGAGAGCGCGGTCGACACGGTCACCGCGCACTATCCGAAGCGCGGGCAACAAAGCGCAGTCACCGACGTCGCCGTCGGCGGCATGCTCGGCGGCCTCGGCGATCCGTACACGACGTACCTGAGCGCCGACGCGATTCGCGCGCTCGATGAAGAACTCAAGGGCGGCAACTTCGGCGGCATCGGCGTCTACATCGGAAAGGATCCGAAGTCGGGCGCGATCCTCGTCGATCCGATCGAAGGCAATCCGGCGATTCGCGCCGGGCGTGCGCACCGGCGACGCGATCGTCGCCGTCGACAACCAGCTCGACCGCCGGCCTGCCGCTCGACGACGTCGAGCGCCGCATTCGCGGACCGCGCGGCACCGTCGTCGCGCTGCGCGTGAAGCGCCACGCCGGCAGCCGCATCGCGACGATCCGCGTCACGCGCGACGTCGTGCACGTGCCGTCGGTGCGCGCGAAGATCGAAGACGGCTTCAGCTACGTGCGCCTCAGCGATTTCGGGCAAACCTCGGCCGACGAAGTGCGCGACGCGTTCGTCGCCGCCAAGAAAGAGGGCGTCAAAGGCTACATCCTCGACCTGCGCAACAACGGCGGCGGTCTGCTCGATGCCGCCGTCGACGTCTCGAGCCTCGTGATCCATCAGGGCACGATCGTCTCGACGATCGACCGCGCCGGCCACCGCGAGATCCGCTCCGCCACCGGCCGCGCGATCGACCCCCTGCCGCTCGTGCTGCTGGTGAACAAGTACACCGCCAGCGCCTCCGAGATCACCGCCGGCGCGCTGCAAGACGACCACCTCGCCACGCTCGTCGGCACCAAGACGTTCGGCAAAGGCGTCGTGCAGAGTCTCTACAAGCTGCCCGACCGCGGAGCCCTCAAGATAACGACCGCTCGCTACGTCACCCCGGCCGGACGCGACATCCAGCACAAAGGCATCGTTCCGGATGTCGTACTCGATCAGCCCGTTGATCAGCCGATCATCGATACACCGGCCGACAAACAGCTCGCCGCCGCCAAAGCCATCCTTCGCCAGAAAGACCAGCAATGAAACGCATCTTCGCCGCCGCCCTCGCCCTCGGGCTCGCCGCCACGCTCGCCCACATTCCGTCGGCTTCCGCCGCCGCCGGCATCATCGCAGCAGCAAGCCGACGAGCTGACCGCATCGTACGCCTATCTCGTGCAAGACTTCTATCAAGAAGGTCGACCCGCAGAACGTGCTCAACGGCGCGCACACGGGCCTCGATCGCCTACCTGAAGTCGCAAGGCATCAAGGATCCGAAGCTCTCCGACCTGCACGCGTCGACCGACGACGTCAACAACGTGCGCGAACTGCAGCGCGAAGTGAACGAAGCGGTCGACCGTATACGGCGCCAAAGTTTCGGCGACGAAGATCGCCTACGCGGCGATCGCGGGCGTCATCGGTTCGGTCAAGGACCGCTACACGGTCGTTCCTCGATCCGAAGTCGTTCGCCGAACTCAACGAAGGCCTCGACGGCACGTCGTTCGGCGGCGTCGGCCTGACCTATTCGATCGACGATGCGACGAAGAACATCCGCGTCGAAAACGTGATCATCGACGGGCCCTCCGACAAGGCCGGCCTGCGCGGTGACGACGAGATCAGCGCGATCAACGACCGCGCGGTGAAAGACATCATCGCCGGCGCACCGCTCGACGTGCAGCAGTCGCGCATTCAGAAGCTGCTGCGCGGCGATCCGGGAACGAAAGTCAAGCTCGCGATCGTGCGCGCCGACGCGCCGATCGATCCGGTCACGATCACGCGCGAGACGATCAAGCCGCCCAGCGTGTTCGCGAAGCTGCTGCCGGGCGACATCGGCTACGCGCAGCTCTCGGTGTTCGGCCAGAATACCGGCAGCCGAACTGAACGCCGCGCTCAACCGCCTGCAGGCGCAAGGCGCGAAGGCCTACGTCCTCGACCTGCGCTACAACGGCGGCGGCTATCTCAACGCCGCGATCGACGTCAGCTCGAAGTTCATCCCGACCGGTCCGATCGTCACCGTGCAATCGCGCGCCGGCCAGAGCACCGAGTACGACGCCGAAAACATCGCCGTCGCACCGCGGCCGCTCGCCGTGCTCGTCAACGCCTACACCGCATCGGCGTCGGAGATCACCGCCGGCGCGATCGAAGACAGCGGCGTCGGCACGCTGATCGGCACGAAGACCTTCGGCAAGGGCGTCGTGCAGACGATCTTCCCGCTGCGCGACGGTTCGGCCGTGAAGATCACGACCGCGCGCTACTACACGCCCAACGGCCACGACATCAACACGGTCGGCATCCAGCCGCAGATCGAAGCGGATATTCCCGAAGGGCACGAAGATCCGCCCCGGCTATCCCGATGACGATCCGCAGCTGGCCAAGGCGATCACGTTCCTGCAAGGCAAGATCGCCGCCGTCGCGGCCACCGATTCTCCGGCCGCGCCCGCACCGGCGCAGGTTCATTAGGGAAAGAGCGCCGTTCGATCTGATCGAACGTTTCGAACGACTCGCACGCAACGCCGCGCGCTCGACAATATGCTTCGAGCGCGCGGCCTTTTTTGGCGAAGCGTTCGTCGGCCTCGAGCGCGGCCGCGAAGTCGCTGATGCCGTCGCCGATATAGACGGTGCGCTCGCCGCGCTCGCGGACCGCGCGCACGTGGGCAGCCTTATCGTGCCCGTTGTCGGAGCCGTCGACGAACGACATCGTCCAGCCGCCCGGCGCGAAGTCGACCTCGTTGGCGATGCACCTCGACCGTCGACGCCGGCGCGCTCGAGCGCAGTCGTGGATGACGGTCGCGATGCCGCTCGAGACGACGCGCACCGTGCCGCCGTGCGCACGCACCGCCGCGACGAAGGGCCCGAAGCTAGGATCGACCTGCGCGTGCAGTTCCATGAACGCCAGCGTTTCCGGCCGCGACAGCCGCACGGCGGCAGCTTGCCGCGCGAGCGCCTCACGCAGCGTGATCTCACCGGCGAGCAGCTGCCCGTCGATCGCGTTCCACACGGCATCGCCGGCGACGGCACGGACCAACGCGTCGAACGTGTCGACGTCGGTGATCGTGCCGTCGAAATCGACGAACACCGCGAGCATCGGGGTCAGGTCTTTTTGCGGACCGTCTTCTTCGCGCTCGCGACTTTACGGGCGGGTGCCTTTTTCGCAGTCGCCGTGCGCGCCGTGCTCTTCGCGGCGGTGCTCTTCACGGCGGTGCTTTTCTTAGCCACGCTCTTCTTCGCCGCTGCTTTGGGTGCCGCGGTTTTCTTGGCCGTGGTACTGCGAGCAGCGGTTTTCTTGGCCGCGCCGGCGCCGGCGGCGGCCTTTTTGCGCGCCGGCGCCGGCAGCGCCTTGATCTCGACCGACTCGAGCGGGGCGACCCGTCCGGCCGCGGCCGGACGCGCCGGAGCACGGCGGCGCGACGGGGCGGCGACGCGGACGTCCTCGCGCGGCGCTTTCAGGCTCGGCGGCGGCGCTTCGGTCGCGATCTCGCCCTTCTTCGGACGGTTCCACGGCGCGAGGGCGCGGTTCGGCGGCGGCGGCGAATTCTCGCCGGTCGGCTGAGCGCCGCCGTCGCCGTCGACGCGGATGATGTGCCGGTCGGGGAGCGGGCCGGGCTGGCCGAGCACGCCGTTGGCGGTGGTCGCTGCGGCTCCGCTGCCGCCGCGGCGGCGGCGACGCCGGCGGCGGCGCTTGCGGCCGTCGATTTCCGTCACCGTCTCGGGAATGCCCGAGGACGGTGCGGCGGCGGCGATCATCGGCTCGGCCGATTCATCGTCGTCGGCATCGAGATACACGCCGGCCGTCGCCGGCGCGGCCGTGCCGGCAGCGGCGCCTTCACCGCTGCCGCCGCGCCCACGGCGGCGCCGGCGGCGGCGTTTGCGTCCCGGCTGGTCGCCGGCTTCGCCCGGCGCGCCATCGGCGTCGGATTCCGGCGCCTCGTAGGCGGGCGCCGGCGCCGCAGCGGCGGGAGCCGTATAGGTCCGCTCGCGCTGGGGCGGCGGCGGAGCCGCGAGCAGCTCGTTCACGCGGTCGCCGGAGAGCGTTTCGCCGGGCAGTTTGCCGACCAGCGCGCCCGAGAGCGTCTCGCCCGGCAGCGGTGCCAGACCGGCCGACGGGGGCCGGCCGGAAGGCTGCCGTCGCGGGGGCTTGCACTTGCGGCGGCGGACCGTTGGTGCGCCCGCGCTCGCCGCGACCGCGGCCGCGCGGCGGGTGCACGCTCGTCGGCAGGTCGAGCGCGTCGGCCAGCAGGTCCTCGACGTCGGCCGCGGCCGCGGCCGCCGGCGTGACGCGTTTGGGCGCGCCTTCGTTGCGCGCGACGTGCTCTTCGGCAACGGCTTCCTCGGTCGTCGAGATGCCGATGACCGGGACCGGGCCGCGAGCCCAGGCCCTTGGCGGCCTCCTCGGCCAACTCGCGCAGTTCTTCTTGCTGCTCGGCGGCCGTGAGCGGCTTGCGGCCGCGGCCACCGCGGCGGCGGCGCTTCTTGCCGGCGCCTTCGCCGGCAGCGGCACCGGCCGCGGGCGCGGAGCCGATCGGGAAGCGCGGTTCGGCCAGGATGTCGGCGCCGTCGACGTCGATGATGCGAATCTTGATCGCGTTGCCGGCGGCGTTGGCTGCGTTTTCGACCTCGATCAGCCGGCCGTTGACGACCGCGGCGGCCGACGTTGCGGTGGGCAAGCGCGTGCTGAGCAGTTCGACTTCGAACTCGTCGCCCACGCGCACCGGCGGCAGCTCGGGCAAGCCCGGTGCCCCAAACGACCAGCGGCGTTTCGGGATGCACGGCCGGATCGACGCGCACGTCGATCGGCGTGCCGACGCGCTCGGCGAGCTTGCGCAGTTCTTCTTCGTACCAGAACTCGATTTGCGCCGCGACGTGCGGCGAAGCCGCGACGTGCACGTGATCGGCATGACCGTTCTTGTGCTGCGCGATCTTGCGGAACGTTGAGATCGTCACCGACTCCGGCGACATCACGCTGCCGAAACCGGTGCACATCGGACACGTCGAACGCAGTTGTCCGGCCAGATCTTTGCCGACGCGTTTGCGCGTGAACTCGAGCAGCCCCAGCGGCGAGAACGATTGGATCGTCGAGCGCGTGCGGTCTTTGCGCAGACCGTCTTCGAGGCTCTTGATGACCTTGTTGCGGTCGCCTTCGGACGACATGTCGATGAAGTCGCAAACGATGATGCCGCCGATATCGCGCAAACGCACTTGGCGCGCGATCTCAGCCGCTGCTTCGATATTCGTCTTGACGATCGTGTCGTCGAGGTTCTTGCCGCCGGTGAATTTGCCGGAGTTCACGTCGATGACGGTCAGCGCTTCGGTCGTCTCGATGACGATCGAGCCGCCCGACGGCAGCTTCGCCGTCGGCTTCATCAGCTTCGCGACTTCTTCGTCGATCTTGTAATCGGCGAAGAGCTGCGCGCCGGCCGGATAGGGCTTGATGCGCTCGACGTACTGCGGCCCGAGCAAACGCATGAAGTCGCGCACGCGCTCGGCTTCTTCCGGATCGTCGATCCAGACGTTCTGCGACTTCGGGCGTGATGAAATCGCGCGCCGCCTTGTACACGAGGTTCATGTCCTTGTGCAAGAGCGACGGCGTCGGTGCGGACTTGTAGTTCTCGAGGATGCCGTGCCACATGCGGATCAGCACGCCGAGATCGGCGATCAGCTCGGCGTTGGAAACGCCGCCGGCGGCGGTGCGCACGACGGTCGCCATGCCTTCGGGCCGGATCGCCTTCATCACGCCTTTGAGGCGGTTGCGTTCCTCGGCCGACTCGATCTTGCGCGAGACGCCGGAGTACTTGCCGGTCGGCATCAGGATCAGGTAGCGGCCCGGGCAGCGAGATGTTGGTCGAGACGCGCGCACCCTTGAGCCCGCGCGGCTCCTTGACGATCTGCACCAGGACGTCGTCGCCCTTGCTGACCTTCTCGTTGATCGTCCAGCCGCTGCGGCCGCCGGTGATCTCGACGTCGCCGATGTTCAGCGGCGTCTTGTTGATGTCGTCGACGTAGAGGAACGCGTTGCGTCCCAGGCCGATGTCGACGAAGCTCGCGCCCATGCCGGGCAGCACGTTTTGGACTTTGCCCTTGTAGATCGAGCCGATGACGCGTTCGTCACGCTCGATGTAGTACTCGGAGAGTTTCCCATCTTCGAGGATGGCGACGCGGTTCTCCCACGGATCGCTCGAAATGAGAAGGTCGGTCGACAAGTTGGTGTCTCCCGGGTTGCGGCGGTCCTTGCGACACGCATCGCGACGACGTGATAGTTTGCGTCATCGAGCGGGTATCGCCGGCTTCGGCCGCGTCCCAAAAATTCGGTAAGAAACTGTTCGAAACGCCCTACCGATCCAGCGTCCACCCCGCGGGGGACACGATCACCAGGCGAGCTATTTCGCTCCACCACCTTCGAGAGGAAGGAGAAGTGGTCCTCGCACCCCTGCTGCGAGCGTTCGGCGGGCCCGACGACGAAGGACGATTTGTGAGACTTGCGCTACGTCTGATAGCCGTCGGCGTCGTTGCGCTTGCCTTTCTGCTTTCCGCCGGCGCCGTGCAGATCGTCACCCGCACGAACGAGATAGCCGCCTATGCCGCCGGCCGGGAAGCCGTGCGCTTGGTCGAGCGCCTCAACAGCGTGTCGGAGGCCCTGGACGCCTATCAAGCCGGTAGCGGCGAGGCCACTGGGCGCCGGCAGGTCACCGCCGTGCGCGACGCCCTCGCGCGCGCGGACCGCGATTTGCGCGCGAGTCCCCTGCGCACGACCGTCCCGCTCAACCAAGTCGCGCGCTTGCTGCACGCGTGGAACGCGGCCGGGTCGCGCCCGAGCCCGGTCTTGCTGCGCTTGACCCACCAGGCGCTGCGCGACGCGTACCTTCGCGTCGCCACCAACGCGACCATGCGCGGCAACACCGCCAATGCCGACCGCGCCTTGGCCGAGGCGGCGCTGCTCTTCGTGCCCAGCGAAAACGCCCAGTTCGAGCGGCTCTCCAGCATGCTGGCGGCCGCCGCCGGCTCGGATGTGGGGGTGAACAGCCGCTTTTCGCATGCGGCGCTGACGGCGATTTACGCCGACGCCCGGTCGGCCTCCAACGTGGCCCTCGATGCCGCCTGGTTTCGCGAGTTGCCCCCGGCGGCGCGCTCGCAAGTCGACGCCGCGCGGGCCTCGACCGACGCGTTCCTCGACCTCTTGCAGCTGCACATCGCACGCGGGGACGCGCTCTCGCGGCGCGGACTGCTGCTGGGGCCCGCGGCCGAAGGATCGGCGAAGCTCGAACTGCTCGAAGGGACCCTGCTGCCGTTGCTGGAGGCGCGGCTGACCGAAGCCCGCCAGCGCGCCCAGCGCGAGATCGCCCTGATCGTCGTCCTGATCGCGGTGATCATCACGCTCGTGGTGCTGCTTTCGCTCGCCGTCTGGCGCTCGCAAGAGCGCTCGCACCGCACGCGGACGGCTTTTCAGCACCAAGCCCTGCACGACGCCTTGACCGGGCTGCCGAACCGGCGGGCCTTCACGCGGGCCGCGGCCGAGGCCGTCGCCGCCTGGACGCCGGTCAACGACCGCACGAGCTGGGTCATTTCGATCGACTTGGATTATTTCAAAGAAGTGAACGACCGCTACGGTCATCAAGCGGGCGATGAGTTTCTGGTGGCGGCCTCGCAGCGGCTGCTCAACGCGACGCCGGTCGGCGATTTGGTGGCGCGCGTCGGCGGCGATGAGTTCGCGGTACTCGTCCACCATTACGATCCCGATTCGGCCCACGCGCTGCACGTCGGTGAGGGGATCTGCGAATCGTTCAACGAGCCGATCCGCGTCGAAGGCGTGGAGCACCGGCTCGCCGCAAGCGTCGGTATCGTCGCCGTCGATGCGCTGCACGAAACCGTCGACAGCTTGCTGCGCGATGCGGACATCGCGATGTACCGCGCGAAAGAAGACGGCGGCGACCGCGTGGTCGTGTTCGATGAAGTCCTGCGCCAACAGATCGTCGACCGCGGCGAGCTCGCCGCCGACCTGCGCGTCGCGCTCACCCGCGATGACGGGCCGCGGATCGTCTTCCAACCGATCCTCTCACTCGACGACCGGACGTGTCACGGTTTCGAAGCGCTGGTGCGCTGGCGGCATCCGGTGCGCGGCGAGATCGACGCCACGGAATTGATCGACGTGGCCCAGGAAGCGCGGCTGATCGTTCCGCTCGGCCGGCACATCGTGCACGAAGTGTGCCGTCACCTCTCCGAGTGGCGCGCCGCCGGTTTGCAGCTGGAGAACCTCTCCGTCCACGTCAACATTTCGCCGATGGAAGCGGCGCACATCGGCACCTACGCATCGATCGCCGACGCGATGGAAACCTGGCAGATACCACCGCAGACGCTGGTGATCGAGATGACCGAAACGGCGTCGATCGATTCGATCGATACCGCCGGACGCTTTCTCGCCAACCTTCACACGATGGGCTTGCGCGTGTGTCTCGACGACTTCGGCACCGGCTACTCATCGCTGCGCCACCTCAACGATTTTCACGTCGATGCGATCAAGATCGACCGCTCGTTCGTCGTCTCGGCGGCCAACGATCCGGCCAAGATTCCGATCGTGGCCGGCATCATCGCGCTGGCGCGCGGCCTCAACGCCGAAGTGATCGCTGAGGGCATCGAGACGATCGAGCAGCGCGAGCTGATCTACGACTTGGGCTGTCATCTCGTACAAGGCTACCTGTTCGCCCGCCCGATGACCGCGGACGACGCCCTCGACTTCGCTCAGCGCACGCTCGCGCCGGTCGGCCGTATCTCCTAAGCGGCTTCGACGCGGCGCGTGGCGTCGCCGAAGACCAGCCGGTCTTTCTGCAGACCGACGTTGATCAGGATGCCGGCGGCGAGGTAGTCGGTGATCAGCGCGCTGCCGCCGTAGGACATGAACGGCAGCGGAATTCCCGTCACCGGCATGATGCCGATCGTCATCCCGATGTTCACGATCATGTGGAAGGCGAGCATCGTCACGAGGCCGACGCTGAGCAGCAGTCCGAAGCGGTCTTGGGCTGAAAACACCGCTCGCATCGCGCTCGCGACGATCGCGACGTCGAGCGCGATCAGGCCGCACGCACCGAGGAAACCGGCCTCCTCGCCGATCGCGGTGAAGATGAAATCGCGCGAGTTCTCGGGCACGAAATTCAGCTGGGTCTGCGTTCCGTGATAGAGCCCCTTGCCGAACAACTCGCCGCTGCCGACCGCGATCTTCGACTGGTTGAGGTTGTAGCCGACGCCCTGCGGATCGAGCTTGGGGTTGAGGAACACCAACAAGCGCGCGCGCTGGAACGGCTTGAGGATCTTGTCGCTCGAGAGCACGTAGGCCGCACCCGCGACGACGCTGCCGAAATAGATCGCGAAGTCGACCACGTTCGGCAGCCCGAACGCCAGCTCGACGGTCAGGATCGCCCCCACCACGAGCGTCGTACCGAGATCGGGCTGCTTGAGGATCAAGAGCGCCGGAAGGCCGACCGCGGCGAGCGGAATGCCCATTTGCCAGAGCGCGCGGTACGTGCCGCGCGAGAGCAGCGCCGCGACCGCGATCGCCAGGGTGACCTTGGCCGGCTCGGAGGGCTGAAAGGTGAAGCCGCCGATTTGAATCCAGCGCGCGGCGCCGAGCGCGCTGTGACCCTTGACCGCGATGAAGATCAGCAGCAAGAGCGTCACGACGTAGATCGGCAGCGCCCACTGCTGCCAGCGGTGATAGTCGATGAACGCGACGCCGAACATCACGATGATGCCGACGACCGCGAAGACCGCTTGGCTCTTCCACTCACCCGCGGCATAGGGTTCGTGCAACGTGGCCGACGAGATGAACACGATGCCGACGATCGTGAGCACGATGCACGAACCGGCGAGGAACCAGTTAAAGCGTGTGTACCAGGGACGCTCCACGCTAGTGTGCCGTCACACTAATGTGCGGCGGCGGTGTTCACACTCGCGCGCCGGCGGCGGCGACGGCGCGGTTTCGAAGCCGGCGCGGGTGCGGCGGGGGACGCGTCGGCTTGTGCGGGCGGCGGATCGGCGACGGCGGCTGAGGCCGGCGCGGGGTCGACCAGCGGCGCGTCGGGCGGCGGCGCCGGACGCGCGGGGCGGCCCGGCGGCTTCATGCCCAGGATCGGAATGTTGGCCAGCATCGCGACGGCGCGTTCTTGCTGTTCGAACGTCACGTCGCAGTTGGCCGCATCGACGTCGACGTATTTGGAAATGACCGCGATCAAATCGGCCTTGAGCGATTCCACCACATCGGGCGCGAGCGCGAGGTGATCGGAGAGCAGCACCAAGCGCAAGCGTTCGCGCGCGGTAACGCTCGAAGGCTCCGGGTTGAACAACCGTTTGAAGAACTCGATCATGGGTTAGCGCTGGCCCCCGAACAGTTTGTCGAGAAAGGATGCTTCGCGGGGGATTTCCGGCGCCGACGTGTCGGTCCCCGCGATGCGGCCGGCAATCTTGCGATAGGCATCGCCCGTCGGCGAGGCCGCATCGAGCGCGATCGGCTGGCCTTTGTTGGTCGAGACGATGACGCCGGGCTCGTCCGCGATCACGCCCAGCAGCGGCAAGCGCAGGATCGCGTTGACGTCGTCGACGGAGAGCATCTTGCCGCGCCGGACGAGCGCCGGGCGCAAGCGGTTGACGATCAGGGTCACCTTCACGCGCTCGCCCAGCAAGCCGACGACGCGATCGGCGTCGCGCACCGCGCTGACCTCGGGCGTGCAGACGATGATCGCTTCGTCGGCGCCCACGATCGCGTTCTGAAAGCCCTTTTCGATCCCGGCCGGGCAATCGATCAAGACGTAGTCGAACCGTTCGCGCAGCTGCTCGACCAAGCCGCGAAAGGCGTTGGTGTCGACGTCGTCCTTCTCGCGCGTTTGCGACGCGGCCAGCAGTTTGAGCGAGGGCACGCGTTTGTCGCTCACCAGGGCGTCGTCGAGCTCGGCGTTGCCTTCGAGCACGTCAAGCACGTGATGGCGCACGCGCGCCTCGAGCCCGAGCACGATGTCGAGGTTGCGCAGGCCGACGTCGGCGTCGATCAGCACGACGCGCGCGCCGGTGGCCGCCAGCGCGACGCCGACGTTGGCGGTCGTCGTCGTCTTGCCGACACCGCCCTTGCCCGAGGTGACGACGATCGCGCGGCCGCGGCGCTGCGCCGGCGCCGCGGGGAGCGGGTCTTCGCGAAGCTCATGCACGGGTTAGCCTGCCTTTCGGCCGAGGAAGCGGCTCAGGAAATTCGGCGCGTTGAGCGCGGTGAACGGCACGATTTCGCCTTCCAGACGGCGCGCGATTTTTTCATAGATTCCGGCTAGCCGCGATTCGGCCCGCAACGCGATCGGTTCGCCGCGGTTGGTCGTGTCGATCACGTCCTCGTCGTCGGGGACGATTCCGAGCAATTCGGCCGAGAGGATGTCGCACACGTCTTCCACCGAGAGCATGTCGCCCGAGCGCACCATCTCGGGCCGGATGCGATTGATCACGAGGCGCATCGGCAGGCCGCGTTCGTTGAGCTTCCCGATGACGCGGTCGGCATCGCGGATGGCGCTGACTTCGGGCGTCGTGACGACGATCGCTTCGCGCGCGCCGGCGACGGCGTTGCGGAACCCGTGCTCGATCCCGGCCGGACAATCGATGATCGCGTAATCGCACATCTCGGCCAGCTCGTCGATCACGGTGGCGAACTGGTTCTCCGTCACGGCCGTCTTGTCGCGCGTCTGCGCGGCGGGCAGGATCGAGAGCGCCTCGCCGAAGCGCTTGTCTTTGATCAGCGCTTGGCGCAGCTGGCAGCGGCCTTCGACCACTTCGACCAGGTCGAAGACGATGCGCTTCTCGAGGCCCAGTACGAGGTCGAGATTGCGCAGCCCGATGTCGGCATCGACCAGCACGACGCGCTTGCCGCGCAGGGCCAGCGCCGCGCCCAGATTCGCGGTGGTGGTCGTCTTGCCCACCCCGCCCTTGCCCGAAGTGACGACGATGCGCCGCGCGCTCATAGCGAGACCTCCTTGCGAATCGGGGCGCCGAGCGGCGCGACGGCGATGCGATCGCCTTCGATCGTGGCTTGCTGGGGCCCGACGGCGACCAGCGCGTCGGCGCCGATGACCGTGGCGATGCGCAGCTGCGTCGGCGCGAATTCCAGCGCGATGACGCGCGCGGTGCGGTCGCCCTGCGCGCCGGCGTGCGCGGTGCCGCGCAGCGCGCCGACCACGACGATATCGCCGCTGGCGATCAGTTCGGCGCCCGGGTTGAGGTCGCCGATCACGACGATGTTGCCCATGTTGTGCAGGGCCTGGCCGCCGCGCAGCGTGCCGCGATGATAGAGCGTCGAGACGCCGGCCGGCGCGTGCGCGGGGGTCGCCGGAATCGTGACCCCCGCCGATGCGACGCCGGCCGGACCGCTCGGCGCAACCGCGCCGGCGCTCCGGCGCTGGGCGAGGTCGGCGCGGGCGCCGGCGAAATCGGCCACCAGCGAACGGGCTTCGGGCGAGAGCTCGACGTGCCGCGCGGGCCGGCTGCGCGGCAGCGCGGACACCTCGGCTACCGGCGCCGGGCCGAGGTAGGCCAGCTGGAAGCCGGCCAAGGTGCCGGCCAGCGTGTCGGACCCGGAGACGCCGTCGAGCGTGATGCCGAACTCGGCCAGCAAGTCGCGAAACGCGGCGATCTCGGCCGGCGCCGGTTCGAGGATGCCGAAGTTGGCGACCGCATGGCTGCCCCGGTAGAAATCGGGCCGCTCGGTGAAGTGCGCGCGCAGTTCCTCCCCGGCCGCCGGTAAGGCCCGGTCGACGGCGATCTCGACGTTGCGGCCGCGGCCACGAACCGTGCTCACGCCGAACGTTCCCAAAACTGCGAAGCGATCATCGGTGCGCGGTTCCGCGCGCCGGGCCCCCGCCCTCCGGCATCCACACGCGGTGCACAAGAACTTGCGACGGTCCACACCTTTTCCACATGGCCATCCTAACGGGCCGGTGTGCCAACACCCCGGCACCCGCGCGGAAAGAGAAGGCCGGGTCGTGCACGTAACATCCATGGCCCCAGCGGGTAGGTCAAGGAAATCATGATGAAAAGCTCCGTCTTCGGGGCGGCCCAGACGTTCAACCGGCTGCGTTCGACGCTCAATACGGGCGCCGTCCACGCCGGCGCGCGCCAGCCGTTCAAGTTTCTCTTGTGCGGCGACCCGGCGCTGGTGGCCGCGTTCCGCGCGGTGCTGCTGGCCGGGACCGGGATCGACACGGTGCCCTTGGAAGCCGCCGCCGCGCTCGAGACGCTGCCGGCCGGCGGAGCGCCGGTCGACCTGACCGACGCCCGCGCGGTGCTCTTCTTCGGCACAATCGGCGATCGCGCCGGTGCGCCGGTCGATGCGCTGGCGGCACTCAAACTGCCGGTCTTCGCGGTGCTCGTCGACCCGGCGGTGACCGTCACCAGCGGCCCCGTGCAGGCCCCCGCTGCCGGAGCGATCGAGGACTACGTCGTGCCGGCCGTCGAGTTCGAATGGCTGCGCGCGCGGCTGCTGCCGCACGTGATCGACGCTTGCCGGGGCGTCGAGATCGCGGTCGGACGGCGCTTGCCGATGTTGCGCACGACGGTCGCGGCAAAATTGACGCGTGACGCCGCGCTCAACGCGCTGAAGGTGTCGGGCGCGAGCGCCCTGATCGACAACGTGCCGGTGGTCGGCATCTTCCTCGGCGCGTTCGTGTCGGCCGGCGACATGATGGCGATCACCGGCATCCAGATGATGCTGATGCTCCAAATCCGGGCGACCTTCGGCAAGGATCCCGACGTCGCGCAGATGTGGGAGCTTCTGCCGGTGGTCGGCGGCGGCTTCGGCTGGCGGGCGCTGGCGCGCGAGCTCGCCGGGTTCATCCCGGTCGGCGGCATCCTGATCAAATCGGCGATCGCCTACGCGGGCACCGTCGTCGTCGGTGAGGGCGCGACGTTCTACGAGCTCCACGGCCGCCATATGGCCAGCGTCGATGCCGCGAAGGTCTACGAGGATGCGCGCGCATCGGCGCAGAGTTTCGCGCGCGACATGCTCAGCCGCATCCGCGGCAACGGTTCGCCGTAAGCGGTTCGCCTTACGCGGTTCGCCCGAGGTGCTCGAGCAGCGCCGCGTCGTCGAGATAGTGGAACGACGCGCGCAGCTTGGGGCGCACGCGCTCCGCAATGCGCGCCGCGATCTCAGCCGCCGCGCGTGGTTCGAGCACCGCGCGGCGCGCCAGAAACTGCGCGATCAGCGAGCGGTCCTCGCGGTCGAGCCCGTCGTCGTGTTCGGGATCTTCGCGCAGCAGCGCGGCCAGCACGGGAGCGTCGTCGGGCCGGTCGCGCACGACGATCGTGCCGGCCGCGAAGTCGCCGGGCCGCTTGTTCTCGGGCGAGAGCAGCGTGACGAGCGCTGAGAACACGTAGAACCCGAGCGCCAATTCCACCACGCGCACGACGTTGCGAATCACCGCCGCGCCGGTGTCGACCGGAAAGCCCTCGTCGCGCACGACGCGGATGCCGAGCGCGCGTTTGCCCGGCGTTTGCCCGCTCCAGACCAGCTCGAAAATGATGAAATAGCCGAAGAAGAGCACGAAGGTCGCCAGCGCCAACGCCGCGAGCACGGCGACGTACACCGACTTGTCCAGCTGCACCCAGGCCAGCGTCTCGGCCAACGGGCGCGCGAGCAGCACCAGCGCGACGAACACCGTGAGCGTCACGCCTACCTGGATCGCCAGATCCACCGTCAGCGCGAGAAAACGGCTGCCGAGACCGGCGAGCTCGTAGCGCACCGCGATCGCTTCCGCCGTCCGCACCTCGAGCGCACGTTCCATTTCGGCAAGCTACGAGCGGGGCGGCGCAAGCCCTCGCGCCAATTGGCCGGAATGCGCGAAGCGCGCTTCGTCGATCATGGCCGGCCGCGCTGGGCCGAACTCGAGGCCCTGCTCGCGCGCGTCGACCGCGGCGGTCTGCGCCGTTTGCCCGCGCCCGACCTCGACGCGCTGGCGCTGGGCTACCGGGCCGCGACGAGCGATCTCGCGATCGCCCGCGCCCGCCGCTACGACGCGCGGCTCGTCGCCTACCTCAATCGGCTGGTGGCGCGGGCGCACGCGCGCGTGTATGCCGGCACGAGCGCCGGAGGCTGGTCGAAGGCCGTACGCCTCTTCGTTACGGCATTTCCGCGCGAGGTGCGCCGCTCGTGGCAGGCGATCGGCCTGTGCGTGCTGATCACGGTTGCCGGCGCCGCGATCAGCTACCGCGCCACGAGCGACGATCCGGCCAACGCCTACGCCTTCGTGCCGGCGGCGGCCGTGCCGCCGGCCGACCGCGCGCTGCACGACTCGAACTTCGGCTTCGACCGCACCTTCGCACCGGCGATGTCGGCCATGATCGTCACCAACAACGTGCGCGTTTCGGCGCTCGCGTTCGCCGGCGGCATCACGGCCGGCATCCTGACGCTCTACATCATCGGCTCGAACGGGCTGATGCTGGGAACGACGGCCGCGCTCTTCGCCGGGCATGGTTTCGGCCGGGATTTTTGGGCCACGATCGCCCCCCACGGGGTGATCGAGCTGTTCGCGATCCAGATCGCCGGCGGGGCCGGGCTGATCCTCGCGGCCGGCATCGTGCGGCCCGGCCGCGCGCGGCGCGCCGACGCGTTACGGGCCAACGCGGCCCGCGCGCTCACGCTGATGCTGGGCGTGGCGGGACTGCTCGCGGTGGCCGGCACCATCGAGGGCTTCGTCTCGCCGCAACGGCTTTCGATCGACGTCCGCCTGGCCATCGGCGGGCTGACCGCGATCGCGCTCTGCGGCTACCTGACGTTCGCCGGCCGGGCCGCGGCCGATCCACCGGATTCGGTCAGAAGCGCTTGAGGAAGCGGACCGTCCGGCCGTCGTCGGCGAAATCGACCTCGTCGACCATGGCCCGCATCAGAAAGATGCCGTAACCGCGCGGGGCCAGTGCGGGCGGGTGATCGACGGGGACGACGCGCGGGGCGAAGCCCCGGCCGTCGTCGGAGACCTCGATCTCGATACCGTCACCGGTCAGGTGCGCCGTGACGTGAATCCGGCCGCCGGAGCGGTACCCGTGCTCGGCGGCGTTGGCGAGGGCTTCGCCGATGGCGGTCTCCAGATCGCCGACGGCACCCCGATTGAGGCAGACGTGCTCGACAAAGCGCACCAGCTGGCGGCGCGCGAGCGCCGCGCCGGCCGGGGTGTTCGGCAGCGTCATTTCAAAGTGGTGATCGAGATCGGCCGTCGGTTCCCAGGCCATTCGTTCGGTGGGCTCCTTGCAACCGGGAGTCTGCCGCCGGTCTTCACCTATGGTGGCACCGGCTCATTCCCTCAACCGTACGGCAGCGTACGAATCAGAGCAGGCCGCGCGTCTTCACGTCGAGGTACGCATCAAGCGTAGCCAAGCGCAGTTGATGCGCCGGTACGTCGACGACGAGCATGCCCCGCGCGCGCAAGGCTGAAACAGCCCGTTGGCGCTCGGCCGCGAGCGAGGTCGCCAGCGCCGCGCGGTAGGCGGCCGAGACATCGCGCGGCTCGGCCGTGAGGGCGTCTTCCAGCGCGGCGTCGTTCATCAGCGCCACCAGGACCAAGTGCCGGCGCACGAGCAGCGCGAGCGATGCGAGGACGCCGCTCGAGGCGACCGGATCGAAGAGGTCGGTGAACACCACGACCAGGCTGCGCTTGCGGTAGGTGCGGCGCAGTTCGAGCGCGGCGCGTTCGTAGTCCGGCTCTTCGAACCGCGGCTCGAGGTCGGCCAGCGCTTCGACGATCGCGGCGGCCGCCGCGCCGCCGCTCGCCGGCGGAACCGTGGCCAGCGTGGTTGCGGCGAAGGCGTAGACGCCGACCCGGTCGGCGGCCCGCCGGGCGAGGCCGGCGATGCCGATGGCGGCGCCGACCGCATAATCGAGCTTGCGCCGCTCGCCCAGCCGCGCCGCCATCAAGCGGCCGGCGTCGAGCGCGACGATCACTTGCTGGCTGCGCTCGACCTCGTACTGGGCCACCATGACGCGGCCGCGGCGCGCGGTCGCTTTCCAGTCGATGTCGCGAAACGCGTCGCCCGCGCCGTACTCGCGCAAGCTCTCGAACTCCGTCCCCGCGCCGCGGCGGCGCAACCGGCGCAAGCCCGCTTCGATCGAGCGCGCGCGCACCGCCAAATCATCGGAGCTCTCGAGCGCGGCCATGTCGGGCAGCACGCGGATCGGTTGCGCGCCCGGCACGCGCACGCGATGGCGCACGAGGCCGAGCAGCGTTTCGTACCACGCATACGAATCCGCCAGCGCCGTGCGGCCGCGTTCGCGCGGAACGAAACCGATTTCGACCCGCGTGCGCGATCGCGGAGCAACGATCGCGCTCACGCCGGCGCTCGCAATCGCGAGCTTCGGCACCGGCGCTTCGATGATGCCGAAGCGCAGCGCGAGGGCGCCGCGATTCTCGATCTCGTAGGCGAACGCATCGGCGCGCGCCAGCGCATAGCGTTCCGGCGCGATGCGCTGAAAGACGAAGGCCGGCGCGCTCGCCCGCGCGTCGGCCGACGCCAGCAGTGCGAAGGCCGCGCCGGCGATGGCCACGGCGAGCGGCCACGCGACGAAACGCGCCAGCACGCCGGCCAGCAGCGAAAACACGATGACCGCCGCGATGCCGCGCGGGCCGAGCCACGCCGGCGGCCGCGCGGGCGAGATACCGTTCACGTCGGAATGGGGACGCTCGCCAGCAGCCGCGTGACGATCGCGTCGGCCGAGCCGCCTTCCAACTCGGCCTCGGGCCGCACGATGATGCGGTGGGCGAGCACGAGCGGCGCGACGCCCTTGACGTCGTCGGGCGTCACGAAGCTGCGTCCGTCGATCGTCGCCGCCGCCTGCGCTGCCGCCAGCAACGCCAGCGCACCGCGCGGGCTCACGCCCAGCGCAACCTCGCGCGCAGCGCGCGATGCGAGCGCGAGCGCCAGGATGTAGTCGAGCACCGCCGGCTCGACGTGCGTAGCGCGCACCGCGGCTTGCGCCGCGACGACCTCGCGCGCGGTCACCACCGCTTCCACGCCGGCGGCCGTCAGATCGTGCGCGTCGAAGCCCGCCACGGTGCGCGCCAAGAGGCCACGCTCCTCGGCCGGCGCCGGATAGCCGGTGCGCGCGCGCACGATGAAGCGGTCGAGCTGCGCTTCGGGCAACGGGTAGGTGCCTTCGAATTCGATCGGGTTCTGCGTCGCGCAGACGAAGAACGGCGCGGCGATCGGATGCGACTCGCCGTCGATCGTGACTTGGCGTTCCTCCATCGCTTCGAGCAGCGCCGACTGCGTCTTGGGCGGCGTGCGGTTGATCTCGTCGGCCAGAACGAGGTTGGTGAAAACCGGGCCGCGGCGCAGCGCGAACGTGCCGCTGGCCGGATCGAAGATCGTCGTTCCGACGATGTCGGCCGGCATCAGGTCGGGGGTGAATTGAATGCGCCGGAAGCCGGCGCCGAGCAGTTGCGCGAGCACGCGCACGATCAGCGTTTTCGCGGTTCCAGGTACGCCTTCGAGCAGCAGATGGCCGCCGGCCAGCAGCGCGACGAGCACGCCGAACGTCGCGGCGTCGTTGCCGGCAACCACGCGCGCGAGTCCGGCCCGCAGGCGTTGCGCCACCGCGGTCGCTTCGGTCTCCACCTACCTGCCCTCCCGGATCGTTCGCGCCAGCACGGCACCCGCAACGAGATCGCGATCCGTCGGCCGCGGCCGCGCAGCCAGCGCGCGCAACCGGTCCACCGCCTCGCCGCTCGCGTTCGCCGCGCCCGCCGCCAACAGCCCGAGCGCCGCCCGGCGCGAACCGCTGCGTTCGTAGAGCGCGGCGACCGCCGCGACGAACTCATCCGATGCCGGTTCGCGCACCGCACGCAACGCGACCGCCGGGCCCAAGCGCAGCGTGCTCGCGATCAGCGCCAGCAGCACGGCAAGCGCGAGACCGCCCAACGCGACCCGCTGCGGAACGCTCAGCACGTCCCACCAGCGCCGGTCGACGAGCGTGCCGTGCAAGGCCTCATCGAACGCGACGATTCCGCCGGCCCGGCGCGGCCGCGCCAAATCATACGCCCGCCGCGCGTTCGCGCCGCGCGCGAGGAGCGCGTTATCGAACGGATGCGCATCAGGAACCACCACGATCTCGCCGCGGCCGTACGGCGTGCGCACACCGGCGATCTTCGGCCCGCTGCCGGCTAGCGGATCGCGCGCGCCCAGCGCAATGAGCCGTCCGCCGGCGCGCACCCACCGCGCGAGCGCCGCGCGATCGGGCGGCCGCCGCACATCGTTGCCGGCCGGCACGACGGGATTCGCGGCGATCAGCGTGTCGATCGTCCGGTCGAGTTCCACCGGGCGGCGTTCGAAGCGTTCGACCGCGATGCCCTCGCGCTGCAGCAACGTATACCACGCCGCGTAGCCGCCGCTGCGATAATCGGTCGAAGAGAACGTATCGCTGCCGCCGCCCGGCGGCGTGACCTCGAGCAGCGCCGCGAGGACGACCCCGGCCAGCACCAGCGCCGCCAACCCCCACTCACCGGCACGCAAGCCGAAAACATTCGGCATCACACCGCCTCGTCGAACGCGGCGGCATACGTTGCGCGCAAGCGCGCGAAGCGCTCTCGCGTTGCGGCGCCGGCGGCAAAGAGCGCGGTCGTCGCTTCACGTTCGAACGCATCGAAGGCCGCATCGTGCAGCAGCCGGCGCGCTTCGCCGGGCGTGCGCGCGGGATCGAAACGCAAACGCCCGCGTTCGTCGAGCGCGCGCAGCGCCGCCCGCGCGAGCGCCGATGCCGCCGCATGCCAGCGTTCGTTACGCGCCGCCGCCAGCGCGAGCGCGACGAGTTCGGAACTCGTGACGCTGCGTTCCAGCGCGGTACTCGCAACAGCGGCACGCGGACGCCGCGCCGGCAAGCGCACGAAGCGGACGCCCAAGAACACGAGACCGGCCGCCGCCGCCACGATCACTACGATACCGATCGAGAGGTTCAACGGCGTTCGCGCTCCGAGCACGTGGCCGATCGCGTGCATCAGGTCGACGAAACGCGCGCCGAGCCAGGCCAGCACTCGCGCGAGGAGATTCGGTGCTCCGGCATCGGCGGAGGTGGTGCCGCGATAGCGCGGGTCGGCGAGGATCGCGCGCACGACGTCGCGCGGATCGCCGTGGGGCCAGGGCGCGTTCATGCCGACGGCGCAGCGGCGCCGAGCGCCGCGAGCAAATCCGAGCCCTCGCGCCGCAGCTGCACGTCGCGCATGTAGAGCAGCACGAACACCGTCCGCAAACCGTCGAGCAAAATGCCCGCGCAGGCGGCGATGATGCCATACAACAGCGTCAGGTTGGTGAGGTACTCGATCACGCCGGCAAACGCGATGATCGCCACCGAGCCGAACCAGTCCAGCGCGACGACGGCCAGCGCCACGGCGAGCGTGCGCCGCAATAACGGCCGGTCGAGCGTGCGCCGCAACCCGCGGCCGACCGCGCGCACCGGATTGGCATCTTCAATCGCCACGCTCACACCGGCCATCAGGAACGCGATGTACGTCAGCGCGACCACGACGATCACGAGCGCGAGCGCCGCGAGCGCCGCGACGATCGCGGCGGCGATGGCCGCGGCGCGCGAGAGCAGTCCGACGACGAACACCGCCAGCGCCGCGGCGCCGCCGGCGATGACGAACGCGACGCCGAGCACGAGCGCGATGCCGATGAAGGCGATGCCGGCGACGACCTGCGGCAGCCAGCGCTGCAGCGCCGCACGATAGGCCGACGCGATCGTCGGCCCGGCGCCGTCGAGGGTCTGCGCGGCGAAGACGATCAACGCGGTGCGCGCCAGCGGGTAGACCAGCAGTTCGACCAGATAGAACAGCGATGTCCAACCGCTCGGTGCGGCGTAGCGGTTGAAGTCGTGCAAGACGCGGGCCCGGCCGAGCGCATCGCCGGGCGGCACCGCCGCGAGCTGATTGATCGTCGCGACCAGGTGCGAGAAGCTGGGCGAGGCGTACGCGCCCACGAGGCCGGCCGGAATCGCCACCAGCGCCAGGATGACGAACAGCGGCACGGCGCGCCGCACGTACGTGGCGATCGCTCGGTCGAGGATTTCGCCGATCGAGCTCGGCCGAACGTCGGTAGCCGTCACCCTGATCAAGCGTTCGGTGATTTGCCCGCGACCCCTCGGCCGCGGAAGGCGGGCCCCGCACAGCGAACGTCCGCACGATGCTGGGCACGGTCACGGCGTTGTACCGCTATCCGATCAAATCGCTGCGCGCCGAGCAGCTGGCGCGCGCCGACGTGCTCGCCGACGGTTTCGCCGGCGATCGCGGCTGCGCGCTCTTCGTGAGCAGCCCGGGGCACGCGCGCACCGGCAAAACCTATCGCGGCAAGGAACAACGCCGCCTGCACCTCGTGACCGCCGTCGCCGACGCGCAGGATCTCGCACTCGGCGCCGGCCTGACGATCGAAGCCGAGGATGCGGCGCCGCACTACTTCGATGCCGAACCGGTCTCGATCGTCTTCGATGCGTGGATACGCGAGCTCGAGTCCCTGGCCGGCCGCGACGTCGACCCGCTGCGCTTCCGCCCCAACATCGTAGCCGCAGCCGCGCCGTCATTCGAAGCCTCGGAGCACGCCCTCATCGGCACGCGCCTGCAGATCGGCGACGTCACCTTCGAGGTCGTCAAACCGATCACGCGCTGCGTAACCCCCAGCTACGACATCGCCACCGCGGAACCCGACCCCGCGCTGCAGCGCACGATCGTCACCGAACGCGGCAACATCATGGGCATCTACTGCCGTGTCATCGCCCCCGGCACAATTCTCCCCGGCGCCCCCATCAACGCGGCCTAACGCTAACCCAGCGTACGGCGCCCCTCGATCGCTTTCGCCAGCGTCACCTCATCGGCATAATCCAAATCGCCGCCGATCGGCAACCCATACGCCAACCGCGTAACCAACACTCCAAGCGGCGCAACGAGCCGCGAAAGATAAAGCGCGGTCGCCTCCCCCTCAGCATTGGGATTGGTCGCAACGATCACTTCCTCAAACCCATGCGCACCGATGCGCTCGATCATCTCCTTCACCCGCAACTGCGCCGGCCCAACCCCATCCATAGGCGAGATGAGACCACCGAGAACATGATAGCGCCCGTTATACGCCGACGTGCGCTCCAACGCATAGATATCCTTAGCCTCAGCCACCACACACAGCATCCGCGCATCACGCCGCGGATCGCTGCAAATCGCACACGGATCCTCTTCGGTAATCGAAAAACACTGCGAACACAACCGCACCCGATCCTTGAGCGCAATGATCGCATCCGCCAACTGCTCCGCATCCGCCCGCGGCTTATTGAGCAAATGAAAAACCAACCGAGCCGCCGTCTTCGGCCCAATAGTAGGCAACTTAGAAAACTCGTTAATGAGCGCAGCCACCGGCCCCGCCACCCCATTCGGCACGTTAGTCGAGCGGCGGGGCGGCGCGTTGCTGCGCGCGGGCGTCTGCGGCGCTGCGAAGACACGACGTCGAGAGCAGCGCCGCAGCCGAGTCGGGATTTTTCCACGATGGAAAAATCACGACGTCCCGCGCGCAGCAATGCGCCGCCCCGCCGCGGCTCAGGACATCCCCGGAATCTTCATACCGCCGGTCAACTTCCCCATCTTCTGCTCGCTAAGCGCCTTCGCTTTACCAATCGCATCGTTGAGCGCCACAACCACCAAATCTTCAAGCGTATCGATATCGGCAGGATCGACCGCCTCCGGCTTGATCGTAAGCTTCGTCACACGAAACTCGCCGTTGACCGCCACGGTAACAACACCCCCGGCGGCCGTCCCCTCAACGGTAGTATTGGCGAGCTCGTCTTGCACGCGCGCCATCTCTTGCTGCATCTTGCGCAGTTGCTGCATCATCTGGGCCTGATTCACGTTCGTCGTCCTTTACGAGAGGGAGCGCATCAGAGGAGCCGGTCGAACGCGTAGCGCGCGACGTCGTCGGGATGCTCCGGCGCCGTTTCGTCGTCGGCCGCCGATTCGCTGGCCGCCGGGGCCGCGCCGACGATCACCCGCAGGTCGATCGGCCGGCCGATCACGGCGTCGACCGCGCGCTTGAGCGTTTCCAGACTGCGTTTGAGCGTTTCGCCCGAGATCCCATCGGGCGTGCGCAGGGTGATCGCGTCTTCGGCGACCGCGTCGATCGTCGCGCGGCCCAGCGACGCCGCGAGCGAGGGCTTTTCGCTCTCGGCGCGCGTGCGGACGTTGGACCACAGCGAGCGCACCTTGGCCGGCGTCAACGCGCCGACCGGCGGAACGGCCGCCGGCGCCGGAGCCGCTGCGAGGGGCGGCGCGGCCGGCGGTGCGCTGCGCACCGGAGCCTTGGCCGCGGGCGCGGGCGCAGGGGGCGGAGCCGGAGCCGGAGCCGGAGCCGGAGCCGCGGCGCGGGACGAAGCGGCCAGGCGAGGCGGGGCGGCGGCCTGCGGCGCACCGGATTCGATCGCGGTGACGCGCGCGGCCAGCGCTTCGAGCGACGGGTCTTCGGTCTGCAGGATGAAGCGCAGCATCGCCGTCTCGAGCTCGAGGCGCGCGTTCCCGGAATTGCGTGCCGCCCCGAGCGCATCGCCGAAGAGGCGCAGCGCGCGCACGATGCGCGCTTGCGGCACGGTCTGCGCGCGCGCTTCGGCCGCGGCCGCGTCGTCGGCGGCGAGATCGCGCGCCAGCAGCTCGGGGTTGACGCGCGCGACGAGCAGGTGCCGAAACTCCGCGATCAGCGCGCGAATCAGGCCCGGCATGTCGCTGCCGGCGTCGCTGGCTTCGTCGATCGTGCGCAGCGCCGCGCCGGCATCGCCGGCCAGCGCCGCATCGCGCAGCGCGAGCGCGAACTCGCGCCCGGTTTGTCCGAAGGCGGCATCGACGGTGGCCACGTCGACGTGACCCGCGCCGAAGGCCGCGACTTGTTCGAGCATCGTCAGCGCGTCGCGCAGTCCGCCGTCGGCGCGGTAGGCCAGCGCGCCGAGCGCGCCGTCGTCGATCTCGATGCCCTCGGCATCCGCGATCTCGCGCATCCGGCGGATCATCGTTTCGATCGGAATGCGCCGGAACGCATAGCGCTGGCAGCGGGAAAGGATCGTCGGCGGCAACGCTTCGGGCGCGGTCGTGGCGAGGATGAAGACGACGTGCGGCGGCGGTTCCTCGAGGGTTTTGAGGAACGCGTTGGCGCCCTCTTTGGTCAGCATGTGCGCTTCGTCGATGATGTAGACTTTCGAGCGCATCACCGAGGGCGGAAACTTGACCGCATCGCGCAGCGCGCGGATCTCGTCGATGCCGCGGTTCGACGCCGCGTCGATCTCGATCACGTCGAAGGCGGTCCCCTCGAGGATCGCCGTGCAGTTGGCACAGGTGTTGTCGGGCGTGGCGGTCGGGCCCAGCTCGCACTCGATGCAGCGCGCCAGGATTTTGGCGGCCGAGGTCTTGCCCGAGCCGCGCGGCCCCGAGAACAGGTAGGCGTGGGCGAGCCGGCCGGTCTCGATGGCCGTTGTGAGCGTGCGCACGACCGCATCCTGACCAACCAAGCTAGCGAAGGTCAGCGGGCGCCAAGTACGATAGAGAGACACCCGGCGGAAGGTTCGGAGGGGAGTCTCTCCATCCCGGCTGCGCAACCGTTTGAGCGGCGGCGAGTACGGGAATAGAGTCACCGTCTGGTGGGCGCTGTGTTTTTGCCTCCTTTAGGAAGGGGGCTTCACTCCGTCGACTTGCCACCATCTCTGGGAGAGTCCCCGTGGAACTCTACGCTGCGCTGCGCGAGCGTTTCGGATACGATTCCTTCAACCCCGGCCAAGAAGAGGTCATCAACCGCGTTTTGGCCGGTGAGGACACCCTGGCCATTCTGGCGACGGGCGCCGGCAAGTCGCTCTGCTACCAGCTGCCGGCGCTGATGCTGCCCGGCACGACCGTCATCGTCTCGCCGCTGATCGCGCTGATGAAAGATCAGCTCGACATGCTCGAAGCGCACGGCGTGCGCGAGACCGTCGCCTTGAACTCGACCTTGACCGAAGACCAGGAAGCGGCCGCGGTCGCGCGCATCGCCTCGGGCGCGATGAAGATCGTCTTCGTCACGCCGGAAAAACTCGAGGACGACGCGTTCGTCGCGATCTTGCAGCGCTTGACCGTGCCGCTGTTCGTGATCGACGAGGCGCACTGCATCAGCCAATGGGGCCACGATTTCCGCCCGGCCTATCTCAACCTCGGCCGCGTGATCGCCGCGCTCGGCAAACCGACCGTGCTGGCGTTGACCGCCACCGCGACGCCCGCCGTGCGCGAAGACATCCTCACGCAGCTGGGCGTCCCCGACGTGAAACCGATCGTCCGCGGTTTCGACCGGCCGAATTTGATCTACAGCGTGCGCCGTGCCGAGAACGAAGCGGGCAAATTGCGTGCGATCAAAACGCTGTTCGAAAACGACGACCTGCAAGGCACCGGAATCATCTACACGGCGACGATCAAGAACGCGCTCGAAGTGCAGAAGTATCTGCAAGACCAGCTCGAGATTCCGGCCGCGGTCTACCATTCGAAGCTGCAGAAGCACGACCGCATCGCGGTGCACGAATTGTTCATGCAGGAAGCGATCAAAGCCGTCGTCGCGACCAACGCCTTTGGCCTCGGAATCGACAAGCCGAACATTCGCTTCGTGGTGCACTACGATCTGCCGGGTTCGATCGAAGCCTACACCCAGGAAGCCGGGCGCGCCGGCCGCGACGGTAAGCCCTCGAAGTGCATCCTGGTCTACCGCATGAGCGACACGCGCGTGCAGAACTACTTCCTGACCGGCAAATACCCGGACATCGAGGAAGTGCAGCGCGTGTTCGGCACGCTCGAGATCTTCGGCACGCAAGAAGACGGCGTGTCGCTGACCGACCTGCGCAAGATCACGCAACTGCCGCTGACCAAGCTCAAAGTCGTGCTGGCGCTGCTGAAGAAGGCCGGCTTCATCGAGGCCTCATCGCGTGCGAAGTACGTGCTGGCGCGGCACGCCAGCCGCGAGGCGGTGCTCGATCTCGCCAACTACGAGACCAAGAAGCGCTACGACCAATCCAAACTCGCGATGATGCTGCAGTACGCCGAGACGACCTCGTGCCGGCGGCGCTTCATCCTCAACTACTTCGGCGAGAACTTCACCGCGGCGTCGTGCGGTGCGTGCGACAACTGCCTGCAGGGGCGACGCGATCACGCGCTCTCGGGCTACGGCATCGCCGATGTCGTCTACCACACGAAATTCGGGCAAGGCACGGTCGAACGCGCCGAGAAGGACCTGGTAACCGTCTTGTTCCCGGCCGTCGGGTATAAGACGTTGCTGGCATCAGCCGTTTCTCGCGAGATGAAGATCGCCTGATCGGGAGTTCCCCATTGCGTCGCGCCTTCTCGGCATTGGTCGGGGCCGGGTTCCTGGTTGCCCTACTTTCGCCGCTGGCCGGCGCCCAGGTCAACCCGCCGGTCCCAGCCCCGACCGGCGCGGTCAATCCGGCGATTCCCGCTGCCCCGACGGCCGAACCCGCGCCCGCCGACACGACACCGCCGGCGGCCGAGATGCCGCCGGCGCCCGGTGCGTCGCCTTCACCGGGTGAGTCGCCCGCGCCGGGCGAGTCCGCGACCCCCGCCGGTGAGGCCTCACCGACGCCGGTCCCCACCCCGACGCAGCCGCCGATCATCGTCGACCCGCCGAACGTTGCGGTCGAGCCCGGGCGCGTCGTTTCGGCCCGCGTCAACAGCGCGGCCGGCACGATCGCGGCTACCTCGGCCAACCCGGCGATCGCAACCGTGGCCGTCGACCAGACGCAGCGCGCGATGTATATCACCGGCGTCGCCGTCGGCACGACGACCGTCACGGTCAGCGATACCCGCGGGCTCACGCGCGACGTGCCGGTTCGGGTCGCGTACGCCGCCGGCACGATCGCCGACTCGCTGCCGCTGCGCGTGACCGGCGATCCGGCCTCGGTCTCGTTTCTGCGCGACGCGGCGATCCAAGCCGCCGAGGCGGCCGCGACCGTGCGCCCCGGCGCCCACATCTTCGTCTCGCAAGATGCGGTCGTCGTGCGCAACCCGCTGCCCAACGACGACCGTATGACGATCGACGTGCCGATGCAGATTCAAGGCGACACCTACATCGCGGCGATCGGCACGACGCACATCGCCGTCGAGAACTACGCGCTGCCGCGGCTGCAGCCCAGTCAGCTGCTGGTCAGCGATTATCCCGAACGGCTGACCGCCGACGGCGTTCTGTTCACCGCGACGATCGACCGCACGGCCTCGCAGCGCTTCCTGTACTACCACTTCAACCCCGCGACCGAACCCGAACGCCGGATCCTCGTGAAAGCCACCAACGCCGCGCCAACGCCGGCCGTGGTGCACTTGCTGACCGCGATCGCCGGCCCGGGCGCGAACGAAATGGAAGTCGGGCACAATGCCACCAAGGCGTTCTTGATTCGGGCGCGGCGCAACGAAGGCACGGTCATCACGATCCCGCCCAACACTACCGTCAACATCGTCAACCATGGTCTGCCGCCGAATTCGGTCGTCAACGGGATCTTGCAGATGCGCGAGATCAGCGGCGACCCGCTCAACATCGCGGTCGTTGCCCAACACGCCGATGCGCCGCTCGACCAATCGGCCGACGCCGCGAACCTGCTCTCCGGCGGTGCGCCGCACGCGCGCGGCGTGTATCCGGTGCCGGAATTCTTCTCGGAATACACGTTCTTCACCGACGCGCCGCCGCTCGAGATCCCGATCGGGCAGCTGCCGCTGCCGAACCTGCGCGTTGGTGAAGCACTCTCGGGCGATTACGGCGTCACGCAGTCACTGCGCGTCGTCATCGTCAACACGTCGCGTTTCGGCCAGGCCATCGCGCTCTACGCCAACCCGCGCGGCGGCGCCGCAACCGGCACGTTCATCATCGACGACACCCTGGTCCAAGCGCACCGCTTGACGGCATACTCGCGGTACAAGATCTGGCAAGAGACGATCGCACCCGGCACCTACCGCACGCTGCGCATTACCACGATGCCCGAAGGCGGCTCGTCCTATCCGCTGCGGCTCGTGTTCGCGCAGGACGACGGCAGCGTCGCGCCCGGGGCCCCCGGGTCACCCATCTACTAAGCGGTTAAACGTTGGCGACCCGGGCGTAGATCGCGGCGCAGGCGGCCGCGGCTTGCGGCCACGCGAAGCGCGCCGCGACGCGCGCGCGGGCCTGCGCGGCGCGCGCCTCGGCGGCGTCGCGGTCGGCCAGCAGCGCGCGCACCGCTTCGACCCAGCCGCCGGCATCGTCGGGATCGACCAGCGTCGCGTCGGCGCCCGCCACTTCGACCAGCGACGACGTGCGGGCAGCGATCACCGGCAAGCCCGCGCACAGCGCCTCGGCCAGCGCGTACCCGAAGCCCTCGTAGTGCGAGGGCACGAGCGCCAACGTCGCCTTCGCGTAGAGCGCATCGAGCTCGGCCCGCCCAACATAGCCCAGCAGCGTGACGCGCTCGCCGAGCTGCAGGTCGCGGATGCGCTCGCGGACCTCGTCCAGATACGGCGTCGGCGGGCCCACCGCCACGAGTTCGAGCTCCGGCACCGCGGCCAACAGCTCCACCGCGCGCGCGAGGTTCTTGCGCCGTTCGACCGTTCCGACCACGAGCGCGAGCGGCCGCGGACGCGGCCGGCGCGCGAGCTGCGCGAAGCGCTCGTCGACGCCCGGATAGACCACGTGCACTTCATCACGCGCGCCGGCCAGCTCCAAGAATTCATCGCGCGCGAAAACCGAATCCGTCAGCACCGCCGCGGCGCCGCGGTAGAGCCGTTTCATCAGCGTACCGAAGTAGCCGCGCGCGTAGGCCCGCGTGTGCGCTTGCACGCGCAGCCACGCCATGTCGTGCACGGTGACCACGGTCGGCAGCGTACGCACCAGCGGCAGCGTTCCCGAAGCGGCGTGCAGCACGTCGGCGCCGCTGCGCGCCGCGAGCAGCGGGAGCAAGACCTGATCCCACACCACGCGCCGGTCGAAGCGCCACGGATCGAGGGCCGGGAACTGCAGCGGCCGCAGGTCCGTACCGCCCGCGACGAGCGCGCGCGCGAGATCGCGCTGGTAGGAGCCGATCCCGGTCGCGGTGCCGATCGCAAGCTGCGTATCGAGTGCGACCCTCACGCGTTGCAGCGCGCGAGTGCCGCGCGCGCATCGGCGGCGTAGCCGGCACCGGCCGGATCGACCGGGCGCTGCTGCGCGGCGGCGAACCCGCGCGCGCGCGCCAACGCGCTGCGCGCAGCCGCACAATCACCGAGCACCGCCGTCGTGATCGCGACGCCGACCAGCGCGTCGACGCTGTCGGGAACGACTTGCGCGGCGCGCTCGTAGGTCCGCCGCGCGCCCTCGGCATCGCCGATGCGCAGCGCCATGAAGGCGTAGTTGAGCAAGTACTTCTCGTCGTTGGGCGCGCGCGCCAGCGCGCGGGCGAACGCATCGACCGATTCGCGCTCGTCGGCCTCGGCCTCGGCCGGATAACGCGCCGCCGCGGCCGACGCGATCACGCCTTCGCGCCACTCGACTTCGGCCGTGATCTCAGGACTCGGGCCACTCGCCGCCGTCAGCCGCTGCTCGAAGTCGCGCACGATCGCCAGCGCCGCACGCGGATCGCGCGCGCCCAGCGCATCGATCGCCGCTTGCGCCGCGATGAAATCGCCCACCGCCTCGAAGTCGTGCAGCGCGGTCGCCGGATCGCCCGCCATCAGCGCGGCTTGCCCGCGCAGATCCACCACGTCTTGTGTCCGCGCCAAGGGCGCCAACAGTGCCAGCGCGCGCGCCGGCTCGCGCTTCACGATTGCGCCGCGCGCGAGTTCGATGCGCACGGCCGGGATGCGGTCGAGCCCGGTGCGCGCGAGCAGCGCGAAGGGCCAGTCGCCGGCCAGCGCGCGCGGCAGCGACGGCGCGACCGCGAGCGAACCGAAGAGGCCGTCGCTGACGAGCTGGGCCGCCAACGCGATCAGCACGATCGCGGCTGCGAGGACGCCGATCAGCGTGGTGCGTGCGGCGCTCAAAAGCGTATCGTGAAGTTCACGTCTTCGCCGTTCGCGGTGAGGTTGTAGCTCGAGAGCGCGGCATCTTTATAGGTCGAGTTGCGGAACGAGAGGCCGACCGAGCTCGACGTTTTCGGCACCGTGTAGGTCAGGCCGAGGTCGACCTGGTCCTTGATGCCGCCGATGTTCGGCTGCAGCGTCGTGCCGTACGAACCGTAGTAGCGCTGATCGCTGTAGCGCGTGTTCAGCACCATGTCGCGCGTCACCGGCAGCGACACGCCCGCCGCCAGCATCGTGTGGTAGAGGTTCACGTAATTCGGATAGTACACGACGGCCGAGCTTCCGCCGGCGGCTTGGTAGTTCGCCAACGCGCCCGGATCGTAGCTCGCGGCGGCCGGATTGTAGGGGATGTAGAGCCGGCCCGTCGTGTCGTTGCGCTGCAGGTGTTCGAGCGTGCCCGACAGGTTGACCGAGACGCTGCCGAGCGGCAGCGTGGCGCCGGCATCGAGCTTGTCGAACGACGCCCGCACGCTCGTCGGAAATTGCGGCCCGAACGTGCCGGTGGTGGCCGCGTTCGCTTGGAGCTGCGTGAGGTGCTGGGCGAAAATACGGCCGCCGATCGTCAGCCCGCCGAGGCGCACCGGGCTCAGCAGCGTGAGCGAGGGCCCCTGCGTGTTGGGCGCAAACGCGCTGTAATACTCGGGACCGCCGGCCACGAACGGGTTGAAGACCGGATAGATGAAGGTCAGCGCCGGATTCGCCGCCGTCGCCGAGCGGCCCGGCGCGCCGGCGTTGATCGACGCATCGAAGGTTTGATTGATGCCCAGCGTGTTGGCGAAGCCGAAGAACTGCGGAAAATAGTCGCCCTGGTAGTTCGCCCACGTCGGCGGTGCGTTGCCGAAGAAGCGCAGCGGCGCGCCGTCGAGATAGTTCGCACCGACGGACTGGTATTGCAGCGTCGCTTCGAGCGCGTGCAGCGTCAGCTTCAAGCCCGCCACCGCGGCGTACGCCCCGGTCACGGCGACGAACTGCTGATCGGGGGTCCAGCTGCTGGCGGAAACCTCGCCGAAGAAGAGCGGCGCCGCGTGCGCGGCGGCCAGCGGCAGCTGAAAATCGAGCCCGAACACGGTGTCGCTCACGACGTCGAGATCGCCGGCCGGTTCGGCGTTCACGCCGAGATCGACCGCGCCGGGCGCCGTTCCTTGCGCCAGGTTGTCATCCCACAAACGGTGGAACGTCAGGCCGACCTCGGCGCCCGGCAGCCCGGCGAACTGCTGGTTGATGCGCACGCCGGTTTGGTAGCGCTGCGGCAGCGCGTTGTTGGTGTAACCGAGCCCGCTATAGGTGATCGCGATGCGCGCGCCGGCCGGCAGCGGGATCGCGAACACGACTTCGTTCGTCCCGTCCACATACGAGAACGCGGGCGGCGCGGCGGCGGCGCCGGACACACTGTACGAACTCACGGTCACGGTTCCGGCCACGGCCTTCTTGCTCAAGTACACGCCGCCGAGTCCGCCTGCGCCGGCCGTGAACGTATCGGTCGTCGGCGCCGAACCGGTCTGCACGAGGCTGCCCTGCGGCGGCACGACCGGCGCGAGATACGTGTTGGCGAAACCGGCACCCGCTGGGGTGGTGAGAAAGCTCTGCGTGTTGACCAGCGTTTGGTCGACCCGCGAAAACGTCAGCTGAAACGTCGTCAGGCCGCTCAGAATACCGCCGATTTCGAAGCCCCTGGGGAACGGCTGGGTGGGGTTCGCGAAGTCGTTTTGCTGCGTGAGGTCGGGCGCGCGATAGGTCAGACCGAGCCGCGAGGAGGCGATGTTGTCGAGGTCCGCTTCGCGCAGGGTGAGGTTCGTCAACGCACCGGCCTGCGCGACGTTCACGACCACGTCGGGCGAGATCGAAAACTGTTGCGCGCCCGGCCGCGCTCGATCCGTAGTCGATCACGTGCACCGGCACCGAGACCGTGACGTTTTCGTTGACGGTGTAGATGAAGTCGAAGCGTGCGTCGCTGCGCAGGATCGTCTGCGATCCGTTGAGCGCTTCGAGCGGGTTGTTGTCGTCGGGCGAGCTCGCATACGCGTTGACGAACTGATCGATGCCGGTGAACGCGCCGGGGGCGAGCGGTGCCGGCGCGTAGTACGGCGTTTGCGCCGTGCCCGTGCCGTTGACGAGCGACTGCGGCGTGCGCAGAAACGTGCTCAGCGCGCCGTTGCCGAGCACCGTGCCGTGGACGGAGATCGCTTGCGCGACCCGCGTGCGGTGATCGAGCGCGGCGACCGCGTCTTCGAGGCTCGTGACGCGCACGCCGAGCGCGTCGAGTTCGTCCTTGAGGGCGTCGATGAGCTTCTGCAACTGGTCGAGGTCGGTCTTCGACGCCGTTCCGGCGCCGTTCGCTTCGATCTTCGCGATCGCGCGCGCGACGATCGCGGCCATCTCGTAGCGCGTGAGCGGACGGTCGCCCTTGAACGAACCGTCGGGATATCCGTCGATCAAGCCGTCGGCGGCCAGCGTCTGGATCGCCTGGTAGGCCCAGTGGTTCGCCGGCACGTCGGCCAGCGGCGTGGCCGCGGCGCGCAGCGGCAGCCCGGCAAGCACGGCCAGCCCGAGCCCCAACGCGAGCCGGCGAAACGCGCGCACCATTTCAGGCGCGGCTGAGATAGCGCTCGGCGATCAGCAACGCCGCGTAATCGTCGATCGGCCGGTCGGGGAGCAGCATGCCGCGCGGAACGAGCCGCCGCCAACCGCGGGGTGGGTGGTCGATGAAGAAACGCGCCCGCGCACGCAAGCTCGTTTCGCGCTCGTCGACCAGCGCGAACGGCAGTCCGGCTTCGCGCACCATCGCCGAGATCGCGGCGGCGTTCGTGCCGTGCCCGATCGCGACCATGTCGATCTCGAAGTTCGCGCGCAAGGTGGCCAGGCGCGGGCCGAACTGCTCCAGTGGAACGATGCCCAGGGCCAGCGGCGGCGCGTCGATGCGTTCGACGACCGCGTAGCCGCATTTGCGCGTGCCGGGATCAACGCCGAGCAGCATCAGTGAACCGGCTCGAGCTCGACGTCGATCCGCGGAAACGGCCCGCTGTGCGGGTAGAGGTCGATCGGCGTCTTGGCGATGAGGCGATATTTGCCGTGCAGGTGCGGAAGTTCTTTCGTGATCGTCTGGACTTGGCTGCTGTTGATCAGCGGCGGGTAGAGAAACTGCGGCGGGTAATCGCGCTGCGCGAGCGTTTGGCTGGCGCGCTGGACGAGCGCGCCGATGTCCACGTTGGGGGCGCCGCCGGTGATGTCGAGCGTGGCCAGCGTCTCACCGGCCGTGGCCAGCCGCTTGTCTTCGAACGGCTCGAACGAGAGCAAGATCTGTTCGCCCCGGAACAGATTCTGCGAGGCCACCGGCAGAAACAGGATCGCGGCGTGCTGGTCGGGGGTTTGCTCGCGCGTCTGCTCCAGCTGCTCCAAGAGTTCGGCCCGGATCGCCGGGTCGCTCGACCGGTGCGGGTTCGGCCGCAACCCGATCGCTGCCAGCTGCTGGTTGGCGCTCAGCACCACCGCGTCGAAGAAGCGGCCGAAATCGTCGAGCTGCGCGGCGTTGCTCTTGGAGAGATCGAACAGCCACGCCTGGTTCGCGATCAGCGCGTACTTGGGCATGGCCAGACTGCCGCTGCGCGTTTGCTGCAATTCTTTGCCCTGCGCCAGCGCTTGCGCTTGCAGCGCGTTGATCCGCGCCGAGAGCGTTCCGAGGCGAAAGAACGCGGTGCGGACGTAACTCGACGCCGCGAGCGCCCCGAGCGTCACGATCAGCGCGATCAGCATGCCGGTACCGACGGCGACGATCGTCGACGTGTACTTGGGGCGCAAGCCGAACAGCGTCAGCCGCTTCCGGCCGACTTGGTGACCGACGCGATCTCCGACGTACGCGATCGCTCCGGCCAGCACGATGATGATGACGACGACGAGGAGCCCGCCCATCAGACCGCCGATGCCCGCCGCAAAAGCCACAAACCAATCACGCTGAAGAGCGCGTTCGGCGTCCAGGCCGCAATCCCGGCGAGCGGCAAGGCCAGACTGCCGATGGCGAGCGCGATCGTCACGATCACGTAGTAGACGAACACGATCGCCAGTGCCAGGCCGAAGCCGAGCGCGGCGCCGCCGCCGCGAATCCGCCGCATGCCCAGCGGAAATGCGAACAGGACGAAGACGAAGGCCGAGAACGGCCGAGCAAGCTTGGCGGCATACGTGGCGCTGAACAGCCGGCGCTGCGGATCGCTCAGCGTGGCGGTGTCGAGCGCGGTCTTGATCTCGCCGCGCGAGAGGTTCTCGGGGTCGTCGGCCTGGATGTTGCGCTTGGCGATCTCGCTCGGCCGCTCGCCGATGTCGACCGAGAGCGTGCCCGGCGTGTCCATCTGCTCGCTCAACTCACCGTTGGTCAGATGGTAGGTCTTGGCGTTCTCGAAAGTCCAGGTCGGCGCATCGTAGTGCGCGCGTTTGGCCACGATCATCTCGTCCAGCGTTTGGTTCGCGTCGTAGCGCAGGACGGTGACGTTGAGCAGCGTCTGCGTCGCTGCGTCGAGACCGCCGGCGATCGTCACCTGCCGGCCGCCGCCCGGCAACGACGTGACCGCCGAGAGGGCATACGCCGCCGGCGAGAGATGCTCGATCACCGACTCGCGCAGGTAGGCGGCGCGGTCGTTGGCCAACGGCACCAGCGCTTCTTGCCCGACCAGTGAAATCAGCGATACGACGAGCCCCACGACCGCCAGCGGCACGAACATCCGTACGAGCGAGATGCCGCCCGCCTTCAGCGCGGTGATCTCGCTCTCGCCCGAGAGCCGCCCGATCGAGAGCAGCGTGCCGAACAGCATCGCCATCGGAATCACGAGCAGCAGATACGAGGGCATTTCCCACAGGAAGTATTCGATCGCCACGAACAGCGGCGCGTTCTGCTGCGAGACCAGCCGGCCGATCGCGAGGAACTGGGTCGCGACGAAGATCAGCGTGAACGCCGCGCCGCCGAACAGTGCCGGGCCGCCGAGCTCGGTGACGAGATAGCGATCGAGAATCGTCACGCGCAACGGCTGCAGCTCGTTGCGCAGCGTGACCGCCCTACGCGAGGCCAGCATGCACGCTCACAGCCGGAAGCCTTCGCCGAGGTAGAATTTACGGGCCACCGGCGAGGCCAGCACGTCGTCGGCGGTGCCCGAGACTTCGATCTTGCCCTCGTTGAGGATGTAGGCGCGGTCGACGATGGCCAGCGTCTCGCGCACTTGGTGGTCGGTGATCAGGATGCCGAGACCGCGGTCGCGCAGTTGGCGGATCATCGCTTGGATGTCGGCGACCGCGATCGGATCGATCCCGGTGAACGGTTCGTCGAGCAGTAGAAAGGCCGGCTCGGTGGCGATCGCGCGCGCGATCTCGACGCGCCGGCGTTCGCCGCCCGAGAGCGAATCGCCGCGCGAGTCGATCAAGTCCGACAGCCCGAATTCGCCCAGCAGCGCCGGCAAACGGCGTTCGCGCTCTTCCGCCTCCACGCCGTTCATTTCCCAGATCAAGCGCAGGTTGTCGCCCACCGAGAGTTTGCGGAAGATCGAGTTTTCTTGCGAGAGATAGCCGATGCCGGCGCGCGCGCGCTCGTGCATCGGCGCCCGCGTGATATCGCGGCTGGCGCCGGCACGCACGAGCGCGACGTTACCGCCGTCGGGGCGCACGAGGCCGACCACCATGTAGAATGTCGTCGTCTTGCCCGCGCCGTTGGGGCCGAGCAACCCGACGACCTCGCCGCGGCACACGTCGGCGCTGACGTTGCGCACGACCGTGCGCGTGCCGTAGCGCTTCACGAGGTCGGTCATCACGATACGATCGTGGGTCTCGGGATTCATTTGGAATACACCCGGACGTTCTCGAGGCGCGCGTCGCCGTCGATCTCGTCGCCGATCAGCGAGAAGCCTTGCGCGGTCGTCAGCACGACGTGGCCGTCGCCGTGAATCCGTTCCGTGGTACCGTTGTACCGGAGACGATCGCAGGACAACACGTTGCCGTCTTGCGATCGCGTGTGTACGCCGCCCGTCATGAGCACGCTCTTATCGGCACTCGTCAGGACGGCCTTCGGCGCGTCGGCGACGGTGCGCGCACCGCTGCGGTCGACGAACGTGATGTGCGGCTGATCGAACGTGCCGCTGCCGGTCGCGGCACGGCCGGCGGTGGTGTCGGCGACGAACGAGTTCGCGCGGATGATGTAGATCGTCCGCTGGTGCTTCATCTCGCTCAGGGTCGTATACTGGCCGCTGCCGTTGCCGCTGCTCGTGATGTGAACCGGCAGCGGCGTCGGGGTCGGCGCGACCGGGCTGCCCGAGCCGGTGGGAGCCGGGCCCGCCGCATGACCGCAGCCGGCCAGCAGGGCGAGCAGTGCGAGCTCAAACCGCCGGCGCATCGAGGTCACGTTGCGCGAGCGCCAGCGTCAGCGCCACGCCTTGCAGGGCCAGGGCGAAATAGATGCTGATCGTGTTCACCAGCACGTGCACTTGCAGGGCGACGAGCCCGCCGGCCAGCGCGTACACGAGCGCGCGGCGCCGGCGGCCCGCAGTGCGCAGCGCGCGCGCGATCTCGCGGCCGTACACCGTCCAGCTGAAGAGCAGCGTCCCGAAACCCACCAGTCCCGACTCATCGAGAAAGGCCAGCGGCAAGCTGTGCGGGTCGAACGCCACCGGGGCTTCACCGCCCGGCGCTTGCGGCGGGCGCAGCGCCTCGTAGGTGCGCCGAAAGGCGAACGGGCCGACACCGGTGAGCGGAAACGCCAGCCACGTTCGCACCCCGAGCGTGAAGGCGACGAAGCGCGAGGTATCATCGCGCGGGTTGTGGTGCGCTTGCCCGGGTCCGGCAACCAGCAGCAGCGCGGCCAGCACCACCGCCGCGACCCCGAACCACACCCGCCGGCCGCCGGTCAGGACCGCGAAGAACAGCGCGCCGGCCAGCGCCGAGACGAGGCCCCAGCGCGAGTAGGTCAGACCGAGCGCGGCCAGACCCACCACCAGGGCCAGGGCGGCCAGCAGCCGCAGCGGGGTTCCGCGCGCGTAGCACGCGACGCCGGCGGCGAGGCCCAGCACGACCAGCAGATAGGCCGCGAATTCGTTCGGGTTGAGGAACGAGCCGACGGCGCGGCCGTTGCTGTAGGAGTACAGCGCCGGCGGATTGCGGGTCAGGCTCATGACCAGGGCGGCCAGGGCGGCGACGACGGCCGCCGCGAGCCAGGCGACGACCACCGCCCGGGTCGCGCCGGGCAGCGGGCTGTAGCCGTAGAGGGCCACGCCGACGATCCCCATCGCCAGCACGATCAGCGCCAGTTCGGCGCCCGTTTGGGGGTCGAATCCGAGCACGGCCGCGGGGATGATGGCCGTCCCGGCGAGCAGCTGCGCGAGCACGATGCGTCGCGGCGCCGGCCGCCGGAAGGCGCCCCAGACGCAGATCGCGGCGGCGGCGAGCATCGCGAGCGCGATCGCGACGGCGCCGCCGGTCGAGACGAGAGCCGGCATGGGCCCGCGTTCGGGGTCGAGGACTTGGAAGGTGCCGTAGAGCGGGATCGCCACGAACATGAAGGCGATCGCGCCGACCACCGTCCGGTCGGCGGCGCTCACGCCGGGCCGCCGGCGGGCACGAGGCCGGCGATGGCTCGCGCGATCGCGGCGGCGCCGCCGGGCGGACCCATCCGCTCGCGCCCCGCCGCACTCATGCGCGCCAGCCGCGCGGGGTCGTTCAACAGCGCCACGATCGCATCGGCCGCCGCCGCCGGCTCGCCGGGCACGACCAGCAGCGCGTCGGCGAGCAATTTCTCCTGGCGCATCCGGTACCAGCCGCTGCGGCGGTCGTCCGCGAGTTCGAGCGCGACGACCGGGACGCCGCTGGCCGCCGCCGCCTCGTTCGCGGTGCCGGCCTGTCCGATGGCGAGCGTGGCGCCGGCCAGGATGCCGCCGATGCCCTCGCGCCAAACTGCGAGGCTGGGGTGGCGCTCCAAGAGCGGTCCGAAACGCGCCGGATCCAAGGTCGACGCGATCGAGATCACGGGCGAGAGCCCCGGTACGCGGGCGGCGATGAGGTCGACGATCTGCGCGATGCGCTCCGCATCGGCGTAGGCGCGCTCGCGGCTGCCCGGCAAGATGGCGACGCGCACCGCTCCGGGCCACGCGAAGTGACGGTCGTCGGCGAGCAGGTCGACGATCACGTTGCCGGGAGCCTCGGCGCGCAATCCGCAACGGCGCAGCGCTTCGGCCGTGGCGGGGTCGCGCACGAAGATCCGCGCCGCCGCGCCGATGATGCGCCGTTCGGGCGCCGAGTACGGCGCGACGTACTCGCTCTTGGCGGTACCGACGAAGATCCACGGCCGGCGGGCCAGGCGCGCGAGCCCGGCGGCGTACGCGTCGCCGACCGCCACGACCGCGGCGTAACGGCGGCCCGCAACGAGGAACCGCAGCTGCGCGGCGAACAGGCCGAGCCAGCCGGCGCGCAGATCGCGCGCGAAAGCGCGCACGTTGCCCATCGCAACCAGTCCGCCGCTCGGCATCGCGCGCTGCGGACCGACGTCGGGAAAGGCCGCGTCGCCGAACCGTTCGCCCACCAGCGCGAGGTGCTCGGTAGCAACGCGCGCGAGCGCGCGCAGCTCGCGTGCGATGCGCGCGGCGATCGCCGCTTCACCGTGCCCGTTGGTCACGAACAATACCGTCGCGCTCATGCGAGCGGCACCAGCGCGAAATCCGCGATGCGCGCGCGCTCGCCGTCGCGAACGAGTTCGGTGCGCGACGCGAACGCGCCGTAGGGGCCGGCGTGCACGATCGGCACACCGTTGACGACGTCGGGTTCGGGCAACGTGTCGTGCGAGTGACCGCCGAGAATCAGCTCGAGCCGCGGCACGTGTTGCGCGAGCTCGCGGTCGGCGCGCAGTCCCAGATGCGAGAGCGCGATCAGCGTGACGCCGGCCGGCGTCGTGCGCGCGATCTCCGCGGCCGTCGCGAGCGGATCGAGAAAGCGCCAGCCGAACAGCCGCTCCCACGGCGAGCCGCTCGGATACTGCGGCACCAGCAGGCCGAAGAAGCGCACGGCTTCGCCGTCACCGGCGCGCAACTGCGCCTCGGGGGCAAACGGCAGCGTTCGCCCGCGCACGTCGACCAAGTTCGCACACACGACCGGATGGTGCATCTTGCGCACGCGCGCGCCGAGCGCGCCGAAGAGGTAGTGGAACTCGCGGTTGCCGAGCGCCGAGAGATCGTAGCCGGCCGCATCGAGTTCCGCGACGATCGGTTCGCGCCGGTAGTACACGGTCTGCGAACCGCGCAGCGCATCACCGCAATCAACCAGCAAACCCGGGCGCTCGGCGCGCAGCCGGCGCAACGGCTTCGCAACGTGCCGGCGGTCGTGCAGATCCGAGGTGTGGTAGACGCGGATCATCGTCCCGCCAGGCGCAACGCAAACTGCGCGCAGCGGTCGAGCGTTTCGGGCGTGCCCAAAACGGCGCGCAAGCGGCGAAAGTCCGCCAGCTGCGCGGCCGGTTCGGTGAGCGCACGTTCGAGCGCATCGGCCAGCGCCTGCGGCGTGGCGTCTTCTTGCAGCAGTTCCGGTACGACCGGTTCGTCGAGCACGAGGTTGGGCAGCGTGATGAAGCGCCGGTGATAGACGCGCCGCGCCACCTTCGCCGTGGCCTCCGAGAGCACGTAGAGCGCGACCGTCGGCACTTCGAGCAAGGCCGCTTCGAGCACCGCCGTGCCCGATGCCACGGCGGCGGCGTCGGCGCCGGCGAGCGCCTCACGGGCGGAGCTCACCAGCTGCACCGGCAGCGGCGAGCGCAAGCGCAGCAGTTCTTCGAACGCGGCGGAGGCCGCCGCATCGACCGCAGCCAGCACGGCCCTGATCGCCGGACGCCGTTCGCGTAACAACGCGAGCGCGTTGAGCAGACGCGGTGTATGGCGTGCGATCTCACCGCTGCGGCTGCCCGGCAAGAGCGCCACCACGCCGCCGTCGGCGGGCGCCGGCGGGCGCGCGGGCCGCGCCGCGATCGTCGAGACCAGCGGGTGACCGTTCCAGCTGATCGGCAAGCCCAACGACTGGTAGAAGTCGCGCTGGTGCTCGAACGCCGTCAGCGGATCGCACAGCTCGGCGACCGCGCGCGCGCGTTTGGAATCGTCGAGCCACGCCGCGGGCGGAAAGTAGTAGAGCATCGGCGTCGGCGTGCCCAACATGCGGATCATGCGGGCCAGCCGCAGGTTGAACGCGCCGAAGTCGACCAGCACGATCAGGTCGCGCGGGTGCGCGCGCAGCGCCAGCGCCATGCGCGCGCCGACCGCGAGCAGTTTCGGGATCTTGGCCAGCGCATCGATCGGTCCCATCGAGGCCCAGCCGGCGGTGCGCTGCGTGAGGCGGACGCCGGCGCTCTCGAGCCGTTCGCCGCCGATCCCGTCGGCATCGATGGACACGCCGCACTTCCGCATCGCGCCGAGCAGGTCGGCGGCCAACAGCTCGCCCGACGCTTCCCCGGTGCTCACGAACACGCGCAACGGCGCGGCCGTCATTTCAAAATGCCGCGTTCCGACGGAGCCTCGAGAAACGCGAGGAGTTGGCGCCCAGCATCGGTTGCGACCTCGGCGCGAAACGCTTCGATCGCTTGGCGCACGTTGTGGCCCGAACGGTAGATCAGCTTGTAGGCGTTCTTCAATTCGGCGATCGTCTCGGCGGCGAAATTTCGCCGCCGCAAGCCGACGCTGTTGAGGCCGTGCACTTCGGCCGGGTTGCCCTCGGCCAGAAAATACGGCGGCACGTCGCGCGTGATGCGCGTCATCCCGCCGACGAAGGCATACGCGCCGATGCGAACGTCTTGGTGCACGCCGACCATGCCGCCGATCCCGGCGTGATCCTCGACCACCACCTGGCCCGCGACTTGCACCAGGTTCGACATCGTCACGTCGTTGCCGATCGTGCAGTTGTGCGCGATGTGCGTGTAGGCCAGCAGCAAACAATCATCGCCGATGACGGTCGTGTTGCCGGGGCCGGTCGCCCGGTGGATCGATGCGTACTCGCGGATGATCGTGCGGTTGCCGATCGTCGTGTACGAGATCTCGTCGGCCGCCTTGCGGTCTTGCGAGGTGGCGCCGATCGAGACGAACGGGTGCACGACGACGTCCTCACCGATCGTCGTGTGCCCGTTGACGATGACGTGCGCGAGGAGCTTCGAGCGCAGACCGATCGTGACGTGCTCGCCGACGATACAGTACGGGCCGACCTCGACGCCCTTGGCCAATGTCGCTCCCGGATGAACGATGGCACTGGGATGGATCACTGATGCAAGATGGTCGCGTCGTACGCGAAACTCTGCGCGTCGCCGCCGATCGAGAACATCAGCTCACCGCTGCACGCGACCTTGCCCTCGACCGTGGCTTGGACCGTAACCCAGCCGATATTGCGCCGCGTGCGCAGCATGCGCGCTTCCATGTCGAGCCGGTCGCCCGGAACGACCGGGCGGCGAAACTTCACCTTGTCGATCCCGACGAGATACACGAGCTTGCGCGCCATCTCGCCCGGCTCGAGCACCGTCGTGCCGCCGAGCTGGGCCAGCGCTTCGATCATGTACACGCCGGGCAGCACCGGGTTGCCGGGAAAGTGCCCGGTGAACATCGGCTCGTTGGCGGTGATGTTCTTGTAGCCGCGCGCATAGGTCATCGGCTCGAGCTCGAGGATGCGGTCGATCAACAGCATCGGGTAGCGGTGCGGCAGGATCGTCATGATCTCGCGCACGTCGATGATCGCCATCCGCCTAGCCCGCGGTCGCCGCGCCGACGGCTGCTCGATCGACCAGCGCGCGCACCGCTTCGAAGTGCAGCGCGTGACCGCTCTTGATGGCGATGACCTCGCATTGCGGGTACGCGCCAAGCAGCGCGAAGTCGCCGATCAGGTCGAGGATCTTGTGACGCGCCGGCTCATCGGCGGCGCGCAACGGCGCCATCGGCCCGGTGGTGTCGAAGACGACCGCGTTGTCGAGCGAACCACCCATGGCGAGACCCCGTTCGAGCAGCGCCTCGACTTCATGCCGGAAGCCGAAGGTGCGGTTGGGTGCGATCGCCGTGCGGTACGCGGACGAACCGCTGTCGTAGTCCACGTACTGCGAACCGACCGGCGCCGGAAAATCGATCGTCATGCGCACCCGGAACGACGGCGCCGGGACGACGGCGAGCAGTTTGTCGCGATCGCGAAACACGTGCACCTCGCGCACCACGTTGCGCAGTTGCGGCAACGGCTGTTCGGCGATGCCGGCCGCGTCGATCGCGGTGATGAATTCGAGCGCGCTGCCGTCGGAGGCCGGGATCTCGGGGCCCTCGACCGCGATCAGCGCGTTGGTGATCCCGCTGCCGTGCAGCGCGGAGAGCAGATGCTCGACGGTCGATACCCGGTGTTCGCCCAGACCGAGCACCGTCGCTCGGCGCGTATCGACGACGTAGTCGGGGTGGGCCGGGAACTCGACCGCATCGTCGAGGCGAAAGCGCAGCCCGCTACCGGCGGGCGCGGGGAGCACGCGCACGCGCGCGGGCCGGCCGGTGTGCAAACCGGCGCCCGAAAATTCGATCGCGCTGCGAAGCGTAGCTTGATTCTGCAGGGTTCAATGCTCGTCGGGATGGTCGATCTTCGGCTGCTCGGTGCGCAAACGTTCGAGCGCCTCGACTCGTTCGTAGAGTTTCGGAAGGCGTCGAACGGACGCCTGTACCCGCAGGTTTTCCCGGTGCGCGCGCGCCGGCGAGCCGCTCACGGTTGCACCGGCGTCTATGTCCCCCCACACCTCGGAGCCGCCGGCGATTCTCGCGCGCGAACCCACCGTCAGATGTCCGGCGAAGCCGCTTTGGCCGCCGATCTGAACGTAGTCGCCGACCGTCGTCGAACCGGAGAGCCCGGTCTGTGCCACGATCACGGTGTGCCGGCCGATGCGGCAGTTGTGTCCGATCTGGCAGAGGTTGTCGATCTTCGTGCCGGTGCCGATCGACGTCACGCCGGTTTGCGCGCGATCGATGCACGTGTTCGCGCCGATTTCCACGTCGTCACCGAGCTCGACCGTACCGATCTGAGGAATCTTGTGCAGCGCACCATCCAGAAACGCCCAGCCGAATCCGTCGCTGCCGACGATCGCGCCGGCTTTGAGGATCACCCGGTCACCCAGCACGCAGCGTTCGGCGACGTACGCGCGCGGCTGCAGCAGGCAGGCCGCGCCGATGCGCGCTTGCGCGCTTACGACGACGCCCGCGCCGAGCACGGTTCCGGGGCCGACGGAGGCCCCTTCGCCCACCGTGACCAGCTCGCCGACGTACACGTCGGCGCCGATCGTCGCGCTGGCAGCGATGACGGCGCTGGGATGCGTGAACGGGCCGCGCGGCCGCGGCGGCTCGAGCAGCGCCAGCAACGTGGCCAGGGCCAAGCGCGGCGAGGCCACCGCGACGATCGGTTTGGCATAGGTCAACGCCGGATCGACGAGCGTGGCATCGGCGAGGATCGCGCCGGCGCGCGATTCCAGTGCAAAGCGCAAAAAGCGTTCGTCGGTGGCGAACGTCAGCGCGGTCTCGTCGACGTCGTCGACGGCCGCGATGCGTGCGACCCGCACGCCGGCATCACCGATCACCCGGCCGCCGGTCCGCTCCGCGATCGCAGCGAGCGTACCGAGGTCGGCGTTCACGGTGCCGGCGTCGCCTTTTCCGTGATCTGAAGGATCTTCTCGACGTCGGGCGTGACGTCGATGCCGCCGTAGCCGACGTACTGCCGCGTGAGCACGAAGCGCAAATGCTTGTCGCTTGCGACCTGCTGGGCCGCGTCGCGCACGTTTCCGGTGAGTTCGGTCTGATTGCTGACGAAGCGGGCCTGCAGGCTTTGCAGCTCGCGCGTCTTCACGTTCTCGGAAGCGCGCGAACTGCGCACGGCGGTGACGTCGGCGTTGAGCTGGCGCTGGTAGTTGAGGAATTTCGGCCAGTTGGCGGTGATGCGCGGGACGTCGACGAGGCCGATGTCGCCCTCCTGCGAGGGCGGTTTGGAACAGGCCGTCATGCCCAGGAGCGACGCCGTCAGCGCGACCAGCACGAAGCGATTATTCATGGAGCGTTTCAATGTCTTTCATAGCGTCGTCGGTGAGATCTACGCCGCCGGCCGGCGCGACCGTGCTGACCACGGTCGAGACACCGCGCTCCTGCGCGATCACCTTCACTTCACGGTCGATTTGGGCAACCATCTGCTGGTAGAGATCGTCGCGCTTCTTCTCGAGCGAGCGAATTTCCAGTTGTGCGCTCTGCGCGGCCGCGGCGTCGGTACCGGTCAAGAGCGCGTAGCGCCGGCTGAGCAGCGTGCGCGTCTTGTTGAAATCGGCGATCGTCGATTTGGCGTCGTTCTGGAAGGCCTGCGTGTAGTCGGCATGGAGCTGTTGGATACGCTGCCGCAGCGCCGGCGGAAGGTTCGGATTGACCTGCGCCGCGCCGTTGGGCGAGGTCGCGATCAGCGGCCCGTTGCCCGGCGCGAACTGCGTGCGCAGCTGGTCGGCGCGTTCGCGGAAACGCTGCACGGAACGCTGGCGGATTTGCGCGACCTGCGCGCGGATGTCGTTTTGGATTCCGGAGCGCAGCTGCGCTTGCAGCGCCGCCAGCGTCTGCGCGTCGCGATTGTGCATCGCCGCGAGCGTATCGGCTTCCTTACGGTCGAGCGCCGCCAATGCTTTATTGTCTTCGTCACGCTGCGCATCGTCGAGCGCCAGACTCGACAGCCGCGTGCGCAGCGTCAGCCTTTCGGCCGCATCGCCGTTGGCCATCATCAACGAGAGCGCCGACTCCTTGGCGCCGAGCTCGTCGCTCTTCGCGCGGTACGTGCGGTCGGCGCGCGCGCCGAGCGTATGTTCAGCGGCAGAGATTTGCGCCGCGTCCTGCGCCTCGAGCTGTTTGCGATAGGCATCGAGATCGTGCTGCGCCTGCGCGCCGGCGCCGGCGGCTTGATTGCGGGCCGTGCCTTCCATTTGCGATTGGATGCCGGCCACGCTCGGGCCGGGCGGCGCTCCGGCACCGCGCAGCGCGGCCGCGATCGCCGCGTTCTCGCGGTCCTGGTAGCTCTTGCCCTTGGCCGCGAGCAGCGCGCTCGTGCGTTTGGCGGCCGCATCGAGCTGTGCTTCGAGCCGCGCCTCTTCGCGTTTGAGCTCGGGGCCGGCCGCGAGCACGTGCGGCACGAGCGTTCCCAGATTCAGCGCGGCGATGTTCGCGTCGTACTGCGCGAGCTGTCCGTAGAGCGGGTGCTTCTTCACCAGATCGTCCATGCGCACGTACCCGACGCGGCCGGAGGCCGGCGGCGTCGCCGGCGGCGCGGAGGCGGGTCCGCGGGCACAGGCGGCCAGCAACACGCACGCGACGAGCGCCGGCAGTCGAGTCGTGGACATGCTATTTCAACGCGCTGGTCACGTCGGCCGTAATATCCGTGCCGCCGTAGATCACGTTCCCGCGATCGATCACGAGGATGAGTCCGCGCTTCTGCGCCACGCTCGACATCGCGTCGCGCGTTTTATCGACCAGCGGTTTGAGGGTTTGGTTCTGCTTGTCGGTCAACGTCTTCTGGTAGGCCGCCAGGATGGCGTCGCGGTCGGCCTGCGTCTTCGCGCTCTTGAACTTCGCCGCGGCATCTTGATCTTGCGCCGCTTTGAACTTCGCGAAATCGGCCGTCGCGCTCTTGATCGCCGGCAGCGCGTCGATCGCGTTTTGGTCGACGTAGCCCACTGTCGAGGGCGGCGGCGTGTTGACCGGCGGCACCGGGTCACCGACTCCGGTGAGCAGATCGCGCACGCTGCTCGTGATGTCTTGGCCGCCGACGATCACGATCTGTTTGTCGACGACGATCGAGAGGTTCTTGCTCGAAGCGACCGATGCGATGGCGATCTGCGCGCGGGTGAAGACCGGGCCGAGCACCTGGCGCTGCTTGTCGCTGATCTTCGACTGGAACTCGGCGGAGAGCCGCTGCTGCTCGGCGGGCGAGGCGTTGCGGGCGCGCGCCATGTACTGTTTTTGCAGGTTCAGGCCGTAGCTGTCGATCTGGCGTTTGGCGGCGGCGAACGCCGGTAGCGCCGAGAGCTGAGCTTGATCGACGTAACCGATGTCGGTGTTGTCGGCCGCCAAGGCGGCCGGAGCGGAGCTGAAGACCAACGCGAGTGCGGCCAGCGCCAGGCCGCGAGCGGCAAATCGGAAGTGGTTCATCGTGATCAGAACGTCTGTCCTATACCAAACGAGATGTGGCCGCCGAGCGAGCCTTCGGCGAAATCGAGCCGCAGCGTGCGCAGACCGAGTTGCGGAACGTCGAACCGCACGCCGAGCCCGGCATCCGCATGCCAGATGAACGTGTTGAGGTCGGTCGTCGAATTGTCGCTGTTGATCTGCGTACCGCCCGCGATGCGCGTCGCACCGTCGTCACCGAAGATCACGAGCGAGAACTTGCGGTCGGCGGTGATCGGGTAGCGGATCTCCGCTTGCACGAGCGCGATATCCGTGCCGTAGAACGGGTTGGTGTAGCCGCGCAGCTGCTGGTCGGAGAACGTGTAGAGTTTGTTGGTCGGGATCGCGCCCGTCGTCACGCCCTCCCGCAGGTGGACGCCGAACGTCGCACGTTTGAGCAGCGGCAAGAAGCGCGCCACGTCGAGCGTGTACTGCGAGTAGTCGAACGCCGAGCCGAAGGCCGTGCTCGAGACTTCGTCGGCGATCGAGACGTTCCAGCCGTTACGCGGGTTTTGGATGTCGTCACGCGTGTCGGCGCCGATGCCGAATATTAGGCTGTGCAGCGCATACGGCGCGGTCGAATTGATCTGCGCCAGCGACGGCGCGGTGATGCCGATCGCGCTCGACGCGCTGTTGGTGGCGGCGAACGGGTTGGCCGTGGCGAGCGCCAGCGGGCTCAGATTTTGGGCGGTCGGGAAGTAGTACGGCAGCGGCACCGACGCGCTGGCCTGCACTTCTTGAATGTTGGCGCCGATCGAGCCGCGGACGTAGTCCGAAAAGCGCCGGCCGACGGTGGTGCTGAAGCCGGTCGAGGCGGTTTGGTAGGTCGCCGCGATCCCGCTCTCGAGGATGTAGTTGGTCGGATTGGTCGGCACGATCGAGACCGGGATGTTCACCCCGACCGGAATCGGCGTCGAGGTGATGCCCGGTGCCGGCGCCGGCGTGTTCAGGTAGACCGGGTAGTAGTTGGTTTGCGCCTGCGTGAACACCGTCACGCCGAGGCTGTACTTATTCCACTTTTCGGTGTTGCCCAAGTAGGGGATCGTGAACGAGAGCTGAGCGTCGCCGACTTGCGTGCCCTTCTCGAACCGGATCGAGGCGCCGTTCCCCGTGCCGTTGATGTTGTTCTGCGAGTACGAAAGGTTACCGGTGAGGCCGGTGCCGGTCAGACCGCCCGAATAGCCGGCGCCGATTTGGGCCGTGCCGGTGCGCTGTTCCTTGACGGTCCACTTCAGCGTTACGTAGGCCGGCTTTTTGGGATCGGGGCCGGGATTCGACGTCACGTCGACCTTTTCGAAAAAGCCGAGGTTGTTGAGCCGGTTGTAATCGTTGCGCACGCCCGAGTCGGTCACCAGCTGGCCCGGCTTCAGCCGCAGTTCGCGGCGGATCACGTCGTCGTGCGTCGTCGTGTTGCCGGTGATTTCCACCGCTCCGACGCGCGCGACCGAGATCGCGTAACGCACGTCGGCCGTACCGGCCTTCGTGTCGACGGTTGCCGGATCGATGCCGGCTTCGAAATCGCCGATCGTGAGATCGTAGCGTTTGTAGAGATCCTTGAGCTTGTCGATGTCTTTGTCGCGCGCCGATTCAGAGTACGAGCTGCCCTCTTTGGTGACGAGCGCTTGCGTGATCAGGCGGGCGGGCAACACGGGGTCGGCATCCGGCGGCGGCACGATGATGATGTGCCGAACCGTCAGGCCTTCTTGAATCGTCAGCGTCAGCACGCCGGCGGCGTCGATGTTGACGTCGGTGACGTGCGAGGGCACCTGACCGCCGTAGCCGATCTTATCGTAGTACGAATTGATCTTCAGGACGTCTTCTTGATAGGTCTTGAGGTTGAAGACGTTACCGGTCGCCGTATCCATCAGCGCGGTCAGGGTATCGGCCGACACGGCACGGTTGCCCTGAAAGCGGATGCTCGTGACGACCGGGTTCTCGACCACGCGGAACGTGACCGACACGCCGTCCGGGCGCTGCGCGATGACCGGCGTCGCCTGGTCGGCAAAAAATCCGAGATCGTTGATCGCGCGAATATCGTTGGAGACGACCTGCGGATCGAAGGGCTCGCCGACTTTCGTTTTCACGACGGCCAAGATGCGATCGGTCGGGATGTGCGTGTTGCCGGTGACCGAGACGTCCACGACCAGCGGCGCGCTGGCCGGAGCCGGGGCCGTCAGCTGCGGCGGCGGCGCGGGGGGCGCCGGCGCCGCGGTCGGGGCTGAGCTGGGAGCAGGCGTCGGCGCACCAACTGCGGCCGGCATGAGGAGACCGAACAATGCGAGGAGCGCGAGCCCCGTTCGCGGCGCGCGGCCGAACCAATCGAGCAAACTTCTGTCCCTGCGAGCAAGCAAACTGGGGCGCGGGCAAGCGCACCTCTGGGAAACCAAACGCGCACAGGACGTGGCGGGTTCCCGGGCCCGAAGTTTATAGCTCGTCTCTGAGATGGCCTTGTGCACACGCATCTAGGGGTACGTCCGGGTCAAAGTGATGTTGAAGCCTTGGCGGTCGGAGAGGGGCTGGATGCCGTTGACGATCTCGACCGTGCTGGTATTGCCGAAGATCGAGTTGCTGTAATACGGCGTCCCGTTTTGCTGGAAATAGGTGAAGCTGAGCGAGGTCGCGGCGTCGGGACGGGACGCGAAGCCGATCTGCGTGCGGCTCGGGTAGCTGAGCACCTGACCAACCGTCGCGTAAACGGCGTGCTTGCGCGAGAGCTGTTGGCGAGCGGTGAAGCCGACGCGGTTTCCGTAGTCGAGGGTCAGCGCCAGATCGGTCAGGCCGAGGGCGCCGCCGAACGCGTTCTCCAGCGGAGAAAGTAAGCGCTGGGTCAGCTGGGTATTGAAGAGGGAGAACGCCTCCTGCTGCAGCGGCGTGACCCCGGTCTCGTAGGGCGTCACGCCGGGCGGCAGCAGGGCGTCGGATTCGCCCGGCGCGCCGCGCAGCGTGCCGGGCTCGGGCGCGTGCCCGAAGTTGAGCGAGCCCAGCACCGGCAGGTCGACCAGCAGCGCGATGATCTGCGCTTGCGAGTACGAGGGCTCGGAGGAATAGCTGATCGTGTAGGCATCGGCGGGCCCGGTCACCGCCACCACGATGTCGGCGCTGCCGATCGCGTTGCGGGTCGGATCGGGGTCGGGGTTATCGACGTGCGCGGTCGCGTGCAGGTCCAGGTTCGGGACGATGCCTTGCTTGGGATCGAACGTCACCGTGGCATCCTGGATGCGGAACAGCCGCTGGTAGGTCGAAAAAACCCCGCCCCGGGTGGCGGTGAACTCGCCCTCGGCCCGCGGCGAACGCAGCGTGCCGGTGAGCTCGATCCGGCCGGCGGCGCCGACGTCGATGATCGACGACTTGATGCGCAGGCTCTTGGCGTCGGCGCGCAGGTCGAGCGCCAGGTCGAACGGCGGGGGGCCGGGTGCGGCGCCCGCCGGCGGGGCGCTGGCTTCGTGGAAGATGGAGGCGAACGGGATCGTCGCGTTGGTCAGGGTCAGATCGCCGCTCAGTAGCGGCAGGCCTCCGCCGCTGGTGAGTTGGGCCGTGCCGTCGATCGTCCCGCCGCCGAAGGCCGGCAGGCTCACCTGTGCCCCGCGCGCGGCGATCGAGATCGCATAGCCCTGCGAGGGCGCGTTGGGGATCGGCAGATCGAAGCGGCCGGCGGCGGTGATCGAGCCCGTCCCGACCTGGGCGTGCACCGACTGCAGCGCGACCGAGGTGCCCTCGAACGCGAACTGCGCGCCCGCGCCGCGGATCGGCGAGGTCTCGAGGTTCGAGACGTAGGAGCCGTTCGAGAGGCTGATCGTGCCCAGCACCCGCGGCGAGCGGACCGTGCCTTCGAGCGCGAGGTGACCGTCGACGCTGCCGCCCAGCTTCGTCCCCGAACCCGGCAGCAGCGGCGCGAGCGAGTCCAGTTCAACGTTGTGCGCGTCGGCCGTGATCGAGATCGGCGCGTCGGCGGGTCCGATCCCGGGCGGCTCCAGCGAGAGCGGGAGCGAGCCCGCGATGACGGCCGAGCCGTGGTTGAGCACGAACTCGGCGCTGTCGAGCTTGAGCGATCGCAGATCGGTCTCGAGGTTCCCGATGATGCGCTGCACGAGCAGCGGCCCGTAGCGCGGCTGGTTGAGGTCGAAGCCGATCGTGATCTGCGGTTTGGTATATAAGCCGGCGATCAGCGCGTCGGACTCGAGCGAGCCGCCGGCTGCGACCGTGTCGTGGGGCAGCACGCGGCGGGCCGCGGCGGCCAGATCGGGGACCGAGGCGTGGACGTGCAGCGAAAGCGGATCGGCGGGGGTGAGGCCGACGATGCCGGTCGCGCTGAACTTCGCGAAGCCGAGGTCGAGGCCGGCGGTGTCGACCGAGACGCGGTTGCCGAGGATCCGCGTGGTCGCCGTGGCGCTCACCACCGCGAAGGGCCCGATTTGCCCGCCGCTGACCGAGGCATGGCCGCCGATCGCCAGCCGCGGGAACACGCCGGCGATGCGGCCCGCGGCGGTCAGGCGCCCGAGGATCGGATACGTGAACCCGGCGGCCGGCAGAAAGGTCCCGAGGTCGATGCCGCCGGCCGCGACGTCGGCGGCGTAGCGGGCGTGCAGAAGTGCCCCAAGCGGCGGAGCGGCGGCCGGAACGATGGTGCCGGCGGCATGGCCGCTGCCGGCCGGACCGTCGAGGGCGAGGTCGGCGGAGATCGTGCCGGCAGTGGTCGACCAGTAGCCGCTGACCGCCCCCAGCGGAAAGCGCCGGACCCGTGCGCCGGCCAGCGCAATGCGGCCCGCCGCGGTCGTCTGCCGGCCGTTGTTGGTGAAGCTGAAGTTGAGCGACCCGGTGCCGGCCAGCGTGTCGCTCTGGTCGAAGTAGTCGTCGAAGTCGGCCAGGTTCGCGGCCGGGCTCGCCACCTCGACGCCCAGGGCGCCGGCGCCGACCGATGCCCGGAACGTCGCGTGCGTGCTGCCGACCGTCACGCGCCCGTCGTCGACGCGGATGCCGGTCTGCGGAGAAATCGCGAGCCGGCCGGCGGCGTCGCTGAAGTGCAGCCCGTTATAGGCCCCCTCGGGAGCCTGTACGGTGCCCGCGACCGAGGGCGCGGCGCTCCCGCCGTACACGTGCACCCGCGCCGCGAAACTGCCCTCGGCGTAGCGCAGCGGCAGGTGCAGGTCGCGCACCAGGCCGGCCACGTCGCCGAGCGCGACGCCCGCGTCGAGGTCGTAGCGGAAGTCGGGGCTGCCGATGGCGTCGATGCGGCCGCCCAGCCGGCCGTAGGTGTCGCCCAGCGAGCCGATCCCGTCGCGGATGCTCAGCGTGCGCCCGTCGAAGGCGATGTCGACCCAGCCGCCGAGTGGGTACCCCCGGGCGAGCCCGCGGTCGAGGTCGATGCTGCCGTGGAACGCCGGCCGCTCCAGGTCGCCGAGGCCAAAGACCGAGATGCGGCCGGCGTCGAGCGGCAGTCCCGAACCGGCGAAGGCCGCCGCCGGCACGCCGACCATCGAGATCGCCGTTTCACCGCCGCGCGCCGCCGCGACCGCGTGCGCTCCGTCGAGGGTCGCGGCCCCGGTGACGATCCGCACCGCCTGGCCCGCGATCGTCATCGTTCCGGAAGCGGCTCCGAGCGCGACGCCGTGAATGCTCGCCTGGTCCAAGACGGCGCCGGTGGTTTGCACGGTCACGGCGCGGTCGTCCACCAGCGCCGTGACCGGCGCGTGCACGTTGCCGCGCCCGCCGATGTCGCCGGTGAACACGCGCAAATCGGGCAGCGAGCCGTCGTAGGTGCCGCGCACGCCGAACACGCCGCGCGCGATCGCGCCGTCGCCCCGGAAGCGCCCGCGGGGACCGTCGAGGCGAATGCCGTGCAGGCGCATGTCGTCGAAGGTGCCGCCCAGATCGCCCGCGATCATGCCCAGCGGATACTGCTCGAAGCGCGCGTCGTGCAGCTGGACGTGGCCCGCCACGGCGAAGTCGTTGGGCCGCCCGCCGGCGACCAGCGCCGCATCGATGATGCCGCCGATCGGTGGAAAGCCGACCAAGTTCACGCCCGGCAACACCGCGTCGTGCGCCGGCACGGCAAAGCGGTAATGCTCGGCCACGGCCCAGCCGGCGCTGCCCGAGATCGGGCGCTCCAACCGGAACCCGCCGGCCAGCACCGAGCCGTCATCGCGCGTGAACGTGAACGGCCCGAACTCGCCGTTGCCGCGCTCGTCGACCGCGAGGAAACCGGCGCCCGAGCCGTGCGGGCCGTCGGCATCGATCGTTCCGCGCGCGCGAAAGCCGCCCACGCCGTTGCCGCCGACGATCGCATCACCGCGAATCGTTTCGCCGGCGGCGATCTCTTGGGCGTAGGGCAGCGCTGCCGCCGGGCCTTCGACGTGCACCGCGCCGGTGAGCTCGGCGATCGGCTGATCCACCGATACCTGGCCCGCAAGCGTGCTCTGCAATGCGCCGAAACCGCTGTGAAAACCGGCGAACGACACGACGCCGCCTTGATAGTCGACGGTGCCGCCGGCGTGCGCGAGCGGAATGCGGTCGTAGTACACGAGCGGCGATGAGATGACGGTGCGGATCAGCGGCTCGCCGACCGTCGACGTGACGAGCGTTTCCAGATGCATCGGTCCGCGCACCGGCTGATCGCGCAAAAAGGTGAAGAGCCCGCGCAGTTGCGCGAGTTGCGGATCGCCCGCGATGCCGAGCCGAAAGCGCACGTCGGCGAAATCGTACATGCCGCCGCGAATGTTCAGCGGCACACCGGCCACCGTGCCGCGCAGTTGCGGGGTCGTGACGCCGTCATCGAACAGGTCGACCGGGCCGCCCAGATCGCGAATCGGTTTCGCCAGCGGCCCGAGCGCGATCTGCGCGCCGTCGAGCGTGCCGCCGCCGCCGAGCTGGTAGCCGAACGGGGTTCCGGCGGTGATGTTGATCGCGTACGCGCGCACGTCGACGTTGCGCATCACGCCGTCGTCGAAGCGCACGATCGGTGCGTGCACGAGAAAGCTCAACAGTCCGCGCAGCGGCAGTTCGGCCGCGCGAAAGCGGTGCATGGCGAAACCGCGCGGGTAATCGATCACCGAACGGATGCTCAGCGGCCAGCGCCCGATCGGCGCGCTCTGCGAGCGCCGCCCGATCAGCGTGCCGTCGACGCGCGCAACCGTGCGGGCGTTCGATTGCACGGAGGCGTCGATCGTCACCCCCACGATCGATTGCTCGGCGAGGCCCGGATCGAGCGGTGCGGCGTCGACGATGTTGATCGTGGCGTCGCGCACGCGCACGCCGAACAACAGCGGCTGGGCGGCGTTTTGCGTCGCCGCCGGCGGCGATGAGGAGCTGCCGCCGCGGTTGAAGTTGTACGAACCGTCGGCATGGCGCACGAGCGTGAGCGTCAGGCGGTCGGCGGCGAAGCCGGCAAAACCGTAGCGGTGTTTGCCGCCCGGAAAGATATCGCGCAGCGCGTAGTCGACGTCGATGCGCGCCGCATCGAGCACCGGGTCGCCGTTCTTGCGCACGTGGATGTCGGTGAAGGTCGCGTGCGACCAGCCGAGCGACATGTCGCCGAAGCGGACGGAGTACCCGAGCGCCGCGCCGAGGCCGCGCGCGACGGCGAACTTCGCGATCGCGTGGTGGCCCAGCGCCAGCGCGGCAACGAGAACCGCGCCGATCGCGATCGCGCTCCAGCGGCGGCGTGGTCCCTTCAAGCGCTCACTCAACGTGAGGCGTTTGGGCCTTCACCCACGCCGCTCCCCTTACGAACTGATTAGAGATCGAGGTTGCGAACGGTGCGGGCGTGCTCCTGGATGAACAGTTTGCGCGGTTCGACCTTGTCGCCCATCAGCGTCGTAAACATTCGCTCGGCTTCCTCACTGGCCTCATCGAGCGTCACCTGTTTGAGCCGGCGGCTGGACGCATCCATCGTGGTGTCGGCGAGCTGCTCGGCGTCCATTTCGCCGAGCCCCTTGAACTGCTGAATCGTGAACTCTTTGGGATCGTCGCCGTTGAAGATGCCCTTGAGTTCTTCCTCGGTGAACGCCCACCACTGCTTCTTGCCTTTTTTGACGCCGTAGAGCGGCGGTTGCGCGATGTACACGTAGCCGCGCTCCACCAGCGCCTTCATCTGGCGGTAGAAGAACGTCAACAAGAGCGTGCGGATGTGCGAGCCGTCGACGTCGGCATCGGTCATGATGATGATCTTGTGATAGCGCAGCTTGTCGGCGTTGAACTCTTCGCCGAAGCCGGTGCCGAAGGCCGTGATCATCGTGCGGATCTCTTCGTTGCCGAGCATTTTGTCGAGGCGCGATTTCTCGACGTTGAGGATCTTGCCGCGCAGCGGCAGGATCGCCTGGGTGTTGGGATCGCGCCCGCCCTTGGCCGTGCCGCCGGCGCTGTCGCCCTCGACGAGGAAAATCTCGCACAGCATCGGGTCCTGCGATTTGCAATCGACCAGTTTGCCGGGCAGCCCGCTGCCGTCGAGGGCGTTCTTGCGCCGCGTGAGGTCGCGCGCTTTCTTGGCGGCTTCGCGCGCACGAAAGGCCGACATGCACTTCTCGACGATCACACGCGCGATTTTCGGATTTTCTTCGAGGAAGAAGTCGAGCCGTTCGGTGACCAGCGCGTTGACGATCGGGCGCAGCTTGGCGTTGCCCAGTTTGGTCTTGGTCTGACCTTCGAACTGCGGGTCTTGCAGCTTCACCGACACGATGGCGGTGAGCCCTTCCATGCAGTCGTCGGTCGAGAGGTTCGGATCGGCGTCCTTGAGCATCCCGCGTTTGCGCGCGTAATCGTTGACCTTGGTCGAGACCGCGGTGCGGAAGCCGGTGAGGTGCATCCCGCCTTCGATCGTGTTGATGTTGTTGGCGTAGGAGTAGACCACTTCGTTGTAGCCGTCGGTCCACTGCAGCGCGCATTCCACGATGTTGCCGTCGCGCTCGCCGTTGGTCGAGATGACCGGCGTCAGCGCTTCTTTGTTTTCGTTCAGCCACTCGACGAACGAGACGATGCCGCCCTCGTAGTAGTAGGTTTTCTCTTTGGGGGGTTCGCCGTCCGCAACGCGTTCGTCGCGCAGCGTGATGCGCAGGCCGCGGTTGAGAAACGCCAGCTCGCGCAGCCGTTTCTCGAGCGTGTTCCACGAAAACTCGAGCGTTTCGAAGATGTCGGCGTCGGGTTTGAACCACTGGTAGGTGCCGGTGCCGTCGGCTTTGGCGATCTTCTTGAGCGGGCTCGACGTGATGCCGCGTTCGAACTTGATCTCATAGAGATTGCCGTCGCGCCGCACGCGCGTCGTCATCTCCGAGGAGAGCGCGTTGACGACCGAGATGCCGACGCCGTGCAGGCCGCCCGACACCTTGTAGCCGCCTTTGCCGAACTTTCCGCCGGCATGCAAGATCGTCATCACGACCTCGACCGCCGGCATCTTCTCCTCGGCGTGCATGTCGATCGGAATTCCGCGGCCGTTGTCTTTTACCGAGACCGAGCCGTCCTTGTAGACGACGACGTCGATCTCGCTTGCGTAGCCGGCCAGGGCTTCATCGACCGCGTTGTCGACGGCTTCGTACACCAGTTGGTGGAGACCACGCTCCGAGGTGTTCCCGATGTACATGCCCGGACGTTTCCGGACCGCTTCGAGGCCCTTGAGGACCTCGATTTGTTCTCCTGTATAGTCTTGCATTCCGAAACGATCACTTCGCCGCCGACGTAAAATTTCACCACAAGAAGTGCCCGTCCGGCCCTTTAATTTCCGGTTTCGACCTCGCGGATGAACGCATACAGATCGCCCAGCGCGTTCCGGCGCACCGGCGAGTCGAGCTCCAAACGGTTGGGATCGATCCGCGTTTCGAGCAACACGTAGGAACTGGCCAACTTGCGCACGCGCGCCCGGTCGATCGGCGCCTTCACGGCATGGCGTTTGCGCGCCAGCCGCAGCTCATCAACCCAAGCGCGCAGCAGACGCCGCCGGATGCGGTCGTAAGCCTCGGCAGTCAGTCCGCCGACCTGCTGGAGCACGGTCTCGGGGTCGAGCCACGGTGCTTCGAACAAGATGCGCTCGCACTGCTCGCGCTGCTCGCGTTCCTCGCCGTCGGCGCACGGGCGGCAGCGCGAGCCGCTCGCGATCACGCCGCCGCAGCTGGTGCAAAACGCGCCTCCGGCGGCGAGGTGCGCGCTGCGCCGGCGCTCGATGACGCCCCGAAAGCGCGCGACGGCATCGCCCGCCGTCAGCGGCTTGCCGGCCGCCGGCGCGCTCGCGGCGGGGCGCACCAGCCGCCGGCCGCCGGTGCCGCGCGCCGAGCGAATCGTGCCGATCCGGAAACGCAAGCGCTCGACGCTCGGCACCCCCAGCGCGACGACGCTGCGGATGATCTCGCGCTCGAGGAACGAGAGCTGATGGCTCCAAGCGCCCGACGCGGTCACGACGACCAGTGCCGAGCCCGTCAGCGCCACCGGCTGAGCGGCGCGCGCGACGTCGTCGCCGACGATGTCGGCCCACGCCGCGCGAATCGTGGCCAGCGGGTCCTCGGGGCGTCCGGCGCTGGGCCGCCAGCCGCCCAGCGCGACGCCGAGTTTGGTCAGCATGCGGCGAGCGTCGCGGCCGCGATACGAAAGAGCGCCGCACCGGCGAAGCGGGCCGGCACTTCGGTGGTGGTGAGAAACGCCTGCTCGAAGGTCCCGACCGCCGTCAGGAACCCGCCCGCCCGTTCGGCGTCGAGCTCGGAGAGCACGTCGTCGAGCAAGAGGATCGGAGCATCGCCGGCCCGTGCGCGCATGGTTTCGTATTCGGCGACCTTGAGCGCAAGTACCGCCGTGCGCTGTTGGCCTTGCGACCCGAACGCGTCGAGCGGGCGCCCGTCGATCGTCAGGCGCAGGTCGTCGCGATGGGGGCCGACCAGCGTGGTCTTGCGGCGCAGCTCGGCGTCGACGTTGGCGGCCAGCGCGGCCGCCAGCGCCGCGCGCGGCTCGTCCTCGAGCGCGACGTTGGGCGCATAGCCGATCGTGATACGTTCGTGGGTGCCCGGCCAACGCGCGTAGACGCCCTGCGCCGCGGCCGCGATGTCGGCGACGAACGACGCGCGCGCAGCCATCAGCGCCGCGCCCGGCGCGAGCAGCTCGTCGTTGTAGGCCAGCAGCAGCGCGCGGTCGGGCGCGATGGCGCCGCGCAGCAAGGCCGCTTTTTGCTGCACGATCTTGCCGTAGCGCGCGAGGTCGCGGTAGTAGACCGGCGAGAGTTGCGCGAGCGCGCCGTTGAGAAAGGTGCGCCGCAGCGCCGGACCGCCGGCGACGAGCTGCAAGTCGGCCGGCACGAACGTGACCACGCGTGCGCGCCCGAGAAAATGCGCGAACCCGACGGCCGAACCGTTGACCTCGAACGTCTTGCGCGCCCCGCCGGCCGAACGCGCGATCGCGGCGCGCAGAAAGATCGCACCGGCCGGGATGCGCGCCTCGCCGGCGATCTCGGCCAGCGCCGTGCCGTCGCGAATCAGCTCGCTTTCGCGCCGCGCCCGAAACGATTTGCCGGTGGCGAGCATCGCGATCGCTTCGAGCAGGTTGCTCTTCCCTTGCGCGTTGGGTCCGACGAAGACGTTCAGGCCGCGCGCCGGCGTGAAGTCGAGCGCCGGGTAATTGCGAAAATCGGCCAGACGCAGCGCGGTCAGCAGCAAGAGCGCCTACTGGCGCAGCGGCATCAACACGAAGAGCTGCGTGCCGAGGTCGTTCGCTTCGAGCGGCCGGATCGCCGCGGGCGAGAGCGGCCCGAGAAATTCGAGCACGGTCTGCGGCGAATCCACGTGGTTGAGGATCTCGACCAGGTAACGCGCGTTGAAGGCGATCGTGAGGTCGTCGCCGGTCTGTTCGACTTCCAGCTCTTCGTAGGCGTTGCCGGTGACGTCGGACTTGGCCGTGATCATCAGCGTGTTGTTGGCGACTTCGAGCTTGACCATCGAGGCGCGGTCGCCGGCCACGAGCTCGGCCCGGCGCAGTCCGCCGATCAAGGCGCTGGTGTTCACCGTGACCGAACGGTCGAACTTGGCCGGAATCACTTGCCCGTAGTTGGGGTACTGCCCGTCGACGAGACGCACCACGATGGAGGTCGTTCCGGCCGTGAACATGAGTTGGTTGGCCTGCGCCCCGAGCGCCGTCGCTTCGAGCATCTCGGCCGAGCCGAGATTGCGCGCCGCCTCGGCCAGCGCGCGCGAGGGCACGATGTATTTGGCCGCGCCTTCGATCGGACGGTCGAGGGTGCCGGTCCACTTCGCCAGGCGGTATCCGTCGGTCGCCACCAGCGTGATCGACGAGCCTTCGATTTCGAGCAGCGTGCCCATCAGCACGGCGCCGCGCGCCTCTTCGCTCGACGCGGCGAAGATCGTCGAATTCACCCCGTCGCGAAACTTCTTCGCGGCGATCGCGAACGACGCGCCCTTTTGCGCGGTCGGCAAGGGCGGGTACTCATCCGGCGGCAAGGCCAGGAAATCGTAGTTCGAACGCTCGGCTTTGATCGACGCCCGGGTCGGCGACCCGGTGAGTTCCAAGAGCCCGGCCGGCAAGTTGCCGAGATAGCCCGAAAACAGCTTCGCCGGTACGGTGACGGCGCCGTGTTCCGCGATCTCGGCCGGGAACGATTGCTCGAGCGTCAGCTCGAGATCCGTCGCCCGCACCTTGATGCCGGACTCATCGGCCGTGAGCAGTACGTTCGAAAGAATCGGCACCGTCGTGTGCGCGTTGACGATCTTGCTCGCCGCTCCGACTGCCGAAGCGATGTCTTTCGTACTACACGTAAACTTCACTCGTCCACCGCTCCGCCGCGTCGCCGACGCGTTCGTTTATAAGTATTGAAGATAACCGTCGTATCAGTAGGCACGTGCACGGCGTGTATGAATCGGTCAAACCGCCGTGGTTACAACGTTTGCGCGTTTTTCGGGGTGTGTACGAAGGGTGCCGTCCATCCCCGCCGTCCCCCGTCGCTGCGCGCGTTCGCATTATCCACCGCGCCTGAAATGGCCTGTGCAGGGCTCGCCCACAGGATGTCGCGCCAATGAAAAGGCCCGGTGGTTTATACCCCCGGGCTTCGTTCACGCGCACTGACGGCGGCGGCAAGGCGTCAGTCGGATTGTACTTGGGCGATCAGGGTGCGCACGCGGTTGCGGAAGGCTTCATCAGAGTCCATGAGATCGGCGATCTTGTCGCGCGCGTACATGGCCGTCGTGTGGTCTTTCTTGCCGAACTCGCGCGCGATCTGGGGCAGCGAGGCGCCGGTCAATTGCCAGGCGATGTACATCGCGACTTGGCGCGGCATCGTCACGCGCTGATCGCGGCGCTGCGCTTCCATCTCCTTGATCGAGATGCCGAAGAACTTCGAGACCTTGTCCTTGATCAGCGGGATCGTCACGCGGTGCATGGGCGCGGCCGCGACCGCGTTCTTGAGCACCTCCGCCGCGAGCTCGACCGTGATGGCCGATTTCGTGAGGCTGGCAAAGGCGACGACGCGGATCAGCGAGCCTTCGAGTTCGCGGATGTTCGAGGGGATGACTTTGGCGATGAACGCCAGCACGTCGTCGGGCACCGGAACTTGCTCGGTCTCGGCCTTCTTGCGCAGGATCGCTTCGCGCGTTTCGAAGTCCGGCGGCTGAATATCGGTGAGCAGCCCCCATTCGAACCGCGATCGCAATCGGGATTCCAGCGTCTGAATTTCTTTGGGCGGACGGTCGCTCGAGATCACGAGCTGCTTCTGCGCTTCGTGCAGCGAGTTGAAGGTGTGGAAGAACTCCTCTTGAGTCTGTTCCTTGCCTTCCAAAAACTGGATATCGTCGATCAGCAGCACGTCGACGTGCCGGTAGCGGTTGCGAAACTCGACCGTCTGGTTGTTCTTGATCGCGATGATGAATTCGTTGGTGAACTTCTCGCTCGAGACGTACACGATGTTGGCGTTGGGGTTGCGGGCCAGGACGCGCTGCCCGATCGCGTGCATCAAGTGGGTCTTCCCCAGACCCACCCCGCCGTAGAGAAAGAGCGGGTTGTAGGCCATCGCGGGTGCCTCGGCCACGGCCTGCGAGGCGGCGTGGGCGAAGCGGTTGGAATTCCCGACCACGAAATCATCGAAGGTGTAGCGCGGGTTGAGGTTGCCGACCCGCAGGTCGTCGGCCATCGCCGCCGGCCGCGCCGGCACCGCGGTCGGTACGCTTCCGGTGCCGTTCCCCGGGTCGACCACGACCCGCAGTGCGATCTCGGCGCCGAGGATGTCGTGCAGCACGCTCGTGATGTCGTTCTTGAGCCGGTTTTCAACCCAATCGCGGGCAAATGTCGTATTGACCGCAAGCACGATCTCGTTGGGTGTAAGCTCGACCAAGCGCATCGGCTTGAGCCACATTTCGAACACCGGCTTGTTGTAGCGCGGTTCCAGTAGCTCCAGCGCCGCCGCCCAGAGATCCGAAGTTTGGGCATCCGCGAGGGAAGTGTGCATCCAAAAAACCTGCCAAAAGATACCGGCCGGCCCATCATGGACCGGAGAGATGAGGCTACCGGATTGGCAAGGCGAGGGCGCCTTCCTGCGGTTTGTTGTCCCCCGATTTCTGCACTTATCCACAGGCCGCCAGCGACCTTAATGTATCGATAAAGCGAGCACTTTTGGGCGTTGTCCGCAACTTTCGCGGAGCCCATTTATGCGGCAGGAACCCTCACGCTGCAAGGGTTCGGGCCGCGCTCCTGCAAGGGGTTGTCCACAGCCTTATCCCCAGCTTGTGGACAACGTAAGAAGTATTCGCATTCCCCCGATTTCCTTGACGCGCGGGACCGGGTCAATTAAAATGTGTTGCTTCGTCTACTAGCCTTTTTCGAAGTATTTCCTAGCTGACGTTTTTTATAGCGATCGGGCAGAGACCCATTACGATGCTATAAGCGGGGCAAGCCAAGCGAACCCCCCATTCGGAGCGTCCCCGGCTAATCTCTTAGTAGGTCGTCCAGAGCCCTCGCTATGTCGTCTAGCAGTTTTCCAATGCTCTTTTTGCCGAGGCGTTGCACGGCGCGGTCGAGCAACTCCTCAGTCCCGGGCGCCAAGTTCGGAAGCTTCCTCATCTTCTGGCGTCTTTGCTCCGGTGGAATTCGCGGAATTGGCACATGCGGTTGCTGGCTCTGCAAGAATCTAATTGGTACCAATTAGGGCGGATCTATGCAAGGCGAACAGGCGTGTGCCCCCTATATATAGTACTAATATCCTTGAATGCCCCTACCCATAGGGAAAGATAAGTGGTACCATTTAGGTGGAAGACTAGATGACGAGACCGTAGGAGGGATAGAGGGGCATGCAAGACACCGTAACCGATCTGAACGCCGCGATCGAGATACTCTACACCAACTATCGGGGCGAAACGGCTCGACGCAAGATCGTGCCTTCGTCGATCTGGTTTGGCGCTACGGAGTGGCATCCGGCAAAGCAATGGTTGCTCGAAGCGTTCGACGTAGAGAAGCAAGCCACACGGACCTTCGCGATGCACGACATACAGGAGTGGAAGTCGCTGTAGAGTCGCGGAGAGGGTAGCAAGTGCAGTTCGCAGACACGGAGCTGAAAGCGCTGCTGCCACAAATGAGTATTTCCACGCCGGCCTACGCTGCGCCGTTTGATCCCGCAAACCAAATACAACCCGCTTCGATCGACCTTAGGGTTGACCGGATTGTTTGGAAGCGGCAACGCTTGCCGCTCCCAAGGACCATCGACCTCACAAACAGGCTCGGGGCCGGGCTATCATCTGCGCTCTCCAAACGCTACACGTACAAGGTCGACGTCGGCCCGCGCGGGACATTTCACCTTGCTCCGGGCGACATCCTCATGGCGAGGACGCTCGAGGAGTTTACGGTTCCTGAAAGCTGTTCGGCTGAAATCTTTACTCGGTCGTCTTTCGGGCGATTGGGGCTGTCCGTGACCTGTGCGGGATACATAAATCCTGGTTATCGCGGCCATATGCCCCTGCAAATCATGAATTTAGGAAAGGAGACAATCCATTTTCCGCCACTGATATCGGTTTGTCAGGTCGTATTGCGGAAATTGACGAGCACGCCGGAGCGATCATACGGCGACATAGACCTGCGAAGTAAGTATGCGAACGACGATGGCGGGCCGTCGCGGGTGTGGATGGACGAAATCATAAAGCGTAATCAAGACTCGCTAGGTGCTACAAACATGAGAGAGGAGGCGCAACGGCAGTTGCTAGAGTTCATGTTGTCGCGCGACCTGTCGGCCCAATTGCGATTCGAGGGCTTCCTGAAATCCGCAAAGGCTAGCGACCTGGAAAACGCCGAATCGGCGTTGGACGCCTTTGCCAAACGCGAGTGGTGGGCTCGAATCTGGGAGCGCGCAAAAAACGCATATGGAGCCGTTGTGCTGGGACTAATCACGCTTTCGGCGGGCGCGCTTTTCAGTACCCCATTCAATGAGACGAAATATGGTCCGCTACATATCTCTTTGTGGGCGGCGACGGTCGTGACCGGCATTATCTATGTACCGATTTTTATAAGAAAATTGACAGCGCGCGAAACCGATTTCTTGCTTCCCGAAGATGTCGCAACTGTACGTTTCGATGACCCAGAAGCGCGAGGCTGAGCTAGGACTTGCGGAGCTTTTTGACGAGGGCCTTGGCTTCTTGGTGCGAGGTGATTCTTGGCCCATACCCGGAGTGCAAGTGCTCTCTATAGCCTTCGCGCCTTTAGCGATCACAACGAACAGGATCGCATCGACGAAGTTGTATCCGAGATTAAACTCGAGACCTGGCGAGGCTGCTCATCGGGGCGATCTCGAATCCATACTTTTGGTAGCTGAAATTGGGTCCGCGATTTTATCCGCCGATTGCGGCAAGAAACCGCCTTTTACTTTATCTCGGCCATAAGGCAGACATCAAATGCCTGGATCGGCAACTAGAGACTGGTTGGCGGTTCCCAACCTCGCGCGCACGCATCGGACGATCGGCCCCTGTCTTGTGTCCGATCGTTATTCGAGACTTGGAGCCACGCCCACACGGCGCCCCTGAGTTGGGTTCGCGCGAGCAGCGGCCCAACGGCTTCTTGCACGGCGCTCGCTTTAAGCAAGTTCGAAGGGCGCCGCTTGCCGGAGCGAGACCCGTTTGGTTAGCCAACCGTCCGAGGATCAGCCGCCCCGATTTTGGGTCGTCCTGTCCTCGAGATGATCGGGCGTATACGCAATTTTCGGAGTATGTAGTTCCATCGCCCCCTTCGCTTGACGGCGGAGGCCTAAGCCCGGTACAATACAGTGCTTTTCGTTTATCCCCCGTTTGGAGCACCAGTACCGTGAAACGGACCTTTCAGCCGCACAATCGTCGACGCAAGCGCGTCCATGGTTTCCTCGAGCGCATGAGCACCAAAAACGGCCGTAAGGTCCTGGCTGCGCGCCGCAAAAAGGGCCGTCACCGCCTCTCCGTCTAGGAGCAGGGGGCTGACCCCGCCCGGTGCGCCGCTACCAGCCGCTCCGGCGCCGGAGCGACTTCGCACGGGTCCAGCGCCGCGGCAAACGGCAGGTTGGGCCGCTCTTCGTCGTCCTCACGGCCGAGGCGCGCAACGCGTCCCGGGTCGGGATCACGGTCTCCAAAGCGATCGGCAACGCGGTCGTCCGCAACCGGCTGCGGCGGCGCGTGAAGGCGATCCTCGACCGCAGCGCGTTCGGCGAGCCGCCCTACCGGGATGCCGTCCTGATCGCCCGGCCGGGCGCCGGCGAGGCCGATTTCGCCGCGGTCGCGGCCGAGCTGCGGCGGCTCTTCCCGTGACCCGCCTGCTGGTCGGGCTCATCGGCGCCTACAAACGCTTGGTCTCGCCCATCTTGCCGCCGGCCTGCCGCTTCGTGCCGACGTGCTCGGAGTACGCGGCGGGTGCCATCGAGAAACATGGTCCGTTCCGCGGGGTATTTCTCGCAGTCCGGCGCATCGTTCGATGCGCGCCCTGGCATCCCGGCGGATTCGACCCCGTTCCTTAGCGGAACCGCCCGCGCTCTCGTTGCGCCATCGCAGCGACCCCTGAAAGGTTCCTGGTCTCCGTTGTTCGCCTTCAATTTCTTCCAGCCGGTCACCGATGCGATGCTGGGCCTGCTCAACGCCATTCATTCGGTCGTACCGTCGTATGGGCTGGACATGCTGCTGCTGGCGCTGGTCGTGCGGCTGGCGCTCTTTCCGCTCGCCCAGCAGCAATTCAAGTCGATGGCGGAGATGCAGAAGGTGCAGCCGCTGCTCAAGGCGCTGCAGGCCGAACACAAGGGCAAGCCCCAGGAACTGCAAGCCGCGACGATGGCGCTCTACAAGGAGCACGGCGTCAACCCGCTCGCCGGCTGCTTCCCGATGCTGATCCAGCTGCCGATCTTGCTGGGCCTCTTCTACGCCATCAACTCGCAGCTGGGCAAGTTCTCGACCGAGCACTTCCTGTGGATCGGCTCGCCGATGTCGGGCCACTTCCCGGCGTTCTTCCCGGAATTTTTTGCGACCAGCCTGGCGACGCTCGACTTTCCGCTGTTCATCCTCTACATCGTCTCGATGTACGTCAGCGTGCGTTACGGCAGCCCGCCCTCGAGCGATCCGCAGCAGGCCCAAACGCAGAAGATCATGGCGATCGTCTCGCCCGCGATGATCGCCTACTTCGGCTTCCGCTATCACTGGGCGTCGGCGCTGCTCATCTACTGGCTGGCCTTGAACGTGCTGACGATGGGGCAGCAGTTCTTCATGTACCGCAAGTACGGTTTGATCGGGCCCAAAAAGGTTGCCGCCGAACCCGTGCTCGCGGTGCCCGCGGGGAACGGGAAGAGCTCGGCCCGGCCGGCCGTCACCGGCGGCAAGAACGGCAGCACCAGCGGCCGCGCCTCGCGCCGCAGCAAACGCTAATTTTCCACGCCACGCGAAGGACGGTAGATGGATAACGATCGCAACGATTCCGGGTCGGGCCGCCGTGAGTACGGCGACCGCGGCCGCGGGCGCTCCGGCGGCGGCGGACGGTTCGACCGCCGGCCCGGTCCGCCGCGCTCCACGACCGCCGCATCCGAAGAGCCCGAAGCGGCGAAGCCCGCGCGCGCGCTGTTGGAAGAGCTGCTCGGGAAGATGGGCATCGACGACGTCGCGATCGTCTACATCGCGCGCTCCGAGGGCGAGTACTTCGAAATTCGCGGGCCGCGCTTGGCCAACCTCATCGGCCGCAACGGCAACACGCTCGAAGCCCTCAACCTGATCTTCAACAACATCCTCAACGCCGGCGTGCGCAACAACCGCCGCTACTACACGATCGATGCCGAGGGCTATCGTGCGCGCAAGGCCGATCAGCTGAAAACGCTGGCCCTGGCGACACTCGAACGCGTGATTCGCGAAGGCAAGGCGATCAAACTCGAGCCGATGCTGCCGAGCGAACGGAAGATCGTGCATCTGGCGCTCTCCGAATCATCGGTCGTGCGCACCGAATCCGAGGGTGTCGACCCGGATCGCCGGCTGGTCGTCTCGCCAAAATAGTGCACGAGACGATCGCGGCGATCGCGACCCCGCCGGGGCGCGGTGCGATCGCGATCGTTCGCTGCAGCGGGCCCGAAGCGCGGGCGATCGCGGCCCGCGTGTTTCGCAGCCGCACAGCACTCGCCGACCGCGTCGCGACCTACGGTGAGATCCTCGACGCCGACGGCGCGGTGCTCGATCGCGGGCTGGCGCTGGCGATGGACGCGCCGCGCACGGTGACGGGCGAAGACGTCGTCGAGCTGCACGTCCACGGCAGCCCGGTCGTGGCGCGCGAAACGTTGCGCGCGCTGCTGCACGCCGGCGCGCGCGCGGCCGGACCGGGCGAGTTCACCCGGCGCGCGTTTCTCAACGGCAAGCTCGACCTGAGCGCGGCCGAAGCGGTGGCCGAGGTGATCGAGGCGGAGTCGCGCGCCGGCGCGCGCGCGGCGCAGGCGAACCTGACCGGCGGGCTGCGCAGCGCGATCGAGGCCATCGCGGCGCGGCTCGCCACGGTGCTGGAAGAACTCGCCGGCGCGATCGATTATCCCGACGAAGTGCCCGAGCCCGACCGCGCCGGCGTCGACGCGCGCATCGCCGCCGTGCAAGCACAGCTGGCGGAACTGATCGCGCAATGGGAGCGCGGACGCATCGTGCGCGAAGGCGTCACGCTGGCGATCGTCGGACCGCCGAACGCCGGTAAATCATCGCTGCTCAACGCGTTGCTCGGCGAAGAGCGCGCGATCGTTGCCGACGTCCCCGGCACGACCCGCGATGTGATCGAGGAGCGTTTCTTCATCGACGGCGTACCGGTGCGCGTGCTCGACACCGCGGGCTTGCGCGAAAGCGCCGATCCGGTCGAGCGGATCGGCATCGAACGCGCGCGCCGCGCACTCGAGGGCGCGGCGGTGGCGCTCGTAGTCGTCGACGGCGCGCAGCCGCTCGACGCCGATGCGAACGCGGTACTCTCCGCCACGCGCGAGCGCCCGCGCGTCGTGCTGTTCAACAAGCGCGATCTGGGTAGCGCGGGCTACGCCGCGCGCGCGCTGCCCGAAGCGGCGGCGCACCACGGCAGCGTGCTCGATGCCGCGACGGTCGACGAGCTGCGGCGTGCCGTGGCGCAGACCGGCTGGGGCGGCGAGCGCGTCGATCTCGCGCGGGCCCATCTCGCTTCGGCGCGCCAAGCGGATGCGGTCGCGCGCGCGGACGAAGCGCTGGCCCGTGCGCGCACGACGCTCGATCTCGGCGACGATCTCGATCTCATCGCGCCCGAACTGCTCGCGGCGATCGCCGCACTCGGTGAAGTCACCGGCGCCGTCGCCACCGAGGCGATCCTCGACGGCGTGTTCGCGCGCTTCTGCATCGGAAAATAAACGGCCGGCGCAGAGCATAACGCGGGCTGCGGCGCGAAGTAAGGCGCTTCAGATCGGAGACTTTGGCATGCAGGCACCGCCCGAAATCATCGCCGCCCTCAACAAGATGCTCTTCAACGAGTTGACCGCGATCAACCAGTATTTCTTGCACGCGCGCACGTTGCGCCATTGGGGCTTCAAGGCGCTCGGCGAGAAGATCTATCAGGAATCGATCGGCGAGATGCGGCACGCTGACAAGCTCACCGAACGGATCCTGATGCTCGATGGGCTGCCGAATTTTCAGGACCTCGGGAAGCTGCATATCGGCGAGGATGTGCTCGAAGCCCTCAACGCCGATCTCACGCTCGAAGTGACGGCGCGCAACGACACGGCTGCCGCGATTGCGTTATTCGAGCGCGAGAAAGACTTCGTCAGCCGCGAGATCGCGACCAAAATTCTGGTCGACTCGGAAGAGCATATCGACTACTTGGAAACGCAGCTGGGGCTTGCCCAGAAGATGGGGCAGCCGAACTACCTGCAGTCGGCGGCGGGCGAGCTCGACGAGGACACGTAGGGCTTCATCGTCAGCAAATCTTCGATCTCGGGGACGCAGGTGGAGCAGCGCGGCTCGCAATCCAGCGAGGCGAAGAGCTCGCGGACCGTGCATGCGCCGCGGTCGCGCTGGGCGCAGATTTGGCGGTCGCGCAGGGCGTTGCAGATGCAGACGATCACTTCAAGAGGCCCGTCGTTTGGTCCATGTTAGGGCTGTTTAAGTCTTGAATTAGGCTTTCCTCCGTGGCTGGTGGGGTTGGCCTAAGACGGTGCGTTGGGTCACCTATCGTGGGGCGTCGGTGGGGTGGCGCGCGGGGTGGCCTGGGGGTCGGGTGGCGCGGCGGCCTTCGCCGCTCAGGGCACGCTCGGCGCGCACATCGTGTGCGCGCTCTCGCTACCTGCGGGCTTGCTCTCGCCATCCTGGCTCCGCAAGCCCTTAGAGTGCCCTGCGCGGCGAAGGCCGCCGCGCCACCCTGGCTGCTAGGCGGTGGCTTTCGTGGCTTTCAGGTAGGCTGTTAGGGCGGCTTGCATTTGGGGTTGGGGGAGGTTGACTCGGTGGCCGTGGCCTGGGAGGAGCCAGGTGAAGGGGACGTCTCGGAGACTTGCCAGCGACGCGAGCTGGGTTGGCCAGTGGTACCAGCAGACGTTGGGGTGGGCGTCTAGGGTGTTGGTGGCGGGGTTCCAGGCTAGGTGGTCGCCGCTGAAGAGGTAGGTGGCGTGGTGGAGGACGCAGTGGCCGCGGGTGTGGCCTGGGGTTGGGATGATGGTGCAGTCGCCGTCTACGGTGATGGGCGTGGTGCCGGAGATGATCAGTTCGGCGTTGGGTTGGGCGGCGGCGTCTTGTTCGTGGATGATGCGGCGGGCGTGGAAGTGGTGCGCGTAGCGGGCGGCGTCGGCGACGTCGTCGCGGTGGGTGAGGAAGATCGTGTGGATGCCGCCGCGGGCTTCGAGGGCGTGGGCTAGGGACTCGTTCCAGCGGGGGGCGTCGATCATCCAGTTGCCGGCCGGGCGCTCGAGGATGTAGCTGTTGGCGCCGTAGGATGCGCGGGCGTTGTAGCCTAGGTAGGAGACTGGGCCGTCGATTTTTAGGGGGAAGGCGGCTATGGCTGCTTCTAGAGGGCGATGCGAAGCATCGCCTATCGCGCCTACGGGGCAGGCGATGAGGGCGCGTAGGGCGGCGGCGGTGGCATCATTCGTCGTGGGTTGGGTGCGGACTGATGAGCCGCCGGCGGCGTCGGCGAAGGTTTGCGGGGCGAGTTGGCGGCAGGCGTCGCAGTCGATGCAGGTGCGGTCGACGTAGAGCGGGCCGGGGGCGTTGGCGGGGAGGCGCTGGGTGGGGTTGGCCATGGGGCGTCCTGGGAGCGAGGCGGCGGGTGTGTTTCGTTAGAGACCGGCTCCGCTGGCTAGGGATGCGGCGGCGTTGAGGGCGGTCAGCATGGTGCCGTGTTGGGCTTTGTTTTGGCCGGCGATGTCGAAGGCGGAGCCGTGCGGGGTGCCGACGCGGACGTAGGGGAGGCCGATGAAGATTGCGCAGGCTTCTTCGAGGCCGGTGGTTTTTATGGCGATTTGGCCTTGGTCGTGATACATCGCGACGACCACGTCGAACTCGCCGTGGAGGGCGCGGCGGAAGACGGTGTCGGGGGAGAGGGGGCCGGTTACGTTTAGGCCGCGGGTGCGGGCTGCGGTTACGGCGGGGGCGATTTCTTCGGCGTCTTCGGCGCCGGCGGCGTGCGGGTTGAGGCCGGCGACGGCGATGCGGGGTGACGTTACGCCCCAGCGTTTGAGGGTTTCGCCGATCAGCGTGATGACGTGGAGGACGTTGGCTGTGGTGACCATCGCCGGGACATCGCGCATCATCACGTGCTCGCCGATTGGGATCATGCGCAGTTTCCCGGCCATGCGCAGCAAGAACGTGTTCGGCGGGTGCATCGAGGGGAGCGATTTGGGGAACCCGGCGAGTTTGAAGGAGGCGTTGTCGATCGGCGCGATGATGAAGCCGTCGATCGTGCCGGCTTCGGCCCAGTTCACCGCGCGGTCGATCCAGCCGGCGGTGGCGCGGCCGCCGGCGGCGCTCGGTTGGCCGAGCGTGTAGTCGCGCAGCGTAACGCTGCCGTCATCGAAGACGGGGATCGTGGCGCCGTTGATCGCGCGGGCTTCGGCGGGGTCGGCGACGCGTTGGAAGCGCAGGTCGAGGTGGGATGTGTGCGCGCACGCCACGATGCCGTCGTGGTTGCCGATCAGCATCACGCGGCTGCGGCGCTGCGGTTCGCCGGTGGCGAGCGCTTTGACCGCGATCTCCGTGCCCACGCCGGAGGGGTCGCCGATCGCGACCGCCAGCAGCGGCGCCTCAGAACTTGGCAACGTAGTCGTCTTTGGTCGCGGTGCGCCAGTCGCGATCGCTCTCGATCATGCGATCGACGGAACGCACGTTGCGGTAAGTTGCCGGATCGAGCGCGCGCAGCATGCCGCCGCGTTCGAGCGCATCGAGCGATTCGAGCAAGAGCTGGCGCATCGTGATGATCGCGCGGTCGGTCGTGCCGAGGTGTTCCTTCGTGCGGTCGACGATCGCGCCCATGCCTTCTTGCAGCGCGAAATCTTGCGTGTTGATGCCTTGGATGCCGGTCATCGATGTTGTTTTTTGCAGTTGGCGGTCGATGCCGTAATCGTTGGTGCGGTTGAGTTTCGAGATGTAATTTGCGTCGAGGTAGTCGCCGCGGCCGAGCCGTGTTTCGGCGGCGTGGGCCTGTTCGCGCGGCAGCGGGCGCGCCGGATCGTGCGCGTACATGAAGTTGTACACCCAAGTGGTGTTGTCGTCGATCGGGATCCAGATGTGACCGTCGATCGTCGGCACCTCAGCGCCCGTTTCGCGCAGACCGAACGCGCCCTCGACCGACGCGCGCATGTGGAACGACGGCATGATCCAGTGGTAGACGCGCACCCAGTCGTGGCTCGAGCGGTGACGAATGCCGGCATACGTGAAACCGTAGTCGGTGCGCTCGAGCTGGATGTTGGCGACGAGCGTGTCGTAGTTGTTGAGAAACGTGCGGTCGCCGATGTTCATGTTGTGCATGATCGTGGCGTGCGTCGGGTCGATGCCGCCCTCGAGGGCTTGCAGGTAATTGCACTCCTCGTAGGACTTCGAAATGATGCGGTGTGCGGGCGAGGTGCGCAGCACTTCGTGATCGGGCGGCGGCGGGCGCAGCTCGGGCGGGCCGAGGTAGGCCCAAATCATGTCGCCGCCTTCCCAGGTCGGATAGGCGCCGATCGTGACCTTCGTTTTGAACAAGCTGTCCGCCGGTTCCGAGGGCATGTCGACGCACGTGCCGTCGCGGTCGAATTTCCAGCCGTGATAGACGCAGCGCAGCCCGCACTCTTCGTTGCGACCGAAGAACATCGGCGCGCGGCGGTGCGGACAGTAGGCCGCGACGAGACCGACGACGCCGTCGGAGTCGCGAAAAGCGATCAAGTCTTCACCCAGCAGCCGCACGCGTTTGGGCGGTCCGTCGCGCTCGGCGACTTCTTCGGCCAGTAGTGCCGGCAGCCAGTAACGGCGGAAGAGGTTGCCCATCGGCGTGCCCGGACCCACCCGGGTCAAGCGCTCGTTGTCGGCTTGAGAGAGCATCGCGTCGTGTCCCCCGCGCGCGGCGAAAATATGGCGCGCTCGATAGCTCGCGATTACGCAGTGACGGATGCAATCCTAGCGAACGTTGACGAGCATATGAGTTCTGCGCGTCACGATGCGGCCGTGATCGTCGTCGGTGGCGGCCACGCGGGCTTCGAAGCGGCCTTGGCCGCCGCGCGGCTGGGTGCGGAAACGCTGTTGGTTACCGGCGATCCGGCGCGTGTGTGCACGCTCGCTTGCAACCCGTCGATCGGCGGCAGCGCGAAGGGCCAACTGGTGCGCGAGATCGGCGCGCTCGGCGGCGAGATGGCGCGCGTCGCCGATGCGACTTCGCTGCACGCCCGCTTTCTCAACGAGTCGAAGGGGCCGTCGGTCCGAGCGCTGCGGGTGTTGGCCGACAAACCCGGCTACGTGCGTGCCGCGAGCGCGGTGCTCGAGCGGACGCCGAACCTGACCGTGATCGCGGGGATGGCCGAGGATTTGGTGCTGGCGGGCGGTGCCGCGGCGGGGGTGGTGCTCGGTGACGGGCGCACGCTGCGGGCGCCGAACGTGGTGCTGGCGACCGGGACGTTCTTGGGCGGCAAGACATTTCGCGGCGATGAGGTGCGCTCCGAGGGCCGCTTCGGCGAGGCGCCGGCGCTGGGGCTCTCGGCGACCCTGGCGCGGCTGGGGTTTGCGCTCGGGCGCCTGAAGACCGGGACCCCGCCGCGCATCGACCGGACGTCGGTCGATTTCGGCGCGATGAGCGAGCAGCGGCCGAGCGCGGTGCCGCTGGCGTTTTCGTTCGGCGCCGCGCGCGGCTTCGCCGGACCGCAGCTCTCGTGCTGGGTCGTGCTTACCAACGACGATACGCACCGTATAGTCAGGGAGAACCTGCACCGCTCGCCGCTCTACGGGCTCGACCTCATCCGCGGGATTGGGCCGCGCTATTGCCCCTCGATCGAAGACAAGGTCATCAAGTTCGCGCACAACCCGACCCACCAAGTCTTCATCGAGCCCGAGGGCTGGGACGAACCGACGCTCTACGTGGGCGGCTTCTCGACCTCGCTGCCGGCCGAGGTGCAGCTGGCCATGCTCCAAACGCTCCCCGGCCTGGCGGAGGTGCGCATGCTGCGCGCCGGTTACGCGGTGGAATACGACTTCGTGCAGCCGACTGAGCTCGATCCGAGCCTGGAGACGCGCCGGGTGGCGGGGCTGTTCCACTGCGGCCAGCTCAACGGAACCTCGGGTTACGAGGAAGCCGCGGCGCAAGGACTGGTTGCCGGCATCAACGCCGCCCGCCGCGCCGCCGGCGTCGAGCCGCTGCGTTTGGGGCGTGCGACGTCGTATATCGGCACCCTCATCGATGATTTGGTGACGCGCGGGGTCGACGAGCCCTACCGCATGATGACCTCGCGCGCGGAGCACCGCGTGATCCTGCGCCACGATAATGCCGATCAGCGGCTGACCCCGATCGGCCGCGAGATCGGCCTGGTCGGCGACGAGCGCTGGGCAAGCTATCTCGACGAACAGGCGGCGATCGGCGCGGCGCGCTCGCTGGCGGAGCGTACCAAGGTCGGCGGTGTGGCCGTAGCCGATGCGATCATGCCGCCCGGCAGCACCGTGGCAGCCGCCTTGCGGCGCCCCGACGTGCGCTTCGGCGACGTCGCGGGAAGGCTGGCCGGCGTTTCCGCGCCGGTCGGGCAGCGGCTGGAGACTGAGATCAAGATGGCCGGCTATGTGGGGCGCCAGGAGGCGGCGATCGCGCGCGCGGCGGCGGATGAGTCGCACCGCGTGCCGAGCGACTTCGACTATCGCGCCGTCGCGGCGCTGTCGCTCGAGGCGCGCGATAAGCTCTCGCGCATCCGGCCCACGACCCTCGGCGCCGCGGCGCGCGTGCCCGGGATCACGCCGGCCGATATGGCTGTTTTGAGCGTCGTGCTGCACCGGCGTACGGAGACCCCGGCGGCGGTCGCCGCGGGCTGATGCCGGGCGAACACGACGAGCTCGTCGCGGGTCTGCACGCCGCCGGGGTTGCCGACGATCTGGCGCAGCGCCTGGCTGTCTACGGCGCCCTGCTGCTCGAAGCCAACCGCCGGGTGAACCTGACCGGGGCGAAAGGCGTGGCGGCGCTGATCCCGCACTTGCTGGACGCCCTGACGTTGGCCGGCGATGTGAGCGAAAGCCTGGTGGACGTAGGCTCGGGGGGCGGGTTGCCGGGCATTCCCCTGGCGCTGGCGACCGGCGCTCGCGTGCTGCTGGTCGAACCGACGGCGAAAAAGGCGGCGTTTCTTGAGCGGGCGCTGCGCGAGTGCGGCCTTGCGGGTGAGGTGGTCGCGGAACGGGCGGAGGTCGCCGCCCGGGACGTGCGCTTCCGCGAGCAGTTCGCGTTTGCGACGGCGCGGGCGGTCTCGTCGGCACCGACGGTGGCTGAGTTGACGGTGCCGTTTTTGCGGGTTGGCGGCCGTGCTCTGCTGCAGCGAGCCGGCATGGAGCCGCTGGAGCGCCAGGCGCTCGAGGACGCCGCTCCGATGCTGGGGGGCGAGCTGGTGGAAGAGCGCTTGCTCGAGGCCGCCCGCCGGATACTCGTCATCGAGAAGCGCCGGTCGACCGAGCAGCGGTTCCCGCGCCGAAACGGTGTCCCGGAGAAGCGACCGCTCTGTTTCACCACGTAAATGTTTAACGTGGAGCCTTTGCAACGCAGAGTTTCACGTTAAACATTTCGCTTTCAGCGCCGCTCTTGCGGTAGAATGACGCTCGTGACCGCTCACCCGCTCGACCGGCGCCTGGCCGAGGTGCTGCCCGCGAACGCGCTGTATGCCGTGGGCGGACGGGTGCGCGACGAATTCCGGGCGCGCCTGGACCCCACGATCCCACCGCCCAAGGACCTCGACTACGTCGTCACCGGCCTCGCCGTCGAGGACCTCGTCGACCGGCTGCGGGCTGTGGGTGAGGTGAACGTGGTCGGCGCCTCCTTTGCGGTGGTCAAGCTGTCGGCGCCGGAGGGCAACGCCGACCTCGCGCTTCCGCGGCGGGAACGTTCGACCGGGACCGGGCACCGGGATTTTGCCGTCGAGAGCGGGACGGCGATCACCCTCGAGGAGGATCTCGGCCGGCGCGACTTCCGCATGAACATGATCGCCCGCCGCATCGGTGACGACTACATCGTCGACCCGTTCGGCGGCGTGCGCGACATCGCGGCCCGGCGCATCGACATCGTCTCGCCGCAGACGTTCATCGAGGATCCGCTGCGGCTACTGCGCGCCGCGCAGTTTGCGGCGCGCTTCGGGTTCGAGCTGAGCGAGGGGGCCCGGTCCGGTATGCTCGCCGCCGCCGGTCTGGTGCGCACCGTCTCGCCCGAGCGGGTCTGCGAGGAGCTGACCAAGCTCTTCGGCACGGCCGGCCGGCCGTCGATCGGCATCGAGATCCTGCGTACGACCGGCGTGCTGGCCGAGTTGTGGCCCGAAGTTGCCGAGGGCGTCGGGGTGGATCAGAACGAGTGGCACGCCTATGACGTCTACCGCCACAACCTCGAGACCGCCGACGCCACCCCGCCCGGAGACGTCACCTTGCGTTTGGCGGCGCTTCTTCACGATGTCGGCAAGCCGCGCACGAAGGACGGGCCGCACTTCTACCGCCACGAGCACGTCGGCGCCGACATGGCGGCCGCGATGCTGGCGCGCTGGCGCTTCCCCAACGACACGATCGCGACGGTCGAGCACCTCGTGCGCTCGCACATGTACGGCGCCGATCCGGAGCTGCAGCCCAAGGCGATCCGGCGGTTCATCCGGCGCATCGGTCCCGCACACCTCGACCGCCTGTTCGCCTTACGGCACGCGGACGTGATCGGCAGCGGCATGCCGAAGCGCTCCGAAGAGAACGAGCGCTTTGAAGCCCGGGTCGCCCAAGTGCTGGACGAAAAGCCGCCGCTGACGCTGCGCGACCTTGCTATTTCGGGCGACGACGTGATGGCGATTCTGGTCGCGAGCGGTGCGGCGCCGGCCGAGTTTCGCGGCGACCGGCGGGTCGGTGCCACGTTGGCCGCGCTGTTCGAAGAGGTCGTCGATGATCCGACTCGGAACGAGCGGCACCTGCTGGTCGAGCGCGCCAAGCGCTACGTCGACGAGCACTTTATCTCGGGCGCAGCCCAAACGCACCGCGGCGAGCGTAGCGAGCACTGAATTGGCAATGAACGGCTTGGGAACGCCGCGCGTCATCGCGGTCGTCAACCAAAAAGGCGGCGTCGGAAAGAGCACGACCGCGGTCAACCTGGGCGCCTCGCTGGCGCTCATGGGCCGCCGGGTACTGCTCGTCGATATCGACCCGCAGGGCAATACCACGACAGGCGTCGGAATCGATAAGCGTACCATCGACGCCGACTCGTACTCGGTGCTGCTCGACGGCGCCGCGATCGCCGATACCGTCCAACCCACCGATGTGGAAAACCTGTGGATACTTCCGGCGACGCTCGCCCTGGCCGGCGCCGAGATCGAGCTCGTGACGATCGAACGGCGCGAGCACCGGCTCAAGGATGCGTTGGCGCCGGCCGGCGATTCCTACGACATCGTCCTCATCGATTGCCCGCCCTCGCTCGGGCTGCTCACCGTCAACGCGCTCGTCGCAGCGCAGGAGATCATCATCCCGGTCCAAGCCGAATACTACGCGCTCGAAGGGCTCTCGCAGCTGACGACGATCGTCGACCGCGTGCGCGCGGGCCTCAACCCCGACCTCTCCATCCTCGGCGTGCTGATCACGATGTTCGACGGCCGCACGCGCCTGGCGGTCGAAGTGCTCGACGAAGTCCACCGCTTTTTCCCCGAGCGCGTGTTTGCAACCCAAATTCCGCGCAATATCCGGCTTTCCGAAGCTCCGTCGTACGGCAAGCCGGCCGTGTTGTTCGATCCGAAAAGCCGTGGCGCGCAAGCGTATATCGCGCTGGCCCGCGAGACGCTGGGCGGCATCGGTTCGGTTGAGGCCACGGTTTGAGCGCGCCCAAACGCGGTCTCGGGCGCGGGCTCGGCGCCTTGCTCGGTTCGCCCGAAGCCACCTCGTCATCCCCGCCGCCGCGCGGGCTGATCAACATACCCGTCGGGTCGATCTCGCCCAATCCGCACCAGCCGCGCACGACGTTCGATCCGGCGGCGCTGGCCGAATTACAGGCTTCGATCGTGGAGCTGGGCGTGCTGGTGCCGATCATCGTGCGCCGGCTCGACGGCGAGCGCTACGAGTTGATCGCCGGCGAACGCCGTTGGCGCGCCGCGGTGGCGGCCGGACTCGCCACGATCCCCGCGATGGTGCGCAACGCCGACGATCGCGAATCGCTCGAAGTCGCGATCATCGAAAACTTGCAGCGCGAAAATCTCGATCCGCTCGAAGAAGCGATGGGCTTCGCGCACCTGATGGAAGCCTACAGCTTCACCCAGGAAGCGGTGGCGCAACGCGTCGGGCGCAGCCGCCCCGCGATCGCAAATGCCTTACGGTTATTGGGTTTATCCGACTCGATCAAAGCATTGATGCGTGAAGGCCGGCTCAGCGCAGGCGCCGCCCGCACGCTGCTCGCGATTCCCGAAGCGCGGCGCGAAGCGATCGCGCGCCGGGCGGCGGACGAAGGCTTGAGCGTGCGCGCGCTCGAGGGGCTGGCGCGCGAACCGGTGGTGAAGCCGCGCTCGGCTGCGCCGGCGATCGATGCCGAAACGGCCGCGGTCGTCGACCGGCTGCGCTACCGCTTGGCGACGCACATCGGCTTGGTCCGGCGCGAACGCGGCGGTTCGATCGAGATTCGCTTCTCCGACGACGACGAGTTGCTGCGCATCGTCGACCTATTGCTGGGCGACTCGGCGTGATCCGGCGCAGCATCGCCGCCGCCGCCGCGGCCGTGGTGCTGCTCGCCGCCGCACCGCCGCCGCGCCTCGACCCCGTGCCGGCCGGGGCGCAGACCGCGCTCGTGCGGCGGTACGTCGGCGCGTTGGCCGCGCGACGCTATGCCGATGCCTACGCCTTGCTCGACGCGCCCGCGCGCGCGTACTTCCGCAACGCGCGCAATTTCGCCAGCGCGTTCACGGCCGACGGGTTTGCGCTCGTTTCGTATACGCTGATCGGAACGCGCGGGAACGCGAAGTTTCGCTTGTACTTCGCGCGCGAAGCGATTCGGCTGGCCGATCCGGCGCACGACGTTGCGGCCGCCGCGACGGTGACCGTTCCTTACGGTGTGATCGGCTCAGGCGGCGGGGCGCGCATCAAGGATCTCGGCCGGCCGTGGCGCGCGTTTGCAACCTCGATCTCGGCCACATCCGGCGGTCTGCGCATCACGGTGAAGAAGGTGTCGTTCTATCAACACGCGATCGCGTGCGTGGTGACGTTCGCCAATCTGGGCAACGGTTTTCTGACGCTCTTGCCGTACGGGCGCAGTGTGCTGCGCGACGACGCCGGCGGAGTGTATCATCCGATCCTCGACAGCGTTTCCTTTCGCCGCACCGACCGGCGGTTGTTCCTCGGCGTGCGCCTCGCCGCCGACGAAGAGTTCACCGGCGTGCTGTCGTTCGCAACGCCGCGGCTCGACGACCGCAACCGGCGTTTCACGCTGACGATCGCACCGAATCTGCGCGACGGCGGCGAGGCGCCCTTCGCGCTCGACGTCGCCGGCGTCGCGGCGCCGGCATGATCGATCCCGCGCGCTTCGCGGGCGTGTACGCGCTGGTCGATCCGGCCGCTCATGCGGAACCGCTCGCGTATCTCGACGCGCTCTTGCGCGGCGGCGTTCGCCTGGTGCAAGTTCGCGCCAAGTCGGGCATCGCGCCGGAGCTCTTGCGCGCGGCGGTCGCGCGCGTTCGCGCGCATGGCGGCACCGCGATCGTCAACGACGACGTCGAGCTCGCGCTCGAGGCCGACGGCGTTCACCTGGGCCAGGAAGACCTCGCCGGTCACGACCTGCGCGCGCTGCGCGCGCGCCTGGGCGCGCGTGCGATCGGCCTCTCGTGCGGAACGCCGGCCGAAGCGCGGGCCGTGCCGGCCGGGCTCGTGGACTATCTCGGCGCCGGTCCGATCTTCGCCACCGCATCGAAGGGCGACGCCGGCGGCCCGATCGGAGTGAACGGCGTGCGCGTCGTCGTCGCGGCTACCTCGCTGCCGGTCGCCGCCATCGGCGGCATCACGCTCGCCGCCGTGCCGCGCGTCCGCGAGACCGGCGCGGCGATGGCGGCGGTCATCTCGGCCTTGGCCGGCGCCCCCGACCCCGAGGCGACCGCACGGGCCTTCGTCGCCGCGTGGTCGGGCCGCTGACGCCGCTCGTCGCCGCCGTCGGCACGACCCATCCGTACGCCGCGGCCGGCCTGTTGCTCGACCTCGTCGCGATCCGTTCGCTCGGCGCGCGGCCCTACGCCGTCGTCGCGGGCGTCAGCGCGCAGGACGCGGCCCGCGTCCGCGCCCGCGAGCCGGTCTCGGCGGCCGTGATCGCGGCGCAGTTCGATGCGCTCGGCGATGAGCCGGTCGGTGCGTTCTGCGTCGGCGCCTTGCTCGACGCCGCCTCGGTGCGGGCGGTCGCGGCCGGACTGGCGCGCTATCCCGGCGTCCCGGTGATCTGCGATCCGGTCATCGCGGCGAGCGGCGGGGATCGCTTAGCCGACGCCGCGACGATCGATGCGCTGCGGGCGGCGCTGTTCGCGCGCTGCACGCTGCTCACGCCGAACCTGGCCGAAGCCGCGCTGTTGACCGGCCGTACGATCGGCGATCTGGCCGCGATGTACGATGCGCTCCCGGCGCTCGCGGCGCTGGGTTCGCACGCGGTGCTGCTCAAGGGCGGCCATTTGACCGGCGATGCGTGCGATTTGCTCGCTTACGCGGGCAACGTGCGCGAGTTGCGCGCGGCGCGAATTCCGCACGATCTGCGCGGTACCGGTTCGCTGCTCGCCGCCGCGATCGCGGTGCGCTGCGCGTTCGGTGACGCGCTCGAGGCCGCCGTCGAGGCCGCGCGCGACTTCGTGCGCGAGCGCATCGAGCGCGGCACGGAATTCGCCGGCATGCGCATCGCGTTCGGCGACGAAACGGGCTGATCATGGCCCGCCCAGTCGTCTTCTCCGGTATCCAGCCCACCGGTGCGATCCACATCGGCAACTACTTCGGCGCGATCAAACAATGGGTGACGGGACAGGATGACGCCGAGAACATCTTTTGCCTCGTCGACATGCACGCGCTCACCGTCCCCAAGGAGCCCGACGTGCTGCGCCGCCAGACGCTCGAGTTCGCGATGGTGCTGCTCGCGGCGGGCATCGATCAGGCGAAGTCGCGGCTGTTCGTGCAAAGCCACGTGCGCGAGCACGGCGAGCTCACCTGGTACTTATCGTGTGTGGCATCGATGGGCCAGCTGCAGCGCATGACGCAATACAAGGAGAAGTCCGAGACGCAGCGCGGCGAAGTTCGCGTCGGCCTCTTCACCTATCCGGTGCTGATGGCCGCCGATATCTTGCTCTACCGCACCACCCACGTGCCCGTTGGTGACGATCAAAAGCAGCACGTCGAGTTGACGCGCGATCTCGCGCAACGTTTCAACGCGACCTACGGCGAGGTTTTCGTGTTGCCCGAACCGGCGATACCGAAAGCCGGCGCGCGGATCATGGGTCTCGACGATCCGACCAAGAAAATGTCGAAGAGCGCACCCGGCTCCTACCACGCGATCGGCGTGCTCGATTCACCCGACCGCATCAAGAAAGCCGTGATGTCGGCGCAGACCGACAGCGGGCGTGAGGTGCGAGCCGATCCGGCGCGGCCCGGCATCACGAACTTGCTCGCGATCTACGCCGCCGCGACCGGCACGGAGATCGAAGCGGCCGAGGCGCACTTCGCCAACGCGCGCGGCTACGGCGACGTGAAAAAAGAACTCGTCGACATCTTGGTCGAGACGCTGCGCCCGCTGCGCGAACGCTACGCCGAACTCGCCGCCGACCCGGCGAAGGTGCGCGAACTCTTGCGGCGCGGCGCCGACGCCGTCCGCCCGATCGCCCGCGAAACCGCCGACAAAGCAAAGCGCGCCATGGGCGCCGGCGGTTAGTCCCGGTAGTTGGGAAGGGCGATGCGCATGCGGCGCAGGGCTTCTTCGAGGGTTTCGATCGTCGAAGCGTACGAGATGCGTAAGTAGCCCGTGCCGGCTTCGCCGAAGCACGAGCCGCCGAGCAGTCCGACGCCGGCTTCTTCGAGCAGATAGCTGCCGAGGCGCTGATCGTCGGTCGTGATCTTGGAGATGTTCGGAAACGCGTAGAACGCGCCGTCCGGAACGAGGCAGCGTCACGTTCGGAAGTTCGTTCAAGCCGGCCACCAGCACGTCGCGGCGCTTGCGAAAGATCTCGTTCATCTCGCGGACCGGTTCATCGGGGCCGGTCAGCGCCGCCATACCGGCCTTCTGAATGAACGTCGACACGCAGGCGTAGGTGTTGTTGGCCAGCAGTGTCGCGGCGCGCGCGATGGCCGGCGGTGCCAGGCAATAGCCCAGCCGCCAGCCCGTCATCGCGTAGGCTTTGGAAAATCCGTCGACGACGATCGTGCGGTCGCGCAAGTGCTCGAACTGCGCGAACGATTCGAACCGCTCGCCGTAGATGTTGCGGCTGTAGATCTCGTCGGTCATGATGACGAAGCGCGGGAACTTCTCGGCCAGGTCCGCGATCGCGGCGAGGTCGTCGCGCGTGAAGACGCCGCCCGTCGGGTTGCTCGGGCTGTTGATGATCAGCACCTTGGTGCGCGGCGTGACCTTGGCGGCCAGCTCGTCGAGATCGATGCTGAATTTGCGCGATTCGCGCAGCGGCACCGGCACCGGGACGGCGCGCAAATACTCGGCCGCGGCGGCGTACGTCGGGTACGCCGGCTCGGCGTAGACCATCTCGTCGCCCGGATCGAGCAGCGCGGTCAGCAAATTCCAGATGATCGGCTTCGCGCCCGGGGCCACGACGACGTTCTCGGCCGCGAACGGGATGCGCAAATTGCGAAAACGCGTCGCGTACTCGGCGATCAGCTCGCGGAATTCCATCAGGCCGGGGTTGGGCGCGTAGTGCGTGAGGTTCGCATCGATCGCCGCTTTGCCGGCCGCCTTGATGTGCGCGGGCGTGTCGAAGTCGGGCTCGCCGATCTCGAAATGGATGATGTCGCGCCCCATCAGCTGGAGCTCACGGGCGCGGCCGAACACGGTGAACGCCGCTTCGCTGCCGAGCCGCGAGACGGCGCTGCCGAGATAGTCGTGTTCGTGCGAAAGCGTGGTCATGATGCGCGCCGAATCTTCGACGTGGCCTGAAAAAAGGCCCGTTTATTGGCCTATTGGAGTAATCTTCACACCGAAGTACGTCGGCCACGATGTGCTGGGCGACGATGCCCGCGACGCTGGCCCCGTAGCCGCCGCTCTTTTCCATGTAGACGGCCAACGCCAGCTTGGGGTGCGGTGCGGGGGCGTACATCACGAACCAGGTCGTGTTCTTGCCGCACGCCGCCGACGCCGGTCTCGGCCGTACCGCTCTTGCCGCCCACCGGGACCCCGGGGATCGTCCAGCCCGTAGCCGGTGCCGATCGAGCTCGTCACCTCGTCCATGCCGGCCTTGACCTCGCGCAACGCCTCGCGGGTGACGTTGACGCGGCGGATGACCTCGTGGTCGAAGGTCTTGAGCACCTTGCCGCGCGGGCTGCGCACGGCCGCGACGATGTGCGGCCGGTAGAGCGTGCCGCCGTTGAGGACGGTGGCCAGTACGTTGGCGATCTGCAGCGGGGTCGCTTGCATCGCCCCCTGGCCGATCGCTAGCTGACAGACGTCGCTCGGCTCGAGGTGGTAGCCCTCACCGAACGTGCGCTGGGTCCAGGCCTCGGTCGGCCAGTTACCCGGGTACTCGCCCGGCAGATCGATCCCCAGGCGCGACCCCAGGCCGTACTGCAGCGCGTAATAGCGCAGCCGCTCGTGGCCGAGCCGGTAGCCGAGCTGGTAGAAGTAGCCGTCCGACGAGGCCGCCAGCGCTTTGATGAAATCGGTGTTGCCGAGCCCGCCCGAAACGATGTCGCTGAACAGCACGCCGTGGCAGTTCCACGACCCCGAGTCGTAGAGGACCTGGTCTTTGCCGATCACGCCGCTCGAAATCGCGCCCGAACCCGTGACCATCTTGAACGTCGACCCGGTCGGCGACGCGGCGCCGATCGCGCGGTTGTAGAGCGGCTGCAGCGGGTCGTCGAGGTAGTGCGCGAACTTGCGCGCGCTGATCGGCGTCGCGAAGTCGTTCGGATTGTAGGTCGGGTACGACGCCAACGCCAGGATGCCGCCGGTTTGCGGATCGATCACCACCGCCGCGCCGGCGAGACGGTGGCCGAGTTGTTTGCTGCGCAGCGCGAGCTCGGCGCGCAGGTTGGTGTCGACGATCTTCTGCAAGCGCGCGTCGATCGTCGTCACGAGCGTGTTGCCCGGAATCGGGTCGACCGGCTTGAGCCGCCGCACCAGCACGCCGGCCGAATTCACTTCGATCTGCTGACCGCCGAAGCGTCCGCGCAGCCAGGCGTCGTAGCGCTCCTCGAGGCCGTCCTTGCCGACCACGTCGTTGGGCGAGTAGCCCTCGCGCCGGCGCGCGCGGTACTCATCTTCGGTGATCGCGCCGACGTAGCCGAACACTTGCGCGCCCGTCGTGCCCAGCGGATAGTTGCGGACCGGCTGCTCTTCGAGATCGACGCCCGGGATCGAGGACTCGCTCTCCGCCAACTGCGCGGTTTGCGCGGGGGTGAGGTCGCTTGCGAGGATGACCGGGCCGTTGGGCTCGTAGGTCTGCACTTGGTCGAAGTTCTCGTAGTTCACGCCCAGATGGTGATAGAGCCGCTGGCGAAGCTTCGCTTCGTCGATGTGCAGCACGCCGGCCAGCGCGTGCAGCGTATCGTCGATGTGCACGACTTCCGAGGGAATCAGCGCGCACACGAACGACGGCCGGCTGCGCACCATCACCACGCCGTGCCGGTCGACGATCAAGCCGCGCGGCGCGGAGATCGGGATCAGCTGGATCTGGTTCGCGCGCGCTGCCGAGGCGAACGTCTCGCCTTGCACGAGTTGGACTTGCGCCAAACGCGCGACGATCGCGATCAGCGCGACGGTCAGGACCAGGACGAACACGATCAAGCGCCCCGTCGAACGGGCGCGGTAGGGCTTCACGCGTACCGTTCGATACGGGTCTGCTCGCCGCCGAAGCGCGCGCGAAAAACGCAGTAGACGAACGCATATACTGCCGTCAGCGCGCCCGATTCCAGGGCCGCGTGCAAATGGACCGCGCCGTAACCGCGCGGATAGCCTTCGGCCGACATGATGACCCAGAACAGCGCGCTGCGCGCGATCACGGCGGCGCCGACGAACAGGCTCGGCAAGACGGCGCCGTCGGCGAAGAAGCCGCGCGACACCGCACCGCACAGCAACGCCAGCACGGTGTAGGTGAGCGTCCACGCGCCGCCCGTGCCGGCGACCGCATCGGTCAGCACCCCGGCGACGAGACCGAGCAACGCGCCGCGCCGCGCGCCCAACCGCAGGGCGTAGAGCACGACCGCGATCGTCACGAACGACGGGATCCCGCCGCGCACCACGAGCAGCGGCGCGAAGGCCGTCTGCACGAACAACCCCAGTGCGACGCAGCCTGCGCTGCGCCAGAACGACGGGCCGCTGACGATCTCGATCGAGCGGTAATTACTTCGGAACAACGAGCACCCGCGTAAGGCCCGCGAGGTTGACCGCCGGATCGACGATGGCGGATTGATCGAGCGCGCCGGCGTTCATCGGCTCGAGCGCCGAGATGCGCCCGATCAGCACGCCGGCGCGAAACGAACGGCCCTCGCCCGTGACGACGCGGTCGCCGACGTGCAGCTTCGCATCCTGCGAGATGAAGCGCAGTTTGACGCGCGTGAGCGTGCCGACGGCGATCGCCCACCAGCGGCCGTGCTGCACTTGCGCGGTCAGGCGGCTGGTGGGATCGTTGATCAGCAGTACTTTGGACGAGAGCGGATCGACCTCGACGACGCGGCCGACCACGCCGTCGCCGGTCATCACGCCGTCGTCGGTCTGCAGATGATCCTTCGCGCCGCGGTCGATCGTGATCACGTGCAGCGCGTTCTCGGGATCGAAGCCGATCACGTTGGCCGCGATGCCGGCCGGCTCCGCGGCTTGCGCGCGAGCGAGCGCCGCTTCGGCCGGTACGCGCGCGAGCGTTTCGCTGAGCTCGCGGTTCTCTTTTTCCAGCTGCGCGACGTCGGCGCGCAGCTCGCCGTTGTCGTGCGCGAGTTGCGGCAGCTGGGCGACCGCCGTCACGCCGCTGCGCGCACCGCCGGTCACGGTCGTCGCCGCCAGCTGCGCCCACGCGCTGACGGTAGTGACGATGATGGTGAGTGGGCTAGCGCGCCCGGAGCGGGTGAAATCGAGTTGAAGAAGAGCTAACAGTGCGGCGACGATGATCGCGCCGGCTACCGCGAATAGCTTTCTGTCATCCCGATACGTAAAGATTGGTACCACCTCGTCAGCCGGTCGGCATGCGGACGCATGTGTTCGAGCAGGCTCGGCGACGCAAGAATTTCACCGGCGCCGCGGGCAACCGCAAGAAGCGGTTCGTCCGCGACCGTTGTCGGGACGTTCGTGCGGACACTTATCTCGCCTGCGAGTCCGGGGATCAAGGCGCCGCCGCCGGTGAGCGTGATGCCGGTTTCCATCAAGTCGGCCGCCAAGTCCGGCGGGGTCGCTTCGAGGATCGACCAAGCCGCGCGGACGATCGCGTCGATGGCATCGCGCATCGCTTCGCCGACGATACGTTCTTCGATCGACCGGCGCGCCGGGCGCAAGAGATTCATGTCGAGGCCGGCGATCGGGAACGGCTCGCGGCCCGGTGGGCGGCCGGCATAGCCGCGTTCGATCTTCAGCCGCTCGGCGGTCAGCGTGCCGACCGAGAAGCGTTCGTCGTTGCGCAGTTTGGCGGCGATCGCCGCATCGAACGTGTCGCCGCCGATCTTGATCGAATGCATCGCGACGATGCCGCTGAGCGCGAGCACGGCGATCTCGGTCGTGCCGCCGCCGATGTCGATCACCATCCGGCCGCGGGTGGTCGTGACGTCGAGTCCGGCGCCGATCGCGGCCGCGACGGCCTGCGGGACGAAGATCGTCGTGCGCGGGCCGGCCGCGCGAACCGCCTCTTCGATCGCCTTGCACTCGATGTCGGTCGCGCAGCCCGGCACGCAGGCGATGATGCGCGGCGCGATGCGCGCCCGGGTGGCGAGCGCCCGGTCGACCATCGTCTTGATCAGCGTGTGCGCGCCTTGAAAGTCGGAGATCGTGCCGCCGCGCAGCGGCCGCACGACGTCGATGCGGTCGGGCGCGCGGCCGTCGAGTTCCTTGGCGGCCGCGCCGACCGCGACCACCGAGCGGTCGCTGCGCCGGAACGCGACGACCGACGGCTCGCTGACGATGATGCCCGCCGTCGCGTTCGTAGACGACCGTGTTGGCCGTGCCGAGGTCGATGCCGATGTCCGGGCTGAGCGTCGAGCGCAACGAGGAGCCAATGCTCACGCGGGCACCGCCGGCCGCGGCAGCAAGCGGAAACCGATGCGGCCGAGCGCCGCGCGCGAAGGCGGCCAGCGGAAAGCCGACGACGGTGAAGTAGTCGCCGTCGATGCGCTCGACGAGCGTCGCGGCGAAGCCCTGGATCCCGTAGGAGCCGGCCTTGTCGCGGCCGTCGCCGCTGGCGACGTAGGCGTCGATCACGGCGTCGTCCAGCGGGGCGAAGCGCACGCGGGTGCTGACGGCCTCGACCACGGCGATCCGTCCGCCCGGGTCGCGCAGGGCGAAGGCGGTGTGGACCTGGTGGCTGCGGCCGGACAGCGCCGCCAGCATCGCGCGCGCATCGTCGTCGTGCCGCGGCTTGCCGAGTGCCCGGCCGTCGAGGTCGACGACCGTGTCGGCGCCGATCGTCAGGTGCGCTGAAGGCTGGGCGCCTTCGGCCTTGCCGCGCGCGTGGACCAGGGCCGTCTCGATCGGGGAGCGGCCCGGCAGCGGAGACTCGTCATAGGACGTCGGGATGATGGCGACATCGAGACCGAGCGATAAAAGCAATTCGCGCCGCCGGGGCGATGCACTCGCGAGCGCGACGGTCTCGAGATCGTTGCGTACGTTTGCGATACTGCGATTCTAGTCGGCGATTCCAGCGCAGCGCAAGCAATGGTACAAAATTGTTGGCTGCGTCCGTTTTTACGCAAGGTCACTTCGCGAGGCGTCGGCGTCGGATTCGGCGCGTACGACGCGCCGCGTGCGTGCCGTCGCGGACGAACACGACGGCCGGTTTGCCGAAGCGGTTGTAGTTGCTCGCCATGCTGAACGTGTAGGCGCCGGTATAGCGCATCGCGATCAAATCGCCGGCCGCGACGTCGTCGGGGAAGCACGTATTCGCCGATCTCGTCGTTCTCGCACGACCGGCCGGCCAGGGTCGCCGGAGCGGGCGCGCCGGTCGCGGCCGACGCGATGAGATCGGCCGGATGGTGGGCGCCGTAGAGCAGCGGCCGGGGGTTGTCGGTCATGCCGCCGTCGACCACGATGAAGCGCCGGCTCGCCCTGGCGCTTGACCGTCACGACGCGGTAGAGCAGCGTCCCGGCGCGGGCCACCAGCGCCCGGCCGGGCTCGATCGCCAGGCGGTACGGCGTGCCGCGCGGCCCGGGCTGCCAGGCGCTCGGCGAACGGCTCGAGGTCGATCGGCCGGGCTTCCGCCGGACCGTTCTCGACCCCGATGCCGCCGCCGACGTTGAGCTCCTCGACCGGCAAACCCAAGCCCCGCGCCGCCTCCGCGTAGCCGATCAGCGCGTCGAGGTTGGCGATCAGCGGCTCGACGTCGACGATCTGCGAGCCGACGTGCGAGTGCAAGCCGATCAGGCGCAGTTGCGGCAGCGCGGCGATACGTGCGAGCGCCGCGTGCGCGTCGCGCTCGGGGATGCCGAACTTCGTGTTTTCGCCGCCGGTGCGAATGAACTCGTGCGTGTGCGCTTCGATGCCGGTGTTGATGCGCAGCATCACGTCGACCGGCGCGCCGGCCGGCGCGATGTGCGGCCAGGCGTTCGATCTCTTCGGCGTTGTCGATCACGCCGAACGCGACGCGCCCGGCTGCGATCGCGCGCAGCTCCGCGTCGGTCTTCGCGACGCCGTGAAAATAGATGCGCGCCGCCGGAAAACCGCCGCGTTCGCCGGTGATCAGTTCGCCGAGCGAGCACACGTCGAGCCGCAGCGGCGTGGCGGCGAGCAGTTCGGCGAACGCCGTGCACGAGAAACGCTTTGCCGGCGTAGCGCGACCGCGATGCCGCGCGCGACGAACGCGCGCACGAAGCGGTCGATCTCCAGTTCGAGTTCGCCGGTGTCGATCACGACGAGCGGCGTGCCGTAGGCCGCGACGAGTTCGCGCGCCGGAACGCCGCCGATAGCGCCGTCGACTCGGTGAGGTCGATCATCGGTAGAGCTCGTTTTCGTCGATGTAGCGGAAGACGGGTTCGGGGACGAGATAGCGCACGCTGCGGCCGTTCGGCCAGCCGCGCGCGAATCAGCGTCGCCGATTCGGCGACCAGCGGCAGATCGAGATAGCGCACCTTCGCGCGGCGTTCGGCGCGAGGTCGGCGAGCGCCGCGTCGAGTTCGCTTTGCGTCACGTCGCCGCGCGGCGCGATGACGAATGCGGAGAGCGCGATCGAGGATCGCTTCGAGCCGCTTCCAGCGCGAGCGCACGAGCGAATCGCCGCCGACGATGAAGGTCAGCTCTTCGCCCGGATAGCGCGTCGCCAAGCGCGGCAAGAGATCGGCGGTGAAGCCGGTCGCATCGTCGGCCGAGATCGCTGTCGTCGAGCGCGAACGCCGTGTTGGCGGCGATCGCCAAGCGAATCATGTCGGCGCGCGCGTCCGGCGGCGCTCAGCGGCGGCTGGCGATGGTTGCCCGCGCGCGTCGGAACGAACAGCACGCGTCGAGAGACCGCACGCTTCGCGCACCGCTTCGGCCACGAACAGATGGCCGTTGTGCACGGGATCGAACGAGCCGCCGAAAATGCCGAGACCCATCGCGTCAGCGCACTCCTCAGCTGTAGTCGAATTCGACGCCCGCGATGCGCACCGTGTCGCCGTCGTGCACGCCCAGTTCGCGCAGTTTTTTCGTCACGCCCATCTTGGCGAGGATCTGCTCGAAGCGCGCCAGCGCTTCGTCCGACTCGAAATCGGTCATCTGCGCGAGCCGCTCGACGCGGTCGCCGCTGACGACGTAGATGCCGTCTTCGACGCGAATCTCGAACGGTTCGTCGGGGCGCAGATCGTGCACCGCCGATTCCGGCGCCGACACGTCGGGCGGCGGCAGCGCGCGGATCGATCTCCCACGCGGCGTACATCAGTTCGCGCACGCCTTCGTTCGTCGCCGCCGAAATGCCGCGCACGTCCGGAAAGCGTTCGCGCAAGACGTCGAAGGTCGCGCGCGCGTCGGGCAGATCGAGTTTGGTGACGACGAGCATCGTCGGCTTGTTCGGCAGCGCCGGATTCCAGGCCGCGAGTTCGTTCTCGATCGTCGCTTTGTCGGCCAGCACTTCGTCGAGCGGCTTCGCGCCGTCCATCAAGTGGATCAGCACGCGCGTGCGTTCGACGTGGCGCAAAAAGCGGTCGCCGAGGCCCGCGCCTTCGCTCGCGCCTTCGATCAAGCCCGGCACGTCGACCAGCACGAACGACGATTCCTCATCGATGCGCACGACGCCGAGTTGCGGTTCGAGCGTGGTGAACGGATAGTCGGCGATCTTCGGCCGCGCGGCGGAGACGACCGAGAGCAGCGTCGACTTGCCGGCGTTGGGCAATCCGATCAGGCCCGCGTCGGCGAGCAATTTCAGCTCGAGGCGCAGCGTGCAGCGTTCGCCCTTGTCGCCTTTTTCGGCGAAGTGCGGCGCCTGCCGCGCGGAGGTCGCGTAGTGCTGGTTGCCCAGACCCCCGCGGCCGCCTTTGGCGACCAGCGTGCGCTGCATCGGATCGCTCATGTCGGCGAAGAGGCGCTCTTGTCCGACGGTGCCTTCGGCGTCGATCGGCGCGCGGTAGACCAGCGTGCCGACCGGCACCGCGATCACCAGATCGTCGCCCGCTTTGCCGGACTTGTTGTTTTGCGATCCGGCGTTGCCGGAATCGGCGCGAAAGACTTTCTTGAAGCGGAAGTCGACCAGCGTGCCGACGTTGGGCGTCGCTTCGAGAAACACGTCGCCGCCGCGGCCGCCGTCGCCGCCGGCCGGCCCGCCCTTGGGCACGTACTTCTCACGCCGCCACGCGATGATGCCGTCGCCGCCGTTGCCGGCTTCGAGCGTGATCGCTGCTTCGTCGATGAACTGCATGCTGGTGGCCGAAAATCAAAAAGAGAGCCGCGCGGCTCTCTTTCGAGGAGCGTGCGAGGGGGCCAGCGTGTTAGCCGGCCGCGATGACGTTGATATGCTTGCGGTTCCGCGAGGTCGTGAAGCTGACCTGACCTTCGACGACCGCGAAGATCGTGTGGTCCTTGCCCATCATCACGCCCACGCCCGGATAGAACTTGGTGCCGCGCTGGCGGATGATGATGTTGCCCGGCACGACCGCCTGGCCGCCGAAGCGTTTCACGCCCAGACGCTGCGCGTTCGAGTCGCGCCCGTTGCGCGTGGAGCCGGCACCCTTTTTCGACGCGAACAGCTGGAGATCAAAATGGAACATAGCCGGGAGAGTATACCAGGACGCCCACGAGGGAGCAAGGGTCAGGGGACGCCGTACATGCCGGTGATGCGGGCCGAGGCGAGGATGTGCCCGTTCATGCAGAACATCAGCAGCGCGGCGGTTGAGCCGGGGTTCAGCCCGACCGATTCGATGTCCAGCGCGTAGACGTTGAAGTGATACGGGTGGGACGATCCGGGCGGCGGCGCCGGGCCGCCATAGCCGCTGAAGCCGAAATCGGTGTAGCCCAGCGTCGATCCGGGCGGGTTCTTCCCCGGAGCGCCGGCCCCGGCCGCAAGCGACGTCGTGCCGGGCGGGATGTCGAAGAGCGTCCAGTGCCAGAAGCCGACGGTCGTCGGCGCGTCCGGGTCGTAGCAGGTCACGACGAAGCTCTTCGTGCCGGCCGGCGCCCCGCTCCAGCCGAGGTCGGGCGAGATGTTCTCGCCCGCGTGACCGAACCCGTTGAAGACCGCCGAGTTCGGCAGCGTCTCCCCGTCCTTGAAGGTCGAGCTCGTAACCGCAAGTGCCACGCGGCGACACTTCTAGCCGGCGGCTTTGGAGCCTACTCGCGGCGCGCTGCGCGCGACCAGCGGCACCGCCGTCGCCGGTCGCAGGGTGACCGACGGCTGCGACCCCAGCGCCGTCAGGCCCGGTGCGGCCTCGAAGCGCAGGCGGCGGGCGATCGTGGCCAGCACGAGGACCAGTTCGGTCCAGGCGAAGGCCTCGCCGATGCAGAGCCGGTTACCGCCGCCGAAGGGGAAATAGGCGAACTTCGGCAGCGCCTCGGTCTCGCCGTTCGACCAGCGCTCGGGCCGGAAGGCGGCGGGCTCGCGCCAGAAACGCGGATCGCGGTGGGTGATCCACTGGCTCATGATCACGATCGACCCCGTGGGCACCGTCCACGGACCGAGCGGCGCGTCCTCGACGGCGCGGCGCCCGACGACCCAGGCCGGCGGGTAGAGCCGCATCGACTCGGCGATCACGTCGCGCGTGAAGGCCAGCGCCGGGACGTCGTCCAGCGCCGGCGCTCGGCCGTCGAGCACCTCGGCCAGCTCCGCCTGCACGCGGGCCTCGACGCCGGGGTGCTGGGCCAGGAGCCACCAGGTCCAGGTCAGCGCCATGGCCGTGGTCTCATGGCCGGCTAGGAAAATCGTCATCGCCTCGTCGCGGATCTGGCCGGAGTCCATCCCCTCGGGCCCGGCGCCCGCGGCGAGCAGCATCCCGAGCACGTCCGGGCGCTCGGCGCCGGCGGGCTCGGCGCGGCGGGCCGCGATCAGGCGGTAGACGATCGCGTCGAGTTCCGCCCGGGCGGCCAGAAAGCGCCGCACGACCGGCAGCCACGGCAAGTGGTCGAGCAGCTCCCCGATCGGGGAGAGCGAGAGCGGGAAGCTTTCCATGGCCGTGTCGAGGGCGCGCCCGATCGTGTCGGCCTCGTGGTCGACGTCGGCGCCGAACAGCGTCTCGGCCGCGATCCCGAGGGTCAGCCGCGACATCGCCGCCTCGATCTCGAGCGTCTCGCCGGGCCGCACGGCGTCGGCGAAGGCCTCGGCGCGGCGCACCATCACGGCGGCGTAGCCGGCGATGCGTTCGCGGTGGAAGGCCGGCTGCACGAGCCGGCGCTGGCGCAGGTGCAGGGCGCCGTTGCTCGTGAGCAGGCCCTTCCCGAGCAGTCGCTCGAGGCGCTGGGTACCGCGCCCCTTGACGTAGGAGCGGCCGGCCGTCACCAGCACGTCCTCGATCGCCGCCGGCTCGCTGACGTAGTAGAAGCGCCGCCGGCCCAGGCGCGAGCTGGCAATCGGTCCATAGTGCTCGGCGGTCTGCCGGAAGAAGACCGGAAAGCCCGTCATGCCGCGCGCCGGGAGCATTCCGCGAAACGCGGTGAGGGATCCGGGACCAGCGGGGAAGCGGCGCATGCCCCGTTCTACCCCGGGCTTTGCCGACGGTTTCCAGGCCGTGGGCATGGGGTCGCTAGCGGGTCGTCGTATCCCCGCACGTTTTGGAGAAGCGGCGAGTCGTCATTACCGGGATCGGGGCGGTCACGCCGTTGGGCAACACGCGCGATGCTTTTTGGGAGGCCCTGGTGGCTGGGCGCAGCGGCGTGGCGTTGATCGAGGCCTACGATTCCTCGAAGCTGCACACGCACATCGCGGCGGAGATCAAAGACTTCGATCCCGATGCGCTGATCGGCCGCCGCGAGGCGCGCCGCATGGATCGCTACGCGCACTTCGCCTTCGTCGCGGCGCGCGAAGCGCTGGCCGACGCGAACTTTCCCGACGACCCCGCGGTGCGCGCGCGCACCGGTGCGATCGTGGCCAGCGGCATCGGCGGGATCATCACCGTCGAGGACACCGTCATCGCGGTCGGCCCGAACAAAGCTTGGGACCGCATCTCGCCGTTCTTCGTGCCGATGCTGATGTCGAACGCGGCCGCCGCGCACATCTCGATGGCGCACGGTTTGCGCGGGCCGGTGTTCTCGGTTGCCAGCGCGTGCGCGAGTGCGAACGACGCGTTCGCGGTGGCCTTCGACAAGATCGCGCTCGGTCAAGCGATCGCGGTCGTGACCGGCGGCAGCGAGGCGACGGTCATGCCGACCGCGATGGGCGGCTTCGATTCGATGAAGGCGCTTTCGCGTCACAACGACGAGCCCGAAAAAGCGAGCCGGCCGTTCGATCTGGGCCGCGACGGTTTCGTGCTCGGCGAAGGCTCGGCCATCCTGGTGCTCGAGGAACGCGAGTTCGCCCGCGCGCGCGGCGCGCGGATCTATGCGGAAGTGCTCGGCTACGGGCAGTCGGCCGACGCGTTTCACATCGCTCAGCCCGATCCCGATTCGCAAGGCGTGATCCTGGCGATGGAGCGCGCGCTCGAGAACAGCGGCGTGCGCAAAGAACACGTCGGGTACATCAACGCGCACGGCACGTCCACGCCGCTCGGCGATCTGGCCGAATCGCAAGCGATCGAAACGGTGTTCGGCGAGCACGCCTACAAGCTCGCGGTCAGCTCGACCAAGTCGATGCACGGCCACCTGCTCGGCGCGGCCGGCGCGGTGGAAGGCGCGGCGACGGCGCTGGCGCTCTATCACGGGATTCTGCCGCCGACGATCAACTACGAACGCCCCGATCCCGAATGCCGGCTCGACTACGTGCCCAACGTCGCGCGCGACGTCCAAGTCGAGGTCGCCATGTCCAACGGGTTCGGCTTCGGCGGCCACAACTCGACCGTCGTGTTTGCACGCCATGTCGACGCAGCATAGACGGCGGATCGCCGCGCTGCTCAAGTTGAGCGGCGCCGCCGAACTCGATCCGGCGGCGGTGGAGCAAGCGTTCGTGCACGAGAGCGCGTCGAGCGAAGGCGGCGGCCCCTCCAACCAGCGGCTGGAATTTTTCGGCGACGCGATCCTCGGTTTCGTCACCTCGCGCTGGCTGTGGACGCGCTATCCGCAAGCTTCCGAAGGGGAGCTCAGCCGGCGCCGGGCGTCGATCGTGAGCGGCGATGCCTGCGCGCAGACGGCGCGCCGGCTCGATCTCGGTGAGATCGTGCGCTTGGGCGTCGGCATGCAGCACGACGGCGGCGCGACCAACACCACGATCCTCGCCGACGCGTTCGAGGCCTACCTGGGCGCGCTCTACCTCAGCACCGACATCGAACGCGTCAGCCGCTTCCTCGAAACGCAGCACTTCGCGCACGTCGACCGGGCCGAGCTGCTCGAGCACGACGCCAAGACCGCGCTGCAGGAGTTCGCGCACGCGCGGTTCGCCGTGTCGCCGATCTACTTCGAACGAGCCGAGGGTCCGCCCCACGACCGGCGCTTCACCTCGCAGGTCCGCATCGCCGACGAGGTTGTGGGCGAAGGGATCGGCGCGTCGAAGAAAGCTGCGCAGCAGAGCGCGGCCGCGATGGCGCTCGCCTCCCTGCGCAACCGCCACCCCGAACCGGAACCGCCCGAAACACCGCCGCCCGCACCCTCACCGGAAGGGCGCGTCATCGCGCTCCGCCCGTCCCGCAATCGAACGAAGGCACCCTAACCACACGATGCGACTCAAGACGCTCAAAGTTTTCGGCTTCAAAACGTTTGCCGAAGCGACGACCCTCGACTTCACCCCCGGCATCACCGCGGTCGTCGGCCCCAACGGTTCGGGCAAATCGAACCTCGTCGATGCGATCCGCTGGGTGCTGGGCGAACAGAACACGCGCAGCTGCGTTCGCAGCACCTCGAAGACGTGATCTTCGCCGGCAACACCTCGCGCAAGCCGCTCGGGATGTCGGAGGTCTCGCTGACGTTCGACAACAGCGATCGGACGTTGCCGCTGGACTTCGCCGAAGTGCAGATCACGCGCCGCGCCTACCGCGCCGGCGAATCGGAATTCTTCATCAACCGCGCCGCGGTGCGGTTGCGCGACGTGGTGGAACTGCTGATGGGCACGGGCCTGGGACCGGGCTCGTACGCGATCGTCTCGCAGGGCCAGATCGACGCGATCCTCTCCTCGAAGCCGACCGAGCGCCGCGCGCTGTTCGAAGAGACGGCCGGGATCGGAAAATTTCTGGCGCGCAAAGCCGAATCGATGCGCCGGCTCGACGCCACCGAACAGAACGCGATTCGCGTCAACGATCTGATCGCCGAACTCGAGCGGCGCGTGCCCGAGCTCGACACGCAGGTCCGGCGCGCGAAGCGCTACCGGCGCGTGACCGCGCGAGTGCGCGACCTCGAGATCCTCTCCTACTTGCGCGCGAGCTCGTCGCGCCGCGAGGAACGCGAACGCGTCTTCGCCGACGCGGCCCGCAACGAGGCCGTGCAGGCCGCCGCCGCCGCGCGCGCGGCCACGCTCGGCGCCGAAGCCGAGACGCTGCGCTCGAAGCTCTACACGCTCGAACTCGAACGCGAAGAGCGCCGCGTCGAAGCGCAGAGCGCGCGCGAAGTCACCTCGCGCATCGAAGCCGACCTGGCCGCCGCGACGGCGCGGCGCGACGCGCTCGATGCGCAATCGCACGCCAGCGTCGCCGACCGCGACCGCGTGGAGGGCGAACGCGAACGGCTGCGCGAGCGCATCGCCGAGCTGAGCGCCCAGCTCGATCCGCTTGACCGGCCGGGCCGACGAAATCCGCACGCGCGAAGCGGCCGCCACGCAGGCCGTGGCCGATGCGCGCGGCGCGCTCGATACGATCTATGCCGATTTGCGCGGCGTCGAGGCGATCGTCGCGGAGCGCGCCGCGAGCGAAGCCGAACGGCGCGCGCGGCTGGCCAGCACGCAGAGCGACATGACGCGCCTCGGCGCCGAACGCGGCCGGCTGGAATCCGAACGCACGCGCTTGACCGCGCGCGCCGCCGAAACGCGCGCCGTGCTCGAAGAGTGCGACGCCTCGATCGTGCGCTTCGAGCAAGCCGCGCTCGGTGCGCGCGAGCTCGCGACGGCCGAAGGCGCGCGCGGTGACGCGGCCGCCACGCGCGTGGCGGAACTGCAGGCCCGCTATCGCGGCGTCGCCAGCGACCTGGCGGCCTCGGAATCGCGCCTGCACACGATCGAGGAACTCGAAGCGACGCTCGAAGGGCACGTTCCCGGAACGCGCGCCGTCGTCGAAGCCGGCGCGCGCGGCGATCTGAGCGGTCTGCACGGCGTGGTCTCCAACCTGATCGACGTCGACGAGCGGTACGCGCGCGCGCTCGACGTCGCGTTCGGCGCCGGTCTCTCGAACATCGTCACCGCGACGAGCGAGGACGCGGAACGCGCGGTCGCCTACTTGCGCGAACGCGAAGCCGGCCGGGCCACGTTTCTCCCGCTCGACACGCTCGCGGCGCGCGCCGGCCACAATCTCGGCGCGCTGCGCGGACGGCCGGGCGTGATCGGCTACGCGCACGAACTCGTGCGCAGCGAAGAGCGCTTTCGCGGTATCGTCTCGTTCCTCGTCGGGCGCGTGCTGGTGGTCGACGAGCTGAGCACCGGCATCGCGCTCGTGCGCGGTGAGGGTTTCCGCGACTCGATCGTCACGCTCGAGGGCGAACAGATCCTCGGCGGCGGCGCGATCACCGGCGGCCGCTAGCGGCGCGAACGCTCGATTCTCGGCCGCCGCGCGCAAGCGCAGTCGCTGCGCGAACGCATCCCGCAATTGCGCGCCGAGCTGGAAACGATCGAGCGCGACGGGCTGGCCGCCAAGGCCGACGTCGACGCCGCCGGTGCGGCCCGCGACGCCGCGGTCACGGCGGCCGGCGAAGCCGAAGCGGCGCTGCGCGATGCGCGCGCGCGCCGCGACGGCGCCGAGACGGAGATCGTGCGGGTCGACGGCGAGCTGACGCTGACGGCCGAACGTGCGGCCACGGTGCAGCGCGATCTCGAAGCCGCGCAGCGACGTTCGCGGCGCTCGACACCACCGCGCTCGATGCCGCCGATCTCGAAGAGCGGCGCGCCGAGCTCGTGGCGGCGCTCGCGTCGGCGCGCGAAACGATCGCCGCCACCGAAGCCGCGCAGCACGACGTCGCAGCCGAAGCGAGCTCGCTGCGCGAAACGATCGCCTCGCTCGGAACCGAGCGCGAAGGCCACGCGACGCGCCTGGGCCTGCTCGACGCGGATTCCGAACGCGTCGCCGCCACGCGCGAACAAACGGCGCGCGAGCTGGAACGCTTGCGCGAAGCGATCGCCGGCGAAACCGAACGCCTGACGGCCACGCGCGAAGCCGTGGCGGCGGCCGATGCGGCGGTCGCCGATGCCAACGCGCGCCGCGAAGCGACGGCCAACGAACTCGCGCAGCGCGAAGCCGACGAGCGCATCGCGCACGCCGAAGACCGCGAAGCGACCGCCGGCGGCGAAGGCTCGCGCCGGCGCCTGGCCGAGATCGACGCCGAACTCGGCATGCTCGTGCAGACGTTCGCGCAAAACCCCGCGACCGACGAAGAGCAGCGCGACGTCGTCGAACGCTACGCGAGCGAACCCGACGACGTGGTCGACGAGCTGCCGCGTCTGCGCGAAGAGCTCGCGCGTCTGAGCGCCAACGTCAACCTCAACGCCGAAGCCGACCGCGACGAACTGGTCGAGCGCGAGCGCTTCCTGCGCGAGCAGATGGCCGATCTGCAAAAGGCGCGCGAGACGCTGCTCGCGACGATCGCCGAGATCGAAGTCTCCTGCCAAGTGCAGTTCAACGAAACGTTCGACGCGGTCAGCGCGCGCTTCACCGAAACGTTCGCGCAGCTGTTCCCCGGCGGCGAAGCGAAGATGTGGCAGACCGACCCCGAGCATCTCTCCGACACCGGCATCGAGATCGCCGTGCAGCCGCCGGGCAAGAAGATGACGGCGCTGGCGGCGCTCTCGGGCGGCGAGCGCGCGATGACGGCGGCGGCGCTGATCTTCGCGCTGATCAAGGTCAAGCCGTCGCCGTTCTACCTGCTCGACGAGGTCGATGCGGCGCTCGACGACGCCAACGTCGAACGCCTCTCGGCGATGGTGCGCGAACTGGCCAGCGATGCGCAGATGCTGATCGTCACGCACAACAAGAAAACGATGGAGCTGGCCTCGCGCATGTACGGCGTGACGATGCAAGAGCCGGGCGTGTCCTCGATCATCTCGGCGACGCTCGACACGGTCGTGGTCGCCGAGCCGGCGCGCGAAGAGGCCGCCGTTGCCGGATAAGGGCGCGGCGCTCATCTCGGTCTACGACCGGACGGGCATCGTCGAACTCGCGACGCGCCTGATCGCGGCCGGGACCACGATCTTCGCCACCGGCGGCTCGGCCGCGCACCTGCGCGCCGCCGGCCTCGACGGTGCGCGACGTCGAGGAACTGACCGGCTTTCCCGCGCTGTTCGACGGCCGCGTGAAGACGCTGCACCCCAACGTGTTCGGCGGGATCTTGCGCGACACCGAAAGCGCGGTGCACGACGAAGAGGCGATGCGCTACGGCATTCCGCTGCTCTCGACGATCGTGGTGAACCTCTATCCGTTCGAGTCGACCGTGGCGCGCGACGGTGCGACGCTGCAAGAAGCGATCGAGCAGATCGACATCGGCGGCGTGTCGCTGTTGCGCGCGGCGGCCAAAAACTTCGAACGCGTGACCGTGCTCAGCGATCCCGACCAGTACGCCGAGGTGATCGCAGCGCTGCCGGTGCCGCTCGAGCGCGACGCGCGCCGCCGCTTCGCGACGCGCGCGTTCGAACGCACGGCCGAATACGACTCCGCGATCGCGCGCTATCTCGAATCGGGTCTGCTGGCCAACGAATTGCCGGGCTCGCTCGCGCTGACGATTCCGATCGAGCAGCCGCTGCGCTACGGCGAAAACCCGCAGGACCGCGCGGCGTTCTACCTGGCGCGCGAAACGGCGCTGCCCGAACAGCTGTGGGGCAAGGCGCTCTCCTACAACAACTTGCTCGATCTCGATGCCACGCTGCGCATGCTGGTGCGCGCCCGCGTCGGGCTCGATCGCCTGGCCCGCGGAGCCGGGGCCGGCCATCAGCCGCGCGGCGATCGTCAAGCACACCGTGCCGTGCGGCGTCGCCGAGCGCGCCACGGTCGCCGAATCGGTGCGCGCCGCGCTCGATGCCGATCCGATCTCGGCGTACGGCGGGATCATCGCCGTCGACGGCACGATCGATCTCGCCGCGGCCGAGGCGCTGGGCGGGTTCTTTCTCGAGATCGTCGCGGCGCCGGCCTTCGACGACGAAGCGCTCGCGCGCCTGAAGCGCCGCAAGAACCTGCGCATCATGCGCTACGACGCCGGCATGCCGCAGCGCATCGCGCAAGAACTGCGCGTGCGCTCGGCGCTGGGCGGCGTGCTGGCCGAAGACGACGATCCGGCCGCCGAGGCCGAAACGTGGCGCGTCGTCTCCCAACGCGCGCCGGCGGCGCATGAATGGCGCGACCTGATCTTCGCCTGGGACATCGTGCGCCACGTGAAGTCCAACGGCGTCGCCGTGGTGCGCGACCTGGTTTCGCGCGGTATCTGTGCGGGGCAAACGAACCGAGTGAGTGCGGTTCGGATCGCCGGCGAGCGGGCCGGCGAATTTGCTCAGGGCGCGGCGGCGCCAGCGACGGCTACTTCCCGTTTGCCGACGGGCTGGTCGCGGCCGCCGACGCGGGCTGCACGTGCGTGATCGCGCCGGGCGGGTCGATTCGCGATCGCCGAAGTGATCGCGGCCGCCGACGAGCGCAACATCGCGCTCGTCTTCTCGAACTACCGCTACTTCCTGCACTGACGTGCGCGCGCTCGCGGGGTTCATCGTTCGGCTGGTCGGCTACGCGCTGGTGCTCGGTATCGTGGCGCGCATCGCGGCCGGACTGTGGGTGCAGAAGGGCCTCGACGGCTCGATCGCGCTGCAGCCGCTGCACGATTTCGGCGTGGAAGTGCTGATCGGTGCGCCGCTCGTGCTGGCGCTCTTCGGGTTCGGGCCGCTGCGCCGGGCGGCGCTGTTCGTCGCGGCGTTCCTGATCGGCGCGGCGCTGACGGCGCCGTTCGCCTGCGCGCGCTTCGCCGGGACATGACGCGCCGCGGCGCCTTCGACGCCGCTTTGGTGATCTCGGTCGGCGTCGGTTGGGGATTGCTCGCGCCCGCGACCAAGGCGCTGTTCCTCGCGACGCCGGCGGCGTTCGACGGCGTGAGCGTCGCGGTCGCCCGCGCGGTGTGGTCGTTCCCGGTTTTTCTGATCGCCGCCGTGGTGCTCGCGCTGCGCGAGCGCCCGCAGCTAGCGCCGGCGCGCTGGCTCGCGATCGCGGCCGGCGGCGTTGCGTTCGGCATCGGCATCACGTTCGTCTTTTCCGTCGCCGCCGAGCACACGTCGATTTCGCATCTGTCGTTCCTGATCGGAACCTCGCCGGTCACGAACAGTGCGGCGGCGGCGCTGGCGTTTCGGATTCCGCTGGGCCGGCGCGAACGCATGGCGCTGGCGCTGGGGATCCTCGGCGTCGGCTTGCTCGCGGCATCGCACACCGGCGGCACGGCCGGCCTGTTCGGCGACGGCCTGATGCTGCTCTGGCTGGCCGCGTTCGCGATCTACGCCGTGCTGCTGCGCTTCGTCGGCCCCGGCGTGTCGTCGTCGTTCATGATGAGCGTGCGTCGGCATCGTCTCGATGGCGGCGGTCATGCTCGCCGGGCTGTATGTGCCGGGCGCCTTTCGCGGCGGTGCCGCACGTGCTCGACTCGGCTTCGTCCGCAGCCTGGTTCTTCGGCGAGGTGGTGCTCGGCGCGACGTTCATCGGCCAGACCGCGTACGCGGTCGCCGTGCGGCGCTTCGGCGTGGCGATCGCGACGATCGGCGCGGAGTACACGGCGCTGACCGTCGGCATCACCGCGTCGATCGTGTGGCACGAGGCGTGGTCGCCGCTCACCGTGTTGGCCGGAGTGATCTTGATCGGCGCGCTGGCCACCACATTCGTTGGCTTACCGGCCCGGGGAACGCGCGCGGCAAACGCGTAGCGTACCCCGATGAGACGCTTCCTGGCCGGCGCGTGGATCGCGCTGGCGCTCTGCTTCACCGGCGCCGGCGCGGCGCGCGCGGCCGGTCCGCTGATTCCGCTCGAGGTCGGCACGATGCCCGGCGACGCCTCGGCCGAGGTGTACTACGGCGTCGACCAGGGGTTCTTCCGGGCTGAAGGGCTCGACGTGCACGTCACCCCGTTCACCAACGCGCCGGCGCAAGCGGCGGCGGTGAGCGCGGGCACGATCGCGGTCGGTAACGGCGGCGTCGGTTCGGTCGCGCTCGCGCGCGAGCACGGGATTCTCGAGTCGGTGATCGCTCCGGCCAGCATCTACGAGGCCAGCGCGCTGACGGCGGTGCTGATGGTGGCCAAGGATTCGCCGATCAAGAACGCGGCCGAGCTCAACGGCAAGATCATCGGCACCAACGGTTTACAGGATCAGGCGCAGCTGGAATCGATGCTGTGGCTGGAAAAACACGGCGCGGATCTCAAGACGATCAAGTTCGTCGAGGTGCCTTTCCCCGAGATGGCCGGCGCGCTGCAGCAGCACCGCATCGAAGCCGCGCTGATGGTCGAGCCGCTGATCACCGCCGGCGCCGCCGACGTGCGGACGTTCGGCGACGCGATGGGCGCGATCGCACCGCACTTCATCACCACCGGCTGGTTCGCGGGCGACGCCTGGCTGCAGGCGAATCCCGACGTCGGCGCGCGCTTCGTGCGCGCGATGATGCACATCGCGGTGTGGGCCAACACGCACCACACCGAGTCGGCGCAGATCCTCGTGCGGTCGGCGAAACTCGATCCGGCGATCGCCGCGAAGATGACGCGTTCGACCTACGGCACGAGCTTGGATCCGGCGCTGATGCAGCCGGTGCTCGACATGTTCGTTCACTTCGGCGTGCTGCCCAAACCGATGTCGGCCGAAGATCTAGCCTGGAAAGGCTCGCCCGCCTATCCGAAGCGGCGCTAATGCCGCGCTAGCGGCGCGAACGCCGGGATGACGCGTTCGCCGAAGAGCCGCACGGAGCTGCGCACGAGCTCGTCGGGCATCGTCGTGATGTGGTGATGGGCGAGCATGATGTCGTAGCCGACGCGCTCGCGCTGTTCGCGAATTTGGCGCGCGACCGTTTCGGGACTGCCCACGAACGCTAGACCCTCGCCGACCCAGAAGTCGTAGCCGCTGGTGCTCTCGAGATAGATGCGCGCGGTCTCGCGGCGCTCGGCGCTCGCATCGGGGCCCACCGAACGCGCCAAGTTGACGCCGCGCTGACCGGCGAGTCCCGCGCGCATGAACGGTTCGGCTTGCGCGATCGCGAGCGCGTCGGTCTCGGCCACGTGCACGTGGCGCACGATCATCGTCTGCGGCCGGGCGCCGGCGTGACCGTGGCTTTGCCACGCGCGGCGGAAGTAGTCGTACTTCTCGGCGATTACGCGTTCGACGTCGATATTCTGCGCCAGGTGAAAGTTCATCGCCGCCGCGTAGTCGAACGAAGCGTGGCTGTGCGCGCCCATCCAGATGCGCGGATGCGGTTGCTGATAGGGCCGCGGTTGCGCGATCGCGTCCGCAAACGTCCAGTACTTTCCGGCATACGAGAACGGCTCGCCCGTCCAGGCTTTGAAGATGATCTCCATCGCCTCGACACCCATCTCGCGGCGCTCGTCGTAGCCGACGCCCCAGGCGGCGAACTCTTTGGGCGCGACGCCGTAACCCAAGCCGAATTCGACCCGGCCCCTCGAGAGATGATCGAGCGTCGCGATGTCTTGCGCGAGGCGCACCGGATGGTGAAACGGCAGCTGGTAAACCATCGCCCCGATGCGGATCGTCGAGGTCGCGCGCGCCACCGCGGTCAGGTACACGTTGGGTGAGGTGATCCCGGCGTAAGGGATGCTCTGGTGCTCGATGATGAAGTAGTAGCGGTGGCCGGTTTGCTCCGCCATCACGACGTCGGCGATCAGCGCTTCGTAATCGATCCCGCCGTGGGGCACTGGACCGCTGGAGAGCGATTCGAAGATCCCGAATTCGAGTGCGTCCATCGCTGATGATGTGTTCGGTTGGGCGCGGAAATCTTGCTTGCGCGGCGAACTCCCGGCCGGGAGTGCTCGCATGACGTCAACCTTCCGACCGCCGCCGCAGTCACGGCCCGAACCCCCGCCGGTGGTCCGGCCGGTGCGTTACGACGCGATCTCGGTCACGCCGGCCTCGCCGCAGATCGGCGCCGAGATCGGCGACGTCGACCTGACCCGGCCGCTGGGCGCCGCGCAGCTCGAACAGCTGCGGGCGGCGTTCACGCAATATCAGGTGCTGCTCTTCCGCGACCAGCGGATCTCGTTCGACGATCAAATCCGGCTGGCGAGCTACTTCGGCCCGCTCGGCGAACACGTCGGCAAGACGACGATCAGCCAACCGACCGAGCATGCGCTCGTGCGCAAGTTCCACTACGACGAGCACTCGAAGTTCGTGTCGGGCGAGACGTTCCACACCGATCAGTCCTGCGCGGCGATGCCGCCGCTGGGCACGATCCTCTACAACCACACGCTGCCGCCCGACGGCGGCGGCGACACGCAGTTCGCTAGCATGTACGCGGCATACGAGGCTCTCTCACCGCGCATGAAAGTCTATCTGGCGGGTTTGACCGCGACGCACGACGGGCGGCGCGTGTTCGGCCCCGGCACGCCGCTGGCGGTGCACCCGGTGATTGCGCGCCACCCCGAGAGCGGGCGCAAAGCGATCTACGTGAACGGTTCGTTCACCGCGTATATCAACGACCTGCCGCGCCTCGAAGCCGACCGGCTGTTGGCGTTCCTGCTCGCGCACTGCTGCAACCCCCAGTGGACGCATCGCTTCCGCTGGCAGCCGCACTCGATCGCGTTCTGGGATAACCGCTGCGTGCAGCACCAAGCGATCTGGGACTATTGGCCCAACGTGCGCTCCGGCTACCGGGTGCAGATCGAAGGCACGGCCGCTCCCGTTGCCGGCTAGCCTGCTGCGCCTCCTGGCCGGCGCGCTGTGCGCCGCGCTGCTGGCGGTTATGCCGCGCTCCGGCGGCGCCGCCGATCCGTACGAGATCTACTCGCTGCAAGCGCTGACCGGCGCGCTGTCGTTCGTCGGGCGCACCGGCAGCGATGCGCTGGAAGCGTACGAAGACTACTTCAACAAAGCGGGCGGAATCAACGGCCGCCCGATCCACTTCGTGCTCGAAGACGCGCAGACCAATCCCTCGGTCGCGCTGCAGCTGGTCAACGAACTCGCGCCCAAGCATCTGCCGTTCATCATGGGTCCGACGTCGGCCGCGGAATGCAACGCCGTCTTCGCGATCGCCAAAGCCGGTCCGGTCATCTGGTGCTACTCGAGCGCCGTGAACGGCCGGCCCGGCTCGTTCGAATTCCAAACCTCGATGACCAACTACGACTACAACGTCGCGGCGATGCGCTGGCTGCGCGGGCGCGGCCTCACCCGCATCGCGCTGATCTCGGTGACCGATGCGACGGGTCAAACCTACGACCGGGCGATCGACGCGATCTTGCAGCTGCCCGAGAACAAGGCGATCACGCTCGAGGACCGCGAGCACTTCAACCCCGGCGACGTCAGCGTGGCCGCCCAAATCGCGAAGATCCGCTCGTCGCGCGCGCAAGTGCTGTTCGTCGGTACCGCCGGCTCATCGGCCGGGCTCGCGTTTCACGGCATCACCGACGTGGGTCTGGACATCCCCGTGATCACCGGCAACGGGAACTCATCGCAAGCGTTCATGAAGCAGTACGCCGCGATTCTGCCGAAAGAGCTGTACGTCGAATCGACGCAATGCCTCGCGCCGGCGGCGGTCTCCGACCGCGCCGAGAAGCAGGCTTACGACGCCTATGCGAGCGCGCTCGGGGCCCGCGGCCTCGCGGTCGACTGCCTCAACAGCACGGCCTGGGATCCGGCGCTGATCCTCACGACCGCATTGCGCCGCGCCGGAACCAACGCGACACCCGAGCAACTGCGCGCGACCTTGGCCGGCCAGCGGATCGCGGGTGTCAACGGCACCTATGATTTCAAACGCGTGCCGCAGCGCGGGCTCGACGATCGTTCGGTTGTGATCCTGCGCTGGAATGCGGCCGCCGCCGGTTGGGTAGCGGCCAGTAAAGTGGGCGGCGCCCCACTGTAGAAAGGAGCCCGCATGCCGCGCTATCTGCACACCTCGATCTTCGTCAACGACATGGCCGCCTCGATCGACTTCTACACCAACAAACTCGGGCTGAAGCTGCTCGGCGGACCCAACCACTATCCGGGCAATGCGGATATGGCCTTCGTCGGCAGCGATTGGAACGCGTACATCGAGCTGGTCTACGATCTCGAGGAGCATCCGCCGTACACGATCGGCAACCGCTACGAGCACCTCGCGCTCGAAGTCGACGGCGACATGAAGGGCACGATCGAGCGGCTGCGTTCGCAGGGCGTGAAGATCCTCACCGAACCGAAGAAGCCGCCCAGCGGCAACCGCTGGATTGCGTTCGTCGAAGATCCCAACGGCATTCCCGTCGAGCTGCTGGAGCCGCGAACCGGAGATTAGCATGAGCGCCGCCGATCGATTGCGCCAAGCGTTGGCCGGTCCCGACTTGCTGGTCGTTCCGGTGATCGGCGATCCGCTCGCGGCGCGGCTCGTGCAGCGCGCCGGCTTTCCGGCGGCGCTGCTGGGCGGGTTCGGCATCTCGGCGATGCGCTACGCGTTGCCCGATACCGGCCTGATCAGTTTCGGCGAGGTGGTCGACCAAGTGCGCAACACGTGCGCCGCCGTGCCGGGCTTCCCGATCATCGCCGACGGCGATACCGGCTACGGCAACGCGATGAACGTGCGCCGCACGGTGCGCGAGTTCGCCCGCGCCGGTGCGGCATGCGTGCTGATCGAAGACCAAGTCTGGCCGAAAAAATGCGGCCACCTCGGCGGCCGGCGAGAAGTGATCTCACGCGCCGAGGCGCGCACCAAGATTCGCGCCGCGGTCGAAGCGCGTCGCGACGACGACATCCTCATCATGGCTCGTACCGATGCGCGTTCGGCGATCGGGTTCGACGAAGCGATGGCGCGCTGCGCCGACTTCGAAGCCGAAGGCGCCGACATCATCTTCGCCGAGGCGCTCGAGACGCGCGAAGAACTGGCCGCGTTCGGCGGCGGGTTCACGAAGGCGACCTGGGCCAACATGATGCCGAAGACGCCCGAAACTTCCCGCGCCGCGCTGCACGCGATGGGCTTCAAATTCGTGACCTACAACGTGCTGCTGCAGGCGGCCGTGCACGCCATGCGCGCCACGCTGACGGCGCTGCAGAACGACGATCTCGGCAGCGGCCCGCCGCGTGTCGCGTTCGACGACCTCACCGAGCTCGTCGGGCTGCCCGAATATGCGGCGCTCGAAGCGCGCTACGGCGAGGCCGACGCGTTCAGCGCTTGACGTCGCGCAGGAGCCGGCCCAGCCGCGCGATGCCGTCGTCCATCGTCGTTTCGTCGTGTTCGGCGAACCCGAAGATGAACTCGCCGGGCACGCTGGCGTGCAGGTGGTGGGCCTCGGTGCTCATCAGCGCGACCCCGGCCGCGAGCGCGCGCGCGGCGAACGCGCGGCTGTCGCCGACCGGTAAGCGCGCCACCAGGTGCATGCCGGCGCGGTCGCCGAGGACCTCGACGTCGTTGCCGATGTAGTAGCGCAGGGCCGCGAGCAGCGCCGCGCGCCGCGCGCGGTAGAGGATGCGCATGCGGCGCAGGTGGCGCTCGAACCCGCCATCGGCCATGAACGTTGCGAGCGCGCGCTGTTCGAGAATCGGCGACTGCCGGTCGGAGAACGCCTTGGCGGCGAGCACGACTTCGCGCAGCGCCGCCGGAACGACGACGTATCCGACCCGCAGCGCCGGGAACATCGTCTTGGAAAACGTACCGACGTACACGACGCGCTCGCTGCGGTCGAGGCCGAAGAGCGCCGGAATCGGGCGGCCCTCGTAGCGATAAGCGCTGTCGTAATCGTCCTCCACGATCACGGCGCCCGCATCTTCGGCCCACGCCAACAGTTGCCGCCGGCGCTCCGATGAGAGCACGACGCCGAGCGGAAACTGGTGCGAGGGCGTCACGTAAACGAGCCGTGCCCCGGCGGCGTTCGTGGCCAGCAGATCGACCCGGATGCCGTCGCCGTCGACCGGGATCGCGCGCAGATCGGCGCCGTTGGCCGCGAACGTCCGCTGCGCGCCGAGATAGCCCGGCTCTTCGAGTGCCACGACGTCGCCCGGTTCGATCAGCACGCGCGCGGTGATGTCGATCGCCTGTTGCGAACCGCTGACGATGACGACGTCGTCGGCGCTGCACCCAACGGCGCGCGCGCGACCGAGATACTCGGCGATCGCTTCGCGCAGCGGCGGATGTCCGGCCGGATCGGGACGGTAGTCGAGCCACGCGCCTTCGCGCCGCGCGGCCGCCGCGATGCAGCGCCGCCATTCATCGAACGGAAAGCGATCGAACGCCGGCCGGCCGTCGCGAAAATCGATCGTCCCGGCAACGCGCGGCGGTTCCAGCGGCCCGGCTTCGGAGAGCAGCGCACCGTAGGTCGAAAGCCGAATTGAGGCGCCGTCGGGGCGCGGGGTCCGCCGCAGGTGAGCCGCCGCCGATTCGTCCGGAAGATCGTTGCACACGTACGTTCCCGAGCCGGTGGTCGCTTGCAGATAACCCTCGCTGTGAAGTTGCGCGAAGCTCGACGTGATCGTTGAACGCGAGACGCCCAGCGCTTCGGCGAGCGCGCGCGTCGACGGCAGCCGGGTGCCGGGCGTGACGCGACCCCCGACGATCGCGGCGCGCAATCCATCGTAGAGCTGGCGATGCAGCGGCACGCCGCTTTCGGCGTCGAGTTCGATCGGCAGCTCCATGCGCGCTAACGCGCGCTGAAGTGGACTGGTCTCATCTCTAAGAAATGGTACTTGAGCTTGTGCCGCCGCGCCACTACGCTGTGAAGTATCGGATCGGCTCCCCGTTGTCCATAGTGCGTACCGCGATCGGTGCGAAGCTGAGGCGCGGCGTGGTGCTGGTTTTCGTTGTGTTACACGGGTTTTGGTAGTTTTATACAAACGACCACGCGCGGACGCCGACGGCGTTGCAAAACGACATATTCAGCGCCGCCGCACATCACTATAGTTCTCCTCACACTACCCTCGTCGCCGTGTAAGGAGATAGCGAAGTGATGATTTCCGAGCCGTCGCGCTTACGCGCGCATTGTCTGAACTTCTGGACCGTCCTGGCGCAGAGTATCGCGCTCATCTCGCCGACGATGACCGCGGTGCTGATCGTACCGCTGATGTTCGGCACCACCGGCGAAGCGAGTTGGCTCGCGTACGCGTTCGGCGCGATCATGCTGTTGTTCGTCGCCGCGAACCTCAACCAGTTCGCGCGCCGCTCTTCGCACACCGGATCGATGTTCTTGTATTCGGTCGCCGGTCTCGGGCCGACCGCCGGCGGACTCGCCGGCTGGTGTCTGATCTGGGCCTACATGTTCATCGGAACGGCCGGCGTCACCGGCTTCACGGTGTTCGCGCAGCAACTGCTCGCGATGGCGCACCTGAACGTTCCGGCGGTGCCGATCTTCGCGGTGTGCGCGGCGGTCTGCTGGTACTGCGCCTACAAGGACGTGCGCCTCTCGGCGATCCTGATGCTCGTGTTCGAGGCCGTCTCGGTCGCGCTGATCACGATCCTCGCGTTCATCGTGCTCGGCCATCACGGCTTCGCGCTCGACACCGATCAGCTCTCGCTCAAAGGCAACTCGCTCTCATCGCTCGGCCTGGGCGTCGTGGTCGCGATCTTCAGTTTGGTCGGCTTCGAGGCGGCCACGGCCTTTGGAGAAGAAGCCAAGGAGCCGCTCAAGACGATCCCGCGCGCCGTCATCGTCAGCCTTCTGCTGACCGGCGTGTTCTTCGTCTTCATCACCTACACCGAAGTCTTGGGTCTGCGCGGCGCCAACCCGTCGCTCGACAAACTGACCGCCCCGCTCTCGACCCTCGCCACGATGATGCACCTCGACGTGCTGCAAATCCCGATCGATCTGGGCGCGCTGGTGAGCTTCTTCGCGCTCGCGCTCTCGTGCATGAACTCCGGCGCTCGCGTGGTCTATCAGATGGGGCGGCAAGGGTTCTTCCACGCCTCGACCGGCACCACGCACGCGACCAACGAGACGCCGCACATCGCGATCACGATCTACGCCTTGCTCCAGTTCCTGATCCCGACGTTCATCATGCAGTTCAAGGGACTGGCCGTTACCGACGCCTTCAACGACGCCGGAACGTTCGGCGCGTTCGGGTTCCTCGGCGCGTACATCTTCGTCTCGCTCGCGGCTCCGATGTATCTCAAGAAGATCGGCGAGCTGCGCTCGCTCGACGTGGGCTACTCGGTCGGCGCGCTGGTGCTGTTGCTCGTGCCGCTGGTGGGCAGCGTCTACCCGGTCCCCGCGCCGCCGGTCAACCTGTTCCCGTACATCTTCCTGGCGTATTTCCTGGTCGGCTTGGCGCTTTTCATCGTGCGCCGCAAAGCGGCCAAGACGACCCACCATCTGATGCCCGAACGGATGGCGGAAGAGTCGGCGACGGCGCTGGCATAGTGAGCGCCGCAACGGTCGCCGCGCTGTGGCGTTACCCGGTGAAGTCGATGCGCGGCGAACGTTGCGAGGGCGTGCTCGTCGGCGAACGCGGCATCGCCGGCGACCGGCGGTACGCGCTGGTCGATGCCGCCACCGGCAAAGTGGCGAGCGCGAAAAACCCGCGCCTCTGGCCGACGCTGCTGTCGTTCGGCGCGCGCTATCTCGAAACGCCGGGTACGAACGGGACCACCTCGCGTGTCGAGATCGCGCTGCCCGACGGGACGGTGCGCTCGAGTGACGATCCGGCCGTTCACGCCGATATCGGCGCGAGTCTCGGCCGGCCGGTGCGTCTGGAGTCGGTCGCACCGGCGCAACCGACGCTCGAGGAGTATTGGCCCGACATCGCCGACCTCGCACATCGCGACGAGGTGACCGAAGAAGCGATGCCGCCGGCAACGTTCTTTGATTGCGCGACCGTGCATCTGCTGACGACCAACACGCTGGCCGCGCTGTGGTCACGGTACCCGGCCGGCAACTTCGACGTCGACCGCTTCAGACCCAACGTCCTGCTCGACGCCGACGGCGGCGGCGAGTTCGCGGAAGACGCTTGGATCGGCAAGACCATACGGTTGGGCCCGGACGTGGTCTTACACGTCACCGGCGCCGCCGGGCGCTGCGTGATGACGACCTTAGGCCAAGGCGCGTTGCCGGCCGATGTCGGCGTCCTGCGCACCGCGGCGGCCCACCACGCGGCTCACGTCGGCGTCTATGCGGAGGTCGTGCACGGCGGCGCCGTCGGCCTCGGCGATACGCTCGCTTACGTATCATAACGCCGCGCGTCGCACGCCTGCGCGTGTTTCCGCTGAAATCGTTCGACGGTGCCGACGTCGACGCGGCCGAACTCACCGCGCGCGGGGGGTTCCGCCACGACCGGCGTTTCGCGCTCTTCGATGCCGGCGGACGCTACGTCAACGGCAAGCTCGAACCACGTGTGCACGGGCTGCGCGTGGTTTACGATCGGAGCCTCGGCGAGGCGACGTTCAGCGATCCGGTGACGGGCGAGCGGCGAACGTTCGAGTTGGCGTCCGACGGCGCGGCGGCGGCGGCCTGGCTCGGCCCGATCCTCGGCCGAAGCGTCAGCCTGCGGAGCGACGACGGCGGCGGCTTTCCGGACGACGAGCGCGCGCCGGGGCCGACGATCGTTTCCACGGCCACGCTGGCGGCCCTCGCAGCGTGGTTCCCCGGCCTCGGCATCGATTCGGTGCGCCGGCGCTTGCGCACGAACATCGAAATCGAGGGCGTGCCGGCGTTCTGGGAAGACATGCTCTACGCGGCCGCGCCCGCAACGGTGCCGTTTCGCATCGGTGAGGCCGCCTTCGAGGGCAGCAATCCGTGCCAGCGCTGTGTGGTGCCGAGCCGTGATCCCGACACCGGTGCGGCGCTGCCGGCGTTTGCGAAGCGCGTCGCGGAACAACGCGCCGCGAGCTTGCCCCAGTGGGCCGAGCGTACGCGGTTCGATCATTTCTACCGGCTGGCCGTCAACACGCGGGCCGCAGCGCATCAACTCGGGCGCAGCGTACGCGTCGGCGACGTGCTTTCGTTGACGGCTTCAGAGGCGCTTCGCAGCAGCTGATTTTTAGCGCGGCAAATTCGGGTAAAGGCCTGATTGATGGCCGATGCGTTGACTTCCGAGGGTGCTGCGACGAGTCCGAAACCCGGCGAGCCGCCACGCGAGAAAGTCTTGCGCTTCCTCAAGATTCTGGGGCCGGGATTGATCACCGGCGCCGCCGACGACGATCCGGCCGGGATATCAACGTATTCGGTCGTCGGCGCCTCGACCGGCTACTCGATGCTTTGGGTCGCCTTGATCACGACGCCGATGATGGCCGTCATTCAAGGCATGTGCGCGCGCATCGGGATGGTTACCGGGATCGGCCTCGCGGCGCAGATGCGAAAATCGTTCCCGGCGTGGGTCGCAATGTCGCTCGGTCTGATCGTCGTCGTCGCGAACACGTTCAACATCGGCGCGGATTTCGCCGGAATGGCGGCGTCGGCCAACATGGTCTTCGGCCTGCCGACCCTGCTGTGGGTTTTCCTTTTCGGCGCGGTACTCGTCGCCGTTCAAATTTTTTGCTCGTACCGTCTGTTGAGCAAGATTTTCAAGTGGCTCACACTGGCCCTATTTGCCTACATCATCACGGCGTTCATCGTGCACCCGAGCTGGCCCGAGGTGCTCAAGCACACGCTGGTGCCGGAAATCCATTTCAACGGAGCCTGGCTGACGACGCTGGTCGGCGTTCTGGGCACGACGATCTCGCCGTATCTCTTCTTCTGGCAGGCATCCCTCATGGTCGAAGAAGAGAAGGGCCTCGGACGCACCACGGTTGTCGCGCGGCGGGGCGCGACACGGCAAGAGATCGCGGACGCGCATGCTGACGTCAATACGGGCATGATCTTTTCCAACTTGATCATGTTCTTCATCATCGCCACGACGGCGGCGACGCTGTTCGCGCACGGCAAACACGATATCGCGACGGCGCAACAGGCGGCGGACGCACTGCGCCCGCTGGCCGGAAATTTCGCCTACTTTTTGTTCGCCGCCGGGATGATCGGAACGGGGATGATCGCAATTCCCGTCTTGGCGGGCTGCTCGGCGTACGTAGCGTCGGAAATCCTGCGCTTTCGCACCGGCTTGAACGAGACTCCCGAGCGGGCTTGGCGTTTCTATGCGATCCTGGTCGGCGGCATCGCTATCGGCGTGGCCATGAACGTGCTCCGCATCGATCCCATCAAGGCCCTGTTCTGGTCGGCTGTGCTCAACGGTGTTGCCGCCGTGCCGATTCTCTACGCAGTCGTCCACCTCGCGAGCAGTTCGAAGGTGATGGGGAAATGGGCGAGTTCGCCGCTAGCGCGGGCTTGGGGCTGGGCCACGTTCGCGCTCATGACCGTGGCTGCGGTGTTGATGCTCGTGTTTTGGAATCAGCAGTAGGGACTTACCGCACCTGCGAGAGTGCCGAATTGGTCCACGGGGTTCTGCTTTCGCGGTCGATGGTATACCAAATGGGTTTGAAGGCGTAGTTGTTGGAGAGTTCGGCCGAACAGGCGGTCAGGCCGACGATCAGGTCCATCTCGGCGCGTAGCTCGATGCAGTCGCCGGCTCGCGAACGCGGCGGGCGGACGGCGATGCGCCCCGCCGGGTCGATCTCAACGTTCATGAAGATGTTGAACGTCGTCGGAATCGCATCCGGATCGATGCCGTGCGCGGCGAGCGGCACGGCCAAGTTGTCGAAGCAGTTGGGGTGTTCCCCTTCGTGCCCGTACGTGAGCGCGAACATCTCCGAGCTGCACGGCGTCAGCAGAAAATCGTGCCGGCCGACGTCGTCGCGCACGATGACGAACATCGGGCGGCTGCGATTGGAGTACAACGTGTGCCCGCCCGTGAGGTAGATCGTCTCGGCGTAATCGATCGTGCGTCCGGACGAGAGCGACTCGCGCGGATTCTCGGCGCTGAACGCCGTCAGGTCCGCGACTTGCTCGCCGCGCGGGTCGATCACGCGCAGCACGTCGCCGGTCTGCAACCGGAATGCGGTCCCGCTCTGCGGTGGGATCTCGTTTATGAGTGCGGTTGAAACGGACATTTCCAACCTTCCCCGGTCGCGCGGCCCGAGTATTGTTTGGCCTCGGAGTCGGCGCCGTACTCGGTGAGGTTGGCGTTGAGCGTTCCGTTGAGCGTGATCTCGCGGCGGCGGATCTGCGCTTGAAGTCCCGTCAGCGTACCGGCTGCGCGCAGGTGCTCGAACTGTTCGTGCGCGTTGAAGACCAGCGCCGGCCACGCGAAGCGGCGCGATTTTCGAGAGGCCGCGGGATGCATGCCGACGACGAAGTACGCGGTGCCCGCGACGCTGAACGAAAAATTGGGATCGCCGGGATCGCTGACCACGCTCGGATCCCACGCATGGTAGCGCGCGTCGAGATCGTGCAAGCGCTGCAACTGCGACCAAAGCTGCGTCTCGAACGCCGCCTCGTCGAGGTTGCGGTCGCCGCGAAAAACCGCGATGAAGGTCGTGAAATCGCTGCGGAAGCCGGCCCGTTCGGCCGCAAAGGCGTAGAGGTCGCGCGCCAACCCTTCGGTCACGGCGGGATCGTCCAGCCGGTCGTATGCTCCGAAGCGGTAGGTGAGGCGGCGCAAGGCCGAACGGCCCGCGAGACACGGGAACTCCGGGTCGAGCACCCAGTCGCGAATTGCATCGTGCGCCACGTGCGCGAACGTGCCGAGCTGCGCTGTCTCGAGTAGCCGTACGAGTTCGCCCGCGTTGCTACCGCTATAGGACGAATGCCGTTTCGCGGCATCCGAATCGAACGGATTTGCAACCCATGCATCGTGAAGAAAGGAGTACGTCGCGGGAGCCATTAGGTCTAATACGTACCCGCGCATGTGCGCGCTGAAAACCCTTTAGCGCAGTATTATTTAGTTCTGCATTCTGCGCGCGTCTTCGTGTTTGACGTGTGCCGGACCGGGTGCGATATCGCGTTCGTCGGATGCGTCGATGCGATGTGCGTCTTCAGGTTGAGCCGGTGAAATTTCAACGCGATCGCGTTCGGCTTCGAGCCGTTCGGCCGCCGTCAGATCGTCGCGCTCGCCGCTCATACGCTGCGCAAGCGCGCGAACGGAGCGCTCTGAAGCGGTGCGACCGCCTCCTCGATCGATTCGAAGATGTGCAGGACGCGCGTGAGGCCGGTGAGCTCGAGCATTCGGTAGCTTTGGCTGCGGCGCGGGATGGCGAGGCGCAATTGCGCGCCCAATGTTTTCGCCGCGCGAACGAGCACGCCGATTGCGGCGCAATCCATGTACGTACATTCGAGCATATCGACCACGACGGTCTGGCCAATGCGGATGACGCCGGTGATCGTCGCGTCGAGCGCCGCGGCGTCGGCGAACGTCGCCTCGCCGAAGACGTGGACGATCTGCGCTCGCGGGTGCGTGTCGTCGTGAATGAACACGCCCGGCGGCGCATCTTCTACGCCGCCGCTGAAATTACCGAAATCCGCTATCGCCATCAGAACCTCATCTCTTGCGATAAGGATAGGCCTAGCGTTCACCCCATACAAGTTGTGAATTGAGCGCCGTTCGGTGCGTACTTTGAGGCGGCGGCGCGGTGCGTGATCCGGGGTGTGGTCGCGACCCTCAGGCGGTCCTGGGGCGGGCCGCGAAGACCCGGGCCGCCGCCAAGAGGTCGCGCTGCACCTCGGCGAGCGGCTGGTCGCGCAACATGATCATCGGCACCCGGTCGTCGAGGTGCGGGTTGCTGCCGTGAAACCAGGCCTTGCAGAACTCCCGGTCGCGGGCGTTGGCGATCATCGCGGCGAGCTGCAGCGCGAAACGCAATACCTGCGGGCGCTGGGGCTCGCGGCCGGAGAGCCAGCTGTGCACGGCGCGGGTTTCTTGCACGCCGCCGATCACCGCCACGGTCGTGGCGTCGAGCAGCTCCAAAAGGTGCCGGATGACATCGGAAATGGGCAGCGACATCGCCTGCGTGTGGGCGTCGACGGCGCTGAGAAAGTCACCGTTTGGTAACGCCTGCCCCTCCATGACACCTAGGATAACAGGTAAGAAAGCAGGCTGCAAGGGTACCTAAAAGGCCCCACCGTACACAGCGGCGATGGCCGGCTGAAGGCCCGGAGCCCTCCTCACGGAAAGTCCGGGTCCGGTGAATCGCCTGGCCGCCCCGCGCGGCACCCACGATGTGCTGCCGCCCCGATCGGCCGACTGGAACCGCCTTGAGGCCCGCGCTCGCGAGATCGCCGAGCGGTTCGGCTACGGCGAGATCCGCACGCCCACGTTCGAGGCCACCGAGCTCTTCGTGCGGGGCGTCGGCGAGACGACCGACATCGTCGAGAAAGAGATGTACACGTTCACCACCAAGGGCGACGAGAGCCTGACGCTCCGGCCGGAGTGGACGGCGCCCGTGGTGCGAGCCGCCCTGCAGCACTCGCTGCTCGGCGCGGGGCCCCAGCGCTTCTACTACATCGGCTCGATCTATCGCTACGAGCGCCCGCAGGCGGGCCGCTACCGCGAGGCCCATCAGTTCGGCATCGAGTGCTTCGGGTTTCCGGGCCCCGAGGCCGACGTCGAGGTCATCGGCGTCGCGACCGCGCTGATCGCGCGCTACGCGCTGGGCGGGGTAACCGTGCGCCTGAACTCCGTCGGCGACGACGTGTGCCGCCCGCGCTACCGCGAGGCCTTGCTGGCGCACTTCCGCCCCCACGAGGCCGAGCTTTCGGAGGACTCGCGCCGGCGGCTGGAGCGCAACCCGCTCCGCATTCTCGACTCCAAAGCGCCGGCCGACGCGCCCTTCATCGCCGACGCTCCCACCCTCGCCGACGTGCTGTGCGATGAGTGCCGGGCGCATTTCGCCGGCGTGCGCGCCTACTTGGACGCGCTCGGGATACGCTACGAAGTCGATCCGCGGCTCGTGCGGGGACTCGACTACTACACCCGCACCGTGTTCGAGATCACCTCGTCGGCGCTGGGCGCCCAGAGCACGGTGTGCGGGGGCGGCCGCTACGACGGTCTGGTTGCCTCGCTCGGCGGTCCGCCGACCCCGGCGGTCGGCTTTGGCCTCGGGCTCGAGCGGTTTCTGCTGATGCTCGATGCTGCCGGCGCGCGGCCGGCGCAAACGCGGGCCGGGATCCAGGCCATCGCGCTGGGCACCACCGCGCGCGAACGGCTGGTTCCGCTCGCGGCCGAGCTGCGGCGTTCGGCCGGGGCCACGGTGTTCTTCGACTACCGCCAGCGCAAGCTGATGGACCACTTCAAGACGGCCGACCGCAACCGGGCGCGCTGGGCGCTGATCGTCGGCGACGACGAGCTGGCGGCGAACGAGATCGTGCTGCGCGACCTCGAACGCCGGGCCGAGACCCGCCTGCCGCTCGGCGAGGCCGTGGATAGAGTCGCGCAGGCGATCGTCGAAGGGGCTGCGGATGCCTGATGATGAGGCCGAGCGCGTTCGGGCGCTGACCGCGATCCTGCGCGACTTCGATCTCGATGCGCTGCGCGTGCGCGTCGGGGAGACGGAATACGAACTGGTCGGGCGCGAACCGGCGCCGGCCGGACCGGTCGTCATGGCGCCGGGCCCCAACGGGGTGTCCGTCCCCGCTCCGCCGCCGGCGGCCGGGGAAGCGGCCGCGGCCGGCGCGGCCGCGCCGCCCAACGTGAAGCGCGTCACCGCGCCCGTGGTCGGCGTCTACTATGCCGCGCCCTCGCCGGGCGCCGAGCCCTTCGTCACCGTCGGTGCGCGCGTCGTTCCGGGTCAGGTCTTGTGCATTCTCGAAGCGATGAAGCTGATGAACGAAATCACCAGCGAGTTCGCCGGGGTCGTCAATCGCGTGATCCCCGAGAACGGCCAACTGGTCTCGCTGGGCGACGATCTGGTTTGGATCGAGCCGTAGTGGACACGCACGCGCACCCGCACCCGGCGCACGTACGGCGCGGGTTCGCCGAGCTGCTCGCCGACCGGCGCGGTCAGCTCGACGCGCCGCACTATCCCGAACAAGTCGCGGCGATCGTCGCCGCGCTGACGCTGGCGTTCCGCAGCGGCAAGAAAGTCCTGTGGTGCGGCAACGGCGGCAGCGCGGCCGACGCGCAGCACCTGGCGGCGGAATTCAGCGGCCGCTTTCTGCGCGAGCGCGGCGGTTTGCCCTCTGAAGCGCTCTCGGTCAACACCAGCGCCATGACGGCGATCGCCAACGACTTCGGCTACGAGCAGGTGTTCGCGCGGCAGGTTGAAGCGTTCGCGCAACCGGGCGACGTCGTGGTCGGCATCACCACCAGCGGCAGTTCGCCCAACGTGCTGCGCGCGATCGAAGCCGCCAAGCGCAAGGGCGCGACGACGGTGGCGTTCACCGGGAACGGCGGCGGCCCGCTGGCCGACCTGGCCGATCTCGTGCTGATGGGGCCGCGCGGCTACAGCGCGATCGTGCAAGAAGTGCACATCACCCTCGGTCACATCATCTGCGACCTCGTCGAACAAGATTTACTCTTCGCATGACGCCGCGACCGGCGGTGTTCCTCGACCGCGACGGAACGTTGATCGAGGACAAGGGCTTTCTCGGCGATCCGAACGGCGTCGAACTGCTGCCGACGGTCGTCGAGGCGCTGCGGCTGCTGGCGGCCCACCACTTCGCGACGATCGTCATCTCGAACCAATCCGGCATCGCGCGCGGATTGCTCGACGATGCGAGAGTCCGCAGCGTGAACGCCGAAATCGTGCGCCGGCTCGACGGCGACGGGCTCGCGATCGACGGCTGGTACTGGTGCCCGCACTACGATGAAGGCTGCGATTGCCGCAAGCCCGCGCCCGGCCTGCTCCATCGCGCGGTGCGCGAACATTCGCTCACGCTTGAAGGCGCGGCGATGATCGGCGACCGCGGCAGCGACGTGGAACTCGGGCAGCGCGTGGGGATCGCGGGCATCGCGGTACCGGGCCCGTTCGCCTACGTCGGTCCGGAACCGGATCTGCGCGCGCAAACGCTGCTCGAAGCGGCCGAATGGATCGTGCGGCGTGGCTACTGAGATCGCCGTGCCGCGGGCCGGCGAGTTGCTCGCCCGCATGGCCGGCCGGCGCATCGCGGTGATCGGCGACGTGATGATCGATGAGTGGATATGGGGCCGCGTCTCGCGCATCTCGCCCGAGGCGCCGGTGCCGGTCGTCGCGGTGCGCGATCATTCGTTCACGCTGGGCGGCTCGGGCAACGTCGCGAACAACCTGCGCGCGCTCGGTGCGGCCGTGACGTTCGTCGGCGTGGTGGGCAACGATGCCGAAGGCGAACGCGTGCGCGGGCTCTTCGCCGACATCGACTGCGATGTGACCGGGCTGCTGACGCTCGACGACCGGCCCACGACGCGCAAGACGCGCGTCGTGGCGCACAACCAGCAAGTGGTGCGGGCGGATTGGGAGTCGACGGCGCCGCTGCGCGAGGCGGATCGCGCGCGCATCGTCGATGCCGTACGCCGCGCGGTCGAGGGCGCCGACGCGGTCGTGCTCAGCGATTACGCGAAAGGCATGCTGCACCGCGACATCGTCGAAGCGGCGTTGGCCGCGCCGGTGGTCGTCGCCGATCCCAAGCCCGACAACGTCGATCTGTTCGCCGGCGTGACGTGCATCGCGCCGAACGTGGCGGAAACGGCGCGTGCCAGCGGCATCCCGATCGACGACGATCCCTCGCTCGAACGCGCGGCGCGCGCGCTGCTCGCGCGGCTCGCGTGCCGCTACGTGCTGGTCACGCGCGGCGAACACGGCATGTCGCTCTTCGGCAGCGACGGCACGGCCGAACACATCGCGTCGGTGGCCCGCACGGTGTTCGACGTCAGCGGCGCCGGCGATACCGTCGTGGCGGTGCTGACGCTCGCGCTCGCGGCGCGCGTGCCGGTGGCCACCGCAACGCGCCTAGCGAATTATGCCGCCGGTGCGGTCGTTGAAAAACTCGGCACCGCCACCGCCTCGCCGGCGGAGATCATCGCGTTGATGGAACACGATGCCGACCGCTGAGGACTTCGCGGCCCCGGTGCTCGACCGCGCGGGCGCCGTCGCCTTTCGCGAAGCGCTGCGCGCGCGCGGCCGCATCGCCGTGTTCACCAACGGGTGCTTCGACGTCGTGCACGCCGGCCACACGCAGTATCTGGCCTGGGCGCGCGCCCAGGGCGACGTGCTGATCGTGGGCCTCAACGGCGATCGTTCGGTGCGCGCGCTCAAGGGTCCGGAGCGGCCGTTCGTGCCGTTCGACGGCCGCGCGGCCGTGCTGGCCGCGCTGCGCAGCGTCGATGCGGTGGTGGGCTTCGATGAATCGACGCCGGTCGAGCTGTTGGCCGCGCTCAAACCCGACGTGCACGTCAAGAGCGCGCAGTACCGCATCGAAGAATTGCCCGAGCGCTACGTGGTGGAGTCCAACGGCGGCCGCATCGTCCTCGCGCCGCACCTGCACGGCAAGAGCACGACCGATCTCGTCGCGACGATCCGCTCGCGCCCGTGATCCTCGCGCTCACCGCCAACGGCCCGGGCGAGTTCGCGGGCTGGGTGCGGCCGTTGCTGACGGCGCTCTACCGGCGCGATCCGGCGCTCGACGTGCGCGTTTTCTGTGTTCCCGACGACTACGGCAGCGGCTACGAAGCCGAGTACGTGCGCCGGCTCTTCCCGAGCGCGACCGCCTACACGCCCGGTGAGTACGCGCGCTTCGCGCTCGGCCGTCCGCTCGCGGGCATGCCGGCGCGCGCCGACCGCGTGCAGTACCTGGGCGGCGATCTGATGTACGCCGCGCGGCTGCACGATCGTCTCGGCGGCGTCGCGACGGCGTACAAGTTTTCGCGCAAGAAATACGCCGCTCGTTTCCGGCGCGTGTTCGCCGTCGACGAAGCGAACAAAAAGCAGCTGCTCGGCTGGGGCGTGCCGGCCGAGCAGATTACCGTCGTCGGCAACCTCGCGATCGACGGGGCGCTGGGTGAGGCGGCGGGAGCGTACGGCGGCGATGCCGAGTCGGATGCCGCGCAGGACGGCGTGATCTTCTTTCCCGGCTCGCGCAAACACGAGATCGAGCAGATGTTCCCGCTGTTCGTGCGCACCGCCGTGCAACTGCGCCGGCGGCTGCCGGGCGTGCGCATCGCGTTCGCGCGCTCGCCGTTCACCGCCGACGCCGACCTCGCGGCCGCGCTCGCGCGCGGCGGAGTCCGGGTGGCGTACGGCCTGCCGGCGCTGCTCGCAGCCGACGGCGCGTCGCTCCTCGCGGACGGCGAACGGTTCCCCGTGGTGAAGGCCGCGATGCGCGCCGCGCAGCGCGCGCGCCTGGCGGTGTCGCTGCCCGGGACGAAGGTGATCGAGCTGGCGGCGCTCGGCGTTCCGGCAATCGTGGTATTGCCCTCCAACGCGCCCGAGCTGGCCGTGATCAACGGGCCGCTGCAGTTCATCGATCGCGTGCCGCTGCTCGGGGTGCCGGTCAAACGCGCGGCGGCGGTTGCGTTTGCCGGCCGCTTTCGCTTCTTCGCGCAGCCGAATATCGACGCCGGGCGCGAGCTCCATCTCGAGCTGCGCGGCACGCAGCTGCCCTCGCGCATGGCCCACGTCGCCGCGGAGCGCTATGCCGACCGGGCGTGGCTCGCGCAAACGAGCGCGGACCTGCGCGCCCTCTACACCGCGCACGCCGGCGCGGCGGAGCGGATGGCCGAGGCGCTCCTCGAAGAGGTTCCGCGATGAAGATCAGCGTCGTGATCGCCACGCGCAACCGGGCGGCATTGCTGGACGGTGCGCTGGCGTCGTTGCGCACGCAACTGGGCGCGCCCGAAATCGAGCCGATCGTCGTCGACAACGGTTCGAGTGATGCCACGCGCGCCGTCGCCGAGCAACATGCGGCGAGGTATCTGTTCGAAGCGCGGCCGAATCGCGCGCTGGCGCGCAACGCCGGCATCGCCGCCGCCACCGGCGAGGTCGTGCTCTTCGTCGACGACGACGTCGTACTGCCGCCGTACTTCGCCGCCGCGCACGCGCGCGCGCACGCCGAATCGATCTTTCCGCACGTCGTCACCGGCCCGATCATCAACGTTCCCGATGCCGGCGTGCGGCCCGTGCCGACGTTGCTCAACGGCTCGAACGCTTATTTTTGCACCTGCAACGTGTCGGTGCCGCGCAGCGCGCTCGAAGCGGTCGGCGGGTTCGACGAATCCTTCGACAAGTACGGCTGGGAAGACACCGAGCTCGGCGTGCGCTTGCGCAATTTCGACGTGCGCCGGCGCTTCGTGTGGGAAGCTTATCTGTGGCACATCAAGCCGCCCTCCACCGAAACGCTCGGCGCCGCGCTCGAGAAGACGATCGAGAAAGCCCGCATGGCGGCGAAGTTCGTGCGCAAGGACCCATCGCGGCGCGCGAAGCTCGCCACCGGTGCCTACGCGCTCAACCGGTTGCGCGCGCACATCTTGGCGCCGCGCGCCTCGCAAGCGTGGCTGGCCGGCGTCGCTACCAGCGCACGCGTGCCGGCGCCGCTGGCGCGGGTGGCGCGCGAACTGGTCCTCGACGGCGTGTACGTGGACGAACTCGAACGCGCGCTGCGATGAGCCGCGTTTTGCTCGTGCGCCTGGACGGCATCGGTGATGCGCTCGTCTGCACGCCGCTGATCGCGGCGCTGCGCGCGGCCGGCCACGAGCTCGGCATCGCGCTCAGCGATCGCAACGCCGACGTGTTCGCGGCCGGCACGGCCGACGTGCGGCACGTGCTCGAACGCATTCCGTGGCCGCGGCACGGGTCGACGCCGGCGTCGCGCGCGCGCGCCGATGCGGAGATCGCGGCCCAGCACTACGACGTGGCCCTGATCGCGAGCGAAGAACCGGAGGCCTACGAGCTGGCCGCGCCGGTGCCGCGGCGCATCGGCTTCACCACCGGCTGGGCCAAGCCGTTCAAGTCGGCCTGGGTCAAGCGCCGCGTGACGGCGGCGGTACGGCGCGCGGCAACGGTGCGCGGCGCGAACGCGCACGAAGCCGAGATCATGCTGCGGCTGGGCGAGGGCCTCGTCGGCGCGCCGCCCGAGCGCGACGCGGCGTGTCTGCGGCCCTGGATCACCGGCCCGGCGGCCGCGCCGGAGCGGCGCGGGCTGCTGGTTCAGCTGGGAGCGAAGTGGAACGCGCTCGGCCTGGCGGAGTCGGTGTTGCAGCGGCTCGTTTCCGCGCTGCGCGAGCGCGGCGCGCGGTTCATCGCCGCACCGGCCGAACGCGCGGCGGTGGGCGCGCAATTTCCGGCCCTGACCATCGAGGCGCCGGCGGCGACGCGGGCGTGGATCGCCGAGGTCGACGCCGCCGCGGCACTGGTCAGTCCGGATACCGGCGCCGCGCACCTCGCGGGCATGATCGGCGTGCCGGTCGTCGATGTGTTTCCCGACGCCGGTTTCGAAGCGCAGACGCGGCGTTGGCGTCCGTGGGCGAGTTCGAGCATCGTGCTGCGGGCGAGCGAGCTCGCGCGCGCGCCCGAAGCGCTGATCGGCCAGGCCCTCGATGCCCTCTGATCGCGCCCTGCTGGTTGCGGCCGGCGGCGGCATCGGCGACACGTTGCTGGCCGGCGTCGTCGCGCACGCGCTGCGTTCGCGCTACGCGCACGTCGACGCGCTCGTGCTGCCGGCCCACCGTGCGATCGCCGAACACGACCCGGCGATCGAGCGCGTGCACTTGATGGCCTCGCCGGTACCGACCGCCGAGGATTTGCGCGCGCCGGAGTATGCGGCGGCGATCGTCACGTGGGCCACGTTTTCCACCGCGCTCGTGCCGCTCTTGGCGGGGATTCCGGTGCGGGTCGGCCAGGCGCGGCGCCTGTACTCGCCGCTGTTCAACCACCGCGTGATCGTGCGCAGCGAAGGCGGCGACCGCACGACCCACTGGACGCAGATTCTGCTCGACTACGCGCGCGCGATCGATTGCGACGACCCCGTCGGGCGCCCGGTCTTCGTCGTGACCGGCGCCGATCGCGCGGCCGCGGAAGCCGTGCTGGCCGAACGCGGTGTCGGCCCGGAGTTCGCGCTGCTCCATCCGGCGCGCGGTCTCTCCGGGCAGCGCGCGCGGTGGCCGGAGGGCGGCTTCATCGCGTTGGCGCGGGCGCTGCGCGAGCGCGATGCTATGCCGCTCTTGGTGACCGGCACCGCGGGCGACATTCCGGTGGCCGAGGCGATCGCGCGCGGCGCCGGCGCCGTCTCAATCGCCGGCGCGACCACGATCGGCACGTACGCGGCGCTCGCCGAACGCGCCCGCTACGTCGTCGCGATGGACTCGGGCCCGATGCACGTCGCGGCGGCGGTCGGCGCGCCGACGGTCGGCATCTTCGCGCTGCAGTCCGACGAGCCGAATCGCTGGGCGCCGCTGGGCGCGCGCACGGCGGTCGTCCGCCCGGTCTATCCGTGCCCGCCGCAGCATCGCAAAGAGACCTGTCCCGACTTCGCCTGCGTGCGCCACCTCGACATCGCCGCCATCGTCGCGGCGCGCGACGGACTGCTGGCCCCCGCCGCCGAACGCGAGCCGACCTGAAATGCCGCGCCTGACGATCCAGCTGTGCACCTACAACCGCGCGCACTTGCTCGAACGCGTGCTCGAAGCACTGTTCGATCAAACCCTCGCCGACGACGCCTACGAAGTGGTGCTCGTGAACGACGGTTCGCCCGACGACACGAACGCGGTCATCGAGCGCGTGCGCCCGCTCGCGCGCTGCGCGTTCACGGTCATCGAACAACCCAATTCGGGCCTGGCCAAAGGCCGCAACGCGGGCATCGCGGCGGCCCGCGGCGAGCGGATCTGCTTCATCGACGACGACGTGTTGCCGACGCCGGTGTTCGCGGCCGAACATCTCGCCGGCGACGCGCGCTACGGCGACGTGATCGTGCGCGGCGCGGTTATCAACGCCGAGAGCTTCGACGCGCTGCCGGTGCCGGTGTGGACGCCGGCCAATTATAGCGGCAACTATTTCTGGACCAGCAACGTGTCGTTGCGCCGCGCGCGCTTGGACCGCGTCGGCGGCCGCTTCGATGAGTCGTTCACCGAGTACGGCTGGGAAGATATCGAGCTCGGCATGCGCCTGCGCGCGATCGGAACGCGGGCGGTGTTCAACCGCTATGCGGTCGCATTTCACTACAAGCCGCGGCCGGCCGGAACGAACGTTGCCGGCATGGTGCGCCAAGTGCGCGCGCAAGCGCGTACGGCCGTGCAGTTGCGCGCCAAACACCCGCACTGGCGGGTCGATCTGGCGATCGGCACCACCGCGCCGCAGCGCGCGCTCGGAACGTTGTTGCGCCGCAGCGGCGTGGCGCGCGCGCTGGCGCCGCTGGCCGCCGCGACGGGCCGGCTGTCGGCGCCGCAACTGCTGGGCGCGCAGATCCTCGCCGCCGACGCCTACTACGACGAGCTCGCCAACGCCGAAGCGGTTGCCGAACGCCGCCCTTGAGCGTCCGGCGCATCCTCTTATCGCGACTCGACCGCGTCGGCGACCTGATCCTCTCGACGCCGGCGATCGCAACGCTGCGGCGCGCGTTTCCGGAAGCGCACATCACGATCGCGTGCAGTTCCTACAACGCGGTGGTGGTCGAGAGCAGCCCCGACGTCGACGCGGTCGCGTGTCTTCCGCCGGAGGTCGCGCCGCACCGTTTCGGCGCGCATTTTCGCGGCGTCGATCTGGCGATCGCGCTGGCGCCGAACGCGGCCGACATGCGGCTGGTGGCGGCCTCGCGCGCACCGCGGCGCATCGGTTACACCTACGAGCGCCGCTACACCACGCGAGCGATCGCGCGCCTGTGGCTGACCGACTGCCTGGTCAGCAACGCCGATCCGGAGATTTGCGAGCGTCTGCCGCACCGCATCGTGATGCATGAGGTCAACCAAGTGCTGGCGCTCGCGCAACGGGCCGGTGCGAGCGAGATCGTCCCCGATCTGCGGGTCAACATCGACGACACCGACCGCGCCGTGGTGCGCGACTTTCCCGCCGGCCCGGTCATCGTGCACCTCGGCCGGCGCTGGACCGAGCACGGCAGCACGACCGCGAGCCTGCTCGAACTCTTCCGTGAATTGCGCCCCCTCGGCCGGCCGCTGGTGGCGACCTACGGCGCCGACGCGGTCGACCTGGCCGGCGCCGTGCGCGATGCCGGCGTCGCCGACCGGGTCGTCGGCGGCCTCACCTTCGGGCAGTGGGCGGCGGCCTTCGAGCGCGCGGCCGCCATCGTGACGATCGACACCGGGGCCACCCACGTGGCGAGCGCGGTGAAGCGCCCGACGGTGGTCCTCTTCGAGCACACCTACTTCTGGCTCAACTCCCAGGAATGGTCGCCGTACCGGGTGCCGAACGCCGTGCTACGCAAACCCCCGACCGATGCGCCGGACGCCTTGCAGGCGTCGCGCGCCGAGATCGTCGCGGCGGTTGCGCGCCTACTATGACCGACATGCTTCAGATTTCCGTCGTCGTTCCGACGTACAATCGCCTCGACACGCTCCGCTACGTCATCCCGTCGCTGGTGGCGCAAGATCTGCGCCCCGATGCCTTCGAGGTGATCGTTGCCGACTCGAACTCGAACGACGGCACGGCCGAGTACTTGGCCGAGATCGCGCGCAGCTCGCCCAACGTGCGCCATCTGCCGGGTCCGTATACCGGCCGCGCGAGCGCGCGCAACGCGGGCATCGCGGCCGCACGCGCGGCGATCGTGCTGTTCACCGATGCCGACATCATCGCCTCACCGGACCTGCTGCGCATGTCACCTCGCGCGGCACGCGAAGGGGCCCGGCCGCGCGGTGATCGGCTGCGAGATTCAGGTCGACTCCTACGACGCCTACGAGCGCAAGAGCGGCAACGCCGCCCTGCGGGACCCGCTGCATCCGCCGGCGCGCAAGCATCTGACCTGGCTCTACTTCATGACCGGCAACTGTTCGGTGGCGCGCACCGACCTCGATCGCGTCGGGCGGTTCGATGAAGCGTTCACCGGCTACGGCCACGAGGATCTCGAGCTCGGCTACCGCTTGCAGCACGCCGGCGTAGCGATCGAATACGCACCCGAAGCGGTGAACTATCACTGGCATCCGGTACCTTTCGATCGAGCAGCAGGGGCGCATGGAGCTCGCCGGCCGCTCGACCGTGCGGTTCTTCCGCAAACATCCGACGTTCGACGTGCGCTTGCGGCTGGGCATGACGCCGGTCTCGCTCGCACTGCACGGCCTGATCGATCGCGTGCCGGCGCTGCGGCGCTGGATCGATGACGGCGCGCAGCGCGCCGGGCTTCGCACGCACGCTCTCGTTCCAATATCACTACCTCACCGGCATCAAGGCGGCACTCCGTGACCCAAGCTAATTTCGCGCGCGTTTCCTGCGGAGCGCTGAGCGCGAACGACGTCGACCGCGACGTCGAGCTGGCCGGCTGGGTGCACCGCCGCCGCGATCACGGCGGCTTGATCTTCATCGATCTGCGCGACCGCGACGGTATCACGCAGATCACGTTCGATCCCGCCGACGCGACGACGTTCGCGCATGGCCGAAACGCTGCGCAACGAGTTCGTCGTGCGCGTGCGCGGGCGCGCGCGGCATCCGTCCCGAGGGCACGCGCAACCCGAAACTCTCAACCGGTGAGATCGAAGTGCCGGTCGCGCAGCTCGAGGTGCTCGCGCGTTCCGAAACGCCGCCGTTCGTCGTGTCCTCCGACGACGACGTCGACGAAAACGTGCGCCTGAAATACCGCTATCTCGATTTGCGCCGGCCGCGGATGCAAAACAACCTCACCGTGCGCCACCGCATCATCAAGACGATGCGCGACTACTTCGACGCGCACGAGTTCATCGAGGTCGAGACGCCGATCCTGATCAAGTCGACGCCCGGAAGGCGCGCGCGACTACCTCGTGCCGAGCCGCCTTCATGCCGGTACGTTCTACGCGCTGCCGCAATCGCCGCAGCTGCTCAAGCAGATCTTGATGATCGGCGGCATCGGCCGTTACATGCAGATCGCGCGCTGCTTCCGCGATGAAGATCCGCGCGCCGACCGCCAGCCCGAATTCACGCAGATCGACGTCGAGATGTCGTTCGTCACGCAAGCCGACGTGATGGCGATGATGGAAGGCTGCATTCGCGACGTCTGGTTCCGCGCGCTCGACCACACGATCGGCGAGATTCCGCAGCTCACCTATCACGAAGCGATGCGCCGCTTCGGCAGCGACAAACCCGATTTGCGTTTCGGCCTCGAGCTGGTCGACGTCGCCGAGCTCTTCCGCGGCAGCGACTTCACGCTCTTCCGCGGATCTGGCCGAGAGCGACGGCAACCGCGTGATCGCGCTGCGCTATCCCGGCGGCGCGTCGCTCTCGCGGCGCGCAGTTCGACGCGCTCACCGAAACGGCGAAGTCGTTCGGCGCGGGCGGGCTCGCGTACATCACCTTCGCGCGCCGACGGCGCGAAGGGTCCGCTCGTCAAATCGCTCGGCGACTCGACGATCGCGGCGCTGCGCGCCGAAACGCTGGCCGAAGACGGCGACACGATCCTGTTCATCGCCGGCCGCGCCGCCGAGGCGACCGACATCGCCGGCCGCATGCGGCTCGAACTCGGCGACCGGCTCGAACCTGCGCGATCCGGCCGCGTTCCGCTTCTGCTGGGTGCAGCGGCTTCCCGCTGTTCGAAAAAGACGCCGAAACGGGCGCGATCACGTTCTCGCATCATCCGTTCACCGCGCCGGCGCCGGGCCAGGAAGCGCTCTTCGATAGCGATCCGCTGGCCGTGACGGCGCAGCATTACGATCTGGTCCTCAACGGCTACGAGCTCGGCAGCGGCTCGATCCGTAACCACGATCCGGCGTTCCAGCGCAAGGTCTTCCACCGCTTGGGCATGACCGACGAGCAGATCGACGACCGGTTCGGTTTCTTCATCGAAGCGCTGCGGTACGGCGCGCCGCCGCACGGCGGTATGGCGCTGGGCATCGACCGCATCGTGATGCTGGCGTGTCGGCACGACCAACATTCGCGACGTGATCGCGTTTCCGAAGAACGCAGTCGGCGCGCGACGTGATGATGGACGCCCCCTCGAGCGTGCCCGACGTCGCGCTACGCGATCTCCACCTCGCCTTGCGCGTCAAACCGCCCGCTTAGCCGCGCGTGGCTTCGCAGGCGCAGGGCGCGCCGCTGATCGAGTTCGATCGGGTCAGCATGACGCTGGGCGGCACGCCGATGCTCACCGGCATCGATTTGCGCATCGATGCCGGCGATTTCGTCTGCGTCGTCGGGCCGTCGGGCTGCGGCAAGACGACGCTGCTTGCGTCTGCTCGGCGGCCTGCTCGAACCGACGGCGGGTGAAGTGCGCTATGCCGGTAAGCGCATCGCGGAACCGCGAGCCGACATCGCGGTGATGTTTCAGGACTACGGCCGCGCGCTGTTGCCGTGGCGCACCGTGGCCGGCAACGTTTCGCTCGCGCTCGAGGCGCTGGCGTGCCCAAGGACGAGCGCGCCGGCGCGCATCGCGGCGGTGCTCGCGACCGTCGGCCTGGGCGAAAAGGCCGACAAGTATCCGAGCGAGCTTTCGGGCGGCATGCAGCAGCGCTTGCAGATCGCGCGTTGCCTCGCGCAACAGCCGCAGGTGCTTGCTGATGGACGAACCGTTCGGCGCGCTCGACGCGATGACGCGCCAAACGCTGCAGGACGAAGTGCTCTCGATCGTCGCGGCCAGCGGCGCGACGGTGTTCTTCGTCACGCACGATCTCGAAGAGGCCGTGTACTTCGGCAATCGCGTGATCGGGTTGCTGCCGCATCCCGGCCGCATCGCAAGCGACGTCGACGGTCGCGCTGCCGCGCCCGCGCAACCAGCTCACCACGCGCGAAGACCCCGAGTTCGCGCGCCTGCGGCGCCTGCTCTTCGACTTCATCAAGGACGCCGACGCGTGAGCCGCGCGCCGGCGATCTTGCGCGGGCTCGCGTTTCCGCTGGCCGTGCTGGCCGTCTGCCAAATTGCCGCGATGGCCTCGCACCTGCAGAGCGATACGCTGGCGTCGCCGGCGGCGGCGCTCGCGGCCGGCGTCCGCGCGCTCGCCGACGGCACGCTGCTGGTCGCCACCGCGCAGACGCTGGCCAACGCGTTCGGCGGCTTGGCGCTGGGCGGCGGCATTGGTCTGGTGGCCGGCATTCTGCTCGGCAGCAGTGCGGTGGCCGACCGGCTGATGGAGTTCTCGGTCGAGGCGCTGCGGCCGATCCCGTCGGTCGCGCTGATTCCGGTCGCGATGCTGACCTTCGGCTTCGGCTTTCGCATGGAGATCGCGATCGTCGCCTTCGCCTCGTTTTGGCCGCTGCTGATCCTCACGCGCAACGCCGTCGCCGGCGTCGACCCCGCGCTCTTCGACGTCGCGCGCGTGCTGCGTCTGAAGCCGCTCGCGCGCACGCTGAAGATCGTGCTTGCCGGCGGCGCTGCCGCGCATCTTCGTCGCCTTTCGTTTGGCGGCCGGCATCGCGCTGACCGTCGCGGTGACGGTCGAAGTGTCGACCAACCCGCTGGGCCTGGGCTACGGCATGATGCTGGCCGAGCAATCGCTGCATCCCGAGCTGATGCTCGCCTATCTGCTGTGGATCGGCATCATCGGCTGGGCGCTCAACTTCGCGATCCTGCACGCGCAGCGCCGGCTCTTCGGCCGTTCGGCGCAGGTTCGCGGCGCAACGTGAACGCGCGCATCGGCTGGCGCGCGGCCAGCGTCGGCGTCGGCGTGCTCTTCGTCCTGGCCTGGCAACTGATCGCGAGCGCGCACCTCGTTTCGCCGGTCTATTTGCCCGGCCCCGATCGCACGTGGAGCGCGCTCGTGCGCGGGTTCACAACCGGCACGCTGCTCGCGCAGCTGCTGCAGACCGTGCAGCGCATGCTCGTCGGCTGGCTGCTCGCGTCGCTGGCCGGCATCGTGCTCGGCGCCGCGATCGGCCTGTCCCGGCCGGCGCGCGCGTTTCTCGGCCCGACGCTCGAGTTTTTGCGCCCGCTGCCGGCATCGGCCGTGATTCCGCTGGGCATCGCGTTCTTCGGCCTCTCCGACGGCATGGTGCTGGGCGTGATCGCGTTCGGCGCGCTGTGGCCGACGCTGCTCGCCACCGTGCACGGCTTCGCCGCCGTCGAACCGTGTCTGTATGAAGTCTCGCGGGCGCTCGGTATGTCGCGCCTGGCGGTCATCTGGAAGATCGCGCTGCCGAGTTCGCTGCCCGACATCTTGGGCGGCATGCGGTTGAGCTTGACCGTCTCGCTGATCCTCGCGGTAGTCGGCGAGATGCTAGCCTCGCGCACCGGGCTCGGCAGCGGAATTCTCGTTGCGGCGCGCACCTTTCACGCCCCCGACCTGTACGCGGGGGTCGTGCTGCTCGGACTGCTGGGCTACGTCACGGCGCAGGGCTTGTTCGCGATCGAGGCACGGCTGCTGCGCTGGCGCGCCGTGCGTCAGTAGCCGGGCGGCGCGACGAAGGCGCGGTACTGCTGCTCGAGCAGTTGCGCAAAGCGAATGCAGCGCAGATCGTGGTAGGCCGGGCCGATGATTTGCACGCCGACCGGCAAACCGCCGGGGGTGAGTCCGATCGGTGCTACCGTTGCCGGCAAATAGGCCACCCCGGCAAAGCCGGCCCAAAAGAGCTGCCGGCCGTAGGGGACGGGCCGGCCGTTGACCGTCAGCGTCCGCTGCGCCGGCTCCGCCGGCATGTGAACGTGCGCCGCAGTTGAGAGCGGCGCGCACAGCAGCACGTCGTGGTGGCCGAAGAACGTTTGCCAGCGGTCCTGGAGTTGGCGCCGTTCGCTGTCGAGCTGCAGCCACTCGCGATGCGAGAGGCTGACGCCGCGCGCGGCGAGGCTGCCCATATCCGCTGCGCCGTGATCCGCTGCCGCCGCGCGCTCGCGTTGGCGCGCATACTCTTCGTCCGAGGCGCGATGCCCGCTCGCGGCGCGCATCAACAGCATGAAGACCCGGTAGGCGTCCTCGCTCGCGATCTGGGGGCGAGCTTCGGCGACGCTTGCGCCGGCGCCGCGCAGAAACGCCGTCAGCCGGCGCAACTCGTCGGAGACCTCGGCGTCGACCGGGGCGAAGGCGTCGTCGTACACGACGGCCACGCGAAAGCCGGCGAAGCTCGCGCGCGGTTCCGGCGGCAACCGCAAGCCCACGCGCGGGGGTGCCTCTTCGTCCGGACCGGTGATGATTGCCAGGCCGAGTTCGAGATCGGCAGCACTGCGAGCCAGCGGCCCGATGACCGAAATGTCGTCGGGCGGGGCGCTGGGCGCGAGTGATTTGCCGTGGGCCGAGGCGATCCCATAGGTGGTTTTGTGACCGAAGACGCCGCAGTAGTGGGCCGGATTGCGAATCGAGGAAGCGATGTCGCTGCCCAGTTCCAGATAGCTCATGCCGGCCGCCAGGGCGGCGGCCGACCCTCCCGACGAACCGCCGGGAGTCCGCTCGAGCGCCCAAGGATTGTTCGTGCGCCCGTAGATATCGTTCGCGCTCTGTCCATCGGCAAGCCACGGCGGCACGTTCGTCTTGCCGAAGATGTTCGCACCGGCCCGCAGCAGCCGGTCGACCGCGACCGCGTTTTTCGTTGCGATGTTGTCGCGGTACGCCGCCACGCCATACGTTGTCGGCGTACCCTCCAGCTGGAAGCATTCCTTGACCGTCATCGGCACACCGTGCAGCGGACCGGCGAAGTCTCCCCGCGCCGCTGCCGCGTCCGCATCCCGCGCGCGTTTGCGCGCTCGCTCGTAGTCGCGCACGACGACGGAATTCACTTCCGCGTCGTAACGAGCCACGCGCGCCAGAACGAATTCCAAAAGTTCCACGCATCCCAGCTCGCGCGCGCGGATGCGGCGTGCGACCTCGCCCGCCGGCGCGAACGCTAGGTCAGCCACGCGTCAACTGACGAGCATGTCCCTCGGGTTGATGTTCGAGGTGATCAGGCCTTGCTTCTTGGCCAGGTCGATCCACCATTGGATCTGCGCTGCGCTCACCGGTACGGTGAAGTTGGGGATCAGCGTTTCGGCGACGATCGCCGGCGGCTGTTTGGTCCAGCGGCCGAGGCTCTCTCGCGCGCTCGCTTCGTTGGCCTTGAGGTAGGCAATCGATTCGGTCAGGCCGTCGCGAAACGCGTGCACGGCGCCGATATTCTTGACCGCCCAGTCCTTCATCGTCGCGTAGCAGTCGATGATCGTGCCGCTGGGAACGGTCGCTTCGAAGTCGCCGACCTCGTAGCCGATCTTCTGTTCGAGGATGCGGTGGTAGAACGGATCCACGGTGACCGCCACGTCGATTTGGCCCGCTTTCAGCAGATCGGGCATCTGCGGGAACGGCACTTCGACGAACGTGACCTTCGCGGGATCGACCTTTTGCTCGGCGAGCCAGCGCAGCACCATGATGTGGAAATATGCTTTGAGGCCCGCGACGGCAACCTTGTGACCGGGCAGGTCTTTGGCCGTTTTGACGTCGCCGCCGGTGCGGGCCAGCACGCCGACGTTTTTGGGAACCGGGAACGCGACGCACGTGGCGACCGCGGCGAGCGCGATGCCCGCCTCCTGCGCGGGCAGCATCGACACGAGCACCGAGGAACCCATTTCGGCCGAGCCCGACTGCAGCGCGCTGATCAACACGCCTTGGTTGGCGACCGGCGTCAAACTGATGTCCAAGTCGCGCTTCTTGAAGAAGCCTTGATCGACGCCGACGTACAGCGGCAGCTCGTCGACGATCGGAATGTAGACCACGCGAATGGTGGTGGCGGCCGACGCCGGGCTCGGGCGCAGGCCGGCGGCCAGCGCAGTGCCGGCGGCGGCCGAGCCGGTCAGGAACGTCGTTCGCGTCGTCATCGCAGCGGACTTGGCGCGGGGTATCAGGGCTCCTGCGTCAGGGCCGCCAGATCAGCTCGCTCGCCGGCGTCACGCGCATCGGCGTGCTCGAGTACTTCGCCGCGGCGTCGATCGAGGGCTGCATCAGCTTCGGATCGAGCGTCGTGGCGTAGGTGACGCGGCTCATCGTGGCCGCGGTTTCCGGCGTAATGCGCGTGTGGTGCAGCAGAATCTGCGCCGATTCTTTTTGGTGCGCGTTCGCCCACACCGCGGTTTGGCGCATCACCTCGGCGAACTTCGCCGCTTCGGCCGGATGGGCTTTGATCCACGCGTCGTTGGCGATCCAGCCGGTCGACATGAAGCGCGGCGCGATCGCATCGTCGACCGGCGCGACGAACTTGACCAGCGGCTTGGACGCTTCGAGAAACGGTTCGGCGATCATCGCCCCGTCGATGCGGTGCTGCGCGACGGCGGCCGCCATCTCGGGGAACGAGAGCTCGACCCACTTCACCGTCGAGACGTCGGCGCCGTTGCGATCGAGCCACGCCTTCGTGCCGTAGTAGGTGAGATCGGCGAGGCCGGTGATCGCGATCGTCTTGCCGTTGAAGGCGGCACCGCTTTGCAGCGGCGAATCTTTGGCGACGACCAGCTGCGCGGTCGCGTCGGCCGTCACCCACATCGCACCGGGTGCGATGAAGCGCACCGGAATACCGCGCTCGTGCGCCACCGCGGTCGACGTGACGACGGAAAAGCCGATGTCGCCCGCACCCGACGCGACGGCCGCCACGATCGGCGGGCTCGCGGTCATGTCGGTGATGTGCACGTCGAGACCGGCCGCCTTGAAATAGCCGAGATCGTCGGCATAGTAGAGCGTGCCGGCGGTGTCGCTCGGCAGGCTGATCACGTTGATCGAGAGCGGCGTCGCGCCGCGCGCGGGCGCGCTCGCATAGGCGCCGAACCTCGGGACGGCACGCCGAGGCGCGGCCCTTGGCGTCGGCTGCTTGCTAACGGCTTTCGGATGCGGACGGACCGCGGCGTCGCGCGGTGTGGCTTTCGGCGCCGGTGGCCGGTACGGTTCCGGAGCCGGCGGCGCAGTTGGTACCGATGACCCGTGCGACAACGACTGCGCGTCGCCGGTGCATGCGAGTGCCGCAACGAGCAAAATCAATAGGGGTGCGAGCGCCAGCAACGCGCAGCAGAACGTCCGACAGAAACGCATTCTAGTGCGTTTCACACCACCGGCGCGTATCCTATCGGGGCGTCGCCGCCGCCGCCGTGAGTTGGCGCGCGCGCGCGAAGATCGCGTCGAGCATCGCCTCGGTCAGGACGCCGGTGTTCGTGTTCTGCTGACTGGGGTGATAGGACGCGAGGATCGTGATATCGGGCGAGCCGGGCAGCGCGACGCGCGTCTCCGCGCCGTGCTTGAACGGGGCGCGCGGCGAGCGATATTCGCCGGCGGTTTTCACGATGCGGTGCACGCTGTCGTCGGCGATTTTGCCGAGCGTGACGATCACGCGCAATCCGGCCAGCACCGCCAGCTCCGCTTCCAGATACGGCAGGCACGCCGCGCGCTCGCCCGGCGTCGGTTTGTTTCCCGGCGGTGCGCAGCGCACGGCCGCGGTGATGAGCGCGTCGTCGAGCCGCATGCCGTCGTTGCGATCGGCTTGATGCGCTTGGCTGGCGTAACCCGCGCGGTGCAGTGCGCGATAGAGCCACTCACCCGAGGCGTCGCCCGTGAACATGCGCCCGGTGCGATTGCTGCCGTGCGCGCCGGGTGCGAGCCCGACGAGCAGCACGCGCGCCAGCGGATCGCCGAATGCCGGCACCGGCTTGCCCCAGTACTCGTGGTCGCGATACGCTCGGCGCTTTTCGCGCGCCACCTCTTCGCGATAGGCGACGAGCTCGGGGCAGCGGCGGCAGGCGATCACCCGGCGTTGGATCGCGTCGATGTCGCGCGATTGCGTCGTCATCACGCATGCTTCGGCATGAGCACCGCCGTCACTCGCTAAATGCCCCCGGATGCTTCGCCGTCTTTTCTGCGTGCTCGCGGGCTTGCTCGTGCCGCTTTGGGCCTTGCCCTCGAGTGCCGCACTGCCCGTGCTCGTCATCTATCCGTTTGCGGTGTCCGGAACCGCGCCCGACGATTTGGGCATCCGGCTCGCCAACCAGATCGCGGCCGAGATAACGGCCCTGGGCGGTGTCACCGTCGTGCGCGGAGCGCCGGGGCTCAAACCCGCGGAGTACCGCGTTGCGGCGCGCAGCGCCGGCGCCGACGTGTACTTCAGCGGCTCGATCGTGCCGGTGTTCGGTACCAGCTTCTCGGTGATCGAGCAACTGGTCAGCACGCAGACGGGCCTCGTCGAGTGGTCGGTGACGACGCATTTCCGAACGCTCGACGACGTCAGCGGTGAAGGCAGCCGCGTGCGTGATGAGCTCCTGCACAACGTGGCGACGCCCGCGCCCAGCACCACGCCGGCAGCGTCGCTGATCTCGGCCGGGAACGCGTTCGCGGTGTTGCCGGTGACGGGTTCGGCCGGCGATGACGATCGCAAGTTCGCGATGAGTGCCATCGTCCAGACGCTGCAGCGCCGCGGTTTCACCGCCGTCACGCTGACCGGCGCCGGCGCGCTCGATCCCGCCGTCGACGGCCTCGAGGAATGCAATACGACCAACGCCCAAACGCTGATCGTGGCGGCGCTCGATACCTCGCGCGTCGACTCGACCGCGGCCGCGCCGCAGACGACCGCGCACATCGCGTTACGCCGCTACGATTGCCATTCGCACACGTTCGCCGCGCAGGCGACGGTGGTCAACCACATCGCTCCGCTGCCGAACGATGCGATTGCGGGCGCGATCGAAGACGCCGTCTCGGCCTTCCCCGCGCCCTCTTAGTCCAAGCCGGGAAAAGCGAGCGCGGCCAGCGCGGCGTAGGTCACGATGCCCGCGGCCGTGGAGAGGTTGATGCTGCGCACGGCGCCGGCGCGCATCGGAATGCGCAGCGTGCGCGCGCGGTGCGCCTCGAGCAGGGCCGCCGGCAGCGCGCCCGTCTCTTTGCCGAACACCAGCGCGTCGCCGCGCGCGAACGCCGCACCCGCGTAGGGTGCGGCGCCCGTCGTTTCGATCCACCAGCAGCGTTCGACGGGGAACGCCGCCAGAAACGCGTCCAGCGAAGGATGCACCACCACGCGCACCGCGTGCCAGTAGTCGAGCCCGGCGCGCTTGAGCGCCCGGTCGTCGATGCGGAATCCCAGCGGTTCGATCAGGTGCAGCGCGCAGCCGGTGGCCGCGCACAGCCGCGCGATGTTGCCGGTATTGGGCGGGATCTCGGGCTCGACCAGCACGACGTGCAGCGGCACGTCGCCCAGATCGCTCGCGGCCACTACGCGCGACTCGGGTTGTGCGTTCACGCGTTCGCGCAGCGCAGCAGATCGTCGACGCGTTCGGCCGGCGCGACCAGCAGCGCGACGCCGCCGTGACCGAGCCAGCAGTTCGCGAAGGCCGCGCGGCCATAGACGTGCCGCACCGACGGCTGTGCCGGATCGTTGACGATCACATCGCCCTGCGCATCGAACCCGCGCACCACCACGATGTGCCCGTCGGACTGCTCGAGCGGCGCGCCCGGCAGCGCATCGCCCGACCACGAAATGCTCACTGCGGCCGGCAAGCCGGCGGCAACGAACGCTTCGAGACTGACCAGATCGCGCAGATACGCCGCCGCGCCGGCCAGACCGCACGCGCCGGCGTAGGCGCTCGCGAACGCCCAGTTGCCGGTACCGTTGTAGGCGCGATCGAAGAGGCCGGCCGCGACTTCGGCGACGCTCGGCGTGATGCCCCACGCGCCGACGAGCATCGCCATCGACGCCGGCGCGCACCAGCCGCGCTCGGCGGGAAATTCGGCCACGTACTGCGAGTGCTCGGGAACGGCGAGCTCACGCCGTGCGGCCGCATTGGGCGGCGCGTCACGCGGTGGCAGCGCCGGGCGGCGTCGACGCGGCGACCCGCGTCAGCTGCCGGTGCGATCCGACGTCGAGCCCAACGATCGGACTGGTCGCGCTCACCACGTCGGTCGCGATCCGCGCGATGTCGTCGAACCCGTCGAGCGAGGCGCGCCGGCCATCTTCGAAGGCGACGTACGGCAGCGGCCGCGAACTGCGGCCGTCGGCGGTGTGCACCGTCAGCTCGAGCGTATCGACCGCTTCGAGCGTGTTCCAGGAAACGATCGCGCGCGGCGCGGGCAGCACGCGCAGAGCCGTGGTGAGGCCGGTCGCCGCAACGAGGTTCAGCATGCTTCGACTACGAGCACCGGCTCCTCAAAACGACCACTCCCAAGCGTTCCAGTTGCTCGAGAGGTATTGCGCCGCGCGGTAATGTTTGAGGTCGCTGTTGTAGGCGGCGTACGCGATCTGCCAGTACAGGAACACGGCCGGCACCAGTTCGTGAATGCGCGCTTCCTCGCGCGCGTAAAGCGCTTTGCGCGTGGCCTGGTCGAACACGCGCGCCGCCGCGTGGCTGGTCGCCGTGATGACCGGATCGGCCAGGAAGCTCGTGTTCGCGCCGTGCGGCGGAATGAACGCTCCGCTCCATTCGCCCTCGTTGTCGGGGTCGGGCGCGTTGGTGTCGATCGTGAGCGAGAGATCGTAGCGGCCGCCGTAGAGCGGGCCGTCCTGCGCGAAGAGCAGGCTCGTCGGGTAGTTTTTGATGCGCAGATCGATCCCGGCGGCGCGCAGTTCTTGCTGCATCACGACCTCGGCTTGCACGTTGGCCGGCTTCGAGGGCGTGGTCGACACGTCGATGCTCAGCGGCACGCCGTTGCGGCGCCGGATGCCGCCCGGCCCGGGCAGCCAACCGGCCGCGTCCAACAGACGCTTGGCGCCGGCGAGATCGTGGGGATAGGGCGCGATCGACGGCGCGGCCCACGAGGTCGGCATGATGTCGCTCGTGGCGCGCTGGTTGTAGCCGTGAAAGACCGTCGCGTTGAGGTGGTCCCAATCGACGGCCTCGGCGATGGCGCGCCGCACGCGCACGTCGCTGAGCGTGGGCTTGGCGCAATTGATCGTCAGGTGGCGGTAGTTCGCGACCAGCCGCTTCTGCGTCGCATATCCGGTCAGCACGCCGAGCCGGCCGATCTGGGTCTCGGTGATGCTGTCGACGTCGACGTCGACATCGTGCGTCTGCAGCGCGTTGAAGAGCGTGTCGGCATTGGGGATGATGCGGTAGGTGATGTGCGCGATCGCCGGTTTGCCGCGCCAGTAGCGCGGGTTGGCGTCGAACTCGAGCGCGGTGCCGTGGTTCCAGCGCGTCAGCACGTACGGCCCGCTCGAGAGTGGCTGCGCGTTGAACGCGGCGTGGTTGAGGTCGGGCAGGTTCGCGAGCAGGTGCGCGGGCAGCGGCGGATAGCCGGCGCCGCCGAGGGCGAAGATGCCGAGGATCGCGGCGTAGGGTTCGCGCAGGCGCACGATCGCCGTGTCGTTGTCGGGCAGCGTCATGCTCGCGATATCGTCCCAGCCGGCGCGCAGCCGCGTGTTGTTGCGCGGGTTCATCACGGCTCGCCAGGTGAAGCGCAAATCGCGCGCGTCGAGCGGTGCGCCGTCGGCCCACTGCATGCCGTGGCGCAGGTGCAGCACGATCGTCTTGCCGTCGCGGCTGATCCCGCCGTTTTGCAACGTCGGCACGATGCGCGCCATCTCGGGCACGTAATCGCCCTTGTCGTCGTAGCGGAAGATCGGCGCCGAAATCAGGTTGGCGACTTGGTCGCTGGCGTCGCTGTTGGCGAAGAGTTTGTTGAGCGAGTCCGGCTCTTCGGTGCTGGCCAGCCGCAGGCGATCGGGTTGCGTCCAGGCGTGCAGTCCGCCGCCGCTCGACGCCGTCTCGACGCGCGTGCAGCCCGTCGCGGCCAGCGCCAGCACCGCGCACAGCACGGCCGCGGCGCGGCGGCCGCGTTCACCCATCCCCGCGGACCGGCGTCTTTCCGATGTGCGGGGCGATCGCGCCGTAGAGCGCGTCGGGCCCGAAGCGCACGAGGTCATCGCACGGCAAGCCGGTTTGCTCGCGCGCCTCGGCGATCGCGGCGCGTGCGGCCGCGTCGTCGAGCCCGTGCGTGTTCAGCACCACCGCCACGACGCGCGCCGGCTTGACGAGCGCGCACAAGCCTTCGTAGGTGCGAATCAGCGTGCGGTAATCCGGCAGCGGGATATCGTAGCCGTCGATCTTCGTGCGCGTGACGAGGTGCACGAGCACCAGCGCGTCGGGCGCGCAGCCGTAGAGCAGCGCCAGCGTCACCGGCGCGTAGCCGGGATGCGCGATCCCGCCTTGCCCTTCGACGAAGAGCACGCCGTCGCGCGCACCGATGCGGCGGTCGCCCTCGAGCACGAGCTGTTCGCAGGCGCCGCTGGCGAAGTCGGAGATCACGCGGTCGACCGCGGTGCCCCAGCCCGCGATCGCGATCCCGGTTTGCCCGGTGGGCACGAATTCCGCCGGCGTGCCGGCCGTTTGCGCCGCGCGCGTGAGCTCGAGCGCGGCCGTCATCTTGCCGACCGCGCAATCGCTGCCGACGGTGAGCACGATGCGGGTGGTCACGTCGTAGGCGGCGCCGGAAAAGAGCGGCGCCGCGGGCGGCATCCGCAAGTCCCAGATGCGCGAATCGTGCGCGTCGGCGAGCGCGCGCATCTCCGCATCGTCGTTGAGAAAGGCGTGCAAACCGTTGACGATCTCGAGCCGCGATTGCAGCGCGATGACGATCTCGGCGCGATAGGCCTCGGGCAACGCACCGCCGGGCGGCGCGATTCCGATCAACAGCGCGGTCGGCTCGAAGCGCAAGCTCTCGCGCACGGTCGCGACGATCGGCGCGTCGGAGTTCAGGTACGGCAGCACATCGCGGACGCGCTTGCCGGCGTGGTCGGGATCGACGACCGCGACGACGATGTCGCGCGAGTAGGCGATCACGCCGTGCGCCGTTTTGGCCGCTCGCCCCGCGAATGCGCCGGGTGCGAAGACGACGTAGCGCCGCGTCATGCCGCCACCGCTTTCTCCACCACGCCGAGGCCGGCGCGGTCGGGCAACACGATCTTGCCGCCGGCGTAGGTCATGCCCTCAAACGGATCGCGCGCCACGAGAAATGGTCCGTCGAGGTCGGCCCAGTCGACCAGCGGCGAGAGATGCGCCGCGGCGGTGGAGAGGATTGCACTCTCGACCATGCAGCCGAGCATGATCTTCAGATCGAGCGCGCGGGCGGTGTGGATCATCGCCAGCGCGCCGCGAATGCCGCCGCACTTCACCAGCTTGACGTTGATGCCGTCGACGCAACCGGCAAGGGCGTACAGATCGTGCGCATCTTTGGAATCCTCATCGGTGACCAGCGGAATCGAGGTGCGTTCGCGGATCCAGCGCAAGCGTTCGGGCGTGCCGGCCGGGATCGGCTGCTCGCAAAACTCGATGTCGAAGCGCTCGAGCTCGTGTAGGATCGCGACCGCCGATTCGGGCGTCCAGGCTTCGTTTGCGTCGACGCGGATCGCGCCGCCGTAGATCGCGCGGATCGCGCCGATCGTTTCGACCTCGGCGCCCGCTCCGAGCTTGACCTTGATCACCGGATGCGTACCGACTTCGCGCACCTTGGCCACCATCTCATCGTGCGCGGCAATGCCGATCGTGAACGACGTCAGCGGGGTGCGCGTGGGATCGAGGCCGAGCAAGCGCCATAGCGGCCGGTCGACGTCCTTGGCGATGCAGTCGTGCAGCGCGACGTCGAGCCCGCAGCGCTGTGCCGGGGGCAAACCCGCGAGCAGTGCATCGATCGCGTAGGGGTCGGCGCCGAGCGTGCGCGCGCGCAGGCCGGCGATCACGCTCTCCACGCTCTCGTCGTAGCGGGGACTGGGCGAACTCTCGCCGAGCGCGTCGATCTCGCCCCAGCGCAAGCGCACGAGGGCCGTCCGCGCGACGCTTTCCGACGACCGCGCAATCGTGAAGGTGTGGACCAGCGGCAACTCGAGCGGCGCGGCGAAGAGTTCGAGCGACGGCACGCCGCTACGCTTCCGGCGGGCGGTTCGACGCTCCCGCCGAAGCGGGCCGCAATGCAGATTTTCACGCGCTTGCGGCAAGCGATGCGAGCCCGGCTGGTTGCCGTGAACCGATTCGCTCGGAATTAAGAATGGCGCTGCCGAACGAATGGGCCAACCCGAACACAACACGCTCGCGCGTCGCAATCGAAATCGCAGCCGAGCTTGTCGGCCGTTCAGATCAGCTTCTGAATCAAGCCAAAGTCCTCTTACGTCAGGGAAATGACGCGCCGTGGTCCACGGCGCTGTTTGGATCGGCGACCATGGAGGGCATCGAGGATGTCGTCGCGGGTCGCTCGGCACTCGCGATGGTCAACCCATCGACGGCGCTACGTATGGCGTACCTCGGAACGGGGCCGTTCACGTCGCCGCAGCCCGTACGGCTGCTGGCCGTCATTCCAAGTGCCGATCAGCTGGTGTTCGCGGTGCGCCGAGAAACCGGCCTGACTTCGTTCGAGGACATCCCGGCGCGCCGTTTTCCCTTACACGTGCGAACGCGGGGGACGCCACGCCACTCGCTGCAATTCATGCTGGAAAGCGTTGCCAACGCGGCCGGTTTTTCGTTCCGCGACGTCGAGGCCTGGGGTGGGTCGTTCCGCTTCGAGGGCGGCTTTCCGGTAACGGACGGACCGACGATCGCCGCGCTGAGGCGTGGTGAGGTTCAAGCACTGTTTGAAGAAGGCGCCGATGAGTGGCTGCCGGCTGCCCTCGCGGAAGGTATGACCATCTTACCGCTCGCGGAGAAAACGGTCGCGGGGCTCGAGGCGATGGGCTTTCGACGCGCGACCATCCCAATGGCGCGCTACCCTCAGCTACCGGCCGACATCCCGAGCGTAAGTTTCAGCGGCTGGCCGATCTTCGTGCGCGACGATCTGGACGATACGTTCGTGGCGCAGTGCTGTGAGGCGCTGTATGCGCGCAAAGCGCTGATCCCCTGGCAGGGCACCGGACCGTTGCCGGTCGAGCGCATGTGCATCGATGCAGAAGACACGCCGATCGACATTCCGTTTCACCCGGCCGCTGAACGCTATTGGCGCGCACGCGGCTTCCTCTAGAACGGGAACCTTGTTTTGCAGATTCGCACCCAGGCATTGTTGCTTGCCGCTCTCATCCTTCTCGCAAGTACCGCCCAGGCGCAAGACGGTCTTCGTCAACCGTATGAGATCAACGCGATCTTAGGCCTTACGGGAAGTGGTTCGTTTATCGCGGAGGGTCAGGCCGCCGCCCTGCGGGCGGTCGAAGCGTACGTCAACCAAACGGGCGGCATCCAAGGGCGCCCGATTCGTTTCGTGCTTGCCGACTCGCAGTCGAAGCCTCAACTCGACGTCCAACTGACGAGCGCACTGCTCGCGAAGGACCCGCCATTCATCATCGACGGAGGTCCCGGCGCAGCGTGTCACGCGGCGGCGACCCTCTACGGTAAAGGTCCGGTGATGTATTGCCTTTCGCCCGGCTTCTATCCGGAGCGCGGTGGATACGCCTTCGGAGCGGGAATCGAGTCGCGCGTGGGGATGGGCGTCGTTGTGCGCTACCTGCGCATGCGCGGGTTCAAACGTATCGGCATCATCTCCCTCACCGATATCGCCGGTCAGGAGGCCGATACGGCGCTGAAGTCCCTCCTCGGTGAACCCGAAAACGCCGACCTCCACGTTGTGGATTGGGAGCACTTTTCTGCGAACGATATCAGTGCGTCGGCGCAAATGGCAAAGATCAAGGACGCGAAACCGGACGTCGTGCTAGGCTGGGCTACCGGCACGCCGACGGGTACGTTGCTGCTGGCCTACACCGACCTCGGCATGGCCGTGCCGTTTGTCGCCAGCCAGGCCAACGAGAACGCACGCCAGATGGAACAATACAAGTCCACAATGCCGCCCACGCTGATGATGTATTCGGTGATGTTTCCCGCGGCACCGACGCTCTCGCGCGGCCCGCTCAAGACGGCGATCGACGCTTATGTCCGGATGATGAGGAAGACCGGGGGTTCGCTTGGCGACGCGTCATCGGCGGAAACCTGGGACGCGGCGCTCATTCTGGTCGGTGCGCTCCGAGCGCTCGGCACGAACGCAACGGCTGACCAGATTCGCACGTATATCGCAGGCTTGCACGATTACTACGGGCCCACCGGCAGCTTCGATTTTCGCATCGGCAATCAGCGCGGCCTCGACGCGTCAAGTGCCATCATGGTCCGTTGGGATCAGCCGAGCGGTTCGTGGAAAGCGATCAGCGGCCCCACGGGGACGCCGCTGTAAGAAGCCGGCGGCCGGCGCGCTATTGAAGGAAAAGCTCTCGCGCCGGAAAGGCACGGTCCATGTACGCATATTTCGTAAGCAGGTCGATGACGGGTTGGAGCAACGCAGGATCGTTTTCCTCGGCGAATCGGATGCGCGGGTAGAGATCGAGGACGGCCGGTGGGAGCTTGGTAAAGGGTCCGAGCATCGCCGAGGCTTCCGCGGGATTGCGATTGACGTAGCTCGCCGTCGCCTGGAGTGCTCGCGCGATTCGTTTCGCAACGGAAGCGTTTCGATCGACCCACTCTTTATTGCCGATGAAGCCGACCGTCTGAAATGGTTTGCCGCCGGAGCACGAGCTATACGGTAAGCCGAGGACGGTCAGTGCGTCTCGGGCCCGGCTGTACGCCGGCTCAACGATCGACGCCGCGTCGACGCGTCCCGCGCTCACCGCCTGCGCTTGTTCGACCACGGGAATCTCAACGAAGGCGACAGACTTCGAGTCGCCGCCGTTTTGATCGATCCACGTCATCACGATGGCCTGCATCATGTCATGCAGCGTCGAAACGGCGATCGTTTTCCCCGTCAGATCTCTGGCGCTGCGAATCGGCGAGCCCTTTATCACGGATAGATGTGCGATCGGAACGCCGTCGGTGTACATTGCGCCGCACTGAACGAGGTACAACGGCAAGCCGCGACGATGTGCGAGGGACATCGAACCGCTATTCGTAGCCCCAAGCTCCAGGGCGCCGGAAATGACGCCCTGCGTGACGGCGCCACCGTCGCGAAACGTTGTAAGCTCGATGGCCAGACCCGCCCGTTGGAAGTATCCCAACTGTTGCGCATAGTATGGCAGAGCGGATTCTTCCCCAGGCAGGAGACCCCACCTAACGGTCGATGGGGTTGGGCCGGTTTGGGCCGAGGCCGCCGACGAATAACCCGCGACGGCCGCCGCGCCGAGCATTCCTACCAGCGCAGAACGTTTCATCGTCTACCTTTCACGCCGGTTGCCCGAGAGACAAAGCGCCGGCACGACGCCAGGACGCTCCGATGGGAACGAGGCCGTCTTCCGCATGGATCTCATCGTAGGCGACGCGCTCGCGAAGTCCGATCGGCGGCTCGCCGCGCGCACCGAATCGCCTGACTGAATCGAGCATGATTCGGCGCATGCGAATAACCGCCGCATCGCTCGCACTCAAATGCTCCAAAGAGCGGTCGGCAATCGGTCCCATGCTTTCGGTTACGCAAAAATCTTGCATCGTCACGCCGTCGATACCCGACGACGACTCGCCGCGAAGCATAGCATCGCGATCTTGGAGCCAGCTATTTTCACTGGTTCGGCGCTTTCTGTAACGTTCGTCGAAATCGACTCCCGGACGCATACCGGATCGCTCCGCCTGAGCGCGTCGAAAGGATTCGATATCGGCCGGCTTATCGTGAAGGGTCTTAGCGTAATAGAACATCGTGTGTTCATCGTCGATCGGCACGAAAATATGCATCGACGTAAACGTCGTTGACGACGGCGTAAGCACGTAGAACGGAGCGATATAGGGAGTTATTCGCACGTAGGTGAGCCGATCCGCGTCCGCGACCGGACGGCGGATCGCGGCATAACGGAATCCGTAACTCGTATCTTCGACCTCGATACGCGGCTGACCATCGAGTGAAGGGCGGCTGATCTTGCCGTTGGCCGCAAGCGTCGATCGCCCACTCTCCGGCGTCGTCTGAAAGAGGTCAGCGTGGAGATACGCGACATGCGCGGAATCGATCACTCCCTCGAGGCACTGAATCCAATTGCACTCGGCCCGCATTTTGCCCAGCCACCGATGATCGTCGGGCCGCTCCATCCATGCGAAGTCCAACGGGGGCGGTAACGAACCCGGCTCGCCCAGATAGACCCAGACAATTCCGCCGCTTTCGCGCAGCGGGTAGTGCGCGAGGCGCGGAGGTTGCTCATCGGCTTCGGCATCTGCGATGAAGACACGTCCGTCACCGTTACGACGGGCTACGAGGTTGTGGCCGAGTAGACGAATCTGCTTTGAGGATCCGCCCCGAGACAGTTCATCACTTAAGGCCGCCGGAATCCAGTAACAGCGAAGCATCTCGCCCATCGGCGTCCCGGAGCCGACACGGCAAAGGAGTTCATTTTCGGCAGGGGTCAACATCCGGGCGAGCCGTCTTTTAAAGTCATCGGTTTGGGCCTCAAGCGTACGAAAATCCGCACTGTGCCGCCACGGCCATAAGTCGAACAGGTGCGGCAGTGAAATTTCGGTGCTGCCGCCGAACCTGCCTGGGTGCGGGCGCGTTTCGAGCATGGGATCGTTTGGCTGCGGCGCGACCTGCGGCTGCGCGATCATGCCGCGCTCGCGACGGCCGCGCAGCAGTGCGAGCGGGTCACGTGCGCGTTCGTACTCGATCCCGTGCTGCTGCGCTCGCAGCGGGTCGGCGCACCGATCGTGCAATTTTTCTTCGCGTCGCTGGCCGCGCTGCGTGAGGCGTTGCGCGGGTATGGTTCCGATCTCGCCCTGCTGGAGGGCGACTTCGCGAACGAGCTCGGCACGCTGGCCGCGCGGCTGGCGCGCGCGCGATGCCGCGTTCGCGCTTCGCGCCGGCGGCGACGATTGGCGCCACGCGAGCGGTGCCGCGACCCGAAGACTACGGGCACGCGTCGTCGCCGGCGTATCCGCGCGGCGGCAGCGCGGTTGCCGGTACGTTGCTGCGGGCCTTCGCCGAGCGCGCGATCGGCTCGTACGCCGACGCGCGCAACGTGCCGGCGCTCGATGCCACCTCGCGCCTTTCACCGCATCTGCGGGCCGGCACGATCGGGATCCGTACGTGCGTTGCCGCCGCGCTGCAGGCGCGTGCCGATCCCCAGCGCCGCGGCGGCGCGAACGCGTGGCTCGGTGAGCTCGTGTGGCGCGACTTCTATCACCAGTTACTCGTGCACGTGCCGCGCATCGTGGACGAACCGTTCGTCCTCGCCGCGCGCTCGATTCCGTATCGCGACGACGCGCGGGCATGGGATGCGTGGACGAACGGCGCGACCGGTTATCCGATCGTCGACGCGGCGATGGCGCAGCTCAACACGACCGGCTGGATGCACAACCGGCTGCGGATGATCGTCGCATCGTTCCTGACCAAACATCTGCTGCTCGACTATCGGGCGGGCGAACGCTACTTCGAGCAGCATCTCGCCGACGCCGACCTCGCGGCGAACAACGGCGGCTGGCAGTGGTCGGCGTCGACGGGGACGGATGCGGCGCCGTATTTTCGCGTTTTCAATCCGGTCTTGCAGGGCCGCCGGTTCGATCCCGGCGGTGCGTTCGTGCGCAGCATGCTGCCGGTACTGGCCAAGGTTCCCGACCGCTACGTGCACGAGCCGTGGACGATGCCGCCGCTCGCGGCGGCCGCAGCCGGTTGCGTTGTGGGGCGCGACTACCCCGAACCGATCGTCGATCATGCTGCGGCCCGGGCGCGGGCGCTCGTGGCCTACGGAAGCGTTCTGTCAAGGTCTTGACGCCGGTGAGACAATGCGGTGGCGACAATGACTGCGGATGTTCGCGCAGGTACTCTGGTGTTGGACCAACGTTAATACCAAGGGAGCATCAGCTCCGGATACGATCGGTGTGGACGTCCTCTAAGTGACGTTTCCTGAGCGCCCGGGCCGCACCCACCTGCTGAACGCAGGTCTTAACCGGGTACAATAGACGGCATCTGTGGTCGTTGTCCTAACCGCTCCGCGCTGCGCAGCAGCGCAACCGCCGCGCTCACCCGCGCGAAGGGGTCGTCGCCGCCGTCGCCTTCGAGGACGTACCAACCGCGGCCCGGCAGCGCGGCCGCCGCGTTGAGGTTTTCGTCGAGGCCGACCCGCTCCACCAGGACGCGATCGCGCCCCCCGAGCAGCGCCCGTTCGGGGCTTGCGGCCGGCAGGTCGTAGCGCAGCCACGCGCTGTCGACGTACTTGGCGAAGTTTTGCACGGCGGCAACGTCGCCCAGCAACGTGGCCGCGACCGGCGCGACCGTGAGGGTGACGTTGGCGGCCTTGGCCGCGGACGCGAACGCTTTGGTGCTCGCCACGGTGCGCGCGAACGTCTCGGGCGGCAATTCGCCGGCCGGTCCGGCCGTGACCCGGATCAGCGCCGCCCCGATCGCCGTCGCCAGCTCCACCGCGGCGGCGCGGTCGGCGTCGGAGCGATCGGGGTCGAGCAAACCCGGCACGTCGAGCGCGACCGGCACGATCCCGAGGTCGGTTGCCACCTTCTTGAGCTGAGCGGCGTACTCGAGGTCGGTCCGTGGAAAGTCGGCCAACGCGAACACCGCCCCGTCGGCGTCGAGCCGGGACGCGCACGCTTCCAGCCACTCCAAATGCGTCAACTTCGCATGCCGGAGCAGTGCGGCAAACGACGAACTGGTCACCGCAATCTTCATCCCGGGAGCCTCAAATCGACCGTCAAATGCTGGCCTCGATGATTCCGCTGACCGCCGTATGCATCGCGCTGGCCGAGTTCTTGTTCGACCACACGCAGCCGCGCTGGGCGGGGCCGTGGTTCTGGATCGGGCTCATGGCGACGTTCGGATTGCTCATTGTCGTGCAAATCTTGCGCTTCGGCAAGTCGAAACCCGTGCCCCCGGCGAAGCCCGATTACTCGGCGACGTCGATCATACGCCGCAATGACCCCATCGATCGAGGAACACGCTAACGTATGGACGTCCTGACACCGCAGACGACGCTGGCCCATGTCGATCACGAGATCTTCATGGCCATCGAAAACGAAGACCGCCGCCAGCACGAAAACCTCGAGCTGATCGCGTCGGAGAACTACGCCAGCGCGGCGGTGCGTGAAGCGATGGGCTCGGTGCTCACCAACAAGTACGCCGAAGGCTATCCGGGCCGCCGCTACTACGGCGGCTGCGAGTTCGTCGACGTCGCCGAGTCGCTCGCGATCTCGCGCCTGCAGAAGCTCTTCGGCGCCGCGCACGCCAACGTTCAGGCGCACGCCGGCGCGCAAGCCAACATGGCCGTGTTCATGGCCGTGCTCGCCCCGGGCGATACCGTGCTCGGCATGTCGCTCGCGCACGGCGGTCACCTCACGCACGGCACGAAGGTCAGCTTCAGCGGCAAGCTCTACAACGCGGTCGCCTACGGCGTGCGCCGCGATACCGAGCTGATCGACTACGATCAGATGCGCGCGCTGGCCCGCGAGCACAAACCCAAGATGATCATCGCCGGCGCGAGCGCCTACCCGCGCACGATGGACTACGAGCCCTTCCGCGAGATTGCCGACGAAGTCGGCGCGGTGCTGATGGTCGACATGGCGCACATCGCGGGGCTCGTGGCCGTGGGATTGCACCCCTCGCCCGTGCCGCTGGCCGAATTCGTGACCTCAACGACCCACAAGACGCTGCGCGGCCCGCGCGGCGGCTTCGTGCTTACCGATGAGGCGCACGCGGCGGCGCTCGACAAGAGCATCTTCCCGGGCATCCAAGGCGGCCCGCTGATGCACACGATCGCGGCCAAAGCCGTCGCTTTTCAAGAAGCGTTGCAGCCTGAATTTAAAGGGTATCAACAGCAAGTGCTGATCAACGCGCAAGCGATGGGTGAGGAATTGCAGCGAGCCGGCGCACGCCTGGTTGCGGGCGGAACCGATACCCATTTGCTGCTGGTCGATTTGAGCCCCAAGAAGCTGACCGGCAAAGCGGTCGAAGCGTATCTCGATGAGATCGCGGTAACCGTGAACAAGAACGCGATCCCCTTCGATGAGCAAAAGCCGATGGTCACGAGCGGCATTCGCATCGGCTCGCCGGCGATCACGTCGCGCGGCTTTGGTGAAGAGCATGCGCGCGAGGTCGGCAAGATCATCGGCGCCGCGCTCGACGATATCGAAGCGCGCGCGCGCATGGCCGAGCTACGCGCCCGGGTCGACGACCTCACCGTCCAGTTCGCCGTGCCGTAATGCCGTGCGCGAGTTAGCCGGCCTCTCGTCCGTCTCGATGTCGACGGCGCGATTGACGATTGAGTCGATCGGGCCCGAGCATATCGACGCCCTGCTCGCCTACCACCAGCGCAACGAGAAACATCTGGCGCGTTGGGAACCCGCGCGTTCGAGCGATTTTTTCACGCGCAGTTACTGGTCGACGTACGCCGCGGCGGTGCAGGACGACGCCTATCACGGCCGCGCCCACCGCTTCGTCGCGATGCTGCGCGGCTCGCGCCAGATCGTCGCGAGCATCAACGTCACCAACATCGTGCACGGCGTCTTTCAGGCCGGCGTGCTCGGCTACTCGGTCGACTTCGGGCACCAGGCGCGCGGCTACGGCAGCGAGGCCGTCGGCACGATCGTGACGTGGTGTTTTCGCAACATCGGTCTGCACCGGGTGGAAGCGAACTACCAGCCCAGCAACGAGCGCAGCGGCCGTCTCCTGCGCTCGCTCGGTTTCACGGTCGAAGGCTACGCGCGCGACTATCTCTACATCGACGGCGGCTGGCGCGACCACGTCCTCACCGCCAAGATCCGCGAAGACGCGGCGGGCGGTGAATCGCGCGATCCCGCATAACGAGCGAGCATGGCCCAAGACGTCCTGGTCGTCGATCATCCGGCCGTCGCCGAGCGCCTCGCGCGGCTGCGTGACCGCGACGCCCCCGTCCCGATTTTCCGGCGCATGGTCGAGGAGATCGGCCTGTTTCTGGCCTACGAGGCCACCCGCTCGCTGCGCACGACCGACGGCACCGTGCAGACGCCGCTCGAGCCGGCGCCGGCGCGGCGCATCGCCCGGCGCCCGGTGGTGGCGCCGATCCTGCGCGCGGGCCTGGGCCTCTTGCCGGGCTTCCTCGACTGCATCGACGACGCCGAGATCGCGCACCTCGGGTTCTACCGCGATCCGGCCTCGCTCGAACCGGTGCCGTACTATGCGAACATGCCGCGCAACCTCGCCGAGCGCGACGTCTTCGTGCTCGACCCGATGCTGGCCACCGGCAACTCCGGCTCGGCCGCGATCGCGCTGCTCGAAACGCGCGGTGCAAAGGCGATCACCTTCGTCTGCCTGATCGCGGCGCCCGAGGGCATCGCGACGATCGGTAAGACGCACCCCGACGTGCGGATCGTCACCGCGTCCATCGACGAGCGCCTCAACGACCACGGCTACATCATGCCGGGCCTCGGCGATGCCGGCGACCGGATGTTCGGCTCGGCGACGTCGCTGCCGGTAAGCGCGCGGGCGCCCGAGGCCGACTAAGCCGGCGGGAGCCGGAAGTGGGCTTCGAAGCGGGCGGTGTGGATGCGCGGGCGCTTCCCCTTCTTGCCGGGCTTCGAAGGTTTGGATTGCACCACGCGGCGCTCGACGAGGCCGCGCTCGAGCATGTCTTTGAGGCGTTCGAGGACCGTCGCGGGCTTTTCGCCCAGCGCGCCGGCCAACGCGGCCGAGGATTGCCACTGTGGGGTGAGGAGCGGCAGCAAACGCGCGTCCCACCCGGCCTGAAAGGCGGCTCTGCGCGCCTCACTCGACAACGCGGGTTGGATTTCGTCGGCCTTCACGCTCAGCGACGTTGCCCTGCCCGCCCGGTGCGCCCTGGAAGATGCCGTAAATTGTCTGTAAATGGTGCTCCCGCCGGACGAAGCGATGGCACCCTTGACTGGGCTCGAATACGGGTAGAAAAAGGGCGTGAAACGCTCTGCATGGTTCCGGGCCCTCGCGCCGGCCGCCGCGGCCGCGCTCATCGTCATGGCCGCCGTGCCGGCGTCGGCCCCGGCCCAAACGCCGCCGCGGTTCAACGGCGACCAACTGCTCAAGCGCGCCACGAGCGAGCCGCGTCTCATGTCGTACGCGGTTCCGGTCACGTTCGATGTGCACTTGCACAAGCCGCTCGGACTGCACTCGCAAGTCGAAGGCACGGCCTATTTCCGTGCACCGGCGCAAGCCGCGCTGCAGATCACGCACGCCAGCGGCATCGTCGGCGGGTTTTTCAAAGGCGCCTACAACCTCGACATGGTTCCGCAAGCGTGGCCGTATCATTATCACGTGCTCACCGTGACCCCGACGGTCGCCGACGGCGCACCGGTGTTGGTGTTGCGCGCGCAACCGCGCGGCGGCGCCAGCAGCATCACGCAAGTCGTGTTCACGCTGTCGCGGCCCGCACTGCAGCCGCTCTCGGTGGAGTGGGACTACGAGGACGCCTCCACGATCCACTTGACCTACGTGAACCAGCGTATCGGATCGTACACGCTACCGCAACAAGCGACGATCAGCGTCGACATGCCGCACTACAAACTCGACGCCGACGCCACCTACGGCGACTACTCGCTCAACGCCCCCGTCACCGACGACGTCTTCGCCGCCGCAAAATAACCGCCGCTACGCTTCTGTCATCGCGAGCAACGCGTCAGCAGTCGAGGAACGCAACCCCCCCCCCGTCATCCCGAGCGCAGTCGAGGGACGCACCACCGTCACGCCCTCAAGCCACCGTCGATCACGAGCGCAGCCGAGTGATCGCCACGAAGCACGATCCGGCATGTCGCCGGCGCTCACTCGGCTGCGCTCGTGATCGACAGTGGCGGTCCGGCACGATCGCGGCGCGTCCCTCGACTGCGCTCGGGATGACGGGGGGCGGCGCGTCCCTCGACTGCGCTCGGGATGACGGAAAATGTTTACCGGCGCCCTTCGCCATGTCGTTTCAGCGGGGTGAGTAGATGAGTTCTCGTGCCGGGAAGGCGCTGAAGCCGCCAAATTTGGCGGCGACGTCGATGAGGGGTTGCATCAGCGCCGGCGTGAGTTGCTCGCCGAACCGCGCGCGCGTCATGGTCGCGATGACGGCCGGATCGATCTTCGTGTATTTCGCCAGCAGCTCACCGCTTTTGGCCGGGTTGGCGTTGGCCCAGGCCGCGGCTTGGCGCATCCCGGTGCGGAAGCGCGCGATGACCTCGGCGTGATCTTTGGCCCACTGCGGCGTGGTGAAGTACGCGCCGAGCAAGAAGTCTTTCGCGATGCAATCGTATCCGTAGACGAGGACGCGCGCGCTTTTCGCGGCGACGCTCATGAACGGCTCGGAGATGAACGCCGCGTCGACGCGGCCGGCGTCAAAGGCGGCCGGCATCGCCGCGAACGGCATCTCGACGAACTTGAGCGTGGCCGGATCGCCGCCGTTTTGCTCGACCCAGAGTTTCGGGACGGCGTCGGCCAGACTGTGCAGCGAGTTGCAGGCGATCGTCTTGCCGTTGAGGTCCTTAGCGTGAGTTACCGTGGATGCGGCCGGCACCATGATCGCGGCCACGCGCGAGGTGACCGGCGCGAAATATTCGCCGCCCGGCGCGATGACCGTGATCGGGATCGACTTCGAGTGCAGCGTGGCCAGCACGTCGACCGCGCCGTACCCGACGTCGACCGAGTTCGACACGATGCCGGCCGCGATCGCGCTGCTGCCCGGCAAGATCTGGACGTCGGCGGCGAGTCCGGCGGCGGTGAAAAATCCCAGGTCCTTGGCGTAGAACGGCAGGATGCCGTTTTCGACCGGGAACGTTGCGATCCGCAAGGGGGCATTGTCTTGGGCTCGACCGGTGTACGGGAGCGACCACAGCGCGGTGCCGCCGAGCAACAGTGCCGCTGCGCGACCACGCTTCATCACGGCACCAAACATTCGTTCGGTGCGCCCAAAGACCTACGCCGACAAACGGTCCCGCTCCGCGGTCTGCCGAAGAACCGTCGCGTGCGACCGGGCTGGGATGACTACTTTCTGCAGATCGCCCGGACGGTTGCGACCCGGGCCACTTGCCCGCGGGCCAGCGTCGGCTGCGTGCTCACGCGCGAGCACCGCATCCTGACCACCGGTTACAACGGCGCTCCGCGCGGGGTCGCGCACTGTCTCGAAGCCGGTTGCCTGGTCGTCCACGATCACTGCCAGCGGGCCGTGCATGCCGAGGCCAACGCGATCGTGCAGGGTGCGCTGCACGGCGTCGGGCTCTCCGGAGCGACGGCCTACTGCACCCACGAGCCGTGCGTGAACTGCTCGAAACTCCTGATCAGCGCGGGCGTAGAGCGCATCGTGTACGAGGTTGCCTATCCCGACGCGATCGCAGCGGAGTTGCTGGCCGAAGCGGGTGTTGCCGTCGAGCACGTGCCCGCCCCCGCCGTGACCTTCGCGTGACGACGCCGCTGCAGCTGCTGCCGATCCTCGGCATCGTCGTCGTGCTGGCGGGACTCACCGCCGCGTTCGCGACGCCGCTCGTGCGCAAGCTCGCGACGCACGTCGGCATGGTCGATCAGATCGGCGAGCGGCGCATGCACGAACAGCCCAAGCCGCGCATCGGCGGCATCGCGGTGTTCTTGGGCTTCGCCTTCGCGCTCTTCTCCGTGCTCGGCTATCTGATCGCGCGCAATCAGCTGCGCGACTTCGACAAGATTCACGACGTGATCGGCATGCTCTTCGGCGGCACGCTGATCTTGATGGTCGGCATCTGGGACGACATCATGGGCATGCGCCCGCGCAACAAGTTCGTCGCGCAGATCGTCGTCGCGGGCATCTCGCTGCTCTACGGGTTCGTGATCAAGGATATCGAGAACCCGTTTCACCGCGGCGATTACATCCACTTCGCGGTACCGTGGAACTACGCGCTCTCGCTGATCTGGTACGTCGGCATGATGAACGCCATCAACTTCATCGACGGCCTCGACGGTCTGCTCTCGGGGCTCACCGCGATCTCGGGCGCGTCGCTGGCGATCATCGCGGTCGGCCACGGCCATCCCGAACTCGCACTGGTGCTGGCGGCACTGGTCGGCGGGGCACTGGGCTTCTTGCCCTTCAACTACAACCCGGCCACGATCATTCTCGGCGATTCCGGCGCGCTGTTCATCGGCTACGTGTTCGCCACCGTGTCGATCATCGGCACCTCGAAAACGGCGTTCACGATCTCGCTTGCTCATTCCACTGGTGGTGTTGGCGCTGCCGATCCTCGACACCGCCGTCACGATCGTGCGGCGCACGACGACCGGGAAGAAGATCACCGAAGGTGATCGCGGGCACTTCCACCACCAGCTGGTGTTCCGCTTCGGCTTGAACGTGCGCCAAGCGGTGCTGCTGATCTACGCGCTGTGCGCGGCGCTGGGCATCGTCGCGTTCATGCTCTCGGGCGGCATCGCATCATTGCGGTTGGCCCAGGCGGGCTTTTCCGTTATGGCGGGTACACCACCGTAGTGACCTCTCCACCTCTCCGCGTCATGGTCGTCATGGGGACGCGGCCCGATACCATCAAGATGGCACCGGTCGTCGCGGCGTTGCGCGCGGCGGCGCCGGCGATCCACACCATCGTGTGCGCGACCGCACAGCATCGCCAGATGCTCGATGACGTGCTGCGCCTGTTCGAGATCGTGCCCGACGTCGACCTGAACATCATGACCCAAACGCAATCGCTGACCGACATCACCACCCGCGTGCTGACCGGCATGGTGCCGGTGTTCGCCGAGCACCGGCCCGACGTGGTGCTCGTCCACGGCGACACGACCACCTCGACGGCGACGGCACTGGCGGCGTTCTATGCCAAGATCCCGGTCGGCCACGTCGAGGCCGGGCTGCGCACGGCGACGATTCACGAACCCTTCCCCGAAGAGCTGAACCGCCGCCTGACGGGCGTGATCGCGGCCTACCACTTCGCGCCGACCTCCGGCGCGCAGGCGAACCTGCTCGCCGAGCGCCTCGACGGGGCCGACGTGATCGTCACCGGCAACACGGTGATCGACGCCTTCCTCGATACGACCCGCCGGCTCGCCCAGCGCCCCGCGCCGGCCGCCCTGGCCGGCCTCGATCCCGACCGGCCGCTGATCTTCGTCACCGCTCACCGCCGCGAGAACCACGACGCGATGCCGGGCATCGCCCGGGCGGTCATGGCGATCGCTGCGTTCCCGCAGCGGCCGCAGATCCTGTGGCCGCTCCACCCCTCGCCCCAGGTGGGCCCGGTCATCCGCCCCCTCCTGGCCGGCGTCGAGGGCATCCGGCTGACCGAGCCGCTCGACTACGCCTCGACCGTCGCCGCGGTCAGCAAGTCGCGCTTCGTGCTGACCGACTCGGGCGGGCTCCAAGAAGAAGCGCCGACGCTCGGCAAGCCGGTCCTCGTGATGCGGCGTGAGACCGAGCGCCCCGAAGGCCTGGCCGCCGGCACGCTGCGGCTGGTCGGCGCCGAGCCGGCCGAGATCGTGGCCTGGAGCCGCCGGCTGCTCGAGAACACCGACGGCGTGTACACCGCGATGGCCCGCGCCTCGAACCCCTACGGCGACGGCCACGCCGCCGAACGCATCGTCGCCTGGCTCTTGTGGAAGCTCCGGACCGGGCCCAAGCCGGCCGAATTCCTGGTCGCGGCGTGACCGGAGTGGGGGCGAAACTCAGTTCCGTCCGCCCGGTAACAAAGGATGCAACGGTTTCCGTCAAAAGTCCGGGAGGGGATGGTCGAAATCGGCGACAATACGCAGGGCGCCGAAGCATCGGCCGCAGTCGACGCGTATAACGCGCGGAAGCGGTCGGTCGGGTTCCGGTCGTTCCTGTTGCTCGTCCCCGTGGCCGTCGTTTTGGCGGTGTTGCGGTTCCCGATCCTGGGTTTCGACCTGCTGCTCGGGGCGGCGTGCGGCCTGGGCAACATGTGGCTGGTCATGCGCAACAACGAGCGTCTCCTCGCCGGAAGACGCTCGCCTGGTGTGTACGGTCTGGTAAACGTAGTCCGGATTCTGGGTATCGGTATCGTTCCGGTGTTTTCCGCGGTGACCGGACCATGGTGGTCGATGGGCGTCGCGCTCGCCGGATTTTTTACGCCGCTCGTGCTGTACGCACTGGCCTTGCGGCAAGAGTATTCAACGGGGTAGTTCGTGCACGAGAAGATCGGAGAACATCCGCTCTGGACCTGGCCGGTCGTTGGAGCGGTCCACGCAGACACCATCCTCACGACCTGGGTCGTGATGGCGCTGTCGCTCGTATTCTTCTATTACCTCGGCACCTCGTACCGGACGAACCGCGTCAACAAGACGCAAGCGACCTTCGAGGGGATCATCAACTACCTAGCCGATCTTGCTGTCGGGACGCTGGGACGGGCGGGCGAGCGTTTCGTCCCGGTTTTCGTGGCGATCTTCATCTTCATCTGGACGCTCAACCAGTTCGGGCTCTTGCCCTTCAAGCAGATGAACCTGCCCTTCGGCGGCTCGCCCACGGCCGACCTCAACACCACGGCGGCGCTCGCGCTCTTCGTGTTCTTCGGCATCCAGTTCGTGGCGATCCGGGGCGCCGGCATCAAAGCCTACGGACACCTCTTCCAGCCGTTCTGGCCGCTCTTTCCGATCAACCTGATCGAGGAGATCGCCCGCCCGGTCGTGCTCGCGATGCGCCTGGCCTTCAACATTCTCGCCGGCGACCTGCTGCTGTTCGTCGTGGCGACGATCATCGCCGCAGACGTCACGATCGGGCCGGTCAACCTCTCGCTCGTCGCCACGGTCGTGCCGTTCGGCGTCGAGTTCTTCAACTTTTTCATCGGGACGATCCAAGCGTTCGTCTTCACCCTCCTGACCATCGTGTATCTCTCCTTGGCCACGCAGGGCCATGAAGAAGAGCATCACGCATCCAGCGTTCCGGCGCCCGGTCCTTAGAAAGGTACTGTTGTGACTCCTGAGACCCTCATCGTTGCCGTCCTGATTCTCGGCTTCTCGCTGATCGTGTTCGGCGTGGCCGTCGGTTCGGCGATCGGCGACGGTATCGTCGCGTCGAAAGCTGTCGAGTCGATCGCGCGGCAGCCCGAAGCTCGCGGCAACATCTTCACGTTCTTCTTCCTCGGCGTCGGTATTCTGGAAGCGTTCCCGATCATCGCGCTGGTGCTGGGGTTCTACCTGTTCTTCGTCGTCGCCAACGTGCCGAGTCTCGTCGGCACGATGCTGAAGTCCGTTCACTAGCACCCATCGTTGTATCAGCCGTGAGACGCATACCGTAGATGCTGCTTTCGCTTGACGGGACGCTGGTCGTCCAGCTCGTCAACTTCATCATCTTCCTGGTGATCCTCAACGCGATCTTCCTCAAGCCTGTGGGCTCGGCGATCGCGGCGCGGCGGGCATACATCGACCAGGTCGGCGCCGACATCGCGCAGTTCGAGTACGACCTGAAGGCCTTGCGCGTCCAGGCGGACGAGAAACGCGCGGTCGCGCGCCGGCAAGCCGATGCGACCGTGGCCGAAGCGCGCGCCGAGGCGCAGGCGGAGGCGGCGGCGATCGTTGCCGATCATCTCGAGCAAGCCGCGGCGATCATCGCCGAAGGCCAGGCGACGGCCAATCTCGAGATCGCGCAGGCGCGCACCAGCTCCGCGGCCGCAATCGAAGCGCTGGCGCACGAAATGCTCGAGCGCGCGGTCGGGCCCGAGGCGGTGCTGCGATGAGCTACGAGAGCATTGCGCAGTACAGCGAGATCATCGGCGGCTTCGCGTTTCTGATCGTCGCGATCTGGCTCTTCCGGCGGTTCGTGCTGCCGGCCGTGCGCGCGGGCGAGATCTCGCGCAATTCCGACCTGGTCAACACCGAACACCGGCGCGAGCAGCTGCGCGACGAAGTTGCGGAAGCTCGCGCTGAGGTGGAGTCGGCCGACCGTGACGCGCTCGCGATTCTGGCCCGTGCCGAAACCGACGCGCGCCACGAGCACGAGATGATCATCGCCGGCGCGCGCCGCGAAGGCCTCCGGCTGGTCCACAACGCGCGCGGTGAACTCGACCGCGGGCGCATCGCCGGACGCGACAAGCTGCGCATCGAATTCATCGAGAAGGCCCTCAACCGCGCCCGCGAGCTGGCGACGGAGCAGTTGAGCGAGGCCGCCGACACGCGGCTCGTCGCCAAAACGGTCGACGATTTGACCGTCGGAACGGGCGTCTGATGCCGGACGAAACGCTGGCCCGCCGCTACGCCACGGCGATCTTTCAACTTGCGACCGAGGCCGGCGAGGTGCCGCGCATCGGGGCCGACCTGCACGCCTTCGTCGACGCCCTCGGCGCCGACCCCGACGTGAATCGCTTTTTCTGTTCACCGGTGGTGGACCGGGCGCAGAAGTCGGACGTCATCGCGTCCGCGTTCGCGGGCTTGCATGAGGTCGCGCTGCACACGATCCTGTTGCTGATCCGCAAGCGGCGCGAAGCGCTGGCCCCCGAAATCGTGGCGCAGTTCGATATCCTCGAGCGTCAGGCGCGCGGCGCGCAGACGCTCAAGGTCACGAGTGCCCGCCCGCTTTCGAAAGACGACCTCGACGCGCTGGTGGCTAAACTCAGCGCGGCCTTCAAGACGCCGTTCGACGTGTCCCAGAGCGTCGATCCGGGCTTGATCGGCGGCATCCGCATCACGATGGGCGACAAACGCATCGACGGCACCATCGCCGGGCGGCTCGACGACCTCGCCCGCATGCTCAGTACGAACTAGAGAAAGAGACCATGATCAACGCAGACGAGATCGCCGGCATCATCAAGCAGCGCATCGCGACCTTCAAGACCGGTGCCAACGAAACCGAAGTCGGCACCGTCATCGAAGTCGGCGACAACATCGCGCGCATCTACGGCTTGGATGCTGCGCAAGCATCGGAGCTCGTCCAGTTCCCCAACGGCGTGGAAGGCGTGGTCCTCAACCTCGAAGAGGACAACGTCGGCGTTGCCATCATGGGCTCGGATACCGGCATCAAGGAAGGCGATCAGGTTCGCCGCACCGGGCGCATCGTCTCGGTTCCGGTCGGTCAGGCGCTGCTCGGCCGCGTCGTCAACCCGCTGGGCGCACCGGTCGACGGCAAGGGCCCGATCGAAACGAAGAAGTGGCGCACGATCGAGAACCGCGCGCCGGGCGTCATCGAGCGCCAAGGCGTCAAGCAGCCGCTGCAGACCGGCATTCGCGCGATCGACGCGCTGATCCCGATCGGCAAGGGCCAGCGCGAGCTGATCATCGGCGACCGCGGCACCGGCAAGACCGCGATCGCCGTCGACACGATCATCAACCAAAAAGGCAAGAACGTCTTCTGCATCTACGTTGCGATCGGGCAGAAGAACTCGACCGTCGCCGCGCTCGCGCAAACGCTCGAGCAGAACGGCGCGATGGAGTACACCACCATCGTCACCGTCTCGCCGGCCGAGCCGGCCGCGCTCAAGTGGATCGCTCCGTTCGCCGGCTGCGCGATGGGCGAGGAGCTGATGTACGCGGGCAAAGACGTCCTGATCATTTACGATAACCTCACCCAGCACGCGCAAGCCTACCGCGAAGTCTCGCTCTTGCTGCGCCGTCCGCCGGGCCGCGAAGCCTATCCCGGCGACATCTTCTTTCTGCACTCGCGCCTGTTGGAACGCGCGGCCAAGCTCTCCGATGAGCTCGGCGGCGGATCGCTCACCGCGCTGCCGGTCATCGAGACGCAGGCCGGCGACGTGTCGGCCTATATTCCGACGAACCTGATCTCGATCACCGACGGCCAGATCTACCTGCAGAGCGCGCTGTTCTTCCAGGGCATCCGTCCGGCCGTCGACGTCGGCATCTCCGTTTCGCGCGTCGGCGGTTCGGCGCAGATCAAGGCGATGCGCACGGTCGCGGGTCCGCTCAAGCTCGACCTCGCGCAGTTCCGCGAGCTCGCCGCGTTCGCCAAGCTCGCCAGCGACCTCGACAAGAACACGCAGCAACAGCTGACGCGCGGTGAGAAGATCACCGAGGTGCTCAAGCAGCCGCAGTTCCACCCGCAGCTGGTCGAAGAACAAGTCGCGGTGATCTTCGCGGCGACGCGCGGTTACCTCGATGATATCCCGACCAACAAGATCGCCGACTGGGAAGCCTCGTTCGTGCACGCGCTGCGCGAGAAGCACCCCGAGATCCTCGAGAGCATCAAGACGACCTCGCAGTTGAGCGACGACAACACCAAGGCGCTGGTCGCGGCGATCGAGGAGTTCAACAAGAGCTTCTAATGCCGAGCGTTCGCGATCTTCGCGACCGGATTCGGTCGATGAAGAACACCCAGCAGATCACCAAGGCCATGAAGCAGGTCGCGGCGGCGAAAATTCGCCGTGCCGAGGCGCTGCGCAAGCAATCGCGCCCCTATGCCGATGCGCTCGGCCAAATGCTGCAAGATCTGCTGGCGGCCGTCGGCACGGTCGATCATCCCTACATGAAACCCGGCACGGCCGGCGCGCCGGTCGGCGTGATCTTGATGACGGCCGACAAGGGCCTGGCGGGCTCGTTCAACGCCAACCTGATTCGCGTCGGCGAGCTGATGCATCGCGACGACGCCGGCCGCCGCTGGTACCCGGTCGGCAATAAGGCGCGCAACGCCATCCGCCGGCTGGGCGGCGAGGCCGTGGCGGTGTGGCCGCTGCAGAGCGCGGACAAGCTGGCCGCGGCGCGTGAGGTCGCAGCGCAGGTGAGCGACGACTTCGTCAACGGCCGCATCGGCTCGGTGATGCTGGTCTCGCCCAAACTGATCAACATGATGTCGCAGCGCCCCGAGACGCGGCAGCTGCTGCCGGTCGTGGCCACCGAAACGGCGCCGCGCCCGGAAGGCCCGCGCAACGCGGTCGAGTTCGAGCCCTCGCCCGAAGCCGTGCTCTCGCGCATTCTGCCCAAGTACCTCGAGTTCACGATCTACGCCGCGATGCTCGAGACCGACGCGTCGTTCTACGCCGCCCAGCTCGTGGCGATGAGCAATGCCAGTGACAACGCCAAGAAACTGATCGACCTCCTGACCGTGCAGATGAACAATGCCCGTCAGGCCTCGATCACCAAGGAAATCCTCGAGATCGTCGGCGGCGCCGAAGCGCTCGCCGGCTAAGGGAACGTAATTATGACTGCCGTGGTTCAACCCAACGCCTTCACCGCCGCCGCGACCGGCAAGGTCGTCCAAGTTCTGGGCAACGTCGTCGACGTGGAATTTTCCGCCGACACGCTGCCGAACATCAACGACGCGCTCCAAGTGCACGTCGGCGGCGCCGGAAATTCGGCGGCCACCTCGACCAACGCCGAGGGCATCGAACTGGGCGGAACCGCGATGCAGTCGCGCGACCTCGTGCTCGAAGTGCAAGGCGAACTCGGCAACAACCAGGTGCGCTGTCTCGCGATGGGCTCGACCGACGGGCTCGTGCGCGGCGCGACCGTGATCAACTCGGGCGCCGCGATCCAGGTTCCGGTCGGCGAAGGCACGCTGGGCCGCATCTTCAACGTGCTCGGCCAAGCGATCGACAGCGACGCCCCGGTGCACGCGGCCGCCTACTGGCCGATCCACCGGCCGGCCCCGGACTTCGCCCAACAGGATCCCACCCCGAAGATCTTCGAGACCGGGATCAAGGTCATCGATTTGATGGCGCCCTACACGCGCGGCGGCAAGGTCGGACTCTTCGGCGGCGCCGGCGTCGGCAAGACCGTCCTCATTCAAGAGCTGATCCGCAACATCGCCTCGGTGCACAAGGGCTTCTCGGTGTTCACCGGCGTCGGCGAGCGCACGCGTGAGGGCAACGATCTCTGGATGGAGATGAAAGAGTCGGGCGTGCTCGCGCAAACGACGCTGGTCTTCGGTCAGATGGACGAGCCGCCGGGCGTGCGCTTCCGCATCGCTCAGACCGGCGTTACGATGGCCGAGTACTTCCGCGATGAGAAGGGCGCCGACGTGCTGCTCTTCATCGACAACATCTTCCGCTACATGCAAGCCGGCTCCGAGGTCTCGGCGCTGCTCGGGCGCATGCCTTCGGCCGTGGGATACCAGCCCTCGCTCGGCACCGAGATGGGCTTGCTCGAAGAGCGCATCACCTCAACGCGCAAAGGCTCGATCACCTCGGTGCAGGCCGTGTACGTGCCGGCCGACGATTACACCGACCCCGCCGTCGCGACGACGTTCGGGCATCTCGACGCATCGACGGCGCTCTCGCGTGCGATTTCCGAATTGGGCATCTATCCGGCGGTCGATCCGCTGGCGTCGTCGTCGCGCATCCTCGATCCGCTGATCGTGGGCGACGAGCACTACCGCGTGGCGCGCGGCGTGCAAGAGACGCTGCAGCGCTACAAAGACTTGCAAGACATCATCGCGATTCTGGGCGTCGAGGAACTCTCCGACGACGACAAGCAAGTCGTCGGCCGCGCGCGCCGGCTGCAGCGCTTGTTCTCGCAGCCGTTCTTCGTGGCCGAGCAGTTCACGGGCCGGCCCGGCGCCTACGTCAAGCTCGAGGACACGATCGCCGCGTTCGCCGAAGTGCTCGACGGCAAACTCGATCACTTGCCCGAACAGGCCTTCTACATGGCGGGCGGCATCGACGAAGTGAAATCCAACGCCGAGAAGATGGGCACCAAAGTCTAGATGCCAAGCTCGGTCGCGTTCACGCTCATCACCCCGCGCGCCGTCGTGTTCGAAGGCGACGCGGAACTGGTGATTGCCGTGGGCACCGAAGGCGAAGTGGGTATTCTGCCGCAGCACGCGCCGTTTCTGACCGCGCTGCGCCCGGGCGTGCTGCGCGCCAACGTGAGTGACGGCTCGGGCACGATGCGCATCGAGTTGGCTTGCGGCGAGGGCTTCTTGCAAGCGCTGCCCGACAAGATCACGGTGCTGACCGACGCCGCCTACGCCGCGGACGAGGTCGACGTCGGGGCGAGCCGCGACGAGCTCGCCGCAGCGCGCGCCGAACAGCAGGAAGCCGGCAGCGATCTCGCCGCCTGGCTGCGCGCGCAATCCAAGATCGATTTCGCGACCGCGAAGCTCAAGGTCGTCGGCGTCACGGGCTGATGCGCCCGACTGTGGCCGAGAAGGCGTTCCGCTCGACGACCCAAATCGTGCGTGCGGCGCGCGCGCAGCTCGCGCCCTACGCCTGGGACTACATCGTCGGCGGCTCCGAAACCGAGACGACGATGCGCCGCAACCGCATCGCGATCGAACGCTTGGCCCTCTGCGCGCGCGTGCTGGTCGATGTGGAACACGTCGACACGTCGACCTCGCTGCTCGGTACCAAGCTGCGCATCCCCTACGTGCTGGCGCCGGTCGGTTCGCTGCAAGACATCTTTCCCGGCGGGTCGGCGGCGCAAGTGCAGGGCGCGTGCGAGTTCGGCACGCTGCCCGTCGTCAGCTCGGTCACGCAGCCGAGCCTCGAAGAGGCGGCCGCGGCCGCCGCCGGCGACAAGTGGTTCCAGCTCTACGTGCGCGGCGACATCGACTGGATCGCGGAGATCGTCGGTCGCGCGCGCAACGCGGGCTACCGGGCGCTCGTGATCACGGTCGACGTCGCGCATTACAGCAACCGTGAACGGCAGCAGCGCCATAGCTGGATCCCCGACGGCCGTAAGGCGCCGGGCGGGCCGGAATTTCAAGCGCGCCTCAACTGGAAGACGCTCGATCAAATTCGCGCCGTCGCCGGGATGCCGGTGATCGTCAAGGGCATTCAGACGGCCGCCGACGCGCTGATCGCGCTCGAGCACGGCGTCGATGCAATATGGGTCTCCAACCACGGCGGGCGCCAGCTCGACCACGCGCGCGCCACGATGGATATCTTGCCCGAAATCGTGCAGGCCGTCGGCCGCCGCGTCCCGGTGATCGTCGACGGCGGCTTCATGCGCGGCACCGACATCATCAAAGCGATCGCGCTCGGCGCCGACGCCGTCGCCGGCGGGAAGATGCACGCCTGGGCGCTGGGGGCGGGCGGCGTGCCGGCCCTGGCGCGCATGCTCGAGCTGATTCGCGTCGAGATCGAGGCGACGATGGCCTTGATCGGCGTGACCTCGCTCGGCCAGATCGATGAAAGCTACGTCGCGCGCGACGAGAACCGCGCCGGCAGCTTGACCGCGTTCCCGTTACTCGACGAAGACGACGAGACCCAACCGTAGTTTTGAGGGACCGAGCATGACGCCTACCAAGATCGGTGTGACCAACAGCCTCTTCTCGGGTCATCCGGTGCTGCGAAAAACCTTACTCGAGCGCTATCCCGATTCCAAATTCCGCGATGTCCCGCAGCGTCCGACCGAAGACGACGTGATCGAGCTGCTGGCCGACCGCGATGCGGCGATCGTCGGGATGGAGCCGATCACCGAAAAAGTGCTCGCCGCGCTGCCCAACCTGAAGATCATCGGCAAGATGGGGATCGGCTGCGACACGCTCGATTTCGACGCGCTGCGCAAGCACCAAGTCCGCTTCGGCTACACGCCCGGCACCAACCGCCTCGCGGTCGCCGAGCTCACGCTGTGCTTTATGATCGCCGCCTTGCGCTGGGTGATGCCGCTCAACATCGCGATGCGCAACGCCGAGCGCCCGCGCATGCGGCTGGGCAAGGGCCTCACCGGACGCATCGTCGGCATCCACGGCTGCGGGAACGTCGGTAAGGAAGTCGTGCGGCTGCTCAAACCGTTCAACTGCGAGATCATCGTCAACGACATCGCGGATTACAGCGCGTTCTATCGCGAGTACGGCATCCGGGCCGTCTCGTTCGACGAACTCGTCGAGCGCTCCGAAGTGCTGAGCCTGCACGTTCCGAAAACGGCCGCGACGATCGGCCTCTACAGCGACGCCGTACTGGCGCGCATGCGGCCCGACGCGGTGCTGATCAACCTGTGCCGCGGCGGCATCGTCGACGAGGAAGCGCTCTACGAGCGCTTGCGCACGAACAAGATCGCGGCGGCGTCGTTCGATGTCTTCGACATCGAACCGGCGACCAACGACAAACTGATCAACCTGCCGAACATGCTTGCCGCACCGCACATCGGCGCCGCCACCGACGAAGCGCGCATCACGATGGGCATGGCGGCCATCGACGGCCTCACCGAAAACGCGCTCGTGCGCCCGGGGCAGACGTTCTAAGCGCGTGAAGCACTCCGTCGTCCGGTTCGAGGAGCGGAACCTCGGCGTGCCGGCGGGCTACGACCGGCACGCCCGCGGCTACCGGCGCGCGGTGATGGTGGATCACACGACGGCGCCCGCGGCCGTGCACATGGCGCACCAGATCGTGCAGCTCGAACCGGGCGGATCGCTCGAAACGAACGTCATCGCGTATGAGAAGAGCCTGTTCGTGCTCGACGGCGAGTTGGACCTCATGCTCGATGCACGGGCCTACCGTCTCGTGCGCGGCGATTACGCGCTGGTGCTGGCCGGCAGCGCGCATGCATTGCGTTCGAGTAGCGGCAACGGTGCGCGCTGGCTCGAGATGATCGCGCCGCAGCCGCTCGCCAAGAGCGTCGGCGGCGATACGTTCTTCGTCGGCGCCGCGGCGTGGCCGGCCCAGGTCGAGCGCTTCGATGCGGCCGACGCGCGCACGCGCTACGTCGGGCACTACGACGACGCGCAGCTGCCGCCGCCCGGAAACTTGCAGATGGACGGCTACAGCGGCAGCGGCGCGCAGGGGATCCGGCAGAAGTTCATGATCGACCGCACCTTCGGCGCGGCGCACATCGCGATGTTCATGGTCGAGTTCGCGCCCGGCGGCGGCGGCTCGCACCACACGCATCCGTTCGAAGAGTCGTACTTCTTCCTCGAAGGTCAGGGCGATTGCGAGTTCGAGGGGCAAGCCTACGTGGTCGAGCCGTTGACGTGCTGCTGGACCGGCGTCGGCGCCAAGCACGCGATCTACTCGCGCGGCGGAGCGGCGGTGAAATTTCTCGAGACGCAGACGCCGTTACCGCCGGCGCGGCAAGCCTTCCGGTTCGACAGCGAGTGGGCCGAAATGCGGCGGCGCTACCCCGACTGACTCGCGACGAGAGCGGTGGAATCCGCCTCGAACCCAATCAGCATCTTTCTCAGCAAACCGACGAGTTGACGGCGATCTTGCGCGTCGAGCGTTGGGAGCAGCTCGGGCCCGGCAGCCTCTCGCGACGCGTTAGCGCGGGTGACCGCTGCTCGTCCCTCTTGGGTGAGCAGTAACTGGATCGTGCGCCGGTCATCGCTGGTGCGCAGGCGTCGAATGTAGCCGGCCGTCTCCAGCCGGTCGAGGCGATTGGTCATCGCGCCGGAGGAACACAAAAGCCGCGATGCCACCTGGGTCGGGGTCAACGGCTCCTCGCTGCGCTGCAAAACGGCGAGCACGTCGACCTGCGCGCGATCCAAGCCCACTTCCGCATACCTCAAGCCGAGCAATCGCTCGATATGATTGGTCACCTGAAAGAGGCGACTGACCGCCTCCGTTGTGGATTCGTCAGCCTGAGGAAGTCCCGCGTCGCTAAGAATCCGGTCCATTTTGTCGCCCATCGTGGTCCATTCTACCGCATTTGGTGGTCTAATCGCAAGAATCTTTCCATAATACCACCGTCACAAATATTACTTGACATCAAATTATATATGTTGTAATTACATAAGACGATATAATCCGGGGACAAGCGAAGGGTTAGGTTCTTGTTACACCGCCGCGCGTGCTTTCTTCTACTCGTTCTTTGTCTTGCGTGGTCGCCGGCGGGCGCCCAGCCATCCGGCCCTGCGGCTACCGGGACCATTACGGGAACGGTGCTCGCCGCCAACGGCGGTGCCCTCGGCGCGGCGCAGGTGTTCGTCGCCGGACCAGCCCGCGCCACCGCGGTCACCGACGCGCAAGGTTCGTTTACGGTTGTGGTGCCGGCGGGCGTCTATGCGGTGAGCGTATCCAAATCCGGGTTCTCCGGCGCGACGAGTGAAAGCGTCGTCGTCACGGCGGCGCAGAGCACGAGCGTGACGGTCACTCTGGCCGCTGCGTCGTTCTCCTCGCTCAAAGAAATCGGGCGCGTCACCGTCAGCGGCGCGCGCAGCCAGATCAACACCTCCACGGCTGCGGTCGCCGATGTCTCGGGCGAAGTCTTCTCCCAACAGGGCCAGGAGCAAGTCATGCACGTGCTGAGCGAAACGCCCGGCGTGCTGATGACGATCTCCAATTCGTTTTCCGGCGGCGTAGCGAATTCGAGCGTTCCGAACGGCGCATCGCCGGGGGCGAGCGTGTATCCTCAGCTGCGCGGCGCGCTGCCGTACGAGACGGCGTCGTTAATCGACGGCCACCCAATCTCGATCGGCCGCAACGGGACGTTCAATCCGATCTTCATCAATCCGAACATGCTCGAGGACGTTGAAGTCGTCAAGGGCCCCGGTGCCTCATCTCCCAACATCAATTACGCGATCGGCGGAACGCTCAATTACCGGACGCTCACCCCCACGCAAAAGCCCGTCACATCGGTAGATTTCGGGATCGACGCCTACGGCGGTCAGTCGTCAAACTATCGCGCCACCGGCACGCTCGATCATGGCCGTCTGGGTTACGCGCTCGACTACGCCGTCGACGGGACGCCGGGAAGCCTCCAAAACTATACCTTCATGAGCACGGGGTCGGGGCGCGCCGGCTCGCCGCTCATCAACGGGCAGGCGACCTGTCAAAATCCGAAGGCCGTCGGCTGCCTGGACTCGACGAGCCCAAACAACCCGTATCAGGGCGGCTTGAACCTCTTCTTTCCGTTGATGATCTGTTGCGCAACGGCGTCGGATGAGTATCTTTCGCACAACGAGCTCGCCAAGCTACGCTATCAGCTTTCCTCGACGACGAGCATTATGGCGTCGTACCTCGGCGGACAGTCAACCGCCGATCAGAGCGGAGCCCAGATCTTTGCGATCCCGGCCGGCTTCTTCACGCCGCCCACCGGGTACACCGGTTCGTTGCCGGCCGGCCGTTTCTACTTCCCCAACGGCTTCAACTTCGGCAATAACCGCATCGATAATCTCGCCAGCATGCTCGAGGCTGAGTTCAGCTCGGCGATCGGCGACTTCACCTTCTTGGGCCGCTTCTATTCCGCCCTCGACCGCACCAGCACGGGCGGCCCGGGCGATTCGGGCCCGGCCAACGTCAGTCTCAACGCAACGCTTTACGGCGGCATCGATCTCGGCATGGCGACGACGCCGACGATCTTCAACGGCACCCCGGCAACCGTCACGTTCCTCAACCAGTACGTGCGCGAGTTCGACAACGACAAGCTCACCGGGTATTCGTTCGAGGTCGACCGGCCGGCCGGGCTCAACCTCTACACCGTCTCCTACGATCAGACACAGTCATATTCCGATGCCCACCAAGATGCGGCCGTCGCTGCGCTCGCGACGCTGATCGTGCCGGTCGGCTCGGGCGAGACGTTTCGGACGATTCTCGCCCGCGGCGTGTTCCAGATCTCGCCCACCGTGAGCGCGACCCTCAGCAACTATTTCGTGAACTACCTCACGCACTATTCACAAGACGGCGGGCTGACGTTTTTGAATAGCGCGCACAGTTTCTACGGACCACGCTTTGCCCTGCGCTACCGGCCGGACCCGACGACATCGGTTCGCGTCTCCGCCGGCTCGTCGATCGCACCGCCGTATATCAACCTGCTCACGAATTCAAACGGACCGCCGCAGCCGAACACCGCCGTTCCGCTCTATTACACGACGACCGCTAACAGTGGTGATGTGAAGCCGGAGACCGCGTTCGGCTACGATCTCGGCATCGACCACCGGTTCGGACGCACGCTACTGCTTTCGGCCGACGCCTACCAGACGATCCTGCACAACCAGTTTCTGCAGGCGACCTCCGTCCAGGGCACCTACACGCCGCCCGTTGGAAGCGTGCTGCCGCAGACGCCGCTGCCGCTCTATGTGACCCAGACCGAGAATCTCGGCACCTCCGAATACGCCGGCATCGAGCTCGCCCTCGCGAGTTCGCCCACGTTCGGCTGGGGGTTCAAGGCGCAAGGCTCGCTCATACGCGCGTACGCTTATAATTTGCCGGCCTCACTTTATGCCACGGCGGCGGGGCCGTTAACGGCGAACCTCGCGGTTCTGCCCTACGTCAACTTTGAGGGTGACGGCCAATCGTTCAACGGCATCGGACCGTCGCGCGTCCCGTACTCCACCGGCTACGCGGAAGTCAACCATCGTGCCGGCAACGGCGCCTACTTTCTCCTCGGCGCAACGTACCTCGGACCGAACAATTCCTACAACGCTCCGCCGTTTGCGATCCTGAACGCGAGCTTTCGCCAACCGTTGAGTGCAAAGTCTTGGCTGCAAGTGTCGGCCTACAACATCACGGCGGCCTACTCGGACTCATGGCCCGGCGGCCCCGACGGCGGCGGCATCGCCTATCCGTTGATCAATGGCAAGGTCGGATACGGCGTGCTGAACATGGTCGGCCCGACGACCTATCAGCTGAACTTTCACTACAGCCTCTAGGATGCGCACCGGAGATATCGTGGTTACTGCACCCATGACGATGGCCGAGCGCGCGGAGAACGAGCGTCCGTCCGGACGATCGAGTGCATCGTTCGTCGTCATCCTGCTGGCGCTCGCGGCACTATTGGGCGGTGTCGACCGGTTCGTGTTGGCGATCCTCGTTCAACCGATCAAGCACGAGCTCGCGCTCTCCGACACGCAAATCGGCATCCTCATTGGGTTCGCGTTCACGATCTGCAATGCCATTGCTGCGGTGCCCTTGGCCCGTTATGCGGAGCGCGGATGGCGGCGGGCCGTGCTCGCCGGGAGCATCGCGGCTTGGACGCTGGCTACGGCGTCCTGCGGCGCGGCGCAATCGTTCGCGCAGCTGTTCGGCGCCCGGATCTTCGTCGGTATCGGGGAAGGCGGGCTCTCCCCCTCCACCTATTCTTACATTTCCGATAACTATGAACCGCATCGGCGTTCGCTTCCGATCGGATTGTTCATCGCGGGCATCGGATCGGGGGTCGTCGTCGGTTTCGCCGTCGGCGGAGCGCTCGCGCAACTGATCGGGTGGCGGCTCACGTTCGTGGTCGTGGCGCTGCCCGGCATCCTCCTGGCCCCCGTCATCTCCTACGCATTGCGGGGCAATCAGCGCCGCGGCGGGGCGGACGCAATCCCGGCGGCCGATGCGTCGCTCGCCGCTGTTTGGAAGACGCTCTTCCGCATACCGAATTTCACGCACCTCGTCATCGCGTTCGTCCTCAACGGTTTCGTACTCTATGGCCAGTCGCAGTGGAGCCCGGCTTTCTACCAGCGCCAGTTTTCGCTCGATCCGTCGCATACCGGCTGGATGCTCGCCCTCACCACCGGCCTCGGGGCCCTCATCGGAATGATCGGCGGCGGGTTCATCTCCGACAAATTTTACCGTTCGCACCCGCGCTGGCTCATGCGGCAGGTCATCCTCGGACTTGCCATCGGTCAACCGGTCGCACTACTGGCGTTCATCGTTCCCTCACTCGGCGGTTCGCTGGCCTGCTCGTTTCTCGGGACGCTGATACGCGGGCTGGCAAATGCGCCGCTGGTTACGGAGGTCACGGCCACCGTACCGAGTCGCTTGATCGCGTCGGCGATGGCCATCGTCATCCTGGCGCAGTCACTCATCGGTACCGGTTTCGGACCTTTTTACATCGGTGCGATCAGCGATCTCTTGCATCCCCTCATCGGCAGCGCCGATGCGCTGCGCTGGGGACTGATCGCCACTGCTCCATTCGCGCTCTGGGGCATCATTCACGCCGCGATCGCCTCGCGCACGTTGCGCGTTTCTCAATCCTAGAAAGGATCATCTCCATGTCATCGTCGCCCTTCGCCGTCACCGAACTCACCGCAGATGAGGTGCAGAGCCGCATCGCCCGATTCAGCAAACTCATACCGATGGAGAGTCAGTCGAGTAAGGAATTTCCGCAAGACGTCGCGGATATCGTATGGGCGCGCCGCCTGATGCCGGTGATCGGCGTCGGCGGAGACGTACGGACCGTTTTCGGCCGTACCGCTCCAATCGAAGGAGCCGCCGGTATGACGATGGTCATCGCTGCGTGTCCGCCGGGCACCGGACCATGCCTGCACGTGCATCGCGACACGTTCGAAACGTTCACGGTGTTAACCGGCACGTTCGAATTTCTGCTCGCCGAAGACGGCCGTCACAAAGTCACCCTCGAACCCTTCGACACGCTCTCGGTGCCGCCGCGGGTGTACCGCTGCTTCACGAACGTCAGCAACGAAGAGGCTTTTCTGCAAGTGGTGATCAGCGGTGGTGTCGAAGACATGGAAGACGTTGGGTTCACGAGCAGCATCAGTGACGAGATCGCCGGCATCGACCCGCAATACGTCAAGAAATTCGAGGACCTCGGCTATCGTTTTGACTTCCCGTCAACACTCACGGCCGCGGAATAGCGCTGCTCCGGGTGTTCGCCGAGCATAAGCCTCCGGTGACGCACCCGCAGTTCGGCACGTTCGACGACCGCTTCCGGGCCGTGAAAGACGCGTTCGCGCAGAACTTCACGGAACGCGGTGAACTCGGGGCCGCGGTGTGCGTGTACCTCAACGGCACGAAGGTGGTCGATCTCTGGGGCGGTTTCTTCGACGCCGAGCGCTCGCGCGTGTGGACGCCGGACACGATTTCCAATGTCATGAGCATCACGAAATCGTGCCTGGCGTTGAGCGTACATGCGCTGGTCGAAGAGGGCGTGCTCGCTTACGACACGCCCGTCGCCGCGTACTGGCCGGAGTTCGGAGCGGCCGGCAAAGAGCACGTTACCGTCCGTCAGCTCGTCTCGCATCATGCGGGTTTGCCATTCGCCGACCAAGCCGACGCCGGCAGTTTTTGGGATTGGGCGGCAATGGCGACGGCGCTGGCCGCGCAACGGCCCGAGTGGACGCCCGGCACACAGGGCGCCTACCACTCGTGCACGTACTGGCACCTGCTCGGCGAACTGGTCCGTCGCACGACGGGCGAGACGTACACCGGCATTTTTGCGCGGCGCTTCGCCGCCCCGCTCGATCTCGACTACGTCATCGGTGTGGACGATGAGACGAACCGGCGCATCAGCCCGATCGTCCCGAACCCGAAGAACGAAACGTTTTCGTCGATCGGCAACGCCCAGACGAAGCTTGCGCGCGCGTGGCGCGTGGCGCCGGGCATCGGGCCGAACGACGCGCGGCGCGCGCGCTCGCAAGCCGGCGGTCACACCAACGCACGCACGTTGGCGCGGCTCTATGCGGCGCTGGCAAATGATGGGCAACTCGATGACCGGCGTGTGCTGCAACCCGAATCCGTTGCCGCGTTGCAGAGCGAACAGTGGGATCAGGTGTGCGGTCTTACCGATCGGCCCTACCGGATGGGGATGGGCGTGTTCCTCAACAGCGGCAGCTACCTCGCGATCGGACCCAACCGGAATGCCTTCGGTCACTCGGGTGCCGGCGGCCCGGTCGCATTCGCCGACCCCGATGCCGGCCTGTCGTTCAGCTACACGATGAACGCGCTGAGCCCCGGCAGCGGGCTGGGCGAACGTTGTGAGGCCCTGATCGCGGCCACGTACCGCTCGCTCTAGACCGCGTGTCGCCGGCGCGCCGCCGGTATCCGGATTAGCTCGCTGTTGATGATGAGCGCGAGCACGATCAGCGCCATACCGATCAGCTCCGGAATGCCGGGCTGTTCGTGGAGCTGGATCCAGGCGGCGATGATGCTGACGACCGGTGTTAGCAGCGATGAGATGCCGGCGGTCGTCGCCGAGAGGCGTTCCATGATGAAGAACCACAGCCAGAAGGCCAGCGCCGTTCCGGGAATCACGATGTAGGCCAGCGCCGCGATGAACGACGGCGTGAAGTGCACGTAGCCGCCCGGCACGAGCAGCGCGATGATCACGACCGGGACGGCGCCGTAGGCCATCTGCCAGGCCGTGAACGGCAGCAGATCGACGTCGTGCCGGGCCCGGAATTGCTTGGTGAACACTGAGCCGAGCGCCCACGACAGCGCCGAGGCGACGGCGAAGGCCTTGCTCAGGATGTCGTGGCCGAAATCGAGCGGGTAGAGCACGAAGCCCAGGCCCGCGGCCGCCAACAGTACGGCGGTCAGCCGGACGCGGGTGAAGCGTTCGTCGAGCATCACGACCGAGAGCAGCGCGATCCAGAACGGAAAGGTGTAGACGAGCACCGTGGTCTTGCCCGCACCACCGGTAGCGAGCGCGAGCGTCTGGAGCGTGGTCATCAGGCCGACCTGGAAGAACCCGATCAGCGCGGTCGGTCCGGCCGGCGGCGATTTCAGCGAGCGCCGCGCCAGCGCCGAGACGGCGAAGAGCGCGATCGCGCCGAGCACCATCCGGATCGCGACCAGCACGAACGGCGAGGCGCCGCCGGTGGCGATTTTGATGACGACCCAGTTGCAGCCCCACACGAGCGCCAGCGCCCCGATGGCGATGACGGCGGCCCGGTTTTTCACGTGTTTCAGGAAACTCGGCATGCGGAGCCAGTTGCACGTGCCGTCCATTGCGGGATTTCTGCAATCGATTTCAGAAACGAACGGCATGGCCACGCTGCGCGACGTTGCGCTGAGTGCCGGGCTGTCGCCGGCGACGGTGTCGCGCGCGCTGAGCGGTCAGCGCTACGTCGACGACGAGACCCGGGCCCGAGTCGTCGCCGCCGCCCACGCGCTGGGCTACCGGCCGAACGCTCTCGCCCGGGCACTGCGCGCGAAGCAGACGATGACGGTCGGCTTGATCGTGCCCGACATCCGCAACGACTTCTACGCCGAAACGGCCAGCGTGCTCCAAGGGGCGTTCGAGGAGCGGGGCTACCGGCTGCTGCTGTGCATCAGCAACAACGCGGCCGAGAGCGACCGCTCCTACCTGCGCACGCTGGCCGAGTTCCGGGTCGACGCGATCGTGTACGTGCCCTCGACCCCGACCGGCGCGCGGGGCCTGGTGTCGGCCCCCAAGCGCATCCCGGTCGTCGAGCTGCTGCGCCACACCGAGGACGGCGCCTACGATGCGATCGTCTCCGACGACCGCGAAGGCGCCGTCGCCCTCACGGCCCACCTCGTGGCGGCGGGTCACCGGCGCATCGCGATGATCGCCGGACCCGAAGCGCTCTCCACCACCCGCTACCGCGTCGCCGGCTATCGCGAGGTGATGCGCGGCGCCGGCCTCGCGGCGCGGATCGAGCGCGGACCCTACACGCCCGCACACGGCTACGCGGCGGCACGGGACCTGCTGGCTCGCGAGCCGCGCCCGACGGCGATCTTTTCCAGCGCCGGCCCGCTGACGGTCGGCGTCCTGCGTGCGCTCAAGGATCTGGGCGCCGCCGTTCCGGCGGACGTCTCGCTCGTGGCGTTCGAGGATCCGGAGTGGTACGCCGCGCAGAACCCGCCGCTGACGTGCTACGGCTTACCGCTGCGGGAGATGGCGCTGGTGGCGGTGGAACTCGTGACCTCGCGGCTCGCCGAACCCGCCGCCGCGGAGCGGCCGCCGACCACCCTGCGCTTCAGCGGGCACCTGATCGTGCGGGCCTCAACCGCCCCGCCCCGTGCGGGATGACAATGGCCGGGGGGCGGCGTATCGTGAAATCGATTACAGAAAGAAAGTTCCGCCTATGATCGAGGGCCTGGACCCGAACCGCCCCATCCCTTCGCCCGGCCAGATGGGCGTCGACACCGAGGAGCGCGTCGATTACGACCGCCTGCGGAAGTACCGGCTCGCCCGGGCGCGCAAGGCGCTCGACGCCTCACCCCTCGGCGCGCTGCTGCTGTTCGACGTCAACAACATTCGCTACGTGACCTCGACGGCGATCGGCGAGTGGTCGCGCGACAAGATGACGCGCTACGCGCTGCTGACGCGCACCAGCGGTCCGATGGTGTGGGACTTCGGCTCGGCCGCCAAGCACCACCGGATGTTCTGTCCCTGGATCGACGATAAGGACATCTACGCCGGGCTCACCGGCCTGCGCGGCGCGATCACGCCCGAGGCCGGGCTGTTCGAAAAAGCGGCCCAGCAGATCTACTCGCTCTTGCTCGAGGCCGGCGTGGAAAAGATGCCGCTCGGGCTCGATTACGTCGAGCCGCCGCTGTGGTTCGAGCTGCAGAAGCTGGGCGTGACGATCCAGGACGGCCAGCAAGTCATGCACGATGCGCGCGAGATCAAGTCCTACGATGAGATCATGCTGCTCTCGACGTCGGCCGCGATGGTCGACGGCACCTATCAGGATATCGTCGAGGCGCTCAAGCCGGGCGTGAAAGAAAACGAGATCGTGGCGCTGGCCACCAAGCGGCTCTACGAGCTCGGTTCCGACGACGTTGAATCGATCAACGCCGTTTCGGGCGAGCGCTGCAATCCGCACCCGCACAATTTCAGCGACCGCATCATCCGGCCGGGCGATCAGGCGTTCTTCGACATCATGTCGGCCTTCAACGGCTACCGCACGTGCTATTACCGCACGTTCAGCGTGGGCTTCGCGACGCCGGCGCAAAAAGACGCCTACAAGTTGTGCCGCGAGTGGATCGACCGCTCGATCGATCTGATCCGGCCGGGCGTGATGACCGACGAAGTTGCGCGCGCGTGGCCCAAGGCCGAAGAGTTCGGGTTCTCGAGCGAAATGGAAGCCTTCGGTTTGCAGTTCGGGCACGGCCTTGGACTGCATCTGCACGAGCGGCCGGTGATCTCGCGCCTGAACTCGATCGAGCACCCCAGCGAAATCAAAGAAGGCATGGTCTTTGCGCTCGAGACGTACTGTCCGGCGAAGGACGGCTTCTCGGCCGCGCGGATCGAAGAAGAGATCGTCGTGACGTCGGCCGGGCCGAAAATCATCACGCGCTTCCCGGCGCAAGAACTCTTCATCGCCAACGCCTACGATTACGGAGGGCAGCCGAGATGAGTGAAACACTGGTCAAGCCGCCGATCGCGCGCCAGACGCGCATCGCGATGTACGAACTGCAATACCGGTTGCGTGTGTTCGAAAAACGCGCCTACGATTTGTTCTTGCAGAACCTGGTCAAGGGCACGAGTCATCTCGCGCTCGGTCAGGAAGCGGTCGGCGCCGGCTTCGCGACGGCGATGCGGCGTGACGACTGGACGTTCTGCACCTATCGCGGTCACAACCACACGATCGCGCGCGGCGTCAGCATGGCCGGCTGCATGGCGGAGCTGCTCGGCCGCGCGAACGGCGTCCTCAAAGGCAAGGGCGGGTCGATGCATTTGGGCGAGGCCGAGAAGTACGCGATGGGATCGTACGCGATCATCGGCGCGCAGTTGTGCATCGCGCTCGGCGCGGGCTGGACCTCGCAGTACAAGAAGACGCAACAGGTATCGGTGTGCTTCTTCGGCGACGGCACCACCAACATCGGCGCCTTTCACGAAGCGTTGAACCTCGCCGCCGTGTGGAAACTGCCGGTCGTGTTCGTGTGCGAGAACAACCTCTACATGGAGTATACGGCGATCGGCGAGGTCACCGCAGTGAAGCGTCCGGCGGCGGATCGCGCCGCATCGTACGGACTGGAACCGATCGTGGTCGACGGCAACGATGCCGACGCGTGCTATCTGGTCGCCGAAACGGCGTACGAGCGCGCGCGCCGCGGCGAGGGCCCCTCGTTGATCGAGGCGCTGACGTACCGCCACGGCGGCCACTCGCGCGCCGATCCGGCCAAGTACCGCCCCGATGCCGAAGTCGCGGAATGGCTCAAACGCGATCCGCTGCCGATGTACCGCGCGCGCCTGTTGGCCGACGGCGTCGACGAGGCGACGCTCGCGACGATCGAAACGGCGGCGATGGCCGAGATCGACGCCGCGACCGAAGCCGCCAAGAACGGGCCGCTGCCGAGCGTCGATGAGATCGAAACCGACACCTGGGCCGACGGAACCTCGACGTGGCGGAACTAACCTATCGCGATGCCGTCGCGTCGGCCATCGCGCAAGAGATGGAACGCGATGAGAACGTCGTGTTTCTGGGCGAGGACATCGGCGGCGCGGGCGGCGTGTTCAAGGCCACCGTCGGTTTGCTCGAACGGTTCGGGCCGACGCGCGTGCGCGACACGCCGATCTCGGAGATGGCGATCCTCGGCGCGGCGATGGGCGCCGCGATGACCGGTCTGCGGCCGATCGCCGAGATCATGTTCTCGGATTTCCTCGCCGTGTGCTGGGATCTCCCGGCCAACCAAATGGCGAAAATGCGCTACATGAGCGGCGGACAGGTTTCGCTGCCGCTCGTCGTGCGCACGGCCAACGGCGGCGGCTTGCGCTTCGGCGCGCAGCACTCGCAAGCGGTCGAGAACTGGGCCATGGCGGTTCCGGGCCTGAAAGTCGTCGCGCCGTCGTCGGCCGCCGACGTGAAGGGCTTGCTCGCGGCTGCGATTCGCGATCCGGATCCGGTGATGTTCTTCGAAGCGAAAGAACTCTATCCGGTCAAAGGCGAGGTGCCCGACGGTGAGCTGGTCGACACGCTCGGCACGGCCAAAGTCTTGCGCACGGGCAACGACTGCACGATCCTCGCGCTCGCGGCGATGGTGCCGCGCGCGGTGGAAGCGGCCGAACGGCTGGCCCGTGACGGCATCAGCGCGACCGTCGTCGACGTGCGTTCGCTCGTGCCGCTCGATACGCAAACGATCTTGCGCGAGACGATCGCGACCGGCCGTTTATACACGGTCGAAGAGAACCCGCGCCTGTGCGGCTGGGGCGCGGAGATCGTCTCGATCGTAGCCGAGGAAGCGTTCTGGGACCTCGATGCGCCGATCGTGCGCATCACCACGCCGCACGCGCCGCTGCCCGCGGCCGAAGCGCTCGAAGACCGGGCGCGGCCGTCGGTCGAGCGCATCGTCGAGACCGTGCGCCGCACGCTGGTATAAGGACTTTTCATGACGGTTGGAATGGTTGGCACCGGTGAGATGGGCAGCGGCTTCGTCGATCGGCTGCTGCTCGCAAAGATCGACGTCGTCGGCTGGAACCGCACCAAGAGCAAGGCCGAGCCGCTGATCGCGAAGGGCATGAAGTGGGCCGATTCGCCGCGCGCCGTCACGGCCGCGAGCGACGTCGTGCTGACGATGCTCACCAACGACCACGCACTGACCGCGGTGACCGAAGGACCCGACGGCATTCTGGCCGCGATCTCCGGCAAGACGCTCGTCGAGATGAGCACGGTCGGCGTCGCACACGTGCAGGCTTTGGCGCAGAAGACGAAAGCCGCCGGCGGCGAGCTGCTCGATGCGCCGGTGCTCGGCAGCCAGGTCTCGATCCAGCAGGGCAAACTGCTGATCATGGTCGGCGGCGACAAAGCCGCGCTCGAACGCGTGCGCCCGACGCTCGAAGCGATCGGGCCGAAGGTGTTTCACGTCGGCGATATCGGCCAAGCGAAGACGATGAAGATCGCCCTCAACCTGCAGCTCTCGACGCAGATCCTCGCGCTCAGCGAAGGCTTGCTGCTGGCGGTGAAGAGCGGCATCCCGCGCGACGTCGCGCTCGACATCATGCTGAGCGGCGCGACCGCCTCGCCGATGCTGCAGTACCGCGCGCCGCTGATCAAGGAACAGCCGCAGAAAGCCTGGTTCGACTGCACGATGATGCAGAAGGACCTCGATCTCGCGCTGCAGCTCGGGCGAAAAGCTCGGCGTGCCGTTGCCGACCACCTCGACCACCAACGCGTGGCTGACCGCGGCGCGCGGCCAGGGGCTCTCGCATCACGATTTCTCGATCCTCTACTACGTGCTCGCGAACGCGGCCGGCGAGAAGCTCGAGATCCCGATGGCGCCATGACCGCGGTCGCCATGCCGCAGCTCGGCGAGAGCGTCTCCGAAGGCACGGTCGTACGCTGGCTCAAGGCCGTCGGCGACAACGTCGCCGTCGACGAGCCGCTCTTCGAGGTTGCCACCGACAAGGTCAACACCGAGATCCCCTCGCTCTACGCGGGCGTGCTGCGCGAGATCCTCGTTCCCGACGGCACCACGGTTCCGGTCGGCACGGAGCTCGCCCGCATCGACGGCGTTGCGGACGCGCGCGTTCCGGTTACGGCCGCGGCCGTTCCCGCTGCGCCGGCAGCTGCCGCGCGCAACGGCAGTTCCGCTTCGCGCGCGCACTTGCACTCGCCGGTCGTGCGCCGGCTGGCGCGCGAACACAGCATCGATCTGAGCGCCGTGCACGGCACGGGACCGGGCGGACGCATCACCCGCACCGACATGCTGGCGCTCGTCACCGCGGCGCCCGGCCCCGCTCCCGCAGCCACGCCCGCTCCGTCGGCCTCCCCGGTGGTGGCGCCGGTCGCCGGCGGCCGCAGCGTGCCGTTCTCGCCGCTGCGCGCGCGCGTCGCGACGAACGTGCTCGCCTCGAAGCGCATGGTCGCCGACGTGTTCTCGGTGATCGAAGCGGATATGGAGAACGTCAACGCCGTGCGGCTGGCCGAGCGCGAGAAGTTCGCCGCGCGCGAAGGCACGAGCCTGACCTACCTGCCGTTCATCGCGCGGGCCGCGGTCGAAGCGCTGCGGGCGTTTCCGGCCGTCAACGCGCGCATCGACGGCAACGCGCTCGTCTACAACGATGCCGTGCATCTCGGGATTGCCGTAGACCTCGATGAAGAGGGCCTCGTGGTCCCGGTGATCCGCAACGCCGACGGCCTCACGGTGACCGGCCTAGCCCGCGCGATTGCGGGCGCCGGCGCGGACGCGCGCTCGGGGAAGCTGGCCGCTTCCGACTACGCGGGCTCGACGTTCACGCTCACCAACAACGGTTCGTACGGCACGCTGATGACCGCACCGATCATCAACACGCCCAACGTCGCGACGCTCTCAACCGATGCGGTCGAAGAACGCGTCGTTCCCCATGCGGGCGGGATCGCGGTGCGGCGCCGCATGTATCTCTGCATGTCGTGGGATCACCGCGCCTTCGACGGTTCGACCGCCGGCAAGTTCATGGCGCGGTTAAAGCGCGAGCTGGAAGAGCGCGATTGGACGACCCAGCTCTGATTCGCTTCGAGCGCCCGTAATGGATACCGTCGTTCAGCTGATCGTCAACGGTTTGTTGCTGGGCGGCGTTCTCGCGCTCTCGGCGCTGGGCTTCAACATCATCTTCGGCGTGATGCGCGTGGTCAATCTCGCGCACGGCGATCTGATCGTGATCGCGGCGCTGACGTGCGCGTTCGCCTACGCGCATTGGCACATCAACCCGCTGCTGCTCTTGCCGTTCACGGCGCTGGGCGGGTTCGTCATCGGCGCGGCGATTCAGCGCTTTCTGCTGCGGCGCTTGCCGGCCGAGATCGCCTCGGGCGAAGCATCCTCGCTGACGCTGACGTTCGGGCTCTCCTACTTTCTGGCCGGCGCCGGCCTGGCGATCTTCGGCGGCCACTTCCAATCGGTACCCTATCTCACCGGGGCGATCCAGCTGGGCGCGATCTCGGTTCCGCAAGCGCGGTTGCTGGCGTTTGTGGCGGCGATCGTTATCGCGGCATTGCTCGGCGCGTTCTTGCGCTACACCACGATCGGGCGCGCGATTCGCGCCACGAGCATGAACCTCGACGGCGCGCTCGCCTGCGGCGTGGATGCGGATATGGTGCGCACGATCAGTTTCGGGCTCGGCTCGGCCGTTGCGGCCATGGCCGGAACGCTGCTGAGCTACGTCTACACGTTCACGCCCGACGACGGCATCCCGTTCACGATCAGCGCCTTCGCGGTCGTTGCGATCGGCGGACTCGGCAGCTATGCGGGCGCGCTCCTCGGCGCGCTCGTGCTTGGCTTCGCGCAGGCGTTCGCGAGCTATTACGCCGGCTCCACGCTGGCCGATGCGGCGCCGTACGTGCTCTTCGTGCTGGTCATGCTGGTGCTGCCGCAAGGGTTGTTCGGCCGGCGGACCACGTGAGGACGGCCGGCTGGATCCTGGCCGCGCTCGCGCTCGCCGCACTGATCGCCGCGCCGTTGCACATCAACGGCTACTGGCTGAACCTGCTCTATCAAACCGTGCTGTTCGTCGGCCTCGCGTACGGGTTCAACATCATCTCGGGCTACGCGGGCTATTTCTCGTTCGGCCAGATCGCGTTCTTCGGGATCGGCGCGTACACGACGGGTGCGGTGGTGGTGAACCTGCACTGGGACTGGACGCTCGGCGCGCTGCTAGGCGGCGTGTTGTGCGGCCTTCTGGCCGTGCCGATCGGGGCCGTGATGCTGCGGCTGCGCGGGCCGTTCTTTGCGCTGGGCATGCTCGGCCTCGCGCAGACGGTGCGCGTTCTGGCCAGCTCCTCGACCGCGCTCGGCGGCGGCAGCGGCATGTACCTGCCGCCGGGCAGCAGCCTGCTGCCGGTGTACTACTGGACGCTCGCGGTCGCCGGCGGCGCGTTCGCCGTGACGTGGTGGATCGACCGCAGCGCGTTCGGCCTGCGCCTGCAGGCGATCCGCGAGGATGAAGCGATCGCCGCGACGCTCGGCGTGGCGACGACGCGCGCCAAGGTGTCGGCGTTCATCATCAGCGCGATCATTCCGGGTTTGCTCGGCGGCGGCTACGCCTGGTTTCTCACCTACATCGAGCCGTCGTCGGCGTTTTCGGCGCGCGTCGACCTGCAGTCGATCGTGATGGCGATCTTGGGCGGAATCGGCACGCTGTGGGGACCGCTGGTGGGCGCGGTGCTGATGACGCAAGTCTCCGAAGCGCTGTGGGCCAACTTTCCGCAAGCGTACCTGATGATTTTCGGCGGTTTGCTCGTGGCGCTGCTGATCGTCTTGCCGCGCGGCATCGTCCCGGCTGCCACCGTGTGGCTGCAACGGCCGAAGACGCCGCCGGCGGCTTCGGGGATGCGCATGGGCGGCACGCGGCCCGGCGCGGAGCTGCCGTAAGATGCCGTTACTCGAAGTCCGCAACGTCAGCTTCGCCTTCGGCGGCGTCAAGGCGCTCGACGACGTGTCGCTCGCGGTGAACGAGGGCGAGATCCTCTCGATCATCGGCCCCAACGGTGCCGGCAAAACGACGCTGTTCAACGTGATCAGCGGGCTCTTGCACCCGCTGCAGGGCTCCGTTCTGCTCGATGGGCAGACGCTGCGCGGACGCGCGCCGCACCGCATCGCGCGGCTGGGCATCGGGCGCACGAACCAGATCGTACGGCCGTTCGGACGCTTGAGCGTGGTCGACAACGTGGCCGTCGGCGCGCTCGTCCACGAACGCACCCTGCGCGGCGCGCGCGCGGCGGCCCGCGAGGTCGTCGAGTTCGTCGGGCTCGGCGCGCTGGCCGACCGCAACGCCGGCACGCTCACCCTCACCCAGCGCAAGCGCCTCGAGGTCGCGCGCGCGCTGGCGCTGCGGCCGCGCCTGTTGCTGCTCGATGAAGTGATGGCCGGCTTGACGCCCTCCGAGATGGACACGATGGCCGAGTTCATCCTGGCGCTGCCCCAGCGCGGCATCGCGGCGATCGCTGGCATCGAGCACGTAATGCGCTTGGTGATGCGCATCTCGCACCGCATCGTCGTGCTCGACTACGGTCAGAAGATCGCTGAGGGAACGCCGGCCGAAATCCGTTCCGACCCGCGCGTGATCGAAGCCTACCTCGGCGCGCCGCTGGAGGTATTGTGATGCCGGGCGGAACGCTCGAAGTCGCGGGTCTCAGCGCGCAGTACGGCGACTTCAAAGTGCTGCACGACATCTCGTTCCGCGTTGCGCCGGGCGAGATCGTCAGCATCGTCGGCTCGAACGGCGCCGGCAAGACCACGACGTTGCGCAGCATCGTCGGCATCATCCACCCGACCGGCGGCAGCGTCACCTTCGACGGCGCGCGGATCGACGGTCGGCGCCCGAGCGAGATCGTTGAACGCGGTCTCGCGATGGTACCCGAAGGCCGCAATCTCTTCCGCGACATGACGGTCGAAGAGAACCTCATGCTGGGCGCGCACGTTCCGCGCGTTCGCAAACGCGCCCGCCGCCGGATCGCGCAAATGTACGAGCGTTTCGCCACACTGCCCGGCCTCGCGAAGCGCTATGCCGGCACGCTGTCAGGCGGTCAGCAGCAGATCGTTGCGATCGCGCGGGCGCTGATGTCGGAGCCGAGCGTTCTGCTGATGGACGAACCCTCGCTCGGTCTCTCACCGAAGATAACGCTCGAGATCTTCGCGCTGGTGCGTCAAATCGGCGGTGACGGTACGTCGGTCGTGCTGGTCGAGCAAAACGTGACGCACGCGCTGGCGCTCGCTTCCCGCGCATACGTGATCAGCGAAGGCCGCAGTGTGATGGAGGGCACGGCCGGCGAAATTCTTGCCAGCGACGACGTGCGGCGGCAGTTTCTCGGCGAGACCTAACCTACAAGCGTTGTATCCGAGCGAGCGTCTCGTACGTGATTTTTGCGGTGCCGGCGGTATACGTGCAGCATGAAAAAGCATCATATCTCTCGCGCAGTTGCAACGGCCGCAGCGACGCTGCTCCTGGCAGCACCGCTAGCGGTATCGGCCCAAGATAACGCGCAAATGCCCGCCCCCGATCAGGCGCAATCGAGCGCGCCGCAGATGCCCACGCAAGATCAGATGAACTCGATCAAGTCGCTCACCGAACAGTTCTTCGACGCCGTTCACTACACCAAGCTCGCCGACTTCAACGCCATCACGGCACCGAGCTTCAAAGTGACGTATCCGGACGGCTCGACGATCGATGGCACCCAGCTGATCGCCCGCGCGACGACGCGTAATCTCGAGGAGAGCGGTTATCAGCGCAACCTCAGTTACGGCCCGATGACGAGCGACGGTACCACGATTACCGAACACGTCACCGACATGGATACCGCCAACCTGCTCGCGGCCGACCGGGGACCGACGGCACAGTCGGAATCCTCGCAGCGAACGCTGACCTGGATGCAAAACGACAGCGGAAACTGGGTCCTCGCATCCGAGCACATCGACTCGATCACGGAAAGCCCGTACGGCACGCAATATAACGACTGACACGCCCGGCTCGGCCGGTTAGCCGGAGGACAAACCGTGCCGGCGCGCCTAACAGCAGTCGGCTATGCCGGTCAGTCGGAAAGACGTCCTCGGTTCGGGTGCGGCGTTCCTCGGTTGGGATTTCCTCTCCGTGCTCGACGCGCCCGCAACCGTTGCCGCCGCCGAGCCGCCGGCCGGCGCGATCGCCGTCACGCTGCTCGGAACCGGCGCGCCGGGCCCCTCGCCCAATCGCTTCGGTCCCGCGACGCTCGTGCAAGTGGCCGGAATGGCGCTGCTGTTCGATGCCGGTCGCGGCTGTCCGATCCGCATCTCGCAAGTCGGCCTGCCGCTGGACATCAGCGCGGTGTTCTTGACGCACTTTCACTCCGATCACGTCAACGCACTGCCCGACATCTGGATGACGAGTTACATCGGCCGGCGGCCGCCCTCGGCGAACCCGGCGCTGCGCGAAGCGCGCACGGTTCCGCTGCGTCTCTACGGTCCGCCCGGGACGGCCCGCATGGCGGGCAATTTGCTGGCCGCGTTCGGCGATGACGTGCGCATCCGCACGGCCGACGAGGGACTCTCGCCGGCGGCCACGCGCATCGACGCCCACGAATTCGCGCACGACGGCGTCATCTTCGAAGAACGCGGCGTGATCGTGACGGCGTTCGAGGTCGACCACGGCCCGCTCGTCAAACCGGCGTACGGCTATCGCATCGACTACGGCGGCCACGCCGTGCTCGTCTCGGGTGACACGAAGCTCAACGAGAACCTGATCCGGCACGCGGCCGGGATCGACGTGATGGTGCACGAGGTCTGCGCCTACTCCGATGAGTGGCGCGACAACGCCGACGCGCTCGCGTCGGCCGCGCACCACACGAGCCCCGAGGAATGTGCGGTCGTCTTCACGCGCACGAAACCGAAGTTCGCGGCGCTGACGCATCTGGTGCTGATCGGCGCCACCCCGGCGCAGGTCGAGGCGCGCGTTCGCTCCGGCTACGGCGGCGCGTTCGTAGTCGGCAACGACCTCACACGCATGACGATCGCCGGCGATACCGTGACCGTCCAGCAGTGGAACGCGCAAGCGGGCGGCTACACGAGCTGAAGTGCGCGGCCTGAAGTGGATCCTGCCGGCCCTGTTTGCCGCGGCGGTTGTGGGAGCGGTAGCGATCGCCGAGGATGTTCGATCGCCGGACGGCGTGGTCACCGATGTGTCATCGCTTACCGCCACGCGCTCCATCGGAGCGAGCACGGTCATCCCCGCGCCGGCTCCGACGTACGGCGGCGTGATCGACACGTCGGTCCTGCGCTCGCGTGCGTGGTGGGCACCCAAGATCGCGCCTCCGAAAACCGCGCCGAACATTCTCTTGATTCTGCTCGACGACGTCGGATTCGGTGCCCCGAGCACCTATGGCGGAATGATTCCGATGCCGTACGAGGACGCGCTGGCGAAGCAAGGTTTGCGCTACGTCAACTTCCACACGACGGCGATGTGCTCGCCGACGCGGGCCGCGTTGATGACGGGGCGCAACCATCATACGGTGGGTTTCGGCGTCATCGACGAGGTTTCGTCGGGCTTCCCGGGATACGATGCGATCATCCCGCCCGAGGCCGCAACCGTCGCGCGCATTCTTCAGGCCAACGGCTACGCGACGGCCTGGTTCGGAAAAGAGCACAATATTCCGCCGGCCGAGGAAACCGCCGCGGGGCCGTTCGATCATTGGCCGACCCGTCAAGGCTTCGATTACTTTTACGGCTTTCTTGGCGGCGAGACCGACCAGTGGGCACCGATGCTCTACCAGAACACGACGCCGATCTTTCCGTATTACGGCAAGCCTGATTATAACCTGAACGTCGATCTTGCCGATCGCGCCGTCGGCTGGGTCAATCAGCTGACTGATTTGGATCCCGCGCGCCCGCTGTTTCTGTACTATGCGCCCGGAGCCGCGCACGCTCCGCACCAGCCGACGAAGGACTGGGTCGACAAATTCCGCGGCAAGTTCGACTACGGCTGGAATGCCTACCGCGACTTTACGTTCGCGCGGCAGCAGATGCTCGGCGAGATTCCAAAGGGGGTCCGCCTCTCGCCGTGGCCGGACGACTTGCCGAAGTGGTCGTCGCTTTCCCCGACGCAACGCAAGGTGTATGCGCGGCAGATGGAGGTGTTCGCCGCTTACCTCTCCGAGACCGATTATGAAGTCCATCGCGTGATCGAGGGGTTCCGCGCTACGCATCGGCTCGACAACACGCTCATCATTTACATCAACGGCGACAACGGCGCCAGCGCCGAGGGAACGCTGAACGGAACGCCGAGCGAATTTCAAGCCTATCAGGGCCTTCAATTATCCGTTGCGCAGATGGTGCCGATGCTCAAGGACTGGGGCGGACCGTCCACGTTCAACCACTTCGCCGCGCCATGGGCGTGGGCGATGGACACACCGTTCAAATGGACGAAGCAAATCGCGTCGTACTTCGGCGGCACCACGAACGGAATGACGATCGTATGGCCGAAGCACATTCCTGATCCAGGCGGCGTGCGGACGCAATTCGCGCACGTCACCGACATCGCGCCGACGATCCTCGATGCCGCCGGGATCGTCCAGCCGGGCACCGTCGACGGCGTGGCACAGATTCCGATCGAAGGAACGAGCCTGCTGCCGACGATGCAGTCCGCCGGCGTTCCAACGGCGCACCACGAACAGTACTTCGAGCTGCTCGGAACGTTCGCGTACTATCGCGACGGCTGGATCGCGTCGAGCGAGCCGTTCCGCAGGCCGTGGCAGACCGGCTCGCAACCGCCCGTGTTCGACCCGTGGGCGGCGGCGACGTGGCATCTCTATCACGCTAGTCCGGACGATGATTGGACGCAAATCGACGATGTTGCCGGAGCGCACCCCGACATCCTCAAGAGCCTGCAAGAGCGGTTCATGGCTGTCGGAATGCAGGACCATGTGTTCCCGATCAAGGTCAACGCATCGGTGCTCGATCCCAGACCCAGCCTCACGGCGGGACGAACCGACTTCACGTATCATCCCGGCATCCTGGAAGTCTTTCCGTACGAAGCGCCGCCCGTTCTCAACCGTTCGTTCGAAATGGTTGCCGATGTCGCGACGACGCGAACGACATCCGGTGTGATCGTCGCGATGGGCGGTCGCTTCGGCGGCTACGCACTGTATCTCCAGAACGGCCGGCCGACGTTCACCTACAACCGGTTGGCGCTCGAGACGGACCGCTGGACATCGTCGAAACCGGTTGCGCCGGGGCGGCATCGGATCGGATTTTCGTTCGACTACGACGGAGGCGGTCTCGGCAAAGGCGGTACCGGTACGCTCGTGGTCGACGGTGTGCGAGCGGCGTCGCATCGAATCAACGCAACGATTCCGCTCGCGTTCCCATGGACCGAGGGGTTCTCCGTCGGCTTGGACGATGTAACCGCCGTCGACGGCCGGTACGCCGACCGGGTACCGTTCGCGTTCACGGGCTCCATCGAAGCGGTTCACGTGCACGTCGGCCCGCAAAGGATCTCACACGTCGACCAAGAGACCATCCGCCGAAATCTCGCTGATGCGGCTCTGGCAGCGCAGTAGATTCGCCCTCTATTGCGTTGCGCTGGTAGCCGCGACGACGGTCGTTGTCGTGCGCATTACCGCCGGACCGGCACACGGCATGCTGGCCGTTTCGGCCCCGGACCCTTCGCGTTGTTTACCGTCTAGGCCGGACGCCGTTGGCCGCGTCACAACTTCCGCGGCGGGCATGATCGTGGTGCCGGGCGGCGTTTTCTCGATGGGTTCCGCCAGCGTTCGCTTTAACGACGCGCGGCCGTGGCACCGAGTGCACGTGCGGTCATTTCTCGTAGCGCGGGACGTTGTGACGAATGCGCAATTCGCCGGCTTCGTTCGAGCGACGGGCTACGTGACCGTCGCCGAACGGGTGCCGTCGGCCGCCGACGTACCGGGCGTCCCGCCGAGCTATCGCGTCGCGGGCGCACTCGTGTTTACACCGCCCGATCATCCCGTGTCGCTCGACGATGATTCGCAATGGTGGAGCTACGTCCGCGGAGCGAACTGGCGTCATCCAACGGGGCCGGGATCATCGATCCGGGGCAAAGCCGATGATCCGGTCGTTCAGGTCGCATATGACGACGCGTTGGCCTACGCGCGCTGGCGCCATGGGCGCCTCCCGACCGAAGCCGAATACGAATATGCCGAACGCGGCGGCCTCAATTGCAAGAGCTATGCGTGGGGGAACGACGAGATGCCCAATGGCCGCATGCCGGCGAACATTTACATGGGCCATTTTCCCGATCGCAGCCTGAACGGCGTGCCCGGCGTCAAAGCCGTCGGTTCGTATCCGCCGAACGGCTTCGGGCTCGACGACATGTCGGGAAACGTGTGGGAATGGACGTCTGATTGGTACCGCGCCGATTATTATTCGGCGCTTGCCGCGCGCGGCGGCGTAGCCGACGATCCGCTCGGGCCGCCCGACAGTTACGATCCGGTTGAACCCGCGGTCGCGAAGCGCGTCGTGCGCGGCGGATCGTTTCTGTGCACCGATCAATTCTGTTCGCGCTTCGAGGCGGGTGGGCGAGGCGAAGCCGAACCGCACAGCGCGGCGGAGCATACCGGTTTCCGCATCGCGCGCTCGCTATGACCGCCTACGGTGCGATGTCGAGTCCGAATGCCGGCGCAGACGCCCGGATCACGCTCGGATCGAGGCCGTCGAGAATCATCACGATCGTCGAACCGGTCACGCCCGGCGGCCAGGCCGCCAGGCTGCGCGGCGGGTGAAAGAGGTGCTGGACGCCGTGAATGGCGACCGGCTGGTCCTGACCTTCAAGCGCGACGACACCCTTGACCCGCAGCAGCGTCTCCCCGTAGGTGCCGACGAGGTGGCCCATCCAGGCGGAAAGCGCCGCATACGGCAGGGCCGCCGCGAAGCGCAGTACGGTCGTCGTCAGGGGCGCATCATGAGGTGCGCCGAGTACCGGCTGGTGTGCGGGGAGCGCAAGCCCCTCGCGTTCGGCGGCCAGCAGCCAGGCCGGATCGAGCCTGCCGTGCTCGACGATCTGCACGGGGGCGAGCGGGTTCAAGCGCGCGAGTTCACGCGTGAGCCGCTCCCGTTCCGCAGCGCCGGCGAGATCGGTTTTGGTCAGCAGTAACCGGTCGGCCACGGCGACCTGACGCCGCGCTTCGGGAAACCGCTCGAGCGTGTGGCCGGCGTTCACGGCGTCGACGCTGGTGAACACCGGGCCCAGCCGGTAGCCGCACAGCACCATCGGCCGATCGATGATCGTCTGCATGACCGGCGCGGGATCGGCCAGGCCCGTGGTCTCCACGATGACGCGCTCGAAGGGCGGCACGTCACCCGCTTCGCGCCGCAGAGCGAGCCGCTCGAGCGTCGCGGCGAGGTCGCCGCTCAGCGCGCAGCACACGCAGCCTTGCGGCAGCAGCACGACGTCCTGGTCGATCGCTTCGACGAGGCCGTGGTCGAGGCCGACTTCGCCGAACTCGTTGACGATGACCGCCGAATTCTCGAGCCGCGAATCGCGCAGCAAATGGGCCAGCGCGGTGGTTTTGCCGCTGCCCAAGAAGCCGGTCATCACGATCACCGGCGTCGTGCCGCCGGCGCCGTTCACTGCTCGGCGAGGTTGAGCGCGTTCCGCTTGAGCGTGCGCAACGTCTTCATGAGGCTATCGAACTCTTTGGGCTCGATGCCTTCCAAGAGACGGCGATACATCCCGAGCACGAGCGGAACGGCCGCTTCGTAGCGGGCCGTTCCCTTACGGGTGAGTTTGGTGAGCGAAACGCGCCGGTCGTCGGCGGCGATCGTGCGGTCGATCAAACCGTCCTTCGCCATGCCGTCGAGAATGCGGCCCAGATTGGAGCGGTCGATCACCGCCGCGTCGGCGATGTAGCCGATCGTTCGGCCTTCGCCGTCGCTGAGCGTTCCGAGTACGCGCCAGATCTGCGGCGAAATTCCGAGCGAGCGCAGCAAGTGTCCGAGATTGATCTGATTTTGCCGTTGAATCGCGGCAAAATAGTGCATCGGGTAGTCGGTGATGCGGAACGTTTCAGCGACGTTTTTGGAACGCGCGGAACGCTCGAGCGTGGAAGCTCCGGTCTTCATCGGCCCTGCTTTGGATGTACGGTAAATTTCCGACGTATATACATGTTGACGTGAATCCATCCTTCGTTCGACATTTGGACAAGCAATTGGCCGAAAGCCGACCGGGCGTCCAATTGCATGTAATTACGTTGTATTGTATCATATCGGGACTATGCGCCGATCACATTTCACCGCGTTGGCGAGCGCATTTCTTGCCGCGGCGCCGCACGGCGTGCAGGCGCAACCGCGCGTGCCGCTTCGCATCGGTACCTCGCCGATCGACGGCGGCTTAGAAGTCTATTACGGTTTGGCGCAAGGGTTCTTCGATAAATACGGTCTCGACGTCACGGTGACGGATATGAAAAACGCCGCCGTGATCTTAGCCGCGGTCGAATCAGGCGATCTCGACGTCGGGTTCACGGATGTCATCGCCCTCGTCAACGCGGTCGACCACGGACTTCCGTTCCAAGCGATCGCTCCGGCGGTCTTGACCGTCACCGGATCGCCGGTCGAGGCGCTCGTCGTACTCAAGGACGCGCCGATTCATTCCGGCAAAGACCTCAACGGAAAAGCCGTCGGCGTCTTCGGGCTCAAAGACGTCACGCACATCACGGCCGAGGCCTTTATCGATAACAGCGGCGGTGATTCCTCGAGCGTGAAGTACGTCGAGATACCGCCCCCGCTGATGCTCGAAGCGCTCCAGCAGAAGCGAGTCGACGCCTCGGCGATCGCCATCAGCCTCTTCCCTTCCGTCATGGAGGCCTCGAGCCCGGCTAGGGTGCTGGGTTATCCATTCACCGAGATCGCACCGAAATTCCTCAACTCAGTCTGGGCCGCGGCGCGGCCGTGGGCCGGCGCGCATACCGATGTGTTGAAACGCTTCGCTCAAGCGGTGCGGGACACGGCACGCTGGTCGAACGCGCATCACAACGAAACGGGCGCCATCCTTTTTCAGCACTTGAAACTCCCACCGGAATCGTTCAAGGCCATGGCGCCCTATCGCGCGACGTTCGGCGACGCGCTGAGCCCGCAGTTGATCCAACCGGTGATCGACATCGCGGCGAAATATGGAGCGATCGCCAAGTCCTACCGCGCCGACAGCCTGCTCTGAGGGGCGAGCGGCACCCAGGCAGGAGCTATTATATGTAATTACGCAGTATTATATCATAATTAACAGATGGCGCCGCCCGCGCAGGGCTCGCCGCCGAAGGGACGATCACCATGCCGACCTGTCGCGACCATTATTTTCCCAACACCGAACCCTTGGGCGAAGACGAAATGCGCGTGGTCGCGCTCGGGACCGGCCGGCCGTTCCTGCGACGCGCGCAGGCCAACGCGTCGTGGCTGATCGAGCTCGGCAACGGCGATAAGTTCATCTTCGATTTCGGCAGCGGCTCACAGACGAACTTCACCAGCCTCGAGATCCCCTACCAAGACGTCACCGCGTATTTCGCGACCCACTTGCACACCGATCACGTCGGCGACTTTCCGAACATCTGGATCGGCAGCTGGGCCGGCGGCCGGGTGAAGCCGCTCGTGGTCTACGGCCCCTCGGGCCTGATCCCCGAGCACGGCATGCAGCACTTCATCGACACCCAGAAGTCTTCGTACCGCTGGGATACCGAGACGCGCGTCGGTCTCTTGCCGGCGATCGGCGCCGAGGTGGAATGCCATGAATTCGACTACAGCAAAGTGCATACGGTCTACAACCACAACGGCGTCGAGATCATCAGCTTTCCCGCCGTTCACATCTACGACGGCCCGGTCAGCCTGCGGCTGAACTGGAAAGGCAAGTCGTTCGTCTACTCCGGCGACACGACGCCCAGCCATTTCTTCACCGAAAATGCGAAGAACGCCGACCTCGTGGTTCACGAAGCGTTCAATCCGATCTCGCAGCTGATGGCGCGCTCGGGCTACGATGAGCGGACGGCGCGCGGCATCGGCACGATTGCACACTCGGACCCGGTCGAAACCGGCTACGTCTTCAACGAGATCCAACCGCGGCTCGCGGTCGCGTTCCATTTCTTCAACGATTTTGACACCGCGGGCGAACTCGAGCGCGACATCCGCACACACTACAAAGGGCCCTTGGCGCTGTCACGAGATCTGATGGTCTTCAACGTGACCGACGAAGACATCGTCGTGCGCATGGCGGTGACGGCCGACCACGTCTGGCCGAACAAAGAGCATCACGACAAATTCCGCTCCGCGCACCGCGAGGAGCGCATGAAGATGTCGGACTGGCTCGCGAAGAAGCAGATCTTCCCCAAGTTCTAGGGAACGGCGGCGCACGATGCAAACCGAGCGAGACCCGGCGACCGGCGACGTCGCCGCGTGGAATGCCCAGTACATGTGGCACCCGATGGTGGATCCCAACGTGGTGCGCCGCAACGCGCCGCTCATCATCGAACGCGGCGACGGCTGCTTCATCTGGGATATCGACGGTAACCGGTATCTCGACTGCACGGCCGGCTTGTGGAACGTCAACGTGGGGCACCGCCGGCCCGAAGTGATCGCGGCGATCGCGGGACAGCTCGATAAGCTCGAATATTACGGCACGTTCGCCAACATGGCCAACGTGCCGTCGATCCGGCTCTCGAAACGCTTGATCGACATGCTGGCGCCGGAGAAGATGCGCCGCGTGATGTTTTCATCGGGCGGTTCCGATTCCACCGAAACGGCGTTCAAGCTCGCGCGCCAATACTGGAAGCTCACCGGGAGCCCGGAAAAGACGAAGATCTTCTCGCTCAAGCTGGGCTATCACGGCGTGCACTTCGGCGGCATGTCTGCCAGCGGCAATACGATGTGGCGCCGCGCTTACGAGCCGTTGATGCCGGGCTTCTTCCAAATTGAAGCGCCCTATCTCTACCGCAACTCGTGGACCGACGATCCCGATACGCTGGCGGCGATCGTCGCCGAACAGCTCGATCGCGAGATCACCTACCAAGGCGCGGACACGGTCGCGGCGTTCATCGCGGAACCCGTGCAGGGCGTAGGCGGCGTGATCGTTCCGCCGGCAACGTTGTGGCCGAAATTTCGCGAGGTCTGCGACCGGCACAACGTGCTGCTCGTCTCGGATGAGATCGTGACGGGGTTCGGGCGCACGGGCGCGATGTTCGGCGCGCGCGGCTGGGGCGTCGAGCCCGACATCATGTGCCTGGCGAAGGGCATCAATTCGGGCTACGTGCCGCTCGGCGCGACCGTCGTCAACGAACGGATCGCAAGCGCGTGGGACAGCCCGCAACCGCTCACCGGGATCATGCACGGCTACACCTACAGCGGCCATCCGGTCGCGTGCGCCGCCGCCCTCGCGTGCCTGGATATCGTCGAGGGCGAAGATCTGCCCGGCAACGCGGCCCGCGTCGGCGGTCTCTTCTTGCGCCGCCTCGAAGAGCTGCGCGCTTATGATACGGTCGGCGACATTCGCGGCAAAGGCTTGATGATGGGTGTCGAGCTCGTGCGCGACCGGAAAACCAAAGCGCCGTTCGCGCCGGCCGATGCGTATCCCGGGCTGTTGTACGATGCGCTTTTGGCGCAGAACGTCATGGTCCGCGTGGCCGCCGGTAAGATCATCCTCTCGCCGCCGCTCGTGTTCACCGAAGCGTACGTCGACGAGGCGATGACCGCACTGCATGCCGCTTTCAAAAGCGTGAAGCCGGCGAGCTGAGCGCATGCCGGCGAAGCCACGCCCGAACGTGGTGCTCGTGATGGTCGACAACCAGTCCGCCGATGCGTTGGGCTGTTACGGCAATGCGGACGTGCGGACGCCGAACATCGACCGGCTGGCCGCCGAAGGCGCGCAGTTCGATCAAGCCTATTGCCCGAACGCGCTGTGTTCGCCCGGCCGCGCGTCGGTGCTGACCGGCTTGATGCCCTCGGGCCACGGCGTCCACAGTTGGCTCGAAGACCGTCTGATGAGCGAGTGGCCGGTAGGGTGGTCGGCGATCGCCGAGTACCCGGCCTTGCCGCAGACGCTGCACGACGCCGGCTACGGCACCGCGCTGATCGGGAAATATCATCTCGGCGTGCCGCACGCGCCGCAGAACGGCTTCGAGCATTGGGTCGCGCTCGTGCGCGGCCACACGCTGAGCTTCTACGATAGCCCGGTCGTCAAAGACGGGCGCGAAACCGTCGCCGCGGGTCACAGCGTCGACTTCCTCACCGCCGAGGCCGTGGCGTTCGTGGAATCGCGCGCCGCGCGGCCCGAGCAGCCGTTCTTCCTCTACGTGGCCTACAACGGCCCGTACGGTCACTGGCCCGCGATCAAAGGCCGCGCCGCGAACCGCTTCGCGGCCGACTACGACGATCTGCCGATGGACTCGGTGCGCCGCAGCGGCCTCAGCCAAGCGGCGGTGGACTACGTTCGGCTGCAACGGCAATTCGGGCACCACGGTGCAGGCGCGCCCGATTACGACGCGCTGCTGAAGATTCCCAACGACGTGGAATCGCTGCGGAATTACTACTCGCAAACGGCGATGGTCGACGACGGTGTCGGGCGCATCATGGCGGCGCTCGAACGCTGCGCGCTCGATGCGTCGACCCTGGTCATCTACATGGCCGATCACGGCTTCGCGCTCGGACAGCGCGGCTTCTGGGGTCACGGTGTGGCGACGTGGCCCGCCAACGCCCACCGCGTGGCCTATCACGTACCGCTGATCTGGCGCGATCCGCAGCGCATCGCCGCCGGCACGCGTTGCGGCGGGCCGGTCAGCAACGTCGACGTGTACGCATCGCTGCTGGCCTACTTGGACATCCCGCCGCCGGCATTGGAAAATCCGTCGCAAAGCTTCGCCGCGTTTTTGCGCGGTGCGCCGCTCGAGCGCGACGACGCCGTCTTCATCGACGAAGAGGAAACGCGCGCGATCCGCACGCCGGAGTGGCTCTATCTCAAGCGCTTCCGCGGCAGCACCGCCTATCCGCTCGCAGACGAGCTGTATCATCTGACGAGCGATCCGCTCGAGCTGACGAACCTGGCCGACGATCCCGCGCACGCCATGGTGACCGCGCAGCTGGGCGAGCGCATCGATCGCTACTTCGCGCGCTATGCGGATCCGGAGTACGACCTTTGGAACGGCGGGCGGCCGAAGTCGAGCAGCTCGCGGCCGTGGATTTGGCGCGATGCGTGGGGCGAGGACTGGTCCCCGCGCACCGCATGAACGTCGCGGAGCCGTCCGATCGTGCCGTGTTCGCCGGCGGCGGCACGTTCGACATGGGCAGCGCGGAGGGGTTTCATCCCGATGACGGCGAGGGCCCCGTGCGCAGCGTGCGCGTGGCGCCGTTCGCGATCGATCGCTGTGCCGTGAGCAACGAGCGCTTCGCGCGCTTCGTCGTCGACACGGGGTACGTGACGGAAGCCGAGCGCTTCGGGTGGTCGTTCGTGTTCTACCGCTTTCTCGGACTGGCGGCCCGCAACACGCTCGGCGTGCGCGATGCTCCGTGGTGGCGCAAGGTCGAGCACGCGAGCTGGCAGCGGCCGGAGGGCCCCGCCTCGGACGTCACCGCGCGCGCCGATCATCCGGTCGTGCACGTTTCGTGGAACGATGCCACGGCGTTCGCCCGGTGGGCCGGCGGCCGGCTACCGACCGAAGCCGAGTGGGAGTTCGCCGCGCGCGGCGGGCTGCACCGCAAGCGCTTTCCGTGGGGCGACGAGGAGCCGAGCGATGCGCGGCCGCGCTGCAACATCTGGCGCGGTGATTTTCCGCACCACAGCCTCGATGAGTGGCCGGGAACCGTGCCGGTGACCGCGTTCGAGCCCAACGGTTATGGGCTCTACAACATGGCCGGCAACGTGTGGGACTGGTGCGCCGACGAACGCGCCGACGGGGAGAAAGCCATTCGCGGCGGTTCCTACCTGTGCCACCGTTCGTACTGCTATCGCTACCGCGTCGCGGCGCGGTCGGCGAACGCCGCCGACAGCTCGACCGGCCACATGGGATTTCGCCTAGCGTACGCCTGTCCGAAAGCACAGTAAGACGGGCTCATAATGGGATAGTTGGCTCTAGCGCGTACCGGTAGTGTCTGTAAAATATATGTAATTACGTATAATATGGTCTGCGGAGGGTGGTTCGTGAACGCTGGGATCGGCAAAGCCGCGATATCCAAAGCCTCGGGTCGATTGATCTGGTTTCTGGTCCTGCTCTTCGTCACGGCCGCGATCGACCGCGTCAACGTCGGTTTCGCGGCCCTGACCATGAACAAAGACGTCGGGCTGAGCACCGCCGCCTTCGGTTTCGGCGCGGGGATCTTTTCGGTCGGCTACTTGCTGTTCGAAGTACCGAGCAATCTGATCTTGCAGCGCGTCGGCGCACGGCGCTGGATCTCGCGCATCATGATCACCTGGGGGCTCGCGTCGGCGGCGATGGTGCTGGTCCACGGCTCGACCTCGTTCTACGCGCTGCGCTTTCTTTTGGGCGCGGCCGAAGCGGGCTTTTTCCCCGGCGTCATTCTGTACTTGAGCTACTGGTTTCCGGCTGAGTACCGGGCGCGCTTCAGCGCGCTCTTTCTGCTCGCGATTCCGCTCAGCCAGGTCATTTCCGCGGGCCTCTCGGGTGCGGTGATGCAGGCCTTCAACGGGGCCTTCGGCATGGCGGGCTGGCGCTGGCTGTTCATCGTCGAGGCCGCACCGGCGATCGTGCTGGGCGTCGTCACGTGGTACTACTTGAGCGACCGGCCGCGCGACGCGCAATGGCTCAGTCCCGACGAGCAAACCTGGCTCGAAGACACGCTCGCGCGCGAAGAACGTGTGTTCCACAAATTCAACAACAGCCAATGGCTGCGCGCGTTCACCAATCCCGCCACGTTGATCTTGGGCGCCGCATACTTCGGCATCGACCTGGCGCTGACGGGCGTTCCGCTATGGCTGCCGCAAATCGTGCGCACGCTGGGCTACTCCTACGCGATCACCGGTGCGCTCGCCGCGCTGCCGCCGCTGGTCGGGGGCCTCGCGATGGTGCTGTGGGGCCGCAGCTCCGACCGCTCCGGCGAGCGGCTCTGGCACCTGATCGCCGCGATCGTCGTGACGGCGATCGGCTGGGGGCTGGCCGTTCCGTTCATCCATTCACCGCTGCTGCTCATCGCGTCGATGACGATCGCTTCGGCCGGCATCTTCGCCGCGACGAGCATCTTCTGGAGCCTGCCGGCCAGCGTGCTCGCCGGCACGTCGGCAGCGACGGGCATCGCGGTGATCGGCGTCATCGGCAATCTCGGCGCCGCATTCGGCCCGATCGTGATGGGCGCGATCAAGGACGCGACGCACGGCTTCACGGCGACCTTCATCTTCATGGCCGCCTGCGCACTGAGCTCGGGCGTCGTCATGCTCTTCGCCGGCAAGAGCGTCGCGCCGAACGTGCCGCCGGTCAGCGAAATGAACGCCGCGGAAGTCTTGCCCTTGCTCGTGTGAGGTACGCGCGGTCAGTGCCCGATCTCGCGCTCCACGCGTAGCCGGTAGCGCGCGTTTGCCTCACGCATCGCGTCCGTGCGCGCGCGATCGGGTTCCACCGGCGCATCGTAACCGGCGGCTCGTGCAACCGCGACCGCATCGGCGATGAGCCCGCGGCTCTGCGCCGCCACCAGCGCGGCGCCGAACGCCGAGGCTTCTTCCTGATGCGGCTGCACGGTCGCCGTGCCGAACGCGTCGGCCAGCATGGCGCGCACGAGCGGCGATTTGGTCAAGCCGCCGGAGAGCAAGAGCCGGTCGGCCGGGCCGATCCGTTCGCGCAGCACGTCGTACACCGCGTGCACGCCGAAGACGACGCCTTCGAACGAGGCGCGCAGAATCGTGCGGCGGTCGTGGGCGAGCTCGAGGCCCGCGAACGAACCGCGCAGCGAGGGATCCCAGTACGGAGCGCGTTCACCGGAGAGAAACGGCAGCACGGTGCAGCCGCCGGCGCCGGGCGCGATCTCCGCCGAGAGTTCCGCGGCCCGGGCGAAGCGCTGTTCCTTCGGCAGCTCGTCCAGCAGCAGCGCGAAGATCCAATCGAGCGACGCGCCGGCGCTCGACGTCGGTCCGCCGATCACGTACGACGCGTCACCGGCGGGATAGCAGAACGTGCGGCACTGCTCGTCGAGCACCGGCTCGGCGCTGAGCGTGCGCACGGCGCCGCTCGTGCCCAGCGTGACGGCGACGTCGCCCGGTGCGGTGCCGGAACCGATGTTCGCCAGCGCCCCGTCGCTCGATGCCAGCACGACGGCGGTGTCGGCGCCGATGCCGAGCTCGTGCGCGATCGCGGGCCGAATGCCGGTGCGCGACGTCGACGGTGCGGCGGGCTGCGAGAGCCGCGCGGCGCTCGACGCCGGCGAGCGTGAGCGCGCGCTCGCTCCACGTGCGCGAGGCGAACGCGAACATCCCCGTCGCGCCCGCAAGGCCCCAGTCTATCAGCCATTCGCCGGTCCAGCGATGGATGAAGAGCTCCTTCAGGCCGACGAAGCGGTGCGCGCGCGCGAACAGCGCCGGTTCGTGTTCCGCGAGCCAGCGCAGTTTCGCGATCGGCAGCATCGGATGCATGGGCGCGCCGGTTTCGCGGTAGAGCTCGGCCGCGCTGCCGCCGGCGCGCCAGCCGCCGGCGATCTCGCTGCTGCGGCGGTCCATCCACGTCAGCACCGGCGAGATCGGCTCGCCGGCCGCGTCCACGCACAGCAGGCCGTGCATCGCGGCCGAGAAGCCGATCGCCGCGACGCCCTCGCCGCGCAAACGCACGTCGGCGATGACGCGCGCGAGCACGCGCATCGTGGCGCGGTAGACGGCTTCCGCATCCTGTTCGACGTACAACGGTTGCGGCGTCTGGAGACCGTAGAATTCCGAGGCCACGGCCACCTCGCGGCCGGCGGGCGTGACGGCGAGGACCTTGACCGCGCTCGTGCCCAAGTCGACCCCGACGACCACCGCGCCGTCCGCCATCTTCGTGTGCTAGACCGGTTCGGGTATCGGCTCGATCCGCCCGAGCAGAAACACGTAGCTGAGAATTCCCACCACGAGCACCGCCGCCGCGATCAGGAAAACGTTGGTGAAGCTGCCGGTCGCCGCGACCACGTACCCGGCCACGATCGGCGCGATGATCGACATGATGTTGTTGGCGAAGTTCATGATCGAGCCGACCGATCCGACCGTTCCGCGCGGTGCGATCAACGCCGGGATCGACCACCCGATCGGCGCCGAGACGGACAGACCCGCGAGCGCGATCGTGATGTAGACGATCGCCACGTTCGGGTCGCGCGTCGTCGTCGCGCCGAAGATGCTCAAGCCGAGCAGCATGCCGCAGACGAGGATCGTCTTGCGCACGCGCGTCGCGTCCAGACCGCGCTTGATCAGCGCGTCGACCAGGAAGCCGCCGACCGCGAGATCGGCCACCGCGGCGATCAGCCACGGGATCGCCGTGTACTCGCCGCTCGAGAGCACGCTCATCTTGAAGGTCTCCACGAGGTACCCGGGCAGCCACGTCAGCAGCAGATAGAACGAGTACCCGTAGGCGGCGAAGCCGATCGTCAGCCCCCAGACCTTCGTCTGGCGCAGCAGGTAGACGAACGTGCTCGCCCACGCTGCCGGTGGTCGGCACGCCTTCGGGCTGCGCGCCGCCGGCCTTGATGTACTCGCGCTCGGCGTGCGTGAGGCGCGTGTCCTCGCTCGGATTCCGGTAGAAGACGTAAAACGCCACGAAGAAGAGGAAGCTGAGGATCCCGGTCACGAGGAACGTCGCGCGCCAGCCGTAGTTCACCAGGATCAGCGAGACGATCGGCACGCCGATCGCGGTCGACAGCTTGGCGGCCGAGTCGAAGATCGCGGTCGCCACGCCCCGCTCGCCGGTGGGAAACCAGTAGCCGGTGGCTTTGGAGTTGATCGGAAAGGCCGGGGTCTCGGCGAGCCCGAGGCCCAAGCGCGCCCCGAAGAGCATCCCGAACGACCCGACGGCCGCCGTCAGCAGCGAGAAAACGCTCCAGCAGAAGGTCGAGATCCGCCCGACGGCCTTCACGCCGTAGCGGTCGAGAAAGATGCCGACCGGGATCTGCGCGACGGCGTAGGTCCAGCCGAAGGCGCTCAGCAGGTAGCCGAAGCCGATATCATCGATGCCGAACTCGTGGCGCAGCGCGCCGCTGGAGACGGTCAGATTGACCCGGTCGAAATAATTGACCAGGATTCCGATGCCCAGCAGGACCGCGATTCCCCAACGGAGGTTGGTCACACGTTCGGCGGGCGCGATGATACTGCGTTGCAAGCGAAACCTCCAGCGGGGCGTTACCCGTTTTGGTTACCACGACCGTTGGTAAGATTCATCGGTGGGACACGCGAATGGGGAGACGAATGAAGCCGACCCCGCTATGGCTCAAGGTCTTGGAGAAGGCCTTACCGATAACGGCCCTTTTACTTTGCAATTGGGCGATGGAGTCCGCCCGCGACCGCGGACGGCAACTGCCGGGCGGTAAAGAGCCCGCGTGAACGTCCTCGACCGGCTCGATACGATTCTGCGCTGCCGCGGCGGCGCGCGTCTCGAGGGCTCGATCGACACCCACGGAGCGAAGAACGCCGCGCTGCCGATCATGGCCGCGGCCGTGCTCACCAACGAAAAGGTCACGCTGCACCGCGTGCCGCGCATCACCGACGTCTCGGTGATGTGGTCGCTGCTCGAAGCGCTGGGCGCCCGGCTCACGCTCGAAGGCCCCAACACGATCACGATCGACGCCTCGAACGTGAACACGCACCGGGCCCCATACGCGCTGGTGCGCAAACTGGCCGCGTCCTTCGATCTCTGCGGACCGCTGCTGGGCCGCTTCGGCCGCGCCGAGGTGCCGTTGCCCGGCGGCTGCATCCTCGGCACCCGCGCGACCGACATGCACGAGGCGGCCTTTCGTGCCCTGGGCGCAAGCGTCGCGGTCTCGCACGGTTTTCTCGTCGCCAGCGCCGACGGCGCCACGCTGCGCGGCGGCGAGGTGCGTTTTCGCACGCCGAGCGTCGGGGCGACGAAGAACGCGATGCTCGCGGCGGTGAAGGCCAAGGGCACGACCACGATCGTCAACGCGGCGATGGAACCCGAAGTCGTCGACCTGGCGAATTTCCTCATCGCGATGGGCGCGAAAATCGCGGGCCACGGCGGCGACACGATCCGCATCGATGGTGTGAAGAAACTGCGCGGCGTCGAGTACGAGATCATCCCCGACCGCATTCAAACGGGCACGTTGCTGATCGCGGGCGCGATCACGCGCGGCGACGTCACCGTGACGCGCTGCCGCCCGCACGATCTCGACGTACTGCTGCTCAAACTGCAAGAGTGCGGCGCCGTCGTCACCACCGGCGATGACTGGATTCGTATCAAGGCCGACGCGGTCAAGAGCGGCACCGACATCGTCACCGCGCCGCATCCGGGTTTTCCGACCGATCTGCAGCCGCAGATGCTGACGTTCCTGTGCACCACGCCGGGCACGAGCGTGGTCGAAGAGTCGATCTTCAACGCGCGCTTCTCCTACGTGAACGAGCTCTCGCGCATGGGCGCCGACGTGCGCGTCGCGATGGACAACAACACCGCCCTCGTCAAAGGGGGCGGCGCACTCTCGGGTGCGCCGGTCGAAGCGCCCGACATTCGCGCCGGCGCGGCGCTGGTGATCGCCGGGCTCGCGGCCAGCGGCGAGACCGAGATCATCGGCCTGGAATACATCGACCGCGGCTACGAGCGACTCGAGGAAGCGCTCTCGGCGCTGGGCGCGCAAGTGCAGCGTTCGAGCGGCGTGATCCCCGAAAATGAACCAACCGGCACCTTCGAAACCAGCGAATACCCAGCGTTTAGCTAAGGTTTAGCTGGTTAGCACGTTAAGCTAGAGAGAATCGCATCGACCAGCTGTCATCTGGTTGTCATCGCGAGCGAAGTCGAGCGACCACCACGATCATTGCTCGCGAGGGGGTGTCGCTCCCCGAGCGTAGCCGAGGGAGCGCCACAATGCACGTCGTCGGCGATCGCTCGGCTACGCTCGCGATCGACAGTGGACTTGCGAGCGATGACGGTGGTGGTCCCTCGACTTCGCTCGCGATGACGGATGTGTTCGTGTCGCGCTCAATAAACGCAATAAAGGCGCGCGATTACACGCGTTTATCACGCCATGCCTAGCTAGTTAGCGGGCTTCGGGGGCGATGATGTCGTTGGCTGGGAACGTGGCTTTGATGATGCCGTATTTGGCCGAGGCGTCGATCAGCGGCTGCACGAGCGCGGGCGCGAGGTTGTCGGCGTAAATCGTGCGCTTCATGCCGGGAGCGACGACGATCTTGGTGTACTTGGTGAGCATCTCGCCCGACGCGGCTTGATTCTTGTTCGCCCACGCGGCGGTCTGCGCCATCGCCTTGGCAAAGCGCTTGACCAGATCCGGATGGGCCTTCGCCCACGTACCCGTGGTGAACCAGGCGCCGATCAAGAAGTCCTTCGCGATGCCGTCGTAGCAGTTTGCCAGCACGCGCACGTCGCCTTTGGCAAGCGCGGCGCTCAGTTCGGGCTCAGCGATCACGGCCGCATCGATGCGCCCGGTAACGAGCGCACCCGGCATATCGGGGAACGGCATCTCGATGAACTTGGTCGTCGAGGTATCGCCGCCGTTCTTCTCCATCCAGGCGAAGGCGCCGACTTGGGTGATGTTCTTGATCCCGTTGCCGGCCAGCGTTTTACCGTTGAGATCTTTGGCCGTTTTGATCGGCGAGTTCTTGGCCACGATCAGCGCCGTGGTCGGCTCTTTGCTCGAATACTGGCCGGCGGGCGCGACGATCACGACATCGAGGCCGTGCTCGTGCGCGGCCGCCAACGAGGCGATGTTCGATTGGGCCACGTCGAGGGCGCCCGACATGACGGCCGACGTAATCGCCGCACCGTTCGAAATCACTTGGATGTCCGCATCGAGGCCGTTGGCCTTGAAGAAACCCTTATCTTGAGCGTAGAAGACCTCGGATCCGATGTCGGTCGGTGTGGTCGCGATCTTCAGCGTGGTGAGCTGCTGCGAGCTTCCCGGAAGCGGCGCTCCAAGTGACGCTCCGATGAAGGCAGCGACGCCGAGCAAGGCGGCCGACAGAGCGGTACGGCGATGAAAAAGCATGAAAAGCTGCTTCGCGCACGCTCACGCGGGACCCAGGAGGACTAGCCTGCATCGGTAAGGTCCCTGTTCGGCGTATCATGGGATTTCAGGCGTATCAGCCGAACCTGTAGCGCCGCCATCTTCGGGAGTCAGTACCATCGAAATCGGGATCGATCTAGGCACCGCCAACGTCCTCGTCTATGTACGCGGGAAGGGCATCGTGCTGCGCGAGCCCTCCGTCGTCGCCAAAGACGTGCGGACGGGCAAAACCTTAGCCGTCGGCGAGGAAGCGCGTCAAATGTTGGGCCGTACGCCGGCGAACATTCAAGCCATCCGGCCTTTGCGCGACGGGGTCATCGCCGATTTCGAAGTCACCGAAGCGATGTTGAACTATTTCATCAAGAAGGTGACGCGCCAGCGGTCGTGGTGGTCCACGCTCTTCCGCCCCAAACCGTCGGTCGTGATCTGCGTTCCCGCCGAGATCACCTCGGTTGAGGAACGCGCCGTGCGCGACGCCGCGAAACTCGCCGGCGCGAAGTCGGTCGACATCATCGAGGAACCGATGGCCGCGGCGATCGGCGCCGGTCTGCCGATCGAGGGACCTTCGGGGAACATGGTCGTCGACATCGGCGGCGGCACGACCGACGTCGCCGTGATCTCACTCGGTGGCATCGTCGTCTCGCAATCGATTCGCGTCGCCGGTAACAAGCTCGATGAGGCGATCATCCGCCACATCCGCCGCGTCTACAACCTGATGATCGGCGAACGGACGGCCGAGGAAGTCAAGATCAAGATCGGTTCGGCGCACCGGCTCGAGCAAGAACTCGCGATGGAAATTCGCGGCCGCGATCTGATCAACGGCTTGCCCAAGACCGTCAAGATCACGAGCGAAGAAGTGCGTGAAGCGCTCTCCGAACCCGTGCAGGCGATCGTCGAGGCGGTCAAATCGGTGCTCGAGAAAACGCCGCCCGAGCTCGCGGCCGACATCATCGACCGCGGCGTGATCCTCACCGGCGGCGGCGCGTTGCTGCGCGGCCTCGACTCGCTGCTCGGCGAAGTGACCGGTATTCCGGTGATCGTGGCCGACGATCCGCTTTCATGTGTTGCGATCGGTACCGGGCAGCGTGTCGGGTACGGGCACATGAACGGCCACGCTTCGTAAGCGATGACGACACGTTCCCTGCGGTCTCTGGCGGCCCTCGCGACCGTGTCGTTCCTCTTGGCCGCCGCGCCGGCGGCCAACGAGATGGACATGAACGGCTACGTGATCGACACCGACCTGATGAACGGGAACCTCTCGTCGGGTGATTTCGTAATGCCGCACGAAGTGAAGGTCACGCGCCCGGGCACCGATGCGCGCGGCGACAAAGCCAAGGGCAACATGAAGCTCGGCACCGCGACGCTGATCGGCAACGTGGTCGTGCACGACAACGGCAACGCGCCCGAAGCGGCAGCTGCCGGTAAAGATTACCAGGGCCCGGCCACGATCACGTGCGACGAGCTGACCATCGACACCAAGAACAAATCCTACGACGCCCACGGCAACGTGCGTTTCGTGCAGGGCGACCGGGTCGGTACCGCGCAGCGCGGCGTGCTCAACCAACTGCAGCACACGATGCACTTGGAAGGCGACGTCGTGCTGGCCGAAGGGGGCAGCACGATGCGCGCGGCCGTGGTCGACTACAACTTGCAGACGCGCGACGTCATCGCGTCCGGCGCACCGATGATCATTCGCGAACCGATTCCCCAAGGTTCGCCCGGCCCGCCGCCTTCGCCGAAACCGTCGAAGAAAAAGAAGTAATCGGGCCGATGCTCGGGCTCTTCGAGTCCTCGGGCGGTGGTGACGGCGGCGTGCGGGAGCCGCTGGCGGCGCGGATGCGGCCGCGGTCGCTCGATGAGTTCGTGGGCCAGGAGCAAATCGTCGGGCCGGGGCGCGCGCTGCGCCGCGCGATCGAATCCGACCGCCTGCCCTCGATGATCCTGTGGGGACCGCCGGGCACCGGCAAGACGACGCTCGCGCAAGTGATCGCGCACTCGACCGGGGCGAATTTCCAAGCCCTCTCGGCGGTGAGTGCCGGCGTCGCGGATTTGCGGCGCGTCGTGGCCGACGCCGCGAAGCTCAAGCGCGTGGGCAAACGCAGCGTGCTGTTCATCGACGAGATCCACCGCTTCAACAAAGCGCAGCAAGACGCGGTGCTGCCCTACGTCGAGGACGGAACCGTCACGCTGATCGGGGCGACGACCGAGAACCCGTCGTTCGAAGTGAACTCCGCGCTGCTTTCGCGCTCGCGGGTGTTCGTGCTGAAGTCGCTGGGCGACGACGAGATCCGCACCATCATCGAACGCGCGCTCGCCGATACCGAACGCGGGCTCGGCGCCGAGCACGTGACGATGCAGCCCGATGCGCTCGAGCACTTGGTCAACCTCGCCAACGGCGACGCGCGCATCGCGCTCAGCACGCTCGAGTTCGCCGCCGCCGCGGCTCCCAAGGACGCCGGCGGCAACGCGGTGATCGATCAGAAGACGATCGCCGATGCGATGCAGCAGCGTGCGCGCAGCTACGACAAGGACGGCGACGGTCATTACGACACGATCAGCGCGTTCATCAAGACGGTGCGCGGCAGCGATCCCGATGCCGCGGTCTACTACCTCGCGCGCATGATCGAGAGCGGTGAGGACCCGCTCTTCATCGCGCGCCGGCTCGTCATTCTCGCCAGCGAAGACATCGGTCTCGCCGATCCGCGCGCGCTGCAAGTGGCGGTCGCGGCGCAGCAGAGCGTGCACTTCATCGGCATGCCCGAAGGCTACTATCCGCTCGCGCAGGCGACGCTCTACCTCGCGACCGCACCCAAGAGCAACACGGTCGGGCGGGCCTACGGCGCGGCGCTGGCCGACGTCGAGTCAACGCGCAACGACCCGGTGCCGCTGCACCTGCGCAATGCGCCGACCCAGCTGATGAAGAAGCTCGGCTACGGCAGCGGCTACCGCTACGCGCACGACGACTACGCGGCGATGGACGCCGAGGGCGAAGCGCCGCCGCCGGTGGTGCTGCAGCAGAACCTCCCCGAAGCCTTGCAGGGCCGCGCGTACTTCCAACCCGGCAAACAGGGCGAGGAAGCGCGCTTGCGGGCCTGGATCGACGCCCGTCGCGCCTCCCCCGACGATGAGGACCCCTTCGCAGAATGAACGCGAACATCTATCTTGATAATGCCGCCACGACGACCGCCCGGCCGGAGGTCATCGAAGCGATGCTGCCGCTGCTTGGCGGGCGGCTACAATCCCAGCTCCGCGCACGCGCACGGGCGCGCGGCGCGCGCGGCGCTCGACGCGGCCCGGGCCGATGTCGCCCGGGTGCTCGGCGCCGCGCCGCGCGAGATCGTCTTCACCGGCGGCGGCTCGGAGGCCGACGTGCTGGCGATCGTCGGGGCGGCCAAAGCGCGGGCCGGCGACGGAAAGCACGTGATCACGACCGTCTTCGAGCACCACGCCGTGCTGCACGCCTTCGACGTCCTCGAAGCCGAGGGCTGGACCGTCACGCGCCTGCCGGTCAGCGCCGCGGGGCTGGTCGACCCGGCCGGCGTGGCCGCCGCGCTGCGCCCCGGCACGACCCTCGTCTCGGTCATGCTCGGCAACAACGAGGTCGGCACGATCCAGCCGCTGGCCGAGATCGCCGCGCTCGCCCATGCCGCCGGCGCCCTCGTCCATACCGACGCCGTGGCGACGGCCGGCTACCTCGCCCTCGACCTGGCGCGGCTCGACGTCGACCTGCTGACGCTCTCGGCGCATAAGTTCAACGGGCCCAAGGGCGTGGGCGTCCTGTTCGTGCGGCGCGGCACGCCGCTGGTGGCCCAGATCGTCGGCGGCGGCCAGGAGCACGGCTTGCGCTCGGGGACCGAAAATCTGGCCGGGGTCGCGGGCCTGGCCCGGGCGCTCGAACTGGCGGCCGCCGAGCGGGCCGAGACCGTCGCGCGCGTCACGGGGCTGCGCGAGCGGCTGCACGCGGCGATCGCGGCCGGCGTTCCCGAGACGGTCGTGCTCGGGGCGGCGGCGCCCCGGCTGCCCCACATCCTGAGCGTCGGTTTCCCCGACCAGCCATCGGATGCGCTCCTGATGGCGCTCGATCTGGAGGGCGTTTCAGCGTCGGCGGGAAGCGCGTGTGCTGCCGGGTCCTTGGAACCGAGCCACGTCGTCGCCGCGCTAGGGGTCGAGCCCCGCGTACGCGACCGGCGTGTTGCGGTTTTCGCTCGGCCGGACGACGACCGGCGCCGACATCGACGGTGCGGCGGCAGTCGTGGGACGGGTCGTCGAACGGATGATGCAGACCGCCGACGTGTAGGAAGCGGCGTTCTTGGGTATCCGCGCTGCGTGGCTCTAGCGAGCATTCGGAGGACTGGTGGCAGGTTCAGAGATCGATTGGCCGCACCTGGTATTCAGTGTCGGTGCAGGTCTGGGCGTTCTCCTGATCGGCATCGGGGTGCTGGTCTTTTGCTCGGGCATCGCCAACTTTTTGCGGCGCCTCAACGGCACGCTCGATGAAGTCGACCGGCAGATCGCGGCGCTCTCCGCGCCGGTCGCGGAAACGCTCGCGCACGTCGGCGGCATCGCCGATACGGCCGATGCCACCGTTGCCCGGCTCAGCGGGGTCGTCGGATCGCTCGAAACCGTGGCGACCAACGTCGTGAAAACGTCCGACCTCGCTAACCGTGCCGTCGCGCCCGCCATCGTCAACGTCGGTGCGACCCTCACCGGCATCACGGCCGGCATCCGCCGGCTCGTTTCCGGGCGCCGTTCCGGCGACCCGGAGGGCATCTGATGGACGACGAGGCGCCTCGCGGCGGCGGGTTCGTCACCGGACTGCTCGTGGGACTGCTCGCCGGGGCCACGCTGGCCATGATCTCCGCGCCGAAATCGGGCGAAGACACCCGCGACGCCTTCCGTGCTAAGGTACGGGAAGCCGCCGACCGGGCCCGCGATACGGCCGGCGACGTGAGCGAAACCCTCACCGGCCAGACGAACGAACTGCTCGAGCGCGGCCGCGCCATCGTCGAAGGCGCCCGGGCGAGGGTTGACGGTGCGGTCGCCGAGGGTATGGAAGCCGCGGAACAACAACGCAACGAACTCCAAAGCCGAACGTAGGAGAAACGGTGGATATCAAAGTCAACGTACGCGAATCTGAGGGCGACGCGTACGTCGTTGATTTGACCGGTGAGATCGACGTCTATACCTCACCAAAAGTCAAAGACGCCATAACCGAGCTCATCGACCGCGAGCATTACAACCTCGTGATCAACCTCGAGAAGGTACGCTATATCGACTCGACGGGATTGGGCGTTCTCATCGGCGGCCTCAAGCGCGTGCGCGAGCACGGGGGTTCGGTGAACCTCGTCTGCACGAACCCGCAGATCAAGAAGATCTTCGACATCACGGGGCTAGTGAAGATTTTCGGCATCTTCGACGACGAGCAGAGCGCGATGAAAGCTCTCGCATGAATCCCGCTCCCGCGGCTAACCGGTCGCATGGGGTGGTGCGGTTGGAAATTCCGGCGCGCGCCGAGTGGGTTGCCGTTGCACGTCTGGCGGTGGCAGCGGTCGCCAGCCGGCAACGCTTTTCGGTCGACGACATCGAGGACATCAAGCTTGCCGTCGCCGAGTCGTGCACGAACGCCATCCAGCACGGTATGCCGGACGGCTCGATCGAAATCGTGTGCGAAGTTACCGCGGAAGGGGTCGTGCTCACGGTCCGTGACCGCGGCCAGGGTCCGCCGCTCAGCCCGGTCGAGGAAGAACGGATCGGTGAACTCGGCCGAACCGAAGAACTGGGTGTCTTCCTGATCCGGGCACTCATGGATACTGTGGAGTACACGAGCGACGTTCGTGAAGGAACGCAACTCGTGATGACCAAGCGCGTTTCGGGGTAATGTGAGTTCCGCTCCGATCGACGCGGAGCGCTGGGATCGCCAGCGCGCGCGTGATGCGTTTGCCCGGTTCGCCGTTTTGCGCGCGCACCCGGACAAGGATTCCGGCCGCGACCATACCGGTCAGACCGAGTACGAACGTTTGCGCAACGAACTGGTCGTGGCGCATCTCAACTTGGCGCGCTATCTGGCGGTCAAGTTTGCCAATCGCGGCGAGGCGCTCGACGATCTGATCCAAGTCGGTACGGTCGGACTGCTCAAGGCGATCGACCGCTTCGATCTCGACCGTGGCGTCGAGTTCACCACCTACGCGACGCCGACGATCGTCGGTGAGATCAAGCGCTACTTCCGCGACAAAGGCTGGGCCGTCAAGGTTCCGCGCCGCTTGCAAGAGCTCAACCTCGCGGTCAACCGCGCGATCGAGAAGCTCAACGTCAAGCTCGGGCACTCACCGACCGTCGCCGAGCTCGCCGAGCACCTCGGGGCCTCGGAAGAAGACGTCCTCGAAGCGCAGGAGCTCGGCCAGGCCTACAACCTGCTTTCGCTCGATACCGAACTCAACGGCGACGGCGACAAGAAGTCGCAAACGCTCGCCGATTACGTCGGCCAGAACGACAGCGCGCTCGAACTGCTCGAGGACCGCGCCAACCTGGAGCGCGCCTTCGAGGTCCTCAGCGGCCGCGAGCGCGTGATCCTCTACCTGCGCTTCTACGAGAGCGTCTCGCAGACCGAGATCGCCAAGCGCCTCAACGTCTCCCAGATGCACGTCTCGCGCCTGCAGCAAAAGGCGCTCGAAAAGCTGCGGAACTTCCTCAAAGAAGGCTGACCCGGCCGGCGGCGAACACCGTCGGCTGATTATGAGGTCCCAGGAACTCCGTTCGAGCTTCGTCGAGTATTTCGTCCGCAACGGGCACACGCATCTGGCGTCGGCGTCGCTGATCCCCGATGCGATGAGCACGACGCTCTTCACGATCGCCGGGATGGAGCAGTTCGTCCCGGTGTTTCTCGGCGAGGAGGCCCCGCCGGCGCCGCGCGCGGTGACGGTGCAGCGCTGCCTGCGCGTAGCTGGGGCCAAGAGCGACATCGAGAACGTCGGCCGCACCGGGCGCCATGGGACCTTCCTCGAGATGCTCGGGAACTTCTCGTTCGGCGACTACTACAAGCGTGAGGCGATCGGCTTCGCTTGGGACCTCGCGACCAACGTTTGGAAGCTCGACAAAGACAAGCTCTACGTCACCGTCCACACCTCCGACGACGAGGCCCAGACGATCTGGGAGCGCGAGATCGGCTTGTCTCCGGCCCGCATCTCGCGCTGGGACGACGACAACTTCTGGACGATGGGCGCGACCGGGCCGTGCGGCCCGTGCACCGAGATCTTCTACGATACCGGTCCGGCATACGCATCGGGCCCCGATGACGACGCGCCCAACAAGGGCAACCGCTTCGTCGAGTTTTGGAACGTCGTCTTCCAGCAGTACAACCGCGGCGCCGACGGCGTGCTCGGCGATCTGCCGCGCAAGGCGATCGACACCGGCATGGGCTTCGAGCGCATCCTGGCGCTCGTCAACGGTCAAGCCTCGATGTACGAGACCGATCTGTTCCTCGACGTGATCGCCGCGCAGCCCAGTATCGGCGCGACCTCGCTCATGCCCGACGAGCAGCTGGCGCGGCGGCGCATCATCGCCGATCATGCGCGAGCGGTGACGTTCCTGATCGCCGACGGCGTCTATCCCTCCAACACCGACCGCGGCTACGTGCTGCGCTTCCTGATCCGGCGGGCGATTCGTCAGGGCCGGCTGCTGGGTTACCCGCGCGAGTTCATGGCCCAGCTCGCGAGCGCGGTGGTCGACTCGCTGGCGCCCGGATATCCCGAGCTGCGCGGCCGCCTCAACGACGTGCAGAACGCGCTGCGCACCGAAGAGACGACGTTCGTGCGCACGCTCGATCGCGGCAGCGAAATGCTCGACGCGTTGATCTCCGAAGCGATCGTCGACTGCACGATGCTGCTCACCGGCGAAGACGTGTTCACCCTGCACGACACGTTCGGCTTTCCGGCCGAACTGACGCGCGAGATCGCGGGCGAACGCGGCGTCGCGGTCGACACCACCGGCTTCGATGAGAAGATGAACGAACAGCGCGAGCGCGCGCGCGCCGACGCGGCCTCCAAGCGCGCGACGGTGACGGTCAGCGATCTGCCCTCGGTGCGCAGCGAGTTCTCAGGCTACGCGGGCCTGAGCGCCAAGGGCACGATCGTCGCGATTCTGGTCGACGGCGCGTCGGTCGAACGCGTCGAGCAAGGCGCGAGCGCGCAGCTGATCCTCGACCGCACCGCGTTCTATGCCGAGAAGGGCGGTCAGATCGGCGACCGCGGCGAGATCGTCGCCGGTGAGGCCGGTTTCGACGTGACCGATACGCAGTTCGCGCACGACGCGATCGTGCATCACGGCGTCGTGCGCAGCGGAGCGTTCGCAGTCGGCGACGCGGTGGAAACGCTGGTGTTTCCCGAGTGGCGCGCGGAGATTCGGCGCCATCACACCTCGGCCCATCTGCTGCAGCACGCGCTGCGCGACGTGCTCGGCAAGGATGTCGTGCAGGCCGGCTCGTGGGTCGGCGTCGACCGCATGCGCTTTGACTTTCGCAGTCCGGGCGGCGCGCTCAGCGGCGAACAGAAGCGCCGTGTCGTGCAGCGCGTCAACGAACTCATTCGCGAAGACCATCATCTGGAAACGCGCGAGCTGCCGATCGCGGAAGCGCTCGCGACCGGCGCGATCACGATGGCCGGTGAGAAATACGGCGAGGTCGTGCGCGTCGTTGCGGCCGGCCCGTCGGTCGAGTTTTGCGGCGGAACGCACGCGCACTCGACGGGCGAGCTCGGCATGTTCGTGCTGATCGGGGAGTCGTCGATCGGCGCGGGTGTGCGCCGCATCGAGGCGGCCGTCTCGCGCGCTGCCGAAGCGATCGTCGAGCGCACGAGCGACACGGTGGCGCAACTGGCCGAGACGCTCGCGACCAAGCCCGACGAGGTCGTCGAACGCGTCGCGCGGATGCAGAACGACGTGCGCGACGCGCAGAAAGCGCTGGGCGAACTCAAGGCGCGGCTGGCCGCGACCGACGCGCACGCCTACGTGGAGCGCGCCGAGACGGTCGGCGGGCATCGGGTGGTCGGCGCGGTCGTGCACGATGCCGACGCGGCGGCGCTGCGCGCGCTGGCGAACGCGATTCGCGTCAAGCTGCCGCACGGGGTGATCGCGCTGGTCGGGACCGACGGCGAGAGCGCCTCGATCTTCGTCAGCGCGAGCGACGACGCGGTGAAGGCGGGCGTGCATTCCGGCAACTTGGTGAAGGCCGCCGCGCCGCAGGTGGGCGGCAAGGGCGGCGGGGCGCCGGCGCAGGCGCAGGGCGGCGGCCGCACGATCGCCGGCGCCGAGGCCGCGCTCGCCGCCATCGTCGACGGACTGCGCGCCACGCCGTGATGCTGTGGCTCGCGATGGCGGTCGCTCTCGCCGCGCCGACGGCGCCGCCGGACGTCCCGCCGCTGCGGGCCCGCGCCGCCGCGCCGCCGCGGGTCGCGCCGGCGTACGTGCTGGCACGGTATGCGGCGGCGCTCGCCAAGGTGCACACGCCCGGCGTGCTCTCGTTCGAGTATTCCGTCGATCAGGCCGGGGCCCGCGACATCCAGCAGACCCACCGCGTCTTTCGCAGCGGCAATTCCGAGCGTGACGAGCTGCTGAGCGTCGACGGCAAGAAGCTCGAGCCGCCGAGCATCCACATCTTCCGGGGCCGCAAGAATCGCTACTCCATCGAGGCGCTCGCGCCGCGCCCGGAAGCCTACACGTTCCGCTACGTCGGGCCGCTGCGCGACGGCCGGCACTTCGACCACGTCTTCCGCACCACGCCCCTCGGTGCGGCGGCGGCGACGGTGCACTCGGTCACGATCGACGGCAGCACGTTTTTGCCGGTCGCGATCGAGTTCGTGACCAGCTCGCACGCCGGGAGCGGGAGCGTGACCTTCGGGCGGGTGCAGAAGTACTGGATGGCCATCACGGCGAGCGCCGCCGCCACCTACGCCAAGAGCGCGGCGGTGGAGCACATCGCGTTCTACCGCTACCGCTTCCCCACGGCCCTGGCGGCCTCGACGTTCTCCACGCCGCGGCCGCTGCCGTCGTTTCGGCCGGTGCCGTTCTAGGGTACAGCCCGGGGTACACCGAATATTGAGCGCGCTCAATTAGCTTGACCCGAAGGGTGGAACCGTACGATGGCATCGCCGCAATCCCGCTTGCAGTTCAATCCGCGCTCCAACTTGCCGGACGCGTTCATCTTCGATGCCTGGTACGTCGCCGCGTGGGGCGAGGAGATCACGCGCGCTCCGCTGCGCCGGGTCTTCCTCGACGAGCCGGTCGTGATGTACCGCCTGCAGGACGGGACCGCGGTCGCCCTTTCCGACCGCTGCGTGCACCGGGCCTACCCGCTCTCGCGCGGCAAGGTCGAGGGCGACACCATCGTCTGCGGCTATCACGGCTTCAAATTCAACGGTCAGGGCACGTGTACGTGGGTGCCGGGCCAGGCCAACGTGCCGAAGAGCGCGCGCGTCAAAACGTATCCCCTGGTCGAGAGCGGTCCCTACGTTTGGATCTGGATGGGCGACCCGGCGGCGGCCGATGTCGCGAAGATTCCCGACCATCATTGGACGACCGATCCCGCTTGGACGATCATCAAGGACATGCGCACGATCAAAGCGCGCCCCGCGCTCTTGATCGACAACCTGATGGACCTCTCGCACGAGACGTTCATCCACGCGAGTACGATCGGCAGCGACGACGTCGCGGAAACGCCGATCCGCACCGAGGTCGAGGGCCACGTCGTGCGCTGCTTCCGGCACATGGAAAACGTTCCGGCGCCGCCGTTCTACCGCCAGAGCACCGGCATCACCGACAACATCGACCGCTGGCAAGACATCGAGTACGACGTGCCCGCGCTCTACACGCTGCACGTGCGCGTCGCGCCGGTCGGAGCGCCCGACGAGCAGGCGTTCTTCAGCAAAGTCATCTACGCGCTCACGCCCGAGACCAAGCACAGCACGCACGACTTCTGGGTGATCGCGCGCAAGTCGAAGGGCCCGCGTCCGGCGTGGCTCGAGCAGACGGGAATTCGCGGGCAGAATGCCGTGCTGGCAGAGGACCTCGAGGCGCTCGAAGCGCTGGAAGAAAATCTGCCGCGCGAGGGCGGCTGGCAAGAGCTGAGCATCAACAACGACCGCGGCGGTCTGCAGTGGCGGCGCGTGTACCGCGACCGCTACAATGCCGAACGCGCGGCGCACGAAGAGGCGGTGCTCGAGAAACTCAGCCCTGAAAAAACGGCGGAAGCCGAAGTTACCGCCTAACGAGGGTGACCGCCCCGGCGCTCGAACGCACCGGGATGGGGACTCTTCCGCTCGGACGTTTGGTCCGGCTTTGCGCCGTGCTGGCCGCGTGCGCGTTGATCGCTGCGCCGGCCGTACCGGTTCCGCTCGCCGCCGCGCCGGCGAACCCGCTGCCGCCGATCCGGCACGTGTTCACGATCATCCTCGAGAACCAATCCTTCGACAGCACGTTCGGCGCGAAGATGCCGGCGCCGTATCTCGCCCTCGACGTGGCCGGCCACGGCGCGCTGCTGCAGCAATACTACGCCACGAGCCACTACAGTTTGGGCAACTATCTCACGCTGATCAGCGGCCAATCCGTGACGCGCGAGAACCAAGACGATTGCGCGACGAGCACCCAGTATCCGGAGCTCTCCACCAACTACGTGGACATCGCGGTGCGCGGAATGGCGCCGTACGCGCAGATCAAGGGCGACGGCTGCATCTATCCCGCCTCCGTCCAAACCATTGCCGACCAACTGACCGCGCACGGCCTCACCTGGCACGGCTACATGGAAGATATGGGCAACGACGGCACGCGCGAGATCGTTCCGTGCGGGCAACCCAAGGGCGGCGTCGGTTCGCCCGACAACACACAATCCGCGCAAGTGCCGCCCGACTACAATAAGGGCGGTTCGCTGCGCGTCACCGATCAGTACACCTCCAAGCACAACCCGTTCGTCTACTTTCACTCGCTGCTCGACTCGGGTGCGTGCAAGAACAACGTCGGCGCGCTCGGCACGCCGGCGCACTCGCCGCTCATCACGGCGCTGCAGTCGGTCGCGACGACGCCGAACTACACCTGGATCACGCCCAACCTGTGCAACGACGGGCACGACACGCCGTGCAAATCGCCGCACAGCCCGGTCGGCGTGCACGTCTACGAACCCGAGGACGCATTCCTCAAAACGTGGGTGCCGATCATCGTGCGCTCACCGGCGTTCCAGAAGGACGGTTTGCTGATCATCACCTTCGATGAGGCGAGTCTCTCCGGAATGAGCCCCAACGGCGTGTTCGTGGGCTACGACGGTTCGGGCTGCTGCGACGAACCGTCCGGGCCGAACACGTCGGTGCCGGGCATCCCGCCGCTATCCTCACAGCAGTACCGCAAGGGCGAGTATGCCGCTGAGATCATCACCGACGGGCACCAACGGCATCAGCGGCGGCGGCCGTATCGGAACGGTGCTCGTCTCGCCGTTCATCAAACCGGGCGTCGTGACCAGCACACCGTACAACCACTACAGCACGCTTGCGCACGATCGAAGACCTCTTCGGCCTCGACCATCTCGGCTACGCCGACTATCCGGGCACGGCCGATTTCGGAACGGACGTCTTCGGCAAAACGCTCGAGCACGATCCCGTACCGCTGTGATGCGCCGTCTGCTGCTGCCCGCGCTTGCCTTCGGTTGGGCTTGCGCCGTCGTCGCTTCGGCGACCGGCCCGGCGCACGCGATGACACAAGAACGCCGTGCGCAAGAAGCGGCGTTCATGCGCTCGGTCAAGCCCAATCAAACCGCGGAAGACATGACGAGCAACGTGCTCGCGCACACCGGCGAACACGTCGCCTACACGTGCGAGATTTCGGAGCTCACGCGTCCCGGCGTGGTCGTCGGCCAGTGCGGGCCCGATGAGGAGCCGGTCGACGTGTACCTCAAATTGCCGCCCGGCAACTGGCGCGTGGGCCAGACGGTGCGCGTGCTCGGCATCCTCGACACTCCGGCTTCGTGGTCGGACGTCAGCGGCCACACGATCTACTACCCGTTCGTGCGGGCGGTGTTCGTGGACCGGCTGCGCTAACGCCTATGCGAACCGTCATCGACGACCTGGTCGACAATGCCCGCGCTCGCGAGAGCCGCTTCGAGGGCCCGCGCGCGCTCATTCCCTCGATGCACGTCACGATCGTCACCTGCATGGATTCGCGCATCGACACGTTCCGCATCTTCGGCCTCGACTCGGGTGAGGCGCACATCCTGCGCAACGCGGGCGGTCTCGTAACCGAAGACGTGCTGCGCTCGCTGGTGCTCTCGCAGCGGCTGCTGCAAACGCGCGAGGTCATGCTCATGCACCACACCAACTGCGGCCTGCACAAGATGAACGAACCGGCCTTGCGCGCGGCCATCGCCGCCGACACCGGGCAAGAGCCGCCCTATCTGTTCGGCAGCTTTTCCGATCTCGACGCGGCGGTGCGCACCGCGATCACCACCGTGCGCGACCACCCGTTGCTCCCGCACCGCGACCGCGTACGCGGCTTCGTCTACGAAGTCGAAACAGGCCGCCTCCGCGAAGTCCAAGCCTAACCCGCGATCATCAGCGCCACACCTCGAGGCGCATTGTCGAGCGCGCTGTCGAGCGCATTGTCGAGCGCGCGCCCCCCGTCATCCCGAGCGCAGTCGAGGGACCGCCACGATCATGCCAAATCGCCACTGTCGATCACGAGCGAAGCCGAGTGATCGCCACTAGGCATGAACTGGCACGTCGTCGGCGATCCCTCGGCGGAGCCTGTCCTGAGCGTAGTCGAAGGGCTCGTGATCGACAGTGGCCTTATGGCGTGCCTAGCGCTGGTCCCTCGACTGCGCTCGGGATGACGGTGGTGAGACAGCGATGCCGCCATGAAACGGCGATGTCGCCATAGTTCAGAGCGGAGGCGCAGTCAATTGGCGAAGATCATTTTGTCGGCGTATTCGGGGCGGTCGAGTAACTTGTACTTCATGGCCGCATCGAGCATGGGTTGAATCAGCGCCGGATCCAGCGAGCGCACGTGGTACTCGTGCGCGCGGGCATACGTCGTGCGAATATATTTTCGCTCGATGTTGGCCGCCAATTCGGGATTTTTGACCGCCCACGCGGACGCTTGGTTCATCGCCAGCGCGAACTTGCGAACGGCGGCGGCATTCTTGGTCGCCCAATCCTCGGTTGTGAACCAGCCGACGACCATGAAGCGTTTTGAGATCGCGTCGTACGTCTTCCCGAGAATCTTGAGGTTGCCCGTGGCGAGGGCCTTCGATAATGCCGGTTCCGCAATGATCGCGCCGGCCACGCGCCCGGAAGCGACGGCGTCCGGCATCGATGCGAGCGGCATTTCGATGAACCCCACGTTCGATGAATTGCCGTTATGCTGATCGATCCACGCGCGGGTAGCGAGATCATCGAGACTTTTTGACGCCGTACCGGCAATCGCTTTGCCTTCGAAATCTCGCCCGTTCGTAATTGTCGACTGCGACGAGACGACGAGCGCCGTGTACGGCGGGACGATGTTCGTGTCGTACATGTAGCCCGGCGCGATGTACACAAAGGGGAAGCCGTGTTCGCGGGCGTTGGCCAGCGATAGCGCATTGGAACAGCCGATCTGCAGGCTGCCGCCGACGATCGCAGCTGCGACCGCCGATCCGCTTCCAAGCTGCGTCACGTCGACGTTGAGCCCGACTTGCTTGAAGAAGCCTTGGTCGATGGCATAGTAGATGGCCACCTGTGCCTCGAACGGCGAGATGCCGACGTGCAGCACGGGTTCCTCGGCCGCTTCGCTACCACGCAGACCGACGAGCGCAAACAAGAGCAGCGCAAGGACGGAGAACGCCCGCAAGCGCTTATTATTGATAGAAATCATGTACTCCCGGTTTAGACGAGAAACGTCATATTGTGAATCGGTTCGTCGTTGTTCAAGAGCATGACTTTCTTGAACGACATCCGCAGGCTGTCGCCGTCGGAACGCAAGTGGTGGAGTTGGCGCGCGTAGTACGTCGTTTCTCGCCGATCTCGCAACTCGCCCAGCACGTACTTGGAGCGGACCTCGATGTCTCCGTTCGCGAGAACCGAGCCGACCTCGACGTTCGCGACGATGCGGCACAAGCGCGATTTCGGTTCTTGCGCCCACGCTTTGCCGCTCTTCAGCCGGTCGAGGCGATCCTGAAGCTGCGCCCGGTCGTCATAGACGATCGATAGCCGGCGGCGCGGGTCGTACTCGTCTTCGTTGGCCGGCACCCAATAGACGCCGTCGTCGGTCCACAGCGCCGACCAGGCGTCGTATTGGCTCTCGTCGCACAAGCGCGCCTCTCGATAGAGAAAGTCCTCGATCGTTTCGCGGTCGATCGCGGTTGCCGCCAGCACGCTCATCGCGAAAGCTGCTCCGCCCAGTGCTTGAGCGCCGCGCGCTGCGGCAGCTCGTCGCTGAAATGCCCCGCAGGCGTTCCGCTCCAGCGGTACTCTTCGGGCGTTTCCAAATCGTCGTCGATAACGTCGGCGTGTAGGCCGCGCGTCATGACTTTCCACGGGTCGAGCATCTGCCGCATCCCGAGTTGGGTGCGCTCGAACATCTCGACATCGTCCGGGTTGATATAACCCGCCGGCCCCATGCGCGAGTTGACGTCGCGCAGGCGCGATTCGTTCAGCTCGTCCGGCGCGTCTTTGAGGAACGCGCAGAAGAACAAGATTTCGAACCGGTCGGCCGCGAGCGGTCTGATCAAGCGCACGTCGGCGACATTGACCAAGTGCAGGTTCGGCGTGAACACCGTATGCGGATTGCCCGCCGTCTTGAACAGAAAGTTCCCGCGTTCCGGTCCGTACGCATCGATGAGGTCTTTGCGGTATTTCGCGACCCAGGGCGCGCCTTCGGGATACCGCACGTACGGACCGGGCGTGCGATAGTCGAGACACACGTGTCCGTTGCCGAGATCCCGGCTCAAAAAGCCCTCTTCGAAGGTGCCCATTCGCGAGATCGGGTTGTGCGTGTCGCCGGTCGTGCGCTTCTTGCGCATGAACATGAAGTTCGCTTCGTGCGTGATCGGCGGATGATACCCGTCGCCGCCTTGAAATTTCCAATTCGCGTGGATCAGGCCCTTGAGCGTGCCGTTCTGCAACGAGATCTCGCCGGAGGGCGAAGCGTCGCAAAACATATCGATCGCGCGCTGCCCGCAGATCCCGAGGTGGTCGGCCAAACTGCGGCCGTCCGGTGCGAGGTTTCCCCAAACGAAGCCGCGGTACGTCTGCATCTCAACCGGCACCAGCGGAAGGTCTTCGCGGTTGAAGTCGTCGCCGTAACTCTGCGGGAAGGGCACGCCGATCAGCGGACCGTCGTTTCGGTAGGCCCAGCCATGATAGGGACACCGGAAGAGCTCGCTGTTGCCCGAGCTGTCTTGGTGGCAGAGCGCGGCGGCGCGGTGCCGGCAGCGGTTCATGAAGAGGTGCAGCTTGCCGCCGGAATCCCGGTTCAGGATCACCGACTGCCGGCCGATCCAGCGCACGACGAAATCACCGGGCTGCGGAATCTCGCTCGTGTGACCGACATAGACCCAGCCGCGGTGGAACAACTTCTCGATTTCGAGCTCGAAGACGGCCGGGCTCGCATAGACGTCGGAGTGAACGAGCCCTTCATCGAGACGGAGCAGCGCGTTGACGTCGATCTGCTCGGCGGAGGCAGTTCCGTGCTCGGCGGGCGCCAGCTCGATCACCCCGTTGGAATGCCCGTTAGAGGTCCCATTCTTAGGCGTGGACATCTGTGCTACTGCTCCTTCCATCGACCCTCGCAGTCATACGCGATGATTACGAGAGGAAAGCCATGGCGACCCAAGGGTGTCGAGGAAAACGCCCGTAATGCTCATTGTAACAAGTCGCATTCGTCGCGTCCAATACCAGGTGCTTATCGTACCATAAGCTTCGCGCTGACGACAGGGAGCCCGAGCGATGGATTTTCGACGTCTCCAATACTTCGTCGCGGTTGCCGAAGAGCGGCACTACGGCCGGGCCGCCGCGCGACTGCAGGTCGCGCAGCCGGCCGTCAGCCAGCAGATATCGCGGCTTGAAAGCGAACTTCAGTTCAAGCTTTTCGAGCGCGGCCATCATTCGGTGACGTTGACCGAAGCCGGGCGCAGCCTTCTGGTGGATGCGCGTCGCATCCTTGCGCTGGTCGATGACGCGACGAACCGCGCGGCCGCGGCGAGCCAAGGCCTCAACGGCGGCCTGACCGTCGGCTTTGTGGGCTCGATGCACTTCTCGCTCCCCGCGACGATTGCGAAGCTCCAAACGCAGTACCCGGAAGTACGCGTGCGCCTGACTGAAATGACGTTCGACCAGCTGCTGAGCGCACTGTACGAAGAGCGAATCGATCTCGGCCTGTTCCGGCAATGGCCGTTGCGCATTTCCATGCCGGTTGAGGAGATCGGCACGGCGGCGATGGCGGTCGTGCTGCCGCGAAATCATCGTCTCTTGAAACGCGATGCGGTTCCCTTGGTCGAAATCGCAAACGAATCGTTCATCTATCTCTCCGGCACCTTGATGCCCGGGTATGCCGAGCGCATCAACGCGGCGTTCGCTGAGATCGGCGTCGTTCCGCGTGTCGTCCAGGAAGTGTTTTCTACGCAGGTTGCTCTATCGTTCGTGGCATCGGGAAACGGGATATCGATTACGCCGCCGTTTCCTTCCGGCAGCCTGGCCATGGAGTATGGTCTCGAGTGCCGGCCGCTGATCGAGCCCCAGATCACGGTGCCGACCGTCGCGGCGTGGCGGCAAGGCACGCAGTCGCAAGTTCGAGCGATCATCATCAAGGCGCTGCGCGATGGAATGCGGACACCATAGCGCCTTCTTATCTCGCGATCGGCGAAACTAATCGGTCGCTCGGCGGCGAAAGGTGACCGCGCTTAAAAGCGAAGACAGCGCGGCGTACAACATGTGAGCGATTGGAGTCCTCGTGAAGATCGGTTCCCAGCAGAATCCGAAAACGGCGATATCGACCGCGAACGCCGACCAAATCATCGTTCGCGGCTACGACCTCACCGAAGAACTCGTCGGTGAAGTCAGCTTTTCCGAGCATTTTTTCTTGCTCGTGACCGGTGTGCGCCCAAGCCGGAACCAGCTTTCCGTGTTGGACGCGACGCTGGTCGCCATTGCCGAACACGGCTTGGTGCCAAGCGTTCAAGCCGCCCGGATGACCTTCGCCGCGGCGCCGGAGGCCTTTCAGGGTGCCGTTGCCGCCGGTCTGCTCGGGTGCGGATCGGTGATTCTCGGCAGCTCCGAGATCGCCGGCCAGTTTTTGTCGGCGATCGTTCGGGCCGGCCGCGATAGCGATCTCATTTCAGCCGCCCGCGAGCAGATCACCAAAGCGCGTGCCGACCGCAAGCCGATCCCGGGCTACGGCCACCCGCTCCACAAGGCGCAAGACCCGCGCGTGGCCCGGCTGCTCAAGATCGCCGCGGCCAACAACCTCTCGGGCGAGCACGTCGAGGCGGCGCTCGCGGTCGAACGCCTACTGCCCGAAATGCTCGGGAAGCCGTTAGCGATGAACGTTTCCGCCGCTATTCCCGCGGTGCTCCTCGATGCCGGCTTCCCGCTTGGGGCGATGAAAGGCGTACCGGTGCTGGCGCGTGCCGCCAGCCTGATCGCACATCTCGTCGAGGAACAAACGCGCTCGATCGGCTTCGTGCTCTCCGAACATGCCGAACTCGCCATTGGATACGATGGTGCGCTGCCAGGCGGCGCGGCTGCGGCCGGCGTAGCGGAGGCTGCGCCTCGGTGAAACCCCTCGCGGGGATTCGCGTCCTCGAACAAGGGACGTTCATCACCGGCCCGTGCGCGGGCATGTTGCTTGCCGACCTCGGTGCCGACGTCATAAAGGTCGAGACGCCGGGGACCGGCGATCCGTACCGCAACTTCAGGGGCGGCCTCTACAGCGCGCATTTCCAAGCCTACAACCGCAATAAACGCAGCATCGCGCTGGATCTCAAGACCCACGCCGACCGCGACGTATTCACCACGCTGGTGCGCTCCGCGGATGTGTACGTGCAGAATTTCCGTCCGGGAACCGTGGCCCGGCTGGGCATCGACTTCGCTGCGTTGGCTGCCCTCAACTCACGCCTCGTGTACTGCTCGATCAGCGGCTTCGGCCAAACCGGTCCGTATGTCGACCGCCCGGCGTACGACACGATCGCGCAGGCACTCAGCGGCTTCTTGAGCGTGGCGTCGGACGCGAGCCGGCCGCGCATACTCGGCCCGGCGCTGGCCGATGCGATGACGGGCATTTACGCCGCGATGGGGATTTTGAGCGCGCTGGTCGCGGGTTCGCGCACGGGTGCCGGGCTGCATCTCGAGATCTCGATGCTGGAAACGATGATGCATTTCGCCACCGAGCCGTTCTACGGCTACTTCGCGCTGGGGGAGGTGCCGACGTCGCTCGATCGCCCGCGCCTCGCGCAAGCCTTTCTCATCCGCTGCAAAGACGACAAGATCATCGCGCTGCATCTTTCGTCGCTCGATAAATTCTGGGATGCGCTCGTAGCCGCGATCGGAGCCGGCCACCTCGCGAGCGATCCGCGATTTGCCGTGCGCCAGAACCGGATCGATAATTATCTCGAGCTCGTCGATGCGTTGAGCGCCCACTTCGCCGCGGACGAGCGCGGCGCATGGCTCAAGCGGCTCTCGCAATTCGACGTACCGTTCGCACCGGTACTCGATGTCGACGAGGCCGTTCGGAACGAGCAGGTCAGCCATTTGGAGGCGATCGTGCCCGTCCAATCCCCGGGCGAGGGCGCAACGCATGCCGTGCGCTCGCCGTTCACGTTCGGCGGCGTTCGTGACACGTCGGTGAGCAGCGCGCCGCAACTCGACCAGCACGGACCGAAGATTCGCCGGAGCATCGCAACCGGATCAGCTGCGTGGCCGCTAGACGAAGCCGTGCCGGCCTAAAGGGCTTGCGATTCGGTTGAGGCGCGCTGTTCGGCGAGGTGCATGCTGACCGACTCCTCGACCAGCGTCCAGCCCGGGCCGTCGGCCTCGACCACGGCGTAGCCGGCGTTCTCCACGCGCGTCGACCAGAAGTCGGTCAAGGGCCGCTGCGCGATGTCGAGCAGCGCGACGCGTACGATCGCATCGTGCGTGACGATCAGGGTCGGCACCTCGATCCGAAGGTTCGCGCGGAAGCGCTTCCAGCGCGCGGCGACGTCGCGCAGCGACTCGCCCTCTTCGAAGGCCACGTCGGCCGGGCGTTCGCGCCAGGTCGTGTAGCGGGCCGAATCGTTGGCCGCGATCTCATCGCGCAGACGGCCTTCCCACGTACCGTGCGCGATCTCGATCAGCGCATCGTCGAATTCGAGCGGCACGTTCAAACGCTCGGCGACGAACGTCGCGGTCGCGCGCGTGCGCTGCATGGGACTGGCGATGATGCGTGCCGGCGCGGGCTCCGCCTGCGCGAACGCGGCGGCCAATGCGAAGCCCTGTTGGATGCCGCGCGCCGAGAGCGCGGACTCGCGCCGGCCTTGATAGCGGCCGGCCAGGTTCCACGTCGTCTCGGCGTGGCGGGCGATGTAGAGCTTCACGATCAGAGCGAGAGCGAGCGCACCGAGTGGACGCCGGGGATCGCGCGCAGCGCGGCGACCGTCGCATCGTCGGCCGGGCGATCGATGCCCAGCACCATGATGGCGTCGCCGCCGATCGCGTTGCGCGAGACCTGCATCGTCGAGATGTTCACCTTGGCGTCGCCGAGCAGCGTGCCGACGCGCCCGATCATGCCCGGCACGTCGTGATGCTGCGTGACGAGCATCTCGCCGATCGGCGGCGCGTCGATCTCGAACCCGCCGGCTTCGACGATGCGCGGCTTGCCGTTGACCGACGTGCCGGTCACCGTCATCGAGCCGCCGGTGATGCGCAGCGATCCGGCGTACGGTGTGGGTGAAGCGTCGGGGCGCGCTTCGACGCGCACGCCGAGTTCGGCCGCGATGCTCTCGGCGTTGACGATCGACACGCGCCGGTCGGTGGTGGTCTGCAAGAGCCCCGAGAGAAACGCGCGCACGAACGCCTCGGAGGGAATCTCGACCAAGTCGCCTTGCAGCTGCATCGCATACGAACCGCGCGCGTCGCCGCTGGCGAACTGCGGGAAGAAACGGCCCATGCGGTAGGCGACGTCGAGAAACGGCAGCACGCGTTCGGCTTCGGGTCCGTCGGGCACCGGCGCGTTGACCGCGCCCATGCCGGGCGCGCCGAGCAGCACGCGCGTCACGTCTTCGGCGAGCTCGTTGGCGATGCGCGCCAGAGCCTCGTGCGTCGAGCCGCCCAGATGCGGCGTCGCGACGACTTTGGGATGCTGGTGCAGGCGCGCGCCGCTGCCGCCGGCCGGCGGCGGCTCGACCGCCACGACGTCGATCCCGGCGCCGGCGAGCGCGCCCTCGTCGAGCGCGATCAGCAAGTCTTCCTCGACGATCACGCCGCCGCGCGCGCAGTTGATGATGAAAGCGTGCTTGCGCAGCATGCGCAGCTTGGCCAGATCGATCATGCCGCGGGTCTCGCCGTTGAGCGGCACGTGCAGCGTGACCACGTCCGACGTGCGCAGCAGCGTCTCGAGGTCGACCAGCTTCGCATCGAACGCATCGGCGCGCGCCGAGGCGATATACGGGTCGTGCGTCTGCACGGTCATGCCGAAGGCCCGCGCACGCGTGGCGATGTTGCCGCCGATGCGGCCGAGACCGACGATGCCGAGCGTCTTGCCCGCCAGTTCCGTGCCGACGAGCTTGAGGCGGTCCCAGCGGCCTTCGCGCAGCGACTGCACCGCTTGCGGGATGTTGCGCGCGAGCGAGAGCATCAGGCCGAAGGTTTGCTCGGTGGCCGAGATCGTGTTCGCCGCCGGCGTGTTGAGCACCACGACGCCGGCGTCGGTCGCGGCCGCGACGTCGATCGAGTCGACCCCGACGCCCGCGCGCGCCACCACGGTGAGCATCGGGCCGGCCGCGAGCAGATCGCGGTCGACGCGCGTTTCCGAACGTACGATCAACCCGTCGGCGGTCATCAGCGAGGCCTTGAGGTCGTCCCGCGGACGACCGACCATCGAGTCGACCGTGATGCCGGCTTGACGGAGAATTGCGAGACCTTGCTCGGCGAACGATTCCGCGACCACCACGCGCTTAGACAGGCTACGATCCATCGTCGAGCGTAATTTCACGCTCTTGAGTCCTCGCCTGCGTTCGACGAGTGCGATTCTCGTTGCGTTTGCGGTACCGCTGGGCGTGTACCTCGCATCGCTGCGCGGCGACGTCTCCTTCTGGGACACCGCCGACCTGCAGACGGTCCCCTATATTTTGGGCATCCCCTACCCGACCGGTTTTCCCGGCTACGTGCTCCTGGGCTGGTTGTGGAGCCATGCCTTTGCGATCGGTAACGTCGCCTGGCGGCTCAACGTGCTGGCGGCGATCGCGTCGGCCGGCACGGCGGCGGCCGTCGCCGCGCTGCTGATCACGCTCGGCGCGGCGACGGCGATCGCCCTGGGCGCGGCGCTGGCATACGCGCTGGCCGGCGTCGCGTGGACCCATGCGACCTATGTCGACGTGCACCCGATCGCGTTTTGCGCGGTCGCCTGGGCTACCGTCTACGCGACGCGCTGGATCCGCAGCGGCATCTGGTTCGATGCGGTCGCGTGTGTCATCGCGACGACGCTTGCGCTCGCATGCGACAACAGCACGGTGCTGATGCTGCCGGGACTCGCACTGATCGCGCTCTCGCGCCGGCCGCCGGTGCGCGCGGCGCTGCTCGTGGCCGGCGGCGTCGCGGTGCTGGTCGCGGTGTATGCATACCTGCCGCTGCGCAGCGCCGCGGTCACCGCGGCGCGCCTCGACCCGACGCTCGCCCTCGGCTTGCGGCCGGGCCGCCCGTATTGGGACGACGGTCATCCGGCGACCTGGGCCGGCTTCGCGCGCGTCGTCACCGGCAGCGATTTCTCGCCGCACCGGGCGGTGGCGGGCATGCTCTCGCAGCACGCGATCCACGAAACGGTCGACACGTTCGCGCCGCTCGCCGCGCACGATCTCGGCGGACTGCTGCCGTGGCTGGCCGTGTTCGGCGGCGTGATGTTGTGGTGGCGCATGCCGCTCGTGCTGGCGGGCACGCTCGTGCTGGGACTGGTGCCGGTACTGTTCGCGGGCGCGTATCCGGTTGAGTCCGAGGCGACGCGCTACTATCTGCCGGCGTACTTCGCGATCGCGGTGACCGGCGGTTACGGCGTCGCGGTGCTCGATGACGGGATGCGCGGCGTGCAGCGCTACGCCGCGCTCGCGGTGATCGGTTTCGCGTGGTGCGCGCTCGTGGCCGGCGATGCGAGCAACAACGCGGAGCTCTTCGCGCAGCCCGCGGGCCGCGACGGCCGCGAGTGGATCGACCGCGTGGTGACCTCGACGCCCGCGCGCGCCATCGTCGTCGCGCCGTGGAACTACGCGACCACGCTGGCGTACGGCGCCTACGTGCTGCATGCGCTCGGCGACCGGGTGGTGGTGACCGCTGATCCGCACGAATACGCGAGCCGCTACCGAAACTGGATGCTGCGGCGGCCGGTCGTCGTCGTCACCGACGACCCCGACGAATGGCGCGGTTTTCACGCGCGCGAACTCGACGACGGAGCCCCGCACTTATATGCGCTTCACTAGCGCGGCGCTGCGCCGGCCGGCCGTGCGCGCGCTGGTGGCCGGTCTCATCGCGTTCGCGTTCGCGGCGCTGCTCTCGCGCGGGCGCAGCACGCCCTACAACGGCTACGTTTTGCTCGCGCAGGCGTTCGCGCACGGGCAGATCGCGATCGCTTGGCCCGGCTCGTGGATTGACGCGTTGCCGTTCGCCGGACAGTACTGGATCATCGAGGCGCCCTTCCCGGCCGTGCTGCTGCTGCCGTGGGTTGCGGTGTTCGGCAGCGCGAACCAAACCGTGCTCGCGGTGCTGCTCTGCGGCGTGGCGGTCGGCGCGTGCTGGCTCACGTGCGAGCGGCTCGGCGTCGCGGTCAAGTCCACCGCGTGGGTGTGCGCGTTTCTCTTCGCCGGCACGCAGCTCGCGTGGTGCGCGATGCTGGGCGACGTGTGGTTCACCGCGCACGTGGCATCGGTTGCGTGTGCGTTTCTGGCGCTGGCGGAACTGACCGGCCGGCGGCGCGGATCGCTCGTTGCGCTGGCGCTCGTGGCGGCGGCGTTTTCGCGCTTCGCGCTCGTCTTGGCGATTCCGGTCTTCGCTTGGCTCGTGCTGCGCGACCGCACGGCCGCGGAACGGCGCCGCGCGGCGATCGGGTTCAGCGCGGTCGTCGCGGTGGGCGCCGCGCTGTGGGTAGCCTACAACCAAGCCCGCTGGGGCGTGTGGTACGACATCGGCTACTCGGCCTGGTACCGTCAGGATACCGCCGGCGCCGTCAGCGGCGGCCCCTTCCAGCTGCGCTATTTCGTCTATCAGCTGTGGTCGTTTTTCGTGCAGGGTCCGCAGTTTCAAGCCGTGTGGCCATACGTCGTGCCGACGATGAACGGCCTCGCGATGACCTGGACGAGCCCGGCGCTCGCGCTCGCGCTGTTCGCGCGGCGGCCGCGCGCGCTCGTCGTGGGCTTGTGGGCGGCGGCGCTGCTCGTCGCCGGACCGTCGTTCATATACTACGTCAACGGCTACGCGCAGTTCGGCATGCGGCACGCGCTCGACTTCGAGCCGTTCATCGTCGTGCTGATGGCGCTGGCGATTCCCAACCGCGTGCCGTTGCTCGCCAAAGCCGCGATCGCGTGGTCGGTGGCGGTGGGGCTGTGGGGCATCTGGTTTTGGAATGCCTTCTACCGGCGCTAGGATCGCGCGTAAGGTCGTCGCCGACGCGCTGCGGCTGAACTGGTCGGGACTCGAAGTTCGCTTTGCCGTGCGCTGCACGGTCGGCATCGCGATCCCGCTCGTCGTTTCAGCGCTGGCCGGGCAACCGCTGGCCGGCGTGTCGGCGGCCTACGGCGCCCTGGTCGGCGGTCTCGCCTCGCGGCAAGGGGTCTACCGCACGCGGATCGGCGCGATGCTCGCCGCCGGCGCGGTGCTCGCGATCTCGGGGTTCCTCGGCGCCGTGACCGGCCCGTTCCCGGTGGCCAACATCGCGCTGCTCGCCGTGTGGACGCTGGTGTTCGGCGTCGTCGCGTCGCTCGGGCGTTCGGCGACCATCGTCGCGGTCAACGCCTGCGTGGCCTACCTCCTCCTCTCGAATCCGCCCTACGACACGTCGAACCCGGGCCTGCAGGCAGTGATGATCTTTGCCGGCTGCGTGCTGCAGATCGTGCTGCTGGTGCTGGTCTGGCCGCTCGGCCGTTTCCGCACCGAACGCGCCGCGCTCGCGAACGCCTATCGCGCGCTGGCGGAGTACGCACGCGGTCTGCGCGCCGACGATCTCGGGTTACCCGATACGCAATCCGTCGCCGCCGTCAGCGCGGCGCTCGCCGACCCGCAGCCCTTCGGCGGCCGGGCGGAGATCGCCGCGTATCAGGCGCTTGCGGACGAAGCCGACCGCTTGCGCGGAACGCTCGCCGCGCTCGCGACCGAACAGCACATGCTCAACGAGGTCGGGCTGACGGCCGCGGGTGAAGCCGTGCGCGCCGTCGGTCATGCGGCCGGCGATCTGTTGGAGCAGGTTGCGGCGGGCGTCGCGGCGGGGCAGGCGCCAACCGCGCGCGGGGCGGCAGGGCAGGCGCTCGATGCCGCGGTGCGCGACCTTGAGCGGCTCGGCTCCGAACGTGCGCCCTACGTTGCCGACGCGCGGGCGCTGGCCGGACAACTGCGCGCGGCGCACCGTTCGGCGGTGGCCGCGGCCGGCGGCGGACTCGTGGTCGACGAGGCGCCGTTGCGCGTCGCCCATTTGGGCTTGCGCAACCTGCGCGTCACCGCCGATCGCCTGCTCGCGGCGTGTTCGTGGAATTCGCTCTACGCACGGCATGCGATTCGCCTCGCGATAACGCTGACGCTCGCGGTGGTCGCGCAGCACCTGCTACCGCTCGCACACGCGCAGTGGATCGGCTTGACGGTCGTGCTCGTGCTGCGCCCGGACTTCTCCTCAACGTTTACGCGCGGTGTCGGACGCGTCGCCGGAACGGTCGGCGGTGCGATACTGGCCTCGCTGGTGGCGGCGTTTCACCCCAACGATACCGCCTATATGGTGCTCGCCATCGCCTTCGCCGGCATCGGTTTCGCGATCTTCAACGTGAGTTATGCGCTCTACAGCGGCGCGATTACCGGCTACGTGGTGTATCTGCTCGCGTTCGGCGGCGCGCCCGAGCACGCGTCGGCGTTCGACCGCGTGGCGGCCACCGCGCTCGGCGGAATGCTGGCGCTCGTTGCGTACACCGTGTGGCCGGCGTGGTCGCACGCGCGCATCGCCGACGACCTCGCGGAGTTGATCGATGCGCAGCGGCGGTACCTCGGCCTCGTGCTGCGCGCATATGCGGAGCCCGGCATCGACGACGACGCGATCCGGGCGGCGCAAGTCGGCGCGTGGCGTGCGCGCGCGAACGCCGAGGCGTCGGTCGACCAAATGGCCGGCGAACCGGCGCGGCCGCGCGGGCTGACGCTGCGCACCGCGGTCGGCATCCTTGCAGCAACGCGGCGGCTGGGCATCGCCACGCTGACGCTGCGCGCGCGTGTGGCGCGCGTCTCCGGCGCGCCGCACGAGCAGATCGAGCGGCTGGCCGGCGATCTCGACGTCGCGTTGCTGACGATCGTCGGGGCGCTGCACAACGGCGAGCGGCCGGGTCCGCTGCCGCCCTTACGCGACGATCAGGTCGCGCTCCAACGCACGCTCGATGCGGGCGGCGATCCGGCGGTCGAAGTGCTGGTCTCGGAAACCGATCTGATCGTGGACAGCGTGAACTCGATCGCCGCCATCCTGGCGCGCGCCCGTCACTTGCCGTCCCAATAGAAGTCGGCGATGTTCACTTGCGCGATGATCTTGTACTTCACCGCGGCGTCCAGCAGCAGCTGCATCGGCGCCGGGTCGCGGCTGGTCGCATAACGCTGCCGGGCGCGCGTTTCGTGGAAGCCCAGACGCTTGTTCATGATCGCGGCCGCCGCTTCGGGATTTGCCATCGCCCACGCTCCGGCGGCGAGAATGGCATCGTTGAAACGATGGGCCGTATCCTTGTTCTTCGCCAACCAATCGCGGGTCGTGAACCAAGCGGTCTGAATGTAGTACTTCGCGATCGCGCCTTGGCCGTCGCCGAGGATGCGCAAGCGGTCCTTGGCGGCCGAGTACTCGGGGTCGTTGAGGATCGCCGCGACGATGCGGCCGTTGACGATCGCATCGGCCGTCGCCGACTGCGGAACCTCGACAAACTTCAGGCTGCTGTAGTCGCCGCCGTTGCGCCCCATGAAAGCTTGAAACGAGAGCTGATCGAGCCCGCCGAGCGTCGCCCCGGCGACCGTCTGACCGTTGAGATCCTTGGCCGTCTTGATCGCTGAATCGGGCGCGACGACGATGAAGCCGTTGGGGTTGTTGCTGTCGTACACGCTGGCCGGCGTGATCGCGACGAAGGGCAGATTCCGCTGCAGTGCCTGACTGAGCGAAATGAGGTTGGAGCAGCCGATCATGAGGTCGCCGCCGGCGACCGCGCCCGCGATCGTCGCACCGTTGCGCAACAACACGATGTCGGTCGCGAGCCCGTTCTTCTTGAAAAAGCCTTGCTCTTCGGCGTAAATCGCCTCCGCCTGCGCTTCGATCGGCACTTCACCGATTTTTAGCACCGTCGCGGTCTGCGCCGCGGCGCAAATCGGTTGCATGGCGCTCGCTCCGAGCGCGAACGCGCCGCCGGCGGCCAGGAATGTGGTGCGTGAAGGACCGCGGCTCATAGAGACCAATTGGATGCCGTCTAGACGTGCACCCTTTCGGCGGAGTTCCACGGCCATGACGACACATTCGCGCACCGTCCCGAACTGGGCGCCGAAGCTCGATCCTTCGCGCTGGGTCGATAACCGCGTCTACACCGATCCGCGCGTGTACGAACGCGAAGTCGAGCGCATCTTCAATCGCACGTGGCTGTTCGCCGGCGCATGCCAGCGAAGTGCGCGAGATCGGCGACTACTTCACCGCGACGCTTCTCGGGCAGCCGCTGCTCTTCGCGCGCGGTAAAGACGGCGCGGTGCGCGCGTTCTACAACACGTGCCGCCATCGCGGCTCGAAGGTCGCGCTCGAAGCGTGCGGGCACGCGGCAGCGTTTCGCTGCCCGTATCATTTTTGGGTGTACGATCTCGACGGCGCGCTGATCGGCATTCCGGGCGAAGAAGCCTACGACGGCAGCGGCTTCACCAAAGAAGAGAACCCGCTCGTCGGGCTTGCGCTGCGAAGAAGAACTCGGGCTTGCTCTTCGTCACCGTTCAACGCCGACTGCGCCGTCGCTGCGCGACTATCTCGGGCCGAAGATCATCGAGACGCTCGCGACGCCGCTGGCCAATGCGACGTACGAGATCGTGAAGTACATCTCGTACGAGTTGCCGGTGAACTGGAAAGTCTTCGCGGAAAACGCGCGCGACGGGTATCACGTGCCGTTCGTGCACCCGTTCTTTCGCAAGGCCAGCCCGCCCGGACCGTATTTTCTGCACGACAGCGGGCACGCGGTGCAGCGCCTCGGCATGGATCCGAACGGCGTCGAGCCCGAGTTGTGGGCGAAGATCAAGCAGCACACGCTGCCCGGCGTCGAAACCGGCGACGGCTACATCGTCACGCTCTTTCCCGACGCGACGATCACGCTTGCGTTCGAACGTCATCTCGATCGATTCGCAGCGCGCGCTCGGCCCCGCGGCGGTGCTGATGGAGAGCCGCGTGCTCGGCATCGTCGGCGATTCGCAAGAGGTGCGCGACATCCGCGCGCTCGGACACGCGACGTGGTTTCTCAATCCGGTCGAACTGGAAGACGCGCCGATCTTCGTCGGCCAGCAGCAAGGCGTCGCGGCGAACGGCGTGCGCTACAGCGTGATCGCGCGCGGCGCCGACGCGACGACCGGCACGCGCGGCGACGACAACCGTTTGCGCCAGTGGTGGACGGCGTGGCGCGGCGCGATGGGCGTCGAGATCAACTCGCTCGCGCACGAGCTTGACTAACGCGACCTCGCCGCGCGCCGAACTGATCGGCGGCCAGCGCTTCACCCGGCCCGAACGCACGCCGCATCTGCGCGCGCTGGCCGACCGCGCGCAAGCGGCGCTCGAAGCCGGCCTGCGCCTCGTCGCGCGCGACGGCTGCGTGCTGCGCGACGCCGACGTGCTGCTCACGATGCAAGCCGTGGCGATTCCCGATCTCGCGGTCTACCGCGGACCGACGTGCGACGTGCCCGACCTCGATCGTCGAATATCGCGCCGAGTCGACCGACCGGCTGTTCTTCGGGCCCAAGCGTCTGGCGTACGGGCGCGCGCGCGTGCCGGAACTGTGGTTCGTCGACGCGGCGAAATCGCTCGTCACCGTGCTGCGGCTGGGCGATGCGCTCGATTATCCCTGGCCGGCCGAGACGTTCGGCCCCGCTGCGCTGCTGCGTTCCTCGGCGGTGCCCGGGCTGGCGCTGCCGGCCGCCGTGTTGTTGCAGGGGTGAGCCGGCGTGCGACGGTCGGCCGCGAAGTAACGAGCGGCCTGTACTATGAGATTCTCGGCTCGCCCGAGCGCTTGACGACGCCGATCCTGTTCATTCACGGCGGCGGCGGAAGCGGCACGACGTTTCGCACCACGCCCGACGGCCGCCTCGGCTGGGCGGACCTGCTCGCCGAACGCGGCTACCGCTCGTGGGTCACCGACTGGCCGGGCGCGGGCCGTTCCGGCTACCGCGACCTCACCCAGGTCGACTATGCCGACATCGTCGGCGGCTTCGTTACGCTCTTGCGCGATGTGATCGGCGAGCCGGTCGTCGTCGTGCCGCATTCAATGGGCGGCGCCGTCGCGTGGAAGCTCGTCGAGCAGTTGCCGTACCTCGTGGCGGGTGTGATCGCGCTCGCCGCCGTCCATCCCGCGAACCTTCCCACGCCGTGCGAGCTGCTCAGCGACGACGGCGATGTGGTCAAGGTGCGCTTCACCCAGACCGGCGTCGATTTTTCGGTCGACCGCCGCATCACGTACGTCTACGAGCCGTCCTACGTGTACGATCAAGGCGTCGCGGACAGCACGCAATTTCCTCGCGCAGCGATCCCCTATCTGTTCGCCGGGCACCAGGGCATGTCGCCGCGGATGCTGCTGCAGCGCGTGGGATTGCTGCCGGGCATGCCGACGATCGACGATCCGGCCGGCTTTGCCGGCAAACGCGTGCGGCTGATGGCGGGCGACCGCGATCCGGCTCATCCACGCGACCTCGAATCGCGCACGGTCGAGCAACTACGCGCGTGGGGTGCCGACGCCGAACTGATTTGGCTGCCCGACCGCGGCTTCGTGGGCAACGGTCATTACTTGATGGGTGAAACGAACAGCGACGACGTGCTCGACCTCTTCGTCGAACAACTCCACGCGGTAACGGAAGGCGGAACATCATGAACACGGCCCTGCAGCGGGCGATCGCCGCGTGCGTCCTCCTCGGTCTCCTCGGCACCGCCGCGACGGCTGCCGACACGTCCAAACTCGAGAAGACGAAGATCGTCTTCGGCATCATCCCGACGCCCGACTACGTCCCGGTCGAAATGGCCGTCCAGAAGGGCTTTTTCAAAGACGAGGGCCTGGACGTCACGACGCGCGTCGTTGCGCCGGCGGCGGCGGTGCCCGGATTGCTGGCCGGAACGCTCGACATCAGCGGCCTGAATTGGATCACGACGCTGACCGCGTACAACCGCGGCGTGCCGATCCGCGTCGCGGCGGAATCCGACCGCGGCGTTCCGCATTACGCCGAAATTCTCGTCAAAGCGGATTCGCCGATCAAATCGTTGCGCGATCTGATCGGCAAGAAGATGGCGTCGCCCTCGGCTCCGCCGGGAAACTGCGACGTGCCGGTACGCATCGCCATGCGCGAGATGAAGGCCGACGATACCGCCGTCGGCTTCACCGATTTGCCGATCCCCCAGATGCCCGCCACGCTGGCGTCGGGCGGCGTCGACGCGGTGTGTCTGCCCGAACCGTTGCTGTCGGCCGTCAAGGCATCCGGAACGGTGCGCTCGATCTTCGATGTGTTCGGCGGCTCGCGGGTCGGCACGCCGGTTGCGAACTTCTCGGTCTCCGATGACTTCGCGGCGAAGAATCCATACACGCTGGCGGCACTGGAGCGCGCGATCGCCCGCTCCGAACGCTACTGCGTCGATCACCAAGACGAAGTGCGCGCCATTCTACCGTCGTTCAACCGCATCACGGCCGATCAAGCCAAGGTCGTGGCGCTGCCGACCTACGTGACGCGCGTCGATCCGGCGGCGGCCGCGCGGCTGGCCAAGATGCTCGCGGATACCGGCTTCCTCAGCGGCACGCCGAAGGTTCCGCCGATCGGGGGGCCGTGACCGGGCGCAGACGTTCGCTTCGGCTTTCGTCGTCGATCGCTCTCGGCGCCGCGGGCGCCTGTGTGTTCTTGCTCGTGGCGCAGGTGTGGACCGCGACGAGCGGGTTGAGCCCGGAATACTTGCCGCGGGTGACGACGGTGGGCGCGCGCATCCTCGGTCTGTTGCTGACGCCGGAGTTCCGCGGTGACGTGGTTGCGACGCTGTTGGGCTGGGCCGCCGGCCTCGCAGTAGCCGTCGCGCTCGGCGTTCCGCTCGGGATCGCCTTCGGCTCCTCGCCGCTGATCTATCGCATGAGCTCGAGCGTCGTCGAGATGATGCGCGCGGTCCCCGGCGTGGCACTCATTCCGCTCGCGATTCTCGTGCTCGGTCAGGGGATCGTGATGAAGACGGCGCTGGTCGCGTACGCGACGATCTGGCCCATTCTCTACAACACGGAATACGGCGTGCACGACGTCGATCCGGTCGCGCGGCAAACCGCGCAGGCGTTCGGGTTGCCGCCGCTGGCGATCCTGCGTCATGTCGTGTTACCGAGTGCGGCGCCGTTCGTCTTCACCGGGATCCGCATCGCGGCGTCGATCGGCCTGATCGTCGTCGTCGGGGCGGAATTGCTCGCGGGTACGAGCGACGGGATCGGAGCGTATATTCTTCAAGCCAGCGTGAACGGCGGCCAAATGGACGACGTGATGGCCGGGGCGGCGGTCGCGGGTTTGCTCGGCGTGCTGATCAACGTCGTCTTCGAAAACATCGAGCGCCGCGCGTTCGCCTGGCGGCAAACGGAAACGCTCGAGCCGTGAAGTTCCTCGCCGACGCGCTCGTGCGCTGGGGTGCGCTGATCGTCTTGATCGCTCTCTGGCAACTGATCGCCGCGCACGCCAACGCGCTGTACTTTCCGCCACCGTCCGTGATCGGCGCGCAGATGGTCGCGCTCTGGCTCTCGGGTCCGGCCGATCACCTGTTCCTCACGTTCGCGGTCGCGCGCGACGTGGTGCCGAGTCTCGAACGCATGGCGCTGGGCTGGACGATCGCCGCGTTGGCCGGCGTCGGCTTCGGCCTGCTGGTGGGCCGCTCGACGTTGATCGCGCGCCTCGCCAACCCGACCCTGCAGTTTCTGCGCTCGACGCCCGGCCCGGCACTGCTGCCGGTATTTCTCTTGCTCTTGGGCACCGGCTCGACGATGCGCGTCGCGCTGATCGCGTTCGGCTCGATCTGGCCGATCTTGCTGAACACGATCGACGGCGTGCGTGCCGTCGATCCGGTGCAGTTGGAAACGGCGCACGCCTACGGACTTCCGCCGGTCGCGCGGTTGCGCTACGTCATCCTGCCGGCCGCGTTGCCGCGCATCTTCGCGGGCTTGCGCGTGGCCATTTCGCTCGCGCTGATCTTGATGGTCGTGAGCGAATTCGTCGCGAGCACCGACGGTCTCGGTCACGCGATCCAAAGCGCCCAGAACGCGTTTCTGTTGCCGGACATGTGGGCGGCGATGGTGCTGGTCGGGATCTTGGGAGCGCTGCTCAACGCGCTGTTCGTGGCGGTCGAACACCGGGCACTCTTCTGGCACCGCGGTGCCCGTCAGCGGGAACGAGCGTGATCCTCGACGTCCAACGCTTGCACCATGCCTACGACGGCGCGCACGTGGCGATCGAGGAGCTGACGTTCGGCGTTGATGCGGGAGAGGTGGTCTCGATCGTCGGGCCGTCCGGCTGCGGTAAGACGACGCTGCTCAAAGCGATCGCGGGCTTGCTGCCGTTCACGAGCGGCGAAGTGCGCTTGATGGGCGCCGATATCCACGCCGCCGCGCGCGATCTGGCGATGGTGTTCCAAGAATATCAGCGCTCGCTCTTTCCCTGGATGCGGGTCGGCGAAAACGTCGCGCTGCCGCTCAAGTACCGCGAGCTGAGCCCCGGCGAGCGCACGGAACGCGTGGCGGAAAGTTTGGCGGCCGTCGGACTCGCGGGGCTGACGGAACGCTATCCCTGGCAGCTTTCCGGCGGAATGCAGCAACGCGTCGCGATCGCGCGCGCGCTCGCGTATCGTCCGAAGATTCTCCTGATGGACGAACCGTTCGCTTCGGTCGACGCGCAAACGCGCGCCGATCTCGAAGACCTCGTCCGCGCCGTGCGCGCGCAATTCGGCATGACGATGCTGCTGGTCACGCACGACATCGACGAAGCCGTGTACCTCGCCGACCGCGTGATCGTGCTGTCCGGTTCACCGTGCACGATCCTGCGCGAGATCGCGGTCGATCTGCCGGCCGAGCGCGATCAGATCGCCACCAAGGCGTTGCCCGAGTTCGTCGAGCTGCGCTCGTCGGTCGCGCGCCTGATCCGCCGGCCCGGCGCGGCGTAAACGCGCGCTCAGCCGCAGATGAGCGCGCTCTGCGCGCGCGTTACATACCACCCGGTGGAGGCGGGATCGATGAAGCCGGCGGCGGCGAGCGTGCGGGCCACCGCGGCTACCCGCTCGACGTAGACGCTGCGGTCAACGCTGCTCCCGGCAGCGATCAGCCCCAAACGGGCCCACGCCGCCGAGAGCGTCTCGCGCCGTTCGCGCACGCCGCTGCCGTTCATGTCGACGAGCCGGCCCAAGCCATCGAGCGGTTCGAGATTGCGGCCGTCGTAGGCGGCGAAGCCGGTCGTCTGCAGGCTCACGCGCGCGTCACCCAGTTCCGCCGGGTAGGCATAGTACACGCCCAGCGGTGCGGCGACCTCGGGTAAGGCAACGTGACCCGAGGGCGGCGGCGGCGTTCCGTGCGTGACCCACGCGTCGAGCCGATCGATCATCGCCGACATCAGCGGTGCGAGATCGATGGTATGCGCCACGGAGTCACGTCCGCGGCCCATGTCTTCGGGACCATAACCGGCGTCGAAATGACTGACCCCCGCCAGTTCGTAGTGGCGCGAGCGCTCGCCGAGGCCATACTCGAGCAGCAGGCGCGCGTTCGCACGTTTGTTCTCGAGGACGGGCGGTCCCTCGGGTGCGGTATACAACGCGTGCGTCAGATCGATTTGAGGCACGAAGCGGGCCGGATCGGGCGCCTCCACCGGCATCGGCACGCCGCCGCCGCAGTCGTCGAGCAACAGGCCCGTAAAAACGGGTAACCCCGCGGCGCCGGCGTTGATGCCGGGCACGTAGTTGAGCAGGCGTCCTTGCATCGCGCCCGACGAGAAGCCGTACAGATACGTGTGCGACGGCGTCCGCCCCATCCGTTCGGCGATCCGCGCCTGCGCGAGCTGCGCCCACTCGACGAGGATGCCGGCATGGGTGCCGATGTGAAAGCCGTCTTGCTCGCTGCCGTCGGCGAACGTGACGCGCATGTCGCCGAGCTGAACCGCGATGGCCGCCGAGCGCCGCGTGTGCGCGACCGCGTAGCCCTTGTCGATCATCGTGCCGACGTATTTGTTCAGGTTGGCGAGCGGACGGAATGCGCCGAAATGCGGCGCCGGCGTGCCCACGCGGCCGTACGAACTGCCGCCGTGCGCGGTGACGATGAGTTTTCCGTTCCAGCCGGCGGCTTCCAGCGGAACGAACAGACTCAGGCCGCTGCCGGCACGCGCTTCGTAGCGCGCCGTACAGCGCTCCGGTTCTCCCGTCACTTCGAGTTGTGGAAAGATCAGGCCGGGTCCGTCGGTGACGTTGTTGTGGTGCATCGACGGTGCGCGCACCGTCCAGCCGGCGACCGTTCCGCTCAGCCCGATTTCCAAGCGCGCGAAGGGTGCACCCGAAGCGTTGAAGACGACGCTGTCTTCGTCCATCGGCCGGCTTACAGCCCGCGTTCGTCGAGCCAGGCGAGGAAGATGTCGGCGATCACGTCGTGGCCGTGCTCGATCATCATCATGTGCCCGTGCCCGAGCAGACCGCGATCGGCGAGCCAGATGAAATCGGCGCCGAAGTAGTCGGCGATCTTCTGATCGGCGGGGCGCGGATGACGTGGGTCTTGGTCGCCGGTGATCACGACGATCGGAATACCGGCCAGCGCCTGCGGTCCGGCGATGCGCACGCCGGCGCCGTTGATGTTGCTGCGCTCGTTCATCGCGCGCGGGCTCTCGGGGACCAGCGAGGCGAGATACGTTTCCAGGGCGGCATGCGGAAAGCGTTCGCTGTTGGCCCACATCGCGAGCGCCGACTCGCGCGAGGTCGGCATAGCACGGCCCTCCGGTTGCGAGGCCGGGCGCCCGAGCGCGGCCCAGCGCTCCGGTTCCTCATCGCGCAAGCGCGCGATCTCGGTCGGATCGAGTTCCGGTTGGAGGTTTGCCGGTGGACCGGGGGCGATCGCGACGATCGCCGCGACCTTGCGCGGCTGCAGCTCCGCCGCGCGCCAGCCGATCACGCCGCCCATGCTGTGCGTGACGAGCACCGCCGGCCCGATTTCGGCGAGCGTCGCGGCGACGGCATCGGCGACGGTCCGCATCGAGAGCGTGGCCGTCGGCTCGGTGGTGGGCGCGTTGCCGCGACCGGGCCAATCGATCACGTACGACGTGCGCCCGTGCGCGGCAGCGTACGGCGCCCAGCCGCTGCGTCCGTCGGGGGTCTCGACATAGCAGGCGCCCGTATGTGAGCCGCCGTGCACGAACAGAAGCGGTGTTTTTCGCGCGGAATCCGGCGCCGCCGCGAGCGTGGTTCTCAGCACCGTAGCCTCTTGAAAGCGAGCCGGGGGTTTGTCCTGCACCTTCACGGGTAGACTCTCGTGCACGCAACACACGGGAGACCAACATGGCCAACGACACCGAAAAGCAACTCAATACGGTCAAGCACGACACCAAGGACACGCTGGATGAAGCCAAGCACCGCACGCAAGCGGCCGGCGAACACCTCAAGCGCACCGTCGAAGGCGACTCGATGCCGCTGGGTGAGCGTGTGACCTCGAACGTGAAAGAGACGCTGCACAAAACGGCAGCCGACGTCGACGCCGCGAAACGCGACGTTCGCCACGGCGCGACGAACGCGGACAACAAGGTCTAAGCGCCGCTCGCTGTAGCGCGATCGCTTATGGCGCGCAAGGCCAAAGCGCCGGAGCCGCTGGCGGAGTACGTGCGAAAGCGCGACTTCGCAGCGACGCCGGAACCCAAAGGAACGAAGCGCAGCGCATCCACAGCGTTGCGCTTTGTCGTGCAGAAGCACAACGCGACGCGGCTGCACTACGATTTCCGGCTCGAGGCCGGCGGCGTGCTCGCATCGTGGGCGATTCCGAAAGGTCCCTCGCTCGACACCCACGAGCGCCGGCTCGCCATGCACGTCGAAGATCACCCCTACGACTACCGCACCTTCGAAGGGATCATCCCCAAGGGCAATTACGGCGCCGGGGAAGTGATCGTGTGGGATGAGGGCACCTACACGCTGGCCGAGGGCGACGACCCGGTCGCCGAAATCGCCGGCGGTAAGATCAAGTTCATCCTCAACGGCAAGAAGCTGCACGGGATGTTCACGCTGGTCAAGATCAAGAGCCACGGCGGCGAGAGCGGCGAGCCGTGGCTATTGATCAAGGACCGCGACGAGTTCGTCGATCCCAGCTACGACGTGAACGATCATCCCGAAAGCGCCGCGACGGGCAAAACGCTCGACGACATCGCCGGCAGCAAAACGGCCAAACGATGGCAGAGCGATCGTCCCGCGGCCACGGCGAAGAAGCGCACGCCGGCCAAACGGGCGAAAGCCGATCCGCTGCCGCGCATCACCTCGCCGATGCTCGCCACGCTGGTCGATGCGCCGTTCGACGATCCGGCTTGGCTGTTCGAGGTCAAGTGGGACGGCTTTCGCGCGATCGCGACGATCGACGCCGAAGGCACGGTCGCGCTCACTTCGCGCAACGGGCTCGATCTGCTCGGCGCTTCAAGGAGCTCGGAACGATCGGCGCGGCCTTTCGTTCGCTGCCGGTGATCGTCGACGGCGAGATCTGCGCGCTCGACGAGCAAGGCCGCTCGTCGTTTCAAGCCTTGCAGCAAGTCGACATGAACGTGCGCGGGAAAGGGCGACCGCCGCTGACCTTCATCGCGTTCGACCTGCTCTACGCCGACGGGCGCGATCTGCGCGCGCTGCCGCTCGAAGAGCGCAAGGCGAAGCTCGAAAGCGCTGATCGTTCCCGATCACGACGTGCTCTACTCCAAGCACATCGTCGGCCGCGGGAAGGAGTTCTTCGCGCTCGCGCAGCGCGAGTCGCTCGAAGGCATCATCGCCAAACGCCGCGATTCGCCCTACCGCACCGCGCGCTCGCGCGACTGGTTCAAGATCAAAGCCAAGCACGAGGAAGAGTTCGTGATCGGCGGCTGGACCGAGCCGAAGGGCAGCCGCTCGGAGTTCGGCGCGCTGCTGCTCGGCTATTACGAAGGCGGCAAGCTCATCTTCGCAGGCCAAGTCGGCACCGGCTTCAACCAGAAGCTGCTGCGCGAAATCGGCGCCGAACTGCGCAAGCGCGAACGCAAAACCTCGCCGTTCGCCGCGGTGCCGCGCATGCGCCCCGAACCGCACTTCGTGAAGCCGGAACTCGTCGCGCAGATCACGTTCGCGGAGTGGACGCACGACGGTCTGTTGCGCCAGCCGGTGTTCCTCGGCTTGCGCCTCGATAAAGCCGCGCGCAAGACGTGACGCGCGAACGCGCGCAACCCAGTCTGCGGCCGGCATGACCGCAACCAAACCGGCCAAAGGGAGCAAAACGGCGCTGGCGGTCGACGGCCGCACGCTGCAGGTCACGAACCTCGACAAGGTGCTGTGGCCGCGCGACGGTTACACCAAGGGCGATCTGATCGCGTACTACCGCGCGGTGGCGAAGTGGCTCTTGCCGCACGTGCAGGGCCGGCCGCTCACGCTCGAACGCTATCCCAACGGCATCGACGGCGAAGGCTGGTGGGAAAAGCACGTGCCGCGCGGCCTGCCCGATTGGGTGCCCACCGTGAAGACGGCCGCGAGCACGCGCCACGACCTGATCGAGTTCATGATCTGCGACGACGAAGCGACGCTCGCGTACGTCGCCAACCTGGCGGCCGTGGTGCTGCACGTGTGGTACTCGCGCGAGCCCACGCTCGACGTGCCCGACTTCATCCTGATCGACCTCGATCCGGGCGACGGGCTGCACGCTGGCGACCCTGGCGCGGGTAGCGCTGGCGGCGCGCGACGAGCTGGCCGCGCTCGGCGTCACGCCGCTGGTGAAGACCACCGGCGGCTCGGGGCTGCACGTGGTCGTTCCGCTCGAGCCGCACTACGACTGGGAGCAGGCGAAGGGCTTCGCCGAGCTGATCGCGCGCCGGATCCACGACGTCGAACCCGACCACACGACGCTCGACCGGACGATCGCGCGCCGGCCGAAGGGCACCGTGTACCTCGACTACGTGCAGGTCGGCAAGGGCAAGACCTACGTCGCCCCGTTCAGCGTCCGGCCGCGCGACGGCGCGCCGGTCTCGATGCCGATCGCCTGGAGCGAGGTCGAGGCGATGCGCCGCAAGCGGGCCAAGGAGACGGCGCCCGAGATGACGCGCTGGAACATCCGCAACGTCCCCAAGCTGCTGGCCAAAGACGGGGACTGCTGGAGCGAGGGCTGGACGCCCTATCGCCTCGAACCGGTCATAGCCGCCGCTCGCTCGCTCTGGAGTTAGACGGACCGGCGTTTCGAGGGTAGACGGAGGGACATGGCACACGCGATCTGGTCGGGCGCAATCAACTTCGGTCTGGTGACGATTCCGGTCAAGCTGTTCACGGCCGTGCGCACCAACGATCTGCGCTTCAACTTTCTGCACAAGAAAGACGACGGGCGGATCTTCAACGAGCGCCATTGCACGGTGTGCGGTGAGAAGGTCGAGTACGCCGACCTCGTGCGCGGCTACGAGTACGAGAAGGGCCACTACGTCACGCTGGGCGACGACGACTTCAAGTCGGTGTTGCCCGAGGCCACGCAGTCGGTCGACATCGTCGAGTTCGTCGACCTCGATCAGATCAACCCGATGTATTTCGATACGCCGTACTATCTCGAGCCCGAGAAGAAAGGCCGCCACGCCTACGCGCTGCTGCGCGAGTCGCTGCGCGAGGCCAACAAGGTCGGGATCGCGCGCGTCGTGATCCGCTCGCGCGAGCATCTGGCGGCGCTCAAGCCCAACGGCGAAGCGCTGGTGCTCGAGCTGATGCATTTCGCCGACGAGCTGGTCGAGCAGAGCGACTTCGACTTTCCCGAATTGAAAGAGAAGGTCGCGCCGGCCGAGCTGAAAGTGGCGAAGATGCTGATCGATTCGATGAGCAGCGAGAAGTTCGAGCCGGAGAAGTTCCACGACGACTACCGCGAGGCCGTCATGGCGATGATCGAAGCGCGCGTCGCGGGCGAAGAGGTCAGCACGCCGGAAACGAAACGCCCGGCCGCCACCAATGTCGTCAACCTGATGGACGTGCTGCAGCGCAGCCTCGAACAAACGCGCGATCGCGGCAGCGCGCCCAAGGGCGTCAAAACAGCGTCCGCGGCCGCCAAGCCCGCGGCGAAGAAAGCCGCCTCGGCCGCCAAACCGAAACGCAAGAAGAGCGCGGCGTAACGGTTCACGCTTCGTCGGCGAGGATGACGATCAAGCCGGAGTGATCGGTCAGGCGGTCGAGCCGGAAGCGATGGTCGTACTCGGCCGACTGCAGGCGCGGCAAGAGCGCCGGCGACACGAAGGCTTTGTCGAGGCGCCAGCCGTTGCGGCTCGTGTGTTCGGGATCCACGCGAAACGGATACCAGCTGAACTCGTAGGTTTGCGGATGCAGCGCCTGCCAGGCTTCGGTCCAGTGCGTTTCGAGCTCGGCGTACAGATCCGCCGTGCTGAAGGCATCGAGCCGCCGGCCGGTGCGCAGGTTCAGCTCGATGTCCGTTTCGTTGCGGCCCGAGTTGAAGTCGCCGATGCACAGCACCTCGGCGGCCGCCTGCGCTTGGGCGGCGGCGATCAGGCAGCGCAGGTGCGGGCGCTTGCGGTCTTGCCCGGGCAAGTACACGCCGTAGATGCGCAGCGTTCCGAACGTGGCGGAGAGGATCGCGTTCGGATATTCGTCGGCGGCGAGTCCGAACGGGTTGACGAGCGCGTCGAACGGCCGAATCGCGGCGATCAGCACGCCGTTGCCGCGATGACCGTCGGTCGCCGCCTGGTGGTGGAAGCCCAGCCGATCGAGCTCGGTGCGAATCGTTGCGCCGGCTTTGGTGTCGCGGAACTCCGCGATCACGACGACGTCCGGTTCGTGGCGTTCGCAACGCGCCAAGAGCGGCCGAATCGTCGCGGCGTTGCCGCCCGATCGAACGTTGACGGTCAGGACGCGCACGGAGGGATTACTCGACGACGGCTCCGGCCGGCGCGCCGCTCGATGAGGTCTTGCGCAACAAGAACACCGTCGGCAGCGAGAGCACGAACACGATCGCGCAGAGCCGGAAGACGTCGTTGTAGGCGATCGTCTCGGCGTTGAGCATCACCATGCTGAAGATGTTGTTGAGCGTGCCGCTTTGATTGGCCACCCCGTGCAGCATGTTGGCCACGTTCTGATTGGCCATCGTGATGCCCGAGGCGAGCGTGGCGTAGGCGCTATCCTGACGGCGCGTTTCGACCAGCTGCAGGATCGCGATGCCGAGGCTGCCGCCCAGCTGGCGCACGAGCGTGTAGACGCCGGTCGCGTTGCTCATCTTGGCGCGCGAGATCTCGCCCAGCGTGGCCGTGGTGAGCGGCACGAACATGAAACCCAGCGCGAACCCCTGGATCGCCCGCGGTAAGAGCGTGTCTTCGAAGGAGGCTTGCTGGTTGAGCGCCCCCATCATCCAACAGCCGACCGCGAACATGGCGAGACCAAAGCCGATGCTGACGCGGGCGTCGACCCATTTCACGACGTATCCGGCAACCGGCATGCTGAGGGCGGTGGCGAGCGCACCGGGTACGAGCGCGAGCCCGGTTTCCATCGCGGTGAAGCCCATGACGTTCTGAAAATACAACGGCATCATCAGCGATGAGCCGAACAAGCCGAAGCCGGTGACCACGCCGATGATGTTGCCGGCCGTGAACGAGCGCGACTTGAACACCGACAGGTCGACCAGCGGCTGCGGATCCCGTATTTCGCGAACGATGAACGTGACGATCGAGAAGGCGGAGATCAGCGCCATGATGACGATCGTCTGCGAGCCGAACCAGTCTTCGGTCTGACCGCGTTCGAGCACGTACTGCAGCGCGCCGACGCCGGCCGTCAGCAGGCCCAGGCCGAGCCAATCGACCGGGTTGGTGCTGCGCTTGACGTAGGACTGATCCTTGATGAAGGCCAGCGTCATGAAGAACGCGATGATGCCGATCGGCAAGTTGATGTAGAAGATCAACGGCCACGAGAAGTTGTCGACGATGTAGCCGCCGAGCGTCGGTCCGATCGCCGGACCCACCATCGCACCCAGACCGAAGATCGCCATCGCGCCGCTGCGCTTCTCCGGCGGATACGATTCGAACAGGATCGCTTGCGCGGTGGGCTGCAGCGCTCCGCCGCCGATCCCTTGGATCACGCGGTAGGCGACGAGCTGCCACACCGACGTCGCGGTGCCGCACAAGAACGAGGAGACCGTGAAGATCACGATGCACGCGGCGTAGAAGTTGCGCCGGCCGAAGCGCGCCGTCAGCCAGCCGTTGAGCGGCATGACGATCACGCTGGCCAGGATATAGCCGGTCGCGACCCAGCCGATCTCGTCGATCGAGGCCCCGAGCGTGCCGGCCATGTTGTTGAGCGCGACGTTGACGATCGAGCTGTCGACGATCGCCATGATCAGGCCGAGCATGGTGGTCAGCGTGACCAGGATGACCGGCACACCGCCCGTTTCCGAGGCCGCCGCCGCGGGCCGTTCGGCTACCAGGGACGCGATGACGCACCCCCCGCGGGCCGTTCGCTTGTAGGTAATTCTTGCATGACGTTTAAGTCATTTTACCACTTATGGCATATGAGGTCACGAAACTGGTCAACGGTCGGCCCTACCGCTACCGCGTGCGCTCGGAACGCGATCCCGAGAGCGGCAAGGTCCGCAACCGCTGGACCTACCTCGGGCGCGTCGATGCCGGGCGCCCCCCGGCGGCGGCCCGGCCGCGTCCCAATGCCCGCGAAGCGCTGCTCGATGCCCTCGAGCGGCTGCTCGAACGGTCGGATGCGGGCGATGTGACGGCGGCGGCGGTGAGCGTCGAGGCGGGCCTGGCACATGGGACCTTTTACCGCTATTTTCGCAATCGCGTCGATGCGATTCGGGCGCTCGGCGATCGCCTGCGGAGCGCCCGGTCGGTCGAGCTCGGCTCGCTCGATGAACCCGCGGTGGATGCCGCCGCCGCCCGCGCCGCGCTGCGGGCTTGGACCGGCGTGCTGCTGCGCGCCCGCGCCGAGCGCCACGGCCTCGTGCGCGCGCTCTACGCGCTGGCCGCGCGCGATCCGAAGATTCAGGCCGCGGTGCTCGAGCGGCGCGATGCCTACGCGCGCCGCCTGACGGCATGGCTGCGCGATCTGGCCGATCGTTCGATCATCGCCCTGCCCGCCTCCGAGGCGGCCGGTGCCGTGCTCTTCGCGATGATCGACGGGGTCGGCCGCGAAGCGCTCGCCGCGGGCGTGCCGCTCGACGAGGGTCACGTCGTCGCCGCGCTCGACCTGGTCGAGCGCGCGGTGTTCGGCACGCTCGCGTAAGGCGCGATGCCGGAAAAGTACTCGTTCTACGATACGCTCGGCGTGCGCGCGGACGCATCGCCCGATGAGATTCGCGATGCCTTCCGGCGCAACGTCGCCAAGTATCATCCCGACGTCAACCCGGCGCCCAACGCCGAGATGCTGATGGCGATGCTCAACGAAGCGTGGGAAACGCTGCGCGATCCCGCCCGCCGCGCCGCCTACGACGCGCAACGCGCGAGCCCGCAGCGGCCGCCGCCCCCGCCGAACAATTCGGCGCAGGCCGCGCAAGCCGCCGAAGCGGCGAATGCCGCGCGCGAGGCTGGCCGGCGCGCCGAATGGGCGGCGCAAGAACGGCGGCGCAAAGCGAGCGAGGCGGCCGAGCGCGACGCGCGTCTGCACGCCGCCGCTCTGCAAGAGGCACGCGCGATCGTGCTCGCGCGCGAGCGGCGCCGGCGGGAACGGTTCGCGGTGACCATCATCGGCCTCTTCATCGTTGCTGGTCTCGGCGCGTGGCTCTTCATCGCGCGACTAACCAGCGTAACGAACAAGCCCGCTGCCCATCATCAGGCGGTCGTGCATTCCGTCGCCGGCCCGAAGACGGCGCCGTCCGTCATGCATGTTCCGCAGCCGCGCCCGAGCGTGCCCCCCGTGCATGCGAGCGGCGCGGCGCCCCAAGCCGCCGCCGGCGCAACGCCTGCTGCGCTCGCCGGCCCGCCGCTGGCCGCGCAGCCGGTGGAGGCGAGCCCGGCCGCCGCAGCGGGCGGCGAAAGCGCCGAACCGGCGCAAGCGTGCACGAGCCTGCGCATCCGCAGCATCGGCGACGGCGGTGCGACCGTCACCACGACCGATGCGCGCTCGTACACGGTATCGAGCGAGAGCGATATGCGCGCTCAGGTCGCCGGCTGGAGCCGTCCCGATGCCGTGATCGTCTGCCGGGCGGGTGACACCGCGTCGATCTTGGACGAAGTGCAGGGCGAGAAGGTCGACGCGGTCGTGCGTTAGAGCGATTCGGCGTGCGGCGCGGTGCGCATCGCGGCGAGGCCCATGATCAGGGCCGCGGTCGTGAGGCCGAACGTGATGGCGATCGTCGGCGCCACGCCCGCAACCTGCAGCACGTAGGTCGAGAGCACGGGCATGAAGACGCCGCTCACGCTTTCGAGGGACGAAGCGGTGCCGAGAACCGTGCCGCGCATGTTGTCGGGCGCGTGCGCGGAGAGCAACGCGGGAATCGTCGCGTTCACGAGCGAGAGGCCGAGCGAGAAGAACGCGACCATCACGATCGCCAGCGGAATGGTGTGCGCGAACGGCACGATCGAGAAACCGATCAGCAACGTAACGAAGCCGATGTTCGATGACACCCGGTCGCCGAGCGCGTCGGTCATCCGCCCGACCACGCCGACTTGGAAGATCACGCTGGTCAAACCGAACACGCAGAAAAAATAGCTCGAGTTCGCCGCATCGAAACCGAACTGCGCTTGCAGCACGAGCGTGAAGACCGAAAACCAGCCGTAGAGCCCGAGCGAGAAGACGAGCTTCTGCCACATGACCGGCGCGACGCGCGGATCGAGCAGCGAGAGCTTGATGTCGGCGAGCGTGGCGACTTTCTCATCGGCCTTCGCTTGGCGCGATTCGGGCAGCACGAATATCGTGACGATCAGCGTGACGACTTGCAGAGCGGCGGCCAGCAGAAACGGCATCGAGAAGCCGTACTTGGCCACCAAATAGCCGCCCGCGAGCGGGCCGAACACGAGGCCCGAGCTGAAGGCCGCGCCGATATACGCAAACGCGCGGCCGCGCTTCGCCGGCTCGACGAGGTCGGATACGTAGGCCTGTGTGACGCTGATATTGCCGCCCGAGAACCCCTCGATGATGCGCGCCACGAAGACGACCGCGATCGTGGGTGCGAACGCGAGCATCGTCCAGCCGATCGTCGCGCCGATCTGCGAGAAGATCAGCACCCGTTTGCGGCCGATCCGGTCACTCACGTTGCCCCAGAAGGGTCCGCCGACGAACTGGCAGAGCGCGAAGGTGGCGAACAGACCGCCGACCACGATATCGGGCGCGCCGAAGTGCTTCACGAAATACGGCATCAGCGGGATCAGGATGCTGAAACCGAGGATATCGATGAAGGTTATGCCCAGGATCGGCAAGAGTTTGACGAGCACATAGCCCCTCAACATGAGCAATACCGCAGCGGTTTCCGCAGCGCGCCCGGTCGCGCTGATCACCGGAGCGTCGGCCGGAATCGGACGCGAGTTCGCGCTCGGATTGGCCGCGCGCGACTACGATGCGATCCTCGTTGCTCGCCGCCGCGACCGGCTCGATGAACTGGCCGCAACGTTACGGGCGCCAGCACCCGGCCATGCGCGTGGAGATCATCGTCGCCGACCTCTCCGACGCCGCGGTGACCGAGCACATTGCAAGCGCGGTTACGGCGTTCGGCATGAGCGTCGATCTGCTGGTGAACAACGCCGGCTTCGGAACGCACGGGCACTTCGAGACGCTCTCGCCCGAACGCGAGGGCAGCGAGATCGCCGTGAACGTCGCGGCGCTGGTGGCGCTCACGCACGCGTTCTTGCCCGGCATGCTCGCACGCGGGCGCGGCGGCGTGATCAACGTCGCGTCGACGGCGGCCTTTCAGCCGGTGCCCTACATGTCGGTGTATGCCGCGACGAAGGCGTTCGTGCGCTCGTTCTCCGAAGCGCTGCACGAAGAGGTGCGCGCGCGCGGCGTGCGCGTCCTCGCACTCTGCCCGGGTCCGACGGCAACGGAATTCTTCGACGTCGGCGTTTCGCCGCCGATGGGTCCGATCCGCACCGCGCAAGCGGTGGTCGCGACCGGCCTACGCGCCTACGATGCCGGAGCGCCGGTGGCGATCGACGGCCCCAGCAACCGCATCATGATCGCGTTCGAGAACCTGATTCCGCGCCGCTGGGTGACGCGCATGGCCGGGCGCATGATGCGGCCGAAAAGCTAGCCCGAGCGGCGGCCGAGCCAGCTGACGAGGTTGCGCACGTAGCGTTTGGTATCGTCGAGCAAGTGGGGGTTCTTGGCGATCGCATCGCTGGGCGGCTCGGAGACAAACGACGGGCAGCCGGCGGCAATGCTCCAATTGTAGTCGGCGAAGTGGTGGAAGGTCGACTCGGCCCAGCCGCGGCCCTTGCCCCCGCTGCCGTCGAACGCGACGGCGATGTTGAACGGGCGTCCGGTTTCTTTGCTCGTCCCGCGCGCGACGACGCGCGCGTTGGGCTCGCTCGTGGGCGCGCCGACGGCGCCTTCGTGCGGATGCGCGGGCAGCGTGTGCACGCCGGTCAGCACCGGGTGCACGGGCTCCGCGACGGCGATCGTTTGCACGTCGCCGTTGGAGCCGCTGTAGTAATTGGGCCACTCGATCGACGTCGTGACCGTTTCGTCGTTGACGCGGTTGGCGGGGTCGGGGTCGGGGTTTTTCGAGTGAAAATAGTGCGCCTGGCCGATCCCGCCGAGCTCGCACACCGATACGCCGAGATCCATGTGATCGCGCGTGACGAAGATGTGGCCGCCGCGCTCCCGGAAACGCGTGATCGCCTCGCACTCGGACTTGGTGATCCCCTCACCCGTGTCGACCGCGAAAAGCCAGAGCTGATCGAAGTCGCTCTCGTCCAAACCGGCGAGCACCGGATCGTCTCCGTCGGGGCCGTTCTCGCGATTGCGCGCGACGACGTCCGCATGCTGCGCGATCTCATCACGCAGCAGCGCGAAACGCCCGACGTGCCAATCGTCCTCGACATACGGGATCGTCGTTTGCAGCAGCACCCGCGGGCGCCCGGCGGCCGGCGCGATCATCGCCCCGCGGCCACCGGCTGCGGTTGCGTCTCGACCGGCGTGATGTCGCGCCGCATCACGGCGTTGCGGCGCAACAGCGTCACGGTCGTCGTGCCGATCGGGCCGGCCGTCATGATGCGGTGCAGCGCGTCCATGCCGTCGACCGGCGCCTCGCCGAGTGCGACGATCACGTCGCCTTCTTCGATGCCCGCGTTCGCGGCCGGGCTCTTCTCCTCGACGCCGTGCACGAGAATACCGCGCGTGTTGATGAGCCCGAGCAGCCGCTGCACGTAGCGCGGAATCGCGACATCGGCGCCGGCCACGCCGAGGTAGCCGCGGGTGATCCGGCCGTCGCGAATGAGCAGCGCCGCGACGCGCTGCGCCGTCGTGGCGGAGATCGCGAAGCCGAGCCCGCCGCCGCCTCCGGCGACGATCGCGGTGTTCACCCCGATCACGGCGCCGCGCGCGTCGACCAGCGGGCCGCCGCTGTTGCCGGGATTGAGCGCGGCGTCGGTTTGGATGATGTCGTCCATCAAGCGCCCCGAGCGCGAGCGCAGCGAACGCCCGAGCGCTGAGACGACCCCGGCCGTCACCGTGCACTCCAACCCGAACGGGTTGCCGAGCGCGATCGCGAGCTGACCCGGCTTGATCGAGCGCGCGTCGCCGAAGACGGCCGGGATCAGATCGCTGCCGGCGATGCGCAGCACCGCGAGGTCGGTATCCGGATCGTCGCCCGCGACCACGCCGCGGAACCGGCGCCCGTCGAGCAGGGCGACGTCGATCTCGTCGGCGCCGTGGACGACGTGCGAGTTGGTGAACACGAAGCCGTCGGGCGTGGCGATGAAGCCCGAGCCGCTGCCGGCCCGGCGACCGCCGCGGCGGACGTCGATACCGACCACGGCGGGGCTGGCGCGTTCGACGGCACCCGTCACGACGCGCGAGTAGGCGTCGAGATCGAACTCTTCGGAGATGGGGAGGACGTTCAGGGACATGTGCCCACTTCAAACATCGCAACCATGCAGACAAGTTGCGTGGTAGCGTTGCTCAGTGGAAACGAGCGCCAGCGTACACCCGGGCGTCACCGCCGCCCGGTGGTTCCGGACGGCGGCCGCGATCTTCTTTGTGTTCTTGTGGGGCTCGGCGTTCGTGCCCAGCAAGATCGGCGTGCTGGACTCCTCGCCGCTGTGGTTTCTGGTGTTCCGGTTCGCCGCCTCGGGGCTGTTGGCGCTCGCGATCGCGCGGGCGCTGGGGGCGCCCTGGCCGCGCGGGCGGCGCGCCTGGACGCTGATCTTGCTCCTGGGCGTGCTCGCCAACGCCATGTACCTGGGCTTCAACTACGAAGCGCTGCGGCATCTCGCGGCCGGCGTCGGCGCGGTCGTCAGCAGTACCAACCCGCTGTTCCTGGCGCTGATCGCGCCGGCGCTCTTGGGCGAGCGCCTCACGCCGCTGAAGGCCGCCGGGCTGCTGCTCGGCTTCGCCGGTGTCGTCTGGATCATGCTGGCCCGCAGTGGAACCGGCACGGCCGAACCGCGCGACGTTGCGCTGTCCACGATCGCGGTGCTGGCGAGCGTGGCGAGCACGGTTGTGTTCAAGAAATTTCTGGTCGAGATGGACGTGCGCATGACGACCGCGCTGCAGCTCTGCGCGGCCTCGCTCGCCGTCCTGCCGTTTGCCATCGTACTCGAGGGCGCGCCGCACGTGGTCTGGGGCGCGCCGGTCGTCATCTCGTTCGTCTATCTGGTCGCCGTGATGAGCGTCGGCGGATCGCTGTTGTGGTTTTGGCTGCTCGAGAGCGGTGAGGCCAGCCGCGTGACCGCGTACTACTTTCTCTCACCGGTGTTCGGCCTTCTGATCGCGAGCTTCTTTGGCGAGCCGCTGTCGGTTCGCGATCTCGGCGGACTGGCGGCGATCGCGGCCGGCATCGCGCTCGTGCAGCGCTCGTGAACGGCAAGTACCGCGTTCTCGCGTTGATGACCGGCGCGCAAGCCGGCGCATCGATCGTGCAGCAAGCCGTCGGCGTGCTGGCACCGTTTCTGATCGTGCAATTTGGCTTGAGCCACTCGCAGCTCGGCGCGATGTTCACCACGCTCTACCTGGGCTCGATGCTGTTCACGGCGTTCAGCGGCGTGCTGACCGATCGCTTCGGCGAGCGCACGATGGTCGGCGTTAGCGGCACCCTGATGACGATCGCGCTGCTGGCTGCGGCGCTCGTGCCCAACTACACCTGGCTCGTCGCGTGCATGGGGCTCTTCGGAGCGGGCTATGCCGCATCGACGCCGGCCGGCGGACGCGCCATCCTGACCTGGTTCGACCGCGATCGCGGCTTTGCGATGGGCATCCGGCAGACCGGCGTGCCCGTCGGCGGACTGATCGGCGCGCTGGTGCTGCCCTTTGCGGCGCTGCACTTCGGCGGCTACCGCGCGGCGATGCTCGTCGCGGCGGTGCTCGTCGTCGTGCCGACCGTGATTGTGTGCGTCGGGTATCGCGAAGCGGCGGTCGACCGTCCGCCGCCAAGCCGCTTTCGGGAAGTCCTCGCCGGCATGCGCCGGCTGGCCCGCGATCCGCGCCTGATCGCGGCGACGCTGACCTGCATGGCACTGGTCGTCGCGCAACTCGCGATGAACGGCTTCCTCACCGTAACCGCGGTGCAAGTGGTCGGCGTGACGCCGGCCCTGGCCGCGACGGCCTTCGCGTGCGCCTTCGGCGCCGCCACGGTCGCGCGGCTGTTCTGGGGCTGGTACAGCGACCGCTTCATGCGCGACAACCGCATCACGCTCTTGGCGGTACTGTCCGCGCTCTCGGCCCTCGCCTCGCTCGCGTTTGCATTCTTGCGGCCGTCGGGCGCCGTGCTGCTAATCCCGGCGGCGCTCTTCATCGGCTTCTGCGGCGCGGGCTGGAACGGCGTGATGGCGGCAGCGCTGGCGGAGATCGGCGGCGCCGACCGTGCCGGCAGCGCCCTCGGGCTCACGCTCACGGCGATCTTCGCGTCCTCGGCCGTCGGGCCGCTAGTGTTCGGGACGATCGCTGACCACACGTCGCTCGACACGGCCTGGACGGTGAACGCGGCGATCGGGGCGCTGGGCGTGTTGCCGGTGCTGTGGCTACGCAGCCACGAACGTCGCACCAAGGAGCAAGCAGCCTAAAGCGACGGAGGCCCCGCGTCCGCCGGTACGGAAACGTCGGCGGCTGCGCCCAGGTGGCGGAATTGGTAGACGCGCTGGTTTCAGGTACCAGTGGCCGCAAGGCCGTGGGGGTTCGAGTCCCTTCTTGGGCAGTACGCTTTGTAACGAAGGCCGGCGTGCACGAAACGCGCGCCGGCCTTCATCGTTTGGCTTCCGCGGCCAGGGATACAGGGCGGTCGATTCGCAAGTGAGAGCGCGATGACGAAGTCCCTAAACGTCAGCATATCGATCCGGCCCGCCGAGCTTCTCGACGCCGAACTGCTGGCACGGCATCGTGCGGCTGTTTGGCACGAAGTGGGTGACTGGAGCCTCGAAGACCTATCCCCGCAGGTGCACGTCTGGGCCGACTTTTTACGCGAATGTATTGCACGTGGTGCATACGCCGGATTCATTGCCGAGCGTAATGAGCGCGTGATCGGCAGCGGCGCGGTCCTCGTGCATTTGAGCATTCCACGCCCTGGCTTTCTTTCGGACAAAGCCGGGCGGGTACAATCCGTTTATGTCGAGCCGGGAGAGCGCCAGAACGGTGTGGCGCGTGCAATTATGGAGCGAATCCTCATCTTTGCGCGCGAGTCGAACTTGATCTCGCTTTCGCTACACCCTTCGGAGCCGGCGCGGCCTCTCTATGCTTCGCTTGGCTTCGAAGTCGCAGACGAGATGACGCTCAAGTTCGCGGATTAGCAGCACCGCGTCGAGCCGCTAGTGCGTATCGAATAACCGTTGGTACTCCGCTACCCGTTCCCGTGTTGCCGCGTGTTCTGCGAGCGTCGGGTGCTGCGGATCGGCGGCGGCCGGTAATGCGCCGAGTTTCATGAGCGAGGCCATCAGCAGAAGGCGGGCTTTGGTTGAGGTCAGGTTCGAGCCGCTGATAAACGGCGGCTGGAAACGGGCGAAGCCTTCCGTGTGGCCGCGGCCGACGCGGACGACGGGCAGTCCGCTGTAGACGGCGCGTAGCGTCAATGTTTGGCGCTTGCCCGACGTCATCGTTCCGTAGGGCGTGAGGCCCTCGACGACGAGTCCCGAAAGCGGGGCCGCTTCGAGCATCCGCGTGATCGTCGCGATGAGATCACCGTCGTCTTCGAAGCCTTCGCTCTCCGCGTCGGTGTTGTAGCCGCCGTCTTTCACGATCGAGACTTTCGGGATTGCCGAACCGAGCAGGTGGCCCGAGTCGTCCTTGATGCGCACCGGTACCGTGACGATGCCGGCGGCGGTTTGCCGAATGCCCATCGTCTCGCGTGGGAGGCGCGTTAGGTTGACCTCGGAGAGATAGGTGTGCTTCGCGGTCGGCAGATACTGCAAGATCGGCGGGCCGTCGTGACCGGCGGCGCCGAGGATGCCGCCGTGTCCGCCGGTCGAGGTGTAGCCGCCGGGGCGCGCGTCGATTTTCGCGACGGTGCGCGCGCTGAAGATGCGCTCCTCGGCGATCAGCACGACACCGGCGCGATTACGCCCCGCTTCGTCGGCCCATGCGCGCGAGGCGATGTAGCGCACCGAGTCGACGATGTTCTTCGGGCCATCATTGCTGAGTTGGCCGTGCGGTCGTTGCGCGGCGTTGCCGCAAATCGGCAGCGTCGTATCGACGAGCAGGTTGAACCAGTACATCGAGTCTTCGATGTTCGGGCTGCCCTCGGTCCAGATCGCGCCGTCGTGCGCGCCGCTGTTGAGAATGCCGGTCACGGCGTTCACGGATTTCGCCAAACCCTGGCGTGGCGAATGTGAGCTGAGGTGATACGGCTTGTAGGCGAAAAAGTCGACGCCGCGCCGTTCCGGCGGATCGGCGCTCGTGTATCCGGCGGGCGGAAGCACGCGGTAAAACGTGACGTCGGCTTGCGAAGAGATTAGATTCCCCGTGCCGTCTTCGCCGATCCCGAGGCGGTCGATCTCCTCGAAGCTGCGCGAGCCGTCGGGGAAGAAGCCTTGCCGCGATTGTTGCGCGGGCGCGCCGGGAAATGCGCTCTCTTGTTCCCAGGCCGAGCCGTCGGCTTGCCGCGCCATGTACGGCAACGGGTAGAGGCCGTCTTCGGGCCGCAGCTCGACCCGGTACACCGGACGATCGCTCTCACCCGTGCGCTGCTCGTGAAAGACGCCGTCGGCGTTCAGGTAACCGTCGGGCGGACCGTACAGGGAAGCCGCGTCCGACTCCAGCGGATGGGCGCTGAATTGTTCGACGTACACCGTCACCGGCGCCGCAAGCCGTTGCGCCCGCAAAACGTCGTAGGGCGCGGGCGTGCCGCCGGGCTCGGTGAGGAGCGGCAGACCGAATAACGCACGCGCCTTGTTCGACGTGACGAGCGGCGGCGTGTTCTGGATGGTCGCGGTGGGCCCGGCGAGATGCGCGATGCGCGCCTTCTTGGTTTCCATGCGTCAAGAGTATCTCACGCGTGACAAGACCTAGGACACTAATCGTCGATTCCAAGAAACACGAGCATGGCGCGATTGAGTCTGAATGCCGTCTTCACCATTTTGTTCGCCGGGGTCGATGCCAAAGGCGAAACAATGAAGCATCCCTTGAAGCAGTCGTAAAGCCGCAGACCGTAACCGATGCCGTCATGTCAAAGTGGTCCTCGCCGCGCCTCAAGAGAGGTTAGGAAGAAACCGCGTCGATGAATGCCTGGTCTTCGTCGTCTTCCGGACTCATTGCAACGGCAAGCGTCTGTTGATGTGCCTCGGCGCTGAATTCGGCCGATCGCACGTCGGGAACCCAGAACTGGATCGGCCGCAAACCGAGCTTGCGGAGGCGCGCGCCCTGAGCGCGGGCCTCACCTTTGGATGCGTTCAGCGGCTCGTTCGGAGTCTTGCTGTCCTCAATAATAACCGTTACGTGTAACCAAACTATGTCCTTCGAATTGCCGGCTTTCACTCGCGAAGCGCTGTTCTATCGAATGCAGAAACAATAGGCATCATGTCGTATCACTTGGCCGCATGGACTTTCATGCCGCAGGGGCGCTATAGCTAAGGTGAATACGAACAGTTTATCTCGCTTGCTTGTCACGCTCGGAACGGCGTTCTGCATACTGGCCGCGACGCTCCCTGCGAGGTCGATTGCGCAGACGGCGCCGGTGCTGCGGATTGCGCTGATTCCCAGTGATATCGCGGCTGAGGGCTATTATGCGAAGGACATGGGATTTTTCAAGAAGGCCGGCTACGATGTCGAGTTGATTCCGATCACGAGCGGGGCGGCGATTTCCGCGGCGGTTGCTTCAGGTGCGGCCGACGTCGGATTTTCCAACGTCGTCTCGTTGTCGATCGCGCACGAACACGGGCTTCCGTTCACGCTCCTGGCGCCGGCAAATCTGCATTTGCCGACGCAGGTGACGGCGGGTATCCTCACCGTGACCAGATCGTCGCCGATTCGAACGGCCAGGGACCTCAACGGAAAGACCGTTGCGATCAACGGCCTCAAGAATATCTCCGAGGTTGCCATCCGCGCCTGGATGGATAAGAACGGCGGCGATCCGCTGAGCGTGAAGTTCACCGAAATGCCATTGCCCGCAATGCCCGACGCGGTCCGGTCCGGACGCGTGGACGCCGCTTCGATCGACGCTGCCAACGAACAGGAACTGACGAAGCCGGACAGCGATCTGCGACGGCTCGCGAACGTGTTCGATTCGGTGAGCCCGCGCTTTTCGCCGTCGGTGTGGTTCGCCACGTCGTCGTGGGTGGCCGAGCATCCCGCGGCGGCCAAGACGTTCGTCGTCGTCATGGCGCAGACGGCCGCTTGGGCCAACGCCAACCATAGCGCGTCGGCCGAGATCCTGGCAAAGTATCTCTCGAAGCCGCCGCAGGATATCGACGCCGTGACGCGGGCGGCGTATGCCGTGCGCTTGACACCCGACCTCGTGCAGCCGTCGATTGACGATGCGGTGAAGTACGGCGAAATCAAAGCCGGATTTCCCGCGGCAGACCTCATCAACCCGATTGCCCGTTAGCATCGTGTCGACGAATAACGTGATGCCCGACGAGGAGTTCGACGTCGTCGTGGTCGGGTTCGGATTCGGCGGTGCGATCGCGGCCCTCACGGCCGCCCAGCACGGCGCGAAGGTCCTCGTCATCGAGAAGTCCACCGTACCCGGCGGGCTCTCGATCTGCTCGTATGGCGCCGTCCGCAGCGCGCGCGATCCGGAGCTGGCCTTCCGTTATCTGCAGGCGACCAACGGCGGCCGCACGCCCGATGACGTGCTCAAAGCGCTAGCCGACGGCATGTGCGAGGTCGAGTCCTACGTGCGGGAACTCGGGCGCATCAACGGCGCGACGATCACGACGTCGTACGACGACACGGCCGCGGCCGAACAAAGCAGCGAGCCCTACAACCACGAAAAACGCCCCCAGCGGGCGAACCGCGCCAACTACCCGTTGCCGGGAACCGAGACGTTCTACCACACCTCGGTGGTCGACGTCCCGAACTTCGACGCGCGCCGCGCGTACCCGTGGGCCAACGGTGCCCCCAACGGCCCAAAGCTCTTCAAGATGCTGGACGACAACGTCCGTGCGCAAGGCGTCGCGGTGCGCCTCGGCGTGCGCGCGTTGCGGCTCATCGCCCAGGCCGAGACGCGTGAAGTTCACGGCGTGCGGGTCTCGCAGCATGGCACGCAGCAAAACATCTACGCCCGCTGCGGCGTCGTTCTCGCGGCCGGCGGCTTCGAAGCAAACGCCGATATGAAAGCCCAATTCCTCGAAGGCTCGCCGATCGCCAACGCTGCCGGCGGCTCGAACACGGGCGACGGCATTCACATGGCACAAGAACTCGGAGCCGCGCTTTGGCACATGTGGCACGTGCACGGCGCGTACGGCTTCCGCCATCCCGATCCGGCCTATCCCTACGGGATTCGGCTCAAGCGGTTTCCCGATTGGTTTCCGGGCGAAGCCGATAAGGTCAAGCTGAAGATTCCGTGGATCCTGCTCGATCAGGACGGCAAGCGGTTCATGTCGGAGCAGCAGCCCTACACGCAAGATACCGCGATCCGGCCGATGCAGTATTTCGATCCGGTGAAGCAGCGCTTTCCGCGCAATCCGGCCGTCATGATCTGCGATGACGCCGGCCGCAGACTCTATCCACTCGGCAAACCGACGTCGAACGACGAGTCGATCCGCTATGACTGGAGCGAGGACAACCTCAAAGAGGTGGAGCTCGGAATCATCAAGCGCGCGGATACGCTGCCCGCGTTGGCAGCGCTGCTGGGACTCGAGCCGCACGTGCTTCTTGACAGCGTCGAGCGCTGGAATGCGTTGTGCGCGCAGGGAGCCGATGCGGATTTCGCTCGGCCGCCGGGGTCGATGATGCCCATCGCTACGCCGCCCTTCTACGGCGCACCGGTTTGGGCGACGCTCTCGAATACCCAGGGCGGTCCGGTGCACAACGCCGATCAGGTGGTGATGAACGTCTTCGGCGAGCCGATACCGCGTTTGTACACCGCCGGCGAGCTCGGGAGCTCGTTCGGGCACCTCTATATGTCGGGTGGCAATATCGCGGAATGCTTCGTCACCGGCCGCATCGCCGGTCGTCTCGCGGCTGCGGCCACACCGTGGCGCCGAGAGGGAGCCGTCAGCGTGGTGTGATCTTCCGGCCCGCCGCCGTTCGCGCGAGTCCGCGCCCGAGCTCGAGCGACCGCGCCGTCGTCGCGCACAGGGCGTCGTGCTCGCGCTTGACGGTCACGCGGTGCAGCGTGCGCCGGTTTGGGTAGTAATCGTTCGCCGCATAGTGCTGCGTCGGGCGGTTATCCCAGAACACCATCGCGTTGGGTTCCCACGCGAAGCGGAATTGATATTCGGGAATCTCGGGCTGGCGGAAGAGGAAGTCGAGGATGGCCCGGCTTTCGGTCGAGGTCATGCCCGCGATCGCGATCGTCGATTGCTGGTTGACGTAGAGCACCTTCGCTTTGGTGACCGGATGCTCGTAGACGACGGGATGGGTCGGGTTCGGCAGCTCCTCCTCCATCTTCGCCAGGCGCTCGTAGCGCTCGCGCCGCGGCAGATGATCGAATTTGTGCCGGAAGTTCTTGAAGTCGTGTACGGCCTCGAGCCCGGAAAGCACGTGCTGCATCTTATCGCTCAAGCCGTCGTAGGCGGCGCACATGTCGGCCCACACCGTGTCGCCGCCGCGTTCGGGGACGCGCACGCAGCGTAAGATCGAACCCACCGGCGGATCGATGCGGAACGTTTCGTCGGTGTGCCACTGGTCGGTCGTATAGACGGGGTTGTCTTCGTAGTTATCGAGCAGCAGCACTTCGGGCAGATGCTCGAGGTGCGCCGCGAACGGGTGCACGGTCACATCGCCGAACTGCCGGCCGAACGCGACTTGCGCTTCGGGCGTCATCTCGACGCCGCGAAAATAGATGACCTTGTATTCCATCAGCGCCTTGTGCAGCGCCAGGATCATCTCGTCGCCGACCGGCTGGGAGAAGTCGACGCCGCGAATTTCAGCGACAAACGTCGGTCCATGCGGGATCACCTCGAAGCTTGCCGGCCGCCGGCTAACGGATGCGTCGCTCAATGCCATTGGCCCAGTGTAACGTCTCCGCCGTAGCCGGCGCAAGCTCGTCGAGCGGCTACGTCCGCGTATCGCCGGCGGCCAATGAGGCGATGCGCCGGCGGCGCAGGCGGGCTGCGGCTTGCAGTTCTTTGTTGAGTGCGTCGAGGCCGCAGATGCGGTTGTGCGCGAGAGCGGCGAGTTGGGATTGCGAGACGGTTCCGCTGTAGCAGTTGAGTGAGGATTGCTTGCCCGTTACGCCGATCGGCAGCACGTAGTGGTAGATGCCGCTCGGAAATTCGGGCGTCGGGCTCGTGATGCCGTTACAGGCGTCGAGTTGCGAGACGGAGATCGTGTTGCCGTTGATGTCGCGGCCGCCGTAGATCGGAAAGCCGTCGAGCGCGACGCCGAGCAGGTGCGAGGGACCGCTGCTGCCGTCGAGTTGCGTGGTGACGCAGCTCGGTACGCCGTGGTAATGCCAGGTCGCGCCGCCCGCGCCGCCGGCCGAGTGCGAGTTGCATGGATCGATGAACCACGCGGTTTCCGCGACGCCGGCGCTCGTCGTGAACGAGTACGACGTGTTGTCGCTCAGCGCGGGCGTCGATGCGCCGTTGGCTTCGTATGGATTGAAGAGCGCCTCGCCCGTGATCACGTAGCCGATCGGGCCCATGTTGGCCGACGTCGTCGTCGACGCTTTGGCCGGACAGACATCGATCGTCACGGTCGCGCCCGCGATGTTGGAGGCGGTATAAGGGATCACCGCCAGCTCCGTTTGGCTCACCGGCGTCACCGCGACCGAAGTAGCGTTCTGCGAGCTGACCGGGGCCAGGTAGTAGTCGTTGTGATAGGTCGGCACGCCGCTGGTCGTCAGCGTCATCGAACACGTTCCGGAGAAGCTCACCGATGTCGCCGCACCCCATTGCGCCGCCCGGTACACCGAGGCGAGGCTCGTGCCGCTCGATGCGGACGCGGTCGACGTCGCGGCGGCGCTCGGACTGGCGCCGACGCTCGGGCTTACAGACGTCGCAGCGGAGCCGCCGCCGCCGCAACCCGCGACGGCGAACAACGCCATCGCGGACCAGCGCAACATGCTGCTAGGCAACGTCACGATGTTGTACCCGGCGGCGTGCGGTAACTTCAATCAGCGCATCGACGAGCTCGGGCGTATGGCGTTTGTCCGTGAGTAGCGCCCACAGTGCATCATCGCTCGTCAGCGCCGGGCCTGGTTCGCCGGCAGTCATCGTCAGGTACGCGTCGACGATCTCGACGTACTCCGCGATGTGCGCGGCCGGCACGGACCCAGGAAATTCATCAAAGGACAGCATCGTTCAACCTCCTGCCCAACAGCTTGCCGCACCGGTAGGCCGCCGTTGCTGTGCGCGCACACAGGAGCGGTTAAGAATTGCGGCCTAGCTTCGAGCCAGCAGTATGAAGCGCGTCGTCGTTCCCGCCGCGCTCGCCGCGGTCGTCCTCCTCGCTGTCGCCGCCGGCGTGTGGGTTGCGCTCGTGCGCGGCGTAGCGGTTGCGATAAGCGCGCAATCCCGTCTCGCTCGCGAATCACTGGACGCCGGCGTCCCGCTCACGCCGGCCCTCGCCCGTTCGCTGCTGCAGCCGGGACTGCACGTGGTCCTCATGGATCGGGACGCCGGCACGGTGATCGACGCTACGGCGAGCGCCGTCATCGTGCGGCCGCAAGCCGGACCGGGGCCGGGCGGTCTGCCGGGCGGGCCACAGGGCCCTCCACCCGGTGGCGGGCCGCCGCCGCAAGGCGGTCCACCGGGCGCCGGACCGCCCGGAGGCGGCCGCGCCGGCGGACAACCCGGAACGCCGTCGCTCTTCGCGCGGACCTTCGTGCGTCTGCCGCCCGTGCGCGTGCTGCGCGGCGACCGGTCGATCGACGTCGCACCCGATCTCGGGACGCTCGGGCAGTGGTTCGTCGCCGACGGTGCCACGGCCGTGCTCGGGCTGCTGCTGATCGGCGGATTCGCGACCTCGCGCGTCGTCGCGCGTTCACGCCGCGACCGGCGGGCTCTCGAAGCGCGCATCAGCGAACGCGCCGAGACCGCCGAACGCTATCAGCGCTTCCTCGCGGAAACGGGACACGAACTGCGCACGCCGCTGACCGTGATGATGGGCTACGTTGACATCCTGCGTGCGGGTAACACGTCCGGCGCGATCGATCGGCGCATCCTTGATGGGATGTTCGCCGAGGCGACGCGCATGCGCCGGCTGGTCGAGAAAATGATGACCCTGGCCCGGCTCGATTCGCACGTCACGGTGCCGCGGCTCTTGGACGTCGGCACGGCGGCCCGCGAAGCCGCGCAGACCGTGCAGCGGCGCTATCCGCAGCGCGAGATTCGGGTCAGCACCGAACAGACCGCGAGCATCATCATCGACGCCGATGATTTTTCCGCCGCGCTGGGCAACTTGCTCGAGAACGCAATCACCTACGCGCCGGAATCGCCGATCGCGATCGAAACCCGCGTGCGCAACGGAAGCGTCAGCACGGCGGTGATCGACCGCGGACCGGGCATCGGGGAAGAGGAACGCGAAGCGATCTTCGGCCGCTTCTTTCGCGGCGGCGGCCGCGCGCTCGGTGAAGGGCTCGGCTTGGGGCTCGCGATCGTTTCGCGCGTGACCGAACGCTGGAACGGCACGATCGACTGCACGAGCGGCGGCGGGCGAACGGAGTTCCGGTTGACCTTTCCGGTGGCCGACGAGGAGCGCGATGGCATCGCTTGACAACCCGACGATCCTCGTCGTCGACGACGAGCCGAACGTGCGCGAGATGCTGGAGATCGGGTTGTCCCAGTACGGCTTCATCGTGCGCTGCGCCGCCGACGGCGCGCAGGCGCTCAGCATGCTGCCGGCCTGTCGCCCCGACGCGATCCTGCTCGACATCATGCTGCCCAAAGTCGACGGCGTCTCGCTCGTGCCGCTGTTTCGCCGCATCACCGAAGCGCCGATCCTGATGCTCTCGGCGCTCAGCGATGCGCAAGACAAGATCGCCGGGCTCACGGCCGGCGCCGACGACTACGTCGGCAAACCGTTCGACCTCGGCGAGGTCGCGGCGCGGCTGCGCGCTCAGTTGCGCCGGCCGCACCTCGAGAAGCGCGACCTCATTCGCTACGGCGACGTCGTGCTCGATGTCAGCTCACGCCGCGCCGAAACGGCCTCGGGACCGGTCGAGCTGACGGTGCGCGAGTTCGATCTCCTCGCCACGCTGTTACGGGAGCCGGGCCGCGTCTTCACCCGCGATCAGCTGCTCGACCGCGTGTGGGGGCGCGATGCCGCGGTCGAGCCGAACGTGGTCGAGACCTATATCTCGTATCTGCGCGGGAAACTCGGCGCAGCCGGGCCGCGCCCGTTGATCCGAACGATCCGCCGCGTGGGCTATACGGCCCGCATCGACTAAGGCGGCCGTGCGTGCGAGCGCGTGGAAGAACCCGGGATCATGCAGATCTGGTTCGAATTGCAAGCACTCGAGATCGAGTATTGGTATGATGTCGACATGAATTGGGGCCGCGCCGCGCACCTGTTCTACGTTGAGGACGGCACGTTCTCGATCGGCGAGAAGCACTTTCGCGGACGCGACGAAGTGCGCGAGTTCTATCGGTGGCGCGAGAGCTTGGGCGAACGCACCGCGCGTCACGTGGTCACGAACCTGCGCGTCAGCAACGTCAGCGAATCGGCGGCGCGCTTTGAATGCCTGATGCTGCTCTATGCCGAAAACGGCGTGCCCGTGCTGGAGTCGAAGCCGGCCATCATGGTGGCCGATATCATCAACGAATACGTCCGCGCCGACGGTAGTTGGAAGCTGCACTCACGCACGTTGCGGCCGCTGTTCGAAGGCGGCGTGGGTGCGACCGTTCCGAAATGAAAGGGCATTGATGGACCGCCGATTTTACACCACCGGTACCTACCAGCAAACGGAGATCCGCCCGGGATTGTTCGGTGCCGTCATCGAGGGCGATCAGTCGACCGCCGTGCGCTGGGAATTCGCGCCCGGTATGCCGCGCACCGGGATTCATTGGCACGACGAGCACGAGCAGTTCGGCTTGGTGGCGTCGGGCCGCATCGAGCTCGAGATCGGCGGCGAGGTGCGCGAGCTCGGGCCGGGCGAGATGTACCACGTCCCCAAGGGCGTGCATCACGGCCGCACCGTCGTGCTGGGCGCGGAGCCCGCGGTGGTCATCGACTTCTTCACCCCGCCGCGCGTCGAATACGTGCTCGCTGCCCACGGCGGGCCGCTCGCCGACCCGGTTGAGTCAACGTCATGACGAGCGAACCCGTGCGCGTTTGGGAACGACCCCGCGGCGCGACACTTCGAACGAGTCGGCGACGAACTTCCGGAAGAGCGTAACGATGCTGCGCTCGTAGCGCTTGCCGATCCACGAAATGCCGACGATCCGCCAGCGGCTCGCACGCAGCCGCAGCACGATCGCGCGGCCGCGGCTCGGTTCGATGCTCTCGGGCAGCAGCGCGATGCCCAGGCCCGTCCCCACGAGGCCAAGGAGCGTTTGGGCGTCGTCGGCTTCGAAGACGATGTTGGGCACGAAGCCCTCGCGGCGCGCGAGGTCCTCGACCGCCTGTCGCATGCCGTGACCGGCCTTGAAGGCCAGCATCGGTTCGCGCGCGAGCTCGAGCAGCGAAATCACGCGCCGGCGCGCGAGCGCGTGCCCGGGCGGAACGACGGCCACGAGTTCTTCGTCCCACAACGGTTCCCAATCGATCGCCGAATCGTCGAAGCGGTGCGAGGCGATCGAGAGGTCGATGTCGCCGCGCAGCAGCGCCTCCCGCAACTGGGCGCGTGGTTCTTGTAGGAAACGAAATTGCACGGCCGGGTACGCGCGCTTGAAGCGCGTCACCAGGTCGGGCACCACGAACGCTCCCAGCGAGGGCACGAAGCCGAGTGAGATCTGCGCGCTGGCGCCTTTGCGCAACTCCGAGATTTCCGAATCAGCGTCGGCGAGCTCGGAGAGGGCGCGCTGCACCCGCACGAGGAGCACGCGGCCGGCGGCGTTGAGCCGCACGCCGCGGCCGACGCGGTCGAACAACGGCCCGTAGGTCTTCTCGAGCCGCGCGATCGTGCGGCTGAGCGTCGACTCGTAGGTGCCGAGCTCTTTCGCCGCGGCCCCGAGGTGCTGGTGCCGCGCAACGACCTCGAAATAGCGAAGATGCTGCAGTTCCACGCCCTCTGTCCAATCGTTATCAATTCCGCATCAAACCGTTAGCACGCCGGAGCTTGCTCTTCCCGCCGCCGGGGCCTATGGTTGTATGATGAGTGAAGTCTACGTTGGCGGGATCGACGATTTCGGGGAAAACGACCGCCGGATCATCCGCCAGGGCGAGCTGGAGATCGGGGTCATGAAGCGGGGCGGGGTGTTCCGGGCCTACAGTAACTACTGCCTGCACCAGGGCGGCCCGGCGTGCGAAGGGCTGTTCATCGCCAAGGTCGAGGACGGCCTCGACGAGCAGAAGCGCTCGCTCGGTCTGCGCTTCTCCGAAACCGAAATGCACTTCGTGTGCCCGTGGCACGGGGTTGAGTACGATTTCGATACCGGCGAGGCGGCCTTCAACCGCAAGCTCAAGCTGCGCAGATTCGACGTCATCACGAAGGGGACGGATGTCTATGTCATCGTCTAGCGCGGCCGCGGCGAACGAGGCCGCGGTCGACGACCTCACGGCGGCGATCGCGCGCATCGACTTCGATGCCGAAACGAGCGAAGCGGCGATTCGCAAGGTCGTCGCGGCTGCCGTCAAGCTCTACTCCTACAAAGTGCAGCGCGACGAAGGTTTCCCGTGCATCGAGTCCGGCGCGATCACGCCGACCGATGCCATGATCGTTTGCAGCGCATTGCTGCGCGGCGTCAACGTACAAGTTTTTGAACTCGGCTGCTGGCAAGGCTGGATGGGGTAATACCGACATGATGACGACACTCCCGACTTCCGATTTCGAAGGCATGGCGGTCGCCTCGTTCGACACGCCGACGCTGCTCAAGCACGCCGCCGAACAAGCGCGGGCGCGGCATTACGAAAAATACTTCATCGTCGACGTCGACTCGCATCACTACGAGGGCTCGGCGATGCGCGAGATCATCAAACTGATGGATTCGCCGCTGCTGCGCCAGATGGCGGAATCATCCCAAGGCGGCGGCGCGAAGCGCGGCTCGGCCGTGCCCAGCGCGATCGGGTATCAAGATCAGAGCGGGCGCGTCACGCGCTACCCGCTGCGCGACGTGGAGAAGACCCCGCCCGACGAGGTGCGCGACGTCGAACTCACCCGCCGCTGGATGGACTCGATGGGCGTCGACATCGCGCTGCTCTTTCCGACCGCGATGCTGCAGCTGAGCTTCCACCCGCTGGTCGAGATGCAAGTCGCCCTGGCCCGGGCTTACAACCGCTGGCTCGTCGAAAAAGTGCTGGCCAGCGAAACGCGCATCAAGACGCTGCTCTATCTCCCGATGCACGATCCCGACGCCTGTTACGACATCGTCAACGAGATGGGCAGCGAACCCGGCGTCGCCGGCTTCATCGTCGTCGCGACGCACGAGACGCCGGTGCACTCCAACCGCTTGATGCGGGTGTATGCCGCCATCCAAGAACGCAACCTCCCGATCGCCTTTCACGCGCATTGGAACTGGCGCGACGGCGCGTTCAAGCAGATGAACCGCTTCATCTCGGCACATGCCATGGGCTTCGTGTTCTACAACATGGTGCACATGACCAACTGGATCATCAACGGTATGCCGGAACGTTTCCCGAAACTAAAGACGGTGTGGATGGAATCGGGTCTGGCCTGGCTGCCGTTCATGATGCAGCGGCTCGACAACGAGTACCGCATGCGCACGAGCGAAGCACCGCTGCTCAAGAAGATGCCGAGCGACTACATGCGCGACATGTACTACTCGACGCAGCCGATGGAACTGACCGACATGATCGCGCTCAAGGACACGTTCCGTCAGATCAACGCCGAGACGCAGCTCATGTATTCATCCGACTACCCGCACTGGGATTTCGACCTGCCCAGTACCGTCTACGACATCCCGTTCCTGAGCGAGCAGGCGCGCAAGAACATTCTCGGTGAGACCGCCGCGCACGTCTTCAACCTCGAAATTCCCAAGGAGAAGCTGGCACGCATTCCGGCCCCACCCTGATCACCGCATGACGAGCGGATCGATCAGTTCCGCTGCCGGAAATTCTTTCTTGAGTGACCCGTATTTGGCACACGCGGCGATGGCGGGCTGGATGAGCTTGGGCGTGAGAATCGAGCCCTCCGTCGCCCGCGGCATGTGCTGGACGACGTCCAGCGGAAACCCGGTGAACTGCGCGGTGATCGCGGCGGTTTCCGCGTGGTGCGCGTTGACGTAGACGCTCGTCGCGGCGATCACGCGGGCGAACGTGCGCACCACATCCGGGTTTTTGGCCGAGTAGTCGCGCGACGTAAACCACGCCGACTGCAGAAACAGCTTGCCGATCGCGTCGATGACCGGGATGAAGCGGTACTCTCCGGTATCGAGCGCCACCGTCATCGTCGGCGTGATCGTTTCGCCGGCCACGATGCGGTGCGCTTTGAGTGCCGTGGGAACCACGGGGTAGGGCATCTCGATGAAGCGCACGCTCGTGGAATCTCCGCCGTGCTGGTCGATCCACGCGCACATCGCATCGTGGCCGATACCGTTGAGCGCCACGGTTCCGATGACTGAATTATTGGCGTCTTTGCCGAGCGTCAAGGCCGAATCTTTCGACACCAAGGCGCCGTCGTATGGGGCGCGGCTGTCGTAGACGCCGCCCGGTGCGATGAACACGAAGGGCAAGCCCTTTTCGTGCGCGAGGAAAATCGACGTCACCCCGCCGGTACCGATATCGTAGGCACCGGAAACAACCGCCGCGGCGACCGCGGCGCCGTTGCTCTGCACGTCCAGGTGAACGTCGAGGCCCGCCTTCTCGAAGAGGCCCGCGTATTTGGCGTAGACGCCGGTCATGTTGCCGTCACCGGAGGTCAGCGCAACGCGTACCGTGGCCGGCTTGGGCAGTCCTTGACCGATCGCACGCGCGGTCGAGAGCAATCCCGACATGGCGGCGCCGGCGGCCAGGCGCGATACGAACGAACGCCGCAGCATCACGGCCTACCGGCTGTAACTTCGAGCGCGAAGAGATCCTGCGCACGCTGAGCGTTTTTCAGCGCCCCGTATTTCAAGAGGACGTCGAGCAGCGGCTGTACTTCCGCGCTTCGCAGGCGGTCGCCATAGACCACGCGCGGAACGCCCGCCAACATCGGAGCGCCGCGATATTTTTCGAGGATCTGGGCGCTGCGCTCGTGGTTTTGACTCGCCCAGAGCGCCGTCTGCGCCATCACGTCGGCGAACGCGCGCACGACGGCGGGGTGGGCCTTGGCGTAGGCTTCACTCGTGAAATAGACGCCAACCAGAAAGCGCGGTGCTATCGCATCGTAGACCGGTGCCACGACCTTGGCGTTGCCGGCGAGTGCCTCGCTCAGGTCGGGCTCGGTGATCGATGCCGCATCGATGCGCCCGCGTTCGAGTGCCGCGGCGTCCTCCGAATCCGGCAGCTCGACGAAGTGCACGGACTTCGCGTCGCCGCCGTTCTTCGCGATCCACAACAGCGCGCCGTAATAGCTCATGTTGGTGAGATTTCGAACGGCCACGGTTTTGCCGTTGAGGTCGGCAGCTTTGTATATCGTCGAACTCTTGAGCGCGACGAGCGCGGAGGTTGGGTTGGCGCTGCTGTACATCGAGGCCGGTGCGATGATGACGAGCGGAATCTTGCGCTCGCGAGCGAGCGCGATGATCGGCACCGTGAGGCAGCCGATGTCGACCGCGCCGGAAGCGACCGCAGATGAAAGCGTTCCCGTGCTGTTGACCGGGGTCACGCGAACGTTCAGCCCGGCTTTGTCGAAGAATCCCATGTCGGCCGCGTAGAGCATCTCGCCCGCCGCGTCGTTGGGCGGACCGGCGACGGTGATCGGCGGCAGCCCGCTCTGGGCGGCGCCCGGGGCGATGCCGGCTGCCGACGCGGCCGACACGAAGAGCGCCATGCGGACACACTGCGCAAATGTCATCGCTGGATGCTCTCTCGAAAAGGATGGTTCTTTCCTGGGTGCCGGAGCGCGGAGGAAGGCACTCGCGCCGCGTGTTATCACACCCCTGGGAGCAGCAACGATGAGTGCGAAATTGCAATTTGCCGACCTCGAGCCGGTTGGGCCCGGAACGCCTGCGGGGCGTTACTTGCGCCGCTTCTGGCAGCCGGTGATGCGCGCGCGCGACTTATCCGCCGGGCGGGCCAAACCGTTGGAGATCATGGGCGAGAAGTTCACGATCTACCGCGCCGACGACGGCAGTGCGTACGTTTCGGCCTTTCGCTGCGCACATCGCGGCACGCAACTGTCGACCGGTTGGGTCGAAGGCTCCGATCTGCGCTGCCGCTATCACGGCTGGCGATTCGACAACGCGGGGCAGTGCGTCGAACAACCCAACGAAGACAAACCGTATTGTGCGCGCGTCAAGATTCCGACCTATCCCACGCACGAGCGCTACGGTCTGATCTTCGCCTATTTCGGCGAAGGAGCGCCGCCCGAGTTCCCGCGCTATCCCGATCTCGAATGTCCCGGCGTCATCGTGGCCGACCCGCCTGAATTTCTGCCGTGCGGGTTCTGGAACCGCCTCGACAACGACATGGGACATATCCCGTGGGTCCATCGTGCGACGGCGCTGCGCCGCGGCTGGAACCAGTATCTCGTGTTGCGCGGGCGCGTATCCGAAGAGGCCGCCTACGGCGGCAAGATCACGCGCTTGCCGGCGCAGGACGAAACGCCGGCATCGCTCGGGCTGCGGCAAGCGCTGCATTTCTTCATGCCCAACGCGCAGCTGTTCTTTCAGCGCACCCGCGCCAAAGGCTACGAACAGCGCGATTTGTGGGATGCCAAGCACATATGGACCGTACCGGTCAACGATCAGAAGTACGTGAACTTCGACGTCACCAACACGCCGCTCGAAGGTGAAGAGGCGCTGGCCTACGCGGCGACGCGCTTGGAGCACCAGGAAGCCGAGGCGCAGTCGCGATGGGACCTCGCCGAGAAAATCTTGGCCGGCGAAATGACGTTGGAGGAATTGCCGGCCGATTTGACCGCGGCCACCTCGTTCGAAATCGAGGACTACGTCACGCAGGTCGGACAAGGGACGATTGCCGCTCGCGGCCGGGAATGGCTTGGGCCGAGCGATTCCGATACGATTCTGATTCGACGCCTGTGGCTGCGCGAAGTCTCAGCGCTCGTCGAGGGCCGGCCCCTCACCGATTGGAAGATACCGGTCGAGCCGCTCGCTCACGCACTCGTGCCCGTGTAACCGGGCGACATTTGGCCAGGCGGTTCAATCATAGCCGCGCCCATCGTCGGGCGGAACGTAGCGTACGCGGTGTAATCTCTCGCTGATGTGGTTCAAGTCGACGATTATCGCAATGCTCGCGCTGCTCTGGTTACCCGCGCCCGTCGTCGCACAGCAAAAACTGCAAGTGCGCATCGCCACCGCGGCCGTCGAGACGGCGGCCGCCGTGTTTTACGCTCAAGATCTCGGGTACTTCGATCGCGCCGGACTCGACGTCAGCATTTCGCATATGGACAACGGCGCCGCGATTTCGGCGGCCGTCCTCTCGAACGCGGTCGACATCGGCTTCGCCAACCCGACCTCGCTCGAGCTCGCGCACACCAAAGACTTGCCGCTGACGGTCATCGCCGGTGCGGGACTGCACGACGCCGCGCGTCCGACCAACGGGTTGCTCGTCGTCACACGAGCGTCGTCGCTGCACACGGCCAAGGATTTCGCCGGGAAGACGGTCGCGGTTCCGGGCCTCGGCATTATCACCGATCTTTCGGCGCGGTCGTGGATCGATAAAAACGGCGGCGACAGCAAGCTTTCTCACTACATCGAGATGCCGATTTCCGTGATGTCGCAAGCCCTCATTTCGAACCGCGTCGACTCGGCCGTCATGGATGCGGCGACCAGCGAAGGCCAGGACAGTGCCCAGCTGCGCGTGCTTGCCAGCTCCATGGACGCGATCGCGCCCAAATTTCTGGCGTCGGTGTGGTTCACGACCAGCGAATGGGTCGCGCAGCATCCGGATGCGGCGAAGAAAGTCGCCGCCATCATCCGCGACGCCTCGGTTTGGGCCAACGCTCACCCGCGCGAAGCGGTCGCGATCTTCGCCAAGCACAGCACCTTCACCGAAGCGGATCTCCTCAAGGTCGGCCGGCCCGAACTCGCGACGTCGGCCGCACCGGACTTGCTCCAGCCCTCGATCGACGCGGCTGCCAAGTACGGGCTGCTCAAGGCATCGTTTCCGGCGAAAGACCTCATCACGACCTTCCCGAAGTAGCCCCCATGAACGCCACCCGTACGACGAACGCGACCCCGACCGACGAGCGCGTGGTTACTTCGTATCCGGCCCGGCGCGGCTTCTCGCCCTACGTCCAATACGCCGGACGCGAGGTGCCCGGCGTAACCGGCGCCATCGACATCCACTGCCACGCTCATGCGGGTCAGCAAGATGCCCTCTCCGTTGCGGTTCTGGCCTCGCAGAGCGGGATGCGCGGCATCCTCTTCAAGTCGCTCGGCAAACGCGGCGAAGCACCGATGGCTGCACTGCGGCAATTGCTCGAGGAACTGGATCGCTGGTCGGCCGATGCGCACGTCGAGCCGATCTCGGCCTGGGCCGGCCACGCCCTGGTGCGCAACAACCGGCCGCCCGATTTGGAAAAGTTGCGCGAACACCTCGAGGCCGGCGTTACGGCCGTGTGGCTGCCGATCGCCAACAGTGCCAACACGTATTCGAAAATCGGCGGCCGTCCGATCTGGTGGGATAAAACGGCCGACCCGAAAGCGCACACCGAACCGTTACCGTGGGACGAAGCGCGGCGCGTCGGGTTCTACATGCTCGACGAGGGCGGGCGCCTGAAGAACGAGTATGCCGAAGCGATACGGATGGTCGCGCATTACGGACGCGCGCTGTTCTACGGCCACCCGACGCATGCCGAGCTGTGGGCCGTCACCGAACTCGTGCAGAGCCTCGGCATGGAGCGCGCGGTCATCGACCATCCCTTTAGCCCGTTCGTCGACCTGACCGCCGAGGAAATGCGCCAAGCCGCCGCCGCGGGTGTCACGCTCAACTTCACCTACGATGAGCTCTCGCCCTTAATGGGCGTCGATCCGGCGAAGATGTACGCGGCGATTCGCGCGGTGGGTGTGGAGCACTTCACGCTCTCGAGCGACTGCGGCGAGCCGCTCTTTCCCAATTCCGTCGAAGGGATGCGTCAAATCAGCGGCTACATGCTGGCCTTCGGCATGACGCCGGCGGAACTCGACGTTCTCGTCACCCGCAATCCCGCCAAGATCGTCGGCTTAACCGGCGCCCAACCGGTACCTCAGCGCTTGGGCGATGCGTTGACCACGTCGTCCAAGCTGACGCCGGCCACGTAGGGCGCGAGCGACGCAGGTACCGTGAACGTCGTCGCCGGCATGTAGTGCATGCCGGCGAGCCCCTCGTCGACGTTGTCGATCTGCGTGCCGAACAGCTGTTCCACCGCGGCACTGCTGCCTTGAGCATCGACGATGAGGTGGTTGCCGAACGTCTGGACGATCGTGAATCCGGCCGCTTGCAAAACGCCGATCACGGCTTGCTCGGCAGCGGCCGCACTCGGTGAATCGAGCAGGACGAGTTGGATGCGCGTCGCCTGGTTCGCCGAACGCCGGCCGACATCGCTGAGACCGGACGGCCGCGTCGGGTTGACCGCATATGCTTGCGCGGTCGCCGTGCGCGTCTGCGCCACGGATGCCACCGCACGCGCGGCTGCGGAGGGGACGCGATTGGGGCAGAGCGCTTGTGCTATCGGCAGGCCGTACGGAACGCCGATGCCGGATGCATTGTCGTAGGCGGTCTGCGCATTGTAGGTGCTCGTTGATATCGTCGAGAGCGAGTACGAATTGTTCCCGCTCGTAATATCGAGGAAACCGTTATAGCCCACCCGGCTGTCGGCGGCATACGCTAGTTGCACCGGCTTGGTAAACGTGGCCGAAGACGCGTTACAATACTGGTAGATCTCGGCGAGCATGGCTGCATACTGCGGGGCACCCCAGGACGTTCCGCTTTCAAGCCCCCATGCGCCGTTGAGGTAGATGGCATCGTAGACGCCCGGCATCGAAAGATCGGGAACGTTCCGGTAGCTTTGCGAGGCCGCACCGACGAGCCCGGCTTGATACGACGGCAGGGCGAACGTGCCCGAGACGCCGCCGCCGCTCGCTTCTTGCGCACCGCCGACCACCAAGTTATCGTTCATCACGGCCGTGCTCGTGAGCGAGCTCTTGGTTTCACTTGCGCCGACGCCGATGACGCTCGGGTCGCTGGCCGGATAGTTGACTCCGGCCGCATAGAGCTTCTGGTTTGAAGAGTTCGTCGAGCTATAGCACGCGCTGCCTTGATCTCCGCTCGCGGCGACGAACGCGATGCCGGCCGCTGCGGCCTTGGCAACGATCGCGCTCGTCGCTGCATTGGACGTGTTCTCGCAACCCGCAAAGGAAATGCTGACGACGTTCGCTTTGCCCTCGGTGATGATTTGATTGAACGCGTCATTATAATATTGACTCGATAACGAGGGAATGATGTAGAGAATGACGTTTGCCCCCGGTGCCAAGCCCGCTACCGTTTCGGCATCGAGCGTGGCCTCGGCCGCGTCGCTACTCGAGGAGTTGTAGGTCAACGAGGCGGAGTCGATGGATTCCGCGGTGACGGTTCGCGATGTACTCGGGATCTGGAAGTACGAGAGGTACGTCGCCAGATCCGAAGACGAAACGTTCGAGTCCATTACGATCGCGACGGTGTACCCGGATCCGTTGAACCCGCTCTGCACCGGAAATTTGAACGTGTTGGCGACATATCCCGGACCCCAACCCGCGTTCGGAGCGACGCTCGGGCCGGACAGCGGCGTTCCGGTTCCGGGAGCCGCGGTTGTTGTGGGCGTCGGCGAGGGGGAAGGCGTCGCCAGCGGTGCCACCACCGCCGACGTCGAGTACCACGCGAAGGTGTACGTCACGCCGGCTTTGAGGACCATCGGGATACCGTTGGCGGCGAAGGTATACGAGCCGCCGCTGCCCGCGACGCCGGGACCGATCAGGTTGATCCAGCCGCTGCTCGACGTCGGATCGAGAAAGCCGACATACGTGTTGGTGCCGCTCGGAAACGCGTAGCCGCTCGGCAACCCGAAGCTGAACGACGGTGACGTGGCCAGCGTCATGTTGGATGCCGGCGTGAACGTCAGGTAGAGGACGGCCGTTAGGGCAACGCCGATGGTTTGCGGGATGCGCCGCACGCTGGAAACGCTTGCGGTGCCCGACGGAACCCCGGCATTGAGAACCAGCGCGGCGGAGCCGCCGCCGGACGTTGCCGGCGAAATGGCGACCGCCGCGGTGTAGCCGCTGCCCACCGCGCCGAAGGTCGCCGATTGTCCGGTCGACCCGACGGTGACGCTCGCGCTTTGCGTGGGCGGGTACGTCGGCGCGGCGGTCGGCGCGGGCGGCGCCGTCGTCGTCGTGACGACCGGCGTCGCAGGGGTTGGACTGGCTCCGCCGCCGCCGCCGCCGCAAGCCGCAAGCAATCCCGTCACCATAAGAGCGACCAGGGCGAAGGGAAAAGCCGAACGCGACGTTGCTAAACGCATTGCCTTGCACCACCCAATGGAGAAGGTGACGCGTTAACAACCGAGCTTGCGCGTACCCTTACAAACGTTCCCAGGATAACGTATTTGCGCAGCCGCGCGCAAGCAAGCGTAGCGTAGCGGTATGTCTGGATTTAAATCCGTCTAATGTCGTGGTGCCGGCTACGGGCTCACTGCGCCTAGGCACGCCTCGAACGAGGCCGGATCGATGTTGGCATTCGAGCACCAGAACGCGCGCCACGTGTCCTTGGTGATCTGCTCGAACGTCGAGCCGGAAACATTGTAGGCCGCTTCGGTCTCGCGGATCCCATGCGTGTCGTCACGGATGCTCTGCTGCAGTTGGATCAACGCCGGAAGCGTGAAGCCGTTGACCCCGTAGGCCTGATCGAAAGCGTACTCGTGCGCGAACGCGGCGGCCGGGCTCGTGCCGTTCGCGATCGCGGCCGGGAGGTCGAGCGCGTAGGCATCGTAGTCGGCGATACTTCCCGATGCCGCATCGATGTGCGCGACGAAAAATGCCGGGTTGTTGGCGTGCAGGGGACTGATGGACGGTACGAGCATCAGCGGGCTCTGGTCGACGATCCGAAAATCGTCGTTGTGCAGGTGCGCGGCCACGATCAATCCGAGCGGCTTCCCGTCGCCGGCGCGAAGGGCGCGAAAGCGCGCGAGCACATCCGGCACGTAGAACTGCAGCGTAGTGTGTTTCTGCACCGAGCTGAAGGCGTCGATCCCCGGGGGAATGTGCTCGACGAGCCACGTGCGCGCGCCGGCCGGCGACGCCGCGGTTGCCGCCTCGAGCCAGGCCATCGTATCGCTGCGCGCGCTGCCCGATGGATCGCACGTGGTTACCGCCGTCGGCGACCATGGATTGCTGTTTACGACGAGCGTGCGCATTCCGCTCGGCAACACCGTGACGTAGTCGCCGTCGGCGGCGAACTCGCGCGCGAAGTCCGGTGCGCGACCGCCGCGCTCGACCAGCGGCTGCCACGCGGCTTCGAAATGCGCGAGGAACGCGCTGTGCGGCGCCGCGGCGTAGTCGCCGCACGGTGAATCGTTGTTTCCCAGCGCGATGACGAACTGCGCGTGCGGATACGCGGCGTCGAATTCGTGAGCGATATAGGCGATCGTCTTGTCGACGAACGCGCCGAAGGCCGCGTCGCTGTTGTCGGCGGCGGAAGCCTTCCATTGTTCGCGGTACTTATGGGCGAGAAAGTCGCCCGAGATGAACACCACCTGCGGGTTGGGCGCGATCGCCTTCATCTGCGCGAGCGCGAGCAGAAACAGCGGCGCGTTCGTGTCGGCACCGTAGCCCGCGAGCGGGCGCGGATCGGCAGCGAAAATCTGATCCCATTGCGCGATCGGCGCGGCTGCGAGCCGATCGGTGAGTTTCGGATCGTCCATCGGATTCAGATGGATATCGCTCGTGAACAGGTAGTCCACGCGCGACTGGGCACTTGCCGCGCCCGAACAGAGCAGCACGAGGCCGAGGGCGATCGACGTCAGGATGCGGCGCATCACGCGCCTTTGAGGGACGTAGCTTGCTCGTGCTCGATCTCGTTGACCGCAAGGTCGCGCAGATCTTCGAGGAGCTGGATGTCGGCCGCCGCGAACCAGCGCGGACGCCGATCGAGCACGCACAGCGATCCGACGCAGCTGCCGTCTCGCAGAATCAGCGGCGCTCCGGCGTAAAAGCGGATGCGCGGTTCGGTCACCACCAACGGGTTCTCGGCGAAGCGCTGGTCGACGAGCGCGTCGTTCACCACCAGCGTGCCGCGATCGAGCACCGCGTGAGCGCAGAACGACGATTCGCGCGGCGTTTCGCCGATTTGCAGACCGACACACGACTTGAACCACTGCCGCTCGCGATCGACCAGCGTCACGAGCGCGACCGGAACCGCGAACAGCCGGCTTGCCAAGCGCGTGATCCGGTCGAAGCGTTCGTCGGGCGCCGTATCCAGCAGTGCGGTGGCGTGAAGCGAGGCCAAGCGGCGTTCTTCGTCGTGTGGAATCGCCGCTTTCTTCCAGCGGCTCGTACCGCGATGAACCCAGGCTTGTAACTTCGCCTGCGCGTACGCGCTCGTAAACGGCTTGACAATCCATTCGACGATGCCGGCTCCCTCGCCGCCCGGATACTCGCGATCCGCAACCACGAGAACGGGCAACCGCCGCCGCTCGCCGGCGGCGCGATTCGCGGCGATCATTTCGGCCAGGGCCAGCGCATCATGGTCGGGGCCGTGCTCCAGTACGGCGACCGATAGCCGATCGTTGGCGGCCGCCGCGCGGATGTGGTCGGCGTGGGAGAGGTAGACGCCGCGAATGCTGGGATCGGCTGCGATCGCTTCCGCGAACAGGCTGCTGATTTCCGGATCGCGCAGCACGAGCAGAATCGTTTGCACGCTTTCCGTCGTGTCGATCGCATGCGCCCCGGCTTCGGCCGCGGGTTCCGCCGGCACGGCTCCATCCGCCGCGGGCTTCACATCGATCGCCTGCCCTTCCGCGGCCGCGAACACGTGGATCGGAGAACCCCACGCGCGCATCGTTGCGCGCGCGCTCTCCACCAGCTCATCGAGTTGCTCGTCGGTGCGTAAGGGGTCGTGGTGGGTCAGGGCGAGTTGCCGCACGCCCGCCTCACGTGCGACGAGCATCGCGTACTCGATCGTGCTATGGCCCCAGTTGACCTTGGCCGGATATTCGGCGGCCGTGTATTGCGAGTCGTGAATCAGCAGATCGGCGCCGTTAGCGAACGCCGCGTGCCGCAGGTCGGGACCATCGAGCTTGCCCGTGCCGTCGGCGGCCGCGTGCGAGTACGCTTCGTGGTCGCACGCGTACACGATGCTCGCTCCGTCGGCCTCGAGCCGGTAGGCCAGCGTGAGCGCAGGGTGATTCAGATGATGCGTCGTTACGCGAATGTCATCGATCTGGAAGCTGCCCTGGAGCAAATCCCAATACCGGATCGTCGCGCCGAGCGACTTCGAGCGCCACCGGAAAATACGTCGACTCCATCTGTCCCGCGAGCGTCTCGCGCAGCGAACCGCTCAGGCCTTTCGGGCCGCAGATGTCCCACTCGTTGGCCGGCTCGAACAGCGGTGCGAAGAACGGCAGCCCTTGGATATGGTCCCAATGCGTATGGCCGATCAGCAGGCACCCGCGCGTCACGCCTTCGGCGACCAGCGCCTGGCCGAGCCCATGCGACCCCGTTCCGCAATCGATGACGACGAGCGTTCCGCGCGACGAACGAACCTCGATGCACGAGGTGTTGCCGCCGTACCGGGCGGTGGTCGAGCCGGGTTTGGCGATCGAGCCGCGCGTGCCCCAGAAGCGGACGTTCAATGGTGCGTACCCGCGACGAACTGGCGGCCGAGTGTCACAACCGGCGCCTGGAACGGCCTCATCTTGTGCTCCGCTAAAAGCAGCCGCAACGTCGGCATCGCAAAGCCCACACGAACATTCTTCGTTTTGACCCGCTCGGAATGCTGCCGGACCAGCTGGGAGCCGGAAAAATTCGGGCGCTCCTCACACTTCGCAATCGGGATCGCGTGAAGGGACCCGTCGTCCGGCAAGCGCACGAAGACTGCAATGCAGTACCTCGCTTTTCGTGAAATTCGCCGTTTCGGCACGGCCATGATGCTCCTCGCCATACTTGCAATGGGTGCGCCGCGGATCGCGGATGCGCAGACGATGACCAGTCTCCAGGTCGGCACGACGCCGACGGATACCGGGGCGCAAGTCTACTATGCCTTAGATTTGGGCTTGTTCAAGGAGGCCGGACTCGACGTCACGGTAACCTCGCTCAACCAAGGTTCGGCGATCGCCACAGCCGTGGCGGGCGGCACGTTCAACATCGCACAAACGAGCGTCGCCGCGCTGGCGCAAGCGCACGAACGCGGTCTCCCGTTCACGATCGTGGCGGCGGGCGGCTTGTATTCGAGCAAGACGCCGACTTCGGAGCTGCTGGTCCCCGCCAACTCGACGGTCCGCACGGCGGCCGACTTCAACGGCAAGACGATCGCGGTCAACTCGCTCCAGAGCTTGCCGCAAATCGCCGTCGAGGCCTGGATCGACCAGAACGGCGGCACGTCCGGCTCGGTGAAGTTCTACGAGATGCCCTTCGGTCAAATGCCGGCCGATCTCGCGTCGGGACGCGTGGACGCCGCCTTCGTCGCGGAACCGAACCTCGGCGCCGCCCTCGCCTCGGGTGCGCGTATCTTCGCGCATGCCTACAACGCGATCGGGAACGACTTCCTGATCAGCGCCTGGTTCTGCACGGCCGACTATGCCAAGGCGCATCCGGACATTGTCCGCAAGTTCGCCGCGGCGATCGACGCCGCCGGGCGCTGGGCGAATACCCACCCCGCGCAGTCGGCGGCCATTCTCGAGAAATATACCAAGGTCACACCACCGGCGAAGATGGTCCGCGTTGTCTATGCCGACCGTCTGACCGCGGCCCAAGTTCAACCGCTGATCGACGTCTTCACCAAATACGGCCAACTCGGCCACGTCTTTCCGGCCGGCGAGCTCTTCAATCGTTGACGGCGTACCGATCGGGCAAGATTAGGGTCTGCTGAGGACGGCGGGCGCTCCCGGCCTCTTCCAAGATACTCTTCCTATGCTGTATCTTCGCTAGAAGAGGGAGCTCGATCACGATGGCGCGGCGACAACTCAAGATAATCGCGGGGCTTTTTGCGCTGGCGTTCGCCGCCGTTCCGGCGGGAGCGTTCGCGCAAGCGGCGCCCCCGAACGTCCCCTCGTATGCGGTCCCGGGCGCGCCGCCGCCGAGCGACCAAGAGACGATTCATGGGCAGATCGCCTCGCTCGACGCAGCCGACGCGCTGCAGTTGAGCGACGACCGCGGCTTCATCGACAGCATCCAACTCCAACCCGGCACCCTCATCCATCCGCGCGGCACGCAACTCCAGCCGGGCATGCACGTGACGATCGTCGGTACGCCGCGCGGCTCGGTATTCGCGGCCAATCAGATCGACGTCGCCCTTGCCATGGCGGCGCCGCCGCCCGTGCCGCCGCAACCGCCGGTTCCGCCGCAGCCGCCGGCACTCGCGGTCCCCGTGCTTCCGCCCGGCACCGAGCTGACCGGCAGGCTGGGGTTGACGCTCGACTCGAAGAGCGCGTTCGTCGGTGAAGACGTTATCCTGATGAACGTCGCGTCGTCCGACGGTACGATCGACCACGCGACGCTCTTGGGCCGCGTCACCAATGTCACCCATCCCGGTGAGGGACGGAACGCGCAACTGCGCGTGCATTTCGATTCGCTGCGCCAGCCCGACGGAACGACCTCCCCGATCGACGGCGTCGTCGTCTCGATGAAGGTCAAAACGAAAAACAACACTGCCAAAGAGCTGGGCGGCGCGTTTCTCGGCATGCTGGCCGGAAACGCGATCGGGAAGTCGCTCTTCGGCGTGAGCGGCGGCGGAATCGCCGGTGCGGTCGGCGGCTTCATGATCGCCGCCGACAACCGGTCGGACGTCGTGATCCCCGAGAACTCGGCGATCACCGTCCAACTCGTGAGCGCCCGCCGCCAAGCCCCTTAGCGGAAGCTGATCAGGTCGCCGCGGCTGAGCGTCACGGCGCCCTTCTTGAGCGGCTCGTTCTTCGCGTTGTTGCTCAACTGCGTGAGCAACTGAACCCGCGACGTCGTAGTCGGGTGGGCGCCGCCGTCGCATCTTCGGCGACGAGGGCCGTGTAGCCGCGCAGGCTCGCGCCGACGGCGGTGTAGAGCACCGAACCGTTCTCGCGCCAGCCGGCCAAGACGACCGTCGTGATGCCGTGATTGCGCAGCAGCTGGTCGAGCGCCGTCGAGTAGAAGCGGTCTTGGCCCGCACCGAGAACGATCGGGTCGCCGGTTTGCGGCGCGACCGCGGGCAGAACCGCCGGCCCCGTAACGGGTGCGACGAGACCGGCCGGTGCGGCCGCGCTGTAGACACGAACGCGCCGGCTTGGCGCGCCGCCGCGATCAGCGCGGCAACGTGCAGAGCGGTGAAATCAGGTCGAGCCGCGAGGCGGGTGCCGGTGCTCGACGTCAATGCTTGCTCCTTACCAGTGGTTGAGTGCGTTGGTGTAGAGGGAGTGGAGCTGCTCGCGCGAGGTTTCACGCGGCGCGTTGTTGATCAGGCCCTTCTGCGGAAACGAGCCGTCGACCAGCGCATCCAGGTCGTGTGCGGCGTAGCCGACGGCGGCCAAGCCGTTCGGAATACCCGTCGCTTTCATCAGTTCGGTGATGCGCGTGCTGAGGATTTCGCCGGCGTCGTCGAGGCCGGCGCCGCGAACGTCGGCGCCGAGCATCCGCGCGGCGTCGAGATGGCGTTCGGGGCAGGCCGGTGCGGTGAAGCGAAAGACGGCCGGCGCGTTGAGGATCACCGACATGCCGTGCGGGATCATGGCTTCGCCGCTCGCGTATCCGGGTGCGCGGAAGTCCTTGACGTTGCCGGAAACCGCGTACGACATCGCATGCGGAAGATGGCAGCCCGCGTTGCCGAACGCGATCCCCGCCAGCATCGCGGCGAACATCATCCGCTCGCGCGCCGCGTCGTCGGCCGGATCGGTGACCGCGCGAACGATGTGCTCGCCGATGATCGGCAGCGCGCCCACGCAGCCGACGTCGCTGTACGGATTGGCGCCTTGCGAGAGCGAGCGCGCCACGCCCTTGGGCGAGCGCGCATGCTGCGTGTACGGCAGCGCCGTATACGATTCGAGCGCGTGGCTGAGCACGTCGAAGCCGCTGCAGGCCACGACCATCGCCGGCAGCGAGCGCGTCACGTCGGGGTCGATGATCCCGAGCGTCGGCCGCAGCTCGCGCGCGCGGATGCCCGTTTTCGCGTTCATCTCGAGATAGTCGAAGATCGCGATACCGGTGCATTCGCTGCCGGTGCCGCACGTCGTCGGAGCCGCGATGTGCGGCGTCAGCGGGCCGGGAATCGGCCGCCCGGCGCCGATCGGCGCGTTGACGTAATCCATGAAGTCGGCCGGGTAGGTGGCGTAGAGATCCGCGGCCTTGGCGGTATCCATCGTCGAGCCGCCGCCGATCGACACGTAGCCGTCGAACTTCCCGTCGGCCGCGAACGCCGCCGCCTGCTTGAACGACGCGTCGGTCGGTTCGACGGCGATGTCGGTGTACACGACCGCGTCGATCTTCGCTTCGCGCAGCGCGTCGAGCGCGGTCTGGACGAAGTCGCGGTCGCGCAAGTGCGGGTCGACGAACACCGCCGCCCGCGTCATCTTCAGCGCTTTGGCCGCTTCGCCGATCTCGGCCAGCACGCCGCGCCCGTAGGTGATGCGCGCACCGTCCACTTCGAAGCCGTAATCGCCGGTGGCCGATGCGGCGTAGTGCTCGTGCTGGCAGCAAAACATGATACCGGCCGCTTCTGGGTGCCGGTGCGCCGCCCCTTACGGCGCCGCTTGCGCTTAGAGGTTGCGCCGCGGCTGGCCGACCAGCAGATGGTAGCCGTCGGGGTCGTCGAGCTGGAATTCGCCGTGCTCCATATACTCCGGGTGCGCGATCGGGCTCGGCGCGAGACCTTCCCCGCGCAGCCGCTTGTGCAGCGCCACGACGTCGTCGGTCCAGCAATAGAAGTGGATGCCCTGCGCCTTGGGGTTGCGTGTCGTTTCGGCCGGCGAGAACATGATGCGCGCGGCGCGCACGGTACGCGCATGCATGGAGGCCCAATTCACTTTGCCGCCCGCGTGCCCGCGGCCGTCCTCGACGAAGCCCAGCCGTTGATAGAAGCGCAGCGAACGCTCCACGTCGGCGACCTGCGCCGAGGGAATCAGGTTGAAGACGGTATCCGGTGGACGCGTGACGTCGTTGCCGCCGGCGATGCGCTCCATCAACAGCGCCGCCGCGCGCACGGTGCCGCGCTCGGCCGCGGTGAGCCGCGTCTCCATCACTCGCGCGAGCCAGTACACGCGTTTGCGAATCGTTTCGCGCAGCAGCGCTTCGCCTTTGGCGGTAATCGCGAGCGAGACGCGCCGGCGATCGTCCTCGTCGGCCCAGCGGTCGATCAGTCCCGCGTCGGCGAGGCTCTTGAGTGAGCGCGTCAGTGATTGCGGCTGCAGACCTTCGAGCTGCGCGATTTCGGTGGCGCTCGCCACACCGGTGCGCAGCAGCCGCGCCAAGATCCCGAGACTCGTCGGTGCGAGAGCACCTGGTTCGTCTTGCGCGCGCAGGCGGCGCTGCAGTCCGGAAACCGCGCGCCGAAGCAGCGCGGCATCCGATGCTACGCGTTTGTCGGGCATCTTGATTTAATACGCATTGCGTAGTAATATTCCCGCCATGATACGTGCAATTCCGGCCGTTCTGGTGGCCGCGGCGCTGGGTGCCGACCGGCTCGTCCCGTACGGCTTCGTCGGCTTCTCGATGGGCGCCGATGCGGCGCTGTCGTTGATCGACGCGCACGTCTCGCCGCCGGCCGGATTGCGCGCCGCCGCCGCGTACTACCCTTCATGCGAGGATCACGCCGGTCCGGTCACCGTTCCGCTGGCAATTTTCGACGGCGATGCGGATACGGTCACGCCCCCCGCGCCGTGCGCGGCGCTGGTGCATGCCGCCGTCTCGGCGGGCAAGCCCGCGACGATCACGACGTATCCCGGCGCGACGCACGGCTTCGATGCGCCGGGCCCCGACCGCACGTTCTACGGTCAGCGCATCCATTTCGATGCGGCGGCCGCTACCGACGCCGCCGTGCAGACGCTGCATCTGCTGGAGCGGTATCTCGGCAACTAGGATTGCGCGCGTGAAGCGGCCGCGCATCGGGATCACGGCGGATCCCGGTTACGACGTCGCCGAGTACGAAGCGGCCGTTCGCGCAGCCGGCGGCGAGCCGGTCCGCTGGATGCCCGATACGGCGCGCGTTGCCGCCGACCTGCGCGACGTCGACGGCGTCATCGTCTCGGGCGGCGACGATATCGATCCACGGCGTTACGGCCAGCAAGCGCACGCGCGAACGGAGCTCGCCCCGCCCGCGCGCGACGAGTACGAGATCGCGCTGGTGCGCGCGGCCTACGCGGACGGGGTGCCGACGCTCGCGATTTGCCGCGGTCTGCAGATCGCCAACGTCGCATTCGGCGGTTCGCTGCACCAGCACGTGCCCGATGTGTTCGGTCTCGGCATCCCGCATCGCCTGAGCGTCGAGGGGGCGGCATTCCGGGGGCTCATCGACGAGCACCGCCTCGCCGTCGAACCGGGATCGCGGCTCGCCGGCATCGCCGGGACGGCGCTGGTGACCGGGTCGCGCCATCATCAGGCCGTCGACCGCGTCGCGAGCGCGCTGGCGGTCGTCGCCCGTGCCCCCGACGGCATCGTCGAAGCGCTCGAAGCGCCCGGCGCGAGCGCGTTTTGGCTAGCGGTGCAGTGGCATCCGGAATCGACCGTGGCGCTCGACGGCGGTGCGAGCGCGGGGTTATTTCGAGCGCTCGTGAGCGCGGCTACGGCCCGGTTACCGCGAGGGTAAAGGCCGACTCCGCGGCGGGCTGCTGCAATTGCTCGAGGGTGCATTCGCGGGCCGTCTTATCGGGGCGGAAGCGCAGCGGCCGCGTGCCGTGACGAAAACGGCCGCCGCTCACGTGATCGAACTCGACCTCGAGCACGATCGACGGCTGCACCGGCACCCATGATGTGTCTTTGCCGCGATTCCAGCGGCTCGGTCCCCCGGGCGTGCGGCCGCCGGTAAACGAGGTGGCCGTTTTCAGCGCCGCCAGCCGCTCGAGCAGCGCGCGCTTTTCTTGTGCCGAAAAGCCCGACGTGAACCCGACGTATTCGAGCCCTCCGTCGCGTTCGTCGTAGAGTCCGAGCAAGAGCGACCCGATCGCCTTGCCGTCGGCCGTGGAGCGGTAGCCGCCGATGACGCAGTCGGCCGAGCGCATGCGTTTGACTTTGAGCATGCCGTGCCGGTCGCCGGAAGAATACGGGATATCGCTGCGCTTGGCGATGATGCCGTCGATCGCACCGCCGACGACCTCGTACCAGCCTTGCGCGGTCGCGCGGTCGAGCGTGGCGGCGGAGAGCCGGAGTGAGGGCACACCGCCGGCATACTCGCGAACGAACGCTTCCAGGGCCGGGCGCCGCACCGAGAGCGGCTGCAGATAGAGCGGCGCGCGCTCCGCATCGACCAGCAAATCGAACACGAGATAGGTGGCCGGCGTCGTTTTCGAGAGCGCGGTCACGCGGCTCGCGGCCGGGTGGATGCGCTGCAAGAGTTGATCGAAATCCAAGCGGTCCGCAACCGGCACGACCAGTTCGCCGTCGAGCACGAAGTGCGCGACCGGCATGCTGCGGACGGCGGCGACGATCTCCGGAAAGTAGCGTGCGAGCGGCTGGCCGGATTTCGACTGCAGCATGACCTCATCGCCGTCGCGAAAGCACAGCGCTCTGAAGCCGTCCCATTTTGGCTCGAATTGGTAGGGCCCCTCGGACGGCAGCGCCTTGACGATCTGCGCTTCCATCGGAGCGAAGTCCGGACCGATCGGCAAACTCACACCCCGGCTCATACCCACTCGCGAAGGCCGCCGTGTCCCGCGTTTTGAAGAAGTTCGCAGTGGAGCGCAAATCGTTCACCGTCCGAGCGGCACTGCTGACGTGCGCCTTGGCGCTCGCCGGTATCAGCGCGGCGGCGGCGGCGCCCGACCATATCCGGGTCGGGGTCGGAACGATTTCAGCGACGAGCGCGATCTTCGCGGCCACGAAAGAACTCGGGTTCTACGCCGCGCAGAATCTGGATGTCGACATCCAAACGTTTCGCAGCGGCGCCGCCGCGCAAGATGCGCTGGCGGCCGGCAGCATCGATCTCTTCCCGGCCGTTCCCGCCCAAGCGGCGCGCGCGATCGCGACGGGCGTGAAGGAACGCATCGTTGCGATGTATGCGCCGCCGCGGCCGGCCGGGTGGTACATCATGGTTCCGTCGGCGTCACCGATACAGACGCTGGCCGCGCTCAACGGCAGAACCGTCGGCGTTACGGAGCTCGGTACCCCGGCGGATGCGTGGGTGCAACGCGTCGCAAAAAACGCCCACGTCGCCGTGACGACGGTCGCGCTCGGCAGCGACGTCGCCGGGGGCCTCGCGGCGAAGCGCGTCGATGCGGCGCTGCTGTGGCCGCCGGCGAGTTACGGCGGCCTGATGAACGGGACGCTGCGCGCACTCGTGGATCTCGAAGCCGGCGTTCCCCCGACCGTTTCCGAAGGCATCGCCGCGAGCGGGGAACTGATCGACCGGCGGCCCGATGCGCTGCGGCGCTGGCTGACGGCTACGTCCAAGGGCGTGCGCTACATGCAAGACAACGAAAACTGGACCGAAACGTTTCTCAAGAACTATCTCGGCACCGACGACGGTCAAGCGATCGCGATGGTCTACCAGAACATCATCCGCAAGATCGATTCCGGCGGCGTGATGCGCGGCGATTGGATGAAGACGTCGCTCGAACCCGCAACACCGGTCTCGACCGCGAGCGCCCCCGCGACCACGACGGTCTTCTCGACCGCGTTCACGGCGCGGAACGGCCGCTAGCGCACCTTCTCGCGGCTGCAAATCGCGATCGCCGTGCGCGCGTAGACGCACGCGGCTTGGTAGAGGCTCTCGATCGTGAGAGCGCGCCGGTAGGCGTGCGTCGCGGAGCGCGGGCCGTAGTTGATCGCGGGGATGCCGAGTTCTGCGAACACGTTGCTGTCGCGCCACATGCTGCACGTCGCCGCCGGCGCGGGGAGCGGATCGCTGCCGAACACCGCGCGGTGACTGGTCCGCACCGCTTCGACCAGCGGCCCGACGTTCTGCGCTTCGTAACCGGGCCGGAAGACGTATAACTCGACCGTGGCGTCGAGATCTTCGGCGCGCAAGACCGCGGCGATCTCGGCGCGCGTCGCGAGCGCGTCTTGACCGGGCAGCGAGCGCACGTCGAGAAACAGCTGACAGATTTGCGGTGAGAGAAACGGGCGCGTCGGATCGCCGCTGCGGATCGCGCCGATCTGGGCCTTCGCGACGACCGTGCCGCCGGGGCACGTATAGGTGTGGCTCAACTCGTAGGCCGCGGCCCAGCGTTCGAGCGCGGCGATCGCCTTCGCGGCGGCGACGATCATGTTGGAACTGGGCGTGTCTGCGCTGCGCTCCGGCACGTAGGGCGTGTAGAAGGCCGGCTGCGCGCTGCGCAGCGTCACCTTGAACCAGAACTTGCCGGCCTCGACCCACACCAGGCCAAAGCCCGTACCCTCGGCGACCAGTACGTGATCGGCGATGCCGCCGTGCGTGGCCAAGAAGCGGGCGCCGAGCTCTTTCGCATCCTGCACCGCGCCCGGCGCGTCGTCGCACGGCTCGTGCGCGGTCTCGGCCACCACGGCCGAGAGCAGCAGGTCGCCGGGCAGTTGCACGCCGGCCGCGCGGATCGCTTTCGCGGCGATGAGAAACGCGGCGATCGGGCCCTTGTCGTTGACGACGCCGTCGCCCACCAGCAGGTCGCCCTCGATCCAAGCCTTGTGCAGCTCGTCGCGCGTCGCGTCCAGGTGCACGAGGTCGGGCTCGGCCGGCGCGTAGGTGTCCATGTGCCCGTTGAACAGCAGGCTCTCGCCGCCGCCGGTGCCGGGCAAGCCCGCCAACAGGTTATAGCGATCGGCCAGCAAGCCGATGCGCCGCGGCGCGAAGCCCTCGTCGCGTAACCAGCCGTGGAGCCGCTCCGCGACCGCAGCTTCGTGCCCGACCGGGCTATCGATGTTGCAGATGTCGAGCACGAACGCGATTAGCTCGTCGCGGTCGATGCGCGCCACAACCTCGTCGGCGAGCCGCGCGGTATCGATCACTGCGCGCGTTCCGCCAGCGCGTGATACACGTTTTCCGCCAGCGCCGGAAAATGCGCCAGGCGCACGCCGACCGCATCGTGGATCGCGTTGACCACCGCCGGGGCGACACCGACGTTGCTCAGCTCGCCGATCATGCGCGTACCAAACGGCCCGTCGCCGGGCGGCGCCTCGAGCAAGATCGTTCGCAGCGGCGGGATGTCGCGCATCGTCGGCAGTTTGTACTCGCCGAGACTCGGCGTCGTCACGCGTCCGTCGGCGTTCACGGTCACGTCCTCCATCAACGCCGAACCCAGTCCCATCACGAAGCCGCCCTCGATCTGCCCTTGGTGCGCGACCGGATTGATGATTTGCCCCGCGTCCATGACGAAGAGCGCGTTGCGCACGTCGATCTCGCCGGTCTCGCGGTCGACGTGCACGTCGAGCGCGTACGCGGCGAAGATCAGGTCGCCCGGCACGCTCTCGCCGTGGTCGCTGACGAACCGGCCCACGACCTCGGTGTCGCGGCCGGCATCCCACGCCTCGCGCAACTGTTCCGCCCCATCGAGCGCCGCCCGGCCCACGATGTGCGTCACGCGGCTGTGTCCCGAGCCCTGATCGAACGGCGCATCGGTCGTGTTCGCGCGCCGCACGTCGACGAGTTCGGGGTCGATGCCGAGCGCCGCCGCCACCACGCGCCGCACGACCGTCGCCAGCCCCGCGCCCTGGTCGACCGCGCCCAGGATCACCTCGATGCGGCCGGCGCGCGTGCGCATGCGCACCGCGGTCTTACCGCTGCCGGTGTGCGCGCAGATGATCGACACGCCGCGGCCGATGCCATCCCCCGCGGCTCGCGGCGTGCACGAACGCTGCAGTGTTTGCAGCACCTCGTAGCCCATCGGCTGACGGATCGTTTCACCCAGCAGGTTCGCGTCGCCGTCGCGCACGATGTTGCGCGCGCGAAAATCGAGCGGATCGATTTCGAGTGCGCGCGCGATGCGGTCGACGTGCTGCTCCCAGGCGAAAAACGTCTGCACGCTGCCCGGACCGCGCACGTGCGCGCCCGGCAGGGTGTTCGTGTACACGCCGATGCACTCGAGCCGAGCGTGCGGAACGCGATAGGGGATCTCGCCGTAGCTGTTCCCGGGCAGCAGCGTGGGAATGGGTTTCGTGGCGGCGTACGCGCCGCCGTCGTAGACCACGCTCGATGCGTGCGCCAGGAACGTCCCGCCGGCATCGAGTGCCGACCGCAGCGTCACCGTGCTGCGGTGACGCGTTGCGCCGCGCCGCAGTTCCTCGCCGTACGTCGCGACGTAGCGCACCGGCCGGCCGGTCGCGCGCGCCAGAAAATAGCACGGCAGCTCGTCGGTGGTGAGGCCCTTGCCGCCGAAGTCGCCGCCGATCGCAACCGGCTCGATGACGACCTTCTCCTCCGGAATGCCGGCGGCGTGCGCGAAGTGACGCCGAAAGGCATACGGTCCCTTGTTCGGCGAGTGCAAGTGCACGACGTCGCCGTCGATCCAGACCAGCGTCGCGCGCGGTTCGATGAAGCCCGCCAACTGACGCGGCGTCTCGAACGCGTGCTCGAACACGTAGGGCGCCTGTGCGAAGATCGCATCCAGCTCGGCGTCGTCTTTGCGGATCGTCTTGCCGCCATAGATGTTGGGATGCGTCCGGGCCGGGCGCTCGTCATGCGGCATGATGTAATCGTAGGCCGTATAGTCGGGGTGCAGCACCGGCGCATCCGGCGCCAAGGCGGCGGCCGTGTCCAACACGGCCGGCAATTCTTCGTAGACGACGACGACCGCGCGCGCGGCTTCTTCGGCTGCCTCGCGCGTCTCCGCGGCGACGGCGGCGACGCGATCGCCGATGAAGCGCACGGTGTCCGATGCGAGAATCGGCCAGTCGCACAGCGCGCGGCCGAAGCGGCGCCGGCCGATGTCGGCGGCGGTCAGCACCGCGCGCACGCCCGCTACGGCGTGCGCCGCGCGCACGTCGATCGAGCGCACGCGCGCGTGCGGATGCGGGCTTTCGGCAAACGCGGCCCACAGCGCGCCGTCGCGTTTGACGTCGGCCGCATAGACCGTTCGTCCGCTGACCTTGTCGCGACCGTCGATGCGATATTCGTCGAGTGCGAAGAGGTCACGGTGTCCAAAGGAGATGCTTCGCGAACTAGTCAATCGGGTTGCCTTCGAAGGAGATGATGCAAAAGCTGCGGGTTCCCTTGACTCAAGGCGCCATCGGCATCGTGCTGCTCCTCGCCTGGCAAGCCGCTTGCGCGCTGCATCTCGCCGACCCTTCGGTATTGCCTGCTCCCGCGACCGTCGCCGTCACCATTGGCCAGTTGTTGGGCAGCCCGGCGTTTCTCAGCGATGCCGGCGTCACGCTCCTGCGTGTGGCCGTCGCGTTTGCGATCGGCGCACCGATCGCGCTGGCCGTGGGCTTCGTGATGGGCGAAAACCTCGCCGTCGGCAAGTCGCTCGGACCGCTGTTCAACCTCGTCCTCGCGGTGCCGCAATCGATCTTCTTGCCGATCTTCGTCTTGCTGCTCGGTTTGGGCTTCACCGAAAAGGTGATGTTCGGGATCACGCACGTCTTCTTCGTCGTGGTGGTCAACACGATGGCGGCCGTGCGCGAGGTGCCGCACGATTACGTCGTCGCGGCGCGTTCCTTCGGTGCCGGCCGCCTGCGCATCTATCGCAGTATCTACCTGCCGGCCATGGCGCCGCAGGTCGTGACCGGCTTGCGCTTCGGCCTGATCTTCGACATCATCGGCATCCTGCTGGCCGAAATGTACGCCGCGCAGAGCGGGCTCGGCCTCGAGCTCTCGCGCTGGGGCGATTCGATGAACGTCGGTAAGCTGATGGCGGCCACGATCCTGATCTCCGTGGCGACGATCGTCGTCAACGAGGGCATGCGCGGGTGGGAATCGCGCGTCAGCCGCTGGCAGCGCTCGGCGGAGGCGGCGTGAGTTCCAAGCCGATCGTGATCGAGACGCGGCACCTGCGCAAGGTCTACGACGCCAACCGTCAATCGACCATCGCGCTGGACGACGTTTCGTTTGAAGTGCTCGAAGGCAGCTTCGTTTCGCTGGTCGGACCGAGCGGGTGCGGGAAGTCGACCTTGCTGCAAATTCTCGCCGGGCTCGTGTCCAGCACGACCGGCGAGGTGCTGATCGACGGCAACCCGGTGCGCGAACCGATGCCCGGCAAGATCACGATCGTCTTTCAAGACTCGACCTTGCTGCCGTGGAAAACGGTGCTCGAGAACGTGCTCTTTCCGCTCGAGGTCCAGAACGTGCCGGCGGCGGAACGGCAGGCCCGCGCGCACGAGATGCTCGCGCTCGTGGGCTTGGCGGAATTTCGCGATCGCCATCCGCACGAGCTCTCGGGCGGCATGCGCCAGCGCGTCTCGATCGCGCGCGGTCTGGCACAGAACCCGCGCATCATGCTGATGGACGAACCGTTCGGCGCGCTCGACGAGCAAACGCGGCTGAAGATGGGCCACGAGCTGCTGCGGATCTGGGAAGCCACCGGCAAGACGATCTTTCTCATCACGCACAGCCTGACCGAGGCGCTGTTTCTCTCCGACGTCGTGCTGGTGATGAGCCACCGCCCGGGGCGGATCGTGGGCGTGATCAACGCCGGTTTACCGCGCCCGCGAACCTACGATATGGTGGGGAGCCCGGAATTCGGCGCGGCGCGCAACCGGATGTGGAACCTGATCAGCGCCGATGAGTCGGCCGGTGAAGGGTCGATCGATCTATGAGCCGGCCCGCACTCGTTCGCCTCGCGCTGATCGTCGCGGTGCTGGTGGTGTGGGAAGGCGTGCGGCGGCTCAACATCGTCGGACCGCTGCTGCTCGCCTCGCCGAGCGAAATTCTCGCCTCCGGCGTGCAATCGGGACCGCGGTTCGCCGTGGCCTTCGAGCAGACGCTGCTGGAGATCGTCGTCGCGATCGCGCTCGCCGTGCTGCTCGGCGTCGGCGTCGGCGCGCTGGCCGGAACGCGCCCGTTTCTGGGCGCGGTCAGCGGTCCCGTGCTGACCTCGCTGTTCGCGGTTCCGCTGATCACCTGGTATCCGTTGTTCATGGTCTGGTTCGGCATCGGGCCGGCCTCGAAGATCGCCTACGGCGTGGTCTCCGCCTTTTTCCCGATCGCGATCAACACGATGAACGGTCTGCGCGGCGTCGACCGCAAGTACTTCACCTACGGCCGCTCGATCGGATGTTCGCGCACTCAGATCATCCGGCGGATCTTGATCCCGCTCGCGCTGCCCTCGATCGTGGCCGGACTGCGCATCGGTGCGTCGCTCGCGATCATCGGGGTCGTGGTGGCGGAGATGCTCGCGTCGGTCGGCGGCATCGGGTTCATCATCACGAGTGCGCGCAATCTGTACGCCACGGGTGACGTGTACTTCGGGATCGTGCTCGCGCTGTGCTGCGCGCTGCTGGCGAATTTTGGATTGAGTCTGCTCGAGCAGCGCTTCACGCGCTGGCGCGACCTGCAAGCGAGGGCGAGATAATGATGACGAACGTCGCGGCCGGCCCGGTGAGCGTCGGCGTGTGGCCGAAGCGGCTCGTGCTGGGCGCCGGCAGCATGAGCGCGCTCGGCGCGCTGCTCGACGATCTCGGCGCCTCGCGCGCGCTCGTCCTGTGCGGGAAGACCGTGGCGTCGGGAACGCTGCTCGAAGCGACGCGGACGGCGCTCGGCGAACGCTACTGCGGTGTCTTCGACCGGGTAGGGGCGCACACGCCGCTCACGATGGTCGAGGAAGCGCTGACGATGGTGCGCGCCGTGCGGGCCGACGTGGTGGTCACGGTCGGCGGCGGCAGCGCGATCGACGCCGGAAAGGGCGTCAAGCTCGCGAGCATGACGGCGGGCGCGCTCGATCCGTACTTCGTGCGCTACGGCGAGCGCGGCGAGATGCAGCAGCCGCGCTTGCCCAAACCGGCCGTCGTGCACGTCGCGATCCCGACGACGAGCGGCTCGGCGAGCGAGGTGCTGCCGACGGCCGGCATTCGCGACGTGCAGGCGCGCAAGAAGATGCTCTTCTGGGACGATGCGCTCATTCCGGAAGGTGTGATCCTCGATCCGGTGATGACGGTGCAGACCGGCGCCTTTCTCAGCGCGGCGTCGGGCATGACGGCGGTTGCGCGCTGCGTCGAGTCGCTCTTCTCCGTCGCGCGCAACCCGCTGGCCGAGGGCCTCGCGCTGCACGCGCTGCGGCTCTTGCACCGCAACTTGCCGGTCGTCGTCAACCAGCTCGACGATCTCGACGCGCGCTATGAATGTCAGGTGGCGTGCTCGATGTCGGGCATCGCCGCGATCAACTCGATGGTCTCGATCGTGCACGCGCTCGGTCACGTCATCGGCGGAAAGTTCGCGTTGCAGCACGGCGTAACGCACGCGATCCTGCTGGCGCCCGCGATGCGGCGCATGCTGTCCACGATCGGCGAGCGCCAGACCTACGTGCTGCAAGCGCTGGGCGGCGGCGCGGCCGCGAGCGCGAACGAAGCGGGCGCGCTGGCCGCCGATCTGATCGACGAGCTGGTTGCGGCGTTGCCGCTGCAGCGGCGGCTGCGCGACCTCGGGCTGGCCGAGGCCGAACTGCCCGACGTCGCCGAGCAAGCCTCCCACGACTACATGATGGTGAACCTGCCGCGCCCGATGGACGTGCCCGAAATCGAGGCCTTGCTGCGGGCCGCGTGGTGATGCGATGAGCGAGCAGCTCGCGGAGCAGCTCGCTACCTGGTTCGCCGGCCTCACGTGGGCGGCACTTCCGCCGCAACAGCGAGAGCTCGCGCACACGCGGCTGCTCGACACGCTGGGCCTGGTGTGTCGCGGCTCCGCATCGGAAGCAGCGTCGATCGCACGCAACCTCGCGCTGCGCACCGCCGGCAGCGGTCGAACGGCCGCGGCCGGAACGCCCGCCGCATTGCCCGCCGCGTGGGCCGCGCTCGTGCACGGCGTCGCGGCGCACGGTTACGACTTCGACGACACGTTTCCGGAGTCGGTCGTGCATCCGGGCAGCGTCATCGTTCCGGTGGCGCTCGCGGTGGGTGAAGAAACCGGCGCGAGCGGGGCTGAGATCCTCACGGCGATCGCCGGCGGCTACGAAATCGCCGCGCGGCTGGGGCGCGCGGGCGGACGGCGCTTTCACGAACGCGGTTTTCACGCGACCGGCGTGTTCGCTCCGGTCACGGCAGCGTTCGTCGCCGCGCGCCTGCTGCGTCTCGATCCCCGCACCGCGGCGTGGGCCGTCGGGCTCGCCGCCAGCATGGCGGGCGGGCTGCTGGCGTTTCTGCCCGACGGTTCGTGGTCGAAGTGGCTGCACGTCGGTTGGGGAAACTTCGGCGGCATCACCGCAGCGCAACTCGCGCAGGGCGGATTTCGTGGACCCATCGGCGCGCTCGACGGCCGCAACAACCTCTACGCGGCGTTCATCGGCGAAGCGCACGTCGACGCCGGCGCGATCACGGAGCACCTCGGCGCGCGCTGGGACAACACGTCGGCGCTCTTCAAACTCTATCCCTGCGCGCACGTGATTCAGGGCTACATCGATGTGGCGCTCGAGCTGCGCCGGTCGCTCGACCCGGCGCGAATCGAGCGCGTCACGTGCGCGGTTGCGCCGTGGGCCGTGCCGATCGTGTGCGAGCCCGTCACGGAAAAGCTGCGGCCGCAAACGATGATGCAGGCGATCGCGAGTTTACCGCTGCACGTGGCGTCGGCGCTGCTCGACGGGCGCGTCGATTTGGACACGATCGGCGATGCGAACCGGCAGCGCGCCGACGTGCTCGCGCTCGCGGCCAACGTGACGTATGTCGCCGATGCCGCGCTCGAAGGCTTCGATGCGCGGCTCGAAATCGTCACCGGCGACGGGAAATGCCACACCGGCCGCGGGGGCGCGGCCGAAGCCGGCGCGGCGCGCCTGCGAACGAAGTTCGCTGCGCTGGCCACGCCGGTCGTCGGTCCGGCCGGCGTTGACGCGGCGCTCGCGGCGGTGGCGGGCTTGGCCGAGGCGCCGAACGCGGCGGCGGTCGCCGGCTGGCTGCGCGGCGTCCCGTCGCCTTGACATCCCCCGCCGAACACGTATTCTGTATACACAATCCGCCCAAGCCCGAGGAGATCCCGTGGAGCGAGCCGCGTTCACTTTGCGCACCCTGGCCGTGATCGGCACCCTGCTGTTCGGGAGCAGCACCGTCGCCGGCGCCGCGACCGATAGCGTGAAGGTCGGGGTCGCCGCGGCCTACCCGACGTACGCGGTGTTCTTCGCCGCCAAGAAACTCGGCTATTACAGCGCCGCGAATCTGGACGTCGACATTCAGGTGTTCCGCGGCGGTCCGGCCGCGCTCGAGGCGTTGGCCGCCGGCGCGATCGACGTGTGCTCGATCCTGCCGACCGCGGCGGCGCTCGCGCAACAGAAGGGCGTGAAAGAACGGATCGTCGCGCTGTACGCGCCGCCGCGGCCCGTCGGCTGGTACATCATGGTGCCGGCGGCTTCGCCCATCAAATCGCTGGCCGATCTGAACGGCAAGACGGTCGGGGTCACGCAGATCGGATCGCTGACCGACTATTGGGTGCAAAAGGTCGCCGGCTTGAACGGCATCAAGGTCACGAGCGTGCCGCTGGGCGGCGGCGTGGAAGCGGGCTTGCGTTCAAAACAAGTCGATGCGGCGATCCTGTGGCCGCTCGGAAGCTACAAGGGCCTCGTCACGGGCGATCTGCGCGCGGTGTCCGATCTCGAATCCGCGCTGCCCCCAACCGTCTCCGAGGGCGTGGCGGCGAGCCAAGACATCATCGACAAACGCACCGACGTGCTCAAGCGCTGGCTCGCGGCGACCTCGAAAGCGCTCGACTACATGAAGACGCACGAGAGCTGGACCGAGGCCTTTCTCAAGGACTATTTCGACGACAGCAACGCCGACGACAAAGCGATCGCGATGGTCTACAAGAACTTCATCATGAAGATCAATACCGACGGCGCCATGCACCCGGATTGGGAAAAGACGTCGCTCGAATCGACTCCGGCGGTCGCGAACATGTCGGAGCAGGTGTTCACCTCAGCGTTCGTCCCGGTGAAGTTCGCGCGCTAGCGGGTCCGGCACACTCCTAGGCGAGCACCGCGACGGCCATGCCGGTCAGCCATTCGGGAATATCTTCGTAGGTGAGCACGCGTCCGCGCGTATTTCCGAGCGCGGCGGCCATCGCGATCCAGGTCCGGATCTCTTGCCCGCCGTTACCGGCCTCGGCCAGCAGATCCGCACCCGGCCGCAGCAGCGACGTTGCGATCTCGCCGCGCTCGACGAGCGCTAAGAACGCGCGGTCGAAGGCGGTGTTGACGCGAAAGGCGTCGCCGCCGGCGGTCGTCGCCTTGAGCACGATCTCGCGGCGCCGCCCCTCGTACTGGGTCCACTGCGCGCGGCCGTTGAGAAACGCTTCGACCAGAAACGCTTCGTCCTCGCCCTCGGGCGCGCGCCAATCGGGCCACGGCAAACGATGCGAGAGGCCGCCCGAACCAATGACGGCGACGCGGCGCGCGGGAAACGTTTCGATCGCGCGCCGCACGGCTACACCGAGCTCGGCGCAGCGCTCCACGCGCGGCAGCGGCGGCGCGAACACGTTCACGACGATCGGCACGATCGGCACGTCGAGGTCGCGCAGCAGATATTGGATCGCATGGCTGATGCCGTGGTCGACTTGCAGCTTGGCCGAGAACGCGATGTCGAAGGATGCATCGAGCAGCGAGGCGGCGATGTGGCGCGCGAGCGGGACGTCGACGCGCTGCGGACCGCTCGGCGTTCCGGCTTCGCCGGACGCGATGCATTCGCCGACGCCGATCGTGAACGCCGGGATCAGGTCGAGATAGAAGCCGCGGAAATGGTTCGAGCCGAAGATCACCACCACGTCCGGCGCGCTCGCGATCAGGGCCGCGCGCGCCTCGCCCAGCGCCGCGCGAAAGCGTTCGGCGCGATCGAGATGGATGACCGCGTCCCAGTGGGTGTTCATCAGCGTCGTGTGCGAGGCGCCGATGCCGAGCACGGTCGCGCCCATCTAGGCGGCGCTGCCGATGAATTCGAGCGAGAGCGGGTTGTAGCGTTCGGCCTGTTCGTGCTGCGGCCAATGGCCGCAGTGCCCGAACACTTCCAGACGCGAGCCCGGCAGCATGGCATGCAGCTCTTGCGCTTCGGGAATCTCGCCGAAGGGGTTTTCGTTGCCCCACACGATCAGCGTGGGCGCCGTGATGCGCGCCAAGCGGTCGGCGCGCAGGAGGTTGCGCCGGCGCGTTTCCATGTTCTGCAGGCACAGCAAATTTTCGATGCTCTTGACGAAATCGGGCGCGTGGTAGATGCGGTGGCGCGTCTCGACCAGCTCGTCGGAAACGTCTTTGGCCGGATCGGCCATCAGCAGTTCGAGGCGCTTACGCGTCAGACCGATGTCGTCGGTCATCACCGCGTCGTAGGTCGACGTGCGAATGCGCTCCATCACCGCCGGATTGGCCACCGTGCCGCCCGAGCACAGCAGCTGCAGGCTGCGCACGCGCTCGGGCTGCTCGCTTGCCAGCCACGCCCCCACCCAGCCGCCCAGCGACTCGCCCACGATGTGCGCTCGATCGATGCCGCACGCATCGAGGTAGTTCACCAGATGTTCGACGTAACGCGGGATCTCATAGGGATAGTCGGGTTTGCCCGTATAGCCGTGGCCGAGCATGTCGATCGCGTGCACGCGATAGCGCGCCGCGTGCGCCGGCACGTTGCGAATGAACGCCTCGAGATGGCCGCTCGTGCCGTGCAAAAAGACCACGTCCTCCCCGGCGCCTGCTTGCAGGGCGCGCGTCGGAACCCCGGCCGCATCGATGCGGTTGACGGAGTACGGCAGGTCGAGGAGTTCGGTCCACATGCTCATCGTCGCGCCCATTCTCGTACCGCGCAAGGGGAGCCTAGCTGATGTCCAAGTGCCAAGTGTTTTCGTTTGTGGACGACCTGATCGAGGTGGCGCCGGGCGCGCTCTACATGCGCTCGGTCGTGGGCGAAACGATGAGCATCGGCGTGGTCGAGTTTCACGCGCCCGCCGCGTTGGCGCTGCCGGTGAAAGAGCATGCCCACGGTGAAGAAGCGTCGCTGCAGATCAACGGCGGCTGCGCGGTCTATCAAGGCATCGCCGGCGAGCCGCCGGCCAACGAAGTGCAAACGATTGAGGGCACGGTGATGATCGTGCCGGCCGGCCAGCCGCATTACGGCGTGAACAGCTACGATGCGGCCGGGCTTTCCGTGCGCTTGAACGTCGTCACGCCGCCGCGCGCCGATTACGGCAGCAAGGATGCGGCCCGCGTCGCCTACCATCCGCTCGAAGGGGCCTAACGATGAGCGCAGCGTTCGAGGCCTGCTCGACGGCCGACAGCGGCTGGCGCCCCGGTGACGCCGCCGCGGCGCCGCAGTTTCGCACCGCCGGCCGCGACTTGGTCGTGGAGCTGCGGCGCTGGGAGCGGAGCGACATCGCGCAGCTCGCGCCGCCGCCGGGCCTGGCCGAAGAGGTCGGCGCCGTGCTCGACGGGCGCTTCGAGCTCGTGAGCGAGGGCGAACGGCACGAGTTGGCGGCCGGCAGCGGCATCTTGATCCCGCCCGGGGCCGCGCGCACCTGGCGCTTGCTCTCGGACTCCGGCGTGCTCTACCGCGTGTTTGCGAAATGACTGGCCAAATGCGCTCGAGCGGCCGTATACTGTATACACGATGACGGTAGCGGCCGGCGCTCAGCCCTTGCACCTGCGGTACCCGGAACTGGGGACCGACCCCGTTCCGATCGAGCCGTACATCTCGCCCGAGTACTTCGCGCGCGAGAAGCGCCACATTTTCAAGAAGGTCTGGCAGCACGTTGCGCGCGTCGAGGAACTGGCGCGGCCGGGTGATTTCATAAGCGTCGAGCTGCCGGCCTCGGATGCGTCGATCGTCGTCACGCGCGGCCATGACGGCAACCTGCATGCGATGCACAACGTGTGCTCGCACCGCATGAACAAAGTGGTCTACGATCCACGCGGCAACGCGCGCAAATTGTATTGCAAATTTCACGGCTGGTCCTACGATCTCGACGGCCGGCTGGTCGGCGTGCCCTCGGAGCAGTCGTTCTTCGACCTCGACCGCGCGGCGTGTGCGCTCGCGCCGGTGGCCGTCGATACGTGGCAGGGCTTCGTCTTCGTCAACACCGATCCGGCGCCGGCGCTGACGCTGGCGGAGTATCTCGGACCGATGTACGCCGCGCTCGAAGGCTATCCGTTCCACAAGCTGACGGCCTGCTATTCGTGGCAGACCGTGGTGCGCGCGAACTGGAAACTCGCGATCGACGCCTTCCAGGAAACCTATCACGTCGCGTTCGTCCACGGGCCGTCGATCGCGGCCGCGCTGCGCCGTGACAAGAGCGGCAGCATCGTGCCGATCGACGGTCTGGTCGACCGCTTTCACCGCCGGCTCTCGATCGCGGGTAATCCCAAATCGGTGTACGGCAACCCGAAGGCGATCATGGAAAGCGCTGCAAGCGCGGCGCCGGCCGCGGGCAAACGCCCGATCGCCGAGGCCGCGCTGCGGCTGGGCCGCAACGGCATGAAGACGACCTTCGACGACGCCGAGTACCCGCCGGGCTTGAACTGGACGCAAGACCCGGATTGGGCGTTCGATATCAACGTGGTCTTTCCGGACTTCTATCTCTCGCTGCGGCCGAACTACATGCAAGCCTACAATTTCCGGCCGATCTCGCACAACGAGACGCTCTTCGACGCGCGCGTCTACTACCCGGAGATGACGACCGCCGGCGGGCGCTTGTATCAGGAGTACATGAAGGTCGCACTGCGCGACGTGCTGCTCGAAGATCTGAGCACGCTCGAACGCACGCAAGCCGGTTGCGAGACGCGCGCGAAAACGCACATGCACTTACAAGAGCACGAGATCATGGTGCGCCACAATGCTTGGGTGGTCGACCGGTTGATCCGCGAGGGCGAGGCCGCCGAGGGATGAACGCGCTCGACGCCGCGCTGCCGCCGGAGTTCGCCGACTTAGAGCCCTACGCGGGCTGGGCGCTGGCCACGGAAACCGCGCGCAACCACAAACGCATCGACAGCACGCAGGCGGACATCGACGCGTTCGTCGCCGCGCTATTGCCGCGGCTCGATGCGATCTGCGGGTACCTCGATGCGTATCCGCTCGATGCGCTGCCGCCCGCGGCGCAGCAGCTCTTCTTCCTGCTGCTGAGTGTCGCCGAAGCCTCGCCCTCGAGCGAAGGCTATCGGGCGCCGAGCGTCCCGTACGGCTACGACTCGCGCCGCTTCCAAGCGCAAGAGAACTTCCCCCTGCGGCCGCGGTACTGAACACGCCGTGAGCGGCGAAACGCTCGAAGAGCGCGTCGCCCGTCTCGAAGCGCTGCAGGCGATCGCCGAGCTCAAAGCGTGGTACACGCAGTTGGCCGACGCGAAGTATACCGCAGGGCATCAGCGCGTGGCGGCCGATGAGTGGCAGCGCATCGCGCGCAAACAGGCCGAATGCTTTGCCGAGGACGCGCGCTGGTTCGGCGGCCCGCAGTTCGGCGGCACGCTCTCCGGGCGCGACGCGCTCGCCGAGTGGTTCACCAAAAGCCCGTGGCGCTTCGCGCTGCACTATTACGTCGGCTCCGACGTCACGCTGCTCGCGCCGGAGAAGGCCGAAGGCCATTGGCGGCTGTGGCAGCTCGCGATCCCGGTTGACGGCGATTATCCCACGCTGCTGGCCGGCGTCACGCGGGAATCCTATCGCCGCATCGCCGGCGAGTGGCTCGTCGAGAGCATGCGCTTCGAGAGCGTGCACACCGTCGACCTGAGCCAAACGCCCGCCGTGCTGCGCTGCGTGTTGCCGTTACCAGAACGATGACCGTCGCGCTCGTCAGTACCGGCGGCACGATCGCGATGGCGGGCCGCCATCCCTACGATTGGGTCGACTACGGTGAGTCGGGAATCATTCACGAGCCGGCGGCGATGGTGCGCGAACTCGCGCCCTTGCTGCCCGACGTCGCGCTCGAGATCGTGCCGGTCGCGCGCATCGGCAGCACCGGGATCACGGTCACCGAGTGGAGCGCGCTGGCGGCCCTGCTCGCGCACCTCGTCGCGCGTCCGGATATCGCGGGCGTGGTGCTCACCCACGGAACCGCGACGCTCGAGGAAACGGCCTGGTTTCTGGCCCTCACCGTGGCGAGCGCGAAGCCGATCGTGCTGGTCGGCGCGCAGCGCCCGCCGAATACCGCGGGCAGCGACGCGGGTCCGAATCTGCGCGCCGCGATTCTGGTCGCGTCGAGCGAGGCGTTGCGCGGCGCCGGCGTCGTGGTCGTGATGGCGGGCCGCATCTTCGATGCGCGCGCCGTGACGAAGCTCTCGAATCACGATCTGAACGCGTTCGACGCACCCGACGCCGGCGCACTTGGGCGCGTGTCCGCGGACGGCCGTGTGGTGCTGCGACGGCTGCCGGTCGCGCTGCCGGCGGAGCGCCCGTGGTTGCGCGCGGACTTGACCGCGCTGCCGCGCGTGGACATCACGTACTCCTACGCCGGCAACGACGGCACGGCAGTGCGCGCGTTCGTCGCCGCCGGCGCGGCGGGGATCGTGTGTGCGGGACTGCCGCCCGGCCGTCCCGCCAACGCCGAGCGGCAGGCCTTGAGCGAAGCCGCGCGGGCCGGCGTCACGGTGGTGCTCTCGAGCCGCGCCGTGCGCGGCCCCGTCGAGCCGGTGTCCGACGCGCAACGCGACGGCTTCCTCATCGCCTCCGACCTCGGCCCGGCGAAGACACGCATCCTCCTGATGCTCGCCCTAACCGCATCGCGCGACCCCGCCGCCCTACAAACGATCCTCGACCGTTTCTAGTCCTATCCCGTCATCCCGAGCGCAGTCGAGGGACGCCCACGAGTCTCGCCCTGAGCCTATGACGAGCACGAGCGAAGCCGAGTGCTCGCCACCCGGCAAGCCGTGAACGGGCATGCCGCCGGCGATCGCTCGGCTCCGCTCGCGATCGACAGTGGCGCCGCTCAAACGTTCGTGGGCGTCCCTCGACTGCGCTCGGGATGACGGTCGGGGAGACGCTAATGGTGGTGAAACGAAACACCTCGCGCCTACGCGCTCGTTACGCTCGGCATGATTGCTGAGGAAGCATAAACACCTCGCGCCTACGCGCTCGTTACGCTTGGCGTGATTGCTGGGGAAGCATAAACACCTCGCGCCTTCGCGCTCGCTTAATCGGAGTGAGCGTCTCTCCCAACCGTCATCCCGAGCGCAGTCGAGGGACGCCCACGAACCTTCCCGGATCGCCACTGTCGATCGCGAGCGAAGCCGAGCGATCGCCGGTGGCATGCCCGTTTGTGGCTTGCTGCGTGGCGAGCACTCGGCTTCGCTCGTGCTCGCCATAGGCTCAGGGCTAGACCGTGGGGCGTCCCTCGACTGCGCTCGGGATGACGGTTGGGAAAGACGGCTCACCGCCAAGCGTAACGAGCGCGTAGGCGCGAGGTGTTTATGCTTCCCCCGCAATCATGTCAATCGTAGCGAGCGCGCAGGCGCGAGGGGGTTTCTGGTGTCTCTGAGCGGTGGCGAGGGGGCGCGCTATAGTAGCGAGATTACGGCTTTGCGGGCTTCGGTTAGGAGGTAGCGCATACAGGCTTCGGCGCCGTGCGCGTCGCGGGTGGTGACGGCGTCGATGAGGCGTTTGTTGCCTTCGGCCGAGATGCGCCGGATGGCCGGATCGTGCAGGGTGCGCACGCGAATGAACGCTTGCCGGTCTTCGAACAGGCCGATGAACTGCTGGAGTTTATCGTTGCGCAGCAGCGCGAACAGCCGCTGGCGGATGCGCTTGTTGGCCTCGACGTAGCCGGCGTTGTCGCTGCTGCGGCTAAACTCCGTGGCGGCGAAGCGCGCCAGAGACTTCAGCTCGGCGTCGGTCGCTTCGCGCGCGATGCACGCCACCGCGTAGGGTTCGATCAGGTGCCGCACTTCGAAGACGTCGTCGATGTCCTTGCGCGAGAACGTCGGCACGCGGTAGCCGCGCTCGTCCTGGGCGAGCAGACCGGCCTGCGAGAGCAGCGCCAGCGCTTCGCGCGCCGGGGTGCGCGACACGTTGTAGAGCTTGGCCACCGTCATCTCGGTCAGCCGCTCATCGTTCGCAACCGTCCCCGAGTTGATGCTTTCGCGCAACTGATCGAAGATCTGCCGGCGCAGGTCGGGGACGCGCTTGATCGTGCGCATGGTGGCGCTCTTCGCCGCCGGCAAGCCGGACTATTCTCCCAGCGGACTGACGATGTCGGAGGCGGGGAACGTCGCCCGGATCAGCCCGTAGCGCGCCGCGAGATCGACCAAGGGCTGGTAGAGCGCGGGCGTCGCGGCGGTGGAATACGTCGGGCGCGGTGCCGCCGCGAGATCGGCTAGCGTGAAGCGGCTGTGGTTCGCGTAGAGCTTCACGGCTTCGTTCGGATGACCGTTGGCGTAGGTTGCCGCCTTGCGCAGCGCGGCGACGATCTTGCGTGCCAGCAGCGGGTGTGCATCGATCCACGCGCTGCTCGCGATGAAGCCGCCGCCGATGAACCGCGGTGCGACGGCGGCATAGGTCGCGGCCAGTTGCACCAGCACGTCGCGGCGCGAGTTGAAGTTCGCCGCGTCCATCGAGGCCGCGTCGACGCGGCCGGCGCTCAGGGTGTCGGCCATCGCCGGAGCGGGGATCTCGATGTAGTGCACCGACTTCGAATCGCCGCCGCTCTTGTCGATCCAGTTCTTCACCGCGTAGATGTTGGTGCTGTTCAAGCTCGAGACGGCGATCGTCTTTCCGTTGAGGTCTTTGGCGGTATGGATGCCCGACGTCTTCAGCACGGTGAGGATCCCGTTCGTCGGCGCCGCGCCCGCGTTGATTTCGGTGCCGAAGATGATCTTGAGCGGCAAACCCTTATCATGCGCCACGATCAGCGCGAGCGCATTGGAAAAACCGATGTCGATCGATCCGGCCAGCACGGCCGCCACGATCGCGTCGCCGTTTTGCATCGAAGTGACGGTGGCATCGATGCCGGCGCTCTTGAAATAGCCGAGGTCGCTCGCGTAGTAGGGGTCGGCCGCGACCTCGATCGGCACGACGGCAAAGTTGACCCGCTCCGCGTCCTGAGCCGCGGCCGGCGCGAGCAGCGCCGCCGCGGCGGCAATGGTGATGAGGGTGCGCCGGAGCGCGGCTTGAGGAGCCATCACCAGGTCGGCCGGGCGAGCATGCCGCCGTCGACCACGAGCGTGGTGCCGGTGATCCAGCGCGCGGCGTTCGAGAGCAGGAAGAGCACCGCGTCGCCGACGTCTTCGGTGGTGCCGAGCCGTTCGAGCGGACAGTTCGCGAGCCAGCGCTGCACGCCGTCGGGCCACGCGTCGGCGAGTCCGGCGCGATCGATCAAGCCCGGTGCGACGGCGTTGACGCGAATGCCGTGCGGCCCGAGCTCCAACGCGGCGGCGCGCGTGTGCATGAGCACGGCGGCTTTCGCCGCGGCGTAGTGGCTGTGCCCCACCGCGGGCTGCAGCCCTTCGATCGAGGCGACGTTCACCACCGCGCCGCCGTTGCCGCGCCCGATCATGTGCTGCGCCGCGGCGCGCGTGACGGCCGCGACCCCGGCGACGTTCACGCGCAGCATCTCGTGCACGTCGCCCGCCGTCAGATCGAGCAGCGGCGCCACGGGCTGAATTCCCGCATTGTTCACCACCGCATCCAGCCGGCCGAACTCCGCGATCACGTCACTGCACAACTGCTCCGCATCGCGCTCCACGTCGCCGTGAACCACGCACGCGCGTTCGCCCAGTTCGCGGGCCAGGATCTCCGCCGCGACGCGCTGCCCGGCGTAGTGCACCGCCACGCGCGCACCGGCGGCGTGCAAACGGCTGCGCGATGCCCGCGCCGATACCGCTGCTGGAGCCGGTCACGAGCACCGCGCGCTCGCGCAGATCGAGCAGTGCGGCGATTTCCGGTGCGATCACCATGGGACCGTACCGTTTGATCGAAGCGGCGTCCTGTGGAACCCGAAGTTCGCGCGCTGATCGACCGCTTCGACCTGCGGCCGCTGCCGGTCGAGGGAACGCTGTTTGCCGAGACCTATCGCTCGAACGCGTCGACCGCGATCGTGGCCTTGTACTGCCGCCGACCCGCCGAGCCGCTCGCACTTTCACGTGCTGGCGCACGACGAGAGTGTGGCACGCCTACGCCGGCGATCCGTTCCGGCTGATCTTGCTGCAGCCCGACGGGTCGAGCGAAGACGTCGTGATGGGGCGCGACGTCCGCGCCGGCCACCAGGTCCAGTTCACGGTCCCGGCCGGCACCTGGCAAGCCGGCGAGCTGCTCCCGGGCGGGCGCTACGCGCTCTTCGGCTGCACGATGGCGCCCGGCTTCACGCCGGACTGCTTCCGCGCGAGCCCGGCCGGACCGCTGGTCGCGCGCTGGCCGGCGCGCGAGGCCGACATCCGGCGCCTGGCGGTATCCGAGCAAGCGAACATACGTTTGTAAGGCCCCGGAGTTGCCTCTCTTTTGTCGTTTCTTTGGTTGTAGTGCAGGCCGATAATCTCGGGAAACCCAAAATTGCTCGTAGCGAAAATGACCGTAGTACGGAGTGAACGACGCGTGCTCGATTCTCTAGTAAAGGTGACGCTGCCCGGAGATGGGCGAGTCGGTCACCGAAGGCTCGATCGTCGAGTGGCGCAAGAAAGTCGGCCAATGGGTCGACGAGGGCGACACGATCGTCGACGTCACGACCGATAAAGTCGACGTCGAGGTGCCTTCGACCGCCGCCGGGGTGATCACCGCGCTGCACGGCGCCGAAGGCGACACGATCGCCGTCGGCTCGGTGCTGGTCGAGATCGATACGAGCGCCGCGAAGCCTGCCGGCGACGCCGCGCCGGCCGCACCCGCGGCCAAGACCGCGGTGCGCCGGAGCTGGTGACCCCTTCGTCCTACGGTGCCCCCGGCGCCGACCGCGCCGCCGGCCGAGAAGAACGGCGCCGGCACGGGCGCGCTGGCCAAAACGCTCTCGCATCACGCGCGCCGGCTCGCGGAGCGCTTCGGCCTCGATCTCTCGGGCGTCAAGGGCAGCGGCCCCGACGGTCTGATCCTGCGCGAAGACGTGGAAGCGGCGATGACCGCCGGCACGCTCAAGCCCGCCGCCGCCAACGGCGCCGCCAAGACCAATGGCGCCGCCGCCGTCGCCTACCCGCCGGTGACGGCGCAAACGAAGGTCAGCGAGATCAAAGGCTCGGCCGCGACGCTGGCCAGCTACATGGACCAGAGCACGTCGATCCCGACCGCGACGTCGTTCCGCACCGTCTCGGTCGGCACGCTCGAAACGTGCCGCGCCGAACTGAACGCCGGCCTCAAAGGCGCCGGCCGCAGCGAGAAGATCTCGTTCACGCACCTCATCGCGTACGCGATCGTGCAGGCGGCGAAAGAACAGCCCGGCATGTGCGCGTCGTTCCGGCGCGAGAACGGCAAACCGCAGCGCGTCGAAGCGGGGATCAACCTCGGTCTGGCCGTCGATTCGCAGCGCAAGGACGGCTCGCGCACGCTCGTCGTGCCGGTGATCAAGGGCGCCGACACGCTCGGCTTCGCGCAGTTCCGCGCCGCCTACGAAGACCTCGTCGCGAAAGCGCGCGATGCGAAGCTCACGGTCGAAGAACAGACCGGCGCGACTTTCACGCTGACGAATCCGGGCGGCATCGGCACGATCGCTTCGGTGCCGCGACTGATGATCGGTCAGGGCACGATCGTCGCTGCCGGCGCGATCGCGTATCCGCCGGGCTTCGCCCACGCGCCCGACTCGACGCTCAAGTCGCTGTCGATCGAAAAAGTCATGACGATGACGTCGACCTACGATCATCGCATCATTCAAGGCGCGGCGTCGGGCGAGTTCCTCAAGCGCATCGATGAATTCCTCAACGGCGCGGGCAGCTTCTACGAAGACGTGTTCTCCGCGTTCGGCCTCGCGGCCGCGGTCCGCGGCGACGCCGTCAAGGCCAATGCCGGCGCGCAAACCTTTGCGCCGCCGGCTCGCCCGAGCAGCCCGTCGGGCGAGCTCGCCGGCATGCCGTCGGAAGAGATCCTGCGCGGGATCGCCGCCGGTTCGGCGCTGGTCTCGGCCTATCGCCGTCACGGCCACCTCGCCGCCTCGCTCGACCCGCTCGGCACTCAGCCGCCCGGCGACCCGTCGCTCGATCCGTCCACCTACAATCTGACGCCGGCGATGATGAACGCCGTGCCGGCCTCGGTGCTGCGCGTGAAAGTTCCGGGCAACACGCTGGCCGAGGTGCTGCCGAACCTGCGCAACGTCTACAGCGGCACGATCTCCTACGAGATCGAGCACATCTCCAACGTCGAGCAGCGCGAGTGGCTGCGCGAGTACATCGAAGGCTCGATGCACCGCCGCGAGCTCACGCCCGCAGCGCAAAGTACAAGTGCTGCAGCGTCTCACCAAAGTCGAGACGATGGAGCGCTACTTCCGCAAGCAGTTCATGTCGCAGAAGACCTTCTCGATCGAAGGCCTCGACGTGATGGTCCCGATGCTCGAAGAGACGATCTCGATGCTGGCCGAGGACGGCACGCAAACGGCCGTGCTCGGCATGGCGCATCGCGGCCGGCTCTCGACGATCGCGCACGTCGTCAACCGCCCCTACGAAGAGCTGCTGGCCGAGTTCGAAGCGGGCGCGATGAAGACGGCCGAACCCGACTTCGACGAAGCCGACGTGACCGGCGACGTGAAGTATCATCACGGCGCCGAGGGCACCTACGTCACGCCGATCGGCACGAAGATCACGGTCGAGCTGGCGAACAACCCCTCGCATCTCGAAGCCGTCGACGGCGTCGTCGAAGGCATGACGCGCTGCCTGCAAACCGACCGCAGCAGCAACATCCCGAAGTTCGACGCGCAGATCGCCGCGCCGATCCTGATCCACGGCGACGCGGCGTTCGCGGCGCAAGGCGTGGTCGCCGAAGTGCTCAACCTGCAGGCGATCCCCGGCTACGCCACCGGCGGCACGATCCACATCATCTCGAACAACCAGATCGGTTTCACCACCGATCCGATGGAAGGCCGCTCGACGCGCTATGCCTCGGATCTGGCCAAAGGCTACGATCTGCCGATCGTGCACGTCAACGCCGACGACGTGGAAACGTGCATCGCGGCCGTTCACCTCGCCATCGACTACCGCCGCAAGTTCGGGCGCGACGTGCTGATCGACCTGATCGGCTACCGCCGCTTCGGACACAACGAACAGGACGAGCCGGCCTACACGCAACCGCTGATGTACGAGCTCATCAAGTCGCATCCGACCGTGCGCGAGCTCTTCGCGGCGCGCCTGGTGGCGCAGGGCGTGCTCACGGCCGAGCAAGTCACCGCGATGCAGGAAGCTGCGACCGCGCGCATCACCGAAGCGCACCGCAACGTCAAGGAGCAGCACGGCTCGGCCAAGCTGATCACCCAGAAGTCCAAGGGCGGCACGCACGCCGACACGGTTCAGACCGGGGTCGAGCGAGCGAAGCTGCTGCGCTGGTCGGACGCGGTCGTCGCCACGCCCGAGGGCTTCACGCCGAGCAAGAAGCTCGCCGCGCAGTTCGCGAAGCGCAAGTCGGCGCTGCAGCTCGAAGGCGAAGTCGACTGGGGTCTCGCCGAAGCGCTGGCGTTCGCCGCGCTGCTCAGCGAAGGCACGCCGATCCGTCTGACCGGCCAAGACTCGGAACGCGGCACGTTCAGCCATCGCCACGCGGCGCTGCACGACGCCAACACCAACGAGAAGTACGTTCCGCTGCAGCACCTCGAGGGGGCGAAGGCCTCGTTCGAGCTGCACAACTCGCCGCTCTCCGAGTACGCGTGTCTGGGCTTCGAGTACGGCTACTCGACCGAAGCGACCGACGCGATGGTGCTGTGGGAAGCGCAGTTCGGCGACTTCAACAACGGCGCGCAGATCATCATCGATCAGTTCATCTCCGCCGGCGCGGCGAAGTGGGGCGAGACGACGCGCCTGACGATGCTGCTGCCGCACGGCTACGAAGGCGCGGGTCCCGAACACTCGAGCGCGCGGCTCGAGCGCTGGCTCTCGCTCTCGGCCGAGGGCAACATCCGCGTTGCGAACTGCTCGACCGCGGCGCAGTATTTCCACCTGCTGCGCGCTCAGGCGAAGGCGCCCGAAGCGTATCCGCTCGTGATCATGACGCCGAAGTCGCTGCTGCGCAACCGCGCCGCGTACGGCAAGCTCGACGACCTCGTCGACGGCTCGTTCCGCGAGATGATCGACGATCCGCGCTACGTCAGCGGCGACCGCAACGCGGTCGAACGGCTGCTGTTCTGCTCGGGCAAGATCTACTTCGACCTGACCTCGAGCCCGCTCTACGCGAAGGCGACGAAGACCGCGATCGCGCGCGTCGAGCTGCTCTCGCCGCTGCCGGCCGATGCGATCCTCGCGCTGATCGACTCCTATCCCAACCTGAAATCCGTGACCTGGGTTCAGGAAGAGCCCAAGAACATGGGCGCCCGCGCGCACGTGCGGCGGCGCGTGGTCGAACGGCTGCCGGCAAAGTTCGAGGACCTCGGCTATGTCGGGCGGTCGTACCGCGCGAGCCCCTCGGAGGGGTACCCGGGCGCGCACGCGGTCGAGCAAGAGCGCATCATCCACGAGGCCCTCACCGAGGGCTAGCGGTTTCGCTTAGGCCGGGGAGAGGGCGGCGCTGATCGCGTTGAGCAGCTTCTCAGGGGTGAAGGGCTTCGTCACGTAGCCCTTCGCGCCGAGCCGCAGGATGTTCAGCACGATGTGGGCATCGCTCGTGGCCGAGCACACGACGATGCGGGCGTTGGGGTTGATCTGCAGGATGCCCCGGATCGCGGCCGTGCCGTCGATGCCGTCCATGTTGAGGTCCATCAGGACGATATCGGGCTTGTCGCGGAAAAATGACTGGATCGCCTCCGCGCCGTTGGAAGCTTCGACCACGTCGTACTGCGCTTCGCGCAGGATGCGGCTCACGATCACCCGCATGATCGCCGTGTCGTCGACCACGAGGGCGCGGAGCCCGGTTCCTTGCAAACGATACTGCCTCGCTTAGGGAAGTATGCGCTCCGTCGTGGTGTTCCTTGAAACTGCGGCCAGCAAAGCGTCCATTGATGTCACGACATGTATGATCTCGCGGTTGCGCGGGCTGATGAACCCGCTCTCGCGGCCCCGGTCGAATTGTCCCACCAGCGGGTCGTAATAGCCCCCGAAATTGGCCAAGAGGCAGGGCTTGCGGTGAATGCCGAGCTGGACCCAGGTGACGGCCTCGCAGAACTCCTCGAACGTTCCGAAGCCGCCCGGCAGCGCGATGAAGCCGTCGGAGAGTTCGGCCATCAGCGCCTTGCGCTCGTGCATGGAGCCGACGATGCGCAAGTCGCTGATGCCGCGATGCGCGAGCTCGCGGTCTTCCAGTTGCTGCGGGATGATGCCGATCACCGTGCCGCCCGCCGCCACGGCGGCATCGGCTACCGCGCCCATCAGCCCGGTGCGGCCGCCGCCGTACACCAGTTCGTGTCCGGCGCCGGCCAGCGCCGTGCCGAGCGCGGCCGCGTCGGCGACGAAGCGCGGATCGTTCCCCGGCGACGAGCCGCAGAACACACACCAGCGCACCGGACTAGTCGAGTGGGAGGCAGCGATGCGCGAGGCGGTTGCTGGCCAGCACGCGGATTCCGTTGACGCCGAACTTCGTGAAGTGCTCGGTCTTGTAGTGCTCGTCGAGCGCGGCTTGATCGCGCCACTCCTCGTAGAGCACGAAGGCGTTGGCGTCGTCGATGCTGCGCGAAACGTCGAAGGTGATGCAGCCCGGTTCGGCGCGCGAGCCGTCGCGCAGGCTGCGCAGGGTGACGGCGGCTTCCTCCGCCTTGTCGGCGGGGAACGTGTAGATGACCGCGTTGACCAGCATGCGGCTTCGGTTAGGCGAGCGCGGCGACGGTTCCGCCTGCGTGGGCCAGCGCGTCCGCGATCATGCGGTCTTGCAGTTCGGGCACGCTCCAGCGGGCTTGCATGGTGGGCGTGAGCGTATTGAGCGGGTCGAAGTAGAGGAAATACTTCCCGGGCTTGACGCTCGGCGCCGTCCACACCGACACGCCGGTGTCGCGATCGTACCATTCGAACGAGTGGACGTCGCGCTTGCCGCCGCCGCCCGGCGCGTCGCAGATGAACGTGGGCGTGTTGTAGCCGGCCGTCGCGCCGCGCACGGCTTTTTCGATGTCCAGCGCGGTTTGCACCGAGGTGCGCAGATCTTCCACGCCGCTCACGAGGTCGTGCATGTAGACGTAGTACGGGTGAATGTTGATGTACTCGAGCCGCTTCACCAGCAGTAACATGACGGCGGCGTCATCGTTGACGCCGCGCATGAGAACGGTCTGATTGCGAACGTACACGCCGCGCTCGAACAGCACCGCCGCGGCGCGTTGCGTGATGGCCGAGATTTCGTTGGGGTGGTTGAAGTGGGTGTGCAGCACCACTTCCTTACCGAGCGCCCGGCCGCGTTCGACGACGCCCACCAACGCGTCCACCCAGGGCGTGTCGGTGAGGATCTTCATCGGCATGACGGCCAGGCCTTTGGTGGCGAAGCGCATGCGCCGCACGTGCGGAATCGCGAGCAGCGCGTCGCCGATCAACGCCAGGTTCTTGGGCGAGAGCTGGTAGACGTCGCCGCCCGAGATCACGATGTCTTCGATCTCGGCATGGGCCGCGATGTAGGCGAACACCGGTCCCCACGCATCGGGCGTCTTGCCGAGCGCCAGCTTGTCGACGCGCTCGGTGTCGGGGCCGATCACGTACGAACGCGTGCAGAAGCGGCAGTAGACGGGGCAGGTCTGCAGCGGCAGAAACAGCGCCTTGTCGGCGTAGCGGTGGATCAGCCCCGGGACCGGCGAGTCTTGCTGCTCGTGCAGCGAGTCGAGCGTGAGACGCGGGTGATCGGGGCGCGCGGTCGAGCGCAGCGGGATGAACTGCCGCCGGATCGGGTCGTCGTAGGGATGCGACCAATCGATCGACGCCAGCAGGTAGGGCGAGACGCGGACCGCCATCGGGGCGTGCTCGAAGCCCCGGCGCACGTCGTCGATGAACGCCTCGTCGACCAGGCCGGCGATCGTGCTGAACAGCTCGTCGGGCGTCTTGACCGAGTTGCGGCCTTGCCAGACGTGATCGAGGAACGTCGCTTCATCGACCCCAGCGTACCGAGGGATGGTATGCCAGAACGTTCCGTCGCGCAGCCGCCGATGTTCGAGCGACGCCGGGCGGGCCGGCGGTAGGTGTGGGGGTGGTGTTTCGAGCTCGATCATCAGACCGAAACCTTGAAACCGCCCTCTTCGGCTTACCGTTGCGCGCGGCCGGTAATGAGTTTCGCAGGGCTTCGGGCCCCCGGGGAAAACCGTTCGCCATCCCGTGCAGTACCGCAACGAAGCTCCCGCGCCCAGCGCAACCGCCGTGGCCCTCGCGCTCGATGGGGTCGGCAAACGCTACCAAGGGGCGACCGGTGAGACCGCGGCGCTGGCCGGCGTTTCGTTCACCATCGCCCGCGGTGAGTTCGTCTCGGTGATCGGGCCCAGCGGTTGCGGCAAATCGACGCTCTTCAACATCATCGGCGGGTTGATCGAGGACTACGACGGGGCCGTGCTGCTCGACGGCGCGCGCATCGCGGGACCGCACCCGCAAATCGCGATGGTGTTCCAAGATGAGTCGACGTTTCCGTGGCGCACGACGCTCGAGAACGTCGCCTTCGGCCTCGAGATTCGCGGCGTGGCGCGCGCGGAGCGCGAACGCCGGGCCGCGGCGACGCTCGATCTGGTCGGGCTGCGCGGCTTCGCCGACCGTCATCCGGGTGAGCTCTCGGGCGGCATGCGCCAGCGCACGGCGCTCGCGCGGGCGCTGTGCGCGGAGCCCGAGATCCTGCTGATGGACGAACCGTTCGCCGCGCTCGACGAACAGACGCGCTTGCTGCTGGGCGAGAAGCTGCTCGAAATTTGGGAGCGCTTGCGCCAGACGACGCTGTTGATCACGCACAGCATCGCCGAAGCCGTGCAGCTCAGCGACCGCGTCGTCGTCTTGAGCTATCGCCCGGGCCGCATCAAGCAAATCGTCGAGATCGATTTGCCGCGCCCGCGCACCGCGGACGTGCTCGCCGGCGAGCGCTTCGCGCATCTCGTCGCACAGATCTGGAACGACTTGCGCGCCGAAGCCGCGCGCGGAATGGCTAAAGAGGAAAGCATATGATTCGAAAGACCCTCGTCACCCTGGCCCTCGCCGCCGCCGTCATGGCTGCATCGAGCCTGGCCGCGCGCGCCGACGACACGATCAACGTGTCGGCCGGACAGAAGGGCGCCTGGGATGAGATGGTGATGCAGCAAGGCGTCGATGCCGGGATCTTCAAGAAAGAGCACATCGACCTCAACATCTCCTACACCGCCGGCGGCCCCGACACGATTCAGGCCGTCGCGACCGGCGGCGCCGACATGGGATTCGGGATCGGCACGACGGCGGTGATCGCCGCCTTCGCGAAAGGTGCGCCGATCAAGATCGCCTCGGGCGCGTTCACCGGCGCCAGCGACTTGTATTTCTACACCAAGGGCGATAGCCCGATCGGCAGCTACAAGGACGTCAACGGGAAGAGCATCGGCTTCACGCGTCCCGGCTCGTCGACGTATGTCGCCGAGCACGTGCTCTCCGAACAAGAAAACGTCACGCCGACCTATGTTTCGACGGGCGAGATGGCCGCGACGCTGACGCAAGTGATGTCGGGGCAAGTCGACGTCGGCTGGGCCGTCGTGCCCGTGAACTTGGATCTGGTGGCGAAGAAGCAGCTCAAGATCATCGCCCGCGGTTCGGATGCCAAGGCGTTGCAGAACCAGACGGTGCGCGTCAACATCGCGAACACGAAATGGCTCGAGGGCCATCGCGACGCCGCCGTGCGGTTCTGGCGCGCGTACGCCGCGACGATCGATTGGATGTACAAGAACACCAACCAGTCGCTGGCGAACCTGGCGCGCTACAACGGCATCACGCTCGATGAAGCGAAGGCCGTGCTGCCGTTCTACCCGCAGAAGGCGCTCTCGCTCTATCCGGTCGCGAGTTTCGATAAGAGCGTCAACGATGCGGTGACCTTCAAGTTCATCACGGCGCCGCTCACCGCGGACCAGCAAAAAGCGATCTTCGATATCGTCTTCGCCAAGTAATGCGGCCGTTGGTGCCGCCGGCGGCGATCGTGTTGATCGTCGCCGCCGGCCTGCTGGAGGGGGCGGCGCGGGCAGGCCTCATGCCGGCCACCGTCTTTCCCGCGCCGAGTGCGATCGTGGCGGGCTTCGCCGATATCGCGCGCAACGGCGAGCTGGTCGGACCCGCCATGATCACCTTCGGTGAGGCGATCGCCGCGACGCTGATCGGTATCATCGCCGGTATTCCGGCGGGAATCGCGCTCGCGCGTTCTCCGTCGTTCGGCCGGGCCTACGAGACCTGGCTCGGCGGCCTGTTCGCGGCCCCGATCGTGCTGCTCTATCCGCTCTTCCTCGTGGTCTTCCACCGCTCGAGCGCGACGATCATCATCATGGGCGCGATCACGGCCGTGCTGCCGATCATCATCCAAACGCGCACCGGGATGCTGCTCGTGCCGCCGGTGCTGCACGCGGTCGGCCGCAGTTTCAACGCGACGCCGCGGCAGAGGTTCTGGCTGATCGCGTTTCCCGCGGCCGTGCCCGCGATCGTGACCGGCATTCGTCTGGCGCTGATCTACTCGCTCGTGAACACGATCGGGCTCGAGTTCCTGATCGATTTCGGCGGTCTCGGCCGCGTGATCTCCGACCTCTACGCGCAATACGACATCCCGCAGATGTACGCCGGAATCGTCACGATCGTGGCGCTCTCGCTCGCGCTCTTGTGGCTGCTCGACCGCGCCGAACGGCGACTGCGTCCGGCGTGAGCGAGCGCCGCCGCGTTCTCGCGATTCAAGCGCTGACGATCGTCGCCGTGCTGGCCGCGTACGAAGCGCTGGCGCGCTCACACCTGCTGTATGCCGGCGTCGTGCCGCCGTTGTGGGACATCGGCGTCGCGCTGATCGGCGTGCTGGGTGATCCGGCGACCTATAGCAACCTGGCGGTATCGCTGGGCGAGATCGTGGCCGGCTTTGCGATCGCGACGGCGGCCGGCATCCTCACCGGCATCGCCGTCGGCGCGCGCCCGTGGTTGCGCGAAGCCGTCGGGCCGTTTCTCGACGGCATCGCAACCGCGCCCAAGATCGTGTTCTTTCCGATCGCGATCCTGCTCTTCGGAGTCGGGCCGGCCTCGAAGGCGGCGCTGGGCGCGCTCTCGGCCTTCTTCCCGGTCGCGCTGACGGTTGCCGCGGCCGTGCGGCACATCAACCCGGTGTTCGTCAACGTCGGGCGGAGCTTCAACGCATCGCGCTCACAGATGATCGCGAAGGTCTATGTGCCGGCGCTGGTGCCGGCAATCGTCAACGGCATGCGGCTGGGCTTGGGTCTCGCGATCATCGGCGTGCTGCTCGGCGAGATCAAGCTTTCCGACCGCGGGATCGGCTTTCTCACGATCGATGAGTACAACCACTTTCGCATCCCGCAGATGTACGCGACGCTGATCCTCATCTTCGTGCTGGCCGTCGGGGCCAATATGCTGATCGGCCGGCTCGAAGTTCGGCGCACGAAGTGAGCGCGCGGTTCCGGCGCGCGGGCCTAGCCGTGCTGCTGGCCGTGCTGGCGGCGTGCACGCGCACCGGTACCGCGACGACGGCGCCGACGGCGGCCGTGCGCTTCGCGATCGCGGCCGATCCGCAGACGCTCGATCCGCTCTTCGCGCACGCCGATGCCAACAGCGTCGAGCAGCAACTCGCGCGGCTTGCGTTCGAGCCGTTCATCGACATCGATGCGCGCGGCCGGCCGGTCCCGGTGCTGCTGGCGCGCATCCCGACCGTTGCCAACGGCGATCTCTCGCGCGACGGGCGCACGATCGTCTACCATTTGCGGCGCGGCGTGCGCTGGCAGGACGGCGTGCCCGTGACCGCCGCCGACGTGCTCTTCACGCTGCACGCGATCGTCGACCCGCGCAACCCGGTCGGCTCGCGCGAAGGCTACGACCGCGTCGCGCGCGCCGACCGCATCGACGATACGACCGTGCGCGTGGTGCTGAAGGCGCCGTGGGCGCCGGCCGTCGCGACGCTGTTCAGCTACGGCACCGCACCGCAGTACGTGTTGCCCGCGCATCTGCTGGCGCACGAGCCGCGGCTCGACCGCGCAACGTTCGGGGCCGCGCCCGTCGGCGACGGTCCCTACCGTTTCGTCTCGTGGGAACGCGGCGAACATCTGGTGTACGCGGCCAATCCGTCGTACTGGGGCGGCGTGCCGGCGGCCGCGCAACTCGACATCCGCGTCGTCGCGGATCCGGGCACGAACTTCACCGCGCTCTTGAGCGGCGCGCTCGATTGGAACCTCATCGCGCCCGTGCAGCAGCGCGCGATGCCGCCCCGCGCGGACATCGCGTTCCGCTACGTTCCGCTGGCGCTCATCGCGGGCGTGGCCTTCAACACGGCCCACCCGCCGCTCGACGACGTGCGGGTGCGGCGCGCAATCGCGGCGTCGATCGACCGTCAAGCGATCAGCGACAAGATCACCTTCAAACGCTACCCGGTCGTGGACACGGCGCAACCGCTCGGTTCGTGGGCGCGCGATCCGGCGGTTCACTTGCCGGCCTACGATCCGGCCGCGGCCGACCGGCTGCTGGATGCAGCCGGCTGGGTGCGCGGACCCGACGGCATGCGCGCGCGCGCCGGCAAGCGTCTCGCGCTCACGTACGTGCAGTTTCCGGAGAGCCAAACCGGCGTGCGCGCGGCGGCGTTCATCGAGCGGGAGCTGCACGCGCGCGGCATCGACCTGACGCTGAAGTCGGTGACCAACGCCAAGCTGTTCTTGCCCAAGTCCGAGGGCGGCGCGCTGGCCTCGGGCGCGTTCGATCTGGCCTACGTTCCGTGGCCGATGGGCGCCGATCCCGACGACAGCTTTCTCTTGACGTGCGACGGTCCGGCCAACGTGATGCGCTGGTGCGATCCGCAGGTCGACGCGCTCGAACGCCGCGCGCTGACGGCGCCCGCCCAAGCCGACCGCAAGGCGCTCTACTCCGCGATCGAACGGCGCGTCGCGGCGGCCGTGCCGATCGTGTACTTGTTCGACCCATCGTACATCTACGCGTACCGCACGGCGCTGCGCGGCTTCGCGCCCAACGCGTTCAACCCGACCTGGAACGCCGCCCGCTGGAAGCTCTGATGCCGCCGCGGTAGGGAAACGGGTCCGGGATGCAGATATGTTAGCCATGGTTTACGTAAACCATGGCTAACGATTCAGCCGCGGCCGGATTCGCTCCCGAAGCGGGCCTCGGGCAAGCCGTGGCGCTGCTCGAGATCGGTTCGGACCGGTCTCCCATGCGCGCCCGGGAAGATTACGTCAAGGCGCTCTTTCAGCTGGGTGAAACGGGCCCGGTGAAGGCTGCCGAGCTGGCGCGCTATCTCGGCATCAGCCGCGTCTCCGTGAGCAAGGCGAAGCGTCTGCTCGAACGCGATGGGCTCGTCATCGCGAGTAACGACCGGCTCGACCGGCTGCGCTTGACCGCCCAGGGCCGCAAGCTCGGGATCGCGATGGTTCGCCGGCACCGGCTGGTCGAGACGTTTCTGCACAGCTCGCTCGCCGTACCGCTCGAACGCGTGCACGCCGAAGCCGAACGGATCGAACACGCCATCTCCGACGACATCGCGCTGCGCCTGGCGCAGATGCTCGGACATCCCGATCGCGATCCGCACGGGCACAAGATTCCCTACTCCGACGACGACTCGTGTTCCGATCACCTGACCTCGCTCGAGAGCGTCGCGGTCGGCACACGGGTCCGCGTCGTCAGCCTCGACGATCGCGACGACGAAGCCGTCCGTTCGCTCGTCGTCGCCGGTCTGCTGCCGGGCTCGACGGCCGTCGTCGAAAAGAAAGGCCCGCACACCATCGTGGTGCGCTCCGCCGGCCGCAAGATCCATTTGCTCGTCGGTCACGCCGCGATGGTGAGGATCGAGCCGCGCTGATGGCGTTGCCGGGCATCGCGGGAATCGCGCTCAGCATTCTGTTCTTGCTCGCATTTCTCGAGCTGCGGCGGCGCGTGGGAAAGTGGCGCCACTTCGGGTTTCCGCACAGCGAGCGCGTCGCCGGCTGGTTATCGCAACACGACCCGAACGATTGAGCCGCGGCGTTTCTACAGCGCGAAACCCACGTTTCCGTAGCCCTCGATGCCGGCCGCGATCGTGCAGCGGAGCGGCGGCGCGAACGGATCGGTCGCCGATCCGAGCAGCACCAGGGAACCGGCGCCGAGCACTTCGCCGCGCCGCGCGGCGAGATCGCCGGCAGCGCGCAGCGCATCGAGCGGGTGGCCGAGAATCGCCGACGTCGAGCCTTCTGCCACGACGACGCCGTCGATGGTCAAGCGCACGGCGCGGCCGTCGAGATCGGCAGTGGGTTCTTGCCACGTGCCGGTGACGAACGCCGCCGCCGAGGCATTGTCGGCAACGATCTCGGTCAGCCGGAATGGCCGCTCGCTGAAACGCGAGTCGATGATTTCGATGGCCGGCGCGATCGCATCGATCGCCGCCAACGCTTCGGCGCGCGATGCGCCGGCCGCAAGCGGTGCCCGCAAACGCACGATCAGTTCGCATTCCAACCGCGGCCGGATCACGCCCGCGCGGTCGAGCCGGCCACCGTCGGCAACCTGCATCCGCATCGTCAGTCCGCCGAGCGCCGGTTCGGCGATGCCGAACCGTTCCATCAGCCCGCGGCTGGTGAAGGCCAGCTTGACGCCGACCGGCAGGTCGCCGCGTTCCGCGCGCAACGCCAGCAGCCGGCGCTGCACGGCCAGCGCATCGTCGAACGTGAGGTCAACGGTGTCGGCAATGGGTTGCGCGGCGATGGCCGCGGCATCGAGGCGCGCGGCGAGCGTGTCGGTCGCGGCGCTCAACGCGGCACGGGGGTCGCGCCGAACTTGTTCATCGCGAGCACCGCGTCGCGACCGCCGTGAAGTGCGACGAGCCGGTTCTGATCGTCCTTTGCCAGCCGGTCGATCGCATCGGGATCGAGCATGCTGCGCAGGCGCGCGTCGAAATCGGCGGCCACATCGGCGTGCACGGCGTGGAGATCGGCCGTCTCTTCGGGATCGTCGACGATGTCGAACAGTTCGGGTTCGTAGCCGACGTAGTGATGGTATTTGTAGCGCCCGCGCGCGAGCATGAACGCGGCGCTCGGCGAGCCGATGGCGTGATACTCGCTGAACGCGGTGCGTTCGCGGACCGGCGCGGCGGCAAGGTCGAGCAGCGAGCATCCCGGCAGGTCCGCGTCGTCGGCGCGAGCGCGTACGCCGAGTGCGTCGAGCACGGTCGGAAAGAGATCGGCCAGCGTCGCGTTCGTCTCGCACGCACGCTGGGCGACGCCGGGACCGGAAAGGATCAACGGGATGCCGGTCGACTCGCGGTACAGCAGCGATTTGTTCCACATGCCGCGCGAGCCGAGGTTATCGCCGTGGTCGCTCGTGAAGATCACGAGCGTTTCGTCGCGTAAGCCCAACGCGGTGAGGGCGTCGAGGATCGAGCCGATCAGGTCGTCGACGAACGTGATCAACGCGAAGTAGCTGGCGATTGCGAGCCGGCGGCGTTCGTCGGTGCCGAGTTCGTCGTCGAGAGCGTTGAAGTCGGCCTGGCGCTGCACCCAGGGGTGCCGCGCGTAGCCGGTCTGCGGCCGAAGCTTGGGCAACGGTAGCGCATCGAGCGGGTAGCGGTCGAGGTATTCTTGCGGCACGATCAACGGAAAGTGCGGTGCGACGAAGCCCACGAAGGCGGCCGCGGGCTGACCGTCGTTCGCGCTCGCGCGCCGTTCGAGCCATTCGATCGCGCCGGCGGCGACGCGCCGGTCGAAGCGGTTGTAGTCCGACTCACCGGCGCCGATGCGGCGGAACAAGCCGGGCGATTCGCCCGACTCGGGTAGCGGATCGCGCACGCTGCCCCACAGTTGGCCCGCGCCGGCGACGTGCACGGCTTCGGTCTGCCGGTCAAAGCCGGTCGGATCCTCGCCGCTGCGGTAGTGGAGTTTGCCGATCGATTCGACCGGAATGCCGGCTTGCTGCAAGCGCCGGCCCCACGACGGAACGCTGCCGTCATATGCCAGCGCGTTGTCCCAGAAGCGATGGCGGTGCACCCAGCGGCCGGTCGCGAGGGTCGCGCGTGCCGGAACGCAGATCGGGCTCGGTGTGTACGCGCGCGTGAACAGGGAGCCGCCGGACGCGAGCCGGTCGAGGTTCGGCGTCCGCACGATCGGGCTGCCGCCGAAACCGCTGTGCCGGGGGTCGTGCTCGTCGTTGCAGATGACGAGCACGTTGCGCACCTGCGTCACGCGCTAGCCGACGGTATAGCCGGCCGCCTTGATCGCGCTTCCCCAACGAGCGTATTCATCGCGCGCCACTTTGCCCAGCTCCGCCGCGGCGATCGGCGCCGGTTTGAGAAAGTCGGTCTTCATCAACGTGTCCATCGTCTTGAGCTTGAGCGTATCGAGCACGGCTGCGCTGAGGACGGCGACTTTGGCGGCCGGCGTCTTACCCGGCGCGAGGACCCAGATCGCGTCGGTGATCGTGAGATCGGCAAAGCCGAGTTCGCGGAAGGTGGGAACTTCGGCCAGGCCGAGCGCGCGTCCCGGTCCCGTCGTTGCGAGGATGCGCACGGCACCTGCTTCGTGCTGCGGGATGAGCGCGGGCGTCGTGGCGATCACGGCCGCGAGTTGCCCGCCGATCACGTCGGTGAGGGCGGCCGCGGCGCCGCGGTAGGGCACGTCGACGAACTTCGTGTTCATGGCGCGTCCGATCAGCACGCTCATGAAGTCGGGCGCCGATCCGGCACCGGACGTACCGACCGTCGCGCGATCCGGGTTGGCCTTGCACCAGGCCGCGAATTCTTTGAACGTCTTGGCCGGAATCTTGGGGTTGATCGCGATCGCGAAATCGTTTTGCACCAGCTGCGCCACGGGCACGAGGTCGACCAACGGATCGTAGCCCAGGTTGTTGTAGACGTGCGGCAAGAACACGATCGCCGCTGCCGGTGCGACCAGCAGTGTCGAACCATCGGGCGCGGCGTTCTTCACCGCTTGCACGGCCAGCCGCCCGTCGGCGCCGGGCCGGTTTTCGACGACGGCCGAACTTGCATAACCGTGGCGCAACTGTTCGGCCACCGCGCGCGCGACCGCGTCGGGTAAGCCGCCCGGCGGGAACCCGACGTAGACGGTCGCTTGACCGACGTCGGCGAGTGCGCGAAGCGGTGCGAGTGCGAGGCCGCACGCGCTCAGTGCTGCGAGCCGGCCGAATGCGGCGCGATTGAGAGTCATCGAAAGCTCCTTAGTTCGTTTCGACGGCGGCCGAGGGCGACAACCGTTCGGAGATGTGGCGCGCGGCCGCGACGATGCGTTCGCTGATGAAGTCTTCACGAAAGGCGGCGAAACGCGCCGTGTCGCCGATGAGGGTGATGCTGCCGAGAACCGCGTGTTTCTCGCCGAACACCGGCGCTGCGATGCCGGTCATCTGCGGATGCAGTTCGCCGGTGGAAATGGCGTAGCCGCGCCGGCGCACGTCGGCCAGCGCCTGGCTGAAGCGTTTCCAGTCCGATCCGATCGCCATCACGTACACGTCGTGCTGGTTGGCATCGAACAGACGGCGCAGCTGCCGGGCCGGCAGTTCGGCCAGAATGACGCGCGATGTCGAGCCGCGGAAGAGCGGCACCGTGCGGCCGCGTCCGAGTTCGAGCGGTACGTTGCGCGTTGTGTGTTCGTAATGAACGTTGACGATGCGCTCGCCGTAGAGCTGGCTGACCAGCAGTTCGAGGCCGGTTTCGGCCACGAGCTGGTCGATGATCTCGCCCCCGGCGCCGAGGATGGGATCGTGAGCGCGCATCATGCGGTCCCACTCGATGATGCGCGGACCGGGCGCGTAGCCGTTGGGGAGGCGCACCAGCAGCCCGGCCTCGCACAGGTCGCGGATGTAGCGATACGTCGTCGCGGCCGGATAGCCGGTGGCCGCGCTCAGCTGATCGGCTGTGAGGACCGAATCGCCGTGTTCGAAGGCCTGAAGCACCGCTAGGGTCCGGTTGAGCTGCGTCAATCGAGGAGGCCTCCGCAATTTTAGCTGACAGGCGAGATATTATCACAAATCAATAATAATGTCCAGCAAGATAGCGATTCGAGCCGTAACAGTTGACACTAGTATCAAATTATCATAATCTGATAATATAACGCTCGAGAAGCTCGGGAAGGCGGATCGGTTGCTGGCAAGCGTTCGGAAACCATCTGAGGGCACGCGTTCGGGAGCGGCGGCGTTTCTGGCCGCGGCCCGCGAGGCCGGCATGGACACGTGCTTCGCCAACCCCGGGACGACCGAACTGGCCTTCGTCCGTTCGTTCGACGAGGTGCCCGGCTGGCGCACGGTTTCGTGCTTGTTCGAAGGCGTCTGCACCGGCGCCGCCGACGGCTTCGGGCGCATGCTGGGGCGGCCCGCCCTTACGCTGACGCATCTGGGGCCCGGCTTCGCGAACGGCATCGCGAACCTGCACAACGCCCGCCGGGCGCGGACCCCGATCGTCAACGTGATCGGCGACCACACGACCACCCACCGGCCCTACGATTCGCCGCTCACTTCGGATATCGACGCGCTCGCCGGCACGGTGTCCGGCTGGGTGCGCACGATCACCGACGCCGGAGCGGCCGCCGCGACGGCGCGCGAAGCCGTGGCCCGCACGTCCGCTGCGGGCGGCCGGATCGCCAGCGTGATCTTTCCCGCCGATCTGCAGGCCGCTCCGGCGGCCGCCTCCGCGCCGGCTGCTCCGAGCGCACCGTTTCGGCCGGCGCGCCCGGCCGTTGCCGACGTCGACGGTGTTGCGGCGCGCCTGCGCGCGTCGCGTTCCGCGGTCCTCATCATCGGCGGCGATGCGCTGACGAGCGAGGCGGGTCTGCTGGCGGCGCACCGGGTGGCCGCGGCGACCGGCGCGGTGCTCTACTGTGAGACGTTTCCTGCCCGCATCGAACGCGGCGCGATGGTGGCTGCGCCCGAGCGCTTTCCGTACTTTCCCGAGCCGGCGTTTGCCGCTGTTCGCGCGGCCGATGCCGTCGTGTTGGCCGGCGTCGGCGATCCGGTGACCTATTTCGGCTACGCCGCCTTTCCGAGTACGATCGTTCCGGCGGAGAAACTCGTGCGGCTGGCCGGGCCGGGCGATGCCGCGAGTGCGGCGCTCATCGCGCTCGCCGCCGCGCTCAATGCGCCCAATGCTACGATCGCGCGCGAACGCGCGCAGGCCGGCAGCATGTCCCCGGTGCTTGACGCGAACAGCGCTGCACTCGCGCTCGCCGCCTGGTTGCCCGAGGACGCGATCGTTTCGATTGAAGGCGGAACGTGCGGCTATCCGTTCTTCACGGCTTCGGCGCACTCGGGCCGGCACACGGTGCTGACCAACACCGGCGGCGCGATCGGTCAAGGTTTGCCCGTCGCGCTCGGCGCCTCGCTCGCCGCGCCGCAGCGGCGCACGGTCGCGATCCAATCCGACGGCAGCGCCCAATACACCGTGCAGTCACTGTGGACGATGGCGCGCGAGTCGCTTCCGGTCACGGTCGTCATTGCGGCCAACAACCGCTACGGCGTGCTACAAAACGAATTGTACCGCGACGGTCTGAGCGAATTGCGCGGTGCGTCCGCCGAACTGACCGCGCTCGATCGGCCGGCGATCGACTGGACCGCGCTCGCTCGCGGCTACGGCGTCCCGGCCACGCACGTTACCACCACCGCCGCCTTGCGCCATGCACTCGATGCGTCGCTCGCGAGCGCGGGACCCGCACTCATCGCAATGGAGTTACCATGACGACCACGCAATTTGCTCCGGCCGAGGTGATCGAGCCCGTGCAACGGTTTCTCGACCAGCGGCACCGCCTCTTCATCGGCGGCGAGTGGCAGCCGGCGGCGTCCGGCGCGACGTTCGAAACGATCGATCCGGCGACCGGCGAGACCTTGACCACCGTTGCCGCCGCCGGCGCGGAGGACGTCGATCGTGCGGTCGGTGCCGCGCGCCGCGCGCTGCGGTCAGCCGACTGGGCCCGCATCACGCCGTATGCGCGCGGCCGGATGATCGATCGCCTCGCCGATCTCATCGAGCTGCACGCCGAGGAGTTCGCGCAACTCGAAACGCTCGACAACGGCAAGCCGCTCGCGATGTCACGCGTGGCCGACATCCCGGGAACGGTTGCGATCCTGCGCTATTTCGCCGGCTGGCCGACCAAGCTCGAAGGGAAGACGATTCCGGTCTCGCCATCGCGTGGACGCCGCATGCTCAACTACACGGTGCTCGAACCGGTGGGCGTCGTCGCGCAAATCGTCCCCTGGAACTTTCCGCTCTCGATGGCGGCTTGGAAGCTCGGCCCGGCACTGGCCGCCGGCTGCACGAGCATCCTCAAGCCGGCCGAACAAACGCCGCTGACCGCGCTGCGGCTGGCGTTCCTCATCGAAGAGGCCGGTTTTCCGCCCGGCGTCGTCAACGTGTTGACGGGCTTCGGCGACACCGGAGCGGCTCTCGTCGCGCACCCCGGTGTCGACAAGGTCGCGTTCACCGGCTCGACCGAGGTCGGCAAGCAGATCGTCCGCTCGGCGAGCCATAGCCTCAAACGGGTGAGTCTCGAGCTTGGCGGCAAGTCGCCGAACATCGTCTTCCCCGATGCCGACGTCGCCGCCGTGGCCAAGGGCGCGGCCGAGGCAATCTTTTTCAATCAAGGCCAAGTCTGCACCGCCGGTTCGCGGCTCTACGTGCACGCCGACCGCTTCAACGACGTGATCGATGCGGTGCGCGCCGAAGCGCAAGCGATTCGGATCGGGCCCGGGCTCGATCCCGCGACGCAGATGGGCCCGCTCGTGTCGAGCGATCATCTCGCGCACGTGCAGCGCTACATTGACGGCGGCGTAGCGGGCGGAGCGCGCGTGCACGCCGGCGGCGGCCGCCCCGATCACACGCCGCGCGGAAATTTCCTCGAGCCGACGATCTTCTCGACGACCGACGACACGCTGCCGATCGTGCGCGAAGAGATCTTCGGGCCGGTACTGACCGTGATGTCGTGGGAGAGCGAAGACGAGCTGATCGCGCGCGCCAACGATTCGCCCTACGGTCTCGCGGCCGGCATCTGGACGAACGACATCGGGCGCGCCCACCGCGTGGCCGCGGGTTTGCACGCCGGCAGCGTGTGGATCAACTGTTACAACGTCGTCGATCCGGCCTCGCCGTTCGGCGGCTTCAAGCAGTCCGGCTGGGGCCGCGAGATGGGCCGGCAAGTACTCGACAACTACACCGAGACCAAGAGCGTGTGGGTCAACCTTTCATGATGCACCAGCGGGCCGGAGGCTAACGTGGATTTGCTACTGGACGGCCGGGTGGCGTTCGTCACCGGCGGCAGCGTCGGCATCGGGTACGCCGTGGCGGAAGCGTGCGCGCGGGAAGGGATGGACGTTACCATCGTCAGCCGTACCGCCGCAACGCTCGAGAGCGCGGCCGAGGCGATTCGCGCCGCGACCGGCCGGCAAGTGCTGCCGATCGCAACCGACGTCACCGACGGCGCCGCGCTCGATGCGGCGATGGAGCAGACGATCGCGGCGTTCGGGCGGATCGACGTGCTCGTCAACGGTGCGGCGCATCCGGGCGGGCTCGTGCGCAACGAGATCGAGGACACGGACCCCGGTCTGTTGCTGCACGACATCGATATCAAGGTCATCGGCTACGTGCGCGCGATCCAGTCGGCGGTGCCGCACATGAAGGCGCGCAAGTTCGGCCGCATCATCAACATCGGCGGCTTGACCGGGCGCGGCAGCAAGCAGCTCTCGGGCTTGCGCAACGTGGCGATCTGTCATCTCACGAAGACGCTCTCCGACCAGCTTGGCCCGTTCGGCATCACCGTAAACGTCGTGCACCCGGGTGTGGTCGAGACGCCGCACATTCACGAGCTCTACGCCAACGAAGCGCTCAAACAGAACCTGACCGTCGAACAAATCGAAGCCAACTATTGCAAGGTGACGCCGATCCGGCGCACGCTGCTGCCGGCGGAGATCGCCGATGCGATCCTGTTTCTGGCCTCGCCGCGCGCCGGCGCGATCACCGGTGAATCGCTCGGCGTCGACGGCGGCATCACGCGAGGGATCTTCCTGTGAACGCACCCGGAACCATGCTCGTCGGAACGGCGGGCCAGGGCATTCTGCGCAGCAGCGACGACGGTGCGAGCTGGCACCGCCTCGGCCTCGGCGAGGCGATCGAGTTCGACGGCACCGTTCGCGCGCTCGCTGTCGCGCCGAGCGACCCGGCCCGTATCTTCGCCGGCGCCGACTGCGGCGTGTGCGTGAGCGATGACGCCGGCGCGCATTTCCGGCGCATCGAGTCGGCGCTCAACGGCCTAACGGTGTGGTCGCTGGCGCTCGATCCCAACGATCCGCGCACCATCTATGCGGGCACCGGTGCCCCGTCGCGCTGCCGCCTCTACGCAACCCACGACGCGGGCGCGACCTGGGCGCCGATCGGGCCGGAGTTTCCGGAATTTTGCGCCGGCGTGAACCGGCCGCGTCTGCTGACGATCGCGGTCGATCCGGGCGACTCCAACGAGATCTGGTTCGGGGTGGAAGAAGGCGGTGCGTGGCGCAGCCGCGATCGCGGGGCGACCTTCGAACGCATCGATGGTCCCGACCGCGACATCCGCATTTCGGATATCCACGCGATTGCGATCTTGCGCGGTGCCGAGCGCACCAAGACGATCCTGATACTGACCGTCAACAGCGTGTACCGCAGTTTCGATGACGGCGCCTCGTGGGAAGAGCGCACCTCGCGCGAGCGCTTCGACGGGATGTACTACACGCGCACCGTGCAGCCGCTGCCCGGCGATGCCGACGGTTTGTTGCTGGCGATCGGCGACGGCACGCCGGGAACGCGCACGATGCTCTACCGCTCGCTCGATCGCGGTGGCACCTGGAGTGCGACGCGCCTCGATCCCGCACCCAACTCGACGTTCTGGGCGTTCGGCGTCCATCCGTCGGATGCGGCGCTCGTGCTGGCCGGCACCAAGTACGGGCAGCTCTATCGCAGCTGCGATTCGGGCCTCACGTGGGCCAAAGAGTGGCGCGAATTCAGCGAGATCACCTCGGTTGCGTGGACGCCGGCGGTCGCGCCGCTGGCCGCGCACCCGCGCAGCGATACGGTCCCCGAAAGGATCACAGCGTGAGCGACTCGATCGCCGCGCTCCGGCCCGGCATCCGCCGCACGCACATCGCGCTGTTCGTGCGCGATCCGTTCGCTTCGGCGCCATGGTATGAAGCGGTGCTCGGGATGCGAGAAACGGCGCGTGACGCCGATTCGGTGTTTCTCTCCTTCGGAAGCAAACACCACGACATCGCGTTGATCCGCGCCGCCGAGCCGAACGACCGCGGTACGATCAACATGCAGCACTACGGCTTCGAGATCGACGGGGATATGGACGATTTGCGCCGTCTCTACGGCATGCTGCTGGAGCATGACGCCTCGATCGTCAAGATCACCGATCACGTGGTCGGCACGGGAATCTATTTCTCCGACCCCGACGGTCACCGTTTCGAGTTCTTCTGCGAGACCGTGCACGATGACGAAGAAGGCCGCCGGCTGTTCGGCGAGCACAACGCACCGAGCATCCCGACCACGCTGGAGCCGCTGACGTGAGCGCGCACACGTTCTTGATTCGCCGTTGGTACACGCTGGTCGAGGAGATCTGGACCGACGAGCGCTGGACACAAGCGCAGGGCGGCCCGGTCACGCGCGTCGTGGTGGCCGCGGCGCTGCGCAATCCGTGTGCCGGCCGTGTGGTCGAGGATCTCAGCGAGTACATCGATGCATCGCACGAACTCGGCATCGAGTTCGGGCGCCGGCTGCACGCCGCGCTCGGTGAACGGCGCGTCGAGAGCTACGGCAAAGCGTGCCTGGTCGGCGTCGACGGCGTCTACGAGCACGGCAACATGCTGTTGACGACGACCTTCGCCGATCCGGTGCGCGACGCGCTCGGCGGTGCGAAGGCGTGGATTCCATCGACCGGAAAGCGCGGCGGACCGGGCGACGCGATCGACATTCCGCTCGCACACAAGGACGCGCTGTACGTGCGCTCGCACTACGACACGATCTCGATGACGTTTCCCGACGCGCCGTCGCCGGATGAAATCGTGATCGCGTTCGCCGTCGCCACCGGGGGACGGCCCAACGCGCGCGTCGGCGGCATCACGCCGGACGAGATCACCGGCCGGGACGGTTTGCGGTGACCGCTGCCGGGCGCGATGGGTTCGTCAGCTTGAACGGCCTGCGCTTTCATTACGTCGAGTGGGGCCCGCCGGCTGGGCCCGCGCTCGTCGCGCTGCACGGGTTGCGCAGCTACGCCGAAACGTTCGCCGAACTCGCGGCCGAGCTGCCGGAGATGCGCGTCGTGGCGCTCGATCAGCGCGGGCGCGGCCGTTCGGACTGGGACGCTGCCGGGAACTATGCGACGCCGGTGTATGTCGCCGACCTCGAGGCGTTCGTCGATGCCCTGCGGCTCGACCGGTTTCATCTGCTCGGCCATTCGATGGGCGGCGCGAACGCGATCGTCTACGCGGGCCGCCATCCCGAACGCGTGCTGAGCTTGATCGTCGAGGAGATGGCGCCCGGTGCGACCGCCTCGAGCGCGGGTTCGGAGCGCATCGCGCGCGAGTTGGCCTCGACGCCGGCCTCGTTCCCCGACCGGGCGAGTGCGGCGCGCTTCTGGCGCGCGATCCGGCCGAGCATCACCGATGCGGCGCTCGATTCGCGCGTGCGCTACACGCTCGATCAAGCGCCGGAGGGCACCTTCGTGTGGCGTCACGATGCCGCAGGGATCGCGGCCGCCCGCGGCCGCATCGCGCCCTTCGATCTCGGACCGTCGCTCGCCGCGGTGCGCGTTCCGGCGCTGCTCGTGCGCGGCGGCGCCTCGAACTACGTGACCGATGCGCTGGCCGGCGAGATGTCCGCGCGCTGCCCGGGCCTGCAGCGGGTCGACATCGCGGGCGCGACGCACTACGTGCACGACGATGCGCCGGCCGCCTTTGCCGCCGCCGTGCGCGCGTTCTTAGCCCGCGTACAGGCGGTCGCCGCGCGATGAGCGGCGTCGAGCGCACGAGCGTCGCGATCGTCGGCGGCGGTCCCGTCGGCGTAACGATCGCGAACCTGCTCGGGGTCTACGGCATCGACACGCTCGTCATCGAGCGCAGCCTCGAGATCCTGCAGTATCCGCGCGCGGTGGGCATGGACGACGAATCGCTGCGTTTGCTGCAATCGGCGGGCTTGGCCGACGACATCACCCGCGACACGATCTCGAACGTTCCGCTGCGCATGTTCACGGCCGGCGGTCATTGCTTTGCGGATATCCGTCCGACGACGCGCGAGTTCGGCTGGTATCGGCGCAACATCTTTTCTCAGCCGGTGGCGGAAGTCGCCCTGCGCCGCGGACTGGAACGCTTCCCGCACGTGCGTATGCTGCGCGGGGCCGACGTGACCGGTTGCGTGCAAGATGACGCCGGCGTCACCCTCAACGTGCGCGACGCCGACGGCGGCGAACGCCGTATCGCGGCCCGCTACGTGGTGGCCGCCGACGGCGGCCGGAGCACCCTGCGCGAATTGCTGGCGGTGCCGTTCGACGGCACGACGCACCCGCGCAAGTGGGTCGTCATCGAGTGCGAGGACGATCCGCTCGACGCCCCGTTCACCGCGTTGCACTGCGATCCGCGCCGGCCCTACGTGACGTTGCGGCTGCCGTACGGCTTGCGCCGCTGGGAGTTCATTCTGTTTCCGGGCGAGGACGACGACACGATGCTGCGGCCGGAGAAGGTGTGCGAGCTGTTGGCCGGTCACGTCGCCGACCCGGCGGCGCTGCGCATCGTGCGGGCGCGCGTCTACACGCACCACTCGCGCGTCGCGCGCACGCTGCGCTGCGGCGACGTGTTTCTGGCCGGCGACGCCGCGCATCTTTCGCCGCCCTGGATCGGCCAAGGGCTCAACATCGGCTTGCGCGACGCGGGGAACTTAGCCTGGAAGCTCGCCGCCGTGGTGAGCGGCCGGCTCGGCGCGCGGTTGCTCGACAGCTACGAGCGCGAACGGCTCGCGCACGCGAAGGCGATGATCGATCTGGCGGATCAGGTCGGCTTCATCTTCTCGCTGCGTAACCGCGCCGCCGCGTGGCTGCGCGACCGGTTCTTGCTCGGCATCCGCCGCATCCCGATGGTGCGCGACTACGTGCTGCAGATGCGCTTCAAGCCGATGCCGGTGTACGGCGCCGGCGGGTTCGTGCAGGCTGTGCCGGGCCGCGTGCAAGCCCGGATCGGGCGAATGATACCGCAGCCTTTTGTCGAGCAGGACGGCGCACACGTGCGCTTCGACGACGCCTGCGGACCGTGGTTTGCGATCGTGGGCTGGCAGACCGATCCGCGCGCCGCGCTGCCGGATGAGCTGCGCGAGCGCTGGCGCGCGCTCGGTGCGCGGTTCGTCACGATCGTCCGTTCGCGCGACGTGCGAATTCGGCCGTCGGAACCGCACGAGCAGTACATCGTCGTGCAAGACGTGGAGAACGTATTGAGTTACTGGTTCGAAGAGGCGGGCGGCGAGATCGCCGTCGTCCGTCCGGATCGTTACGTGGCGTCGTTATGCCGCGCCGGGGCTTTTGCCGGCGTGAGCGAGGCGCTGCTCGCGCAAGCCCCGGTTGCGTCGGCACACGGTTCGGCGGTGTCGGCATGAACGTCGGCGAGCTGCTGGCCGCATTCCTCGAGGCCAACGGCGTGCGCACGGCGTTCGGCGTCGTCTCGGTGCACAACATGCCGTTGCTGGACGCGCTCTCGCGGCGCGGGACGGTGCGCTACGTGTGCGCGCGGGGCGAGGCGGGAACGGTCAACATGGCCGACGCCTATACGCGCGTCACGCGCCGCGTCGGCGTCGCCTTCACCAGCACGGGTACCGGCGCCGGAAACGCGTGCGGTGCGCTGATCGAGGCCAGTACCGCGCGTTCGCCCGTGCTGCACATCACCGGGCAAGTTCAGACCGATTACCTCGACCGCGGCTGGGGCGATGTGCACGAGGCCAAGGATCAGCTCGGCATGCTGCGCGCCGCCTCGAAGGCCGCGTTCAGGATCCTGACGGCCGACACGGCGCTGGGCGTATTTCGCGAAGCGCTGCGCGTGGCGTGCACGCCGCCCTGCGGCCCGGTGAGCATCGAGATTCCGATCGACATCCAGAGCGCCGAACTCACGGCGCCGCCGCCGGACCTGCGGGTACCGCAGATCGCCGCGCCGGCGCCGGCCGGAGCCGACCTCGATGCCCTGGCCGCCGCGTTGCGCGGTGCGAAGCGTCCGATGCTGTGGCTCGGCGGCGGTGCGCGCGCGGCCGGTGCGCCGGTTCGGCGGCTGCTCGACATGGGCTTTGGTCTCGTGACGACGATGAACGGCCGCGGCGTTGTGGACGAAGACGACCCGCGTTCGCTCGGATCGTTCGCGCAGCAGCCGGCGATCGAGGCGCTCTATGCGACCTGCGATGCGATGCTCGTCGCCGGTTCGCTGATCCACGTCGCCGAGACCGCGCGCTTCGCGTTGAAGCTGCCGCAGCCGCTGTACCGCATTGACGTCGATGCGAGCGTCGAGGGCCGCGGATACCGCTCCGAGCGCTTCGTCATCGGCGATGCCGTGCTCGCGCTCGACGGTCTGGCCGACCGGCTGGCCGGAACGATGAAGACGGATCCCCGCTTTCACGACGATCTCGCCGCCGCGCGGCGGGCGGCGGAGCGGACCTTGCGCTCCAACATCGCGCCCTACGATGCCGTGTGCGACGCGCTGCACGACGTTGCCGGCACGGAGTTCTCGTGGGTGCGCGACGTGACGATCTCCAACGCGACCTGGGGCAGCCGGCTCTTTCCGCTGCACGGGCCCGACCAATCGGCGCACGCAACCGGCGGCGGCATCGGGCAGGCGCTCTCGATGGGTATCGGTGCGGCCGTCGGCCGGCCCGAACGCGTGACGTACGTGCTCGTGGGCGACGGCGGCCTGATGCTCAACGCCGCCGAGTTCCCCTCGGCCGTACAAGAGGAGACCGGCCTCGTGCTGTTGGTCATGAACGATTGCGGCTACGGCATCTTGCGCAATCTCGCCGACGAGCAGTTCGCCGGGCGCCGCGTGTACTCGGACTTGCACACCCCGGACTTCGGCGATTTGGCGCGTGCCTACGGATACCGCTATCACAAGATCGAATCGCTCGACGGCCTGACCGACCGCTTGCGCGGCATCGTCGCCGACCGCGGCCGCGCGACGCTGGTCGAGTTCGACATGCAGACGATCGGGCCGTTCGCGCGCCCGTTCGCCGGCCCGAAGATCTAACCGTGGGCGGCGCGCAATCGGCGATTCGCAACATCCTCTTCGTGATGTGCGACCAGTTGCGCACCGATCATCTCGCCTGCTACGGCGGGCCCGTGCCGACGCCGTCGCTCGACGCGCTTGCGGCCCGCGGGGTGCGGTTCACGCGCGCGTTCGTCAACGGCGGCGTGTGCGGACCCTCGCGCACGTCGTACTACACCGGCCGCTATCCGGTATCGCACCGCGTGACCTGGAACCGCGTGCCGTTGCCGGTCGACGAGCTCTCGCTCGGACACTATCTCGCCGGCGCCGGCATGCCGTTGCACCTGCTCGGCAAAACGCACTTCGTGCCCGATACGGCGGGCGCCGAACGGCTCGGCTACCACATGGACGGTGCGGCCGCGGCGATGTTTCGCTGCGGCGGCTTCACCGAAGTCGAGCGCTATGACGGACACGTGGAACCGGCGTCCGGCAGCCCTTACCGGCAGTATTTGCTGGACCGGGGATACGTCTCCGACCGTCCGTGGAGCGACTTCGTGATCGGCTCCGAGGGCCCCGACGGTTCGTTTGCGTCGGGCTGGCTGCTGCGCAACGCGACGCTGCCGGCGCGCGTGCGGGCCGAGGATTCGGAAACCGCGTACCTGACCTCGCGCGCGCTCGCGTTCATCGGTGCGATGGGCGAGCAACCGTGGGCGCTGCATCTCAGCTACATCAAACCGCACTGGCCGTTCAAGGCTCCGGTTCCCTATCACGCGATGTACTCCGCCGCCGACGCCGCCGCGCCGGTGCGCTCGACCGACGAACTCCGGCGCACGCACCCCGTCTACGAAGCCTACCGCGGCCTCGAGGAATCCGTCACGTTCGCGCGTGAGGACGTGTGGCGCGCGATTCGCCCCGTCTCGATGGGGTTGGTCGCGCAGATCGATCGCGAAATCGGCCGGCTCGTGCAGCAGCTCGATGCCTGGGGCCGTCTCGACGACACGCTGATCGTGTTCACCTCGGATCACGGCGACCTCGCCGGCGACCATTGGCTCGGCGAGAAAGAGTACTTTTATGAGCCGGTGATGCGCGTGCCGCTGATCGTCGTCGACCCGGCGGCCGCGGCCGACGCGACGCGCGGTCAGGCGCTGAGTGCCTTTGCGGAAAGCGTCGACGTCGTGCCGACCGTGCTCGACGCGCTCGGCCTTGATATACCGCAGCACCGCATCGAGGGCCGCTCGCTTTTGCCCTTGCTGCGCGGAGAGCTCAATGTGCCGGCGCGCGAGGCCGTCTTCGGGTCGCTCGACTACGCGTATCGCGAGGCGCGGCTGTTCCTCGGCCGCGGTACCGAGCGCTGCACCGGTTTCATGGTGCGGACCGGCCGCTACAAGTACATCGACTGGGATGGCTATCCGCCACAGCTCTTCGATTTGGAGACCGATCCGCACGAGCTCACCGACCGTGGAACCGACGCCGCCTTGGCCGCCGTCCGCTCAGAATTGGCGGCGCTGCTCTTCGATTGGCTGCGCGCGGGTAAACGCCGCACCACCGAGAGCGAGGCCGAGGTCGTCGCGCGCACGCATGCCCATGCTCGGATGATGGGAATCGAGATCGGCAAGTGGTAAGCCGCATACCCTCCGACGTCTACGCAGCGCTGCTGCTGGTGGTGCTCGGCGCCGCAACGGTCATCGGAACGGCGTCGTATCCGGCGGGCACGCTCACGCAAATGGGGCCCGGCTTCTACCCGCGCGCCGTCGGCTGCATCATGATCGGGTTGGGCCTGCTCGTCGCCCTGGGTGCGCGCGGGTCGGCCGGCGTCGCGCTGCGCCCCACGCGCGCGGACGTGCGCGGCTGGCTGTGCATCGTGGGCGGCATCGCGGCGTTCACCGTGTTGGGTGCGCACACCGGCCTCGTGCCCGCGACGTTCGCGATCGTCTTCATCTCGGCGCTCGGCAACCAGCGGAACACGCTCAAAGATGCGTTCTTCCTCGCGCTGGCGATGGTCGTGATCAGCGTGGTCGTCTTCGGGCTCGCGCTCAAAATTCAGATGCCGTTGATCGGCTGGAGCTGAGCGATGATCCATCAATCGCTGCTGAACCTGTGGTACGGCTTCAGCATCGCGCTGCAGCCGGGCAACCTGATGTGGGCGTTCTTCGGCGTCGTGGTCGGCAACTTGGTCGGCGTGCTGCCGGGCCTGGGCGCGATGTCGACCGTGTCGCTGCTGCTCCCGCTCACCTACGTCCTGGCGCCGGTGCCGTCGGTGCTGATGATTGCGGGCATCTTCTACGGCGCGCAGTACGGCGGCTCGATCGGCGCGATCCTGCTGAACCTGCCCAGTCACGCGCCGCACGCGGTGACCTGTCTCGACGGCTATCCGATGACGAAGGCCGGCAAGGGCGGAACCGCTCTCGGCATCACGATGCTCGCATCGTTCGTCGCCGCGTCGTTCGGCATAACGATGATGGTGTTCTTTTCGCCGATCCTCATCGGCATCGCGTTCAAGTTCGGTCCGGCCGAAATTTTCTCGATCATGCTGCTGGGTCTGTTGGCGGGCTCGACGATGTCGCACGGCTCGCCGCTCAAAGGCGTGGCGGCTACGGTATTCGGCATCATGTGCGGCATCGTCGGGACCGACCTGACGACGGGCGCGGCCCGGCTCACGTTCGGGCTTCCCGACCTGCAGAGCGGGATCGAACTGGTCGCGTTGAGCCTCGGCCTCTTCGCGGTGGCCGACTTCTTGCGCAACGTCAACCGCTCGGTGCCGCTGCCGTCGGCGCGCGACTTGCATTTCAGCAACATGCTGCCGAAGTTGGCGGAGATTCGCCAAGCGTTCTGGCCGACGATTCGGGGAACGCTCGTCGGCACCGCGTTCGGTGCGATGCCGGGTACCGGGCCGACCATCACGACGTTCATCGCCTACGCGCTCGAGCGGCGCATTTCGAAGACGCCCGAACGCTTCGGGCACGGCGCCATCGAAGGCGTCGCCGCGCCCGAAGCCTCGACCCATGCCAAGACGCAGATCGACTTCATCCCGACGATGTGCTTGGGCATCCCGGGCGACCCGTTGATGGCGCTGATCCTCGGTGCGCTGCTCATTCAAGGTGTGCAGCCGGGGCCGCGCTTGATCACGCAGCACCCCGACATCTTTTGGGGGCTCGTGGCCAGTTTCTGGATCGGGAACGTCTTCCTGATCTTGCTCAACGTGCCGTTGATCGGCGTTTGGGTGCGCCTATTGCGGGTGCCCTACCGGTTCTTGTATCCGGCGGCGCTGTTTTTCATGGCGGCCGGTATTTACAGCACCCACAACTCGTTCTTCGAGGTCGCGGAGGGCGCGGTGTTCGGGATCGTGGGCGCGGCGCTCCTGGCCTTGCGGTTTCCGGTCTCGCCCATTCTGCTCGGGTTCGTCCTCGGCCCGATGATTGAGGAGAATTTTCGCCGCGCGCTCTTGATCTCGCAAGGCAATTTCATGGTATTTCTCCAACGCCCGATCAGCGCGAGCTTCATCGCCGCCTGCCTGCTGCTCGTCGCCGTGCAAGCCATCGCCCGCACGCGGCGAGCGCGCGTTACCGTTCCGACCGCGGGAGGAGCCGCCCCGACTTGAGTGCAGTGATCCAGGCTGGTTATCCCTACGAACTCGCCGGCTTCCTGTACTACGTCTTCTTCCTGATCATGGGCCGTAAGCGGTACGCGGCCAACTACACGAACCGTTCGCGCACGCTCGTGATCCTCGCGGCCATCGCGATGGTGGGCTGCGTTCCGTTCCATTATGCGACCACGCTCTTGGGCGTTGCGGCGATGTTCGCACTCGCAATTTTGGCCCTCGGCTCGACGTTGGTCGACGCCGTCGCGGTTCGGCGAGCCGGCCGGTCCCCTCGCCCGCCCCGTCCATGAAAGGCTCCGCTATGAATCGAATTCAGCAGCTGCTCGCCGCCGGCGCGGCCGCGCTCTCGTTGACGTTTGCTTGTGTGACGAGCGGGGGCGCCGCCGGCGATCCCGTCAACCTCAACGTGATCATCCCGATCTCGGGACCCGGCACGTTCATCGGCAAGTCCCAGCAAGATGCGCTGACCGCGATGGAGTCGCTCGTGAACAAGGAGGGCGGGATCCGCGGCCGGCCGGTGCACTTCATCGTGCACGACGACACCTCGAGCCCGCAGCAGGCCGTGCTGGCGGCGAACCAGTCACTCGCGAGCAAGCCCAACGTCATCCTCGGCCCCTCGCTCGCGGCGATGTGTTTGGCCGTTGCACCGTTGATGGCCGGCGGCCCCGTGGACTACTGTTTTTCCCCCGCCATTCACCCCAAGGCCGGCAGCTTCGTGTTTTCGAGCAGCCCGTCCACGGCCGGATTCGCGGTGGCATTCTACCGCTATTTCGCCTCGCGCGGCTGGAAGAAAGTCGGCCTCATCACCTCGACCGACGCGTCGGGTCAAGACGCCGACGATGCGTTCGGCAACGCGCTCGAACTGCCGGACATCAAGGCGGCCGGTTTGACCGTCGTCGACCACGAGCACTTCACCGTCAGCGACCTCAGCGTCAGCGCGCAGATGGAGCGCCTCAAGGCGAGCGGCGCGCAAGTCGTGGTGTGTTACGCGGCGGGCACGCCGCTGGGCACGCTGCTGCAGGGCCTGAAGCAGGCCGGGCTCGACGTACCGATCGCCACCGGCAACGCGAACATGACCTACGCGCAGATGAAGCAATACGCATCGTTCATGCCCGCCGACTTGCTCTTCCCGGGCCTGCCGTTTCTCGCGCACGCGGCGCCGACCGCGACGGCCAAGCAAGTCCAGGCCGCGTTCTACGATTCGTTCAAGGCGATGGGCATCGTTCCCGACGTCTCGCAAAGCACGGCTTGGGATCCGCTGCTGATCGTGATCGACGCGCTGCGCGCCTTGGGCCCCGATGCGAGCGCCGAAACGATCCGCAACTACATCGCGAACCTGCACGGCTTCACCGGCATCGACGGCGAGTACGATTTTCGCGACGGCAGCCAGCGCGGGCTGACCGAGAAGAACCTGATCGTGATGCGCTGGGATCCGCCCAAAGGCACCTGGACGGCCGTGAGCGGTCCGGGCGGCGAACCGTTGCGGCGCTGAGCATGAAAGCGACACGCCCGCTTGGAAACTGTCGGGATGTCGCCTCTGAGAATTGGCCCGGTCTGGAAAGCGGCGGCGTGTGCCCTTGCGTTGTGCGCGCTCGGTGCCGCCCAAGCGCGGGCCCAGCCGGCGTTGACGGTCGTGCGCGTGGCCGGCGTGCAGACCGACGACATCACGCCGCTGGTCTACGCGATCCGTACCGGCATGTTCGAGCGAGCGGGGCTCGACGTGCAGTCGATGGCGACCAACAGCGGCGCCGCGACCGCGGCGGCGGTGGTGTCGGGGTCGTATGAAATCGGCAAGTCGAGCCTGCTCTCGCTGATGAACGCGCACCTGCACAATGTGCCGCTCGTCGTGATCGCCGCCGGCGTCGTGCACGACACGAAGAACCCGTTTGCCAAACTGGTCGTCGCCGCGAACGCACCGTATTCCACCGGCAAGGATTTCGACGGCAAGACGATCGCCGTTTCGGCGCTCAACGACCTGAGCACGGTGTCGGTGGACACCTGGATCGAGAAGAACGGCGGCGACATCCGGTTAGTGCACTACGTCGAGCTGCCGGTTTCGTCGATGCTCACGGCCGTCGAGGACCACCGGGTCGACGCGGCGTTCATCCTCTACCCCGCGTTGGCGGAGGCCTTGTCGAGCGGAAAAGTACGGGCGGTGGCGGCGTGCTACGATGCGGTGGCGCCGTTCTTCGTTCTCTCGGGCTGGTTTACGACAACCGATTACGCGGCCAAGCATCCGGACGTCGTCCGCACCTTCGTGCGCGTGATGTACGAAGCGGCGAAGTACGCCAATCGCCATCCTGCCCAGACCGCGCCGATGATGTCCGAGGTGACCAAAGTTCCGATGTCGATCTATCAAACGATGCCGCGCGTCGGCGCGGCCACCTCTACGAACCCGCGCGACTGGCAGCCGCTGATCGACGCCGCCGCGAAATACGGCGTCATCCCGCGCGCGTTTCCCGCGCAAGACTTCATTTGGTCGGGTTCGTAGCGGCCTAGCTGTAGGTCGTCCCGTCGAGGATCAGGTAGCCCGGCGGGTGGGATCCGTGGTCGGTGCGGTGCGTCCAGTGCACGCCTTCACGGCCGTCCTCGTCGTAGTAGTACTCGCCGCGCACGACCGCGTGCTCGCCGACGCTGACCGGAAAATGCCCCATCTCATCGAGGTTGGCGTCGATCTCGATACTGTCGTTGTGGCCGACGTCGACGTAGATGTAGGCGTGCCAACCGCTGCGCGTGTGCCGTGGGGGACGCACGCGCACGACGGTGCCGCAGAACGTCACCTCGGCGTGATTGGCGTGCGCGTGCTGAGCGGCGAGAAACCCGGCGTTGTTGCACGCGGCGGCATCGTCGGCAAGCACCGGGACGTTCCCGGCTACGCCGATGGTCAGTAGAGCGGCGAACACCGCGGCGAGCAGCTTCATGCGCGGTGGTTCTTGACAAGCGGCGTGCACCCATCCATCATCGTGCGATGCACGAAGATCGCGCGGCCATCGCCGCACTCGTTGAGGATTGGGTCGTCTTTCGCGACTCCGGCTTCTGGGAACGCCTGCGCGCGATTTGGGCCCCCGAGGGCATGATGTCCACCACGTGGTTCCAGGGCACGGCCGACGACTTTGTCGAGCACAACCGGCATGGCTGGGGCGCGGCGACTCCGGGCGCGGTACACATGCTCGGCGGCATCTCGGTCGACGTCGCCGGTGAACGCGCGGTATCGCAGGCGAAGATGACGATCTCGGTGCGCGCCGCGCTGAACGGGGCGCCCTGCGAAGTATTGTGCAACGGCCGCTTCTACGACCTGTGGCGCAAAGACGCCGGCGAGTGGAAGCTCGTGGAACGCGCGGTGATCTACGAGCGCGACCGGCTCGACATGCTGGAGGGCGCGCTGTTTCCGCAACTCGATCCCGCGATTCTCGACGCCTACCCACCCGGGTACCGGCATCTCGCCTACGTGCAACAAGCGAACGGTGCCAGCGTGAAGGCGGGACTTCCCGGCCTCACCGGCCCCGCCGTAGAAGCACTCTACGCAAAAGGCCGCACCTGGCTAGCGGGCTAGCCGTCATCCCGAGCGCAGTCGAGGGACCCGCTCAATCGTGCCGCACCGCCACTGTCGATCACGAGCGAAGCCGAGTGATCGCCGGCAAGCTTCACATCTTTCCGCTATGCCATAAGGTAAGGCATGTCGGAGGCGATCACTCGGCTTCGCTCGTGATCGACAGTGGCGATCAGCAATGATCGTGGTGCGTTCCTCGACTGCGCTCGGAATGACGAAGGGCGCGCTCGGAATGACGAAGGGCGCGCTCGGAATGACGAAGGGCGCGCTCGGAATGACGAAGGGCGCGCTCGGAATGACGAAGGGCGCGCTCGGAATGACGAAGGGCGCGCTCGGAATGACGAAGGGCGCGCTCGGAATGACGAAGGGCGCGCTCGGAATGACGAAGGGCGCGCCGCACCCGGGGAAAGTCGTGTAAAATTGAGTCGCGCTGGGGTATCCTGCTTCTATGTCGACGGTTGCGGGTGGCGCGTCCAAGGCGCCGAGCGCCGCTGACGGGATCTCGCCCGCGCTGACGTTTGTGTTTGCATTGTCGTGCGGTGCGCTCGTAGCAAATCTCTACTACGCGCAAGCGCTGGTCACGGTGATTAGTCCCGCGCTCGGTTTGACGGCCGGACTCGCGGGCCTCACGGTCACGCTGACGCAACTCGGGTATGCCGTCGGCTTGGTGCTGCTCGTCTCGTTAGCCGACCTGGTGGAAAATCGCCGCCTGATTCTGCTGTGCGTCGGCGGCACGGTGATCGGCTTGTGCGGCGCCGCGGCGTCGAGCTCGGCCGTGACATTTCTCGTCTCGTCGATCGTCGTCGGCGTGTGTGCCGTCGGGGCGCAGATCATCGTGCCGTTCGCCGCGCACCTCGCGCGCGACAAGCACCGCGGACGCGTGATCGGCAACGTCATGGGTGGACTGATCACGGGGATCATGCTCGCGCGGCCCGTGGCGAACTTCATCGCGTCGGCATTCGGCTGGCGGGCCGTGTTCGGGTTTTCCGCCGTCCTCGCGATCGCGATCGCCGTCGTGCTGTGGTTCACGCTGCCGGAGCGGCGTCCGCAGGCGGGCATGTCGTACGGGCAGATTCTCGTTTCGACGTGGCGGTTGCTCGTCACCACGCCCGTGCTGCAGCGGCGCGCCCTCTTTCAAGCGATCGTCTTCGGAACGTTCAACCTGTTCTGGACGGCCGTGCCGCTCGTGCTGACGCAAAAGTTCGGGTTCGACCAGCGTGAGATCGCCCTGTTCGCGCTCGCCGGCGCCGGCGGTGCGCTGGCCGCGCCGATCGCCGGCCGCTTGGCCGATCGCGGTTTGACGCGCCCCGCGATGGCGGTCGCCTACCTGACGATCGTCGCGGCGTTCGCGCTGAGCGGTTGGGCCGTTGCGGCGACCTTGGTGATCGCCCTCGCGCTGGCCGCGATCGCGCTCGATGCCGCCGCGCAAACCGGCCAGATCGTCGGCCAGCGCGTGATCTACGGCATCGATCCCGAGGCCCGGGGCCGCATCAACGCGGTGTACATGACGAGCATCTTCATCGCCGCCGCAATCGGCTCGCTGCTGGCCGGCATCACCTATTACTACGGCGGCTGGGAAGCGACCGCCGCGACCGGCGGCGCGTTCGGCGTCTTGCTGGTCGCGCTATTTGCCTGGGAACAGGTGACGAGCGAGTCACCGCGTTCGGGCCGCGCTAGAGCTGCTTGAGCGCGTTGTTCACCGCGTCGATCGACTTCTTCGCATCGCCGAAGAGCATCGCGGTGCGCGGGTCTTCGTAGAGCGGGTTGTCGATGCCGGCGAAGCCCGATTTCATCGAGCGCTTGAGCACGATCACGTGCTCCGCCTTGTCGACGTTGAGGATCGGCATCCCGTAGATCGGCGATGACTTGTCGGTGCGCGCCGCCGGGTTCGTGACGTCGTTCGCCCCGACGACGAGCGCCACGGTCGTGCGTTCGAATTCGGGGTTGATGTCGTCCATGTCGTAGAGCGAGGTGTAGGGCACGTTGGCTTCGGCCAGCAGCACGTTCATGTGGCCGGGCATGCGGCCGGCGACCGGGTGGATCGCATACTTGACCTCGACGCCGCGCTTCTCGAGCAAATCTTCCAGCTCGCGAATCGAGTGCTGCGCCTGCGCGACCGCCATGCCGTAGCCGGGCACGACGATGACTTGCGTGGCGTAGGCCAGCAGCGCGGCGGTGTCTTCGGCCGACACCGAGCGCACCTCGGCGCCGCTCCCGCCGCCGGCCGCGGCGCCCGACGACTGCACCGCGCCGAACGCGCCGAAGAGCACGTTGGTCACGGAGCGGTTCATCGCTTTGCCCATCAAGAGCGTGAGCAGCGTACCGGAGGCGCCCACCAGCGCGCCCGAGATGATCAGCACGTTGTTGTTGAGCACGAAGCCGGTCGACGCGGCGGCGAGGCCGGTGAACGAGTTGAGCAGCGAGATCACGACCGGCATGTCGGCGCCGCCGATCGGCAGCACGAACAGCACGCCCAGCACCAGCGCGAGAATCAACGCAATCCCAAAGTGCATCAGGGGATTCGGGCCGTTGACGATTACCATGACCGCCGCGAAGAGGATCGCCAGCAGCACGACCGCGTTGACGACTTGCTGTCCGGGATAGGTGATCGGGCGCCCGGTCATCAGTTCTTGCAGCTTCAGAAACGCGATGATCGAGCCCGAGAAACTCAGCGCGCCGATCACGGCCGTGAGCATCGTCGTGAAAGTGAAGTCGAACGGCAGCGGGGCGCCGTTGGCGACGGCCAGCGTTTTCATCAGCTCGCCCATCGCGACGAGCGAGGCCGCGCCGCCGCCGCAACCGTTGAAGATCGCGACCATCTGCGGCATCGCCGTCATCTTGACGGCTTTACCGAAATAGATGCCGACGGCCGCACCGACGACGAGTCCGGCGATGATCACCGGCCACTGCACGACGCCCTGCGCAAACGTCGCGACGAGCGCCACCACCATGCCGGCCATCGAGAGCCGGTTGCCGAAGCGCGCCGTTTTGGGCGAACTCATGTACTTGAGCCCGAGGATGAACAGGATCCCCGTGATCAGGTAGGCGACGTTGTACCACGTCGCGTATTGCGCAACCGCCTCCACGCTAGTCGTCCTTCTTTGCGACGACCGGCCGCGGTTTGAACATCGAGAGCATCCGTTCGGTGACCGTGTAGCCGCCGAAGACGTTGAGCGAGGCCAGCACGATAAGGATGAAACCGACGAGGGGGCCGAGCGGCGCGAAGCTCAGGCCCGCGACGAGGATCGCGCCGACCAGCACGATGCCGTGAATGGCGTTGGTTGCCGACATCAGCGGCGTGTGCAGCGTGCTCGGCACGCGGCCGATCACTTCGATACCGACGAACACGGCCAAGATGAAGACCGTGATCTCGGTGAGCAGGTGTTCGCTCATGCAGCTTCCCTTCGCGTCCGCGAGTGCGTCGAGCGTCGGCTTGTGGACGATCGTGCCGTCGTGCACGAGCGTCGTTCCGGCGATGATCTCATCGCTCATGTCGAGCACGATCGCGGCGTCTTTGATGAAGTATTCCAGCAGCGTCTGCACGTTCTTCGAGTACAGCCGGCTGGCATCGGTCGCGACCGTCGAGGGCAGGTTGACCGTGCCGACGATCGTGACGCCGTTGGGGCTCGCGATCGTCTCGCCCGTCACCGTGAGCTCGCAGTTGCCGCCGGTTTCGGCCGCCAGATCGACGATCACGCTGCCGGGCGCCATCGCCGCCACGGCTTCTTTCGTGATCAGGATCGGCGCACGGCGGCCCGGAACGGCGGCCGTCGTGATCACGACGTCCGACGCGCCGATGGCCTTGATCATGCCCAGGCGCTGCTTCTCGATCGCTTCGGCCGAGAGCTCGCGGGCGTAACCGCCCTGGCCCTCGCCGCTCTCGCCGACGTCGATCTCCAAGAACTTCGCGCCCAGCGACTGGACCTGTTCCTTGACGACCGGCCGCGTGTCGTAGGCGGTGACCACCGCGCCGAGCCGGCGACACGTCGCGATCGCTTGCAGGCCGGCAACGCCCGCGCCGATGATCAGCGCTTTGGCCGGCTTGATCGTGCCGGCGGCGGTGGTGAGCATCGGGAAGAACTTCGCCAGCGTGCTCGGCGGCGATCAGCGCGGCCTTGTAGCCGCCGATGTTCGCTTGCGAGGACAGAGCGTCCATCGCTTGGGCCTTGGTCGTGCGCGGGATCGCATCCATGCTGAGCGCGGTCAGCCCGCGCAGCGCGTAGCGCTCGACCGAGCGCGGGTCGCCGAGCGGCGCGAGAAAGCCGACGATCATCGCACCGCGCTTGAGCCCGTTCAGCTCGGCGTCGGTGGGCTTGGTGACGCGCACGACGATGTCGGCGTCGGCGACCGTGGCCGCCTCGTCGGCGGCGATGCTCGCACCTCCGGCGGCGTAGGCGTCGTCGAGGAAGCCGGCGGCACGTCCGGCATCGTGTTCGATCGCAACGGCGATTCCGGCCTTGACGAATTTCGCGACGGTTTCCGGCACGAGCGCGACACGGCGCTCGCCCGGAGCACGCTCGCGGGGGACGGCGATTTTCATGACCAAAACTCAATCGAGCTTCGGGCGCTCGGTCCCTTCGCGCTGCTTCCTTAGGCCACGCACAACGTGCGGATTACCTCGCCCGCCGCGAGCCGGTCGAACGCTTCGTTGAGCCCCTCGAGGCCGATCGTGCCGCTCTGCAGGCGCTCGATGGGGAGCTTCCCGCTGCGCCACAGACCGATGTATTTGGGGATGTCGTGCCGCGGGACCGAGGCGCCCATGAAGCTGCCGCGCAGCGTCCGCTCGGCGCCGACCATCATCAGCGGGGAAAGCGGCACCGTCGCCGTGGGGTGGGTGATCCCGAGCGCGATGGCCGTGCCGCCCGGCGCCGTCGCGGCCAGCGCCTGCAGCACGACCGGGGCGTGCGCGGTCGCTTCGATCGCGACGTCGACGCCGAGAATTCCGAGCGCCTCGTTGATCTGCGCGGCCGGCTCCCCGGCGTTGGGATCGATGGTCAGCGCGGCGCCGAGCTCACTCGCCAGCGCGCGTTTATTTGCCAGCGGGTCGACGACGATCGCGGTCGCGCCGGCGCACACCGCACCGAGCAGCGCCATCAGTCCCACCCCGCCGGCGCCGAAGATCGCGATCGTCATGCCCGGCTGCGCGTGGGCGACGTTGAAGACGGCGCCGAGGCCCGTCAGCGCGCCGCAGCTGAACATGGCGGCGAACTCGAGCGGCACGTCGGCCGGAATCTTCACCAGCGATTCCTGCGCGCACACGGTGCGTTCGGTGAACGCCGTGACGCCGAGGTGGTGGTAGACGGGCTTACCGTGCAGACGGAAGCGCGTGCCGCCGCGCAGGATCCCGCCGGCGCGGTTCGCGGCGTGGCCCGGAATGCACAGCGCGGGCTTGCCGGCGGCGCACATCGCGCACTCTCCGCACATCGCGACGAACGCGAAGATCACGTGATCGCCGGGCTTCACGTAGGTGACGCCCAAGCCGACCTCTTCCACCACCCCGGCCGCCTCGTGACCGAGCGCGAGCGGCGTTTCCTTGGGCAAGGTGCCGTTGAGGTTGGAGAGGTCGGAGTGACAGAGGCCCGCGCTCGCGATGCGCACCACCACTTCGCCCGGAGCCGGCGAATCGAACTCGATTTCCTCGATCGTCAGCGGGCGGCTCTGCGCGTACGGCTGTGGGAGACCGCATTCGTACAGGATCGCGGCGCGCGTGCGCACGTCAGAACTTTCCGATGAGCTTCGAATCGGGGAGCGCGGTCTTATACGCCAGGATGCCTTGGGTGATGAACTCGTTCTGCATGTCGGTCAACGTCGCTTGATCGATGCGCAGGTCGGGCTTGAAGTCGTAGCGATCGGTCGTCTTGATCAAGTCGACCGGCTGGCCCGTGTATTTCGCCATCGCGGCCAGGTTTTCGGGCTTGTAGTAGCCGTTGCCGGCGACCTCGGCCGCGCCCTTGCGGAACGCGCTGAGCACCGCCGTCGCGGTGGGCGCGTTATCGAGCAGCGTCGGGCCGAAGAAGATGCCCGTGCCGGCGATGCCGACCGGCGCGCTGCCGATGATCTGCGCGAGCTTCTTCTCCGCGAAGAGCGCGGTGAAGGGGGCCGCGCAGAACATCGCATCGACGGCTTTGCGTTCGAGCGCGACTTGCTGATCGGGCGCGGCGATGTTGACGGCTTGGATGTCCTTCATCGTCAGGCCGTATTTGCGCAAGATCAGCGCCACGTAATAGCCCGAGGTCGCGCCGGCGTTGCCCAGCCAGCCGACGGTTTTGCCTTTGAGCCCGCTCGCGTCGTGCGCGCCGGCATCGTAGAGATCTTGGCGGATCATCAGCGCCGTCGGATGACCCTTGGCGGGCTGGTAGCCGGTCGAAGCGACGAACTTCACCACCAGCGCCCGGTTGACCGCGTTGAAGAACGCCGCCGAGAGTCCGGCGGTCGCGACGTCCATCTGGCTTTGCGCGACGAGCGCCATCGCATCTTGTCCGGCGACGATCGGGGTGAGCGTGGCGTTGAAGCCGGCATCGCGCAAATAGCCGCGCTCTTGCGCGACGAAGACCGGCGCGAAGAGCGTCGAGGGCACGTAGCCGATCGTCAGAGCCTTGCCGGTCTGCGCGGACGCGCGGCGCGGCAGGGCGGCGGCGGCACCGAGTGCGGCGGCGGCGCCGAGGAACTGTTGACGATTGGTCACGAGAGACTCCCTTCAGGTTGCGGCGCCGCAATCAGCGCGTCTTGGCGGAGAAGTTCTGCGCGCACGCGCTCGGCATCCACCGTGCCGTCGCGTGCACACTGCGCCGCCGCAACCCCCGCCGCCTGGCCGGTGGCGAACGCCGTGCCCATCACGCGCAGCGAGGCGAACGCGTACGGATCGGCATCGAGCGTGCGGCCCGCGGCGAACAGGTTCGGGTGCGTCGCGCTGTGCAGCGTTCCGAGCGGAATTTCGTAGGCGCCGTCATCGCGAATGCGGATCCAGCGATTGGGCAAGCCCGGACCGGGGTGGTGTTCGACCGGCCAGCCGCCGAGCGCGATCGCGTCGGAGAAGCGTGCGCCGCCGACGACCTCGCTCTCGGTGAGCGGCCGCAGCGCGACCACGTGCCGCGATTCGCGCGTCCCGATCGTCGGTCCGGTCGTGACGATGTAGGCCCGTTGGTGGCCGGGCAGCGTGCGGATCGCTGCGAGCAGTTGCCAGGCTTGGCGCCGGCCGTGCCGTTCGGCCGCCGCGTGCGCGCGCACGTCGCGCACATCGTACGCTTCATCGGCGAGGTAGGCGACGACGTCGTTCGAGCCCGGGATCCGGATGACGAGCCCGTGTTCTTTCGTCAGGTCGGCGGCGCCGCGCGCTTTGGCCGCCCGCACCGCGTGCTCCCAAGCCGTGCGGCTGGTGTCGGCGTTCGCGTCGATGCCGCCGAAGCGCACGACGAGCGTGCCGTTTTGCACCAGACCGTCGGCGCCGCCATAGCGCACGCCGGCCCCGCTGCGGGCTGCGAGATCGGCGTCGCCGCTCGCGTCGACGAACGCTTGCGCCGAGATCCACCCGGTGCCGCCGTGATCGTAGATCGCGACCGACGCGACGCGCCCGCCGACGAGCGTGGTGTCGGTCAGCGTCGCGTGCAGGATGACATCGACGCCGGCCCGTTCGCACACGCGGTCGAGCGCGAACTTCACGATCTCGGGATCGAGCAGCGCGATCACCACGTTGGAAGGCGTGCGGACCGGCGCCGCGTCGCCGCCCAAGCTCTCGATTTCGCGCAGCACGCTCTCGCCGACGCCGCGCACGATCTGCAGCGCCGGATCGGCTTGCGTCCAGAAGCCGCAGTACGTGAGCACGTTGCTGTGCGTCGCCGCGCCGCCCAGGTAGGCGGCCCGCTCGATCAGCGCAACCGACGCGCCGGTTTGCGCGGCGGCGACGGCGGCGGCGACTCCGGCCGCACCGCCGCCGGCAACGACGACGTCGTAACTGCGCAGCGAGTTACTTCTTCGTGGGCCCGATCTTCACGGCGTTGGTGAGGGTGCCGACCTTTTCGATCTCGACCTCCATCACGTCGCCGTCCTTGAGGAATTCGGGTGGCGTGCGCGCAAAGCCGACGCCTTCGGGCGTACCGCTGGCGATCACGTCGCCCGCTTCGAGCGTGAGGCCTTGCGAGAGGTTCGAGATGATCTGTACGACGCTGAAGATCATCTTCGAAGTGTTCGAGTGCTGCTTCTCCACACCGTTGACGCGCAGCATGATCTCGAGTTTCTGCGGGTCGCCGATGTCGGCGGCGTCGATGATCCAGGGCCCGATGGGACAGGTGTTATCGAGCGATTTGCCTTTGAACCACTGCAAATGCGAGCGCTGCAGGTCGCGCGCGGTGACGTCGTTGAGACAGCTGTAGCCGAACACCTTGGAGAGGGCTTCGGACTCGGGGACGTCGCGGCACGTCGTGCCGATGATCACCGCGAGCTCGGCTTCCCAGTCGTACATCGGCGAGACGTCGCTCGAGAGTTCGAGCGCTTGATCCGGACCGGCGATCGCCGTCGGCGCTTTGGTGAAGTACGTCGGCACGTCGGGGAGCTTCAGCTCCTGGCCGAGCGCCTTGGCGCCTTCTTCGGCGTGCGCGAGATAGTTGCGGCCGACGCAGAAGACGTTCTTCTGCGGGTGCAACGGAGCGTGCAGCTTCACGCCTTTGGCGGGAATCGCGGCACCGAGTTTGGCGACCGCCGCTTGGCGGTCGGCCGGAGACATCTTCACGAAGGCGTCGAGCGAGGCAACTTCGGCGCCGAAGGGCCGAATGGAGTCGCCGTCGATGACGCCGGGACGCGGCGCACCCGACGCGTCGGAATAGGAAACGTAACGCATAGGCACGGCGTTGTCGCCTGCAGCGAAGGTTTCCCTGCGGGGCCGACGTAGGCTGCCGCGTGCAGCAGAATGCGCCCCTCCCCTCCCCCGAGGCCGACCTGCGGGAGCATCCGCCCCGGTCCGCGCGGGACATGCTCGGCGGGATCTACTTCCTGGCCCGCACGATCGACAAGACGCGTGCCAAGATCCAGGGCACCCTCGGGCCGTACAAGATTCAGCCCGGCATTTCGGGCTACGTCTTCGAGTGGCTGGGCATCACCGAAGAACAGTTCACCGAGGTCGTGCGCAACGCGCCGTCCGACGACGCCGTGGTGAGCTGGGTGCACGCCAATACGCCCCACGACAAGTACGCCGGCCTGAACGATATGCTGGTGAACCGCCGCATCCGCGACGACGAGCACCGGGCGCAGGTGCTGCCGGCCTACCCGATCCTCACCGGCCGGCCCGACCTCTGGAACTGGTTCGAGATCTTCGAGCTCGACGATGCCTGGATGTATGATCCCGCCAACCGCGGCAAACCCGGCGCCGCCCCCCTGCCGTAATCACGGTTGGAGCGCGTAGATCCGGCCGCCCGCAGTCGAGAAACTCGCCAAACCCGTCATTCCGAGCGCAGTCGAGGAACCCGCCAAACCCGTCATTCCGAGCGCAGTCGAGGAACCCGCCAAACCCGTCATTCCGAGCGCAGTCGAGGAACCCGCCAAACCGTCATTCCGAGCGCAGTCGAGGAACCCGCCAAACCGTCATTCCGAGCGCAGTCGAGGAGCCCGCCAAACCGTCATTCCGAGCGCAGTCGAGGAACCCGCCAAACCGTCATTGCGAGCGCAGTCGAGGAACCGCCAAACGTCATTCCGAGCGCAGTCGAGGAACCCGCCACAATCACGCCCTCAAGCCACTGTCGATCACGAGCGCAGCCGAGTGATCGCCGGCGACATGCTGATCATCGCGTTCCGACGCGCTTCAATGCGACGGTTGGTGGCGATCGCTCGGCTTCGCTCGCGATCGACAGTGGCGCTCCGGCGCGATCGTGGGCGTCCCTCGACTGCGCTCGGGATGACGGGCTGCCGGCCGCGCCTTCCCATCACCCATCACCCATCACCCATCACCCATCGCTCATCACCCATTACCCATCACCCATCACCCATCACTCATCACCCATCGCTCATCACCCATCACTCATCACCCATCACCCATCACCCATCACTCATCACCCATCACCCATCACCCATCACTCATCACCCATCGCTCATCACCCATCACCCATCACCCATCACCCATCACTCATCACCCATCGCCCATCGCTCATCACTCATCACTCATCACTCATCACCCATCACCCATCACCCATCGCTCATCACTCATCACCCATCACCTATTACGCATCACGCATCACGCATCACTCATGACTCATGACTCATGACTCATGACTCATCACTCGTCGGTGGTGTCGCCGGAGGTGGGGCGGCGCGTGAGGTGCCAGAAATCACAATAGCGGCAGTGATAGGTGAACAGCTTCATGCCGTTCATCGCGGCCACCGCGCGCGCTTCGCCTTCGCTGGTGTACGGCTGCTTCGAGGTGCACGACCGCTCGACGTCGCGATCGATCGAGGGATCGGCCGCGCTGCGCGTGCGGACGTAGAAGTCCATGAGCGACTCCGTGGGACCGCGCTTTGCTCCGCGGTCGCGCGCGCTCACGGCGGCGGCGTCTTGGTGATCTGCTGCAGGTCGGGGAGGCGGAAATTTCCCGACGGCTGCGGCCCGGGCGTCATCTGCGCCGAACCCACCGGCGCCGGCTTCTTGGCGTGTTTTCGCACGTCGTCCATCATGCGGTTGACCGCGCCCTGCGCGTTCGGATCGACGCCGCCGGCCTTGACCAGTACCACCTCGCGGTGCACGCGCGTCGTTACCGGACTGTAGTCGTAGGTCAGCCGGTAGCTGCCCGAGATCGCTTTCCCATCGGCCGTGCGAATGAACGCCTGCATCGCGTTGCCGAACGTCTGCAGGTTGTAGATCTTATTGTTCGAGGTTTTGCCGGACAGAACGCGGGTCACTTGACCGAGCTTGTTGACCGCGACGACGTACTCGGTATGCAGCGGTACCTTCGGCAGGAGCGACTTCGGCTGCAGCTTGGTGAGGTTGATGCGGTAGGGCGTGCGGTGCGGCGTCGGTGCCGGCGGCGGCGCCGTACGGTTCGGCGTGGGTCGGGGCGTGGGTGCGGCCGGGACTACTGCTCCGTGCGACAACGCTTGGGCGTTCGCGGGACCGGCGCTCGCCGCTCCCAGCAACACGAGCATTGCAAGCGCCGCCCGCAGCGGAGCCGCCGTCAATTGCGCGACAGGGCGGCGAATGCGTGGCCGCAGGTTGCGCACGCCACGATCACTTGGAACGTCGCGCCCGCCGCGCGAACGTCACGCGCAACGCGCGTGCGGTCGTCGCTGCCGCACGAGCGGCAGGGCGCGTTGGTGGAGTTCCGTTGGGGGCGTTTTTCGTCCACAGATTTCGCCTTCTGCCTTGCAACGGGACGTGCCTTTGGGGCCGCCGAAACCGTAGCGTGAATGTGGAAACGCTCGCTTTCGGCGCTCGCGCTTGCTCTTGCGGTCGGCGCATACGGCGCGCCGGCGCTCGCGGCATCGTCGATCGCCGGTGCCGGTGAGGTTCGGGTCCTCGCCGTCCGCTTCGTTCCGAGCGCCGATGCCGGCGCCGGCCTCGCGGCCGGCGGCCCGACCTACGTACTGGCGCAGGTCGAGCTGACCAACGACACGGCGCGCGACTTCACGCCCGAGATCAGCCGGTTTGTTCTGACCAGCGCGCAAAACCAACGCTACCAAGGGGCCGATGACGGGTCGAGCGTGTTCGTCGGCGTGTCGAACTCGCACCGCATGCTCAAACAAGGAGACAAGCGTCTCTACACCGTGGGATTCCGGACGCCCGATCCCGTCGTCGCGGGGACGATCAGCTACGAACCGTAGGCTGTTCGCGGCACTGGCGGTGCTGCTTCTGACGTGCGCGAGCGCGTTTCCGGCGCGCGCCGCGCGCCCGTTGCCGGATTCGGGGAAATGGGATAACTATTTCGCGCTGTTCGCGCGCAACGCGACGGTGCCGTGGAAGAACATCACGCTGCGGCTCGATACGTACAGCGGCGCCGGCGTCGACTTCGCGGCCTACGATGTCGATCCGACCGAGGTGCTCGTCGCCGGCGCCAACACGCGTCCGCGCGCGATCGATACGACGCGCTACAAAGCGGTTGCGCGCTGGCGCTTCACGCCGCCGGCCGGCTTGACGTTCACCTCGAACGACGTCGACGTACCGCTGCTCAACCGCGAAGGCTTCTACGTCATCGAAGCGCGCCGCGGCACGGCGGTCCAGCAAGTGTGGGTCAACCTCTCGCGCATCGGGCTGATCACCAAAGAATCGCCGGCGGGGTCGATCGTCTACGGCGCCGATTTGGGGACCGGCCGCGCGCTGGCCGGCATGCGCGTGACCTACCTCGTCGGCACGCAATTCACGTACGATCTCACCGATAGCCACGGCATCTCGCGCGTTCCGGCGCGCGCGGTGTTCGCGCTCGCGGAATGGGGCAAGAGCCGCGCCTTCGTCTCGCTGTTCCCGCAATCAGCGCCGCCGGCAGCAGTGCTCGGGGTGCGCGCCGACCGCGCGTCGGCCACCGCCGGTGACAACGTGCGCGTCGTCGGTTTCGCGCGCCGGCGCAACGGCAACGTCTACCGGCCGGCGACCGGCGAGGTCGCGTTGACGATCGTCGCCGCCGGCAAAACGATCGCGTCGGCGCATGCCGACTTGGATCGCGCCGGCGCGTTTTCGGCCGGCCTTACGTTGCCCGCCGGCGCGCCGGCCGGAGATGCGGCCATCCTGGCCGCGACACCCGGCGCCAGCGGCGGCGCAACGATCCACATCGACGGCGCCGGCGACACGGTGCTCGCGATCGCCGCGCCGTGCTCGACGGCGTGCTCCCCCTCCGAGGCGATCCCGCTGACGCTTTCCGCCAAGCGTGCCGGCGTTCCGGGCGCCGGCGAAGATATTCGCGTGCGCATCGTGCGCTCGCCGCACGTGCAGCCGCCCGAAGGCGGCGATGCGTCGGCCGCGTGGGGCGTGACGACGATCGTCGACACGATGGTGCGCACCGATGCGCTCGGCGTGGCGCACGTCGCCATTCCGGCGCCCACCGACGGGCTCGCGTCGACGTACGGCGTGGCCGCCGAGAGCGGCCCATCCACGGCCAGCGCGAACCTCGTCGCGCCCAACGCGCGCGTGGCGCTCTCGATCGTGCCGCTACAGGAGCGGATCAACGTTTCCGACCCGGCCTCGTTCGACGTGCGCGGTTTCGATGCGCTCGACGGCGCGCCGGTGAGCGGCCTCGGCGTGCGCGTACGCATCAGTCACGGCCCGACCGTTCAAGATGCGACCGCGACGCTCGGCCCCGACGGGCGGGCGCGCGTTTCGTTCAACGGCGTGGCGCTGGGCATGAACCTCGTCACGGCGCAAGCCGACGTGGACGGCCGGGCGGCCACCGACGTCTCGGCGGTTACCGTTTCGCCGCAAGCGCTGCTGGGCGCGAGTGCGAGCGGTCAAGGCGACGTGAAGATCGCGGTCGACCATCCGCGTCAACGGCCGAACGAGCGAACCGGCATCACGGCAACGCTGACCGGCGCGACCGGCGACGCGCTGATCACGATGGAGAGCGTCCGCGGTGCAACCGCGGCGGTCGTGCCGGTGCAGAACGGTATCGCGAACACCTCACTGGTGCTGCCCGAGACGATCGGAGCGCAGGCGGTGAGCGTTGCGTTCGTGCGTGACGGCGCGCTGATCGCCGGCTCGCTGCCGCTCGTCGTCGACGGTCCCGGCCACCAGCGCCAGCTCGCGCTGAGCGCCGACCGCGCGACCTACGCGCCGGCCTCGACGGCGACGATCACGATCGCCGACGGCGACGATCGTTCCGACGCCACCCTGGCCGTGCGCGTGAGCGATCGCCTCGCGGGAAGCGGTGCCTCGTTCGACGATATTCCGGGCGTGCTGTCCTCGGCCGGTACGACGACGCAGAACATGGCCTCGCTCGATCCGCCCTGGCACACCGCGGTCGCACCGGCGCGCTCGACGGCCGGCGACATCTTCGGCACCGACCGGCCCCAGGCGGCCGCAGCCGATACGCAGATCGTCGCCGCGGCGACACGCGTCCTGTCCTGGAAGGTCGACCACAGCAGCGGCTCGACGTTCACCGTCGCGGTGCCGCACGATGCCGGGCGCTACGTGCTCTCGATCATCAAGATGACCGACGACGGCGATGTCGGCGCGGCGTCGATCGCGCTGACGGTGCAATGAGCGAGCGCGCCGTTCCGCCCGCGCAGTCGGCGCGCCTGATGCTGCTCGACACCTACGGCCTGGTTTACCGGGCGTTCTTCGCGCTGCCCGCGCTGACCACCACGCACGGCATGCCGATCAACGCGGCCTACGGCTTCACGATGATGCTGAACAAAATCATCGGCGATGAGAAACCCACCCACGTCATCGCGGCCTTCGACAAGGGCTTGCCGGCGGCGCGCGTCGCGATGTATGCCGAGTACAAAGCGCATCGCGACGAGATGCCCGGCGACCTGCGCGGGCAGTTCGCGCTGGTGCGAAAAATCCTGGCCGCTTACGGCATTCCGGTGCTCGAGATCGAAGGCGAAGAGGCCGACGACGTGATGGCGACGCTGGCGCGCATCGCCGGTGAGGACGGCCAGCAGACGATCGTCGTCACCGGCGACCTCGACATGCTCCAGACGGTCGACGACACGACGACCGTGCTCACCACGCGCCGCGGGATCACCGATCTCGGCCGCTACGATGCCGAGGCCGTGCGCGCGCGCTTCGATCTCGAACCGCACCAGTTGCCCGATTACCGCGGGCTCAAGGGCGATCCGTCGGACAACTTACCCGGCATCCCGGGGGTGGGTGAGAAGACGGCGATCAAACTGATCAAAGCGGCCGGCTCGCTCGACGCGCTGCTCGCCGACCCGAAGCTCGCGGGCACGCCGAAGCTCGAGGCATTGGTGCGCGAACACGGTGCGATCGCGCGCGTCTGCCGCGACGTCTCGATCATCCAGCGCGATCTGCCCGTGACGCTCGACTGGAGCGCGGCGCAGTACGCGCCGCCCGCGAACGATGCGCTCTACGAGCTCTACCGCGAGCTTGAATTCAAGGCGCTGCTGGCCAAGCTCAAACCGCCCGAGAACCCGGCCCCGCTCTCCACCGACGAGGTGCTGCGCGGAACGTACGTCTCGTACGTGGCGGCGACCGATCCGCCCGACTTCGAGCGGCTGGCAGCGCTGCTGCGCGAAGCGTCGGACGCGCCGCGTGTTGCGATCGCGCTGCGCGGCGATGCGATCGGCATCAGCAGCGCCGACGAGCACGCGTTCGCCTTCGATCGCGGCGCGCTCGGCAACGCCGCGATCGGCGAGGCCTTCGCGACGCTGTGGCAGCGCGTGCCGCACATCGTCGCCTACGATGCCAAAGCGCTGATCGGCCGGCTCGACCTACTGCCGCGCACGGTCGAGGACGATCCGATGATCGGGGCGCACCTGCTCGATCCGGCGCGCACGTATACGGACGCGGCGCAAGCTGCTTCGGCCGTGCTGCACCGGGTGCTGCCCGACGATCCCGCCGCCGCGGCCGATGCGGCATCGCGCATCACCCGCGTCGCGCGCGCCGAGCTCGAAGCGCGCGATCAGCTCGCGCTCTACACCGACGTCGAGGTGCCGCTGGCGGTCGTGCTGGCGAAGATCGAACGCGCCGGAATCGCGCTCGATCCGGCCGCGCTCGTCGATCTGAGCGCCCGCGTCGATGCCGACGTCGAACGCCTGCAGAGCGAGATCTACGCCGCGGCCGGCGAGACGTTCAACATCGGTTCGCCGCAGCAGCTCGGCCGCGTGCTCTTCGACAACCTCGGGCTGCCGCACGGCGGCAAGAACAAGACCGGGTACGCGACCGGCGTGGAAGTGCTGGCCGGCCTCGCGCGCAGTTTTCCGATCGCGGCACAGGTGCTGGAATACCGCGAGGTCACCAAACTCAAGAACACCTACATCGACGTGCTGCCGACGCTGCTCGACCCGCGCGACAACCGGCTGCACACCGTGCTCAACCAAACTTCGACCGCCACGGGCCGGCTTTCATCCGTCAATCCGAACCTGCAGAACATCCCGGTGCGCAGCGAACTGGGCCGGCAGATCCGGCGCGCGTTCGTGGCCGGCTCGCCGAGCCGCGTGCTGCTGGCCGCGGACTATTCGCAAATCGAGCTGCGGCTGATGGCGCACCTCTCCGGCGATACGGCGATGCGCGAAGCGTTCTGGGACCATCAGGATATCCACGACTTTACCGCGCGCCGCATCTTCGAGATCGGACCGTTCGCCGACGTCACGCCCAACCAGCGCCGCATGGCGAAGAGCGTGAACTTCGGATTGCTCTACGGTATGTCGGACTTCGGCCTCGCGCAGCGCCTGGAGATCGACCGCGCTCAGGCGCATGCGATCACCGAGGCGTACTTCGCGCGCTTTCCCGGCGTGCGCGGCTACATCGACCGCTGTCTCGCGGACGGCCGCGAGCGCGGCTACGTGCAGACGCTGCTGGGCCGGCGCCGCTACATGCCCGATTTGGCCGCGAAGAACTACGCGCTGCGCGCGGCGGCCGAACGTGAGGCGACCAACGCGCCGCTGCAAGGGAGCGCGGCCGATCTCATGAAGCTCGCGATGGTCCGGATCGACCGCCGTCTGGCGAGTTACGGCGACGACGTGACGATGGTCTTGCAGATCCACGACGAGCTGATCTTCGAAATCGAACGTGCGGTGCTGCCGGCCGTCGCGGCCGCCATCAAGCACGAGATGGAACATGCGCTCGAGCTGACCGTTCCGCTGGAAGCGACGCTCAAGAGCGGCGCGAATTGGTATGAGGTCGAGAGTTTCGATCCCGACGAGGAACCCGTCGCGTCCTAACCGTACGGTGCCCTAGTTCTCGGCTCTTGCCGAAAGGGGCTCTTATGCGTTTGCAAGGCCTATCATTGCGCCGCCTCACCGTCGCCGTCTGCGCCGCGGCGCTGGCGTTCTGCCTCGCACCGGCGCCGTCGCGCGGTGCCGATGCGAAGCCGATCGTGATCGGGACATCGGTGTCGCTCAGCGGCATCTTCGCCGACGGCGGCAAGTCCTCACTCGAGGGCTACCAGTTGTGGATCAAGCTTCAGAACGCCAAAGGCGGTCTGCTCGGGCGGCCGGTCGAGCTGAAGTACTACGACGATCAGAGCGACGGCGCGACCGGCGTGCGGCTCTACGAACGCCTGATCAATGAGGACAAAGTCGACCTGATCATCGGGCCCTACGGCACCGGCCTGACGGCGCCCGTGGCCAACGTCGCCGAAAAATACAAGATGCCGATGCTGTGTCCGGAGACTGGTGACCTCGGCATTTTCAGCCGCGGCCTGCACTACGTGTTCCAAGCGCTCGGACCGTTGCCGACCTATCTCTTCGGCGTGATGCAGATCGCCAAGGATCACGGCTACAAGCGGCTGGCGCTGGTGGCGCCCAACATCGCGTTCGGACAGGCGATGATCGGTCTCGTGCCGCCCATCGCGCGCGGCTTCGGCGAGTCGATCGTGTTCAGCGATTATTACCCGGCGAACCTCAGCGATTTCTCATCGGTCGTCGAGCGCATTCGGGCCTCGAACCCCGATGCGGTGCTGGCGATGTCGTTCCCCAACGATTCGGTCGGCCTGCTGCGGGGGCTCAAGGCGGCGAACTACGCGCCGAAATTGTTCTATGAAGCCGTCGGCGCCGCCGACGTGCAGTTCGCGAACAACGTCGGCGGCGATGCGCAAGGCGTCATCTCCGTCACCGGCTTCAACGACACGTTCAAGCTCAACGGTACGCCGGCGTTTCTCGCGGCCTACCGCGCCGAATACCATCGCGAGCCCGATTATCACGTCGCGTCGAACTTCGCCGCGATGACGGTGCTGGCGGCCGCCATCACCAAGAACAAGTCGCTCGATCAGGAGAAGCTGCGCGATACGCTCGGCACGATCGTGGTTCCGACGGTCACCGGAACCTACAAGATCGATCCGCGCAACGGCATCCAAATGGGCTACACGTCATTCATTTTCCAGTGGCAGAACGGCAAGCAAGTCATCCTCTATCCCGGCAACGTCGCGCAGGGCAAACCCAAGCTGCCGTTCCCTTCCTGGACCGGCCGTTAGGTGGCGTCCGCCGATCACCTGAAGACGGTGCATCACGCGGGTTTCGATCCCGCGATAAACTCGCTCTTCGTGCCGGCGATCAAGGTCAACGCCGGCAAGCTGGTCTTCGTCTCGGGGGTCACGGCCGCGCCCGTGTACCACGATCACCCGCACCGGCCGCATGACTTCGATGCGATCCCCAGCGACGCGCGCGAACAAGCCGCGCTGGCCTTCGAACACCTCGCGCTGGCGCTCGCGGCATCGGGCTGCGAACCGCGGCACGTCGTGATGATGACGCGCTTCTTCACCGATATCGCAGCCGACCAAGATGCGGTCAACGCGGTGCAGGGTGCGTTTTTCCGCGGTCACCTTCCCACCAGCACGACGGTCGAGGTGAAGCGCATGGCGACCGATCCGCGCATCAAGCTGGAGATCCAGGCGATTGCCGTTGCACCCGCTTGACCGCTGGGTATGAGAACGGCCATGCGGATGACTGAGCGGATCCGTTTCGGAGTGATCGCGGCGGCGCTGGCGCTGGGCGGCGCGAGCGGTATGGCCGCGGCCCAAGACTCTGCGGGGGCTTGCGTGACGGCGCAAACCGCGAACCCCGTGCCGGTCCGCGTCCGCGCGCCGGCCGAGATGCTCGAGCTGCGCATCGCCGACACGCCGGCCAAGCGCGAGTACGGGCTGATGTGCGTGCGCACGCTGCCCGCCCACACCGGGATGATTTTCGTCTTCAACGACGGCGACAACTTTCGCGATTTCTGGATGAAGAACACGCTGATCCCCTTGGACATGGTGTTCGTGTCGAAGAGCGGCCGCGTCAACGACGTGCGCGCCAACGTTCCCTCGACCAGCGTCGAAACGCCCGACGATAAGATTCCGCACCGCGACGGGACGGGGACCTATGTGATCGAGCTGGCGGCCGGCGAGGCCGCCCGGGCGGGGATCAAGCCCGGGACGCTGCTCGACGTGAGCGCCGTCCCGCCGAGCAAGGACTGACGCGCTCGTGTGGTTCATCGCGGCGGCGCTCCTCGCCGCGAGCGTGCCGCTGCCGGTGGACACGCCGATCCCCTGCCTCGTGTGCGCACCCCCGGCGAATTCCGAGCAGACCTTCGCCGGAACCGTCCAGTCCTCGCAGCCCGGTCGCATCCTGATCTTCAACGGCAAGAGCCACCAAACGATGGGCTTCCTCGTGCCGGCCGATTTCCACGCCGTCCAGAGCAGTGACGGCAAGATCAAGGACGCGCCCGTGACGACCGCCAGCCCCGGCTTACTCGCTCGGGTGACCTACCGTTCGGTTGAGGGCGACAACCAGGCCACCCTCGTTCTGCTGCTGACGATCAACCAGTGCCGGGCGCTCGAGGCGGCCGAGAAACTGAGCCGGACCCGCACCTACTGTCCGGACTGACTGCAACGAATCAGGCCCCGGCGGGGGTCCTAAGACGCGGTGCCCGAGCTCCCGGAAGTCGAAACGATCGCGCGCGGCCTCGCGAACGCGGTCGTCGGCAAGACGATCGCGAGCGTTGAGGTCAGCATGGCCAAGATCGCCGTTGCGCCGCCCGGCGTCTCGTTCATCGAGACGCTACGCGGCGAGCGCATCGAAGCGGTCGGCCGCCGGGGAAAGTTCATCGTGGTCCAGCTCGGCTCAGGCCGGCGACTGACGGTGCACCTTCGAATGACCGGGCGCTTGATCGTTCAGGCGCCGGAAGTCTCGGAACCGCACCCCTACACGCACATTCGCCTGGCCTTCGGGGACGGCTGGCGGCTCTGTTTTGCCGACGTCCGCCAGTTCGGGCGGATGCGGCTCCTGGGGGCCGAGGAGGTCTGGGATGCCGACGGCGGACTGGAACCGCTCTCGGAGGACTTTACCTGCGAGGCCTTTGTGAGTATGCTGGACGGGCGTCGAACGCCGATCAAGACGTTCCTGCTCGACCAAAAGCATATTTCGGGCGTCGGGAACATCTATGCGTGCGAGGCTCTGTGGGAGGCCGGGATTCGTCCCAACCGCCGCGCACAGATGATAACGAGGCCGGCCCGCCGCCGGCTTCACGGCGCGATCCGTGACGTTCTCCTCCGCTCCATCGAGGCGCGGGGTACGAGCGTCGACGATTACGTCGACGCCGAAGGGCTCAAAGGCGGGTTTCAAAATCAGCTGTCCGTCTATGGCCGGCTGGGCGAACCGTGCAATAGATGTGGGCAGCCCATCGTGCGCACGGTTCTCGGTCAGCGCGGTACCTGGTGGTGCCGAGGCTGCCAAAAATAAAAATCAACGAAAGAAGCACACACACCATTTCTGCTACCATCTCGCCGGAGACGCCGGCACCAAACGACCCGGCCGTCGCAAGCGGCGCAGTCAACGAAGAAGAAGACCAACTCGCACTCGAGCAGCGACTCTACGAAGAGAGCCTCAAGGTTCTCGACGAAGGCCAGGTCCTCGTCGGCGTCATCGTTGCAAAGTATCAGGACGAACTGCTGGTCGACATCGGCGGCAAGTCCGAGGGCATCCTGCCCTTCCGCGAGCTTTCGCTCATCATCGAGCCGAAAGAACTCAGTGTCGGCGACAAGCTCGAGGTGATGATCCATCGGATCGATGAGAACGATGGCCAGCTCTATCTGAGCGAACGCCGGGCCCGCGCCCTCAAGACGTGGGAGAAAGTGATCGAAGCGCACGACCACGACGAAGTGATCGAAGCGACCGTCACGCAAGTCGTCAAGGGCGGCGTCCTGGTCGACCTCGGGATGCGCGGCTTCGTGCCGGCCTCGCAGATCCGCCGGCAGCCGGTCGGGAACCTCGACGAACTCGTCGGCAAGAAACTGCGGCTCAAGGTCATCGACCTCGACCACAAGCGCCACCGCGTCGTGCTCTCGCAGCGCCAAGTTCTGGAAGAAGAACTCAACCAGAAGAAGCAAGAGCTGCTCGGCACGCTGCAGGTCGGCCAGATCCGCGAAGGCGTCGTCGTCCGCTTGGCCGAGTTCGGCGCCTTCGTCGACCTCGGCGGGATCGACGGCCTCATCCACAACTCCGAACTGTCGTACGCGCGGATCAAGCATCCGTCGGAAGTCGTCAAGATCGGCGACACGGTCTCGGTTGAAGTGATGAAGTTCGATCCCGAAGCGAAGAAGGTCTCGCTCTCGCTCAAGCACGCGCTGCCCGATCCGTGGATCGAGCACGCCGATGCCTTGTTCGAAGGCAACAAGCTGATCGCGCAAGTCGTCAAGGTCACGCCGAACTACCTCCTCGTCGAGATCGTTCCGGGTGTGCTCGCAATGGTACCGAAAGGCGAGTTCGATACGGCGAAACAGTATTCGCCGGGCGAAGACGTCGAGGTCACGCTGCTCACGATCAATCAGGGCACGCGGCGCATCACCGGCTCCATCCAGCACGTCGCCGACGTTTCTCCGGACGAACTCGCCGAGTTCGTTCCCGAAGATGCGTTCAGCCCGCTGGGCACGGAACTCGCTTCGCCGGTTTAACTCACCGCAGCGCGCTACAACGAAAGGGGGAAGGCACATCGCCTTCCCCTTTTTAACTTCCCGTGCGATGGGTCGCTCGGTACGCGTCGGTTTGACGGGAGGCATCGGTTCAGGCAAGAGCGAGGTGGCCCAGATGTGGCGCGAACGCGGTGCGCTGATCATCGATGCCGATCAGCTTGCGCGCGAGGCCGTGGCGCCGGGCACGCGCGGCTTGGCCGAGATCGCATTGCGCTGGCCCGCGGCCATCGCCGCCGACGGAACGCTCGACCGTGCGGCACTCGCACGCGTCGTCTTCGAAGACGCCGCGGAGCGCGCGGTCCTGAACGGCATCGTGCACCCGCGCGTGCGCGCTCTGGCGCGAGCCCGCGAGGCGGAGGCCCCTGCGGGATCGCTCATCGTACAGGTGATCCCGCTGCTCTTCGAAGGCGAATACTGGCGCACGTGCGATGTGACGGCCGTGGTGATCGCCCCCGACGAGGCGCGCATCGCGCGCGTGATGCAACGCGACGGGATCGACCGCGAGAGCGTGCGCAAACGCATGGCCGCGCAGATCGACCCCGGCGAAGCGCGCCGCCGCGCAACCTACACGATCGAAAACGACGCCGGCCTCCCGGAACTGCGCGAACGCGCCGACGCCGTCTACGACCAGCATCGCAGCTCGAGCTGTCGCGGCGCAGCATGTATGCGGCGTCTGACGGTGCCGCGCAGGCGGGGGATCATGCGCATCGCGTTGCCGCGTTCGATTGCCGCCAGGTCGTCGGGCGAGAGGCCGTCGGTCTCGAGCGGGCCGACGTTCTGTTTGCCGCTGACGTAGGGATAGTCGGTGCCGAACATGATCTGCGAGATCGGGATGTACTTGATCAGCGCGGCCATCGTCGGCGCGTACGTGGCGTTGGCCGTATCGAAGTACATGCGCTTGAGCTCGTAGTCGATGCCGTTGGGCGCGATGACGTCGAGCTTCTCGCGCGAGTTCGCCGCCAGGTTGTTGATCCGTCCGGCGAGATACGGCAGCGTGCCGCCGCCGTGGCAGAGCGTCCAGCGCACGTCGCGATATTTCGCGAGCGTGCCGCTGAAGAGCAAGCTCAAGAACGTGCGCCCGGTATCGTAAGGATACTCGAGATAGGATTCGTTGATGCCCGGCTGCAGCAGGCCGCAGCAGTTCGGCGCGTAGGGATGAAACACGACCATCGCTTTGCGCCGGTTCAGTTCCGCCCACAGCGCATCGAACGCCGGATCGCCCGGCCAGCGGTCGCCCCAGCTGGTCGGAATGCCGATCCCGTCGGCGTGCAGCGTGTCGAAAGCGTACTTGACTTCTTTGAGGCTGGCGGCGACGTCGGGCATCGGCAGCGTCGCGAAGATTCCGAAGCGGCCCGGGATGGTCGCGCATCATCTTCGCGGCGTAGTCGTTGCACGTGCGCGCGAGCGCCGGAACGGTTTTCGGATCGGCATCGAACCAGATGCCGTGCATCGAGGCGAGCGATAGGATCGCGGTCGAGATACCGGTAGCGTCCATTTCCGCCAGCGTTCGCTCGGGCGACCAGGCTGTGATCGGCGGTCCGAGCGGCGGCTGGTTGTGCTTCGCCTGCCAAGCCGCGTTCACCGCCAGCAGCTCGGCCGGATAGTAATGATGGTGAATGTCGATCAGCCGCCGCTGCGCCGGCGCGCCCTGCGCCAGTGCGCGCGCGCCGGGAAGCAGCATCGTTGCCGCGGCTCCTGCGCCGGCAAGAAAATTCGACCGCGAAACGCTTGCGTGGTGATGGCAGTCGTGCATGATGCTCCTTACGGTGGTGGTGTCGGCGGGTTGTCGAACGCCGGCGCGAAGCGCCCGACGTCGAAAATGCGATCGTCGCCGGTAGCATCGAGAAAACCGCGCACGACGTACGTGCCGGTCGGATGCAGCCCGAGCGATCGCGAGAGCCGCACGCTGCCGCTCGCATCGTGCAAGTAGCCGATCCCGCCGAGCGTGTTCTGATCGCCGGCGATCGTGACCACGGTGCCCGGCTTCTTCTGCAGCGCATCGTTGATCGGCACGGGCGCGCTGAAATCGAGCTGTTTGTCGACGACCATTCCGAACGACGTGCCGAGCATCGCGACGCGCACGGTGTATCTGCCCGGCGCGTACGCGCGCCGGTCGTCGGTCGTGCCGTCGATCGTCATGCTCGCGAGTTTGGTGCGCCCCGGCGGCACGTCGAGCTGACGGTTCACGGGAATCGGTTTGTGCTGGCTGAGCGACGACCAGACCGGCGAATCGTCGCGAATCACGTCGATGCGGAAGAGATCGGCGGTCGGAAAGTCGAGCCGCACATTTTTCGTCGTCGTGTTGTTGAGCGCGATCGCGACGACGAAGGGCGCGAGCAGTTCCGTAGCATCGCGCTGCAGCGTCACTTCGGCGACGATCGGCGGCCCGTGGCGTTGCGTGGCGCGGTGGGCGCCGCCGTTGCGGCCGCGACGACCGCGACGAAGTCGGCTCGATTCATCGGCCGCCGCGCAACACGCGCCCGGGGCGCGCGCCGGTATAGTCCCCGTTCCGAAGCACTGCCGTTCCGTTGACGAAGCAGTCGCGAAGTCCCTCGGGCGGCACGAACGGGCGTTCGTAGGTCGCGCGATCGACGATGCGCTGCTGATCGAACACCACGAGGTCGGCCCACGCGCCGAGCTCGATGCGGCCGCGGTCCGCGATGCCGAACAGGTCGGCCGGCAGCGAGGTCATCCGGCGCACGGCCTCTTCGGTTGAGAAGATCGGCCGCCCGCGCACGAAGCGGCCGAACACGCGCGGAAAGCACCCGTAGGTGCGCGGGTGCGGCACGCCGCGCGCGGTGGGGCCGTCGAACGCGCGCGCCGACGCATCGCTGCCGATGCAGCAGAAATCCGCCGTCAGCACGGCCGCGACGTCGTCCTCGGACATCGAGAAGAACGCGCAATCGACGCGCAGCTCTTCCTCGACCAGCAGACGGATCGCGGCGCGCGCGGGCGAGAGGCGCCAGTGCGCCGCCAACTCGTCGAGCCGGTAACCGGCGAACGCGGCGTTGCGGTCGGAGCCCGTGTCGGTGATCAGGATGTCGTGCCAGTCATCGCCGCCGAGCGCGGGATCGCGCGCGATCGAGAGCAGCATCGCGGTCGACGCGGCGATCGCCGGATCGCGCAGGCGTTCGAGCGTCGCGGCTTCGCCGCCGCGGCGGATCGGCCTCGGGCAGAATCGTCGCGAGCTCGGTCCAGCTCGCGACGTAGGGGTAGGCGTCGATGGCGACGTCGGCGCCGCGAATGCGCGCGCGGTCGATCGTCGCCAGCGTGCGGTGCACCTTGCCCCAGTTGCGCCGGCCCGCGGCTTTGTGGTGCGAGCAGCGCACGGCGACGTCGGCGGCGGCGCCGACCGCCAGCGCTTCGTCGATCGCTTCGATCAAACCGTCGCCCTCGTCGCGCACGTGCGAGACGTAGCGCGCCGCGCCGGCGTGGCGCGCCGCGATCGCGCAGCTCGTCAGCTCGGCGAGATCGGCGTAGCGCGACGGCTCGTAGATCAGTCCGCTCGACACGCCGAGCGCGCCGTGATCGACCGCTTCGCGCACGAGCCGCGTTTGCGCGTCGAGTTCCTCGCGCTTCCAAGCGCCGGTCGCTCGCGCCGCTGATGCACGAACGCGTCGTGCCCAGTCCAACGAGCGACGCGACGTTACAGGCGACGCCGCTGCGTTCGACCGCGGCGAAGAAGTCGTCGAACGTCGTCCAATCGACGTCGAGGCGATACGTGCGCGCATCGCGCACCTTGCGAATGCGCGCTTCGCCGTGCAGCGGCGCAACCGACGTGCCGCAGTTCCCGCCGATCTCCGTCGTCACGCCCTGCGAAATTTTTCCCAGCGCGCGGCCGTCGACGAGCCACAGCTCGTCGGAATGGGAATGCACGTCGATGAACCCCGGCGCGAGCGCCAGGCCGCGTACAGTCGACGGTCTCGTGCGCGTCGCGTTCGGAGCAGTCGCCGATGATCGCGATGCGTCCGTCGTAGAGTGCGACATCGGTCACAAACGGCGTTGAACCGCAACCATCATAGACTAGGGCATGCGAGAAAATCGTATGTAACAGCGTTTAGCCTAGCCTTCGCCGGGTACGGGTAGACCTGCGCAAGCGACAGCCGCGCACGACAAGGTTTTAGAGGGGATACGGGTCAGATCATGTCTACAACCGATAACAAAGCCGACGGCGGCGGGATGAGCGTCCGGGAAGCCGGTAAGCGTGGCGGCGACCGTGTGAAAGAGAAGTACGGTTCCGAGTTCTACGAAGCGATCGGTCGTAAGGGTGGCGAAGCGACCAAGAGCAAGTACGGCCCTACGTTTTACGAAGAGATCGGTGCTAAGGGCGGGCAGAAGCCCAAGCGTTCGCCGGCCGACGCGTAAACGGCATGCCCGAGGATAAGCCGAAACCGAAGAAACCGAAGAAAGTCGACAATCCCGAGGGCGAAATGTCGGTCCGAGAGGCGGGGAAGAAGGGTGGCGACACCGTTCGGAACCGCTACGGGTCGGGTTTCTACGAGGAGATTGGCCGCAAGGGCGGCGAGGCGACGCGCGAGCGCCACGGCGCCGGCTTCTACGAAGCGATCGGCCAAAAAGGCGGCAAGGTCGTCAAGGAAAAATACGGCGCGGACTTCTACGAGCAGATCGGACACAAGGGCGGTCAGAAGGTCAAGAAGCTGATCGCCGACGCCAAGAGTGCGGCCGCGGCGCTCGCCGCGAAGGACGCCGAAAAGTCCTAGCGGCAGGCGCCGCGCTTGACCAGTCGGCCCCACTCCGCGCGGAGCGCCTTCAAGTTCGGGTTTCCCCCCTGTGGGATGTCGGGCTGCAGCGCGAAGCCGAGGGTCGGCGTCGTCCACGCCAGCGCGCGGATGTGACGGGGGTTGCCCTCGGTGTAGTGCCCGGTCGTACAGGTGCCCTCGGCGGGCACCGTGGGGTACTTATCAAAACTGGCGCCGGCCAGCGGCCACTCGCGCAAAATATAGATCTGACCGCCCGAGGAGTACTCGTAGCCGATGCCGCGGTTCTCGGGGTTGTCTTTGTCGTCGCCGTGCAGTGCCGGCAACAGCGCAACCTCGTCGTAGTTGGGCGTCGGAACGAAGGGGTGGAACGTGATTCGTTCCATCGCTTCCTGGGCGCTCATCGGCAAGCCGCGCTGTTCGATCATCGGCTTGTCGGTGGGAGTAAAGCCCGGTACGCCCTCGGCGAACACGGGCGCGGACGTCAACGCAAGGAGCGCCGCCATGACGGCGCCGGAACGCATGATACGCATGCCCGCTTCTTCCCTACAGGGAACCGCTGATCCGTCCGAGCTTCGTCTCGCCCGTGACGAAGTTCAGCTGGGCCGTGCGCACGTGGAAGGTGACGCCGCCGGCGTGGATCGTCGTCATATGATCCAGGCGCAGCGTGTGGTCGTTGCCCGAATAGTGGGCTTGGTCGGTGAAGAGTTCGCGATGCAGCCCGCCGATCTCGCTGAACGAGACCGGGCCGGTGACGACGAAATCGTTGTAGGCGAGGTTGGCCGTGACGTGCTTGGCCTTCATGCGCATGTACGGCTTGCCGTTGCGTAAGATCACGCCGTCGTGCACGTTGTCGATCTCGGCCAGCGACCCGTCGGGCGAGAGCGTAGCGTTGTCGTAGTCGAGCGACCACGACTTGCCGTCGAGACGCTTATCGCTGCGCGCTGCCGCCCTTGAGCTGCGTCTGCTGCTGCGTTCGCGCGGAGGGAATGTCGCCGCCGGCATGGACCGTTTGCCACACGATCCAGGCCAGCACGGCGACGATCACCAGCGCCCCGCCGGTGCGCAGCCGCGCTAGGCGCGTCGCGGCCACGGTAGCAGCGCGAGAAGCACGAATGCCAGCGCGGCGAGGCCGAGCGGCTGCGGTCCGATGCGGGTGTAGAGCGTCTCGACCGGCGCACCGATGTCGCCGACGATCGTGGCTTGCGTCGCGAGCGCGCTGCGCTCGCGCCAGGTGCCGTCCGGTGCGACGATGCCGCTTATTCCGGTCGAGGCGGCGCGCACGATCCAACGTCCCGTTTCGACCGCGCGCAGCGTCGTCGCTTGGGCGTGTTGGGCGGGTCCGTCGCTGGTGCCGAACCACGCGTCGTCGGTCGAGACCGCGAAGAACGCCGCGCCGGCGCGCGCCGCTTCGATCGCGATGTCGCCGAACACGGACTCCCAGCAGATCAACACGCCGGCGTGCGTGAGCGGGTCGATCTGCGGACCGTGACCTTGGGTGAAGTTACCGATCTCGTCGACCGCCGGGATCGCGCGCAGCCACGCCGGCGCCGGTAGGAACTCGGCGAACGGAACGAGCTGGCGCTTCGCGACCGTCGCTTCGACGTTGCCGGAGCGATCGTAGATCAGCGACGCGTTATAGAGCCGGCCGCGATCGTCGCTGACGATCGTGCCGACGAACAGCGGCACGCCGATCGTGCGCGCGAGCGCGCCGAAGGCCGCGCGCGAGGCGGTGTCGCGCGTCATGTCGGTGAGGATGACGGTTTCGGGCCACACGACCAGCGCCGGGTGTTGCGCGGCGACCGCGACGGTCATCTGCGTGTAGCGCTGCGCAGCCAGCAGGCGGGCGGGATCGGTCGCCTTGATCGCCTGCGGGATGTTGCCCTGGATGGCGGCGACCCGCAGACCCGGCGGCGCGAGCGTGCGGGCGGGCCAGGCGAGCCACGCGGCGGCCGTGAGCAGCAGCGCCGCCGCGACCGCCGCGCCCGCGGCCGGCCGCAGGCGTGGTACCGTCAGGGCGGCGCCCGCATACGCCGCGACGGCGCAGACGACGAACGTCAGACCGTAACCGCCGGCGAAGGCGGCCAGCGGCCGCAGCGGGCTATCCACCAGCGGCAAGCCCAATTGTCCGAACGGGACGCCCACGATGCCCGACGAGCGCATCCACTCGGCCGCGGTGAACGCGGCGGCCGTCACCAGCGGCGCGAGGAGCGGCGGACAGCGCCGCGCGGCCAGCGACGCGACGAGCGCCGCGAACGCGAAGGCCAGCGCTTCGCCGAGCGCCGGCCCGAGATCGATCACAAAGCCGAGCGGCCCGATCAGCGCGGCCGCCGTTTCGCCGAACCACGCGAACGAGAGCGTGAAGAACACGAGCCCGCTCAGGTAACCGTTCAAGGCCGCGCTCCACAGCGGGAGCCCGGCCCAAACGCGGAACATCACCGCCAAGGCAAACGGAATCAGCCACCAAGCGCTCGTGCGCGGGAAGGCCAGGTGCAATGCAAAAGCGCAAAACGCCGAAACGACGGCGGCGCACGCCGTAGGAGACGAGAACGATATGCGACGGGCGGGTTTCGCGGTACTTACGATGTCGATGGTGGCTGCTGCATGCGGGCGAATCGTCACGGTTCCCAAGACGGGCGCTAACGGAGGCATCGTGCCCGCGGGTAACATGTACGTTCGCTACCGCGTGCTCGGAACCTTAGATTTCGTCAACCTGCACTACATCGTGGTGTTCAACACGAGCGGCAACGGCGTCACCCCGCTGGGTCCCGGTTTCGGCACCACGTACTTGAATTATTCGTTCATCCTGGTGTTCGGCGGAACGCAGGCCGGCGGCGCGGCCTACACGCTGCTGCAGGTCATTCCGATTGCGTCGGGCGGCTACCAGACCGTCATCCTTCCGCCGGCGCCGCAATTCGTCACGAGCTTCAACGCGAACAGTTCCGGGACCGGAAACGAATTCACGTTCACCTTCAACCGGCTGCTGCTCTCGCCGCTGCAGAACGCGAGCCCCTCGCCCTCACCCGCGCCGTCGACGTCGGCGACGGCGATCCCCACGCTGGCGTCGGGCGTCTCCTCGCTGTGGGCGATCAACCTCTTTTCCGCCGATGCCAACAACAACCCGATCGACGCGATCAGCAACAACGGCATCGCCGACACGACGTTTAACTCCTACGTCATCAACACGCTGGCGGCGTTCGACGTGGTGGTTCAGAAGCCGGTTCCGCCGCCGGTCACGGTGGCGAACCCCAACGCCCAAATCATCGCCGCCGAAATCATCAACCAACCCTAACCCCGTGCGCTCGCGCGGGCGCTTTATTTTTCGTCATCCCGAGCGCAGGTTTTTTCGTCATCCCGAGCGCAGGTTTTTTCGTCATCCCGAGCGCAGGGTTTTTCGTCATCCCGAGCGCAGTCGAGGGACCGCCGACGATCACGCCCGTAAGAGCACTGTCGATCACGAGCGCAGCCGAGTGATCGCCACTAACCAACGCTGAGTGCGTTGCGACACGCGCTCATCCACGTCGGCGGCGATCACTCGGCTGCGCTCGTGATCGACAGTGGCGGTCCGGCAGGTTCGTGCTGGGTCCCTCGACTGCGCTCGGGATGACGGGGGGCGGCGGCGCTCTCCGCTGTTCGGACTAGGCTTCGTCGCAGGGTGGGTGGCCGCACTCGCAGGCCGTTTCCATTTCCTCGCTCGAGTCACGTTCCCGGCACTCATCGGAGCAGTAGGCCGCGCCTTCGGTGCCGCCCGTGACCGTGCAATTACACAGTTCGTACTCGCATGGCTGCGTCATCGTATTCATGACGCTTCCATACCCGTTTTGCGCTGGGGCCCTACTGCCCCGAGAAGAACTGGCTGGTGGCGAACGATTGGGGGACGACCGAGCTCTGCTGCCCGAGGCCGAAGTTCAAGGCCTGCGAGGGGAAGGCCAGGATATCGAGCGTCACCGCGACCGTCTTGAGGTCTTCGTTGTAGGCGATGCGGACCTCGTAGCAGTCGCCGATGATGCGCCGCAGGTAGATGTTCTTGCTCTCGAGCCGCATGTGGTTCTTCCAGTCCACGTAGGTCGCGAACTGGATGTCCGAACCGCGGCCCAGCGGCGTGATGATCTGCACGTCGGTGCGATCGAAGCCGTTGCCCGAACCCGGCGTCAAGTTGCCGCTGAGGATCAGTGATGACAGCGGCGAAGGCCGGGTCAGCAACTGGTAGGCGATCGGCTGGGCCATCATGTTGAACGCCGTGCCGGTCTGCAGCGAGAACGCGTACACGCTGCCGTTGTACACCTTGAACACTTCTTGCAGGTTCTTGTACGCGCCGCCGATCGTGTCGAACGCGAACGGTTCGTTGCCCAGGCCGTTGACGTGCTGGTTGCTGTAGCTGAGGATGTTGTCGAAGTGGTTGCCGATCGGCGTGGTGAGCGTGTCCTGCTGCTCGACCTGCGCCTTCATGTCGCCCGTTCCGTACGCGTCCTGGCGAATGTTGAGCGAGGAGCTGAAGTCACCGATCGGCAGATGGTAGAGCGCGGGCCCGAAGTTGAACTGCGCTTCGGCGCGCCCGGTCGCGAGCGCCGCGACCGGGTCGCTGTACTCGCCGATCGTGAAGGTGGCGCTGTTGGGAATGCCGCCCAACAGGTGCGGAAAGAGCGAGCCGTGCGGTCGCAGTAAGAGTTCGGGCAGCTTGTCGACGCCGCTCGGCGTCGTCGCGTCGTAACGGTCGACCGTGAGGTCGTAGTCGATCGTGTTCCCGGTCAGGTGCAGATCGTCGTTGAAGTGCAGCGTCGTGCTCGCGTTGACCACCCCGGAATACGAGCTGTCGTTGGTGGTGTACGAGGTGGTCATCGAGTTCGACAGGCGCGGCGAAAACGTGTAGGTATCGGTGATCCCGTAGTTGTCGGTGGTGTTCTGCGAGCCGGTAGACTGCCGCGAATAGCTGTAGTTCTCGATGTCTTTGCCGGTCGCTTTCGTCAGCCCGAGCGCCAGCGAGAGGTTCGGCGGCAGCGAAACCAGCGGACCGTAATCGGCTTGATAGGAGAAGCGCGCGGTGCCTTTGAGCGCCGGTGAGATGATTTCCTGGTCGTTGAAGTCGCCGTTCCAGGTATCCGAACCGTCGACTTTACTGTGCAAGCGGAACACGTCGACGTCGATCGAGCGCTTACCGTCCTTCCGCCGAAACGATGCGACGTACCCGAGGCCATAGCCGATCTTGGTGTAGAACTCGACCCGGTAGTAGCCGTAATATTGGTTGCTCGTCCCGAAACCGATGCGCGCTTTGACGTAGAAGCCTTCCGCATCCGAATAGCCGATCAGCGGGATGAAGCCCGTCTTGCGCACGCCCGGAATCTGATCGCGGCGCAGCGGAATGATCAGCAGCGGGATGAAGAAGATCGCCAGCGGCCCGAGGAACACGGTCACGCTGCGCGCGATCGCTTTGTCGCCCGGCGTGATGTCGAGCGTCTTGGCATCGAGATGGTAGCCGCCGTGCGGGTTCTCGCACGTCGTCAGCGTCGCGCGCGTGCCGTGCGTGAAGCCGTCGGGCCGCGTCTCGAGCTCGCGGGCGGTGAAGTGCAGCCGTCCGGTGTCCACGCCTTCGGTGGTCACGCCGCGCCCGTTGATCAGTTCCGAGTGCTGCGTGATCGTGTCGAAGCGAACCGAATCGGCGGTGAGAATCGAATCGCCGGCGTGGTTTTGGATATAGGTGTGCCCGGTGATGTCGATGTAGCGCGTGCCGTCGTAGTGCGCGTGATCGCCGACGAGAATCGCCGTCCTCATAGATGATGTTGACGTGGCCGTCGAGATCGAACGGCTGGCCCGCGGTGCGGTTGCCGGTGAGTTTGTCGCCGAGGATCGCGTAGTCGTTCGGGCCGAGCGTCTCGCCCGGTGCGGGGGCGGCGGTCGGCGTCGCCGTCGCGCGCGCGCCGGCGCGGATCGGGCCGGCGGTCGGAGGCGGGGTCGGCGAGGGCGACGGCGGCGGCGGCGTCGCGGGCGTGAGGTAGATCGGGCCGGCGCTCGCCGAGGGCGAGGGCGAGGGGCTCGGCAGCGGCGGCGGCGTCACTTGGGGCGTCGTGCTCGGCAGCGGCGGCGGAACGAGCTGACCCGGGCCGGCCGGCATGATCGGGCGCGGCACGGCGCTGCCCGGGGTCAACGACGGCACGGGCGAGGGCGTCGGAGAGCCTTCGTCCTCGTCGTCGTCGGGCGTGGGTGAGGCCGCCGGTGCCGCGGCTTGGGCGACGGTTTTGGGCAGCGCCAAGCACGGCGTGGCCGAGCAGCTGGAGCGCGCGGCGCTGGCCGGCGGTCGTCGCGACCGATGGGTCGGCTGCTTGAGCCGGCAAGACCGTGGTCGCGATCAGCGCGATCGCGACTGAAATGGCGAGGAACCCGCGCACTACCGGTCTTCTTTGAGGATCAAGTAGCCGCCGCCGGCGGCCACGATGGCGTTGGGCAGCCACACGGCGATCCACGGCGTGAGCGCGCCGTTCTTGCCGAACGCCGCGCCGACGGCGCCGAGGATGTAGTAGCACGAACAGCACGACGACCGAGAGCGCGATGCCGAGCGTGCGGCCTTTCTTGCCGAACCGCACCGCCAGCGGCAGCGCGATCAGCACCGCGATGAACGACGCGAACGGCAGCGCGTACTTCTGGGCCAGCGTGATCTCGAGGCCCGCGAGGTCGCTGCCGCCCGTGCCGGTCAGTTTGCGAAACGCGATCTGATCGCTCAGGCGCTTCGAGTCCATCGCGTAGGGATCGTTGTACGCTTGGCTGAGGAACTTCTCACCGCTGTCGCCCAGCGGCAACGGAACGGTGATATCGCGCGCGGCGATCGTCAGCGTCTGCACTGTCCCATTGGGTAGCACGCGAGTCTGGATTGCGCCTTGTAAAACGATGAGGCCGTTTTCGATCGTCGCCCGGCGCGCGGTGGTGACGTCGAGGAACGGCGAGCTGTTGCCCTGCGCGAAGATCATCACGTTGTCCATCGTTCGTCCGTCGCGCTTCGACCGAGTCGATGTAGAACGTCTTGCCGGTCGCGGGATCGGTGCGGAAGATGTGCGGTTCGATCGGCAGCGTCGCGGTGCGGTAGATGATCTGGTAGAACGTGCGGGTCGAGATATCCACCGCGGCCGGCGCGATCTTCTCGTTGACGCCGAACGAGATCAGGAACATCGCGAAGCCGAAGATCAGCGGCGTGCGGCAGATGCGCATGAACGGGACGCCCGACGTGCGCAGCGCCGATGATCTCGTTGTCGGCGGCCAGCCGGCCGAAGGCGAGCAGCGCGCCGAACAGACAGGCGAACGGAAACGCCATCGGCGTCGCCTGCGGCATGCGCGCGACCAGGAAGCGCAGGATCAGAAAGCCCGGCGCACCTTTGTTGATGAGGTAGTCGGCCGCCAGCACGAAGATGTTCGCGAACCAGAATACGTACACGGCGCCCAGACCGAACGCGAACGGTCCGGCGAGTTCGCGCATGATGTATGCGTCGAGGATCGGAAGGCGCAGCCGCGGGCGCAGGCTGCGGGCAAATGCGCCGCGCTCGACGCTCGGAGCGACCGCCATTATCGAAGGGCGGCGGTGATGCGCGCCACGTACGAGCGCGTTTCGGGGATCGCCGGAATGCCGTGGACGGCGTCGACGAGTCCGGGCCCGGCGTTATACGCCGCGAGCGCGTAGGCCACGTTGCCGTGATAGCGGTGCAGCAGGTCGTGCAAATAGTGCACGCCGCCGCCGATGTTCGCTTGCGGATCGAACGGGTTGCCGACGCCGTACTCGGAGCTCGTCCCCGGCATCAGCTGCATGAGTCCGACCGCGCCGGCGCGGCTGATCGCGGCCGGATCGCCGTGCGACTCGGCGTCGATCACCGCGTAGACCAGGCTGGGCTTGACGCCGTAGGCGCGGGCGGCGCTGTTCGACCAGAGCGCTCAATTGCCCGGCCGGCAGCGCATGCGGGCCGCCGGGCAAATAGCCACCTTGACTGCACCCAAAGAGTGAGCCGAGGACGAGTGCGAGCACGCCGACGCGGAGCTTCACCAACGGGGGATTCGGGCGTCCCAAACGCGGGGCCTGGCTATTTCGGTGTGACGGCGGTTGCGTAGAAGCGGCCGAGGTCGGCGCGCAGCGTATGCAGCGCGTCGTCGTTGAGGTAGATCATATGCCCGGACGGATAGTAGCCGAGCGTGATGCGCGCGCGTACGGCCGGGTCGAGACCGACGTTGGCCAGCTCGTACTCGGTGGTGTAGAACGGCGTCGCCAGATCGAACAAACCGTTGGCCGACGAAGACGCGCAGGTTCGGGTTCACGTGCAGGGCCTCGCGCAGATCGGGAATCACGGTCGGGGCGAGCACGCGGCCGAAGAAGCCGCGGCGCCGGAAGTTCCAGTTGTTGACCACATCGCCCGGCAGCGCGCGGTAGAGCCTGTCGGTGCGCCAGTCCAGCTCGTCCTTCACGTAGGCCGTGAACGTGGTGATGAACGCCGGCGCGACGGCCTCGTAGGACGGGTCGAACTCCGGTTCGCCCGCGTTGCGGTCCATCGCGCTGCCCGACAAAGCGGCCGTCGTAGCGGCCGATGATCCGGCCGTCGGCGCGCAGCAGCTCGCTCTCGAAGCGCGCCGGTGAGACGCGCAGGTTCGCCCGCAGCAGATAGTCCGGGTCGAGCCCGATGAAGGCGTGCAGCCGCTGCGCGAGTTGGGCCTGCGCCGGCGCATCGAGCGGGCCCGCGCGCAGGACCGCCGGCAAGTACTCATCGCTCGTGAACCGGCGCGCCGCGTCGATGAACGTTTGCACGTCGGCCGGCGGGTCGGGCACTTTCTTGTGATACCACGCGACGGCCGCTTCCGAGGGAATCGCGAACGCGTCGGGCAGGTTCTCATCGCCCGGATTGCCGAAATCGTCGGCGTAGTCGAGCAGCGATGAGAGCAGGATCACGCCGTTGAACGCCATGCCGTCGTTCTGCAAACGGTCGACGAGACCGGCGCTGCGAAACGTGCCGTAACTTTCGCCGAGCAAGAATTTCGGACTGCCGGCGCGATCGTTGGCGGCGACCCAGCGCCGGATGAATTGGCTGAACGCGCGGATGTCTTCATCGACGCCCCAGAAGTCTTTGTCGGTGCCTTTGCCGGTGACCGAGCTGTAGCCGGTGCCGACCGGATCGATGAACACGAGATCGCTCGTATCGAGCAGCGTCGAGGGGTTGTCGGCGAGCCGGCCGCCGGCGGGCGGAATCGGGCTCGTGTTCGACATCACGATGCGGCGCGGGCCGAACGCGCCGATGTGCAGCCACAGCGACGCCGAACCCGGGCCGCCGTTGTAGAGAAACGTGACCGGCCGCTGGCGGTCGCCGGTCGTGTAGGCGACGTAGAAGATGTTGGCCGTCGGCTCGTTGCGATCGTTGCGCAGCGTGAGCGTGCCGGCCGTCGCCGTGTAGGCCAGCGCCTCGCCGTTCGCGAGGTGCACGACATGGTGCGTGACGACGCTGCGTGCCGGCGCGGCGGGTGCCGGCGCCGGCGAATCGTCGGCGCGTACGCCGTGGAAGGTTGAACATGCGAGCGCGATCAGCAGCGCGGCCGCGCCGGCGGCGCGCCTCAACGCGGTGCGGGAACGCTGACGGTATTGCCGCCGGCCGCGCTGATCGTCACCGCGCCCGGGCGCGCGCCGGCGGCCGGCGGAACGAGCTGGAATTCGTAGGTTTTCACGCCGCTGGGCGGCGCGATGAACGAGACGCGTTGCGGCGAGCACAGGCCGTCGGCGCAGAACGACGCGACCCAATCGGGCGCGAGTCCGGCGGCGCGCAGCGTGACCGCGGCGTCGCCGGCCGAGGCGACGATCAGGCGGTATTTGAGCGTCGAGGCGAGGCTGCCCGGCAGATCGGGGCCGGTCCACGGCGCGACCGAGAGCACGGGTTTGCCGTTGCCGCCGCGCGAGCGCGACCGCGATCAGGCCTTCTTGCGTGCGTTCCTTGACGTTGCGCTTGAGGTTCTTGTAGCGGCCGTTCGCGGATCGAGCCGGTCGCCGTAGGCGTTCGCTTGCGCGAACGTGCGCGCGCGTGCCGGCCGTATCGCCGAGCGCGACGTACACGTTGGCGAGATCGAGCGACGTATCGGCGACGTCGGCGATCGCGTCTTGCGTCGAGCCGGCTGCCGCGGCGGCGCGCAGCAGTCGCGAGCGAACGCACGTAGGCCGGAACGCTCGCGGCGAACTGCGCGCGACGCTGATAGGCGAGGCCGAGATCCGACCAGCCGTCGCCGTCGTCGGGCTTGAGCTCGGTGTAGCGGCTTCGCCTGCGCGATCATGTCGGGATAGTCGTGCAAACGGTAGTAGGCGCGCGAGAGCGCCGCGACGAGTGCCGGATCGTTCGGGCGTGAGTTCGAGCGCGGCGCGATCGGCTTGCGCCGCATCGGCTCCAGCGGTTCTGATCGCCGTTGCCCTGCGCGAAGAGTGCGAGGCCGGCGGCGCGCTGCGCGGGTGTCGTCGCGGCGTCGCGCACGGCGCTGCCGGCGGCGATGCGCAGCGCGCCCTCTTCGCGCTGCGTGCGCTCGTCGTCGACGGCCGCTCGAGTGCGCATCTTCGGTTGCGTCGGCCTGCGCGATCGCGCGCTGCATCGCCGCGAGCGCCGCGTCGCGTTCGTCGGTCGTGCCGCGGAACGCGTAGTTCGCCGGCGCCGAGCAGCGCATCGAGCTGCGCCTGCACGGGTGAGACGAAGCATCGCGTTGCGCCCGGCGCGCGCGGCGGCGATGTAGCCGGCGAGCTGCGCCGGTTCGACGCCGCCCACCCAGCGCGCGCGCACGATCCCGTGCGCGTCGAGCACGATCGTGGTCGGGATGTAGGCGATGCCGAACGCGTTGTAGAGGTCGGGCCCGGCGAGCGCCGTCGGATACGGCACGCCCTTCGCGGAGAGGAACGTCTTCACGATCGGCGCGGTCTCGGTCGTGTCGATGCCGAGGAAGGCCACGTCGGGCGCGTGCAGCTTGCGGTAGGCGGCGTTCATGTCGGGCGTCTCGGCGCGGCACGGCGGGCACCAGGTGGCCCAAAAATTGAGCACCGTGACCTTGCCGGCCGTCGCACGCCGGCGGCAGCGGCGTTCCGGCCAGCGTCGTGCCGTGCATCGGCGGCGCGGCCGATCCCGACCGGCGCGCTGCCGGAGTTTTGCGGAGCCGCGCCGAGTGCGGCCAGGACAGCGATGAGGGCGAAAACGCGCATGCGGCCTGCTTCGCCGCCGCCGCGCACCCTTCCAACCAGCCCCGCATCACGGGTCGACGAGGTGGCTGCGCCCGGGGCGGAGCGAGATCGAGGAAACTTTCTTCCGCACCCGAAGAGCCGCGATGATTCGTGATCGAATCATTTGGAGTCGAATCATCATGCGTTCGCCGGCAGCTCTCGAAAACGAGGTTCCCGTGCCCTCGGCTACCGGGCCCGGGTACCTGATCCGAACCGCGCACAAGGCGTTCTCGGCGACCTTGGCCGGCCACTTGTCGGCGCGCGGAGTCGCCTTGAACCACTACTACTACTTGCGCGCCCTCTTCGAAGAGGACGGCATCACGCCGGCCGAGCTGAGCGAACGGATCCGGATGGAGCGGGCGACGGTCACCGCGGTGCTCGATACGATGGAGCGCCAGGGACTGGTGCGGCGCGTGCGCCATCAGCACGACCGCCGCAAGATTCGCATCTTCCTCACGCCCAAGGGCGAGCAGCTGCGCGAGCCGGTGCTGGGCAGCATCGCGCACGTCAACGCCGCGGCGCTCGCCGGGATCGCGCCGGCCGAGTTCGCCCGCTTTCAGCGCACGCTCGGGAAACTGGTGACCAATCTGGCCGTGCCGCCGAACGCCGCGATCGATGCTCTCGAGTAGCGAAAACGAGCTGCTCACGCGCGTCGCGGACGGCGCGGTGATGGGGCGCATGATGCGCCGCTACTGGTTACCGGCGTGCTTGAGTGAAGAGCTGCCGGTGCCGGGCGGCGCGCCGGCCGTTGCGCGTTTGCTCGGCGAGGACGTGGCCCTGCACCGCGATGCGTCGGGTGCGGTGCGCGCCGGGGCGTATCCGGCGCGCGAAGCGGGCGATATGGTGTGGCTCTATCTCGGTCCGCCCGAGCTCGAGCCGCCGTTTCCGGCTTACGACTTTCTGTTCGCGCCGGCCGCCGCGCGCGCGATCGTCAAGATCGGCCAGCGCACGAATTACCTGCAGGCGGTCGAGGGATCGATCGATTCGGCGCACTCCTGGTTTCTGCATCGCGGCAGCGCGCGCGATTGGGCGCGCCGCAACGACGTCTCGAGTGATACGGCTCCGCAACTCGAAGCCGAAGATACCGCCTACGGCTTTCGCTATGCCGCCATCCGCAAACCGAACGCCGATCCCTGCGGTTCGCGTTACGTGCGCGTGACGAACTACGTGCTGCCGACGACGGCGCTGATCCCGCGCCCGCTCGATCCCGAACAGCACACGCACGTGCAGATCTTCGTGCCCGTCGACGACGTGCACACGATGTTCTACGGCCTCTACATCACGCAGGACGGCCGTGCGCTCTCCACCGCCGCGATGCGCGAGAAAATGCGCGGGCGCCCGGGCATCGACCTCGACGAGCGCTGGTTCAAACGCAGCTCGGCCGAGAACTGGTACGGCCAAGACCGGGCCGCTATGCGCGCCGGCGACTGGTCGGGAATCGCGGGCATTCCGCACCAGGACATGGCCTGCCAGGAGAGCATGGGCGCGATCGTCGACCGCACCCTCGAGCACCTCGGCAGCTCGGATATCGCGATCATCCGCATGCGCCGGCGCATGCTGGAGTCGGTGCGGCGTTTCGCGGCCGGCGGCACGCCGATCGGTTTGGAGGCGAACCTGCCTTACGGGCGCATTCGCAGCGAGCAGAAAATCATTCCCGTCGATCAACCCTGGCAGAGTGTGGGTGCGTACGCCGGCGAGTACGCACCGGCGACCGCCGTTTGCGCATAGGAGCAACGATGCCGAAATCCCAGTCCGACCCGGTTTCCATCGCCGCCTTGCTCGATGATGTCCGGCCGCTGATCGCGCAGGCGCGCAATCACGGCCAACAGCCGCGCTATCTGCTGCTGGCCGGCGATTCGTTCGACGCGGTGCGTTCGGTCAAAGCCGCCGAGGCGGCGCGCGGCATGCCGCTAATGGTGCTCGGCATGGAGATCGTCCGCGGCGACGATCCCGCCACCGCCCCCAAAGTCTTCTAAGGCGACGAGGTCGATACGTATGCTATCGCAAGCCGAAAACGAACTGCTCACCCGCATCGAAGGCGCGGCGCCGATGGGCCAAATGATGCGCCGCTATTGGCTGCCGGCCGCGCTCAGCGAAGAAGTGGCCGAACCCGACGGCACGCCGGCGCGCGTGCGGTTGTTCGGCGAGGACCTCGTGCTCTTTCGCGACACGCAGGGCCGGCTCGGGCTGATGGAGGCAGCCTGCCCGCACCGGCTGGCCTCGCTCGCGCTCGGCCGCAACGAGGAGTGCGGGCTGCGCTGCGTCTATCACGGCTGGAAGTTCGACGTCACCGGCGCCTGTGTCGAAATGCCGACCGAACCCGAGGGCTTCGGCTATCGCGAGCGGATTCGGTTGGTGTCCTATCCCGTGCACGAAGCCGGCGGTTTGATCTGGGCCTACATGGGCCCGGCCGGCGGCGCGCCGCCGGTGCCCGATTACGATTGGATGCGCTTGCCGGCCGAGCAGCGCGTGATCGTCAAGATCGGCGAGCGCACGAACTACCTGCAAGCGCTCGAGGGTGCGATCGATTCATCGCACTCGTGGTTTCTGCACCGCGGCGCGACCAACGATTGGAAGAAGCGCACCGACATCTCATCCGACCTCTCGCCGAAGCTGGAAGCCGAGGACACGGATTACGGGTTCCGCTACGCGGCGATTCGGCGGCCGAACGCCAATCCCGATACCGAGAAGTACGTGCGCGTGACGCTGTTCGTCGTACCGACCACCGCGTTCATCCCGCGGCCGCTCGAGCGCGACAAGAGCGCGCACGTCCAGATCACCGCGCCCGTCGACGACCGCAACACGATGTTCTACGGCGTCTTCTTCAGCCAAGATGGAAAGCCGGTCGACCACGACGCGTGGCGCGAGAACACGCGCGCGCGGCGCGGCGTCGACCTGGATGAAAACTACTTCAGCCACAACCACATCGGCAACTGGTGGAACCAGGACCGCGCGGCGATGAAGGCCGGCAGCTGGATCGGCATCAACGGTTTTCCGCATCAGGACATGGCCTGCCAAGAATCGATGGGCCCGATCGTCGACCGCACGCGCGAGCACCTCGGCACCTCCGATATCGCGATCATCCGCATGCGGCGCCGCATGCTGGAAGCCGTCACGCGTTTCCAGCGCGGCGAGCCGCTGATCGGGCACGACCCCTCGATTCCGCTCGACCGCCTGCGCTCGGAACAACTCGTGGTTCCGCTCGAGCGGCCGTGGCAAAGCATCGGCGCCTACGCCGGAGAGTACGCGCACGCGTGAGCACCCTCGAGACACCCGCGCAGTGGGCGGTCGGCGTCGATACCGGCGGCACGTTCACCGATCTGGTGGCGGTCGAAAATGCCACTGGCCGGACGTACGTGACCAAAGTGCCGTCGACCCCGCACGATCCCTCGCTGGCCGTGATCGCGGCCATCGAACGTTTCACCGCTGCGGAGAACGTGCGCGGCGGCGAGATCGCGCGCTTCGCGCACGGCACGACCGTCGGCACGAACGCCGTGCTCGAGGAGAAGGGCTCGCGCGCCGGGCTGCTCGTCACGCGCGGCTTTCGTGGAATCTACGAACTGCGCTCCGGAACGCGGCCCTCGGGCGGCGCGCTGCTCGATCCGTACTACCAGAAGCCGCGTCCGCTGATTCCGCAGGCGTGCATCGAGGAGATCTCAGAGCGCATGCTGCACGACGGCACGCGCGCCGCGGTGCCGGCCGCCGATGAGATTCGCGCCGCCGTGGAACGTCTGGTCGCGCGCGGCGTGCGCAGCATCGCGGTGTGTTATCTGTTCTCGTTCATGGATGCCGAGCACGAACGCTTCACGGCCGAGGTGATCCGCTCGGTCGATCCGTCGATTCGCGTGTCGCTCTCGAGCGATATCTTGCCGGTGATCCGCGAGTACCCGCGCATCTCGACGACCGTGCTGGATGCCTACGTCGGCCCGATCATCGAACGGTATCTGGCGGCGCTCGAAGCGCAGCTCGACGGCGTCGGGATCACGACGCCGCAGAAGTACGTGATGCAGTCGCACGGCGGCTTGATGCGCATCGACGTCGGCAAGCAGTTTCCCAACCAGACGCTGCTCTCGGGCCCGGCGGCCGGCGTGATCTTCGGCCGGCGGCTGGGCGAACTGATCGATGCCGACACGATCGTCACGTTCGACATGGGCGGCACGAGCACGGATATCGCGCTGCTCGGCGCCGGCACGACCGAGACCAACCGCGGCAACATCGGCGGTCACGACTTGGCCACGCCGATGCTGCGCATCTCGACGCTCGGCGCCGGCGGCGGCACGATCGGCTGGGTTGGTCCGGGCGGTTTGTTCAAGGCCGGACCGCATAGCGCCGGCTCGACGCCGGGCCCCGCCTGTTACGGGCGCGGCGGCACCGCGGCGACCGTGACCGATGCCGACGCGCTGATGGGCTACATCGATGCCGGCTCGCTGCTCGGCGGGCGGCTACGCGGCGACCGTGCGGCGAGCATCGACGCGCTGGAGCGCTTGGGTGCGGGAATGGGTCTGGACGCCGAGCAAACGGCGATCGGCTTCGAGAAAGTCATCACGACGAACATGGCGCTCGGCGTGCGCCTGGCGCTGACGGAGTTCGGCGTCGATCCGCGCACGGTCACGCTGGTGGCCCTCGGCGGTGCGGGCCCCGTGCACGCCTGTCACGTCGCGATGTTCTTGGGCATCCGGCGCGTGCTCGTGCCGCCCTATCCCGGCATCGCCTGCGCCTCGGGGTTGTTGCAGACCGACCTGCGCCACGTGTACGTACGCAGCCGCCTGGCGGCGTTGCGCGCCGTCACGCCGGATGAGTGGCGCGCGAGTTTCGGCGAGCTCGCGCAGCGCGCGCTCGACGACGGCCGGCGCGAGGGCTTCAGCCCCGCCGACGTCGCGCTCGAGTACAACGTCGACGTGCGCTATCCGAAACAAGGCTATGAGTTGACCGTGCCCTGCGGTCCCGAGCTGGATGCCGCCGCGATGACCGCGATCGAAGAACGCTTCCACGATCTGCACGAGCGCGTCTACGGCATCGCGGCGCGCGGCGAAACGGTCGAAATCGTCAACCTGCGCGTCGTCAGCGCGATGGTGATCCCCAAGCTCCGCTTCACCAAACTCGCTGCCGGAAGCGAACGTCCCGAGGAGAGCGCGGTGCTCGGCACGCGCCTCGTGTACTTCGAATCGGCCGGCGGCTTTGTTTCGACGCCGGTCTACGCGCGGCGCAAGCTGCTGGCCGGCAATCGCATCATGGGCGGCGCGATCGTCGAGCAAGAAGACTGCACCACGGTGGTCGAACCCGGCGTGGCCGTCAGCGTCGACGCCTACGGGAATTTGCTGCTCGACATCCCGGCCCGCGCCGAAGGAACCAACGGTCACCGATGACTCTCACGCACGCGCCGGCTACCCACAAACTCGACGGCATCACGCTCGAGATCATCGGCCAGCGGATATCCGAAACCGTCTCGACGATGGAAGTGCTGCTCTTTCACAGCGGCTACTCGACGATCTTGCGCGAGTCCAACGACGGCAGCGCGACGGTGCTCGACCGCGCCGGACACGTCGTGATGGGGTCGGGCTCACCCACGCACTCGACCGCCTATCACTACACGCTGCAGGGACTCCTGACGCGCTACCCGTGGGAGCGCATGCGCGAGGGCGATGCGTTCGTGCTCAACGATCCGTATATCGGCGGCATGCATCACGTGCCCGACCTGGCCGTGATCACGCCCGTCTTTTTCGAGGGCAAGCCGCTCGGCTTTTGCGCGGCGATCGCGCATAAGTCCGACGTCGGCGGCATCGTGCCGGGATCGTCGGGCGCGAGCTCGCGCGAGATCTTTCACGACGGTTTGCTGATCCCGGGCATCCTGTACTACAACGCCGCCGGCCCGATCGACGACGCAGTGGCGATGGTCACGCGCAACAGCCGCACCCCCGAGCTCGTGGCGGGCGACATTCGCGCGCAGATCGGGGCCACGCGCATGGGCGAGACGCGCTTGCACGAGCTGGTGGCGCAGTACGGCTTCGATGCGATCGTCGAGGCGATGCAGCGCTTACAGGACATCAGCTTCGAGCGCGTCGGGGACGAGCTGGAGAAATGGCCCGACGGCGAGAGCGAGGGCGAAGCCTTTCTCGATAGCGACGGCGTCGACACCGAGCGCCGCATCCGCATTCACGCGCGGGTGGAAAAGCGCGGGCGCTCGATCACGCTCGACTTCTCGCACAGCGACCCGCAGGTGGTGGGACCGGTGAACATCCGGCCGCAGAGCGTTGAGGCGGCCGGTCTCGTGGCGCTGCTCGGCTATCTCGATCCCGACATTCCGATGAACGGCGGCACGCAGCGCGCGGTCACGTTCGTGCACGGCACGGCGCGGGTGACGCACGCCGCCTTCCCCGCGCCGGTCAACAACTACATGCCGACCTTGCACCTCGCGATGAGCGCGACGCAGAAGGCGCTCCTCGCGTTCGAGCATCCGCGGCGCTCGGCACCCGACGGCTTCGGCGTCGGCGCGATGACGATCGGCTATCGCGGCACGGCCAACGGCAAGCGGCCCGTGCAGTACGAACTGATCGGCCCCTCGCTCGGCGCGAGCAACAGCAACGACGGCGCGATGGGCGCGCAGCCGGTAATCCACACTTCGCCGAGCGCGCCGATCGAGATCTTGGAGACGGAGTTTCCGATTCAGCTGCTGCGCTGCGAGCCGTGGCGTGATTCCGGCGGTGCCGGCGAGTTCCGCGGCGGGCTCGGGCTCGTGCGCGAGTACAAGCTGCTCGACGATGCGATCTTCACGCTGCGGCTGGGCGGGTTTCGCAGCGGCTCGTGGGGCGTCGACGGCGGTTTGCCGGGCTTCCGCGGGCGGGCGCTGCGCAACCCGGACACGCCGGGCGAAGAATCGTTCCCCTGCCTGTATACGACCGAGTTGCGCGCCGGCGACGTGCTGCGCATCGAGATGGCCGGCGGCAGCGGCTACGGCGACCCGAAGAAGCGCGATCGCGCGCTCGTGCGCGACGACGTCGAGAACGGTTACGTCTCGCCCGAAGCTGCGGCCGAACTCTACGGCCTCACACCGTAAGCCGCGCATGACGTCGACCCTGATCCAAGTCCTCATCAGCGGACTGAGCTTGAGCGGCTACTATGCCGTGCTCGCGATCGGGTTTGCCATGATCTTCTCGACGCTGCGCATCTTTCACATGGCGCACGCGGCGGTGTTCGGGGCGGCCGGGTACCTCTTCTACGTGCTCTACCGCTTGCAGCACGTGGAACTGTGGCTGAGCGGGATCGCCGCGATCGTGGTCGCGGCGCTGTTCGGCGTGCTGATCGACCGCGTGATCTATCTGCCCGTCATCCGGCGCGGCGGCGGATCGTTCAGCGTGTTCATCGCGTCGCTCGGGGTCGCGCTGCTGTTCGAGTCGCTGGCGCTGCTGATCACGCACGGCACCGTCAGCGTCGCGCACGAAGGCGCCTTCGAACCGGTGTCGGTCGGCGCCGTCTCGTTCCGCTGGCTCGACGTCGACGTGATCGTTACGATCGCGATCGTCTACGCGGCGCTCTACTTCGCCGTCATGCGGACCGATGCGGGGCTGGAGATCCGGGCTCTCTCCGACAACGCGCCGCTGGCCGGCGTGGTCGGCATCGATACCAACCGCACGCGCACGGCGATCTTCCTCGTCGCATCGGCACTCGCGGGCCTAGGCGGGATCTTCACCACCTACGACTCCGGCATCGTGCCGACGACCGGCATCAACCTGCTCTTCGTCACGATGGTGGCGGTGATCTTCGGCGGCACGCGTTTACTCTTCATCGGAACTCTCGGCGGCAGCCTCGTGATGGGTATCGTGACGGCGCTGGCCGGGTTCTTGTTTCCGGCTTGGGTCACGATCATCGTCTTCGCGCTCCTGATCGTGCTCCTGATCGCGCGCCCGCAAGGGCTCTTCGGGTAAGCGCCGCGTGGACTATCTCTACTACACGCTCACGATCATCTGCATCTGGTGCATCATGAGCTTGGCGACGAACCTCGTGCTGGGCTACGCCGGCATGATGAGCATCGGGCACGTCGCCTACCTGGCGATCGGCGCCTACACGACCGGCATCTTGAACATCTTCTACGGCGTACCGTACTTCGTCACGCTGCCGGTGGCCGTGGTGGTGACCGCGCTCGCCGCGTTCCTCACTGTGATCCCGCTCTTGCGGCTCTCGGCGTTTTATTTCGGCCTCGCGACGCTCGGGCTCAACGTGGTCATCGTCGATTTGATCCACAACCTCGCCCCGCGCGTGCAGGGCGCGGAAGGGTTACTCGGGATGACGCTGCCGGCGGTGATGAACGGCGCGCTCGGACGCTTCGCCGTCGTCGCCGCGCTCACGGTGGTGTGCGCCTTCATCGCGTGGCGGCTGGTCAGCTCGCCGTTCGGGCGTTCGCTGCGCGCGCTGCGCGACGCGCCCGATGCCTTGGCCAGCGTCGGCAAAGACCCGCGCTGGTTCCGGATCGCGATCTGGACGATCAGCGGTGCGCTCTCGGGCCTCGCCGGCGGGCTGTACGCGGCGACGCTGTCGTACATCGACCCGACGGTGTTCGTCGTGCTGTACTCGTTCAATTTGCTGGTCTACATCGGGTTCGGAGGGTTAGCAAGCATCCTCGGTTCGATCCTCGGCCCGCTGATCTTGATCGCGTTCGGTGAAGGACTGCGCTTCACCGGATTGCCGAGCGAGGTCGCGGGACCGGTCGAGCAGGCGGCCTTCGCGCTGCTGCTGATCCTCGTGATGCTCTTTCGCCGCCGCGGCCTCGTGGGAACCTATGACCTTCGCGACTAGGCTCGCCTACGAGGGCGTCGGCAAGCACTTCGGCGGCGTCGACGTGTTCGATGACGTCAGCTTCACCATCGCGCCGGCGACGATCACGGCGCTGATCGGGCCCAACGGCGCCGGGAAGTCGACGCTGATCAACCTCACGAGCGGCGTGTTCCGGGCCGACCGCGGCCGCATCCTCAAAGACGGCGTACCGCTGGATGGTCAGCGGCCCGCGGCCGCGCTCGGGCGTTCGCTCGCGCGAACGTTTCAGGACGTGCGCGTGTTCGGAACGCTCAGCGTGATCGAGAACGTGCTGGTCGCGATGCCGGGCCAAATCGGCGACGCGCCGTGGCGGCTGTTCGGCTCGCGCTGGCTCGGCGACGAACGCGGTCACCGGGCGGCGGCGCTCGCGCTGCTCGAGCAGCTGGGGCTCGCGGCGGATGCCGAGCGGCCCGCCGCCGACCTGCCGTTCGGCACCCAAAAGCTGATCGCACTGGCCCGTGCGGTCGCCACCGGCGCCGATACGCTGCTGCTCGATGAAACGACGACCGGGCTCGAGCTCACGCGCATCCCGCTGGTGATGACGTTTCTGCGCGGCCTGCGCGCCGCGGGCCGCACGATCTTGCTCGTCGAGCACAACATGGACGTCGTCGCCGACGTGGCGGATGCGGTCGTCGTGCTGCACGGCACGGTCATCGCGAGCGGCGCCGCGAACAGCGTGCTGCGCGACGATGCCGTGATCCGCGAATATCTGGGGCGGATCTACGATGCTTGACGTCGACGGTTTGCGCGCCGGCTACGGCGCCTTCGAGGTGCTGCACGGCATCACGCTCTCACTGGCCGACCGCGGCATCGTGGCGCTGCTCGGCCACAACGGCGCCGGCAAGTCGACCCTGCTCAAGGCGATCACCGGGCAGCTCGCCGCGACCGGCGGTGAAGTCCGCTTCGGCGGCACGCCGCTCGTGCACCGCGATCCCGGTATGACGGCGCGCGCCGGGATCCGCTACGTGCCGCAAGAGGCCAACGTCTTTCCGTCGATCTCGGTCCACGACAACTTGCGCATCGGCGCCTACACGCTGGCGCAGAAAGCGACCGCCTTTCGCGAGCGTCTGGAGCGCGCCTACGACCTCTTTCCGGTGCTGCGCGAAAAGGCGGGGCTGGACGCGCGGCTGCTGAGCGGCGGACAACGTCAGATGCTGGCGATCGCGATGGCCTTGATGACCGCGCCGCAGGTACTGCTCTTGGACGAGCCCTCGGCCGGGCTCTCGCCGCTCAACGTCCAGCGCGTGTTCGATGCGATCGTCCAGCTGCGCGATGATTACGGCATGAGCGTGCTGCTCGTCGAGCAGAACGTCAACGCCGCACTGCGCGTCTGCGAGAGTGCCTACGTGATGCAAGAGGGCCGGATCGTCTTTCACGCACCGGCGGCCGAATCCGCGGCGATCATCCACCATCTCTGGGGCTTGCATGCCCTCACCTAGCCGACGTCCCGGGAGGCAGAATCTATGAACAAACCCATCCTCGCAGCGTTGCTGCTTGCAGTCCTCGCACTCAACCCGCTCGCCGGCGGCGCGCAGTCCGGCGGCACACCCTACAAGATCGGCGTCACCTACCCGCTGACCGGCCCGTTGGCGCTCAACTCGGCCAATGTCCTCGCGGGCGCCGACATCGCCGTCGCCGACATCAACCGCTCGGGCGGAATCAACGGCCATCCCGTGCAGCTCGCCATCGAAGACTCGCAAGGCACGCCGCAAGGCGGGATCGCCTCGATGCGCAAGCTGGTCGACGTCGACGGCGTGCAAGCGATCCTGACGATCTTCACCAACGTCGTCACGGCCCAGATGCCGCTCGCCGACCAGCTGAAGATTCCGATGCTCTCGACGGTGGAAACATCGGGTCTGGTCAGCAAGAGCCAGTACAGCTTCGCGCACGCGCAGGCGATCGGCCAGGAAGCGCCGCTGCTCCAAGCCTACTGGAAGGGCGCCGGCTACAAGCGAATCTTCGCCTTCTACGGCAACAACGCGTACGGCCAGAACGTCGCCGTACCGATCAAGGCCGCGGCGCAAGCCGCCGGCGTCGGCGCCTACGACGAAGCCTTCTTCGACATGAACGACACCGACTATCGCGGGGTGGTCGCACGCGCGAAGGACTTCAAGCCCGATGCCATCGTGCTGTGCGCGCAAGGTAGCTCCGCCGAAACGACGATGCTCAAGCAGATTCGCGAGCTCGGCATCACCGTGCAAATCTTCAATCCCTCGAATTTCTTCTTCGATAAAGGCTGGCGCGATGCGGCCGGTACGCTGGCCGAGGGCATGATCTTCACCGGCGCCAACGTCGACGCGAGCTCGCCCGCCGGGCGCGACTTCATCCGCGCCTACAAGGCCAAAACCGGCAACGAGCCCGGCTATCAGCCGGCCGAGGCGTACGACATCATCAAGCTGTTCGCATATTCGATCGGCAAGAGCTCCTATAACGGCGAAGCGATCCGCAACGTGCTGGCCACGGTCAAGGGTGTGCCGAGCGTACTCGGTGGGACGATCGCAATGGGTGCCGATCACTACACCGTGGGCGAGGCCGCGTCGTTGTGGCAAGCGCGCGGCTCGACCGAGGTCAAGGTGACGCCGCCGCGCAAATAGCCGGCGGAACGTCTGCATGCTCGCGAAGAAGAAACGGCAAGGTCTGGCCTATTTTCACGGCGTCGCCGACGCGCGCTTCGTGATTCGCCGCGTCTTCCGCATCGTCGACGAGCGCGCCAAGAGCCGCGGGCTCGAACCGCTCGAGCATCAGGCGCTCATCCAGATCTACGGCGCGCGCGACGGCGACGTGCGCGTCGGGACGGTTGCGGAGCGGCTCGACATCTCGCCGGCCTTCGCCTCGAAAATCGTCAAGGCGCTGGTCACGAAAAAGCTCGTCGCGCTCGCCGGCAGCGCGCACGATCAGCGCGTGACCAACGTCTCGGCGACCCCGGCCGGCATCGCGATGCTCACCGAGATCGACGCCGATGTGCGCATCCACGTCGACTTCTTCACGCGCCGCCTCAGCCACGAACAAAAAGCCGCCGCCCTCTCGATCTTCGCCTTCTACGTCGGCTCCGACCCTAGCTGACCTTCTAGCCGCGCCGATTTGCGCCATCGTCATCCCGAGCGAAGTCGAGGGACCGCCACGATCGCGTGCGTAAGTCCACTGTCGATCACGAGCGAAGCCGAGTGATCGCCTCAGACATGCTTGATCGTGGTGCTCACTCGGCTTCGCTCGGGATGACAATGGGCAAACCGATCGCTCTTGCGAAATGGGCAAACCGGTCTCACTTGCGTAATGGGCAAACCGGTCGCGACCTTGCCTAGCGAGCGCGCAAGGTCTTAGAGTGGGAAGCCGCCGCTTTTGCTTACCGGCACCCAGGTGTTGTTGGTTTCGTTCCAGCGGATGAGCACGACCGCGCTCTCATCGAGGCCGCGCTGCGGAACGCGCTTGAAGTTGTAGGTGCCGTTCACGCCGGCCACATTCTGCATGTTCGCGAGGTACGCGCGCATCTGCTCGGGTGTCGCGTTGGTTCCGACGTGGCGCAGGGCGGTCGTAACCAGCAGCGCCGGGTCCCAGCCGAGACTTTGCAGACAGTCGACCGGAACGTGCTGGGCGCCCATCGCGGCGACGTACGTATCGTAGGCTTGCTTCTCGGCCTTGTCCGTGATGGCCGCGGGCGCCAAGCAATGGGTCGACTCGACGTAGAGCTCCTTGGGCAGAATTGACGCGTACTGTTTCATGAACGCCTGCGAGGCGTTGCCGTTGCCGGTGACGACCGGCAGGTCCAAGCCGGCATCGGTGATGCCGTGAAACACGATGCCGGCCGGCGTGCCGGCGGTACCGACGATCAAGGCCTGCGCGTGCGCGGCTTGGATCTTCGAGATTTGCGCTGCGACGCTGACGTCGCTGGGATTGAAGTGCTCGTGGTCGACGAGCGTGACCGACTTGTTCTCGGGCAGCGCCAAGATCGCGTCGAACGCCCGGTCGTAGGAGTTGCCGGTCGCGTCGGTCGCGGTGATCAGCGCGATTTTGGTGAGCCCGCGCAGGCGCAGCCACCGGATCGCGGCGCCGTTGTAATCATAGATCGTGGCCGAGGTCTGGAACTCGAACGAACCGGGATGGCCGTTGACGGCGCTCGAGTAGCACCAGATCACCGGCCCCGTTTTTGCCACGGCGAACACCGCGTTGCACTCGGCGGCCGAGGTCGGCCCCAAGATGACCGGGAGATGTTTGGATGCCAGATCGTCGACGAGCTGGAGTGCGACCGACGGATTGGTCTGCGCATCTTCGAGCACGAAGTGGATCGGGCGCCCGTTGATGCCGCCGTTCTTGTTGAAGTAGGCTTCGTAGGCCATCAGCGCGTCGGCGCCGCTCTTGCCCACGAACGACAGGCCGCCGGTCGTCGCTTGGATCGAGTAAATTTCGTAGGGATCGGCGGCGCCGCTGAAGGCCGGGGCGATGGCCAGCGTGAGCGCGCACAGCGCGCCGAAGAACAGTCGGAGCAGGTTAGCCGGCAACCGGAGCCACCGTGCCTTCGATCTGCACGCGATAACCGGAGCGCACGTTGGGCCAGTAATCCCAGATCGCCTGATGCTGCACGCAGCGGTTGTCCCAGAAGGCGATCGAATGGGCGCGCCAGCGGAAGCGGACGGTCCACTGCGGGTTCACGCAGTGGTCGACCAAGAATTGCAGCAGCCGGTCGGCTTCGAGGCGCGGCAGATCGTTGATGTGCGCGGTGAAATCGGTGTTGACGTAGAGCGCCTTGCGGCCGCTCTCGGGATGGCGTACGACCACCGGGTGCACGGCCGACGGCGTTCCCGGGCCGAACACGCGCGTGCCGTCGTGGGTGGCGGTGAGGCCTTCGAGATAGGTTTTCATGCGCGGCGAGAGCGCGTCGTAGGCCGCGTACATGCTGGCGAATTGCGTGTCGCCGCCGCCGTCGGGCGGCACGGTGTGGTTGTAGAGCATCGAACCCAGCGGCGGCATCGGTGCGCACGACTGGTCGCTGTGAAAGTTCTCTCCCGAGATCAGTTGCGAGTGCTCGTCGTAGTGAAACTTGCGCACCAGCGGGTTGTCGGTCGTCTGGCTGATCGTTTTCCCGCCCACGTGCTTGCCGAGCGGTCCGAAGTAGCTCGCGAGGCGAACCTGGTCGTCGAACGAGATGTGCTGATCGCGGAAAAAGATGACCTGGTACTGCGTGAACGCCGCGCGCAGCTGCTCGAGCTGCGTATCGCTGAGCGGCCGGGTGAGATCGATATTGCCGATCTCGGCTCCGATGTGCGGCGATGCCGGCGTGACGGAAATCGCGTCGTAGCGAACCTTGTGTTCGACCGGTGCGGGTTCGGGTCGCGACTGCGGCCGAGGTTGAAAAGTAGACGTCATAAAGCAACCCCCAGGACATGAAGATTCAGACCGCGGGCAGCATCTCCCGCTCGGCGGTGGCCGGCGGCACTTGTTTCCAGCTGACCGGCGTCACGCCGGATTCGATCCCCAGCTTGCTTCGACTCTCGGGACCCGCCGGCCGGGTCTCCAGGCAGCTGAAGGCCGCGCTTCCTCAACCGTCGATAACGAGCAGCATCATGGCAGAGACAATGACCGGCCGCGTGGCGATCGTTACCGGCGCGAGCAGTGGAATCGGCGAGGCGATCGCGACCGCATTCGGGCGCGAGGGTGCGAGCGTGGTCCTCGGCGGCCGGCGCGTGGAGGAGCTCGAGCGGGTCGCGGCCGCGATCACGAGTGCGGGCGGAAAAGCGATCGGCGTGCCGGGCGACGTGCGCAGCGAAGCCGACGTCGTCGCGCTGTTCGCCACCGCGAAGCGCACCTACGGCCGCCTCGACGTGCTGGTCAACAATGCCGGCGTCACCGCGCACAAGCCGATCGACGAGATGTCGCTGGAATACTGGAACGATGTGGTTGCCGCCAACCTCACGTCGGCCTTTCTCGCGACGCGCGAAGCGATCAAGATCATGAAAGCGCAGGACCCGCAAGGCGGCCGCATCATCAGCATGGGCAGCATCTCGCAGAAAACGCCGCGCGCGGATTCGCTCGCCTACACCGCCACCAAACACGGCCTGCAAGGGCTGACCCATCAAGTCACGATGGACGGGCGCGCGTACGGCGTCGTCGCCTCGATCATTCATCCGGGCGCGACGCTGAGCGGCTTCACGCGCCAGACGTCGGGCCGCACGAAGGCCGGCGCGGGCGCAACGCCCCAGCAATTCGTCATGGAGGCGGCGGACGTCGCGCGCATCGCGGTGCTGATGGCCACGCTGCCGCCCGAAGTGAACCTCTACGAGGCGACGATTCTGCCCAACCACATGCCGTCGTTCATCGATCGTGGTTAGCGCGACGGCGGCGAAACTCGCGCTCAGCCTGGCGCTCACCGACAACGAACGCACCCGGCCGATCATCGAAGGCAAGGTCGCGTGGGATGCGATCGAGCCCGTGGTATCGGTGCTCGATCCGGGCGAGATCTTCTGGCGGCAATTGAAATTCGCCGAGTTCGACGTCTCCGAGATGTCGCTCTCATCGCTCTTCATCCGTGCGGCCCAAGGCCACCGTGAATGGGTCGCGCTGCCGATCTTCACCGCGCGGCGCTTCTTTCACACCGAGATGATGGTGCACGTCGATTCGGGCATCACCTCGCCCGCCGACTTGCGCGGCAAGCGGCTGGGTGTGCCGGAGTTCCAGCAGACGGCCGCGGTGTGGGAGCGCGGCGTCCTCCAGCACGAGTTCGGTGTGGACATGCGCGACATCCACTACTTCATGGAGCGCGGCGGCCAGAAAAGCCACGGCGCGACGACGAACTTCGAACCGGCGCCGGGCGTGAAGCTCACCTACGTCGCGGAGGACAGCAGCATCGCGCAGATGCTGATCAACCACGAGATCGACGGGACGCTGCACTACATCAGCAGCGTCAACGCGGTCGACCGCAGCGGCGTCGACTTGCACTCGCGGCCGGAACTGCGACGGCTCTTCCCCGACCCGATCGCCGAAGGCCGGCGATACTACGAAAAGACGGGCCTCTTTCCGATCAACCACTGTGTGGTCGTGCGCCGCGAACTGCTCGAGCGGCAGCCGTGGCTCGCGCTCAACATCTACAACGCGTTCGTCGCGGCGAAAAAGATCGGCCTCGCGCGGCACGTCGCCGAGGCGGAACCCTACGTGCGGCTCGGCCTGATCGAACCGGCGGCGCGGGCCGCGCTCGGCCGCGACATCTACGCCTACGGCATCGTGGCAACACGGCCCGTGCTCGACACGATCCGCACCTACATCGAAGAGCAGCAACTGGCGCAAAACGTCCCGCCGTTGGAAGCCGTCTTCGCCCCGCAAACGCTCGCGCTTTAGCGTAATTCAGCCATTTTTCAAAATTCGCGTTGGGAGACACCTCGCGCCTACGCGCTCGCTACGCTAGGCGCGATCGTTGGGAGACACCTCGCGCCTGCGCGCTCGCTACGCTAGGCGCGATCGTTGGGAGACACCTCGCGCCTACGCGCTCGCTACGCTAGGCGCGATCGTGCTGTCCTTCAGTCATCCCGAGCGAAGTCGAGGGACCACCACGATCATCACTTGTGAGATGATCGAAAAGCTCACGAGCGAAGCCGAGTGAGCACCACGATCAAGCATGTCGGAGGCGATCACTCGTCTTCGCTCGTGATCGACAGTGGACTTGCGCATGCGATCGTGGCGGTCCCTCGACTTCGCTCGGGATGACGGAGGGACAGCACGCTCGCGCTCTCGGCAACGGGCAGACGCTCGCGCTCTAAGCGACCGGGTCGCCGGCGCCGACGACGCCGTCGTGCTGGCCGGCGACGAGGCGCGCGTAGGCGCCGTTCGCGGCGATCAGTTCGGCGTGCGTGCCGCTTTCCGCGACGCGTCCGTTTTCGAGCACGACGACGCGGTCGGCACTGAGGATCGTCGAGAGACGGTGCGCGATCACGAGCGTCGCGCTGCGCCGCCGCGCTTGGCGCACGGCCTGCTCGATCGCCTTCGCGTTCTCGGCGTCGAGGTTCGAGGCGGCTTCGTCCATCACCAGCACCGGGCTATCGTGCAGGATGGCCCGCGCGATCGCCAGGCGCTGGCGCTGGCCGCCGGAGAGGCGCGCGCCGCGTTCGCCGATCGCCGTATCGTAACCCTCCGGCAGCGCTGCGATGAAATCGTGGGCGTTGGCGGCGCGCGCGGCCGCTTCGATCTGCGCTTGCGTGACCTGCTCGTGTCCTAAGCGCAGATTGTCGGCGACCGAGCCGTGGAAGAGGTAGACGTCTTGCGGGATCAGGGCCACGAGCCGGCGCAATTCGGCCACCGGAAGATCGCGCAGGTCGTAGCCGCCGATCGTGATCGCGCCGCGGTCGACGTCCCAGAAGCGCAGCAAGAGGTTGGCACACGTGCTCTTGCCGGCGCCCGAATGGCCGACCAGTGCGACGATCTCGCCGGGTGCGACGGTGAAACTCACGTCGTGCAAGATCGGCTCGCCCGCTTCGTACGCGAACGAGACGCCCTCGAATTGCACGGCCGGATTCGCGATCGGCGGCGCGGCGGTCGCGGTATCGGGAACCTGCGCCGGTTGATCGAGGATCGTGAGCACGCGCACCGCGCTCGCGCGCAGCGGCGAGAGCTGGCCCGCGATGCCGATCGCTTCCGTTACCGGGCCCAGCGCCGCGGCGGTGAGGGTGACCGCGACGGTGACCGCGATGAACGATATCGTGCCATGCGCGGCGAGCCCGAGCCCGGCGATCAGCATCGAGACAGTCGTCAACGAAACGAGACCGTCGGTCGCGGCGCGCTGCAAGCCGGTCGCGACGCTGTGCGCGCGCAGCCGGCGGCCGTAGACGCGCGTGCGCTCGATCAAGCGCGCGCAGAACGTCCCCGTCTGACCGAACACCAGCAGCTCGCGCAACCCTTGGATGCCGTCCACGGCATCGGCGTTGAGCGCCCCGAGTTCACCGCGCAGCGCTTCGCCGCCGGATTTCGTGCGCGCGGCGACGATCCCGGGCAGCGTCGCCGAGGCGGTCATGCCGATCGCGGCGATCAAGCCGAAGACCGGCGCGATCGTGACGAGCGCGATGACCGCGCCGATGCCGATTGCGAGGGCGAGTGTTCCGTCGACCGCCAGATGCGCGAAGAAACTCTCCAGCGCGTCGACGTCGCCCATCGTGGTGGCGGCCAGATCGCCCGTGCGCTGACCCAACAGATGCCGCGGCGCGCTGCGTTCGAGACCGTCGTACAGCAGCACGCGCAGTTTGGCCTGATAGCGGAACGCGAACGCGTGCGCACACCAGCCCTCGCCCCACGCGCCGGCCGATGCGCCCAACACGGCAACGGCGAGCAGCATGAGGCCCGGCATCAGTACGCCCGGCGGCGCGCCTTTGGCCGCCGAGCCCACGAGCCAGCCGCCGGTCGCGCCGGCGACCACGGTCAGCGTGTGGCGCACCAAGCCGACGGCGATCGTCACCGCCAAGCGGTTGCGCCCGGAGCTGACGCGCGTGAGCGTCGCCAGCAAGGGAAAACGGTACGGGCGCGGCCCGATGACGGCGGCCATCACGACACCGCCTGCGCGGACACGAGCCGCGCGTAGGTGCCCGAAGCTCCGAGCAGATCCTCATGGCGTCCGGTCTCGACCAGCCGGCCGTTCTCGAGCACGACGATGCGGTCGGCGTCGCGCACGGTCGAGAGGCGGTGCGCGATCACGATCGTCGTGCGGTTGCGCGCCACCCGGTCGAGTGCGGCGTGAATGACCGCTTCGGCCGCTGCGTCGACGTTGGCCGTCGCTTCGTCGAATACGACGATCGGCGCGTCCTTGAGCACCGCGCGCGCGATTGCCAGCCGCTGGCGCTGGCCGCCCGAGAGACGCAGGCCGCGCTCGCCGATCAGCGTTGCGTACCCGTCGGGCAGCGCGCTGATGTAGTCGTGCGCGTCGGCCACCCGCGCCGCGGCGACGATCTCGGCATCGCTCGCGCCGGGGCGCGCCAGCGCGAGATTGTCGCGCACGCTGCCGCCGAAGAGGTAGGTGTCTTGCGCGACGACCGCGATCGAGGCGCGCAGTTGCGCCAGCGGCAGTTCCTTCACGTCGTGGCCGCCGATGCGAATGAGTCCGGTTTGCGGATCGGCGAAGCGCAGCAGCAACGCGATGACGGTGGTCTTGCCCGCGCCCGACGGCCCGACGATCGCCACGCGTTCGCCGGGTTCGACGCGCAGCGAGAAATTGCGCAACACCGGTCCGTCGCCGGCGGCGTAGGCGAAGGTGACGCCGGAAAACTCGACGCTCGCCGATACGATCGGCAGCGCGACCGCGCCCGGCCGCTCGGGTGCGACCGGCTGGGCCGCGAGCACGCGCTCGATCTGCTCGGCCGCCACCTTGGCGGCGTAACTTGCGTGAAAGGCGGCCGCCAGTTCGCCGATCGGGCGCAGCGCTTCGCGGGCCAGGAACAGCGCGACGAACAGCGTGCCGACGGCGAGTTCGCCGTGCGCGACGCGCACGACCGCGACCGCGGTGGTCACGGCGATCCCGCCCAGAATGACGAACGCGAAGATGCTGCCGCGCACCAGCACGACCGCCATCTCACCGATCATCCGCGTGCACAAATCGTTCGAGCGGCCGGCCAGCGAACGCCGCCGGCTCGCCGACGCGCCGAACGCTTTCAAGGTGACCATGCCTTGCAGCGTGTCGAGGAACTCGGCGCTCATCGCGAGGAACGCGGCGCGCCGCGCGCGGCTTCCCGCGTCGAGCCGGCCGCTCCACAGCGGCGGCAATACGATCGCGGCGATCACGAACAGCGCCACGACGAGACCGAGTTCGAGATCGCGGAAAGCCAGGATCGCGATCGCGATCGCCGGCGTGAGGACGGCGGAGATCAGCGTGGGCAAGTACGAACCGAAGTACTTCTCGAGCGCCTCCACGCCGTCGATCAGCGCGTGCTGGATCTCTCCCGTTCGCTCACCGCCGGTGTAGCTGGGCCCCAGTTCCGCGATCTTGCCGAACAGCGCGCTGCGCAGGCGTTCCTTGGTGACCGCGGCGGTTTCTTGCGCGACGAACTCACTCGCCCACAGCAGCGCCATGCGCAGCACGACCAGCGCCGCCAGCGTGACGAGGCGGCCGGCTTGCTCGCCGATGCCCGCGCCGTGCAGCAAGCGCGCGAGGATGCTCGCCATGATCAAGGCCTGGCCGAGATAGGTGGCCATTACCGCGAGCCGGAGCGTCACGGCGCCCGCGATCCAGGGGCGCACCCCGGCTGCCAAGGCCAGGATTCTACGCTGAGCCAACATGCTGCTGACTGTTCCGTTCCCGGCGTGGGTACCTCCGCTACACCATGAGGAAATTCCGATCGACGAGATCTTCGAGCGGCTGAAGGCGCTCGACGGCAAGCACGTGTGGGTCTCGCTCGTGCGCGCCAAAGACCAGAACGGTGTGCCGGTGTACCGCAGCGGGGTCTTTCGGCTCTTCGCGCAGCCGCCGGGCGCCCCGGCACCGCTGACGTGCATTCTCGATGCGGATGGTTTGCCGCTCGTCACGTTCCTGGGACCCGACACGTTCTCGCTGGTCGACGGCGCGCTGCGCGCCGAGTTTCGGCCGACGTTTCGGGTCGACGTGCTCGAGCGGCCGTTTCCGGGAGCGAACGACGGTGCGGAAGCCGACATGATGTACGAGCACGCTGCGCGCGAACTCGTCGCCGAGCTGGAGGCCGGATTTCGCACCGCGCTGATCATGCGGCCCGATCCCGATCCGGAGGCGAGTTTGCGCGCGCGCTACAACGTCCCGCCGATCGAGGACGGGCCGCTCAGCGACTGGTCGGTACGGTTCGCCGTGGGCCACAACTCCTCGACCCTGCGGCCGCACGACGACGGGATCGTGCGTCTGACGAATAGCGGGACGTCGGTTCGCGACGGGCAGCAGGTGGTCGATCTGTTCGAACCGGTCGGCGGGCCGCACTACCAGCTCAAGACCGCCGACATCGCGCGCTTGGCCGGTGACATCCGGTCGTTCCTCAGCGGCCGGCGCGAGCGCTTCGTGCCGGTCTCCGGCGGGTCGCGCTAGCGCCGCCGGGGTTGGGCCGCTAGACGTTCTGGTCGACGGAGATGCCGACGCCGCTCGAGGTCTGCGAGCCGCCGAGGTAGACGTGGCCGGCCGGAGCGAGCGGAAAGGCGTGCGCGGCCGGAGCAACACTCAAAGCATGCGCGGCCGGAGCCGCGTAGAGCGGTGCTTCGTGGGCGACCAGGCCGATTGCCCCGTGCGCGGTAGCCGGCGGCGCGTTCATGTCGCCACCATACCCCTTCCGGCTATGTCCTACAACGAGCGGAGAACACACTTGGCGAAGATCATCGGGACCGTCGCGACCTCCCACACACCGACCATCGGCTTCGCGTACGACCACGACAAGCAATCCGACCCCGACTGGGCGCCGATTTTCAAGGCCTACGAGCCGGTGCAGCGCTGGCTCGCTGAGCAGAGGCCCGACGCCATGATCGTGATCTTCAACGATCACGTGACGTCGTTTTTCTTCGACCACTACTCGGCGTTCGCGCTCGGCATCGGGGATTCGTACCCGAGCGCCGACGAGGGCGGCGGGCCGCGCGCCCTGCCGCCGCTGCCCGGCCACGCGGCGCTGGCCCAGCACATCGGCGCCTCGCTCGTCGCCGATGAGTTCGACATGTCGTTCTTTCAGGACAAGCCGCTCGATCACGGCGTGTTCTCGCCGATGTCGGTGATGTGCCCGCACGAGCCGGCGTGGCCGACGCCGATCGTGCCGCTGCAAGTCGGCGTCTTGCTCTTCCCGATCCCCTCGGCCAAGCGCTGCTACAAGCTCGGCCAAGCGCTGCGGCGGGCCGTCGAAAGCTTCCCCGAAGATCTCAAGGTCGTGCTCGTGGCGACCGGCGGTTTGTCGCATCAAGTGCACGGCGAACGCGCCGGCTTCAACAACGTGCCGTGGGATCAGCGCTTTCTCGAGATGTACGAAAACGATCCGGTGGCGCTGACCGAGATGACGCTCGCGCAATACGCGACGCTGGGCGGCGCCGAAGGCGCGGAGATCGTGATGTGGCTGATCGCGCGCGGCGCGATGTCGGCCAACGTGCGCAAGATCCACCAGGAGTATTACTTGCCCTCGATGACCGGCATTGCCACCGCGATCTACGAGAACGAAGCGGCGGCGCCCGATGCCGACGCGACGGCCGCGCATCGCACGCACGTCGGACATCAGCTCGACGGCATGGAACGCCTCGAGGGTACCTATCCGTTCACGCTCGCCCGCAGCACCGTCGCCTACCGGCTGAATAAGTTTCTCCACTCGCTGGTCGAGCCGGACGCGCGGGCACGCTTTCTGGCCGATCCCGAAGCCGCATTCGCCGCGGCCGAGTTGACGGAGGAAGAACGCGACCTCGTGCGCCGCCGCGACTGGCGCGGCATGATCCACTACGGCGTCATCTTCTTCATGCTGGAGAAGCTGGGGGCCGTCGTCGGCGTCTCCAACCTGCACATCTACGCGGCCATGCGCGGGCAAACGCTGGCCGAATTCCAGCAGACGCGCAACACCAAGGCGTTGTATTCGGTCGCCGGCAATGCCGGCGGTGCGCTGGCCTGGAACCCGAAATAGAACTTCAGGTCCCGGTGTTTTCCTTCGCCTCGGTGAGATAGGCCAGCAGCGCGAGGCCGCGCGTGGCGCAGGGTACGAGCCGCGCCATGATCCCTTTGAGGTGGATGAACTCATCGGCCGAGAGTGCGTCGAAGAGCGCGTCGTTCACCGGCGCCTGCACCGCGGCGAGCCTGTTCAGCAATTTGCGCCCGGCCGGCGTCACGGTCAGCAGCACGCGGCGTTTGTCGGCGGCGTTCACGCGCTTACCGATCAGCCCGGCTTTGACCAGCTTCGCCACTTCCGTCGTGATGAACGCGCCCGAGAGGTGCAGGTGCTCGGCGATCGCGTTGACGCCGATGCCGGTGCGCCCTTGCAGGTGCGAGATCGAGATCAGCGTGGTATACGCGATGCCCGTTCGGCCGATGTATTCGCCGAACCCGGCCCGGATGTCGGTGAGCATCTGCGAGAACGCCAAGAAGTCATGGATAAACGAGCGGAATTGCTCGTCACTGCCGTCGATCAGCAGTTCGGGTTTACTGACCGTCTTGACCCGAGTGATCACGCCGCTAGTCTTCGCGTAGACTCGTTTGCAATACCTCGGGGTCGAACGTGAGATCCCCGGGCCGTACGTCGACCGGGCTGAATTGACAGCGTGCGAAGCGCGCCCGCTCCTCGAACGGTACGGTCGCGTCGATCCCGAGCTTCGTGCGGATGCCGCCGTTGCCGATGCGCACGTACTCGTGTCCGCGCGCGCCGGGGATCGCGATCAGATCGCGCGAGGCTTCCATGCGCGTCGCCAGCGCGTACTCGACGTCGGCCGGATTGCGAATGTCGATGTCGTCGTCGACGACGATTACGAGATCCAGGTCTTTGAGCGCGCCGAACGACGCCAGGATCGCGTTGCGCTGCAGCCCGTCTTGCTGTTTGGAGGTCTTGCGCACTTGGACCACGGCGTGAAAGCGGTGCAGTCCGCCGGCCGTCATCTCCGCGTCGACCACGATCGGCACCGCGGCCTGGAGCACTTTGAGCAGACTCGCCTCGAGCACGTACTTGCGCAACATCACGGTCTCGCGACCGTAACCGTTGATGGCGTGGTAGATCGGACGCGTGCGCGTGCGTGACGGCCGTGATCTCGACCACCGGCGCATCGCCCACCGGCGAGAGGTAGCCGACGAACTCGCCGAACGGGCCCTCGCGCACGGTCTGGTCGGGCAAGATGCGGCCTTCGAGCACGATCTCGCGTATGAGCCGGCACGACGAGCGGCTGCGTGACCGCATCGACCACCTCGAGCGCGCGGCCGGAGAGACCGCCGGCGACGGCGAGTTCGTCGAGCGTTTCGGGCAGTTGCGAGCCCATCGTCGCGGCCGCGTACTGTAGCGCGACGTCGGTGCCGATGCACACCGCGATCGGCAGCGCCTCGCCGCGGGCTTTGGCGCGTTCCCACGCCACGCGCAGATGGCGGCCGAAATCGAGCTGGATCGCGGCGCGGTTTCCGCCGCCCAGCTGCAGGCGGTGATAGGAGGCGTTGTAGACGCCGGTCTCGAGATCGCGCGTGACGACCACGCCGGCCGTGATGAAGCGCCCCGAGTCGGCGGCGGTGTGGTGGAGCACCGGGAACATGCGGCCGAGGTCGATGCCGGTGGTGACGATCCGTTCGTGCACCGGCGCGCCGGTGACGGAGACGGGTGCGAGCGGTCCGGCCAGCGCGCGGCCGACGAACGAGCGGATCGTGGCGAAGTCGACGCCGAAGGCCGCTTCGCAGTTTTCCTGCGCGGCGAGAAAATTCCCGAGCACGGGGATGTCGTAGCCGCGCACGTTGGTGAACAGCAGCGCGGGGCCGCCGTCGAGCCGCTTCATGATGCCGGCGATTTCGAGATGCGGTGTCGACCGGCGCGGTGTAGGCTTGCAGGCGGCCGCGCTCGGCGCATGCGCTCGAGCGCCGCGCGAAAGTTCGTGTCGATCGGCACGACGCCGGGCGCGAGCGAGGCCGTCACGGCACGGTGGCCAGCGTCGAGCGCGGCTTCGGGCGCCAGATCGTAGCCGGCCAGAACGCGGTCGACGAGATCCGTCGCCCGCGACCAATCATAGGTGCGGTACGAATGGGCCTTCGTCACGAACGTCGCGCCGGCGTAGAACATCTCGTACTGCGTGTGGCGCGATGCGAATTCCGAACCGACCGCATCCCACGCCAGCTTGTAGAACTTGACCTTGTCATACGCATCCGACAACCGGCGACTGCTGCGTGCGCTCGATCAGCTCGGCCATCTCGGGATTGCTGAAGTCGCGATACGACGACGGCTGCATGATCATGCCGCCGCCGGCGAGGTCGCGCAGGGTCGTGACGAAGCGCGGGTAGAGCTGCTGGGTGAGGACTTGCGCCGAGTAGAGCGTGTGAACGTCGGGCACGTAGTACTGCGCCGCGCTGCGGTGCCTTTGACTTCCATCGCCACGACCAGCGCGTCGACCATCTCGACTTCGGCCGCCAGCTGCCCGAGCGTTTCGCGCACCGGCGGCAACCCGATGACGCCGTTCGTCTCCGCGATGCGGCGCGCGATGCCGGCCAGGAAGCGCAGCTTCACCGACAGCCGGATCATCGCCTGATAGTTCTGGTACACGTGGGCCGGCGTCGCGTGGAACTGGCGCTGGCACATCTCGATGTTGTCGACGATGAACACGCGTTCCCACGGCACGCGCACGTCGTCGAAATAGATGACCGCATCGTTCTCATCGAAACGGCTGGCCAGCGGGTTGTCGAACACCGACGGCGCGGCTTCCTCATACGACTTGCGCGAGAGGATCTTTAGGCCGGGCGCGTTCAGCGGCACGACGAAGGAGAAGGCATATTTTTCATCGCCCGGGGCCAGCGGTTGAATGCAAGTCACGAAGAGCTCGTTGGCCAGCACGGCGCCGGTCGCGAGCATCTTGGCGCCGCGCACCGTGATCCCGTGCGCGTCGCGATCCACCACGCCGGCCGTGAAATATTCGGACTTCTGCTGAGCGGCGGACTTGGAGCGATCGGCTTGCGGGTTGATGATCACGTAGGTGAGGTAGATGTCGTTGTCGCGCGCGTACGTGTAGTAATCGGCCAGCGCCGCGGCGCGCTCCGGGTCGTAGGCCTTGAACGTCTCGAGGCCCATGTACATTCCCGACAGGCACGAGGCGACGTGGTCGGGCGCCCGCCCGATGAAGCCGCAGTGCAGCTCCGTCCAGGCTTCGAGGCCGCGCCGCCGCTCGATGAGCTCGCCGTAGCTGGCCGGCAATTGCCAAATGCGGTTGGCGCGCCGATCGCTGCCCGGCACCGCGTACGTCATGCACTCGGCGTTTTCGGGCGCGCTCTGGAAATCGTAGATCGAAGCGATCGACGCGACGGCGTTGCGAAACGCCGGATCGACCGTGACGTCGTCGACCTTGCGGCCGTCGATGAACACACTGCGCCCGTCGCGCAGGGACGCAACGTGCGCGTTACCGGTCTTGAGCATGGTCACTCCCTTTGAGGTCTGCGCTCATTCGGGCACGGCGGCGATCACGTCCATCTCGACCAGCATATCCGCGTTCCCCAGCTCGCAGAAGGCCGCGGTGCGTGCCGGGTACGGGCGGGGCATCAATTCCTCATAGACCGCGTTGAACGCCGCGCGATCGGCCGGGTTACGCAAGAAGACCGACACCTTGAGCACGTGCTCGAGCGTGGTGCCGGCGGCGGCGAGGATCGCGGCGATGTTGCCGATGCAGCGGCGGGCTTGATCCGCCACGTCGCCCATCTCGCCGGTCTCGCGGTTACGCCCCGCCTGACCCGAGGTGAAGACGAGGTTGCCGTAGCGCATCGCGTGGTTGAAGGGCCCGGTCGGCGTCGGCGCGTTCGGAACGCTGATCGGTATTTTCTTCACGCGCGCCACGCGGCCAGCGCTTCGACCGTCCGGCGCGCGATATCGTCGTCGACGTCGGGTGAGCCGCCGCCGACGCCGATCGCGCCGATGCAGCGGCCGTCCGCGAAGACGGGATAGCCGCCCTTGTTGAGCGTGACGCCACCGGGGATGATCTCGGTGAGGCTCATCGGGTAGAGCGGACGGTCCGCCCATTGTTCCAGCAGTTGGGCGGTCGGCTTGCGAAATGCCGCCGCCAGGCGCGCCTTGCCCGTGGCCATGTACGGACCGTGCCAGGCGTCGGCTTTGCCGCGCGCGACGACGACCGGATGCCCCGCGGCATCCAGCACGGCCACGCTGACCTCGTTGCCCGATTCGGCAGCGAGCGCTTTGGCCTTCGTCACGAACGTCATCGCTAGATCGAAATCCACGTCGGCTGCGCCTTCACCGAGCCGAAAGCGTCCCCATGCGCAGATAGTTGTCGGCGTTGGTCGCCATCAGTTTGCGCATGCGGTCCTCACCGAGCACGTCGACCCAGCGCAGGACGTTGTCGACCGAGTCCGGCCAGCTGCATTCCGGATGCGGGAAGTCCGAGGAATACATCAGGCACTTGTCGCCCAGGATGTCGAACACCGCGTTCGTCATCAGCGGGCCCTCGTGCGCTTCGATGCACACGGCGATGCGGCCCATCTTCGCATATTCGCTCGGCAGATAGTTGAGCTTCGGCACTACGCCTTTGACGTAGTGCACTTGGCTGTCGAGGCGCAACAGCCAGTTCGGCAGCCAGCCGTGTCCCGTTTCCGAATAGCCGACCTTGATGTTCGGATAACGGTCGAGGATGCCGCCGGCGATGACGTAGGCCAGCGACCGCTGCGCGCCCCACGGATGCGCGGCCGTGCGCGCGATCGCGGCGTTGCCCCAGATGTCGCGGTAACCCGGAAAGTAGGGCGGCTCGTAAAAGAAGCTGTGATGCATGATCGGCAAGTGCATGTCGTTCATCACTTGCCAGAGCGGTTCGAGATCGGGATCGTCGATCGGCATGCCTTCGGGCAGCGACGGCCAGACCGCGCACAACCAGGGCTCGTTGCCGATTTTCTGCAGCTCGCGCACCGCCCACGCGACGTCCTTGCCGGGCGCGAGGAACAAGCCTTTGAGGCGGTCGGTGTCGGCGCTGCAAAAGTCGCGCATGTAGGTGTGGTAGGCATCGTACAGCCCGACGGTCAGCGCGGGATCGAACGCGCTCGATGCCGGCGCCCAGGTGCCGGGAATCAGCACGTTCACGTCGACGCCCTCGAGCGTCATGTCTTCGAGCCGGCCGTGCGGGTTGTCGTGCTGAATCCGCTCGTGACAGACCGCCGAACTGATGTTCTCGACCCGTCCCTCGACAGCGCCCTTGCCGCCCTTCTCCGCCATTTCCACGCCCGGCTTCTGTCCGGCGATGCGGTTATACGGACATCGGCTCGACCTTGAGCGTGTGCCAGGGACCGGTTGGATGTCCGCGGCCGGCCGGCGAGTTCATCTCGCGCACGTAGGGCGCGAACTCATCCCAGCGCTCCTTGACCGCGCTGCCCGCGTAGTGGTGAAGGACTTCGAGCGAGGGCGTGACGTGGCTGTCGACGTCGATAACGCGGTAACCGTTACGCATGGAAATCTCCTCGGCGGCGTGATCTCACTTTAAAATAGCTTTGTAACAAAGTCAACCCACCGGCGCGCGGTCGATCCCGCGGCGTTGGCGCTCCTGCACGAGCGAACGGAAGATCGCACGGGTGTCCTCGATACTTTCGATCGGCTTTTCGGCGAATCCATCGTTGGGCCAGCTGGGCCAACTGGCATACTCCTTCGCATACAGTTCTGCCCGGATTGAGGTCGGATGGAACGGCCGGGTGCGAGAAAGTCGCAAATCGTTCAGGTTGACGCGGCACTTGATCGTGGCCTCGCCCGGCCCTTGGATCTCGTTGAGGATCGTGCCGTCGAAATAGTGGATGGCGGAATCGCCGTGTGAATCGTGCAGCCCGCGCAGCGTTCCCTCGTACATCCCGACGTTGGCGGCCGCCAGGTAGCACTTGTTCTCGTAGGCGCGCGCGGTGCGCAGGCCTTTCCAGTTGCGGACGTCGCCGTGGCTCATGTTGTTGGGCTCGGAGGTCAGGTGGCAGAGCACCTCGGCCCCGTTCATCATCGTGCAGCGCGCGTTTTCGGGAAAACCGAGCTCGCCGCAGGTGATGAGGCCGATATTTCCGATCTCCGTCTTGGCCACCGGAAAGAGATTTTCACGACCGAACTTGGCCACGAATTCGGTGTAGATGTCGGCCGGCGTCGTATAGGGGAACACCCAGCAGTTGTTGTTGTTTTTCCAATGCTTGATCAGGATCGTGCCGTCGGGTCCGAAGAGCATCGAGCAGTTGAAGAAGCGGCGCGGAAAATCGGGGTGAACTTCGAGCATGTTCACGGCGAGATAGATCTTGCGCGCTTTCGCTTGCTCGGCGAAGATGTCGGTGTACGGACCGGGAACCGTCGTCGCGATCGCGCACCACTGTTCGAGGTTGATCCGGCGGAAGTTGCCGTTGATCGCGTACTCGGGCGTCACGACGAGCTTCGTGTCGGAGTTGCCGAACGAGGTCACATAGTCGATCAGCTCGCACATGCGCGTGATGTTCGCGCGGATGTCGCGATCGCGTTGCTCGGCGTCCTCGATCGCGACTTGACGCGTTCGCGTTTGCAGACACGCGATCTCATAGTTCAAAATGTCGGGCATCTCATCACTCCTCGTATGACTACCATCCGGCGGTCGTGGCGGCGCGCCGGTAGTCGGCGACGCCTTCATAGCCCGTACCCGTGACGGCGGCGAGCTTGATCGATCCGAAGCTGATCCATCCCGAGCGTATCACGCGCGCGTCGGGATGCCGCGCCAGCACTTCCGCGCGCAAGCGTTCATCCATCGTATTCTCGACGATCGGACGGCCTTCAAAGTCGACCGACCAGCGCGGCGCGGCCGCGGCATCCGCCGCCGCTTCGCCGCACGCGAGCATGCGGGCAAGAAATTGCGCGAGGGTGCAGGTCTGCCCCACGGTTCCGGGGGTGCCGAGCGCCATCGCCAGCGCGCCGCCGCGCGTGACCATGCACGGTGCGAGCGTGTTGGCGGGACGTTTGCCGGGCGCGATGGCGTTGGGATGGTGCGGGTCGCGCACGAAGCCGGCCATGCGGTTGTTGAGCAGCACGCCGGTTCCGGGCACGACGACGCCGGAGCCGAACGGCGCGGAGATACTCTCCACGAGCGATACGGCGAGTCCGCTCTCGTCGATCACGACCGCATTGGTGGTGCAGCGATCGCGCGGTTCGGCGGCCGGGGCGGCGGGCGCATCGTAGACGCCCCGGTCGACCGCGTCTGCGATGAACGCGGCGGCGATCGTTTCGGTCAGCCGCGGGTCGGCGATCCAGGGCGCGGCCGCCGCGTACGCGCGCCGGCGCGCCTCGATGCCGGCATCGATGAAGGCCGGGCTGCCGGGATCGATCGAGCCGATCTGAATCTGCTCGTAATCGAGCAGTTGCAGCAGCAGCGTCGGTCCGTAGGAGTTGGGCGGCATCGTCCACACCTGGTGACCGTAGAACGGCACGCCGAGCGGCGTTTGCCACAGCGACCGGTGATCCGCCAGGTCGGCCGCCGAAATCTCGCCGCCCGCGGCCGCGCACGACGCGGCGAACCGTTCCGCCGGTGCGCCGGCATAGAACGCATCGGCGCCGCCCGACGCGATGCGCTCGAGCACGTTCGCGAGATCGGGCTGCACGAACGTCGCGCCCTCGCGCAGCGGTTCGCCGCCGGGCAAAAAGAGGGCGCTCGCGGCGGGGTCGCGCGCCAACAGCTCGGCGCGTTCGCGCGTGTTCTCGGCCAGGATCGCGTGCACGGCGAAGCCGCCTCCCGCGAGCGCGATCGCCGGTGCGATGAGGCGGGCTAAAGGGAAGCTGCCGCGGTGCGCGAGCAAATCGTCGAGACCGCGCACGAGCGCCGGCACGGTCGCCGAGCGCGGGCCGGTGCGCGGCGGGGTGCCGGCCGCCGTGGCCGCCGGTGAGCATCCGGTCGCGTTGAGGCCGGACGTCGTCTTCGTCTGCGGATCGTACACCAGCGCGAAGAGCTCGCCGCCCAGACTCGTCGCGTAGGGGCAGACGACCGCGAGCACGAGCGCGGCCGCAACCGCCGCATCAACGGCATTGCCGCCCGCTTTGAGGACGTCCAGCGCCGCGTCCGTGGCGCGAGCGTGTCCGGTTGCCACCATGCCGCGTGCGCCGTACGCGACGCCGACGGTCATCGCGGACCGCCCATTTGGTAAATTACCTTTGTAACCAAGCTTCCCGATCATATCGGGGGATATTCGCAGCGTCAATAGGCGCATGTGACGCCGTCGCGACCCGGGCTAGGTGCTCATCATTTCCGCAGCGGGGAAGGTCGTTTTGATCAGGCCGTATTTCACGGCCAGGTCGATGACGGGCTGAATCAGTTCGGGGGTGACCTCCGTGCCGAAAGTCACGCGATGCGAGGCCAGGATCCCGGCGACCGTTTGTTTCGTGTACTTGGCGAGAATCGGGGCGCTCTCATTGGGGTGCGCGTTGGCCCAGACGGCCGACTGCCGCATCGCGGTCACGAAGCGTTTCGCGACGTCTTTGTTGGCGGCGAGCCACGGTTTGGTGGTGAACCAGACGGTCGATGCGAAGCGCGGCGCGACGTAGTCGTAGGAGTTGCCGAGCAGTTGCACCGGATCGTCGGGCTTGCCCAGCAACGGATCGAACGCCGTGTTCATCTCCGAGATATCGACCCGGCCCGACTCGATCGCCGGCAGCATCTCGGAGAACGCGAGCTCGATGAAATGCACGCTCGCCGAATCGCCGCCCGTCGCGTCGATCCACGCGCGCACCGAGGCGTACGGAAGCCCGCCGATCTGGTCGACCGCGAAGTTCTTGCCCGCGACGTCTTTGCCGCTGCGCAAGGGCGAGTTCTTAGCGACGATCACGTAGCCGTTGGTCTGCGAACCACGAATCGAGAGCGCCGCGGGTGCGATGACCGTGAACGGCAAGCCGCGGCTGTGCCCTTGCGCGACCGAGAGCGGGTTGGAGAAACCAATGTCGATCGCGCCGGCCGCAACCGCCGCGGCGCCGGCCGCACCGTTGGTGACGGTCGTGATGCTCACGTCGAGGCCGGCGCGGGTGAAGTACCCCAACTCTTGCGCGTAGTACGCGGTCGCCGCCGTTTCGCCGGTGAACAGCACGATTTTCAGCGGGTGCAGTTCCTGTGCGGATGCGAGCGGCGTTCGTGCGGTCAACGTGCCGGCCGCGGCCGCCAGGGCGAGTCGTAGTGCGTGCGAGCGCCGCAGGTTCATGAGAGGGGTCTTAGGGGGCAGCAGTCTGCACCACCTCCGCCGAAGGCCGCAGCCGGTGAGGAGGACGCGCGGTGATAACGACTGATTTGGCAGGTCCGAGCGGAACGGCGATCGCGGCTGCATTCAAGGCGGCCAAGGTCGAGTTCGTAGCTGCACTGCCGGACATCTGGACGAGTAAAGGCTTGCTCTGGCCGCTCTCGCGCGATCCCGATCTGCGTCTGGTGCGCTTGTGCAAAGAAGACGAAGGCGTCTCGATCTGCAGCGGGCTCGCGTACGCCGGCCGGCGCGCGGTGCTGCTCATGCAATACACGGGCTTTCTCGATTCGGTCAACTCGATTCGCGGTATCGCGGTGGAATATCAACGTCCGATTTGCATGGTCGTCGGGCTGAACGGTAAGGAAGCCGATCGTGCCCCGGCCGACTCCGCCCAATACGGCGTTCGGATCACGGCCGGCGTGCTCGACGCGATGGGCATCGATTACCTCTGTATCGAGGGACCCGCCGATGTCGAACGGCTGGCGCCGGCCATCGACAACGCGTACGCCACCTCGCAGCCCTTCGTAGCGCTCATCGGACGGATGGTCGAAGCATGATGCGCCGCGATGAATGCTTCGCCGCCCTGGCGGCCGTTCGCGGCGACGCGATCGTGATTGGGACGTACACGTCCGCCTTCGAGTGGGAGCGCATTGCGCCCAGTCCGCTGAACCTGCCCGCGACGGGCGCCATGGGCCAGGCCTCATCGCACGGCCTCGGTCTCGCGTTGGGACTGCCGGAGCAACGCATCTTCGTCCTCGACGGTGACGGCGGCTTGCTGATGAATCTCGGCACGCTCGTCACGATCGCGAACGCGAAGCCCAAGAACCTCGTCCACTTCTTGTGCGAGAACGGCACCTACGAAGCGAACGGCAGTCATCCGCTGCCGGGCGACGGCATCGACTTCGCCGGCTTCGCCCGCTCGGCCGGCTACAAGCAGGTGTACGAGTTCGACGAGCTCACGGCGTTCAGCGCGGCGCTGCCGGACGTGCTCGCGCAAGAAGGCCCCGTCTTCGTTACCCTCAAGATCGTTCCGGGTCCCCAGCCGGTGAAATACGACTACGGCTGGATGCACGGCGACGCCACCCGCGAGCGCTTCCAAACCGCCCTCAACGCCCTCGTCCTCTCCCCATCCCGAACATAACCGATCCACCAGCACGCAGGCCCCGAGCGAAGTCTTGCCCCCGTCATCCCGAGCGCAGTCGAGGGACGCCCACGATCACGCCCTCAAGCCACCGTCGATCACGAGCGTAGCCGAGTGATCGCCGGCGATATGCCTCATCATTCGCGATGGCAATCACTCGGAGTGCTTGGCGGCGATCACTCGACTGCGCTCGGGATGACAGTGCTGCTAGATGGTGATTTCGAATTCGCCGTTGATTTCGACTGCGATTTGGCGGGGTAGCGAACTCATGCCGACGGCCGAGCGGGCGTGGCGGCCGTTCTCCGGACCGAACAAAGCATAGTAGAGGTCGGAGGCGCCGTCGATGATGTGCGCGTGGCCGGCGAAGTCGGGGCTGCAGTTGACCATGCCGAAGAGGCGGATCACGCGCTTCACGCGATCGAGGCTGCCGAACTCGGCCTTTAAGCTCGCGAGAATCGAGAGCGCCACGGCCTGCGCCGTGGCGTACCCTTCGGCATCGCTTACATCGATGCCGAGTTTTCCGCTTTCGCGCACCTTGGGCAGTTGCGGCAAGCCGATGCCGTGACCGGACACGAACGCGATGTTGCCCACCAGCACGCAACCGGTGCGGTTGGGGCTCGGGTACGTGAACGGCGTCGGCAGCGTATAGCCCAGTTCGGCGAGTTTGTCTTCCAGCAGTGATTCCATCGGCGGTTCCTTCCGTTATGGGTCCGTGCGCAGCCAGCGGCGGCCTAGCAGCGTCACGGTCATGAGCGCGAGGGTGAAGATCAAGCTGATCGCCGCGACCTGCGACCAGCTGCCCGTCTCGTACTTCTCATAGATCACGATCGAGAGCGTGCGCGTGCTCGTGGTGTAGAGAAAGATCGATGCCGTGAGTTCGCGCAGCGAGAGGATGACCATGATGAAGACGGCCGAGGCGATGCCGCTGCGTACCAGCGGCAGCGTGATGCGGCGCGCCACGGTCAGCGAGCGGGCACCGCAGACCCGCGCCGCGGCGTCGAGGTCGTCGTGGATCTGCTGGATGCTCGCCGCGACCGCGCGATAGCCCTGGGGAAAGAAGCGCGTGAGATATGCGATGCCGAGGATCCACACGGTTCCGTAGACCGGCAGCGGTATGCCGACCCACGTCCACAGAATGCCCAGACCCAGCACGAGCGCGGGCACGGCGACCGGCAGCATGGCGAGATATTCCAGCGGTTGCCGCCCCGGTGACTTCGTGCGGTGCACGACGAATGCGATCGAAAGAAACGCGAGCGCGCCGACGAGCGCCGCGAACGCGCCGGCCTGGAGGCTGACGATCGTTCCGCTCGCCACGTCGGGATCGGAGAGCGCGTCGAGCAGCGGCCGGAAGCTGAAGGCGTGCACGTCGAACAGGGCACCGGCGTTCTGCACGAACACGTTCTTGCGCAGCGCGCCTTCGAGCAGCGCGAAGAGCGGTGCGCCGACGGCCAGCAGCGCGTACGCGACGACCAGTGCGAAGGCCGGCCAGCGCAGCCGGCGCAGCCGCAGCTCGCGTGCCTGCATGCCCTTACCGGTAACGGTGCGGTAGTCGCGGCCTTCCAGCAGACGGCGCTGGGTGAACACGAAGAACGAGGTGACGATCATCAGCACCACGCTCAGCGCCGCCGCGACGTTGGGCAGCGCCGGGACGCTCGTCATGAACAGGTAGATGCGCGTGGAGAGCGTCGTGATGCCGACCGGGACGCCGAGGATCTGCGGCACCGGAAAATCTTCCACGATCAGCGCGAACACCAGCAGCGTTGAGCCGAGCAACGCCGGTTTGAGAAGCGGCAGCGTGACGCGCCGCAGCACCTGGCCGAGCCGCGCGCCGTGCGCCGCGGCGGCTTCTTCGAGCTCGGGATTGATCAGCGTCAGGGCCGAGTACATGAACAGGAACGGGTAGGGCGCCTCGTAGATCGCGTACACGAACGCGATGCCGGGCAGCGTCTCGACGTTGGGTTGCCAATGAATGCCGAGTTGGCTGAGGATCAAGCTGAAGTACGCCGTCGGTCCCGATGCCAGCTCCGCCCACGCCGTCGAGGCCACGAGCACCGAGAGAAAGAGCGGCATGATGCCGACCAGATGCACGAACGGCCGCCCCGGAATGTCGCTGCGCGCGGCGAGCCAGGCCAGCGTGCTGCCGACCGCAACCGCGCCGGCCGTTCCGATCAGGGCGACGAAGATCGTGTTCCCCGCGGCTTCGGCCACACCGGTGGACCACAACGCCGCGAAGTTCGCCCACGTTGCGTGCAGCGCGGGCGCGCCCGAGAACGGCGGCGCGTCGGTAAATGCCGCGAACACGAGGATCGCGAGCGGCACGACGACCGTGATCGTGAGAAACGCATAGAGGATCGGGACCGCGACCCCGATGCGCTGCAACCTCACGTGGCGGGAACGACCAGTACGTGTTCGGGCGCGATCGAGAGCAGCACGTCGTCGTCGACGTGCACGGGCGGCGGGTTCACGCTGTGCACGTCCCACACCAGCCCCTCGCTGCGCACGCGATAGTGCACGAACGAGCCCTGAAAGCTCGCCATCACGATCGTGCCGTGCAGCGTGTTGGGAGCCGTGCCGGCATCCGGCCCCGCCACGTGCAGGCGAACGTCGTTGGGGCGCACGCACGCGGCGTATGCGTGTGCTCCCTTCGGCACCTGCGCGGCGGCCAAGATCTGGCCGCTCGCTTCGAGCCGCACGGTTCCCGCCGCTTGCGGAAACGGGCTCACGTCGAAAATGTTGCCGTACCCGAGAAAGTCGGCGACCGTGCGTGTGGCCGGTGCGCGGTAGAGCTCCTCGGGTGCGCCCGTTTGCAGGATCGTGCCCGCGTCGAGTACGACGATGCGGTCGGCGAGCGCGAGTGCTTCTTGCTGATCGTGGGTGACGTACAGCGCCGTCGTCTTGAAGCGCGTTTGCAGCTCGCGCAGCAGGATGCGCAGGCGATCCCGCAATCGCGCGTCGAGGTTGCTCAGCGGTTCGTCCATCAGCAGCACCGCCGGCTGGTGGATGAGGCTGCGGGCCAGCGCCACGCGCTGCATCTGGCCGCCGCTGAGATAGCTGGCGCCGCGATCGGCATAGGTCTCGAGCCCGACGAGCGCGAGCATCTCGGAGACGCGTTCGCGCGCCTCGGCCTTCGCGACGCCGGCGATTTCCAGCGGAAAGGCGACGTTCTCGAAGACCGTCATGTGCGGCCAGATCGCGTACGACTGAAAGACCATTCCGACGCGGCGTTCCTCGATCGGCACGTCGATGCGTTTGCCCTCATCGAACACCGTGACCTCGCCGATGCTGATGCTGCCGGCGGTGGGTGTTTCCAGGCCGGCCACGCACCGCATCGTCGTGGTTTTGCCGCACCCCGACGGCCCGAGCAAGACGAGGAGTTCGCCCGTCGCTACGTCGAGATCGAGTCCGGGCAGAACGGTGGTCTCGCCGAATTTCTTGACGAGACCAGCGATCCGGATGCTCACGGCGTGCTACTTAACGCCGAAGATCGTATGCCATTCCTTCGTCAGCGCATCGCGCGAGGAGATCACGTCGGAGGGGCGGATGTTGTAGAGCTGCGCGGCCGGCGGAAACGACGCGCCTTCTACGACCGGCGAGCCGGCGTCTCGGCGCGGTCCGTAGGCGCCGTTGGCCTGGATGATGTCGCCGCCGTGTTTGCTCGTCATCCAGTTGAGGAAGACTTGCGCCGCGTGCGGGTGCGCGCCGGTGGTGGTCATGCCGCCGCTGGTCGTGTAGGCGGGGATGCCTTCGGCGAGCGTGATGATCTTGACCGGTGCTCCCGACCGCACGTCGTCGAGCAGCCCGTCGACCGGCGCGACGGCGATGCCGAATTGGCCGCGGGCCAGGTCGGCGTCGAGCGGCGAGCCGGAAAGATAGGTGCGCGGCTGTTGCGCGGCCAGCTTCTTCAAGTAATCACTGCCGAATTTCTGGTTCTGGAAGTAGGCCAGCGCGAAGCCCGTGCCGCCCGAATCGATCGCCATGATCGCCATCTTCGCTTTGTACTTTGCATCGAGCAGGTCGGTCCACTTCTGCGGCACGTCACCCGGCGCGATGACGGCCGTGTTGATACCTACGCCCATCAGCGACCGCATCAGCGAGTACCACTTCCCGTCGGGATCGTGCAAGGCGGGACCGAGCGCGGCGAACGCCGGCACTTTGTACGCCGCGAGAATGCCCTTTTGCGCGAGTTGGTTGACCAGCGTGACGTCCGTCAAGTCGACATAATCGGCAACCAGCTTTTTCGTGCCGTACTCGCTGATGACGCGGTCGTACATCAGCGGCGTGATCAGCCGGACGATCTCGACGTCGATGCCGGTATCGGCCTTGAATTTCGCCGTCACGGCTTTCATCGCGCTCAAGATGTACGTGCTATAGAGGATCACCTTGCCTTCGCTTTTCGCCGCCGTGTACGTGGCCGCGTCGGCGATGTGCTCGCCGTCGATCACGAGATCGCCGGTTGCGGCGCCGGCCGGTACGATCGAGCCGGCGAGCAGCAGCGGTATGAGTGCGAGTGCGGCTGTCCGCGAGAGGAATGATGAAATACGACGCATCGTTAGGGCCTTCCGATCCAGCGGTCGTTGCCCTTTAGCAAATGCAGCTAGATGACGCGCTCCAACAGGCCAAAGAGAAGTGCGCGTGCCCTGCGAAGCCAGGACGCGTGCTAACGGTGACCTTGGCGTGCGGGGCCTACGATCGCGTCCGCGGATTATTGGACCGGACCATCGGAATCGACGGCTGCACGGTGGTGCCCGTTATCATGGAAGCCGAAGATCTCTTACCGCGCGTGGTCGGGCATGCGGATTTCGATATCACCGAGATGTCCTTGAGCAGCTATCTAATCCAAGTTTCGCGCGGCGAAGGGGCCTACGTGGCGATTCCGGTGTTTCCGTCGCGCGGTTTCCGGCACTCCGGCATCTACGTGCGCAGCGACCGTGGAATCACGAACCCCAAGCAACTCGAGCAGCGGCTGGTGGGGATTCCCGAATACCAGATGACGTTTGGCCTCTGGGTGCGCGGCATTCTCGCCGACCAGTACGGCGTCGACACCAACGCCATTCGCTATCGCACCGCCGGCACGAACACGGCCGGACGGATCGAACGGCTACCGCTTGAACTTCCCGGCTCGCTCGACGTGCGGCCGCTGGGCGCGGAGGCGACGCTCGATGCCGCATTGCTCGCCGGCGACATCGATGCGATCCTTTCGCCCACCCCGCCGCGGTCGTTCAGCGCGGGGAACGCCCTCGTGGCGCGGCTCTTCGCGGATTCGGCGAGCGAAGAACGCGCGTATTACCGCCGCACCGGCTTCTTTCCGATCATGCACGTGATGGGCATTCGCAAGGAGCTCGTGGCGCAGCATCCGGAGCTCGCCGCGAACGTGTACCGCGCATTTTCCGAAGCAAAGGCGCGCGCCTTCGTCGAGCTAGGGCGCATGATGCGCGCGTCCGTGCCGTACATCAGCATTCCGTGGGTCGAGAACGCGTGGGCCGATGCGATCGCGTTGATGGGCAGCGACTATTGGCCCTACGGCGTCGGCGCCAACCGCGCGCAACTCGATGCCATCTGCCGGTATTCGACCGAGCAGCACCTCTCGCGGCGAACCCTCACGATCGCCGATCTGTTCGCACCCTCGACGCTGGAGCTCGTATAACCATGTCCGACACAAGCGCAACGGTCCGCCAACGCTTTCTGGCCGTCGACACCTCGAACGTCGCCGACGTGCTCGATCAAATGGGGCACCTCGACTACGGGCTCTCCGCATCGTTTCTGCCGTATCCCGCCGGCGCCGGCAAACTAGCGGGCTGGGCGTACACGATTCGCGGACAGATGGTTCCCTACGAGGGCACGGGCGACGCCGCGAAGATGCAAGCGTGTGCCGGTATTTCGCGCGATGAGGTCAGCGTGTGGAGCGGTGACGGCGATGGCATCTGTTACTTCGGCGAGTTGATCGCGCTCGGCATGCAAGAACGCGGCAGCACCGGCGCCTTGGTTGACGGCGGCATTCGCGACGTGCGCTGGCTGGGCGAACACGGCTTCACCGTGTACGCCAGATATCGTACGCCCGTCCAGTCGATCGGCCGTTGGCGCGTGACGGGCTGCCAAGAGCGCGTGTACATCGCGGGCGCGACGGCGCCGCGCGTCGCGGTCGATCCCGGCGATTTCATCCTCGCCGATGACGACGGCGCGATCGTCGTTCCGGCGGCGCTGGTGGATACGGTCCTCGTGCGCGCCGAGGAATTGACCGCGACCGAAGTCCGCATCCGGGCCGAACTGGCGAACGGGTTAACGCTCGGGGAAGCGCTGCAGAAATACGGCCATGTGTAAGCGGCCGGCGCACGTGTGAGCGGGAGGCGCCGGCTCACAATCGCCCTCTCGCCCACGGATCGCGTTGCGTCCGTTGCCGGTCACCTCGGCGCCCTGAACGTCGATGCCGCGATCGTTCATGCCGATCCCGGTTCGATCTTCCAAAAGATGCTTGGCGAGCAGGCCTACGACGTCGCTGAAATGTCCTTCGGCGCTTACGCCGTCGAGCGCTCACGCGGGAATCGCACCATCGTGGCGGTGCCGGTGTTCACCTCGAAGATGTTTCGCCACACCGCGATCTACGTGCGTGCGGATAATAGCGCCACGGTCATGGCCGACTTGCAGGGGCGCCGCGTCGGCCTGCCCGGCTTCCTCATGACGGCGGCGATCTGGCTGCGCTCGATCATGCAAACCCAGTACGGCGTCGACCCGCGCTCGATGCGCTGGCGGACCGGCGGACTCAACGTCGCCGCCAACGAGGAGCGGGTCGCGCTACGCGTGCCGCCGGGATATGAGATCGAACCCATTACCGCCGGCACGACCCTCGAAGAGGGACTGCTCGGCGGTTCGCTCGATGCGCTCATCACCTCGCGCGTTCCGCGTTCGTTTTCCGACGGCTCCGGCCGCCTCCGCCGGCTGTTGGCTGAGCCGCACGCCGAGGAATTGGCCTATTACCGCCGGACGGGCGTGATTCCAATCATGCACCTGTTGGTGGTACGAACCGAATTGCTGCGCGAGGATCCGGCCCTCCGGACAAACCTCGTGGAAGCGTTCACGCGGGCCAAGGACGACGCGTTGAAAAACCTCGTTGACCTGGATTACCTCAGCACCTCGCTGCTTTGGCTTTCGCACCACCACGAGAACGAGCGCCGGATTTTTGGAGACGACGCCTTTGCCTACGGCGTCGCCCCGAATATCCGCGCAATCGAGGCCTTCCTCGAGGCGTGCGCGGAACAAGGCTTACTGCACGCACCGCTTACCGTTGCCGACGTCATCCCGCCGGACCTCGAGCCGGCCTAGGCCGGCGGGATGTTGGCGAGCTTGCCGGGCACGTTCAAGCCGAAGAGCCGGCAGGCGTTGCCGCCGAGAATATTGCGCTTCTGTTCCTCGCTGAGGAAGGGCAGATCGTAGATGACGCTCGGAAGGTCGAAATCCCAGTGCGGGTAGTCGGAAGAGTACAGCAGCTGCGTCTCCGCATTGATCATCTTGAACGTCGTCTGGAGGATCGAGAGGTCTTCGGGCATTTCCATCGGCTGCACGGAGTAGTACATCTGCTTCATGTACTCGCTGGGCAGCATCTTCAGCGCCGGGCACTCGTTACTGCGCATCAGGTATTCGTTATCGAGCCGCTGCATGACGAACGGCACCCAGGCCAGGCCCGATTCCATCCAAATCAATTTCAGCTTCGGGAACCGCTCCGGAAGTCCATGAACGATCCAGTTGATGATGTGCAGCATGTTGTAGAACACGAAGCCGAGCGCGTGCACGGAGATGAACCGTTGCGCTGAGGAGAAAGCGTGGTCGTTCCAGTTGTACACGCTGTGAAACGCGAGCGGCAGGTTGCGTTCTTCGAGCTCGGCGTAGAGGCGCATGTAACGGTTGTCTTGTACGGCGATGTTGTGTGCTGACGTCACCATGAACCCGGATACGCCCGGTTTGTCGCCGAAATCCCGCACGACCGCGAGCGACGCCTCCGGATCGTTGAAGGGCAGGCACAGCAAGGCGCGCAGCCGCGGCTCGCGCGGTAACACCACCTCGGTCAGCCAGCGGTTATACGCGCGCAGGTAGCCGAGCTGCGTTTCGAGCACCGGATGGGCGCTCAGCGAAAGCATCTTCGTCGGGAAGAGGAACGCGATGTCGATTCCCATCGCGTCCATCCACTTGCGCGAGAGATCGACGTCGCGTTGTTCGCCGGGTGCATGCTTGTCCATGTTGCGCAGAGCCATGCGGGAAACGCGGCCTGACTGGTTCTGATTGCCGGGCTGCGCCGCGAGAAAGGAAGCGCCGAAGGAGAGCGCTTGCTGGCGCAGGACGGGATCTTCGATCAGCTTCACGATCTCGCGAAACGAGTCGTTCTCGTAGTGGTGCGAATCGACGTCGATGATCGGAAACTCGTGATACTTACGCGCCCGCGATTGCTGCGCGGCGTGTCCGAGCAGCGTACGTGTGTCGAATTCCGCGACGTTGATGCCCTGCGGATCGCTGGTAGCAATATTAACGCTCATCTCAGTGCATCCACGATTGCCAAAGGCCGAGTTCGAAGACGCTGATATTGACGGCTTGGAGCAAGCCGTGGGCAACGAGCATCGCGTCGGTCGCGGTGATCGTGCCGCCCGGTACCGCCGGAAAAATGCCGTCCCGCTCGGCTTTCGCCGAATAGAGGCGCACCGCGGCGGCTAGTAACCGCTGCGCCTCGTCGAGATCGACCTCCGAGGTTCGGTCCTGCGCGATCAAGCTTTCGATATAGCTCGCCAGCGCTTCGGGATGCACCGATGAATCAGACGATAACATAGATTTCGTTACCCTTCGTGATGACGTCGAATTTCTGCAGCCGCTTGCGGGGGTTTGGGACGCACACGCCGGTGCGCAGGTCGTACTCAACGCCGTGCCACGGGCAAACGATATGAATGTCGGTTTCGGAAAACCGTTGGCCGAGTACGGTCCGGTGCGGACCGTAGATGTCCTCAACTTTCGCCATCGTCACGCCTTCGCACGCCGGGCCGCCTTGGTGAGCGCAATGGTTACGATAGGCGAAGAACTCGCCGTCGCGGCGAAACACTCCGATTTCGACGTCACCATGCGTGACGATGCGGCGGTCATTATTTTCGATGAATTCGCCGACCGTGCCGGCATAAAGTTCCGTCATGGTGTTGCTTCTCTTCAAGGCTTTCGTGAGCGGAATCGTCAGAGACTCATACGCCAACGAATGCGGGCTGTCAAATCGCGTGCAAAACGGGCCGAAATGTCCGCAAATCGGATACTCGGCGCGCGCGAGCAGGCCCGGCCCGGCATTGCGCCGGATTGTGCCTCGGGGGGTTCGGTACGATGTCGCAAAAACCCGAAAAGCCGGCGGCGGATCGACTTCTTACGGTTGTTCGCTCGTCGGAAGTTCTGGAGTATGTCGTGGCTCGCGGCGCGGTGACGATCGCGGATGTCGAGCGCGCGCTGAATTTGGGGCGCACCGTGGCGTACCGCATCTTGCAAACGTTGACCGACTTGCGGTACGTGGCGTTCGATCCCGATCGCAAGGTGTATCGCGCCGGCCAGAAATTGCTTTGGATGAGCCTATCCGTTAAGGAGGCGCTGGCGAATCCTGATCTCGAGGGGCGCATCGACGCGATCGCGCGCTCCTTCGGATGCACGGCGAACGTGGGCGTTCTTGACAACCGGCAAGTGATCTACATCGCCCGCGCCGAGTACCGGCCGCCGAACGGCTGGCAGATCGGCGACGGTCTGCCGGCGCATTCAACGGCCATGGGACGCGTTTTGCTATCATTTTTGCCCGTTGGCCGGCTGCGCCGGCTCTATGGCGACGGAGCGCTGATGGAAGAGTTGCGCAAAGTCCGGCGTGCCGGCTATGCGGTTACATTGCGCGCCATGAGCAGCAAGCGCGGAAGCGTCGCGGTTCCACTTCGCGACCAGAGTGGTAACGTTATCGCTGCGATGAGCGTGATCGGAGATCTCGAGAACCTCGACAGCGACGCGTTTCGTCGCCGTTACTTGCCCGCATTGCGCGGCGCGGCGCAAGCGCCGGTTGTGATTTCGCCGCTGCTGGTTGGGCGCTCACGCATCCCCCGGCTGGCCGACTGACGCGGAAAACTCTTCTTCAAATGTCCGGAGGCACACCGCTGCAACCGCCCAACCTCGCAACCAACTGCTACGAAAGAGGATGCCGCGCATGTCTCCGTCGCCGCTCACGGCGTTCTTTCGCTACCTTGGTGTGGCTGTGTTCGCGCTGATGTCGTCCACGATGCCGGTCGCGCCGCTGCGCGCAAGCGAAGCGCCGACGGTCATTCGCTTCGGTTTGAGTCCGGGTGACAATTCGGGGCCCGGCTATTACGCGCAGGAACTCGGTCTGTTCAAAAAAGCCGGACTCGACGTTCAGATCACCACGCTTGCAAGCGGGCCGCTCGCCGCACAGTCTGTCGCTGCCGGGGCACTCGACATCGGAACGGGCAATGTCGCAACGATCGCGGCGGCGCGCTTGCGCGGCATTCCCTTGCGTTTCATCGCCGCATCCGCGGTGTCGACTTCGGCCACCCTCACCGACGAAATCATCGTGGCGAAGGATTCTCCGTACAAGACGGCAGCCGATCTCAACGGGAAGACGTTCGGCGTGAACGCACTCAAAGCGTTGGGACTGGTATCGACCTCGTCGTGGATGGACAAGCATGGCGGCGATTCCAAGACGATCAAGTTTGTCGAGCTTGGTTTTCCCGAGATGGGCAACGCGCTCGATAGCCACCGCATCGATGCGGCGGACGATGTCGAACCCTACCTCACAAACGCGAAGAACAGCGTTCGCGTGCTCGGCTCCGCCATCGACGGCCTGGCGCCGAAGACGATGCTGCTCGGCTTCTTCGCCCAGGACACGTGGCTGACCGCGCATCCGGAGGCGGCGGCGAAGTTCGTAGCCGCGCTCCATCAGGCCGCCGAATGGGCCAACGCGCACAAACGTGAGTCGGGTGTGATCCTCTCCCACTTCACCAAGATCGATCCGGAGATCATCGCGGTGATGGGCCGGGCGGTATATTCGACGGCTCTCGAACCCGCGACGATTCAACCGGTCATCGACGAAGCGCTGAAGTACGGGATCATCGACCAGCACATGCAGGCGAGCGATTTGATTTGGAAGCCGTAAGCCCGCACGTCTTTCTCGGCTACACACAAGCCGAGCTCGACGCCGCCTACGATCAGGCGGCGTACGCGCCCAATCGCGAGACCGTCATGCGGCGCACCGCCGCATCGGGCGCGGCGGCTCGTGGGCGCTTGAGCCGGCCGGTGCGCGTCTCGTACGGTCCGCACGTCGACGAGCGCATCGAGATCTTCCGCGCCGCCGGTAGCCCGGCACCGCTCGTCGCCTTCATCCACGGCGGCGGCTGGAAAACCAACCCGGCGTCGCGCTTCGCGTTCGTGGCGGAGCCGATCGTCGCGGCGGGAGCGCATTGCGCGCTGATCGACTTCAGCGGCGTTGAGTCCGTCGGCGGCCGCTTGGACGTGCTTGCCGATCAGGTTCAGCGAGCGGTAGCGTGGCTTACCGAGAACGCCGTCTCGATCGGCGGTGATCCCGGCCGGCTCTATCTCGCCGGTCATTCGTCGGGGGCCCATCTTGCGGCGACGGTCATCTGCCGCGGCGATGCGACGAGCCGTGCGATTCGCGGCGCGGTGTTGTGCAGCGGGATGTACGAACTGGCGCCGGTCGCGCTTTCCCGGCGCAGCAGCTACGTGAACTTCGACGAGGATACGATCGCGGCACTGAGCCCGATGCGGCATCTCGACCGAATGACAGCGCCGGTCGTCGTCGCGTACGGTACGGAAGAAACGCCCGAGTTCCGACGGCAGGGCCGCGAATTCGCGCAGGCTCTGGGCGAACGGAAACATGACGTTCGCGCGATCGTCGCGGAGGGCTACAACCATTTCGAAATCGCGGAGACATTCGGCAATCCGTTCGGCCCACTCGGAAGCGTCGTCGTGGCGTTCGTCGCACGACATGCGCAGGGCCCCAATTACCGGGAAATGAAGCCTCTTCTCGAGCCCGGACGCTGAAGCAAGGAACCATCGAACGATGCAAATAGCTGCCCCCGTCTCGTCCACATCGTCGCTCAAGATTCGGCGGCTCGGCGTTCCGCTTGCAGCCGAGATCACGGGCATCGACCTCACCCAGCCGTTGGATGCCGAGACTATTGCGGCGCTCGTGCAGGCCCACGCCGAGTACGGTGTCCTGGTTCTTCCGCGCCAAACGATCTCGTCGGAAGATCTCAAGCGGTTCGGCCGTTATTTCGGCGAGCTCACGGTGCACCCGTTCTCGACGAGCTCGAAAGATGAGCCCGAACTCATTGTCTACGACAACAAAGAGGGCAACCCGCCGCTGGCGACCGACATCTGGCACACCGACGAGACCTTCCGCGCAGAGCCTCCGATGGGAACGATGCTCTGCAACAAGATCATTCCGGAATTGGGCGGCGATACCGTGTTCTGCAACATGGGCTCCGCCTATGAAGGCCTCTCGGACCGGATGCAGCAGTTCATCGCCGGCCTCGAAGCGGTTCACGACTTCAAGTCGTTCAAGCAGCGTTTCGACACTCGGACGGATGACGGCCGCCGCAAGCTGCAGAAATACGAAGAACTGTATCCGCCGGTGACGCACCCGGTGGTGCGCGTGCATCCGGTCACCAAACGCAAGACGCTCTTCGTGAACCGCAACTTCACGCTTTACATCAAAGGGATGAATGAGGTCGAAAGCCAGCGGCTGCTCGAAGATCTCTTCGCAACGGTCAATACGCTGGAGTATCAGTACCGGCATCGCTGGGAACCCAACAGCATCGTCTTCTGGGACAATCGCCTGGTTCAACATGCGGCCGTCCACGACTACTATCCGCAGCGGCGTCTGATGGAGCGCATCACGATCAAAGGCGATCGGCCGTTCGGAACCGGCGAAACGGCAGACTCGGCGCAACTCTGGCGCCGCAAGCTCCCCTGGCTCATGGATCTTAAGGATCGCGTGAAACAGCAGCACGAATTGGACGATTGACGGGCGATCTTCGCTCGAACTCAAGCGACGCACTCCCATACGGAAGGCCCAGTGATGCTCGACGGCTACAAGCTCTACGACGCGGACGCGCACGTCCTCATGACGCCCCAAATGTGGGCCACGCTCCCCGAACGCTTCTCGATGCGCCGGCCGCGACCGGTGCGCATCGGCGATTCCGCCGACCTGCGAGTATGGAACACGTCATGGCTGCTCGACGGACAGTTGCAGCCGCACCCGTTCGGCCCCGGCACGCACGCGGCGAACGTGCCGGGCATCGTACTCGAAGAGTACGGCGCCGATCTCAAGCATGCCGGTCAGTTCACCGCCTTTCCGATGTCTGCCGGTTGTGCGACGCTCGAAAGCGTTCCGGACCGTCTGGATGCGCTCGATCAACTCGGCATCGACATTCAGGTGCTGTTCCCCAGCACGATCTACGCGCAGATGTCAACCGATCCGTTTCTGGAAGCGGCGCTCTTCGGCGCCTATAACCGTTATGTCGCACAGCAGTGTGCGCAGGCACCGAAACGCCTGCGCTGGGCCGGGCTCTTGCCGATGCGCGATACCGGTGTCGCTCTCGAAGCCCTCAAGGAACTCAAGGATCTCGGAGCGGCAACCGTGGTGCTCTACAGCACCGTCGGAACCGAGATGCTCTCGGCCCCGCGCTTCACGCCGATCTGGGATGCCTTGGCGGAGTCGGGGCTGCCGGTGTGCGTGCACATGGCGATGAGCTTTCCGCCGCTCTCTGATATTTGCGAGACGATCCAGGATTCGAACGTTATCGGCAAGGCGATTCCAGGACAGTTGGCGTTTGTTGCGCTCTTCGGGCACGGTCTGTTTACGAAGTACACCAACATGAAGATCGCGTTCTTGGAATTCGGCGGTGAGTGGATCTTCTACTCGGTCGGCCGGATGTCGCACTACGCGGAAGTCAACCGCACGCGCATGCCCAACCCCGAGACGCTCGGTGTTGCAACGGTGCGCGATCTGGTCCGGAACGGCCGGTTCTTTCTCGCCGTCGAATCGAGCGACACCATGATGGCACAGGAGCTCGAACTCCTCGGCGACGACCAGATCTTGTATTCGTCCGACTTTCCGCATGGCGAAGGGCGCGAGAGCGCAGCGGCCGAGGTGATCGGGCGCAAAGACATCACGCACGAGCAAAAACAAAAGGTGCTCTACGGAAACGCCGCCGCGTTTTACGGCGAGCCGTAAATCAGCGCGACGCGCGTTCGATCTTTCGTGCCATCGCCGAGAGCACGTCGTTCACGTCGACGCGCACGACCACCGCGGCGATCCGGCTTTGCTGGCCGAGAATCTTGGGCGGCACGGTGCGCCGGCTGACGACGCTTCCCATGACGCCGTCCCAGAGCCGGACCTGCTCGCCGGCCGCGGCGATCGGCCGCACCTCGAGCAAAATCGAACGCTCCCCGCGCTGAAGCGCAGCCGCAGCCCGTTCTGCCGCTTCCTCGAGGTCCGGAAAAATCGAAGCCGGCCTCATCGCTCGCTCACCCGCGTATCATACCAGAACCGCGGGAGCCGCGGATCAGGGAGCGCGAGAAGCGGCCGCCGGTGTGTGGGTGAGACGCAGGGCCAGCGCTGAGAAGGCGGCGCGCAACTGGGCGAGATCGGTTTCCAGGATCGGCCGCTCGAAGGTATACGTCATGAGCGCCGCGACCGCGAGCGCCGCCGGGATCGCGAGGATCACCGTCCAGATCGCGGGTAAGCCGGCGCCGTGCAGCCAGACCGCGATCTCGAGATGCCACAGATACAGGTTGTAGGAAATCGCCGAGAGGAACGTCAGCGCGCGTGCGGCGACGATCGTCCGCCACCGTTCGGCCGCGAAGAACGTCGAGAGCGCGAGCACGATACACAGCGGTCCGATGATCAGCCGATGGCTGTTGAGCCAGTCGCGGGCCGCATCGTCGCTCAGCGTCGCGCCGGCCGCACTGGCGAGGGCGAGGCCGCCGACGGCGAGCGCGAAAGCCACGCCGGAAAGCGCGGTTGCGGCGCGCGGCCGCAGCAGCCCGCGCGTGCGCAGTTCGACCAGCGCGTACGCCGCGATCATGCCGGCCCCGAAGATGTCGAAGAACGCCGGCAGCTGGTTGATCCACCAGAACGAGGTGCTCAGGCCGGCCGCAGCGATGGCCAGCCGGTAGCTCTCGGATACACCGATCAGGAAAAGGTAACCGGCGATCGGCGTGCGCCGGAACCAGGGCACGATCAGCGGGAAGAGCAGATAGAACTGCACTTCGATCCCGATCGTCCAGAGCGGTCCGCTGATGGTCCCGAACGTGTCGGGACTGAGCGTGTGCATGAACGTCAGGTGCGTCGCGAGCTGCAGCGCGAGGTTCGCGGGCGAGCCCAGTTGCGCGTGATAGGCCGCGACGAACACGAACAGCGCGATGAGATACGACGGCACGATCTTGAGAAAGCGGCGTTCGAAGAAGCGCCGCGTCGAGGGCTGGTCACGGCCTTCGCGCGCTGCTCGAGCGTACGGATAGTACAGACAGAATCCACTGATGAAGAAAAACAGCTCGACGCCGAGGAAGCCCGCCTGCGCGACGAACGTCAGCGGACCGAAAGCTTGGCCGCTGACTATCCAGACGTGATACCAGACGACGAGCAGGATCGCCAGACCACGCAGCCCGTCGAGGACATCGAGACGTTCTCGTATCCGCACGACTCGGTGATGCCCGCGCTACACCGGCTTCTAAACGCTATTGTTGCTGGGTGATCGCTTCGATCGAGTGCAGCCAGACATCTGCGATCGCGGCGTAACCGCCGGCGCCGCAGGGGTGAATGCCGTCCGGGAAGTGGGCGTCGTCGCGCGGCACGGCCGTCGCCATCGCGCCGGCGAACGAAACGCGGTAGCCGCGCTGGTCGAAGTCTTCCACCAGGGCCTTGAGGCCGGCATTGGCCGTTCCGCACCCCGCCTGCTGCGCGAGCCCGGCGAAATAGCGCAGCGCGCAGACGCCGACCTTCGGGCTCTCGACGACCGGCGCCACGATGACGAAGACGCCGGGCTTCGCCTTCACGATCTGCTCGATCAGCATCGCCATGGAGTCGAGAATGTTTTCCAGGGTGTAACCCGCCGCCCGGTCTTCCCAGCGCAACAGATCATTCGTTCCGGCCATCAGCAACACGACGTCGGGATCGTTTTCCTGCATCGCCTTACGGGCAAGCGGGCCGAACAGTTGCCCGGGGCCCGGGTCGGAGGGAAACGAGCGCAGCACGTAGCCGGGCCAGCCCTCGTGCGCGCGCTCCGAGATGGCGTCCGAAAAATCGCTGCGCGAGCCGACGAAACGCACGTGATAGCCGTGGCGTTGGAGGGCGCGCGCCAGCGGGCCGCGATAGCCGCCGTCGTCGGCGCCTTTGCCGAACGCGCCGACACCGGCGGTGATCGAATCGCCGAAGGCCATCACGCGCACCGGTGCATCGCGCGCGATCAGCGCCGGCGAGCCGCTTGGATGGCCCGCAAGCAACAGAAAAACCACGGCCGCCCATACGAGCGCCGTGAACCTCCGAGCGTTTGGGATACGGCGCGGGGAAGCCACTAAGACGGAATTCCCCAAACAACTGAACGATTCGACTCCGGATTGTCCCTTTCCGCGTCGCTCGTCACGGCGCGGGGCTTCGTGCAGAGACATTTTCGATCGGTGAGCCGGCGTCGCTGGCCCTGCTGGAACGAACGCGGAGCGGGATGATTGTTTCGTATCTACCGCGGGACGTTTGCCGACGGCAGCGTACACGAAGTGAGGCTCGTCCTCGACCGCGATAAGATCGGCGGTTTTCAGGTAGCACCCCTAGTGCGCCCTTTAGCCGGGATTCCCCATATGGCTGGGCAATTCGCCGCCCGGTTACCTCCCTCCGGCTAAATTCGCACGGGGTGGGCCTTCCGGCGACGGCGTTCGTGGCTTCTGGACCGACGCTTCGGCAATACGCGACCGAAATGCCCGAGAATCTGCTCATTTGGGCACAATTCTCCCGCGGTGGTTCCTCGATCGAATCACCGAAGCGTGTTTCACGTCGGTGCGGGAGCCGACCGCAGGCGTAGCGCTGCGATCCGTTGCAGAAGTTCGGCGAATACGGCGCGCGGAATTGCCACCTCCGCCATTTGGAACGTGACGTAGCGCCCGTGGCTGACGACCTTCGCGCCGATCTTGATCAGCTTCTCGCGCAAACTCGTGAGTGTCCAGTCCGCGATAACGGCCGGCGTCACGAGCGATCGTAGGAAGTTTCCGAGGTTGTAGGCCAGTGCATGAAGCTGAAGCCGGACAGCATTTGCGGCGAACGTGCGGCACGATAGCCGCGTCCATTTGATCGCACCTTTGCCCTCCTTGATGTGCTGCTCTGCGGTTCCGCGCTGATTGTAGAACGCAACGACGTTCTTTGGGCGTCGCGTCAGGTTCGTCACGATGAAGCCGACCCGCGGAAAGAGTTCGCCCGGATGCCACTCGACCTTGGCGACGACACGGCGCGCTATGCTCCAGCTCCCGGCTTGATAGCGGAACGTCGAGTACAGGCGCTGGACGTAGTGCGGCGGCCGACCCACGGGTCGGCGAAGCAAATGAGCGATCTCGTTTTGCAATATCTGGTTGGCCGGCAAGCGGATCGCGTATTCGATTCCCTCCGACTCCAGGTACTCGTACATGCTTGGCATCGCAAAGGCCGCGTCGCCACGGAAGCAAATCCGGGAAGTCTTCCCCTTGTAGCGAGCGACGACGGGCTTGAGGACCGCCTCCCAGTTATCGGCACTGTGAACGTTGCCCGCCCGAAGCGCGCATCGTTCGAGGTCGCCGAATTGGTTGAACACGAAGAGCGGATGGTAACAGGTACAGCCGAAATGGCCGTTCCAGACGCTTTGCTCTTGCTCGCCATGGGTCGGACTCACGCTCGAGTCCATATCCAGCACGATCTCGCTATCCGGTTCGTCGCGTCGTGCACGATCGATCCAGTTTCCGGACAGGTGTGCGAGAGCGGAGAGATTCGCCGATGCGGCGAGCCATTGTGTTTCAAAGCGGCCCATCTGACTTGGTGAAGCCGCACGCCCTTTGGCCGCCTTGCCGCCGACGACCCAACGCATCGCTGGATCGTGGCGCAACCGGTCGGCATCGTTCACGTCCTCGTAACCGGCGAGCCGGCCGAAAACCGACTGCCGCAACATGCCGACCAAGGCATGACGGCCATTCTTCCCAGTACGTCCGTCGGCAAGTAGTTCGCCGGCAAGATCGCTCAAGCCGAGTACATCATCGAGTTCGCGATAGGCGAGCAGACCTGCATCGGAGGTGACGACGGATCCACGAAACTGAACCATAACGCGACGGTCAAAATCGAGGTGCAGAACATCGTTCTTCGCTTCACCCGTCGGGTTCGTCGCTTTTGGCCCGTCAAGATCGTCGCTCATACGCTAATTATAAGGCAAATCGCGTCGAAGTGCTCAACCAAACTGCAAAGTCATCCGGGGAATGCGGGCTAAGGCCTATCTTGGCTGCATCTCCTCAGCGGCTCCTGGCAGCGGCCTAATTTTTACATTAGGATTCGCGCACGGGCAGATGCAAACGGCGGAAAACGCCGCCGAACGATTCGACAATCGGCGCGTTTGCGCCGGCGATTGCGGTGGAATTTCCAGCGCCACATGCGTCTGGAGCGGAGCTGTTCGTCAATAAAGTGGGTCGGCCCGAGCGGCGCCCGGACGAAACTCCATTGCGACCGTCCGCTGCGCCATGCCGGCAACCATTACGACTCGAATGCGGACGTCGCATGGGTCGACGAGACCCCGGGAATTGCGGCGACGGAAAAGGGCGACGTCGCGGCCGCTGCCGGTCCGAGTGTCGTCGAAGAGCAGCTCCCCTCCGCGCAGCAGAACGGGGCCCCTTCGACGAGCTCGGAATAAGGCTAGTGGGGTTTGCGCTGGTGTAAGGTCACGTGGTTACCCTCGCTGTCCTTGATCATCGCGAGGCGGCAGTTCGGCGTTTCGGTTTGATACACGACCGCGATGTCGCGCGCGCCGAGTTGTGCGACGGCGGCGTCGAGATCCTCGACTGCGAACAGGACGCCGTTGCTGGGCTGGAACGGCACCGTACTCGGCCCCCCGCCCCACAAGCCGAACGTCGTTCCGTCGGGCAGGTCGTATTCCGCGCCGCGGTTCTCTGGATAGATCATTGTCGGCTCGAGGCCGAAAACGCTGCGGTAGAAGCCGATCGCGCGCTGCGCGTCCTTGACCATGTAGCCGCTGAGATCGATGCCCTTGATGCGGATCGGCCCTGCCAGCACGGCCTCGAGCTTGCCGAGCGCGCCGTTCCAGCCCTCTTCGTGACGGGCCTGACTCTGCTCGTCCGCCAGGTTCTCGTGGGTGAGCACGACGTCGGTCTGTGCACCGCGCGCGATGAAGTCGATGCGCACGGTCGTGTCGCGTTCGAGCTGCGGCTCGTCCTCTTCCCAGCGAAACGTGTACGCGAGGTGTTCGGGCGGGCGGAAGGCGGTGACCACGCCGCCGACGTTGTACGATTCGCCGTCCGAGGAAAGCATCTCGATGCGGTACCGGCCGCCGGCACGCGCGTCGAAGGTCGATTCGCCGATCGTGGTGCCGGGCGGGCCGAACCATTGGCGCAAGAGATCGGCGCTGGTGAAGGCCGCGAAGACGCGTTCGCGCGGCGCGTTGAACGTGCGGCGAATCGTAAGGGCCGGCGCCGACGTTTGTGTGTTGCTCATGTCGAGGACTCACTTTCGGTGGTGTGTTCGAGCAAGGCGTCGAGCCGGTCGAACGAGGCGTTCCAGAAGGCGTGTTGCCGATCGATCCACTTCGCTGCCGTTTGCATCGCGCGTGGAGCGAGCCGCAGATGGTGCTCGCGCCCGACGATCGTGCGCTTCACGAGACCGCAGCGTTCCAGCACCTTGATGTGCTTGGAGACCGCGGGCTGCGAGATCGGTACCTCCGCCGCCAGCGCACCGGCGGTCAAAACACCGCGCGCAAGCTGCTCGACAATGTGGCGGCGCACGGGATCGGAGAGCGCGCCGAAGACCCCATCCAGGGTTGCCGAATATTTAACCATCTGGTTATACGTTAACCCAAAGCGATTCCATTGTCAACATGGACGTATGCATTGAACTAGCGGCGTTGGTTAACGCGCCGGGTTGAAGATCAGGTCGGCGGCGGAGAACGTTTGCGGGAAGAGGCCGTAGCGCGCCGCAAGATCGATCTGGGGCTGCACTTCCACGGCGGCGAGACGGTCGGCATACTCCGCGTGCACGACCTTTGCGAACAGCGCCGGATCCATCTTGGTCACGCCGAGCAAGATCGTGCCGGCCTTGGCGGGGTTCGCATTCGCCCAGCGGGATGCCTCACTCATCGCCGCCGCGAAGCGGGCCACGAGGTCGGGGTGTTCCTTGGCCCACGGGGTGCTCGCGAACCAAGCTCCGGCGAGAAATCGTTTGCCGATGGCGTCGAACGGATAGGCGATCACGCGCGCGTTTTGCTTGCCGATCGCGACGAAGGGCTCGGCGAGCCATTCCGCATCGATGCGGCCCGCGGCGAGCGCATCGGGCAACGCCGCGAACGTCAGATCGAGGAACTTCACGGTCGATGAGTCGCCGCCGTTCTTATCGATCCATAAACGCGGACCGAACTCGGCGATCGACTTGACGGCTTGCACGCCGAGGGTCTTCCCGTTGAGATCCTTGGCCGTATGGATCGGGGAGTTCTCGGGCACCAAGATGGCGGCGTTCGGACGCGACGATTCGTACTCGTTACCGGCAGCGACGATCGTAAACGGGATGCCTTTCTTGTACGCGGTGGCAATCGAGAGCACGGCGCTGAACCCGATGTCGGTACTGTTCGAGGCGACGGCTTCAGCGATCGCGTTCGTATTGTTGAGCGTTTGGAGCTCGACGTTGAGCCCGGCCTTCTGAAAAAAGCCCATTTGCTGAGCGAAGTACACCTGACCGCAAGCTTCGGCCGCAATCAGCGCAACGCGTAAGGTCGGCATGGCCTGGGCGTACGCTGCGCTCGGTGCGAGCAACAACGCCGCGAGCATCAAGAAAGCGGCGGCTCGAACGGTGCGCGGGAATGGTGGTATCAGCAAAGTCTCTTGTCCGTTGGTGCAGGAGGCTCGTGAGCCTTTAGGGGAGCATCGAAAATCCCTCCACGCGAACGAGGTGTTCGGCCTTGGCTATCACGCACAACGACGCCCCCACCGCAGAGATGCGGCAGAAGCGGAAAATCGCGTCACGCGTCGATCTTGCGACGACGAAACCGGGAACGCCGGGCGGGATCTTCATGCGCCAGTTCTGGCACGCGCTGTATCGCAGCGAGGATTTGCCCAACGGCCGCGCGGTGCCGATTCGCATCATGAACGAAGACTACACGCTCTTTCGCGGTGCGTCGGGCCGTGCCCAAATCATCGCCGAAAAATGCCCGCATCGCGGCGCGATGATGCATCTCGGCTGGGTCGAGGACGATACGATCCGCTGCGTGTATCACGGCTGGAAATACGACTGCTCCGGCCAGTGCGTCGAAGCGCCGGCCGAGCGCGAAGGGTTCGAGCGGAACGTCCGAATACCGGTCTTTCCGACCGGCGAGGCCTTCGGCCTGATCTACGGTTTCTTCGGCAACGGCGAGCCGCCCGCGTTTCCGCCGTATCCGGAATCGCACGGCGAAGGCTTCATCGAAGCGCGGCCGATCGAACACGTGCCGTGCAACTACCTGCAATCGTGGGAAAACAGCATGGACGAGGTTCACGTGGCGTTCACGCATAGCCCGGGCGGCTCGCACGCAATCTTAGCGCACGACCTTCCGCTGGTCAGCGGCGAGGAAACGCCCTGGGGCATGCTGCGCTTCGGCAAACGGACCGGCGATCAGGTACGTCATTCGCTGCACATCGCACCGAACGCGGTGCGCGTCGTCGTCCCGCCGGCATCCGGCTTAACCGGCGCGCCGTGGCCGGAGATCACGTTTCACTTCACGCCGGTGGACGACGAGAACCAGCTCTTCGTGCGCACGGCAAAATACCGGATGCCCGCAAGCGACATCCCGGCCTTCTTGGAGCGGCGCGCCGAATTGCAGGCCAAGCGCGAAGCGGCCCCGCCCATCGAGCAGGTCGTGCAAGACGTTTGGGCCGGCCGCGTCGTCTTCGCCGAAATGCGCCACCCCGAACTCGCGACGCTGCAAGACATCGCCGTTCAAGCCGGCCAAGGCCGCATCACCGACCGGGAGGCCGAAACACTCGGCCGTTCCGATGCCGCCATCGCGCTCTGGCGCCGTATCATGGAGCGCGAACTGCAGATCATCGCCGACGGTGGACAGCCCAAAAAATGGGACCGACTGCCCGACGACGTGGTACCCAGCCTCGGCGTGTAGCCTCGCGGCGCGCCAACGATAACGTCTGCAGCGTGGACTGATGCACTCAACTAGTATGGGTCCTAACGATCCGTCGGGAAGGCGTTCCAATGCGCGTATGTTTTCCAAGGCCGGCGGCACTCGCAGTATGCTTCGCTTTACTCACGACGCCGTTCGCGAGCGCTGCCGTGAATGGCCCGCCGTACCAAATCGGGGTGATCCTCTCGCTCACCGGCAGCGCCGCATTCCTGGGCCAAGAAGAAGCCGACGCTATTCGGCTGGTCGAGGCGGCGACGAACAAGGCCGGCGGCGTGGATGGCCGGCCGCTGCAGTTCGTCATCCGCGACGACCAGTCGTCACCGCAAATCGCACTGCAGTTGTTCAACACGATGCTGAGCGACAAGCCGGCGATCGTGATCGGCTCCTCGCTGGTTGCGGCCTGTAGCGCGATCGCACCGCTGCTCGCGAAGGGGCCGGTGGTCTATTGCCTCTCCGCCGGCATGCACCCGGCCGCCAAGACATATATGTTTGCCTACGGCATCAACACCGAAGAGCTGGTGCGTGTAACCCTCGAATACTTTCGCGAACGGGGCTGGAAGCGCATCGCCGGGATCTTTCCGACCGATGCCAGCGGGCAGGACGGCGAGCACGGGCTCGATGCGACTTTGGCGCTGCCGCAGAACGCATCGTTGAATCTGGTAGCCCGCGAGCATTTCAACAACAGCGACGTGAGCGTGGCCGCGCAACTGGCCCGTCTCAAAGCCGCGGCGCCGCAAGCGATTCTCGCCTGGGGAACCGGCGCGCCGCTGGGCATGGTGTTGCGCAATGCGAGCGACCTCGGCCTCGACATCCCGATCGGTCTGTCCGCGTCGAACCTCAATTACAAAGTGATGAAGCAATACGCGTCGTTCTTGCCGCGCGATCTGTTCATCACGACGGTCCCCGGCGTCGCCCCGCAAGCCGCCGCGCCGGGGCCGCTGCGCGACGCGGCAATGGAGTACTACAACACCGTCAAGGCGGCCGGACTCCAGCCCGATGCCAACATGGTCGTCGGCTGGGATTCCGCCAACATCGTGGTGAGCGCGATCCGCAAGTTCGGGTTGTCGATCACCGCCGATCAAGCCCGCGACTACATCGCGAACCTGCACGGCTACTACGGCGCAGCCGGCCAGTACGATTTCCGCGACGGCAGTCAGCGCGGCCTCACCGCGCGCACGTCGGTCGTCGTGCGCTACGACCGCGAGCGGGGCGTGTTTTTGCCGGTTAGCCGCATCGGCGGGTCACTGCCCGCGCGCTAGCCGCGTCATCGGCACGAAGTCGTGCTTGTCGCGGTCGTAGCGCACGATCACGGCCGTGTTGCCGTCGAGCCCATGGGGGTTATGGCGAAAATCGTATTTGCCGCAGGCGCCGTAGTAGTCGTGCAGGTTGGCGATGAACGCGGAGAGCTGCGGCCCGGTCGCATCGAGCCCGACCGCGCGCAGCGCGTTGACGACGATCGATCCGCTGTCCCAGCCGATGATCGTCTGGATGCCGCATTGCGCGCAGTAGCGCTTGCGTGCATCGAGATAGAGGTTGATCGCACGCTTGGCGGGTCCGTCGGGTACGGCTGAGGGCGCGAAGCCCGGAACCGCCGCGATGTAGATGCCTTGCGCGGGAAGGATCGGGGCGAACTGTTCCATCTGTTTGAGGTTGTAGTTGGCGCCCGAGGTGATCATCGCCGCGTCGAGACCGATCGCTTTCGCGGTTTGCAGCACGACGCCCATCGGGGTTCCGGAGATGTAGGCCACGACCACGTCGGGGGCGGCGGCCTTGATCTTGAGCATTTGGGCGTTGACCGACACGTCGCTCGGTGCAAAGTGTTCCACATCGGCCAGCTGCAGCGCGGCGTTCTCGGGCAGCGCGAGCGCAGCGCGGGTGGCCCGCTCGCCGTCCTGGCCGGTCGCGTCGGTGGTGAAGATCGCGGCCACGCGCTTGGCGCCGTGCGCGCGAAAATAGTTCAGGTTGACGCGCAGCACGTTTTCCGTGGTGATGCCGTAGGAGAAGAGGCCTTCATCGGGCGGCGGCGTGAACGATGCGGAGAGGCAGTACATCGCGAGGTTCTTTTGCATCAGCGGCGCCATCGCGTTGCAGGCTCCGACCAGCGACGAGCCGATGATGACGGGTACCTTCTTTTCGATGATTTGATTTGCCAGCTGCACGGCTTGCTGCGGTGAAGACCCGTCGTCGAGGATCGCGAACTTGATCGGCCGGCCGTTGATCCCGCCCTCGGCGTTGACTGCCGATTCCACCATGCGCAGCCCGTCAGCCGAATCGGCGCCGAGAAACGCGCCGGCGCCGGTGAGCGAGACGATCGCATCGATCTCGTACGGTGCGCCGCTCGGGGCCGCCGCGGCCGCCGGAACGGTCAATAGCAAACACAACGCCGCGGAGAAGAGGGAGCGACCGACTGCGATCATGGGGTGATGTCCATTTCTTTGAAGTAATGATGATAGAAGCCGCGGATCGAGACTTCGGAGAGCGTCTTCTTGCCGTTCTCGGGGGTCCGTACAGGTTCGCGACCACCTAGTTGCACGAGCCCGGCATCGTGCGCGGCCGTGCGGATTCCGGCGCCGGAATAGGTCAGCACCTCGGTGTCGTCGACCGCGATGTACCCGGCGGCACCGGTGAGGTTAGCTTGACTCAGGCGGCGCTCGGTCATCGCCGCGTCGTCATCGGCATAACCGAAATACGTCCACGAAAGCTCGAACGCGTCGGGACCGAGCGGAATGACGTGGCGGATCTGCAGGCTGTTCACTTGCTGCTGAAAGACGAGGTTGGGGAAGAGGGCCTCGATCGCCAAGGTCGTTTCGTCGGCAAACTCCGTGACGCCGTCGACCACGCTCGGGTCGTGCAGAACGAGGTTCGCGCGCAGCGAACGCATTTCGCTCTCGGCGCCGAGTTGTTTCTCCGGCTCCGTGCGCACCGCGGTGGCAACCGAATTCGCGTAGGTCCGCGCGTCTTGCAGTTGGACGCCGTTCTGCCCGGCCCGCGCGAGCCCGAAGCTGATCAGGAAGACATGGAGCAGCGTGGCGTGGTATGAGTCCTTCAGGTTCTCCATGTACAGCTTCCAGTTGCACGCGATGCGCTGGCGCTGGTAGCCGAGGACACGCAGTTCGCGGCCATCGAACAGCCGCGTGATCCAGGGGTAGACCTCGGCCCCGACGGCCTCTTCGAACGGCAGCGGATCGGACGCGAACGACGCGAAGATGAGGCCGTTGACGACGTGCGTCTGCAGCGCCACGAGGCCGAAGTCGGCGACGTCGAAATCCTCGGGGAACCCGCCGCGGCCGTTGAGGCCGTTGCGAAACGGCACGCCTTGCAGCTTGCCCTGCAAATCGTAGCTCCATTGATGATAGGGGCAGACGATGCGGGTTCGATGGGTGAAGGTCTGCTGGCAGAGTTCCACGCCGCGGTGCCGGCAGCGGTTGAGGAACACGCCGATCGACCCGTCTTCGGCGTGAACGGCCAGCACCGAGCGCTCGCCGATCACCGCACGCTTGACGTCGCCCGGCGCCGGCAGCTCGCACGTCAGCCCGATGTAATGCCAGTACTTTCCGTAAAAGAGGCGTTCGAGTTCTGCCGCGTAGATATCGGGATCGCTATAGATGCGGTAGGGAACGCGCATCAGCCGGACGCTAAGCGTTCTTCGCGAAACAGGCCGATGGCGCGGAGTAACGTCTCATCCGTGACGGAGAACAGCACGGCCTCGTCGCGCCCGGTATTGGTGAAGCAATGGGTCGCCCAGGCCGGCACGACGAACGTGTCTTTCGGGCCCCAAGCGAGCGTCGTATCGCCGATGGTGGCGCTGCCGTGGCCGCTGACCACGTAGTACACGGCGCTCGGCGTGCGGCGAAACGGCAGCCCGCGAAAATCCGCCGGCAGCGTTTGCGCAAAGCAGGTCATCGTGGCGAGCGGGTTCTCCGTGCCGTCGAGCGCGCTGTAGGCGAGGAGCGTTCCCACATACGGGTCCGGCGGGCTCGACGCTGCCGATGCGGTCAGGGCCGCCCGCATCTCCGACCACGCATACCGCATGCGCGGGGCGGGTTCCGATTCAGCCAACGTTTGGGTCTTCGCGGCGAATGGTTCGAAGAACGTTTGGTTGAGCGATATGACCAGCGGGCTATCGAGGACGTCGAGCCACACGCCCTTCCGCGCGCCCTCGTTGTGATGGTCGTGCCACGAGTAGGCCGGCGTGAAGATGAGGTCGTTGGTTTCCATCACTTCGCGCCGCCCGTTCACCACCGTATAGAGCTGCGAGTCGCCTTCGACGACGAATCGCAAGGCGGCGATGCTGTGGCGGTGCGCGCCGGCAATCTCACCGGGCAAAACGAGCTGCATGCCGGCGATGATTGTCGGCGTCGAGCCGCGCCGGGCGAGATCGGGTACGATGAACGTCACGTTCCGCCGCGCGCGCATGTTGTCGGGGAAGATCACGCAGGCTTCGTCGAGCTTCTCCCGCACCAGCGCGTAGGGCCAGACCATCGGCGTGCCGGCGGCGTTCGGGCCGTCGGTCCGTTGCGCCAAGAACGGTTCGATGTTCCATTGGCCGAACAGGTTCGCGGCGCGCAACTCTTCATCGAACTGGGCGACGGCTTTGACGCTCGTGGTGTCGGTCGACATGCAACGTCTCCGTTGGTGCTGGCTAGACGGGATAGACGAGCGCGCCGGGAAGGCGCTCGTTGTCGTAGATGACGATACGTTGCGAGAAGAGGAGGGTCCCTTCGCTCGTGACCAGGAGGTCGTCGAACGTGCGGCCGGCGAGCAGCAGCCCGATGTCGCCCTCGGCCACGGTTTGGTAGACGGCAATCGTGCTGCGAGCGCGCGCCGATCCGCTCGCGGCGTCGACGATCGCCACGCTGCCGGTCAGGTGCGTGATCACGCGCGGCGCATACACGAGCGTGTTTTGTATCGCCGCGACGCGGTCGAGCAACGCGCCCTTGCTGTGGTAGCGCATCGTCGCGAGCGGCAGGCCGCGCTCGTGATTGGTCCGCGAGATCACGTCGTAGGTGCAATCTTCGGCGAAAAAGTCCGGCCACGCCTCGATGCGGTTGTCGCTGAGCATGGCCGAATAGCCCGCATAGAACGACGCAACGTCGGCAAACGCCGGAGCGTTACTCGTGGGTCGCCGCCTCGACGATGCCGCGGCGAAACAGATTGTACGCCAGCAGCGAGACTTCGGCCGCGTCGGCGATCTCGTCTTCCGTCACGACGTGCTGATCGAACAGATACTGCGTCACGAGCTCGAGCGAACCGGCACCGTGCACCTGATCGGCCTCATGATGCAGTAACCAGAAGTCGGCTTCGCTGCGCGTGAGGCCGAGTTTCTCCATCCAGCGCTTGCCCTCGATGCCCGAAGTCGTGCGGTATTCGAGCGCGCCCTTGGCGGCCGCACCGATCAGCCAGTGGCGGTCTTTCGTGAGGGTCTCCCAGATCAGCAACGCCGCGCGTGTGGAAGGTAGGCCTTCGGCGTTGTCCATTTGAGCCGCGGAGATGCCGACCGCGCCGGCCATCTTCACCAGTTTGAGGTAGTGGGACTCCTCGGGGATGCCCTCTTCCTCGTACAGGTTCTCCTTGACGATGAACCGCCGGATTTCGACTTCCGGGCAATTGCCGACCACGTAGGCCCACGCCCGGCGGCTATGACGCGTGAAGACGCCGTGCTGCTGGCAGTAGATGCCCGCGCCGTATTTCGTCAGGGCTGAGCCTGAATACGCCGTCCACGGATCGGCGGCGCGATATTTCATCGCGATCGCATCGATGCGCGCCAGTAAGCGTTCCCGCGCACCGGTACCCGGCGCCGCCGTCTCAACGGCCATAGTTGCTCTCCCCGGCGCAAGCCAGCGTGGTATTTAGGAACCATACTATCCGGCCTTCGTGCTTGTCAAGCGGGGCCGATCGCCTTGACATCGGACCGGCGGCGGGGATAGACTGCACCGAGGTAGTACGGGTCCTAAGTAAGCTCCGGTGGAGGATCTCGACGATGTCGGTAGACAGCACGGCAAACCTCGTCGCCGACTTTGAGCGGCAAGGTTTCCTCTTTCCGGTTCGGGTGTTCTCCGCCTCGAAGGCCGCCGAGTATCTTGCCGCCTACAGCAAGTATGAGGCCAACGGGTCGATCGCCGACGACGCGCCGGGCTTCAAGCAGCACAGCGTCTTCCCGTGGGTGCACGAGCTCTGCACCAACGAGGCCATCCTGGACGTAGTCGAACGGCTGATCGGTCCGAACATTCTGCTGTTCGGCTGCCGCCCGTGGAACAAGCATCCGCGCGACGAGCGTTTCGTGTCCTGGCATCAGGACAACGCCTACTTCGGTCTTGAGCCGCACGAAGAAGTTACGACCTGGACGGCGATCACGCCGAGCAACCGCGAAAACGGTTGCCTGCGGTACATTCCGGGCAGCCACCGCTGGCCCGTTCAAGTGCATCGGGAAACCGAGGACCCCGCGAACCGTCTCCTCCGCGGCCAGACGATCGAGGGCATCAGCGACGATGCCGCCGTCGACGTCGTACTCGAGCCCGGCGAAACGTCGGTCCATCACGAGCGAACGGTGCACGGCTCGAAAGGCAACTTCAGCGACATCCGGCGGCTGGGCTTTTCCGCGTTCTACATTCCGACCCACGTCCGCTCGACCATCGGGCGCCGCGGCGCGCTGTTGGTGCGCGGCACCGACGAGTACGGTTACTGGGATGCCGATCCGGTGCCGCGCTACGACCTCGATCCGATCGGCCTCGAGGCGAGCCGGCGCGCCTCCGCCATCTACAAAGCGAACACGCGTCAGCGAGCGCTCAGCGAATCGTGAAGGTGCACCCGGGTCTGCGCGTCTTTGCCGCCATCGCCTGCGCGGCCGCGCTCCTCGTTCCGCACGCCGTCGCCGCGCAGACCGCGGCGTCCGACCAGAGCGCGCCCTACGAGATCAACGTCGTCATCTCGACCACCGGCGGCAACGCGTTTCTCGGTAAGGAAGAGTTGCAAGTCTTTCAAGCCGTCGAGACCCTGACAAATCATGCCGGCGGCATCGCCGGCCGGCCGATCAAGTTCGTCGTCCTCGACGACCAAACGAACCCGCAAAATACGGTGCAGCTCGTAAACGGCCTGATGGCCAAGCAAGTGCCGCTCATCCTCGGTCCGGGCATCAGCGCGACGTGCAAGGCCACGATGCCGCTGCTGGCGGCGGGACCGCTCAGCTACTGCTTTTCGCCGGCGGTGCATCCGCCGCCGGGCAGCTTCATGTTTTCATCCACCGTTGCGACGGGCGAACTGACGGCGGCGCTCATTCGCTACTGCCGCGGCCGCGGGTGGACGCGGCTGGCCTTGATCGCGTCGGCCGATGCAACCGGCCAAGACGTATCGCAAACGATCGACGATACGCTCGCGCTGCCCGAGAACAAAGGGCTGCGGATCGTGCTCAAGGAGCAATTCAGCCCGAGCGACATCAGCGTCGATGCGCAAATGGCGCGGATCAAAGCGTCGGGCGCGCAGGTCTTGCTCACCAGCGCCACGGGCACGCCCTTCGGCACGTTGCTGCACGGTATCCACAACGTGGGTCTCGACGTGCCGGTGTTCTCCAACGGCGGCAACATGACGTTCGTTCAGATGGCGCAATATGCGTCGCTGCTGCCCCACGACTTGTTCTTTTCGGGCATCCGCGGCGTGACGATGGAGGCGCAGGCGGCGCCGGCGGTGGCGGCCGCGCAGCGCACGTACGCCGCCGCCTTCAGCACGCTCGGAGTGAAGCCCGACTTCGGCCAGGCGCTCGCGTGGGACGCGACGCTGATCGCCGTCGATGCGCTCAAGCGCCTGGGCCCGGCGGCGACGTCGAGCCAATTGCGCGACGCGATCGGCAAGACGGTGGGCTGGACCGGCATTTGCGGACCGTACGACTTCCAAAAATACCCGCAGCGAGGTCTCGGAGCGGCTGCGGCAATAATCTATCGGTGGGACAGTGGCCACAACGCTTTCGCCGTGGCCAGCAAACCGGCCGGCGATCCGGTCTGATGAGGAGCAACGTATGAAGATCACGGTCGATGACATTCGCGGCGTGGTGGGAATTCTGCCGACGCCCGCCACGAGCGACGCCGCACGGTGGGACGCCGAGAACACCATCAACCTGCCCGAATCGGAGAAGATGGTGCGCGGCATCGTCGAGGCCGGAACCGACATCATCATGACCACCGGAACGTTCGGCCAGGGCGCGACGCTGACGTGGGACGAGCTGCAGACGTTTGCCGATTGCGTGATCCAAACAACCGCCAAGCGCCGGCCGGTCTTCATCGGCGTCACGACGTTGAACACACGCGACACGATTTCGCGCGCGCGCAAGATCATGGAACTCGGCGCCGACGGTCTGTTTCTCGGCCGCCCGATGTGGATCTCGCTCGACGACCGCAACCTCGTGCAGTACTATCGCGACATTGCCGAAGCGCTGCCGGGCGTGCCCTTCTGCATCTACGACAACCCGCTGGCATTCAAGGGCAAGGTTTCACCCGAGGCCTACGAGGAGCTCACGAAGATCCCGCAGATCGTCGCCTCGAAACACGCCACCAACCCCGATCTCGAACCCAATCTCGTGCGGATCGGTAAGCGCATTCGCATCTTGCCGTTCGAGACGCAGTGGGCCAAGCTGGCCGTGAAACATCCGGACATCGCGCTGGCGTGCTGGTCGGGTGCGGTCGCGTGCGCTCCGGCGCCGATCAACGTGCTGGCACGAGCCGTCGCCGCGCATGATTGGCCGCGCGTGGAAGAGCTGGGCGAAAAGGTCAATTGGGCCGTCGCGCCCATGCTCAGCGGCGGAATGGGCGGCTTCATGGACTTCAGCATTCAGCTCGGGCACGAACGCTTCAAGGCGGCCGGTTTCATCGATCCCGGCCCCTCGCGTCCGCCCTACACCGAAGCGCCGGATGAGTTGAAGGAAGGCTCGCGTGAATGCGGCCGGCGCTGGAAGCAATTGCAAGCGGAGTACGGCACGGCGACGGCCGGCGTCGCCTAAGCCTTCCCGTCGCGCAAAGCGGCGCCCAAGTCTTCGAAACCGGCGCCGATTGCAAGGCACATCGCCAGCAACTCGTCGACCTGCCCTTTGGTCAGCGAGCGCGTCGCCGTATCGATGTATTGGTGATGGATCGGAAAGACGCGCTCGATGAGCGTCCGGCCCTTGCGCGTCAGCTCGACGAAGGCGCTGCGGGCATCGTCCGGATTCTCGGAACGGCGCACCAGGCCGTCCTTTTCCAAGGCCTTGATCATCCCGGTCACCGACGCGCTGGTGGTGTGGATGCCGGCCTTGATTTCACCGAGCATCAGCGGGCGCCCGGCGACGTAGAGAACGACCAGATAGTTGTATTTCGCCGACGTGAGGCCGAACGGCGCCAGCCATTCGGTGGCCGCATCGTTCACGAGCTTCGCGACCGACCGCAGCGCAAAGATCGCCCGCATCTTCGCGGGGTCGACCGCCGGAAAAAGTTTCGTCCAGAAGGCAACGTGGTCGTCGGGGATCAGCAGCCGGCTCGACGTCTTCACCTTGCTCGCTTCTTGGCGAAGCTCTGCCCTGCCCCTTGACCGGGTGGTCCCGCTTATGCGGTAAACGCGTGCAACTTGGTCGAACTTGGGCTAAACCAATCCATCGCGACCTTCGCATCGAGGACGAGCGCATCTATCGTCGTCCCGAGCGCGTCGTTTCCACGATCGTCTTCATGCTTAGGGCGGGACCGCCCGCTCGCATGGCACGAATGCGCGCGATGACGTCCTGCGGTTCTTCCCGGACCGGCGTCAGGACAGCGACGGGTTTGCCGTGCTTCGTATTGGTTACCGCGACCCCGTCGATCAGTTTATAACGGGGCTCTGCCACCCTGCTGGCAGAGCCGGGTGGCAAGGTTGGGCCATGAAGCAGCCACCCCAGCCATCCCTCGAGCGCGCCTTGGCCCGGTACCACCGCCGCATGGCGGCTTGGATTCCACGAGCTTTCCGTATCGGCTACGCTCGCGTGAAGCGTCGGCTGCCGCGGCCGCTGCTATTGTTTATCGCCTTTGCGGCGGCGTTAGCCTTATGCGCCGTGCGTACTCCGCAGTTTCTTGCGCTTCCCACGGTGTTGGGAAGCGACTTGGTCTTTTACTGGCAGACCGGGTATTACATCGCAGCCATGAGAACGGCGCTCTTTCTTTTCGGCTGTCTCCTTATGATCGCAGCACTCATCAATCTCGCTGCTCTCGCCCACGAAGGATTCTCCTTGGTAAAGCAGCCTTCCGGCAAGAAATACCGGACGGCCCAGCGTTCGTTGGCCTGGTCAATGGTATGTGCTGTCGTGGCAACCGCTTTGTTCGGGTCGTCCCATGTTCTCGATGGTGCCGTCGACCGCGAGCAGCGCCAGCGAATCGCCGACATTGCCGTGATTGGATCAGTCTGGCGTATTCCGCCGGCGGCGGCTGCCGAAATTCTCACGGGGCATGCCGTTGTAGGGGCGGGCCCGGAAATCGCCGCGATCGAACACGATCTCCGGCACGCGAACCCGTGGACGCAGAGCATGTTGCACAAACATCTTGAGATTCAAGCGCGGTGGGCTGTGGTCGCCGCTGCAAAGCACCGGCCTTAATCATCGCACGCCGCCCCGACGTCATTTTCCGAGGGATGCAGGACGGTGGTGACACGGGCCCATAATTGTTATGGCGACTAGGCAACGTGGCGTTAGAGGGTTGAGCCGTGAGAGCATCCGGTACTGCTGCTACACTCGAAGATCTTTACGCGGCGATAGGGCCTTTATCGATGGGCGCGGGGTGGCTCTTGACGCGACCGCTCTCGAAGCCGACGTACGAGCCGGCTCACTGGCGTTACGCCGACAGCCGGTCGGCGCTCGACGCGGCCGGCGGCCTGATCGCGACGGACTTGGCCGAACGCCGTAACATGCTGCTGCTCAATCCGGTTGCGAGCGACAGCAGCACCGCGGAACATCTCATCACGGCATACCAGATGGTGCTCCCGGGAGAACGCGCGCGATCGCACCGGCACACCGCCAGTGCCTTACGGCTTGTTCTCGATGCGGGACCCGGCATGTACACGATCGTTGACGGTACGCGCTTGGACATGCACCCCGGTGACGTCGTGCTGACGCCGAACTGGTGTTGGCACGGTCACGCGAACGACGGCACGGCGCCCGCCTACTGGATCGACTACTTAGATTCCCCGCTCGTGTTGAAGCTGCAGCGCTGGCTCTTCGAACCGCATCCGCAAGCATTCGAAGCGGGATCGACCGTTGCGGCAGCCTCTCCGTTCGTCTATTCATGGACCGACACGCACGTTGCGCTGCGCGAAGCTCCGCTCGATGAAAGCCGGCATTTCGAGCGTCGTGTTCAGCTGAACCGGTACCCGATGAAGACGATCGGGCTCGAGATGTGCGCCGTCGGCTCGTCTGGGGAAACGAGGGAGTTTACGGTGCCGTCGAGCTGCATCTATACCGTCGTCGAGGGCGAAGGCCGCTCGGCAATTGCCGGGCGCACGTTCGATTGGACGCGCGGCGACGTGTTCGTGGCGCCCGCCGGCATGCCGCAGCGTCATGACTCATCGCGAGCCGTGCTACTGTGCGTGAACGATGCCCCATGGGTCGCAGCGCTCCAAAACGTCGATCTGTGACGACCGCGAACCGGGAAATGCGTCTCGGGCTGGCCGGGCTCGGGGTTGCCAGCACGATGTTCCTCACCGGTGCGGACGAGCATCCCCATACCAAGATCGTCGCGGCAGCGGACCTTCGACCGAGTTCGCTGCAGGCGTTTCAGCAGCGTTTCGGCGGCCGGGTCTACGAATCGATCGAAGCGCTTTGTACCGATCGCGATATCGACGTCGTCTGGGTTTCGACGCCGAACCATCTGCATGCGGAGCATTGCATCCTCGCGGCAAACCACGGCAAGCACGTCATCTGCACCAAACCGATGGCGCTCACGATCGGCGAAGCCATCGCCATGTGCGAAGCGGCCGAGAAAAACGGGGTACGGTTGCTTTGCGGTCAGACGTTCAGCATGTATCCCGACATCCAATTGATGTGCGATGTTATTCGTTCGGGGGTCATCGGGAAACTTATTTCGGTCCAAACATGGCTTTCGACTGATTGGCTGTTGAAACCACGGGTCGCGGAGGAACTCGATGAAGCGCGGGGTGGCGGTGTCGTCTACCGGCACGGCCCGCATCTCGTGGATACCGTGCGTCTCCTCGGCGACGGGCACGTCCGCAGCGTGCGCGCCGGCGTCGGCCGCTGGATGGCCGGTCGTCCCTGTGCCGGCAACTTCTCGGCGTTTCTTGAATTCGCCGACGGGACGCCCGCAACGATCTCCTACAGCGGTTATGGGTACTTCGATACGTCCGAGTTGAGTTGGGGCATCGGCACGCGAATGTATTCCGATGAGGAGCGCGTGACGGTGCGGCGGCGTTTACGAGCGGGCGGCGTCGACGGCGAGGCGGCCAAGGAAGGCATGCGTTTTGGTGCCGCCGCCAGTGACCCGAGCAGCCGCGGCAGCGCGGAAACCCGCCGCGCCGCATCGGGAGACTTCGGCCGCTTTGGCATAACGGTCGCGAGCTGCGAACGCGGCGACATCCGTCAATCGCGGGAGGGACTCTACGTTTACGACGACGACGGGCGCCGTGAGATCCCCGGCTCGAAAGGGCGAATGGGGACGCTCGAGATGCACGAACTCCACGCGGCGCTCACCGAGGCGAAGCCGCTGCTCCACGACGGGCGCTGGGGCCTGGCGACGCTCGAAGTGTGCTTAGCGATCGTGGAATCGGCCAAGCAGCGCCGCGAGATCGCCCTTCATCATCAGGTAGGTTCCAGCGGCGGCGCGAAATGAATGCCGAGCTTTAGCAGCAGGCTGAAGAGCTGGCGGCGCTCTTCGCGCGAGAAGCCATCCATCAGCTCCTCGATGCGACGGTGATGCGAGGGCACCGCCTTTCGCAGCACGGCTTCACCGCGACGCGTCAGCTTGGCCACGGTGCTCCGGCCGTCAAGCGGATTGTGCTGACGCTCGACCAGACCGTCGCGCTCGAGTGAGGCGATCATGCCGGTAACCGTTGCGCTCGACGTGTGGATGAGGGTGCTGATCTCGTTGAGGGTTCGGCTCCGCGTCTTACTCGACGAGAGCGCGACCAAATAATTGTACTTTCCGGCGTTGAGTCCCAACGGCGCGAGCGACTCGTTCGCGCGGTCGTTTACGCGCTGCGCCGTTGCACGCAAGGCGAATAGCGCTCGATGCGTGTCCGGATCGAAGTCCGGATATTGAGCGACGACTGCATCGATATGTTCATCCGGAACAGAGAGAGCACTGCGGGGGCGCGGCCGGCGGGGCATGACTGCCAAAAATTTCGTTCCCCTGACCGCGCTTCCTTTGCCCGGCGTCGTCAACGCGCCGCCGCCGATTGCGGCTTGGTTTGACAAAAGACGTTGGAGCGTACTAGTATTTAGTCAACTGTTACGGTGACGAGGCAATTGCTTATGCAATTGCTCGATGAAATTTCGCGAGGGCATTCCATGCGCAAGACCGTTCTAAGCGTTCTCGCCGTATTCGCTGCGATCGCCTTGCTTCCGGGCCGGCTGCCGGCGCAGGGGATGCCGGTAACGATCAACGTGATTCTCTCCCTGACCGGCAGCGGCGCGTTCCTCGGTCAGGAAGAGGCTGACGCGATCAAGCTCGTCGAGAAAAACGTCAACCGCGGCGGAGGCATTCACGGCCAGCCGGTGACCTTCGCCATCAAAGACGACCAATCGTCGCCGCAAGTGGCCTTGCAGCTCTTCAACGCGATTCTCGCGACCAAGCCGAACGTCGTCATCGGCTCCTCGCTCGTCGCTTCGTGTAGCGCGATACTGCCGCTGATCGCCACGGGCCCCGTGGTGTACTGCCTGTCGGCGGCAATGCACCCGCCGTCGGGCAGCTATATGTTTGCCTACGGCGTAAGCACGACGGATACGATCCGGGTCACGCTCGAGTATTTCAAAAAACGCGGCTGGAAACGTGTGGCGGGCCTGTTCACCTCGGATGCCACAGGCCAGGACGGCGAGCATGCCTATGATGCGGCGCTGGCCCAGCCCGATAACGCCGGCATGGTTTCGGTAGGCAAGGAACACTTTTCGCTAGCGGACCTCAGCGTAACGGCGCAGCTTTCGCATTTGGCGCAAGCGAAGCCGCAAGCGCTGCTGCTGTGGGTGACGGGCACCGGCTTCGGAACGGCGCTGCAAGGCGCAAAGGACCTTGGGCTGCAAATTCCGATCGGCTCGTCGGCGTCTAATCTGAACTACAAAGTGATGAAACAATATGCTTCGGTGCTGCCGCAGGAGCTGTTCATGGCGACGATTCCCGGTGTCGCGGCGCAAAACGCGTTTCCCGGGCCGCTCAAAGCCGCCGCCATGAACTACTACTCGAGTATCAAGGCAACGGGCACGCAGCCCGACGCCAATATGGCCATCGGCTGGGACTCATCGATGATCGTCGTGAGCGCGCTGCAGAAGCTCGGCGTGAACGCGAGCCCGAGCGATTTGCGCGCCTACCTCAGCTCGCTCCACGGATACTACGGAGCAGCCGGTCAGTACGACTTTCGTGACGGCAGCCAGCATGGGGCAACCGGCAAGACCATGATCGTCGTGAGCTACGACCCGGCGAGCCAGATTTTCGTGTCCGCGAGCCGCGTGGGCGGCGCGCCTTTACCGTAACCTTCCCCAGGACTTTGAGGAGACTGGAAGATGTCGACGTCACCCCCGCGCATCATCGATGCGGACGGCCATATTTTTGAAGACACCGCCGCGATCTGGGAGCGTATTCCCGAACCATTTCGCGGCGAGCGCCGGCACCCGTGGCAGTCGCCGTTTCCGCAACTCGATCATATGCATACGCCGGCCGGAAAGCCGCCGCGAGGCGGGTTCGATTCGCGCGTCGGCCCTAAGGAGTGGCACGATTTTGCACGCGAGCTCGGTGTCAGCGCGGCCGTCCTCTATCCAACGTACGGCCTCGCGTACGGCCGCATTCAGAATCCCGCCTGGGCAGAAGTGGTCACCCGCGCGTATAACGACTGGGTGACCGGCACGTATTGCGGCGCCGGTTCGTCGCTCAAGGCGATGGCGCTCATCCCGATGCAGAATCCCCGGCAGGCGGCGATCGAACTGCGCCGCGCCGTAAAAGAGCTCGGTATGCCCGGCGCCGCGCTGCCGGCAACGGGTCTCGTGGGCTATCTCGGAGATGCGACCTACTGGCCTGTTTATGAAGCGGCCGACGAACTCGGTTGTGCGCTTGCAATCCACGGCGGCGCTCACCACGGCCTCGGCCTCGATCACATGCAAACCTTTCCTCCGGTACACGCGCTGGGGCACCCGCTGGCGATTATGATCAGCTTTGCATCGATGGTGTTCGCCGGCGTGTTCGAGCGCTTCCCGAACGTCCGTTTCGGCTTCCTGGAAAGTGGCGCAGCGTGGCTCCTTCTGTGCTTAGAACGCTTTGGCGGTTCTGCGAAGGCGTTTCAAGTGTGGGAAACCACGACCGGCAACGCCTTGAACGGGCGTGCGCTCACAGAGTCGCTGCTCGGTTACCTCAGCAGCGGCCGCATCTTCGTCGGCGTCGAGGGCGATGAGTTCGCATTGGGCTCGGCGATCAAGCTGGTCGGCCCCGATCCGTTCATGTTCTCGTCGGACTTTCCCCATGAAGTGAACATCGAAAGCTGCCGGCACGAGGTGGATGAACTGCTTTCGGACGACGATATCTCGCGCGCCGATGCCGAAGCGATTTTGTTCGACAACGCCTCGAAATTCTACGCACTCAAGGTCCCGGCGCAGATATAGGGATCGATATTTGACAGCGTGGCGCCGGGGGACTATATTAGAAGTGCTACGGCACCTAGGCAATGCCGCGGTGACGCTTTACGCGAGGGGCACCGATCTTGGCGAAGACTGAGGAACAGAACGAGCGTCTGACCCGGGTAGGGGCGGGAACGCCGATGGGCGAGCTGATGCGGCGCTATTGGCACCCCATCGCCGTCACGGTCGAACTCGACGAGAATCCGGTGCGGAAGGTTCGCATCCTGGGCGAGAACCTCACGCTCTTTCGGTCCGCCGCCGGCGAGCTCGGGCTCGTTGCCGAGGCCTGCCCACATCGCTGTATGGCGATGGAATATGGGATTCCCGACGCGCGCGGTTTGCGCTGCGCCTATCATGGCTGGCTCTTCGATTCCTCCGGCGCGTGCCTCGAGCAGCCATGGGACGACCGCACGAACCCACAGGCGAACTTCCGCGACAAGATCCGCATCAACGCGTACCCCGTTCAGGAACTCGGCGGGCTGATTTTCGCCTATCTCGGGCCCCAGCCGGCCCCGCTGCTTCCGCGCTGGGACCTGCTCGTTCGCGACGATCTCGTGCGCGCGGTGGACATCAATCCGATACCGTGTAACTGGCTGCAGTGCATGGATAACTCGTTGGACCCGCTGCACTTCGAGTTTCTGCACGGCGGGTTCGGCAACTATCAGCTTGCGCGCCTCGGGCGTCCCCCGGGTATGACGCCGGCGCGCCATGCGAAGATCGGCTACGACGTCTTTGAATACGGCATCAACAAACGCCGTCTGATGGAAGGCGAATCGGAAGATGCCACGGAGTGGGCGATCGGGCACCCGGTATTGTTTCCGACGATACTGGCGGTCGGGAACGACGGACTGGCCGGCTTCCATTATCGCGTGCCCATCGACGATACGCACACCGTCCAGGTCACCTACTCCACGACGCGGCGGCAACCGCACGAAGAGCAAAAACCGATCACCGTCGCATACCAGCACCTCTTCGATGATGAGGGCCGGGTCATCGGTACCGTCGACACGATTTTGAAGCAAGACTTCGTGGCATGGGTTGCGCAAGGTCCGATTTCGAAGCGAACGGACGAGCACTTGTCCTCCGGCGACAAGGGCATCATCCTGTATCACAAGATGCTCAACGATAATATGGATCTCGTTGCACGCGGCGAGGACCCGCTGGGAACGATTCGCGATCCGGCAGCAAACGAACCGATGATCGTGATCGACCGTGGCCTCAACGCGTACAAGTCATTCGACATCAAGGCGACGCTCGAGCCGGCCCTCTGGCGCGAGGCGATGACGGTGGCCGCGAAGTAGGCCGAGCCGAGCCCGTGCATCCCCGAATGGTAAAAAGTATGATTGCAAGACCGTCGTGCGTAGGGCTCGTTCTGGCCCTGCTTGTCGAAAGGCCAGCCGCTGCTCCCGCCCAGAGCGACTTGCCTTTCGAAGTCAACGTCGTCAGCTCAACGACCGGATTGGCTGCTCAAGCCCCGGTTACCCGAAGAGCTGGATGAAACGCGTGGCGGCGGCGTCGTCTATCGCCATGGCCCGCATTTGATCGATACGATTCGTCTCCTCGGCGGCGGCCGGGTCCGGAGCGGGCGGGGAAGCGACGGCCGCTGGATGCCGCAGCGCCCGTGCGCCGGCAACTTCTCAGCCTTTCTCGAATTCGAGGATGGAACGCCGGCGACGGTCAGCTATAACGGCTACGGGTATTTCGATACCTCGGATCTGAGCTGGGGCCTCGGAACGCGCTTGTACTCCGATGAAGAACGGGTCGGTGTTCGACGTTCGTTACGCGCCGGCGGGGCAAACAACGACGCCGCTAAGGAGCGTCTGCGTTTCGGTGCTCGCGCGGCGCAAGCGGCCTTGCCGGATTCGCACGGTTCGGTATCACGCTGGTGAGCTGCGAGCAGGGCGACCTGCGTCAATCCCGAGACGGCGTGTATGTATACGGCGACGCCGGTCGCCGCGAGATCTCCGGGACCAAGGGAGTGATGGGTACTCTGGAAATGGACGAGATGTGGGCCTGCCTTGCGCACGGCAAGCCGATCCTTCATGACGGCTGGTGGGGTCTCGCAACGCTGGAAGTTTGCGTCGCGATTTTGGAATCAGCCCGCGAACGGCGCGAAGTCGGCCTAACCCATCAGCGTCCCGCCGCGTTGTACCAATAGCTCGTCCGCGCCGTCGATCAAAGGTGCTTGCTCGCGAGCCGGCGGGCGAAGAACGCGGCGATTTGATCGCTGTTCTTCTCGAGCATCATCATGTGCGCGTTGCCGGTAATGCCGACGTTTGCGAGCGCGACGTACTGATTGGGAATGCCCGCCTGCGTCCCCTTGGCACGATGTCAGTAAACTCATCACATCGTTCGTGGAGGTTAAAGGGCAATCAAGCCGCCCCACATCATCGCGCGGCGAACGTGGCCCGCCATATCCTACGATGTAGTGCAAGTTGATGTAGTCCAAGTTCACGATCGGTGACATCGACGAACGGAAACGCTCATTTCATCTTACGAGAAGAAGCTAGATGGAATCGCCGAAGGAATAAAGTACGTATACACCGTATCGCGGGCAGGGGTGCCCTCGTCAAATCTGATGCAAGCATATCCACCGGGAACCGGCCGCGTGGCACGAACCGCTGATGCTTGTCAACAGGCCGAAAGGTTATCGGAGTGCACGTCATCGATTCGTCCTCTGTGAACGTCTCCAATGACGCCGCCGGATGACTGGAGCGCATAATCGGGATGTGTGACTTGATTCTCGAGGCGCACCGGCTATCGCGAGCATCGATGCGCCTCCGCGGCAGCAGCCGTTCGGTGCACGAAGGTGGGGCGAAAACCTCGCGCGTCTGGCAACCTGCGGTGAGAACCGAGCGTCCGCGCATCGACGATTCGCTGACGCCTCCCAACGCCGGCACAGCCGGCACGCGTCTGCACCTTCTCGGCACGGCCGGTGGACCCGTATGGTGGCCGGGAAGCGAGCGTCAGGGTATCTCCTCGGCCGTCGTTGTGAACGACGCGGTCTACCTCGTCGACTGCGGCGAGGGATGGGGCCGAATGTATCGCAACGCAAATCTCGGTGCAGCAGGCGACTTCGACGCACTCGAAAAGCTGCGTGCCGTCTTTGTTACGCATTTGCACTCCGATCATACAATAGATTACCCCAACCTCTTGTTGCACGGCCTCTATAACGGCTTGCCAAATCAATCCAAGCCCGTCCACGTGTACGGTCCAGGCCGACGCGGCCCGCTGCCGCCGATTTTTGGGCGGCCCGGTAAGCCGCCACCCGTGATGAACCCACCAAATCCGACTCCGGGAATCGTGGATATGACCGATTCCATCTTGCAGGCGTTCGCGACCGACCTCAACGACCGAATGCGGGATAATCTCAAACCCGATATCCGGTCGCTCGTCGACGTTAACGATATCCGTCTTCCCGCGCACGTCACGAGCGATCCAAACGGCAGGCCGTCTCCACCGATGGAGCCGATCGAGGTTTACCAAGATGAAAATGTTCGCGTGCGCTGTATTCTCGTTGACCACGCCCCGGTTTTCCCAGCCTTCGGCTTTCGTTTGGACACCGTTGACGGCTCCGTCGTTTTTTCAGGTGACACCGGGTTCTCCGGCAGCCCGAACCTCATCAAGCTCGCGATGGAGGCGGATGTCCTCGTTCATGAGGTCATCGACCGGCGATGGGTGAACGGGCTATTTCCCCAGCCCCACACGCCGGATCAGGCCTCGCTGGTCAATCACTTGCTGTCTTCACACACCGAAATCGCAGAGGTCGGTAAAGTGGCCGAAGCCGCGCGTGTGAAAACGCTGGTACTCTCGCATCTCGTTCCTGGTAACAATCCGGATGAGCTGTGGCTGGAGGCCGGCAAGGGCTTTTCGGGGCGACTGATCGTCGGCCAAGACTTGGACGTCATCGGAATCGGAAGTCCCAGACGGTGACTCCGTCGAGCATCAAGACGGTGGCAGTGCGCGTCCTTTCCGCGATCGCGGCTGTGTGCATCCTCTTCATGATGCTCCTCACGTTCCTCGACGTCTTCTTGCGCTATTGGTTTGCCCGGCCCATTAGCGGCAGCAGCGAGATGATTTCTTTCTCGCTCGCCATGCTGGTTTTTGCGGCGCTTCCCATCATAACCGTTGAGGATGCCCATATCTCGGTAAGCATCTTGAGCGGAAGGCTTTCGACCTACTGGACGTGGGTCGTTGAGATGTTCATGCTGCTTTTCAGCTTGATTTCGACTGTCTTGATGGCGTACGTATTGTTTCAGCACGGCATCGACCTCGGGAATAATCTGCAGACAACCCCGGTCTTGGGATTGCCGCTTGCTCCTTTGAGCTTCGCGATGAGCGGTTCATCGGGACTGGCAAGCCTGGCTGTGATCGTGCTGCTGGCCGGCCACTTTCGCAAACCCCAAACATTGGAGCCGAAGTCTCTCGATGAGTCGCCACCGGAATACGAAGTATGATCATCGGCCTATTGGGCTTTGCGGTTCTGCTGATTCTTGCGTTCGTGGGTGTGCCCCTCGGGTTCGCAATGTTCGCAATCGGGATCGGCTTCTTTACGATCGAAAGGAGCTTTCCGGCCGCGCTCTCGATGTCGGCGCTAACCATTTCCGATTTCGCGACCAACTCGAATCTCGTTCCCTTACCGATGTTCATCCTCATGGGGACGTTCATCTATCGCGCGAACCTCGCCGGTGATTTGTATGACGCCGCGAGTGCGTGGATCGGGCATTTTCGTGGTGGTCTGGCGCAAGCGACCGTGCTCGCGAGTGCCGGCTTTGCATCGATCTCAGGAAGTTCGATCGCGACCGCTGCAACGATGGCGCAAGTAGCAATTCCCCACATGCGGCGCCACCGCTACGCCGACAGCCTCGCAGCCGGCTGCGTGACATCGGGCGGCACGCTCGGCGCGCTGATTCCGCCCAGCTTTCCGCTGCTGCTCTACGGCATCCTCACAAGCCAGGATATTCGGCTACTCTTTCTCGCCGGCATCGGCCCGGGCGCGCTTCTGGCCGCGCTTTTCATGTCGACTACCTGGTGCGTTGCGCGTTTGTTCCCCGACCTCGCGCCTCCCACGCCGCCTGCGGATTGGCCGACACGGTTCTCGAAATTGTCACGGGTCTGGGGCGTCCTCCTCTTGTTCCTCGTCGTCATCGGCGGCTTGTACGGCGGTGTCTTCACGGCCAGCGAAGCTTCGGGTATCGGCGCTGCCGGCGCTCTCGCGTTTGCCCTTTTCCGCCGGCGACTCGATGTTCACGGATTATTCGAGTCTCTCGTCGCCGCCGCAAAGACCACCGCCAACATCTTCGCGATCGGCTTCGGAGCTCTCGTATTTGCCAATTTTATAAGCGTATCGGGACTGACTGCGGCGTTGGTCTCTCAGATCCAATCGATGCATCTACCGGTACTTGGCGTGATCGCTGCCATTACGATAGCGTATATCATTCTCGGTTCGGTGCTCGAGGGCTTGGCGCTCGTTCTGCTCACCGTTCCCATTTTCGCGTCGATCGTTCAGCCGCTTGGCGTGAACATGATCTGGTTCGGCGTCTACGTCGCGATCATGCTTGAAATCGGCTTGATCCATCCGCCGGTCGGCATGAACATCTTCATGGTCCGGGCCGTACGTCCGGATATCTCCGTGATGACCATTTTTCGAGGTACGCTGCCCTTTTTGGGAGCCAACTTCGTTGCGCTCATCCTCATCATCGCGTTTCCTTCGATCGCAACAGGCCTGTTAGTCCTCATCAGATAGCATCCACTCATCGCATCTATCCGGGAGAGTCCATATGAGCATAATTCGCCAAGTCGGAATTGCGCTTTCGCTGCTCGCGCTGATCTCGAGCGCGTCCGTCTCCGCACAGCAGCCGCCAACGACGACCCTGTTGTTCAACCTCGTCACCCAGCAAGACTATCCGTTCAACGTGCAAGTCTTCTATCCGTGGGGTAAAGAGGTCGAAAAGGTGACGAACGGCCGCGTGAAGGTCAACTTTACGGCCACCCCGGTCGTGCCGCCGGCCGGCCAGTGGGAGGGCGTCGTCAACGACACGGTCGACGGGGCGGAAATGTATGACGGCTTGATCGTCAACAAGTTGCCGCTGGAGCAGCTCGCTCTGCTGCCGCTCGGCACCACGACGGGAGAAGCGACATCGGTCGCGCTCTGGCGCACGTACCAGAAATACTTCAAGAACGCCCACAACGAATTCGAAGACGTTCAGTTGCTGGCGCTGATTTGCTATGGCCCCGGTCAGATCTTCGGCTTGAAGAAACCGCTCAACGCACCTGGGGATTTTGACGGAATCAAACTGTGGTCGATTCCCGGTTCCTCGGCGAACGTCGTGCGCGATCTCAAGTCGGGTGTGGTGTCGACGCCGGCCGTCGACATGACACAACTCGTTGTCGGCGGTGTCGTCGACGGTTTTGTCGGGATCATGGCAAATGACGGTCAGACCAACGGCGTCTTGAACTACGCTCGTTACGAAACGGTTGTACCCGGCGGTATCACGTCATCGAGCTTCTCCATTTTCGTCAACAAAGCAAAATGGCAGTCGATCCAAGAGCGCGATCGCAACGCCATCCTCGCGATTTCGGGCGAGGCGTTTGCCCGCCGTCTCTCGGCGATCGACCAACAAGAAAAGAAGGTCGTCCGAGGTACCGCGGGCCACCTGACCGTGATGAACGCTTCGCCGGCGTTGATGACGGCAATCCAGGCTACTTCCGGCCCGCTCGAGGCGGCTTGGATCAAGACTGCTGATTCGTTAGGCGTCGACGGTAAGGCGGCGTTGGACTATTTTCGGCAACAGGCTCAGCAGAACGCGCGCTGAGCAAATCGGAGGTTAGTGGCCATGCCCGGAAGCCGCATCTTTCAGCTCCCTCCTCGAGCAAAGGGTTCGTCGCCCTCAGCGGCGGCGCAGCGCGCTAACCCCGGCTATCCTTCTTTGGGCGGCGGGATCGTGGCCGGTTTGCTCGCGCCGCACCCGCCCCATCTTATCTATGCAGAGAATCCCGACAATAATGAACCGCGGTCGAACGGCGGCTGGGAGGCGCTTCGGTGGGGCTACGAAGCATTGCGCAAACGCATGCGCACGGAACTCAAGCCGCAGGTCATCCTCGTTCACGCACCTCACTGGATCACCGCCGTCGGGCATCACGTCAACGTCGTTCCTCGTATCACGGGCGTTTCGGTGGATCCGATCTTCCCGCACTTGTTTCGCTACCACTACGACTTTCAAAATGACGTCGACTTGGCCAAACGAATCGTAAGCGAGGGCGAGAAGCTCGGACTGACAATGGCTGCAATGCGCAATCCGGGCTTACGCGTTGACTACGCAACGATTGCGGCCATACATCTCCTCAACCCTGAGTGGGACGTTCCGATCGTCTCGATCTCGTCCAACAATAATCCTTACTTTTACTCGGATGCGGCGCTGGGCGAAATGGAGACGCTTGGCCGTGCGACACGCCGGGCGATCGACGGTTTGGGGCGCCGGGCGGTGCTCGCTGCTTCCAACTCCCTCTCGCACCTGCACTGGGATGTCGAGCCCGATATCCCGGAAGATATGTCGAAGGAGCATGCCTATAACGATCACCAGTATCGCTGGGACATGCGATTTATCGACATTGCCCGCAGCCAGCCGACGAGCGTCCTACGCGAGTTCATTCCCCAGCATATCGAGGCGACCGAAGCCGAAATCAAGGCCGGCGGCTTGAGCTGGATGCTCGCCGCGATGAATTGGCCGAAAACCACCGGTCACGTCTACGCCTACGGTACCGTCATCGGTACCGGCAACGCCATCATCGAATGGTCCCCGGAGCCTTAGCAAAGATGCCAAACTCCGTCGTCGGCGCAGTTCTCGTTCCCGGATTGCCGCATCTCCTCGCTGCGCGGCCGGCGAAGGGTTGGCAAGCGCTGGCTCAATCGATGCGTGATCTGGGCCGGGAGATTCACGCCACCGGTGCCGAAACTGCGCTCGTCGTATCGACCCAATGGTTGAGCGTCCTTGGGCTGCAGATTCAAACGAGGCCGAAGTTGATCGGCACGCGGGTCGACGAGAATTGGCATCCGTATGATTTTGGAACGATCGAGTATTCACTCCGAACCGACGTACCGCTGGCGGAAGCGTGGCTTGAGCTCCTACGCGCAAAGAAGTTCCAGGCCCGCGCGACGAATCACGAGCATTTCCCGGTCGACACCGGCGTCATTACCGCGATGCGCCTACTCGACCCCGAGGGAAGTCTTCGCATCGCGCAGGTATCGCTCAACCTCTACGGCTCCTACAATGCGGTTGAAGCGCTCGGCGCAACGGCCGTCGACGCCGCCTCGTCGCTCGAGCGCAAAGTCGTGCTGATCGCCATATCGATGATGTCCAGCGATCCGCTACGGACCTGGATCAAACCCGAAGAAGACCGGCTATCGTCATCACAGCACGATGAATGGAATAAGCGGATGCTTTCGCTGTTGGCAGAGGGAAAGTTGGCAGAGGCCATAGAGCTCCAAAGTCAATTTGCAAAAGAGGCGAAGGCCGATAGCCAGTTCCGAGCGCTGTCGTTCTTGGCCGGCAGCGGGTGTATTTCGGGTAATGCGAACGTTCGCGCTTACGCCCCAATTTGGGGAATGGGCGGATCGGTAATTTCGTGGCTTACTTAAATAAAGGAGGAACCGAATGACCAAAGCGTGCGGCTTTATCGAAGCTGAAGGATACGTTGCCATCTTTCAGGCGGTAGACGCTATGGCGAAAGGCACGACCGTTGAGATATCCGGAATCGTCAAGCTGGGAGGCGGCCTTGTCGCGGCGGCCGTGACCGGTGATCTGGCGACCGTCGAAGAGGCGCTCAATCTCGCGGAAGCAGCTTCACAGGCAAACGGCGACGCAAAGTTTCGTTCCATCATCTTTGCTAATCCGTGTATGCCGGTAGGCGCGCTTGCCGCGAATCCACACATCCTGACGAACTGAGGAAGCGACGATGAACGATCAAACAATTGGTCTTATTGAGACACGCGGTATCGTCGCCCTAACGGCTGCGATCGAAGCGATGCTGAAAACCTCCGACGTCACCTGTATCGGCATTGAGCGCGTGGCGGCGGGCTATTTCGTTGTCGCCGTGCAAGGTTCGCTCGCGGCGGTGCGTCAAGCCGTCGAAGCTGGAAAGAACTCCGTCCAGCAGTATGGCGTGCTTCGGAGCGCGGATATTTTTCCCAAGCCGCACGACCAAGCCTATGCTGCGCTCGACTTGAGTTTGGGCAAGCAGATCAACGGCACCGCGCAACTGCCACCGGGCAAGTCATAGTGCTGCTGTGTGATGTAATTGGGCGCGTCTGGCCCGAGCGACATGTGGAAGGGCTGGGCGGACGTGCGATGGTGCTCGTTCGCGAAGTCGAAGGCAAAGCGGTTTTTGTGGCCTTCGACCTCGTGGAAGCGGGAGTCGGATCGCGGGTGCTCGTCGTCACCGGCGAACCAGCCCGTCAGATTGCCAACGGTGTACCGGTCGACGCCGTCGTAAGTGCGATCGTCCGTACCGATGAGATCATTGCCCGATAGGGCGATCTCGCGTTAACCCGTTTTCGAAGCTTTGTCGATATCGAGCATCTGATGGAGCGCCTTGATGAATGCCGGCCGCAAATGCAGCGGAAGCGGTGCCACCACGGCATCTTCGACGATCCAGTCGACGGGCATGACTCTCTTTAAGGCGCTGATGCCTCGACGCGTTATGAAGATTTGATTCGCCCGGCCGTCCTCGGCCGCTTTCCGCCGGCTCAAAAATCCGCTCTTGACCAGTCGAGCCAGCATCTCCGTAAACGAATTGCGATCGATCGCTATTTTTTTCGCGAGCTCACTCTGGTTCGACCCGGGAAATCGGTATGACATCACCAGCAACGCTTTCTGTCGCGGCGTAAGACCGTTGCGCCCGACCTGCGAGCTATAGATCTCCTCGGCTCGAAAATGCGCCCTCCGCAGCAGATGCGAAACGTTCGCCGACAGGTCGAAACCGTGAAGCATTTCGTCGAGCTCGACGTCCCGGTAACCGCGTTTATCTTCGCCGGCTGTCGCTATCGATTCTTGCCCGGAGTCACGCGTTTTCACGCATCAAAGATTCGAGCACCCAACATTGGCACCCTAGCAGTGGTACGAAAGGTCAGCACCTTTCGAGCTTCCTCAACTTTGGCCAATTCCAGGGCGACGCGTGGCGCTGTAGCCAATTTCTGATCAGCCGTCGCGACTTGCACGTTTAGGCGCAGCGATCAAAGGTGCTTGCTCGCGAGCCAGCGGGCGAAGAACGCGGCGATTTGATCGCTGTTCTTCTCGAGCATCATCATGTGCGCGTTGCCGGTGATGCCGACGTTTGCGAGCGCGACGTACTGATTGGGAATGCCCGCCTGCGTGAGGTAGCGCGATACGCAGTAGTGGTCCGGGCTCTGCGTCGAGGCTTGCGATGCAACGACGAGGATCGCGATGCCCTTGAGCGTCGGCAGCGTGCGCACCGGCGGCGCTTGCAGCCAACACGCCAGCACATCGGGACGATCGGGCACCGTTTGCGGCACGTGGACAATCTGAGCCGGATCGGTCACCGGCGGATCGTAGGTGATGGGCGTCATCGTGATGCCGTAGTATGGGGCCTCTTCGCTGGTCGTCTTCACCGTCGGGCTCAGCGCCGGTTCCACCGCCCGATGACGGCCCGCACCAGCCCTGGGCGCGAATCTGCGATTTGCCAGCCGAGCGCACCACCTTGTGAGTGGGTGATGAGGATCGAGGGTCCGATGCGGTCGAGCAGCGCCGCAGCGGCAGCGCGCTCGTGGATCTCGGTCCAGTCGCTCGAGCTCGGAACCGACTCGACGATCGACGCGAAGGCCTGGTCGAAGACGGGATCGCCTTCAACACCCTTGCCCGGCCACTGCGTGTGTAACCTGGTGAGTGGTGTCGGATTGAGATCTTGCTGGTCGGTCTTGGTGCGCTCGAACGATTGCGCGGTCACCGACCGTCCGCCGGAGAGTTTGCCGTCGAGCTCGGGGTGATAGACGGAGCGGCCGCGCGCGGGCTGGTCGGTGACGTAGACCCGATAGCCGCGGCGCACGAAGAATTGCGCCCAGCCCTCGCGTCCGTCGGGGGTGCCTTCGTAATAGGTCCCGGTCGAGTTTCGTCCGGTGACGAACACGATGCCGTAGCGGTGCGTCACCTTCCACGGGATGAGCGCGTGGACGTACATCTGTCCGTCCATGACGTCGCCGTCGGGTGTCTTCACGTATTGGCCGCCGACGAAGAAGTACGTGTCTTGTGCGAGCACCAGCGGTGTGGCCGGCGTCGCCGCAAGCAGTAGTATCGACGCGGCCGCGACCAGCAAACGGGACAGGTTCGAGCTCAGCATGGGAGCGCGTAGTTCACGTTCGAATTGCCGGATGCTTTTAGCGCGCTTCGACGCGGCCTGGAGCAGGATAACCTCCTAGCCGCTCCAAACGGCTCCCACGTGCCACCCCACTCTTGAGGCCGAGGAGCACCCATGATGAAGTACGCGATCGCCGCCCTGGCCCTTGCCCTGGCGATCCTCCCCAGCATCATCTCGCCGCCGATCATTTAGGACAACGTCCCGAGCTCGCACCTTGGGACGGCTCACATGCAAGAAAGAGCCCATACGATGTGTGGGCTTTTTCGATCGCCGGCGCCGCCGCACGCAACCGCATGGGGACGCGAAGTCCACGTTCGAGCCGCCGAAGCTTCCTCACGAGGAAAACGTACTACCCGTTCAAAAAGCGCCTCCAAATAACACTCCGTTCTTGAGGCCGAGGAGCACCCATGAAGTACGCGATTGCCGCCCTAGCCGCTGCCCTTGCGATCCTCCCCAACATCGTCACCCCGCCGGTCTTTTAGGAAGAAGCTCGCCGGTACGGCTCATCGAAGGCCGCACGCGGCGCTCCGATCGATTCGCAAAAGCCCATACGATGTATGGGCTTTTTTCTATGTTCCGCAAGCGCGCTCGAACGTGTGTTCGAGTACTGGCATGTTGACAGAAGAAGTGACACGCCGCAGGGTTGCCTGAGCAGGGTCAGTGGGCTATAGTGGTACTAAGTGGATGGCAATGGTGCCTAGTGGAGTACCCTTTTGGCACGGATCGGCCCCTGTTCACCGGATCGGTGGAACACAGCCTTGACGACAAAGGCCGTCTCGTCGTTCCCGCGCGCTTCCGGGAGCGGCTCGGTACCGGCTTTTTCGTAACCATCGCCGAGCCCGACCCGTGCCTGGCGCTCTACCCCGCCTCCATCTGGAACGAATTCTGCGCGCGCCTCGAAGCCGCGCCCGTCAAGGACGCGCGCTACCGGTCGTTCGTGCGCCATCTGTTCGCGCACACCGAGGAGCTCTCGTGCGATAACCAGGGCCGGCTCGTGCTGCCGCCGGTGCTTGCGCGCGTGGGCGAAGATCGAGAAGGACGTCACCTCGATCGGCTCGCTCACGCGGGTCGAGGTCTGGGCGAAGGACCGCTATGCCGCACGTCGCTGCCGAAGCGAGCGATACCACCGATTTCCGCTCCGAGCTCGGGCTGTATTAGTGCGTGCCGCTGCATACATCGGTTCTCGCAGCCGAAGCGCTCGATGCGCTGGCGATCGTTCCCGACGGAACCTACGTCGACGCGACCTTCGGTGCGGGCGGCCACACGCGGCTGATGCTCGAGCGATTGGGACCGCATGGCCGGACGATCGCCTTCGATGCCGATCCGCTCGCGTCGTCGCTCGCGCCGGAGGATCCGCGCCTTACCTTAATACACGCGAATTTTCGGGCGCTGGCCGGCGAGCTGGCGCAGCGCTCGATCGCTGCGGTCGACGGCGTGCTCTACGACTTGGGCGTGAGTTCGATGCAGCTCGATGACGGCGCGCGCGGCTTCTCGTTCCGCAGCGACGCGCCGCTCGACATGCGGCTCGATCCGACGCAGGGCGAAACGGCGGCCGAGTACATCGTCTCGCACGACGAGGCCGAGCTCGCCGATGCGATCTTCCGATTCGGCGAAGAACGCAATTCGCGCCGCATCGCGCGCGCGCTCAAGGCGAAGCTGCCCCGCACGACGGGCGAGCTCGCCGCGATCGTCGCGGGCACCGTGCACGTGCGCGGCAAGCGCGAGCGCATCCATCCGGCGACGCGCACGTTCCAAGCGCTGCGCATCGCCGTCAACGACGAGCTCGGCGCGTTGCGCGAGAGCCTCGACGCGGCGGCACGACGTCGTGCGGCCCGGCGGCCGCATCGCCGTGATCAGCTTTCATTCGCTCGAAGACCGCATCGTCAAGCTGTTCTTCCGCGAGGACGCGCGTTTGCAGCGGGTCACGCGCAAACCCATCGTGCCGAGCGATGATGAAATTGCCGCCAACCCCCGGGCGCGCAGCGCGAAACTGCGCGTCGCCACCGTTGAAAGTGAGGTAGCCGCGTGATTGCGCCCAAGGCGATGCCGCAGTCCCGACCGCAACGCCGCGTCCACGTGCAGCGCGCGCGACGCCGCGCGCCGGCGCGTTCGCCGTACGCGGCTGCAGCGGCTATGCGATGCTGGCGCGCATCGCGGTCGCGTTCGCGGTCGTGCTCGTGCCGCGTGATGATCTACGTGTTGCTCATGGGCAACCTCACGGCGCTCAACTACTCGCTCGCGCAGGCGACGCAGCAGAAGAGCGCGCTCGTGGAAGAGACGATGCGGCTCGACGATCGCATCGCGCAGCTGCAGTCGCGCGAACGGCTGGCCGATCTCGCGGCGCAACTGCATATGCACGATCCGCACGTGTATGCCGTCGTCGACGTTCCCGGTCCGGTCGTGGCGCCGCCGTCCAACGGCATCGCGTTCCTGGGCGCACTCTTTCACCGCTAAATGGCCGATCGGGCGTTCGCGCGCGTTCCCGTCGTACGCGCGAAGCTCGCTATTCTCGCGACGCTTCTGGTCACGGCGTGGCTGACCTACCGGCTCGTCCGACGTGCAGATCCGCCAAAGCGCCACGCTCTCGCGCCTCGCGCTCTCGCAGCACAGCGAAACCGTCGACGCGTTCGCCAAACGCGGCTCGATCGTCGACCGCGACGGCAACGTGCTCGTGCGCTCGCTGCCCTCGGAGAGCGTGTACGCGGTGCCGACGTCGATCGATCCGGCCGACGTGCCCGACGGTCGCCGCCAAGCTCTCGCCGATCTTCGGCTACCCGCGCGACCGCATCGAGGCCGCGTTGCGCGAGCGCACGCCGTTCCGCTATCTCAAGCGCAAGATCCCGCACTCCGTTGCCGAGCGCGTGCGAAGCCCTCGGCATCGACGGCATCGGGCTCAAGCCCGAGGAGACCGGCGTGCGCTACGCACCGTCGGCGCGGCTCGCGTCGACCGTGCTCGGCTTCGTCGGCACCGACGAGCAGGGCCTCGACGGCGTCGAGTACGCCTTCGACGATTACTTGCGCGGCACGCCCGGCAAGACGCAGCGTCGAGGCGGATGAGTTCGGCCGCGCGATCCCGTTCGGCGACTCGACCGTCGTCGAACGCGCGGTGCCGGGCAAGACGCTCGTGCTCACGCTCGATTCGTACATCCAATTCGAAGCCGAGCGCCTGATCGACGCCGGCGATGCAAACCTGGCACGCCAAGAGCGGCACGGCGATCGTGATGGACGTGCACACGGGCGAAGTTCTCGCCATGGCCAACGCGCCCGACTTCGATCCGAACCACTTCGCCGCATCGACTCCGGACGCGTGGCGCAATCGCGCCGTCGTCGATGCCTACGAGCCCGGCTCGACGTTCAAGCTGATCACCGCCGCGGCGGCGCTCGAGAGCGGCAAGGTCACGATGGCCGTCGCGTTTCCCGGCGCGCGATCAGATCGAGGTCGGCGGCCACACGATCCACAACGCCGAGGACGGCTTCATGGCCGGCTCGTCGAGCACCGAGTCGCTCGAAGACATCGTCGCCTATTCGCACAACGTCGGCGCGGCCGAAGTCGGCATGAGCATCGGCGCGCCGACGCTCTACGCGATGATCCGCTCGTTCGGCTTCGGCGACTACACGCACATCGAGTTTCGCGGCGAGAATCCGGGCATCGTGCCGGATCTCGGCGATTGGAGCGGCAGTTCGGTCGCGACGATCTCGTTCGGCCACGGCATCTCGACGACGCCGATCGCGCTGGCGCGCGCCTACGCCGCGATCGCCAACGGCGGCCTGTTGCTGCGGCCGCGCCTCGTGCACGCGCTCGAAGACGCGAACGGCAAAGTGATCTACACGTATCCGCCCGAGATCGAGCACCGCGTGATTTCCGAAGCCACGGCGGCCAAGCTGCGGCACATCTTGCGCTCGGTCGTCGTATACGGCACGGGTAACCCGAGCGCCAAAACGCCGGGCTACGCGACGGCCGGCAAAACGGGGACGGCGCAAGTCGTCGAAAACGGACGCTACGAACCAGGCGAATACGTCGGATCGTTCATCGGCTACGTGCCGGCCGATGCGCCGCGCTACGTGATCTTCGTGAAGATCGAGCGCCCGCGCGGTGCGTACTACGGCGGCGTGGTCGCTGCACCGATCTTCGCCGAGCTCGCGCGGACGGTGATGCTGCATGCCGACGTCATGCCGAGCGCTCCGGCGCGCTTGGTTCGCCATCCCGGCGGGTCGAAGACGCCGCGATGAAGCGAGAGCTTCGGTCGCTGCTCGATGCACTCGCCGCGCCGCGCGTCATCGGTACGCTGCCCGACGACGGTAACGTCCATCGCCGTCGATTCGCGCACGACCGTGCCCGGCAGCCTTTTTGTTGCCGTGCGAGGCGAGCGCGTCGACGGGCACCGTTTCGCGAAGGGCGCCGTCACGCGCGGCGCCGCGGCGCTCGTCGTCGAGCACGAAGTCGACGTCGACGTTCCGCAGGTCATCGTCGAGGACACGCGCGTCGCGATCTCGCGCCTCGCGGACACCTACTACGATCGCCCCTCGCAGGACGTGATGGTTTTCGGGGTGACCGGCACCAACGGCAAGACGACGACGACCTACCTGCTGCGCGCGATCGCCGAAGCGGCCGGTCTGCCGTGCGGAGTGATCGGTACGCTCGGCGGCCTCTTCGGCGAACGCAAGTGGGCGCTCGAGAACACGACGCCGCTCGCGCTCGAGCTGCACCGGCTCCTGGCGGAGATGCGCGACGCCGGCGCACGCGCCGTTGCGATGGAGGTTTCCTCGCACGCGCTGGCGCTCGGCCGGGTCGACGACGTGCGCTTCCGAGCCGCCGCGCTGACGAACGTCACGCGCGATCACCTCGATTTTCACGGCACCTTCGCGCGCTACATCGCCGCGAAGCGGCACCTCTTCGACCTCGCGCCGCAGGCCGTGCTCAACGTCGACGATGCGGTCGGCCGCACGTTCGCCGGTGAGTTCGCCATGGCCACGACGTACGGGATCGAGCGAGTCGCGCAACTTCGCGCAACGAACATCGTCCTACAGGGCGACGGCACGACATTCGATGCCGGCGGTTTGCACGTGGAGATCGCGCTGCCCGGGCGCTTCAACGTTGCCAACGCGCTCGCAGCGATCGGGATCGCGCGCGCCGTGGGCATCGACGACGAGGCGATCGTGCGCGGCCTGGCGACGGCGCGCGCGGTGCCCGGGCGCATGGAACGCATCGGCGCCTTCGGCATCGATGCGATCGTCGACTACGCGCACACGCCCGACGCGCTGGCCAACGTGCTGCGCGCGGCGCGCGAAACGACCCGCGGCCGGCTGATCGTGGTCTTCGGCTGCGGCGGCGACCGCGATGCCGGCAAACGCGTCGAGATGGGGCGCATCGCGGCCGACGCGGCGGATTCCGTGATCGTCACGTCCGACAACCCGCGCGGCGAAAATCCGGCCGCCATCGCCGCCGCGGTCGCCGAGGGCATCGAGGCCGAAGTGATCCTCGACCGGCGCGCGGCGATTCGCCGCGCGATCAACGATGCGCGCGCCGGCGACACGGTGGTCGTCGCGGGCAAAGGTCACGAGACCTACCAGATCATCGGCGAGGAACGCCTGCCCTTCGACGACCGCGATGAAGTGCGCAGCGCGTTCTCGCTGCGCTCGGGAGCGTTGCGCGCATGAGGCTGCCGACGAACGATGCGCTGGCCGTGCTCGCCGGAACCGTGGTCAACCGCGAACGCTTGCCGGCGACGATCGCGGTGTCGACCGATACGCGCGCGATTCGTCCGAGCGAGACGTTTCTCGCGCTTGCGCGGCGAGCGCTACGACGGCCACGGTTTCGTCGCCGGCGCGGTCGCGAGCGGCGCGTCGGCCGCGATCGTCGACGATGCCGCCGCGTTGCCGGAGGGTCAGGCGGGGATCGTCGTCGCCGACACGCTGGCGGCCGTATCTCGCGCTGGGCGGCGCTAGCGCGCGAGCGCGTGCGCGGTCCGGTCATCGCCGTGACGCGGCAGCACCGGCAAGACGACGACGAAGACGTTCACGCTGCAGGCGCTCGCAGGCGGCGGGCCGCGCCGTGACGGCCACGCCCGAGAACGAGAACAACGAGATCGGCGTGGCGAAATTCTTGCTCTCGCTCGACGACGGCGACGAGCGCGTTGCGATCGTCGAGTTCGGCGCGCGCAAGTATCGCGACCTCGACCCGCTCGTGCGCGCAGCGCGCCCCGACATCGGCGTGCTCACGAACATCGGCGAAGCGCACCTCGAGATCATGGGCAGCCGCGAACGCCTGGCGGAAACGAAGTGGGGAATCTTCGACGGCGGCGCGCGGGCGGTGCTCAACCTCGCCGATGACGAATCGCGCCGGCGCGCGCCGCGTCGCTGGCGCAGCCGCCGGTCTGGTTCGGCATCGATGCGGAGCGGCCGCCCGGCGGCGCGCGCGCGGTCGATCGTGCGGATCGACGACGTGCTCGCGATCGCGGCGGGCGACGTGCGCGCGCTGCCGCTGCACGTCGACGTGCCGGGCGACTACAACCGCCGCAACCTCGCCGCGGCGCTCGCCGCGGCGTGGGCGGCCGGCGTCGATCCGGCGACCGTCGCCGCGGCCGCGCCGCACGTTCGAGTTGCCGCACGGCCGCTACGAGCGCATGCGCATCGCCGGCGGACCGACCATCATCTACGATGCCTACAACGCTTCGATGAGCGGCGCGCTCGCGACGCTGGCGGCGTTCGCGCGCGAACGCGCACCCGCGCGGCGCATCGCCGTGCTCGGCAGCATGGCCGAACTGGGTCCCGATGCGCCGGAGATGCACCAGCGCGTCGGCGCCGCGGCCGCCGCGTCGGCCGACATCGTGCTGGTCGGCGGCGACTTCGCCGCCGCGCTCGCGGTGGGCGCGCAAGCGATGGGACTCGCGCCGGACGCGCTCGTAACGCTACGCGACCAACGACGATGCGATCGCGTGGCTGCGCGAGCACGCGCGGCCCGACGATTTCGTGCTGCTCAAAGGCTCGCGCATGTACCGCATGGAGCAGATCGTCGCGGGGTTGTCGGCGTGATCCCGGTGGCGATTCACGAACCGTCGCTGCCCGACGGGACTCGTCGCGATTCCGGTGCGCACGCGCCTGATCGCTGAAGGGCGACGATCTCGCCGCGCTGATGCGCGAGGCGCTGCACGGGCTCGCGCGGCCGGGCGACGTCGTTGCGATCGCCGAGACCGCGGTCGCCATCGCGCAAGGCCGCTTCATCGGCGCCGAGACGATTCGGCCGTCGCGCTTGGCGCGCGTCTTGGCGCGGCGCGCCGGAGCGCTCGCGACGATCAACCAGCCCGAGTCGCTGCAGCTCGTGATCGATCAAGTCGGCGCGTGGCGCGTCTTCGGCGCCGCGGTGCTGCAAGTCGCCGGCCGCGCGGTCGGACGCCGCGGCGTGTTCTACGAATTGCTCGGCGAAGCGATCGCCGCGATCGACGGCTACACCGGAACGCTGCCGCCCTACGAACGCGCGATCGTTCTCGGCCCGGCCGACCCCGACCGCGTGAGCGCCGAGTTGGCCGCCGCGCTCGGTCTGCACATCGCGATCGTCGACGCGAACGATCTGCGCCGCGCGAAAGCGCTCGGCGCGTCGCCCGACGTCGTGCGCGACGCGGTCGAAGCGGCGCTGCTCGGCAATCCGGCCGGCAACGGCGACGAACAAACGCCGCTGGTGATCCTCGCGTGGCGCGGCACGGGCCCGAACCCGCTGGTGCGGGCGGCATGATCGTGCCGATGCTGCGTTGCGTTCGTGGCGGCGTTCGTGCTGGCGGCGGTGCTCGGTCCGGCGCTGATCCGCTTTTTGCGGCGCATCGCGTTTCGGCAGCACGCGTACGAAGACGCGCCGCAGACGCATCAGAAGAAGACCGGCACGCCGACGATGGGCGGCCTGTTGTTCTTGCTCGGCCCGCTAGTGGCGTTGGCGATCGCGCGCGACGCGCTGACCTTGGCGCTACGCGTTTCTGATCGTCGGGTCGGCGGCGATCGGGTTCGTCGACGACTATCTCGGCATTCGGCACGGCCGCAACCGCGGCTTGCGCGCGCGCACCAAATTTCTCGCTACCGCGCTCGTGGGTGCGGCGTTCCTCGGCCTCGTCGCGACGATCGAGCCCGGCATGCACGCGCTGCTCTTCATCGGGCCGATCCCCTACTGGCTCTGGTACGCGCTCTCGCTCGCGGTGATCCTCGCGACGACGCACGCGGTCAACCTCACCGACGGGCTCGACGGCTTAGCGGGCGGAACGATCGTGCCGCCGCTGCTCGTGCTCGCGTTCATCGCGGCGCGCCAAGACGGCGCGAGCGTCGCCGTCATGACGGCCGCGGCGCTCGGCGCGGTGCTCGGTTTCTTGCTCTACAACCGGCATCCGGCGAAAGTCTTCATGGGCGATACCGGTTCGCTCGGCCTCGGCGCGGCGCTCGCCGGCGCCGCGATTCTGACCGGCTCGCAGGTGCTGCTGCTGCTTGATCGGTGGAGTATTCGTGGCCGAAACGCTCTCGGTGATCATTCAAGTCACCTCGTACAAAACCACGCGGCGGCGCGTCTTTCGCATGAGCCCGCTGCACCATCACTTCGAACTTGGCGGCTGGCCCGAAACGAGGGTCACCGCGTCCTTTTGGTTAGCTTCGCTGTTCCTGGGAATCATCGGCTTCGTCATCGTGGTGCGAGCATGAACATTCCGATCTCCAGCGTTCGCTTCGATCGCAACGAACGCGTCCTCGTCATTGGTCTGGGCCGCAGCGGGCGCGCGAGCGTCGCCGTGCTGCAGCCGCGCGTCGCGCAGCTCTACGCTACCGACGAAAGCCCGCGCAGCGCGCTGGGCCCGGCGCTGGACGAGCTCGACGCGGCCGGTGTGCCGTTCATCGCGCCCGACGCGCTGGGCGAAATTCTGCCCAAGGTCACGGTGGCCGTGCTCTCGCCGGGCATCCCGCTCAACGGCGAGCTCGTGCGCCGCATTCAAGCCGCCGGCGTTCCGGTGTTCAGCGAAGTCGAGGTCGCCTACCGGATCTGCCAGGCGCCGATCGTGGCGCTGACCGGAACCAAAGGCAAGTCGACCACCACCGCGCTGATCGGTGCGATCTTCCGGGAAGCCGGATTCACCACGTATGTCGGCGGCAACATCGGCAACGCGCTGATCGCCGAGACCGCGATCGCGAAACCCGAGGACTGGGTGATCGCCGAAGTGTCGTCGTTCCAGCTCGAGTCGATCCGCTCGTTCAAGCCGCGCATCTCGTGCATCATCAACATCACGCCCGATCACCTCGACCGCTACCACTCGATGGACGAGTACGCCGAAGCGAAGTTCCGCATCTTCGCCAACCAAGGTCCGGGCGACACGTTCGTGGGCAACCTCGACGATCCGATCGTCGCGGCGGCGCCGGGCGAGGACAACACGCGCATTCGCGCGCGGGCGCTGTGGTTCGCGCGCGAGCCGCACCGCCAAACGACGCTCTACATGCGCAACGAGTCGTCGATCGTGTACGCGCCGCCGACCGGGCGATCCGCGCCCGGTCGAGATCATGAACGTGGCCGACATCCCGCTGCACGGCGCGCACAACGTCGACAACGTGATGGCCGCCATTCTGGTCGGGCTCGCGGCCGGGCTCGACCGCGGCGCGATCGCCGATGCTGTGCGCGCGTTCAAGCCCTTGCACCACCGGCTCGAAACGGTCACCGAACGCGACGGCATCACCTTCGTCGACGATTCGAAGGCCACCAATCCCGGTGCGGTGATCGCGGCCCTGCGCTCGTTCGATCGCCCGATCGTGCTGATCGCCGGCGGCAAATCGAAGGGCACCGAGTTTTCCGAGCTGGGCAAGGTGATCTCGTCGCGCACCAAAGCGGTCGTGCTGATCGGCGAAGCGGCGCCGGAGATCGCTAAGCACGTCAAGCGCTCGAAGGTCATTCACGCCGGCTCGATGGACGAGGCGGTTGCGGCCGCGGCGGCGTCGGCCGAGAGCGGGGATGTGGTGCTGCTCTCGCCGGGTTGCGCGTCGTTCGACATGTTCGCTTCGGCCGAGGCGCGCGGCGAAGCATTTGCCGCGGCCGTTCTCGGGGCGCAGCGTGTACGCTAGAGCGGCCCGCGCCGGCGGCGGCGCGCTGCCGCGAGCGGCGCGCTCGCGGCTGGTGCTCGCGCCGCCCGATCCGTGGATCTTCGCCACCGTCGCGGGTCTGATCGCGATCGGTCTCGTGATGGTGTTCAGCGCGTCGAGTGCGACGGCGTACGCCACCTATCACGACACGGCGTATTTCCTCAAACGGCAACTGGTGTGGCTGGCCATCGGGGGCGGTTTCGCCTACGCCGCCTACCGCATCGACTACACCAAGCTCAAACGTCTCTCGCCGGCGTTCGTCGGCGTGACCGTGCTGCTGCTCGTGCTCACGCTGATCCCGCATGTCGGTCTGCAGACCGGCGGCGCACGGCGCTGGCTCGGAGCCAGCGTGCTGAGTTTCCAGCCCTCCGAGATCGCGAAGCTCACGCTCGTACTGTTCCTGGCCGCGAAACTCTCGACCATCGGTCCGGACGTGCGCTCGCTGGTGCGCGGCGTGGTTCCGGCGCTGCTCGTCGCCGCGCTGATCGCGGTTCCAATTCTGCTCGAGCCCGACATGGGCACCGCCAGCCTCGTGATGTTCACCGCCTTCGGGATGCTGTTCTGCGCCGGCGCGCGTTTCGAGCACCTCACGCTCGCGCTGCTCGCGCTGCTGCCGCCGGTGGCGCTCGCGGTCGGGGCCAGCGCCTACAAGCGCGCGCGCATCCTGGCGTTTCTCGATCCCTGGAAAGACGCTCAGAACACGGGCTTCCACATCGTGCAGTCGCTGCTCGCGCTCGGCAGCGGCGGCATCTTCGGGCTGGGTCTGGGGGCCTCGCGCCAGAAGTTCTTCTATCTGCCCGAAGCGCACACCGACTTCATCTTCGCCGTCGTCGGTGAGGAACTGGGCCTGCTCGGCACGATGTTCGTGCTCGCGCTCTTCGCCGCGTTCGCGATCCGCTCGTTCATGCTCGCGCAGCGCACGACCGATCGCTTCGGGTTTTTCCTGATCGCCGGCTGCGCGCTGCTGATCGTCATCCAAGCGTTCATCAACATCGGAGTGGTCACGTCGTCGTGGCCGGTGACCGGTGTTCCGCTGCCGTTCATCTCGTTCGGAGGCACCTCGCTGATCGTCAGCCTGGTCGCGGTGGCTCTGATCATGAACGTCGCCCGCCGTACCCGCTAGTAAGGTGCCTGCGTTTCGCGTCGCGTTCGCCGGCGGCGGAACGGGTGGGCACATCTATCCGGCACTCGCGATCGACGATGCGATTCGGGCCGAATACGATCCCGCGCAGTACGAGCCGCGGTTTTTCGGCAATCGCGACGGCCTCGAGGCGCAGCTCGTCACGACGATGCCGCTGACGTTCGTGCCGAGCGCTGCGCTGCAGCGCAAACTCTCGCTGCGCACGCTGGTCACGGTGTGGCGCAACCTGCTCGGGATCGGGATCGCGCTCGCCGCGCTGCGGTCGTTCCGGCCGGTGATGGTCGTCGCCACCGGCGGCTACGTATGCTTTCCGGTCGTCGTGGCGGCCCGCATCCTGCGGCTACTGGGTCAGTTGCGCTGCGGGATCGCGCTGCTCGAGATCAACGTGCGGCCCGGCTTGACGAACCGTTTGCTGGCGCCGATCGTCGATGAAGTCTGGACGAGTTACGACGCCTCCGCGCCGTACTTTCACGGCAAGGCGCACCGCACCGGGGCGCCGGTGCGCTCGTCCCTGTTGCGGCCCAAACATCCGCATCGCGCGCGGCTCGAGCTCGGGCTCGCGCCGGAACGTACGACGATCGTCGCGATGGGCGGCAGCCTCGGGGCGCGTTCGATCAACGAAGCGGTTGCTGCCTTGGTGACGCGGCGGACCCTGGGCGAGGACCGCCAGGTGCTGCACGTCAGCGGCGAGCGCGATCATGCCTATATGGAAGCCGAAGAACGGGACGTCGGCGCCAACCACGTGATGCTGGTGGCGTATCTGCCCGATCCCGCAAACGCCTACGCCGCGGCCGATCTCGTCATCGCGCGGTCCGGCGCATCGACCCTGGCCGAGCTGGCGGCGACCGGCACGCCGTCGATTCTCGTGCCCTACCCGCACCACAGCGACAACCACCAAGTCTCGAACGCCGAGGTGTTCGCCGAACGCGGGGCCGCCGTCGTCCTGGCGGACGGCGACCTCTCCGGCGACCGTTTGTGGTGGACGCTCGATGCGATCGTACAACCGGAGCGGCTCGCCGCGATGCGCGCCGCCGCAGCGTCGCTCGCGACGTCCGACGCCGGTCGCAAAATCGTGAGCCGCATCGAATTTCTCATGCCCGCACGGGTCGTCGAATCGGCCGAAGCGAACGGTTCCGGCCGTGAGTAGCGGAGCGGCGTCCTACCATCTCGTCGGCATCGGCGGGATCGGCATGAGTGCGATCGCGCGTTTGTTGCTCGCGCGCGGCGCGCACGTGAGCGGGTCCGACGTTTATCGTTCCGAGCTGGTCGCGAAACTCGAAGCCGAGGGCGCGGTCGTGGCGGTCGGGCACCGCGCGGAAAACGTCGGCACACCGGATCTGGTCGTCGTTTCGAGCGCCATCGCGCACGAGAACCCGGAGTTCGTCGCCGCACTCGAACGCGGCATCGATATCAAGACGCGTGGTGCGATGCTGGCCGAGCTGACCGGTTCGCGCAAAACGATCGCTATCGCCGGCACGCACGGCAAAACCACGACGACCGCGATGGCCGCAACAATCCTCGAACACGCCGGCATCGAACCGACCTACGCGATGGGCGGCCTGCGGGTCGACACCGGCACTAACGCCGCCGCCGGCACGGGCGTGTGGTTCGTCACCGAGAGCGACGAGAGCGACGGTTCGTTCCTGCACCTGCAACCGACGATCGCCGTGGTGACGAACGTCGAGAACGATCACCTCTCGAGCGATGATGAGCTGGCGGGCTTGCTCGAGCAGTTCGCGACCTTCGTGCAGCGCGTGCCGCCCGACGGTTGCGCGATCATCGGCATCGATAACCGCGGCAGCGCGTTCATCGCGAACAACGCGACCGTTCCGAAAACGACCTTCGCCACCCGCACCGAGGCCGATCTCGCCGCGCGTGACATCACCTACGACGGCCTCGGTTCGCGCTTCACGCTGGTCGAACGCGGCCACGCGCTGGGCGAGGTGCACCTGCACGTTCCCGGCGAGATCAACGTGCAGAACGCGCTCGCCGCGATCGGGGTTGCGCGCACGCTCAAGGTCGAGTTCGCGACGATCGTGGCCGCGCTCGACGTGTTCCGGGGCGTGCGCCGGCGGTTCGAGATCGTGGGCGAGCGCGACGGCGTTACCGTCGTCGATGATTACGCGCACCATCCGACGGCCATCGCGCAGACGATCGCGGCGGCGCGCGGCTACACGGGCAAGCCGATCGTGGTGGCGTTCCAGCCGCATCGCTACTCGCGCACGCGTTATCTGGCGGCCGATTTCGCGGCCGCGCTCGCAACCGCCGATGCGGTTCTGCTCGCGCCGATCTATGCCGCATCGGAAGCGCCGATTGCGGGCGTGAGCGAACGCTCGATCGGCGAACCGCTCGCCGCGACCGGAACGCCGGTGACCTACGTAGCGAGCGTGGACGATCTGATCGATGCCGTGCCGCGCGTCATCAGTAGCGAAGCGGTCGTGCTGATGCTCGGCGCCGGTTCGATCTCGGGTGTCGCGCACCGTCTTGGCGCGATGCTCAGCGCACAGCCGGCCGTCGTGCGATGAACGCGAGCGCGACGCTGCTCGCCGATGACGATCGCGCGATGCTCGCCGCGCGGTTCGACGAGCGCGTGCGCTTCGATGCGCCGCTCGCGCCGGCCACCTGGTGGAAAATCGGCGGTCCGGCCGACGCCACGATCGCCGCAACGAGCGCGGACGACGTTGCCTTCGCGCTGCAATGGTGCCACAAGCGCAAGCTGCCCTGCTTCGTAATAGGGGCGGGTTCGAATCTGCTCGTCGGCGACGGCGGTATGCGGGGCCTCGTATTGCAACTCGGCGGCGACTACGATGCACTCGACGTGCGGGTCGAAGACGGCGCCGTCGTGGCCCGGGCCGGCGCGAGCGCGATGCTGCCGCAACTCGTGGCGCAAGCCGCGTCGCTGGGGGCGATCGGCGTCGACGGGTTGGCCGGTATCCCGGCGACGGTCGGCGGCGCGCTGCGCATGAACGCCGGCACCGACCGCGAGATCGGCGAGTTCGTGCGCGAGGTTCGCGTGCAGACCGCGACCAAACCGCAGCCCGCCCCCGCGTGGGTCGGCTTCGCATACCGCCAAACCACGTTGCCGCGCGACGCGGTCGTTGCCGGCGTGACGCTGGCGTTTGAATGCGGCGACCCGGCGGACGTCCGGGCGCGGACGCAGGACCGTCTCGTCCGCCGCAAAGCCACTCAGCCGGTCGCCGTCCCCAACGCCGGGTCGTGCTTCCGCAATCCGCCCGGCGACCGGGCCGGCCGCCTGATCGAGGCCGCCGGCGCCAAGGGCTGGCGCGCGGGCGGGGCGGAAGTCTCCTCGCTGCACGCTAACTTCATCGTCAACGTCGGCGGTGCGAAGGCCCTCGATGTCAGCTCGCTGCTCGCCCGCGTTCACCGCGCGGTCGATGACGCGTTCGGCATCGACCTCCACCTCGAAGTTCACCTCGTCGGGGAGTTCGTAGCGGATGTCTAAAGTACGGGTCGCGGTCGTCATGGGGGGTCCCAGCGCCGAGCGCGAGGTTTCGATCGAGAGCGGGCAGGCCGTGATGCGCGCGCTGGCCGCGCTCGGGCACGACGCGCAGTCGCTCGATTTCGACGGCCGCTTCGTCGACGCGCTGCGCGACATCCGGCCCGACGCCGTCTTCAACGCGCTGCACGGAACCGGCGGCGAAGACGGTACGATTCAAGGCATCCTCGAGTGGCTGGGCATCCCCTACACGGGCAGCGACCTGACGTCGTGCGCACTCGCGATGGACAAGCACATCACCAAGAAACTGCTCGCGGCCGAAGGTCTGCCGACACCGGCCTGGGACACCTTCGATCTGGCCGGCGGAACGCTGCCGCTGCTGCCGGGTTCGCTCAATTTGCCGTTGGTCGTCAAGCCGCGCAGCAGCGGTTCGAGCGCCGGCGTCTCGATCGTGCGCACGCACGAAGAGTGGACCAAAGCAATGATCGGCGTCGCGCCCAAGACGACGCAGGTCGTGGCCGAAGAGTTCATCCCGGGCCGCGAGTTCTCGAGCGCCATCCTGGGTGAAGAAGCCTTGCCGCTGGTCGAGATCATCGCGAGCGACGAGTTCTACTCCTACGATGCGAAGTACAAGCCCGGCGGCTCGCGTCACCTCGTGCCCGCGCCGATCGACGTCGATCTCACCGCGCGGCTGCAGATGCTCGCGCTTTCGGTGCACCGGCTCTTGGGTCTGCGCGACTACTCGCGCACGGACTTCATCGTGACCAAAGAAGGCCGGCCGTACATCCTCGAGATCAATGCCCTGCCCGGATTGACGCCGCTCTCGCTCTTCCCCGACGAAGCGCGCGCAGCCGGCATCTCGTTCGAAGCGTTGATCGAGCGGCTGCTCCAGTTCGCCCTGGGCCGCGCGGTGCTCGTCTAGCGATCGCTGCGGCGCAGCGCGAACACGACGGCGGTCGCGGTATCGGGTCCGGCCGTGCCGCTAGCCAGTTGCGTCGCGGCGTTCGCGCGCAGATACGGGTCGAGTTTGCGGCGCGCGTTCTCGTTGCCCAAGCGCACGGCGAGGCGCGTGAGGCACGCGTACGCCGGCGTGCCGGCGTTATCGGCGCTGCGCGCCGCGCCGCTGCGAACATCGTAGAAACGCTTGAGGTTGCCGGCGCGCGCGACGCCGAACGCCAGCACGCGCCGCGCGAGTGCCGGCCGGCCGCGCACGGCATAGAGCGCGAGGTTGCAGGCGTTGGTGATCGATGAGATCGCGTTGGGGGAGAAAAAGGCCAGGCCGGCGCCCGGAAACGCGGTGTCGATCTCGGGCTGGACGAGCTCGTAGAAGAGGCCGGCCGGTCCCATCGCGCGATCGAGCAGCGCATCGGAGCGCTGCGCGCCGTCGGCGTTACCGGTCGCGGCCAGCACGTCGGGCAGGTAGTCGACGAGAAACGAGTTGTTCGCGTACGCGCGGGTAGCGAAGTTGTAGTAGTTGCGGATGAACCAAATGCCGCGTTCGGTCGTCGCGTGGCGCATATACGCATCGCTGATCTGCCGGGCGAGCGCGCGATCGTCGGGGCGCCTGAAGGCGTTCGCGCCGGCGAGCAGCGCGTCGGCGAGCGCCAGCGCTTCGGTCGTTCCGCTGGCCTCGGGCGGGGCGCCGTCGCGCACGCGCCAGGCGACGTCGTCGCGCGCCTCGGGGTCGGGCGAGTCCCCGAGCACGAAGCGCTTGAGGATCGCGTCGTGCAGTTCGAGATACCGCGTGAGGTCGGCATCGACGGCGGCGAAGCGCAACAGCTGCGCCGAATCGTAGGCCCAGATGAAGCCGTCGGCGCGCGCGACCCCCGCGCCGTGCGCCATCTTGCGCACGGCGTCGGTGTACGCGCGTTCGAGCGGGTCGGCAGAGGCCGCGAGCACCGTCACGCCGAGCACCAGCGCGAGGACGAGGGCCGCGCAGCGAGTTAGAAGCGCAGCCATACTCCGGCTTGCAGCGTCGACCCGATGCCGGTGTTCCAGCCGCCGAGCAAAGACTGGTAGCTGAGCGCCAGTGCCGTGTGCGGGCTCAGGGCGTAGGCCACGTTTTCCGCGAGGTAATACGAATCGTAACTGGAGTTGACGATCGGGTTGAGCCCGACGTTGGTCAGCACGCCGCCCGCGCCGAGGTGCGTCGTTCCGTAATACGATTCGTAGGCCAGCAGCTTCGAGCTGAGGTTGAGCCCGACCGTGAGGTTCGTGAGCAGCTGGGGCGCCGGATAGCCGGTGTAGGCGCGCACGTTCACGGCCGAGGTCACGTAGCCGTAGAGCGTTCCGGCCTTGAACGTGCCGTAATAGACGCTGCCGAGCTCGGCGCCCGGGCGGCCCAGACCCAAGCGCGGGTTGGCGGCGATCGAGTATCCCGGCGGAACGATCACCGAACCCTCGATGCTGAACTCGGTCGGATGCGCGGCCCCGCTCACGCCGTGCAGATAATCGACCTCGATGTCGTTGAGACCGCTGGTCGAGGGCCCGCCGCAGGAGACGTCGTCGTATTCCGTGCTCAGGCGCAGCGAATCGGCCGCGCTCACGCGCTGCTGCACGTAGAGGCTCTCGCCGCGCTTTTGGAACACGCACCCCGAGGGCTGCTGCTGGCCGCTCTTGTTGAAATACGTCGACGAGCTGTAATAGAGCGGCCCGAGCGAAACGAACGTTGCCGGGTCGTCGGCGCGCGCAACACCGGGAACGAGCATACAGGCAAGCGCAAGCGCCGCCGGTACGATAGGGCCGAATGGCCGGCTGCTGGAGAACCTCACGCTCATCAGTATAGACGGTCGGTCATCTGTTCGCTATGCTGCACGATGATGAGGCGTCGGTTGGTATCCTTGGTGGTCGTGGCCGCTGTGCTCTCAATCGCCTATTACGCGCTGGTCAGCGCGCTCGAGCGGCAGGGGTTCCTCGGACTGCAGTTGGCGTTCTTCGGTGAAAAGGGTGCGCTGGCGCTTCACGGGCTGCCGCCGCGCCTGGTCAACGTGGGCTTCGTCTATCCGCCGCTGAGCTTTCTGCTGCAGCTGATGTTTCCGACACCGCTGATCGGCCAGGCGGTGATCTCGGGCGTCGCGGTGGCCGGGGTGCTCGACTTTCTCAATACGCGCGTCGCGGACCGTGCGCTGCGCCGGATCGCGCAGGCCTACGTGCTGGCATCGCCGGTCTTCCTCTACCTCACCGTCGAGGACCACAGCACGCTGCTCTTCGCGCTGCTGCTGGCCGTGAGCGTCCATGCCATCACGCGGTTCCTGCGCGACGACTACTCGCTCGATCTCTTCATCGGCAGCACCCTGCTGGGACTCACGTTTTTCATCGACTTTCGCAGTGCCGCGCTGCTGCTCGCCATCGTGCCGGCCGCGGCATTGCCGCTGTGGCGTGACTCGCGCGCGCAAGCAATCAGCGTGGCCCTCACGATCGCCGTGCCGACCGTGTTCTTCGCCGCGGCCTGGTCGTACGTGAACTGGGTCTTTCTCGGTGACCCGTTCGCCTATGCCCACGGACGCAGCTCGTTCTTCCGGACCTTCCCGGTGACGCCCGCGCTGCTCGCGGCGGCGGGCGATCCGTGGCAGACGCTGCGCTTCGCCGGCATTGCGCTGGCCGGTTCGTTGCCGATCACGCTGCCGTACTTCGTCGGCCTGGGCTCGCTGCGCGGCGGCCGGCCGGCCTACGCGGTTCCCGCGACGGTCGTGTACGCGAGCCCGATCGTCTTCATCGTGTGCTCGATCTTCGGCGGCCTGTATCATCCCACGGTCGCGCTGTGGGCGTTCTTCGTTCTCGTGCTGTTCTTTTCGCTCGACGCGATCAAGCCGTCGCGCCTGCTCACGGCGGCTGTCGCGATCAGCTTCGTCGCCTCGTTCTTCGCGCCGCTCGTTTCACCGAGCTCCGATGAACGGGCGTTCGCCGACGCGCTGTTCGGCCGCGGCGCCGTCGCCGCCAACCTGGCGCCGTTCGAGCAGCTGGCCGCGCACGTGGGCACGAGCGGGCCGATCCTCATCGACGACTCATCGCTCTACCCGCTGGTCTACGCGCTGCATTCGCCCGCGCGCTTCATCTTGCCCTATCAATACGAGTACGCGAGCGCGCTCTCGAACCCGGCGCCGTTCGTGCGCTGGATCGTGGTCGCGCGGCGGCCCGACGACACGATCTATGCCCTTTATCCGGGTGCCGAATTCGGGCATTTCCCACGCTTTCACGAGTCCTATCGCTTGCCGGACTACATCGTATTCGAACGCGACAGCGCGACGTGACCGCGACGGTTCTGCGCGCGCTGGCGCTCTTGGCGGCTTGCGTGTTATCGCCGGCCTTGGCCGTCCCGGCGGCCGCCGCCGACGTCGCGATTCCGCTGGCCGATCTCGGGTATCGCGACGGCGTGACCGTGGCCGGGGTTGCGCCCAGCGTCACCTTCGACTTACCGCGCTATTCCTCGCTGCAGGCCGCCACGCTGCGGTTGGAACTGCACGTTTCCGGCGCCGCCGATCCGGGCAGCACGATCGCGGTGTCGGTGAACGGCCGGCGGACCTACGTGCGAACGCTGCGCGCGATCGGCTATGACCCGCGGCTCGTCGTTCCGCTGCCGGTGCCGCCGCCCAGGGCGGAATTGTTTGCGGTGACGGTCAGCGGCGCGCTCAGCGTCGCCGGTGACCCGTGCGCGGGCGGAACGTCGCAGAAGCTGTTTTTGCGCATCGGCCGCGACAGTGCGATCGCGGTGCGCACGCGCAGCGGCGGCAGCGCCGAGGCGTTCTTCCGCGATTATCGCGGCGCGGTCGCTGTGAGCGCCGCCGGGCGCGATCCGCAACTCATCACGGTGCCGTATCGCATCGACCGGCTCGAACCCTGGCACCGCGTCGATGCGACGCTGGTCGCGACCGCGCCGCGCAGCGGGCGCGCGCTCGTGCTCGCACCCGGCGCCGCTGCGACCCGCTCGGGCGACGTGCTGCGGATCGCACCGGCGGCGTTCGCCGCGCTGCCGGTGCCGCTGGGCCAAACTCCGGTGCGCCGCGACGGCAGCGTTGCGTTCGGCGAACTGCGCCAGAACCTCGGTACCGCGACCGGAACCGGTGACCTCGCCTTCGACGTTCCGCTGGCCGGCAGTGTGACGGGCGGCGTTCCGCAACACCTCGGCGTGCACGTCGCGGTCGCGCACTCAGCGCTGCCGCCCGGCGCGACCGGAACGCTGCAAGTGCTGGTCAACGGCGTGCTCGCCGGTGCGCGCGAACTGCGCCGCGACGCGGCGACGCAAACGCTCGATGCCGCGGTGCCGCAGTCGATCGTCGGTCCGTCCAACAACGCCCGCGTCCTCGTCGCCACCGATATTCCGGCCGGTGCGTGCGCGGGCGCGGCGAGCGCGGTGACGGCCACGCTGCTCGATTCCTCGACCTTCTCGTGGTCGGGGGTCGAGCGGCGGCCACCATCGATCGAATCGTTTCTCACCGCGCTCAACGGCCGCGTGATCGTGCTGGCCGCGCCCGAATTCACGCGGGCGGCGTTCCACCTGATGGGTGAGATCGGCAAGATGAACTCGGCGATCGTGCAGCTCGACGCCGCGCGCTACGACGGCCGCGTTCCCGACGGCTACGACTTCGCGATCGTGTTCGCGCCGCCGCAGAATCTGGGCGGCCTCGCTCTCCCGGTGCGTCCGCAGGCTCCGGAGTTCACCCTCGTCAACCCGACCGACGACGCGAACGTGTTCGCGGCCGGGCCCGCGACGACGTTCGGGCTGCTGGAACTCGGTGCGGCGCGCGGAACGCCGCTGCTGGCCGTCTCCTATCACGGCGCCGCGAGCGCTATCGGGCTGCTCGAGGGCGTGCCGGCGTCGGCGCTCGCGACCCAAGTGGCCGACCTGACCGTCGTCAACGGCGACGGCGTCACGACCTACGACGTCGGCGAGAAACTGCGCCCGGCCTATCCCGGCGATGCGACGCCGGCGCAGATCTGGTCGCGTATCCGCTTGGGCGTCGCCCTCGCGCTGTTGTCCCTCATCGTAGCCGGCGGATGGTTCGCTTCGCGCCGGCTGACCGGGCGGCTCCTCGCGTGATCGAGCACGACCCGCTCGCCGCGCAGCTCATCGCGGCGGGCGACGTTCCGGCCGAGGCGGTGGCCGCCGCCCGCGCCATCCAAGCGCAGAGCGGCGGCGACCTCAGTTGGATACTGGCATCGATGGGCGCGGTGACCCGGCGCGCGCTCTACGAGACCCTGGCCGAGTTCTACAGTCTGCCGCTGGTGCGCGACATCGAGCGCATGCGGACCAACGTCGATATCGATTTGGTCCAGAAGATGACCTACGAGGACGTGATCCGCCATGAGTTCATGCCGTTCTCGCTGGCCGGCGGCGTGCTCGTGATCGCGACCTCGCATCCGCAGAACGCGTCGGCGCACACCTTCGCGCGCGAGCGTTTCGGCGCGACGGCGATCGCCGAACTGCTGATCAGCGACCTCGACCTGACCCTGGTAGCGTCGCGCACGTTCCGCGACACCATGATCGACCACGCGGTGATGAGCAACTTCAATCGCAATCCCGAGCAGAGCGCGCGGCGCGTGTTCACGCTCCCGCAGATCGTCGTGCTGGGTGCGCTGCTCGCCGCTTGCGTCGGCTGGGGCTATTTCGACATCCGCTCGCTGCTGATCGCGATCATCGGCTTGCTGCAAGTATTCTTCCTCGCCAGCGTGGCGTTCAAGGTCGTGCTCAGCATCGCGGGCGCCCACAACGAAATCTCCCAGCCGGTCTCAGCCGAGGAGATCGCTGCCCTGCGCGATGAGGACTTGCCGGTCTATACCGTGCTGGTGCCGGTGTACAAGGAGCCCGAGGTCGTCGGCCAGCTGATCGCGGGCCTCAAGAACATCGACTACCCGCAGCACAAGCTCGACGTCATGCTGCTGCTCGAAGAAGACGACGTGAAAACGCTGCAGGCCGCCAAAGACGCGCGGCCGCCGGCGAACTGGCGCTTCATCGTCGTACCGAACCGTCAGCCGCGCACCAAGCCCAAGGCCTGCAATTACGGGCTGGCCTTCGCCAACGGCACCTATCTCGTGATCTACGACGCCGAAGACATTCCCGAGCCCTCGCAGCTCAAGATGGCGGTGTGCGCGTTTCGCAAGAACCCGCCCGACTACGTCTGCTTCCAGGCGGCGCTCAACTACTTCAACGCGACCGAGAACGTGCTCACGCGCATGTTCACGCTCGAATATTCGTACTGGTTCGACTACCTGATCCCGGGGCTCGACCGCCTGAAACTTCCGATTCCGTTGGGCGGCACGAGCAACCACTTCAACGTCGCCAAGCTGCGCGCGCTGGGCGGCTGGGATCCGTTCAACACGACCGAAGATGCCGATCTCGGCATCCGCGCCTCGGCCGAGAAGTATCGCATCGGCTTCATCAACTCGACCACCTTCGAAGAAGCCAATGCCGATCTCGGCAACTGGATCCGGCAGCGCTCGCGCTGGGTGAAGGGCTACATGCAGACGTTTCTCGTCTACTGGCGCCACCCGGTCGCGCTGATCCGCACGATCGGCTTCAAGAACTTTCTGGCTTTCAACCTGTTCATCGGCGGCACGCCGCTGACGTTTCTCGCCTCGCCGCCGCTGTGGGCGCTGTTCGTGTTCTGGCTGCTCACGCGCTCGCACTTCGTCGAGCCGCTGTTCCCCGACGCCGTGCTCTACCTCGCCTTGGCCAACCTGCTGATCGGAAACTTTCTCGGCATCTACCTCAACATGATCGCGATCTATCTGCGCAAAAACTATGCCCTGATGCCATACGCCCTGCTCAACCCGCTGTACTGGCTCTTGCACTCCATCGCCGCCTACAAAGCCCTGGGACAGCTCTTCACGAAGCCGTTCTACTGGGAGAAGACGCAACACGGCATTTCGCGCGTCGCCCCGAAGACGATGGCCGCACAAAGGAACGCCCAGCCATGACCGAGACCGCCGAAGGCCGCCAACTCGTACGCGATGCGGAATCGACCGACACCGGGCGCATCCTGATCGTCGACGACGATGACGGCGTGCGGACGCTCGTCCGCCACGTGCTGGAGCAAGAAGGCTTCGCCGTGCTCGAAGCGCCCAACGGTCTGATCGGCCACGCCCGGGCGCTCGAGTTTCGGCCCGACCTGATCATCATCGATTGGATGATGCCGGAGCTCGACGGCCACGACGCGGCGATCCGGCTCAAGGCCGACCCGTTCACCGCCGCCATTCCGGTCGTGATGCTGACCAGCCGCTCGCAAGCCGAAGACAAGGTCGCGGCGCTGGCGGCGGGCGTCCAAGATTTCCTGACCAAGCCCTTCGAGCCGCTCACGCTCACCCGGAGCGTGCGCCAGCAGCTGCGCTGGCGCCGGCTCCTCGCCGACGACTCGTCGGCCGTAGCGGCAGTCGCGCCGCCGCGTCCGGCGGCGACGGCCGAGATGCCGAACCTGGCACGCTTCGTTGCGGTGGCCGAAGTCGCCGAGGAGCGGCAGGCCTACGACGACGCCGCGCAAGCCTATGCGCGCGCGGCCGATTTGGCCATGACGGTCGCCAACCCCGATATCGGGAACAAGTTCCGCCGCTTGTCCGGGAAAATGTACCTCCTGCTGGCGGAAAGCGCGGCCGATCCGGGTTCGATCCAGCACGGCTACTCCAGCGCCGCGCGCTCGTTCCTCGCGGCGGGCAATATTTCGCTGGCTGCGACCGCCCATCAATCGGCGAAAGAGGCGGTCGGACCGGGGTCTTGAAATTGCCCCGCATTATGTCTGGAAACGTCGTGGATCGCGGTCTCGAAGGTGTCGTCGTCGGCGAAACCGTCCTGAGTAATGTCGAAGGCCAAGTTGGACGGCTGACCTACCGTGGGTACGACATCCACGATCTGGCGGTCAACGCGACGTTCGAAGAAGTCGTGCACCTGCTGCTCTACGGCGACGTGCCGACGCAGGTCCAGTTGACGCGACCTCAACGCGAAGCTCGCCCAGTTGCGGGCCCTGCCGCCGGCCCTGATCACGATCCTCAAGGCGATTCCGCAAAGCGCGTGGCCGATGGACGTGCTGCGGACCTCCGTCTCGGCGCTGGCGCACTTTCGTGCCCCACCGCGCCGACGGCGTTCACGAAAGCAACCCCGACGCCGCGCTGAACCTGATCGCCAAAACGCCCGCGATCATCGCGGCGTTCGACCGCATTCGCCGCGGCCTCGAACCGGTCGCGCCCGATCCCGAGCTGCGTTCGGCGGCCAACTTCTTATGGATGCGCACCGGCGAGAAACCGATCAAGGAAGCCGAAGCGGCGCTCGACATGTACCTCGTGCTGCTGGCCGACCACTCCTACAACGCCTCGACGTTCTCGGCGCGTGTCACCGCCTCGACCAACGCCGACATCTACGGCGCGATCACCGCGGCCGTTGCGACGTTGGCCGGCGACCTGCACGGCGGCGCGCCGAGCAAGGTGATGACGATGCTCGAAGAGATCGGCACGCCCGATAAAGCGGAAGCCTACGTGCGCAGCCTGCTCGGGCGCGGCGAGAAGATCATGGGCATGGGCCATCGCGAGTACAAGATCCGCGACCCGCGCGCCGAGCATCTCGAAAAATCGGCTCAAGCGCTGACCGAGAAATCCGGTTCGCCCTGGTATAAGGTCGCGCGCGCGCTGGAAGACGCCTCGAACAGCGTGCTGCAAGAAGTGAAGCCCGGCAAGAAGATCTACGCCAACGTCGAGTTCTACACGGCGCCCACGCTCTCGAGCCTCGGCATCCCGAAGGATGAGTTCACCTGTCTGTTCGCGTGCGGCCGTATGGCCGGCTGGACCGCGCACGTGCTCGAGCAAATGGCCAGCAATCGCCTGATCCGCCCGCAAGCCACCTACACGGGCCCCGCCGTGCACGCGCTGGAACCGATCGGCGGCCGCACCGCGCACACCAACGGAGCCCTCAACTGAGCCAACGCCGGGCCGTCGTCGAGCGGACGACCAAAGAGACGCAGATCGATCTGCGCTTGGGTCTCGACGGCGGGCCGATCGAGATCGACACCGACGTGAAGTTTCTCGATCACATGCTCGAAGCGTTCGCCAAACATTCGGGCTGCGCGCTACAACTGGTCGCGCGCGGCGACGGCCTCGACAACCACCACCTGATCGAAGACGTCGGCATCGCGCTGGGCAAAGCGATCTACGAAGCGCTGGGCGAAAAGCGCGGCATTGCGCGCTACGGGTCGATGATGGTGCCGCTCGACGACGCGCTCGTGGCGGGCAGCATCGATCTCTCGGGCCGCAGCTACCTGAACTTCAGCGTGCGTTTCGACGGCGTCGAGAACCTCGGCGATTTCAAGACCGAGATGATTCGCGAGTTCTTCCGCGCCGTGGTCGACAACGGGAAGTTCAACCTGCACTTGATCCAGATGAACGGCGACGTGGCGCACCACCTGTGCGAAGCGTCGTTCAAGGCGTTCGCCAAAGCGTTCATGCAAGCCAAAACCCTCACCGGCAGCGACGAAGTCCTCTCGACGAAAGGTCTGCTCGAGTAGTTCGTTATTTGGGACGGATGCGGTAGATGCCGCCGTCGGTGTCGTCGCTGACGAAGAGGCTGCCGTCGGGGCCGACGGCAACGCCGGTTGGACGCGCGATGCGCTGACCGCTCGCGGTTTGGAAGCCGCCGACGAACGGCTTCCACTGCGTCGCCGGATCGTCCCAATCCACCGGCGTCTTCGGTTCGTCGCCGTTCATCGGGATGAAGATCACGCGCGGCGGAACGGGCGGCTGATGCCAGCTGCCGTGCAGCGTGACGAACGCGCCGCCGCGATAGCTCTCCGGAAAAGCGTGCGCGCCGGTGGGGTGCAGCGGGTAGAACGCCGCCCCGATCGGCGTGGCATACGCCGGCATCACGACGCGCGGCACGGTTTGCGCGCTGCAATCGTGCCCGTCCACGGCTTGATGGTTTTCGTAGCAGTACGGCCAGCCGTAGTCGGCGACGCCGGCGTGCAGCGTGACGGGATCGAACATCTCGTAGGGGTGGCCGTGCGGCAATTCGTCTTGCCCGGCGACACCGGCCCAGAGCGTGCCCGTCGCCGGGTTCACGGCGAGCGCGATCGCGTTGCGGACGTGGCGCGCTTTGGGCGACATGTCGCTGCCGTCGAGGTTCATCTGCTGGATCGTGGCGCGCGTAGCGTCGAGGTCGGGATCGCAGTTGTTGCACGACGAACCGACGCTTGCGTAGAGGCGTTTGCCGGCGACGGCAACGGTCGTGGTCACGTGATCGCGGGCCTGGCCGCTGGTGCGCACCGCGGCGATCTTGTGCGGCGGCGCGGCCGGCGTGCGGTCGCCGGCGTGATAGGGCAATTCGTACACGCCGAACTGCGCGCCCAGGTACATCCGGTCGCCGTCGATCGTCACGCCCGCGACCGGGTGATCGGCGATTTGCGCGAACACCTTGGCCGGCCCGGCATTGCCCTGGGCGTCGGGCACGATGTACACCGTGTTGGCGGAGGTGCCGACGAAGAGGTCGCCGTTGGGTGCCACCGCGATCTCGCGCCCCTGCTCGACCGTCGCGATCCGCTCGATGATGAAGCCCGGCGCGACGGTGAGCCCCACCGGCGGGGCGGCGGCCCGCACGCCGGCCGGGGCCGCCAAAGCAACCACGGCCAGTGCGAGTACGAGGCGCAGCCAAGACATCATGCCTTGTGTTTCCCCACGCGCACGTGGAATAATGCCTCGATGGAACCCAAGCGGCTCGCGGTGCTGGATTACGGCGGCGGCAACATCGGCTCGCTCGTCGCGGCGCTGGAACGGCGCGGCGTGACGTTCGACCTGACCTCGGATGCCGGCCGCGTCGGCGCCGCCGACGCGGCGATCCTGCCCGGCGACGGCGCGTTCGGAGCGACGATGGACGCGCTGCGCGAGCGTGGCCTCGACCGCGCCGTGCACGCGCTGGTGGCGGCGGGTAAGCCGTTTCTCGGCATTTGCGTGGGGATGCAAGTGCTCTTCGAATCGAGCGATGAGTTCGGCGGCGACGCGGGTCTGGGCATTTTTGCCGGCCACGTACGGCGCTTTGCCGGCGCGCCGCGCGTTCCGCACATGGGCTGGAACGATCTGACGATCGAGGGCGAGCACCCGTTCGTCGCGGGTCTGCGCGGCGGCGAGTTCGCGTACTTTCTGCACTCCTATCGCGTCGCCGACTGCGATGCGACGGTGGCGAGCGCCGACTACGGCGGCCGGTTCGCGGCGATCGTCGCGCGCGACAACGTGATGGCCACGCAGTTCCATCCCGAGAAGAGCCAGCGCACCGGAGCCGTGCTGCTCGACAATTTCCTCGCGCTCGCCGCGTAGCGTGCGCGGCCTGCTGCTGCTGCCGGCGATCGATCTGCGCGCCGGCAAATGCGTGCGCCTCGAACGCGGCGATCCGACCCGTGAAACGCGCTACGACGACGATCCGGTGGCGCGGGCGCGCGCGTTCGTGGCCGCCGGCGCGCGCGGGCTGCACGTGGTCGACCTCGACGGCGCGTTCGGTTCGGGCGAGAACGCGGCCGCGCTGCGCGGCATCTGTGCCGCGGTCGACGTCCCGGTGCAGACGGGCGGCGGCGTGCGGACCGCCGCCGACGTTCAGGCGCGCGTCGACGCCGGCGCCGCGGCGGTGGTGCTGGGGACGATCCTGATCGAGGATCCCGCCGCGGCGCGGGCGATCGTCGCGACGTACGGCGAACGCATCGTCGCCGGCATCGATGCGCGCGGCGACCGCGTGGCGACCCGCGGCTGGCTCAAAGATGCGGGCGTCTCGCGTGACGATCTGGTGCGCGACGTCGCGGCCTGGGGCGTTCGGCGGATCGTGTACACCGAGATCGCCCGCGACGGCATGGGCTCGGGCTACGACGTCGCGGCGCTGGCCCACGTCGCGGCCCTGGCTCCGGTCCGGCTCACCGCGAGCGGGGGCGCGAAGTCGCTGGCCGACCTGATCGCGCTGCGCGAGGGGACGCCCGCGAACGTCGACGCGGCGATCGTCGGACGCGCTCTTTACGAGGGCACGCTCGATCTGAGCGCCGCTCTTAACGCTCTTAGCTAGGGATTTTCCGGCGTTTGCGGGGAAAATTCACCGGCTATGCTCACGAAAGCCGATAACGAGCTTCTGGTCCGCATCGGTCCCAAGACGCCGATGGGTGAACTCTTCCGGCGCTTCTGGACGCCGATCATGCTGGCGAGCGAAGTCGGCGGGCCGAATTCGGCGCCCGTGCGGGTCCGCGTACTCGGCGAGGACCTGGTCGCGTTCCGCGATAGCCACGGCAAACTCGGCCTGCTCGACGCGTACTGTCCGCACCGCCGCGCCAACCTGTTTTGGGGCCGCAACGAAGAGGACGGATTGCGCTGCGTCTACCACGGCTGGAAATTCGACGTCACCGGCGCCTGCACGGATCTGCCGAATTGCCCCGAAGGGCCGACGCTCAAGAACAAGGTCAAGACGACCTCGTATCCGGCGATGGAGCGCGGCGGCCTGATCTGGGCCTTCATGGGCCCGATCGATCTGATGCCGGAGTTTCCGGCCATCGAAGCGTTCGCCGTTCCCGACGATCATCGCTCGATCACGAAGATGGTCACGCGCGGCAACTACGCGCAGCTGCAAGAAGGCGACATCGATTCGAGCCACGTCTCGTTTTTGCACAGCCGCCAAGACGGCAAGCCGATCCCGGGCGGCCGCGTCGACGCGACGGTGTTCGCCGACCGCCAGCCGCGCTGGTTCACGGCTGAAACCGACTACGGCCTGATGCTCTCGGCGCAGCGCAATGCCGGCGAAGACTCCTTTCACTGGCGCGTCAACCAGTACTTGATGCCCTATGCCGTGCTGATCGCGGCGCCGCCGGGCGGACCGGTGCTCACGCAGGTGCGCGTGCCGATCGACGACGATCACTCGATCCACTTCCGCGTGTGGTCGAACGCCGATCACCCCCTGAACGCCGAGGAACTCGCCGTGCTCAACGACGGCATCACCGTGCCCGAGATCGTGCCCGGAACGTTTTCCACCAAGGAAGAGTACGACAACGACTACCTGATCGACCGCGAGGATCAGCGTACGTCGAGCTTCACCGGCATCAAGTCGATCGTGGCCCAGGATCTGGCGGTGACGCAAGACCAGGGCGGGTACGGCACGATCGCCGATCGCAGCCGCGAGTATCTCACCAGTTCCGACAAAGCGATCATCGCGCTGCGCAAGCGCTTGCTGACGAGTGCGAAGCAATTGATGCAGGGTCACGAACCGCCCGAAGCGCGCAATCCCAAAGCGTACAGCGTCCGTCCGGGCGACTTCAAGCTTCCGCGCACGTCCACGGTTGCGGAAGGGGCGAAAGACCTGCTGCTCGCCGCCGTGCGATGAACCGCTCGACCGCGCTGCGGGCTCTGGGCGCCGGCGCGGCGGCTCCGTTTCTGCCCGCGCTCGCGCGGGCCGACGACCTGGCCTTGCGCATGGCCACGATCAACATCGACAGTACGGCACAACCGTACTTCGCGCTCGACGGCGGCTTCTTCAAAACGGCCGGCTTACGCGTTGAGTTCCAGCAGTTCAACAACGGTCAGGCGATCGCGGCGGCGGTCGCCGGCGGAGCGCTCGACATCGCCGTCTCCAACGTCGTGGCGATGACGCAAGCGCACGCGCGCGGCGTGCCGTTCGTGATCGTCGCGCCGGGTGCGGTGTACCTCGCCGCCGACCCCACCACCGTGCTGATGGTACCCAAGGGTTCGGCGATCGCCGTACCGCGCGACCTCGCGGGCAAGACCGTGGCCTGCAACGGCATCAACGGCATCCCCGAATACTGCACCCGCGCCTGGGTCGACAAAAACGGCGGCGATTCGTCGGGCATGAAGTTCGTCGAGATGAACTTCGCCCAGATGATGGATGCGCTCGGCAGCGCGCGCGTCGACGCGGCGTGCGTCACCGAGCCGTTCATCACCGAAGCGAAGGCGACCGGCCGCGCGATCGGAACGCCCTTCGACGCCTGCGCGCCGCGCTTTCTGCTCGACGTTTTCATCGCCACGCGCGAGTGGGCGCAGGCCAATCACGATGCCGTCCGGCGGTTCCAAACCGCGAACCTGCAAACGGCCGTGTGGGCGAACCACAATCAGGACAAGACGGCTGCGATCCTGATGAAGTACACGAAGCTTCCCGAAGCCACGGTGCGGTCGATGCGCCGCGCGGTCTTCGCCGAGAGCTGGAATGCCGCCGACGCGCAGCCGGTCGTCGATTTGACGGCGAAGTACGGGAACGTTCCGCGCTTCGCGATCGACGACATGCTCTATCACGGTTGATCGCACCGTGAGCGTCGCGCTGGTCGATCTCGGTGAAGCGCCGGCGCTGCCCGTCGATCGTCGCCGGGCCGCCGCCGTCGCCGCGGTGCTGGCAGTGTTCGCCATGTTGATCGCGCCCGTTCACGAGCGCCAGCTGTCCGTATCGTATCCGATCTTCGCCATCGTGGCCGCGCTCTCGATTTCGGCCATCGCGATCACCTCGATCCTGCTCTGGGCGCAGGCGCGCGTCACGCGCTCGCTGCCGCTCACGGTGCTCGCGCTCGGCTACCAGCTCACCTCGATCGTGATGATCCCCTACATGCTCTTCTACCGCGGTCTGTGGCCGCAGCTGATCGTGTTGATCTCCGCCGATCCGCAAACGTCGGGCTGGTGCTGGATTGAGTGGCATGCGATCTTCATCTGCACCGCGATCGCGTACTACATCGCGCGCAGCCGCAGTACCGGTGAACTCGACGTCGCGACCTATAAACGCATGCAAACGCGCCTGTTGTGGTTCGGCGTGGCGCTGCTCGCGCTGACGCTGCCCCCGCTGATCTGGATCGACGGACTGCCCGCGCTCTCCATCAACGGGCGTATCATGCCCTTGTTCTCGAGCATCAGCGTCGTGATGATCCTCGGCGCGGCGGCGGCGATCGCGCTGGCGTATCGCACCAGCCGCTTTCGCAAAGTGCTGGATCTGTGGCTCGCCGTGGCGTGTCTCTCGATGCTGGTGGACGTCACCCTGCAGCATTTCTCGCGCCAATTCAGCGCCGGCTGGTATGCCTCGCGGGTCGGTGTTCTGCTGGCGGCGAGCGCCGTCTTGTGGGTGCTCCTGTTTCAGACCGCGACGATCTACGCGCAACTCGTCATCACGGCCGAGCGGCTGCGCAACGAATCGTTGACCGACGTACTGACGGGTCTGGCCAACCGGCGCAGCTTCGATCAGCGCTTCGATGAGATGCTGCGCGATTGCGCGCGCGCCACGCGGCCGCTGGCGTTGCTGATGATCGACGTCGATCACTTCAAAGTCTACAACGATGCCTTCGGCCACCCGGCGGGCGATGATTGCTTGCGCGCGATCGGCGCCATGCTGCTGCACAACGCGGCCCGCGCGCGCGATCTGGTCGCGCGCATCGGCGGCGAGGAGATGGCGGTGATCATGCCCGAGGTCGATCTCGCCGGCGCGCTGATCGTGGCCGAACGCATGCGCGCCGCCGTGCAGGGGGCAGCCATACCGCAGGGCGCGGCCGCTCAGCATCCGGTCGTGACCGTGAGCATCGGGGTGACGGCGACCCGCGATCCGGCCCAAACCACGGTCGAACAAATCGTCGGCAGCGCCGACCGCGCGCTCTACCGCGCCAAGAGCGCGGGCCGCAATCGCGTGTACGAGTTGGGGGAAGCGCTGGTTCTGGTCGGTCTGCCCGACGCCTAGCTACGGCGCGGCAACCAGGTAGTTACGCGGGATGTGGGCCGGTAGGCGCGCGACGGTTTCGTAGGCGATCGTGCCGGTGGCGGCGGCGAGCTCGTCGGCTCCAATCGCTGCCGTGCCGTCGTGCCCGATCAGCGTCACGGTGCTGCCCGGCCCGGCGTCGGGTGCGTCCGTGCAGTCGACGAAGGTCATGTTCATGCACACGCGCCCGACGATGCGGCAGCGTTCGCCCGCGATCAGCACGTGGCCGCGATCGCCGGCGTTGCGCGCTAAGCCTTCGGCGTAGCCGATCGGCAGCACGCCGATGCGCGAGGGACGCTTGGTGTGGTAGGCGCAGCCGTATCCGACCGGCGTGTGCGCGGGAACGTCGTGGAGCAGCACGAGCCGCGTGCGCCATTCGAGCGCCGGCTCCAGCGCGAAGCCGCGTTCGCGCATGATGCGTTCGGTTTCGGGCGAGGGCCACAGGCCGTAGATGCCGATCCCCGCGCGCACGGCGTCGAGACGCGTTTCGGGCCACAACATCGCGGCCGCGGTCGCGGCGATGTGGCGCTCGACGTCGGGCGCGATACCGCGCGTCGCGGTCGCGAACGCGTCCATCTGCTCGCGCGTGAAGGTCGAATCGAGTTCCTCGGCTGCCGCGAGATGCGAGAACACGCCGCAGAGCTCGAGCGAGGGATGGCGCGCATAACGTTCGAGCCGGGCCGGCGCTTCGGCCACGCGCATGCCCAAGCGCGCGACGCCCGTGTCGATCTTGGCGTGGATGCGAAAGGGCGCGCCGCCGTGATGGGCCGCCGCGGCCACGTCGTCGAGATACGTGCCGCCGTCCCACAGCGTGAGCTCGACCCCGGCCGCGTGCGCGTCGTCGAGCGCCGCGGCGGGAATTGGGCCCAACACGTGAATGGGCGTGCGAACGCCGGCGGCGCGCACGGCCAGTGCTTCGTCCAGTTCGTACACGGCGATGCGCGCGACGCGCCCATCGAGCGCGCGCGCCACCTCGATGAGCCCGTGGCCGTAGGCGTTTGATTTGATCACCGGCACGAGACGCGCCGGCGCGACCAGCGCCGCGAGCGCGTCGACGTTACGTGCGATCGCGCCGAGGTCGATCCGCAGTTCGGCGATCATCGCGCGCGCAGCAGCCGGGACGCGACGAACGCCAGCGGTATGCCGAAGAAGAGCAAAAAGGCCACCATGTCACGATCGAAGCTATAGATCGTCGGTGCGGTGAAGTGCCCGGCGCCGACCAGCACGGCCTGCATCACGAACCAAACGATCACCCCGAAGCCGGCGCCCGAGATCAGCGGCCGCGTCACGAGCTGCGGCTGGCGCTGCGCCCCGTAGACGTAGCCGAACGCCCACAGGATCGTGCCCGCGAAGAGCACCAGCACGCCCAGCGGAACGGCCGAGGGCCCATCGCCGACGGCGGAGCCGCCGACGGCCGAGGCCAGAAACGTGTAGGTTGCGCTGACGGGCTGTCCAGCCCGCGTCTGGGCGAAGGCCGCGAACGCCGCCAGGGTGACACCGGAAACGAGACCGGCGCCGATTCCGGCGACCAGCCAGTCGCGCAGGACGAACGGACGAGTCATGCCGGGCAGTTCTCGCGTCCCCTCGGACGCTCCGGCAGGACCTTCGAAATACCGGGCTGGTTTGTTATTGACGTCCAGCGAAGGCCAGCGCAATGAGCGTTCGGCCTAAAATTGGAAATTCGTGGGAACAATTTTTCGAAGAACGCGGAGCTGCTCTAAGCCGGATACTAGCGGCCCTCATCGGACTCATCGGCTGCGTGCTGGCCGGATACTTTGCGCTGCATGCGCCGATCAGCCGCGACTCGTCGTTCGGCCTGCAATGGGCGCATTCGATCGGCACGTCGTTCAAGTTTCAGATGACCGAGATCCCGCATCTCATCTATCCGGCGACGCTTTCGAACGGCGGACCGCTGATGTATGCCGGCGGCCTCGGATATGCGCTCACGCACAGCGTGGACGGCTCGATCGCGGTCGCCACCGTATCCGGGTTCGCGATGCTCGAGGTCGGGCTGATCTTGCTCGATCCGTGGTTAGGCTGCGTGGCCGTCGCGGCGCTGTTCGTATGGCCGATATTCGGCTATCTCAGCACGGCCTTTCTGGCCGAGTTCTGGGCCACCGGTTTGACGCTGACAGGCTTGGCGGTCTTCGCCCGGGCGCAGTCGGCTCCGACCATCGCGAAGCTCTTCGCCGACCGCCGCACGTGGTTTGCGCTGTTCTTGTTCAGCCTCGGCACGTGGTCGAAGGTGGTCGCGTGTTTCGCGATCCTGGGCGTGATCTTCGCAACGCTGTTCGCGCGCGAGCAACCGCGCAACGTCGCGAGCGCGGCGCTGAACACCCTGCGCGCGCTGGCCCTAACGGCGCTCTGCTGCGCCATCATCGGCGTGATGTTCTTCCTGGAATTCGGCTTCGCGATCGTGCACACGCTGCGCTCGGTGCAGGGAGCGTTGAGCGTTCCGGCGCTGTTTCACCAGCTGCTCGAAGGGATGACGGGGCTCGCTTCGGGCGGCCAGCACGCGCAGGTCATCACGTTCGCCGAACAATTCAATAAGTACAGCAATGGGCACTTACTGGAGGCGATCATCGCCGCCGCCGTCATCCTGGTGGTGTCTAAACCGAGCTACTCGCTGCTCGTGTTCTTGGCTGCGATGCTGTGGCTGCACTTCGGGATGGACGAACGCGAAACGCTGCCCGCATTCTTCACCGTCTTGGCGCTCGGGCTGCGCGAGCTGCTGACCTTTTCCGCGTGGCTTGCTCGCCGCTACCGGCTTCCGGCCGGCGCCTTGCGGACGGTCGCGTTAGCCGTCGTGCTCATCGTCGCGCTGACGGACCGCTCACCCTACCTCGGCTCGCCGCCCGCCGATCCCGACCGGCGCCACGGCGTCAACCTGACCAACGGCTACATGCACTATTCTCCCGAAATGGTCCAAGATCTCCAAGCGCACACGAACATCTTTATCGCGGGAATCGACGCTTTGCCGCAAATCGACACGTCCTGGGGTCTCACGTTCTACGACCGCGTGGCCCCGGAGAATGCCTATCTTTGGAATCAGGATGATGTTCTGCTGTTCGACCTGGCACAGTTTCCAAAAATTACCGTCGCCGATAATTGCTCGTCCGTTATCCGTGCTGAAGGAGATCTCGTGCTGTGCCGTGCGCGCAAGGACGTGCCGCTCGCATACCAGCCGTTCACCGCGCCGCCGGGTCCGCGGCGGACGATCGATCTGAGCCGGCGCCCGTGGACCACGGTCGCGGGTTTTCAGCGGGCCGCCGCTGGTCCCCATGGCTCATCGGAGTATCGTTTGGTCGGAGCTAACGCCGCCCGTCAGTCGGCCGTCACGCTCACGGTCACCGTTCAGCCCGGGCACGCCTACATTTTCTCAGCCTGGGTCGATCCATCCCAACTGGTCGCGGCCGGCAGCGACGGTTTCACCCTCGCGATGGTCGGCCCGTCGGGTTTGTATAACGACAACCTGTGGTGGCCGATCGGTCCACCGGGCCGTTATGCGCTCCCGATATGGGTCGGCCCGCCGGGTCTTCACCGCGTCACGCTCCGCATGGGTATCACCGCGCCGCCGGCCCTTCCGCAGGGCCAAGCGCTGATCTTCGCGCAGCCGGCGCTAACCGAAATCAAACCGTCCCCCGCGCCCGCGACGTAATGAGCGTTCGGCCAAACGGAGCTGACCTTAGCCGGATACTACCCGCGCTCATCGGACTCGCCGGTTGCGTGCTGGCCGGATACTTTGCGCTGCATGCGCCGATCAGCCGCGATTCCGCGTTCGGCCTGCAATGGGCGCATTCGATCGGCACGTCGTTCAAGTTTCAGATGACCGAGGTTCCGCGCCTCATCTATCCGCCGACGCTTTCGAACGGCGGACCGCTGATGTATGCCGGCGGCCTCGGATATGCGCTCACGCACAGCGTGGACGGCTCGATCGCGGTCGCCACCGTATCCGGGTTCGCGATGCTCGAGGTCGGGCTGATCTTGCTCGATCCGTGGTTAGGCTGCGTGGCCGTCGCGGCGCTGTTCGTATGGCCGATATTCGGCTATCTCAGCACGGCCTTTCTGGCCGAGTTCTGGGCCACCGGTTTGACGCTGACAGGCTTGGCGGTCTTCGCCCGGGCGCAATCGGCTCCGACCATCGCGAAGCTCTTCGCCGACCGCCGCACGTGGTTTGCGCTGTTCTTGTTCAGCCTCGGCACGTGGTCGAAGGTGGTCGCGTGTTTCGCGATCCTGGGCGTGATCTTCGCAACGCTGTTCGCGCGCGAGCAACCGCGCAACGTCGCGAGCGCGGCGCTGAACACCCTGCGCGCGCTGGCCCTAACGGCGGTCTGCTGCGCCATCATCGGCGTGATGTTCTTCCTGGAATTCGGCTTCGCGATCGTGCACACGCTGCGCTCGGTGCAGGGAGCGTTGAGCGTTCCGTCGTTGTTTCGCGAACTGCTCGAAGGGATGACGGGGCTCGCTTCGGGCGGCCAGCACGCGCAGGTCATCACGTTCGCCGAGCAATTCGGCAAGTACAGCAATGGGCACTTACTGGAGGCGATCATCGCCGCCGCCGTCATCCTGGTGGTGTCCAAACCGAGCTACTCGCTGCTCGTGTTCTTGGCTGCGATGCTGTGGCTGCACTTCGGGATGGACGAACGCGAAACGCTGCCCGCGTTCTTCACCATTTTGGCGCTGGGACTACGTGAAACGCTCGCTGTGATCGCAGCGGCCGCGCACCGCTACCGGCTTCCGGCGCCGGCATTCAAGACGCTCGCGTTAGCCGGCGTCCTGGTCTTCGTCGCGGTCAACACGCCCGGACTCGGCGCGCCGCCGGCGGACCCCGACCGGCGCTACGGCGCCAACCTCTCGCAAGGCTACATGCACTACTCTCCGGCCATGGTCCAAGATATCAAAGCGCACGCGTACGTCCTCACCGCCGGAATCGATGCGATGCCGCAAATCGGAACGTCGTGGGGCCTCACGTTCTACGACCGCATGGCGCCGTCGAACGCTTACCTTTGGAACGAGGACAACGTTCTGCTGTTCGACGTTGCGCAGAGCGCGACGGTCGCCGATAATTGCTCGTCCGTGATCCGCACCGAAGGCGTCATCGTGCTGTGCCGCGCCCGCAAGGACGTGCCGCTGGCGTACCTGCCCGTCGTCATGCCGCCGGGCCGGCGGCGGACGATCGATCTCCGCGCAAGGCCGTGGAACACGGCGGCGGGATTTCAGCGCGGCTCCGCCGGTCCGCACGGATCGGCCGACTATCATTTTGCCGGAACCGGCGCCGTCAACACCGGTCTCGCGCAGGAGGCCGTTACGCTGGCCGTTCCGGTTCAGCCCGGGAACGCATATGTGTTCTCGGCGTGGGTCGATCCGTCGAACCTCAACGCGGCCGGTGACGAAAAGTTCGACTTCATCATCTACGACGCTGCAGGCGTCTACGCTAACGAGTGGTGGCCGGTCGGTCCACCCGGCCGGTATGCGCTGCAGCCGTGGGTCTGCCCGCCGGGCATTCACCGCGTGACGCTTGGAATGGGGATGACCGCGTCGGCTCTTTCGAGCGCTCAAGTTCTGAAGTTTTCGGAGCCCGCCTTAACCGAAATCGAAACTGTCTCGCCCTCCGCGACCGACAAAGGCTCGTCGTAACCGCCTGGCCGAAGATCATGATATGTCCGTACTGGCCGTCGTCGCCGGCATGTTGCTCGCGTCGTTTCTCGTCCAACTTGCGCTGTGGCGAATCGCGTTTCCGCACAGTCAGACCCGCGCGCTGCTCCTGATCTTTATCATCGTGCCCGTGTGCATAACCGGGCTCGCCTTTGCCGTCGATCATGCGCTGCGCGTTTCGGCCGCCGATGCGACGCGCTTCGTCCTCGCCTACGTTCCGTTCGCGTTGGCGTACGCCGTCATCTACTCCGCAATCGAACACCGTAGCCCGGCGCTGGCCGTCATTTCGCAGGTCGCCGCGGCCGGGGCGGAAGGGTGCACGACGGCGGATCTGGAGGCAGGGTTCGCGGCGGACGACCCGATCGCGGACCGCATCCGCATCATGGTCGACGGCGCGTGGCTCAGCTCGAGCGACGGCGTGATCACCCTAACGCCGCAGGGCAAGGCGTATGCGATGCTCTTCGAGCACGCCGCCGGCTTCGTCGGCCTCGCGAAGGGCGGCTAGACCGTGACGGCAGAGTGGATGCTGGCCGCGGCGCCCGTGCTCGGCCTCGCCGTGAACGCGATCGTGCAGATCGCGTGCGCGCACGCCACGCATCGGATCGGGCTTGCGATCGCCGCCGGAGCGCTCGGCGGCCTCGTCGCTACCGCGCTCATCGCGGCCGGCAGCGCCTCGTCCGATCCCGGCCTCATCGCCAAGCTTGGCGACTGGACACTTGCCGTTTTGACGTACGCGGCGCTGGCCTTCGGCTACTGGGCGTTTCTGAACTTGAACCGCACCTCGTTGCGCATTCGAATTCTGCGCGAGCTCTTAGGGCATCCCGCCGGCATCTCGCCGGCGGAGTTTGCGCAGGAGTATTCCGCCGACGAACTGTTGCAGCGCCGCTTGCAGCGGCTGGAGGGCGGCGGGCACCTGAGCTGCCGCGATGGCCGCTGGCGCCTTCAATCGAACAAACTTCTCGCAACCGCGCGCGTGATCGATGCGGTCCGCGCGCTGATTCTGCCCGCCTGGGTTCGTCAGCGGCGCGAGGGATAAACCAAGCCGGAGAGACGCCGGTTCACCAGTTCGACGATCGTGTGCGCGACCGAAAGCATGTTGGGCAGCGTGAGCGCGTTTGATTTGCCTTGCCGCTGTTCGTAGGTATTCACGGCAATTTCCTTATACGTGAAGCCCGCGTCGATCAGCAGGCACAAGATCTCCGTCTGAAAACCGAAGCCGCGCGTGTTGGTGTGCCAGCGCATCACATTATGGCGCAGATGAACGGCCAAGCCGTTATAGTAGTGAATGTTGTTGCCGGTGATGGCGTTGATGACGTAGGAATAGGCCTTCGATACCACGCGCCGGCTCAGGCTTCGGCCCGGAACGGTGACGGAGTAGGGAACGATGCAGTCGGCCTCGCCGATGGCCCTGAGAACTTTGACGATGGTCTCCTGCGGCTCGGCACTGTCGCCGCAGATCAGCCGGTAATACCGTCCGCGGCCCATGAACGCGCCGTCGAGATAATTTTGCGCGAGGCCCTTGTTGAACCGGTTTTCGATCAGGATGATATTGCGGTCCGGATGCGCGGCAAGATACTCGCGAACCACCGCTCGCGAATTATCTCGCGAGCCGTCGTCGATGACGAGTATTTCGAAGCGCAGCCCGACCTCGGCGGCGGCATTGCACACCGCATCCAGCGTGCTGACGATGGACGACGCCTCGTTGTAGCACGATACGTAGAGGGTCAAGTCGAGCGGCGACTCGTCGTACGGCTCGCTAATCGACGCCGCATCCCGAAACTGCGCGGCAGACGTGGTCATGACGACATCAGCGTGCCAATAAGCGCGCCCGGGGCCCGGATTCATCGGTCTAGCGAGTTACCGGGGGTCTACCACAGTTCCTGGAGCGGGCTGACTCGTTGCTTGCCTTAGCTAGCAACATTGGCTCAAAGACCCCAACCGCGCGCCAGCCCCTTGCACTCTCGGCCGGACTCTGCTAATCTGGTCGGTGCTGGCACTCGGGTGCCAGAACTGCCAACAATTGTTTGGAGGAGTTTTTTCGTGAATTTGAAGCCACTGGGCGATCGCGTGGTCGTCGAGCACGTGGAGCAAGCCGAGAAGAGCGCCGGCGGCGTTTTTCTACCCGACACGGCCAAAGAGAAGCCGCAAGAAGGCCGCGTCCTCGCAGTCGGTACCGGCCGCGTTCTCGACAATGGCAACCTCTTGCCGGTCAGCGTGAAGGTCGGCGACCGTATTCTTTACTCGAAGTACTCGGGATCCGAGATCAAACTCGAAGGCACCGAATACCTCATCATCTCGGAAAAAGACGTTCTCGCGATTGTCGATGAGCGCGTTCCGGCTGGAGCTAAAAACTAGTCATGGCTGCTAAGCAACTCGTATTTGACGAGAGCGCACGTCGCGCGCTGGAGCGCGGTGCGAACATTCTCGCCGACGCGGTCAAAGTCACGCTCGGGCCGAAAGGCCGCAACGTCGTGTTGGACAAGAAGTTCGGTTCGCCGACCATCACCAACGACGGTGTGACGATCGCCAAAGAAATCGAACTCCCCGACGTGTTCGAGAACATGGGCGCACAGCTCGTGAAGGAAGTCGCGTCGAAGACCAACGACATCGCCGGCGACGGCACGACCACCGCGACCGTGCTGGCGCAAGCCATCATTCGCGAAGGCCTGCGCAACGTCACCGCCGGTTCGAACCCGCTGCTGATCAAGCGCGGCATCGAAAAGGCCGTCGAAGCGGCCGTCGCCGAGATGCAGAAGATGGTCCAGACCGTCGACACGCCCGAGAAGATCGCGCAAGTCGCGTCGATCTCGGCGAACGATAAGGAAATCGGCGGCTTGATCGCCGAGGCGATGAAGGCCGTCGGCAAAGACGGCGTCATCACGGTTGAGGAATCGAAGTCGATGAAGACCGACGTCGAGACCAAAGACGGCATGCTCTTCGACAAGGGCTACATCTCGCCGTACATGGTCACCGATTCGGAACGCATGGAAGCGACCCTCAACGATCCCTACATCCTCGTCACGGAGCGCAAGATCTCGGCCATCGCCGACATCCTCCCGCTGCTCGAGAAGATCGTCCAAGTTCAGAAGCCGCTCTTGATCATCGCGGAAGACGTCGAAGGCGAAGCCCTCGCGACGCTCGTGGTCAACAAGCTGCGCGGAACGTTCACGACCGTCGCCGTCAAGGCGCCGGGCTTCGGCGACCGCCGCAAAGAGATGCTCAAGGACATCGCGACCCTCACCGGCGCGACCGTCGTGAGCGAAGAGCTCGGCCTCAAGCTCGACAAGGTCACCCCCGAACTGCTCGGTCAAGCCAAGACCGTCAAGATCACCAAGGAAGAGACGACCATCGTCGACGGCCGCGGTAAGCCTGACGCCATCAAGGGCCGCATCGAGATGATCAAGCGTCAGATCGAAGAGACCGATTCCGACTTCGACCGCGAGAAGCTGCAAGAGCGTCTTGCCAAGCTCTCCGGCGGCGTTGCGGTCATCCAAGTCGGCGCGGCGACCGAAACCGAACTCAAAGAGAAGAAGCACCGCATCGAAGATGCCCTCTCGGCGACCCGCGCGGCCGTGCAAGAAGGCATGATCCCCGGCGGCGGCAGCTCGCTCGTCCACGCGCTCAAGGCGTTCGAGAAGATCAAGTCCGACTCGCACGAAGAGCAAATCGGCGTCGACATCATCCGCCGCGCGCTCGAAGAACCGCTCCGCCAGATCGCGGAAAACGCGGGCTTCGAAGGCTCCGTGGAAGTGAACCGCGTCAAGGCGGCAGCGCTGGGTCAGGGCTTCGATGCCATGACCGGCAACCTCGTCGACATGATCCAGACCGGCATCGTTGAGCCGTTCAAGGTCACGCGTTCGGCCCTCCAAAACGCTGCGTCGATCGGCGCGCTCGTTCTCACGACCGAGACCCTGATCGCCGACAAGCCCGAACCGAAGGGTGCCGCAGGCGGCCCTCCCGGCGGCGGCATGGGCGGCATGGGCGGCGGCTACGACATGATGTAGCTCTTCGCTCACGCGAAGAAATGTCAAGGAAAGCGCTCCGGTTCGTCCGGGGCGCTTTCTTTTATCTTAACCAGGCACCGAGGTCCGATCGCGCCCGAGACAGCAAGTATTCAGTATAGTAACTCCGGGGAGGAAAGCGATCGTTGGAGCCGGGTTCTCGAGTAGACGTATATCTGTTTTTCTCGTTCGATATCGTCGGGTCGAGCCGGCTGAAAGAACGTTCGTTCGATCGCTTCCACTGGGTCGACTTGATCCAGTATTTCTACAGCGAGTGCCGGCGTCTCGTGGCCGTCAACGGCGTTCAGAGCGCCGCCGTGTGGAAGTACCTGGGCGATGAGGTCCTGTTCTACGAGCGCATCGGCACGGCGTATCAGGTCGAGCATTCCATTCGGGCCATCGACCGCGTGCTGAACACGTTCATGCGCGAGCTCGGCGAGAGCGCGAAATACGCGGGAGCGGCCGCGTCCATCTCGCTGCGCGCGACGGCGTGGATCGCCACCGTGCTCTCCTACGCTGCGGACGTGCCGCCCAAGATGGCCGCGCTCGTGGCCGAACTGGAAGAATCGCACTTGCTCACCGACAACCGGCTGCTCGACGATCGCGAAAACCATCTGGTGGATTTTCTTGGGCCCAATATCGATGCCGGCCTGGCATTGCGGACCACGGCGCGCGAGCTGCAGATCACGATCAGCCTCGAGCTGGCCGACTTCTTGCGCGGTTCCGACCGGCCGATTCTCGACGCGATCATCGAAGCCGGCGCCTAATCCCGGCTGCGCCGCGTTACGATCGCAGCCCGATCACGTTACGCACGTAGGTGACGGCCCCGTGCGCGTGGGCGCCGTCGGAGACGTAGCCCGCGTAGCCGTCGGGACGCAACACCAGCGTGAGCGCGGCCTGCTGGTCGTGGGGGTGCAGGACGATCGTTTGCGGGCGGTAGCCGGCCGGTCGCGCCCCGCGTACGCGCATGCCGGCGCGCAGCCCGCGCCGGGCCGGCGAGCCGTTCACCGAGAGCCGGCTCTGCGGATAGGCGATGCGCAGCTGGGCGACGTTGTCGCGCAGCCGCTCGCACACCAGCGGCAGATGCGTGGCCACCGGCAGCACGGCGTTGCGCAGCGCGCGCACCATCGTGTTGGCGTTGAACGCTAGGCGGTTGCCGTAGTCGGTCGCTGCCAGCAGCGCGCGCCCGAGCGCTCCCCGCTCGTCGGCGTAGGTGTCGAGCAGCGCCGCCGGAACGTCGTCGCGGACCACGAGCGCGAGCTTCCAGGCCAGGTTGACCGCGTCGCCGATGCCGCTGTTCATCCCCTGGCCGCCGATCGGCGAGTGGATGTGGGCCGCATCGCCGAGTAAGAACGCGCCGCCGGTGCGCAGCGCACCCACGCGGCGCTGCTGGATATGGTAGTTCGCCATCCAGGCAACGCCGCGAATGCGCGCCGGCAGGGCTTGCGCATCGAGCGCGGCCTGGAACGTCGCTTCGTTCGGCGGATCCGGCAGCTCGTGCGGCGACTCGAGCATCACCCGCCACCGGTCGCGCAGCGGAAACACCACCACGGCCCCGCCGTCGGCGGCGAGGTGCCCGCGCAGCGTATCGGGCGTCAACGCGGTATCGAGCTGCACGTCGGCGAGCGCGAAGCGTTCGGGCACGGCGTGCCCGCTGAAGTCCAGCCCGAGCAGGTGGCGCACCGTGCTGTGCGCGCCGTCGCAGCCGGCCAGGAAGCGGACGCGCGCCGTTTCGGGCCCGGCCGGCCCGGCGAGTTCGACGTCGATGCCGTCGGCGTCTTGACCCAAGCCCGTCAGCGTGATGCCGCGCTCGATCGCGATGCCGAGCGCCTCCAGCGCCTCACGCATCACGCGCTCGGTTTCGTGTTGCGGGATCATGGCGAGAAACGGATAGGCCGTCGCCAGCCCGGCGAAGTCGACGTCGATCAGCGGATGCGTTCCGGCCGCGATCTCGACGCGCGTCACCCGTTGCGCCGCGGCGAGCAGCCGGTCGGTGATGTGGGCGGCCTCGAGCAGTTCGAGGGTGCGCGCCTGCAGCGCCAGCGCCTGCGACTGCTCGGCCCCGTGGGCGGCCTTGTCGATGATGCGGAACGGCACGCCGAAGCGGGCCAGTTCGAGCGCCAGCGTCAGGCCCGTCGGACCGGCGCCGCAAATGAGAACGGGCAGAGCAGCACTCACGGCGGGTTTGTACCCACGCGGGCGGGTGCTCGCGGCCGCTTCAGGACGCGGCGCGCACGACGCCGACGAGTTCGTCGGCCGTGCGCAAGGCCGATGCGACCGCCTGATCCATGTTGTAGTACCGGTACTCGGCCAGCCGTCCGACGAACGTCACGCCGCGCGTCCGCTGCGCGAGCAGCGCGTACTTGCGGTACTGCTCGCGGCTCTCGGGCGCCGGAATCGGATAGTACGGCTCGCCCTCGTCGCTCGGGTACTCGCGCGAGACGATCGTCTTCGCGTGCCGCTGACCGGTGAGGTGTTTGTACTCGGTCGTGCGCAGGTAGGGCACGTCTTCGGAGGGTTCGTTGATGCAGCCGGTGGCCTGATAGCGCTCGACGTCGTGGGTGGCGAACTCGAAGCGCAGCGAGCGGTACGGCAGCTTGCCGAAGCGGTAATCGAAGTAGGCGTCGATCGGGCCGGTGAACACGACGTGGCGGAAGCGCGCCCGGTCGGCGATCTCGTGGTAGTCGACGCCCAGCACGCGCTCGATGCGCGGATGATCGGTCATGCGCTCCACCATCGCCGTGTAGCCGCCGGCCGGCATCATCTGATAGCGGTCGCTGAAGTAGCGGTCGTCGGCGTTGGTGCGGGTCGGAATGCGGCCGCAGACGCTGGCGTCGAGCTCGCGCGGCGTCGCGGCCCCAATGCTTGCGCGTGTAGCCCGCGAAGAAGCGCTCGTAGAGCTCGCGCCCGACCCGCGAGACGATCACGTCCTCCGAGGAGCGAATCTGCGCCGCGCGGTTCGGCGACCCGCTCCAGGAACGCGGCCACGCCCGGCCTCGTCGAGGTCGAGCCCGTAGAGGGCGTTGATCGTGGTGCGGTTGATCGGGATCGGAACCAGCCGCCCGTCGACGTTCGCCAGCACGCGGTGCTCGTACGGCCGCCAGGCCGTGAACGCGCTCAGATAGTCCGACCACGTGTTCGGCATTGGTGTGGAAGATGTGCGGGCCGTACTGGTGGTACTGCAGCCCGTCGGCGTCGATGGGATCGTGGCAGTTGCCCGGCCAGGTGGGGGCGGCGGTCGATCAACAGCACGTTCGCGCCGAACTCGGAGGCACAGCGCTCCGCGATCGTGCTGCCCGCGAGGCCGGCGCCCACGACTAAGACATCGTAGACCTGTCCTGAGCCAAGTCGAAGGGCGGACACGCTGGCTTGGACCGCTTGGAATACCGCCGGGTTTCCTTATGGCCAGATTATCCTGCACACGTCCCTGTGGACGGTGTGGATGAATTTTCCCAGCGGTAACCCAAGCAAGCAGGCAAGCTCGGGGCCGATTCGGCGACCGTTGGACACCGGGCCAAGTGAAGGTTCAGCGGCGAGGCGAACGCCTCGCTCAATGCAGCCGCTCCTCGACCAGTATCAGCGGGTCGACTTCTTCGATGAATTTGCCGACGAGCTCGGCGTCCCGCGGGCCCACTACGCGGGGCTCGCGCAGACGCTGCGCACGATCGACATCGCCGAATTCCGCCACCGCGTCGACCTCGTCAACTCGGTGCTGCTGCAGCGCGGCGTGACGTTCACCGTCTACTCCGACAGCCGCGGCACCGAGCGCATCCTGCCCTTCGACCTGATTCCGCGCATCGTGCCCGGGCAACGAGTGGTCGCTGATCAAGCGCGGGATCGCGCAGCGCGTCACGGCGCTCAACGCGTTTCTCGGCGACGTCTACGGGGCGCAGCGCATCCTGCACGAAGGCCGCATCTCGGCCGAGATGGTGTTCTCCTCGAAGTTCTACAACCGCGAGATGATCGGCTTCCGCGTGCCGCGCGACATCTACATCCACGTTTCGGGCTGTCGACCTGATCCGCGGCCGCGACGGCACGTACTACGTGCTCGAAGACAACCTGCGCACGCCCTCGGGCATCTCGTACGTGCTCGAGAACCGCGACGTGCTCAAGCGCTCGTTCCCGCGCTTGTTCGAGAACTACCAGCCGCTCCCGGTCGACGACTACCCGCGCCGCCTGCTCGACGCGCTGCGCCACTCGGCGCCGGCCGGCATCAGCGATCCGACCGTCGTGCTGCTCACGCCGGGCATCTACAACTCCGCCTATTTCGAGCACACGGTGCTCGCGCGCCGGATGGGCGTCGAGCTGGTCGAGGGCGGCGATCTGCTCGGTGCACGACAACATCGTGTTCATGAAGACGACCAAGGGCCTCCAGCGCGTCGACGTGATCTATCGCCGCATCGACGACGACTTCCTCGATCCGCTGGTGTTCAGGGCCGACTCGACGCTCGGCGTGACGGGCTTGATGAACGCCTACCGCGCCGGCACGTCGCGATCGCGAACGCGGTCGGCACCGGCGTGGCCGACGACAAAGCGATCTACCCGTTCGTGCCCGACATCATCCGCTTCTATCTCGGCGAGGAACCGATTCTGCCCAACGTTCCGACCTACGACTGCACCGACGACTTGCAGCGCCGCTACGTCACGAGCCATCTCGACGAGCTGGTCGTGAAGAACACCAACCAATCCGGCGGGTACGGCATGCTGATGGGTCCGAGTTCGATCGACGATCGAGCGCGCGCGCTTCAAAGAGGCGATCGAGGCGTACCCGCGCGACTTCATCGCCCAGCCGATCATCCCGCTCTCGTGCCATCCGACCGTCGTCGGCGAAACGCTCGCGCCGCGGCACATCGATTTGCGGCCGTTCGTGCTGATGAACGAAGAGGTCGACGTTCCGCCGACCGCGCTGACGCGCGTCGCGCTGATCGAGGGTTCGCTGGTCGTGAACTCATCGCAAGGCGGCGGCAGCAAAGATACCTGGATCTTGGACGACTGAGGTAGGCTCCGTGCTTCTTTCACGCGTCGCCGAATCGCTCTACTGGATGAGCCGCAACGTCGAACGCGCCGAGACGCTGGCGCGCATCCTCGACGTCAACTACAACCGCACCGTCGACCGCAACGCCGCCGGGCGCGAGCGCGCCGCGCGCGTCTGGCGCAGCGTGTTCGACATGGCCGGGATCTCGGCCGACGTCGACCTGCTCGACGGTGCGTCGCTGGCATCGGCGGCGTTCGAGCGCTGCACGTTCTCGACCGAATACCGCACCTCGATCGTATCGTGCATTCGCATCGCGCGCTCGAACGCGCTCGAGCGTGCGCGCCGAGCTTTCGACCGAAGTGTGGGAGTGCATCAACGGCCTCTACCTCTTCGTCGAGGCGCAGTCGCCGCGTTCGGTCGCGCGCGAGGGACCGTCGTCGTTTCTGCGCAGCGTGCGCGATACGGCGCAGGCGTTCGGCGGCATCGTCGACGCGACCGTATCACACGACGACGAGTGGAATTTCTTGCAGATCGGCCGCTATCTCGAACGCTCGGCGATGACCGCGCGCATCCTGCGCAATCACGATTTCAGCGACGAATCGGCGCACGAGTGGCAGCGCCTGCTCGAGATGTGCTGCGCGAGCGAACCGTTCGCCAAGGCGCAGCGGCTCTCGTCGGACCCGAACGAAGCGCTCTCGTTCTTGTTTCTGCACCGCAGTTTTCCGCGCTCGATTCGCTTCTGCACGCACGAAGTCGACCGCGCGCTCCATCGCATTTCGGAGACCGCGATGGGCGCCTATTCCAACGAGGCCGAGCGCGTGACGGGCCGCCTGCAGGCGATGCTCGACTTCGTGCAGATCGGCGAAATTCTCGATGAAGGCGGCGCCCGCTTCGCGGCCCGGTTCGCCGAACGCGCCGACGCGATCGGCTCGGCGATTCAGGCCAGCTACTTCCCGCGTGTTCCGGTTGGTTGAGCTAGACGGGGACGGTCAAGGCGCGCTCGTAGATCGCGCGCGTCACTCCGTAGCACTCGCACGCCGCCGATTCCAGGCCGGCCGCGTCGATCATGTGGAAGCGGCCCCGCTTGTAGCTCAGGAAGCCGGCGCTCTGCAAGGCGGCGGCGGCGACGCTGACGCCGGCGCGGCGCACCCCGAGCATCGTGGCCAGGGCTTCGTGCGTGAGCGGGAAGTCCGGCGAGTGCACGCGGTCGGCGCTCATCAAGAGCCAGCGCGCGCAGCGTTCGCTCACCAGGTGCAGGCGGTTGCAGGCCACGGATTGCGAGAGCACGTCGATCACGGCTTGCAGGTAGCGGCCGACGGCGAGCCGCCAGCGCGCACTGTGTTCGTAAGCGTGCAAGAAATCATCGACGCTCATCTTGTACGCGCGGCCCGGGATCTGGCAGAACCAGCGCCCGAACATGTCTTGCGTGCCGAGTGCGACCTGGGCGCCGCACATGCCCTCGTAGCCGACGGTCGCCGTTTCGATCGCCGATCCGTCGTTCATCGTCGTGACGACCGAGATCACGCAGTCGATCGGAAAGTAGACGTCTTGGACCCGCGAGCCGTCCTCATAGAGCGTTTGGCGCACGTTCAATGGCACGATCTCCAACTGGTCGGAGAGTGCGGCAAACTCACCATTTGCCATGGAATCGAGAAGAGAGTTACCCGATTGGTTGGAGATGGCAGGTACCTTGAGGTGCTTTCAAAACGACGCGGGCAGAAGCGCCTGCAATCGATTGATCCAAATGTACCCAGTAACGCGCATTATGTCGGTACGGCAGCGCACAATTACAGACGGGGAGACTGACAAACGTGGAGTTCACGATTCTGCATCAGACGACGTATCGCTATCCGGGCAAGATCCACGAAAGCTACAGCATCGTGCGTCTGCGGCCGCGCAGCGATTCGTCTCAGTACTGCACGAAGTACGAACTCAACGTCGCGCCGCGGGCGCGCGTCTTCTCGTACACCGACCGCTTCGGCAACGACGTGCAGCATTTCGCCGTGCTGCCGGATCACGACGTGCTCTCGATCATCGCGCGCTCGTCGGTGATTACCGTACGGTCGGCGACTCCCGAAGTGCCCTCACCGGTAACCAAAGACCAACTGGCGAGCGATCCGAACGTACGCTGGCTCTACGATGAATTGCATGAAAGCCAGTACGTCGTCTTCGGTCCGCAACTCAAAGCCTTCGCGGCGGAGGTCGGCGATCCGGGCCGCGACGATCTGGTGGCGTGGTATCTGCACGCCGGCACCTCGATCAAGCAGAAGTTCACCTACGACACCGAAGCGACGAGCGTCCAGACGACGATCGACGAGTCGATCCGGGCCCGCGCCGGGGTCTGCCAGGACTACGCCCACATCCTGGTCGCGCTGTGCCGCTTTTACGGAATCCCGGCGCGCTACGTCAGCGGCTACGTCTTCAGCGGGCAGGAGGGCTCGGTGCTCGGGGCCGAGGCCTCCCACGCCTGGTGCGAGGCCTACCTCGGGCACCACGGCTGGGTCGGCTACGACCCCACGAACGACACCCTGATCGACGACCGCTTCGCCCGGATCGCCGTCGGCCGCGACTATCGCGACGTAAGCCCGGTTCGGGGGGTATATAAGGGCGCATCGCGCAGCAGCATGTCGGTCAACGTCGCGATGGAGGCCCTCGCCGGCACCCAGCAACAGCAGCAGTAAGGCCCGGGAAACCTTTCGTTCCTGGCACTGTGTTAAGGCGAGTGCTAACCGAAGGAAGGAGGCTCGACGCGTGCGCCAAGACCCATTTTTTGCCGAAGTCGACCGTGCGTTCGGCATCCGCGCCCACGGGCGGTTCGAACCGAACACCGACGTCTATATCGACGAGGCGCGCGGCTCGCATGGTCGTCCACGTCGAGCTGGCCGGCTCGGACGGCGACGAACTGCGCGTCGCGTCGACGAGCGCGATCTCTACATCATGGGCAAGCCGCACCGACCGCGCCGCAGAACCGCTCGGCGTCGATCCTCCAAAAAGAAATTCTCTATGGCGAGTTCTTCAAACGCATTCGCCTGCCGCTGCCGGTCGATGATTCCGGCGCGTCCGCAACCTATCGCGACGGCATCCTGACGATCGAGCTCCCGCTCGCCGCTCACGATCGCTTCCCGGTCGTGCGGACGGAGATCCGCATGACCGTTAAAAGGACCCTGGCCTGATGGCACCCCGTAAGATCGTAACCCCCGACATCCTCGGCATTCTGCCGCTGCAAGACGCCGTGCTCTTCCCCAACACCGTGATTCCGCTCGCCGTCATCAAACGGCCCGGCATTGCGCTGGTGGAAGAAGCGCTGCGCGAAGGCAAGCAGATCGGGCTCGTCGTCCTCAAAGACAAGGACATCGAAGATCCCGGTCCCGACGACCTGCGCCGCATCGGCACGATCGGCACGATCCAGAAGATGCTGAAGGTTCCCGACGGCACGCTGCGCTGCATCGTCGCCGGCGGTCCCGTCTTCGAGATCGATCAGATCGTCTCGAGCGAGCCCTATCTCGCCGCGACCTACCACGAACTGCCCGAAGTCACGGTGGAAACCGATAATCTCGTTGCGATGCAGCGCAATCTCGGCACGCTCTTTCAGAAGCTGCTGGGGTATCTGCCGCAAGCGCCGCGCGAGATGGAGATGGAAGTCAACAACATCTCCGATCCGAACCTGCTGACGTACTTCGTCGCCTCGACGATGCGCCTCGACACCGCCGACCGGCAAGCGATCCTCGAAGAACGCAACACCGAACGGCGGCTGCGCAAGATCACGATGCTCATCACCAAGGAACTCGAGGTGGTGGAGCTCGGGCACAAGATCCAGTCCGACATCCAGCGCGAGATGGAAAAGAACCAGCGCGAGTTCTACCTGCGCCAGCAACTGCGCGCGATTCAGGAAGAGCTCGGCGAAACCGATCCGCAGCAAGCCGAAACGAACGAGCTGCGCAAGAAGATCGACGAAGCCGAGATGCCCGAGGACGTCAAGAAGGCGGCCGACCGCGAACTCGACCGGTTGGCCAAAGTGCCGACGGCGAGCCCGGAATACAGCGTCATCCGCACGTACTTGGATTGGCTCGTACAGCTGCCGTGGAACAAGTCCACCTCGGATCAGATCGACATCGCGAAAGCGCGTGCGATCCTCGATGAGGACCACTACGATCTCGAGAAGATCAAAGACCGCATCGTCGAGTACCTGGCCGTCGGCAAGCTCAAGAACAAGCTGACCGGCCCGATCCTGTGCTTCGTCGGACCGCCCGGCGTCGGCAAGACCTCGCTCGGGCAGTCGATCGCCAAAGCGATGGGCCGCAAGTTCGTGCGCCTGTCGGTCGGCGGCGTTCGCGACGAGGCCGAGATCCGCGGTCACCGGCGCACCTACATCGGCGCGATGCCCGGAACGATCGTGCGCGCTCTGCGCGACGCCGGGACGAACAACCCGGTCATGATGATCGACGAGATCGACAAGGTCGGCGGCGACTATCGCGGCGACCCGCAGTCGGCGCTGCTCGAAGTGCTCGATCCGGAGCAGAACAACTCGTTCCGCGATCACTACCTCGACCTGCCGCTCGATCTCTCGCGCGTGCTGTTCATCTGCACGGCCAACACGCTGGACTCGATCTCGGGCGCGCTGCGCGACCGCATGGAGATCATCTCGCTCTCGGGTTACACCGAGATGGAGAAGCTCCAGATCGCCAAGCGCTACCTCGTGCCCAAGCAGAAAAAAGCCAACGGGCTCAAGGATATCCAGGTCGGGATCACCGATCCGGCGATCCGGACGATCATCAACGACTACACGCGCGAGGCCGGCGTCCGCAACCTCGAGCGCGAGATCGGCACGTGCTTCCGCAAAGTCGCGCGCAAGATCGCCGAGGATCCCAAGTACCGCGCACGGATCAAGCCCGAGAACGATCGTCGACTACCTCTCCAAACCGCGCTTCTACAACGAAGTGAAGAAGCGGGTGGCATCGGTCGGCGTCGCGACGGGCCTGGCCTACACGCCGGTCGGCGGCGACATTCTCTTCATCGAGACGACCGCGATGCCGGGAACCGGGAAGCTCACGCTCACCGGGCAACTGGGCGACGTCATGAAAGAATCGGCCACCGCGGCCGTCTCGTTCCTGCGCTCGCGCTCGGCCGAACTCGGGTTACCCGACGACTACTTCGCCAAGCACGATCTGCACATCCACGTGCCGGCCGGAGCGGTTCCGAAGGACGGTCCGAGTGCGGGCATCGCGATGGCAACCTCGATCGCTTCGCTGCTGACCAACATCAAGGTCGATAGCGACCTCGCGATGACGGGCGAGGTCACGTTGACGGGCCAAGTGCTGCCGATCGGCGGCGTCAAGGAAAAAGTGCTCGGTGCGAAACGCGCGGGGATCAAGAAGATCCTCTTGCCCAAACGCAACGAGATGGACCTCGACGACGTGCCGAAGGAAGTGCGCGACACGATCCAGTTCTTCTTCGTCGAAGAGCTGAGCGAAGTGTTCATGCACGCGCTCGGCAAACGGGTCATCACGCCGGTGCTGCTCGGTGTTCCCGACGAGGGCCGCCGCGGCAACAACGTGGTGGCGCTGCGGCCGAGCACGCACAAACGCGGCCGCCCGGAGAACCGCAAGCGGCGGGCGCCGGTCGGCGCCTCGTCGCGCAAGCGCTCTTAGCGGTAGGTCAACTCGAGCCGGTAGGTGGTCGGCTTCGGCCGGCACCCCGGCGGCAGGGAGAACGCGTACTGCGCGTCTTTCGCCGCCGCGGTGCCGGCCGCGTCCGTTTTCGCGTTGCCGCTCGAATGCGCGAGCTTCGCGCTCGTGACGTGCGCGTTTGCATCGAGGCCGACATCGACCGCGACCGTGCCCGGAGCTTGGCGTTGGTCGGGAACATCGAGGCCGGTCAACTGCACGAACGGCGTCGTGCAAATCGAGCCCGCGTCGGGCGGCGGCGTGACGAGAACCGGCGGTCCCGAGCCGTTGGGATTGGGCCGCGCGAGCGAGATCAGCGGCACGTTGAACTCTTCGGGCACGACCGAGCTCGTGCTGATGCAGCCTTGCGTCGGCGGTGCGAAGCGGAAGCGCTTGGCCGCGTCGAGCGCGGCGGCGTCGAACACGGCGTCGCCCGATGATTCGGTGACCGCCGCCTGCCGAATGCGTCCGTCGCTGCCGAGGTCGATCAGCACTCGAACCCGCCGGTTGGTTGGGTGAATGTCGTCGGGCGCGATCGGCGCCGACGTCGAGAGCACGCGCGTCTGTTCGGCCGGACACGAGGCCAAGTATGCCGGCTCGCCGGCCGCGACGAGGGTGGCGAGAAAAAACGCGAACATGTGCGCTGCCTTCGCGCGCACGGCGGCGGGGTCCTCAGGCGATCAGCTGCAGTGCGGTCGGCGAATCGACCCGGTAGGTAACGCCGCCGTGATCGCTGCGGATGCCTTCGCCGAGCGTGCGGGCCGCATGCCGTTCCGAACCGGTGATCACGCGCCGTTCTTCGGCCGTGTCGTAACGCGCATCGGCGGTCTGCGCGCGCTGCCATTCGCGCGGCCCGTCGTGCACCGCGTGATCGATCTCGTGACCGAGGCCGAGCGCCGGCGATTGCCGCCCGCCGGTCGCCGTTTGCAGCGCGCTGCGCGGGTCCCAGTGAATCGCGTGCGTGTTGGGATCGAAGTAGTCGGCGTCGTGCCGGTTTGTCGTGAGCGTGACGCGCTGCGCGCCGTGCTCGAGCCGGTCGAGCAGCGACCGCTCCACCGGATCGCGGCGCAAATACGCGGCCGCGGCGTCGAAATCACGCCGCGCCGATGCGGCCACGGCAAGCGAGCCGTAGTGAACGAACGATGTCATGCCTACCGTTCACGCGCGGCGCCCAAAACGGCAAGGTAACCGTACCGGAAATGCGAACACGAGCCCAACGTATGAATGCTGAGCGCGCTTCGGACCGCGCCTTTATCATCACCGTCGTTGCGGCGTTTTTCGCCAAGCTCTGGCTAACATCTGAGACGCGGATCGTTCCTCTCTACGCGCTGTACGACGCCAGCAGCTTCGTCGTGCATGCCACGAACATCGCGTTGGGCCAGTGGTTTGGACGCTACGACCAGTTTACGCTGATGAAACAACCCTTTTTCCCGATATATATGGCTGGAGTTCAGGAATTCGGCATCCCGCTGCCGATCGCGCACCTGATGCTTTACGGGTTGGCGTGTTGTGTGGCGTGCTTCGCCGTCAAGCCGATCGTTCGCTCGCCCTTCCTGCTCAGTGCGATGTTCCTCGTGTTGTACTTCAACCCGGTCGAGGCCGACATTTATTCGTGGTACACGACCCGCTCGCAGGTCAATCCGTCGGTCACGATCTTGACGGTGTTTTGCGCGATCGGCTTGTACCTGCGGCGAGGTGCGCCGAGCGGCACGAAGCTTCGTTGGGCCGCAGCGCTCGGCTTGTCGTGGGGCGCGTTCTGGCTGACGCGCGAAGAGGCGGTATGGATACTCTTTCCGCTGGCGTTGCTGTTAGCGGCTTTTCTTTATGCACCGGTTCGCGAGCGCAACCTGCCGGAGCTTCGCTCGCGCGCGCTGACCGCGGCCGTTCCGGTGGCCCTGTGGGCCGCGGTGATCGGGACGGTCATGCTGCTCAACGGCGTCTACTACGGCTGGTACACGACGGCCGAGAACGTTTCACCCGAACTCGGGTCGGCATGGAACTCGCTCGCACGCATCGATACCGGAAAGCCGGCGATGCGGAGCGTCCCCGTACCGCGTGCCGCATTGTCGGCGGCATATCGAATCAGCCCCGCCGCGCGCGAGCTGGAACCCGCCTTGGACGGTGCGATCGGCGACTTCTGGGTGAGTTCCTGGTGTCAGCAGCCGGGCTGCACCGAGATGAATACGAACTTCATTTGGGCGCTCCGAGGTGCGGTATCGCAGGCCGGGCATTACACCTCGGGAGCCGCCGCGCGGGCCTTCTATCTGCGACTCGCCGGCGAGATCGACGCCGCGTGCGACGCGCACCGGATTACGTGCCGGCCGAAGAGGCATTCGCTGGCACCGCCCGTGGGACTGACCGATATTCCTCGGATCGCTTCAAATGCCGTCGCGGGCATGCTGCTCGCGGTGACGTTCGGCGACTTGCGATTTGAACCAAATCATGACCCGAGTTCACCGAACGTGCGGGCGGACTACGATTTCGTCGCCCGGTCGGTCGACGACGGTTTCCCCTACGAGGCCGCCGGAAAGGACGACGACTTCAAGCGCGCTGCGCTCTACGACATCGGCCACGCGTACGGGTTCGCTATTCCCGTGTGGTTGCTGTTGACGCTCGTCGCTGTCGTCGCGCGCTGCGTAGCGATTTTGCGCGGACGATCGGCCCGGGCGCGGCTCGACTACCTGCTGGTAAGCGCAAGCCTCGCCGTGGGGTTCTTGAGTTTGACCGGTTTGTTCGCGGTGCTCGCGGCGGTCGCGTTTCCAACATTCTATCCGGATTACATGAGCCCGCTCTACCCGTTGCTGCTTGCGGCCATCTGCATCGTCACGGCGGTCGAAGGACCGATCCTGATGCGAGATCGCGGCAAATGGCTGCCCTCACGAAAGGCGACGGCCTAGGTGGCCAGTTCAACGGCATCCGTGGACACTAGTCCCCGGGGCGAGCGGGCATTCATCATCACGATCGTCGTGGCGTTTTTGGTCAAGGTCTGGCTCACATCCGAGACGCGGATCGTTGCTCTCGACGCACTCTACGACGCCAGCAACTTCCTCGTGCATGCCAAGTACATCGCGTTGGGCCAGTGGTTTGGACCCTTCGATCAGTACACGCTGATCAAGCTGCCGTTTTTCCCGGTGTACATGGCGGGGCTTTCGGAATTCGGCATCCCGCTGCCGATCGGCCACGTGATCGTTTACGGGCTGGCATGCTTCGTTGCTTGTTTTGCCGTGAAGCCGCTCATCCGCTCGCCGTTCATGCTCAGCGCGATGTTCGTGGTGCTGTACTTCAACCCGGTTGAGGACGACATCTATTCGTGGTACACGACGCGCTCGCAGATCAATCCGACGGTCGCGCTGCTGACGCTCTCGTGCGCGATCGGGTTGTTCGTTCGGCGCCGTGCGGATATGTGGACGAAGGTCCGCTGGGCCATCGCGCTGGGCGCCTCGTTCGCCGCATTTTGGCTCACGCGCGAGGAACGGATCTGGATGCTCGCCCCGCTGGCATTGCTCCTGTGCGCTTTTCTCTACGGACCGGCTCGCGCACGCGATCTGCTCGAGATTCGCCGGCGCTCGGTGATGGTCGGGATTCCGGTCGCGATGTGGGCCGTCGGCGTGGGTGTCGTGATGCTGCTCAACGGTACGAAATACGGTTGGTACATAACGGCCGACCAACTCGCGCCCGAATTCGTGTCGGGGTATGAATCGCTCGCGCGGATCGATCCGGGCGTGCCGGCGAAGCGGTGGTTTCCGGCGCCGCACGCCGCACGGCTGATCGCCTACCGGATCAGCCCCGCCGCGCGCGAGCTCGAGCCGTCACTGGAGGGCACGCTGGGTGCGAGCTGGGCCGGCATCGGTTGCCAAGTGTTTCAAGCCTGCGGCGACATTCACGTCGGCTGGTTCCAGTGGGCCTTGCGCGGTGCGGTATCGGCGGCCGGGCACTACACCTCGGGGACTGCCGCGCGGGCCTACTACCTGCGTCTGGCGAGCGAAATCGACGCGGCATGTGATGCCCACCGGATAACGTGCCGGCCGAAGGGGCACTCGCTGGCGCCGCCCATTGAACTCAGCGACATTCCCCAGACCGCTTCAGGGTTCGTCACGGGCACCCAGCTCGTCGTGTCGTTCGCGGGGTTGAGGTTCGAGCCCAACGCCGATCCGAGTTCACCGAGCGTGCGCGCGGACTACGATTTCATTGCCCGGTCCGTCGATGACGGGTTTCCCCACGAGGCGGCCGCGAAGGACGACGATTTCAAGCGCGCGGCGCTCTACGCCATCGCTCATGTCTACCAGTTCGCCGTTCCGATTTGGCTGCTGCTGGTGCTCCTCGCGGTCGTCGCGCGCTGCGTTGCGATCGTGCTCGGGCGGTCGAACGACGCCGGGCGCGACTACCTGCTCGTCACGGCCGCCCTCGCGGTCGGTTTCGCGAGCATGATGCTCTTGCTTTCAATTGTCGCGGCCGTCGCGTTCGGTGATGCGACCTTCAACCCCGATTACATGAGCCCGCTCTACGCGGTACTGATTGCCGCTGCTTGCATCGTGACGGCAGTCGAGGGCCCGATGCTGCTGCGCTATCGCAGCAAGTGGCTACCCCTGCGGAAGGCGACGGCCTAAATGTCGAGTCCAGCCGAATCCGTGCACACACGGCCGCCCGCGAACCGGGCATTCATCATCACCATGGCCGTGGCGTTTATCGTCAAGATCTGGCTCACGTCGGGAACGCGGATCGTCGCACTCTTTGCGCCGCACGATAACAGCAATTTCCTCGAGCACGCCAAGAGTATCGCGATGGGGCTGTGGTTTGGGCCCTACACCCAATATACGCTGATCAAGCTGCCGTTTTTTCCGATGTATATGGCGGGGCTTCAGGAATTCGGCGTACCGCTGCCGATCGGCCACGTGATCGTTTACGGCCTGGCATGCTTCGTTGCGTGTTTCGCCGTCAAGCCGCTCGTCCGCTCGCCCTTCGTGCTCAGCGCGATGTTTTTCGTGCTGTACTTCAATCCGGCCGAGAACGACATGTATTCGTGGTACACGACGCGCTCGCAGATCAATCCGACGGTCGCACTGCTCACGCTGTCGTGCGCCATCGGGTTGTTCGTCCGGCGCGGTGCGGAAATGCGGACGAAGGTTCGTTGGGCCGTAGCGCTGGGCGCCTCGTTCGCGGCGTTTTGGCTGACGCGCGAGGAAGCGATCTGGATGCTTCCGCCGCTGGCGGTGTTCCTCGCCGGCTTTCTCTACGCACCGGTTCGCGCGCGCGACGTGCCCGAGATACGCCGGCGCTCCGCCGTGGTCGGGATTCCGGTGGCGATATGGGCCCTCGGCGTGGGCTTCGTAATGCTGCTCAACGGCTACAAATACGGTTGGTACATTACCGCCGAGCAACTCGCACCCGAATTCGTGTCGGGGTACGAATCGCTCGCGCGAATCGATCCGGGCGTGCCGACCGACCGGCGGTTTCCGGTGCCGCACGCCGCACGGCTGATCGCCTATCGAATCAGTCCCGCCGCGCGTGAACTCGAGCCCTATCTCGACGGTGCGTCGGGCGCCGCCTGGGCGGTGTATGGTTGCCAGGCGTTTCAAGCCTGCGGCGACATTCACGCCGGTTGGTTCCAGTGGGCCTTGCGCGATGCGGTAGCGGCGTCCGGGCATTATACGACCGGCGCGAACGCACGTGACTTCTACGTCCGCCTGGCCGATCAAATCGATGCGGCTTGCGACACCAAGCAGATAACGTGCCGGGTCAAGGGGCATTCACTGGCCCCGCCGATCGAGCCCGGCGACATTCCGGCGATCGCGTCGAATTTCATCACGGGGACGCGACTTGCGGCCACGTTTGACGGTCTCAGCGTGGAGCCGAATCACGATCGCAGTTCGCCCGAGGTCAAGACCGACTACGATTTCATCGTCCGGGCCGTCGACGACGGTTTCCCCTTCGAGTTGGAAGGCGAAGACGGTACGTTCAAGCGGACGATACTCACCCTGCTCACCCAGACCTATCAACTGCTCGTTCCGCCATGGCTGATACTCGCGTTCCTCGCGGTTGCCGTCCGGTGCGTGGTCGTTCTGCGCGCGCGTCCGCGCGGCGCGCTCCCCGACTACCTGCTCGTCACGGCCGGCCTCGCCGTCGCCTTCGCGAGCATGATGCTGTTGCTCTCGGTCGTCGCGACCGTCGCGTTCGGTGCACCGACATTCAACTCCGACTACATGAGTCCACTGTATGCCGTGTTGATCGCGATGGCTGCGATCGTCACCGCCGTCGAAGGACCGACCTTGCTGGGTTACATCGACAAATGGCTGCCGTCCCCAAAGGTAAAGGCGCAGTAACCCCGTGAAAGGGAGGATGCCATGCTGATCTTACTCATCGGCCTCATCGTCATATTCTTTGCGGCCCGTTTTCTCGTTTTCCGATACACCGCAAACCCGACGTTGTCGTACTCGGTCGCGGGGGCCATTGTCGTCGCGGTGGTGGTCGGTGTTTTAGCGAAGGGGCTGCTGCTTTCGGGTCCTACCGAAGTTTCGACGGTGGCGGCTACCCCGGGTCCGCCGCCGCCGACGGCGCCTCCCGGCGAGCCCGTCGTGCCGGCCGACAAGGCCCTCGGCGCCGCCCAGGTCAAGGCGCTCCAGCCGAGCGGAAAGCCGGTGAGTTACTCGTACATCGAAGGGCTTGGCGGCAGCGGACCCAAGGCCGATCAGGTCGCTTCGGGAGCGGTCATGGTGGTGCACGGTTGGGCCGGTGACCCGGAGAAAAAGTCAGCCGCCGCCGGACTGCTGGTCATCATCGACGGCAAACGCCGCTTCTATGCCGCCAAGGCGTACGGGAGCGATCGCATGGACGTCGCGTGGTCGTATCGCACCATGAAGATGCTGCGCACCGGATTTTTCGTGAACGTGCCGAGCACGGGTCTCGCTAAGGGTGCGCATACCATTGCGTTAGCCGCCGTGAGCGCGGACGGCAAGCATTACCAACTCGTTACCGCGCCGCCGACGACGTTCACGATCCAGTAGTCCGCCGATCAGTTCAGGCGGTCGTGCACCGCAGCGCCGCCGGACATGGTGAAGTCGACCTCGAGATCGCGCAGGCGCGTGGGATCGATCGTGAACGGGTCCTCGGCGAAGGCGATCGCATCGGCATGCTTCCCGGGCGTGATCGTGCCCAGCCGCTGCTCGTTGAAGCAGACGTACGCACCGCTCGCGGTGAGCGCTCGCAGTGCTTCCTCGACGCTGACGCGCTGCGCGGGCCCGACGATGCGCCCGTAGACGGCCTCGGTGCGCGTGACGGCGGCCCATAGCGTCTTGACGAGTTGGTAGGGTTTGTTGTCGGAGGCCAGCGCCCAGGGAAGTCCGGCATCGATGTAGTCGCGGTGCGCCTTTTGCGTGTTGTCGTCGATCGCGGGATCGCCGGGTTTGTGCGCGTACGACGACGGTTGCGTGGTGACGACGGCGCCCAACCGGCGAATGCGCGGAACATCGCGCTGCGGATCGATGTAGCGTCCGTGAATGAGCACCCAGCGCAGGCCGTCGATCGGAAATTCGTCGTGCACGTCTTGCCAAATCGATAACACCGCGTCGAGATCGCGGCCGATCGTCGTGTTGACGCGCAGCGAGTATCGCGCCGCGGCGCGGCACAGCTCGCGGTACTCCCCGGGCGGGATCGCGTGCGCTTGAAAACCGGCCCAGCCCGTGTAGGGCCAGCTGGGGGCAACCTGGGCCGCGTTTTCAGCGTGGCCGCCGTACTCCAGATAAATGCCCGCGACGCGCAAGCGATCGTCGCCGAGACCGGGGCCGCTCGCGATCGACGCCCAATCGCGCAGGGCGTTCGTCGCTTCTCCGATCGACGACCACGGCGGCAGCGAAAACGGCATCGTGAGACGCACCGGCTGCGCGTTGCGGTCGTGCAGCGCCTTGTAGGCGGCGTAGACGTCGGGCGAGATGCCGTGGCCTTCGTACACGCTCGTCGTGCCGGCGGCGACCGAGAGCGCCATCGCGTGCTCCAGCGCGGCGACGCGGATCTCGGGCGTGAAGCGCGGCGCGGCGCGCAACAGCGTGAACTCGGCAACCGGCGTCAGGTTCGTCTCGATGATGCGTCCGGTCAGCCGTCCGGCGGCATCGCGCTCGATCGTCACGGTCGACGAGGGCGAGGCGGTATCCGCATCGATCCCGCAGGCGGCGAGCGCGGCTGAATTCAGCACGTGCACGTAGGGCGGACCGTCGGTCCAATGACCCCACACGGCCCGGATCCAGACGGGATGCGCGGGCGCGGCCGAATCGAGATCGGCGCGTTCCGGCAGCCGCCCTTCGGCTAGCGACCCGGCCGGAGCGAGATGGTAGGGCGGCCCTCCGAGCGGCGCCGTCACGATCCACGTTCCGGGCGCGCGCTCGGCCGCGCACCCTGCCACGACGCCTTGCACGTCGCCGATCGAGCGGCACTCGCCCAAGCTCGGGTACCAGCGCCGCAGGCCCTCGCGGTCCATGTGCGCGTGCGCGTCGATCAGACCGGGCACGACGGTCCGGCCGCCGGCGGAAAATCGCCGCGTGTGCGGACCGGCCAAGGCCCGGATCTCGTCGTCGTCGCCCACGGCGGCGAAGCGCCCATCGCGGACGGCGAACGCTTGTGCGGCCGGCTGCGCCGGATCCATGGTCACGACGTTGGCGTCGGTCACGATCGCGTCGGCCCAACCGAGCCCCGGGGTGGTACGGAGCGCCATCAGAGAACGGAGATCGTGCCGTCGCCGTCTTCGGTGACCCGGCCGACGATCGCGCAGGTGTGGGTCGGCGCGAGTTCGGCGTACATGGCCCGGATGTCGTTGGGTTCGGCGGCGATCAGCAGGCCGCCCGAGGTCATCGCGTCGGAAAGCGCGACGCGGATCGCGCCGGTCACGTGATCGGCATACGAGGTGAACTCGCCGTGATACATGAGGTTGCCCTCGGTGCCGCTGGGCACGAAATCGAGGTCGATCAGCTCGAGCAGGCGCGGAAACAGCGGTACGGACGCGGAGTCGAACTCCACGCCGACATGCGACGCGCGCGCCATCTCGACCGCGTGGCCGAGCAGTCCGAAACCGGTGATGTCGGTCGCGGCGTGGGGGCGGTGCGCCAGCATCGCGTCGCGCGCCGCGGCGTTGAGCCGGGTCATCTCGGCGATCACCGGCACGAGGTCGGCCGCCGGGATGCCGTCGCGGCGCCGCGCGGTGGTCAGCACGCCGGCCCCAATCGGTTTGGTCAGCAGCAGGTGGTCGCCCGGCCGGGCGCCGGCGTTGGTGACGATCCGGCCCGGGTGAATCGTCCCGGTCACGGCCATGCCGTACTTGGGCTCCTCGTCCTTGACGGTGTGGCCGCCCAAGATCACGATCCCGGCCGCCGCGGCGACCGCGGCGCCGCCCTCGAGGATGCGCCGCAGGATGCCCTCGTCGAGTGTGTCGATCGGGAAGGCGGCGATGTTGAGCGCGGTGATGGGGGTGCCGCCCATCGCGTACACGTCGCTGAGCGCGTTGGTCGCGGCGATGCGGCCGAAATCGAACGGGTCGTCGACGATCGGGGTGAAGAAGTCGACGGTCTGCACGATCGCCAGGTCCCGCGTGATTTGGTAGACGCCGGCATCGTCGCTGGTGGAAAGCCCGACCAGCATTTTCGGGTCGTCCGGAAAGCGAATGCCGGCGAGGACCCGGGCCAGGTCGGCGGCACCGACCTTACTCGCGCAACCGCCCGAGCGCGAGCACAGGCTGAGACGAACCGTTTCGGGGGACTGCATGTTCGCAGGATACAACATTCTCGTATAATCGTCCGCAGGAGAGGTACCGTGTCCAAGCAGCTGTTGTTCATTCCCGGCCCCGTCACCGTCGCCGAGCCCGTGCTCGCCGCGATGGCGAAGCCGATGATCGATCATCGCGGCCCGGAGTACAAGGTGCTGCTGGACGCGATCGCGCGCAAACTCAAGCCGGTCTTCGGCACGAGCGGCGACGTGCTGCTGCTCGCCGCCTCCGGCACCGGCGGCCTCGAAGCGGCGATGACCAACATGTTCGGAGCCGGCGAAAAGGTGCTGTGCTGCCCGGTCGGCGTGTTCGGCGACCGCTTCGCCGAGATCGCGCGCACCTGGGGCATCGACGTCGAAGTGCTGCCGACGACGTGGGGCCACGGCGTCGATGCGCAGGCGCTGCGGGCGCGCCTCGATGCGGATACCGAGCACGAGATCAAAGGCGTGGTGCTCACCCACAACGAGACCTCGACCGGCGTTCAAAACGACATGGGTCCGTTGGCCGACGCGATTCGCGCGCACGGTGCGTACGTGCTGGTCGATTCGGTGAGCGGCCTCGCTGCCAGCGAGTTCAAGATGGACGCGTGGGGCTTCGACGTCGTGGTCGCGGCCTCGCAAAAGGCGCTCGGCGTGCCGCCCGGACTCGCGATGGTCGCGGTCTCGGCGCGCGCTTGGGAGAAGATGGAAACGGCGAGCGCGCCGCGCTATTATTTCGATTTGCGCAAGGCGCGCGAGTTCGCGGGCATCGGACAAACGCCGGCGACGCCGGCGGTCGCGCAGTGCTACGCAATGGACGTCGCGCTTGATCTCTACAACGAAGCGGGTCCGGCCAACGTGTGGGCGCGCCACGAACGCTACACGCGCGCGATCGTCGCCGCTGCGCAGACGCTGGGGCTGGAGTTGTTCGCGGAGCCCGGCGTGCGTTCGGTGACGGTGACCGCGATCAAGGTTCCCGGCGGCATCGACGGCGACGCGATCCGCAAGACGCTGCGCGTTGAACGCGGCTATGTTCTGGGCGGCGGTCAGGCCCGTTTGGCGGGCAAGATCATTCGCATCGGCACGATGGGCGACATCTCGCAAACCGACGTGCTGGGTATGCTGGGCGCGCTCGAGATGGAACTGCTCGGCGCGGGCCTGCACATTCAGGTCGGCAGCGGCGTCCAAGCCGCGCTGCGCGTTTTTCTGGAGGCCGGTCAGTCCAACGCGGCATAACCCCCGGCATGATACGACGCTGGGTCTGTGTGCTGGCTGCCGTTGCGCTGGCGGCGTTGCCGCTGCGCCCGGCGGTTGCGGTGGACCAGCCGCCGTTGAAGGTCGGCGTGATGTTCTCGTTCAGCGGCGACAACGCGCGCGCCGGCGAGGGCCTCAACTTCGGCATCGCGACGTTTCAGAAAGAGCACGGCGATACGGTCGCCGGCCGCAAAGTTGAACTGATCCGGCGTGACACGGGCCAAATGAGCCCCGATACCGCCAAGCGCATCGCGCAAGAGCTGATCATCAACGATCACGTCGACGTGATCATGGGCATCGCGTATTCGCCCGAAGCGGTCGCCGTGGGCCTGGTCTCAACCGAAGCGAAGATGCCGGTGTTCATCGTCAACTCAACGACGGTCAACATCATGAAGGACGCGCCGTACATGTCGCGTTACGGCATGACCAGCGGCCAACTCACCTCGCCGCTGGCGCTCTACGCCTACACGCACGGCCTCAAGAACGTCTATACGCTGGAGTCGGATTACCAAACCGGCATCGACGCGGGCGAGTCGTTCACCAAAGCGTTCACCGCGCTCGGCGGCAAGATCACCGGCGACGTTCGCCCGCCGCTGTTCTCCAAGGATTTCACACCCTACATCCAGCGCATCAAGGATGCCAATCCGAAGCCCGACGGCGTGTTCGCGTTCATCCCATCGGGTTCGGGTCCGGCGCAGTTCATGCGCACCTGGAAAGAGATGGGCCTCGACGCGAAGGGCATCACGCTGATCGGCGAGGGCGGCCTCGTCGGCGAAGACGATCTGCTGGTGATCGGCGATGCCGCGCAGGGTCTCATCACGTCGTTTCACTACTCGGCGATCCATCCCTCAGCGCTCAACGCGCGTTTCGTGAAGGACTATCTCGCCGTCTCGGGTCAGGGCGTGCGGCCCGACTATGCCGCGATCGCGGCCTACGACGCGCTGGCGGCGATCTACAAAGTCGTCGAGCTGCAGGGCGGCAAAGTCGACCCCGACCGCACGATGCAGTTGCTGCGCGGCTTGAAACTCGAGAGCCCGCGCGGTCCGATCACGATCGATCCGCAAACGCGCGACATCGACCAGAACATCTATATTCGCCGCACCGAACGCAAAGACGGCCGCATGGTCAACACGGAGTTCCAAACCTACAAGATGGTCAAAGACCCATTGGAGAACTATTAGTGGAGCTGCGGAATCTCGGCCGGTCGGGACTGCGCGTTTCGGCCGTCGGCCTGGGCTGCAATAATCTCGGCGGCCGGCTCGATCCGTCGGCCTCGCGCCGCGTCGTGCAGGCGGCGCTGGCGAGCGGAATCACGCTGTTCGATACGGCCGACCGCTACCCGGTCACCTCGGCCGGCAAGTCCGAAGAGCTGCTCGGCGACGCGCTCGGACGGCACCGGGCGGATGTCGTCGTCGCGACCAAGTTCGGTTTGCCGATGGACGCCGCGGGGGTGCTGAGCGGTGCTTCGCGGCGCTACATCATCGCGGCGGCCGAAGCGAGTCTGCGCCGCTTGAAGACCGACTGGATCGATCTCTACCAAGTGCACACCCCCGATCCGCTCACGCCGATCGAGGAGACGGTGTGCGCGCTCGACGATCTGATCGCGCAAGGCAAAATTCGTTACGCCGGCTGTTCGAATTTCGCCGCGTGGCAAGTGACCGACGCGGTGTGGACCGCGAAACACCTCAACCGCGCCGCGTTCATCTCATGCCAAGATGAGTACAGTTTGCTCGCGCGCGACATCGAACGCGAGCTGGTTCCGGCGATGGTCGCGCAGGGGCTCGGCTTCTTGCCGTATTTTCCGCTGGCCAGCGGTTTGCTCAGCGGCAAGTACCGGGGCGGAGCGCTGCCGCCCGGATCGCGCCTGACGACCACGAAACCGCTGATCGACCAGTTCCTCAACGATGCGAACCTGGCCACGGCCGAACGCTTGGGCACGTTCGCCGAAGCGCACGGGCACACGCTGCTCGAGCTCGCGTTCTCGTGGCTGTTGGCGCGCCCGGCCGTGGCCAGCGTGATCGCCGGCGCAAGCAATCCCGAACAAATCGCGCAGAACGTCAACGCCGCAACCTGGACCTTCACGCCCGCAGAACTCGCAGAAATCGACAAACTCGCCCCCGGCCCCAAAAAATCCGGCCACTAGAGCGCTCACCCCGTCATCCCGAGCGCGGTCGAGGGACGCACCACGATCAGGCCCTCGAGCCACCGTCGATCACGAGCGCAGCCGAGTGATCGCCATTAAGCATCATCATATTTGTCGGCCCGATAACCGCGACAAAGGCAAGTCACCGGCGATCACTCGGCTGCGCTCGTGATCGACAGTGGCGGTCCGGTACGATTGGGGCGCGTCCCTCGACTGCGCTCGGGATGACGGGGGCTGCGCTCAGGTGACGGGGGCTGCGCTCAGGTGACGGGGGCTGCGCTCGGGATGACGGGGGCTGCGCTCAGGCGACGGGGGCTGCGCTCGTGATGACGGGGGCTGCGCTCAGGTGACGGGGGCTGCGCTCGGGATGACGGGGGCTGCGCTCGGGATGACGGGGGCTGCGCTTGGGATGACGGGGGCTGCGCTTGGGATGACGGGGGCTGCGCACAGGTGACGGGGGCTGCGCTCAGGCGACGGGGGGCTAGATGCGCGCGATTCCGGTGGGGAGCGGTAGGTGGGCGTTCGAGGCGGCGGCGTCGTTGAAGGCCCACGCGAAGCGTTCGGCGCTGTCGATCAAGCGCGGACCGGGACGGTTGACGTACGCGTTCCCGTCCATCACGTAGGCGTGTCCGCCCCTCACGGCGCGCAGCCCGCTCCACGTTGCGTTCGTTGCAAGCTCGCTGACGGCCGCGCGCGCGTGCGCGAGGTCGAAGCCGCAGGGCACGACGACGATCGCGTCCGGATCGGCCGGCGCGATCGCCGCCCATTCCAGCGTTTGCGAGTTGCCGCCGGGATGCGCCAGCAGCGGTATACCGCCGGCGAGCTCGACCAAGCCCGGCGTCCAGTGCCCGCCGCTCATCGGCGGGTCGGTCCATTCGAGAATCAAGGCGCGCGGCCGCGTGCGGCGCGACGTGTTGCGCAAGACCGCTTCGCGCGCGCGCAAAGCCGTGATGACTTGCGCGGCGCCGCGCTCGCGGCCGGCGCAGGCGCCCAGAAACGCGATCGTCGCGTAGACGTCTTCGAGCGAGGAAGGTTCGAGCGAGATCACGCGCGGGTCGCCGCGCAAGCGCTTCGCCGCGCGCTCGACGATTTCGTAGGACACGGCGCACACCGCGCACAGCTCTTGCGTGACGATCAAGTCGGGGTCGAGTTGTGCCAAACGCTCCGCATCGAGCGCGTACAAACTCGAACCCGCGTGCACGCTCGCGCGCACGTGCCGGTCGATCGCGCCGGCGGTGACGGCATCAGCCGGTAACAGCGACGACGTCAGGGCCGTGCGCGTGCGCGCATCGGGCGGGAAATCGCACTCGTGCGTGACGCCCACTACGCAGTCGCCGGCGCCGATCGCGAACAGGATCTCCGTGGCACTCGGCAACAGGCTGACGATTCGCCGAGCGCTCACGCGCTCACGCGGCTAACGATTGTTTCCGAAAAGACCGCCGAGCACGGAACCGGCAATGCCGCCGGCAATTCCGGTTTGCGCGACCGTTTGCTGCTGCTCTTTGCCGAGGTAGGGCGAGATCGCGTGCGCGAGGTTGGGCAGCGTCAGCGATTGCAGCCAGACTTTGCCGGGGCCGGTCAAGCGGGCCACGAACAGTCCGTCGCCGCCGAAGAACATGTTGCTGATGCCGGGCATCAGCGTGACGTCGAAGTTGATCGACTCGCTGAACATGCCGATATGGCCCGGATGGGCCGTGATCGTTTCGCCGGCCGCCAGATCGTAGGTGATGACCTCGCCGCCGAGCTCGACCCAGGCCGTGCACGAGCCGCTGAGCCGCTGCATGATGAAACCGTCGCCGCCGAAGATGCCCGCCCCGAGCGAGCGCTGGAAGCCGATCGCCAGCTCGACGCCGGACGTCGCGCACAGGAAGCCGTGGCGGTGGATCAGGTAGCCCTGACCGGGCGTCACCGCGAGCTCCATGATCCGGCCCGGAACCTTGGCCGCGAACGCGACGAGTCCGGGTCCGCCGGGTGCGGTGAATTCCGTCATGAACAGGCCGCCGCCCGAGAGCGCCCGTCCGAGCACCCCGAACAAGCCCTTGGCGCCGGCCGTCATCGCGGTGGTGTTCATCGCCACCGTCTGCGTCATCCACGCGAACTCGCCGGGCTCGGCGACGATCGTGTCGCCGGCTTCGAGCCCGATCTCCAAGACCGGCAAGGTCTCACCCGTGATCTTCGTCTTCATCGACCTGTCTTGGTGCACGGCGCAAGGGCGCTCCTGCGTGACGGGGGGCGCTTTTTAGACGTGGTGGTTTTTGAAGAACGGGTCGGCGAGCGGGCGAACGAACCACGGCATCAGCCCCCGCACGGCGTCGTCGACGGGGCGGTCGGGTTGGGTGACGAGCGCGACCAGCACCGAGCGGTGCAGGTCGGCGCGCAGATCGCCGGGCAGCGGAAAGAACAGCACCACGTAGAGCACGACGAACGCGCCGAAGAGGGCCTTGCATGCCCCGAGCAGCGCGCCGGCGGCGCCGTTCGCGATGCCCACCACGGGCAGCTTCGCGATCCGTCCGAGCAGCCACGCGAGCAGCATGACGATCGCGTAGGCGATGATGGCGAAGATCAGGAGACCGACGGCGTGCGCGGAGCCGTGCGTGAGTCCGGTGAACGCGGTGACGAGTCCGTCGAGCGAACCGTTGTAACGGAACGCGGCGACGATCGCGACGAACACCGCAACCGCGCCGGAGAGTTCCGACACGAAGCCTTTTTGGAAACCTTTGACCGCGAAGAAGACCGTGATCCCGCCGATGATCAGATCGGGCCAGGCCAGGGTCACCCGCGCAGGGTCGCTCCGAAACGTTGGCGCAGGTCGCCGACGATCGCCGCGATCGTCTCGTCGGCGACCGCATCGGTGAGCGTGGCGTCGTCGCGCTGCAGCGTCACCCGCACCGCCAGCGACTTCTTCGCCACGTCGATTTGCGCGCCGCGGTATTCATCGAACACTTCAGCAGCGCGCACGCCGGCATGCGCGCGAACTGCCTGCAGCACGTCGGCTGCGGCGACCTCCGTTCCGACCACGATCGCGAGATCGCGTTCGATGGGCGGGAAGCGCGAGGGCGGAACGAACGGGCCGATCGCGCGCGGCGGGAACGCTTCGATCTCGAAGGTGGCGGCAACGATGTCGTCGCCGATATCGTAGGCGCGCAGCAAGCGCGGGTCGACGACGCCGAGCAGCGCGACGCGCACGCCGTCAACCGTGACGGCCGCCGTTTTGCCCGGATGCAGGCCGGGTGCGCTTGCGCGCTCGACCTCTGCGGTTTTGCCGGTCATCGTGCGCACGGTCGCGAGCACGTCGGACAGCAGCGCGGCGTAGGGCGTGCTGCGCCAGGCCGGTTCGTCGGCGTGCGCACCGGCCGCGAGCGCCAGCGCGACGTTGCGTTCGGTCGGGTGCGGTTGCGCGTCGGCGAACACGTGGCCGATCTCGAACGTGCGATAGGGGCGCACGCCGTCGCGCGCCACCATCGCCAAGTGTGCGTGCAACAGCGAATAGCGCAGATAGCGCTGATCGTCGGAGAGCGGGTTCATGATCTCGGCCACGGCCGGAACCTCGAAGCCCAGCGCGCGGTCGCGCTCGGCGATCGCGGCCGGTTGCAGCGCGAGCGTCATACACTCGTGATAGCCGAGCCCGGCCAGCGTTGCGGCGAGCGCGTTGTCGCGCTCGAACACCGCGCTCGAGAGCGGCTGCTCGCCGACCGCCGGCATCGTGCCTTCGAGCCGGTCGTAGCCGACGACGCGCGCGATCTCTTCGACGATGTCGGCCGGAATCGCGATGTCGCTGCGCCAGGGCGGCGCGATGACGGCAAAGGTCAGGCCGCGATCTTCGACGCTGAAGCCGAGGGATTGCAGCGCCCGCACGACGGCTGAATCTTCGAGCGTGAACCCGAGCAGCCGTTGGACGTCGCCCTTGGGCAGCGCGATCGGCGCGAACGCCGTGAGCTGCAGGCCGTAGGGTTTGGGATGGCGGATGCTTCCGCCCTCGGCCGCGAGCAGCACCGCCGCCCGCGCCGCGCCGAGGTCGGTCAGCGCGGGCGCCAGGTTCTTCTCATCGCGGGTCGAGGCTTCGCTGCGCAGACCGAGCTTCACGCTCGTGCGGCGAATGCGCGGTCCGGCGAAGTTCGCGCTCTCGATCACGATCTCACGCGTCGATGCGCTCACTTCGCTGATCAGGCCGCCCATCAGGCCGGCCAAACCGGTGGCCTGCGTTTCGTCGGCGATCACGAGCACGCTCGGATCGAGTTCGCGGTCGACGCCGTCGAGCGTGACGAGGTGCTCGCCGGGCTTCGCGTCGCGCACGATGATGTGCGCGTTCACGATCTTCTCGTAGTCGAAGAAGTGCAGCGGCTGGCCTGTTTCGAGCATGACGAAATTCGAGATGTCGACGAGATTGTTGATCGGGCGCTGGCCGGCCAGCGCCAGCCGCACGCGCATCCAGGCCGGCGCCGGCCGCACCGTGAGGTTGCCGACGCGCTGGGCGACGTAGCGGCGCACGTCCACGCTCTCGAGCGTCACGCGCACGTCGTCGGTTTCGCCCGCCGTCGGCACGGATGTCGCGGGTTCACGCAGCGGAACCGCGAACGACGCCGCGAGTTCGCGCGCGAGGCCCAGCATCGACATCGCGTCGACGCGGTTGGGCGTTACGTCGACGTCGAGCACCGGATCGGCGAGGCCCAGCACCTCGACGGCGTTCGCACCCAGCGGCAGCTCGGGATCGATCTGCATGATGCCGTCTTCGAACCAGTCGGCTTCGAGCGCCAGCTCGCCGGCCGAACACAACATGCCCTCCGAGGCGACGCCGCGCATCTTGCGCGGTTCGATCGTCAGTTCGGGCAGCCGCGCACCGATCGTCGCGACCGGAATCACTTGCCCTTCGGCCACGTTCGTCGCCGCCGTCGCAATCGTCAGCGTGCGATCGCCGCCGACGTCGACCGTGCACACGACCAGCCGATCGGCATTGGGGTGTTTCTCGATCTTCGCAATCCGCCCGACGACGACGCCGGTGATCGTCGGCCGCGTCGCGACCGCATCGACCGGAAAACCGAGCGTGGCCAGCCGCGCAACGGTTTCACCCGGATCGGCCGGCAGCTGCACGTAATCGCGCAGCCAAGCAATCGGTACTTTCACTTACGCTGTTTGCTCGAGAAACGAGGGCGTGTTTTCGATGAAGTCGCGGATGTCGTTCATCTCGTAGCGCACCATCGCGAGGCGCTCGGGACCGACGCCGAAGGCCCACCCGGCGACCACCTCGGGATCGTAGCCCACCGTGCGCAACACGTTCGGATGCACCATGCCCGAACCGCCGATCTCGATCCAGCCCGAGCCGCCGCAGGTGCGGCAGGTCGCCTCCGCCCGGTGTCCGCTGCCCGAACAGCCGGGACAGGTGGTGTCGATCTCGGCGCTGGGTTCGGTGAACGGAAAAAACGACGGGCGGAAACGGACGTCTTGCTTGGGCCCGAACAGCTCGCGCATCATGCCGGTCAGCACGCCCTTGAGGTGACCGAAATGGACGTCGGAGCCGATCATCAGCCCTTCGACTTGGTGGAACTGGTAGAGGTGGCGCGCGTCGACGGCATCGCGCCGGTACGCCTTGCCCGGCACGATGATCGCGATCGGCGGGCCGGATTCGCGCATCGCCCGCACCTGCATCGGAGAGGTGTGGGTGCGCAGCACGAGGTCCGGCCGCAGGTAGAACGAGTCCAGACCCTCACGCGCCGGATGATCGGGCGGAATGTTGAGGGCGTCGAAGTTGTTGGCGTCGGTCTCGATCTCGGGGCCTTGCAGCACCGCGAAGCCGTGCCGGGTGAAGTAGCCGCCGATGTCTTGCATGATGCGGCGAATCGGGTGGATCGACCCGATGCGGGCCGGCGGGCCCGGCAGCGTGACGTCGATCGTCTCGGAGAGCTGAGCCTCCAGCTGGGCGTTGCCGAGGTGGTGCGCGGCCACGGCGAGGGCCGATTCCATGCGCTCGACGGCGGCGTTGATCACCTTGCCGGCGTTGGGGCGCTCGGCCGGCGGCAGGGCCCCGATTCCGCGCCGGATCGTGGTGACCTCGCCGCTACGGCCGAGGAAGCGGACGCGTAGCTCCTCGAGCGCGCGTTCGTCGGCGACGCCGGCCAGCTCGGCGGTGAGCCGGTCTTCGAGCGCCGCGAGGGTCGTTGCGAGGTCGGTCATTCCGAACGCCGTTGTTGGACAAAACAAAACGCCCGGTCCTTCGACCAGGCGTTCTTACGCGGGATCATGAGGTTGGAGATCGAGTTACTCCCGGCGGCTACCCCGCGCTGGATGCCGCCGTCGGGTTCAAGCGGCGGTAGACCAAGTACGCATTGATCGATCCGGTCGTGGCGAACAGTTTCCAGAATAGCTCCGAAGTGCGCATCGGTCGACGATTCCTCTCTCGGTCGAGTGGGGTGTTCGCGAAATCTGAGCGGAGTATAACCCCTGTGGATAAGCTCCGCCAAGTCTTGACAACCTCCAATTTTTGGCCCCACGCGGTGAGGCGCCGGTTTAGGTCCGTAAAGACATGGCGTAGAGCAGAATACTGCCCGCCACGGCGGCGTTGAGGCTCTCGGTCGCACTCGCTTGCTCGATGCGAACCGACTGATCCCAGCGGGCCAGAAAGGCGCCCACGCCGTGGCGTTCGTGCCCCACGGCCACGATCGCGTTGGCCGGCAGCACGGCGCTCGCGAGGGGCTCGCCGTCGAGCGTGGCGGCCACCACCGGCCGCCCGGCGGCGGCGGCCGCCGCCAGCAGTTCCTCGGCCGCGACCGCGGCCACCGGCAGGCGGAAGAGCGAGCCCATGGCGGCCCGCACGACCTTGGCGGCAAACGGGTCGACCCCGCCGCGCCCGAACAGCACGCCGGCTGCCCCGAAGGCCTCGGCCGACCGCAGCAGCGTCCCGGCGTTTCCGGGATCGCTGACGCCGGCCAGCAGCAACACCGGGCCGGGGCGCTCGAGGATCGACGCCGGGTCGCCGGCCGGCTGCCGGGCCACCGCTACGAGGCCCGCCGGCGCCTCGACCTCCGAGAGGCGCGCCAGGGTGCGTTCCGCGACCTCGAAGACCGCACTGCCGGCGCCCTCGAGCGCCGCCACGAGCGCCGCGTTGGCCGCGAGGGCGGCGGCCGTGCCGTAGAGCTCCAGGATCGGCAGGCCGCTGCCGGCGGCCTCGGCCAGCAGCGTTGGTCCCTCGAAGACGAACCGGCCCTGCTCGCGCCGTACCCGCGGCGTGCGCAGGTCGCGGACCCGCTCGATGCGTGGGTTGTGCGGGCTGAGCGCGGTAGGCACCGCCCGACCTTCACGGCGGACTCGCCGCCGCCTTGCCGAAGCGAAGCCGACGGATGAATCGGGCACGAATCGTGGAGATCGCGGCGTTGGCGGTGATTGCCGTCCTAGTCGGGTTCGGCGGCCACCTCGTGCTCGTGACGCTCGGGCAGCACAAACCGTGGGGCTGGCTGATCGGCGCCGGCCTCGTCTATCTCGCGGTGCTCGGCGCGCGGGCGGCCTACGATCCGGCCAGCCCCGATGCGCGCGTGAACGTGACAAAGGCCGGCGCCTACTTGTGCGCCGCGCTGCTGGCGCTGTGGGCGATCCTGCTGCCGGCGCGCTGGGTATACGGCTCGTGCATCGTGGCGACTGAGATCGCACTCGTCTTCGACTTGATCACACTCGCGGCGCCGCGGCGCGTACCCGGAGGAAACTGATGCGGATCTTCGTTACCGGCGGCAGCGGCTATATCGGCCGCGCGGTGGTCGCCGAACTGCGCCGGCGCGGACATCACGTGGCCGCGCTCGCGCGCAGCGATGCGGCCGCCGCGACCGTCCGCGGGCTGGGTGCGCAAGCCGTTCACGGCGGGCTCGACTCGCTCGATGTGATCGAGCTCGCGGCGCGCGAACACGATGCAACGATCCACATCGCCGCGCCCGTGCCGCCCGACGGCGTGAAGCGCGAAGCGGCGATGCTCGACGTGCTGCTGCGCGTGGCGCCCGACGACCACGTGCTCGTCTACACCAGCGGCGCCTGGGTCTACGGCGACCGCGGCGACGCGGTGGTCGACGAAGACGCGCCGCTCAAGCCGATCGCGATCGTGGCCTGGCGGCCGGCGCACGAAGAGCGCGTCCTGGCAGCGAGTGAACGCGGCATTCGCGCCGTCGTGATCCGGCCCACCGTCGTGTACGGCGAAGGCGGCGGCATCGTCGGCGGACTCGTGAAGAGCGCCAAGCCCGGACCCGTCAAGGTCGTCGGCAGCGGCGCGAACCGCTGGGCGACCGTGCGCGTCGACGCGCTGGCCGAACTCTACGCCGCCGCGGTCGAACAGCCGGCGGCGAACGGCATCTACAACGCCGTCGCCGGTGCGGCCGTGCCGTACGTCGAGATCGCGCGCGCCGCTTCGCGCGCCGGCGGCGGTGACGGCTCGATCGAACACCTCACCTACGAGAACGCGCAGGCGGCGATGGGCCCGTTCGCCGAGGCCATGGCGATGGATCTGCAAGTGAGCGGCGAGAAAGCGCGCCGCGAACTGGGCTGGAACCCGCACCGCCCGACCGTTCTGGAAGAACTCGCCAACACGGTCGTGCCGTAAGGCGATGAAGCTCGTTGCGACCAAGCGGATCTACGAAGGGCGCGTCATCAACCTGCGCGTCGACACGGTCGAAACGCACCGCGGCCGATACGACATGGAGATCGTCGAGCACAGCGGCGCGGTGGTGGTGATCGCGCAGCCGGCGCCCGATGAGATCATTCTCGTGCGCCAGCACCGGCACGCGGTCGGCGCGGACACCTGGGAAATCTGCGCCGGCGGTATCGATGCCGGCGAAACGCCCGAACAAGCCGCGATTCGCGAGCTGCGCGAGGAGACCGGCTTTCGCGCGCGCTCGGTGCGCCGCATCTGGTCGGCCTACTCGGCGCCGGGATTTTGCGACGAGCTGCTGCACTTTTTCCACACCGACGCCTACGACATCGGCGAGCCCGAACCGGACGCGGAAGAAGAGATCGAGGTGGCGACATTTCCGCTCAAGCGCGTGCTCGAGATGATCGAGCGCGACGAATTGCGCGATGCGAAGACGCAGATCGCCGTCCTGTGGGCGCTACGGCAGCACTAACCCCCGACGGCGTCCTGGCTTTTCTGCAGGCGCGCGACGCGGCCGACCCCGACGTTGCGGCCGGGATGCGCTCGCAGGTGTATCCGGGGCGCGCCGGCGGCGGCGCCGTCATCTTGCTGCACGGGCTCACCGCCAGCCCACCGGCGTGGCGCGCGGTAGCCGAGGAACTCGCCGCGCGCGGGCGCACCGTCGTCGTGCCGCGCCTGTTGCTGCACGGCCACACCGACCGGATGACGAAGGCGCTGCGCGGGATCAGCGCGCAAGCCTTGATCGACGACGTTGCCGAGATCGTGCGCGTCGTCGCCGCGCTCGGCGAAACCGTCACGATCGCCGGCCATTCGCTCGGCGCGACGCTGGCGCTCGATGCGGCCTCGAGCGGGCCGGCGAACGCGCGCGTGGTGGCCGTCGCGCCGTTCTTGGGCATCGCGGGCGTGCCGCACGAGCTGCACCCGCTGGTGCTGAGAGCGCTGGCGCTCGTGCCCGGCGTCTTCATGTGGTGGGATCCCGTCCGGCGCGAACGCCTGGAACCGCTGCACGGGTACCCGCGCTACCCGCTCGTCGCGCTGCGGACCGGTCTCGCGATCGCCGACCGGGCGCGCGACGACGCCCGGCACGCGCCGCGCGTGCGGGCGATCGACATCGTGATCAACGCCGCCGAGACGTCGGTGAACAACCGCACGGCGCAACGGCTGGCCGAGGAATGGCGCAACGCCGGGGCCTCGATCGCCGTGCACCGGCTGCGCGGCCTCGATCCGCTCGCACGACATCATCGAACCGGAACGCGCGCCGGCGCAGCGTGCGTTCGCGACGCTGATCGAGATCATCGCGAACGACCACATCGCGGCCGACCGCGAGCACCGGATCGGCCCGCCCTAACGTTGCCAGGGCCGGCTCCGCGCGGCGTCGCAGCAGTCGGCATGGAACTGATTCCGTTCGTGCGCAATGCCTGGTACGCGGCCGCGTGGAGCGAGGAGATCGGGCGCGAGCTGATCGAGCGCTGGATCTGCGGTACTCCGGTCGTGTTCTACCGGCGCGAAGACGGCACGCCGGTGGCGCTCGAGGGCACGTGTCCGCACCGCCAGTACCCGCTGGCGCTCGGCCGCCTGAAGGGCGATACCATCGAATGCGGTTACCACGGCATCGCGTTCGGCGCCGACGGCGCCTGCGCGCACGTGCCGGGCGAGGGGCGCGCACCGGCGGCGATGCGCACGCGCGCGTTTCCGTTGGAAGAACGCGGCGGCCTGATCTGGCTCTACGCCGGCGACCCGGGCGCGGCCGATCCGGCCAAGATCGGCGAGCAGTGGCTGGGCACGCCGGGCTGGACGGCCGTGCACGGCACGAAGATTCTCGAGGGCCGCGCGCAGCTGCTGATCGAGAACCTGATGGATCTCTCGCACGAAGCGTTCTTGCACCCCGAAACGATCGGCAACAGTTCGGTTGCCGAAACGCCGATCGTCACCGAGGTGCTGCCCGGGCTGCGTGCGCGCGACGCGCCTGATGAAGAACATCCCGCCGCCGGCGCTGTTCGCGAAGTTCGGCGTGAGCGCGCGCATCGACCGCACGCAGATCGCCGAGTTCCACCCGCCCTCGATGGTGCTCACGCGCGCCACGGCGGCGTCGACCGAACCCGGCTACCCGACGTTGAATTTCGTCGTCATCCACTGCGTCACGCCGGAAACCGCGACGCGCACGCGCTACAACTGGGCGGTCGCGCGCGATTACGCGCTCGACGATCCGGCGGTCAGCGAAGCGTGGCACAGCGGTTCGAGCTGGATCTTCGATCAGGACGTCGCCGCGCTCAACGCGCAGGAAGCGCGCTTGCAGCACATGCCGGCCGATCACATCGAGCTGAGCATTCCCGGTGATGCCGCGGCGCTGGCGGCGCGCAAGATCGTCAAACAGCTGGCTGCGCTCGAGCGGCGCGAAGCCGTCGCGGCGGGCTGACGCATCAACCACCGAACCACCCGCGCCGGTGCGCTCTCGCTGCTTGGCGCGGCCGCTCTCGCGCCGCGCCGTGCGGCGTCGCAAACGGCGCCGGCGCAGATCCGCATCGGTGCGCCGGCGTCGGATACGTTCGCCATCGCGTTCTTCGCGGCCGACGGCGGCTTCTACGCGCGTGCGGGGCTCGACGTCGCGGTGAGCGTGTTTCCGGGCAGCGGTCCGGTGACGGCCGCCGTTGCATCGGGCGCGTTGGACGTCGGCTTGACCGACCTCGTGCAACTCGGCAACGCCTACAACCGCGGCGTGCCGATCAGCGCGATCGCGGGCGGCGGGCTCTACACGCCGCAAGATAGTACGACCGAGTTGTGCGTGGGCAAGAATTCGGCCATTCGCACCGCTAAGGACTTCGAAGGCCAGACGCTCGGCGTGATCACGCTGGCCTCGATCAGCGCGGTCGCGCTGCGCGCGTGGCTGACGCAGCACGGTGCCGACCCCCAAAAAGTCAAACTGGTCGAGATGCCGTTCGCCGAGATGGCGCCGGCCATCGCGCGCGGCGCCGTCGCGGGCGCCTATCTGGCCGAACCCGTCATGTCGCAGGTGCTGCCCGAGTTGCGCATCATCGCGAGCCCCTACGATGCGATCGCGGGCCACTTCCTGATCAGCCTGTGGTTCAGCAATCGCGACTGGATCGCCGCCAACCGCGACGCTGCGCGCCGGCTCGTGCGGGCGATCGGCGAAGCGGCGCGCTGGGCCAACACGCACCGCGAGCAAACATTGCCGATGCTGGTGAAATACGCCAAACTCGATCCCGACAAGACGGCCGGCATGCGCCGCGCGCGCTACGATCCGAGTCTCGATCCGAAACTGCTGCAACCGGTGCTCGATATCGCGGCCGCCTATCACATGCTGGAGAAGCCGGTGCCGGCCTCGGCGGTTATCGCGGTGCCGGCATGACCGCCGCGCGCTTCGCTCCGTTAGCCGCGGCCGCGCTCGTGCTGGCGTGTGTGGCCGCCGTGCTGCTGCGCGTGTTCTTGCCCAGTGGACCGGCGGCGCCGGATTTCACGCTGACCGATCAAAACGGCCGCCCGTATACGCTCTCGGCGCACCGCGGGCACGCGATCGCGCTGTTCTTCGGCTATGCGCACTGTCCGGACGTGTGCCCGACGACGCTGGCGGCGCTCGCGCGCGCGAAACGCAAGCTCGGTGCCGCGGGCGCCACGTTCGACGTCGTGCTCGTCACCGTCGATCCGGCGCGCGACAACCCGGCCACCCTCAAGCGCTACGTCGACCTTTTCGACCCCACATTCGCCGGTCTCACCGGCAGCGAGGCGCAGCTCGATCCCGTGTACGCCGCCTATCATGTTTACCACCAAGCCGATTCCGGCAAGAGCAGCGCCAACGGCTATATCGTCGCCCACAGTTCGGCCGTGCAGTTCATCTCGCCCGACGGGCGGCTGCGCGGCACCGGCGACTGGAGCGATTCGCCCGACGAGCTCGCGGCGCTGATGAAGCAGGCACGTTCGTGAGCGACGAGCGCACGGCCCGTTTGGCGGAAACCAACTTTTGGGATGAGTTGCTGGCGTTACGCGATCGCCAGCGCGCCGAGCGCAAAGGCGGCATGCAAGTGCTCAAACAGCGCGATCTTCCGCTCGAAACCAATCGTCAGGGTCTGATGCGCTGGTACATGCACCCCGAGATCAAGGACACCGTGCTCTCGACCTACCTGTGCTTCGAGCAAGAGATTCCGCCCGGCAGTCGCTCGGGACGTTTGAAGTTTCAAGGCGGCCAGGTGATCTACGTGATCGCCGGCCGCGGCCACACGCTGCTCGACGGCGTGAAGCATCCGTGGGCCGCGGGCGACGTCATCAACCTGCCGCTGCGGCGCGGCGGCATCATCGTGCAGCACGTCAACGACGATCCCGCCGAGCCGGCGCGCTTTTTGGCGGTCGAGCCGAATCTCTTCGGCTGCACGAGCGTCGATCGCGGCTCGGGCTTCGAGCAGCTCGAAGACGCGCCTGAATTTCGCCGGCGTTCCAAAGGCGCCACACATGGCTGATCGCGAGCGCACGCGCACGCGGGAGCGCGAGCCCGGCACCGAGCGGACCTACGATAAGATGCTGGCGTACTATCGCGAGCGCGTCGAACGCAACGCCGAAGGTCCGGTCGTGATCCACAAAGACGATCGCGAGGTCGAGCTCTCGCGTCAGGGTCGAATCCGCTATTACCTCAACCACCAGATCCACAAGGACACCCCGCTGCAGCAGTGGCTCGTGTTCTCGCACGAACTGCGCACGCAATCGGGCAAGCACCGTCATCAGGGCGGACTCGTGATCTACGTGATCGAGGGCCACGGGTATTCGCTGGTCGACGGCGAGCGCTGGGAATGGGAAGCCGGCGATCTGATGCTGCTGCCGCTGCGGCCCGAAGGCGTCGAACATCAGCACTTCAACCTCGACACCGAGAAGCCGTCGACGTGGATCGCATTCATCAACACGCCGATCTCCGAACACCTGGCGCACGAGATGACGCAGATGCAAGACTCGCCGGAGTTTCGCGGCTGATGCGCGCGCTCTGGGCCTGCGCCGCGTTCGCCCTCGGGCTCACCTCGGCTGCGTCGGCGCAGCAGACGCCGTTGCCGCTGCCGACCGTTCGCGTCGCGATGCCGCCGGTCGACGCCGCTTCACAGCCCTATTACGCGCAAGCCAAGGGCTTCTTCAAAAAGGCCGGCCTCAACGTCGAGATCCTGAGCGTCAATGGCGGCGCGTCGGTGGCCGCGGCGGTGGCGGGCGGCGCGGCCGACATCGGCCAGTCGAACCTGAGCTCGCTGTGCAGCGCGCACGAGCGCGGTATTCCGCTCGTTGCGATCGCCGGCTCGAACCTCTTCGTTGCGCGCACCCATCAGAGCCAGCTCGTGGTGGCGCCCAACTCGCCCTATCACGAGGCGCGCGATCTAGACGGCAAAACGATCGGCGTCGCCGGGCTCAAGAACGTCACCGAGATCGGTTTCGACGCGTGGATGGACACGCACGGCGGCGACTGGAAATCGGTCAAGGTCGTCGAGGTGCCGTTCGCCTCGATGGCCGACGCCGTCGCCGCCGGTCGTATCGACGCCGTCATGATGACCGAACCCGAGCTCAGCGGCGCGCTGGCGAGCAAACGCGTGCGCATCCTGGCCGCGCCGCTCGAATCGATCGCCTCGGAGTTCGTCCTCGGCGCCTGGTTCTCGACGTCGGCCTACGCCAAGGCGCACCCCGACATCGTGCGCGCGTTCGCGGCCGCGATGGCGATGGCGGCCGACTGGGCCAACCACAATCAGGCCGAGTCGGGCAAGATTCTCGAAGCGGCAACCGGCGTGACCATGGGCGCCAATGCAGCCCGGGTGCTGTTCGCCAACCATCTCGACACCCGCGAGATCCAGCCGGTCATCGACGCTTCGGCCAAGTACGGCGCGCTCAAAGCGACCTTTCCGGCCGCGCAACTGATAGCCGCCGACTCATGAAAACGCTCGCCGCGGCGCTAGTGGCCTTCGCATTGCTCGCCGGCGGTGCGAGCGCGGCGCCGGCGATTGTTGTTTCCGGGGCCTGGTCGCGGCCGGCCATCGGCACCGGGGTCGTGTATCTGCGCATCGTCAACCGCGGCGCGCAGCCCGACCGGCTCGACGCGGCGCGCACGCCGGTGGCCCGGGTGGTCGAGCTGCACCGCTCGATGGACGGCATGGGCTCGATGGACGGGATGAAGATGAGCGGCGTGATGTCGATGCAGCGCGTCAGCGCGGTCACGGTGCCGGCGCGCGGCAGCGTGACGTTCGCGCCCGGCGGCTACCACCTGATGGCGATCGGGCTGCGCCACGATCTGCATCCGAACGAACGGTTTCCCTTGCAGCTCCACTTCGCGGTGAGCGGCTGGACGAGCGTCACCGTCGACGTGCGGCCGATATGATCCGCGTGCTGCACATCCTCGCCGACGCGGCGCCGAAGCTGACCGCTCCCGAACAGCCGGTCGGCGGCGTCTCGACGCAGAGCGTCGTGCTCGACTCGATCGTCTTCGTGCTCGGCGTCCTCATCCTCGGCGGCCTCCTCGTCTGGATCGGCAAACGCATCTTCACCGAGGAACGCCACTAGAACGACAAGTTGCCGTGCAGCCACGACACACCCTCAGCTGTCGGAAACGGGCGAATAGTCGGCGAGCGTGCGGCGCAGAAAGGCCTGTTCGCTCGGATGTTGCGCGCGTTCGAGCGCGCGCTCGTAGGCGCTACGGGCACCCGCGGTATCGCCGAGCCGGCGCAGCGCGTCGGCGCGCGCGACGTGATAGAGATGGTAACGTTCGAGCTCAGCCTGCGGCAACGCGTCGAGGGCAGCGGAACCGGCCAGCGGTCCACGCGCGTAGGAGATCGCCACCGCGCGGTTGAGAGCGGCGACCGGAGAGGGCGCGAGCGCGCACAGCCGGTCGTAGAGCAGAACGATCGCCGGCCAATCGACGCGGTCGGCCGAGGCGCGTGGGCGTGTACGCCCGCGATCGCGGCCTCGAGCTGATAGGGACCGATGCTGCGGTGACGCGCCGCTGCCGCTAAGCAGCTGGTTCGCTTCGGCGATCGCGCCGGTGATCCCACAGCGAGCGATCCTGGGTTGCCAAGCGTGACGATGTCGCCCGCGGCGCTCGGTGCGCGCCGCCCGCCGCGAATCGTGATAGAGCAGCAGCGCGAGCAATCCCATCACCTCGGGCTCCTGCGGCATCAGCGCCGCGAGCACGCGCGCGAGGCGGATCGCCTCGCTGCACAGGTCGGCGCGAACCAACTGCTCGCCCGACGTCGCGGCGTAGCCCTCGTTGAAGATCAGGTAGATCGACGCTGCACACGTCGTCGAGCCGCTCCGCCAGCTGCGGCTCGCGGCGGCACGTCGAACGGAATCGCGGCGTTGCGGATCTTGCGCTTCACGCGCACGAGACGCTGCGCCATCGTCGGCCGGCGGCACGAGAAACGCGTCGGCGATTTCGAGCGTCGTCAAGCCGCCGAGCGCGTTGCAGCGTCAAGCGCGATGCGCGCTTCGAGCCCGAGCGCCGGATGGCAGCAGGCGAAGATCAACCCGAGCCGGTCGTCGATCGCGTTCACGTCGGACCTCATCGTGCGGTTCGGTCGCGGGCGCGGCATCGAGCGCGGCGAGCTTGCGCCAGCTTTTCGCGCCCGACGCGTTCGCGCCGCAGCCGGTCGATCGCGCGCCGGCGCGCCGTGGTGAGAATCCAAGCCGAGGGCTGGGCGGGAAAGCCGTCGTGCGGCCAGCGTTCGAGCGCGACGACGTACGCGTCGGCCACCGCGTCTTCGGCCAGCTCGAGATCGCCGACGGCGCGCGCCAGCGACGCCACCGCGCGCCCCGCGTCGTCGCGAAAGCAGCGCGCGATGCCGCTCCTCGAGGTCAGCCGGCATGCACCCCGGCCGGCATGTCCATCACCGGCCGGACTTCGATCGAGCCGAAGGCCGCTGCCGGGCATGGCCGCGGCCAGCTCGATGCGCCTGATCGATCGACGGGCATTCGACGATGTAGTAGCCGCCGAGAAATTCTTTGGTCTCCGCGAACGGGCCGTCGGTGATCGCGCGCTTGCCGTCGCGCAACGCGCACGGTCGTCGCCGTGCTCGAGCTCGGCCAGCGGCGCGCCGTCGACATAGAAGCCCGAGGCCTTCACGTATTCGTTGTACGCGGCGAAGGGCGGCAGCATCTCGGCCCACTCGGCGTCGGTATGGTCGCGGCCGATGTTGGGCGTGTAGATCAGAAGCATGTATGTCATGATCGTCCTCTCGGGAGAGAGAGGTGGTACCCCCAAGACGAACGCCGCGGCGCCGAAATCGACAAAAGAAAAAGCCGCCCCCGATCAGAAGGCGGCTCGGTGGAAGCGGATGCTCGTTAAGCGGCGGCTGGTTGCGCCGTTCGCGTTCTTCGCGGTCGTGAGCAGCTGCGCGAACGCGGCCTGGTCGTGCACGGCGAGTTCGGCGAGCGTCTTGCGGTTCACCATGACGCCGCTCTTCTTGAGACCGGCGATCAGGCGCGAATACGTCAGGCCTTCGCGCGCGGGCGGCCGCGTTGATGCGGGCGATCCAGAGCGAGCGGAAGTCGCGCTTGCGCACGCGGCGGTCGCGATACGAATACGCCAGCGAATGGAGCAGCGCTTCGTTTGCGACGCGATAGTTGCGGCGGCGTGCCGCGCGGAAGCCCTTGACGAGCTTCATCACTTTGCGGCGGTGCTTGATCCCGTGTACGCCGCGCTTGATTCGTGCCATTGATCGTTACTCCAACATTAAAGCAGGTAGGGGATCTGCGGCGCGAAGCGCTTCAGATCGCCGGCGAAAACGGGCTGGTCCTTGCGGAAATTCCGCTTGCGCTTACGCGACTTCTTGCTGAGGATGTGGCCGCAGCCGCTGAATTGGTGACGGTGCGTAACGATGCCGTTCGCGCTGACCTTCACTCGCTTCGCGGTTCCGCGGTGCGTCTTGATCTTAGGCATGAGCTCCCTCGACTGGTGGTGTTTCGGTGTTCCGCGTCTCACGTGCTGACTTCGGCGTGATCGTCGTGACGTCGTCGTGATGTTCGTCGTCCGCATGTTCGCCGACGTGCTCGGCCTGCTCGTGCGGTCGGCGCGGCTTCGTCCTTGTGGTGGACGAATCGCGGCGGGCCGAGCGGCGTCTGCCGCGGGGCGAGGATGAGGAACATGTTCTTGCCTTCGAGCTTCGCGTCGCGCTCGACGATCGCGCTGTTCGCGAGATCGACCGAGATGCGATCGAGCAACCGTTTTCCGTACGACGTGTAGGTGATCTCGCGACCGCGGAACATGATCGTCACTTTGACTTTGCCGCCGTCGAGAAGCAGCCGTTCGGCCATCTTCGCTTTGACTTCGTAGTCGTGGGTGTCGATTTTCGGTCGCAATTTGACCTCGCGCAGTTCGAAGTTTTTCTGCTTCTTGCGCGCGTCTTTGTCTTTCTTCGATTGCTCGTACTTGAGACGGCCGTAATCACCAATTCGACAGACCGGCGGAACCGCGGTGGGCGAGACTTCGATGAGGTCGAGGCCTTTCGAGCGCGCGAGATTCATCGCTTCCTCGGTCGGCATGACGCCGAGCTGGGTCCCTTCATCGTCGATCACTCGAACGGTGCGGATACGGATCTGGTCGTTGACGCGTAGCGGTCGTGCTATGGGCTTTACTCCTGACAAAAACAAAAGAACGGGATGCCGAAGCATCTCCGCTATTCACGAGACCCGTGCCGACGGGCTCCTGAGGTTGCGACCGGATCGCCGTGAGGCATCCGGTGAGTGTCTCTCGACCCTGCTTCGGCCCG
>CAVYUA010000002.1:0-904288 GCA_963771605.1 Vulcanimicrobiota bacterium | reverse complement strand
AGAGTTTCGTCTCGGCACTCGACGCGCTCTACGGCCTCGATGCGCCGCGCTTCATCCTCTGCCGGCACGAGGCGGGCGCCGCCAACGCCGCGGAAGCGTACGGTAAAGCGACCGGCCGCCCCGGCTTGTGCTACGTCACGCGCGGCCCCGGTGCCGCGCAAGCGTCGGTCGGTATTCATACCGCGCGCCAGGACTCATCGCCCATGATCATGCTCGTGGGGCAGATCGTGCGCCGCAACATGGGCCGCGAGGGCTGGCAAGAGATCGACGTCGCGCAGATGTTCGGCGGCATGGCGAAGTTCGCCGTGCAGATCGACGATGCGGCGCGGATTCCGGAATTCGTGCGGCGCGCGTACACGACGGCGGTTTCCGGGCGCCCGGGCCCGGTCGTGCTCGCGATTCCCGAAGACGTGCTCGACGACGTGGTCACCGTCGCCGATCTGCCGGCGTACGAGCGGCCGCGCAGCTATCCGGCTCCCGCCGACCTCGCGCGGGTGCGCGCGCTGCTCGCGAGCGCGCAGCGTCCGCTGGTGCTCGCCGGCGGCAGCGGTTGGGACGCCGCGGCCTACGCCGGACTGCGGGCGTTCGCGGAACGCAACGGCTTGCCGGTGGCGACGGCATTTCGGCGTCAAGCGCTCTTCGACAACGAGCACCCGCTCTACGCGGGAACGGTCGGGATCGGTATCGACCCCGCGCTCGCGAAGCGCGTGCGCGATGCCGACGTGATCCTCGCGGTCGGCACGCGGCTCGACGACGTCACGACGGCTTCGTACACGATCGTCGAAGCGCCGCTGCCGCGCCAGCGATTGGTGCACGTCTACCCCGGCGCCGAGGAGCTCGGCCGGGTGTTCGCCGCCGCGCTGACGATCGAATCCGGCCCGAATGAGTTCATCGCGGCGCTCGGCGAGATGGAACCGCTCGACGGCGCGGCGTGGAAGGCGTGGGCGGCGGACGCGCACGCGGATTACATCAAACGCGAGCAGGCCGCGCCGAGCCCGGGCCGGCTCGACATGGTCGCCGTGATGGCGGCCTTGCGCGAGCTGCTGCCGCGCGATGCGATCGTCACGACCGGCGCCGGCAACTACGCGGGTTGGGCGAACCGCTTCTTGCGCTACACGCAGCCCGGCACGCAACTGGCGCCGGTCAGCGGCGCAATGGGGTACGGCATCCCGGCGGCGGTGGCCGCAAAGCTGATCTATCCGGAGCGGGTCGTCGTCGCGTTCTCCGGCGACGGCGATTTCGGGATGTGCGGGCACGAAATCGGCACGGCGCGCCAATACGATCTGCCGATCATCGTGATCCTCGTCGAGAACGGGATCCACGGCAGCATTCGCGTGCATCAGGAACGGAATTTTCCGGGCCGCGTGGTCGGCACCGATATCGTGAACCCGGATTTCACGGCCTACGCCAAAGCGTACGGCGCGCATACCGAGCTGGTCGAAACGGCCGCTGCGTTCGGGGCCGCCTTTCGGCGGGCGCTCGACGCGCAAGTCGTCTCCGTGCTCGTGCTGCGCCTCGATCCCGATGCCATCACGCCCGATCTTTCCCTGACGGCGATTCGCGCGCGGGCGACCGCGCAGAAAGGCTGAGCCCGCGATGCGTGCCGATATCACACCCGGAAGCCGCTTTCCGGATTATCAGCTCACCGACCAGAGCGGAACGCGGGTCAAGCTCTCCGAGCTGCAGGGCCAGGACCCGCTGGTGATCGTGCTGGCGCGCGGCGGATATTGCCCCAAGGACCGCCGCCAGCATGAAGGGCTCGCCGCGCTCTGGCGCGAGATGATGCCGGGTGTCGGATACTGCCGCATGGTGACGATCAGCACCGACAACTTGCTCGGAACGAACGAGTTTCGCAGCGCCGTCGCCGCGGGCTGGCCGTTCCTCTCCGATCCGCGCCGCACGATCCAAAAAGACCTCGACATCGCCGAGTACACCGATCCCGATCACAACCCGATGGTGCCGCACACGATCGTCTGCGCGCCCGGCCTCGTGATCCACAAGATCTACAACGGCTACTGGTTCTTCGGCCGCCCGACGATCGAGGAGCTGCGGCTCGACCTGCGCACCGTGCTGCAAAGCTGCCGGTGGGATTGGGACCTCGCGCGTCCCGAGGTGCGGAGCGCTTGGCAAGCCGGCGAAAAAGAGAAGTTCTATCCCTACGGTAAGACGCTCGCCCAGGTCTTTGCCGAAGACGAAGACGACGGGGCTTAGCATGAGCGAATTTCCGCCGTTCGAAGCCGCGACCCGCGGGCCGCAGCCGCCGGTACCGCCGGGAAGTTGCGATTCGCAGGTCCACGTGTTCTCGCCCGACGTGGAGCGCTATCCGCCCTCCGGCAAGCGCATCTACGACCCGCCGCTCGGGTCGATGGAGGATGCGACGCGCATGCACCGCGCGCTCGGCATGGAGCGCGGCGTCGTGGTGCAAGCGACGATCTACGGCGCCGACAACCGGCTGATGGCCGATAGCATTACCGGGCGCGCGAACTACCGCGGCATCGCGATCGTCGACGATTCCGTATCCGACGACGAGCTCGTGCGGCTGCATGCCGCCGGCGTGCGCGGCGCACGCTTTAACTTCGCGAGGTTTCTGGGCCTGGTTCCGACGGCGGATGAATTCCGGCGCGCCATCAAGCGCATCGGCGACCTCGGCTGGCATGCGCGCGTCCACACCTCGGGCGATGAGCTGCTCGAGGTCGAGGGGCTGTTGCGCGAGGTCACGATCCCGATCGTCATCGACCACATGGCGCACCTGGAATTCGGCCGCGGGCTCGAGCAGCCGGCGATGCTGGCGGCGCTGGATTTGCTCAAGGATGAGAACTGGTGGGTGATGCTCTCGAGCGGCGACCGCAGCTCGGCCCAGGCGCGCGATTGGAGCGACGCGGTGCCCTTCGGGCAACGCTTTTTCGAAGCCGCGCCCGACCGCGCGATTTGGTGTACCGATTGGCCGCACGTGCGCTACCGCAAGCCGATGGTGAACGACGGCGATCTGGTCGAATTGCTGTACCGCTACCTTCCCGGCGCCGAAGCGCGAACGAAGGTGTTGGCGGACAACCCCGCGCGGCTGATGGGCTTCGATGACGGCGTAGCATAGCCGCCGGCTGCCGCAGCACGCACGAGAGGGTGTGCCGATGCGCCGGGGTAACCCTCGCGGCATGGAAGCGCACGTCGACGACGGCTTAGATTTGGTGGTTGCGTACCGCACCCTTGCGGAACACGGGATCCTCGATGCCTACGGGCACGTCAGCATGCGCTCTCCCGCGCAACCCGACCGGTTCTTTCTCTCGCGGGCGCTCGCGCCCGAACTCGTGACCATCGACGACATCATGGAATTCGACCTCGACAGCGAGCCGATCGATCGGCAGGGCCGCGAGCTCTATTCGGAACGCTTCATCCACGGCGAACTCTACCGCACCCGGCCCGACGTCAACGCCGTGGTGCACAACCACTCGCCCACGATCGTGCCCTTCAGCATCACGCCCGACGTGCAGATCAAGCCGCTGAGCGCGGTGTCGTCGTTCATCGGCCTGGGCGTGCCGACGTTCGAGATCCGCGATTTCCAACGGGGCAGCGACATGCGCATCATCACAAACGAGCTGGGCCGCAACCTGGCGAGCGTCGTTGCCGACAAGCCGGCCGCTCTGATGCGCGGCCATGGGGCCGTCGTCGTGGCGCACGATATCGCCACCGTCGTGGCGCGCTGCATCTACCTCGAGCTGGCGGCGCAGCAGCTGCTGCAGGCGATGCAGATGGCGGGCCACGGCGGCCGCGTGATCACGCTCGATGATTCCGAAGTCGCCGCCGTGCAGAAGCGGCAAGAATTCAGCCGCCCGTGGAACCTCTTTCGCACTAAGGCCCTGGCGCGGATTGCCGCCGAGGCCGCCGACCACTCACCGCCGCGAGATTACACCTAGGGAGCGATAAACTCCGCGGTCGTCACCGGACGCGCGATCAGGCCGTAGTGCGCGGCGAAATCGAGCGGCGCTTGGACGTACTTCGGATCGTTCGAGGTCGCGAAGTAGGCGCGCGTCATCGCCGAGACGACGCCGGGATCCATCTTCGAGACGTTGGCCAGGATCAGGGCCGACTGCGCTTGGTGGGCGTTCGACCAGCGGGCGGTCGCGTAGATGCCGCTGACGAGCCGCTTCGCCGCGTCGGGATTTTTCTGCAGCCAGCTCTTGCTCGTGAACCACACGATGTTGGCGAACTCCGGTGAGATGACTTCGTAGACGTCGGCAAAGGCGCGCGCTTCGCCGGCGTGGATCGCGCTGCTGAGGGCGGGCTCGGCAATCGTGGCGGCTTGCACGGTGCCGCGCTGGAGCGCCGGGCCCATCTCGGGAAACTTCAACTCGATGAAGTGCACGCGCGCCGGCGGAATGCCGTTGTGCTCGAGCCATGCGGAGACGCCGAGCTGGTTGAAATCGTTGAGCGAGGAGACGGCGATCGTGCCGCCGTCGAGGTCCTTGGCCGTCTTGAAGGGCGAGTTCTTCGCGACGCAGAGCCGCGAGTAGGAGTGCTTCGCCGAGTAGAGCGCGGCCGGCGCGATCATCACGAGCGGAATCCCTTTGGCGACGGCCGCCGCGACGGTGACGATGTTGGCGAGGCCTACGTCGAGGTCGCCGCCCAGCACCGACTGCACGATGGTCGAACCGTTGGGCAGCGTCGAGAGCTGGGCGTCGATGCCGTTGCTGTGATAGATGCCTTGATCGACGCCGAAGTAGGTTTCGCCGAACGGATCGATCGACATCGTGCCCACCCGCACGGTTGCCGCCGCCGTTTGTGCGCCGGCCGGCTGCGCCGCGGCGAGCACGCCGGAAGCGATGAACGCCAGCGCTGCGGAACGCGAGATGGAAGGACCGGCGAACGTCATAATGAACGCAATTCATGTTGTTGTCCGAAGGCCCTTTACGATGATTACGTTGAGCGATCGCCGCGCCCGCATCCTCGGGTTGGCCCTGACGTTGCTCGCCTTGTTTGGGCAAGCGCCGGCCGCGGCGCCGGCGCAGCCCGCGCTGACGACGGTGCGCGTTGCGGGCGTGCTCTCGGATGAACTCACTCCCGTGCTCTACGCGCAGAAGTCCGGTCTGTACGCGAAAGCCGGGCTCGACGTGCAGATCGTTCCCGCCGCGAGCGGGGCCGCCGTTACGAGCGCCGTTATCGCGGGCAGCATCGAAATCGGAAAATCGAGCCTGATCTCGCTGATGAACGCTCACCTGCGCGGTGTGCCGCTGGTCGTCATCGGCGGTTCGGGCGTGTACGACCCGAAGAATCCCTACGCGCAGATGGTCGTTGCGGCCGACTCGCCGTTGAACACGGCGAAGGATCTCAACGGCAAGGTGATCGGCGTCCCCTCGCTCAGCGACCTGAACGTCTTGGCCGCCGACGAGTGGCTCGACAAAAACGGCGGCGACTCGCGCACGGTGCGCTTTGTCGAACTCGCCAACAGCACGCTCGGAGCGGCGCTTAGCGAACACCGGGCCGACGCCGCCGTGATGACCTATCCGTTTCTCGCCGACGTGCTCGACTCGCACCAAGTCAAGCCGCTGGGCGCCGCCTACAGCGCGATCGCCGACTCGTTCCTGATCACGTGCTGGTTTGTTTCGAGTGACTGGGCGAACAAACACGCCGACGTGATCCACACGTTCATCGACGTGACCGACAAATCGGCACTGTACACGAACACCCACCGGGCTGAGACGGCACCGATGGTGGCCGAGCTGACCAAGATTCCGGTTGGCGTGATCAACAAGATGCCGCGTTCGGTTTCGAGCACCGCGCTGCACCTCTCGGATATCCAGCCGCTGATCGACGGTTCCGCCAAATACAAACTGATACCGCAAGCGTTTCCGGCCCGCGATCTGCTCTGGAGCGGCATCGCCCCGAAGTAGAGAAGAAGCCGCCGCGCGGTGACGATGGCGGCCCGAACCGGATTCGCAAGCGAGATCGCCGGTGAAAGAAAGCTCGACCAAGCTGCGAATAACGGGCATCGCCGTCAAAGCAAGGTGAGCCCAACTGCGGCTCCCGAAGACGCGACCAAATGCAATTCTCGGCCATGACCATGAACATGTACCTTCCGGACTACTCCGATCCGGAAGAAGATCACCGCATCATCAACATGACGGTCGAGCAGGCCATATGGTTTGCCGAGCTGGGCTACAACGTGTGGTTCACCGACCATCACTTCAAAGGCCCCTGGAACAGCAACATCGATGCAGTTCGCGGCCTTCGTGCTGCCGCAGCTCCCGCGCGAGCGCTACATCGGTTTCGGGGTGCTCTCGATCCCGTTCTATCATCCGCTGCGGCTGGTCGAGAGCATGAACTTGCTCGACCATCTCAGCGAGGGCCGGGTCGCTCTTCGGCGTCGGTAGCGGATGGCAGGGCACGGAACCGGCGGGCCTCGGCATCGATCCGGAGTACCACGCCTCGGGCAAAGCGGCGGAAGACACGCTCGAAGTCATGCAGCGGCTGTGGAGCTTCCGCGACGGCGATCCGGAATACACGTTCTCGATCGGCCACTATAGCGGCACACATCAAGCGGCGCGTCATGCCCGCGCCGTATACGAAGCCGCACCCGACCATCATTCGTGTCGCGAGCCGCGAGTCGGCGATCGTTCGCGCCGCGCATATGGATTGCCCGCCTTCCTCGGCATCTTCGGCGCCGACCTGCGCGAACAGACGCGGATCTACCGCACGGCGCTCGCCGAAGCGAACCATCCGCCGGAGGTCGTGGAGCGGTGCCTGCGCATGGTGCTCGACCGACTGGTTGAGCCTCTGCGTCGCCGACACCGATGAGGAGGCGAAGGCGCGCGAAAAGGTCGCGCAGGCCGAACAAATGGCGATCCGCCAACAATATTTGGCGCGTTACGGCCGGCTCGACGGCCCGGTGATGAAGCCGACGGCCGGCAAATCGACGGCCGAGGCGTATGCCAAGGGCGGCGACATGATGGCATCCGTTGCCGGCAGCCCCGACACGGTGGCTGCCAAGATCCAAGAGCTGGTGGATGTTGGAATCAACCACTTGCACTTGCGCTTCATCGGCGAGTGGGCCGGCAACACGCGCCAGACCGCCAAAGAGTCGGCCGAGTTGTTCGCCCGTGAGATCATGCCGCGGTTCGCCGGTGTCGCGCCGGCGGCGTTGGAACCGCTAGCCCGTTAGACGCACTCTCAAGACTGCTCCGTCGCTGCGCGAGCCTTGATGATCTTGTAGCCCCAAGCTATGAGGCTCGGCATGAGCGGGCTTATGTGCAGGCCGAGCGCGGTTAGCGAGTATTCGACGCGCAGTTGCACTTCGGCATACGCGTGCCGTTGGACGACGCCGTCGCGTTGAAGCTCGCGCAACTGACTCACCAGCGACTGTTGTGAAATCAGCGGCATCCGCCGCCGCAATTCGGAAAAACGCAGCGAACCGGCGCTTAGATTTCCGACGATCATGATCTTCCACTTGCCGCCGATGGCGCGGACAGCCGCTTCGGCGGCCCGGAGATCACGCGCCACATCTTCAAGCGACCGAGCGCCTCGCGGCTCTCCGCGATCATTTTTGCTCATAAAATGCCAACGATATTGGGCGTGCTAAGGATTGGTGCAACGCTAGTGCTCGGAGATCTTGCGAATGTATGACGGTCAGAAATTTATGACTTAGACAGAATAAACTGAGTGCTGGCGTGAGGTTTAAGCGTTCGGTCGCTCGGGAAACGTGTTGAGACCTTCTTTTGGAGCGTTACATGTTTTTCGCCCCCGCAATAACGATTTCGATCGGCGTCTGCTAATGCACGGGCCGTGTGAATCCGATCTGCTCGGGGATGTAATCGATCGAAACGTCGAATCATTTGAGGAACTCTACGAGCGCTATCATCGCCTAGTCTACGGCATAGGCGTTTTGATGCTGCGCGACACAGCGTTAGCCGAAGACCTCGTGCAGAGCATTTTTTTCACGCTTTGGAAGGCGCCGACAGCCTTTCGCGGCGGCTCTTTCGCGGCATGGCTTATCTGTGTCACGAAAAATCGTGCCCGTGACATGATTCGGATGCGTAAGGCTTATCGCGAAACGGCGTTTCCGGGCGAGCTTACGGCCTCGTATCGTTTCGAGTACGACGTTCACGCGCAACTCGAGCTTTCACGAGTTCGTTCGGCTATCGCCGGGTTGCCGAACGAGCAGCGCTCGCTGATCGAACTGGGTGTATTCGGCGATCGCTCGCACGGAGAGATGGCCGAAATGACTGGGCTGCCGCTCGGAACCGTCAAGACTCGGATTCGTGCCGGCCTAAAAAAATTACGTGAAGCACTCGCAGCATGAACCTGCCTGCACATCCACCCGGATTACTACAAGAACGGAGCTATAGGTGAAAATCTCAACCCGCACGCTCGCTGGGAGTCTAGCGTTGCTGCTCGTGCTCGCGCTTGTTGGTTCCGGCGGGCCGCTCTCGGCGTCGGATCATCAAGATACGCTCTATCTGGCGAACAGCCGGCCCGGGGCCGATCTCACTGACGTGTTCGTCTTTCCAGCCGCCGATCCGGCGAAGGTCGTGCTGGCGATGGACGTCCATCCGTTGATTCCAAGCGGCGAAGGCATGAACGAGAGCTTCGATCCCGGTGTGATGTATCAATTCCACATCGCGCACGGCAAGAACAACTTCATCGAGGATCAGGTAATTCAGTTCAAGGCCGCAGGCGTCGGATCGGCTCAAACGATTACGATGTACGGGCCGGCCGCACCGCTAGCCGGCGGTACGTCGTCGCGTTGGGTCGGAGTACTGGGGAGCGCGACGTACAACCGTGCCATGCCCCTCGGGCGCGGCGTGATGTTCTTTGCCGGTCCGCGGCAAGACCCGTTTTACTTCGATCTGGCGCAGTTCTTCAAAATTCTGCCCGATCGCAGCTTCAAGAATCAGCCCAACCCGCCGGCCGCGAGCGCGATGTGCTTTCGCAAACCGGGTCAGGATTTTCTGGCGCCGTTCAACGTCTTAGCACTCGTGGCGGAAATTCCGCGCAAGCTGCTCGCCGACAACAGCGGCAACGTCGGCATCATTCACGTGTGGGCGACGACGTCGATCGACCGTGACGGCAACGGCCACTATACGCAAATCGAGCGGCTCGCTCGGCCCGCAGTGAAGGAGGCGACGGAGGCTTTCCGCGACCACGACGCGACAAATCGCGCCTTGCCGACGAATGACCTCGTGCTGCAGCGTTCGATCTATAGTTTCGTCCACGGCACCGCACACCGTTCTGCGGCGACGGCAGCCGCGCTCGTAAAAGTGCTCGTACCCGATGAACTGGAAGCGAATTTAGCGGCTGCGGGTCCGGCGCGCTATCTGGCCGTCGAGACCAACGGCAAGAGCGGTTTACCGGTTGGGATCGTGCGCGCCGTTCCCAATTCCGGGATTCTCGGCTTGAAGAAGGCGATCGATGACCCGCTTCGGCAATTCGGCGGTCGCGATCCCTCGAGTCCGGTGATCGACCTCTCGCTCGGCGCGATCTTCGGCAGTCTGCCGAGTAAACTCGGCTTGGCGCCGGACGACCACAAGGAGACCGATTGCCTGACGAGCGACAACGTTACGCCGCCGGCGCGCGGTGTGAAGAAAACGTTTCCCTATCTGGGGCGGGCGATCTAGCGCGGGATCAGGCGACCGCCGATATCATCCACAAAGAGAAACGCCGTTCGTTATTTTCCATTCCAGGAGAAGTCGGCGATGTTCAGCTGCGGCGTGATCTTGTTTCGCGCGGCCGCGTCGAGGAGCACCTGGATCAATGCGGGGTCGCGCGTGGTCGCGAACTTCTGGCGAACGATCGGTTCGCGGAAACCGGTACGCTTGGCCATCACGGCGGCTGCGGCTTCCGGATTCGCCATCGCCCATGCGCCGCCCGCGATGACCGCATCGCCGAAACGGCGCGCCGTCTCTTTGTTCTTGGCCAGCCAATCGCGCGTCGTGAACCAGGCGGATTCCACGTAACGCTTGCTGATCGATGCTTGGCCGTCCGCAAGCACGCGCAGGCGGTCCTTTCCGGCGGTGAATTCGGGATCGTGCAACGCCGCGGCGTCGAGGCGGCCGGCCAGCACGGCATCGAGAATCGCAGCCTGCGGAATTTCCACGAATTTCAAACTCGTCGCATCTCCGCCGTTCTTTTCCATGTAGGACTGAAAGGCCAGCTGATCGATACCGCCGAGTGAGGAGCAGCCGACGGTTTTGCCGTTGAGATCCTTGGCGCCGGTAACCGGTGAGGCGGGCGCCACGACGAGAAACCCGTTGGGCGCTGCACTGTCGTACAAGCTGCCCGGTGCGATCGCGACGAAGGGCAGATTGCGCGACACGGCTTGCGCGAACGAAACGATGCTTATGCAGCCCAACGCGAGGTCGCCGCTCGCAACCGCGGCCGCACTCGCCGCACCGTTGCGCACCGGCACGATCTCGACCGCATTGAGGCCGTTTCTCTTAAAGAAGCCCTGATCGTCGGCGAAAAAAACTTGCGCTTGCGACTCGATCGGCGCAGCGCCGACCTTCAGCGTCGCCGGGTCGGCGAGGGCCGGTCGCGCGAGAGCCGCGGCCCCGATGATGGCCATGAACGCTGCTCGAGATGGCTGATGTATCAAAGCGAAGCCCCTAGAATACCGGGTTTGCCCAGTTTACGCTCAACGCCGCTCGAACCTCCGGCGACGGATCAGACGATCGGCGCGAAGAGGTCGTCGACCCGGACGGTGCGGGCGATGAGGCCTTGCTCGAACAGATAGGTCATCAGCGCATCCAGCGTCGGGCGGTTGGACTCGACGCCGTAGGGCCACGGATCGCCGCCGAAGACGCGGTCGATCTCATCCACGTCGTCGATCATCCAGGGCAGCATGTAGGCGAGCGTGCCGACCCTGCGAATGCGTTCCCACGCGCGATCCTTCGCCGCGGCGAACGCCGCGTAGAGGCGCGGCCCAAGCGTTGGGTCGCGCTCGTACACAGAGCGGCGCACGACGACCGTGTGCATGATCGGGAAGATGTGCGTGCGCCGGAAATAGTCTTGCTCGACGCTGCGAAAATTCGGGAAGAGACGCACGAGCTCGGGGTTCGTGCGCATCGCGTCCGGCATGTCGGTGCCCATCACGGCGTCGAGCTCGCCCGCATCCAACAGATCGCTGAGCGATCGGCCGCTGCGGTTTTGCTCGATGTCGGCCGGCCGCAGCAACGGCATCGCGGCCGGATTACCGTGGCTGCTGGCGTGGTTGATCGCGCCTTGGACCCAGTGCACGCCGGAAAGATCGACGCCGTAATCGTGCTCGAGCAAGCCGCGCATGTACACGGCCGCCGTCATCGTGTAGAGCGGCACCCCGATGCGTTTGCCCGCCAGTTCGGCCGGCCCCGTTACTTTGCGCCGGTCGACGGCGATCATGCTGTGCCGAAAGACACGCGACGGAAACACCGGCAGCGCGACGAACGCGCACTCGTCGGCCACGTAGCGGCAGATGTACTCCGAGAGCGACATCTCGGCCAGATCGAACTCGTCGCCGCGCGCGAGGCGGTCGAAGATTTGCCGCGGATCGTCGATCGGTACGTAGGTCAGGTCGGCGCCCGGCACACGCACTTCACCGGTCAGCAGCGGCAGGGTGCGATCGTACACGCCGCAGGCGAACGTCAGAGCTTCGGTTGACCGGATCGCGGGATCACGCTTCATGCTGGGCGCCGTTCCGTTCGAGCGGACGGCACGCCTTGCGCGTCGCCGGCCGGGTGCGCGTGCTCGGGGCCCAGCTTCGGCGGGATCGCGAGCAGTACGCCAAACAACACCAAACCGAGGCAGCCCAGAATCAAGTAGACGTTGTGCAGTGCGTGTGCGATCGCATTCGCATCGCGAGCCACGTCGAGCGGTGCGAGCAGCGCGCGACGGCGCGGATCCATCAGCCGGCCGACGACGTTTCCGGCATCCGGAATGTGAGCGTAGATGCCGAGATTGAACACGGCGCCGAACGTGGTGGCACCGAGGGCTTGACCCAGCTGGCGCAAGAACACGTTCGAGGCGGTCGCTGCGCCGCGTTCTTCCCAGCCGACCGCGGCTTGGGTCGAGATGATGAAGACGCTGCTGATCAACCCGAATCCGAGACCGAGAAATGCGACGCCCGTCCCGATCCAGGGGATGCCTGCATCCGGGCGCAGCGTGGCGAGGATCAGGCCGCCGCAAAGCACTGCCGTACCGCCGCAGACCCCGGTGACGCGGTAACTCGTGCGCAGCATCAGGCGCGCGCCCGTGATGGTGCCGCCGGTCCAGGTAACGAAGACCGTGCCGAGGACGGCGCCTGCGATCACGGGCGAGAGCCCCATCGCGCCCTGCACGTAGGTCGGCAGAAATGCGCTGACGCCCATCGTCATCGCGCCGACGAAGAAGTTGCCGCTGTTTGCGACGGCGATCATGCGTATATGGTAGAGGCTCAGCGGCATCATCGGTTCGGGTGCGCGCGTTTCATGCCATAGCAGCAGCCCGATCATGATGACGGCCAGGGCGGCTAGCGCACCGGCGAGGCCCGCCGGCATGTTCCCGACCATCACGAGGACGTACATCAAGGTACCCACGCCGAGGGCGAGCAGCGCCGAGCCGAGGTAGTCGATGCGGTGCGCGATGCGCGCGACATCCTCGTGCAGCGTGCGCACGACGATCACGACGCACGCGATCCCGAATGGGACGTTGATCCAGAAGATCGACGGCCAACCCACATGTTGGACGAGGAACGCGCCGAGCAGGGGCCCGATCACGGCGGAAAACGCCCACGTCGAGGAGAGGAAGCCTTGCACCCGCCCGCGGTCGCGGCCGCTATACATGTCGCCGACGATCGTGATCGCGACCGGCTGGACGCCGCCGCCGCCGATGCCTTGCAGCGCGCGGAAGAGGATCAACGCAAACATGCTGTGCGCGAACCCGCACAGGATCGAGCCGGTGAGAAAGATGGTGATGCCGACGATCAGCAGTGTTTTGCGCCCGTAGAAATCGGCCAGCCGCCCGTAGATCGGGAATCGTGACGGCTTGGGTGAGCAGATATGCGCCGAAGACCCAGGTGAACACGCGCAAGCCGCCGAGATCGGCCACGATCGTCGGCATCGCGGTCGCCACGATCGTCGCCTCGACCGACACCATGAACATCGCGAGGATCATCGCGATGAAGACGACCTCGCGTGTTTTGATCCGGCCCACCGCCGTGCCTCGAATGCTAAAGATCGCTGGTATCGACGGCGCGCGACCACTCTTCCCAAGCGCGGTTTTGCGAGAGCGGCTCGGAGAGCAGCGTGGATGCGCGCTGCACTTCTCCCTCGCTCAGGTAACGCACGTCGCCGAAGGTGCGCGCGGTGGTGACCAGTTCGGCGTTCTTCTGCAGGTACACGCAGGTGAAGACGACTTCTTTGCAGCGTGCGCCCGGCAACCGCGGTGCCGTGCCCGCGCATCAGCACGACCCGTCCGCCGCCGAGCGTCTTGGCCAGGCTCGCGCCTTGGTCCGGTGTGGTGACGAGCAAGTTCGTGTCGCCGAACTCATCGGCGATGTCCCACATCGGGAACATGGCTTCCGATCACGCTGCCCATGTGGAAGATCGGTCGCATCGGCACGTTGGTCACGCCGAACGGAATCGTCGCCGCCGAGTGGTTGTGGCAAACCGCCATCACGTCGGGCCGCGCCTGGTAGATGCGCCCGTGGATCTGACGCTCGGCGTACATCGCGCGCCCGTTTTGGTTGATGGGGCTCGCTGTCGAGCGTTGAATTCGATCAAGTCGTCGAGCGTCACGCCGCCCGGCCCTTTCGAGCACGCGAGGAAGTACGTGTCCGGGCTTCTCCGGATGGCGGATCGAGACGTGGCCGAACGCGTCGACCACGCTGTGAGCGGCGAGAATCCGGTTTGCGATCACGAGGTCGCGCAGATGCAACTGTGCTCATGCTTCGCCTATGCGCCCGCGCAAAGGCGAAATACTGCTCGCGCGCGTACCTTTACCGTAGCATCGATGGAACTACTTCGCTTTACCGGCCTCGAGCGGCATTTCGGCGCGAAGGAGGTCTTTCGCAATCTCTCGGGCGTGATCCGCGACAACGAAAAGATCGGCCTCGTCGGCCCCAACGGCGCCGGCAAGTCGACCTTGGTCCGCTTGCTTGCGGGGATCGACCGGCCGGACGACGGCACGATCGCGCGAGCGCGCGAGACGCGCTTCGGCTACCTCGCGCAAGACGCGGCCGAGGGCGGACCGGCTACGCTTGCGCGCCGCGTTCGAGGAAGCGCTGGAGCGCGGCTCGGCGCACGAGTGGGAGATGCGCGCGACGCTCAACCGGTTCGCCTTCGCCGAGAGCGACCTCGACCGGCCGATGAACGAGTTCTCCGGCGGTCAGCGCACGCGCGCGCTGCTGGCGCGCACGCTGCTCGAGGAACCGGACTGGCTGATCCTCGACGAGCCGACCAACCATCTCGATCTGGACACGGTGCGCTGGCTCGAGACGTTCGTCGCGCGCGATACGCGCACGTACGTGATCGTGTCGCACGACCGCTACTTTCTCGAAACGGTCGCGTCGTCGATGTGGGAACTCGCCGACGGCGAACTGGTGCGAGTACGACGTTACCCCGGGGAAGGCGTACACGCGAGTTCGTCGACCAGCGCGCGGAACGGCGCGACCAGCAGCAGCGCGAGTACGACGCCGCGATGACCGAGCGCGAGCGCCAACGTGCGGTGATCGCCGAACTGCGCACGCACGGTTCGCACAACTACTCGCACGTGCGCAGCCGCGAGAAGGCGCTCGACCGGGTGGAGATGCTCGACGCGCCGCGTAAGGAGCGGCGTTCGATCTCGGTTGCGCTGAAGGCCGCGCGCCAAGCGACGACGGGCATCGCGATCGAGCTCGTCGACGTCGCCAAGGCCTACACTCGAACCGCTGTTCGCCGGCGTCAACGCGAAGTTCGCGCGCGGCGAAACGGTGGCGATCGTGGGTCCGAACGGCGCCGGCAAGACGACGCTGCTTGCGCATCATTGCGGGCGAGATGGCGCCCGACCGCGGGAACGTGCGCTACGGCACGGGCCTCACGACCGCGAGCTACTCGCAGAGCTCGGTCGACGATTTGCCCGCCGGCGCATCGGCCGCCGACGCCGTGCAGCGATGGGCGTGACCGGAGAAGAAGCGCGCTCGCTGCTCGGCCGCTTGAACCTCGGCGGCGACGCCGTCGACAAGCCGGTCGAAGCGTTCAGCGGCGGCGAGCGGCGCCGCATCATGCTCGCGCGCTTGATGGCGCAGCGCGCCGACTGCCTGTTCCTCGACGAGCCGACGAACGACTTGGACATCCCCAGCCGCGAAGCGCTCGAAGACGTGCTCGCGTCCTACGACGGCGCGCTCTTCGTCGTTTCGCACGACCGCTATTTGCTCAAGCGCTTGGCCCAGCGCGTGATCGCTATTCGCGACGGCCATGCCACGATCGTCGACGGCGACTACGATACCTACGAGCAGCGCCAGCACTTGCTGCCGGCGGCCGCCGGCGAGGGCCGTCCCAACGGCAAGAGCGTTCAGAGCGACAAGCGCGCCGCGCACGAAGCCAAGCTCGATGCCGGCCGGCGCAAGCGCGCCGTCGCGGATGCGGAGAAGCGCGTCGCGGATTTGGACGCGGAGAAAGCGCGCCTCGAGCAGCGCTTTGCGGCCTCCGACCTCTACGCCGATCCTTCCGCCGTCATCACGTTGCAGCTCGAGCTCGATCGTGTGCGGCTCGAAAGCGAGCGCGCCTTCGAGGCCTGGGAGCAGGCGACGACGGCGCTAGACCGGTTACCGGAATAGCGCCGGGCCACGGTGAACACCCCCGCTTTCCTGATGTGAGGAGTGCGGGTGATCGTTACCAAAGACGCGTCGGGCGCGAGCGCGCGCTAACGCAGTCGTAGGAATGCTCGGCTGGTTCGATAACGTCGACCATTATTGGCTGATGGTTCTCATAGCGCTGTTCGTTACGACGGCGCTTGCGGTCGTTCCGGCGTTCATGGAATCGCGCACCTGGAAGAGCGTGGTCCCGTTCGTGCTGCTGGTCGGCTTGACGCTGATCGCCGGACGCTGGCCCGTATTTTTCACGGGACAGACGCTCGAGTACGATGAGTCGTTCAACGTCGCCAATGCGATGACCGCAGCGGTCCACCCGGTGCCCTGGAGATCGTACGATCCGGCCACCGTCGGGCCGCTCGAGATCGACTATCTCGCCCTGCCGAAACTGCTCGGAATCACGCCCGGCTACGACAGCACCCACGTCATGACCGCGGTGCTCCTGTGGATCATGCTGGTCTGCCTGTATCTGTTCATGCGGCGTTTCACGGCTGAGGCGATCGCCCGCGTCGCGGTACTGCCCGCGCTCATTTTTCTGACCTTGACCTTCAACAACGAATTCCAACAGTATGCGAGCGAACTGTGCGCGATGATGATCGCGTCGATCGCGCTCGTCACCGCGTCCGTTCCCTGGACGACGCGCCGCGCCGCGCTCTGGTCCGCCCTCGGTACGGGCGTGCTCGTCGGAGCGCTCCCGATGGCAAAGGCGCAATCGATACCGATCGGGGTCTTCATCGGCCTGCTGTATCTCGCCGTCATGCCCTGGCGCAACCGGAGCTATATGGTTGATGCCGCGCGCGTCTTCGTGGCCGGCGCGATCGGCTTTCCGGCACTCATTTTGGTCATCGTCGCGGTGAGCGGCGCGTGGCATGACTTCGTCATGTCGTACATCGTGATGCAGACGAACTACGTCGCCGGTGGGAACACGGCGTTCGGATTCATCTTCGCCGACGCGACGTTCTCGGAATTCGTCCTGGTGAGCCTCGCGGTCGCGTTGCTCGGTTTCGCATGTGTACCGATCGTTCGCGGCGACGTTCGCTTGCCGGCGCCGCTGCGCTTCGGTGCGCTGGCTGCGATCGGCTTCTTGGCCGTCTCGCTCGAAGTGATCTTCGTACCCCACAAGCCGTGGATGCACTACGTGCTCTTCTTGCTGCCCCCGCTGACGCTGCTGGCCGGCGCGTCGCTGGCCGTTCTCTACGCCCAGGTCAAAGACGGGTGGCCGGCGCGTGCCGTCGTCGTGGTCGCCGCAGTCGCCATCTTCGTTCCGATGGTGCGGCAAGCGCTGACGACGGCGCCGGCCTATGTGGGCCATCTGGCTGAGCTGCGTTCCGCGCCGCCCGACCCGATCGCCGTTACGATCCGCGGAATTCTCGAGCCGGGCAGCGGCCCTGAAAACGAGATGGCCCTGTGGGGAGCCGCGCAGGATCTGTATCCGAAGACGGGCGCCCTGATGGGCACGCGCGACAACAATACCTATTTTCAGATGACGCCGACGCCCGAGTACGCATATTTCCGCGACCGGTATGTCGCCGACGTCATGGCGAACCAGCCGCGCCTGTTCGTCGACGCCGTTGCTCCCGGCCAAATGATCTTCGTCGATCGGAAAGTCTACGGCTACGAGACGCTGCCCGGACTCAAAGCCGTCGTCCACGCGCGGTACGCGCTGGTATGCGAGGTCCTCGGCGTACGCATCTTCGAGCGCCGGCAAGACGTCGCGGCGAGCGAAGCACGCGGACCGCTCTGCCTGGATGCCAACGGCCGGCCGGTGTTCTCCGCTCGTGAGATCGCGCAGCTCTCGCAGCTGCCCACGAACGCAGTCGGCACGATCGACAGCGTCACGTCGTCATCGGCGGCCGATAACGCGACCGGCACCTTCCCGCGAAATATGCCGCTCGGCGTCAACGGGTGGGCGGCCGACCCGGTCACGCAAAAACCCGGTGCGGGCCTGATTCTCATTCTTGACGGCAAGCAACGCATCGATGCGTCGCTGCTCTACGGCAGCACCCGTCGCGACGTCGCCACCGCGCTCAAAAACGACGCGCTGGCGCATACCGGCTTCCTCGGGGTCCCGCTTCCTCGGGGCGCGCTGCGGCGCGGGCCGCACACGCTCCGATTCGGCCTGATCGCCGCGGACTACCGGCACTTCTACCCCTCCGAACATGCCGCGCACTTCACCATCCGGTAGCGCGTCGTACGCCGTGAGGACATCGCCGGCGTTGGGATAAAGTACCACCGATGCCAACGACGCTCCATCGAGACGGGCGGCAATGAGGACGCAATTATGCGATGCGCTCGTCGCCCGTTCAGCCGATCCGGAGATGCTCTTCATCACCGGCGACCTCGGGTTCATGGCGCTCGAGCCGCTGCAGGCGTCGATGGGAGCGCGTTTCATCAACGGCGGCGTCGCCGAGCAGAACATGATGACGGTCGCGGCGGCCTTAGCGCGGCAACACTTCGAGGTTTGGGTCTATAGTATCGCGCCGTTCTGCTATGCCCGTCCGTTCGAACAGATCCGCAACGACATCGCCTTTCACAAGCTCCCCGTGAAGCTGATCGGAAACGGCGGCGGTTACGGATACGGCGTCATGGGTCCGACGCACCACGCGATCGAGGACTACGGCGTGTTGCTGACGCTCGGAGTAGCGATATTCGCCCCGGTATTCGATGAGGATATCGCAGCCGTCATTCCGCTCGCGGGCGCGTCGCCGCAGCCCTCGTACCTGCGGCTCGGCCGGGGCGAGTATCCGAAGGGTTGGAACCCGCTGCCGTATGCTCCGTGGCGTCAACTCACGCAAGGTGACGGACCGCCGGTGATCGCCGTCGGGCCGTTGGCGGGAAGTTACATCGAATCGTTTGACGCCATGAGCGTGGACGTGCGGCCCAACCTGTGGGCGGTCGCGCAGATGCCGATTTCGGCGACCCCGCCGCCCGTTGAACTGCACCGGCAAATCGCCGCGGCGCCAGCGCTGTTCGTTGCGGAAGAACACGTCGCTCAGGGAGGTTTTGCCGCGCAGCTCGTGTTGCACCTCGCTACGAACGGCATGCGCGTGCCGACTATCGTGGCGCTGAATGCGCGATCGCATACCTTCGAGCGGTACGGGTCGCAGCGCTTTCTGCGCGAGCAGTCGCGGCTGGATCCGGCGAGTATGGTCGCGGCACTCTCAGGCTGATCCATGCGTCGCGTCGTAACGTCCTGACATGAAACGTCTGCCGGTGCTTCTGGCTTTGTGCGTGGGTCTCGCGGTACCGGCGGCCGGGCTCGCGCAGCCAGCGCCCCCGATGCCGGGCGGTCCGACGCCGGCCCAACAGGCAGCGCTCGAGAAGATCCGCACCGATGCGAAAGCGGCCGCGTTGGGCGCGCTGACGCCGGCGCATGCCGCGAGCGTGAACGCGATCGTCGCGCAAGTCGCGGCCGGAACGCTCGACCGCCGGGCGGCCTCCACGCAAATCGACGCCATCCTCTCGGCGGATGAGCAAAAGGCCGTCCTCGCTGCAGCCGACAAGTCGCGCCGTGCGATGCGCGCGGCCATCGGCGACGGCCCGCCGCCGGGACCGGGCGGCCCACCGCTCGGCGCCGGTCCGCCGCCGCCCGGGACGGGCGGTCCGCCGCCGGGAGCGGGGCCGCCGCCCGGCGGCGGACGGTTCGGTCCGCCCTCGGCCGGGCGCTTCTTGCTGATGGTCTCGATGTCGCGCGGTCAGATGCGTTCCACCATGCCGCGGGCACGGAGTTCCTCCGCGCCGTAAGAGGCGCCATGCCCCGTTATCTCGAGGACCTCGAACCCGGTGGGACGTTCGAGTCGCCCCGGCATACGATCTCGCAGGAAGCGATCGTCGCGTTCGCGCGCGAGTACGATCCGCAATCGTTCCACGTCGATGCGGAAGCCGCGAAGTCGTCGTTCTTCGGCAAACTGGTCGCGAGCGGCTGGCACACCGCGGCCCTCACGATGATGATGCTCAACGAGGCCGGCATGGACCTCGCCGGCGGGATCATCGGCGCCGGAATGGAGGATGTGCGCTGGCCGGCAGCGCTTGCGCCCGGCGATACGGTTCACGTGCGCGTCGAGATCCTCGAGTCGCGCCGCTCCAAGTCGCGCCCAGAAATCGGGCTCGTTCGCACGCGCATCCGCACGCTGCGCGACGACGGCATCGCGGTTCAGGAGATGACCGCGAACCTCATCGTCCCCGTGCGGCCCGCCTGAGCGGCAGCTACCAGAGCGAGCCGCCGCCGACGAGAATATACAGTATCGGGCCGATGCCCCAGACGATGCCGGCGATCGCCCAGATCAGCTTCTGTACCCCGCTGAGGTCGTCACGTCCCGCGACGTTGATCCACATCAGGATCGCGGCGATCGGGTGCAGGAACACCGAGAGCAAGATTTGCAGCAGCAGTTTCACGCTGCTTTCTACCGTGCCGCCTTCACGGAAGTTGCGTGAGCGTGCCGCGTTCGATGCGAAAGGCCGGGCCCGGGAAAAGCTCGCGGTCGGCGGGATCGTGGCTGACGAAAAGGGTCGGCACGTCGACTTGCCGGAGCACCGCGGCCAGTTCGCCGCGCACGCGCTCGCGCGTGGCCGGATCGAGTGCCGCCAGCGGTTCGTCAAGCAGTACGGCGGCTGGTTCCACGACCAGCGCGCGTGCGAGCGCGACGCGCTGGCGCTGTCCGCCGGAGAGTTCGGTAACGCGGGCGTGTGCGAGCGTCGCGATGTCGAAGCGCTCCAGCGCGCGCTGCACGCGCGCGTCGAGTTCGGAGCGCGGAATGTTGTGCGCGCGCAGGCCGTAGCCGACATTGCCCGCGACGTCGTAATGTGGGAAGAGCGCGTATTCTTGAAACAGGATCGAGACGTTGCGGTGGTCGGGCGGCACGAACGTGCCCGTCGCGGTGTCGGTGAGCGTCCGGCCGCCGAGGGTGATGCTGCCTTCTTCGGGCCGGATCAGGCCGGCGATCAAGCGCAGCAGTGTCGTCTTCCCCGCGCCGCTCGGCCCTTCGACCACGGTCACGCCGTTGGCCGCTTCGCCCTTGGCGAGAAACGGAAATTCGCGCAGCTCGAAGCGCAAATCGAAACGCAGCATCAGATGGGCCGGCGGGCCGCCGTAGCGTGAACGGTCACGACGACGATGAGGCTGAAGAGGATCAGGATGACGGAGAGTACGACGGCCACGGGCAGGTTGCCGCTCTCGAGGTTCAGGTAGACGGCCAGCGGCAGCGTTTGCGAAATGCCCTGCAGGTTGCCCGCGAACATGATCGTCGCGCCGAATTCCCCGAGCGCGCGCGCCCAGCACAGTACCGCACCGCCGATGAGTGCGGGGGCGGCGAGCGGCACCGTGATGTACGCGAACGTGCGCAGCGGCCCCATGCCGAGCGTCGCCGATGCGGCTTCGAGGGTGCGGTCGACGCCGGCGAAGCCGGCCCGCGCCGAGCGCACGTAGAAGGGCGAGGCCACGAATGCTTGGGCCATGATCACCGCGACCGTGCTGAACGACAACCGGATCCCAAGCAGGCCCAGTAGCGGACCGAAGGTGCCGTCGCGGCCGAAGGCCAGCAGCAGCGCGAGCCCGGCCACCGCGGGCGGGATGACGATCGGCAAATCGACCACCGCGTCGACGAGGTAGCGCCCCGGAAACGTGCCCCGCGCGAGGATATAGGCCAGCGGGGTTCCGAGCAGCAGCGTGAAGGCGAGCGCGCTGAACGTGGTGATGATGCTCAGGCGCAGCGCATCTTGGGCCGCCGGCGTGCGCATCGCGGCGACGATATCGCCCGGCTGCAGATGGAGGAACAGCCCGGCCAGCGGGACGAGGATGAAGGCGACGAGGATCGCGGCCGCGAGCACGACCACCGCGCGTATCACGGCCGCTGTTGTTCGCGAGCCCGACCGCTAATACTCTTCGGACATAGCGCTGGTGCGGCATTTGGCCGGAGGCTGAGGCGAGCGCACCGGCAAACGTGGATGAATGGCCGGTGCGAGTTCCCCGAAGCTGCGACTGCTCCCGGACGGGAACTACAGACGCACGTTCTACCTGGTGAAACGCCTGGAAACCGAAGCCGGCATGGCGCTCGACCGGGCCCTGCACGATCACGACGTAACCGGCGGCCAGTATTTGATCCTCAGCCTCGTCTCGCGAGAAGGCGGCCGCTCGTCGGCCGAACTCGCACGGCGCGCGTACATCACGCCGCAATCGATGAACGAAGTGATCGCCGCGCTCGAGCATAAGGGCTACATTCGCCGCACGGAAAACCCCGAAAACCGGCGCATTCTGCAAGTCGCGCTGACGCGCGAGGGGCGGCGCTTGCTGACCTCTTGCGACAAGGCCGTAGACCTGGCCGAAGGGTCGTTCCTCAGCGTGCTCAAGCCGAAGAAGCTGGCCGAGTTCCGCGCGACGCTGGAACAGCTGCTGGCCGCGGCGCGGCGCTGACGGCGGGCGCCCTCTGTTCGAGCAAAGGACCGTTCGAGCTACGCGCGAACCGCTCGTCGTTGGTCCGGGAGCGCGGGTGTGATGTAATGGCAGCCTGCGACCTTCCCAAGGTTGACGCGCGAGTTCGATTCTCGCCACCCGCTCCAGGACGCACGCTGGGATCGGCGACATAGCCAAGTGGTAAGGCAGAGCTCTGCAAAAGCTCCATCCCCAGTTCGAATCTGGGTGTCGCCTCCAATCCTGCTCCTCGTGGCGGTCTTCGCGGCCGTCGCGATCGTCGGGCCGTTTTGGGGCATCCGGCAGCTGGATGCGGAATCGAACGCCCAGGTTCGTCTAGCCGCCGCCCGCGAGGGCGTCGATGCGATCGTCCGCGAGCAGCTCTCCGAAGAGACGGGCCTGCGCGGCTTCGTCTCCACGCACGACCGCTATTTCCTCGACCCCGACGGACCGCCCAACACAGCAGTTCGATCCGCGCGTCGACGCGCTGGCGAGTATCGTCGAAGCGGCGGGCGTGCACGAGGCGGTGCCGCTGGTGAAGCAGATCCGCACGATCCACGACAACTGGGAGAGCCGGGTCGCCCTGCCGCTGCTGCGCAACCCGGGCCGCCCCGATTCGCTGCCGATCCAAACCTACGGAAAACTCTTGACCGACCAGTTGCGCGCCGCCTCACAAGAGCTGCGCGACGCCCTTGCGACCGCGAGCTTGCGCGTCGAGCAGCAGCTGCGGCGCACGATCAACCTCACCGTCGCGATCAGCGTCGCGGTCGTCTCGGTGTTCGCCCTGGCGGCCGTGCTGCTGGGGCTCGCGCGCGGCAGCGCCGAGCAGCGCCTGCAGCGCGAACGCTCGCTCGTCGATGCGCTGCAGCAAACGCTGCGCGTCGGCGGCACGAAGCTGCCGCGCACGGAAACCGGCTTCGCCTACGCCTCCGCCACGGCCGAAGCCCTGGTCGGCGGCGACCTGCTCGATTCGTGGCGCGACGGCGAGGAGACGGGCTGGTTCCTGATCGCCGACGCCAGCGGAAAGGGAATCCAGGCCGCGCGCCACGCCGCGTTCGTGCAGTACGCGATCCGCGCGCTGGCCGCCGAGCGCGACGATCCCGGGATCGTGGTCGAGCGCTTCAACCGGCTCTTCATCGACACGTTCAACGATCCGGGCATTTTCGTCGTGCTGTTTCTGGGCCGCTTCGACGGCCGCACGCACACGCTGCGCTACGTCGGCGCGGGGCACTCGACCGCGTTCGTGCGGCGTGGCGCCGTCGTCGAGCAGTTGCCGCCGACCGGGCCGATCGTCGGGCTCGAGAAGGACAGCACGCTACGGCGTCGGCACGGTCGACCTGCCGGTGGGGGCCACCGTGGTGCTGGCGACCGACGGCCTCACCGAAGCGCGGGACGCCAGCGGCACGTTTTTCGGCGACGACGGGGTCGCGAAGGCTGCTGGCCGAGGCCCCGCCCGACGCCCAGGGGATCTGCGACGTGCTGTTGCGCGAGGCCGAGCGGCGCTACAATGGGACGATCGCCGACGACCTGGCGATTTTGGCGATGACCGTCCTCGCGCATGAGGACGGCACCGATACCGGGTTCTCCACCATGGAAGCGGAACCGCGCCGCTAAAGAAAGGCCCATGCTCGTCCGCCGGATCGTCCCCTGTTTGGATATCAAGGAAGGCCGCGTCGTCAAAGGCGTGCGCTTCGTCGACCTCATCGATGCGGGCGATCCGGTCGAGCTGGCCCGCCGCTACGAGAACGAAGGCGCCGACGAGCTGGTGTTCCTCGACATCACCGCCACGGTCGAAGGCCGCCGCGCCACGCTGGCCGTGGTGCGCGCCGTAGCGGCCGAGCTGACGATCCCCTTCGCCGTCGGCGGCGGCGTGCAGACGCGTCGAGGACATGAACGACCTGCTGCGCGCGGGCTGCGACAAGGTCAGCGTGAACTCGGCGGCCCTGCGCAATCCGGCGCTGATCGACGAGGCGGCGCGGCGCTTCGGCGCGCAGTGCGTCGTCGTCGCGATCGACGTGCGCACGGTCGGCGGCCGCTTCGAAGTCGTGGTCGACGGCGGCCGCACGCCGACCGGCCGCGATGCGATCGAGTGGGCGCGCGAAGCGGAACGGCGCGGCGCGGGCGAGCTGCTCGTCACGAGCATCGACCGCGACGGCACGCGCGCGGGCTTCGATCTGCCGCTGCTGCGCGCGATGCGCGAGGCCGTGAACCTGCCGATCATCGCCTCGGGCGGCGCCGGCGCGCTGGCGGACTTCGTCGACGTGTTCGAGCAAGCCGGCAGCGATGCCGCACTGGCCGCGAGCTTGTTCCACTACGGCGAGCTCGCGATCCTCGACGTGAAGCGCGAACTGGCCGCGCACGGTATTCCGGTGCGCCTCGAAACGGTGGCCGTCTGATGGAAGCCGCCGCGTTACTGGCCGCCGTGCGCTGGAACGGCGACGGCTTGGCGCCGGTCGTGATCGCCGATGCCCGCACCGGCGCCGTCCTCACGCTGGCGTATGCCAATCACGAGGCCGTGCAGCGCACGCTCGCAACGAAGTCCACCTGGCTCTACAGCCGCTCGCGCGCGCAGCTGTGGAACAAGGGTGCGACCTCGGGAAACACCCAACGCGTGGTTGCGGTGGCGATCGACTGCGACAGCGACGCGCTGCTCTACAGCGTGATCCCGAATGGCCCGGCGTGTCACACCGGCGCGCCGTCGTGCTTCAGCGAGGTCGTGCCGCTCGAGGGCGCGGAAGCTGCGCCGAACGGTGCGCGCTTCGCCGAAGCGATCCTCGCGCTCGCGAACACGATCGCCGACCGCCATGCGAACCCGCCCGAGGGCAGCTATACCGCGCAGCTCTTTGCCGGCGGCATCGACCGCATCGCGAAGAAGATCGGCGAAGAGGCGACCGAGGTCGTGATCGCGGCGAAGAACGAAGACCGCGGCGAATTGGTGTGGGAAACGAGCGATCTGCTCTACCACACGCTGGTGTTGCTGGCCGAACGCCGCGTGGCGCTCGATGAGATCGGCGACGAACTCGCGCGCCGCGCCGCGGGCTGACCCGTCGACAAGCACTCGCTCGCGGGCCTGACGGGCGTGGGTGCCGTGACGGCGGCGAAGTTCGCCGAGCTCGGCATCGAGACGCCCGAGCAGCTGCTCTCCTACCTGCCGCGCGCCTACCGCGATTGGCGCGTGCCGCAAGCGATCGCGACCGTCACCGAAGGCGAGGCGATTCTCGTCGGCCGCGTCGTAAGCGTGAAGGAACGCGCGGGGCGTTTTCCGCCTGGTGACCGTCAACCTGGCCGACGACACCGGCACGATCGCGGCGAAGTTCTTCGGCCGGCGCCATCTCTTCGGCCGGTTCTCCGCCGGCGACCGCCTCTTCGTCAGCGGGCGCGTGACGCGCGCCGGCCTCTTGCCCGAGCTCAACGTCACCGCGCACCGCGAGCTGCGCGCCGACGAGCCGTACGTCGGCGAGATCGTGCCGGTGTACGGTGCATCGAAGGACCTGCCTTCGCGCACGATCCGCACGACGATCGCGAAGAACCTCGCGCGCCTGGTGTCCGCGCGCGTCGACGCGCTGCCGCCCGCGCTCGTGGAGCAGCATCATTTTCCGCCGCTGCGCGACGCGTGGTTCGGCGTCCACGCAGCCGCACGACTTGGAAGAGATCGAGCGCGGCCGCGGCCGTATCGTGTTCGAGGAATTCTTCGGCATCGCGCTCGCCGCGGCGCTCAAGCGCGCGCGCCGCGAAGCGGCCGGCGGCGCGACGCCGGTCGAACCGCCGGCCGGCTGGTACGCGCGCTTCGAGGCCGAGCTGCCGTTCGCGCCGACCGGCGCGCAGACGCGCGTGATCGAGCAGATCGCGCGCGACATGCGGCGCACGGCGCCGATGAACCGCCTGCTGCAGGGTGACGTGGGCAGCGGCAAGACGCTGGTGGCGGCGGCGGCGATCGTGCTCGCGCACCTAGGCGGGTTGCAGAGCGCGCTGATGGCGCCGACCGAGATTCTCGCCGCGCAACACGCGCAGAAGCTGGCGCCGCTGCTGCTGCCGTTCGGCATCGCGGTGGAGGCCGTCTTCAGCTCGCTCGGCGCGCGCGAACGGCGCGGCGCCAACGAGCGGATCGCCTCGGGCGCGGCGGCGCTCGCCGTCGGCACGCATGCACTGCTCACCGAGAGCACGGACTTCGCGCGCTTGGGCCTGGTCGTCATCGACGAGCAGCACCGTTTCGGCGTGGAGCAGCGCGCCCGGCTGCGGGCCAAGAGCGCGGCGCCGCACACGCTCTACATGACCGCGACGCCGATCCCGCGCACGCTGGCGCAAACGAAGTACGCCGACCTCGACCTCTCGATCATCGATGAGTTGCCGCCGGGCCGTACGCCGGTTGCGACATTCGTCGTGCGCGAGAATCGCAAGTCGACGGTGTATGAGTTCGTGCGCAAGAACGTGGAGGCGGGCCATCAGGCCTATGTCGTCGCGCCGGCCATCGACGTTGGTGAGACCGCGCTCAGCAGCGCGCTCGCCGAAGCCGAATACATTCAGCGTGACGTGTTTCCGGATCTGCGTGTCGCGGTTTTGCACGGACGGATGCCCTCGAAGGAGAAGGACGCGGTCATGGCTGGTTTCAAACGCGGCGAAGTTGACGTGCTCGTGGCGACAACGGTGGTGGAAGTGGGCGTGGACGTCCCCAACGCGAGCGTGATGGTGATCCTCGATGCCGACCGGTTCGGCCTCGCGACCTTGCACCAGCTGCGCGGCCGCGTGGGCCGCGGCGCCGCCGAATCGTTCTGCATCCTCGTTGCGCCGAGCGATGCCGGCGTTCTCGAGCGGCTCGACATCCTGACCGCGACGAACGACGGGTTCGAAGTCGCCGAAGCCGATCTGCGCCTGCGCAAGGCGGGCGAACTGGCCGGGACGACGCAGGCCGGCGCCAACGAGACGATCGGCAACATCGTCGACGACTTCGCGCTCTACATGCAGGCGAAGGGGTCGGCCGAAGCGATCGTCTCGGCCGATCCCGAACTCGCGGCTCCCGAGCACCTCGCGCTGCGCGCCCTGATCGACGACGTGGCCGCCGCGCGCGCGCTGCTGGTGACCGCGTGACGAAGGTGGCGGTCGGCTTCGACTTCGACCACACGCTGGGCGTCGACAACCACCTCGAGCGCTACGCGTTCGGCCGGCTGGCGGAAGAACTGGGCGTTCCGATCGACGTCGAGGAGCCGCGCCAGTATGCGCTGATCGAAAACGAGCTCTCGGCCTTTCGCGCGGCGGAAATTCCGATGGAAGCGATGCTCGAAGGCTTCGTCGCGACGCTGCCGCGCGCGCCGCTGCGGCCGGTTTTGGATTCCGCGCAACTGGCGAACCGCTATCGCGAAATCTGCTACGCGCTCGTCGACGAGATGGTGCAAGCGGTGAGCGGCGCGCCGGAGTGCATTGCCGAGCTCGTGGCGAGCGGCATTCCGGTCGGGATCCTCACCAACGGCTGGTCGCAGCTGCAGGAGCGCAAGGTCGCGCACGTCCTCGGCGCGTTTCCGGGCCCGGTTCTCGTCAGCGAATCGATCGGCCACTACAAGCCTTCGGCGGAAGCGTTCCGCCTACTCGAAAGCGCACTCGGCGTGGGACCGTCCGGCCTCTGGTACGTGGGCGACAACCCGGCCGCCGACATCGACGGCGCCATCGCGTACGGATTGCGCGCGGTGTGGCTGCGCGAGAACGGCGCACCGTACCCGGAAGGGCTGCGCCCACCCACCGCGCTGATCGATCATTTGGAGGCGTTGCCGGCGATCGTTCGAGGTGCGTGAGACATTATGGCGAAGATAACAATCCATCCAAATGGGTACGTTGAGACTCACCGGAGGGACGCTTCGTAGCCGAAGCGTGAAAACACCGTCCGGACGCGCGGTCCGCCCCACTCCCGCCCGCGTCAAAGAGGCGTTGTTCTCGATCCTCGCCGATCGGCTCGACAACGCCAACGTCCTCGACCTCTTCGCCGGCAGCGGCGCACTCGGTTTCGAGGCCCTCTCGCGCGGCGCCGCGCATGCGACGTTCGTCGAGCAACACCGCCCCACGGCCGCCGCGCTGCGCGGCACGGCGCAGGCCCTCGGCCTCACCGACCGCACGACCGTGCTCGCGCTATCCACCGAACGTGCGGCGCGCGTGGTGGAAGGGCGCTACGACCTCGTCTTCGCCGATCCGCCCTACGCGCAACCGTATCCGGCGGCCACGTTCGCCACGCTGCGCGAACGCGGCGCGATCGACGAACGCTCGCTCGTCGTCTACGAACACAGCTCGCGCGCGCCCGCGCCGTCGGACCCCGACTTTCGTTTGGAGCGCTCGGCCGCGTACGGCGAAGTAGCGCTGGCGTTCCTGTGCCCGGAGCCCGCATGAACGGCGCGAGCGGCAAGCCGCACGCGCCGCCGAGCGCGATCTATCCGGGCTCGTTCGACCCGCTCACCTTGGGTCATCTCGACGTGATCGAGCGCGCCGCCGCGGTGTTCCCGCGCGTGCTGGTGGCGATCGTCGTCAACCCGCAGAAACGCGAACCGCTCTTCACGCTCGACGAGCGCAAGTCGATGATCATCACCGCGACCAAGCACATCAAGAACGTGGAAGTCGCCGATTTTCGCGGCTTGCTGGCCAACTTCGCCAAAGGCATCGGCGCCGGCGTGATCGTGAAGGGCCTGCGCGTCGTCTCCGACTTCGAGAACGAGATGTCGACCGCGCTGATGAACCGCTCGCTCAGCGGCATCGACACGATGTTCGTGCCGAGCGACCCGCAGTATTCGTTTGTCTCGTCCAGCCTGGTCAAGGAAGTGTTCTTCCTCGACGGCGAGATCGACCAGTATGTCCCCGAAGCCGTGCTTCACGTGATGCGCGCGAAGCGCGCTACCCTGCGTCCCACCGAACCATCCGAGGAGAAACGATCGTGAGCATCTATCGCGTGTTGGACAAACTCGAATCCTACGTGCGGCAGGGCACCATGCTGCCGCTCAAACGTCGCGTGCTCAGCGAAGAGCGGCTGTTCGAATTCATCGAGAAGATCCGCTCGACGCTGCCCGCGGAAGTCGGTCAGGCCAAACTGATCGCCAAGGACAAGGACCGCGTGCTGCGCGAGGCGCAGGAACGCGCGCAAGCGATCGTCAGCGATGCCTCGGATGCGCACGCGCAGATGGTCGACGATCACGAGATCGTCCAGCGCGCCCGCATCACCGCCGAAACGGTGCTGCGCGAAGCCGAGGTGCGGGCGGCCCGCATTCGCGAAGGCGCCGATGCCTATGCGGCGCAGGTGCTCTACGACCTCGACAACCGGCTCTCGACCGCGCTCGGCAGCGTGAAGAAGGGCATCGACCAGCTCACGCTCGCCCGCACCGCCGCGGCCGTGGCCTCCGCACCGGCGGTCGCATCGCAACCGTTGGCCGAAGCCGCCGCGAAATCCAAACGCGCCGCCTTCGACGCGCAAGCCGAACCGGCCCAAGCCGAAACTGCCCAACTCGAATCGGTGTAACGCCTATCGCGAACGCAGCACTGCGTGTCGCCGTCGAGCCCTTCTATGCATTGTCAATCGCCGCCGGCTGCGTCGATGCGATCTCGTTCGTCGGCTTCCACCAAGTCTTCACCGCCAACATGACGGGAAACATGGTCCTGTTGGGCATCGCGGTGGTGTCGCGCTTCGGCCCGCTGCCGGTAACGATCGGCTTCGTGTATCCGCTGATCGCAATCGTGGCGTTCATCGCCGGTGCGGTCGCGCCGCTGCCCCTCTTCCCCGCCGGCCTGCATGCGCGCCGCGCCGGAGCCGTGGTGCTGGCCGAGGGCGTGCTCGTCGCCATCGCGGCGATCGCCTTCGCGCTCTTCCACGGCCCGCTCGTCATTCCGGTGTGCATCGCGCTCGTGAGCTTCGCGATGGGAGCGCAAAGCATGGTCGCGAGCAAAGCCGGACTACCGGGAATCTCGACCACGTACGTCACCGGCACGCTCATCACGGCCTTGACTCGCGGCCTCTCGCACGGCGCGACCGACGAACACCGCCGCGATGCCGTGCGCAACGGCTGGGTGATCGTCGCCTACATTGGGGGTGCGGCGCTCGGAACGCTTCTTTACATCGCCTTCGACCGCAACGTGCTGATTTTGCCGGCGCTCGCCTTCCCCGCCATCGCCCTGTGGCTCGACCGCAAGGCCTTCTACTGACCGAACCTCAGAATGCGGAGCGGAGGGAAGTCGAGCTATCGGCCGCGGCTGCGGTCGATTGCGGTCGCCGGCTCGCCGATCGGCGCGGCTCGCCATGGGCTGCCCGGGTCGAGCACCTCGGCGTTGTGCTCGCCGAGGGTCGGCGCCGGCGAGTCGGCGACCTTGCGATCGCCGTCGATGAGCACCGGCCGCCGGACGTTCACGACCTTGCCCTGCGTTGGATGCATCACGGTATAGAACGATCCGAGAGCCTGGATTTGCGGGTCGGCCAAGGCGTCATCAACCCCGTTGATCGGGGCATAGGGGACGTCGTTCTCTTCGAACCGCGCCACCCAATATGCGCGCGGCTTGGTCCCCGCGATGCGGTTCAGTTCGTCGCGCAACGCGCCGTAGTTCTCGACGCGGCCGTTGCGCTTGTCGAAACGCGGATCGGTGCCCAGCTCCGGAACCTCGAGCGCGCGCACCGTGCCTTGCCAGAACTTCTCGGGCGATGAAAGGTGAATGGCCACGAGTTTACCATCGGCGCAGCGCAGTGCATACGACTGCGACGACGACACGCGCGTATCGCGGTTCGTCACTTCGCCCGTCGCCGTGTACGTTGCAAAACTGTCGGGAACGAACGCCATCACCGCTTCGAGCATGTTCACTTCAACCCGCCGGCCGACGTTGGAGCGCGAGCGTTCGTAGAGCGCCCCCAAGATACCGTAGCAGGCGAACACGCCGCCCGCGTTGTCGGCGATCGTCGGGCCGGAAATGCGAGGCGCGTCGGGGTCGAGAAACAGACCGAGGACGCCGGTGAGCGCGGTGGCGACGGTGTCGTAGGCCGGGCGGTCGACGTAGGGGCCCTGCGTGCCGAACCCGGTGATCGAACAGAAGATCAGGCGCGGATTGCGCGCGTGCAGCGCCTCCCAGCTCAGCCCGAGCCGGTCCATCACGCCGTGCCGGAAGTTGTCGAGCAGCACGTCGGCGCGATCGATCATCTCCCAGAGGATCGTCTTGCCCTCCTCGGAGCGGATGTCGAGCGCGACGCTGCGCTTGTTCTTGTTATACGCTGCGAACTGCGGACTATACAGCCCGCCGCGAAAGCTGCGAAAGTGATCGCCGCCCGCGGGGTTCTCGATCTTGACGACGTCCGCACCCAGATCGGCCAGCAGCATCCCGGCGAACGGCGCGGTCAGCGTGGTGCCCATCTCGAGCACCTTGACTCCGTCGAGAACCTTCACGGCTTGGCGAAATCCTTGAAGACGCTGCGGGCGACAACCATTTTGAGTACCTCGGTCGGTCCTTCGGTGATCACGAAACTGCGGGCCTGCTTCCAGAAATTCTCGATCGGAAAATCGGTCGTCAAGCCGATCGCGCCGTGCATCTGCATGCAGCGGTCGGCGGCGTGAAAGGCCGATTCGTCGCCGAAGTACTTGACGATGTATGATTCGGTGCGCACGTCCTGCCCGGCGTCGAAGCGGCGCGCGGCGTCGTAGAGCATCAGGCGCAGCTGATAGAGATGCGTGTACATGTCGACCAGCATGAATTGAATCGCCTGGCGCTCGGCCAGCTTCACGCCGAACGTCGAGCGTTCGTTCGCCCATTCCACGCCGAGTTCCAGACAGCGCTCGATCACGCCCGAACCGCGCGCGCCATGCCGCGCGAGCCGGCCTTCCGTGATCCAGCTCTGCGCTAACCGGAACCCGTCGCCTTCGCGTCCGATCAGGTTTTCCGCCGGCACGCGCACGTTGACGAATTCGAGCTCGACCGGACGGTCGATCATCATCGTCTTGAGCTGACGCACCACGCGAAAGCCGGGCGTATCCGCATCCACGAGGAACGTCGAGATGCCGCCCCGAGCGCGCTTCGAGGGATCGGTCAGCGCGACGACTTGCAGGAAGTCGGCTTCATCGCCGAACCCGATGAAGCGCTTGCGGCCGTTGATCACGTAGTGATCGCCCGCGCGCACCGCCGTCGTCGACATCCCGGCGGGATCGGCGCCGGCACCCGCTTCGGTTTGAGCGAACGCGCATTTCTTCTCGCCGCGCAGTACCGGCCATAGATACTTTTCGCGCTGATGCTCGGCGAGCTGGTAGAGTATCGGCCCCGGGTCGGGACCGAACACCGCCGTCCGCCGCGGCGGGATCGCGATGCTGCGCCCCAGTTCTTGCCACACGACGATCTTCGAGAACATGTCGCCGGCCTGTCCGCCGAATTCGCGCGGAACGTGCAGCATCCAGAGATCGCGTTTTTTCGCTTCCGCTTGCAGCCGCTCGCGGATTTCGGGCTTGAGATCGGTGCCCTCGGTGCTGTCGTGCTCGATCGGGATCAAGAATTCGTCGACGAACGCCCGCAAGCGCAGGCGCAGCGCTTCGTACTCCGGCGGCAGCTCGAGCTTGAGCATCCTTAGGCGAGCGTAATCGTCTTGTAGGTCTTCATCGCCTCCATGAGATAACATTCTTACAAATATTAAGCAATAGGGCGGAGGCGGCATGCAGGGGATCGCATTTCTCGGGGACCGGACGGTCGAGCTGCGGAGTTTTCCCGATCCTGTTCCGGGCCCGGGCGAAGTCGTCGTGCAGATGAAGGCCTCGGGCATCTGCGGCACCGACCTCATGCTCTATCGCCGCCCGTCCGCTGCGGTAACGGCGACCGTCATCGGCGGCCACGAACCGTGCGGCGTCGTCGCCGAGCTCGGGCCCGGCGTCGACGGGAAGCGGGTCAAGATCGGCGATCGCGTGATGGTGCACCATTATTTCGGCTGTACGACCTGCGAGCATTGCCGTTCGGGCTGGGCGCAGTTATGCCGGAGCGCGCCGGTGGCCGTGTACGGCAACAACGCGAACGGCGGCCACGCGCCGTTCCTCGCCGTGCCGGCCGGCACGCTGATCGCGTTGCCGGACGAGCTATCGTATGAGGCGGGCGCCGCGATCTCGTGCGGCAGCGGTACCGCCTACGCCGCGCTGCGCAGGCTCGGCGTGAGCGGTCACGATACGGTGGCCGTTTTCGGACAAGGGCCGGTCGGACTCGCCGGTACGCAATTCGCCAAAGCGTTCGGCGCGCGCGTCATCGCGCTCGACGTCAACGCCGAACGCCGCGAACTGGCCAGGCGCTTCGGCGCCGACGTCGCGATCGATCCCGGCGCCACCGACGCCGTCGCCGCGATCATGGAAGTGACCGGCGGACGCGGCGCCGATTCGGCGCTCGAAACGTCGGGTGCCGGCAGCGCGGCGACGGCCGCGATCCGCGGCGTCCGCATTTGGGGCAGCGTCTGCCTCGTCGCCGGCCAGGGGCCGATCGACGTGAACGTGCTGAGCGACCTCGTCTTCCGTCAAGTGACGGTGTTCGGTTCGTGGACGTTCTCGGCGGCCGGGCAGATGGAGTGCGCGCGCTTCGCCGTCGAGCGCGGCGTCGACGTCGACGGCATCTTCACGCACCGCTGGCCGCTTGAAAGCGCGGCCGCCGCGTATCGGATGACCGACGCGCAGACGGCCGGCAAAGGCGTCTTTTTGCTCTGAACGGAAGTTTTATTTGACATCGTGGTGGGTTTGAAATAATATCCTTACGAATAATAAGCATAGGGAACTTACCTTCCCTAGAGGGGTACCGATGCGTTTTCGCACGTTCTCATCGCTCGCCGTCATTGCCGCCCTAGCGCTCGCTCCGCTGACGGCGCGCGGCGCGGCGCCGGCGGGACCGCCGGTCGAGGTGCCGGTGATCGTGTCGCTTACCGGCCCGGCCGCGTTCCTCGGCAACACGTCGAAAAAATCGCTGGAAGTACTCCAGAAATGGGCCAACGACACCGGCGGCATCCAAGGCCGCCCGTTGCAGTTCAATTTCATGGACGACGGCACGAACGCGCAGACGACGGTGCAGCTGGCAAATCAGATCATCGCTTCGAAGGCGCCCATTATGGTGGGGCCGTCGCTCGTGGCAACGTGTCACGCCGTCGCGCCGCTGTTCGAAAAGAGCGGCCCCGTGCAATATTGCCTCTCGCCGGGCGGCGGCACGCCGAAGGGCGGCTATTCGTTCGCGACGAGCTATTCCACGCCCGATGTGTTCTTGACCGCGGTCAAGTACTTTCACGACCGCGGGTTGACGCGCGTGGCGCTGCTCGAGCCGACCGATGCGACGGGACAAGACGGCGAGCACGCGTTCGATGCGGCGATGGCCAAATATCCCGACATGAACCTCGTCGACCGGGAACACTACAACCCGACCGACATCAGCGTTGCCGCCCAGATCTCACACATCAAGGGCTCCAACCCGCAAGTGCTCTTCGCGTGGGCGACCGGGGCGCCGATCGCGACCGTGCTGCACGGCGCGCTTGACGGCGGCCTCGACATCCCGATCTTCACCTCGCACGGCAACATGTCGTATGCGGCGATGGCGCAGTTGAGCGACCTGGCTCCGAAGGCCGGCCTTTTCTTCGGTGCGCCGCGCTTCGTCGCGCACGATACGATGCCCAACGGTCCGGCCAAAGTCGGCGTCGACAACTTCCTGCGCCTGCTCACCGCCGCCGGAGTGAAACCCGACGGCGCGCTATCGCAAGCCTGGGATACCGGCGTCGTCGTCATCGACGCGTTGCGTCACGTCGGGCCTAACGGAACGCCCGACCAATTTCGCGACTACATCGAAGGCCTGCACGGCATCGCCGGATCCTCGGCCGTCCTCGATTTCCGCGACGGTTCGCAGCGCGGCATTTCGGCGAACGCGATCCTGATCGCGCGCTGGGATCCGCCGGCGAACGCGTGGGTCGCGGTCAGCGAACCGGGCGGCAAACCCATCGCCTCGCGCTGAGCGGCAGTGGCACCGAGCGGCTTCGACACCGACTGGCACGAGAGCGTCGGGTACCTCTTGCGCGATACGTCGCGTTTGATGTTGCGCGCTGACGTCGGTGCGCGTCGCCGCCCACGGCCTCACGATGACGCAGTACTTTCTGTTGCGTCAGCTCTGGGAAAGCGACGGCCAGCTGCAACGGGATCTCGCGCGGCAGCTCGCGGTCCCCGAACCCGCGCTCGCAACGCTGCTGGACGCCCTCGAAAGCGCCGGTCTCGTCGTGCGCAAGCGCAGCACGACCGACCGCCGCCGCACGCACGTCCACGTGACGCCGCCCGGCCGAGCCTTGCGGGCGCCGGTAATCGCGGAAGGCCGCGCCATACTCGACGGCATGCTCGAAGGCTGCTCGCAGCGCGCGATCGACGATCTGCGCCGCACGCTCAAAAAGGTCAAGGCGAAACTCGAGGAGTTGGCCGCCGTATCGTAGCCGCTCCGCCTCGCCGCATCACCCCCGACCGGAGGTTTCCCGATGAACCGTTTTGCTCGCTGCCTGGCCGTGGCCGTCTCTCTCATGCTGATCGCGTCGAATGCGAGCGCGCAGACAAAGCCGGCCGGCCAGCCGTACAAAATCGGCGTACTGCTTCCGCTCACCGGCAGCGGCGCGTCGTTCGGCGAGGATGGGCAAATCGGGCTGAAGATCGCCTTGAACGATCTGAACGCGCACGGCGGCATCCTCGGGCGCCCGGTCGTGGCCGTCGTCAAGGACGATACCGGCGACGCCGCCACCGCGGCCAAGGCCGCGTTGCAACTCGTCCAAGAAGACAAGGTCGATGCGATCCTCGGACCGGTCTTTTCGAACGCTTCCGCCGCGGTGTTGCCGGTAACGACCGACGCGAAGGTCATCCAAGTCGCGCAGAGCTATCTCGCCGATGAAGGCAACGCCGCGAAGTACCCGTACGTCTTCAAGGCCAACCCGACGGCGGCCAGCGTCGGCAAAGCGTTCGGGCCCTACATAAAAAAACTCAAGCTCACCAAAGTCGGCATCATCGCCGTCGACAACCTGCAGGGCGCGGGCGTGGCCGGCGGCGCGGCCGCGAGCCTCAAGGACCTCGGTGTGAACGTCACCGATCAAGTGACGATGGCGTCGGGCGCGACCGACATCTCGCCGCAACTCGATAAGCTGCGCCGCGGCGCGCCGCAAGCGCTGATCATGGCGATGGCCTACGGTCCCGACTACGTCACCGTGCTCAAAGGCCTCAAGCAGATCGGTTGGACCGACGTGATCCCGATGGGTACCTCGGCCATCAACTTCGCGGTCGTCGTGCAGAGCGCGCCGCCGGATATCCTCGCCCATTCCTACGGCAGCGGCGGCGTGCGCAACCTCACGAGCCAGTGCCAGCCGGCAGCCGTCAAGCGACTGCGGGCGGAGCTCTCCGAGACGGCCTTCAACCACGGTCCGATCACGCGCGACATCACCTACGTCGCGACAATGTACGACTCGGTCTTCATCGTCGCCAACGCCGCCAACGGTGCGCACTCGACCGCGGCCGCCGCGATGAAGACGTACCTGGAGAGCCATCCGCAAGTCCTCACTTCGGGCACGTATGCGTTCAATGCCGACCGGCACGATGGGCCCGTCGAGGACAACTTCGTGTTCGTCAAGGCCGGTTTGCCGAACAACGGCTTGGTCGAGCTCGGACCGGGCCAGAGTTGTAAGTGACGATCGGGGATGCCGGCAACATCCTCCTGAGCGGCCTATCGATCGGCGGTGTGTACGCGCTCGTCGCGCTGGCGTACAACATCGTGTTCATGACGACGAACGTGCTGAACTTGGCGCAGGGCGCGCTGCTCATGAGCGGCGCGATGCTCGGCGTTCTGTTCTATAGCCGGCTCGGCTGGCCGTGGTACGCAGCACTGGCCGTGACCGTCGTCGCGGGGCTCGTGCTCGCCCTCATCGAGTACGTCGTCGCCGTTCGGTCATCGCTGCGCGGCAACGGCGAAGGGTGGATCATCTCGACCTTCGCGTTCGCGCTCTTGCTGCAAGCCCTCTTCGCACTCGGCATGCAAAATCAGGTCCAATCGTTTCCCGATCTCTTGTCGAACGTGCCGATCGCGACGGTCGGCGGCATCCGCATCATTCCGCAGCAGATCGGCATGATCGCCTGCGCGCTCGCGCTCGCCGGCATCATGCAACTCTTCATTCAGCGCACGCTGCTCGGGAAAGCGCTCTCGGCAATTGCCCAAGACCGCGACGCGGCGGCGCTGCGCGGCATTCCGATCCAGCGTCTCTCGCTCTTCGCGTTCGCGGCCGGCGGCGCCATCGCGGCGTTCACCGGCTTTCTGGCCGGCCCGATCACGTCGGCTTATCCCTCGATGGGCCTTTCGTTCGCACTCTACGGGTTCATCGCGGCGGTCATCGGAGGCATGTCGCGCATCGACGGCGCGCTCGCCGGCGGCTTCATTCTCGGCATCGTCGAGACCGTCACGGCCTATGTCGTCGATCCGAGCTACAAGGACCTCGCCGCATTGGCCGTGGTGCTCGCCCTGTTGGCGATCCGGCCGGCCGGTTTGCTCGGACGCGGCACGCTGCGCCGCGTATGACCTCCGGCGCACGGCGCACGACCTCGTTCGGGCTTGCCGGCGCCGTTCTGCTCGCCATCGTCGTGCCGCTCGCGGCGCCCGACGGCTACGCGCTCTTTCTCGCCGAGCAAGCGTTCATTTTGATCGCGGCCGCGCTCAGCCTCAATTTGATCGTCGGGTATTGCGGCCTGATCTCGCTCGGCCACAGCGCGTTCTTCGCGCTCGGCGCATATGCGCTCGCGATCTGCGAAGTCAAAGCGGGTCTGCCGTTTAGCGCCGGCGTGCTCGTGGCTGCGCTACTCGGCGCGGGAGTCGGGCTGATTCTCGGCTTTCCGTCGCTGCGGCTGGGCCGTTATACGCTGGCCATGATCACGCTCGGGTACGCGCTCGTCTCCATCAAGCTGCCGCTGGCGTGGCCCGCCCTCACCGGCGGCGGCGAAGGTTTGCACGGCGTACACGGTCCGCTCTTCGGCGGCGTCCCGATTCCGGGCCGGCTGTACGCCGTTGAGCTGGGCCTCTTTGCCGTTGCCGCCGGTTTCGTCTTACGCAACCTGGTCCGCTCGCCGTACGGCCGCGCGATGATCGCCGGTCAGGATTCGCCGCCCGCGGCCGCCTCACTCGGCGTCGCCATCAACGCATCGAAGCTCACGGCCTTCGTCGTCAGCTCGACGATCGTCGCCGTTGCCGGCGCCTTGTTCGTCGGCGTGCTGCGAACGATCGATCAAGACACCTTCGGCCTCGACCTCTCGGTGCAGCTGCTCTTGATGGTGATGCTCGGCGGCGCCGGGACCTTATCGGGCCCGATCTTCGGCACGCTCGTGCTGCTCGCAATCCCGGTCGCGATCGACCGGCTCGGCGGCGTGCCGGGCAGCGTCACGCTGCTGCTCTACAGCGCGATCGTCATCGCCGTCGTGACGTTCGCGCCGCACGGACTCGCGGGCTTGATCGGCGGACTGCGGCGCGGTTCGCGCACGGCCGCAACCGAAGAAGCGCTCGAGACGCCGGTCGCACCGGCGCCGGCGCGCGCCCCGCTGCCGCCGGGCACGTGCGTGCTCGACGTGCGCGACCTCAGTTACGTGATCGGCGGCCTGCGCGCCGTCGACGGCGTCTCGTTGCGCATCGACGCCGGCAGCGTGCACGGACTCATCGGCCCGAACGGCGCGGGCAAGACATCGTTCATCAACTGCTTGACCGGTTTCGCCGAGCCGACGTCGGGCAGCGTGTCGGTGTGCGGCAGCGTGCTCGCGTCGCGCGATCCCGCGTCGCGCCCGGCGCATGGCATCGTGCGCACCTTTCAGCATCCCGAAACGTTCAGCCGCCTCACGTGCCTCGAAAACGTGCTGGTGCCGCTCGACCGCCGCCATCGCCGCTCGCTGGTGGAATATCTGCTCGGCTGGCCCACCGCACGTGTTGCCGAACGGCGCGTGCGCGCCGAGGCGACCGAGGTCCTGCGCGCGGTCGGCCTTGGCCAATACGCCGAGCGCCCTTCGGGGCAACTTCCACCCGGCTTGCGGCAAGTGCTGAGCCTGGCGCGCGCAATCGCGACCTCGCCGTCCGTCGTTTTGCTCGACGAGCCGGCCGGCGGTTTGAACGAAGCCGAGCTCGTCGTGCTCGAAGCCGTGCTGAAAACCGCGCGCGAACGCGGAGCGGGCGTGCTGCTCATCGATCATAACGCCGAGTTCGTGCTGCGCGTCTGTGACACGATCACGGTGGTCGATTACGGCAAAGTGATCGCGGCGGGCGAGCCGGCCCGCATTCGCGTCGACCCGCGCGTAATCGCCGCCTACTTGGGAGAACCGCTGGCGGAGGCGGTGCCCTGACATGCTGAACATCGTGGGCCTCAACGCCGGTTACGAAGTCGACGTGCTGCACGACGTCTCGCTGCACGTCGAACGCGGCGAGCTCGTTGCGCTCGTCGGGCCCAACGGCGCCGGAAAAACGACGCTCCTGCGCGCGATCAGCGGCCTCGTTCGCGCGCGCAGCGGCGCCGTCCGGTTCGGCGAGCGCGACATCACGCGCCTCGACGCCGACCGCATCGCCGCGCTGGGGGTGGTGCACGTGCCGCAGAACCGCGGGCTCTTTCGCGAGCACACGGTCGAGGACAACTTGCGCATCGGCGGCTGGGTGCGCCGGCGCGAAAAGGCCGCGCTCGAGCGCGAGATCGAGGCCGCCTTCGAGGCGTTCCCGGAAATCGGGCGCCGCCGGCGGGCGCACGCGGCCTCGTTGTCGGGCGGCGAGCAGCAGATCCTGGCCATCGCCATGGCCACGCTCGCGCGTCCGGCGCTGCTCATCCTCGACGAACCGTCGCTCGGTCTCGCGCCCGTTGTCGTCGCACGTGTTTTCAGCGTCATCGAGCAACTCAAAGCGGAGGGTACTACGATCCTACTGGTAGAGCAGACCGTCGCACGCGCACTCTCGGTCGCCGATCGCGGCTACGTGCTCGCGCTGGGCCGCATCGTCGCAACCGGAACGGGTGCCGAGCTGCGAGATACGCCGCTCCTCGCCAACTCGTACTTGGGCGTCTGAGGTGGCCCGCAAACCGCTGCCGTCCCATCCGCGCGACGTGGCGATCGTCGCCTACGCCCAGACGCAGTTCGGTCGGCGGACCGGACGGTCGCCGTTCTCGATCGCCGCCGAGCTGGTCGAAGGCATCCTCGAGCGAACCGGGATCGACAAGCGCGCGATCGACGGGCTCGCGATCGGATCGTCCTACCACGAAGTCGACAACGCGTTCTGGTCGAACTTCATTACCGACTACCTCGGACTGTCGGTGACGTGGCTGCAAACGAGCGACCTCGGCGGCGCCATGCACCTCTCGCTGCTCGATCGTGCCTGTGCCGCGATCCGCGCCGGGCAGTGTGAGACGGTGTTGCTGCTCGGCGCCGATACCCAGATCGAAGAGATGGAACTGCCGTTACGGCACGGCGGCTATCGCGGCGAGTGGGAGCGCGTTCAAGGACTGCCCGGACCTCCGGGGGAGTTCGGGCTCATCCTCAACCGCTACCGGCACCACTACGATCTCGATCCGAACGCGCTGGCCAAGATCGCGATCACGCAGCGCGACGGCGCGGTAAACAACCCGCAAGCGTGCGAGATCTTCCGCAAGCCGCTGACCGCCGAGCAGTACTTCGCATCGAAGATGATCGCCGACCCGATCCGGCTGCTCGACTGCGTGATGCCGTGCGACGGCGGCGGCGCGCTGCTCGTAACCTCGGCCGAGGTCGCGGATGCGCACGGCTGGACCAAGCGCGCCTATCCGGCGGCGTACGCGGAACGCACGAACGTCAACGCGGACGATCCCCTGGCGGACGTCCTCGACACCGGCTTCGCCGACGTCGGACCGCGCGCGCTCCGAGCGGCCGGATTGCAGCCGGGCGAGGTCCGCATGTTTTTCCCCTATGACGATTTCACGATCGCGGTCATCATCCAACTCGAAGAGATCGGCTTCTGCAAACGCGGCGAGGGCTCGCGCTTCGTACTCGCGACCGATCTCTCGCACACCGGAACGCTGCCGCTCAATCCGGGCGGCGGAATGCTCTCGATGGGGCAGCCGGGCTTTACCGCCGGTCTCGTGAACCTGGTCGAGGCGGTGACGCAGGTGTTCGGCGAGGCGGGGCCCCGCCAAGTCCCGCGGCCCGATAACGCGCTCGTCTGCGGCATCGGCATGATCCCGCTCTTGCGCAACTTCGGAACGACCAACGCCATGGTGCTGGAACGATGAGCAACGACGTGACCGACTCCCATTCGCTGCCGGCGCCGGTGCCGTCGGATTTCTCGCTGCCGTTCTGGGAAGCGACCAAAGAACGCAAGCTGCTGCTGCAGTACGATCCCGATGCGAAGCGCTACCAGTTCTTTCCGCGGCCCTCGAGCCTCTTCAGCGGCAAGCGCAACCTCGAGTGGCGGCCGTCGGCGGGCAACGGCAGCGTGTACACGTTCACGATCGTGCACCGCGCGCCGTTGCCGGCCTTCGCAGCCCGCACGCCGTACGTCGTCGCCAGCATCGAGCTCGACGAAGGAGTGCGCATCATGGCCCAGATACGGGGCTGCCCGGCCGAAGACGTACGCATCGGGATGCGCGTGCGGCTGGCCTGGGAAGCGCGCGGTGAATATAACGTCGCCGTGTTCGAGCCCGCGAAGTGACGCGCCCGGATGCCGACGCCGGCCGGACGTCGATGTACAGCGCGAGCAAACTGAAGATCGGCTTCTTCGGCACCAACTGCTCGTCCGGCCGCTCGATGACCACCATTCCCGAACGCTGGTCGGGCAACTGGGAAGACAACCTCACCTTCGCGCAGATGGCGGATGACGCCGGCATGGACTTCCTGCTGCCGATCGCGCGCTGGAAAGGCTACGGCGGCGACACCGACTACCAGGGGACGAACTTCGAGACGATCAGCTGGGCCACGGCGCTGCTCGCCGCGACGAAGCGCCTGACGATTTTCGGCACCGTCCACGCACCGCTCTTCCACCCGCTCATCGCGGCGAAGCAGATGGTCACCGCCGATTTCGTCAGCCGCGGACGCGTCGGCCTCAACGTGGTCTGCGGCTGGAACGAAGATGAATTCGACATGTTCGGCGTGCAGAAGCGCGATCATGACGACCGCTATCGCTACGGTCAAGAGTGGCTCGATGTCGTGCGCCTGGCGTGGGAGCAGGACGACTTCGATTACGAAGGCGAGTTCTTCAAGCTGCGCGGTGTGCGCGAGAAGCCCAAGCCCTACGGCGGCACGCGGCCCCTGCTGATGAATGCCGGGCAATCCGCCGTCGGCCGGTCGTTCGCCGTGCGCAACTGCGACGCGTTCTTCACGGCCATTCCGTCGACGACGTTTGAGGGCGACGGCTTGGGCGATGCCGCGGGCGTGACGGCCAAGGCGCGTGCCGAAGCCGCGGCCCACGGGCGCGAGATCGGCGTGTATACCGCCGGGGTGGTGGTGTGCCGCCCCACCGCGGCCGAAGCGCGCGCTTGGCATGAGTACATGCTGGCCAACGTCGACTGGGTACTCGTCGATCGCGTGGTCGAGCGCATGGCCTCGCAGCGCGGCGAAGATTGGACGGAAGACATCGACAAGTTGCGCATGAGCTACGTCAACGGCCACTCCGGATTCAAGCTGCTGGGCAACCCCGACGACGTCGCCGGCGGTTTGGCGGCGATCAGCGCCGCCGGCTTCGACGGCGTGGCGATCAACTTCGTCAACTTCAACGACGAGTTTCCGTTCTTCCGCGACGAGGTGCTGCCGCGGCTCGAGAAGCTCGGCGTGCGCGTGCCGCTGGAACGGCCTTAGCCGTTAAGTTTGCTCTTTAGGTAGAGGGCCGTCATCGAGCGCAGTTCCGCGATAGCGCCCGCGTTATGCTCCACGTCGAGCGACTTCATCGTTTTCATGTTTTGCAGCAGCACCACGGCCATGTCGTGTGCCTGGGCATTGCTGAGCCCGGCATCGCGTCGCTGGAGCGATGTGATGACGCCGCGGAGCGAGCGCTCGTGGAAGTCGCCGCGCCATGCGCCGGCATCCGACCGTGCGTCGAGCAGCGCGACGATCGCCGGGGTTTCACCGCGCACGCCGGCAAAAACGCCGAGCAGGTCGTCGGCGAATTCCTCGATCGTGGAAGAAGCGGAACGGCTGTCGGTCTGCTGGAACGCGGCCTCGACGAGCTCGCGATAGCGGCCGATGAGGGCGTCCGCCAGGGCGTCCTTGTTCGGGAAGAAGCGGTAGAGCGAACCGATCTGCGCGCCCGCCCGGGCGGCGATTTCCGCCATCGTGGCGGCCTCGAAGCCGCGCTCGGCGATGACGTCGGCGCCGGCCCGCAAGAGTTCCGCGACCCGGCGCTTGCCCGTACTTCTCTGCGGTTCGAGGGTTGCGCGGCCGCGCGCCTCGGCGACTTTGGCCAAATTCGTCTCGGGCACTGAAACCATGAGTAATTTGAGGATGTCCTCAAGTACGATGCTTGAGGATACACTCATCTATAACCCGCCCGAAGCGCTTCCCTTTGCAGCGCTGCTCGCGGCCGAGCTGGAGGCCGACGGGCTCGAGTTCTACCTCCGAATGACCCGCGACGTCGGCACGGTGGCCTGCCAAACGAACCGATTTTCCGAGGGCGCCGACCTGGCGGACGTGCTCTTGACTGCCCTGATCGCAGCCCCAACCGGCCGGACGGCATCCTGGCGCCAGTTCTATCGGGGCGTCCGATCGCTCGTCGCCGGCTTCGCGCCGGCCGGACCCGCTGATAGCCTGCGCGATCTATCGCCGGCGTTTCGGCGGTTACGTCAGTTCGTGCGCGAAAACGCCGACCTTGCCGACGCGCTTGCCGTCATCGACCTTGAGCGAACCGCCTACTCCCACTCCATCGGCGCCTAGAGCCATCACATTTCATAGGTTGCTGTTTGCGCTTCCAACGAGCGTAGCTTCCAGCCAAGCTCCTGGAAAAGCACCGTTCTGCACTCTATGTGGACCTTTCGCGTCTCGCCCTGCTTTAACGTGTACTCGAAAAAGGCGCGCGGCATGACGGACTTCGGAACGATCAGATCCTTGAGCGAGAACACCATCATCCACCGAAGGCGATCGCGACCCACATGTCTCGATATGCGTCCGGCACAGGGCCGTGAACGGCATTTTGATCGCGGGGTCAGCAGTTGCGAGCGGGGTGGGCACCGCGGAGTTGGTCGCCTCCACCGCTGATCGGGCATCAGGCAACGCCCGTAAAGTAGGACGTTCCTAACGCCCAACAGCGGAGCCTGGTCAGCGGAGGCCGCCCGGCCGGCTATCCCTCCAAGATCATCGTCGCCAGCGTCATTTTGTTGAGCCGGGGCAAGACTTTATGGGCCGGGCTCCAAGTCCCACCCGCGTGCAATAGGGGACGGAAATGAGCAGACAGTCCGGCAGCATCCTGTACGTGGTGCGATGGTAGCCGTCATCGTCGGCGTGGACTTCGCCTTCCTCAAAGACCGCTTCACAGAACGGCTGATCGTCAACATCGGAATAGTCTTGGTGTTCGTAGCGTTCTACTTGCGATTCCTAAGACGGTAAGGGTCGCGACGCGATCGACCGGGCTGACGCTCGGCGCGCTCGATTCCGCGGGCCGCTCGTGTGAAGTAACTCAGGATTCGGTTAGCAAAGTCTTCCGGGATGGCACGCATCGACGTTCACGCGCACTACATGAACAACGAGTATCTCGCTCTGCTCGAGGCGTGCGGCAACATCGAGCCGGGTGTCGCCTCAGGGCGCGCGATCGTCTACCCGAGTCATGAGGCCGACCTCGAAGCGCGCTTTCGCGTGATGGATCGGGCCGGGGTCGACCGGCAGATCATCAGTGCCTCGGGCTTGATGCCCTATTTCGAGGATTCGGCCGGCGGCGTCCGCGCTGCCCACTTTATCAACGATCTCTACGCACAGCTCGTCAAAGAATATCCGTTGCGCTTCGAAGCGTTCGGTTCGTTGCCGTTGCCGCACATCCAAGAGTCGCTCGCGGAACTCGTCCGCTGCCTGGACGACTTGCACTTCGTCGGGATCAGCGTCGCGACGTCGGTCCTTGGGAAGTCGCTCGCCGATCCGGCCTTCGACCCCGTGTATGCCGAGCTCGACCGGCGCGCCGCGATCTTGTTCGTCCATCCCGCCGGGCTGGCGTGCGGCTCGGCGCCGATCCGCGCCGAGGGCCTCTTGTGGCCGTTGGGCGGAACGGCGGAAGATACGCTGTGCGCCGTGCAGCTGATGACGTCGGGTTTCACTGAGAAATATCCGCGTATCCGTTGCATTCTGCCGCACTTGGGCGGCACGTTGCCGTTCTTGATGCATCGTCTCGAGCGCATCGTTCGTGCCAAGCTGCCGGACAAAGCCGCGCTCGCATCCTTCACGAAGAAGTTCTGGTACGATTCCGTCAACGGCTTCGGCCCGGCGCTTCAGTGCGCGTGCGAGGTGTTCGGAGCCGAGCGCATCGTTCTCGGGTCGGATTACCCGTTCTTCCGCGATGACGACTACCAATGGCAAATCGACTATCTCGCCGCGAGCGGGTTGCCCGAAGCCGACGTCACGGCGATTCGCGATGAGAACGTGCGCCGGCTCTTCGACGGCATCTATTCGGGCAAATTATTCGCCTAAGGCCGGCTCGGCAACAGGACGACCGGGTTCGTCAATGCGCCGACGTGGTCGGCGTAAACGGAGATCGTGTCGCCCGGTTTGATGAAGATCGGCGGCTTGCGCCCGAATCCGTTCCCGGCCGGCGAGCCGGTGGTGAGAACGTCGCCGGGCCGGAACTCATACCAGCGCGAGAAATACGAAATCAGATACTCGATGCGGTAGATCAGGTCCGACGTGTTGGCCTGCTGCATGATCGTGCCGTTGATGGACGAGCCGAGGTTCACGTTGTTGGGATCCGGAATCTCGTCGGCCGTCACGATGACGGGCCCGAGCGGGGTGAACGTCGGGAACTGCTTGCCCATCCGGTTGAGGTCCGGATTTTTCGTCAGGTTGAAGTTGGCGGCCCAATCGCGCGCCGAGACGTCGTTGATGAGTGTATATCCGGCGACGTACTGCAGCGCCTCGTCGGCGCTCACTTTGTGACACGTGCGGCCGAACACGATCGAAAATTCCACTTCGAGATCGATCATCTCGGCGGCGTCGGCCGGGAGGCGAATCGGCTTTCGGGTTGCGACGATCGAATTGAGGTTCTTGAGAAACGCGGACGGCGGTTCTTCGGCGGCCGGATCGTAGAGGTCGCCGCGCATTTCCTTGCGGTGACTCAGGTAGGCGCGGCCGTGCGAGAGCAGCACGCCGGGCATCACCGGCGGCAAGAGCGCGTGCTCGTCGTACGGAATCAGCGCGGCGCATGCGCGCATCGCCGCATGCTCGTCGGCCGAGCGGCCGTTCACGTCGTCGACGATGCGGCGAATGATATCGAGGCCAACCGTACCGGCGGCCAAAAGCGTGCGCATGGATGCCGGCACCCACGACGCGAGCGGAACGAACGCCGTGGCGCGCCCGAAGTCTAAAATGTGCTTCCCGACGATCACGCCGGCGCGCCCGTCCGGGCACGAGTCGATGGTTACGAGCTTCATGCTTTCTTCCGTTCCACTCACCCATGAGTTCGTTCCCGTCGGCGGTAGCCGAGGGGCAGGAACCGCGGACGCTTTGTGGGAGGAGCAGTGATGCAGAGTCATCAGACTGCCACTCGAGTCGAGCCGCTGAACAAACCGGTCATCCTCTCGCATGGGACGATCACGTGCCGCGACATTGCCGCGTCGCGGCCGTTTTATGAAGAGTTCCTCGGCCTCGACGTCGTGCGCCATAGCGAGGGCGCGCTGCAGATGCGCAAGGGCGGCTACTTGGTGATCGTCTGCGTCCAGACGGGCGATGCGACCTCGCCGGTGCGACGCGCCAACCATTGGGGCTTGGATCTGGAGTCCGAGGCCGCCGTCGACCGTGCCCTCGAGCTCGCGCACGTTCACCAGGAACGCTACGGGATCAAGAAGATCGGTAAGATCACCAAGCACCACGGCACGTACGCCTTCTATTTTCAGGACCTCGACGACAATTTCTGGGAGTTCCAGTACGCCGGCGGAGGGCAGCTCGACGGCACCGGCCGCTACGATAAGCACTTCGTGCGCGGCGACGTCGTCTAGCGTGGGCCGCACCACGCGCTTCGTGCGTCACCTCGCCCTCGCGTTCGCGCTAGCAGCCGGCCTCGTTACCGGCTCGAGCACGAGTTCGGCCCAGCCGTCTCCCTCGCTCACGACGCTCGACTTCGGGATCGTCGGTCCGGGAGTCGTGGACTGGCCCTACTACCTCGCGCGCGATCGCGGCTTCCTCGCGCGCGAAGGCCTCAACGTCGTCGAAGTTACCGGGAACAATTTGCAGAACACGATCGACGCGCTGGTCACCGGCGACCTGCCGATCGCCGTCCTGGGCTCGGACGCGATCGCGGTCGCGCGCGGCCACCAGCTTCCGATCAAGTTTGTCGCGCCGACGATCGCGATCGACACCTATTCGCTCGTCACGGTGCCGTCGGTCAAGAGCTGGGCCGATCTCAAGGGTAAGACGGTCCTCGTCACCACGAAGCTCGACCTGACGGGCCTCTCGTTCCAGCGGATGGCGCAAGCCCAGCACCTCGACATGAATCGCGACTTCGACGTGCTCACGAGCGGAACGTCGGTGATGCGGATGGCGGCGCTCAAGTCGGGGAACGCGCAGGGCGCGATGCTGATCCAACCCTTCGACCTGATGGCCGAGGCCTCGGGCATGCGGATCCTGGCGCAGTCGGCCGACTACGTCAAGGATTGGCTCTCGGCCGGCGTCGCCGTGAACGAGAACTGGGCCAAGACGCATCGCCCGGAGCTCGTTCGTTTCCTGCGCGCCCTCCGCGATGCGACGCGCTACGGATACGCGCACCCGCAGGACGCGATCGCCGTGCTTGCCGCGGCAACCAAGGTCGACACGGCGGTCGCGGCACGCACCTATGCGATCGACTTCACTCAGCGGCACGCTTTCCGCACCGACGGGATGATCGATGAACGCGCCCTCGCCAACGTCGTGAGCGGCGTGTTGCAACTCGGCGAGATCTCGCAGCCCGTCCCGATCTCCGACCTCGCCGATGAGTCGTACGCGAAGGAAGTCGCCGCGCACTAAACGACCGGTTAGCGCGTAGGCACGCGCGATGACGGGTAAAGCGCAATATGTTTCGAGTGCTTGCCGGAGCGGCGGCCGCGTCGCTCGCCTGCTTTCTGACCGGACCCGCCGCCGCGCAACAGGTGCCGTCGTACGCGCAGGCGCTCGGCGATGCCCGGCTCTCCGGCACCATCGTTCGGTTCCTACCGGGATCGTTCGACCTGGGCTTGCTCGACGACCGCGGTTTCGTCGATCACATCGTGTTGCACATCGGCACCATCATCGTACCGGTCGGCAGCGATCTCGCGCCCGGGATGCGCGTCTCGGTGGTCGGTCAGAACGCCGGCGCGGCGTTTATTGCCAACGAGATCGACCGTGCCGGCCGTCGCGCCGGGCCGCCCGCATGGTACGACCGCTGGGTCGCGCCGCAAGCCGCACCGGCGCAAAACCCGCCCGCGCCGCCGATCGTCAACCCGCCGGTTCCATAGGGCGATGGCCGGGAAGATCGCTCCGTGCCTATGGTTCAACGGCAACGCGGAGACAGCTGCGAGATTCTATGCGCAGACCTTCCCGGACAGCCGCATCGATGCGATCAATCGCGCGCCGGCCGATTATCCCCAAGGAAAAGCAGGGGACGTGTTGACGGTCGAGTTCACGGTTCTCGGCATGCCGTTTCTCGGGCTCAACGGCGGGCCGCAGTTCACGTTCGACGAGGCGATCTCGTTTCAAATCTACACCGGCGACCAAGATGAAACCGACCGTTATTGGCACGCAATCGTCGACAACGGCGGTTCGGAAGGCGTGTGCGGCTGGTGCAAGGATCGCTTCGGGCTGTCCTGGCAAATCGCTCCGCGTGCGCTCATGGAAGCGCTCAAAAGCCCCGACCGCGCGGCCGGCAAGCGCGCGATGGAGGCCATGATGCAGATGAAGAAGATCGACGTCGCGGCGATTGAAGCCGCCGTAAAGGGCGCGACTAAACCCGTCTAGGTTTGAACGATGAGATCCGCCGCATTGAAGGGCCGCGGGAGCATCTTGTACTTCGCACAGGCGTCGAGCACCGGTTGAATCAATCGCGGATCGAGCGACGTTGCGAACGTGGCACGCCGAATGTTGTGCAGCGAGCTCAAGTCAAATTTGGCGTATTTGGCAAGAATCACGAGGGACTGATCGTGATTGGCATTTGCCCACCGCGCCGTCTCGTAGGCGGCGGCAACGAAGCGTTTTGCCATATCGCGGTTGCGCGCCACCCAATCGCGGGTTGAGAACCAATCGCTCATGATAAAGGTCGGGGCAATGGCGTCGTAAGGCTTCCCGATCACCTCGATCTCCGCCGACCGGGCGGTGAGCGTCGGCTCGGGGATATGGGCCGCGGCCACGACACCGCGCGCTACGGCGTCGGCCATCTGTGTGATCGGCACCTCGACGAAGTGCACTTTGCTTATATCGGCGCCGTTCTGCACGATCCAGGCATATACGGCCGCCGTCGAAAGCCCGACCAGCCCCGGGACGGCGACGGTCTGTCCCTCGAGGTCGCGCGCCGTTTTGAACGACGATGTCTTCGCCACGCAAAGAAGCGTGGTGGGCGCGGCGCTGACATACATCGCGCCGGCTGCTACGATCGCGAACGGTACTCCGCGCAACGCGCCGTTCGCTAACTCCGTAGCTTCCGCTACGCCGAGATCGATGGCTCCGCCGGCCGCCGCGGCGGCCATCGGCGCGCCGTTGTTGAAAGCCGTGATCTCGACGTCGAACCCGGCTCGCTCGAAGAATCCCATATCGCGGCCGTAGTACGCCATGCCGAAGGTGTCGGAAATGACCGCACCGAGGCGCAGCGGTGTTTTCTGAGCTCGCGCGCGCGCCGGCCACGCGGAGAGGAATCCGGCAGCGCTGCCGCCGGCGATGAGTGCCCGGCGCGAAAAGCGCGCAGGCGTGTTCGCATCTATCATGAGTCGATCGTCGTGCCGTCGGGATTGAAACGGTCGCCGAAATCGAAATTAACGTCGTCTTGCAGACCGCCGGGAAAGTATTGCAGCTCCCACCAATTGGAATCCAAATCTTCGATATAAAAAGAGAAGACGCCGCGTACGTCCACCGGATCCGTCATCGATCGTATGCCGAATTTTTCTTGATACTGCTGGGCGAGATTGTGCGCTTCCGCAACATCTTCTCGCGAAGCCAAATCGAGACCCCAATGGTTGTTGACGCCCAACGGCCGCACCGCATCGCCGACTTGCAGGCAGACGATGTGGAATTTCATACCACACCGGACGCACATCGAACGCGGCCCATGTTGAACGCATTCCAAACCGAGAAAGTCCTCGTAGAAGACGCGGCTCTTGCGGAAATCCTTACATTCAAGCGTGCCATGTGAAAGAAAATCCGGCTTTAGGAGCGACTTCCCGTTGTTGGTGTCGACGACGAAGTCGTCGGTTCTCTCACGAATTGAGGTCATGTGTTCTCCTAAGGTGACGTATCGGTTGAGAGCGCTAGGCGATCTAGCTCGGTGAGAAACTCATCGGCGAAAAAGGCATCGTCCGGTAGCCCGCGCAGATTGCGAAAATCGCGCTTTGCCGCTTCGACCATAGCGGGAGTACCGCAGGCGTACACGTGATGCGATCCGAGGTCGGGCAGATCTTCCAGGACCGCTTGGTGAACGAAGCCCGTGCGGCCGGTCCAATCGCAACCGGCAGTCGGCTCGGAGAGAACGGGAACGAACGTGAAGTTGGGCTCCTCGTTGGCCCAACGCAGCGGAAGGTCGAGCATGTAGAGATCTGCGCGCGTGCGAGCTCCCCAGTAGAGCGTCATCGGCCGCTGCTCGATGATGCGCCGTAGCAGCGCGCTCTCGACGATCGACTTTATTGGACCAAACCCTGTACCCGCCGCAACGAAAACGATGGGACTCGCCGACTCCTCGCGCAATACAAACGTCCCGAGCGGCGCCTCGATCTTCACGAGCTCGCGCTGCTTCATCGTCGTGAAGACGCGGTCGGTAAACAAGCCGCCGGGCGTGTGCCGAACGTGCAGTTGAATTTGGCCCACGCCTTCGGGCTTGGGGCTATTCGCGATCGAGTACGCGCGGCGCTTACCGTCTTCGAGCAAGATTTCGATATATTGTCCGGCGACGAAGTAGATTGGTTCCCGCGGCGGCAGAAGCAACTCGATAATGGCCACATCGGGAGCCGGTTTCTCGATGCGCATCACGCGCGCCGGCAGGATACGCGGTTTGGTGAGACCGGAGAGCTCGGCGACCTCGATCACGAGGTCCGAGAGCGGACGCGCCTGGCAGAGAAGCGCAAAACCGTCCGCCTTATCCGTTTCGGTGAGGACTTGCGGCGAACTCTTAGCGTGATCGACGGTGCCGGAGATAACCTTACCGCGGCACGTCCGGCAATTGCCGGCGCGACAGCTGTACGGCACTGCGAAGCCCGCGGTCAGCGCGGTCTGCAAGATATTCTGATCGGGAACCGCATCGAATTGATGGTCGCTCGGCATGAGCGTGACATGAAACTGCACCATACGCTTCCCTGCGAAGTACAATCACCAGACCACCCTCACCTGTTCCACTCGCTCATACCAACGCAGAATGCGCAACGCGCGCAGGGTGTTCCAGCGGCTCGGCATTCCTTCGCCCTCGTCGACGGCAAAATGCATCTGTCCGGGGCGCTGAAGATCGAGCCGCCACCAGCCTTTCTCATCATGCTTGGACACGACGAGCTCGATCGCTTCCCGCATGCGCTCGCCGGCAACGGCCCCCGCGGCACGAAAGTAATCCAGACCACGCAGCACGTCGTAATGCCGGTACGGCGGGAACGCGAATCGCTCTTCGATGAATCCGTCTGACCGGCGGAGCGTGATCGTAAACTGTCGAGAGCCGGCGAGGAGATGCTCAAACGCACCTTCCCGGCGCATGCGCGGAATCTCGCTAGGGAGCGATAATGAAGTTAGGCCGAGGTTCCCCGGGCTAAGACGCCCCCGGCCGCACCCTTCCCCGCGCGACGGCCCACGTGGAATTCTGAGCAACTTCGGGAATACTATGGGCTCGGATGCTTGGAAGGCCGGCGAACTTATGAACGGTATCATACCGAGGACCCTCGGAAGCCTGCGCGGCGGGGACCACATCTGCTCGCTCTATCACGCCGACGCCGAGCATGACGCGATCCTGTGCACGTTCGTGGTGGGCGGCTTGGAGCGCAACCAGCGCGTGCTGTACTTTACCGACGAGCAACCGACGGCGCCGGTCATCACTCGGCTGGAAGCGTCGGGCATCGACGCACGGCGGCATATCGCGCAGCGGCGGCTTTCCGTGGCAACGTCGCGCGAGTCGTATCTCGCGTCTGGTTCGTTCGATCCCGATGCGTGTATCCGGGGCTGGTTGGACACGGCCGAGCGCGCGATCCTCGACGGCTACTCGGGAATCCGCGTCGGCGGCGACCTGGGCTGGGCCACGCGCGACGTTCCCGGAGCGGAGCACTTGCTCGACTACGAACGGCGCATCCAGAGCGAAGTATTTCAGTCCGGACTGGTAACCGGCATGTGCGAGGTCGATTGCCGCCTCTTCGACGACGCAGCCGTCGAGCAGCTGCTGGGCCTGCATCCCGACGGCGTTGTGCGCGCGGACTTCTCGCTCGACGACGGAGCCCTGCACGTATTGCCCACCTCCGACCCTCCCGGCGCACGGATCTTCGGCGAGATCGACGTTCGCACCGCGGGTGACTTCGAGCAGGCGCTACGCCCGCTGCGCAGTGCCCGCTCGGACATCTATCTCGATTTCGCCGGGGTCCCGTTCCTGGGAACGACTGCGCTCCACGCGTTAGTGCGCTTTGCAAGCAGTCTTGAGGGCCAACGCTGCGTTGTTGTGAACATGGCGCCGAAATTCCGCAAGCTCGTCGATTTGATTGGTTTGGGCGGCGTCTCGCAGCTGGTCTTCGGCGAGGGCCCGGCGGGAGAGAGCCGTGTTTAGTGAAATCGCGCCGCGATAATTGCGATGTCGTCGCGGCGGACGTTGCCGGAAAATGCGACGGCATCTGCCAAAATCGTCTCGACTAACTCCGTTTCGGGCTTGTCGCGATGACGGCGAACGATCGCGGTCAGGCGCTCCATCCCGTACAACTCGCCCTCGGCATTTCGCGATTCCGTCACCCCGTCGGTAGTACCGAAAAAAAGCGCACCACTCGCTAACTCGACGAAGTTCTGTTTGAAAAGGTGATGCTGATCGTCGAATATCCCAATCAACGGAGCCGTGGGCTCAAGAACCGACACCTTTCCGTCCGCGCCCACGATCATCACCGGCTCGTGGCCGGCGCAGGTGTACGTCATCAGCCGCCGGGTCGGATCGATTACGCCCAGAAAGAGACTCGCGAACGATTCCGTGCGCTCGAAGGAGCTGTTCTCCAGATAGAGCCGATCCATTGCCCGTACGGCTTTCTCGGGGTTCAAGCCCTGAGACGTATACGCGCGCAGCCCGTATTTGATCAGCGCGGCGTGGACCGCTGCCTGCGTCCCTTTTCCTGAGATGTCGGCAATCGAAATCGCCACCGAGTTGTTATCGAAGTGGTAGATGTCGATGATGTCGCCGCCGGCGCGGCCTTCCGCCAGCCGGTAGGTGACGGCATACGATACGCCCGGAATGCTCGCGTCGGACTGGGCAAACAAATGTTCGAGCAGAATCTCCGCAGCCGCAGATGTGGTCGGAGTCGTCTCGAGCGTAACGGCCGCGGTGCCGGCAGGCATTTCGGAAGTCATGTATTCCGGTTGCGTCACCAATCCGTAATCAATTGGCCCGCTAATGGGAACGATCGGTTTCTTCATCGTCTCTCGAATCATAAAACGACTCCCCGAGTGAAGTCGGCGGACCGGCTGAGAATTTTGGCGAGGGAAGGTCGCGACCCTGGCTACCGAGCGGTAGGGTGCTGGGCCTGGGAAACGGCGCCGGCGCTGCTCGAGCTTCCGGACGAGCTATTTGCCGAACGGTGTCTGTGCCGCCGTGAATACGCGGCACTGATAGCATTAGCTGCTCAGCTCAATGCGGCCGGGATTCCGCAGGCAGCCTGAGGGCATCCACCCGAAAATTTTACAGCGGCCGGCGCCGTGCCGATGGGTCGCAAAAAGCCGCTTGCCTAAAGTAACACCCAAATGGCTTCGCTCGTTAAAGCGGGGTTGCGACTTGTCGTCGCGCTCGCGGTGTGGTTAGCCCTGTCCCTGTGGTTGGGTTGGGATCGTTTACCGGTCGCCGCGGGACGCTTGACGCCGGGTCCGGAGCAGATCATCGGCGTGCTTTGGTGGCTCGCCGCGGCCTCGGTCTTCAGTCAAACGGCCAAGGCGGGCGCGGAAATCGTCCGTTTCTTCGATCGGGGCGACCGTCAGCGTACGGCTCGGTTCATCCTCGACACATTTGCGATCGTGGTCTACCTCGGCGCGTTGATATCGATGTCGGCGTTCGTCTTCCAGTTCCCGATCAGTACGCTGTTCGCGACGTCGAGCATCCTCGCCGTCATCCTCGGCTTTGCCCTCCAAGCCACGGTTGGCGACGTGCTCGCGGGAGTCGCCCTCACGGTCGAGCAGCCCTTCCGGCACGGCGATTGGATCACCGTCGATGGAAAGCATTTTGGGCGCGTCGTCGACATGAATTGGCGCGCGACGCACATCGAGCAGAAGAGCGGCGACCTGTTGGTCTTGCCGAACAATATGCTCAACAAGCTGCCCATCGTCAACCACGATCAGCCCAGGCACGCGCACCGCTCGTCGGTCAACATCATCCTGCGCTATCACGATGCGACCGAGCACGTGGCGGAGGTCCTGCGGGCGGCCGCGCTGACCGTTCCCAGCGTCTTGAAGAATCCCTCACCGAAGGTCGACCTCGGGCCCTTCGGCGAGGGCACGATCACCTATCGCATCAAGTTCTGGATCGCGCGCGTCGACAAGCAGGCCGAAATCGCCACACAAGTGCTGCATGCCGCGTATCGGCACGTTTCCTTTGCCGGCTTTGCGTGGCCGAACTACCGCTATTTGGGCGATGGCAACGAGCAGCCGGCCGCATCCGACCGGATTGCGGAACTCGTCGGGCTCTTGGGGCGAATCCCGCTCTTCTCGACCCTCGACGGTGAAGAACGCGAGCAACTCGCGGGCGGGCTGCACCCGCAACTGATCAAGCGCAAGAGCCGGCTCATCCGGCAAGGTGAAACCGGGCGGTCGCTCTTCGTGATTCGCGAGGGGGCGCTCCGCGTGCTCGTCACCAAGGACGAAAACGAACATGAAGTGGCTCGGCTTCAGCCGGGCGATTATTTTGGCGAAGCATCGTTGCTGACCGGCGCCGCGCGGAATGCAACCGTCGAAACACTGACCGACTCGATCGTCTATGAGATCGACAAGGACGCAATCGCGCCGCTGATCGCCGCCCGTCAGTCGCTGGCCGACGAGCTCGGCGGGATGATGGCCGAGCGCGAGCAAGCGCGCGAGGAAGTGCGCGCCGGTAACGGCGAACGCAAGGCGAGCAGTTCCCTCAGCGCCATCGCGAGCCAGATTCGGACGTTCTTCGCAAGTGACTAAACGATCGAGCGCGTGAGGTACGGCTGCGCAATCGCTCTAGCGATCTTGCTTGCGACCGCGACCGGCCCGGCGGCAGCCCAAACCTCGGCCGAAACACCGGAATCGTTCGCGACGCCCACCGCGGCCCCGGCTCTCGGCAAGATCCCACCGGCGCTGTCGCTAGAAGTGACGGGCACGCCGGGAGACAACGCGGCATTTCTCAGCGGTCAGATTCGTGATGCGCTCGATCGCGCCATTCGGCCGACGTTGCTGCCCGGTTCGACGATCGCCTACGGTCCGATCGCGCCGTGGCCGCTGCCCGCACTGGCGAGCGGGGCGCAGACGACCATCAACGTCACCGTGACGATCAGCGCGGTGGGGGTCAACCCGCCGCTGAGTGCCGTCACCACGGTGACGGTCTCCAATGTCAGCGTCGCGACGCAAGCACCGCAGCGGCTCTATCTGAGCGACGACCCGGAATACTTGCGCACCGAAGGTCTCGTCTTCCGCAACGACGTCACGGCGGCACAGCCGGCGCGGCTCTACTACTATCATTCGGATATCGGCGCCCCACGCGATCTCGATGTCGTGATGACGGCGACCGTGCCGACGCGCGTGCAGTTCATTGCCTCCGGTGCCGGGCCGGATCTCGATGTGCTGAGTGTGGGACACTCCGTAACGCGCGATCTGCTCTACTCGCTGCAGAGCGACGAAGGCACGCTCGTCGATCTCGTCCCCGGCGAGCCGTTCATCGTGCGGCACGCGTTGATGCTGCAGGGCGAGGTTGTGGCCGGCGCGGTCGACGTGCACGTCCTGAGCGGTGGCGCCGTGACCCTGTCGGTGGTTGCATCGCCGGCCGGGGGCACGATCGATAGCTATCTGGACGGTCCGCGTCTCTCGCCGGACGGCCATCACCGTCACGGCGCTTTCGACCTCACGGCGGTCGGTGAGCTTGCTGCGACGTACACGGCCGGCGGTCCGCCGGTCGCGGTACAGTACGGCGGACGTTCACCGACGCCGCCCAACGTGGATCCCGCCGACGACGGCCACGACTACGGCGACTACGGCGTCGTTCACCGCATCGTCTTCACGCTGCTCAACCCCACCGACGATGCGCACACCATCTACTTATACGAGAAGCCGTTGGCCGGCCCGGTGCGCAGCACGTTCATCGTCGATGGGCAGTTCAAGGAAATCGGCTGCGTGCGGCTCGCGCAGCCGTATTACGTTTCGACCTACGCCTTGCCGCCGCACTCGAACGGCGCCAGCACCACGGTGACGATGACGGACGGCGGTGCGTTCTATCCGATCGAGTACGGCGTGACCGACGTGCCGCCGTTCCCGTTCATTCCGCCGGTCGGATCGGCGGAGGGCTGTTCGCCGAGAATGCCGCCCATACTGGAACCACCGCCCCAGGCCGTTCCTTCCCCATCACCCTCGCCGGCCGAGCCGCCGCAATCGCCGCTCCCTTAGCGTCGAATCCTGCGATTCATTTGATGAACCTGAAGTTGGAGACTCGCGCCAAACGCGTTACACGGCAGTGCGAGGAAGAAGATCAGAATGCTGATCCCGGCAGGATCAGCGGAGACCGGTCCGTCCAGGGCAAACGATAGTGCATAGCGGCTCGTTGCAATTTTCTACCATGTTGGCCATTGAAGTATAAAACTTATCGTCGAGGAGCGTCCATGTCGGGTTACTCAATTTTGCCGGTGCACCGCCTCTTTGCCGCCTGCGGCGCGGCGATACTTTTACTGAGCGGCTCGACGATGGCCGGTGCGGACCAGCCGCCGATCAAGATCGGGTTGATCTATTCATATGGCGGCGAGATGACAACCTACGGCCGGATCGTCGATTCTGCCATTACCGCCTACGAGAACACCTACGGCGATACGATCGCCGGACGGAAAATCGAGATCGTGAAGCGCGACGATGGCGGGATTTCGCCCGAAAACGCAAAGCGCATTGCGACCGAGCTGATCGTCCAAGATAATGTCGACGTGTTGGCGGGGAACGAGTACACGCCGAACGCGATCGCCGTCGGCGCCGTGTCGACGCAGTCGAAGAAGCCCTTTCTCGACCTGAACGCCGCGACGTCGAAGATCATGGTGCCCAATCCGTATATGTCTCGCTATGGCTTCACCACCGCGCAGATCACGGTGCCGCTCGCCCAGTGGGCAGCGCGCAACGGCATCAAGCGAGCCTACATCCTTTATACGGACTATGGCCCCGGCATCGATGCCTCGACCGCCTTCACGTCCGCGTTTACCGGCGCGGGCGGGCAGATCGTGGCGAGCGTGGGCGTTCCGGTTGCCAACCTCGACTTTTCGGCGTATGTCGAACGGCTGCGAGAAGCGGCGCCGCAGGCCGTTTACCTGTTTCTGGGTTCAGGCAACCAGCCGCCGGCATTTCTCAAGGCGTTCTACTCCGCCGGGCTGGGCAAGAAGATCAAGATCCTGGCGTCGGGCGACCTCGTTGACGAGAACCTGCTCCCGGCCCTCGGCAGCGACGCCGACGGCATCGTCAGCTCGTTCAACTATTCCAATAGTCATCCGTCGAAAGCGAATGCGGACTTCCTGCGCGCCTTCAAGAAAGTCGATCCGACCGACGTCGCCGACTTTCACGCCGTGGCCGCATGGGACATCATGCACGCGATCGCGAGCGCGGTCAACGCCCAACACGGCGATACGAATCCCGACAAGTTCATGGCTGCGGTCAAGGGCATGCGTTGGGAAAGCCCACGGGGCCCGGTCGAGGTCGATCCCAACACGCGCGACTTAGTGCAAAACGTCTATATTCGCCGGACCGAGCTACGCGGCGGAAAATACGTCAACACCGAAATCGACACCATCCCGGCGGTGAGCGATCCTAACGAGAAGTAATCGCAAATATCGCCGGACGGTGGATTATAGAGGCAGCGGAACGTCGACCGATGCTTTCTCCGGATGCGCGGCGCGGCGGAGCGCGCCGGGGATCCGCTCCTCGATCAACTGCTCGAACAGCTCCGCATTTTTGACCGCTTGCCCGCGAGCGTGGTTGTTGAAGTACGCCAGTACTTCGCGCACTTTCGGCGCGGCGGCCATGTCGACGAGCCGATCGACCCACGGCTCCAGCTCTTCCTTGGAGTAGAGGTAGTCGTAGCGCGTCTCGTTGGTGCCGCGCCACCACGTTTTAGCGTTGCGCCCATGAAAGCGAACGTACGCGACCTCGCTTGTGACGTCGCTCGATTCGCGCAACAGCGTTTTGAAGTGCGGCATGTCGACGTTCACGATGCCGATGTTCAACTCGCTCAACAGATAGATCGTCTCGGCCGATTGCCATTCACGGTGCCGAAATTCCGCCACCAGCGGTAGGTCCTCGAGGGCGTCCCGCAGGCGGCGCAGATAGTCGCGCGTCGCATCGTTCGGATGAAACGAATTGGAGAATTGCATGAGCGCGCAAGCGAATTTGCCGGCGTCGAGGAGCGGCGTGAGGTTCCGCCGGAACAGGCGTACGTCGTCGTGAACGCCCGCGGCTTGAAGATGCGTCCCCGTACTCGGCAGCTTAGCCGTGAACCGAAAGCCCTCGGGTGTCCGGCGCGCCATCGATTCGAAGGTGGCCGCCCCCGGCACGCGATAGTAGGTTGAGTCGACTTCGACCGTCGGAAAAAGGCCCGCATAGACGTCGAGCATCTCGCCGTCTTTCGTACCGAGCGGATACACGGGGCCGATCCAATCTTTGTACGAGTAGCCGCACGTTCCGACGGCGATCGTCACGATCGTGCACTCACGGCAGTCGGATGGCAACCCCTTCGGCCGACGAGCGTTCGATCGCATCGATGACGCAGTGCATGCCGAGTGCGGCATCGAAATCCGGATCGCAGGGCTGATCGGCGGCGCGCGCTTGCGCGTAGCGCACATAGGCTTGCGCGACGTTCGTGCTGCGCGGCGCACCCGTTAGCGACGCCGGCACGAGCTTGTGCCGATCGGCGATCGGCAGCTCCGCAAGCGCGTCCTTGCCCTTGGCCCCAAGCAGCGTGCTCGGGCCGTTGTTGACGCTGCTGCTCGAGCCCAGCACGAGCCGGCCGGCCGTTCCGTACATCTCGAAGCGAAACTCCGAGCCGCCGGTGGGTACCGTGGCGATCTGCATCGTCGTTTCCGCGCCGCCGTGCGTGCGCGCCAGCACGCTGATCGTATCGGGCGCGTCGACGTCGACGGGGTGACCGTTGTCGGTGTCCGTCCACTGGCGCACTTGGGTCGTGAGGTGCGCGGAGACGTCGGTGAAATCACCGAGCAAGAACCGCACGACATCCATGCTGTGTCCGCCCGGAATCGTGAGCGGGTTGGCGCCGTTCTGCCGCCATCCTTGCCAAAGGCGGCCCGCGCCGCGCTGATAGTTTCCGCTCGTGAAATAGCTCATGTTGGCGACGAGCACGGTCCCGACGTAGCCCTCGAGGATCAGTTCGCGCGCCGCGCGGACTGCCGGATCGCTGCGCGCCTGCAGGCCGACGAGCGTCGGCACGCGCGCGATGCGCGCGAGATCGGCCATCTCCTCGGCTTCGGGCAAGTTCGCGCCGAGCGGCCATTCGCAAAAGGTCGCCTTCCCGGCTTCGAGCGACCGCATCGTTAGTTCGTGGTGCTCGGGCGCGCGCACGCACACGACAACCAGGTCGATGTCGGGGCGCTCCAGCATCGCATCGAAGTCGGAGAAGGCAAGCTCGGCGCCGAAGGCGGCGGCCGACGCTTTGGCGGTCTCTTCGTGCGCGGTGCAGACCGCTTTGAGTTCGTAGAGCTCCGGCAACGCTTGCAGTGCCGGTACGTGGGCGTGAGCGCCCCAGCCGCTGCCGCCTTGTGTCACCGTGGCGCCGACGATGCCGACGCGAATACGAGTAGCCATTAGTGTAGGTAACCTCTTTCGCGGTAGTACTTCATTGCCCCGGGTGCTATGGGAATCACGGAGCTGCTAGCGACCGACCGGACGTCGTAATACCACGGGTGCCCGTACAGCCGGAATAAATCCTGATGTTCGTCCAGCGCCTTGGCCACGGCATAGGTAAACGCATCCGGCGCATCATCACGCGGTCGCGGGCGGCTCCGCTGCCAGCGAGAAGCTTTGCGTCGAGAGGAGCAGACAGAGCCCAACGAAGGTGGCTACCCAGGCGCCGAGACGCATACAAACCTCCCAAAGAAATGCTCTCGTTCGTGCTACTACCGCACGGTTCCACCGTTAGCCCTTCCGAGGTATTTGTTCAAACGAGCGCGCGCGCCACGTGAAGTCGCCCATTCAGCCGCGCTAATGAGCGAGCGATGCACTGGGGAGGTTTCGGCGAGCCGGCAACAGGAGCCCGGCCGCAATGATCCAGACGAAGCCGGGGAAGCGTGCCAGCGGAATCAAGAGCAGCAGCTGCGGATACACCATCTGCAGCCAGCTCAATTCCGCGCATAGCGCGATGACAAAACCGACGATCACGAACCAGCGTGGCAAGAGCTTGGTGAAGTAGCACGGTACCAAGATTCCCGCAATCAGCAAGCCGAACGGCACGGAGAAGCCGACGCCCCCGGTAGCAAACGCGGCGAAATAGAGCGCTTCGATGACGCCGGGGTCGCGGGCTACCGCGGGTTGGGCCATCGTCCACTGCAGCGATGCGGATAAGGCAATCATAATGGCCGTCATCCAGCCTCCGAAACGCGCGATGTCGACACCGGCCGCACGTACCCCAAGAAACTGCAAGCGGCTCGTAGCGGCAGCGGTGAAAATACCAGCCGCGATCGCCGAACCGAACTGGAAGAACGCGCACATCAGCGCCTGCGGCCCACGAATTACGAAGTAGCGTTCGATGTCGGCGCTCGGCGCCGTGGGTGGCGGGAAGTAAGGCAGCCCGTTGAACGACGTCACGAAGTACAAGCCCACGCAGAAGAGAACGACAAACGCGATCGCGACCGGCCCTGGCGGCGGCGACCGATGCCGCTCGGACGGGCCGGACTGGGACGACTGGCCGGAAAAACCTGTAACCATAGGAACCTCCGCAAAATGACTATACACATAGTATATCGAATACGAGCGTAATGCAAGATGCAGCCGTCCCGCCGCTACCGCAGTCCGGCACGAACTGCCGGGAGCGCAAAAACCCGTGAACGGATCGTCGCGGCGGCCGTAGCTCTACTGCGTTCTACGGAGGGAGCGCAGCGCTGCACGCTCGAGTCGGTCGCAAAGGCTGCGGGCGTTACCCGGCTGACCGTTTACAACATCTTCGGTTCGCGCAGTGCGCTGTTTGAAGCGGTTTTTGACCAACGTGCCGAGGCCGGCGGTCTTGGTAACATTGCCGACGCCATGAGGAACGCCGACCCGCGCTCGGCGGTCGAGCAGCTGATCGTGACCTTTGTTGATTTCTGGGCGTTGGATTACGAAACGCTCGGCAATCTGTACGCGCTCGGCAGCAACGATCCTGAATTCAGCGCAGCCTTGCGCACGCGCAATGAACGCCGCCACATGGCCTTCACCGTGCTGGGCGCGCGGCTCGTGGAACGCGGAGACGTCAAGCCCGGCGCGGCAGACGACCTCATCGACGCCCTCTTCGCCTTGACGAGCTATGCGTTTTTCGCAGATCTAACCAGTCATCGCCGCGATTCAGACATCGCGCGCGTGCAAATCATTGCCCTTGCGCGCGCAGCCCTCGCGCGAGCACGACGAGGCGGCGAAGAGCCGGGGAGTTAGCCGTCGAGCCCGTTATCTTCCATGTACTGCAGAAAATCGAGCGACAACGTAATTTCGGGGTGCTCCGCCAGCCATGGGTTCTCAGCAACGGCTTCGAGGCGATCGCCCAGATAGAGCTCGCGATTGAGCGCGTAGGTGTTCCACGCCTCGGCGCCGCCCGCGACGGCATGTGCGCGAACGTACTTTGCCACATCCTCATCGGACTTCGCCTCGGCGACGGCAGTCTGGAGTGCCTCGGGAGCAATCCCGAGACTCTCGAGCATCCGGCCGGTGAAGCCCTCGATCGTGTAACCGTTGAGGTTTCCGCCCGGCAGCGCCGCCCGAAACTTGTCGATCGAGCGCGGAAGAAAAACGATGCCCGAGAGTTCGGCGCGGGTCGTGCGCGGATGGGTCTTGCTGAGGTCGAGTGGTTCCATGGTGCCGTTCACTCTACGCTATGGCGGCCAATCTGAGAAGTACTAACCTCGGCGTAAGCGCAAGCGCCGGTTCGATGTTCGTGCAGCACGCATGCCAGGTTCTCGTGGCTACCCGGCGTAGAACGGGTGCATGAAGGCGGGCCCTAACATGTCTCCGAGCGCGTCCCCGGGCGAGCGTTTTCGCGCAGCCGTCGCGAGCGAGAAGCCGCTCCAAGTGGTGGGCGCGATCAATGCCTTCGCCGCGCGCATGGCCGAGCGGGTCGGTTTTCAGGCGTTGTATCTCTCCGGCGGCGGCGTCGCGGTGAACTCGCTCGGTCTGCCCGACCTCGCCATCAGTACGCTCGACGACGTGCTCACCGACGTTCGGCGCATCACGGATACCACGGATTTGCCGTTGCTCGTCGATGCCGACACCGGCTGGGGGAGCGCGTTCAACATCGCACGGACCGTTCGGGCGATGACGAAGGCGGGCGCGGCCGGTATTCACCTCGAGGACCAAGTCTCCGAGAAGCGCTGCGGCCATCGGCCCGGCAAAGAAATCGTCTCGAGCGAGGAGATGTGCGATCGCATCGTCGCCGCCGTCGATGCCCGGACCGACGAGGGGTTCGTCATCATGGCGCGCACCGACGCCGTCGCTTCCGAAGGCCTCGACGCCGGGATTGCGCGCGCCGCCGCCTACGTGGCCGCCGGGGCCGACATGATCTTCGCCGAAGCGGTGCCCGACTTGGAGTCGTATCGCCGTTTCAAGGCGGCGGTCGGCGTTCCGATCCTCGCCAACATCACCGAGTTCGGCGTGACGCCGATCTTCACCAAAGACGAGCTCGCGAGCGCGGGCGTCGACATCGTCTTATACTGCTGTTCCGCCTACCGCGCGATGAATGCGGCGGCGCTCAACGTCTATGAGACGATCCGGAAGACCGGAACGCAACGCGATGTGATCCCGTCGATGCAAACGCGGGCCGCCATGTATGAATTTCTCGACTACTACAGCTACGAGCAGAAGCTGGACGCCTTGTTCAGCCGGGACAAGAAATAATGAATACCACGATTAAACCCAAACGGTCAGTCGCGCTCTCCGGGGTCATCGCCGGCAACACGGCGATCAGCACCGTCGGGCAGAGCGGCGACGATTTGCACTACCGCGGATACGACGTTCGCGACTTGGCGGCTCAGGCCGAGTTCGAAGAAGTCGCCTATCTCGTGTTGTACGGCAAACTGCCGACGCGCAGCGAGCTGACGAACTACAAGTCGAAGTTGAAAGCGTTGCGCGGCCTGCCCGCCGGCGTTCGGTCCGTGCTCGAGCAGATCCCGGCGGCGGCCCATCCGATGGACGTCCTGCACGCGGGCGTCGCGGCGCTTTCCACCATCCTGCCTGAGCCGCTCGATCATCAGGCCGCCGCGGCGCGCGACGTGGCCGACCGGCTCCTCGCTTCGCTCGGCTCGATGCTGCTGTACTGGTATCACTACACGCGCTCGGGGCGGCGCATCGACGTCGAGACCAAAGACGACTCGATCGGCGAACACTTCCTGCACCTGCTGCACGGCGAGCCGCCGTCCAAAGAGTGGGCGCGGGCAATGCACGCATCGCTCGTACTCTACGCCGAGCATGAGTTCAACGCGTCGACCTTCACCGCGCGCATTATCTCGAGCACCGGCTCCGACGTCTACTCCGCCGTCGGCGGCGCGATCGGCGCGCTCAAAGGACACAAGCACGGCGGCGCCAACGAGGCGGCGTTCGTGATCCAGAACCGCTACGCGAACGCCGACGAGGCCGAGTCCGACATCCGCCGGCGCGTCGAGAACAAGGAAGTGATCATCGGCTTCGGTCATCCGGTGTACACGATCGCCGATCCGCGCAACGCGATCATCAAAGAGGTCGCACGCGGGCTCGCCGAATCGCGCGGCGACATGCGGCTCTTCTCGGTGGCGGAACGGCTCGAGACCGTGATGTGGGACTCGAAGAAGATGTTTCCCAACCTCGACTGGTTCTCGGCGGTCAGTTATAGCCTCATGGACATTCCGACCGATATGTTCACCCCGCTCTTCGTGATCGCTCGAACCTGCGGCTGGGCCGCGCACATCATCGAACAGCGCACGCAGGGCACGATCATTCGCCCGGGCGCGAACTACATCGGACCCGACGATCGTCCCTACGAGCCGATCGCGAGCCGCACCTGATGGCGCAACCCTTCGACCAAGTGCTGGTCGACATCGCCGATTACGTCCTCAATTATGAAATAACGAGCGAACTTGCGCTCGATACGGCACGCAACTGCTTGATCGATACGCTCGGCTGCGGCCTGGAAGCGCTCGAGTATCCGGCGTGCACGAAGCTTCTCGGGCCGATCGTGGAGGGAACGGTCGTTCCCAACGGCGCGAAGGTGCCCGGCACGCCGTATCAACTCGATCCCGTCCAGGCCGCCTTCAACATCGGCGCGATGATTCGTTGGCTCGACTTCAACGATACGTGGCTGGCGGCGGAGTGGGGGCACCCCTCGGACAATCTGGGGGGCATTCTCGCCACCGCCGATTGGCTTTCGCGAACGGCGATCGCCGCGGGCGGCCGGCCGCTCACGATGCACACGGTCCTCGAAGGCATGATCAAGGCGCACGAGATCCAGGGCTGCATCGCGCTCGAGAACTCGTTTAACGCCGTCGGGCTCGATCACGTGCTGCTCGTGAAAGTCGCATCGACCGCTGTGGTTTCGCGCATGCTCGGTCTCTCGCGGGACCAGCTCCTCAACGCGCTCTCGCTCGCCTGGGTCGACGGTCAGAGTCTTCGCACCTACCGCCACGCACCGAATACCGGCTCGCGCAAGAGCTGGGCGGCCGGCGACGCCACCAGCCGTGCGGTTCGCCTCGCGCTCATGGCGAAGACCGGCGAAATGGGGTATCCGTCGGTGCTTACGGCAAAAACGTGGGGCTTCTACGATGTCTCGTTCCGCGGCAAGGCGTTTCAATTTCAACGCCCGTACGGTTCCTACGTGATGGAGAACGTGCTGTTCAAAGTCGCGTTTCCGGCCGAGTTTCACGCCCAGACGGCCGTCGAGGCTGCGATGGCCCTCCACGCACAGGTCGAACAGCGAATCGCGGACATCGCAAAGATCACGATTCGCACGCACGAGGCGGCGATTCGCATCATCGACAAGAGCGGTCCGCTGACGAATCCGGCCGATCGCGACCACTGCATCCAGTATATGGTCGCCGTACCGCTGCTCTTCGGCCAGCTCACCGCCGACGACTACGAAGATTCCCGCGCCGGCGATCCGCGCATCGACATGCTGCGGGCCAAGATGGTCTGTGTGGAAGACCCGGCCTTTACGCGCGACTACCACGACCCCGACAAACGCTCGATCGCCAACGGCATAACGGTCGAATTTGCCGACGGCACGCGCCTCCCGGAAGTCGTCGTCGAGTACCCGCTCGGCCACAAACGCCGGCGCGCTGAGGGCATCCCGCTGCTCGAGAAAAAGTTCGTGACGAACCTCGGGCGCCGTTTCTCAGCCAAACAATCCGAGGCGATCTTCGAAGCAAGCCTCCAGCGCGCCGCGCTCGAGAACATGCCGGTCAACGAGTACGTCGACCTCTACCAGCCCTAGCCCCCCGGTCTCGTGAAGGTGACGGCGCCGAACTTGCCTTACCAAAGAGCCTCACTGCTCGACGGCCGGAGACGACTGATGCCCCCCAGCAAAAACCGAGCGCCCCTGTCGCTCGCGGAAATAAAAGCTCTCCACGATCGGGTAACGGATCAGGTCGCCTACCTGGAAGCACAGACAAATCTGTGCAAGCGATGTGCGACGGCGCTCCTACCCGAGTCGAACTTCTGCCATCGCTGCGGGCGGCGCGTCATCGCCCCCGCCGGCGAGGCGGGATCCGCACCGGCCGATTTGATCACGGTCAAGCTCCACGGCCTCTACGACGAGAAGCGACGGGAGGAGCTCGCCCTCGCGCTGATTCCTATTCTTGCGGATATCGCCCGGACCATCGACATGAAGAACGTGGAACACATCGATCTCGGCGCGCTGACCAGCCTCATTCCATTACTCGACGCCCGCGAAGCCGAACACAAGCCACCGATTGAAGTCATCGGCATGAACGACGATGTGTACAATACGCTGACCCGGGCCAAGTTCGCAAAGTTCTTCCAGCGCGTTTAAACCGTTAGCGCCGGCCCTTTTTGTTCACCGTCGCATAGGCGATACTCTTCGCCTCATCGGCATCCACGCCGCGCGCTTCTTCGCTCGCGATGATGTGGTCGACCTGACGGTGTTCCTTGGCCGTGTAGCGCCGCTGAGGGTCGCCTTCGACGTGTTTGTTGACGGTCGCGTATCCCACGCGCTCCGCTTCATCGGCGTCCATGCCGCGCCGCTCTTCGCTCTCCTTGATGTGTTCGACCTGACGATGCTCCTTGGCGGTGAACCGGTGACCGTTTCCAGGCATGCGACCCTCCTGTTAGCAGGATCTATACCCCATCGCCGCGGCGATCGCACCCCCTTACACGAGCGAGCGTTTATGGCCGGCGATCCGTTGGTAGAGTAGAGGCATGACTCTGCTAATCGTGCTCATCGTCCTCATCCTGCTGTTCGGTGGGGGCGGCCACTACTACAACGGGGGCACGTACCGCACCGGCGGCTACGGCATCGGTGGCTTGCTGATCGTTCTGCTCATCATACTGCTCATTGCACACGTCATCGTGATTTGAAGTACGTGATTTCCGCGGCCCTCGTGGCTGCGGTGCTCTGCGGGGCGCAGATCGCATCGGCCGCCGGATCGGTGCCGGTGCTCGCCGCGCCCCCGCCGCCGGGGACAGCCGTTTCGTCGACGCTCCGCGATGCGCTCCTGGCGGTCGAACGGGCGGCGGCCGCCAACCCCGCGGCCGCGCAGAATGCGGCGTTCTCATACAACGCTGCCGTCGAGCAGTACAATGCCGGCGAATACGAGCAGGCACGCGCGAGCGCGCTCATGGCGATCACGCAGTCGGCCGCGCCGGTTCCACCCGTGCCGCCGGCGGCGCACCCTTCGCTCGCGGCGCGCAACTTTCCGGGACCGCGGTACTACATTATTCCCGACGAGTTGCCCCCGACGCCGGCCAACGCTCAGAAATATGTCGTCCTGGCGCATCGCGCGATGGCGAATTGCGCCGCCCTGAAAGCTGCTGCCGCGGAATATCGCGGAGCCCTCTCGGCGCTGGACGCGAAGCACTACCGCGCGGCGATGGCGGATGCACGGAATGTCGTCGACGACTGCACCGGCAATTGAAACAACCGCGACCGGTACTGCCCGTCCGTACGCGTTGGTCGACCCTCGTCGCGGTTTGCGGTGAGTGCCATGGCGGCAAACGGTTTGCTAAAACGCTACGCGGCGCGCTGAAGAAGAGAACGGCGAAAGACGTGCGCGTCGTACGCTCCTCGTGCCTGGATGTCTGCCCGAAACGCGGGGTCACTGTTGCGACGCTACGCGACGGCAGCATGGTAACGGTCGTGATCGACGACGCGCTGGAGTGCTCCGGCGACCACTTCTGCGAATCCCTAGCTGCCGGGTAACTGACGGGCGAAAATACGACGGCGCCGCCTCAACAAAAGTCCGGAAGGGTTGTCCCGGATCCGGGGAAGCCCCGCGCATGAGAGGTTCGCTGTCCCGTTGGGCCGTGCTCCGCGCCGGCGCCGCCGTCGCAGCCACGGCCGTCGCGCGCCCGGTGCTCGCGCAAACGGCGTTGCACTCGGTGTCGGTCGGCCTGACCTCGAAAACCGCCAGCGACTGGTCGGTCTACGTCGCCGAAAAACAGGGCTTTTTCGCGCAAAACAAACTGCAGGTCGACCAAATCGTCACCGGGTCGTCGGCGGCCAACGCGCAGCAGCTCACTGCCGGTTCCATCGACATCGGAGAGATTTCGACGACGCAGGTGATCGAGGCCGTCCTGGGCGGTGCGCCGATCGTCAGCTTCATCAACCGCTCGAACAACGCGCCCTATCTGATCCTGGGCAAGAAGGGCGTTTCGTCGATCGCACAGTTGCGCGGCAAGACCATCATCATCGGCGGCCCGAATGACGTCACGCTCGTCTTCATGAACACGGTTCTGGCCGCCTACAAGCTCACTCAAGACGATGTGACCTACACCTTTGCCGGCGGAACGGGCGAACGTTTTGCGGCGCTCCTGTCGGGCACGGTCGACGCGGCCATCTTGTTGCCGCCGTTCTCGTTCCGGGCCGAGTCGGCCGGCTATCCGGTACTCGACCGAGTGCAAAAGTACTTTCCGGTCTTTCCGTTCGACACGTTTTCCGCGCGCCTCGATTTCGCCAAGAAAAATCCCGACGTGCTCACCGCTTACGCCAAGGCGATTTTGCAAGCCGTAGCTTGGCTGTACGTTCCGGCGAACAAGTCTAAAGCCGTCGACATCCTGGCCGACGCCACGAACGTTTCCAGCGACGACGCGGGTAAGTCGTACGATTTCTTCATCACGCAAGCGAAGTATTACAACCGCACCGGCATCATGTCGAACGACGACCTTGCGCCGGTAATCGCAGCGCTGCTAAAAACCGATCAGATCAAACCCCCGCCGCCCGACGCGGCCCGGTTCTACGACAACCGCTTCGCAGCCAAAGCCAACGCCGAACTCCGCCGTTAAGCACGCCCCCGACCCACTTGGCCAACCCCGCGCCGCTTCGCTTTGACTTTCGCCGCACGCCGCCCCAAGGCAACCACGCCCCGCCCCGATAAGAGGTGACCATGCGCGTATGGGACCAGTTCTTGACCGCCGAAGACGCCGCGACGCTGAAAGAGCGTCCGCACCAGGTCTGGGGATTCGGGCAGCGGCCGGCGCTCGTGTTGATCGATGTCTACCGCTGGGTCTTCGGCGACAGCCGGCCGGCTTCGGTTCTCGCGGCGATGCCCGAGTGGCCCGGAACGTGCGGCCCGCAGGCATGGGATGCGATCCCGCACCTGCAGCGCATGCTCGGCGCCGCTCGCGCGGCGGAGATCCCGATCGTCCACGTCACCGGTCTGCACCCGGCGGATTCCGGCGTGGCGGGCTGGTCGACGCGCGGTGCCAAAGAGACCGCGGATACCGCCGTCGATCCCGCGATGGCCGACCGGGTACGGCGACGTTTCGACATCATCGATGAGGTCAAGCCGCTGGCCGGCGAAGCCGTGCTGCGCAAAGCCGCTCCGAGCGGCTTCTTCGGAACCTTGCTGATGGCGCATCTGCACGCCCACGACGTCGACGGGGTCATTCTGGTCGGCGAGAGCACGAGCGGCTGCGTCCGTGCGACGTGTGTTGAGGGACGCAGCTACCGCTTCAAGATGACGGTCGTCGAAGAATGTGTGTTCGATCGGCATAAAACGGCGCACGCCATGAACCTTTTCGACATGCACCAAAAGTACGCCGACGTATTGGGAATCGACGACGTCGCCGGACATCTCGAAAAATTGGCAGGCAAGACACCGGTACATGCCTAGCGCCGTCGCGAGCGGCGCCCCAGCCGCGACGACCTCGTCGAACGTGCTCTCCCGGGCCGACCGCCGGCGGGCCGCGGCGCGCCGGCGCTCCGTGCAGCGCGTCGCCATCACGACCGCCTCGGTGATCGGCGGCCTCGCGATCTGGGAATTCATCGGCCTCTATATCGTGAAGAGCACGCTGTTTCTCGCGACGCCCAGCGCGTCGCTCGTCGCCCTCGGCGACATGTGGATGCGGGGCGTGCTGCAAAAGGCGATCGTGATCAGCGGCGAGGAGTTCGTGATCGGCTTCGTGATCGCCGTAATCGCCGGAACGCTCATCGGCTTGCTCACCGCGTCGTTTGAAAACGTTTCGCTCGTGCTCACGCCGTGGATTTCCGGGCTCTATGCCTCGCCGATCGTGGCGCTCGCACCGCTCCTGATTCTCTGGTTCGGGGTCGGCATCTGGTCGAAGGTCGCGGTCGTGATCAGCCTCGTGATCTTTCCGATGATCATCAACACGGAGACGGGCATCAAGCACACCGATCCACAGCTGATCGAGGCCGCGCGATCGTTCGGCGCCGGCCGGCTGCAGATTTTTGCCAAAGTTTCGCTGCCCAGTGCCCTCCCGTATATCATAGCGGGCTTGCGTTTGGGCGTCGGCCGCGGACTGATCGGCGTCGTCATCGGAGAACTCGCGGGCTCGCGCGGCGGCCTCGGATACCTCATCAACAACGCGAGCCAAGTGTTCAACATGCCCGAGCTCTTCGCGAGCGTGATCGTGCTGGCCACGGCCGGCATCCTGCTGACGGCGTTCTTTCAGTATCTGGAACGAGTGCTGGTTCCGTGGAAGTCGTAAGTACGCCGGCCCCGCCCGCGAAGCTTTCCGTCGCCGGGCTGACCAAATTCTACGACGAGCTCGAAGTGTTAGCGGACATCAGTGTGGACGTGGCGGACGGCGAGTTCGTGAGCATCGTTGGTCCGAGCGGCTGCGGCAAGACGACGTTCCTGCGCATCGTCGACGGACTCGAGACCTTCGATGCCGGTACTGTGTCGATCGACGGCCGCCGGGTGACCAAGCCCGGCCCGGACCGCGCGTTCGTCTTTCAAGCCGACTCCCTGCAGCCGTGGCGTACGGTGCGCAGCAACGCGGCGATCGGGCTCGAAATCCAGCATCGGCTCACGCGGGAAGAAGGCGAGCATCTCGACCGCCTGCTCGAACTCGTCGGACTCAAGGGCTTCGAGCGCTACTATCCGCGGCAGCTCTCCGGCGGTATGCGGCAGCGCGTCAACTTGGCCCGCGCGCTGGCGGTCCATCCGGACGTGCTGCTGATGGACGAGCCGTTCGCGGCACTCGACGCGCAGACGCGCGAGATCATGCAGACCGAGTTGTTGCGCATCTGGTCGGCCGCCCGCTCGACCGTCCTCTTCATCACGCACCAGATCGATGAGGCGGTGTACCTCTCCGATCGCGTTCTGGTCTTCGGCCGTCGGCCCGGGCGCATCCAAGAGGTCATCTCGATTGATTTGCCCCGGCCGCGGGATACTGCGGTGAAGCGGACGCCGCAGTTCACCGAATACGTGGGGCATATCTGGAGCCTGATCGAATCGGCCGTGCGCGAGAGCGTGATGGAAGAGACGATCGTCCACTCCTAGGAGCAGTTCTTGCGATACCTCATAACGGAAACGCGACCGGTTGCCGCCGGCGGAACGCCTGCGCTGATGTGCCGGCCGGAGGGGCTCGAGTCGTTCCCCTGCGTCATGCTGCTGCACGAACGCTATGGTCTCGTGCAGCATACCGAGGACCTCGCCCGCAAGATGTGCAGCGACGGGTTTGCCGTGTGCGCGCCGGACCTGTTCCACGCGCACCCCGACCAAGCCGCGTTGCACGCGGGAACCGTGGGCGCGAAACCGACCGATCGCGAGGTACTGGCGATACTCGAGGACGCCTACACGCTCTTCAACGACGTGCCCGGCGCCGATCCGTCGCGGTTGGGCTTGATGGGCGTGTGCCAAACCGGGCGCTATCCGTTTGTGTGGGCGAAGCATCATCCGTTAACGGCGTGCATTACCGTCTACGGCGCGGCCCAGCGGAGTGATTGGGAGGTCAACGAACGCTTCCCGTGGGGCATGAGCGGGCTCATGGAAGGCATCTCGACGAACGTCCTCGGGATTTTCGGCGAGAAAGATCACGTCATCTCATTCGACGACATCATTCGCTTTCGGAACGCGCTCGAAGCGGCCGGCCTCAGCTATCAAGTGACCGTCTATGCCGATGCGCCGCACGGCTGGCTGAACGACACGATGCCCGGCCGCTACCGTCCCGTGGCGGCGAAGCAGACCTGGGATGAGGTCATCGCGTTCCTCACCGACACGCTGATCGCCGGCCGCGATGCGGCCCTCATCGATTGGAAATTCACGGCGCAGAAGAATCCGGACTACGACTTCACCAAGAACGTGCGTCTGGAGTGACGCACGAGCGGTAAACGACGGCGAACCGCGGCGGCCAGAAAACCCGATATTGCGGCGCAGGCGGTCAATGCCGCGATGGCCAAAACGCGCCAATCCCAGAACCCGCACATACGCATGTGGTCGCCGAGCAAGTCGCCGGCGCACTGACTGTAGAGCCCGCCGCCGATCGTGCGCGTGACGAAGCTCTCGCCGGAGCTAGCATGCTTGCGGCCGTTCTCAATGCAGCGACAGTCCGGCCGACGTTGCGCTCGCCATCCCGCCGCCGGAGCGAGCGGCGTTGCTAGGGAGCCATAACGTCGCGGGCCGGGAACGGGGCGGGGATTTCGCCGTACTTCGCGGCGAGGTCGATGACGGGTTGGAGAAGCGAGGGATCTTTGGCGGCGTCGTACGTGACGCGCGGGCTGCCTTCGATCTGGGCCGGCGTTTGCTTGATGTGTTTGGCCAGGATCAGGGCAGATTCGTGATGGTGCGTGTTGGCCCACGCGGCTGCCTGGGTGAGCGCGGTGGCGAAGGCCTTCGCGGCTTCGGGGTGCTGTGCGATCCAGTCGGAGGTACTGAACCACACCGACGAGGCGAAGCGCGGCGCGATCGCATCGTATACCGCGCCGAGCAGCCGCAACGGATCGCCCGGTTTGCCGATCGTCGAATCGACGCTCGCGTTGACGAGCGCGGCGTCGATGCGCCCGCTCTGCACGGCGGCGGTCATTTCGGCGAAGTGCAGCTCGATGATCTTCACACGCTTCGAGTCGCCGCCGCTGGCGTCGAGCCATGTCCGCACGCCGAGTTCCGGGATCCCGCCGAGCACGTCGACGGCGATTGTTTTGCCGTCGAGGTCTTTGGCGGTGCGAATCGGCGACGCTGCGGCGACCGAGAGCAGTCCGTTCGTTGCCACGCCGGCGAGTGAGAGTCCGCCGCCGCCGAGCACGCGAAACGGTAAGCCGCGCGAGTGCGCGAGGGCAAGCGAAACGACGTTGGTCGTTCCGATATCCACCGAGCCGCCCGCGACGGCTGATGCGATCGCACCGCCGTTGCCGAGATCGATGATTTCCGGCGCGATACCGACCTTGGCGAAATAGCCGAGCTCGTCGGCGTCGTAGACGTCGGCGGCGGTGTCGCCCGCGAAGAGGCCGATGCGGATCGGCACCGGTGCGTCGGCACGCGCGATGCGGCACGTTCCGGCCATCCCGAACACGAGCACGCCCAGGAGCGCTAGGAGAACGGCCGGCTGCCGGGCGGTGCTTCGTCTCTGCATCGACAAGACTTCCCGACTCAGCCGCCGGCGTTCCCGCCGCCGATGAAACACATGCGAGTGTCCGCGTTGTGCGTTTAGCCTAACGACATCTGCGCCGGCTGGCGTGACGCTTCCCACGCGCCGATCAGCTCGGGCGAAGTAAGGACGCGGCCGAAGTTCCGCGCCACGGTTGCCAGCGTCGCGTCGTGCGATTCCTGACGGTAGGCCGCGACGCAGTCACTCGCGATGAGCACGTGGAAGTCGCGCATGAACGCCTCGCGCAGCGTCGACTCGACGCAAATGTTCGTCGACACGCCGGCAAACGCGACCGTGTCGACACCCCAATCGCGCAAGATCGCCTCGAGGCCGGTGTTGGTGAACGCACCGTAGCGCGTCTTCTCGACCACCGGCTCGTCCGCGCGGGGTGCCGCATGGATGAATTCCGCGCCCCACGTATCCTTGCGGCAAACGTTGGCGCGCGATCCGTCGCCGACCCAGGCGGCGGAATCCGTCGATGCGTCACCGACCAGCTTCACGAACGCCACGTGCACGCCGTTGGCCCGCGCGCCGTCCACGAGCCGCTCGATGCGCTCGATGAGCAAGGGCATCCCGGAGACGTCCATTCCGGCTTTGCCCGCCCAGCCGTCGGGGTGGCAGAAATCGTTCTGCACGTCGATCACGACGAGCGCGGTTCGTTGCGGGTTCATAGCGGTTTGCCTCCCGGGTGACTCACGGTGGCCCACGTCTTCTTGGCGGGGATCCATTTCGCGATCACGAGACTGGTCAGTCCGACCCCACGCTGATCGCCGGCGCGGAAGTCGTAGATGCCGTTGGTGCCGGCGACCCCGTGGAATGATTCAAAGTAGTCGTGCAGCGCCGCTGCCGTCGCGTTGACGCCCACGTGCCGCAGCGCGGCGACGGTGATCAGGGCGGGGTCCCACACGAGATTGTGCCCCGAGTCGGGGTCGATTCCCTGGGCTGCGAGGGAGCCGTAGAAGTCGAGCTGGGCGTCGCGCACGGGTCCCTTGCCCGAGACGTCGCGCGCGATATAGCGTTGCGCGATGAAGTACAGGTCCGCCGGCAAGAAGCTCGCATACTGGGCCAGCGCAGCGTGAGAGAGGTTGCCGGGGTTCGTCAGCATCGGCAGGCCGTCGAGGCCCGCGTCCTTCACGCCGCGGAAGAGCGTGCCGACCGACGTACCCACCGTGCCGGCGAGAATCGCATCCGGCGCCGCGGCTTTGATGTTCGCCATCTGCGCGCCGACGCTGATATCGTTGCCGTTGAAGTGTTCGAACGTCACGATGGAGATCGTCGGAAATCGGCCGCTGCTCAGAACGTCCTTGACTTGCGCTTCGTTATCCTGACCCGTGGCATCGGCCGTGCCGATGAAGGCGATACGTTTCCAGCCCTTCGCAGCGGCGAAGTTGAAGAGGTCGACGTACTGATCGTAGCTCGAAGCCCCCGAGGAGAAGACGTAGCTGCCGGGCGCCGGATGGATCGTGGGCGCGAGGCAGTACATCACGGGCCCGGCCGCGCGCACGAGGGGCGCCACGGCGAGACACGATGCGAGGCTGGCGGGCCCGATCATCACCGCCGGCTTCTTCGCGATGATCGCACTGGCCAGTTGAACCGCCGTAGCCGGCTGCGTCTGATCGTCGTGCACGACGAAATGCACCGGCTGGCCGTTGATGCCGCCGGCTTTGTTGATCAGCGGCTCGAGCGCCTTGAGCGACGCCGCCTCCGAGTTGCCGAGAAAGGCGAACGGCCCGGTGAGCGAGAGGATGACGTCGATATCGAACGGCTCGGCGGCGTTTGCGGTCGTCGCCGACACCGCAAGGACGACGAGCGCGGCCAGCGTGCACGCGGTTCGGAGAGCGGACGAGCGCAGGGAAATCATAGACGTCACCTTTGAGAGCGCAATCCCACGGCCTTTCGACATAGAGAGAAGCAGCTACGCGCTTGGCCCGATTCAGGTGGCCTTACGGACCACCCGGACGGTGTTTGTCCGCGCCGCGACTCGCGTCGATTGCCGTTCAACGAGCGTCGGTGGCGGAGCCATCAAGCGGCGCACCGATATGCCGTCCCGCAGTTGGCGCAGGAGCAAGTCGATAGCGAGCTGAGCGACGACATCAAGGTGCAAATCGACCGCCGTGATTGGCGGATGGGAATCGCGGGCTCGATTGCCGTCGTTACGCGTTGCGACGCGTATCTCTTGCGGAATCCGTACTTTGAGGTCGTTGAGGGCCCTTACGGCCGCGACCGCATAGGCATCGAATGGGGCGAAGATCGCGTCGACATGTCCTTGCTTTACCAATTCGACGGTAGCCGAATAAGCGGCGTCTTCGCCGCGATCGTCGTCGACTCTCACAACCTGAGCCTTCAGACGGCGCTGGGCACAAAACGACGTATAGGCCGCCTCAATTTTAGACTGCGTCGGCCGTTCTGCACGGCCAACTAGGAGAACGATATGCCGCGCCGACGTTTTGACGAGGTGATCCAGCATCAAGACCGCGGCCTCGGTCGTACGCGTATCGACATAAGCCGACGAAAAAGGCGGCGAACCGATGGTCACAAACGGAATCTTGCGTGTTCTGAGCTGTTGGATATAGGGGTCGTCCGCAGTCGGTTCGACAACGAGCGCGCCGTCGATCGCCAGGCCGTTTAACGATGTGGGATCCGAGAGGGTCTGCGGAACGAGCAGCAACGCTAAATCATTTTGAATGGCGGTAACCGCGGTAATCGCGGCCATATCCAGCACAAAACTATGCCTTGTCGAACCTCCCGGTATCTGATAGGGGAAGGTCGAAAAGAAACCGATCGTTCGTACGCCCGTCGTGCGCATTCTTCGCGCGTACACGTTGGGCGTGTAGCCGAGGCGCAGTGCGGCAAGGTCGACTCGTTCCTTCGTCCTCGGGCGGACCGACGGCTGATTGTTGATCGCGTTCGACGCCGTAGCGACCGAAACGCCCGCAGCCCGCGCCACGTCAACGATCGTTGTCCGCTGCGTGGAGACTTTCTTTCTCGTCGCATCCCTCCGAATGACAAAGTGTCTCGCCCGCGACATATTGAGTCCCGGTGCATCCACTCCCCTTCCGCACCAATTGTCCCATGCCGGCCGCCCCTAAAGTACCACTTGGACACGCCGAACGCGAGGTGCTCGAGACCCGGAGCCCAAAAATTGAAACGTTTCAATTGCGCGCCCGCCTGAAAAACACGCGCAGATCTTATTTTCAATGAAGCCCAGCTGGAGGCCAGCGTGTTCCGCCTTATCCGGATTCTCCTGACCATTTGCGCCGTGGCGATGCTGACCGATGCGAGGGTTCCCGCCGGTGCGCAGTCGCCCGTACCGGTAACGATCGGGTGGGCGATCGCGTATGCCGGACCGCAAATACCCGTCGCAACGGCGATGAACTTATGGAAGCCCGCCGGCTCGGATCCGAAGATCGTCAAGTTCGCCACCGGCCCGCTAGCGCTCGAGGCTCTCATCGGAGGGCAGTTGGACTTCATGACCACCGCCGAGTTACCGGCCGTCACAGGCTCCATGAGAAACCAACCCTTCGCAATCGTGGCCGATCTTTCGCGCTTCCGCGGCAACCGTATCATCGCAAACTATCCGATCCCATCGGTCGCCAGTCTTGCCGGCAAAAAGATCGGCACGGTGCTCGGTACGAGCGCGCAGTTTCTGCTAGAAAGCGATTTGACGAGCAACGGGGTCAAGGCTGACATCGTGAATATCGCACCGTCGGATTACGCGCCGGCGCTGGCTCGCGGAGACATCGATGCGGCGATGCCGTTCGTCGACGTCATTCCGGCTGTGAAAAAGGTGCTCGGCGACCGCTACCACGAGATTCGGTTGCCTGAGGAAACCCATTTCGTCTTGATCGCGACGCGGGATATGGCGACAAAGCATCCGGAGATCGTGCGGGCCGTTCTGGCCGCCCTGCTGGGCGCCGACAAAGCGATCAAAGCGAATCCGTCCCTCGCCCAGGGGATGGTGTCCCAAGCGATGGACGGGGCGGTCTCCCCCGATCAACTCAAGGTGGTCTGGCCCGAGTACGAATTCGAAACGCGCCTCGATCAACGGCTGCCGGAGCTCATGACGCAAGAAGGCGCGTGGATTTCAGCGGTCGGTATGATCAAGAACGTCACGCCGACCGTGCAATTGTTTCGCGGCTTTATCGATCCGGATCCCTTGAAGGCGCTGGCCCCGAGCCGCGTGACGTTGAAGTAAAGTCCAAATGTGCGCGCTCGTGCTGCGAGCAGGCCTCGTGCTGCCGATGACGCCGGACAACCGGGTCTTCGTCGACGGCGCGGTTGTGGTCGGCGAGACGGGGCAGACCCGGATCGTTCGCGCGGCGCGCAGAGTGGCTGGCGAGAATCCGGCCCCGCAAGACGAAGCCCGCCGGCTTCTCGGAGGTTCCACACAATGACAAGCGCGTCGTACCGCGATATCGACTTGGACGAGCCGAGAGAAGAGTGCCTCCACGTCTATTTCTTGGGCACAGGCAGCCCGGCGCTCACCCACGAGCGTCAAGGGACGTCGACGCTGATCAAGGCCGGGCCGCACTGGCTGCTCTTTGATACGGGCCGGGAGACGTTGCACCGCATGTTCGAGTGCGGTGTCCCGATCGCCGATATCACCAACGTTTTTTATACGCACCTCCACTCGGATCACATTTGCGGTTTCGGCGACTTTTGGATTTCCGGCTGGTTTGTGAAGATGCGAACGACCCCGCTATCGGTCTTTGGGCCCATCGGGACCCGCGGGTTCATCGACGGGATGAAGACGGCACATCACTTCGATCTCACCGTCCGGCCGCAGTACGAGGGAGATGGTGTCACCGGGCTTCAGATTGACGTGACGGAGTTTCAGGAAGGCGTCGTTTTTGAACGGGACGGCGTCGTGGTCACGGCATTCCTCGTGGATCACGGTCCCGTCGTCAAGCCGGCCTACGGTTTTCGGGTGGACTGGCGCGGACGCTCGATCGTCCTCTCCGGCGATACCACCTACTGCGACTCTATTATCCGGTATGCGACGGGAGCCGATCTGCTGATCAACGAGATTGCCGGCGCATCGGCTGCGGTCACTGATGAAAGTTCGCATATCAAGAAGATCGTCAAAAGCCACACCAGTCCCGAAGAGCTGGCAGCGATGTGTGCAATTGCCCGGCCGCGCTTTACCATGCTCAACCACCTGAGCCTCTGGAAAATCAGCGAGTATGACGTGCTGGCGCGAATTCGTGAGGGCTACGACGGCGTCGTCGGAATCTCCGAAGATCGTATGGAGATGCTCGTCGGTTCGGGCATCAGAATTTTGCCGTGACGGCGTTACGGCGTCGGCAGCAGGTCGGCAAAGAAACGGCGCGCCGTTGCCGGATGCGAACGGAGGACGACCGTCAGTGCTTCGTCGCCGTAGCCCGCGTGATCGAGCCGCGGATTGAGGAAATAGGCCACGCTCACGCGTTCGGCGCCCGGGGGCGGGCTCGTGACGCGGTGCACCGCTGCGAGAGTCTTGCCTGTGGTCGCGCTGTGCAACGCGCGGCCTAAGACCGCGATCATCGCGCCACGCGGCGCGACCACGTCGACGAACGTATCGCCGCTGCGGACCTGTAAGCCGCGTGTGCCGTCGTGCACGATCAGCGCGAGAAAACCGGAGTCACTGTGCTCGCCCACGCCCTGCTTTGCACCCCCCGCACCCGATGGTGACGGATACTTGATGATCTTCAGGCGCTCGTGCGGCTGTCCGGAAAAGCCGGCGGCGAACGTGTCGCGCGGTAAGCCGCTCGACTCGGCCAGCGCCGCCATCACGCGCGTCGAAACGCCGCGCAGGCGCTGCATCCAGCCGAGAACGGCGGGACGCAACGTGGGCTGCGAGCGTGGCCACAGGTTCGGTCCGTGCAAGCGCCGGTATGCCGGCGCACCGGCGGCGAGTGCGAGCGGTACTTCCTCGGGACCGACGTCGAGTTGTTCGCGGAGATCGGGCTCGCCCTGCGTGCGCTCGCTGCCGGCCGCCGAATAGCCGCGAAAGTAGGGCGAATGGATCATGTCGATCGCGTCGCGTTCGGCCTGCGGCAGCTCGAAGAAACGCCGGCTTTCCGCGAGGAGTTCCTCGGTTGCGCGTTCGTCGACGCCGTGCCCGGTCAGCAGAAATGCGCCGACCTCGCGGGCGGCGCAGCGCAGCCGTTCCCGTTCCGCGGCGTTCCGGTTCTCCTCGATCATCGCGAGATCGATCGACGTTCGTTCCACGAAGGGGCGTTCGTCAGAGAACCGCGGTTTCCAAGCGCTCCGGCAGAGTTTCGATCGGGGCGGGCTCCATCGCATCCGGCTCCGAACGCAAGCGCATGCACCGGCGTCTTCGGCTCGGAATTCTGGACCAGTCGCCGGTGGTGGCGGGAGAGGCGCCGGAAGATGCGATCGCCGCCACGATCGCGCTGGTCCGGCGAGCGGAAGCGCTCGGCTACCATCGCTATTGGTTTGCCGAACACCACGGGCGCGAGCACGGCTTCGCCAGCGCGTCACCCGAGCTGCTGATCGCGCGCCTTGCGCCCGAGACGTCGCGCATTCGCCTCGGCAGCGGCGGCGTGCTCCTCTCGCACTATAGCGCGCTCAAAGTCGCTGAAAACTTCCGGCTGCTCGAAGCCTTCGCCCCGCGCCGCGTCGACCTCGGGATCGGTCGCGGCACGGGTGGCGACGACGAGACCGAGCGCGCGTTGGACGGTATCGCCGCGCACGCCGTTCCCTACGCGCAGCGCGTCGACGATCTGTTGACGTTTCTCGCCGGCGGCTTTCCCGCCGGTCACGCGTTCGGCGGGATCGCCGTGACACCGGTCGTCCCGCGCATGCCCGAACCGTGGATTCTCGGTTCCACCGCAAGTGGCGCGGCGATCGCGGCCGAGAGCGGTGTTCCGTTTGCCTACGCGCACTTCATCAAGGGCGACGGACCCGAGATCACGGCCGCCTACCGGGCGGCCTACCGGCCCTCCGAACGCTTTCCGCAGCCGCACGTGCTGATCACCGTCGCCGCATATTGCTCGCCCGACGCGCAAGAGCGCGATGATTTCCTCGCGACGTTACGTTTGCGCCGCGCGCGGATGCGCCTCGAACACGATCCGCGGCCGCCGACGCGCGCGGAAGCCCGCGTGTACGAACCTACGCGTGCGGAGCTTGGGGTGATGGAAGAGACCAGCAGCCTTGCGATCGTCGACGCACCGCATGCGATCCGCGAGCGCCTCGAGACCGTCGCGGAGCGTCACGGTACAGAAGAAGTCCTGATCGTGACGGTCGCGCCCGATTACGAAAGCCGACGCCGCTCCTATGAGGAAATCGCCGAGGCTTGCCTCTCGCGCTGATCCGAAGCCTGACGCGGCATGACCGCCGATTTGGCGCGACGAAGGGCCCGGCGTGGACGTCTCCGCCCCGGCCGAGGAGATCGCGAGCCGGCCGAGCGAGCGTCGCGCGCCGGCGCTTGCTGTTGCGGTAGTGCTTGCGTTGAGCGTGATTGGAACGGCGCTCGCCGTGTGGGAAGCCGTTTCGCCGTTCATGCCGCACGTGTTCTTCGGTGTGAGGATTGACCAGGGCGCTCGTGTCGGGCGCGTGTTTCCGGCGGAGTTGCCGCCGGGCCTCGAAATCGCGGTTGGCGATCCAGTACTCGAGCATGCGGACGGCGACGTCATGCGCGGCTACCGCTTGGCCGTACCGCGCTCCGGCGACATCATCCACGTCGCGACCCGTCACGGCGTCGTCGCGCTGCGTGCGCAACGGACCTACTATCCGCGGCCCGATGCGGTCGGCGAGGCGCTGCGGCATGCAACCGGCGCCCTGATGATCCTCATCGCGGCGCTGCTCTTTGTCCGGCGCCCCGGTACGATGGCATTCGCTTTTTGGATTTGGGCCATCTCCGAGGTCGGCGACTTCAATTTGGACGTCGCGCTCGAAAGCTTTCCTCGGGCGGCGACCCTGGTGGTAAGCATCGCGATGTGGGCCCTGTTCAACAACTCGGGCCTGGCCTTGATTCCGTTTGCGCTGCGTTTCCCGGGCGGCGGTGTGCCGGCGGGGCTGCGCTGGCTCGACGTCACCGCGTGGTTCGCGTTGGGCGCGTCCTTCGTCATGGGGTTGACTCAGATATATCGGTTCTACGCCGGTTACGCAGCGCCGCTCATGGCCGTAAGCGATTTGCTCATCCCGTTTGTCATGCTCGGCGCGGTGGCGATCCTGTTTTGGAAGCGCGGCCGGTCCGATGCGCGCGAGCGATCGCGCATCACCTGGGCGAGTACGGCGTTTCTGGGCGCGGCGGTCACGCGCGCGGCCGCCCTGGCGATCGCCATCGACGCGTTCGGCTTATTTGCCGGTCAACACTTTAGCTGGCGTCTGCTTCTTGCGATCGCGAACCTCTGTCCGCTGCTCGCCGTCTATCCGATTCTTCGTTACCGTCTGTTCGATCTCGGCTTCGTGGTCAACCGCGCGACGTTGTACTCCGCGCTCACGTTGGCCGCATTCGGCACTCTCGCCGCCGCGAACTGGGTCGCGCAACACTTCGTCACCGACCGCTTGGCTTTCGTCTTACAGCCCATTGCCGCGATCGTGATCGGCCTCGGCTACTTTCGCGTTCGTAACTGGGCGCAACACGTCATCGAGCGCCTGCTCTTTCGCGAGCGGTTCGCGGCCGAAGAACGTTTGGAGGCGATGGTCCGCGGACTGGCGTTCGTCGAACGTTCCGCATCCGTGGACGACGTGCTCGTAACCGAAGTGCCGCGCACACTGCACCTCGCTTCGGCTGCGTTGTTCCGGCTCGCCGGGGAGCGGTTCGAGCGTGGACCGGCACTCGGGTGGCCGGCCGCGACGCTGTCATCCTTTCCGCGCGATGATTCGCTCGCACGGGCGATCCAGGCCGATGGTCCGCTGGTCTCGCTGCGAACGGCCGATTGGCGGCCGGCAGCGTTGCCCCGCGCTCCGGCGGATCCCGCCTTCGCGCTCGGTATTCTGCGGCGCGGCGTACTTTCGGCGATCGTGCTCTACGGACGGCATGCTAACGGAACCGAAGTCGAGCCCGACATGCTCGCGCTCGTCCGCCGGATCGGCGCGGCGGCTGCGCTCGCGTACGAAACCTCCGAAGTCACTGCCCTGCGCGAGCGCGTTCACGTCTTAGAAGAGCGTTTGCAGCAGACGGAGATTCGCGACGCCGAGATGTTCGGCGGCGGGGCATCGCACTGAACAACCGTAAGCCCTTTTCGCTCGGCGTCAACTATCGCCCGGGTGCGCAACATGACGCGAGCACGCTGAGCGATGACTTTGCTCGAATGGCGCAGCTGGGACTCGACGCGGTGCGCGTGTTCGTGCCTTGGGCCGAGCTGCAGCCGGATCCCGAGCGCGTCGATGCCGACGTGCTCGACCGGCTCGAGGCACTCATCGGGTACGCGCACAGCGCCGGCCTGCGCATACTGCCGGCGTTAGCCGGAACGCTCGACGGCGCGGACCTGATGCCGCCGTGGGCCCGCAGTTTACCGAATCTCTATGCCGGTGCGCTGCTCGACGCGCAAGCCGTGCTTGCCGCGGCCGTCGCGGAACGGTTGCGCGAACACGCCGCCGCCGTCGTCGCCTGGGACATCGGCCACGAGTTTTCGCGTGTGCGCCCGCCGCGGCCGGGCAAAATCACGACCGGCGAACACGGAAGTGCGCCGGTATCGGAACAGGAAGTCGCCGCGTGGAGCAAGGTGGTCGCGCAACCGCTGCGCGCGGCGCGCATTCCCGTCACGGGCGGCACGTGGCAGCACGACCTCATCACCGACACCAACGTACGCCTCGGCTCGCTCTGCGTGCCGTTCGCGTTCGCCTCGATGCAAGCCGCAACGCCGTTGCCATTCGGCCGCGGCGCGCTCGATCCCGAAACGATCCCGTTTCTCGCCATGGTCACGGCCGCGTTTTCCTACAAGCCCGTGCTCATGACGTCGGTCGGTTGCGAAGCCGACGACGAGCACGCCTCGCTCGCATCGGCGACGCTGCACCGCCTGCACGCCGACGGCCGCCTCGGCGCGTATTGGTCGCATTGGCGTGACGACCGGCACGGCATCATTCGCAACGACGGCACACCGCGGCCCGTAGCCGCCGCCCTCGCAGCGTTCGCAAAGACATCCCCCGCCGTCCAGCGTGCAAACGACATGCCGATGATCTCCAGCACCTACTACTACCGAACGCTCCCCGACAGCACAACCACCCTCTACGACGCCTTCCTCGGCTTCGTCGAATCCCGCCGAACGGCGTTTTAGGAGTCACCCGAGTTTCGCGATGATCTCGCCGGCTGGAAAGCGCTTGGCGATGTAGCCGTATTTCGCCGCGACGTCGATGACCGGCTGGATGAGGGCCGGATCGAGCTGCGTTCCGTATTGTCCGGGTAAGCGCGATGCTTCGATCACGCCGACCGGCACGGTGCTGTACTTGGAGAGAATCTCAGCGCGGGGATGCATGTTGACGTTGGCCCAAGCATTCGCATCGCGGATCCCGGCGGCGAGCGCCGCGGCCGTCCCGGGATTCTTGGCGATCCAATCTTTCGTCGCGAACCAGCCCGCCTGCAGAAACTCCGGTGCGAGCCGGCCTTTTTCGAGCAAGATGATGTGCCCGCCGGCCGCCACACCCGCCGAAACGAACGGCTCGGGAGCGATGTAGGCGTCGATCGTACCGCGCTGCAGCGACGCCGCCAGCGTCGGGAACGGCAGTCCGATCCACTTGACGGTCTTCGAATCCCCGCCGTTGTTATCGATCCACGCGCTCATGATGAGGGAGCCGAAGCCGCGCGTCACGTTGCACGAGAGCGTCTTGCCGTTGAAATCCGGTCCACTTTTCATGTTGGCGTTGCCGACGACACATGCCAGCGTGGGCGCTTTCAGCGAGTCCAACTCGGCTGGTGCGATGTACGCAAACGGCAGACCTTGGTCGTGCGCCATCGCCAGCGTCGCGATGTCGGTTTCACCGGCATCCAAATCGCCGCCGACGATCGCCGAGGCAACCGCGGCGCCGCTGGTTGCCGCATTGATCCCCACACTGATGCCGTGGTGCGTGAAGAAGCCGAGATCTTGCGCATACAAGACCGAACCCGTCGCTTCCGACATCGCCGCGCCCACGCGAACGTTCGGAAGCGATTGCGCACCCAGCGGTGATGCGGCAACCGCCATCCCGGCGCCGGAAAGAAGTTGGAGCAGCCGCGAGCGTTGCATCGCTACCCCTTTCACCCGTTGGTTGGAATGCCTTGGGCTATTAGGCCGCCTCGACCGCCAATTGGCGCAACGCCGGCAAACCCTCGGCGAGCACGCGCCAGTGTTCGCCCTGATCGTCGGACTGCAAGATCTGGCCGCGGCCGGCCGTGCCGAAGGCGTAGCCGCGTCCCACTTCACCGACGGCGGCGAAGACGCTCTGCGGTTTCGCCGGATGCGAACGGAGCGCCCAAATCATCGGGTCCATTTCCTCCGGCAGCGCCGGACCGATCCCGATGCGCCGCCACGAGCGCGCGCAATCGTCACTGCGATAGATCGCGGCGCGTGAGCCGCGGGCGCCGGCGGTCCACTTGCCGTCACCCTTCGTCGCTTCCCAGAGGTGCGGCGAATGCTGTGCCGTGCAGACGAGGAGCGGAGGCGTCTCGCCGGGCGGGGCGTCCAGCGCCAGCATTTCGTGAAAATAATTTCGATCGATGCCGTTCTCGGCGCGGGTCCAGCCCGCGAGGGGATCGCCGGCCGCGTAGAGCCCGCGCGCGGTTGAAGCAACATAGCATTCGGAGGCCACCGGCAGCCGAAGCACTTTGTGGATATCGAGATAGTCGATTCCGGCGCTCGCATCTTCCCAGGTGACGCCGCGATCGAGCGAGCGCGCGATGCCGCCGTGCTCGATGGACACGATGATCTCGTTAGGATTGTCGGGGCGAACGAAGATCTCGGTGATGTGCGCCACGTGCGGCGGGATCGGAAACGTCCATTCCTGACGGCCGTGACGAAATTTCGCGTTTTCGAAATCCATGTCTTGGACCGGCGGCATGCCCAGCTTCCGGCGCGTCTCCTCGGGCAGGCGCTGCAGCGAGCCGATCTCTTCCCACGTTTCGCCCGCATCCTCACTGCGGTAGAGCGCGACCGGCTCGGTACCGACGTACACGACGCGATCGTCGTTCGGATCGACCTTGATCGCGCGCACGTTGCCGTCGAAGAGCTTGCGCCAGTGCTTGCCGGCGTCGTCCGTGCGGTAGACCCCGCCGTGCGTGTCGCCGGCGAATACCGAACCCGGTGTGTTGGGCCGCGGCTCGACGCAATCGATGATCTCTCCGCCGATCGCCGCGGACACGATGTGCGCGCTCTTGCCGTCGGAGGCGAGCACGAAAACACCCTCGTGCGTGGCCGCATACACTAACAGATCGTTGCTTGCCATACTCGTTTCCTTATCGCGTGTTGTCTTCAGGGCCGGGTGTCGACGACGGGCCGCTCGTTGGGCTGCTGGAACGCCTGCTCTTCGATGCGGCTGCGCAAGCGGCCCAATTTCTCCACTTCGCATTCGACGGTCTGACCGGTCTTGAGGCCGCGCCTTTCACCCGCCGGCAGCGGCAGCTCTTCGGGCGAACCGGCCAGAATCAGGTCGCCGGGATGCAACGGCATCACCCAGGACAGGTATTCGATCAGCTCGTTGACCTTCCAAATCATTCCGCTGGTGCTGGAGTCGACGCGCAGCGTGCCGTCGACACGCACTTTGAGACCGAGATCGTAGGGATCGCCGACCACGTCGCGCGGTACGATCACGCGCCCCATGGGCGTGTAGCCCGGGAAGTTCTTCATGCGGATGTTGTCGTTGAGCCGCGTGTTCTCGCGAATCTTTTTCCACCACGCGAAGTGCATCGTCAAGTCGTTGCCGATCGTATAGCCGGCGACGTATTCGTCGGCCTTGTCCGCGGGCACGCGGCTGGCCGTTTTGCCGATGACCGCGGTGACCTCGAGTTCGAAATCGAATTCAATGCCGCCGTGTTCGCGATAGACGGTGTCGCCGTCGCCCGAGAGGGCCGAGCGCGACCCCAAAAAGACATCCGGCAACACGCGCTCGGCTTTCGGCGGGTCGATCTTTCCCGTCGTGCTGCTGGGCCGTACGTAATTGTGAAAAGTGTGGAAGATGTTCACCGGATCGAGCACCGGCGCCATGAACTTGACCGCCTCGATCGCGCTCCAGCCGTCGCCCGCAGACGGCTGCAGTGCGAGCCCGCGCAGCCAGTCATACCAGCGCTCCCAGTGATCGAGCACCTCGCGCAGCGGCGGCGCGACCGCGCCCGGCGTTGAATATCGTCCCACCAGTTCGCGCAAGGGCATGACCAGGTCGTTCACAACGACCGCCGTTGCCGGCGATCCATCGATGACGGCGGTACCAACGCCGAACGTGATCTCAGCCGTCGTTTGCCCCATCACCTACGGTACGATCAGCGTTTTCACGTCGATGGTCTTGTCGAATACGCCGAGCTTCTTGCCGATCGCGTAGTAGGCCTGAAGATCGGCCGCCGTTACCGTCGTGTTGAAGTTCGGCGCGTCGGGCTGGGAGGCACCGAACGCCTGCTTCTCGATATCGCGCGTGGGTGCGGGGTTGGCCGCCACCCACTTGGCCGCATCGGTAAGGCTCTGCCGAAACTCCGCGATGATCGCCGGATTCTTCGCCGCCCACGCTCGCGTTGATATCCAGAAGATCGCGGGCTGATCCGGAATCACTTCGGTGTAGTATTTCGACACCAGCTTGCCGGATCCGGAACTGAGAATTTCAGTGCGGAACGGCTCGGCGGTGAGCACGCCGTCGACTTTCTTGCCCTTGAGCAAGTCGTTCTCATTGGGCATGGCCACTTCGACGAAGTTGATGGAGCTCGGCGCAACGCCCTTGGTGCTGAGCCATTCCTTGAGCACGAGAAACGTGCCGCTGTTGAAGCCGGGGACGCCGATCGTCAGGCCTTTCAGGTCGGCCGGAGACGAGTACGGAACGTCGGGCCGGAGCATCAAACCGATCGGATCGTTGGACCTGTTCGACCGGCTCCCGCCGGCGATCACGACGAAATCGAGGCCGCCGTTCACAGCCGTGAGAAACTGCGCCTGCGTGCTCATGATGATCTGTAGATTGCCGGCGAACAACCCCGACATCATCGTTTGCGGCGACCCGAACGGCGTGATCGTCGCATCGATGTTGTGCTTGGCGAAGATGCCCTCATTTTTCGCCACGTAGATGCTGACCGCTTCACTCGTGAACCCGTGCCCGATCGCGAGCTTGGTGGGCTCCGCCTGTGCGGGCGCCGTCAGCACCGACAGTGCCAGAACGAGTGCGCCGAGTATCCCTGCGCTCCAACGCGTCATTGTCTTCTCTCCTCGTGTGTCGTTCCGGCGCCATCGCAAAAGCACGGCTTCGAGCCCTGCGAGGATGCCTGCAGTGACGATCCCTAGCAATCCCAACAAAATGACCCCGGCGAACAAGTCGGCGGCCCGGAACGAGCGGCCGGCAAAGATGAGCCATTGGCCGAGCCCATCACGGCTGGCGAGCATTTCGCCCAGCACGGTGAGCACGAGTGCCAGCGTGACGCCGACTCGCAATCCAGCCAAGATCTCGGGCACGGCGCTGGGCAACGCGATCTTCGTCACGATGTCCCAGCGGCTCAAGCAGAGCGTCTCCGCAACCTCGTAGAGCCGCGGCTCGACCGATGCGAACCCGCTGATCGTGCCCAACAGCATCGGCCAGAGCGAGCCGAACACGATGACGGCCAGCACCATGCTGTCGGTCAGGCCGAAGAAGGCGATACACACCGGGACGATCGCCGACGCCGGAATCGGTCGCAACAACTCGATCGTTGGCCCGAAGAATGCCTTCGCGGTCGGCGAAATGCCGACGATCGTTCCGAGCGCGATGCCGGCCACCGACGCGAGCGCCCAGCCGCCGAGCATGCGCCCGACCGTCGACGCAAGCTGCGCCCCGAGCGTGCCGTGTGAGAGACCGGTGACGATGCTCGTCCACGCCTGATCGGGCGCCGGTAAGAAAATCGGCGACACCGCGTGCGCATCCGTGATCAGCTTCCACAGCAACAGGAACCCGGCAAAAACGAGAATGCTCGAGAACACCGCGACGAAGCTGCGCGCCTTCAATGCCCCGCCTCGGCGAGGGTAGAAGAAGCGCCCACGAGTTTGCGCTGGCCCTGCAGCAACAACGCATTGATGCCCCAACCCAAGATCCCAAGCCACACGATGAAGGCATACATCAGGCCCGGCTTGAGCGTTTGTTCCGCCGCCATCAAACCGTTCCCGATGCCGAGCGGATTGGCGCTCACCTCAACCGTCACGGCGACGACCAGCGCCAGCGACGCCGCGATACGAAAGCCGACGAAGATCTGGGCCAGCGCCGCGGGAAAAACGATCTTCCACATGCAGTTCCATACGCCGAGGCCGAGCAAACGCGAAACCTCGAGCAGTTCCGGCGCAACGCCGCGCACGCCCGAACGCGTGAAAATCAAAACGGGCCACATCGCGCCGAACGCGACGAGCGCGATTTCCATGTTGTAGCCGAAGCCGAAGATCAGCAGCGCGATCGGAATGAGCGCGACCGAGGGAATCGGGCGAACGGACTCGACGCTCAGAAACATCGCGCGGTTGACCGGCGCCGAGAGCCCGAAAAGCGCGCCCAAAATTAGGCCCAGCACGCTGCCGAGCGCCAAGCCCCCAAGCGCCGCGCCGATTGTTTGCACGGTTGCTCCGAACAATGTGCCGTCGATCGCCGCGCGCCAGCCGGCGACGACGATATCGGACGGTGCGGCGATGTTGTCGTACTTCACCGCGGACGTCGTTACGGCGATTTGGGCCGCGATCAGCACGCCGGCCGGAATGACGGCACCGCGCCAGTCGAACCTGCGCGTCATGCCCGGCCTTTGATGAACTCGAACAACGAGCGCCGCAGGCGCAAAAACTCGGGATGCTCGGGCGTGTCGAGCTGATTGCGCGGGCGCGGGATATCGACCGTGAACTCGGTGACGGCGCGTCCGGGTCGCATGCCGATGACGCGATCACCGAGATAGATCGCCTCCTCGAGATCGTGCGTGACGAAGAAGATCGTCGCGCCGCTGCGGATCATGATGTCCTGCATCTCGTCTTGCAGCGACTCGCGCGTCAGGGCATCGAGTGCGCCGAAGGGCTCGTCCATCAGCAGCGCGACCGGATCTTGAGCCAGGCAGCGCGCGATCTGCAACCGCTGTTGCATGCCGCCCGAAAGTTGCGCGGGATATTTCTTTGCTTCCGCACCAAGCTGAACGCAATCGAGCAGCTGCGTGATCCGCTCGTGGCGCGCCGCTTTGGCCAACGGTGTGTCTTCGAGCGGCAGGGACACGTTGTCGTAGGCGGTGCGCCAGGGCAGCAGCGCCTTAGAGTAGTCTTGAAAGACGACGGCGATGTCGCGGCGCGGCCGTACGACCGGGTTGCCTTCGTAGAGCACCGCACCGGACGTGGGGTGAATGAGGCCGGCTAAGAGCCGCAGCAGCGTGGTTTTGCCGCACCCCGATGCGCCGACGACGCACACGAATTCGCCCCGCTGCACGCGCAGCGAAACGTTATCCAGAACCGTGCGTCCGCCGAGCACGAGGCCGACGTTGCGAAACTCGATCAGCGGTGCAGCCGTGGAAACCGCGCCCGGAAGATCTCTTGAGATCGCGACGTTATGCACGGTGCGCAACCGGCGATGCAGCGGCGAAGAGTGCCCGGCCGCCGGCCGCGCGTCCATGATCCCAATTGTTGCTCGGCTGCTGAATGCCGGCGAGCACGTCGCGGAACGAGCGCTGAAACGATTCGGACAGCATCATCTGATTGGCCCCGGCGGCAACCATCAAGCGGTTCAACGCCGAATACGCGGTCTGCGCGACGAACGTGCCGAGCAAATGGTCGTACTCGGCGCTTTGGCCGCAGGTCGGGAGAACGCCGTCGGCAACACCCGGGTTGCCGGAGAAGGTGGCCATCATGTCCTTGAGCTTCGCGCGCAGCAGCGTCCGCGCCGCATCGATCTCGACGGCCGATTCCCCGACGCGCATTTGCATGCTTTCCAAATCGGACACCTTCGCTCCGCGCCGCAGCCGGTTCGCGGTCAGGGCGACGAACTGTTCGAGGCCGCCCGTCGCGATACCCAACAAGACGGAAGGCAAGCAGAACGGACCGCCGAGATAGCTCGTGCGGTACAACGGACCTTCCAAGGCATCGCCGTGCGGAGCTTTGCCGGGAAACCACACGCGGTGCTCGGGGATGAAGATCTCCTCGAACGTGAGGTCGTTGCTGCCGGTGCCGGCTAAGCCGATGACCTTCCAGGTATCGAGTATCGTCACGTCGCGCTTGCGAAGCACCACCGTCACGAGGTTCGGGCTGCCGGCGATCGGCATACCTTCGACGATCACCCAATCCGCATTCAGACACCCGCTGCTGTACACGCCGGTGCCCGTTGCGCGATAACCGCCGTCCATGGGCACGAGTCCGCCGCTCGCCCGGCGGCACGAAGACATCAGCGCGTCCGGGTTTTCGCTCCACATCTCATCGAGAAAGTCGGTGCCGAAGCGAGCCGCGACGGGAGCGTGGCCACCGACGACCGCGTACACCCAGCCGGTCGAACCGCACGCGGAGGCGACCGCCAGAATCGCCTCGCAAAACACGTCCCAGCCCATCTCGTAGCCGCCGTAGCGCCGCGGCTTGACGATGTCGAACAAGCCCGCGCGCCGCAAGGCCTCGATCGTCGCCTGCGGAACGCTGCGCTCGCGCTCGCACTGCGCCGCGCCGGAGCGCAGGAGCGGCACGAGATCGTATGCCGCGGCGATCAGTTCGGCCGGCGCGGGAATGCTGGCCGGAACGGCGGTCGACACGCCGTCAGGCGCCGCGGCGAAGGTCGGCCATCGGGTCGTCTACCGGCCGATCGAAGGCGCTCGGCCCCGCGGCGTCCGACGCCCGGGCGCGTTCGTAGTATTGCCGCAGCAGCGACTTGCCGTAATCGTTGCCGTTGGGTGTGCGCACCAGCGTGTGCGCGTGGCGGCGCGACGGCAAGTCGTTCGCGAACATCACGCCCGGCTGGTGAACGAACTCGATCAGAATGGCCGGGTTGTCGATGCGGTAGTAGAACGCGCTTTCGCCTGTCCAGTCGCCGATCCACGTGAACCGCGTGTCGTCGATGTGCGCCAGTACCTCGGCCAGCCGCTGGTCGGCCTGACCCGGACGCTCGCGCGCCACATAGATACGGATGACGTCGACGAGCAGTTCGCGCTGTTCGGCGCTCATCGCGGCGCTTTCGAGACCCTCATCGGGCACAACGAAGTCATCGTTGAACGCGTGCGCGAACACATCGAAGGGCAGCTTCTTTCCGACGACCGTTTGCGCGATCTGCTCCGCGTCGAGCGACTCGATCAACCGCAGCGCGCGCTGTTCCTCTTCGGCGAACACGCGCGTTCCCGCGTAGGGTCCGCTTTCCGCGGAGACCGGTTCGGACCCCATGAACGTCGGTGTGAGGACGACTTGGTCGCCGAGCACGAAGCAGTTGATGTTGAGGTGGTGCCCGTCGAGTTGAAAGCCCCAGGGCTCCGTCGCCGACGGCACGCCCATGATGCTCAGCCAATAATACCACTGGCCGAATTCTTCCGGCCGCGCCGTAACGGCGCCGAGGTGTTCGTTGAGCCGCATGATGTTGCGCGCGGTTTCGAAACCGGCCGCGCCCAAGCTCTGCTCGAGCAGGGTGAGCGCTCGATCGCGCTGCTCGTCGTTCAAGTGATAGAGACACGCGCCGCGGCGGAAGAGGAACGAGTGAAAGTTGCACCATGAACGGTACACATCGCTCTCGATGCCGAAGACGCAGTCGATTTGCTGCTCGAGCGAGATTGACTCCAAGAAGCCCTGGGCCGCCTCGACCATCGCCGCCGTGGAGACCCCGGTCGACCGCAGGGGCGCATGCCGGGCCGGGTTCGGATCGGCGGCCCGGCGAATGCCGGTAAACGGCCGCGCACGCGACTCGATGGCCGACGCGATGAAGTTTCGCATGAACCCCGCCGCCGGAACGGCCAGCGGTCCGAGAGCGGGGCTGAAGCGCCGCTCGCGGGGGATATACTGCTTTTCGAACTCGGTCGCTGTTAAAAGTTCCAAAGGACAAAGCCCCCTCGATGCTTCGAGCCCGTCGGCGGGTGAATCATACCTCAAGCATGGGCGGCTGACAAGGCCTCGCGGCCGCTCAGATTTCGGGGGTGATCACCAGCAACTCGAGGTTCGCCGGCGTGAGCCGGTGGGCGCGCAGCCAAGCCGCGCATTGGCGTTTCAGCGCCGTGGCCGGTAGTACCAAGATAACGCGTTCGTAGAGCAGCGATAATCCCAGCGCCTTGACCACCCAGTCGTCGAGGCGGAGATTGTACAAGCTCTGGTCGCGATATGGTCCCATGATCAGTGCCGCGACGGTCCACGCCGCCGAGCCGGGCGGGCGAAAGCGAAAGTCGACCGCCGGATCGTATTTGCCGCGCGCCCCGCGCTCGTCGCATTCCATGCCGGGAAAGCGGTCGCGCAGCACCGGCCCGACCCGTTGCCGGCAGGCGGAGACGAGCGACTGCCCAACGCGCTCGGGTTTGCTGACCGCGCGGGCCGCACGCTCGGCCGCTTCCAATGCCGCCACGGTGTACTGACCGCGCCGCAGGCGCCGGGCGGCTTCCTTAGCTGCATCCGGATCGTAGGCATACCAGCGCGAGAGGTGCTCGACCGCCGCCACGGGCGCCGAGCGCAGTGAGGCCTTGGCGCCCGGGCGGCGACCCTCGACTTCCTCGATAAACTTGAGCGCTGAGAGCGAACGCCGCAAGGTCTGCGGGCTGATCCCGAATTTCGCCGCCACCCGTTTGAGTCCGAGTTCGCGCGAACCGAAGCGCAACTGCGCGAGCTCGGGCCGAGCCGTCTCAGCGATGACGCTCCAGTGCAAACCGCCGCCGTTCACGGAGCGACGCTTCGGCTTCGGCCGGCGGGAGTCCGGTCGGCGTCCCAGGATTCCGGTGAGATGCAGCGCAGCCGAGCACAGGCATGATCAAAGCTATCCGCATTCACCGCAACGGCGAGCCGGACGAAATGCAGTGGGAAGATATCGAGCTTCCCGCGCCCGGTCGCGGTGAGGTGCGCGTGCGTCACACCGCGATTGCGCTGAACTTCTCCGACGTCAACGTGCGGCGCGGCGGATTCTACATCACTCCGCCGTCGGCGTTTCCGTTGATCTTGGGCAATGAGGCCGCCGGCGTGGTGGCGGCGGTGGGGGCCGGCGCCGGCGACCTGCAGCCCGGCGATCGCGTTGCCTATGTCGGCGTCGGTGGACCGTTCTATGAGAACACCGGCTCGTATGCGGAAGAACGCAACGTGCCGGCGTCGTGCCTCATCACATTGCCCGCGGGTATCAGCGAGCGTCAGGCGGCGGCGCTGCTGTTGAAGGGCCTCACGGCGTCGCTGGTGATCAACCGCATCTACAAACCGAAGCCGGGCGACGCGATTCTCGTTCATGCTGCGGTCAGCGGCGTCGGCCTCTTGCTCTGCCAGTGGGCAAAGCACCTCGGCGCGACGGTGCTCGGCACCGTCGGCACCGCCGAGAAGGCGAAGGTCGCGCTCGACAACGGTTGCGACCATGCGATACTGTATCGCGACGTCGACTTCGTGGCGGAGGTGAAAAAGATCGTTCCCCAGGGCGTGCGCGCCGTCTACGACGGCGTGGGCAAGGATACGTTCATCCCGTCCTTTGACTGCACGCAACCCTTCGGCATATTGGTCAACTACGGCAATGCTTCCGGCCACGTGCCGCCGCTCGACCTGCTGCTGCTGGCCAAGAAAGGATCGCTCTCGGTGTGCCGGCCGGCGTACAGTTCGCACGTTGCCGATCCGAACGACTATCGAACCGCATGCGACGAACTCTTCGATCTGGTGAAGCGCGGCATACTGCGCGTAGAAACGGGCCATAGCTACGCCTTGCGCGACGCCGCCCAAGCCCACCGCGACCTCGAAGCGCGCCAAACCGTCGGCTCAACCGTACTCGTCCCGTAAAACAATCAAAATGGCTTCGCGCGGCGTGACGGGGCAACTTTGTTTCTCCATCCGTTCTGGCTAAACGCACAACGCGGGGCGTGCGTGTATGGTTGTATGCACGCCGGAGTCCGTGACGCGGCGGCGAACACGAACGGTGTGAAACGCTCAAGGTTACTCGCAGGCTCGTTCGGACTAGCTCTCGCGCCGTCGCTTGCACGGCGCGCCGCAGCGCAACCAGCGGCCACAAGCGTTCGCGTCGGCGTATCGGCGGTCGATTTCTTCGCGCAACCGTTTTATGCGCACGAGACGGGCATTTTCCAGAAGGCCGGCCTCAATGCCGACATCCACGTCTTCGGCACCACGCCGCCGATCGTAGCCGCCGTGGCCTCGGGTGATCTCGATATCGGCGGCGCCGTGCCGACATCGGTGGCGAACGCGATCATTCGGGGCGTTCCGCTGGTCATCATCGCATCCGGCGCCCTCGATACAATGGCGGCGCAAACCTCGCAGGTATGCGTCGCCAAGACGAGCTCGATCCGTACGGCGAAGGACTTCGAGGGCCAGAGCATCGCGGTCTCCGGCATCAAGTCGCTCTCGGAGCTCGCCACCGACGTTTGGCTCACGCAACACGGCGCCGATCCGGCGAAGGTTGGGCGGATCGAGTTCAATCAGCCGGCGATGGTCGCGGCGGTCGATCGTGGTGCGATCGCCGGCGCGCTGCTCGGCGAGCCACAGTTGTCGGAGGCCCATAAATCCATCGGGCTGCAGTATTTGGGCGATCCGTTCTTGGCGATCGCGCCGCGGATCCTCATGTCGTGCTGGTACACGACGACGGCCTTCGCAGAGAAGAACCCCGACGTGATTCACCGCTTTCAATCCGCTCTCCACGAGGTGAGCCGGTGGGCCAACACGCATCACGCCGAATCGGCGGCGATCCTCGCGAAATATTCGAAGATCGATATCGACCTGCTTCATAACATGACGCGCTGCGCCTACGCCGAAGAGCTGCGCGCGACCGATTTTCAGCCGGAGCTCGACGTTGCGGTCAAGTTCGGAATCGTCCCGAAAGCACTCAACGCCGCCGACCTGTTCATCAGCTGATCGGCCGCGGCCGGCGTCGCTAGTCTTCGTCGAAGCCCATCATGGTGTTCCAGGTCGACCAGAACACGCGTAACTTGGCCTCGTCGCCTTTCGACGCGCGTGCGGCTTCGTTCTTGGGCGCCATCCCGCCGGAGAGGTCGTTGCGCCGGTCGGTGTGACCTCCGACGGAGTGGTAACCCCGTTGCGCTTGCTCGATCGCCTCGATATCGTCGGGCGTGCCGAAGCCGGCGGGTCCGAGAAACTCCATGTAGTTGTAGAGCCGGATGCGGCGCAGAGAGAGCGGCTCTTCTTGCGGCGCCATCGTCCAGCTGTTCACGATCATCGATTCGGGCTCGTCGGAATAATACGTACGTATCATGATGCCGAAATTATCGACGATCGCCAGATTCGGAAAGATCAGCAGATGCGCGTTCTGGTGCGCCAGGAAGTGCGCCCGTTCTTCGCCCACGCGTGCGACCGTCGCGGCGTAGGCGGCGTCGATGTCTTCCTTGATTTCCGGGCCCCAGCTCGGATCCCACACCGCGAACGGCCGCCCGTGCTGCGAATCGGATGAATAGGCGACGTGACCGTTGCCGAGATTGATGTTCTTGAGTTGGCCCGATTTCAAGAGCTGCTGGTAACGCGACTCCATTTCCACGTTGACGTTCCAGCGCTCCGGTACTTGCCCGTCGAACGCCTCGCCGTCGGACTTGCCTTTCACTGCGGCGCTGCGCTCGCCGGTGTAGTCGAAGAAGCTCGCGTGAACGCTCGGGACGTGAAAGGGGTCCATGCCGTTTTCATGCCACAGCTTCCAGTTCGCCCGCACCGAGAATTGCTGGGCGCCGGGGACGATCTTCATGCCGATCGCCGATTGATCGGCCAGGCGGTCCAGATACGGCTTCGCGCCTGCCAGGTACTCCGGCAACGACATCGCCGAGGGGTCGAAGCAAACGAACCAAAAGTCGCGGTACCCGGCCGCTTGCGCCACCGGCGTGAGGCCCGTTTCCTGGCGCTCGTTGAAATCTTCCGGATAGAGATCGGCCTGCGGGTGATGGCGCAAGCTGCCGTCGGCGCCGAACACCCAGCCGTGGTAGAAGCACTGGAACGACTTGGCGCTGCCCGCTTTCTCGCGGCACACGCGGCCGCCCCGGTGCGGGCACGTGTTGAGAAACGCGTTGATGGTTCCCGTGGCGTCGCGATTGAAGATCAACTCGCGGCCGCCGACTTTGCGCGTGAGGAACGAACCCGGCTCGGGAATCTCCGAGGCGTGCCCCACATAAAGCCAGCACTTATCGAAAATGCGCTCGCGTTCGGCCGCCAGAATCTCCTGATCGAGAAAGGCTTGCTGACGAACTTGGAATACACTGTTGTCGTCACGCGTGATGAAGTCGTTCTGGGTGCGCTCGATGAGCATGGCGGATCCTTCAACTGGAACGGGCAGGGCCTAGAGAATGATCGTGATGCGCCCTTGCGGGATCAGTGCTTCCATCGCGAGTTCGCAGCGCTTCTCGCGGATGCGCAGCCCGCTCTCAGTTTTGACCAGCAGGTAGAACAAGCGCCCGAAGAAGACGTCGACAACGCCTTCCTTCGCGCGGGTCGTGTAGAACGTGCCGTGCACGCTGATCTGCTCCGCCGACTGCTCGGCGATCCGCAGGTTGCTCACCGAGTGCATCGTGACGGAGTGCGGAAACTCGGGATGGGCGGTCCGCTTTCCCAACCGGTTGACGCGACCGCGCATACGCAGCCGGTCGTCGTTGATGAGAAACAGGTTTTCATCCGGTGACGCGCCCGACGGGAGGCCTGGAGAAGGCACGAGGTAGCGCGCGTCATCCGTGTAGAGGTCGAGCCATTCGTCCAGGCGCCAAGCATCGAGCAACTCGGCTTCCAAGTAGATCAAATTCTCGACGTCCGAGCGGCTCACGAGGACTCGGTCCGTTTGCGGCGTCAGCGTCTGCGTCATGTCTCTTGTCCCTTCGGCAGTAGCGCGGGAACGTGATTGGGACATATGTGGAGCGACCCGTGTTTCATTGGGACAAATAGCACGCTATCGGAGGACATCTCTCTTTTTCTGCGATAACCAACGTCGATGCAGCGCGCGACGTTTCTCGCCACACTTGCGGCGGCAGCGGTCGCCGCTCCCGCCGCGGCGCAAACGGCGAGCATCCCCTTCCGCCTCGGCTTGATCCCCAGCGACTTTTCCGGCCAGGCGTATTTCGCGAAGGATCTCGGGTTCTTCGAGCGCGCCGGACTCGAGGTGGAACTCAATCCGATCAGCAACGGCGCGGCGATTCAGGCGGCCGTCGTCTCCGGTGCGCTCGACATCGGATACTCGAACGTGTTGGCGATGGCGACCGCTCACGCGCGCGGCATCCCGTTTCAGTTCGTCATCGGATCGAACTACTACCGGCACGAAGAGTCGGCCGTCGGCGTCATCGCCGTCGCGCGGAACGGCCCGATCCAAGGCGCGAAAGATCTCGAAGGCAAAACGATCGCCGTTAGCGGGATCAACGAAATTCCGTGGCTCGCCGCACGGTGCTGGATGGACGCGAACGGCGCCGATTCGAGTAAAGCCCACTTCGTCGAACTGCCGTTTCCGGCCATGGCCGGGGCTGTGGCGAGCGGCCGCGTCGATGCGGCATCGATGAACCTCGCCCTCGCGCCGGCCACCGGAACGCCCGGCGATCCGCTGCGCATCTTGGCCTACAGCTACGACGCGATCGCGCCGCGCTGGGCGGTATCCGCCTGGTGCGCTACACCGGCTTGGCTGGCGGCCCACGCCAATGAGGCGGCACGCTTCACGTCGGCCATCCGCCAAGCGACCGCCTGGGGAAACGCGCATCGCAGCGAGGCCTCGGCGATCCTGGCGAAATACTTGAACCGCTCGGTCGCCTCCATCGATGCGCTCCCGCGCCCGCACTTCGAGACCGCACTGACGCCGCCGCTGCTCCAGCCGGCAATCGATCAAGCCGCCCGCTACGGCGTGATTCCGGCGCCCTTTCCCGCGAGCGAGTTGATTAGCTCCTACGCGCGATGACCCCGCACGCCGATCGCGCGATCGTCGTGGGAGCCGGTCCGGTCGGATTGACGATCGCTCTCGGTCTCGTACGGCGCGGCATCCCCGTGCTCGTCGTGGAGCAAGAACCGGCGCTGACGATCGATCCGCGCGCCGGGACGTTCCATCCGCCGACACTCGAAATGCTCGCACCTTTCGGTATCACCGGCCAAATGGTCGCGGCCGGGATCCCGGTGCGCACATGGCAAATCCGCGATCGCCGCAGCGGCGCCGTCGCCGAATTCGATCTGGGCGTGCTGAGAGACCTCACGCCCTATCCGTACCGGCTGCACTTCGAGCAGTTCAAACTCACGCCGATCTTGCTCGCATTCCTCGCACGCGAGCCGTTGGCGGAGGTCCGGTTCTCAGCCCGCTTCGCAGGCGCCGAACAAGATTCGGACGGCGTGGTCGCCCGGGTGGAGAACGACGGCTCAGAGGAAATGCTCAGCTGCCGTTGGCTGATCGGCGCCGACGGCGGGCGCAGCGCGGTACGCCGTGCCGCCGACTTCGCCTTCGAAGGTTTCACGTGGCCCGAGCAGTTCACGGTCGTCAGCACCGCCTACGATTTCTCGGCCCACGGCTTCGCGCTGAATTCCTATCTTGCCGATCCCGAACAGTGGATCGCGATCTTCAAGATGCCCGGCAACGGCCCGCCCGGCATCTGGCGCCTCTCGTTTCCCATGGATGCGGCGATTCCCGAAGACGTCGCGCTCGCGCCCGAGACGGCCGAGGCGCTCTTGCAAGGATTCGTCGGGCGCGATGAGCCGTACGCGGTGGAACACCGCAACGTCTACCGTCTGCATCAACGCGTCGCGACCGATTTCCGCCGGGGCCGCATCCTGTTGGCCGGCGACGCCGCGCACCTGAACAACCCGGTCGGCGCGTTCGGGCTCAACAGCGGCATCCACGATGCCGTCGACCTAATCGAGGAACTGGACGCGGTATGGCACGGCCGCAGCGGCGTCGAGGCGCTCGACCGCTACGGCCTCCGCCGCCGGACGATCGCCACCGAACACGTGCAGGCGAATTCGATTCGCAACAAACGTCAGCTCGAAGAGAAAGATCCCGACGTGCGCCGCCGCAACTTCGAACACTTGCAACGCGTGGCCGCGAGCAGCGAGCTCTCGCGCGAGTTTCTGGTGAATTCGTCGATGATCGCAAGCGTCCGGCGCGCCGCCGAGATCGGTTAACGCGAAAGCGCCGCGTCGCGACTCGGCGGCGGGCCGAACAAACGGGCGTATTCGCGGCTGAATTGGGACGGGCTGTCGTAGCCCACGCTGAAGCCGATGCCGGCCACATCGCCGGGCATCGCCATCAGGCGCGAGCGCGCTTCTTGCAGCCGGATCTGCTTCTGGTACTGCAGCGGGCTCATGGTCGTGGCCGCGCGGAAGTGGCGGTGGAACGACGTCGGGCTCATGGCCACCCGCTCGGCGAGTTCCTCGATCCGGACCGTCTCCGCATAGTGTTCGCGGATCCAACGCGTCGCGTGGCTGATCTTCGATAGACGGCTGTCGGCGAGGCCGATCCGGCGCACCAAGGCACCTTGTTCGCCGCAGAGCAGCCGCCAGACGATCTCGCGCTCGAGCATCGGCTGCAAGATCGGAATGTCGACCGGCCTGCCGGCTCGTGCAGTCCTACGACGGGTTCGTGTTCGTGATGCCGCAATACAACTGGGGTTACACCGCGGTGGTGAAAAACGCGCTCGACGTTCTCTACGCCGAATGGCACGGCAAGGCCGCGTCGATCGTCACGTACGGAACGCACGGCGGCGGAAAGGGTTCGGATCAACTCAAGCAAGTGCTGCAAGGCATCGGCATGCGCGGCACCCTCACCAATCCCAAACTCGACACGCCGCCGGATGCCACGGGCGAGGAACGAGCCCTCGAGGACCTCACCGATACCGGCCGCTTCGCGCCCGACGTGCGATCGATGAACTTCGAGCTCGAGGCGCTCGTCGGCGAGTGGATCACCGCGCCCGAGGCAGCTGAGTCCGACTCATCGGAATAAGTATTACGGTGTAAACAATCCGTCAAGCGCTGCCCGTCGTATCACCGCAAGGCAAACATCGCGTGCCCCAGATGGAGCTGCCTTGCTATCGTTTTTTGCCGCCGTGGTGTTGGCTGCGGCGACGCCCCAAGCTTCGCCGGCACCGTGTCCATCCAGCACGCCGAACGCTGCGGTACGTAACGCTAGCCCTGCGGCCGGCCCCTGTCCCAGCGCCGCGCCCGCGGAGATTGGGCGTGTCGCGGGCACGGGGCGCGAGTCGAATCTTGTCGGGACGGCAACGGCGGCATCGCAAGGAACGATCAACCAGACCGAGATCGCTAACCAGCCGATGTTACGGCCGGGTGAGATTCTCGAAGACATTCCCGGCCTCATCATCAGCCAGCACAGCGGCGAGGGTAAAGCCAACCAGTACTACCTGCGTGGTTTCCAACTCGATCACGGAACGGACCTGTCCGGCACCATCGACGACATTCCGGTGAATATGCCCTCGCACGCGCATGGGCAAGGCTACTCCGACATCAACTGGCTGATGCCCGAGCTCGTGAGCGACGTGACCTATAAAAAAGGGCCGTATTACGCGGACGAGGGGGACTTTTCCACCGCCGGCTCCTACGATCTGTATTACCGCAACACGATCGCGCCGACACTTTCACTCGGCATCGGCGATTACGGTTACGATCGCATATTCCTCGCGAACTCACCGAAGCTCGGCGCCGGGAATCTGCTCTATGCCTTAGAGCTCTATCATGATAACGGAACGTTGCTGCGCCCCGATGAGTATTCGAAGAGCAACGCCCTCCTGCGTTGGAGCCATACGACTGGAAATTCGGCGTTTACCGTAACGGCGCAAGCATATCGCGGCGGTTTTGATTCCACCGACCAAATTCCGCAGCGGCTGGTCACCACCGGAGTGATCCCGTTCGATGGGTATTATGACCCCACCGACGGCGGTCGTACCTACCGCTACACGCTCTCGACCAGCTGGGAACACGACGATCCGCACGGCGTGACGCGCGTTTCCGCGTATGGCGAGTCCTACGGCCTCGATCTGTTTTCGGATTTCACCTATCAGCTCGACGGTACCACCGATTACTACAACGAAACGGCCAACCCAGTCACCTGCAACGTGCTCTATACCACGTGCGCACCCGGCCCACAGCACCTCACCACGTATACGCCGTATTGCCCCGCAAACGTCACGCCGGCCGGCACGGCTAGCGTTGCGGGCTCCGTCACGCCGGCAACTTATACGTATGCCTGCAGCGGCCAACGCGAACAGGAGGACAAACGTTTCGTTTCAGGATTCAAGCTCACTCGAAGTTGGATTGGGCGCAAGGCCGACACGACATTCGGCGCCGGGATGCGCAACGACAACATCTACGTTCTCGGATTGTACTTGACGAATTCGCAGAACCGATATCCGGGCGGCACGTTGAGCAACGACCAAGTCGTCGAACGTGATTTTTTCTCCTACGTCAGCTCGGAGTACCGCATCGGCCAAAAGCTGCGCCTCACCGGCGGCTTGCGGGAAGATGCGTACTTCATGAACGTCGACGATTTTCAGCCGGCGAACGCCGGCATCCGTACCGATGCCATGGTCAATCCGAAATTCAGCGCTGCTTACGCGTTTTCACCCAATCAAGAAATCTATCTCGACTCCGGCGATAGCTTTCACAGTAACGACGCGCGTGGAACAACGCAGACGCTCGATCCCCAAACCCATGCGAGCGTCGATCCGTCCGGAAACCCGGTCGTTGCGTACTCGCCCTTGGTTCGCGCATGGGGAGAAGAAGTAGGTTATCGCCTCACGGTTCCCAAGCTGACAACCACCGTTTCGTTCTGGAAACTCAACATCGCCTCGGAGCTGGTATTCGACGGCGATAACGGCGTCACGCAACCGAGCGGGCCGACCGTGCGGAAGGGGATTGAACTGACGAACTACTACCGGCCGGTTGCCGGACTCACGCTCGACGCCGACGTCGCGACCTCAACCGCCCGTTTTCTCACGAACCCCGGCAACCTCGGGACCTACGTGCCTGAATCCCTCAACGTCGTCACCGCAGCCGGCGCGACATGGGACCGGACGGCATCTGCCTATACGCTGCGCTATGAGTACTTCGGTCCGCGGACGCTGAACCAATCCGGGACGGCCATCTCCTCGCCGACGGGAATTGTCAACGCGCAGATTTCGTTCAAACGCGCGCGCGGGCAACGGCTAAACCTCGATGTGCTCAACCTGCTGAACGCGCAGTCCGACGACGTCGAATATTACTACGGTTCGTGGGTGCCGCAAGACGCGAAGAACCCGGCCTACGCCAACAACCCGGCCATCAACCCGCTCGTAGGGGGCAGCGGCGTCCAAGATTATACCCTCCACCCAGCCCAGGGCCGGGCCGTACGATTGACGTTCGTACTCCCAATGTAAGGGTAGGTTTTGGGGCAAATGCATCGCGGCGGGGAACGTGAAGCATCGACGTGACGATGGAGCAGATTCACTTCGCGCCCTCGCCGTGGCCCGGCGGCGCGAAGCTCGAGCCGGGCGATCTGAGCCACATCGTTCCGATGGGGATGAATCTGGGCGGCGCGCCGGTCGTCGTGCGCCCCTGGGATACGCTCGAGCGAGCGCTCGATGCGGCTAATTACTACGGCCTGCAGCAACACGGGCCGGATCCGCTGCGCGATGCGCCCCAGACCGATGCCGCCGGCGGAACGGTCTATTTCGATGACGACATCGCCGACGGGGATCTTTCCACGCTGCTGCGCGTCATGGGCGTGCAGATCGATCAGGCGGCATTTGCCGCGTTTCGGGTCGACGCGAAAGAGCCTCGCCAAGAGCGGTTTCTCACGCAGATTCGGCTCGTCGTCCCAGCGGCGCTGGGCACGCTCTTCGACGCAGCGTTCGCGCCCGAACTCGTTACGCAACAACTGGCGATCGGTGCCGCGTTCGCAACGTTCGTCGCTGCCGAGCGCGCGCGTTGGGGCACCGGCATGAGCCCGGCGCTGCGCGGCTCGTTCGGCGGCGACGGCGACTGGGCGAAGGAATCGCTGTGTTTCGGATTCATGGTCGAGAACGCATACCACGGTGTCTATCGCATGTGGAGCCGCGCCTGGCTCGTTACGAAATAGCTACAGCGGGCCGTTTCGGATTGCCGAGTCGGCGATGCGAATGAGCTGCGCACGGTCCGAGATGCGTGTGACGAGCGCGTATTCGATGCCGCGATCGTTCCAGCGCAGCGTGCTGTTGCCGCCGTCGTCGGCTCCCGAGACGGCCTCGGAATACAACCCGGTCAGCCCGCGAGCGAGCGGCACGCGCATATCGAGAATCATCCGGTGCCGGCGGATCGTCACGCGGTCATCGGCATCGGGCGTTCGCGGGGTGACGGGGTCGACGAGGTCCGGGTGCGCGCGCCGGTAGACCGCGTCGTACCCTTCGATCGACCCGGCCGAGCAGACGTTTGCGCCGTTGCAATCGGGCGCAAGGTTCACTTGGACGGCGTAATGGTGCGCGCTCGCGTCGACCGCCGCGAACACGCGGTCGCGGTCGAGGTCGATGCCGTCAAACGTGGTCGGCAGTAAGACCGGGAACGTCACGATCCGCAAGGCCGGGACCGCATGCGCGAACGCTTTGGGGATGCGCGGCCCCGCTCCGCTCACGGCGGGCAATACGGCGCAGAGCGCTGCGATCAGGACGGCGCCTGCCCTCAAGCTTCTGCGCTGGTCTCGTCGAGCCGGATCGTCGCGACCGGTAAATCCGGCAAGGAGCGTTTGCGCAGATGCGCGGGCGTCTCGCTCAGTACGATCTCGAGGGTCGGCTTCACGTACAACTCCATCAGGTGACCGCCGTAGGCGCTTCCGCCGCGCTTGGCGATCGCCACGTGAGCGTGAACCTGCGGCTTGCCGTCTTCGGTCGTCGCGATGTCACCCGCGATCGAAACGACCTCGACTTGCTCGTTGAAATAATTCGGTTCGTACGCTTTAGCGCCGAAGTCGAACCAGCCGAGCACGGCCGAAGATGCCGCGCCTACCCCCGTGAACGAGGCGCCGTTCACGCCCGTTTCCCGAGCGAAGCGCGCCAGCTCCGCGGCCGCTTCGTCGCCCGAATCGAAAATCAACGCGTAGGTTTTTCCGTTGCCGGCGTCAGCCAGCAGGCGATAGTTCATGCCTTGGTGCGCCGTGCGGCAGACTTTTTTGCCGACGCTTTCTTAGCCGGCGACGCTTTTTTGCGCTTCGCCGCCGGCGCCTTCGGCCCGAACTGCTCGCGCAGCACGTCCTTGGCTTCCTCGAGCACTTTGCGGTGTTTGGGCGTGAGGTTCTTCCCCGCACGGTTGATATAGAACGTCAGCATCGACATCGCTGCGCGGTACGGGGACGACTTGCGGCGGTTGGATGCCTCGGCATCCTTCTCGACGGTACGGGCGATCTTTTTTGGATCGTCCGAGGCGAACGTGCCCGACTCGATATCCATGGCGTCGCTGGTCTCGGTCACGTGCTGCGACCACTTTTTCGCCTTCGGCGATTTTGCTTTTACCGGCATCGACGTTCCTACGGCCCGCCCTTGCCGCCGGTTGCGCCGAAGACTTGGCCGGTGACGTAGCTCGACTTCGCCGACGCCAGCTCGACGTAGATACCGGCCAGCTCCGCCGGCTGACCCGGTCGCTTGAGCGGTGTTTCATCGCCGAACGTTTTCAGGTTGTCTTGGGTTTGGCCGCCGCTGACTTGCAAGGGGGTCCAGAACGGTCCGGGCGCGACGGCGTTGACGCGAATGCCGCGCTCGGCCAATTGCTTGGCCAACGCCTTGCTGAAGATCATGATCGCGCCCTTGGTCGTCGAGTAGTCAAGCAAGTTTGGTGAGGGATCGTAGGCGTTTACCGACGTCGTGTTCACGATGGCCGATCCGGGCGGCATGTGAGGAACCGCGGCTTTGGTGATCCAGAACATCGCGTACACGTTCGTCTTCAACGTCCAGTCGAAGTCTTCGTTGCTGATGTCGAGTATCGAGTCAAAGCTATGTTGACGGGCCGCATTGTTGACCAGGATGTCGAGCCCGCCGAGACCCTTGACGGCGTCGTCGACCAGCTGCGCGCAGAACCGTTCCTCGCGAATATCGCCCGGCAGCGCCACCGCCTTACGGCCGGCCTCACGAATCAAGCCGACGACTTCTTGCGCGTCCGGCTCTTCGGCCGAGAGATAGCTGATCGCGACGTCGGCGCCTTCCCGAGCGAACGCAATCGCGGCCGCGCGTCCGATACCGGAGTCGCCGCCGGTAATCAGCGCTTTGCGGCCCACGAGCTGCCCGCTGCCGCGATAAGTCGTCTCGCCGTGATCCGGACGAGGATTCATCTTGCCGGCTAAACCCGGCCAGGGTTGCGATTGTGTTTCAAACGGAGGCTTCGGATATAGCTCGCGCGGGTCGGCGATCGGTGCAACCGGCGCTGCGGTGACCTCGGAAACTGCCATGCGCCATTTCTACCCGGATTGGGCCGCGAATCATCGCAGCGTTTGGTGGAACAGCAGCTGCAGTGTCGCCGGTCCGTAGTTCGAGCCGGCGATAACGCCGAGCTTGCCGTTGATCAACGGAACGGGCAGGCCGCCGACGAGCGCACTATAGGGGTCACCGTACACGTTGGTGAGATTATCGCCGGAGAGCTGCAGCCAGCTTGCCTGCGATAACGGAACGCGAACGGAAGCGGAAAAGACTCCGAACGCGGGCTGGTTGAAGGCGTTGTTCGGACCGTAGTACGTGTAACCGAGCAGCACCAGTCCCGACCTATTCGTGCGGAAGTTGATCTCGCCGTAGCCTTGGCTATACGGAATCCGTCCGGGCGAGATGGCGTTGAAGCCACTCCCGCTGGCTTGAAAATTGATGTTCGGGATGACGCCCAAATTAGTGGTGTTCGGTCCGGCGGCGGTGCTGTAAAACGACGGTGCGATGTCGTACGCATACGCGCGCTGTAGCGAGCCTTGGAGTTTGAAGCCGAAGCCGCGCAGCGGAGCGTCGTCGAGTTCGGTCTCGATCCCCTCGAAGCGCGCGTTGCCGAGGTTCGCGGTTTGGGTGACGTAGAGCGGTTCGGGAATTCCGGCCGACGCGCCGCTGGTGGCCGCATACGTGCCCTGCTGCGAGGTCTCGGTCAAGAACATATCGCGCAAGTGCGTCAGATAGATGTCGGATGAGAAACGCAGCGTGGGCCGTACGCGCCAATCCATCCCGAGGTCGTAGCCGAAGGCCTTTTCGGGTGCGATTTGCCCGTTGTTCGCGTTGATGAAATAGCCTTGGGCTTGCCCGGCCGGATTGTGTACCGGCGTCGTGCCGGGTGAAGACAACAGCGCGATGTAGGGCGGCGCGATCGAGCCGCCGAGCGCCAGTCGCCAGGCGACGTCCGAGTCGGGACGCCATGAAAGGCCCAGCCGCGGCAGCAACTCGGCGTGCGTCGCATCGCTCCACGTGATCCCGCCGTTGCCGGTGTAGTGGCTTGCATACCAGGTGGAATATGCTGCCAGCGTGGCCGAAAGCCGCCGCGTGAGCGCGGCCTGCACGCGCGCCAGCGCGGTGGTGAATTGTTGACCCGAACCGGGCGGCAAAACGACTTGGGTGGCCCGCTGGCCGGCCGTCAAGGTCGATTCATCGGATTGATGGTTCGACCGGTCGAGTGCGAGGGTGAGAACGGCGTTCCCGACCGGCCGATCGGCCTCGAATGAGTAGCCGTACACCTCGTCTTGGAGCAAGGTGTAGGTTGCCGGCGAAAATGTCGTCAACGTGATCGGCTGCCCGTTGAAGAACGACGTCACCGGTGCGACCGTCGCACCGCCGGGGGTGAGGCACGCCGCACCCTTCGCCGCGTCGCCGGCGGGGCAGAGCGCGATCCCGCCCCACGCGTTCTCGGTAACGCTCAGCGTTTGCCCCGGCGTGTACTCCGCGGCCAACGTACTATCGAAGCCGGAATAAGCGCGCGCGAGCAGCGTCGTGGACCCGACGGCCGAACGCAGCTCGGCTTGAAAGAGGTTCTGCTGCAGAAATTCCGAGTACGCCGTGTTGGCTTGCGTGTCGAACGGAATCGGTGTTCCGGGCGCGACCGAGCCGCTGTAGCCGGCCGGCGGCGCGAAGTACGAATAGTTGAGCAGCGGCGTGCCCGAACCGAGAATCGAGCCGGTAAAGTTGTCGGCCGACTGGCCGCCGAGATAGCTGATCGTGAGCGCCGTTTGTTCGGAGAAGTTGAACCGCAACTTGCCGAGCTCGGCGCGTGAGTTGAAGCCCGTGTTCACCGGAGCGCAGCACAGATAGAGCGGCTCGGCAAAGCGGATGGCGGCGCCCCCGGCGTATTGGACCGTCGGCGCGGGCACTTCGAAGGCCGGCGATCCGGGAAGCTGTTGTCCGTTGATCGTCCAGGGCGCGCTTCCGAAGGCTAGGAACACCTGCGAGCTCGCGGCCGGATAGTTTTGCAGCGGACCCGGCGTGCCGAGCGTAGCGAACGCGAACGCGTAGTCGACGAAGTTGTTCGCGGTCGAGCCGGTGGCTTTCAACGTGGTGTTCACACCACCGTAGCGATCGGCTCCGATGTCCACCGAGATCTCGCGTTGGCGGGTCGGCTCGAGGGTGCGGTAGTTGACGGTGCCCCCGATCGCGTAGTTGATCTCGTCCGGCATCGAACCCGGGCCTTTGGCGACTTCGACGCTCTGGAGGAGTGATGGGAACACCAGCAGCGGCGAGAACGTGCCGATCGCACCGACCGAGGTCGCGTGACCGTCGATGAGCGACTCCGTCTCGTACGGTAGCGCGCCGCGCAGTTGCGGATACTCGGGCGCTCCCAGCGAGGCGTGATTGGAGCCGCCGCCGGCCGCGTTCGAGGCGAGCGACAGCCCGGGGGTCTCTTCGAGTAATTTGGTCACCTGCGTGCTGCCCTGGTCGACGAAGTCTTGCGCCGGCAGCATCGCAAGGGCGGCGCTCGTCGTGTTGATCTGGATGACGCCGGGCCCGCTCGACGAGGTCCGCCCGATCGCCTGAAGCGATGAGAACGACGCCGGCGTAAGCGTGGCGTCAACGCTGGTCGAACCGCCGCCGACGACGATATCCGTACGTAGCGTACGATCGAAGCCCGCCTTGACGAAGCTGATGGAATAGATTCCCGCCGCAAGCCGGCTGAACGAAAAGCGGCCTTGCCCGTCGCTGACGGCGTCGGAGCGCGTCGACCCTTCCAGCGTCACCGTTGCGCCGCGGACTGCCTGACCATCTTGTGTCTGAACGCGGCCGTTCAGCGAGCCTTGCAGTTCCGCCGGCGCGGCCCACGGCCCGACCCGTGGATCGAGCAGGATGCAAACAGCGGCGGCTAGAGCGGCCAGCACGGAGTGCAGCCGATGTCGCTTCCTCAAGTTGACTCCACGCCTCCCCCAGTGAGAACAAATCCGTACGTCACCGTACGTATCGCAATCTTGCGCTCGCGGTCGCTGCGTTCAAGGGAAGCAGATAGGCGGCGAGTACCTTACCTTCCTGTGAAAATCGGTGTCCGCGAACAGATCGTTTTGATTTCATGCGTGCCGCTGGTATTTCTCATTGCCTTGTTGGCCATCGGCTTACAACTGCGCACCCTATCGATCCAATCCGCGGAACTCTCACGGCACGTCACCGACACGCTTTCGAGAGCCGATCGCCTCTACGCGACGATCAACGATCTGTTCAGCGAGATCAAGGACTACCGCAAAGACCACGTGGGAGCGCTGCGGCGCTTCGAGGCGTCAAAAGCCGAGATCCCGGCCGAGCTCGCCGGCGTGCGGCTGGCGGTGGCACCGGACCAATTCGCTCAAGCGCGCGCCGCTCGCTACACCGGCGATGCTGCGCAAGTCGTCGTGCTGTTGGATCGTATTTTCACGTTGATGCGCGCGAACAACACGGCCGGGGTCGCCGCGCTGTCGAGCCGCCCCGCCGTGCAAAAGCTGGGCCCGGAATACTTGGCGGCGAAGGCCGCGTTCGACAGCGGCGAGCGCAGCGATTCGCTGGCGCGAAACACCGCGACGCGGACGAAGCTGCAGGTGCTGAGCACGGCCTTGGTGCTGCTGACGGTGTTCGGCATCGGCGTGACCCTCGCGCTCGCGATCGGCTTCGGTCTGCGGACGGGGCGCCGGCTGCGGCGGCTAGTCTCGAACGCGATGCTGCTCGCGCGGCGCAAGCCGACACTCCCGATCGAAGGCGACGACGAGATCGCCGAAATCGATCGCGTCTATCATCAGATGTCGCAAGAGTTGGAAGAAACGACCGTCCTGCAGCATGCGCTGCTGCCGCAGCGGCTGCCGGAGATCCCCGGGCTGCGCCTCGACTCGGCCTACGTCCCGGCCGCGACACATGGGAAAGTCGGCGGCGATTGGTTCGACGTCTTCGCGATCGACGCCAAGCTCATCGGCATCAGCATCGGCGACGTTGCCGGCCACGGTCTCACCGCGGCGTCGACGATGGGGTTTCTTCGGCAGACGATGCGCGTGGCGGCGCGCATCGAGCACCAGCCCTCAGCGGTGCTGCGCCAAGTGAACCGTTCCGTTTGGGCCGACGAACCGGGTGCGCTGGCGACGGCGATCTTTGCCACCCTCGATTGCACGAGCGGACTTTTGCGCTGGTCCGCGGCCGGTCATCCGGCGCCGATACTCGTGCGCCCTGACGGGAGCGTCACCTTGCTCGAAGGCGAGGGGCTCATCCTCGGTGTCGATGTGCAAACGACGTTCAAGGATTTCACGGTCGAGCTCGACGTTGGTTGCGCGCTGGTATTCTACACGGACGGGTTAGTCGAGGTCGAGCGCGATTACGTCAGCGGGTTGGTCGCCTTGACTGCGGCCGTGCTGGCCGAATACAGCGAATCATCGAAGAATATTGCCGACAACATTCAACGCCGTATCTTTTCACGCACCGAGCCGCGCGATGACTCCGCGGTGCTCTTCCTTGGCATCAGCAGCCTTGGCGCAGCGGCCGGCCAGCGGCGGCATGTTTGGCAGCTCGACGCGCGCGACCCCTTCTCCGCCCAGCGTGTGAAGCGAGCGATCCTCTGGCAGCTGATGGGCCTCGCCGATCAGACGCCGGAATTCGAGGGCGTCGAGCTCATTTACGGCGAGCTCATCGCGAACGTCGCCCGGCATACGCCGGGACTTGCTACGGTCATCCTCGAGTGGCACGACGATGCGCCGATTCTGCACGTCGAGGATTGCGGGCCGCCGTTTCAGCTGGTCGTGAAGGCTCCAACCGACGACATGGCCGAGAGCGGCCGCGGCTTTTGGCTCATGTCCAACTACACCTCGCAGCTGCTGGTGGAACGCATCGGAGAGGCAAACCGCGTCAGCGTCGCCTTACCCGTCGGCGCCGGCAACGGCAGTTTGTGATGGCGCCGCATTTGGGTATGCCGCATGCATGTCATCCGCGCGTAATTTCGACGTACGAAACCGCACCGTGTTTATCAGTGGCGGATCGCGTGGCCTTGGTCTCGAGTTAGCCCGCGTTTTCGGCCTGCGCGGTGCGCGCGTTGCGCTAAGCGCCCGCGACGCAGCCGAACTGGAACGCGCTCGCGCCGAGCTTGCCGCGGCCGGCATCACGGCGATCACCGTCGTTGCAGACATGCGGCAACGGGCGGAAACCGAACGTGCCTTGCGCAGCGCGCAGGATAGCCTTGGTCCGATCGACGTGCTCGTCAACAACCTCGGCACGATCACCGTCGGACCGCTCGAGTCCTTTACCGAAGATGACTATAAAGACGCGCTGGATACGCATTTTTGGGCGCCGTTCTACGCGATCGAGACGCTCAAACCGGCCATGCGCGCACGACGCGAGGGCCGCATCGTCAACATCGCTTCGATCGGCGGCCGCGTCAGCGTCCCGCATCTGCTGCCGTATAGCGCCGGCAAGTTCGCGCTCGTCGGCTTCTCCGAGGGGCTGCGGGCCGAACTGGTGCGGGATGGCGTGTATGTGACCACGGTGATCCCCGGTCTCATGCGTACGGGAAGTACGGAGAAGGCGTGGTTCAAAGGGCGTAACCGGCTCGAATATGCGTGGTTCAGCATCGCCGATTCGTTGCCGTTGCTGACCGTCGACGTCGCACAAGCGGCGCAGCTCATCGTCGATGCGGTGCAACGCGGCGACGCGGAGCTGACGATTTCGCTACCCGCGCGCGCCTTAGCCCTCATCCATGGCGTACTGCCGGGGCCGCTTGCCGAGCTGATGGCGCTCGTGGCCCGCGTCCTCCCGCCGCCGGGCGGCATCGGACGCAGCGCACGGCGCGGCGCGGAGAGTCACTCCATCATCGCTCCGTCACCGCTCACGGCGGCGACGCAAACGCGTGCACGCACGCAGAACGAGATCTCATGATCGATAAACGCGCCACGGTGGCGCTCGGCATCGGAGCGCTGGGGCTTGCCCTTGCGGGGCTCAGCCGTCGCCCTCGCGACGTCACCACGGATCGGGCGCGCGCTTCGCGTTCGGTCACCGTACGCGTCGACGCCCAACGATTGGACGCGCTATGGCGCGCAAACGGCGCACTCCCGGCCGTGTTTCGCGGGGATCGCGACGTTGAAGTCATCGCCGACGAACCGGCGAAGCGCCTCGAATGGCGCAATCGCCGTCGGCGGCCGTATCCCGGCGGCGGCTCGTTGACCTTCGCTTCCGCTCCTGCCGGCCGCGGCACCGAGCTGCGGTTGAGCGTTCACTTCGAAGGTCCCGGTGCGCGCGCCGCAGCCGCCTTCCAACGTCTGTACGGCGGCTCTCCGGCACAAGTCGCCATGGAATCGTTGCGCGCGTTCAAAGCGCTGGCGGAAGCGGGTGAAGTTCCCAAAGCGGTGCGCGCGTGAAAGCGGTGACGTGGCAAGGCCGCCACAAGATCGAGGTGCGCACGGTACCGGATCCGGCCATCCTGAATCCGCGCGATGCGATCGTGAAGGTTACCTCCACGGCCATCTGCGGGTCGGATTTGCACTTCTACAACGGCCGCGTCATGGGGTTCGAGCAGGGCGACGTGGTCGGGCACGAATTTATGGGCCGCGTGGTCGAGGTCGGCTCCGCCGTGAGTTCGCTCAACGTGGGCGATCGGGTCGTCGTCCCGTTTCCGATTGCCTGCGGCGCGTGCGAAGCGTGCGTTCGCGGTTTGACATCGCTGTGTGATAACAGCAATCCGAACGCGCACCTGGTCGAGGCCGCCTACGGCTACGCGCCTTCGGCACTCTACGGCTATTCGCACCTCTTCGGCGGGTACGCGGGCGGCCAAGCGGAGTATGTGCGCGTGCCCTTCGCCGATGTCGGGCCGTTCAAGATCGAGAGCGACATCTCCGACGAAAAGGTGCTTTTTCTGAGCGATATCTTGCCCACCGGCTATCAAGCCGCCGAACAGTGCGGCATCAAAGCGGGCGACGTCGTAGCGGTATGGGGTTGCGGACCGGTCGGCCAATTCGCGATCAAGAGCGCGTACTTGCTTGGTGCGGAGAAGGTCATCGCCTTCGATCGCTTCGACTACCGGCGCGATCTCGCGCACCATTTTGGCGGCGCGGTCGCCGTCGACCCCGAAAACGTGAACGTAGTTGAGTTCTTGCACGAACAAACCGGCGGACGCGGACCGGATGCGTGCATCGATGCGGTGGGAATGGAAGCCCACGGTATCACCGCCATGGCTGCGCTCGATCAGGCGAAACAAGCCGTGCAGCTCGAAACCGATCGGCCGCACGTATTGCGCGAGATGATTCACGCTGCCGGGAAGGGTGCGACGCTCTCACTGGCCGGCGTCTATACGGGTTTCGTCGATGCGATTCCAATGGGTGCCGCGTTTGGTAAGGGCCTGACGTTCAAGATGGGGCAAACAAACGTGCATCGCTATCTCAAACCGCTGTTCGAGCGCATCGAACGCGGCGACCTCGATCCAAGTGCGATCATCACCCATCGGTGCACGCTCGACGACGCTCCGGCGGCGTACGACACCTTCGGGCGGCATGCGGACAATTGCGAAAAGGTCGTTATGACGGCGGGTGCGGCATGAGCGGGAACGAGGTCCCCAAGCGGCGACTGGGGCGCACGAACGTTCAGGTTTCATGTATCGGCTTGGGCGGTTTTCACATCGGTCATCCGGATATGCCCGACGGCGATGCGGTGACGCTGATTCACTCGGCGGTGGATCGCGGTATCACGTTCATGGATAATTGCTGGGACTACAACGCCGGCAATAGTGAGTTGCGCATGGGCCGGGCCCTCGCCGTTGAGGGCTATCGCGACCGCGTATTCCTGATGAGTAAAAACGACGGGCGCACGAAGAAAGCGTTCAACGCCCAGCTCGACGAGCAACTCCATCGGCTACTCACCGATCGCCTCGATCTCATTCAGTTCCACGAAAACATTCGTTCCGACGACGCCGATCGGATCTTCGCCGAGGGCGGTGCTTTCGAGGCGGCGATTGCGGCCCGCGACGCCGGCAAGGTCCGTTTCATCGGGTTCACCGGTCACAAGGATCCGGATCTCCATCTGCACATGATCGAGCTCGCCGACAAACACGGCTTCGTCTTCGACACGGTCCAGATGCCGATCAATATTTTCGACGCGCACTATAGAAGTTTCACGAAAGGTGTCATCCCGGCTGCCCGGGAGCGCGATATGGGCATTCTCGCGATGAAGACCTTTGGTGACAAAACCCTCTTAGAAGCAGCCGGCAAGGCGGGCGTCAAGCTCGATCCGATCGCGATGCTGCACTACGGCTTGACGCAGCCGGTCAGCGTCGTGATCACGGGCATCGATCGCCCGGAAATCCTCGATCAAGCCGTCACGGCGGCGACGACGTTCTCACCGCTCTCGCAAGAACAGCAGGACGCGCTGCTTGCCCGGACCGCGGCGATCGCCGCCGACGGAAAGAACGAATATTACAAGACGACGCGCTTCTTCGATTCGACTGCTCAAAACCCGAGTTGGCTGGGCTAGTGCCCGTCCTGCAAGTGCCGCCAGCGCTCGTGCGACTTTCGGATCTGTTCGTGAGCTGAGGCTGCCGATCGCCAGCCGGTGAGCTCCACCCGCGATTTCCCGTCGCTCGGGTAGGTGCATAAAAACGTCTCGAGCCCGGCCATGACGCCTTCCGGCAAGCCGCTCAGCTCGCGTATGTCGGAGGTACTCACGAGCGTCGACCGTTCGGGAGCCATAACGCCCACCAGCCGGTCGTTGTGGACGCCATCCTTCACCATGCCGAGTACTCCGATAATTCTCGCTCGCACGAGGCAGGCCGGAAAGGCGGGCTCGTCGAGAAAGAGCGCGACGTCGATCGGGTCGCCGTCGTCTTCTTGCGTTTGCGGAACGAAGCCGAAGTCACACGGCCAGCGCAGCTGCGGCCGAAAGGTAGCGGTCGCGGCGATGATGCCGTAGCGGTGGTCGTAGGCATATTTGCTCCGCGAACCGGCTGGGGTTTCGACGATCACGTGAGCGACGAGGGGTTCCGCCGCATCGAGCTCTTCGGGAAATGGCGGAATGTGTTCAAACGACAGAGTGTTCACGCTGTTCAAGGTTTCGATCCCATAGCCGAAAAGTTCGCTTTCGAACGCTCAAGCTCTCAACGCTCAATGTTGCGCTTAGTTGCCTGGCGCCGGTTTTGAGGCACTCAAAAAAAGTTCGCGCAATGATTGTTAATTTTCACAGAAACGGGAATCATCGCTTCAGTTTCTTCCATTCGCCGTAGCCGTAGAGGATATGATGCAATCTTCGGACCTGAAATCGGTCGCGTCAGACGCAGCTAGCAAGTCGCGCTCATTTATCAGCGCACAGTTGGACGATCGCTCGACGCAGATCGGGACGACCGTCTCGGCAACCGCCGGCGACTTGCGCCGGATCGCCGACGAGTTACGAACGAATGAAACGGTGCCGGGCAGTGCCGACTTGGCCGAACGTGGCGCTACGTTCATCGATCGTATCGGCACGTACCTTACGGATGCCGACGGCGAACAGCTCATCGCCGATGCCGAGAACTTCGCGCGCCAACGGCCTTGGGTGGTGGCCGGCGCCGCGCTCGTGGCGGGCTTCGCCGCCTCGCGCGTTCTCAAAGCCTCCAGCATCCAGCGCTACCGCGACGCCGGCAACAATGGAAACTAACGCGACCGATCGTGGGATCGCCGAGCTGCTCCGCGATCTATCCAACGATACAGCGACGCTCGTTCGCCAAGAAATGGAGTTGCTGCGCGCCGAGATCGCCGAGAAGGCCAAACCGGTCGGTGCTTCGGCAGCGTCGTTCGGCGGCACCGCGCTCTTCGGGCTGGGTGCCTTCGGCGCCGCAACGGCCTTTTTGATCGCGGCATTGGCGCTCGTGATCCCGACGTGGGCCGCAGCGCTCCTCGTCGCGCTCGTGTACGGTGCCGTTGCCTACGTGCTCGTGCTCAACGGCAAAAAGAAATTGGCGCAAGCTGAACCCTCGCACATTCCTCAAACCGCTCAAACTGTGAAGGACGACATATCGTGGGCCAAGAGACAAGTCAAATCAAAAGCGAAATAGAGGCGACGCGTAACCGGATGAGCGACACCGTAGACGCGATCGCATATAAAGCCGACGTCCCGGCCCGCGTACGCGACGACGTCAACGGCCGCATTGAATCGGTCAAGGAGACCGTCGGCAACGTTCTGGCGGGCTCGAAAAAGAAGGCCGGCGACTCCGTTGCGGCCGTCGGCGAACGAGCGTCCGATGTATCGAACGCGGCCGCCAACGCCCTCGATGAATCGCGCTCCCGCATCAGCGATGCGGCCGGTTCCACCCGCCAAGCGGTATCGATGGCAGTCGAAAATCCGCTCGGCCTAGCCCTGGGAGCGCTCGCGCTCGGCCTGCTCGGCGGTCTTCTCGTTCCGACGAGTGATCTCGAGCGCCGGCGTATCGGGCCGCTTCACGACGAGATTGCCGAGCGCGCGCAAGTCGCGGTCGACGAGGTCGTTCAGGCGGGAAAAAGCGTTCTGTCCGAAACGATTGCAGCCGCCACGGAATCCGCGCAACAGCACGGAAAGGAAGTCGCGCAACACGTCGCGTCGGCCTCGGGACCTGCGGGCTAATCGAAAAGATGGTTCTTCGGTAGCGGCGAATTTCACAACGCATCGCCGCTAAGGAGCATCGCGTGCCGCAGTTCACCCGCCGGAGTACGTTCGCCCTCACCGCCACGCTCGCTGCCGTGGCGTTGGGGGCGTTGCCCCAGGCCTCGGCTGTCGACGCGCCCGACGTCGCGCGCACGCAGGCGGGTCTCGTCCACGGCGTGCTTACGGACGTCGTCGCCTTCAAGGGCATTCCGTATGCGGCTCCGCCGGTCGGGCCGTTGCGCTGGCGCCCTCCGCAGCCCCCGGCTGCGTGGAGCGGCGTGCGCGAAGCGACGTCCTTCGGGCCGGCGTGCATGCAGCCCGGCCCCGCATATGCGAAGAGCGAAGATTGCCTAACGGTCAACGTCTGGGCGCCGCGGGGTGCGCACGGCCGGCCGGTGATGGTGTGGTATTACGGCGGCGGGCTCGTGGTCGGCTGCAGCTGCGATGCCGCGCTCGACGGCGGGGCCCTCGCGCGCCGCGGCATCGTGGTCGTAACGCTCAACTATCGCTTGGGCATTTTCGGCTTTCTCGCGCATCCGGGGCTGAGCGCGGAGTCACCGCAGCACGTTTCGGGCAACTACGGGCTGCGCGATCAGGTGACGGCGCTGCAGTGGGTGAAGGACAACATCGCGGCGTTCGGCGGCGATCCGCAACGCGTGACGATCTTCGGGCAGTCGTCGGGAGCGGAGGCCGTTGCCGAGCTGCTGATCGTGCCGGCCGCACGCGGGCTCGCGGAGCGCGCGATCATGGAGAGCGCGCCCATCATGCGGCCGAGCCGCCTCGAGTTCACCCTGGCGCAAGCGGAGCGAGACGGCCTGCGTTACGGCGACCTCGCCGCGCTGCGGGCTGATTCACCTGAGGCGTTGCTCGCGCTGGTCCCGCCGGTCGATCCCGAAACGCGTGCCGTTACGGCGCGCGGTTTGCATCCGGTGCGCGACGGCGTGATCTTGCCGAACGACGAGTACACCGCTTATACAACGGGGCAAGTCGCCCGGATTCCGGTGATCATCGGCAACAACACCGACGAGCCGTCGTTCTACTTGCGCAACATGCCGGTGAAGACGCTGGCGGCATACCGCCCCTACCTGCAAGCGCGTTTCGGAGCCCAGGCCGCCGCAGCCGAGGCGCTCTACCCGGCCACGGACGACGCGAGCGCGAACCACGCGCAGGCCGAGATCGCATCCGATACGTCGGTGATGTGGGGCGTGCGCGAGCTGGCCCGTCAGATGTCGAAGATTTCGCCGGTCTACAAGTACGTCTTCTCGCATGCAAGCAACGGTGTCGCGCCGATGCACACGAGCGAAATCCCCTACGTCTTCGGCAACGAAGTCGACGGCACGAACAATAAGCCGCCGACCTTCAGCGCCGCCGACCGGATGGTGTCCGACATGATGCAGTCGGCGTGGATCAACTTCGCGACGACGGGCGATCCCAACGGTCCCGGCGTGCCGATCGCCTGGCCGCGTTTCGTCCAGACGCAGCGCTATCTCGAGTTCGGCGATCAGCCGAGCATCGGCGCGGACTGGAACGCCGCCAAACTCGACTTCATCGGCCGTATGCTGCGGCACACGTAAGCTCCAAGCGCCGCCGATCTGCCGGAAACGTTTGCGATGCAACGCATGACATGCATGGCTCAGCGCGCCCGGCGATCGTTGATAAGACCGGCGAGTTCAACATCGGCGGCAGTGGTCGTGTTCTCCGGGCGCACCTTTACCGGTACGATCACGGATGCGGCGCTGTGGAACTACGCGCTCAGCGCGCAGCAGGTTGCGACGATCTACGCGGCACGTTGAAGCGCACGGCCAATAGCCGCCGTTGATCGTTGGCCTTACGGCACTAGAATGCCAATGCGCAATCCGGTACAGTTCGTCGCATGAAGCGGTCGAACGCGTTGGCTCTGGCCGGCATATTCTGCGCCTATCCGGCGTTGACGGAGCTTGCTCGTGCGGATGCCGGAACTCCGATCCAAGTCGGCGCTTCGTACGACGAAGATTTTGCCGAGGGGTTCTTCGGTAAAGACAGCGGCCTCTTCGAGCGCGCCGGCCTCGATGCGACGGTGACCGGTCTCATGAACGGCGGGTCGTTGACCGCCGCGGTGCTGGCGGGCTCGCTCGACGTCGTCACGACGAATACCGGGTCGATGGCGACGGCCTACGCGCACGGCCTTCCGCTAGTCCTGATCGCGCCCGGCGCGAACTATTCCAGCGCCGCGACCACGGCGGCCATCCTGGTCTTGAAAGACTCGCCGATCCGCGCTGCGGCGCAGCTGACCGGCAAGAAGATGGCCGTGACGACGCTGCACACGCTCTACCACACCTCCGTGCGCAACTGGATCGACCTCAACGGCGGCAGCTCACAGAACGTCGGCTACCTCGAGCTGCCGCAAGCCACGATGTTGCCCGCGCTCCTCGAGGGCCGCGTCGATGCGATCGCGTGCGTCGAGCCGTGGGTCACGCAGGCGAAATCCACCACGCGCGTGTTGGCCAAGCCGTACGACAGCGTCGCGAGCGCCTTCATGATCAGCGGCTGGGTCACGACCAAATCGTGGTTTGATGCCAACCGGCGCACGGTGCGGAAGTTCGTCGATTCAGTCGACGCGATCGCCGACTGGGCGAACAAAAGCCCGCAAGCGACGGCCCAAATCATGTCCAAGTACTTCGGCGTACCGGTCGAAACCGTCGCCTCGATGCAGCGCACCAAAATGTCGCGCCGAATGGATCCGGCGCTCATCCAGCCGGTCATCGACGTTCTTTACAAGTACCAGCTGATCGACCGGCAGTTCACGGCCAGTTCGCTGTTCGCGATCGCCTAGAACGCCGGCGCTTGACACGGCGCAATTGCTGATATATGGTCTATATCAACAATCGAGGGCCGGGAGCGCGAGATGATCCTTGTAATCGTCCACCACTGGTGTAAGGCCGACATGGTCGAGGCTGCGCAAAAGCGCGTCGACGAGAACGGCGACTCGTCCGCCCAGGCACCCGGTTTTCTCTTTCGCTACCGGCTCGCGAAGCCGGACGAACCGTTGCGCCTTTCGACCGTCAGCGGCTGGACGTCGGCCGCGGCCTATCGGCAATGGAAGGACGAGCGCAACAAGCACGATGCCGCGCTGGCCGCCGTAAGCCCCTACGAGCGCGCCGTCAACGAGATCTTCGACGTGAAGCGCGTCCACGGCGACACGCCCTCCGAACTGCTCGAGGCGTAGCGATGCCTCCGCAGACGGCCTGGAAACCCGAAGTCCTGGTGGAAGACGAGCGCGGGCGCGGGATTCCCGCGGTCGTCAAATTTGGGCCGTATCTGTTCGTCGCGGGGTCCGACGGGTACCGGACGCTCGATGACGAGCGGATCGATCCGGCGCTGGCCGAGAACGCGCTCGCGCAGTGCCGCAACTCCTACGGCCGCGTCGCGCGACGCTTGAAGCAAGCCGGTTACGGCGACGACTGCGCGATCTGGATCGAAAACTTCACCAGCGGTCAGCACTGGCGGCTCGAGCGCATGGCGCTGTGGCCCGAATACTTCGGCGAAGAGAACCACGAGCGGGCGGTCAGCTTCGGCGTGCAGACGCGCATGGACGGCATCAACATGCTCACGTCCGTCGTCATGGCGATCGATCCGGCGCTCGAGCGGCACGTCGCGGTACCGGCGCCGCACCGCGGCCGCGCCTCGCGCTGCACGCGGGTCGGACCGTTCACGTTCGTGATCGGCGTTCGCGGCCACGCCGATCCGCTGACGAAGGAGACCTCCCCCGAGGAGACGGCCGACTCGTTCGACATCCAACTGGAGAACTGTTTCAAGTCGCTCGAGGCGCATCTCGAGCGCGACGGCAACGTCTCCGAGAACTTCGTGCGCGTCGATACGATGCTGCGCGCGGCGCGCTTCATTCCGCGCTACGAAGCCGGCGCGCGCAAGCATTTCGGGGGCAAGCTCGGCTTCGCGTCGTACGCGATCGGCACGCCGCTCGGCGGTCGCCACGAACAAGAGATCGGCGGCGTCGCGGTGGTGCCGGGCGAGCCGAAAACCGTCTACTGGTCGAGCGACGGCACCACGGCCGACGCCGTGGCTGCCGGCGGTTTGGTGTTCCTGCGTAGCGTCTCGGGCATCGTCGCCGAGCCGTCCGGGCAGGTGCTGCCGAAGCTCTACGGCGATACGCGCGCGCAAACCGCCCAGGCTGTGCGCAACATCGAGACGCTGCTCGAGAAGACGGGTTCGAGCCTCGACCGCGTCGTGCGGCTCGACGTGTTCGTCAAGGACATCTACGCGCAAGACGACGTGCTCGATGCGCTGAAGGGCCGCTTCGGCGCGGCCGGTCCGGCGCTGAGCTTCCTGGGCTGCGAGCCGCGCGATTCGGCCGAGGTCGAGATGATCGCGATCGCGGGCGGGGCCTAGCGCTTGGCACGCACCGCCAACGCGAAGTTCGAGGTCGCACCGCGCTCACTCACCGAAGGCGGACGCACGCCGCTCTACGCGCAGATCGTGCTCTTTTTGCGCAACAAGATCCTCAACGGCGAGTATCCCAACGGCGCGTTTCTGCCAAGCGAGCTCGAGATCGCGAGCACCTTCGGGGTCTCGCGCATCACGGCCAAACGCGCTCTGAACGAGCTCGCCGAGGCCGGTCTTGCCGTTCGCCAGCGCGGCCGCGGCACGCGCGTGCGCAACAAAGGCGGCGGCACGGTCGTCAGCGGCTCGGTGCAGAGCCTGGTGGATAGCCTGCGCGCCAACGCCCGCAATCAAAGCGTGAAGGTGGTGGAGTTCGGCTACGTCGCGCCGCCGGCCGACGTCGCCGCGGCGCTGGGATTGAAGCCCGGGGCCGGCACGCAGCGCGCCGTGCGCATCTGCAGCGCGGACGGCGAGCCCTACTCCCATCTGGTGACGTACATCCCCGCGGAGATCGGCGCGCAATGGACCTCGGCCGAGCTCGAACGCAGCGGGATGATGTCGCAGTTGCGCCGCGCCGGCATGCCGATCGCGTTCGCGGAACAAGCCGTGACGGCGACGCTGGCCGACGGCGAGCTGGCCGCGGCACTCGATGTTGCCATCGGCAGCCCGCTCATTCGCGCCGTGCGAATATCCTATGCCGCCGGCGACGTGCCGACGGAATACCTGATCGCCCACTATGCACCGGATCGCTATCAATTCATCATGACGCTCACGAACGAGGCGGATTAACGTGGTAGAATACAAGTACATCTCGGCCGACAATCACTGCGACTCGTGGTGGCTGCCGAAGAATCTGTTTCAAGAGCGTTTGCCGCAAGCGCTGCGCGAGGACGGACCGCGCGTCGTCGACGGCCCCGACGGCAGCTTCTGGTTCTGGGAGGGCAAGCGGCGCCGCGAATCGGCCGAAGGCTCGAGCAACCGGATGCTGCTCGATCGCTTCTATTCCAAGGCCGACGTGGCGACCGGTGCGATGCCGCCGACCAACCCGGCGCTGCTGCTCGAACATATGGACATCACGCACGTCTACGCCGGCGTGTTCTTCAGCGACACGCGCAAGTGGAAGATCGAAAATCCCGCGCTGCGCATGGCGGTGACCCGCGTGTACAACGACTTCGTCATGGAGGTCAACGCGCACGCACCCGAGCGCCTGATGCTGCTCCCGCAAGTGCCCGTGTTTTCACCGCCGGACGCGGCCGCCGAATTGCGCCGCATGCTCGACAAGGGCGCCAAAGCCGTCGAGTTCCACTGTTTCGATCTGGCCGAACCGATCTACTCGGATGTGTGGGACGAGACGTTCGGCATGGCCGCGGATGCCGGGGTTCCGCTGTGCTGTCATATCGGCGACGGCGCCGGTGTGCCGTATCCACCGAACGAGCGCGGCTCGTCGTGGGCGCACTTCACCATCGCACCGTTGTCGGTTGCGAAGTACATCCCGCAATTCGTGTTCGCCGGCGTGTTCGAGCGCTTTCCGAAACTGCAAGTCTCGTTCGCCGAGTGCCGCATCGGCTGGCTGCCGTTCCTGTTCAGCTGGATGGATCGCCAAGTCGAGATCCGGCCGCCCGATCCGACCGTGAAGCTCAGCATGATGCCGACCGAGTACGTGAAGCGCAACATGACGTTCACGTTCGAAGAAGACCGGCTCGGCGCGCGGATGATTCAGTACGACTGGTCGCTGCTCAAGGACGTGGCGATTTGGGGTTCGGACTACCCGCACGAACAGGGCACGTGGCCCGAACCGGCCGACCTGCTCGATGAGATGCTCGTCGGCCTGACGCCGCAAGAGCGGCAATATATCACCTGCGATCACTCCGCCCGGCTCTTCAACATCAAGATGCCGCAAGCGGCGACGGCGTAGCGGCCATGCTGACGACGAGCCCGGCAGCGATCTCAATCGAGGGGCGGTTGATCGCCGACGCCATCGGCGCGCTCGGGGTGACGCACATCATCTCGGTGCCCGACACGAACCTGCGCACGGTGATCGAGCTGCTCGAAGAACGCGCCGCACCGAAGATCACCTACGCGTGCACGGAAGACGAAGCGATGGGGATCAACGCCGGGCTGTACATGACCGGTCACAAACCGATGCTGCTGATCCAAAACAACGGTCTCTTCGCGTGTCTCAATACCTTGAAGGCGATGCCGCTCGACGCCGAAGTGCCGACCTTCATGCTGATCGGTCAATTCGGGCGTGACGTAAACAAGACCGTTGAAGAAAATCCACGCCGAGCCGTGCACCGCCTCGAACCGACGCTCGCCACTTGGGGTGTGCCGTACGTGCGCATCGACGAACCCGCCGACGTCGCGAAGATTCGCGCCGCCTGGGATGTGGCCTGGACGACGAACGGGCCGTCGGCCGCGATCGTCGGCGCGCCGACGCGGTAAAGGCGATGCTCAAACAAGAAGCGATCGATCTGCTCGCCAAACACCGCAACGGCGCGATCAGCGTCACCACGATGCAGGCCGCAGCGCCCTGGCACATCGCGGGCGAGACCAAATCGATGCACGTCGAAGCGTCGGCGTGCATGGGCAGCGCCGCCTCGCTCGGGTTGGGGCTCGCCATGGGCGCGCCGCAGCACAAGGTCATGATCCTCGACGGCGACGGCAGCCTCTTGATGCAGCTCGGCTCGCTCGTCACCGTCGCGTCGCAAAAGCCGGCCAACTACTATCACTTCGTGTTCGCCAACGGGTATTACGAGAGCTCGGGCAACCAGCCGCTGCCGGGAACCGGCGTGGCCGATTTACCGGCCCTCGCGCGAGCTGCCGGTTACGCCCGTACGTTCACGTTCGAGCACGCCGCGCAGCTCGACGCGGAACTTCCGGCGTTGTTCGAACAAACGGGCCCGGTCTTCGTTGAGTTGAAGATCGCGCGCGACGACGCGCCGCCGCGCTGGGCAGCGGTGCCGATGGCGCAGATGGTGCGCAAGCTCAAGAGCGAACTCGCGCCGTGAACGGCGAGGGGACCGACCTGTGCCGGCTGAGCGCGGCGGAGTTGCTCGACGGCTACGCGCGCCGCGCGTTCTCTCCCGTTGAGGTCACGACGAGCGTGCTCGAACGCATCGACCGCTACGATGGGGTACTGCACAGTTTCCTGATCGTCGATCGCGAGGGTGCGCTGCAAGCCGCCCGTCAAGCCGAGGCGACGTGGCTGCAAGCCGGCGAGAAACCCCTGCTGTGCGGCGTGCCCGTCAACGTGAAAGACACGATCGATATGGCGGGCTTTCCGACGACGTACGGATCGCTCGCGTTCAAGGACAACTTCCAGCCGGATGCCGAGATCGTGCGCCGCCTGCGCGTCGCGGGCGCCGTGATTCTCGGCAAGACGAACACGCCCGAGTTCGCGCTCTCCGGCGTTACGGCAAATCGCCTCGGGCCGCCGACGGCGAACCCTTGGGATCTGCGCCGGACCGCCGGCGGTTCCACGGGCGGCGGGGCGGCCGCGGTTGCGGCCGGATTCGGGCCGCTCTGCATCGGTACCGACTCCGCCGGTTCCGTGCGTTTACCGGCCGCCTATCAGGGCATCTTCGCCTTGAAGCCGAGCTTTCAGCGCATCCCGGCCGTGCAGGCATGGCGTGCTTCGCCCGCGCGCTCGCATAACGGGCCGATCACGCGCACGGTGCGCGATGCGGCGCTGATGATGGCCGCGCTTGCCGGTGCGCATCCGGCCGATCCCGACAGCGCGCGCCACGCACCGGTCGACTACCTCGCATTCGCCGGCGGAAACGTGCGCGGGCTGCGCGTGGCCTTGAGCAAAGACTTCGGCCGCGGGACCACGCTCGATGCCGATCAAACGCGCACCTTCGAGCAAGCGCGCGATCTGCTGACGCGCCTGGGCTGCGTCGTCGTCGAGGCCGATCCGCCCGCCCCCACCGGCAGCGACGAACTCGAACCCGGAATGTGGGCGTATTCGGGCGACCATTACGCCGCGGCCGAGTCGCTGATCCCGAACTTCTGGGAGCAGCACGGCGACGATCTCACCAGCTATGCGCGTCCGGTCTATGAAGCCGGGCGCCGCGCGCTGGCCTGGAAATATCGCGCGATCTTGCGGCGCGACCGCGCGTACGGCGAAGCGATGCGGCAGTGGTTCGGCGGCTACGATTTCCTGATGACGCCGTCCAATCCGCCGGCGCCGTTCCTCGACGCGGAGAACGCGGCCGATTCGAAGCGTCTGTTCGGTTTTCTCGGGCCCTTCAACCACGCCTACAATCCGGCCGCCGCGGTCCCGATCGGACTGAGCGGCGAGGGCATGCCGCTCTCGGTGCAAATCGTCGGCCGGCTCGGCGACGACTGCGGCGTGTTGCGTCTGGCCGGTTTGATGGAAGGCCTCAATCCCTGGGCAGCACGTTGGCCCGGCGCGCTCGAGGAAAGCCAAGGCCGCGCTCTCGAGACCCTGCACTCTGTCTGAAAGGCGTCACCGACATGTCACAGCCACCGCCCGGATTTGCCCTCGCCGATCACGACTGGCACTCCGCCGAGTACGTCGACAAATGGATCGCACGCGACCTCACCCGCACCGAGCGCGCGCAGCGGCTGCACGAGATGATCTCGCTCGCGCCGTTTGCCAAAGACGCGCCGATCCGGGTGCTCGACGTGGGCGGCGGCAACGGACACGTCACCGCGGCGCTGCTGGAAGTGTTTCCCAACGCGCGCGTAACGCTGCAAGACTACTCGCAGGCGATGCTCGACCGTGCGCGCGAGACCTTCACGAGCTATGGCGGCCAGATCAGCTACGCGCTCTCGGATCTCTTCGATCCGGCGTGGACGGCATCGGCCGGCGGTCCGTTCGACTTGGTGATCTCCTCGATCGCACTGCACAATCTGGCGGCTATGCCGGCGATCACGGCCGCCTATGAGGGCATCTACGGCCTCCTCGAACCGGGCGGCGTGTTCCTGAACTGCGATCACTTCGGCAACGTCGGCGGCGTCGCGCTCCACGTCGACGCGCTGAAGTCGGTGGGGTTCGCAAAAGCCGAATGCACCAGCGAGACGAATCCCGCGATCACCGTCGCCTACAAGTAGCGCATGGCGAGTGCACTCGAGCGTGCCGTTGAAGGGCACCTCTGCGACATCGAGCAGAAACTCATCGGCTGGCGGCGCGACTTTCACCAGCATCCCGAGCTCGGCAACTGCGAGACGCGCACCGCCGGCATCGTAGCAGCGCACCTCGAACGTATCGGTCTGAAAGTGACGACCGGCGTCGCGCACACCGGCGTCGTCGCGCTGTTGGAAGGCGGGCGGCCGGGGCCGGTGGTGGCCTTGCGCGCGGATATGGATGCGCTGCCGGTTACCGAGGAAGTGGACGTTGCGTTCCGCTCGCACGCGCGCACCACGTACAACGGCGAGACGGTGGGCGTGATGCACGCGTGCGGCCACGACGGCCACACGGCGATCCTGATGGCGGTGGCCGATTCGCTCGCCCGCCGGCGCGACGAGCTGCCCGGCACGGTGAAGTTCATCTTCCAGCCGGCCGAAGAGGGAACACCCGACGGCGAGGACGGCGGCGCCGCGATGATGATCCGCGAGGGCGTGCTCGAGGATCCGAAGGTCGACATGGTGCTCGGGCTGCACCTGGTCTCACCCATCCCGAGCGATAAGGTCGTGTACTACAAGGGCCCGATGCTCGCGAGTTCCGACATCATCTCGATCAAGCTTACCGGCCGGCAGACGCACGCCGCGCGGCCGTGGGCGGGAATCGATCCGATCGTTTCCGCGGCCCAGGTCGTGCTCGGTTTGCAGACGATCGTGAGCCGGCAAGTCGACGTGGCGCACCAGCCGACGGTGTTGTCGATCACCACGAGCAAAGGCGGCATTCGCCACAACATCATCCCGGAGAAGGTCGAGTTGGGCGGTACGCTGCGCACGTTCGATGAGACCATGCGTAAGGACATGCACGTGCGCATCAAGCGCACGGCCGAGATGATCGCCGCGAGTTCGGGCGTGACGGCCGACGTCGCGGTGACGACGCAGTATCCCGTGACGATCTCGACGCCCGAGCTCGCCGAGCGGATCGTGCCGGCGCTCGAGCGCATTGCGGGCGCCGAAAACGTGCGCCTCGGCACGAAGCTGATGGCCACCGACGACTTCGCGTTTTTCGGCCACCATGTGCCGACGACGTACTTCGTCGTAGGCTGCGCGCTGCCCAATACCGAGATGGCCGCGGCGCCCAACCATTCGCCGCGTTTTTATTTGGACGAGCGCAGCCTGCTGCTCGGCGCGCGTGCGCTGGCGGCGGTGACGCTCGACATGCTACACGGCGGCTGACGCCTCGGCGTAGGGTTGCGGCAGCATGAGAATTGCCGCCAGCGCGATGACGAGCCCGGCGAGGTCGTAATAGGCCGGCGCCAGCGGGCTGCCGGTGACTTCGATGAGCCACGTCACGACGAACGGCGCGAAGCCGCCGAACACGCCCACGCCGACGTTGTAGGGAATGGTCATCGCGGTGGCGCGCACGCCCACCGGATAGAAGTCGGCGATCGTGGTGGCGGAGGTACCGCCGTAAAGCCCGAGGATCAGGCTCAGCACCAACTCGAGCAGCGCCATGCGCCCAACGCCCGGTTGGGCCGCGAGCCACGTGAATGCCGGCAAGATCAGGATCACGAGCGCCAGGATCGTGCCCAGCAGCAGCGGCTTGCGGCCGTAGCGGTCGGCCAAAATGCCGCCCAGGGGCGCGCCGACCAACAGGGCGGCCCCGCCGACGAGCGGTGCGACGAACGATGCCTGGACGCCCAAGTGCAAGGTCCGAACCGCGTATGCCGGCATCACGATGAAGAGCACGTAGAACGACGCCGTGCCGCCGAGCGTCATGCAAAACGCGGTGAGCATGCGCGACTTGTAGTGCGCGAAGGCGTCGAACGTCGGCGCCGGCGACGTTCGGCCGGCAGCTTTGCGGGCCAGAAATTCGGGCGTCTCGGTGAGCGAGCGACGCATGTAGAAGCCGAGCGGTCCGATCACGAGGCCCAGCAGAAACGGAACCCGCCAGCCCCACGCCGCGAGCGCCTCGGGTGAGAAGCCGCGCGTCACCAGTAAGCCGACGATGCCGCCCAGCATCACGGCGGCTCCTTGAGCGGCGAACTGCCAAGCGCCGTAAAGGCAGCGCTGCCCCGGCGGCGCGTGCTCGACCAGAAAGGTCGTTCCGGTAGCGTATTCACCGCCGACCGAGAAGCCCTGGATCATCCGCGCCACCAGCAGAACGACCGGTGCCGCAAGCCCGATCGTCGCATAGGTCGGCGCGAAAGCGAGCAGCGCCATGCCGAGCGTCATCGAGCCGATCACGATGAGCAGCACGTTCTTGCGTCCGATGATATCAGTATAATGCCCGAACACGAGTCCGCCCAGCGGACGGATCACGTAGGCCACCCCGAAGATCGCGAGCGTCGAGAGGATCGCCGTCGCGCCCGATCCGGCGGGGAAGAACAGGCGCGAAATCGTGACCGCGAGTGCGCCGTAGATCGTGAAATCGTACCATTCGAGCGCGTTGCCGATGACCGTCGCGACGACTTGGTTGCGCATGCGAAGTGCAGGACTTCGTTGCAGGGGCGTCCTGGGACCTGTGATAGCACACGCCTTCCCAAGCGAGCGGGCGGGCACCAGGTGCAGGCTTCTCGAACGGAACGGGGGATCGGAGTTACCATGGCGGGTCACCGAGTTGGGTAATCGCTTAGCCATTCGCGGCAATTGGGGCGCGCTGGTGGTCGCCGCGCTATTGATCGCGGCGACGTGGCTTGGCTGTGCGGCTCAGCTCGGTGCGCTCAACCAGCGCGCAAACGCGGAGGCGATCTCGCGGGCCACGCAGCTCTCCACCTCGTACGGCGGCGACGTCTCTTCGACGATCAATCTGGTCGACAACATCCTGCGCTTCCTCGCGGCATACGACCTCAAGAACGGTCTGCGGAGTTCGGCCCAAGTGATCGAGCGCGAACAGCTCTACCGCGGTCTGCCGGGGAACATCGCCGTGGTCGATGCGCAGGGTCACGGCATCGCCGTCGGCATCAAGGGCCGCGCACCGATCTCCATCGGTGACCGGCCCTACGTGCGGGCTGCGTTTCGCTCGCGATCGTTGATCATCGGTGTGCCCCTCGTCGCTCGGGTCACCAAGCAGTTCTCGATTCCCTTCGCCCGGGCCGTGCGGCGCCCGGATGGAAAGGTCATCGGCGCCATCACCTCGGTCATCAGCGTCACGGCGTTCACGTTCGGTTACACGACGAACGACTTCGGACCCAATGGCGTGATGGATTTCATCGGCCGGCGTGACGGCGTCGTCCGTTCGCGCGTCTCCGCATCACCCTCGCAAGTGCTCGTCGGCCGCACGTTGGCGCCGAACTCCCCCTTGTGGACGTCCCTGGCCACAGCGTCGAAGGGCTATTACTGGCAGAACAGCACGCTCGACGGGATTCGGCGCGTGTTCGGCTATCATGCAGTTGCCGGATATCCCCTCATTGCCGTGGCCGGACTTGCCTATACGGATATCGTCGGCCAAGCGGCGGGTATTCGGCGCGTCGTCTTGGCCAGCGCCGCCGGCGCGACGCTCATCATTTTGATGCTGCTGGCGGCGTGGCTGCAACAGCAGTCGGTGCATAAAGAGTTGACCCGGCTTCAGGAAGACGCGCTGCGGGCCAATCAAGCCAAGAGCGTCTTCTTGGCCAACATGAGTCACGAGATTCGCACGCCGATGAACGGGGTGATCGGCTTGACCAACCTCGCACTCTTGACGAAGCTGGATGCCGAGCAGCGCGATTATCTCACCAAAATCGACTATTCCGCGAAATCGCTCCTGAACATCATCAACGACATCCTCGACATCTCCAAAGTTGAATCGGGCAAGCTCGAGCTCGAAGAAATCCCGTTCGACTTGGGCTCGGTGATCGAGAACGTCCGCAGCCTGGCATCGACGCGCGCGCGTGAGAAAGGCCTCGCCTTCTCGCTGAACGTCGCTCCGGCCGTGCCGACGGACTTGGTCGGTGATCCGCTGCGCTTCGGCCAGATTCTGTTGAACCTGGTCACGAACGCGATCAAGTTCACCGAGACCGGCGAGGTGTCGGTGAACATCGCGACCGGGAAGCGAACGGATCGCTCGATCGAGTTGGTCACCTCGGTGCACGATACCGGGATCGGCATGAGCGAGGCCGAGCAGGCGCGAGCCTTCGACTCGTTCGCGCAGAGCGATTCATCGATCACGCGGCGCTTCGGCGGCACGGGTTTGGGCCTCGCGATCAGCCGGGCGCTGACCGAAAAAATGGGCGGTATGATCGAAGTTGAGAGCACGCCCGGGGTCGGCAGCACGTTCGTGTTCACGGCGATGCTGAAGCTGGCCGACCATCCGGTTCAACGCGTCACGAGCGAAGCCGCCGAGGCTGCGACGCCGGTCGCATCGGCGCATCGCCTCACCGGCCGCCGCGCGCTCGTCGTTGAGGACAACGCGATCAACCAGCAGATCATCGACCGGCTCCTGCGCCGGCTCGGCATGATCGTCGAGTTCGCCGGCAACGGAAAAGAAGCGGTCGACACGGTGCTGGCCGATCCGAACCGCTTCGACGTCGTCGTCATGGACGTGCAGATGCCCGTGATGGACGGCTTGGAGGCAACCCGTCTGATCCGCGGCCGCGTCAGCTCCGCGCAACTCCCGATCATCGCTATGACCGCGCACGCAATGGAAGAAGAGCGCCTGCTCTGCATCGCCGCCGGCATGAACGACCACCTGACAAAACCCGTCGATCCGCGAGCCCTCGCGCGCACCCTCGATCACTGGCTCGGCGCAACCTCCATCGGCCGCTAACCGCTGCCGACGAGGGCTCGAACGACGACTTGGATTCCTTCGCGGAGATGCCCGGCGATCAGAAAGCGCAGAGCCACGCCGAGACTGCCGATGACGACTGCACCGACGGCGGTCAAGCTTGGAATGCCGCTCAACTGTGCGAGATGCTGAAACTTGAACCGCTCTTGTAATGCGCCGCGAATGCTGGCGAAGTCGAACAGCGCGCCGAGCAGCGTGTAGAACAGGAACGTCTGCACGAACAGTACGCCGGCGACGGCGAGCGGAAACGTGACGGTCCAATAGATGAGCGAGCATAGGCTCACAAAACATGCGGCGTGCAAGCCTTTCCGTATCCCCGACTCGCCCCAGATCAACGGATAGCCGTAACCAAACATGAACCCCGCAATCAGGGGCTGGGCCATGACCGTCACCATGAACGAGACAACCGCCGCGATGGGAAACGGATTGAAGGCGATGCTCTGATCGAGGATTGTGGGCGGCAAGTATACGACGGCGTCGATCGTGGCGAACACGATTCCGACCATCAGACCGAGCCTGGCGTTGCGGATGTCGCTATCGTAGGGCCCGAGCGCCAGGGCGCTCGCGGCGGCCGTGCGCTCCCCGAGCGCTTGCATCGGGCGCAGCATCACGCGCGCGTAGCTCTCGATACCGGCCATGCGCGCCCGGTAATCGTTACTGCCGATGTCGCCCTGGAGAAACTTGCTGCGCACGTCTTTGAGCACGTCGCCGATTTGCCAGAGCTCGGTGATGGCCAAAGCGCGTTCGACGACGGCCCGCCGTGCGAGCCGGAGCGTGCGCCGCACCCGGGCCAGCACCGTTTCGTCGAAGGCCGGAACGAGCGTCCCCGCAAGCGGGACCGATACGATCAGCGTGACCGGAATAATGGCGATCTGCCAGGCCCACGGCACGGCGTAGAGCCGAAAAAACCAGCGCGTGACGTGCGTCCGCTCGTCCCAGTTCCCACCGATTTCATTGCGAACGAGCGAGATGATGAACGGCAGTGCGAAGAGGAACGGCGCGCAGTGCGACGCCGAGTTGAGGATCTCGGTCGTCAGCGCGAGTAAATCCGGAACCGGCAGCGAGATCGCCCACGACGCCCACGCTGCGGTTCCGAGCGGACATGCGAGCAGCACCGCGAGTAGGAAAAGACCAAATGCGACCCACGGGCGCCGCACGGGCATCCACGGCTTCCAAACGCAACTCGAGAGCGATACGAGCACGATCAGCGCGGCGACGAGCCAGAGCAAAACGCGAACTTCCGATGCCGAGGCCCGCCCGGCCGCGAGCGCGATGAGCGCTACGGTGCAATAGGTGCCGGCCGCCGTGGCTCCGCACGCGAGAACGAACCGCAGAGTACCCAAGAGACGGCTCCCAGCAGGCAACCGGGAGACGGCGAAAAGCGCCACGGACAGTGGAAAAGCGGCGATGAAGCCTTCCAGAAACGGCTGTATCGCGCTCGCTACGGGCAGCCCGGCCTCACCGGAGGTCAAGGCCTGAAATATCAATGGTGCCACGGCGATGCTGCCTTGAACGTACGCGCACCACATGATGTTGCCGGCGGATGCCCGGCCGGCCGGGTTGCGCCGGGCGTTCCAGGCAACGAACACGAGCATCGGTAGTGCCAGCAAGATACCGCTGATGACGTTCAGCCAGCTGGCAACCCAATGAAACGCCGGCGGGATGAACGAAAAGATCGACAGCTGGGCGAGGGCGCGCAGGTTGCGCGGGCTGCTCAGCGGGTTGAAGCTCAGCCCGATCGTGACCCGTTCGCCGTCGCGCAGACCGTAATCGTTCCAGCGATAGGTTCCGCTGCCGGAGATGTCCGTCGTGCGCGGATCGATGATGCCGACGACATAGCCGTCGACGTGCACGTCGAGCTCGTCGGACGACGGTAGACCCGACGTATGCCAATCCGTCGCGGAGCACGCCGCCGTGGGAACGGCAAACGTGATCTTCCCTTTGAGCGTCGGCAACAGCGACTCGTCGGCCGACCGCGTGGTGCCCTGGACGGTAACGATCACGGTCGAATCATGGAGGGCGACCGTCGTGGCGCCGTGATCGATGAGCTCGGCAATCGTCTTATGGTCGGGTGAGCCCGCGGCCGTAAGGGCGGCGCAGTTGAGCACCGCGTCGATAAAGGCGGCCGGCGTCATCGCGCCCTGAAGCAAAGCGATGACGCGGAGATCCTGGCGCGGAAGCTCGATTGTCGCCCAGGCGCGAATGCGCTTGGGCATGAGTTCCACCCCGACGGTTCGGCGCAGCGTGGGAACGAACGGCACAACGGCCGTGCTGACAACCACGGTGCGTGGTTTTGCGACCATCACCAGCAACTGATCGCCGGGCCCGCCCCACACCGCTTCGGCGAGCACCGTATGCGCACCAGGACCCGCTGTGATGAGGGCCTGGGAATTGCCGGCGCGGTCGGCGCGAGTCGTGACCTGGGTTTGCCGGCCCTTCGCATCTTCGAGCCAGATGCTGACGTCGCTCCCCGGACGAGCACCGGTGGTGCGCACGGCGACCAGCGGCTCGTATGGCTGAGCCCGTGCATCTGCGATCGCAAACACCGGTGGCGCTGGAGCGGCATGACCCGGGGCCGGCAAGAGCAGAAGCGCCACCGCGGCGATAAACGCCGCGAAGAGTGGCGTACGCATGGCCGGTAGTTTGAAAGCCGGCGCTTACTTCCTTGGCAAGCTCTCCTCGTGGTAGCAGTTTGGCGGAATGGGCATAAGTGGTCTGTGAATGCGGTTGCCGCGGTCCCACCCCAGCTCAGCGCGCCGCCGGCCCAGGTGCTACGGCGCATATTTGCCGTCGGGCTGCTGGTCGTTTCGTTCACATTGGCGGCGGCCGTCATCGCGAACAAGCATTCGATCGATGTGTTGCTGGCCGGCGCGGGGTTCGGCGCATATCCGATCGCCGTCGGTGTCTTCGCGCTCGTCGCCGCGGCGCCGTTTTCGGTCACCGATGCGCTGGCCGTGTCGAACGGCGTGCTCTTCGGACCGATCGTTGGTTCGCTCGTCAACGCGGTGGGATTGGTCCTCGGAGCGCTGCTGAGCTACTACGTTGCGCGCCGCACCTCGAGTTTGCTCGACATCGATTCGCAGATCGGCCGCTTGCCGGCGTGGGTGCATCGCTTCCGCGTCGGGTCGCCGGTCTTCCTGATCCTCGTGCGGATCATTCCGGGTGTCGGCGGAACGCTCGCCACGCAAATTGCGGCGGCGCTGCACGTTCCGCTGCTGCGCCACGTCGTGACGTTCTGTCTCGTCACGATTCCGTTTTGCACGCTGCTCGCGTTCGGCGGCAACGCGATCTCATTCTACGTGGAGCAGCACATCGTCGCTCCGGCCGAAGGCTACGCGACGCGTCACCACATCCACTTCATGCACCGCCATCCGCTGGAGCAGATGCGCCGAGCTGCTCCCTCATAAGCTGACCTGTCAAGGGTCGGGGAAATCGGCGCGGAAACGGACGGTGTGCAAGCATCCGACATGGGCCCGGAACTGGCGATCGTGAACGGTACGGTGCTGACGGTCGACCGGACGAATCGCGTTTCGGAAGCGGTGGCCGTGCACGGCGGACGCATCGTGGCGGTCGGAACGTCGAGCGAGATCGAACGCTTGCGATCGCCGCGCACCACGGTGATCGATTTGGCCGGCCGTACGCTGATTCCGGGCTTGATCGATCCGCACGTGCACTTGGCCGATGAGGGCACGAATCTTGCCGTCGCGGTCGACGTGCGCGATCAGTACGGCGACGTCACCTCGATCGCCGACATGCTGGCCCGTTTGCAAGAACGTGCGGACCGCGTGCCGAGCGGCCAGTGGATCATCGGCCTCGGCAGCCCGTTTCCGGACGAACGCTTACCCGAGGCGCGTTTTCCACACCGCCGCGAGCTCGACGCGATAGCGCCGCACAATCCGCTGGTCGTGGGCTTCGGACCGCACGTCACGATCGCAAACAGTCAGGCCCTGCAATTGGCGGGCATCACGGCGGACACGCCCGATCCCGCGGGCGGGATCATCGAACGCGATGCCGCGGGCGAGACGACCGGTAAGCTGCTCGAACGCGCGCAGTTGTTCATTCGCTCGGCGATCGGCGGAGATATCCCGGTCGGCTTCAGCCCGAAAACCGACTACCGCGCCGTCAAAGCCGGCATCATCGCCGGCTCAGCGCGCGCCCTCACGCGCGGGGTGACTTCCGCGCACGACGTGGTGATCGCGAACGTCGCCTGGCGCGCGTATCAGGAGCTGGCCGACGCGGGGAAGCTGCCGCTGCGCACCACCCTGTTGCCGCGGATTTTCGATGCGGCCATCAAGCCTGAAAGTCTGATCAACATCGGTATCACCGCGGGCTTCGGCAACGAGTGGCTGCGCATGGGCGGAGCCAAGATGTCGATCGACGGCGGTATGACCGGCAAGGGCGCCTTCCTGCATCATCCTTACACGAGCGACGCGCACCACCACGACTGCTACTGCGGGTTGCTCAAGATCCCCGACGAGCTGCTCAACTCGCTGGTCGATGAGTTTCATCGCGCCGGCCACCAACTGTGCGTGCACGCGATCGGCGACCGCGCAACCGACATGGCGATCGATGCCTTCGAGCGCGCTCTCGCCGCCACGCCGCGCGCCGACCACCGTCATCGCATCGAGCACTTCGGCAACTTCATGGCCACTCCCGAGCGCATTGCACGCGTCGCGAAGATGGATGTTTTGGCCGTAGCCAACCTTTCGTTTTTGCACTCGATCGCGGGGCCGGCCCGAAAATTCATCGGCGATGAGCGCTTCCACGGCGCGTTTGCCTTGCGCTCGCTCCACGACGCCGGGGTGATGACGAGCTCAGGCTCCGACGGTCCGGGCTGCTGGCCGATGGACCCGCTGCGCGATATCGGCATCGCGGTATCGCGCCGCACGCTCGAGGGCGACGTCATCGAGCCGGCCGAGGCGATCGACGTCCGCACGGCGTTGCGCATGTGCACGATAAACGCGGCGTACGCGGGCTTCGAAGAACACGTGAAAGGTTCGATCGAGACCGGGAAGTTGGCCGATTTCGCGATCCTTGCCGAGAACCCGTATGAAACCGACCCCGAACGCATCCCCGCGATCGAGGTCGATGCGACGATCATCGGCGGCGCGCTGGTGTTTCAGCGCGAACGCACCGAACTTCGCGTGTAGGTTGTCAGTGGGTGTCGAAGAGCTCCTGATAGGCGGCGACGCGCGTGTGCGTAGCGGCGATCTCATCCGGGGTGGGGTGGTCCGGGTCGACGGCCGGCGGTAAGCTGCCCAGTCTGAGCAAACATGCCATCAGCAAGATGCGCGCTTTCACGGCGGTCAAGTTGGAGCCGCCGATGAAGGGCGGTACGATCGAGGCGAAGCCCTCGGTGTTGCCGCGGCCCACCCGGACGACCGGTATGCCGCTGTATGCGGCGCGGAGCGTCAGCCGGTGGCGATCGATCGACGTCATGATCCCGTAGGGTGAGGCGCCCTCGATAACCCAGCCTGCGAGCGGATCGCGATCGAGCATGCGGTCGAGCAGCGCGATGAGGTCGACTTCGCGCTCGACGTCGCTCTCATAGTCGTCGCTCGAGAAGTAGCCATCCTTGATGATGTGAACCTTGGGGACCGCGGCTTCGAGCAATCGGCCGTCGCCGCCCTTGACGACGACCGGTACCAATTGGCCACGTCCGGCTTGCCGTCTCACGCCGAAGACCTCGTTGGGAAGGCGCGTGAGGTTGACCTCGGAGCGGAATGTGTGCCGCATCGCCGGCCAATAGTGGATCAGCGGCCGGCCGATGTGACCGGCCGCGCCGAGAATGCCGCCGTGTCCGCCGGCCGCTTCGTAGCCACCGGGACGCGCATCGATTTTGGTTATCGCTCGGGCGGCAAAGATGCGTTGCTCGGCGATGACGACCGCGCCGGCGCGGTTGCGGCCGGATTCGTCAGCCCACACGCGCGAGACGATATAGTCGACCGAGTCGACGATGTTTTTCGATCCATCGTTGCTCATCTGGCCGTGCGGCCGCTGGGCGGAATTGCCGCAGATCGGCAAGGTGGTATCGCAGATGAGGTTTAGCCAGTAGATCGTTTCTTCGATAAACGGACTGCCCTCGGTCCAGATCGCGCCGTCGTAGTCGCTGCCGCCGAGAACGTCTTGGATCGCGTTCGCGATGCGCGCTAAGGCCGGTCGGGGCGGCATTTGGCTCAAGTGCACCGGTTTGTAGGCAAAGAACTCGGTGCCATGGCGCTCCGGCGGAATATCCCCCGAGCCGCTATCAGTGCGGCGGTTCGCCGCCAGCCCTTTGGTATAACCGGCCGGCGGCAGAATGCGGTGAAAGTCGATGTCCGCTTTGGCCGAAATCAGATTTCCCAGGCCCTCACGGCCCACGGCTAAGCGATCGATTTCCTCGAAGCTGCGCGAGCCGTCCGGAAAGAACCCTTGACGCGCTTTGTCGGCCGGTGCACCGGGAAAGGCACATTCCTCGTCCCACGCCGACCCGTCGGCTTGACGCGCCATGTAGGGCATCGGGTACAAGCCGTCTTCAGGCCGCAGCTGCACTTCGTAGACCGCTTTGTCATCGGCGCTCGTGCGCTCGCGCGAGAACGATCCGGCGGCATCGAGATATCCGTCGGGCGGTCCATAGAGTTCGGCCGCGTCGGCCTCGAGCGGATGCGCGCTGAACTGTTCGAGGTAGACCGTTACCGGCGCCGCCAGCCGCTGCGCGCGCAACACGTCGAACCGGGCGCTCGAGCCGTCGGGATTGGGCAGCAGCTCGGCACCGTACTTGGCGCGCGCCTTGTTCGAGGTGACGAGCGGCGGCGTGTTCTGAATTGTCGCGGTCGGACCCGCGAGGTGCGCGATGCGCGGTCGTCTCTTCACCGCTCCGCTGCTCAGCGGCTGGGAACGGAGATCGCGGAGTAGGTGTTGTCTTTGGGGTTCCAGAGGTACACGCGAACGCCGTTCGGGCTGACGCCGCGTTGCGGGTTCGCGAAGAAGTCATACTGGCCGACGAGACCGGTCCAATTGTGCTGACCGATAATGTAGTCGTGGATTTGTTGCGCTGAGGCGCCGGTACCATATTTGCGCAGTGCATCGACGATCAGCATGACCGGGTCCCAGGCGACCGTATCGAGGTACTCGACGTGCAGCCCGGCGTCTTTGAAGGCGTTGAAGAAGCGTGCCTCCGCGGCTTTGGCGGCACCTGAAGCGGTCGGATCGGGAACCGAGCCGCGGGCGGCAAACAAGTAGAGCTGGTGCGGAATAAACGTGCTGTACGATTCGAGCTGCGCGTAGTTGAGGTTGCCGCCCGACGCATAGATCGGGAAATCCACGCCGGCATCGTTGAGTCCGCGCAGCAGCGTCGCGAAGCCCGTGCCGACGGCGAAGGAGAAGATCACCTGCGGCGCTGCCGCCTTGATGCGCGCGACTTGCGCCGCCGCCGAGACGTCGCTGTTGTTGAAGTGCTCCCGGTCGATGATCTCAAAGCCTTTGCCGTCGGGCGTCTTCATCACGTCGTCGATTTCGCGTTCGACGTCCTGTCCGCTCGCATCCGTCGTGGTTACCAGCGCCATGCGCATCCAGCCCTTCGAGCGCAGCGCGCGCAGGACGTACAACACGCCCTCCCGCGAACTGGGGCCGGCGGAGAACATATACGATCCCGGATCCGGTTTCATCACCGGCGACATGCAGTACGAGACCGGTCCGGCTTTATCGACGAGCGGCAATGCGGAGGAACAGGTGGCCGTGAAGCCGGGCCCGACGATGGCCGGCGCTTTCTTTGCGATCAGCGCGCTCACGAGTTGAACGCTGGTCTGCGCGTTCGAGCCGTCGTCTTGTATGACGAACTTGATCGGCCGCCCGTTGATCCCGCCTTCTTTGTTGACGGTTTTCTCGGCGACTTCGAGCGTGCGCGCGTAGTGCGAACCGAGAAACGCTGCCGTTCCGGTGAGCGAGAGGATTGCGTTGATCTCGTAGGGCCCGGCATCATCGGCGGCGGGCGCGCGAAGCGGCGCCAGGACTGCGGCGAGGATGATCGCGAGCACCGCAGCTGCGAACCGTCGTGTCAAGCCAATGCTCCCCCGAAAGACCGAGCTGATAGATAGATAGTAATATATATATCGCTCAGGCCGTTGTCAAGTAAGCCGGTCGGGGGCTACCGGCTCAACGCGAGATGATGTTCTGTTTTGGAGTTAGTGCGAAGCCGACAGATTCGCGGGCGCGTGCGCGTCGGCTTCCACGCCGGTGACCGGCGGCACGGCAACCGGATGCGCGGCCAACATCACCGTGCGTCCGGTGGCCGCATACGGGCTGCGCGGATAGTCGTGCACGAGCCAGGCTTCGCAGTGCGTACCCAGCTGATGCGCGCGGTCTTCCGGCACTTCGAAATACACGGCTTCCATGAGCTCGATGTCCTTCGCTATCCACGTGTCGGCCGGGTACTTGCTCTCCCAATCTTGGATCGCGTTCTCAACGTCGGCGAGCGTACCGTAGATCGAGCCCGACCGCGACATGTCGGCCTCGATGCGCGCCCGCATGTCCTTGATCAGGTTGCCGATGCCGAGGATGCTCAGTTTCTGGCGCCCGAAGTATTCGTCCGCCGGCGCAACTTTATTCGCGGTCTGCGCGCTCGCGGGCGAGACCGGCATCGTGACCAGCAGGGCGGCAATGCAGCACAAAACATAAACCGGCTTCGACATACGGAAGTCCTCACCGAGAGTAGAAGCAGCCAAGTATTTGGTATCATGCCGGGCCTTCATTTGCAAGGGTCAGCCGTGGGACAAATAGAGCCCGACCACGTCACAGTAGCCGTGGCTCGCCAGGCGCACGTCGGCCGGCGGCCAGTCGGTGTAGACGCCCGGCGGCGCGTGCCAGGTCTCTTTGTCGGTCCAGTCGCGGTAGTCGGGCTTGATGCGCGGCGGCACGACGTGACCGATCTGGCACTTTTTCCAGACGATCTTGGGCGTGGGGTCGCCCGGGCCGCCGATCCCGAAGTAACTGCCGCTGCTCCAGCGCCGGGTGCTCCAGACGGGGCTCGACGTCCACTCTGGCGGCTGGGCGATCGAGACGATACGCTTGAGAATGATGCCGTCGTCGGCCGTTCCGCCGCCCGGAATCCAGCCGTCGCCGGATTTCGTCCGCTGGATGGCGATCAGGTTGCGCCGTACGCCGTCGGCCGTGACGCCGTTCGCGGAAAACACCATCAGGTCGTTCGAGACCGCGTAGAGCTCGAGCGTCACGTCGGGGCCGCCGCACGGAAAGCGGTTCTGGTTGCTCACCGTGAACGGCTTGTTGCTCGCGTACTTCCAGTAGAAGGCGTAGTCGTCGGTCGCGTTCTGCGCGGAACTTTTTTGCAGGCCGGCATCGACGGCGACGCCGTTGGGCCCGGAGCCCCAGCCGCCGATGTAGATGTAACCGGTTTCCACGTCGGCCCCTTGGGCCTGAAAGTGCGCGTCGCCGCACGGAATCGAGACGACGACGCGAATCGCGCTGTAGCCGTTGCGCGAGCGCACGCCGTGAAATGCGCCGGAGCTCTTGCCGAACGGGGAGTTCGACTGCGAGCGTACGGGCACGCCGGGAATCGGCACGTCCTCGGTGGGTGCGTCAAAGCGGTGTTCGTACGCCCAGTTCGCATCGTGCACCGGCGCGGGTAACGGCGTCGGCGAGTTGCTCGGCTTCGGCACGTCGGCCGGCGGAACGAACTTGCGCGTGTCGGCGAGGATGAACGGCGGCGGCCTCGGGACCCGCGCGATAACGGCGACGGTTTTCGGCTTTGCCGCGACGGCCTTTGGCTTGAGCACGGGCACCGGCGGCTTGACCGCGGGCCGCGGCGTTGCGGCGGGCGCCGGCAGCTTGGCTACGGTTTGCGGCGTCGCAACGGGTTTGGGTTTGGGCGGCAACGCCGCGATCCTAACGCTCTGTGGGTGCATCGAATGCGTCGGTATCGGTATCGGGTGAACCGCGACGACCTTCATGGCGGGCTTTTTCGTTGCGATCGCGATGGGCTTGCGCAGCGCGGTCTTCATTGGATGCGGCGGACGCGGCGCCGGTTTGGGCGGCGCTGGTTCGGGTGCCGGAGGCTCGACCTCGGCAACCTGGGGGCGGTCGGGAAGGCTTGATGTATCGATGTACTGCGCACTGCCGTCACGCAGCAAGATCATCTCGACATCGGAACTTGTTGCCGGCCGCAGCTCCGCCAAGATCGTCGCATCGGAGAGCATCGCCGCACGCGCGATCGGTATCGCGGTAAGGGACAAACCGACAAAAACAACGGCGATCGTAAGACGCTGTAGAAAACGTCCCTTGCGAGCCATGGAACCCCCTGCAGGTCGGCAGCTTGAACGTCGCGGATTAACGGCGGACGATGCCGAGAGTTCGGGCCATACTAATCGCTCTCATTTCTGTTGCGCTCGCCGGCTTGTCTATGAGCGGTAGCGGACTCGCGGCCGGCAGCTATCAATGCGATGCCGCCGGCGGAAACGCCGGGATCGTCAATGCCTGTGGCGCCCGCTGGGAGGCCGCAAACATCCGCGCGCACATCTCGCGGGGCGATTTCTCGCCTTCCCGAGCGTCGTGTCTCGCAAGCGCCGCCGATCGACTGGATGCGTTAGCGGCGCAGTGGGCGGGTTCGCGTACCTACACGCGATACACTGGATCATGGCCCTGTGGCACGCGCCCAGCGATCGGTGACGACGGAGCGTTGGCTGCGGTCTGTCCAGAGGCAATCTGGTCGTACGCCAACCGCGGCGTGACAAGTTGCCGCCCGCGCATCGCACGGAGCACCACAGTGACACGACCGCCCGAGCCTGTGCAAAACGTGCAGCCGGCTCCTCAAGTGCCGCAGGCGTATGTGCCTCAGGTGTCCAGTCCCGTTTCGGGCTCGTGTACGGCAGGAGATCCTGCGGCACCGCAGCCCCGCGGCGGTGGCACAACGACGTTGCGCGTCGCCGTGCTCCCAATCGAGCAGGGCGCCGAGGTCGCCGTCGCGGTGCAACTCGGGATAATGGCTCGAGCCGGCTTAGACGTGCAGATTAGTACAATCTCCAGTGGCCCTGCGGCCGCAGCAGCCGTTGCCTCAGGTGCCCTAGACATTGCAGCTACACCGATATCTACGATTGCGATGGCAGTTTCCCGCGGGGTTCAACTTGTAGCCGTTGCCCCCGGTGCGATTTTCTCGTCAGCGGCGTTGATGGCGGGCAACTCATCAGTGCGATCACCGCGTGATCTTTCGGGAAAGACCATTGCCGTGAGTTCTCTAAACAACGTGACTACATTTGCGACCCGGGCGATGGTTGACGCAAGCGGCGGCGACTCCGCGTCCCTCAAGTTTATAGAGATTCCGCTCCCGGCAATGGCCCCGGCCCTCCAGGCCGGACGTGTTGACGCAGCCCCAATCGAAATGCCGTTTCTCACTTCTGCGCGATCATCCGGCCTGCGTGATCTCGGCAATCCGTATCTGTCGCTCGGGCCCTGTGTTGTAAACAGCGTCTGGTTCGCAACGTCCAGCTTTGCATCCGCGCATGCCGACGCGATGCATCGCTTCCGCTGGGCAATGGAAGAAACTGCAAGAACGGCGGCCCAGAATTACAGCGACGTGCGATATATCATCGCTGACACAACGAAAATTTCCGAAACCTATCTTCCGGGTCCAACCATCTACGCGCAGGGCATGTCACCATCCAAGATGCAGCCAATACTCGACGCGGCCTCACGCTACGGCGGCCTTTCTCAGCGAATGTCAGCCTCGCAGCTGATCTTCCCTTAAATCTGCACCGGCACCGTTGGGGCGGCGCTGGGATCACCCGCCCGTCACGGTTGGGCGCGCCCCTGCGCATTGACCGATCAGGGTGCGGACGGGAGCAACGATTGTTGTTGGATCCGATGTATCGAGAACGCGAGCATACTTCGTTGGATCGGTCGGCTCATCTGCACCTTTGAAGCCGGCCCCGACGTAATTGAACGGAGACTTGTTGTTCGAGCTGGCGAACGAGAGTTGCCAAATCGGCTGCAGAATCTCGACGTGATAGGCCTCGACGCGGATCTTCCGCAGCCTGGTAACCTGCACGCTCGCCGGATCGATGTCGCCGATATTTCCTTGCCACATGTCATCGATGCTTCTGCTATGGTCTCCGCCGTACGGATATGTCATGGACTGTTTGGCGGTAAATCACAGCCCGAGAACTGCAGCGCGACCGAATACGTGTAATTTAAGGTCCCGTCAATGGAGTCGGCATAACCGCCGTAGCTCTGCGCAACGAACGCGACCGTTCTCGTTAGGGCTGACTCGATCTCGGCGCCGGTCGGAGGTGTCGCCTGGCTTCGTCTGGCCTGCGGCATCGAGCCGGCCTCGAGAGGGAACCGCTGGTTGTGGCGTCGTCAACAAAGCAGGCGCAGCGCTTCTCGCGGCAACCGCTTGTGGGACTTGCGGTCGACAGTTGTTCTTGCCGCGGTTTGCATACGACCAAACAGCGCCTGGGCACGTCTGTTCGAGTGTTCCATCGTCGGCTAGTGTCGGTCTTGCGGCACAAGGCCATGCGCCAGTGTGCCGTTGGTAGCGGCCGCTGGGGAGCCCTCGCGCTGAAAGTTGGTCCAACGCGGTTGCATACTGCAACAAGCACGACTTCGAGTAGACGAGCATTTTGTTCGTCGCTACGTGAGCCCGTACGTTAGCCGCTTCCCAACGGGCTGCACATGCATTAGTGCGCGCAATACTTCCGACCGCGTCACATTGGTACGAACCTGCACCCGTCGCGGGCGAGCTTAGCAGCATTGCCAATAATGCGAGCACGCACGAGAAGAGTACTAGCGAGCGGAGCCTTGGACTTGAACATTGAGCGAAGGTTCGTACCACGACAAAATTATGAATGTTCAAGTCATCCCTGTGTACCATACGTATCCGACTGACCGTCGCTTAGGCGCGGAATCTTGCCGCCCTTTTTGCGCAACGGCTGGACAAACTAGGGATGCGCGTCTGGTCCGAAGTCGGAGTGGGTGACCGTTGCGGATGCTGCGTTGGAGGTGCTTCCCGGACCGAAATCGGCGCGCACAACCGGTGGCGGCGCAGGTGCCGGACGGTTCTCGGCGACGTGATGGACCACCGGCGCCGGCGCAGGTGGGCGTGTTACCGGCTTCGCTGCAACACGCTGTGGGGTTGTCCGGGCCTGCGGCTTCCGGTGTATCTGCGGTTGATGCTTCACGACAGCAACCGGTCGTGCTGTTTGGACGGGGCGTGCTGCTGCGGTCTGCTGCACGAGGGGCGTTGCGGGCCGGTTGTGTGCGGAAAGCGAGAAGAAGATGCCCGCGGCAATGGCGGCGCCACTGAGGATTCCCGCTGTAATGCCGGCGATCAATCGATCGGGTCCGCGCTTCTTGGAGATGCGCTCCGAGAAGTGCTCGCGCCATTCCGCTGCGCTCTGCGGGCGCTCGGCGGGGTTGAGCGCGGTGCTTCCGTCGATGGCGGCAATCCACGTTGCAGAGTAGCCAGTCGGGGCGAGGGTCTTCAGCGGGACAAGCGGGTCGGGACTGCCGCGCACACCTAACGCCAGCAAACGTGCGTTTGCGACCGCCGGCTCGCGCCCCGACGCCATCCGATAGAGCACCGAAGACGCTGCGTAGATGTCCGACCACGGGCCGACGCTCCATGTCGGCGAATCGGCGGTGTCGTATTGCTCGGGCGGCGAGTACCCGTCTTTCACGATATTCTGCGTCGAGCGGGTTGCGCTCGCCACCGCGGCCGCCGCTCCACCGAAATCGATCAGCACCGGTGAGCCGTCGGCGCGAATCATGATGTTGTCCGGCGCGATGTCGCGGTGAAGGATGTTCTTCGCATGAATGGCGTGCAGCGTATCGACGAGTATCTCGGCGACCCTCATGACGACGGCAGGATCGCGGAAACGACCGGCGTCGAGGGCGCTCTGCAAGGTCTCGCCTTCGACGAACTCCATAACTAAAAACGCCGAGCCTTCCTCCTCGAGGTACTCGTATACCGGCACGACGTTCTCATGGCGGATGGTACGCAGCGTACGCCCCTCGTGCGCAAACCGCTCGAGTCCCTTGCGCACTGCATCCTGCCACTGCGGCGCACTGGCGCGCAATCCACCCGATTTGCGCATCGAGTAGATCGCCGGGAAGAATTCTTTGACCGCGACGCGGCCCCACGTGTCGTGGCGGCCCTCGTAAACGATGCCCCACGCCCCTTGCCCGATCGGCCGATCGAGCACGACCGGGCCGATGCGCGTACCACGGGGCAGCGCGTTCGGGAAGTCGTCTTCGTCGAGCATCATCTGAGTGCGCCTCCGAACGAACTCGCAGCCGTGAATGAACTGCCGTTCCAGCGCACCATGACGACCGAGTCCGCTCCCAGGCCGCGCTGTGGGTACCTGGTGAAATCGTAGACGCCGTGGATGCCGTTCCAGCCGCGGAGGTTGGCGATATAATCGCGAATTTGTGCAGCGGTTGCTGACGGGCCGAGTCTGCGCAGTGCGTCAACGATGATTTGACCGGCGTCCCAAACCAGGCCGGTGTTCAGTGAGGGAGTCGTACCCGCAGCTTGCAGCGCTCCGTTGTAAGCGCTTTGCGCTTGCTGAACGCCGTGGTTTGGCGCAATGCCGGCTACGTAGGCGACGCTAGGCAAGTACAATTCGCTAGGGAGGAAAGCGGCGTACTGTTGCATTTGTTGCGGGGTAGCGTTCGCAGCTGACACGGCAATCGGTACGGCCGAGCCGGAATCGTGTACGCTGCGTAAGGCTGTTCCGAGCGGTGTCCCCACCGCTAAGACGATCAGGGCTTGCGCACCGGTGGCCCGGATTCTCACCGACTGTGCGGCCACACTGAGATCGGTAGGGTTATAGTGCTCGCGATCGACGATCGTCATTTGTTGGTTGCCGGGCGACGAGATCGCTCGGTCAATGGCCTCTTCGCTTGCTTGTCCCGTGGCGTCGGTCGTCGCCAGTATCGCCAATCCGCGTCCAACCCTTTTCCCGGAAGAAACGCACGGTTGCGTTAACGTTATCTTGGATGCTTGTGCTTGTTGTAAAGACGGAGGAGCCGGACGACGGGTTGAGCGCGGGTGAGAGGCACCAGTCGATCGACCCACTTGCAAGCATTGGCGCGATAGCGTTGCAAGTTGCCGTCAGACTGCCGCCCATCACGACTGGAGAGTGCCCGATGTCGGCGTTCGCGTCTTGAACAGCGACCTGGGGATTGGTCTGATCGTCGGAAATCTCGAACCTGACGGGGCGACCGTTGATACCGCCAGACCTATTTGTGAAACTCTCTAGCGCTCTTATCGTCGCACTTTCGGCGGCCCCGATGAAAGCGGCACTTCCGGTGAGCGATAGAATCACGGGAATCGTGACGGGCTGGCCGGTCGCAGGCTGCGAGACTACCGGCGCTACATACGGCGGAGCTACGGGCGCTACGTACCGCGGCGGTGCTGGTGCCACGTATCGCGGGGCTGCAGGTGCGACGTATTGCGGGGCTGCAGGACGGGCAGCAGCGTGCCGCGGCGGCGGGGTGTGTTTGCTAATCGCTTTGGGATGCGGACGCACCGCGGTATGGCGGGGCGTGCGTGCCGGAGCTGGCGGCCGATACGGTTGCGGGGCCGGCGGCGCGGTTGGAACCGACGAACCGTGCGATAGAGATTGGGCGTATCCGGGACATGGGGAGCCAGCGATGAGCAAAATCATCGCCGCAACAAGCGCTGCGCGAACCGGAGCGTTCACGAGAGGAAGTTAAGCGAGCGCTTCCCGGAAACCTTGCGGGCTCGCGCTACACACAGAGTGGCCGAAGGTAGAGGACCGCTCCGCGCACCAGCGCTTACCGAGCGGAGCGTCGGATCAGTTTGCAGATAGCCCACCTCGCGTTTGCCGGCGTCAGGCGCGGTTTTCCGAAGCCGTTCTCTCTGCCACGAGCCGCTCGTATTCGTGATCAATATCTATGGTGCGCTTCGCCGAGCCGACTCGAAGTTGTCGCCGGCCGCCCGTTCCACCACGATCGCGCGCACAGCTTCGTCTTCGCGCCGCTCGAGTTCGCTTTCCAAACGCGCAATGTACTGAACAAGATGCCGCCATTCCGCCACATCGAGGAAGACGCCGATATAGTCGCTGCGCCGGCGCACGCGCAATCGGTGATAAGCCGCGAGGCGACTCGTAAGCATCTTCTCTGAGCGGAGGTCGCTGAGCGAGATATCGGCTTTGAGCGGGAATTTGATCGAGCGAGGGCATGGCACATTGTAGGATTTAACAGAATGAGAAGAGGCAGGTGGTATCTCCCGGACCTCGGCTGGGACGCGGATGTCATTGGTCGACGACGCGTCGGCTATCACTTGAGAACCTCATTATCGCGGGTCGCTTGCTTGTGAGCGGTATGGTCCCGGCGAAAGCCCGCGCTGCGTAACACAGCCCGAACTCGACCTCGTGGATCGTGAGCCGGTGACGATCGATTTATTTAGAGCCTTCACGCTGCTTGGGCGCGCTCGGCAGCATCGTGCAAAAGGCCACAACATACTTCAAAGGGTTTGGACCAAAGAGAATTGCTGACTTTGAAAGTGGCCCGGTCGATCGAACCGGAAGGGTGCTTTCAGTGCGGACCCGAGCAGCGCTGAACGAGCGTTCGGAATCGCGGAACGAGCGGCGTAAGATCGCTGCCGATAGAAACATTCACGTTTAACGCTTCGTCATTGTTTCGCAAGCCGTTATCCTCTGTTGTGGTGAATTCAAACGGCTTGCCTTTTGATTTAAACGTGAGCACCGAACCACGTGGTTCAAACTGAGGGCCTGACAGAACCACAGTAACACTGTCAGGATCGACGTCGCTCAAGCTCCCAGTCCACGATTCGTCAAAGTTGCCCATTCTGAATTGCGTGCCATGCGGAGCCGTGTAAATCCAACTGGGCCCAGAAACACTTACCGAGATGGAGAATGTGCACCCTGAGAGTTTCGTGTTGGTAGTCTGCGTCTGATCGTGGTAGTTTCCGGCACCGGGCGAACCACCGTCCCATACGCGATATGCACTGGTCCCCGACATTGAAGCGGATAGTTCCGGAAGGCCGGGCAGATCGGAAGGCGGGCTCGATCGAAGCGGAGCGGGTCTGTCCGAAGGTGCGATAATGGGCACAGCTGCTACCTGGAAGCGTTGCCGCGCCGCTGACCTTCTCTCCTGCGCAGTTGCCTCGCGCGCTCGCTCGAGTGCGGAGCGGTCTGTCGCTAGCGCATACTCATCGGCGCTGCCCCCACGTAGCCTCGCTAACCGTGTCCATAATGCGATCGCGTGCTCAAGTTGTGTCTCCTTTGCAGCGTTCGAGGACGTGCTGATCGCCGCGCAGTCGTATACGCGCGCGCGCAGGTCAAGCCAGTCGACCGTGGTGCGACCGCCCGTCGAAACAACGTCTAGCAACGACGCGGCGCCTGCGCAGTCATGCTTTTGTAGGAGCGCGCTGCGAGCAAGGTCGACCCGGCGCTGGTCGGTACTCGAAATGGAGGGCGTAGATTGGGATCGCGCCGATAAATTCGCGGGCAATGTCGTGTTGAGCGGCACGGGTGCAGGGTGTGACGAGGTCTGCGCGCGGACGAACTCCGGAGCACCCGTTGCAGCAAGCGCCAGTGCCAGCAGCAGCGCGAGCCGGCGCATCAGCTGGGCTTCAGATTTGTCGGAGGAAAGCGCCCAACGCGCCGTTGACGCCAGGCGTGTCACTAGGTTGCTCGTGCCGGGCTGCCATCTCGTCGAACGTCTTGGGAGTTCGGGATGATCCACGCTAAACCGGGATTCCCCATATGGCTGGGCAATTCGCCGCCCGGTTACTTCCCTCCGGCTAAATCCGCACGAGGTGGGTCTTCCGGCGACGGCGCTCGTGGCTTTTGGTCCGACTTTTCGGCGGCACGAGACCAAAAGAGCCGACGATCTGGTCATTTGGACGCAATTCTCCCATCGTGGGTACTCGATACGATGACTGAAGCGTGGTTCACGTAGGCGTAGGAGCTAGCTGCGAGCGTAGCGCGGCGATCCGCTGCAGCAGTTCCGCGAAGACGTCGCGTGGGATTGCGACCTCGGCCATTTGGAACGTGACGTAGCGCCCGTGTCTAACGACCTTCGCGCCGATCTTGATCAGCTTCTCGCCCAAACTCGTGAGCGTCCAGTCCGCGATGGCAACCGGCGTCACGAGCGATCGTAGGAAGTTCCCAAGGTTGAAGGCCAGTGCATGAAGCTGAAGCCGGACAGCGTTTGCGGCGAACGTGCGACACCAGAGCCGCATCCATTTGATCGCGCCCTTGCCCTCTTTTATGTGCTGCCCCGCGGTCCCACGCTGATTGTAGAATGCCACTACGTTCTTGGGCCGTTGTCATAGATTCGTCACAATGAAGCCAACTCGCGCAAAGAGTTCGCCCGGATGCCACTCGACCTTGGCGACGAGACGGTGCGCTGTGCTCCAGCTCCCGGCTTGATAGCGGAACGTGGAGTACAGGCGCTGGACGTAGTGCGGCGGCCGACCCACGGGTCGGCGAAGCAAATGGGCGATTTGGTTGTGCAATATCTGGTTCGCCGGCAGACGGATCGCGTATTTGATTTCCGTCGAGATCGTCGCTCATACGCCAATTATAAGGCAAATCGCGTCGAAGTGCTCAACCAAAATGCAAAGTCATCCGTGGAATGCGGGCCTAGATATCTTTGAGAGATCGACAAAGTAAGTATCGGCGGTCGAACCGAGGTATGGATCGGTGTTGGTGGTGTACGTCATATCACAGCCGGCAATCGCCACGCGCTGGTTGGCTGGAATCGCCATAGCTGGAATGGCGGTGCCCGTATAAGGCGCACCTTTGCGCACGATTTGCATGATCGAGTCGACGATGTTTTTGCTATATCTTGCCGTCTGCGTCCAATGGCGCCTAACTTCAAGCCCATCGATCCGAACGCTACAGACCGGCTTCGCCTTGGGCGTTGATGTCGTTGCCGACGAGCTAACCGGCGTCGTCGGTACAACTAGTACGGGTGCCGGTGTTGGTGGTGCGGTCGGTACTGGCGCCCCATGTGATGACGTCTGCGCGTAGCCGGGGCATGCGAAAGCAGCGACGAGCAAAATCAACGCCGTAAGAAGCGTTGCCCGAGCCGGAGCATTCAACGGTTGGAAATTAAGCGAGCGCTTCCCGAGAACCTGGCGGGCTCCGGTGGGCCCGAGGCCGAAAAGCGGTAGCAGGCGTAAACTCGCCCTATCCGCCGACCTCGGAGTGCTTTGGTGTCGGATGTAGCGTCATTTTCTAGTGCCTTGCCGCCCGGCACGCGCATCGGCCCGGTGGTGCTGGGGCGCGCGATCGGCCAGGGCGCGTGGGGCATCGTGTACGAGGGGCAACACGACCTCTGGGGTCATGTCGCGATCAAGGAATTCTTCCCGACGACGTACGCTGCGCGTCAGACCGGCGGTGGAGTTGGCTCGAGTGCGCCGCAGTGGCAAGATGCCGTCCGCAAAGGGCGCGAACGGTTCGCGCTCGAGGCGCGCACGCTCAAACAGATTCGGCACGAAAATGTCGTTGCGGTCCATGAGTATCTGGAAGAAAACGGGGCGGCATTTCTGGTGATGGATTACGTCGAAGGCCAGCTGCTGTCGGCGGCCCATGACGAGGGGCGTTTTTCCGACCCGCAGACGGTGATGGCCTTTGCCGAAACGATGATCGACACGTTGCATGCCATTCACGCGAAGAACATTCTGCATCGCGACATCGCCCCGGATAACATCATGGTGCGCGCCGACGGCTCACCGGTGCTGATCGACTTCGGCGGAGCAGCCGCCGCGGTTGCGAGCGCGACGCGCTCGACCAACAACATCGTCAAAGACGGCTACTCGCCCCCCGAGCAGTACGATGCTGCGGCGAACCCGATGTTCCCGGTCGGTCCGTGGTCGGACATCTACGCGACAGCCGCCGTGCTCTACCGGCTCACGTCGGGCAACGAGCCCGCGGTTTCCAACACGCGTCTGCTCGGCATCGGGATCCGCAAAGGCAGCGACCCGCTCATCCCGCTCAAGTCGATCGCGCCGCCGGGTTATCCGCCGAAGTGGCTCGAGGCCGTCGATTCGGCACTCGCGTTGGCGCCGACCGAGCGGCCGCAGAAGGCGGCCGACTGGCGGCGCATGTTCGATGCCTCGACGCTGAGACCGGCAGCGCGGTCGAATTCCTTCAAGCTGATCGGTTTTGCGGTCCTCGCAACCGCACTGATAACTGCGGTCGTCGCAGCGCTTATCGTCCAATTCGGACATTTCAGCGCGCCGGCGGCTCGGGTAGCGCCTCCGGCAGCGGTCGTGGCGCATGCACCCGCGCCGCCCAAACCCAAGCCGCGCGTCGCTGCCGTGCCGCGACACACGGGGCAGACTCCCACCGGCTATGAGGTCATGTACGATTCGCGCCCCGGCGTCGCGTGGAAGGTGACCGAATGCAATCAGACCGGCGGCAATGCGATCGTCGGCTTTCGCATCTTTAACGGCTACGCCGGCAAGATGTTCTACGACGTAGCGATTACGAACAACAACCGTCTTGCCGCCGACGATTGGATTCCCGGCCGGCAGGTCCTGAGCCCGGGCTTGAGCCCGACGATCCTCCACACGGTGCGGGGCTACACCTGCGGCCCCGCCTTGTATGCAGCGCTGCGGAACGTGCACTTCAACTCCGAAAGCAACCCGAAGGTCAGCTTCCCGTGAAGCGATTGAACGTGCTCGCTGCAATAGCGCTGTGCAGCGGCTCGTTGCTCGTGCCGGGTTCGGTCGATGCGCAAGATGCGCGGCTGGGCTTTCGCTCCGTTTCCGGTTCGCTCGTTGTCGTGAACGCATGGGTGAACGAGAAGACGCGTGAGGCTTTCGGGACGGGCTTCGTCGTTCAGTCGAGCGCGACCGAAACGTATGTCTTGACGGCCCGCCACGTGATCAAGGGCGCCTCGTTCATCACGATCGACTTGCTCGCGTCAAAGTCGAGCAAGAAGGCGACCATCGTCATCGTGGGCTCGGGAAATCGCGAGGATCTCGCGCTGTTACGCATTCCAGTCGGCCATCTGCCCGCAGTGACGTTTGATGAAGAGGTTCCCGAGGTCGGTGAACCGCTGGCCGTCGCCGGCTTTCCGAAGACGTCGATGGATTTGGTCGCGAACGGGATGGGACTCGACCCGCTGCTGCTCGGCCCGGGTACGGTCTCGAGCCTGCCCGATGAACGCAAGTTGATGACCCTAGCCAACGTATCGGTGCAAGAGGGCCTCTCCGGCGCGCCCGTCTTTGATTTATCGAACGGTCAGATCGTCGGCATCGTCGATACGCAGCTTCCCGGCGAAGCGGTAAACGGCATCGCCATCGGGACGCGCGTGATCATGCCGTTCCTCAACAAGAAGCTCAGTGCCGTTCGCGTCGATCGCCATGACCAGCTCGCACTGAGCGCGTCGACCAATGCCCCACCACCGCAGCCGCGGCCCCAGCCGCCGGTTGCGCCGCCGCCTGCACCTCCACCGCCGCCGCCCGTCGCACCGCCGCCGGCCGCACCGACGGTGGCGCCGACCGTTGCGCCAACGGCGCGCGCGGTCGCGCTAGCCACGCCGAACGGCCCGGATCCGACCGTCGCCGTCCGGCAGGCTGAGGGTTATATCGCAAGCCGGCACTACGATCTTGCGGTGGGCGCAGTGAATACAGCCCTCGCGGCCGACCCGAAGTTTCCCCGCGCGTGGCTCGATATGGGCTTGATCCAATTCCGTACGAGCCATACCGCCGCCGCGATCGTCGCCTTCACCCGCGCGATCACCTACGACTCCGGGTACGATCTGGCATACAACAATCGCGGCTACGCCTACGCGCTGCAAGGTCACTTTCCGCAGGCCATCGCCGACTTCACGCAAGCGATCACGCTCGATCCGAAGAATTCGCACGCGTACACGAACCGCGGCACCGTGTATCTCGACGAGGGACAGGCCGATGCGGCCATAGCCGACTTCGACCAAGCGATTGCGCTCGACGCGAACAACCCCATCACCTACAACAATCGCGGCAACGCGCACTTCACCAAAGGTCAACTCGACGCTGCTACTGCCGACTATAATAAGGCGCTCGCGATCGACCCGAAATACGCCCGTGCCTACCTAGGACTCGGAACCATCGCTCTGCAGCAGCAGCAATACGAGGCAGCCATCGCGTCATACACAAAATCGATCGACATCGACCCGAAGAACGCCAAGGCCTACAGCAATCGCGGTGCGGCCTACGCGCTCAGCGGCCAATACGCCCAAGCCATCGCGGACTCCAATCAAGCTCTAGCGCTGGACCCCAAGAACGCCTATGCCTACTACTATCGCGGCTTAAGCAACTTCAAGACGGGTCAAGCGGCCGCCGCAACAACCGATTATCAACAGGCTTCGTCACTAGCACCACAACAGAAGTGGGCAGCCTACCACTGAACCTGTATTCGGGTGCCGGGTTGCTCATCGCAGTTGCACTGGTAGTAAGTGGATCGACCCGCTTGGCTGGCGCTCAGTCATCGTCTCATGGTGCACCGGTACCAACTTCGCCTCCGACGGTTATGCCGGCTGCGCCCATCACGGCTAGGCCTCGGGAATCACCAACACCAATTCCCAAACCAGCGCCCACGAAAGCACCAGTTTTAAGCTCTGCTCAGGCCGCGCGGCAACTAACCCTGTTGCTTAATTTTCGATCGACGATCATGACATCGGATTTTCGTATATCGGGATGCATAATAAACTACGCTGCTCGTTTTGTGGATCCACTGCCGCCTCAAACCTATGAGCTCTTTGACCATTTGGGCGCGCCCGAACTTGAACGGAATTACGCTACTACGATCGATCTAGCACATGATTACAGCTTGGGATTACTAGGCTTCGGCGACCAGCGTATTCTGGACGGACTGGGCTACGTAGAGTTTCAAGGCAATAGCCGAGTGCGAAAGTGGTACCAAGCTGCTGTCTTTGTTCGACGCAAAGACGAAGCTGCCGTTGCGCACGACTTAACCGTGGTTTCTGCTTCCTGTCCCGGTACGAAATAGCACCGCCGAGAGCTATATTTTGGTGAAGGTCCACGACTTGTCGCCAGGTGCAGCGGTCATTGTTTGCCCGTCTTGTGAAATCATGGCCCGAAAGGTGTCCCGGGAATGATCAAACGCAAATCGAAAATTTGTTCCACCCTCCGAAGTTCCAAGTCCCCCGGGATGGGGACCGCCTTGGGGCTTGCGTCGGCACTACGAAGCCGTGAGACAAGGACTGCGCCCAAAGGGCGTCAGGTAGAGCGGCCGTCAGAACTGTTGCTGCCGTAATCGTGAGCATGCGCCTGAGGTAGGCACACGTTGACCCGAATTCTCGGCACTTCATGGCTTGATCCGGCCGATCTTATTGCCGTAATTCTCGGTGAACAATATGGCGCCGTCAGGGCCGTTGGCGATGCCCAAGGGGCCGCCGTTTGCGGTCGGGAGGGGGAACTCGGTAATCGCGCCGCCGGTCGACACGCGCCTGATTCTGTTGCCGCCTGGCTCCGTTAACCAGAGAGTGCCATCCGAGCCAGCTGCAATACCGTTGGGCTGGGGCCCGCTCTTCGACGTCGGCAGGGGGTACTCGGTGATCACGCCCCTGGTTGTCACCCGACCAATCTTGTTGCTGTTGTACTCGGCGAACCAGAGGGCGCCGTCACGGCCCGCGGGATACCGGCGGGCTGGCTGTTCGCAGTCGGGATGGGAAACTCGGTGAAGATGCCGCTCGTCGAGATCCGCCCGATCTTATTGCCGCCTAACTCCGTGAACCAGATGGCGCCGTCGGGTCCCCCCACGATACCGTTGGGCCCGCCGTTAACGGCGAACTCGGTTATCGCATGGCGGTTCGGCGCCGCCGTGCGTTGCCGAGAAGTCGGCGCGGGCCGCGGAATTTGCCGTGGCGTCACTGGCGGCGGCGGTTGAGGCACTGCCGTAGGCACAACTGCCCCGTGCGACGAGGACTGGGCCTGTACGCAAGAGAGCCCGGCAACACAGGAGGCTGCCAAGGCGAAGATGCCCGCGAGCATTAACCGCGCGTAACACGACTTACCGTTACGTGTCACTCCGTATCACCGTCCCCTTACGGATAAAACTTCCCGTCGGCATCCCGACGCGCCTACGAAAGCCCCAGCCGCACGCACGCGCGTGGCCTAACACACAAAGGTAGGTTACCGGGACTGGATTAACGTTTCACTCTACCCAGCAACGCGTTGATATCGTGGAGATTTTCACGTGGACAGCGGCGCACAATCCACCGACCCACTCAAGCTACTCGAGCTCGACCTCACCACGTACGGGCAGCACCTCCAGTCGCTGGAGCAACGTTTCGACGCCCTATTCTCAAGCGCGGAAGCATCGATCAAGTCGCTCGAAAGCGCGGCCACTGCGGCGACCGATCAATACGTGAGCGCCGCCCAGCAGATCCAAGAGACGCTGACGGCGATACGCCCGCAGGTCGAAGGCGAGGCGTCCGCGACCGCGGAGGCCCTCCAACGGACCAAGCAACTGCTGGCTGAGCTCGAGCAGAAGCGGGTCAGCAACCTGCAAGACCTGGAAAGCACCTTCGCGCAGCTAACGCAAACGCTGCAGAGCATTGATGCGAGGGCTTCTCAAGCGTACAGTGCGCTTTCGCAAGAGGCGCAGGCGGCGATCGCATCGGCAGCCCAGGGTGCGAACCAAGTGCAGGACCTCGGCACGCAGATCACCCAATCGCTCGGCGGCGTCGACCAGGACGTCGCAAGCGGAGTCGAAGCGATGGAAACCGCGCTGCAGCAGTTGCTCGAAGAGCTCGAAGAAGCGCAGCAGCAGCACGATGCCGAGGCAGAACAGCGCGCACAAGCGGTGCAGGCGCAGTTCGCGCAAGACATTCAGGCTAGCATCCAGAGCCTTGACGCGTCGATTCAGATCGTGGTCGGCGTGATTGATTCGCTCGAGCAACTCGGCGTGCAGTTCAACAGCAGCTTCAAGAACACGATCGACGAGATCTCCGGTACCTCCGATGACTTGAGTTCGGCGATCAGTGAGTTGCAGCCGCAGCTCGAAGATGCGAGGCACATCTGATGACAACATCGGCTACGCCGTCCGGACCCGATCTCGCGGCGCAACTACAGCGGGCCATCGAACAGATCGAAAGTTACCGTGACACGCTCACCACCACCGTCACCTCGATGGATGCGCTGTTCGTAGACCGCGGTCAGCACACGGCGTCCGATGATGCCACGGGCGACGGTGCGGCCGCAGCGGCCCTAGGCGGACTCACCTCGGGCACCACCGAGCTGCAGGAAGCCACGCAGCAATTCGTTTCGGCAGTTGAGGCGCTGAACGCGCAGGTCGCGCAAGCGCTCAACCAGTTGCAGTCGGATGATGCGTCGTGGGATCAGGGCTACAGTGCACTCCAAGGAGGCCTCGAGACCCTCGGACACGCGAGCGATGAAGCCGCTACCAGCAGCGCGACCGCGATGACGAGCGTCCAGACGACGTTACAAACGGCGCAACAGGCAACGCAGGAGCAACTCGACGAGCACAGCGCCGCGGCGCAAACCCTGACTACCGACATCACCTCAAACGTGCAGCCGTCGGTAACGACCGCAACGCAAACATTTCAGACAACCATTAGCGGACCGCAGACGACTCAAACGACCGATCAGCTTTCGCAAACCTATGCGCAGGTGGATTCGTCACTGGACGGGGCGCTGCAAGCCGGCAGCGATGCAAATCAAAGCTTCCAGAATACGGTAGCCGACGGATCGCAGACGCTCGCAAGCGACATCGCATCGGGGGTCGCCGATCCGGTCGCTCAGGCGGCACAGCAACTCACCGACGATACCCTCAGCGACCTCTCGCAAACCGTGGCCGACTCCGTCTCCACGGTCGAAGAAGGCACCAACGTCGCATCGGCGCTCTCGCCGACGCTCTCGCAGACGAAGCAGCTCAAAGACAATGCTGACGGCATCAAACACGCGATCACGGCGTCGGCGACCGGACAGCTCGACACCGAATCATAAACCGATGAGACAGCCGATGAAAGGAACCGCGTTGTGACCAGCGTTGCCGGCGATATCTCCGACCACGGCGAAGCTCTGGCTCAAGACCTGCACTCACTCGCCCAAGCCCTGAGCGAGCTGAGCGCGCTCGTCGAGCAGACGACGCAGTACCTGACCCAAGCCGAACGGGATACGTCGGCGCTCGTTGCGGATGCGACGACGGCCGCCGCAACCTTCGAGAGCGAACTCAACGGCATGGCGAGCGAGACGCAAGCCGCGCTCGAACAAGTGCAGCATGCCTTCGAGCAAGGCACGCAAGAGCTGCAAGCCGATGCGGCGAGCTTGGCTTCGGCAGCGGCGGCGGCGGCATCCGCCCTTGAGGGCGCTCACACCGCGGCTACAACTGTCGAAGGGGCGGCGTCCCAGCACCTCACCGACGTCAACGCCCAAATCGGCCAGTTGACGCAGGCGCTCGGCGAGGTATCTAACGGCATCGATACAACGCAGCAGCAGATGGTGCAAGTCGTGCAAGCAGGAACCGTTGAGGTTGGCCACTGCCACGAGAACTGGACGAGGCTCGCCGCCGATGCGTTACTCGTCATCGATGAGGGCCTGCGCGTCTCGTCGGAACATCTCGACCGTACGTACGTCCAACGCGTGCGCGAGACGCACGAGCACTTCCACGCCGTGACGGTTCATGTTGCGAACGAGAGCAATCGGCGGTTCCAGCAGTTCCACGAGCAGGTGCGGCAACGGATGTTCGAGCCGACGCACGCGATGGTGCATGACGTCGGCCGCGATCTTGCGCATGAGGCCGATGTTCGGCGCCAGGTGCTCGAAGAGTCGTCGCGTGCGCACCGCGCGGCGCAAAGCGACCTGCGGTCTGCTTTTCATGACATGCGGCCGGCGGTCGAAAACGTCGCGCACGAGACGCACGCCGTCCAACACGTGTGGGATACCGTGAGAAGCTCGCCCCAGGTGCGGCGCTGAGCCATGTTTGAAACGCAAGCCGAGGTCGATGCGGCCCGCCAGGACGTCACGAGCTTGCTCGTCCAAGTCGGCGATATCCAGGGGCAGTTTCAGCGCCTGCTGAGCAGCGTTCAGCAGCGCCACACCGCGTTGCAGCAAACGCATGCGGATCTCACACGGCAGCTCGAGGCGGAGCGCACGCGCGCGCAAGCCGAGCAACAGACCATCGATCAACTGCTGCAAGAGATGGGTAGCTGGACGACGAGTGAAACGACGACGTTATCGACGTCGGTAAAATCGCTCGACGCGGAACTCTTGCAAGTTGCCGGCGATTTCACCACGGTAACGCAGTCGCTGGAAGCCGGTGCCGGCCAAATGCAGCAGGCGCTTGCAACCGTGCTCAACGATCTCTCGACGCTCGAAGAACAAACGCAGAGCCAGGTCGGCCAAGCCTTCACGCAGGCCGGAACGAGCTTCGTTTCGGAGCTTCAGACGGCACATGAGGAGCTCTCGAGCCGCTCGGCGGCGCACGCGGACTCGATCAATGCTGTGCTCAACGGGCGCTTTACTCGATCGCAAGAGCAGTTCGCGGTGCAGCTCGAGCAGCTCGCCGCGACGCTGGCGCAAGTCATGGCCGCACGCTCGCAAATGCTCCAGGAAGAAGTCGTGCGGCACGTTAGCGACCTGCAACAGTCGCAAGACGAATACCAGCAGTCGCTCATGCGCCGGGTCGAGCAACTGACGGCGGCGCTGAAGGACCTGACCAATTTGCTTGCCACCGACAGCGCGCAACTCGTGCAGCGCATCGACTCAAACACGCGCGATATGAACGCGCTGCAAGATTCGGTGCACGATATCACCCACATCCTGCATTCGATCTTGCAAACGTTCGCGGAAATCATCTCGATGTGGTAGACCCTGCCATGTCGATCGAACATCGGGTGAACCACGGGCGAACGCTGGTCACGGCGACGATTTCGGAAGTGGGCCGCCGTTCACGCAACGAGGATCGTTTCGGAGCCGTCGAGTCGGGAGCGGTGCTCGGCTGGGTGGTGTGCGACGGTTTGGGCGGCCACGATTCCGGTGATGTGGCGGCGGAATCCGCCGTCGGGGCGGCGGTCCGCGCGCTCGACACGCCCGCCGAGTCGCTGGTGGCAACTGCCGAAGCCATGATCCGCTCCGCCAATGATGCCGTGATCGCAGCGCGCGCCGAGCGTAGCGGTGAGAGCGCCATGGCCTCGACGATCGCGCTCGCCGTATCGGACGGCGAGTCGATTGCGTGGGGTCATGTCGGCGACACGCGCATCTACCGTTTTCGCGACGGACAGCCCGAGCAGCTCACGCGCGATCACAGCGTTGCCGAGTCGATGCGCGCGCTCTCGAGCAGCGAATCGCGCGATGAAGACAACCGCAATGCGACCGTGTTGCTATCGTCGCTTGGCACGGCTGAGATGTACCATGATGTCAGCGCGCTCGAAGAGCTGCGTTCCGGGGACGTCTTCCTGATTTGCTCCGACGGCTTGTGGGGCGCGATCCCCATGCGCACGCTGGGGTCGGAGCTGCGCGGCGCAGCCTCCCTCGAGGCGTGGCTCGGGCGGCTGCGCCAACGGGTGGAGCGCAAGCGCGATCCCGAGCAGGACAACTTTACGGCCATTGCGTTTGCGGCGGATTACAAGCCGAGTGCGGCCCGCGGCTGGCGCGGAATGTTCGGCTGGTCATGATCGCCAGCCGTACGCTCGCCACGCCGAAGCTGCGCGAGCGCACCGACACGCTCGACCGGCGGTTCGACGAATTGGCCGCGACGCTGGGCGCCGCCATCGGGGAGATCGAAGCCGGCGCGCTGGAGCCCACGCTCGAAGCGTGGCTCGAGTGGGTGAAGGAGCGCAAGCAAACCCATTCGTTGCAGCTTGCGGTGCGCGCGTCGCGGCCGAACGAGCTGCCGCTGGTTCCGGGTTGCACGTTCATTGCCGTTTCCGACCTCGCCGTCGCTGGCGATCCGGTCGCGCTCGGTACGCTGCGCCGCGACTGCGCGGGGCTGGCCTGGCTATACGATGCCGCTGTGCCGCCCGCGCTCAACGATGCCTTTGCCGAGTCGCCGCTCGGGGTCTGCGTCATCGCGCCGACGGCGCTGGATCCGTGGTCGTCGATGCTGCCGGAAGCGACGCCCGCCGCCGCCGCCGCGCTGCTGTACGCCGGCGCGCTGCTCGATTTGGCGGCGCTCGTTGCCGCCAAGCATACCGAAGAGAACGCACGTTTAAGCATGCAAGGGGCACTCGCGGAGCGCAGCCGCGGCTCGCGGTCGGTGCTCGAAGAGCTGATCGCCCGGCGGGATTCGCTCATCGAGTTGCGCGACGATATCCAGCGCGATCTGCAAGTCGTCGTCGAGGACGCCGATAAGTTTGTCGACGACATCGATACCGAGGCGCTCTTTCGCGGCGGAGTGCGCAAGGCGCTGGAAGCCATTCCGGCCCTCAACGTGCGCGCCGATCGCCTCGTCAGCAAGAAGACGTTCAATCAAGAGAGCCGGTTTCATTGGTGGACGGGCTCGCCGTGGCAGCGTCTGCGATTCCTCTTCGATCACAAGAAGCGGCTGACGATTCCGACAGCGGAGCTGATGACGCTCTCCAGCACGATGATCGAGCAGGCCAAGTCGATCGTCTCGCGCCAGGCGCAGCGGCGGCTGGACCGCTTCGATGCGGCGATGGACGATTTCGCCGACACCGCCGGCAGCCTCGGCGTTGACTTGCGCGCGGCCAAGGTGAAGCCCGAAGCGCGTATTCGCTGGGTGCAGCGCAATAAATCATCTGCGCCGAACCAGCCGCCGTCCGGACGCGGCGAACGTTCGCGCAACATGCTTGAGGAGCGCTGCCGCCGGGTGGTCGACGTGGTGCGCGAGCGCGACCTGCACGGGTTTCACGTCGACATGATCGACCGTGGTCCGATCGGCCGCATTACCGAAGCGCGGACGGCGGTTTTCGGCCTACTGAGCCTGGTGACGTTTTTTCTCTCCAAGACGCCGGCCGTGATCGGATCGTTCGCCGGCGGCACGACGCAAATCAACACGACCGTCGTTGCCGCTCAAATCGCTTTCGGGTTCTTGTTCTTCGGCTTTATCGTCAGTGCGATCACCGGGCGCGGTAAGGAAGATGCGATCGTCTCCGAAAAGGTCAACGACGCGCGCGACGCGCTCGAGGACAAGCTCGTCACCGCGATGGGCCGCTTCGTCAGCGATGAGATCGACAGCGTCAAGAGCTTGTTGATCGAGGGGAAGGCCGACGTGATCGGCCGGATGGAACGCGCGGTCGAGGCGATCAAGCAAGAGTGCGAGGAGCTCGAGCGGCGGCGTCCCACGATCATGCTCCGAACGAGCCGGCTGACGCTGGCGCCGTTGCCGGTGACGCTGCGCAGCGATGTCGACAAGGTTCGCCAAGCCATGCGCGATCTGCGCGCCGAACTGGCCGCCAACCTGGTACCGCGTCCGTAGATGGCCGATCTGTACGTCAGCCTCATGGGGGTGCCATACCGCGCGATCGTCGCGAGCCCAAACGGGCAACGCACGTTCGTGCGCATTGGTGAACGCGTCGATGACGACTATGGGCTCGACCCGAACGTTTGGATCGATACCGACGGTGCGACGGTCGGCGCGCAGGCCGGATTTCTGAGCCGCAGTGGCCGGTTCGGCGAGTTCCGCCGGCCGCGCTTGGTAACGCCGGAGGCGGGCGAAGAAGGCAGTGACTGGACCGACCGCGACGTGCTCGCCGTCGTGTTGCGCCGTTTCATCACCGCGGGGGAAGCGCAATCGGGCGAATCGATGCAGCGCGTCGTATGCATCGTACCGGCCGGGCTGACCCCGGAACGCCAAGCATTGTGCTATGAGGCGGGACTTTTGGCCGGGGCGCAAGCCATCGACACGGTCTCAGCCGACGACGTCTTGCGCAGCGCCGGCGCTCGCCGAGCCGTGGCCGGGACCGTGATGCTCATCGATGCGTGCGACGACGTCACGCGGCTCACGCTGATCGATATGCAGCGCAGCGATGCGGCGCCCGTGATCGCATTGCTGTCGCCGGCCTGGTCGCGCACGGTGCTCCCCAACTTGCTTTCGGAGCGGCTCGTGGCCGCAGGCGCTTCCAACGGCGAGGCCGACGAAGAACAGCAACGGCTGCGGGCCGAGGCCGCATGGATGCTCTCCCGTTCCTGGGTTGCCGGCCGCGACATGTCGCGTGGCCAGAACGTTGCCGTGCCGGTTGCCCAAGGCGCGCCGTTCACGCTCTTCGCGCCGGCCGGCACGTTTGCGCAGCTCGAGTCCGCGCTCGCGCGCGATATCTGTGCGGCGCTCGCGTCTTACAGCGTCGAGCCGAAACAGATCGCGCTGGTGCAGGTGGTCGGGTCGTGGCGGCGGCCGATGGCGAACGTCGTCCGGGCGCTGTTCGCCGGTGCGGCCGTGCTCGATGAGCGGGGCCTCGAGTTCGACGGCGCCCTGCGTTTGCTGCCGCCGGCGTCGCGAACGGCACGCCACATGCTTTCGAGCGATATCTTGGCCACGGCCGATCAGCGCTCGGCGGCGCGCGCGCTCACGCAGACGAAGTCCCTTCAGTTGTTGGCGCACGGTACGCGCTTGCCGGCAACTGCGATTCGCGAAGACTTCGACTCGAGCGCTTTTTTGGGCCGGTTCGTCATCACGGCCGAAGCGAACGGCGACCGCTTCGCGCTGACGTCGGTGCCGATCCCGCGCTACGCCGAGCGCCAGGGCTTCAGCTACCTGCGTGTGGTGATCCATGCGGAAACGGAAAATTTCGTGTTGATCGAGACGGCCTATTTGTACTCGGCCGAACGCCGGTTCGTCATCTACGACAAGGTCGCCGGAACGGAGAGCCCGATCCCCGACCACATTTTCCGGCTGATCCGGCAAGTGGGCTCGTGACCCACACGGACGCGTCGTTTCCCAACGCCCTCAAGCCCGGCACGCGCGTCGGGCCCGTCGTGCTCGAGTATCCGATCGGTCAAGGCGCGTGGGGCATCGTCTACGTCGGCAAACACGACATCTGGGGCAAGGTCGCGGTCAAGGAATACTTCCCCTCAACCTATGCTGCGCGGCAGTCGGGCGGCGCGCTCAGCTCGAGCGCACCGCAATGGCAAGAAGCAGTGCGCCGCGGGCTCGAGCGATTTGGACAAGAGGGGCGCGCGCTGCGCGCAATTCGCCACGAGAACGTCGTGCCCGTCTATGAATATCTCGAGCAAGACGGTGCCGCGTTTCTCGTGATGGAGTTCGTCGAGGGTGTTACGCTCGTGCATGCGCTCGCGGCCGGCCGCTTCCGCGACCCGGAAGTTGTGATGACGCTCGGTGAAACGCTGCTCGACACGTTGCAAGCGATCCACGCGAAGAATATCTTGCATCGCGATATCGCCCCCGACAACATCATGATCCGCTCCGACGGCAGTCCGGTGCTGATCGACTTCGGCGGTGCCGCGGCCGCGATCGCCAACGCGACGCGTTCGACGCAGAACATCGTCAAGGACGGTTACTCACCGCCCGAACAGTACGACACGTCGGGCAACCCGATGTTCCCGGTCGGCCCGTGGTCGGACATCTACGCGGCAGGCGCCGTGCTCTACCGGCTTGCCACCGGCGTCGAGCCGGCCGTCTCGCACACGCGCCTGCTCGCATCGGGCGGACGAGCGCGTGAAGATCCGCTCGTTCCGCTCGCGACCTTGGCTCCGGCCGGCTATCCGTCGCAATGGTTGAAGGCCGTCGACTCGGCACTCGCGTTGCGTCCCGACGAGCGTCCGCAGAAGGCCGCCGACTGGCGCGAACGCTTCGCCGGCGGAGGCAAAGCGGGCCCCTCGTCTAACGCGCAATTGTTCATCGCAGCCGGTGCCGGCGCGTTGGTGACGGCGGTGATTGCGCTGCTCGCCGTCTTCCTCGTGCCGCGGCTCACCGCGCCGCACGCCCCGGCCGCCGTCGTCCGTGCGCCCGCCGTCGCACGTTCGGCCCCGGTGGCGCGCCCCGCGGCCTCGCGACCGCGGCCTGCCGTCGCGGTGATCCCCCCGCGCAGCAACGTGAAGCCGCCGTCAGGGTTCGTCGTGATGTACGACCGGCTCAGCGGTGCGCTGTGGCGCGTGCAAGGCTGTAGCCAGCAAGGAAGCGACGCCGAGATCAGCTTCCAGATTTTCAACGGCTACCGCGGCAAGATGTTCTACGAGGTCGCGGTCACGAAGCGCGCCGACCATCCGGGCGCGAACGACTGGCTGCCGGGTCGTCACGCCCTGAACACCGGCGCCGGCCCAACGATGACAAAAACGGTCTCCGCCTATACCTGCGGCAACGGCGAGCTCTACGCCGGCCTGCGCAACGTTCGCTTCAACAACGATCAGGGCCGCAACGTAACGTTCTGAGCGATGATGCCATTTCGTGCAGTTGCCCTGAGTCTCGTCGTCACGGTGGTTGCAAGTCTGACGGCGCTGCAACTGGGCGGTGCGCAATCACTTTCGCACAGCGCAGCCGTCCCAACTACTGCACCTGCACCAGCTCCGGCGCTCGAAGCAAAGCCCCGAGGGTCGTCGGTTTCAGCCAACGCGCTTCACGCCTCCTATGTGGTCGAGACCAACGCATCCGGCAAGGTAATACGCGTTGCCACTGTGGCCGAATCGACGAATGCAAGCTTCAACCAGCGGACGTATGGGATGGCGCGGCAGACGATTATACGGCAGCCGGGGACGTATAAGCTCACCTACGACTATCATCCGCGGACGAAACAAACAACACGAAGCGTAAGTCTGCTGCTTGCGCAAGCCGCGGCAAAACCGCAATCTGCCGCCCGCGCTGCTGCTGCTGCGCCGACACCGCGCATCGTTTACGTACCGCCGCCGGCTACGCCCGTCCCCGTTCCGAACCCACCAGGCAATGTTTCCGAATCCTTTGCCAAGGTGAGGCCTGCTGTCGTCCAAATCTGGGCCTTCGATGAACGAGGATCTGTGATTTCCGCTTCTAGTGGAATTATCTTGGCATCCACAGGCGATACGTCGCTGCTGCTCACGGCCGCACACGGAATCGACAATGCATCCAAGATCACCGTGGATGTCAATGCAGCAGTGAATTCCTTACCCGCGACCGTCTTGACCAAGGATTCTTTGGTTGCCGTTCTGCGGGTCCCGCACGGAAACTTAGCGACGGCGACGCTTTCAAAGCGCGCGGCCGTCGTCGGCGACGCGGTGGCCGCCGCCGGATACGTGATTCCCTTTCGGACCAACCCGCCCCAAGTCGAGCTGCATTACCCGGGAACGGTCACGCTGCTTATCCAGAACGGCTCGGTTATCGCCTTCCAAAACTTAAATGTCGACAGCGGAATGAGTGGAGCACCTCTGTTCGATCCAACGAGCGGTAATGTCGTTGGAATCGTCGAGAGCAAGTCCACGGACGCATCAAGCGGCGGCTACGCCGTCTCGATTTCAGATTCGGTTCTACGCTACTTGAACCAGCATAATATCACGTATTCCAGTGGTCCCTAAGCTGACGGCGAAAAGTAGAACCAGGCGAATTCGGGCACTGAGGTCGGCGCGCTAACGCGGCTTTAAGTAGATACCGGCCACATCGCAGGCGCCGGTACCGTGAACGATGCTCGATGGAGGCCAGTCGACGTAGACTCCCGCGGCGTGGGGCACCCATGTGTCGGTGGAGTTCCAGCTACGGTAGACCGGTGTAATCGACGGCGGATTGACGCGGCCGAGTTCGCAGCGTTTGAAGACGATCGTCGGCTTCGGGTTTTGCGGTGTCGCGATGCCGAAGTAACTGCCGTCGGTGAAGCGTTTGAAGCTCGCTTGCGTGTCGCTGTCCCAGCTGTCCGGCTGAGCGATCGAGATCAGGCGTTTGAGGATGATGCCGTCGGTGGCTGATCCGCCGCTGGGCAACCAGCCGTCCTGCGGCAACGTTTTCTGGGCGATCGTGATCGTGATGATTTGGCCGGTTGCAAGCTCGCCCTTGGCGGAGAAGACCAGCAGTGATTTCGTTACCGGATAGAGTTCCAGAACGACGTCCGGTCCGCCGCAAGCAAAGCGCAGGTTCGACGTGATCGGCTTGTTCTTTCCGTACTTGAAGTAGAACGTGTAGTCGTCGGTCGTCGATTGTCCCGAGCTCTTTTGCAGGCCCGCATCAACCGGGCTTCCGTTGGGCCCGGCGCCCCAGCCGCCGATGTACACGTAGCCGGTTTCTTGGTCGACTAATCCCCGCTTCTGCGTCATCGCGTTGACGCCCGGGCCGAGCGCGAAATGACTCGATCCGCACGGAATCGACACGGTCGTGCGTTCCGCGCTGTAACCGTTGATCGAGCGAACGCCGTGGAATGCGCCCGTTCGCGTATCGAAGGGTGAGGAAACCTGCGAGCGGACCGGTACGCCGGGAATGTCAAACGCGACCGTGGCGTTCGGTGCCGGCGTGTCGAAGCGATGCGCAAATGCCCAGGCCGCATCGTGAAGGGCGGCGACCGGCGTGGGATGGCTTGCGGGTTTATCGACCGTGCTCGTCGGCACATAGGAGGCCGTCGTGTTGGCGGTTACACTGCCTTGGCTCGCCGACACGGTTCCATTGCGATCGGTAACGATGAGATTCTGGCGTTGATCGGGCTGCAACTTTCCCAGAACCGCCGCGTTGCCGGGGCTCGGAGTGCTCTGGCCGCCGGCCGGTGCAACAACCACGAAACCGACCGCGATGACAAACAAGAGCGTGGTTAAACGCAGTCTCATCATGAATGCCCTTTTGCCGAGCGGTTCGACCGTCCGAAGGAGGTCTCCCGCAGCAGGACGAGCCCCCTTTTTCAATGAGCGGAAGCTCCGTCTCCGAACCGATCGTCAACCGCCCGCACAGGGTAGTTGCTTGAAGACGAGCGTCTTCAGCTATCTCACCGTTTCATTTCGATTGTCTTTGGGTTAGGGCGCCGAGTCAAAGCAGTTTGCGCAAACGCTGTGGCCCAGTCTTGATCTGCGCCGCCCGCTTCGGATGCGCGCGTGAGGTTGATCTTGATCGTTTCGGCTAGGGGCATGGTGATGGCGGCGCGTTTCGCAGCAGCCAGCGTGTTGCCGATGTCTTTGAGCGGCATCGATAGACCGGAGGGAGCGGCGGGTACGTGACCGGCGATCATCGGGCCGTACACGCGGTAGATGGGGGCGGAAAACAGCGTCGCGCTCATGGTCGAGAGGAAGTGCTCCGCGTTTGCTCCGCTCGCGGAAACCAGCGCTGCGGCCTCGGCCATCGCCTCGAGTGCGCCGGCGATCATGAAGTTTGCGGCGAGCTTACCGATGTTGGCGTCGGTCGGCTGCGGTCCCAGGCGCCACATTTTGCCGAGTTCGGCGAACGGCGCCTCGAGCACGTCGAGAATCGACGCCTCGCCCGCCGCGAGAATGTTCAGGCCTTTCTTTTCGATGACTTCGGGGCGGCCTAACATGGGCGCCGCCGCGTACCGCAGCCCGAGTGCTGCATGGAGATCGGCTAATTCATGGGCGAAGGCCATGGAAATGGTCGCCATGCAAACGTGGATGCAAGCCTTAGCGGCGCGCGCGAGACTGCCGCTCTCGAGCAAGGTCGTCCGTACCGCGTTATCGTCGAAGAGGATCGTCAGCGCGACGTCGCCTTGCAACGCATCGCTCACGTCGTTTGCGCGCTTAGCTCCGGCCGCGACCAGTGCGTCGACGGCGTAGGTCGAGCGGTTCCACACCGTGACGTCGTGTCCGGCAGCCAGGAAGTTCCGGGCCACCCGGCTGCCCATGGCGCCCAGCCCGATCACGCCGACGCGCATCTAACGCTCGCTGTCGAGCTGGCGCATTTGTTCGGCGGCGTAGCGCTCGCCCGCCGCTGCGCCTCTGGGAATCGCCGCTTCGATCGCGCTGAGATCCGCCGCGTCGAGTTGCACGTCGAGCGCGCCGAGCGAGTCGGTGAGTTGTTTGCGGGTGCGCGATCCGACAATCGGCACGATATCGTCGCCGCGCTGAAGCACCCACGCGATCGCGATCTGCGACACGCTGACACCCTTGCCGTCGGCGATCCGCCGCAGGGCATCGACGAGAGCGAGGTTCCGATCCAGGTTCTCGCCCTGGAAGCGCGGGCTGTGCGCGCGGAAGTCGCGAGCGCCCGCGCTGGATTTGGTCCAGCTGCCGCCGATCAGCCCGCGCGAGAGTACGCCGTAGGCCGTGATCGCGATTCCCAGCTCGCGGCACGCCGGCAAGACGGCGTCTTCGATTCCGCGCGAGAGCAGCGAGTATTCGATTTGCAGGTCGACGATCGGGTGCACGGCGTTGGCGCGGCGAATCGTTTCGGCACCCATTTCAGAGAGACCGATGTGGCGCACGTAACCCGCCTGTACCATCTCGGCAATTGCGCCGACCGTCTCTTCGATCGGCACGTTCGGATCGAGCCGCGCCGGCCGGTAGACATCGATGTAGTCGACCCCCAGCCGCACGAGCGAGTAGGCCAAGAAATTCTTCATCGCCGCCGGCCGCGTATCGTTGCCGCCCCAGCCGCCGGCGGGATCGCGCAAGCCGCCGAACTTCACGCTGATGAGGGCGGCCTCGCGTTTACGGCCGCGTAGGGCTTCGCCGATGAGCAGCTCGTTATGGCCGTTACCGTAGAAGTCGCCGGTGTCGATCAAGTTGACGCCGGCATCGAGCGCCGCATGGATCGTGGCGATGCTCTCCGAGCGGTCGCTTGGACCATATAGGCCCGACATGCCCATGCAGCCGAGGCCGAGGGCGGAGACGGTGGGGCCGGTACGGCCCAGGGTTCGCTGACAAGTGATCACGAATGTAAGTTATCACGTCCCGGTAAGCCGGGCAATCACGATCTGCAAGAAATGACGGCATGACATCCGGCGCAACTCTGTCAGCCCCTGAAACCGCGTACGCACGCAAGACGCGCGCGCGGATTCTCGCCGCGGCCGAGAAGCGCTTCAAGCACTACGGGTTCGCCAAAACCACGATCGTCGACATCGCCGACGATTGCGCGATGTCGCACGCCAACATCTATCGCTTTTTCCGCAACAAAACCGAGATCGTCGACGCGATCGGCGACCGGCTGGCTCGCCAAAAGCGAACGCGTCTGTGCCGAGGTGGCGGCGCGGCCGCTGCCGGCGAAGCAGCGGCTGGTCGAATACGTGATCGAGCTGCATCGCTGGAAGCGCCGCGAGCACCTGCGCGATTCGCGCACGCACGAGCTGCTCACGCTGGCCAGCTACAACGGGCGGCCCTTCGTGAGCGCGCACATGCGCGTGCTGGCGGCAATCATCGTCGAGATCATCGAGGACGGCAACCGCCGCGGCGAGTTCAACGTTGCGGACCCGCACGCTCTGGCGCGCACGATCCAAGACGCCACCGTGAAATTTTGCGATCCCCGGCTCGTCGAGCAGTACCACGAGGAGCCGCTGGAAGACCAAGCGCGTGCCGTCATGCGGTTGATCGTCGACGGATTGGTGCGCCCAAATTACTCCTCCGCCGTCGACAGTACGAAAACGGCAACCGAGCGTGCCGCGACCGTATAGGCAGATCCGCTTTCCACGCTGCGTTCGTCGGACCCGAGCGGCGCGTTCGTATCGGCGAGGCGCAGCCAGATCTCACCGCCGGTAGTCGCGAGCAGCGTAAATGGAACCTCCTCGTGATGCGAGTTGAAAATCAGCAACAGCGTCGCATGCAAGCCGAGCCGGTGAATGCCGGTCGGCTGCGCGCGGCCGTCGATGCGCATGCCGAAGGTGCGTGCATCCTCCCACGCGTCGGGTGAGATTTCGAGGCCGGCGGGATCGATCCAGGTGACATCCTTGACATTCAGCTTCTCGTCATAACCGCCGGTCAGATAGCGCGTGCGGTGAAGGATCGGATACCGATCGCGTAGCGCCGTCAAGTGCTGGACGAACGCGATGAGATCGGCGTGGACGTCGCGCAGCTTCCAATCCACCCACGTGATCTCGTCGTCATGGCAGTAGGCGTTGTTATTGCCCTGTTGCGTGCGCCGGAACTCATCGCCCGCCAGCATCATCGGCGTTCCCTGGGATAAGAGGAGCGTCGCGAGCAGATTGCGCACTTGGCGTCCGCGTAGCACCTCGATGGCCGGATCGCCGCTCGGCCCCTCGGCGCCGCAATTCCACGACCGGTTGTCGGACGTGCCGTCCCGATTGTCTTCCCCGTTTGTTTCGTTGTGCTTTTCGTTATACGAAACCAGGTCGTTGAGGGTAAAGCCGTCATGCGACGTGACGAAATTGATGCTCGACCACGGCCGGCGCCCGTGGTGGTTGAACACTTCGCCCGAGGCCGAGATCGGGGAGGTTATCGCCGACGCCGGTGCTTCACCGCGCCAATAATCGCGCACGCTGTCGCGGAAACGGTCGTTCCATTCCGCCCAGCCCGGCGGAAAGCCGCCGACTTGATAGCCCCCGGGACCGATGTCCCACGGCTCGGCGATCAGCTTCACGTCGTTGAGCACCGGATCCTGAGCGCAGGCGCGTAAAAATCCGCTGTCGGTATCGAAGCCGCCCGGTTCGCGAGCGAGGATCGTGCCGAGATCGAACCGGAAGCCGTCGACGTGCATCTCGTTCACCCAGTAGCGCAAGCTATCCGTGACGAGCTGGATCACGCGGCGGTTCGAGAGGTTGACCGTATTCCCCGTGCCGGTATCGTTGATGTAGTAACGCTTGTTGTTTTGCAGACGATAGTACGAGGCATTGTCGATGCCTTTGAAAGACAGCGTCGGCCCGCGTTCGTTTCCTTCGGCCGTGTGGTTGTAGACCACGTCCAGCAACACTTCCAGCCCCGCCTGGTGGAAGCGAGCGACCATTTCCTTAAATTCTTGGAGCACCCGGAAACGGTCGGCCGCGTAACGCGGATCCGGAGCGAAGAACCCGATGCTGTTGTAGCCCCAATAGTTGGTCAGGCCCTTTTCCAGCAGCTGGCTGTCGTTGACGAACGTGTGAACCGGAAGCAGCTCGACCGACGTGACGCCGAGCGACTTGATGTACGCGATCACTTCCGGACTGCCGAGGCCTTCGTAGGTGCCGCGTAAGGGCAACGCGACCTCAGGGTGCTGTTTGGTGAAGCCGCGGACGTGCAGCTCGTAGATGATCGTGCGGTCCCACGGGACGCGCGGGCGCTTCCGTTGGCCGTGCCAGTTGAAGCCGGGATCGACCACGACACATTTGGGAACGTACGGGGCACTGTCGCGAGTGTCGAAGGTCACGTCTTCGCCCGCCGCGCCGATGGTGTAGCCAAAGCAGGCGTCGTTCCACTGCAACTCGCCGATATGCGCACGGGCGTAGGGATCGAGCAGCAGCTTATTGCTGTTGAAGCGATGGCCGGCGGTGGGTTCGTATGGTCCGTCGACGCGATAGCCATAAATCGCTCCCGGCCCGATGCCGGCGACGTAGCCGTGCCAGATTTCGTTGGTATATTCCGGTAACCGGATGCGCTCGCGTTCGACCTGTCCGGATTCATCGAACAGACAAACGTCGACGCCGGTCGCATTGGCCGAGAAGAGCGCGAAGTTCACGCCCTCACCGGTCCATGTCGCGCCAAGGGGATGAGGCAAGCCCTCATTGATCGCCAAAGAGGCGCTCGCAATAGTGGTCACCCGCTCTTCATTCCGAGGATGTGCACAGCTCAAACCAACGGCTTATGATATGCGCGTCTGCACGGGTACACGTGCAGAATGAACACCGATAACGCGTCTACTCCGGCCGAACCGTCAAAGCCCCAAAGCGAGGTCCCGGGCGGGCCGGCGGCCACTCCCCCTACCCCGGAAGGGCGCGAAGCCGCTCTCGAGGAGGGGGAAGAAGCCTGACGGCTTAGCGCTTTGAGTGACCGTTCGTACGCGGTTTGCGCCTCGTTGCCGTCGCAACCATCGAGGGCGTTGCCGCCGGTGCCTCACCGGAAATTTGTTCCGGCGTCACGCGGCTGATGGGATTCATTTCGCCTTCCGGAACGGGACCCGCCGCGCTCTCGCATGACGGCTTCGGATCGGGCATATCGGGCTCGTCTCCGCCGGCATGCGGCTCGCTGATTTCAAACGCCCACAGCCCCTGCGAACTCACGAGATCGAAACCCGGGGTGGTTTCGTCGTCGTTGCCGGATTCATTGAAGTAGGCGTGCGTGAAGCGCTCGTCGGGCGGCACGTTCGAGGAGGGGAAGTTATTGGCGATCGAGGCCAAGGCCGACTCAAACATCTTTTGATGGGCGACTTCGCGCGTCATGAGAAACGTCAGCGCGTCGGCTGCGCCGGCATCGGGGCACAGCTTGATGAGACGATCGTACACGACCTTGGCACGAGCCTCAGCCGCAATGTCCGAGCGCAGGTCGGCGAGCGGATGCCCGATGCTATCGATGTATGCCGACGTCCAGGGCGCGCCCATGGAGTCGGTTAGACGTAGTCCCGAGCCGCCGGTCAACACCGGGACCTGCGAGTTCCACGCGATCTCCTGATACTTCTCTTGTTTGCCTTCCAAGAGCTCGCCGAGATATGAGCCTTCAACCTCATCGATGAGAGCTCCGGCGCCCTTGGCTCCTTTGAGGAAGCCTGAGATGAGCTGTCCGATCATCTCGAGATGGGAGAGTTCTTCGGTAGCGATATCGAGCAACATATCCCGGCGCGCGACATCACTTTCACCCCAGCCTTGCGTGAAGTAGCGCATTGCCGCACCGAGTTCGCCGTTCGGGCCACCGAATTGTTCGAGGCAGAGCTTCGCGAATGCGACGTTAGGGGCGTCCACGTGGACGGTATATTGGAGTTTCTTATTGTGGACGAACATGTTGTTCCAGGTAATCCTCGTAGTGGAGAAAGTGTCGTAATAAGATTTTGCCCGTGACGTTAAACACGAAACGTCTGTAACGCCATATAAAAAAGACGGATGCCGGAGCATCCGCCTTTTATCTCATCGCCGCGAAGCTGTTTTTCTCTTCGCCGGCGCCACGGTGGTGCGTTTTTTTCGAACGGGCCCGGATCCGGCAGCCGAGCGCTCTTTGAACCGCTGCATCTCTTGGCCGAGTGCCTTGAGCTTATTGCCCATGACCTTGCGAGCCTCGTCGAAGATCTCCGACTCCTCTTCCTTGACGTGGTGCTCGACCAATTCTTTGAGAACCGTGACTTTGGCCTCGAGCGTTTCGTCGCGCCCGCGTATGCGTTTGATTTTCGCAACGAGCTCCTTTACGCAAGCGTGCTCCTCGGCGGCCTCAAGGACGCTGTCCTTTTCCTTTTGCTTGCCCGCTTTGCGCAGTGCGGGATAGAAGAGCTTCTCTTCCATCTTCGCGTGCACGGTCAGCGCCAAGCACACCTTGGCAATGGCGGCTCTCTTCGCGGCGGGGGATGTTGAATCGTCGAGTGCGGTCTTAAAGAGCGCCGCAGCCTCTTCATGATCCGAATGAATGAGGTCGAGCGCGTCGGGAGCCTGGGACTCGGGCTCGCCGTCGTCACTCTGGAATTGACTTACCAGGTCGCTGACAAGATTCACAAATCACCTTTACTTAATTACATGCCGCCGCGGGAGCCGTTGATCATGGCCAGATGGCTCTGAATCGTCGGAAGTGTATCTTTCGCGAACGCGACGATGCGGGGATCGCTGCCGTTCGCAATTTCTTGTTTGAAGAGCGCGATGGTCGCTACATGGGCGTCGGCCTGTCCCTTGAGATAGGACGAGCTAAAGGCCGCACCGTTCAGCTTTTGCTGCTTTGCCATCAGCGCTCGGTCGGCGGGCGCCGGCATCGCCGGAAGAGCGATGCCCTCTGAGCGGGCGATCGCGCCGAGTTCCGCGTTGGCTTTCGAGTGGTCGGTTACCATGCGCTGCGCGACGGCGTGTACGCTTGCGCTCGTTGCTTTTTGAAGCGCGAGCTTGCTGTCGGCTACTTCAGCCATACCGCCTTGCGCAGCTTTCATCGCGAATGCTTTATCGGCCGCCGAGGGAGCGGCGTCGGCACGCGTGTACGCTGCCGCACCGAAGATAATTGCGGCGGCCGCCATTGCTCCAAGTAACGACTTACTGTTCATGCTAACCGTATTCCGTGCGAGCTTCGTTCATAAACCTCGAACCGGGATCGGCGACGATTTCTCGCAACGTTTGTGTGTCGAGTGCGAGCGCTAGATCGCGCGGCGTGTCGAATGTGGCGGCCGACTCTGCGAGGTCTTCGGCGGATGCGCCGCCGCAGCGCAGGGCGATGGCCGGCAGTCCCGCCGCATGGGCCGCCTCGATGTCGTAGCGCGTATCGCCGAGCATCACGGAGTTGACCAGTCGCGCACGTGCCGCAAGCAGGGCCGCGTGTACGATATCGGGCGCCGGCTTCGATTCCTCGGCGTCGTTAGCCGTCGCGCGGGCGTCGATCAGATCGCTGACCCCGGCGATCTTGAGCAAGGAATCGACTTGTTCGTTGCTTGCGGAGGTGGCGATCACGCATCGTACACTGTGGCGCTTGAGCGCTAAGAGCAAGTCGCGTGCGCCATCCATCGGACGAATCGAGTCGAGGTAGCGCTGTTTGAATATTTCGCCCTCGCGCCGCGCAGCGGTCTTGCCCGGTTCCCGGTTGCGGGAGAGCGCCGGCGAGACGCGGGGCAGCAACTGGTCTGCTCCCATTCCAATAAGCGGGCGCACGGCGGCGAATGTTACGGCGACGCCGGCCTCGGTGAGCGCTTCGACCCACGCGCGAGCATGCGCGTCGTTGCTATCGACAAGCGTGCCGTCGACATCGAGCAGAATCGTATCAATCAGGGGAAGATACATACGCAGCATTGATTGCCGCGTCATGCCCGCCTGCCGTCGGCGTCAAACGATTGGGTAAAAAACACCCACCCGACTGCGCCCTTCGTACCAAAGGAGTTTCGCCGTGAGCACCACCGTCGTACCGATAGCGTCAGCATCGCGGTTAGGCTTAGATGCCGACCTCGCGGAAGCGCGCGACGTGGGCGCGATCTGTGAAGGTGAGGGGCTGACCCTGCGTGCTCTCCAAGGCCGCTGCAATGTATGGCTCGGTATTTCGCTTCGGGGAACCGAGATCGCGCATTTGCGGCTCGGCCCGAACGCGGGAGAAATCGGTAACGTCCAGACTTGGACAAAGCCCGATGGCACGGCGGGTTGTGAATTCGCCAGCCCGCTTGGGCCGGTGCGGGCAAAGATCGCTTTGCTTCAAGACGCGACCTTGCGCTGCACGACCTCGTTGCTAGCAGGCCAAGACGTTCGCATCAACGATTGGCCTCGTGACCTGTATATCAAAGCCGCGGACGGGGGCACGGTTCACACCAAGCAGCGCGGCCTCCGAAGCGGAATCGTGTTCGCGAGTGGGCGCGCCCCGATCCCGTTCACGGTATTTTATTTTCAAAACTTCAGCTCGTCGACGGAGTACTTCGCAGCGACCAAGCGCACCCCGGCCGACACGGTAGGCGGCGCGTGGCCGGAGCTGGGCTACGCCCCGCCGGCGGGCGAGGACTGCATCCTGCCCAAGGCCCGCGAGTTCGTCGTTTCGGACGCGTACCTTTCGTTCATCGCCGAGGCGCCGCAATCCGAAGAAGACATTGCCGCCCGGTACCTCGATCTGCTCGCGGAAATCTACCTGCTCCTCGACAAGCCTGAAGTTCACTATCACAATTGGGCGGCACGCGCCGGAGACGCCCTGCGCGACTTGTCGCTCTCGCCGCTCTGCACGTATGCCCGCCAAGGGCGCCGCTTCCTGATGCCGTACGTCGGGGACGAGACGAAGCCGCCGGAAAGCATGGTGCAATTCACGATGGCGGTCAACGCGAGCGAGTACGACGATTGGCGCAACCGGGAAAGTGCGTTCGCCGCGACGCTGTGCGAAAGCGTCCCGGCGTTTTTCAACGCCGAGGTAGGATCCATCGTCCGCTGGTTGCCCGGCGAACCGTTCGACAACGCTCAAGCCGAAGACAACATGAACCATGAGGCGATGGACAGCTGGTACCTCCATCACTCCTTGTTCAACGTCTTTCGGATTGCGCGCTCGGGCAATGCGGCAGCGAAGCGTCTATTCCAAAAGAGCTTGCCGTACCTCATTCGGGTGGCGCACCGCTTTGACTACCGCTGGCCGATATTCTTCAACTTGCAAACGCTTGACATCATTCGTGCGGAAGCGAAGCCCGGCCAAGGCGGCGAAACCGACGTCGCGGGGCTGTACGCTTTGGTCATGCTCCACGCGCACGAGATGTTCGGTGACGGCGCCTATCTTCAGGAAGCCGAAATTGCCGTATCCCATCTTCACGGATTAGGGTTCGACCTTGCGTATCAGCTCAATACGACGGGCTTCGCTGCGGAGGCGGCGCTGCGCCTGTGGCAGACGACGAAGAAGCGCCGTTACCTTGGGTTGAGCGAGGTGTGCATGGCGAACCTGTTCGACAATATGTGGCTTTGGCAATGCGATTACGAACATGCGCGTCATTACCGCACGTTCTTCGGGCTTTTTCCGCTTCGTGACGCGCCGTATCTTGCGCCCTACGAAGAGCTCGAAGCCCATGCCAAGTTTCACGAATATCTCTCGTTCGGCGGTGACGACGTGCGGCCGTCGCTGAAGCTATTGCTGGCCGAATACCAGAAATACGCGCTCGACCGGTGTTGGTATTACTATCCCGATGCGTTACCGGTGGACGTCGTCGCGGAGAAAGCGCGCAACGGCAAGATCGAGCGCGGCCTCGCTGTGCCGCTCGAAGACCTGCAGGACGGCAGGGAGAAGTCCGGCCAGGTGGGCCAAGAGCTCTACGGTGCGGGCCTGCCCTTCGTCATGACGTCGCGGCACTACATGCATCTCGACGGTAGCGGGATGATCGCGTATTGCGATTACCCGATGTACGACTTTGAATCGTCGCGCGACGGCGGTCGCTGGAGAGTCGGCGGCGATCCGCGGGGGAGCTGCGACCTCCACGTCGTGCCGGCGGACGCCGATGTCAAGGCGCGTTCGGTTTCCGTTTCGGTCAGCGCGGGCGCCGTCGCGGTGCCGGTGCGCGGAAGGCTCTCGGCCGAAGGCCACGCCGTCTTTCGCTTACGCGGTGGCCAGCTGGTTGAAATACGCTGCGCAGATGAGGCGGACCAGTCCGGCTCAGCGATCGTCGTGGGCCCGATGTCCTCGCACGCCGCGCCTTGATCGCGCACTGTGAGCGGTTCGGGGTGGTTATGTCGCCTGACGGATCGCCGGCGGAAGTTGAAGGCGTTCTCAATCCCGGGGTCGCCCGCGATCGCACGGGAAGCCTGCTGCTCTACCCGAGGTTGGTTGCGGCCGGCAACGTATCGCGCATCGGCCTTGCGCGCTTACATCCGAGCGGCCAGGCCGAACGGCTAGGGACCGCACTCGAACCCGCTACCGAGTACGAGCACCGCTCGCTGCGCGGCGGATACGGTTGCGAAGACGCCCGCGTCACCTACATACCGGCAATCGGAAGCTATGTCATGGCGTATACGGCATTTGGGCCCCTCGGGGCGCGCATCGCGGTCGCCGTTTCCGACGATGCTTACTCGTGGCGCAGGTTGGGCCCGGTGCGCTTTCCCACCGCCGCCCTGAACGCCGTGGACAACAAGGATGCGGCGTTCTTTCCGGAGCCGGTTTCGTCGCCGTCCGGTGTTCCGTCGTTCGCGTTCTTTCACCGTCCGATGCGGCCGGAGACGATCAACGGTCAGACGCCGATCCCGGTGATTTTATCGCTGCCACCCGAGGAGCGGGAAGCCGCCTGCATCGCCTATGTTCCGGTGGAAGCGGTCCGCCGCGATATCGCCAACCTGTGCGCTCCGGCGGAGAGCATCCGGTTCCTTGAGCCGGGCAGCGAGTGGGGCCGGCTCAAGAACGGCGCCGGGACGCCGCCCGTTCGCACGAGCCGCGGTTGGCTCTCGGTTTTCCACGGCGTGGACGCGGTCGAGGGCGCCGGCGGTCCGACGTTGTTTTACAGTGCCGGGGTCGTCATCTGCGATCTAGAGAGCCCGCATCGGGTCGTCTACCGCTCGCCCACTCCAATCTTGGTCCCGGAAACAACGGCCGAGCGGTTCGGCACCGTCAACGATGTCGTTTTCCCGACCGGCATCGAGCCGGCCGGCCCCGAGGCGTTCGACGTGTACTATGGCGCCGCCGATGCGAAGATTTCGCGCTGCCGCCTCACGCTGCAAAAATCCGCTTAGCAGACTATTGACGAGAGTGCCAGCCGTGGCTAAAATGAATTTCGTGAGCCGCGGAAAGCGGTTCCGGAGGCCTGAAATGACGACGCCATTCGCTGTGGATGCGCCGCGTCTACAGCCGAAAAATTCAAGCCGCCCGCGTCCGGCGCGCGATGTCTCGATCAACGATTATACGTGGGCTGCCAGCCCCCATATCTTCCGAAACTACGTCCATTCGCAGACCATCCCATGCCTGAGAGGAGCATCGAATTCCCATGTCTGTCGAACTTCCGAGAGCGGATCGCAACTCAACTGAACACGCCCCTAGCGGAGCCGTCACGTACAGTCCGCTGCGAGAGATGCTCGGATACGACCCCTTCCGGCGGTTTTTTTCCAACGTCGATCCGCAGATCGACGTGATCCGCACCGACGCCGGCTTCGAGGTCGAAATCCCGGTCGCCGGCTTCAAGACCGATCAGATCGAGCTGGTCGTCAAGGAGAACATCCTCACCCTGACCGGCAAGAGCGAGCGGCGAGCCTTTACGCGGTCGCTGAAATTACCCGAGGACGTCGACGCGCAGAACATCGAGGCCAGCGTCGACAACGGGCTCTTGACCCTGGTGCTCAAGCGCCATCCCGATGCTCAACCCCGGCGCATCGAAATAAAATCGCGCGGGTGACCCCCGTGGTGCCGCGAGACCGCTAAAACGGTCTCGCGGAGCCCGTGCGATCTGTACGAAGAAAAATGGATAGCGCAGAAAATTCGCCCCTGCTCGCGACGGAGGTGCTTAACGGCATCCACGTTTTGCGTGTCTCGGGCGAGGTCGATGTGTCGGTAAAAGACGAATTCGAGCGTGGCGTTCAAGCGGGCGTCGAGGGCGTGCACTCGCCGCTTGTGATCGACTTGACCGGCGTGCGCTACATGGACAGCATTGGATTGAACGCCTTAGCCCGTGCGCGGCGTCAAATGACCGCCGGCCACGACTGCCTCTACATTGTTTTGCACAACCAGCACCTCCAGAAAGTCTTCGCGCTGCTGGGCTTTGACAAGCTCTTTCACGTCCACGAAACGCTCGATGATGCCCTCGCCGCGGCACGCGGGTAAATCTCAATCGCGCGGTGTACGCAGTTTGCCATGCGAAATAGCATCCGGGCGAGCTTTGCGGCGGCCGTTGCAATCGTCGCCGTTGCCGGAGGCGTAGCCGGCGGTAAGGCCTTCGCGCAAACCGTCGTCGCGCCCATCAACTCCGCCCCGGACCCATACCGCACGATCGCGGACTGGGCAAAAATGCCCGCCGGACGCACGTGGGGCTCGACGGGCGGCGTCGCCGTCGATAGCCACGACAATATTTGGGTCGCCGAACGCTGCGGCGCAAATTCTTGCGCCGGTTCCGGCCTCGCGCCGATCCTCGAGTTCGATCAATCGGGCACGTTGTTGAAGAGCTTCGGCGCCGGTATGTTCGTGTTTCCCCACGGGATTACCGTCGACCGGAACGACAACGTCTGGGTGACCGACGGTATGGGGAAAGACGGCAAGGGTCAGCAAGTCTTCAAATTCAGTTCCGACGGAAAACTGTTGATGACGCTCGGCAAGGCCGGCGTCGCCGGAACGGGACCCGATGAGTTCAACGCACCATCGGCCGTGGCGGTCGCGCCCAACGGCGATATCTTCATCGCCGATGGACATGGCGGCAATACTAATGCACGCATCGTTAAATTTACCAAAGACGGAACGTTCATCAAAACGTGGGGCAAGCTCGGCACCGGGCCGGGAGAGTTCGACGTTCCGCATTGCGCCACGTTCGATGCCGCCGGACGCTTGTTCGTGTGCGACCGCAACAACAATCGCATCCAGATCTTCGACCAAGACGGAAACTACATTTCCGAATTGCGCCAGTACAGCCGGCCGAGCACAATCGCCATCGACAAGAACGGCACGATCTACGTAGCCGACTCGGAATCGGAATCCGTCTCCAAGAACCATTACGGCTGGAAGCGCGGCATTCGGATCGGAAATCTCAAAGCGGGTTCGGTGACCGCCTTCATTCCCGACCCGAATCCCGTCGCAACGTCAACCAGTTCGGCCGAAGGCATCGCGGTGGATTCCAAAGGCGTGATCTACGGCGCGGAAGTGGGCCAAAAAGATCTGAAAAAGTACGTAAAAGAGTAACCGCGAGAGAGGCTGCCTATGGCCACACCGGCCCCGGCAATTTGCCGAAGAGGCATCGGAGTAGGCCGAGGCCCACCACTGAGCGCTAGGCCGTTTCAGGCGGGCGCCTTTTAGGTAGAAGGCAGGCATGAGCGTTCGTTACCTGCTCCTGCTGATCATCGTCCTTTACGTGGTGTTCGAGTTGTTCGTTCCGGCGATGCAGAACTTGTTCGGTTACGGCTTCGGGACACTGCTCGCGCTGTTGATCCTCTGGTACGTTTTCGTCAACAACCGCGGCCGCATCGCCCCGTGAGCGTCTAGCGAGCCGTCGCGGGCGGTAATAGGTCGCTTGCGGGGAAGCTCTTGTCGAGCAGGCCGAACTTCACGTAGAGGTCGATCGACGGCTGAATCTCGGCCACCGAGAGGCGATCGGGATACGACACCCGCACCATCGTGGGTGAGCCGGTGAGCTTGGTGTATTTCTCGAGGATCAACGCCGATTCGTCGCGGTGCGCGTTCGCCCAGCGCGATGCCTCCGCCATCACTGCCGCGAAGCGGCGCGTTACGTCGGGATGGGCGAGCGCGTAGTCGCGGGTGGTGAACCACGCGCCGACCAGAAAATTGCTCGCCACCGCATCGTAGGGATGACCGATAATGCGCGCACCGCCTTGACGCGCACGGTCGAGCGCCGGTTCGGCGACGAACGCCGCATCGATGCGATTGGCCGCGAGGGCAGCCGGCATTTCGTTGAACGTCAACTCGATGAATTTCACGCTTGCCGAGGGGACATGGTTCTGCTCGAGCCAGGCCTGCACCGCAAGCTGCGTGAGCCCTTTCAAGCCGACGACGGCGATCGTCTTACCCGTAAGATCGCTCGCAACGTGGATCGGCGAGGTCGCCGAGACGAGCAGTTCTGAGGTCGGTGTTTTGCTCGTGTACGATGCGCCCGGTGCGATGATGACGTACGGTATCCCGCGATCGTGTGCGATGGCCAGCGCGGCGACGCTGGTCTGCCCGATGTCGTAGGTCCCACCGGTCACCGCGTTAGCGATGGCCGCGCCGGAATTGATCGCATCGACCGTTACGTCGAAGCCGGCCTTTTTGAAAAATCCCTGATCGATCGCGTAGTAGACTTGCGCGCCGGTATCGGTGGGCGTCGTGACGACGTGCAGCGGCGTGAGGGTTTGTGCTGCGGCGGGCAAACAAGCGCAAAGACATGCGAATGCCGCGACCATGATGGAGGTGATCCGGATGAACATGCTTGGTTCTAAATTATTAATTTAGGATTGTCAATATTTCCCGTGCGCGACCGTCCCTGGCCGCGAAGGATTTCTGCCCGATGAGGCGATAGTCGCGGCAGACGTCTTCTGATAAAGCGGACTTAGCTTAGACCGTCAGGAGCCCGACCTCGGAGCGCTCGCGCGTGCACGTGTCGATCGCGATCGCGATGAGGGCGTGAGTGAGCGCAAGCATCGCCTGCAAGCTGACGACGCCCATGGAAAAGCGTCCGCTGAACGGGGTGTTCGCGAGCGGCGGCATGCCGATGCGTGCCGTCGGCACGCCAAGACCGCGCAGAATGTTCGCGTCGGTCGCGCCGCTCGTGCCGGTTTGCAGCGCGTGGGGCTTGGCGAAGACGCGCTCCCAGGCACTGATGCTCGAGCGAACGATCCACGAGTCGGCGGCGGTGGAGGTACCCGGGATGGCGGCCGTCCGTGTGACACCGATGACGATGCCGGGTTCCTTCGCGCGCAGCGTGTCGAGCGCGGCCTCGAGTTGGCGCTGCGCATCGTCGGGATCGGTACGCGGGCTGATCCGTAGATCGATGTAGATCTTGCAGACGTCGGGGATGAACGCCGGCTTCTCGGGCCAGCCGGCAACGATCGCGCTGACGCTCGCCTTGGGCGCGACCAGCCCCGAGGTGTTCCGCGCGGTGTATTCGGGAAACCACTCTTCCAGAAAACCGATCACTTTGGCGGCGTCGACGAGCGGGTTGCGCACGCCCGGACGCAGCCCGATGCCGGCATAGTTGTAATCGCCGCGCACGGCGATCTCAAACCAGCACAGGCCGACCTCTTCGTAGGCAACCGAGAAGCCGGGCTTGGCGATGACCGCGAAATCCGGTTCGTAGCCGTGCGTGAGCATGAAGGCGCAGCCGACACCGTGCCCGACATCGGGCCGCGCGATGTGCGGGTCGGGCGAGCGGTTCACCGGCATGCCGCCGGCGCCGAAGCCGGCCTGCAGTTCGCCGCGCAACGGCACGCCCGCACGCGCAATCGCGGCAGCCGCCGCAAGGACGCAGGCCGCGTGCCCTTTGGGATTCTCCGCACCCAGGCCGAAGACAAAATCGTCGTCAACGGTCGGCGTCACCACGAGGTCTTTGCGGCCCGCAAAATCGATCCACGGGCCGTCGTCGGCGGCATCACCCATGATGTGCATGTCGATCGGCGCGTAGAGCATCACGCTGGGTCCGCTGCCGTCGCCGGCCAAGCGCGCGACGGCGTTCCCCTGCGTATCTTCGACGAGCTGATAGGAGGCGTCGAGACCGCCGGCGTTGAGCTCGCGCACCAAGTATTCCGCGAGCGCTTCCTCATCGCCGGTGGGGCTCGGAATCGCCGTCATCTCGGTGACGAGCCGCCGCAGCTCGCCGATCGTCACCCGCTCGCAGGCCGCATCGAAGAACCGCTGCTGTTCGGCGGAAAAATGGCCCGGTGCTTCCGGCACGCTAGGACGCGTCCATCGCGGCCGCGCCGATCGTGCCTTCGATCTCGCTTTGCAGCACGGTCGCCTCGATCGAGGCCGACGTTTCGACGCCCGCTTCCTCGCACAAATGCCGCCAAGCGATCAGCGAGTTGTCCGGACGATAGAGCTGCTCGGGCGGCGTGTTCATCAACTCGACGATGCGCGCGTCCTGATCGTTGAATTGCCCATGAAAAATCCAGCCCAACATGAACTTGTACTTCGCACGGAAGCGCAGCGCTTCCATGCCGCGTGCCTGCTTGACCGCAAATTGCAAGTAGCGGTGTTCGCCGACGCGGATCGGGACGTACCACTCGAAGTGCACCCACGCGCCATAATCGACGCGTAAGACGGCCGGCAGACGAATGGAGATGCGCGGCCCTTTGCCCCCCATCTTCCAGGGACGCGATTGCGGCCACGCTCCCAAGCCGGGATAGTCGGATTGGAACTGCGGCGGCTTACCGATCAGGGTGATCCAGGGGCCTTCGCGGATGACCTCCGCCTGGTTCGATCCCGGCAAGCGGCGGAAGAGCATGAACAGCGCGTCGCGATGCAAATACTTCGAGTGTCCGTGGTCGAAGCCGTTCTCGGCGGCGTAGCGCCAATCACCCGGGCGCTCCGTGACGCGGCCTTCGACGATCGTATCGGCGCGCAGAAACTCATCCGGAATGTGCGCCTCGACCGGCGGCGGATTACCCTCACCGTTGTAGATCCACACGAGGCCTGCGCGCTCGGCGACCGGGTACACGCGCACGCGCGCTTTCCCGCACACGGGCGAATCCGGACCGTCGGTCAGGGCCGCGACGAGAACGCCGCTCGTCAGGTCGAACGTCCAGCCGTGATAGCCGCAGGTAAACGTTCCCGGGAACTCTTGCCGCCCCGTCGAGATCGGCACGCCGCGATGCGGGCAGCGGTCCTGTAAGGCATGCACGGTGCCGTTCTCGCGGAAGAACATGATGTTGCCGCCGAACAAGGGCACCGTGACGCGCTTGCGCTCGCGCAGCGCGGCGGCGAACATCACCGGCCACCAGTAGCCCTCGAAGCCGAGCAGGGCGGCGTCGTAGCGGGGAAAGCGCGTCGCCCCCGGCCGGAAGCCCGTGACCTGGTGGGTCGTGCGCTCGGCCGGCGGCCGCTTAGCGAACGATGATTTCATGCGCATCGAAGGGCTTATCGAGCAGGCCTGACTTGACCATCGAGTCGATGATCGGCTGAACGTCGCGCGCATCCAGGGTCGTGCCGGTGATGATGCGCGGCATGTGGGCCGCACGCTGCGGATCGATGCCGGTGAACGACACGAGCAGGTCGATGGTGTCGCTCGGGTGGGCGTTCGTATACGCGGACGCTTGCGCGACGACGCGCGCAAACGCCGCGATCGCGGCCGGATGGCTTTGCACGAAACTCGCGTTCGCGTACCAGGCCGATTCGAGAAAACGCGGCGCGATCGCACTGTAGACGGGGGCGACGACTTTGAAGTTTCCCGAACCCGTCGCGATCGAGATGAACGGCTTGACCAGCACGGCGGCTTGAACGCGGTCTTGCTGCATCGACTCCATCGTCGAGGGTACCGGCAGCTCGACGAACTTCGTTTGGCGCCAGTCCTGGCCGTTGTTCTGAAGCCAAATGCGCACCGCGATCTCGCTGAGATCGGTGAGCGTGGGCACACCGACCGTCTTCCCCACCAGGTCGCGCGCCGCGGTTACGGGCGAGGTGCTGGTCGCCGCGAGGACGGCGTCGGGCGAGCGCGGATCGTAGATTGCCGCCGGCGCGACGAGCACGAGCGCAAAGTTGTGCGCGTGCGCGTTGATGATCCCGACGACGCCGCCTTTGCCGATATCGACGGCGCCCCCGCCCAGCGCTTGCAAGGCCGCGCCGCTGCTCATGGGCTGCACGACGACGTTCAGGCCGGCCTTCGCAAACAGACCCTCGCGTTGCGCATAGAGCACCGGCATCACATCATCGAACGGCGCCGCCGCGATCCGGATCGTGACGGGGGCGGTTTGCGTTTGGCCCGCCACCGGGCTCTGCAGAAGCAAGCCCGCCAGAGCAAAAACTGCACCGGAACGCCAGAGAACGGTTTTTGCTCGGAACATGCTCGTGCTTCCTTACACGGCCGCGAGCTTGCCGGCGAGGAACCCGTTCACGATCGCATCGTGTTTTTCAGGCTGCTCCCACTGCGGCCAATGCGCCGCGTCATCGACGCAGGCATACTGCGCTCCGGGAATGATCTTCGCGATGCGCTGACCCACGTCGGGGCCGGCACCCGGGTTCTTATCCGACCACAACACGAGCGTCGGCGCGGTGATCTTCGCGACCTCGCTCTCGGGAATCGCATAGGGCGCCGCACTGTCCAAGAAACTGTGCGCGAAGACGTTGGTCAGCGATTGCTGCGTCTCGGGGTTCGAATAGATCATGTAGCGCAGATCGACCAGTTCTTCGGTCACCCGGTCGGGAGTCGCCATCAGCCATTCGAGGCGTTTGCGAATCGTGTCGCGATTCGGATTCTGAATCGCCGCGATCGAACGCTCGCGCAGCGCATTGTTGCCGCCCACGTGGTCGATCTTCACGGCCGTTTCATCGAGCTTGATCCCGGCCGTCGTATTGAGGATGATCTTGTCAACGCGATCGGGATAGTGCAGCGCGAACCACATCGTCACCCAGCCGCCGAGCGACTCGCCCTCGATGCAGCATTTCTCTTCGCCCATCGAATCGAGCAGGTCGATGATCTGCTTGCAGTATTCGGGCACCATGTGGCTGGTGAACGGGGGCTTTCCGGAAAAGCCGTGCCAGGCGAGGTCGATCGCCATCGCGTGATGCGACTCGCCCAAGCTCTTGACGTTGCGGCTATAGGCCTCGGCATGACCGCCGACGCCGTGAATGAGGATCAGCGGCATGCCGCTGCCGTACTCGATGCAGCGGGTGCGATAGTCACCGCGATAGCGGATTTCCGCCCCGGCCAAGTCAAGGAAAATCGTGTTCACGTGGGTTTCCTCCGTTTGAAAGGGGCTTTAGGGAACGATGGGCCGCGCGAAGAGCGTGTGCTCTTCGGCCTTGACCTCGAAGACTTTGACGCGAAAACCGGGACAGTTCACGCCTTTGCCGCTATCGAGCTTGAACGTGTAGTTGTGATACGAACAGCGAATCATTTTCCCGTCGCCGACGATTTTCGCCGTGGCGAGCGGGCGATTATCGTGCGGACACATCGATTGGACCCCGCGAAAGCCTTCGCCGACGCGAAAGATCAAGACGTCGTTCCCGTCGACGCGAGCGCTCACCGGGTATTCCGCGCTCAGCGCATCGACGCCCTCGAGGACGTTCCAGTCCGCTTCGTCAGCCATGGGACGTGCCGGCGGCGGCTACGCGAACGCCGGCGCCTGCGCCGTCACGGCAGCGAACCGTTCGAGCACGAAGTTCCGGTCCATGCGTATGAGAAACAAGCCGATCTGAATCGCAAACGAGTGATCGAGCAGCGAGGCGTACACGGCGCGCAGCGCCTGCCCGAGCGGAATGCCTTGCTCTTGCTGCACCCCCAGCACGATGTTCTGGAGCACGAGCACCTTCTCGAGGTTCACGTACTTCGGTTCGGTGACCACCCAGTCGACCGCCTCGAGCGCGCTGCGCAGCGCGCGCAAAAAGCCGAGTTGCTGCGAGGTCAGGCGCGCGACGCCGGCGGGAATGTGCTCCTCGGCGATTTCGAGGAACCAGTTGCTATCGTCCTGACAGCGCTCGAGGTCGCAGTCGTAACGCACGCCGTCCTTGAATGCCATGACCGGGACGAATTTGCGTTCGACCGTGCGCGTCGTCGAGCAGGTATCGAGCATGGAGAATTCGCCCGCGTCGACGCGAAAGACCGTGATGTCGGCCGGCATTCCCACGCGCAGGCTGCCCGCGCGGTCGGTGAGCGAGAGCGCATGTGCGGGCGCGAGCGTCACGCGCTCGATGATGTCTTTGAGCGGCATCCCCAGCCGGCCGAACGCGCCCAGCACGTGGGCTAGCGAAAACGTTGGGCCGGTGACGTTGAACTGCTGCAGGTCGGAGCTGATGATGTCGGGCAGGAGGCCTTGCGCCGCCGCCTTCTCCGCAACGTCCCATGAGAAATTATAGCCGCCGAAACCGATGTCGAACAGCACGCCCCGGCGCTGCGCGGCCCACACTTGGGGCAACACCTTGCCCGCGTCGTCGAGCACGCTGCCGAAATTGTTGTGATAGATGTGCGTGATGATATCGCCCTGATCGGCGACGTCGAACGCGGCCATTTTGGGCGGAGCATCGTCGTGCTCGGAGATGAAATCGCCGATGTGGATGTAGAGCGGCAGCCCGACGATCTCGGCCAGGCCGCGGCCCATTTTGAGCGGGCCGGTGCCGTACTTATCGAAGGCCGCCATCTTCAGATAGCGGATCTGGTCGCCGTGTTCGGCCATGCAATCGAGCCATTGCCCGACCACGATGTCGCCGAGGTTGCGAACCTCTTCCTCGATGAAGCTCAGGCCGAGGATACCCAACGGCCGGATGTACGCGCCGGCGTACAAACGCGTTATGGTATCTCCCATCAGCGCGGCGAACTCGTCGTACGTTCCTACGCCGGGGCCGCCGGCCTCAACGTAACTGGTGACGCCTTGATAGATGCCGATACTGTCGGGATCGGCGAAGCCCAGCGTGCCGTACACGTGCACGTGCAGGTCGATCCAACCGGGTGAAAGATACTGGCCTGCGCAGTCGATGATTTCGGCGCCGGGCGGCGTTGCGAACTCACCGATCGCGGCGATCTTGCCGTCGACGACGGCGATGTCGGCGATGCCGTCAAGATCCTGCGCTGCGTCGATCACGTGCGCATTCTTGAGAACGACCGGACGATGCTCGCGCATTGCGCTTGGCCTTTGCTGCGTGTGCGCCAATACCTCTGTTCAACAGGAGAACCTTGCGAACCAAGCGAATTTTTCAGTGGCGCTTAAGCTACCAGGGGGTTCGTCTTGGCTCGCGCTCGTTTCGCCCGAGTTTTAATCTGGGCGATGTTCTTGTTCGCAATCGCACCCGCTCCGGTTCGCGCCCAGCAGCCGCCGGTCGAAATCAATGCGATCCTCTCGATCACCGGCTTCAACGCGTTCGTCGGCTCGGCGTACCAGCAGACGCTGAAGATCGTCGAAAAATACGTGAACGCCAACGGCGGTATCAACGGCCGCCCAGTGCGCTTTGTCGTTGTCGACGATCAATCCAGCCCGCAGGTTGATATTCAGCTGGTCAACGGCCTGATCGCGCAACACGTCCCGGTCATCATTCACAGCGGGCCGCTGGCTTCATGTAAGGCCATTGAGCCTTTGATCATCACGGCCGGACCCGTGCTCTACTGTCTGACCCCGGCCTACTATCCGGCGACGGGCAGTTACGCGTTCTCAACCTGGACCGCAACCGACGAAGGCACCCGCGCGCTGATCAATTACTTTCGCGAGCGCGGCTGGAAGCGGTTAGGCGTGATCACGCCGGTGGAGGCCACCGGTCAGGCGGCGGACCGCTCGTTGCAAGAAATCTTCGCTCGGCCCGAAAATCGCGACATGCAGATCGTCGACTACGAGCACTTCGCGCAGGCGGCGATCAACGTCGATGCGGAAATCCAGAAAATCAAGGCCGCGCAACCGCAGGCGATTCTCACGTTCGGCACCGCCGGGCCCACGGGGACGGTCTTCCGCGCCATCAAAAACGCCGGCATCGATCTTCCGGTCGGTGCCGGGTCGAACAACCAGACCTACGCCGAGATGACCCAGTTCGCGTCTTTTTTGCCGCGGCAGTTCTATCAGTACTCGCAACTGTGGCCGGAATACAAGCAGCTGCGCGGCGGCCCGGTCAAAGATGCGATGGGCGTGATGTACGCGGCCTACAAGAGCGAGGGCATACGCCCGGATCTGGGCGCGAGTGCGTCCTGGGATGCGCTGCTGATCGTCGTCCAAGCCATGCGCAAGCTGGGTCCCGATCCCTCCGCGCAGGCGATACGCGACTACATCCTGCACTTGCGCGATTATGCCGGCATCAACGGTTTCTACGACTTCCGCGTCGGGAACCAGCGTGGTCTCACGATCAAAGACGTGATCGTCGTGCGCTGGCAGCCCGCCAACCAGATCTGGTTTCCCGTCAGCGGACCGGCGGGAGTGCTCAAACCGTGAGCTGCTGAATGGACATCGTCGGCGCGTACGCGTGCTCGCACGCCGCCCTGCTCATCACGCGCGGCGCTGAGGCGCCCGCCTCGCAGCGCGATGCGATCTACGCCGCGTTCCGGGCGATGGGAGATGCCATCCGTACCGCGCGCGCCGACGCGGTAGTGATCGTCGCCACCGACCACGGCGGCGTCTACGCGTTGCCGCATATCGCCCAGTTCACCATCGGCGTCAGTACGACGGCTGAAGGCATCGGCGATTCCGATCTGCCACCATGTACCGTTCCGCTCCATCAAGGCTTCGCTCAATCAATCCTCACGGGCATCCTCGATGCGGGCGTGGACATGGCGTACTCGGAGACGATGAAGATGGACCATTCGTTCGTCACGCCGCTCATGCTGGCGTTCGGCGACGACGTGATCCCGATCGTTCCGATCGCCCAGAACTGTAACTTCCCGCCCTTGCCGCCGCTGGCACGCAGTTATGACGTCGGCGTGAAACTGCGCGAGGCGATCGGGAACGGCCCGCCCGGCCGCGTTGCCGTGATCGGTACCGGCGGCCTTTCACACTGGGTCGGTACCCCCGAACAACAGCAATTTCGCCGTCGCCCGGCCGGAACACGCGCCGGCGTTGCACGTACGGCGGTGACCATCGGCGACACCGGTCCGATCAACGACGTCTTCGATCGCGAATTTCTCGCCGCGCTCAGCGCGGGCACGACGCCGGCGTTTCTGCACGACTGGAACAGCGAGCGCATCTTCGCGGAGGCCGGAAACGGCGCCCAAGAGATTCGCAACCTCGTCCTGGTCGCGGGACTCACCGGCGATCGCAAAGCCACGGTGCTCGCCTACGAGCCGGTCGCGGAGTGGCTTACCGGTACGGCCGTGGTGGCCTTCACGTAATCCGGTGCCGAACAACGGCGCGCATCAGGTGACGGGCCAGCGCATTGGAACGACGCGCTTTCCGGCCTACGATGCGGCCGTGCTCGGATTCGAAGGCTACTGGTATCCCGTGATGTGGTCGCGCGAGCTCAAGGGCCGGCCCGTGCTGCTGACGCTCTTTGGTTTGCCGATCGCGTTCGCGCGCGAGCGAGGGCGCGTGAGCGCGTGCACGCCGGGCGGCGGAACGTTCCCCATTGAAGAAGGCGCCGGGCTGATTTGGATCTATCACGGCACCGGTACGCCGCCACCCCTCGCCGAGCAGATTCCGGCGGAGCTGCTCGCTCCCGATGCGATCATCGAAGGACGCCTCTCCACGCGTGCCGGTGATTGGCGCTACGCGGCGGAAAACGGGTTCGACGAAGGCCACGTGAAGTATCTACACCGCGACGCGTGGCTCGTGACGTTCACGCACATTCCAAGTTACAACAACGTGGACGTGGGGCCCGACGGCGCGGCCGATCCCTGGATCACGCGCAACGTGTCGGCGGTGCAATTCGAGGCCGATTATCCGGGCCTTGGTGTCTGGCCGAAGAAGAAGTTCTGGAAGCGCAAGAAGCGCGGCGTGCGCGTTTCGATTCGCATGCCCGGCATGCTGCGCGTGCACTACGGCAGCTGGATCCACTTCGAGACCTACGTTCCGACGGTGCCGGGCGAGCACCGCTACCTGCAGATCGCCATGGCGTCGGCGCGCGGCTTCGCCGCCCTGAAATTCCGCGCGTTTTACCGCGGCTACCTCACCTGGATTTTCCACGGCCAATTCAACGACCAAGACGCGGCGATGGTGGAACTCATGGAGACGCCGCCCGAGCAACTCTACCGTCCCGATGCTTCCTTGATCGCCTGGCGCCACTTATGCGAAACGTCGGCAGCGCGGGTTTAAAACAAGAGCGAAACGGGAAACGTGCGTGCTGACATTTTCAATTTTGAAGGCGCCCTGTCATGACCGACCTCCTGGACGAAGCAACCCTTGTACACGAAGGCCCGATGCCGCTAGCGACGCTGGAGTTGCTCCTCGGCCGTAGCCGGCGGATGATGAACCCGGGCTTCAAACCGCAGAACATTCAGCGCGTTTGGTCGTGCGGGTGCCTCGCGTGGCACCACTACAATCACTCCGAGGACACGACCTGGGCGTCGTGCCCAACGCACGCACCGCGATAATCGCGCTTCCGGCGTTCCAGATCCAACGTGATGGCGTCGAACACCAGACGCCGCTCCTCGGGGTCGAGCGACCGTAGCTCAAGTCCGCGTTGGCGCACCGCGCGGTGCCATTGCGCGCGCTCATATTCAAGCCAGTCCGTGATGCCCGCGATCTGTTCCATTGCACCGTCCTCTCTGCGATCTTGATACCCTACTTCAAGCCCTAGCATGCTTGCTTCCACATGCATGCGAGACGGATCACGTGGGAATAACCTCCACATGAGCGAGTACAAGAACACGCTGCCGAACGAGACCGATGACCATCCCGATTCCGGCATGCCGCGGCAACTCCGTACGCAAGCAGACAATGAGCGGTCGCTAACGCGCGCGGAAGCCGGTGTCGCGGGCATCGGCCCAACGCCGCAGACCGTGTACGGCGATAATTCAACCTTCCCCAACGCTGATGACGACGAGCACCACGGGAGTGTGAACGATGGCTAGAGCAACGTGGAAGCCGCACGAGAAGCACGGCGATCTCACCGAACGTGCCGACCTGCCCGATAGCGTCTACGCCTTTCCAAAGAAGCGCAAAGAGCCGCTGACGGATGAGTCGCACGTGCGCAACGCGCTCGCGCGCTTCGATCAGGTGCGCGGCGTTTCAGGCGAAGAGCGCGACCAGGCGTTCGCGAACATCAAGAAGGCGGCCAAACACTACGGCGTCGACGTGACCGAAAAGCACTGGAGCGAGTTGGGCGCCCAAGAGAGCACCCGGCGTAGCGCGGCCAGCCGCAGCAAAGCGGCGAAGAAAGGCGCGGCGACGCGCAAAAAAGCGGCCAAGAAAACGCGCAAGGCCGCGCGATGACCGACAGAACGAGCGAGAAGAAGAGCGGCGAATCGCAGGCGCCCCGTCAGCCGCCGCACGGTCAATCCGAAAATTACGGATCGCCCGGCGGTGACGAGCCGCCGGCGAGCACCGATCCCGGATCGGGCGGCGCCGGCGATGCGCGCGAGCGCCACGAAGCGCCGAAGGCAAAATAGTTCCTAGACCTGCGCGCTCGTCGCCGCTCCGGTGACGAGTCGCGCCGGTGCCCGCGTCGCCAGGACCGGCAGCGTGACCGGCTGCACCGCGTGTCCGCGTTTGCGCACGAGCGCGATCCCGATGCAGGCGCAGCCGCACAGCGTGAGGAGCCGCACGAGCGCCTCCCACGGGCGTTGCGTTTCGAGTCCCGACGCCGCGATCTCGCCGTGCCATTCGGCGCTGGCCGTTGCGTTCGATGCCAGCGCAACGTGAGCGGGCAATGTCGCCGGCCACATCGGCAACGGTTGCGGCGGTGCGAAGAACCCGACCACGAGCACGAGCGGGATCACGGCCATCGGTACGAGGCGTGCCCAGCGCATGCGTTGCGGCGCCAGCGCGGCCAGCTGCATGCAGGCGACCACGCTGGTCACGACCGTGAACAAGAGTCCGAGGCGACCCTGCGCGAGCGCAAAGGGGTCCATGCAGAGCAGCACCGTGCCGGTGGCGCCGAGCGCCCAGCGCCAACCGTGCGCGCGAAACACCACGAGCAACGCCGGCAGCAACACGATCACGAGGTCGGGCTCGTGCTCGAAGGGCACGACGAACGGAAATGCCGCGCATGCGATTGCGGCGCTATCGATCGCGCTCGGGCACGTGAAGCGGATAACCGCGACCACGGCCGCGATCGCCGCGATGGAAATGCACGTTCCGATTACCTCGGCATGGTGCGCGTCCATTCCGAGCCCGTAGGCGATCGACGTGGTCGACATTTGGTAGGCGAAGAAGCGCTCCGAGGCGCTCTGATGCACGAGCACGTTGAGGTAGGCGATCGCGCCGTGAATGCCGCCGCCGAGCGGCAGATTCGCAGCTGCGGAAACGAGGCCTGATGCGACCACGGCCAGTAGCGCGCCGAGCTCGCGCACGGCACCGCCGATGGCGAGAGCGTCGTTGGGCTTGAGCATCACGGCGACCGCCGTTGCAACGCCCATCAGCACCCAGCGGCGCGTCGCCGCGAAGACGATCGTGAGATCGACCGCCGCAGCCGCCGGTAACGCGGCTTGTCCCACGCTCAGCCCGATCACGATGGGCCCCGCCGCGAGCGCCAGTAGCAGCAGCGAGACGGCCGTAGGACCGCGGATGCGCCGGCGCGCCAGCCGGACCGGTATCACGATGATCGCCACCGCGCACGCCAGCAGAAAGATCCCCCAGATCCACGCCGCCACGCCGTAGGGCAGGGCGCCGAGGGCAGCCCACAGCGGCAAGCTGAGCGGCGGCCCGACGAAGGGCAGCATTTCGCGGTGGGTGGGGTCCACGCCGGGCAGCGTTTTTTCCACGTTCCAGATCCCGCCCGAGTAGGGGTCGCCGCCGTGCGACCAGTACCGCCCGGCCGCGTAATAGGCCGAGAAATCCGTCATCCACGCGCCGACCGGGCGAAACGGCAGCCACACCAGGTAGCCGATAGCGAACGCAATGATAAGGAAGCCGCCGACATAACGGGCGAGGCGGGAAAAGAAAAGTGGCACGCGCTAGCTCTCTCCGCTATCCCGGCGCAAGCGTCCTTTGGATAAATGACGGTTATTAGACGGGTGGCGCTTGGACCCCATGTGCGAATGCTTCCAGGCGCGCGCGATCGATCGAGCGCACGCGGCCGCGATCGAGTTCCACCGCGTTGGCGTTCTTGAGCCGAATGAGCGCGCGCGCCGCCATGTCGCGCACCGTGCCGGCGGCGGCCGCGATCTGCGCTTGCGAGAGATTTTCCACGCCCGGTAAGCCGGGTGCCATGCCGGTGGTGGCGGGCGCGTAGGACATCAGAAACTTCGCCACGCGCTGCAGCACGTGCGCGAAGGCGAGGTCGGCGATCGTGTCGATCGAACGGCGGCGCGCCTGCGAAGCCGCGGCGAGAAAGCCGAGGCCGAGCTCGGCATCGTTACGCACCGCGTGCAGCACGGCTTCGGCCGGCAACAGCACGAGGGTGCAATCGGTGAGCGACTCGGCGCGCGTGGTGGCGCCGCCCTGATCGAAGGTGCCCGACTCGTTGATCGAGTCGTGGGTGAGGCGCTCGCCGAGCGCGTGGGTCTTGCCGTCGGGCGAGAGCAGGGTGTAGACCACCTTGCCGCTGCGCACGAAGGCCAGGTACGGCCACATCTCGCCCTCATCGAAGATCGTCTCGCCCGAGCGGTAGCTGCGCTCGGTGGCCAGCGCCGCGAGTTCGACGATCGTCGACTGCTTGGCCGAGGCGAACGGCGGGCAGTGCGAGAGGAAGGTCGGAGTGTCGGCGCGTTCGTCGATCCGCTCGAGGCGAATGGTCCAGCGGCCCGAGCCGTGGTTGCGCGCATCCCACGAGAAGCGTCCTGCGCGATACTGCTGAAATTCATTGCGCAGCGAGCGCGGATCGCTCTCTTCGTTCAGTTCGAGGATTGCACCGACCGGCAACTTGTCGAAGGCATCGAAGATGCGCATCGTCCGATTCGTCGCGGGCAGTGCGCGTGCGTCGAGGGTGACCGACGCCGCACGGTTGCTAGGCATCGAGGGTAGGATGCGCGTTGCGATAGGTGCGAACCTCCGAAAAACATGCCTTCGGCTCGCCGGTGGGTGGCGCGCGGGCTCGACGTCCTCGCCGCCCTGATCGTCCTCTTCGCGCTCTTCGAGTTCTTCATCGCGCCCCGGCTGGCCGAAAACCGCGTCGTCCGGCGCTCCACCGGTGTCGCTGGCGACCCTGGACGGAGGCCGGTTCACCGATCGACCGCCAGCGCGGCCGCCTGACCTACCTCGACTTCTGGGCGACCTGGTGCGAGCCGTGCCGGCAGTCGATCCCCCTGATCCAGCGCTTTGCCCGCAGCCACCCCGAGGTGGACGTGGTGTCGGTCGACGTCGGGGAGCCGCCGGAGCTGGTGAACGGGTTCGTGCGCAGCCATCCGATGGAGCGGGTGGCCCTCGACCCCGACCAAACCGCCGCCAGCGCCTTCGGGATCGCCGACTTCCCGACGATGGTGGTGGTGGATCCGCAGGGGAACGAGCGGGCGAAATGGCTCGGCTACAACCCCGAGATCGAGTCGCAGATGGCCGCCGCCGAAGCGCGCTACCTGCCCAAGCGCACTTCCTGGATGGCCCCGGCCGCCGCCGCCGAGCCGGCCCGCCCGCCGACCCTCGTGATCGAGGATGAGCCGAACTCGCTCGATACGATCCGCAACACCCCTTTCGGCTGGCAGCTCGGGCCGCTGACCCAGGGCTACCTCTTCCTCGTGGACGACCGGGGGCGCTCGTGCCCGACCGGGCTCTGGCGCTACCGACCCGGGCCAACGGCGGCATCTCGCCCGACGGGCGGCGCATCACCTACCGCGATCCGCACCGGTCGCTGGAGCGATGGGGCGCCTTTCGACGCGCGCGATGTGGGCTTCACGATCGATGCGCTGCGCAACCCGCGCACCGCCGTGCCCGACACCTCGGCCGTGGCCGACGTCGCCGGCTGGTCGGCGCCGCGGCCCGACACGCTCGTCGTGCGGCTGCGCGAACCATCGGCGCCCTTTATCGCATCGTTCCTCACGCTCGGGGCGAACGATCCGTTCGCGATCTTGCCGCGGCATATCGCCGCGCGGTATGCCTCGCTCGATCAGAGCTCGCTGGATACGAATCCGGTGGGTCTGGGGCCGTTTCGGCTGTTGCGCTGGGAGCGCGGCCAGCGGCTCGCGTTCGTGCGCAACCGGTATTACTGGCGCGGGCCGGCGGCGAGCGCGCGAATCGACGTTGCGATCGTGCCGGATGCGCAGACGCGACTGCTGCTCGTGCGCACGGGCGCGATCGACGTGACCGAGGTGACGGGCTTCGGCGTCGACGTGGCGCGCACGGTGGCGAACACGCGGCTCGTGAGCCGCACGACCAACGTGGTGGACTATCTGCAGTTCAACCTGCATTTGCCGGCGCTGCGGGATGTGCGCGTGCGGCGTGCGATCGCGATGGCGATCGACCGCGCGAAACTGGCGTCGGCTGTCTATCGCGGGACGCTCGTGCCGTCGGATTCAGTGCAGCTCGATCCACACTATCGCCCCGCTGCCCACTTGCCGCCGTATTCGCCGAGCGCCGCGGCACGGGTGCTTCGCCCGAAGCATCTGTCCGTGGATCTTGCCATTGCTTCCGGATGGCGGAACAGCGCGAACGCCGCGGTTCAGATCGCCGCGCAGTTGGAGGCTGCCGGCGTGAGCGTGCGTATCCGACCTTATACCGAAGCGGAATTCTGGGGACCGAAGGACCGCGGCGGCATTCTCGAGAGCGCGCGTTACGACATGGCCCTGACATCGTGGTCGCCCGCACTCGATCCCGACCGCTCGTATCTCTTCGGCTGCGCCGCGACGCCGCCCGGCGGCGGCAACTCGATGTTCTTTTGCGATCCCGCGTACGATCGCGATGAGGCCGGCGGTGCACGCACGTACGATGCTGCGGCCCGCGCTCCGTACTATCGCAGCGCCGGCGATCGCCTCATCGCCGAGGTGCCGATGCTCCCGCTTGGGTTCGAGCGCCGCGCGTATCAAACGTCGCGCTCACTGGAGGGATTCGCGCCCAACCCGCTCGGCCGCGATTACTGGAACGCCTGGCAGTTCCGTTAAGTCACGGCTTGTGGAATTCGTGCACCGCGCCACGCCGCATTTGCTCCACCGCTTCGGGGTGCTTGTCGTACTCCGGGTCGGCTAGGCCGAACGCGTCGGCCATGCGCACGAAAAAGTTGAAGATGGCGCCGATGAAGGTGCCTTCCATGATCTGTTCGTCGGTCCAGCCGGCGTCGCGCAGCTTCTGTACCGAGCCGTCGTGGATTTTATAGGCGCTGACAGTCTGCAGTTGGGTGAACTCGAGGAGCGCACGCTCCTTAGGATCGAGTCCGGCGGCCGATGCCGCGTCGAGGTCACGCGCGCGGAGAGCGGCGTTCACTCCATTGTCGGCTCCCTGCAACTGCAGGAAGAAACTATGCGAGCCCGTTCAATAGGCGCACTGGTTTAGCGCCGAAGCGTAGGTCGCGATCATTTCTTTTTGACGACGCGTCAAGAACCCGTCGCGGAAGTGTGCGACGTCCATCAGATCGGCGACTCGCCGGAGGATGTCGGGGCGAAGACTCATCGTGCGGTAGATATGGGCGACTTGCCCACGCCGCGCGATGAACTCGCGATAGAGCTCGGCCAGCTCGCCCGTGGCATCTTCCGGTGCGACCGTCTTGATGTGGGTGTGGAGGGACATCGCCGACGATCTCCTTTTGCTGATAGGGAAGCTCTAGGTTACCAAGCAAGCCGGTTCTTCCTTTATTTTTCTTGCGCGACGGCCGGCGAACGTTCAAAATGAGGTCATGCGAATTATCGTTTCATGGGATGGGTCGGGGCACGCGATCGGGACGCTGCGCAGCGTCATCGGGCTGTTCGGCGAAGCAGCGGCCGAGCATATCGAAATCGTGCTGACCGTATGGCCGCCGCGTGATATCGCCCTGTGGTCGGATATTCAGGAGCGGCAGCTGCTCTCCGACGACCTTCATCGTGCGGCCGCACTGGTCGCCGCGGAAGATCTGCACGAGTTGGAAGATCTCCTACGGCCGCTTGCCAAGAGCATCGCTGCGTCGACGACGAACGGACCCTTCCCCGAGATCATCGCTGCGGCCGTCGCGAGAACGCGGGCCGATTTGTTGTTTATCATCGCCGGCACGCACGATGCGCATAACGTCTTGCAAGAGGGACTGCGTGCGGTGGTTGCCGCTTCGACCATTCCCACGTTGGTACTGCGCCCGCCGGCGCAACCCTAATATTTGTTTATGACCGTCACCGTCATACTGGTGTGATATACGAAATTGTTTCGTCCGGGGTCGCCGGCGAAGTTGACGGTGAACTTCGTTTGGCCGCCTTTCGCTCCGGAAGTGACGGTGAAACTCGTTCCTCCCACATCGACCGTGGGGAGACCCGTCATGGGATCTACGCTGATCATCGAACTGTCGACGTTCGCGACGGTAAGCGAACCGGAGTTCTTCGTTCTGATGGTGCTGCTGCAGGTTTGACCCGGCGCATGGAACGTCCAAACGGGACTGCTGGCAAACCCGAGGGGCGGGCAGACCGGCGACGGCGCCGGCGCGGGGCTTTGGGCATCAGCAGGCATAGCGAGGCCCAGCGTGACGGCGATCACGCAAAGCGTGAGCCGATGTGAAATCGAGCGCATGGCGCGGCAACTACCACGCACGGCGAGACACTCCTTTGGTTACGTGCGGGGCAGCCGGCGGCGCAAAAAGTCGAGTGCGACGCGGTTGAATTCCGGGCTGCGTTCGTAGTGGGCCCAGTGTCCCGTTTCGGCGCAGTGGAACTCGGCGTTCGGATCGCCGAGCGCGGCTTGAATTTCGCGTCCCGCTTCAGGCGGCGTTGAGTTCTCCGTGCCCCAGTACACGAGCGCCGGCGCGGTGATGCGGGCCAGCGCATCGGGGCCGACGGTGAACTGCCCGGCCTTCCCACCGGTTCCCAGATAGGCTTCCGCAACTTTGCGCAGCGATGCGTTGACTTCCGGCCGTTGATAGAGGGCGGTGCGCACCGCGATGATTTCCTCATCGAGTTCGTTCGGATCGATCACCAGGCGTTCCATGCGCCGGCGCACGCCGGCCGGTGTCGGATCGGCGAGCGCGTCGCGCATGGCGGCAAGCGTGCCGGCGCGCCGGGTCGGCTCGGGCATGGTGCGGTCGGGCGTCCCGACGCCCATCGGAGTTACGAGCATGATGGCGTCGACGCGTTCGGGATACTGCGAAGCGAACGCCGCGCCCACCCACCCGCCGAGCGACTGCGCTAGCAGCGTGCACGTTGCGAGGCCCTCCGCATCGAGCATATCGACGAGTTGATCGACGAACGCCGGAATCAGCCGCTCATCGAACTCGGGCTTCGCGCCGAGGCCATGCCAGAGCAAGTCGTAGGCCAACACGCGATAGTGCGACTGGAAGGCGGGAATCGTGCGGCTGAAGTTTTCCACGTGGCCGCCTTGACCGTGCAGCATCACGACCGTGTGCGTTCCGCTACCGGCGCGCAACGTGCGCGAGCGATAGCGCTTGCCGCCGGTGCCGATCTCCGAGCCCAGCGCGCGCACCCAGAGACTCGGCGTTGCGGTCATACCGTCTCCAATGGCCCGTAGGCAATTCCCATCCCGGTGATCCACGCCGGCACGGGTTCATATGCGGTATGCAGCGACGACGGCTGCGCGGCGGCGGCCGCGGCGAACCACGTGCGCACTTCGTTGCCGCCCACGCCGGCCGCCGCGATCTCGTCGACTGCCAGGCGCTCGAGCGTTGCCCAATCGCCGGAACGTACGGCGTCGAGAAAGGCGGTGTCCCAGGTTGGGTTGACCTTCCGGCCGGCGGACTCGATGTAGTCGGGTGGCCGATACTGGCGCTCGCTCTCGGGGAGCTTCGCGACTTCGCGCGTGAGGGTCACCGGGCTGTGCGAGAGACCGCCGGAGCCGATGACCAGCACACGTGCATCGAGGGTGCGCAGATAGTTCCCAACCGCCGTCCCCAGCGCCCGCGCGCGCCGCATGAGCGGCAGCGGCTCGTTGCACGTGTTGATGATGATCGGAATCACCGGCCGGGCGTCGTTGGGGCCGAAGAGCTCGCCCCACGTGAGGCCGAAGCCGTGATCGAGCTTCGTCTCCTCACCGTGCGCGACGTCGATGTCGGCGGCGTACAGCGCGTCGATGAGGGCCAGCGCGCGCTCTTCGGGTACATCGTAGGGTGCTTCCGAGGTCTGGAAGTCGCCGTAGCCCGTGGCCGTGCAGCACACGGTGAATGGCGCGACGACGTCGCGCAGCGTCCGCCGGTGCTCGGCCCCGAAAAACACGACGAGCTCGGGGTCGAAGCGCTCGACGAACGCGCGTGCCTCGGCGAACGCGGCGCGAAACACGGGCCCTTGCACGCGCTCGGGATCGCGCAGCATAAGCGGCCCGTGCGAGACACACAATAGCGCAATCGGCATTGCGCTCAATGGCTTCCAGTGGACTGACGTCTGACGTCTTGGACTAACGTGATTCGTTCTCTCCCAGTGTGTTGCGGAGACGAAGTGGGCCGCAACAACGGGGTTCTTTTGTGCCTGCGCACCGGGTAGATCATAATAGCCCACGCTCTCTAGCAATTGCAACTGCGCTGGTTCGATTATCGACGCCCAGCTTTCTATAGACCGAACTTATTTGTCGCTTTACGGTTTGGGCGCTTCGCGAGCGAGTACTTGCGATATCCTTATTCGAATTACCAAGAGCTAGCAACCGCAAGACATCGATTTCTGCGCCACTTAGGGGAAGCTCTGGCCGATATTGTGCCGATTCAACGACGCGTTTCACAAGAAGGGCAATAAGGCCGACGTAAGGCTTCTCGAGGCATTGTTCTAATTTCTCGCCGAGCGCGGCAAATGGTGGTCCTTGACAGAAACGCGAGATGAGATCGCTCGGTGATCGCAGGTTGGCTTTATCAATCCGGTGTTTGTCATGAAGGCGTCTTGCCTGCGACCACTGGCCAATTGCACACATAGTGACTATTTCAATATATAGCGCCTCGTGAACAAGATTTACTAGGTGCGCCGGAAGGGAATTGTGTAGCGCCCTTGCCTGTTTCAGAAGACTATCGCTTTGAACGAGGTTCGAGTTAAAAGCATGCGCTGCAGCGACAATGACCATCAGTTCATAGGCTAGGTCTATTTGCTTCGGAAGACCACTCTTTTCGAAGTCGCTAAGAATCGCTTGAAAGTCCTCGTTTATTAAGTGGCAAAGATCTCTCGAATAGCGTTGCACGCCTTTAAGATGCGATTGCTGACTCGCCCCACTTGTTATTACGGCGAGTTGAAGTTCACAGGCGAAGAGCGCTGCGCGAATGTCGCCCTTGGAGGCATAATAACCGGCCTGGTACCAATGACTGACGTGAGAGAATCTCCAGGACCCCGCCTTCTCGATGGCTTCACGAAGTGGTTGGAAGATTGATTCGACTTCGGAATCGTATTCCAACATTAGGAGTACGCCAAGATTGTTCAGCGTTCGCGCAATCTCACGTACGTCGTTCACTGATTTGGCCACGGCTACTGCCTCGCGCGTCGCAGCCAGGGCCGCGCTGGTTTCGCCTAGGAAGAAGGAGGCACTTGCAATGGCCATTTGCGCATTGATTTGCGCTGGCGCATCAAGGATGCCCATCTTTTTTTGTACTTGCCGCAGCAGTGAACGCGTCTCTTTGTGGCTCTCGGGAAATCGCGCTAAGATGGAGGCTTGGCACGCATGAGCTTGCACGCAATCAACGTCATCCAAACGGGCGATGATTTCTGGCATTCGTGCAAGCAAGTCATTTTGTTCCGCTACGTCTTGGGCATCGATTGCTCGCGAAACAGAACGAAGAGCACACAGCAGGTGCTTGGAAGGTGCGTCCCTGCGCCGGATAATCTCTTCCGCGAAAAGACGTGACTTATATGGATGGTCAAACGATGACCAATACTCCGTCTGAAGATACAACGCTCCTAGGCCAAGCTTTGCGGGTGGTATATGCTCGGTGGCATCGACAATTCTATGAACAAGCGATAGATCGGTAATACAGGTCCAAAATATTTCGACTGCTTCCGAGAGGTCTCCAAGGTTCCCAGCTTCCATTAGTAATGAAAATGCTTCATTGTATCGTCGGCCTTCAAATAGCACTTTGACCGCCGAGTTGTAGCGTTCGCGTTGGACGCTGGGGCCGGCTAGGGAAACCTGTAGCCTAACAAAGTCTCGAAAAAGGTCGTGCATCGAAAACGTGCCGGTAGCTGAGACGCTCAGAAAGGCGATGTCATCGCATATGCGCGCGATGAAGTGTGAGGCCCCTCGGTGGCCGGCAATCTCGTAGTCGTGCAAGCGAGTTGGTGGTAGAAAAGCCGCTATTTCGAGTAAAGCGCGTTCTTGAGTCGGAAGTGAAACCCATAGTTGTTCCGCAAGAAAGTCAAAGGTGAACGTACGCGTTCCGTCCATGATCCCTGCTATGGAGGTGCCTCGACGCGCCGAAAGCCTAATCGCGTATGTCAGTGGTATTGGAAAGCCTTGCGTTAGCTCGACGAGAAGCTCCAGGTCCTTTGACGTCGCCGAGCTCTCGAGTGACGACGCAATTTGTTGGGCTTCAGGAAGCGTCATTCGAAGGGCATCCGCAGTTAAAGGAGCGTCAGCATCTCCGTAAGCTTGCCATCGCGTTATGGGTAAGTTGCTATTTGTTCGAGAGCAAAGGATCCATCGCGTTGTGGGCTTGGTGGAATCAGCTACCTGAGTGAGGAATGCCGCGATCGCGATGCACCTATCTGCATGATGAAGATCATCGACTATGATAGTGCATTCGACATTGCGCAGATGTGTCGTAGCCCACGCGGCATATAATGCGACGTTGTCGTGACTAGACGATTCGTCTGGGGTTGATTCCTGAGGTGGAAGTATCATTTCTGGAAACTTTGCGCAACATGCGTGAGCGAAGGCGGCGATGAATTGCTCCAAAGTCGCCACTTGCGGAGTGGCAAGGAAGATTGCATCCGCATCCCGCCCGAATGCATGTCGAATTGCGGTTGTCTTGCCAAATCCGGCTGGCGCAATTACGAGTACGATAGGATAGAGCGCGGCTGCCTGAAGGCGTGTAGTAATGCGGCGCCGCGACAAGAGGCCGCGCGTTTCCGCGGAGGTGCGTTTTGAACGGCCCCAAGCGGTGTCCACGGGTGCTATTCTCAGCGCCGCCTAGCCGGGCGGTCTGAGGAAGGGGAGGGACCTCCCTTTCGTGCTCGATTGCGTACGGTGGGCTCCTTGCAAGAAGACCTTGATGGCGTGACGTCGGACCGCTCTTGGCCAGCGAGGCTTCCCGAGCCCTCTCTTAATTTTTGAGCTAGTATTCGTCAGGATTCTGTAAAGGAAGGTTGTGAGCGTTTTGGCAAACCTCTCAGCCTAGTGTTGCGAAGCACATTTCGTAGCGGCGTCGATTCCGCCATGGACGGTCTACTCGCGGCCGGCTTTAAAGGCCCATTGGCAGGGTTGCGAAGCTAGCATGTCCGTTTACCCGCGCGAACGGATAACGTCAGCTCTTCAGGACTCCGTGAACCGCGGCATAGCGATTCTGATCGCCCCCGCCGGCTTCGGGAAAAGTGAAGCGGCGAGTGACGCCTTCGGAAGTTCTGCGCATTGGGTTGACGTTCCGGAAGATGGCGCGTCCGTCGAGACGCTCGCCCGGCTGTTAATCGAGAAGACCGTGCCACGTGCGATGCGAGCTTTGAGCGCGCATCTATTGAGACCGCAGAGCGAAGAAAATCGGGCGCATCTTGCCGAGTGGTGCTCCGCCCGACTACGGAGCGTCGAGCAGCCGATCGTGTTCGAAGACTTCCAGCGGGTCTGTGCGGATGCGGCTACCGTTCAGTTTGTCCGCAGCGTCATCGAAATGACGGTACCCAACGTTCGTTGGGTAATTATTTCTCGCGAGACGCCGGAGTTGCCGGTTGGAACCTGGCTAGCGCGAGATTATATGACGTTACCGGTCAGCGCTGAGGATTTGGCGTTTGACGTTGGGGAAGGGGCTGCGGTTGCCCGCACCTTGAGCGTCGAAATCGATGCTGCTTCAATTCAAGAATTGGTGACGGACGTCGGAGGCTGGCCGCTCGCAGTACGCCTATCGCTTGGGGCGTGGGAACGAACGCGGGCGCTTCCCCCGCTTCGCATTCGCACTCGAGTGGTGCTATTTGACTTTATCGAGCAACAGGTTTGGTCGCATTTGGCCGAAAGCGACCAGCGCTTCTTTGAGGCCGCCGCGCATTTAAATGATTTGCGTCCACGCATTTTGGGGGCGGCGGGCTTTCCCGAGGCTCGGCTAACACTGGAGCGCCTGCATCTCCGATTGCCGCTGCTATCAAGGATCGGTAATTCAACCTTCCGTCTGCACGAACTCTTTCGCGAATTCATCATCGAGCGAAGCAAGTCAGACACGGACGGTCACCGTAAACTTATTGCGCGCCTGGCGCACGCCCTCGAACGCTTTGGCGACTTTGACGGCGCGATCGCGATGCACATACGTGCCGAAGTTTGGGAGGACGCAATTGCGCTGCTGGCGCGCCACGGCATCGATCGGATTGAAAACGGACACCGGGCTGAGATATTAGCAACGCTGTCGCGCTTTCCCCGAAAATACATCGATCATCCGGTCGTAACCGGACTGCGGGGTTACGCGCTCAGCGTGGATGGTGCGTATGATGCAGCAAAACGCGAACTCGAGCAAGCGCTCAAAGGCGACCTCGGTAAGGAGCTTCGAGGCGCCCTTGCGATGCAATTGGCCCGTCTCTCGATGAATGTGCTTCGGCCGGCTGAGGCAATGCCGATACTGCGCGCGCTTATGGTGGATGAATCGTGCGAACCGAAACTGCGCCTTACAGCCGCAGCAACCTTGGCATCAGCGAGCGCAATGGCTGGCGAAGTTCTGCAGGCGCGCGATGCCATCGGATTTTGTTCAGGCGCGCTCGATGTGGGATCGGTCGAGGTACGTGCCCTCGTGAGTCACAGCCTGGCCTATGCGCATTTTTGGCTAGGTGAACCCGGCGTGGCGGAAGGCTATGCTTCGGAATGCGTCCAGTTGGCACATTCGATCGGCCTCGATTCAATCACGGCTCGCGGATACGCCATTCTGCAAGCCATTGCGACCGCGATTTATCCGGATACAATTCTTGCTCGCAAGTATGCCGAGGCCTGCGTTCGTGAAGCCGCGGCGGCAGGTAACCGTCCGATGCAGATTTTTGGCTTCCAAGCACAGCTCATGGTTGCGTCGATTCAAGGTGATGACGACCTGTACGAAACGGCGGAGCGCCGGCTGATCGATCTCGGCGCCGAACGTGAATCGCGGCAGACAATGTGGTTGCGCTTCTTTAAAGTTATTCGTGAGGCCGGACGTGGCAATGTTGCACTGGCGGTCACCGCGCTTCGATCGGTGGATGCCGAAAAGCTGACGCCTTCCGAACGGGCTCTTGGTGACGCGCTGCTGGGCCTGTTGTTGGCCACGCGTAGTCGAGACGAGGCGATCGCGCTTCTTTCGCGTCCCGTGCTCATCGCCGCTGAAAAGGACCTTGACAGCCAGCGTTTGCTGGCCTATGCGCAGGTATATCACGCCTTGGGACAATGGCTGCTCGGTCGTGGCAGGGCCGCTCGGCGCGCACCGACACCCGACTTCGCGAGGGCCACGCCGCGCGATGCGGCCCTGCTCACCGTCATAACGACGATTTGCTCAACTTCTCGGCAAACGACCACGAGTCTTCAGTTATCGCAGCTGACCGAGCCGCTTCTTGCCTTGCAAATGGACGGTCATGCCCGGTTTCTGAGGCACGTCCTCGTCCCCGCGACCGTTACGCAACTCACCAGGACCGAACTCGACGTGTTGCGCGAGCTCCGTGCCGGTGGTCGCACCTCCGACGTGGCCGACCGCCTGGGAAAGTCGAGCCACACGGTCCTCAGTCATCTCAAGTCGGCGTGCTCGAAGATTGGCTGCTCGGGGCGCGCGGCCGCGGTGACCTACGCCCAGGAGATGGGTTGGATCGAATAGGGGCTTGTCACATTCTCCCCATTTCTTGGGAGATGAGTTTCCTCTAACTGAGCTTACGCTTCCGGTAGATCACTTACACCCAATGTGAGGTTCCACTGTGAAATTTGCTCAACTGGCCCTGAAGCTGTGCTTTATGGTGGCTGCGGCTAGCCTTTTTCTGCCGAGCCAACTGATCCCGCCGTTCGGCTAAGAGTAATGCACTTTACCGCTTTCGCTCCGATGAATGAGGATGAGATGACCGTCGCACGTGACGTTCTCGAATCGCTGCCGCAATCGTTGTACCGGGCGCTCCCGTGGGCTGCTCACACGATCGATTCTTGTGTGAAGATCGTGGCCGAGGCCCAGCGGACGAACAATCCGCGCCGGGTTCGTGCCTGGATCGACTTCGAACGCGGAACGCCGAGCGGTGAAGAAATCCTGGGCACCCTCGATACCGTCCTCCATCAGATGACGATGCCCGGCGAGTCGTTCGCCGATCGCGTCCGCTTCGCCAACAAGTTCCGCCAAGAAGCCCTCGATTATCTGCGCACCTCCGGTGCCATGGCTTCCGCGCAGAGCACGCTCGATCCGCAAACCTCGGCGCTGGCCGACGGCCTCGTGGCCGCCCTTCGCCTGCACGATCCCGAACTGGCCGAGCACTGCGAGATCACGGCTCAACTCGCGACGCGCCTCGCCGTGGCCATGGGCCTCGACGCCGCAACCGTCGCGCGCATCACCCTCACCGCGCGGCTGCACGACCTCGGCAAGATGCGCATCTCGCGCTCGATCATGAATAAGCCCTTGCCGCTGACCGCTGCCGAACGCGAAGAAGTGCAAAGCTATCCCGGGATCGGTGCCGACTACGCTCGCCGCGATGCCGGCCCTCGCCGAAATCGCGCCGCTCGTTCGCGCCCAGCGCGAATGGTTCGACGGCCGCGGCTACCCCGCCGGCACGGCGCACGATGAGATCCCGCTCGAAAGCCGCATCGTCGCGATCTGCGACGCCTTCCACACGATGACGCTGGCGCGGCCCTACCGCAAGGCGCTCTCGTCCAACGAGGCGATGGAACACGTGGCGGCCGGCAGCGGCACGCAGTTCGATCCGGCGCTGGTGACCGCGTTCACCGCCATGCTCGGCTATCGCGGCCGCATCGCACAGACGGCCTAGACGCACCCCTCGTTATGGACCGGGCAACGGAACTCTGGCTGACCTCCGCGTTAGCCGACGGCGACACATCGATCGTCGACGGACTCGTGCAACTGGTGCGCGTGCGCGATCCCGATCACCGCCTCGCACCTCGATGCCGTCGGGCTCTTGGCCCGGCGCCTAGCGCTGGCCCTCGATCTCGAAGAGGTCACCGTCGCCCGCATCGCCGCCGCCGCGCGCCTGCACGACATCGGCAAAACCACCGTCCCGCTGCGCGTCCTCGATAAGCCGGGCATGCTCGATGAGGCGGAGTGGCTGCAGATCCGCCAGCATCCCGACCAACGGCGCCACGATCGTGGCCGGGTTCCCGCAGCTCGAGAAGTACCGCGCCATCGTGCGCTCGCACCACGAACGGGTCGACGGCCGCGGCTATCCCGATGGCCTGCTCGGCAGCGAAATCCCCTACGAGTCGCGCATCATCGCCGTCGCCGACGCCTTCCACGCCATGACCGTCTCGCGCCCCTACTCGCGGGTGCGCACGCCGGCCCAGGCGCTCGCGGAGCTGATGAACTGCAGCGGCACCCAGTTCGAGCCCGAGTACGTCGACGCGTTCGTCAAGATGATGGGCTACGGCTCGCGTAGCCTGCGCTCGGCCTAGGCGCCCGCTCCCGGGGTAAACCGGCCGGCCGTCTTGGCCAACTCGGCCAGCAAATCCATCACGCTCTTATCGCCGTCCTGGGGCTTGGGCGTGCGCGGCTCGCGCAACATCGCCCGAATGCGGCGCGCTTCGGACTTGGCCTGCTCGTCGTCGCGCAAGAACTCGGTGAGGTGATCGGCGAGGTTCATCGGCTTGCCCTCGCGCCGGTGAAACTTGGCCTCGAAGCGGTCGGCGATGCGGTAGACGTCGACCACGGAATCCGAGAGCGGCTCGAGCCGCGAATCGTAGGGCTGGTAGAAATGGTGCCGTTCCCGATCGCGGAAGATCAGGTAGCAGAGATCGCCGAAGGTCTCTACGCCCACGATCGCCACGCCGGCGAACGGCGCTTCGAGCGGCACGGCACCGAGCTGCGCGAATTGGCGATCGCGCGCTTCGAGCGGCGGCACCTTGCCGGCCGCAAGGCGCGCCGCGTAGGCTGCGCGCTCATCGCGGATCTCTTGCACTTTCTTCGCCATGGCCTGGTTGCCCGGACGGGAGAGAAACTTCTCCTGGGTCTCGGTGCTCTTGGCGTGGTTTTTGAGCGTCTCCTCGAGCTTCGCGAGCGCGCGGCGCTGCAGGTCGTCGAGCTCCTCGTCGTCGTGTTCCTTGCGCCGGCGCAGCGAGCGCGCGTCGTTGAGGTCGGCCGCCAGGCTCACCGTCAGGTCGTACATTTTTGCGGCCGACCCGAAGCTCAGCAGGTTCGTCATGAACTTCGGCTTGCGGGCTTTGCCGCGTTCAATCGATTTGGGATACCGCTGGCCGTAAGCCACGACCGCTTTCTCCCACTTACTCTGGCGTTCGGCGATCACGGACTCGGCGGTCGCGATCTCCGCTTGCAACAGTTCGCGCCGGCGGCGGAAGTCGGCCCGGATCACGTCCTCCTGGCTCTGCGATTCCGAGCGCTCGAAACGCTCCCGGGCCGATTCGAAGGTCGCGATCGTGCGCGCGTCTTCGGCGAAGTCGGGGATGGGGTAGGCCGGCGGTGCGGGCGTGGCTGCAGCGGGGGCCGAGGCGGGCGCTGCTACCTCCAGCGTGGGCGCCTGTGCAACGGGCGCACCACCCTCGTCGTCCGGCATCTCTTGCTGGCTCATCGGCCGGTATCGGCGATGGGAGCGTCAACTCCCTGCCACATACCTAGCGACCTTCGAAATTGGGCTTGCGCTTGTCGAGAAACGCGCGCGTCCCCTCGCGGAAATCGCTGGTCGACACCATTGCGCCGAAGTGCAGCGCTTCGAGCGCCAGACCGTCGGCTAGCGGGAGCGCGGCGCCCTCGCGAATCGCCCGCTTCGTCGCCGTGATGGCCAGCGGCGCCTTCGCCGCAATGGCGGTCGCGATGCGCTGGGCTTCGGGCAAGAGGTCCGCGAGCGGCACCACCCGCTGCACGAGGCCGATCCGCAGCGCCTCGGCCGCGTCGATCATCTCGCCGGTGAGGCACAGGAAGAGCGCCATGCCCGGACCCACCAGGCGCGTCGTGCGCTGCGTGCCGCCGTAGCCGGGCGGCACGCCGAGGTTCACTTCGGGCTGCCCGAATTTCGCGTTCTCGCTCGCGATGCGGAAGTCGCAGGCCATCGCGAGTTCGCAGCCGCCGCCGAGCGCGAAGCCGTTCACGGCCGCGATCACCGGCACCGGCAGCGCTTCGATCAACTGCGTGAGCCGCTGCCCGGTGCGCGCCTTGTGTTCGCCCGCCACCGGGCCGTCGAGCGCCGCGAGCTCGGCGATGTCGGCACCCGCGGCGAACGCGCGCTCGCCCGCTCCGGTGAGGATCACCGCGCGCAGTGACGGATCGCCGCTGAACGCATCGAGCGTCTCTTCGAGCAGCGTGAGCAGATCGGCGTTGAGCGCGTTGAGCACCGCCGGGCGGTTGAGGGTGAGCGTGGCGATCGGGCCATTGAGCTCGAGCTTGAGGATGTCTTCCATATCGGCCGCGCTTAGCGGGGTGGAGAAGGTCGCCCTTTCGTAAGATGAGATTAAGGGCGGCTCGCGGAGGCGCGAGCATGTTATAGTGGCAAGATGCGCACCGCCTACCACCAAGCCTTAGACAACGCGCGCCTTGACGTTGTGCGCCTGGGCGCGCTCACGCTCGATGCCATTCGCTCGGCCACGCATGCGCTCGAACGCCGCGACGGCTCGCTCGCCGCGCGCGTGATCGCCGGCGACGACGAGATCGACGATACCCGCCGCCGCGTCGAGTCGGCCTGCATCGAACTGATCTGGAAGCAACAGCCGGTTGCAAGCGAGCTGCGCGCGATCGCCGGCGCCCTGCAGATCGTCACCGACCTCGAGCGCATCGGCGACTACGCCGTCGACATTTCCAAGAACGCGATCAAGCTGATCGACGTGCCCGTGCGTCCGGCGTCGGTTGAGATCGGGCAGATCGCCGCCGTCGCACAAACGATGCTGGCCGACGCCATGCGCGCCTACCGCGAGGGCGACGCCGAGGTCGCCGACTCCGTGATCGAACGGGACGACGAGGTCGACCAACTCTATCGCAGCGGCATCGAAGCGCTGCAATCCGAGATGCAGGCCGATTCGGGTGTGGTCCCGGCCGGCACGATCCTGCTCTTCGTGCTGGCTACGATCGAACGCGTCGGCGACCGGGCCCAGAACATCGCCTGGAAAACCAAGGACGTCCTCGGGGCCTAAAGCGGCATCCGCGCCGCCCGAATGGAATCGGGCGGCATGACCGGCGAAGATTTCGCCAACGCGCTGCCGGCCGGAACCCGTATAGGTCCGGTTGTCTTAGTGCGCCCGATCGGTCAGGGTGCATGGGGCATCGTGTACGAGGGACTCCATGATTATTGGGGTCGCGTAGCGGTAAAGGAATTCTTCCCCAGCGCCTACGCGAAGCGTACCACGAGCAACGGCGTCGGCTCGAGCGCGGCGCAATGGCAAGATGCGGTGCGCAAGGGGCTGGCCCGGTTCACCGCCGAGGGCCAGGCGTTGCGGGCGATACGGTACGAGAACGTCGTGCCGGTGCTGGACTTCCTCGAACACGATGGCTCGGCGTTTCTGGTGATGGAGTTCATCGAGGGCGAAACGCTGACGTCGGCGATCGAAGCGGGCCGGTTTCGCGATCCTTCGGCGGTGATGGCGTTGGGGTCGGCGCTGGTCCGTACGCTCGAAGCGATACACGCGAAGAACATCTTGCACCGCGACATCGCCCCCGACAACATCATGATCCGCCCCGACGGCAGCCCAGTGCTGATCGACTTCGGCGGCGCCGCTGCCGCCGTCGCAAACGCGACACGCTCGACGCAGAACATCGTCAAGGACGGCTACTCACCACCCGAACAATACGACGCCTCGGCGAACGCCGCGTTCCCGGTCGGCCCGTGGTCGGACATCTACGCAACTGCCGCCGTGCTTTACCGTCTGGTCACTGGACGCGAACCGCCCATTTCCCATACGCGCCTGCTGGCGACGGGGGCACGCGGGCAAACCGATCCGCTCTCGCCGCTCAAAACGCAGCCGGCGAGCGGCTATCCGGCGTCGTGGCTAGCGGCGGTCGACGCCGCGCTCGCGCTGCTGCCGGCCAGCCGCCCGCAGAGCGCCATTGCTTGGGAGGGGATGTTCCAAGAGCCGCCGCCGCGGCGCCAGCAGCGCGCAGCCCGGCCCATCGTCGCCGGAATCGCGGGCACCCTCGCGCTGCTGGCCGTCGCAGCGTTCGTCATCGTTCGCGATCAGCAAAAAATAACGACCTTACAGCACGTCGCCGTCGTTGTGAGCACTCCGGCTCCAAGAGCGATTCCAACAACGAGACCACGGACGCGTCCACAGCCCAAACAAACCGCCCACCCCGCTGCCCTGCGACCGGCAAGAAAACCAACCAACGCACCAAAGCCGGTCGTTGCGAGCGCAGCTCCGCGCGTAGCCGCTACGCCGCGTTTGATCTACGTAACGCCGCGACCAGGCACGATCATTACGCCGCATGTTGTTTACGTTAAAGCGCCGCCGCGAGTTGTTTACGTCCCCGCGCCGACAGCGACGACGGCCCCGCATCTGACCGCAGGATATCCGGTCGTCGGTCTGTGGAGATACAGCTCGGGATTCACCTGGGAATTTCTCCCCGGCGGCAACGTCGTGATTCGGAACGCCGGCAACGCCACGATAAGTACTACCAGCCTTTGGCTTCAAAGCGGCGACCAAGTAACGATAAGTCGGAACAACAACATTACGGGGACGCTCACCGTCTCGGGCGACGGGAACTCGTTTACCTACGCTAATGGTGAGACGGCGACGAGAGTCAGGTGAACGGCGAAGGGTTTGCGGACGCCTTGCCCGCGGGGACGCGTATTGGACCCGTTGTTCTTGAACGCGCCATCGGGCAAGGAGCGTGGGGCATCGTGTACGAGGGGCGCCACGATTATTGGGGGCGCGTTGCGATAAAGGAATTCTTTCCGAGTGCCTACGCTCGGCGCACGGCGAGTAATGGTGTCGGATCCAGCGCCCCGCAATGGCAGGACGCGGTGCGGAAGGGCCTCGCGCGCTTCTCCGCCGAGGGCCAAGCGTTGCAAGCGATACGGTACGAGAACGTGGTGCCGGTACTCGACTTTCTCGAACACGACGCTTCGGCGTTTCTGGTGATGGAGTTCATCGAAGGGGAGACGCTGATATCGGCGATTGAAGCGGGCCGCTTTCGCGACCCGCCGGCGGTGATGGCGCTGGGCTTGGCCCTGGTACGCACGCTCGAAGCGATCCACGCGAAGAACATTCTGCACCGCGACATCGCGCCCGACAACATCATGATCCGTCCCGATGGTACACCGGTGCTAATCGACTTCGGAGGCGCCGCTGCCGCCGTCGCAAACGCCACGCGCTCGACGCAGAACATCGTCAAGGACGGCTACTCGCCGCCCGAGCAATACGACGTCTCGGAAAACGCGGCGTTCCCGGTCGGCCCGTGGTCGGACATCTACGCAGCCGCTGCCGTGCTCTACCGTTTGGTTTCCGGCCACGAGCCGCCGGTCTCGAACACGCGCCTGCTGTCATCAGGCATCCGCGGCCAAAGCGATCCGCTCACGCCGCTCAAAACGCAGCCGGCAAGCGGCTATCCGGCGTCGTGGCTCGCAGCGGTTGATGCTGCGCTCGCGCTCGTGCCGGCCAGCCGGCCGCAGAGCGCCGTTGCTTGGCAGGGGATGTTCGAAGGGCCACCACCGCAGCGGCAACAGCGCGCGCGATGGCCCGTGTTCGCTGGAATTGCTGCAGCCGCGCTGATCGCCATCGCAGCGTTCGCGATCGGGCACTATCAGCAAAAACCAACAACGTCGCAGATCGTAGCCGTTCACGTTGCGAAAAACACGCCGGCTCCGCGAGCGCTTCCAACGAAGCGACCTGCGGCGCGTCCGCTGCCTAAGCGGACGGCCCCTGCGGTGCTGCAGCGGGCGGTGCCAAAGGCCGTCGTTGCCAGTGCTGTCCCGCTCGTGGCTGCGACGCCGCGTGTCGCCTACGTAACACCGCGCCCGGCTCCGGTGATAACGTCGCATGTCGTTTATGTTCAGGCAACGCCGCGTGTCGTCTACGCACCGGCAGCGGCGACGGCAGCAGCGCAGCTCACGGTCGATCCGGTCGTAGGTTCTTGGATATTTGGCTCGAGATATTCTTGGGATTTTGCGGAGGGCGGTTATGTGCAAGCCCGGAACCCGGACGGAAGTCCGCAAGTCGGTGGTCATTGGTCCCGAAATGGCGACCAAATATCAGCGTCTTTCGAGAACGGGTATTCGTACGTGTTTACGATTGTGGCCAACGCAACGTCATTTACCGCCGCGGATAACCACGGGACTCAGCAGACGGCAACGAGAGTCCGATGAACGGCGAAGTTTTTGCGGATGCCCTTCCTGCGGGGACACGCGTTGGCCCCGTTGTCCTTGAACGCGCGATCGGGCAGGGCGCGTGGGGCATCGTGTACGAGGGGCGCCACGATTATTGGGGACGCGTTGCGGTAAAGGAGTTCTTTCCGAGCGCCTACGCTCGGCGCACGGCGAGTAATGGCATCGGCACCAGCGCGCCGCAATGGCAAGATGCCGTTCGCAAAGGGCTGGCACGCTTCACCGCCGAGGGTCAGGCATTACGCGCAATACGCTACGAGAACGTGGTGCCGGTACTCGACTTCCTCGAACAAGACGCTTCAGCATTTTTGGTGATGGAATTCATCGAAGGCGAAACGCTGACTTCGGCGATCGAAGCCGGCCGGTTTCGCGATCCGTCGGCGGTGATGGCGTTGGGGCTTACGCTAGTGCGCACGCTCGAAGCGATCCACGCGAAGAACATCCTGCACCGCGACATCGCCCCCGACAACATCATGATCCGCCCCGACGGCACGCCCGTGCTGATCGACTTCGGCGGCGCTGCTGCGGCCGTCGCGAACGCGACGCGCTCGACGCAGAACATCGTCAAGGACGGCTACTCACCTCCCGAACAATACGACGCATCGGACAACGCAGCATTCCCGGTCGGCCCATGGTCGGACATCTATGCAACCGCTGCCGTGCTCTACCGACTGATCTCGGGCCGCGAACCGCCCATCTCCAATACGCGTCTGTTGGCGTCAGGAGTACGCGGACAAGCCGATCCGCTCACGCCACTAAAGATACAGACGACGAACGGTTATACCGCGCCGTGGCTGGCGGCAGTCGACGCGGCGCTGGCTCTGCTCCCGGGCGATCGCCCGCAAACAGCCATCGCGTGGGAGCGGCTATTCGACGGCATCGCGTTGCTGCAGAAGGAACGGCGCGCCGCGTGGCCGCTGATCGTCGCGGTCGCATTGGTGACGAGCGCCGTAGCGGCATTCTTCATTGTGCACGATCGGCAGATGGTGGCCGTAGCGACCGCGCCGAAATCGATTGCAACGGCTGCTCCGAAAAAGAAAGACACAACTCGCCCGCGCCCGCGACCGGCACAATCTCCGGCAGTCCGAAAGAACGTCGATCCCATTGTCGGTTCTTGGCGCTTAAACCATGAGGCCACTTGGGACTTTTATGCGAACGGCACCGTAATAACCTCGAGCGGCCTCAAATATGCGTGGGCTCGCAGCGGCGACGGTATCATTCTCGATGGAGATACGAGCGAAGTCATGAAGGTCTCCGCTGACGGTAACTCCATAACCTATCATTATTATACGCTGGCCATACCGGGAACACGCATTCGATGAATCAAGGTAACGAATTGCTCAGTGCGTGTTGAGCAGATTCGAGGCCAGGTTTACGCCGAGGGCGAGGATTGCGGTGTTGTAACCGAAGGAGAGCATCGCGTGGAAGAGCGCGATGCTGCGCACGCCGGGGTCGGTGATCTGCACGTCGGAGACTTGGAACGTCATGCCGATCACGAACGAGAAGTAGGCGAAGTCGTAGTCGTCGGGTTCGGTCGTGCCGGGAAACGTGAGGCCGCGTTGCGCGCTGCCGTCTTCATCCGAATCGAAATAGTACAGGTGAGCGTAGCGGAAGATGAAGGTCGTGTGGATCAGGAACCACCCGAGCACCACTGCTGCGATACCGAACGCGAGCGCAAGGTCGCGCTCCGAGGCCGGCACGTTCGGGCCTTTCCCCAGAATGAGGATCGCCGAGGCCAGGCCCGCGAGCGCGCTGAGTACCACGATGAAGAGCACGACGTGCCGGCCCGGATCCTCCGCCGCCGCTCGCCGGATCGTGTGCTTGGCGTCGTTGCGTAAGCCGATGGTCCAGTTGTAGGTGAGGATGATGATCGCCGCGATATCGTAGGCGGCGACAGCGCGCACCGCGCCGTGCAGCCACGGCGGCGCGAACAGCGCCACCAGCAGCGCCGCGACCAGAGCGACGCCGATCCCGATCCAGCGGACCCGAAACCACGACGGTACCGCCGGAGCGGCGTTCAGGCGCCGTCCTCGTGGATCGCGCAGGGCGCCATGATCGCATCGCTCATGCCGTGGATGAGCCGCTTGTCGGCCGGCGCGACCGTGGCGAGGATGCCGCCGAGGCGCACGGCCTCGCCGGTGACGAAGTAGTACGGCGTCAAGCGCACGCGCCCGTCCATCGTGCGCATCCCTTCACTCGCCGGGTCGAAGTATTCCACCCGCACGCGGCGGCCTTTGTGGAAGCGCTGCAGGATGTGCGGCGTCTTCTCGAACGCGGCCAGGCCGTTGACCAGCGCCGCTTTCCAATCCTCGCGCGTCAGGTCGTTGGCGATCTGGACGCCGCGCGAACCCCAGGCCAGTTCGCTGAAGCCCGACGGCTTGACGACGTAGTCGCGTTCGCCCTTACCGAGCGTTTCCAACTGCATCCAGTCCGACACCGGCAAGCCGCTCGCGGTCAGGCCCATGATGGCCGCCTGCGGCGGCAGCGGGCGCGGATCGAGGATCCACGTTTGCGGAAAGAGCGCGCGCAGCCGCGTGAACACATCGTCGGTGAGCTCTTTGCGCCACAACGCTTCGAGCAGCGGATGGTGCAACAGTGCGAACGAAGATTTCTCTTCGAACTGCGCTTTCGGCGGCGGCGTCATCTTCACGCGGTTGTGGCGCGCGGCGTAGAGCATCAGTTCTTGCTTGGGCACGTTGAGCAGATCGAACAGCTCGAAGTTGCGGTAGAGTACGTCGATGCGGTCTTCTTTGCCGTCGGCGTGGCGCAAGAAGAGCGCTTCCTCAGTGAACACGAGTTCCTGCGGCGCGCACACGTACACATCGCCGAGGTTCAGCTCGCGAATGCGAGCGGCGAGCCACTGAAGCTCGCCGCGATAATCCGCCGACTCTTCCGATACGACGATTGCCGTACAGGGGCGTTCCTTTTGCGCCGCGGCCGCCACCATCGCGGTGAACGCGAGCGGCATGCCGTCGTTGTCGCCCACGGTATCGAGGCCGAGTTCGCAGTACGTGTGCGCCATCGCTCCGACGAAGCCCATGCCGCCCGGAACGCTGTCGAGCTCGCTCGCTACGAAACCGCCGTCGGTGAGGATCAAGTCGGGCCGGATCACTTGCGGGATGTCGGCGCGGAAGCGGTTCTGGCGCGCGAGCTTGACGATGGTCTCGGGTTTGCCGCGGTCGAGGTAGTCGGCCAGGAACGTTGGGATCGTGCCGCGCGCGCTGCGCGTGTAGAGCGCGTTCAGCGCGCGGTAGAAGGCGACCAGGTCGGGCCCAAGCGCCTCGATCTTGGCCAGCGTTGCCGGCGCGAGCCGGAAAGGCTCCGAGGCGATACGCCAGGCGACCGCTCCGTCTTCGCCTTCGGGGACGCGAAAGAGCCCCGGTGGGAGGTGCTCGATCACATATCGGCTCCGCTCCGCGGGCGTCATTCCGGGGGCTATTGCCGTACAGGCCATGTCGCGCTGTAGTAACCGGGCCTGGGAAGCGGGGGTTGCGCCTACTTCAGAACGAGTGCGCCGGGCAGCAGCAGCGCATGCTCGAGCACGGCTTGCCCGCCGCGATAGGCGATCGTGAGGTGGAGCTGTTTGTTCGAGCCGAAGTCGATCAGCGGCACGTCGTCGACGGCCCGGGTGACCGTCGCTCCGCTGACGACGTCGATCTGCAGCGGCCGCGTCATGTGCTGGTCGCCGTGGGCGAAGGTCTCCGTGACGGTCACGCGCGCGGCCGGTGCCCCGGTCACGCAAAACGTCGCGGCCGTCGGAATCCCGTCGATCGTCAGCGTATCGTGCGTGCAACTGTCGCCCTGCGCAAGGGCCGTCGCACCGGCCGCGAGGAAGGCGACGGTCGTCCCTGCCAGGGACCGAGCAAGGAGGCGCATATCTCGAAGAACGCTCCGAACCTGGAGATGGTTACAGTTCGTCCAATGCTGCGCGAAGATGTGGACGCCTTCGCGAGCTGGGCCGACCACGTCGATCCGCTCTTCCGGCATTATAACGTACCGCTGCTTTCCGGCGCCGACGCCGACGACTTGTGGCATTATCTCTCCGGTTCGCCGGCGTCGCGCCGGCCCTATGCCGGGTTTGCCGGCGATCGGATGGTCGCCACCCTGATCGTGCGCAACATGGATCCGGCGACGGCCGCAGGCGAGCTTGGAATCATGGTCGACCCGGCTTTTTTGGGCCGCGGCCTGGGCCGGCGCATCCTCACGGCCTTTGTGGAGGTTCTCGTCAGGGAAGGATTCCGCCGTCTGCACCTGGAGGTGGCGGGGTACAACGGGCGAGCGATCGCCGCGTACCGGGCTAGCGGGTTCGCCGTGTGCGACGAATACTGGGCCGATCCGGAACCGGGGATCGACGTCGGCTCGTTGCTCGCGGGTCCGTCCGCGGATGCCGTTTCGCCGAACGTGCGGCGCGAGCCCGACGGGCGGTATCGCGCGCGCATCGTTCGCATGGAACGCTGGCTCACCCCATCGATGAAAGACGATCTCTCCCTTTGACGCAGCCAATCGACCTCATCGCCCTCGACCTCGACGGAACGCTCCTGCGGCCGGATGAATCGATCTCCGACGTGAACCGCGCGGCCATCGCTCGCGCGCTCAAGAGCGGCATCCGCGTGGTGCTCGTCACGGGCCGCGGAGTCGATACGCCGATCCGCGTCTCGCGCGAGCTCGGTCTCAACCTGCCCGTGATCTGCTGCCACGGCGCGCTGACCAAGGATTTCGGCGCCAACAAAACGCTCCAGCACGTGCCGGTGCCGCTCGAATACGCCAAGCCGATGCTGGAATTCGCCGAGCGCGCGGGCGTGCACATCGCGGTGTATGCCGAGGAGATGTTCTGGCGCCCGACCGGCTCGCACGTCTACATGCAAGACATGATCGGCCCCGGCTGGCGCGAGGTGCCCTCGCTGCTGGACGCGCTCAAGACCGGCGCGCCGACCTTCATCCGCTTCCTCGGCACGCCCGCGATCGAGGCGATGCAGCGCGAGTTCGGCGACTTGCCGCTCACCTATCTCTACGAATCCTGGCACGACTTCATCGAGTGCGTGGTGCTCAACCGCGATGCCAACAAGAAGAACGCGCTGATCCGCCTGTGCGCCGATTTCCAGATTCCAAGCGAACGCGTGCTCGCGGTCGGCGACTCGCGCAACGACGTGCCGATGCTGCACCTGGTCCGGCATCGGCGTGGCGATGGCCAACGCCCTGCCCGAAGTGCGCCAAGCCGTGCGCTACGTGACCGCCGACAATGTGAGCGACGGCGTGGCCCAGGCGATCGAGCGTTTTTGCTTCGCGGCGGAGAAGAAGACGGCCTAATGCAACCCGCCGCTCCGACGCCCGAATACGAAGACACGCTGCGCGACCTGCTCAACCGGCGCGATTGGCAAGCGCTGCGCGAGCACTCGCGCACGCTACAACCAGATTCCCGACGACGTCTACAACATGGACCAGCATTTCTGGGAAGTGCTGCTGCACAAGCTCACCTGCAGCCGCATCGACTTGCTCGGCCGGCACGACGAGAGCCGCGCCTGGCTCGAGAAGCACGGCTACACGACGGATCTCGGCGGGTTCTGATGGCGCTGCGCGTGCTCGCGTTTGCGCGCCTGCGCGAGCTGCTCGGCTTCGGCGAGCGCACGCTCGACGTCGGCCCGGCGGCCACGCTCGAAGACGTCTGGACGACGCTTGACCGCGGCCTCGCCCGAAGCCGGGCGCATGCGCGCCTCGACGCGCTTTGCGCGCAACGGCGTGTTGGCCGACGGTACGACGCGCGTCGCCGACGGCGATGAGATCGCGCTGCTTACCCCCGGTGGGCGGCGGATGATCGCGATCGGTCCCGAGCCGATCGATCTTGTCGCGATGATCGCCGCAGTCGGCGAGCCCCGCGCACGGCGCAATCTGCACGTTCCTCGGCACCACGCGCGAAACGTCGCCCGGCGACGAGCGGCCGGTGGAAGCGCTCGACTACGAAGCCTACGTCGATGTGGCGCGCGCCGATTTCGAGGCCATCGCCGCGGAAGCGCGCGAACGTTTCGGGCCGCTGGAGATCGCGATCGCGCACCGCACCGGCCGCGTGGCTCTGGGCGAGGCGAGCGTGGCGGTCGCCGTCGGTTCGCCGCATCGCGGCGCGGCGTTCGATGCCTGCGAATACGCCATCGATACGCTCAAGGCGCGCGCGCCGATCTGGAAGCGCGAGACGTATCGCGACGGCGGCACCGCCTGGATCGCCAACACGCCGTCATGAACGTCGAGCTGTTTCGCGTCGATGCGGGCTCGAATACGGTCGCGGTGCTCGGCTACGAAGCGCGCCGCTCGCGCAACGTCACGCTGGTCGTCGGTCACGGCTATTCGAGCTCGAAGCAGAACCTCGACATGCTGTGCGCGTTTCTCGCGAGCCACGGGTTCACGCTCTACTCGCTCGATTTTCCCGGCCACAAGCTCGGCTCGAGCGGCGGCCGGCTCAACACGGTCACCGATCTCACCGATGCGATGCACGCGGTGGTCGCCGCCGCGCGCGCGCGCGGTGCCGGCACGCTCTACGTGATGGGCCACAGCATGGGCGCGACGACCGCGCTCTGCACGGCCGGCGACGATCGCGACGATCGACGGCGCGATCTCGATCGCAACCGGCTACGGCCGGCCGCAAGCGCTCGATGCGCTCTCGCGCGGCGGCGTCGTCGACTTGCGCTCGTCCTACGTCGACGGCCTCGCGCTGCCGGAACTCGCCAACGCAGTGGCAGCCGCTGCTCGATGCGTGCTTTGCCGAAGCTCGCCGGCCGGCCGACGCTCTTCATCGCGGCCGAACGCGACGGCATGGTGTCGCGCGCGAGCGTCGAGGAGCTGTTCGCGCGCGCGCCCGAGCCGAAGTCGTTCGCCACGGTCGCGAGCGACCACACCTTCGCCGGCGACAACTCGCGCGCGGCCGTGCTTGGCTTGGCTCAACGAGCGCCACCCGCGCGGCCGCGATGCCGTCGGTCGCCGCTGAATGCTCCGTCGACCGGGCTCAGGAGAGGCCTCACTCGCCGGCAAGGTCGATCTGCGGCGCTATAGCCGCCATCTGCTGATTCCCGAAGTCGGCCTCGCCGGTCAGGAGAAGCTGGCCGCGGCGCGCGTGCTGGTGGTCGGCGCCGGCGGGCTCGGCTCGCCCGTGCTCGCGTATCTGGCGGCGGCCGGCGATCGGCCGCATCGGCATCGTCGACGACGACACGGTCGACGTGACGAACCTGCAGCGTCAGATTCTCTACGCCACGGCCGACGTCGGCAAATCCAAAGCGGCGACCGCCGCGGAGCGCCTGCACGCGCTCAACCCGCAGATCGCGATCGACGTGCTGCCGGTGCGGCTGAACGCCGCCAACGCGCGCGAGATCGTGCGGCTCTACGACGTCGTGATCGATGGCACCGACACGTTCGGCGCGCGCTACTTGATCAACGACGCCTGCGTGCTCGAGGGCAAGCCCGACGTCTACGGTTCGATCTTCCGCTTCGACGGTCAGGTCTCGGTGTTCGGCGCGCCGGGCGGGCCGTGTTATCGCTGTCTCTATCCCGAGCCGCCGCCGCCGGAGCTCGTGCCCAACTGCGCCGAAGGCGGCGTGCTCGGCGTGCTGGCCGGCATGATCGGCACGTGGCAAGCCTCCGAAGCGCTCAAGCTCGTGCTCGGCATCGGCGCGCCGCTGATCGGCCGCCTGATGCTCGTCGACGCACTCGATGCGCGCGTGCGCGAGGTCCGCGTCGCGCGCGATCCGGCCTGCCCGCTGTGCGGCGATGCGCCGGTGCTGCACGACGTCGCCGCCGATGTGCCCGCCGCGGCGCTCGCGGGCGGCGAAGTGGAGATCGTCGCGGCCGACCTCGACGCGCTGCTCGCGCGCGATCCGCGAGCGCGCCTGCTCGACGTGCGCGAGCCGCACGAAGCCGTGCTCGGCGCACCCGAAGGTTCCGTTGCGCTCCCCGCTAGCGAATTCGAAGCGCGCATGCACGAACTCGACCCGACCGCGCACTACATCGTCGCCTGCCGCGTCGGCGTCAAATCGCGCTGGGCCGCGCGCCGCTTGCGTGATGCCGGCTTCGGCGGCGTGCGCCACCTGCGCGACGGCTTGCTCGCCTATTCCGCCTTCGACGCCGCCTTCGACGTCTTCTGAGATGATCGCGCGGAACTTCGGCAGCGGCTTTCCGTGCGTCCCCGTCATCGGTCAAGGCACTTGGAACGTTCCGCTGCGCGGCGCTGCGCGCGATGAAGCGATTCGCGCCTTGCGCGCCGGCGTCGACCTCGGCATGGTGCACATCGACACGGCGGAGATGTACGGCGACGGCGGCGCCGAGTCGCTCGTCGGCGAGGCGATCGACGGGCTACCGCGCGAGCAGCTGTTTCTCGTCTCCAAAGTGCTGCCGTCGAACGCGTCCTACAACGGCACGATCAAAGCGTGTCATGCCTCGATGAAGCGCATGCGCGTCGACTACCTCGATTGCTACCTCTTGCATTGGCGCGGCAGCGTGCCGCTGTCCGAAACGATGCGCGCGCTCGAGCAGCTGGTCGCCGACGGCGACATCCGCGCGCTCGGCGTGAGCAACTTCGAGGTCGCCGACCTGCGCGAAGCGCAAGCGGCGCTCAAACGCGAGCGGATCGCGTGCAATCAGGTGCTCTACCATCTGGGCGAACGCACGATCGAAGCGCACGAGGTTCCGTTCTGCCAAGCCGCCGGCATCGCGATCGTGGCGTACACGCCGTTCGGGCGCGGCGACTGGCATGATGCGCCCGGCGTGAAGGTGCTCGAGCGCATCGCCAAGGCGCACGGCGTGACCGCGCACGCGGTGATCCTCGCCTTTCTCACGCGCGAAGAACTGACGTTCGCCATCCCCAAAGCGGCGAAACTCGGCCACGTCGCGGAGAACGCAGCCGCGGGCGAGGTGCTGCTCACGGCGGATGAGATCGCCGCCATCGACAGCGCGTTTCCCGTGCACCGGCGGCGCGGCGGCTTGCCGTCGCTATGACCGACGGCGGGCTGCGCGCGCGCGTGATCGCCGCAGCTCGTTCGTGCGGCGCCGACGCCGTGCGCATCGCCCCGGCCGAGCCGCAAGCCTGGACCCACGAACGGCTTGCGGCCTCGTTCGCGCGCGGCGATCTTGCAGACGTGGCCCTACGATGCGCGCTATGCCGCGGCGGCCGCCGACCCGCGTACGCTCTTGCCCGCGGCGCGCAGCGTCGTCTGCGTCGCCGTGGCGTATGCCACGCCCGCCGAACCGCCGCGCCGCGGCCACGGGCGCGTATCGAACTACGCCTGGTCGAACGACTACCACCGCCGCATGCGCGCGCTGCTCGCGTTCGCTGGCGCGGCGAATTGGAGTCGCTCGGCGCGACGACCGCGATCGCCTGCGATACGGCGCCGGTGGCCGAACGCGCGTTCGCCGAGCGCGCGGGTGTCGGCTGGATCGGGAAGCACACGAACCTGATCGCGCCGGGCCTCGGCTCCTACGTCTTCCTCGGGGAAGTCGTGACGTCGCTCGCGCTGGCAGCCCGATCCCCCGCTGCAGAAGAGCTGCGGCAGCTGCACGCGCTGCGTCGCCGCATGTCCGACCGGCGCGCTGCGCGGCGACTACACGATCGATGCGTCGTCGCTGCATCTCCGATCTCACCCAGCGCACCGGCCCGATCCCGCGCGCAGCTGCGCCCGCTGATCGGCACGTGGGTGTGGGGCTGCGACCTCTGCCAGGAGGCCTGCCCCCCGACACAACCGGTCGCCGCGCACCGCCGCGGCCTTCGCGCCGCTCGACGAGCAGACGCGCGCGCCGTCGCTGGCCGCGCTGCTGCGCCTGAGCAGCGGCGAGTTCAAACGCCGCTATGCGCACACGGCGATCGGCTGGCGCGGCGCGGCGATCCTGCGCCGCAACGCCGCCGTGGCGATGGGCAACCTGCTCGACCGGGCCGACGTTCCGGCGCTGGAAGAAGCGCTGCAGGCCGATCCGCATCCGCTGGTGCGCGGCCACGTGGCCTGGGCGCTGGGCCGCATCGGCTCGCCGCGGGCGCGAGCGGCGCTGCACGTCCGCGCCGGCCAAGAGACCGACGCGTTGGTCGCAGATGAAATTCGTGCCGCTTTACTATCGCTTTACCAGTAATTGTGGGTAGGATGGACGCGATGCTTGCATTGACTACACGCCTCGCTCTGGCCGTTGCCTTGATAACGGCCTCGATCGCCGCGGCGCCCGATGCGCCGGCCGGGAACGCCATGGCCGTCTACGCCCGGATGCAGCGTGTCAACGCGAACCTGAGGTCGTATCAGGCCGACCTGCACGTCGACGTGACGACCCACGGCTTTCCCTACATCAGCCCCTCGCTCGACGGCAAAGCCTACTTCGAGCAGCCCGACAAGAGTGCGGTCGTCTTCGAAACGGTCCCGGCGCTGGCCAACCAGTTCAAGAAAGTGTATCCGCAGCTCGAGCCGCCCAATGAATGGGCCCAGCTCTACGACGTGACCCCGGTCTCCGACGACGGCACGACCTCGCAATTCCGTCTGGAACGCAAGAAGAACGGCCGGATCGACCACGTCGACGTAATCGTTGACGACCAGACCGCAACGGTCAGCTCGATGGCCTACATCTATAAAGATGGAGGGTCCATCTCGTTTCAACAGACCTACGCCGTCGTGGACGGCAACTACGTGATCAAGACGCAGACCGGCAAGGTCGACATCCCGCACTACAACGCCGACGTCGCGTCCTCGTTCTCGAACTACAAGCTCAACGTCCGCATCGACCAGCAGGTCTTCGCGACGGATTAACGCTGCCCGGCGGCGAATGGTAGCCGGTCAATGATCGACTTGATCACCCGGCCGCTGGAACCGCAGCTGGCCGACGCCTTCCACCGGGCGATAACCTACCTGCGCATTTCGGTCACCGACCGATGCAACTTGCGCTGCATCTACTGCATGCCCGAAGAAGGGCTGCCGTGGATCGACAAGTCGGAGATCCTCAGCTACGAGGAGATCGCCGAGATCGTGCGCGCGGCGGCCAAGGTCGGCGTGCGGAGCATCCGCCTGACCGGCGGCGAGCCCCTGATCCGTAAGGACCTCCAGCGGCTGGTTGCGCTGATCTCCGCCACGCCCGGGATCGAGGACATCGCGCTCTCGACCAACGGCTTGCTCCTGGCCGACCAAGTGCAGGGCCTGCGCGCTGCCGGCCTGACGCGCGCCAATATCTCGCTCGACACGCTGCGCGCCGACCGCTTCGAAGCAATCGCGCGCCGGCCCGGTTTGCAGCGGGTCCTGGACGGAATCGATGCGGCCTTCGCCGCGGGCCTCGGACCGATCAAGCTCAACTGCGTCGTGATGCGCGGGCAGAACGACGATGAGGTCGCGGCGTTCGCTGAGCTCACGCGCGACCGCGCGGTCGCGGTGCGCTTCATCGAAGTGATGCCGGTGCACGAAAACGTCGACGGCCACGTGAGCCAGTACATCAGCGCGGCCGAGATCCTCGATCGCATCCGCGCGATCGGCGACTTACGCCCGGTCGAGGGGCCCAAGGGCAACGGGCCCGCGCGCTACTACGCCTTCGACGGCGCCGCCGGCAGCGTCGGCGTGATCTCGCCGCTCTCGCACGATTACTGCGATACGTGCAACCGCGTGCGCCTCTCCGCCGACGGCCGGCTCAAGCTATGCCTCTTCGGCGATCACTTCATCGATCTGCGCACGCCGGTGCGCGACCACGCCGGTGAAGACGCCCTCATCGCGATCCTGCGCGGCTCGATGTACGTGAAGCCCGAACGCCATCACCTCGACGTCGGCCAAACCGCCAGCGCGATGCGAGCCCTCAGCGAAATCGGCGGTTGAAGAAGGCCGTTCTCGCCGCGCTGATCTGCGGCGCGCTGTTGAGCGTCGCCACGCTCGCGCGCGCGGCGACGCTCGCGCCCTACGAGCTGAACGCGATCATTCCGCTCACCGGCGGCGGCGCGTTTCTCGGCAAGGCCTACGCCGACACGTTCCATGCCGTCGAGCTGCTGGTCAATGCCTCCGGCGGCATTCAAGGGCATCCGCTCAAGATCGTCACGGCCGATACGCAGACGAACGGTCAGACCGACGTCCAACTCGTGAACGGGCTGATGGCCAAGGGCGTGCCGGTGTTCATCGACGGTGCGCCGAGCACGGTCTGTTTGCCGTCGATTCCGCTGGTGGTGAAGAACGGTCCGGTGGACTATTGCCTCTCGCCGGCCGTGCATCCGCCGGCCGGCAGCTACGTCTTTTCCACCAACGCGTCGACGTTCGATCTAGCCGCGGTCGGCTTACGCTATCTGCGCGAGCGCGGTTGGAAGCGCATCGCGACGATCACCTCGACCGATTCGACGGGCCAAGACTACGATCGTCAGGTACCGCTCGTGCTCGGAGCATCGGAGAACCGCGACGTGCAGCTGGTCGGGGAAGAGCATTTCAACCCCGCCGACATCAGCGTGACGGCGCAAATCTCGCGCCTGAAAAGCGCCGCGCCGCAAGCGATCCTCGTGTTCTGCACGGGCACGCCGCTGGGCACCGTGCTGCGCGGGTTCAGCGACGCCGGCGTGACCGTGCCGGTGCTGACGATCAATTCGAACATGACCTACGCGCAGATGGCCGCGTACGCCGCCTTCTTGCCGAAAGAGCTCTACTTTCCGTCGTTGCGCTCGATGACGCCCGAAGGGACCTCGAGCGGTCCGCTGCGCGACGCGGAGATGAGCTACGTGAAGGCCTACCGGTCGATCGGCGTGCGGCCGGATATCGGCGACGTGCTGGCCTACGACCCGACGATGATCGTCGTCGACGCGCTGCGCCATCTAGGAACCGGCGCGACCGCCGTCCAGATTCGCGATTACATCCTGCACTTGCACGGCTACATCGGCGCCGACGGCGTCTATGACTTCTCGAGCGGCGATCAGCGCGGTTTGGGTCAGAACTCGGTGATCGTGGCGCGCTGGATGGCGGATCGCAACACCTGGCTCCAAGTGAGCCGGCCGCGCGGGTTCCTCAGATAGCTCGCGGCCGATCAGTCCGTGTCGGCCGGTCCCGGCGGCCCTTGGATCGCGATGTAGGTGACCACGTCCCAGGCGTTGCGAATGCCGATGAAGATCAGCAGCAACACCCCGCCGGCCAGGGCGAACAGGGCTTTACCCGCCGCGAACGGCAGCGCGATCGCGCCGCCGAGGATCGCGGCGTACGCGAGTAGCGGGAGCGCCGTATACCAGGTCCAGTCCTCGAGGTCGGGGGTATAGGTCGTCAGCCGCCTCGTTTGCCGCATCAAGTGCAGGATGTATGCGATGCCGGCGACTCCCGCGACGCCGAGCAGCACGGCGGGAGGGACCAGGCGATGCCAGGGTGCGCTGAGCAGCGCCGAGACGAGCAACGCCGCGCAGAAGTGCGCGACGGTCGGCGTGCTGAAGGTCGAGATGCCGGTCGGTGCCGCTTGCGAGCGCCGTTCGCCGCCGACCAGCGTGATCACGACGAACATCAAGCCGGTCAGCGCACCGGCCGCCGAGCCCGTCAGCATGTAGAAGTTCGACCACTGCGTGAGAACGTGCAGCATGGGTTCAGGCGTCCATCACATTGCGCGGCCGAGCGCAGCGGCGGCTTCGCGTGCCGCGCGCTCGCCGGTTTCGAGCGCGCCGTTTACCGTGCCGCCTTGGCCGTCGTTCGACGTCGCTTCGCCGGCGAAGAAGAGCGTGTCGTCGACGGGTGCTGCGAGCTCTACGCGCGCCGGGCCGCCGCCGGTCGCGATGTAGCTGTACGCGCCGCGGGCGAACGGATCGCGCGTCCAGTCGTGCGTGACGCCGCTCTCGAACTCCGCGCGCGCGAGTTCGGGCTCGCCGAACAACGTGCCGAAACCGTCGAGCGCGCGGCCGATGATCTCATCGGGCGCGAGGCCGTGCAGCGCGGTCGCCCGCGGGCCGCCGGCCCACGCGATGACCAGCTCGCTGCGAATCGGCACCTGCATCCAGTACGCGGCGAACGGCAGACCGGGGCTGCGGAAGAAGGCCGACTCGCGGTAGCGCCCCTCGTGCAGCCGCTCCCAAAACGCCGTGCGAAACCACAGCGCAACTTTCACGACGTGCCCCATCTCGATATTTCCCAGCGCCGCGCGTTTGGCCGCCGGCAGCGGCGGGTCGAACGCGACCGCGGTCTCATCGCCGCCGTGCCGCAACACGCCGGCCGGAAGCGTGACGATCGCGGCGCGCGCGTGCAGCGTCTGCGTTGCGCCCGTCGCGCTCTGCACGTCGAGCGCGACGCTGCCGCGGCGCCAGGCAATGCGCCGCACGATCGCCGAGCGGCGTGTGTCGACGCCGGCCAGCGCGCACGCCTCATCCAAGTATTCGAACATCGGCCGGTAGCCGCCGACCGGCCGCGCGCTGACCGAGTCGACGCCCGAGGCCCACTCATCGCCGATCGACCGCGCGCTCGCAATCGCGGGATCGGCGGCCTCGAAGCCCTCGACGAACTGGCGCGCCGCCGTGACCGTGTCGCGCATCGACTCGTCGTTTGCGAAACGCTGCAGAAACTGCTCGACGCTCTGGTCGCCTTCGAGCTCGTGCATCTGCTCGAAGATCGCGCCGGCCGAACGAAAGTCATCGTCGTCGCGGCGCAGGATGCCGTCCGCGCCGAGGGTCCAGGACTCATCGCCCGTGTCGACCGCGCCGCTGCCCGCCGCGCGCAGCAGCGCCCGCGTCTCGGCCGCCGGGCCGTGAATGAATTCCGCACCGAGTTCCGCCGCCACAGCACCTCGCGCCGGCCCCGGCCACACGCGCCCGCCCGTGCGGTCGCGCGCTTCCAGCAGCACCACGCGCAACGACTGGCCGGCGAGACTGCGCGCCGCCGCCAACCCCGCTGCGCCGGCGCCGATGACAATGGCGTCAGCGTCCATACGATCCGGTTTACCCGTTGAAGACGAGGACCATTCTCCGCCGGGTGGTCAGCCGATCCGTTTGCGGAAGAACGCGAGAAGTTTTGAGCCCTCCGGCATGATGCGGAATTCTTCGAAGCCCCAGCTCTTGACCTGAACGAGCGCGCGGTTGTTGTCCATCGGCACGAGAAACGTCAGCGTCTTGTAGCGGTTCTTCTTCGCATACTTCTCGAGTTCGCCGATGATGTGCGTCGAGAGATTCGGGGGCGCGTCGGGCCGCATGCGGATCGAGTCGATCATCGCGATGTCGCTGCCGTTGGCCGCTTCGTCATCCTGATAGCCGTTGGCAAAGCGGAAGATAAGCTGGCCCATGCCGACCATCACGTTGCCGTACTCCGCGACCATCACGAGGCGCCGGCCTTCTTGCATCTCGTCGAGCCACAGGTTGGCTCGGGCCGCCCAACTGTCACCGGCCGGCAAGCCGCCGGCCAGGACTCCATCGTTGATCAGACGCTGCACGTCGCGCGAGGAACACGCGCGCAGAGCAATACGAGCCACGCCCCAGGATTGAGCAAGATTTTTACGTTTCTCCTCTTTTAGGTAGTATGCCCGAGCGAATGTGAGCCGGAACAGTGACGCTGGGCAAAGGAAGCTCACGCGTGAAGCGAAGAACGGCGCCCTATGACCGACCGCCGGTTCGCGCGCTGAAGACGCTCTTCGCGTTCACGCGCGATTTGCGCGTTGACGATCATCTGGGGCTCGCGCAGGCCGCGCAGTTCGGCGACGTCGTGCCGGTGCTGGTGCTCGATCCGGTGCGGGCGGCGCGCTTTCGCTCCTCGCCCCGGCGCGCGGCCTACTACTGCGCCGCGGTCGCCGCGCTCGACGCCGCGATTCGCGCGCGCGGCGGACGGCTGATCGTGCGCCGCGGTCCGACCGCCGCAACGTTGCGTTCGCTGGCCCGCGGTGTCGGCGCCGAGACGGTTGCCTGGAGCGTGCGCTACGACGCCAAGGAGATCCGCGCCGACCGCGACGTGCAGGGGGCGCTCGAAGAATCCGGGATTCGCGTGCTGGCCGTTCACGATGCACCGGTCGTGCCGCCCGAAGACCTCGCACTCGCGCACCGGCGCGGCGACGGTTGGCGCTCCTTCGTGCCGTACTTCGAGCGCTGGCGCACGCTGATTCCGCCCGAGCCGCTTCCGGCGGTGCCGTTCGCGCGCTCGGAAATTGCGAGCGAGGCCCTGCCGGTGCCGGGGGATTTCGGGGCGCGTGAGATCGAGGCAGGTCCCGTCTCGCCGGCCTGGGCGGCCGAAAAGCTGGCCGCGTTTCTCAACGGCCCGATTCTCGGCTACGGCGTGGCGCGCAACGTTCCCAGCGGCGGCGCGACCTCCGAGCTCTCGGCCGAGCTGTCGTTCGGGCTCGTCTCGGCCCGCAGCGCAGTGCGCGGCGCGTGCGCGCGGGCCGGCGACCCGTTTCTCTTGATCGAGGAAACGACCGCCGTGCGGCTATGGCTGCGCGCGCTGGCGCAGCGCGATTTCTTCCTCCAACTCGGCTGGTACAACGACGCGCTCGACGAGGCGCCGCTGCAAGAGAAGATGCGGCGCTTCACGTTCGCGCGCACGCACCCGCAACTCGAGGCGTGGCGCAACGGCACGACGGGTTTTCCGCTGGTCGATGCGGGCGTGCGCGAGCTGCGCGCGACCGGCCGCATGCACCCGCGCGTGCGCGCGATCGTCGCTTCGTTTTTGTGCTTCGACCTGGGCGTGGATTGGCGCGTCGGGCGCGATGAATGGGACCGCCTGCTGATCGAAGACGATCCCGCGCTCGCGACCGGCAACTGGCAGTGGGTGGCCGGCGTCGGCGCCGACCTCGCCGCCTATCCGCGCATCTACAACCCGCTCAAACAAGCGCACCGCTTCGATCCCGCCGCGGGCTACGTGCGGCGCTGGATTCCGGAGCTGGCCGGACTGCCCGACGCCACGATCTTCGAGCGCGGCGAGGGGGCGCCGCAGCTCTCGCTACCGCTATTCGGCGTGCGCCAGTATCCCGCCCGGATTCTCGATCACGAGGCCGCGGCGCGCGCGTTCCTCGCGCGCTACCGGGCCGAGGTCGCCGTTTAGGACGAGGTCGAGCCCAGCCGCCGGTCGACGATATCGGAGACGAACGGCACGTGCACGTCGTCGCCGTGCCAGACCTTGAAGCCGTAGACCACGCTGGCTACGATCGTCACCGGCACGATGAACGGCAGCAGCGGCCAGGCCGAGAGGCCGATCAGCGGAATGGCGGCGATCGACGACAAGAGCCAGCCGAGGCCATACATCCCGGCGTTAAACCCCAGCGCTTGCCACGCGTTGCGCCGCACGAACTCCGAGCCCGACTGGTCGAACAGCGCGATCAGCGCCAGCGGCCAGAACGGGTAGCCGAGCGCGACCAGCGCTCGCGACTCCGGCCGCACCTCGGCCACGCTGCTGTGCATCGAAACTTGCGTCTGCGGTTGCCAGTGCTGGCGGCCCGCATAGCCGGCGCTGGGCTCGCTGGACGGCCCGACGCCCCCGGCGAGAGTTTGCCGTTGCGCGGCGGCTTGGTCGATGCGCGCCGCCAGCCGGCAGCTCGGGCAGTCGCCGTTCTCGGCGCGACACGTCGCGCAGATCGACTTGCCGCAACCCGCGCAGCGGGCTACGGACGGTACCGCATGATGAAAATAACAGTCCATGCTCTCGCCTCCATCGGGTTTCACCGAACGTACCGCCGGGCCGGGGCGAAGGTTTCGCGGCCCGGCGCGCAAAGCGCGAATCGTGGAACGTTCGGTGGTCCTGCGCCGCATTTTCAGCGAGGCCCGCCCCTACTTGGGGCGGATGGCGGTGGCGATGCTCCTGGGCGTGGTGGCCGGCATCGCGCCGACCGTGCTGCTGCAGCTGCCGGGACTGCTGATGACGCGCGTGATCGACTACCAGCACGTGGTCAACGGCAGCCCGGTGCCGACGAGCATCCACTGGGGCGCGCTGTGGCTCGTGTGCGGCCTGATTTTCCTCTCGCAGATCATCGGCAACCTGGCCGGCTACGGGCAGAGCTACCTGACCGCCTGGAGCGGTCAGCGCATGATCGCGACCTTGCGCGCGCGGATGTTCGATCACGTGAACCGCATGGCGCTGGCGGATTTCGACCACTGGCGGCCGGGCGAATTCATGTCGCGCTTTTCGAACGACCTCGGCCTGATGACCGACGCCGTGAGCATCTCGCTGCCCCAGATGGTGCAGGTGACGGTGACGTTCCTGGCCGCGCTGACCTGGATGGTGTCGATCGACTGGCTCCTGGCGGTGGTGCTGCTGGCCTGCACGCCGGTCGTGTCGATCGTCATCGGGCGCTTCAACCGCCTGGTGATCGTCAGCACCCGCTCGGCCCAAGACCGCATCGCCGACCTCTCGTCGAACCTGGCCGAAGTGCTGGCCAACCAGCGCGTCGTCAAGGCGTTCCGGCGCGAGAACTTCGAGCGCGACCGCTTCGCGGGCGCGAACGACGCCTACTTCGGCGCGCAGATGAAGGTTACGCAGCTCAACCAGACCCAGTCGCCGGTGATCGCGACGATCGTGTCGCTGGCGATCATCGCGATCGTGGTGATGGTCGTGCGCGAGATCGGCGCCGGCCGGATCGAGCCGGCCCAGGCGATCGCGTTCTTCGGTGCGATGGCGCTCACGATCAACCCCATGAACCGGTTCTCGATCTTCCTCGGCGACTTCTCGCGCGCGCTGGTCGGCGCCTCACGGGTGTTCGCGATCCTCGACCTGGCGATCGAAGCCGACGATCCGCCGGGGGCCGTGCGCCTGCCGGCGGTGGTGGGCGACATCCGCTTCGAAGCGGTCCGTTTCGCCTATGTCGCCGGCGGCGCGCCGGTGCTGGCCGACTTCACCGCCGAAATGCTGCACGGCGAAACGGTCGCGCTGGTCGGCCCCTCGGGTGCCGGCAAGTCGACGATCGTCAACCTCGTGCCGCGCTTCTACTCCCCCCAAGCCGGCCGCATCACCCTCGACGGGGTCGACATCGCGACCGTTCGCCTCGATGACCTGCGCGGTGCCATCGCCCTCGTGCCCCAGGAGACCCAGCTCTTCAACGGCACGATCGCCGACAACATCCGCTACGGCCGGCTCGATGCCACCGACGACGAGGTCCTAGCCGCGGCCCGCGAAGCCAACGTGGCGGAGTTCGTCACCGGGTTGCCCGACGGCTATGCTACCAAGGTCGGCGAGCGTGGGGTGCGCCTCTCGGGCGGCCAGCGCCAGCGCATCGCGATCGCGCGCGCGATCCTGCGCGACCCCCGGATCCTGATCCTCGACGAGGCCACGAGCGCCCTCGACAGTCACTCCGAGCACCTGATCGAGGAAGCGCTCGATCGCATTCTTCCCGGCCGTACCACTCTGATCATCGCCCACCGGCTCTCGACGATCCGGCGCGCTACGAAGATCCTCTATATCGAGGCGGGCCAGGTCCGGGAGACCGGCACCCACGATACCCTGCTGGCCCACGGGGGCTCCTACGCCGGTTTGCACGCCGCCCAGTTCAGTGTGTAAATCCTTCGCGAGAGAAGGCAAGCGGCTAAGATTCGGCCGCCGTCCGCCGAAGATTCCAGTAATGGCCGACAGTATTATCTCGTTTGGCGATACCGTCACGATGTTGAAAGACGCCGGTAAGGGCGCGCGTGAGACGCACGACTCGATCGCGAACAACATCGCCAACATCAACACGCCCGGGTTCAAGCGGACCGACGTCAACTTCCGTGAGGCGCTGGCCGCCGAGCTGCCGAAATATGACGACGACTCCGAACTCGCGCTGGCGACCGACGACGATAGACAGATCAAAGCCGGCCCGGATTTCGAGCCGAAACCCTTCGCCGTCTCAACCCAGCTCGACGACACGCAAGCGATGCGCGTCGACGGATCCAACGTCGACCTCGATCAGGAAATGGCGAAATTGTCCATGAATTCGTCGTATTCGCAGACGATTCACTCCTTGCTCTCCGTGCAGTACTCGCGTATCCGGGAAGCAATCAACGAGAAGGGCTCATGAGCAGCGGAATGTACAGTTCGATCGAGGTCAGCGCGTCCGGCCTCTCCGCCGAGCGGTTGGCGATGGACGTCATCGCCAACAACCTGGCGAACGTCAACACCACGCGCACGCCCGAGGGCGGCGCCTTCAAGCGCCAGCTGGTCATCTTCGCGCAGAAGCAAGAGACGGACCCCAACGCGAGCATGGACCCGCTCGACACCGACAGCGCCGACGATCCGGGCAAGTCCCGCGACGGCGTCGAGGCGGTCGGGATCGCCAGCGACCCCGGTCCCGACCGGATGGTCTACGATCCGACCCATCCCGATGCCGACGCCAACGGCTACGTCCACATGCCCAACATCGATACGGTGAAGGAGATGGTCGACATGATCGCCGCCTCGCGCGCCTACCAGGCCAACGTCACGGCCATCCAAGAGTCGCGCAGCATGGGTAATGCCGCCATGAACCTGCTGAAATCCTGATGGACTACGCAAGCGCTCTCAGCAGCATCAAGCCGGCCAGCTTCGTCCCGGACATCGGCAAGCCCGACGAGACGCCGGCCGTCACGCCGATCCCCGAGGGTTCGGACCCGAACGTCACCTTCAAGAACACGCTCATGAAGATGCTCGGCGACGTGAACGACAAGATCAACACCTCCGACGACAACACCCGCGACCTCGCGACCGGCGCCACCGGCGACATCCAGAAGGTCGTGACCTCGGTCGAAGAGGCCAACCTCTCCCTGAACTACATGATGTCGATCCGCACCAAGCTGCTCGATGCATACTCCGAGATCTCGCGCCTGCAAGTATAGCGCTCGAGGCCCCGCAAGCTCCAAAAGCCCTCCGGTTCGCCGGGGGGCTTTTGCTTGGGCCTAAAGTCGCCGGCCCGGTTGCCGATGATACACATAACGCGGCTGGACTACCCTCGCACGGTGGGGGCCGCGACGGAACCCGATTGATTGACGGTTTCGTGGTCGCCCGGTAACGGCGACAACCTGGTGTGCGGAGGGTTTTTTCTTTTGATTCGCGGGTTATACACTTCGGCTGCCGGCGCGCTCGTCGCAGAAGCCATGATCGACAACGTTTCGAGTAATCTCGCAAACTCGTCGACCAACGGCTTCAAGCGTACGTTGCTGCAGATTGAATCGCAGCCGCAGACCCAGCTCTACCGCTTCCAGACGGATCCCGGCCAAACGCCCGGTAACCGTCTGCCGGGCGTGTCGACGCAAGTGCCGATCGGCCCCATGGGGTCGGGTTCGGACATCTACGCGACGCCGACGAATTTCGAGCAAGGCCAGATCGCGCTCAACGGCAACACGTACTCGTTCGCGCTCTCCGGTCCGGGTTTCTTCGCGACCCAGGACCCGACCACGGGCCAGATCAGCTACACGCGCGACGGCTCGTTTCAGCGCAGCGCCGACGGCACGCTCACGACCGTCGACGGCGCCACCGTGCTCGACGCCGCCGGACACTCGATTCCGATGCCGGCGCTCGGCAAGATCGAAGTCGACACCCAAGGCAATATCAACGTCAACGGGGTGACCTCGGGCCAGATCGGCGTGTTCGAGTTCAACAACGTCAACGCGCTGCAGCCGCAAGGCGCGACGCAGTACACCATCATCCCGGGTCAGCTCGCCGGCATCCGCCCGGCTTCGCAGACCAGCGTTCTTCAGTATTCCGAAGAGAAGAGCAACGGCGATGTCGTGAAGTCGATCGTCGACCTCATCACGGCCGAACGTTGGTTCGACGCCAACGAAAAAAGTATCCAGACCCAGGATCAAGCCACCAACCTGGCCCTCACCGACGTCGGCCGCACGAGCTAAGTAGGAGCCCTTAACCCGCTATGATGCGAGCACTCTTCACCGCTGCGAGCGGCATGATCGCCCAACAGTACAACATCGACACGATCTCCAACAACTTGGCGAACGTGAACACCACCGGGTTCCGCGACAACCTGGCGCACTTTCAAGATCTGATCTATCAGCAGCTGCGCGCACCGGGTACACCGGTTGGCGCATCGCAGATCGCCGTCGGACAAGACGTCGGTTTGGGTGTCAAGATCGGCGCGTCTGAAAAAGAATTCACGCAAGGCGTCTTGCAGCAGACCTCCGATCCGCTCGATCTCGCGATCGAGGGCGACGGCTTCTTCCAGGTCACGCTGCCCGACGGCACGCAAGCGTATACGCGTGACGGTTCGTTCAAAGAAGACTCGAACGGTTCGATCGTCACCGCCGACGGCTACTTCCTCAACCCGCAGATCACGATTCCGGCCAACGCGACCACCATCTCGGTCGGGCAAGACGGCACCGTGACCGCGCTGACGCCGGGTCAGCTGGCGCCGACCCAACTCGGACAGATCACGCTGGTGCGCTTCTCGAACCCCGCCGGTCTCTCGCCGCAAGGACAGAACTTGTACATCCAAACGGCCGCCTCGGGCGCGCCGCAGATCTCGGCGCCGGGACTCAACGGCACGGGTTCGATCCAAGGCGGCTACCTCGAGCAGAGCAACGTCTCGGTCGTGACCGAGATCGTCAACCTGATCACGGCGCAGCGCGCGTTCGAAGCGAATTCGAAGGCCGTGACGACCGCCGACCAAGTGCTCGCGACCGCGGTCAACACCAAGGCCTCATAACCGATGCTGCGCCGCCTCGCCGCCGTCTTGCTCGGGCCGTTCGTGGTGTGTACCGCGACGGCCGCGGCATGGGCGGCGCCGAGCACGGTGGCGCTGGCGCCGGTGGTCGTGCAGACCGTCAGCGGCACCGAACTCGCGGCGATCACCGACAAGCTCGCGTTCGGGCTCGTCCACGACGCCGACCGGACGGTCGTGCCGGCGTTCCGCGTGCAGGATCAAACCGTGCCGCTGGGCCTGGTGAAGATCACGCCGCTCACGCCGATGGTGTATCCGACCTACGTGGCGGTACCGCTGCAGATCGCGGTCAACGGCCGCGTCGCCAAGACGATCACCGCCGGCTATCGCGTGCAGCAGTACATCCATACCGCCGTCGCGGCCAAGGATCTCGCGCCCGGCGAGCTGTTGACCGCCGACGATCTGACGGTCGCGCGCGTGCCGGCGAACGGCCGGCCGAGCGTGGACGTGGGCGTGCTGGTCGGCCGCAAGCTGCGCGCCGCCACCTCGCGCGGGGCGCAGATCTTCGTCGAACAGACCGGCATCAACCAAATCGTGAAAGCCGGTTCGGGTGCGATCCTGGTCGTGCACGACGGTCCGGTGGCGCTCACCGCCGACGTGATCGCCCGCACGGGCGGCGGCCTCGGTGAATCCGTCACCGTCTACAACGCGCAGACCAACAAGGTGCTCAACGGGACCGTCACCGGCCCCGACCGCGTCGAACTCACGCTCCCTGGAGGAGAAGAACCCGAATGATCAAGCAGAGCTCGCTCATCGCCGCCGTGGTGCTGGCGCTGTCCGCACCGGTGGCCGCCGATACGCTCTACGTTGCCGGCCCGCCGCCGGCCGCGCCGGGACACCCGATGCATTTGGGTGCCGATCACCGCGCCCAGCAGGTCGGTGACTTGGTCCACATCGTCTTCAACTTCAAAGGTAACGCGAACAACTCGGACGCGACGACCAACACCAACAGCTTCGCCAACTCGGTCACCGCGGGCTCGGGGTTGTTCAACCTGCCGATCCTGCGGCTGGGCGGCGCACTGGGTTCCAACGAAACCTCGAACTTGGCGAAGACGCAGACGGTCGTGCAGACCTTCACGAGTTCGATGACGGCCATCGTGACCAGCGTGCTTCCCAGCGGAGCGATGGTGGTCGCCGGCGATCAGAAGCTCACGATCAACGGCATCCCGCAAGCGCTGCATGTGACCGGCATCGTGCGCGGCGAAGATATCGACAACACCGACAGCGTGCTCTCCTCGCTCGTGGCGAACATCGATGCGAAGTTCAGCGGCATCGACACGCAAGAACACAACAAGGGCATCCTGCAGAAGATCATCGGGTTCTTGTTCGGATGATGCACACGATGAAGCGTAAATGCCTGGCGGCCGGAAGCGTCGTCGCGCTGCTGCTGCTCTTGATCGTGCCGGTGCGCGTTTCGGCGCAGGGCGTGCTGCTCAAGGACATCGCGAACGTTCAAGGCGTCACGGCGAACCAGCTGGTCGGCTACGGCATCGTCGTGGGCCTCAACCAGACCGGCGATTCGACCTCGGTGCTCTTCACGAGCAAGACGATTCAGAACATCCTGCAGACCTTCGGTCTGTCGACGGCCTCGACCGATGTCCGCACGCGCGACGTGGCCGCCGTCATGGTGACCGCCAAGCTGCCGGCGTTCGCGCACTCGGGCGACAACGCCGACGTGCTCGTCTCCGCGCTCGGCGACTCGACGACGCTGCAGGGCGGCACGCTCGTGCTGACCGAGCTGCGCGGACCCAACAACCTCGTCTACGCGACGGCGCAAGGCCCGATCTCGGTCGGCGGCTTCTCGGCCGACACCGGCACCGGCAATTCGATCTCGAAGAATTTCGTCACGGCCGGGCGCGTGCCCGGCGGCGCGGTCATCGCGCGTGACATGATCACCAACCTGCAGCAAGACCCGGCCGGGCTCTCGTACATCTTGAGCACGCCCGATTACAAGACCGCCGCGCACGCGGTGGCCGCGCTCAACGGCCACTTCGGCCGCGGCACGGCGCACGCGCTCGATGCAGCGACGATTCGCGTCACGCTGCCGACCCGCTACGTCGACGATCCGGTGTCGTTCCTCGCCGATGCCGGCGATCTGCGCATCGATGCCGATCAGCTCGCGAAGGTCGTCATCAACGAGCGCACCGGCACGATCGTCATGGGCGGCGACATCACGCTGGCACCGGTCGCGATCGCGCACGGCAACCTCTCGATCACGATCGCGACGACCAACCAAGCGGTGCCCGCCGGCCCGTTCTCCTCGGCGCCGACCGTCACGCAAACCAACACCACGGTCAAGACCTCGGAATCCGGCCGCAAGCTGATCTATATCAGCGGCGCCGGCACCCTGAGCCAGGTGGTCCGCGCGCTCAACACGATCGGCGTCTCGCCGCGCGATTTGATCTCGATCGTACAAGCTTTACGCGAATCCGGCTCCCTTCAAGCCGATATCGATATTATCTAAGATGGATCCGATCGCAGCAGCTACGACCCCCTCGACCCCGCTGACCGCCGACCAACAGGCCGCGCTCAAGAAGCTGCATGCCGCCGCGACTCAGCTGGAAGGCGTGTTCGTCGGCATGCTTTTCAAAGAGATGCACAGCACGGTCGATAAGGACACCATTTTCGGTAAGCAGTCCAACGCCGACGACATGTGGCAGGACATGCTCGACGAGAAGCAGGCCGACTCGATCGCCAAGACCGGCTCGTTCGGCATCGCCAAGATGGTCGAGTCCCAATTGCGGGCTCAGGTCATCGGCAGTGCCTCGGCCAGCTCGCTGTCCTCGGCCACCTCGGCCGCCTCCGCGGCCGCTGCCGCCGCCTCGGCCGCGTCGGCGTCGGCGCTGCCGTCCGGACCGAGCGCGATGCCGTTTTCGACCAAATCCGGCGAGGGTGACCAGTGAAGACGCTAAAGTCGGCGTTGCCAGCCTCCGACACTATCCCTAGCAGCAAGGACGGAGTGCAGGGGGTGCTTTCGCGGCATGATCATCAGCCGAGCCGAGATCGAATCGGCGGTTTCCGCCTATCGAACGTCGCGCAAGCGCAAGGCGCAGGCGGCGCAATCGGTGTCGTTCGACACGGCTCCCTTGGACGTGGACTACGTCAGTTCGTCGGAAGCCTCGAGCTTCGCCGAAATGGCGGCCAGCGTGACGGCCGAGCCGATGTATCGCGAAGCCTTGGTCAAGGATCTGCAGCAGCGGATCGCCCAGGGCAAGTATTACGTTCCCTCCGAGCAGATCGTCGAGAAGCTGCTCGGGCGCCTCGTGCTGGAGGCGCTCCCCGCCTGAGCGGCGCGGGCCGGCCGGAGGTGCGCCGATGAGTGCGTCCTGGGATGGTTTTCGCGCTCTCCTGCAAGAGGAGAGCCGAGTGCTCGGCGAGCTCAACACGGTCGCCTTGGCGATGACCGAAGCGCTGGTGCACAAAGACGTCGACCGCATCAACGCCTCCGAACGGCGGCTCGAAGGCCACCGGATCCTCCACCAGCAGGCGCGGCGCAAGCGGCTGCAGATGCAAGTGGCGGGCTTCGGCGAGCTGACGCTCGAGCAAGTCTGCGCGTACGCACCGGGACCGATGCGGCGCGTGTTCCAGCAGCTCTCGCGCGAAATGTCGATCAAGGGCATTTCGCTTGCGATCACGGTCAACAACAACAAGGCCTTGATCCTGGCGGGCATGGAGCGGCTGCGCAAGACGGTCGAAATGATCCACGACGCGATGACCGAGTCGACCGGCACCTATAAACGCCGCGGCACCGTCCCCAAGAGCAACTCCAGCGTGATCGTGAGTCGCAAAGCATGAGTTTCCTCGGCCTCAACATCGCAGGCTCCGCGCTGGACACGTTTCAAGAAGCGGAAAACGTCACTTCGCAAAATATCGCGAACGTGCAGACGCCCGGCGCCTCGCGCCAGATCGTCAACATCGGCCAGCTCCCGCCGATCGAAGGCCTGCCGGGCTATCCGACCAGCCTGATCCCGGGTACTCAAGGCACGGGCGTCCTGGTTTCGTCGATCACGCGCGTGCATCAGGATTCCTACGACGCGCTGTTCCGCGGTGCGACCTCGTCGCAGAACTACTACAGCTCGGAGTCGGGCGTGCTCTCGGCGCTGCAGTCGAGCTTCGGTGAACCGGCCAACGGCATCAACAGCGCGTTCTCGAACTTCCAAACGTCGATTCAAACGCTGACCAACAACCCCAATGGTACGGCGGAAGAGCAGGGCGTGCTGACGGCGGCGCAGGGCCTCGTCACCTCGATCACCAGCGCCAACGCCGCGCTCAAGAGCTCGGAAACGCAGACCCAGACGCAAGCCGGCTCGCTGATCTCGACGATCAATTCGACGATGGATCAGATCGCGACCCTGAACGGTGAGATTCGCTCGGCAACCGCGGTCGGCAGTAACCCCAACACCTATAAAGACCAGCGCGACCAGCTGATCGACACGCTCTCCACCTACCTGCCGACGTCGACGTCGATCCAAGCCGACGGTTCGACCCTCGTCACGGTCAACGGGCTGGCCTTGGTCAACGACACCGTGGCCTACCACTTGGCGGCGCCGATCATCGGTGCCGATGCGAGCGGAAATCCGCAGCTCCAAGTCGACTTCGTCACGCCGCCCAACCCGATCAACCCGGCTGCGATTCCGATCACCGGCGGACAGCTCGGCGGCTTGCTCGACACCTACAACAACAAGCTGCTTCCGTACGGCAACCAGCTCAACGATTTCGCCAACGCGCTGGCGACCGAATCGGATCGCATCTCGCAGGCCGCTTACGATTCAACCGGCACGGCCGGCGGCCAGCTGTTCTCGCCGGTCGTGATTCAGCTGCCGATCAGCGCCGGCAACATCCAAGTCGGTATCCTCACGCCGTCGGAAGTGCCGACCAGCGTCGCGACGACGGCTGCCGGAACGCTCGTGCAGCCGCTGAACGCCGCCAACGCCACGGTCGACACCACGGCCGACATCGACAATAACCAAACGCTCGCGAACCCGACGGCGATCGCCCCCGGCAGCGACCTCACCGGTACGCTCTACATTCAGGTCGACGGCATCAACGCGGCGGCCGTCCCGCCGGGCATCGCGGTCAACTACCAGATCAACTCCTCGACCGGCGGCCCGGCCGTTCCGGCCGGCACGATCGACGCGACCACGATCGGTGGTTTCATCAACGGCTTCAACGCCGGCCACTACGGCGTGACGGCCTCCTACGACGCAACGTCCCAACGGGTCGTCTTCGCTCGCGATCCCGCGAACATCGACCTGGTGCACCGCGCGCAAATGCAGGCGTCGGGCGGAACGACGACGCCGAGCTTCACGATCAACGACAGCAATCTCGCCGCGACCGGGCCGGCGCAACCGGCGCTGGGCACCGCGTCGACCGCGCTATTGACGGCGCTGGGCGCGAACCAGATAAACAACGTCAATCAGAACTCCACCAACGCCTACGGCAGCACGAGCGGCGGCGGCGCGAACGCGCTGCTCTCGCTCTTCTCGAAGTCGCTGGGCGTGCCGGCGCTGCAAACCACCTCGCCGACCGCGATCGCCGCCGCGGGCACCGTGACGATCAACCCGCCGGTCGCCACGCCGACCGCGTTCGCGCAGACCAACGTCGGCGACGTCTTGACCATCGATGCCGGCAGCGCGGCACAGGAGAACGTCACCGTCACCGCCGTCAACCGCGCTACGGGCACGATCACCTTCGTGGCGAAAAACGCGCACCTCGCCAACTTCTCGATCACCTCGGCCCAGACGGGCACGCTGCAGCAGTCCTATGCGAACCTCGTGGCGCAGATGGGTCAGGACGCGGCGACCGCCTCGACCGGTAACACCACGCAGACCAGTCTGGCCAGCAGCATCAACGCCGTGCGCCAATCCACCGACGGCATCAATATCGACGAGGAGACCCAAAACCTCGTGAAGTTTCAGAATGCGTACGGGGCAGCGGCGCACGTGATCTCCGTCCTGTCGTCGATGTTGAGCGACGCGATCAATCTCGGGTCTGGGACCTCGTTCTAGTATGGGAGCAGACAACTAATGCGCATCGCGACCAGCACGATCTACGAGAATCAAATCACGTCGATCGACAACCTCTCGGCGCAGTACCAGTCGATCGGCGAGGACCTCTCGACCGGGAAGTCGCTCAACGTTCCCAGCGACGACCCCTCACAGGTCGCGCAAGACCTGACGCTGACGACGACGATCGGTGCCGAGAACGCCGACGCCTCCAACGCCACCGCCGCGCAGAACCAGCTGACGTTTACCGATTCGACCCTGTCGTCACTCACGACGGTGCTGCAGAGCGCGCGGTCGCTGGCGGTCGAGGGGGCAACCGACATCATCCCCAACGGCTCGCAGCGGCCCCTGATCGGGCAACAGGTCGCGGGCCTGCTCAACCAAGCCCTGGCGCTGGCCAACACCCAGTACGGCAGCACCTACATCTTCGCCGGGACCGGCAGCGGTACGACCGCGCCCATCACGCCGCTCGGTTCGCCGCCGAACGCGGTCACGTTCACCGGCAACAACCAAGCGCGCACCGAGCTGATCAACGGCCAGGAAGTTCAGGTCGGCACGACGATGCAGGCCGCCTTCAACCAGTCCTCGACCAACGGAACGCCGAGCGTGTTCACGCTGCTCGCGACGCTGCGCGACACAATGGACAACGAGCCGGCCTCGATTCAGAGCCAGCAGCCGATCAACGTGAACGGACAAGTGCTCCAGGGACCCGGCGACGCCAATCCGACGACGCTGGCGCAGCTGGCCGCGGCCGGCGGCCCGACCAACGTGAAGTTGACCCCCGATAGTACCGGCAACTACACGATCACGATCGACGGCACGACCAACACCGGCGCAGCCGGCCAGCAAACGTTCACGTTCACCAATGCCGACACGATCACGACGATGCTGGCGGCGATCAACGCGCCGGCGGCGGTGGCGCAAACCGGAGTCACGGCATCGTGGAACGAGGCATCGCAGCGCTTGCAGCTGACGAGCACGGCAGCCAACAGCCCGCCGTTCTCGATCTACGACACGCCGACGGTCGGACCGCCGGCGGCGACGAACGCGGCGAACCTGCTCGAGGTGTTCAACATCCCGAACACGGTCAGCGTGACGAGTAACCTGTCGACCCAAATCGGCGATATCGACGCGGTGATCAACCAGGTGCTCTCGGCGCGAGCGCAGATCGGCCAGCAGATCCAGAACTTGGCCGCAACGACCACGCAAGTCCAAGCGCTCGCCAACGACAACACGACCACCCAGTCGGGTTATCAGGATACCAACATCGCCCAGGCAACTTCCCAGTTTACGCTGGTACAGACGGCTCTTCAGGCGGCGTACGCGACGACGACCCGCCTCGAAGGCAAGACCCTCATCGACTACCTCTGATCCGAAGGAGTTCCATGGTGGAAGCGCCGGCTGACAGTGCCGTCAAGACTGTCGATCTGCCCCGTTTCGGAACCTGCACCTACAGCGAGTCGGATATCTTCGTATTCCCGTGGGGGATTCCGGGCTTCGAGGACCTTCGCAGTTTCATCGTGGTCCAGCTCGAAACCCAAGATAACATTCTCTGGCTGCAGTGCTTGGAAGACGTGAGCGTCGCCTTGCCGCTGGGCGACCCGTGGAATTTCTTCCCGGATTACGAGCCCAAGATGCCGAGCTTCGCGCAACTCTCGCTCGCGTTGGACAAGCCCGAGGATTTCATGATCCTGGCGGTCATGGTCGGCACGAGCGGCGGCCCGACGTTCATGAACCTCATGGCGCCGATCGTGTTGAACCTCAAGAGCCGGGTCGGGCGCCAGGTTCCGCTCGAGACGAGCCGCTACACGGTCGCGATGGAGATCCCGGTCCCCGAGGCCGTGGCCCGCAAACAGGCGGAGGCCGTCCCGGAATAAGCGAACACCGCCGCCGTCCCCCTTGGGCACAGCCCAAATGCCACGGAAGGCGCGGTCATGCTGGTCCTCACCCGGAAACTCAATCAGTCGATCGTGATCGGCGAAGACATCCGTATTGTCGTGGTATCGGTCGATCGCGACTCAGTGAAGCTAGGTATCGACGCCCCGCGCTCGGTACCGGTGCACCGTAACGAGGTCTACGAGGAGATCCAGCGGGCCAACCGCGCCGCGGTCCCCGGGACCCCTCCCGAGGCGGCCGGTGTCGCAGCGGCCCCGGCGGCACTAAAGTCGCGGCGCCAAGCGCCGAAGACTTAATTAGCGGAGTCAGGACGGCTCCAGCTTTCTCACACGTGTGATCATGGAGGATTTTCATGCCTAATACCGTCGGTGGCATTTCGATTGCCACCAACCAACTTGCCAACAACGCGTTGCTCAACCTGAACAAGAATCAGGGAACGCTCGGTAAGCTGGTCCAACAACTCTCGAGCGGCCTGCGCGTCGTCACCGCATCCGACGATCCGTCGGGTCTCGCGATCGCAGTCAACCTGAACGACCAAGCCAAGGGCTTCGATACTGCGAACCTCAACGTTCAAGACGCCACGAACGCGGCCAACGTCGCGGACGGTGCGCTCTCGACCGTTACCAGCATTCTGCAGCGTATCCGTTCGCTGGCAATCGAAGCCGCGAACACGATCACGTCGCCCACCGACCGTACCGCTCTGCAAGACGAAGTCACGCAGTTGCTGCAAGAAGTCAACCAGATTTCGAGCAACACGAACTTCAACGGTCAAGCGCTGCTCGACGGCAGCCATGCTGGTTTCCAGCCGGCAACCAGCGCCGCCGCCGTCGTCACCGCGAACGCCCAGATCGGTACCTTCAACACGGTGCTGCAGTCGTCGGCGCTCGTCACGAGCGTCTCGATCAGCGCAACCAGCACGGCGATCGTCGATGGTACGATCGAACTGCAAGTCGCGCAGATCAATGCGAGCCAGCAAGGTATCGTCGTCAGCTTCTACTCGACGGCGACCGCCTCGTACTCGCAGTTCTCGACGGTCTACACCCTGGGTACCGCGAACGCTTCGTTCAACTTCGACGGCGTCACGGTCAACTTCAACGCCTCGGCCGGTACGGTTGACGTGAACGAAACCTCGTTCATCAAAGTCACCCAGTACGTCTCGGTCAACTCGAATCCCAACGGTCCGGCGTTCCAGTTCCAAGGCGGCGCCAACGAAGGCGCGACGATCACGGTCGGCCTCGTGTCGGTCAGCACGTCGGCCCTGCGCGTCTCCAACATCAACGTCGCGACGACCCAGATCGTCAACGGCAACCCGAGCAGCGCTGGTGCGGTTCTCGGCGCCCAAGACGCGATCGGTCAGATCGACCAAGCGATCACGCAAGTCAACGGTGCACGCGCCGCGCTCGGTGCCGTCATCAGCCGCTTGCAGAACGCTGCGGACAACAACAACATCGCATCGGTCAACCTAACGGCGTCGGCGTCCGACATCACGGACCTCAACGTCGGCCAAGCGACCGCCGATTACAACAAGGAACAGATCCTCATCCAGATTGGTACGACCGTGCTCGCACAGTCGAACACCAACGCTCAAACGGTTCTCGGTCTGTTCCGTTAGTCCGAATTCTCGGGTTAGCACCAGGGGGTCCGCTACGGCGGGCCCCCTTTTGCTTTGGCCCGGGCCGCCGGGCGGCATGATGCTCTAACATGCGGCGGCCGGCCGGCCGAAAAACAACAAAAGGGGTTCTATGCCGATCCAAATCGCCGACGCCTACCGTAACTCCGTCTTCGCCCAGCGACAGACCGGACTGTTGTTCAACCTTCCGCCGCCCGGCGCGGACCACGAGCAGTTGCCCGAGGGCATCAGCCTGTGCATGATCGTGAAGAACGAGGAGCGCTTCCTCGCGGAGTGCCTGGACAGCATCAAGGACGTCGTCGACGAAATCAACATCGTCGATACCGGGTCGACGGACCGTACGGTCGAGATCGCTCGTTCCTACGGTGCCAACGTCATATTTCGGGAATGGCAGCACGACTTCGCATGGGCCCGCAACGAGGCGCTCGCAATGGCGACGCGCCGCTGGACGCTCGTGCTTGACGCCGACGAAGAACTCGAGCGCGAATCCCTCGGCCTCGTGAAGTCGCTGCGCACGACCCCGGCGGGTTTGGCGTGCGTCTACATCAACATCGTCAACCTCATCAGCGACTCGGCCGGCATGGGCACGATGTCGCATCGCCTGATTCGCATTTTTCCGACCAACCCGTTGCTGCGCTACGGCGGCGTGATCCACGAATCGCTCGCCCGCACCGACGGCGAGGAAATGTCGGCGGTCCTCACGCCGATCACGATCCTGCATAAGGGCTACACGCACGAAATGCTGGTCGGCCGCAACAAGGACGATCGCAACAAACCGCTGATCTCGCGCGCGTACGAAGAAAACGGCGAGGACACGTTTTCGCTGTTCAACTTCGGGAACTCGGCCATTTGCTCCGGTAACTTCGAATTGGGCATCGAGGTTCTCGAGCGGATGCTGGCCACGGCGCCGGTCGTTAAGCTGTACTTCCCGCTCGCCTATTTGATGCTCGCGCAAACGTATTGTGAATCACTCGGCAATAAGGAGAAGGCGCTCGAGATCGTCGATGTCGGCGTCGAGAAGTTTCCCAAAGACGCGGGCTTGATCTTCACCAAGGGCCAGGTCCTTGTGAAGCTCAACCGGATCGATGAAGCGCGGGAGCTTTTCGAAAAGGCCCTCGATCTGCGCGAGCACATGGCGTTCACCGTCATGACCGATGAAGAGATCTTCGAGTGGAAGATCTACTACGCGCTGGCCGGTACCTACGAGCGCGCGAAGGATTTCGAACGCGCGATCGAGTTCGTCGACAAGGCGCTGGCGAATAAGCCGGACTCGTTCCACTTGCAGAACTCCAAGGCCAAATGCCTCGAGAGCATCGGCCGCTATTACGATGCCGAAGTCGCGTTCCGCGCCATGGCGGATGCCGACCCGCGCGGGCGGCTCGAGTTGGTGAACTACTTGCTGCGGCGCAGCCGGTTCGCGCAGGCGATTGCGATCGTCGAAACCGAGATCGACCGCGACATCAATGACGACCTCGTCGCGATGCTCAACGTCGCCGCGGCGCGCGCGATGCTCCAATCGGGGCAGGGCGACCCGCTGCCGTTCCTCGAAGCCGCGCTGCGTCGCGCGCCCGGTAACGGGGCTGCGATCTCGGTCATGGAGCAGTTGCTCACCGAGCGCGGTGATACGGCCGGCCTCGAACGCCTGCACCGCGAGGAGTTGCTGGCGCCGTGCCTGCGGCCCGAGGATTTCTCGCGCCGTACGTTCCGCTTGCTCGCGCTCAATCAATGCGAGGAGGCGCGCGACGCGGCGAATACCGGATTGCAGGTCGATCCGCGCAACGCCGAACTGCGCTTCAACTATGCGCTGGCGTTGGCGCGACTCGGCGAGAATGAACGCGCGGAGCACGAATTTTCGCGCGTCGAGCCATCGACGCCGAACGTTTTCGCCGAGGCCACGCGGATGCGGGCGTCGATCCTGTTCAAGCGCGGCGACCGGGCCGGCGCGATTGCGGTGCTCGAGGAACGCGCGCAGGGGCTGCCGTCGGACGTCGAGGTGCTGCTTTCCAGCGCGCGGATGCTGGCCGAAGTCGGAGCGCGGCCGCAAGCGCGCGCCCTGCTGGCGGAGCGGGTCGAGGTCGACCCGCGGGTCGCGCTCGAATACGCGAGTTTCCTCTTGCAAGACGGCGATGTCGCCGGCGCGGGCCGAATTGCCGCTGCCAGTTTGAGCTAGGCGTTGCGTAACGTCGCTCTTACCTCGCCCGGGTCCAGCAACGCGGCGCGAGAGGCACTGTTGCGTGCTTTGGCCCGTCTGCCGGCGAGGGTGGAAGCGGAGCCGCGCGCCACGCGTGCCGAGCGCCTGCAGCAACTGGCGGCCGATGCGGACGTTGAATGGATCATCGTCGTCGATGAAGATGCCGTGCCGGCTGCGGATGCCTTCGGAGCACTGCGGCGCGCGGCCGGAGCACGTAGCGCGATCGTGGGCGGCCGAGCACTCGTGGGGGCCGGTCAACGGCTGGGTGCGATGTTCGGACCGCCGCGCTCGGGACCCAATCCGTTCGATCTCGTGCCGCTGATCGGGCCGCAGACCGATCGCAACCTGGCCGAGCTCGTGCGCGGACCCGTCGACGTCCCGCAACGCGGTCTCTACGTCGTCTCGTCAGCCTTCGTCCGCTCCTTCGCGGGGGTTGTGCTCGACCCCGACGTCTTGCATCTGGACTTGGCCGTGCAAGCGCGGCTCGCCGGACTCGAAGTGGTGTGCGAACCCTCGCTCGTCTTCAGCGCGGTCGAAGATCCGTTCGAATTACGGCGCGCGCTCGGCAACCTGCGCCGCTTTGCCGGCCTCGGCTGTTGGGATCCGCAGCACCTTCACCGCGATCCGCCGCGCGTGCGGTCGGGGTTCGTGACGCGCGAAGTTCGCATGATGGGCAACATCCGCGGCTACCCACGCCGGCCCTACCCGCCGGTCGATGTCCTGGTACTGGCGACGGACGAAACGGGCCGCGCCCGCGCGCGCCGCCTCGTCCCCGCGCTCGCCGCCGGCGGAACGCTCACCGTCTGCGCACCGGCGGATGGCGCCGCCCTGCGCAGTGCGCTGGAACGAACGAGCGACCGTTATTTGCTGGTCGCGGACGGCAAGGCGTTGCCCGGCCGGGCCGGCCTCGAGCAGCTGGTCGAACGCATCGAGCGCAGCGCGCGCGTCGCGGTCGCGCTCGAGAACGCCGCGCCGCCCTTCGGCGCCGCGCTCTTCCACTGCGGGCGCATCGTCAACGCGGGTGCGCTGCCGGGCGCGACCATCGCCGAGATCGTGGCCGGCGCAATCGAGCATTTGCCCGAACGGCGTCTGTTCGCGGCGACGCCGGCCGGCGAGATCGTGCCGGAGTCGCTGCCGGTACCGGCCGGATTGCGGCACGTCGACATCGTTTTCGTGGCCGGTTCGAAACCCGCCGTCACGCAGCAAACCGTACAGGCATTGATGGGCGAACCAATCGACGGCACGATTTCGGTGGTCTACCCGGCCGGCGCGACGACCACGGAGCGCCTGTTCGCGGTGCATTCCGGACTGCGCTTGACGCCCGACGATTCCGACGTGCAACTGGCCGTCGGGTTGAACCGCGCGCTGGGCGCTTGCACCTCCGACGGCATCGCGATCGTCCGCGACGACGTACAATTACCGCACGGCGTTCTCGAGCGGCTGCGGGACGCGTTCCGGCGCCTCCCGCGGTTGGGGATCGCGGTGCCGCGGGTGGGCGGTGCGGACCGGCCGGAATCGGTGCCGGATCTCGGCTACCGGAACTCAGCCGAAATGCAAGCGCTCTACGACCGGCGAGCGGAGACGTTCGCGCGCGAAGCCACGCTGTTGGACGTTGCGACGGCGCAGGTCATGATCGTCAGCCGCGAGGCCTTGCAGGTGGTCGGCGGCTTCGACGAGACGTTCGGTTTCTCGCGCTTCGGCATCGAGGACTTTGCGCGCCGCGTGCGTGCGGCCAATTTTTTCATCGCCTGCTGCGAAGACGCCTACGCCCACTTGTTCCCGCCCGAAGACGCGGCCTCGTTTGTCGGCAATCTCGACGACGCGCCGTTTTTGCGCACGGTGTACGAACAGCGCTGGTCGAGGGGGCGCGGATTCGATCCGCAGACCGATCGCGTCCCGCTCCGCACGGACGCTCCACCCGTCGGCGTGCTCCCCGAGCGGCGCCGCGTTCGCATCTTGCTTCCGCTGCACGACGAAGATGAATGGCTGCAGGCTCGTCCCCTGGTGGTCGAACTCGCCGCCGCCTTCCGAGTCGACGACCCGGTCGAGGTGGCCGTGGGCCTCGATGGGACCTTTGGTTTGCAAACAGCCTTGAGCGCGCTGCGCGAAATTCTCATCGCATCGGGCGTGCCGATGGAAGAAACGTTGAACGTGAGCATCGACTTCGTGCCCGATGTGAGCGAATGGCGCGACGCGGGCACGAGCAACGCGCGAGTTGCGGGCCTCGAGCGCGACGCGCTGCTGGAGCTCCCGCTCGTCGACGGCGTGGAGCGCGTGCGTGCGCTGCTGTCGGTTCCGCCGGCGTGAGAACGCATAAGGTTTTCCCGGCGCTGCAACCGTGGTCGTGGCGCATCGAGTTGATGCGCGAACTGGTCCGCGACGAACACCTCGTCGCGGCACGGCTCGAGCCCGTGACGCGCGGCCGCGAACCGACCGCGTTCCTCGATTTGCACTTCAGCGACGGTGAGCGCTCTGTTACCGTGCCGCTGGTTTACGTCGATCTCGCCCAACTCGATCTGCGGGAGTTCGATCCGCTCGTGTTTCCGCACGGCGTGCTCGGAATCGTGACCGACACGCACGCGCGCGAAGTGGTGGAGCGGGTGTTTCCCGATCTCGAACGGCGCGCGATGAACGGCGGTTTTTGGACCGAAGAAGTGATCAGCTACGGCGCGGCGCCGATTTTTGACGCCGCTCGCGGGCGTGGCTTTTTCGGCGCCGCGCCGCTGGTGACGGCGTTGCCGCGCATCGCCGCCGCCATCTACGCCCGTCGCTTCGCGGTCGACAAACACGTCGTCACGTTCGGGCCGCAAGCGCTGGAACTCGCCGGTTTCCTCGGCGGCATCGCAACGACGTGCAAAGTGCTCGGCGATGATCCCGTCGCGCGGGTCTATTACGGCAGCTTCGACTCCGGTGCGGCCGACGCGAGCTACGATCTCGCGGTCGGCAGCGGCGCGCCGCCGGAGTACGCGGCGGTCACGGTCCGCACCGATGGCGGCGCGGCGGACGGCGTCCGGGTGTTCGTCGAGGCGCCGTTGCCGGCGGACGTGATGCTTACGTTCAGCGCGGACGATGATGCGGCGGTCACCGCGTTCTCGGTGGTCACCACCCGCGAACCGTTTGCGCGCCCGGTGCCCGACGTCGAGGTTCCGTTGCCGGCCGGGCGCTCGGCCGGCCGCATCGCCGTCGTCGTGCGGCCCGACGCGCTGCGCGCGCCGGATTCCGACAGCGCGGAAGCACTCGCGCTGGCCGAGATCCTGCGCCACGAGGGTTTCACCGCCGAGGTGCTCTGCGGACGTCGAGGCCGTCGCGGCTTTCGCCCCCGATCTGGTCCATCTGTACGGCGTTCGTCCGGGCGCTGCGGCGCGCCGCGTCGCGGAGTGGGCGAGCACGAACCGCAAGCCGCTCGTCGTCCACGCGTTGCACGAGTCGCCCCAGGCCGGCGGCTATTGGGGCGCCATGGTCACGCCGTATTGTTTCGGCTATTCGGGCGACGACCGCAGCGTGAGCATGTACCTCGAAATGCTCGCCCGGCGGGCGGTCGAAGTCGACGGCGTCAGCGCGGGGGTGGCCTTCGCACCGCCGATTGTCGGCCTCGCTGACTCCGAACGCGTGCTGGCGATGGCCGACATCGTGCTGGTGAATTCGGCCCGTGAATTGGCCGCCGTGGAGCCGTTCCGGCCGCGCCGGCCGACTTTCATCGTGCCGCCGCTGCCGGCTGTTTCGGTCAGCGGGGAAGCGGTCGGCGCGTGGGTCGGTACCGATCCCTTCATCCTCGTGCACGCGCCGATTTGGCCCGAAGCGAACCAGCTAATGCTGGCCCGCGCCGCCGCCGACGTCGGCATCGGTATGGTGCTGGCCGGCGCCGTCGCGGATCCCGATGTACGCCGAGCGGTTACGCGAATTTGCACCCGAGCAGGTGCGCCTGATCGGCGAGCCCTCGCCGGGCGCACTCGCAACGCTCTATCGCACGGCCAGCGTCATCGCCGATGCGGCCTGGACGCCGCGCGGTCACGGCCGCATCATGACGGCTGCCGCGCTTGGCGCCGCGGTCGTGTGCTCGCAGTCGCGTTGGCTCGAACTGCCCGCAGACCGAACGCTGGACGGTCGATCCGGCCGACATACGCAGTATCGCGCGCGGAATCGGCGAAGCTTGGGATGGTGCCGACACGCAGCGATCCGCGCATCCGAGCAGCCGCTCGCTTCGCCCGGGAACGGCTCGGAAGTGCCGCCTCTGTGATCGTGGCGACATATGCACAGATCGTGCAAGCTTTCTAAAGTCACCGACTCGATAGCCGATATCGTATGTAGGAGGTTTCTGGAACATGGACGTTCAGGCCGTATCCGCGACAGCCGTTTTAACACCGGCGCCAGTGACGAGTGCGTCGGCAACGCCCGGCATATCCGCTTCGGCGGCCGCCTCGGCCGTGAGCGCGGCACTCGCTTCAGCTGCCACCGCGCCCGTCGTCACGAGTGAAGCCCCCTCGACGGCTCCCGGTGGTTCCACCGGTTCCATCAGCTCGCCGATCGGTCCGACGCCGGGCCTCGCGACGTTGCCCGCCGGTCCGCCGGACGGATCGAAGAAGGATGCCGCGGCGGAGAAGACGCTCGCCAGTGGTGTCGCCCAGCTTTTCAGCGCCCAAGAGCAAAACGTTTCAGTATCATTTCAGGTCGAGCAAGACCCCAACGAAATCGTGACCGTGTTCACCGATAAGCAAACCGGTAAGGTCATCGTTCAGTTCCCCAGCGAAACGTTGATTGCGCTAGCTAAATTTTTCGACAAGCTTGACGGCGGCAGCGTCGTCAACAAGAAGGTGTAATCGTGTCAGCCACATCCGGTACCAGTTCGGCCACTTCGGGAACGCTCGGCGACGCCGCGCCGATTTCGTTTCCCGGCATTGCGTCGGGCATCGATTACAATGCGATCATTGAGAAATATACTGCCGAGACGCTCGCGCAAGAGAAGCCGACGCAGCTGCAGATCAACAATCTCAACTCGCAAAACACCGCGATCCTCAAGATCACGAATTTGATCGGCTCGGTGCAAGACTCGCTGACCGCTCTTTCCAATCCGGCGACTTTTGATGCGTATAAGGCGACGGTGTCGAATACGTCCGGTGGATCGACACCGGGCGCCACCGCGACGCAGATAACGGGCCAGACGCCGATTGCCGGAACGTACATCGTCAACGCGCAGAAGGCCGCGACGGCAACCTCGATCACGAACAGTTCCAGCGCCAACGGTTCGCTGAATACGACGGTCGCGCTTTCGGCCGCCGGAACGGGCGTCACGCCGACCGACGGCACCGGTGCGACCGGCATCTTCACGATCAACGGCGTGGCGATCAAATACAACGTCGACACCGAGTCGATCACGTCGATCGTCTCGGCGATCAACTCGGCGCTGCAGGCCAACGACGGCGGCAGTGCGACGCTCAACGCCAACGGGACCGTGACGTTGACCGGGGTCACCTCGATCGGTAGCGGCGGCGACAGCGGCAACCTCGAGCAAGTCCTCAAGCTCGACTCGGCACAGCTTTCGGCCGGCACGATTACCAGCTCGTCGACGATCGCCGGCATCAACGAAAACTCCGATCTCAACACGAACAACAACGCCGGATTCGCCACCGCGGTCACGGGCGGAACGTTCACGATCAACGGCGTCCAATTCACCGTCAACCCGGCGACGGATTCGCTGAGCGATGTGATCGCCCAGATCAACGCCTCGACCGCCGGCGTGACCGCGACCTACAACACCCAGACTTCGTCGCTCACGCTCACCAACAAGGTGCCCGGTCCGCAAAGTATCCTGCTCGGCGCCAGCGGCGACACGAGCAATTTTCTCAACGCGACGGGTCTGGTCGGCGGTCAATCGATCACCAACAACCCTTCGGCCAACGGTACGCTCAACGCGGGGCTGGCGCTCGACCAGGCCGGCGCCTCGATCACGGCGACCAACGGCGGCGGCCCGACGGGCACGTTCACGATCAACGGCGTTGCGGTCAGCTATGACGTCACCACGCAAACCATCGGGACGATCGTTGCCAACATCAACACCGCGCTGCAGGCCAACGACGGCGGCACCGCCGCCTACAATGCCGGTACCGGTACGGTGTCGCTGACCGGCGTCACCTCGCTCGGTAGCCCGACCGATACCGGGAACCTCGAGCAAGTCCTCAAGCTGAATACGGCATCGATCGTCAGTGGCAACGTGAGCAGCGCGAGCGCGATCGCCGGGATCAACGGTACCTCGGTTCTCGACACCAACAACAACGCCGGCTTTGCCAGCGCGGTCACGGCCGGGACGTTCAGCATCAACGGTACCGCGTTTACGGTCGATCCGACCACGCAGTCGCTGAACAACGTGATCGCTCAGATCAACGCTTCGTCCACCGCCGGCGTCACGGCATCCTACAACAGTTCGAACGACTCGATCGTCCTCACGAGCAAAACCTCCTCGGCCATCACGCTGAGTGACGGGACGAGCAACTTTCTCGCCGCGGCCGGCCTAACCACCGGATCGACGACCGCCGGCGCGGCCACGAGCGCCGGCACGCAAGCCTCGCTGACGTACACCAACCTGCAAGGTCAGACAAACACCGTGTACAGCCAGACCAACGATTTCACGTCGGCAATACCGGGTATCGACCTCAACATCAACACCTCATCGCCGGCGGGATTCACCGGAACGTTCTACACGGTCAATGTCGCCTCGGACCCGACCACCGCCGAAGCGGCGATCAATACGTTCATCAAGGCCTACAACGCCGCGATTCAGACGTTGAACGAGGACACCGTTGCGCCGACGGTCCAGGCGGGTACCGACGCGACCACCGGTACGAGTTCGGCCACCTCCAGCGGCGGCGGCGTCTTGTACGGCAATTACCAGATCTCGGGCCTGCGGGACCAACTGGTCAACTTGGTGAGCGGTTTCATTCCGTCGGGCTCGACATCGTATAATTCCCTCCAGTCGGTCGGCGTCGAACTCGACACGAATTCGCAAGCGGTGGGCACCGCTGCCGACTCCGACAGCTCGACCGGTAGCAGCACCTCGGACGACACCAACAGCGCCAACAACAGCTTCACGGTCAACGCGACGAGCGGCCAGTTGCAGGCGCTCGACACCACGACGTTCGCGGCAGCGTACGCGGCCGACACGCAGGCGGTGCAAAATCTCTTCACCCTGAGCCCGAAGTTGAGCGGGACGCAAGCCGGCTCTCAGCCGGTTCCCGGCGCGTCGTACGGCTTCGCGTATCTCTTGGGCTCGTCGCTTTCCAACATCGACGGCTTGACCACGTTTTTGGCCAACAGCGCCATAACCCCGGACAGTCTGAGCAACGTTCTGTTGTCGAGCGTCGTGGATTCGAACAATCAGCAGATCGATTCCCTGCAGCAGCAGATCTCGCTGATCAATCAGGAAGCTACCCAGCAAGCGGACAACCTGCGCACTCAGTTCACCGCTAGTGAGTCGCAGATCGCGGAACTGCAAGCGCTGCAGGCGCAAATCGCGGCGATCGGACACTGACGCATCCGTGAGCGCCACCTCGCCGACCATGAAGTATTTGGAAGCGTCGATCTCGACTGCTTCCAAAGAAGATCTGATGGTCAAGATTTTCGACGCGATCGTGCTCTTTACGCGCAAGGCGATCGAGCGGATGAACGCCGAACCCAACGACATTCAAGGGCGGCACGACCTGCTGCGCACCGCGCAGAAAGCGTGCGCCGCCGCCATTGACGCGATCGACTTGGAACTGGGCGGGGAGCTCGCCCAGAGTAACTGTGCCTTGTATAAGTTCTGGTACCGCGAGCTCGTGCAGGCCAACATGGAAGGTGACGTGGCGCGCGCCGAGGGCGTGCTTCCTCAAATGCTCATGATCCGAAACGCGTGGGCTGAAGCGGTGCGCCGCTACAAAATCGAGTTTGCCAGTGTGGAGCCGCGTCAAGACGTCGCCGTGGTATGATCCGGCGGCCGGTTGAACTGATCGTCGCGCTCGAACGCGAATGCCTCGCCGTCGACGCCGCGATCGCGCAACGGCGCTGGGAAGTTTGTGAGGCGTCCTGGCGTGCGCAGCGGCTCTTGACCCACGAACTGGATATCGCGATGCGCGAGCCCACGATAACACCCGAAGAGAACGCTGCGGCAAGAAAGCGGATCGCCCGTTTGGCGCGTTACCGGGACGGTCAGCTCAAGCGCCTGAAGGCCTTCAACGAAGCGTGCGCGTCGCGCTTGGCCAACATGGGCCGCTTCCGCTCGTTCTCGAAAACCGTGAACCAGGAGCGGCGCTCGTCGCTGCTCGACGTGACGAGCTAGCCGTCGATCGTAACCAGCCCCTCGAGCACCAGCGTGCGGATGAGGACGGCCCGGTTCTTCGGGCTCAACGCAGGGTCCAGTTCCGCGAGCGTCGTCTGGCCGGCAACTAAACGTTCGAACGCGCCCTGGCAAAACTTCGGGAAGGCGAGTGACTTGCCCGCGACTAGCAGGTCGACGGTTTTCTCGCGTTCGCGCACCATGAACGCCACGCCCTCGCGTAGGCGCAGCACCGAATCGGGCGCGAGGCCGCGGAGGCGCTCCACGGCTTCGACGCTGCCGCTCGCGTCGGCGTGCGCGAGGGTGAATTGCTCGCCCAGCACGATCTCGCGAGCCAGGCGCACCCGCTCGGGTTGCAGCGCGGCGCTCAGCCGCTGCGTTACGAGTTCCGCAAAACGTTCGCCGAAATCAGCCGCCTCGGTCCAGTGGATCGGGAACGTGCGCCGCAGTTCCACGTCGGCGTCGGCCGCGAGCCGCATGACGGTCTCGAGCACGTCGATCACGCGCACCGGCATCAGCGCGAAGGTCGCGTGCAGCGCGGTCGCATCGGCGTTGCGGGCCGCGTGCGGAAAGCCGCGTGGAATGTAGAGCGTGTCGCCGGCGCGCAAGCGCACCTCGCTGTGCGGCCGGAGGTTCGGCACCTGCGTGCCGCTGTGGAAGGGCTGGCTTTCCAACGGAAGTTCAATGACCGGTTCGTAGATCTGCCACGTCTTTTCGCCGGCCAGCTGGATCGTCAGCGTATCGTGCGTGTCGTGGTGGACGTCGAATCCCTGGCCGCCGGCGGGGGTGAGATAGACGTTCGTCTGCGCGTAAGAGCGCAAGTCGTGCTGGAGTGCGTTCGAGAACCGTTGCAGTCGCGCGCTGAAGAGCGAGGCGTCCTTGATGATCAGGGTGTAGCCTTGATCCAGGTAGGCGGCGATCTTGCGCGGATCGAGCACCGTTTTCGCGGCCTTGCCCGTTGCCCGCCAACGAACGCTCGGGCGCTCGAACGTGAAGTCCGCTACGCCGACCGGCTCGCCGCCGGCGCGGACGACGGCGAACTGCTCGGGTTCGCGCGCACCGACGACGAGCGAGTCCTCGACGTCGGCGATACCGTAGATTCCGGCGAAGTAAGCGGCGTCATCGCGAGCGACGTGGAGCGGCGCCCGCTCGAAGCTGTTCGCAAAAAAATCGGCGGTGGATACCGGCGCGAGAACAAAGCTCAGGGAGTCGTTCATGCGGTGCCGTCAGTCGACGGAGATATACGTCAGATCGCTGCGCACGTGGCGTTCCACGATGCGCGGCACGGACTCATCGAGCGGAACCAAGTGCGTGACGCCCTGATCGGTGACGATCATGCGCGGAGCGGCGGTGACGTCGTCGCTTTCCCACGTGACCGGCGCCAAGGAGGCACTAGCACGGTCGAAGTGCGGACAGCGCACGCGCGCGTCGAGCCGCACGCGGTAGCCGGCTTGGCGGACTCGCTCGCAATAGAGATAGTCTTCGTCGCATTGCCGCACGCGCCGAGCCTGGCGCTCGATGTAGACGTGGGCGGGAAAGTACGGCGCGTTGAGCTTTTGCGCCGTCGAAACGCGTAAGAGCGCGCAGCCGAACCCGATACCGTCGACGGCATCGGTCGATTTCGAGGTGAAGCCCGGGATGTGCGCGGTCGACGTGTCGGCGGAATTCCAGTCGGCGACGGTCACGGGGCGAATCGAATCGCGGCTGTAGTACAAGCCCCCGACGACCGCGGTCAGCGGATCCGCTTCGGCGGTCTCCACGAGCATTTCCAGCGCGCGTTCGGGCAGCACCATGTCGTCGTCGACGAAGAAGAGGTAGTCGAAGCGCTCCCGCACGGCGTCGTCCATGATCAACTCGCGCTGGGCCGGAATGTAATTGCCGATGACGACGCTGCGCTTGAGCGGTGCGACGTTGTCGGGTAACTTCAGCCGCGCCAGCGCTTCGAGGAACGGGGCCGCGGGTTCACCGCCCGACGCGACACCCAGCAACACGCGTTTGTCGTTCACGAATTGACGGCCATTTTCAGCACGGCCACGAGTCGCCGGCCGGCCGCATCCACCGTTGCCGGCGGGTTGGGAATGACGAACGCGCTCGCGCCGTTGGATGCGACGCACAACGGCACGAGCCACGCGAGAACGCTCGAACGATAGGCCGCCAATGCCGCCGCGCACTCATCGTCGATCTTGCGGTCGACGCCGTCGAGCGTCGCGCCGGCCAGCGCCAAGAGCGCGATCCGCGTGCGCAACGTCGCATCGCGATCCGAGGGCTGCGTCAGCGCGCCGATGGCGGCCCATTCGGGTTTGCGCAGGTCCCGCCGCAGGCGCCGCTGCGGCGGGAACGATTGCGGCGGCGTCACCTGCCAATCCAGGGCCAAGCCGTCGAGGTCGCTTTGCGCGATCCGGTACTGCGGGGCTTTGCCCATGCGCGAGTGCACGAGGGCACGGCCGAGCAGCTCGATGTCGCGGCGCAGGAACGCACCGTAGCCGCCCGACTCCTCGCCGCTGCCGGGCTCCGTGCACGCGATGCTCGAGATCACAACGTAGTGGGCGATGATGCCGGGCACCTCGGCCGTGAACAGCCGGTCGAGCAGAGCGATGTCGCTGTTGCCGACGGTCCGGTAGCGAATCATCCGCTCTTCGGGCGCCGTCGCGGCGCCGAGCGGGGCTTTCTGCGTCTTCGTGGCCCGTCGCGGCTTCGGCGCGGGCGCCGGCGCTGCCACGGCTTCGTCGGGCGGCGCCTCGATGAGCACCGCTTGCACCGGGGGCGCTTGCACGACTGCCGCTTCGACAGCCACCGGTTCGGGGACGGGCGCTTCGACAACGGCGACCGGTTCCGCAACGGCGACCACCGGCTCTACGACCGCGGGTTCGGGCTCCACGACGGCGGGTTCGAGCACCACGGCGGCGGGTTCGAGCACCACGGCGGCGGCGGGCTCGGGTACGACCGGCGCCGGCGTGAGGTCGGCCGGCGGTTCGCGTTCGAGCAGCACCGGCGGGAGAATGGCCTCTTCGGCGTGCGCGACCTCGATCTCGTCGGGCTCGTCGTCCTCCAGCTCGTAAAACGGGCGCGGCGCTTCGACCGGCGCGGAGCTGACGCCGCGTTTGATCGTTACGCCGGCTGTGCCGACGACCGGGACGCCGTTCGTCTGTAAGCGCGGTTGGAGGTAGAGTGCGTTGACTCCGGGCAGCACGGCCAGCTGAAAGGTGACCTTCGATGACGTCGCGCCGGGCAGCCGCGCGATCGGCAGACCCTGGGCGAACAGTTGCTCGGGCGCCTGGGGTTCGCGGCCGTCGATGCGCAGCGAGCCGGTGCGAAACTCGCTCTCGAGCGGGATCGACACGGTGAGTTTCGATTCCGGCGCGGGGGCGTTGCCGTCGTTGAACACGTCGATCGCGACGCCCACGATCGCCCCCGGGATGACGCCCGCCGCCGGCGCGGCCGCGATCGTCACCCGCAAGCGCGGCGCCTTTTCGGTCACCGCGTCGGGGGTGGTGTCGGCGACGATCGATTCGGCGCTGAAGCTGGAAGCGGTGCGGCGGTTCGGCGTTAGGCCTTTGCCCGGCTCGTTGTGCCGGAACTCCAGCAGCCGCATGTCCGCATTTCGTTCGAAGAGTTCATCGATGGCCCGGTTGTCCACGGTTTAGCGCGGCACTACGGGAACCGGAAGGCGAGCCACGGCCAGCGGCGCGTTTTCTCGGATTCCCCGACCGGCTGCTCTTCGGCCGCGGCGGCGCCCGCCGGCTTCATCCCGCGGCTGCGAATGGCGACTTCCGCATCGACGATGAGCGCGCGCGGGTGACCGCGCAGGGCGGCTTCCTCGAGCGTGGCGTGCGCGAGGGTCAGCAGCCGGCGCGGCGTGCCGAGCGACGCTTCGATGATCAAGTCGAGCGCGTCGGCCGCGAACATCATGCTCAAGTCGCCGCCGCCGCCGGCGCGCGAGAGCCGGTGGGCGAGCAGCGCGCGCGTGTCGGCCGGGCCGAGTGCCTGCAGGTCGATCCAGCCGGCCACGCGGTCGGCCAAGTTGCGCCGTTTGTTGACCTGGTCGCGGAATTCGCTCTGCCCGAAGAGCACGATGTTGAGCAGTTTCCGTTCCGGCACGTCGAAATTCAGCAGCAGGCGCAACGTTTCGAGGTTGTCGTCGCTGAGGTTCTGCGCTTCGTCGATGAACAGCGCCACGGTCGAACCTTCGACCACCGCCGTATCATAAAAAAAGTTCTTGAGCGCATTTTTGAGCGCGGCCGGCGAGCGCGGCGGAAAGGCCAAACCGAACGCGCGGCCGATCGTCACCAGAAACTCGATGTCGCCCGCGAAGCTCGGATCGAGAATCTTGCCCAGGCGGATGTTCTCGCGATTGAGCAGCTCGCGCTCGATCGCGCCGGCCAGGCTGGTTTTGCCCGTGCCGGGATCGCCGACCACGATCATCAGCCCGCGCGACTGCTCGATCGACTGCACGAGTCGATTCTTCGCATGGGCGAGATTGCCGGTCGATCGATAGAAGTGGGGGTCCGCGGTGTCGAGAAACGGATCCCGATCCAGCCCGAAGTGCTGGTAGTACGGCATCATGAAGGCGGATTCTTCGACGGCGCCGCTTGGGGCGGCCTCTCGCCAAGCGCCCCGAAGGGTCAACCTTCGGCTAAATCCGCGGCCCTGGCCGGACGACGTATTGGGTGATGAAAGCCGTGATTTTGGCCGGTGGCCGCGGGACCCGGATCAGCGAGGAAACGCTGTTACGGCCAAAACCCATGGTCGAGATCGGCGGCAAGCCGGTGCTCTGGCACATCATGAAAACCTACTCCTCGTGGGGGGTCAATGATTTCATCATTTGCCTGGGCTACAAAGGGTATTTGATCAAGGAGTTCTTCGCCAACTACCACCTCCACAGCTCCGATGTCACGATCGACTTCCGCACCCAGACGACCACCATCCACCACTCGGTCGCCGAGCCCTGGTGCGTGACGCTGGTCGAGACCGGCGAAGACACGATGACGGGCGGGCGCCTGGCACGTGTGCGGCGCTATGTTGACGACGATCACTTTTGCTTCACCTACGGCGACGGCCTCACCAACGCCGATCTGACCGATGAGATCGCGTTCCACCGCGCGCGCGGTTCGCTCGCCACCGTGCTCGCGATCCGGCCGCCCGGCCGCTTCGGGCAACTGACGGTCGAAGAGCAAAAGATCGTCGGCTTCGATGAAAAACCGAGCGGCGACGGGGCCTGGATCAACGGCGGTTACTTCGTGCTCTCGCCGGCGGTACTCGACTACATCGCCGGCGATGAGATCGTGTGGGAACGCGAGCCGGTCGAACGCCTCGCGCGCGAGGGGCAGCTCTCGGCGTACCTTCACCGCGGCTTCTGGCAGCCGATGGACACGCTGCGCGACAAAGAGATGCTCGAGGAGTTGTGGCAGAGCGGGCGCGCGCCGTGGAAACGCTGGGAGTAAGGGCTTACACCGGCGTCGGCGTCCAGACCGCATCCTCAATGCCGTAGAGCGCAGCTAGGACTTCGATACTCTTCGCCTCGTCGACGATCGCCGCGGCGCCGGCTTCGAAATGCCCGGTGATCTCCCGCAGGTAGGTCGCGCGGCGTCGGGCCAGCGCACTCCCCTCCGCCGCGGGGTAGGCGCGATAGATCCCCTCGGCCAGTTTGATATACACGGGCTTGGGGAGTTCGTGTCCGCGCAGCACGCGCACGTCGACCGACGGTCCGGGCAGGTAGGCCGTGCCCATGGTCTTGAGGCGCAACCAATACTCCCACACTTCACCCACCGCGAGATCGGTGCGGAAGGCGCCGGTGCGCTCGATCGTGCCGCTGACGTGCGCGATCGCGTCCACCGGAACCGTTGCCGCGATCAGGTCCCGGTCCTCGTCGACCGCGCCGCGGAAGATTCCGGCAACGGTCGTTTCGCGATGGATCGTATTGGGCGTTCCGTCGTGCGAGTCGCAGAGCAACAACCTCGCGTCGCTGCGGACCACCAAGACGCCGGTCTCGAAGGTGCGGGCAAGGTTGGCCAGATGCTGCGGCGCGAACGAGTTGCCGGCTTCGAGATAGGTGATGATGCGGCCGCTCGCGAGGCGCTGGCCGAGGTTGCGTGCGGCGGCCGGGGCGTCGCTTTGATCCATGCGCACGAAGCGAACGCGATCGGCATAGGGGTGTGCGCTCACGAGCGGTCCGAGGTCCGGTCCGCCTTCGGCCACCACGATGGCTTCCCACGCGGGCGCGTCCGCTTGGAGGGCTAACGACTTCAGGCTGAAGAGCAGTTGGAGCACCGTTCCGGTGCGCACGATCACGCTGATCAGCGGGCGTTTGCCGAGCTCCACGTTCGGCAGCCAGTAGGGAATCGCCTTAAAGCGTGCGATCGCGTCGTCGATGCGCTGCTGGATTTCGGCCGGAATCGCATCGCCCTTCGCCTGGCGGTACATGTCGGCTCGCCAGGCGAGGTGCCGTTCGAGCGCGAGCTGGTAGCCTTGCAGCAGATCCCAGTTCGCGGGAATGACGAATTTTTCGAGGATATCGAGATAGTCGATGAGATCGTGGCCTTGCGCGACGTAAGCCGTGCCGCTGGCCTGCGGGCCGTGCAGGCGGATACAGACCGAGGGCACGCGCAGGTAGCCGAACTGCCGGCGCGCGGCTGCCCAGCGCACGGTGATTTCGTAGTCGGCGGCCGTCATCTGATGCAGCGGGCCCAGCTCGTCGTAGAGGCTGCGGCGCGCCAGCATCGACGGCCATGCCACGTAACAGCCTTCGGTGAGTTGGGCGGCGAATTCGTTGCGGCCGCCGACGTAATCTACCGGCAGTTGACCCAACATGTTGCGCACGTCGAACGGCCGGCTGTTGGCCTCCATGAAGATCACACCGGTGTAGACCATATCGATCGACGGATGCGCTTCCAAGTAGTCGAGGCAGCGGCGCAGGTGTCCGGGCAGCAGCCGGTCGTCGGCCGAAACGAACAGGATGTAGGCGCCGCGGGCCAGTTCCAGGCCGCGGCAGTGATTGGGGGTCAGGCCGATATTGGTCGCGTTCTTGTAATAGCGCAAGCGCGGATCGGCGAGGTAGCCGCTGATGACCTCGTCGGTGTTGTCGGTCGATGCGTTGTCCACGACGATCAGTTCCAGATCGTGCACGTCCTGCATGAGGACGCTCGAAATGGACTCGCTAAGATAATGCGCGTAGTTGTACGACGTTATGATGACGCTGATGAGCGGCGGCTTACCTTGCGCCATGGCCGAATCCATCTACTCGGGTCTATCGGTTAGCCGCGGAAGGCACTTTAGGGGCGGCGGTTCGAAGGAGGGACCCGATCGTGGAGTTTGTGGAGCTGCCGCCGGCAGGGGCGTACCTCGTACGTCTGGAGCAGCGGGTCGACGCCCGCGGCTTCTTCGCGCGATCGTTTTGCGTCGATGAGTTCGCGGCCGCCGGGCTGCCGTCGGATTTCCCCCAGCAGAGCTTGGCTCGCAGCCGCGCCGCGGGCACGCTGCGCGGTTTGCATCTCCAGCTGGAACCGCATGCGGAGGATAAGTACGTGCGCTGCGTCCGCGGCCGCATTTTCGATGCGATCGTCGATCTGCGGCCGGGTTCGCCGACCTATCTGCGGTCGGCGTCCGTCGTGCTGGACGAGGAGTCCGGGGACGCGCTGTTCGTTCCCGCCGGTTTCGCGCACGGCTACCAGACGCTGCGCGACGACACCGACGTGCTGTATGCGATGTCGGCGCGTTACGCGCCCGCGGCCGCGCGCTCGATCCGCTGGAACGATCCGGCTTTCGCGATCGAGTGGCCGATCGGCGAACCGATCCTGTCCGACGCCGACCGCGACGCCCCCTCGCTGGCCGAGTTCTTGCGCGAACGCGAGGGCCGCTAGCGTTCGTTCCCGCCGGGGCGCCATTTGACGAACCGGGCCGGCGATCCGAAGTTGATCGAAAACGGTTGCAGTTCGCCGCCGACCACGGAGTTTGCGCCGACGATGCAGCCGCGGCGCAGGATCGCACCGTCGAGGATCACGCAATTGGCGCCGATCCACACGTCGTCCTCGATCAGGATACCGCCGCGGCTGGGCTGGAAGCGCTGGCGGATCATCGGCACGTCGCGCCGCTCGAACGCGTGGTTGGTCGGTGCGAACGTGCAGTTCGATGCCACCATTACGTACCTTCCGAGCGTGATACCATTGCCCGAATAGAGCACTGTGCCGGCGTTGAGATACGACTCCTCGCCGATGACGACATCGCCGTCGCCGCCGACGAACTTGATCGCGACGAAAACGTCGATGAACGCCCGCTCGCCGATGACCAGACGCGAGCCGCGGGTGGATTCTTCCAGATACGCCAGCGGTGAGATGCGGGCGCTCGCGGCGATTTCGTTCGGCATCAGGCGATCGGTGCCGCGGCGTGCGCGACGAAGCGGTCGAAGAGTTCCGGAAGATATGCCGGCAGCGTCTCGCGCGGCGGCCCGAATTCCGAACGCAGCCGGCGCACGTCGATCGGCGGCGTCACCGCCGTCGCGGCATCGGCGTCGATCTCGATCGCCACGCCGTGGGCAGTGAGAAAATCGCAGATGGCGGCGTTGTCGACGTTCTCGCCCTGCGCGACGTTGTAGAGGCGTGCGCGGCCGGTTTGTGCGATTGCGGTCAGGTAGCGGCAGACGTCGCCGATCGTGATGTAGTCTTTGGCCGAGGTGCGCGTGGTGTGCAGCCGGACGCGTCCGGTACCGGCGGCCTGGCGCAGCACGTCACTGAGGAACAGCGATGAATCGAAGCTGGCGCCCGCCACGTTGGAGAGGCGCGCGACGCGCACGGCCGGCGCGGGGTGTGCGAGGCACAAGGCTTCGCCCGCGATCTTGCTCACGCGATACACGTCGCGGCCGGTTTCCGGCGCGACCGTGAGCGGCGCGCCCTCGGCGGTGTCGGTCGATGCGCCGTAGACGCGCGTCGATGAGAGAAACAGCAGCGAATCGAAGCGGCCGCCGTCGAGAATCCGCCCGACCCCCTCGACGTGCGCACCGTAGGCATACGACGGGTTACCGGCGCTGCTCGACGCAACGCCCGAGGTATAGACGACGTGGCCGAGGCCGCCGGTTGGGAGCGGGTCGCGATGCGCGAGGATCGCAACGTCCGCACCGCGTTCGCGCAAGCTGGCGCACAGGGCGCGGCCGATGAAGCCGCGGCCGCCGACGATCGTGAAGCGGTCCCCCATGGCCCGCTCTTTTGGCTCGACGATGGAATAGTCCCCGCGCGGAGAAGCCGAGCGGTCATGTCACAGACGCTCCCCGATCCGAACGACCCGCGCGATGCGCGCCGCATCGCCGCGATGGCTGCCGATCCGGAGGTTGTCGCGGCGGTGCGGACGCTCAACGCGAAGGCGTTCGAATACAAGTACTATCTGAACTTTCGCTGGCTCGGCCGGCCGATCGTTCAGTATCCGCAAGACATCGTAGGCTTGCAGGAGATCGTTTGGGAGACGCGTCCGACGCTGATCGTCGAAACGGGCGTGGCGCACGGCGGCTCGCTGATCCTCTACGCCTCGCTCTTCGAGCTGATGAAGCTGCCGGGCGAGGTCGTGGGCGTCGAGATCGATCTCCGGCCGCACAACGAGAGCGCGATCCGCGAGCATCCGATGAGCGATCGCATCCGGATCGTCAAGGGCTCATCGACCGATCCCGCGGTGGTCGCCTCGGTCGCCGACATCGCGCGCGGACACGAGCGCGTGATGGTGGTGCTCGACTCGCACCATTCGCACGAGCACGTGACCGCGGAACTCGCCGCGTACGCCCCGCTCGTCACCTCCGGCAACTATCTCGTGGTGTTCGGGACCGCGGTCGGCGAATTGCCGGCGAGCCTCGATATTCAGCGCGCCTGGAATCACGAGCGCAACCCGCGTTCGGCGCTCGATGCGTGGCTGGCGGCCGGTCAGCCCTTCGACGTCGATGCGGCGCTCTCGCAACGCCTGATCCTCAGCGACGGTCCCGGCGGCTATCTCCGCCGCCGCTAGCCGAGCAAAGCCCGCTCCCGAGCGCGCGAATGCTCAGCTCAGACGGATGGTCGGGGGGAAGGCCGGTTGACCGGGCACGCGGGCGGCCATTGCGGCGTGGGTCTCTTTGCGGTGCGCCGCGAGCATCGGGCGATCGGGAACCGGGTGCAGATCGCGATAGATCCGTTCCAACTCGCCGGCGAAGTCCAGGAGCTTGGCTTGATTTCCGGGGTGCTCGCGAAATTCGAACGTGATCATGTCGACGTGAACGAAGACGTATCGCAGCCCTAGCCGCATGTGCAGTTCGAGATCGGCGAGGCAGCTTTCGTTCAACCACCAGCCCGCTTCTTCGAACACACTGCGGTGATGGATGACGGCGTTCTCCGACACCGGCGTCGCGATCAGCGCCAGCGTCGGCGTCAGCGTGTCCGAACACAGGGTGGCGTTGACACCCGTCGTCTTCCAGTTGCCGTCCGGCATGCGCTCGACGTAGCGCAGCATGCCGTTACCGTGCGCGAGTTTCGCGCCGGAGCGCAGCAGGGCGAACATGATGCGCTCGATATGATCGGGGTAGATCGTATCGTCGTCGGGAAGAAATTCGATGTAGTCGCCGTTGGAATTGTGCAGCCCCGTTTCGAGGGTCGCAATGGTTCCGCGGTTCACCTCGTGTTCGACCAAACGCGCAAACGGAAACTCGGCGACGACGTCGTCGACGGGAGAGCCGCGGTCGTTGACCACGACCGCCTCCACGTTGGGATAGGTTTGCGCTGCAACCGCATTGAGCACGGCGCGCAAGTCGCGGGGGCGGTTGAACGTCGGGATCACGACGCTCACCAGCGGCAGCTCCTCGCGCGGCATCGGCGCGGGCGGGGCGACCGGTACCGGCGGCGGGGGCGCGTAGGTTTGGCGAATCGCGGCCGGCCGGCCCAGCGCCTTGGCGACGGCCTTGAGCAGCATCGTCGCGTTGGCGGCGTCCCAAATCACGACGTCCGGCGCGAACTCGTGCGCGCCGGAGCTCAGCGGAGCAACAACTCCGAAGCCACGCCGGGCGAACGCCACCGCGTCGCCGGGATCGTTGGGTTCCGCGCAAACCACGCAGCCCGCTCGGCCGAGCAGCGGCGCCACCCGCGGATCGTCGGGCGTGAGCACGCGGCCGCCGGGCGGAGCATCGCGCATGTCGGCTGCCACACACCACACGTCGCCGGCGAACTCCGCGAGGCCGACGTGATGCAGCGCCAGTTGCGGTCCGGTTCGGTACGGTGCCCAGATGACGACCGTGGGGCGCTCGCTAGCGTGGTGCTCGAAGGGCGGCAGCGCCGTTTCGACCAGCACGCGCTCGACGGGCCGGGTGAACCCCCCCGCTCGCTCGGCGTATTTCGCGAATTCGGTATACGAACGCACGAGCATCGCCGTGGCGAGCCGGTAGAATTCCGCCGTCACGAGTTGCAGCGGAAACTCGCTCCAGACCTCGGCGGCGGTACGGTTGCCGACTTGCACCGCGCCCTTCGCCAACATCTCGAAGGCGCGTGCTCGCATGTCGACGTCGGTGAATTGACCGACAATGCTCAGCGCGGAATTGTAGGCCAGCTCCACCCGCTGATCGTCGGCCAGAACCATGCCGTAGAACGACTCGCCGCGCTCCCGCCGGCGCAGTGCTTCGAAGTACCCTTCCACGAGGTGGGCGGAGTCGGTGACGACGGCTGCGATGTCGCCGAGCCCGCGTGCGTAGCGTTCCGCCGCCGCGCCGAAAGCGGTGATCATGCGTTCATAGGGGCGCCCAAGGTCCGTCGCGATGGGGTAGGACGTAGGTCGGCGCTTGATAGACGTCGGCCGGAACGCGCTCGGGAAACTGCACGATATCGAGCAAGTCGCGGCGGACGAAAAACGCGTTGATGATGTTGGAATCGATGCCGATTAGCGCATATCCCAGACGCCGGCCGAGGGTCGTCAGCGATGCCAGGCTGGCGCCGTAGTAGTTGTCGTGTCGCCAGACGTGCTCGGGATCGTAGTGCATCACCCAGTGCTTGGGCGGCGCGAAGGCGGGATTGAACTCGATGACCACGACCCGCGGCCGGTAGTCGGCCAGTGCTTCCCAGAGATAATAGTCGTTGCCGTCGACGTCGATCGAGAGCAGGTCGAGATCGTGCGGCACGCCGTTCTCGGCGAAGAGCTGCGCGATGTTTTCGCGCGTGACCCGGGCGTGGACCGGCCGCACGTTCGGCAGGGAGCTGTAATTTTTGCGCAGGGTCTCGAACGAGGCGTCGTCGCCCTCGATCATCACGCCCTTCCAGCCGTACGACTTCGCCAGCAGGGCCGTATTGCACTCGATCGCCCGTCTCGACGCCGAACTCGACGAAAAATGGATCGACCACGCGCAAGCGGGCGAAGAGCTCGAGCAGAATACCGTCTTCCCCATTTTGCGAATGGAATTTGCGCTCGTAGGAATTGAGCGGTTCGTACTCGCCGGCGCGCGAGATCGGAACGCGATGCGAGAGCTCCTCGAGCCGCGCCACGGCGTGTTGCGCGGAATGCGCCCACGTGTACTGCTCGCGGACGGCCGCCGCGGCACGTTCGCCCATTTCGCGCACTTCGTCCGGATGTTCGAACGCGTGGCGCATGTGCGGCGCAGCGTGGGCTGATCGACCTCGAGCACCCAGCCGGGATTGGCCAGCTCGTCGCCGGAGGCGAGCTCGCCCGTGCGCGCGCGCTCGGCGGGCATGCGATAGCCCGTCCGGTCGGTCACGAAGTCGTCGGTGGCACCGCCGCCGGTCACCAGGGCCGGCGTACCGCAGGCCATCGCCTCGAGTACCGGGAGACCGAAGCCCTCACCGCGATAGGGCAAGATCAGCGCGTTGGCGCGCCGGTAGAGCGACGCCAGCGCTTGATCCGAGAACGTCTCCTCGCTGTAGCGAACGATTGGGACGTCGGTACGCTTCATCAGCGAGATGATGCGGTCGGTCGCGTTCTGGTTGATGTAGACGGTCTTGCTGCCGAACGCTTTGACGATCAGCGCGACGTCGTCTTCAGGGGTGAATTCCGCCAAGTACGAGTCGATCAGGACGTCGATGCCCTTGCGCCAAATCGCTCCGCCGACGAACAGAAAGACGAACGTGCTGTCCTTGCCGACGTCGGTCGGCGTCACGCCCGGATGGAAGATTTCGGGGTCGACGCCCCAGGGCAGCACGAAGGTGCGTTCGGCCGGCATCCCGGCCTCGGTGTAGATCTGCCGGACGTGCTCCGAGGGGCACCAGACGTCGTCCACGGTGCGCGGCATCTGCTCGGCCCAGCTCTTGGGGATGGAGCCGTACTCGAACGGCTGGATGTGGATCGAGTAGCCCTCTTGCGGACGCAGCAGTGCCGGCGGCCACTGGTGCTTGAGCGCGAAAGTGGGCAGGCCCGAGGAGGTGTCGTCGGCTCGGCGCTGCGGAAGCCCGAGTTTTTGCTCCACGTCGGCGGTGGGTTCCCCGAGCGGCACGACCTCGACGGCGCCGGTCGCCGCCAGCGCCTTGACGAGCTCTTGGTTGACCCGCGCGAACGAGTGCTGGGCCAAGAAATCGCCGCGCCAGTTGATCTTGAAACGGACGCCGGGCGCGGGTTCCACGAGCTTGCGCCCGGACGCCGGCGCGTCCGGCAGGGCCGCTGCGGCGACCGGCGCCCCGTCCATACTGACGCGCGACTTGATCAGGCGCTTGCGGGAAACGACGTAGGTGTCTTCCCAGCCGCCCGGCTCGAAGCCGGCCTGGACCGTCTCGAACCCGAGGTCGACCAGCATCTTCTCGATCAGCTCGCGCGGATAGGGGCGTTTGTGGGTGTGGTCGAGCCAGAAGCCGCCGTGCCGCACGGCCGCGTTGCCCCAATTCGGCGTGCGAACGATCACCATGCCGCCCGTACTGAGGGCGATCTTCGTGCCCTCGAGCAGCTCGACGGCCTCGTCGCCCCACAGGTGCTCGATGACGTGGCTCAGATGGACCCCGGTGAACGCCTCCGGCATGCTCGCCAAGGTCTTGTGGTCGCCGAGGACGGCATCGTGCCCGCGCCGCCTGGCCGCCGCGACCATTTGCGGGTCGTTGTCGATCCCGAATCCCGCCACGCCGCGGTCGCGCAGGAGGTCCAGGAAATAGCCCGGTCCGCAGCCCACGTCCGCCACCCGGCCCGAGGTGAACACGGCCGCGTAGGGCGTGTGCCAGGCTTTGAGGCCCGCCTCCGCACCGTCGTGAAAGAGGGAGAAGCGCTGCGAATCCTGGCCCGATTCCGGCGCCGAGGGCGGGTTGGGTGCGGACAAGCGCGTTTACCGGGCTTTCTTCACGGCGACCGTCATAATCCGGGTATCGGCACGGAATCCCTCGCGAAACACCTTGCCGAGGTATGGTATCCTGGATAGGTTGGGCTCAGCGGCTCAACAGACATCTCGTCTGCCCGGAGGGCGGATCGAGCGGTGAGGCCGGCCGGCCTTCAACCGTACATGCATCCGAATCGGGACCGCCATGGATGGATGGCCCGGGATCGCAGAAAGGTATCCCTATGTCCGTCGTATCCATGCGCGCCTTGCTCGAGGCAGGCGTCCACTTCGGCCACCAGACGCGCCGGTGGAACCCCAAGATGAAGCCGTACATCTTTCAAGAGCGTAACGGCATCTACATCATCGATCTGGGCAAGACGCTCGCGATGCTCAACAACGTCTACGAAGACGTGCGGCAGATGTCGCGCGAAGGCCGCGTCATTCTCTTCGTCGGCACGAAGAAGCAAGCTCAAGACGTGGTCAAGGAAGAAGCCGAGCGCGCCGGGACGTTCTTCGTCAACCAGCGCTGGCTCGGCGGGACGCTGACCAACTTCGCGACGATCCAGAAGCGCATCGCGCGGCTGCGCGAGCTCGAGGGTATGCGCCAGCAAGGCACCTTCGATCTGCTGCCCAAGAAAGAAGTCTCGAAGCTGACCGAAGAGCTGAACAAGCTCGAGCGCTTCCTCGGCGGCATCAAAGACATGCACCGTCTGCCGGATGCGATGTTCATCGTCGACCCGAAGAAAGAGCGCATCGCGGTCCTCGAGGCCAAGAAGCTGCACATTCCGATCATCGCCGTGATCGACACCAACTGCGATCCCGACGAGATCGATTATCCGATTCCGGGGAACGACGATGCGATTCGCGCCGTGCGCTTGATGGTCGGCAAGATCGCCGATGCGATCATCGAGGGCAAGACCGAAACCGAGTCCTCGTTCGACGCACAGTCGTACGATGCGCAATACAGCGAGCTCGCCCCCACGCCCGAAGAGGACGCGGTCCCCGCATAAATTCGCATGCAGACAACGTATAAACCGACCGCCGACGACGTAAAACGGCTGCGCGAAGACACCGGCGCGGGCATGATCGATTGCCGCAACGCCCTGGTCAAGAGCGAGGGCGACTTCGCCAAGGCCAAGACGCAGCTGCAAGAACAGGGGCAGGCCAAAGCCGAAAAAAAGGCCGAGCGCAGTGCCAACGAGGGACTCGTCGGCTCCTACATCCACACCGGCGGCAAAGTCGGCGTGCTGGTGGAGATCAACTGCGAGACCGATTTCGTGGCGCGCAACGACAAGTTCAAGGACCTCGTGCGCGACGTGGCGATGCACATCGCCGCGATGCCGGCCGCCTATCTCACGCGCGACGCGGTGCCGGCCGACAAAGTCGCCGAGCTGCGCGCCGAGTTCGAGAAGCAAGTGCCGGAGGGCAAACCGCCGGCGGTTGCCGAGCGCATCGTCGAGGGCAAGCTCAACAAGTGGTTCGAGGACCACGTGGTGCTCGAGCAGTCGTTCGTGAAGGACGACTCGGTGACGGTCGGCGAGCTCGTCAACGGCGTCTCCAGCGTGCTCGGGGAGAAGATGTCCGTCCGCCGCTTCGCCAAGTTCGCACTCGGCGAGTAGCATCGGCGTGCCGGTACCCGCCTTCCGCCGCGTTTTGCTGAAGCTCTCGGGCGAGGCGTTCGCCGGCAGCGGCGGCAGTGTCGACGTCGATACGACGACGGTCATGGCCAAGGAAATCGCCGCCGTGCACGCCGACGGCGTCTCGGTGGCCGTGGTCGTCGGCGGCGGCAACATCTGGCGCGGCAAGCCGCACGAGGCGGCCGGCATGGAACGCGCCACCGCCGATTACATGGGCATGCTCGCGACCGTGATCAACGCGCTCGCGCTGCAAGACTCAATCGAACGCCTGGGCATTCCGGCGCGCACGCAAACCGCGATCGAGATGCACCAGATCGCCGAGCCCTACATCCGGCGGCGCGCGCTGCGCCACATGGAAAAGGGCCGGGTCGTGATCTTCGCCGCCGGTACCGGCAACCCGTACTTCACGACCGACACCACGGCCGCGCTGCGGGCGGTGGAAATGGGCGCGCAGGCGATCCTCAAGGCGACCAAGGTCGACGGCGTGTACTCGGCCGATCCGTTCAAAGATCCCACCGCGACGCGCTTCGCCCACGTCGACTATCTCAGCGTCTTGCAGCTCGGGCTGGAAGTCATGGACAACACGGCCTTGACGCTATGCATGGACAACGATATCCCGATCATCGTCTTCGACATGAACGCAGCGGGCAACATTCGCCGCGTCGTGATGGGTGAAGCGATCGGTACGCTCGTCGGCGCCGCCGCCGCGCGCGTGGCCGTCGCCGAGCGCGTCTGAGGAGAAGCGAAAATGGCAGTGGAAGACGTCTACAAAGACACCGAAGCGAAGATGAACAAGGCGATGGAAGCGACGCGCAGCGACTTCGCCTCGATCCGCACGGGCCGCGCGACGCCCTCGCTGCTCGACCGCTTGATGGTCGAAGCGTACGGCTCGCAAGTGCCGATCAAACAAGTCGCCAGCGTCAGCTCGCCCGACGGCCGCTCGCTCTTGATCTCGGCGTTCGATAAGAACACGGTCGGCGCGATCCGCAAGGCGATCGAAACCAGCGACCTCGGCCTCAACCCCAACATCGACGGCGCGCACGTGCGGCTGTCGATTCCGCCGTTGACCGAAGAGCGCCGCAAAGACCTCGTCAAGGTCATCAAAAAGAAATCCGAAGAGCACAAGGTCGCGATCCGCACGATTCGCCACAAGGCCGTCGACGAGATCAAGGCCTTGCAGAAGAAGGGCGATCTCACCGAAGACGGCGTGAAACGCGGCGGCGATCAGGTCCAGAAGCTGACCGACAAATTCGTGAAGCAGATCGACGAGCTCGTCGGCGGCAAAGAAAAAGAGATCATGGAGGTCTGATGGAGACCGCCGATCTCGTCCTGCTGCCGTGGCTCGAGGCGCGGCGCCGGCTGGGTGCGCGCGAGCACGCGCTGCGCGTGCTGACGCCGCCCTATCCGGCCATCGGCGGCGGGGAGCTGCGCGTGTTGCGCGTGCGCGAGAACGGGTCGGCGCCGCTCGACGTGCTCTGCGGCTACGAGCGCTACCGGCGGCCCTGATGGCCACGTTGATGCACCCGCCGAGCGGCGTTTCGCTCGACGCCGACCGGCTGCCCGGGCACGTCGCGATCATCATGGACGGCAACCGGCGCTGGGCGCGCGAGCGGCGCATGCCGGCCATCGAAGGCCACCGCCGCGGCATCGTCGCGCTACGCGAGGTCACGCGGGCGGCGAGCGACTGGGGCATCCCGATGATGACCGTCTTCGGCTTCTCGACCGAGAACTGGAAGCGCGACTCAACCGAGATTTCGCTGTTGCTCGATCTGTGCGTCTACTTCGCACAATCGGAGCTCGCCGAGCTGCGGCGCAACAACGTGCGCGTGCACGTGATCGGCCACTACGAACAGCTGCCGGCGCCTTCGCGCGACGCGCTCGACGGCCTGATCGCGAAAACCAGCGGCTGCACGGGGCTCACGCTCAACCTGGCCGTGAACTACAGCGGCCGCAGCGAAGTGCGCGACGCGGTGGTGTCGCTGGCGCGCGACGTGCAGGCCGGCCGCTTGGCGCCCGAGGCCATCGACGAGGCGCGGATCGCGTCGTACCTCTACACCGCCGACATGCCCGATCCCGATATGCTGATCCGGCCGGGCGGTGAGTCGCGGCTCTCCAACTTCTTGCTGTATCAGGCCGCGTATACCGAGCTCGTCATGACCGACGTGTTCTGGCCCGATTTCGGCCGCGACGATTTCGCCGGCGCACTTGCGGAGTTCCAGCGCCGGCAACGCCGCTTCGGGGGACCGTGACCGCCGCGCCCGCCACGGGCGCCGGCCGCCCCATCGGCGCAGCGCGGGCCGGGATCGGCCTGCTGCTGGCCGTCGTCGGAATCGGTTCGGTCTTCTGGTTTCCGGCGTTTCTCGTGCTCTGCACGGCGATCGCGATCGGGTGTCTCTGGGAGTTCGCGCAGCTCTCGGCGCGCAAGGGCCCGGCGCTCGAGTTTCCGGTGGCGCTGATCGCGACCGTGCTCTACTTCGCGCTGACCTACTTGCAGCTGATCCACCGCTACGAGCCGGCGCTGATCGCGGCGATCGTCGTCGTCGCCCTGGTCACGGCGCTGTTCTCGACCTCCGGCGGAGCCTTCGCGCGCAGCGGCTACACGCTGCTCGGCGTGCTCTACATCGGCAAGCTGGCGACCTACTTCGTGGCGATCCGCCTCATCCCGGGCATCGGGATTGCGGCCACGGTCATGGTGATCGTGATCATCGCCTCAACCGACGTGTTCGCGATGCTGATCGGCACGCGCTTCGGGCGCACGCCCCTGAGCCCGGTTTCGCCGCGCAAGACGGTCGAGGGCTCGGTCGGGGGGCTCGCGGTTGCGGTGCTGGCTGCGGTCGCGCTCGGCCTGACGCCCTGGCTGCACCTGGCCTGGTGGCAGGGGATGTTCATCGGCACGATCACGTCGGTCGCCGCCCAAGCCGGCGATCTGGTCGAAAGCGCACTCAAGCGCGATGCGCGCGTCAAGGATGCCGGCAGCCTCATCCCGGGGCACGGCGGCGTGCTCGACCGCTTCGACTCCTACCTCTTCGGCGGGATCGCGTTTTATTTCGCGCTCTACGTTTTGGGCGTGATCGGTCGCACCGGCTGAGCAACGCCGCGGAGAGGCGCTGTTCATCGTGCTCGTGGAAGGCAGAACCGGTGCGCTTGGGGATCGACCTCGACAATACGATCATCGATTATACGCACGCATTTGCGGAAGCCGCGGTCGTTGCCGGTGTCGCCGGAGCGCCTTTTGCGGGCGGCAAAACGGCGTTGCGGGATGGTCTGCGCGCCCGCGCCGGGGGCGAAGAGCTGTGGCAGCAAGTCCAGGCACTCGCATACGGACCGTTGATCGATCGCGCCCTGCCGTTTCCCGGCGTCGAGGCGTTCTTTGCCCGCGCTCGCGAACGCGGTATCGCGCTCGCGATCGTCTCGCACAAGAGCGAATTCGCCGCCGCTGCACCGGCCGGCCCGAATCTGCGCGAGTGCGCGCAGGACTGGCTCGACGCGCGCGGGTTCGTGCGCGCGGGTCAGCCGGCGGTCTACTTCGAAGCGACGCGCGCCGCGAAATGTGCCCGCGTCGCGAGTCTCGGGCTGACACACTTCGTCGACGACCTGATCGAAGTGTTTGCGGATCTGGAATTCCCGCGCGGCTGCGAGCGCTGGCTGTTCGCGCCGGACGACGTGCCCGCCGAGGCTCCCGCCGAGCGGGTGTTCCGGAACTGGTCGGACTTGGCGGACGCAACGTTTTGAGGGACGACGATCTACGCGACCTGGCCGCGCGTTTGGCCGGGTCCGCCGTCGAGAGCGTCATACCGGTGCTCGGCGGGGGCAACAACCGGCTCTTCCGGGTGACCTCCGGCGCGGCGGTATTCGCGCTCAAGATCTATGCCGGCAACGCGGTCGAGAGCCGCGAGCGGTACGCGCGCGAGTTTGCCGGCCTCTCGTTCCTGTGGGCGCGCGGCGAGCGCCGCATCGCCCAGCCGCTGGCGCTGGACGAACAGGCGCAGGCCGCGCTGTATGCGTGGCTGCCGGGTGAGCCCGGCGGCGCCGCCGCTGAGGCCGATCTCGGGGCGATGTGCGACTTCGCGCGAGCGCTCTTCGAGGCACGCAGCGACCCGGCGGCGGCCGCGCTGCCCGAGGCCCGGGAAGCGGTGCTCTCGACCACGGCGCTCGCGGAGCAGATCGCGGGCCGCGTGAACCGCTTGCGCGCCGTCGAGGATCAGCATCCCGAACTCCGCCCGCTGCTCGACGACATCGTCCGTGAGGCCGCGCGCCGGCTGCCGCCCGAAACGGCGGGGCGCTCGCTCCCGGCCGCGGCCCGGACGCTCTCGCCCTCGGACTTCGGCACCCACAACTCGCTGCGCACGCCCCAGGGCCTGGCCTTCATCGATTTCGAGTACTTCGGCTGGGACGATCCCGTCAAACTCGTTGCCGATGTGCTGTGGCATCCGGGCATGGCGCTCGACGGGCCCGCCCGGCAAAAGTTTTTCGGCGGCGCCGCCGATGTGTATAGGGTGCAGTCCGGCTTTTTGTCTCGCTTCGAGCGCGATGCGCCCGTGTATGGCCTGCGCTGGGCGTTGATCGTCCTCGGCGAGTTCTTGCCGGCTGTGTGGCAACGGCGCCGCTCCGCCGGTGCCGTTGACGACGCGCCGGCCGCGCGGGCTCGTCAACTGGCCAAGGCGGCCGTTTTGGTCGACCGTGTCCGCCACGGTGCCGTGATCGCTTGACGCGCATCGATTTCACGGCGAGCCTGCACAACGCGACCAAACGCGACTACGTGGCGCGCGTCGTTGAAAACGACAAGGCCGCCTGCGCTGAAGTGGCGAGCCGGTTCGGGGCCGAGTATTGGGACGGCGACCGCCGCTACGGCTATGGCGGTTACCACTACGACGGCCGCTGGTTACCGGTCGCGCAAGCGATTGCGCGGCACTACGATCTCAAACCGGGCGAACGCGTGCTCGACGTCGGCGCGGGCAAGGGGTTCTTGCTGCACGAGCTGACCCAAGCGGTGCCGGGTCTCATCGTAGCCGGCCTCGACATCAGCGCCTACGCGATTGCGAACGCGCATGAGCCGGTACGGCCGTTTCTCACCGAAGGCCGGGCCGACGCGCTGCCCTACGCCGACGATGCGTTCGACGTCGTCATTTCGCTCGGCACCCTGCACAATCTGGGCGCAGCGGCGTTGTACGCCGCCCTGGCTGAGATCGAGCGCGTCGCGCGGCGCGGCGCCTACGTGATGGTCGAGTCGTATCGCGACGAACGTGAGAAGGCGAACCTGCTCTACTGGCAGCTCACCTGCCGCAGCTTCTATTCGGTCGAAGACTGGGAGTTCGTCTTCAAACGGGCGGGCTACAGCGGCGACTACGGTTTCATCTTTTTTGAATGAGCGCCGGCTGCTGCTAGGGTTGCTCGAAGCTGCGGCCTTGACCGGCATCGACGCCGACGAACGTGCCGCCGCAGGCACTTGCCGCGTCGGAGGCCAGAAAGGCGACCACGGCTGCGACCTCGCGTGGTTCGACGAAGCGCCCGCGCACGGTCTCCGTTTCGAGGTAGGTCGCAACGCGGGCCGGATTAGTGAGGGATTGTTGCGCCCAGTGGCCGTTCTCGGTCAGCGTCGCACCGGGGCTGACCGCGGTCACGACGACGCCGTCGCGTGCGACGTTGCGCGCGAGGCCGCGCGTGTACGCGCCGAGGGCGGCTTTGGCGGTGCCGTACGCGATCGTTCCGGAGTGCTCGCGTGCTCCGAGCGAGAGAATGGACACGATGCGTCCCCAGCCGCGTTCGCGCATGGCGGGCACCAGCGCGTCGTTCAGCTCGATCGCAACTTCGAGGTTGAGCCGGAAGACGTCGCGCCAGCGTCCGATGGGTGCCAGCGGGTCGTTCACGCCGAGCGTTCCGCCGAGATTGTGGATCAGGATGTCGACCGCGCCGAACTCCGCGCACGCGGTCAGCAAACGAGTCGGCCCGTCCGCGGCGGCGAGATCGACGGCGTAGCCGCGATGGCCCGCCTCGCGCCCGCCGAGCGAGGCCACGGCCGCGTCGACGTCGGGCACCGTGCGCGCGACGAGCGCCACGCGTACACCTTCGGCGGCGAGGCTCTGGGCAATCGCCAAACCGATGCCGGCCGAGCTCCCGGTGACGAGCGCGCCGCGTCCAGCGATGCCGAAGTCCAACTGCGCCTCCGTCGGTTGCGAGTGACGTGCGGGAAGGCTTGTTTGCGTGCTGACGAATACCTTCGGTCGTGAGTGATCGCGGGCGCACGAAAGAAGCGCAATATCAGGTCCACGTCGATGCGATGGCATTGCACGGTCCGGTGGAGCTGGGTCCGATGACGAGCGACACGTGGCGCAACGACCCGCGCCGGTTGACGTTCTTGTTGGCGCGCTACAAGTTCGTCTCGAAGATGCTGGCCGGGAAGGCGAGCGTTCTGGAAGTCGGCTGCGGCGACGGCTTCGGTATGCGCCTCGTGCTGCAAACGGTCGGCCGCGGCTTCGGCTACGACTTCGATCCGCTGTTCGTGGAGTGGGCCCAACGCACGGCCCAAAAGGAAGGCATTCCGGCTGAATTTGCGGTCGGCGACATCACCGAAACGGTGCCGCCGGGACGCTTCGCGGCGGCCTACTCGCTCGACGTGATCGAACACATCGAACCGGCGATCGAATCGCGCTTCGTCGCGAACATCGCGGCCGCGCTCGAGCCCGACGGTGTGTGCATCATCGGCACGCCGAACATCACCTCGGCACCCTACGCTTCGGAACCGAGCCGCATCGGGCACATCAACTTGAAGTCCGCCGAGACGCTGGCCGCCTCGATGTCGGCCGCGTTCCAACACGTCTTCATCTTTTCGATGAACGACGAGATGGTGCACACGGGCTATGCGCCGATGGCCCACTACTTAATGGCGATGTGCGTGAACCCGCGTGGCTAAGAAGCGCGTCGCGATTCTCGGCTCGACCGGCAGCATCGGGCGCCAGGCGCTCGACGTGATCTCACGCTATCCCGACCGCTTCGAGGTGGTCGGTCTGGCGGCCGGGCGCAACACCGAGTTGCTGGCCGACCAGAAGCTTCGCTTCGGCCCCACGATCGTGGCCTGCGGCGACGACGGCGCCGCGGGCTTGTTGGCCGTGGCGGTCGGCTCTCAGCCGGATATCCTCTTGGCGGCCACCGATGGTGCGGTCGCGTTCGACGCGGTCTTCGCGGCGGTCGATGCCGGCATCGATGTTGCGGTGGCCAACAAAGAGCTCATCGTGGCGGCCGGCGAGCTGCTCTTCGCGCACGCCCGCGCGAGCGGCGCGCGGCTGTTGCCGGTCGACAGCGAACACTCGGCGATCTTTCAATGCGTGCGAGGTGAACCGGTCGAGCGCATCGCGAGCATCGTGCTCACGGCGTCGGGCGGCCCGTTTTGGAACACGCCGGCCGAAGAGATACGCGACGCGCGCGTCGCCGACGCGTTGAAGCATCCGACCTGGCAAATGGGCGTGAAGAACACGATCGATTCGGCGACGTTGATGAACAAAGGCCTGGAAGTGATCGAAGCGAGCCGCTTTTTTGGCCTGCCGGGAGAACGCATCCACGTGCTCGTTCACCGCACGAGCGTCGCGCACGGCTTCGCCATTTTTACCGACGGCAACGTCATCGGACAATTCGCGCCGCCCGACATGCGCCTGCCGATCGGGTACGCCCTCGCCTATCCCGACCGGCTCGACGATCGTCCGGTCACGGATCCGCTGGTCGCCCTGGGCGGAGCGCGCGAGGAATCGGCGACCGCACTGGGCTTCGAACGTCCCGATTTCGAGCGCTTTCCGTGTTTGGGCCTAGCCTATCGCGCCTTGCGCGAGGGGGGAACCTCGCCGGCCACGCTCTCGGCGGCCAACGAGATCGCGGTTGCGGCGTTCGTGGCGGGCCGGATACGTTTCGGCGACATCGCCGTCTGCGTCGCCGGCGCGCTGGACGGGGCCGAACGCGCCGAGCTTTCGCTGGACGCGGTTCGCGCGGCCGACCGTGCGGCTCGCCGCGCCGCCGCCGCAGCGGTCGATGCGTGCAACGTCGCGTTGCTCGAAGGTGCGCCGCTGCATTGATCAGCGCGTACGGCCCGCGGGCGACCGCTTACGTGGCCCGGCTGGGCGAGATCGAGGCGATCGTCACCGAGCCGGACTGGATCGGGCAGGCCTATCTCGAAGCCGTCCGCCGGCGCGAACTCGGCCACGCGTTCTACGGCCTCGTGCTGGTTGACGATCCGCGCCTGACGTTCGGTTATAAACACGGTGAAGAGATTCTCTCGCAGTGTGTGGATTACGATCAGCGCCGCTGGGTCGTCGAACAGCTGGTGACGGGCGGCTTGCCGATCAACGGGAAGCGGGCCGATAGCGTGTGGCCGACCGACCCCGCGCTCGAAAACATCATCGTCGAGTTTCTCTGGCTTTGCGACGCGCTCTTGGTGCGCTCGTTCGCCGAATACGAACGCATCGTCGCGATGCATGCGCGTCACCCCAATCCCCGGCCGTTGCATGCCGTCGAGCGCGTTCTGGCCGCGGCGAGCGTTCCGGCGCCCGAACGCGTGCGGCCGCAGCGTCCGGGCATCGTCGTGTGGGCGCCGTCCCTAACGGCGATCGAGTGCGCGTTAGCGCTGCACGGGCTGGCCGAGGTGCACGGTGAGGTTACCTGCGTATCGGCCGGCGGAGCGCTGCCCTCGTACTGCTCGGCGACGTTCGTCACGGCCGGCGAGGCTGCGGCGGCCGCGGCGCTGGGCCGCGCTGCGGCCGTGGTGTGTCTCGATCCGAGCGATCCGAGCGACGCGGTCGCTTTCGCTCGGCTGGGATATGGCGTCGCCGCGCCGTTCACCAGCGGCGCGCACGAATTCGCCGTCGACGTGGTCCCCTACGACGCGCTCGATGTGGCGTTCTTGTTCACTGCGGCGGCGATCGCCATCGCGCGGCCGGCGAGCATCAACGCTGAACCCGAGCGCCCACCGCCGGTACCGCTCGTGGCCGGCCTGCCGGAATTTGCGCGGACGCTCGAACCCCCGCTGGTCTCGATCGTCACGCCGACCTATAACCGGCGCGAAGAACTTCGCCGGATGCTCTCGTGCTTAGCCGCCCAGACGTATCCCAACATCGAGGCGGTGGTGGTCAACGACGGCGGTGAGGCGGTCGACGATATCGTGGCCGAGTTTCCGTTTGCACGCCTGATCGACCAACGTTCCAACGCCGGGGCGCTGCGCGCAACGCTCGTTGGTTGGGAAACGGCGAGTGGCGAATACATCGGATTGCTGCCCGATGACGACTGGCTCTATCCCGACCACGTCGAGCGCTTGATGAACGCCTTGTTGCGCAGCGGTGCTGCGATCGCGCACGGAGCGGGGCTCTTGCGTTATCTCGAGCGGCTCGAGAGCGGAGCGTGGATTTCGGTCGGCTTCAATGCCTCCGTGTTCTGTCAGACGCTGGCCGAGAGCGACGCGCTCGTCAGCTCGACGATCGGCGGCCATCAAATGCTCGCGCACCGCTCGGTCTACGAGAACCTCGGTTGGTACGACCTCGATTCCGATATCAGCGACAACGAGATGCATGCCCGGATGACCAAGCGGTATTCGTATGCGTTTTCGGATCATGTGACGGCTGAGTTTCGCGACCACCCCGGAGGGCAGGGCCGCCGCTGCGACTTCCCGGCGGCGATGCGTCACATGTATACCGAGCTGCACCCGGTGAAGGACCGCCCAACGCTCGATGCGATCCGTGAATGGACGATCGCGAACGTCGCGCGGCGCGAGCCGGGCGCGTCCGCGTTCGCGGCGAGCATTCGCATCCGGCCATGATCAGCGCGTATGGTCCCCAGGCGATCCGCTACGTCCGCGGCCTCGGCGACCTCGATGCGATCGTAACCGAGATCGGTTCCATCGGCGAGGCTTACGTCGAAGCCGTGCAGCGGCGCGAACGCGCGGCGCCGTTCTACGGTATGCTGATCGTCGACGATCCGCGGGTCGCCTTTGGGTACCGCCACGCCGACGGGATCATCGCGCAGTACCCCGACTACGACAAATGCCGGCTGGTACTCGACCAGCTGGCGCTCGGTGCCTTACCGCTGAACGGAGCCCGAGCCGACAGCATGTGGCAGGCCGATCCGGCGCTGGAGGCCGTCGCGACCGAGTTCCTCGGGCTCTGCGATGCGGTTCTCGTCCGCTCGTTCGCGGAAGTGGCGCGGCTCCAGCAGTGGTTCGCGCGCGTGCTGCCGCGCCGGCAATTGCGGCCGGTGGAGCGAATTCTGGCCGCCGCAAGCGTTCCGGCGGCCGAGCGGGTGCGGCCGCAGCGTCCGGGTGTCGTCGTGTGGGCGCCGTTTCGTCCGGCGATCGAATTCGCGCTCGCGCTCGAGGGCATACGCGAATTTCACGGTGAGCTGAGCTGCGTTACCGCCGGCGGACCGCTCCCGCAGCGCGCGCAGGCCGCGTTTCTCGAGCCCGGCGATGCGCGGGTGGAGCAGGTCCTCAGCCGGGCCGCGGCCGTGGTTTGCATCGAGCCGAGCGATCCCAGCGACGCGGTGGCGTTCGCACGTCTCGGCTACGGCGTCGTGGCGCCGCTGACGAGCGGTGCGCACGAATTCGCCGGAACGATCGTGACTTGGGACGCGCTCGACGCGCGGCGTTTGTTCACCGCGGTCGCAGTTGCTTTAGCGCGCCCGGCTCGCGTGCACAGCGAGCCGGCTCGTCCGCGACGGGCGCCGCGCCCGCCCGAGCGACCGCCCTTTATCAAACCCGAAGAACTGCCGCTGGTCTCGATCGTCACGCCGACCTACAACCGGCGCGACGAGTTGCGCAAGATGCTCTCGTGCTTGGCCGCGCAGACGTATCCGAAGATCGAGGCCGTCGTCGTGAACGATGGTGGAGAAGCAGTCAGCGACGTCGTGGCCGACTTTCCGTTCGCGCGCCTGATCGACGTACCGGCCAACGCCGGGGCCCTGCGCGCGGTCGAACTCGGGCGCAAGGTCGCGCGCGGCGAGTACATCGGATTGCTGCCCGACGACGACTGGCTCTATCCCGACCACGTGGAGCGTTTGATGAACGCGATGTTCCGCAGCGGCGCCGCGGTCGCGCATGGGTCGGCGATCCTGCGCTTTTTGGAGCGTGACCCGCGCGGAGAGTGGCTGACGGCCGGCTATAACAATCGCACGTTCTCGCAAACGCTCGCGCCGACCGAGGCCCTGGTCAGTGCGACGCTCGGCGGCCATCAAATGCTCGTCCACCGGTCGGTATACGACATCGCCGGCGGGTACCTGCTGGATTCCGACATCAGCGACAACGAGATTCACATTCGCTTTACCCAGCGCTATTTCTACGCGTATGCCGACCACGTGACGGCCGAGTTTCGCGATCACGACGGCGGCCAGGGCCGGCAGTGTGATTTCCCGGCCGCCATGCGCGAGGTGTACGAAAACGTCCATCCGGTCCCCCACCGCCCCAGCATCGAGCGGATTCGCGAGGCGACCATCGAGCACATCAAACAGCGCGAGCCCGGCAAGTCCCCGTTCCCGGCCACCATTCGGATGGTCAAGCCGCAAGGCTAACGCTAGACTTCGAGTTCGGCGTAGCCGAAGCCGGCCGCGCCGAACGCGTTGCCGTTGTAAAAGAGCAAGATGCGGCCGTCGACGTCGACGACGTCGGGATAGCATTGCATCTGCGCGTCCCAACCCGTCGCGGAGAGATCGATGCCGGCCGCAGCGTCGTCGCGCTGCCAGCGTTGGAGATCGTGCGAGTGGGCGTAGCCGATGCGGTAGGTTTCACCGCTGCTGCGGAAGTCGACGCTGCCGCGGTAGCAGAACCACATGTGCCAGCGGCCGTCGAGGTAGATCACGGTCGGCCGGGTTTGTGATTCGCCTTCGCTGCGCACCGGGAGCACGTCCAGGTTTGCGCGGTCCCACGACCGGCCGTCGGCCGAGGTGGCGCTTTTGATCACGTACACGTGCTCCAGCTTGCCGTTGACCTCGATCCAGTCGATGCCCGACGAGTACCACATGAACCAGCCGCGCTCCGTACGGATGACGGCCGGAGACGTTGCCGACCACGGTTCGTGGGCTGTCCGGTCGAGTATCGGGCCTTCGTATGCGCGAACGAAGGTGGCGCCGCCGTCGCTGCTGACGGCGAGGCCGGTCGCGTTGTTGTAGGGCGCTTGACCGCCCAGTTTGCACCAGCCGCTGTAGTACAGGTAGATGGCTGAACCTAGCCGCAGCACCGCACTCGGCATGACGCCGTCGGCGTCGAACGTTCCCGGGCGCCCGACATCCAGAACAACCGTACCCGGAACGTCGATCACGCGTTGCGGATCCGCGCGATCCAGATCGACGTAGGTCGGCAGGCTCAGACCGGCGTGCGGCCGGGCCGCAAAGAAGACGCGCAGCCGGTCTTCCATGACTAATACCGTCGGTACTTGCGCGTGCGAATTCATCCACCCGCACTGGCCGGTCGCTGAAAAGATCAGGCCACGCTTTTCCCAGCGCATCAGCAGGCGGCTGCTACGGCTCGGATCGCTCTTCCCCGAGTTCGGCGATGGCTGCGGCGCGCACGACGCCCTCCAGCCAATCGTGCATGCTCACGGCGCGGCGCTCGCGCGCGCGGTACGCGAGCGACTTCGTTTCCGGCGTGACCCCTTCGAGCTGACCGAAGTAGCGCGTCAGTCGTGTGCCGCCGCGCGGGCCGGGAATCGCGAACTCGAAATCGGCCGGCGGTTCGCCCTCGCCGACCGTAAAATCGATGAGATAGAACGTGCCCCCGATGATCCAGCGCAGGTTCACATTGCGGGCTTGAATAGGCAAATGTTCGAGCGGCAAGGGCGCATCGTATACGGGGTTCGTAAAGGTAAGGATCTTCGCGAAATCCGTCTTGCGCAACCAGGGCGGCATGCTTTCATCGCCGATGACCACCCGGGCGCCGGGTCGCGCCACGCGAGCGACCTCGCTGAAGAAGCGTCCGACGTCGCTGAATTCGCCGACCCCGCCGAATTGAAACACCGCATCGAAGCTGTCGTCGGCGAACGGCAGGTAGGACGCGTTGGCCACGGACAGCTCGACCTGCGCAAGGTCGCGCGTGCGCTCGCGGCAGCGCGCCAGCATCAGCGGCGAGATATCTTGCGCGAACAGTTGCCCGGCTGGGATCTTCGATGCGATGTGCACGGTGTCGCGCCCGCTGCCGCAGCCGATTTCCAACACCCGCGCATCGGGCCGGAGTTCGAGCCGCGCCACCATATCTTCGCGAACGGCATCTTCGCTTTCGCCGAACGTCTCGAACGTCAGCGGAAGGTAACGGTCGTAATCGTCGACGCGTGCATCGTAGAAGTCGCGCGCCCTTTGATCGGGCTGCGCCAGTTGGAGCGGGAAGGTAAAATCGGGGATACCGTTGCGGATCTCGAAGCGCGTGCCATGCGGCGAGGTGAAGGTTCCCGTCACGATCCGATCGCCGTCGGCTTCCGACACATCGAGAACCAGTGCTTCGCCCGATTGGGGTCCGCGATAAAGGTTGGCTACCGATCTGCGCATGGTACGGTTGTCCGGTTCATCGAGCGAATGGTTTCTGGCCCATTTGCGGCCCCGTGATTGAGTCCCTTGTACCGCAAAACGCGTGCAGTAAAAGTTCAGCATGGAATATAGTCGGCGCCGGGAAAAGCATCATATGCGTGATATCTCGTACGACTTCAACGTCGCCCTCGCATATCGGTCGATAGTTGCCGATTGTCGCGAACGCCCGGCGTTGGTCCGTCTCGGTGGCACGGTGCTAACGCACGGTGCGCTCGATGCGCTCGCAAACCGCATCGCGCACGTGCTGGCCGCGCGCGGAATCGGGCATCGTGACGTGGTCGCGATCGTGCATACGAAGACGATCGAGTGTTACGCGACGATGTTGGCTTGCCTGAAACTCGGGGCCGCATACGTGAACGTCGATGATCAAAATCCGGCTGCGCGATTGCTCCATATCTTTCGCGCGGCGCACCCCAAGATCGTTGCCGGCTCAAGTCCGCCCGAGGAGGTGAAAAAGGCCGCTTACGATGAGGCGATTCCAATTTTGGACTTCGATGACGCAGATGCCGTCGCGTTAGTCGAGCGAGCGCCGACTGAGGATCCGCCCGGCATAGAACGCATCACCGGAGCCGATCCGGCATACGTGATGTTTACCTCGGGTTCGACCGGTGTGCCCAAGGGAGCGGTGATGACGCATGCTAACGTGCTAAATTTTTCCGCTTGGGTACGCAGCCGCTTCAGCGTAACGCACGACGATGTGCTGACCAACGTCAACCCGATGTACTTCGATAACTCGGTCTTCGATTTCTACGGCGCGATACTGAACGGTGCGTCGATCTCTCCCGTCACGCGTGAGACGGTCACCGACGCCGGCGCGATGCTGGCGCAAATCGAGGAGGCCGGGTGCACGGTTTGGTTTTCCGTGCCTTCGCTGCTGATCTACTTGACGACGGTCAAAGCGCTCGACGTTCATCGCTTGCCGTCGCTGAGGGCGTTCGTCTTCGGCGGCGAGGGTTATCCGAAGCCCGAATTGCAGAAGCTTTTCGCGATGTTCGGATCGCGATGCAGTCTAGTGAACGTCTATGGACCCACGGAGTGCACGTGCATTTGCTCGGCTTGGGACGTTACTGAGGGCGATCTGGCTGAGGCCGGCGGTTTCGTGACGCTCGGAGCGGTGGCGGACAATTTCTCAATGCTCGTGCTCGATGAAAACGACCGTCCGGTCGAGCCTGGTGGTGTCGGCGAACTCGCGCTGATGGGGCCGCAGGTGGGACTTGGCTATATCGGCGATTCCGAGCGCACCGCGGCGTCGTTTACCGGCAATCCAACCAATGCCGATTGGCACGAGCGCATGTACCGAACCGGCGATCTCGTGCGGCTCGGTCAAGACGGCCGCCGGCTGGATTTTGTCGGCCGCAAAGACAACCAGATCAAGCACATGGGCTATCGGATCGAGCTCGAAGAGATCGAAGCTGCGCTGCAGCAACTCGACGGCGTTTCGCAAGCAGCCGTGGTCCACGTCGCGGGACGGCGCGAAATGAAGATGCTCGTAGCCTACGTCGCATCGGCCGTGACGTACTCGGACGAGCAGATGCGGGAGCGTCTGTCGGCGTTGCTGCCGCCCTACATGATTCCGCAGCGGTTTGAGTATCGCGCGTTCCTCCCCAAGAACGCGAACGGGAAGGTAGATCGGCGTGCCCTAGCGACCCCCTCGGACCCTAAGGCGCCCGCCTAACGTTTTGGGACACTCCTGACGACAACATAGACGGAAAGGTACCCCTTTTGACGACAACGAGCGACCCGCGGGCGAACGATTTCAGGCGCCAAGTCCAGGCCCAGTTCTTCAACGATATGCATCGGATGGAAGCGAACAACTACGATGCGTACCGCTATGGGCATGACGGCGTCGATCGCTCGCACCTCTTCGACGTCCACAAGCACGTCAATTATCTCGAATGGTTCGACGAGCACTACGCGGACGTTTTTCGTACCTGGGAGCGCTTGGCCGATCAGGCGTCGCGAGATCTACTCATCAGCTTGGTTCGCTATCGTATGGCGGGGCATCTCCATGTCCGAATCGCTTCGGGCCGGCTGTCGCTCAACGACGCGATGGCCCGTTTTCCGACGGGTTCGCCCTCGGAATTTTCCGCGGCCGGCATGTTCGGAAACCTGATCCACTACGACGTCGAGTGGAACGGCACGCGTTACGTCGTGGATTCCGTCAAAGGTGGGCTGGTCGCCACCCTGATCAACCAGCAGTATTTTTTCGAGCGCGGAGGCGTTCGGATCGCGCCGGAGCCGGGCGACGTGGTGATCGATGCCGGGTCGTTCACAGGCGATACCGCCGTAATTTTTTCGAAGGCGGTGGGACCAAACGGACGCGTCTTCGCCTTTGATCCGCTTCAAGCCCACGTTGACATCTGCCGGTACAACTTTGCCCGGCCGGGGTTCGAAAACATCACAATTTTTGGAGCCGGCGTATCCGACCACACGATCGATGCCCCACCGATTGCGGGCAGCGCGTACAATCCGGGCTTGAACATCACCACCGCCGCGGACGGTGCGGTTCCGCTCGTGCGCCTGGATGATTTGCTGCTCGAGCGCCGCATACCACGTATCGACTACATAAAATTAGACGTTGAAGGGTGCGAACTGGCGGCCCTGCGCGGCAGCCTCGCCGCGATCTACAAGTTCCGGCCGAAGCTCGCGATCTCTCTCTACCACAAGCCGAACGATTATTTCGAACTCTGCGACTTCGTACACGATCTCGGCCTCGGGTACCGGATGTACCTCGATCATCATACGATTTATGACGAAGAGACGGTGCTCTACGCGGCCGTGCCGCCGCCCTAGGCTGGAGTGAGGACCGGCTCTACGCGAGTTTCGGGCGCCCAATGCGCGGCGATCGCTTCGAGCAGGTTTGCGTAACCTTTCCGGTAGCCGAAGCTCTCGGTGGCGTCCCGGACTGCGGCGGCTTGCACGGTCAACTCGAACGCCCGGCGCGGGTCCTCGAGGTAGCCCGCGATTTTCTTCGGCATCTCGCTGAGCTGGGAGTAATCGAAGAAAATCGCATCCACTCCGTTCTTGAAGTAACGCTGGACGGCGGTGTTGACATCGGTAATGCAGACCGAATTGAGCGCCGTCGCCATGAGTACCCGGTCATGCAGCAAATCGCTCAGCAGCGGGTGGGAGTTGAGCGTGAAACGGTATTCACGATAGCGCGCGACCGTCTCCGCCATCGACAACAGCGTGAACTTTTCGGGGTACTTGAACTGCAGGTCGGCCGGTACGGTCTCGGAGCTCCAGAGGATCGGCAGTTCGATCAGCGTCCGAACCATTTGGTGGCGGCGCCACAACTTGACGAACGTGAGCACGAGTAGCTGGTCGCTGACAGCGGCCCTGGCCTCTTCGCCCAAAAGTCCGTGCGGCAGACCGGCGGCGATGACGTGTAGCGGCGTCGAACAATCCGTGAGCGCCGCCTCGGCAAGTGCAGTCGCTAGCGTGCGTCGTTCGCCCGGCAGACTTTTGATCTGGGCCCACGCCACGTCGAGCGTTACCGCGCCAAAGTTTAAGTTCATCGGTGCGAGGATGGCATTCTCGCGACCTTCAAATTGGGCGAAGTCGGGGATTTCGGGCTCGATTGGAGGAAGCGAACCGGTGTTTGCAATGGTGATAGTTTTCGCCGGGTAATGATCCGCGATGAAGCCGCGTGAATCTTCGCCTTGCACGAAGGTGATCGTTCCGGCAAGCTTCGGCGTTTGCTGCGGTATGAAGTGCAACGGGTGGTCGTGCTGCATGATGACGAGCGGAATACCCGTCATTTCGTGCAGCAGCGCGCCTTGCCCGTTACTTACCTGGAGCGCGTAGTAATTGTCGCTGAGGAAACAGAACATTTCATCGTTGCGCGTGCGCAGAATGTCGTTGAGCGTGGTCTGGGCGGCTTGCTGATCGGATAGGGCTACTTCGACGAGTTCGTACCCGAAATTGGCGAGGTTTCGCCGCATATAGCGCGCGGACTCAAAGTCGTTGGGATGCCCGCTGTGAAGGTTGACGATCAGCGACCGCTTGTGCGCGGCCTTTTTGTTCGATAGATAGGGGTTCTGCACCGACTGGTTCTGATGGGGAAAAGGAATCGGCGGAATGGGCTTTCCGAGGAATGGACAGAGCTTCTCCCAGCCGTCGCCCTTGGCAAAATCCATGACGAGCAACTCGACGTTCCGCTTGGCGAAGAAATCGATCACGGCGAGATTATAATTGTGATAGTGATCGATGATCTTTTGTTTGTTGCCGGCCAACGTGTCGATGCCGAAGACATGACTGAAGAAGTAATGAGAGCCGTACATGCCGTTGGAATGGTAAGAATCAAACGCCGTCTCGAGGTTCAAGTCGAACATCGTGAGCAGCTTTTCCAGCGAGTTATACCACTCTTCGTCGTCCCGTACGGTGAGGATGAACTTCGAATCAGGCAGCCGCTCGTAGAGTTCTTCGTAGAGCGTCGTGCCTCCCCACGGTGTATCGGCGAACGCATCCCAGTAGTTCACCAGCCGGAAGATTTCGTTGTAGTCCCGATGAATCCAAAGGGCTTGGAGATAGAAGGTGTACGAGTTCTGCCAGTGGCCCCGGCAGACCTTATATCCAAGGGTTTCGAGAGAAGTTTCCAATGACGTCGTGCCGCTTTTTGAAAACCCTAGTCCGAATACTTTCTCCATTTGTCAGTGGTATCGGCTGCCGCTCGCCTAATTGTTAGCGGAATCGGGATTTTTGGGCGTCGGCAGGCAGGCGTTAACACGGTCAGCGCGGCCCGAACGCGGACAGGGTCTTTGGCAGGATGCGATAGACGTGCACGATATCGAGATCCTCCGAAAAACCTCGTTTATAAAAGAAGTTCGACACCTGCCATTTCGGCCGTACGAGAATCTTGTCGGCCTCACGTACAGCCGGTGCCGGCGCGAGTGCGTTCGGCTGAAAACGCTGCATTCCACGGCGCTTAGCGCGAACGATCGAGTCGTAGAGTATGAAATTCCCGGGGTTGCGGTTACCGAGCTGCATTTGGCCGCCCAAAGCGTAGTACGCAACGTCGCCGTCGTCAGTGGTTACAGCGATCGCGCAGGCTTCGCCGTCGCTCGTTCGGGCGATCGCTACCTCGCCTTTGTCGCGACGGCACATCTCGATTGCTAGCAGGAAAGAATTCGGCGTCATGTTGTCACCCCGGTTTTCGATGACTTTCTGATGGCATCGCTGAACGATCTGGTGAACCTCCGTCACTTTGGCCTCATCGAGCGTCGCGCCCGCGTAGTACTGCATCGCCAAATGTTTGCGGCACCAGTTGATCTGCGATTTATAGCTCGCTCGGACGTTGGAATAGATCTGGTCCTCGGTCTGTCCTAAGTCGACGACAGGACGGTCCCAGAGCTCGGCGCTGAAGAGGCCTTCCCGGCCAAGCAACCGGTACAACAACATCCGATCGGGCAGAGGCTCTTGGATGAGCACCTCTTTCAAGCCGTACGAGCGCATGAGAAAGGCGAGGTAATCCAGGATGAGATTCAATATCTTGCCCGGATTGTAGCAATCATCGCGAAGGTGGATCCGCGCCGGAATCCCAGCGTAGTTCGTGACCAATGGCACCCAACGTGCGATGCCGTCGGATTGGACGGCGAGCGGCACGGTCGCGAGCCGCTGGTTACCGTGACAGACGTGAAACGATAGATTATCGGTTTTGTCATCGAACGAAATGAGCGGCGCTCCTCCCGCGGTCAGACATCGGTAGGGAGCGGCGTTGTAATAGAGGTTTTCACAAGGAAGGCTTTCGCCGCCGAGAAGCTCATCGAATAACGCGGGATTATCTTCGTAGGCGGCGATCGTGTAGGGATCCGCCGCGGTGGGAACCACGAAAGTGCATTTCGCCCGGCGCTCTGCGATGAGTCCGGTTATCTCGGGCCAACTCACGGCGTTGGCGCGCCGAGCGGCGCGAAGCGCTCCCAATTCGTCGGCGAACCGTTCTTGAGCGCGGGCGATGTTGGCGATGTTCATATAGACGCCGAGCGTCTCGACCGGATCGGACACGGCCGAGAGTCGGCGTACGGGCTCACACCAGGCAACCCCGTTCGCGTCGATATCCTCGAGCAACGCCTCGGTCAAAATGGTCCGGTTTGAACCATTAACCGTCAGCGTCACGCTCGAGGAAACCGTCATCTCGGCTACCGAATTTTCGAGATCTTCAAGAAGCGGTCAACATCGAGCCGAAATTTTTCCGTGGCCGGCGCGACGAAAACGCTCTTGGCATTGCAGCATTTCGTAACCAGAACGCCGGCCCCGAGGAAGCTTTCCTCGCCGATCTCGACCTCGTTGCCCACGACCGCCCCGAGTGCAACGAAGCTGCCGGAACCGAGCACTGCCGAGCCGCCGAAGACGGCATGTCCCGCGACCCAACAGTGATCGCCGATCGTGCTATGGTGCCCGATGAGCGCGCCGCTCCAGATCACCACGTTGCTGCCGAGCCGAACCCCGGGATCGATCACGGCGCCGTCGAGGACGATGCAATTGTCGCCCATTTCGACCCAGTCGCCGCAGTGAGCTCCTGCGCTGACGAGCGAGGCCAGGCGATAGCCCTTTGCTTTCGCCTCGGTGTAGCGCGTGCGCCGCAGGCGGTTGAGATCCTGGTACCCGATCGCGACGATCATCGCGTGCGTCGCGGGCGGGTAAGCGGCGACGACGTCGTCGAACGCGACGACCGGCAGCCCGAGAAACGTGTTTCCGTCGGGAATGAAGGCGGCATCGCAGGTAAAGGCCACGACATCGTACTCGCCGCCGCGGCGCAGGTGGCGATAGATAACTTCGCCGATTTTTCCGGCGCCGAAGATGACGAGAGCAGGGCGGCCGGCGCTCATATCGTCAGGCCGCCGTCGATGGCCAGGGTCCGGCCCGATATGTAATCGTTCTCGATCGCGAACATCACGGCGCCGGCGATTTCCTCGGCCCTCGCCAGCCGCCGCAAGGGCGTGCGCCGCATCCACTCTTTGACGGTGGCCTCAGGTAACGCGGCCTGGGTCGAGGGTGTGTCGACGAATCCGGGTGCGATCGCGACGACGCGGATGCCGAGAGGCCCGAGCTCCTTTGCCCAAACGGATGTCAGCGCTTCGACGCCCGCTTTCGCCGCCGCGTAGGCGCTTTGACCGGAATTTCCCGCCGCGGCAACCGATGAAAAATTGATGATGGCACCTTTCGTGCGAGCGGTCGCCATATGCTCCGCCACGTGGGCCGTGACGAGAAATGTCGTCGTCAGGTTGGCGCGCAGCGTGCGGTCCCAGCTTTCGAGCGCATGGCGCCGCTCCGACGCGAGGATGTTGACGAGCGGTTCGCTGTGAATCGCGCCGGCGGCGTTCACCAAAACGGCGATCTTTCCGACTGCGCCGATCGCGGTTTGCAGACCGGCGGCAACGGCGCTTTCGCTCGCGACATCCGTTGCGGCATAGATGACACCTTCATCGTCGAAGGGCGCGGGCTCCGCGACATTGTCGAATACGACCACGTTCGCGCCATGACGGCGCAGCGCTGCGACGATCACGCGTCCCAAGCTGCCGGCTCCCCCGGTGACGATGGCGCCCCGTCCGCTCAGATCCATCAGAGGCGAACGGACTTCGACGTGAGCACGTCTTTGATCTTTGCGACGCTGGTCATCGCGATGATGTCGTCCATCGACAGCTCGACGTGAAATTCGTCTTCGATCGCGGCGATCAGTTCCATGTGCGATAGCGAGTCCCACGTGCTCGTTGCTTCCATATCCAGGTCGTCCGCTATTTCGTTCGCCGGTACGCGCAAGATTTCAGCAACGAGCGCCCGAAATCGATCGGCGTTCGATTGTTGGTCAACCATCGCAGCGTCCTTTACCGCCCGGCTCGATATGCAACCTGCAGCTACCTGTGGACGACCGTCTCGCGGCGGATTTCAGCGGCGATCTCAGCGCTCGGACTGTTGAGGATGCGGCCGAGAATACTCTCGAGCGAACCCGTGTACGGTGCGAGAAATCCAAGCTCCATACCGTTAGCGTTGAAGGTGGCATGATCGTAGAGGTCACGTCCGCCCGAGGGGTTGACGTAGGCCGTCGCCCCGAGTTCGTTCAGGATTGCGATCACGCGATCCTGAGCGTGAATGTCCGCCGGGATCGGAAGCGAACTCGAGCGCACGAGCGGCCGTTCCAGGCCGAGCGTTGCGTTACAGAGCTGCAGCAGCTCGATCAGATAGCTGGTCACGTCGTCGGTTTGAGGGTCGAGCACCCGCTCGACCAGCGGATCCTGCTCGCGCATCGCACGCTCGACCACCGGGAAGCGTCGCGCTGCCGCGGTCAGGCGCTCGCGCACATCCGCCGGGAATTTGAGTTCGCGAATCAACGTGTCGCGTGCGGTCTTGACGATCGGCAATGTGAACCAATCGATTTCGCCCGTCGCCAACATCAATCGGTTGCGATGGATCCAGCCGCGGCGCGGAAATTGCACGCAGTCGAAAATCACCACGACGTCGGCCGCGGCAAAGAGCCGAAAGTAGCCTGCATACGGAATGAAAAGCGGCTGTATGACCGCCACAGTCAGCGACAGACGCGTACCGGCCTATCCGGGTACATCGAGCGCCCGGGCGAGGCAGTCGATGACGGTCACGATATCGTCGTCGGAGATGTCGTGTGAAAAAGGCAGTGAGAGGGCATGGGCCGTGATCGCTTCGGTCACCGGCAGCTGGTCGGCCGGAAAACTGCGATAGGCCGGCTGCATGTGCACCCCGTCCCGCCACCAGCGGCGTGTTTCGACTCCCATCGAGGCCATGCGGTCGACGATCGCATGGATGTTGCCCGGCACGAGGACGGTACAATAGATCGACACCCAGCCGGCGCCGTACTGCGGGAGCGGTTGCACTTGCGGCAAGCGTTTGAGCTCTTGCAGGTAGCGCTCCGTGCGGGATTGGAGCGCTGCTCGCCGTGCCGGCCAGGCGTCGAGTGCGGCGAGCCCAACCGCGGCGTGATATTCGCTGAGCTTTCCGTTGTAGCCCAAGATCTGGCCTTCGGGTGAGCCCCAAATCCCGAAGTTGCAGACCTGGCGAAAACGGCGCACGATCGCCTCGCTCGTCGAGAGGACGAGGCCGCCCTCGCCGATGCCGAATGCTTTGGTCGCATGGAGGCTGATCATCACCGGGCAGCGCCCGGGCTTGGCTATCTCGAGGCTCGCGATGCTATCGAACGCCGCCGCCGCGTCGATGATCACCGGGATGCCCGTTTCGGACCAGAACCGCTCCCACGCGCGCACGTCGACGGGTGCACCGAACGGCGAAACGATCATCACTGCGCCAACGTCGGCGAGATCGCGCCGTTTCAGCAGGGCCTCGGGATCGGGTTCCCACGTGTCATGCGACACGTCGACGAAGTGCGGCTGCAGATTCGCCGCACAAATTGCCGCCGCCGACGCGACGAAGGTCCAGGATGGAACCAAGCACCGGCTACCAGCCTTCGCGCCGACTGCGATTAGGGCAGCGCTCAGTGCGGTTGTGCCGTTCGAGACGACCGCCAGTTCGGCTTTCGGAAGGCCGAAGTGTCCGGCGAGCCGCTCCTCAAACCGAGTGACGAGCGGACCGAAGTTCGTATACCACCGGTTCGCGTCGATCTCCCCGAGGTACGGGGCTAGCTCGCTCAAGGTCGGCAGTTGGGGGCGCGTGAGGGGGATTCGGCGGCTTGTCGCGCGCGCTGCCGCCGGGGGGCTGTTCATGGGTCGACTCGTTTCGCGTGCAAGGCCTTCCTCAGCAGTATCGGTTTTTCGGCCGCGATTCTGAGAAGCGGCGGCGAACGGCCGATAGAATGGGGTAGGGAAATGGAAATCTTAGTTGGACTGCTGATCGCGGTGGCGATCGGCTTGACGGGTGTCGGGGCGGGGATCATCACGGCGCCCGTGCTGATGACGTTCTTCCATGTCGCTCCGGCCGCCGCGGTTGGAACGGCCCTCACGTTCGGCGCCGTTACTAAATTCGTGATCGTGCCCGTGTACGCGCTACGGCGCCAAGTCGACTGGCGGGCGTTGGCGCTGATGCTGCTCGGCGGCCTGCCCGGCGTGTTAGCCGGCGCGCTGTTGCTCGAGCACCTCGACGTGACGCGGCATCAGGCGACGATATCGCTCGTCTTGGGCGTAACGATCATCGTCTTTGCGAGCCTTAGCCTGTTCCGTCTCTTACGGCCGAGCGGCGGCAACCACTCGGTCGCGCGGCCGTGGCTGCTCAGCCTGGTCTCCTTGCCCATCGGGGCCGAGGTCGGCTTCTCCTCGGCTGGTTCGGGATCGTTGGCCTCGCTCGCGCTGCTGGCGTTCACCAAGCTGCCTGCCATCGTGGTCGTGGGCACCGATGTGAGCTTCGGCCTGGGCATCTCGATCGTCGGCAGCGGCATCCTGCTCACATCGGGGCACTACGACGGTGCCATCTTGCCGAAACTGCTCGCCGGCGGCATCGTCGGTGCGATCGTCGCCCCGAATATCGGCGCGCTCATTCCGGCGCGGCCGCTGCGCGTGGGGTTGCTGATCTGGATCATACTGCTCGGCGCGCAGCTGCTGGTCCGCGGTATCACACACTAGACGGACGTCTGCCGGCTGCATCGAATGCCGCCGATAGCCGGTCCCAGAGGAAAGAATGTCGCCCGAAAAACTGCTGCTGTTCCTGGTCATGCTCTCGGTGCTCGTCGTCTTGCACGAGTACGGCCATTTTTTGCTGGCGCGCCGCAACGGCGTGCGGGTCGATGACTTCGCCTTGGGCATGGGCCCGACGCTGCTGAAGTGGACCTCCAAGCGCAGCGGCACCAACTACCGGCTCAACCTCTTTCCGATCGGCGGCTACTGCGCGATGAAGGGCGAGGACGGCAAGACGACCGAGGCCGAGCAGCAGCGCAGTTTTCGCAACGACGGCAAGCACGACGAGGACAACTTCCAGGCGAAAACGCCTTGGCAGCGCCTGGCGATCGTGGTCGCCGGCCCCGTCGCGAACTTCATCGTGGCCCTCGTACTGCTCTTCGTGAGCGCGGCCGTCTTCGGCGTGGCCGATCGGGCGCCGACGACCAAAGTCTATCAGTTGCTGCCGGGGTACCCGGCCCAGCATGCCGGGCTGCATCCGGGCGACGTCATCACCGCCATCAACGGCATGCCGATGCACGACGGCGACCAGCTGGTGCACACGATCTACGCCAATCCGGGGAAGACGCTGCGCGTCACCTACCTGCGCGACGGCCGCTCGACCGACGTGAACATCCTCACCCGGACCGTCGCCGATGGCCACGGCAAGCCGCAGGGCCGCCTGGGCTTCAGCCCCATGCCGGCCATGCGCCCGGCCAGCATCTCCGAAGCCGCGCAGTCCGCCTGGTGGGAGTTCTCGACCGTCTTCGTCGGCACGCTGAACGTCTTGGGTCAGCTGGTCACCAATTTCGCCGGCACGGCGAGCCAGCTGCAGGGACCGATCGGCATCGCTCAGGTCTCGGCGCAAGTCGCGGACTTCGGCTGGGGAGCCTACCTGTCGCTTGCCGCGACGCTCTCGATTTCGCTCGGCATCTTCAACTTGCTGCCGATCCCGGCGCTCGACGGCGGCCGCGGCATCTTCATCCTGGTCGAAATGCTGCGCGGCAAGCCGGTCGATCCCGAAAAGGAAGCGCTGGTCCACGTCGGCGGTTTTGCGGCGCTCATCGTCGTGATGCTGGCCGTGGCCTACCACGACATCGCGCGGATCCTGGCGGGGCAGGCGGCGTTCTAGCGCGAGCCGGGGACGAGATCGTTGACGCGGGCTAGGCTCAGGACCGGCCCCGGCTTTGCCGAATAACCCCTATATGGACATGGTCGAACGCTACCTCGGTGAGATCGAGAGGGCGGTACAACAGATCGATCGCGACGCTGTGCGCGCCGTGGTAGATGCGCTCTTCGCGTGCTGGCAGCGGGGCGGAACGACCTATCTGATCGGGAACGGCGGCAGCGCCTCGACCGCCTCGCACATGATGAACGATCTGACCAAGTGCACGATCGTCGAGGGCCGGCCGCGCTTCCGCGCGATGGCGTTCACCGACAACGTGCCGGTGATGACCGCCTTCGCCAACGATCAGTCCTACGAAGACATTTTCATCGAGCCCCTGCGCGCGCACCTCGATCCGCGCGACGTGGTGCTGGCCCTCTCCGGGTCGGGCAACTCGCCCAACGTCATCCACGCGATCGCCTTCGCGAAGGAAGCTGGGGTCGTGACCATCGGCCTGTGCGGCGACACCGGCGGCCGGCTCGCGACGCTGGCCGACATCGCGGTGCTGATCCCGGCCGCGCGCATCGGGCAGCAAGAGGACGGGCACTTGATCCTCAACCACGCGATCGCCCTGGCGCTCCACGAACGCATCGCCGCGACGGTTTCGCACGGCAACGGGCTCGCGGCCGTCTGAGGCGTGGCCCGCTACGCCGTTACGGGAGGCGCCGGTTTCATCGGCAGCCACCTGACCGATGCCCTGTTGGCGGCCGGCCACGACGTGGTCGTGGTCGACAACTTCGCGACCGGGCGTGAGAAGAACCTGACCGGTGCGCAGACGTCGCCGAACTTCACGCTTGGCCCGATGCGATATCGCCGGCGATCTCGACCGCTTGACCGCGGCCTTCGCCGGCGCCGACGGCGTCTTTCACCTCGCGGGTCTGGCCGATATCGTGCCGTCGATCGAACGCCCGGGTGACTACTACCGGGCTAACGTCCACGGCACGTTTCAGGTGTGCGAGGCCGCGCGCGCCGCCGGCGTGCGCAAGATCGTCTACGCCGCATCATCGTCGTGCTACGGCATTCCCGACGCGGTGCCGACGCCGGAGACGGCGCCCGACGCGCCCGCAGTATCCCTACGCGCTCACCAAAGAGCTCGGCGAGAAGCTGGTCATGCACTGGGGCACCGTTTACGGGCTCGACGTCGTTTCGCTGCGGCTCTTCAACGTGTTCGGGCCGCGCTCGCGCACGAGCGGCACCTACGGTGCGGTGTTCGGCGTGTTCTTGGCGCAGAAACTGGCCGGCAAGCCGATGACGGTCGTCGGCGACGGCCGCCAGACGCGCGACTTCACCTACGTGGCCGACGTGGCGAACGCGTTCGCGACCGCCATGGCGTCGGACGTGACGCGCGAGATCATGAACGTCGGCTCGGGCGGTACGTACGCCGTGAACCGGCTCGTCGAGCTGCTCGGCGGCGACGTCGTGCACATTCCCAAACGTCCGGGTGAGCCGGACGTGCACCTTTGCCGACGTCGCGAAGATCGAGCGTCTGCTGCATTGGCGCGCGCGCACCTCGCTCGAAGACGGCGTGGCGCGCATGCTCGAGCGGATCGACGACTGGCGCGACGCGCCGGTGTGGGAACCGGCCTCGATTGCCCAGGCGACCAGCAGCTGGTTCGCCCATCTCGGAGGAGTTCGCGTCGTGAGTCAGGTTTGCGTTCCGGGCGGTGCCGGCTATGTCGGTGCGGTGCTCGTCCCGAAATTACTTGCGCGCGGACATCGCGTCACCGTGCTCGACAACTACCAGTTCGGCCGCGACGTGTTCGCCAACATCCGCGGCGCGGCGGGTCTGCGCGAAGTCGAGGGCGACGTGCGCGACCGCGACGCCGTAGCGCGTGCGCTCGCCGGCTGCGATGCGGTCATCCATCTGGCGTGCGTGTCGAACGATCCGAGCTTCGAGCTCGATCCCGAGCTGTCGAAGTCGATCAACTACGACTGCTTCCCGATGTTTCTCGCCGAATCGAAACGCGCCGGCGTGAAGCGCTTCATCTACGCATCCTCGAGCTCGGTGTACGGCGTGAGCGAAGTGCCCGACGTGCGCGAAGACCACCCGCTCCTGGCGCTGACCGACTATTCGAAGTACAAGGCGCTGTGCGAGCCGTTCGTGCTGGCCGAAGGCAAAGCGCCGACTTCACCGCGATGGTGCTGCGCCCGGCGACGGTCTGCGGCGCCTCACCGCGCATGCGCTTCGATCTCTCGGTCAACATCATGACCAACCTCGCGATCGTGAACCAGAAGATCACCGTGTTCGGCGGCACGCAGCACCGGCCGAACATGCACATCGAAGACGTCACCGATCTCTACGAGCAGCTGCTGCTCGAGCCGGCCGCGCGCATCGCCGGCAAAACCTACAACGCCGGCTTCCAAAACCGCACGATCGCCGACATCGCCCAGATCGCGCACGACGTGGTGCGCCAAGAACTGCCGGAGCTCGGTCCGATCGAGATCGTCACCACGTCGACCGACGACAACCGCTCCTACCGCGTCAACTCCGACAAGATCGCGGCCGAACTCGGCTTCCGCCCGCGCCACACGATCGAAGACGCCGTGCGCGACATCTGCGCCTGGTACCGCGCCGGCCGCTTCCCCAACAGCCTCACCGACCCCAAATACTTCAACGTAAAACTCCTCAAAGCAGCCACGCCGCTCCCCGTGTAGGCGGTCAGAGGCCGAAGGCTGCGATCGCGGTTGCGGCTTCGGGGCCGAGCGGGGTGGCTGTTTTTTCGTAGCGGCCGCTGAAGGGCGTGGCGCCGAGGACCGCGTCGACGCCGATGATGTCTTCCCAGGCCGGGATGTCGGACGCGCGAGCGAGGACGAGGTTTTCGAGCGCCGCGTGCAGCGTTTTGCCGGCGTCAAGGACGCGCTCGTAGGCGCGCCGGCGGCGGTCGCGCTGGGCGGGCAGCACGAATAGGCTGAAGAGTACGATGCCGTCGAGCGTGGGCAATTCGTCGAGCAGCGATTCGAACATCATCGTGCAGCCGGCCATCGCGTACTCGGTGACGCTGAGCCGAAACGCGAGCTTGCGCCGCTGGGCGTAATCGCGTACGACGAGGTTCTGCACGCGCTGCGGGAAGTGCGAACCGCGCACCGGCCGGCTCACGATGTAGCCGCGGTAGCCGCCCTCAGGCATCGAAGCCGCTCGGGAGGCGGTATTCGATGCCGATGCGCGATGCCGGGCGCAGCGTGACCGGATCGAAGAAGTCGCCGAGCCGCTTGTCGCTGTAGGGCGTGAAGAGGCCCTTGAAGCGGATGTTCATCGACCAGCGCGCGGTGCGTTCGGCGTTGACGCGGTTGCCGTGCATCAGCGTGTGCGTGAAGCACAGCACGTTGCCGTACGGAATGTTCAGGTATTCGACGTCGCCCTCGAGCGTGGTGAACAGCTCGTCGACGGAGCGGCCGGCGAACTCGTGCATGCGCTCGCGCCAGGCGAGGTCGTGCTCGCGGCGCAGGATGAACATGCTTTGCGTGGCCGCGACGTCGACCAGCGCAATCCAGAGCACGACTTCGAACGGCGAATCCTCCGACCACGCATCGCTGTGCAATGGCAACACCGAACTCGTGTCGTCGGGCAGCTGGATCGAGAAGCCGATGCCGCGCTGCATCGCGAGCTCGTTGCCGACCAGTGTTTCGAGGATGCCGCGGCCGCAGGCGAAGTAGGCCTCGCGAAACCACGGCGCGCCCGTCAGGGCGTCGATGACCGCCAGGCGCAGTTCGTTGAGGCGGTCGGGATCGGCGACGCGCTCGCCGATACGCTCGAGAAACGCCGCCGGATCGGCCGGTGCGGGCTCACCCAGAAAAGCGGCCGCACGTTCGACGACGAAGTTGCGGATCCGATCGAGTGCGGCGCGGTCCTGAGCCGGCGCAATGACGTATCCGTGTTCGAGAAACGCCGCTGACAGGCGCTCTTCATCGTCTCGAAAAAAAGACACGGCGACGGCGGGCTACGTGCTCGCGGAAGGCATGTCCTGTGCGTTTGGGGCCCGGGAACGGCGCCCTAGGAGCCGGCGCCGCGAAAGTTTTTCGACGGAAGGGCCGAAGTGTTTGAGGTGGAGCCCGATTTTTTGCCCCGGTCCGAGCGCTATGCCACCCTGGAGGCGGCCGTATGAAGCTTGACGAGCGCTCGCTGGCGTTGCGACGGCGGTTGGTCGATGCGCTCGAGGGTGGCCGCCGCGGTCACGTCGGGGCCTCGCTTTCGTTGGTCGAGATCCTGCGCGTGCTCTACGACGACGTCTTGCGCGTGCGCGGCGACGAACCGCGCTGGCCCGATCGCGACCGCTGCATCTTGAGCAAAGGTCACGGCTGCCTCACGCTCTACGCCGTGCTCGCGGAGAAGGGCTTCTTCGGGCCCGACGAGCTGCTGCGGCAGTGTACGCCCGGTGCGCTGCTGGGCGGTCACCCCGACACCCACGTTCCCGGCGTCGAAGCGACGACCGGAGCGCTCGGGCACGGGCTCGCGATCGGCGTCGGCTTTGCCCTAGCGGCGCGCATGCAGCGGCGCCCTTCGCGCACGTTCGTCATCATGGGCGACGGCGAACTCGACGAAGGCTCCGTTTGGGAAGCCGCGCTGTCCGCCTCCAAGCACAAGCTTTCCGGGCTGACAGCGATCGTCGATTACAATAAGCTGCAGTCCTACGGCCCCGTTGCCGACGTGATGCCGCTCGAGCCGCTGGCGGATAAGTGGCGGGCGTTCGGCTTCGCCGTGCGCGAAGTCGACGGCCACGACGTCGGCGCGCTGCAGGCTACCTTTGCCGCCTTGCCGTTCGCGGGCGATCAACCGAACCTCGTCATCGCGCACACGGTGAAGGGCGCCGGCATTCCGTTCGCCGAGGGCGAGGCGTCGTGGCACCACAAGGCGTCGGTCGACGCCGAAACCGTCGCCCGGCTGCGCGATGCGTTGGCGGTGACGCATGCGTAAGGTCGCGATCGAATCGATCTACACCTTGGCCAAGCGCGATCCGCGGGTCGTCTTCATCGGCTCCGATCTCGGAGCGGGCGTGCTCGAGGCGATGCGCGCCGAAATGCCCGAACGCTTCTTCATGGAGGGCGTCTCCGAACAAGCGATCATCGGCATCGCCGCCGGCCTCGCGATGGACGGGTTCATCCCCTACATCAATACCATCGCGACCTTCCTTACGCGGCGCTGCTTCGAACAGCTCGCGGTGGATTTGTGCATGCACCATCTCCCGGTGCGGCTGATTGCCAGCGGCGGCGGGGCCGTCTACGCTCCGCTCGGCCCGACCCACATGGCCCTCGATGATTTCGCTCTACTGCGCACGCTGCCCGGAATGACGGTCGTCGCGCCGTGCGACGCGCCCGAAATGGGCCGCGCGATGCAGGCCTCACTCGACGTGCCCGGCCCGCTCTACATCCGTATCGCCAAAGGCGGCGACCCGGTGATTTCGCGGCCCGAGGCGGGCTTTGCGATCGGACGCGCGATCGTGCTCGAGGAACCGGGCGAGGTGCTCTTCGTGGGCACGGGCGTGATGACGACGCGCGCCCTCGCGGCCCGCGACCTGCTGCGCGAGCGCGGGATAACGGCCGGTGTCGTGCACGCGCACACCGTTGCGCCGCTCGACGTCGACGGTATCATCGCGGCGGCGCGCGACGCTCGCGTAATCGTCACGGTGGAAGAGGGCTTTCGCTCCGGCGGGCTCGGTTCGGCACTGCTCGAAGGCCTCGCCGACCGCGGTGTGACGACGCCGGTCGCGCGCTGCGGATTTGCCCCGGCCTATTCCTACGATTTTGGTTCGCAAGACCACGTGCTCGAGGTGGCGGGATTGCAGCCGGCCGGGTTAGCCGCGGCCGCCGAGCGCGCCTTGGCCGGACTTGCTGCAGCGAGCGGCACGTGATGGATGTGGAGCTTTCGGCGAGCAAGTCGGCATTGCGGAAGATCGTGGACCCGGCTGTCCTGCAGGAGCGGCTCGATGCGTTGCGCGAGCAAGGGAAGCGGATCGTCCAGGCCCACGGCGTCTTCGACCTGCTCCACATCGGGCACATCCGGCATTTGCAGGAAGCGCGCGCGTTCGGCGACGTGCTGGTGGTGACGCTGACCGAGGACCGGCACGTCAACAAAGGACCGCACCGGCCGGCCTTCCCGGAAGGTTTGCGGGCCGAAGCGATGGCGGCCCTCGACGTGGTCGATCTGGTGACGATCTCGCGCTTTCCGAGCGCCGTCGAGATGATCGAGCTGATCCGGCCGCACGTCTATGTCAAGGGACCCGATTACCGCGATACCGGCTCGGACATTACCGGCGGGATCACGCGCGAGCAGCAAGCGATCGCGGCGTGCGGCGGTGAGATCCGGATTACGGAAGACATCACGTTCAGCTCGTCGACCTTAATCAACCGTTTTCTGCCCGCCTACAGCACGGAAGTTCAGGCCTACCTCGATGACTTTCGCTCGCGGTTCAGCGCCAACGACGTCCGGGGCTTCCTCGACCGCCTCGCCGGCATGCGCGTGGTCGTCGTCGGCGAGGCGATCCTCGACGAATACGTCTATTGCGATCAGCTCGGAAAGTCGGCCAAGGAACCGGTCCTGGCGATGCGTTACGACAGCGCCGAGATGTTCGCCGGGCGGCTCGCTCGCCGTGGCCAACCACCTGGCCGGTTTTTGTGCCGAAGTCGAACTGGTAACGGCCGTCGGCAGCTACGACGGTCACGAACGCTTCATCCGCAGCAACCTGCGGCCGAACGTGCGCCTGAACTTCGTGTACAAGACCGAGTCGCCCACGATCGTCAAGCGGCGGTACGTCGAAAAAACGCTGCTCTCCAAACTGTTCGAGGTCTACTTCATCAACGACGCGCCGCTACTCGAACGCGACGAGGCGGAGTTTTGTTCGCTGCTCGGAGCACGCCTGTCGTCGGCGGACGCCGTGGTGGTATCGGATTTCGGGCACGGCCTGATAACGCCGGAGATCAAGCGCCAGCTCGAGCGGAGTCCGGCGTTCTTGGCCGTGAACACGCAGATCAACGCGGCCAACATCCGCTACCACGCGATCTCGAGTTACCTGCGCGCCGATTATATATGCATCAACGAAGGCGAATTACGGCTCGACGCGCGGAATCGGATCGCCGCGCTCGAACCGTTGGTGCGCGAGCTGACCAAGAAGCTGAATTGCGAGCGCGTCCTGGTCACGCGCGGACAACGCGGCGTCGAATACTTTGCCGATGGGCGCATGTTCGCGAGCCCATCGTTCGCGACGAGCGTCGTCGACCGTGTGGGTTCAGGTGATGCGGTGCTGGCGCTGAGCGCGGTTTGCGTTGCGGCCGGCGTTCCGGCCGAAGCGGTGGCGTTCGTCGCCAACGTGGTCGGAGCACAAAAAGTCCAGACGATGGGTAACAGCAGCTCCGTCGATCGCATCGCGACCTACAAGTTCATCGAGGCATTACTGAAGTGAACCGCCCCTTCGTCGACTTCTACCGCGACAATGCCATCTCGCCGGTCAGCCAAGACATCGGCGATTTGCACCGGCATTTCGAACGGCGCGGAAGCCTCTACCGGAGCATGGGCATCCCCGCGCAGTTGCTGCGGGACCGCGACGTGCTCGAGTTCGGCCCGGGTTCGGGCCACAACGCGCTCCACACGGCCTCGCTCGGCCCGCGCTCGTACACGCTCGTCGACGGTAATCCCTATGGGCTGGCCGAAGCGCAACGGCTGTTCGCGGAGTACGTGCCGGAATGTAACGTGCGCTTCGTCGAAGCGCTGATCGAGGAGTACGACGGAGAACCGGTCGACTTCGTGATCTGTGAGGGCACGATTCCCTTTCAGCGCGATCCGGGCGCGTTGGCGCGCCGCGTCGCCTCGTTCGTGCGGCCGGGCGGGCTCGTGACGGTGACCACGGTCGATTCCGTGTCATACCTCGCGGAAGCGTTGCGCAAGCTCGCGTGCGAGTGCATCGCCCCGGTGAGCTTAGCGCCGGCCGAGCGCCTCGAGATCTTACGGCCGTTGCTGGCGCCCCATTTGGCGACGCTCACCGCGATGAGCCGGCCGCTGGACGACTGGATTTGGGATAACATCTTGCAGTCGATGGTGCACGGAACGTTCTCGATTCCGGAGGCGATCGATGCGCTCGGTGCCGAGTACGAATTCTACGGGGCCTCACCCTCGTTCGTCACCGACTGGCGCTGGTACAAGGAGCTCTACGGCTCGGCGCGTGATTTCAACGCCCGAGCGGCCGATGCGTACCGCCGCAGCATCGTGAACTTCTTGGACTGGCGTACCGGCCCGATCGGTCCGCTGGACGAGCACGCCGGCGAGGCGATCATAGCGCTGTGCGATGAGGTCGTCGACGTCGTGCTGGGCCAGGCCGACCAGCCCGCGCGGGAACGCTCGCAGCGAATCCTCGCGCCGCTGCGCTCGCTGCAGCATCTCGTCGCGCCCATTTCCCAACCCACGGCGGATGCGCTGGCCGAAGCCGCCTCGATGTTCGAACGGCATGCGTTCGAACGCTTCGGCGAGCCGACCGCATTCCGCTCGTTCTTCGGGCGTGCGCAGCAGCACGTCACGTTCGTGCGCCGCTCCGCGACGCTCACCCCGGCCACGTCGCTAAAGCCGTCCATGACGGTGAGTCCGCTGCGTATCGAGCGTGAGTCCGACCGCTGGAGCGGCGTGAAATCGCAGCTCGGCGAAGAAACGCTCACGCTCGGTCCCTACTTCACCTACATCGCGCGACGCACACCACGGCGTCTGCTGCATCTGCTCAGCTACTACAAGTTTGCGGCCAAGATGATCGGCTCGCAAAAGCGGATCTTGGAAATCGGCTGCAGCGAGGGGTTCGGCACGATGCTGCTCGCCGAGCACGCTGCCTCGGTGCTCGGCATCGATCTCGACGCCGACGCCGTCGCGGTCGCCAACGCAACGGTGGCCTCGCCTAAATTGCAGTTCAAGGTCGCCGACGTGCTCACCGACCACCTGGGCACGTTCGACGCCGCCGTCACGCTCGACGTCATCGAGCATATCTATCCGATTCACGAGGATGCGTTCATGGCGAGCATCGTCGCGTCGCTCGAGCCGAACGGCGTGCTCGTGATCGGCACGCCCAACATCACCTCGCAGCAGTATGCCAGCGCCGTCTCCCGGCGGGGTCACGTGAACCTCTTTTCAGCTGAGCGTTTGGAAGAAGTCGCATCCCGGCATTTCAGCAGTGTGTTCTTGTTCTCGGGCAACGACGAGATGGTGCATACCGGCTTTTCGGCGATGGCCCATTACCTGCTCGCGCTGTGCGTGGGGCCGCGTCACCGAGCCGGCACCGGCGACTGATCGCCGACGCGGGCCAGGCCGCGATTTAGGGAGAAGTAGAGCTTCATGATTCGTCTGCGGCGGCAATCCAAGCCGGTTTACCTCAAGAACAAATCCGGTGAATCCGAGAGCAAGGGCGTCTGGATCGGCGGCGACCATCCGGTCGCCGTGCAGTCGATGACGACCACCGACACCGCCGACTACGAGAAGACGCTCGAGCAAGTCTACGGCCTGGCGATGGAAGGCTGCGAGATCGTTCGCGTCACCTGCCAGGACCCGCGCGATGCGGCCGGACTGCCGCACATCGTGAAGCGCTCGCCGGTGCCGATCGTCGCCGACATCCACTTCGACCACAAGATGGCGCTGGCTGCCTTGGAGGCCGGTGTCGCCAAGCTGCGGCTCAACCCCGGCAACATCACCGACCCCGTGAAAACGCGCGAGGTCGTGCGGCTGGCAATCGAGCGCCAGACCCCGATCCGGATCGGCGTCAACATGGGCTCGCTCGCCCGCGACCTCGAGGAACGGCTCGGGCACACCCCCGAAGCAATGGTCGAATCGGCGCTGCGCCACGTGGATATCCTCGAAGATCTCGGGCATACGGATATCGTGATCTCGCTCAAGGCCCACGACGCTCCGATGACCATCTACGCCTACCGCCTCATGGACCAGCGCCTGCGCGAGCGCAAGACCCCCTACGCCCTGCACTTGGGCGTGACGGAGGCCGGCCTGCCGCGCGAGGGGACCATCAAATCGGCGATCGGCCTCGGCGTGCTGCTCTGGGAGGGCATCGGCGATACGCTGCGCGTTTCGCTGGCGGCCGACCCGATCGAAGAGATCCCGGTCTGCTGGGGGATCCTCAAGGCCCTGGGCCTGCGCGAGAAGGGCTTCGACATCACGGCCTGCCCGTCGTGCGGCCGGGCCGAAATCCAAGTCGTGGAGCTGGCGCGTTCTGTTGAGGCGATCGCTAAGGAGTACACCGCTCCGGTCAAGGTCGCCGTCATGGGCTGCGTCGTGAACGGGCCGGGGGAGTCGAAGATGGCCGATGTCGGCATCGCGGGCGGTAAGGGGAAGGGAGCAATCTACCGCAAGGGCGAGTTGGTGGGCACTTATCCAGAAGGCCAACTGCTTGGGGCGTTGCGCCTCGAAATCGAGAAGGTCATCGCGGAACAGTATCCGGACTACCTGCACGAGACGAATCGTGAAACTGCACCAGCGTAGCGGCCTCGGGGCCGGGTTCCCGAGTTGGCGTCTGATGGTCGGCACCGCGGGTATCGCGTTGACCGCCTCGCTGGCGCTTGCCCTCTCGCAGCCGGCGATCCTCGACGTCGACGGTCAGCGGGTCGTCTCCGACGTCTCGCCGATCACCACCGGCAGCGTGGCCTATCTGCCGCTGCGTGCGGTGAGCGAAGCGGCCGGGGCGGCCACGAGCTTCGATGCGCGCACCGACGAGCTGACCGTGCGCCGCGGAACCGCCGTGCTCACGATGAAGATCGGCGACCGCCGCGCGAGGCTCAACGGCCATCCGCTGCTGCTCAAGAACGCGCCCTTCACCGTGCACGGCCGGGCGATGGTGCGCGGCTCCGATGTGGCCTTGGCGCTCGCGTCGGCCGTCAAATACGACGCGGTCCGCGGGCGGATCGACGTCCACACGCCGGGCGCGGTCGTCGCCGGCGTCCCAGACGACGGACAGTAGCCTTCAGCTACCGGTGATCAGCCCATCGGCGTAGAGCGGCACGCACGCGCTCACGTCGATCTTCGCGCATGACGCCACGTCGGCTGCGAAACCTTTCTCGACCAGCGCGCGGGCGTGCGTTCCGCTGGCGAGCGCCGTCGTGAGGCGGCGAGCGTTCGCGGTGAAGACGGTCGCGGCCGCGCGCGCGGCATCGCTGATCTCCAACTGCTTATTATGGCGCACGAGCGCGTCGACGATCGCGCCCGCGCACAAGAGGTCCTCGAAGCTGAGCGCACCGGCATTGCCCGCGCACAGGAGACGCGCGTCGCCTTCCGCGGCCGCGAGGCGATCGACGATCGCGGCGCGGTTCAGCAACGCCGCGCAGTAGACCGTTCCGCTGCCGTGTGCGGCTTCGATCAGCGCGCGCGTACCGTTGGTGGTGGTGAGGACGAGCGTTTTCCCCTCGACGCGTTCGCGCGTGAACGACGCCGGTGAATTGTCCAGATCGAAGCCCGCGATCAGGCGCGACTCGCGCTCGCCGGCCAGCAGCGCGCGGTCGCGTCCGAGCCGGCGCATCACGACGATCGCTTCGTCGGCCTCGCGCACGGGCACGACGCCGGATGCGCCGTTCTCGAGCGCCGTGACGATCGACGAGGTGGCACGCAGCACATCGATCACGACGACCGTGGCCGCGGGGATGCGCGCGGAAACGTAAGCGGGCGCGGCCGCGACATCCAGCGTGGCGATCATCGAGCGGTGCCTACGCGCCGGGGACCGGCTGGCGAAAACCGTAGGCGAAGTAGATCGCGAGACCGACCAGCAGCCACACGATGAAACGCAGCCACGTGTACGGCCCGAGGCCCACCGTCGAGAGGAACACCGAGAGCCCGATCCCGCACAGCGGAAAGAGCGGTACCAGCGGCGAGCGGAAGGGGCGCGGCAAATCCGGCCGCTTGTAGCGCAACCAGATGACGCCCGCGCAGACGATGATGAACGCGCTGAACGTGCCGATGTTCACGAGCTCCAGCAGCGCGTCCAGCGGCACGATGAACGCCAAGAGCGCCACCAGCACGCCGGTGATGATCGTCATGCGGGCCGGCGTTTTGAAGCGCGGGTGCACGGCGGCGACGGCCGGCGGCAGCATCCGGTCGCGTGCCATCACGTAGAAGATGCGGCTCTGGCCGAGCAGCGACGTCAGCGCGACCGAGGTCGTACCGGCGATCACGCCGATCGTGATGATCGCATCGAGGAGCGGGCTGTGCAGCGGTGCGAGCGCGGCGAGCAGCGCGGCGTTCTGATCGACTTTCTGCCACGGCACGACCCCGACCAGCACCAGGGCGACGGTGCAATAGATCACCGTGCCGATCGTGAGCGAGCCGAGCACGCCGACCGGCACGTCGCGTTTGGGATTGCGCGTTTCCTCGGCCGTGGTCGTCGCCGCGTCGAAGCCGATGTAGGTGAAGAAGACTAGCGCCGCGGCCGGCACGATGCCGTTGCCGCCGGCGCCGAAGGCGATCGTGCCCCAGCCCAGCGGTGCGAACGGCACCAGATTCGCCGGATGGAACAGCGACAGCCCGACGATCACGAAGACCACCAGCGCCGCGACCTTCACGACGACGAACGTGTTGTTGCTGGCCGCCGTTTCCTTGATGCCGACGACGAGCACGGCCGAGAGCGCGAGCACGAACAACGCGCCGATCACATCGACCGTCGTCTTCGCCGGATCGAAGCTCCAGAAGGCCCACCATGCGCCGGTATGTTCCCAATGCGCCGTCTGCGCCCAGGCCGGCAGCGTGACGTGCCAAATTGCGGTCGCCGCGCCCTGAACCGATGACGAAAAGGCCGAGGCGACCGGCGCCGCGCTGACGCCGTACTCGAGGATGAGGTCCCAGCCGATGATCCACGCTACCAGCTGGCCCAGCGTCGCGTAGGCATAGGTGTATGCGCTGCCGGCGATCGGCACCATCGAGCCGAGCTCGGCGTAGCACAGGGCGGCGAAGAGCGAGGCCAGGCCGGCGAGCAGGAAGGCGATGATGATCGCCGGTCCGGCCTTGGCGACTCCCGGCCCGATGGTGGTGAAGATTCCGCCGCCGATCATCGTACCCAGGCCAATGGCGATCAGATCCCGGCCGCCGAGCACGCGCCGCAGCCCGGTGCGATGTTCCTCGGCTTGCAACGCCTCGACCGATGTCCGGCGAACGAGCCGCGCGAGGAACCCCTCTGTCATCAGAGGCGAGGTGCGACGGGGGCGAATCGGATTCATGCAACCCGCTCCGTGGGTAGGGCGTTGTCTGATACGGCGCGCCGCTGCGGCGCGAACCTACCGAGCGAGCATGAAAACGATTTCCAGATCGGGTGCGCCGGCTGCTTCCACGGCACCGCAATCCGCACCGGCACCCGCGCTCCGCGCGCAAGCCGACGTCACCGAATACGGCCTGCGCCGGGTCCTGATCGTCGCCGGCGTGATGCTGGCCGCGCTGATGCAGACGCTCGACTCGACGATCACCAACGTCGCGTTGCCGACGATCCAAGGCAACCTCGGCGCCAGCCAGGACGAGGGCACGTGGGTGATCACTGCCTACGTCATCGCGGCGATCGTGATCATTCCGCTGACGCCGTGGCTGCAGAACCGCTTCGGGCGGCGCAATTATTTTCTGGCCTCGATCATCGGCTTCACGCTGGCATCGGTCGTGTGCGGCACCTCGGAATCGCTGACGACGCTGATCCTCGCGCGGGCCGTGCAGGGCGCGTTCGGCGGCGGTTTGCTGGCGACGGGCCAAGCGATCATGCGCGACACGTTTCCGCCCTCGCAACTGGCCGCGAGCCAAGGCATCTTCGCGATCGGCGCGATCATGGGCCCCGCGCTCGGCCCGCCGCTGGGCGGCTATCTAGTCGATAACTTCTCGTGGAACTGGTGTTTCATGATCAACATCCTGCCCGGCATCGGCTCCGCCCTCGTGCTGTTGTTCATGTTGAAGGATCCGAGCAAAGCCGATAACCGCACGCCGATCGACGGCGTGGGTCTCGCGCTGCTCGCCGTCGGTCTCTCCACGCTGCAGTACGTGATCACCGAAGGCGAGCAGAACGACTGGTTCGAGGACCCGACGATCCTGATGATTTCGATCGTCAGCGCGATCGCACTGGCCGCGTTCGTGTGGTGGGAGCTGACCCAAACCGACAACCCCGTCGTCGACTTGCGCATCCTGCGCAATCAGAGCGTGTGGGCGGGATCGGTGCTCGCCTTCTCGCTCGGCATTTCCGTGTACGGCTCGAGTTACACGTTACCGCAGTACACCCAAGGCTCGCTCGGCTACACGCCGACGCTGAGCGGCATGCTGTTCGTGATGCGCGCGCTGCCGATCGCGTTCATGACGCCGGTGGCGGTGCGGCTCAGCGGCAAGATCGACGCGCGCTACATGCTCGGCTCGGGCTTCGTCTGCGCCGCACTCGGGACGTACATGCTGGCGCGCATCACGGCGCCGGCCGTCGAGTTCTGGGATTTCCTGCTTCCGCTTGGCCCTGACCGGTATCGGTTCGGCCCTGTTGTGGATCCCGCTCTCGGTCGCCGTGCTCGGCGCGACGACCCAGCGCGAAGGCCCCAAGGCCGGCGCGTTCGTCAACCTCTCGGTGCAGCTGGGAGGGTCGATCTCGGTCGCGATCCTGGCCGTGATCCTGCACAGCCGCGAGTCGTTTCACTCGACGATCATCGGGGCCGGCTTGAACCCGGCGAACCCGCAAGTGCAACAGTTTCTCTTGCACGGAAACGTCGCCCAGCTGGCGCAAATGGCGTACGCGCAATCGGCGATCGTCTCGTTCGGCGACGTGAACTACGCGATCGCGCTGTTGAGCGTGCTGTGCATCCCGCTGATCTTTCTGATGCGCCGGCGCAAGCACGCCGGGCCCGTTCACGTCGACGTGGAAATGGGGTAACCGATGAACGCAACGATGCCGCGCCGTCCGCTGGGCAAGAGCGGTGCGACCGTCTCGGCCATGGGGCTGGGCTGCATGACGATGTCGGCGATCTACGCCGCCAAACTGGACGATGAGCCCGAATCGATCCGCACGATCCACCGGGCGCTGGATCTGGGCATCGACTTCATCGACACGGCCGACGCCTACGGCGCAGGCCACAATGAGGAACTCGTCGGCCGGGCGCTGGCCGATCATCTCGGGCGGGCCTTCATCGCGACCAAGTTCGGCAACTTGCGCAATCCCGACGGCACGTTCAAGGGCGTCGACGGCTCGGCCGCCTACGTCAAGCAGGCCGCGGAAGCGTCGCTCAAGCGCTTGAACGTCGACACGATCGACTTGTTCTACCTGCATCGCGTCGATCCGAACACGCCGATCGAAGAGACCGTCGGCGCGATGGGCGAGCTGGTCGCGGCCGGTAAGGTGCGCTTCATCGGCCTCTCCGAAGCGGCGCCCCAGACGCTGCGCCGCGCGCACGCGACCCATCCGGTGGCCGCGCTGCAAACCGAATATTCGCTGTTCACGCGCGATGTCGAAACCGACGGCGTGCTCGATACGGCGCGCGAACTCGGCGTCGCGTTCGTCGCCTACAGTCCGCTCGGCCGCGGTTTTCTAACCGGCGGCATCCGCAGCGCCGACGATTTCGGCGCCGGCGATTCGCGCCGCAACCAGCCGCGCTTCAACGGCGAGAACCTGGCCGCGAACCTGCGCCTGGCCGATGCCGTGCGGGTGATCGCCGAGCGCAAGGGCTGCACGCCCGCGCAATTGGCGCTGGCGTGGCTGATGAAGAAGGACGGCGTTATCCCGATTCCGGGCACGAAGACCGTGAAGCATCTCATCGACGACGCGGGTGCGGCCGTGCTGAGCCTCGATGCGGCCGACGTGCACGCGCTCGACGCGGCGCTGCCGCACGGCGCGGTAGCGGGACTGCGGTATCCGGCGAGTCAGATGGGCTCGTTGCGGCTCTGAGCGAGACCGGCTACGTGCGCCGCGCGCGGCGCACGGCCTACGAAAACCGCTGGCTGCGCTTCGAAGCGCACGACATCTTGCATCCGAACGGGCAGCCCGGCGAGCACGGGGTGGTCGTCACGCCGAGCGCGAGCGGGGTCGTGCTGCTCGACGGTGCGGACATCGTGCTCGCGCGGCAGGCGCGCTACGCGATCGACCGCATCGTGCTGGAAATCGTCAAAGGCGGTGCCGAACCGGGCGAGGAGCTGCAGGCCGCGGCCGAGCGCGAAGTGCGCGAGGAGATCGGCGTCGCCGCCGCGCGCTGGGCGAGTCTGGGCACCGTCTACGAGATTCCCTCGATCATGCAAGGGTCGGTGGCGCTGTTTCTCGCGCGCGACTTGCGTCCGGTGGCCGGCGAGCAAGAAGACGTCGAGACGATCGAGGCCGTGCGCATGTCCTTTCGCGATGCGGTCCTCGCGGCCGCGCGCGGCGAGCTCAACGACGCCGTCACCGGCATCGCGCTGATGCGCGCCGCGCAGTTCCTCGAGGACGAACGCGAGTGATGCGCCGCAAGACACTGCTCGCGGGTGCGGGCGCGGTTCTGGCATTGTCGCCTTCGATCGCTGCAGCCCAGGATGGGCCGGGCGTGAGGCTGGCGATCAATGAGACCGACGTTACGGCCGTGGTGAACTACGCCGATGCCCAGGGTTACTTCAAAGGTGCCGGCCTCGACGTCTCGATCGTCGTCGTGGCGAACGGGCCCGCCGTGATTGCGGCCGTGCTCGGGGGCTCGGCCGACGCCGGCGCCTCGAACATCGGCACGCTCTCCGTCGCGCGGTCGCGCGGTTTGCCCATCAAGGTGTTCGCGCCCGCCGGACTCGCCGACCAAGCGGCGCGCGGTGACCTCATCGTGGTTGCCATCGACTCGCCGGTCCACGTGGCCGCCGATCTTGCTGGTAAGGTCGTTGGGATCGCCGGCTTGCGCACGCTGCAGCAGGCGATTGCGATGGGCTGGATCGACCGCCACGGCGGTGATGCGCGCTCGGTGAAGTTCATCGAGGTTCCGTTTCCCGAAATGGGGCCGGCGCTCGATGCGAAGCGCATCGATGCAGCGTTGATCGACGAGCCGTTCACCACGATGCTGCGCCCGTCGGTCCGTTCGCTCGGCAGCCAGTTCGATGGGCTGAGCCTGCCGTTTCCGATCTATGGATTTTTCGCCACCGAAACGTATCTGCAAGGCCACGCGGCGATCGTGTCCAAACTTGCCGGTGCGATCCGCCGGGCCGCGCTTTGGGGCAACGCTCATCATGCGGAATCGGCGGCGATCGTGTCGCGCTACACCAAGATCGACCTCGCCGTCGTCGAGAGGATGGCGCGTATGACGTACGGCACGCAAACGCAGATCGATCCGGCGCAGATCAAGCCGCTCATCGACGAGATGGTCAAGTATGGGATGATGGCACAACCGATCGATCCGGCCGACCTCATCTGGGCGCCGGCGCGATAGGAGAGAAGCGGATGCAATCTTGGCCGAACGGAAAACGGCTGGCCGTGGTCGTGACGTCACCCTTCGAGACGTGGGCCGACGGAACCGCGCCCCAGTACGGCGTCCACGCGACGAATCTCAAACCCGGTCAGGTCGACCTTGCGGGGAAGAAGTGGTCGGAGTACGGCGGCAACACCGGCGTGTGGCGGATCTTGAGCGTCCTCGACCGGTGCGGCGTCCCGGCGACGTTCGCCATGAACGCACGTTGCGCCGAACGGTATCCCGCCGCGACCGCGCAGATACTCCGTTCCGGGCATGAGATCGCCGCCCACGGCTACACGCAAGATCAGCTTCAGGTGTACATGAACCCGGATGAAGAACGCGCGGCGATTCGCAAGTCGCTCGACGTCATCGAGGGCGCGACCGGTACGCGTCCGCGCGGCTGGTATTCACCGGTCCTCTCGTTCACCGGACACACGCATGCCATCGCCGCCGAAGAGGGTGTGATCTACCACGGTGATGCCGCCGATTTCGATCTGCCGGTTCTCACCCACGCCGGCGGCCGGCCGATCGTGGCGTTTCCTGCGACCGATTTCTCCGACAATCGCGTGCTACGCGCGAGCCCACGCGTTCTCTTCGACGTGTACAAAGACACGTTCGATTTTCTCTACAAAAACGAACCGCTCGCCCTCGTGGGCATGGCGATCCATTGCCATGCCGGCGGCCGTCCGCTGGTCGCCGCGGTTTTCGAAGACATCTTGAACTACTTCAAAGGCTTTCCGGGTGTCTGGTTCGCGCGGGCGATCGACGTTGCGCAAGCGGTCATCGACAACGGCGCCGACGACATGAACGCCGAACGCCGTTTTTTTCCGGAATCATCGGGCCAATCGCTGTTGTAGGGATGGGTGCCGCGGGCGCGAACGTTCGACCGGCATGAACAGGGCACGTTTTGCTCTCCTCACCGCCGGCTTGGCCGCGAGCTGCGTGCGCCGCGCGAGCGCGCAAACGAGCGTGCACGTTTCCGTCGGAACGATTCCGATCGACAACGGCGCCGAAGTCTTCTACGCGCAAGACCAGGGTTTTTTCAGCCGCGCCGGGCTCGACGTGGATATCTCGCCGATGTCGAACGGCGGAGCGATCGTCGCCGCCGTCGCGTCGGGTGCGCTCGACATCGGCTTCACCAACCTCTTCTCGTTCGTGACCGCGTACTCGAAGGGCATTCCGGTAACGCTCATCGCGCCGGCGTCGCTCTATCTCTCGACCTCGCCCGCGCAAGCGCTGCTGGTGCGCAAAGATTCGCCGATCAAGAGCGGCAAGGACCTCAACGCCAAGACCGTGGCCTGCGACGGCGTCAAAGGGATCACGCAAATAACGGCTTCGGCGTGGATCGATCAGCACGGCGGCGACTCATCGACGGTGAAGTGGGTCGAAGTGCCGCTGGCGGTGATGCCCGCGGCGCTCGCCGCGAGCCGCGTCGATGCGGTCAGCGGCGTGCTCAGCGACGATCCGACGGCCGGCACGCCGCAAGGCGCCGATCGCGTTCTCGGCTACCCCTACGATGCGATCGGAAGCCGCTTTCTCGCCTCGGGCTTCATCACGACGAAGGCCTGGGCCGCGGCGCATCCGGACGTGGTCAAGCGCTTCTCGGCCGCGATCCTCGAGACCGCGCGCTGGGCCAACGCACATCAGGCGTTGTCCGGACAGACGTTGATGAAGGTGGCCAAACTTTCGCCCGACGACCTCAAGGCACTGAGCCGTTTTCGCGCGCCGTACGCGGAAGCGCTCGACGCGGCGCGGATCGCGCCGGTGATCGCGTTTGCGGCCAAATATCAGATCATTCCGAGCGTGTTCGCGCCGCGGGAGGCGATCGATTCAGCCGTCCTCCACTGAGCGCGCCGCACGGCCGCCCAACGTCCTGCTGATCGTCACCGATCAGCACCGGGCCGATCATCTCGGCTGTTACGGCAATGCGGTCGTCCGCACCCCGCACATCGACGGCCTCGCGCGCCGCGGCGTGCGCTTCGAGCAGTTTTACGTCGCTTCGCCGATCTGCATGCCCAACCGCTCGACGCTGATGACGGGCCGCATGCCCTCCTTGCACGGCGTGCGCAACAACGGCATTCCGCTTTCGCTCGACCAGCACACGTTCGTCGAGGTGCTGCGTGCCGGCGGCTACGCCACGGCGCTGATCGGCAAGAGCCATCTGCAAAACATGCTCGACACGCCGCCGATCGGCAAGCCCCGGATTTCGCCGGCCGGCACCGTCGTGCCGGGTTTCACCGAGGCGCGGCAGGGCACGCTCGAGGGCGAACCCTACGAACAAGAATCGCCGCGCCGCTGGCACGATCCGTCCTTTGCGGTGCAGACACCATACTACGGCTTCGACCAGGCCGAGATCGCGCTCGAACACGGCGATCTGGTCGACGGCGCGTATCGTCGTTGGCTCATCGCGAACGGCGGCGATCCGGCCAAGCTGGCCGGGCCCACGGTGGCGCTGCCGGCGTCGCGGCCCTATCATGTGCCGCAAGCGTGGCGCACGCGCGTGCCGGAAGAGCTCTACCCCACGACGTTCGTGGCCGAGCGCACGATCGCGTATCTGGAGCGCTACGCCGCAGAGGGTTCGGAGCGGCCGTTTTTTCTGCAGTGCTCGTTTCCCGATCCGCATCACCCGTTCACGCCGCCCGGCCGCTATTGGGACATGTACGACCCCGCTGAAATGGTCGCGCCGCCGACCTGTCACGCGCCCGGCGCGGGCGCGCCGCCGAACCTGCGCTGGATGCACGAACAACGCGCCGGCGGCCGCGCGCGCACCGATACGCCGGCGGCGTTCGCGGTCGACGCTGCCGAAGCGCGTGAGGCGATCGCGCTCACCTACGGCATGATCTCGATGATCGACGACGCCGTCGGCACCGTGCTCGCGAGCCTCGAACGGTTAGATCTCGCCGGTGACACGGTGGTCGTGTTTACCTCGGATCACGGTGACTTCATGGGCGATCACGGGTTGTTGCTCAAGGGGCCGCTGCACTACCAGGGCATCGTGCGCGTGCCGTTCATCTGGGCGGATCCGCGGCCGGGCGGCGTGACCGGCGCCACGCGCGAGATGCTGGCCGGCACGATCGACATCGCGCAAACGATGCTCGACCTCGCCGGCTTGGCCGGCTACAACGGGATGCAAGGCCACAGCTTGCTGCCCGCAATCGCCGGTGATGCGCCGCTGCGCCAGGCCATGCTCGTGGAAGAGGACGGACAGCGTCCGATGTTCGGTTTCCCCGACGCGCCGCGCGTGCGCACCGTCATCACCCCGACCACGCGCATGAGCGTGTACGCCGACGCGCCGTGGGGCGAGCTCTACGATCTGGCGCACGATCCGCTCGAGAGCGAGAACCGCTGGTCCGACCTGCCGCTACGCGCACGGCATCTGGAGCTGCTCGCGCAGTCCACGCTCGAACTCGCCGACCGCAGCCCCGCCCCCACGCGCACGGCCTAGCCGGGGGGCTGGGTGGTGGCGTTCCAGCGGTGTTCGGGTTGGTCGAGCGCGGCGTTGATCCAGCGCGACCACACGAAGAGCGCGTCGGAGAGCCGGTTGACGTAGCGCACGACGTCGGCGGAGATCGCGTCGCGTTCGCGCAAGGTGATCAGCAGGCGCTCCGCGCGGCGGGCGACCGTGCGCGCGACGTGCAGAAATGCGCCCGGGTAGGAGCCGCCCGGAAGGATGAAGGCATCGAGCGGCGCGAGGTCCGCTTGCGCGGCATCGATCGCGCGCTCGAGCGCGGTCGCGTCGGCCGCGGTGATCAGGGGCATGCCCTCCCAGCGGTCGGCCGGGAGCGTCGCCAAGTCGCTGCCTAGATTGAAGAGCACGTCTTGCGTCCAGGCGAGCCAGGCGTCGAGCTGGTGCGCGACGCGCAGCGCGCGAGCGATGTCCTGGACCTGGCGGGTCCGCTGGACGTCGGCCAGCGCCGAGCGCGCCACCCCGATCGTGCTCGACAGCTCGTCCACGCACCCGTAGGCCTCGATCCGCAGATCGTTTTTCTTGACGCGCTGCCCGCCGACGAGGCCGGTAGTGCCATCATCACCGGTGCGGGTGTAAATTCGGGTGAATTTGGGCATCAGCACTCCCATGGTACGTCGATTGATTACTCTCCTAGCCAGCGCGCTTTTTGCCGTCCTGCCGCTGGCGGCGCTCGCGCAGGTCACGCCGGGCACGGTGTTGACCGGCACCATGGATCAAAACTTCAGCTCGAACAACGTTCAGCCCGGGCAGCCGTTCACGATTTCGAACGTGCACTCGGCGAACTACGACATCCATGGGGCCACGATCTACGGTCACGTCGCATCCGCGCAGTCGGCGGGCCAGGGACGGCCGGGAAAGATCAACCTGGCATTCGACAAGCTCAGGACGGCGTCGGGCAGCGTGTACTACATCAGCGGCTACGCATCCAGCGTGGACGTGAAGACGAAGAACAACACGCTCAAGGAAGTCGGCGGCGCCGCGGCCGGTGCGCTCGTCGGCGGCCTGCTCTTCCACGGCGTCGGGGCCCTGATCGGCGCCGGTACGGGCGGCCTCTTCGCGAAGAACAATCGTCAGAACGTCATGATCCCGCAGGGTTCGAGCATCAGCGTGCAGATCGTCCGTTCGCGCCGGCAATCCGGCTAGTAAAGGCAGTACCGCGGCCGATGCTTCAGAGGACGCGGGTGGGCGTCTGAGAATCGGGTTGGGTCGTGCCCGAACTCGTCCGTGACATCCCACCCAAAGCCGCCGACCTCTCCGAATGGTACCAGGCGATCTGTTATCGCGCGGAGTTGGTTTCGCAGGCTCCCGTTCGCGGTTGCCTCGTGCTGCGACCCTACGGATATGGGATGTGGGAGCGGCTGCAAGCCGAACTCGACCGGCGTTTCAAAGACACGGGCCACGAGAACGCCTATTTCCCGCTGCTGATCCCGGAGTCGCTGCTCGTGCGCGAAGCCGAGCACGTCGAGGGGTTCGCGCCGGAAGTCGCGTGGGTCACCGAAGGCGGCGGCGAAAAACTGACGGAGCGGCTGGCGATCCGGCCCACGTCCGAAGTGATCATCGGTACGATGTATGCGGAGTGGCTGCAGTCCTATCGCGATCTGCCGATTCTGATCAACCAGTGGGCCAACGTGATGCGCTGGGAAAAGCGCACCCGCCCGTTCTTGCGCACGCTCGAGTTCTTGTGGCAGGAAGGCCACACCGCACACGCGACCGAGCGCGAAGCGGCCGAGGAAGTCGCACGCATGCTCGACGTCTACCGCGACGTCGCCGAGAACATCTGCGCCGTGCCGGTGTACCTCGGTGAGAAGAGCGTGAGCGAACGCTTCGCCGGCGCCAACCATACGTACTCGATCGAAGCGCTGATGCCCGACGGCAAAGCGCTGCAGGCCGGTACCTCGCACGAGCTGGGCCAGAACTTCGCGCGCGCCTACGACATCTCGTTTCAAGCGGAAGACCAAACCCAGCAGTTCGCCTGGACGACGTCGTGGGGGATGTCGTGGCGGATGCTGGGCGCGCTGATCATGGTGCACGGCGACGACCGCGGACTGCGGCTGCCGCCGAAGATGGCGCCGACCGAAGTGGTGATCGTGCCGATCGTGCGCGGCGACGGAACGGCCGTGCTCGACGCGGCGCGCGCGCTCTTCACGGCCTGCAAGAAGGCCGGCCTGCGCGTCAAGCTCGACGACCGTGAGGGCCAATCGCCGGGCTTCAAGTTCAACGAGTGGGACATGCGCGGCGTGCCGCTGCGCATCGAGCTCGGTGCACGCGATCTCGAAGGCGGCGTTGCGACGCTCGTTCGCCGCGACCGGGCATTCAAAGAAGAAGGCCAGAAGCGCACGGTCGCGCTCGATGCGGTGATCGCGGCCATTCCGGCCGCGCTCGAGGAGATCCAAGCCTCGCTGTTCGCGCAAGCCAAAGCGTATCTCGAAGCGCACACGGTGACGACGAGCGACCGCGCGGAGTTCTTCCGCCTGCTCGAAGAACGGGCCGGAATGATCGACATCGCGTGGTGCGAGCGGCCGGAATGCGAGGCTGCGGTCAAGGATGCCTCCAGCGCGACGTCGCGCAATCTGCGCCGGCCCGCGCGCAGCGCCGTCTGCGTGGCATGCGGCGAACCGGCCACGGCCCAGGCCTACTTTGCGCAAAGCTATTAGCGCCGCCGTCGCGTGCGCGGCGCTGGCCGCAACGCTCGGCGCCGCGCCGGCCGACTATCGCGCGCAAGCGCGGGCAGCGGGCGGCGACCGCGCGACGGCGGTGCGGGTCGCCCACGCACTCTTGGCGCGTCCGCTCGCGCTGCAGTTAACCCGCGTGCGCTGCGAACGCGCGGGCAACGACGGGTTTTGCGGCCTGACGCTCTCGGGCGTGAAGTTCCACCGGCATACGAACCTCGATCAATTCCAGGCCGAGGTCGACGCGCTGGTGCGCGATGCGTTCGCGGTCGACCGTACGATCGCGGAGGTGGACCTCTGGGTGACCGTTCCGCTCGACGCTGGGAAGGGCGTGGTGGTGAGCGGCGACTTCGCGCAGCCCTCGTCGGCGACGGTCTACGCCGCCACCGTGCCGCGAGCGCTCGGCGCGCCGATCGGCGCCGACGTCTTCTGGGATCCGGCGTTCCGCGGCGAGCTCGCGCAAGGATCCGACGGATGATCCGCGAGAGCGTGTTGCCGGGCGGCGTTCGCCTCTTGACCGAGCTGATGCCGCACGTCCGTTCGGCGACGCTCGGCATCTTCGCCGAGGTCGGATCGTCGGAAGAACCCGCCGAGCGGCGCGGCATATCGCACTTGCTCGAACACATGCTCTTCAAGGGTACGGCACGGCGCAGCGCCCGGCGCATCGCCGAAGAGATGGACGCCGTCGGCGGCAACCTCAACGCGGCGACCGACAAAGAACTGACCGTGTTCTACGCGCACGTCATGGACAAGCACTTGCCGGTTGCGGTGGACGTGCTCTCCGATATGTTCTTGCACTCGCAGCTCGATGCCGAGGAACTGCGCAAAGAACGCGACGTGGTGCTCGAAGAGATCAAGATGTACGACGATTCGCCCGACGACGTGATCAACGACGCGTTCGCGCGGACGCTGTGGGCCGGCGCGAACCTCGGCGATCCGACGATCGGCTACGCGCACACCGTGGCCGCGATCGATCGCGAAACGCTGGCCGCCTGGCATCGCGAGCGTTACGCGCCGGGCACGGTGCTGATCGCGGCCGCCGGCAACCTCGATCACGACGAGCTCGCCGCGCGCCTGGGCGAGGCCTTCGGAAATTTTAGCGGCCAGGCCGTGGCGCCGGAACCGGAGCAGCCGGCGTTTCACGCCGCGATCGACGTGACGCACGACGACACCGAACAAGCCTACGTCATGCTCGGCATGCCGGGTCTCTCGATGCGCGACGAACGGCGTTACACGCTCTCGGTGCTCGACACGATCCTCGGTGGCGGCATGTCGAGCCGGCTGTTCCAAGAAGTGCGCGAGGAGCGGGGCCTCGCCTACGAAGTCTCGTCCTTTCAGCAGGCGTACCGCAGTGCCGGCTTGTTCGGCGTGAGCGCCGGCACCTCGCCCGAACGCGTCCAAGAATGCATCGACGTGATCGTCGATGAGATCGACCGCCTGGTCGACGGCGGCGTGACCGATGAGGAAGTGGCGCGCGCGCGCGAGCACCTCAAAGGCAACATGATGCTGGCGCTCGAGAGCACGTCGAGCCGCATGTCGCGTCTGGCCCGCAACGCGATCGTGCACGGCCGTCAGATCACGGCCGAAGAAGTCGAGGAACGCTTCGATGCGGTCGATACCGCCGCCGTGAACGCCCTGGCGCGCGAGCTGTTCGCGACCGAACGCGGACTGTGCGTGCTCGGTCCGCTGCGGCCCGATGCGGTTCGCCTGCGCCGAGCCACACGCGGTCTGAGCGTGGCCGACCTTCCGCTGTGGCCATGGCAGTTCATCGGGGCGATGGTCCTCAACGGCTTCGTGCAGATGGCGGCGGTCGGCGCGTTCGCGGCCCGGATTGCGGGCGTGGGTACCAAACGGATCGCGATCTCGATCTCGCTCTTCTCGCTCTTCGCGACCGCCAGCCGCCTCGCAAACCTGTTCTACGCACCGCTCTTGGGAACGATCTCCGATAGCACGAGCAACGCCGTCGCCGCGGCCGAAAAAGCCGGCGCCGCGATCCTGGCCGCACCGGATCTCTCGCAATTCGAATTTCAGCTGCGGCTGATCGTGCTTGCGGGAACGATCGGAACGCTGATCGGCGCGATGTTCTTACCGACGTTCGAGTATTTGTTCGTGCGCGGCATCGGCTCGTTTCAACGCCTCGATTCGGTACCGCGCGCGCTCATGCGCTTGTTCGATCCGCGGGTGCTCGGCGACGTCGCGCGCTCGTTCCGCCTGCCGCGCCCCTCCCAGTGGAGTCAGTACAAGCTCGCGAGCGTACCGGCGAAGCTGCTGATCGCGAACACCGTGCTGCAATCGGTCTACGCGATCGGTGTCGTGGCGGCCGTGTACGCCAGCGTCCGCGAACCCGCGCTGGTGCGCACCGCGACGTTGCTCTCGGGGATCGTCAACGGCATCGGCACGGTGGCGTTCACGCTCTTCGTCGACCCCACCGCGGCGAATATCGTCGATTCAGCGGTACACGGGAAGCGGACTATCGAAGATGTCCGCGCGATGGTCTTCTGGTTGACGGTCACGATGGTTCTCGGCACCCTGCTCTCGCAAGCGCTCCTCTATCCCGCGACGCTGGTGATCGACGGCGCGGCGCGGCTCGTTCACCGCTGATGGGGGCGCTCGTCCTGCGGCGTCTCGGCTTGGCCGCCCTCGCCGCCGCGCTGCTCGCAACGACCGGCTGCGCGGCCGGCATCTCGCACTGGATCGTCCAGACGCGCAACCATCAGGGCGACGTCGCCCTCGAACACGGGAACGCGCCCGACGCCTCGGTCGCCTATCAGCTTGCGCTGCGGGTCGATCCAAGCAACGCACACGCGCGGGCCGGCCTGGTCGGCGTGCAGGCCCGCATCGCGCAGCAAGTGTTCGCCGCATCGCGGTTCGACGACGCGGTGCGCGCGCTCGACGTCGCCAACCGCTATGCGCCCGGCGATGCGCGGATCGAGGCGCTGCGCTCGCAAATCGAGCAGGCCGAGATCAAGCGCGACATCGTGGTGTCGAACTACCCGTCCTATCGCGAGACGGGCGCCTCCCTACGGCGTTCGTTCACCCTGCTGCGCACGCAAGCCAACGAGATCGCCGAAACGCTGCGCCGCTTCGATTACACCTACGACAGCAGCGAACTCGCGCAAGCGATTCGCCAGAGCTACCAGCTCGATGCCCAAGTCACGCGCTTGACCGATCGCCTCATTCAGTACCGGCAACTCGTCGATTCGGGCGTGCCGGAAAGCGCCGACACGCAGATCGCGCCGCCCGCCTCGTTGCTGCCGCTCCCTTAATCGGCTGCTCGTTAGCGCGGCCGCTGCCGGGGAACAAGGGAGCATGCGCGCCCGTTTCGAGTTCACGTTTCACACGATCGCTGAGGCGGACGCCCTCACCGGCGACGTGGACCCGAGCTTGGCCCTGCTCGGTTCACAAGGCTGGGAGATTCGCGGCATCGCGCCGCTGAGCAACGGCGCCCTCAGCGTGGCGCTGCAGCGCCCGCACGATGAAGAACTCCCACTCGCCGACGCCCCGGCGCTGGCCGCGCGCCTCGCCGAGCCGCTGACCGTGCCCACCGGGGAAGAGCTCGAGCGCGAACTCTTACCGTAGCCGCTTACGCGGCTCTCGCAATGCGGCTCTGCCGTTAAGGGACATGCTCGCGGTGAAGCGGAAGAGCGGCCGCCAGAGTGATGCCGCGGATGAGAGGGATCGCAAGGCGCTTAACAGCGGGCTTTGCCGCCATGTTTGGGCCGCCGCCGAAACCCGCCGGTCCGCACTTCGCAGCCGACTACAACGCCATGGTCGAAGGCCTGTTGAGCAAGATGCCGCTCGAAGATGTCGTGCAAATCGGCATTGGCGGAAATTACCGCGAGTTCGGGATCATTCAGCGCAGCGTCCTCATGTCGTACGGCTTGCTGCCGGATTCGCGCCTCATCGACATCGGCTGCGGTTCGGGCCGGACGGCGTTCGCGCTACGCGACCTGGAGCAGCTGCAGTACGTCGGCACCGACGTCGTCGAGCTCTTTCTCAATCACGCGCGTAAGGTCTGCGCTCGCCCCGATTGGCAATTCGTCACGAGTCCCGGCCTTGCGATTCCGGCCGGCGACGGCTGGGCCGACATGGTATGCGCCTTCTCGCTGTTCACCCATCTGCGGCACGAAGAAACCTACGTGTACATGGCCGAGGCGCTGCGCGTTCTCAAACCGGGGGGCACGCTCGTGTTCTCATTTTTGGACTTCGCGATCGCCCACCACTGGCCGGTATTTCAGAACAATGTCGACCGCATCGGCCTCGACGGTCATTTGACGCAATTCATCGACCCGGCATCGATCGGGGTGTGGGCGTCGCGGCTGGGCTTCTCCCAGCCGGCGATCCAACGAGGCGATGAAAGCGTGTTCCGTCTTCCGGAGGCGATAACGCTCGAGGACGGTTCGACGTTTACCGATTACGCGCCGTCGGGCCAGTCACTCGCCGTGCTGCGCAAGCCGCTCTAACCGTTGGGCAGTGGCGGCGTGGCTGCCGGTTGCGGTAAGAGATGCTCGCGTTCGCGGCGGCGGAAATCTTGCCAGCGCTCTTCGGCGCCGGGGAGCACTTTCGCGATGTCGGTTTGGTAGACCGGCCACTTCGCCTTCGGATCGAGTAAGGGGAAGCGCAAGAGCCAGTTCGAGAGCTCGACGTTGCGCGCGAGGCGCTTGGGTTCGACCGCGATGAAGTAGCGCGCGCCTTTGCGGATCGCGCTCTCTTCGTCGAACGGCGTCCAGAGATAGGGATCTTCCATCCAGCCTTTGCGGCGGATGTAGTACATCAGCGAGGGATCGTAGTGGCCGATGACGATCAGCGCGCCCGGAGCGAGCGTTTTGTCGAGCGCGAGCGAGCGCGCGTACACGTTCTTGCTCCAGAGCGTAGTACGGCGCGATCTCGCGGCGGCCGACATAGAGCGCGAGCAGCCACACAAGGGCAATAGCCGCCAGCGCGCCGATGCGCGTATTGGGGGTTGTGCCGAAGCGTTCGAGCGCGCGCGCGATCAGGTTGCCGCCCACGAGCGCGCCGAGCGGCAAGAGCGGATAGAGATAGTAGTCGACGCGTTCGACCGTCACGACGACGTACGTGTAGATCAGCCCGCCGGCGAGCCAGCCCCACAGCACCGCATCGGCCTTCGAGCGCAGGCGAATGCAGAACCCGGCCACCAAGCAGCAGCATGCCGACCGGCCCGAGCATCGTCGTCGCGAGCATGCGCAGCGCCTTGACGAAGTCGATCGCCTTGCGCTCGAAGCCGTGCAGCGAGGTGAAGGCGCCGACGAACGACGGGGATGATGTGCAGCCGCATGATGCCGCTGGCCCAGTGCCATTCGGCATGCGCCGCGACGTAGGGGCTATAGAGCGCCAGCGGCACGAGCGATACCGCCAACGCGACGATAGCTTGCGGGCGAAAGCGTCCGACGAGCAACGCGGCGGCCGGGATCAGGGCCAGCAGCGCGACTTGTTTGGCGAGAAAGGCCAGTGCGAGCAGTACGCATGCGGCGATGCCGCCGCGCCAGGTTTGCGCATCGTCGTCGACGATCCAGCGCGACCACGCGTAGAGCGCGGCGACGAGGAAGAACACCATCGCGCCGTCGGGTTGGAAGGTGCGCGAATAGTAGATGCTGCCGGGAAAGATCGCGTAGAGCGCCATCGCGGCGACGCCGGCGATCGGGTTCGCGAAGAGCCAGCGCGCGAAGAACCCCACGAGGCCGATGGTGCCGACGCCGAACGCGATCGCGATCAGCCGCCCGAACACTTCGTGCACGCCGAAGATCTTGTAGCCGATCGCGGCCAGAAACGGCACGATCTGCAGTTCCAGCTCGACGTAGTTCGGCGGCGCGCCGTTGTACTCGGTCTGCGGGATAGAAAATGTTGAAGTTCAGCTGCGCGAAGTTGCGCGCGATCGCCGCCGGTATCGCCCTGCCGCCAGCCGGGATGATCGAGCAGCGGGTTGTGGAGCCCCTTGAGCCGCAGCAGCAGTCCGATGAGGGCGAACGCCGCGACGCTCAGCCACCACCAGCGCCGTTCGCTCAGGCGGCTGAGCGAAACGTCCAATATTTGTTGACGAAGAAGTTGACGACGATGGCCGAGACGGTTGAGACGAACCACGTCTTGTGGCCGTGTCCGAGCCACGGCGAGATGAGGGCCGACACGATCAAGCCGACGATCAGCGCGACCACCGACACGGCCATGAACGAGAGGCCTTCGCGTCCGACGTGCCCGGTCGACCGGAACGTCCAAGCGCGATTGAGAAAATAGTTCGAGACGCCGCCCGCCAGGAACGCGATCGAGTAGATCACGTTATAGGGGCCGGCCGCCGCGTGGTTGGGTACCAGGCGCTGGAGCAGCGTGAAGATGGCGAGGTTGACGACGAACCCCGACGCGCCGACCACCCCGAACTTCACGAACTGGCGCACCCCGCGCTGCTGCGCGAGGCGGCCGACGAACGTGCTCTCGCTCAAGCGACCCAGTACCAATCGGCGAAGAGAACGGTGAACAGCCCGAGCAGCGGCAGCGAGAACGCGACGATGATGTTGTTGACCGTGGGCTTCGCGCCCCACAGTCCGAAGAGCGCGAACATCGGGAAGAGCACGAGCGCGAAGCGCGGCATGCTCATCAAGCTCGAGGTCGAGAGCGGCACCAGAATCGAGACCGCCATATAGGCGATGTACGACGCGCGCAGCCGCCGGAAGCCGATCGCGAGCGTGGCCAGCATCAGCAGCGTGAAGGTCACTTCGAGCAGCTGGTTGGCAATCGTCTGCGGCGCGTAGTTGCCCATGATGATGCGCAGCGCGTGCTCGAAACTCACCCACGGCGGTGCGAGATAGCGGTCCCAGTGGGCCTGCACGTGCGAGAAGTACAGCGGGTCGCCGCGCAGCACCCACAGATAGGCCATGTAGGACGCCAGGCCGAGCGGCATCATGATGATGCCGGCCAGCGGTTTGAGCACGGTGTCGACCGGCCACTTGTACCAGTCGCCGCGGGCTTCATACAGCGCGACGACCCACTCGATGAGGAACGGGATCGCGAGCAGAACGCCCTCGACGCGCGTCAGCGCGGCCAGAAAACCCAGCACGCCCGCGAGCAGCCAGCGCCGTTCGCGAATGTAGTAGAACGATCCGACCGACAAGCACAGAAACAGCGATTCGGTGTACACGGCCGAGAAGAAGATCGCGGTCGGAAAGATCGACACGTAGAAGATCGCGCGGTGCGCCACCTGGCGGTTGAACTCGTGCTCGACCAGCTTGTAGAGATAGAGCAGCGCGAAGAAGCTCGCCGCGTTCGAGACGAACAGACCGGCCAGCAAGTGGTTCCCGGTCAGTTTTCCGCCCAGCCAGATCAGCATGGGGTAGAGCGGAAAGAACGCCGGCTCCGTGCCGGAGTAGCCCGAGGTCGCGATGCCGATGTAGTGTTCGGCGTCCCAGCGTCCCCAAACGGCCAAGAGCGGGTTCTCCGAGGCGGCGAAGTGGACGCCCGCGCGCTGCCCCACGATGACCGCCGCGAGCTCGGCGATGATGATGATCGGAACGCGGGTGACGACGAAGGTCACCAGCACGTCGCGCACGGTCGCGCTGAAGCGCGCCGCGACCAGCAGCTTGAGGACGCTGAAGAGCGCCAGCCCGAGCGCGACCGCCCGGCCCTGCGTGCTGAGGCCGCTGGGTGCGGCGAAGATCAGCCACAGCAGCACGAGGGCCGCCCATGAGGGCACGTCCCAGATCAGTGCGGCAGCGTACGTGATGTCGGTCCGGCGGGCGAAGTAGCGCGCGTAGGCATCCCATAGGGCCAAGGCGAGCAGCGGACCGGCGATCAGCGCCAGCAGCAAGCCGGCCTCGAGCACCATCGGCCGGTGCGGCCCGCGCGTGAGGTAGGCGTACCAGGTGAAGAACCCGGCGGTCAGGCCGGCGCAGGCGACGGTCACGACCGCCGGCCATCCGGCGGCCTCTACGATTTGGTGCCGCCGGGAACGCGCGGCGTCTCCCACGTACGCGAGATTCACGGGCATGCGTCTTAGCGCGGGCGTGCCGGGCCGCCTGCATGAGGAGGGTCGGCGGACGGGTAAGAGGCCGGGATGCAATCGCAAATCGTTCGTACGCCGGTCGACACGCTGGACTTCGTGAAGGTCACCGAGGCCGCGGCTCTGGCCGCCTCGCGCTGGATGGGTCGCGGCGAACGCGACATCGCGGACGGCGCCGCGGTCGAGGCGATGCGCGATACGCTCAACCAGATGGAGATCGATGGGCGCATCGTGATCGGCGAAGGCGAACGCGACGAAGCGCCGATGCTCTTCATCGGCGAGGAACTCGGGCGCGGCGGCTTCGCGGTCGACATCGCGGTCGATCCGGTCGAGGGCACGAACCTCGTCGCCAACGGCTTGCCGAACTCGATCGCCGTGATGGCACTCTCCGAGCGCGGCGGATTGTTGCACGCGCCCGATTCCTACATGCAAAAACTTGCCGTCGGACCGAAGGCCGCGCCGTACGTGCACATCGATGCACCGGTCGCGGAGAACCTCGAAGCCGTCGCCAACGCGCTCGAACGCCCGATCAACGACGTTACCGTCGTGATCCTCGACCGTCCGCGTCATGCCGACTTGATCGCCGCGGTCCGCGCTGCCGGAGCGCGCATCAAGCTGATCTCCGACGGCGACGTCGACGCGGCGATCGCGACCGCGGTCGACGGCACGGGCATCCACGTCGCGATGGGAACCGGCGGCGCGCCGGAAGGCGTACTGGCCGCCGCGGCGCTGAAATGCTTGGGCGGCGGCTTCATGGGACGGCTCAAGCCGCGCAGCGCCGAGGAAGCCGAGCGGGCCAAGACGATGGGCTTCGGCGATCTCGACCGCGTCCTGACGATGGACGATCTCTGCAAGGGCGATAGCATCGTGTTCGTCGCCACCGGCATCACCGACGGCGATCTCGTGCGCGGCGTGCGCTTCATGGGCAACCAAGCGCGCACGCATTCGATCCTGATCGAGGGCACCACCGGAACCGTCCGGTTCATCGAGAGTGTCCATCGTCTTGGGGCGAAACCGCACCGCCGTTCGTGAGCGGGGCTCGTCCCGGGGATAGTGTGAATCAGCAGTTCGACCTCATCGTCATCGGAGCGGGCTCCGGCGGATACGCCGCGGCCCGCACGGCGCGTGATTTAGGGGCGACGGTGGCCCTGGTCGACCGTGGTCCGCTCGGTGGCCTGTGCATCCTGCGCGGGTGCATGCCGTCCAAGACGCTGATCGCAACCGGCGACCTGGCCCACGAAATCCGCCACGCGCACGAATTGGGCGTGCTCGCGAGCGAGCCGGCGGTGGACTTCAGCGCGGTGATGGCGCGCAAGCGCGAGATCATTCAAGGCTTCACCGATTACCGGGTGGCCGGTATCGAGACGTTCCCCGTGTTCCACGGCGAGGCTGTGTTTGAGTCGCCGCACAAATTGCGCGTCGGCGACGACGTGCTCGAGGGGAAGGCCTTCGTTATCGCGACCGGCAGCTCGATCGTGCCGGCGGCCTTTCCGGGCTTGGCGGAGACCGGCTACATCGAGAGCGACGAAGCGCTGGAGCTCGACGCGCCGCCGAAATCGTTGATCGTGCTCGGCGGCGGTTACGTCGGCAGCGAGCTCGGCCAGTTCTACGCGCGCATCGGCGTGCCGACGACGATCGTCATCCGCAGCGGACAACTGCTCACCGACGAAGATACCGATATCGGCGAGGGCTTGACCGAGTATTTTCGCGAGGAAGGCATCGCGGTCGAAACGGGCGCCCACGTCACGCGCGTCGGCCGTGCCGGCGACGGCCGCAAAGTCGTGCACTTCACCCAAGACGGGGTCGAGAAGTCGATCGCCGCGCACGAGATCTTCTATGCGCTCGGCCGCGTCCCGCACGATCGCCGGCTTGAACCTCGAAGCGGCCGGCGTGACCTATCACGCCGTCACCGGCATCGTGATCGACGATACGATGCGCACTTCGCAGCCGCACATCTTCGCCGTCGGCGACGTCACGGGGCGGTTCGCGCTCGTGCACATCGCGATTCAGCAAGGCGAACTCGCCGCGCGCAACGCCGTGCACGGTGCACACGAGCACGTCGACTACAGCCTCTCCAAAACGCACACGGTGTTTTCCGATCCGCAAGTCGCGGTCGTCGGCGAAACCGAGAAAGAACTGCAGCGCGCCGGAACGCCGTATCTCGTTGCCAGCTACCCGTTCAACGATCACGGCAAAGCGATCTCGATCGGCAAGACCAAGGGGTTCGTGAAGATGATGGCCGCGCCCAGCGACGGCCGGATTCTCGGGGCCGCCATCCTCGGCCCGAACGGCTCCGACCTCATCCACGAGATCGTCGTCGCGCTGTACTACCGCGCCACCGTGTTCGATTTCGTGAAGATCCCGCATCTGCATCCGACGTTGGCCGAGATCTGGACCTATCCGGCCGAGGAACTGGTGGAGAAGATCGTCGCGGAGCGGCCGCTTGCGGTCGCGCGATGAGCTTCGGCGTCGCAATCGTTCAGTTCAAGCCGCGCAAAGGCGACGTCGCCGCGAACTTCGCCGCGCTGCGCGGGGTGTTCGCGCAACTGATCGCCGGACCGGCGGAGCTGCCGCGGCTGATCGTCCTCCCGGAAGCGGCGATGACCGGCTATTTCCTCGAAGGCGCCGTGTACGAGCTGTCGTTTTCCGCGCCCGACTTTGCGGCCAAGCTCGACGCCGAGTGGCGCGCGGCCGGCGGTACGGCCGAGATCGACGTGGTCTGCGGCTTCTATGAGAACCGCGAGGGCACGTATCACAACAGCGCGTTGTATGCCACGCTCGGCGGCAACGGACCGCGCGTGGTGCACGTCCACCGCAAGATGTTCTTGCCGACCTACGGCGTGTTCGATGAGGAACGTTTTCTCTCGCGCGGGCGGCACTTGGGCGTGTTCCCCACGCCGTTCGGAACGGCGGCCATCCTGATTTGCGAGGATGCCTGGCATTCGATCATGCCGACGATCGCGGCGCTCAAAGGCGCGCGCTTGATCATCGTGCCCAGCGCCTCGCCCGGGCGCGGCCTCGCCGGATCGGGGATGCTCGAGAGCGTGGAGCGCTGGCGCGCGACCGCGACGCTGATGGCGAGCGAACACGGCGTGTACGTGCTCTACGCGGGCCTGACCGGCTTCGAAGGCGGCAAAGGGCATGTCGGGCGGGTCGTGCATCGTCTCGCCGCGCGGCGAACTGCTCGAATCGCTCGACGAGCTGACGGTCGCGATCCTGCGCGCGCCGCTCGACGGCGCGGAGGTCGACTTGGCGCGGGCGACGCTGCCGCTCTTGGGCGATCTCTCGGCCGTCTTACCCGATCTCTGGTACGACGAGGCGCTGCCGTTGCCGCGGAACGAGGTGCGCGATGCTGCCGGTCGTTGAAGCGCCGCTGCACCGCATCGATGCGGCGCTGGCGATCGATGCGGCGCTCACCGAGCGCTGGCTCGTCGCGTTCTTGCGCGATGAACTGATCGAACGGCGGCGCATCACGCGGGCCGTGCTCGGTTTGAGCGGGGGCATCGATTCGGCGGTGGTCGCGTATCTGTGCGCGCGCGCGCTCGGGCCCGAAAACGTGCACGCGATTCGGATGCCGTACCGCACCTCGAGTGCCGACTCGCTGCACGACGCGCAACGCGTCGTCGACGCGCTCGGCATCAACGTCGAGACGATCGAGATCACGGACGCCGTCGAAGGCTACCTGCGGCGCGGCCGGCGATCCCGACCCGCGCCGGCGCGGCAACGTGATGGCGCGCATGCGCATGCTCGTGCTGTTCGATCAATCGGCGCGCCTGGGCGCGTTGCCGATCGGCACCGGGAACAAAACCGAACGCCTGATGGGCTATTTCACCTGGCATGCCGACGACACGCCGCCGGTCAACCCGATCGGCGATCTCTACAAAACGCAGGTGTGGGCGCTGGCGCGGCATCTCGGCGTGCCCGTGCAGTTGATCGACAAACCGCCGAGCGCCGACCTCGAAGCGAACCAGACCGACGAGACCGACCTCGGCGTGACCTATCTGACCGCCGACCGCATCCTCTCGCAGATCTTGTGCGGCTATCGCGACGCGCAGATCGCGGCCGTCGGCTTCGACCCGCATGAGATCGCCCTCGTGCGCCGGCGCGTCGAGGGGACGCATTGGAAGCGGCACCTGCCGACGACGGCGCTTGTCTCGGGCACGGCGATCAACGAGTTCTACCTGCGGCCGGTCGATTATTGAGAGCGATGAAGCTCGCGCCCGACGTACTGCCGCCGGCCTTCTATCCGGTCGGTCTCAACCTCGCGGGCCGGAAATGCGTGGTCATGGGTCCGCCCGACGATCGCGAGGCCATCGACAAGGTGCGCGACTTGCAGGAAGCCGGCGCCGCCGTCACCGCGCTGCACGATCCGGCCTCGCTGCGCGAAGAAGATGTGGCCGACGCGTTTTTCGTCATCTCGACGCCGCAGGATGCGACGCTCTCCGCCCGCCTGCGCGAACTCGCCGACAAGCACCGTTTTTTGCTGTGCACGATCGATCAGCCGGCCTACGGGTTCGTCGCCATGCTGGCGCTGGTGAAATCGGGTGCGGCGCGCATCGCGATCTCAACCGGCGGTATCTCGCCGCGCGTCGGCGGCATTCTGCGGGCCGGATTGCAGGGTGCGCTCGACGCGACGTTCGCGCGCTTTCTGGCCTCCTTAGCGCGCTTGCGCCGTGAGAACCGCGCGCGCAACGCGGACGACCCGGCGGCGCGCCGCGCGACGATGATGGCGGCGGCCGAGGGGTTCGACGTGCACGTGACGGTCGCGTATCCACAGTGGTTTCTCGATGAAATCGCCGCCGAAGGCGGGCCCTGATGGCGTCGGTCGAGATCGTCACGATCGGCACTGAGATTCTGCTGGGTCACCTGCTCGATACGAATTCGGTCCACATCGCGCGCGCGCTCGCCGATCACGGCGTCGACGTGTACGCGAAGCACTCCGTCGGCGACAACACCGAGCGGCTCGCGCAGATGCTGGCCGACGCGCTCGGGCGCGCCGACGGCGTGATCACGACCGGCGGCCTCGGACCGACCGTCGACGACCTCACCAAAGATGCGGTGGCGAGTGCGGTGGACGACACGCTGGTGCTGCACGAACCCTCGCTGCGCGCGCTCGAAGAACGGTTCGTGAAATTCAACCGGCCGATGACCGAGAACAACCGCCGCCAGGCGATCCTGCCTTCGCGGGCGCACGTGATGCCAAATCCCAACGGCACGGCGCCGGGCTTCATCGCGCTGCGCCCGGATGGAAAGTTCGTCGCCTGCATGCCGGGCGTGCCGCGCGAGATGAAACCGATGCTCGCCGACCAGCTGATCCCCTGGCTCGTGCAGCGGTTCACGTTGCGGAGTGCCATCTACACGAAGACCTTGCACACGATCGGTATCGGCGAGTCCGAGCTCGACCGGCGCGTCGAAGATCTCTTCCGCTCGCTCGAGAACCCGAAGATCGCGATGCTCGCGCACGGCGGCCGCGTCGACGTCAAGGTGATGGCCAAGGCCGAAAGCCAAGCCGCCGCAGACGCGATGATCGCGCCGGTCGCCGAACAATTGCGCGAGCGGATCGGCGCGGGCTACTACGGAGATGACGAAACGACGCCCGGCGGCGCGATCGTCGACGAGCTGGTACGCCGCGGGCGAACGCTCGGGGTGGCGGAGTCGGTGACGGGCGGCGGCGTCGCGGACAGCATCGTCGAGGTCGCGGGTGCCTCGCGCGCATTTCACGGCGGCATCGTGGCCTACGACAACGCGGTGAAGCAGTCGCTGCTCGGCGTGCGCAGCGAGACGCTGGCGCAATTCGGTGCGGTCAGCGAAGAGACGGCGATCGAAATGGCGCGCGGCGCCCGCAGCGCCCTGCACGTCGATTTCGCCTTGGCGACCACGGGCATCGCCGGCCCTGACGGCGGCAGCGCCGAGAAACCGGTCGGCCTCGTGTGGTTCGCGCTCGTCGACGACGGCGGCGCAGTGACGACGCACCGCGCGACCTTCCCCGGGCAGCGCCCGGACGTCCGCGACCGCGCCGTAATGACGGCCCTAAGCCTCATCTGGCGCCGCCTGGAGCAAGGGCGTTAAAAGCGCTGAGATCGAGCCCCCCTTCGTCATCCCGAGCCTGTCGAGGGACCACCGCAATCGCGTCCGCAAGTCCACTGTGATCACGAGCGCAGCCGAGTGATCGCCACTAAGCGCGGTTTTGCGCGTCGGCCGGCGCGCCAAGGCATGTTGCCGGCGATCGCTCGGCTTTGCTCGCGATCGACAGTGGCCTTACCCACCTGTTGGGGGCGGTCCCTCGACAAGCTCGGGATGACGATGGGCACACGCTCGCGATAATACTGCGGAGCTGCTCGCGCTTACGTTCGCACGGCTAAACTTCGTAGCCCATGGCGTTGAGGACGCGTTGGGCGGCGAGGCCGTCGGCGAACGTTGGGCAGTTGCCGCCGCCGGTTGCGATGCGCACGGCGAAATCGTCGAGCAGTGCCATGAAGTGCGGTACGCTGTAGAACACGTTCGCGTACTTGGCATATTTCAGCGGCTTGAGCTCGTACTCGCTCGATTCGTCGCCGTCGACCACGAACAGATTGAGCTCGGTGAGCGCGGCGCCGCTGGCGACCGCGGTGCGGCCTTCGGCGTGGACGGCGATCGTCGACTGGTCGATCGACATCGTGCCGTCGACCGTCATGCGCGCGGCCAAACCGTCGCCGAGATCGGCCAGCGCGTAGCAGCCGTCGGAAACGTCGCTCGGGTAGGTCTTCCCGTCGGGGGTCGTGCGCGTGGGGTTGGCCGTTCGCATGAAGCCGCACGACGACCGTGCGGGCCCGCCGCCCAGCCACAGCGCGAGGTCGATGATGTGCGGCATGAAGGCGTTGGCGAGGCCGCCGCCCTTGGTTTTATCGTACCACCACGATGACGGCGGCCGCGCGTTGTCGGCGCGCATCTCGCTGCCGAAGCGGCTGACCTCGATCTGGCGCAGACGCGGCAAATGGCCGTTGACGATCAGCTCCTTCACGGCTTGCAGCGCCGAGCCGTAACGGTACTCGAAGGCGATCGCGTTGGCCACGCCCGCGCGATCCACCGCCGCGGTCATTTCCTCGGCTTCGGCCAGACGAATGCCGACCGGCTTCTCGCACAGCACGTGCTTGCCGGCCGCGACCGCGGTCAGCACCGCGGCGTGATGTTCGAACGGCGGCGAGGAGATGGAGATGACGTCGATCTCCGAACCCATCGCCGCCAGCATTTCGTCGAGCGAGGTGAACGCGTGCGGGATCTTGCGTTCGGTCGCGACCTTTTGGGCATTGTGGGGCGAGGCGATGGCGACCGGTTCGAACTGCGGGTGCAGCGTATATGCCGGTGCGTGCACCCGGCCGCCGAAGCCGCTGCCGACGATGCCGACGCGATAGGTCATGGAGTCTCCTCACGAATGGTTTGGTCGAGCAGTGCGATCGCGCGTTCGAGTTGATCGTCTTCGATGTTCAGCGGCGGAGCGAGCGTGATCGACGTGCCGTCCACACCCGATTGCAACAGGATCAGGCCGTTCCCGAGGCCGGTGCGCACGACCCGATTTGCGATGCCGGCATCGGTGAACTCGATCGCCCACAGCATTCCGATCCCGCGCACGTCGGTGACGGTTGCGTGCCGGCGCAGCGGCGCGAGCCGCGCGCGCAGCCACGGATCGCGGCGCGCAGCGCCGGCGACGATCGCCTCGCGCTCGAACACATCGAGCACGGCGAGCGCCGCCGCGCAGGCCAATGGGTTGCCCAGAAACGTGGCCGTATGCAGGGCTTCGCCCGCGCTGCGCGGCCAGGCGTCGATAACGGCCGGCCGGCCGATCGCGGCCGAAAACGGCACGCCGCCCGCGATGGCCTTGCCGATGCACAGGATGTCGGGCACGACGTCCTCGCGCTCGCAGGCGAACATCGTTCCGGTGCGCCCGTAGCCGGTGTAGATCTCATCGAGGATCATCACGCAGCGGAACTCATCGCACAGCGCGCGGATGCCGCGCAGGAAACCGGCCGGCGGCACGATCGACGCCGCCGCGGCCTTGGATCGGTTCGAGTACGACCGCGCCGATCTGCGCGTCGCCGGCCAGCGCGGCGCGCGCGGCGGCGAGCGCGGCGCCGAGCTCGTCCACGGGGCCGGGAAAGGCGATGAACGTGGCGCGCTCGTCGACCAGTGCGGCGAACGGTTCGCGAAAGCGCGCGATGCCGCCGACCGGCAGCGCGCCGAGCGAGAGACCGTGATAGGCGCCTTCGTAGGAGAGCACGCGCGCGCGGCCGGTTGCGAGCAGCGCGGTCTTCAGCGCGAACTCGATCGCGTCGGCGCCGTTGGAGCCGAAGTAGGTCTTCGAACAATCGCCCGGTGCGATCGCGGCGAGCCGCTCGAGCAGCCGGGCCTTGACATCGGTTGGGTGCACGTCGCCCATCCCGTGCACGAGGCGCGCTGCTTGAGCGGTGATGGCGGCGGTGACCGCCGCGTTCGTGTGACCGAGGGCAGCCACGCTGAACGCGCCGGTCAGGTCGATGTAGCGGTTGCCGTCGGCGTCGGTGACGAGCGCGCCGTGAGCCGATGCCCACGCGATCGGATAGTCCTCGGCGATGTAGGTGACGCCCGGCGCTTCGTACTGCGCGACGAGCGCGTTCAGCGCGCGCGAACGCGGACCGGGCACCGGTCCCGCGATGTGCTCGAAGCGTTCGTTCACGCGCGGTCGATCCAGCGGATGAAGTCGGCGATGCGCGCGCGTCCGCCGTGATGACCGGCCAGCGGCGGATCTTGCAAGCTGCCGAGCGGGGCCACGCGCACCGCGCCGAGCTGCTCGCCGAGCGCGCGCGCATCGGTACCGGATGCGACCCCGATCGCTTGCAGCGGCAGCGCGTGCCGTTCCACATAGGCCGCCGCGTCGGCGATGCCGTCGACGAAAACGACCGGGATCACGCCGCCGCCGAAGGGCGGCAGATCGCCGTCGGGCGGATCGACGACGATGGTCCAGGCGCCGTCGGCCGCGCGCAACACGCGCCCGGCGTTGTTGGCCGCGCGGAATGCCGCCGCGGCCGCGTAGGCCGCAACGCGTGCGGCGCGCACCGGTTTGCGCGGGCCGGTTGGAAACTCGATCGCGCTCGCCGCGCACGCCGTTGCGAGCAGGTCGGCGAAGCGCTCGTGCGCGCCGCCCGGCGCGCGCTCGACGAAGAGCAGGTGCAGCGAGAGGCAGCCGTCGCCGTCGTAGAGCAGCGCGTCGCGCGCGACGCCGGCCGCCAGCGCCGCGGCGTCGCTTGCAACATCCGCGGCGGTCAGGTACCCGGCACTGGCGCGATGGCCGAACGGGATGAACGCCGCATCGGCGGCGCAGCGCGAACGGATCGCGCGCAGCGCGTCGTTTCCGCCGAACGCGACGACGACGTCGGCAGCGCCGACCGCGCGCGTCTCGACGTCGTCATCGCCGCCGCTCCACGCGCGCACGTCGGTCGCCGCGCGCAGCTCGGGCCGCTCTTCGCCCAGCGTTTCAACGAACGCGGCAACGAGCGCGTCGCTGCGGTCCTTCACGGTGACGGCGCACTTGGCGGTCAAGGCGAAGACCAGCGGCACGATCGCAACGCCGATCGTGGTGTCGCTCGACACGATCGTTACGGCGTTCGCGCCGCGCGCCCAGGCCGCCGGACGGCCGGCGCGTTCCACGAAGCCGTCCAGCACGTCGAGCGAGCCGAGTTCGGCGCTGACGGCCGCGGTCAGCGCGCCGGCGGTGATGCCGCCGAAGAGGCGATCGAGTGCGAAGTCCACCACCGGAACCGTGTAGCCGAGCCGTTCCACGATCGCCGCGGTCGCGCGCACGCGCGGCGGAAAGTCCGCGTCGGTCCAACGTTCGGCCGCATCGGCGATCGCCTGCACGATCGTACGCGCCGGCAGCACGCGCAGCGCCGTGCTATCGGCGCAGGAGGTCTTCCGCATCCAACGAGCAGCCGCGCAGGGCCGCACCTTCCTCGCGGCCGAGCAGCAGCAACCCCTCGGGTGTCATCACGCCCAGGTCTTCGGTGTCGATGGCGACGGCCGACGAGCGGTTCGCGCAGTCGACGTGGCGGATCGCACCCACGACGCCGGCGGGCAGCGGCCGGCCGGCGACGTCGACGACGATCGGCCGGAGCCACGGCACCGGAACCTTGATCCGCCGCGTCGACGTGCGCGACGACGGCGAATCATAGTACTGGCTCGATAGCTCCGTCATCCCGTATTCGGCCACGATGGCGGCCTCGTCGATCGCGAACGCGTCGGCCGCGCGCGCGTAGAGCTCGTCGCGCCCGACGATGCGCGTGCGCCCTTTGAAGCCGCCGGTTTCCATCACGCGCGAGCCCGGCGGCAACGGCAGACGGCGGTTGCCGTCGGCCAACTCATCGAGCAGTGCGACGAGCGCGAACGCGGTCGTCGCGACGCACACCGCGACCCCGTCGGCGCCGGCGCGCGCGACGTCGGCCGTCAAGCGTGCCGTGTCGAGCCGGTCGTCGTGCAGATACCAGCCGGCCTCACCGGCGCCGCGGTCGCGTGCGACTGTGGCCATCATGTAGCCGAGCGAGGAGTGCGGGCGTTCGCGCGGGTCGGGCACGAGCATCGCGTAGCGCAGCGCCGCGCGGTCGGCGAGCATGGCGCGATCGAATCCGGCCAGCAGCGCCGCTTCGTAGAGCGCCGGCGATTCGAGGTAGTGGCGTCCGCTGCGGGCCTGCGTCGTGCCGCTCGTCTCGAACCACAGCGCGGCGCGTTCGGGCGCCACCGTGCACAGTGCGGCGTCCTTGAAGGCCGCTGCCGGGACGGCCGGAATCGCGCCCGCCGTGCGCGGCAGCGCGGTTTCGGAGAAGCCCAGGCTGCGCGCGTAGGCGGCGTAGGCGGCGTTCCAGCGAAACTGATGCGCGAAGACGTCGCATGCCAGCGCATCGAACGCACGCTCGTCGAGCGCGTAGTCCGCGATCGCCGTTCGGATCCGCGCGTCGAGGGCGTCGGCCTGCGCGCGGTAGTCGTGGCTCACCGCAGCAGGCGTGCGATCTCGATTTTGATGCAGCGATCGACCACGACGTCGAGCCCGGCCGCGTCGGCCTGAGCGATGGCCTCTTCGTTCACCACGCCGAGTTGAAACCAGATCGCCTTGGCGCCCGCCGCGATCGCCTCGTGCGTGACCTCGGGCGCGTCGACGGGATTGCGGAAGACGTCGACGATGTCGGGCGCGCCGTTCTCCGCCGCGTACGCCATCAGCGTCGAAAAGGCGGGCACGCCGCCGATCTCGGTCACCGTCGGGTTGATCGGCGCCACCGCGTAGCGGCCGGTGTGCACCAGCGCGTCGAACACGCCGCGGCTCGGCCGGGCCGGGTTCGGCGAGGCGCCCACGACGGCGACCGATTTCGAGCGCTCAAGCAGCGCGCGCAGTTCCGAATCAGTAGCGACGATCACCAACGCCCTAGCTTCTGAGCTTCTTGCGGTGCTCCGCGGTGAACGCCGTGCCCGGATCCTTATCGCTCGTGCGGAAGAGACCCACCATGTCGGCGAAGTTCTCGACGTAGCCGCTGAAGGTGGCGGTATTGCCGTTGGGCAGTGGGATCGAGAGCGAGATCAGGCGGCCGTCGAACGTGCCGGTCATCGGCAAGCGGTTTTTCTTCGAGCCGTTTTCCCAATAGCCGGTGACGGCCGAGCCGGTCGAGCTCACACCGAGGTGCGAGTAGTTGGCCAGGCGCTTGCCCAGCGGCTGCATCTCCACTTCCCACACGCCGTCGAGCGTGTTGAACTGCGGCGGTTCGGGCGTGTCGGAGGCATTGGGGCCGGGCGAGCCGCTCGCGGCGGGACCGGGGGCCCGGCGGCCGCGCCGCGGGCGGCCGCTCGGCGTCGCGGTCGGAATCGGCGTCGGGGCGGCGGTGATGTTCGGGGCCGGCGTGGCGGTCGGCGGCACAATCGGCGCGTCGGGATTCGAGCTGTATTGTGCGAACCCGGCGGTGGCCGTAGCGATCCCGAGGACCACCGCGAAGCCGATGCCGAGGCGGAGACGACTGAAGTTCACCTGGTATGTTTCTCCCGAACGAGTTCGTTCGCCGCTTGTGTAGGGTTGCGCGACCGCAGAAGGTTATGCCAGCCGGGCCGGACCCCCTTGCCACCGATGGTATAATCGTAGGACTGTGAAATCGAAGATCCACCCCAAATGGTTTACCGACGCTAAGGTAACGTGCGCTTGCGGCGCCCAGTTCACCACCGGCTCGACCATGCCCCAAATCGCCGTCGAAGTGTGCTCGAACTGCCATCCGCTCTACACCGGTCAGCAGAAGTTTCTCGACACCGCCGGCCGCGTCGACAAGTTCAATCAGCGGGTCGCTCAAGCTCAAGTCAAGCAAGCCGAGGCGAAGGCGCGCAAGGCCAAAAAAGCAGCCGACGAAACGACTGCCGCCTCCGCTTAGCAAGGCCGGCATAATTCCAACGAGCGAGTCGCACCAGCGGCTCGCTTTTGATTTGCCGGCGGCGAACGTCTGAAGGCGGCCAGATATGCACTATACGGATCGGTTAGAAACACTCTCCCAACGGTTCGATGAGATCGAAGCGGCGCTGGCCAACCCGGGCGGCACCTTCGATCAGTCGCGCTTTACCGCGCTCATGAAAGAGCGCTCGCAGATCGAAGAAACGGTCGCAGCCTACCGCGCCGTGCGCGATCTGCTGCGCGACATCGCCGCCAACGAAGTGCTGGCCGGCGATGACGGCGACCCCGAGCTCGCGGCCATGGCGCAGGAAGAGCTGGAGAGTTTGCGCGCGCGGCGCAAGCCGCTCGAAGAACGCCTCCAGGAGCTGATGCTTCCGCGCGACCCCAACGACACCAAGGACATCTTCATCGAAGTGCGGGCCGGAGCGGGCGGCGATGAGGCCGGTATCTTCGCCGGCGATCTGCTGCGGATGTACACGCGCTATGCCGAGAACCGCAAGATGCGCGTCGAGCTGCTCTCGGAGAACGAGAACGAGGCCGGCGGCTACAAAGAAGCGGTGATCGCCGTCAAGGGCGGCGAGCCCTACCGGTTCTTCAAGTACGAGAGCGGCGTGCACCGCGTGCAGCGCGTGCCGGTCACGGAATCGGCGGGCCGCGTACACACCTCGACGGCGACGGTTGCGGTTCTGCCGGAAGTCGACGAAGACGACGCGGGCGTGCAGATCAACCCCAAAGACCTCGAGATCGATACCTTCAAGGCGTCCGGGGCCGGCGGCCAGCACGTCAACAAAACCGAGTCCGCGATCCGCATCACGCACGTTCCCTCAGGGATCATCGTGTCGTGTTCGGAGGAGCGCTCGCAGCTGCAAAACCGCGCGCGCGCGATGGATATGCTGCGCGCGCAGCTCGCCGAACGCAAGCGGCGCGAGGCGGAAGAAGCGGTCGGTTCGCTGCGCCGCAGCCAAGTCGGCACCGGCGACCGCAGCGAGAAGATTCGTACCTACAACTACCCGCAGGACCGCATCACCGATCACCGCATCAACCAGAATTTCCAAAACATCAAGGCCATTCTCGACGGTGATCTCGACCGTTTGGTGACCGAGTTGCAGACCGACGAACGCGCGCGCTTGCTGGCTGGAGAGACGTCGGCCGCATGACGGTTGCCGAGGCGCTGCGCGAGAGCGCCCGGCGCCTCGACGCGGTAGCGGGTACGGGCCGTTTGGATGCGGCGCTGTTGCTGCAACACGTCACCGGCGCGCGACGCGAGAGTTTCATCACCGGCGAGGGGCGCGTGCTCGACCCGGCCGAGCGCGACGCCTTCGCGAACGCCGTGACGCGCCGGCTGGCCGGCGTTCCGATCGCCTATATCACCGGCGAAGCCGGCTTCTTCGGGCGAACCTTCGCGGTCGACGAACGCGTGCTGGTGCCGCGTCCGGAGACCGAGCACCTGGTCGAAGCGGCGCTCGCCGACATCCGCGGACGCGGTGCCGAGCACGAACGGATTGCCGATATCGGTACCGGCAGCGGTGCCATCGCGATCTCACTGGCAGCCGAGCTTTCGGACGCGTGGGTGATCGGGAGCGACATCTCGCGCGCGGCGGTCGGCCTCGCTCGCCGCAACGCCGCAACGAACAACGTCGCCCAGTCGTGCACCTTCGTGCACGGCGATCTGGCCGCGCCGCTGGTGCGGTTCGCGCCCTTTGCCACGATCGTCGCGAACCTGCCCTACATCCCGACGGCCGACATCCCGCCGAACCCCGACCCCGTCTCCTACGAGCCGCTCGTCGCGCTCGACGGCGGTGCCGACGGGTTGGAACTCTACCGCCGCCTGATCGTGCAGCTGCCGGTGATCGCCGCAACCGCCGCGACGGTCATCTTCGAAGCGGCTCCGGGAACGATCGAACCGCTCGCCGCGCTGGTGGAGGCGGCCCTTCCCGGCGCGCACGTCGCTATCGGCGAGGACTATGCCGGGCTCGGCCGCTTCGTCAAGGTGACGCTCACGCCGGATTGAGCGCGGAAGTGGCGAAAGCCCCATCCGACCTTAGTGACCAGAGTGAGCACGTACCTTCAGTGAGTATGTACCTTCGCCTTGTCGTCGCCACGGTGATGGCGGTGAGCGTTCTAGCTGCCTGCGGAAGCGGCTCGCATAGTGCGGCCCCGATTCCGGCATCGGCCGGTGCGCCCGTGTCGTCCGGCCCCGACCTCTCGGCCGCCGCGCCCCACAACGCGGCCCCTGCCGCCGGCGCCGTTCCCACGACCGTCAGCATCAACATTCCGCTGCCGATCCAACCCAGCTCGTCCAAGCGCGCGCCGCGGTATCTGACGAGCTATACGAAAAGTCTCGATCTCCAGTCGTATCAGAACGGGACCTATTCGGGCTACGTGTTCTACCAGCTGAACGCGCTGCAGTCGTCCTGCACCGTGGCGGGCAGCTCCTACAGCTGCAATTTGACGATCCAAGCCCCGCTCGGCAGCGGACAGATCATCGCGCACACCTACGACAACACGACGGTGGCCACGTCGAACATGCTCTCGGTTGCGACGCAGACCGTGACGATCGCACAAAATCAGGCGAACACGATCACGATCGCGACGCTGCCGATCGCCGCGAAACTCGTGCCGGGCAGCGCGCTTCCGCAATGTCCCGTGTACGGCTCGCCGGCAACGACTTCGGTTTCCTATACGGCTTACGATGCCGACGGCGGCGCGTTGACCGGGTTGACGCTCGCCAACACGCTGGCGTTCGTGAACGTGAACCCGGCGGATTCACCGTCGGGCCACAGCTGGTCTCCGGCGGCGGTCAGCAGCGGCAGCGGCGCGGCGGTGTACTCCTATAGCGGCAGCGACGCGAACGTCGGTGCCTTCAACCTCACGTCGTCGCTCTCGCCCTCGGGTGTGACCAACGCCGTCCTCTCGACCTTCGCCATTTACCCGGTCGGCTCAGCGGGGCCGCACATGGTCTATGTTTCCGACGCGGCGAACACCAGATCATCGGGGTCGACGTGTGCACCAGCAACGTGACGAACTACACCAACTTGCCGGCCGGCACGAACCCGCAAGAAGTGAAGTTCGACCGGCATTCGAGCGCCGCCGATCCGCGGCTGTTCGTCGTCGGCCAGAACAACTCGCTGGTCTGGCTCGACGTTACGAGCGCTCCCGGAACGCAACTGCGGGTGATCGCCTTCGGCGGCGCCGTCCACCACGTGAACGATTCGAGCGTCTCGCCGTATATGTGGCTCACGTTCGGCGCCAACCACTTCAATCAATATACGGTGAACGAAGGCGCAATGACGCTGACCGTTACGACGTCGATCTCCACGCTCGTCAACCCGAAGGGTTTCGGCCTCGAAGGCTCGGGCAACGACATCCTGCTCGCCAATTCGGGGGCCGGCCAGATCCTTGCATTGAACCCCTCAACGCTGGGCGCCGATGCCGCGGTGAACGTCGGCGGGACCCCCGATAAGGTCAGCGGACCGAACGGCCCGACGCCGAGCTGTGCGCTGGCGGCCGATTCCACCAACAACCGGGTCGAGGCGATCAGCGTCGGCGCCACGCCGGCCCTCGGTACCGCCCAGATCGGTACGACGCTCAGCGTGCCGGGCTCGCCCGTCTCGGCGGCGTTCTTTCCGCCGGGGACACCCGGCAGCGGGACCATCGGGATCGGCAGCACGACCGGGATCGTTGCGCTCGCTGCCGGTGGAGCGCAGCTCTACACGTGCACCGGCAGTTCGTTCGCAAGCAGCACGTTTTGGCAGACCTTCCCGACGAACCCGGCCGCGATGGTGACCTCGGTGTATGCGTCCACCGCCGTCTCGTCGCTGGTCTACGTCACCGGTTTGGATAATGGGGTGCCGAGCTTGCAAGCGTTCACGGCGGGCTACGACCACAACCTCGGCAGCCTCACGTTGACCGGCACAAGCACGCCGAATCCGACCGACGTGACCGCAGGCCCGTAAAGCAGCTCGCGCGCGGCTTGCGAAGGCTCGCGGACGCTGGGCCGCGAAGCGAAGCATTCCCTCATGGGGAAGTTCATCTTCTTTACTGGGGGCGTCGTGAGTTCGCTCGGGAAGGGGATAACCGCCGCATCGCTCGGCCGCCTCCTCAAGAGCCGCGGAATCAGCGTCTCGATCCAGAAGCTCGACCCTTATATCAACGTCGATGCCGGGACGATGAACCCCTATCAGCACGGTGAGGTCTTCGTCACCGACGACGGCGCCGAGACCGACCTCGATCTGGGGCACTACGAGCGCTTCATCGACGAGCCGCTCAGTCGCGACAACAACGTGACGACCGGCCAGATCTATAAATCCGTCATCGAGAAAGAGCGCCGCGGCGACTACCTCGGCGCGACCGTTCAAGTGGTGCCGCACATCACGAACGAAATCAAGGCCCACATCACGCGCACCGCGCAAAACAGCGGCGCGGACGTGTGCATCGTCGAGGTCGGCGGAACGGTCGGCGATATCGAGTCGCTGCCGTTTCTCGAAGCCATTCGCCAGGTGCGGCACATCGTGGGCGACGAGAACGTGATGTTCGCGCACTTGACGCTGCTCCCGCACTTGGGCGCCGCCGACGAACTGAAAACCAAGCCCACCCAGCACAGCGTGCGCGAACTGCGCTCGATCGGGATCACCCCCGATGCGATCGTCGTGCGCACCGGCATGTCGCGGCCGATTCCGGTCGAACTAAAGGAGAAGATCGCGCTGTTCTGCGATGTCGCCGCGCAAAACGTGGTGCAGAACGGCGACGCCGCGACGATCTACCGCGTGCCGCTCAACCTCGAGTCCGAAGGCTTGGCCGAGATCGCGATCCGCAAGCTCAAGCTCAACGTGCCGCACCCGCCGCAACTCGAGGAATGGGCCAAGATCGTCGAGCGCATCGAGAACCCCAAGCTGCGCGTGAAGATCGCGCTGGTCGGCAAGTACGTCGAACTCAAAGACGCCTACATCTCGATCAGCGAAGCGATCAACCACGCCGGCATCTTTCACGACGCGGCGGTCGACGTCGTGCGCGTGGACAGCGAACGGATCGAGAACGAAGGCCTCGGCAGCCTCGAGGGCGTCCACGGCATGCTGGTCGCGCCCGGCTTCGGCGCGCGCGGCGTTAACGGAAAATTGCTGGCGATCCAATACGCTCGCGAGCACAAGATCCCGTTCCTGGGCATTTGCTTCGGCATGCAGTTGGCGTGCGTCGAGTTCGCGCGCAACGTCTGCGGCCTCGCCGACGCGAACACGAGCGAAGTCAGCGAGACGACGACCAATCCGGTGATCGATTTTCTTCCCGACCAGCGCAATCTCGACCTCAAGGGCGGCACCATGCGCCTGGGCGCCTACGACTGCACGCTCGAGCCGGAAACCCTCGCCGCGACGGCTTACGCTTCGCTCCAGATCAGCGAGCGCCATCGCCACCGCTACGAGTTCAACGATAAGTACAAGGCGCTCTTCGAGGAGCACCGCATGCGGTTCTCCGGGCACCATACCACCGGCCGCACCACGCTCGTCGAAGTGATCGAACTGCCGCAGAGCATTCATCCGTGGTTTGTCGGAACGCAAGCGCATCCCGAGTACAAGTCGCGGCCCGACCGGCCGTCACCGCTGTACCGGGACTTCATCGCCGCGGCGCTCGATCACGCGGCGCCGGCAAGCGAAAACGCTGGGACGGGCGCGTTCGTACGTCGCTGACCCACGACCAGCTCACCGTCGTCATCTTGACGAAGAACGAGGCGCCGCGGTTGGCGCGCACGCTGGCGCGCATTCCGGGGGGAGCGCGCGTCTTCGTGCTCGACGCGGAGTCGAGCGATGCCACGGCGGAGGTTGCGCGGTCGTGCGGAGCCCTGGTGGAGCTGCGCGCCTGGACCGGCTATGTGGATGCGCGGCGCTACGCGCTGAGCCGCGTCGCGACCCCGTATACGTTCATGCTCGATGCCGACGAATTGCTCAGCGATGAGCTGGCGGCGGCCCTGGGAAACGATCTCTCGCGCGCTGAGGGTTACCGGGTGCGGCGAGTGACGATGCTCGCCGGCCGGGCCGTGCGCGCGGCCGGCTGGTCGGCGGAACGCCTGGTGCGCTGTTTTCGCACCGATCGCGCGCACGTGGAAGCGCACAGCGTCGGCGGCGGCGCCGACTTGCACGAGCGCTGGGTGGTCGACGGCACGCTGGCCGATCTGCCCGGCATGATTTTGCACGACTCCTATCCCACGGTCGCTTCCTACCGCGAGCGTTTCGCGCGCTACACGCGGATCGAGGCCGCCGCGCTGCGCGGTTCGCCGCTCGCGTGCGCGGGCGCGCTCGGCAAGCTGCCGCTGCGCTTCGGCTGGTGGTGGCTGCGCTACGGCGCCTGGCGCGACGGCTGGCGCGGTGTGTTCGTGGCCTGGTACTCGGCACTGTATCCGCTGGCCGTGCAATGGCGCGCGCTGACGGTGGCGCCTTGATCGCGCTGGCCTTCGACGTGCGCGAGACCTCGCACATGTCGCTCGGCGTGCTGAACTACGAGCGCAAACTGCGCGAGTGGCTGCCGCGCGTCGCGCCCGACGTGAACCTGATCCCGGTCGGCGGCGGCGACAACTTCGATTTCGCCGAGCAAATCGGCTTGCCGCTGGCGATCGCGCGTTCGGGTGCGAACGCCGTGCACTTTCCGACGATCTTCGTGCCGCGCTTCGTCCCCTGCCGCTACGTCGTGACGGTGCACGACCTGATCGACTTGCACTTCCCGCAATTCGTGAAACGCCGCGTGCTGCCGTACATGCGCGCCTTCGTCGCGCCGGTGCTGCGCGGCGCACGCGCGATCATCACGCTCGATGAAGCAACGGTCGACGACCTGGAACGCTTTCTCGGCGTCGACGCGCGGCGCGTGCGCGTGATTCCGCTCGGCAGCGACGATCCGCTCGACGGGCCCGTTCCCATCGAGCGCGCGCGCCCCTACGTGCTCTTCGTCGGCAACCGCCGGCCGCACAAGAACCTGCCGACGCTCGTGCAGGCCTGGTCGCAGCTGCCGGCCGCGCCGGCCGTCGACCTGGTGCTGAGCGGCCCGCCCGATGAGTCGCTGCGCTCGGCCCAGGGTCCGGGCGAAATCGTCTTCCTCGGCGAGCAAACGGATGCCGAGCTGCGGCGCTGGTATGCCGGTGCGGCGGCCTACGCGCACCCCGCGCTGCGCGAAGGCTTCGGCTTACCGCTGCTCGAGGCGATGCGCAACGGCGCGCGCGTCGTCGCCTCGCGCGAAGCGGTGCCGCGCGTGCTCGCGCCGCACGCCGTGCTGGTCGACGCGAACGACGTCGCGGCCTGGCGAGCGGCGCTCGCGGAGCTGCTCGCCGACCCGGCCGGCACGCGCGCGGCCGCCGGCGCCGCACGCGAAGCGACGCGCGACCTGACCTGGGAGCGCACCGCGCGGCTCACGGCGGCGGTGTATCGTGAGATCGCCGGGTGATCGACGTCGCGCTCGATGCGCGCATCACCCCGCGCATGTCGGCCGGCGTGCGCGCCTACGTGCGCGCGCTGCTCGACGGCTTGCCGCGCGTCGCGCCCGATATCCGGCTGCACGCCGTCGGCCGCGGGCTGAATTTCGGGCTCGACGAACAACTGCGCCTGCCGGCCGAGATCGCTCGCCTCGCGCCGGCGCTCACCCACTATCCGACGATCTTCGCACCGCTGCGGCGGCGCCGGCCGTACGTCGCGATGGTGCACGATCTGATCCATCTGCAGTACCCGCAGTTCTTCGGAGCGGCGACGTCGTTGTTCTACCGGCTCGTGGCGACGCCGATGCTGCGCGGCGCGGCGCTGCTGCTGATGAGCGACGAGCGCTGCGCGCAAGCGTGCGTGGAGTTCCTGGGCGTCGAGCGCGAGCGTTGCCGAATCGTGCCGCTGGGCTACGATCCGGCGCTGTTCGCGCCGGCCGCAACGCAGGCCGCGCGCCGGCCGTATATCATGTATGCCGGCAACCACCGTCCGCACAAGAACCTCGCCGTGCTCTACGAAGCGTGGGCCGGGCTGCCCGAGGCCGTGGTGCTCGATCTCGTGATCACCGGCCCCGCGGACGCCGCGGCCCAAGCGCGCTACCGCCGGCCGGGAAGCGAGCTGCGCTTCGCCGGTACGTTGACCGATGCGCACCTCATGGCGGGTTATCGCGCGGCAACGGCCTACGTTCACCCGGCGCTGGTCGAGGGCTTCGGGCTCCCGATGCTCGAGGCCGGAGTCGTCGGCACGCCCGTCATCGCCAGCGCGACCGCGGTGCCCGCGATCGTTGCGCCCTACGCACGGACGTTCGCACCGCACGACACGCTGGCGCTGCGCGCGGCGCTGACCGACCTCGCGGCGAATCCCGCCCCCTACCGGCGGCGGGCCGCCGAGGGGAGCGTTGCGCTGCGCGCGTATACTTGGGACCGATTTGCGGCCGGCACGGCCGCGGTGTATCGCGAGGTCGCTGATGGGTTTGCTGGGGCGTAGAACCGGTGCCGCGCTAACGGCGGGCCTGCTGGCGTGCGCGCTGCCGGCGTTCGCGCAGACGGCGAAGCCCAAGCCCGTCGCGACGCCGGGGAAGCCGACGCCGCTCGAATCCTCGATCGCGATCGCGGTCAACGGCGATGAGTTACCGCTCGATCCCTCGCCCCGCATCGTCGGCAAGGGCGGTGGCCGGCTGGTCGTTCCGGTGGTGCGCATCTACAGCGCGCTCGGGATCGCGGTTTCGCGCAGCGGAAACGCCATCACGGCCAGCGCGCCGGGCAAACAGATCGTCCTGCACATCGGCAGCGCCGATGCCACGATCGACGGCCGGCCGGTCACGATGGAAACGCCCGCGATGACGATCGACGGCGCCACCTACGTGCCGCTGCGCTTCGTCGCCGAGTCGCTCGGGGCGCAAGCGACGTTCAACCCACGCGCGAACCGGGTCGAGGTCGTCTCCTCGCTCGTCGGCCGCAATCCGGCGCTCGAACAGCGCGCGGCCGACGGCGCCTCGCAAGTGGTCGGCAGCGTCAACGCCGTCGACCTCAACTCGGCGCCCGAATCGCTGACGGTCGAGCGCGGCCCGAACGTGCGCACGGTGGCAATCACCTCGGATGCGAAGATCGAACTGCAAGACGTCGTCGCGCGAACGAGCACCCCGGGCTCGCTCACCGACGTGCACGTCGGCGACGCGGTGAGCGTGATCGTGCTGCGCGACGGCCACGTTGCTTCGGTGATCGTGCGCTACGCCTCACGCATCGGAACGATCGCGGCCGTCTCGTCCAGCCAGTTCGTCCTCAACACCGGCTTCATCGTGACGCCCGACAAGTCGACGACGATCACGCTCAACGCGGAACCCGCTACCCTGGACGCGCTCAAGCCCGGCGACGCCGTGGTCGTGCGCCTCAATCCCGACACCAACGAAAAGCGGCAGATCATCGTGTCGCGCGCTGTCACCGCCTCACCGGCGCCGGCCGGGCCGGTTGCGATCACCTCGTTCACGATCGACGCGCAACACGCGCTGCGCTCCGGCGATTCGTTCAACCTCAGCCTGCACGGGACGCCGGGCGGCCGCGCGACGTTCGATATCGGCACGTACATCACGGGCTTGCCGCTGGCGGAGCCGCAGCCCGGCGTGTACACCGCGCACTATACGATCCCGCCCAACGTCAACTTCGGCCAGACGCCGGTATACGGCCACCTCGCGGCCGGCGGCGCCGTTGCGCCGCGCGTCGAGGCGCAGAGTCTGCTCGCGGTGTCGAGCACCCCGCCGCAGATCGTCGACATCGCGCCGCTCAACGGCCAGAACATCAACAACGACCGGCCTTCGATCTACGCGACCTTCAGCGCCCCGACCGGCGTCGGCATCAACCCCTCGACCGCGACGATCAGCATCAACGGGCACGACGTGACGCCTTCGTCGACGCGGACCGATCAGTTCATCACGTATAGCCCGAGCCTTGCGCTCGGCGACGGGTCCGTCTCCGTGGAGGTACGGGTCGCGGATCAAGCCGGCAACCTGCAGACGCGCAGCTGGTCGTTCACGATCCACGCGCATTGAAACGTCTGGTCGGCGCGCTCTTGCTCGCGGGTGCGCTCGCCGGCTGCGGCAACCTCGATGAGACCGGCACCTCCGAGCTCGTGATGGCGCGCGTCAAGGACGCGGTCAACCTCGATCCCGCGCACGCGACCGATGGGCTCTCGCTCAACGTCTCCTCCGAGATCATGGAGGGCCTCGTGATGTTCCGCCCGGGAACCTTCGAGGTCATGGGCTCGCTCGCGCGCTCGTGGACGACGAGCGCCGACGGAACGCGCTGGACGTTCCGGCTGCGCCCGGGTGCGCGGTTCTCCGACGGCACGCCGGCCGACGCGGCGGCGGTCAAGTTCAACTTCGATCGCTGGCGGCTGCAGCACGATCCCTATCACGGCGCGTTCGACTACGCCTACTGGGTCTCCGAGTTCGGCGGCTTTTCCGACGATCCCAAAAATCCCGGCGTCGTGCGCGACGTGATCGTCGATGACCCGCTCACCGTCACGTTCGTGCTCGCGGGGCCCTCGGGCACGTTTCTGCGCAACGTAGCGATGCAGTCGTTCCTGATCGGTTCGCCGGCCGCGATCAAACGCGATCCGCAAGCCTTCGAACAGCATCCGATCGGCAGCGGCCCCTACCTGTTGCGCGAGTGGCTGCGCGACGATCACATCACCCTCGATGCGAACCCAACCTACAGTGGGCCCGCCCGCCGCGCGTCGATCGCGACGGTGGTGATCCGCGACATCCCCGATCAGGCGACGAGCGTGCTGTCGATCGAGAAGGGGGAACTCGCGATGCTCACCGACGTGCGGTCGGACGATGCGGCGATGCTCGCTGCGCAACGGGACATCGCGATCGTGCGCCAGCCCTCGAACAACCTCGCCTACCTCGCGATGAACATGGAGAAGAAGCCGTTCGACAACGTGCTCGTGCGGCGCGCGGTCGCGCAGGCGATCGACATTCCGGCGATCATCCGCGCGCTCTACGGACCGGGGACGAGCCCGGGCGACAACTGGACGCCGCCCGGCATGCTGGGCGAGAACCCGCGCGTGAAGATTTGGCCGCACGACGTCGCGGCCGCGAAACGCCTGCTGGCGCAAGCCGGTTTTCCGCACGGCTTTGCGACCTCGCTGTACCTGCCGACGGCGCCGCGGCCCTACATGCCCGACCCGCAGCGCTTGGCCGAGGCGATTCAAGCCGATCTCAAGGAGGCCGGCATCACGGTCACGCTCGAGCCCTACGAGTTCGGGGTGTTCCTGGCCAAGATTCAGAACGGCGAACATCCGATGTGCCTGATCGGCTGGAGCGGCGACAACGGCGATCCGGATAACTTCTACTACCCGCTGCTCGATCAAGACTCGGCGGTGAAACCGTTCGCCCAGAACTACGCTTTCTGGCGCGACCCGGTGTTCCATCGCTTGATGCTCGCCGGTCAGCGCTCCGTGAACGAGGCGCAGCGGCGGACGATCTACCAGCAAGCCGCCCAGATGGTGCACGACCAGGTCCCCGCCATCAGCTTGCTGCACACGCCCGTGCCGCTCGCGCTGCGCACGACCGTGCACGGTTTCATTCCGAGTCCCGATACCGAATATCACTTCGAACTCATGACGGGGACGTAATGCACGAAGACTGCCTGTTTTGCAAGATCGTTCGCAAGGACATCACCGCCAAGGAAGTGCTGCGCGACGAGCACGTCGTCGCGTTCCACGACCTCAACCCGCAAGCGCCCACGCACGTGCTGGTCATCCCGACCGTGCACGCCGAGCATCTCTCCGAGTTCGCCGCACGGGGCAATCCCGCGGCCGCAGCCCGCCTGCTCTCCGCCGCCGCCGAAATCGGCACGCGGTTCGGCCCCGGCGGCTACCGGGTGGTGATGAACGAGGGCCCCGACGCCGGCCAAAGCGTGTTCCATCTCCACGCCCACGTGCTGGCCGGCCGCCGCCTGGGCTGGCCCCCCGGCTAGCACCTGCGACGGCGGTGCTTCCGGCGCGCAGAGCGCGCTGCGGTACGTCCGGGCGCATTCGTGCCCCCGCTTGTCTGTAGGCAGCTCTCTTGCTAAACTAAGAGCGGTTCAGCACGCGCTCGGTCTCGAGTCGCGGCTATATTGCTTTTTGGGATGGACACATGCCGAGTCGCAGTGCGGAAGTGCCTCACGCAGCCGTCGCCCTTTTAGTCGGCACCTCCGTCGTGCTGGGGCTGGCGCTGGTCCCGCGGGTCGCCGGCGCCGAGGGCGCCGTGCTCGGGTATGGCCGCATCAAGTCGTCATTGGTCGAGATCTATACGTTCGACAGCCGCCAGCAGCCGGTAAGCTCGGGTACGGGTGTCGTTGTCGCTTCGAACGCGACGACATCGTGGGTGCTGACGGCCCAGCACGTCGTCGAGCGAGCGGTGACGGTCAAGGTCGACGTGAACCGCGAATTGCACGACATACCGTGCAAGGTCGTGCAGCGCGGGGGACGGGATCTGGCGTTGCTGCAAGTTCAGCACGGCGGGATGAAGCCCGCGAGTCTCTCGCCGCGAAGCCCGCCGGTCGGTGAGGATGTCGCGGTTGTCGCCTTTCCCGGTGAGACCGATCGCTTCACGGCCGGCGTGCGGCTTACGCTGGGGCCGATCAGCAACTACGAGTATGGCGGCGAAGTCATCGACGTCTCGGACGCCGACATCGAAAAAGGGATGAGCGGCGGCGCCTTGATCGATCCGACCAACGGGGACGTGTTCGGCATCATCGACGCCAAACGCACGAACGCACCGGGCGGTTACGCGATTTCCGCACCCGCGGCCGTGTTCTCGTTCCTGAAGGCGAATGCGATTGCGTATGCGCTCGGTTCGGCAACCGCTCCGGCAACGGCGGCGCCCGAGGGCATTGCCAAGGCCGTTGCGGGAAATGTCGATCAGAACGCGATGCAACAGGCATTCTTCGCCGAGAATTACTCCACCGCCGCCGCGCTCTCCGGCGATTACCTGATTCGCCACCCGGACGACAATCTGGCCAACGGCGTGATGGTATCGACGATTCGCGCCTTGTTTCTCACCAAGAACGAATCGCAAGCGGTTGCGGCGGCGAAGCAATATCTGGTCACGCACCCGCGCGACACCATGGCCAACGTGGTCGTCGCTTCCGGCATGCGCACCACGTTTCCGGAGGAGGCGACCCAGCGGTTCGCCGGCATGGAGTCGGTTCCGTACGAGTTTCGGCCCTACGTCGTCGAAGCGTACTACCATGCGGCTCAGAAGCGCGTTCAGAGCGGTGACACCGAGGGCGCGGTCGCGCGGCTGCGGACGGCATTGCAGTACGGCACGAGCCCGGAAGTCCGTCAGCTGCTGAACTCGCTGGCGCCGAACAGCGTTGGAACGTTGCCGTCCGGGAAAGCGCCCCAGAAGTCGCTGCAAGAGTTCAACGATCACGTCGTCCAGCAGCTCGGTGATGGGCACCGCGACGAGGCGGGTGCGCTGGCGCTGCAGGCGCACGAACTCTATCCAACCGACGGCAGCATCCCGTTCGCCGTGTACACAAGCGACAACAACTATGCCAAGTCGCTCGAATCGGTTGGAAAGTGGCGGACCGCGATCGATGAGCTCGAGCACGACGCCAAGCTCATGGAGCCGATCTCGAAGGTGTACGCGATTCGGCTCTGGGTAAGCGCCGGCGACCTGCTCATGCCCAACGAGGGCAAACGCTCGGATTTGGATGAAGCAACGTCGATTCGCGATCACATCCTCGCGCTCGACCCGAATGCGGGGCTAGCGAATCTCTACGCGGCGCTGTTGGAGCGCTACCATCTGCACGATTTGGACGCCGCCAAGAAGCATCTGCTCAACGCCAAGGCCCACGAGTCTGAGACCAGTGAAGCAAATCAGGATATCCTGAACCAACAGCTGCGTGATCTCGGGCTTCTGAAGTAATGTCGCTGCGCAACGTGCTGACGATCGTCTGCACGCTGATGATCGCGGCCGGCTCCGGACCCTCGAGTGCGGCACCGTCGGCCGATGATGCCGTAGCGCTGCTCGACCGCATCCCGCCCGAACTGCGCGACAACGTGATCTACGAGGACCGAAGCGGCCACGCCGTCGTGCTCACCGCGACGGCGCGCGGCCTGCTCTCGGATTCCTCGTCCGCTCCGTTGATCGAGCATGGGGTGCCCGTCGCGGCTAAACGGCTCGCAACGCCCCGGCCGCACGTCGCCGCGGCGCCGAAGCCGCGCGCATCGCCGCGTGCCGTTGCCGTCGTCGCCGCACCGACGCGAGCGCCGTCTCGGCCGAAGGCCGCGGCGGTACCGCACAGCACGCACACTCCGTCGCCCCGGCCGCACGTCGCCGCGGCGCCGAAGCCGCGCGCATCGCCGCGCGCCGTTGCCGTCGCGGCGGCGCCGACGCGTGCGCCGCCGCCGGCCAAGCCCGCGCCGTTACCACGCATCGCGCTCACACCGCTGCCGCTGCCGTCCGTCGCGCACACGGCGCCGCCGCTCCGCAGCGTGGCGGTCGCACTGCCTGCGAGGACGCCGCCGGTTCGGGCAGCGTTACCACGCAACACGCCCGCGCCGCTGCCGCTGCCGTCGATCGCGCGCACGGCGCCGCCGCTTCGCAGCGTGGCGGTTGCCATGCCCACGGCGACGCCGGTACGGGCAGCGTTACCACGCATCACGCCCGCACCGCTGCCGCTGCCGTCCGTCGCGCGCACGGCGCCGCCGCTCCGCAGCGTGGCGGTTGCGATGCCCACGGCGACGCCGCGCAGCACGCCCGCGCCGCACAGCACGCCGGCACCGCTGCCGCTTCCGTCAGTCGCGCATACAACGCCGCCGCTTCGCAGCGTGGCACTTGCAACGCCCACCGCGACGCCGGTACCGGCGCCGCCCCCGACCGCGGCGCCGACGCGCGCACCGACGCGAGCGCCGCCCGCGTCCCTGGCCACGGCGACGCCGCACAGCACGCCCGCACCGCTGCCGCTTCCGTCGATCGCGCACACCGCGGCACCCCTCCAAAGCGTGGCGGTCGCAACGCCCGCGACGACGCCGGTACCGCCCCCGCCGCCGGTGCACCACAGCTGGGTGCCGACCTCGACGATCAGCAAACCGCTACCGGTACCGCCGGCCACGAACGACCAGGGCGACGTTGCCTACCAGTACGCGCATCGCTTCGATACGCCGGCGCCGGACGACACGTCGGTTCCGGGTATCCCCGTCCGCTTCCAACGCAGTACGGTTTCGGATCCGCATTCGGGACCGTTCCACGGGGTGCGCGCGCTCAACGGCTTCAGCGCAGAGCGGGTGGTAGTCTCGATCCCGTGCGGTGTACGGCAGTTCGTGCAGGGTCCGGGCTTCAACGAGGTGACGCGCAGTCGCGGCAACATCGATCAGGAGACCGGCTACATTTACATCGGTGGCTGGGGCTCGGGCCCCTACGGCGTAGCGGTCGATGCCGGTCTGCAGAAGAGCTCGGCGCAAGCCGAACGCGATGAGTACTCGTTCTATTTCAAGTACAACACCGCGGCGCCGATCACGTCGGACATGCGTTTCCCCTGTGGCGGACCCGACGTCGTGTTGGAACTCTATCCGGTGGCCAACGATCTGCTGCTGTTCTCGGCCAGCGGCGTGAACCGGGCCGGAAAACGCGTGACCCTCGTCGTGGTGCAGAAGACGCAGCCGGGGGACGGATGGGCTCCGAGCGGCGGTTCGAGCGCCGACGGCATCATCCTCAAGCGCGTGGTCTCGATCGCCCAAGAGGATTACGTGCAGCGGCTCCCCGCGCGCTTCAACAGCGGCACCTATTTCGGGATCGACTCGCCGCACCGTCCCGCGCCGCGCATCATTTGGAAGAAGTGCGAGGTCGGGCAGCTGACCCCGCCGGGGCAGCGGCCGCACTACCTGCCCTGGACGGCGGCGTTAACGTGGAATCCACCACCGGGTGGTAACGTGACGCTGGACTACCCGGCCGGGGGAATTCTCCGGGCCCAGTCCGGCGGCTGCGACACGGTTGCGATCTACTTGCGGCCCTGACGACCGGCCGTAACGAGCAAGGAACAACCAAGCTGTTACCCGAACTGCTATCATATACTAGCAACCGTTGGTTTCCTCCGCTTAGCGCACGAGTGTATGAGAGGGGGCTACCCACGGTTTTGCCCCCTCACTGCTACGGGAGACAAACGTGAAGAGCTGGTTTGCCCGCATCCTCTGCGCCGTTCTGGTCGGCGTCTTCGCAGGTTCGCCGGTGCTCGCCGCGAGCGGCACCATGGTCAGCGCGCTGCGAGGGTCGGTCGGATATCAGACGACGCCCGGCGGCGTTGCCTTAAAAGTCGACCGGACGGCGACGGCCCTGCCCGACGGCGCGGTCGTGGTCACGCAGTCGAAGTCGGCGGCCCTGGTAACGCTACCCGACACGTCGTACGTCGCGCTCGGAGCTGATACGCAAGCGCAAATCGGTCACTTCTACGACCCCTCCGCCCCGGCGCCGACCGCGATCACGCTGCTGCAGGGAGCCCTGCGCTTCAACGTCGTGCACCCCGTCAATGGCGCTTCCAACTACGTCGTGCGGGCCCCGCACAACGCGAGCGTTGCGATCCACGGCACGCTGGGCCTCGTATCGACCAGTCAGGCCGGGCTCACGGTGGCGTGCCTGTCCTGCGGCGACGACGACATCATCGTCACCGCCAACCAGCAGACCTACCGCGTGCGCAAGCGCGAGGTGCTCACCTACGAGTACGCCGGGGGCACGGTAGCGGTCGGTGTCGGGACCGCCGCGGCGCTCGGTGCCTTCGGTGCGGCCGGGCTCAGCACGGATGCCTCGATCGCAGCCGCGCCGGTCGCGGGCGGAGCGGCGGCTGGTGTACCGACCGCGCTGATCGTCGCCGGCAGCGTCGTGGCTGTGGCCGGCATTGCGGTTGTCGTGGCTTGCGGGCAAACCTATAACCTCGGCAGCATCACGACGATCTCGGTCGGCCAAACCTATACGTATAATCTGGCGACCAGCGGTGCGCCCTCGTATATCTATAGCGGCAAGACCGCAACTTCCAATAATCCCGGCGTCTTCACGATCTCTAACCAAGGGACGACGTTCACGGTCACCGGTGTTGCGCCGGGTACCGCGACGGTGACCACGAGCGGCGGATCGTGTGCGAACTTCACCGGATCGGTGACGGTTACCGCAAACGGCACCTCGAGCGTCGCGCGTAAACCGGCCGCCGCGCCGGCAGCGCCGATCGTTCCGGCCGCCGCGCCGGCGCCGCCGATGGCTCCGGCCGCGTTCAGCGTCGGGGGGACGGCTCCGAAGCCGGCGAGGTAGTCGCCGGCAGTCCCGGACGGCCAATTTGACCTGCGGGGTCTTCCATGATAACGTTGCTCGTTGGGCCGCTGAGCTTGTCGAAGGGGCCCCGAATGACGGCGTTCGCGCCGGACGAAGGGAGGGTTGTTCGTGGAAGTACGCATTGCACCAGGAGAGACGATCGAGAGCGCGTTGCGCCGTTTCAAGAAGGCCACGCAGAAGGCCGGTGTCCTCGCCGAGGCTCGCAAGCACGAGCACTACGAAAAACCTAGCGTCCGACGCAAGAAGAAATCCGCCGCCGCCCGGAAACGCCGAGCCTAACGCGATCACCCGAAGGCGTCTCCCCCGAGACGCCTTCCTGATTTAGGACCCACGATATGGCCGTAAAAGAACAGATTTCCGCCGACCTCAAAGAGGCGATGAAGGCCCGCGATCAGGTGCGGCTCGACACCTTGCGCAGCGTCTTGTCGGCCTTTACCTACAAGCGCGTCGAGGCCGGCCACGATCCGACCGACGACGAGCAGTTGGCGATCGTGCAGAAGCTGGTCAAGCAGCGCAATGACTCGATCGGCGAGTTCGGCAAAGCCGGGCGCACCGAGCTGGTCGAAAAAGAGACCCGCGAGCGTGACATCCTCCAGCAGTATTTACCGGCCCAGAAGTCGCCCGACGAGGTCCGTGCGATCGTCCGCAAGGCGATCGGCGACATTCCGGCGGAGGGACGCAACCAAGGCGCGGCGATGAAGGTGGTCATGCCGCAGCTCAAAGGCCTGGCCGACGGCAACGTCGTGCGCCAGATCGTTACCGAGGAACTGGCGAACGCGTAACCTTCGTTCGGCCGTCCGGTAGAACGTACCGTGCTCGCCGAACTCTTGCGTTTAGCGACCGACCCGACGATCAGCGGGGTGCTCCTCGCGATCGGCTTCCTCGGCTTGTTGCTCGAGATGCAAACGCTGCATCTCGTGGCGGGCGTGATCGGCGCCACGGCGCTGGCGATCTTTTTCGGCAGCCACGTCTTCGTCGGCGCCTCCGACAGCCTGCCCGTCTGCTTGGCGGCCCTGGGCTTGATCGGCGTGTCGCTGGAATTGCACGTGCTGCCCGGTCACGGCGTGGCGGGCATCCTCGGACTGCTCGCGCTCCTGAGCGGCATCGTGCTGGCCTTCGGCCTGCCCTTCGCGTTCGTCACGGCGCAGTCGCTGGCGATCGCGATCGTGCTGACCGTCATCGTGTTTTCGTTCGCGGCGCGGCTTTTTCCGCAGAACGCGTTCATGCACCGGCTCGCCTTCACCGGGGTGCAAGGGCGAGAGTACATCGCGGCGCCGGATCGTCGCGCGCTGATCGGAGCGGCCGGCTTCGCGACCTCGTTTTTGCGACCGGCCGGATATGCCGCGATCAACGGCCAGAAAGTCGACGTCCTCACCGAAGGTGAGTTTGTTGCGGCGGGCACGCCCGTAGTCGTCACTCGAGTTGAAGGCGCGCGCATTTTCGTGCGGCCGAGGAGCGAACCCATGCCCAAGAGTTGGAAAAGAACGTGATCGGCATCGCCTCGCTGTTCGCGCTCGGCGTGATCGTCGTCGTCTTCGTTCTCCTCGTGCTGCTGCTGTACTACTTTCCGCTCGGATTGTGGATCCGCACGCTCGCCGCGGGCGTTCCGCTCTCGATCGGCGCGCTGATCCGCATGCGCGTGATCGGCGTGCCGGCCGGACTGATCGTGGCCAACCTGGTGCGCGCGCGCAAAGCCGGTCTCAGCCTGACGGTCGATCAACTGCAGTCGCACGTGCTCTCGGGCGGCAACGTCGAGAACGTAACGCTGGCGATGATCGCCGCGCAGCGCGCGCAGATTCCGCTCGAGTGGCAGCGAGCCGCGGCGATCGACCTCGCCGGACGCAACGTGCTCGAAGCGCTGCAGACCTCGGTGACGCCGAAGGTTATCGAGACGCCCACGTTTCAGGGCGTCGCGCAAAACGGCATCCAGCTCAACGTGAAAGCGCGCATCACGGTGCGCAGCAACCTCGACCGCTACGTCGGCGGCGCGGGCGAGCCGACGATCGTCGCGCGCGTCGGTGAGGGCGTGGTGTCGGCGGTCGGCGCGGCCATCGACCACAAGGAAGTGCTCGAGTATCCCGACCGCATCTCCAAGGCCGTGCTGGCCAAAGGCCTCGACGCGGGTACGGCGTTCGAGATCGTCTCGATCGACATCGCCGACGTCGACGTGGGGAAGAACATCGGCGCCGAACTGCAGACCTCGCAAGCCGAAGCCGATCGCCGCATCGCCCAAGCGAAAGCCGCCGAACGGCAGTACGCGGCGCTGGCGGCCGAGCAAGAGATGAAGGCCGAAACCCAGCGCATGCGGGCCAAGGTCGTCGAGGCCGAAGCGCAGATCCCGATCGCGCTGGCCGACGCCTTCCGGGCCGGTAACCTGGGCGTGATGGACTACTACCGCATGAACAACATCAAAGCCGACACCGAGATGCGCGGTGCGATCGGCGCCAACGTCGGTGATGCGCCGGTGGCCGACCTGCCGAAATGACCTCGCACGTCATCGGGAACCTCGTGACGACGGTGCTGGCGGTGGTGTTCATCGTCAGCGCGATCCGCCGTCAGCTCAAGGGCCTGGGCAAGGCTCCCGTGCCGGCGCGCCCGGGCGCCGCGCCAAGTGCGGCGACGCCCGCCCTGGCCGGAACGGTCACGCGCCGGCGGCTGGCCCCGGCGGCCGCGCCGCGGCCCATCACGGTGCCCCCGTCGGCGGCGGCGAGCCTTCGGGCTCCCATCAACCCGTCGATGGCCGAAACGCTGCCCGCCGAGGCCGCGGCGGCCTTTCCGGGCCTGGACCTCTCGCTCGGCGAGGGCGACGTTCCGGGCGGCCCGCGGCCCGTGCGGCGCCGCTTACGCGTGATCGGCGGCGGACCGCCGCTCGGCAGTCCGGGCTGGGGCGTCAACGCCGTCGTGGCGATGGAGGTCCTCGGGCCGCCCGTCAGCCTCCGCCCGGGTGCCACTCTCGGGGTGCCGCACGCGTTCTAGGTGGTACCAGAGCTACCGAAGGAGCCCGCTGACTGCCCGGCATCACCACCGAATCGACGTTCGCGCTCGACGGGCTCGACGACCACCTGCGGTTCTACGGCCATCACGACCGTAACATCAGCGCGCTCGAAGCGCTGATCCCGGTCGTCGTCCGCGTCGATGGGGAGACGCTCCACCTGAGCGGTGAGCGCGAGGCGGTGCGGCGCGCGGGCAGCGTGCTCGATGCGATGTTGCAGGCGGCGCGCGCGGGCACGCACGTGACGCCCGACGACGTCGCCTTCTCCGCGCGCACGCTGGCGGCCGAGGGCATCCCCGCGACGCTCTTCGTCACGCAGCGCGGCAAGGAGATCCGGCCGAAAACCGCCGGTCAGCGCGCGTTCGTCGCGAGCATCGCGAAGAACACCCTCACCTTCGGCATCGGTCCGGCCGGAACGGGCAAGACGTTCCTCGCGATCGTGATGGCGGTGCGGGCGCTCAAAGAGCGCGAGGTTTCGCGCATCGTGCTCTCACGGCCGGCGGTCGAGGCGGGCGAGAAGCTGGGCTTTCTGCCCGGCGACCTGAAAGAGAAGGTCGATCCCTACCTGCGGCCGCTCTACGACGCGCTCGGCGAATCGCTCGACGACGCCACGGTTGGAAAATTTCTCGAACGCGGCGTGATCGAGGTGGCGCCGCTCGCGTACATGCGCGGCCGCACGCTCTCGGATGCCTACGTGATCCTCGACGAAGCGCAGAACGCATCGCGCGAGCAGCTCAAGATGTTCCTCACGCGGCTGGGGTCGGGCTCGAAGATGATCGTCAGCGGCGACGTCACGCAAATCGATCTGCCGCGCGGCGTGCACAGCGGGCTCGTCGATGCCCAACGCCTGTTCACCGGCATTGACGGCGTCGGTATCGTGCGCATGACGGAGTCCGACATCGTGCGCCATCCGCTCGTCGCGAAGCTCGTCGCCGCCTATCAGCGCGCCGGAGACGCGTAACCCATTCCGGTGTACTTCGCCAATCGCACGCGCGGCACGGGCCTGCGTGCCGCCGCGCTGCGCGCCACCCTCGAGCGGCTGCTCGATGCGCTCGGCGCGGGCGAGGCAACGGTGTCGTTGAGCCTGGTTCGTGATGCCGAGATGCGCGAGCTCAACCGCGCGCACCGGCAGAAGGACAGCGCGACCGACGTGCTGAGTTTTCCGCTCTACGAACCCAGTACGTTCGAGCGCAACGGCCGCACCCGCCCGCGCGAGCGCGGCGCGCACGAGCTGATGCTCGGCGACATCGTGATCTCGGTCGACACCGCGCGGTCCCAGGCAGCGGAATACGATGCTCCGCTCGCGCGTGAAGTCGAGCGCCTGCTCATTCACGGCGTCCTGCACCTGTGCGGCCACGATCATGAGAAAGCGGCCGAACGGCGCGCGATGGAACGCGAAGAACGCCGGCTGGCCGACGCGATCGGGATGCCGTGGCCCTATCTCGGTGAGCCGGCATGAACGATCCGCATCCGCCGCGCGAGGTCCATGCCGTGCAAGACGTGCGCGAGCATATCTTCTGGCGCTCGTTCCACCACGCGTTCGAAGGCATCATCTACGCGACGCGCACGCAGAGCAACATGCGGCTGCACCTCATCGCCGCGGCCCTCGTGCTGGCGGCGACGCTGTACCTGCGCCTGCAGCGCCCCTACGTCATCGGGATCGTCGTGACGATCGCGATGGTGCTGGCCTTCGAGCTGCTCAACACGGCGGTCGAAGCGCTGGTCGACCTGATGACCGAGGCCCACCATCCGCTGGCGAAAGTCGCCAAGGACGCCTCGGCGGGCGCGGTGCTCATCGTGGCGTTTGCCGCGGTGATCGTGGGGTACCTGACGTTTTATGAGGGCATCCTCGCCGGCAGCGACCGCGTCTACCGGGCGGCGCTGGCCCTTCCCGCCAACGCCGTTTTTACCGGTCTCGTGATCGTGGGCATCGCCACCGTGATCGCCAAAGCCAAGGTCGGCCGCGGTTCGGCGCTACAGGGCGGTGCGGTGAGCGGGCACGCGGCCCTCGCCTTCGCGTCGGCGACCTTCATCTCGCTGCTCGGGCACAGTGCGCTCTTGGCCGGTTTGGCCTACTTCCTGGCCCTGCTGGTCACTCAGAGCCGGGTCGAGTCGGGCATCCATTCGGCGCGCGAGGTCTTTTTCGGCGGCATGCTCGGGGTCGGCGTCAGCTACGGTCTCTGGCTCTGCCTGCGCCTGCCCGGTGTGGTATAATCGAGCCCGCTCGTGAACGACTACTGGCTTGAACTGCTCGCGCTCATACTTTTTGTCGGCGCAGCCGCGTTTTTTGCAGCATCGGAAGCTGCGATCGTCTCGGTCTCGCGGATTTCCGCCCGCACGTTCGCCGAAAAGGGTGTCCCCGGGGGCGCGCGCCTCCAGCAGCTCCTCGAGGACCGCAACCGGACGCTGACGTCGATCCTGATCGCCAACACCTTCGTGCTGCTGGCGACCAGCGGCATCGCGACGTACTTGTTCGTCGAACTAGGGATTCCGCAGGCGCCGCTGTGGTCGACGCTGGCGACGACGATCGTGCTCTTGGTCTTCGGTGAGATTCTGCCCAAGACGCTGGCCGTGTCGAACAGCAGCCGCGCGGCGCTGCGCCTCTCGGCACCGCTGTCGTTGTTGACCTGGGTGCTCACCCCGCTGACCTCGGCGTTCCTCGCGACGACCAACCTGATCGTGCGCGTCTTCGGCGGTTCACCGCCGCACGGGCCGTACGTCACCGAAGACGACATCAAGACGCTGGTCAATGTCGGCGTCGAGCAAAACGTCCTCGAAGAGGGCGAGCGCGAACTGATCCACTCGATCATCGAGTTCGGCGACACGATCGTGCGCGAGGTGATGACCCCGCGCCCCGACATGGTCGCCGTGCCGGCGACCGCGCCGCCCAAACGCGCGCTCGATCTGGTCATCGCCGAAGGGTATTCCAAACTGCCCGTCTACGACGAGACGATCGACAACGTCATCGGCGTGGTGCACGATCGCGAGCTGCTGATCGCGCTCGCCAACGGCACGATCGCGAGCTCCTCACTGCGCGAGCTGATGCGTCCGGTGGCGCATATCCCGGAGAGCAAACGCATCTCCGAGCTGCTGCGCGAGATGCAGCGCGGTAAGTATTCACTCGCGATCGTCGTGGATGAGTACGGTGGGACGGCCGGTCTCGTGACGATGGAAGATTTGCTCGAGGAGATCGTCGGCGAGATCCGCGACGAGCACGATGAAGGCGAAGAAGAACCGATTCGCAAGATCAGCGACGACGAGACGATCGTCGAAGCCGGTACGAACATCGAGGACGTCAACGCCGCGCTCGACCTCGATCTGCCGCATGAGGATTTCGAGACGATCGGCGGCTACACGGTCGGCTTGTTCGGCCGCTTGCCGCATGAGGGCGAGGAGATCGCCGCGGGCGACGGTGTGCGTTTGCGCGTCGACCGCACGCGCGGCCGCCGCATTCTCGCGGTCCGCGTGTTCACCAACGGGAAGGCGCACGCCGCCGGCGCCACGGGCGATGCGCCCGCGTCTTCCGATGCCCGATCTCGCTGAGCTGCGGGCCGCGGCGCGCGCCGCGCGCGATCGCGCCTACGCTCCCTATTCGCACTTCACGGTCGGCGCGGCGGTTGAGGCGGCCGACGGCCGCCGCTTCACCGGCGCCAACGTCGAGAACGTCTCCTACGGGCTCACCGTCTGTGCCGAGCGCACGGCGGTGTTCGCCGCCGTGCTGGCCGGCGCCGGCGCGCTCGCGGCGGTGGCCGTCAGCGGGCCCGACGGCGTCACCGCGGCGCCGTGCGGCGCGTGCCGGCAAGTCTTGGCCGAATTCGGCGGCCCGGACGTTCCGCTGACGTACGCGCGCGCCGACGGCGGTTGGAACGACACGACGCTGGGCGAGCTGTTGCCGGCGGCGTTCGATCCGGCCGCGCTCGAAACGGCGCGAGGGAGCGCCTGATCGAACGCACGTACACGACCGACGCGATCGTGCTGCGCGCGCGCAACCTCGGCGAGGCCGACAAGATCTTCACGCTCTTCACGCGCAGCTCGGGGAAAGTCGACGCGGTCGGCAAAGGGGTGCGCCGCACGAAAAACTCGCTCGGCGGACGCCTGGAGCTGTTGACCGAATCGACCATGACGCTGCACCGCGGGCGTTCGCTCGACATCATCACCTCGGCCGTCACGGTGCGCTCGCACTGGGCCGGCTTGACCGAACCACGCGCGCTGGCCGCGGCGTCGCTGATCGCCGAGATCGTCGACATGTTCTGCGAGCCCGAGCTGCCGCTCGATGAGATCTACGCGCTGCTTTCGAACGCCTCGCTCGCAATCGCGGCTTCGTCCGCACCCTCGGCGCTCGTGCCGCGCTTCGAACTGCGCCTGCTGCACGCACTTGGTCTCGCCCCGCCCGACGATGCGTGCATTCGCTGTGGCGGCCCGTTCAACGATCGCGGCGCGTGGGTGGACATCGATGCGGGCGGGCTGGGCTGCGAGGGCTGCTATGGTGCGCGCGGCGACATGCATTCGCTCGACGCCGCGGACGTCGAGAACTTTCGCGCGCTCGGCGCACCGCGCGCGTCCGGCATGCGGGCGGCGATCAACGCAACCCCCAAAGTGGCGCGTGCGGTCGACGATCTGGTGACCTTCCATCTTGGCCGGCGGCCCAAAGCCCGCGCGTTCTTGGACGCGTTCGCGCCCTGATGCCGATCGACGGCAGCGTGGTGGCGCTCGACGTGGGTTCGCGCCGGATCGGCGTCGCCGTCAGCGACCCGCTCGGCTCGTTCGCGTTTCCGCACGACACGATCGAACGCACGAACGTGCGCAGCGACGTTGCGGCGATCGTCGCGATCGCGCGCGAACGGGACGCGCGCACGATCGTCGTCGGCGATCCCCTGACGATGGCCGGCACCCGGGGCATCGCGGCCGAGAACATCGACGCGTTCGTGGCGCACCTCGCCCGCGCGTTCGAGGGGCGCATCGAACGGATCGACGAGCGGCTGACCACCGCGGCCGTCCAGAAATCGCTGATCGGCGCCGACGTCTCGCGCGCCAAGCGCAAGACCGTCGTCGACAAGCTGGCCGCCGCGATGATCCTCGAAACGTACCTGGCCCGCGCTCGCGCGTGAGGGGAACGCGCCGCGCGCTCCTCACGATAGCGGTTGCCGTCATCGTCGCCGCGGGCGCGATCGTCGCGGCGGCGGGCTTGTGGTTCCGCGACGCCGTTTACGGCGACCGCTCGCGCCCCGAGGTGGCGACCACGTTCATCGTGCCGCGCGGCGCAACGCTCGGCGACGTGGTCGCGGGACTGACCAGCGCCGGCATCTTGGCCCATCCGGTCGCGCTGCGCATCCTGGCCCGCTTGCGCCACGACGAGGCCGACGTTCAGTCCGGCCAATTTCGTTTCCCCGCCCACCAGACGAGTGATGAGATCCTGCGGCGGCTGATCGCGGGTACCGCGGATGCGGTGTGGGTGACGTTCCCGGAGGGCTACACGAACCGCCAAATCGGCGCTCGCCTGGCGGCCCGCTCGCTGGTGAACGCGGTGGCCTTCGATCGCTATGCGGCGCGCACGCGGCTAAACGTCGACGGCACGTGGACGCGCTCGCTCGAGGGCTACCTCTTTCCCAGCACCTACTTGATCCCGGTCGGCGCCGCGCCCGACCGCATCGCGCGCGTCCTCACCGACCAGTTTTTTCGCGAGCTGCCAGCGAATGCGGTCTCCAAGGCACGAGCGCTCGGCCTCGACGTTCCGCAGGTCATCACCATCGCCTCATTGATCGAGCGCGAGGCGCAAGCGGACGACGAACGGGCCCTCATGGCCGGTGTCTACTACAACCGGCTGCGGGCGGGAATGCCGCTCGAAGTCGACGCAACGATCGAATACATCTTTCCCGAACACCACCCGGTGATCACGCGCCGCGATCTGGAGATCGACTCGCCCTACAACACCTACCGCCACACCGGGCTGCCGCCGACGCCGATCGCCAACCCCGGCAAGGCCTCGATCGATGCAGCGTTCGCACCGGTTCGCTCGAAATTCCTATACTACGTCTACCGGGGCCACGGGCACCACGCGTTCGCCAGAACGCTCCAAGAGCACAACGCCAACGTCGAACGCTACCTGCCCTAGTCAAAAAGGAGAAATCATCATCGAAGGATCGAACGGCGCCGGCGGTTCCGGCGACGACGGCGAAAGCGGGCCGCTCGAGCTGCGCGATATCCTCGTCATCGAGACCAATGACGGCCAGTCGCTGGAGTTCGAGGTCGTCGGCCTCGTCGAGGACGACGAGAAGAACGCCTACGCGGTCTGTTACAGCGAGAAGGCCGATGAGTTCGTCGTGACCGACGATGCGGGAACGCTGCTCGACGACGACGAGCTCGCACAAGAGATTCTGGACGACTTCTTCGTGCTCGCCGAAGAGTCGGCTCCGCCCGAACCCGAAACCGAGAAGTAGCTCGCCGCGCCGGCGGCGGTCATTGGAGTTCGGGCTCTGTGGCCGCCCAGCGTTCCGTCGCCGCGAAGGCATCGATGATGCGCTGGTGGCGCGCTTCGAGCCACGGGCGCGTCGCCAGGTGGGTGAAGATGTAGAGGTCGCCGTCGCGGATCGCGCGCAGCACGCGCCGGCCGATCATATCGCCCGACATGCCGGCTTTGAGCTCATCGGGCGTGTGGTCGACGCTCACCGCACCGGCGCCGCCCGGGCGCAGCGCCGCCGAGTTGTAGATCCGCGTGTTGACGGCGGCCGGCGCGAGCACCGAGACGCCGACGTTCGTTTCGGCGAGGTCGCCGGCCAGTGTTTCGGTCAGTGCGAGCACGCCGTACTTGGAGACCGAGTACGCGCCGGTGCGCAGTTCGCCGCGAATGTGAAAGCCGCCGATCGACGAGGTGTTGACGATGTGTCCCGGCTCGCCGTGGCGCAGGATGCGCGGTAAAAAGATCTCGACGCCGTTGATCGCGCCGCCGAGATTGGTTCGGATGATCCAGTCCCACTCATCGAAACTCGTTTCGACGATGCGCTTTCCGAACACCAGCACGCCGGCGTTGTTGCAGACGATGTGGATGTTGCCGAATGCCGCCTCGATCTCATCGGCCGCGCGGGTGAGCGCGCTGCGGTCGGTGACGTCGACGGCGATCGCCAACGCTTTGCCCCCGAGTTCGCGCACTTGCCGCGCGGCCGGCCCGAGTGAGTCGCCGCGGTAATCGAGCAGCGCGACCGACATCTTTTCGCGCGCGAACGTGCGCGCGAGTCCGAGCCCAATACCGGAACCGGCCCCGGTAACCACGGCCACGCGGTCTTCGAATCGATCCATCGAGCGGCTAGACGAGCGCTTCGCGCGGCGGCAGCCAGCGCTCGATGACGATCCGCAAGTTGGCCAGCGAGACGGGTTTGGAGACGTAGTCGTCCATGCCCGCGGCGAGGCACGCATCGCGGTCCTCGTTGAGGGCGTTCGCCGTCATCGCGACGATCGGCACGTGCCGGCGCGTGCGGATCTCGTGGCGGCGAATCTCGGCGGCCGCCTCGTACCCGTCCATGACCGGCATCTGCACGTCCATGAAGATCAGGTCGTAGTTCTCGCGGTCTTGCGCGTCGACGGCTTCGCGGCCGTTGGCGACCGCCTCGGCATTGAAACCCAGCCGCAGCAGTTGGCGCATCGCCAGCCGCTGATTGACCTGGTTGTCTTCGACGATCAGCAGCCGTTCGGGCCGTTGCGCGGTGAGGGCTGCCGAGGGAATCGCTTCGGCGTTGCGGCTGCGGGTGTGCACGGCGTCGCTCAGGGCGTCATAGAGCGTGGATTGCGCGATCGGCTTGACGAGGTAGGCCACGAAACCCGCGGCGCGCGCGATGCGGGCGCGCGCGCTGTCGTCGTGCGCGGTCACCATCAAGAGCGGAGTCTCTTTGAGCGCGGGCACGTCGCGAATCGTGCGCGCGACCGAGATGCCGTCGACCTCGCCGAGACCGTAGTCGACCAGCACCGCGTCGTAGGGCTCGCCGCGGCCGATGGCGACTTGCAGGCGCGCCAGCGCTTCGTCGCCGTCGATCGCGCCGTCCGAGTGGACGCCCCACGATTCGAGCGTGCGGTGGAAGATCTCTTGCGCGTTGGCATCGTCCTCGACCACCAGGATGCGCGATCCGCGCAGATCGGTGAGCGGCGTGCGCGCGGCGGTCGACCGCGAACGGATAAACGGTACCGTGAAGAAGAAGGTCGATCCGAAGCCGGGCTCGCTTTCGACCGAGATCTGGCCCTTCATCAGTTGCACGAGCTGGCGCGAGATCGCAAGGCCGAGTCCGGTGCCCCCGAACCGCCGCGTGGTCGACATATCGGCCTGGCGGAACGGCTCGAAGAGCTGCGTGCGGACATCGGGGTCGATGCCGATGCCGGTATCGCGCACGGCGAACTTCACCGTCACCCGGTCACCGTCGTCTTGCTCGCACGTGACCAGGACCGTGACGCTGCCGGTCGGCGTGAACTTCACCGCGTTGCCGAGCAGGTTGGTGAGGATTTGGCCCAGCCGCAAGGCGTCGCCGATGACCATCACCGGCACGCTCGGATCGACGTAGGTGAGCAGATCGAGGTGCTTGGCGCGGGCTTGCGGCGCCACCATCGTCGCGATCGATTCGACCAGCGCGACCAGTTCGACGTCGGCGTGTTCGAGCTCGAGCCGGCCCGCTTCGATCTTGGAGAAGTCGAGGATCTCGTTGATGACCGAGAGCAGCATCTCGCCCGAACTGCGGATCGTCTCGGCCAACTCGCGCTGCTGCGGGGTGAGCGGAGTGTCCAGGAGCAGTTCGGTCGTCCCGATCACGCCGTTCATCGGCGTACGGATCTCGTGGCTCATCGTGGCGACGAAATCGGACTTGGCGTGCGAGGCGGCTTCGGCCCGCGCGATCGCCAGCCGCAGGCCGTCCTCGCGTTCGGCGATCCGCAATTGCATCGCGCCGAGGGTGGCGTCGAGGGCGGCGATTTCGTCGGTGCCCTCGACCCGGTCGGCGGCCGGCACGTCGATCCCTTGACCGTAGTCCAAGGCATGCTGCGTCACGCGCTCGAGGCGCCGCACCACGTAGCGGGCGGCGCCGTAGACGGTGGTGAGGTACACGAGCAGGCCGCCGAGCACGGCCAAGACCAGGGCCAGCCGCGCCAGCACCCACTCGTGCCGCAGCTTGGCACGGACGGTCGCTTGATAATCGCGCAGATCGGAATCGAGGCCGGCCTTTTGCGGCGCGAAACTGACGCATCGCATCGAGCGAGCTGCCCGCGTCGACCATCGCGCGCGCGCGCGCCATGCGGCCGCCGCGCGCGGCCGCCACGTACCGGTCGAGGTTCGTCAGTTCGCTGCCGGCCAACGCCACCAGGCGCGGGACGTACGGCCCGATCCACCAGTCGGATCGCGACACGTCGCGCAGGGCGATGATGGAGGCTGCGACGCGGGCCCGCGCCGTGCCGTACGACTGCAGAAATTTGGCCGCACGGGTAAGTGCGTAACCGTTCGCATCGACCTCGGCCACTTGCAAGTTGACCAGCAGATCGTTCGATGCCGCGAGCCCGGCGTTGGTATCGCGGGCAATCGCTTCGGCCTGCTCGATCCGCGTGCCGAACACGGCAATGACCAGCACGAGCCCGAGAACGAGCCCGAGCGGCAAGACCACGAGTGCCAGACTGCGCCGACGCAAACTCATGTCCGTGATTGTTGCTCGCTGCCCGTTGCGGATTCTTGCCAGGGCGGGAGTGCCGGCGGAGAGAACGCCCCATGCCGCCGTGGAGAGGTGGCCGAGCGGCTGAAGGCGGCGGTTTGCTAAACCGTTATACGGATAACACCGTATCGAGGGTTCGAATCCCTCCCTCTCCGGATCGCGTCCGGATCGCGCTCAGGAGGGAACGCAATCCCTGCGGAGTACCATGCCAAGTCGCCGATGCGACAACGGAACATGCGGTCGTAGCTCAATTGGATAGAGCAACAGGCTACGAACTTGTAGGTTGGGGGTTCGAGTCCCTCCGACCGCATATTTTAGCGGGGCAAAAGCCTGCGCGAAATGCCGTGCGGGCTTCGTATTTTTCCGATTTCGTAGTTTTCCGAAACGGTGCATCACGGGAGAACGTTCAGCTGAAAGAATTCTCTTCACGGAGTCTGCATGCAGCAAGCACTTGAGATCATCATCGGCGGACTGTTGCAAGGCGGCGCCTTCGCACTGGTCGCGCTGGGCTTCGCGCTGATTTTCCGCGTAACGGGTACGATCAATCTCGCGCAAGGCGCGTTCGTCGTCGTCGGCGCGCTGTTGCTCTACACGTTCCACCAAGTGCTGTTCTGGCCGCTGTGGCTGGCGTTTCTCGCATCGCTGCTCGTTACCGTGCTGATCGGGACGCTGCTGGCGAATTTCATCCTCGAGCCGGCGCTGCGGAAGCTGCCGCCCAGCGGCATGGTGATCCTCACCGCCGGGATGCTGACGCTCTTCGAAGGCGCGATCCTGTTGTGCTGGGGCAGCCAGCCCTACCAGCTCGAGCCGTTCTCCGGTTCGCGGCCTTACGAAGTGTTCGGTCTGCGCTTCCCCACGCAATCGCCGTGGGACGCCGGCGCGACGATCCTGATCGTGTTCGCGCTGTGGTACGTGCTGCAGCGGACGACGCTCGGCAAAGCGCTGCGCGCGTGTTCGGAAAACCCGGCCGCCGCGGCGCTGATGGGCATCAACGTCCGGCGCATGACGATCATCTCGTACGCGGTCGCGGCCGGCATCGGCGGCATCGCCGGGCATGGTGATCGGGCCGATCGTCTCGCTGCAGTTCGACGGCGGCGGCATCTTCACGACGTCGGGTTTCATCGCCGTGACGATCGGCGGCGTCGCGTCGTTCTTCGGCGCGGTGGTCGGCGGTCTCGGCCTGGGCTTGATCGAGCAGGGCGCGGCCGGCTACATCTCCTCGCTGTTCTCGACCACGATCGCGCTCGCTGCTTGCTGCTGGTCATGCTGATCCTGCGGCCGACCGGCATCATCGCGGGCCGCATCCGGCGCCGCGAAGACGTGCGCGAGATCGCCCACAACCAGAGCCTGCGTCTCGACCAAGCTCAACACGATGCAAGGCCGCGTCATCGGCGGCATCATGCTGGTGCTGCTCGCGTTCGCCCCGCTATTACTGAACGCGTTCGGCGGCGGCGGGCTGCTCAGCTCGCTGGTCATCGCCGGGATCTTCTTCATCGCGCTGCTGGGCCTCGACGTGCTGATGGGCTACTGCGGCCAGGTCAGTTTGGGCCACGCGGCCTTCATGGCGACGGGCGGCTACATGGCCGCGATCTGTTGCGTGAAGTTCAACTTGCCGCCGATCGTCGGCGTGTTCGCAGGGCTCGTCGTCTCGCTGCTGTGCGCCACGGTGCTCTCGCTCGTTACGGTGAAGTTGCGCGGCCACTACATGGCGCTCGCGACGCTCTCGTTCGGATTGCTGGTCGATACGCTGACCGTCGGTCTGAGCGATTGGACCGGCGGCCCCTCCGGCATGACCGGGATTCCGAATTTCTCGATCGGCGGCTACACGTTTGCCGGGCCGGTCGCCAACTATTACCTCGTGTGGGGCGTGGTGCTCGTCAGCTTGATCGTGCTGGCGAACGCCATGCGCTCGGATTTCGGGCGCACGCTGCGCTCGATCCGCACCGACCAGACGGCGGCGCTTGGCGCTGGGCATCGACGTGCCGCGCTACAAGCTCTACGCGTTTCTGATCGGCGCGGCGTTCGCGTCGATCGCCGGCAGCCTGCTGGCGTTCGACTTCCAGTTCCTCTCGCCCGACATGGTCAGCACGAACCAGTCGTTCCTGATCGTGACGATGCTCGTCATCGGCGGCGAAGGCACGCTGGTCGGTCCGGTGATCGGCGTGGTGCTCTTGACGCTGCTGCCCACCGCCTTCCAGTTCTTGGCCAACTACAAGACGCTGGCGTCGGGCATCCTGCTCGTCGTCGCGATGCTCTACTTCCCGAGCGGCCTGTACGGCGGCTTCACTTCGCTCGTGCGGCGCATCTCGGGCGGCCCGCGCCCGACACCCAAGCCGCTGCCCGCGGAGCGTGCGGCATGAACGGGCAAGACGCGCTCACCGTCAACGAACGTCACCAAGTCGTTCGGCGGCGTGCACGCGGTCGCCGACGTGACGTTCAACGTCCGGGCCGGTTCGCTGACCGCGCTGATCGGACCGAACGGCGCGGGCAAGAGCACGATGTTCAACCTGCTCACGAACCTCTACATCGCCGATGCGGGCAGCATCGCGTATTTCGGTCAAGATCTGGCCGGCATGCGGTCCGACAAGATCGCGCGGCTGGGGTTGATCCGCACGTTCCAAACGGCGCGCGTGTTCGCCGGCATGTCGGTGCTCGAGAACGTCCTCGCCGGCGCGCATATCGGAACCCGCGCGACGGTGTGGGAAGAAGCGCTGCGCCTGCCGCGCGCGGCTTCCGAAGAGCGCACGGTGCGCGAGAAAGCCTCGCACCTGATCGAAGTCTTGGGCCTCTCCGAGGTCGCCGAAGATCCCGCGATCAGCTTGCCGCTCGGATTGCAGAAGCTGCTCGAGATCGCGCGCGCGCTGATGGCCGGCCCGCAGGTGCTGCTGCTCGATGAGCCCGCCGCCGGGCTCAACGACACGGAGACGCTGCGCTTGGCGGAGCTGCTGGTTGCCGATCAACGCCGCCGGCGTGACGATGGTGGTGGTCGAGCACAACATGTCGCTGGTGATGTCGATCTCGCAGGATATCGTCGTGCTCGATGCCGGCCGGGTGATCGCACGCGGTACGCCGGCCGCGGTGCAAGCCGACGAGCGCGTAATCGAGGCGTACGTCGGCCGGGCGGCGGATACGGTGGCCAGCTGATGCCGAACATGCTCGAGATCCAGAACCTCTCGGCGGGCTACGGCGCGGCGCTCGTGCTGCACGGCGTTTCGCTGAAGCGTCGCCCAGGGCGAGATGGTCGCGCTGGTCGGCGCGAACGGCGCGGGCAAGACGACGCTGCTCAAGACGATCTCGGGACTCGTCACGCCGCGGTCGGGAACGGCGGAATTGGCCGGCAAGCCGCTCGCAGGACTCTCGTCGGTCGCGCGCGTGCAGCTCGGTCTCGCGCACGTGCCCGAAGGCCGCCAGATCTTCGGCGATCTGAGCGTTGCCGAGAACCTCGAGATCGGCGCCTACACGCAACTCGGTTCGGTGTCCAAAGATGAGCTCACGGCCCGCGCCGACGAGGTGTATCGCATCTTCCCGATTCTCAAGGAGCGCGAAGCGCTGCCCGCCGGCGGTCTTTCGGGCGGCCAGCAGCAGATGCTCGCCATCGGCCGCGGGTTGATGCTCAAGCCGCAGCTGCTGCTGCTCGACGAGCCGTCGCTGGGTCTCTCGCCGCTGCTCGTCACCGAGATCTTCCGCATGCTCGCGACGCTTGCGCGAAACCGGCGTCTCGATTCTGCTCTCCGAGCAAAACGCGCGCTTGAGCCTGGCGATCGCCGATCGCGGTTACGTGATCGAAACCGGCAAGATCGTGCGCGAAGGCAGCGGCGCCGACTTGCTGGCCAGCTCCGACATCATGGAGCGCTACCTCGGCGTCGGCACGTCGAGCATCGACCTCGAGAACGACCCGGCTAAGGACGAGCTGACGCGCAAGCTGCGCGACATCGTCGGGCAAGCCCGCCGCTGCCGTGTAGGGAACCTTTTCGGGGCCCGGCGGGTTGGAGCGCTTCGTGAACGTTTCAGACATCCCACCGACCCTGGACCTGGCGATCGAACTCAAGACAGAAGCGCGCCATCGACGAGCACGCCCTGCGCACGCTGTTTCTCGAGGCGCGCACGGCGAACGGCTTCCTCGACGCCCCGGTTCCGCGCGAACTGCTCGAGCGCGCCGTCGAGATCGCCGAGCTCGGCCCGACCAGCGCGAACACGCTGCCCGCGCGCTACGTGTTCATCCAGTCGCCCGAGGCCAAGGAGCGCCTGAAGCCGTGCGTCGGCGCCGACCAACCTCGAGAAGACGATGAAGGCTCCGGCCACGGCGATCGTCGCCGCCGACTTGAAGTTCTACGAGAACATCCCGCGCACGTTTCCGACGCGGCCCGAAATGGCCGACCGCTTCTCGCCGCCCGAGAAGGCCGAGTTTGACCAAAGGCTTCGCGCGCGACAACGCGCTCTTGCAGATGGGGTATTTCATCATCGCGGCGCGCGCGCTCGGGCTCGATTGCGGACCGATGGGCGGCTTCGACCGCGCCAAGACCGACGCGGAGTTCTTCCCCGACGGCCGTTTCATCTCGCTGTTCCTGATCAACATCGGCTACCTCGACGATTCGAAGGGCTTCCCGCGCCTGCCGCGTCTCGAGCCGGCCGAAATCGCGACCTTCCTCTAAAAACGCGACGCCGGCTCTTGCGCGCGTCGCGGATGCGTTAGGGTTTGTAGACGAGTTCGTCGGCTGGGAATGTGGCGGCTAGGCCGCCGTAGCGGGCGGCGAGGTCGATGACGGGCTGCATCTCGGACTTGTCGAAGCGCGGCGCATAGTCGACGCGCAGCATCGTGGCGGCGAGGGCCGGATCCATCTTGCGCGTACTTCGCCAGGATGTCGCCGCTCTGCGGCTTGTGCGTGTTGGCCCACTGCGCGGTGCGCGCGATGACTTGCGCGAAGCGGGTCGCGAGGTCGGCATGCGCGGCGGCCCACTGCGTGGTCGTGAACCAGCAGCCGATGATGTAGCGCGAACCGATCGCATCGTAGGCGTCGGCGAGAATGCGCGCGCCGGCCTTCGCTTGCGCGATGAACGGGTCGGCGACGATCGCCGCGTCGATGCGGCTCGGCGCCCAGCGACTCGACGATCTGCGGGAACGTCATCTCGATGAACTTCACGGTGGTCGAATCGCCGCCGTTCTTGTCGATCCAGCAGCTGCGGCGCATACTGCGTGATCGTCTTGAGGCCGTTGACCGCGAGCGTCTTGCCGTTGAGATCGCGAGCCGTTTTTACCGGCGAGTTCTTCGGCACCATCAGCACCGAGGTCGGAATGCTCGCGGTGTAGAGGCTGCCGGGCGCGAGCAGCGTGACGGGCACGTTGTGCTTGTAGGCGACCGCGATCGAGATCAGGTTCGAGAAGCCGATGTCGATCGCGCCCGAGGCGACGGCCGAGGCGATCGCGGCGCCGCTGGGAATCGAGTCCACTTGCGCGTCGATTCCGGCGTCGCGAAAGTAGCCGAGGTCGTAGGCATAATAGGCTTCCGCGCCGGCGTCGAGCGGAATCGACGCGATGTGCAGCGCGTCGGCGGCCCGGGCGCGCGCGGGCAGCGCGGCGGCGGTGAACCCGGCCCCGAGACCGGCGAGCAGGCTGCGGCGATCGGGCACGGCTAGGCGCTCCGCAGCGCGGCCGCGACGCGGTCGGGAGTGAACGGCACCTCGCGCAAGCGAACGCCGGTTGCGTCGTGGATCGCGTTGCCGATCGCCGGCGCGATGACGACCGTCGTCGCTTCGCCGGCGCCCAGAATCGGCTCGTGTTTGCGGTCGATCAACGCGATCGTCACGGCGGGCACCTCGCTGAAGCGCACGATCGGATAGCTGTGCCAGTCGAGGCTCGTCACGCCGCCGGTGTTGAACGCGACGCGCTCTTTGAGCGAGCGGCTCATGGCTTGGATGGCGTTGCCTTCGATCTGATTGCGCAGGCCGTTGGGGTTGACGATCAGCCCGCAGTCGTGCGCGATCGCGAGCCGCTCGACGCGCACCTGGCCCGATGCGCGCGTGACGGTCACGTCGGCGATGCACGCCACGTAGGCCTCGGTGTTCTCGTAGCGCACGAACGAGAGGCCGCGGCCGCGCAGGGTCGCCGCGCTGCGGTCGACGCCGGCGGCAGCGGGCCGTGCTTGCCAAGCGCCGAGTTTTTCGAGTGCCGCGAGCAGATCGAGGGCGCGGGCGTCGTTCGCGAGGTGCGCGCGCCGAAACGCCAGCGGATCGGCTTTCGCCGCGGCGGCGAGTTCGTCCATGAACGACTCGTTGGCGAACGTGTTCTGCGTGCCGCCGAGCCCGCGCATCGCCGATGAGTGCAAGCATGCCGTCGCGCAGGTTGTGCATCGTCACGCGGTAGTTCGGGATCTGGTAGTTGACCTTCGCGTCGCGGTCGCCGCCGACGAACACGACCTTCGCGGCGGGCACGTCGATCAGCTTGCCGGCGAGCAAGTTGCCGACGTCGCCCTGCGGGCGCGTCGAGTGCGACGGCGACCAGACGTCGCTGCGCCAAGCGGCGATGCGTTGGTGCGCGGCATCGAGCGCGGCGCTGTGGGCGACGACCATCGCCGGTCCCTTCGGATCCCAGCCGTGTTCCTGATCGCGCATCCACTGCACGCGCACCGGCGCACCCACCGCTTGCGAGAGCAGGGCCGCGTCGGCGGCGGCGTCGTCCGAACCGTTGTGACCGTAGCAGCCCGAGCCCTCGACGTACTTCACCCGCACCGCGCTGTTGGGCAGCCCGAGCAGCGTGGCGAGGGCGGAGCGCAAGAAGAAGACGCCTTGCGTCGACGACCAGACCGTCGCCTTGCCGTCGCGCACGTCGGCGACCCCGCACGACGGGCCGATCGAGCCGTGCGTCTGGTAGGGCCAGACGTACGTTGCGCTGAGCGCGTCGGCACCGAGAGTGGAGACATCGCCCGTATCGACGATCGCTTTTTCCGAGAGCGCCGGCACGGAGCGCACGGCCGCCGCCAAATCCGTGACTGGTGCGAGGCCGCCGCCGGTCCAGGTCGCTTTGAGCTGCCGCATCGCGAGGATGGCCGTCCACTCCGAGGGTGCGACGACGCCCAGAAACGCGTCGCGCTTCACGATGCGCACGCCCGGCAGTCCGGCGACCGACGATTCGTCGACGCTCGCTAAGGTCGCGCCGATGGGACTCGGCCGAATGACGCGCCCGTGCAGCATGCCGGGCAGCCGCAGGTTCTGCAGGTAGGTATAGGAGCCGAACACCTTGGCCGCCAGATCGACGCGCGGAACGGACGTGCCGACGACCCGGTAGTTGTCGGGATCTTTGACTTTCGTCGCCGTCGCGATCGAGCGGTGCAAGGCTTGACCGCCGACGAGTTCGGCATACGTGGCGCGCCGATTTTCGCCGCGCACGCTGACCACGCCGCCGGCCGTCACGAGCCGCTCGGAGCCGACGTTGAAGTGGGCTGCGGCCAGATCGAGGACCGCGAGGCGCGCTTCCGCGGCCGCTTGGCGCACGGGAATCGCGCCGGTGCTGAGCGAGGCGCTGCCGGCCGTGTAGCCTTGATCGGGCGTGTCGCTGGTGTCGGCGTTGCTGACGCGCACGCTGCGCTACCGGCACGTCGAGTTCGTCGGCGACGATCTGCGAGATCGCGGTCGCGATCCCGGTTCCCAACTCGACTTTGCCGAAGCGCACGGTGACCGTGCCGGCGCGATCGAGCGCGAGCCAGCCGTCGACGTTGCTCGGCAGGCCGGTGCCGCCGACGGGGTTGGTTTCGGGAACCGACGGACCGGCCGGCTTCGTCGGCGAGGGCTGCGCGAACGCCGCGCCCGGCAGCGTGAAGGCGATGACGATGCCGCCGGCGCGGCGCGATGAAATCACGACGGGCGAGCATCAGGCGCGTTCTCCGGCGGCGCGTTTCACCGCGCGCACGATGCGCAGATGCGAGCCGCAGCGGCAGAGGTTGCCGTCGAGCGCTTGCTGGATTTGCGTTTCGGTCGGCGCGCGGTGCGCTTCGAGCAGCGCGGCCGCGGCGACGACCATGCCGCGCGTGCAGTAACCGCATTGCGCCGCTTGCTCGGCGATGAACGCGCGCTGGACGGGATGCGGATGCGCGGGCGTGCCGAGGCCCTCGACGGTCGTGACCGGTGCAGTCGACCGCGGCGACCGGCAGCACGCACGAACGCGTCGCGCGGCCCGTTCACGATGACCGTGCACGCGCCGCACTGTGCCAGGCCGCAGCCGAACTTCGGGCCGTCGAGCTGCAGTTCGTCGCGCAGCACGTACAGCAGCGGCGTCTCGGGGGCGGACCGCACGGCGTGCGCGCGCCCGTTCACGGTGATTTGTTTTGCGCTCAAGCCATACTCCCGGCGAACGAGTTTGCCGGTGTGCTTCAAGTCTCCGACCGAAAGCTCCCGCGAATCCGGTGCAACGACCGTGCACGAAAAGGGGTCGAAGGGCCGGAGGAAAACTCCCTCCGGTCCGCTTCGGCGGGCGTGCGGCTCGGTAGCTCAGTGGTAGAGCGGGGGACTCATAAGCCCTAGGTCGTAGGTTCAAATCCTACCCGAGTCAGTTTTCTCGAGGTACCCCAATGTCAACGATCCCCTGCGATTTCTGCCCGCACCCGGTCGACCGGGCGCAAATGGAAGAAATCGAAATCTCGCACTACGTTCCGGATAGTTCGGGGGACGATTTGGCGTACGCGCGCACGTATTTCTTCGGGCATCCCGACTGCGTGCGCAAGTTCTACCGCGGCCTCGTCGACCACAAGCTCGACCTGTTCAAACACATCCCGACCTCCGCGCCCGGCCCCGGAGCCGAGGACAAAGGAGCGGCCTTAGGCGCATACACGTGCGGCTCGCTCCCGTGGCACAATTGGATAGCGCGTCGCCCTCCGAAGGCGAAGGTTGCCCGTTCGAGCCGGGCCGGGAGCACCATTTTACCGCCGACGACGAGTCGGGCGTGCGCACGGCGATGCTGCTGCGCCGAGCGCGCGGCGGCGGCCGGCGACGTTCCGATCGGCGCGTTGTTGCATCGTCGACGGCTGGATGTTCGAGGCGCTGAACGAGAAAGAAGCGCGCCCCGATCCGACCGCGCACGCCGAGATGCTCGCGCTCGCGCGCGCTGCGCGCGTGCTCGGCCGCTGGCGCATCGGCGGCACGCTCTACGTTACGAAGGAGCCGTGCGCGATGTGCGCCGGCGCGATCGCCGCGGCGCGGATCGAACGGCTGGTGTTCGGATGCTCGGATCCCAAAGGCGGCGCGGCCGGTGGCGTGATCGACCTGTTCGCCTCGGCGGCCGTCAATCATCGCGTCGACGTGACGAGCGGCGTACTGGCCGACGAGACCGCCGCGCAACTGCGCGCATTTTTCGCCGCCCGCCGCCGCAGCTCAACCGAGGATTAGCTAGCCGAAGGGCGGGCAGATGACGGCGTTCGTTTAGGAAAGCCAAAGCTTCGAGCTTGCGTCGCGCTTTGAGCTTGTGGCGCGTGCTTTGAGCTTGTGGCGCGTGCTTTGAGCTTGTGGCGCGTGCTTTGAGCTTGTGGCGCGTGCTTTGAGCTTGTGGCGTGTGCTTTGAGCTTGTGGCGCGTGCTTTGAGCTTGTGGCGCGTGCTTTGAGCTTGTGGCGTGTTTTGAGCTTGTGGCGTGCTTTCAGCTTGTGGCGCGTGCTTTGAGCTTGTGGCGTGTTTTGAGCTTGTGACGTCCCTACATGTCATCCCGAGCGCAGTCGAGGGACGGGCCGCCGGAATGCCCTTGAGCCACTGTCGATCACGAGCGCAGCCGAGTGATCGCCGCTAAGCATGATCGAGCACGTCTCCGGCGATCGGGGGCATATCGCAGGCGATCACTCGGCTGCGCTCGTGACCGACAGTGGCGACCTGGCACGATCGTGGGCGGTCCCTCGACTGCGCTCGGGATGACGGAAAGGCGGTCCCTCGACTGCGCTCGGGATGACGGAAAGGCGGTCCCTCGACTGCGCTCGGGATGACGGAAAGGCGGTCCCTCGACTGCGCTCGGGATGACGGAAAGGCGGTCCCTCGTCTGCGCTCGGGTGAGAACTGCGCTCAGGTGAGAGCTGCGCTCGGGTGAGAACTGCGCTCGGGTGAGAACTGCGCTCGGGTGAGAACTGCGCTCGGGTGAGAACTGCGCTCGGGTGAGAACTGCGCTCGGGTGAGAACTGCGCTCGGGTGAGAACTGCGCTCGGGTGAGAACTGCGCTCGGGTGAGAACTGCGCTCGGGTGAGAACTGTGCTCGGGTGAGAACTGCGCTCGGGATGACAGAGAGAGATTAGGAAAGGGGGAGATTCGAACTCCCGGTTCCCGCAAAGGAACTCCTGATTTCGAGTCAGGTGCAATCGACCACTCTGCCACCTTTCCAAATGGTCGATTCCCATGATTCGCAGGCCCCATCGATGGGCCTTTTTTAATTCAAGCGCGGGTCGGCGGGCGCGGCCGGAAACGCGAACGCGCCGTACGTCGCATCGGTCGTGAAGGTGGTCTGACCGATACGCAGCGGCGCGAAGATCGTGCGGCTGTAGTGGGCGTGCTGGATCAGCCAGTGGTTCTCGACAACCGCGTAGTCGATCGTGAAATCGGTGGCCGGCCCCGAGTACACGATCCGCGTCGGAAGGTTGGTCGTCGTGTCGACGTAGACGTCTTTGAGGTAAAAGTCGGAGTGGTTGTCGTGCGTGAGCGCGGGCAGCGGTTGCATCACGATGTGAGCGATGCGATCGTTCGAGTCGGGCGCGTACTGCGCGTAGTAGTTGCGCAGCGTGGCGACCACGACCGTGACGTCGGGGCGCGACGGCACCGGGTCGCTGAAGCGCAGCGGTTGCGGCGGCAGGTTGGCCCCGGGGGAGAGCAACGTGACGGCGGTCAGCGGGTTGTGCTGGCGGATCGGGTCGCCCAGGTGGAAGTCGATGCGGAAGTAGCTGATCGCATCGAAGGTCGGCGGCACGGGGAACGCGTGCCCGAGCTGGTTTTGGCCTTGCGGCAAATCCTGCAGCACGGCGAGGTCGTCGCGCGTCCGCGATTCGACGGCGCGCATGATCCGCCGCGACTGCTTGAGCGCGGGCACCTCGACGTCGACGTCGACGTGATAGGCGATGTACGGCGGCTGCTGCTGCCACGCATCGAACGCAGCGTTCGCGACCGCACGGAACTCGGCGTCGGCCGTCAGCACGGGAGGGCGAAACAACTCGCAGAAGAGGTCGGTCTCATGAGGTCTCGTTTCGTCGCCGCCGCGCCGGGTCTTTGAGACCGTGCACGGCGCGCGAGAATTTTCGTCCTTCGCCGTGGGTGAGGCGGTGACGTTTTCCAAGACCATCACCGAAGCCGATGTGGTGCTCTTTGCCGGCGTCAGCGGCGACACGTACCCGTTGCACCTCGATGCGGAATACGCCAAGACCACGCGCTTCGGTCAACGGGTCGCGCACGGCATGCTCTCGGCCAGCTTGCTCTCGACGGTCACCGGTTTGATGCTCGGCACGCCGGGCGGCATCTACGTCGAGCAAACGCTGCATTTCCGGCGGCCGGTGTTCGTGGGCGACACGCTGACCGCGCGTTCCGAGCTCGTCGCGATCGATGCCGCGACGCGCCGCCTGCATTGCGCGACGACGATCGTCAACCAGCACGGCAAGACCGTGATCGACGGCGCGGCCGTCTTGCAGAAAGATTAGCTCCTGATCGCACAACGCTGGTTCCCGGCGCTGGTGTTCGCCGCGGCGACGGCATGCGTTGCCGCGCCCGCAGCGGCCCAAATCTTTCCGCCGCCGCCCTCGCCCTCGCCCTCGCCCTCGCCCGCGGGGAGCCCGTCGCCGTCCCCGACGCCGCGGCCGGGAACGTGGACGCTGGCGGCCGACGCGCACGTCACGTTCATTTCGCAGAACACGAGCGGTTACGGGCAACTCGGTCTGCCCGAAGCGCCGGGATTCATCGCGGGCACCTCGCCGGCCGCGCCGCTGACGCCGTACGACACGTTTTCGAGCGCGCCGATGACGCCCGGAGATGCCGGCGAATCGGCGCTCTACCTCACGCCGACCTACTACGGCAGTTTCCTCAACGTGAGTGCGACGTTGGGTATCGGCTACGTTGCCGGCAGCACCACCACCGCGTCGTATTGGGGCGAATCGCTCATCCCGCCGCTCAACCCGCACCTCGGCTCGCGGACGCTGGGGTTCGGGGTCGCGTTTCCGACGCACCCCGGTCAAGACGACGGCAGCGCGTTCGTCGCGTCGGTGCTGAGCGGATCGGTTGCAACCAAGGACGGTAACTTGCGCCTGCGCGCCGGCTGGTTCAACCTCACCCAAAGCGACAGCTTCGTGTTCAACCAGCCGGCCTATCAAAGCGCGATCCCCTCGCTCGCGATCTTGCCGGCGGAATCGGCCGGCAACGGTCCGCCGACCGCGGATTGGTGGGCGATCGACGGCGGTGTGTACCCCTTGCACGGCGCCGATCTCACCGGCATTCACGGATTGGCAACCGCGGAGCTGACCGATGCGACGCTGCCGTCGCTGCCCGGCTCGAGTGCGCGCCTCACGCAAGGTTCGCTGGTCGTCGATCACGGCGAGGGCACGCGGTATTCGCTCGACGTCTCACACGTGTCGACGGGCGGCATGCCGGTGCCGACGACGATCTTGTTCGCGACGGGAACGCCGGTCCTCACCTCGCAAGGGCTGTTGCCGTTCGGCACGATCGGCGGACAGCGCGAAACGATCTACGGCGCGCGCGCATCCTTCCACCTGTTCGGGATCGCCGACGGCCTCGTGGAATACGGTCATTCCGTTTACGACGCCGACGGCGTGGCGCTGCCGGGCACCGGGCAACCCGGTAACTACTATCATGCCGGCGTCACCAAAACGGTGCGCCGCGCGACCGCGTCGTTCGATCTCTACAAGAACGATCCGTACTACGCCACCGCGATTTTGCCGTACGGCACGCCGGAAAATGTCTGGTCCGTTGCGTGGTCGTGGCCCGGGCAGTGGCTGAAATCCAACTACCAGCTCATCAACAACTATCCGGTCAACGTCAACCGGCAGGGGTACCGCGTCAAATACCAGCTCAACGGCGGCCCGCTCGAGCTGCACGCGTCCTACGCGAACTTCGGCCAAATCGCGCCGATCACGATGACCAACGCGCAGCAGACCGGCTTTGTCGACGGCTTTTTCTTACCGCAAGCCGATAGCGCGGCGACGCTCGGGCGGCAGAACCAATACGCGCTGTGGGCGACGTGGCACGCCGCGATCGCCGACCTCACGATCGATTGGACGGAGGACGCGATTCGCCGCAATGCCGATCTCGGCCACCCGCTGGATTACGTCGCGTACGTGACGCCCGAGTACACGCTGTATGCATCGCGCAAGCTGACGCCCTACGCGGTGGTGTCGCTCGGGTACGCGCAATATTTCATGAGCGGCGAGTTCAGCAGCGCCGTCGAGAACGTCAACTTCGGTCAGCGCCAAGTCTTCGCCGGCGCCGAGCTGCGCGAATCACCGCACACCTCGACGCTGGTGTCGGCGCGCCGTTCGGCGTTTGCCGGTTACGCGACCGTTCCCGGGGCTCCGCCGCCCGATTTCACCGGGACGCTGTTGATCCTCGAGCAGCGAATCAAACTCTAGGCCGGCGGGCACTGAGCCCGTCATGGCGGCCCTGCGCATCGTCGTCGCCGAAGACGACGCCGCGATTCGAGAACTGCTCGTTCACCATCTCGCGCGCGAAGGCTTTCGCTGCACGGAAGCGAGTGACGGACCCTCCACGCTGCGCGCGGTTCGCGCCGGCGCCGACCTCGTGATCCTCGATGTCGGACTACCGGTCGTCGACGGGTTCGATGTCGTGCGCACGCTGCGCCGCGAAGGACGCGCGCTGCCGGTCGTGATGGTGACCGCGCGCGGCGACGAGGTCGATCGCGTGATCGGGCTCGAGCTCGGCGCCGACGACTACGTGCTCAAGCCGTTCTCGCCGCGCGAGCTGGTCGCGCGCGTGCGTGCGCTCGCGCGGCGCGGCGGAATCGCCGCCGACACCGGCCCCGTGCTGCTGCGCTTCGACCGGCTGGAAGTCGACGAGGCGGCGCGCGAGGTGCGCGTCGACGGCCGTCAGGTTGCGTTCAAGCCGCGCGAATTCGCGCTGCTGCTGCAGCTGGCCGGCAATCCCGGGGTCGCGTTTTCGCGGACTGCCTTACTGCAGGCGGTCTGGGGATTCGACTTCGACGGCGACGAGCGCACGGTCGACGTGCACGTGCGGCGCCTGCGCGCGAAGCTCGAAGAAGAAGGCGGAGCTGCCGCGGCTGGTTCAGACGATTCACGGCTTCGGCTACAAGTTTGCGCGTAGCTGACGCGCGCGCCGAGCCGTCGCCCGTCGGCGAGCTCGATACGCGCCTGGCGCATCTCGGCTGCGACGGCATCCCGCTCCTGGTCTTCCGCTTGCCGGCGCTGGAGCGCACCGCCTGGCGCAACGGCTTGCGCGCCGCGCGCTCGATCGAGCGCCGTGCCGGCGATGCCTTCGCGGCCGCCGCCGCGCGCGTGCTGCGCAACGAGGACCTCATCGCGCACGACCGCGGCACCGACGCGTTCGTCGCGGCGCTGATCGCGCCGACGCGCGACGGCCACCGCTGGCCTGCGCCGGTCGACGTGCGCAGCGCGCTGGCGCGCATCGCGGCGACCGTCGAGGGGCTGACGGCGCTCGACGTCGACGCCGGCTGGACGCGCTACGACGTGCGGAGCGCACCGGGCATCGAAGCGGCGGTCGCGCGCGCGCTCGTGCGCGGCGCACAGGAACGCGAGCGCTACGCGTTCTTCTCGGCCGTCGGTCACGAGCTGCGCACGCCGCTGGCGTCGATTCGCGGCTATCTCGAAACGTTGCTCGCCGAGGACGGGGAGCCGGCGCAGCGCCGGCGCTTCGTGCGGATCGCCCACGGCGAATCGCTGCGGCTGACGCGCCTGCTCGAAGGGATGTTCGAGATCTCGCTGCTCGATCTCTCGGCGACGTTACCAGCGGCCCGTCAGCGCTGCGCTCGAGGTTGCGCTGGCCGGGGCGGCCGATGCGAGCGCGGCGCTGGCCGCACAACACGGCATCGACGTGCGCGTGGCCGCGCTGCCGCCCACGCCGGTTGCGATCGATGCCGACCGCCTGATGCTCGTGCTGATCAACCTGATCGACAACGCGATCAAACATGGCCGGCGCGGCGGACGGGTGGAGGTCGGCATCGATTTGGCAGCGCCGCGCACCGTGACGATCGCGGTCGACGACGATGGGCCCGGTATTCCGGCCCCCGATCGCGAGCGTATTTTCGCGCTCGGTAAGCGCGGCGCCACGGCGGCCGGCGGCTCGGGCATCGGCCTCGCGCTCGTGCGCATGATTCTCGAACGCGCCGGCGGACGCGTCGAGGTGCGTGACAGCCCGCTCGGCGGCGTGCGCTTCGCGGTGACGATCCCGCGCCGCAGTGCGCGCGATACCAGGAAAAAGCGTCGGCGCGGCGTCATGTAGGGGAATGCCTGGCCGTCTGCTCCGCTACTGTACGGTCGCGTGCGCCTTCCTCGTATTTGCCGGCGGCGTTAGCCGGCTGCCGACCGGTGCGCAAACGCCGCCCGCAGCGCTGACCATGAGCGTCGACGTGGACGCCGCCCACGTCACCGCCGGCCTGCTGCACGTCCACGAGCGCATTCCGGTCACGATGGGTCAGCTCACGCTCGAGTATCCGAAATGGATTCCGGGTGAACACTCGCCGTCGGGCCCGATCGCGAACGTGGCCGCCCTCGTCATTACGGCCGGAACGCTGCGCTTACGCTGGGTGCGCGATCTCGTCGACCTCAACGCGTTTCACATCGACGTTCCGCCGGGAACCGCCGCCATCGATGTGCGCTTCGATTTTCTCGGCGCCGGGACCGGGCGCTATAGCTCCGCGCGCTTGGCCTCGCCGAACATCTTGGCGCTGACCTGGCACAAAGTCTTGCTCGTGCCCGCCGTCGACGACTACCGGACGGTGACGATCGCGGCCAGCCTCACGCTGCCCGGGAGCGATTGGCAGTACGCGACCGCGCTCGACACCGCGACGCATGACGGCGCGCGGCTAACCTTCGCGCCGGTGACGATGGAGATGCTCGTCGACTCGCCGCTCGACGCCGGAACCAACGTGCGGCGCTGGCCGCTCGGGTCGATCGACGGAGCGCCGGTCGATCTGGCGGTGTTTGCCGATGAACCCGAGCAGCTCGCGGCCGATGCCCTCATCCCGAAGTTGCGCAATCTCGTCGTGCAGATGGGCGCGTTGTATCGCGCGCGCCACTTCAACCATTACACGTTTTTGCTGACCGTTTCCGACATGCTGCCGACCGAGGGGGTCGAGCACCACCAATCGAGCGATAACGGAGCGGCGGCGGATTTTCTCACCGACCACGACGAGCAGCTGAACGACGCCGATCTGTTGCCGCATGAGTTCAATCATTCTTGGGACGGCAAATATCGCCGCCCGGCCGATCTCGCGACGCCGAACCTGAGCGTGCCGATGCGGGACGATCTGCTCTGGGTATACGAGGGCATGACGCAGTTCTACGGTTTCTTGCAAGCCGAGCGCAGCGGGTTGTTGTCCGCGGAGCAATGGCGGGAGCACCTGGCGATGAGCTACGCGGGTCTCGATGTGACCAGCGGCCGCGAGACCAACCCGTTGCTCGATACCGCCGCCGCCGCGCCGCTGCTCTATGGGGCGCCGATCGCGTTTCGCTCCGAGCGGCGCGGTACCGACTTCTACCCCGAGGGCGAGTTGATGTGGCTCGAAGCCGACGGCACGATCCGCCGCCTTTCGGGCGGGCGGCGCTCGATCGACGACTTCGCGCGCGCGTTCTTCGGCGGCACCTCGACCGGTCCGCAAGTCATCCCCTACACGCGCGCCGACATCATCGCCGCGTTGAACGCCGTGCAGCCCTACGACTGGAGCGGGTTTTTCGCGGCTCGGATCGATGCGATCGCGCCGCATCCGCCGGATCCGTTCACGGCCGGCGGTTGGCGCGTGGCGTTCGGGCCCAAGCCGTCGGAATACGAACGGACCATCAACGCCGGGCGCAAGCTCGTCGACGTGCGCTTCTCGCTTGGAATATTGACCGGGCCCAGCGGTATGGTCCTCGACGTGCTCGACGGTTCGCCGGCGCAGCGTGCCGGTGTTTCCCCCGGCGACAAAATCGTCGCCGTCGATGGGCGCGCGGTGAGCGAGACGGAGTCGATGCACGGCGAGATCGATGCCGCGCTCGCGCGCGCGCAACACGGCGGTCCGGCGATCCAGCTGCTGCTGCTCGGCGGCGACGTCTATCGCGACCTCGCGATCCCCTACGACGGCGGCCCGCGCTACCCGTTTCTCGAGCGCATTCCGGGGGCGCCGAACCGTCTCGACGCGGTCACCGCGCCGCTCGCCCGCTAAGCGCAACGCCGAGCCTCGTTTGGGCGTTATGGCGGGCATGGGGACGGACTTTCGGAGCGGCCGCGATTTTCCACGACGTGCACGGGAAGAGATCGACGGCTTTTTGTGGCTTGGCCCGCGTGTTCGACAAGGCGCGCGCGGCACAAAACGAACACGATCCATGACTACATCTATCCGTGTCCCATGGATCGCGGCGTGTTCGACCGTTGGGGCATCACCTCGCGCATGTTCGATGCGGCGCTCGATTCGTGCAGCACCGACCTCGGTATTCTGGCCTGGATCCGCGCGCGGGTGACCGACGAACGCCGGAACGAAGCCAATCGCTGGCTGCTCGAGGAGAAGGCGGCGAACCTCGATCGCCTCGACGCGGAAGAAGGCTTCGTCCCCGCCTGATGCCGCCGCGCGTGGTCGTCGCGCCGGATAAGTTCAAGGGCAGCTGCACCGCACGCGAAGCGGCCGACGCGATCGTGCTGGGCTTGCGCGATGCGTGGGCCGACGCCGTGAGCTACGTGGTGATTCCGCTGGCCGACGGCGGCGACGGAACGGTGGCGGCGTTCCTCGATGCCGGCGCGACGCCGCAGCACGCGCGCAGCGTCGACGCGCTGGGCGCGCCGGTCGACGTCACCTACGCGCGGTCCGGTACGACGGCGATCCTCGAGATGGCGGCCGCGTCAGGCTTGGCGCGCGTGGGCGAGCGGCGCGCCGCGCGCCTGGCCACGACGTTCGGCACGGGCCTGCTGATCGCCGACGCCTTGGCGCACGGCGCGACGCGCATCGTGCTGGGTATCGGCGGTTCGGCGACGACCGACGGCGGTGCGGGCGCGCTGGCTGCGCTCGGCGTCCGCTTTCTGGACGCCGCCGGAGCGCTGCTCGAGCCGGCGCCGGCCGCGCTCGCGGCGCTCGCGGCGATCGACGCCTCCGGGCTCGATCCGCGCCTCGCGCACGTGCCGATCGAGATCGCTTGCGACGTCGACAACCCGCTGCTCGGTCCAACGGGCGCGGCGGCCGTATACGGGCCGCAGAAAGGCGCCGGCGCCGCCGACGTGGCGTTCCTCGACGGCGTCCTGCGCGCGCTTGGCCGACGTCGCCGCCGCCGCCGGACGCGATCTGCGCGCCATGCCGGGCGCGGGCGCGGCGGGCGGCTTGGGCTGGGGGCTGGCGACGTTCGCGGGCGCGCGCCTAGCGCGCGGGTTCGACATCGTCGCGGAGCTGCAGGGCCTCGACGCCGCGCTGCACGGTGCGGCGCTGTGCGTGACGGGCGAAGGGCGCATCGACCGCCAGTCGCTCGACGGCAAGGTGATCTCGGGCGTCGCCGGCCGTGCAGCGGCTGCGGGTGTGCCGGTCGTCGCGATCGGCGGGAGCGTTGACCCGCTCGCTCTGCCGGAGCTGCGGGCGCTCGGCGTCGCCTGCGTCGCACTGATCGACGAACCCGGCCGAGCGCGCGCGGGCGATGCGCGAAGCGCCGGCGTTTATCCGCGCTGCAGCGGCGCGTTGGGCTCGACTTCAAGCGCCGCCGGTTTGAACTTCACGTAGGACGCTCGCTGCGCGACGCGCTGATCGATCACCCCGATCACGACCGCGGCGAGCTTCTCGGGATCGTGCCGCACGGTGTCGGTTTCGCTGATCACCGCGGCGCGCACCGTCTGCACGCCGAGCCGGTCGAGCCGGCCCGAATCGATGCTCGACCGGCAGCTGGCGCTCTTCGGCGTAGACGTCGAGCAGTTTGCGCGGCATCTCGTCGTTGACGATCACGATGTCGCACACGCGCGCCTTGGCGTTGGCGAGCAGTGCTTCGACGTGCTTGGATGCGGAGTAGTCGACGGTCTCACCGGGCTGCGTCATCACGTTGCAGACGTAGATCTTCACCGCGTTCGAGGCTTCGATTTCTTGGGCGATGCGCTGCACGAGCAGGTTCGGCATGATCGAGGTGTAGAGCGACCCCGGCCCGAGCACGATCGCATCGGCCTCGCGAATCGCGGCGATCACTTCGTCGAGCGGCTCCGCATGCGGCGGATCGAGGAAGACGTGATCGATCGGCGCGTTGGATTTGGATATGTTCGATTCGCCTTCGACGAGCGTGCCGTCGCTGAGCTTGGCGCACAGTTGCGCCACGGCGAGCGTCGCGGGCAACACGCGGCCTTTGATGTTGAGCACGCGGCTCGACACCTTGATCGCATCGTCGAAGTTGCCGGTGATGCCGGTCATCGCGGCCAGGAACAGGTTGCCGAACGAGTGGCCGGTGAGGCCGTCGCCTTCGGTGAAGCGATAGCGGAAGAGATCGGTCACGAGCGCTTCGTCGTCGGCAAGCGCGACGAGGCAGTTGCGAATGTCGCCCGGCGGCAGTACGCCGAGTTCTTTTTGCAGGCGGCCCGAACTGCCGCCGTCGTCGCTCACCGTCACGACCGCCGAGAGGTTCGCGGTGTGTTTCTTCAGACCGCGCAGCAGCGTCGCGAGGCCGGTGCCGCCGCCGACCGTCACGATCTTGTAGCCGCGCTTGAGGCGCGTTTCGAGCAGCGCGTCGATCATGCGCTCCGTGCCGTACGGGCGCACCGCGCTCACGATCGAGTTGAGCCAGCGCCAGATGCCGAGCGCAACGAGCACGAAGCCGAGCCCGAGGAAGACGTACGAAAGATCGGCCGGCGGGAAGAAGTCGCCGACCATCCAGTCGACCAGCTCGTTGATCCCGACGTGCGCGCCCTCATCGGTGAGCCAGCGCGACGCGCCGTTGACGAAGAGCACCGCGCCGAACACCGCCACGACGAGCCAGCGTTTGACGCCCAGGCCCGGCATGAACCAGCGCATGAAATCGATCGGTCGTCTCACCGGCGGAGGTCGCGTTCTTCGACTGCCGGCGCGTCTTCGCCGGTCTCGAGCAGATGCCGCGCCAGCCGTCGCGCGACGTAGACCGAGCGGTGGCGCCCGCCCGTGCAGCCGACGGCGAGCGTCAGTTGCGACTTGCCTTCGGCGCGCGCGCGCGGCACCACGAAGTCGACCAGCGCGAAGAGCCGCTCGAGAAACGGTTCGAGCTCGGCCGAGCGTTCGAGATAGGCCGCCACCGCCTCGTCGTTGCCGTTGAGCGGCCGCAGCGCCAGCTCGTAGTGCGGGTTGGGCAAGAACCGCACGTCGAACGTCCAGTCGGCGTCCAGCGGCACGCCGTACTTGAAGCCGAACGCGATGATCGTGGTGCGCGTGTGGCGCGCCCCGTTCGCGACGAACGTGCTCGCGATGTGATCTTTGAGCGAGGACTGCGTGAAGTTGGTCGTGTCCCACAGAAAATCGGCGCGGTCGCGCAAGCCGGCGAGGGAGGCCCGTTCCGCCGCGATCGCCTCGATCAGGGTGGAGGCCTTACCGTAGAGCGGGTGCCGGCGCCGGGTTTCGCTGTAGCGGCGCACGAGCGTCTCATCGTCGGCGTCGAGGAAGAGGACCTCGGGCTGGAGCCCTTGGTCGAGGAACTGCTCCAGCGTCGTCGCGGCTTCGCCGAACGCCCCGCCCGAGCGCACGTCGAAGGCCAGGGCCGCCGTGTCGCGATCGCTCGCCTGGACCAAGTCGACAAAAGCCGGAGCGAGCACCGGGGGCACGTTGTCCAAGCACGCGAAGCCGAAATCCTCGAACGATTTCATAGCCTGACTCTTGCCTGCACCTGAAAGCCCCGTTACGATGACGAGACGCCGCATATGCATGTCTTTTCGCCCGAACGAGCCAACGCCCTCATCCCGGTCCTCACACCGCTGGTCGAACAGCTGTGGGAGAAGCGCCGCGAGCTTGCCATTCGGCTGTTGGAAAGCGATCCGGCGCTGCGCGCAGCCCGGAACGTGCCCGCCCGGCGGCCGGCCCGCCGCTTCACCGACCTCAAGGCCGAGGTGGTGCACCTCATCAACCGGATCGAGGCCTACGGCTGCGTGGTCAAAGACATCGATCTGGGCCTGCTCGACTTCCCGTCGATCCGAGAGGGCCGGCCGATCTACTTGTGCTGGAAAGCGGGCGAACCCCAGCTGACGCACTGGCACGGTACCGACGAGTCCTTCATGGACCGCAAGCCCCTGGAAACGTAAAAAGCCGCGACGTTCGCGGCTTTTCTTTCGAAGGCTGGTCCGGTCGGCAGGCTTAGGCCGAGGCGGTCTCGGCCTTGATGAAGTCCTCGGCTAACCCTTGCAGGCGGACGTCGCCGAATTCCACGGTGTAGGCGCCGGCGGCGAAATCGGTGACCTTCCCGAGTTCGGGCACCCCGGCCAGTTGCGGGATCTTCGAGCGGATCTCATCCGGCAGACGCACCGCGTCGCCGACCTCGAGCGCCGGCTGGTCGAAGAGCTTTTCGAGATCGTCCATCAGCACGTTGAGCGGAATGCCGTAGCCTTCGCTCACCTGCTCGATCGTCTCGGTTTCGCTGATCGAACAGTTCGAGCAGCCTCCGAGATGAAAGCGCGCGAACACGCGGCGTGCGCCGGCATGCGTTTTGAACGCCTGCTCGACGGTGAGGTTCTTGTCGAAATGCGCCATGATCTTCAATTCGCTATAACGCGAGGGCGACCCCGCCGGTTGCATCTCGCCGGCGCCTGCTCGCGGATAAGCGAAGTCCGCCTGTAAGCCGGATTCTGTTCCGCCAGGCGGTGGTCATCATCTCTCTGGGGCCGCCGTTACCGGCGACCTCGGTGCGATGTTGCTCGTTGAGCCGGGCCGGCTCCCGCGCGCGAGGCGCGGCATGCGAGCGATCTTGCTTCAGGTGGGGTTTACCGCGCGATCACGTCACCGCGAGTCGCCGTGAGCTCTTACCTCACGATTTCACCCTTGGACGGTTCGGCCGGCTTGCGCCGTCCGACCCTACCGGTATGTTTCTGTGGCACTTTCCTTCGAGTCGCCCCGACAGGACGTTATCCTGCACCTTGCCCAGTGAAGCCCGGACTTTCCTCGACGAACCGTTCCGTCGCGATGACCCGGCGAACTTCGCGTCGATGGTGGAGGCAAGGAGACTCGAACTCCTGACCCCCTGCATGCCATGCAGGTGCTCTACCAGCTGAGCTATGCCCCCCGTGACCGACCGCCGATCATTCGCGCCCTCACCTCGCCGGCGCCTTGAAGACGCGAAAGAGGAAGACGAGCGAGGGAATCAACAGTACGGCGCCGCACGCGGCCGCGACGAGGAAGGCCACGATCATCGCATCGCTCGACGCGGCGCTGGTGAACGTGTAGCGCCCCGGAACCAGCGCCGGTGCTTGGCCCCCGAACCAACCGCCCAGGACCGCCACGGCTTCGAGCGCCACGGCGTAGCGCGCGGTGAGATCGCGGCGCAGCACGACGCACGCGATGACCGCGAGCCCGGCCACGACGGCGACCGCCGCGGCGGCGATCGCCGGCGGGTGGCGCAGCGCCGCGAAGAGGGCGGGTTCGCTGACCGCGGCCAGCGCGATCGGGACGGCGCCCGCGATCCAGACGGCGATCGTCGCGCGCACCGCGCGAATGCGGAAGTCACCGCGTACGGCGACGTCGTGCACGTCGAGCAGGATGAAGGTGGCCGCAACTTGCGCGCACATCGTCACCGCGAAGAGGCCGACGGCGAGCGCGAACGGCGACGTCCACGCATAACGTCCGGTGGCGAGCGCGCCGAGCGCGTCGCCGAGAAAGAACGGTGCGAGCAGCGAGGCGACGCCGAACACGATCGGTCAACGTGCGCGCAAGCACGGGCGTGTCGGCCGCGTAGTTGCGGAACACGAACGCCGCACCGCGCAACACGATGCCGACCAGCGCGAACGAGAGCGGCGCGTACAGGCCGATGCAGACGTCGGCGAAGGCCGGCGGAAAACACGTGAACGATGTGACGAACGCGAAGATCAGCCACACGTGGTTGGCTTCCCACACCGGCCCGATCGCTTCGGTGATCGCGGCGCGTTGCTCGGCCCGCCGCGGACCCGTGGCCAGCAGATCCCACACGCCGCCGCCGAAGTCCGCGCCGCCCAGCACGGCGTAGAGCGACATCGCGATACCGGCGACGGCGACGGCGAGCAGCGACCGGCGTCATGGCGCCGCACCCGGCCGGCCCACGCGGCGCAACAGCCACCAGCACGTCACCGCCAGGACGAGTAGATCAGCGAAAAGCCGAAGAAGCGCGCATCGAGGCTGGCCGAGGTGGTCACGGCGTCGGCGGTGCGCAGCAAACCGCGCGCGATCCAGGGCTGGCGGCCGAACTCCGTGACGAACCAGCCGGCTTCGAGCGCGATGAGGCCCAGCGGACCGCTCAGCGCGATGAGGATCATCACCGCGCGCATCTCGCGGCGCTTGCGCCACGTTGCGAGGACCCAGGCGAGCGCGATCAGCAGCAGCGCCGTCCCGGAGCCGACCATGGCGTCAAACGAGAGATGCGTGACCGCGACCGGCGGGCGGTCGTTTTTCGGAATCCGGTCGAGCCCCGTGACCTCGGCGTTCGGATTGAACGCGACGAGGTCGCTCAAGAGCCCCGGCAGCTCGATCGCATCTTTGATCCCGCCGTCCTTCGTGGGGATACCGCCGATCTCGACGGGCGCGTCACGCTCGGTTCGTTCCAGCACTTCCATCGCTGCGAACTTGGCCGGTTCGTATTGCGCATCGAAGCGCGCGACGACGTCACCGACCACGATCTGCAGCGGAATGGCAATCGGCGGCGACGGTCATCGCCACGCGCAAGCCCGCGAAGACCACCGGGCGGCGGTCGCCGCGCAGCCACGCGAACGCGCATACGGCCGCGGCGCCGAAGCCGGTTACGACGTACGCGGCGAGCGTCGTGTGCGTGACCTCCGTTTTCCACGGCGGTGCGAACATCGCGACCAGCGGCTGCACGTCGGTCACGACGCCGTTAACGATGCGGAAGCCCGTCGGCATCTGCATCCAGGCATTGGCCAGCGTGACGAACCCGGCCGAGATGGCGCCGCTCACGATCACCGGAAGAATGCACAGCCAATGCGCGCGCGGGCTGAGCTTTTCCCAGCCGTGCAGGTAGAGCCCGATGAAGATCGCTTCGATGAAAAACGCAAAGCCCTCGAGCGAGAACGGCAAGCCGATGATGCCGCCGGCGTACTTCATGAAGACCGGCCACAGCAGCCCGAGCTCGAAGGAGAGGATCGTCCCGGAAACGGCGCCGACGGCGAACAGAATCGCCATCCCCTTGCTCCACGTCCGTGCAAGGTCGTAGTACGCGCGGTCGTGCGTACGCAGCCAGAGCGCTTCGGCGATGCCGACCAGCAGCGGCAATCCGACACCGAGCGCGGCGAACACGATGTGGAACGCAAGCGATGTTCCCATCTGTGCTCGAGCCGCGAACACGTGATCCATTAGCGATACTATACACCGCCGGACACCGCAGGGCGTGAGCAAGTTCACGATTAACGTCCGAGCGGTCGGCAGGGCGGCTGCCGGTACCGGAATCTCGCTGGCTAACGAGAAGGGTACGTGCGAAAGGCGGTGTGGCTGTGGTCCACTACATTGCGCTCGAGCTGCCGGGGTTGCGGCTGCCGGACGAGACGGCAAAGCTCGAAGCCGCGATCAAGTCCCTGGGCGATGCGTATCAGTTTCAAAAATCCGCTTGGATCGTCGAGTCGGAAATGAGCAACACGGCGATTTCGGAAAAGCTGGTCGACGTACTGCGGCCGACCGACAAGCTCTTGGTCATGCGCATTCACAAGGATTGGGTCGCGGCCAACGTTCCGCAAGACGAGCTCGATTGGCTGAGCGGGCGCAATTATTCCGGCGTCGGAGATCCGCCGCTCTTTCGCCGCTAGCATGCGCTTTGGGATTTGGTCCAACGGTCTGCGCGATCGGGCCATAGCCGCGGACATCTACGATCTCGACCTCGAAGAGATCGTCGCCGCCGACCGTTTGGGATACGAGGAAGCCTGGGTCAGCGAACACATCGGCGGCCCGGCCAACGCGGTGCCAAATGCGGAGCTGCTGATCGCGAAGGCCGCCGGGTTGACGAGCCGCATTTGCATGGGGACGGCGGTGCGCTTGTTGCCGCTCTACAATCCGATCGACGTCGCGACCGGTGCCGCGATGCTCGACCATCTGCTGCGCGGCCGGTATCTGTTCGGTTTTGGCTCGGGAATCACGTTCTTCAAGAACATGGAACAGCGCGGGCTGACCAACGACATGCGCCACGCGATGGTGCGCGAATCACTCGATTTCGTTTTGAAGTGCTGGACCTCACCCGAGCCGTTCGATTGGAACGGCAAACATTGGCACGGCACGTCGATCAAGCACGCTGCCGCGGCCGTACCAAAAACCGTATATGCCGATCGCCGTCGCGACGAGTCAGGATTCGATGCTGCAGCTGGCGGGCGCGCGCGGCTGGACGTCGATGTACGGCCAGTTCTCGGGGCCCGAAGCGATCGATGAAAAGGCGCGCGTCTATACCGATGCGGCGGCGGCCGCGGGCCTGCCCGCGGATCGTGCGAAGATCACCGTTGCCCGGCACATCCACGTGAGCGACGACGTGCAGACCGCGCGCGAGGAGCTGCGTTCGGGCGTCGAGCCGGCGATCGAGTTCTGGAAGAAATATAATCCCGAGCGCTTCGTGAGCTACATGCCGCCGAGCGGCCGCATCGAGGATATCACCTACGACTCGACCTTCGAGAGCGGGCTCTTCATCGCCGGCGATCCCGAAACGGTGTACCGGAAACTGCGCGATGTGTACGAACGCAGCGGCGGCTTTGGGACGCTGCTGGTCGTGATGGGCAAGGACTGGAGCACCTCCGAGCGCCGCGTGCGCTCGCTCGAGCGCTTCATGCACGAAGTCGCTCCGCGTCTGGCGGGGCTCGGAGCGACGGTCGCCGTCACGTCATGAAGCGCTGCTTGATCGCAGTCCTCGCGCTCCTCACCGCGCTTGCGTTTGCGCGCGGCGCGGCCTCGGCCGACGACACGATCCGCTTTTCGCTGAGTCCGAACCTCGGTGCGCTGCCGTTCTTCATCGCGGCTGATAAGGGCTATTTCACCGAGCAGCACCTCGACGTGCAAATTCAGAAGACCAAACAGTCCGACAGCACGCTGTTGCCGATGCTGGCGCGCGGCGATATCGACATCGCGCCGGCGATTCTCACGCCCGCGTTCTTCAACCAATACTATGAGGGGTTCGGGCTGCGCATCATCGCCCCGATCGACAGCCCGCACGCCGGCTGGAACGACGGCACGTGGCTCGTCGTGCGCCAGGACGTGTGGGATGCGAAGGCGATCCGGTCGTTCGCCGACTTGCGCGGCAAGGAGCTCGACAACGGCGCGATCGGATCGCCGGTCGATCTCGTCACGAAAGAAGCCGTGTTTCGCGGAGGCTTGACTACGGCCGACGTCAAGTTCAGCCCGCGCGTCCACAGCCCGTTGGACTGGGTCGCCGTGTTGCGAAACAAGGCGCTCGACGCGGTGGCGGTGGTCGAGCCGGCGGCCACCTTGATCGAGTCGCAGGGACTCGGGCACAAATGGATGTCTTCGCGTGAGATCGCGCCGTGGTATCAAGCGAGTTACGTCGCCACGTCGGCAACCTTTGCCACGCAACATAAGGACGCGCTGCAGCGGTTCATCCTGGCGTACGTGAAGGCATGCCGCTACGTGGCGCAAGCGAACGGCAAGTGGACGCCCGAGTTGATCGACGAGGTCGTGAAGTGGACCGAGATGCCGCGCGACGTCGTCGCGCAAATTCCCGGCCCCGGCTACCCCGGCGGCTTGGCGGCGATCGCGCCGGATTCGGTCGAGCGCACGCAGGCGCTGTGGTTGAGCGAAGGGCTGATCGCGAAGTCGGCGCCGGTCAGCGGGCTGATCGATGCGTCCTTTTCCGATGCCGCGCGCAAATCGCGCTAGACCGCGGTTTCGCTGCTAGGCGCGTAGGCCGAGCAACACCGTGTCGGTATCGGCGATGTAGCGCGTGCACAACCGGCAGTTGCGCTGCGCGAGTTCGAGCCGCGCGCGCCCTTCGGGGCCGCTGCCGACCGGATACGGCGCGATCTGGCGGTTTTCCGAGGCCAGTTTATCGACGTGCTCGAGAAAACGCTCGACGTTGCCGACGCTGAAGCCGATGTGGTCCAGGCACGGCGCAGTGATGCTCGTGCCGGCGTAATCGGCGATGTTCCACGGTGCGATAACCAGCGTCACGTGGCCGTCGGTGAGGTAGTGGCTGGGGTCGCCGTCCGCGGCCGGTGTGGTGCTGAGCTCGAGCACTTCGGCGTAAAACGTGGCCAGCGCTTCGGGGTGCACGCTGCGGATCGTGAAGTGGTCGACGTGCGCTTCGTTGGTGGTGCGGCGCTCTTCGGCGTAGACACCGGCACGATTGCTCATGTCCTTTTGCGAGAGGTCGAACACGTTGCCGTCGGGATCGTGCGTCGTGATGCCCGCGAACGGACGGTTGGAGGGGCGCTGCAGCCAGCTCACCGATGGATAGCTGCGGCGCAGCGCGGCAAATACGCGCTCCACGTCTTCGACTTCGACCCCGAAGTGATCGAGGCGCGCGGGCCGTCCGGTGCTGCGCGGGTTGATGTTCAGCCCGAGGTATCCGTCGCCGACGGTCATCGCGCGTTCGGTGCGTGTACCGGCTGAAGTTTGCATGCCGAACATCACTTCGTAGAACTTGGCCGAGGTCGTGTAGTTCTCGCTGATGATGGCAAGGTGATTGATCTTGGTAAACACCCCTGGCTCCCGTACGGACGAGTGCAAAAATTGCATTGGCCGGAAAGGAGTTCCTTTTCGCGTGCGCGGAACGCGCAACGGTGATTCGGCAACGTTTTCTGGCGAGCACGGCGGCCGCTGCGGCACTCGTACCGGCGGCGGCGCGGGCCCAAGCGCTCACGACCATTCGGGTTGCCACATCGCCCGACGAAGATGCCGTCGCGTGTCTTTACGGGCAGAGCAGTGGGCTCTTCCGGCGCAACGGCCTCGACGTCGTGCTCACGTCGAGCACGAGCGGCAGCGGCGTCTCCGCGGCCGTTGCCGGCGGCTCGATCGATATCGGCAAAGCGAGCTTGTTGGGGCTGATCGCGGGCTACGTGCGCGGCGTTCCGTTCACGCTGGTCGCGCCGGCATCGCTCTACAACTCCGCGGCGCCGGTTGCCGGTACGCTCGTACGCAGCGATTCACCGATCAAGACGGCGCGCGATCTCACCGGCAAGACGGTGTCGGTGCAGAGCTTGAAGGGTTTCTTGCAAGTGGCCACCATGAACTGGATCGACGAGCATGGCGGCGATTCCAACAGCGTGCACTATCTCGAACTGCCGCCGACGTCGGTTGCGGCGGCGCTGCTGGCGGGCCGCGTCGACGCGGCCACGCTCGCCAACCCCTCGCTTGCCGCAACCCTCGACACCAAGCACGCGCGGGTGTTCGCGTGGACGTGCGATTCGGTCGGAAAGTATTATCTGCAAGCCGGCTACTTTTGCACGGCGGACTACGCTGCAAAAAATGCCGACGTCGTGGCGCGCTTCGCCCGCGTGATTGCCGAAGCGTCGGCCTATACGAACACGCACCTCGCCGAAACGGTCGACATGATCGCGAAGTTCACGTCGATCGCACCGGAGAGCATCGCCGCGATGACGCGCGTCACGTGCGGCACCAAACTCGACCCCGCCCAAATCCAACCGGTCGTCGACGTCGCCGTGAAATACAAGATCATCCCCGCCCGCTTCGACGCCCGCGACCTCATCGATCCACCACTCCGTACCACGTAGCCCCCCCCGTCATCCCGAGCGCAGTCGAGGGACCGCTACAGTCGAGCCGGATCGCCACTGTCGATCACGAGCGTAGCCGAGTGATCGCCACTGAGCACGACAGGCAAATCGTCGGCACGACAGGCAAATCGTCGGCGATCACTCGGCTGAGCTCGGGATGACGGAAGGGGCTGCGCTCTTCAACAGCAGCGGTTGGAACGAATGTTTTGGAGACGAGGGGATTCGAACCCCTGACATCCGCGTTGCAAACGCGGCGCTCTACCAACTGAGCTACGTCCCCGAAGTGCCGGTGCTTGGTTTCGCTGAGCGGTAGTGGATTTCCTAACCCGGATCGTCGACCAGCAGCACGCCTTCGCGAAGCAGCGCTTTGACGAAGAGCCGGCCGTCGTTCGCGGACAGCTCGGGAGCGATATCCGCGAAGCGGACGGGGCCCCGTTGCAAGCGCTGGAGCGCGGGCAGGCATTGCTGGGAGAGCGCAAGCGATTTGCCCGGCAACAGCACCTCGACCGTCGTAGCGCCCGGGCGCACGAGAAACGGCAGGTCGTCGTTCACCCGCAGCACCGACGCCGGACCAAGTTTCGCGACGTGAATGATTTGGTCGAGGGTTGCGTTGGCCTCGCTGCGCGAGGCGGCAAAGAGTTCGTTGAGGGCCGCGCCCGCGGCCACGGCAACCGTGTCGCCGTCGAGCGCGGCCAGCCGCGGTGCGATTTCGGCTGCGAACGCCGCCGCGAACGCCGGATCGTCTTGCCAGCCGGCCGGTAAAGCCCGCCGCAGCGCGACGTCCGCGCCGGCGGCCGCATCGAGGGTTTCGTGCAGCAGATCGATCACACGCACCGGTGCGAGCGCGAAGGTGACGTGCACCGCGCGCCCGTCGCCGGCGATGGCTTCGTGCGCGTAGCCGCGCGGAAGGTAGAGCGTTTCGCCGGCCGCGAGCGAGACTTCGCGGTGCAGGGTGAGCGGAGGCACGCGGGTGCCGCGATGCAGTTGCTGCGACTCGACCGGCAGTTCGACGAGCGGCTCGTACACGCGCCAGGTCTTGTTGCCCTCGATTTGAACCGTCAGCGTGTCGTGCGTATCGTGGTGCACCTCGAGCCCTTGAGCGCCGCCCGGCGTGAGGTAGACGTTCGCGCCCACGTAGGCCCCGAGATCGCGTTGCAGGCGATTGCACGTGCGCTGCAGGCGCGCCGATAGCAGGGCCGCGTCCTTGATGACCAGCGTGTAGCCGCGCTCGATCAGGCCGGCCACTTTACGCGGATCGACGTGCGCGACCGGCGCTTTGCCGGTCGATTTCCAGCGAATGGACGGGCTCGTGACGACGTACTCATCGAGCGCGGCTTGCGGTGCGCCGGCCTTGACCAGCGCGAAGCGCTCGAGGTCGCGCGCGCCGGTAACGAGCGACTCCTCGATGTCAGCGGGGTCGTACAGGTCGGCGAAATACCCGGCCACGTCACGTGCGACGTGGAGCGGTTGCCGCTCCCAGTATTCTGCGAAGAACGTGTCGACCGTAACGGGTGCGAGCAGCGTGCCGAGCACGGCGGGCTTAGCGGGCGCGGATGAAGTCGAGCAGCGGCGCGCTCACCGATTCATCGCCCGTGTTGATCCCGGCCGGAGCCGAAATGTGGTCGTGCATGAGAAAACGGTACATGGTTGGGCACTGATGGTCGCGATGGCACAAGACGCTGTAGAGGGTTCCGTTCGCGACCAGCATCGGCAGCGGGTCGAGCTCCACTTCGAAGATCAGCGTGGGGATCTTGGCCGCGTCGACGTGGCGCGCGGTTGCGCGCGCTGCATAAGTCGACGTGTCGGCGCCGTAATACGACGCGTCGGTCGCGTTCGGCGGGCCGGGGATGAGGGGGTCGAGCGACGGGTCGTAGATCCCCGAACCCACGATGACTCCGGCCAGGCCCGAGCCGGACGCCGGCTGGAAGCGCTTCTCGAACGCGTAGGCTGCGACGTGCGTCGCGCCGGCCGAGTGCCCGAAGAGGACGATCTTCGCCGGATTGCCGCCGTGAGCGGCGATGTTGGCCCGGGTCCACGCGACGGCGCCGGCGACGTCGTTCGCGCCGGCCGGCCACCCGGCGGACGGCGCGAGGCGATAGTCCGCCAGCACCGTCACCACGCCGTGCCGCGCGAAGTAGTAGCCGATGTTGTCGTAGCTGTTCTTGCTGCCGCCGACGAACGCGCCGCCGTGAATGAAGATCAGAACCGGCGCCGGCATGGCCGCGGCCGCGCTCGGTTCGTAGACGTCGAGCTTCTGCAGGTTCGCCGGGCCGTAGGGGATGTCGAGGGTTTTCTTTACGCCGTCGGTCGGCATCTGCGCCCGCAGTTGGGCGTAGATCTTGCCGACGCCCAGCGGATCGACGACCGGGCCCAGCGCTTCGACCTGCGCCCAGATCGCGGGCGGTACGCCGGTTGCGGTTTGGGCCGCGGCGGGGTTTGCCGCACCCACGAACAGGACCGCAACGAGCAGGCGAACAGTGAGCGCGTTCATGCTGCGTGCTTTCAGAGCCTGACGCAAAAAGCATTTTCCCGCGGACCGCGAATGCGGCCGCCCGCATGATGTATCCAGCGGCCCCGCGCGGCGACGTCATCGACGTGTATCACGGACGTACCGTGCCCGATCCCTATCGCTGGCTCGAAGACGGCGATTCGCCGGCGACGCGGGCGTGGATCGAAGCCGAAGCGGGGCTCACGGAGCAGTTCCTCGCGACGCGATCCCCGAGCGCGCGGCAATCCGGCGGCGCCTGACGACGGTTTGGAACTACGAACGCTTCGGCTTGCCGCGCCGCGTCGGCGACGCATACGTGTACACGAAAAACACGGGTTTGCAGAACCAAAGCGTCGTCTACGTCGCGCCGGGCCTCGATGGACCGGCGCGCGTGCTGATCGATCCCAACACGCTCTCGGCCGACGGAACCGTTGCGCTCAACGGAATCGTCGTTCACCGACGACGGCCGCTACATGGCGTACGCGACGTCGGCCTCGGGTTCGGATTGGATGACCTGGCGCGTCCGCGAAGTCGCGACCGGCGACGATCTCGACGATGAGGTTCGCTGGAGTAAGTTTTCGGGCGCATCGTGGCTGCTCGACGGCAGCGGCTTCTACTATAGCCGCTACGCCGAGCCGGCATCGACGACGCAGTTCAAAGACGAGAACTACAACCACAAGGTCTATTTCCACCGCGTCGGCACCCCGCAGTCGGCCGACCCGCTGATCTACGAACGGCCCGATCATCCCGATTGGAGCTTGCAAGCCGAGCGTCACCGAAGACGGTGCGTGGCTGCTCGTGAACGCATCGCAAGGCACCGACCCGAACAACCGCGTCTTCGTGTGCGACCTGCAAGCGCGCGGCGGGCGAGATCGTTCCCCTGCTGGCCGAGGGCGACGCGGCCTACGATTTCGCCGGCAACGACGGCGAGACGTTTGTCTTCCGAACGACCAAGGACGCGCCGCGCGGACGGATCGTGACGGCTCGACGTGCGCGACGCCGAAGCTGGTCGAAGTCGTCGCCGAATGCGATGATTCGCTCGAAGGCGTCGCGTTTTTCGAGCGATCAGTTGATCCTCGCGTATCTGCACGACGCGCGCTCGGTCGATTCGGCGCGCCACACCTGCAGGGCGATCCGCTGGGCGAACTCGCGCTACCGGGCCTGGGCACGGCGTCGGGCTTCGGCGGCAAACGGCGCGACGCGCGAAACGTTCTACGCCTACACGAGCTACACGACGCCGTCGTCGATCTACCGGCTCGATCTCGCGACCGGAACGTCGTCGGTCGTGTTCGCTCCGGCCGTGCCGTTCGATCCGCAGGCCTTCGAGAGCGAGCAAGTCTTTTATCACGAGCAAAGACGGCACGCGCATCCCGATGATCGTGACGCGCAAGATCGGCACGCCGCGCGACGGCAGCGTGCCGACGATCCTCTACGGCTACGGCGGCTTCAACATCTCGCTCACGCCCGGCGTTCTCGCCGGCGACGCTCGTGTGGCTCGAGCTCGGCGGCGCGTTTGCCGTGGCGAACATCCGCGGCGGCGGCGAGTACGGCGAAGCCTGGCATCTGGCCGGGATCGAAGTCGGCGAAGCAAAACGTCTTCGACGATTTCATCGCCGCGGCCGAATATCTGATCGCGCGACGGCTACACGTCGACCGCGAAGCTCGCGATCTACGGCGGCAGCAACGGCGGCTTGCTGGTCGGCGCGTGCATCACGCAGCGGCCGGAGCTCTTCGGCGCGGCGATTCCGGCCGTCGGCGTGCTGGACATGCTGCGCTTCCAGAAGTTCACGATCGGCTGGGCCTGGACGGCCGACTACGGCTCGTCCGACGAGCCCGACGAGTTCGCATATCTCTGACGCGTACTCGCCGCTGCACAACCTGCGCGCCGGGAACGGCCTACCCGCCGACGCTGATCGTGACGGCCGACCACGACGACCGCGTCTTCCCGGCGCACTCATTCAAATTCGCGGCCGCGCTGCAAGCGGCGCAAGGCGGCGACGCGCCGGTGTTGATCCGGATCGAGACCAAAGCCGGACACGGCGCCGGGAAGCCGACGAGCAAAGTGATCGACGAAGCCGCCGACCGCTTTGCCTTCCTCGTGAAGGTGCTGGGCGTTCCGGTCAAGGAGACGGCCTGATGAACGGTAACGGCAACGGCGACGTGCACGACGTCGAGGTATTCGACGACGAGTCCGAACTGCGGTCCCAAGCGATCGCGCTGACCGACCGGACGCTTACCGCCATCGGCGGGCTCGAGACGGAAGATCCCGCTCAAGCCGCCGAGGTCGTCGCGCAGATGTACCTGCGCATGCTGCGGGTCGTTCGCGAAGAAGAGTGACGCTGTGCCGCGCCGGCAATCAGACGTCGATGCGGTAGGTCGAGTTCGCCGCCGAGCACTCGGTGGTCGGGCCGTGCGGATCCGATACCATCAGCTGGAAGCGCAGATGCGTCGAGCCCGGACGCGCTTCGGCCGACCGTTGGAAGCGATAGTGAACGGTCGCGGCGCCGCCGGCCGATAACGGCGGGGTGCCCTTCTGGTCTACCTTCGTCGCATCCTGAAAGACTTGGACGGATTGCAGCAGCGAAGACGGTTCGGCCGAACCTGTGTTCTTCACCCGGATGGCGATGTCGTAGGTCGTCAGGTTGCCGTTGCTTCCGACCGGCGTGGCAACGGCTGAGGTGATCGTGGGGCTAGCACACGCCCCGGAGGTCATGGCGATGAGGGGCATTGAGAGTGCGGCGAGCAGTGCGAGCATGGGGATCTCCTACAAAACGTTCGATTGCGTGCACTTCTCATACCCCCAATCCGCCCGGCTGCATCAGCGGTTAAGATCACATCGATGATGGGGATATCAGCGCATATGGCAGGCGAGCGGATGACGGCCTCGACCGGGTACGAAAAGTTCTCGAGCTTCGGGGACGCCGCGGATGCCGTGCTGCGGATGATGCAGGAGCTCTTACACCTCGATCTGTGGCTGGTCACGCGCGTGCACGAGAACGACTGGATCGTGCTGAATGCCTACGGCGAACGGGCCGTTCCAGCCGGGCGACGTGCTGCCGCTCAACGCAACGATCTGCAACGAGCTGCTCCAAGGCCACGGCCCCAACATCGCGCCCGATATCTCCCAGATACTGGCCTATTCGCGCGCCCCGGTGACGCGCACGCACACGGTGGGCACCTATGCGGGGGCGCCGCTGGTGATCAACGGCGGCGTCTACGGCGTGCTGTGCGGCATGAGCGCCGCGCCCGGACCGGCGAAACTGACCAAACAGACGCCGCATCTGATCACCGCGGCGCGCACGCTCAGCACGATCCTGGGCGGTCAACTCCATTCCGAGGCGCTCGCGCGGCAGGTCGAACGGGCCGAGAGCGAGGCGCTGATCGACCCGCTCACCCGGCTCTACAACCGGCGCGGCTGGGATCAACTCGTGCACCTCGAGCAGGCACGCGGACGGCGCTACGGCCATAAGCATGCGGTGTTCTTCATGGATATCGACGGTCTCAAGCGCATCAACGACGAGCAGGGACACGATGCCGGCGATGCGGCGATCAAGCGCACCGCCGATGCGATCCGCAGCGTCATTCGCGACAACGACGTGGCCGCGCGGTTGGGCGGCGATGAGTTCGCGCTGCTGGCGGTTGAAACCGACGGTACCGAAGCGACCGCTCTGGCGGGGCGCCTGGCAGCCGCGTTTCGCGACGCCGGCATCTCCGTCTCGATCGGCTACGCGCGCGCGCAGGCGCCGCTCGATCTGGCCGCGACGACGCGCGAAGCGGACGCGGCGATGTATCAGCGCAAACTCGAACGCAGCGTTTCGTGAACCCGCCGCGCGACTCGCCCTTCACCGTGGGGCTCGATGATTTCATCGCGCGGCTCGACGAAGAACTTTCGAACTGCAGCAGTCTCGAGCAAGCCGGGCAGCGGTTTTGCGACCGCTTCTACGCCACCTTTCACGATTTCACCGCACTGGTCCGCGTGTTCGGCACGTTCCCCTACGGCCAGCTGCCGCCGGACGACCGAACGTTCGCAGGCACGTACTTGGCACACGGCGGCGAGCGGCCCGATCTCGATGATCGCACACCGGTCCTCACGTTGTTGGGATCGGCCGGAATCGAAGCGGCCTGGTGCGCGCGCACGACCTCGCGCGACCATCGCGCGATTCCGCTCCTCTCAGATGCCTTCGTCGACGACATCCCGATGATCGCGCGGCTCTTGAGCGAGATCGGCTTTCCGCGCCTGACCAGCAACCGGTCGGCCTGGCAGTTCGTCACGCGCGACATCGTCGACGTCAACGGGCTGTTTTTCGTCGGCGACGCCCGCACGACAACCGACGAACGCGGCCGGACGATCATCCCCGCCCTAAATTTCGTAGAACGGTACGGCATCAAGACCGTATTCGGGTTCGGGGGACCCTATACGACCTCGGGAACCTTTCTCACGGCGATCGTCTTTGCGCGGCGCACGCTCGAGCGTGCGACCGCATCGCGCTTCGCGCCGTTGATCGCGAACTTCAAGGACGCGACGCGCGAGTTGTTCGATCGCGGGTCGCTCTTCAGTGGACCCGCATCGTAAGGACGGCGATGTCATCCCCGGCGTTTTCGCCGCGTAGGACCGATTCGACGATCGCGCGCGCCGGGCGGTCGCTGACGATGACGTCCGCTTCGGCCAGCGCCGCGAACAGGCGCCGCTGACCCTCGTCGACGTCGCGCGTTGCTTCGGTGAGGCCGTCGGTGAAGAAGACCAAGAGCGAGCCGGGCGGCGTCGGAATATCAACGCTGGCGTCATCGCTGCCGTCGCGCAATCCGAGTAATAAGCCGCTCGAGACGTACTCGCGAATGGTGCCGTCGCCGGTGCGGATCGCCGGCCCGGGATGCCCGGCCGATGCGATGGTAGTGGTCTGGGTTGCCGGGTCGTAGATGGCGGCGAGGGCCGTCGCATAGCCCTCGGGTGCGTGCATGCGAAGCGTGCGATCGGCCACGTCGAGCATCACGTTCGGGACGGCGCGCACCATCGCGGCGGACTGCATCGCTTGCCGCAGTTTGGTCATCGTCACCGCGGCGTGCAATCCGTTTCCGAGCACATCGCCGACCGTGAGGACGACGCGGCCGTCAACGAGCTCGAAGGCATCAAACCAGTCGCCGCCGATCGTGGCTTCAGCGCGGCCGGGACGATACTCCGCATCGATGTGATAGGCGGGCGTCGACGGCAGTGACGTTGGGAGTGAAGCGGCTTGCAATGTCTCCGCGATCCGCCGTTCGCGCTCGTAGAGGCGCGCCGTTTCGATCGTGCGCCCGGCACGGCGTCCGAGTTCTTCGAGGAAGAAGAGGTCTTCCGCATCGTAGGCCGGCGGTAGACCCGGGCGCGGTACGGCTTCTTCGCCGAGCGCGCACATCAGCGAGCCGACGATCTCGCCGCCCGCAACCAGCGGCACGGAAATGAGCGAGCGGATGTGCATCGCGCGCAGCGTCGCGGCTTCGCCCGCCGAGAGCGCGTGCCGCGCGATCCACGAATCGTCGACCTCCGTCACCAACGTGGAACTGCCGTCGCCCGTGGCCAGCGCCGGCAGCTGGCCGGCGCGTGCGCGCCAGGCCCGGTCGATGTGGAAGGAGGCCACCCGTTTGCTGCGCTCTTGCGTGGCCACGGCGTCGTCGAAGAGCTCCACGACGCAGACGGTGGCCAGCGTGCGCACGATCAGCTCGGTCAGGTCGGCGAAGGTCCGGGCCGGATCGAACGCCGACGTGAGCATCGCGCCCGCGTCGAGGAGGGTTCGTAGGCGTTGATCGCTGCGCCGGCGCTCCGTGGCTTCGACGGCAATGATGGCAATCGCGGCCGTCGCGTCGTTCGGGAGCTTCGGAAGATGATACAGCGTGAGATCGACCGCGATCGGCGCGCTCGCTCCGCGAAAGCGAAAGGGTCCGTTCCAGCGGGCGTTGCGGAGCAGCTCGGTTTGGATCACTTCGCGGAAGAACGGTAAATCGTCGGGTGCGAAGAGGTCCGGCACCCTCGCCGCGGCGTCGAGGCCGGTCAGTGCGCGCCCGGCCGGATTGACATAGAGGAGGCGGCCGTCGCCGGAAGCGATACCAACGAAACTTGGATTGTGCTCGATGAGTGACGCGGTCAGGTCGATGTGACTGCTCGCGGAGTGTCGCGTATCGATATCGTGCCGTTCGTTCAAAGTGACCCGGTACCGCTTCGAGGGACCTTTATGCTGAACATGCTGATTCCGGCCCAGGGCACCCGCGTGTCGGTCGCGTTGCTGATCCTGCGCATCGCCACCGGCATTGCATTCATGATCCACGGGGCTCCGAAGCTGGCCGCTCCGATGACGTGGGGCGACGGTTACGCCTTGCTGCCCGGCATCCCGCACGTTCTGCAACTGTGCGTGACGATCGCGGAGAACGTCGGCGGCCCGGCCATCATCCTGGGCCTGCTCACGCCGCTGTTCGCGTTCATGCAGCTGTGTGATGTGGGGGTGGTGATCGTCGGCGTGAAGGCCGCTCACGGGCTGCCCTACGTCGGCCCGCAAGGAAAAAGCTGGGAGATCGAGGCGCACCTGTTCCTCGCCGCGCTCATCCTGTTGCTGTGCGGGCCGGGCCGGTACTCGCTCGACGCCATGCTGGTCGCGTGGCGCGAGCGCCGGACCCGATGACGGCGAGCGCCGGCGGCCGGCTCGAGGGCAAGACCGCACTGATCACGGGCGGGGCCGGCAGCATCGGCTTCGCCGCCGCGAGCCTGTTCGTGCGCGAAGGCGCGCGCGTGATGCTGGTCGATCTCAACGAGAGCGATCTGCAAGCGGCCGTCGCGCAGCTGCCCGCTGAGCGTGCCGGCTACGCGGTCGCGGACGTGACGCAGCCCGAGGCGGTGCAGCGGTACGTCGATGCGACCGTCGCGCGCTTCGGCAAGATCGACGTGCTCTTCAGCAACGCGGGGAATCTCGGCGCGATCGCGCCGATTGAGGAGTACCCGCTCGATGAGTTCCGATCGGTGCTCGACGTGCACGTCGTGGGGGCGTTCCTGGCCTGCAAATACACGGTGCCGCACATGAACGAGGGCGGCAGCATCATCATCACCTCGAGCATCGTCGGCGTGCGCGGGAGCCCCGGTGCGTTCGGTTACAGCGTCGCCAAGCACGCGCAGGTCGGTTTGATGCGCTCGCTGGCCAAGCAACTCGCGCCGCGGCACATCCGGGTCAACACCATCCATCCGGGTCCGGTCGACAACGCCTTCCAGCTCGAGGTCGAACGCCGTTTGAGCATCGTGCTCAAGCGCGACGCGACCGCGATGCTCAACACGACGATCCCGCTCGGCCGTCACGCCCAGGCCGACGAGATCGCGCAGTCGGTCCTCTACCTCGCCTCCGATGCGAGCAGCTTCACCACCGGCTCGACGCTGATGGTCGACGGCGGCATGAGCGGCTAGGCGTAGTCTTTGAGGATTTGCCGGGCCAGCACGGTTTTCAGCACCTCCGTCGCGCCTTCGGTGATCATGTTGGCGCGCTGTTCGCGCCAAAACGCCGCGATCGGAAGGTCGGTCGTCAAGCCGAGCGCGCCGTGAATCTGCATGCACCGGTCGGCCGCCGCAAACGCCGACTCATCGCCGAAGTACTTGCACATGTATGACTCGCGCCGAATGTCGATGCCGCTGTCGGCCTTGGCGGCCGCCTCATAGGTCGAGAGCCGCAAGTGATGGAGATTTTGGTACATGTCGACGAGCATCCACTGGACGGCCTGGCGATCGGCTAACGGCCGCCCAAACGTCTCGCGCGAAAGTGCCCGCTTCGCCGCCAGCTCGAGGCACCGGGTGATCACCCCCATCGCGCGCGCGGCGTGGCGCATACGGCCGATGGTGATCCACTCTTGGGCGAGGCGAAAGCCCTGCCCGGAATCACTGGCCATGCGGTCGGCCGGAACGCGAACGTTCTCGAAAATGAGCTCCGAGGGCTGCGTGCGAGAGATCGTTTTGATCTTGCGCACGTGCCGCACGCCGGGCGTATCCATGTCGACCAGGAACACGGAGATGCCGCCGCGCGCTTTCTTCTCGGGATCGGTGACGGCAACGAGTTGGATGAAGTCGGCGACGTCCCCCTGGCCGATGAACCACTTGTGGCCGTTGATGACGTAGTCGTCGCCGTCGCGGACGGCGGAGCACTGCATGTTCGCGGGATCGGTGCCGGCGCCGGGTTCGGTTTGCGCGAAACAGGCGATTTTCTCACCACGCAGGACCGGCAAGAGATAGCGCTCTTTCTGCTCGTGGGGAAGTTGATACAATATCGGCCCGACCAGCGGTCCGAAAATCGACTGCCGCCAAGGGACCGTGATCTGCCGGCCGATCTCCGCCGCGACGACGACCCGGGCCAGCTGCCCATAGCCGAGCCCGCCGTAGGCGGTGGGAACGTCATAGTTCCAGAGCCCTAGCTTTTTGACGCGTCCTTCCAAGCGCGTCTGCACCTCCGGCGGAAGCGTTTCGAGATCGCTCATCTCCGCTTCGAGCGGAATGAGCTCCGTATCGACGAACGCGCGCAGCCGCTGCTGCAGCTCCGCCAGCTCGGGCGGCAACTCATAATTCATATACTACTCCGATCGCCGGACGACTCTGATGTCGATCGCGCGTACACCATCGCCGGCGGCATTGACGATCAGTGGATTGATTTCCAGATCTGAGATGTGGTGCCGAAAGCGAAGGAAGACGTCGGCAACGGCCAGACTCGCGGCGGTCAACGCGGGAACATCGCGAGCCGGCCGGCCGCGAAAAGCGCCGAGCGCCGCGTGCGACTTCAGCCCTGCCAGCATCGATCGAACGTCGTCTTCATCAACCGGCAACAGGCGCAGCGCGACATCCGAAACGAGCTCGGAGGTGATGCCTCCCAAGCCCAGCATGAGCATCGGGCCGAATTGGGCGTCGTTACGAGCGCCCAGCAGCATTTCCGCGCCGCCGTCGATCATTTCCTGAACGAGAAAGCCGCGAATCACGATCGCGGGGTGCTCTCGCTGCAATCTCGCACGCATGGCGGCCGCCGCGGTCACGAGCGCCGCGCGATCGCGAAGATCCAACTGCACGGCTCCGGCTTCGGTCTTGTGAAGGATGGATTCGGATACGAGCTTCAGCGCGACCGGAAAGCCGATATCCTCGGCCGCGCTCGCGGCAGCGTGCTCGTCTTCGGCAAAGCGCTCCATGGGCAGGGTCGCACCGCGCTCCATCAATGCCGACTTGATCAATGCTTCGAGGTCCGCCGGGCATACCTCGTCGGACGACGCTGCTTCGGCAGGCAACGTGGATACGCCGCGCCGGGCGCGTTCGCTGTACCGAACGAGTCCGGTCAGCGCTCGCACCGTCCCGGCGATGCCTTGCAGAAACGGTATCGTCGCGTCGCGCTGGAAATCACGGCTATCGGCCGCCAAGTTGTACGTCATGCGCTCGAATGCGATGACGGGCTTCGACGAAATGGCCGCCAGGCCGGCGTAGAAACTCGCCGGCCGTTGGCCCGGACCGGACGTGGGCAGCAAGCCCTGGACCGCAAACACGTCGATGTTGGGATCGCCCAAGATCGTCTCGCATACGGCACCGAAGCGTTGCGAATTTTCCGCCAGCGTCGCGCCTGCATCGTAGGGATTATCGGCCGGGCTCGACGGTTCGAGCTCGCCTAGCCGGTCGAGGGTCGCCTGGCCGAATTGCGCTAGAGAAATTCCGGAGCCCTCAGCTTCGTCGAGGAAGAGACCCTTGATGCCGCCGGAGTGCGTCATGACGGCGACGCGGTGGCCGAGCGCCAGGCGTCCGCCGGAAAACGCCAGCGCGGTTTCGAGCAGATCGTCCAACGTCGCCGCACGGACGATCCCGTAGCGCTCGCAGACCGCATCGAAGACGGCATCTTCGATCGCGAGCGCACCCGTGTGGCTGACCGCCGCCTGCTGGGCCTTCAAACTGCGTCCGATCTTGACCAGGGCAATCGGTTTGCGCGCGTCGAGCGCACGTTTTGCAGCCGCCATGAAAGCCTCCGGCCGCCGTATGCCTTCGACGAGGCAACAGATCATGCTCGTGTGCGGGTCGTCGATGAGAAAATTCACGAAGTCGGCAACATCCAGGTCGAGCTCGTCGCCGGTCGATGCCGCGTAACTGAAGCCGAGGCCGCGGATCGCGCCTTGGCGCAACCAATGGTGCAACGAGCCGCCGCTGGAAAACAGGACACCGGTGTTGCCGCCCGGCAGCGTTCGAATGCCGCGATGCGGATAGAACAGCGCGTGTTCGGCGATCGCCAGCGTGCCGAGTGAATTGGGACCGGTGATGCGTAACCCGTCCGGACCGTGAGAGAGAGCTGCAATACGGTCGAGTAATTCGGCTCCGTTTTCCAATTCTTTGAAACCGCTCGCATACAGCACGGCCGACCGCAGTCCGTGACTGCGCCCCTCTTCCAGTATGGCCGGAACGGCCTGCGCGTTGACGATCGTCAACGCCACGTCGACCGGTTCCGGCACGCGGCTGAAGCTTGGGTAGCACGGCAGTCCCCAGAGCGTCTCGCGGCGCGGGTTGAGCGGATAGACGTTCCCCGCGAAGCCCGTCAAGCGCAGGTTATCGAAGATCGTTTGCGACCAGCCGCCCTCGGTCGCGCCGACGATAGCAACCGAGGAGGGGCGGAAAATTCGCTCCGGCGAGCGCTGCTCGAGCATTACTCTTTCGCCGCGCCCAATCCGGGACGATATTTGCCGGCCATGAAATCGCCGATTCCGTGCTCGAGCCAGCGGCCGCGCTGCTGCAATGTCACTTGATCGGCTTTCGCGGCACTCAGCGCATACGCTTCTTCGTAATCCAGGCGAAGGCTCGTTCGGTACAGCTCTTTCGTCGCGCGTAAGGCGACCGCGTCCTTTTCGCGCAGCGCTTCGGCGATGCGCCGAACTTCCACCGCGAGCTCCGATTGCGGAACGGCCTTGGTGATGAAACCCATGTCGGCGGCTTTTTTCCCGTCGAACGGCTCACCCATCAACGAATAGTACAGGGCATCACGCGGGCGCAGCATCTCGCCGATGTTTTTGGACACCATGCCGCCCGGGAAGAGCTTGAAATTGACTTCCGAGAGACCGAACCGCGCCTCTTCGTCCGCGATCGCGATGTCGCAGGACGACACGATCGAAAAGGCGCCGCCGAAGCACCAGCCGTTGATGGCCGCGATCGTCGGCGCGTGAAAAAGGCGCAAGAGATGGTTGCGCCATTCGTTCGAGATAGCCCGGATCCGTTCGCGTTCGAGCTGCGCTTCATCGTCGCTGAGGTTGAAGAAGTACTCCTTGAGATCTTGGCCCGCGCAGAAGCTGCCGCCGGAACCGGTGATGATGAGCACTCGAACGCGCTTATCGAAACGCAATCTGGTGAGGATGGCGTGCATCTCGCGATGGAGATCCGGACTCATCGCGTTACGCTTTTCCGGCCGATTGAACGTTATCGTGAAAATGCCGTTATCCTCAGTTAATAGGACCGGGGGCTGTTGGTCGCTCATCGTTATCCCTTTCATGGATGCGCCGCAAAAGCAGAATTATTGCAACGAGGTTCGTGTGGCGCGATATTAAAGTCCTATGATCGACGCGCGCAGCGTTGCTGCGCATGGCCATTGACGCACATTCGCGGGCATGTTATTGATGAACGTACACATCACCGCGAGAGGCCAAATGTTTAGCGTATTTGCACGCCCGTTGTACCTCTGTCTCGCTCTGCTGCTGCTGAGCGCATCCGGCCAATCCGCCGGCGCGGCGACCGATCCGATCGAGCTGAACGCTGTTCTATCGCTTACGGGGCAAGCTGCCTTTATCGGCAACACCTACAAGAACACGTTGGTCGCCTTTGAAAACTATACCAACGCGAAGGGCGGTATCAAAGGCCGGCCCATTCACTTCGTGTTCGCGGACGATCAGTCGACTCCACAGACGAGCGTGCAACTGGTGAACGCCCTCATCGCGCAAAAGGTCACGGCTTTTCTCGGGCCCAACCTGGCCGCCACGTGCCGGGCCGTCGCGCCGCTGCTCACCAACGGACCGGTCGAGTACTGTCTCTCGCCGTCGGTTCATCCGGCGAAAGATTCCTACATCTTTTCCGTCGGCGTGGATTCGCGCGATCAGAATAGTGCCGTCATCGACTACTTGCGGGAGCGGGGCTGGCGCGATATCGCGATGCTGGTAACGACCGACGCATCCGGTCAGGACGCCGATGCGTCGTTCGCGAAAGTGCTCGCGGAGCCGATCAATCACGACGTGAAGCTCGTCGCCTTGGAGCATTTCAACGTTACCGACCAAACCGTTTCGGCTCAACTTACACGGATCGAGGCGGCTCGGCCCCAGGTGATCATCGGCTACGCGACTGGGACGCCGATGGGTACGATGTTGCGAGGCTTACTCGATACGGGCAACATCGTTCCGTTCGTCATGGATAACGCGAACATCATCGCGGCCGAGATGCACAATTATCAGTCGCTCTTGCCGAAGGAGCTCTATTCTTACGGCCCGCCCTACATGGCGTCTTCAGGCCAGCCTGCCGGCGCTTCCACGCCCGTCGGTCAATATCTGGCGGCGCTCAAAGCTGCCGGCATCGAGAGCGACTACATCACGGGCCTGGTGTGGGATCCGGCGAGCATTCTCACGGCGGCGCTGCGCAATTTCGGTGCGGCGGCGACGGCCGGACAAATTCGCGACTTTATCTTGAGCCTGCATCGTTACGAGGGCGTCGCGGGGCTGTATAACTTCGGCAACGGCGATCAACGCGGCCTTGGTAAGAGCAACGTGCACCTCGTGCACTGGATGGGCAGCGACCTCGGATGGTCGGCGGTCAATATGCGCTAGCGGCTCACTCGCGGCAGCGCTCCAGCAACGCGGACGCGCGCGGAAGCTCTTCGAGGTGCAACGACATCTCGGCGAGCTCACGAGCCGCCGCGGGTCCGGCGACCGGCGTGACGTTCTCGATGAATTTCGCCACCAGGTCGTCCTCGCTCAATCGTTTCAACGCGAGCATCCGCTCATCGTAGGTCGCGCGTGACGTCACGACGGTGACGTGCACGGGCGCGAACCCGTCCCAATATCGTCCGGATTCTTCGCCCGCCGGAACGTAGGGCTCGACCGACGTGCGTTCGACGAGGCTCGTGACCGCGGCCGGCGGCGGCAGACCGTTTTGCCAGTCGGTGTAGGGCCGCGTTCCGCACACCGCGTGCGCCGCATTGAGGCGCAGACTGACCCACTGCGCCATCGCTCCACCGCTGCCGTCCCCGTGCCGGTCGAGCGACCGGGAGGGCCGCAGGATTATGCGTTCGATCTCCCCGGGTCGCAGACCGTGCTCGTCGACGATCTTGCGCAGCGAGAGCAGGACCGGGTTCTCATAGATATTACACGGAAAGTGCTTGAAGAACGTCGGCGCGATCATGAAGTCGCCTCCGAACGCTGCGAGCAGGTCCCAATCGCAGCCGAGCGCTCCGGAGAAGCGCCACATCCCGAGGTCGCCTTCGAAGAGCTCGCGGTCGCCCGTGAAACCGTGCGTCGCCAGCCGCACGGCGTCGATTCCGCCCTGCGCCATCCCGCCGAGATGATCGTACTTCGTCATCGGCGGCTCGATCGACGCCATGGCCTTGCGCAACGACGGCACATGTGCGCTGTAGCCGGCGATCCCGATCGCGTGCCGGATCGTCTCACGCCCGAGACCCAGCAACAACGCGGCCGGCGCCGCGGCGGCGAAGATCGCGTGCGGCGTTCCGCGCACGGGCGGGAGCTCGTTTGTGCCCGGCGCCGTCGTGCGCCGCCACGCCGCGCCGATGCGCCCACCCACCTCGAGCCCGGCGATGACCGCGGCGAGCAGCGCCTCGCCCGAGGCGCCCTGCCATTCGGCTACGGCGAGGGCCGCCGGTATGGCGACGGCCGCGACGTGTCCCTCCGGCCCGACCGCTTCGAAATCGAGCGCGTTGCAGCAGATGACGTTGGCGCAGGCGGCACGCTCCACGGCGACGGGCGCTCCGCCGGCCGCGAGCCGCGCCTGCGGCAACGGCGATTCCCGGGCCAGCGCGGTCGCGGCCCGCCCGCTGGGGGTTCGCGTACCGGCGATCATGCACCCGAAGCAATCGAGGAACACGTGCTTGGCGAAGCGCCGCAGCTGCGGCGAAAGCTCGCCGACCTGCAGCCCCGCGATGTACTCCGCGATCAACGCGCTGATCGTCCCGGCCGGCGGCGAGGCCTTCCCTGCGTTCTGTGCAGCGCTCATGCTGCGTTCATGCGCGGTGCCGTTTCCGTCTCCTTGAAGACGCAAGACTGGCCACCCGGCGTGGGGTATGCTGGGGTATGCTCTTGGTGTTCCTCTCGATGCTCGGCAACGCGCTGTTGCTGGCCGCCGGCATGATGTGGCAGGTGGCTTGGAGCCTCGTGCTCGGCTTCACGCTCTCGGGCCTCGTGCAGACGCTCGTCTCCAAAGAGCGGATGCAAGCGCTGCTCGGTCGCGACGGCATCCGCGAGATCGCGATCGCAACCGGCTTCGGTGCGGCGAGCTCCTCATGCTCCTATGCCGCCGCCGCGATGAGCAAGACGCTGTTCAAGAAGGGCGCCGCGCTCGTGCCGAGCCTCGCGTTTTTGTTCTCATCGACGAACCTCGTGCTCGAACTGGGCATCATCCTGTGGCTCTTGATGGGCTGGCAGTTCACGGCGGCCGAGTGGATCGGCGGGCTCGTGCTGATCGCGATCATGACGCTGCTCGTGCGCGTGACGTATCCGAAAGCGCTGGTGGAAGAGGCGCGCCGGCGGGTCGATGAGACCGGCGGGCACGATCACGGCTCGGCGGAAGCGCTGCCGGGTTCACTGCTCGAGCGGCTGCGGCTCCCCGCAACGCGCGTCGCCGTGGCGCAAAACGCGCTGATGGATTTTTCGATGCTGCGGGGGGACTTGCTGATCGGTTTTCTCATCGCCGGCGTGCTCGGTGCGTTCGTTCCCGGCGGCGCTTGGAAGGCGCTCTTCCTCCAAGGCGCCGCCCCGGGCGTGCAACTGCTCGGGAACGCGCTCATCGGGCCCCTGATCGCGATCTTTTCGTTCGTGTGCTCGATCGGGAACGTACCGCTCGCGGCGATTCTCTGGGCAAGCGGCATTTCGTTCGGCGGCGTGCTCGCGTTTCTGTACGCCGACTTGATCGTGTTGCCGCTGCTCGACGTCTACCGGAAGTACTACGGGCTGCGTATGGCGGCGTACATCTTCGGCGTGTTCTTCGTGACGATGGTGCTCGCTGCGATCGTCATGGACGGCGCGTTTTCCGCCTTGCACCTGGTGCCGGTCGTCAACCGTAATGCGGTGCACGACCTCACGATGTTCTCGTTCAACTACACGTTCTGGCTCAACCTCATCTTCGGGTTGCTCGCGATCTATCTTTGGCGGCTCGACGCGACCCATCCGATGGACCACATGGCCGACTGCTGCGAGCACTAGGAGAGCGATGAGCGATTCGGATTTTCGCCGCTTCGTGCCCGCCCCAGGCACGGCACCCATCTTCGGCACGACCGCCCGCGAGCATGCGCAGACAAAACTCAAAAATCCGCGCGGTCAGGCGCTTTTCGGAGCGTGGGCGGCGCTGGCGGCCGAACCGTTTCACGGCATCACAACCGGCGGTCAGGCGGCCGGCGGCCTGTACGCGCTAGCCGACAACGGCGCACCGGTCGAGCGCATGAGTGCGGCCGCGGATGCGCTGCTCGCGTTACTGTCGGCGCCACAACGCGCGTCCACCGACTTCGGCGTGACCTCCGAGCGCTGGCGGCACTGGCAGAATACCGAGCTCTACGTCGAGCAGTACGGCCTGCGGCTGGAAGAGGTTAGCGCGCCGGTGCGCGCCGCGGTGATGGCGGTGCTCGAAGCGAGTCTGAGCGCGAAGGGCTTCGAGATCTCGCGCGACGTGATGCGGCTGAACGCGTTTCTCGGCGAGCTGGTCGGGAGCCCGGCGGTGCTCGGCGAGTGGAGTTACACGTTCTGCCTGTACGGTTCGCCCTCACGCTCGGAGCCCTGGGGCTGGCAGCTCTTCGGGCACCACCTCAGCCTCAACTGTGTGGTGATCGGCGGGCAAATGGTGCTGACACCGTGCTTCTTGGGCGCCGAACCGACGTATGCCGATGCCGGTCCGTTTGCCGGAACGCGGCTTTTCGCCGACGAGGAGCGCGAGGGCCTGGCCTTGATTCGCTCGCTGAGCACGAGGCAGCGCGAGCGCGCTATCATCGCGCACGCGATGGTCGGCGGCGACCTGCCGCCGGGACGCCGGCATTTCGCCGACAACCTGCATTTGGGCGGCGCGTATCAGGACAACCGCATCGTTCCCTACGAAGGGCTGCCCGGCTCCGATTTCTCAGGTGAGCAGCGGCGGCGGCTGTTGGATCTGATCGCTGCGTATCTTGCGCCGCTGCCGCCCGGTCCGCGGCAGCAACGGCTGAGCGAGATCGAGCGGCATCTGCACGACACGCACTTTTGCTGGATCGGGGGGTACGCTCCGGAAAGCACGTTCTACTACCGCATTCAGAGCCCGGTGCTGTTCATCGAGTTCGATCACCACGCCGGCGTGTTTCTCACCAACACGGAGCCGGCGAAGTTTCACGTGCACACGATCGTGCGCACCCCCAACGGCAACGATTACGGTATCGACCTCTTACGCCTGCATTACGAGCAGGCGCAGCACCATCAGAAGCCCATCTGAGCCGGGCTCGGAACGTCGAGCGTCGTCGCGTCATACGGACGCGACCACGAGCTGCCGTCGGCAAACGTGACGTTGTCGACTACGACCGACTGGTTGTCATCGTCCTCGAAATCGGGGAACGAATGGCGGACGGATTCGCCCTTGGCGTACGAGCCGACGTCTTCGAAACTGCCGACGATCTTGCCGTTGGCCTGAATATCGAACACGACATCGGTGGCGGGCGAGTTGTTTTCGTTCGTGAAGGCGACGGTGACGAGACCGGGGCTGAACTGATCTTTCGGGCCGTAGGGTTGCTCGATCTGGACGTTGTCGAGCATGATCGGCGCCGACGTGGTCTCGTCGGCCGAAGCGAGCGCGGGTGCGCCCGCGAGGAGGAGCGCGGCCCCGAGAGCCGCGGTGATAGACGTGATTTTCATGCCGTGAGGGTAACGAGCCACTCTTAAATCACCATCAGTTTGCTCTAAGATTGCGGTCTTGGAAAAGTCTTGGGCGCTTCCAATGAAGGCGGCCTATAATGCGTCCATGGATACCCTGACGCCGCGCGTGCTCGTGGTGGATGATGAAGATGCGATCGCGGAACTGCTGGAGTTCGGCCTCGGGCAGGCGGGGTTCGCCATCCGCAGCGTCCGTAACGGCCACGATGCGCTGAAGGCGACCGCCGAGTGGACGCCCGAGGTGATCGTGCTCGACGTGATGCTGCCGCAGATCGACGGCTACGCGTTGTTACCGATGATACGGCGGCTGACCGACGTGCCGATCATCATGCTGAGCGCGAAGAGCTCGCCGCCCGAGAAGGTCGCCGGTCTGATTCGCGGCGCCGACGACTACGTCGGCAAGCCGTTCGATATGGATGAGCTCGTCGCACGCATCCACGCGACCTTGCGGCGGCCGCGTTTGGAAACCTCGCAGATCATGCACTATGCCGACCTCGTGCTCGACGTCTCGCGGCGCGCGGCCAAGCGCGGCACGACGGAGATCGAGCTCTCGCAGCGCGAGTTTGACTTGCTCCACGCGTTCATGCGCAATTCCGCGCGCGTCATCACGCGCGATCAGCTGCTCGATCTCGTGTGGGGAACGAACAACGACGTCGGCCCATCGACGATCGATACGTACGTATCCTACTTGCGGGCCAAAGTCGATACGGGATTCGAGCGTAAGCTCATCCACACGGTTCGGGGCGTCGGCTACATGCTGCGGGACAACGCGCCGTGACGTCGTCGTTTTCGCGCCGGCTGATGCTCGAGTCGGGCCTCGCCGTGGGCGGCTTGTTCGCGCTGCTGGCGATCGCGCTGGCCGTCATTCTGTTCGCCGACGACGTGCGCAACCTCAACGGCCGCATCGCCTCCGTCGCGGCGCGGGTGCCCGAAGCGTTTCGCGTCTATGACGTGCCCGCGGCGCGGCCGGGCGCGGGCGCTCACGCCATCGTCCGGCAAGCCGACACCGCCGGTCTGCTGATTTCGGTCGCGAACACGCAGATGCGCGTGCTCGCGATTCCGCCGCGAGCTGCCGGCGGCCGCACGACGTTCGTTCGGCGGCCGAAAGACCGCGCCGAGCCCGGCGCACCCGATCAGTACGCGCGCAGCGTCGACGGCCTGGCGACGGCGTTCGGTCTGATCGGCCAACACGTCTCGCTCGATGGTCTGGACGTCACGGTCGTCGCCGATCCCGAAATGCTCGGCACGACGATCAGCCGGTTCGGCTTGGCGCTGCTCGTGATGTTGCTGGTCACCGGCGGCTGCGCGTACGGCGCCGCCCGCGTGCTCAAGCGCGAAGCCCTGCGGCCGCTGCACGACGTGGTCGATGCGCTCGAAGCGTTCGCAGCGGGCGACCTGCGTCCGCGACCGGTGAAAGCCGTCGCGGCTAGCGACGAGCTCGGGCGGTTGTCGGCTGCCTACAACGGCGCCGTCGCGCAAGTTGCCGCGGCCTTCAGCCAGCGCGATCACGCCGAAGCGGAGATGCAGCGCTTCATCGAGGACGCCGCGCACCAGTTGCGCACCCCGCTCACCGTCATTCAAGGCTTCATCGGTATCCTGCTCAAGAACGCGCCGCAGAGCGAGGCCGACCGCGTCACGATCATGCAAGCGATGGACCGGCAAAGCCGGTCGATGGCCGGCATGATCGAGAAGCTGATGGTGCTCGACCGCTACGAAGCCGTGCGTTCGCACCCGCAGCTGATGGATATCGGCGACGGCGTCGAGGTCCTCGTGCGCTCGTTGACCGCGGCGTTGCCGGTGCGGGATCTTGCGCTCTCGTGCGAGGCAGCGTGCTATGCCTTCGTGGATCCGGGTGAGATCCGCGACGCGATCAGCAACGTCGTCGAAAACGCGCTCAAGTACGCCGCGCCGGCCGAGATCGCGGTCTCCGTGCGCCGTGACGGCGACGACGTCGCGATCGTCGTCGCCGACCGCGGTCCGGGCATCGGGAGCGACGATCGCGAGCACGTCTTCGATCGTTTCTATCGCGGCGAACAGCGCGACGTGGTCGGCTCCGGCTTGGGTCTAGCGATCACGAAGCGGGCGGTCGAGCGAGCCGGCGGGCGCGTCGCGCTCGAGAGCGAGCGCGGCCGCGGCACGACCGTCACCGTGCGCTTGCCCTATCATGCCGCCGATGCGCGCTTCGAACGCGCCGCGGGTTAGCGTCAGCGCGATCGGCCGAGGGAGTTCCAAAACGGGCACTTGTGCTCGGTTGCGGCATCGACGCCGGTCGTTATCGCGGGACCGAGTTGGAGGATGTCGGTATCGAGATGAAAGGCGGGCCAGACCGGCAGCCCGGGACCGTTCGGATCGCCGTTGACGACGAAGTTTTTCCAGTAGCCGATCATTGCCGTTGAGAGCGCTTGCGATGCCGGCGCCAGACCCTTGCCGGCGGGCGGATAGACGTTGCTCCAGTTCGGGAAGAGGTAGGGCAACTCGGCGGTATGGACCGGCCCGCGCACGCCGGTGAAGCCGTAGCTGTTGGGATCGTTGAACTCATAGGCGTAGATCGCCGCGCCGCCGGTCGCGCGCGTTAAGCGCCAGGTCGCGACGTCGCCGCAGAACGAGATCGCGGGTGAGGGCGCCGAGTCCGTCTCGACCGCAGCGAGGGCGTGGCCCACGTCGGGATACTTGGCGGCGGGATACTGCGCCGCGATCGCGTCGGCTTGCGCGCCGTAGTCTTGCGTCAGCGCGGCTTGGTAGGCGGCCGGCGTCGTGGGCGGGTTCAACAGCACGGTGTAGCCGGCTTCGAGGTTGTTGCCGCCGAGCAAGAGCGGCACGTGCCCGAGATAATCGCGCGGCTGAACGGGCAGGTCGCTGCCCCCGACGCTCGGGTTGAAGGTGCCGCGCGGCAGCGTTTTCTGGACGTCGAGGATTTTCGCGATGGTCAAGTTGGGCGAGCGCAAGCACGCCGCGACTTGCGGCGCCGAGCCGCTGCAGCCCAGCAGCCCCGGGATCGCGGCTTGCGCATCTTCGGTCTTCGAGAGCTCCGGCAACGGTACGGAGCATGGTCCGCTCTCCACGATCGCGCGCACGAACGTGCCGCTCGCCCCCGGCGCCGCGAGGTTCGCGCACGTGCTGATGGCGCCCGCCGACTCGCCCCCGAGCGTGACGTTGCGCGGTTCGCCGCCGAACGAGCCGATGTTGCGCTGCACCCAATGCAGCGCGGCTTGCTGATCTTCGATGCCGTAGTTGCCGGTCGTGCCGCCGCCGTCGAGCGCGCTGCTGGCGAGGAACCCGAAGATGCCGTTGCGATAGTTCATCGTCACGACGATGATCTTGCCGGTTCCCGCGAGCCACGAGCCGTCGTAGGCGGCGCCGTCGCCCTGCGTGAACCCGCCGCCGTAGATATAGACCAGTACCGGCATTCTCGAGGCGCCGACCGGCGCCCACACGTTGAGATAGAGACAGTCTTCGGTCGTGTTCTGGGTCGTCGATTGGTTTTGCGGACAGGGCGGCGCGACGTGCGTCGCGTCGCGCACGCCGCTCCACGGTGCGGCGGGCTTCGGAGCACGAAAGCGCAGCGCGCCGGCGGGCGGCGCGGCGAACGGGATGCCGAGAAACACGCGCAGGCCGTTCACGACCGAGCCGTGGACGGCGCCCTTGTCCGTTTGCACGGTGGCCGGGTCGGCGCTATCGGCCGCTCCCGCGAAACGCGGCTCCGGCCCGGCCAGCAGCGCGATCGCGCAACATGCGGCGAGCACCAAACGGAGCTGCATCTTAGGCGCGGTGCTCCGCAGCGCGCGCCGTTTCATCGTTCAAGACAAACTCCAATCACCACGGGCTAGGAAGAAAATTGACTTTGGTGCCGGGAGGGCAGGGCCCCCCGGCCTGGCCGCATGTCCTCCCTCCCAGGCAGGCAAGCTTCGAGCAACGGGGAGTTTGCTTGTTCTCGTATTGTGGTATGACCACGACCAGATCGCACCTCCGCCGACAGAGTTGGTACATGCGACCCTTGATCATGATCGTGGACGACACCCCGCTAGCACGGACGAATCTTCGGCGTGCGCTCGAGCCGCGCGGCTATCGCGTCGTCGAGGCCGGATCCGCAGAGGAAGCGATCCGCGTCTACCGTGAGGAATCGCCCGACGTGGTGACGATGGACATGCTGATGGACGGCGTCAACGGCATCGTCGCCATTCAGGCGCTGCAGCACATCGATCGCAACGCGAAGATCGTCGTCTGCTCGGCAACCTCGGATCAGGCGTTCGTCATCGGCGCGGCCAAGCTGGGCGTTGAAGCCTACCTCAACAAACCGATCGACGCGACGCGCCTGTTGGCCGTGATCGAACGGGCGCTGATGAAAGCGGCGGTCTAGTCTAGGTCTTCGAAAGCTCGAACGTCGAGGGTGCAAACAACTCCTCGAGCGCGAAGGTTCGGGAGACGAGTCCCTGTTCGTACATGTACGTCGCGAACGTCTCGAGCACGTGGCGGTTGGGCTCGATACCGTAACTCCAGAAGTCGTCGCCTAAGAGCGCGCGGTTCTGGTCGTAGCGCGCGGGCACCCACGGATCGAAGATCGAGAGATGCCAGTCTTCGACGGCGTTTCGGGCGGCGAGAAACGCCTTGAACACGCTTACCGGCAGCCAGGGATGCCGCTCGGCCAACGTGCGCCGCACGCCGATCACGTGCATGATCGGAAAGATCCGCGTGCGCTGGAAGTATGCCGCTTCGACCTCCGGGTAGTTCGGGAAGAGCCGTGCGACGTGCGGCTCGCCGCGGGCGACCGAGCGCGGCACCCAGGTGGTGATCAGGCCGTCGAGTTCGCCGGCGTCGAGCATGTCGGGTAACGTGCGATCGGCGGGGATCGGCCGGCAGTCGATTTCGGGCGGAATGGCGATGGGCGTGCGTTCGCTGCGTCCGGGCTCCTTGAAGCCGCCGGTGCGCCAGGCGATATCGCGCATCGCGACGCCGTATTCGTGCTGCAGCATGCCTCGCGCCCAAACCTGTGCGGTTTGCTGGTATTCGCCGATGCCGAGCGTCTTGCCGCGCAGGTCTTCGGGTGTGCGAATGCCGCGGTCGGTTCGGATGAAGATCGCGGAATGGCGAAACGTGCGCAGCGGAAAGGCGGGTATGCCGACGTAGCCGGAGTCGCCGCGATCGGTGACGTACGTGTGCGTGCTCAGCGAGAGCTCCGTGACGTCGAATTCTTGAAACCGCACGGCCCGGTGAAAGGCCTCGGCCGGATCGACGATAACGGGTTGCAGCTCGCAGCCTTCCACGCGAACGCGGCCGTCCAGCAACGCGCACGTGCGATCGTAGCTGCCGATGGCCAAACTGAGCGCGAGCACCGTTAGCCCATGACGTCGCGGCTGAACAGGTTGGTTGCCGGGAAGGCCGTCTTTAAGATGCCGTACTTCGCGCACGTGTCGATCACCGGTTGCGCGAGTGAGGTGTCGCTGCGTTCGGCGAAGGTCGCGCGCGAACCCAACTTGACCGTGCCGGCGTCGACCTTGGTGTACTGCTGAACGAATTCGGCCGTCTTATCACGATTGCGGTTGGCCCATTTGCCGGCCGCCAGCATGGCATCGTGGAAGCGGCGCGCCGCGACGATGTTGTTCTTGACCCAGTCCGTATCCGCCACCCACCCGGCGACCAAAAACCGCGATGCGATCGTGTTGTAGGCGAAGCCGAGGACGCGGCCGCCGCCGTCGCGCGCGCGCCGCAGTTCCGGTTCCGAGACGAGGATCGCGTCAACTCGGTGCGCGTTGAGGGTGTCGGGCATGACGCTGAACGGCATTTCGACGAAGTGCACGGTGCTCGAGTCGCCGCCGTTTTTGTCGATCCAATTCCGTACCCCGACGTAAGCGATTCCGTTGAGGACGTTGATGGCGACGGTCTTGCCGTTGAGATCGTGCCCGGATGCGATGGCGGAGGCCGCCGACACGACAATGGCGTCGGCCGGCTCCGATGAGGAATAGAGGCCGTCCAATGCGATGTACGTGAGCGGAATTTGCTTCTCGTACGCTTGCGCCATCGAGACCACGTTCACGTCGCCCACGTCAACCGAGCCGGCGACGACGGCCGCGCTCATCGCGGCGCCGGTGCCCATCGGCTGCGCATCGACATCGAGCCCGGCGCGCTGAAAGAAGCCCATTTCGATGGCCGTATAAAACGAAGCCGACAGTTCTACCGCGGCATAGGCGGCGCGCATTTTTATCAGGTCGGCGCCGCGGGCGCGGAGCGGAACAGCCGCGCCGAGAAGTAGCGTCGAGCAGCCGCCGATAACGGTGGAGCGTTTCATCGGCCAAAAATTTCCGTGGTCGACACGGTCCTCCTTTGCACAAATGTCCACCGATGTTTTAGAAGAGCGCGCGCCGCGACGGTGGAAGGACGTTCGCATGCTCACCCAGGAAGAGAACGAACAACTCACACGGGTTGGACCAGGGACGATGATGGGGGCGCTCATCCGTGCGTACTGGATTCCGTTCTTTCTTTCCGCCGATTTACAACGCGACGATCAACCGGCCCGGGTTCGTCTGCTCGGCGAAGACCTCGTGGTCTACCGTGACTCGACCGGCGCCGTCGGGCTCTTGCAAGACCAATGCCCGCACCGCGGCGCTTCGCTGTTCTTCGGCCGCAATGAAGACGCCGGGCTGCGCTGCATCTATCACGGTTGGAAGTTCGATACCGCCGGGCGCTGCCTGGAGATGCCGAACGAGCCGCCGGAGAGCGGCTTTCGGGAAAAGGTTCGCCAGCTTGCCTACCCGTGCGCCGAGCGCAATGGTGTCGTTTGGGCATACCTGGGCGATGCTGCGGCGCTTCCGGAACTGCCGCGGCTGGAATGGAACACGGTGCCCGCAGCGCAAACGTATTTGGCACCTCCGCGCGTGCAGGAGGTGAACTTCATGCAGACGATCGACGGCGAGTACGATTCCAGCCACGTTCCGTTGCTGCACGCGGGCATCGGTAAGGAAATCGGCAGCACGATCCGTGCGCAGCGGCCGTTTCCGAAATTCTACACACACGACACGCCTTACGGCGTCCTGATCGGCGCGCGTTACCGGGATGCGGACGGCAGCGCCGATTACTGGCGCATCTATCCGTTCATGATGCCGTTCTACACCGTCATCAACGTGAACCCAACCTATCAGGGCCGCGTGCTCTTCAGCGGCCATGCGTTCGTTCCGATGGACGACGAGCACACGCTGTGCTTCGGCTTCAGCTGGCATCCGACGCGCGCGCTCGAAGATGATGAGCGGGCCGCATTGCGCGCCGCGCTGCCGGGCGGTATCGAGGGACTCCACCCGAGCGACGACGCCTTTCTGGCGGCGCATAGCGGACCGTACGGCAAGTACTGGCCGAAGCTCAATGCTGCCAACAACTGGGGTCACGATTACGCCGTGCAACGCGAAGGTTCACGCTGGTCGGGTATCCCCGGCTTGTGGGCTCAAGATGCAGCCGTGCAGCGGGGCTACGGCCCGATCGTCGATCGCACCAAAGAGCATTTGGGGAGCGCCGACGTGGGCCAGATCGCCATTCGCCGGCGCATGCTGCGCTCGGCCCGGGAGTTGCAGAAGGACGGCGTCGTGCCGCCGGGCGTGAACGATCCGGGAGCCTTCGCCCTTCGGCCGGTGCAAACGATGTTGTCGCCGGCGCAGGAGCCGCAGTGGAAGAGCGAGATCGAGCCGATGCTTCGAGCCGCATTCAGCGGAGAGTGATGGCTGTTATCGTGACGGGATCGCCTCCGCGAAGCGGAAGACCGCGTCCGGGTCGACCCGGGCTTTGATCGCCTCGAGGCGCGGAAGATTGCTGCCGTGGTACTCGCGTTTCCAGTCGGTCAGCGTGGGATCGATGAAGTTCTGATAGGCGCCCCCGCTCGCAAACGGGCCATACGCATCGTAGAAGGCTTGCTGCCAAACGAGATTGCGCTGTATTTCGATGGCGCTGTCGTGTTCGTGCCACTCGAGCCCGATCGACGAGAGCCAGAGGCTGTGGCGGTGGACGAAGGCGGTTGCGCCGGCGGCGAGCGCATTGACGGCACCGCCGGTGTGGAAGAGTTTGAACGATACGCCCTTGGTCGTGCCGGGCCAGCGGCGCATCCGCTCGAGGATGATGGCGATGACCGCATCGGGGATCGGTTCGTTGAAGAAGCGTGACGGCTCGTGGAAGTATTCGGGCGCGCCCTCTTCGGAGAGAAAGTCTTGGCCGTTCCAGTAGTCGGTTTCGCGAATCGTGCCGGCGGGCTGCGCGATGCGATAGACCGGATGCAGGAGCTCCGCCAACTCCGCGGGCGTTCCGCGCATTTGCCCAAGGAGGGTGACGCTGAGGCTTTTTCCCGCGACGCGCTGCGCGGCGGTCGGCGCGACGATCGAGATCTTGCAGCCCACCGAATTCGGCGCTGCGTCGAGCACGCGGAGCAACGCGGCGAAGACGTCGTCGGGCCGGCGGGTCCAGGTCAAGTCGTAGACGGTGAGCCGGTCGACGGGAAACGTCTGAAACCGGAAGGACGTGTTGATGCCGAAGTTTCCGCCGCCCGCGCCGCGGCAGGCCCAAAAGAGGTCGTGATCTTGCTTCGCATCGAGCGTATGGAGCTGACCGTCGGCGCTGACGAGCTCCGTTCCGATCAGCTGATCGCTCGTGAGGCCGTGGGCGCGCATGCTGAAGCCGATGCCGCCACCGAGCGTGAGGCCGGCGATGCCGACGTTGTAGCAACGGCCGTGGGTGATGGCGACGCCGTGTGGGCGCAGACTCGCATAGACGTGCGCGTTCCGGGTGCCGCCGCCCAGCGACAGAATACCCGAGGACGGATCGTAGCGCACGAAGTTCAGCTTGCGCGTATCGATCATCAGGCCGTTCGTCGTCGAGTAGCCGCCGTAGGAATGCCCGCCGGAACGCGCGATCAGCGGCATGCCGTACTCGCGCGCCCACAAGATCGCGGCGCTGACGTCGGCGGCGTTCGCGCATTGAGCGATGCCGGCCGGAACGACCGCCCGGTAGCGCAGGTTGTTCGGCGCGGCAAACCGGGAGAAATCGGGGTCTCCGGGGCGCAGCAGCTTGCCCGTCAGCCGCTGCGCGAGTTCCGCCCAGCGGCGCGCCGGCAGCGCGACCGCAGCGAAGCCTGGGCCGCCCGTCCGTGCGAACAGTTCGGCGCCGGCGGAACCTGCGATCAGCGCGCGCGTGGCGCTCGCGATAAAGGTACGGCGGTTCGTCGGCAACCGTTTATCCTCGGCCGGCGCCGGCGGGCCGGCGCGCCTGCTCGAGGCCGGCCAGAAATCCGCGCACGGCGCAGCGAAACGCGAGCGGTTCCTCGACGTGCGGCATGTGGGAGCTGGCCGGGAAGAGCACCCACTCGGCGTGCGGGATGCGCTCGGCGATCGATCCGACGATCGCCGGCGTCGCCTCGTCGTAGGCGCCGCTGAGCAGCAAGGTCGGGACCGTGATGCGATCGAGGCGCTCGAGGATGCTCCACTCGCGGAGTTTTCCGATCACGTGGAATTCGCTCGGCCCGTTCATCACGTTGTAGACGAAGCCGTCGGTTTCCAGTGCGTGGATCGTTTCCAGCACCTCCGGCGGCCAGTGGTCGAGGCGGCATACATGACGGCGGTAGAAGACCTCGACCGCTGCGGCATACGCGGGATCGCTCGTCGTTCCGGCGGCCTCGTGGGCGCTGAGGGTTGCCTGCACGTCCGCGGGGAGCGCGGCCCGCAAGCGGTTTGCTTCGGACAGCCAGTGCCCCATGTCGGCCGGCGAGTCGGCGACGATGATGCTGGCGAGGCCGGCGCGCGGTTCGAGCGCGTATTGCATCGCGAGCATCCCGCCCCAGGACTGGCCGAGCAGATGCACCTCGCGCAGTCCGAGCGCCGCGCGCACAGCATCCAGCTCAGCCACGAAGAGTTCCGCGCTGTAGAAGCCGGGATCGGCCGGATGGGCCGAGCGGCCGCAGCCGATCTGGTCGTAGAACACGACGCGGCGCCCTTGCGCGAGGTCGGATAAGGAGGCCAGGTAGCGATGCGTCGCGCCCGGCCCGCCGTGGAGGATGAGCAGCGGCAAACGCCCGTCGTGTTCGTCGCCGACGCTGCGGTACCACACGTCGTGGCCCCGGAATGACAAGGTACCTTCGTGTTCGTACATCTGCTTCCCGATCAGTTCGCTCGTGAAAGAATTTTGCATTTGTCGACTGCCACGGACGATGTCGCCGCCTTCGGCTATAAACAGGAACTGAAGCGTTCCCTCGGGCTCTTGGATCTCTTAGCGTACGGCCTCGTCTTCATCACGCCGATCGCGCCGGTGGCCGTGTTCGGCATCGTCTTCAACGCCAGCCACGGCATGGTGCCGCTGGTGTATGTGATCGGCCTCGTCGCCATGATCTTCGTTGCGCTGAGCTACATGGCGATGGCGAAGGCGTTTCCGGTAGCGGGCTCGGTGTACACCTACGCGGCGCGCAGCCTCGGGCCCGTGGTGGGCTTTTTCGCCGGCTGGGCGATCCTGCTCGATTACATCTTGATCCCGACGCTGGCCTACGTCGCGAGCGCCATCGCGATCGGTTCCGTGTTTCCGCAGGTTTCCCAAGCGCTGTGCATCATCGTGATGGTCGTCATCGCGACCGTGGTCAACTATCTCGGTATCGAGTCAACGGTGCGCACGAGCTTCGTGCTGCTCGCCTTTCAGCTGGTGATCCTCGTGCTGTTCGGCTTCTTGGGCCTGCAGGCGCTGGCCCATCATGTGGCCGGCGCGCACGTCTCGCTCGCGCCGTTCTATAATCCGGCCGAATTCACGCCGGGACTCGTGTTCGGCGCGCTCTCGCTCGCCGTCTTGAGTTTTCTCGGCTTCGACGCGATATCGACCCTTTCGGAAGAATCCCGGCACGGCTCCGCGATGATCGGCCGCGCGACGATGCTCTCGCTGTGCCTCGCGGCGCTGCTGTTCGTTGCGCAAACATGGCTGGCGTCGCTGTTCGTGTTGGCTCGAACGAGTCTGCCGCCGGGCGATCCGACCAACAACGCGTTTTTCGACATCGCGGCGCTTGTCGGAGGCCCGGCATTCAAATTTCTCGTGGCCATACCGGCCACGTTTTTGTCGTTGCTGGCGGGCGCCATCACGGCCCAAGCCGCGACCGCGCGGTTGCTTTACGGCATGGCTCGCGACGGCGAATTGCCGCGCGTGCTCGCGTATGTCGATCCGAAGCGCAAAGTGCCGGAACGAACGGTGTTCCTCGTCGCCGGGGTGACGCTGGTCGTGGGACTGCTTTTGGTCAGCAAGTTGGAGTTGCTGACGTCGATGGTGAGCTTCGGCGCACTGCTCGGCTTTTTGCTGCTGCAAGTTTCGGTGATCGCGCACTTCATCTGGCGTGAAAAGAGCCGTGACTGGCTGCGTTATCTGGTAGCGCCGAGCATAGGCTTCGTCATCATCGCCTACGTTCTGGTCAACGCGGAGGTCAATGCAAAAATCGCCGGGTCTGCCTGGATGGTCGCCGGCCTGATGATGTTTGCGGTGCTCAAGCGATTGCGCCGTCCGACGAACCTAACCGTGTAGGCGAGATTACGAATCGTGCTCGATTTCGAACACGACTGTTTTTTAGGCGACGAGCGGGTTGCTGCGCACGGCAGCGGACTGACGGTGCGGACTTGAGGCGCTTTACTATTCGTAACGTTATTCGTGCTTGCCCGGAGGTATCTGCAGCACATGGACCCGCTCCGACTCGAAGTTGCGCCCTGTGCGAAAGGGTATAGTGCCGCAAGTCATGCCCCAGCAGTAACCGCTCTGGGGCATTCGGCTGAAGAGGCCGCAGAAAACGGCAGGCTCGCGGCGATCGTCCTGTATGCGAAGGGTGCGCGGCCGGAAATGCTTATCGTGTGCAGCACGGAGCCCGGACACAGCACGATCGTCATGCAGCCCATCGACAAGCCCGTATCGTTAGCTGGTGTTCGCGATCATATGCCGTGGAGATACATGGCCTCCATTATCAGCCCCGGCGTGAAGCCGGCCGAATAACGGACACGATGGTGCAATGCCGGATGCGCCCACCCGGCCTGCCCGCGGAACGTGGCTGCCGTGCCGGCCGTTCTCTGCCTTGCGACTGTACGGTGGACGCATGAGGTGCCGTTGACTCGGCGGTATTCGCCGTGCGCAGTCTACCGTGGCGACCCGTCGCGAAGGAAGAGCTGACCGGGCCCGACGTGAAATGCGGTTTTCGAAAAAAATGGGTATGAGTTCGCTCTAAAGCAATCGAGCGACGAAAAATGAGGTCGTAAATGCCCGAGGACGCGCGCGGACACAGTTCAGACGACGTTGCCGGTGAACGAGGCTACGACGGAACAAAGATTCCCGTGAAGCTCGAAGACATCGAACATGCTGCGGCTCCCGCAGTGGTCGTCGGCGCGTTGCAGCAAGATGGTCATATCATTCGTGCCGATGGCGTCGACGTGCTCATCGTGGAATGCCGAGGGGCGGGAGACGGGTCGAGCTAGGCCAACCCCGTTTAGACTTCGCTTTCGGATGTCTGCGCACGCTGCAAGACGCGCGAAACTGCTGTTCTTGGGTCAACGGCAAATGACCGCATGAACAGACTCCGCTGCTGACCGATGCCTGCCTGGCTTAGGACCGCCGCACCGGTTCCCGCCACGATCCACCAACTTTGCCCCACTTTGGTGAAAAACGTAACGTCGTCGAAGATGCCGTGAACCGCCAGCGCGAGGCCGACGATCCCAGCTGCAAACGCGAGCCAGCGCGCCTGCCGCGCAAGAGCAGCGCGGGCGGGACCATCGCGACGAGCAGGGTTGCGAAACCCAACACGATGCCCCCGTCGGCAAAGGCCTCGAGATAGAGCGAATTCGCATGCGTGCGGACGTTGGCCCGCGCGCCATAATGCGGTAATTGTAACTCAAAGTTGCCGGCTCCGACTCCGAGCAGCGGATGCGCTCTCACCATGCGTATGGCGGCGCTCCACAGAATCGGACGCGACCCCGTTCCGCCTTCATCGGCGTTCTGCGCAACCGAAACGAACCGGGCTGCCGGAGCACCCGTGTGATGCGATAGTGGAACCAGCGATCGTTGCGGCACGCTCAGAATTACAAGGCCCAAGCCGACCGCCAACGCCGCGAGGCCGACGATCCGCCAACGGCCGGCACTCGCGGCCGCGAGCACGACCAGCGTTCCGAACGCCAACGTGAGCCCCGTCCGGGAAATCGCCAGCGTGGTCGCGAGCATTCCGAGAGCCACGGGGAACGCCGCCGCTCGGAACGGCAGCAGGATGACGACCGGAACGACGATGGCAAGCCACGCCGCCAACTGATTGGGCCCTTCGAGGTGGCCGGCGAGGCGGAGAAACGCCTGCCCATCGATCCACACGCCCGACTGCGGATGAGCAAAATCTCGGACTGCATCGAGGGCGACGAGCACGATCGCCACGGCACAGCCGGCGGCGAGCAGGCGCGCCGTGCGAGCAGGATCGCGCTGCCCGGCCGTCCATGCGACGAGGAAGACCAGCGCGTACTCGAGGGCCTTCGCCGTCTCTCGCAACGCTACGCTCGGCACGGCGGCCACCGCGACGGTTGCGGCGGTGGCGATGGCCAGAACGAGCAGCGCGATCGCGATCAAGCGCGTCTCGGGATCGCGGGGCATCGCGAGCGACCGCCGCAGCACGAGGCCGAGCAGCACACCCGCGAGCGCAGCCTTGAACGTCGTCAAGGTCGTGTTGTGCCCGATGTACCGAGTAAGGGCAAACGGATCGGCGAGGATGAGTGCGGCCGGTGCGGCCGACGGCTCGACGCGCGTCAAACCGGCGCAGAGTATAAAAACTCCGACGAACCAGAGCGTAGCCGGCAGATCCAGCGGCGGCGCTGGGATCAAGACTTCCAGCGGTCCTCCCCGCAAGATCGTGTGGCGCGGACTTCTGTGCGGGGCCACTCGAAACTTGCACGCTCAGAAGGTGACCGCGTGTTCAACGAGGGTACGTTCGTTGCGAAATGGCTCGAGGTATACTAGACTGGCGCTATGAGCACCGGAGCCGTTTCGCCGGCCGTTCCGCCGCCGCACCTCGATAATTATGTCACCTCGTCGACGGCGCCGTACCAGGCCTCGCCGACCAATAGCAACGCCAGTACCTTACCGCTGACCCAAGTGGTCAGCGGTAATACGGATCATACGTTCACGGCGTCGATTACCGATCACGAGCTCGACGCCGTAACGACGCCGAACCCGGCCGGATCGCCGATCGGTCAAACGGTCGGCAACAACACGCAGCCCGACCCGCTCTCGCAATTGGGCGTCGGCCTCCACGTCTCATCGACACAGTAGCCTCTGAAATTCAGGACGCTGCGTCGTCAGCGTCTGCGCGAACATGGGAATGCTCGGCAAGGAATGTGGCTATTCCGTCAACCTCAACCTTGCCATTCGCGAGCGCACGTTCATGGCCACATCCCGCACCTGAAAGCAGACTCGCACGCATGACGCTGAAAATTACATGGACGGATAGAGGCCGTGTATCAGGGACACGGTAGGTTTCTACCTTGGCGAGAGAACCGTACTAGGCATCCCTTCCTTCTTCATAGCCTCGTCGGATGAGCGTTCGTCAAACGACGAAAGCAAGCCGCCGATGGATTGCGAGAACATTGACGCTGTTATGCAATGCGTCGTAAGAAAAATCACCCGGCTGTCTGCTATGCCGTGATTGTCCATGCTATATGCCAACCGGTAGGCACACCCGAGTGCGATTATAGTGGTGCGCCCATAGCTTAATTGGATAGAGCACCGTTCTGACTAATCGGGTGGTGCGAGTTCAAATCCCGCCGGGCGCGTGCTGGTAAGCGGGTCCCTTGACCCCGTTAAGTCCCCGGGATACAATCGAGGTACCTACCCGCTTAGTCAGCGGATATGCGGCCCTGGGAGCAATCCTGGGGCCGCAGCCGTTGTGGTACAAACGGACACGCTTACGGAGCGTAAAAGGGGATCGGCAGAAATGCCGGTCCCTTTTTGTCGTCTCTGCGGCTCGGCCGCGATCCGGCGCCACGGCCTCGCGGCGGTGCCGGATCGTCGTCTCCTGACGACTTGGTCCCACAAATGCCCCACGCTTGTGCTAATTACCGAGGTCGATAAACGGAAAAACCCCGTGGTTACGGGGCTTCTGGTGGGCCATCCTGGGTTCGAACCAGGGACCTCATGCTTATCAAGCATGCGCTCTAACCAGCTGAGCTAATGGCCCATGCGCTTTGGCGGGCCGGCCCCGTCGAAGAACGCTCGTTATCTTAGGGCGTGCGACTCTCCCTTGTCAACGCGGACCAGCCCGGGCCCCGGAACGCGCGGCCAGGGGCTTACCCCATGCGGCGGAAGTAGGTTCCGGCGCCGGACCGGCGCGGCGGAGGAGAATGGCATGGGCAAGGGGTCTGGCGGTGGCTCGGTCGGGCGTGGGGGCTTCCTCAAGGGCGTGGCCCTCGGCAGTGCGGCGGCGGCGGTCGGGGCGCCGGTGGCCGCGGCGGCCCAGGCCCCGGCGGCGGTGCCGGCTCGGCCGCCGAGCGTGCCGCCCGTGCCGTCGCCCGTCGGCGAGCGGGGCGCGCCTGCCGGTGACGGCCTGACGCAGTCGACCAACTGCAGCGACTACATGGTCGACGTGATGAAGAGCCTCGGCATCGAGTACGTCGCGGCGATGCCCGGCTCGAGCTTCCGCGGGCTGCACGAATCGATCATCAACTACGGCATGCCGAACGCGCCGTCGATGGAGCTGATCACCTGCAACCACGAAGAGATCTCGGTTGCGATGTCTCACGGCTACTTCAAGATCGCGGGCAAGCCGATGGCCTGTATGATGCACACCGCGGTCGGTTTGCAGCACGCCTCGATGGCCATCTACAATGCCTGGGCCGACCGCGTCGCGATCTTCATGATCACGGCGAACCAAAGCGATCTGACGAAGCGGCGCTTCACAGTACCGTGGGCGCACACCGCGGTGGACGGCGCCGCGATCGTGCGCGACTTCATCAAGTGGGACGACGCGCCGGCCAGTTTGCCGCACTTCGCCGAGTCGGCGGTACGCGCGTATCAGTTCACGATGACGCCGCCCTACGAGCCGGTGCTCCTCACCATCGATACGGATTTGCAGGAAGATGAGCTGCCGCGGGGCGGCAAGCCGGCGATTCCGAAGCTGCACCTCAATTCAGCCCCGCAAGGCGAGGCCGGCGCCGTCGCCGAGGCGGCGCGCATGCTGGTGGCGGCCGATCATCCGGTGCTGCTCGTCGACCGCGCGGCGCGGACACCGGCGGGCATGGCGCACCTCGTCGAGCTGGCCGAACTGCTCGGGGCCCCAGTCATCGACGCGACCGGACGGATGAACTTCCCCTGGCGGCATCCGCTCAACCAATTCTCATCGCAAGCGGTGGTAGTGGGGCAAGCCGACCTCGTGGTCGGCATGGAGATGTCCGATTTTTGGGCGGCGATCAACCGCTTCACCGACGACATCACGTTCGCCACGCGTTCGCGCCTGCGCCCCGGCACGAAGACGATCACGATCAGCAGCAACTCGCTCTACATGAAGTCCAACTTTCAGGATTTCGAGCGCTTCGTCGACGTCGATCTGCCGATTGCGGCCGATGCCGAAGCGACGTTGCCCGCGCTGATCGAGGCCCTGCGGCCGCTGATCACGCCCGATCGCCGGCGTTTCTTCGATGCTCGCGCCAAGTCGTTCGCGGATGCGCACCTGGCGGCACTTGCCGCGTCGCGCGAAGCGGCGGCCGTCGGCTGGGACGACGTGCCGATCACGACCGCGCGCCTATGCGCCGAGCTCTACGCGCAGATTCGCAACGAAGACTGGTCGCTTCTTTCGGGCACCGATTTTCAGAGCCGCTGGCCCCAGCAGCTCTGGAAGGCCGACAAGTACTACCAGTACATCGGCGACGCGGGGGCGTTCGGGGTCGGCTATTGCGCGCCGGCGAGCCTCGGCGGCGCGCTGGCCAACCGCAGTCACGGCCGGCTGAGCGTCTGCATCCAGCCCGACGGCGACTTGATGGTCGCCAACGGCGTGCTCTGGACGGCGGCCCACCACAAGATTCCGATCCTCTACGTGATGCACAACAACCGCGCCTATCACCAAGAGATCATGGCCATCCAGCGGATGGCTAACCAGCGCCAGCGCGGCATCGACCGCACGTCGATCGGCACGACGATTCGCGAACCGTACATCAACTACGCCAAGCTCGCGCAAGCGATGGGCGTTTATTCCGAGGGACCCATCACCGATCCCAAGGACCTGGCCGCCGCGCTGCAGCGCGCGATCGCCGTCGTCAAACGCGGCGAACCGGCGCTGGTCGACGTCGTTATGCAGGGACGCTGATGGAGATGAGCATGATCGCAGCCGCATCGCGCAGCCTGCTCGCCGCCGTGTTCACGTTGTCGCTCGGAGCAGCGGCGATGGGCCAGGACACGCTGCCCGCCGGCGATCCGGTCAAGGGACAAAAACAGTTCATGGCCAGCATGTGCTATGAGTGTCACGGCACGTTCGGGCAAGGCGCCGGGCGCGCCGGGCCGCGCATCGCGCCGCATGCGCTGCCGCCGAACCTGATCCTGCGCCAACTGCGTCATCCTTCGGCGCAAATGCCGGTCTACACGCCGGCCGTGCTCAGCGATGCGCAAGCCGCCGACATCATCGCCTACCTCGAGTCGATCAAACCCGGCAAACCGGCCAAGGATATTCCGATCCTCAATGTCCCTTAAGCGGCGGCGACTCGCGCGAGCTGCGCTTTGTCGACGAGAGCGGTGTAGCTCGCGCGGTCGACCACGAACAGCATGCTGCCCATGAAGACGCATGCGAAGAACACGGCGCTCCCGAAGGCTGCCGGGAAGCCGTATTGCGCCGCGAGCGCGGTCAAGATGAGCGAGTTGACGGCGCCCATGACGTTGAGCACGCCGTTGTAGATGCCGTAGACGAAGCCGGTGGATGATTGGTTGGGCGAGATGTCGATGATGTTCACCGCCCACGCACCGACCGTCATGTTCATCAGCAATTGGGCGAGGCCGATTAGCACGGCGGTGAGCCCGCCGAGTTCGGCCTGCGCGCTGAGCAGCGAGAGCACGATGCAGACGATCACGCCGCCCATCGGTGCCACGGCGCCGATCCGGCGCGCCGTCAGCCGGTCGTAGCGGTGCAGCAGCCCGTCGTTGAACGGGCCCGAGATGAGGAAACCGATCAGGCCGAGCAGCGCGCCCAAACTCGCCCAGCCGGCGCTCTTCAAGATGCTCATGTGGAAGGTGTAGTACATGTAGCTCGGCACCCAGTTCAGGAAGGTGAACAGGATGTAGCCGAAGGTCAGAAACACGAGCAGCATGCCGATGCCGGCACGGCTGGAGAAGACGGCACGGATGCCGGGCCAGTCGGGCTTCTCGTTGATGTTCGCGCGGTTACCGATGTGCGCGAGTTCGGCCGCGTTCACGCGCCGATCGAGTGCCGGCCGGTCGCGCACAACGGCATACCAGAACGGCACGATCACAAGCCCCGCGATTCCGAACAGGATGAACGTCCACTGCCAGCCCCACGTGACGAGGATCCAGCCCGCCAGCAGCGTGCCGACGGTCGGGCCGACGTACTGGCCGCAGCCGGCCCAGGTGTAGAGCGTCGAACGTTCGCTCGGCGCGGCCCACGTGTTGGCTAGCTTCGCGTTGACGGGCCAGATCGGGGCCTCGCCCGCGCCCATCAAGCCGCGGACGAGAAACCAGCCGCCAAGCGAGCGTGCGAACGGCGTGAGGATCGTGAAGATCGACCACCAGCCGAGCAACAGCGGCAACGCCTTGCGCAGGCCCACCTTGTCGACGACCCAGCCGCCGGGGAAATTGAAGACCGCGTAGATGATAGCCCACGCGAACGAGATCGCTCCGATCTGCTGGAGGCTGAAGCCGAACTGCTCGCGGATTGCCGGGATGGCCACGTTGAAGTTCACGCGGTCCATGTAGTTCACGAACACGCTCAAGAACATGAGCAAGACCACCAGATAGCGATGCTTGGACACCGGCATCTCCTCACGCGGGACGTTGCGAGCGCGCTTCTGCGTCCGGCGATTGAGGCCTGGTACTCTAGATCATCCGGATGAACTCTTGGAGAAAGTCATTTTCCTTTTTCTGCTGCGCCATGCCGAACTCGCGGATGGCGTTGGCCTCGCGCTCTTGTTCGGTGCGTAGTTGCATCATCCGATCGAAGGCCGCTTGCTGCTTCGCCAGCTCGTCGTCGGCCGGCGTCTTGACCTTGGCGAGCGCCTCGGCGAGGGCGGCGTCGACCGAGGCGTCGATGCGTTCTTCCAGCGTGCGTGCGTCGGCGGACGGAGCGTCCGCTGCGGCCTCGGGCCTCGCCGGAGCGTGGGCGCGGGGCGCAACGGGACGGGTGATGAGCGGCCCCGCGATCATATGATCGACTCGATGAATTTCTTCATGACTTGCGTGTCGGCTTTCTTCTGCTCGAGCGCGACGTCGCGCAGCGCGTTGCTCTCGCGCATCATCTCGGACTTCTCGTCCATCATGTTGTTGAATTGCGAGGCTTGCTGGTTGATCTGAAGCGAGTACACCGCATTCGCTTCATTTTGGGCGTCCTGGAGCGCGAGGATGCTGCTCTGCCAGGCGCTCGAGGTGGTATTGCCGAGGTTCCCGACGGTCGAGGTCAGGTTGTTCGTGCCGCCGGTCGCTCCGGCCGCGCCGCCGATGGCCGCGCCGACCGGGCCGCCGGTCAGGAATCCGGTCGCCGCACCGACGACCATGCCTAGCGGATTGAATCCCATGATGCTCCTCGTTTACTCGGCGTCGTCGCCGTCGGCGTAGAAATCGCCCTTGAGCGGCGGCTGGGCCGCGGCTTGCTGGGCTTGGGTCTGTTGCTGCGTCGTCGGCAGCGCCGGGGCCGGGCTGCTCGAGACGGCGGGCTCGGCGGCGGACGGGCTCGCGGACGACGTGGCGGCGGAGGCCAGGCTTTGGAGCTGGTTCACGCTCGCGCTTGTCGTGGGGAGTTCGGCGATTTGGGCGTCCCGGGCCGTGCCGGCGACGGCCGGCGAGGCCGCCGGGGCCGGGCTGAGGGCCGCGCCCTGGGCCGCGGCGGCGATTTGCGGGGTCGAGAGCGACCGTCCCGATGCTTGTCACGCCGCCCCTTCACGCGGACGGAGGCGTTTGACAAGGGTAGGAGGGGGGTCTACAATACCGTGGTTGGCATGGGGCTTCCCTCGCGGGGAGCCTCGTTCTATGGTATGGGTTCTCACGTGGTCGTCGACATCGGATCGTTACTGGTTACCGGGCGCCCGATGTCGCTCGATGAGCGCGTCGGCGTGCCCCCGTTTTCCTCGTTCCGCTTTCCGGAGCCGGCGCATGCCGAGCTGGATCTGCGGCGCGTCGACCGCGGGCTGCAGATCAACGGGATCGTCGAGGTCGGCGTCGCGGGAGAATGCATCCGCTGTCTCGAGGACGTTGCGGCCCCCGTACGGGTCGTCGTCGACGAACGGTTCGATCCGCCCGACGGGGCGAGCGACCCTTTCGCCGAGAACAACGTCCTCAACGGAACGAATTTCGATGTCGGCGATCTCGTCCGGCAAGTGGTGACGAGCGCACTGCCCTTCGGGCTGGTGTGCAACGAGGAATGCCGCGGGTTGTGCGTGACCTGCGGCCGGAGCAAGAATCCGGGCGGCGATTGCGACTGCCCGGCGACGGAAGGCAATCATGGCGAATCTCAAGTGGAAAACTCCGCGTTCGAAGACGCGTAGCCGCCGGGCGGCAAACTGGAAGCTCAATCCGGTCACGACCGTTGAGTGCCCGCAGTGCCACCAGCCGAAGCAGCCGCACTTCGTGTGCGACTTCTGCGGGACGTACGACGGCCGGCAGGTCATCGCGCCGCGCGACGAACGCGACCACGCCGGCCATAACCACGAATAGTTAGCGCGTGCCGCTGACCCGTGGCGTCCGCATGGCGGGCGTCGGGCATTACGTTCCGGAACGCGTCATGACCAACGCCGACTTCGAGAAGATTCTCGATACGACGGATGAGTGGATCGTCTCACGAACCGGGATGCACGAGCGGCACATCGCACGCGACGACGAGACGACCAGCGACATGGGCCTCGCCGCCGCGAACATGGCGCTCGAACGCGCCGGCTTGCCGGCATCGAGCATCGGGTGCGTGATCGTCGCCACCGTGACGCCCGACTATCTGTTTCCGGCCACGGCCAGCGTGCTCGCCGCCAAGCTCGGGATGAAGGGCACGGCCGCCTTCGACATCGAGATCGCGTGCAGCGGCTTCATCTACGGCCTGACCGTCGCCTCGAGCCTGATTGCGGCCGGCGTGTACGAGCGCATCCTGCTCGTCGGCAGCGAGAAGCTCTCCACGATCACCAACTACGAGGATCGCGGCACCGCGGTGCTCTTCGGCGACGGCGCCGGCGCGGTGGTGCTGGAAGCCGCGGAAAAGAACGATTTTCTCGCCTCGGAACTCGGCAGCGACGGCAGCGATCCCTCGCTCTTGCTCGTTCCGGCCGGCGGCACCGTCGACGCCGCTGACGAGCGCCGGCATCGACGCGAAGCAGAACAAAATGGTCATGAAGGGCCGCGAAGTGTTCCGCTTCGCCGTGACCAAGATGATCGAAGCGACCGACGCCGCGCTGAAGAAAGCCGGCCTCACGCGCGGCGACATTTCCTACGCGATCCCGCATCAGGCCAATCGCCGCATCATCGATGCGGCCGCGAAGCAGCTCGAGATGCTGGGCGACAAAGTCGTGATCACCGTCGACCGCTACGGCAACACGAGTTCGGCTTCGATCCCGATCGCGCTCTCGGAAACCTTCGGCGCCGGCAAACTCAAAGACGGCGACGTGATCGTGTTCGTCGGCTTCGGCGGCGGACTGTCGTGGGGTGCCGTGGCCTGGCGCTGGAGCGAGCGTTGATGCGCATCGGCGTCGTTTTTCCGGGCCAGGGCTCGCAATCCGTGGGCATGGGCGCCGACGTCGCGGCCGCCTATCCGGCCGTCGGCGGCGCTGTATCGCGAAGCGCAGCGCGGTGCTGGGTTACGATCTGCTCGCGCTGTGCGCCGATGCCGATGAAGACAAGCTGCGCGAAACGCGCTACAGCCAGCCGGCGATCTTCGTCACGAACCTCGCGCTCGCGGCGGCGGTCGGCGACATGCTGGCGCCGGTCGTCAGCGCCGGCGCACTCGTTCGCCGAATATTGCAGTTTGACGATGGCCGGTGCGCTCACGTTCGAGGCGGCGCTGGCGCTCGTGAACCAGCGCGGTCTCGCGATGCACCGCGCGGCCTCGCTCGCGCGCGGCGCGATGTCGGCGGTGCTCGGGCTCGACGACGCGCTCTTGCGCGGGGCGGTCGAGGCCGCGGTCGCACGCGGCAGCGGTCGCGTGCAGCTGGCGAACTTCAACCAGCCGGGGCAGGTCGTGATCAGCGGCGATGAAGAGGCCGTGCGCGTGGCGGGCGAGCTGGCGCTCGCAGCCGGCGCGAAGCGCGTGATCCCGCTCAACGTCAGCGGCGCGTGGCACTCGGCCCTGATGGAGCCCGCGCCAAGCCGAATTCGCCAAACACATCGCCGACGCGCCGATCGTGATGCCGCGCTTCACCGTGATCTCCAACGTCGACGCGCAGCCCTACACGAGCGTCGAGCAGATCAAGACCAACCTGATCCGTTCGGTCACCGATGAAGTGCGCTGGCACGACGCCGCGATCGCGATGATCGCGCGTCGGCATCGATCTGATCGTCGAGTTCGGCGCGAGCCCGGTGCTCGCGCCGATGATGAAGCGCGTCGAGGGCGCGCCCAAGGCCATGCACGTCGGCGACGCGGCCGGCGTCGAGAAGCTGCGCGCGCTGCTGGCGCCGGCCGGGATCTCGCGCTGAGCGGCGGGGTAGCGCTCGTCACCGGCGCCTCGCGCGGCATCGGCCGGGCCATCGCCGTCGACCTCGCGGTGCACGGCTACGCCGTCGCGCTCTTCGGCCGCGACGCGGCCGCGCTCGAAGAGACCGCCGCGGCGGTCCGGACGGCCGCCGGCAGCGAGGCGCGCGTCAGCCGCCACACCGTCGACGTCGCGGACCAGGCCGCGGTCGACGCCGGCGTCGCCGCCGTGCTGGCGGAATTCGGCCGGATCGACGTGGCGGTAGCCAACGCCGGGCAGTCGCACGACGGCCTGATCCTGCGCTTGAAAGCAAGCGACCTCGACCGGCTGATCGACGTCAACCTGAAGTCGGCCTTTTACCTGAGCGCCGCGGTGGCGAAGCCGATGCTCAAGCAGCGCGCCGGGGCGATCGTGGTCGTTTCCTCGATCGTCGGGATCGGCGGCAACCCCGGCCAAAGCGTCTACGCTGCGACCAAAGCCGGATTACTTGGTTTAACCCGGTCGTTGGCGAAGGAACTGGGGTCGCGGAACGTTCGGGTGAACGCCGTGGCCCCGGGCCTGATCGAAACCGCGATGACCGCCGAACTGCCCGATGCCGCGCGCAAGGGCTTTCTCGACGGGATCGCGCTCGGCCGGCCGGGCACTCCCGACGATGTCGCCGGCGTCGTCACCTTTCTCGCTTCCGATGCCGCCCGTTATGTCACCGGTCAAACGATCGTGGTCGACGGCGGCTACCTGATGCACTAACCCGAACACCACATCCGAACACATAGGAGTCCAATGGCAAGCGATACTTTCGACCGCGTCAAGAAGATCATCGTCGAGCAGCTCGGCGTCGAAGAGAACGAAGTCACGACCGAAGCCTCGATCACCGAGGACCTGGGCGCGGACTCGCTCGATCAGGTCGAGCTGGTCATGGCGTTCGAGACCGAGTTCGGCATCGATATCCCCGATGAGGAAGCCGAGAAGATCAAGACGGTCGGCGATGCCGTCGCCAAGATCGACGCGAGCACGGCGACCGCCTAGTGGATTCACGTTCCGTGAATCCTTCGCGTTTGGGCTTCGCCCAAGCCGCCCGTCGTCGCCCCGGCGGGGGCTCCTAGGATGCTCGAAGCCCTCAGCGAGCGCTTAGGCGCCATCTTCGACCGCTTGTCGAACCGCGGCCGTCTCTCAGAGACGGACGTCGCTGAGGTATTGCGCGAAGTCCGCATCGCGTTGCTCGAAGCCGACGTCAACCTCGCCGTCGCCAAAGACTTCGTCAACGCGATCAAGGAGCGCGCGGTCGGCGCCGACGTGCTCACCTCGCTCACGCCCGGTCAGTCGGTCATCAAGATCGTCCACGACCAGCTCGTCGACTTGCTGGGCGGCGCCGAGGCGCGGCTGCAGTTCTCCGATGCGCCGCCGACGGTGTACATGCTGGTCGGCCTGCAAGGTTCGGGCAAGACGACGCATGCCGGCAAGCTCGCGCTGCGGCTGAAAGAGCAAGGCCGCCGCACGCTGCTCGTCGCGGCCGACGTGTACCGCCCCGCCGCCATCGACCAGCTCAAGACGCTCGGCAAGCAGATCGATCTGCCGGTGTACGATCAAGGCGCGGGCGATCCGGTGAAGATCGCGCGCGACGGCGTCGCCGAAGCCCGGCGCCTGGGCATTCCGACCGTCATCATCGATACCGCCGGCCGGCTGCAGATCGACGAGAAGCTGATGGACGAGCTGGCCGCGATCAAAGCCGCGGTCCGCCCGATCGAGATCCTCTTCGTCGCCGATGCGATGACCGGCCAAGAAGCGACCAGCGTCGCCAAGGGCTTCAACGATCGCCTCGGAATCACGGGCGTGATCCTCACCAAGATGGACGGCGATGCGCGCGGCGGCGCGGCGCTCTCGATCCACAAGATCACCGGCGCGCCGATCAAGTTCGTCGGCGTCGGCGAAAAGCTCGCGGCACTCGAGCCGTTCTATCCCGACCGTCTGGCGTCGCGCATCCTCGGGATGGGCGACGTGCTCACGCTGATCGAGAAAACGCAAAGCGTCTACTCCGAAGAGCAAGCCAAAGATCTCGCGCAAAAGCTGCGCAAGAACGATTTCACCCTCGATGACTTCCTCGAGCAGCTGCGCCAAGTGCGCAAGATGGGCTCGATGAACGACATCATGAAGATGATTCCCGGACTCTCCAAAGCGCTGCCCAACGTCGAGATCGACGAGGGCGACGTCAAGCGCGTCGAAGCGATCATCTGCTCGATGACGCGGCGCGAACGCGGGCGTCCCGAGATCCTCAACGGGTCGCGCCGCAAGCGCATCGCCGCCGGCAGCGGCATGCAAGTCGCCGACGTCAACCGTCTGGTGAAACAATTCGAAGCTTCACGTCAGCTCATGAAACAGATGGGCGGCGGGAAGCGGGGCCGGTTTCGAATGCCGGCACTTCCACGTTAGAAAGACAGACAGAAAGCATCATGGTCAAAATCCGCCTGCGCCGCATGGGCGCAAAGAAGCAGCCGACGTACCGGTTCGTCGTCTGCGACGCCAAGTCGCCGCGCGACGGAGCGTTCATCGAAATTCTCGGGCACTACAACCCGCGCACCGAACCCAAGACGGTCGTCGTCAACCAGGAGAAGGTCAAGGCCTGGCTCGCCAAGGGCGCGCAGCCCTCGGATCCCGTGCGCCGTCTCTTCGCCGAACTCGGCCTGGTTGAACGCGCGCCCATCTATCCGAAAAAGGCCGCGGCGGCCGCACCCGCAGCGGCAGCCGAGTAGCCGGTGTCCGCGTTCGACGACGAATTCGGGTTGTTCGGCGACGATGAAGCGGCGCCGGAAGAAGAACGGAAGTCCACGCTCGGGGCGCGCCAGATCGCCACGAACGAATCCTTCAGCGACGACATCGAGCCCGAGGACGAGCGCCCGGCTCGCCGCCGTTCGGGTGGCGCCGGCAGCGATCGCAGCGGCGGCGGTGAACGGCGTCCGTATCGCGACCGCGATCACGGCCCGCGTCCGGCCGGCGACCCGGCCGTTGCGCAAGCACGTGCCGTCGAACTGCTGACGTTCCTCGCAAAGCGGCTCGTCTCCAAGCCCGACGAGGTGATCGTTGCGGTGGTCGACGGTGCGCGCGGACCGATCATCGAGCTCGAAGTGAACCCCGAAGATTTCGGCAAGGTCATCGGCAAGGGCGGTCGCGTCGCGCAAGCGTTGCGCACGATCGTACGGGCCAGCGCCGAAGGCAAGGTCACGATCGATATCGTCGACGTCGAAGACGACGACCTGCACGAGGCCGATCTCGAGCACGCCGGTGATACGAGCGCGCCCGAGCCGCTCGACGCGGCCGGCGCGGTTGCCGAACAGCCCGACGCGGCCGTGAAAAAACCCGCGGCCAAGAAAAAAGCGCCCGCGGCGAAGAAGCCGGCCGCCCGGAAAAAAAGTGCCACAGCAGCCGCAGCGCCCAAACGAAAAAAGAAGAGCTGACGTCAACGCCGGCCGCATCGCCGGCGTGTTCGGGCTGCGCGGGGAGCTGAAGCTCGATGCCTCGCGCGTCGGCGACGACGCGCTGCGGGCGGGCCTCGCGGGCACGCTGCACATGGCCGACGGCAGCGAGCGCGCGGTGACGATCGCCGCGGTTCGGCGCCAGAAGGACCGGCCGCTGATTCGGCTCGCCGGCATCGACGATGCCGATGCGGCCGAAGCACTCGTCGGCGCGCGGCTGTCGATCGGCCGCGACGACGCGCCGCTGGGCGAGCGCGAGTACTTCGATGCCGACTTGGTCGGCTGCCGCTTACTCGATGAGGCCGGCATCGAACGCGGCCTCGTCGTCGACGTGCTGCACTATCCCAACCAAGATCTGCTGGTCGTCGGCGCGGCGCGCGCGCTGTTGCCGCTGGTGGCGGCGTTCATCGCGAACGTCGACGTGGCGCGCAAAGAGATCCGCGTCAGCGTCCCGGAAGGGCTGCTCGACCCGGCGGCCGCCGAGGAAGCCTAGGCGTTAACCGGGCGTTTTGGAAATTTTGAGATAGCTGTCGACCGCGACGCCGGTCACGCCCGCCAGCGGCTGACGGAACGAGTGGTCGTAGGCGATCTTGCCGTTGCAATCGTAGGCCACCACGCGCAGTGCGGCGTTCGCGTTGGCCGGCGTGTCGAGCCAAGCCCCAAGAAGTGAGGTCGCTTTGTTGACGGCGCACAAGTCGTCGGAGGGCGAGGTCGCGTTGATGATCACGGCATGGCGGCCGTTGCGCTCGAACGCCGCCGCGAGTTCTTTCGCCGCCGCCGCGCGCTGCTCTGAATCGGCCGAGCCGCCGACGGCCAAAATGGCGATGGTCGCATCCTTGGGCGGGACGGCTGCGACGCTGACCTTCTTGTGCCCGAAGAGCTTGTTGATGGAGGTTTCGGCGCCGTTGGACGGCTCGGGCGCGGGCGTCGCTTCGGCCGGCGGCGGGGCCTGGAAGGCTTCCAAGGCGCGCGTACCGCGTTCGAGGATCCCTTGGCGCAATTGGTCGCCCTGAGCGGCGATTTCAGCCAAGCTCGTGACGTAGTTCGTCACGCTGAACACGAGCGTTCCGGAGACCGTCGAGACCACTTGCTCGACGACCGAGGCCCCGTTGCCGAGCGGCGTGACGAAGCCGGTTACGTAGTAGTTGGCGCCGACCGAGCGAGCGTCGGCTAGATAATTGGCGCGCTCGACGTCGGCCTTGGCCGCGATGATCTTGATCGCGCCGCCTTGCGCGATCTGCGTGGCGAGCGTCGTCGCGATGCGCGCTCGCGTCTCGCGGTCGAGCGTGCTGGAGCTGGCCTCGAGCGGATACACGATGACCGTGGGGACGATCCTGAACGCCGGCGTCGCGGCGACCAAGCAGACGGACAAGCATGCGAAAACAGCGAGCAGGTAGAGGCGCACCGGGCATAATTCAACGGTGGCCAGCGCGTTCCTTACCGGGGGGCGGCCGGCCCGGGTGGGGCGAGCCCGGTGATCCGCAGCGCAACTTGTTGGCGCGCGTACGCCAAGTACTCGAACGTGATCCCGGAGCGCGCGGCGAATTCGTGCCACGCCTTGACCTCGCCCTGTTCCCAATTCGGATAGTTGAAATACTCATCGAAGACGATGACGGTTCCGGCTTGGAACTGCGCCCGCAAGCCGTCGAGCACCTCAACGGTCGACGAGTACAGATCGCAGTCGATGTGCACGAAGGCGATCGGTCCGCCGTGGCCGGCAGTCCACGCCGGCACGGTTGCGCTGAACCACCCTTTGTGCAAGCTGACGTTGGCCGGCACGCGCGGCATCTTGCCGCCGCGCGAGAACGCGTTTGCCGCGAGGTTGAACCCGCCCCAGGCCTCCGGCAAGCCCTCGAAGCTGTCGAAGCCGTCGAAGTGCTGGTTGCGTTTGAGGCCGGCGAGATAGCGAATCGTCCCCCCGGTAAACACGCCGAACTCGAGATGGTGACCCGGCACCCGCGTCTCGGCGATCGCGTAAGCCAGCACCTCGCGCTGCGTATCGAAGCCCAGCGCATCGGGCATGTTGGTTTCGATGTAGTCGACGGTGGTCTTCAGCGCACGAATTGCGCGCTCGCGCACAGGGTGTATATTACCGGTGTCGAGGAGCTGGTAGCCGGCGAGCACGATCCGGTAGAGGACGTACTTGAGTCGAAAATTTGTGATGAGCATCGGGGCCGCGCAACGTTCGTGTCGAAGATAAGCCCGGCCTGCGCTGCAAAACGAGCGTGCTGAACCAAGCCTCGGCGTCGTGCGGGCAAGGCTTCGAGCCGGAGGTTTCGTGAGGTCAACTCCAATCACGCGCAGGCACGCATCGGCGGTGCTGTTCGCAGGCGCGGCGCTTTCTTTCATGCCGTTGCGCGGGCGGCCGCAGACGACGGCGCCGATCCGCGTCGCCGCGAGCCCGCTCGAAACCAGCGCCGCCGTCTATTTCGCGCGCGACATGGGTTTCTTCGCGAAGGCGGGGGTCGACGTCGAGATCCAGCCCATGACCAACGGCGCTGCGATCGCAGCGGCAATCTTGTCGGGAGCGATCGATATCGGCTACTGTCCGGTCGACGTGCTGGCCGCGATCCACATCAAAGGCATTCGGCTCGGCGTCGTGGCCCCGTGTTCGGAGTACGTCGCGCCGGCGACGTCCAAGCTCGTCGGCCTCGCGCTCGCACCGAACTCGACCGTGCACCAGGCGAAGGACCTGAGCGGGAAGACGATCGCGGTCGGCACGCTCGGCGGGCTCTCCGAAATAGCGACCCGGGCGTGGATCGACGAGCATGGCGGCGACTCATCCAGCGCCAAATTCATCGAGACGACGAACTCGACGATACCGATCGCACTCGATTCGGCTCGGGCCGATGCCGGCGTGGTGGTCGAACCCTTTCTCAGCGGCTTGAACAAGAACGACCGCGTGCTGGCCTACGGCATGGATGCAATTTCCAAGCGTTTTCTGATCGCGGCGTGGATCGCGACGCCGCAGTGGGCCCGCGAGCACGCCGAGGTCGTGAGGCGCTTCGGCGCCGCGATGCACGAGGCGGCGGTCTGGGCCAACCAAAACGTCGCGAAGAGCGGCGACATCGTTGCGAAATACACGCGCCTCGACCCCGCCGTCGTCGCCACGATGACGCGCTCGCGCTATGCGGAGGAACTCACGCCGGCGTTGATGCAGCCGCTGATCGATGTGGCCGCCAAGTACGAGAAGTTCGCGGCGTTTCCGTCGCAAGAACTGATGGGCACGCCGGCCCGGTAATCGGCTGGACAAAGGGCCCAAAGTGTCGGCGCGCCGATGAGATAACCAGTTAGGAACCTATGAGTGCCACCTTCGAAACCAGGCCCCGTGTACGCCCGCGCGTCGACTTCGCGTCGAGCGGCCCCGACAGCGCCGGCGGCAAGCTGCTGCGCAAATTCTGGCAGCCCGTCTACCTCGGCCGCGACCTGCCGCCCGGCAAGACGGTGCCGATCCAGATCATGAACGAGTGGTTCACGCTCTACCGGGGCGAGTCGGGCACGCCGTACGTCGTGGGCTTCCGCTGTCCGCATCGCAACACGCAGCTATCGCCGGGCTGGGTGCGCGGCGATACCCTGCAGTGCTTCTATCACGGCTGGACCTTCGACGGCAGCGGTGCCTGCGTGGCGCGGCCGGCGGAGCAGCAGCCGGCCGGCGGCGACCGCACCTCGATCCCCGCGTTTCCGTGCCACGAGCACCGCGGCGTGATCTACGCCTATTTCGGCGGAGGCGAGACGCCGCCGTTTCCCGGCTTGCCGAACTTTCGCGACGACGTCGTGATCGAGAACGTGGCCGTCGAGTTTCCGTGCAATTGGTTTCAGACATACGAAAACCAGGTCGACGAAGTCCATCTCGCGTTCGTGCACAGCCGCAGCGAGTCGCATACGTTCCTGGCCCGCGAGCAAAGCTTGCCCGAGACCGAAGTGACGGAAACGCCCTACGGGTTCGATCGGGTGACGTGGTCGAAGGCGAAGCCGAAACGGCTGTGCGTGTACCCGTTCCCCAACCACATGCGCATGGCGATGACCTTGATGGCGATCGGTCTGCAAGGGCCGTTCGAGGGCTTTCTGACGCTCGTGCCGATCGACGATGCGCGGCACATGCTCTTCATCACGATCGAGACGGACATCCCGCTTTCGGATGCGGCGGCCGTCGCCGCGCACAACGCGCAGCAGGCGGAGATCCGCGCCCGGCTGGCCTCGCTGCCGACGATCGCGGAGATCGGTGACGACATCCTCACCGGAAAGACGACGTGGGATGAAGCGATGACCCATCCGTTCAAGACGTTCATCGAAGACGTCGTCGCGCAGCGGGGTCAGGGTCCGATTCACGACCGCACGAAAGAAGTGCTCGGCCGCAGTGACGTCGGCATCGCGCGATTGCGCACCACGTTCGAGCGCGAGCTGCTGGCGGTCGAAGAAGGCCGGCCGGGCAAAGTTTGGGACTATTCGGGCGCTCCCGCTTCGACCAAGGGCTTCTGAGTGGTACTGCGATTCGCGCTGCGAGCGGCGTTCCTCGCCGCGGTGCTGGGCGCCGCAGCAGTGCGGGCGAACGCCCAAGTTCCGGACGTGGCGCTGCGCATCGGCGTGCTTCCCATCGTCGACGTCGCGCCGCTCTATCTGGGCATCGCCAAGGGCTTTTTCAAGGACGAGCACCTGACGATCGCGCCGGTAACGGCGCAAGGCGGCGGTGATGTGGCCGCCGCCGTCATTTCCGGCGACGAGCAATTCGGCTACGGCAACGTAGCGTCGATGCTGCTGGCCGTGGCGCACGGCCTGCCGCTGCAGGCTGTTACCGACGGCTCGCAGAGCATCGCCGACGGCCATCACGTCAACACGCAGCTGATGGTAAATGCCGACGGCCCGATCAAGACGCTGAAGGACTTCGAAGGCAAGACGGTCGCGGTCAACGCCCTGAACACGATCTCCGAGATCATGATCAAGGACGATTTGGAGCGCGCCGGGGTCGATGTGTCGACCATCAAGTTCGTGGAGATCCCGTTTCCCGCCATGGCCCCGGCGCTGAAGAGTGGCCGGGTCGACGTCGCGCTCGAGGTCGAACCGTTTCTCACGGCCGGCCGGAGCCCGAGCAGCCGTCCGATGCTCGAGCCGATGGACGCCTACGCGAAACGCATCACGCTCGCGACGTACTTCGCGACGCACCAGTACGTGAGCGATCATCCCGACGTCGCCGCTCGCTTCAAGCGAGCGATGCTCAAATCGCTCGCGTACGCGACCGCGAACCCGGCCGAAGTGCGGGCGATCATCCCGACCTACACAAAGATCGACGCCGACACCGCCTCGAAGATGGAGCTGGTGGCGTGGGGCACGCGGATCGAGCTCGGCAGCATCGACTCACTGCAGCGCTCGATGATCAAACAGGGTTTGCTCACCAGCGCCGTCGATCTGAACGCGGTCTTCCCGCGCTAACGGTTCTCTAGCCCGAGCGCCGCGCGCGGCGTTTTCGCGAAGTGCGTTTCCCACTGCGCGCTCACGTGCGCCCCGTACAAGAAGATCAGACACACGTAGTACACCCACAGCATAAGTGCGAAGATCGCTGAGAGCGTGCCGTAGATCTGGAACACGTTGGCGTGGGCGGTGTAGATGCCGAAGGCGACCTGCGCGATTGAGTAGCCAACTGCGGTGACCGCGGCACCCGGGATGCCGAACCAAATGTTCGAGCGGCGGTTGGGCAAGTATGAATACACGAGCGCCGCGAAGACGAACACGAAGGCCAGCGAAAACGAATACGAGCCGACCTGCGGTCCGTAGCGCAAGTATTCGAGGCCGGTGAAGCGTTCCACGTAGGTGATGGCGAGCGGGCCCGCCGTGGCCACGATCAGGACGATCCCGAGAATCGGCACCAGGACGACCGCTATGAGAAGTTCATAAATGAAGTGCCGGCTTTGCAGGCCGAGCGAGCGGTCGAGCGCGTAGGAAACCGCACCGAACACGTTCTTGCCCGACCAAATCAGTCCGATCAGCCCGACGATGCCGGAAACGCCGCGATAGCGGACCACCGACTGGATATTCCCAGAGACTAGATCGTAGAATTGCGGGGTGAACTGATCGATCGTGTCGAGGGCGCGCAAATCGCCCGACTCGGTACCGAAGATGTAGCCGAACATCGCAACGATCACGAGCGAGAGCGGTATAGCGGCAAAGAAGATGTTGAAAGCGATCGCTTGAGCGAGAAAGGCCGCGCCGGCTGCCGAGAACTCGACGGCGGCCGCACGAAACACATCCACGACCGTCCGTAAGGAGCTAGGCACGAATGATCCCGGCGGCCGTCGTCATCATCCTCAACGGGGCGATCGTTGCGAGCGCCCCTCCGGCGCAGCTCTTGTTCGGCCACGTGATGGCGCCGCTGGCACCTGTGGTCACGCGCTTCACGCAGCGTGCGGTGCTCGACGGCGACACGATCACGCTGGTGCGCAACGGCCACACCTGCCTGCTGCGGGTCGGCTCGCACACGATCATGTGTAACGGCGTCGCCGGGACGCTGCCGGTCGCGCCGTTCGGCCGCGGCGGCGTCGCGTTCGTGCCGGTGGCGGAGGTCGTGCGCGCGCTCGGCGGCGCTGCCGCATACGATCCCCACACACACATCGTGGCCCTCGACGTGCCGCCGGAAACGGTGCTGAAGACGCCGCTCCCGTTCGACCCCAACGCGCCGCAGGCGGCGCCGACCGTGATCTTCACGCCTTCGCCGAGCCCTGCGCCCGCGACGCCGCGCCCGCTCGACTCCGGCAGTCCGCTGCCGCGCCGCACCGCGATCCCAGCGCTTCCCTCACGCGTCCCGGAGAATTAAAGGCCCGCGCTCGTGATCGTCATGATCCAGCGCTGCGTGCCCGGATCGTCCCACCAGTTCGCGATCCGCGCTTCGACGTCGCCGACCCCGCGCAGCGCATCGACGTGGCCGCGCAGCCGCTCGGGATCCGGCGCCGGATGGTCGAGGTGGGCGCGCAGGGCGTCGAGCTCGTTACGGGCCGCCGGATCGTCGCCGATCGCGGCGTGCAGTTCGTCGTAGGGCAGTTGCGGCCGCGGCGGGTCCTGATCGTTCATGGCGCTGCTGTTCCCGTTATTTCGCGGCTTCGCCCGCGCACGCCGAGCGGAGTCACTATAAGTAAAATCTTGTAGAGGCGCAATTTATCCTTATTTGTATTATTGCTTAGCTCGCTCGTATACTGGGACGGTGACCATCTCGCCGGCGCGGAGCCAGGTGCTCCGCGGCCTTCAGGTGCCCCCGATCCTGCCCGGTTTTCTCGTCGCCGCGGCCACCGCGCTGTTGGCGACCCTCGCCGCCCGGGTCGTGCCCTTGGTCGGCGCGCCGGTGCTCGCGATCGTGCTCGGCATGCTGTTGCGCCTCTGGGTGCCGCTGCCGCGCATGCTCTTCGCCGGGTTCGCGTTTTCCGGCAAGCAAGTGCTGCAGTCGGCGATCATCGTCTCCGGCTTCGGGCTCTCGCTCGCGGCCGTCGCGCGGACCGGGTGGGAAACCCTGCCGGTGACGGTCGGCACGATCGCGGTCGCGCTGGTGCTCGCGCCGATCGTGGGCCGCCTGCTCAAGCTCGACAGTGCGCTCGAACATCTCATCGGCGTCGGGACGGCGATCTGCGGCGCGTCGGCGATCGCCGCCGTGGCCTCGGTGGTCGAACCGCTTGAAGCCGACGTGGCCATGGCGATCGCGACGATCTTTTTCTACAACGTCGTCGCCGTGCTGACGTTCCCGGCGCTCGGCGGCCTGATGCACATGACGCAGAGCCAATTCGGCGTGTGGGCCGGAACGGCGATCAACGACACGTCCTCGGTCGTCGCGGCGGGCTACGCCTTCGGCGCGCATGCCGGCGAGGGCGCCACGATCGTCAAGCTCACGCGCGCAACCTTCATCCTGCCGATCGTCGCCATCGTGGCGGTCGCTCACGCGCGTGCGCAACGCGCCGGCGGCGTCCACGTTCCCTGGCGCAAGGTCGTCCCGTGGTTCATCCTGTGGTTCGTCGTCGCCGCGTGCGTGAACACCACCGGGATCATCCCGGCCGGCTGGCATCCGGGCATCACGCAAACCTCGACCTTCCTGATCAGCATTGCGCTGGCGGCGATCGGCGTCCAGACGGAGGTCGCCCGGATCGCCCGCAGCGGCGCCCGGCCGCTGGCGCTGGGCTTCGTGCTGTGGGTCGCGGTGGCGGCCGTCTCGCTGCTGCTCCAGCGCGCCACCGGGTCGTGACCGAGGCGGGCTCGAACAGGCCCGCCGATGAGTAGTTCTTCCGGTACGGCGGCACTGGCGCAACCGCCGGTGACGCGCGACCTCGCCGCCGCGATCGCGGCGTTCACGCTCGCCGATTTGCCCGCCGGCGTGCTGCACGAAGCGAAGCGCTCGCTCTTCAACGTGCTGGCGGTGGCGATCGGTGCGAGCCGCCACGCGGGCGTCGATGCGATCTTGCGGGTGGCGCGTGAAACGGGGGGCGCCGCCGAGGCCCCGATCGTGGGCCGCAGCGCGCGCACGGACGCGCACTTCGCCGCGCTCGCGAACGGCTTTGCCGCGCACGTCGACGACTACGACGACACGCACCTCGCGACCGTGATCCATCCGGCGGCGGCGATCGCCGCCACGCTCTTGGCGCTCGCGCCGGCGTCCGCGCCCGACGGGGCGGCGGCGATGCGCGCGTTCGTGCTGGGCTGCGAGATTCAGTTGCGGGTCGGGGTCGCGATCTCGCCCGAACATTACGACGACGGCTGGCACATCACCGGAACGTGCGGCACCATCGGGGCCGCCGTCGCGGCGGCCGCGCTGCTGGCCCTGGACGCGGAGGCGACGGCGCGCGCGATCGGCATTGCGGCATCGAGCACGGTCGGTCAGCGCGAGGCGTTCGGCCGGATGACGAAGGCGTATCACGCCGGGAAAGCGGCCGCCAACGGTCTGCTGGCCGCCACGCTCGCCGCGCGCGGTTTCAGCGCGCCCACGAACGCGCTCGAAGCGCCGGGCGGTTTCGCCGATGCGCTCGCGACCACGCACCGCATCGGCGCGCTCGACACGGATCTGCGCGCAAACTTCGAGCTGGCCAAGAACACCTACAAGCCATATCCGTGCGGGATCGTCGCGCACCCCGCGATCGATGCGGCCGTCGCGCTCGCAGCGCGAATCGGCAGCGCGGAGGCCGTGGAAGCGGTGACCGTGCACTGCAACCCGCTGGTGCCGGAACTGATGGGCAACCTCACGCCGGGCGATGGCTTGCAGGCGCGCTTCAGCGGCGTGCACGGCGTGACGATGGGCTTGCGCGACGGCACGGTGGGCTTGGCGCAATACGATGACGCGCTGGTGGTCACTGCCGATGTGGCGGCGCTGCGCGCGCGCGTGCGGCTCGAGCCGGATGCGGCGATGCCGCGCGCATCGGCGCGTGTGTCCGTGCGCCTCACCGACGGCACGACGGTGGAAGAAACGGTGACGCACGCGCGCGGCAGCCTCGAGCGGCCGCTGACCGACGCCGAGCTCAACGCCAAAGCCCAAGCGCTGGTGGAACCCGTGCTGGCCGGACGTCTCGGCGCCCTGCGCACGGCCGTCTCGGATCTGCCCAAGGCCGCCGACCTGAGCGCGCTGATCGCGGCGGTGACGGCATGAGCGCAACCAAAGGCGCCGTGCATCCCACGGCCGAGCTGATCGCGTTCGCGGCTAACGGCTGGGCCTTTCGCGAAGCGGTGCGCGCCCCGGCCCACGCGCTCGTCGTCTCCGCACTCGCGCGCGCGATCGCCGGTGCGCACTCGGCGCGCGTCGAGATCGCGGCCGCGAAATCTCCCGGGCCGGCGCGCATGCGCGCGCGCGCCGTCGGCCGGGCCGCGCTCACGACGCCGCTGCACGCCGCGTTCTTGAGCGCTCTCGCGGCGGGCGAGGATGCCGATCTCGCGACACCGGTCGTGTGCGCGGCGCTGGCGCTGGGTGAAAGCGTCGATGCGCCCGGAGCGATGGTGCTCGATGCGATCGTCGCGGGCACGGAGATCGCGGTGCGCGTCGAGCGCGCGCTCGGACCCGATCACGTCGAACGCGGCTGGGACACGCGCGGGACGTGCGGACGGTTGGGCGCGGCGATCGCCGCCGCGCGGGTATTGGGCCTGCAGCGCGATGCGATGCGCGATGCGTTCGGTATCGCGGCCACGGCCGCCGCCGGCCTCTACGAAGCGCACGGTACGATGACCGCCGCCTACATCGTTGCCGCGGCCGCCGCCGACGGCATCGAAGCGGCGCTGCTGGCGCGAGCGGAGTTCACCGGCGCGCCGCTGGCGCTCGAAGGCCGGCGTGGCCTCGCCGCCCTGATGAGCGCGACGTTCGACGCGGCGGCGCTGGTCGGCGGGCTCGGGGAAGACTTCGCTTATCAGACCGTCACCCCCGGCGGCGGCGACGTTGCCGCACCGGCCGCCGTGGCGGCGCTGGCCGGGCGGATCGAGCGTCTGGCATCGATTCGCGAACTGATCGACGCGACGGTTACGCTAGCCGGCTGAACTGTTATGGTGCTCGATCTGCGCGTCGTGCGGCTCGAGCACGGCCGCGTCGGCATCGCACAAAGCATCCGGCGATACGTGGTCGCGTTCTTTTGCACCGTCACCGTGACGAGAGGGTTTGCGGTCGCGCCGCCCGACTTTGGATGGAGTGACCGTCGTCTGGCTCGTGCATTTCGTTACTTTTGTCGTACTCGGTGGAATCTTCGGTTTCGTGGGCGGGCTCTTCGGTATCGGCGGCGCGTTTCTGGCGATTCCGGTGTTGGGCATCGCGTTCGGATTGACCGAACAAACGGCACAAGGCACGGCCCTCGCGATGGGGACGCCCAACGTCATCGTCGGTTTGTGGACGCACGCGCGCAAAGCGCCGCTGGATTGGCGGCTGGCCGCCACGTTGGCCATCACCTCGCTGCCGTGCTCGTTCGTGGCGGCGCGCATCGCGACGCTGTTGCCGAGCGGCGGCTTACGCATCGCGTTTTCCGTTTTTCTGGTGCTCGTCGCGCTCGATCTCGCACGGCGGACCTATCTTGCGCGAGCGCCGGCAATGGCGGCCTTACCGTGGCCGTTCGCGGGCATCGCCGGTGCGCTCGGCGGTACGCTGTCGGGTTTCTTCGGCATCGGCGGCGCGATCATGACGGTGCCGGCAATGACGATGTTCTTCGCCCAGTCGCAAGTCGAAGCGCAGGGAATGGCACTCGCGTTCGCCGTGCCCACCACGATCCTCACCACCGCAACCTACGCGCTGGCAGCGGACGTCGATTGGGCGATCGGCATTCCGCTGGCGGTCGGCGGCGTCGCGACCGTCTCGCTCGGCGTCGGCCTGGCGCACCGCTTGCCCGAGCGGACGCTGCGCACGCTCTTCATCGGCTTCGTGCTGCTCGTAGCCGTCGCGCTCTACCTGAAAGCGCGCGCGACCGGAACGTAGCACTGCCGGCTGCGTGAAAAGCCTTCCGCCCGCTTGCTCGATGGAGCGCCAAGTGCTCCTCACCGAACTTTCATCCGGGCGGGCCAAAGATCGCCCCCGTGCGCGCTGAATATGACTGCCGGATTTGCCGACATTCTAAGAGCGAGGAGGAGCACGTTGCGGAGACTGACGGGGCGAGTGCTAACTGCACTGCTCGGTTGTGCCGTTCTTGCCGGTGCCGGGCCGGCAACGGTCAACGACGACTTGCACATCCTGCGCGAGCTGCGTCCGATGCAACGTGAGAACCTCGTCGTCGTCCAGCGTGACGGCGACATTCGCATCATCTCCTACGATCCGGTCGTGCAGGATCCCCAGATCGCCGCGCTCGCACCGTGGAGTTCCTCGGAACCGTCGCGCGGCTATACCATCGCCGGCCGCGAAGCGCCGCATGCGCGCACCGTCGCGATGCGCGTTGCGCCGCGCCCGCAAGCGCCGCGCGCCAAGGTGCTGCACCCCAAAACGATGCTCGCGAAACGGCAGCCGCCCAAAGCGCTGATCGCGAAAGCGCCGCCGCCCAAAGCGCCGCCGCCGAAAGCCGTGATCGCCAAAGCAGCGCCGCTCAAAGCGCCGCGCATCGAGCCGCTGCGCGTCGCGCTGGCCGGACCGTACGTGCCGACCGAGGCCGGTCCGAAACCGAAATCGCGCGTCGCGGCGCCCGATAAGGAACTCAACCTGGCGTGGTTGTACGCGCACCGCTTCGACGTGCCGGGCGGCGACCGCGGCGTGCCGGGTGTGCCCGTGCGTTCGCAAGTCGCGTCGCCGTTCGATATCGACTCCGGCGCGTTTCACGGCGTGCGCGCCGTGAACGGCTGGAGCGCGGTGCGCGTGTCGGTCTCGATTCCGTGCGGCGTGCGCCACTTCGTCACCGGCCCGGGCTACAACGAAGTGACCGGCGCCCCCGGCATCGTGGATCAGGAAACCGGTTACATCTACATCGGCGGCTGGGGCGCGGGACCGCACGGCGTGTCGGTCGACGCGGGCTTGCAGAAGAGCTCGGCGCAGAGCGAGCACGACGATTACGCGTTCTACTGGAAGTTCGCCGCCAACAAGCCGATCACGTCGGAAGACCGTTTCCCCTGCGGCGGCCCCGACGTCGTGCTCGAGCTCTATCCGGTTGCCGACTCGCTGCTGGTGTTCTCCGCAACGGGCATCGCGACCGACGGCAACCGCCACACGTTCACGGCCGTGCAGCAGACGCGGCCCAGCGACGGCTGGTCGCCCAACGGCGGATCGAGCGATGACGGTATCATCCTAAAGCGCATCGTCTCGATCGCGCAGCCGTACACGTGGCACAAACGCTCGGGTGTCGGCCGCGCCGACCGCTTCGTCAGCGGCAGCTACTTCGGGGTGGCCGGGCCGCACGATCTGACGCCGCGCATCGTCTGGCGCCATTGCGAGATCGGCCACGTCGTCCCGCCGTCGATCGTGCCGCAGTACAAGCCCTGGACGTCGTCGCAAACGTGGACCTCGCAGGTACCGGGCATCTATACCGACTGGCCGCCGCTGGGCGTCTTCCGCGGCAGCGAGGGCGCCTGCGATGCGGCGGGCATCTACTTGCGTGCGTAAGTGTTTGGCGATCGCACTGCTCGCGGTCTGCGCGTTGTTCGCGCAGCGCGCGAGTGCGGCCAACGACGCCTCGACCGGCTATGAGGCGATTCGGCCGTCGCTGGTCAAGGTGTGGACGTTCGATTCCGCGGGCCGGCCGCTGCAAAGCGGCACCGGCGTCGTCGTCGCGTCGGGCGAGGGGCGTTCGCTCGTGCTGACGGCGTCGCACGTCATCGCGGGCGCGGCGACCATCCGCATCGACGTCAGCCGCGAATTGCACGACCTCGCCGCGCATCTCGAGCGGAGCGGGCCGCGCGATCTGAGTTTGCTCGCGGTCGAACGCGGCGGTTTGCACGCCGCCCGCTTCGCGCCGCGCTCGCATGCGGTCGTCGAGGGCAACCTGGTCGCGGTCGCGGGCTACGTAAAGAACGACGAACTGATCGGCGTCGTGGGTCAGGAGCCGCGCGTGCTCTTTCCCGGCACGGTGAGCTCGCGTCCCGACGACGGCGTGTACTTGGAGCTCGAGAACGTCCACATCGAGGAAGGCTTGAGCGGCGGCGCGGTGTTCGATCCGGGCACCGGTCAGATTCTCGGCATCGTCACCTCGCGCACGAGCGACCGCCGCGGCGGTTTCGCCGATTCGGGAACGCTGGTCGTGGTGCCGTTTCTGCAGGCGAACCACGTCGCGGCTGTCGATCCGCCGCCGGCACCGCGCAGCGCGGCGACGCCGCGTGCGGTAGCGCTCGCGCCCCCGCCCCAACCCGCACCCTCGCCCGGGCCGTCAGCGCGCCCGGCGCCGCCGGCCGCGATCGTGCGCGCTGCGGCCGTCACCGCGCGGGCGCTGCCCACGCCGCCGACGCCGATGCCGCTACCCGCACCGGTCAACCGGCCGGTCCCGGCGGCAACGCTGCAGGCATTCCTCGCGGTTGCCGCGCCGCACGATAACGGGAACGGCATCGTCTCGTGGCAAGGCGACGCGACGACGCCCAAGCGCTTCATCTACACCCACAGCGGCTGCCGCGTGGCGGTGACGATCGACATCCAGACGCTGCAGTTCGTCATCGCGCACAAGGCCCTCGTTCAGCCGCACAAACGCGGCTCGCTGCTCACGATCACGCTCTCGCAGCGTGCCGGCGCGAACGATGCCTGCCAGGACGTTCCCGACACCGAACCGACCGACGCCGCCTACGAACCGACGGCGATGGCGTTCAACGGCCACCACGTAACGATGCGCTTCACCTTCGCCGGCGATCCGGACGTCGGCGATCAGTTTCCCAGTGACGCCAGCCTCGACGCTGATTTAGACGCCGAGTCCGTCAGTGCCACCGTGCAGTTCTTCGCGCCCGACTGGACGGGCGCGATCACCGTACCGCTCGAGCGCACGGCGCAAGCCTCGATCAGCAGTAACTGGTAGCGCTCAGCCGGCGAGGCGGCCGCCGGAATCGTAGCCGTCGAGCGCGCGCTGCACGAGATCGTTCGCGCCGGTGAAGTCGTAGTTGCGGTACATGTGTCCTTTGGTGACGAACGGCGCGCCGGCATAGAACATCTCGTACTGCGCGTGCCGGCCGGCGAACTCGGAACCGATCGCATCCCACACCAGCTTCATCAGCTTGACGCGTTCCATGGCCGGCGTTCCGGGCGACTGAATGTAGCGCTCGATGTCGGCGGCCATGGCCGGGTTCCCGAAATCGGCGACCGATGACGGCAGCTGGATCACCCCGCCGCCGACCAGGTCGCGAATCGCCGCGATGATCCGGTTGTGCAGTTCGGGCTGCAGCACCATTTGGGAGTAGAGTTCTTGCGCGCCGGGCCGGGCGAGGCCGTCGGCGTCGATCGTGCAGTGGGCCTCCTGCGCGAGCACGAGTCCCTCGACCAGCGCGGCGATCGAGGCGATGTCGCCGAGCGCCGACTGCACGGGCGGAATCGCGATCGAACCGGTCGTCTCCGCGATGCGCCGCACGAGTCCGGCCAGAAACTTCATCTTGACCGCGAAGCGGATCTGGGCCTGATTGTTGCCCAAGAGGTGCGCGGCCGTTTCGAAGAACGACGCGCGCGTGAACGCGATGTCCTTGTAGATGAAGACGTTTTCCCACGGCACGAAGACATCGTCGTAGACGAGCAGCGAGTCGGTTTCATCGAAGCGCGAGGCGAGCGGGTAGTCGAACATGCTCGTCGCGCCTTCGGCGTACGAGCGGCGCGAATAGATGCGCACGCCCGGCGCGTTGCACGGGATCGCGACCGAGATCGCGTAGTTCTCATCGCCCGGCGTGAGCGGGTGAATGCAGCTGAGGTGGATGTAGTCGGCGATCGCGGCGCCGGTACCGAGCATCTGCGCGCCCTTGATCGTGATGCCGTCGGCATTTTCGCCCACCACGCCGGCGTAGAGCGTCGGGTCGGCTTGTTTGTGGGCCGGCTTCGAGCGGTCGATCTGCGGCGGCACGATCGTGTAGGCGACGTAGAGGCTCTCGTCGCGCATGCGTTCGTAGAAGCGCACGACGTTGTCGTAGTAGCGCCGGTCGGTGCGCGCCCAAACGCTCGGCGCGCCGGCGAAGGCGGCGAAGAACGCGGCGACGTGTTCGGGCGTGCGGCCCATGTAGCCGAACGACTCTTCGGAGAGGCGCCACAGTGCTTTGCGGCGCACGGTGAGGTCCTCGCGCGAGCGCGGGATCATGTAGCAGCGGTTGACCGGCTCGCCGGTCGCTGGCGAGGGGTAGGTCAGCAGGTCGCGATTTGCCGGATCGGCGACCACATCGTAGAGCCGCGCGATCGATTGCGCGGCTTCGCGGAAGGCCGGGTGCGTGGTGACGTCGCTGACGCAGCCGCCGTCGATGTAGACCTGGCGGCCATCGTTCTTGATGGCCTCGAGATACTCGCTTCCGCTACGCATGGCGCGATGATACCACAGCCCGGATAGGTTCGTCTAGTCTATGAGTTTAGATATATATATCAGGCGTTCCAGAGACCGCTGAACTGCGTCGCCACCACGCTCTCGTAGGGAACGTCGCGATCGAGGATCCCGACGTCGCGGGCGAACTGGTTCATGCCGGCCACGAACGCCGGGCTGATCGCGGGGTCGTAGTAGGGCAGATCGCGCTCCACGATGCCGGCGATCAGTTCCGCTTCGGCCGCCGGGAAGAGCGCGCGACCGGCCTTCGTCGCGAGGCTCACGTCGGCGCTCAGCGCCTTTTGCGTGGCGACGATCGCGCGCACGGCCGCCGCCGCGACGGCGGGATCGCGCGCGATCAGCGCGTCGCTCGCGGCCAGTGAGGCCATCGTGTAGTTGAAGCACGCCTTGGGCCCGTCGCCGCGGCGAATATCGAGCACGAGCGTCCCCGCGCCGCTGCGCTGCGCGACCTCCGCGCCCATGCCGTTGGCCCAGAAGCCGTCGATCTTGCCGTCGGCCAGCGCTTGCGCGGCCATCAGGCCGAAGTTCGCTTTCTCGCCGATCGCGCCGGGTACCGGCGCGATCGTCACCTCGTCGCGCACGAGGTCGATGCCGGCCTCGATCAGCAGGCGGCGCAAGCCCATTTCGACCCACGGCGCGGCGCCGATGCGCTTGCCCTTGACGGCCGAGATGTCGCCGCGCGCGACCTTGAGATCGCTGCGCATGATCAGAAACCAGTACATGCCCTGCGCCTGCGCGCACAGCAGCTTCACGCCGGCCCAGCCCGGAAACGCGGCCAGCGCCGAGTGCGCCGAGCCGCCGACGAAGTCGATCTTACCGTCGCGCAGCGCGGCGTAACATTTGTCGACGGGGAAGATCAACTCGAGTTCGACGTCGAGTCCCTCGTTCTTGAAGAAACCGAGTTCGACCGCGGCGGCGGCCGGAAAATACGAGTTGGAAATGAGGTCCGGCACCGCAAGTTTCATCGGCGCGGCGAGTTCGGCGAGCACTTGCAGGTTCCCGCCGCCGGGTGCGATAGGAACACCCATGGCGTATCGTGATCTGCGCGAATATATCGCGGCCCTGGAACGCCGCGGCTTGTTGCAAACGATCGACGAGCGCGTGTGCAAGGACACCGAACTCGTACCGCTCGTGCGCCTGCAGTTTCGCGGCCTGCCCGAAGCGGCAGCGCAAAGCGTTCTGGTTTCGCAACGTCACCGACGCGCGCGGCCGCTCGTTCGAGGGCTCGGTCGTCATCGGCTCGCTCGGCAGTTCGCGCGCGATCTACGGCGCCGCGCTCGACGTCGAGCCGGCCGAGATCCCGCGGCTGTGGGCGCGCGCGCAACAGCAGCCGCTGGCGCCGGTCGTCGTCGAGCGCGAAGCCGCGCCGGTCAAAGAAGTCGTGCTGCGCGCTCCCGATCTCGGCGAAGGCGCCGATGCCTTTCCGCACCTGATCTCGACGCCGGGTTTCGATCCGGCGCCGTTCATCACCGGCGGCTGCTGGATCACGCGCGATCCCGAGACCGGCGCCAACAACCTCGGCATCTATCGCGGCATGATCAAAGCCCCCGACCGCATCGGCTGCGCGACCGACGTTCCGACCCAGCATCTCGCGATCATGTGGGAGAAGGCGCGCCGCATGGGCCGCCATCTCGATGCGGCGATCTTCATCGGCGGCCCGCCGGCGCTCGTGCTGGCGTCGGCGAGCAAGGTGCCCTACGGCGTCGATGAGTTCGGGATCGCCGGTGCGCTCAACGGCGCCGCGATCGAACTGGTGAAAGCCGAAACGTCCGAGCTGCTCGTGCCCGCGCACGCCGAGATCGTGATCGAAGGCCGCATTCGCACCGACGTGCTCGAACCCGAAGCGCCGTTCGGTGAAGCGAGCGGGTATCTCGGTCCGCGCAAGATGGAGAAAATCTTCGAAGTCACGGCGATCACGCATCGCCGCGCGCCGGTCTACCAGGGCATCGTGAGCGAATTTCCGCCGAGCGAGAGCACGGTGATCCGCAAGATCGCGTTCGATGCGATCTACCTGCGCCATCTGCGCGACTCGTGCAACATCCCGAGCGTCACGCAAAGTGGCGACGCACGAGATGGCGAGCTGCAACATGCTCTTCGTGATCCAGCTCGACCGGCCGGCGATCGGTCAGCCGTGGCAAGCGCTGCGCGCGGCCGCCGCGTTCGATGCCTCGCTCGGCAAGATCTTCATCGCGGTCGACGCCGACGTCGATCCCGACTCCATGGACGCCGTGCTGTGGGCGCTCTCGTACAGCATGCAGCCGCATCGCGATGCGGAGATCATTCGCGGCAAAGTGCCGCGGCTCGACCCCTCGGTCTCGCCGTCGACCGACGTGCGCCAGCTGACGTATCCCGACGGCATGGGCTCATCGGCGATCCTGATCAACGCCTGCCGCGAACACCCGTATCTTGCCGGTGTCGCTGCCGCGGCGCGATTTGATGGAGGCCGCGAAGGCGCGCTGGGAGGGACTTGGACTCCCGGCGCTCGATTTGCGTACACCGTGGTATGGCTATCCGCTCAGCGCGTGGACGCCGGAGAACGAAGAAGAAGCCGGCCTCGCGGTGACGGGGCGCTATCTCGAAACCGGAGCGAAGTTGCTCGAACGCCGGGTTGCTTCGACTCCCGGCGACGATCAGTACACGATCAACGGAAGGATCAACTCAAGACGATGTCCCCGAACCGTTTCTATCGCACGGCGCTGGCGGTGCTCGCCGCGCTCGTGCTCCTGCCGCAAGCCGCGCCGGTGCGGGCCGACGATGCCGCCGCTGACGATCGGCACGATCCCGATCGATCCGACGGCCGAGGTCTACTACGCGCAAGAGATGGGCTTCTTCAAGAAGGCCGGCCTGGACGTGACGATCACGCCGTTCACCAGCGGCGGCGCGATCGCCGCGGCGGTGGTCGGTGGAGCGGTCGACATCGGGCTCGCGGATTCGGTCTCGATGACCTCGGCGCACGCGCACGGCGTGCCGCTGACGTATCTCGCTCCGGCCGGCGTGTACAAGAAGGGCGCGGAGACGTACGTCATCGCCGTACCCGACGCGTCGCCGATCAAGACGGCCAAGGATTTCGCCGGCAAGACGATCGCGGTCAACGGCCTCAAGAACATCAACGAGATTCCGACCGACGCCTGGATCGACAACAACGGCGGCGATTCCAAGAGCGTGAAGTTCGTCGAGATGCCGTATCCGGCGATGCTGCCCGCGATCGACGCCGGCTCGATCGACGGCGCGGCGATCGTCGAACCGTTCATGACGTTCTCGCAGGCGAAGCCGGGCAAGTACCGCCTGATCTCGCTGACCGATCACAACCTCGCGCCGGCATTCGCGGTCGCGGGCTGGGCGACGACCGTCGACTGGGCGCGCAAACATCCCGAGCTGGCGAAGAAATTCGTGGCGGTGATGGCGGAGACGGCCCGCTGGGCCAACGCCAACCATGCCCAGAGCGCGCAAATTCTCACCACTATCGCGAAGATGCCGCCCGACGTCGCCGGCAAGATGGAACGCGCGTATTACGGCGAGCGGTTCGATCCGGCACTCTTGCAGCCGGTCATCGACGCGACCGCGAAATACGGCGTCGTCCCTAAGACGTTTCCCGGCGTCGGAGATCATCGACCCGAACGCGCTGAAATAAAGCAGCCGATTCACGGCGGAAGCCACTCCGACGTGAACTGGTGATTGCTGGCAAGTTGCCGCCTACGCAGCCGACGTCGGCGGCGGTTTGCTCGCGCGCACGTTTCTGGGCCGGGACGTGATCCTCTTCCGCGACACGGCGGGTGTTGCGCACGCGTTGGAAGATCGCTGTGCGCACCGTTGCTTGCCGCTCTCGCGCGGCCGCTTGATAGGTGATATCGTCCAGTGCGGCTACCACGGGATGCGCTTTCATCCCGACGGCACGTGCGACGGCGTTCCGGGCCAGGACACGATTCCGGCCGCGCGCGGTGGTGCCGGCGTTTCCGGTCGTCGAGCGGCACGGGTTCATCTGGATCTGGATGGGTGATGCCGCTTTGCGCCGATGCGGCGCTCGTGCCGGATGCGGTCTGGTTTGCCAACCCGGAATGGGCCACGGCGACCGGCTATCACTACATCCAGGCGGACTATCGCCTCGTGATCGACAACCTGCTGGATCTCTCGCACGAAACGTTCGTGCACCAGGATACGATCGGCAACGGCGCGGTCGCCGATTCACCGGTCACGGCGCAGGTCGTCGACGGCCGCGTGAAAGTGCACCGCTTCATGCGCGACTGCGAGCCGCCGCCGCTCTACGTGCAAACGACCGGCTTCACCACCAACATCGACCGCTGGCACACGACCTATTACGAGCCGCCCGGGTACGTGCTGATCGAGAACGGCTCGATGCCGACCGGCACCGACATCGCGCATTCGAAGCAGCGCCGTGTGGTCAACTTCGTGACGCCGGAAACGGCGACGTCCTCACACTATTTCTGGGGCATCGCGCGCCAGTGGGAGCGCGAGAACGACGCGTTGACCGAAGGCATCCGCATCGACGTCGTCAAGACGTTCGATCAGGACAAGGTCCTGCTCGAAGCGCAGCAACGCGTGCTGAGCGGCAACCCCGCCCTCTCGGCGTTTCCGGTGACGATCAAGATCGACGCCGGACCGATCCTCGGCCGCCGCCTGCTCGAAGCCCGCATCGCCGAAGAAGCGAGTGCATCAGCGGTGCGCGGCACCGCGCACGCGATCAATTAACGCGTCCGGATCGGGCGGCAGTTCGTCCGATCGCCAGGCGACGTGGCCGTCGGGGCGCACCAGTACGAGACGCCGTTCGTAGAGCTCCGCGGCAGCGGCATCGCGGATCGTGTGGGGCGTCAGCGGGACGCCGGCGGTCGCGAACTCGTGCTCGAGCGGCGTCGTGTCGGGTGCGTCCGGCCCGAATCGCAGCAACGCGAAATCGGTGCCGAACAGATCGAGGGTCGAGCGGGATTCCGCTAGCCAGGCGTGTGGCGCGCGCGAACCGGGACGGCTGGTCGGCCGGTACTCGCTGATCGTGTCTTCCGTCGGCGCCGAGCTGTCGTCCCAGCAGATCAGCGCCGGGTCGTAGCGGTAGCCGAGCGCCGTTCCGTCGGTGATGTAGGCCTGGGATTGCGTGCGCACGACTTCCTCACCAAACTCGCGTCGCGCGCGTGCACCGCCGGGGCTGTCGTCGGCGATCTCGGGCTGCGGCTGACGCTCGTAGTCGCGCAAGTGATTTTGGGTCGCTTGCCGGACGTTGCGGATCGCGATGGGCCGCCGCTCCGGCTCGTAGGAATCGAGCAGATCGGGATGACCCCAGCCGGCGAGGACGGCCGCGAGCTTCCAACCGAGGTCGATCACGTCGCCCATCGCGGTATTGAGCCCGAAGCCGCCGCTGGGTGAATTCAGGTGCGCGGCGTCGCCCGCCAACAGCACGCGGCCCTGCCGGTAACGCTGGGCGACCAAGTCGTGCGTGACCCAGCGGCGAACGCCGATCAGTTCGTAGGGCACGATCGCACCCACGACGTCCGCGATCTGGGCGTCGACATCGACGGCATCGGGGTTATCGTAGTACTCCTGACCGGTGATACCGAGCCGCCACAGTTCGCGCCCGTCGAGTTGCACCAAGCTGCGGCGGATACCGTCCTTGTCGACGAAGAAATGCAGCGCCGCCTTACCCTTGTCGTGATACGACCACAGCTCGGGAATGCGGAAGAAGATGCTCAGGTTGTAGTCGATGGTCGGATCGCCGTCCATCTCGATCCCGAGCAACTGGCGAATCCGGCTGCGGCCGCCCGTGCAATCGATCAGATACTCGGCGCCGATCGTGTGCCGCTCGTCGCGGTCACGATCGTACACCGTGGCGACGACGCACGCGCCGTCGTCGACGAACGACTCGAGACGCGTGCGATAGCGCAGCGAGACGCTCTCGAAGCTCGCCGCGAAATCGCGCAGGATCGGATCGAGCCAGAGCTGGTTGCAGCGCTGGGGCCGCTCCGGACTCGTCGACGTCGGCGCTCCGCCGCCGTGGTGGCGGCGCTCGATGCGCGCAATCTCGAATCCGGTGAGGCTCGTAAGATACAGAACGGTGTGCGGAAAATCGGCCGGAACGCCGGCTTTGCGCACGGCATCGGCGATCTTCCAACGGCGGAAAAATTCCATCGTCCGTGCATTGTGCGCACTCGCCTTCGGATGCTCGATCGTGCCGTCGCCCTGCTCGACGAGGATGCACGAGATTCCGCGCCGGCCCAAGTCGCCCGCGAGGGCCAGACCGACGGGCCCGCCGCCGGCAATTAGGACCGCAGCGTCGAGCCGTCCGGTCCGCTTACCGGAATCCATGCGTTCGTCGCGCGATCCCAGCGCACCACAATGCAGTTTTCAGGTCCCAGTCCCCGCTGATTTCCGGATGTAAAATCGAACGCGCCGCCCGCTCCGGCGAAATTACGCAAACCGGCAATGTACCCTTTCAGTTGATCGGCGGTGGCTTGCGGGCCGAACTTGCGCAAGGCGCTGGTGACGATCGTGAGCGAATCCCACACCATCGCGTTGCCGCCGTCGGGTTGCAGTCCGTCATCGTGCAGCGCGTCGAGATACGCGCCCGTCGCCGTTTTGAGCGGGCCGTCTTTCATGCGCGAATAGCCGGCCCAGGGCAGCGAAAACATGTAGTAGTTGGGCGGAAGAATCGATGCGTACTGCGCGAGGGAGCCGGCCTGCTGGTTGGCGTTGCTGCCCATGAAGGGGATGTCCCAACCGGCCTCGATGAGACCGCGAAAAATCGTGGCGACCGGCGTTCCCGTGGCCCAGCCGATCAACGCTTGCGGATCTCCGGCCTTGATTTTTGCCAGCTGCGCGGTCACGCTCAGATCGCGCGGTCCATAGCGTTCCCACCCGACGACGTTGAACGCGCGGTTGGCGGGCAGGGCGAGCAAATCGCGCAGCGCTTGGTCGGCCTCCTGCCCGGCGACGTCGGTCAGCGTGAGGATCCCGATGCGCGTCAAGCCTTTGCCGCGCAGATAGTTGACGATCGCCCGCAGCCCGTCGCGCGATGTCACGCCGCCGGCAAACGCGTAGCCGCCTTTTTCGGGATAGAACGCGGGCGAGAGGCAATACATCAGCGGACCGTGAGCGTAGAACGGGGCCGCCGCATTGCAGTCCGTGGCCGGCCCGCCGTCGATGACCACCGGAACGTGCTTGGCGATCAGCTCGGCGGTGAGCTGGACGTCGACCTGGGGGTTCGATTGGTTGTCGGTCTCGACGAATCGCACCGGCCGGCCGTTGATGCCGCCGGTTGCGTTGATGTGCTTTTCCACGACCTTCAACGCGGCCGCCTGCGTTTGACCGATGAACGATCCGTTGCCCGTGAGCGGCAGAACGACGTTGATATCATAGGGCGCGGTCTGCGCCTGGGATACGGCGCCCGGAAAAAACAGCGCGGGCACGAGTGCCGCGGCGATGAGTACGCGCATGCCAAGCGACATTATCGCGGAAAAGGTCAAAGCCTCCGGGACTACGGCCGGGGCGGCCGTTGCGCGCGGAAGTAGCCCTTACTGACGCCGACGAAGAAGGGGCGCATGGTCAGGGCATCCATCACCCCGACGCGCACGGCCGTGAGGTCGTCTGCCCGGGACGGTGCGGGTCCGGCCGATGTCACGAACACCGCGGCGGCCGGCGACGCCACCAGAAGTCTTCGGAGATGCATATGAGCGTAACTCCAACAGCCTCGGAGCGTTTGGACGCGGTCGAAGCGCAGATGAGTGACGAACTCGACCGGGTGATCGCACGCTCCGTGCTGTTCACCTCGGGCGAGCGCGACCCGTCGGGGCCGCTGGAAATCGGGTTTGGCTCGCTGCCGCCGGGCAAGTACGTTCTTCAGGGCGCCGATCCGCGTTTGAAGAAGATGCCCGCGAAACCCACACTGCTCGATTTTTTCAAGTACCGCATCGGCCCGGCGAACCATCTGTTGCAGAGCGCGCGGCACGCGCTACGCGCCGGCCATCCCGAGCACATCGTGCTGGCCTGCCTGTTGCACGACATCGCGGTGATGGGCTTCATCCGCAGCGACCACGGTTACTGGGGCGCGCAGCTGCTCGAGCCCTACGTCACCGAAGAAGTGAGCTGGGCCATTCGCGCGCACCAATCGCTGCGATTTTTTCCGGACGAGTCGGTCGGCTACTCCTATCCCGAGCATTACATCAAGATCTTCGGGCCCAACTATCAGCCCGAACCCTACATCGTCGCCGAGTACGAGCGCTACCGCAAGCACAAGTGGTACATGACGGCGCGCTTGATTTGCGTCAACGACATCTACTCATTCGATCCCAACATCATCGTCGAGCTGGATGAGTTCGAAGACATCATCGGGCGCAATTTCCGTCAGCCCGAAGAGGGTCTGGGCTTCGACAACACGCCGTCCTCCCATATGTGGCGGACGATCATGTGGCCGACGCGCTTTCTCTAGAACCGGCGGCGCCCTACTTGGCCGTTTCGGAGCTGTAGATCATATCCTTGGCGTCGAAGCGGTCGATCACTTTGAACTGCGCCAGCAGGTCGATGTTCGGCTGCACCAACGCCGGCGATAGCGCGTCGGCGTAGACGACCCGGCTCATCTTGGCGACGATCGAGGCGTCCAGCTTCGCCATCGCCGCGAGGATCGTGCCCGACTGCTGCTGGTTCTTGTTGGCCCAGGCCGCCGTTTGACGGATCACCGCAGCGAATCGATCGATCGTATCGGGGTGCGCCTTCACGAAGGCGGTCGAGGCGAAGAAGGCCGAGGTCAGAAACTGCGGGGCGATCGCCGCGTAGGGAAAGGCCAACAGACGCGAGGTCGCTTTCGATTCGGAGATATAGGGTTCGGTCAGCACCGCGGCGGACACGCGGCCCTGCAGCATCGCGGCCTCCATCTCGCCGAAGGGCAACTCGACGTACTTGATTTTCGCTGAGTCGCCGCCGTTTTTGTCGACCCATTCGGAGGGCCCGAACTCGCTGATGCTGCGCAGCGGGCTCACGGCAACGGTCTTGCCTTCCAAGTCCTTGGCGGCGACGATGGGCGAGTTCTTCGGAACGATGATGCCCATCACGGGGGACGTCGCGTTGTAGATGCCCGCCGGCGCCACGACCGTGATCGGCACGCCCTTCTTGAACGCGAGGACCAAGGTCGAGAGGTTCGACCCGCCGACGTCGACGGCGCCCGAAGCGACGGCCGAGGTGATCGCCGCGCCGTTCATCGTGTCGTTGATCGTCACGTCGAAGCCGGCTTTGGTGAAGTAGCCCAATTGCTGGGCGTAGAGCGGCAAAGCCAACGGGTCGCTCGCCACCGTCGCGATGCTGAGCGGCGTGCGCGCTTGCGCGCCGGCGGGGCAGCGCGCCGCGCTCAGCGCCGCGGCGGTTGCGAGGACGAAGGTCCGTCTTTTCATGCGTTCACGATCCCAGTTCGGGGACGTCGATGTCTTGCCAGTTCGGCACATCGGCGACTTTGGAGAAGGGCTGCCCGAACGGCCGCGTCGCGTCGATGCCGACGGTAGAGTTCTGCCGCAGCGCGCGGTTTTTCTGGGCCACGACCGTCGGGTCGGACGGGCCGGCGGGCACGCCGTCGATGATGAAGACGTCGCGCGCGGGTTGCACCCGGAACGACATCGCCCACTCGACGTCGGTCTTGTCGTAGACGTCGATGTCGGGGTCGACCGCGATCACCCATTTGGGCCGCGTGTTGCTCGACATCGCCGCAAGGATCGCTTGGCGGGCCTCGCCCGCGAAGCGCTGCTCGATCGCCAGGATCGTGTAGAACGACACGCCGCCCGAGGGCGGGATCGAGACCTTGCGCAAGCTCGGAAATTGCACTTTGAGCGTGCGGTAGACCGACGCTTCGAACGGGATCTGCTTGAGGATGTGGTTCTCGGTCACCGGTTTGCCGGTCAGCAGCCCCTGGAAGACCGGGTCGCGCCGGTGCGTGATCGCGGTGATGATGGCGAACGGCTTGTCGGCGGTGGGCGTGTAGTAGCCGGTGTACTCGCCGAGCGGGCCTTCGGCGACGATGCCGTCGAGCTCGACCTCGAATTCGACCACGACTTCGGCCCACGCCGGCACTTCGAGGTCGACGGTTTTGCAGCGCACGAGTTCGACCGGCGCGCCGCGCAGGCCGCCGGCGACGTGCCAGTCGTTGGTGTCGTCGCTCACCTGTACCTGGCAGGCATAACCGAAGATCGGGTCGCCGCCGAAGAAGATCGCGCCTTGCGGCTTGCGGCCCAGCCGGCGGCACTTGGTCATGTGCTTGCCGAACCGGTGGAAGGGCTGCGAGTTGATCCCGATCTTGTTGCGGTCGAAGATCTGGTAGCGGTAGTGCCCGATGTCGGGGATCCCCGTCTCGGGATCTTTCGAGACGTTGATGCCGGGCGTGATGAACGGCCCGCCGTCTTCGGGGCTATAGGTCGGGACGGGAAATTTGCGGATGTCGATGTCATCGCCCAGGAGCACGATTTCCTGACACGGCGCGGACGTGGTCTGGACGACCGGGGCGAGCGGATGATCGAGCCCGTGCAAGACCTTATCGAAGATCGTGTCCTCGGTCGCCTCGAACGCGAGCAGCGCCTTGCGGCGCGTCGAATAGATGCCGGCCACGAGCGGCATCTCGGTGCCGTTGTTGCGAAACAGAACGGCCGGACCGCCGCGCGCGTTCGACTTGCGCAGCACGCGTCCGACATCGCAGTAGAGATCGACGTAGCGGTCGATGTCGACCAGCTCGCCGTGCTTGCGCAGAACGTCGAGAAACTCACGCTGATCGCGAAACGGCATCGCGCTACGCCGGCGGGATTTGTGCGAGCTTGGTACCGGCCGGCACGTCGAGCTTGAACACCCCGCGTGCCGTCTCGCCGATGATGTTGCGCTTGGCGCGCTCGCTCAGGAACGGCAGGTCGAAGATCGTGCTGGGCAGGTCGAAGTCCCAGTGCGGGTAGTCGGAGGAGTACATCAGCTGCGTTTCGGCATCGATCATCTCGAAGGTCAGCTCGAGCGCGCGCAGGTTGTTCGTCATCTCCATCGGCTGGGTTGAATAATACATCTTGCGCATGTAGTCGCTGGGCCGCATCTTGAGCGAGGGCGCCTCGTTACTGCGCATCATGTATTCGTTGTCGAGCCGCTGCATCATGAACGGCACCCAGGCCAATCCCGACTCCATCCACACCACCTTGAGCTTGGGAAAGCGCTCGGGCAGGCCGTTCATGATCCAGTTGGTCATGTGCAGCATGTTGTAGAACACGAAGCCGAGCGCGTGCACGGAGATGAACCGGTTCGCCGTCGCGAAGGCCTTGTCGTTCCAGTTGTAGCTGCCGTGGAACGCGATCGGCAGATCCAGCTCTTCGATCGCGCGGTAGGTCTTCATGAACGCGTTGTCGTGGATCGCGAGGTTGTGCGTGGCGGTGACCAGGAACCCCGAAACCCCCGGCTGATGCCCGAACTCGAGCACCGCCTGGTAGGAGGCCTCGGGATCGTTGAACGGCAGGTAGACGAGCGTGCGCAAGCGCGGTTCTTGCGGCAGCACGCGTTCGAGCAGCCAGCGCGAGTAGGCGCGCGAGAGCTGCACTTCGACCTCGGCCAGCGGGTGCGACCCGAGCAGCAGCATCGGGGTCGGGAACATCAGCGCGATGTCGATGCCCATGGCGTCCATCCAGCGCGTGGCCAGCGTGACGTCGCGGTGCAGTCCGGGCGGCGTTTTCTCCATCCCGCGCAGGGGATAGCGCGACACGCGGCCGCCCATGTCTTGAAAGCCGACCGCGCCCGGAAAGAGCCCGGCCGCATAACCGCGCGCCGAGGTGCCCTTGGCGAGCTGGCGCAGGACCGGATCCTCGATGTACTCGAGGATCTCGCCCATCGACTCGGTTTCGAAGTGGTGCGAGTCGACGTCGGCCACGAAGTAGTCGACGAGGTTGCGGTCGCGCGACTGCCGCGCGGCGTGCGCGAGGAGCTTGGTGGTGTCGAACTCCTCGACCGTCATGCCTTGGAAATCGCTGGTCGCGAGGGTCATCGGCATGGCGCTATTGACCCCACGCTTGCCACAGGCCGAGCTCGAACACTTGCAGGTTGACCGCCTTGAGCAAGGCCGTCGCGACGATCATCGCGTCGGTGGCCGTGAGCGTGTTGGGCGGCACGACCGGGAAATAGGCTTTGTCGGCCGTGACTTGGGCCGCGTACGCGCGAATCGCCGCGATCATGGCTTCGGCCGCGGCCGTGCGCGCGGCCTCGCGCTCGCGTTCGTCGGGCAGAGTATCGGTGTTAGAGGACGACATAGACGGCTCGCTCCTTTGTGATGACCTCGAATTTGCGCAGGCGCAACCGGCGGTCGGCGGCGCACTCGCCGGTCGCGATATCGTATTCGTAGCCGTGCCACGGACAGACGAAGTGGGTCTCCGTTTCGGAGAAGCGCTGGCCGCGGTAGGTCGCATCGTCGCCGATCACTTCCTCGACCTTGGCCATGATCAAGCCCTCGCACGCCGGCCCGCCCTGATGGCGGCACAGGTTCTCGTAGGCGACCATACGGCCGTTGCGGTGAAAGACGCCGATTTCGAGACCGTCGCTCACGATGATACGACGCGAACCGTCGACGAAATCGTCGACGTCGGCAACAAAGACATCAGACATTCGGTGCTGTTCTCCCGCTGCGGTGAAAATTCGTTCGAGTTCCAACAGGTTTTCGTTTTGGCCATGCTAAAGCGGCACGTCGTGGTTGTCAAGGAGTCGGTGCCGCCCCCCGGCGTCGGCTATTTCGTGCGCGAGGCATCACGCAGCTACGCGCGTGCGCTGCAGCTGGTCTTTGTCGAACACGGCGTCACGTTGCCGCAGTTCTTCTATCTGCGCGTGCTGTGGAGCGGCGACGGGATCAGTCAAGCCACGCTGAGCGGCCGCATCGGCGTCGATCGTGCGACGGCCTCGTTCGTGCTGACCACGATGGAGAAGCAGGGGATGATCGAGCGGCGCAGCGATCCGCGCGATCTGCGCAAGACGAACATCTTTCTCACGCCGCGCGGGCGGCGTCTGCGCCTGCCCTTGTTGCGCCTCGCCAACCGGGTCAACGACCGGGCCACGCGCGGGCTTGCCGCGGCCCAGGTCGAGCAGCTCAAGGGCATGCTCGAAACGATCGTCGGGAACTTGCAACCGGCGGCTCTGCTGCCGTAGGATACCGTCCGCCGCGAGCGGTAGAGGATAACGATGTTAGCGCCTGAGAAATCCGTGACCGCTACCGCCCCGCCGCGCAGCTATCCCGATCTGCACGAGCACATCCAGGCGCTCGACGACGCCGGCTTGCTGATCAGGGTCGACCGGCCGATCAACAAAGACACCGAGATGCACCCGCTGGTGCGCTGGCAATTCCGCGGCGGGATCGAGGAGAAAGACCGCAAGGCGTTTCTCTTCACCAACGTGACCGACAGCAAGGGCCGCAGCTACGACATCCCGGTCGTGGTCGGCGCGATCGCGGCCAACGAAGAGATCTACCGCATCGGAATGGGCGTGCCGCTCGACCAGATCGACGCGACCTGGCAGAAGGCGATGGCATCCCCGATCAAGCCGACGCTGGTCGAAAACGCGCCGTGCCAAGAAATCGTCATCACCGGCGTTGAGTTGCTCGAGCCGGGCAAAGGCCTCGACGGCATCCCGGTGCCGATCTCGACGCCCGGCTGGGATAACGGGCCGTACACGACGATGTCGCAGTACATCACCAAAGATCCCGACACCGGCATTCAGAACATGGGCAACTACCGCGGCCAGGTGAAGTCGCCCACGCGGTTGGGGATGAACCCCTCGCTCGAACTGCGCCCCGGCATCTACGTGCACTGGGAGAAGTACCGCAAGCGCGGTGAGAAGATGGCGGCCGCGGTCGTGCTCGGCTGCCCGCCGGCCGTCGCGTTCACGTCGGCGCAAAAGTGCCCGGAATCGCTCGATGAGTTTGACGTTGCCGGCGGCCTGGTCGGCGCGCCGATCAACGTGGTGCGCGCCAAGACCGTCGACTTGCTCGTTCCGGCCGAGGCCGAGATCGTCATCGAAGGCTACATCTCGACCCAAGACCTCGAACCCGAAGCGCCGTTCGGCGAATCGCACGGCCACGTGAACTTGCAAGAGTACAACGCGTACATGGAAGTCACGGCGATCACGCGCAAGGCGCAAGGCGATCCTGACCTCGATCATCTCGCAGGTCACGCCGAGCGAGTCGAGCCTGATGAAGCGCGTGGCGCTCGAACCGATGTTCACCGCGCATCTGCGCGACGTGATCGGCTGCCGCAGCGTGATCAAGGTCTCGATGCACGAGCCGCTGACGAACCTGCGCAAGTTCATCATCGTGACGATGAAGGATACCGGCCACGGAGCCCGAAGTGTGGCGCGCGCTGACCGGCGCGATGTCGCTGCACGCGGCGGCCGGCAAGTACGTGATCGCGGTCAACGAAGACATCGATCCGAAAAACGCCGACATGCTCTTGTGGGCATTGGCCTACCGCGCGAACCCGGTGCTCGACATCCAGATCATCGACCACAAGGACCAAGGCCACGGCCCGCGCAGCAAGCGCAACAACGGCCAGGACTCGGCGGTGCTCGTGAACGCGATGCTCAAGGAAAAGTTTCCGCCGATCTCGCTGCCCAAGCGCGAGTACATGGAGAACGCGAAGAAGATCTGGGAGGAGCTCGGCTTGCCGGCGCTGCGCCCGCAGACGCCGTGGTACGGCTACTCGCTGGGCGAATGGTCGGATGAGTTCGACGAGGCCGCGCAAAACGCGGTCGAGGGCGACTACTTCAAATACGGCGAGACCTTGATCGCCCGCCGGCGCAGCGACGTCGCCATGAATACCGAAATACGCGACCTGTGAGGGCGTTGCGGCGCGCGCCGGCGACGGCGCTGGCGCTCGCGGCACTTTTGGCGTTTGCTCCGACTCGCACCGGTGCGCGGCGCCGACACGGTGACGATTCGCGTCGGCGTGCTCAACGTCGGCACCGACGCGCCGTTTCTGATCGCCGACAAGAAGGGCTACTTCAAAGACGAGGGGCTCAACGTCGCGTTCACCACGTTTGCCTCGGCCGGACTGATGGTGGTGCCGCTCAGCGCGGGTCAGCTCGACGTCGGCGGCGGCGCGCCGGCCGTGGGCATCTACAACGCGGCGGTGCACGGCATCGACGTCAAAGTCGTCGCCGACCGCGCCTCCGACGCGCCGGGTTACGGCTTCGATCCGCTGCTGGTGCGCACCGAGCTGATCAAGAGCGGCCGCTTCAAAACGCCCAAGGACCTCAAGGGCCTGACCGTTGCCGGCAACCAGCCGGGCAGCGTTTCCACCGTCGCGCTGTACGAGCTGCTCAAGAAATACGGCTTGACCTGGAGCGACATCAAGCGTGTCAACCTCGACTATCCCGATCACGTCGTGGCCTTGCAAAACGGCAAAGTCGACGCCAGCATCACGACCGAGCCGGAAGCCTCGCAAGCGATTCTCGCGGGCGGCGTGACGCGCATCATGGGTGACGACACCTGGTATCCCAACCAGGAGATCTCGGTGCTGATCTACGGCGGCGCGTTCATGCGCGAGCACCGCGATCTGGCCAAGAAGTTCATGCGCGCGTACGTGCGCGCCGCGCGCTACTACATCGGTGCGCTGCGCGGCGGCCACTTCGCCGGTCCGAACGCCGCCGACGTCATCTCGATCTTGATGGCCACGACCGCGCTCAAGGACCCGGCGGCCTACAAGACGCTGACGCCGGGTTCGATCGATCCCGACTGCAAGCTCAATCTGGCGAGCATGCGCAAGGATCTGCAGTACTTCAAAGATCAGGGCTTGATCGAAGGCAACGTCAAGGTGGAAGACGTCGTCGATGAATCCGTGCTCGACGAGGTGCTCAAGGAAGTCGGACCGTACAAGCCCCCGCGAAGCTAGATCACGGCATTACGAGAGGCGGCGCGCCCCCCGTCATCCCGAGCGCAGTCGAGGGACGCCCACGAACTTTGCCGGGCCGACGGTGGCTTGAGGGCGTGCTCGTGGCGGTCGCTCGACTGCGCTTGGGATGACGGGGGAGAGCGAAGCTAGAACGGTCGTTCATGACCTCGATCCTCGACAAGCCCCGCACCGCCAGGCCCACCGATCGCTTCCACGACGACGAGTTTCGCGTCGACGGGAAGCTCAAGGCGTCGGGGGCGGCCAAGTACACGGCCGACTTCAGCGATGCCGGGGATGCTGTGGGCCGACTTCGTCGCCGGAACGATGGCGCACGCGAAAATCGTGTCGATCGATACCAGCGCCGCGCTCGCGATGCCGGGCGTGCACGCGGTGCTGACCGGGCGTGACATCGGCGAGCACTATTTCGGCCGCCGCTTGTGCGACTGGCCCGTGCTCGCGATCGACCGCGTGCGTTTCATCGGCGAGTTCGTCGCGGCGGTGGCTGCCGAAACGCCGCAGATCGCCGAAGCCGCGGCGGCCGCCGATCAACGTCGAGTACGAAGAACTGCCGGGTCTCTTCGATACCGAAGAGGCATTGCTGCCGGATGCCGTCGTGCTGCACGAGCATCCGGAAAAGTATCCGTTCATGTTTCCCAAGCGCCCGGTGCACCCGCACCCGAACATCCAGGGCTACGGCAACACGACGATCGGCGACGTCGCGGCCGGCTTCGCCGCAAGCCGATCGCATTTTCGAGCACACGTTCACCACGCCGCGCTATCACGGCGGCTACATCGGAGCCGCGCGCGACGATGGTGTGGATCGACGACGCCGGCATCGTACACGTGATCTCGACCAACAAATCGCCGTTCAGCTTGCGCGAGCAGTTCGCCGTCACGACCGGGCTGCCGCAAGACTGTTCGTCGTGCATCCGAGCTACATCGGCGGCGAATTCGGCGCCAAGGGTCTGTCGGTCGAAGAGTTTCCGTGTCTATTACTTGGCCGCCTCGACCGGCCGGCCGGTCAAGTTCGTGCGCAACTACCTCGACGACATCCGCTCGACGAACGTGCGGCACGCCTCGAAGGTCACCGTGCAGTACCGGGGTCACCAAGGACGGCAAGATCATCGCGCTGCACGTGAACGCGCTCTTCGACGGCGGCGCCTACGCGGCGGGCAAGGTGATCCCGACGATCTTGCCCGGTCCGGAGACGAAGTTTCCCTACGGCATCCCCAACCAAAGTCTCGAGCGTACCGCCGTGTATACGAACTCGGTGCCGGGCGGTTTCATGCGCGCACCGGGCGATATCCAATGCGTGTTCGCGGCCGAGTCGGCGATCGATCTCGTCGCGCACGAACTCGGCATCGAGCCGCTGGAATTCCGCATGCTCAACTGCGCGCGCGAGGGCGAGCTCGACGTCGAAGGCCACACCTATCTCGCCGCGCGCGGCGCCGAAGTACTGGAAGTGCTCAAACGCGAGTCCGGCTGGGGCTCGCAGCAAGCTGAGGGCAAGGGCCGCGGCGTGGCGTTCGCGGTGCGCCACATCGGTGCGGGCAAGACGTCGCTCAACTTGGTGCTGCACGCATCGGGCGACCTCGAGATACACAGCGGAACGGCCGAACAGGGCATGGGCATCCTGACCGTGCTCAACCGCGTCGTTGCGGTCGATCTGGGGCTCGATTTCGCGCGCGTTCAGGTGAGCCGCGGCGGAACGTCTTCCGTGCCGTTCGATCCGGGCGTCGGCGCGAGCCGCACCACGCACATCGTCGGCGGTGCGGCCCTCGATGCCACGAAGCAGCTGCGTGCCGATTTGGAAGCGGTCGCGTGCCAACTCGCGAAGAGCCCGCCGGGCTCGCTCCTGCTCGCGGGCGGCGCGTTCGTTTCGGCCGACGGCAAAACGCACGTCGGCTGGGATGCGGCAGCCGCGGCGCTGGTGGCGGCGCGCGGCGGTGAGCCGGTCACCTACACCGGAACCTTCGATGGACAGCCGCACCACGGCGATCCGCAATACAACAACTTCAACGGCTACGTCGTCGACGTGACCGTCGACCGCGAGACCGGCGCTTTCACGATCGACGACGTCACGTTCTGCGTCGATGCGGGAACGATCATCAACCCGATCGCCCACCGCGGTCAGATCGACGGCGGGTTCGTCATGGGCCTCGGTCACGCGGTCACCGAAGAGCTGATCGTCGAGGAAGGCCGCATCGCCAACCTCACCTTCGCCGACTACAAGCTGCCGTGCCAGAAAGACATGCCGCCCTTCCACGTGCACATCTTGGAATCGGATCGCGGTCCCGGACCGTTCGGCGCGCGCGCCGTCGGTGAGGTGAACACGTCGGCGTTCGGACCGGCGCTGGCCAATGCCGTTTACGCCGCTTGCGGCGTGCGGCTGACGCAGCTGCCGGTCACGGCCGAGCGGATCTACGCGGCGCTACACCCCGACGGCGCGGCTTGACGGCACGCGGCCGGTAACGGTCGCCGCCACCGCGCGCGGGTCGGCCGGCGGTTCGTTGCCGCGCCAGACGACGTGCAGGTCGGGCCGCACCAAGATCACGTCGCGGCCGTAGATCTCGCGCGCCGCGGCGTCGGGCACGCGCAGCACGTCGAGCGGTGCACCGGCGGCGCGCAGCTCGCGTTCGAGCGCGCTCGTATCGGGCGGCGCCGCCCCCAGCGCCAAGAGCGTATAGCCCAGTCCCAGGTGATCCTGGATCGGCGTGCGGTCGGCCAGCCACACATGGGGCAGCCGGAAGCCCGGCCACGTGGTCGGCACGTAGGCGCGGTTGTCGGGATCGGGTCCCTCGCCCGGTTCGGCGCACACGATCGGCGAGCCGACGTAACGGTAGCCGGCCTCGATGCCCGCGATCTCGGTCACCTTGCGCTGCTCGGCATCGAATGCCGCGGCCATCTCCGCCCGCGAGGTTGCCGCGCGCCAGGTGGTGCGGCCGTCCATCGCCGCACCCGATGCGCGCACGTTGCGCAGACCGATCTGGCGCCGTTCGGACTCGTAGGAATCGAGCAGTCCGGGTCCGCCCCAACCGGCGAGCGTCGCGGCGAGCTTCCAGCTCAAATCGGTCGCATCGCCGACGCCGGTGTTCATGCCCAGGCCCCCGGTCGGGATGACGAGGTGCGCGGCGTCGCCGCAGATGAAGGCGCGCCCGGCGCGATAACGATCGGCGCACAACAAGTGCTGCGTCCACTCGTTGACCGAGAGCGTTTCGAACGGGATGTCCATTCCGAGCGCCGCGCGGAAGATCTCCGGCATCTCGGCGTCGCTCTCGGCCGCCGCGTGCAGCGTCCAGTGCTTCGTGCTGTCTTGGATGATGATGAACGGAAAGATCGGCGCGCCGGCGATATGATAGTGCCGGCCCTTGCCCATCGGAATGCTCTCGTAGAGGTCGGGCGCATGGAAGAGCGCCTGCCGCAGTTTGCGAATCCGCCCTTGACCGGAAAGCGCGATGCCGAGCTGCTTGCGCACGGTGCTGGAACCGCCGTCGCAGCCGACGATGTAGGCGGCGCGAATCTTCTCGCTGCCCGCATCGGTCGCGAGCGTCGCCGTGATGCCGGTCTCGTCTTCGACGAACGAGATCATCTCGCAACTGAAGCGCACCGTCAGCTGGGGCCGCGTGTCGGCGATCGAGCGCAACAGCGGCTCGAGCGTGTACTGCGAGATCAGTTGGTAGGGTTCGAGCGGGCGGCCGTCGTTGTGGGCGGCGATCGTCGCTTTGGCTGCCGCGACCGACGGATAGGGCAGGTGCACGAGCGGGTCGCGCGAGGCCATCGAGTCGGCGAGAAACACGTCCATCGGCGATTCGCGCGGCAGCCCGGCGTTGCGCACGGCCTCGGCGATGCCGAGCCGGCGGAAGATCTCCATCGTGCGCACGTTGCAGCGTTCCATCTTCGGCAACTGGATGGAGGTGGGATTGCGCTCGACCAGCGTGGCGCGGACCCCGCGCTGCGCGAGATCGAGCGCGAGGGTGAGGCCGACCGGGCCTGCGCCGACGATGAGTACTTGCGTATCCTGCACCCCGAGCATCTTGGAATCCGCGCCCCGCATCCCTCTTCGCGTGGGATGGGCACCGTGCCGCGCGAAAGCGCCCGTATGACGATCCAAGAGATCCGCGCGCGGCTCGACCGCGGCGACGTCAGCAGCCGCGAACTGTGCGACGAAGCGCTCGCGCGCATCGACGATCCGGCCGGCGAAGGCGCGCGCGCGTTCACGCAGGTGTATCACGCCCAAGCGCGCGCGGCCGCCGACGCCGCCGACGTGCAGCGCCGCGCCGGGCTCGCCGCCTCGCCGCTCGCCGGCATCCCGGTGTCGGTCAAGGATCTCTTCGACGTCGCGGGACGCCAGACGCTGGCCGGTTCGGTCGTGCTCGACGCGGCGCCGCCGGCGACCGCGGATGCGACAATCGTCGCACGTTTGCGCCGCGCCGGCGCGGTCATCGTCGGCAAAACGAACATGACCGAGTTCGCGTATTCGGGCTTGGGGATCAACCCGCACTACGGCACGCCGCGCGCGCCCTACGATCGTGCGACCGGCCGCATTCCCGGCGGCTCGTCCTCGGGCGCCGCGGTCTCGGTCAGCGACGGGATGGCCGCGGCCGCGATCGGCACCGACACCGGCGGTTCGGTGCGCATTCCGTCCGCGTTCTGCGGCCTCACCGGCTTCAAGCCGACCGCGCGCCGCGTGCCGCTCGCGGGCGCCTACCCGCTCTCGTTCACGCTCGATTCGATCGGCCCGCTGGCGCGCAGCGTGGCGTGCTGCGCCACGCGTCGACGCGATGCTCGCCGGCGCCGATCCGGAGCCGCTCGCGGCGCGCGACGTGCGCGGTCTGCGCTTCTTCGCGCCGCTCAACCACGTGCGCGCGGGGCTCGACGCGACCGTCGCCGCCGCGTTCGAAGACGCGCTCGGCGCGTTGCGCGGTGCCGGCGCGCTCGTCGAGGAAGGCCCGCTAGCGGCGTTCGATCGGCTCCCCGCGATTCAGGGCAAAGCTGAACATCTCCGCGGCCGAAGCGTACTGGCTGCACCGCGACGATGCTGGCCGCGGACGAAGCGCGCTACGACCCCGAAATCGCGCGCCGCATTCACGGCGGCGAGGCGATCACCGCCGCCGAGTACATCGATCTGCTGCGCGGCCGCGCGGGCGTACATCGCAGCCTTCGCTGCGCGAGAGCGACGGCTACGATGCGCTGCTCTGGCCGACCGTCGCGATCGTGCCGCCGCCGATCGCGACGCTCGAGGCCGACTCGCAGACCTACGCCACGATCAACGCGCTCGTGCTGCGCAACACGAGCGCGGTGAACGCGCTCGACGGCTGCGCGCTGACTCGCTGCCGCTGCCGGCCGCCGGCGGCGCGCCGGTCGGCCTGATGGTCGTCGGGCGCGCGCGGCGAAGACGCGGGTCTGCTGCGCATCGGCGCCGGACTCGAAGCGCTGCTCGCCGGCGGCTGAGCGTTACTTTGCGGGCGGGGCGAACTCGAGCGCGAGCGAGTTCATGCAATAGCGTTCGCCGGTCGGAGCGGGGCCGTCTTCGAACACGTGGCCGAGATGCGAATCGCAGCGGCGCGCAACGCACTTCACGGCGCACCATGCCGTGCGAGCGGTCTTCCACGATCGTGACCGCGTCGCTCGTGAGCGGATCGAAGAAGCTCGGCCAGCCGCTGCCGCTTTCGTATTTCGTCTCGGAGGAGAAGAGCGGTGCGCGGCACGCGCCGCAGGCGTACGTGCCCGCTGCTTTGTTGTGGTAGAGCGCGCCGCTGAAGGGTGGTTCGGTCGCGGCTTGCCGCAGCACCGCGTAGCGGTCCGGCGGCAGTTCGGCGCGCCACTCCGCGTCGGTTTTGTTCACGTCGTTCATCGTGCTGATGGAACCCGGGCACGCCGGGCCGCAGTTGCGGGCGCGCTCGAGCGCAGGCCACCGGTAAGGGGCCTTACGGCGCCGCCCGGCCCGAGCGGCTACGCTGGGCGGAAGCTCCAACCGTCATTCTTCTTTATGAAGGGATCTCACCATGAAAACGATCTTCGCAAGCGCCGCATGTGCGGTCGCCCTGCTGGGCCTCGTCAGCGTCGCCCGTGCGGACGATGCGATGATGGCAAAACCGATGATGCACATGCCGACGATGGTCTGCCGGCCGCCGCGACGCGGGCGAAAAACCCAACGCGATGACGGGCACCACGCCGCTGATATGTAAAGCTGATCGATATGAAAGCGATGATGGCGACGAAAAAGTCGCTCGAAGGAATGCCCGACGGTGAACCGTTGTGGCTGAAGATGGAAAGCGAACTGCAGATCGGACCGAGCAACAACTAAGTTCCGGCGCCGTGATGGGAGTCGCTTGCGACTCCCGTCACACGTTTTAGTCACAAATAGCTTGCATTCCAAGGGAGCGGCAGGACGCGTGACGTACGCCGCCTTCAATGGAGAAGTGCGGTTTGCGGGACGCGCCTGGATGATCACGCTCGGGCTGCTCATCGTGGGCGCCGTCGTTCTCGTCGTGTTCGTGGTGATAGGCGTTTTGCGCATACGCGCGCAGGCCGCAATCCGAGCGCTTCCCAAACGCAGACGCGCGCTCGATCTCGAAGCACGCATCAAAACCGTGTTGACGGGCCCGCGGCAGAAATACGGCGATATCTTTACCGACTACAGCGTGTGGAAGTCGGGCCGCGAAACGCGCCTCGAGCTCGTCGCGACCGATCAATGGTCGCGGATGAACGAGTTCACGCGCTGCCTCGTGGTGCGCTATCTGTGGCGCGTTCTGGAAAGCCTCGCCGGCGGCGCGGTGGTGGTCGTCGACCAGCCGCCGCAGGAGTGGAACGTCGACGTGGATGCGGGCTTCCGCGATCAAGGTTTCGACTGGAAAACGTTCGGTCACGGTCCCCAATTCGCCGACGAACCCTAACAAGGTTCCGCTCCCGCACGTAGCGCATCCCTACCGTTCTTAGGCTTTCGAAGGGATGGCATCATGGTTGAAGTCGGCGCAGCGGTTCCGGACGTAACGGTGAAGGATGATTCGGGCCAGGACGTGCGCCTGACCGAGATCCCGCGTCCGTTCGTCTTGTATTTCTACCCCAAAGCCGACACGCCGGGATGTACGAGCGAGGGCGGTCAGTTCCGCGATCTCTACGATCAGTTCCAGGGCAAGGGCACCGAGATCATCGGCGTGAGCCGCGATACCGTCGAAGCGCAGCGGGCGTTCAAAGAAAAATATTCGTTCCCGTTCCGGTTGCTGGCCGATGTCGATTCGAAGATTTGCGACGGCTTCGGCACGATCGTCGAGCGCGAACGCGACGGTGTGAAGAGCAAGGGCGTGGCGCGCGCGACGTTCTTGATCGGCAAGAGCGGCACGGTCGAAAAGGTCTGGCCGGCGGTGTCGGTCGAGGGGCACGGCGCCGACGTCCTGGCCTGCGTCCTCTGATCATCCGCTGGTCGTCTACGACGGCGACTGCGATGTTTGTAGCGCCGCCTGCCGGATGATCCGGCGGTTCGATCCGGCGGCGCGCTTTCGGTTCGCGCCGCTGGAGTCGGACGCCGGCCGCGCGGCCTTGGCGGCCGCGGACCGTCCGCCCGGGAGTGAACCGAGCCTGCTGCTCGCGGACGCCGACGGCGTCCACGCCGAAAGTGAGGCCGCGCTGCGCATCGGCCGGCAATTGCGCGCACCGTTCCCGGTACTGGCCGCGTTCGCCGGCCCGATTCCGCGCCCGCTGCGCGACGCTGCGTACCGTTGGTTCGCCCGGCACCGCTACTTGGCCCGATAGTGAACATAACGCGCATGGCTCGTCGCCTCGTGCGCCAAATGGCCCGAGGGTTCGGGTTGCGGGCTGGCAATTGTTCGGTCTTTGGCCCTTTCGAGCCGGCCTATTAATCCACGTTCAAGGAGTAGAAAAGCCACGATGAGTTCCGAGCTACGCGATTACCTCATGTTGCCGTACGGCGAGCTCGAAGAGCTCAACCTCGCGGCCAAGGAGCAGCGCAAGAACCGCGTGCCGATGCACAAACTGCAAGAAGAGCGTCTCAAGTATCTTGCCGGCGAAAAGCGCATCAAGGCCGTGACGCTGTTGTTCAGCGATCTCGAAGGCCGCTTGCACATGCTCGACTATGACAAGAAATTCTTGATCAAGTCGGCCGACAACCTGACGTTCGACGGGTCGAGCATTCGCGGGTTCACGGCGCAAAAGGAAAGCGATCTGCGGCTCTTCGTGGACTGGAGCGCCTTCTATTGGGCGCCGGGCGACATCTTCGGTACCGGCAAGGTGCTGGTGTTCGGCGAGGTGATCGACAAAGACGGCACGCCGTTCTCGGCCGACATGCGCGGCATCCTCAAGAAGTTTTCGAACGACAAGTTCACCAGCGACGGCTACACCCTCAACGCGGCCAACGAAATCGAAGGCTTCGTCTTCGAAGGGCTCGACGCCGAGCGCCGGTATCACGAAACGCGCGAGTTCAAATACGTCAACACCGGCGGGTACTATCACTCGCTGCCGGGCGACCCGCTGCGCAAGTTCATCGACACCGTGGCGGAAGTACAGCGCGCGATGGGCTTCGAGAACGAAAAGGACCATCCCGAGGTCGCGCCCTCGCAGTTCGAGATCAACTACAGCTATGGTGAGGTCACGGCAGCGGCCGACACGATTCAGCTCTACAAGCTGATCTGCCGCCAAGTCGCTACGAACCTCGGCATGAGCGCGAGCTTCCTGCCCAAGCCCGTCGTCGGCGTCAACGGCAGCGGCATGCACACCAACGTCTCGGTGAACGGCAAGGGCGGCAAGAACCTGATGTGGGATGCGAAGGGCGCTGAGAAGCTCAGCGACTTCGGCTGGAAGTTCATCGACCGCATCCTGACGGTCGGACGCGATACCTGCCTCATCTACAACGCGAGCGTCAACGCGTACCGCCGGCTCGACCCGCACTTCGAGGCGCCCAACCAAATCAAGGCCTCGGCCGTCGACCGCGGCTCGATGGTGCGCGTCCCGATCGGCAACGAGCGCAGCGCGCGCGTCGAGGTCCGCTCGGTCGGACCGGACGCGAACCCCTACCTCGTGCTCTACACCGTCTTCAAAACGGGGCTCGACGGCGCGATCGCCGGCGATCCGAACCTGCGCAGCGCCGACCGCTACCTGCCCGATAACATCTACGATGCCCTCACCGACTTCAAGTCGTCGGACTGGGTCACCACGATGTTCGGCGAGGACGTGAAGGGCCGCTATGCCGACCTCAAGCAAGCGAGCGCCGACCGCTGCCCGCGCCTCCTGGGCACCTTCGTGAAACCCGAAGAGGTCCAGTACCACCACGAAATCTACAACCAGTACCTCTGGAACCTGTTCTAGTCCAGATTTAATCGGCCGGGAGCCATTTGGGGCGGTCGCGCGTGCGGCCGCCCTTTCTTGTCGCCGATCACGTTAATACTCGCCGACGGCATTTCCGGCGGGGAGAAGGCGCTCGCTTGCCCAACGCGCCGACGGGGGTTTTTGTTTGTCCCAGGTCCGCATCACGTACGTCGGGGGGTCGGAGGCCGAGCACCAGGCGTTCGAGTCGATCGTGCGCGACGACGGTGCCACCGTGGTCCGCTTCTTGCTGCCTGCGGAAGCGATCGCGACGCTGCTCGCGCACACGACCGACGTGCTGCTGATCGACCTGATGCAGGACAGCCGCGACGTGCTGGACTTGCTGAAGACGGCGCGGACCGAAAATGCGGGCGGCGAGCACGTCCCCGTGCTGGTCGTCGCCCCGCCGGAGGCCGCCAGCCGCGTGCAAGCGTGCCTGCACCGCGGGGCCGATGACTATCTGCTGCTCCCGCACGACGTGAATAACCCGCTGCTGACCGGCAAGCGCATTGCCTCCGCCCTGCGGGCGCACACCGCCGCCGCGCCGGCCAAGAGCGCGCTGGTCGAGACGGCCGTCATGCCGATCCGCAACGGGGTCCCCCCGATCATGGTCGACACGCAGTGGGAGAACGCGCAGACCGTTCACCGCTTCATCCCGCGTGAGTTTCTCGAGATGCTCGAGCGCAAGTCGCTGGCCGACGTGAAGCTCGGCGACCACATGCAGCGCGAGATGACCGTTTTCTTTTCCGACATCCGCGACTTCACCCAGCTCTCCGAGCGGCTGACGCCGCAAGAGAACTTCAGCTTTCTCACCTCGTATCTGCGCAACGTCACGCCGATCATTCGCGCTCGCGGCGGTTTCGTCGACAAGTATCTCGGCGACGGGGTGATGGCGCTCTTTCCCGGCGGTTCGGTCGATGCGGTGCAAGCCGCGGTCGATCTGGGCCAGCAAATCGCCCGCTACAATCACGGCCGGCGGATGGCCGGCTACGCGCCGATCAAGATCGGCACCGGCCTGCACCGCGGGACGCTGATGCTCGGCACCATCGGGGCCGAGGACCAGATGCAGACGACCGTCATCGCGGATGCCGTGAACCTGGCCTCGCGCATCGAGGGCATGACCAAGACGTTCGGGGTCAACCTGTTGCTCAGCGGATCGGTGGTCGAGAACTTGCCCGCCGATCACCCGTTCCGGCTACGCCCGCTGGGCGCCGTTCGCGCCAAGGGCAAGACCTCGGCCGTCGAGATCTTCGAGTGCTACGACAACGATGCGCACGAACTCGTGGAGCACAAGGACAAGATGAAGTCGCAGTTTGCCGCGGGCATGGCCGAATACCGCAAGGGCATGCTGCTCACGGCCGGCCGCATCTTCTCGCGGATCGCGGAAATCTGCCCCGACGACACGGTGGCGGCCTACTTCCGCGACCGTTGCACGCTCTCGGTCGTGCGCGAGCGCGCCGGCCCCTGGGACGGCGCCGAGCACCTCGAAATAAAGTAGCGGCCGCGTGGTCTCGCGCGCGGTTACGCGCGCGCCTGCGACCAAAACATCTCCGTGACGTTGAAGGTCTTCGGCAAAAATTTATATTCCGCCGTGGCGTCGATCACGGGTTGGATCGTTGCGGGGTCGAGGTTCTCCCCGAACACGACGCGGTTCATCTCGCCGACCGTCGCCGCCGGGATCTTCGAGATCCGCTCGAGGATCGTCGCCGCCGCGGCTTGATTTTTGTTCGCCCACTGCGCGGTCGCGCGCAGCGCGCCGATGAAGGCGTGCGCGGCGGCGGGATGCTCTTCCAGCCACGCGTTGTTCGCGAAGTGCGTCGTGATCGTCAGCGACTTGGAGATCGCGTCGTAGCACTTGCCGAAAACGCGCGTTTCGTTCTTGGCAAAGGTGAGCGAGGGTTCGAGCAGACAGGCGCCGTCGATGCGCGCGGCGGTTAGCGCGGGCGCCATTTCGGGAACCGGAATTTCGAGGAACTTCAGCGTCGATGAATCGCCGCCGTTGGCATCGACCCACTTCATCACCGAGGCTTGCTGCAAGTCGCGCAGCGTCGACACGCCGACCGTCTTTCCGTTGAGGTCTTTGGCGGTTTTGAACGGCGCCGTCTTGGCCACCGCGAGCACCGTCGTGGGCGAGGCGCTGGAGTAGTTGCCGCCGGCCGCGACCATCGAGAACGGCAGACCGTGCATGTGCGCGTTGGCCTGCGCGCCGACGTTGGCGCAGCCCATATCGAGCGCGCCGCCGGCGGCCGCCGACATTACCCCGCCGCCGCCGGTGAACGAGGCGATCTGCACGTCGAGGCCGGCGGCTTTGAAAAAGCCGCGCTCGACGCCATAAAACGCCAGCGCGTAGCTCTCGACGGGCGAGGTGCCCAGGCGAATGACGGTCGGCGCAGCCTGCGCCGCGGCGAGGCGCGGCGCGGCCGCCGCGCCAGCCAAAAGACACGTGAATGCAGCACGCTTCATGGGGTCACCGGCCTTCGTTCGACGATGAGTTAGGGAATGATCATCGCGGCGCGCACGTCGGGCGCTCGCTGCCGCTTCGTATTGCTTGAAATTCTCGGCGAACAATCCGGCGAGTTTTTTCGCTTGCGCGTCGTAGGCGGCCGGATCGCTCCAGGCGTTGCGCGGATCGAGCACCTCGTCCGGTACGCCGGGCACCGACTGCGGGATCGCGAGGCCGAAGAACGGTTCGGTTTTCGTCGGCACGTCGTTGAGGCGGCCTTCGATCGCGGCGTTGACCATCGCGCGCGTGTAGGCGATCTTCATGCGCTTGGCGGCCGGCGGCGCGCCGCCCGTCCAGCCGGTGTTCACGAGCCAGCACTGCACGTCGTGCTTGGCGATCCGCTCGCCGAGCAGCTTCGCGTACACCGTCGGGTGATGCACCATGAACGGCGCGCCGAAGCAGGTCGAAAACGTCGCGGTCGGTTCGGTGACGCCGCTCTCGGTGCCGGCGACCTTCGCCGTGTAGCCGGAGAGGAAGTGATACATCGCTTGCGCCGGGCGTCATCTTCGAGATCGGCGGCAAGCACGCCGAACGCATCGGCCGTCAGCATGACGATCGTGTTCGGGTGCCCGGCCATCGTGCCCGGCACGATGTTGGGGATGAACTCGATCGGGTACGCGGCGCGCGTGTTCTCGGTGAGCGCTTCGGAGTCGAGGTCGAGCGCGCCGCGTCGCGGGGTCGAAGACGACGTTTTCGAGCACGGTGCCGAAGCGGTGCGCGGCCGCCCAGATCTCGGGTTCCGCGCTCTGCGAGAGCCGGATCGTCTTCGCGTAGCAGCCGCCTTCGAAGTTGAACACGCCGTCGGCCGACCAGCCGTGTTCGTCGTCGCCGATCAGCGGCCGGTTCGGATCCGACGAGAGCGTCGTCTTGCCGGTGCCGGAGAGGCCGAAGAAGATCGCGACGTCGCCCTGCGGGCCGAGGTTCGCCGAGCAATGCATCGGCATCACGTCGCGCAGCGGCATCAGGTAGTTCATCAGCGTGAAGACGGACTTCTTGATCTCGCCCGCGTAGCGCGTGCCGCCGATCAGAACCATCTTGCGCGCGAAGTTGACCAGGCAGAACGTGGACGTGCGCGTGCCGTCGCGGGCCGGATCGGCCTCGAAGAGCGCCGCGTCGAGCACGGTGAACTCGGGCTTGAAGTCGTCGGTCGCGCTCCGTCGGACGAATGAACAGATCTTGCGCGAACAGGCTTTGCCACGCGTAGGTCGTCAGCACGCGCACCGGCAAGCGGTAGCGCGGATCGGCGCCGATGTAGCAGTCGAGCGCGTAGATATCTTTGCCTGCGAGAAAGTCGCCGACGCGTCCGAGCAGCGCGTCGAACTTCTCGGCGCTGATCGGCTTGTTCGTCTCACCCCAGTTGATGTGCGTCTCGCTGCCCGGTTCTTTCACGAACGCTTTGTCTTTGGGCGAACGGCCGCGGTGTTTGCCGGTATCGACGACGATCTGGCCGTCGGGTCCGAGGTGGCCCTCGCCGTTGCGCACGGCGTGTTCCATCAGTTCGGCCATCGTCAGATTGCGATGGACCGTCGCCACGCGATCGAGTCCGATTGCGTTGAGGTCGTCGGCGAGCTGCTGCGAGGGGTTCGGTAGGGTGAGAATCAGTCTGCTCCTCGAGTTAGGTGCCAGGGGCGAAGAGGGGAAGGTTTCGCGCGGCGAGGAGGGTGTGCCTACCATGAACTTTCGGCGTTTGGCGGCGGTATCGACGGTCTGTGCGGTGCTGACGGCGGCGGCCGGGGCGGAGGCGCGCTCGCCGGTCGCGATTGGTACGCTTCCGAGCGGGCCGCTCGACGGGATCACCGACGTCGCCGGCGTGCTGGTCGGCAACCTGACCAAGATCGAGGGCAGCGGCGCGCTCGTACCGGGGGTCGGGCCGGTGCGAACCGGCGCGACCGCGATCCTTCCCGATAGCGATCCGTGGGCGAAGCGACCAGCCGCGGGCTGGTTCATGCTCAACGGCAACGGCGAGATGACCGGGACGCACTGGATCGACGAGTCGGGCTTCATGTCTTCGCCGATCGTCCTGACCGATACGCTGGACATCGGCCGGGCCGACGACGGCGTCATCACGTGGATGATCAAAAAACATCCCGATATCGGAATTCGTGACGATACGCCGCTGCCGGTTGTCGCGGAATGCGACGACGCGGCACTGAACGACATTCAGGGGCGGCACGTCGCGGCCGACGACGTCGCGAAGCTGCTCGACGCCGCCCGGCCGGGCGACTTCGAGCGCGGCAGCGTCGGTGCGGGTACCGGAATGTTGGCCTTCGGCTTCAAGGCCGGCATCGGTTCGGCATCGCGCGTCTTGCCCGCCGCGGCCGGCGGCTATACGGTCGGCGTGCTGGTCAACGACAACACCGGCTCGGTCGCCGCGGGCGAACTTGACGATCGACGGCGTCCACGTCGGCCGCGCGTTCGCCGACAAGCTGCTGCCGGTGTTTCCGCAGCGCCGCAGCAGCGCGCTGCCGGCCAACGGGCACGTTGCCGACGGCAGCATCATCATCATCATCGCCACCGACGCGCCGCTCGACGCGACCAAGCTGCGCGAGCTCGCCAAGCGCGCCACGATCGGCCTCGGCCGCACCGGCTCGACCTCGCAAAGTCTCGAGCGGCGACTTGTTCTTGGCCTTTTCGACCACGCACGTCGCCGACGGCGACGGCGTGATTTCCGGGCCGCCGCTCGTCAGCGAGGACAGACCGCATCGATCAGCTCTATACGGCGGTGGCGGATGCCACCGAAGAAGCTATCGACGATGCGCTCTTCAGCGCGCGCACGATGACCGGACGCGACGGGATTACGATTTACGCGCTGCCCTACGGGCAGGTGGCTCCGCTGCTGCGCCGATGATGAACGTACCCGATGAGGCCGCGCAGCGCGTGAGCCGCATCGAAGCCCTGCTGGACGAAGCGGAGCGCAGCCTCGCGCACGCGAGCGCCGTCGACGAGGCGTCGTACTCGTTGCGCGAGACGCGCAAACGCTATCTGCCCGACACGCTGCGCGCCTATCTGGAGATCCCGCCGAGCCTGCGCGGCGAGCGCGACGCCGCCGGCCGCACGCCCGACGAACTGCTGATCGCGCAGCTCGATCACCTCGAGCGCGCCACCGCCCAGCGCTTGCGCGAGCTGGCCGCCCGCGGTTCCGAGGGGATCGCCGCCAACGGCGCGTTTCTCACCGAGCGCTTCGGTCCGGCCGCGGCGTTGCCGCAAGCCGCGCCGGCGGCGGCCGCCGCCTCGGCGCCGCTGGCGCTGGTGCGTACGTTTCTCGATGGGATCGAGCGCGATGCCGGGACGCAGCCGGCGGCGCTCGTCGCCGTGGCGGCCGAGCGCTTCGGGGCGCTGTTCCCGCACTTGCTCAGCGTGCAGCGCGGACGGCTCGGTTTCGGCGCGGTCGAATCGCTGCAGCTGACGGTTCCGGTTGCCGGAGGGGAGTTGCGGTACACCCTTGCGGCGCACCGCGGCGGTATCGAGGCCAGCGTGACGAAGGTGGTGCGAGGCGTGGCCTTGCGCACCGAAACCGTCGATCTCGACGCGTGGCTCAGCGGGCTCTACCAAGATCTGGGCGCGTTCATCGAGCGCGACCGGCGCGCGCGCGAAACCCTCACTCGTTTCCTGGAGACCTAAATTGAGTTTCTTCGGCTTCGGACCCGGCTCGCAGAACCAGCCGCAAAACGTGGCGACGACGGCCGGGGGCGTGCCGCAAGATGCGATCGCGCGGCTGCGGCGGATGAGCGGCGAGGGCGGCGCGCCGCTGTTCACGAGCGATCTCTCGGTCAGCGAGTTCGTTCTGCTCGACGAATTGCAGATGCAGCCGCTGGGCCTCGTGCTCGGGAGCTCGATCTTCCACGTCGGCTTTCAGATCGGCAACTACTTCCAGAACCAAGAACTGGGCTATCTTTCGCAGGCGATGTATCAGGCCCGCGAACTCGCCATGAGCCGCATGGAAGAAGAAGCGGCCGTGCTCGGCGCCGACGGCATCGTCGGCGTGCGGCTCGAGGTCGGCGGCTACATCTGGGCGCCCAACGCGCTCGAATTCACCGCCATCGGCACGGCCGTCAAAGCGCCGCCCGGCGCGTCGTACCGCACGGTGCACGATAAGCCGTTCACCTGCGATCTCAGCGTGCAAGACTTCTACAAGCTGCACCAAGCGGGTTACGTGCCGGCCGAGCTCGTGCTCGGCAGCTGCGTCTATCATATCGCGCACCAAGGCTTCATGCAGTCGATTCGCACGCTCGGCAACAACATCGAGCTGCAGAACTATACCGAGGCGCTCTACGACGCGCGCGAGCTGGCGATGAGCCGCATGCAGGCCGAAGCCGAGGCGCACGGCGCGACCGGTATCGTCGGCATGAACATCGTCGAGAAGAACCACGTCTGGGAACCGCACGTGATCGAGTTCCTGGCCATCGGCACGTCGATCGTCCGGCGCGGCGAGAAGACGAAGGTCACGCCGACGTTCCAGCTGGGACTCAACGACTAGCTCGATACGCTCTGCAGACTAAGTAGGCGGTCGACGTTTCCCTCGGCGGGGGAGCAACGGAGGGCCGGGACTGTGATGCTTAGCGGGCTGTCACCGGGTAAGACGTGAACATGAGCACCACGACCGTACCAAGTACCAAACGCGTCACCGCTCGAGCGATCTTCCCAAGCCTGAAGTACGACAACGCGCCGCGCGCGATCGACTTCCTCTGCCGTGCCTTCGGCTTCCGGAAATACGCCGTGATGCCGGGCGCGGGCACGGGCGGCAGCAATTCCCAGCTCAAGCTCGGCGCGAACTTCGTCATGGTGGGGTCGACGTCGACCGATTCCGGACCGATCAAGACGCCGCAGGCCCTGGGCGGCGCGCTCGGCGGGATCCTCGTCATCTTAGAACGCGACGCCGACGTGGACGCGCACTTCGCCCGGGCGCGGGCCGCCGGCGCAGCGATCCTCGAGGAGCCGGTGTCGGCCGCGACCGGCGGCCGCAACTACACCGCGAGCGACAGCGAAGGCTACGTCTGGAGCTTCAGCAGCCGGCACTTAGCCTAGGGGCGGTGGTCGAGCACCGCGCCGGCGCGGCGCAGATCGTCTTGCAAGGCGGCGATGCCGGCCTGCGAGGCGGCTAGGGCCGGGAACGTGAGGCCCCGGCGGCGGGCAATTTCTGCGGCGACACCGTCGGCTTGGCCCTCCTCGATGGTCGTCGGGATCACGCGCACGCTGCCCGAGGCCTCGTGCGAGGCCGAGATCGACGGGCCGGCGAGCAGCACGTTGGTGAAGCCGCGCGGGACGAGCGCGCCGAACGGGACGCCGTAGACGTGGCGCACCGGCGCGTAGGCGAGCCGGTCGGCCGCGGTCACGGGATGCAGATCGAGCGGATAGGAGCCGAGGCCAATGCGGTCGGCCGGCATGACGCCGTCCCACACGTCGCCGGCGGTGAGCCACTCCAAGCCCAGCACGTGGCGCGTCTCGCGCACGTAGACGGCCGGAGCGTAGGCGCCGATGCGCGCGTCGCGCAAGCCGCGCAGGCGCGGCCGCAGATAGGCCAGCAGATGCGGGGCGTCGCTCTCGGTGACGGCGCGCGCGCGGGCCAAGTCGGCGGCGAAACGGCCGTCGATGCCGAGCACGTCGATCGCGTTGACGCTGACGCTGCCGTCGTTCTCGTGGCCGAGGTTGAGGTCGCGCACCAGCACGTCGGGTGAGGAGGGGCGATAGTCCGCCATCAGCTTGCCGTAGCCCCAGGCGCGCCGGCCTGCGGTGCCGCCGGGGCCGTCGGCCGGGATGCTGTAGCCGCGAGCCACATCGGACCAATCGACGTCGTCGAGGGTGAACATCAGGGTCACCGGCTGCATGCGCTCGTCGAGGCCCGTGTCTTGGCGGCCGACGTCGTAGCGGGCGCCGGCCAGGGCCGCGACGTCGGCGTCGTCGGTCGCATCGATCACCGCGCCGGCGGCGATCGTCAGGTCGGCTTCGCCGGGGCGCGCGAAGGTGACGGCGTCGATCTGCGTACCGCTCGCGAGGTCGCTCACCGCAACGGCCACCGGCCGCGCGTTGAAGATCGTGTGGATGCGGGGCTCGCCGGCCGCCAGCGCGCCGAAAACGCGCGCCGCGTCGGCCGGCGTGAACGCATCGCCGAGCGCGTCGTAGATCTCGTTGAAGATGCCGCCCTCGACCGGCGTGCCGCCGGGTGCGAGGTTGAGATCCCACTGATCCATCGTGGCGTCGGTCAACACGCCGCCCAGCACCGGCCGCTGCGCCACCAGCGTGACGTCCTCGCCCCCGCGCGCCGCCGAGACCGCGGCCGCGACCCCCGCGGGCGTTCCACCGACCACGAGCAGGCCGGTTCGGGGCGCCGCATCGAGGGCGGGCGAACGGCTGGACGCGCAGAAAACGAGCGCCGCCAAGACGGCCGCCGATACACGAGAGATCATTCTATACGACAAACGTCGCTGCGAGCGGAATCGTGCGCCGGAAGCGAAGGGTAACGATCATGTCTTCTTTACCGACGGACGCCGCCGGCTGATGGGAACGATCGTCGGCGCGATGCTGACGTCGCACGCCTACGCGTTCGTCGATCCGGCGACGTGGGACGCGCGCCGCGAAGGGCGCTCGCGGCGCAATTACGCGGCGCGCTACGGCAGCGTTCCGCCCGAGCGGCCGGAGGTCGCCGGTGAGACCGATGCCGACAACGCGCGGCGGTTCGCGACGATCCGGGCCGGCTTCGACGAAGTGCGCCGGCGCCTGGCTGAACTGCAAGCCGACACGCTGGTCATCATCGGGAACGACCAGGACGAAAACTTCACCCCGCAATCGTTGCCGCAGTTCGCGGTCTATACCGGCGCGGATTTCACGATCGTGAGCCGCACCGCGGGCGACGGCGCCGCGGCGGCGGCGGCAACGACCTACCGCGCGGCGCCGAAGCTCGGCCGCTCGATCGTCGAGATCGCGCTCGAGAGCGGCTTCGATCCGGCCATGATCGAGCGCTTCGCGGGCGATGCGCTCGAGTCGCACGCGCATCGCGAGCCGCTGCAGTTCTACGATCCCGGTGCGCGGCAAACCGTGCTGCCCGTATTCGTGAACGCGATCCATCCGCCGGCGCCCTCGCCGGCGCGCTGCTATGCGTTCGGGCGCATGTTGCGCGCGGCGATCGAACGCACGCCGGATGCCGGCCGCGTGCTGCTGCTCGCGTCGGGCGGGCTTTCGCATTTTCCGGCCGACTTTCCGTGGCCGCAGTACTCGGGCCCACTCACGATCGGCGCCGTGTGCGCGGACTTCGACCGCCGCATCGTCGACGAGATGCGGCGCGGCAACGGATCGGCGCTGGCCGAACTGACTTCGGCGGAGCTGATGGCAAACGGTGAGGACGAGTTGCGCCAAACGATCGTGATGCTGGGCGCGCTCGGGACTGCGGTGCCGTCGTTTCTTTACTACGAACCGTTCTACCGGGCGATCATGGGGATCGCGGTCGGTTGCTGGGATACGATTCCTGCCCTCGTGGGCCCAGGCGTGTCGAGGTGAGGCTTCGGCTCGGGAAGAACGGGGCGAGTCGGCCGCGGAGAGATGGCAGAGTGGTCGAATGCACCACCTTGGAAAGGTGGCACACTCGCAAGGGTGTCGAGGGTTCGAATCCCTCTCTCTCCTAGAGCCGCGCCGCCGGTACGTGCGCCCGGCGCGCAAGGCCTGGACAATTGGCTAGCCGCAATTTCACGCCGCAGTCGAAGTAACGGCGATGCGACGCTCAACACTCCTCCGCGGCGCCGCCGCTGCCGGCACGATGTCGGTCCTCACGCTGAACGATCTCGCCTTCGCCGCCGACGCGCCGGTGCCGGCGAAACCCGTCCCGATCCGGATGGGCTGGGGCATTCCGGGTGAGGAGATCAAGTACGTCATGATGACGGATCCCTCGAAGGCGCCCAACCTCGGCCGGTACTACACCGTCGTGTGGAATCAGTTTGCCGGTACGGCGCTGGGCGTGCAAGGCATCGCGGCGGGAACGCTCGACGGCGCCACCATCGGCAGCCTCTCGATGCCCAACGGCATCGAGCAAGGCGCGGACATCGTCGTGACCGGTGAGTTTTTGGAAGAGCGCTCGCCCAACTTCTCGACCCAGTGGATCGTCAAAAAAGACTCAGGGATCAAGACGGTCGCCGACTTGAAGGGGAAGATCGTGGCTACGTCCGCGATCGGCGGATCGACCGACTACTTCCAAGATTACTACATCCGTGATAAGGCGAAGCTGCTTCCCGGCGTTGATTATCAGAAGATCGAAGTCCCCTTTGCCCAAGAACTGGAAGCGATCAAGGCCGGCAAGGTCGACATGATCGTCTTACCCCAGCCGTTCTACGGCCTAGCGATGGCATCGGGTCTCTACATGTCGCTCTTCAAGATCACCGACGTTCAGGATCCGTTCTTGGAAGTGATGCAAGGGTTCAGCGCCGATTTCATCAAGAAGAACCCGGTCGCCGTGCGCAAGTTCATGGAAGACTGGGTCACGGTTGCGAACTACGTCATCGATCCGGCCAATCGGTCCGCCGTGATCACCGTGAGCAATTCGATCACGCATATTCCGGTCGCGATTCTCGACCGGTTTCTGCTCACGAAGGATGACTACTACCGCCCCGTCAACGGCGCGGTGAACGTCACGGCGCTGCAGAAAAATTGGAATTTCTTCCATGCCGAGGGCGGCTTGAAGAAGGCGCTGAAGGTCACGGACTACGTCCAATCGGTGACGGTGACCAAATAACGCGGGAGCAGCGTGCAGATTACGATAATCGGCGGCGGCCATGGTTCGTACGCCGCCGCGGGAGACTTTGCCCTGGCGGGACACGATGTCACGCTCTGGCGCCGAAACGGTGATTCGCTCGCGCCGCTGCGCGAGAACCTGCAGATCGACGTCACCGACGCGGCCGGTGAGCACGCGGCGATTTTAGCCGCGGTCACCGACGATCTGGCTCATGCCGTCGCCGGTGCAGCACTGATCGTGGCGCCGATTCCGGCCTTCGGTCAGGAAGAGCTCGCCGCGACGCTGGGGCCGCATCTGCGCGACGGTCAGGTGGTGCTGCTGCCGCCCGGCGCGTTCGGAACCTACCTGCTCGCGCGTGCGGCGCAAGGCAAGCCCGGTGTAGCGTTTGCGGAAACCGGCACGCTGCCGTACCTCGCGCGAAAAACGTCCGAGACCGCCGTGCGGATTACCGAGCGGACGGTGCGGCTGCCGACCGGTGTCTTTCCGGCCCGGCTCACCGAGATGGCGGCGCCGATTTTGCGCGAGGTCTACGCCCGCACCGAAATCGTCGATGATGCGCTGGACGGTGCGCTGCTCAACGCCGGCCCCATCATCCATTCGCCGCTGATGGTGATGAACGCGGCTTCGCTCGAGCTTTCGAGTACGTTCGACATCCACAACGAGGGTACGCAGCCCGTCGTGCGCCGCGCGACCGATGCGCTCGACGCCGAGCGCGTAGCGATCCGCGAAGAACTCGGCTACGGGCAACCACACTTTCCGTTGGCCGATTACTACCGCAGCGACGGTGAGGAACACATGTACGGGCGTGCGGCCAAAGATCGCCTGATCGGCAGCGGTGATTGGCGCGAGCCGATCGATCTGTATTCACATCGCTACGTCCACGAAGACATCGCGATCGGCCTGGCCTTTCTGATTTCGGTGGGCCGCTACGCCGGTGTCGCAACGCCCGTCGCCGACGGCTTGCTGGCCCTGGCATCGGCGATGCTAGGCGAAGACTTGGCGGCGCGCGGCGGCCGAACGCTCCAAGCCCTCGGAATCGATACGCTCAGCCGTGCCGAGCTTTCCGCGCTGCTCGAAAACGGGTTCGCTTGATCGCGATCGCCGGCGCCGGCCGGATGGGGCGCGGGATCGCACTCGCCATGGCGATCGCCGGCGAACGCGTCAGCATGGTCGACCTCAAAGACCGCCCGGCCGCCGACGCCGAACGTCTCCTCGCCGAGGCGCGCGTCGAGCTTGCGAACAGCTTGCGCTTTCTCGTCGAGCTGGAGGTGCTCACCGATGCGGAACGTGTCGCGGCGGCCGAGCGCATCGGTGTTTTTGCCAACGGCCCGCATGCCGATGCGGAATTCGCGGCAGCGACCTTCGTCTTCGAAGGCGCTACCGAAACGCTCGCCGCGAAAGAAGCGGTCTTCACGCGGCTCGGCGCGCTGTGCGCGCCCGATGCGATCATCGCCTCCACGTCATCGACGTTTTCGGCCGACGAGCTGGCGGGCTTCGTCGCGCATCCGGGCCGGTTCCTGATCACGCATTGGCTCAACCCCGCCTACTTGGTGCCGATCGTCGAAATGAGCCCCGGAAGCCTGACGGATGCGGCGGTAACGCAGACGATGAAAGCGTTCCTCGAAGCCGCGGGCAAGATGCCGATCGTCTGCAAGGATTCACCGGGCTTCATCGTGCCGCGCTTGCAGGTGGTGGCGGTCGGCGAAGCCGCGCGCATCGTGGCCGAAGGCGTGGCCAGCGCCGAAGACGTCGACAAGGCGATCCGGTTCGGGTTCGGCTTTCGCTTCGCGATGATGGGGATGCTCGAATTCCTCGACCTCGGCGGCGTGGACATCTTGTATTATGCGGCGCGCCACATGCGCCACGCACTCGACGACGAGCGCTATGCCGCACCGCCCATCATCGACGAGCTGATCGCAGCCGGAAATCTGGGCGAAAAAAGCGGCACCGGCTTTTACGATTGGAGCGGCGGCGGAGCCCAGCGGCGTGAGGCGATTCTGCGGCGGATCGTCGGTTTGCTGCGGCACATGGAGTTGCTGCCGCTGGCCGCGAAACCGCAGCCGGATCCGCGCTGACCATGACGGAGGAGCCGCTCGCGCGTTTGCTGCATGAGGTGCGCGAGCGGCACGCGGAGTTCGCCGGCCGTCAGTCGATCAGCCCCGATATCGTCGAGCTGATGAAGGCCGCGGGCATCTTCCGGGCCCTCGTCGCGCGGCGTTTCGGCGGCGACGAGTGGTCGCCGGCCGAGTTTCTGCGGCTCATCGAACGCATTTCGATCGCCGACGGATCGGCCGGCTGGGTGGCGAGCTTCGGTTTCGGTGCCGTGTACTTATCGGCGCTACCGGTCGCAACGCTCGAGACGATCTATGCGCAGACGCCCGACGTGATCTTCGCCGGCGGCATCTATCCGCCGCAGCACGCCGTTGCCGTTGAGGGCGGCGTGCGCGTCTCGGGACGCTGGGGCTGGGGCAGCGGGTCGACCGGTGCGATGCTCATCGGCGTCGGTATCTCCGCCGATGACGGCCGGGGCGGCAGTCTTCCGCGCGTCGCGGTGTTGCCCAGCGAGCGCGTGCGCATCGAGAAGAATTGGGACGTGATCGGATTGCAGGGCACGGGCAGCCACGACATGGTCGTCGACGACGTGTTCGTGCCGTTGGAATGGACGTTCGTGCGCGGCGGCGCCTCGTCGCTCGAAACGCCGCTGTACCGCTATCCGACGCTGGCGCTTTCCACGCAAGTGCTGGCCGTAGTCGGGCTCGGGGTCGCGCGCGCGGCGCTCGACGAGATCACCAACATGGCGGCAGAGCATGCATCGATCACCGGTGCGCCCGCGCTCGCCGAGCGCGCTTACACGCAGATCGGCATCGCGAAGGGCGAGGCCGCGCTGCGCTCGGCCCGGGCCTTGTTCTTCGACGCGACGGAAGAGGCGTACGCGCGTTTGGAAGCGGGGCACGATCTCGAGCGCAAGGACATCGCGCTGCTCCGGTTGGCATCGAGCCATGCCGCGCGCGTCGGCGCCGAGGTCGCGCGCTCCGCGTACACGATGTCCGGTACGAGCGGTATCTTCAAGGCGAGCCCGCTGGCGCGTTACATGAACGATGCGATCGTGGTGCCGCAGCACGCGCTGATGTCGGAGGGCACGTGGCAGAATGCCGGCCGGGTGTTCCTCGGCCTCGACGTGCCGCCGGGATTTCCCTAGGTTTTCCAGCGGTTGAAGCGCGCCTCGCCGCGGCGGCAGAGGCCGTTCAGAACGGCCGCCATCAGCGCCAGCACCGCGATCAGCGCGAATAAGTACTGCGGCTGAAAGCTGCTCGAAAAGCGCGTCGTGTAGGCGCCGACGCCGGCCGTGGAGACATAGAGCTCGGCCAGCAGCACGCCGAGCAGCGTGCCGGCCATCGCCAGCCGCATCGCGGTGAACAGGCTCGGCACGATGCTCGGCAACACGACGCCGGTCAGGATTTGGCGCCGCGTCGCGCCCATCGAGCGTGCCGCGAGCAGCAAGACGGGATCGACATTGCGCGCACCGGCGACGGTCGTGATGACGACCACGAACACGCTGTGCGTGATGCCGAAGACGACCTTGGCCGTCACGCCGACGCCCAGCATCAGGATGAAGAGCGGCAGCACCGTCGCCTGCGGGATCGCGTAGAGCATCAGCACGATCGGAAACAGCGCGGCATACCAAAAGCGGCTGAGGCCCAGCAGCAGTCCGACGAGGGTGCCCGCGCCGACCGCGATCGCGAAGCCGGCGATCAGTTCCCAAAAACAGGTGAGCAGCGCCCGGTCGACGCCCGGATCGGCGAGGATGTGGAACAGGCCGCCCACGACCGCCGAGGGCGGGCAGACGAAGAGCGGGTCGCCGAAGAGGCGCGCCCCGATCTCCCACAGCGCGAGCAGCGCGACGATTACCGCCAGGCGTGCCAAGCCCGGGTGCGGCGCGACGCGCGCGGCGAGGCCGGTCAATCCGTCGTCCGCCAGGCGCGCCGTTCGATCGTGGTGGCGATGCCGTTCAGCGCGAACGCGAGCAAGATCGCGACGAACACCCACGCGAACATCGCGGCGGTGTCGAAGTTCTCGGCGAGCGCGCTGATCTGGTGACCGACGCCTTCGAGCGATGAGATCGTCTCGGCGCCGAGGATCGACAGCAGCGCGATGACCAGACCCAAGCGCAACCCCGCCAGGACGATCGGAAACGCGGCCGGCAGCAGCACGCCGGCGAAGAGTTGCAGGTTGGACGCGCCCATCGAGCGCGCCGCGGCCGGCAAGGTGGGGTTCACGTTGGCGAGGCCGGCGATCGTGCTCAGCACGATCGGGAAGAACGCGATCGTGGCGCCGATCGCGATCTTCGATCCGGGCCCCAGACCAAAGAACAGCACGTACATCGGGTAGAGCAGGATCGCCGGAATCGCGTACATCGTGGCCAGCAGCGGATCGAACACGCGCACCGTATATGCCGAACGGCTGATGGCGTACCCGATCCCGCAGCCGAGGATCGCCGCCAAGGCGAACGCGGCGAGCAGTTCCGCGAGCGTTACCGACAGGTCGGGCCAAAACGCTCCGCTCACCGCCAGCCGTGAGAACTGCTGCCAGACCGCGCCGAGCGGCGGCAAGATCAGCTTGTTCACCCGGCCCGAGCTCACGGCGAGGTTCCATGCCAGCCCCACGATCACGATGAAGGCGAGCTGCACGCCGCGCTGCCACAAGGTAGTGCTCTTCACGGCGAAGCGCTACGCGCCTGGGCGCCGGCCCGAGATCACCGGCAAAAATTGTTCCGTGTAGAGCTTGGACATATCCGGTTCGTGGTCGAGGATTTGCAGGTCGACGTACGACCGCGCGACCGCCGCCACATCTTGCGGGATGAACCGCCCGTCGGTCGAGAGGTCGGGGGCCACCAGATCGTATTCACGCGACTGCGCGTCGAGGCTGATGTTATCCACGCCCGCGGCGATATCGACCGTCGCTTTCTTGTTCGCGCGCATGAACGCGATCGTCTCGAACCAAGCTTTGAGAAACGCGCGCAGCGCGGCCGGGCGCGTTTGAACGATGTTGGTCGATGCGAAGATCGCGTGCATCACGAAGTTCTTGGCGTACTGCGAGCACGGAACGAGTACCCGAATGACCTTTTGCGGTTCGAGATTGTAGGCGTACGAGATGTTGCCGACGATCGCGTCGACCGCATGCGTGCGCAGCGCCGCGACGCCGCTCGGACCACCGCCGGTTTCGACGGTTCGCACGCCGTGCGGCCCCCAGCCTTTGACGCGCGAGAGTTCAAACGCCATCCATTCGGTCGGCGAGCCGACCGTGGCCACGCCGATCGTCTTGCCCTTGAGGTCCTCGACCGAACGGATCGGCGAATCATAGGTGACGAGGATGCCCAATTCCGAGGGCGGACCGAGCGTCTGCGCGACGCACAACGACGGTTCACCCTTGAGGATATCGACCATCGTCGAACCCGAGCCCAGCGCGATATCGATCGCTCCGCCGACCATCGCTTGGTGCATCTTCGAGGAGCCGTTGAAGGTGAGCTCGTCGATCGCGATGCCGGCATTGCGAAAATAGCCGTGCGCCAAACCGATGTCGACCGGCGTGTAGGCGAGGACGCCTTGCAGCGACTTCGCGACGCGCAGGCTTTCGGGCGCCGCTGCGCGCGCGGGCCCGTAGCCCGGCGCCGGCCGCCGCCAAGGCGGCGAGACCGGACGTGATGACCGTTTTGCGCGTAACGGCGCGATCGTGCATCGGCTGCATCTCCCGCTCAGGCATCCGGCCGCTTGTAGGCCAGGTTCGGGCCGCCCTTTTGTGACTGCAGATACGACTCGACGTCGGCGGTCGCATCGACGGCGCGCGCTTGCCGCGAACCCACCAGCTGGTCGAGCTTGATCGCTTGCGAGAGCGTGAGATCGCGGCCCATCTGGACGGCGATTTTCGCATGCTCGAGCGTGGCGAGGTGTCGGGTGCCGAGCTCGCGCGCCAGCGTGACCGTCGTCGCTTCCAGGTCGGCCGCCGGAACGGCCATCGATACGAGGCCCAGCCGGTCGGCTTCCGCGCCGGTCACGTTGCGCCCGACCAATTGGATGAAGGCCGCTTTCTTCATCGGGATGTTGGCGTGAAACAGCGTCGCGGTCGCGATCTGTCCAAAGCTGCCGCGCATCACTTCGGGCATGCCGATCTGCACGTCGTCGGCCGCGATGACGAGATCGTGCGCGTTCATCAGCGCGAGCGATGCGCCCAGGCAGTAGCCGTGCACTTGCGCGATCGTGACCCGCGGAAACACGCGCAGCGCCTCGGTGAGACGAATGTTGGGAAACGAGGTGTCCCAGTCGGGCAGCGGACCCTTCGCGATCTCGCGCAGGTACGGCAGGTACATGCCGGAGCTGTAGACCGCGCCGGCGCCCTTCGTGATGACGACCTTCAGCTCGCGGTCGGCTCGAACGATCTCGAGCGCTTCCAAGAACGCCAGCAGCAGTTCGCCGGTCAGCGAGTTGCGTTTCTCCGGCCGGTTGAGCACGATGCGCGCGACGCCGCAGCCTTCCAATTGTTCGAGATAGAGTTCGGGCCAGGTGCGAATGTTGACCCAGTCATCAGTCATGGAAAACCTTCCTTACAACATGCCGGCGGTGCGCAGAGCGCTGATTTCAGCGGCATCGAACCCCGCTTGGGCAAGAATCTGATCGGTGTGCTCGCCCAGGCCCGGCGGTGCGGAAACCGGGCCGAGCGCGGTGTCGCTGAGGCTCACCGGAAAACCAACGACCTTGACCGGTCCGTGCTGCGCATGGGTCGCGGTCTTGATCATCTCCAGGTGGCGCACTTGCGGATCGTCCAGCGCCTCGTCGAGCTGATAGATCGGCGCCACGGGGACGTCGGCCGCGACGAGAATCTCCCACCACGCCGGCCGCGTCTTCGTGCGGAAGACGGGCGCGAGCTCGGCTTGGATCACCGTCCAATGTTTCTGACGGTTGCGATGCGTGTCGAAGCGCGGATCGTCGATCATGTCCGCCCGGCCGGCGGCGCGGACGAAGGCTTGCCAAAACTTCGTCGGCGACGAGAGATGAATCGCGATCGGCAAGCCGTCTTCGCACGTGAACGCATAGACTTGCGAAGCCCGCGGCCGGTCGCGGGCCAGCGGAGCGCGCCCGCCGCCGAACAGCGTCGCAAACGGTTCGTTCATGAACGCGATCGTCGATTGCAGCAGGTTCGTTTCGACGTGCTGTCCCCGTCCGGTTCGCTCGCGAGCGTGCAGCGCGGCCAGCGTGCCGTACGCGGCGTACACCCCGGTCAGCGTGTCGGAGAAAGTCGGACCCATCGGTAGCGGGTCGTCGAGATCGACCAGCTGGCTGAGCAGACCGCTCAAGCCCTGTCCGACGATGTCGAAGGTCGGCCGCTGCGCGTAGGGACCATCGGCGCCGAGACCGGTGATGGAGCAGTAGACCAGCCGCGGGTTCGCGCGGCTGAGCGCGTCGTACCCGATGCCCAGCCGGTCGGCAACTCCCGGGCGAAAGTTCTCGATGAAGACGTCGGCGTCGCGCACCAAGCGGGCCACGACCTCGCGGCTGTCCGCGTGCCGCAGGTCGAGCGTGAGGCTGCGTTTGCTGCGGTTGAACGCGACGAACACCGGGCCGTAGGTATCGCCGCGGCCCCAACCGCGAAAGGGGTCGCCGCCTTCGGGGTCTTCGATCTTGACGACGTCGGCGCCGAGGTCGGCCAGCATCTGCGCTGCATAGGGCCCGGTCACGAAGCGCGCCGCTTCGATGACGCGGCAGCCCGCGAGGGGCCCCGGGGTACTAGACGGCACGGCCGAGTCTCCGGCTAAATTTGCATAAAATAAATTTAATTTGCAAAATGATCTGGAAGTTTATTCCTACCGTGTCGCGCCGCTCCTCTGCGCACGGCGGGCTTGCGCGCGTGTGCGTCGTGACCGATTTGTTTTGAGATCGCGGCCGCCGCCGCGCGCAGTGTCGCACCCAGTTCGAGCCGGTGGCTGCGCGTGTTGTTTTCATAGGGACGCCCGAGGGTCAGCGCGGCCACGATGTCGCCGTCGTGATCGAGCACCGGCGCAGCGATCCCGGTGAACTCGTCCGTTTCGCCGGTCAGCGCGAAGCCGGCCGAGCGGATGCGCGCGATCTCTTCGTCGATGGCTGCGCGGTCCAACTGCGAACCTTCTTCCGACGCTAACAGCGAGTCCGTGTCCTGCCGCGGCAGAAACGCGACGAACACCCGGCCGGTGGCCGAGCGCCAAAGCGGCAAAACGTAGCCCACGCGGAACGACGTGCGCGAGCGCCGCTTGCCGTCGTAGGTGTAGACGATCGCCGGTCCGCGGTTGCCCCAGGTGCTCAGAAATACCGTGCACGTGGTGGCATCGCTCAACGCGGCGGCTTCGCGCCGCACGACGGCGACCACATCCGATTGCCGCAGCGCCGCGACGCCGATCGAGATCGCGAACGGCCCCAGACCATAGTGCCCGCTGATCGCATCCTGCTCGAGCAGGCCTTCGTGGACGAAGCTGGCGACGTAGGCGTGGGCCTTGCTCGGCGGCATGCCCGCCCGCTCCGAGAGTTCTTTGAGCGAGAGCGGACCGTCGGCGGCTTCGAGCACCCGCACGAGCCGAAAGCCGACCTCGATCGTGCCGATCCGGCGCGGCGGCGCTTTGCTCACGTCCTCAGACCTCGTGATCGCGCAGCCAGGCGATATACGCCGCCATGCCGCTGGTGATATCGTGTCGGGGCCGGAAGCCCGTGTCGCGGGCGAAGCGTTCGATGTCGAGGTAGGATGCCGGTTTGTGGAACGGATCTTGTCCCTCGGCGAAGGTGAACTCGGCGCCGGGAATGACGGCCCGCGCCGCTTCCAGCACCGCCGGTAAGGGCGTGCTCCGGCCGGCGCCGATGTTGTAGATGCGTTCGGTCAACGCAGTGGCGGTCTGCAATTGGAACAGCGCGTTCGCGCAGTCGGTCACGTAGAGGTAGTCGTAGTGATCGCCGGCCAGGGGCTTGGTTTTCGCGGTGTCGGGAACGCCGCGCACGGCGGCATGCGCGATACGGCTGGGCGCGTTGGTGAACGAATGGTAGAGCGGTCCGTAGACGAACGCGATGCGCGCGAAGACGATATCGCATCCGGTCCGGTCGGCGAAGTGCAGCCCGGTGACCTCGGAGGCTTTTTTGAACGCGCCGGTCGGGCCGTTCGATTCCATCGGCAGCGGCATCGTCTCGAGGAACGGACCGTCGAGCCCGTGATAGGCCGTGATCGAGCTTGCGACGACGACGCGCCGCACGTCATGCCGGCGCGCCGCATCGAGGATCGCGATCAAGCCCATCATGTTGGAGCGAAAGTCTTCGGCCGGCGGAAGTGCGCCGACGCCTGGTGTCGCCAGGTGCAGCACGTGCTCGATGCGCCGTTTTTCGAACAGCTCGTCGAGGGCATAGCCGCTGGTCACGTCGACGACTTCGCGGTGAAACCGGCCGCGGTGCTGCTCGACCTCGGCCAGTTCCCGCCGCACGCGAAACTGCGTCGAGACCACCTCGAACCCGTGCTCGAGAAACACGCGTGCGGTGTGCAGTCCGATGAACCCGGTCCCACCGGTGATGAGTACGCTCATGCCCGTGCTCCTCGTCTTCGACGCTGCGGATCATGTACGCTCCGGCGGCGCGCGGCCCCGGTTTACCGCCGGACATGGGTCCGATTACCGAACCGCATCGGTTCGTGCGGACGGCCGGCATGAACGCCTGCCGGGGCAGCGAAGGCGAAGGGCATGATTATCGACGCGCATGCGCATTTGGTGGCTCCGCCTTCACTCTACGGTTACCGGAGCACCCTGATCGTTTCCGGCGGCCAGCATGGTGCGGCCCTGGCGATGATTCCCGACGCCGACCTCCAGAAATCGGCCGACAGCAACGTCAAACTGATGGACGAAGTCGGGACGGACATTCAGTTCCTCTCGCCGCGACCGTTCATGATGATCCATCGCGGTCGCTTGACCGACGCGCAACTGTGGGCGCGTTCGAACAACGAGCAGATCGCGAAGACGATCAAGTTTCACCCGACGCGCTTCCGCGGCGTCGCCGGATTGCCGCAATGCTCGGGCATGCCGATCGAGGTCGTCGTTCGACGAGATCGACTACGTGATCAACGAGCTGGGCTTCGTCGGCATCTTGCTCAACCCCGATCCCGGTGAAGGGTTCGACCAGACGCCGACGCTCGCCGATCCGTACTGGTTCCCGCTCTACGAGAAGCTCATCGAGATGAAGATCCCGGCGCACATTCACAGCGGCGGCTGCTGCGGGCGCGAGACCTACGACGAGCACTTCGTCACCGAAGAGAGCCTGGCGATCACGTCGATCGCGCGCTCGGACGTGTTCGACCGCTATCCGGAACTGAACCTGATGATCAGCCACGGCGGCGGATCGATTCCCTACCAGGTCGGGCGCTGGCGCTCCAACCGCGAGATGCACAAGGGCAAGTCGGATTCCGGCTTTGAGTTCCGCGGCGCAACCGAAGCCAAGAGCGCGGCCCTGGCCGGCAAAGCCCCGGTCAAGGGCGAGACGTTCGACCAGACGCTCAAGCGCTTCTGGTTCGATACCTGCATGCACAACAAGAAGTCGCTGGACCTGCTCTTCGACGTCGTCGGCCCCGACCGGTGCGTGTTCGGCACCGAGCGTCCGGGCAGCGGCTCGGGCAAAGATCCCGGTGACCGGCAAAGCCTACGACGACATCAAGCCGACGATCGAGAGCATCGACTGGCTGACCGACGAGCAGAAGAAGGGCATCTTCGAGAAGAACGCCCAGCGCCTGTTCCCGCGCTTCAAGGCCTAGAAAACTAGGAAAACAACGGGTTTCCGGCGATATGGTCTGATTCGATCTTTTCGCCGGAGGCCCGACCATGCAGACCATCCAACCGCCCGCCGCCGTCACCGAGATCGGCCACTACATCGGCGGCAAACGCGTCGCCGGAACGTCCGGGCGCGCGGGCGAGGTGTTCAACCCGGCAACCGGCGAGCAGAGCGGGCGCGTCGCGTTCGCCGGCGCGGCCGAAGTCGACGCCGCGGTGGCCGCCGCGACGGCCGCGTTTCCGGCCTGGTCGGATCAGCCGCCGTCGCGCCGCGCGACGGTGATGTTCCGCTTTCGCGAGCTGCTCTTGCGCGACGCCGACCGCTTGGCGCGGCTGATCACGGCCGAGCACGGCAAGACGTTCAGCGACGCGCAAGGCGAACTGGCGCGCGGCCTCGAGGTCGTCGAGTTCGTGTGCGGCATCCCGCACTTGCTCAAGGGCGAGATGACCGAGCAAGTCAGCACCGGCGTCGACAGCCACGCGCGGCGTCAGCCGCTGGGCGTGTGCGCGGGCATCTCGCCGTTCAATTTTCCGGCCATGGTGCCGATGTGGATGTTCCCGGTCGCGATCGCGTGCGGCAACACGTTCGTGATGAAGCCGAGCGAAAAAGATCCCTCGCTCGCGCTCGAACTCGCGGCGTTGCTGACCGAAGCCGGTCTGCCGGCGGGCGTGTTCAACGTCGTCAACGGCGATAAGGTCGCGGTCGACGCGCTGCTCGAGCATCCCGGCATCAACGCGATCAGCTTCGTCGGCTCGACGCCGATCGCCGAGTACGTCTACAAGACCGGCACCGCCGCCGGCAAACGCGTTCAGGCGCTGGGCGGGGCGAAGAACCATCTGGTCGTGATGCCCGACGCCGATCTGGATTCGGCGGTCGATGCGCTGATGGGCTCGGCCTTCGGTTCGGCCGGCGAACGCTGCATGGCGATTTCGATCGCGGTCGCGGTCGGCGACGAAGTGGCCGACGCGCTGATCGAGCGCCTGCGACCGAAGATCACCGCGCTCAAGGTCGGCAGCGGACTCGATGACGGCGTCGAGATGGGGCCGCTGGTCACGGGCGTGCACCGCGACAAAGTGAAATCGTACATCGAGACCGGCATCAAGGAAGGCGCGACGGCCGTGCTCGACGGTCGCGGCTTCGCGGCCGGGAACGACGGCTTCTTCGTCGGCGGCACGCTGTTCGACAACGTCAAGATCGGGATGCGCGTGTATCGCGAGGAGATCTTCGGGCCCGTGCTCGGCATCGTGCGCGTCAAATCATTCGACGAAGCGCTTGAAACTGGTCAACGACCACGAGTTCGGCAACGGCACCTCGATCTTCACGCGCGACGGCGGCACGGCGCGCGCGTTCGACCGCGCGGTCCAAGCCGGCATGGTCGGGATCAACGTCCCGATCCCGGTGCCGATGGCCTTCCACAGCTTCGGCGGCTGGAAGCGCTCGATCTTCGGCGATCACGCGATCCACGGCATGGAAGGCGTGCGCTTCTACACGCGCCTGAAAACGACCACGACCCGCTGGCCTAAGGCCGCCACGGGCGCCGAGTACATTTTCCCGACGGTGAAGTAGCCTCGGGGGTTACTTCGCCGCTGCGGCGTGGGCGTTCTGGAGTTCGCCCAGTGCGCCGTCGAGCATCGCCAAGGCTTCGTCGAGTTCGGCCTCTTCGATCACGAGCGGCGGCGCGATGTGGATGACGTTGTACCGGCCGAACGCGTAGGCACCGGCCTTGCGCAGGGCGCCGAATAGCGTCGGCATCACGCCTTGCGTCTTGCCCTGCCAGGGAATGAGCGGCGTGCGTTTGGCGCGGTCGGACACGAACTCCAGCGCGAAGAACGCGCCCACGCCGCGCACATCGCCGATCAGCTCGTGCTTGTCGCGCAGTTTGCCGAGTTTGGTGCGTAGCCAGCCTTCGATCACGCGGCCACGTTCGAAGTAGCCGCCGCTCTGATAGGCGTTGATCGCGGCCAAGCCGGCCGCCATGCACAGCGGATGGCCGCTGTAGGTGTGGCCCGCGCCGAGCGGCCGCGTATCGAACGCTTGCGCGTATTTCTCGCGCATCATCACGCCGCCTAGCGGCGCGTACGCCGAGGTCACGCCCTTGGCGAAGGTGATCATGTCGGGCACGATGTTGAAGCGGATGCTGCCGAAGGCCGCGCCGGTGCGGCCGAAGCCGGTCATCACCTCATCGAGGATCAGCAGGATGCCGAACTCATCGCAGATCGCGCGCAGGCCGGCGAAGTAGCCCTCGGGCGGAACGATGACGCCGTTCGAACCGACGACCGGTTCGATCAGCAGCGCGGCGATGTTGTCGGGGTTCTCGGCCGCGATCACGTCGCGGAGATGCTGCAGCGCGCGCTCGACTTCGACCTTCGGATCGTCGGTGTGGAAGGGGCTGCGATACGGAAAGGGCGCCCAGAAGCGCACGACGCCCGGCATGACTTCGGGTTCGTTGTTCCAGCGCCGGTTCTCACCGGTCAGCGCGGCCGCGCCGGCAGCCGACCCGTGGAACGAGCGGTAAGCCGTAAGAACTTTGTGCCGTCCGGTGAGCATGCGCGCGAACTTTACTGCATCTTCGTTGGCTTGCGCGCCGCTGGTGGTGTAGAAGACGCGGCCGCCTTCCTTGCCGGCCCAGGGCGAGATCGCGATCAGCGCCTGACCGAGTTGCGCGCGACCGTCTTGAAACCAATTCGTCGGGCTGAAGCAGAGGCGGTCGATTTGCGCGTGCATCGCATCGAGCACCGGTTTGTAACCGTGCCCGAGGTTGGCCGCAACGAGTCCCGATGAGAGATCGGCGTAGCGTTTGCCGTCCGCATCGAAGATGTAGACGCCTTCGCCGCGCACGATGACCGGCACGTCGAGATTGCCTTGCGCCACCCAGGGCGTAAGGACGTAGTCACGGTGCAGGGCCTTGAGGTCTTCGGTGGCGATCACGCGCGTTCTCCATTTGGCCAAAGTCGCAAACAAAGAGGATTACGGCGGCCGCGTCTCGTTCCTTCCCGAATGGACTCGCCCCGTGGACTCGGCCCGCCGATGGCCGAACCGATGACGCCGCTCGACGTCAAAGTCGAAGCGAACCGCTGTCTCAACTGCTACGACGCGCCGTGTATGGTCGCGTGCCCGACCTCGATCGATATCCCGCGCTTCATCCGGCGCATCGCCCAAGGCGATCTGGCCGGCAGCGCGCGCACGATCATGGAAGCGAACCCGATGGGCGCCAGCTGCGCTCGCGTGTGCCCGACGGACGAACTCTGCGAGGGCGCCTGCGTCTACGCGCCCGATAATAGCCCGATCCGTATCGGGCAATTGCAGCAGCACGCGACCGACTGGCTAATCGCCGACGGCCGCCTGCTGTTCAAGCCGGGTCCCCCGACGGGCAAGCGCGTGGCGATCGTCGGCGGCGGCCCGGCCGGACTCTCGGCGGCGCGCGATCTGGCCGTGCTGGGTCACGCGGTGACGATCTTCGAGCGCGACGAACTCGCCGGCGGCCTCAACACCTACGGCATCGTGCCGTTCCGGCTGCCGACCGACGTGGCCGTGTGGGAGGCCGAGCAAGTGCGCCGCCTCGGCGTCGAGATCCGCACCGGCGTCAGCGTCGGGACCGATATTTCCGCGCAGACGATTTTGTCCGATTACGACGCGGTCGTGATCGCGTGCGGCATGGGCCCGGTCCCCAAGATGAGCATCCCGGGCGAGGATGCCGAGGGCGTGTGGGACGCGCTCGACTTCATCCGCGTCGCCAAGCGCGACGGCGTCGTCCCCGGTCTCGGCGATACGGTCGCCGTGATCGGCGGAGGCAACACCGCGATCGACGCGGCGACCTGCTCCAAGCGGTTGGGCGCGAGCTCGGTGACGATGTTCTACCGGCGCGGCCCCGAGCGCATGACGGCCTATGACTTCGAAGTCGAGTTCGCCAAGACCGAAGCGGTAGAATTCCGCTATCACGTCTTGCCGCACCGCATCATCACCACCGACGGCCGCGTGACCGGGCTCGAGCTGATCCGCACCGATCCGCGGGGCACGGCCCGGCCGATACCGGGCACCGAATACACGATCCCCGTCGACAACGTGATCCCGGCGATCGGCCAGTCGAAGTTCGAGGCGTTGCTCAACGCGTTCGGTGTCTCGCACGAACGCGGCATCGCCGAGGTCGATACGGAAATGCGCACGAACAAGCCGGGCGTGTTCGCGGCCGGCGATTGCATGTTCCGCGTCCGGAGCGAGCGACGCAATGGTCGTCGAAGCCGCCGAACGCGGGAAGACGGCGGCGCGCAGTATCGATGCGTTCCTGCAGAAAGGCGGACGCTGATGGCCGATCTATCGAGTAACCTAGCGGGTATTCGCAGCCCCAATCCGTTTTGGCTGGCCTCGGCGCCGCCGACGAATTCGGGCTATCAGGTGATGCGCGCGTTCAAAGCCGGTTGGGGCGGCGTGGTGTGGAAAACGCTCGGCGACCCGATCGTCAACGTCACCTCGCGCTTCGCCGGCCTGAACCTCGGCGCGTACAAGATGATCGGCATGAACAACATCGAGCTGATCACCGACCGCCCGCTCGAGGACAACTTGCGCGAGATCGCCGAGTGCAAGGCGGCGTATCCCGACCGCGCGATCGTGGCTTCGCTGATGACCGACTGTTCGCAAAAGGCGTGGCACGATCTGGTCAACGCCGTGCAGACCGTTCCGGTCGACGGCTTCGAGCTGAACTTCGGCTGCCCGCACGGGATGTCGGAACGCGGCATGGGTTCGGCGGTCGGTCAGGATCCCGAACTCGTCGAGCAGATCACCCGCTGGACGAAGGAAGCCGCCAAGGTTCCGGTGATCGTGAAGCTGACGCCGAACATCACCGACGTTCGCTATACGGCACGGGCGGCGGCGCGCGGCGGCGCCGATGCGATCTCGCTGATCAACACGATCAATAGCCTCATGGGCGTCGACCTCGATACCTGGAACCCGATCCCGCACGTCGACGGCAAGTCCTCGCACGGCGGCTTCTGCGGTCCGGCGATCAAGCCGATCGCGCTGAACATGGTCGGCGACTGCGCGCGCGATCCCGAGGTCACGATCCCGATCTCGGGGATCGGCGGCATCGCGGATTGGCGCGACGCGGTCGAGTTCATGCTGATGGGCTCGACCAACGTTCAGGTCTGCACCGCGGTGATGCGCGACGGGTTTCGCATCGTCGGCGACATGATCGAGGGGCTGAACAACTACCTCGACGACCGGGGCGTCGCCTCGGTGAGCGAGATCGTGGGCAAGACGGTGCCGCGTTTCGTCGACTGGAACGACCTCAACCTCGACTACAAGATCGTCGCCAACATCGACCCGGCAACGTGCATCAACTGCAACCGCTGCTGGATCGCCTGCGAAGACGCGGCCCACCAATGCATCGACCGGCTGGTCGACGAACGTGGCGCCACAACCCTCAAGGTCGACGAAGAGCATTGCGTCGGCTGCAATCTGTGCAGCATGGTTTGCCCGGTGGACGAGTGCATCACGATGGTGCGCGTCGACGGCGGTGAGACCGTGCACACGTGGAGAGAACGGCTATCGGTACCATCGTAAGGGGCGGCACGATCGTTACGGCGACCGACCAGTTCGTCGCCGACATCGTGATCGAAAACGGCACGATCGCCGCCATCGCCAAGTCGATTCCGGGCTCCGGCGGCGAGGTCGTCGACGCGACGGGATGCTACGTCTTCCCGGGCTTCATCGACCCGCACACGCACCTCGACATGCCCTTCGGCGGAACCGTCACGGCCGACGACTTCGCCAGCGGCACGGCCGCGGCGGCGCTGGGCGGAACGACCACCATCGTCGATTTCGCGCTGCACACCAAAGGCGACTCGCTGGCCAACGCGCTCAAGACGTGGGAGAAGAAGGCGGCCGGCAAAGCCTCGATCGACTACGCCTTCCACCTGACCATCGCCGACGGCCGGCAAGAGACGCTCGAAGAGATCCCGATCATGATCGAGCAAGAGGGCGTGAACTCGTTCAAGTGCTTCATGGCCTACAAGCACATCTTGCAGGTCGACGACGAGACGATCTTCCGCACGATGCAGGCCTGCGCGAAGTTCGGCGGCCTCGTGCAGGTGCACGCCGAGAACGGCGACGTCATCGAGGTCACGGTGAAGGAGGCGCTCGAAGCCGGCCAAACCGCGCCCAAATATCACGCCCTCACGCGCCCGGTCCAACTCGAGATGGAAGCGACCGCGCGCGCCATCTACCTGGCCGAGGTCTCGGGCTCGCCGCTCTACGTGGTGCACGTCTCGAGCGGCGGGGCGGCCGATGCGATCAGCGACGGCCGCAAACGCGGCCTGCCGATCTACGGTGAGACCTGTCCGCAGTATCTCGTGTGCGACACGAGCGACTACGACCGGCCCGATTTCGCCGGCGCCAACTACGTGATGTCCCCGCCGCTGCGCGATAAGTGGAACCAGAACGTGCTGATCGGCAAGCTCAAGAACGGCGAGCTGCAGTCGATCGGCTCCGATCACTGCTCGTTCTTGTGCGAACAGAAGGAGCTCGGCAAGGACGACTTCTCGAAGATCCCCAACGGCGCGCCGACGATCGAGGACCGCGTCGCGATCGTCTACGAGCGGATCGTCAACGGCGGCATCGTCGGCCTCAACCAGTTCGTAGCGCTGACCTCGACCAACCCGGCCAAACTGTTCGGGCTCTTCCCGCGCAAGGGCACGATCGCGGTCGGCAGCGACGGCGACATCGTCGTGTGGGACCCGAACGCCGCGCGCACGATCTCCGCGTCGACGCACCACATGAAGGCCGACAACAGCATCTTCGAGGGGATGAGCGTGCGCGGAACGCCGCGTTACGTCATCTCGCGCGGCCGCGTGCTGGCCAAGGACGGCGCCTACGTGGGCGAAACCGGCCGCGGCATCCGCCAGAAATCCGCCCCCTTTCGCCCCGTGCAATTGTAGCTAGGAACACATCACCGTGAGCGACATCGTAACCATCGGACTCGTCCAGGCGCACCACGATACCCCGGGCCCCGAACCCGTCGAGGTGCACAAACGCGTAGCGATCGAGAAGCACGTGCGCATGATCCGCGAAGCGGCGAAGCGCGGGGCGCAGATCGTGTGCCTGCAAGAGCTGTTCTACGGCCCCTATTTCTGCACCGAACAAGACCCCAAGTGGTACGAGGCGACCGAAATCGTCCCCGACGGGCCGACCACGCGCTTGATGCAAGACCTGGCGCGCGAACTCGGCATCGCGATCGTCGTGCCGCTCTACGAGCGCACGATCAGCGGCGTCTACTACAACACCGCCGTCGTGATCGATGCCGACGGCTCGGTGCTCGGCATCTACCGCAAGCACCACATCCCGCAGGTGGCGGCCGGACCGGCCGGTTGCGGCTTCTGGGAGAAGTATTACTTCAAGCCCGGCAACGCCGGCTACCAAACGTTCCAAACGAAGTTCGCGCGCATCGGCGCGTACATCTGCTACGACCGCCACTTCCCCGAAGGCGCGCGGCTGCTCGGCCTCAACGGCGCCGAGATCGTGTTCAACCCCTCGGCGACGGTCGCCGGCCTCTCGGAGTATCTCTGGAAACTCGAACAGCCCGCGCACGCCGTCGCCAACGGCTACTACGTCGGTGCGATCAACCGCGTCGGCTTCGAGGCGCCCTGGAACATGGGCGAGTTCTACGGCCAGTCCTACCTGGTCGATCCGCGCGGCCAATTCGTCGCCATGGGCAGCCGCGACAAAGATGAAGTCGTGATCGGCGACATGGACCGCCGCCTGATCGAAGAGGTGCGCAACACCTGGCAATTCTATCGCGACCGGCGTCCCGAGACGTACGGTGAGATGGTCGAGATTTAATGGCCGCGACACAGCTGCTGGAAAACGGCATCGTCACGCTGACCCCCGAGGGCGTGGCGGCGGTGTCCGGAAATACCGAGTTGTGGAACGAGGATCTGCGTCCGTGCACGCGCGAGGAGCATAACTGGGGCGCGAACCGTTTCGCTTCGCTGTGGATCGGGATGTGTATTTGCATTCCCACCTACTCGCTCGCCAGCGGCATGATTTCACTGGGCATGAACTGGTGGCAAGCGGTGCTGACGGTCTTCACCGGCAGCGCGGTCGTGCTGATCCCGATCCTGCTCGTCGCGCACGCGGGCACGCGTTACGGCTTCCCCTATCCGGTCTTCGCGCGGCTGTGGTTCGGCACGCGCGGCGCGCATTTGCCGGCGCTCGCGCGCGCGGTGATCGCGGCGGGCTGGTTCGGCATCAACTCGTGGTTCGGCGGATTGGCGCTCGACGCGATCCTCGGCCGGCTCATCCCGGCCTGGCTCGGCTTCGGCCTGCACCTGGGAGTCGCGTTCGCCGTCTTCTGGCTGCTCAACGTCGGCATCGCGATGCGCGGACCGCAGGCGATCGGGCGTTTGGCGGCGCTCGCCGCACCGACGCTCGCCGTGGCCGCGATCGCGCTCTTCATCTGGGGCGCGAGCGCCGTGCACGGTGTCGGCAACATGCTCACGGCGCCCGGATCGCTGGGCGGCGGCGCGTTTTGGCTCGTGTTCTTTCCCTCGGTGATCGGCGTCGTGTCGTTTTGGGCGACGCTCGCGCTCAACATTCCGGACTATTCGCGCTACGCCGCATCGCAGACGGGCCAGTTGCGCGGACAACTCGTGATGCCGGTCGTGATGGCCTTATTTGCCTTCGTCGGGATCGCCGTGACGTCGGCGACCGTCGTCGTCGACCACAAGGCGCTGTGGAACCCGGTCGAACTGCTGCTGACGTTCCCGACGCCGGTCGTGCTGATCGGCGGCATCATCGTGATCCTCTCCTCGATCACGATCAACGTCGGCGCGAACGTGATGGCGCCGGCGCGCGCGTTCGAGAACCTCTGGCCGCGCGTGATCACCTTCGCGATCGGCGCGATCCTCACCGGACTGCTCTCGCTCGTGATGCAGCCGTGGTACGTGCTCTCGGCGTTCAGCACGTACATCTTCACGTGGCTGGGCTCGTACGGCACGCTGCTGGGCCCGTTCGACGGCATCGCGATCGCCGATTACTGGCTCGTGCGCGTGCTGCGGCTGGACTTGGTCGCGCTCTATCAGACCGGCGGCCGCTACGCGTATTCCGGCGGCTTGAACGGCCGCGCCGTGGCGGCGCTGCTTGTGGGCTGGATCCTGCCGCTGATCGGCCTCGCGTATCCGCCGCTCGGGTTCTTCTGGTCGGGCGGCTGGTTCTTCGGTTTGGTCGTCGCGCTCGGCGCCTACGCGCTCTTCATGCGCACCGATCGCTCCAAGCTTTCCGAAGCGGAGTTCGACGCGATTACGAGCTGAGGTTCGGCACGGCCTCGAGCGGCTCCAACGCGATCACTTGATCGATGTTGAGATAGAACGTGCGCGGCGTTCCCACGCCCTCGTCCCCGGTCGAGATCGATAGCATGCTCCGACGGCCATCCGTTTCAAAATGCTTGCGCAAGCGTTTTGCCTCGGCATTCGAGATGACGATGAACGGATCTCCGGGCGACAATCGGCCGGATAGATAAAGGCGCCAGGAAGCGATTTTCATGTGGTCGTCCTCAAGGGACTGCGGCCCCGGCAAGCGCGGCAACATCGACGCCGAGCAATAGATCGCAACCTTGACCGTGCTGTAACGCGCTTCCCTCCGAACGTTAACTGCTGTTAATGTTTTGGGTGCAGGCTTTTTGCGGATACTGACACCGCGAGGAGCGCCCATGCAAACTCAATCTCGGTTCTCGGCGGCTCGGTTCTCAGAAATCGACGAGGACCGTATAAGCAAAGCCCAGTGGAACATCGTGCTGATATCGGGCATGGGTTTTTTTACCGACGCGTACGATCTCTTCATCATCGGGGTGGTGCTGAAACTGCTCAAATCCGAATGGCACCTCGGATCCTTCGAGATCGCGATCGTCGGCGCGACGGCACTGATCTCGGCCGCCATCGGTTCGGCAGTCTTCGGCCGCGTTGCGGACGTGTTCGGACGCAAATATATCTACGGTTTCGAGGTACTCGTACTCGGAGCGGGCGCGATCGCGTCGGCCTTTTCTCCGGACATCTGGTGGCTGGTCGCGTTTCGCTTCATCCTTGGTCTCGGAATCGGGGGGGATTATCCGGTCAGTGCGACGATCGCGAGCGAGTTCGGCGGGAAGAAGACGCGCGGCTTGATGATCTCGAGCGTCTTCGCAATGCAAGGCATCGGACTCATCGCCGGCCCGCTGCTGGCGATCGCCTTGCTCGCGGCCAAAGTTCCGGAAGATCTGGTATGGCGGGTGCTGCTGGCGGCCGGTGCGCTGCCGCCGCTAGCGGTGTTCTGGGCGCGCCGGCACCTCAAAGAGACGCCGCGCTTCGCGCAACTGGCGGAGGGCAAGAGCGATGCCGTGGCGGACGAGGCGAAACGCAAAGGCTTCGTGACCGCCCTCAAAGAGGCGTTCGGTAGCGACAAACAATTACAGAAGTGGATCGTCGGTACGTCGCTGGCGTGGTTCTTCCTCGATCTGGCCTACTACGGAAACACCATTTCGAATCAGGCCTTCGTCTCCGCGGTGAGCCGGCATGCCTCAGAGATCCACGACCTGTTCGTATCGCTGCTCGTGTTCGTGTTCGCGGCGTTCCCCGGCTACCTGCTCTCCATTTACGGTATGGACAAGTGGGGCCGTAAAACGATCCAGCTCTTAGGTTTCGCGATGATGGCGGCCAGCTTTGTCGCGATCGCCCTGCTCGGCGATGCGAAAACGATCCTGGTTCCGTTCGTCGCGCTGTATTGCCTCAATTACTTCTTCACCGAATTCGGACCGAACACGACGACCTTCGTGCTGCCCGCGGAGATCTTTCCGGTGAGTGTCCGCACGACGAGCCACGGCATTTCCGCAACGATCGGTAAGCTCGGCGCGGCGGTCGGGACGTTCAGCTTCCCGTTGCTTCAGGCGAAGTTCGGATTGCCGGGACCGATGTGGATCGCCGGTGCTTCGTGCGTCCTAGGGCTAGCGGTCACGTGGTTCATGCTGCCGGAACCGAAGGGGCTCGAGCTCGAGGAGGCATCCCGCGACACCGCGTTCGAGCGCGCGCTCGGACAACTACGTCCCGCGAGCGCTTGAGGCGATGATCTCGCGCCCGACGCGCTTCACCGCGGTCGTACCGGTGAGGGCCATCGCGACGTCGAGCTCGTTCGCGATGATCGAGATCGCTTTGGCGACCCCCGCTTCCCCGGCCGCGCCCAGACCGTAGACGAACGCGCGGCCGAGCAAACACGCGCGCGCGCCGAGCGCGAGCGCGCGCAGCACGTCCATGCCGGTTCGGATGCCGCCGTCGAAGAGGATCTCCACCTCGGAGCCCACTGCGTCGGCGATGTGCGGCAACATCGAGATCGATGAGGGCGCGCCGTCGAGCTGACGTCCGCCGTGGTTCGAGACGACGATGCCCGAGACGCCGGTCCGGGCCGCGATCTTCGCGTCCTCCACGTCGAGGATGCCTTTGAGAATGATCTTGCCGGGCCAAATGCCGCGCAGCCATTCGATGTCGGCCCAGGTCATCGTCGGGTCGAACTGGCGCGAGATCCAGGTTGCGAGCGAATTGACGCCGTCCATGCCTTTGACGTGTCCGGCCAGGTTGCCGAACGTCTTGCGCTTGCCGCGCAGGATGCCGAGGGCCCAAGCCGGTTTGGAAGCGATGTCGAGCACGTTCGCGAGGGTGATCTCGGGCGGCACCGTCATCCCGTTCTTGACGTCGCAGTGGCGCTGGCCGAGGACGTTCAGATCGAGCGTCGGCATCAGGACGCTGCACTTGGCGGCGAGCGCGCGATCGACGAGGTCGCGCACGAAGCCGCGGTCGCGGATCACATAGAGCTGAAACCAGAACGGTTGGGCGACCGCGGCGGCAACGTCTTCGATCGAATCGATCGACATCGTGCTCAACGTGTACGGGATGCCGGCGGCTTGCGCGGCGCGGCAGGCGAGGATCTCGCCGTCGCCGTGCTGCATGCCGGAGAGCCCGATCGGCGCGAGCGCCAGCGGCAGGGCGACGGTTTCACCGGCGATCGTGGTCGAGAGGTCGCGCCGGTCGACGTCGATGCCGACGCGCTGGCGCAGTTTGACCGCGTCGAGATCGGCCCGGTTGGCGTGCATCGTCGATTGCGTGTACGAACCGTGGTCGGCATACTCGAAAAACGCCTTCGGCACGCGCCGCCGCGCCAGCGTGCGCAGATCGTCGATCGAGGTGACGTGCCGAATTAGATTTTGGCCGGGTGCCAGATCGTCTTCATCTCGGTGAAGGCGAGGACGCGATCGAGGTCATCGTAGCGCGGCTTCAGCCATTCCTTGGCCGGCGGCGCGTCCTCGAACTTCGTGCGGGTGACGCTTTCCGAGGCCAGTTCGCCCAGCGCCACTTCGGCTTCATGACTGAGGCCGAAGGCGTGCAGCCCGTCGACGTCCATGTGCCCGGCCAGCGCCGGTCCCAGTTCGGCGCGCGTTCCGGTGATCACGTTGCAGACCCCGGCCGGCAGATCGCTCGTGGCCAGGCACTCGGCGAACACGACCGCGCTGCGCGGATCCCGCTCCGAGGCCACCACGATCACGGCGTTGCCGCTGACCAGCGGCGGGAGCACGGCCGTGACCAGGCCCAGCAGGGCCGGCTCGTCGGGGGCGATCACGCCGATCACGCCGGTCGGTTCGGTGGTGGAAAAGTTGAAGTGCGGCCCCGAAACCGGGTTGCGGGCGGATGCCAGCGCGACGAACTTATCGCACCACCCGGCGTACCACACCGTGCGGTCGATCGCGGCGTCGACCTCGCGCCGTGCGGCGGCGGCGTCGGCCGAGCCGCCCTGCACCAGCTGCTCGGCCAGACCGCCGGCACGGGCTTCCATCATCTCGGCCAGGCGGTAGAGGACGAGCCCCCGGTTGGAGGGCGTTTGTCCGGCCCATTTCTCGTGGCCGGCACGCGCCGCGATCACGGCATCGCGCACGTCCTTGCGCGACCCCCGCACCACGTTCTCGCCGCCCACGCTGTCGGTACGTCCGGACTCACTGCGCACGAACGCCCCGTTCACGTAGAGCTTAAAGGTCTTGCGAACCGCCACTCGATCGCTCACGGCCCAAGCCTTCGCCGCGCGGCCGGGCCTTCTTGCGTAGGCGCGTTTCGTCACCAAGCAAGCGGGGTAACCGATCTCCGTGACTACCACAGCGAAGGCGCCAAAGTCGGCCGCCAAACAGCCGTTCCTAACCGATATCGATACCCTGCGCAAGAACGCGCGCGAACGCATTGAAAAGGGCGCGATTACCGACACGTACGAAGGCGACGTGGAGACGGCAATCGATCTGCTGCAAGGCGCTCTCGCAACCGAGATCGTGTGCGTTCTGCGCTATACGATGCACGCCGTCGCGGCGACCGGCATCGCGAGCGAGGGCCCGAAAGAAGAGTTCCTGCAACACGCAAAAGAAGAGCAGGGCCACATGATGCAGCTCGCGGAGCGCATCAACCAGCTCGGCGGCACGCCGGACTTCGATCCCAAGAACCTCGTGTCGCGTTCGGCCTCGCAATACGGTCCCTCCGAAGCGAACTTGGTCGAAATGCTCAAAGAGAACCTGATCGCCGAGCGTATCGCGATCGATCACTACCGCGAACTCGTCAACTACTTCGGCGCCAAGGATTCGACGACGCGCATGATGCTCGAAGGCATCCTCGCGGTGGAAGAAGAGCACGCCAACGACATGCACGATCTGCTCGTGGCGCATGAAGGCAAGCCGTTCATCAAGAAGTAGGCCGGATGGAATTGATCTGCGTCCGGCATGGGCGCACGGCCTGGAACGCGTTGCGCCGGTTTCAAGGCCAAACGGATATCCCGCTCGACGACGAGGGCCTGGCGCAAGCGCAGGCCCTCGCTGCGCACCTGCAGCGCCGAGCACTTCGACCTCGCACTCGCGAGCGATCTGGCGCGCGCGCGAGTGACCGCCGAGACGATCTTGGCCGAGCACGACCTGGCGCTCGAGCTGACGCCGCAGTTGCGCGAGATGCACTTCGGCTTGTGGGAAGGCCTGACGTGGGACGAGATCGTCGCCCGCTGGCCCGACCTCGACGCGGCGGGCGAGAAGGTGCCGATGTACTATACCGCCGAGGGCGGTGAATCGTGGGACGAGCTGTGCACGCGCGTCGACACGCTGCTGCGCGCCACGGCCGCGCGCATGGGCCCGGAGGATCGCGCGCTGATCGTCAGTCACGCCGGCGTGATGCACGGCGCCGTGCGCAGCCTGATGAGTAGCGGCCAGGGCGCAACTAGCGAGCAGGTCGCCGCCGGCATGCGGTTTTCGCCCGGCGGCATCATTCGCGCGCGCGGCTCGTTCGAGGCCGGTTGGGAGCTGACGGCGATCAACGAAACCGCCCAGCCGGCTGCGCCGGCGCGAACCGGTTAGCGATGACGTCCTCGAGCTCGCGCGGTGCGATCGCCGCCACCGAACCGGCCGTTGCGCAGGCGGCGAGCGCGCGCATCGACCAGCTGACCAAACCGCTCGGGAGTCTCGGGCGGATCGAAACGCTGGCCGTGCAGCTGTGCGCGATTGCGGGCGGTCTGCCGGCGCACAATTTCGAGCGCCGCGCGATTCTCGTCGCGGCCGGCGATCACGGCGTCGCCGCCGACGGCGTGAGCGCGTATCCGCCCGAGGTTACGGCGCAAATGGTCGGTGGTTTTTTGGCCGGGACGGCGGCGATCGGGGCCTTCGCGCGCGCCGTTCGCGCCGAGGTGTACGTGGCCAACTTCGGCGTGCGCACGGCGCTCGCGCCGCACGAGCGCTTGATCGACGTCAACGTCGGGTTGGGAACGGCGAATTTGGCGCGCGAGCCGGCGATCGCACGCGCCCGTGTCGACGCCGTGCTCGCGGCGGGCGAGGCGGCGTTCGCGGCCTTGCGCGAGCGCGTCGCGTTCGACGTGCTGGCGCTGGGCGACATGGGCATCGGCAACACCACGAGCGCAGCGGCGATCGTCGCCGCCTACACGGGTTCGCCGGCCGCGTCGGTTACCGGACGCGGAACCGGCGTGGATGACGACGGCTTGGAGCGCAAGATCGCGGCCATCGATGCGGCACTCGAACGCTGCAGCGAGTTCTCCTGGGATGAAATCGCCAGCGAGTTGGGCGGCTTCGAGATCGTCGGCCTCGCGGGCGTGATGCTGGCCGCGGCGCATGCGCGCGTACCGATCGTGCTCGACGGCTTCATCGTCGCGGCGGCGGCGCTGATTGCCGCCGACATCGCCCCGAACGTACGCGACTACTTCATCGCGGCGCACCGCTCGCAAGAACCCGGCCACGCGCTCGCACTCGCGGAGCTGAAGCTCGAGCCGCTGCTCGACCTCGATCTGCGCCTGGGCGAAGCCAGCGGCGCCGCGCTCGCGCTACCGCTCATCGAGGCCGCAGCGCGCATGATACGCGAGATGAAGACGTTCGCCGAAGCCGGCGTCTCGACCTGAACGCGCTGCGCACGGCCTTCGCGTACTTCTCGATCTTGCCGGTCGGGTTCGCGGACGCGCCGCGCGCCGGTGCGCTGGCCGCGCTGCCGCTGGTCGGTGTCGTGCTGGGCGGCGTCGCGGGGACGCTGGGCTGGCTCGCGTGCCTCGCGCTGCCCGGCGCCCTGGGGGCCGCCGTCGCGCTGGGCGCGAGCATCGTGCTCAGCGGCGCGATTCACCTCGACGGGTTCCTCGACGCGAGCGACGCGCTGTTCGCCGCCGTCCCGCCCGAACGCCGCTTCGAGATCCTCAAAGACCCGCGGCACGGGACCTTCGCGCTGGCCGGTCTGGCGGTGGTCGTGCCGGCCTGGCTCGCGGCCGTGGCCGCGATTCCGCCCGCCGCTTGGCCCGCCTCGCTGGCGTTCTGTGCGGGCGCGGCGCGCGGGGCCGCCGTCCTGAACGCGCTGCGGGTCCCCTATGCGACCGGCGGCGCTTCCGCGAGCGCCTTCGAGGAGCGCCCGAACGTCGCGCTCCTGGCGTTGGGGATCGTGGCCGCGGGCGCGTGCCTCTGGGGCCATCCGTGGCTGGCGCTGCTGGTGCTGCCGGCGATCGCCGCGGCGCTGGCGCTGGGGGCGTGGTGCGCGAGCCGGCTGGACGGCGTGCTGGCCGGCGATTGCTACGGCGCGATCGTCGTGGTGGTCGAGACGCTGCTGCTGGCGGCGGTCGCGACGGCCCTCGGCCGGACGGGGATCTAGTAGGGCATCGTCACGACGAGGGGAACCGCTTTGCGGTGGCTCTGGATTCCCGGCAAAACCGGCTCATGCTTCCGCTCGGCGAACGGGCGCCCGAGGCGATCAACGTGATCGTCGAGATTCCGAGCGGCTCGCGCAACAAGTACGAATACGACAAGACGCTCGACATCTTCCGGCTCGACCGCGCGCTGCATTCACCGGTCTACTATCCCGGCGACTACGGCTTCGCGCCGCGCACGCTCGCGCTCGACGGCGATCCGCTCGACGTGCTGATCCTCGTTTCGGAGGCGACCTTCAGCGGTTGTCTCGTCGTCGCGCGCCCGATCGGCATCCTCACGATGATCGACGACGGCAACTCCGACGACAAAGTGCTGGCCGTTCCGGTCGGCGAACCGGAATTCGCGGACGTGCACAACTACACGCAGATCTTCGCGCACCAACTGCGCAAGATCGAGCACTTCTTCGGGACCTACAAACTGCTCGAAGGCAAGAAAACCAGCACGCACGGCTGGTCCGACGCCGGCGAAGCGCGCCGCATCATCATGGAAGCCGCCGAGCGCTTCGATGAGAACAAGCTCTAAAACGCGGGTTAGGCGGAGACGGGGAGCGGGCGGCCCTTGAGCAGGATGTCGGGCAGCAGCAGCTGGCCGTCGCGTTCGGGGATGATCGGGCGCGAGAAAATGTAGCCCTGACCGCACACGGCGCCGAGCGCGAGCAAACGATCGGCTTGTTCGGGCGTCTCGATCCCCTCGGCCACGACGCTCAGGTCGAGCGAGCGCGCGAGGTCGAGCAGCATGCGGCAAATCGGTTCGCTCGCGATCCCCTCGCCGGTGCCGGAGACGAAGCTGCGGTCGATCTTCAAACTGCTGATCGGAAACAGGCTGAGATAGCGCAGCGATGAGTAGCCGATGCCGAAGTCATCGACGCAGATGCGCACGCCGCCGGCGCGCAAACGTTCGAGCACGGCGCCCGCGCCGGTGCTCGTATCGATGATCGCGTTTTCCGTGATTTCCAGCGTGACCGTCTCGGGCCGCACGCCGGCCGCTTTGATCGCCGCGAACACGTGCTCGGGCAGATCGCCGTGCATGATCTCTTGCACCGAGACGTTGACGTGCATCGTGAGCGTGGGGTCTTCGCGCTGCTCGCGTGCGAGCCGTTCGAGCGAACGCCCCAGCACCTCGCGGCCGAGCCGCACGATCACGCCGGTTTCTTCGGCCGCGGGAATGAACAGGTCGGGTTGGATCAGCCCTTCGCGCGGATGCTGCCAGCGCACCAGCGCTTCGTAGCCGATCGTCTTCCAATCGGTCAGCCGCACCAGCGGCTGGAACGCGACGCGGAACTGTTCGGGCGCGTTGATCGCATCGCGAACGTCGGAGGAGATCTGGAGCCGGCGCACGGCGCTGTCGTGCATCACTTCGTTGAAAATCGTGTAGGTCGCGCGGCCGTCGGCTTTGGAGCGGTAGAGCGCGATGTCGGCGTCGCGCAGAAGATCTTCGGCGCGTTCGTAGCGGGCGTGCGCGACGGCGACGCCGACGCTGGCCGTCGTGTAGAGCCGGCGGCCTTCGATGTTCGCGGGCTCCGCGACCGTGGCGTGCAGCCACTCGACGCGCGCTTCGATATCTTCATCGAGGAAGATGACCCCGAACTCATCGCCGCCCAGCCGCGCGACCATCTCGCCCGGCCGCATGATCGAGCGCAAGCGCTGCGCGACGGCCCGCAGCAGCGCGTCGCCGGCGAGATGTCCCAGACTGTCGTTGACGACCTTGAAATGATCGAGGTCGACGAAGGCCACGGCTAGACCCGGCAGGCGCGAGCGCAGCGCGTCGCCGAGTTGCGCCGAAAAGAGCCCGCGATTGGGTAGGCTCGTCAGCGCGTCGTGGGTCGCTTCATGGATCAGGCGGTCGCGGATGACGATGCGATCGCTGACGTCGTCGATGACCGCGATGGCGAACGGCTCGTCGTCTTCGGGCACGTAGGTCACACTGACATCGGCCCAGAGCGTCGAGCCGTTCTTGCGCTTGTAGCGCATCTCGTGCTCGTAGGACGACACCTCGCCGCGAACCAGCGCACCGAATGCCTCCAGCGTCCGCTCGCGATCCGATTCGTCGCTGAGGTCTTTCATGGTCATGCCGACCAGCTCGCGGCGCTCGTAGCCGAGCATCAGATCGAAGGCGGCGTTGGTCTCGCGCAGCGTGCCGTCGACGTCGACGACGACGATGCCGAGCGGGGCCCCTTCGAAAACCGTCCGGAAGCGGGCTTCGGCGCGGGCCAGCGCCACTTCGGACTGCAGGCGTTCGGACTCGCTGCGCAGCGACATCGAGCGCAGGCTGGCGCCGAAGATCCGGGCTAAGATGGTGATCGCGACGGCCGCCATGGCCACGATCACCCCGCCGGTCGCCAGGATCGGCCAGGATGAACTGCCCTCGGCGTGCTCGACCGCCGCTTGCGCTAAAGCGACGCAAGCAAGTCCCGTGGCGAGGGTTACCGCGGGCACCCATCGTGCCCGCCGGACTGCGGACCGGAGTCCTACCAAAAATGCCCTCCTGGCATAGCTGCTTCCGCGGATTGGCTCTAGACCTGAGCGAACCCCGCCTCTAGGTGAGGGCGGGGCTCAGTGCTTCCAGGGCCGCGTTGAAGGTTGAGCTGGGCCGCATCGCCTTGCGGACGAGCTCTTCATCGGGGTGGTAGTAGCCCTTGAGGTCGACCGGTTTGCCTTGAACGGCACCGAGTTCGGCGACGATCGTGGCTTCGTTCTCGGTCAGGTTGCGGGCGAGATTGGTGAACGCCGCTTGCAGCTCTTTGTCTTCGGTCTGTGCGGCCAAGGCTTGCGCCCAGTACAGCGTCAGGTAGAAGTGGCTGCCGCGGTTGTCGATCCCGCCGACCTTACGCGCCGGCGATTTGTCCTCGTCGAGGAACGTTCCGGTCGCCTCATCGAGTGTCTTGGCGAGCACCTTGGCCTTGGCGTTGCCGGTGACGTTACCGAGATGTTCGAACGACGCCGCGAGCGCGAGAAATTCGCCGAGCGAATCCCAACGCAGGAAGTCTTCCTCTTCGAACTGCTGCACGTGCTTGGGCGCTGAGCCGCCGGCGCCGGTTTCGAACAGACCGCCGCCGGCCATCAGCGGGACGATCGAGAGCATCTTCGCGCTCGTGCCGAGCTCCATGATCGGGAAGAGATCGGTGAGGTAATCGCGCAGCACGTTGCCGGTCACCGAGATCGTGTCTTGGCCCTTACGAATGCGATCGATCGAGAACTGCGTGGCGTCGTTGGGCGCCATGATGCGGATGTCGAGGCCCGCCGTATCGTGGTCTTTCAGGTACTTCTCGACTTTTTTGATCAGCTCCGAATCGTGCGCGCGTTTCGGATTGAGCCAGAACACGGCGGGCGTGTTGCTGAGGCGCGCGCGGTTCACGGCGAGCTTGACCCAGTCGCGCACCGGCGCGTCCTTGACTTGGCAGGCCCGGAAGATGTCGCCCGTTTCGACGTTCTGTTCGATGAGCGCGTTCCCCGATTCGTCGAGCAGGCGGACGACGCCGGCGGCGGGCATGAGGAACGTCTTGTCGTGCGAGCCGTATTCTTCGGCCGCTTGCGCCATCAAGCCGACGTTGGGCACGTCGCCCATCGTGACCGGATCGAACGCGCCGTGCTTCTTGCAGTCCTCGATGACCGTCGCGTAGACCCCGGCGTAGCTGCGATCGGGAATCACGGACTTTGCGTCGTGCAGCTTGCCGTCCGGGCCCCACATCTTGCCGCCCTCGCGAATCATCGCCGGCATCGATGCGTCGATGATGATGTCGCTCGAGACGTGCAGGCTCGTGATGCCTTTGTCCGAGTCGACCATCGCCAGCTGCGGACGCTTGGCGTATTCCGCCTCGATGTCGGCTTCGATCTCGGCTTGCTTTTCTTGCGGCAACGCCTTGATGCGCGCGAAGAGATCGCCGAGGCCCAGCATTCGGGTCGGCGCCGAGCGGCTTCAATGTTTCGGCGTGCTTCGCGAAGACGTCGGAAAAGAAGACCGAGACGACCTCGCCGAAGATGATCGGATCCGAGACCTTCATCATCGTGGCTTTGAGCTGCGCGCAGAAGACGCACGTCGTTCGCTTTGGCGTCGGCCACTTGCGCTTCGAGGAACGCGTCCAGTGCCTTCTTGCTCATCACGGCGGCGTCCACGACCTCGCCCGCCAGGACCGGCGTCTTTTCTTTCAAGACGGTCTTCGCACCGTCGGCGGCGGTGAACTCGATCTTGAGATTGCCGGGCCGTTCGATCAGCACCGATTTCTCGCTGCCGAAGAAGTCGCCGCCGTCCATGTGCGCGACGTGCGCCTTCGAGCCGGCCGACCACGCCGCCATCTTGTGCGGGTGCTTACGAGCGTAGTTCTTCACCGAGGACGGCGCGCGGCGGTCGGAGTTACCCTCGCGCAGCACCGGGTTGACCGCGCTCCCCTTGACCTTGTCGTAGCGCGCGCGGGCGTCTTTCTCGGCGGCCGTTTTCGGCTCGTCGGGGAAGTCCGGCAGCGCGTAGCCTTGGCTCTGCAGTTCCTTGATCGCGGCCTTCAATTGCGGCGTCGACGCGCTGATGTTGGGCAGCTTGATGATGTTGGCTTCGAGCGTCGTCGCGAGGTCGCCGAGATAGGCCAGGTCGTCGGGCTGTTGCTGCTGCGGCGTGAGCACTTCGGGGAAAAGCGCGACGATGCGACCGGCGAGCGAGATGTCGCGCGTTTCGAGCGCTATGCCGGCGACGCTCGAGAACGCCTGGACGATCGGCAACAGCGAGCGCGTCGCCAGTGCCGGCGCCTCGTCGGTGAGCGTGTAGATGATGGTCGACGTGGTGGACATGAGCGCCCCTTCGATTCTCGTGGCGCAGGCCCTCGCCCGGGCCGTTGCGAGGCGCTCGCGCTACGTAAAGGTCAGGTTTCCTTCGACCTGCTGCAGCGAGGTTGCGAAGGCGGACTCGCCGCGGCGGGCGAGCGTGTCGTAGAGCGCGATCGCGGTGGTTTGCGACAGCACCGCGGCGCGGTACCAGCCCAACGTCGTCGGCGGTTGCCAGGAGGCATAGCGCGTCTCGAGGTGCGCGTTGACGACGTGCGCTGCGTGCACGGAGAGCACGTAGTCGTGGTCGCTCAAATAGCTGACGAACGCCTCGAGCGGCACCGGGTCGGCGGCCAGCTTCCACGTGCTGCCGTCGGCTTTGACGAGCCCGTACGCTACTGGATCGACGCCGGCCACGATCGCGGCGGCGCGGCACCAGTCGACGACGTGCGTTTCGTCGCCGAGCGAGGGCGCGGCGTGCGCGGAGAGCAGCGTCGTGACGAAGCGCGGGTTCCGGCCGTGAACGATCGCCGTCGCACCGGAGAGGATGTGGTGCGCGCCGGTGCCGGCGATCGTCGCTTCGTCGAAGAGCGTGCCGTCATCGCGCCACTGGAACACCGCGGTCTTCATGATGTCGTGGTAGAGGGCGGACGCGATCACCGTGTCGCGGTCGACAGTCGGCCGGCCGCCGAAGTAGTGCGCGTCGTAGGTCTTGCCGAACTGCTCGGACATCGAGGCGTTGAAGTATTCGTGCGTCGCGAGCCCGCCGGGATAGGCGTGATGCGAACCTTCGCCCGAGCCCGGCGTCGACCAGAACGGCTGCAAGACCGTCGGGCTGTCGGGCTCGGTCCCGGCCGGAAAGATGCCGTTCACGGCTGCGTCCGGTTTGACGAAGCCCGCGGCCGCCAACGCATCGCGCACGGCCGTGCGTTGTTGCGGCGTCCGCTGGTTGGCGGCGAAGTCCGGCGCCGGATGCTGCAAGAACCGCAGGACCGATTCGCGCAGATCGCCGGCCCCGATCGTGCGCGCCAGCGACTCGACGTTCGCATAGAGCGCGTGCACGTAGGGCGACCGCTGCGCCAAACGCATGGCGTGGGCATTGGCCGGCGCGAGCGAACCCAGCGGCAGCGGCAACGGGTAGCGCGGATCGGCGGCTTGAGCGATCGCTTGCGGACCCAGCGTGAGCGGCACCGCCACCGCGGCGGCAACGCCCATGAATGCCGCGCGGTTGAACAGCGCGGAGCGGGTTTCACTGACGCACACGGGCTAGAGTCCTCGCTTGGAACGGATCAGGTGTAGGCGCGCCGGAAGGTCGCGTACATGTAGGCGTAGTCGGCGTAAAACCAGTTGCGGAAACTGCGCCGGATCAGGTTGGTCGAGGTCACCGGCGAGGCGCCCTTCATCACGTAGTGCCGGCCGTCGAAGAAGTCCGCGGAATACTGCGGATACGATGCCATCGGTGAGAAACCGGCGAACGGCGCGAATTGCGTCGACGTCCATTCCCAGCCGTTGCCGATCAGGTCCTCGATGCCCCACGCGCTCGCGCCGGCCGGTGAGCTGCCGACGGGTTCGGGATCGAAGCGGCGAAAATCGAAGTTGCCGTGCTCGCCCGCGGGCGCGGCGAAGCCCCAGGGAAACGCGCGCTCCCCGCCGGCCGGTGTGCCGAACGCGGCCCGATGGTATTCGGCCTCGCTCGGTAGCCGCGCATCCGACCACGCGCAGAAGGCCTCGGCCAGATCGTGGCTCGCGTAGACGGGCCAGCTGAGCGGTAGCGGAATTTCGTGATAGACGCCGCGCAGCCACCACCCGCCGTCGCGCTCGATCCAGAACGGCGGCGGCGTGCCGCCGTCGCGCACGAACGCCAGATAGTCGCCGTTCGTCACGTCGTAGACGTCAAGGCCGAAAGAGGGCACGTCGACGGTGTGTTCGTCGAACTCGTTATCCCACCCGAAGGCCTCACCGCGCCGTTGGCCGAGGGTTGCGCGTCCGGCGGCGATCGCCACCGGGTCGCGCCGTTTCGGAACGGCTTCACGAACCTCGATCGCGGGCGCGTGCTTCGCGCCGGCCGGTAAGCGGTGGATGATATAGGTCAGCGTCTCGTGGTGCATTTCTTCGTGTTCGAGGATGTTGAAGAGCGCTTCCGCGCCCACGAGCAGCGGGTTGGCCGGATCGTCGAGCGTCGCGTGCGCGATATCGTCGATCAGCGCGGTGTCACAGGCGGCGGCGAAACGGCGCACCTCGGCACGGTCGGGCCAATCATCGCGGCGATGCCGCTGCGCCAGATCGACCGAGCCGGGATCGATGCCGCGCTCGAAGAGCAGTTCCAGGCGCGGATCGATCTGCCCACCGTGAAGCGCGCGTTCGTGCAGCACGAGGTAGGAGAAGCCGGGGATGTGCCCTTCATAGAACACGAACGGGTGGCGCAACGGGATCGGTGCGTCATAGTACGTCGATGGCGCGAGCGATGCGAAGAGCGCCGCGCTGCGCGCGCGTCCGGCCCGGTAGCGATCGACGAGCGCGGCCCGGTCGAGGAGAAGGCTGACGGTTTCCACGATGCTGCTTTACCCCGCTGCGACGGTTTCCGCTCCGGCGATGATGTAGGACCGCAACGTTGCCAGCGGCACGGCTTGCGAGAAGTAGAAGCCTTGCACGCGGTCGCAGCGCTCGTTGCGCAAGAACGCTAGCTGTTCGGCCGTCTCGACCCCTTCGGCGATCACCTCGAGGTCGAGCGAGTGGGCCATCGCGATGACGGTTCGCACGATCGTCGCATCGTCCGGTTCTTGGGCCAAATCGGTGACGAACGAACGGTCGATCTTGATCGAGTCGAGCGGAAAGCGGCGCAGGTAGCCGAGCGAGGAATAACCGGTGCCGAAATCGTCGACCGCCAAGCTCATGCCCTCGGCGCCGATGTCGCGCATGATGCTCACGGTCAGGGCCGCGTCGTTCATCGCGACGGATTCCGTGATCTCGAGTTCGAGCGCGGTCGGGTCGAGCCCCGAGCGTTCCACGTAGGCTCGAATCTTGGCCGCCAGCCGTTGCTGGTGGAACTGCCGCGCGCTCAGGTTGACCGCCAGCCGCAAATCCGGTGCGATCGTCTTGCGCAGCCCGCTGATGTCGCTGCATGCCGTCTCGAGGATGAAGTCGCCGAGCGCGACGATCAGCCCGCTCAGCTCGGCGTTGGGAATGAACTGTCCCGGCAGAACCAGGCCCGAACGCGGGTGGTTCCAGCGCACCAGCGCCTCGACCGCGACCAGCGCTCCGCTGACGAGATCGTGCTGGGGCTGGTAGTACACGGCGAACTCGCCGTTATCGAGCGCCTTGCGCAGCGATTTCTCTTGCGAGAGGCGGGTGTGCAGTGTGGCGTTGAGCGCCGGCGTGAAAAATTGATAGGTGTTGCGGCCGCGGTCTTTGGCCCGGTACATCGCGACGTCGGCATGCTTGACCAGCGTCTCGGCATCGGGGCCGTCGGCCGGGAACGATGCGATCCCGATGCTGGTGGTGACGAAAAATTCGGAACCGTCCATCGAGATCGGCTCTTCGACCGTGGCGACGATGCGCTCGGCGAGGCCTCCGAGGGCTTGCATGTCGGGCCCCTCGCCGGCCAGCACCACGAACTCATCGCCGCCCATGCGCGCGACCACGTCGCTCGTGCGGATCGCCTTGACGAGCCGTTCGCCGATGATGCGCAACAGCCGGTCGCCGCTGTCGTGGCCGAGGGTATCGTTGATGTCTTTGAAGCGGTCGAGGTCGAGGAAGAGCACGCCGACCGTGCTTTCGGTGCGGCGCGCTTCTTCGAGCAGCGCGCGCAGGTGGTCGACGAGCCACGCGCGGTTGGGCAGCGCCGTCACGGTGTCGCTGTAGGCGAGGGTTTGCAGGCGCGCGCGCGAGCGGCCGCGCTCGATCGCCGAGCTGACGAGCGCGCCCATCAGCTGAACGAGATCGCGGTCGACGTCGTCGAACGGCGTGCGGCGGCGGCGGCGGTCGGCGAAGCTCAGCGTGCCGTAGCGAACGCCGCTCGACGTCGATCGGCGTTCCGATAAACGCGACGAACGGCGCCGCGGCCGTATCGTCGGCGAGCTCCGGCAGCCCGCGCACGTCATCGATTGCCAGCGCCCGATCCGAGTTCAAGGCCAAACGCGCGAGACCCGAACCGAGCGCTTCGCCGAAGGCTTCGATCACGGTTTCGGACTCGCTCTCATACAGCGCCCCCGAGGAGAGCCCGAGGATTCGGCAGCCCGCTTCGAGCGTTCCGGCGATCTGCTGCTCGGCGTTTTCACTGGCGGCCGCGGCACTCATGTAGAGGTCGCGGATTCGTTCGGCGTGGGCCGCGATCTGGCGCTGCTGCGCGATCGTCGAGCGCAAGTCGCGCACGTGCAAGTGCACGCCGGCGGCCAAGCCGCGAAAGCGGATCGGGATCATCGTGACGAACGCCGGCAGCGAGTGTTCGCGCGCGTGGCGCACGTGCAGCTCGACGCCGCCCGCCATGCCGGCCAGCGCACGGTTGAAGCACGCCAGCGCGTCGGTGACGTCGGCGTCGGTTGCGACGTCGCCGAGCGTCTGCCCGACGAGCGTTTCGGGATCGATCTCGAGCACGCGGCCGGCCGCCGCGTTAGCGCGCGTGACGGTGGCGTCGGCGTCGAACGCGATCATCGGATCGGGGTTGTTGTCGAAGATCGAACGAAAGCGTTCTTCGCTGGCTTCGACGCGCGCGAGCGCCTCCGTTTGCTCGGTGATGTCGCGGGCGGAGCAGTAGACGCCGGTGACCGCGCCGTGTTCGCGCATCGGGCCGGCCACGAGATCGACCGGAAAGGTCGCGCCGTCGAGGCGGCGCACGGTGAGGACCGCGTCGACCGTCTCACCCGCGAGAACCCGGGCGAACAGGTCCGCCGCGTACGTGAGATCCTCGGGCAGGATGAAGTCGCTGAAGGCCCGTTCGACCAGCTCGCTGCGGTCGACGCCCATCAGCCGTTCCGAGGCCGGGTTGGAGTCGGTGATCTTCCCCGCGACATCGAAGAAGGTCAGCGCGTCGGGCGTGGCTTCGAACAGCGCGCGCAGACGTTCTTCGCTGCCCTGCGCGGCTTCGCGCGCCAAGGCCGATTCGGTGACGTCCTCGGCCAGCGAAACGTAGCCGGTGAAGCGCTCGGAGACGAGGTATGCGTTGAACCAGCGGCAGTGAATGGTCTCGCCGTCGCGGCGCAGGTTGCGGTTGGTGTTGGCCTTCCAGTTGACCGGACCGTTGGCGAGCTCGACGAAGAGCGCCGCCACGACGGCGCGATCCTCGGCGTGAACGAAGCCGAAGCTCATCGAGCGTCTTGCCGCGCACATCGTCTTCGGCCCAGCCGAAGATCGCGGTCGCGCGTTCCGACCACGCGACGATGCGCAGATCCGGCCCGAACTGAATCAGCGCGAGCGGACTGTTCTCCACATACAGTTGGAGCAGATTCTCGGGAACCTGCAACGAGGTGCGCACGCGAAGGTTAGGGATCGAGCTCGAGATACGGCCGCAGCCCTTCGAGGCCGCCTTCGCGCCCGAAACCGGATTCGCGATATCCGCCGAACGGCGAACTCGGATCGAATTTGTTGAACGTCGAGCACCACACGACGCCGGCCTTGAGTTTGCCGGCGACGTACATGCTCTTCGAACCCTTGTCGGTCCACACGCCGGCACTGAGGCCGTAGCGCGTGTTGTTGGCCTTCTCGATCGCCTCGTCGGCGGTGCGGAAGGTCAGGATCGAGAGCACGGGTCCGAAGATCTCTTCGCGCGCGATGCGCATGCCCGGGCCGACGCCGGTGAAGAACGAGGCCGGGAAGAAGCAGCCGGTCTCGGGCAGCGCCGCGCTCTGGCTATGCAAGGTCGCGCCTTCGGCGACGCCGCTCGCCACGAGCTCGTGGATGCGGTCGAGTTGCGCGCGCGAATTGATCGCGCCGATGTCGGTGTTCTTGTCGAGCGGATCGCCGATGCGCATCGTTTCGATGCGCTCGGTCAAGCGCGCGACGACTTCGTCGTGGATCGATTCTTGCACGAGCAGACGCGAACCGGCGCAGCAGACGTGGCCCTGATTGAAGTAGATGCCGCTGACGATGCCCTCGATCGCCGCATCGAGCGGCGCGTCGGCGAAGACGATGTTCGCCGCCTTGCCGCCGAGTTCGAGCGTGATCGGAATGCGCGAGCCGGCCCGGCCGCGCTGGATCGCTTTGCCGACCTCGGTCGAACCGGTGAACGCGATCTTGTCGATGCCCGGATGCGCGGCCAGCGCCGCGCCCGCGACGCCGTCGCCGGTCACGATGTTGAGCACGCCCGGCGGCAGATCGGCATCGGCGCAGATCTCGGCCAGCCGCAACGCCGAGAGCGGCGTCGTCTCGGCCGGTTTGAGGACGATCGTGTTGCCGGCGGCGAGCGCCGGCGCGATCTTCCAGGCCGCCATCAGCAACGGAAAATTCCACGGCACGATCGCGCCGACGACGCCGCGCGAACGCGGCAAACGGCCGCCGCGCGCCGCGTATTCGAGCTTGTCGGCCCAACCCGCGTAGTAGAAGAAATGCGCCGACGCCATCGGAACGTCGAAGTCGCGCGATTCCTTGATCGGCTTGCCGTTGTCGAGCGTCTCGAGCACCGCCAGTTCGCGCGCGCGCTCGGAGATCGCGCGCGCGATACGGTAGACGTAGGCGGCGCGGCGCGCCGGGCTCAGCGGCTGCCAGTATTTCTCGTAGGCCGTCGCGCGCGGCCGCGACGGCGCGGTCGACGTCTTCGGCGGTGCCCGTGGCGACGCGCGAGAGCACCTCGCCCGTCGCCGGGTTGGTCGTCTCGAACGTCTCGCCGCCGCTCGAGGGCACGAAGCTGCCGCCGATGTAGTGCCCGTACGATTCGGCGATGTTGGCCGGCGTCGATTCGCGCGAGGCAGCGTACTGCAAGCGCTTGGAGGTGCGTTTGGCGCCGTTGCCGTTACCGTTGCGGGCCGCGGCCGGCGGCGGTTTGCTCTTGATCATGCTAGGATCGCATCAGTCTTTCGGAATGATATCGGGCGAGGGATAGCGGCCGGTGCGCTCTTTTTCGCGCTGCAACAGCAAGTCGTCGAGCAGCGAGGACGCGCCGAGACGAAAGAGATCGGGATCGAGCCAATCGCCGCCGAGCACTTCGTCGATCAGCACGAGATAGGAAAGCGCGACCTTCGAGGTGCGAATGCCGCCCGCGGCTTTGAACCCGCGCCGTTCGCCCGTGCGGTGGTAGAAGGCGTGAATCGATTGGCACATGACGAGCGCAATCGGCAGCGTCGCGGAGATGCCGATCTTGCCGGTCGACGTCTTGATCGTATCGGCGCCGGCATCGAGACACAGGTCGCTCGCGCGCCGGATCGGCGTCGTAGGAACCGAGCTCGCCCGCTTCGAGGATCGCCTTGACGTGGACGTCGCCGCACAGGCGCTTCACCGCCGCGACCTCGTCGTAGACCAGCTGCTCGTCGCCGGCCAGAAAAGCGCCGCGGTTGATCACCATGTCGATCTCGTCGGCACCGTCGGCGAGCGCCGCTTCGGTGTCGCGCAGCTTGACGTCGAGCGAGGAGAGCCCGCTCGGAAAAGCCGTCGCGACCGAGGCCACCTTCACGCCGCTGCCGGCCACCGCCGCCTTCGCGACCGCGACCATGTTCGGGTAGACGCAGACGGCCGCCACGGACGGCGCGCCGAAGCCCGGATCGACCGCTTTGGCGCACATCGACTGCACCTTGCCGGGCGAGTCCTTGCCCTCGAGGGTCGTCAGGTCGATGCAGCGGATCGCCAGATCGATCGCGGCCCGCTTGGCCTCACGCTTCAGCGACCGTTTGGAAAAATCGGCGGCCCGGGCTTCCAGCATGACCGCATCGACGGCCGGCGACGGCGCGAACGAAAGCATCCTGCACGGTTCGCGAAACTCGCGTCCCGTGACCTCCGCCCACGACCTCCGAAGAAGCTCGATCTAGGTGCGGGCGCCGTTCCAGAGTTCGGTCAGCCGGGGCACGAGCGTGGCGTCGCGGGGCTGGAGTCCGGTACCGCGGCACACCCGGCAGGTGGCCGGCATGCAAGCGTCACACTGCCCGCTTCCACTGCAGTGCCGGCAGGCGTCCTCGCGTACGCGGCGGCGGCGCCGCTTGACCGGCAGCGACCAGCGCTCGTCCGTTGGCGCACGGCGTTCCGCGGCCGGTTCGGCCGCCATGGCGACCAGACTGGTGAGGGAAACGTAGGCCAGTACGCCGACCATAAGGTCCGCGAACGAGCGATTGTTCATGTCGAAGTTATCGGATGGTTGCGGCCGCGCATTTAGAGCAGGCGGCCGAGCGCGGCGCGACATTCGGCGCAGGAGCCGGGGGCCCCGGATATGGTACCATGACGATGCCTCGACGAGGGTTGGGCCTCGCGCAACGGAAAACCGTGAACCCCGCCAGGACCGGAAGGGAGCAACGGTAAGCGGTCACTCCCGTGTGCCGCAAGTCACCTGGCCCTCGTCAAGGTCTTTCAAGGAGGAATGTGCAGGATCTGACCGCGTCCGTGCTGGCCGGCTTAGGCAGCGCGCTCGTCGTACTTGGCGGCTACCATTTTCTCGTGGCCGGACCCCGTTTGCGCCGCGTCGGCACCGTGCTGGGCACGCACGACGGGCTGCTGGGCGGCGCCGGTGTCGGACCGGCTACGCGCCGCGTCACGGCCCTCGAGGCGGCGGCGGCGGCGGCCGAGCGCGAACTCGTTGCGCTCAGCGCCCGGATCGCGGCGCTGGAAAAGGTCGCTCAGAGCGAGACGCCGCGGATCGGCTTCCTGCGCTATAACGCCTTCTCCGACGTCGGGTCGGACCAGTCGTATGCCCTGGCGCTGCTGACGCGCGACGGCGACGGCGTCGTGCTCTCGAGCATCTACTCGCGCGAGGAGACCCGCACGTACGGCAAGACCGTTCAGGGATTCCAGACCTCGCAGGAGGCATCCGACGAGGAACGGGCCGCGATAGCGCAGGCCAAGGCAGCGGCGAGGTGACCAACAACGCCTTCCTGATCAAGATCATCCCGCCGGAGGGCTACAACGTCTACCGGCTGCACTTCACGCGCACGACGGCGGTGGCGCTGGTCCTCGCCCTGGTCGCGGTGCTGGGCGGCGCGCTCGGCCTGCACGCCTGGCAGCTCCACCTGGCCGAGGACGACGTGCGCGCCTTGCAGGCTACGACGACGGCGCAAAGCGAGAAGCTCCGGGCCATCGACAGCGAGGCCCAGTCGCTGGCGGGCAAACTGCGCGACATCCAACGGCAGGACGCGGAGATCCGCCGGCTGCTGGGGGTCGGTGCGGCGCCGGCGGCTCGGGCGCGCCCCACGCATGCCGTGGCGCCGGCGATCCGCGTGCCGAACATGGCGCAGGTCCAGGCCCGCCTGAACCGCCTCGTGCACGCCTCGGAACAGCGGCTTTCGGATAGCGGTACGCTCGACCGCCTCGCGCACCGCGTCCTCAACCTGCGCCGGCTAGCCGGCCTCGCGCGCGAGCGGATGATCGCGGCGCTGCCCTCGCTCAACCCGGTCGGCGGATCGATCTCGGCCGGATTCGGATGGCGGGTCAATCCCTGGCCCGAATTCCATCGCGGCTTGGATCTGGCCGCCGACTACGGTACGCCGGTCCACGCGGCCGCCGACGGCGTGGTCCGCTCCGCCGGCTGGGAGGGCGGGTTCGGCATCAAGGTCGACGTCGATCACCAGAACGGCTACCACACCTGGTACGCACACCTCTCGCGCGTTGCGGTCGCGCCCGGCCAACGGGTCCGCAAGGGCGAAACGATCGCCTACGTCGGCGCAACCGGCGAAGCGACCGGGCCGCACCTGCACTATCAGGTGATGCTGGGCGGCGTGGCGATCGACCCGGCACCGTATCTCCAAGGCGTGCCGGCCCGGGTGCTGGCGACACTTCCCGGCGCCGAGCGCGTACAATAGCTGATGATCCCTTGCCAACTGTACGCCATCGTTGCCTGGCTGCTCAACGTTTACGTCTTCATCATGCTGGCCTACGCGCTCGTTTCGTGGGTGCCGAGCCTGCGCGGGAGGTGGACCGATTACGTGGCGATGATGGTCGAGCCGGTGTTAACGCCCGTCCGGCGAATCATCCCACCTCTGGGCGGGCTCGACATCTCGTTTTTGATCGTGATCCTGGTGATCCAATTCGTGATCGGACTCGCCCGCAGCTCTCCCTGCTCGTACTGATAACCGGACAACCGTGATCGAATCTCAGCCAGTCGCCGTACCGAAGGGTGCGGCGAACGTGCGTAATTTCTGCATCATCGCGCATATCGATCATGGCAAGACGACGCTTTCCGATCGTCTGCTGGAGATCACGCGCACCATCGCCGAACGCGAGATCGGCGAGCAGATGCTCGACGCGATGGACCTCGAGCGCGAGCGCGGGATCACGATCAAGATGCATCCGGTCACGCTGACCTATCATGCGAAAGACGGCCAGACCTACGAGCTGAACTTCATCGACACGCCCGGGCACGTCGACTTCTCCTCGGAAGTGTCGCGGTCGCTGCAGGCCTGCGAGGGCGCGCTGCTCGTGATCGATGCCGCTCAAGGGATCGAAGCGCAAACGCTGGCCAACTACCATTTGGCGCTCGAACAGAACCTCACGATCATCCCGGTGATCAACAAGATCGACCTTCCTTCGGCCGACGTGCCGCGGGTGCGTCACGAGATCGAGGAACTGCTGATCATCGAGGGCAGCGATGCGATCGCGTGCAGTGCCAAAGAGGGCATCGGGATCGAGGACATCCTCGAGGCGATCGTCACGCGCATTCCGCCGCCCAAAGGCAACAACGACCACCTGCGCGGCTTGATCTTCGATGCCCAGTTCGACCCGTACCGCGGCGTCGTCGCCTACGTGCGCATCGTCGACGGCGAGCTGCGCCAAGGCATGAAGTTCATGTCGATGGCGCACGAGCGCGTCTACGAAGCGACCGAAGTGGGCGTCTTCAAACCGGAGATGCGCAAGACCGAGGAGCTGACGATCGGCAACGTCGGCTACGTAATCGCGAACATCAAGTCGCTCGGCGACATGGACGTCGGCGACACGATCACCAACCCGGCGAATCCGGCGCCGACGGCGCTGCCGGGCTACAAACCGATCGTGCCGATGGTCTACTGCGGGCTCTATCCGAACGAAGGCGTCGAGGTCTCCGAGCTGCGCGACGCGCTCGAGAAGCTGGCGCTGAACGATTCGGCGCTGCACTTCGAGCCCGAGAGCTCGATCGCGCTCGGCTTCGGGTTCCGCTGCGGGTTCCTCGGCCTCTTGCACATGGAGATCGTGCAAGAGCGGCTGGAGCGCAATTACAACCTCGATCTGATCGCGACGTCGCCGTCGGTCGTGTTTCGCGTGACGCTGACGAACGGCGCGGTGGAGATGATCGACAACCCGGCGAAGCTGCCGGCCCGCGACAAGATCACGCTGATGGAGGAACCGTTCGTCAAAGCGACCGTGATCACGCCGCCCGAATATGTCGGTGCGATCATGGAGCTAACGCAGAACCGGCGCGGTACGCTGAACAACATGGAGTACCTGGTCGACGGGCGCGTGATCCTGACCTACGAAATGCCGCTGATCGAGTTGATCATCGACTACTTCGACCGGCTGAAGTCGAGCAGCAAGGGCTACGCCTCGCTGGACTACGAGCTCATCGGTTATCGTGAAGGCGATCTGGTGAAGCTCGAGATCTTGCTCAACGGCGAACCGGTCGATGCGCTCTCGTTCATCGTGGCGCGAGACAAGGCACCGTTTCGGGGCCGGGCACTGACCGAAAAGCTGAAGGAACTGATTCCACGTCAGATGTTCGACGTACCGATTCAGGCCGTCATCGGCGGTAAAGTCGTGGCTCGCGAGACGGTCGGTGCGATGCGCAAGAACGTGCTTGCGAAATGCTACGGCGGCGATATCACGCGCAAACGCAAACTGCTGGAGAAGCAGAAGGTCGGCAAGGAGCGCATGAAGCGCGTCGGCCGCGTCGATCTCCCGCAAGAAGCCTTCATGGCCGTGCTCCAACTTGACGAGCAGTAGGCGGCCCGTTGCCCCTGCGCGTCTATCTCGCCTCGAAGAACGCCGGTAAGCGCGCGGAGTTCCAGGCGCTGCTGGCCGGGACGGGGATCGAGCTGCTCGAGTTTCCCGGCTACCGCGATGTGGTGGAAGGGGAGACCGACTACGCCGAAAACGCCGCGCTCAAGGCGCGCGCGCTGCGCGAGCAGCTGCTCTCGGCCGGCATCGAAGCGGCCGTGTTGGCCGATGATTCGGGCCTGGAGATCGATGCGCTCGACGGCCGCCCCGGCGTGATCACCGCGTACTACGGCGGCGCGAATTTGACGTGGCCGCAGCGGCGCAAGTTCGTGCTCGATGAACTCGGCTTGCAGTTGCACCCGGATCGCAGCGCGCGCTTCGTTTGCTATTTGCACTACATCGATGATGAGGGCGTTGAGACGGCGGTCGACGCATCGGTCGATGGCACGATCGCGACACGCGACCGCGGCGAACACGGCTTCGGCTTCGATCCGATCTTCGTGTATCCGGCCGCGCAAAAATCGTTCTCCGAATTATCGTCAAAGGAAAAGAACGCCGTGAGCCATCGCCGCCGCGCCGTCTCCGCACTGCTGCACGAATTGCGAAAACAACAAACACGTTAGACCGTTTTTCGCAGTGCCATACTGCTGGCATCGCGTTTCGATACTATGGCTTTGCCATGAGTAATGAAACAAAACGTTGCCCAACCTGCGAACGCGAACTTGCAACCGAACAGTTCAACAAGCGCGCGGATGGCAGATGCTCCGCGTATTGCAAAGCGTGTCAGTCGCTCTATTCGCGAAACCATTATCTTAAGAACACGGCGACGTACAAGCGACGGCGCTTGGAGTCTAGCCGGCGCTACCGGATGCGAAACAGATCCTATGTCATAGAATATCTGCGCGCCCACCCGTGCGTCGATTGCGGCGAGACAGACCCCGTCGTACTCGATTTCGATCATATCGAACCAGCCGGCAAAGAAGATGAGGTCTCGAATCTGATGCGCCGCGGCTATGCGCTTGATCGCCTAATCCGGGAGATGAATCGATGCGACATCCGCTGCGCCCGCTGCCACCGCCTGCGAACTGCTAAGGAGTTCGGATGGAACGTGAGCTAGCCGTAGGCCTCAGCACTAAGCACTGCCCAAAATGCGAACTCGAGCTCCCATTGACGAACTTCACGCGACGCAAAAGTGGCCGAATTAGTTCGTATTGCAAGCCGTGTATGTCGCTGTATTGCCGTCACCACTACATCGCGAACGCAACAGCACACAATGCTCGCCGCCGTGACGCGAGGCATCGCTACCGTATTCGGAACCGCGCCTACGCTGTCGAACACCTACGCACCCACCCATGTGTCGACTGCGGCGAAAGCAATCCCATTCTGCTTGAGTTCGATCACATCGAGCAAGGCACTAAGGAGCACACAATTTCGTACCTAAGCCGAACCGGCCGCAGCCTTTCACAACTCAAACGGGAGATGGCTAAGTGTGTCGTACGGTGCGTTCAATGCCACCGGCGGCGAACTGCGAGGCAGTTCGGGTGGGCAAAAGGAATAAGTCTGCTCCCGGGATGTAGCTCAGCTTGGTAGAGCGCTCGCGTTTGGGTCGCGAGAGGCCGACGGTTCAATTCCTGTTCATCCCGACCACTTTCTCGCCGCGCCTGTGGTCTAACTGGATAAGGCATCCGCCTTCTAAGCGGAACGATGGGGGTTCGATTCCCTCCGGGCGCACCAAGCCGCCTACGGACCCGCCGCCTTGGGCAAGAACCCGAGCGAGATCCACGGGACGAAGGCGATGAGCAGCAGCGCGAGCAGCAGCGCGCCGAGGTAGGGCAGCATCGGCCGGACGACGTTCTCGGGGTTCGGCCTTGCCGATCGCGCTCGCGCTGAAGAAGCCGACGCCGAGCGGCGGCGCGAACAGACCGATCCCCATCGCGAGCACGGCCACGATCGCGTAGTGGACTTCGTTGATGCCGGCCGCTTTCGCGACCGGAAACAGCAGCGGCCCGAACAGCACCATGGCCGGGATGCCCTCGAGCACCGAGCCGAGCACCATGAACAGCACGATCGAGACGCAGCATGATGCCGATCGGGCCGCCGGGCGCGCCGGCGAGCATCTGCGGCGAGCTGCTGGGCGAACCCGGATTGCGTCAGCGCCCAGCCCATCGCGGTCGCCGTCGCGATGATCAGCAGGATCGCGCCGCTGAGCGCGACCGTGTCGAGCAGCATCGGGTACATGCGGCTCCAGTCGAACTCGCGGTAGACGAATACGCCGACCAGCACGGTGTAGAAGATGCCGACGACGCTGACTTCGGTCGCCGTCGCGATGCCGGAGACGACGAAGTAGCGGATGAGCAGCGGCAGCAGCAGCCCCGGAATCGCGATCACGAATGCGCGGCCGACCGCGGCCGGCGTCGCGCGCTCGGCGAGCGCGAGGTTCTCGCGCTTGGCGTTCCAAAGCGCGACCACGATCAAGAACAGCGACGACACGAGCGCCGGGCAGTAAGCCCGCGGTGAACAGCGCGGCGATCGAGACGCCCGTGACCGAGCCGATGATGATCAGCACGAGGCTCGGCGGGATCGTCTCCGCCATCGCGCCCGACGTCGCGAGCAGCGCGATCATCGAGCTGCGTTTCTGACCGCGCCGTTCCATGTCGGGGAAGAGCACGGGCGCGACGGCGGCCATGTCGGCGATCTTCGATCCGGAGACGCCCGACACGAGATACATCGCGGCAACGAGCACGATCGACAGCCCGCCGCGCAGGTGCCCGACCAGGCTCGCCAGCGCCTCGACGAGCCGGCGCGCGATCCCGGCCGTCTCCATCAGCAAGCCGAGGAACACGAAGAGCGGAACGGCGAGCAGCACGATGTTCGAGATGCCCTCGTTCATGCGCTCGGAGACCGTGCTGAGCGGAACCGACGTCGTCACGGCCAGATAGCTCAGCGTTCCGACGCCGAACGCGAACGCGATCGGTATCCCGATGATGACGCACGCACCGACCAGTAGCACGAAGAAGATCACGAGGTTCGACGTTGCCGAGCGATCGCGAAGGCGCCGCGCCCGAACAACGCGACGGCGCTCAGCAACACCGCTCCCGCGACCACGGCGGCCACGACTTTGGGATCGCCTTCACTCAAGCCGCAGCAACGCCAGCACGAGAATCAGTGCCAGGCCGACGATCACGGCCAGCACGACGTAGGAATGCGGCAGGTTCAGCGCCGGTGTCGGGTCGGTTTGCTCTTGCTTGAAAAACGCGATGCTCGCCGGCATCAGCTCGAGCACGAAGATCGCCGTGACGACCGACCCGATCGTCTCGAGAATCGAGCGCCGGCCGCGGCGAACAGCGGCGCAGCACCGACAGAGAGCCGGATGTGCTCGCCGCGCCGGTACGCGACGACCGCGCCGAGCATCGCGAGCCACAGCAGCAGGATCGTCGCGAGTTCGTCGGTCCACACCAGCGGCTGGCGCATGACGTAGCGCGTGAAGACGCCGGTCGCCAGAATCACGATTTCGACGAGCGACGAGCAACGCCGCGGCCGGCTCGATCGACGGCGCCGATCGCGCGATCGATCGCCGCCGCCCAGGGCCGCCGGAAGCCGAGATCGGGCGTTTCGAGGGCCGCTTCAGCGCTGACCATCGCGCTCAGCCGAGCTTGTTCGCGTATTTTTCGAGTGCCGTCCAGGCCGGCGCGCCGAACTCGGCCTTCCAGCGTTCGTAGTATTTGGCGTCGGTGAGCTTCTGCTTGAAGCTTTGCTTGTCGACGGGGTTGAACTCCATGCCGCGGCGCGTGAGCTGATCCGCGACCGCGACGTTGAGCGTGCTGACGTCGTTGCGCGCGGCGACCGTGGCGGCGGCGATTTCGCGCGATACGATCGCCTGAATGCCCGGTCCCATGCGCTTCCACACGTCCGGGTTGACCAGCGTCCAGTAGCCCGACCAGATGTGCTCGGAGAGCGAAACGTATTTCTGCACTTCGAAGAACTTCTGCTGGTTGATGAGCACCAGCGGATTCTCTTGCGCGTCGACGACGTGCGTTTGCAGTGAGGTGTAGAGCTCGCTCAGGGCGATCGGCGTCGGCGAGGCGCCGAGCGACTGGAACGTGTCGATGCGAATCTTGCCCGGCGAGACGCGAATCTTCAAGCCGGTGAGGTCGGCGGCGGTGTGGATCGGTTTGGTCGACGTCGTGATGTCGCGGAAGCCGTTCTCCCAGATCTTGTCCAGGCACGACGACGCCTTTGGAAGCGATGTCGTCGCGGATGACCTTGCCGAGGTCGCCGTCCATCGCCCGGAAGACCGTATCGCGGTCCTTGAACGCGAACGCGAGGTTCTCGATGCTGGCGACCGGCGAGAACGTGAGGAACGCGCCCGGCATCGCCAGCATCTCGACCGCGCCCGACCGCAGCTGCGAGATCATCGAGGCATCGCTGCCGAGCACGCTGGCCGGGAACGTTTTGGCCTGGCACCCGGCCGTTGGTGGCCTTGGTAATGCGGGCGAAGGCCTCGACCGACGCGCACGTTCACCGGGTGCTCCTGGGGCAGATCCGACCCGAACTTGATGTCGAAGTCGGCGGCCCGCGCCGGCGTGATCATGCCGATCGAGGCGAACGCCGCGGAGCCGAGGACGAACGACTGACGGGTCAACGACATGAGGGCCCCTTTTGGTACGACGGGCATGCAGTGGCAATTTCTACCACGTAGGCGAGATATGCCGGGACATTCTATCTCGGCCGGGGCGGGGTTGTCCTCTCAGCGGACCCGTTTCAAGGGACCGGGCGACGGACGTCCCGAACAATCGTCGGTCGCCGGTTCGTGGTGGTTGTAGCTCAGTCGGTTAGAGCGTCGGGTTGTGATTCCGAAGGTCGCCGGTTCGATCCCGGTCAGCCACCCCAAACATGGCAAGGCAGCCTCCGGCCCCGGGCGCGAGGCTGCTTTTTTGGGTGTAAACAGCCGAGCAAAAATGCATGATGCCACACTGGTGGCACAGCATTTTGAGACGATGCGTCCATGAAATTTTGTCCACGCTGTAAAGAGAAAAAAGCGCTCGACGAATTCTACCGTAAGAAGGATCGTCGCGCCGGGTCGTACTGCAAGCCCTGTCAGCACGCATACGTGCGCGAACATTACCGAAAAACGTCGGGCGCTTATAACAAACGCCGCTACGCGCTGCACTTGCTGTATACGGAGCGCAATCGGCGGCTGGTGCTCGATCATCTTGCGCAGCATCCGTGCATCGATTGCAGCGAGCGTGACATCGTCGTCCTCGACTTCGATCACGTACGCGGAACGAAACTCGGCGACATCAGCCGGCTGATCGTGGGCGGCACGGCCGTGCGTACGCTGCAGGCCGAAATCGATAAATGCCTGGTGCGCTGCGCGAACTGTCATCGCCGCAAGACCGCGCATGAGCGCGGCAGTTATCGCACGCGGCTGTGGCTATATCAGGCGGCCGATTGCCCGCCCGTTGCGGACGAACTCGTTGCGGGACAAGCGATGAATCTGTGGGACGGGGGAGGCTCGAACTCCCGACAAATGGCTTAAAAGGCCACTGCTCTACCGGCTGAGCTACCGTCCCCGGCGATTCTTCATACCCTTCGGCATGGACCAACGTGGTTCCCAAGTGACGGGAACGAGTGTTTGGGCAGGGGAACTTGACGTGACGACCTCGCACCGGTACTTTTAGGAACGGTTCTGCACCGCTAGCTCAATGGTAGAGCAGTTGACTCTTAATCAATTGGTTGAAGGTTCGAGTCCTTCGCGGTGCACCAAATATAAAAAGGGACGGCGCGCAAGCCGTCCCTTTTCGTACTCACCGGCTCGTTCAGCCGGCGACCGGCCGGCCTTACAGGCTGTGGCCGAAGGGGCGGCCGCGATGCCGCCGCTGACGCATTGTGCGCAGGGTCAAGTACGCGACCGCGCAGACCACGGCCGCGGCGAACACGAGCCAGAAGTCGCGCGCCGCAGCGTTCGAGTTCCAGAAGTCGGTCTGCGCACCGAGGTTGAAGAGAGCCGAGAACAGTTGCGCGATCGTCATGGGTATATTATGCCCACGGCGTCTCGCGAATAACAAGGATCACCCTCTTTTTACTCCTGCTCACAGTTCGAGCCCGTGTTCGAACCGAGCCGGCCAAAGCAGGCGAGCAACCCTACCCCCAGGGCCCGTGGCGGAATTGGTAGACGCGCTGGATTTAGGTTCCAGTACCGCGAGGTGTCCGAGTTCGAGTCTCGGCGGGCCCAGATGTGCGTTCCTCACTCGCCCTCCGGTGCGCTCGCTTGCGCTGCGATGCCCTCCGCCGTCGCGCGCTCAGCCTTGACGGCGCTTCCTAGGCCGCATACAATCCGAGGGTTGACCCGGACGCTCGTAGTACCCCTAGCGTCCGGGAACGCGGAAGTAGCTCAGCGGTAGAGCATCGCCTTGCCAAGGCGAGGGTCGCGAGTTCAAATCTCGTCTTCCGCTCCAAGTTGCGCAGCGGCGGGCCACGAGCCCGCCGTTCGTGCATCCAACCCGGAGAACCGAATAATCGTGTCTGCAACGACGATCAAGCAACTCGACCCCACGCAAGTCGAACTCGAAATTCCGATCACCTCCGAGGAATTCGATAAGGCGCAGGATGCCGCGTTTCGCAAGCTCGTTCGCAGCGCGAAAATTCCGGGGTTCCGGCCGGGCAAAGTCCCGCGCAAGATCTTCGAGAACACCTACGGCACCTCGGCGATCGTCGACCGGGCCCTCGAAGACCTCGTGCCCGAGAAGTACGCCGAGGCGGTCAAGGAACACGCGATCGAGCCGCTGGCTCGCCCCGAGATGGAGATGCTGCCCGAAGAAGAGGGGCAGCCGATGCGCTTCAAGGTCGTCGTCGCGGTGCGCCCGCCGATCGAGCCCGCACCCTACGAGGGCATCGAGATCGAAGATATCTCGGAAAAGGCCGGCGACGAGGACCTCGACCGGGCCCTCGAGACGATGCGCAAAGACGCGGCCACGCTGGTCCCCGTCGACCGTCCGGTGCAGTTGGGCGACACGGCGACCATCGACTATGAAGGGAAGATCGACGGGGTCCCCTTCGACAACGGTACCGCCACCGGCCAGCAAGCCGAGATCGCGGAAGAGCGCTTCATCCCGGGTTTCGCCTCGGGCATCGTCGGCATGAAAGCCGGCGAGACGCGTGAGGTCAGCGCGAAGTTTCCCGACGAATACGGCGCGGCCGACTTGGCCGGCAAGGACGCGACGTTCACGATCACGCTTCACGAGGTCAAGGAAGCCGAATTGCCGCCGCTCGACGACGAGTTCGCCAAACGCGTCTCGCAGCACCAGACGCTCGAAGAGCTCAAGGCCGAGCTGCGCACCCGCCTCGACGGCATGGCGGCGCAGAAGGCGCGCCGCCAGATCAGCACCGAGCTGCTCGATAAACTCGTTGCCGCCAACGACTTTCCGCTCCCGCAGGTGCTGGTCGAGCGCGAGATCGACGGGCTGCTCGACGAGTCGCGCCAGTACATCGCGCGGATGGGCATCTCGTGGGACGACTACCTCAAGCAAAGCGAAAAGAACGAGGAGCAGATCCGGGCCGACTTCCGCGAGGAGGCTGAACGGCGCGTGAAAACCACGTTACTGATCGAGGAAATCGCCAAGCGCGAGAAGATCGAAACGACCCCGGCCGATCTCGAAGCCGAGCTCGGTGCGCTCGCGAACCAGTACGGGCAGCCACGCGAAAAGATCCTCGAACTGCTGGGCCGCAACGTCGGCGCGCTGGTCGACGGCATCGTGCGCACGAAGACGATCGATCGCCTGATCGAACGGGCCAAGCGCGTTCCGGCAACCAAAAGCGCATAGCGCCGGTCTCTCGGCAAAGGAGGTTCATCTTGGGTCACTTGGTTCCGATGGTCGTCGAGCAGAGCGCACGCGGTGAGCGGGCGTACGACATCTACTCACGGCTACTCAAAGAGCGCATTATTTTCGTACAGGGCCCGATCGACGACGGCATGTCGTCCCTGATCATCGCCCAATTGCTGTTCCTCGAGCGCGAAGACGCCGATAAAGACATCGATATGTACATCAACAGCCCGGGCGGTTCGGTCACGGCGGGCTTGGCGATCTACGACACCATGAACCTGATCAAGCCCGACGTGGCGACGATCTGCGCGGGCATGGCGGCCTCGATGGCCTCGATTCTGCTCACCGGCGGAGCACCAGGCAAGCGCTACGCCCTGCCCTACGCCAAAATCCTGATCCACCAGCCATGGGTCCAACAGGTGGGTGGCCAGGCGACGGACATCGAAATTCACGCTCGCGATCTGATCGCCACGCGCCGGTCGCTGGCCGGCATTTACGAGCAGACCGTGAAGAAACCGATCGAGCAGATTCTCAAGGACATCGAACGCGACTACTACATGACCGCCGAAGAAGCGCGCGAATACGGTATCGTCGACCAAGTGTTCACCAAAGAGAACCGCTCCGTCTCCACCAACACGCCCGTTCTGTAGCACCGACCAGAAAGACGATTCATGTTCCGATTCGGGGATGAGAAGGGTCAGCTGAAGTGCAGCTTCTGCGGCAAGTCCCAGGAGCAAGTGCGGAAGTTGATCGCCGGCCCCGGCGTCTACATTTGCGATGAGTGCATCGAGCTCTGCAACGAGATCATCGAAGAAGAGCTCTATAAGAACGTTGACGAGAATTTGCGGCTGCGGAATATTCCGAAGCCCAAAGAGATCAATCACATCCTCAACCAGTATGTGATCGGTCAGGAGCGCGCCAAGAAGTCGCTCGCGGTCGCGGTCTACAATCACTACAAGCGAGTGAACGCCGGCGCGAGTTCCGACGAAGTCGAACTCCAGAAGTCGAACATCTTGCTCGTCGGACCGACCGGTTCGGGCAAGACCTATCTCGCCCAAACGCTGGCCAAGATCCTCGACGTTCCGCTAGCGATGGCCGATGCGACCTCGTTGACCGAAGCCGGCTACGTCGGTGAAGACGTCGAGAACATTCTGCTCAAGCTCATCCAGGCCGCCGACTACGACGTCAAGCGGGCCGAGAAGGGCATCGTCTACATCGACGAGATCGACAAGATCGCGCGCAAGAGCGAGAACCCCTCGATCACGCGCGACGTGTCGGGCGAAGGCGTCCAGCAGGCGCTGCTCAAGATCCTCGAGGGAACGACGGCCAACGTTCCGCCGCAGGGCGGGCGCAAGCATCCCCACCAAGAGTTCATCCAGATCGACACCACCAACGTGCTGTTCATCTGCGGCGGCGCCTTCGACGGTCTGGAACGGATCATCGAAGGCCGCGTAGCCTCGAATTCATTGGGTTTCCGCGCCAATCCGGAATCGAAAAAAGAGCAGAAATCGAGCAAGATGCTGCAGCAGCTGATGCCCGAAGATCTGCTCAAGTTCGGCCTGATTCCCGAATTCATCGGCCGTCTGCCGATCGTCGTAACGCTCGAAGCGCTCGACGAGCTGGCCTTGCGCCGGATCCTCGTCGAGCCGCGCAACGCGCTCGTGCGCCAGTTCCAGAAGATCATGGGGATGGACGGCGTCGAGCTGACCTTCACCAAAGAAGCCTTGATCGCGATCGCGATTCGCGCGCAGTCGCGCAAGACCGGTGCGCGCGGCCTGCGCTCGATCCTCGAAGAGATCATGCTCGACGTGATGTACGACTTGCCCTCGCTGCAAGGCGTGAAGAAGTGCGTCGTCAACAAAGAAGTCGTCGACAAGAAAGAACAGCCGACGCTCATCTACGCCGAGCGGCCCAAAGACCAGAGCGCCTGACGACCCAAACGAAAGCGGCCGCGGAGAAATCCGCGGCCGCTTCGTTTACACCGGAATCGTTCTTACGCCGGGACGAATTTCAGCGCGACGCCGTCCATGCAGTAGCGCTTTCCGGTCGGCGGCGGCCCGTCGTCGAAGACGTGCCCGAGATGGCCCGCGCAGCGCCGGCAGTGCACTTCGTTGCGCTCTTCGGCCAGCGAGTTGTCGACCTTGGTCTCGACCGCGTTGCGGCAGCGGCTTCCAGAAGCTCGGCCAACCCGTGCCGCTGTCGTACTTCGTCTTCGATGAGTACAGTGCCAAGTTGCAGCCGGCGCAGTAGTAAATGCCGGCGCGCTTCTCGTGATCGAGCGGGCTCGAGAACGGCATTTCCGTGCCCTCGCGGCGCAGGATGTCGAAGGCCTCGGGCGAGAGGCGCGCCTTCCACTGGGCGTCCGTCAGCACGACCTTGTCGGGGTCCGCGGCGAGCGCGGCCGCCGGCACGAGCGCGAGCGCGGCGAGGGCGGCGAGGTTGGCAAGGGCGGTCGCACGGTCGATCATGGATGTAGTCTAGCCTCCTGCGCGGGTGGGCGGGACGTGGTCTCGCTTACACCCAGGATAACGCGCGAGACGAGCGGAGAGATGCTCCCGGTGACCTTCGAGCTTCCCTTGCGCGGCGGCGGCGGTGAGCCGGTGGACTTTCACCGCACGATCCACTCGCACGGGCTCATCCGGCTTGCCCCGAACGCTCTCAGCGACGACGGCGACGGCCTGCGGATGCCGTTGCGGCTCAGCGGCGGCCGCGCCACGGTGGTGGAAATCCGCCCCGGAGGGCCCGGGTTCGTGCGCATCACGGCCTCGGGCGGGCTGCGCGGCGCGCGCGACCGCGCGGAGCTGACCGCGCGCGTGCGCCGCGTGCTGTGCCTCGACGGCGATTACTCGGCCTTCTACCTGCGGGCGGCCGCCGATCCCGCGCTGCACTGGGTCACCCGCGGCGCGGGCCGGTTCGTGCGCAGCGCGACCGCGTTCGAAGACGTGGTGAAGACGATCTGCACCACCAACTGCGCCTGGTCGGCGACGATCCGCATGACCGACGCGCTCGTGGCGGGCCTGGGCGAGCGGGTCGCGCACGTCCCCGGCGCGCGCTTGTTTCCAACCCCGGCGGCGATGGCGAAGGCTTCCGAGGCGTGGTACCGCGACGTGATGCGCGCGGGCTACCGCGGGCCCTACTTGCGGGCGATCGCGGCGTCGGTCGTGCGCGGCGAACTCGACCTCGAAACGCTCGCCGATACGCCGGCCGGCGTCCTCTCCGACGATGCGCTGGAAGAACGTCTGCTGGCGCTGCCGGGCGTCGGACCGTACGCCGCGGCCCACATCATGATGCTGATGGGCCGGTTCTCACGCATGGTGCTGGACTCGTCGACGCGGCCGAAATACGCGCGCCTGGCCGGCCGCAAGCCGCGTTCCGACGCCACGATCGTGCGCCGCTTCAAGCCCTACGGCCGCTTCGCCGGACTCGCGTTCTGGTGCTACGTGACGAGCGACTGGCTCGACGACAGCGCGGCCGCGATCGCCGAACGCACGCCGGGATCGGATTCGGTCTCCAGCGCCTGACGCAGTATCGTCTCGGCCCAGGCCGACTGCAGCGTGCCGAGGGCGTCGGCGAGATCGATGCGCGCCGGGACGTCGCAGTCCACGGCCGACGGTTCGACCAGCGCCGGCCAGTGCGGCGCGGGGGGCGGCTCGCCCGCCGGCTCGTCGGCATCGTGCCCGGCGCGGTGAAAGGGACCGAAGATCGCCACGGCCATCAGCGCGGTGCCCGCGACGGCAAGCGCGGCCGGGACGCCGGCGTTCACGGCGACGCGAGCTCGTTGTGCGCGTCGAGCACGGCCACCGCGACGGCGCGCGCGGAATCGAGCTCGGGCGCACGATGCGTGGTCAGGTAGGCGGCGAAGGCATCGTGCGGCTGCGCGCAGGCCGCCTCGAACGCCGTCACGAGCTCGCCCGCATACGCGCCGACCGCGACCGCGGCATCGCCCGAACCGTAGCGCGGCAGCAGCGCCGCGATCGCCGCCAGGGTCTGCGGTCCGCCGAGCGGCGCGTCGGCCAGCGCGATGCGCGCCGCCTGCAGGCGCTCGCGATCGATGCGCACGTAGACGTCCCGGCGCGTGACGGCGCCGCCGGACGGATCGCCGGCGGCGCCGATGCGCTCGAGCAGGGCGAGCAGTTCGCGCCGTGTCGCGGCATCTTCGAGGTCGCCCGGCGTCACGTCGTAGCCGGGAATGCGCAGCTTCACGAACAGCCGCTCGTAGGTGCCCCGAATCGCGTCGGAGAGACCGGCGAACGACGCATCGAGCGCGGCATCACCCGAGCTGATGGCGCTCGGAAACAGCACCGCGAGCGAGGGCACGTGACTGATGATGCCCGGACCGCGCGCACCGCGCAAGACGCGCACGATCGAGGCCGAGCGAACCGCGTCGAGCGTCAGCCAAGCCGTGACGTGGAACTGCGCCGCCGCGAAGGCGCTCGTATCGTCACCCGGCACATCGGGCGGCGCGAGCGTCCAGGCCTCGGGTCCCGACGGGTCGGGCGCCGCCGGCAGGGCGTCGATCCCGGTCGATGATGCGGCCGCGGGCAGCGCCGCCGCTTCGCCCGTGTAAGGCGCCGCGATGCTGAAATCGCCGACGGTGGCCGCATCGATGTGGAAGGGCAGCGCACTCGGGCGTGCGCCGAACGGCGGCGCGTCGGCGATCGTCACCGTGCGCGGCGCCAGGTCGACGGCAACGCCGTTGGCCTCGACGTCGACCGCGACGATCAGCTCACCGGGCGTTCGCGGCAACAGCGACCACGCGACTTCGACGAACGTTCCGGCCGGGATGTCGTGCAAGGCGAGACCGTCGCGCGAGAACAGCGGCGGGCCCTCGACGCCGTCGACGACGGCGTGACCGTTGACGGTGGTCGAACCCGCGACGTAGACGGCCGCGGCGTGCACGCGCGGATGAACCCGCAGCGTCTGCACGGCGCCGGCCCCGGTGGCGCGCACGCGCACGTCGAGCCGCTCGCCGGTGCGGGCCGCAGCCGCGGTGACCAGTTGGACCGACACCGCGACCGGCGCGGCTTGATCGTCCCAGCCGATCGGGACGACGCGCCCGTCGTGCCCGACGAGTGCGGCCGCCCGCGCAATCTCGGGCGCCACGACGATGGAATGGCTCTCGCCGGGCGCCAGCGCTTCGATCAGCGTCTCGGTTCCGTCGGCGAGACGGACCGCGCGCGCGGTCGTGGCGCCGACGTTGCGAATCGTAATCCGGGTCTGACCGCGCTCCCACACGACCTCGTCGACCGCGATCCAGGGGCGGTCGACGGCGCGCAGATCGAAGTGCGCATCGGCCAGCTCGACACCGTCGTCGCCGCCGGCCGTCACGGTGACGGGGAAAATGCCGCCATCGCTGAGGTCGCTCGGAACCGTCAGCTTCGCGACGAAGGCCGCGGCCGCGCCGGCGCGCAGTTCGCCCGTCCAACACGTCTGCCCGTCGAGCATCACGACGGCCCGCTCGAGGGTCTCTCCGGTGTTGTGCACGTCGACCGCTACCGGAACGACGGAACCCGGTTCGGCGAAGGCCGACTCGGGGCGCGCATCCAAGCGCAGCGCGCGTTCCGCGACCTGCGGGATCGTGAACGTAACGGTATGGCTGCCGCAACGCACCGTCAGGTCGCCTTCCACGCGCGGGCGCGCTGCGCTCGCGACCACGGTCAGGTCGACGTAACCGCGCGCGGGCACGAGCGGCAAGGCGATGGCGACGCCGTTTTCCGATTCGTTGTCGCGCCGGATGGCCGGCGGTGCGCCGTCGGCGCGCATCGTACCGCGCAGAACGCGCCAGCCGGCCGGAAGATCGAGCGAACAGCGCACGTCGCGCGCCGCCACCCAGCCGTCGTTCGCGATGCGCACCAGCAGATCGAGCCGGCCGGCGCGGCGTTCGGCTTCCACGACGGGCGGGGCGATGTCGGGCGCGAGCAGTGCCGTCGCGCCGGTCGTGAGCGCGACGCGGCCGCCCTCATAGGAAACATAGGCGTCGTCGATGCACACGGTGGCCGCCGCGGGCCCAAGTGGTATCATGCTGTAGCTATACGCTAATGTGCCCGCGACGGGCAGCTCATCGCAACTCGCCGCGACGGAGGATTCTTCGCGCGCCGAAGCCCGGCGGCGGGGGGCAGATCGCGCGCACCGAACGCGCCGCCGCATCGCCCTCGTTCACGATGGTGACGCTCACGCGCAACGCGCCGTCGTCGGCCGGTTCGATGCGCACGCCGCTGGCCGGCCCGTTGAGGCGCGGATGGCCGAACACGCGCATGTGCACGACGTTCGAACCGAGCACGAGCCGGTCGAGGTGCAGCGCCGCCTGGACGGGTGAATGGGCGGTCGTCGCATCGGCGACGTCGGGGCGTGCGCGGAAGGTGACCGTGTGTTCGGCGCCCGGCGCCACGGAGGGAATCTCCGCTTCGAGCGGGTCGAGCGGCGACCAGCCGGGCGGGAGCACGAGCACCAAGAGCGCGGGCGGCGTCGCCACTTCGCTGCCGTTCTTCGCGCGAAACCGGAACGCGATGACTTCGCCCGGCCGGACCGTGCGCCGCCCGTCCACGGCGGAGAGTCCGAATATCCGCTCCGGAAGCAGGCTGGGCTCGGGCATCGGCAACTCCTCGGTCTCCATTCAATACGTTGCAGATAACAGGGCGCGAGCGACGGAGATGCAAACTCCGTACCCGATATGATCGACGTCGCGTCCATCCGACGCGTTCCGCTCTTTCGCGACTTTGCCGACGACGAGGCCGCGGCCGTAGCCGCGACCGTTACCGACCGGCACTACGGGAAGCACCAATTCATCGTGCGCGAGGGCGACCCTGGCGACACATTCTTCATTTTGGTGAAGGGCTCGGTCTCGGTGTGCCGGATTGCTCCCGACGGACGCGAGACGATCCTCTCGATCCTCAAAGAGGGCGACTTCTTCGGCGAGATGTCGATGTTCGATTCCTCGCTGCGCAGCGCGTCGATCAAGACCCTGACCGAGGTCGAGGTCGGCGCGATCCGCCAGGCCGACTTCCTGACGCTGCTCGACCGCAATCCGCGGATCGGCCGATCGCTGGTCATCGCCCTCTCCGAGCGGCTGCGTGCGGCCAACGCCCTGATCGCCGCGACCACCTCGCAAGACATCCGCGCGCGCCTCGCCTCGCTGCTGCTGAACCTCGGCGACCAGTTCGGTGAACGGGTCGACAACGGCACCCGGATCACCCTGCGCCTGACGAACCAAGAGATGGCGAACATGATCGGCACCACCCGCGAAACGGTGAACCGGACGCTGAACCGGTTCTGGGACGACAAGCTCGTCGACATGCGGACGGCCCACGTCGTGATCGTGGAGCCCGACCGGCTGCGGGCCCTCATCCCCTAAGGAAGCCCCGGGGAATCTCCCGCCGCGCGCGGGGCACTGGGCCAGGGCATGACACAAGCCACCCTGGTCGAGGGACTGCGGGCTCTGGGGCTAGCCGCGACTCGGTCGGTCGAGGCCGTGCGGGCGGAACTCGACGCCGCGATTCGCCGTGTCGCGCCCGCGATCGATTCGGTGCTGATCTTCGATGAAGAAAACGGTCAGCTCGCGTGCGTGAGCGCGCGCGGAACCCGCGTGATGTACTTCGCCGGCGTGTGCATCGCGCGCGCCGAGGTGCGCACACTGCCGGCGCTCGCGCTCGCGCGCGGGCACCGGGTGACGCTCGGCGAGAGCGGCGCCCGCGGCTTTCATCCCGCCGACGCGTTTGCCGTCGCGGTTCCGCTGTTGCGGTCGGACGGTTGCGCGAGCGTCGTCTATGCCGCTGCGCCCTGCGCCGTCGATGCGCAAGCGCTGGAGGCCGTGGTGACGCTCGCCGACCACGCCGGATTTGCCTACAGCCTCGCACACGAACGTGAAGGGTACTTGCGGCGCGCCGAATACGACGCGCTGACCGGCTTGCTCTCGCCGCGCGCGCTGCGGGAACGCCTCGCGCTGCAGATCGAACGGGCCCGCTTCGCGCCGCTGGCGCGCATCGCGTTGCTCTTCATCGACACCGACCGCTTCAAGGGCTGGAACGATACGCACGGCCACGCCAGCGGCGATGCGCTGCTGCGGGCGCTGGCCGGCGTGTTGCGCGCCGCGGGCAGCGCGGACGACCTCGTTGCGCGCAACGGCGGCGATGAGTTTTGCGTGGTCTTCGCCGACACGGAGAAATCGCGCGCGGTCGAGCGCGCCGAAGGGTTGCGCCGGGCGATCGGGTCGCTCGACGTCACGCCGCTGCGGCCGGCCGGCAGCACGGAGGTCGTCACCGTCAGCGCGAGCATCGGCATTGCGGCGTATCCGGCCGACGCTCGCACGCCCAGCGACTTGCTCGAGCGCGCCGATGAAGCGATGTACCACAGCAAGCGTAACGGCCGCAACGCCGTCTCGTACTTCGACGCCGGCGGCACGCTCGTGAGAAGTTCCTTCGGCGGCGCTGGCCGAACGATGGAGCAGTGCGTGCCGTCGACGTCCTCGTTCACCTGACCACGGCACGCTTCGATCGCGCGCTCACGTACAGCGTTCCCGACGGAGCGGAATTACGGGTCGGCGACATCGTGCGCGTGCCGCTCGGATCGCGCGACGTTTTCGCCTACGTCGTCGCGCCGGAGCGCCGGGTTCCCGAGGGGTCGCAGAAGCTGCGGCCGCTTACCGCGCGCACCGATGCGCCGCGCGCGTTCGATGAGGACGGCTTGGCGCTGGCGCAATGGGTTGCGCAAACCTACCTGTGCTCGCTGCGCGAGGCGCTGACGACGATCGTGTTGGCCGACGCCGTGCCGCGCGTGGTCGAGCGCTTCGTGCCGGTCGGCGAGCGGCCCGCGGCGGAGCGTTTCCCGAGCGTACCCGAACGCCTCGTGCGCTTGCTCTGGGACGATGCGCAGGCCGGCATCTCGCCGGCGGCGCTGCTGCGGCATCCCGAAGCGCGGCGCAGCGGCGACCGCCGCACGCTGATCGCCGCGGTCGGCGCGCTGGTGCGCGGCGGCGTGCTCGAACGGCGGCGCACGTTCGTGCGGCCGCCGGTGAGCGACCGGACGATCCGCGTGTTGGAGCCGGGCGCCGCCCCGATCCGCGGGCGCAGCGCGGCCGCCCTGGCCGAGTACGTGCGCCGGCATGCTCCGGTGCGCCGCACCGACGCCGTGCTCGCCGGCTTCAGCGATGCGGTGATCCGGCGCGCGATTGCCGCCGATGCGGTGCGCGAATCGCAGCGCTCGCTCGAACGCGCGCGCAGTGGTCACCTCACGCTGCCCGATCTGGTGCCGACCGCGGAACAGCAGGCGGCGATCGGTGCGCTCGCGGCCGCCACTGATGCCGGGCAATACGCGCAGCTGCTGCTGCACGGGGTGACCGGCAGCGGCAAGACGCTCGTCTATTTGCACGCTATCGCACGCGTGCTGGCTCGCGGCGGGCGAGCTATCGTGCTGGTGCCCGAGATCGCGCTCACACCGCAGACCGCGGAACGTTTCGAGCGCGCGTTCGGCGAACGCGTCGCGGTCTTGCACTCGGCGCTCTCCGAACGCGAACGCTACGACGCCTGGCGTGCGGCCGCGCGCGCCGAGCTCGACGTGGTGGTCGGTGCGCGCAGCGCGGTCTTCGCGCCGCTGCCCGGCGTGCAGATGATCGTGGTCGATGAAGAACACGAGACGTCCTATCGTCAGGACAGCACGCCGCGCTATCATGCCGTCGAGGTGGCGCGCGAGCGCATGCGGCGCGCGGGCGGCGTGGTCGTGCTGGGCAGCGCGACACCGGCGCTCGAAGACTATGCGCGCGCCAAGGCCGGGCGCTTTCCGCTCGTGCGGCTGCGTGAACGAGCGACCGCGCAGCCCCTGCCGGCGACGCACATCATCGATATGGCGCGCGAGTTCGCGGCCGGGAGCAACCGGATCTTCAGCACGCCGTTGGTGGAGGCGATCGGCGAGCGGCTGGCACGGCGCGAGAAGTGCGTGCTGTTCGTCAACCGGCGCGGCGCGGCACGTTTCGTCCTGTGCCGCGCGTGCGGTTACGTTCCCGACTGCGAGCGCTGTTCGACATCGCTCGTGATGCACCGCGAGGAGGGCCGCCTGCGCTGTCATTACTGCGATGCGCAGCGGGCGATTCCCGAAGTGTGCCCGGCCTGCGGGCTCGGTCCGATCGCGCCCTACGGGATCGGCACGCAGCGCGTCGCGGCCGAAGTCGAGGCGCTGTTTCCGGCCGCCCGCATCGTGCGCATGGATGCCGACACGACGACGCGCATCGGCGATCACGCACGGCTGCTCGACCGCTTCGGACGCGAGGCCGACGTGCTGATCGGCACCCAGATGGTGGCCAAGGGCTTGGACTTTCCCGAGGTGACGCTGGTCGGCGCGATCGCCGCCGACCTCGATCTGCACGTGGCCGACTATCGTGCCGCGGAGCGCACCTTCGACGTCGTGGTGCAGGTGTGCGGACGCAGCGGCCGCGCGCGCGCGGGCGAAGCGTTCATCCAAACCTACAGCGCCGCTCATCCGGCGATCCTGTTCGCGGCCGAACACGATTACGAAGGCTTCGCCCACCAGGAGCTCGCCGAACGCCGCAGCCTGCAGTGGCCGCCGTTCGTGCGCTTGGTGTTCGCCGGCGTGGTGGGCCGCAGCCGCGCCGCCGTGGAGGCCGCGATCGAGCGCTACGCCGATGCGCTGCGCGCCGACGAACGCTGGGAAGTGCTGGGCCCGGCGGCCTACCCGCTGGCGCGGCTCAACGACGAGTGGCGCTACCGCATCGCGCTCAAGACGCGCCGACTCGATGCGCTGCGCGATGCCTTGCGTACGCTCGTGCTGCCCGAGGCGGCGCGTTCGCGCGATACGCGCCTGGTCGTCACCTTTGAAGCGTGAAGCCGGTCCGGCGGCGCAGCAGGGACGCAAAGGGGGCAGCGCACAACGGGGCATCGTGCCGCACTTCTCCGTTGTTCCCCGCTCGCTGCTGCGCCTCATCACGAGCGCGCTGTGCGCGCTCGCGCTGATGACGGCCGTAGCGCCGCCGCCGCCGGCCGGTGCGCAAACGGAGGCGAAGAAACCGGTCGCGTCAGCGGCCGACCTGCCGCGCTTCACCTATCCGATCGACGTCGCACCGTCGGCACTGGTAACGGCGGATACGGCCACGTTCGCGGCGTTCGCGGCCAAGGTCCGCACCGATATCGACGCGCTGCTGGCCGGCTACGACATCCAAGACCGCGCCACGCTGCGCGGGCTACTCAACGAGAAGCTCCAGCTGCAACTGCTCTCGGGCACCGAAGATACGGCCGCGCTCGCGACGGCGCAGCAGATTCGCGCGCTCGAAGACAAACCCGATGCCAAGTTGCTCAGCGGCCTGTTGACCGATGCGATCGTGGCTGCGCGAACGCAGACCGGAGCGACGGCGGGCGACGCCTACCTCGCTGCCTTCGGGCAGGCGTATGCCGCGGCGCTCGCGCCGCTGCCGTGGGACGTCGTCGGCACGACCCTCAAGCAGACGAAGATGACCTACGAGGTCCTCACGCCGGCGATCCTGGTCGGCGACGTGGCCGGCAGCCTCGATCCGGGCGCGGCGAAATCGCATACGCTCAGCAGCGACAGCGCCGCACTGGTCATCCGCTCGCGTTACCTGGTCGACATCGTCTTGCCGCAACGCGCCCCCGGCGTCGCCGCGATCGCCGCGCTGGTCGCGCAGCATCAAGTGCAGAAGCCCGATATCTGGGCCGCGCGCGAAGTGACGCTGCACGCCGGCGACCACCTCACGCCGGTGCGCATTGCGATTTGGGATTCCGGTTCCGACGTAACGCTGTTCCCGCACCAGCTCTACACCGATCCGGCTCCCAAAGAATTCGACGCGCACGGTTTGGCCTTCGACCTGCTCGGCCGCAAGACGCACGGCTTTCTCGAGCCGCTGACGCCCGAAGAGCGCCGGAACTTTCCCAACGAGGTCGCGTTTCTCGAAGGCTACAGCGACCTGCAAGAATCGATCGACAGCCCGGCGGCGACCGCCGTCCGCAAGCAGCTGGCCGCGCTCTCGCCGGCCGAAGTGCCCACCTACTTTCAGAACTTGAACTTCGCCGCCGACTACGCGCACGGGACGCACGTCACCGGGATCGCGCTGCGCGGCAATCCGGCGGCACGGCTGGTGGTCGGGCGCATCACGTTCGACTACAAGCTGGTCCCGACGCCGCCGACCGAGGAGCTCGAACGGCGAGCCGCCGCCGATTACAAGATCTACGTCGACTATTTCCGCACGCACCACGTGCGCGTGGTGAACATGAGCTGGAGCGGAACGCCGGCCAACGACGAGGCGGCGCTGGAGAAGAACAACATCGGCAAAGACGCCACCGAACGCAAAGCGCTGGCGGCCAAACTCTTCGCCATCGATCGGGCCGGGCTCTACGCGGCGCTCAAGAGCGCGCCCGGGATCCTGTTCGTTTGCGCGGCCGGCAACGCCGACAGCAACGCGAGCTTCGATGAGAGCATTCCGGCATCGTTCGAGCTGCCGAACTTGCTCGTGGTGGCGGCGGTCGATCAGGCCGGCGATGAGACGTCGTTCACGAGCTACGGCAAGACCGTGCTCGTCGATGCCGACGGCTACCACGTCGAGAGCACGATTCCGGGCGGCGGGCACGTCAAGATCTCCGGGACGTCGATGGCCTCGCCGAACGTTGCGAACCTGGCGGCGAAGCTGATCGCGCTCGATCCGGCGCTGACCCCGGTGCAGACGATCGATCTGATCCGCCGCGGCGCCACCGCGACCAGCGACGGCCGGCGCCACAACATCAACCCGAAGCGCTCGGTACAGTTACTGCGCCGGCGCTTGGCCGCCAGGTAAAAGAAGAAGCCGCTCGATCGCCGAGCGGCTTCTGCATAGGGGAACCCGTAGCGCGGGTTTACTTCTTTTTGGTGCCGCGCTTCTTGGTCGTAGTCGTGGTCGCAACCGGCGCCACGGCCGCGAGCGCCTTGGCCGTGCGGATCGCGCGGGCCAGGCGGGCCTTCTTGCGGGCGGCCTTGTTCGGGTGGATGATGCCCTTGCGGGCGGCCTTGTCGAACTGCGCCTCGACGGAGCTCGCTTGCTCCGGGGTCGCCTTGGCCTTCTTGAAGAGCGTCTTCAGACGCGTCTTGAGGTCGAGGTTCCGCAGCGTGCGGCGTTCGGTCTGGCGTTGCCACTTGATCGCGGCCTTGATGTTCGGCAAGTTGGGCTCCGGCGAATGGTGATGGGACCCGAACGTCGTCGTCCGGGCACGCCGCTCAGCATACCAAAAATCCCGCCCCCTGGGAAGGGCCTCGCGCCCGGTGCCCAGGTTAGCCACGTGTCGGTCCTAGCCGGGCGTATCCTGGCCAACCGGGCGAGGTTGCCCGGGGCTGGTCAGTAAAACGTTTTACTACCATTGACCCCGCCCGCGAACGTGCCCGGCGGATGCTCCCAAAGAGAAGGCGTTCGACATGCTGACCCGCCCCCTGCTTCCGGTCATCGCTCTGGGCGGTCTGCGTTCGGCCGACCGCGACGTCCGCGGCGAGACGGCTCGGACGCTTCGCGCGGCATGCATCGATCACGGGTTTTTCTATCTCACGGACCACGGGATCCCGGCCGATGAGCTGCGAGAGATGCTGGACGCCGCGCGAACGTTCTTCGCCCTTCCTGCGGAAGAGAAACTGCGCCTCGACTACCGCTTATCGGCCGCTAATCGCGGTTACGAGCCGATCGGCGCCCAAACGCTGCAAGCCGGCACGGCGCCGGACCTCAAAGAGGGCTTCTATATCGGCGTCGACCTGCCGTCCGACGACCGGCGCGTGGTTGCGAACGTGTTCAATCACGGCCCCAATCAGTGGCCGCCCTTGCCCGACGCCTGGAAGCGCAGCATCGTACGATATTTCGATGCGATGCTGGAGCTCGGCGAGTCGCTGATGCGCGGCATTGCTTTATCGCTGCGGCTTCCCGAAGCGCACTTTGCTTCTTACTGCCGCGACCCCATGGCGTTGTTACGCCTGCTGCACTATCCGCCCCAAGCAGCGAACCCGCACCCCGGTGAGAAGGGCTGCGGGGAACACACGGACTGGGGTGCGGTTACGTTCTTGTTGCAAGACGATGTGGGCGGCTTGCAGGTGTTCGACAACATGAGGGGCTGGTGCGACGTTACGCCGATGCCCGGAGCGTTCGTCGTGAACCTTGGTGATCTGCTCGCCCGATGGACGAACGATTTGTATCGCTCGACGCTCCACCGCGTGGTCAATCTATCGGGTCGCGAGCGCTACTCGATTCCGTTCTTTTTCGACGGCAACCCGGACTATCCAATAGCGTGTCTGCCGACCTGCCTGCCGGCGGGCGGCATCGCGACGTACGCTCCGACGACGCAAGTCGAGCATCTCGAGGAAATGTATCGCCGCACCTACGGCTCTTGAGGGCTCACGCCCGATGCGGCAGAAATTGCTCGGTGCAAAGCTTTGAGAGGTCGGGCTCGGCGTCGAGCATGCCGAGCTCCACGTACGAGCGCGCGATCGTGGCCAGACCCGGGCGCGAGAAGCGGCCGTCGGTCGAGAGCAGCGGGGCCAAAAGCGCGTACTCTTGCGCTTGGGCGACGGCGTCCATGCCGGTGGCGGCCGAGGCGATCCGCACCGTCTCGGCCTTGTTGGCGCGCATGTAGGCCGTCGACTCGAACCAGCCGGCGAGAAACGCGCGCAAGGCCGGCTGGCGCGTTCTCACCACGTCGGTCGAAGCGTAGGTCGCGTGCATGACGAAATCTTTCACGTAGCTCGAACATTGCAGCAGCGTGCGGATCACCTTCTGCGGCTCGAGCGTAAACGCGAGGGCCGCCACGTCGATGACCGCGTCGACGGTGTGCGTGCGCAACGCCGCAATCGAGTTCGTTCCGCCGCCCAGGCCCACGGTGCGCACCCCGTGCGGTCCCCAACCCCTGAGCTTCGAGAGCTCGAACGCCATCCACTCGGTCACTGAACCGACGGTCGCGACGCCGATCGTCTTGCCTTTCAAGTCGTCGGGCGTGCGGATCGGGGAATCGTAGGCGACGAGGAAGGCCAGCTCCGCCGGTGGCCCCAGCGTTTGCGCCACGCACACGGTCTGCTCGCCCTTGATGATGTTGATCAGCGTCGTGCCGGAGCCGAGCGCGATGTCGAGCGCGCCGGCGATCATCGCTTCGTGCATTTTTGAGGCGCCGTTGAACGTCAGCACGTCGAGCTCGACGCCGGCCTTCTGGTAGAAGCCGTGCGCCAGCCCGACGTCGATCGGCGAATACGCGAAGAGACCGGCAATCGACTTGGCGACGCGCAACGGCGGCTCGGCCGCCGCCGCGCGAACCGGATACGCGGCGGCGGCGGCGGCGAGGCCGCTCAAGACGGTGCGGCGTGAGATCATGCTTCTCTCCGGTGCGGGAACTGCAGCGCCAAGATTTCCAAACCGTCCGGTCCCGCGTGCGCCCGGAACGCGCCTTCGTCGGCCGAGACGAACGTGCACGACCGGGCCGGCAGCGATCCCTCGCGGTCGGCCTGCTCGCCGCCGACGACGAGCCAGAACTGGCCCCCGCCCGCGGCCGGGTTCTCGCCGGCGCTCGAACCCCCGGGCGGGATCCGGTAGAGCCAGGCGGCTAGGCCGTCCGCCTGCGGCGGCACCACCGCCTCGCATGCCGGCGCCGGCAGCGAACCGAGGGCCGGCGGCGTGGACGCCGGGCCGCATTTCTTGAGCAGGGCGCGCGGTTTGCGGTGCGCCGCTTTGAGAACGTCGCGTTTGGCCGGCATGATGTGCGCGCCGCCGTCGTAGGTGTCGCGCAGCGTCATGTAAGTCAAACCGTCCGCGCCGGCGAGCAGCGGGCCGTAGGGCGTATACGCGCCCGCGTAGTGGACGCAGATCCCGTCGACGGCCTCTTTGCCGAACAGGCCGCCGCCTTGCACCACGATCTGAAATTCGTTGGCGACGTGAAAGTGCGCCGGCCCGGCCACGCCGGCTTCCTGATAGATCAGGAAGGCACACGGAAAGAGCGCGTCCGCCGGCGGGGCGGGCTCGCTCTTGGGTGTGGTGATGTCGCGGCCCAGGTAGCTCGTGATCCACATCGCCGGGCCTTCGGGCGGCCACGCCGGATGGCGTTGCCGGCGCACGGTACTACTCGAGGCCGAGACGATCATCCGGGCGGCTCCGCCTACGGGCCGGGCGGAATCTGCGCAAGTTTGGGCAGGTCGCCCAGGCCAAACACCTCGCGCGCGGTCTCGCCGAGAATGTTCTTCTTGGCCTGGTCGCTCAGGAACGGCAGATCGTAGATCGTGCTCGGCAGATCGAAATCCCAGTGCGGGTAGTCTGAAGAATACATCAGCTGCGTGTCGGCCTTGATCATCTTCATGGTCAGGGCGAGCGCCTCGAGGTTGTTCGTCCGCTCCATCGGCTGCGTCGAGTAGTACATGTCGCGCATGTACTCGCTCGGCAGGCGCTTGAGCTGCGGCGCCTCGTTGCTGCGCATCATGTATTCGTTATCGAGGCGCTGCATCAAGAACGGGATCCACGAGAGCCCGGACTCCATCCAGATCACCTTGAGCTTCGGGAACCGCTCGCACAGGCCGTTGATCACCCAGTTCGTCATGTGCACGAGGTTGTAGAAGACGAACCCGAGCGAGTGCACCGAGATGAAGCGGTTCATCGAGGCGAAGGCCCGTTCGCCCATGTTGTAGCCGCCGTGGAAGGCCAGCGGCAAGCCGCGCTCTTCGAGGGCCGAGTAGAGTTTCATGAAGCGGTTGTCGTGGACGGCCGCGTTGTGCGTCGCGGTGACGAGGAAGCCCGAGACACCTTTGGTATCGCCGTACTTCATCACCATCTTGTAGCACGCTTCGGGATCGTGGAAGGGCAGGTAGAGCATCGAGCGCAGGCGCGGCTGGACGGCGAGGATACGTTCGACGAGCCAGCGGTTGTAGGCGAAGGCGAGCTCGGTCTGCGTTTCGAGGTTGGGGTGCGAGCTGAGCAGCAGCATCGGCGTCGGGAAGAGCATCGCGATGTCGGTGCCGATCGCGTCCATCCAGCGCACCGTGCGCTGCGACTCCTTGTGTTCGCCGAGCTCGAACTTCTCGCCGCCGCGCAAGATGTAGCGGCCCACGCGGCCGCCCATGTCCTGCGAGGCGAGCGGCGCCTGATACAGCAGCCCGCCCGCGCCGCCGCGCAGGTTCATCGCCTTCGCGGTCTGCCGCAGCACCGGGTTGTCGAAATATTCGAGGATCTCGGGCAAGCAGTCGCTCTCGTAATGATGCGAGTCGACGTCGACGATGAAGAGTTTGTCGTAGTTGCGTTCGCGCGCCTGGTCGGCGGCGTGCGCGAGGAGCGTGCGGGTATCGAACTCGCCGACGCTCATCCCCTGGAAATCGCTGGTCGGTATCGTAACGGTCATGTGCCCAGCCTCCTCAGTGCGCCCACGCCTGCCACAGGCCGAGCTCGAAGATTTGTACGTTGACGGCGCGCAATAGCGCGGTGGTGGTCAGCATCGCGTCGGTCGCGTTGATCGTCGACGGCTTCACGGCCGCCATGTCGCCGCCGCGTTCGACGCGTGCGCCATAGAGCCGCACGGCGATGCCCATCAGGTCTTGCAGCGCGGCGTCATCAAGCGCCTCGCCGCTCTCGCCGAGCGTTTGGGCGATTCCCGCCAGCGTGCGCGAGCAATCCACTACTTCAGATGACGACATAGACGCTCTCTCCTTTGCGCAGCACGTCGAACTTGCGCAGCTTGAGTTTCCGGTTTGGAACGCACTCGCCGGTTTCAAGGTCGTATTCGTAGCCGTGCCAGGGGCAGACGAAGTGCTGCTCGTTGTCCTCGAAGCGCTGACCCTGATAGGTCTTGTCGGGCGCCAGGATGTCCTCGACTTTCGCGATCACCATGCCCTCGCACGCCGGGCCGCCTTGATGGACGCACACGTTGTGATAGGCGAAGAACCGCTCGCCGCGGCGCAGAACGCCGATTTCGAGGCTACCGCTGCGCACGATGCGCCGGCCGGATGGGACGAAGTCGGCAACCTCACCGACGTAGAGTTCGGACACGATGGATCCTCCGGGATAGCGAGGAGTTAAAGTGGAGCTCCGCCGGGACGGGTGACGGCGATCCAGTCGTTCTTGTCGGCGAACCACCGCGCGACGACGCCCGCGTTGCGCGTGAGCCCGTGCTGCATCCCGTCGCGGAAATCGTACACGCCGTTGATGCCGGCGTAGCCGTGCAGCTGCTCGATGTAGGCGTGGATCTGCTCTGCCGTGGCGTCGGGACCGAGCCGGCGCAGCGCGTCGACGATGATGAAGCACGGATCCCAAGCGTAGGAGCCGCCCGGCTCAGGCACGACATGCGCGGCGCGCATGGCGCGAATGTAGGTGTCTTGCGCTTCGCGAATCGGGCCCGGCCGCAGCGAATCGTGCGCCTGCACGAGCGTCGCGGCGAAGTAGAGCCCCGCTTTGGGGATGATTTGCGCCATGGCGGTCATCTGCGCGTGCGTCATGTTGCCGGGCGTCGTCACCACCGGCACGTCGACGCCGCCTTCACTCAAGCCGCGCAGCGCGGTTTGCAGCGAAGCGCCGGTCGTCCACACGATGACCGCGTCGGGCGAGGCCGCTTTGATGCGCGCCACCTGCGCCGCGACGCTGAAATCGTTGGTGTTGAACTTATCGCGGTCGACGATGCTCATGATGCCGGCGTTTTCGGGTAACGCCAGCGCGTCGTCGACCGATTCCTCGCCATCTTGGCCCGTCGCATCGGTCGCGATCAGGAGCGCGATGCGCTTGAGACCGCGGTTGCGCAGATAGCGCACGCTGGTGGCCAGGTTCTCGTGCGTCGCGACGAGCGATGCGAACAAGTACCCGAAGGGCGCGATCGGCACGCCCGGCGAGAAACACCATTCCACCGGGCCCTTGACCGTGATCGGCGCGGTGGCGCGGCAGGTGGAGACGAGCGTCGGTCCGAGCAAAACGGCCGGATGCTTCGCGACGACTTGCGCCGCCAGCGACACGGCCGTCGCGGCGTTGCCGCCGTCGTCGAAAAACGTGAAGTGCAGCGGCCGGCCTTTGATGCCGCCGGTTTTGTTCACGATGTCGGCCAGCACGAGCATCGATGCGCGCAGCTGGACGTTCGTGAACGACGAGCCGCCGGTGAGCGGCAAGATCACGCTGATGTCATACGGTTGCGCTTGTGCGCGCACGGCGAACGGCGGCACGCCGACCACCAGCAGCGCGAACGCCGCGACAATAACCAAACGAGCCAATCGCATGCAGACACCTTGACCGGGGATCGCTGGAAAAGATTTGTTTTTTGTTTGAGATACAACAGTCGGGTGTTATACTAATACGCACGATGCGGACGCCTGTCAAGACCTCCGTCCCGCGGCCCCTGTCGACGGGGTTGGGGTATCTCGTGCGCACGACGCACAAGGTCATGTCGCGCCGCTTGGCCGCTGAGCTCGCCGAGCACGGGGTCGCATTCAAGCAATATTTCTATCTGCGCGCGCTGCTCGAAGAAGACCACATCTCGCAGATCGAGTTGAGCGAACGGGTCGGCATGAACCGGGCCACCGTGACCAGCGTGATCGACACGATGGAACGCCAGGGACTCGTGCGGCGCACGAGCGACGCGCGCGACCGGCGCGTCTATCTGATCGACCTCACGGCCAAAGGCCGCAAGCTGCGCGGGCCGATCATGGAAACGATCGATGCGATGCAAAAGGCCGCCAGTGCCGGGCTGACGGAGCGCGACCTCGCGACGTTCCGCCGCATCGCGGAGACGATGCAGCGCAATCTCGAGCCCGCGAGCGGCTAGCGCGTGGTGCCGGCCAACACCCGGTAGCTCTCGTAGCGGCTGGCCGCGATGCGCCCTTCGGCCACCGCTTCCAGCACCGCGCAGTCGGGCTCGGAGAGATGCCGGCAGTCATCGAACCGGCAGCGCGTCGCCGGTTCCCGCATCTCAACGAACAGTCCGGGCAATTCGGCCGGCGGCATCGGATCGAGGATGAACTCACCGATCCCGGGGCTGTCGACGAGGAAGCCGGTCGCGGTCTGGAAGAGCCGGGCCGAGGTGGTGGTCTGGCGGCCCCGCCCGAAGCGCGAGAGGTCGCCCACGGTCGCGGTGCCGCCCAGCGCCCGGAAGATGCTGCTCTTGCCGACGCCGGAGTTGCCGACCAATAGCGCGTGCCGGCCGTCCAAATAGCGCGCCAGCGCGTCGATGCCGGCCCCGGACTTCGGCTGCACGACCAGCACGGGCATGCCCAGCGGCGCGTAAACGGCCTCGATCTGCGCGGCCGCGGGGCTGCCGGCCAGATCGGCTTTGGTCAGGATCAAGGCCGCCTCGACGCCGTGCTGCACGGCGAAGGCGATCAGCCGGTCGAGCAGCGGTAAGCTCGGCGGCGGGTCGGCCAGGGCCACCACGATCGCCATCGTCTCGACGTTGGCGGCCATTGTTTTGGTGCGGCCGCCGCCGGTACGCCGCACCAGGGCAAAGCTGCGCGGCTCGACGCCGTCGATCACGACGCGGTCGTCGTCGAGGGCTTGGATCGCAACCATGTCGCCCGGCGCGAGAACGGTACGGGCGAGGGTCTTGCGCAGCGCCGCCAGTACCGGTTCGCGTTCGCCCTCCCGGACCACCCAAGCGGCATTGCGGCCGACCGCGATCACGCGCGCCCGGCGGACTTGCGGCGCCGTCATGCGAACCCCGCCGGAGTGCACGTGGTCCGAACCGTCGTCGCCGCCGATCCCGCCGTTCGCGCGAACCTCCTGGCTGCGCTGGCCGGCCCCGGCGCGCCCGCCGGCATCGTTTCGTGCTTCCAGCGCGACGACGTCGTTACCATCAGCTTCGACGACGAGGTCACCCGCGCCGATCTGATCGACGACCTGATCACGATCGAGACCCACTTCGTGGCCACGACCGAACACGAGCCTTTCGACGATGAGGAAGCGGCCCGCTTGGCGTCGGTCGGCCTGGCCGATCCCGAACTCGATGCCTCGCGCATCCTCGAGCGGCACCTGGTCGGTCTCGAATGATCCCCCACCTCGGCCCGTTTTCGTTTTCGTTCGGTGTCCCGGATGCGATCGACATCGTCGCGACGTCGGTCCTGATCTACTATTTGCTGCTCCTCATTCGCGGCACGCGCGCGGTCCAGATCGTGCTCGGGCTATTGACGCTGGTGATCGTTCTCGGCCTCTCCAATCTCTTGCACCTGCTCGTTTTGGCCACGGTCATGCAGTATCTGCTGCTGGGAACGGCGGTCACGCTGCCGATCGTGTTTCAACCCGAGTTGCGGCGCGCGCTCGAACAGATCGGACGCGGCCGGTTTTTTCGCCGCGCTCCGGCCGATGACGAAGCGGTCGCGACCCAGTTGGTCGGCACCATTGCCGCGGCCGCGTTTCGGCTGGCCGGTGAGGGCTTGGGCGCCCTGATCGTGATCGAAGGCCAGACCGGCTTGCGTGAGTACGTGGAGAGCGGCACCGCCCTCGACGCTAAACTCTCGATCGAGTTGCTGATGGCGATCTTCAACAAACAGTCGCCGCTGCACGACGGCGCGGTGGTGGTGCGCGATCTGCTGATCGAGAGCGCGGCCTCGTTCTTGCCGCTCTCGGAAAACCCGATCGTCGCCGAGCGGCATCTGGGAACGCGCCACCGGGCGGCGGTCGGCCTGACGGAACAAGCCGACGCCGTGGTCGTGGTGGTCTCCGAGGAAACGCGCACGGTCGCCGTGGCGCGTGCGGGCCGCCTGTCGGTGCGCATCGACGACGAAGAGCGGCTGCGCAAGGTGCTCGAGGCCTGCATCCGCCCGCGCCGCCGCGCGCACGCGGCCGAACCGCCGTTGTGGCTCACCAACCTCTTGACGCGAATGACCCGTGCTTCAGGCGATCAAGAGAAACTTCGGGCTTAAGGTCTTGGCCCTGGCCCTCGCGGTTACCGCGTGGGCCTATTTCCATTTCTCGGCCGCACCGTCGATCACGGCCCACTTCGACCAGCAGCTCACCGTGCCGATCGTGGTGACCGGTTTGCGGCCGGGCTTGGTCGCAAACTACGACGAACGCACGGCGATCGTATCGGTCGAAGTTCCGCGCAACGGACCGCCCATCAAACCCGACCAGGTTCAAGCCGTGCTCGACCTCAACGACAAGCCCGAACCCGGCATCATGAACCTGCCGGTGAAGATCGTGGCGCCCGACCTCGTGATCAAGTCGCTCTCACCGGGTTCGGTCACGCTGAGCGTCGATCGTTTGGAATCGCGCACGCTGCCGGTGAGCATCTCGTACGCCGGCGGCAACGGATCGCTGGTCGTCGATTCATCGACCGTCAACCCGTCGGTGACGACCGTGCGCGGCATCGCCAACGATCTGGCGAAGGTCGACATGGTGAAGATCGAGATTCCGCTCGGAACGAAGCCCGGCAACTTCGATGCGATGGTGCGCCCGGTGGCGGCCGACGCGCACGGCAACGAAGTCGCCAACACCCAAGTCTCGCCCAACCTCGTCCGGGTGCGCGCGCGCTTCGCGGCATCGACCAACTCCGCCGGCGTCAAATCGTGAGCCGGCTGTTCGGTACCGACGGCGTGCGCGGCGTTGCGAACGCCGACCTGACGCCGGAGCTGGCGTTCGCCATCGGGCGCGCCGGCGCGGCGGTGGTCGCGCACGCGGCCGCGCCCGACAAGCCGATCGTCATCGGGCGCGACACGCGGCTCTCGGGCACGATGCTCGAAGGCGCGATGATCGCCGGCATCACGTCGACCGGCCGCGACGTGATCGTGCTCGGCGTCGTGCCCACCCCGTGCGTCGCCGCGGTCACGGTGAGCGTCGGGGCCGCGGCGGGCGTGATGATTTCGGCCTCGCACAACCCGATCGAAGACAACGGGATCAAATTTTTCGGCAGCGACGGCTTCAAACTCTCCGACGCCGTCGAGGACGCCATCGAGCAGCGTTTGGACGATCCGGCGCTACCGCGGCCGACCCACGCCGGCGTCGGCGTGGCGCGGCTCTCCGCCGATCTTGCCGAGCGGTACATCGCACAGACCGTGGCGGCCGGCACGAGCCTCGGCGGCTGGACCGTCGTCGTCGATGCTGCGTTCGGCGCGGCGTTTCGCGTCGGGCCGGAGATCTTCGAGCGGCTCGGGGCGCGCGTGATCGCGATCAACGCCGCCGACGACGGCGCGCGCATCAACGTCGGTTGCGGGGCGACCGATCTCGGCATGCTGCAGACGGCGGTCCGCGCCGAGATCGCGCGCGGCAACGAGCGCGTCGTCGGCGTGGCCTTCGACGGCGACGCCGACCGGGCGAAGTTCATCGATGAGACGGGCGCGCCGCTCGACGGCGATCACGCGCTGCTGGTGCTCGCGCGCGACCGCCAAACGCGCGGCGAGTTACCCGGCAACGCCGTCGTCGCGACGGTGATGAGCAACATCGGCCTCGAGCGCGCACTGGAAACGGCCGGCATCGGATTGCTGCGCGCGCCGGTCGGCGACCGCTACGTGCTCGAAGCGATGCGCGCCGGCGGCTACCGCTTCGGCGGCGAGCAGTCGGGTCACGTGATCGATCTCGACCGCAATACGACCGGCGACGGACCGATGACGGCGGTGACGCTGTTTTCCGTCGCGGCGCGCAGCGGCGTGCGGCTCCACGATCTGGCTGCGGCACTGACCGTGTCGCCGCAGATCCTCATCAACGTGCGCGTCGAGGACCGCGGCATCGCCGAGGACCCAGCCGTGCTGGCCGCGGTCACCTCCGCCGAGCAGCGCTTGGGGCGCAGCGGGCGGATTCTCGTGCGGCCCTCGGGCACGGAGCTGCTTGTGCGGGTCATGGTCGAGGCGGCCGATCAGGCTACCACCGAGGACGTCGCCCGGACGGTCGCCGAGGTCATCCGGATGGCCTCCGCAAGCAGCCGGGCGGAAACTTAATATTTCCCCATTTGGCAGAAGGAGATCGTAAGTCGAGACCTCTACCCATGGTTAGTGGGTCATTAAACCCACATAATATCTTTGCTTACGATTCACTGAGTCCGGCCTAGCAGACCGGAACGGGGGATTCCCGGTAGGGGTGAACGAGCCGGTCGGCTCGAGGGCGATTCTTCCGTCCTAACCCGTCAACTAACCCCGTAAGTGTTGGAAGAAGGAGCAGTCTTGTTTCGTTTCCTCGTTACCGGGGCGTGTACGGTCCTTTTGACCGGAGCCGGTTTCGCCATTGCCGGAGCCGCCGAAACGGCGCTTCCTCCGGCCGTCACGGTCGCAACGGCGGCCGCCGACGCAGCACCCGCCTCGCAGGCCCCGGGCCTGCGCGCCGCCGCGGTCGATGCCGCGGCTCCCACCGCCGGCGCCGATTTGGCCATGTGGGGCGTCGAGCCGGCCGGTCAGGCAGGCCAGGCCGCCACGACGCCGGCCGAACGCCTGAGCGGATCGCGCCTGGTGCGCCGTTTCGCCGACGGCATTCTACACCGCAGCGCCGTGTTGGCCGTCAACCTCACCCGCAACGCGATGCGCTTCCTCGGCGTGCCGTACGTTTTCGGCGGGACGAGTTCGGCCGGGTTCGATTGTTCGGGCTACGTGCAGCACGTGTTCGCGATGCTCGGCTATCACATTCCCCGCACCGCCGACGGACAGTACTACGCCGGCAAACGCATCGCCGGGGCCGCCATGGCGCCGGGTGATTTGGTGTTCTTCCAAACGTACGCATCCGGACCATCGCACGTCGGCATCTATCTGGGCAACGACCGTTTCGTGCATGCCTCGTCAAGCCGCGGCGTGACGGTATCGAGTCTCCACGAGCGGTATTGGTCGGCGCGCTACCTCGGAGCAAAACGACTCATCTGAGCATGGGCTGCGGCCGGCTGTGATCGAAGAGCAGCAGGACTACCAGGGCGCGTCGAGCGCGTATCTGGTCTGGCCGCTCGCACTCGCGACGCTGGTTCGGGAACCCCCGACCGCGTCGCGCTGGTCGCGCATTCACACCCGACAGGCGCTGACGTTCGGCCTCGCGGCCAGCATCGGCTACGTCGTGTTACTCGCGCTGCCGCTGATCATCGTCATCAGCGACGCCGGGATTTCGACCGGCATGACCGTCGGCATCTACACGGCCGGTCTGGTCCTCGACGCGATCGTGTTCGTCCTCCTCACGGTCCTCGCGTTCTCGTACGCCGCTCGCGCGGGCCGGGGCGAACTCTTTACCATTCCCGTGATCTCAACGCTCGCGGACCGCCTGTTTACCATCCATCGCTAGAGAGGCGCGGAGGGCGCGTCGTCTAACTAGACGCGCTGGCGCGCAGGGCGATTTCTTGGGGCGTAGCCAAGTTGGTAAGGCACCAGGTTTTGATCCTGGCATGCGTTGGTTCGAGTCCAGCCGCCCCAGCATCGCTCTCCCGGACATCGGAAGGGTTGGATACCATCAGTAATCATAATCATGAAGATCTCAAGCTGCACGTGCACGTCGTGGACGGCATTCAGGTCTTCGAACTCAGCGGCAGTCTCGACATCGCGACCTCGCCGACCGTTCGAGCCTCGCTGCTCGAAGCGTCCGCGCGCGGGGATCACCGGCTCATCGTCGACCTCACCAGCGTCGACTTTCTCGACTCCACCGGCCTCGGCGCGCTGATCGGCGCGCAGCGGCGAGCCAAGGAATTCGACGGCGAGGTGCGTCTGGTCGTGAAGGAAGGCCAGATCGTACGTCTGCTGCGCATCACCGGGCTGCTCAAGATCTTCGCGGTCTACTCCAGCCTCGACGGCGCCGTAAGCGATGGGCCACGCGTCGGAGACCTGTGACCGCAGCCGATTTTGAGGCGATGTTCGCGCTCTGGCGAGCCGGCGACGAAGTCGGTTCGGCGGCGTACTTCACGCCCGACGGCATCTTTCACGAAGCCAAGAAAGAACCGGTGGTCGGGCGCGACACGATCGCCGCGCACTGGGCGCCGTTCTTTCACGGCGGACCCGAGTGGCGCATGACGGTGCACGATCTCTTCGGCGACGGCGAGCGCTTCGCGGTCTCCTACACGTGGGAGATCAAGCTGAAGGACGGCACCTGGACCGGCAGCCCGGGCTGCGCGATCGTGCACACCCGCGACGGCAAAATCGCCGAATGGCGCGAATATAAGGCCTGACGTTCAGGCCTGATAGGCGCGGTCGAGCAACTGCACGACGTGCAGGACTTCGATGGCGCGGCCGCCGGCGCGTAGCCCGTTGGCGATCTGCAATGCGCAGCCGGGGTTCGCGGTGGCCAGGATGTCGGGCGCGACGTCGAGGACGTGCTCGACCTTGCGGCGTCCCAGGCGCGCCGCCATCTCCGGTTGCGTGACGTTGTAGATCCCGGCGCTGCCGCAGCACAGCGAGCTTTCTTCCATCTCGCGAATTTCCAAGCCGGGAATCTGGGCCAGCAAACGCCGCGGCGCGGCCGTGATGCGCTGCGCGTGCGCGAGATGGCACGGATCCTGATAGGTGACGACCGCGTCGAGCTGACCCAGGCCCGGCCCAAGCCCGATCTCGTCGAGGAATTCGGTGATGTCGCGCACCTTGGCGCTGAACGCGAGCGCGCGTTCGCGCCACGCGCCGTCGTCGTGGAAGAGCTGGCCGTATTCCTTGAGCGCCGAACCGCAGCCGGCGGCGTTGATCACGTAGACGTCGGCGCCGCTGCGTTCGAAGGCCGCGATGTTGCGTTTGGCGAGTGCCCGCCCGCGGTCCATTTCACCGGCATGAATCGTGATCGCCCCGCAGCAGCCTTGCTCGGCGGGTACGACGACGTCGCATCCGGCGCGCGTGAGCACGCGCACCGAGGCCTCGTTCCATTCCGCGAACGCCACGTGCATGATGCAGCCGGCGTGCAAAAAGGCGGTCGCTTTGCGCGGCCCCTGGGCCGCAAAGCGCTGACCGGAAGCGGTGAAAAAACGCGCCGACATCCGCGGTGCGAGCGCCTCGAGCTCCTCGAGCCGCAGCGCGCGCAAGACGCCGCTCGAACGCGCGAACGCCTGCAGCCCGCTGCGCTGATAGAAACGTACCAGCGCCGCGACCAGCCGCATGAACCATAGGTGCGAGAACAGCGCGCCGATCAGCACCGCCCGGCCCAAACGCGCCGCGGGCGTACGCTGGGCCGCCGTGGCCCGCACGATCTGGGTGCGGGCCGGCTCGAGCAGCTCGCCGTAGCGGACTCCCGAGGGGCACACCGCCTCGCAGGCCCGGCAGTCGAGGCACTCGCTCATCTGGTGCATGAATCCCGGGCTCGTCAGATCGAGCTGGCCCTCGGACACGGCCCGGATCAGGGCGATGCGGCCGCGCGGTCCCGACGTCTCGACCAGCGTTTCCACGTACGTGGGACAGGTCGGCAGGCACAGCCCGCAGCGGACACATTGATTGAACACGTCCTCGGGGGGAACGTCCTGCCCGCTGAAGCCTATATGCGCCGGTTGCTCGATCACGATGCAATCCTGTTCGGCATGAAGAAGGGGCTCCCCATGTCCGATCTTTCCGCCATGCGCGCGCGCAGTTCGGTCGTCGTCGATGGACGCGATCGAGCCGCGGCGCGCTCGTACTTCAAAGCCGTCGGTTTGACCGACGCAGACCTCAAGAAACCGCTGGTCCTGATCGCCAACACGTGGACCGACGCGATGCCGTGCAATTTCAATTTGCGCGGCCTCGCCGACCACGTGCGGGCCGGGATCCGCGCAGCCGGCGGGACGCCGCTGGAATTCAACACGATCGCGATCAGCGACGGCATCACGATGGGCACCGAAGGCATGAAGACCTCGCTCGTCAGCCGCGAAGTGATCGCCGACTCGATCGAGCTGGTCGCGCGCGGCTACGGCTTCGATGCGGTCGTGGTGCTCGCGGCCTGCGATAAGACGATGCCGGCGGCCGCGATGGCGTTGCTGCGGCTCAACTATCCGGGTCTCGTGCTCTACGGCGGTTCGATCGCGCCGGGCAAGTACAAAGGCCGCGATCTGACGATCGGCGATGTGTTCGAGGCGGTCGGCGCCCATGCGGCCGGCAAGATCGACGATCACGAACTGCTGCAGATCGAGAACTTCGCCTGCCCCGGAGCGGGCGCGTGCGGGGGCCAGTTCACCGCCAACACGATGGCCACCGTGCTCGAATTCATCGGCCTCTCGCCGGTCGGCAGCGCCAGCCCCGGCGCGACCGATGCGCGCAAAGAAAAAGAAGGTTACAAGGCCGGCGCAATCGTGATGGAGCTCTTGCAGCGCAACCTGCGCCCGCGCGACATCTGCACGCGCGCCGCGTTCGACAACGCGATCGCCGCCGCGGCCGGAACCGGCGGTTCGACCAACAGCGTCTTGCATCTGCTGGCGATGGCGCGCGAAGCCGGTGTGCCGCTGACGATCGACGATTTCGACGACGTCAGCGAACGCACGCCGATCATCGCCGATCTGCGTCCGGGCGGGCAGTACGTCGCGCTCGACGTCGACCAAGCCGGCGGCATCGGACTGATCGCGCAGCGCATGATCGCGGGCGGCTTGGTCAACGGCAGCACGCTGACGCCGACCGGCCGCACGCTGGCTGAAGAAACGGCCGACGTTCGCGAAACACCGGGCCAGAAAGTCGTCGCGACGGCGGAGCACCCGTTCAAGAAGACGGGCGGCATCGTGATCTTGCGCGGGAACCTCGCACCCGACGGCTCGGTCGTCAAGGTCGCCGGTCACGAGCGGCTCTTGCACACCGGCCGCGCGCGCGTGTTCGAGCGCGAGGAGGATGCGATGCACGCGGTCGACCGGCGCGAGATCGTCGACGGCGACGTCGTGGTGATCCGTTACGAGGGCCCCAAGGGCGGACCCGGGATGCGCGAGATGCTCGGCGTTACCGCGGCCATCGTCGGTCAAGGGCTCGGCGAAACGGTCGCGCTCGTCACCGACGGCCGCTTCAGCGGTGCGACGCGCGGGCTGATGATCGGCCACGTCGCGCCCGAAGCGTTCGTGGGCGGCCCGATCGCCGCGGTTCGCGACGGCGACACGATCACGATCGACATCGAAAACCGCCGGCTCACGCTGGAAGTCTCCGATGCCGAGATGACGCAACGGCTGGCCGAATTCAAACAGCCTGCGCCGCGCTACACCAACAGCAGCGTCATGGCGAAGTATGCGCGCCTGGTCGGCTCCGCGTCGGAAGGGGCGGTGACGACGGCGTGAACCTCGTGTGCAGCGACTGCGGCCGGTCCGCCGCCGACGAGGCGATGTTCTGCGCGTCGTGCGATGGGCTGCTGGCGTTCGAAGCATTCGCCGCGGAGCCGGGCGCCGATCTCGACCGCGATCGCTTCGTCGCGCGCCGCGGCTCGCCCGATCAGCGCGATCGCAGCGGCGTGTGGCGCTATCGCGAACTGCTGCCCGAGATCCCGGCCGAAGCGATCGTCACGCTGCGCGAAGGCGACGTGCCCCTCTACGGCGCGCCGCGCGCCGCGGAATATGCCGGGATGCGGCGGCTGTCATACTTGCACTTGGGCATGAACCCGACCGCGTCGTTCAAGGACGCCGGCATGACGGTGGCGATGTCGCACGCCCGCGCGATGGGCGCGAGCGTCGCGGTTTGCGCCAGCACGGGCAATACGTCGGCGTCGCTGGCGGCGTACGCGGCGCGCGCGCGCATTCCGGCCGTCGTACTGGTGCCTTCGGTCGGCATCAGCGCCTCGAAAGTCGCGCAAACGCTCGACTACGGCGCAACCGTCATCGCGATCGACGGAGATTTCGATGCGGCGCTGATCGCCGTGCGCGCGATGGACCCCCAGCGCGTCGCGATCGTCAACTCGATCAACCCCTACCGCATCGAAGGCCAGAAATGCGCCGCGTTCGTGATGCTCGAGCAGCGGCGCTGGCGCGTGCCGGATTGGGTCATCTTGCCGGGCGGCAATCTCGGCAACACGAGCGCGCTGGGCAAAGGTTTTCGCGAGGCGCTGGCGCTGGGCTGGATCGATCGGCTGCCGCGCCTGGGCGTCGTGCAAGCCGCCGGTGCGGCGCCGTTTGCCAAGGCGTTCCGCGACAAAACGGATCTCGTTCCGGTGCAAGCCCAAACGACCGCGACGGCGATCAAGATCGGCGCACCGGCGTCGTGGAAGAAGGCGCGCGCCGAAGTCGCGGCGTCGCTCGGCACCGTGCTGGACGTGACCGACGACGAGATCGCCGATGCGCGCGCGATCGTGGGGCGCGACGGCGTCGGCAGCGAGCCGGCCTCGGCCGCATCGCTCGCCGGGTTGCGCAAGCTGATCAACGAGGGCACGATCGGCCCGAACGACGATGTCGTGCTGGTGCTCACCGGCCACGTGCTCAAAGACGGTGCGTATGCGGCGCACTATCACGAAAGCGGCGCGCCGTTCGCCAACCGCATTTTGCGCGGCGTGGATCCCGCCGAGGTCATCGACCGCCTCAACGCCCCCGCGTGAAGCGGTTCGCCGTCAGCGTCCCCGCGACGAGCGCGAACCTCGGCCCGGGCTTCGATACGATCGGGCTCGCACTGGATCTGCGCATCCGCGCCGACGTGCAGGTGCTTGCGGCCGGAGCGACTCCGGCCTGGGAGTTTCGCGGGCGCGAGGCACCGACGCACGGCGGACTGCGCGATGAAATGCTGCGCGCGATGCGCACGCTCTTCGCGAGTGTCGGACAGACGCCGCCGCCGCTGGCGATTGCGGTCGACAACCCGATTCCGCTCGGCCGCGGGCTCGGCGGCAGCGCCGCGGGCGCGGCGCTGGGCCTCGCGATCGGTGCCGCGCTGCGCGATCCGGAGCCGTCGATCGAAGAGCTCACGCGCACGGTGACCGTGCTCGAAGGGCATCCCGACAACGGCGTTCCGGCGATCGTCGGCGGCATCGTCGTCGCGGTATCTGAAGGCGAAGACGTGGTGTACGCGCGCTTCGATCCGCCGGCCGAACTGCGCGCGCAAGTCGTGGTGCCCGATTTCTCGATGCCGACGCGTGAGGCGCGCGCGATCTTGCCCGACGCGTATCCGCGGCGGGACGCGGTCTACAACGTCGGCCACGCGGCGCTGCTCGCAGCGGCGTTTGCCAGCGGGCAGATCGACCTGTTGCGCAGCGCCATGCACGACCGCTTGCATCAGCCGTTTCGCGCGTCGTTCGTTCCCGGGCTGCCCGAGATGCTGGCCCTCGAGACGCCCGCGCTGCTGGGCGTGGCGCTCTCCGGCGCGGGGCCCTCCGTCATCGCGCTGACGCGGGCGGGCTGCGATGCGGGCGAGCGAATGCAGGCGATCTTCGCCAAGCACGGCGTCGCCGCGCGCGTGCTCGACTTGGCTATTTCCGGCGCGGGGATCATCCGAGAGGGGTGAGCGGCGTCCGCGCGCGAAGGCGTCGGGCCAATGGTAAGCGTCAGCGTCGGGTCGCCCGCGGGGATGTGTTCCGTCGCCAACTCGTCGTTCTATCGCTACGTGCTTCGCTTGGCCGAAGCCGACGTCGCGACCACGATCACCGATCGGGCGAACCTCGACGTCCTCGCGAACGTGCCGCACGCCTATGCCGACGAGGTCGAGTGTTCGGGCGACGGTTGGCGTATCGTGCCGGCCGCGTCCTACGATGACTGGCCGGTACTCGAAGCGACGCCGCAACGGCTGCGCGCCGCGTTTCAAACCGCTCGCCGCCTACTGTGGGCGAACGCCGGCCCCGTCGGGATCAGTGCCGGCGAGATGATCGATGTCGATTCCGACATCGACTCGGTGCTCAACGTTCTGCATCAGGCCGAAGCCGGCGGCTACAGCGTCAACGTCAGTTACGTCTCGTAACCAGCCCCAGCGCTAGCGGACGGCCGTTCACGCGCACGACCAGCGCGAGTCCGGCAACTATCGAAAGTGCGGCCAGTGCGAAGGCGAGACGCGCGGCAAGATCGGCCTCGTCTTCGGAGACGACGTCGAGCGGCACGCTCGCGAGCGCCGCGGTGACGGAACCGAGTTGCGTCGAGAGCGCGACCGTCCAGATTCCGGGAACGGTCAAATGCAAATCGCCCGAAAATGTGTCGCCGGTGCGGGTCAGCGGCGCGGTCACGGCTTCACCGCTCGGTCCGCGCGCCGTGACGGTGATGGAGCGCAGACGGCGCGCGTAACCGCCGACGTTGACGGCGATCGCGTCGGCGGAACGATAATGCGGCAAGCGTTCGGTTGCCGCCGTGTTGCGATGTAACACGATGCCGAGGGCTTGCGCGGGTCCGGCCGCCTGCGCGCCGCTGCCCGCGAAGGCCAGTACTGCCGCCAAAAGACCGACCAGAACCACGAGCGCGCGTATCACTGTGCGCCCGTGATACCGCAAGCGGCTGAGAATCTCACCCGATGGGGCGAAATCTCATCCGCTCGGCGCGGCGCGTGAGCGCCGAAGGATCAGCGCGGAGCGATCGGAACGCGCAGCGCCGCGAAGCGTTCCCACGGCGTCGCGTAGGAGGGGATCGCTTGCTGCTGCGGCTGCCAGGCTTGTTGTTGCGGCGGCGGAGCATTCGGCGCGCGGTAGGCGGCGAGTTCGGCGCGGCCTTTGCCGGCATATTGGGTGTTCGGATAATCGGCGATCAGCCAGGTTTCGGTCTGCGCTGCGAGCCGGAACCCGTCCTCGCCCGGCACGCGCAGATACACCGTTTCGAGCGCCAGCAGATCTTTCGCGATCCACGGATCGCTGGGATATTTCTGCTCCCAATCCTTCATCGCATCGGTCACGAAGCTGAGCGGGCCGGTCAGCATATTGCGCGGATCGGTGCCCGAGTCCAGCCGCGCACCCGCATCGCGAATCGTGTTCGCGATGCCCAGCACGCTCAAATTGAAGCGGCCGAAATATTCATCCGCCGGCGCGAGACCGCGGAGTGAATCTTGCGCCAGAGCCGGCGCCAAAGATGCGAAAAAAGCGGCGATGCAGAACGCCAAACGAAGCTTCACGATCGTCTCCTCACCAAACACAGCGTGCGGCGGTCCATGTGCCGCCGCTGGTGTCGTACAATCAAACTATCGGCGGGCGGGCGCTCGTAATGAGGCTTGAAGATTGGTCCCTGATTAAGCTTGCAACGGCCGGGGGTTTTGGCGGAACCCTCGGGAGAGAAGCGGCCGTTCCTGGGTACATAACTCTCGGAGGCCCTAATGCAATCTTCATCCTGGCGGCGCTATGCGCTGCCGCCTATCGCGGCCATCCTAATCGCACTTGTGTCTCCGCTCGCGTTTCCGCTTGCGGCGTCGGCGCAAGATGACGGTGTCGTGGCCGATACGTCCGCCGCCGCCCCCACCAGCGCAGCGCGCATCGACGCCATTTCGGGCGACGTCGCGATTCAACGCGGCGATGCCAACGAAACCCTCGCCGCCGTGGCGAACGCTCCGGTGCTGGCCGGCGACTACGTGACGACCGGTCAAGACGGCCGGGCGGAAGTCGGCTTCGACGGCCGCTCCGCCGTCCGACTCGGTGAGAACGTGCAGATCCGGCTCACCAGCGTCGATCCCGCCAACCGTCAAATGCAACTCGCGGCCGGTACGGTCGAGCTGCGGCTGTTCGGCGATACCGACGGTCAATCGGCGATCGACACGCCGTCGGTTTCGGTTGTGCCGCGCACCGCCGGAAGCTTCCGCGTTTCCGTCGATGCGAACGGCGAAACAACCGTCACCGTGCGCAGCGGACGCGCCGACATCGTGACGCCGCAAGGCACGCAGTCGGTCGAACCGGGCACCACGCTGCTCGCCGACGGTCCGGCGGCGAATCCGCAAATCCAAACCGAAGCCGCCATCGCGCTCGATGGTTTCGATACGTACAACGGCGACCGCGATCATATCTATCTCGCGGCAACGTCGGATAGCCAATACGTCAACACCAACATTCAAGGCATCGGCGACCTCAATGCCAACGGCAATTGGGTCGACGACGGAACCAACGGAAACGTTTGGATGCCGACCGTGGCGGCCGGCTGGGCGCCGTATCGCAACGGCAACTGGGTCTGGGAAGACGGCTTCGGCTGGACGTGGGTCGCGTCGGAGCCGTGGGGCTGGGCGCCGTATCATTATGGCCGCTGGTATTTCAGCACCGCCTATCACCGCTGGGCCTGGTATCCGCCGGCTCCGGGACGCGCCGCTCCGGCGTGGAGCCCCGCCTTGGTCGGGTTCGTCGGGTTCAACATCGGCGCGGTGAGCGTTGGTGTCGGCTTCGGCAACATCGGCTGGGTGCCGCTGGCGCCCAACGAAGCCTTCCACCCGTGGTGGGGTCCGCACGCGACGGCCTTCGGCAGCGTTGTGGGCGCCGGCGTCCACTACCGCAACCTATCGGTCAACTTCGCGATGACCTCGGTCACGCGCGAGAACTTCCAGGCCGGTCAGTTCGGTCACCCCTACGTCGCCTCGGCGGCCGAAATGCGCGAAATTCACGCCGTTCCGGTGCAAGGCGCGCTGCCGATCGTCCCGAGCCAAGCCAACTTGCGCTTCACGCAGCGCGCGGCCTCACCGTCACTAGCGGTGCGCCCGGCGCTGATGAACCGCTCGTTTGCCGGACGGCCGGCGATGGCTGCCCAACGCACCCCGTTCAACGAACAGCAAGCCTCGGTTTCGCGTGCGACGCACGTGGCCTATGGTTCGTCAGCGGGAAGCGCGCCGTCGTTCAGCCGCGGCGCGGGTGCGGCCGGTGTACCGGCGTACGCTCGCCCGGCCGAAGGCGGCGGCTATGCGAACCCGGCGGCGCGCGGCGCAGCCGGTAACTCGAACGACCCCTGGCAGCGCTTCAACGAGAACCGTACGAACGGCACGCCGGGCTACGCCCGTCCGAACGGCACGCCGGGCTACGCCCGTCCGGCGGCACCGTCGGCAGCGTATGCTCGTCCGGCAGCGCCGTCGTACACCTCGGGCTACAATCGCGCGGACACTTCGGGCTACAGCCGCGCGGATACCTCGGGCTACAGCCGCGCGGCCACACCGGCCTATGCGCGACCGGCCGCGCCGAGCTACACGCAGCAGCAACAGTACCGCCAGTCGACGCCGGCCTACAGCCGGTCGGCCGCACCGGCGTACAGCCGCCCCGCAGCGTCGACGTATAGCAGCAACCGGCCCGCAGCGTCGAGCTACGAGCGGCAAGCGACTGCGCGACCCGCGGCGCGCGCCACCCGCAGCAGCGACGATCGTCGCGACCACTAACGCGGTCGCGGCCGTCAGCTAAGCCAGCGCATCGGCGCCGCACTCGCGGCGCCGATGTTCGTTTCAGACGAGCGTTTTCAGGCGACGGCGCGTTCGAGTTCGGCGAGCGGAATCGTTCCGGGCGCCGTTTTTTCAGCCACCAGCCGCAGTCCGAGTTGCTGCAGCATCGCGTTCACCGGCGTCGCGACGCCGTGCAGGCGGCCGAGCAGCACGATCTCACCGTTGAGGTCGTCGACCTCTAAGCTCGAGGCGCCGCGCGCGACGCTCTGATAGGTCGAACCGCCGGGACGTTCCACGCCCTCGACCTCGGCGAAATGCGCCGGTGCGCGCGGATCGCGCAGTCCGGGCGCCGCCGATGATCCCGGCCGCCGCGAATACGGCCTGCGCCTCGGCCCGTGCGCGCTCGCCGAGTTCACCCGTCACGCCGGCTCGGCCGCTGGCCGCTTCGAGCACGTTGGTCAGGTTCGAGATCAGCTTCGAGTATTTGCGCGCGAGCGCATCGTCGCACGCGCGGGCGCTGACGCCGGATGCCTCGAGATCCGCGGCCAACGTTGTGTCGATGCCGTCGTGTCCGTGCGGGATCAGGCCGACATCGCAGCGCGCTCCGAACGGCGGATTGTGCATGTGCACGACGCCCGGATCGATATACACGCCGGCCATCATCACGCATCATGCCGTGCACGTTGGCGAAACGCCGCAACGCGCGGCGTTCGTTCTCGACACCGTTTTGCGCGCACACGACCGGCATGGCGGGACCGGTCAGCGGCGCCAGCGTCTCGAGCGCGTTCGTGGTGTCCTGACTTTTCATCGAGAGCACGACGACGTCGTCCGCGCCGAATGCGATCTGCGCCGGATGCTCGACGACCGGAATGCGCAGCGTGCGCCAGCCGCCGGGAGTTCCGAAGCGCAACCCGTTCGCCGCGATCGTGCGGCCGTGCTCGCCGCGCGCGACCAGCAGTACGTCGCGGCCGGTTTCGAACAAGAGCGCGCCGAGCGTTCCACCGATCGCGCCCGCGCCGTAGAAGATGTATCGCACGGCGACGAGCCTTGGCGGCGACCGACGGGGAATCCGTCCGGCGCGGCGCCGAAGTCAGGCCTGATGGCACGCACGATCCCAAAAGAGAACACCGCCGACTGGAACCTGAACGGGCTGCTTGCGATCGCGTTCGGCCACGGCGTCAACGACTTTTTCTCCGGCACGGTCGCGCTTGACGATCTTCTTCGTCGCCTCGAACGCCGGGTTGTCGGCCTGGTACCAAGGCGCCGTCGGCTTTCCTCTGGTACCTGACCAGCTCGATCGTGCAGCCGCTGTTCGGCGCCTACACCGACCGGCACGGCCGCTGGTGGTTCATGCCCACCGGGCGTGCTGATGGTCGTGCTGTCGATCTCGTTCGCCTCGCTGGCCGGCTCGCTGTGGCTGCTCTCGCTGCTGGTCGTCATCGGCGGCTTCGGCGCGGCGATCATGCATCCCGAAGCCGGCAAATACGCGGCGCTGCTCAGCGGCTCGCGCAAATCGGGCGGGATCTCGATCTTCCAGATCGGCGGCTCGCTCGGCTTCGCGCTCGGACCGATCACGATCGCCGCACTGCTCGCGCACTTCGGCCGCTTCGGCTCGCTCGTGATGCTGCCGCCCGGCCTGGTCGCCGTCGCCTACGTCTACGTGGTCATCCGCCGGGCCCACGTCATGGCCCAGCCGGCCCACGAGACGCAGCGCAAACTCGACGCCGCCGGCGCCGGGACCGATCGACCGCGTCGGCATCGGCCTCGTCGTCGGCAGCACCGCGATCCGCTTCCTGACGACGGCCGCGTTCATGACCTACTTGCCGAACCTGCTCGCCGCGCGCGGCGGCACGATCGTCGAAGCCGGCCAGCTCGTCACCGCGTTCTTGCTGGTCGGCATCATCGGAATGTACCTGGGCGGCTATTTGGGCGACCGCTTGGGCTCGGTCACGGCGTCGGTCATCGCGCTGGTGGCGGCGGTCCCGTGCCTGCTCGGATTTTTCTTCGCCCCGCCGGCATTCGGGGTTGGGCTACTGCTGCTCGGCAGCGTGCTTGCTCGCGGTGCAGAACGCACCCGGGGTCGTGATCGTGCAGGCGCTCTTGCCGCGCAACTTGGGCATGGCCCTGGGGCTGATCAACGGCGTCGCGTTCGGCGTGGGCTCCGTGCTGGTGACGGCCGTGGGTCTGGCCGTCACGCGCTACGGCCCCGAGACGGCGCTCGTCGACGTGAGCGTGATGCCGTTACTCGGGGCCGCTGCGTACCTCGTCGTGGCGAGGCGGCTGACGCCGGCGCTACTGCGGCCGGCGGTCGGAGCTTAGAAGGATCCGATGACCAAGGGGTAGAGCGACGCGTCCGAGAGCTGAGCCGGCGCGGGAGCCGCGATGGCCGGGGCTAACGCCAGTTCCGGGTTGTTCCAGACGCTGCCGTCGGCGAAGGTGACCTTCTCGACCGCGACTTGCTGGTTGTTGTTGTCCTGGATGTCCTGGAAGCTGTGGCGGACCGATTCGCCCTTGGCGTAGGAGCCGACGTCTTCGAAGCGGTCGATGATCCGGCCGTTGGCCTCGAGGGCGAAGATGATGTCGGTCGCCGGCGAGTCGTTTTCGTTGGTGAACGAGACGGTCACGAGGCCCGGGTTGAAGTCGTTCTGGGGTCCGTACGATTGCTCGACTTGGACGTTGTCCAGGCGGATCGGCGCGGATTGGTTGTCAGCCGCGGAGGCGAGCGCCGGCGAGCCGGCGAGGAGGATGGCGGCCCCGAGGGTCGCGGCGATTGACGTGATTTTCATGATGGGACTGGCTTTCTGCTCGTTTTTCTGGCCTGAGCTGGCCACACCCGAATGATGCCACTCCGAGCCATAGGTGTCTAATATCAAGAGTTGATGTCATGGTAGCTTCTTGATATAATAGAAGTCGTAATGGAACTACGCCAACTCCGCTATTTCGTCGAGATTGCCGAGCAAGGCAGCTTCACCAAGGCCGCTGAGACCCTGGCCATCGCGCAACCGGCGCTGAGCGCGCAGGTCCGTAAGCTCGAGGCCGAGTTTGACGCCCAACTCTTCGTGCGCACCAAGCGCGGGGTGGTGCTGACCGGCGTCGGACGGGTCGTACGGGAACAAGCCGAGCGAACGCTCGACGCGGCCGGCGCGACGAAGCGCGCGGCCCAGCTTGCCGCCGAGGCCGCCCACGCGCGCCTCGCCGTCGGCTTCAGCCGGATCGTGCCGTTCATCCCGATCGCCCGCACCGTGCGGCGCATCCGGCGCGACCGTCCGAACATCAAGGTCGAATTGCGCGAGATGTGGTCGAACGACCAGATGGACGCCCTCGTGAGCGGCGCGCTCGACGTGGGGTTCGTCCACTACACGGCCGAGGACGAAGACCGCGATCTGGCGATGGTTCCGATCGCGGAAGAATCCATCACGGTCGCCGTTTCCGACGGGCACCGCTTCGCGACGCGGCGGCACGTGGCGCTGACCGAACTCGCCGACGAAGATTTCGTCGTCCCGGCCGCGACGAATTTCGGTGAGACGGTGGGCGACCGGGTGCTCTTGGAATGCCAGCGGGCCGGCTTTACGCCGCGTATCGTCCAGGAGAGCAGCGACATTCGCATTTTGCTCGGCCTGGTATCGGCGGGGCTGGGCATCGCGTTTCTGTCGTCCTCCACGCGCGACGTGCGCGTGCGCGGCGTGCACTACATTCCGGTCACGCCGCGGCTCTACATCCGCTTCGCCGCGATGTACCGCCGCGGATCGACCGGCAAGTTTCTCGAGCCGTTCCTCGAGCGAATCGAGCGGTCGCCCGAGCGCGAAGCGCACCGCGGCGGCGCACATGAGCTCTGAGCATGCGCGGCGTAACGGCAAACGATGAAGCGTTTGGCGTTGCCGTGCTTGTTCGTCGCCCTCGCGCTCCTCGCGAGCATCGTCCGGTTGCCGGCCTCTTCGGCCGTGCCGGCGCCGCTGCCCTCGCCGCCGCCCCCGCCCGCCGTTCGGCCGGTGACGGAGGACCTGTTCGGCACGAAGGTCACCGACCGTTATCGCTACTTCGAAGATCTCAAACGTCCGGACGTGCAGCAGTTCTTCCGCGCGCAGAACACCTATACGCGTGCCGTTCTGGCGCGCCTGGACCCGGCGCGCAGGCGGCTGCTCGCGCGCATCAAGCAGCTCGACAACGCGGGCGTGACCGTCGGCGAACTCCAGCGCGCCGGCGACTGGTACTTCTACGAGAAGCAGAAGCCCGGCGAAAACTTGCCCAAGCTCTACGTGCGGCCCGCGTCGGGCGGCCCCGAGCGCGTGCTGATCGACCCGAGCGCGCTCACGTCGGATACGAGCAAACACTACACGATCGACTACTACGCGCCCTCACTCGACGGAATGCACGTCGCCTACGGCATCTCCGAGGGCGGCTCCGAAGAATCGGTCCTGCACGTGATCGACACCGCCACCGGAACTGTCCGGCCCGACACGATTTCGCGCGCGCGCGACGGCGTGTCGAGCTGGCGCAGCGACAACGCCTCGTTCTACTATTTTCGCGAACCGCTGCTCGCGCCGGGCGAACCGGCGACCGACAAAGAGCAGAAGGTGCGCACGTTCCTGCACGTGCTCGGCAGCGATCCGGAAACCGACGCCGCGGTCGGCGGCTTCGGCGTTTCGCCCTTGGTTCCGGTCGTGCCGACGGCGATCGCCGCGATCGTGACCACACCCGTCTCGAGCTACGCGCTGGCCGTCGTGCAAGACGGCGTGCAGAACGAACAGACGATCTACGCCGCGCCGGCCGCGAGCGTGGTCAACGGTCAAGCGCCTTGGCAGAAGATCGTCGACGTTTCGGATGCGGTGACGGGCGAAGACCTGCGCGGCTCGACGATCTACTTGCTCTCGCATCAGAACGCGTCGAACTACAAAGTGCTGGCGATGTCGCTGGCGCATCCGGACATCACGACCGCCAAAACGATCGTCGCCCCCTCGCGCGCGGTGGTGGAGCAAGTCAGCGTCGCCGCGGACGGCCTGTACGTCCGTTCGCGCATCGGCGGCTTCGGGCAGATCGCGCGCTTACCGCTGGATAACGACGGCAACGTGACCGGTGCCGCGAGCGCCGTGGCGTTGCCGTTCACCGGCTCGATCGTAGCGATGGTCGTCGATCCGCGCGTCGCGGGAACGACGTTCGGAATGACCGGCTGGACCCACACGCTGCTCTACTACCGTAACGACGCCACACTGGCGGTGGCGCAAACGGACCTCAAACCGCCGTCGCCGTTCGATGCATCGCCGTACACGTCGGAAGAAGTGCAGGCGCCGAGCACCGGCGGTACGCTGGTACCGCTCTCGCTCGTCTACCGCAAAGGCCTCAAGCACGACGGCTCGCATCCGACCTATCTGCAAGGTTACGGCGCCTACGCGATCGACATCTTCCCGGATTTCGAAACGGGCCGCTTCGCCTGGCTCGAGCGCGGCGGCATCTTTGCCGTGTGCCACGTGCGCGGCGGCGGCTGGTACGGCGAGGACTGGCACCGGGCCGGCATGCTCACGACCAAGCAGCATACGATCGACGATTTCATCGCCTGCGGCCGCTGGCTCGTCGCGCATCACTACACCGCACCGCAGCATCTGGCCGGCGAGGGAACGAGTGCCGGCGGCATCACGATCGGCGGCGCGATCGTCCAGGCGCCGGGGCTCTTCGCGGCGGCGCTTTCGGTGGTCGGCGTCAGCGACGCGCTGCGCAGCGAGTTCTCGCCCAACGGGCCGCCCAACATTCCCGAATTCGGCACCCAGACGACGGCCGCCGGCTTCCACGACCTCTATCCCATCGACGCCTACCTGCACGTGCGCGACGGCGTGGCCTATCCCGCCGTCATGCTGATCACCGGCATCAACGATCCGCGCGTGCCGCCGTGGGAGCCGGGCAAGTTCGCCGCGCGCCTGCAGGCCGCGACGAGCAGCGGCCGGCCGGTCTTGCTGCGCGTGGATTATGACGCGGGCCACGGCTTCTTGGCCTCGTCGCGCGCGCAAAGCGATGCGCTGCTCGCCGACCAGTACAGCTTCTTGCTATGGCAACTCGGCGATCCGGGATTTCAGCTGATCCCCGAGCGTTTGCCCCGCCGCTAGAGCGGCGTCGAGAGGACGGTCGGAATTTTGGCCGTGTCGGTGACGACGACGCGCTCGAGGAAGTGCGGTGCCGGTTCGAGCGCGACGAGGTCGCGGTATTCGCCGACGGCGTAGGTGATCGTCGCGCCGTACTCGATCGGATCGAGCCGCGTCTGAAACACCGCGAAGTTGGTCGAGGTGCGCACGCTCGCGGCCGAACGCTCGAGCACGACGCTCATGCCGACCACGTGCCGGTAGACGTGCGGTCCGAAGATGTTCGCGCGCCGGATCGCCGAGACGCGGTCGCGCATCATGCCCGTCCCCAGGCACAACATCAGCGCGACCGGCAGTCCCAGCGCGACGTTTTCGCGCGGGATGATCTCGTAGCGCCCCTCGGCCGCGAAGAGTCCGGGCCACGACTCGAGATCGTCGCCGTCGATCGCGCGCGCGTAGGTCGCGTTGAGCGTCGCCAGCGTGACCAGCAGATCCGCGTCGGAGAGCGACCGGCCGTCAAGCAGCATCGAAGCCCATCACGCCGTTGTAGTAGGACCAAAAGGCGCGCAACGACGCTTCGGTGATCAGGTTTTCCTCATCGCCTTGGCCGGTGCCGCCGAGTTCGATGAACGATGCGCCGGTGCGGTCGTCGACGATCGCCTGCTGCACGATCTCGGTGGCGTAGCCGTCTTCCATCGAAATGTAGCCGCCGGGGCCGACGAGGTTCGCTTGTTTGATGCCGCATCGCGTCGAGCTCGGCGTCGTCATCGGCGTAGCCGAAGTAGGTGAAGATCAGCTCGTAGGCGTTCGGGCCCTTGGGCACGATCTGACGGGTGGCGAACGAGTTCGCGATCTGTTGCAGCACGAGCCCGGGGAAGATCGTCTGGATCGAGTTGGTGAACTCCGGTTCGAGTTCGCGCCGGCCTTGCAGCAAGGTCGGATCCTCGAGCGAGTACGCTTCCTTGTACGTCCGCAAGTCGGCGGTTTTGTAGGCCGCCGTCTCTTCGGCCTCGGTGCGCTTGAACGCGCGCAAGAAGCTATGCCGTCCCATCCGGTCCATGAGCACGCCCCCACCTTGCGAGGAGCGATAGATGCCGAACGTCGTGTGGAAGAGGTGCAGCAGACTCGCGTGATACGGGTCGCGAATGTTCTCGGCGTAGAGCTTCCAGTTCGCTTTGACGAACTGGCGCGTGTAGCCGAGGATGCGCGCCGGCTTCGCGTAGACGCGATCGATCCAGGGCCGCATCGCCGGACCGATGTAATCGGCGAGCGGTTCCACGTCCGGACTGGCCGTCACGAAGACGATGCCGGCGTAGGTCTCGACGCGCAGTTTCTGCAGGCTCAAAGCGGCCGTGTCGAAGTCCTCGCCGTACCCGCCCTTGCCCTCGATGCCTCGCCGGAACGGGACGCCGATCAGGTCGCCGCTCAGGTCGTAGGTCCACTGATGGTAGACGCATTGGTGGGCCGCTTTGTTGCCGCGCTGGTCGCGGCAGACGAGCGCGCCGCGGTGCGCGCACTTGTTGACGAAGGCGTGGAGCTCGCCTGCGGCGTCGCGCGTCACGACGATCGGCAGATCGCCGAGGAACGAGGTCTTGTAGTCCTTGGGGTTCGGAAGCTCGGCTTCGAGCGCCGCGTACGTCCAGTGCGGCCCCAGAAAAATGCGCTCTTGTTCGCGCGCGTAGATCGCAGCGTCGAAGTAGACTTCGTAGGGGACGCGCAGCGTCGGTCGGGCATCGGCCAGCATGACGCGATCCTAGCACCGCCGCGGCGAGGCGGAAATCGACTAATGGCCCGCCGAAGGCTCACCGTATGCTCACGCGGACCGTCTTTCTGGGTACTTCGGCGGCCGCGCTGGCGGCCGCGGCGCGCCCGGCGGCGCTGGGCCAAACGCGCGTTTCGCTGCGCATCGGCGCCACGGCCAACGACAGCTTCGCCGAGGCCTATTACGCCCAGGATCTGGGGTCGTTCACACGCGCCGGCATCGATGCCGAGATCACGACGTTCGCCAACGGCGCCCAAGTCTCGACCGGGGTCGCCTCCGGTGCGCTCGACATCGGCATTTCGAGCGTGATCACGCTGGCGAACGCGACGCTCCGCGGGCTGCCGTTCGTCTACATCGCGGGCGGCGGGATGTACACGGCTTCCGCACCGACGATCGTCCTGTGCGTGGCGAAGGATTCGGCGCTCGCCGGAGCGCGCGAACTGGAAGGCAAAACGGTCTCCGTCTCGGGCATCAAGGACATCACCCATCTGGCCGTCGTGGCGTACCTGATCAAGAACGGCGCCGATCCGGCGAAGGTCAACATCATCGAGATGCCGTTCTCGCAAGTGAGCGCCGCGCTCAAGCGCGGAACGATCGCCGCCGGCGTGATCTCAGAACCCTCGCTGGCGGCCGCACTCGATGACGTGCGGGTACTGGCCAAGCCGTTCGAATTGATCGGCCGCCGGTTGATGATCGGCGGCTGGTTTGCGACCACCGACTGGGAGAAGAAGAACGTTGCCGCGGCACGGGCCTTCGCCGGCGTGATCTACGAGACGGCCCGCTGGGCCAACGCCAACCGCGACAAGTCGGCCGTGATCTTGCAGAAATACACGAAGATCGACGATGCCACGCTCCACCGGATGGTGCGCGTCACCTACGCCGAGTCGCTCGCTCCCGACATGATCGATCCGACCTTGGATCTCGCCGCCCGGGAGAAGTTCACCGAACGGCGTGTTCGCGCGCCCGACATGATCGCCGATTTTTCTACGCGCGGGCAATAACGCGAACGTCGACCGCCCGCACGCCGGCGCCGGCGGCGCCGACGATGAGCGGGTTGATCTCGAGATCGCTGATATCCGAACGAAAACGCACGAACGTTTCACCCACGGCGAGCGCGGCCGCGATCAAGGCGCCGGTATCGCGGGCGGCGCGGCCGCGAAACGCTTCGAGTGCCCCGTACGACCGCAGCGAGCGCAGCATCTCGTCGACATCGCGCGCTTCGAGGGGGAGCATGCGAATGGCGACGTCACGGAACAGCTCGGCTGTGGTTCCCCCGTGCCCGACGATGAGAATCGGTCCGAACTGCGGATCCTCACGCGCGCCGACGATCATCTCGGCCCCCGCCGCAATCATCTCTTGAACGAGAAAACCGACCGCGCCGAGCCGCCGGCGCATCTCGGCAGCTGCGGCGGCCACGGCCTCGCTGTCGGCCAGGTTCACGCGCACGCCGTCGATCTCGGTCTTGTGGACGATGTGGCGCGCAACCGCCTTGAGCACGACCGGGTAGCCGATCCGGTCGGCTGCTTCAACGGCTTGGGCCACATCACGCACGTGCTCTTCGCGCGGCAGCGTCGCTCCGCCGCGCTGCAGTGCGGCGCGAATCTCGTCGAACGGAACCAGGTCGCTCGACGACGGGGGGAAGTCGTCGAGCAGGGCAGGCACCTTGTGTCCCGCGCGCCGGCTGTAGCGGACGAGCGCCGATAGCGCGCGGACCGTCTGCGGAATGCCCTGCAAGAACGGGACCGTCGCCGCGCTTTGAAAGTCGCGGCTCTCGGCGAAGAGGTTGTAGGTCATGCGCTCGAACGCGACGATCGGTTTGTCCGAGCCGGCCGCGAGCTCCGCGAACGTGCTCGCCGGCTGCTGGCCGGGCGTGTCGGTCGGCAACCGGCCCTGGACGGCGAACAGATCGATGCCCGGGTCGGCGAGGATCGCTTGGCAGACGGCCTTGAAGCGCTCCGCATTCTCGGCCAGGGTCGCGCCGGCATCGTAGGGGTTCTCCGCGAGCGCGCCGGGTTCGAGCGCGTCGAGCGCCTCGACCGTGGCCGCGGAGAACGTCGCCAGCTCGAGCCCCTGGGCCTCGGCTTCATCGAGGAACAGACCTTTGATGCCGCCCGAGTGGCAGATCAAACCGACGCGCGGACCCCGGGGCAGACGCGAACTGCGCAAGGCGAGTGCCGTATCGATCAGATCGTCGAGCGTCCGGGCGCGTATGATGCCGAATTGCTCGCACATCGCGTCGAACACCGTGTCGTCGACCGCCAACGCGCCGGTGTGGCTGGCCGCGGCGTCCTGGGCTCGCCGGCTGCTGCCGATCTTCACCAGCACGATCGGTTTACGGGCCTCTAGCGCGCGCTGCGCGGCGCGCATGAACTCGCGCGGCCGGTGGACCCCTTCGATCAACGCGCAAATGACGCGCGTTTGCGGATCGTCGATCAGGAAGTTGAGGTAGTCCGGCGCATCCAGATCGAGTTCGTCGCCGCTCGAGACGGCATAACTGAACCCGAGCCCGCGCAGGGCGGCTTGGCGCAACCAGTGTTGCAGCGACCCGCCGCTCGAAAACACGACGCCCGCGTCACCGACGGGAAGGTTTCGCACGCGCGCGTGCGTGTAGAAGACCGCCTTCTCGCGCAGCGCGATCGTGCCCATGCCGTTGGGACCGCTGACGCGCAGTCCATCGGCGGTGCACAGCTCGCGCACGCGAGCGTAGGCCGCACCGCCGTCCGCTTCGCGAAAACCGCCGGCATACAGCACCGCCGCCCGCAAACCGTGAGCGTGACCTTCCTCGAGAATCGCCGGCACGGCACTCGCCCCGACGACGACGAGAGCCACGTCCACGGGCTCCGGAATATGCGCGAAGTCGGGATAACAGGGCGCGCCCCACAGCGACTCGCGACGCGGGTTGATCAAATAGACCCGGCCGGGAAACGCACTCGCTTGCAAATTGTCGAACAGCGTCTTCGACCAGCCGTTCGCGGCGCTGTCGGAAGCACCGACGATGGCTACGGAGTTCGGTCGAAAGATGATCTCCGGAGAACGGACCACGTTAGGACTTCGGCGCGCCGAGTCCGGGCCGGTACGTGCCTTTCATAAAATCGCCGATGCCGCTCTCGATCCAGGCGCCGCGCTGATTGAGCGTGAGCTGGTCGCCTTTGGCCGCGCTCAACGCGTAGGCTTGTTCGTAGTCCATGCGCAGGCTCTGCTTGTAGAGCTCCTTCGCGGCGCGCAGCGCCACCGGATCCTTCTCGCGCAGCGCTTCGGCAATCCGGCGCACCTCGGTATACAGCTCGCTGCGCGGAACGGCTTTGGTGACGAAGCCCATTTCGGCCGCCTTTTTGCCGTCGAACGGTTCCCCCATCAGACCGTAGTAGAGCGCATCGCGCGGGCGCAGCATCTCGCTGATGTGTTTGGTGACCATGCCGCCCGGCAACTGCTTGAAGTTGATCTCGGAGAGGCCGAACGTCGCTTCCTCGGCCGCGACCGCGATATCGCACGACGACACGATGGAAAAGGCGCCGCCGAAGCACCAGCCGTTGATGGCCGCGATCGTCGGTGCGTGGAAGAGCCGCAGCAAGTGGCTGCGCCATTCGTTCGCGATCGCGCGGATGCGTTCGCGCTCGAGCTGCGCCTCGTCTTCGGAGAGGTTGAAGAAGTATTCCTTGAGGTCCTGACCGGCTGAAAAGCTCTCGCCGGCACCGGTGAGGATGAGGACGCGAACTTTCTTGTCAAACCGCATGCGCGTCAGATGTTCGTGCATCGCGCGGTGCAGGTCGGGATTCAGAGCGTTGCGCTTTTCGGGGCGGTTGAACGTCAAGGTGACGATCCCGTCGTCCTCGTCGAGAAGCACGACCGGTGTATCAGACATGTGGGGTACCCTTCATGGAAAAGTAAACGTTACTTCAGCGGTTCGCCGCCGGGTTTGCTCACGCCGACCCAAACGTTGGCGGCCGGATCCCAGCGAACGACGCTGACCGCGCTCATCCCGATCCCGCGCTGCGGTACGGCATGGAAATCATAGGGCCCGTTGACCCCGACCCAACCGCGCAGGTTGGCGATGTAGTCCCGCACTTGCGCGGCCGAAGCGTTGAGCCCGACGTGCTTGAGCGCGTCGACGACGATCCAGCCCGCATCCCAGGCCTGGTACTGTCCGATCTCGACGCGCGTGCCGGCGGCTTTAAACGCGTTGACGTACGCCAGCTCGGCATCTTTCTGCGGTCCGCGGGGCAGCTGTTGCGCGGTTGCTGCACTCGGGATACCGGCAAAATAGAGCTCTTTGGGGAGAAAATCCGCGCTCGCCGTCATTTGCGCGAACGTCAGGTTTCCGTTCGACGTCGCGATCGGCGTATCGAGACCCGCGTCGTGGATGCCGCGCACGAGCGTTTGGAACGGGGTACCGGTGGCCCAGGCGATGACGGCTTGCGCGTGGGACGCCTTGATGTGCGTCATCTGGGCGGCGACACTGATGTCGGTGATGTTGAAGTGCTCGCGATCGATGATCGACACCCCGCTATTTTGCGGCAGCGCGGTCGCCGCGTCGACGTTGCGCTCGGCGTCTTGACCGGTCGCGTCGATCGACGTGATCATCGCGATCTTCGTCCAGCCGCGCTGGCGAAGGTAGTGGAGCAGCGCCGCGCAGGCGTCGACCGTCGAGAAGGCGGCCGAGAACATGTAGTCGCCTTCAGGCGGATGAACACCGGGCGAGAGACAGTAGTCGGTCGGTCCATCTTTCAACAACGGCATCATCGCTCCACAGGAAGCGGTGATGGTGGATCCGATCATAACGGCCGGCTTCTTCGCGATGATGGCGTTGGTCAGCTGCACGGCGATCTGCGGATTGGACTGGTCGTCGACGACGGCGAACTTGATCGGCCGCCCTTGGATACCGCCGGCTTTGTTGACGATGTCCGCGATGACTTGAAGCGTGCCGGCCTCTTCGCTGCCGAGGAACGCTCCTTGTCCGGTTACGGACATGATCGCATCGATTTCGAACGGATCGGCTGCCGCGACCGGACGCTGAACGCCGGCGATCGACAGAAGACTGCAAATGAGGCCGAGCGCTATGATCCGTGGAGTCATGGTGCACCTTATCGGGGACGTTGACGGCTGCGTCTCGCGGGAGACAACCTGCCTTTGCAACACCGATAAGGAAAATCATTCCTATAAATCCGGCGGCAGATGCAACTTGCCACCCGGCCCAAGCGGGCCCTACGTGCGCGCGCCGACCGCCAACAGTGCCTCCACCTCGCCCGCGGCGTTCGCCGCGCCGTCGACCTTAGCGAGGCGTTGCGCACGCGCCCGCGCGTTGTTCCGGTACGACGGCGTGGAGAGGACGTCGCGCGCCGCATCGGCCATCGCATCGGCCCCGGCGTCGCCGGCTAACGCGCGTCCCGCGCCCCATTCTTGGATCGTCGCGGCGACGAACGGCTGGTCGCCCGCGAGACCGGGGATGACGACCATCGGAACGCCGTGGCGCAACGCGCGCATCGCGGTGCCGTGTCCGCCGTGGGTCACGATCAGCGCGGCGCGCCGCATGATCGGATCGTGCGCGGCGTAGTTGAGGACGACGGCGTTGGCCGGCACGCGCAGCTCGGCCGGATCGACGATGCCGCCGGTAGTGGCGACCACGTGAACGTCGAGACGTCCGAGCGCGTCGAGGGCGTGCTGTAATTTTTCGACCGAGCGCTGCTCGAAGCCGGTGCTGAAACTCACCAGCACGAGCGGCGTCGGGTCGTCTTGCGGCCAGGGCAGATCCGCCGGCACGGCGACCTTCTCGTCTTCGAGTACGGGGCCGGCGTAGCGCACCATGTCCCAACCGGGTGCGGGCGCGTGGTCGAACTCGGCCAAGGTCGTCACGATGATGCGGTCGCGTGCGGGCCACAGCTCGTCGAGGGAAGGCAACGGATCGAATCCCGCTTCCACACGCATTCCGTCGAGCCGCGCGAACATGCCGCGCCACATATCGTGCTGGCGGAAGAGAAACGTGTGCAGCATGACCGCGGTCGGCTGTTCGAACGCCGCCGCTTGGTGGAGTGCGGCCGGGAACATCGCGTCGATGAGGACGAGGTCCGGCGCTTCCGCCGCAACGATCTCGCGCACTTGTGCGGCCGTGGCGGGCGAGGTGAGATAACACGCGAGGCGGGTCAGGAACACCGGCGGCGGGTAGCTGCCGGCTTGTTCGTAAGCGCGCGTGATCTCGATCGCGCGGAAGCCGGCGGCTTCGACGCGCGGTACCATCTCGGGCCGGCCCGCGAAGGCGACGTCGTGCCCGCGTTCGGTTAAAACGCGCGCGATTCCGAGACTCGGCGGAAGGTTACCGCCGCCCGACCAGTTCAGCCAAAGAATTCGTGCCATGTGCGTTCTCCGCGTCGATGACGCCGGCGATGATCTTGCGCACGGCGGCTTCCGCAGCGGACCGGCTGAGCGCGAAATCGCGCCGCAGCAGCTTCCACACGTAGACGTCGAGGGCAACGATCAAGATGTTGAGGAGTTGCGTCCGGGCGTTGCCCCGGAGGTTCTCGAGCTGCGGTGCGAACATGAGGCGCACCCATTCGCGGTGGTTGGCGCGGCCCGCGTCGAGCGCCGGCTTGAGCGCCGGCCGCCGGCGCTCGTCGGCGAGCTGACCGATCACGAGGTCGCCGATCGTTTCGTACACGTCGTAGACCGCGCTCACCGCCGCCGGGATATCACCGGGAGGCGTGGGCTTGAGCGGCACGCCCGCCGCACCCAGCTCGTCGAGCGCGGCGAGTATGAGGTTCTCCTTGCTGCCGAAGATTCGCAGCACGGTTTGCACCGTCGATTCGGACCGTTCGGCCACGTCATCGAGGGTGAAATCGTCGAGCGAGCGCTCCAGGTACAGCGCGACGGCGGCGTCCCGGATGCGGTCCCGTGTTTGGAGGGCCTTGGCCGCCCGCGCCGAGTTGTCGTAGTGCCGCTTTTTCATGTTCGCGTTAGCCATACTAATACCAATTTATATTCGTGTCAATCACCCTAAAACGAATATTCCGGCGCCCGAGCCGCACGGCCGGCCCGCGACTGGGAATAGCCGAGAGGGCTGCGAAACGGGCTCGCATGCGCATCATGTCCTACCTCGACCGCGGCGTGCCGAGCTTAGGCGTCCTCACGGGCGCCGAGACGTTCGTTGCCGCGCACGAGCTGGACGCGGCCTTTCCGCGGACGCTCGATGCGTTGTTGCAGGTTCCGGGCGGCATCGATCGCCTGCGGTCGTTGACCGCCGGGATCACCGGAAGCCGGCGCTTCGACGCGGTGACGCTCGCGCCGTTGCTCGTACAGCCGCACGGCTTCTGGGCCCTGGCGCTGAACTTCAAAACGCACATCGAGGAGACCAAGCTCACCACCTCGCTCGAACATCCGCAAATCTTTCTGCGCGTTCCGGCGTCGTTCGTACCGGCGGGTGCGCCGCTCGTGGCGCCGCCGCCCGAGATCGCGCGCGCCTTCGACTACGAGGGCGAACTGGGCGTGGTGATCGGCCGCGGCGGACGGCACATCCCGCTCGAGCGCGCGCTCGACCACGTCGCGGGCTACTGCGCCGTCAACGAAGGTTCGGTGCGCGAGTTTCAGCGCCACAACCGGCAGTTTGGCCTGGGCAAGAACTTCGAGAAATCCGGCTCGTACGGGCCGTGGCTGATGACGCCCGATGAGTTCGGCGATCCGGCGGCGCATTCGCTCATCACGCGGCTGAACGGCGTGGAACGCCAGCGAGCCCCGCTCGACGACATGCTCTTTTCCGTCGAAGCGGTGATCCACTATCTCTCGACCGGCTACACGCTCCAACCCGGCGACGTGATCGCGATGGGCACCAGCGGTGCGCTGCCGCCGGCGCCCGACGATGCGATCGGCAACGATCTCTCGCTGCAAGTCGGCGACGGCCCGGGGAAGAAGATCCCCGGCCGCGTCCACATGCGCGCGGGCGATACCGTCGAAGTCGAGATCACCGGCCTCGGCGTGCTGCGTAATCCGATCGTCGCCGATCTGCCGGCCACTTACCGGCCCACGCCGGTACCCGTCGCGACCTAGCTGCCGATTTCAATCGGCGAGCGCGCCGAGGGTGTGGTAGAGATGCTCTCCGCTGCGTGAGGGAAACCCGCCACGCACCGCGCCGGGCGAGGTGTCGCGGTAGATCGTCGACATCTGCGGGCTCAGCGCGCGGCTGTTCGGGACCGAGAGCCACATCCGCAGCAGGTGGCGATGGCGGTCGGGTTCGGGATAATCTTCAAACGCCGTGCGCGCGTGCATGCACGTGTGGTTGCACAAGATCTGAATGTCGCCGGGTTCGAAGTCCATCGCGAGGTGCATGTCTTTGCTTGCGGCGAGCGCATCGAGCATGTCCATCGCTTCGATCTGCAGCGGCGTGAGGCGCGGCGCATCCTCGAATCGTTGCCCGTTCGTGATGTGGCCGCGAACGTAGCGGCAAGAAAACTTGCCGGCGTAGAAGTTGAAGATGGGCTGCGGATACCAGCCGCGCTCGCCGGGCGCCTCTTGCCCGAGCCAGCTCCACGCCAGCGGCTCGTAGAGCGCATCGGCCAGATCGGGGCGGCGGCGCACCATCTCGTTGTGCACGGCGAGCGAGCTCGCGATCATGCTGATGCCGCCTTCCTTCGCCACGCGCAACACCATCAGCGCGACGACATCGCACGAATCGCAGTGGAAATTCAGCTGCTGCTTGCTCTTGTAGCCGCGGCCGGCGGCACTGTTCACGTCGACGCCGAAGTTGCGCACGTCACCGAGCAAATCACCGTCCCGGCTTTGCGAGACCGCCGTTCCGAGGTGCTTCCCGAGACCCCAGTAGATCAGGCGCAGCTCGTCCTTGCTGTACGGTGCGGTCGGCAGACCGCGCAACACGCGAATCCCGCGCCCGTTCTCCAAGGCTTCGCGTGTCTCGGCGATGCGTGCGGTGAGCGTCGGCAGCGGAAAGTCGCCTGCCGTGAGGGTCTCGAGCGTCGCACCGCGCGCTTGCGCCGTGCGCAGGGCAGCGTCGATTTCGGCGCAGTCCGCGGCGCTGAACCGGACGACCCAGTCGCCGCTCGCAGCGAGTTCGGGGCCGCGCCAGTCGGCCGGTGAGTCGATGATGTGCGCCACGTGCAGCACCTAACAGCAGGCCGGTCGGGGCGGCATCGTGAGGGCCACGCCGGCCGCAACCCGGTCGGCGGTTTTCTTTTTCATCGCGGCCAGCGCGTCGGCGGAGTGGTAGGTCCCGCCGCGCACGACGCCGGCGATGCCGTGCAAGTTCTGCACGCTCGCGATCGGGTTCGCGTCCAAGAGCACGAGGTTCGCGTTCTTCCCCACCGCGACGCTGCCCATGCTGGCTTCGCGTCCGAGGAATTTCGCGCCGTTGAGGGTGGTCATCTGAAGTACCTCCAGCGGAGAAAGGCCCGCCGCCGCGAGCAAATCGAACTCATGATGCAATCCGAAACCGGCCACGACGAAGCCGCCGCCCAAGTCGGAGCCGGCCATCATTTGAACGCCCGCTTCTTTGAACGGCTTGACGAGTTTCGCCGATAGGTCGAAGAGCGCTTTGAGCGTCGCGCGCTGCGCGGGGCTGAACTTCGCCGCGAAGTCCTGCGAGACGCCTTCCCACATCTGCCGCGTTTGCGCCGGGACGTACTGTAAATTCGGATCGTCGCGGTACTGCGGGTCATCGCCGACCGCCATCGTGCGTACGCGAATGAGCGTCGGCACGTGCCACGTACCGGCCGCGACGAAGTGGGCCGCGAGATCGCGGCACTTGGCTTCACTGTACGTGTCGATGACGCGCTGATACCGAACGATCTCATCGGCTCCCGTCGCCAAGGTCGGATTCGCAACCGACCGCGCGATCGCGCCCGGCGGAATCGGACCGCTGGGCGCCGCTTTGGGTGCCGTTTGTACGCCCGCCGGACGTAATGCCGCCTCGCTCGTGGAGCATCCGAGCAGCACGCTATCGCGCGGTCCCATATGTTCGATCGATCGCATACCGGCCCGGGCGGCATCGCGCACGTCGATCGCCGGCGAGAGATGCCCGATGAAGCGCATGCCCAGGCGTTTGCACTCCGCCGCCACCGCGTAGAACACATCGGGTCCATAATCGATGATCTTGATGAAGTCGGCGCCCTCGGCTTGTTGCCGCTGCACCTCGGCGACCGCCGCCGCGGGCGTGGCCGCGTTGGCCGGGGTGATGATTTCACCGGCCATTTCGAGTAATTCGGGCGTCTCGACCGGCGGCATCAACGTTCCTTGCCGGCGCGCCGCGAGCATCGGCCCCCAGGCCGCCATTTCGCGAAAGCCCGTAATCCCGTTCGCCAGCAATAAGGTCAAACTGCCTTGCGGATCGCTCGAACTCAGCGGGTGCCCGTGCAAGTCGAGATAGCCCGGCACCACGTACTTGCCGCTCGCATCGATCGTCGTGCGCGAGGGGCCGGCAACGACGCTGCCGGCCGGCACGATCGCGCTGATCTTGCCGTTGTCGATCACGATCGTCATGTTCGGCGAGAGCTTGCCGTCGTGCGTGTCGACGATCGTCACGCCGGTCAGCATGAGTCCGCCGCTCGCGTCCGGGCCGGCCGCGCCCGCCGCCGGCGGCCGCAGCGCGCCGGTCGACGTCATCAGGCCGCCCACGACGCTGCCCCCGAGTGCGAGGGCGCCGCGCCGGTTGATGCGCTTGGAATCCGAGTGTGCCGTCATGCTTCTCCGTTTGGGCTTCCGCTCGCGCAGAAGCCTGCAGCTTGGCTTGCTAGGAAAGACAGCAATCCAGCCGCGACCTGTCCCCCGATGAGTTCCGCCATGCTTTCGGCCGGTGCGTTCGCTGGTCCGGTGTATGCGCTCGCACCCGATGTGCTCTTGGCGCCCGACGGTGAGCGTACCGGTCACGTCCTCGTGGTGGAAGGCACGCGGGTCGCCGCGGTTCTTCCGCGCGCCGAGTTCGCGGCAGCCTGGCCCGGCGTGCCGCTGACCGAACTCGCCGGCTGCGCCGTCGTGTGCGGCGTCATCGACGCGCACCATCACGTCATCGAACCGTTCGCCAAAGGTTTGACGTTCGGCGAACCGGCCCAGATGTGGAAGCGCATCTGGCTGCCGCTCGAAGCGGCGGCGACGGTCGAATCGTGCTTTCAGGCCGCAAAATGGACCTTTCTGGAAGCCTTGCGCGGCGGCATCACCACGATCGTCGAGCACGCCGTTCGGGGCCTCGAACTCGCCGACGCCGTCCACCGGGCGGCCGAAGAAACCGGGATTCGCTTGGTGTCGTCCGTGGGCGGCTACGACCTTACGAACTTCTCCGCCGGCGGCCCCGTACCCGATGCCACCGCATCGATCGATTCGGTCGTCGCGCTCGCCGAGCGCCACATCGAACGCTGCCGGGCCCACACGCGCGTCACGCCCTCGGTCGCCTGCGGAACGGTGCAGTCGAACAGCGCCGCGATGATCTCCGCGATGTCCGCATTTTGCGCTGCGCACCAGATCCTGTTCCAAATTCACGCCAACGAACACACGCTCGAAGTACACCAATCGATCGAGAGCTTCGGCCGGCGGCCGATCGAATATCTCTCGGACCTGGGTGCTTTGCACAGCACCACGCTGATCGCCCACGCAACGCTCGTGACGCCGGCGGAAATCGAAATGCTCGCCGCGACCGGCACGGCGGTCTCCTATAACCCCGTCGCGGCGGCGTGGAAAGGCAACGCGATCGCGCCGGCGCTGGAATACATCAGCCGCGGAATTCGGGTCGGCCTCGGCACGGACGCGACGCGCAACGATGCCTTCCGGCTGGTCGACGCCGCTGAAACCTGCCAGCGCATCGCGTTCGGCATTCCCGCCGACGACTTCTCGTGCGGCGCCGGCTGGACGTGGTTCGACGCCGCAACGCGCGGCGGCGCCGACGCTGCGGGTCTGGGGAAGAAGACGGGCGCGCTCGCGGCGGGTTACGAGGCGGACTTTCTCGTGCTCGACCGGCGCCAGCCCGAAGTGCTGCCGTCGTGGGACTTCGCGTGGGAGTTGGTGCGATTCTACGATCGCGCCAACATCCTAGCGACGGTCGTCGGCGGCCGGCCCGCCATCATCGGCGGCCGGGCCCCCTCGTTCGACAGCGAGCAGTTTTTCGCCGACCAGCTCGCCGCGGGCGCCGCGCATACCGAGGCCGCGAACATAACCCGCATTCACGGACCGAGCAGCAGCTATCGGCCCAAGCGATAGGGGCCGGCGCGCGTGTGGGAATCGGCGCCGTCTTGCGCGCTCTCGGGCCACGCGCTGGTATTGCTGCTGGCGCTGCCGATCGGAGTGCTGATCGGGTTCGTCGGCATCGGCGGCGTGCTGCTCGTTCCGCTGCTGGCGACTCTCGGCGGCTGCAGCGAGCGCGACGCGATCGGTGTGGCGCTCGCGAGCTTCATTACGCTCGGCGCGGTGAGCGTGCTCGTTCGCATTCGGGGGGCGGGGATGCCCAAGCGCGCGGAATGGTTTCTGTTCGGTGCGATGATTCCGGGCGCGGTCGCGGGTGCGCTTGCGGTGCAGCGTCTGCCCGACGGACTGTTGGCGCTGTTCGTGGCAGCCGCGATTACGGCTACCGGCATTTGGGCGCTGCGAACACCGGCCGCCGGCGGTCCTGCCCGCGACGTGCCGAGCGTCCCGGCGCTGACCGCGATCGGCGGCGTCACCGGCGCGGCGTCGGCGTTGTCGGGCACCGGCGGACCGCTCGTCCTGATGCCGCTGCTGCTCGTGCGCGGGGTCGCCGTTGCCGAAGCTATTTCGCTGGCGCGCATCGCGCAATTTCCGGTGGCGCTGAGCGCAACGCTCGCACGCAGCGCCGGCAGCAGCCTCGACCTGCCAACGGCCGGCGCGCTCAGCGCCGTCTTGCTGGCCGGCATGCTCGGTGGAACCCGGTTGGCTGCGAGCGTGCAGCCGGGCTCGCTGACGCGCGCCGTCGGCTGGGCGTTACTCGTCGCCGGAGCGGCGCTAGGACTGAGCGCCCTCAGGCGCGCCTTCGGCTGAGCTGCGAGCAGGTTATCGTTGTGAGAAGAGACTCAGCTTCGAAGCAGGCTCGCGCGGTAATCGCGGCCGAGGCGGAGTGCGGCGCGCTGCAAGGGCGCAACACACGCGCGCAATTTCGCGCGGTTGAAGCGCGAGCTCGGTGCGATGATGGTGAGCGCCGCGGTGACCTTGCCCTCGACGACGAGGGGCACCGCGACCGCGCTCACTCCGGATACGTTCGTATCGATGACGAAGGCGTACCGGCGCGCACGTACGGCCTCTAGCTCGCGTTCCAAGTCGCTGCGCCGGGCGAGCGCGCCCGGCTCGGGAGAAGTTAACCGCTCCGAGGGATAGCGCGCGTGGAGCTCTTCGCGCGAGAGACGGGACAAGAGCACTAAGCCGCTGGCGGTAGCATGCGCGATGAACGACCGATCGAAGTGCCCACCGACCCGCAGCGCCTGTTCGGATTCGCGGCCGGCCACGAAGACGACACCCTGTTGCGCGTCGAGCACACCGAGCAAGACGCTCTCCTGATAGGTCCGGCCGAGTTCTTCGAGCAGCGGTTGCGCGATCCGCGCCAGATCGACTTCGCCCAAAACGTCGCGCGCGACGGCGGCAAACGTTTCGCCCGGCAGATAGGCGCGCGTCGCGGAGCCGTGGCGCGCAAAGCCGCGATGTTCGAGCATCGCGAGCAGCCGGTGCGCCGTCGACGGCGCTACGTTCAAGGCGCGGGCGGCCTCCGTCACGCGCAGCGGCGAGCCGCGGCTCAACAGCACCAGCAGCTGGAGCGCATTGTCGACGGATGTCAGCGGATACAGTGGTGCTGAAGCCATGCTTATCTTTTATTCTGCTATCCAGAATATCCTGGCTTTTAATACGGCAGGACGGTACTATTCAGCCAGGAACTGATTCCATAATCGAGCGTAACAAAATCTTCTGTATAGCAGAATGATGCAGCTCGTTCCGGGGGAAGATATGCGCGAAATCGTTGCGGCCAAACGTTGGTTCCTCTCGGCTGCGCTGGCATGTGGCGTCGCCGTCCTGTTCACGAGAACGGCCGGAGCCGACGCGCCGCCCCTGAAGATCGGCCTCGTGGCGACGTTCTCCGGTGCCTTCACCCAGAGCGGAAAGTCGATGGACGCCGCGATCGCCGCCTTCTTCAAAGAACATGGTGATAGCGTCGCCGGCCGCAAAGTCGTCATCATCAGGCGCGACGACGGCGGCAACGCACCCGATAACGCGAAGCGGCTGGCGCAAGAGCTGATCATCTCCGAACAAGTCGACTTTCTCATGGGGATCATCTATTCACCCAACGCGCTGGCCGTCGGCGACGTGTCGACGAAGGCCAAAAAGCCGACCTTCATCACGAACGCGGCGGCGTACGGAATACTGGAACCCAACCCGTATATGGCGCGCTTCAGTTATACGCTGGGGCAGCAAACGACCCCGCTCGCGCAATGGGCGCTCAAGAACAACATCAAGAGCATCTATACGATCGTGCTCGACTATTCGGCCGGTCTCGATGCCGCCGCGGGATTTCAACGTGCCTTCACCAGCGGCGGCGGCAAGGTCCTGGGCGAAGTTCACGTTCCGATCACGGCACAGGATTACGCTCCCTACGTGCAGCGCATCAAGGATGCCAAACCGCAGGCGATCTTTGCCTTTCTGAGCGTTTCCGGCGGCCCGTTCCTCAAAGCGTGGGATGCTGCGGGCGGCCCGGCGACGGGCATAAAAATCCTCGCGACCGGCGATCTCACAAATGAAACGTTGCTGCCGAGCGACGGCGACGCGGCACTGGGCGTGATCACGGCAATGAACTACTCGGCGGCGCACGACTCGGCGTTGAATCGCCAGCTCACCCGCGACATGCATGCCGCGGATCCGTCCATCGAAACGCCCGACTTCGGCAGCGTCGCGACCTATGACGCGCTGCAGGCGGTCTATAGAGTCGTCGAAGCGCAGAAGGGCAACGTCGACTCCGACAAGACGATGCAGTTGGTACGCGGCATGAAGTTCGAAAGCCCGCGCGGCCCGATCGAGATCGATTCGCACACGCGCGACATCGTGCAGAACATCTACATCCGGCGCGTCGATAAAGTCGACGGCAAATACCAGAACACCGAGATCGCGACCTATCCTCAAGTTCACGATCCGGTCGAGAAGTAGATATGACGATGAATCTCGGCACCGCGTACGGGCGGCCAACTCCAACCTACGATCGCGAGATCACCGAAGTGAGCCCGGGAACGCCGTGCGGGGAGTGGATGCGGCGCTACTGGCACCCCGTCGCGCTCTCGGCCACGATCGAGGCGGTGCCGCAGAACATACGCATCCTCGGCGAAGACCTGATCGTCTTTCGCGACCGTAAAGGCCGTCCGGGCTTACTTCATCCGCGCTGCGCGCATCGCGGCACGACGCTCTTTTACGGCAAATGCGAGGACGACGGCATCCGTTGCTGCTATCACGGCTGGCTCTTCAGCGTTGACGGCCGGTGTTTGGATCAGCCATGCGAGCCCGGCGGCGGAGCGCACAAAGAACGCATTCGCCAACCCTGGTACGAGCTCCAAGAGCGGTACGGGCTGATCTGGGCCTATATGGGGCCGCCCGAAAAGAAACCGCTCCTGCCCCGCTACGACGTCCTCGAGGACCTCGGCCCGGATGAAACGCTCGTGTGCACCGGGGCGAGCCACGGCGCGGGCGGCGATGAGACGCGCGAGATCGTGCCGTGCAATTGGCTGCAAGACTGGGAAAACGTGATGGATCCCTTTCACGTGCTCATCCTGCACAACGCGTTCACGGGCGCGCAGTTCGCGCCCGAACTCGCCGTTATGCCCGAGGTAACCTACGAGCACGCCGATCACGGCATGCAATACACGGCCTACCGCGATCTGCCCGACGGCCGGCGCATGGAGCGCGTAACGCAGGTGCTCTTTCCCCACGTGCGGATCGTGCCGGACCAGTTCCACCTCAATGCGGGCAAAGCGACCAAGATCGGCTTCGTGCTGCCGGTCGACGACACGAGTTTTCGCCTATTTCACATCTATCGCGTACCGCGCGGATCCAAGGTCCAGGCGGCTCAGGCGCTCCTCGACGGTAAGAGGTGGAGCGAGTTGACCCAGGAGGAGCACCAGCGCATTCCCGGCGATTGGGAAGCGCAAGTGGGACAAGGCCCGATCTCGTATCATTCCGAGGAACACCTGGCCGGCAGCGATCGCGGCGTCGGGCGGCTCCGCGCCTTCGTGCGCAGCCAAATCAAAACGGTCGCCGCCGGCGGCGATCCCTTGGGCACGGTCTTCGATCCCGCGGACGAGCTCTATCACGTGCGAGCCGGAAACTTTTTCTCCTGAACGGGCCGATTCGAGCGGCTGCCGAGCAGAACAGGAGCGTCTCGCAAGCGGGGCAAAGCGCACGCCATGATCCGCATTGCTCGCGTGCTCGCCGCCGTCGCGCTCGTCTCGATTTGGCCCGTGCCGCAGGCTGCCCGCGCAGCGGATGCGACGCTGGCGGTCGGAGCGGCGGCGCCGGTGGTGAACGAACCGACCACGAAGGGCGTGTTCGACAGTTCGCTGTCGAAGAAACCGTACGTGCTCGAGTTTTTCGCCGTGTGGTGCCCGCACTGTCAACGCGAGGCGGCGGTGATGAACCAGCTGCAACGCATCGACGGCGACCGCATCGACGTGATCGCGGTCCCCGCGAGCCCACTCGGCTTCGACCATACGGCGGCGCTGACGCAAGCGGATCTCGACCAATTCGCGCACCGGTTCGACGTCAACTACCGCATCGGTTTCGACGGTCGCTTTACCATTCCGAGCGCGTACGGCTTGACGATGTATCCGACGATTTACGTCGTCAACGCTGCCCGCCGCATCGTCGCCGTTGAAACCGGCGAGGTTCCGTTCGAAGAGCTCGACGCCGACGTCAACGCCGCGCTCTCGCACTAGGCGAAAGAGGTTCCTCATGATCGCTGTCATTCGGCGCGCCCTTACCGCGCTGGTCGTGCTGGGCTGGACGTTGGGGCTCGCCGCCCCGGCCTTCGCCGACCCGATTCCGCCGGGATGGGAAGCCTCGCACCTGCAGCTGGTCGGCTTCTCGGGGCTCGGCGGTCACTCGGCGGCGTTCAAGCTCGCGATCACGCATGCCAAGAACGGGCACTGGTACCTCTTCATGGGGCACTCGTTCGAAGCGGGCTGGAGCATCCTCGACGTCACCGATCCGAAGAACCCGCGCTACGTCCGCTTCATCCCGGGCCCGCCGGGCAACGTGACCAGTCAAGTGACGCTGCACGGCAACTTGCTGCTGACCGGACTCGATGAACTGCGCGGCTCCCCGCTCGCGCGGCCGGTCGAGCACACGCTCTTGATCTGGGACATCAGCGATCCGGAGAATCCCAAGCAGCTCACCGCCTGGAAGGGCGGCGCGGGCGGTTCGCACCGCAACAGTTATCCGGGCGGAAAATACGCCTATCTCTCGACGACGATGCCGGGATACACCGGACGCATCCTCGTGATTCTCGACGTCAGCGATCCGGCGCATCCGGTCGTGGCCGGGCAGTGGTGGCGCCAGGGCAGAAGGACGGCGAAACCTCGCCCGAGGGCATCGCGCCGGCCGGCATGCACGGGCCCGCGAACGTCAGCCCGGACGGCAAGATGATCTCGGTCGGCTACTATCCCGACGATCCTCAACCTCGACATCACCGACATCGCGCACCCGAAGGTGATCGGTCGAGTTGCGGATGACGCCGCCGTTCGCCGACAACGGCTCGCAGTCCGAACACACCGTGCTGCCGTTCTGGGACCGCAAGCTGCTCTACGTGAGCTCCGAGGCCTCAGCCGGCGGTTGCGACACCGAACCGTTGAACTATGCCGGCTTCGTCGACAACAGCAATCCGGCCAAGCCGCGCCTGATCTCGATCTTCCCGCCGCCCCGCCCGCCGGCCGGCAAACCGTATAAGGATTTCTGCGACAAAGGCGGCCGCTTCGGTCCGCACAACGTCAACCAAGAGATTCACAATCCCGACGTGATGCCCAACGGCAACACGCTCTACATCGCGTATTTCAATGCCGGTTTGCAGAATGTACGACATCAGCGACGCGCATTTGCCGACCAACACCGGCTACTTCATCCCGCCCGAACGGCCGGATCTGCCCAAGCATCCGACCGGCGGACCGCACGAATCGCCGATCAACTGGACGCGAAGACGTCGTCGTCGACACCCGCGGCTACATCTACGCCGACGACGACAAGTGGGGCATCTGGATCCTGCGCGACCCCAACAACCCCGGCAAGCCCTGAACGCACCCTTGACCGTTCTCGACGACGCGGCGCGCCGATGCGAATCTTGATCGTCGAAGACGATCCGCGTCTCTTCGGGCCGATGGCGGACGATCTCCGGCGGCAGCGTCATACCGTCGACGTCGCCACCGACGGCAAAACCGGCTTCGAGTACGCGGCGAGCGGACTGCACGACGTCATCCTGTTGGACGTCATGCTGCCCGGGGGAAATGGCCTGGGCATTTGCCGGCAGCTTCGCGAAGCGGGCAACCAATCGATGATCTTGATGATCACCGCGCTCGACGCGATCGAAGACAAGGTCGCCGCGCTCGACGCCGGCGCCGACGACTACATCGTCAAACCGATGGACTTTGTCGAGCTCGCCGCGCGCATTCGAGCCGTCACCAGGCGAGCGCGCGAGATTCAGCCGCCGGTGCTGGCGCATAACGGGCTCGTCCTCGATCCGCGGGCCGCGAGCGTGACCGTGCGCGATCGGCCGCTCGAGTTGACGCGCAGCGAATACATCATCCTGGAAACGCTCATGCGTCACCGCCGGCAGTTGTTCACCCGGCAGATGCTGCACGATAAGCTCGCGTCGATCGACAGTGATACAGCGCCGGAATCGATTCGGACGCACGTCGGAAACCTGCGCCGGAAGCTGTGTTCCGCCGGCTGTGACAATTTAGTCGAAACGGTCTACGGATCGGGTTACCGATTTTCAGGAAAGTAGCAGCCAGGCGAACCCTTGTCCCGCGTTTCCTCGGACGCAGGTTGTTCCTATCGTACGCCGCCGCGTTCGCGGTCGTCATCGTCGTGTTCGCGCTGGTGGTGCGGTTCTCGTTCGTCGCGATCTTGAACGCCGATGCGACCGCCCGGCTCAACACGCTCGCTCGCGCCGGGACCGCGGCGGTGCAATTCGCGGGCGGCGGCTATGAGGTGAACGAGGTGAGCTTCGGCGGCTTTTCCCTGCGTTCGGAGTCGGAGGGGTTGGAGTGGTTCGACCCGGCCGGGCGACTGCTGGCGCGCCGGGGGCAAACGCTGGCGGCGCTCGGACCGCCGCGCCAAGGCGGGGAACGCTTCGAGAGCCCGGCCGGCGTGCTCGCCACCTACACCCTCCCGCTGCTCGATGCGCACTCGCGCTTACGCGGTTTCGTGCGCGCAACCGAGGTCTACAATCCCTCCTCCGATCCCGCCCGCGCCTTGGATCGCGGTTTGGTGGCCGGCGCATTACTGGCGTTGCTCGCGGGAGCACTCGGCGGAACGCTATTGGCGCGTTCGTCGGTCGCGCGGGTTCAGGAAGGGTACGAACGCCTGCGAACCTTCACGGCGGACGCCTCCCATGAATTGCGCGGCCCGATCGCCGCACTCGCCGGCACGGCATCGGTCGCGCTGCGAGAAGCTCCGGAGCTCTCGCCCTTGACGCGTTCGCGTCTCGAAGACATCGCCACGTTTTCGCAGCAAATGCGCCGTCTTACCGACGATTTGTTGATCCTCGCTAGGGCGGACCAGTCGATGGAGCACGAGCTCTTCGTGATAGACCTCGATGAGCTCGTCGCGCATGTCAGATCGCGTTACGAGCAAACCGCCCTCGCGAAAGGACTCACGCTCGAGTTCGCCGGGCCGTCCGGCCTCGAGATCTACGGCAACCAGGATCAGATCGAGCGCATCATCGCCAACCTCGTCGAAAACGCGATCCGGTACACCGATCCGCCGGGGAGTATCATCGTGTCGTGGACGGCGGATCAACACCGCATGCAGATTGCGGTGCGGGACACCGGGCGGGGCATCGCCGCGGATCAGCGCGAGCGTGTTTTCGATCGCTTCTGGCGCGCGGACGGCGCTCGCCGTTCGGACGGCGGCAGCGGACTCGGACTGGCGATCGCGCGTGCGCTGGCCCGGCGGCACGGCGGCGACTTGCTGCTCTCGAGTGAAGAAGGCATCGGCAGCACCTTCACGCTTGCGCTGCCGCGCCGTCCGCCGGCACTTCGCTAGCGAACGCGCCACGGCTATTGCTTGTACTGGATCACGGTCATGACATCGTGCTCGACGGCAACGCTCGGGCTCGCGAGCAACTGTTTTCTCCACTCACTCCTATCCGGGAGGGCGGGCGAATCAAGCTCGTCTCGGGCTGCCGTTTCCGGCGCTGAGGCCGGCTCGGAATCAGCCGCAAGAAACAAAGAATCGGGCAGCATCAATCCTTACGTTGTTGCGGGGTCACCGTGCCTTCCGTGCCGCCACCGGCCTGGTCGACCGTCAAACTGCGGGAAAGTGCGTCGTACATCTCGATCATGGCGTCGTAGTCCACGCCCGAAACGACGCCTGGGAAGAACACGCGCGGGACGCACTCGGCCGGCCCGAAGCTGAGATACTGCATTCCCGGCGGGAGCGGGTTGGTGGGTTTCATTGCGCCAGTATGCCGAGCGATTCGCAAGAACTCGGCAAGACGGCGAATGGCTCGCCTAATGTGCTAGGTAGTACAACATCCGCTGGGCCAACGCGGCGACCGCGATTCCGGCGTTGAACGATGCGACGAAGGTTTGCGCATCAAAGCGCGGTGTCACTTCGGCCGCGAAGGCGCCGACACGGTTCGTGATGCCTGAGATGAAGAAGAACGGCGCGCTCGTGCACGCCCGAATGACCGCGTGCGTCGTCTCGAGCGAACCGATCGGGGCCCGCGCGCCGGATTGAAGGTAGGCGCGCACGACCATCGGGTCGGCCAACGCGTAATCGGCGCTGTGCGTTATGTTGATGTCGGATAACGCTACGAACGAATGGTCGGCGATCACCCGCGGCCGCAGCGCGGGTGCGAGCGCAGCCGGCAAGAGAAACTGATCGAGCGCGGTGAGCTCGGCGGCGCTGCCGACGACGTTCCGAAACGTTGCCTCGTCCATGGCCGAAGGGACCAGCGCATCCGGATGTGCCGGCTTCCAGTGCGAGGTCGTGTGCGGCGACCGGGGGTCATGCAAGAACGTGTTCGTACCGATGATGACGCTGCCGTTCTGCGACTCCGCGGTCACACTGGCGGCCGTCCCGAACGCCGCGACGAGCGCGATACCGTTGCCGCCCACGAGCGCCGGCAAAAAGCGGGCCTTCACGGCCGAACTCGCCACATCGAACCCGGCCGGAAGCAGATCCTCGACACACCAAATCTCCACGCTGCCGTTCGCGCTCTCGAAACGCCCGCGCAATCCGCGCACACCGCTCGAGCGCTGATATTGGGCCGGAAAGGCATGCCGGCGCGTGTACGTGCAGGCATCCTCGAGGGCGTCGCATTCAGCGCGCCGGTTGGCAACGACCAGCGCTCGCGCGAAGCCGGCGGCGCCCGCTACCGCTGCAACACCGAGCGACGCCACACCGCCGAGGAAAGCGGCGCGGTTGGGAGCCGGAACGGTGCCCAATCCGGACTACCAGACGTCGGGAATGGGGTGGTCGCGCGCTTCCTCGAGGCTATGCGCTTCGTAGCCGAGTTCGTGAGGACGCGTGCGTCCGTCGGGGCCGATCTGATCGATCGCGCAGTAGACTTCGAACGTGTAGCCGTCGGGATCGCAGAATTCGATGCCGGCGTTGTTGCCGGTGCGATGGCGGCCTTCGAAGAGAATCGGTACGCCGTTGGCGCGGAACGTTTCGCGGGCCGCAAACAGCGCATCGAGATCGTCGACTTCCATGGCTAGATGATGGACGTGCGCCCCGGCTGATTCCGGCGGGCGCGACGGTTTGTCGGTCGGCACGAGTCCGATGGCATGATGATCGCTGCCGCAGCGCAGGAACACATAGCCTTTGGCGTTGCGTTCCGTCACGCTGAAACCCATGATCTCGGTCCAAAAGCGCACCGAGCGCTCCACGTTCGTCACTTCATAGAGCAGATGGCCGAGTTTGCGAACGGCGATCGGGCGGCTTATGATGCGTCTCCTCCAGCGGCCTGGACGCTAATGAATGAGTGTGCTATATTTTGAACGTCTTAGCAGTTTCGGTACAAAAAGTCAATTCCAGGCGGATTTTGCAACACATGTTGGACCCCTTGTTCTCGGGTGCGCGACGATTCGACGGACGCGTCTGTATCGTCACCGGCAGCGGTCAGGGTATCGGCCGGGCGGCAGCCAAGCGGCTGGGAGCGGAAGGCGGCAAAATCGTCGTCGCGGAGCGCGTTCGCGAGAGCGCGCAGGAAACGGTCGAACAGTTGCGCTCGCACGGCGTCGAAGCCGTCGAAGCCGTGGCCGACGTCAGCACCTTAGCGGGTGCGCGGGAGCTGATGCAGTTGTCGGTCGACGCCTTCGGCCGCATCGACGTGCTGGTCAACGTCGTGGGCGGTGCGATTTGGTGGAAGCCGTATCACCTCTTCAGCGAAGAAGAGATCCTGCTCGAACTGGAACGCAACCTCTCGACGGCCATGTGGTGCTGTTATGCCGCTTTGCCGATCATGGTCGAGCAAGCTTCGGGTGCGATCGTCAACTGCAGCTCGGGCGTCACGCGCGGTCGCATTTATCGAGCGCCGTATGCGATCGGTAAAGGCGGGGTCGAAGCGATGACCAAAACGCTGGCTAAGGAATACGGGCAGCAGGGCATTCGCGTCAACGCGATTTCACCCGGCAGCACCGCCGTCACCGACCGCACGACGTCGCGGCTGTCGCTGCGGCCGGGGGTGGTTGCGGAATCGAATCCCGAAATGGAAGCGCGCATTCGGGAAGCAACGGCCGACCCGTTGGAGTATGCATTGGGCCGCCAGAGCACGACGGCCGAGCATGCGGCGGCGATTGCGTTTCTAGCCAGTGACGACGCGGGCTACATCACCGGGCAAATCTTGAATTGCCACGGGGATCCGTAAATACGGCCGCGCTGCTCGCGCCGCCGTTCTCCGATGCGGAGACGCGCGTCGACGGAAGGGCGAAGGTCAGCGGCCGCGAGCAGTACACCGCCGACGTCACGCGGCCGCACACGCTCTGGGCCGCCTATGCACTGAGCCCGTATGCCTCGGCGGCGATCGTCTCGATCGACGTGCGCGCGGCGCGCGCGATGCCGGGCGTGCGAGCGGTCCTCACCGCCGGCGACATCGGCCACGTACGTTTCGGCCGCCAGCTCGCCGATTGGCCCGTGCTGGCCTCGGAGGTCGTGCGATTCGCGGGCGAGCGCGTTGCGGCCGTCGCCGCGGAGACGCGTGAAGCCGCCGAGGCCGCGGCCCGCGCGATCGCCGTCCGATACGATGAGCGCGAACCGCTGCTCGATCCGCGACGCGCCTGCGACCCGGAGGCGCCGGTGTTGCATTCCGGCTGGGCCGGCTACCACTATGCGGCGTATCGCGGTCAAGCCTCGCCCGTGCACGTCCACCCGAACGTCCACGCTTCGCTCGTCCGCAGCCACGGCAGTGACGATCTGGAAACGTTATTCGCAAACGCGTATCGCGTCTTCACGCAGACGTTCGAGACGCCGCGCCAGCACGCGGGCTTTATCGAGCCGCACGCCACGCTCGTCTGGATCGACGACGACGGCCGCGTGCACGTCAACACGGTCAACAAGACGCCTTTTCGCTTACGCGCGCAGCTGGCGCGCGTCACCGGTGTTCCCGAAGAAAACATCATCGTGGAATGTACCGCGATCGGCGGTGATTTCGGCGGTAAGGGACTCACGACCGATGAGTTTCCGTGCTACTTTCTCGCGCGAGCGACGGGGCGTCCGGTGCGCCACGTCCAGACCTACGCCGATTCGCTGCGTACCGCGACGTCACGCCATCGCGCCTTCGTCACGCTGCGCACCGCGGTCGATGCCGCGGGTAACCTCACCGCGCACACCTCGCACGTGCTCTACGACGGCGGCGCGTACGTCGCCGGTATCCCGAACGCGCTGCTGCTGCCCGGAAACACCGGCTATGCCGCGGTGCCCTACCGCATTCCGAACGCGCGCGTCGAGGTGAGCGGCGTCTACACCAACAGCGTGCCGGCCGGGAACATGCGCGGCCCCTCCTACGTCGAGACGTTCTTCGCCTGGGAGCAGCACATCGCGACGATCGCGCACGCGCTCGGTGAAGACCCGGTCGCCTTTCGCCGTCGCCACCTCGCGAACGACGGCGAGCGGCTGCTCACGGGCGAGCCCATGCACGGCAGCGCTACGGCCGCGGCGGTGCTCGATGCGGTGGCGGAGGAACTCGAGCGCCTACCTGCCGCGGCGCGAGCCGGCTACGGTTTCGCGCTCGCGAGCGGGCACACCGGGGGCGGACACACGAACGTCCGGTTGTGTCTCGCAGCCGACGGCCGGATCGACGCCATCCTCGGCGTCGCCGATCAAGGCGGCGGCATCATGACGGCCATCCGGCGCATCGCCGCCGCCGCGCTCGCGGTGCCTGAAGATCACGTGCGCGTCCGCCGCGGCACGACGAGCGAGGCGCTCGATGACCCGGGCGTGGCGCACAGCCGCGTGACCCACATCGTCGGCCGCGCGGTGCTGGCCGCGGCGCAGCAGCTGCGGGAGGCGCTTGCACGAACCGGCGCGGCCGAGTATCTCGCCGGCGTGCGCGTGTTGTGCGCCGCCGGGCCCTACGAGGTCACGGGCGACTACACCGATCCAAACGGCGAAAACGGTACCGACCTCTCGTTCGCGGCCTGTCTGATCGGCGTCGACGTGGATCGCGAAACGGGCGCGCTGCGCGTGCACGACGCCCTCGCCGTGCTGGACGTGGCGACGATCATCAATCCAACGGCGCATCAGGGCCAGATCGACGGCGGCTTCGTCTTCGGCCTCGGCCAAGCGCTGAGCGAGGAACTCACCGCCGACGAGAGCGGCCGTCTCACCACGCTCAGCTTGGCGGAATATAAGCTGCCGGCCATGCGCGACATTCCGCCGCTGCGCACGGTGCTCGTGCGCGCGCCGGACGGGGACGGTCCCTACGGCGCGAAGATGATCGGCGAGCTCATCAACGTGGCGGTCGGACCGGCCGTCGCCAACGCCGTCGCGAACGCGACGGGCGTGCGGCTGCAGCAGCTGCCGCTCACCGCTGAACGGCTCTACGCTGCGTTGACGGCGCAGGCGGCACCCTCAGGCTCGGCGCCAGGCCAGTAACCGGTTTTCGAGCGCAACGCTCAGCTGGTTGAGCGTCCAGCCGATGGCGATCAGGATGATGAGCGAAACGAAGACGTTCGTCGTCTGCATCTGGTTTGCGTAGAACGCGATGTCGTAACCGAAGCCCTGGTTGGCGCCGAACATTTCGCCCAGGACGACGCCGAGAAACGCTCGGCCGAGGGCGATACGTACGCCGGCCAACACCAACGGCAGCGACGAAGGCAGGACCACCTTGAAGATGATGTCGCGCTGCTTGCCGCCATATGCTCTGATCGCCCGGATCAGCTGCGGATCCACCGCATGGACCGCGGCGACCGTGTTCACGACGATCGACACGAAGCTCAGCAAGAAGGTCACCGCGATGACGGTGGCCGTTCCGAAGCCGAGCCAGATGACCAAGAGCGGATAGAAGGCGATCATCGGCGAGGAGTACACGATCCACACGAACGGATCGATCGCGTATTCGACCGTCGAGTACAGACCCATACCGATGCCCAGCACCCCGCCGACGAGGAGCGCGAGACCAAAACCCGCGACGAGCTCGAACATGGTGACGCGCAAGTCCGTCAGCAGGGCGCCCGAGCCCAATTCCTTGGCGAACGCCAGCGCGATGCGTGACGGGCTGCTCACGGAAAGCGCGGTTAGGAGGCCTCGGTCGACGGCGAGTTCCCACGCCACAAGCAATGCGGCGGCGCCGGCGATGCCGAGGACCCACTGCTCGTTGCGATGGTACCACGAATCCGCCGCTTGCCCGCGGCGGCCTTCACTGCTGATCGCGACCCCCGGCCACGATGCCAGCCGCCGTTGCAGCAGGCTCAGTGCCGCCGCGCAGCCGTAGCCGAACGCCGCCACGACCGCGACCAGCACGAAGATCTTCGCGACGTTGTCGCCGCTGCTATAGACTTGAATCAGCCGTCCGATACCGTGCAGCGAGACCGTCATTTCGGCGGCGATGAGGACCACGATGCCGCGCCCGATGCCCAGGCGAATACCGGTCATGATTGCCGGCAACGCCCCGGGCAGCATCGCCTTCATCACGATCTCGTGTTTGCGCGCGCCCAAAGCGCGCAGCGCCCGCACCCAAGATTCGTGCACTTGCGTGATGCCGGTGGTGGTGTTGATCGCGATCGGGATGAAGGCGCTCAGGAACACCGTTACGGATTTGGAGAATTCGCCGATGCCGCAAAGGACGATCAGGAGCGGCACGAACGCGACCATCGGCGCCATGTTGAGCGCCACGAACAGCGGCTCGAACAGGTACCGAAGCGGACGGTTGAGCGCGAATACCAGACCAATTGCGACCCCGCCGGCAACGGCGGCGGCGAAGCCGGCGGCAAACTCCCGCAGGCTCACCAGCGCATTCGAAGCGAGTTCTCCCGACCGGCAGAAATCGACGAAGGCACCGAAAATCTGCGTCGGATACGAGATGAGCGCGGAGCGGACGATTTCGTTCGAGCCGACGATCTGCCAGACGATCAAAACGAAGCCGACGCTCAGCGTGCCGACGATGAGGCGCGCGTGCGTACCCACTAGACCGTTGCCGGCACCGGATCCCAAGCGCCGGCCATCCGAACCTCCTGCTCCAGCAGGCTCCAGAGCGTTCGGCGGTATTCGAGAAACTCGAGCGTGTTGCGGATGTCCAAATCGCGCGGCCGGGTCAAGTGGACCGGGATTTCGCGAATGATCCGGCCGGGCGATGCGCTCATCACGATCACCCGGTCCGCGAGGTAGATCGCTTCGTCGAGATCGTGCGTGACGAAGATGATCGTCTTGCGATCGCTCTCCCAGAGCCGCAGGAGTTCGGATCCCATCACTTGCCGCGTTTGAGCGTCGAGCGCACCGAACGGTTCGTCCATCAACAGGATCTCGGGATGAACACAGAGCGCACGGGCAATCGCGACGCGCTGCCGCATGCCGCCCGAGAGCTGGTGCGGAAAGCTGTCCGCGAATCGTTCCAGCGCAACGAGTTTCAAATAGCGGCGCGCGATCTCTTCGCGTTCGCCGCGCGGCACGTGTTTGAGCTCTAACCCGACTTCGACGTTCTTGAGGACCGTGCGCCACGGCAACAGCGCAAAATCTTGGAAGACCAGTGCCCGATCGGAGCCCGGCGCAGCGACGCGCGCGCCGTTGAGCGTAATCGAACCCGCCGACGGCTGAAGCAGCGCGGCGATCAGCATCAACAGCGTGCTCTTACCGCAACCCGAAGGTCCCACGATCGTGACGAACTCGCCCTGGCCGATCGAAAGGTTGACGTCTTTCAACGCCAGGAACGAAGAAGACGGGCGCGCGTTCGAGTGTTGGTACGAGAGACTCAGATTGTCGACAACCAACTGAGCCATGGAGCCGCTACGGCGCCCAGCTGGAGAACGACTTGAGGAACCGGTCGTCGAGAAATTGGGAATTCGGCCAGGGCCCCGTCACTTTGCCGGCGCTCTGCTCGACTCCCCAGAAGAGCGCCATGTTCTTGGCGTCCGGCAAGCGTCCGCGGTCATCGAACGTGGGCATCAACGCGTCGTAGGTCGCGCGGGCGACGTCGGGCTTGATCTTCAGCGCGTTGGCGAGCGAATCGGATGCGAGCTGCGGGTTTGCTCGCGCCAAGCGAACGGCGGCCACGTGCGCGCGCAAGATCGTCTTGAGCGTGCCGGGATAGGCGTCGATGAACTGCGTCTTCGCCGCCCAGACTTCAGCCGGAAATTCGGTCGCGACTTCCTTTTGCTCGGTCCCGAGGATCGTGTAGCCCTGCGCCTTGGCGAGGATCGTCCAGGGCGGCGCCAGGATCGCCGCCTGGGCGCGGCCCGATTCAAGCACTTGCAGCTGGCTTGCCGGGTTACCGCCTTGGACGATCTGCACGTCGGTCAACGGCGCGAGCCCGTGTTTCTTGATCATGTCGCGCGCAATTTCATCGGTCATCGAGCCGAAGGACGTGACGGCAACGGACGTGTTCTTGACGTCCTTCCAGGACTTGATCGACGGCGCCGACACCCATTCAAACGCGGCCGTGAGGAAGCCGCCGTAGACGGCCATCACCGGCTGTTTGCTGTTGATGAGGCTCACGAGTCCATCGAGTGACATACAGGCCACATCGAGAGCGTCGCCGGCCAGCGCCTGACCGACCTCGGAATCGCCGCGAAAACTGTACAGATCGCCGGTGATGCCGGCCGGCTTCCACGTATGGTCGACGGCCACGTACAGCGGCAGAAAGCCGGCCCCGCCGACCGAAGCGCCGATCCGCACGTCGGGTTTCTCGAGCTTGAAACTGGGCGCCGCCGCGCTAGCCGCAGCGCCGAGCGCGAGCGCGAGCCCGGCGCCCATGCCGCCCGCGAGAACGCCGCGCCGCGAGAGCCGACCTGAACTCATACGTGATTGCTCGGTTCCAAGCCCTCAGGCCGCCGCCACTGCTTGAGCGGCTCACCGGCGGCGAGCGCCTTGAGCTCGCGCGTCCACAGCTTGCGCACCATGATCACGCCGGCATCGCTCTGGCCGAGCCGGTCGAAGCGGCGGTTGGTGATCGCGCCCTGCCCCATCTGCGCGATGTCGTCTTGGAGCCGGAACCAGTCGGTCGATGCGGGATCGACATCGTCGAGCCGCAGCTTGCCGGCGAGAATCGCGCGGGCCAGCTCGACGTGGTTGTCGGTGCGTTCGGAAACCGTGGCGCGAATGCGGTCCATGATGGGCCCGGCTTCCTCGTTGCTCACGAGAAAACGGCGCACCATGAACGCGATGTGCTTTTCATCGTCGACCGGAACGTACCAGCTGATCGCCTCTTGCCACATGGCTTCGGCGTGATCCTCAAACGAGAGCAGAATGAGGTTGAACGTATTCGGCATGCCGATCAACGTCGTCCGCTGGGCGCCGCTTTTACGTTTGGTATCGTAAACGACGCCCCAATCACCCTCCTCGGCATAACACAACGGGCTATCGACGCGGCCATCGTGCGATCCGGAGTGCGTTCGGTGGACGAAGCCGACGTGAACGGTGTCGACGGCGTTTTCTAAATTCTGAAAAAAATTGCACTCGCGCGTGATGGCTTCGGCCCACAGAAAGCCTTCGGCTTGCTCGAACTTCGGAAAACGCGGGAACTCCGGCGGTTCGCCCTCGCCGAGATAGGCGAAGATCAAGCCGAAACGTTCGAGCGCGGGGTACGCCCGAATGGGAACCTTGTCGCAGAAGGGCTTCGGCTCGGCCGGCTGTTCGACGCAATTGCCCGCGCCGTCGAACATCCAGCCGTGATAGAAACAGCGGATGTTCTCGCCTTCGACCCAGCCCACGGAGAGCTGCGTCTGGCGGTGCGGGCACACGGCCGCGACCACGTATGGTGCGCCCGACGCGCCGCGATAGAGCGTATAGGATTCGCTCATGATGCGCACGGGCTGCGGGCGGTCGGGAAGCAAGTTCGACGCGACGAAGATCGGCTGCCAAAACATTCGCAGGTAGCGTCCCGCCAACGTTCCGGGACCGGTGCGCTCAACATCGACCGAATCGGGCTTCGGAGCAGCCCGTTTCTCTATGGACAGCATGTCGTCGGATGTCTCCAGTTGTTCAAAAAATGACCAACAGTTCCCAATATGAAACAAATACCGCGCTATCGGCGGCAAATCCTCTCGGCGGGAAGAGCTCGGCTTGCCGTGCTAGAGCGCACGCATGACCAACGCCGCCTCGATGCGCGACATCCTCGCTCCCTACGGCCGCTTGCGCGCGGCTATCAACTTCGGCAACACCGTGCTGACCAAACGCGGCCCGACACTCGACGAATCGGGCGGGGTCTCGGTCGCGATCGCGCGCGAACTGGCCAAACGCCTGGGCGTGCCGATCGAGCTGATCCCGTTCGAAGGCGCCGGTGCGGTCGTCGCGCAGGCGAAGAACGACGTGTGGGACGTCGCCTTCATGGCCATCGACCCGTTGCGCGCGCAAGACGTCGGCTTCACCGCGCCCTACGTGCTGATTGAGGGCGGCTACATGGTCCGCGACGATTCGCCGCTGCACGACATCGCGGACGTCGATCGCCCCGGTATTCGCATGACCGTCGGCAAGGGCAGCGCGTACGATTTGTACCTGACGCGCAACATCAAGCACGCGGAGCTCGTTCGCGACGAGACCAGCGCCGAGTCCATCGCTCGCTTTCTGAACGAAAAGATCGACGTCGCCGCGGGCGTCAAAGCATCGCTGCTCGACTATGTCAAAGGGCACACCGGCGTGCGCGTCCTCGACGGCCGTTTCATGGTGATCGAACAAGCGATGGTCACCGTCCACGGCCCCCAAGCATTGGCAACGATCGCGGCGCTGATCGAAGAAGTGAAGGCGTCCGGCTTCGTCGCCCGCGAACTGGCGGCTACCGGTCAGACCGAGGCCACGGTCGCTCCGCCTTTGACTTCGCCGCAAGGTTAATGGTAAAACGGAGCCTGAACGCTTGAGCGTCAAGATCGCCGGAGGCAACGGGTGATTCAAGAACACGCCCTGCGAGAAAGCTCGTTCCCACCGGGTGACCTGCGGGCGTTTATCGAGAAGATCGATGCTGCGGGTGCGCTCAAGCGCGTGTCGGGCGCCGATTGGAACGTCGAGATCGGGACGATTACCGAGCTCAACAACACGATGCCCAACCCCAAGGCGCTGCTCTTCGAGAACGTCGCCGGCTACCAGACCGGACGCGTTCTGACGAGTCCGAATTCGGGCGTTTCCACGCTCGCCGCGGCGCTGCGCGTGCAGGCGACCGATGCGCGCGCGCTCGTGAAGCACGTCGGAAGCGGCCAGCTTCAGCGCTGGTTTCATGCAGCGGCCGATTATCCGTTCGAATTGGTCGACGACGGCCCGGTTCTCACGAACATCGATCTCGGGGCGGATGTCAACGTCGAAAAGTTTCCGACGCCGCTATGGCACGCCGGCGACGGCGGCCGCTACATCGGAACCGGCTCCGTCGTGATCACGCGCGATCCGGACACCGGCACCTACAATTCCGGCACGTACCGCTGCATGCTGGCGGGTCCCGATCGCATCGCGATTCACATGGCCAGCACGTCGAGACACGGTCAGCAGCACAAGCTGAAGAACGACGCCCGCGGCGAGCGCACCCCGATCGTCGTTTCGTTCGGACACGATCCCCTGCTCGCACTCATGAGCAGCATCGAGATCCCCGAAGGCGTGTTCGAATGTGACGTTGCCGGTGCGATCGCGGGCACGGCGACGCGCATGGTGCGCGGGCAAATCACCGGTCTGCCCATCCCCGCCGACGCCGAACTCGTGGTCGAAGGGTGGCTCACCGATGACATGGTGATGGAAGGTCCGTTCGGCGAGTTCACGGGCTATTACGGGGGCGCTCGGCGCAACAAACCGACGATCAAGGTCGAGGCGGTGTACTACCGCGACAACCCGATCATCCTCGGCCAAATGCCGGGCAAGCCGCCGCACGATTTCTCGTTTTCGTGGTCGGTGCTCCGGTCGGCGCTCATCGAAGACCAAATCAAAGCTGCGGGCATTCCGGGCATCGCCGGCGTGTGGGCCGATGAGGTCGGCGGCGCGCGCGAGCTGATCACCGTTGCGATCAAGCAGCGCTACTTCGGGCATTCGCGCCAGGCCGGCTACATCGCCTCGCAGTGTCAGGCCGGCGCCTATTACAACCGCTACGTCATCGTCGTCGACGACGACATCGACCCGAGCAACATTCGTGACGTCATGTGGGCGGTGGTCTCGCGCGCCGATCCCGGCAGCGACATCGAGATTCTCAAGAAAACGTGGGGCGCACCCGGCGATCCGCTGCGCTTCACCTATCCTGAGGGCACGCTCTACAATACCCGCGCGATCATCGATGCGTGCCGGGCGTTCGAACACATCAAGGATTTCGCACCGATCGCCGCAAGTTCGCCTGAAGAGCTGCGCGCCACCCGCGAAAAATGGGGTTCGCTGTGGAGTTGATGCGCGGCGGGGCCTCGCACGCCGTTTTGCGCGTGCTGCGGGATTGGGGTGTCGACATCATCTTCACGTGCCCGGGCAGCACGGAAGGCGGCTTTCTCGACGCGTCGCTGGCCTATCCCGAGATCCGCTTGATCCTCACCACCCACGAATCGATTGCGGTCGCCGCAGCCGACGGCTACGCGCGGGTGACGGGGCGTCCCGCCGTCGCCTATCTGCACACGAACGTCGGGCTCGCGAACGGCATCGGTCATCTCTACTGCGCGCAGCTCGGACGCAGCCCGGTCGTGCTGTTGAACGGGACCAAGTCGACGGCGATCAGCAACCGTGACGGCTTTACCACCGCCCCGCACATGCGCGATCACGTTCGGCAATACGTGCTCTCGGATCGCATGGCTCTGCGAGCGCAAGACGTCGCCGACGATCTCGTACGCGCGCTGAAGATCGCGTCGGCCATGCCGGGCGGTCCCGTCTATCTCGGGCTCCCGCAAGATTTGCTCGAGTGCGAGGCACCGGTCATCGTCCCGGACGTGAAACGCCGCCGGGTGAGCGGTCATCGCCGCCCGGCCGCGAACGACATCCGCGCCGCGGCGGAGATCCTCGCGCGCGGCAAGCGGGTGTTACTGCTGGCCGGCAACGACGTTGCGCGCAGCGGCGCGCGTCCGCAGCTGCGCGAGCTTGCCCGCCGGTTGGATGCACCGATCGTTCTCGAAGACCGGCGCAGCATTGAAAACCTCGGCGTCCCGGCAAGCGACGATCGCTTCGTCGGCTTCTATGAGGCCGGCCACCAAGCCGTGCTCGAGTGCGACGTGCTCTTTCTGGTCGGCACCGCGTCCATGACGGAGGCCGAGCCGCCGCGCCTGCCCGCGCTGCCGCTGAACGCGACGGTCCTGCATTTGTGCAACGACCCAGGAGAAATCGCAAAGGTCAACCACTGCGATCTTGCGCTAACGGGCGATACCGTCGCCGCCCTCGACGATCTCCTCGCGGCGCTTCCCGGCGACGACGCCGCGGCCGCGGCGTCTCGACAGGCGTATACGCAACAGGCCCGGTCCGGCTACCTCGAACGCGCGGCACGCCGGCGGGATGCAGCGGACCGGCAGCGCACGGCCGTGCCGATCGCGCCGCCCGCCCTCATGTGCGCGCTCGACGCCTGCTTGCCGCAGGACTGCGCGATCGTCGGCGATTCGACGACCTCGGCGATCGATCTGATGAACTTCGTCGTCGCCGGCTCGTCGCGAGAATACTATAAGACCTCGGGCGGCTCACTCGGCTGGGGCATGGGCGCCGCCGTCGGCATGAAGCTCGCCGAACCCGAGCGGGATATCGTTTGCGTGGTCGGCGACGGGGTGTTTCAATTCGGCATTCAGGCCCTGTGGACGGCCGTTGCGCAGCGCTTGGCGATTACGTTTCTCATCGTCGACAACGCCTCGTACGCGGCGGTGAAGGCCGCGATCATCCGCTTCCGGGGCACGGGCGAGACGAGCGGAGCATTTCCCGCCAGCGACATCAGCGGTCCAAACTATGCGGGCATCGCGCAAAACTTCGGCGCGTTCGGCGTGAGCGTGGACCGGCTCGAGGATCTGCCGGACGCCCTACGCGCGGCGCGCGCACACGATGGACCCTCCGTGGTGTGCGTGCACACCGACCCGGACTATACCGATCCCGCTTATCTCGGAGTTGCAGCGTCGGGGGCTTTGCAGGCCCAAGCCGCTGCGCGTTAGGAGGCGTTCGTGCACTATCCCAATCGCCGCTCGTTCATCGCCGGCAGCGCGGCAGCCACGGCCGCCTATTTGGGTGCGCGCGGCACCGCCCGCGGCGCGACGTTTGAGTACAAGCACGGCCACCATCTGACGGTCGATAATCCCGTACACGTGCGCGCCGTCGAGATGTGGGCGGCCGTGAAACGCGATACGGGCGGGCAGCTCGATGTGACGGTGTTTCCCAATCAGGTACTCGGAACGGCTCCGGCGATGATGCAGCAGCTGCGCGCGGGCGGGATCCAGTTCATGACGGGTTCGGGCGGAACGTTTTCGGCGATCGATCCCGTGCTGGCGATCGATAGTACCGGCTTTGCCTTTAAGTCGGCCGATCAATTCTATGCCGCGCAGAACGGCAAGCTCGGCACGTTTTTGCGGGCGGAGCTCGCGAAGCTCAACATCATCGCGTTCCGGGGGATGTGGGAGGCGGGTTTTCGCCAAGTCACGACCGCCTCGAAGCCGATCCACGCGCCGGAAGACCTCGCCGGCTTGAAGATTCGAACGGCGATCGGGCCGATGTGGATCGATCTTTTTCGCTCGCTCGGCGCCGCGCCGACCCCGATCGGCGGTCCTGAGCTGTATACGTCCTTGCAAACGCACGTCGTCGACGGACAAGAATCGGAATATGCGTTCGTCGAGCTCCTCCACCTCGCCGAAGTCGAAAAATACGTCGCGGTGACCAACCACATGTTCACGGCGTTTTACCTCGCCGCGAACGGCGATGCGTTCAAAGCGCTGCCGGAGAACGTGCAGCGAATCGTTGCAACACATGCGGAAGTGGCGGCCGCTCGCGTGCGCGCCGATGCCGCCGCATTGAATCTCGCCGTTCCCGATAAACTCCGCCGCCGCGGAATGCAATTCACGTCGGTCGACCCGGCCGCGGCGCGGCGCCAGCTGGCTTCCTATTACAGCCGCTGGCAGAAGACGTTCGGACCAACCGCATGGAGTATCTTGGAAAGCTATTCGGGACCGCTCGCATAGCGTGAGCGCGGCCTCCATGGAGACGCCGCCGCGCGGGCGTCCGTGGGTCGCTCGGTGCGAGTTGCTCATCGGCAGGTTGATCGAACCGGCAGCCGCGGTGCTGCTCGTCTTCGAAGTGTTCATCTTGGCGCTGGGGGTGTTCGCGCGCTACGTTCTCCACTCGCCGCTCGTCTGGAGCGACGAGATCGCGAGCATTACGTTTCTGTGGCTTTCGATGCTCGGCTGCGCGATCGCATACCGGCGCCGCTCGCACATCGCGTTGACCGCGATCCGCGGGAGATTCAGCGAGGGAACCCAAGCGACGCTGGCCGTCGTCGTCGAGATGATCGTCCTGTTTTTCATCGTCGAACTGTTGCCGGCATCGCGTGACTACCTGGTGCAAGAAGCGATCGATCTCACGCCGGCGCTCGGCATCCCGCGACCGTACGTCCTCAGCGCGATCGTCGTCTGCCTCGCGCTGATTGCGATCCTCGTGTTGCTGCGGCTGATCGATACGCCGCTGCGCCGCCTGGCGCTGGCCGGGGGCAGCATGGCCGTGCTTGCCGCTTGCGCCTTTGCAGCCCGCGGCCTCTTCGCGGCGCTCGGCAGCGCAGATCTGGTCCTGTTCTTCGTCGTGCTCCTGGCGGCGTGCATCGTGATCGGCGTTCCGATCGCCTTTGCCTTCGGCTTTTGCACCTTGAGTTATCTCTCACTTGCGACGAGCGTGCCGCTCAGCATCGTCATGGGCCGGATGGACGAGGGCATCGAGAACTTCATTTTGCTGGCCATTCCGCTCTTCGTGCTGCTCGGATTGCTCATCGAAAATGCGGGCATTGCGCGCCGGCTGGTCGATGCGATCGCAAGTCTGGTCGGGCACGTGCGCGGCGGCTTATCGATCGTGCTGCTGCTCTCGATGTACCTCGTCTCGGGCATCTCCGGTTCGAAGATCGCCGACATGGCCGCCGTGGCCCCGGTCCTCTTCCCCGAGATGGAACGCCGCGGCCAGTCGCGGTCGGAAATGGTTGCGCTCTTGTCCGCGTCGGGCGCGATGGCCGAGACGATTCCGCCGAGCCTGGTGCTCATCGTCGTGGCGTCGGTAACCGGCATCTCGACGAGCGCCCTGTTCTCTGCCGGCCTGCTGCCGGCTGCCATTGCTGCCGCGATCCTGATCGGGATCGCGCTGGTGAAGGCCGGGGGCGACCGCACCGAACTCGCGCAGCGCCCGTCGGCGCGTACGATCGCCAAAGCGTTCGCCGTCGCGATCCCCGGCCTCGCACTGCCGTTTCTGATCCGCGCTGCCGTCGTCGGCGGCGTTGCGACCGCGACCGAAGTGAGTACGGTCGGCATCATTTATACGCTGCTCGTCGGAGTCTTCGTGTATCGGGAATTCCGCTGGGACCGGGTCTACCCGATTCTGAATGAGACCGTCGCCCTTTCCGGGGCGATTATGTTCATCGTTGCGACGGCGACGGCCATGGCGTGGGCACTAACCCAATCGGGCTTCGCCCAGCAGCTCGCGAACGCGCTCGGCCAAGCGCCGGGCGGTGTCGTCGGTTTTTGGGCGATCGCGATCGCCGCCTTCATCATCCTCGGCATGGTGCTGGAGGGCGTGCCGGCCATCGTGTTGTTCGGACCGCTCGTCTTTCCGATCGCCAAGCAATTTCAGATCGATGAAGTGCAGTTCGCGATGGTAGCCATTCTGTCGATGGGGATCGGCTTGTTCGCTCCGCCGCTGGGCTTTGGCTACTACAGCGCATGCGCGATCGGAAAAGCCAATCCCGATACAAACATGCGCCCGATGTGGCTGTATCTGTGCGGTTTGCTCGTGGCAACGGCCGTCATCGCCGCCTTTCCGGTCCTCACCGTCGGCCTGCACCACTGAGAAGAAGAAGAAACGCCTCAGCCGGCGTTCGGCGTTACGAAGACCTCTCCGTAGTTGACGTTGGCCTCTTCACAATAGAGCCCCAGCGAGCCGCTGAGATAGGGGCGCTCGTGGTCCGTGAACGAGACGATGAGTTGGCCGTTGACCCACACGGACATGAGCGCGCCTTGCTGCGCCACCGCGACCGTGTACGTGCTCCCTACCGGAAACTTCGGCGACGAGCCGGTCGCGAGGAACCGCTGGTCGCCCGTGTAGGCGGGATCTTGTTTGCTCAGCACCCAGCCGTTGGGCTGCGGCGTGAAGGCATAGAAGTGCGTGTTGTCGCTGAACGCCCACAGCACCCAGCCGACCTCCCAGGGATTGGGCGCCGTGTTCAGTTGCTTGAGCGTGGTGAGCACGACCGAAGCGGAGAAGTTGGCCAGCGGCGCCGTGGTCGTCACGAGCGCCGAATGATCCCAGGGGATCGCGGCCAGCGGCGCCAGCGCTAAGCTCGAACCCTGCGCTCCGACGCCGGCCACGTCGATCTGGCCGTAACCGTTCCATTGATCCGTCCAGTGACCGTAGGCGCTGCCGTCGGCCCAAATCGAGCCCGTCGTGAACTCGGACCAGGTCTCGTAGAACGCGGCGACGCGGGCGGTAGCGGAGGCTCCGACACCGGCTGTGCTCGAGCCGGCCGAGTTGACGGGCGGGACCACCCCGACCCCGCCGCCACCGCATCCCGTGACAAGGAAAGCCAATGCCAAAATAAGCGTTGCTTGTAGCGAACGGCGCATTTCGATCGTCCTTGAAGCTGGCGAGCGCCACCTCAGTGCAGCGCTACCTACATCATCGGACGATCATGCCGAGCACTTTACGCGATTCACACAGTTCTCATGAAGTAGGTCCGGAGCGGCTTGGCTCGGCGGCCGGCCTCGAATTGTAACGACACCGATACAATGTAAGCAATCGCCGACAAACAAAGATAACAAATGCTCACCTACCCTACGAAGGTAGCAAGGGGTCCCCTTTGCAATCCCGCTTCGAACTGTGATTCACGACGGGAGGAATTCATAGTGAAGCGCGTACGGGTCAACTCCGATTTTCCCATTTGTGATGCCGCGAGCATCGGTCACAAAGTGGGCTATTCGCGCGCGTTCCTAGCGATGAAAGAAGCGACGCTGCGCCGGCGCTTCAAGCACGTCGCGGCCGACGGCGAAATTGCGGCCGAAGCGAACGAAGACTACGGCCTGCGAACGGCTCAGCGCCTCGCGCACTTGAAGTGGGTGTGCGATACGATGGCTGAAGACATCGCCGTTCTGGCGGCGCAAAAAGATCAGGTCGAATGCCGCGATCGGGTGCTGCTCCCGGCTTTGGAGCACTTGGGCGCGATCGCGGAGCTATCGACGGGGATCGTCACAAGCCCGGTAACGTGGCGCGATGCCCTGACCGCCCTGCACGAGCACGCCGCGGTGCTCGTATCGAGCTGCGCGACCGATGCCTCCCTCATCGCCGAGATGGAGCTGGCGCTCGAGCGCATCTCCCTGATCGAGCGTAAGGTCGCCGGAGCGATTCGCCAATACATCGGCTATATCACGATGCGTTGATCCGCTCGCAGAAGAAGTGAGTGGGCCGAGAATCGATCGATGCGGCGAGCATGGTCATGACGCTGTGAATCGCCGCCTAAGCAAATGTCCAGAGGCCCCGCCGCAACGCCGCCGCGAACGTTCGCTCATGCAACGAATTTCGCGTAGGCGATTCATCGAGCGAGCGGGGGTCGCAACCGCGGGTGCGTTGACCGGCGCCGGCACGTTCACGACGGCGGTTCGGGCGCAGAGTCTCGACAAGGTGACCATCGGGGTCGTATCGAGCTCCTCGGACGCGCCGTTTTTTCTGGCTGAAAAGCTGGGCTATTTCCGTGACGCCGGCATCGAGGCAACCCTCACGCCGTTCACGGCGGCGCCGCAGATGATCGCACCGCTCGGCACGGGCCAGCTCGACGTCGGCAGCGGCTCCCCCTCGGCAGGGTTCTACAACGGGGTCGCGCGCGGGATCAACGTGCGCATGGTGGCCAACAAGGCCTCGTCGCCGCCGGACTACGGTTTCAGCCCGTTGATGGTCCGCTCGGAGCTGGTCAAAAGCGGACGTTACAAGTCGCCCAAGGATCTCAAGGGCATGAAGATCGCGGAACCCGCGCCCGGCGGCGAGACCGCGGCGACGCTCGTCGTGTTGCTCAACAGCGTCGGACTTGCCTATACCGACGTGTCGCACGTCTACCTCGGGTTTGCCGATCAGATTGCCGCGCTCACCAACGGCTCGATCGATGCCTCCCTGCTGAACGAGCCGAGCGCCTCGATCGCCGAACGCAGCGGTGCGGCGATTCGCGTGCTCGCCAACGACAAGTGGTATCCCGACCAAGATACGGCCGAGGTCTTTTACGGGTCCTCGATGCTGACGCGCCGGGATGTGGGCATGCGGTTGCTGACCGCGTGGCTGCGCGCGGCGCGCTTCTACATGGGCGGCGTCGTCGACGGTAAGCTCAAAGGCAAGAATGCTGCGCGCATCATCGATATCCTCACCGACGTGACGCCGATCAAGGACCGGGCGATCTACGCGAACATGGTCTCGCAGTCGGTCCAACCCAACGGTAAGATCAACGTTGCGACGCTCTCGCGCGATCTCGCGTTCTACAAGTCAGCCGGGTTTCTCGTGTCGGACATCAAAGTAGCCGATACGATCGACCTCGACTTTCAGCTCGCTGCGGTCAAGCAGCTCGGCGCGTACAACGTCTAAGGTCCAACGGCTCATGAAGGGTGACTCCATGCTCGAAACCGTCGTCGCCGATCACGTCGCGCCGCGCGGACCGCACCGCGATCTGCGCGAATTTCTGGCCCGCGCCGACGCCATCGGTGAGCTCGTGCGCGTCGACGGCGTCGATTGGGATCTCGAGATGGGCGCCTTCGCCGAAGTCGTTGCCCACAAGAAGACCGAGGCACCGGCGGTGCTCTTCGACAAGATCCCGGGCTATCCGAGCGGATTCCGGACGTTTTCCGGCGGCTTCAATTCATCCAAGCGATTGGCGCTCACGCTCGGTTTGCCGTTGCCCAAACATCCCCTCGACCTCGTGCGTTCGTACCGCGACCGGATGAAGACCCATCAGCCGATTCCGCCGCGCGTCGTAGCGCACGGGCCGGTGTTCGAAAACATCGATCGCGACGACGACGTCGATCTGTTCAAGTTCCCGGTCCCGCGCTTGCACGAAGATGACGGCGGCCGCTACATCGGCACGAACGACATCGTGATCATGCGCGACCCCGAGGACGGCTCGATCAACGCCTCGACCTACCGCGTCGTGGTGCACGGCAAAAACACGGCCGGCCTGTGGATCTCACCGGGCAAAGACGGGCGCGCGATTCGGGAGAAGTACTTTGCGCTCGGGAAACCGTGCCCGGTCGTGATCAGTTGCGGTCACGACCCGCTGCTGTTTCTCATCGGCTGTCACCAGGTCAAGCGCGGGCTCTCGGAGCTCGACTACGCGGGCGGGCATCGCGGCGAGCCGATCGACGTCGTGATGAGCGAGCTGCACGGTCTGCCGATACCGGCAACGGCCGAGCTCGTGCTCGAAGGCGAAATGGTTCCGGGCGATACCCAGCTCGAAGGGCCGTTCGGTGAGTTCACCGGGTACTATGCCAGCGACGTTAGCGAAAAGCCGGTCGTTCGGGTGAAACGTGTCTATTACCGCAACGATCCGATCATGACGATCGCGACCCCGATGCGCCCACCGTCGGACTACATGTTCGGCAAGTGCGTGGTGGATGCCGGGATGATTTGGGACGAGGTTGAGGCGGCCGGGCTGCCGGGCGTCAAGGGCGTGTGGTGCCACGAAGCCGGCGCCTCGAAAATGCTCAACGTGATCTCGATCAAGCAAGGTCATGCCGGTCATGCCAAGCAGGCCGCGATGCTCGCAGCGAGCTGTGCGTCGGGCGTCTATCTCGGCCGCTTCGTGATCGTCGTCGACGAGGACGTCGATCCCTCGGATCTGTTCGACGTGATGTGGGCGGTGAGCACGCGCTGCAATCCGGTCGACGACATCGATTTCGTGCGCAACATGTGGAGCACGCCGCTCGATCCGATGATTCCCGCAGGCGCGAAGTCGTTCGTGAATTCACGCGCGATCATCGACGCCTGCCGGCCCTTCGACCGGCTGGCCGATTTCCCGAAGGTCGCCCGCGCGACACCGGAGCTCATCGGGCGGGTGGAAGAGAAGTTCGCCGACGTGCTCGCCCGTATCTGAGGGGCGTTACTTCAGGAGCCGCTCCCCACGGCGTTGGTGAGGAACCCGCTCTGATTTGTCCTAGCTAAATATCATGAAATCCACATTATGTGATATTACCTGAAGAGGCTCAGGCTATTTGGCAGCAGCTCGCACCGTTGCTGAGGACCAGTCATCCGTCGACCGCAGAGCGGATCTGCGCGCGAATGTCCCCCAGTTCGTCTTCGGAGATGTGGGTGCTCGACGCTCCTACACCGGGGCGATCGACCCAACGTCGCCGTGCCCAGCACACCTGGGCCCGGGCGGGTATCGCTGGAACTTTCGCTTCAGATCAGAGCCCCGCGAGCGCTGACCCTCAGCGCTAACGGGCGCAATGATTGAACTGATACCTGCTCACCGCCGGGTCAAGGGATCGCCGTCGATGATGCTCCGCTGCCGGCTGCCGGTGGTCAGCCGGCGCACGCTTCGAGAATGAGTGCGGCGACTTCTTTCGGATGCGCGACGAGTGAAGCGTGGCTCGACGGCAAGGAAATCGTTTTCGAGCCGGCTCGCGCGGCCATGAAACGCTGGAGATCGGGACTGATCATCAAGTCGTTACTCGAGACTTGATACCACGATTTGAACTCTTTCCAAGCCGGCGTTCCCATCGTATCCGTGAAGAGCGCTCCCGAGATCGGCCGTTGTGTCGCCGCGAGCACGGCTCCGTCATCCGGGGATGCATCGGCGGCGAAGGCCTGAGCCATATGTGCACGATCGATGTAGAGCAGGCCGCCCGGACCGGGCGCGATGTACTGCAAGCCCGAGGGAGCTGCGAACTTCGCGCCGAGTCCGCCCAGCGCTTCACCCTCATCCGGGGCATAGGCGGCGATATACACGAGACCGGCAACGTTGCTCGCTCCGGCCGCAGCGGACGCCATGACGGCACCACCGTACGAGTGACCGACGACGATCGTCGGGCCGCTCATGGCATCGATCGTAGCACGTGTGTTTGCGCTATCGCCGTCTAAGCTCTGCATTTGGTTTTGGACGGCAACGACGTTGTGCCCCGCGGCTTGCAACAGCGGAATGACTTTCGACCAGCTCGATCCGTCGGCCCAGGCGCCGTGGACGAGAACGATATTGCGTGACATGGACTTCTCCTTTAGGGTGTGTGAGAATTGTGTGTTGATGGGGGGTGTCAAGGAATGGTTTATGACGACTTCATTGCGAGCGCCGGCGCAGCAGCGATCGAAACTCGTGGAATGATACTGATAGTAAGAATCGCAACCGTAACGGTGACGATGGTCGCGAGAGCTAGGACGAACGCGGCGAGTACGGCAGTGATGAAACCCGGAACGCTTGCGTGGTAGCGCAAGACCGCGCCGGCCAATTCGTTCGTCGAGAAGGCGTACGCCCACAGCCCGGCGCCAATCGGCATGCCCGCGGTCATTTTCCAAAGCGATGCCACAAGGACGGCATTGAAGAGCGCCGTGATGACGAGCATATCGAATAACATGTTGCCGCGACCGGCGATCTGAAAGACCGCGATGGCTAGCACGGCCGGCGACGAAATGAGAACTGCTAACGACGGGGCGCTGCGTGCGGGCGTTTTTTCTTCAAAGACGAGCCGGTGGAAGATGAGCGGCAAGAACGTGAGGTAGTAGATGACGGCGATTGCGAAACTAACGGTCGCCACCTCATGGTAGCCCAACTGCCAGCCTGCGAAGACGGTCGTGGCATTGCCGATCACCGGCACGAGCCACGCCGGCGAAATGCTGGTGAGCTTGTAATCGCGCAAGATCCACAGTCGGACCAACGTGAGCAGCAAAATGAGGCCCGCTGCCGTTGCGGTTCCCCACAGCACCGTCGCCAAGAACGTCGAGTACGGTAACGCGCCGTAGGCGAGGAGTGAGAGCGAGATGATAATCGTTCCGAAATACGGCGCGCTGGCCGCATCGGTGAATTCAGCGCACACGCTCGACGGGTGGCGGACGGCCTTGAGCACATAGAGGAGGCACAAAAGCGCGAACAGGGCGCCGGCGAGGGCGATGATCGCAGCGCCGATGACGGGCGGAGCTCCGAACTGGGGACCGGCAACGCGCCAGGCGAGACCGAGTCCGGCCAGGGCCATGGACGACCCGAACACGTTGACGGGAGGGCGGAGGGGGCGGGCGGCGGTTGCGTTGATCATGTACTGAGAGTGATCACGCGCGGGGCGGTTATTTTGTCGCTGCGCGTCCCATTATTTGCTACGCGGAAGCGACCGGGTGTAACACCTACATGTCGGACGAACTGACGTGTGAAGTAGCAGAGATCAGTGAAGCCAACAGCCTCGCATGTTCTCGCCACGCTTAGGTTATTTTCGCCGAGGAGTTCCCGGGCGGCGGTCATGCGGCGATGAATGATCCAAGCCGTAACCGGCATTCCCATTGCGCGGCGGAATGCCGTCGTCAAATGGGACCTTGAATATCCTATCGCGTCAGCAACCGTACCGAGACTTATCGGTCGTGAGTAATTACTTTCGACAAATTGGACTACGCGCTCTACGAGCGCCGTAGGTGACTGATGGCGATTGGCTTGCTCGTCGGCAGCGACCCGGCATTGCATGAACGACACCTCTCTGGATGGGGCTCTGTTCAATTGCCATGCTAGGCGCCCGCGACGCCCAGGACCAGGAGGTACTCGTACAGTTACCCGTACAGTTTTCGATCTGGCTCTAACCTAACAATGCATAGGGAGACTTTTTACTCGAGCCCGCAATTGTGGATCCAAAGACCGGCTCCGTCCGATCGCTGCCGAAGACAATGCTTCGTGCCTAAATTTGAAGAGCCGCGACGATGATCTCCGAGGTGGACATCCTTGCACCCGCTTCTGCAAAACGACGGCGGTCGTTAGCTGTGAGTTTTTCGCCAAGGACGGCATTTAGACGCTCGATGACATCTCCTAACATCGGCGGAACGCCGAAACCTTCGGAGTGTTCGGGCTTGACGACCCACCCTGCGAACATTGCGGCAGCTGCCGTGTTTCCGTCCACCGCTTCGGCAAAAGCAAGAGTAGCGATGAGGTCGATCGGTGCTTCGTAGGTAAAAACGTATTGCTCGAAGAGAGCCAAATAGCGCTTGGCGGTTGCCTTGGCGTCCTCTAAGTTGGAGCACAATGCTTGAATGCATGCCAACTGGCCGCTACCGTGCTGGATTTCACGCAAGTGGTGTTTGACATTAAGTTGAGGACGTTCTATGACAGCCCGGATCAGCCGTTCTGCTTCAGGCGCGTTGCCGGCGGCGAATTCGATAGAGCCACATGTAATCCGAAAGACTAAGGCTTCATCATCGCCAAGCCGCTGCGCGATTACGATTCCCTCCGCGACATCCGCGCTAGCATCTTCGAGGCGCCCCTGACGAATTCGTATCATTGATCGCGTCTCAAGGTGACTCAGATACGGCATGAGGCGATAGTCTTTGTTTTCGGCGAAAAAGCGCGCAGCATCGTCGATACTCCTTGCTGCTGCCTCAGTTTGACCCAAGCACGCGTGGCGATGGGCAATATGAGTCTGCAGCTGCGCCGAAGCGATCCTATCTCCTATTCGCTCGAATAGAACAAGGGCGCGCTCCGCCCATGCAGGCATACTTGCGCGCTCCACTGCTTGAATAAGCGCCCGAAGTATGCGCGCGACGACCTCCGGATATTGGTCTTCATCGACCGCTTCGATGGCGTCTTCGGCCCAGCGCCGGCATTCGTCCTTACGCCCGGACGTAAGCCATATTGTTCGCAAACCGCCGACAATACGTCCAGCTATCGTACCGTACTCTTGGTAGCCCGCACGAGCGCACCACTCCAATGCCGCCCGCGCGTTCTCAAGCTCAGGGTCAACCTCGTCCCGCAGGCGTCGATTCGGCATCTTCATACGCGCCGCTTCGACCCAGTCACCAAAGGACGCAACCCACTGCGCATGCTTGTCCCTGGCCTTATCTATCTCGCCGCGCTCCGTTAGACGACCCAATGCAAACGCACGTACAGAATCGAGCATGCCATATCGGCGATATTCTCCCAACGTCGTAATGCTCACGAGAGATTTGTTCACGAGGGAAGACAGCAGCTCGGCCACCACCGGAGCTTTGAGATCGTCGCCAATGCAGACGACCTCCGCTGCATCCAAAGTGAACCCGCCAACAAATATTGAGAGCCGCGTCAATAGCAGCTGCTCCGCTAGGTCGAGCAAGTCATAGCTCCAGACAATCGTGGCCAGCATCGTTTGCTGCCGAGCCGGCAAATGTCGCGGACCTGTCAGCGTCAAGCCGCTCGATAGACGCACTAGAAGATTGGTGAGGCCCAGCGTTGACGCTCTCGCCGCGGCGAGTTCAATCGCCAGCGGGATCCCGTCGAGTCGCCGGCATATCTCCGCAATTGTCGCCGCGCCATCGGCGTTCAATTGATACGTCGAACCGAGAGATTCGGATCGCTGCATAAACAGATCGACGGCCGCGGATTGTCCGACCTCTGCAGTTGCGAGCGTGCCGGATGGGAATGGGAGGGAAGGCAGCCGATAGACGCTTTCTCCAGCGACTCCAAGTCGCTCCCGACTCGTGGCAAGAAACGACATGTTCTCGCACGCTTGCAAAATAAATGAAACATCGTGTGCGACATCGTTGACCAGATGTTCGCAGTTGTCGATGATAACAAGGGCGTCGACCGCTCGCAGAGAGTCGATCAGCGACTCCATACTCGAGGCGGTCGCAGCGGAGCCAAGCACCGCGGCAGCAATCGCGCCGGCGATGAACGATCCATCATTGAGCGGTGAAAGGTCGACGAAGATTGCTTCACGCCATCGGGGATTATTAGAGCGAGAAGCAAGTTCGAGAACGATGCGCGTCTTGCCGACGCCTCCCGAACCTGTAACAGTTACCAGTCTATTTGATTCGAGAAGCCGGGTAATAGCACTCATCTCGTCGGTACGGCCGACGAAAGACGTCGTTTGGATGGGAAGACGCAAGGCAGCAAACGGCCGGGCGGAGGGCTTGGACGTCGCGCGCGCGCGGCCACGATCTGCCGCAGCGACCAATTCGCGGCGATCCGTGTCTCCAAGCTCGAGCGCAGCGACGAGGAGGGCAACGGTGTGGCGATAAGGCGCGCGCCGTACGCCACGCTCGAGTGCCCCGACCGACTCGACGCTGATGCGCGCCTTCGCTGCGAGGTGCTCCTGAGAGTACCCCGCGGCGACGCGATATTGGCGAAGGAGGTCGCCGAACGTCGGCAGCACGGTAACGCATCAGAATTCGCGGATTGGCAGAAAATTACTCTTCAAACGGATCGCCGAAGCGCACCACTCCTCTCGCTACGGCATGGCCGGTTGCGTCTAGCGGTTGGTGAAACGGGGCGGCCGCTTTTCGCGGAACGCCGTCATGCCTTCGTGGTTGTCGGCCGTGCCGATTAGGATCGATTGCCCCAGTCGTTCGAGGATGCGGCCCGTCTCCGTGTCGACGTTCTGACAGGTGTTGATGATGTGCTTGGCCATGCCCATCGCCAGCGGCGCGCGTTCGAGCAAGATCTTGCAGAACGCGAACACCTCGTCCATGAACGTCTCATCCGGCGCGACGCGGGTCGCGAGGCCGATGTCGTAGGCGCGCTGCGCGCCGATCGGTAAGGCGGCCAGCACCATTTCCTTGAGCCGTCCGATCCCGATCATCTGGATCAGCCGCGAGCAGGCGCCGGAGGCCGGCAACACGCCGAGCTGGTTTTCGGGCAGCAAGAACGACGCCGAGGCCGCGGCGATGCGAAAATCGCAGGCGATCGCGATCTCCGTGCCGCCGCCGGCAGCGATGCCGTTGACCGCCGCGACGACCGGCTTCTCGAGCGACTCGAGGTCGTCGAGCATCTCGTGGTTCGCGCGGACGTAGGCGCGATATTGCTGCGTCGGCAAATTGTTCTCATAGTCGAGACCGTTGATGTCGCGGCCCGAGCAGAACGCGCGGCCCGCGCCGGTGATGACGATGACGCGAATGCGCTCATCGAAGTTGGCTTGCCACAGCACGGCGCGGATCTCGCGGATCATGCGCTCGTCGAAGGCGTTGAGTTTCTCCGGGCGGTCGAGCGTGATGACGGCGATCGCCGTCGTCGCGCACCTCCAAGCGGGTGACGCGGCGCTCTTCCAGCGGCAAGAGAAACCCGAGCGGCAAGCCGTCGGCGTTGAGTTCGACCGAGCCGCCGGGGGCGGGATGCGATTGCGACATGCGGATGTGGTTTCCTTATATCTTCGGTGCGGTTACGAGGGTGTAGCGGCCGTCTTCGAGCCGGCCCAAACGCCGTTCGTCGTAGAGCGGCGCCAGGTCGCGGATGACGGTCCGGCCATCGCGCGTTCCGGTTGCTTCCATCAGCTCGAGGAACGTGCACGGGCCGTCGGTGAGCGCGTCGAGCACGGTGCGTTTCGCCGCCGCTGCAAATGCGGGCGCGGCCGGCACCGTGAACTCCATCGCGTCTTTTTTGCCGAACGGTTTGGTCAAGTCGAAGCCGGCCTTGGCGCCGACGCGCATGCCGTCGAGCGACGGATCGAGCGGCACGGCGCGAAAACCCGAATCGACTACGAGATCGCGATCGGCCTGGAAGCGCGTCGCGAGGGCCCAATCGACCTGCTGGTCGTCGAAGACGTCGATGTCGTCGTCGACGACGAATACGTGCTTCACGTCGGCCGTCGATGCGAACACCGCGGCGATCGCGTTGCGCGCTTCGCCCGGATAGCGCTGCCGCATCGAGAGCGCGCACGTTGTACATGCCGCCCGACGAGGCTGTGGCATACACCGCGCCCGGTTCGCGCACGGCAAGGCGCAAGATCGCGCCCACGCTGGCTTCCGTCTTGATCGAGCCCAGCTGCGAGGTGTCGGTATAGCCGAGCCAGCGGCCGCCGATCGTGGCCGTCTGAAAGAGCGGGTTGCGGCGCGAGGTGATCGCGGTGAGGTGGAAGACCGGATTGCGTTTCATCGCGCCGTAGTAGCCGACGTATTCGCCGTACGGGCCCTCGGGCTCGACGAGGCCGCGCTCGTCCAAGTAGCCTTCGAGCACGACCTCGGCGTCGGCCGGCACGCGCACGTCGATCGTCTTGCACTTCACGACCGGAACGGGCCGGCCGCGCATCGCGCCGAGCACGTCGAGCTCATCGCACGGTTCGGTCGCCGCCATCGCCCCCAGGAAGTCGAGCGGGTGCGAGCCGACCGTGTAGGCGACTTCCAGCATTTCGCCGCGCGCGGCGGCGGCGGCGTACATCGCGCGCAGGTCGCTGGGAGCGTTGAGGTCGATGCCCGCCGTCGTCGGCGTGCGCAACATGATGCGCCGGCAGCCGACGTTCGTCCAACCGGTCAGCGGGTCGCGCGCGAAATCGATCGACGCCGAAATGTACGGCGCGCCGTCCAAGGCATGCTGCAAATGCACCGGCAGCGAGGTGAGGTCGGCTTCCGCTCCCACCTGCACGACCTCGTGCACCGGAGCGTCCTCGGAGCGCACTTCGACCGGCGCGTAGCGCGTCGTCAAGCGTGCGCGCATCGCTTCGCCGATCTGCTGTTCGGTTGAATCGAGCGCCAGCGCCATGCGGGCGCGCGAGCCCATGACGTTGCCCACCAGCTCGGCGCCGCCGGCGTTGCGGAACCACACGGCCTTGGGGTTGCCGTCGAGCCGCGCGGCGACGTCGATCAAATCGATCGGCGGCTCATGCACCTCGCACTCGCCGAGCGCGACGAGCCGTTCGACGAACGTGCGCAGCCCGAAGCGCTGGGTATCGGCTGCGGGGCCCGAGGTTGCGAGCGTGGTCATGATGACGCGTACTCCATACGTAAGAGATGTTTGGCGACCTTACCGGGCCCGGTCATGGGCAGCGACTCGGTGCGGAAGTCGATGGCCTTGGGAACCTTGTAGCCGCCGATCCGTTCGCGGCAGAACGCGAGCAGCTCCGCCTCGTTCGCCGAGCATCCGTCGCGTAGAACAACCGCAGCTCGCACTTCTTCTCCCCAGCGGTCGCTCGGAATCCCGAACACCGCGACTTCCGCGACCGACGGGTGAGCGGCCAGCGCGTTCTCGACCTCGGTCGGGTACACGTTTTCCCCGCCGGTGATGATCATGTCTTTCTTGCGCCCGACGATGAACAGGTGGCCGTCGGCGTCGCGCTGCCCGAGATCGCCCGTGCGGTACCAGCCGTCGGGCATCGCGGCCCGGGTTGCCTCCGGCTGGCGCCAATAGCCGGCCATGACGTGCGGGCCGGTGATCTGAATCTCGCCGATCCCCTCCTCCGCGACCGGGGAGCCGTCGTCGTCGGCCAGCCGCAGCCCGACGCTCGGAACCGGTTGCCCGACCGAGCGCAGCCGGCGGCGTTCGGCCGCGCTGCCGTCGCGGCGGTAATCGCCCGGCAGCTGATGCGTCGACGATGCCCGCGGCCTCGGTGATGCCGTAGGCCTGGACCAGATCGACGCGCAGCGCCGTTGTCGCGCGCTCGTGCACGGCCTCCGTCATCGGCGAACCGCCGTAGCTGACGCGCACGAGCGAACGCACGCGCGCGTCGCCCGGCGTGATGTGGTCGGATGCCATCGCGATCAGGGTCGGCGGCATGCTGGTTTTCGTCACACCGAGCGCCGCGATCGTGTCGGCGAAGGTCTCCGGGCGGAAATGCGCGATCGCGTGCACCCCGCCGACCATCGACATGCTCCAGATCGCGAACGCGTCGACCAGATGGAACATCGGCGCGGCGTGCAGCCAAACATCGTCGCGCTCGAGGCCCAACACCACGATCCCGTCGTAGGCGCCGGCGATCAAGTTGCCGTGTGTCAGGCATACGCCCTTGGGCTGTCCGCTCGTGCCGCTGGTATAGAAAATTTGCGCGATATCGGTTGGCGGACGGTCGCTGGGAGCGAGCGCTTGGGGGCGTGCCGTCAAGCGTTCGTAAGCATTGTCGGCGCCCAGCGGATCCTCTTCCGGCCACACGATCGCGTCGGCACCGGCCGGCAGCTGAGCGGCAAACGCGTCGCCGGCGAACGCCAGCACGGGTTCCGTCTCGGCGTGGATGCGCGCGATCTCGCGCGCGGCCAAGCGCGTGTTGAGCGGCACGAGAATCGCTCCGAGCGCGGCGACGGCATAGTGGACTTCGAGCGAACGCAAACTGTTGCGATCGAGCAGCAGCACGCGATCGCCGGGCGCGACGCGCTCGCGCAGCCCCGCGACGAGACTGCCCACGCGCTCACCGAGCCGGCGGTAGGTCAGCGTCGCCGGCCCGTCGGTCACGGCAAGGCGGCCGGCATACAGTTCGGCTGCGCGCGGGAGCACGCGCGAGAGATGAAACATCGTCTGCTTTGCCGCCTATCGCGCGATGGCTAGGGGCTCTCCGGCGCGCCGCCGAGTTTGCTCACGGCGATCCAGTTGTTCTTGGCGGGATCCCAGCGCATGATCACGACGTCCTTCTGCGAGAGACCGCGGTGGCTGCCGTCGCGGAAATCGTAGACGCCCGCGATGCCCGCGAAATCGTGGACTCGGTCGATGTAATCACGAATCTGCGTCGCGGTCGCATCGGTGCCGAGCGAACGCAGCGCCGTGATCAACAGGATCGTCGGATCCCAGACCAAGCCGGTTTGAAAATCCGGTTGCAAGCCCTGGCCTTTGGTGACGTCGAAAAACGCTTGAATCGCGACTTTTTGCTGGGCCGAACCCATCATCCCGGCGAGGAACGGCACGCCCGGGAAATACAGGTCCTTGGGCAAGAAGCTCGCCCACTGCTTCATCGCCGGAAAGGTCATGTTCGCGTTCGAGAGCGCGATCGGGATGTCGAGCCCGGCGTCGTTCACGCCGTGAAGCACGGTTCCGGTCGGCGTGCCGATCGTCCAGGCGATCATGAATTGCGGGTTGGCTGCCTTGATCTTCGTCATCTGCGCGGCGACCGAGATGTCGGCGTTGTTCATGTACTCGTGTGCGACGAGCTTGATGTCTTTGTTTTCCGGCAGCGCCAAGACTTCAGCCAGGTTGTGATCCGCATCCTGGCCCGTGGCGTCGGTCGGGAAAAGCACCGCGAGCCGCGTCAGACCTTTCCCGCGAAAGTAGCGCACGAACGCTTTGACAAGATCTGTCGTGCTGATGCTCGATGAGAACGAATAAGAATCTTTCGCCGGATGAACGCCGGGCGAACCGCACCATTGCACCATCTTCCCCTGCACCAGCGGCATCACCGCGAGGCACGGTGCCGTCAACGTCGGTCCGACGAGGATGGTGGCCTTCTTCTGCAAGATCTGATCGACGAGCTGAACGGCGACTTGCGGATTGGTTTGATCGTCGTAGATCGTGAAGTGAATCGGCCGGCCCTTGATGCCGCCCGTCGTGGTTCACGCTCGCCTCGAGGCGCTGCAGCGTGTCTTGCTGCGCCTTGCCGAGAAATGCACCGAAGCCGGTCAACGAGGCGATCGAGTTGATTTCGAACGGCGTCGTGTCGGCAGCGCGGGCCGGCATCGATGCGCCCGCGATCGCGGCCAGCGCAAGTGCGGCCAGCAGCGCGCGGCCGCCGAAACGGAGCGGATCGAACATGGACCTACCTCCAGCGAGAAACGACCCGGTCATATCGTCGATGGACTCCCGGGCACCCTTGACAGCGGCGGCCTGCGCGTGTATTTTACCAAAAGGTTAAATACGGGAGAAGCGCACGCCATGACCGCGACCGACCAACTGAGCGCCACCTTCGGAGCGCTGGCCGACCCCACGCGCCGGGCGATTCTCGCCCGCCTCGCGCAGGGCGAGGCGTCGGTCACCGAGTTGAGCGCGCCGTTTGCGATCAGCTTGCCGGCCGTCACCAAGCACCTCAACGTGCTGCAGGCGGCGGGCTTGATCACCCGCGGGCGACAGGCGCAGTGGCGGCCGTGCCGGCTCGAGGCGCGCTCGCTGCGCGCCGCCGCCGACTGGATGGAGCCGTATCGCCGGCTCTGGGAAGCCAAGCTCGACGACCTGGAAGACTACCTGCGCACGCTGCAAAGCCGCGAACACAAGGAGCCCAAGGATGACTGACACGACCTCGCACGCCCCCGCTCTCGTCATCACGCGCACGCTCGACGCGCCGCGCGAACTCGTCTACGCGGCCTTTACCGACGCCCGTCACTTGCGCGAATGGTGGGGCCCCGAGAGCTTCACAACGCCCGATGCCGCCGCCGACGCGCGGCCCGGCGGCGCGCTGCGCCTCGACATGCACGCCCCCGACGGCACCGTGTATTGCGGCGGCGGTACCTATCACGAACTCGAGCCGCCGTCGCGTCTGGTCTTCTCGACGACCATCTTGAGCGATGCCGGCGCGGTGCTGGCCGAGGTCCGCAACACGATCGTGCTCGTGGAACGCGACGGCAAGACCGAACTTACCCTGAACGCCCGCGTGATCTCCGCTGATCCGAGCGTGGCGCACCATCTCGCGGGTATGGAGGAAGGCTGGAAGTCGAGTCTCGTCTGTCTGGCGGAATATCTCAAATCGCCATGACGATACTCGCCGCATCGGTCGGGTTGATGAACTTGAACCTGGCCGCCGCGTCGAGCAGCACCTGGTAATCGGCCAGGTTGAAGCGCGTTCCGAAGCGCTGCGTCGCCCGCAGCGTTTCGGTTTTCAGGTCGCGCTGCAGAACCAGCGCCGCCGGCTGCGGATTGGCCATCGCCCACACCCCGCCCGCGATCACCGCGTCGCGGAACCGGCGTGCCGTATCGAGGTTCTGCGTCAGCCAATCGCGCGTCGCAAACCACGTCGTCTCGACGAACAGGTTCCCCACCGCATCTTCGCCGTTACCGAGCATCCGCGTTTTCGAGCGCGCGGCGGTGAACTCGGGATCTTCAAGGTTGACGGCGTCGATGCGGCCGGCCAACAGAGCGCCCAGCATCTCCGGCGGCCGCATCTCGACGAACTTCACGGCGCTCACGTCGCCGCCCATTTTCGCCACCAGCACCGAGACCACGAGCTGATCGAGGCCCTTGGCCGTCGACACCGCAACGGTCTTGCCGCCGAGGTCCTTGGCCGACGTGATCGGCGAATCGGGCGGCACGAGTAAGCCGCTGGCGGGAAAGCGCGAATCGTGAATGCCGCCCGGCGCGAAGGTGACGAACGGCAGTCCGCGGCCGACCGCCTGGGCGAGCCCGAGCACGCTCGTGATCCCGATCTGCATCGTACCGCCGGCGACGGCCGCGCTCGTCGCCGCACCGTTGGCCGACACGACGATATCCACATCGAGCCCGTGCGCCTTGAAGAACCCATTGGCACGCGCATAGTACGCCTGCGCCTGCGGCTCGATCAAGCCGGCTCCCACGGTGAGCGGCGCCGTCTGCGCGGCCGCCGCACGCGGCAGCGCGGCGCCGGCGCAGGCCACCGCGCTCGAGGCTAGCCACGCGGCGCGGCTGATCGGCTGATGCATATGAGTTTCATGCGGCATTGACTGGGGCGGTGCCTGGCGCCGCCGTGGGAACCCCGTTGCGCCCGTCTAAGGGGGCGCTATGGAAGAATTGACCCGCTGGGAGTCGCGCTTCGCGCCCGAAACCTATCTCTTCGGAACGGCCCCGAACGCGTTTCTGGCGCGGCAAAAGGCGCTGCTGCCCAAAAAAGGGCGCGCGCTCTCGGTGGCCGACGGTGAAGGTCGCAACGGCGTGTGGCTGGCCGAGCAAGGCCTCGACGTCGTGTCGATGGATTTCTCGCCGACCGCGCAGGCCAAGGCGCGCGCGCTCGCAGGCTCGCGCGGCGTTTCCATCACTACCGAGACAGTCGACTTGTCCAGCTTCACCTGGCCGGCCGAGGCGTTCGATGTGATCGTGGTGATCTTCGCGCAACCGCTCGAACGCACGAGGCTCTTCGCCGGGGTCAAGCGCGCGCTCAAGCCGGGCGGGTCTGCTGCTAATCGAGGGCTATCCGCCCCGTCAACTGCAGTACGGCACCGGCGGCCCTTCGGACATCGAGCGGCTCTACACGCGCGAACAGCTCGAGGCGGGCTTCGCCGGTTTCACCGACGTGCGCATAGACGAGTACGACGCCGAAATCTACGAAGGCGACGGCCACGGCGGGATGTCGGCCCTGATCGATCTGATCGCGACGAAGTAACGCTTTTTAGCGGACGCCTTTGAGCTTGCGGTCGCGCCGGGCCGTGACGCTCTTGCCGCGCAGCTTCGTGCCGCGCAGCGCCGCGATGATGTTGTCGACCGATGAGTTGGCGACTTCGACCAGCGAAAAGGCGTCGGCGATGTCGATCGCGCCGATTTGCTTCGCATCGACGCGCGCTTCGTTGGTGATCGCGCCGACGAGGTCGGCCGGCCGGATGCCGGCGTTGCGCCCGAGGTCGATGAAGATGCGCGTCATGTCGGCGGATGCCATGCGCTTGGCCGCGTCGGGATGCGCCTTGGTGAAGCGTGGGCGCTCTTCGAACGGCGTACCGTAGACGACGTCCTTGGGGATGTCTTGCTCGTCATCGGCGCTTCCGTCGCGCGCTTCATCGGCCAGTTTGGCGGCCGCCGCAGCGATGTCGAGCACGTCGTGCTCGACCGCGAGCGATTCGATGACGCGCCGATAGGCGTCGAGCTTGCCCGCGGCGAGCGTTTCTTCGAGCGCGGTGTGCATGAGCTCGAGCCGGCGCGCGCGCAGAGTCGTGGGCGGTGGGAACGGACTCGATCGAGATCTTGTGCTTGGTGAACTGCTCGATGTTTCGCAACAAACGGCTTTCGCGCGCCTCGGCGAGCGTCACCGCGACGCCTTCGCGGCCCGCGCGCCCGGTGCGGCCGACACGGTGCAAGTAGGCATCGGGTGACGAGGGCACGTCGAAGTTCACGACGTGCGAGACGTGGTCGATGTCGAGGCCGCGCGCGGCGACGTCGGTGGCGACGAGAATCTCCGAGGCGCCGTCGCGAAAGCGGCGCAGCACGCGATCGCGCTGTTCTTGCGAGAGCCCGCCGTGCAGCGCTTCGGCCGAATAGCCGCGGCTGCCGAGCGTTTCGGTCAGTTCGTCGACCTCGATGCGGGTGCGGCAAAAGACGATCGTCGACGTCGGCCCTTCCATGTCGAGCACGCGCGCAAGCGCGGCGGGCTTGTTGCGGCGCTGCACGATATAGGCGATCTCGCGCACGCGCGCCGTCTCGCCGGCGGCGAGCTTCTCGGGCTGAATCTTCACGTGCACGGGCGTGCGCAGATGGCGCTTGGCGATCTCGAGGATGCGCTTGGGCAGCGTGGCGGAAAACAGCGCCGTTTGGCGCTGGCTCGGGGTCCGCTCGAGAATCGCTTCGAGTTCCTCGGCGAAGCCCATATCGAGCATCTCGTCGGCTTCATCGAGGATCACCATCTCGACCGCGTCGAGGCGCAGCGAACCGCGCCGCAGATGATCGAGTGCGCGTCCGGGCGTGGCGACGACGATGTCGACCCCGCGCTCGAGCGCGCGCAGTTGCTGCACGATCGATTGCCCACCGTAGATCGGAACGACCCGCACGCCCGAACCGCGGGCGTATTTGTGCACTGCTTCCGCCACTTGCATCGCCAGCTCGCGCGTCGGCACCAGGATCAAACCGCGTACGGCGCGTTCACCCGCGCCCGCCTCGCCCAGGCGGTGCAGCAGCGGCAGCGCGAAAGCGGCGGTTTTTCCGGTGCCGGTCGCGGCCTGCCCGAGCACATCGGTTCCCGCCAGGAGCGGCGGGATCGCCTCGCGCTGAATCGCGGTCGGCTCTTCGTAGCCGAGCGACGTGAGCGCTGCGATCAAGCGCTGGTCGAGGCCCAGCGATGCGAAGCCGTCGAGCGTGCGGACATCAGATTCCATCCGGACAACCTTCTGCAGCGGCACCGGGAACCCGTTGCCGCGGTTGCCAACAAGCGTGGTATGAAGTTCGTTCTTTTTCGCGTGCTCGCGGTAACCGCAATCATCAGTCTGTGCGGGCGCGCCCACCGTCGCGGCCGATCCGGCGAACATCACCGTCGCGCTCATACCCTCGGAGTCGGCGGCGCAAGCGTACTACGCGCAAGACCTAGGCTATTTCAAAGCGGCCGGCCTGAACGTCAACCTCATCCCGATGCCGGCCAGCCCGCCGATCATCTCGGCCGTCGCATCGGGTGCCGCGGACATCGGCAATTCGGTGGTCGGATCCGCGGTAGCGGCGCGCTCGCACGGGATCGCGATGAAGTTTTTCGCTGCCGCCGGGCTCTATCTGTCCACCGCGCCGACGGCGCGCCTGGTTGGGCTCAAAGGCTCGGCGTTTCGCACCGGCGCCGACCTCGCCGGCAAGACGATCGCCGTCACCGGACTCGCCGACCTCACGTACTACGCGACCAAACAGTGGGTCGAGGCAACCGGCGGCAATCCCGATCAGCATGAAGTTCATCGAACTGCCGGAACCCGAAATGCTGCCGGCGCTCAAGGATCACCGCATCGACGCCGGCATCTTGATCGAGCCGTTCATCGCGGGCGCGGGCGACGACGTCGTCTCGATCGCACCGATCGACGACTTCGTCGCGAAGCGCTTTCTCGCCACCGGTTGGATTTCGAGCGACACGTGGCTGGCCGCGCATCCCGATCTCGCGCTTAAGTTCGTCGCGGTGATGAAGCAAACCGCCGAGTGGGCGAACACGCATCGCCCCGAATCGGCGGCCATACTCCTCAAATACACCAAACTGACGCCCGAGATCGTCGCCCGCATGCAGCGCGCCACCTACGGGACGGCGCTCGACCCGAGCTTGTTGCAGCCGGTCATCGACAACGCCGCCAAGTACGGCAGCTTCCCGCGCCCGGTTACGGCCGCCGAACTCACCTGGACGCCGGCTAAGTAGCCCCCTCCACGGCAATTATCCGCGGTATCTCCAGAATATCATGAAATCGTGTATAATCTGGCTATGCCGATTGAGAGCCGCACGTCGGGCGAGCGCTACTTCTTACCGGAAGATCCGCTCATCTCCGAGTTCGTCGGCGATTTGCTGCGAAAAAACCGGTCCAGCCGCACGATGGAAGCCTACGCCCGCGATCTCGAACACTTCGGGCGCTATCTGGCCGGGGACACCAAGGCCCGGATCGAGACCGGGGCCCCGCCCGCGACGCGTCACTATCCCAAGCTGCGCGATGCGACGGCGAGCGATATTCGCAAGTACGTGCTCTTCCTCATGACGGTGCGGCGTTATAAGGTCGTCGCCGTGCGCCGGAACTTGAGCACGCTGCGCACGTTCTACACGTTTTTGCGGCGCGAAGGGATGCGCACCGATCAGCCCGCGCTCGACGTCGAACTCCCCAAAGCCGAACAGCGCAAGCCCAAGGTGCTGCGGCTGCCCGAAGTTGCCTCGATCATCAAGACCCGCGTCGAACGGCCGGGCGGGACGAGCCTCGCCACGCGCGATCGCGCGATCCTCGAATTGCTCTACGGCAGCGGGATCCGGCGAGCGGAACTCGCCGACCTCAACCTCGACGACGTCGATTTCGGCCAGCGGGTCGCGATGGTGACGGGCAAGGGGAACAAACGCCGCATGGTGCCGCTGACGGAAGCCTCCGTGATGGCGATGCAGTCGTACCTCCACGTGCGCCCCGCATCGAGCGACCGCGCGTTTTTTCTGAGCAACCGCAACGCGCGCCTAGGCTTGCGTCAGGTGTGGCAGATCGTCAAGGACTACGCGGCGCGCAGCGGCATCGACCGTGCCACCACGCATTCGATGCGGCACTCCTTCGCCACGCACTTCATCGAGGGCGGCGGCGACGTCTCCTCGCTGCAGCGCTTGCTCGGCCACGCGAACATCTCCACGACCCAGATCTATCTCGATCAGTCGATCGCCCACCTCAAGAAGACATTCGACGCCGCCAATCCGCGCGACAAGGCGGAGTTCGAAGACGCCCTGCGCGACGCGAAATAGCGGCGGCCTACGGTAGCGCTGCGGTGACGCTGAGCAGAAACTCCGTCGCGTCACCCGCGGCGCCGATGTCGCCGACTTCCACCGCGAAGCGCGCCGGCGGTTGCGCACCGAACGTCTCTTCCCAAACACGGTTGAAGATCGGCCGGCTTTGCTGCAAGTGCTTCATGAACACGCCCACCTGCACGACGTCCGCCAACGTCGCGCCGGCCGACTCGAGCGTCGCACTCAAGACGCGAAAGAGCGCCCGCGCCTGCTCTTCGATATCCGGTACCACCTGCTGCGTTTCGAGGTCGACGCCGCGAATGGCGGAGAGGAAAATGAAACCGTTCGCCACGACACCCTGCGGAATCGGGCTCTGGTGCTGCTGTCCGCCGGAACCGTGTAGGACCTTCTTCGCCATATACTCCGCTTTCTAGAATCCGCCGGGCTCGCAGGGAACCCCGAGCAGCAGTGGCCGTGTCATAGCAAGCTCCCCATTGAACGAGCTGAGATTTTTCCCTATATTGAACGGACGATGGCCGATATTTTGGGCTTAGGAATCTCGCACTGGCCGCGTCTCGGGAAGGTCGACCGCGAGTTGTCGATTCGGCTCAAGATGTCGCTGCGCGATCCGCATATCCCGTCCGACGTGAAGGACAGCGCATCTTGGCCTGAAGCAATGCGACGCGAGTGGGGCACTGACGAAGGGCTCTCCTCCGCGCCGAGGCACCGGGCCGCGATGCTGGAAGGTCTGCGCAAAGCGCGCGCCGCGCTTGACGCGTTCAAGCCCGACGCGCTCGTCGTCTGGGGCGACGACCAATACGAGAACTTTCGCGAAGACATCATTCCGCCGTTTTGCGTGCTTGCCTACACGACCGACATGGAGACGAAGCCGTATGCGGCCTCACGCATGGACGGGAGCGATGCGCCGAACATCTGGAACCGCCCGGCGGATGAGCCCTATACGATCCGTTTCGCGCCGGAGATCGCAAAGACGCTCGTGCGCGGGCTGTTGGATGCGTCTTTCGACGTGGCCTACGCCTACAAGCCGTTGCACTTTCCGACGCTCTCGCACGCCTTTCTCAACGCCGTGCTCTATCTCGATTACGATCGCGCCGGATTTCCGTACCCGATCGTGCCCTTCACGATCAACTGTTACGGCAAGTTCGTGGTCAGCCATCGCGGATCCCAACCCCGCGAGGTCATCGCGGAACGCTTCCTCGATCCGCCGTCGCCCACACCCGCGCGCTGTTTCGATATCGGCCGCGCGAGCGCTCGCATCATGCTCGAGAGCCCGTACCGCATCGCCCTGGTGGCTTCGTCGAGCTGGTCACACGCGTTTCTGTGCGCGAAACACTGGCAGATGCGGCCCGACGTTGCGAACGACCGCAAGCTCTACAGCGCGCTGGTTGCCGGTGACTTCGCAGCCTGGCGCGATACGCCGCTCGCCGACGTCATCGACGCGGGTCAACAAGAGATGCTGAACTGGTTCTGCCTGATGGGTGCGATGTCCGAGCTCAACGGCAAACTCAGCTGGTCGCAGTTCGTCGAGACGTACGTGTTCAACTCCGACAAAGTTGCGGCCATCTACGAACCGGTCGCCAGCGCCGCGAGCTTCGCGGGATCCGCCGGCGCCGCATTACCGCGCCACACCACGTGAAGATCCGGACGCACGAGCAGCAGATCGTAGCCGTACACCGCGCGGGCCGCGGCGTCGGGGAAATCGGCGACCTCAAACGGCGCACCATGGGCGCGAAAGGCGGCTGCGAGCGGCTCCGGGTCGGCCGTACTTCCGGCCAGTCGCAGCAGCGTGAAGCCCTTGCCCAGCCGGTCGAGCAGCGCCGAACCGTCAGCGAGCCACACGTGGGGCAGTCGCGCACCGGGCCACGTGGTCGGCACGTAGCGCACGTTGTCCGGATCCGGACCGGCGCCGGGTTCGTGTGCGATCAGCGTCGTGTCGATGTAGCGATAGCCGAGCTCGATGCCGGGCATCTCGTTCGTCTTGCGCTGCTCGACGTCGGCCACACGGGCCATCTTCACGCGGGCTTCCTCGCCCGCGGGTGTCGCATCGGCGATCCAAGGACGGTACTCGCTGCGCCACGATACGCGCCCGTCGGTCGCGCTGCCCGAAGCCTTGACGTTGCGGAGGCCGATTTGACGCCGCTCGGTGCGGTACGCTGCGAGCATCTTCTTCCCGCCCCAACCCGCCAGCGTGGCCGCGAGCTTCCACCCGAGGTCGATCGCGTCGCCGGCGCCGGTGTTCATGCCGAGCGCGCCGGTCGGAATCACCAGATGTGCCGCATCGCCGGCTAAGAAGACGCGGCCCTCGCCGTAGCGCTCCGCAAGCAAGAGATGCTGCTTCCACGTCCCGCTCCACATCGGCTCGGCATCGATATCATCGAGGCCGGCGACGCGTTTGAAGTGCGGCGTCGGCTCCTCGCGCGTTTCGACCAAGGTGCTCATGGTGAAATGTTTGGTGTCGTCTTGCGTGACGATGGTCGTATACTCGTCGTCGGCGACGTGATAGTGCCGCCCTTTGCCCGAGCGAATGCGCTCGAAGAGATCGTTCGAGCGGAAGAGCGTGCGGCGCATCTCCCGGATCCCGCCGCGACCCTCGAACCGGATACCCAAGGTCTTGCGGACCAGGCTCGTACCGCCGTCGCAGCCCACCAAGTATTGGGCGCGATACGTCTCTTCCGATCCGTCGGCCACGCGGACGAGCGCCGTGACGCCGTCGGCGTCGTGCGCGAACGAAACGAGCTCGTGTCCAAAGCGCACGTCGACCGCCGGCATATCGTCGGCCACGCTCTTCAGCACCGGTTCGAGCGTGTATTGCGAGATGAGCTGATAGGGCTCGCGCGGGTACGTCCCGTCGTTATGGGCTGCCGTATCTGCTTCGGCCTCGGCGACCGAGGGGTAGGCGAGCTGGAGGATCGGCGGATCTTGCAGCGTCGTGACGACGAAGACGTCCATTGGGATATCGCGCGGAAGCCCCGCCGCGCGCACCTTGTCCACGATCCCAAGCCGGCGGAAAAATTCCATCGTGCGCGCGTTGCAGCGCTCCAGCTTCGGAATCCGGGCGGGCGTCACGTTCTTCTCGACGATCGTGCACGGCACGTCGCGCCAGCCAAGCTCGATGGCCAGCAGCAGTCCGACGGGGCCCGCGCCGATGATGAGAACCGGGGTCTGTTTCACGTCGTGACTCCTACCCGTTCGCCGCTACTTCGGCGCGAGGATGCCCGGCGTTACGACGAACTCATCGATCTTCGGAGCCGCGACGGCGTCCTTCAAGGCGCCGAGCGTGCCCGGCCAGTGCGAGAACACGGGGCCCGTGCCCCCGGCGGCGCGATACCAGCTCGTGCAGCCTCCGCGCAGGAGCACGCTCTCCGCGAAGCGCGATTGCAGGTCGCGATTGAAGGCCTCCTGGACGTGCGCCTTTATCTCGATACTGCCCACATCGTGCGCGGCGACGTATTCGACGCAGGCGGCGATGTATTTGGTCTGGGCTTCGACGATTTCGGTCACGGCCGGCGCGCCGAGGTTGGGTCCGTTGACGAGGAAGAAATTCGGAAAGCCGTTCACGACGGTGCCGAAATACGCTTCGGGATAGGCCTTCCACGCATCGGCCAGACGGTGCCCGTTGCGCCCGGTCACATCGAACCGGCCGAGCATGCCGGCCGCGTCGTAGCCGGTCGCCAAGATCACGACGTCCACATCGAAGGCGCGGCCGTCCTCGGCAACGGCCGAATGCTCCGTGAGCGATGCCAGGCCGCTGCCGATCGTGGTAACGTTCGCCCGGTTGAAGACCGAATAGTACTCGTTGCTAACGAGGGGCCGCCGGCAGCTGAAGCGGTAGTTCGGCGTGAGCAGCGCGCGCAGAGCGGGGTCGTGCACTTCCGCTTCCATGAACGCACGCCAGCGCGTTTCGATCGATTCGATGAAGGCCTCGTTCATCGGAAAGCGCGCGCGGGCGATATCTTCCATCTCGTCGGAGAGCCGGTTGCGAATCTCGAGTTGCTCGCTCGAGCCCGACGCGAAGCGAACCCGGTCCGCATCGCCGTACATCCGCTCGGGCTTGGGCAGAACGTGCGAGGGCGTGCGGATGAACGCGTAGACCTGCTTTGCATGTTCGGCGGCATAGGGCAGCATCTGGATCGATGACGCGCCGCCGCCGACCACCGCGACATTTTTGCCGCTGAGATCGAGGCCCTCGATCCATTGCGCCGTGTGGACGACGACCCCGTGAAAGCCGTCTTTTCCCGGCAGGTCCGGAAAGCGCGGCTGACTGAGCAGCCCGCCGGCCCAGATGACGAAGCGCGCCGTCCACGCGCGCCCGTCGGCGGCGGTAAGGGTCCAGCATTGCTCGTGCTCATCCCAGCGCGCGGACGTGACGTCGGTCTGCAACTCGATGCGCCGTTCCAGATCGTAGCGCCGCGCGATATCTTCCAAATAAGCCAGGATCTCGCTGCCGGCCGCAAAGTTCTGCGACCAGTTCGTCCCCTGATGAAAACTGAAGGCATAGAGTTCGATCGGCGTGTCGCACGCGACGTTGGGATAGTGGTTCTCGCGCCACACCCCGCCCAGACGTTCGCCGCGATCGAGAATGACGAAGTCGTCGATCCCGCGCTCGCGCAGTTCGTATCCCGCCGCAAGCCCGCCGAGGCCCGCGCCGATGATCGCAATCTCGGTACGCATTATTTCAAATAGCCGGCCGGCCGGCTGACGGCAGTGAAATCTTGCTTGTCGGGATCCCAGCGCAGCATGATCAAAGCGCGCGCGCCGACCCCGCGCTGGCTACCGTCTTTGAAGTCGTAGATCCCGGAGATGCCGGCCCAGCTCTGTTGCGAGAGCACCCAGTCACGCACTTGTTGGGTCGTCGCGTTCGTGCCGAGATGGCGCACTGCGTCGATCAGCAGCATCGCCGGATCCCATGCTTGGGTATACAGTAGCTCGGGCTTCGAGTTCGCCGCCTTGAGCGCCGCAAAAAACACGGACTGGGCATCCCGAATCGGCCCCGCGCCGACGGAACCCTCCGCAATGGCGGGCGGGCCGGCAAAATATAAATCTTTCGGCAAGTATTTCGCGTACTGATCGAGTGCCGGGAGACTCGCGTTGCCGTTACCGCCGACGATCGGAACGTTCAATCCGACATCGGATGCGGCACGCATCATCGTTCCCCACGGTGTGCCGGTGGCCAACACGAGGATCGCATCGGGTTGCGCGCCCTTGATGCGGACCATCTGCGCGTTCGCGGAGATGTCGGCCGGATTCATGTGCTCGGTCGCAACCAGCGTGACGTCTTTGTTTTCCGGTTGCAGCATCGCGAACTGCACGCCATGATCGAACGCCTGCCCGCTGGCGTCCGTGGTGGAGATCACCGCGACGCGCTTCCAGCCGCGCAGCCGGAGCCAGCGCACCATCACGAGCGTCGTTTGGTCGCCGTCGGGGCCCGACGAGAACATGTAGCCACCCGCCGGCGGCCGGATCCCCGGTGCGAGACAATAGGCGAGCGGTCCGTTTTGCGCGATCGTCGCCATGCTCGCCAGACACGTCGCGACGAAGCCCGGCCCGATCATGAACGCCGGCTTGGCGGCCGCAATCTTCGCGACCAGCTGGGTGGAAAGCAGCGGGTTGGACTGGTCGTCTGCGATCTCGAATTTGATCGGCTGGCCGTGCAGGCCGCCGTGCTTGTTCACCTGGTCCTCGATCATCAGGAGCGCCTTCGTTTCCGATGCACCGAGGAACGCGGCCGGTCCGGTTTGCGAGAGCACGGCGTTGATCACGAACGGCGAGTCCGCCGCGGAGCCCGGCACGGCGCCGACGGCGAACGCCGCCACGACCGCAAGCGATAAAAGTCGGACTTTCATATGTCCCGAAATTACGATAGAATTATCGTAATGTCAAGCACGGCGCAGCGGGCCCTCATCCCGCGCAAGCGGCAGCCCCGCGGGGCCCGCCGGGTGGAGACCATCGTGACCACGGCGGCGGCCCTGTTTGCCGCGCGCGGCTTCGACGGCACCAGCATGAACGCGATCGCCAAGGAATCGGGCCTCACCATCGGCTCGCTCTATCAGTACTTTCCGAGCCGCGATGCGATCATCGACGCGGTCGCCGAGCACTACTTGCGCACCTGGCGCGAACTGAAAGCGGAGTTTGTGGTCCGCGTGGCCTCGGCGACGCTGACGGAGTATTTTCGCGAAGGCGTCACGGGCATGTTCTGGATCTTCTCCACCTTCGGCGGCGTGAAGGCGTTTCTCGACGCCGATCCGCGGCGCGCGCCGTCGATCCGCGCCATGCGCGATGAGTTCGCACCGTTCGTGCCGCTGATGGCGCGCTATTTTCCGGCCGCGAACTACGACGATCTGTTCCGTGCGACGGTCGCCGGCTCATCGATGGCGCGCGGAGCAGCCGGAATTCTCGCGACCAGCGAACACAGGGCCCAGCGCGAGGCGCTGATCGAGGAGATCGTATTCGCCATGTGCAGCTACATGACCGCGCGGTTCGGCGAACCCTGTGCGCCGCCGTTTCCCTCACCGCCGCACGAGCCGGAGCGCCCGTAGCTATGCCGGAGACGAGCGCCATGCGCGTTGCGGTGGTCGGCGCCGGAACGATCGGCGCAAGCTGGGCCGCGCTATTTTTGGCTCGCGGCTATGAGGTGACGATCACCGACCCGTTCCGCAGCGCGGAGACGATCCGGCTCGCGGTCGAGGCATTGTGGCCCACGCTGAAGCGCCTCGGCGTCGTGCCGGGTGCGTCGCTCGAACGCATGCACGTGGTGGACGAGCCCGAGGAGGCCGTCGCCGGTGCCGGCTTCGTTCAGGAAAACGGTCCGGAAGACGAAGCGGCCAAGATCGAACTCTTCCGGCGCATCGATGCCGCTGCTCCGCCCGCGACCGTGATCGCATCGAGTTCGTCCGGGCTCTTGATGAGCCGCATTCAATCCGGTTGCGTGCGACCCGAGCGCTGCTTGATCGGGCATCCGTTCAACCCGCCGCACATCATGCCGCTGGTTGAAGTGGTGGCCGGTGAGAAAACGAGCGCGGCATCCGTCGCGGCGGCGCTGGCATTTTATCGCGCCGCGGGCAAACATCCGATTCACGTTCGTAAAGAGGTCACGGGGCACATCGCCAACCGGCTCCAAGCCGCACTCTGGCGTGAAGCGGTCCATCTCGTCGACAGCGGCGTTGCGAGCGTCGCAGAGGTTGATGCGGCGGTGGCGTACGGGCCCGGACTGCGCTGGGCGTTCATGGGTCCATCCCTCACGTTTCACCTCGGCGGCGGTGACGGCGGCATGGCGCACTTCTTGGATCATCTGGGCGGAGCGGTGCAAAGCTGGTTCGACGATCTCGGAACACCTTCGCTCACACCCGGCGTTCGGGACAAACTGATCGCGGGCACAGCCGAGGAAACGGCCGGTGAACCGATCGGCGACATCGCCGCTCGACGCGACGCATTTCTCGTCGAACTGCTCAAACTGCGAGGACTGTAGCCGCAATTTTTGAACAAAATCCATCTGTGAAAAGACGAGAGCTGCTCGCCGGTTCCGCAGCCGCGGTCGCCTACGCGTATCCGCGTATCGCGCGCGCGCAAAGCACGCCGATCGCTCTGAACGTCGCGCTGACCGCGAACGACTCGGCCGCGCAAGTGCTCTACGCGAAGGAACTCGGCTTCTTCGACCAAGCCGGCCTCTCGGTCACGCTGCAACTCGTCGGCAACGGCAACGTGATCGCGGCGGGTTTGGTGGCCGGTTCGATCGACTTTGGAAACTCGAACGTTCTCTCGGTCGTCACCGGGTTCGCTCGCGGCGTGCCCCTGACGATCGTGGCGCCCGCCTCGATCTACGACGGGAAAGTGCCGCAGCTGTCCGTCCTCGTCCCGAAAACGTCGAACATCCAAGCGGCGAAGGATCTCGCCGGCAAAGTGATCGCCGCGAACCCGCTGCGCAGCATCGCCGACTCGGCAACCAAAGCCTGGATCGAGAAAGCCGGCACCGACTCTTCGACCGTGCGCTGGATTGAGATGCCGTACGCGGAAATGGGCGCGGCGCTCGCTCAGGGGCGCATCGACGCCGCAGCGGTCACCGAGCCGTTTACCACGCTCGACCGCGAAACGACGCGCACGCTCGGCTGGCCATACTCCGCGATCGCGCCGACGTTCATGACCGTCGGTTGGATCGCCTCGGCCCCTTGGGCAAAGGCCAATCCCGAGGCGGTCCGGCGCTTTCAGAACGTGATGCGGCAGAGCGCGCGCTGGGCGAACGCACATCATGCCCAGTCGGGCTCGATCCTCGCCGGCTATGCGAAGATCGACCCGTCGGTCATCGGTCTCATGGCGCGCGTGCCGTACGGAGAAAGCTTACGGGCGAGTCTCGTCCAGCCGAACATCGACCTCGCGGTGAAATATAAGCTCATCGAAACGAGTTTTTCGGCGCAACAGCTGATCTACTAACGCCCGGAGATACGCCTTGTCTGTCGTTATCGTCACCGGTGGAACCTACGGCATCGGGAAATCAATCTCGCTTCAGCTCGCTCGGCGCGGACACCAGGTCGTCGCCTTCGGACTCGATACGCGCCAGCCTTCGAGCGCCGCGGAGAACGGAACGGCTCTGCTCAAAGAAGCGGCGGAACGCGAAGGGCTTGGGATCGACGCGCTGACGGCCGATGTCGCGGTCGCGGCCGACGTTGGGCGCATCCTCGATTTCACGTTGCAAAAGTATGGCCGAATCGATGCGCTCGTCAACAACGCGGCCATTGGGCCCCTCGGCACGATCCTCGATACGCCCGAAGAGTTGTGGGATCGCATCGTCGACGTGAACCTCAAAGGCTGCTACCTCACGTGTAAGGCGGTGCTGCCGTCGATGATCGAGCAGGGCGGCGGTTCGATCGTCAACATCGGCTCCGGGGCCGGCTGGGGGAAACCGAACATGTTCGCCTATGCGGCGACCAAGGGCGGCATCTTCGCGTTTAGCGCGGCGCTCGCGTACGATTTCTTCCACCAGCACGTTCGCGTCAACGTGGTGGTACCGGGCGGGGGCAGCTTGAATACCGGCATGAGCGCCGGCCGCCGCGAGAGCGGGCTCGCGCAATACGGAGGCGGCTCCGGCTCCGTCGCCATCCGCCCCGCAACGACCGACGACACCGCGAACGCGGTTTGCTTTTTGCTCTCGCCCGACGCTGAGGTGATGACGGGAGCGATCATCGATGTCGGCTGCTTCGCGTTCCAAGGCGGGCCGATTCCGCCATTGAACCAAGCCGTAAACTCGAGGACCGACAACCATGCTCAGCGTTGAAGACAACGCCCTCTTGACGCAGAGCGGCCCGGATACGCCGCTCGGCACGCTGCTGCGCCGTTTTTGGACGCCGGTCGCAACGTGCGAAGAAATCGGCGGCTCCGCCCCGGCGCGGGTGCGCGTCCTCGGTCAGGACTTCGTCGCCTTCCGCGACGCGTCGGGTCATCTCGGCCTGCTCGACGCCTACTGCCCGCATCGCCGGGCAAATCTCTATTGGGGGCGCAACGAACAGGACGGCCTGCGCTGCGTGTATCACGGTTGGAAATTCGATATCGCCGGCCGGTGTATCGATCTGCCGAACTGTCCCGAAGGGGAGACGCTCAAAGATCGCGTGCAGATCGGCGCCTACCCGACCGTCGAGCGCGGCGGCCTCATTTGGGCGTACCTCGGACCGCGCGACCGCATACCCGCGTTTCCGAGTGTCGAAGTGCTCGAGACGCCGCCGGCACACCGCCACATCGTCAAAGTACATTTGAACGCGAACTATCTGCAGGCGCAAGAAGGCGACGTCGACCTCGGCCACACGTCATTTCTGCACAGCCGGCTCGACAGCGCGCCGTCGACCGGGATGGCATTTCTGCACAGCAACAGCTCGGCGCCGCCGATCTTCCAGGACCGCACACCGAAATTCTTCGCCGAGGAGACGGACTACGGTTTCGTCCACGCCGCCCGTCGCGTTGCCGGCGCAGGCGAATATAGCTGGCGCATCGGTCACTACTTGATGCCTTATATCGCGCTCGTGCCGGGCCGTCGCACCAGCCTCTTGCTCACGAACGTCCGCGTGCCGATCGACGACGAGCACTCGGCCTTCTATCGCATGTTCGTCCGTCTCGATCGCCCGCTGGGCGAGGAGGATCGCCCGGCGATCTTCGGCGGCGTCATGGCGCCCGAGATGATTCCCGAGTCGACGACGACGAAGGCGAACAAAGCGAACGACTACCTCATGGACCGGGAGATTCAGCGCACGCAAACCTACACGGGCATCGGCTCGATCGTCGTGCAAGACATGACGATGACCGAGGACCAGGACGGAGCGATCGTCGATCGCAGCCGCGAGTACCTCGTGAGCGCCGACCGCACGATCATCGTGCTGCGCAAGAAGCTGTTGGATCGCGTGAAGGGGCTCATGCACGGGGACGAGCCGGCGGAAGCCGCGCATCCCGCCGCCTATGCCGTCCGCTCGGCCGACCTACACTCGCGCGAAGAACATTCGCTCGAGAACGCCATGCGCGAGGCCATCGCCACGGCGTAACACGACCATGACCTCGGCCAGGAAGGGATAGTAACCAAAGCAAGGAAGGCTTCGCCAGCTTTCGTTGCCTTCTCGGCGACAGAGGACATGAAGAGGGTGGCCGCGTTCGTCATCGGCTCCTTCGCTCTCGCCGCTTGTGGTGGCGGTGGCTCGCAGACGTTGAACGCGCTTCCGGGGACGGCACCGGGAGGCCGAGCAACACCGGCATCATCCCGGAAACCGGCGGGGCGTTGCTCGTAAGTTGCACGGGAACGTCCTTCAACCGGGTCGCGGCCGTCTTCGCCAGCGTGACCGCGGACCCGTAACGCGTGAACCTTTATCTCGCGAGGTAGCCGAGGATCGAGGCGATCACGCCCTCTTCGAGCATCTCGCTGCTCACACCGGGCAGCGGTGTCTCGAGGGCGGCGTGGACCTGTCCCATGAGCGTTCGCATCACGATGTGGGCGGCGAGCGTCCGATTCGCCGGAACGACCTCGCGTTGGTGACATGCCAGTAATGCGGTCATGTCCGAAACGATCGCCTGCGTGATCCGGATGTCTTCTTCATCGGAGCGATCGAAGGGCAAAAACTCCGTCTCGAGCCGGTGATGAAAACGCACGTCCCGCAAATGAATGGCAAACCAAACACCTACGAGGGCGGTGACGCTGTCGCGAATCGACCGGCCGGGTGCCGCGTCGAGGACGGTTCGTACGGCGGCGGCGATTTCCGTCTTGTGGTGCGACTGCAGCGCACCGATGAGCGCGTCTTTGTTGGGAAAGTATTGGTAGAGGGAACCGATGCTTACCCCGGCCAGTTCGGCGATGTCGTTCGTCGTCGCGCCGGCATAGCCGCGTTCGCCGAAAATGCGAGTAGCTGCTTCTAAAATAGCGTCGTAGGTGACGAGCGAGCGCTCTTGACGCGGCTTTTTACGAGGCTTAGCGCCGGTTTGCATGCGCCCGAGGAATGCGAGTAGTCGCCATCCGAGCCCGGCCATATACTAGGAGCATGGTCCCACATTCTGCGAGTTCACCACAATGTCATCCGTTTTGAAGCTGCTCGGCCTCGTGTGCGCCGCGGCATTCTGCTGTTATTTGACCCTCGGCATCACGCTCGGAACAATTCCCGTCTTCGTCCACCAGACGCTCGGATACGGCGACGTGATCGTGGGCCTCGTCATCGCGATGCAATCACTCGCGACGATCCTTACGCGAACGTATGCCGGCCATCTCATCGATACGCGCGGTTCGAAGATTGTGCAACTCATCGGTTGCACTTCGATGGCGGTGGGCGGCTTGCTCTTCACGATCGCCCTGCTCTGCGCGGCCTCGCCGGCGTTGAGTCTGACGCTGCTGCTCTTGAGCCGGCTCGGGCTCGGCTTCGGCGAGAGCATGTCGATCACGGGCGCGCTTGGGTGGGGCGTGTCGGCGCTGGGTCATAAGCGCTCGGGCGCGGTGATGGTGTGGGTCGGGATTGCGTTGTACGCGGCGATCGGCCTCGGTGCGCCGCTCGGCGCGATGCTGGTGGGACACGTTGGATTGGCGGCGGCCGGGTATGCCGCGGTCGCCGCGCCGGTCGTTGCTTTGCTGCTCGTGTTGCGCTTGCGCCCGATGCCGGTCGTGCACGGTGAGCGCGCCTCCTTCTTCGCCATCGCTCGGCTCGTCGCGCCGAGCGGCATCAGCCTCGCACTCTCGTCGCTGAGCTTCAGTGGTCTGGGCGCGTTCGTGACGCTGCTCTTTGCCGCCCACCGTTGGAACGACGCGACCGCTGTGCTCGCGGTGTTCGCGGCGACGTACGTCATCGCACGGTTGCTCTTTGGGCACTTGCCCGATCGCTTCGGCGGAGCGCGCGTCGCGCTCGTCGCACTCGCGCTCGAAGTCGTGGGACAACTCCTGATCTGGCGCGCCGGTGTGCCCGCCGCGGTCTTCATCGGCGCGATCTTTACGGGCGCCGGCTATTCGATGGCCTTCCCCGCGCTCGGCGTTGAGGCGGTGCGTCACGTACCACCGCAAAGCCGCGGCTCCGCGATGGGAGCCTACGTCGCGTTCTTCGATCTGGGTTTCGGCGTCAGTGGCCCGCTCAACGGCGCGATTGCCGCGACGTTCGGCTACGCCACGGTCTACCTCGCCGGCGCGGTTGCCGCTGCGATCGGGTGTCTGGTCGTCCTCTCGACGCTGCGCGAACGCGGTGTCGAGAAAGCGGCGGCGTGAGTCACGTCGCCGAGCAATACCCGTTTGCCGTAACCGTGACCGTCACGTAGTGGTCGTGTCCCATGCTGAACTCCGATGAAGAATCGACGTCGACGGAGTTATCGGACAGGCCCAAACCCTTGCTCTGGCATTGGGTTGTAATGCCGAACACCGCATTGTCCGACGCGGTGGTGTAAGCGGCATTATAGCTCGATTCGGTATCGGAAGATGTTGCCGACACCTCGATGCGCGGTTGTTGTGCTATCGCCGCAGCCGGAAACACCAGTGCGAAAGCAACGGCAGCCGCAACAGCGCGAACGCGGCTCGCAGAAATCTTCATCGTATTGCTCCTAATCCAAAAGACGAGCGACCTAGCCCTTGAACGCACGCGGGGCGTGGCCGAGTGCATAGTATCGGATTAGAAGCAGCTGGTAGCTTGCTGGTAACGACGGAGACGCAACGACAGCTCGCCGAGGAACGCGTTCATCGCCCCCACTTCATCCGGCATGAACCACCTGCGGCGCAGCAGCGCCCGTCCAGCCGTTCTCGTCGTACTGATCGAGGCATGTGTCCACGAGCGCTTCCATCTCGGCAAGGTCGCCGTTGTTGCGGGCCCGCCCCAGCGTTTGCGCCCGCGTGTCGTCGGAGCCGCCGGCGTAGTTGCGTTCGTAGAGCTCGTGGCGTCCGCCAAACTCGGTTCCGATCGCATCCCAAAGCAGCTTGAGTATCTTGATGCGCTCCTTGTAGCCGATACCGTGCGAGCCGCGCACGTAACGCTCGAGATACGGAGCGATATCGGGGTTCGCGAGATCGCGTACCGACGACGGCAAATAGATCAAGGCCGAGCTCACGGCCCGCTGAACGAGGTCTTTGATCCGCGGATAGGCGTCCGGCGCGAAGACCCGATACGCCGTCGCGGCCATGACGTCGGGCAGCACCGCGCCACCTTCCCAGGCCAGCGGCTTGTTTGCCATCGCGTCGGAGAGCGACCAGAACAGGTTGCGCCACGCAACCGCCTCACCGAGCAGGACTTGATTGCCTCGAACTTCATCGCCGCCCGTGCAACGCAGCGCCTTCGAGAGCAAGCCGACGATGAAGTCGAGCTTGACGGCGAAACGCGTGCAGCCCTGGAACAGGAAGCCGCTCTGACATCCGGAGTGCGGATACCAGCTCAGTACTCGCTGCGGATCGCGATAGATCATGACGTCTTGCCATGGGATGAATACCCGGTCGAGGACGATGATCGCATCGTTCTCATCGAATTGCGAGGAGAGTGGATAGTCGAACGGCGAGCCGTAGAGCGCAGCGGCCCGCTCGTACGACGTCCGGCAGAACAGCTTCAGACCGCGGGCGTTCGCCGGCGCGATGAACATCAGCGACATGTCGAGATCCTCGGTCGCCGTCTTCGAGCTCTGTCCGATGAAATTGTAATGCGTGATGGCCGCCGATGTCGCCACCACCTTGGCGCCGGAAACGATGATCCCGCCGTCGACTTCCTCATCGACGGAGATGAAGACGTCCTTCACTTCCTCGGCCGGCTTGTGACGGTCGATCGGCGGATTGACGATCGCGTGGTTCATGAACGGAACCGTTTCTTGCGTCAGCTTATACCACGCCCGCGCGTTGTCCGCGAATTTCCCGTAATAGCCGGCGTTCGGGCCGAGGGTGTTCGTCCAGCCGGCTTTGTAATCCGGCGTACGGCCCATCCAGCCGAAGCTCATCCGCGACCACGCTGTAATCGCCCGCTGCGCCGCGACCAGATCCTCACGCGACCGCGATGCGCGGAAATACTTGAACGTGTATCCGCCGGAGCCCGTGTCGGTCGGGCACGTCAGCACATCTTTGGTAGCCGGATCGTGTAGCGCATCGTACAAGCGCCCGATCGAGCGTACCGCGTTCGCGAACGCAGGATGGGTGGTGACGTCGCCGACCCGCTCGCCGTCAATATAGACCTCGCGACCGTCGCGCAGCGTCTGCGTGTACTCCGCCCCCGTGTAAGGGCGGTTCTTGCCGTGGAGGATGGTCTCGGGTCTCATAGGTCTCGCTCTGCTTTGGTGAAGGGGCGACGACGCCGTCACCTACAGCATAACCGAATCATATTCAATTTTGCAAGGTCGGCACCCAGGTTAGAGCGTTGCCGACTGCAACTGCAATACGTCCGGGATCTCCGAACGCAGCGCGCCGACAAGCGAGCGGATCTCGCTCACCCCGTGCCGTTCGCAATATGCCCGCAGGTCATCTATCACGCTGATCATCGCGGTCGCACTCACGAAGCTCGCCGTCCCGACTTGCACGGCGGTCGCGCCGGCCAGTATGTACTCCAAGGCATCGATCGCCGTACTGATGCCGCCGCACCCAACGATCGGAATTGAAACGGCTCGCGCGCACTGGTAGGCCATACGCAAGATGATGGGCTTGGTCGCCGGTCCGGTAATGCCGCCCATGACGTTGGCGACCTTCGGCCGCATCGTCTCGACGTCAATCGCCATTGCAAGCAGCGCGTTTGCAACGACCAGCGCGTCGGCACCGGCGGCTTCGGCGGCGCGCGCAACTTCGGCGACGTTGCCGACATTCGGCGTGACTTTGAGCCACACGGGCAGTGACGTCGCGCGCTTCATACTGCGAACGACATCGGCCGTCGCGCGTGCGTCCATTCCGAATGATAGCCCGTCTTGCTTGAGGTTGGGACAAGAAACATTCGCCTCGATGGCCGCTACGCCCGGCACGGTGATCTCCGCCGCGAGTTCGCCGAACTCTTCCACACTATCGGCCGAGATGCTCGCGATGAGCGGCGCCGCATAAAGGCGGTAGAACGGTACTAATTGGTCGATGTAATAACGCACGCCCTTGCTGGGAATGCCGATCGAGAAGAGCGTCGCATCGCGGAATTCCGCCACGCGTGGAGGCGGATTACCTTCCCGCACGTCCCGAGTTATCGTTTTTGTTACGATCGCACCCAGACGGTTGAGATCGATGGCCTGGGCCATGCCCTCGCCGAACGTGCCCGATGCAGGCATCACCGGGTTCGCCAGGCGCAAACCGCCGATCGTCACGCTGAGGTCTACCACCCTATCGCCTCCTGAAGATCGAACACCGGGCCCTCCCAGCACACGCGCCGGTAGGTGAGCACGTTCGAATCTTGTGTTTTGCGGAACGGCTTCACGCACGCATAACACATTCCGAGCGCGCAGCCCATGTGCTGCTCGAGTGCGACTTCGCCCGGTATTTCCAGCTCACGGCCAAGCCGCTGCAGTAGCAGAAAGAGCCGGTTTGACCCGCACGTCGCGAACGCTCCGATCGGCGTGTGCGCGTGGATGTCGCGCACGAGAGCGTCGACCGCTTCGACGTCGCTCGTCGTCTCCTCATCGGTAACGGTGAAGACGGTTGCGCCGGCAGATAGCAGCAACTCTTCGGACATCAATAACTCGGCGTTGCGCGCGCTCAAGATTGCGCTCACCCGCACCTCGCACTCGAGCGCGCGGGCGGCAAGCGGCGCCAAGGTCGCTAAACCGACACCACGGCCCGCAATCAACAGATGCCCGCCTCGCTCGGGGAGGGCAAAAACATTGCCTACCGGGCCAAAAGCATCGAGCACGTCACCGGGTTCGAGCGAGGCGAGCCCGCGCGTACCTACGCCCTGGACCTTGTACAGAAACGCGATGCGCCCGCCCGCTGGATCGATGCGGTACACGCTCATCGGCCGGCGCAGAAAGGGCTGATCGAGCCCCACGGCCGGACAACGGAGGTGAAAAAACTGTCCGGGCACGGCCGCACACGCAACCGACGGTGCACTGACCTCGAGGTATTTATACTCAGCGTTCACCCACGAGTTGTTGACGACCGGGCAGAGGTTTTCCGCGATCGTCAGGGGCGCGGCGGCCGACGCGTGCGTCTCAGGTTCGTCACGCATGTATAGCGAGTATCATTTACTTTTCAGTCGACCCTGTCAAGGGGAGCGCGGCGGCACGCGTACGACATTTGGCCAAGCGTCTCGGGCGCTTGTCGCTTGACTTTACCGCCGAGCCCCGCTAACGTCTTGAAAAGAGAACGCCGTTTAGTTTTGAGCCCGATCTCGGGGTTCTCATGCATCTCATTGCCCGCTCGAGGGAACCACCTTGAAAGCAGTCCCGCCCCGCTTAAACGTGCTCGCCGCACTCGTCCTTGCCGGCCTGGCCGTGGTGGGAATGCCGGCGCTCGCGGCGGACGCACCGGCGCCGTTCGTCATCCCCGGCGTGCTGCCGCTCACGGGCCCGATCGCATTTCTCGGCACTACGATCGTTTCGACGCTGCGACTCGTCGAAGCTAAAGTGAACGCCGAGGGCGGAATAAACGGCCGCCCGGTGCACTTCGACATCCGCGACGATCAGAGCAGCCCGCAAGTCGCCGTCCAAGTGACGCAGCAAATTCTTGCCGAGAAGCCATCGGCCATTATCGGCTCGACCGTCGCCGGCTTGTGCGCCGCGATGGAACCGCTCATGAAAAACGGTCCGACGCAGTACTGCCTCTCACCCGCGATCCATCCGGCCGCGGGGAGCTATATCTTCTCCGGCGGCTTCTCGACGCACGAACAGTATAGCGCTTTGCTAGCGCTATCTGCGGAGCCGTAAACTGACCCGTATCGCGACGATTTCGACGAACGACGCGACCGGTCAGGACGGCGACGCCGAGATTGCCGAAAATATAAAAGACCCGGCGAACGCATCGCTTCAGCTCGTCGACTCACAGCACTTCACCACCGGCGATCCGAGCGTCGCGGCGCAGATGGCACACATCAAGGCGTCTCACCCGGACGCGTTGATGGTCTCCACCACCGGCGTGCAGCTCGGCACGGTCTTTCGTGCACTGATCGACGCGGGACTCGACATTCCAGTTACTTCCGGCAGCGGGAACATCTCCGTCCCGCTGCTGACCCAACTGAGCGCCATTATGCCGAAAGAGCTCCTCTTCGCCGGCAGCCAGTTCCTGGTCGGCCCGGGTAAGCCGTCGGATCCGACCTACAAGCCGATCCTCGCGTACACGAATGCGATAAACGCCGCACACATCGTCAACGACAACTTCACGGCACTCGCATGGGACCCCGCATTGCTGCTCGTCGACGCATACCGCAAACTCGGCACGAGCGCGTCGGCCGATCAGGTGCGCGACTTCATCGAAAGCCAGCGTCGCTGGCCTGGAATCAGCGGGATCTACAACTTCAGCAAGCCCGGCGCGATCCAACGCGGCTTGGCCAGGGACGACGTGCAGATGGTCCGCTGGATGCCGGCGACCAAGTCGTGGGCGCCCGTCTTCGCCAAGAACTGACGACCGGCGGGAACGCGTATGGCGATCGCGCGACCAATCGCACTACCGTTCGCGGATGCGGAGTTTCGCGTCGACGGTGTTGCGAAGGTCAGCGGTCGCGAACGCTACACGGCCGACATCCAGCGGCCGGGCACGCTGTGGGCAGCCTATGCGGTGAGCCCATATGCCTCGGCCGCCATCCGGTCGATCGACACGCGCGAGGCAAGCGCGATGCCGGGCGTACGAGCGATCCTCACCGCCGGGGATATCGCCCACGTCCGCTTCGGCCGTCAGATCGAGGATTGGCCCGTGCTTGCCTCGGAGGTGGTGCGGTTTGCCGGGGAACGCGTTGCGGCGGTCGCCGCGGAAACCCGTGAAGCTGCCGAGGCCGCCGCGCGCGCGATCGCTATTGCATACGAGGAGCGCGAACCGCTGCTCGATCCGCGGCGCGCCTGCGAGCCGGATGCCCCGGTGCTCCACCCCGGCTGGGCCGGCTACCACTACGGCGCATATCGCGGGCGTCCGTCACCCGTGCACGCGCACCCCAACGTCCATGCTTACCTCGTGCGCAGCCACGGCGATGCGGACCTCGCATCCCACTTCTGCGAACGCGCAGCGCGTATTCACCCAGACGTTCGAGACACCGCGCCAGCACGCCGGCTTTATCGAACCGCACGCCACCCTCGTGTGGATCGACGGCGACGGCCTCGTCCACGTCTGGACGACAAACAAAGTGCCGTTCCGTTTCCGCACCATGCTGGCTCGCGTTGCGGGCGTGCCCGAAGAACGCATCGTGGTGGAGTGCACGGCCGTCGGCGGCGACTTCGGCGGTAAGGGCCTCACTCCGGATGAGTTTCCGTGCTACTTTCTGGCGCGCGCGACCGGACGCCCGGTCCGTTACGTACAGACATACGCGGATTCGCTGCGCACCGCGACAGCGCGCCATCGTTCGTTCGTCACGCTGAGCAGCGCGGTGGACCGGGTGGGCAATCTGATCGCGCATACCTCGCACGTGCTCTATGAAGGCGGGGCGTACATCGCCGGCATCCCGACGCCGATCTTGTTACCGGGAGATATCGGCTATGCCGCGGTGCCGTACCGCATACCGAACGCGCGCGTCGAGGTGACCGGCGTCTACACGAACACCGTGCCGGCCGGCAACATGCGCGGCCCATCCTATGTCGAGACGTTTTTCGCGTGGGAAGGGCACATGGCCACGATCGCGCACGCGCTCGGCGAAGATCCGGTCGCCTTTCGCCGCCGGCACCTTGCCGGCGACGGCGAACGGCTGCTCAGCGGAGAGACGATGCACGGCAGCGCGCTCGCCGGCGCGGTGCTGGACACCGTCGCGGCGGAAATCGAACGGTTACCGGCGCACGCGCGCAGCAGCTACGGCATGGCGTTCGTGACCGGGCACACCGGCGGCGGCAAAACGAACGCGCGGTTGCGTCTCGGGGCCGACGGCCGGATCGAGGCCATCGTGGGTGTCGCCGACCAAGGCGGCGGCATCATGACGGTTGTCCGGCGCGTCGTCGCCGTTGCACTCGATGTGCCCGAAGATCAGGTCCACGTTCGGCGCGGTACCACGAGCGAAGCGCTCGACGATCCGGGCGTGGCCCACAGCCGCGTGACCCATATCGTCGGACGTGCGGTGCTCGATGCGGCGCAGAAGCTTCGCGCGGCTGTCGTCGCAAACCGGCGGCGCTGATTTTGCCGAAAGCGCGCGGCTCCTGTGCGCCGCCGGCCCCTACGAGGTCACGGGCGACTATACCGATCCCAAGGGAGACAACGGCACCGACGTGTCGTTCGCGGCCTGTCTGATCGACGTGGACGTCGACCGTGCGACGGGCGCACTGCGCGTTCGCGACGCGCTCGCCGTCCTCGACGTGGGCACGATCATCAATCCGATAGCGCATCAGGGCCAGATCGACGGCGGCTTCGTCTTCGGCCTGGGCGGCGCCCTGAGCGAGGAACTCCTCACCGATGAGAGCGGTCGCATCACGACGCTGAGCCTAGCGGAATACAAGCTTCCGTCGATGCGCGATATTCCGCCGCTGCGCACCGTGCTCGTGCGCGCGCCGGTTGGTGACGGCCCGTACGGCGCGAAGATGATCGGCGAGCTCATCAACGTCGCGGTGGGACCCGCAATCGCCGACGCCGTCGCGAACGCGACCGGCGCACGGCTGCAGCAACTGCCGATCACCAACGAGCGCGTCTACGAGGCGTTGATGCTGCCCGCGGAAGCTTCGGACCCGGCGCCACGGCCGTAGCCCCGCGGGCATTGCCCACCAGGCGATCATCTCCGTTCAAGGAAGCTCTATACCGCTATGGTTCAGGTCAAGAAAAAGGCCGTTCGCGACGCGATCGTTAGTTCCGCGAGTCGCCTGTTCAGCCGTCATGGATATTCCGCGACGACGCTCAGCCATATCGCTGAGGACGCCGGGCTCGGCGTCGCCAACATCTACTCCTATTTCCCCTCGAAACTCCACCTGCTCTACGAAGTCTACCGGCCCTGGTTTCTACGCTATCTGCTCGCACTTGCTGCGAGCGTGCGTGCGGAGCCGACCGCGCGCACGCAGCTTCGGCGCCTCATCGTGGGTCTGTGGCAAGACCTTCCGGCGTCAAATCCGCGCCTCGCAAATAGCCTCATGGAAGCGCTCGCTTCGAGCGAAAACACCGGGGGAAAGCCGAACGATCTCCTCGCTTGGAGCGAAGCGCAGATCACGGAGATGCTGCGTGAGATTTTGCCTGCCAAGTCCGAGCATTGGCTGACAAACCATCGGCTGGCCCATCTGCTCATGATGGCTCAGGACGGCTTCGTCATCAATCACCGGTGGGGAGAAAACGCCGACGTGGAATCACTCGCAGATGCGCTCTGCGACGTGCTATTGCGCACTGCGGAGAAAAAGACGCTCTCTGCTCCCAGCGGCCGGCAAAAGCGCCCGGCGCGATCCTCAGCGCGCTGATCGCCACCAACGTTAGCGCTGGAAGAACAGCTCGTCGGCGACGAGGTGATGGTCGAGCATGTGATTCTTGACCGCGGCGTCCAAGATCGGCTGCAACAGCGTGGCATCGAGCGCAGCCGCATACGTTTCGTGGGGCTGGAGCGAGTCGACTTGCAAGTCCTTGGCCAGGATTGCCACGGCTTGTTCGGGATGCGTGCTTGCCCATTGCCCACCGGCAACGATCGCTGCGGCGAAGCTTCGTACGATCGCCGGATGGGTCGCCGCCCAATCCGCATTTGAAATCCAAACCGTCTCGATGTAGTGGGGCGAGACCGCATCCATCACCTTGGCGAAGACGCGCACCTGGGCGCGCCCGGCGCTCAAATACGGGTCGGTCAGCACGGCGGCCGCTATGCGCCCTTGCTGCAATGCAGCGACCATTCCGGAGCCCGGGATCTCCACGAATTTTATCGTGCTGACGTCGACGTTATTGCGCTGCAGCCATTCGAGCGTGCCGAGCTGCGAGATGCCGCCGAGCGACACGCCACCGATCACCTTGCCCTCGAAGTCCTTGGGCGAACGAATCGTGCTGCCGGGAGCGACGACCAGCACGGTCGTCGGCTTGTTGGTATCGTACATGGCGCCCGGAGCGACGATCGGCAATGCCAGACCGTGTTCTTTGGCCAGCGCGACCGTCAGCACGTTAGTGTGCGCGAACTGCAATGTGCCCGAGCTGAGCCCCGCCGTCGCAGCTTCGCCGTTGCGCAATACGACGACGCTGACGTCCAGGCCCGCCCGTTTGAAGAATCCGTTCTCCAGGGCGTAATAGACCGAGGCGGCCGCCTCGGCGTGACCCGTGCCCACCGTGATCGTCGTCGCCGTCTGGGCGCTCGCATGCGCGCACGGCATGCACACGAGCACCGCGAGCGCCAGGCTAAAAACGATGCGTCTCATACGGCGACCTCGGCCCCGCGGCGCTGGTAGACGACGCGCCCGTCGATGATGGTGGCGTCGACGTCGATACTGCCGATCTCCGCGGGCGCAACCAGGTACGGATTGGCTGCGAGAACGGCCAGGTCGGCCAATTTGCCGACCTCGATCGAGCCCTTCCGCTGCTCGTCGAATCCGTTGTAGGCGGCGTTGCGCGTCGACATGCGCAGCGCCTGGGCGGGGGTGAGCGCTTCGTCGAGCCCGCTGATCGTGCCGTCCCGCGTTTGCCGTGAGACGGCCGTGCCGAGGTCGCGCAAGGGATCGATGCGCCAATAGGACGACCCGTCGGAGCCTGTTGTGACCGGAATGCCGGCGCCGAACAGCGTCTTCAGCGGAAAGGCGTGCTCGAGACGCTCCGGTCCCAGAACGCTTTCGAACGAGCGCAACAAGAAGTGCATGAACGACATATTCGGGACGGGCAGGATGGTGTTCCGAACGATTCTGGCCAACCGTTCGTCGGAAATGAGCCAGTTGCCGAGATGCTCGACACGATGCCGGTGATCGGCGCGCGGCGTTTTCTCGATCGCCTTTTCGATCGCGTCGAGCGCCATGTCCATCGCGCGATCGCCCATGGCATGAATGCACACCCGGTGACCCGCGCGGTGATAGCGGTCGACGAGCTCGTCGAGCTGATCCGCAGGTACCCGCAGGATGCCGCAGTTGCAGGCGCACGTGCCGGGATAGGGCTCGTAAAAGAGCGCGGCTTTCCCGGTCGCTCCGCCGTCGATCGAGATCTTCACGCCGCCGATCCGCAGCCAATCATCGCCGAAGCCCGTGACGAGTCCGAGATCGGTCAGCGGGCTGCCGTGGATGTATCCGTTGATGACGCGGATCAAGAGGCTGACGCGCAGCGGCAGCGCACCCGCCAGCGCGAGTTCCTGATAGGCGCGTATCGAAACGGCCGTGGTCACGATTTCGTGGATGCTGGTAACGCCGCGGGCCACGGCACGCTGGGCGCCCCAACAGATGGCGGCTTTCACGTCCTCGAGCGGCGTGTCGGGATTGTGGCCCATCGGAATCTTGGCGCCCGCGAGGTGCCCGACCGGCCGCTGCGCCGCTTCCAGCAACAGGCCGGTGAGCGCACCGGTCGCCGGATCGATCTCGATGCGGCCGCCGTCCGGCGACGGCGTGCTCGCCGTAATACCGGCGAGCGTGAGGGCGGAAGTGTTCGCGACCGTGATGTGCGCCCCGAACGTCATCATGACCGGATGTTGGGGTGCGGCCGCGTCGAGCTCTTCGCGCCGCGGCAAGCGCCGCTCCGCCAGCCTGCCGTCCTGCAGCGGGCTGCCCATCGCGAGTATCCAGCGGCCGGCGGGGACGCTCGACGCCGCTGCGCGCAGGCGATCGAGAATCTTGGCGATCGAATCGGTGTCGCCGACCGTATCGCGCAGCTCCACCGAATGCATCTCCGGCAGAGCGGAGTCGGCCAAGTGGACGTGTGAATCGGTCAGGCCCGGGATGAGCGTGCGCCCTTCAAGATCGATGACCGATGTCGCGCTCGTCCGCAGCGCCGAAATTTCACTCGTCGTACCGAGCGCGGAAATGCGACCGGCGGTCACGGCTACGGCTTCGACTTGCCGATCGGCCGCATCGACGGTCAGCACCGTGCCGTTGACGATGACGAGATCGGGACCCACGGCCGAACCGCTACTTCGGTGCGAAGATGATCTCTTGGGCGGGGAAGGCGCCGTCGAAGATCTTGTAATGCGCCGCCGCGTCGATCGTGGGCTGCAGTTGCGCCGGCGTCAGCGTCGTCGCGTAGAGCGCCCGAACCGTCTGCTTGACGACCGCCGGATCGAGGTGCGCGTATTTGGCCAGAATCTCGGCCGACTTCGCCGGGTTGGCGTTCGCCCACACGGCGGTGTCGTGAATGACGGACGCGAATTTTGCGACGATGTCGGGATGCGCCTGCGCCCACGGTGCGGCCGCGAAATAGCCGGTGATCAGGTAGCCGTCACCGAGCACGGCGAAGGGGTTGGAAAAGACCCGCGTGTCGGCCTTCGACTGCGTGATGAACGGCTCGACGCTCAGCGATGCATCAGCGCGCCCTTGGACGACCACCCCTTCGGCATCCGGAAACGGCACCTCGATGTATTTGACCGTCGTCGAGTCGCCGCCGTTCTTGTCCATCCAGTCCGACGTCAGCACCTCACCGATTCCGCGCAACGGGTTGGTCGCGATCGTCTTGCCGTTGAGGTCTTTGGCTGTCTTCAGCGGCGAATTCTTGGCCACGATCAAGACGTTCGAGGGCGCGCTGTTGAGGTTATAGGCGCCCGGCGCGATGATCGTCAGCGGCACGCCCTTCTTGTGCGCGGTCTCGGTCGCCATCACGTTGCCGACACCGATGTCGATCGCGCCGCCCGCGACGCCGGCCGCGATCGCTCCGCCGTTGGACAGCGGCTGCAGCGTGACGTCGAGCCCGGCCTTGTCGAACAAGCCTAGATCGTAAGCGTACAAAACCTCGGCCGTCGGATCGACGGTCGGGAACGCGACGGTGATCTTTTGCTTGGTCTGCTGGGCGGTCAGCGGCGAAGCGGCGAGCACCAGTGCAAGCGCCATCAAGATCATCCGGTAACGCTTCATTCGAGGCCCTATCTCATTGCGGCGATGTGTTGCGTCCTTGCCTTAGGTCGACGGCAATGAGTTTCCTCGCCGGAATCAGCGGCGGCTGAGCGCCTCCTGCCGCCAATAGCTCGTCGCGCGCTCGAGCCAGGCCGGATCGTCCTCGAGCGTCCGCAGCTCGGCCAGCGCCTCGGCTTGCGTTTGCGGCACGCTGTCGATCACGTGAATGTCGTGCGCGACGTCGACCGGCCGCCAGGCGAATTCCAGGCGAATGCCGTTGGGATCGAAGAAGTACACCGACATCAACCCGGGCAGCGTTTCGATCGGGCCCGAGTTCTCCACACCGTGGCGCTGCAGGCGGTCGAGCAAGTCCGCCGCGCCCTCCGGGCTCGTGGCGAAGGCGACGTGCTGCATCGTCGCGACCGCGTTGCGGTCGCCGTGCGGCATCGCACCCTTGGGGATCTCGAAGAACGCCACCGTGCTGTCGCCGCCCATATCGAAAAAGTAGTGCCGCAAGTTCTCGAACGGCGGGTTGCCGCGGTTGTCGGCACCGGTTCCCAGGCCCGCCGGCACGCGCATCGCGTGGATCAGCGGCATGCCCAAAACGCCGGCGTAAAAGTCGATCGTCAGCTTCATGTCGTCGGTGTTGAGCGCCAGATGATGCACGCCGCGAAAGCTGTTGGTCATTTGCCGATACTCCCACCTGGTTTGCTGATGGCGACCCAGGCGTCCTTATCCGGATCCCACCGCTCCATGATAACCCAATTTTGCGATACGCCGCGCTGCGGCACGGCGACGAAGTTGTAGCGGCCGAGCGCTCCGGCCCAGTCGCGCGTGCCGGCGATCTCTTCCCGCAACTGGGCGGGCGTGGCGTCGAGGCCGCGTTTGGTCAGCGCGGCGGCGAGGATCCCCATCGGATCCCACGCCACCGCGGCCAGCAGGTCCGGCCGTCCGCTGCCGGCCGCTTTGAACGTTGCCGTGAAGCTCGCCACGGCTTTCTTGACGCCGCGGATCGGTCAGCTGCTCGGGTACGAGCGCGGGCGGGCCGGCGAACAGCAGCTCCTTGGGCATGAACGCCTTGTAGGATTCCATCTGCGCGTACGACATGTTGCCGGGCGAGGTCACGCACGGGATGTCGAGCCCGAGATCCTGCATGCCGTGCAGCACCGTCGCGATCGCCGTGCCGGTGGTGAAGGCGATGAACGCTTGCGCGCCGGCCGCTTTGATGCGCGTGAGCTGCGCGACCACGCTCAGGTCGTTGAGGTTGTAGTGCTCGTAGGCGACGAACGTCACGCCCGCATTCTGGTACTCCGGCGTCTTGATCAGCGCTTGCAAGATTTGATCGGCGTCCTGACCCGAAGCGTCGGTACCGTTGAGCACGGCGATTCGCTTGAGACCGCGTTCCCGCAGATACCGCATCGAGACGCCGAGGATGTCGTCGGAGGAGTACATGGCGGAGAACTGATAGCTGCCGGGCGCCGGATGAATCGACGGCGTAAAGCAGTACTGCAGCGGGCCGTTAGCGATGAGGGCCGCCGTCGCGCGGCACGTCGTCGCGGGGCCGCCGTCGAGCACGATGGCCGGATGCCGGTCGAGCGCCTGCGTCATCAGCTGCACGGCCACTTGGGGGTTGGTTTGATCGTCGGCGATCGTGACGTGGATCGTGCGCCCCCGGATGCCGCCGGCCTTGTTGACCGTATCCTCGAACAGCTTGATCGCCGAGACTTCTTGGTTGCCGAGAAACGCCGCGCCGCCGGTAACCGGCAGGACCGCGTCGATCTCGTAGGGATCGGCCGCCGTGCTCGCGTGCGGCGCTGCGGCCGCAAGCAAGAGTACGGCGACGATCGCGGCGCCCAGGCGCGCCGGAGCGCGCACTACGTCTTGCCTTCGGGCGTTGCTTCCAAGTGGCCGCCGAAGCCGAAGCGCATGGCTGAGAGCACCTTGTTCTGGAAATCAGCTTCGCCGCGCGAGCTGAAGCGCGCGTAGAGCGCGGTGGTCAGCACCGGCGTCGGCACGGCTTCGTCGATCGCGGCCTTGATCGTCCAGCGGCCTTCACCCGAATCCGACACGTGGCCCGCGAATTTCGAGAGCTTCTCGTCGGTGACGAACGCCTGTGCGGTGAGATCGAGCAGCCACGACGCGATCGACGCTGCCGCGGCGCCACACTTCGGTGATCTCGCCCAGATCGAGGTCGTACTGATAGTGTTCGGGATCGCGCAGCGGCGTCGTCTCCGCATCTTGCGCGTGGGCCTGCTTGCCGATGTTGGCGGACTTCAACACGCCCAAACCCTCGGCGTAGGCCGCCATCATGCCGTATTCGATGCCGTTGTGAACCATCTTGACGAAGTGGCCGGCACCGTTGGGCCCGCAATGCAGGTAGCCGCGTTCGGCCGTACCCTTGTTCTCGGGCCGGCCCGGCGTGCGTCCCACATCGCCCATGCCGGGCGCGAGCGTGTTGAAGATCGGATCGAGCCGCTCGACCGTCGCTTCGGGGCCGCCGATCATCATGCAGTACCCGCGCTCGAGTCCCCACACGCCGCCCGACGTGCCGACGTCGACGTAGTCGATGTTCTTGGCTTTCAGTTCGCCGGCGCGGCGAATGTCGTCGATGTAGTACGAGTTGCCGCCGTCGATGATGCAGTCGCCGGGTTCGAGCAACGGCATCAGATCCTCGATGCTGGCATCGGTCACGGCCGCCGGCACCATCAGCCAGATCGAGCGCGGCTTATCGAGCTTGGCGACGAAATCTTTGAGCGCGCTAGCCCCGGTCGCGCCCTCTTTCCCTAAGCCCGCAACGGCATCGGCGCTGCGATCGTAGACGACGCAGGTGTGTCCGCCGCGCATCAGGCGCCGCACCATGTTGGCGCCCATGCGGCCGAGCCCGATCATCCCGAGTTGCATTAGTTCTCCTTCTGCGTGCGGTAGCGGCGAATGAGCGCGTTGGTGGAGCTGTCGTGCGCGAGCGGCGCACCCATTTCGCCCTGCACACCGTCGAGTTCGGGGATGATGCGCTGCGCGAGCACTTTGCCCAGTTCGACACCCCATTGGTCGAACGAATCGATGTTCCAGATCACGCCCTGCACGAACACGCTGTGTTCGTAGAGCGCGACCAGCTTGCCGAGCGCCGCCGGCGTCAGCTCTTCCAGCAGCAACGTGTTCGAGGGCCGGTTGCCGGCGAACACGCGGTGCGGAACGAGCCAGTCCGGCGTCCCCTCGGCTTTGACTTGTTCGGCCGTCTTGCCGAACGCAAGCGCTTCCCCTTGGGCAAAGACGTTCGCGATGAGGATGTCGTGGTGGGAGCCCAGCGGGTTGAGCGTCCGCATGAACGCGATGAAATCGCACGGTATCAGCCGCGTGCCCTGGTGGATCAGCTGGTAGAACGAATGCTGGCCGTTGGTTCCCGGCTCACCCCAGTACATCGGGCCCGTGTCGTGCGTGACCGGGTTCCCGTTGACTTGCACGTGCTTGCCGTTGCTCTCCATCGTGAGCTGCTGCAGATAGGCTGGAAACCGCTTGAGGTATTGCTCGTAAGGCAGCACTGCGACCGTCTGCGCATCGAAGAAATCGTTGTACCAGATCGAGATCAGGCCCATCAGCACCGGCAGGTTGTGGGCGAAGGGCGTGGTGCGGAAATGATCGTCCATCTCGTGGAAACCGAGCAGCATCTCCTCGAAACCGCGGGGGCCGATCGCGAGCATCGTGGAGAGCCCGATCGCCGAATCCATCGAATAGCGGCCGCCGACCCAATCCCAGAAGCCGAACATGTTCGCGGTATCGATGCCGAACTTCGAGACTTCGGCATCGTTGGTCGACACCGCGACGAAGTGCTTGGCGATCGCCGTCTCATCGCTTTTCAGCTGACCCAGCAGCCACGAGCGCGCGGTGTGCGCGTTGGTCATCGTCTCGAGCGTGGTGAACGTTTTCGATGAGATCACGAACAGCGTCTCGGCCGCGTCGAGATCGATCACGGCTTCGGCGAAGTCGGTAGCGTCGACGTTGGAGACGAAGCGAAAGGTCATGTTCCGGTCGCTATAGTGCCGCAGCGCCTCGTAGGCCATCACGGGGCCGAGATCCGAGCCGCCGATGCCGATGTTGATTACGTTGCGGATGCGCTTCCCGGTGTGGCCCTTCCACTCGCCGCTGCGAATCCGGTCGGCGAACAGGCTCATCTTATCGAGCGTCTCGTGCACTTCGGGAACGACGTTCTTCCCATCGACGACGATCGAGGCGTCCTTCGGCATGCGCAGCGCGACGTGTAACACCGCCCGGTTCTCCGAGACGTTGATCTTCTCGCCGGTAAACATCGCCTCGATGCGCTGGTGCAGGCCGGATGCTTCGGCCAAATCGAGCAGCAGGCGCAGCGTTTCGTCGGTGATGCGGTTCTTCGAATAATCCAGAAACACGCCGGCCGCTTCGGCGTTGAGGCGTTCCCCGCGTCCCTCGTCGCGCGCGAAGAGATCGCGCAGATGGGTGTCGCAGATCGTATCGTAATGCGCTTCGAGAGCAGACCACGCGGAATGATTGGCAGGCGCTTCCATTGGGTGTCCCGCTTTCGTCGGAACATGCCGAAGCCTCCCGCCCGAGGCGTGCGCCTGCTACTTAATGTTGCGCGGCCAAGCCGGCCGCGATTGCGGCCGCAAGACGTGCGTTGTTCTTGATCAGCGCGATGTTGGTCGTGAGGCTGGCGCCGCCGGTGAGCGTGAAGAGCCGGTCGAGGAGAAACGGCGTGACCTCTTTGCCCGAGATGCCCTCGGCGCCGGCGGCAACGACGGCGGCCTCGATGTGCGCCGCGATCGCGCTCGCCGGAATCTCGTCGGCCGCGCCGACCGGGTTCGCGATCAGCGTTCCGCTCGAGTAGCCGAGCGCGCGCTGCGCGCGAATCGCGTGAGCGATCGCGCCCGCGGAATCGAGCCGCAACGGCGCGCGCAAACCGCTGCTGCGGCTCCAGAACGCCGGGAATTCATCGCTGCGATAACAGATCACGGGCACGCCGCGCGTTTCCAGGACTTCGAGCGTTTTGGGCAGGTCGAGCAGCGCCTTGGCGCCGGCGCACACCACCGCCACGGGCGTCTGTGCGAGCTCGTCCAGATCGGCCGACACGTCCATCGTCGACTCCGCCCCCCGGTGCACGCCGCCGATGCCGCCGGTCGCGAACACGGAAATCCCGGCCAGATGGGCGCAGATCATCGTCGCGGCGACGGTCGTCGCGCCCGCGGCGCCGGTGGCGACCGTGAACGGCAGATCGGCCCGGCTGACTTTGCGCACCCCGCGCATCCCGGCCAGCGTGCGGATGGCATCGGGCTCCAAGCCGACCCGGATCCGCCCGTCGACGATCGCGATGGTCGCCGGCTCGGCGCCGCCCGCGCGCACGAGGGCTTCGACTTCGAGCGCCGTCTCGAGGTTCTGCGGAAACGGCATGCCGTGGGTGACGATCGTCGTTTCGAGCGCGACGACGGCGCCGCCGCGTGCGAGCGCGGCCGCGATGCGCGGCGCGATCTCGATCAGCGCGGCGAGCTGCGCCATCAGACGCGCTCGGCGAGGCGGGGGCGCAGGGCGGCAACGGCCGCGGGGCTGAGCGCGCGCGATACCGTCGTCGGCGACTCGAGGGTCAGCAGCGCGACGAGCGTGCCGGTCCGGACCGCATCGGCCAGCGACTCGCCGGCGAGCAATCCGTAGAGCGTACCGGCGATCAGCGCGTCGCCGGCGCCGGTGACGTCGACGGGCGACGCCGGCGGCGCCGGCACCTCGACGCTGCCGGTTTCTGCGGTAACGACGGCGCCGCGCGCGCCGCGCGTGAGCACGACCGCGCCGGCACCGCGTGCGCGCAGCCCGCGCGCGACGTCCTCGACACAAGCCGCGCCGCCGGCGCCCAGCAGCGCGCGCGCTTCGTCCTCGTTGACGAACAGCAGATCGAGGCCGTGGAGATCCTCGGGCAAACGCCGGGCCTTGGCGATGGAAACGGCGTCGACCGCGAGGCGCGCGCCGGGCGGCCGCGGGCGTCCGAGGAGCGCCGCGAGGATCGGCGCCGGCAGATTGCAGTCGGCAAACGTCCAGCGCGGCGCGGTATCAGCGCGCAATGCCGCCTCCAGCATGGCCGCCGTCAGCGCGTCGATCGCCTCGCTCGCCGAGGCGCCGATCACGAGCTCGCGCTGCGGGTCGATGATCGCGGCGTACTCCGGGGTTGGATGGACGCCGGAAACGAGCACGTGCCGCACGTCGATCCCGTGCGCGGCGCAATCGTCGCGCAACGCGCGGCCGCCGGCATCATCACCCACCTGGGTGACGAGCGCGACGGCGACGCCGAGCCGCGCGAGGTTTTCCGCGACGTTGCGCGCCACCCCGCCGAAGCCGCTTCGCAGCTGGGCCGGGTTCGACGTGGCCGGGCGCGCCGGTCCGATCAGCGCGAACGTCCGGTCGAGCGCGGCGCTGCCGACGCAGACGACCTCGGCGCGCTCCGCCGGCTCTACGACCATGCGGCGAAGGCCATGCCGCAGCCGGTTCCCGCCGCCGTGCGGTAGACGGGGTAGTATTCGGCGAAATCATTGCGCAGCTCGCCGAGCGCGCCGCCGACCGTGATCCAGTTGCGGATCTCCGACGAGCCGGAGTTGAGCAGTTCGGCCGGCAGCTTCGCGAGGGCACCGCGATCGTCGGAACGCATGGCGTCGAGCACGGCCAGATCGAGCGGCTCGTTGGTGACGAAGTGGCTGAGCCCGCCCGAGGCCAGGATGGCCACGCGCAGATCGCCCGATGCGGCGCCGATCGCGCGCCGCAAGGCTTGGCCGAGCGCGAAGCAGCGCGCGGGCTTGGGCTGGTTGGGCGGATAGTAGCAGTTCACCATCACCGGCACGATCGGGATGCGGCGCGCGCTCATGAGCCGGGTGATCACGAAACCGTAGGCGTGACCGAAGCCCTGCGCATCGGGATCGGGCACCGACGCGGCGGCGCCGATATCGAACCCAACGTCCATCAAACAGTCGATCAGCTCGCGGGCGAAGCCGGGTGCAGCAACGTGCTGATATTGCGCATCCATGCCGTAACCGACCGAGACCGTCTTGCGCCAGGCGAATTCCGGGTCGGGCGAGAGCGGCATCTTCTTCATCGTCGCGCGGTCGCCGTAGAAAATCGAGACGGCCGGAAAATTCGCCAGGCTGAAGAGCTCTTGCTCGTCGTCGCCCACGATGATCAGCACGTCGGGTGCGGCCGCTTCGAGCGCCGCGGCCAAACGGTCGAGATCGCGCTGCGCCGCGTCGTACTGCTCGTTCCAGAGCGCGGGAACGGCCAATGCGGCGTAGCGGTCGCCGGTCAGCGCGGCGAGTTCCGGATAGGTGCGCGGCACGCCGCTCGTATCCCACAGTTGCTGGTTCTTGCGGTCGTTCACGGCGCGCGCTTCCCATTCGTCGGCCACGAGCGCCAAGATCGGCGTATGCGAGGTAGCGAAGCCCGCCACGAGTTCTGCCATTTATTTCCCGCCATGCTGAAATTCCGAGGAAGTTTCTTGACCGGGCCGAACCGAACCGCCCGACAAAAGTCGGAGGATTTCCATGTTCGTCGCCCGTCTTCTTCGAGGCGTTCGTCTCACGGCCGCGCTTGCCATGGTGGCCGCGTTCAGCACGCCGCCCGCCTTGCAGGCCCAGCCGGCTCTGACCGTGCTCACCATCGGCACGCTCTCGAGCGACAACTCGGCGGCCGTGTATTACGCGCAGCAGCTCGGCATCTTCAAGAAATACGGGATCGACGCGCAGATCTCGGCCTTGGCCAGCGGCCCCGTCACCGCGGCCGCGGTCACCGGCGGCGCGCTCGACATCGGGGTTGCCAACGTCGCGACGATCGCCGTGGCCCGCACCCGCGGCGTCCAGTTGAAGTTTCTCTTCCCGGCCTCGATCGCAGGCGACGGCACCCTGACCGACCAAATCGCGGTCGCGAAGGACTCGACGGTCAAAACGGCCGCCGATCTGGACGGCAAGACGATCGGCGTCAACGGACTGCGCGATCTGCAGCAGTTGTGCGCGATGGCCTGGATGGATAAGCACGGCGGCGATTCCAAGACCCTGCACTTCATCGAGATCCCGATCCCGCAGATGGGCACCGCACTGCAGCTGCACCGGATCGACGCCGGCATGCCGGTCGAACCCTTCGTCACCGCGCAAAAGGATCTCATCCGCAGTCTCGGCACCGTGCTCGACGGCGTCGGACCGCACTACATGGTGATCGGCTACCTCGCGACCGATTCGTGGCTCACGACGCATGCCGACGTCGCGGCGCGGTTCGTGCGGGCGATGCGCGAAGCATCGCAGTGGGGCAACACCCACCGTACCGAATCGGCGGCAATGATCGAGAGCATCATGCACGTCGACCCGAGCGTCGGCGCAACGATGAACCGCGCGACCTACGGCACCGACCTCGACCCGGCGCTGATGCAGCCGGTGCTCGATGCCGCGCTGAAATACGGGATTCTCGACCGCGCGGTGCCGGTCTCCGATCTGATCTGGCGCGCCCCGAAGTAACCCCGCGCGCCGCCCTCACTCGCGGCCGAAGGGCCGCCGGCGGGCTTGCGCCTTGGCTTCGCGCACCAGCGTAAGCAACACGAGCTCGCGCTCGTCGTCGTCGACCGTTTCGCCGGCGGCGGCGCGATTGACGAGCCCCGCCAGCGCCCGGGAGGCGTAGTTGTTCGGAAAAGCCTGGACGAAGCGGTGAATCTCGGCCGCGATTTCGATGAGGATCGCGGCCTCGTTCCGGTCGTGGTCGGCGGACATCTCTCTTTACCTATCGGCCATTGGCTATACGAATCGCCGAAGGGAGTGACCCCTCCGAGCGAGTAGCGGGAAGGAACCTTCGCTCCGCTCCGTCGATGAGGATGGACGAGTGAGCCTGAATTCGCGCGACGAGTCGCCCTACGTCGTTCCCGACTTTGCTGCGGACAACGAGGTTCGCAAGCAGTACGATGCCGTCGCCAAGACGCTGCTCAATGCCGCCATCGCGGGCGCGTTGCGCAAAATGCGCGAGGAATACGAGTTCCAGAAGCTCCACCTCGAGGCCAACAAACGGGCCGCCGACGCCGTGCTGGCCGCGCTCGACCGCCACGCCCATACCACCCGCACCAAATACGCGCGCATCGTGCCCAAGCAACGCACGGCCAGCGGCATCGTCCGGCCGCCGACGCTGTTTTTCGACAACATCATCTCGATGGGCGCGGCCGAGAAATTCTATAAGCAAGCGCTCGAGGCAGCCAATGCCAAGCGCGAGGCGATGCTGAAGGTGCGCACGACGGCCCGCGATCTGGCGCGCCACGTGGGCAAGATCGACTCCGCTTTGATCGTGCGCGAGCTCGAGGTGCGCAAGCACTACAAGACCGAAAGCGGCCGGCTCGAACTCGAAGCCGACCCGCGGCTCGAAGAACTGGCCAAACAATGTGCGGCGATCGAGCTCGAGCGCACGGACTACAACGAACGGCTGATCGCCGGCACGGTGAGCGACGAGGAACGCCGCGACCGCACGATGGCGCACGACGGCTACCGCTATCTCAACGGCGAGGTGCTCGGACTGCACTGCCTCTACGAGCGCGAACTGCGCTTCGGCACGCTGCGCTACCTGATGTTCCGCGATCGCGGCGACCGCATCTGGCTCTTGGAATACGCCCAAGACATGCTGCCGCTCACGCAGATGCGCTTCGACATCCTCTACCCGAACGAACGCTACTACATCCAGCGCTCGCCACCGCCGCCGCGGACCGTCGACGACGAACAACCGCGGCGGCTCGTGCACGAGGGGCCGGATCCGCGCGCCTACATGGGCGTCGATCCGGCGCTGCGCCAAGCCCTGCGCCAGTTCGTGGAGCGCGAAAAGGCCGGCTAGGCCGACTGCATGAGACTTCCGCCGCCGCGGCGTAGCGGTGGCACCTATGTCGAACAACGGCTCTTCAATCCGGCGCATCGTCACCACGCACGACGCCGACGGCAAGGCGATCATCCTCTCCGACGAACCCGCGCCCAACGTGCGCACGCGCAAGGAAAGCGGGATCACGGCCACGCTGCTGTGGACGACCGGCACGATGCCGGCGACCTACTCGAACGCCGACCGCGGCGCCGTGACGATCGCGACGGCACCGCCGCCCGGATCGACGGTACTGCGCGTCGTCGAGTTCCCGCCCGAAGATCCGAGCCACGCCGGCGACAACGCCGCGGTGCTCGCCGAGATGGGCATCACCGGCAGCTCCGGCGGCCGCCGCCCGGCGCGCCATCCACACATGCACGCGACCGACAGCGTCGACTACGCGATCGTCCTCGAAGGCGAGATCGACATGCTGCTCGACGAGGACGAGGTGCACATGAAGGCCGGCGACATCATGGTGCAGCAAGGCACGAACCACGCCTGGGTCAACCGCAGCGAGCGGCCGTGCAAGATCGCGTTCGTGCTGATCGACGCGGCCGGCGCGCCGATCGTCCCGGCCGGCTAGCGCCCGAACCGTCAGCGCGGGTGGATCGCGATCGCTTCGATCTCGACCAAGAGACCGGGCTGCGCGAGCGCGCTGATCTCGACCAGCGTGGAACACGGAAAATCGCCGCTGAAGAATTTGCGCCGCGCCTCGCTGATGTCGGGCCGCTTTGACATGTCGGTGACGTAGACGGTCAGCTTGGCCACATCCGCCATCGTCGCCCCGGCGGCCTCGAGCAGCGCTTTGATCTTGCCGAGGGCAATCATCGCTTGCGAGAGCATCGAGCCGTCGCCGCCGATCCCGCCGTCGTCGGTACCCGCATGCTGTCCCGAGACGAAGACGGTCTCGCCGGCGACCAGGCACTGCGAAAACGTGCCCGGCGGCGGTTCGGTGACTTCTTTGGAGTGGACTCGCTTGAGTAGGCTCATTGGACTCCCGCGCGCTTCTGCGCCGTCAACTGCGCGCGCGCTTCCCGGCTGAGATGGCGGCGCAGGCTCACGACGCCGATGTCGTGACCGTAGAGGTGTTCGTGCCGTTCGAGGCCGGGTTCGCAACCGCCGAGCATCGCCCGGTCCTGCTGCAGGACGTCCCAGTGCCGCGCCTCGAGGCGGTTCTTGTAGAGGAAACGCCACACGTCGCGCTGCCAGCCCTCGACCTTGCGCGTGCGCCAGAAAAAGCACGCGGTCGTGCGTTCGTCCATCGGCGTAGCGTACGAAATGATTCCGAAATTTCCGCCCGGCCCGCCGCTGGCCGGATAGGGAATCTCCAGCCGCGCGTAGATCGAACCGTCGTCGACGAGCTCGCTCCAGTCGAAGTTGGTGTCGCGCTGCGCCTCTTTCTCCACGAAGAAGCCGGTCGGTGTTTCGCGGGTGCGGAACGCGGCCTCGGTCGCCCCGGCGAACATCGAGTGCGACTTCGCGTGCAAGAACGTTCCGTGCATCGGGTCCATGTTGTTGTCGTAGAGGTAGCGCCAGAACGTGGGCCATTCGGCATAGCACAGAAAGGCGTCGTAGGGTCCGCCGTCCTGCAGTTGCAGCGGCGCTTGGAACGGTACCGGCTCGCGGTGCAGCGCATCGCCGAAGTAGGCGAAGATCGCGCCCTTGCATTCCAGCGCCGGATAGGTGCGCACGGCCCGTTGGCCCTCGAGTTTGCAGCCCGGTTCGCCCGGCACGCGCAGGACGGTGCCGTCGGGTCCGACCTCGACGTGATGGTAGGCGCAGCGCAGCCGGTCGCCGCAGTTCGTGCCGCGCGAGAGCGGGACGCCGCGGTGGGGGCAGTAGTCTTCCTGCACGTGCACGCCGCCCTCGCCGTCGCGCCAGACGACGAGCCGTTCGCCCAGGCGCAACAGCCCGGCCGGCGCATCGCCGACGAGCGACGAGGCGATCAGCGGCCACCAGCGATTGCGCAGACCAAGCTTGAGGTAGTCGCGGATCTCGCCACTCGTCGGTTCGGCCGCGCCGGCGATGCGTTCGCTTGCGATCGCCACGCTCAGGCTCCCAGCTCGGCGAGGGTGCGGGTCAGGCGCTCGGCGGTCCACTCGCCGCCTTCGCGCGGCCGAACGCGCGATGTGCCCAGCGCCTCGACCAACGCGTCCAGGTCGCGCACGCCGGCGGCGAACGCGGCCTCGATCACGTCACCGAACTCGTTCTCCCAGGCCGACGGATCGCGGCCGGAGGCTTGGCGCGGGTTTTGGTAGAGCGTCGCGGTCATGACGTGCCCTTCTTCTCGTTCCATTCGCGCTTGAGCCGCTCGCGAACCGGAACGAAATCGTAGGTCGGGTAGAAATCGGTCGAAAACGCACCCCAGGCGCAACGTTCGAGTTCGACGTTCACCGCGGCGAGCAGATGCGGCGGCATGCGCAGCGTGACGATCTGACCGATTCCCATCACGACGTTCCAACTGACGATCTCGGCGCCCGCCGGCGGAAAGCGCTCCCACCAGTCGGCGGCGTTCAACCGGCCTTGGAGCTCCACCAGATTCTTCGATTGGTCGTGGCGCAAAAAGACGGTCAGCAAGATCATCTCGGCGTCGGCCATGCCGTTTCTCCTTGAATTTCCCCGGGAATGTTTTTTCTGGAAAACAATGTTTGACGATTACTCGATTGTCGGGTGCAGCGTCCGTGATGTCAAGGGCGAAGTGGAGTGCCGTTATGACGATCGCGCCACCCCCCGTTCGCATCGCGTCGGGCGAAATTTCCGGTACCGGCACCGACGTGCGCGTGTTCCGCGGAATTCCGTACGCGCAGCCGCCGGTCGGGCCGTTGCGCTGGCGTCCGCCGCAGCCGGTCACGCCCTGGAGCGGCGTGCACGACGGCTCGCGCTTCGGCTTCGATCCGGTGCAGCTCGACGAGCCTTCACGCGGTTCGCTGGCCCCCGGCGTCTCGGAGGACTGCCTGACGCTCAACGTGTGGGCGCCGGCCGCCGTGCCCGCCGGCGGCGCGCCGGTGCTGGTGTGGTTCGACGGCGGCGGCTTCGTCGCGGGTTCGGGCGCCAAGGCGCGGACCGACGGCGAACGCTTCGCGCGGCTCGGCGCCGTGCTCGTCACGGTGAATTACCGCGTCGGCGTGTTCGGCTTTTTGGCGCACCCCGCGCTGACCGCGGAGTCGCCGCACCACGCCTCGGGCAACTACGGTTTCCTCGACGCGATCGCCGGCTTGCGGTGGGTGCGCGACAACATCGCCGCGTTCGGCGGCGATCCCAAGCGCGTGACCGCGTTCGGCGAATCGGCCGGCGGCGCCGTGGCGGCCGCGTTGCTGATCTCGCCGTTGGCGCGCGGTCTCTTCGACCAGGTCATCTTGCAAAGCCCGGGTTCGTTCCGGCCGCTGTGTCCGCTCGCCGATGCGGAAACGGCCGGCCGCGTCGTCGGCGACGATCTGACCGCGATGCGCGCGCGGCCGGCGGCCGAACTGCTGCCGCTCAACGCCAAGATCAACCCGGCCGTGCGCGGGCTGACGATTCCGCGCCCGCTGCGGCCGATCATCGACGGCTGGTCGATCGACCGCGACGAAGTCGACGCGTTCCGCTCCGGGGCCTTCGCGCACGTGCCGGCGATCGTCGGCAGCAACGCCAACGAAGGCGGCTGGTTCACCGCCAACATCCCGGTCCAAACCGTGGAGAAGCTGCGCGACTACGTCGGCCAGAATTACGGCGACATGGTCGATGAGGCGTGGACGCATTACGGCGCGCGCACCGATGCCGAAGTGGTGCGCGCGGTCGCCGACGCGTTCGGCGACGCGCAGTTCAGCTACGGCGCACGCAGCTTGGCGCGCGAGATCAGCCGGCGCCAGCCCAAGACGTTTCGCTACCTCTTCACCCACGCCGGCGCACACACGTCTGATCCGCCCGTACACAGTGACGACATCACCTACGTGTTCGGCACGGGGACGTTCGACGCGCGCGACCGCGCCGTCTCCGATGCCATGATGTCGGCCTGGGTCAACTTCGCCGCGACCGGCGACCCCAACGGCCCCGGTGCGCCGCCGTGGGCGCCTTACGATGCGGCCCGCGACAACCACCTGACCTTCGGCACCGGCTTCCCCGAGGGGACGCGCTGGCGCGCGGAGGCGCTCGAGTTCATCGAGCGCTTCTACGCGGCGCGCGCCGCCGTTTAGGCGGCCTAAACGGGAACGGTTGCGCGAAACGCCGGGATCACGTGCTCGCCGAAGAGCCGCAGCGAGCGCAGCGCGAGGTCGCTCGGCATCGACGTGATTTGGTGGTGCGCGCAGAAGATGTCGTAGCCCATGCGGGCCTGTTGCTCGCGCAGGCGGCGCGCGACGGTTTCGGGACTGCCGATGAACGCCAGGCCTTCGTCGATCCAGAAGTCGTAGGAACGCGATGTCTCGAGCGCGATGCGCGCGATTTCCAGCATGGCCGGCGTTTGCTCGCCGGCCCGCAGTGAGACCGCCCGCGCGACGCCGGCCTGGCCTAGGATGCCCTCGCGCAAAAACGGCTCCGCTTCGGCGCGCGCCTGGGCATCGGTTTCGGCCACGTGAACGTGCCGCACGAAGAGCGTGCGCGGCATCGCGCCGGCATGACCGCGGGCCCGCCAGGCGTTGCGCCAGTAGTTGAACTTCGCGGTCGCGACCGGCTCCGTGTCGAGGTTTTGCGCGACGTTGAAGTTCATCTCGGCGGCATAGTCCATCGAGGTTTCGCTGTGCGCGCCCATCCAGACCGGCGGATGCGGCTGCTGGTATGGCCGGGGCTGGGCGGTCGCATCAGTGAACTGAAAATACTCGCCCTGGTGCGAGAACGAGTCGCTCGCCCACGCTTTGAGAACGACTTCCATCACCTCGACACCGATTTCACGCCGGTGCGCGAAATCGAGATGCCAGGGGTCGAACTCGGGCGCGCGCGTTCCGTAACCGACCGCGAATTCCAGCCGCCCGCGCGAGAGCTGATCGACCATCGCGGCATCCTGCGCGAGCCGCACCGGATGGTGAAACGGCACCGCGTAGACCATCGCACCGATGCGAATCGCACTCGTGGCGCGCGCCACCGCGGCCAGATAGACGCTCGGTGACGCGATGACCGGATACTTGGCGTTTTGGTGCTCGATGAAAAAATAATAGCCGTAACCGAGCTGCTCGGCGAGTTGCGCGGAGGCGATGTGGGCGTCGTAGGCGCCCGCGAGGTCGCTCTTCTCTGCCCGCCCGAAGGTATCGAAGATTCCGAATTCGAGCATCGAGATGGCGACCTCCGTCGTCGCCTGAGCCGCACGACACTTCACGCGCGGCTCAGGATCGGGGCTATCGTTTTGGCGTTAGCGCTTCTTGGCCGCTTTGCGTGCCGGTGCGGCCTTTTTGGCCGGCGCCTTCTTGGCGACCGCTTTCTTCGCGGGAGCCTTCTTCGCTACGGCTTTTTTCGCCGTGGACTTCTTGGCGGCGGACTTCTTCGCCGCACCGCGCTTGGCCGTGCCGACGGCTTCCTTGAGGGTCCGGCCGGCGGTGAATTTCAGCACGCGCTTGGCGGGAACGTTGACCGGTTCGCCGGTCTGCGGATTGCGAGCGATGCGTGCCGCACGGTCGCGGATTCTGAACTGCCCGAAGGGCGTAAGTGCAACCTTGTCGCCCGATTTGAGGACTTCAGTGATCTTGTCGAGGAGCCCCTCGACCAAGTCGTTCACCTGCCGCCGCGGCAGCTCGAAGTCTTCGGCGAGGACTCGCACCAGTTCCGATTTCGTCATGGATTCCTTTCGCTGAGCGAATCAGCTTTGTTTAGCCGTATCGCGGCCATTATACGCAAAAAACGACCGAAGTATAGTGGTGTTTTCGCGAAAACACACGCCTACGGCCTCTCGAAATTCGGGTTATTTTTCGATTCGTGCGAGAACGTCGTCGGCGGCGGCCATTTCGATGCGCTCGCCGGCCACCGGGCCGTCGGGCGTTTCCAGATAGCGCACCACGATCCACATGCCGTCGCGAGGATTTTCGGTGACTTCGGCGAGCACGCCGCCGCGGAGCCGGATTCGCATGCCGGGCTCGAGTTCTTGGATCGCGACCAGTTCGTCACCGCCGCCGAAACGTGTGTCGCCGCTCACGTGCGAACGCCCACGATGTCGTCGGCATGCACGATCACGAGGACGTCGGGCGTGGCCCGGTCGCGCACGAACGTAAGGCCGTGCACGCTCTCGCGATCGGCGGCTTGCAGGCGTGCGCCGCCGGTCGCGGCCAGCTCGGGGCTGCTGTGGGTAAAGCGCGCAACGAGCCAAGCGCCGTCGCGCGGATTGTCCTCGACCGCGGCCGGCAGGCCGCCGATCAGCGAGATCTTCGTGCCGCGCTCGAGGTACTGGATCGACTCCACTTACGCGCTCACGCCGGCATCGCGTCCCATCAGAACGTTCCAATCGCGATTGCTCACGTAGTCGACCCAGCGCCGGTAGAACGCGCGGCTGTTGGCCTCGTTGATTTGCGTCGTGCGGGTCGTGCCGGGGATGAGATCGTCTTGGACGCCGGCGTGCATCGATTGCTGGTAATTGTAGGGGTAACGCCGCGCGATCGTACCACTGCTCGCCGCGGTGGCGTAGTTCCAATTCTCCATGTCGTCTTGTTCGGTCATACCGCCGGGACCGGAGTAGCGCATGTAGTAGTGCCGCAGAAAATCTTTCACCCGCTCGGGCGCATCGCGGTCGACGAGGTAGAAACGCCAGACTTCCATCGCGCGCGGACCGTGCGGATGCCAAATGAAGAGCGAACGCGGCTGGCGTCCGTGAAACGAAAGGTTCGGGAACAGGCTCCCGACCAGACCGATCCAGCGCGAACGCTCGGGCCCCAGGCGCCGTTTGCGTTCTTCGTAACAGCGCCGGAAGTAGGCTTCGACTTCGGGATCGTCACGAAACGAATCGACATACCAGTTCTCGGACGGCTGCAACATGCTGTGGACGCCGTGACCTTGCGGAAAACTCAACCACACGTGCTGCGTGCCGGGAACCTCGTCGGCGCGCCGCCCCTTCACACCCGAGCGCGCGTTCGGGCTGATCCCGACGAGGTCGACCGAACGATGGCTGACGTTGTGATAGGTGTCGCCCATGAAGTTCTCGGTGCCGAATTTCCAGTTCGACGGGACGACCCATTTCTGAATGCCGCCGATCACTTCGGAGCCGCCTTCGCGCCCGTCGCGCGCATCGAGCACGAGGTCGAGGTGATCCTTCGCACCGCCCAGGTACTCATCGAACGAGGGCGCGAGCGGGTCCCACGTGGCGAAGATCGCACCCTTGTATACCGCCAGCTGCGGAACTTCGATCAGCGACCATGCCTCGCGATCGAGCACGCCTTCGTAGAGCGCGTTGTACATCGGAACGCCGACCAGCTTCCCGTCGAGCGAATAGCTCCAGGCGTGATACGGGCAGGTCAGCAGCGGCGTGTTGCCCTCGTCGTAGCGGCACACTTTCATCCCGCGGTGGCGGCAGGTGTTGAGGAACACGTGAACCTTGCCGGCGCGGTCGCGGCAGAGGATCACCGATTCCTCGCCCATGCGCGAGGTGAAGAAATCACCGCAATTCGGAATCTGGCTCTCGTGGCCGATGAACAGCCACGCGCGCGTGAACAGATGTTCTTGCTCGGCGCGATGAACCTCGTCGCTGACGAACAGCTCGCGGCTGACCGTTCCGTTTACCGTGTCGACTAGATGATCGAAGCCGTTTTCCGCCATGCCGTGCCCTTCTCTTTCAAGCTTCCCCGGGCCCGGCGGCAGCCGCCTCGCGCGCCCGGATCAGCCGGAACATCGTATCGTTATACGGCGTCGGCACGCCGGCCCGGCGGCCGGCCGCGACGACGGCGCCGCTGATGTGATCGTTTTCCGTCTTGGTGCGCGCGCTCAAATCGGTGAGCATCGAATTGCGCAGCTCGGCCGTTTGCTCGACGATCGAGCGCACGTAGCTCCACGGATCATCGAACGGCAGCGCGACCCGCATGGCGCCGGCCACCGTCGCCGCCTCGTGCGCGAGCGAACGCGCCAGATCGCCGGCGTTCGTGTCGGCGAGGAGCACACCGTTGGGCCGGTCGAGCAGCGCGGCGACCGGATTGATCGCGGCGTTGGCGATCAATTTGCCCCACAGGTGCGGCCGAATGTCGTAGGCCACGGAGGCGGCCATTCCGGCGTCGGTGAGCAGGCGCGCAACGCGCGCGCACACCTCCGGTGACGCTCCGCCCGGGCCGAGGATCGTCGTGCCGCTGCCGACCGGTGCCACGGTGCCCGGCGCCAGCGTCAGCGCCGATTCGGTCGTCGCGCCGATCACGAGGGCCACGTTTCCGCCGAGCGCGGCCTTGACCGCATCCTCGTTGGAAACGCCGTTCTGCAGCGAGACGATCGCGCACGCCGGATCGAGCTCGTTCACGAACGGCCGCAGCGCTCGCACCGTGTCGGTCGCGCGCACGAAAACGAACAGCACCTGCGACGCGAACAGATCCCGCGCCGATGCGGAGATCGTCACCGGCCGTCGTTCCGGCTGCCGGCTGGTTCCCAAGCCCCGGCTGCGAATGGCCGCGACGACGGCGGGAGAGATCTCGAGCATCGAGACGTCGTTGCCGCCGGCGAGCCGGTAACCGAAAAGCGTCCCAAGCGCTCCGGCGCCGATGATGCCGATCCGCATCCCCACTAATACCCGCGCGGCCCGCGCGTTCCCACCCCGCGGCGCCGAAAGAAGCCGATCGCCAGAACCCCGAAACTGAAGCCGCCGATGTGCGCGAAATAGGCCGTTCCGTCGCTCTCGGCCAGGCGCGCGGAGAGCGAACCGAAGCCGTTGGTGAATTGTATCGCCGCCCACAACCCGATCACGAGGACGGCCGGCAGGCGCAGAAACAGCGGAAAACATCCGATCGGCACGATCGTGTTGATGCGGGCCGTGGGATAGGTGACGATGTAGGCTCCGAGAATGCCGGCGATCGCGCCCGAGGCTCCGAGCTCCGGAACGTGACTGCCCGGACCGATCGCGATCTGCGCGATCCCGCCGGCCAGTCCGCACAAGAGGTAGAGTGCGGCGAACCGCAGGTGACCGCACGCGTACTCGATCACCGGTCCGAACACGAACAGAAACAGCATGTTGAACGCGATGTGCAGGAAGCCCGCGTGTAAGAACATCGCGGTGAAAATCGTCAGCGCCGGCAGCGGCGGGCTGGGAGCCGGGAGCACGATCCCGTGGGTGATGTCGTAGGGGATCGTCGCGAAGAGATCGATGAACCGGTCGATATCCGGCGCGCGGAGTTCCTGGATGAAGACGTAGACGTTGAGCGCGATGAGCAGGTAGACGACGACCGGAACGATCGGCAGCCGCCGGTTGTCCCCGATCGGGATCAAAACTGCAGCTGGAGACCGAACACGGTACGCCGGCCGTTGTGCGTGATGTCGCGCTCGCCGCCGAAGAGTTGCACGCCGCGGGACAGGTTGAGGTTACCGTACGCGTCGAGCGTCGGAAACTGCGGATCGTACAAGCGCGCTTCGAATCCCAGCAGGCCCGGATTGTACTGCAGTATCCCGCCCAGATTCGAGTACAGCACGCCGCCGCCGAGGTAGAGGTGCGGCGCGATGTTCTCCTTGACGGCCACGTTCCAGCTCGTCTGCGGGGTACCGATGTCGTTGGCACCCAAGAACAGCGATGTCTTGCCATAGGGAAGGATGAACGCGTTGACGTCGGTCTGCGGCCCGCGCTGGCTCGTCTGCAACAGCGGCTGCGAGATCGAGTTCGGCTGGTAGGTGTCGAGCTCGCTCAGGCGGAGCTGAATCGCGAGCAAGTTGTGGGCCACGGCGCCGATGCGGCTCTTGAAGTTCTCGGGCAGCGTCGCGGCGCTCGGGCTCGAAGCGGCATTGGGGACGCCGGGAACGGTTCCGCCGGAGACCCCGCCCCCGGCGGCACCGGCCATGCCCGCACCCCCCGAGACCGCCCCACCGCGCGCGCCGCGACCCGTCGCCGGCGCCGGCGTCGCGCCGGGATCGACGCCATAGACGCTGCTGGTTCCGCCGAAGCTGCGCAGCAGCGAGTTGAGCTTCTGCGTCGCCGCATCGGTATTGGCGATCGTATCGCGCAGTTGCGCCTGCGTCTGCGGGTTGCCGGTCACGTTGCGCAGATCTTGCGTCATCGCGCCGATCGTCGTGGCGGTTTGCGCCAGGCCGTTCGTCACGTCGATCAGGTTCTGGTGCACTTTCGGATTCGAGGCGAGGTCGCGCACCTGGTCGACGGTTTGGTTGAGCGCCACCGACGCCTTGCTCAACATCGCGAACATCGTGTCGACATTGGCGGTGTTGCGGTGCACGGTAGCATCGAGGGCGCCGGTCATGTCGACGAGGTTTTTGCTGCCCGCATCCATGGCGACTTGCAGCGTCTCGGTGAGCGTTTCGAGGTGATCGGCGAGGCGGTAGAGCCGTTTGCTGCCTTGACTCGTGAGGTCGTTGGCGTTGTTGAGCGCCGACTGCAGCGAGCTCAAGAGCCGTGGTTCGCTCACTTCGAGCTGCGCCAGCATCTGGTCGAGCCGGTGCACTTCGCCCTGGCCCTCTTCGAGCAGGTCGTTGATCGTCGCCGGGTTCGTGCCCACCGGTTGCTGCTCGATCGGAAGTATTTGGCGCGGCAACAGCGCGATCGTCTGCGGCACCGGCGTCGGGCCGACGACACCCGCCGGTCGCGGGGCGGGCGCGGGCGGGATGATTTCGACCGTGGCGTCGCCGGCCAGCGGCGCGGCGATGAGAAAACGCGAGTTCCGCGGGATGTCGACGTTGTTGTTGATTGCCATGATGACGTCGACGGTGAAGTCTTCGGGCAACAACTTGGTTTGATCGACGATGCCGACGATGACGCCGCTCTCATACACGAGCGCGCGCGTGTGGAGACCGGCGGCCGTCTTGAAGTGGACGGCCGTCAGGTAGCGTCCGCCCGTTCCGACGTTGGCCAACACGGCAAAAAACGCGAAGAGCATAACCAGTACCAACAACGTGAAGAGCCCGACGATCGCTTGTTTGTTCATGATGTTGCCGTCGCTTTCCGGTTCCGCTTTGGTCTAAAAGGGAATCGGACCAACTTCGCTCCCTTGCAAGAATTGCTGCACGATCGGGTTCGGGGACGCTTTGATTTCGTCGACGGTGCCGTAGGCGATGATCGCACCTTCGAAGAGCATGGCCACGTAGTCGGCCATCATGAAGATACTCGCCAAGTCGTGCGAGACGACGACCGCCGTGCCGTTGAGCCGGGCCCGCAACCGGATGATCAAGTCGGTCAAGACGTGGGTGATGATCGGGTCGAGCCCGGTCGTCGGCTCGTCGTAGAGCACGCAGTGCGGGTTGGCGATCACCGCCCGCGCGAAACCAGCGCGCTTCACCATGCCGCCCGAGAGCTCGGCCGGGAAGCGCTCGCCGACGTTGGCGAGACCGACGCTGTCGAGGGTCTCCACGACCAGCTCGCGGATTTTGGCCTCGCTCATGGTGGTCCGCTCGCGCAAGGGCAGTGCGACGTTGTCGAAGATCGAGAGCGAATCGAACAGCGCGGCGAACTGAAACGAGAAGCCGATCGACTCCCGAATCTGGATCAAGTCGCGCTCGTGAAGCGCGGAGATATCGCGGTCGCCGAGCAGCACACGCCCTTCATCCGGACGCCGCAGGCCGTTGAGCAGGCGCAAGATGGTCGACTTTCCGGCGCCGGACAGCCCGATGATACACGTGATCGCGCCCTCAACGATGTCGAGAGAGAGATGCTGGATCACGACTTTCGGCCCGAAGCGGACGGCGACGTCGTCCAATCGCGCGTACAGCTGCTGCGGCTCGGTCATTGCTGGAAGAGAATGTACGAGAGCGCGAAGTTGAAAATGAAGATCAGAATGATCGCGATGACCACGGCTTCGGTCGTCGATTTCCCGACACCGGCGGCACCGCCGCGCGTCCGCAAGCCGCTGTACGAGCCGATGATCGCGACGATCACCGCGAACACGACCGACTTCAGCAAGCCTTTGAGCAAGTCCGAGAAGGGCAGGTTCGCACGTGCCGAATTGATGAACGACTCATACGGCACGTGGGCCGAGACGCTGGCAATGTACATCCCGCCCGCAATGCTCACGATGTCCGCGATGACGGTCAAGAGCGGGAGCATCAGCATCATGGCGATCAGGCGCGGCACGACCAGCATGCGCACCGGTGAGAGCCCCAAGGATTGCAGTGCCTCGATTTGTTCCGTGACGACCATCGAACCGATCTCAGCCGAGATCGCCGCGCCCGAACGGCCGGCGACGACTACCGCCGAGAGCATTGGCCCCAGTTCGCGCGCCATCGTGACCGCCACAACGCCGCCGACCAGGTTCCCGACGCCCCGCGACACCGCCTGATTGGCCGATTCCATCGCAAAGACCATGCCCGTACAGAGCGACGTCAGAAGGACGATTCCCCACGATCCCACACCGAGAAGATAGGCTTGGCTGATGGTCTCGCGGACGCGAACGCGCGCCCGCGAGATGAATCCTGCGCTGTCGGCCAGTAACATTGCTGCGCCGCCGGCATAGGAAAAGAAGCCCGTCGTTTCACGCCCGAAGTCTTCGAGCACACTCATGTGTTGGCCAGTTCCGCGAGCGACGTCAGGACGCCCTGCACCGCGTCGAGCCGCTTGCGCGCGACGCCGCGTTCGGCGGCGAGGTTGTACTGACGCTGATAGAGCAGGTCCAGCTCGCGATCGACGCCCGCCAGCTGCGCCCGCGCGTCGCGCTCGAAGCCGCTGAAATACGTGCGCACGGCGGCCAAGTAGGCGGCACGCATGTCCGGCGCGGGGTCGCCGCCCTGCAACGCAGTTTCGAACGCCCGCTGCGCGCGCAGCATCGCGCGATCGGTGATGTGGAACTCCGCCACGCGCGCGGCGAGTTCGCGCAGTGCCGCCTCAGACACGCGGCGCGAGGGCCGCGAGCTGTACTTCGAAGAGCCGGCGAATGCCGCCCTCGGCCAGGGCCAGCAGCGTGTCGAGCTGCGCGCGGTCGAAGGTCTTGCCCTCGGCCGTCCCCTGCAGTTCGACGAACCCGCCGGCCGCCGTCATCGCGACGTTCATGTCGACCTCGGCCGTGCTGTCTTCCACGTACGGCAGGTCGAGCACCGGCGTGCCGGCGACGATGCCGACCGACACCGCCGCGATCTGCCCGGTGAGCGGCCACGTCTTGGCGTTGGCCGGGTCGAAGTGTTTGCGCAGCGCGAGCGAGAGCGCAACCCAGGCGCCGGTGATGGAGGCCGTCCGCGTGCCGCCGTCGGCCCCGATCACGTCGCAGTCGATCGTGATCATCCGCTCGCCCAGCTTCGACATATCGACCGTGGCGCGCAGGGCGCGGCCGATCAGCCGCTGGATCTCGTGCGTGCGGCCGCCGATCTTGCCGCGGTTCGCTTCGCGCTGCGTGCGCTCGACCGTCGCCCGGGGCAGCATGCTGTACTCGGCGGTCACCCAGCCGGTGCCGCGCCCGCGCAGCCAGGGCGGGACCCGTTCCTCGTAGGACGCGGCGCAGATCACGCGCGTCTCGCCCACGCGAATCAGCACGCTGCCCTCGGCGTTGGGCATGAAGCCGGGCTCGATCGTCACCGGCCGCAGCGCGTCGGCCGGCCGGCCGTCGGGACGCGCGCTCACTCGACCGTGACGGTCTTGGCGAGATTGCGCGGCTGATCGACGTCTTTGCCGTCGATGTCGGCGATGTGATAGGCCAGCAGCTGCAGCGGGATCACGTTGACGATCGGCGAGAGCAGCTCGTCGACCTTGGGCACCCACAAGACGTGATCGGCGATCGCCGCGGCCTCGTCGTCGCCGTAGTTGGCCACCACGATCAGCGGGGCTTCGCGCGCCTTGGCCTCGGAGAGGTTCGAGAGCATCTTCTCGCGCACGCGGCCGTCGGTCACGATGCCCACCACCGGCGTGCGCGGGTCGAGCAGCGCGATCGGGCCGTGCTTCATCTCGCCCGCGGCGTAGCCCTCAGCGTGGATGTACGAAATCTCCTTGAGCTTGAGCGCGCCCTCGAGCGCGGTCGGAAAGTTGACGTAGCGGCCCAAGAACAGCACCGAGCGCGCGCGGCGGATCTTGCGGGCGACCTTCTTCACCGCGTCGCTCGTGTTGAGCACGACGTCGATGGCGGCCGGCAGCAAGCGCGTGCCTTCGGCGATTTCGCGCAGCCGCTCGAGCGGCGCCGAGCGGCGCACGCGCGCGAGATAGAGCGCCAGCAGCGTCGCGGCGATCGCCTGCGAGACGTAGGTCTTGGTGGCCGCGACGGAGATCTCGGGGCCGCCGCGCGTATGCAGCGTGCCGTCGGCGATGCGGGTGAGGTGCGAGCCGACCACGTTGCAGATTCCAATGATCGGGGCGCCGGCTTCGCGCGCGATCTTCACCGCCTCGATCGTATCGGCGGTCTCGCCCGACTGCGACATCGCGATCGTGAGCGTACGCGGGTCCATCGCGCGGTCGCCGTAGCGGAACTCCGAGGCCAGCTCCATTTCGACCGGAATCTTGCACAGCGCGCGCATCAGGTACATGCCCACCATCCCGGCGTGGTAGGCCGTGCCGCAGCCCGTGATCGAGATCTTCGTCATCGCGCGCAGCACGATCTCCTCGATCTTCAACTCCGCGCCCAGCTGCACGTCGCACGACTCGTCGATGCGGCCGCCCAACGTTTCCTTGATCACGTTGGGCTGCTCGAAGATCTCCTTGAGCATGAAGTGCTTGAAGCCGCTCTTTTCGGCTGACGAAGCTTCCCACGAGATCTGCCGCACTTCGCGGTCGATCGATTTCCCGTCGAACGCGGTCAGCGCATAGCCGTCGCGGCGCACTTCGACCACCTCGCCCTCTTCGAGGACGATCACCTTGCGCGTGTACTGCAAGATCGCCGGAATATCGGAGGCGACGAACATCTCGCCCTCACCCAGCCCGACGACGAGCGGCGAGGCGCCGTTGCGCGCGAAGATCAGCCGGTCCGGCGCGTCCGAGGAGATCACGCCGAGCGCAAACGCGCCCTGCACTTCGGCCAGCGTGTGGCGCACGGCCGTGACGAGGTCGCCGCTGTAGTGGCGTTCGAGCAAGTGCGCGAGCACTTCGGTATCGGTCTCGCTGCGAAACGCGTGCCCCTCGCCGATCAGTTCGGCGCGCAAGGCCGCGTAGTTCTCGATGATGCCGTTGTGCACCACGGCGAATTTCTTCGAACAGTCCAAATGCGGATGCGCGTTTTCATCCGAGGGGCGGCCGTGCGTGGCCCAGCGTGTGTGCCCGACGCCGACGTGGCCGTGCAGCGCTTCGCCGTTGGCCAGCCGTTCGGCCAACCGGGCAAGCTTGCCCTCGGCCTTCGACCCGACCAGCGACCCGAGGTCGTCGATCACCGCGATGCCGGCCGAGTCGTAGCCGCGGTACTCCAAGCGCCCGAGCGAATCCATGATGACCGGAACGCTGTCGCGCTCCCCGATATAGCCGACGATGCCGCACATGGCTACTACAATGCGCCGAAGCGAGTCGCGGTTACTTGATGCCCTCGCGGGTGCGCTTGTAGGGAATCCGGCCTTCGCGGACTTCGTTGAAGGCGGTCGAGACGGGCTTGTTGGCGTTGACGCGGTCGGTCAGCGCCGGGGCGCCGTTGTTGAGCTGCTTGGCCCGTTTGGTCACGACGTTCACGAGCGAGAATTTCGAATCGACGTGCGAGAGCAGGCCGTCGAGGTCGCCGAATACAGAATCACTCACTTGGATTCGGTCTCCTTCGGAGCCCGAATCATCGAGATTGGGGCGGTCAGTTTGAGTCTCATGTTAATTTTCTTCGATTTCCTTGATCCGGGTGTCGGGGTAGCGGTAGATGCGCATGCGCTCGGCGCGGACGATCGCCTCGAGGTCCTCGACCGCGACGTCAGGGTGGGCTTCTTCGTTGACGAGCAGGTAGTCGAACAGGCGCACGTAGCGCAGTTCTTCGTGGGCGATGGCCAAGCGTCTGGCGATGACGTCGGTGGTTTCGGTCCGGCGCGCCTCCAGGCGGGTTTGCAAGAGCGAGAAGCGGTCCGGCACGATGAAGATCAAGACGGCTTCGGGGAACCGTTCCTTGATCGCGATCGCGCCGTTGACTTCGGGTTTCATGATCACGTCGTAGCCGTCCAACAGCGCTTCATTGATGAACGAACGCGGCGTGCCGTAGAGGTTGTCGTTGTAGAGCCGGTACTCGATAAAACCGCCCTGGGCGAGCCGTTCTTCGAACGATTCACGCGTGACGAAGAAGTAATCGATGCCTTCCCGTTCGCCCGGACGCGGCGCTCGCGTCGTGGCGGACACCGAGTATTTGAGGCGTTCGTGGCGCAGTCGCAGCCCGTCGACCAGGGTGTCTTTTCCGGCCCCCGAGGGCCCCGACACGACGAACAACAGACCCGGCCCGGTTAGAACGCTACTCCTCCTCGTTTGCTTCCAAGCAACCAACTCAGGTTCTTAGGGGAACGTGCGGAGCCCTCTGTGAACCGAAGGGCGCGACGATGGTCACCGATTGGATCCTGATGCGGCGAGCCGCGGCGGAGCTCGAAGACGAGCTGCGCGGCGGCCGGGTCACCGACGCCGGGCTGCTCGACGACGGGCGCTTCGGCATCCGGTTCGGCGGCCGAGGCAAGGACACCGTACTGGCGATCGACATCTTCGGTTCGCCGCCGCTGGTCACGCTCGAGCACGAGGAGCTCTCCATCGCCGGCGACCCGGGGTGGTCGCGCGCGATCGCGAGCGCGCTGCGCGGTCTGCGGCTGGGCGGGGTCCGCAGCCGGCCGGGCGACCGGGTGCTCGTCTTGGACTTCGGTACGACATCGCGCTTCGGCGTGACGAGCGGCGTGAAGCTGGTGGCCGAACTGATCCCGCGCTTCGGCAACCTGCTGCTGCTGCGCGACGGCGCGATCATCGCGGCGGCCAAGCAGTTTTCCCCGGCCGAGAACGAGGCCCGCGCCGTCGGGGTCGGCGGGCCGTACCGTCCGCCGCCGCTGCGCGCCGGCTCCCAGCTGCCCAAGATCCTCGCCGATTCGCTCGGCCCGAACGCGACCGACGCCGAACGCGAGGCCCTGCTCGCGGCCGCGACGGCGGTCCCGCCCGGCGCTCCGCTCTATGTCTATCACGACGGGCCGAAGCTGGTCGCCGCCCACGTCGTGCCGCTGGCCCAATTCGCGCACCTCACGGCGAGCACGGCGCCGCGGCTGCTCCCGCTGTTCGCGCAAGCGCGCGCCACGAGCGCCGGCCGCCGGACGAGCGACGCCGGCGAGCGCCGGCGCGCGGCGCTGCGCGGCCGCATCGAGAAACGGCTGCGTGATACGGCCGCCGAAATCGCGCAGGTGACGGCCCGCCGGGAAGATGCCGCCGGCCGCGAGGCGCTGCGCGCCGCCGGCGATGCGCTCCATACCTACGGCAACGACGTCCCCCCGCTCGCGACGCGGTTCCGCACCCCGGGTGAGGACGGCTTCGAGATCGTCCTCGACCCCGAGCTCGACGCCAAGGGCAACGCCGCGCAGTACTTCGCCCGCTACCGTAAAGCGGCCGACGCGCTGCCCCATCTCGAGCGCCGGCTGGCCGCGCTCGAGGCCAAGCGCGCCTCGCTCGAGGACCTGGCCTTCGAGACCGAACGCGGCGACGTCACGACGTTGGCCGAAGTCGGCGCCGACCTCGACCGCATCGAGGGGCGCAAGACCGCGGCCGCCGCCGCGCCCGGAAAACGGGCCGCGCGCGCGCCCTTGCGCATCGAGCGCCCCTCGGGCGCGCGGATCTTCGTCGGCCGTTCGCCGCGCGAAAATCTCGAGGTCACGTTCCGCATCGCGCGCCCCGACGATCTGTGGTTTCACGCGCGCGGCATTCCGGGGTCGCACGTGGTGCTGCAGCCGCCGCCGGGCGCCGAGCCCGATGCGTCCGACCTCGATTGCGCGGCCGATTTCGCCGCACACCACAGCCGGGCGCGCAACGCCCCGCGCGTCGAGATCGATTTCACCGAACGCAAGTACGTGCGCAAACAGCGCGACGCGGCGCCCGGCATGGTCTGGTACACCAACGCGCGCTCGCGCGTCGGTCACCCCGACGCGGTCGGCGCCGTAAGCGCTCCTACGCGACCCGGTTGACGAGCAGCCAGAACAGCCCGATCCGGCCGACGGCTTCGGTCAGCTCGTCGAAGCCCACCGGCTTCGTCACGAACCCGTTGGCGCCGAGCGCGTAGCACTCGTCGACACGTTCCTGATCGGACACCGTCATGATGACGACCGGGATGGAGCGCGTCCGCTGGTCCGCTTTCAAGACGCGCAAGAGCTCGAGGCCGCCCATGCGCGGCATCGCCAAATCGAGCAGGATCAAGCGCGGAACCTCGCGCTCGTCGCGCCCGTCGAACGCCGCCATTCCGTTGAGGAACTCCAGCGCTTCGACTCCGTCCCGCACCCACAGCGCCTTGTTGTTGATGTTGGCTTTGGCGAGCGCGCGCAGCGTCAGCTCGGCATGCTGCTCGTTGTCCTCGACCAGAAGCACCTCGACGCCGTCAAAATCGCTCATCCCTCACCTCACGAAGCGCGCGCGCTGAGCCACGATTTGAAGTCGTCCAGCGGCAACGGGTGGCAGATCGCGTAGCCCTGGACGAAATGGCACGCATGCTGCCGCAGCCATTCGATCTCTTCGGGCTGCTCCGCACCTTCGGCCAACGACTGAAAGCCGAAGCGCTGCGAGATCGAAATGATCGTCTCGGCGATCGTTTCATCGTGCGGATCGTTCAGCACGCCCGAGATGAAGCTGCGGTCGATCTTCACGATGTCCACCGGCAGGCGCTTGAGGAATGACAGCGAGGAATACCCGGTCCCGAAATCGTCGATCGCGACGCGCACGTTGAGCTTGCGCAGGGCGCGGCACACCCGCCGCGTTGCCTCCACATCGCGCATCGCGTCGCTCTCGGTGATCTCCACGCCCAAGTTCTCCAGCGCCGCACCGTTGCGGGCGGCACTCGTGAGCGACCGGATCAGCCTGGGATCGCCGGCCTGGCGGCCCGAGAGGTTGAAGTACAACCGGAAGCCGGGCCGCAGCGCGCCGAGCTCGCGCGACACGCTGCACGCATTGCGCAGCACCCAATCGTCGATGTCGGTGATGATGCCGGACTGCTCGGCGAACGGGATGAAATGACCGGGCAATAGGAGCCCGCGTTCGGGGTGGTTCCAGCGGATCAGGGCCTCGCACCCCGTCACGGCGCCGCTGCTGATTTCGACATGCGGCTGGTAGTACAAGGTGAACTGGTCGCCGGCCATCGCCGCGGCCAGTTCGTTGCGCAAGGTGGCGCGGCGATGCGAGTCGCCCTCCATTCCCGGCAGGTAGCTCACCGTGACGCCGTGGCCGCGCTCTTTGGCACACAGCAGCGCCGCGTCGGCGTGCAGGAGGATCGTATCCAGGTCGGCGCCGTCGGCCGGCGCGATCGCGATGCCCAGGCACGCCGTGCGGGCGATGAATTCCGTTCCGTCGCGGTCGCCGGAGGAAAACCCGTGCGCGAAGGCGCCGGCGAACTCCGCGGCCCGGCCCAGCACGTACTCACGCGAGACCGGCTTCGGGATGAAGATACCGAACACGTCGCCGCCGATGCGCCCGACGATTTCACCCTCGAGCGTGCGCTTGAGCAGTGCGTTTCCGACTTCGACCAGGATCGCGTCGCCGATCATGTGGCCGTAGGACTCGTTGATCTCGCGAAACGCGTTGATGTCGAGCAGGATGACCGCGTAACGTGCGCTGGTGCGACCCGCGATGCGCGCTTGCGAGCGAAAATACGACCGGCTCAGCAGACCCGTCAGCACGTCGTGCGACTGCTGGTACTGGATGCGGTCGAACTGCCAGCGCTGTTGCACGTGGTTCGAAAAAAACGATGCCAAGATCTCGATGTAGGCGTGTTCTTCCGCGCGCAAGCGCTTGGCCGTGGAGGAGCTCGACGCGAAGGTGAGGGCCCAGGTCGTTCCGCCCGCGCTGAACGTCGTGGCGACCAGCGCGCGCGTACCGCGTTCGTTGGCAAACGGCCGGGCCCGCTGCTCTTGCCCGACGTCGTCCCACGAACGCGTTCCGCCGCCCTCGGCCAGCAGCGGGCCGAGCAGCGTCGCCGCAACGTCGGTCGAGGAACCGAGGCGGCTGTGGAAGCCGGTGTCCGAATGCCCCTCCACTTCGTAGAACGCTTCGACGATCATCTGGTCGCCTTGGATGCGCCAGAGCGTCCCGCGATACGGCTCTCCGGGCTGCATGGCGGTCGCCGCTTGGGTGAGCATCGCCGGCCACAGTTCATCGTCGGGCAGGTGCGGGTCGTTGACCAGGCGCCACAACGCCTCGAGGCGCGCCGCATGCTGGCGCGAGCGCTCTTCGGCGTCGCGCAGCGTATCGGTGAGCTCGTTGACTTCCAAGAGCCGGCCGATCGCGGCGCCGAGCACTTCGAGATACCCGATGTCCTCGGCGCCGAACGGAATCACCGTTACCGCCGACGACGCGAACGTCAGCGAATACCGGATGCCGGCCGCATCGAACCGCGTCGAGATCGCTGAGCGCCAACCCATCGCCGCCGGCGACGCTGGGATTTCGCCAAGCGCGTTGATATCGTCCCAGGCTTGCGAGCGGCTGACGTTCGGGATCATCGTCGCGCCGAGCGCGGTGATGCGGCCGATGTCCGGCGCCTCGACGCAGCCGTCGACTTGCTTCGCGGGGACGCCGACCGCGATCACTCGCACCGCGTTCGACTCCACGCATCCGAGGACGCCGCAGAAGTACTGGTTGGGGCGAATCGCTTCCGCCGCTTGGCGCAACATCGCGCTGACCAGCCCGGGACCTTGCAGTCGAGCCTCGTTGACCAAACGCCACAGCGCTTCCAGCCGCACGGCTTGGCGCTGCCCGCGCTCCTCGGAGTTCCGCAGCGAGATCTGCAGCCGCTTCTTCTCACGCGCCTGGTGGACGGCTCGCTGTACGACGCTCGGCAAGCGCGTGAGGTTGGACTTCAGCACGAAGTCGACCGCACCGCTCTGCACGGCGGTGACGGCACGGTCTTCGTTGACCGTCCCGGTAACGAAGACCAGCGGCACGTCGGCGTACGCCGTGCGCACGATTCGCTGGGCCGCGAACCCGTCGAAGTCCGGGAAACTGAAGTCGCACAGGATCAGGTCGGGAACGAACCGGTTCAGCGCCGCGCGCAACTGCTTTTGATCGACGGCCAGCACCCAATCGATCGACATGCGCGCTCGCCGAAGCTCCCGCAAGCACAATTCCGCATCCAGCGGGTTATCCTCGATGACGAGGATGCTTATCGTGCCTTCGATCAGCGGGCGTGCCTCGGGCACGCTTTCGGCGCTACTCACGACACCCGGTTGACCAACAGCCAGAACATGCCGATCTTGGCAACCACCACCGTCAGCTCTTCCAAGCCAATCGGCTTCGTCACGTAGCCGTTGACCCCGAGGTCGTAGCAGTCCTTGAGATCGCGCTCCTGGTTCGACGACGTCATGACGACGACCGGAATCGACTGCGTTCGCTCGTCCGCCTTCAGCTTGCGCAGAACCTCGAGGCCGCTCAAGCGCGGCATTTTGAGATCGAGCAAAATCAGCCGCGGCAGCTCGCGCGCATCACGGCTGGTATACGCTCCGGTGGCAGCGATGAACTCCAGCGCCTCGACGCCGTCCTTCACCCAGCACAGCTTGTTGTTGAGGTTACCCTTCTTCAACGCACGCATCGTCAACTCGGCATCGTGCACGTTGTCTTCGACCAGCAGCACTTCGACGCCGTCGAACTCGTTCATCAATCACTGCCGATCGGGAGCCCAAAGAAGAACGTCGCGCCTTCACCCGGACGAGCGTCCGCCCAAACCGCGCCGCGGTGGCGCTGCACGATTCGCTTCACGATGGCAAGACCGACACCCAGCCCCGGGTAGGCATCGCCGCCGTGAAGCTTTTGAAAGATCCCGAAGAGCTTCTCCGCATAGAGCATGTCGAAGCCGATCCCGTGATCGCGGACGTGGTAGACGGTGCGTCCCGGTTCCTTCGTCGCGCCGATCTCAATACACGGACCGGTTTCCGGGTTCGAGAACTTGACGGCGTTGGAGAGCAATTGCGACCACACCGCACGCAGCAGGGCCCGGTCGCCGACGGCACCCGGCAGCTCGGCGATCTCAAAGATCGCCGCAGCCGACCCGGCGGATTCCGCTTGCTCGAGTGCGACCTCGCGCGCCAAACGCGTCATGTCGACGGCTTCCGCTTCCATGCGCTGGCGCCCGATGCGCGAAAATGTCAGCAAGCCGTCGATCAGGCCGTTGATCCGGTTCGCTTCGTGCGAGATGATGGCGAGCAGCCGTTGCCCCTCGGGATCCAGGAGCGCGGCGTAATCTTCCTCGAGTGCGCGCGAAAAGCCGATCACCGCGCGGACGGGAGCCCGAAGATCGTGCGAAATCGAGTAGCTGAGGCTTTCGATCTCGGCGCTGAGCGCGCTAGCTTCGGTGCCGTTCCACTCCGCGTTTGCGGTCAAGTGGCCGGCATTTGGTTGACGAACAGCCAGAACATGCCGATGTTCGCGACGGCTTCCATGAACGAGGCGAACTGGACGGGTTTCGTGACGTAGCCGTTGACGCCCAGGCGATAGCTTTCGGTGACGTCGCGCTCCTGATTTGACGAGGTCATCGCCACGATCGGGATGTTGCGCGTCTTGTCGTCGGACTTCAGCGCCCGCAGAACGTCGAGGCCGTCCAGGCGCGGCATCTTCAAATCCAGCAGAATGAGCTTGGGCAGCTGACCCGGGTTGCGGGTTTCGTACTCGCCCACGCAGCGGATGAAATCCAGTGCTTCCACCCCGTCCTTCGCCCAGTAGAGCTTGTTGAGGATACTGCACTTCTTCAGCGCGCGAATCGTCATCTCAGCGTCTTGGCGGTTGTCCTCGACCAAGAGGATCTCGACGTCGTCGTAATCGCCGCTGTTGTTCAAGCCGTACCTCCGGTGGGGAGCGCGAAAGAAAACGTGGCGCCCGCGCCGAGCCGCGCATCGGCCCAGATCGTTCCGCCGTGCCGCTGCACCACGCGCTGGGCGATTGCAAGCCCCACACCCGTGCCGGCGAAATCTTCGTTGCGGTGCAGGCGCTGAAAGACGCCGAAGAGCTTGTCGGCGTACGCCATGTCGAAGCCGACGCCGTCGTCGCGAACGTTGTAGACGATGCGGCCGGCCTCGCTGGTCGCCCAGACGCTCAGCTGCGGGTCCGCTTTCTTGCTCGAGTACTTGAGCGCGTTGGCGATCAGGTTCGTCCAGACCTGACGCAACAGCGAACGATCGCCGCGCACGCTGGGCAGCGGTTTGACGTCGAAGACCGAGGGCGCGCGCCCGGCGAGCTGCGTTTGGGCAACGACGACCTCGCTGACCAAACTCGCCATATCGATCGGCACGTTGACGATGGCCTGACGGCCGAGTTGGGAGAACGCCAACAGGTCGTCGATCAGGTTGCCCATCCGCGTCGCCTCGCCGTGAACGACCCCCAGCAGGCGCCGCCCTTCGTCGTCGAGCAGCGCGCCGTAGTCTTCTTGCAGGGCGCCGGTATAACCGAGCACGGCGCGGACGGGCGAGCGCAAATCGTGGGACACCGAATAGCTGAAACTCTCCAACTCATCGTTGAGCGCTTCGAGCTCGGCGGCGTGCATGCGCGACTGCTCCTCGGCCGTGTCGGTGCGCAACAGTTCGGTCACGGCTTCTTCGCGCGCCACGTCGTCGCGCTCGATCGTGCGGGCCGCCAGCCGCTGCTTGAGCTCTTCGTTCGTGCGCGAGAGTTCCGTCACGGCTTCTTCGCGCGCCACGTCGTCGCGCTCGATCGTGCGTTCGGCCAGCCGTTGTTTGAGTTCGGCGTTGGTGCGCAACAGCTCGGCGACGGCTTCTTCGCGGGCCACGTCGTCGCGCTCGATCGTGCGAGCCGCCAACTGCTGCTTGAGTTCGGCGTTGGTGCGCGCGAGCTCGGTCAGCGCTTCTTCGCGGGCGGCGTCGTCGCGCTCGATCGTGCGCTTGGCCAACCGCTGCTTGAGTTCGGCGTTGGTGCGCGAGAGCTCGGTCAGCGCTTCTTCACGCGCGGCATCATCGCGTTCGATCGTGCGCGCCGCCAGCTGCTGCTTGAGTTCGGCGTTCGTGCGCGCGAGCTCCGTGAGCGCTTCCTCGCGCGCGGCATCGTCGCGTTCGATCGTGCGCGCGGCCAGCTGCTGCTTGAGTTCGGCGTTGGTCCGCGCGAGCTCGGTGAGGGCTTCCTCGCGGGCCACGTCGTCACGTTCGATCGTGCGTTCGGCCAGCCGTTGCTTGAGCTCAGCGTTGGTGCGCGCGAGCTCGGTGAGGGCTTCCTCGCGAGCCACGTCGTCGCGTTCGATCGTACGCTCGGCCAGTCGTTGTTCGAGATCGGCGTTGATGCGCGCCAATTCGGCGTTGGATCGCGAAAGTGCGGTGACGCGCACTCCCCGGCCGGAGACGGCACCCCACGCTTTGGAGACGGCGATCCGCCGTGTGCTCAGAGCACGCCTGGCAATTCCATATTGGTCATGTACCCTATCGTACGCTTCTTATAACAAGTAAGCAAGAAGCCGGTGGACTACTTGGCCGGAACGAGATCGGGTACCTCGGCCCGGATATCGAGCAGTTCGGGCATCACGTCGCGGAACGCGCCGACGATCTTGGGTTCGAAGCCGAAGCCCGATTCTTTCTCGATCTGCTCGACCGCGATGCTCACCGATGCCGCCTCGCGCCACGGCCGGCGCGACGTCAGCGCCGAAAACGTGTCGGCAACGGCGACGATGCGCGCGAACAGCGGGATCGCCGGCCCGGCCAGTTTGGCCGGATAGCCCGTCCCGTCGAAGCGCTCGTGGTGCGAGTGCACGATCTCGGCCGCGGCGTGCAGGATCGGCGTCGTCATGCCGGCCAGCATCGCCGTGCCGTCGGTCACGTGCCGCTTGGCGGCATCGCGCTCGTCGCCGAGCAGCCGTGAGGGCTTGTAGAGAACCCGGTCGGGCATCGAGAGCTTACCGAGGTCGTGGATGCGGGCGGCCTGCGCCAGCTGTGTCACCTCGATCATCGAGAGCCCGAGCTTGCTCGCGATCGCTTCGGAAAACAGCGCCACCCGCCGGCAGTGGTCGCCGGTGCGCGGATCGCGCAGGTCGATGATCCGCACCAGCATTTCGAGCGTGCTGCGTTCCTGCGCGAACAGCGCTTCGGTCGCCGACTGCTGGTCGGCGTGCGCCGCACCGGCTTTGGCCATCGTCTCGAGGCGCGCGCCGCGCAGCTGGATCAGGTTGCGGGCCAGCGACACGAAGGCGACCGGATCGACCGGCTTGCCCAAGAAGGCCGACGCGCCGCGCTTGAGCGCTTCGCGCTGCAGCTCTTTCTCGCTATGGCCGGTGATCATCACGATCGGCGTGTAGCTGTTGCCGCGCCCGCGAACCTCGGTGATGAACTCGATGCCGCTAATTTCGGGCATGCTTTGATCGACGATGATCAGCACGCACTCGTTTTGCCCCGCCCACTGGAGCGCTTCGACCGCCGAGGTGAAACACACGGCCTCGGTCTCGGGAATTTGCGCCACGACCTTCGCGAAGACGGTCAGGTTGGTCTGGACGTCGTCGACGACGAGGACTTTGTTGGGCGTGGTGTTGGTGTTCGGATTCACGAAATTCCCGCTCGATAGGCGCGCACGGCCTCGCGTAAGCGCTCGTAAGCTAGGTCGAGTTCGATTGCAGCCGGTTCGATCCCGTCCCAGGTGTTCGCACGGGCTGCGTCCTCGATGATCGCGGCCGCCGCGGCAACCTCGTTGCCGCCGATGTTGGCCGTACTGCCCTTGATGGCGTGCGCCGCGCGCATGACATCGTCGAGCGCATGACGCGCCAGCGCATCGTGCAGCGTCGCTTGGTTTGTGGCTCCGGTGCCCATCGCGGCTTCGAGCAGGTCGGCGATCCCCGCCGTGTCGTCCTCGAAGATCTCTTCGAGACGCGAGATTTCCAGGATCGGGGTATCACCCATGCTCGCCTTCCTTCGGCTTCGGGTCGGCGCGTTCTGCGAACATCGCATCGCCAAACGAAAAGAATCGGTAAGTACGGGCGATAGCCGCATCATATGCGGCGCGCGTCCGTTCGTGGCCGATGAACGCGGTCACCAACACGAGGAGGGTCGACTGCGGCAGATGGAAGTTCGTCAGCAACGCGTCCACGACCCGGAAGGGGAAGCCGGGTGTGATGAACAGGTCAGTTTCGGCTGCGCCGGCGTGCACCAGACCGTCGCCGCGGGCCGAACCCTCGAGCGCCCGCACGACGGTCGTTCCGGCCGCAACGATCCGGCGGCCCTCGACCCGGGCCCGGTTGACGGCTGCGGCGACGGGTTCCGGGATCGCGTAACACTCGCCGTGCATGCGGTGGGCGAGGATCGGTCCGGCCCGCATCGGCCGGAACGTCCCGATCCCGACGTCGAGGCTCAACCGGACGATCTCGACCCCGCGCGCGGCGATCTCGGCCAGCAGCGGTGCGGTGAAATGGAGCGACGCGGTCGGGGCCGCGACGCTGCCCGGCACGCGCGCGAAGACGGTCTGGTAGCGGGCCGTCCGGGCTTCGTCGCCGGCCCCCACGTAGGGCGGCAGCGGCAGCTCGCCGGCCCGGTCGAGCAGTGCCGCGACGTCGACGCCGTCGGCGAAGCGCACGATGCGCCGGCCGTCATCGGCGACCGCCTCGATCACCGCTTCGGCGCCGCCCAGGTCGAGGCGGGTTCCGGGCGGCAGCCGCCGGGCCGGCCGCACGAGCGCATACCAGCGCCGCGCATCGAACGCGAACGCGTCGCGGTCGGCCGGCCGCAGCAGCAGTATTTCACCCGCGCCGCCGTTCGGGCGCCGTACCCGCAGGCGCGCCGGGATCACGCGTGTTTCGTTCAGCACCAGCACGTCGCCGGCGCGCAGCAGCGTGGGAAAGGCGGCGAAGGTCAGATCGCGCGGCGCCCCGTCCGGCTCGAGCACCAGCAGCTTCGCGTCCTCCCGCCGTTCGGCCGGGCTGCGCGCGATGAGCTCCTCGGGCAGAACGTAGTCGTACGCGGCGGCGTCGTCTAGATTTTCTCGGATCGCGCTTTTTCGAACTCGAGGTAGGTGGTGATGCGGTGCGCGTCCTCGGGGCTGACCTCGAGGAATTGCATGCCCACTTGAAATTGGGGATTCGCGCCCGGCCGCGGGTTTTGGTCCATCTTCACCCAGCGCACTTCGGCCTTGAGCGTCAAGTGCGGCGTCTCTTTCATGGTGATGATCCAGCGCGTGCCCTTGGAGAGGTACTCGCTCGTGATCAGGCGCGCGCCGGTAGCGGAAATGTCGGCGACGGAGGCCCGGAACAGGGTGAACGTCATCTTCTCTTCGACGCTCACGGGGATATATTTGCGTAGACGAAGGGCCCCGGCTGCCTTGCGCTTTTCCTGTTCAGCCACCGGTCACCGCGGTGCCCGGGAAATAATGGGCCAGGATTGCCGAAGCCCCGGCTCCGCTAAGAGCCATGCCTCGTGCACCCCATTGACAGAGTCCAACACCATGCCCACGGCCCGAACCTTCGATGACGACGAGCGGCACGGCCTGCGTGCGATCGATGTCGATCTCGCGCAACCACAGACTGCGCACGGTATCGGAGCCGAAGCGGCGGCGGACTTCGGTGACGCTGAGGGCTAGCGCCATGCCGCCGTCGCCGCGAAATGTGACCGTACGCGGCCGGCCCGAATCGTCCGGATCGTCGAGTTGAGCGGCGGCCGGCGCACCGCTGAGCCGATCGGCCAGCGCCGCCTGGGCGCGGTCGAGCGCCAGCGCGCGCTGCCAGCGGTAGTCGGGCGAGGCCGTACAGTACGGATCGTCGACCCCGCGCAGATAGGGCAGCCCGGCGTGGCCCCAGAGCTCGCCGGCATCGGCACTGTGACCACCGCAGCACGAGCTGTAGAACACGCTCGCCGGACCACCGAGGTAAGCGAGCGTTTGCCCGCGCGTCGCGTCGACCGCCGCGCTGGTGGCGGCGTTTTCGGCGGCCGGTCCGCCGTAGCGCTGATCGGCGTCGGTAGCCAGGACGTCGTAGGCCCGCGAGAGCGTGCGCTTCTGAAGCGCGTAGGTGCGCGCGACGATCGCTTGCGCCTGCAGCGCGGCGGCGGGCCAGCCGGCCGGCGATTCGAGCGGCACGACGCCGCGCAAATACGTTTCCACGTCGAGCGCGACGATCGTCCCGTCGGCCAGCTGCACGCGCACGATGGTGCCGGCGACGGGCGGCAGCGGCGCGGACGGCGGCCGGGAATCCGGCGGATCCCACGTATCCAAACCGCCGGTGGCGACCAGCAGAGCCTTGAGAAACGCCGCGCGCTCCATCACGTGAACAACCCCGGTTGATCGACGCCGCTCGGGGCAATGAGCCCGAGGTGAGCGAAGGCCGCGGCCGTCGTCTTACGGCCGTTGGCCGTTCGCTGCACGAAGCCGATTTTGAGCAAGTAGGGTTCGACGACGTCTTCGAGCGTCTCGAGATCCTCGGTCAGCGTGGCGGCGATCGCGTTGATGCCGACCGGACCGCCGCCGTAGCCTTCGGCGATCGTGCGCAGGTAGGCGCGATCGAGCCGGTCGAGCCCACGCTCGTCGACGCCTTCGCGCCGCAACGCTTCGTCGGCGACCGGACCCGTGACGACGCCGTCGGCGCGGACTTCGGCGAAATCGCGCACGCGCCGCAGCAGACGGTTGGCGATGCGCGGCGTGCCGCGGCTGCGCTGCGCGATCGTCGCGCGCGCCGGCCGCCTCGATCCGCACGTCGAGGACGCGCGCGCTGCGCTCGACGATGTGCTGCAGTTCGGCGGGCTCGTAGTAATCGAGGTGGTACATCAAGCCGAAGCGGTCGCGCAGCGGCGCGGAGAGCATCCCCGCGCGCGTCGTCGCGCCGACGAGCGTGAAGCGTTTGAGCGGCAGCTTCAGCGTTTTCGCATACGCGCCGCGGTCGACGACGAAGTCGATCTGGAAATCTTCCATCGCCGGATAGAGATACTCTTCGACCACCGCGCCGAGCCGGTGAATCTCGTCGATGAACAGCACGTCGCCGGCTTCGAGGGCGGTGAGGATGCCGACCAGGTCCTTCGGTTTTTCGAGCGTCGGCCCGGATGAGCCGTGCAGCGTGCCGCCGAGCTCCTTCGCGATCAGGTTCGCGAGCGTCGTTTTGCCCAAACCCGGCGGACCCGAGAACAGCACGTGCTCGAGCGGTTCGCCGCGGCGCTTCGAGGCGTCGATCGCGATGCGCAGGTTTTCCACGATCTGCCGCTGGCCGACGTAGTCCTCGAACGTGCGCGGCCGCAGCGTCGCGCCGTACACCGCGTCTTCGAGCGACGCGTCGCCGTCGATCGCGCGCCCGGCTTCGCGCGGCGGCGCCGCATCCGCCGGACCGACGATCTTTTTGCGCACGTCGCCCGTGCTCACGACGGCGCGGTCTCGCGGTTGCGTTGGCGGTAGATCTCGGCCAGCAGCGTTTCGGCGTCGCGCACGTTGGGCGCCGCGGCGAGGGTGTCGGTGATCATCGCTTCGGCCTCGGGCCGGCGGTAGGCGAGCTGCAACAGCACGGCCAGCGCCTCGGCCGCGAAATCCGGCATCGCCGGCGGCTCGGTGCGCGGCGGAGCGTCCTGAATCAACAGGAAGCGCCCGACTTTGCCCTGGAGCTTGGCCACGATATCGCGCGCCTTCTGCTGACCGATTCCCGGCAACGTCTTGAGAAAGACGTGATCGCCGTCGTCGATCGCGCGCGCGATACGGCCCATCGGCGCTGAGAACGCGCGCGAGGCGGCTTTCGGCCCCACGCCGGCCACCGAGATCAACGCTTCGAAGAACTCCCGCTCGACGGAGTTCGTGAAACCGAAAAACACGTAACGCGCCGAGTTCCCGTCGATCTGCAGCTGCGCGTACACTTCGAGCGCGAGCGCCGCGCCGTGCGTGGCGTCGATCTTCCCGGCGACGCTCGGCGGCAGAACGATATCGTAGGTCAACCCGCCGACGTCGAGCCGCACGACCTCGCCGTCGCGTTCGAGCAGCGTTCCCGCGATGCGCGAAAACATCGGCTACCGCGCCGCGGCCGCGCGCGCGATCGCGATCACGTCGCGGCCGCGCATGGCGAAGACGAGCGCCAAGGCCAGCGCGTCGGAGACGTCGTCGGGTTCGGGCGCGACCGTGAGGCCCAGCTGCACGCAGACCATTGCCTTCACTTGGTCCTTGCGCGCGGAGCCGTTGCCCGTCAGCGCGCGCTTGACCGTCACGTGCGAAAGCTCTTCGAAGGTGACCTCGCACAGACCGGCCGCGAGCGCGATCACGCCGCGCGCATGGCCCATCAGCACCGCGGTCGGCGGGTGCTTGGGCGCCGACCACAGCTCTTCGACGACCATGCAGTCGGGACGCGTGGCGCGCACGACCTCGAGCATCGCTGCGTGCAGCTGCGCCAGCCGCGCGCCGAGCGACAGCGTCGTTTTGGGGCGCAGCACGCCGCCTTCCACCAGCCGGTAGGTTCCACCGTCGGCGTCAACGACGCCGTAGCCGGTCGTGCGCAGACCCGGATCGACGCCGAGCACGCGCATCACTGACACACCGTGCCGTGAAAGTAAATCGTGACCGTTTCGCCCGGCCGCAGCGCCGCGTTCGCCTCGGGCTCGGTGCGCGCGACCTTGCCGTCGGCGCCGTCCTGCGTCACCGCGCAGTTTCCGACCGTGTAGCCGCTGGCGAGGATCGCGCGCTTGGCATCGTCGAGCGTCATGTTCGTCACGTCGGGAACCGTACCGGGAACCCCGACGCTGATCGTCACCGTCGAGCGCCGCGGCGCCATCGTTCCGGCGGCCGGGTCTTGCCCCGATACGTTGCCGCCGGCGTTGGTCGCATCGACGATGTATTGGATGCGCGGCACGAAGCCCGCGGTTTGCAGCGCGGCGAGCGCGTCGGCCGGCGCCTTCGCGCCGACGTCCGGAACGGCGACCATCACCGGGCCCGTGCTGACGGTGAGGCCCACGGTCGAACCGGGGTCGACGAGACTGCCGGTGCCTTGCGCCGAGATGATCGTGCCGCTCGGAATCAAGTCGCTGGCGGTCTGCTGATCGATGTTGAGCTTGAGCCCGATCTTCGCCAGCACGCCGCGCGCGGTGTCGACCGACATGCCGACCAGTTGCGGAACGCGTACCGGCTGGCGCCCCTGCGAGACGGTCAGCGTGATCGTGCTGCCTTCGGCCGCGCTCGCGCCCACCGGCGGGTACGCGTCGAGCACGGTATCCTTGGCGGCACTTGCATCGTAGCGCCCGACGAGCTTGGTCTTGAATTTCGCGCTGGCCAGCGTGTGCTGCGCATCCGCACTGGTGAAGCCCTTGACGTCGGGGACCGCGACCAGCGGCATACCGCTGGAAACGAACAGCGTGACGGAGGCGCCGCGCGAGGTCATTACGCCGGGCGCAGGATCCTGGCGGATCACGCGGTCGAGCGGCACCGTCTCGCTGGGCTCGGTATGCACTTCCGGGCGCAAGCCGGCCGCGACGATCGATTGCTGCGCCTGCATCGAGCTGCGGTTGACGAAGCTCGCGATCGTGATATCCTTGCGCGGCCCGATCGCGCGCGCGCCGAGGTACCCGACGACGCTCGCCACGATCAGCATCAGCACGAAAAACGGCAACCAGCGGCGATCGAACGCCGGCGGCATCGGTTCCTCGTACGTCGCGGCGCCGTTGTGGATGGGACGGTCGGGCGCGGCCGACGCGCGCGGCGGCGGCGCCGGCGGACCGACGCTGCGAAACCGGGACGTCGGCGCATCCCCGCCGGCGCGCGAGCCCGAGCCGAGCGTCATAGCCGGTTCTTCGCGCGCTTCGCGCAGCGCGCGGCCGAGCTCCGTGGCCGAGGCGAAGCGGTCTTCGGGGTCCTTCTGCAACAGCGTGGCCACGATCGACGCCAGCGCCGGGCTCACGCCGTCGCGCACCGGGTCGAGCTGCGGAGCGGGCTCGGAGACGTGCTTGAGCGCGACCGCGACCGGCGTCTCGCCGCTGAACGGGATCCGCCCGGTCACCATTTGGTAGAGCACCACGCCCAGCGAGTACAGGTCGGAGCGCGCGTCGAGCTCGCGGCCTTGCGCTTGCTCCGGCGAAACGTACGCGACGCTGCCCATCACCATGCCCGGTTGGGTGACGCCGATCGCGTTCTCGGCCACGGCGCGCGCGATGCCGAAATCGCCGAGCTTCACCACGTCGTCACCGGTGACGAGGATGTTGGCCGGCTTGACGTCGCGGTGCAAGAGACCTTGGCGGTGCGCGAACGCGAGCCCGGCGGCGATCTGCGTCGCGTAGTCGATCGCGACCGACTCGGGAATGCGCCGCTCGCCGCGCAGCATCGCGGCCAGTGTCTCGCCCTCGACCAGTTCCATCACGATGAAGTAGGCATCGCCCTCGCGTCCGAAATCGTAGACGTTGACGACGTTGGGATGCGAGAGGCGCGCGGCGGCCTGCGCTTCGTACGAGAAGCGTTTGATGAACTCGTCGTCGGCCGAAAACTGATCGCGCAGCACCTTGATGGCGACGCGCCGCCGCAGCAAGAGGTCGGTGCCGCAGAACACGATGGCCATGCCGCCGGTACCCAAGCGGGTATCGACGCGATAGCGGCCGTTGAAGACGTGTTCGAGTTCCAACGTACCGTTACGTTCGCGTTCGCGCAAGCGCGACCCGTAGGACGTCGCGTACGATGGGCACTGCCACCGCCGCGCCGTAGCCGGCGTTCTCGACGATCACCGCGACCACCACCCGCGGCGCGAGCGCCGGCGCGAACGCGACGAACCATGCGTGCGCGAGGCCGTGCGGGTTGGTCGCGGTACCGGTCTTGCCGGCGACGGTGACCCCAGGCAGCGCCGCACCCGTCCCGGTGCCGCGCTGCACGACCGCGATCATCAGGTCGCGCACTTCACGTGCGGTTGCGGGGTCCAGCGGCGCCGCGAGCTGCTCCGGCTGCGTCGCCAGGTGCGTCTCGCTGCCGGCGATGCTGCGCACGACATAGGGCCGCGGGGTACGGCCGCCGTCGGCGATCGTCGCCGCGACGAGCGCCATCCGGATCGGCGTGACCAGTAGCGAAGCTTGGCCGAAGCCCAGCTGGGCGAGCACCGAAGGAATGACCTCGGCGCGCGCCGGCAACCGGTCGCGCGCGACCGGCAGATCGAAGTTCACCGGTTGCCCGAAGCCCCAGCGGGCGGCGTACTCGAACCAGCGATCGACGCCGATCTTGAGCGCGACTTGGGCGAAGTCGACGTTGCTCGAGAGCGCGAAGGCGCCGGTGAGGTCTTGGGTTCCGGTCACCTCCCCTTGATCGTTGTGCACGACGAAGTTGCCCACGCTCAGACCGCCGGTGTCGACGAAGGTCGTGCTCGGGGTGACGAGCCCGGCATCCAGCGCGTCGCCGGCCGTGACGATCTTGAACGTTGAGCCGGGCGGATACAGCCCCGAGGTACTGCGGTCGAGCAGGGGCGAGGCCGGGTCGGCGACCAGCGCCGCCCAGTCGTGATCGAGCGTGTTCGGGTTGAAGACCGGCATCGCGGCCAACGCGAGCACGGCGCCGCTGCGCGGGTCCATCACGATCCCCGCGGCCCGGGCTCGCCCGCCGAGCGCCGCCGCGAGCGTGCGCTGCACGTCGAGGTCGAGCGTGGTCACGATCTCGGCGCCTTGCGGTGCCCTGCGGCCGCCGTTGAGGAGGCTCGTGATCTCGGACACCGCGCCGGCGCCGGCGGTCTGCGCCGTGAGCACGCGGTCGAAGGCGTCTTCGAGCCCGGCGGTGCCGTAGCGCGGCGATGCGTAGCCGATCACGTGCGCCGTGACCGTGCCCAGCGGGTAGATCCGCCGGTCGTTGCGCGTCAGCGCGAGCGGCGTGCCGTCGCGCGCGACGATCGTCACCGCGGCCGCTGGCGATGTCGGCGCGCCGCGGATTGCGGTTGTCGGCATCGAGTCGCGGCGCGTCGACCAATGCGAGATCGAGCTGCCGCAGCGCGAGCAGCGCGAACAAGATGACGAACAGCGTCTGCAGGCGGCCGATCGCGCGATCCGTCAGGATTCGACCCCCGTCGTGTTGCGCTCGCGCAGCACCGTGAAACCGCCTGCCGTCTGCACCGCCAAATGCGCGCGCGTGGGGTCGGCCGCGATGACCTCGTTGATGATGCGCTGCGCGAGGCCGGCGTCGATGCCGTCGATCGCGAGGATCGCGTCGACGCCGACGTCCTCGAGCAGCGGATGGGCGACGTACTTGCACGCGGGCAGCGTGGCGAAGTGGCGTTCCTCGTAGGGCTCGGCGTGCCACGGACCGCGTTTGCCGAAAACGGTGGCGTGATAGTCCCACGCGCACAGGCGGCGCTCGTTCCAGACGAAGTCGTCGCGCACGCACGAGCGGCGGCAGATCGCGCACTGGATCAGTGTTTCGGCCGGATGCGCGAACGCTTCGAGCAGATCCTCGGGCAGATCGTCCGGGTTGACGAGCGTGCCTTCGTTGAGCTCCGCCGGCACCGGCGCGCTCCAGCCGATGCGCGCGAGCATCTCGAGGTCGCGCACCGACGAGACGAACGCGCGCTCGTCATCGGGCGCGAAGGTGGTATCGCCCCAGGACGCGAGGTTGTCGGCCGCGATGTTCACGCGCTGCCAGTTCTCGCCCAGCACCACGCCGATCGGCGTCCACGCCAACGGCACGAGCCACGCGGTGATCTGGCGGTTCTCGGGCACCAGGCTCGAGGTGAAGGCGAGCGTGTTGGCGTTTCCGCCCAAGACGAAGGCGTACGCTTCGGCCGCATCATCTGCTGGTTCCATACCCTGTGCTAGTCCTTCGTCACGGCGTGGCGCCGATGGTCTCGCGGTGGAGCGCTTGGTACTCTTGCAGCGACCGCGGCGGACCGGGATCCGACGCCAACGCCGTCACCAGCGCCGCGGCGGTGTCGAGACTGGTCAAGCACGCGATCGATGCTTCGACCGCCGCCCGCCGGATGCGAAAGTTGTCGTGCGAGACGCGCCGGGCGCCGCCGGCGTTGTTGATCACCAGGTCCACCGTGCGTTTACCGATCGCATCGAGCACGTTGGGCGAACCTTCGGCGATCGAGTTGATCGTCTCGGCGGCGATGCCGTGACGTTCGAGCAGCTCGTGCGTGCCGTGTGTGGCGACGAGCGTGAAGCCCAGTTCGACGAAGCGGCGCAACACCCCGACCGCCTCGGGCTTCTCCTCATCGGAGATCGACACCAGCACGCGGCCGCCTTCGCTCGGTAAGCGAATTCCCGCGCCGAGGAACCCTTTGAGCAACGCGCCGGCATAGGTCTCGTCGATCCCGAGCACTTCGCCGGTCGACTTCATCTCGGGCCCGAGGATCGTCTCGACACCGCGCATCTTGGCAAACGAGAACACCGGCACTTTGACGACCGTGTAGGCCGGGCGCGGGCGCAAGCCGACGCCCCACGGCATGTCGCGCAGCTTCTCGCCCAGCGCAATGCGCGTCGCGGCGGCGACGAGGTTGATACCGGTCGCCTTCGAGATGATCGGCACCGTGCGGCTGGCCCGCGGGTTGGCCTCGAGAATGTAGAGCGCGCCGGCGTGAATGACGAATTGGATGTTGATCAAACCGCGAATGCCGAGTTCGCGCGCGATCGCTTCCGTGACCTCGACGATGCGCGCTTCCATCTGATCGCTCACGGTCTGGGTGGGAAACACCGAGATCGAGTCGCCGGAATGGACGCCGGCGCGTTCGACGTGCTCGAAGATGCCCGGGATGAGGATGTCGTCGCCGTCGTAGGCGGCGTCGACCTCGACCTCGAGGCCGCGCAAGTACTTATCGACCAGCAGCGGCGCGCCGGGAGAGATCGGCGGAGCGCTCTCGACGTAGCCGGCGAGCTGGGCTTCGTTGTGAACGATTTCCATGCCGCGCCCGCCGAGCACGTACGACGGTCGCACGATCACGGGGAAGCCGAGTTCGCGCGCGATGACGCGCGCTTCACGAAACGTCTTGGCCGCCCGGCCCTGCGGCCGCGCGACGCCCAGCCGCTCGAGCGCGGCATCGAACTTCTCACGGTCTTCGGCCAGGTCGAGCGAACGCTGATCGCTGCCGATCAGCTTCACGCCGCGCCGCGCGAGCTCGTCGGCGAGATTGATCGCCGTCTGGCCGCCGAACGCGAGCATCACGCCTTCGGCGCCCGTGCTGCGGTAGGCCGATTCGACTTCGTCCGGACCCGGCGGCTCGAACACCAAGATATCGGAGATGTCGAAGTCGGTCGAGACCGTTTCGGGATTGTTGTTGACGACGACCGCCGAGCGCCCCGCATCGCGCAGCGCCCAGGCCGCGTGCACGCACGAGTAATCGAACTCGATCCCTTGGCCGATGCGAATCGGACCGCTGCCCACGACGACGACCGCCGACTTCGGCGGCTTGCGCATCTCGTCGGTCTCGCCGCGCGACAGATAATAGTAGGGCGAACGGGCCGGAAATTCGGCCGCCGCCGTGTCGACCATGCGAAATTGCCCGCGGTCGTTGACGCTCTTGAACTCACCGCCGAAGAGCGAGTTGATGCCGCGCGTGGAGTAGCCGGCCACGATCGCGAACTTGATCAACGCCGGCGGCGGATACATCATCGGCTGGCCGGGCTTGCTCTTGAACTTGCGCAGGTCGTTCTCGAGCTGCACGAGCTCTTCGAGCTCCCACAGCCAAAAGCGGTCGATCGCGGAGCGCGCGTGGATGTCTTCGATGCTGCGGTCGCGCCGCAGCAATTCGCAGATGGCGAAGAGCCGGTCGTGGGTCGGCTCGTCGACGGCGCGCCAGAGCTCACCATCGCTCCAGTCGGCGAACGCGCCGCCGGTCAGCGTCTCGAACTTGAGGTCGAGCCCGCGAATCGCTTTCATCAGCGCGGCGGCGAAACTGCGGCCGATGCCCATCGCCTCGCCGGTCGACTTCATCTGCGTGCCCAGGCGAAAGTCGGCCAGCGGAAATTTGTCGAACGGCCAGCGCGGAAACTTCACCACGCAGTAGTCGAGCGTCGGTTCGTACGCGGCTTTGGTGATGCCGGTGACGGGATTGGGAATTTCGTCGAGCGTGTAGCCGAGCGCGATCTTGGTCGCGATCTTGGCGATCGGATAACCGGTCGCTTTCGAAGCCAGCGCCGAGGAACGCGAGACGCGCGGGTTGACCTCGATGATCTGATATTCGCGCCGGTCGGGGTGCAATGCGAACTGGATGTTGCAGCCGCCCTGCACGTTGAGCGCGCGGATGACGTTGATGCTGGCCGTGCGCAGCATCTGGTAGTCGAGGTCGCTGAGCGTTTGCGAGGGCGCGACGACGATCGAATCCCCGGTGTGCACGCCGACCGGATCGATGTTCTCCATGTTGCAGACGACGATGCAGTTGTTCGCGCGGTCGCGCAGGACTTCGTACTCGATCTCTTTCCAGCCTAAGAGCGAGGTCTCGACCAGGGCCTGATTGATGATCGACGCGGCGAGCCCGGTGGCCAGCGTGGCGCGCAGCTCGGCCTCGTTGTAGACGAGGCCGCCGCCGGTGCCGCCGAGCGTGTAGGCCGGCCGGACGATCAGCGGGTAGTCGTACTCCTGGGCGAACGCCACCCCGGCCTCGATGTCGGTGACGACCAGGCTCGGCGGCACCGGCTCGCCGATCTCGATCATCTTGCTCTTGAAGCGCTCGCGGTCTTCGGCCAGCTGGATCGTGTCGAGCGGCGTGCCGAGCAGCTCGACCTCGTAGCGTTCGAGCACGCCCGCGGCCGCGAGTTCGACCGCCATGTTCAGGCCGGTCTGGCCGCCGAGGGTCGGCAGCAGCGCGTCCGGCCGTTCGCGGGCGATGATCGCCTCGATCGACTTCACCGTCAGCGGCTCGAGGTAGACGGCGTCGGCGATCTCGGGGTCGGTCATGATCGTCGCCGGGATTCGAGTTGACGAGGACGACCCGGTGGCCTTCCTCGCGCAGGGCGCGGCACGCCTGAACACCGGCGTAGTCGAACTCGGCAGCTTGACCGATGACGATCGGACCAGAGCCGATGACGAGAATTGAACGCCGGGACATTCCGGCGTAGATTGGGCGGGCGAATCAGGGTTCCCCGCCCGGTTTGCTTAGAGGGGTTCGCCGCCGCCCTTGCTGACGCTCACAAAGTCGTTTTTCTCGGGGTCCCAGCGCATGATCAGGGTGGCGTCCACCCCGATACCGCGCTGGCTGCCGTCGCGGAAGTCGTAGGTGCCGGTGATCCCGGTATAGCCGTGCAGCCCCTCGATGTAGGCGTGCAGCTGCTCGGCCGTTGCGCCGGGGCCGATCTTGCGCAGGGCGTCGATCACGATCATCGCCGGATCCCAGGCCATACCGGTCTGGAAGTCTTGCACCATGCCGTTGTCCTTCATCCCGGCGGCGTACATGGCCATCGCGGGCGAGTCTTTGTGCACGGCCCCGGCGACGTAACCGACGCCCTGGAAGAGGATCGTCTTGGGGACGAACGACGCGTAGGACTTCATCTGCGTGACGATCATGTTGGCGCTGGTCGTCGCTATCGGCACGTCGAGCCCGAGGTCGGAGATCGCGTGCAGCGCCGTTCCGAGCGCCGTACCGGGAGCCCAGACGATGATCGCCTGCGGGTTGAGGGCCTTGATCTTCGCGACTTGCGCCGTGACGCTCGTGTCGGCCGCGCTGAAATGCTCGGTGGCGAGCAGCGTCATATCTTTGAATTCCGGCAGGCCGAGGTTGTAGGCGATGTCGCGGTCGCCGATCTGGCCCGATGCATCGGTGGTGTTCAGCGTCGCGATGCGCTTCCAGCCCTTACCGTGGAAGTAGCGGATCGTCGCCAAGATCAGGTCGCGCCCACCGACGCTGGCCGAGAACACGTAACTGCCTTTGGTCGTCGGGATCACCGGAGAAAAGCAATAGTTCACCGGCCCGTTGTTGAGGTAGAGCGGGGTCGTCGCTTGGCACAGCGCGCCGAGCGAGGATCCGAGCACGACGGCCGGATGGGTCGCCAGGATCGCCTGATGGATCTGCAGCGAGACCTCCGGGTTACTCGTGTCGTCGTGAAAGACGAAGTGGACCGGACGGCCTTGGATGCCGCCCTGCTTGTTCACGATTCCCTCGAGCACTTGCAGCTCGTGCTGGTGCGTGGTACCGACGAACGCGAACGTTCCGGTGATCGGGAGCACGACGTTGATGTCGTACGGATCGGCGGCCGACGACGGCAGCGCGGGGATGAGACACATCGCCACAGCTATCGCAATGGAAGCAAGCCGGCGCACGAACATGGAGGGTCCCTTTCTCACGGGCGGGTTCTTGGGCGTCGTACTCTTGGGTAGCGCCTGAAATTGCCCTGCGGCGAATCAGAGGTCGGATGAAAGATTCCGTCTAAAGCGCGCGGCCTCATATGAACGCATTCGCGCGGGCCGCCCGTCTGGCCGCCGCGGTCCTAGCCGTGATCACGCTCGTCGCCGCGCCCCTCGGCGCGCAGCAATCGCCGCTCACGATCAGCGCCGTGCTCTCGCTGACCGGCGGGGCGGCCTCGATCGGTACGGATGAGGCCGCGGCGCTGCGCGTTTACGAAACCGTCGTCAACCGGCAGGGCGGGATCAACGGCACGCCGGTTCATTTCGCCGTGCTGGACGACCAATCGAGCCCGCAGGTGGCGGTGCAACTGGCGACCACGGTCCTCGCGACCCACCCGCCGCTGATGCTGGGCTCGTCGCTCGCCGGCACGACCCAAGCGATGGTCCCGCTCTTCCGCGATGGACCGGTGCTCTACGCCTCGACCCCGGTGATCTATCCCGAGCGCGGCAGCTTCGTGTTCGCCGCCGGCGTGTCGTCGCGGCACACCACGGCCGCCGCGATGCGCTATTTCCGCCTCAAGGGCCTCACACGTTTGGCCCTGGTCACCACCAACGACGCCTCCGGCCAAGACTACCTGCGCACGACCGACCTCGCGCTCGCGCTGCCCGAAAACAAAACGGTCAGCGTCGTCGACCGCGAGTCGTTCACGCCGACCGACATCAGCATCGCCCCGCAAGTCGCGAAGATCAAAGCGTCGGGCGCGCAGGCGCTGCTCGTGTACGCGACGGGCGCGCCGTTCGGCACCGTGCTGCGCGGCTTGTTCGACGCCGGCGTGAGCTTGCCGATCGACACCACCGGTCCGAACTTCAACCCCGTGCTGCTGGAGCGTTTCAAGACGTTCATGCCGTCAAGCGAGATGATCATCGGCGGGGCGAGCTTCTTCAAACGCGAACGCAAAGCCGGCGATCCGCTCAAGGCGCCGATCGATGAGTTCTACGATGCGCTCGGCGCCGCCGGCATCAAGCCGACCGCATCGCACGTGTTCACCTGGGATCCGGCCCACATCGCGGTCGCGGCGCTGCGCAAGTTCGGAACCGGCATGACCGCCGCCCAATTTCGCGATTACGTCAACGGCTTGCACGACTTCGCCGGCGTCGCGGGCCTCTACGACTTCCGCAACGGCGACGGTCACGGCCTCACGCAAGACAGCGTCGTCGTAATCCGCTACAACCCCAACGGCATCAACGGCGAAGGCACCGTCGTCAGCGAGCAAGGCGGCGCCCCGCTCCCCGGCATGTAACGCGCACCGCGTACCCCCGTCATCCCGAGCGCAGCCGAGTGATCGCCAACGGCCTGCCCCGTCGTGATGGGACGCAAAGCGATGACGAGGGGGGCGCAGCGCACGACAAGGTCAGTGCGGGAGGCGGAAAGCGGGGTGCCAGCCGAGGATGGTGCGAGCGCGTTGGGCGTTGACGTAGCCGCGTTCTTCGGCGACATTGAAGGCGCCGGACGCCGCGCGTTGGATCGCGAGCAACGTTGCCCAGGCGGCGGCGTCGACGTGCACCGGAAGGGTGCCGCTGGGCTCGTCGAACCACGTGCCGGGCCCGTAGAAACTGCCGAAGCGTAAGACGGTGCCGGCGAGCGGCGGCGATGCGAGCACCAGCCGCTCGAGCGTGATCACCGATGCGCGCGTGCGCGCGTCGAGCGGATCGCTCTCCACGTGCGGCTCGCGTCCATCGGCATACGCGAAGGCGATGCTCTGCGCGACGATGCGCGGCGCCCCGCATTGCAATGCGGCGTCGACGAGATTGCGCGTCCCCTCGATGCGCAGCCGCGCGTTGCGCCCGAGCGCCGCCGCATCGCCGCGATCCGCGCGCGCCTGCGGCAAGTCGGTCAGCTGGTGCACCACGACTTCCGGCTGCGCGGCGGCAACAGCCGCCTGCAGCGCCGCCGCATCGTAGACGTTGCCGACGAGCGCGTGCGCGCCGCCGCGTTCGAGCAGGCGCGCTTTCTGCGCGTCGCGCGTGAGCGCATACACGGCGTGTCCGGCGTCGAGCAGCAGCGGCGTCAGGCGGCGGCCGATCGCACCGGTCGCGCCGGCCAGAAAGATCCTCACGGCGCGAGCCGTTCGCGCAGCCAGCCCGCCGCAGCGCGCCGGTAGCGCAGGCGGTCGTGCACGCGGTTGGGGCGGCCCTGCCAAAATTCGATGCGCTCGGGGCTGACGCGGTAGCCGCCCCAGTACGGCGGGCGCGGCACCTCGACGCCGGCGAAGCGGCGATCGGCTTCTTCCATCCGCGCATCGAGCTCGGCGCGATCCGCCACCACGCGGCTTTGCTCCGAAGCCCACGCGCTCAGCCGGTGACCGCGCGGGCGGCGCGCGAAATAGGCATCCGATTCGGGCGCCGGCAGCACGGCGACCGGACCTTCGATGCGCACTTGCCGCTCGAGCTGCGGCCAGAAGAACAGCAGCGCCGCCGCCGGATTGCGTGCGATCTCACGGCCCTTCTGCGACTCGTAGTTGGTGAAGAACACGAACCCGCGCTCGTCCCAGCCGCGCAGCAGCACGGTGCGTACCGAAGGCTGTCCGTGCTCGTCGACGGTTGCCACCGTCATGGCGTTGGGTTCGAGCACGCGCGCCGTCATGCGCTTCTTCGAGCCATTGTTCGAACTGCGCGAACGGGTCATCGGCGGCATGCGTTTCGTCGAGCGTATCGCGGTCGTAGCTGAGGCGGCGCTCCTCGTTCACGGAAAACGCCCCAGCGCCAAGGCGCCGAGCGCGGCACCGAAGGCCAGCACCCCGGCCGCCAGCGTGCACTGCAGCGTGTAATCGATGCGGCGGCGCTCGTTGATCGTCATGCGCGCCAAGCTTCCCAGCCGCGCGCTGAGCGCGCCCGCATCGCCGACCCGCGCATACGTTCCGTGTCCCGAATCGGCGATCGCTTGCAGCGCGCCTTCATCCAGTTCGGCATCGGTGTCGGTTCCGGGAATGATCAAGCCGCTGCCGTTGGTGCCGATCCCGACGGTGAAGATCGAGATGCCCTGCGCGCCGATCGCCGCCGCGACGGCGAGCGGATCGCTGCCGGCGTTGTTCACGCCGTCGGTCACGAGCACGATCGCGCGCCGGCCGCCGGCCGGCAACAGCTTCGCCGCGGCGTCGAGCGCATCGCCGATCGCCGTGCCGCCGTTGGGGTCGGGCAGGCGTCCGAGCGCTTCGCGCGCCGTGTCTTTGTCGGCGCTGAGCGGGCCGAGCGGAATCGCCGCCGCGCTGAAGGCCACGAGGCCGATGCGCGTGCCCTCGGGCACGCCGTTGATGAACGTCAGCGCCGCCTGGCGCGATGCGTCCGAGCGCGTCGGGGCGACGTCGGTCGAGGCCATCGAACCCGACGTGTCGATGCACAGCACGATCGCCGCGTCGTGCACCGGCACCGTCGCGACGAACGCCGGCCGCGCCAGCGCCGTGCCCGCGGCGACGATCGCGAGCGCCCAGATGCAAGCGAAGATCGCGGTCCACGGCGGCGCCCGGCCGATCGAACGTTCGAGAAACGCCAGATCGGAATACGCCAGCGCCGCGCCGCGCGAGCGCCGCACGCTGACCACGGCGAGCGCCACAAACGCGACCGCGACGACGACGGCGAGCAGCAGATAGAGCGGGTGCGCGAACGTCATCGCAACCCGAACGCGCGCTCGAGCGAAGCCGCGCCGTCGGCTTCATCGAGCGTGCCGATGCGCCAGCGCGCGCGGCTGAACTGTTCGCGAATGGCCGCATCGCGCGCGGCGCTCGCGCGGCGGTAGCGCTCGCGCGAACGCGGACCGATGAAGACCCGTTTGGTGCGCGCGGTCTCGGCATCGCGCAGGCGCACGAAACCGCGCAGCGGCAACCCGTCGATCCACGGATCGGGCGCCAGCAGCACGGTGGCATCGAAGCGGCGCCCGAGGCGCAGCAGCACGTCGGCGAAGTCGCCGCCGTGCGTGAGGTCGAGGCCGTCGGTGATCAGCAAGAACGAGCTGCCTTGCGGCAGGACGCGCACGGCGAGTTCGAGCGAGCGGCGCAGGTCGAAGGGGCCGCGCGCGCGGACGTCGACCGTCGCGCGGCGGTCGCCGATCAGCCGTTCGTCGACGATCCGGCCGGCGCGGTCGGTCGATTCGGCGGCGCCGAACCACGCGCGGACGGCTTCATCGGCCGCCGTGCTGAGCGCGCGCTTGCGGCCCAACCGCATCGAGGGCGACTCATCGACCAGTGCGCCCAGCACGAGCACCGTCTCTTCGAGGTACACGCGCGTTTGCAGCGAGCCGATGCGCGCCGTTGCCGACCAGTCGATACGGCGCGGGTCGTCGCCTTCGGCGTAGCCGCGCAAGCGGTCGAACTCGTACCCATCACCCGGCCGCGCGCCGCGGGCCACCGTTCCGCCGGCGTGGACGTGACGGGCGCTGCGCACGATCGCGGCGCGCAGCGGGTTCACGGCGCGGGCACGCTCGCAACGAGCTCCGCCAGCACGGCTTCGGCGTCGCCGCCGTCGATCGCGAGCCGGTAGTCGAAGGCGACGCGGTGGCGCAACACGCCCGGCGCGAGTTCGCGCACGTCGTCGGGGACCGCGAACGAACGGCCGTCGAGATAGGCACGGGCGCGCGCCAAGATCGCCAGCGCCAGCGCCGCGCGCGGGCTCGCGCCCGAGGCGACGTAGCGCGCGCCGCGCGTCGCGCGCACGAGGTCGACGGCGTAATCGCGCACACGCTCGTTGAGGTGCACCGCGCGCACGTCGGCCTGCCAGCGCTCGACGTCGGCCAGCGTAGCCACGTCGCGTTCGGGCTCCGCGGCCGCGCGCCGAAAACCGGTCGACGATCGCCCGCTCCTCCTCGCGCGAGGGGTAGCCGACGCGCACGTTGAGCAAGAACCGGTCGAGTTGCGCCAACGGTAACGCGTAGGTGCCGTCGGCATCGAAGGGGTTCATCGTCGCGAGCACGGCGAAGGGCCGGGGCAAATTCAGCGTATCGGGACCGATCGTCGCGCGCCGCTCCTGCATCCCTTCGAGCAGCGCCGACTGTACTTTGGCCGGCGCGCGGTTGATCTCATCGGCCAGCACGATGTTCGCGAAGAGCGGCCCGCGCACGGTCACGAACTCGCCGCTGCGCTGATCGAAGATGCGCGTGCCGACGATGTCGCTCGGCAGCAGGTCGGGGGTGAACTGGACGCGTTTGAACTGCCCGCCGACCGCCGCCGCGAGCGCGCGGCAGGCCAAGGTTTTCGCCACGCCCGGCATGCCCTCGAGCAAGACGTGACCGTCGGCCAGCAGTGCCATCACGAGCGCGTCGACGACTTCGCGCTGCCCGACGATCGTGCGCGCGAGCGCCTCCCGCACCGCCTCCGGCGTCGTCATGCGACCGGCTCGCAGGCCACGTACGCATCGAGCAGCGCCAGCAGATCGCGGGCCGCCGGCGCGCGTTCGTGTACCGGCCCGAAGCGCGCGCGCTCGGCCACCGCCATCACGCGCGCCAGCTGCGGATCGCGCGCTCCGAGCGCGCGCAGCGCGTCCGAAAACGTTGCGCCCGGTCCGGCGCCGGCGCGGGTGAAGAGTACGTTGCGCAGCACGTCGAGCGCGGCGTCATCGCCGCGCGCGCGGTACTGCGCGAGCGCCTCGCGCAAGGGATCGGTGACCGGCCGGCCGCGGCGCGGCGCCGGCGGCGTCGCCGGCGGGGCCGCCGTAACGGTGCGCGGGCGAACGCGCCGCAAGCGCACGAGCGCGACGATCCCGACGGCCAGCACGACGAACACCGCGACGATCGTCATCACGGCGGTGCGCAGCAAGCGCCCCAGCGCGCCGGAGCCGGCATCTTCCACCCGCGACCCCGAGACCACGCTCACGTTCAGCGGCTGCGAAGAGTAGCGCATCCCGTGCCCGGTGGCCGGATCGATCGCGTCGATGTAGGCCGGCGTGAACGACGCCGTGCCGACCGTGTTGGCCGTGACCGTCAGCGTTTCGTAGAAGTCGGTGCCGTCGGCGGCCGGCACGCGCTTGCGCTCATCGCCCAGATCGACCGCGTTGGTCAGCGCCGGCAGCACGAGCTCGTCGAGCCGGTCGCGCTTTTCGCGCACGTGCACGTGCACGGTCACGTGAAATGTTTCGCCCGGACGTACCAACCGTTTGTCCGCGTGCAGCCCGAGGGCCGTGATGTGCAGCCGCGGCAAGTCTTGCGCGAGGGCGAGCACCGGCGCGAAAGCGAGCAGGGCGGCGCCGATGCGCGCTGCGCCTTCAGCGCAGCGAATCCAGCCAACCCCGAAAGAGGCCGCGGGCATCGAAGGGCCCGGGCGAGGCTTCGGGATGAAACTGCACCGCCGCGATCGGCAGCGTGCGGTGGCGGAAGCCTTCGTTCGTACCGTCGTTGAGGTTGACCATCGTCGCTTCGAGGTGATCGGGCAGCGTCGCCCCGTCGACCGCGTAGCCATGATTGTGCGCGGTGATCAGCACCTCGCCGTTGAGGAGATCCTTCACCGGCTGGTTGCCGCCGCGATGACCGTAGGGCAGTTTGAAGGTCTGCGCGCCGCAAGCCAGCGCCAGCAGCTGGTGGCCCAAGCACACGCCGAACAGCGGCACTTCGCCGACGAAGCCGCGCAGCGTATCGACCGTATCGGGCAGATCGCGCGGATCGCCCGGACCCGGCGAGATCACGATCGCATCGGGCTGATGGCCCGTGATCTCCTCACGCGAGGCGCCGAAGGGCAGCACGGTGACGCGGGCATCGAGCGCTTCGAGCTCGCGAATGATCGCGCGCTTCACGCCGCAGTCGAGCAGCACGATGTGCGTGTCGCCGTGGCCGATCGTCTGGCCCGAAGCGTAGGCATCGGAGACGCCCGCGACGAGACCGCTGGTCGTCATCGTGCGCACGAACGGCGCCAAGGTCGCATCGACCGCGGCGACCGCCTTGTCGCCGATCGCGAGCGCCGCGGCGATCGTGCCGTGTTCGCGCAGTGCGATCGTGAGCGCCCGCGTATCGACGCCGATGATCGTCGCGATCGCTTGCTCTTCGAGCCAGGTGCCCAGGTCGACGACGTTCTCGAAGTGCGAGGGGCGGCGCGAGAGGTGCTTGATCACGCACCCCGCGACCGTGCCGCGCGGATGCTGCGCGACGGTGCGCGAGACGCCGTAGTTACCGATCAGCGGATAGGTGAACGTCAGGATCTGCCCGGCGTAGGACGGATCGGTCAGCGCTTCCTCATAGCCGGTCATGCCGGTGTAGAAGACCGCCTCGCCGAGCGCGGTCGCGTCGGGGCCGAGGCCGTCGCCCTCGAACCGCGTCCCGTCGGCGAGCAAGAGAACGGCGCGCTTGGTCTGGTATTTGTTCCCGGGGTTCACGAATGCAGGGCTTCGTCACGCGGCAGCACGCGTCCGTGTTCGTAGACGACCGCCCCGGCCACGATCGTCGCCAGCGCGCGGCGCGGGAAGGTGGCACCGTCGAAGGGCGTGTTCTTGCCCTTGGAGTGGAACAGCCGCGCGTCGACGGTCCACGGACGCTCGATGAAGACCGTCACGTCGCCGACGCTCCCGACCGCCAAGCTGCCGCCCGGAACGCCCAAGATCCGCGCCGGGTTGACGCTGTGCAGCTCGATCATGCGCGCCAGCGGCACGTCGGGCAGCGCCGCCGCGTAGGCGCCGAGCGCGATCTCGAGACCGCTGAAGCCGACCGGCGCGGCGCTGAGCAGCTGCGCCTTCTCATCGAGCCCGTGCGGCGCGTGATCGGTGGCGAACACGTCGATCGTGCCGTCACGCACCCCCGCCAGCAGCGCTTGGCGGTCGCGCTCGGCGCGCAGCGGCGGGTTGACCTTGGCGTCGGCGCGGTAGTCATCGAAGCGGTCGTCGAGCAGCAACAGGTGGTGCGGCGTCACTTCGCAAGTGGCGTGCACCCCGCGGCTGCGCGCCCAGCGCATCAGATCGAGCGAGGTCGCGGTCGAGACGTGCGCGATGTGCCAGGGCTTGCCGGTGTCTTCGGCGATCAGCAGATCGCGCGCCACGATGATGTCTTCCGCCAACCCCGGGCTGCCCGTGAGGCCGAGCCGCGCCGAGGGCGCGCCTTCGTTCATCACGGCGTCGCTCTTGAGATCGGGATCTTCGCAATGCGAGACGAAGATCGCTGCGAGATCGCTCGCGTAGCGCGCCGCGTTGCGCAGCACGAGCGCGTTGTTGACGGTCGTTCCGTCGTCGCTGAACGCGACGCAACCGGCGTCGGCCAGCAGGTGATAGGGGGCGAGTTCGACGCCGGCGCGCGCGCGCGTGATCGCACCGATCGGGTACACGCGCGCCAAACCGGCGGCGTCGGCCCGGCGCAGCACGTCGGCCACGATCGTCGCCGTATCGATCGCCGGCTCCGTGTTGGGCATGCACGCGACCGCGGTGAAGCCGCCCGCGACCGCCGCCGCCACCCCGGTCGCGATCGTTTCCTTGTGCGTGAGCCCGGGCTCGCGCAGGTGCACGTGCATGTCGATGAAGCCCGGCGCGACGATCGCTCCGGTCGCATCGACGACGCGCGCGTAGGCCGCGTCGGCGTGTTCGCCGATCTCGCTGATGAAGCCGTTCTCGATCACGACGTCGCGCACCGCATCCAGACCCAGCGCCGGATCGATCACGCGGCCGCCGCGGATGACGGTCTTCACGCGTTCACCGTTGCGCTCTTGGCCAGGAATTCCAGCACCGCCATGCGCACGAACACGCCGTTGTGCACCTGCACGACGTAGCGCGAACGCGGATCGTCCAGCACGTCGTCGGTCAGCTCGACGCCGCGGTTGTAGGGACCGGGATGCAGGATCACCGCGTCGCGCGAGAGGCGGGCCAAACGCGTGCGGTTGAGCTGGAAGCGGCGCGTGTAGTCATCGAGCGTCGGCAACAGTCCCGAGACGATGCGCTCGCGCTGGATGCGCAGCATCATCACCGCGTCGAGGTGGGGCAGCACCGCATCCAGATCGCGTTCGATGCGCACGCCCTCACTCGCGAACGAATCGGGCAAGAGCGTGCGCGGGCCGACCAGCGTGACCTCGACGCCCAGCATGCGCATCCCGACGATGTTCGAGCGCGCGACGCGCGAGTGCAGGATGTCGCCGACGATCGCCACGCGCAACCCCTCGAGCCGGCCGGCATGGTCGCGCAACGTCATCAAATCGAGCAGCGCTTGGGTGGGATGCGCGTGCGTGCCGTCGCCCGCGTTGATCACGTGCCCCTCGAACGATTCGGCCAGCCGGCGGGGAAAGCCCGATTCCGGATGGCGCACGACGATCACGCGCACGCCGATCGCGTGCAAGGTGATGGCCGTGTCGGCGATCGTCTCGCCCTTGCCCAGCGACGATGCCCCCGGGGCGAACGAGATCACGTCCGCGCCGACCCGCTGTTCGGCCAGCGTGAACGACGTCGCGGTGCGCGTGCTCGATTCGAAAAACAGGTTGAGCACCGGCACGCCGGCGAGCAGGTCGCGCGGCGGGGCGGCCGCGCTGAACGCCGTGGCCCGATCGATCAGCTCGATCAGCTCCGAGGGCGAGACGTCATCGACGTCGATCAGGCTACGTGCCGGCACGTTCCTCATCGACGACCAGCGCCACAGAGTCATCGTCCGAGCGCTGCGGCGCGAGCACGACGTCGATGTGCTCCCGGCGGCTGGTCGGGACCGACTTGCCGACGTAGTCGGCTTGAACCGGCAGCTCGCGCAGCCCGCGGTCGATCAACACCGCCAGGCGAATGGCGCGCGGACGGCCCAAATCCGTGACGGCGTCGAGCGCCGCGCGCACGGTGCGGCCGGTGTAGAGCACGTCGTCGACGATCACGACCGTTTTGCCCGTGATCTCGCTGCGAATCTCCGATTCGGGCAGCTCGCGCGCGACGTCGTCGTCGCGGTAGAGGTTGATGTTGAGGAAGCCGAGGCCCGGCGCCTCGTTGCTGATGGCCGCGATTTCCGAGACCAGCCGGCGAGCGAGCGACTCCCCGCCGCGGCGAATGCCGATGACGACGAGGCCGTTTTGGGCTTCTTCCGGCTCGATGATCTGATGTGCCATGCGGGATACCGCCCGCTCGATCGCGGCGGGCGACATCAGGACGCGACGGCGGGCAAGCGCTGGCATCGAACGGCGGTTCGGGCGCGCCCAATTCCGGCCCTTGTATAATTCGCCCCGTCGGTCGGGAGCTTTTACTTCACGTGTCGAAGGATACGGGAATGCCCGTTTCGATTGCAGGCCGCGCCTGCCGCCTTCGTCAGTGGTTCGGCAGCGACGCCGAGGCTCTGGTTCCACTCGCCAACGACCCCTATATCGCCCGCTACCTCTCGCATATCTTCCCTCAGCCGTACACGCGCGCCGACGCCGACCGCTGGATCAGCGAGCAAGCCAAGGCCGAAACGGTGGGCCAGTTTGCGATCGAAGTCGGCGGCGAGCTCGCGGGCGGGATCGGCTTCATCATCGGCAGCGGCGAACGCGTGGGAACGGCGAGTGTGGGCTACTGGCTCGGGCGGCGTTTCTGGGGCCACGGCGTGATGACCGAGGCCGTGCAAGGCGCCACACAGTGGGCCTTCGAGACGCTGCGCCTGCGGCGCGTGTGGGCCAACGTGATGGAGCCCAACATCGGCTCCTCACGCGTGCTGGAGAAGAACGGCTTCGTGCTCGAAGCACGAATGCGGGCAGCCATCTGCGACAAGCGCGGGATGATCCACGACGAGCTGATCTACGCGCGCATGCGCCCGAGCTAAGCCTTCTTTTCCGCTTCTTTCGCGCCCAGCAGTCCCCACGACGTCCCGAGCGCGTAGCCGTAGAGGCCGAGCACGATGTAGACGAGGTTCAGGTCCGAATCGGGATGCGTCTTCGCCGCTTGCGCGCTGTAGAGTTCGAACGCGTAGACGGCAAACGAGATGACGCCCAAGTGCGGCCAACTCCGCCAACCTTCGCGGCGAACCGTGCCGAACGCCGCCCGCGCGGTTTGGAGCATCGCGGAGGCCGCGATCCATTCGATCGCGCTCAGCGTGCCCGCCGGCATCAACGCCACCAGCGAGACGAAGAACACGTTCCCCAGCGCCACGAACGCGCGCTGGGCGTCGTTGCGCCGGTCGGCTTCGGCGTTCGCTCCGAAGACGCGGTCGGGCGCGATACTGACCGCGACGAACAGCAGACCGATCAGCGCGGCCGCCGCACCGACGCTGGCGGCAAACAACTCGTGAAGCTGCGCCACCGCCGCTAGCCGAGCGCGGCGAAGGCCGAACGCGCCGCCTCGCGCCGGCGCCCGTAATCCTCGAGCTTCTCGCGCTCGGCGGCGACGACGTCGGGCTTCGCGTTGGCGACGAACTTCTCGTTCGCGAGCTTCTTCTCCAAGCGCTCGACCTCGAGGTCGAGCTTGGCGATCTCGCGGGCGTAGCGCTCGCGCAGCATCGCCGGATCGGCTTGGATTCGCAGCGCATCGAGCCGCTCGGCGAAGGTCTCGCCGGGCACCGCATCGTCGCTGCGATAGTCCACGCCCGCAAGCAGGCGCAGCTGCTCGGCAATCGTGGCGTCGATCTCGGGCCCGGTGACGACCACGCGCGCCTTGGGGGCGATGCCCAATTCCGAGCGCGCGTTGCGCAAACGCTCGACGGTGGTCATGAAGCGGTCGTAGTCGGCCTCGGCGACCGTATCGAGCGGGATGTCGCGCGCATCGGGCCAGGGCGCGAGGACGATGGACCGGTCGGCCGGCCGCAGCACCGAGGCGATCTCCTCGGTCACGAACGGCGCGATCGGGTGCATCAAACGCACGAACGTATCCAGCACGTAGGTCAACACGCTCATGCGCGTGGCGCGCTGCGCATCGGCCTTGGCCGATTCGAGATACCAGTCGCAGAACGTGTACCAGCCGAACTGCACGAGCACGTCGGCCGCGACGCCCATCTCGAAGCGGTCGTAGGCCGCCGTCACGGCCGCGACCGCGGCGTGCAGTTTGGCGAGGATCCAGCAATCCGCCAAGGTGAGCGTGTCGATCGGCGGCAGCTCGATGCGGTCGGGCAAGCCTTCGTCGAGCGAGGCGATGAAACGCAGCGCGTTCCAGAGCTTGTTGTTGAAGCGCCGCGCCTCGTCGCACTTTTCCTCATCGAAGCGCAGCTCTTGCGACTCGAGGCGCATCTGGCGCAGGATGCCGAAGCGGAACCCGTCGGCGCCGTACTTGGCGATCAGATCCATCGGATCGATCGCGTTGCCGAGGCTCTTGCTCATCTTGCGGCCCTGCAGATCGAACACCAGCGGCGTGATGAACACCGTGGTGAACGGAACGCGTCCCACGCAGTGCAAGCCCATCATCATCATGCGCGAAACCCACAAGAAGATGATCTCGCGGCCGGTGATCATGACCTGATTGGGATACCAGGCCTCGAGTTCGCGGGTGGGGTTCGGCCAGCCGAGGATCGAGAACGGCCATAGCGCGCTCGAGAACCACGTGTCGAGCGTGTCGGGATCGCGCTCGAGTTCGTTTGTGCCGTAGCGCGCTTGGGCTTCGCGCAGCGCTTCTTCTTCGCTCATGGCGACGATCGCGTCGCCGGCCGGCGTGTACCAGACCGGCAGCTGGTGGCCCCACCAGACTTGGCGCGAGATGTTCCAGTCGCGCAGGTTCTCGAGCCCGTGTTCGTAGGTGCGGCCGAACCGCTCGGGCACGAAGCGCACCTCGCCCGAGCGATAGGCGGCCAAGGCCGGCGCGGCAAGGCTTTCCATCGCCATGAACCACTGCAGCGAGAGCAGCGGCTCGATGATTTCACCCGAGCGCGACGACACCGGCACCGTCGTCTCGTAGGGCTCGATGCGTACCAGCGCGCCGGCCGCCTCGAGATCGGCGACGAGCAGTTTGCGCGCCGCGAAGCGGTCCATGCCGACGTATTTCTCGAGCGCCGCGCGGCCGACGTCGAAACGCGCGCGCATCGCGGGGTCGGGCTCGACGCGCCACACCGGCGCGATCATGCGGCCGTCGTAGTCGATCACGGTCGGCATCGGCAGCCCGTGGCGCTGGCCGATCTCGTAGTCGGTCGCGTCGTGCGCCGGCGTCACCTTGACCGCGCCGGTACCAAACTCGCGCAGCACGGCGGCATCGGCGATCACCGGAATCGGCCGGTTCACCAGCGGCAGCACGACGTTGCGGCCGATCAGGCCGGCGTAGCGCTCGTCATCGGGATGCACCGCGACCGCGACGTCGGCAAGAAACGTCTCGGGCCGCGTCGTTGCGATCACGACGCCCTCGCCGCCGTCTTCACCGCGATAGCGCAGGTGCCAGAGCGAACCGGCGTGCGGTTCGTTTTCGACTTCGGCGTCGGAGAGCGTCGACTGCGCCTTCGGATCCCAATTGACGAGCCGCGTGCCGCGATAGATCAGTCCTTCGCGGTACAAGTCGACGAAGACGCGAGTGACCGCGGCCGAGAGTTCCGGATCGAGCGTGAAGCGCTCGCGCTGCCAATCCGCACCGAAGCCCAGCCGTTTGAACTGCCCGTTGATGCGGTCGCCGTATTGATCGCGCCATTGCCACGCGCGCTTGAGGTAGGCTTCGCGGCCGAGCCCGTCGCGCGTGAGACCTTCCTTCGCCAGCTCGCGCACCAGCACGGCTTCGGTCGCGATCGCGGCGTGATCTTGACCGGGCAGCCAGTCGGCGTTGTCGCCGCGCATCCGGTGGTAGCGCGTGAGCACGTCCATCGGCGTGTAGGTCGAGCCGTGACCGAGATGCGCCGCGCCGGTGATGTTGGGCGGGGGCATCGAGATGATGAACGGCGGCCGCGAACGATCGACCTCGGCATGAAAGATGCCGGCCGCGAGATCGCGCGCGATCCAGCGCGGCTCGACCTCGGCGGGATCGTACGATTTGGCAAGCTCGGGACGCGCGTGCAGCACGCTACGGATTACACCGCGCGGCCCCTCACGTCATCCCGAGGGAAAAGCGTGCTAGACGGGAGCGGAGGTCGAACGGCGCGCTTCACCCGCACGATAGCGGTAGATGATGCGGCCCTTCGTCAGGTCGTACGGCGAGATCTCGAGCTCGACCCGGTCGCCCAAGAGCAGTTTGATGTGATGGCGGCGCAGGCGTCCCGCGATGTGCGCGAGGACTTCGTGGCCGTTCTCGAGCTCGACGCCGAACGTCGTGCTCGGGTAGACCTGCTTGATCGTGCCGAACATCTCGATCATCGGCTGCTTCGCCGACTCATCGACCCGTTCGACCCGCTGCGCGGCCGGCTTGCGGCGCTTGGCCGGACGTCTGGCCGGGCGCGCTATGATTGCACCAAAGAATCTAACTTCACGCGATTTCTAACCGGGGCCGGTCCCCAAGGTTTGCAGCCGCCCGAAATTTCATTCGGCCGCCGGGACGACCCAGGGCTCGGGCTGCGTGCCGGCGAGCGAACGGACCCACGACTCCACGGCGCCGGGCTCGCTCGGCAGCGCGGCGGAGAGGTTCTCGTAGCCGCCGGCCGTGATCACCACGTCGTCCTCGATCCGCACGCCGATCCCGCGATAGCGTTCGGGCACGGTCAGGTCGTCGAGCTGGAAGTAGAGCCCGGGCTCGACCGTGAGGACCATGCCCGCTTCGAGCCGGCCGAACTTGTACGTCTCGGCGCGCGCCTTCGCGCAATCGTGCACGTCGAGGCCGAGCATGTGGCTCACGTTGTGCAGCGAGTAGCGCTTGTAGAACAGCTTGTCGTCGCGCAGCGCTTCTTCCGCCGAGGCCAGGATGCCCAGCCGCTCGAGGCCCTGCGCGAGCACGCGCATCGCGGCCGCGTTGGGATCGAGGAAGTCGTTGCCGGGCTTGCACGCTTCGAACGCCGCTTGCTGCGCTTCCCAGACCAGCGTGTAGATCTCGCGCTGCGCGGGGGTGAAGCTGCCGCTGACGGGGATCGTGCGCGTGACGTCGGCGGTGTAGAGCGAAACCGCCTCGACGCCGGCATCGAGCAAGAGCAGATCGTCCGTGCCGATGCGGCGGTCGTTGCGCACCCAGTGCAGGATGCACGCGTCGGGGCCGGATGCGGCGATCGTCGAGTAGCCGACGTCGTTGCCCTCGACCCGGGCGCGCAGGTTGAAGACGCCCTCGACGACGCGTTCGGTGACGGCCGTCGGCAGCGCGCGCACCACGTCGTCGAAGCCGCGTTTGGTGGCCGCGATCGCGGCCCGCAGTTCGGCGATCTCGAGCTCGTCTTTGATCAGACGCGCTTCCGAGAGCGCCGCCGCCAAGGCGTTGTCGTTGTCGAGGCTCGAGATCACAACGCCGGCCGTCGCCTCGTCGAGGCCGCGCAAGAGCCGCGTCGGCCGGTCGCCCATCGTCACGTTCAGAAAGGTCGAGAGATCGTCGATCGGCTGCGCTTCGACGCCGAAGCGGGCGGCCGTCGCGGCCACGCCCAAGCGCGGGCCGACCCACAGCTCGCCCTTCGCGCGATCGGTGAAAAACGTCGCATCGCTCTTGCCGGGATTGGGTTCGGTGAAGACGATCGCACGGTGGCTGTCGCCGTCGGGCACGAGCACGAGCACCGCATCAGGTTCGTGGATGCCGGTGAGGTAATAGAAGTCGGTGCCCGGCCGGAAGCGGTAGTTCGTGTCGTTGGCGCGGATCTTTTCGTGCCCGGTCGGCACCACCAGCACGTCGCCCGGAAACTGCCGCCCGATCGCTTGCCGGCGGGCCGCGAAGCGCTCGCGGCCGGCCAGCGTCGGCACGGGGCCGGTGGGCACCGCCCACGACTGGGTCATGAATGCCAGCAGGTCGGCCGGCGTCCCGCTATCGTGCGCCGCGGTCTGGGGCGGCTCGTAGGTCTTCACGCGCTCAATATTCGCGACGGGAATCCGAACGCCCCACGGCGCGTTCGAGGAAGCGCAGCACGCGCGTCAGCGGAAAGTCGCGCGCCACCAGCGGTTCGGTGAGAATCGTCGCGAGCCCGAGCAGCTTGCCGCCCAGCATGTCCGTGAAGAGCTGATCGCCGATCACCACGGTTCGGCGGCGCGGCGTACCGAGCAGCCGTAGCGCGCGCCAGAAGCCGAACGGCAGCGGCTTGAGGGCGTTGGGCACCGTCGGCACGCCGAGCTGTGCGCCGGCCGCGGCCACCCGTTCGCTGAAATTATTGGAAAGCATCACGATCCGGAAGCCCCGGTCGCGCGCGCCGGCGACCCACTCGGCGACACCCGGGGCCAGTTCGGGCGCATGGTACTCGCAGCACGTGTTGTCCAGATCGAGCACGATTCCGCGTACGCCGCGCTCCCACAAGCGATCGGCGGCGACGTCGGTCAGGGACCGCACGTGCTCGTCCGGCCGCAGCATATCCACGCTATCCCCGGTTCCGTCCACACCCCGCCCACTCCGCCCGGCGTGGCATCCGCCGCACCGGCCCGTTCATGAACAAGAAAGTGACGTTGTGCGCCACCCGTCCACAAGGAACGCGGTTGTATATCTAGTAGGTGCATAGCCCGGCCAAACACAATATCTTGTGCCCCCCCGGTTTTCGTAGGCCGAAAGCCTTGACTTGTATCGAACAGATGTTCGATACTCTTCTCCCCGCCGCTTTTGCCCCTTGCACCGCCGCTCGACGAGGACCGCCCCGCAATGAAATTCACCCGTACCTACTCGGCTCCCGGCGAGCCGTATGCCGGCGTCACCTTCGAACCGCGTACCTCGCGGATCGTCAACCCCAACGGCTCGATGATCTTCGAGGCCAAGGACATTCAGATCCCGGCGCCTTGGAGCCAAGTCGCGACGGACATCATCGCCCAGAAGTATTTCCGGAAAGCCGGCGTGCCGAGCGCCCTCAAGGGCATCGAGGAAGCGGGCATTCCGCAGTGGCTGTGGCGCTCCGAACCCGCCGACGACGCGACCTTCGGGCCCGAAACGGATGCCCGTCAGGTCTTCCACCGGCTGGCCGGGACGTGGACCTACTGGGGCTATAAGTACGGCTACTTCGACAGCGAGGCCGACGCGCGGGCCTACTACGATGAGATGTGCGCGATGCTGGCGCGCCAGATCGGCGCCCCCAACTCACCGCAGTGGTTCAACACGGGTCTGCACTGGGCGTACGGGATTGCGGGCCCGGCCCAAGGCCACCATTTTGTCGACCCCAAAACCGGCCAACTGACCCTCGCCTCCAGCGCCTACGAGCACCCAGCTCCCCATGCTTGCTTTATCCAGTCGGTAAGCGACGATTTGGTCAACGAGGGCGGCATCATGGACCTTTGGGTTCGTGAGGCAAGAATTTTTAAATATGGTTCAGGTACCGGGAGTAACTTCTCGGCACTGCGCGGTGAGGGTGAGAAGCTTTCCGGCGGCGGCACAAGCTCCGGACTGATGTCGTTCTTGCGCGTCGGTGACCGGGCGGCGGGCGCCATCAAGTCGGGCGGCACGACACGCCGCGCGGCCAAGATGGTCGTTCTCGATCTCGATCATCCGGATATCGAACAGTTCATTGGCTGGAAGGTGAGCGAGGAACAAAAGGTCGCTGACCTCGTCACCGGTTCGATCGTGAGCGAAAAGCATCTCAATGCGATCATGAAGGCGGCCAATAGCGAAGCGGTGCCGGAAGCGGCGCGCCTCGATCCGGCACTGAACCCGGCCTTGAAGAGCACGATGCGTCAGGCTCTGGCCATGGGCATTCCGCCCGGCAGCGTTCAATACGCGCTCGACTTCGCGCGTCAGGGCTACAAAGAACTCTTCATCGAGACCTACGACACGAACTGGGATTCGAAGGCCTACGGTACGGTGTCGGGACAGAACTCGAACAACTCCGTGCGCATCCCGAACGAGTTTTTTGCGCGCCTTGATGCCGGTCAAAGCTGGGATACCACGCAACGGACTGACGGCCGCGTCGCGAAATCGATCCCGGCTTCCGACCTGTGGGAAAAGATCGCGATCGCCGCTTGGCAAGTCGCGGATCCGGGCCTGCAATTCGACACCACGATCAACGAATGGCACACGTGCCCGGCTGATGGCCGCATCAATGCGAGTAATCCGTGCGTGACCGGCGATACGCTTGTAACGACGACTGAGGGACAGAGCAGAATCGCCGATCTCGTTGGCCGCTCGGCCTTCGTTATCGGTTCAGACGGTGCGCCGCACTTCGTGTCGAATATTTTCCCGACCGGCATCAAGCCCGTCTTCGAACTTCGCACCGAAGGTGGCTTCCGCTTAACGCTGACGGCCGACCATAAGGTGTTGACGGCAAACCGCGGCGATGTGGCGGCGTGCGAGCTCACGTCGTCGGATGAGATCGTTGTGCTACAGTCATTGGTGCGCGCCGGTTCCAACGACGAACAGCGCCGCTCGATGAGCGTCCAACGTTTTGCTTCATTAGAGCCCGTTGGTATTGCGCCGGTCTACGATCTGACGGAACCCGACACGTCGCACTTCGTAGCAAACGGTGTCGTGGTACATAACTGTTCGGAATATCTCTTCCTAGATGACACGGCCTGCAACCTGGCGTCTCTCAACCTGGTAAATTTCCTCGATCAATCGGGGCATTTCGAAGCGAAACGCTTCGCTGATGCGTGCCGCGTCTGGACGACGACGCTCGAGATCAGCGTGACGATGGCACAGTTCCCATCGCAAGAAATCGCGCAGCGATCGTATGACTACCGCACGCTTGGCCTCGGCTATGCGAACATGGGCACGATGCTCATGCGCATCGGCTTGCCGTACGACTCTGAAGAAGGCTTCGGTTGGTGCGCAGCGATCTCGTCGCTCATGACCGCGTCGGCGTACAAGACGTCGGCGGAAATGGCGCGTGACCTAGGCGCGTTCCCTGCATACACGCGCAACGGCGAAGCGATGGAACGCGTGTTGCGCAATCACCGCCGTGCTGCCTACGCCGTACCGAAGAACGAATACGAAGGCCTGACGGTCACGCCCGTGACCCACGCCCCGACGCTCTTCACGCAAGAAACGTGGGCCCTGGCGCGCGTGATGTGGGACAACGCACTCGCGATCGGTGAGGTCGCCGGCTACCGCAATGCGCAGGTGACCTGCATCGCTCCGACCGGATGTTTGACCGGCGATGCCTTGGTCGCAACAGGCCGCGGGCTTCGGCATCTCTCGACACTCGGCAATACAAATGGAAGCCAGTGGCAAGACGTCGACTTCCGTGTTCTCACGGACGATGGCGAACAGCGAGCGACGAAGTTCTTCATCAACGGTGTCGAACCGACGCGCCGCATCGTCACAAAAAATGGCTACACCATTCAAGGCACGCCGACGCATCGCATCAAGGTCGTCGATCCCAATACGAAGCAACTGACCTGGAAGCGCTTCGCCGATGTCTCGAATAGTGATGTCGTCGCGCTGGCCATGGGTCAGTTCGTAGGAGCGCCCCAGACCGTCGCGCTACCGCCGCTGGGTGAAGAGTACTGGACGGGCGATTACACGACCCGCGTTCCGCACACGATGACGGCCGAGTTGGCTGAAGTCGTCGGATACTTCATGGGCGATGGTTCGTTGCACAGCAAGGGCTTGCGTTTCTGCGTCGGCCGCGATGACAACGACGTGCTCGCGCACTTGTCTGCCCGGATCCGCGACCTCTTCAACCTCGCTCCCGCCGTCACCGAAAAGGGCGGCTACCTAGAAGTCGCCGTGCATTCCGTGCCGCTGACGATGTGGTGGGAAGCCTGCGGTTTTGCAAAACTTCCGCCATTTGCCGGTCACACCGGAAAGGGTTACTTACCTCGTATCCCCGAGGCCGTCTTGGCCTCAAACGATCCGAGTATTTACGGCGCATTTCTGCGCGGTGTTTTCGAAGCCGATGGCACCGTGACAAATGGTGCACCGAGCGTGACGACCGCCCATCGAGAATTCTCCGATGAAATCAAGCAGGTGATGCTCGCGCTGGGCGTTCCGACGAGTACGAAGCTCGATCGCTCGGGTTGGGGGCAGTCCGACCTCTTCGTGGTGCGGATTCGCAACGGTTCGTACGCGCGTCGATTTGCAGACACGATTGGGTTCATCGGTGCACGCAAGGAATCGGCGATTAACTTCAGCGTTGCAGCGCAAGGCTCGAAGGGCGACCGCGTCTACGTGGACCACGCGACGATCCGCGAACTGGTCCCCTCGGGACATGCGCTCTATGGCCGGATGCTCACCTATCAAGGGCGGCACGAAGGTGCGGTAAGCCGCGCAGTCGCCGAAGCCGTGGTCGAAGAGACGGGTCATCCGCACATTTTATCCGCGCTGCAGTTCTTCTATGACGACGTCGTGGCGAACGAAGACGGCGGCGAGCAGCTGACCTATGATCTATCCGTCCCGGCGAACGTCACGTACGTCGCGAACGGGTTTATCTCGCATAACACGATTGGCCTAGTCATGGACTGCGATACCACCGGCATCGAGCCCGACTTTGCGCTCGTGAAGTTCAAGAAGCTCGCCGGCGGCGGGTACTTCAAGATCGTCAACCAATCGGTCGAACCGGCACTGCGCCGGCTCGGCTACAGTTCGGAGCAAATCGCAGCGATTGAAACCTTCGCCAAGGGGACGAACACGCTCGAGGGTGCGCCGCACATCAACCGCGCGACGCTCAAAGCGAAGGGCTTCGATGACGAGACGCTCGCCAAGATCGAATCGCAGCTGCTCGGCGCGTTCGAGATCGGCTTCGTCTTCAACCACTTCGTGCTGGGCGATGAGTTCTGCACGACCAAGCTCGGCATGACCCCCGATCAGCTCGCGGATTGGAACATCTCGATCCTGCGCGACGTCCTCGGGTTCAGCGGGCAGCAGATCGACGAAGCTTCGGACGTGATCTGCGGCCGGATGACGCTCGAAGGCGCGCCGTTCCTCAAAGACGAGCACCTCGCGATCTTCGATTGCGCGACGCCCTGCGGCAAGCACGGTTCGCGCTACATCCGTCCGCTGGCACACGTCGACATGATGGCGGCGGCTCAGCCGTTTATCAGCGGCGCGATCTCGAAGACCATCAACCTGCCGCAAGACGCGACGATCGGCGACGTCAAGGAAGCCTACCGCTACTCGTGGGAGCGCATGACCAAGGCGGTCGCGCTCTATCGCGACGGCTCGAAGCTCTCGCAGCCGCTCGCGGCATCGTACGACGTCGGTTCGCCCGATGAGTCCGAGGACGGCGTTTCGGCGACGGCCTACACGACGCCGGTGCAGATCGCCGAGAAGATCGTCTACCGCTACATCGCCAAGCGCCGGCGCATGCCGGATCGCCGGGGCGGCTACACGCAGAAGGCGATCGTCGGCGGCCACAAGGTCTACTTGCGGACCGGTCAATACGACGACGGCACGATCGGCGAGATCTTCGTCGACATGCACAAGGAAGGCGCGGCGTTCCGCTCCTTGATGAACAACTTCGCGATCGCCGTTTCGCTGGGCTTACAGCACGGCGTGCCGCTCGAGGAATACGTGGACGCGTTCACGTTCACGCGCTTCGAGCCCAACGGCCCGGTCATTGGACACGAAAACATCAAGATGGCGACGTCGATCCTCGACTACATCTTCCGCGAGCTCGCCGTGAGCTATCTCGGCCGCTACGATCTCGCGCAAGTACAGCCCTCGCAGCAGATCGACGCGATGGGGCCCGATCCCGAATACACCGGCGAGGAAGATGGCGACACCACCTACCGCACGGCCGACACGATCCGTCCGGTAACGGCCGCGCTGCCCAAACCCACGCCGCCGCCGGCTCCCGCTCCCGTACCGGTCATGGCCGGTATCGCTTCTGCCACCGCCGCAGCGCCGATGCAACGCGGCTCGGTCCAACCGATCGCCGAGCGCGTCCGCGAAGCGATCGCCAAGGGCTACAGCGGCGACGCCTGCGGAACGTGCGGCCAGTTCGCCCTCGTGCGCAACGGCACGTGCCTCAAGTGCGACTCGTGCGGTTCGACATCCGGGTGTAGTTAAAACCATGCCCAAACGCGCACGGGTATTGGTGCCATGGATTACATCGCAAGCCATGCTTGCGGTGTCACTTGGCCGTGCACCGTTGCAAGGTGAAGACATTGCCCCGCACTTAGCGCGTTATGAGAAATACCGGCAACGAGCGGCCGAACTTCCTGATCGCGCGTTTGGAGCCCTTACGGAGCCTCTTCCACCCGAATTTGCGGCAATGGCACTCGACTACTTAGCACGCATGCCGTTGGCGCAAGTCTTATGGGGCGCGCATTTGAGATGCGTCGCGTCGATCTTCGGACTCTCTATGCCTTTCAACCGAAAATTCAAGTTGACTCAGTCCTGACTCGTGTTCGCGATCAATACGATGGTTCCCCAAATCTCTCTTTGACATTTGCCTCCCGTCCGAACTGCGCGTGAACACGGTATCCTACACTCAAACGGCAGAGACACTTACATTTCACAGTGACAATCCGAATCTTCGGCTAGGTGGAATGCAAGTGGCTCAATTGCAAGCGCAAGGAGTAAATGGAATACCTACGGGCGAGATCGTCGGGATCGGCGTTCAGTTCGTGCTGAACTTCGGACAGCCGTGGCTACATGTAGCGCAGTATCGCGATCGGCTATACCTATCAAACGGATATCACCGCTGCTGGGCACTCCTGCGGTTGGGAGTGACGCACGCCTTCGCGATTGTCTCCGAAGCGCAAAACCTCGCGCATGTGGGAGCAATCGGTCCAGATTTTATCGCTGAAGACGTACTTACCGGACCAAAATCTCCAACGTTGACCGACTTCAATGATCCCGATCTTTATATGGACTACGACGAGCCCCTCACAAAGAAAATCGTCTCATTTACTACCACACAGTATTCGATCCCAATCGAACCTGTTGCAGTGCAAGGTCAAGAAAACATCGTCGAGGACGAGCAGCGCTCCGCTTAAGGCATTCACGACCGTATGAGACGCTCCTGGCCGTGAATTAACGGGTGGACGGCACAACTGCGACGCCGAGATCTGACGCTGCGTGCGCAAGAGCGGCGTCGAGTGTCGCGAGCGGCAGACGACGTCCGGCAGCTAGTGCGAGATAAGCGGCGTCATACGGTGTGAGGTCGTAGTGTCGGGCGAGGTGCAGTTCCGACCCGGAAAACACGCGTTCGCCGGGAGCCTCAACAACGATCGGGAGATCGCGAAGCGCATCCAAGGCGGCGTCGACATCACCGGGGTCTATACGGCTCGCCCGCTCAGCTCCGAGCAGGACGCTCTGAATCTCCCAGCGGAATAGCGCCGGCACATACGCTCCAACGGAGGCGATGCGCGTTAGCAGCGCGCCGGCACCGTCGTCCTTTTCGTCACGCAAGAACCATTTCGCCGCGACGGATACGTCGAGGACAAGCGACATGTCAGAAGCGATGCCCCTCATGCGCGGCCTCGCGGAGCGTGCGGCCTTCAGGCGGCCACGAGGCCTTGCCGAGATTCCGCTTCGAGACGCGCTTCGCGATGGCGCGTATCTTCTTCACTGCGTCTTCGGGCGAGACGTGACGCACCGGACGGACCTCCGCCACGGGCAGCCCGTTTCGTGCGATGATGACAGTCTCCCCAGCCTCGACTCGATCGATGAGCTCCGAAAGGCGTGCCTTCGCATCCGCAAGACCGATAGTCTCATTCATATGACTAGTCTATCATAAGAGACTAGGCTTAGCCAGCTTCTACTCGCTGGCAACCAGAGGGATACACCCCAGTTGGAATACCCCCGCGTTACCAGTATAACGCGCACTATCGACGGTATCCAGACCTAGAGCAATCGCGCCGATTCATCACGAGTCGTCGCGATTTTCTTTCATTCGCCGAAACGCCAACGAGCTAAGGCGCCGTCCGCCTAGGCGTCCCGGCATCTCCTTTAGGTACCGGTACCGATGTAAAGATGGGTACCTCCCCGGACGACGGGGCTCGTTGCAAAGCGCTATCGTTTCGTCATCACCTCACCACTACCAGGGAGATTGACGATGACGAAGTTCCAGACCGCCTTGACCGCTGCGAGCGTACTCCTCATGTTGGGAGCTTCAACGCTGCCCGCACCGGCGCAAACGCTTCCGGCAACGAACGCCGCCTGCAGCATTCAGAACGCCGACGCGCGGGCGCTTACCCACTATGCGGCCGAGCGGCCGTCGACGATGCCCTCGATACTCAGCTACAATCCGACCGGGACGGCACTGGTGCGGATCGACCTCAACGAAGATGGTGCACCGCAAAACCCAACGATCGTCAAGTCGACCGGAGATTATGAGCTCGACCGGGCCGCTAAAGAGCTCGTTCTCAACCAGCGGTTCGCCCCGGAGATTCGGGACTGCCAAAGCGTTCCGGGTTCGTACGTCTACGAAGTTGACTACTAGATTCGCCACACGTGCGGGTTCAACGACATGAGCAGACGGCTTTCGGGATCAGATGACATCGTTCCCGAAAGCCGAAACGCCCGGTCAATGGACAGCGCCCGGCCGCTCGTGTCCGTCGAACCGGCCCCACGGATAGAACGGGGCCCGTCGATCCGTGCGCAGATCGGCCCCGCTACCGTCGCGTTGCTCGTCGTTTCGGCCTTGGCGATTCTGTTGGAACTTTGGGGCTGCATCAGCCCCTTCGTTCCGCACGAATTCTACGGCGTGGACTTCCACCTCAACGACGGCGCCGTCTCATTTGTCTATCCGGGCCAAGTGACCGGCGTACGCGCCGGCGATCGCGTGCTCGATCTTCCACGCGGAGATGTCATCCGCGGATGGCGCCTCACGGATCCGCGCGCCGGCGATTCCATCCGCGTCGCGACTTCGCACGGTATCATCACGGTGCGGTCAGCGGCGCACCGCTATCCCGTCGGGACCGCGATTGCAGCGCTTCTCGGCCACCTGACGAGCGCCATCTTCATCGTACTTGCGGCTCTGCTCATCGTGCGCCGGCCGGGATGGATGGCGGTTGGTTTTTGGTTCTACGCGATCGCCGGAGTGCTTTGGGGCGACCTTGCAACCGAGCTGAAATGGTTGCCCGACGAGCTTGCCCTCCCGATGTATATTGCGTTGCCGATCCTGGCATTTTCGGGCTTTGCGCTGATCGCGTTTGCGCTACGCTTCCCGGACGGAAACGTGGCGCCACGTAACCGGCCGGCGGAAATCGCCGCGTGGGCCGCATTTGCCGTCTTCGGTGTGGTCGCAATGACATCCCAATGGCTCAGCCTCAGCGGTCACCTCGATCCGTTCAAACAGTGGCTATCGTTCAACTTCCTACCGTTGGTGCCGCTCGTCGTCGCAGGGGCGGTCCTGGTCGGCAAGCACCTGCGAGCCGAGCCGGCGAAGCGCGCGCAGACGGCGTGGGCCATCACCGGCTTCGTCGGCTCCATCGCTGGCCTGGTGGCGGACCTCGGCGTGGATTCGCTGCGCATCTTCGTCGAACACACGGTCGGCAGCATCGGTCTGACGTCGGGAATCGTGTCGCGATTGCTGCAAACCCTAGCGCACGTGTTCCCATTGATGGCGATTTATCCGATACTGCGCTACCGGCTCTTCGATCTGGGGTTCATCCTCGATCGCACCGCCGTCTATTCGGCGCTCACCATTGCGGCGCTCGCCACACTGGCCGGTGTGAACTGGATCGCGCAGCACTTCGTCACCGAACGCCTGGCGTTTTTTCTCCAACCGGTGGCGGCGATCGTCATTGGCCTCGGGTACCTGCGCGTCCGCGGCTGGACCCAGACGTGGATCGAACAACTCCTCTTTCGCGAACGGTTTGCGGCCGAGGAGCATCTCGCCGCGACGATGCGAGGCCTCGCCTTCGTCGAGCGCGCCGATTCAGTCGACCAGGTGCTCGTCGACGAAGTGGCAACGACGTTGCACCTGCGCTCAGCGGCCCTGTTTCGGCTCTCCGGCGACACCTTTCATCGCATCACCGCAATCGGTTGGGAACATGCGCCGTTCGACCGTTTCGCGAACGACGATAGCCTGGCGCGCCGCCTTCTGGCCGACGGGCCGATCGTGCGACTCTCGGCGGCGCACTGGCGGCCCGCCGGGATGCCGGAACCGCCGGCTGACCCGGTCATCGCACTGGGTGTCGTGCGGCGCGGCGTCGTCGCCGCAATCGCATTGTATAGCCGCCACCTCAACGATACGGTGATCGATCCGCAAGAACTGCGCCTGTTGCGCCGGCTCGCCGAGGCCGCCGGCATCGCCTACGAAACGGCAGACGCCGCAGCGACGCGTAAACGCGTCGTCGAGCTCGAAGCGCGAGTCCACGAACTGGAAGCCGTAGGGCGCCGGCCCTCATAGCTACTTCAGCGCGGCACAGTGGTGAGGCCAAGGTCCGATGCGGCGTGCGCCAGCGTGGCGTCGAGCGTCGCAAGTGGGAGGCCGGAAAAAACGCGCTCGCCGGCCGGCTCGACAACGATCGGTAGGTCGCGAAGGGCGTCCAGGGCTGCGTCGACGTCGCCCGGGTCGATGCCGTTCGCCCGTTCAGCTACGAGGAGCACGCTATGGGCCGCTAGGAGCCTTCCGAGCGGCGATCAGGCTCAACAGACGCGGCCGATCGTCCCTTCTCAGCGGGCACGAGGGCGCAGGGCGGAACGCCACACCGAGGGGCCCCAGCGCACAGACGATAACCACGTGCCATGCGATACGCTTGGGTTTGCCTGGCCGTCTGCGTGGTCGGCTTCGGCGTTCACTCGCGCGTCGTCGCCTCGGCCGCGGAAGCGGCGCCGCCGATTCCGGTACTGCAAGGACGTCTGGTCGCAGCGGGCATTCCGGGGGCCGGCGCGGTCGCGCAAATCGGCACGTTCCACGCCGGCGGTCCCGTCCACGATCTGCCGGAGTTTGCGGCCTATACGGTCACCGGTAAGATCCTCGATCCGAAGCGCGTCATGGTTGCCAGCACGTCGAATTTCGGCGCACCGCGCATCGACGGCATGCCCGCCGGCTCGCTGCTCTCGATCGACCCGAACGGCGAACCGCTACGCATCCCCGCCACGTTCGCCGCGGCCGGCGGGCAAGTCACGGCCTTCAACGGGCGCCTGCAACTCTTCAGCGCGGCGAGCCCGGCATTCGCGAACGGCGTCAACACGCCCCAAGCGGTGACGGCCGCGTATCCCGCCGTCGCCGAGCCGTCGGGGATCTCGATCAACAACGCGTTCGGCCGCCCGTGGGTCACTTCGGCGCCGCAGGGCGCCGGGGCGGCGGGCCTCGACGCCGTGATCGATCCGACCGGTATTCCGCTCGCGAACGCGCCCTCGCACGTTGCCGGCGGCGTGTTCAGCGGCAGCAAGACCAACCGCAGCCCGCAACTCGTCGCGGGCGCGATGGCGACGGGCCTCATCACGAACGCCCTGCTCGGCCGCTCGCCGGACGGCAGCAAACGCGCTACGTTCGCGGTCCTCGCCGCCGACGGCAGCATCACCCAAGCCCACGTGGAGCTCGGCGTCGACGGACTGGCCCCGCGCGGGACCGTCACCCCGCAGACCGCTCCGCTCGTGCGCGCGGGCATGTTGTTCAACTGGGTGCCCAATCGCATGCTCTACGTTACCGATGCGCCGCGCAACGCGATCGTCGTGGTCCCGATCGGCGACGACACGCACGTCTTCACCGCCGGCTCTCCGCGGCTCATCAAAGCGCCGGCCTTTCACCGGCCGCTGGACCTGGCCCCGGCAGTACCGGAAGTCGCCAACGGCGTGTTCTCGAGCAACACGACGCTGGCCGGAAACTCCGACATCTACGTGCTCAACGCCGACGGAACGATCGTGCGCATCCATCAAGACGGACGCGTCGTGGCCGTTCGCCGCGTCTCCGTCGGCGGGCACGTGCTTGGTGCCGGCCGGTTGAACGGGATCACGACCGCATCGGATGCGTCGCGTTTGTGGCTGACGGTGCGCGATGCGATCGGGAACGAAGCGCCGGGCGCGCTGATCGAAGTGCCGGCCTTCGGCGCGGGGCCGACCGACGCGTTTCCGGCCGCAACGATCGCTGCGGGTAAGACGCTCTTCTTCCGCAAGCTCACCCCGCAGACGGGCCTCGGGCCGTTGTTCAACGACCAGTCGTGCATCGCGTGCCACTCATCGCCGAGCGCCGGCGGCATGGGGCCCAACGGACTCGAGGTGGTCACCCACATCGGACGCCTCGACGGCGGCATCTTCGATCCGATGACCGATACCGGTGGACCGATCGCGCGGGCCCACTCGGTGACCGAACTGGGTTTCGCCTGCCCGCTCACAGCAGGGATCTCCGCCCGCGCCAACGTCACGTCGTTGCGCAACTCGCCGGTGCTCTATGACGACGGCGCGATCGACGAGCTGTCCGACGCGGCGATTGCCGCCGGCGCCGTCACCTTTCCCGACGGCGTGCACGGCCGGCCGAACTGGGTCGACGCGGGCGACGGCGTGCTGCATGCCGGCCGCTTCGGCTGGAAAGGCGAGATCGCGCATCTCACCACCTTCGTCGGACAGGCGCTGCGCAACGAAATGGGCGTGACCAATCCGGTCTTCCCGCGCGACCTCGCCTCGACCAAACCGCCCGAACGCCCCTGCGCGGGCGAGAGCGCGAAGATGAAAGACGACGGCACGCAACTGCGCGAGATCGCGGCCTTCGTCGCATCGCTGAAAACGCCGGGTGCTTCTGATGCGAAAACGGATCAGCCGGGCCGCGACCTCTTCGCTTCGAGCGGCTGTGAAGAATGTCACACCACGCGCTTTCACAGCGGATCCAATCCACTCTACTCGGACTTTCTCATTCACGATATGGGGCCGACGCTCGACGACGGGATCATCCAAGGTCAGGCGCAAGGCCGCGATTGGCGCACAACCGCGCTGCACGGCGCCGGCCTGCGCAAACGTTTCATGCACGACGGCCGCGCGTTGACGATCGCCGATGCGATCCGCGCTCACGACGGTGAAGCGTCGAGCGCGGTAACCAAATATCGCGCGCTCGATGCCGCCTCACAACGCACGCTGATCACCTTCATCGATCATCTCTGAAAACTCGAAACGTCGCGACGACCGCACTCGAAATCGTCGCGACGTTTCGTTTGAGCTTACACTACCTCAATATAAGGAGTGTCCGGCCAAGTGGCCGCTACTCGAAACGGCTGGCGTAGAACGTGCCGTCTTCCCAATATCCGTGCGCAACCACGTCGCGCCCCGTTGCGACATGACCCGTGTCCTCGCGGTTGAGTGCGCGGCTGTCGTTGACCATGAGGGTCTGATCACCGTGTTGCAGCGTAACCATATTCTTGTTCACGGCGATGATCTTGCCCGACACGCGTTCGGCGACGCGATTCGGGGCGGCAACGGCCGGTCCCGACATGGTTGTCGCTGCCGGCGCCGTGGTCGTTGTGGTGGTCGTTTCGGTCACGCAGTTACCGCTTGGTTGAAATACCCCGTTAACCCACGCACCACAGTAGGGGCTGTACGGGCCGACGACACTGCCGGTTTGCGTGCTCGTGGTTTGGGTGGTTTGCGTGGTCTGGGTGGATTGGGCGCCGGCCGGGCCGGCTAGGAGGCTTGCTGCGAACAGCACGCCGGTACCGATCGCTATCGCGAAGGATTTCCGCATTCTTTTCTCTCTCTTTCTTCAAAAAGGGCATTGTGGACCAAACCTCGACGCGTATGTTCCCGATGCTGCGAAAACCAAGCGCAACAAAGGGCTCGCTAGCCGGTCCTCACATCTCGAGTTGGAGCGGGTCACCCCACGAACTGAACGTGCTCGGATGATAGCCGCGCAAACGGTTCGTATATGCGCTGACGTAGATGCGCTGATAGAACACGATGCCGGGCACATCCGCATCGAGCAAACGCTGAAAGGCTGCGGCGATCGCTCTGCGCTGCGCCGGGTCGAACGTTTGCGCGTACCGGGTATTGAGGTCGTCGACGCGCGGATTGCAATAACGATCGACGTTGAAGCCGTTGGGTGGGAAGTCGGCGCAGGTGTAGTACGACGTGAGCGTCGCGTAGAGCGGGGCGCCGCCGTTGGAAAACAGCGCTGCATCGAACTTGCCGCTCTGCAGCACGCCGCCGGCGGTGGCCGGGGCGAAGAACTGCGAGTCGGCCCAGACGTGGATGTTGACGGTCACGCCGATCGCGCCCCAATCGGCGTGCAGCACGTTGGCCGCGTTCGCGCTGGGCGCGTATCCGGACGGAATCGCAACCTCGATGGCGAGCGGAACGCCGTTTTTCTGGCGCACGCCGCCCGGTCCGCGGCGCCATCCGGCCGCATCGAGCAGCGCCGCGGCGCGCTTCGGGTCGTACGCAATCGCCGGCAGCGCGAGGTAATCTTCCGCAACCGAGGCGATCAGCGACCGCTGCGGCAGTCCGTTGCCGAGCGCGATCTTGTTCACCATCGTTACTTGGTCGCTGGCGAAGCGCAGCGCCCGCCGCACGCGCGGATCATTCACGGCGGGACGCTGGGTGTTGAAGTAGACCCCGCTCATAATGCCGCCCGGCGCCGTGGCAACCACGATGCCGGGCTGCGTTTTAACGCGCTGCGCGAGTGCTCCGTTGACCAGCGCCCAGAGGTCGAGCTCGCCGGTCTGGAGCTCGGTATAGTCCGTGTTCTCCTCGGTGATCATCTTGTAGACGATGCGCTGCAGCTTCGCGTGACCGCGCCAGTAATAAGGGTTCGCTTCGAGCTCGACGTCGGTACCGCGGTTGAAGGCCGTATAGCGGAACGGTCCGATGCCGACGGGCAGCGCGTTGAACGGCGCTTGATTGATCTTGGTGCCGGGGCCGAGCACGTGTTTGGGCAGCACGCACGTTAGGGTCTGCGTCGAGAAATAGTCGGCCAGAAAGAGCGCGTAGGGCGCTTTGAAATGGAACACCACCGTGTACCGGTCGGGCGCGCTCACCGCGGCGAGCCGCTCCCACGGCGCGCGCACCGGGATGTTGTTGTCGCGGTCCATCGCGACGCGGAACGTATACGTGACGTCGTCCGCGTCGAACGGCGCGCCGTCGCTCCACTTCACGCCGTGGCGCAGATGCCAGGTTATCGTGCGCCCATCGGCGCTGATGCCGTGGTTGGCCTTGGTCGGAATGACCGTCACCAGCTCCGGAATCGGATTGCCGTGCGCGTCGAAGCGCACGAACTCGCCGCTCGTCAGCTCGGAGAGCGGACTGTTCGGTGCCGCCGTCGCGAGGAACGGGTTGAGCGTTTCAACGTCGTCCTCATCGTAGTTGAACTGCAGCACGTGGGGCGTCGACCCGGCGGCGGGAACCGCGCCGGCCGAAAGAGCCAGCATCGCAAGCACTCCGGCCGCACAAACAACGAGTCGTTTCATTCGGCGGCGGATACGCATCGCCGGCGGTCCGGGCCTCACCACGGGACCGGGCCGTCGTCATTTGAGAACGTTCCGGTCGGGCCGTCGGCCCCAATCAGCGCTAGCCGTACTGCCTCGCGCGCGCCTTCTTCCACGGTGCGCGTGCCCCTGAAGTCGTTGAGGGCCGTCGCGGTGAACCCGGGACACGCGGCATTGACCTTGATGCCGGCCGCTTCGAGTTCGATCGCGAACGCGAGCGTCACGGCGTTCAACGCGGTTTTCGATGCGGAGTAGTACCGAAACATCGGGCGGTGCGGGTTTGCCCGGTCCGAATTCAGGGTGAGCGAACCGGACGAGCTCGAGACGTTCACGATCCGCGCCGACGGCGCTTCACGCAAGAGCGGCAACATCGCTTGCGTGACGTTGATGACCCCGAACACGTTGGTCTCGAAAATGGCGCGCACATCTTCGAGCGGCGCGACACCAGGTCGGTGACGTCGAGTTGGACCGCATGGGCCGGGTCCGATGCCCTGCGCCGCCGCCGCGCCGAGTTCGTAGCTGCGAGCGCCGAGGAGCACCGTGAAGCCGTGCGCTGCGAGATCGATGGCGATCTGGAGCCCGATCCCCTTGTTGCCCCCCGTCACGAGCGCGACGGGCCGGTCATCCGAAGTACGTGGAAGCATATTCCGATTATAGCCGCAACATCGCTGCGTTTGTCATTGCCGGCCCGAAGTCGTTGTGGGAGCAGTCAGTAGAGACTAAATCAACTCGAATACCGACTCGATTTCGACGACGCTGTTGGACGCCATCGTCGACATCCCGACCGCCGAGCGCGCGTGGCGGCCGCGCTCGTCGCCGAAAACCTGAATCAAGAGATCCGAAAAGCCGTTGATGACTCTCGGCTGATCGATGAAATCCGGCGCCGAATTAACCATACCGAGGACCTTGACGACGCGCGCCACATTATCCAGGCTTCCCGCAGCCGCTCGCACCTGCGACAACATGATGATAGCCGTCATTCGGGCGAGTTGGATGGCCTGGTCGACGGTGACGTCGTTTCCGACTTTGCCTTTCGCAGCGTTGGGACCGGGTCCCATCCCCGAGACGAAGAGGAGCTTGCCGGTTCGAACGTAGGGGAGAATGTGAACGGCCGGGTTTGGCGGCGGGACCGCAGGCAACGTGATCCCGAGGTCCCGCATGCGCTGCTCCGCCGATCCGGTCGGCGTTTGCGCGAGGGTGCGCAGCGGCGCTTCTCCCAGAGCCGCGAACAAGGTTGCGCCGAGACCCACCACGGTTCGGCGGCTCAGACCAAGCATGAAGAACTCCTCACTGATAAACGTGCGAGCAGACTCTTCGGTGCATGATTGTCCTTCTCCAGCCTCGCCCGGGGGCGCGCGGGGCTAGAGCGCGGCGAGCTCTTCGATGAGCCACTCGCGCACCTTCGTGCGCCAGCCCTCGCCCATTGCTTCGTATGCGGAACGATCTTGGTCGCGGAAACCCTCATGTTCGAGCAGCAGCCGCGTACCGCTGCCGTCGGGCGTCAGCGTCCAGGTAACGACGGTATCGAGGGTGTGCCCGGAGGCGGTGTTGTTCGGATCGCCGTTACGCCACGTATAGCGTAGACGTTTTTCAGGGTCGACGACGAGCACTTCGCACCACACGGTGCCGTCCCAATCGCCTTGCGGCTGCGTGTGAAAGTTGAACCGGTGGCCAACGACCGGCGCGATGTCGTTGCGCATCAGCCACTTCTCTAGCAATACGGGCTCGGTCAGCATGCGCCACACCAATGCGGGCTCTTGGGGCAGGTCGTACTCGACGACGATGGAGTTCGTGGCGATCATCTACTCGATCCCTTTCAGAACGGCTTTCAGTTTCTCGCCGTGTTCGCGCCAGAACGTTTTGTAGTGGGCGATCCAATCGACGATCGGGGCAATCCCCTTGGGGTCGGCGCGATAGTGCGCTTCGCGTCCCGCGCGGCGAGCCGTGACGAGTCCGGCTTCGCGCAACGCCTTGAGGTGCTGCGAAATCGCCGGCTGCGAGACGTTGAAGCCGCGCCGGACTTCACCGACCGTGGCCTCGCTCAGGAGCAAACGCTCGTACACCGCGCGGCGCGTGGGGTCGGAGAGGGCGCGAAAGACATCGCTGCGGCGGTCGGCCGTCGAGACGGGCATGGACCATATATAAGCCATCACTTATATGTTTGTCAAGGGCTCATCGTATCCGGCACGGGATGCTCCTACATGCGGTAGCGTAAGCGAAGTTGCAGCGTTCGGCCGAGCGGATAACTTTGCGGAACATATCCGCCCGCACCGTATGTCCAGGGCACCGCTTGGGTGATGCCGTCGTTCGTCGGGACACCGTTGCCGAGCACGTACGGCGTCGTGCCCGGCGGTAAGCCGCTCGCGCACGGCACGGCGCCGGCGAGTATTTGACCGTAGCACGCCGCGTACGTGGGGTTTCCGCCCTTATACCCCGGCGGTCCGATCAGATACGGATTATTTTGGTACGCCGTCGCGGATGTCGTATTGAGGAGGTTTGCGACGTCGACGATCACGGTGAGACGCGGCGTGACGTCGTCTTCGATGTGAAGGTTGACGAACGTTTGCGGCGTCGACCGCAGTGTATTCGGACCGTCTCCCTCGTTGGTCCCGAGGTTTCCGATATACCGATTCGTCGCCGCGTTGAACGGCTCCGATGGGTTCTGGAGAAAATAATAGTTCGCGCCCGGATTCACATAATTGTCATTGGGTACCGCAACCGGCTTACCCGTCGTGGGATCGAAGATCCACACCATCTTCCCGTTGCCGTACGGGTACCCCGTCGCATACGAAAGGGCGGGCGTAATGCGCAGACGCCGATGCGCCGTCGTGAACTGATACGACAGCTGCGCCGTAAAGTCGGGCTCATAACTCACCGGAAATAGCTGCCCGGCGGCAACCGCCGGTGCGTTCAGATCGTTGTAGGCGAACTGCGATGCGCTCGAGGAAAACGCGCGAATGAAGTTGCTGTTGAACGAGAAGCCGTCCCGCGCAAGGTTGAGTTCCAGGCCGTGCGCGCGCAATGCGCCGACGTTTGTCGGCACACCGACGCCGTTGGGATTGAGGCCCGCCGCCACCGCCGAGCGAAAGTTGAACGGCAGAACGTCGATGAGGTTCTGCTCGAATTGCTGGTAGTACGTGAGGCGAAATCGCGTGCGGCCGCCGCCTTCAAACGAATACGTGAAGTCGTTCGCGATTTCCGGAGCAAGCTCGACGAACGGGGCCGGGTTGCCGCCGGCATCGAGGTTGGTCGAATCGGTGCGATCCACTTCCAAGGGAGCCGGGGCGACCGTAATGTGATCGTAGTTCGCACGGAGGGCGTATGCAGCGCCGATCCGGTACGAGATGCCGGCATGCGGATCGACGGCACTAACGTCGTAGGCGGCGCCGTCGCTCGGCATGAAATGCGCGTACGTCCCCCGTGCGGTTCCCATGATGTCGAGACGATCGGTGGGGCTCCACGTGTCGCCGGCGTAGGCCAAGAACGAAATGACGGTGGGGTTCGACGTGATGAACTCGCCGGCCGTTGGGACGACCTGGTTCAGATACGACGTGTTGGTGCGGAACTCGGCGCCGAACCGGAGATGGTGCGGCCCGAAGATGCCTTCGTTGTCGAGATTCACGCCGTACTGCTGTTCCCACTGCGTTTCGGAGAGCGAGATCGAACCGTCGGGGAAGCCGTTCTCGTCCCAAAAGGGTCCGCCGGCGGAGGATCCGTAGCGCGATTGATACAGCTGTAGCCGCGAAAAGAGGCGGGCTTCGGAATGCTGCCATTGCGCCATGATGACGTCGAGGCTACCGCGAATTCCCGACGCGTAATTGACCGGCGTGTTCGGAGCGGTTTCGCCCGGGTATGCCGCAGTCGCGCCGTCGAACGCACCGACGGTTTCACCGGCAAACGGCGATGCGTATTGATCGTAGGCGGCCTGGCCGTACAAAGCCAACAAGGAGACGTCGTCCCGCGGCGTCGCTTGGTAGTGGACGTTCGTTTCGAGTGAAAAGACCCCACGCGATTGCAGCCCTAAACCGTACGTTCCCGCTTCGGACGGATAGAACGTCCGGCCGTCACCATAGGTGAAGTATTCGCTCCCGGCCGCCGCGGAGAGCGCATAGCGCCAGCGCAGGTCGGGGGTTGCGCCGAGCAGATCGGCGCCGGCGTGCTGGTACTGCGTTCCGGCACCGTCTGCAATCTCCAGCGTCGCACGGCCGGGATACGTTCCGACCGCAGGGATCTGGTTGACCACGCCTCCCAGCGCGTTATCGCCCTCGTTTGAGTATCCGGCGAGGGTTACGATCGTCGAGGCGACGCCGGTCGTCGGCAGTTGCGCGCCGTCGACGTTCCCGCCCGGTTCAGCGATCAGGCCTTGCGGAATGGGCACCGAATTGTATTCGAATACGGTGTCCCCGACTTTGCCGCCGCGCAAAATCGCGTTGCCGAACGGGTCGAGATCGACCCCGGGGACGTTCGCGATGGCGCCCTGAATCGTGCCTTGCGTGTAGCTCGCGAGCCCGGCCGACGAGGTGGTGGGGAACTGCGCCCGCGCGGCGTCGCCGTCGACCGCAAACGTGTCGCTCGTCGAACCTAGAACGAAGGCCGGATTGCTTGCGCGCACGGCGCCGATCGTTTGCACGCCCAGGAGTCTGAAGGCCACGTGCAGTTCTTGGCCGGAGACCACCCGCAGATCGCTCTGGAGCGCGGCTTCGTAACCGTGCGCTTGCGCGGAAACGGCGTATGCGTCGGGAACGATCCCCAGCAGGACGAAACGGCCGCGGGCATCGGAGCGGGCAGAATAGCGGCCCGAGGGAGAGGCCGCTGTGACACTCACCCCGGGAACGCCCTTGTCGTTTGCGTCGACGACGACACCGACGATCGCGCCGGTGGTGGTTTCCGCAGCCTCGCCGCGCGAAGCGCCGGCAACGATCGTCAAGAGCAGCCCGAAGAACGCCAGAATGCGCAGCCCCGAGTTCACCCCGACGCGGGCAGCAGGCTCGTGCAGTACATGCAGCGCCGCGCGCCGACCGGGACCTTGCTCAGGCACTCGGGACACGTGGCGACGGCGGGTTCGGCGGTCGGTGGCCGGCGCCAAGCCGCGATCTTCTCGGCGGGGAGAACGACGGCGTAGTACACGGCCGCGGCGATCGTGAGAAACGAAATGACCGCGTTGAGAAAGTCGCCGTAGAGGAAATGGCTGTGATTGATCGTCAGCACGAGCGCACCGAAGCTCGGTTTTCCAAAGATGGCGGCGACGAGCGGCGTGAGCAAGTCTTTCACGAGCGCCGTGACGACCGCACCGAACGCTCCGCCGATAACGACCGCGACCGCGAGATCCAGCACGTTGCCGCGACTGATGAACGCGATAAAGCCTTTGATCATCGGAGGCACGTTCGCGAGGCGCCGGCACTCTTCCAAGCAATACCGGTTTTTATTTAGTGTACCATTACGTACCATTACGCTTACCATAAGCGATAGTGATGGTTCGCGAAGTAAACGCTTATTAGACTTATCGTTTCGTTTGGGTATATAGTAGCTCAGTGCGGCTCGAGTACGGCGTCCCGACCGACAAGTTCGCGACCGAACTTGAATTTGGGATCAAAAAGGGCTTCTTCCGCGCTGAAGGCATCGACCTAACGCTGAGGGTGGTGTTCGGCGGACCCGAGATCGCGGCGATGTACAGCTCCGGGGCGCTAAAGATCGGCGAGATCGGCTCCCCGCCGGCGACCACGGCACTCTCGAAGGGCGCACACTTCAAGATCGTCGGCAGCGGCGTTCGGCGACGTGCCTTGCAGTATCTGGTCGTCAACCCGGCGATCGCGTCGTGGGCGGATTTTAAGGGCAAATCCGTCGGCTGCTTGTCGATCGGAAGCTGTAGCTACTGGTTTTCGCGCCTCGTGCTCGAGCAAAACGGAGTCGATCCCGATAAGGACGTCGATATCGTCGGCCTCGGACCACGTTTTCCCAATTTGCTCGAATTGATCGAATCGAATGAATTGCAAGCGGCGATCATCTCCGAGTTCAACGTAGCGATCGGCGAATATCGCGGCACTTTTAGAATTCTCAAGGCGCTGACCGAACCTGAGTTTTGTCCGACGATGCAGTGGATGGTTGTGGTCGCAAATCGCGACGTGATCGAACGGGAAGCCGAGCTGATTCGGGCCGTGTTGCGCGCGTCGCGCGAGAGCTACAGCTATGCCGTCGAGAACCCCGATGAATACGCGCAGTTCGGTGCCGGCTATTACGGTATCGACACGGCGGCGATGCGCCGCGCCATCGAGCGCGAAGCGGCCGGCCTGCACACCGACTGCGAAATCGACATGGCCGGCCTCGACCTGGCGATCGACTTGCAACACCGGCTCGGAGCGTTCGCCGCTCCGATGCGTGCGGAAGACATTACCGACCTTCGGTTTGTACCGGCGCTGACGCTGCCCCGATGACTACCGCGCCGCTCTGGTCGCCCTCAGCCACGCGCATCGAACGCTCCAACATGACGGCGTTTATTCGCCAGATCGCCCAGACGTGCGATGCGAGCGTGGTCGACTACCCCTCGCTTCACGCCTTCTCGCTCGCGCAGCCGGCCGCGTTCTACGACGCCCTCTGGCGTTTCTTCAGCATCATCGGAGAAAAAGGCACGGACATCGTGCTCGACCCGCACCTCATGCCGGGTGCGAAGTGGTTTCCGCAAGCGCGAGTCAACTTCGCCGAGAATCATTTGCGCCGCCGCGACGACGCCACCGCGATCATCGCCCGCACCGAAGACGGCAGCCGGCGCACTCTTTCGTGGGCCGAGCTCTACGACAGTGTTTCGCGCCTGGCGCAGGCGTTTACGGCCAACGGCATCCGCCCGGGCGACCGCATCGCCGCGTGCCTTCCCAATACGCCCGAAGCGATCATCGCGATGCTGGCGACGGCGGCCCTCGGTGCGATTTGGTCGTCCTGCTCGACGGATTCCGCCGAACAATTGCTGATCGACCGTATCGGTCAGATCGAACCGAAGCTGATCCTCGTGGCCGACGGTTACGGCTACGACGGCAAGCTCTTTCGCTCGTCCGCGAAAACCGAGGCGGTCACGCGATCGATGCCGTCGATCGAACGCGTGGTCGTCGTTCCCTTTGCCGAACCGGACGCTCCGCTGCCGGCGACGGGCAATTCGGTAGGCTGGCACGACTTCATCGCACCATACCAGCCGCAAACGATCCCGTTCCAGCGCTTCCCATTCGATCACCCGCTGTGGGTGCTCTATTCTTCCGGCACGACGGGAAAACCGAAGGCCATCATCCACGGCGCCGGGGCCAGCATGCTGCAAGGCCTCAAGAGCGTCATTCTCCATCAAGATCTGGCGGTCGACGAGCGCGTCTTCTACTACACCTCAACCGGGTGGATGGTTTGGAACATCATGCTCGGCGCGCTCGCGTGGGGATCGCCGGTCGTCCTCTATGAAGGATCACCGACGTTCCCGAACGTATCGGCGCTGCTCGACATCGTCGCCGAAGAACGCGTCAGCGTCGTGCGCATCGTTCCCTCACTCATCGACCTGTATATCAAGGCCGATCTGAACCCGGCGCAGAGTCATGATTTTGAAGCATTGAAGTGCGTTTCAGCCGGCGGCGCACCGCTTCACCCGCATCACTGCACCTACGTCTATTCGCGGATCAAAGAAGACGTCCACTTGATGTCGCCCTCCGGCGGTACCGACCTCATGGGCGAGATGGTCACCGGCAATCCGATCGGTCCGGTGTATCCGGGTGAGATCCAGGCGCCCTCGCTCGGCATGAGCATCCGCATCTTCGACCCCGACGGTCACGCAATTGAGGGGCGGCCGGGTGAGATGGTGTGCACCAAGCCGTTTCCATCGATACCGCTCGGGTTCTGGAACGACCCCACTCACGAACAGCATCTGACCTCGTATTTCTCCATGTATCCGGGAACGTGGCGGCACGGCGACTGGGCGGAAAGCACCCCGCACGGCGGTTTCGTCATCCATGGCCGGGCCGATGCGACGCTGAACGTCAACGGTGTCCGCATCGGAACGGCGGAGATCTATCGCGGCCTCGAAGCGGTCCACGAGGTCAAAGAGGCCGTCGCCGTTGCGCAGCGGCAAGGCGAGGGCGAGCGCATCGTGCTATTCGTTCTCATGATCGACGGTGTTGCGCTGGATGACGCGCTGCGGCAGCGAATCAAAAACGCCGTTCGCGTTGCGGCGACCCCGCGCCACGTTCCGGCGAAAATCGTGCAGGTTGCCGATCTGCCGCGATCGTTGAATGGGAAACCATCGGAGATCGCCGTGCGCGATGTCATCCACAACCGGCCCGTCGTGGCTCACGGTTTGAGCAATCCCGCAGCGCTCGAACTCTTCCGCGATCTCCCCGAACTGCAAACCTGAGAGAGGTCAACCAACAATGATGGACATCGAGAGCCTGATTGCACAAATTCACGACGGTGATTTGGTCGCGCTGCCGGCGTCGCTGAGCGGTACGTATAGCGGTGCGGCGATGTCGGCGACGCGCGCCCTGATCCGGCGTGGCGTGAAAGGCCTCCATTTGCTCGGTGTCCCGGCCTTGAGCTATCAGGCCGACCTGCTGATCGGCGCCGGCTGCGTCGGGATCGTCGAAGCCGGTTCGATCTTGCTCTATGAGTACGGTCCGGCCAGTCGCTTTGTCGCCGCGCAAAAGGCGGGTACGGTCGAAGTTCGGGACACCACCTGTCCGGCGATTCAGGCGGCACTCGTGGCCAGCGAAAAAGGAATCCCATTCATGCCGCTCCGCGGCATCATCGGGTCGGATCTCCTCAAGCACCACGAGCGGCGCGGTGATTGGCGCGTAACGACCAATCCGTTCGACGAGCACGACCGCATCGTCGCGGTTGCTGCGATTCGCCCGGACATCACGCTCTTCCACGCACCGCTGGCGGATACGTTCGGCAACGTGTGGATCGGTCGCCGCGAAGATATCAGCGCCGCGGCCCGGGCGTCAACGAAGGCGCTGGCCACCGTCGATGCGATCTACGACGGCAATCTCATGGATAGCGACGAACTGGCTCCTGGAACGTTGCCTTCGATCTTCGTTACGGCGATCTCGCATCAGCCACAAGGCTCGTGGCCTCTGCGGGGCTACGGCAACGACGGCGAGGACGCCGCGCACTTGCACGAATATGCACGCCTCGCGCGCAGCGAGGACGGCTTTGCCGAGTATCTCGAACGGTTCCTGACCAGCGAACCGTACGCGTTCGCCTGATGTCACCCGGCGGCTCCATCTTTCTGATCTGCAGCATCACGCGCTTGCTGCAGGGCCGTAAACACATCGCGATCGGTGCCAACCTTCCCATACCCGCGACGGCAGCGCTACTGGCGAACGACCTATCGGGCGGCGCGACGAAAATCAGCATCATCGGCAGCCAGAAATACAGTCACTTCACGCGTTTCGGCGATCTCTTCGACTTTGCCGCACAAGGCCGCCTTGACGGCTTCTTCCTCAGCCCCGGCCAGATCGACGGACAGGCCAACATCAATCTGATCGGGATCGGCGACTATCCGCGCTTGGATGTGCGTTGGCCGGGTTCCCACGGATCGCCGTTGGTCTACATGACGATCCCCAACATCATCCTCTTTCGCGAGAAGCACCTGAAGCGCACGTTCGTCGAACACGTCGACTTCATCTCAGCGCCCGGTATCAGCGAACCGGGGATCTATCGTCCCGGCGGACCAAGCGCGCTCGTAACCGACCTCGGGCGCTTTTCGTTCGACCGCAACATCGGCCGGTTTCGGCTGGAAGAAATCTATCCCGGGCATTCGTTCGCTGAGATCGAACAAAATACGGGCTTTGCGTTCGACCATGTCGCCGACGTGCCGTTCTCAAATCAGCCCGAGCCGGCGATGATCGAAGCCTTGCGCGATCGTGTGGCCTTGCAAGTTGCCGACATCTATCCGCAATTTTCAGCCGCCCTGCAAGCCGAAATCGCGGGCTATCTAAATCCACACGCCGTCCGCTAACCATTCCGAAGGATTCACCATGCGTCGCTTCAGTCCGATAAGGTTTGCCATTAGTTTGCTCGCGCTCGCGATCGTCGCGCCGGCCGTTCCGATCGCTGCCACAGCCCAGACGCTTCCAACCGTGCGTATTGCCTCCCCGGTATCGGATCCGTTTGCCGAAGTCTTTTACGCGCAAGAAATGGGGTTCTTCAAAAAGGAAGGCCTCGACGTCCAGGTGACGGCGGTCGTCAGCGGTACCGCATCGACCCTCGCAGTCGCCGGCGGCGCAGCCGATATCGGCGGGACGTCACCGGTAAACCTGGCGCCGGCATTCTCGCGCGGTGTTCCGTTGACGTTGATCGCGGGCGGCGGCATCATGAATGCGGCCGCCGACGGTATGTACGTTGCGAAAGACTCACCCATCAAAATCCCCAAAGACTTCGAGGGTAAAACGATCGGCGTCGCCGGCCTCGGCGACATCATGCAAGTCGGAGCAACGGCATACCTTTCCGCCAACGGCGTCGATATGAGCAAAGTCCGCTTTGTCGAAATTCCGTTTCAGGCGATGGGTGCGGCCGTTACCCGCGGAACCGTCGACGCCGTCGTGCTGAGCGAGCCCTTCACCAAGGCGGCTAAAGATCTCGGCACGACGCGTGAATTCGCCAAAGTCATGGACGCAATATCGCCGCATTTCCTCGAAGGCGCATGGTTCACGAGCCCGGCCTACGCGCAAAAGAATCCTGAGGTCATCAAACGCTTCCAAGCCGCGGTTTATGCCGCCGGGCGCTGGGCGAATAAAAATCACGATCGCTCCGCCGAGATCGTGGCGAAGTATTCAAAAAACGACGTCGCCCTGGTACGCTCGGTCATTCGAAGCGTCTACGCCGACACGATTTCAAGGGAACTTCTTCAGCCGCCGTTCGACGCCGAGTTCAAGCAAGGCCACCTGGAAAAGCCGGTCGATTCAAACGACATGATCTATCGCGCTCCGGCCGACGCCCACTAGTCGCGGGGCGACGTCGTAACGGAGCCTAGCATGCGCAGTGGATCCCACTACATCGCCTCCCTTCGCGACGACCGCGCCGTCTATCTCGACGGAAGCCGCGTTGACGACGTCACGACCCATCCGGCGTTCTCGAGACAGATCGCGCGCATCGCCGGGATGTATGACCTCGCGGCGCACCCCGACCAAAGCAGCCTCACCACGCCGGACCCGGACACCGGCGATCCCTACTCCAACGCCTGGCTGATCGCACGCGACGCCGATGATTTGCGCAAGCGCCGCGACGTGCACCGTTTTTGGGCCGAGAACAGCTTCGGCTTGATGGGCCGGTCGCCGGACCATGTTGCATCGGTGCTCAGCGCATTTGCCGCCGGACGCGACGTATTCGACCGGGCTGGAACGAAATACGGGGACAACGTCCTGCGCTTTTACGAGCAGGCGCGGCGCGAGAGCCTCTACGTCTCCTACGTCATCGTGCCACCCCAAATCGACCGCTCGAAATCGGCGGCGGGTCAGCCTGAACCGTTTTTGTATACGGGCGTCGTTGCCGAGCGTCCGGACGGCATGGTGGTGCGGGGCGCATCGATGATCGGCACGGCTGCGCTCATGTCGGATTATCTCTTTGTGAGCTACATCGTCCCGCTGCAAAAAGGCGATGACGACTATGCCATCTCGTTCGTCGTGCCGGTGGCAACGGCCGGAGTCAAGCTGTACCCACGCCGGCCGTATAGCGAGATTGCGAACAGCGTCTTCGATTATCCACTGAGCTCCCGGTTCGATGAAACCGACTCGCTCGTGGTCTTCGACGATGTCGTAGTACCTTGGAGCAACGTCTTCGTATACAAGAACGTGGAACTCGTGGCAGCTCAGTTCCACGAAACGGGCGCGCATCTCTATGCGAATTTTCAAGCCCTCGTGCGCTTCGGCGTGAAGCTGCAGTTCGCCGGCGGCCTCGCCTACCGGCTAGCCGAGTTGCACAACATCATCGGCCTGCCGCCCGTACAAGGCCTGTTGGGCGGCAAAATCGCGACGCAAACAGCCGTTGTCGATGCACTCATAGCGAGCGCCGAGTCGCAACCCTCGATCCGTCTCGACTACGCTCGGCCGAATCCTCAGTTTGTCTATACCGGTATGCATTTGCAGCGCCAGTGCATCGTCGAGCTGATGCGCCAACTACGCGAGTTAGCCGGCGGCGCGTTTCTTGCCGTTCCCGGATCCGACCTCTCATTTTCATCCCCGCAAACAGCGGCCGACACGGAACGTTACTATCGATCGCTCAATGTCTCGGGCGAGGAACGGGTGAAGTTTCTCAAGTTGATGTGGGACTTCGTCGGCACGGAGTTCGCCGGCCGGCAACTCCAGTACGAGATGTTCTACTCTTCGGCGCAGCACATCGCGGATGCACGCGTCTTCGGGGCGTTCGACTGGCGTAGCGGACGGGCACTGGTCGATCGCTGTCTTTCGGAATATTCGCGGGACGGAGCGTCCGCCGGCGCGATCACATGAGCTTGGAGGGCGGCACTCGTCCATGAGCGCGCGGCAAATGCACCTCAACTTCCACGGCAATTCCTCGGGCGAACATCTTGGCGCCTGGAAGGCCGCCGGCCACGGTGACGCGGCCATCCTGAGGACGGACTACTATACCAAGCTGGCCCAAACGGCCGAACGCGGGCTTTTTGACGGCATCTTCTATGCTTCGGGCTTGGCACTCTACGAGAACAACACCGGACGCCCTACGGCACCAGGTATCGATCCGGTGGTATTGGCCGCGGCCTTAGCAGCGAGGACGGAGCACATCGGTTTGATCGTCACGGTTTCGACGACGTTCAACGAGCCGTTCAACGTCGCCAAGACCATCGCCTCACTCGATCACATAAGCGCCGGGCGCGCAGCGTGGAACATCGTCACGACCTACGATGAATCGGCGGCCAAGAACTTCGGGATGCTCGAGCTTCCGCCAAAACACGAGCGTTACGCGCGCGCCTACGAGTTCGTCGACGTCGTTCTCCAATTATGGCAGAGCTGGACGCCGGGGGCTCTCTACAGCACGGAAACAGGCCGGACTTCGCTCGACGCCGGTGCCATCCACCCGATCGAGCACACCGGCCGCTTCTACAACGTACGCGGCCCGGGACAGACGCCGCCCTCGCCACAGGGCCGTCCGGTTCTTTTTCAGGCCGGCGCTTCGGAAGAGGGCAAGGCCTTCGCGGCTGCGACCGCGGACGGGATATTCTGCGTGGCCGTCGATTTGACCGGCGCTAAGGCCTTCTACAACGAAATGAAAGACCGCGTCAGGACGGCAGGTCGCGATCCGCGCAACGTGCACATTCTGCCTGGGCTGTACTTATATATTGGTAGCAGCGAGGCCGCAGCGCAGCGCGAGCTCGAAGCGGACAGCGCAACGGACGACGCGTTGCGACAGTTAGCCGTGCGCCTCTCGACTTCGCCCGAGTATCTTGCGCTCGATGAGCCCGTCGCGCCGGATATATTGAAGCATGCGGCGGAGAGCGCGATATCGCTGGGCCACTCGGCCGGCATGATCGATGTGCTGCAGCGCGAGCGTCTCACGGTACGCGAATACCTGGTCCGCCAACCCGTTCGTGGACCGCACCGTGTATTCGCCGGTACGCCGGAGCAAGTCGCACAAACCCTCGAACACTGGTTCGTGGAAGAGGCCGCAGACGGCTTCAACATCGGGAATCTGTCGCATGCCGGACTCGAACTGTTCGTCGACGAGGTCGTGCCGATACTTCAGAAGCGGGGGCTGTACCGCCGCGAATACCAAGGCCGAACGCTCCGCGAAAACTTTCTGGGATCATAACGATTGTCACCGCGAGCGGCACGGATCAACTCAATAACGTCACCTTGCCCGTGAAGAGTTCGTAGTAGGTGCCGACCACTTTCAGCTTGCCCTGTGTGCCGAGCTCTTTCAACAGCGGAACCGCTTGCAGGTGACGGACCCCGGCCAGCACGTTGGCTTTGGTCGCGTTGACCAGCTCGTTGCCCGGCTTGCCGCTCACGCTTTGGACGGCCGGCATGATCGTCGCGACGAGATGCTGCAGATCCGGGCTCGGCATCTTCTTCCCGCCGGCCGCGTCGATCGCGGCTTGCACGGCGCCGCACGACGAGTGACCCATCACGACGATCAGCTGCGAACCCAACACCGCCGCACCGTACTCCAAGCTCGCGGTCTCTGCCGGGTCGGGTACGTTTCCGGCTACCCGCGCGACGAAGATGTCGCCGAGGCCCACGTTGAAGATGATCTCCGGCGCCAAACGCGAGTCGGCACAGGTGAGAATCGAGGCCCACGGCGCCTGTCCCGAACCGAGCGCGACCCGCTCCGCGATCGTGTGCGCGCGCGTGCCGGCTGCCTCCTCGACGAACACGCGATTGCCGCTCATCAGCTTTGCGAGCGCAGCGCCGGCGCTCACGCCGGCGCCGGCTTGCGGTGCGGCACTGGTCCGCAACGGAGACAACGCGCCCAGGGCAGCTACGGCCCCGCTAACCGCAACTCGGTTCAGAAACGATCCACGCGTGGCGCACATGGCCGGACTCCTAACGGCCGCTGCCCGCAGCCTGCGAATCGATGTAGGGGGCGAGTGTCGCGGCGGTCGGAGTGGAACCTTTCACGAGGTTATGATCGTGAATCCACAGCGCATCCTTCAACAAGCTCCCGGCGAGCTCGTTGTCGATGCCGACGCTGAATTGATAATCCGCCCAGAGCGCGACGATCGCCGGCGTGGCCAGCGAACCGCCGGTGGCGGTGGACACGAGCGTTGCCGATCCCGCCCGATCGCGCACGAAGGCCGCATTCCCATCGCGCAACCCCTCGAGAAACGCCCGTACGCGCTCGGGATGGTTGGTGATGACGTCGTTCGTGGCAACGATGACGAACGTCGACGGCGTGGGAATTCGGATCTCATGATATTTCTCGCCGAGGACTTTTTGGGCCACCTCGTATGCCGCCGGAAACGTAAAGGCGGCGTCGATGTCGCGGCGGGCCAGTGCCGGGATGATGTCGGGCGGCGCCAGGCTGACGATCGTCGCCTGCACGCCGGCACTCTGCAGCGCCGTATCGGCTTGCAATTGCGTGGTGGTTCCTGGGGTCACGCCGACTTTGCGCCCGGCCAGGTCCTTCATCGAATGCAGAGCAAAATTGGCGATGACGCGATTGCCGCGGTAGCGCGCGTAGACCGCGATGATTTTCAGCTTCTGCATCTGCATCGCCGCGATCGTCGGCGGCAGCTCGGCCATCGCCGCGAAGTCGAGTTGTCCGCCGAGCAGCGCTTCCATCGCGGCGCTGCCGGAATTGAACGTTATCGTCTTGACGGCCAGGCCGTGATGATCCCACAGACCTTTATCGATCGCTTGTAGGACCTGGGGACCATCGGGGCCCGGCCCCCAGCCGAACGTCGCGGATCCCACATCCGCGGCCGACGCGGCCGCCACCACCGAGAGCACGAGCATTGCGCACAGAAAAGCCTTGAACATGATCCCACCGTTCGGCGGCATGGGCATCTCCCATTTTCACCATTTGGCAGGCAGAAAGCGGCAAAGTTCAAACGAACGTAGCCGAAATGCGCATTACGCTGCTTGGGACGGGCGGTCCGGAGCTTTCGGTGGACCGCTACGGAGCGGCGACGCTCATCCAAGCCGGCGACGACATGCTGCTCTTCGATGCCGGCCGCGGCGTCATGCAACGCCTCTACGAGTGCGGGATCCGCATAAACTCCGTCACCAAGGTGTTCTTCACGCACCTGCACTCCGATCACATCGACGGGCTGCCCAATCTGTGGATCACGCCGTGGTTCTTGCTCGGCCGCAAGCAGCGCATGCAGTTTTGGGGACCCGTCAAGACGCGCTCGATGCTGGCCGGCATGCGGCAGTTCTTGGCGCACGACATCGAAGCGCGCGCGGAACCGGGCTGCCCGGCGTCCGATCTGGACTACGACGTAGAAGAATTCGCCGGACCCGCGACGGTCTATGCCGCGAACGGTGTGACGGTAACGTCAGTGCCGGTCGAGCACAAAGACGGCAACCCCGCTTACGGGTTCGTCATCGACTACGGCGGCCGGCGCGTCATTCTCTCGGGCGACTGCACGTACTCCGAAGCGCTGGCCCGGATCGGCAGCGCCGACGTCGTGCTGCACAACGTCTTCGCGCCGAGCGCGGCGCTGCTGGCGCGAGATTCGTTCAAGCGCGACGTGGCCGAGAAGCTTGCTTCGCCCGAGCAAGCCGCGGCGATCTTCACGAGCAACGCCGCGAAACTGGCGGTCTTCACGCACGTCATCCCGATGGATTCCAGCGCGCAAGGGATCATCGACCGCACGCGAAGCGCGGGCTTCCACGGGCCGTTGGTCATCGGCGCCGACCGCATGCAGATCGTCGTCGGCGAAGAGAACACGGTCATCGAACCGCCGCCGTTAACCGACGTCGCCGAGGTCACCAGCCGCGGCCACGGCTAGGAGAGACGCGTCGCTGCCTTACGGCCCCGGCTTGCCGACGATCAGGATCGAAAAACTTCCGGGTACCATCTGCGGCCGGCCCGGCCGCTGACCCGATGGCGCCGGCGGCGCCGGGGTGAAATCAGCCGTGATCAGCACGATGTGGTTCGTCTTCGTGTCGAGCGTAAGCGTTTTCGCCCCAGCTTTGGTTTGCAATGTCTGCTCGAGCGAGAACTTCGTCCGGCTCGCTTCCTTAATGATGGAAAGCGTGCCGTCGGCCTGCGCGCTGAACGCCTCCATCGTGTTCGGGTTGAACACCGCGCCGTCGCTATCGTCGCCGATCGGCAGCGCGGTGAGAACCTTTCCGTCGGCGGCGTTGAGTACGACCATCGTCTGAGGATTGCGGCAGGACGCAAAGAGGATGCCGTTTTTGCGGTCGATCGCAAGGCCCGCGCATGTTCCGCCCTTGCCGGCGAGGCCATAGCGCGCGGTCACAGTCATCGTCTTTGCGTCGACGACCGCAATGGCGTCTTTGTCTTCGAGGTCGACGTATAGGCGCCCGTTACCGTCGCTTACCATCTGTTCTGGTTCGCCGCCCAGATCGATCGTGCCGAGCACGGTGCCCTCCTTGGCATCGATGACGGTCACGTTGGGAGCAACGTGACTGAGGATGTAGATACGGCTGTTGAACGAGTCGCCGAAGATGGCATCGGGAGCGCCGTCTACGGCGATCGTCTTGATGAGTTGGAGGGACTGCGAGTCCCACATGGTTACCGGCTTGCTGCTCGCAAAACCGCGATGCGTGGCTTGATCGACGGCCGCGCCATGCGCGCTCGTCTCCGCAATGCTTCCAACCGGCATCAGCGTGTCCAGATCGTAGACGCTCATCACACCCGAGGGGCCGATGCGCGCGACGTACAGGCGCCGCGCGACCGCGTCGGCATAGACGTAGTCGAACCGGCCCTGATCGCCGCCGACCGTCTTCGCGAGCAGGACGTGATAGGGCCCGGTGCTTTGCGCCGGCGAGGCAGCCGGCGTCGAGAACGGCAGCAGCGCGGCGAGGATGCCGCTGAGAACGATACGTCGCATGTGATTCTCCCGTTCGCGGAAGCCATGAAAAAGCCGCCGGATTGCTCCGGCGGCCGTTCCGTTTCGGCAATGCGAACCCGCGCTAGAAGCGCTTGACCGCGCTGACGCGGATCGTCCGCGCGAAGGGAGCGGAGAGACCGCGCCCCGGGCCGTTGCTGTAGGTGATCGACCCGTTGGGGTTGATCGTCTGCATGACCGGGATGTTGCCCTGGTTGTAGACCGCGTGGGCCAGCTGGGCACCCCAGTTTTGGTTGGTGAGGTTCTCGAGGTCGGCTTGGATCGCATAACCGTTGCCTAGGCCGATCCGCGTACCGGCGTCCACCAGCACGTACGCCGTGGTGTTGTATGAGTTATTGTAGCCTTCGTAGTCCGCGCCGATACGCAAGAGCGAGTCATGCTTGAACGCGTATTGGAAGTTCGCGTAACCTTTGGTGTAGGGATAGCCGTAGTCTTGTTCGCCGTCGGACGTGTACGTGCCGAGCTGCTCGAACGACAAGGGGAGGTTCACGTAGTAGAGGCGGTTCATCGTCGCCGTGACGCTGTAGCCGAAGCCGTGGGCGGGCAAGTTGGCGACGTAGATGTCGAAGCCGCTCGACCAGCGGCCCGAGCCGTTCAGGTTGATCTCATCGAAGTAGGAGACGTTGGTGGCATAGCCCGGCGGCGGCGGGATCGCGGTCTGCGTCTGCAGCCAGACGTTGTGCACGAAGTCGCTGAAGATATCGAGCGAGACGACGGTGCCGTTCTTGAAACGGTAGTCGCCGCCCAGATCTTCGGCCACGACCTCTTCCGGCAGAATGGTCGGGTCGGGCACGGTGAACGCGTAGCCGTTGGTCGCCGTCGTCTGGCTCACGAGCCCCGAGACGAGACTCGCGTAGGGAACCGAGATCGACGAGCCGCCCGTCGCGCGGATCGCCAAATTGGCTTCCGGCCGCCAGACGAACCCGAAGTGCGGGTCGTAGTGTTGCGCACCGTTGGTGAACGGCGAGAGCACGATCGGTGCGAGCGCGAGGTTGAGCGGATCGCCGACCGCCAGCTGCGCCGCACCAAAGGACGCGAGGAAGGCCGGGCTCTCCTGCTGGCCCAGGATCTTGTAGACCGTGTAGTAGTTGCCGAAGTCGAACTCGAGCTTGGGCGTCAGTTGTAACTGCGCCGTGAGCGCGATCGAGGTCACCGAGTTGAACGTCTCGGGGATCGCGAGCGGCGTCGCCTTGTAGCCGGCGATTAGGGCACAGCCCGGCTGATAGCCGGGATCGACGGGTTTCGGCGCTGCCGAGGCGGCTTGGATGAAGGAACAGCCGGGCGCAAGCGCCGTGAGATCGCCCGAATAGCTCGTCGTGTCGTTGTAATAGTGGTCGACGCTGACGTTATAAATGTTGTTTGCCACGGGGTGGACGTAGCTGAACGTGTAGCCGCCGAGCTTGTCGTACTCGAGCGCGCTGGTCGGCGTGCCGAAGCCCCAGAAACCCGAGTTGTTCTGTGCGGTCGACGTGGTAAAGCAGGGGTTTGCCAGAGAACATGTCAGGCCGTTCGCCGAGGTCGTGATCGGGAATTGTGTCGGCACGGCGACGTTGACGAACCCCGTTTGGCCGTTCACTGACCCGTACTGATAGCACGGCCCCTTCGCGCCGGCTGCCGCCGTCGCGGTGACGAATTGCGCTTGGCAATTCGCGTTGCTGACGACTTCGTACGAAGGCTGCGCCGTCGAGCCGTTACCGTAGATCGAGGTCGCCGGCAGACCGTCGCTCAAGCGCGTGATCGTCGCCGTGTACGGGCGCAACAGCAGCGTGTCGTTCCCGATCGTCGTCTTGAAGTCGAGGTTGAAGTTCGGGTTGTTGTTCGAGATGTTCACGCCGGGGAAGAACGTGTAGAGGGGCACGTTCGTCTGGCCGGCGATGCCCGGGAGGAACGGATTGTTGTAACTGGAGGTCAGGGTGCAGCCCGCGCCGCTCGCGGCCTTACCGCCGGCGACGCACTGCGGGATCGTCCCGAAGCCGACGAACTGGGCGAACGACGAGCCTTCCGGAGCCACCGTCGACTGCAGGCCGAAGAACGAGAACCCGATCGAGGTCGCATCCGAGAACTTGTAGCGCACCTTGGCCAGCTGCGAGTTCAGGATATCGGGGCTCGAGAGGTTTTGGGCGTAGCCGACGACGTTGTTCGTCAAGTAGGGAGTGGAGTAGGTCAAACCGGCGGCCGGGCGCGTGCCGGCGATGCCGTAGCCGGTCTGTTGGAACGACGCGCCGTCGTAGCCGCTGTACGACTTGCCCAGCACGAACGAGAACTTGTCGAGGTTGAAGGTCACGAGGCCGGTGTAAAACGTGCCGCTGAAATTATCGAACCCGGCCTGGAAATAACCGGTGTCCTTGGCCGTGAAGTCCGGAGTGCGCAGGTTGATCGAGCCCACGGCCGACTCGCCCGCGGTCGGGCCGTTGAGGCCGGCGCCCTGGAGCACGTCGATGCCGCCGAGCAACCCGGTGTCGGTGAACTGGCCGAGGAACGTCCCGGAGACGCCGCTCGAGATCGGATGGCCGTCGACCAGCACCAGCGTTTCCTGGCCCATACCGTGGAGGCGCGGGAAGCTGTTGTTCGTCGCCGAGTTCGTCGAGACGACGAGACCGGGAACGGTCGCCAGGATGCGCGGCAGCTCGGGGACGCTGCGCTCCTGGATGAACGCCTGCGGCACCGTGACCTCCGCGGTCGAGGTGATGTTGAACTTGGCCGCGTTCTGCCCGGTCGTCGCGGCGGTGCGCCCGATCGTCAGCAAGTTGCTCAGCGAGGACTCGGTGAGCTCCACGTTCACGGTGGCGGTGGTCCCGATGGCGACCGTGATCTGGGTGGAACCGGTCTGATAGCCGCCCTTATTCACCGTCACGGTGTAGACGCCGGGCGGCACGCTCAGCGTGAAGTTGCCCGAGGTGTCGGTCGTTGTCGAGGCGTGGCTGGCGCCGTCGAGGACGACGGTCGCACCGGCGAGTCCGCCGGTAACGGCTGATCCGGTGACGCGCCCGGATACGGTGGCCAAGGCGGAGGCCTGCGCGACGACCGTCGTAGCACTCGTCGCCGCGCTGACGGGACCGACGAAGGCAAGGACGGTCACCACGAAGGCAGCGACCACGCTACTGAACCGGGCGGCGCCGAAGCGAACTGATCGAAGACCCAAATGCATGCGGGGCCCCTCCCAAGGAACCTTTGTGACAAAGCTAGTTTTGTTTATAAGCCTTATCCAAACAACCGTCATGGGCCAACTGTTTAACCCAGAGGCGCTAGCGTGCGCCAAACACATCGCCCGGTGCGCAGCGGTCGATTTCGCTTCGATCCGGTGACGTAAAAACCACTGGCGTTTTGGAGAAAGGCGTCCATCGCAGCGCCAAGAAGGCCGCGCGATGCACAAGCGCCTCCTGCTTCTCTTCGCCTTCATCGTTATGTCGACGAGCATCACGTCGGCGGAAGCTCCGACCGTCATCCACGTTGCGGGACCGCCGAACGAAGGCTATAAGGACGTGTATTACGCGGTGCAGTCCGGATTGTTCGCGAAATACGGCCTCGACGTACAACCGCGGATCGTCAACGGCGGCGCCGTGGTGCTCGCCGGTTTAGCCGGCGGGTCGTATGAGGTGGGCTACTCGAACCTGCTGCCCGTACTGCAGGCGCATCTGCACGGCCTGGCATTTCAAATCATCTCGCCGTCGACGATGTTCATGAGCGACCGCATGCAAAATGCCATGCTGGTCGCCAAAGAGTCGCCGTTGCGTTCCGCGCGCGACCTCAACGGCAAGACGATCGGCACGCAGTCACTGCAGGACCTCAACTCCGTCGCGATGCGCGCCTGGATCGACAAGAACGGCGGCGACTCAAAGACGGTGCACGTGCTCGAAGTGCCGTCCGCCGCCGCCGTGGCCGCTTTGACCGAGCACCGTATCGATGCGATGGCGCTCTCGGAGCCGCTGCTCGGCGAGGCGCTGGCGACCGGCAAAGTGCGCGTTTTCGCCCGGCCGCAGGGCGCGATCGCCGACCGCTTCCAAGCCCAGGTGTTCGTCGCGCTCTCGGACTTCGTGAGCGCGCATTCCGAGGCGATGTCGCGGTTCGCCAAAGCCATGCACGAGTCGGCGATCTACAACAACGCGCACATGAACGAAACCGTGCCGCTCGTCGCGTCGTTCACCGGCGTTCCGGCCGATGTGATCGCGCACAGTGTGCGCGCGATCGACGGCGAATACGCTTCGCCGCGCACCATCCAGCCGTTGATCGACGCGGCGGCGAGGTACGGCATGATCGCGCACGACTTCCCGGCCGAGGAGATCATCAGCCCGGCCGCGCTGAAATCACCGTAACGGTCCGGGCCCGGCCGCCATCAGCAGTCCCACGATGCGGTGGCCGACACGATAGGCGGCATCGAGCGCGGGCAGATAGGCCGGGAAGTTCCCGTGCTCCTCGGCGTTGAGGCTTTGGGCCGCCGTCAGGCCGTCGGGCTGCATGTCGAAATTGCTGGCGGTTCGCAGCAGCAACGCGCGATTCCAATCCGCGCGTCCGGCTAACGTGAGCGCATAGAGCGCGGACATCGCGCCCGAATCGTTTTCGCCGGTGGTCGCATAGCGGGCACGGCCATCGGTCATGTAGGCGACCCAGCGGTGCGCCCAGGCATCCATCTTGGCGCCGTGCCAAAACGCCTCGGTCGCGAGTTGCGCACCGCTGCGGACGCGCGGTTGCTGTGAGGCCGCCGGATCGGCATGATAGGCAGCTTCGGCGCGGCGCATCGCCGCGTCGGCCGGGAGCCGCATCGTCCGGGTGTGCGCGTAGGCCCACCGCATCAGGCTCGGGTTCATCCGCACGACGGTGCCGCGCGCGTCGATGCGCGCGCCCGCTTGCGGCCACGCGCCGACGTCGTCGGGCGAGCCCGGCGGAACGCGCGGCCGCTGGTCGGGGCGGGACGTATCCAGCGTGAAGAACCCGTCGGGCCAGCTTTTCGGGATCTCGCGCGGGTCGATGGAATGCAGCAGCTCGCCGTTCACCACATAGTCGGTCCAGAAGGCGCTGCCGAGCGACGCGTCGTGCGGCGAGACGCCCGCGATACCGTTGATCAGCCAGTAACTCTTCCGCAGATCGAAGCGGGGCGAGAGGCCGAACGCCATCAGGTTCACCGCCGGCCGGATCTGCCCCGGACCGACCGCCAGCGCGATCTCCGAACCATCGGCGTTCGCGCGCACGTGGTGCGTCATGCCCGGCACCTCGATGATGCGCGAGAGGTGGTCGCGTTCCACCCAGTACTGCAGCTCGCCGGGCCGGTCGCCCGTATCGTTCCCGACTTCGAAGAACACGACGATGACCACGCGCGGCCGCAGCACATCGGTCGCACTCGCGGAGCCGGCGGCGATCGCAAGCCACACGCCGGCGGCGAGAACGCAGCCGCGAACGAAACGCCTCACCGGGGTTCGAGTTCGGCCGCAAACATCGCGATCGCTTCGGCAAAGGCTTCGTCGGTGACTTTCGGATCCCAGCGCGGACCGACATCGCGCATGAACGCGTGCGCGGCATCGTAGGTTGAGATGCGGTGGCGCAAGCTCGTCGCCGCCAAACCCGCGGCCACGACTTCGCGGCCGGCGGCATCCGTGTGCGGGTCGGCCGTGCCGAAGACGATCAGCAGAAAGCCGCGAATGCGTTCCGCCGCCGCAAGCGATCCGGCGTCGGCGTCCCGCGCGAGCTCGCCGTCGTGCAAGCCGGTGGGATAGAAGCACGCCGTCGCTTTGACGGCCGGCGAAAACGCGGCTCGAAACGCGAGGTGGCCGCCGAGGCAAAAGCCCACCGCCGCAATCGCGTTCGGCAGCACGCGCTCGTCGCGCTGGAGAAACGCGAGCAGCACGCCGATGTCGGCGTCGAAATCCCGCACGCGCATCCGCTGCGCGTCGTTCATGCCGCGGTCGCGCCCGGGATCGTCGAAGGCGATCGCCGTGCCCGGCGCTTCAAAGCGCCAGTAGATCTCCGGCGCCGCGACGACGAAACCGTAGCTCGCAAAGCGAATAGCCATGCGCTGGGTCGATTCGGTCATCTGGAAGATGTCGGAATAAAACGCCAGGCCCGGATACGGCCCGCCGCCGTCGGGCCGCGCGATGAACGTACGCATGACCCCGCCCTCGCGCGGCAGGTCGACCGTTTCGGTAAGGACGCGCATGGCGCCAAGCAATTCGCGTCACGCTTGCCTCCTCCCGGGGACGGCGGGCGCAAACATGTTTAACGGCATGCCGATATTGGGTACCGGCGGTGCATGCAGCCGCAGGCCTGGTGTTACCGGAAGGACGATGCGTCGAGCGCTCCCCGCGAGCGGGAGTCGTTTGTCTCGTACTTGCGCCGCTACGGCCGCCCGGAGGACTCCTATTTCGAAGCCGAGCTGCTGTTCGGTGAAATCGTCGAGAACGTCGCGCTCCACGCGCCCGGGCCGATCGAAATCATCGTGGAATGGGTCGCCGGCAAAGCGCGGCTGCACGTCAGCGACAACGGCGGACCGTTGGAGCGGCCGATGCGCGAGGCGTGCGAACTGTTTGCCGAGTACGGCCGCGGCCTCTTCCTCGTGCGTTCGCTCGCCGACGACATGCGGATAACCCTCTATGCCGACGAGGGGAAGACGATCTCCGTCGAGCTCCCGATCCGGCTGGCCGCCTAGCCGCCTTCAGCGGGTCACGTCGTAGCCGTAAATCCACTCGATCTTGTAGGCGTGCTGCGCGGGGTTGATCATCTTCTGCACGGCCATCCGGACGTTGCGCGCGATCCGCGCGCCCAACGACGGCGTCTGATTCACGCGCGCGACTTTGCGCGACATCAGTTGCACGCGGGAAGCGCGCGGTAGGCGAGCGCGTTCGTAGGCCCGCAAGGCGCGCGCCGGATCGTCGGGCGACTTCGCGAGTTCGTCCGCGAGCACGTAGCCGTCTTCGATGGCCATGCAGCCGCCCTGGGCCAGATACGGCATCATCGGATGCGCGGCGTCGCCCAGCAACGCGATGCGCCCGCTCACCCAGCGCGGCAACGGATCGCGGTCGAACAGCGCCCACTTGTAGCAGCGTTCCGCGTGTGCGATCAGATCGCCGACCGCCGGGCACCAGCCCTCGTAGAGCCGCGTCACTTCCGCCAAGTCGCCTTCGGCGCTCCACGATTCTTGGCGCCACGACGACTCCTCCGCCAGAGCGACCCAATTCACCAGCTCGCCGCGCCGGATGTAATAATAGACGAAGCTCGCATGCGGGCCGATGAACACCGAGACGTCATCGGTCAGCAGCCCCTTGGGCAAGGCGGATGCATCGACCACGCCGCGATACGCCACCGTGCCGGTGAAGCGCGGCGAATCCCGGCCGAGCAGCTGTTCGCGAACGGCCGAATGGATGCCGTCGGCGCCCACCATCGACGGCGGCATCGGCGGCCGATCCGTCCTCGAAGTGCAACGTCACACCGTCGGCTCGGCTATCGACCGTTATGCATTTCTTGCCGAACTGCAGAACACCGGACGGCAGATGCGCCGCCAGCGCGTTCTGCAAGTCGGCGCGCAACATCGTGTGGAAGCCGATGCCGTACTGCGCTTCGTACACGCCCTTCATCTGCGTCGTCGCGATCGCGGCGCCCGTCTTCCCGCTGCGCACGACGTGCGCTTCCGGCACGAACGAAAAGCCGGCGATCGTGCGGTCCAAGCCCAACGCCGCGTACACGCGCATGGCGTTGGGGCCGAGCTGCACGCCGGCGCCGACTTCGCGCAGCTCGCTCGACTGCTCGAACACCTTGACGTCGAAGCCGCGGTTGAGCAGCGCCAGCGCGGCGGTCAAGCCGCCGAGACCGGCGCCCGCGACCGCTACCGTCCGCGCGCTCACGCCTTGCCTCCGCCGAAGATCAGTTCTTGAGCCGGAAACGCGGCGAAGCCGTTGTACTTGGCGGAAACGTCGATCAGCGGCTGCATCGACGCCGGGGGTCAGCGTCTCGGCGAAGTGCGAACGCGTCATCGTCGCCAGCGACGGCGGGATCGATCTTCGTATACTTCGCGACGATCTGCCCGCTTAGGGCCGGGTTTTTGTTGGCCCAAACGGCCGTCTCGCGGATCACCGCCGCGAAGCGCGCGACGATGTCACGATGGTCGGCCGCCCACTGCTGCGGTCGTAAACCAGGCGCCGATCAGAAACCGCGGCGCGATGGCATCGAAGCCGTACTCGATCACGCGCCCGTTTTTCGCCGCGGCGCTGATGAAAGGCTCGGCGACCCAGGCCGCATCGACGTGGCCCGTGTCGAGCGCCGGCTGCATCGCCGGAAACGGAATCTCGACGAACTTCGCCGTGGATGAATCGCCGCCGTTGCGATCCATCCAGGCGCGCGCGGCGTTCTCGGAAAGACTGCGCAGGTTGGAAACGGCGATCGTCTTGCCGTTGAGGTCTTTGGCTTGACGGACCGTGGAGCTGGCGGCCAGCGCGAGGCCCGCGTTGCGCGAGGGCGAGATGTATTCGTTGGCCGGGGCGATGAACACGACCGGCACGTTCTTCTGATGGATCGTGGCCATCGAGTCGACCGGGCTGTAGCCGATGTCGACCGCGTTCGCCGCCGTTGCGGCCGCCATCGCGGCACTGGTTTGCATCGTCTGGATGTCGGCGTCGATGCCCGCTTTGGCAAAGAACCCCATGTCTTTGGCGTAGAACACCTCGGCCGCGGATTCGATCGGCAACGTGGCGATCCGCAGCGTAACGGTGCTTTGCGCCCGCCCGCGCGCCGTATTCAACAGAACGGCCGCCGAACCGACTAGGAGCGCCGAAGCGTGTGCCCGGCTGATCGCCCTCAGAGCCATTGAACTTCCTTTCTCCTCTACGCGCCAGGGGTCTTGGTAAATGGACGCAAAGCGGGGTTGAAAGCCGCTGCCCGAGGAGATGCCGTGAACCCTGCAATCGATGAGCGCCCGGCCGACGCCGCACCGCTCGGACCGGTACGCGTGGAACGGTTCGATCACGTGAGCGTTCCCTGCCGGGACCTCGAAGAAGCGATGTGTTTTTTCGTCGACGTGCTGGGCGGCGAAGTGCGGGTTTCGACGCCGATCTTCGCCGAAGTCCGGCTCGGCGGCGCGAACATCGGCTTCGGGTCGCAAGGCACCACGTTCATGCAGCCGAGCACCGAATACCCGCACTTCGCGTTTTACATCGGACCGGACGAGCTCGCGCAGATGAAAGCCTGGCTGACGCAGTGCGAGATTCCGACGTCGAACTACTGGACGCGCTTCGGCGTCGAAGCGCTGATGTTTTTCCGCGATCCGTCGGGCAACCTCATCGAACTCTATTGCCCCAAAGGTTTCCCCGGAGCCGACACGTTCCCGCGCGGACCGGCGGCCGGCCACGGCACCGCCATCGACATCGATGCGATCCGCTACGACACCTGGAAGCGCCCGGCGATCCGCCGTTCGCGCGAGGTCGTGCCCGAACCGCAGTAACGCCGTTCAGCGGTACTTTCGGGCGACTTTGACCACCAAGTCGTAGAGCTGCTTCACGTCGGGCTTGTCGCTGAGCACGTCGGCGGCAACGTGAGATTCCAGATCGTGAACGGTTTGTAATTGCGCCGCGGTGAACTCCGTCATCACGCCGCCCGAGGAAACCCACGTCGAGGACGTCGACTTGATGAACGCCGTCGTGAACGGGTAGATATCGTGACTGACGGCACGGCCGTCGTCCGCGACGATGCGCTGCAGGTCGGCGGGCAACGTTTGATACCACTCCTTGGATACGACCACGACGACGGCGAGAATCGAGAGGTTCAAGGGCGCGAAGTATTTGGCAGTATCGTAATACTTCAGCGCCGCCGACGTGGTGATGCCGGAGACCGTACCGTCGATCGCACCCTGCTGCAACGCGGGCATGACCTGATCGAGCGGCATCGGGACCCCCGTGATGCCCAGGCTCTTCATCAGCGCGGCCTGCATCGCGCCGCCGTAATCACGAATCTTCAAATCTTTCAGGTCGGCGGCGTCACGCACCGGACGGCGCGTGTCGATCCCGTTGTCGCCGTAGTAGAACAAACCGATCCCTTTGAGGCCCTTGGCCTCGCCCAGCGCTAGGAACGGCACGTTCAACTCGGGATCTTCGAGCGTTCGCTGCGCCTGATCGGAATTCGCAAACAGCGCGGGCGCGCCCAACACCTGAAAGCGCGGATCGACCCCGGTGAAGAACTCGGCCGGGCCGGCATAGCCCTGAATCGAGCCGAATTGCGTATCCTCGATCATGCGCGGAATCGATCCGAGTTGACTGGCCGGATAGATCTGGACCTCGATTCGTCCCTTCGAATCGCGCTCCACCGCGGCCTTATAGCGCTTCAGCCATTCGTGTTGCTGATCGTTGACCGTCGCGATCCCCATCTTCATGATGATGGGCGCCGCCACGGCCCGAGCGTTCACGCCGATCAGCAAGCCGGCGGTGAGGGCAAGCGCGCACAACAGCGGCGTAAGCCGCGTCTTCACGTCGGGCATGGAGTGGTGCCTCCGTTCTTAGAGAGAACTACCACACCGTATCGCGCCCGTCAACGCGGTTCAGATCGGGCGTGCGGTTTTCACCTCGGGCCTGATGATCTCGAGCGCCGCGGCGCGCACGAGTTCTTCGGCCGGGACGTCGAGCCGCGCCAGCGCCGCCGGATCGGTGCGAGCGGATGCGGCCAACCCGTACCAGGTATTGCGCCCGGCCTGTTTGGCCATGTACAGCGCGTGATCGGCAAGGCCCACGACCTGCATCCACGTCACGGCGCTGGGCGCCGACGGCACGAACGGGAACGCGGCGAAACCGACCGACACGCTCACGTTCATCGACTGCTCCCCGCCGAGCGAAAAAGCACGGCCCGCAACGGTCGCGCGGATCCGTTCCGCGATCGTACCGGCTTCGGCGCGGCGGCCGTTGCGCACGACCGCCAAGAACTCATCACCGCCCCAGCGCACGACGAAGTCGGACTCGCGAAAAACCTCTTCCAGCCGCTCGCGCATCTGTACGAGCACGAGATCGCCCGCGTGGTGACCGAAGCGGTCGTTCACGATTTTCAAATCATCGAGATCCACGAGAAAGAAGAGCACGTCGGCATCCGGGAGCGGATCGCCGGCGAGCCGGTCCGCGTAACGGCGCAGCGTCACCGCGACGTCGGCATCCAAGTGCTGGGCGAGGAAGCGCCGATTGCGCAGCCCGGTCAGCGGATCGCTCAAGCTCAGTTCTTGCAGCTTGGCGTTGGCCTCGGAGAGCTCGCGCGTACGGTTGTCGATGAGTCCTTCGAGCACGCGGTGGCGCCGGCGCAGCACGGCCGTGCGCAGGCTGTGCAATCCGTAACCAACGAGCACCACGAACGCGGCGACCAGCGCGCGGAACCACCACGTTTCATACCACGCCGGCAACGCTCGAACGCCCAGCTGCAGCACGTGCCGGCTCCACACGCCGAGCCGGTTCGTACCGCGCACTTCGAGCGTGTAGCTGCCGGGCGAGAGGTGCGTGTAGCTCGCGGTGCGGTGCTGGGAATCGGCGTCGATCCACTCGCGGTCATAGCCGTCGAGCCGGTAGGCGTAGCGCAAATTTCGCGGCGCGGAGTAATCGAGCGCGGCAAACTCGACGCTGATATCGCGGGCGTCGGGCGGCAGTTCGACCGTCGCTTGGCGGTTGACGTCCCAGCCGGGCACGTTGCGCCGGCCGACCTGCAGCGATGAGACTACCAGCGGCGGCGCATAGTTCCAGGGCGATGACGCATCCGGCGCGACGATCGTGATCCCGTCCAGGCCGCCGAAAAAGATCGTGCCGTCCTTGGCCTGACTCACCGTTCCGGCCCAGAACGCGCCTTCCGAAACGCCGTCGGCCAAGCCCAAGCCGCGCGCGCGCAGCGTGTCGGGGTCGATCAGCGCGATGCCCTTATCCGTGCTGGCCCAAATCCGGCCGAAGGCGTCCTCGGCGAGGCCGTCGACGTTTTCGTGCGGCAGTCCCTGCGCCAGCCCCATGTGCCGGAAGTGGGTCGCGCCGTCGCGGCCGTCTTGGAGGATATCCAACGGCCCGCCGGCGGCGCCCGCCCAAATGCGCCCGCGCCGGTCTTCCAGCAGCGTCGTCACCCCGCCGGGCCCGATCGCATCGGCCTTCCCGGGCGCGTACACGAAGCGCACGATCCCGCCCCCGGGATCGATGCGGTTGAGGCCGTTCTCCGTACCTACCCAGAGGCGGCCACGGCGGTCGCGGTAGAGCGCGCGCACTTGATTGTTGGAGAGACGCTTGCCCGTGGCGGCGGCCGGAAAGGCGCTCACGTCGCCGCTCGCGATATCGTCGCTGAAGAGCCCGGTGCTTCCGCCGGCCAACAGCCGGCCGCCCTCCTCGAGCAAGGCGTAGATGCTGGCCGTGGCGAGCGCGGCGGGCCGCGCCGGACACTCCGCCGCGACCCCGCTTCCGCGCAGCCGGCAAAGCCCGCCGGTGGTCCCGATCCACAGCGTTCCGGACGGGCCGGCCAGCAGCGTTTGCGCGGTCGCGTTGTTCGGGAGCGTCCAGGACACCGGATTGCCGTTCGGCTGCAGCTGCGCCAAGCGGCCTTCGAGCCCGCCCACCCACAATCGCCCGCCCGGCGCCGCGGCGACGGCCGGTGCACCTTCGTCCCCGAAACCGATCACCGGCCGGCTGCCGGAGAGCTCGTAGAGGCCGCGGCTCAGCGGGTTGTAGAGCAGCAAGCCGCCGACGTGATTGGCGAGCCACACCAGCCCCGAGCGATCGCGCAGGAACTGCAGCACGCGGCCGCCCCCGAGCCCGCCCGGATTTTTGACGTCGGTCGCGACGCGGTGCACGCGATAGGTCCTCGCGTCCACGATCGAGAGCGCCGAGTCGGTACCCGCCCACATCACGCCGGGGCTCATCTCGGTGACCGCCCATTGCTGCCCGGGCGCGAGCGTCGCGGCGTCCGCCGGTGCCGACCGCAGCGTGCGCACGTTGCGCCGAGCCGGATCGAGCACGAAGAGCGCGTCCACCGAACCCGCCCACAGCCGGTCGCCGACGTCCTCGAAGAGACTGTAGATCGCCGACGTGGGCCCGCGGGCCGGGAACGCGCGAAACCGTTGCGCGGCCGCCGGGAGATAGTAGAGGCCGTCCTGCGTGCCGGCCCACAGCGTTCCCCTGCGGTCGATCAACAAGCTCCAGACGACCGGCTGCGCCCCGCGAGCCGCGAGTGCGACCGGAGCGAAGACGCCGGTGCGCGGGTCGAAGCGGCCCAACCCGTTGTCGCCGCCGATCCACAGCCGGCCGTCGGCCGCTGCCAGGAGCGCATCGATCGAAGCGCTGCGCGGGCCGCGGCGGCCGGCCGGATCGGGCCGCCACGTGCGAAAGGTTTCCGTGCCCGGATCGAAGTGGACCAGCCCGTTCGACGACGAGCCGATCCACACGCCCCCGTTCGCATCGGGCAGCAGCGTGCGCACGTAGCCGTCGGGCAGCGCCTTCGGATCGGTCGGATCCGGCAAAAAGCTGCGAAAGCGATAGCCGTCGAAGCGCGCCAACCCGCCTTGCGTGCCGACCCAGAGAAAGCCGGCGCTGTCCTGCGCCAGCGACATGACGGCCGCCTCGGGCAGTTCGCGCGTATCGGCCCGCACGAAGACCGGATCGGCGAGGTTCTGCCACGGCGAAGCAGCGATGGCCGGGGCGCCGCCGAACACCAAAAGGCTTAGCAGTAACACGGCTACAAGGCGCGCCACGACGCTCATACCTACTGGCGGTGCGCCGCATCCACCTCGAAGGACGCCGAAATGCAACCGGAACCACACGATCACGACCACGACCACGACCACGGCTCGGAGCTCGGCGAGATGCAGCTGCGCGTACGCGCGCTGGAAACGATTCTGACCGAGAAACAGTACGTCGACGGCGCGGCGCTCGATCAGATCGTCGAAACGTTCGAGACGCGCATCGGCCCGCGCATCGGCGCCCGCATCGTCGCGCGCGCCTGGAGCGATCCGGCATTCAAGCAGCGCCTGCTCGATGATGCCACGGCGGCCATCAACGCCGAGGGGCTCACGAGCCCGGTCGGCAGCGACCTGATCGCGGTCGAGAACACGCCCGACGTTCACCACATGGTCGTCTGCACGCTGTGCTCGTGTTATCCGTGGGAAGTACTGGGCTTACCGCCGGTGTGGTACAAGTCGGCCCCCTATCGCTCGCGCTCGGTGCGCGATCCGCGCGGCGTGCTGGCCGATTTCGGCGTGACGCTGCCGGCGCACACGCAGATCCGCCTTTGGGATTCGACCGCCGAGACGCGTTTCATCGTGCTGCCGATGCGCCCGGCGGGAACCGACGGCTGGAGCGAAGAGCAACTGGCCGCGCTCGTCACCCGTGACAGCATGATCGGCACGGGCCTAGCGCTGCTGCCGGCCGGAGCGGCGCGATGAATTCGATTCACGACCTCGGCGGCATGGACGGCTTCGGTCACGTTTCCCCCGAGGCCGATGAACCGCCGTTCCACGAGGAGTGGGAGGGTCGCGTGCTCGCAATGCAACGTGCCATGGGCATTACCGGCGTATGGTCGATCGACCAGTCGCGGGCCTCGATCGAAGCGATGAATCCGGTCGACTACCTCACCTTCTCCTACTATAAGAAATGGTTTCTGGGCCTCGAGCACCGCCTCGAACTGCACGGTCTCATCGACGCGGATGAGATCGCGGCCGGCCGCGCGCTGCGGCCCGGTAAGCAGCTCGCGCGCAAGCTGACCGTGGCCGACGTGCCGACGCTCAAGCGCGGCGAGTACGCTCGCCCGGCGGCGACCGAACCGCGCTTCGGCGCGGGTGACCGCGTGCGCACGCGCAACCTCAACCCGGTGACCCACACGCGTCTGCCGCGCTACGCGCGCGACAAAATCGGCACGGTCGAAGCGATCCGCGGTTGCCACGTCTATCCCGACACCGTCGCGATCGGCGCGGGCGAAGATCCGCAGTGGCTCTATACCGTCGTGTTCGCCGCCCGTGAACTGTGGGGCGACGATGCCGACCCCGGCCTCACCGTCTCGATCGAGGCCTTCGAGCCGTATCTGATGCCGGCATGAACGGACCGCCGCCGGAAGTGCTGGCCGCGCTGCCGCGCGATGCCGATGGGCCGGTCTTCCGCGAACCGTGGGAGGCGCAGTCCTTCGCGATGGCGCTCGCGCTCTATCAGCGCGGCGTTTTCACCTGGCCCGAATGGAGCGCGCTGCTGGCCGACGAGATCGCGCGCGCGCAAGCGGCCGGCGATCCCGATACGGGCGAGAACTACTATCGCCACTGGCTGAACGCGCTCGAGCGCATGGTCGCCGAACGCGGCCTCACCGATGCCGGCGCGCTAGCGCGCTATCGCGACGCCTGGGAACACGCGGCCGGCCGCACGCCGCACGGTTCGGCGATTCTCCTCGCGCCCGAAGATTTCGGCCCCGAACCATGCTGACGCGCACCGCGATCGATCGCGCGATCTTTCTCGCCGGCACCGCTGCGGCATTGAGTGCGCCGCCGCTCGCGGCGCGCGCCGCGGGCTCGCTCGTCAACGCCGGCACCATTCCCTCGGACGTGAGCGGCGTACTGGTGTACGGCATCGACCGCGGCGCGTTCAAGGCGGCCGGCATCGACGTCGCGCTGACCTCACTCACCAGCGGACCGGTGGTCGCGAACGCCGTCGCCGGCGGTTCGCTCGACGTCGGCGCCGCCAACGTCGGCTCGCTCTGCGTCGCGCGCTCGCGCGGCGTGCCGTTCAAGATCTTCGCGCCGGCCGGCATCGCCGACGAAACCGCCAGCGGCGACATCATCGCGGTGCTCAAAGACTCGCCGCTGAAGTCGGCGACCGATTTGAACGGCAAAACGGTCGGCATCGTCGCGCTCAAGACCATGCAGCACGCGGCCGCGCTGGCCTGGATCGACAAGCGCGGCGGCGACTCGAAGAGCGTCAAGTTCATCGAGGTGCCCTTCCCCGAAATGGGCGCCGCGCTCGACACGCACCGCGTCGATGCGGCACTGCCGACCGAGCCCTTCACCACCTCGCTGCGCCCGCGCGTGCGCTCGCTCGGCGGGCAGTGGGAAGCGATGAAGATGCCGTTCCCGATCTTCGCCTTCTTCGCTACCGAAGCGTGGCTGGCGGCGCACGCCGACGTGGCCGTGACGTTCGCCGGCGTGATCCGGCAAACGGCGGTGTGGGCCAACGCGCACCGAAAGGACAGCGCGTTGATGCTTGCCAAATTCGCCAACCTCGATCCGCAGCTCGCCGTGACGATGGGGCGCAGCACCTACGGCACCTCGCTCGATCCGGCGACGATCCAGCCGATCGTCGACATCCAGGTGAAGTACGGCATGATGACCGCTCCGATCGACCCCAACGACCTCATCTGGAAAGGACCACACGCATGAGCACCGCCGTCGCCTTTGCAACGAACGCGATCAAATACGGCACGCGTGCGAAGTTCGGCATGATGCTGCCCTCGGTGAACGCGATCGCCGAACCGCAGATCACCGCGATGCTTCCGGCCGGCGTCTCGCTGCACACGACGCGCCTGCGGCTGGTCGGCGGGGGCGATCACCTGGGGATGCTCGTGCGCCTCGAAGAGGCGACGCAGCTGCTGGCCGACGCGCAGGTCGACCGGATCATGTTTCACTGCACGGCGGTCTCGATGTGGTCGCCCGAGATCGTGGGCGAGATTCGCACGCGCATCGCGACCGTGACCGATATTCCGGTAGTCGTCACCTCCGATGCGGTGGTGTCGGCGCTGGGCGCGTTCGGCGCGCGCAAGATCGTGCTGCTGACGCCCTACACGCAAGACGTCAACGACCGCGAGGTGCGTTTCCTATCGCATCACGGCATCACGGTGCTGCGCGAGCGCGGCTTGGGCATTCCGGGCGGCATCGGTATGTCTAATGTCAGCGCCGAACAGTGGTACGACGAGGCGCTCGCGATGCGCGATCCCGGCGCCGACGCGTACTTCTTGAGCTGCACGACGATCCGCAGCGCCGACGTGATCGAACCGCTCGAAGCGGCGCTGGGCCGGCCGGTGCTGACCAGCAACCAAGTCGCGAGCTGGCGCGTGTTGCGCGACGCCGGGATCGACGATTCAATAGCGGGTTTCGGCCGGCTGCTCAGCGAGAAATAAGCGTCCTCAGCCGAGCGTGAGGTGGGCCATGATCGCGATGATCGCGATCTGCATCACGCCCTGCACGGCCGCGTTGATGATGTTGTAGCGGTTGAGCCCGGTGATCAGCGTGCGGTTGGGTTCGGGCTTCTGCAGCTCGAGCCAGATGCGCAAGCCGTTGGGAAGCATGACGCCGAGCCCCAAGAGCGTCATCAGCGAGATCAGGACGAGCGCCCCCACCACCCACGGGAACTGAGCGCTCGCCGGCGAGGACAAGCCCAGCCACGAGGCTAGATACCAGCCCGCCGTACCGGTCGTGAGCGACACGGCCGGAAAGTAGAGCAGCGTGCGCGGGACGAGGTAGCCGATCACCGCCGTCCGCTGCGGGACCTCGAGGCGCCGCAGCACCGGTCCGACGATGAAGCCCAAGAAGATGTCGGCCCCGGTCCAAAGGACGCCCGAGAGCACGTGGATCCAGTTCAGCAGATGCAGGTCGTGACGCACCAAGGCGACGACCATGATCAGCGGAAAGACGAGCGCCCACCACGTCAGCTGACGCACCAGGGGTTGCGACGTTTCTCGGACGGCGACGGCGGCGGTCACACGCGGTTTTTCGCTGGCACCGCAGTCGATGCTTCTATGCCACTCTTGGCAGCTGCGCGGTGTTATGAGAACGCTGATGACCACACTCTCGATCCTCGATCTCGTACGCGTGACCGAACAAACCACCGCCCGCGAGGCGATGGACAACGCGCGCGACCTGGCGGGCCACGCCGAGACCCTCGGCTTCCGCCGCTTCTGGGTCGCCGAACACCACAACATGCGCGGCATCGCGAGTGCGGCAACGTCGGTCGTGATCGCGCACATCGCCGCGGGCACGAAAACGATCCGCGTCGGCGCGGGCGGAATCATGCTGCCCAACCACTCGCCGCTCGTGATCGCCGAACAGTTCGGCACGTTGGCTACGCTGTTTGGTGACCGCATCGATCTCGGCCTCGGACGCGCCCCCGGCACGGATCAAGTCGCATCGCAGGCGCTGCGCCGCGACCCGGCCGCGGCCGAATACTTTCCGCAAGACGTGCTCGAACTCCAAGCGTTGCTCGCGCCGTGGCAGCCCGGCCAGCGGGTGGTCGCGGTGCCCGGTGCGGGCACCGAAGTTCCGCTCTGGATTCTCGGCTCGAGCACCTTCGGCGCGCGGCTCGCCGCCGAGCTCGGTTTGCCCTACGCCTTCGCATCGCACTTCGCTCCCGACGCGCTCGACGACGCCTTGCGCATGTACCGGGCGAACTTCAAACCCTCGAAGCAACTCGCGCAGCCGTATGCGATGGTCGGTGTGAATATCATCGCGGCCGAGACCGACGCCGAGGCCCGCCGGCTCGCGACCACGCAGCAGATGTCGTCCACGAACATGCTGCGCAACGCGCGCGGTCTGAGCAAACCGCCGATCGACGATATCGAAACGTATTGGACGCCGCTGGAAAAAGTGCAGGTCCTGCGCAAGCTGGCGTGTTCGGTGATCGGCTCGCCGGAAACGGTGCGCGCGGGCGTCGAACGGTTGATCGAGCGCACGCAGGCGGATGAGTTGATGGTCGTCTCCGACGTCTTCGATCACGCCGCGCGGCTACGGTCCTACGAACTCATGGCCGGCGCCGTGATGCCCCTCACCCCGGCCGGCTGAGTCCGCCTCGATCCGCCTAGTCGGCTTGAAGTTCCGTCCGCAGGCTGCGGCTGCGCTCCGCCGCGGCGACCACACCGTCGATCAGCGTGCTGCGCAGGCCGCCGTTCTCGAGTGCGATCAGACCCTCGATCGTGCAACCGCCCGGCGTCGTCACTTCGTCTTTCAGCGCGGCCGGATGAACCCCGCGCTCCAGCACGAGCTGCGCGGCACCGAGCAGCGTTTGCGCGGCCAGCAAGGTCGAGGTCGAACGGGTGAGGCCGAGTTTTACGCCCGCTTCGGCCAGCGCCTCGATGATCAGGAACACGTAGGCCGGGCCGCAGCCCGACAAACCCGTGGCGGCGTCCATCAGGCTCTCATCGACGATTGCCGTGCGCCCCAAAGGCGCGAAGAGCTCGACCGCGGCTTCCAGGGCTTGCGTTCCGGTTGCGCTGCCGGCACACAGCACGGTCATCCCGGCACCGATCACGCACGGCGTGTTGGGCATGGCGCGCACGACGATCGCGCGATCTCCGCTCCACATTTGCAAATCGGCCGTCGTCACCGCCGCGCAGACCGAGACGAGCAGTTTGCCGTCGAGTTCGGGTGCGATCGCTTCGACGATGTCGCGCGCCTGATAGGGCTTCGCGCACAGCACGACCACATCGCTCGCTCGCGCCAGCGCGAGGTTGTCGGTGGTGACCTCGATTCCCAACCGCGCCGCAGCGGACTGCGCCGTCACCTCACTGCGCGTCGTGGCGATCAGCCGGAGATCGGCGGCGAGCAATGCGCTCGCCAGCGCCGATCCCATGGTGCCGAGGCCGATGATTCCGTACGTCATTTGTCCTCTTTCGCACCTGGGGTGCTTCCCGCCCCGCCGCCGCGGCCGCTCATCACAGGAGGATGCGTTCGTGATACGAGAATTTTGTTCACAATGAGCGAACGCCTCGCCGACTCTCGCCGGCTCATCGTCAAGATCGGGTCGGCTTTACTCGTCGATGCGGCGACGGGCGATATTCGCCGTGATTGGCTTGCCGCGCTGGTGGTCGATATCGCCCGCTGCCGCGCGCGCGGTCAAGACGTGCTGATCGTCTCCTCCGGCGCGGTCGCCGTCGGACGCCGCTACTTGGGCCTCACCGGGCGCGCGCTCAAACTCGAGGAGAAGCAGGCCGCCGCCGCCAGCGGACAGATCCGGCTCGCGCATGCGTATCTCGAAGCGCTGGCCGAGCACGAGATCGGCGTGGCGCAAATTCTGCTCACCCCCGACGACACCGAAGAGCGCCGCCGGCATCTGAATGCCCGCGCGACGCTCGAGCAGTTACTCGAGCTGGGCGTGGTGCCGGTGATCAACGAGAACGACACCGTGGCGACGGCCGAGATCCGGTTCGGCGACAACGACCGTCTCGCGGCGCGCGTCGCGCAGATGATCAGCGCCGATACGCTGGTGCTGCTCTCCGACATCGACGGTCTCTACACCGCCGACCCGCGCCGTGACCGCGCGGCGCAACATCTGGCCGAGGTTCGCGCGATCACGCCCGAAATCGAAGCGATGGCCGGTCACGCTCCGCTCGGTTACAGTTCCGGCGGTATGGTGACCAAGCTCGCTGCCGCCCGCATCGCAATGGCCGCCGGCTGCCGCATGGTGATCGCCCGCGGGGAGGGCTTGCACCCGCTGGCCGCGATCGAAGCCGGCGCCAAGGCGACGTGGTTCATCCCGGCCTCCGAACCGCGCACCGCGCGCAAGCGCTGGATCGCCGGCGCGCTCAACACCGCGGGCGTGCTGGTGGTCGACGACGGCGCGGCGAGCGCTCTGGCGCGCGGGACGAGCCTCCTGCCGACCGGGGTGGTCTCGGTCGACGGCAACTTCGAGCGCGGTGATGCGGTTATCGTTCGCAGCCGCGATGGCCGCGAAGTGGCGCGCGGGCTCTCGGCCTATTCCAGCGCCGACGCGCAAACGATCGCGGGACACAACAGCAGTGAAATCGAGACAATTCTGGGCTACCGCAGCGGGGATGAGATCATCCACCGCGATGACTTGGTCCTGACCGGATAACCGACATGACGACGCTCGACATCGCTTCGCCTGAACTCGACCGTGAGATGCGCACGATCGGACTTGCCGCCCGGCAAGCGGCCGGCGTGCTCGCGCGCGCCGAACCGGCCCGCAAAACCGCGGCCCTGCTCGGCGCCGCGGCGGAAGTGCGCGCGGCCCGGCGCGAGCTCCTCGCCGCCAACGCCCAAGATCTGGCCGCGGCCGAGGCGCGCTCGCTCGCGGCCCCGCTGCTCGACCGGCTGCGGCTCGACGACAAAGGCATCGAGGCGATGGCGGTGGGCTTGGAAACGGTGGCGTCGATGCCCGATCCCATCGGCACCGAACTCGCGCGCTGGACGCGCCCCAACGGCCTCGACATCGCGCGCGTGCGCATACCGCTGGGCGTCATCGGCATCATCTACGAATCGCGGCCCAACGTGACCGCCGACGCCGGCGGGCTCTGCCTGCGTTCGGGCAACGCCGCGATCCTGCGCGGTGGTTCGGAGAGTTTCCATTCCTCGCGCGTCATCGCGGACGCCTTGCAGCGCGGCATCGCCGCGGCCGGCTTGCCCGCGGCGGCGGTGCAACTGGTACCGACGACCAACCGCGCCGCGGTCGCGCTGATGCTCGGCATGTCCGACCTCATCGACGTGATCGTCCCGCGCGGCGGCCGTTCCCTCATCGAGCGCGTGCAGCGCGAGAGCCGCATTCCGGTCATCGCGCATCTCGAGGGGCTCTGTCACACCTACGTCGACGGCGCCGCCGATCTGGAACAAGCACGGCGCATCGTGCTCAACGCGAAGATGCGGCGCACCGGCGTGTGCGGCGCGACCGAGACGCTGCTGATCGATCGCGCCGTCGCGGCGGCGTATGTACCGCCGATCCTCGCCGATCTGCACGCCGCCGGCTGCGAGGTTCGCGGCGATGCGCAAACGCAGGCGCTCGATCCCCGCGCGCTGGCCGCCACCGAAGCCGATTGGACGACCGAGTACCTCGATGCGATTCTCGCGGTGCGCGTCGTCGACGGCGTCGCCGGGGCGATCGACCACATCAACCACTACGGCTCGCACCACACCGATGCGATCCTCACCGCCGACTCGGCCGCCGCGGAGCGGTTTCTGGCCGAAGTCGAAAGCGCGATCGTGCTGGTGAACGCCTCGACGCAATTCGCCGACGGCGGCGAGTTCGGCATGGGCGCTGAGATCGGCATTTCCACCGGCCGCCTGCCGCCGCGCGGTCCGGTCGGCGCCGAGCAGCTCACGAGCTACAAGTACATCGTGCGCGGCGCCGGCCAGATCCGCCCCTAGATTACACGCCGCCCCAGACGCGGGTCGCGATGTTCACCAGATGCTGCAGCTTGGCGCGCTGCTGGTCGGCGCTGACCGGGTTGCCGCCGACCGAGCTGGCGAAGCCGCACTGCGGGCAGAGCGCGAGCTGATCGAGCGGCGCGATGCCGGCCGCTTCTTCGATGCGCCGCACGACGTCGTCGGCGTTTTCGAGCACCGGCGTCTTGCTCGAAACCAACCCCAGCGCGGCCACTTTTCCCTTGGGCAGAAACCGCAGCGGCGCGAAGCCGCCGGCGCGCGAGGTATCGTACTCGAGAAAATACCCGTCGACGTCGATGCCATTGAACAACACCTCGGCCACCGGATCGTAGGCGCCTTCGGCGGCCCAGTTGCCTTCGCGGTTGCCGCGGCACTGGTGCAACGTGAAGGTCACGCCGGCCGGGCGACCGGCGAGAACCGCATTCATCTTTTCGGCGTAGGTCATCAGCAGCTTGTCGGGATCGTCGCCCCACGAGCGCACGTAGTCGCGGTGTACCGGGTCGCAGAGAAACGGTAAGCTCGTGTCGTCGAACTGAATGTAGGTCGCTCCGGCGGCGACGAGCGCCGCGACCTCTTGGCGGTAGGCCGCAACCAGATCGTCCCACACGCCGGCCGGATCGGGATACGCAATCTTCGAGATGTTCGCCGGATCGCCGATGTAGTAGTGCACGTTGATCGGCGCCGGCAGCGTCACTTTCGGAATCGCGTGCGCGTGCGCTTTGAGAAATTCGAACGCGCGCACGGTGGAGCTCGGCCGCCAGCGAATCTTGCCCGTGACCTTGAGCTGCGAGAAGCCCTGCGTCGGACCGCTCACGTTGCGCCACGGGATCTTGGTGTTGCCGGTGCGGTCGGCCTCAAAGCCCTCCCAACCGAGAACGAGCTCGAGCCACCAGCTGCGCCGCCGCAGCTCGCCGTCGGTCACCGCGCGCAACCCGACGCCCTCCTGCATGGCGATCAGATCGAGCACGCACTGGTCTTCGACCGCGCGCAGCCCGGCGCTGTCGTGCGGGCCGAGATTCGTGGCCGGTGTTTGCGGGCCGAGGAACTGGTCGCGGGCGGTTTTGAGCGCGTCCGGGCGCAGCAAGCTGCCGACATGATCGGCGCGAAACGGCGGCTGCGTCCGGCGTGCGGTGGTGATGGTCGAAGTCATGCGCGCGCCGTTCGCTCCGCGTGTGACCGGAGCCTCGACCCTCAGGACGCCTTGCGAACGAGGACGATCTTGCCGTCGATACCGCCCGCTTCGAGGGCGGCCAAGCCGTCGTTGACCTCGGCCATGGGTACGAAGCGGTCGATGTGGGGCGCCAGCCGTCCGCCGGCCACGAAGCGTGCCAGCGTGGCGAGGTCGTCGTCGAACCGGCCGGGCGCGCGGTAGACGAAGAGCGACTCGAGGCTCGCCGGAACGCCCGCGAACGTCGCGAGCCCGATCGGCGCGGGCGCGCTGCCGGCAAACGTGACGGCTTTGGCGTGCGGCAACAGGTGCCCGAGCGCGCCGGCGAGCACCTCGCCGCCGGCCGCGTCGATGACGCCCGCGAAACGGTCGGCATCGCCCAGCGACGTGACGATACGAACGCCCTCGAACGCGAACGTACCGCGCGCGAGCCCGGTCACCTCGGCGCCGGCGGCGAGCAAGAGTTGCGCCGCGACGTTGCCGGTGGCGCCGCGCACCCCGGTGACGAGCACCGGACGTCCGAGCACCTCGCCCAGCGCGCGCACCGCGCGCAAAGCCGTCAGCCCGGCCACCGGCAGCGTCGCGGCCACCTCATCGCTCACCGCATCGGGCAAGACCGCCAAACGCTCCACCGGAACGGCGACGAGCTCGCTCCAGCTGCCGCCGTCGGCCAGACCGACGACGCGCGCCCCGCGGGCCGGACCTCCGTCGGGCGCGGGCTCTTCCACGATTCCGGCGACGTCTTGACCCGGCGCCCACGCGTTGGGCCGCGCCGGAATCAAGCGCGTTTCACCGCGATTGATCGACGATGCGCGAACGCGCACCACCGCCATGCCCGGGGCGGGTTGGGGCGGCGGCAACGCGACGGTGATGAGCCGGCCCGGGGTCTGCGGCGAGGTGACGATTGCCTGCATCAGTTCTAGCTCCGAGGAATACGTTCAAGCTTGAGTATATCCACGTTAGCTGAAAACGGGAGGGTTGATGCGGATAAAGGTCTTCGGCAGCGGGCCGATTTACGATGCGACGCTTGCGATCTGCGAGCGCCGCGGGCACGCGATCGTCGACGAGCGGCCCTACGATCTCATCGTGCTGGCCAACGTTCTGCGCATCCTCAAGGCGCCGGAGATTGCCGAAGCGGGTCTCGGCGTGCTCTGCTTTCATCCGAGTGTGCTGCCGCGCCATCGCGGCGGCGATGCGGTGTACTGGACGTTCAAGATGGGCGATACCGAGAGCGGCGTGACGTGGTTCTGGGTCGACGAAGGGATCGACACCGGCCCGATCGCGATCCAAGCGGCGGTGCCCATTCCGGCCGAGAGCTCGCCCTCGAAACTCTACTACGATGCCCTCGTTCCGCTCGGCGCGCGGCTGTTCGACGAGCTGCTGGGGCAACTCGAACGCGGGGAGCGCCCGAGCACGGTGCAAGACGAATCGCGCGCGACCTTCGAGTTGCGGCGGCCGCCCAAACCGAAAGTCTAGCGCGCCGCGCGGCGCGTGATCAGCGCCCGCACGGCGGCCACGACCGCATCGTAGGCCGGCTGCCGGTACGTCCAGCGCTCCTCCGCCGGCGGCGGATACACCGCCATCGTCGCGTTCGCTTCGAAGACGATCGCGTTTCCCGCGGCGTCCAGGCCGAAGTCGACGCCGCCGTAGTCGAGGTTCAGCGCGCGCCCGATCGCTTCGAGCCGTGCGACCACGGGCGCGCCCAGCGCCGCCGGCATGTCGGTGAGAAAGCGCTCTTCTTCCGCGCGATGATCGTCGCGCTCCGCCATGTCGGAGGAAAAATAGTGCACCTTCCACTCCGCGGACACCGCCAGATGCACCGGGTAGAGCTTCCCGTCGATGAACAGCACCCGGTACTTGCGGGCGCAACCGTCGGCGCCGCGGGCATCCAAAAAAGCGATGAGAAAGAGCTCTCGGCCGGGCAGTCGCGCGAGCGTTTCCGCTAAGGCCGCGGGTGAGTTCACCAACTCGAAATAGCGGCCCGCCTGGTAGCCGGGCACGCGCACCAGCAGCGGAAACGTCCAACCGCGTTCGGCGAGGGATTGCGCCGTGATCGCCGCGCGCGGCACGAGCTCAGTACGCGGCACGACGACGCCGTCGATTGCGCCGAAACGCTCGCCGATCGCGGCGCGCCCGGTTGCGAGCACGCGGTCCGGATCGTTGATCGCGCGCACCGGCGATGAAGCGAGCAGCGTGCGCGTGCGTTCGAGCGGCGTCTTGCAGCGATCGGCGTCGCCGATGCCGTTGAACACCACGTCGTGCGGCGGCAGCGTGGTTCCGGCGCGAAAACCGTCGGCCATCACCAGCGTCGTTTCCATCTGCGCGTCGTCGAGAAAACGGTGCGCGACCACATCGCCGCCACGGCCCGACACGATCAGCAGCAACCGCAGGGCCGGCGGTTGCGGACCGGTGTAGGGAAGCTTCGTCGCCGCGCCGTGTGCGAAGGCCCGCGCCCAGTGCTCTTCGGCGCGCGATTCATCGCCGGTCGCTTCATACAGCATCGCCAGGGCCTGGTGCGCGGCGAAGAAACGCGGATCGACCGCCAGTGCGGCTCGGTGCTGGGCGATGGCGCTGGCGATCTCGCCCTGCTCGAACAAGGCCTGCCCGAGGTTCACGTGAGCGATCAGCTGGAGCGGATGGTGCGTCAGCGCGTGGGTGAAAAACGTTTGCGCCTTGGCCGCCTGGCCGCGGTGCAAGAGCATCGTGCCGAGATTGCACAGCGCACCGAGATGACGCGCGTCGGCGCGCAGCACCGTGAGGTAGGCTTCGGCCGCGGCCTCCGAGCGGCCTAAATCTTCGAGGCAGCACGCCCGCTCGAACAACAGCTCGATCGTCGCGGGCGCGGCCGCCAACCGGCGCTCGATGCCGGCGAGATCGCGATCGTCGTCGTAGCGCCGCGGGGCTAGCCTTGCCAAATCAAATCGGCCGGCGACACGGTCTGCATCCCACCGTATTTGACCGCCAGGTCCAGCACCGGCTGCAGCAGTGCCGCATCGGCTTTGGTCTCGCCGTAGGTCGAGCGCAGCATCTTCGCCGCGACGTCGGGCGTGATCTTCGTGTACTTCAAGATAATGGGCTGCGTTTCGGCGTGGTTGGCGTTGGCCCAGCGCGCGATCTTGAGCATCACGGATTGCAGCCGCTTCGCGGTATCGGCGTTCTGCTGCAGCCACGACGTGGTCGAGAACCATCCCGTGACCATGTAATGTTTCCCGACCGCCGCCGAGGCGTTGCCGATGATGCGCGCTTGCGCGAGCGCTCCGGTCGTGAACGGCTCGGCCATGATCGCCGCGGCGACGCGGCCGGTCTCGAGCGCAACGCCCATCTCCGAGAACGGCGTCTCGATCAGCTTCACCGTTTTGATGTCGCCGCCGTTCTGCTCGATCCACGCCTGCATCTCGTACTGCGTGAGGTCGCGCAGCCCGTTGACCGCCACGATTTGCCCGTTGAGGTCGGCGCCGGTCTTCACGCTCGAGTTTTTGCCGGTCATGATCACGTTCGTGAGCGCCGGCGCGTTGTAGATCAAGGCCGGTGCGATCACGCGGAACTCGAGACCGCGCAGGTGCGCTTGCGCGAGCGGAATCACGCTCCCGTAGCCGATGCCGAGCGCACCGCCGGCGACGGCCGAGGCCAGTTGCGCGGTGTTGTTCATCACCGTGATCGTGACATCGAAGCCGGCGTCCTTAAAAAAATTATGGTCGGCGCCGTAGAACGGTTCGGCCGAGCCGTCGGCGCCCATCGTGCCCAACTGCAGCGGCGTCGGGTCCGCTCCGCGCGCGATGCGGGGCAGACCCAGCACGGTTGCGGCAGCCAAGGTCGAGAGCGTCGTGCGGCGATTCATTGTTCGCCACTGGGCGTCCGCGGGCGAGAATTCCTCCGCCGGTTCAGTGGATTCACGTTCCGTGAATCCGTCGCGTTCGGCCGGAGCCTGTGCTGAGCGTAGTCGAAGCGGCCGATCCGCCCGTCGTCGTGTGCCGGACAAGTCCGGCACGCTCCTAGGCGCTGACGAACGCGAGTGCCGCGCGGCCGTTCGGACCGTAGGGGTTCCCGAGCGACTCTTCCATTTCGAAGTGGTTGTAGCTGGTGGCCGCGATCAGCTGCACGGGTTTGCCCGCCGCCTGCACGGCCGCCGCGAAGTCACGGTTCTGGCGCTGGAATTCCGGCGTCTCGTTCGTGCCGTAGGTGACGACGAGCGCGCGCGCGCAGCCGGTCGATGTGACGCTGCGAGCTCAGCGCCTCGATCGTCGCCGCATCGAAGTTGACGTACGTGCGCCGTGACGACAAGCTGACCGGCACGAGATCGTACATGCCGCTCATCAGCACCGCGCCCTTGATGAAATCTGCCGGAACGCCGGGAAACGACGACCAGTCGCTGGTCACCGCAACGCCGCACAGGTGGCCGCCCGATGAGTGGCCGCCGACGTAAAACCGCTTCTGGTCGCCGCCGTACGACGCCGCGTTCACGTACGCCCAGGCGATCGCGCGCCGCACTTGGTCGGCCATCACGTTGAGGTTGCCGCCCGCTGCCATGATGTTGGTGAAGTCCGGCAGCACGAGGGTCGCACCGGCGTTGACGAACGGCTCGGCATAGACCGCGTACTCGCGCGCCGCGCCGGTGCGCCACGCGCCGCCGTGAATGAAGACGAACACCGGCGCATGCGGTCGCTTCGCCCGATGGATATCGAGCTTCTCGACCTCCGTCGGGCCGTAAGCAACCGTCATCGGCGCGCCCAGCCGAGCCAAGACGAGCTTCGAATTGGCGGCGCGCCGCGCTTGGATCTGTGCTTGCAGCGGAGCGTAGGCGCTCTGATCGTAGGCCGCGTCGAGTTCGACCTGATCGTAGCCGGCGAAGACGCGCGGCCCCTCCGCATGCGGCGGCGGACCGATGAGACAGGCGTCGGCCGCCAGCGCCGGACGCGCGCCGGCCGCCGCCGTGGCAACGGCCAGCGCACCGAGGATCGAAGATCGCTTCATCTTCTCATCTCAAACGGCGCGCGAAATTCTCCCTTTCGCTTTTTGTCCATTGACGCCGCGGGCGCGAGCGCCTACGCTGTTGCCTCGATGGACGTGTCCGATTTCACGGCCGGTGGCTATCGCTTTATCCACGGGGTCTTTCAGTATTCGGGCGGTGTGGCCGCCTTGCCGGGCTACCGGATCGTGCGCGTGCGCTTCCAGCGGCCGGTAGCGCTCGCCGAGGGATTCCGCCGGATCGAAGCGCTCCTCGCCGCCGCAGGCCGGCCGCTCGCGGCGTTCTGCGCGTGCGAACTCCGTTCGCCCAAGCCGTTTACCCAAGACGGTTTCTACGCGTTCAACAAGATCTACGTCGTCACGCTCGAGCAGTGGGGTATCGTCGAAGGCGACCGCAACCCGGTTGCCCGCAGCAACGTGTGTCCGGCCGTCGAGCCGCCGGACGAACCGTCGTTCTACGCCTTCTCCTACACCGTGCCCGACGCGGACACCGCAGCATTGCCGACGTTCGTGATCTCGGGCAGCGCCGAATCCGCCGAAGGCGGCGCGAGTTTCGGCATCGTGCGGCGCAACGACACGAGCCCCGCCGGGATGCGCGAAAAAGCCGTGCACGTGTTGGACACGATGGAGCGGCGCATGCAGGCGGTTAACATGACCTGGTCCGACACGACCGCCAGCCAAGTCTATTCCGTACACGACATCCACCCGTTCGCCGGCGACGAACTGGCCCGGCGCGGCGCCGCACGCGCCGGCCTCACCTGGCATCTGGCCGCCCACCGGTCGCCGAGCTCGAGTACGAGATGGATTGCCGGTCGGTCACCCACGAACTCGTCATCGTCTAGAAACACCCGAGAGGAAACCCCATGAAGCACCGCAGTTTGCCGATCGCCGCGCTCATCGTCGCGCTGGTCACGTCACTATCGCTGAGCGGCTCGGCTCAAACGACCGGCACGCCCTACGAGCTCAACGCGATCTTACCGCTCACCGGGGCGTTCGCGTTCTTCGGCCAAGCGTCGCAGAAAACGATGAGCTTGGTCGCCGACCGCGTCAACGCGACGGGCGGCATTCACGGCCGGCCGTTGCACATGAACGTTTCTGGACGATCAATCGAGTCCGCAGCAATCGGTCCAGTTCGCCAACGGCTTGATCGCGAAGAAAGCGCCGGTGGTCCTCGGTCCGGCCGTCACCGCGACGTGCGCTGCCGTCGCGCCGCTGGTCGCACCGGCCGGACCGCTGATGTTCTGCATCTCGCCCTACATCAACACCGGCAGCTACGTGTACGTCACGGCCGGCACCGCCCTCGACAACGCGATCGTGGTCTTGCGCTACTATCAAGAACGCGGTTACAAGCGCTTCGCGATGCTCAACTCGACCGACGCCAGCGGAGCGGCGCTCGACAAAGCCTTCGAGGACGCCTTCGCGCTGCCGCAGTTCGCGGGCCTCAACTTGATCGCGCACCAGCATTTCAGCCCGGCCGATCAGAGCGTCGCCGCGCAGATGGCCGTGATCAAGGCGTCGGGCCCGCAAGTCTTGATTTCGTGGACGGTCGGCAGCCCGTTCTCAACGGTCATTCGCGGCCTGCACGACAGCGGTCTCGACGTGCCGCTGATCGCCAACGGCGCCAACATGACGATCGCGCAGATCGCACAGCTGGCCGCCATCGCGCCCAAAGAGCTCGACTTTCTCACCGTCCCGGCCGCGGTACAAGGCTCGGCCGTCGAACCCCGCATCGCCAAGGTGCAGCACGAGCTCAACACGATGTTCCAGCGCGTGGGGCTCAAGGTCGACGGCGGGTACGCCAACGCCTACGACATGACGATCCTGGTGATGGACGCGTTGCGCAACACGCCGCCCGATCCGACCGCGGCGCAAATGCAAACGTACTTCTCGCACCTGCACGACTTCGCGGGCGCCAACGCCGTCTACGACTTCCGCACGAGCCAACGCGGTTCGGGACAAAGCGGGTTCGAGCTCGCGCGCTTCAACGCGAACAAGAACGACTTCGAGCCGATCAGCAAACCCGGCGGTTCGCCGCTCTAGGCGGAGTTCGTCGCGCCGAGCGGAGTTAGTTCCGCGAAGCGCGCGAAACGGCGGTGGTGAGCGCGATCTCGACCAAACCGCCGTTGGGCAGTGCCGGGACTGCCTTGAGGCGGACCCAGTTGCTGTCGACGCGTTGCAGCAAGCCGACTTGGCGGCTGCCGTCGAGCATCGTCACTTGAACGATGTTACCGTTCCACGGTTCGAGGTGTTCGGCACTCAAGGGACGCGTTACGGTTGACATGACGGATACGTTCGGCAGGAACGTCCTACCGCCTGGTCCGGCATGTCCCGCGCTCTCGAACGTGGTACACCCGGCGAGCGACCGACCGACCGGGGAGATTCTATGAATCGACGTTTTGGCATGCTTGCGCTCGCGGCGTTCACCCTCGCTGCCGCGGGCGTCGCGATCGGCACGGCGCGAGCCGATGCGCCGCCGCTCAAGATCGGCTTCATCACCAGCTATTCGGGCTCGACGGCGGCAGCTTCGCGCGTCGCCGACGCCGCGATCAACGCGTTTATCGCACAGCACGGCGATACGGTCGCCGGCCGCAAGGTCGTCATCATCCGGCGCGACGACACCGGACCGCAACCCGAAGTCGCGCGCCGTCAGGCCCAAGAACTCGTGGTCGGCGACAAGGTGGATTTCCTCGCCGGCATCATCTTCTCACCCAACGCCGTCGCGGTCGGCCAAGTATCGGCGCAGTCCAAGACGCCGTTCCTCGTGATGAACGCGACCCAATCGAAGATCACGCACGGCGATCCCTACATGGCGCGCTTCAGCCTGACGCTGCCGCAGCTGGCCGCGCCGATGGCCAAGTGGGCGCTGCAGAACGGCCTCAAGTCGACGTTCGTGATCTATCTCGATTACGCGCCGGGAATCGACGCGGGCGCGGGCTTCACGCAAGAGTACACGGCCGGCGGCGGCACGATCGCGGGCGAGGTCAAGGTGCCGCTGCAGAACCCCGACTTCTCGGGCTACGTGCAGCGCATCAAAGACGCCAAACCCCAGGCGGTGTTCGCGTTCGTCAACGCCAACGGCGGCGGCCAGTCCTTCCTCAAGGCGTTCTACGATGCCGGATTGGCGAAAGCGGGAGTGAAGATTCTCGCGACTCCCGATCTCGTGCTCGAGAGCTTTCTGCCGACCTACGGCGAGATGGCCGACGGCATCATCAGCACCGGCAACTATTCGGCCAACCATCAGTCCAAACTCAACGATGCCTTCGTGCAGGCCGTGCTCAAACAAGACAACGGCGAAGCGCCGCCCGATTACAACAGCGTTGCGATCTACGACATCATGCACGCGATCTATAACGTGACCGAAGCGCAAAAGGGCAACCTCGATCCCGACCGCACGATGCAGCTCTTGCGCGGGATGTCGTTCGAGAGCCCGCGCGGACCGATCGAAATCGGCAAAGATTCACGCGACATCGTGCAAACGGTCTACATTCGACGCACGCAGCTGCGCGACGGCAAATACGTCAACGTCGAGATCGCATCCTATCCGCGCTCGACCGATCCGCTCGACAAATGACGCATCAAGCGAGCATCGCCCGCACGGCGGCGACGATCGCATCATAGGCCGGCCGCCGGTAGGCATATACCTCGCCGGCCGGCGGATACACGGCCATCGTCGCGTTCGCTTCGAACACGACGATCTTTCCGGCGGCATCCACGCCGAAGTCGACGCCGCCGTAATCTAGATCGAGCAGGCGGCCGATCTGCTCGAGCGCGTCCATCCCCGCGGCGCCGAACGCGGCCGGCACGTCGTCGAGAAAGCGCTTTTCCTCAGCGCGGTGATCGGCGCGTTCGGCCATGTCGGCCGAGAAATAGTGCACCTTCCAGTCGTTCGAGATCGCCAGGTGCACCGGGTAGACGCGGCCCCCGACGAACAGCAGGCGGTACTTGCGAACGCAGCCGTCGGCGTCGCGCATGTCGATGAATTCGATCACGTACAGCTCCGTTCCGGGCACGCGCGCGAGCGCATCGGCAAGGCCCTCCGGCGCGTCGACGTGCTCGAAGAACCGGCCGGCTTGATACCCCGGAGCGCGCACTAGCAGCGGGAACGTCCAGCCGCGCGCGCTCAGGTTCGCCGCGGTGATCTCGCCGCGCGCGAAGCGCTCGATGCGCGGAACGACCGCGCCGGCGATGTGCCGGAAGCGGTCGGAGCCGGCGTCGCGGCCCGTCGCCAGCACGCGATTCGGATCGTTGATCACGCGTGCGCTCGATGCGGCACACAGGTCGCGCGCGCGCTCGAGCGACTTCCGGCAGCGGTCGGAGTCGCCGATGCTGTTGAACACGACGTCGTGCGGCGGGAGCGGCATGCCGTTCTCGAAGCCCTCGGGAACGAACATCGTCGTCTGCATGATCCGGTCGTCCAGAAACGGATGCGTCACGATGTCGCCGCCACGGGCCGAGACGAGCAGCAGCACCCGCAGCGGCGGCGCCGTTCCGGCGTACGGCAGCGTCCACCACGCTCGTTTGGCGAACGCTCGTTTGAACTGGGCTTCGGAGCGCACCGGATCGCCGATGCGTTCGTAGAGCAGCGCGAGGCCGTGACGGGCGGCGAAAAAGTCGGCATCGAGCGTCAGGGCTGCTTGGTATTGTGCCTCGGCGCTGACGACTTCGCCCTGGTCGAGCAGCGCGAGGCCGAGGTTCACGTGCGCGATGGTCGAGAGCGGGTGGTGGGTGAGGGCTTGGGTGAACAGGGCGCGCGCGCTGGCCGAATCCCCGCGCGCGCTAACCATCAACCCGAGGTTGTTCAACGCCCCCAGATGCCGGTGATCGATCTTGAGCACCGCGAGATAGCATTGCGAGGCGGCTTCATCCCAGCCCAGGTCTTCGAGGCAGCATGCGCGCTCGAACAGGACACCGACATCGTGGGGAGCGCCTTCCAAGCGCCGGTCGAATTCTGCGAGGTGCCCCTCGTGACTGTACTGCCGCGAAGCGATCCGCATCGATTACATAGCGTCACACGACTTTTATAGGAATCGCTGGGAGCGGCCGGAAGATCGCTCCGTGCACCACCTCCGCCGGCTTATCTTTCTTCCGCTGGCTGCAATTCTGGCCTTTGCCGGCGCTCCCGCGGGCCGCGCGGCCGACGCGCCATTGGCGGTCATCAACCTGATCAATCTGCCGGCCGACAACTCGGCCGAGGTCTACTACGCCCTGGAACTCGGCTATTTCAAAGATGCCGGGTTGGACGTGCGCGTCACGCCGATGACCAACAGCGGTGCGATCATCGCGGCGCTGGCCGGCGGCGCCGGCGACATCGGCAACGCCGTCGTCGGAGCGGTCGCCGATGCCCGGGCCAAGGGCATCCCGGTGCTGTTCATCGCACCGGCCGGCCTCTCCGACATCGCCTCGCCGACCGCTGCGCTCGTCACGGCCAAGGATTCACCGCTGCGGAGCGCAGCCGACTTGACCGGAAAAACGGTCGCCGTCAGCGGCCTCAACGACCTCACCTACTTCGCGACGCGCGGGTGGATCGACAAGAACGGCGGCAACTCGGCGGCCGTGAAGTATATCGAGCTGCCGTTCCCGACGATGGCGGCCGCGGTGATCGCGCATCGCGTCGATGCGGCGTATACGGTCGAACCGTTTTACGCCGCCAACGAGGACAACCTCCGCCTGCTCGGCCGCGCTTCGACCGGCGTCGCACCGCGCTACATGGCGACCGGCTGGATCGCAACCGAGTCGTGGCTGCAGACGCACGCCGACCTCGCGCTGCGCTTCGGCACCGCGATCCATCGCACGGCGCTGTGGGCCAACGCGCACCACAAAGAATCGGCCGCGATCTTGCTCAAATACATCAAAGTGGATCCGTCGATCGCCGAGCGGATGTACCGCGTGCCCTACGCGCTGGCGCTCGAACCACGCCTGATTCAACCGGCGATCGACACGGCGGCGAAATACACGGGACAAGCCCCGGTCTCGGCCGACTCGCTGGTCTGGGCGCCGGCGAAATAACATCCAAAGGAACCACATCGTGAATGCATTCCGGCGCCTTACCTTCGCCTTGCTCGCGCTTGTCCTGACGTTCGGCGCCGCGGCGCCGGGCCGCGCGGCCGATGCTCCGCTCGCCGTGATCAACCTGATCAACTTGCCGGCGGATAATTCGGCCGAAGTTTACTATGCCCAAGAACTGGGCTACTTCAAAGATGTCGGGCTCGACGTGCGCATCACCCCGATGACGAACAGCGGTGCGATCGTCGCCGCAATCGCCGGCGGCGGCGGCGACATCGGGAACGCGGTCGTCGGAACGGTGGCCGACGCGCGCAGCAAAGGTCTGCCGATCCTCTACATCGCGCCGGCCGGGCTCTACGATAAGGCTTCGCCGACGGCCGCGTTAGCGGTGCTGAAAGACTCGCCGATCAAGAAGGCCGCCGACCTCAGCGGCAAGGTCGTCGCGGTCAGCGGCCTCAACGACCTCACCTACTTCGCGTCGCGCGCTTGGATCGATAAGAACGGCGGCAACTCCGCGGCGGTGAAGTTCATCGAGCTGCCCTTTCCCGCGATGGCCGCGGCGCTGACGCAGCACCGCGTCGACGCGGCTTATATCATCGAGCCCTTCTTCACCGCCGCCGAAGGCGATCTGCGCATCTTGGCGCGCGCCGCCGAGAGCGTGGCGCCGCGCTATCAGGCCACCGGCTGGATCGCAAGCGAACCCTGGTTGGCGGCGCACGCCGATCTGGCGCTGCGCTTCGCGACGGCGATTCATCGCACGGCCGTGTGGGCCAACGCGCACCAAAAAGAATCGGCCGCGATCCTGCTCAAGTACCTCAAGCTCGACCCGGCGATCGTCGAGCGCATGCACCGCGTACCGTACGCGGTGACGCTCGAAACGCGGCTCGTTCAGCCCCCGATCGACACCGCGGCCAAGTACACCGGTCAAACGCCGGTCTCGGCCAATACCTTGATTTGGGCGCCCGGGAAATAGCGGTTAGAACTTCACCCCGGCGCCCAGGAACAGCGCGTTGTGCTGCGCGCTGCCCGGTCCGGCCGAGCTCACGTCGGCACGGTCGCCGACGTCGGAGAGATCCAAGAATACGGGCGTGTTCGGGATCGTGAACGTCGCGCCGAGCCGATAGGTGAAGAGCCGATAGGCAACGGTGAGCGGATACGCCGAGAGGCTGCCGAGCGACGCGGCGGTCGGACCCGTGATATTGCCGCCCACGTTGAAGAACACCCAGAAATTTCCGTAGATCGAAAACGTTCGATCGACGTCGGGCAGCTTGTCCAGGCCAAAGCCCAGGCCGCCTTCAGTGGGGTAGCCGGGCGCGTTGGTTCCCCGGATCACGTAGCCGACGCTCAGGTAGTAGCGCTCGATCGGTGCGATCTTCGAACCGAACCCGATCTGCGTCGTCGTATCCTGCGCGGCGAACGCATTGATGTAGCTCACGGGTCCCGGTGAGAACACGTGGTTGTAGGTTACAAAGCCGATCGGCGTGACGCAGCCGGGGTCGCCCGCCGGACACGCGAACGTGATGCCGTTGGGCATCGCACCGTTCGCAAAATGCTGGTAGTTGTAGGCCCGGTAGTCGATCTGGGCGACCCAATTGTGGCCGATGACGGGCACCTCGGCGAGGGCGCGAATGCCCCAGCCGCTCGAGTTCGTGCCGGAGGCGAGTTCGTTGTAGGTCGTGCCGGTCGCGGCGCCGTCGAACATGATGAAGTGTTCCGGAGGTGCGGGCGTCGGCGGCGCGGGCGCCGGTGTGGGCGCCGGCGGCGGGGCATTTTGCGCCGTTGCGGCCAGTGGCACTGCAGCGAAAGCTAACCCCATGCAAAAGAATGCGAGTTTGAACAAGACGACGGCCTCCTAGACAAGCGTCCGGCTGCCTTCGCTACGGAGCCGGAACCCCCCGGCTGTCCACCAAAGAAGGTCGCATGGAGTACCTTCGGCGCGACGTCGCCGGCCCGGACCGGACCTATCCCATCGAGGGCTACTGTGCGCCGCAATTCGCCGCGGTGGCCGAGCGTTTCGCCGATAACTTCGCCGCCGGTCTGGAAGTCGGCGCGAGCCTCGGCGTCGCGCACCGCGGCGCACTGGTCGTCGATCTGTGGGGCGGCTATGCCGACGCGCGCTTCGCACGCCGCTGGCGACACGACACGATCGTCAACATGATGTCGGTCTCGAAAGCGATCTCCGCGATCGCACTGTTCTTGCTGGTCGAACGCGGCCTGATCGATCCCGGCGCACCGGTCGCACGCTATTGGCCCGAGTTCGCGGCGAACGGCAAGGGCGAGCTGCTGCTCGGCAACGTGCTCGATCACCGGGCGGGACTGCCGTGGATCAGCGAGACGCTGCCGCGCGGCACCGCGTATGACGCGCAGGCGATGGCCGCCGCACTGGGCCGGCAGGCGCCGCTCTTTCCACCCGGCGACGATCCGGCGTATCACGTGCTCTCGCAAGGCTACATCGTTGCCGAGATCGTGCGGCGCGTGACGGGCGAGTCGCTAGGCGCGTTCTTCCGCCGCGAGGTGGCAGAGCCGCTGCACGTCGACTACCACATCGGCCTGCAGGCCGACGAGCTGGAGCGTTGCGCCGATTTCGTGATGCCGCCCGAGGCCGGGCTGCGCAAAGGCCTCGAGAACCCGGAATCCTCCGAGGGCTTGTACTGGAAAGAACTCTCAGCCAGGGAAGAGTTCAATTCGAACGCGTTTCGCACGGCCGAGATTCCGTCGGCCAACGGACACGGTAACGGCCGGGCCGTCGCATTGCTCTACGGCCGGCTCGCGGAAGTGTTGGACCCCTCGACGATCGAGCGCCTGCGGGCCGAACGCCACCACATCGTCGACCGCATCCGGCCGCGCCACTACCACCAAGCCTCGGGCGTGGTGCGCAACTCGCCGCCGGTCGCCTACATGGGTCCCAACCCCGGCGCCTTCGGACATCAGGGCGCGGGCGGCGCGATCGGCTTCGGCGATCCGGAAAACGCGATCGGTTTCGGTTACGGCATGAACCTCTACGCGCCCAGCGGCGAAGCGGAACGGCGGGCGCCGCTGATCGACGCAACGTACGCGGCGCTGCGCTGAGAACCGCATGACGCAAACCACCGCCGCACCCGCCGTGGTGCTGAAAACGTGGCCGAAAGAACTGCACTTCGAGCGCGGCGGCGTGCACCGTTTGGGCGCGCTGCTCGATACGCTCGGCGCGCGCCGCGCCCTCGTCATCACCGGCAAGACCGTGGCCGGCGGCAGCATCGGCGCGGCCGTGCGCACCGCGCTCGGTTCGCGGCTCGCCGTGCTCTACGACGGCGTGCTGCCGCATACGCCGCTCCCCACGGTCGAGGAAGCGGCGGCACTCTTTGCCGGCAGCGGTGCCGACGCGCTGATCAGCGTCGGCGGCGGCAGCGCGACCGATACCGCCAAAGCCGTCGCCGTACGGTTGGCCGGCGAGCTGAACGGTTACCGGCTCGATCTCGGCGCGCCGCGACGTGCGCTGCCCGCATCGACGCCCGCCCACCTCGCGGTACCGACCGTCACCGGCGCCGGCAACGTGCTCTTACCGAGCGCGGGCATCCTCGATCCCGCAACGCACGTGAAGATGCTCTTCGACGATCCGGCGCTGATCCCGCAACTGAGCTTGCTCGACGCGGAACTGCTCGTGCACTGCGGTCCCGAACTCAGCGTCGGTCACCGGCATCCGTTCGATCGTCGGTTGTGTCGAAGCGCTGATTTCGCGCCGGCGCAATCCGTTCTCCACGACGCTCGCACTCGAAGCGATCCGGTTGATGCGCGACTCGCTGGCCCAAACGGCGCGCGATCCGCACGACGTCGATGCCCGCGAGCGATCGCTCTACTCGTCGGTCATGGGCACGATCGCAACCGCTAACGCCGGCGTGACCGGCGCGCACGCGCTGGGCTTGATCATCGGCGGGCGCTACGGCGCAGCGCACGGCGTGCCCGCACGCGATCGTGCTGCCGGCGGTCATGCGCGCGTTCGCGCCCGAGCTCGCGCCGTACGCACCGGCGCTCGGCGCGGCCTTCGGCGTGGACGAGGTTCAGCGGCCGACGCCTTCACCCAGCTGGTGCGCGACGCCGGGATGGCGACGCGCTTGCGCGACATCGGTATTCCGGCCGCGGACCTCGGGCAGATCGCGGCCGAAACGGCGACCCTGCCGATGATGCAAAATGCACCCCGCGCCGTCGATGCGGCCGAGATTCACTCCTGGCTCGAAGCAGCCTGGTAAGAAAGCGAGACCCCGTATGTACAAGCGTTGGTTGGTAGCGATCGCGGCGATCTTCACGATCATCGTTACTTGCGCGCGTCCGGCACCGGCCGACGACCACATCCGCGTTTCGAACGCGGCACCGGCATCGGCCTTCTACGCCGCGCTCTATCTCGGCATCGACAAAGGCATCTTCAAGAAGTACCAGCTCGACGTCGAACCGATCGACATCTTCGGACCGGCAAAATCACAGGAAGCGATGACGGCCGGCAGCATCGACTTCGAGCTCGGCTCGGGCAGCGAGCTGGTCTACGTCGCCAAGGGCGTCAAGGAACTGTGCGTCGCCGACATCGTCGGGCCGCCGACGCTGGTCGATTTCGTCGTGCGCAAGGACAGCCCGATCAAAACGGTGGCCGACCTCAAGGGCAAGACGATCGGCATCATCTCGGTCGGTTCGCTGACCGAATGGCTCGCGCACGAACTCTCGCGCCGCCAGGGCTGGGGCACCGACGGCATCAAGGTGCAAGCGACCGGCACCGACGCCGCGATGAGCGCGATGCTGCAAACCAGTCAAATCGACGCCGCCATCGTGGCGACGTCGACCTCGCGCATTCTCGCCGACAAGGGCGAAGCGCGGCCGCTCATCTCAGGCCGCGACATCGCGCCGAACTTCATCACCCACGCGATCTATGCCAGCAGGGCGATGATCGACACCAAACCCGACGTCGTCAAACGCTTTCTCGCAGCCTGGTTCGAAACGGAAGCCTACATGAAGACGCACAAGGCCGACGGCGTCGCGATCATCGTGAAGCGCCTGCAGATTCCGGAGTCGCGTCGCGGCGGCCGAGTACGATAGCCTGATGCCCGTACTTCTCGAAGGACGGCAAGTTCTCGCAGGCCGCGCTCAAGGTGCTCGCGCAGTCGTTCGTCGACATGGGCACGCTGCCGGCCGAGCCGGACATGTCCAAGCTCTACACCGAAGCCTTTTTGCCGGCGCCGGGTAAGTAGCGGCGGCACGTGCAGGGCATCAGCATTCGCGGCGTCTCGCAAGCCTTCGGCGCGGAGGGTGACGAGCGCCGCGTCGTCGCGCTCGAAGATACGACCTTCGACATTCCGGCCGGCGAGCTGGTGTGCCTGATCGGGCCCAGCGGCTGCGGAAAGAGCTCGCTGCTCGACATCATCGCCGGGCTCGCCAAGCCCGCCGGCGGCAGCGTGACGATCGACGGCGAGCCGGTGCGCGGGCCGCTGCCCAAACGCGTGAGCTTCGTGTTTCAGGAAAACGCGCTCTTTCCGTGGCTCAGCGTGTACGACAACATCCTGGCCGGCCTCGCGTTCCAAGGCGCGCCGAAGAGCGAGCGCGGCCGGCGCGCCGACGAAGCGCTGAGCGCGGTCGGTTTGGAGGCCTTTCGCAATCACTATCCGCGCCAGCTTTCGGGCGGGATGAAACAGCGCGCACAACTCGCGCGCGCGCTGAGTTTGCAAACCGAGATCTTGCTGATGGACGAACCGTTCGCGGCGCTCGACGAGCAGACGCGGCTGGTACTCGGCGAAGATCTCTCCGTGCAACTCGCCCGCACGCGCAAAACGATCGTTTTCGTCACGCACAGTTTGGTCGAGGCCGTCTTCCTCGCCGACCGGATCGCCGTGTTCACCGCCCGGCCCGGACGAATCAAGACGATCCTCACGGTCGACGAACCGCACCCGCGCTCACCCGCGTTCATGACCTCGCCCAAACTCGCCGGCTTGCGCAACACGCTCTACGAGCTGCTCCACGACGAAGTGCGCAAGGCGATGGAGACGGGAGCCGTGGTCTGACGCTCTCGCGCCGCACGCGCCAACGGCTGGTGCAGATCGTCTGCATCGTCATCGTGTTCGGCGCTTGGCAGATCGGCAGCAGCACGGGGTTTCTGGATCCGCTGATCCTGCCGCCGCTGACGGCCATCGTGCCGCAGGTCGGTGCGCTGCTGCGCACCGGCACCGTATGGGCCGATGTCGGGCTGACGCTCTACGAGCTGGCGGTCGCGTTCGCGCTCGCGGCCGCGACGGGCCTGCTCGCGGGCTTCGCGATCAGCCGCTCGCCGTTCGTGATACGCGTCTTCGACCCGCTCATCGCCGGCCTGTACACCATTCCGACGATCCTGCTCTTTCCGCTCTATCTGCTGTTCTTCGGCGTCGGTCCGCCCTCGAAAATCGCGCTCGGCACGACGATGGCGTTCTTCCCGATCGCGCTCAGCACGATCGCCGGCTTCTCGCAGGTCAGCCGCGTCCACATCGCGGCCGCCCGCTCGATGGGCGCCTCGGCCCCGCAGCTCTTCTGGCACGTCTTGCTGCCCGAAGCGTTTCCGGTCGTGATCGCGGGCTTGCGCATGGGGCTCGTGCTCGGCTTTCTCGCCATCCTCGGCGGCGAGACCATCACGTCCAACGGCGGCTTGGGGCACCAGATCGTCACGATGGCGGAGAGTCTCGAACCGGCGAAGATGTTCGCCTACATCGTCGTCGCGGTCGCGGTGGCGACGGCCCTCAACGCGCTGACCTCCTACGTCGAACTGCGCGGGCGGGGTGAGCGAACGTGAGGCGGTACGCCGGCGCGGTGCGGTGCGGCGTGATCGCGCTCGCGATCGTGGTGTGGGAAGTGCTGGCACGCCGGCTGGGCAACCCGCTGTTCGTGGCGCCGCCGTCCGCCACGCTCGTTGCGACGATCGGCCTGCTGCACGACCCCGACGTCGTGCACGCGCTGCTGGCGGCGGTGCGTGAGCTCGCGGCGGCGTTCGCGATCGCGGTCGTCGCCGGCCTCGCCATCGCGCTGCCGCTCGGCCTGTCCACGTTTTGGCGCGGCGCATTTCTGCCCCTGATTCTGGGGCTCTACGCGATCCCGCAAGTCACGGTGCTGCCGCTGTTCGTGCGCATCTTCGGCCTCGGTCCGCCGACAAAGATCGCGTTCGGGGTGACCCACGGCATCTTTGCCGTAATCCTGACCGTCATCGCCGCGATGCGCACGATCGATCCGCTGTTGCTGCGCGCGGCGGTATCGCTCGGAGCCTCGCGCCGGCAACTGATCTTGGCCGTCGTGCTGCCGAGCCTCGTGCCCAGCCTATTCACCGGCATGCGCTTGGCGATGAGCGCGGTATTGCTCGGCGTGCTGCTGGCTGAGTTGTACGTCTCCACCACCGGCATCGGCTTCTTCGCCCAAGCGTTCACCAACGGGTTCGCGCCAGCGAAGCTCTTCGGCCTGATCCTGTTGCTGGCGGCCATCGCCATCGCGCTCAACGAGCTCACCCGGATGGCCGAACGGCGTTTCAGCCGCTGGCGCGAAACGGACGGCTCGTGAACATCGATCTGACCGGGAAAACTGCGCTCGTGACCGGCGGCGCCAGCGGCATCGGCAAGGCCTGCGCGCTCATGCTCGCGGCCAACGGGGCGCGGGTTGCCGTCGCCGATCGCAACGCGCCGGGAGCGCGCGGCGTTGCGGAGGAGATCGGCGCTAATGCGATCGCAATTGCCGTCGAGATCGGCGTTTCCACATCGGTCCAAGAGATGACCGACCGGACGCTGCGGGCGTTCGGCGGCATCGACATCCTCGTGCACTGCGCCGGTGTCTCGCCACGCCGCGCGGTCGTCGACATGAGCGATGAGGATTGGCGCAGCGTGATGGCGGTCAACCTCGACGGCACGATGTACGTGACCCGCGCGGTCGCGCGCGCGATGATTCCGGCCGCCGCCGGCACCATGATCCTGATCGCGTCCGATCGCGGTCTACTCGGGCAAGCGAACAAGTCCGCCTACGCAGCCTCCAAAGGCGGCGTCATCGCCTACACCAAGAGCCTGGCCCTCGAGCTCGCGCCGAGCGGCATCACCGTCAACGCCATCAATCCGGGCACCACCGACACGCCCTTGGTGCGCGCCAACATGCCGCCCGAGCTGTGGGAATCGCGCCTGCGCACGGATCCGCTCGGCAAGATGAGTCAGCCCGAAGACATCGCCGAGATGGTGCTCTTCCTGGCCGGTGCCGGAGGCCGCTTCATGACCGGCCAACTGATCACCACCCGCATGCGCTTCGGTTAAGAGGGACAAGATGACGAAACGAAGTTCGAACGGCGTCGGCCGCGGAGCATTTCTGGCCGGCATCGCAACCGCGAGTGCGGCCGCGGCCGCGGCCGGCACGCCGCCCGCACCGGCAGCGGCCGCCGAACCGCCGGCCAAGCTCGCGCCGCCTTCCGCGCAGCTCGCCGCCGCCGAGTCTCAGCCGCCCGGCGCCTTTCCGGCCGACCGCCTGCACGTCCGCAATCCCGGCTCCGACTTCATGGTCGACTGCTTCAAGCACGTCGGGCTCGACTACATCGCGGCCATGCCCGGCAACACGTTTTGCGGTTTGCACGAATCGATCATCAACTACGGCGCCAACGTGAAGCCGGAACTGCTCTCGACGACGCACGAAGAGATCTCCGCCGCGATGGCGCACGGCTATGCGAAGATCTCCGGCAAACCGATGGCCATCATGGTCCACAACACGGTGGGCTTGCAGCACGCGTCGATGGCGATCTACGACGCGTGGGCCGACCGCGTGCCGATGATCGTCATCGCCGCCAACGAAGCCGACGCGTCCAAACGGAGCAACGCGGTCGACTGGGATCATTCGGCGGTCGACGTCGCCGCGATCGTGCGCGGCTACATCAAGTACGACGACCAACCGGCGTCGCTGACGTCATACGGTGAATCGTTCGATGCGGGCCTACTCGCTGGCCATGACGCCGCCGATGGAACCGGTGCTGCTCGTGTGCGACGCCGGTCTGCAACAGGAACCCGCCGAGGAACATCCGGTGCTGCGGCCCTACGCCGCGTACGGCCGCCGGTCGGCGACGCCGGCGCGCTCGACGAAGCCGCGAAGATGATGGTTGCGGCCAAGAACCCGATCATCTATGCCGACCGCGCCGTCCGCACGGCGAGCGGGCTCGCGGCGATGGTCTCAGCTGGCGGAACTGTTGCAGGCGCCGGTCATCGACATGACGAGCCGCATGAACTTTCCGACCAATCACCCGCTGAATCAAAGCTGGAACCAAGGTGAGGTCGCCGCGAACGCCGACTGCATCGTGGCCCTCGAAGTCGACAACCTGTTCGCCACGGTCGGCGGCGTGACCAACATCCCCGGTCATCCCACGCGCATGCGCATCAAAGACGGCACGCACGTGATCTCGATCGATTCACAATATGTGGCCTCGGCCGGCAACTATCAGGACAAGCAGCGCTTCTTTCAGGCCGACTTGCCGATCGCCGGCGACGGCGAGGCGACGTTACCGTTTCTGGTCGCGGCGGTGCAGCGCGCCATGACCACCGAACGGCGCAACCAGAACGCCGCGCGCGCGGCACACTTCGCCGAACTGTTCCACCGCCGGCGGCTCGCCGACCGCGACTTGGCGGCCGTCGGTTGGGACGACAGCCCGATCAGCATCCCGCGGCTCTCGATGGAGATTTGGGAGCAGATCAAACACGAGGATTGGTCGCTCGTCTCGGGCGTGCCGTTCCAGAGCTGGTGGCCGCACCGCCTCTGGGATATCACCAAACCGTATCAGTACATCGGCTGGGCCGGCGCCTACGGCGTCGGGTACGGCTTGCCGGCCGCGATCGGCGCGGCACTGGCCCTCAAGCAACAGGGCAGCACGATCGCGATCAACATCCAAGGCGACGGCGACTTGCTCGTGCTCCCCGCCGCCCTGTGGACCGCGGCGCATCACAACATCCCGTTGCTCACGATCATGCACAACAACCGCGCCTGGCATCAAGAGCTGATGTTCGTACAGCAAATGGCCTCGCAGCGCGACCGCTCGCCGGACCGCGCCTGGATCGGCACGACGATCGACAAACCGGCCGTCGATTTCGCGCTGGTGGCGCGCGGGTTCGGCATGTACGCCGAAGGGCCGATCCTGACCCCGTCGGCCTTCGGACCGGCGCTCGCGCGCGCCATCAAAGTGGTGAAGAGCGGACGTCCCGCGTTGATCGACATCGTGACCCAGCCGCGTTAGGAGAGCTGCCGATGAACCATCGCTCGACCGCCGCCGGCGTCACGCTCGCCGTCCTCCTCACGTTGCTCCTCGCGAGCGCGCGGTTCGCCGCCGGCCAAAGCGGCGCACCGGCCGGCGACGCGGCGCGCGGCAAGACCGTGTTCCTGCGCGACGGCTGCTATGAATGCCACGGCATCCAGGGCCAAGGCATGCCGCAACCCGGCGCGTTTGCCGGGCCGTCGCTCGCGCCGCACCCGCTGCCGTACGCGTTCGTCGAGACCCAGGTACGGCACCCGCGCGGCACGATGCCGCCATATAGCGTGAACATCGTGAGCGATCGCGACCTGGCCGACATCTATGCCTACCTCCTCGCGCAGCCGGCGGGTAAGCCGGCGGCGCAGATCCCGGCGCTGGCCGCGGTCGACGCCGGCCCGACGCAACTCTCGGCCGCCGCGCAGCACGGGCGCGATGCGTACGCGCAGAACTGCGCGCGCTGCCATGGCGCCACCGGAGCCGAAGGCGGCGCGGGGCCGTCACTCGCGAACGAAAAAGCCAAGAAAGACGCGGCCGCGGTGCAAGCGTTCATCAAGAACCCCGCGCCGCCGATGCCCAAGCTCTACCCCGCCGCGATCTCGGACCGTGACGTTTCCGACATCACCGCCTACCTCGAATCCCTTTAGGGCGCGATGAGTTTGGCCGGGTCGATGGGGTTGTTAACCGTCTTCATTTGGCGGCCCATGTCGATGTAGAACTGCAGGTCGCTCGGCGCGATCGCTAGGCTATACGTTGGAAAGCGCGGCGAGCTGAAGTGCAGGTACTTCTCTTCGATCGCGCGCGCGGCGTCGGGGTTCTGCTTGATGTAGCCGATCGCTTCGCCAAGCGCCGCACGGTAGGCGCGCACGGCATCGGGATGATCTTTGGCCCACGCGGCGGTCGCCGCCCAGAACGTCGAGATGCTGTTGGGGTTCACGTCGGTGTAGAAATTCGCGGCGTTTTCACCGATGCCGGCGGCGATGATCCGCGAGCGCACCGGTTCCATCACCACTACCGCGTCGACCGTGCCGGCGCGCAGGACGTCGCCCATTTGCGCGACCGGAATCTCCACGATCGTGAGCTGATCGGGCGCGACGTTGCGCAGCGCGAGCCAACGGCGGAACATCGTGTCGTTGCCGGTGCCGAACCCCGGTACGCCGACCTTCTTCCCTTTGAGATCGGCAGCGGTATGAATGCCGGAGCCCGTGCGCGCGACCAGCGTGTTCGTTTCGTTGCCGCGCACGACGCGTGTGTTGCCCGCGATGATGATCAGATCCAGCCCGTTATCGACTGCCGAGAGCAAACTGGGCGGCGAATTGAAGCCGATCTGGATCGAATTGGAAAGCAGCGCCGCGGGCACGTTCGAGGGTCCGGCGATCGCGACGAACGTGACGTCCAGGCCATGCTTGTCGAGAAAGCCGCGGTCCTTGGCCACGAACACGGGCAGCACTTCCGCACCGATACCGTAGCCGACCGTGATCTTCGTCGGCTCCGCCGCACGTGCGAACGCCGTGCACGCAACCGCGGCGCAAGCGAGAGCCGTGAACAGCGCGTCGATTCTTCTCATCATAGGCTTCGACTTTCGTGCCGCGAACGGGTCCACCCCGCACGAGCTTTATTAGGAGAACGGGATGGAATTGACGGGGATCCGCGGCGCGGTTGCGATCGTCACCGGCGCGGCCGGCGGCATCGGCTCGGCGGTTGCGCGCGCGCTGGGAGCTTCGGGCGCGCGCGTGGCCGTCACCGATATCGACGGCGGCCAAGCCGACGTGCTGGCCGACGCGATGCGCGCCGGCGGCGCGGACGCCACCGCTTGGGCGCTCGACGTGACGAGCTCCGTGCAGGTCGAACGCGTCGTCGGCGAGATCGAGGAACGGCTCGGGCCGGTCATGCACTTGGTGAACGTGGCCGGCATCGTTCCACGCGGACCGCTGCTCGATCTCACCGACGCCGAGTACGACGACGTGTTCGCGATCAACGCGCGCGGCGTGTTCTTCTGTCTGCGCGCAGCCGGCCGCCGCATGCGCGAACGCCGCCGCGGTGCGATCGTGACGATCGGCTCGCAAGGCGCGATCTTGATCCGCACGGGCCTGGCGGCCTACGGCGGCTCGAAGTCGGCGGCCTCATCGCTCACGAAGTGCCTCGGGCTCGAACTCGGCGCGTACGGCATTCGCTGCAACGTCGTGCATCCCGGCGTTACATCGACGCCGCCCGCGCTGGAACGCTTCGACGGCGACGAGGCGCGCTTTGACGCGCACCACGCGGCCGGCGATCCGAGCCTTTACCGGGCTCCCATTCCGCTCGGGAAGGGCGGCCGTCCCGAGGATACGGCCGCGACGGTCCTTTTTTTGTTATCCGATCAGGCCGCACACATCACGATGGAACACATCGTCGTCGACGGGGGCGCGACGATGATCGCGTAACGCCGCACGGGCGTGCGCTACTCCGTGCTCGCCCAGCCGGTGATTTCGTTATCCGGATCGTCCTGCCCGAGAAACGCGTCGATGACGGCGCGCAGATCGAGCAGTGCCGCTTGCACCGTCGTCGACCCGTCGGCAGCCATGTTGTTCGGGTGCACGCGTTCGGCCGAAGACGTCAGATCGGCGCGCAGCTCGACCGCGTTTTCCACGATGCGTTCGACGAGTGAGCGGCTACTTTCCACGGTCGCGGGCTTACCCATGAATCTCGGCCGCCAAGCAAGCACGGTTTGCTTGCGAACAGGATGCTCGCGGCGCGTATCCAAACCCGCGGCCCGTGACTCCTTCGATGACCGGACTTTTCGTGGCGCTCGGTATCACCGCGATCGCGGCGAGTGCGGCGCCCGCTCCGGTAACGAAGCCGCCCAATCCGCTGAAGACACCCAATCCGCTAACGAAGCTCGCTCCGGCCGATGAATACTTCGGCCACATGAAGATGAGCTTTCTCGAGATGAACAACACGTTCCGCGACGCCGCGATCTCCTCGGGCGACCATACAACCGATCCGAACATCGTCAACAAAGTCGCGTTGGCTGAGGGCGCGCTGACCGCATGGGCCGCCAAGTATCCGCACGATACGCAGCTCGCGCGCACGTACTACTTGGCGAGCGCAGTCGAGCGCAAGATTTGGATCAAAGCGAATCAGGATCGCGCTTGGGTCTATCTCAACCGCGTCGTGGAACAGTTTCCGACGTCCTATTTCGGCAAGCTGGTCAAGCGCGATCTCGCCATCGGCTTCACCGAGCACTATTACGCGCCGGCCGAACCCTGCGCCTCACCGAGCCCCACCCCGACGGATAGCCCGACCGGCGATGCAACGGATGCACCCGACGCAGCGGCGGCGGCGCTCGGCGACAGCGTACCCACCGCCAGCCCGTCCCCGACGCCGAGCCCGAGCCCGACGCCGTCTCCGGGACCAACCGAGACGACGGTCGCGAAAGGGCTGAAAGTGCAGATCCTGCCCAGCGCGTGCATCCCGCCGCCGACGCCTTCCCCTTCGCCTTCGCCGTCGCCGTCGCCGGCGCCGACCGATGCACCCACGGCGGAAGCACCGTCGGCGGCGCCGTCGGCAACCGCATCCGACGTAGCGGCGCCCTCAACGTCACCGTCACCGTCGCCGCCGCCCTCACCCGCCGCGACCGCAACCTAGACGCCGGGCGCCGCCGCCGCACCCGGCGAGCGTGCGTGAAAGGTATTTCCAGCGCCGGCACGCTAGCCCGCGGGGATGATTCGCGCCGTCCGCTTTGCCATGACCGGTTGCGCCGTTGCGCTGGCCCTGGCGTCCGGCCCGTTGCGCGCCGCCGACGCGCCCGCAGCCGTCGTCCAGACAAGCGCCGGCGCCGTCGGCGGCACGAACGGCGACATCCGGTCGTTCAAAAACATTCCGTTTGCCGCGCCGCCCGTCGGGCCGCTGCGCTGGAAAGCGCCCCAGCCGGCGCCGGCGTGGAACGGCGTGCGCGACGCCACCGCGTTCGGGCCGGAGTGCCCGCAACCGGCGCCACCGGGAACGCCGGCCAGCGAAGATTGCCTTACGCTCAATGTGTGGACGCCGGCCGCGGCCGCGCACTTGCCGGTGATGGTTTGGATCTACGGCGGCGGCTACGCCGTCGGCGCAACGAACTATCCCGTGTACGACGGAACGGCGCTGGCGCGCCACGGCGTCGTCATCGTGACCGTCAACTACCGGCTCAACGTGTTCGGCTTTCTCGCGCACCCCGCGCTGACGGCCGAATCACCGGAACACACCTCGGGCAACTACGGTTTGCTCGATCAAGTTGCCGCGCTGAAGTGGGTGCAGGCGAACATCGCCGCATTCGGCGGCGACCCGCGCAACGTGACGATCTTCGGCGAGTCGGCCGGCGCGGGTTCGGTATCCGCGCTGCTGACGATGCCGCGCGCCAAGGGCTTGTACGTGCGCGCGATCATGGAGAGCGCACCGGTGTTCCGGCCCGAGCTCACGCTGGCGGAGGCGGAGAAGGCCGGCACGGCGCTCGGCGGCGGCGCGAGCCTCGCTGCGCTGCGCGCGATGTCGCCGGCCGACCTGATCGGGCGCATCCCGCCGCTCGACCCCGACACGCGAACCGACTTGCCCATCACGCTGGGCCCGATCGCCGACGGCGCCGTGCTGCCCGACGAACGCGCGACCTACGCTGCCGGTGCGGAGAACATCGTGCCGATCATCGTCGGCAACAACGTGAACGAGGGCTCGTTCTTCGCACGCGGCGTGCCGGTCAAAACGCTCGCTGCGTACGCGGCCGCGCTGCAGAAGCGTTTCGGCGTCGCGGCCATGCAAGCGCGCCTGCTCTATCCCGCGAGCGATGATGCGGGTGCGCTGGCGGCCGAGTCGACGATCGTCGGCGACATCGACATCAATACCGGGGTCCGCAAGATCGCGATCTCGATGGCGCAGCACGAACCGGGCGTCTACCGCTATCTGTTCGCGCGTGCGCGGGCCGGAAAACTTCCCGGCCACACTGCCGAGCTGCCGTACGTTTTCGGCACGCCGACGGTCGACGGCCTCGGTCTGCCGGGCCCGGCGTTCGATGCGACCGACCTCCAGCTCTCGCAAGCCATGGAAACGATGTGGACGCAGTTCGCCAAAACCGGCAATCCCAATCCGCCCGGTTCGAACGCGTGGCCCGCGTATACGGTGAGCGGCGACCGCTTCATCGTGTTCGGCGACACGGTCGCCACGGGCACCGCCTTCCGCACGGCGCAGTTGGACTTCCTCAACAACACCGTCGGCCGGTAACGTGAAGCAGCCGGTACGCGCCGGCCGCACGTTCATCGGCACCTGCCGCCACGGTGCCGCCTTGTTGGTCAACAAGATCGGCCCGGGAATCATCACCGGGGCCGCTGACGACGATCCCTCGGGAATCGCGACGTATTCGATCGCCGGCGCGACCCTCGGGTACGGGTTGCTGTGGGTCGCGCTGATCACCGTTCCCATGATGATCGCCGTGCAAGAGATGTGCGCCCGCATCGGCATGGTGACGGGAACCGGCCTGATCGCCGCGATGCGGCGGGTCATGCCGGTCTGGCTGTTGCGCGTGCTGGTCGCGCTCGTCGTGGGCGCCAACACGCTCAACATCGCGGCCGATATCGCCGGGATGTCGTCGTCGGCCGAGCTGGTGACGCACGTTCCCTCGGCCGTGTGGGCCGTGGCGTTCGGGGTGCTCTTGATCGGCGTCGAGGTCTTCTTCTCGTATCGCGTCTTCGCGAAGATCGTGAAATGGCTCTGCCTCACGCTGTTCGCCTACATCGTCAGCGCGTTCGTCGTGCGGGTGGACTGGTTCGAAGCACTGCGCCACACGCTCGTCCCCGAAATTCGTTTCGACAAGATGTGGATGGCGACGTTCGTCGGGTTTCTGGGCACGACGATCACGCCGTACCTGTTCGTGTGGCAGGCCGCACTCGAGGTCGAGGAAGAGCGCTCGATGGGCCGCACGACCGTCGCATCGCGGCGCGGCGCGACCAAGGCCGAGATTGCCGGCGAACGCGAGGACGTCGTCACGGGCATGCTCTACTCGAACATCGTCAGTTGGTTCATCGTGCTGATCAGCGCCACGACGCTCTTCCGCCAGCACGTCACGATCAACACGGTGGCCGATGCGGCGCGCGCGTTGCGCCCGCTCGCCGGCCCGTGGGCCGAACTGCTGTTCGCGCTCGGCGTCGTCGGCGCGGGGCTGCTGGCGGTCCCGGTGCTGGCCGGATCCTCCGCGTTCGCCTTAGCCGAGGCCTTCGACTGGAACGCGGACCTCGACGCGAAGCCGCGTTCGGCAGCGCCGTTCTACGGCGTCATCGCGGCCGGGATCGCGCTCGGCGTGGCAGCGGACCTGCTTCGGCTCGATGCGGTGTGGGCGCTCTTCTGGTCGGCGGTCGTCAACGGATTCGTCGCCATCCCGCTGCTCGTGGGCGTGCTGTTGACCGGGAACCGGCGCGACCTCATGGGCCGCTGGATCAACGGCCGGACCTCACGCATCTGGCTGATCATCACGATCGTTCTCATGACGGTGGCCGCGCTCGGGGTGGTCGTCACCGCCCGGTAGTCGCGACCGCTCATAAAATCGACGTCCGAACTCATCCAAGCGACCGCTTCGTGCGTTATCGAGCTGATGAAACGAACGCAGCTCCTCGGATTCGGAACTGCGACGGCCCTCTTTGGACCGTCGCTCTTGAAGTCGTTTGCGGCCGCGGCCGCTGCTGCTGCCGCAGCCGCCGACCCGGCCGATATCGCCAGCCTCAACGCCGCCATCGAGCTCGAGCGCGCCGGGATCAAAGCCTACGCCGACGCTGCGTCGACCGGGCTGCTCACGCCGCCGGTGCTCGCGATTGCCCTCGGGTTCTCGGCCGACCATACGGCGCATCGTGACGCACTGATCGGCGCCGTGCGCGCGGCCGGCGCCACACCGTCGACAAACGTCGCGCCGATCGCGTATCCGCCGTTAGCGAGCGAACGCGATGTTCTCGCGTTCGCGAACGTGGTGGAAATGAAAGCCGCAGCGACCTATCTTTCGGTGATCCCCGACTTGCACGACCGCCATCTCGCGAGCGTCGCCGCGTCGATTCTCGGGGTGGAAACAACGCACGTTGCGCTGCTCTCACACGCGCTGGGAGTAAAGTCGTATGCCGGCGGCTTCGTGGTCTGACGCTCGCTCACGCCACGCATCACACATCGTGCGCCGGGCAAGCTATGACGAGGCCGGGATCGCACGCGCAGCCAAACTGCGCGGGGTGACGTTTCCGCGGCTCACGTTTCTCACTCGCTTCACGCTCGCAACGTTTGCCGCTGCCGTCACGGCCGCGGTCGTGCTCGCCTTCGTGCTCGAATCGCTGCATCAGCAATCGGTCGAACGCGATGAGGTCGTGACCGCAATCGGTCAGATCGATGCGAAAGTCGCGCTGCCGCTGGAAGCCTATACGGCAGCGGGCCGGCTCACTCCGGCGCTGCGGTCGCAGTTCCTCGCCGCGGCGAACGATGCGGCGCTGCACGAGTTCGTCTCCGCGTTGCGCGTCTACCGTCCCGACGGCACCCCGGTGTACCCGCTCTCGGCGGCGCCGGCGACTGCGCAGGTCGCCCGCACGTCGGCGAGCGACGCCCTCGTTGCCGACGATCACGGCGATGTGCGTACGATCTACGAGCCGTTCGTCACCGGCGGCGGCAAGCGTTTCGTGATCGCGATCGACGTGGTTCCGGGTCAACTGCACAACCAATTTGCCAACGAGCGCTGGCAAGTCGCGGCCGCGACCACCGCGGTCGTCACCCTGATCTTCTTCGCCCTCGTCGCGCTCGCCGCCGGCGCTTCGCGCGAGATCGAACGGCGCCGGCGCGAAGCGCAAGAGTCGTTCTTCCAAACGTTGACGACGCTGGCCGAAACGATCGACTTGCGCGATCCCTACACGGCCGGGCACTCGCGGCGCGTCGCGGCCTACAGCCGTCTGCTCGCGCTCGACATGGGCCTCTCCGAATACGAGGTCGGACAGATCGAACACGCAGCGCTGCTGCACGATATCGGTAAAGTCGGCGTGCCCGACGCGGTGCTCTTCAAGAACGGACCGCTCGACGAGGAAGAGCGTCTCGTCATTCGCGCCCATCCGGTGATCGGCGCGACCTTGATCGCCGACATGCCGACGATGTGCGACATCTATCCGTGCATCTTGCACCATCACGAGCGCTTCGACGGGCGCGGGTATCCCGACGGTCTGGTCGGCGAAGAGATTCCGCTCGGCGCCCGCATCATCGCGGTCGCTGATGCCTTCGACGCGATGACGACCGATCGGCCCTACCGCCGCGGGCTCGGCGCCGATGCCGCGATCGGCGAACTCCAGCGCGGCGAGAGCACGCAGTTCGATACTCGCTGCGTCGTGGCGTTCGTCCAACTGGTCGCACGCGGCGAAATCGTGCCGCCGCCGCGCGCCAGCGGCGAGGTGAAATTCGCTCAGCGGGCCGTGATCGAGCGCTTGCGCGCTATCTGACGACCACGTTCGTTGCGCTGACGGCCGTGCCGTCGGTCCACACGTGCAGCACGCGCGGACCGGGCGGGATCCCGTCGATGCGGTAGCGCTCGTTCGGATGCGTCGTCACGGCGAACGGACCGTCGACGACGACGATCGTCGCGTGCATCGAACCGTGTACGTGACAGCGGATGCCGACGATGCCGCTGTTCTCGAACACGACGCTTTTGCCGGGCCCCGTGTCATAGAGGCCCAAATCGAACGGGTTGCTCGGCGAGCCGCTGTAGACGCTGTGATAGAAGCCGTCGTCGTTCGGAAAGCGCACCGTCGTGCCGGGCGTGATCACCAACAACGCCGGCACGAACGCTTTCATCGTCTGGCGGATCTCGGGCTGGGTGGCGAGCGGCGGGACCTCGGCCGTGATCCACACGACGCTCGGCGCGCTCGCAACGCCGCTGAACGTCGCGGCCCCGGCCGGCAGCACGGTGGCCGGCAACGCAAGCGCGATCGCGAGAACCATCACTTTGACGTTCACGCGCCGATTTTCGGTGAGACGCATGAGGGACCCCGCAGGCGGCGGTGCTCGCGAGAGCACGTCGAAGACGCCGCTAATGGCCGAGGAAACTCCGGCACGGTTGGGGATCGACGCGGTCGTCGTCGGCGTGCGCGACGACACGCCGCAGGTGCTCACGTTCGCCAACGGCGGCCGTGCGCGCTTACCAAGCGGCGCGTTCGAGCCGGCTCTCGACCGTACGCTCGAACTGGCCGCGCGGCGCGTGCTGAGCGATCAAGCCGGGCTGCGCGAGGGTTACCTCGAGCAACTCTATACGTTCGGCGACCGCCATCGCGACCCGCGTGAAGTGCGCGGCGGACCGCGCTTCGTGAGCGTCGGTTACCTAGCGCTCACCGGCATGGACGCCGTCAAGCGCGGCGCATCCGGCGGGACGTGGTGCGATTGGTACCGCTTCTTTCCGTGGGAAGACGCGCGCGCCGGCCGGCCCGCCATCCTCGACCAGGCGATCGTTCCGCTATTGCGCCGCTGGACCGCCGCCGCGCCGGACGATGCCGGTCGCGCCTTTCGCGCACGCGTCGCGTTCGGTCTCGACGGCGCGCGCTGGAACAACGAAGCCGTCCTCGAGCGCTACGAGTGCCTCTACGAGCTGAGCACGGCGCCCGAAGCCGCGGATGCCATCGCCACGCTCGGCGAGCCGATGGACCTAGACCACCGGCGCATCCTTGCGACCGCCATCGGCCGGTTGCGCGGCAAGATCAAATACCGGCCGGTCGTGTTCGAGCTGATCGGCGAGACGTTCACCCTCTCCGAGTTGCAAAGCACGGTCGAGGCGCTGGCCGGCATGCAGCTGCACGCGCCGAACTTCCGCCGGCTGGTCGCCGAGAGCGGGATCGTCGAGCGCACCGGGGCGCGGCGCCCCACCCCGGGCCGGCCGGCCGAGACCTACCGCTTCCGCCCCGACGTGCTGGCCGAACGTCCGGACCCCGGAATCGGCATCCGCTAGCGACAAAAGTGGCATCCATCCTCTTTTTCTCAGTATTAGAATAAGGGTCGCTCGAACCACGTCTGAAGGCGCCCATGCTCGATCTCCTCACCCCGGCTGAATGGGAAATTTTCACCCCCGACATCGAGGCCATCAACCGGCTCAAACGCACGCGCAACGCGGTGATCTTGGCCCACAACTACCAAACGCCGGAGATCTTCCACGGCGTGGCCGACATCGTCGGCGACTCGCTGCAGTTGGCGCGCGAGGCCGCGCGCTCCGAAGCCGACGTGATCGTGGTGTGCGGCGTGCACTTCATGGGCGAAACCGCGAAGATCCTCAACCCCGGCCGGACGGTCGTCGTTCCCGACGCGCGCGCGGGCTGTTCGCTCGCCGAATCGATCACCGCCGCCGACGTGCGCGGCTTGCGCGCGCGCTATCCCGGCGTGCCGGTCGTGACCTACGTGAACACGAGCGCCGCCGTGAAGGCGGAGTCCGACATCTGCTGCACGTCCTCCAACGCCGTGGCGGTCGTCGAATCGCTCGGCGTGCCGCGCGTCATCCTCATCCCCGATGAATTTCTCGCCGCCTACGTTGCCTCCAAGACGGCGGTCGAGATCATCTCCTGGCACGGCCACTGCGAAGTCCACGAGCGGTTCCGCGCGATCGACGTCGAGCAATTGCGCGAAGGCGACGCCGGCGTGGTCGTGATCGCCCACCCGGAGTGCCCGCCCGACGTCTTGGCGGCGGCCGATTTCGCCGGTTCCACGGCCGCGATGATCGATTTCGTGCGCACCCACCAAGACCGCCGCGTGGTGATGCTCACCGAATGCTCGATGAGCGACAACGTCGCGGCCGAATTCGCCAACGTGGAGTTCGTGCGGCCGTGCAATCTGTGCCCGCACATGAAGCGCACCACGCTGCCCAAGATCCGGCGCTCGCTCGAGACGCTGCAAGATGAGGTACTCGTCGATGAACCGCTACGGCTGCGCGCGCAACGCGCGCTCGAAGCGATGATGGCGCTATGATCCCGCTGCTCTACGAAGATCTGCTGCGCGCGGCGCTGCGCGAGGATCTCGGCCGCGCGGGCGACCTCACGACCGATGCGATCGTGCCCGCCGCGGCGCTCGGGGCCGCCGACGCGCGTCGGCCGCGCCGCGCGGCATCGTGTCGGGGCTCGAGCCGTTCGGACGCACGTTCACGCTGGTCGACGAGCGCATCTCCGTCGTCTTCCACGCCGCCGACGGCGACCGCATCGAGCCCGGCACGCCGGTCGCGCGGGTCAGCGGACCGCTGCGCGCGATCCTGGCGGCCGAACGCACCGCACTGAACGTCCTCGGTCACCTCTCGGGCGTCGCGACCGCGACCGACCGGCTCGTGCAGGCCGTTGCCGGCACGCACGCGGCGATCATCGACACGCGCAAGACGACGCCCGGCATGCGCGCGCTCGAAAAGGCGGCCGTCCGGCACGGCGGCGGCCACAACCACCGCTTCGGCCTCGACGACGCGATCCTGATCAAGGACAACCACGTCGCGATCGCCGGCGGCATCCACGCCGCCATCGAAGCGGCGCGCGGCTATGCCGGTCATCTCGTGAAAATCGAAGTCGAAGTCGATTCGCTCGAGCAACTCGACGAGGCCCTGGCGGCCCGCGCCGACATCATCTTGCTCGACAATTTTTCGATCGAACAGACCCGCGCCGCGGTCGCGCGTACGGCCGGACGCGCGCTGCTCGAATCATCGGGCCGCATCGACGAGGCCACGGTTCGCGCGGTCGCGGAAACGGGCGTCGACCTGATCTCGAGCGGCGCCCTCACGCACAGCGCGCGGGTGCTCGACATCGGTCTCGATATCGCAGTCCAGGCCCCGCTGCAGACGATCCGCTAACGAACGCTACGCGTCGGCGGCGCCGATTCCGAACGCTTTGAGCAGCACGCGTTTGGCACGGCGGCCGTCGAACTCGCCGTAGTGTATGCGCTCCCACGGGCCGAGGTCGAGTTTGCCGCCGGTGACCGGCACCAGGACCTGATGGCCGAGCAGCATGCGCTTGAGGTGTGCGTCGGCGTTGTCCTCGCCGGTGAGGTGGTGCTTGTAGTCTTTTCCGAACGGCGCCAGCTCCTCGAGCCAGGTCATGATATCCGACCACAGACCCGCTTCGTGATCGTTGACGAAGATGCTCGAGGTGATGTGCATCGTGCTCACGAGGACGAAGCCCTCGCGTAAGCCGGCTGCCGTTCGCACGCGCTCGACTTCGCCCGTGATGTCGCGGATCTCGTAGCGCTCCTTGGTATTGATCGTGAGATAGTCCGTAAAGCTCGTCATCGCTGCGTGATACGCGGCGGCCGCAGCGCTGACCCTTTCGGGTCATTGTGAGCTACGGCGCCCTCCGGGATACTTGGGCCACGGCCTTTCGCTTTATCCCGACGAGGAGTTTGCATTGGCGGTGATCCGGCCTTCCACGCTTATGACGGTGGATGCTTCGGCGTCTCCCGACGACACGGCGCCCGTCGCGCGGGCCGTCGATGCGACCTTGCGGCGAGCGGTCGCGGCACGCGCCAGCGACGTGCACATCGAGCCGTCGGACGACGGCGCCGGACGAACGCGCATGCGCGTCGACGGCGTCATGCGGTCCGGTGAACCGATCGGCCGCGAGCTGTACGCGCCGCTCTGCAGCCGGATAAAATTGCTGGCCGGTCTCGACATCGCCAACCGGCGCCTGCCGCAGGACGGGCACTACTCGCTGCTCGTCGACGGACGGCGGATCGACGCCCGCGTTTCGTCGATCCCGACCTCGAACGGCGAAAAGCTCGTGATCCGCCTGCTCGATCATCACGTCGCGCTGCCGCGGCTCGACGATCTCGGAATGGATGCGCGTTCCCTGACGTCCTTTCGCACGGTCGCGCACGCACCGTGGGGTTTCGTCGTCGTCAGCGGGCCGACAGGCAGCGGCAAGACGACGACGCTCTACGCGTCGATCGCCGAACTCGATCGCAGCGCGCGCAACGTGTGTACGGTCGAAGACCCGATCGAGGCGCGACTGCCCGACACCTCCCAGGTTCAGGTCAACGTTCGCGCCGGCCTGACGTTCCCGGCCGCACTGCGCTCGTTCGTCCGCCAAGACCCCGACGTCATCATGATCGGCGAGATGCGCGACAATGAAACCGCCGCCGTCGGCGTGGCGGCCGCGCTCGCCGGGCAGACGGTGTTCGCAACCGTGCACAGCAACGATGCGCCGCGCACGATCGACCGGCTGATCGAACTCGGCGTCGAACGCCATTCGCTCGCGGCCGCGCTGACGACGGTCGTTGCGCAGCGCCTGGTGCGCAAGCTCTGCACCACCTGCCGCCGGGCCGAAGCCGTGCCGGCGCGCATGCGCGGCGTCTTCGCCCCGGCGCTTTCCAAATGGTTCGTTCCGTCGGCGTGCCTGGTCTGCGAGGGCACCGGTTACAGCGGCCGCACGGGCGTCTTCGAAGTCCTCGCGGTCGATGATGCGATCCGCGAGGCGATCGCCGCCGGCGTTCCCAGTGCGACGCTGGCCCATCTGGCCGCCGAGCGCGGGCACCGCTCGCTCTATCATGACGCGGCCGACAAAGTCGCCGCCGGTATCACGAGTTTCAGCGAGGTCGAGCGCGTGGTGGGCTGGTGGGTGCGATGAACGTCGATCTGCTGCGGCTGGTCGAGCTCATCGCGCTCGCGCGCGGCCGGGGCGCGACCGATCTGCATGCCGGCGCCGGCGCCGCACCGACACTGCGCATCGACGGCCGCGTCATCACGCTCGATGTTCCCGCGCTCGGTGCGCCGGCACTCGAGTCGTTTGTGGAAAGCGTCGCGAGCGGCGATCTCTTGCGGCGCTGGAAGGCCGGCGCGCCGGTCGACATCGCGCGGCGCGCCGGCGCCGGGGCGCCGTATCGCCTGCATGCCTATGCCACGATGTCGGGACCGCGGCTGGCCTTCCGCTTTCTCGCCGCCGAGATTCCTGCGCTCGACGCATTGGGCTTACCGGCCATCGTCGCCACGTTCGCGACGCGCACGACCGGGCTGATCGTCTTCACCGGACCGACCGGCAGCGGCAAGACCACGGCCCTGGCCGCGTTGCTGGACCGCCTGAACCGGACGACCGAACGCGTCGTCGTCACCGTCGAGGATCCGGTCGAGTACGTGCACGCGCCGATCCGCTCGGTCATCGCACACTGCGAGGTCGGCAGCGACGTCGGCGATTACGCGGCCGCGCTGCACGGCTTCATGCGGGCCGACCCGGACGTGATCTTGGTCGGCGAGATGCGCGACCGGGCCACGATGGAAGCCGTGCTCGCGGTTGCGGAAACCGGGCATCTCGTTCTCTCCACGCTGCACACGATCGATGCCGCGCAAACCGTCGACCGGATCATCGATGCGTTCTCGAGCGAAGCACAGAGCCAGATCCGCACGCAGCTCGCATCGACCCTGCTCGCGATCGTCTCGCTGCGCCTGGTCCCCGTGCACAACGGCAACGGCCGCGTCGCGGCCAGCGAGATCTTGATCGGGACCGACGCGGTGCGCGCGATGATCCGCGAGGGCAAGACCCACCAGCTGCGCAACGCGATCGGCACGGGTCGCGCGTCCGGCATGCGCACGCTCGAGACGTCACTCTCCGACCTGGTCGTGCGCGGTACGATCTCGCTCGAGGCCGCGCGCGCGGCGGCGAACCGGCCGGCCGAGGTGCGCGATCTCGAGCGCGTGGCCGGCTGATGGACTTTCGCTACACGGCGCGAACGGCGGCCGGCGCGGTCGTGCGCGGGCGGCTGAATGCCGTCGACATCGAAACGGCCGTGGCCGGCTTGCGCCGCCGCGCCCTCTTCGTCACCGCCGTCGAGCCGAGCCGCGTGTGGAACCGCGACCTGCGCCGGCCGCGGTTGCCGGCCGGAGCGGGCCGCGCGCGCGTGGCCTTCTTCCGCTCGTTCGCAACCCTGGTGCGGGCCGGTGTACCGATGCGCCGCGGCCTGCACGTCGCGATCGAGCGCTGTGAAAGCGCGGCGCTCGCCGCCGCCTTGCGCGACGTCCTGGCCGACATCGAGCGCGGCGATCCGCTCAGCACCGCGTTTGCGCGCCGCCCGCGGGCGTTCGCGCCGCTGATCGTGGCGATGGTCGCGGCCGGCGAAAGCGGCGGCATTCTCGACGACGTGCTGGAGCGGATCGCCGCCTTTTTGGAACGCGACTACGCTTTGCGCAAGAGCGTCGTCGCGGCGCTGGCCTACCCCGCCACCGTGCTGTTCGCCTCGCTGGCCCTCGTGACGTTTCTGATCGTGCGCGTCGTGCCGATGTTCGCCACGCTCTTCGCGTCGTTTCACGTCGCGCTGCCGCTCTCCACGCGCGTGCTGATGGGTCTCGGCGAGGTGGCTTCGCGGCCGCTCGCGCTCGCGATCGCACTCGCGTGCGCGGCGGCCGCCGCGGTGGCCGCGCTCGCGGGCGGCCGCACGCACGCCGGCCGCTTCGCCTTCGACCGCTTTCGTCTCAGCCTGCCGGTCGTCGGGACGCTCTTGCGCAAGACGATCGTCGCGCGCTTCGCGCGCATGCTCGGAACGCTGGTCCACTCGGGCATCGAACTCAGCGCGGCGCTCGAGGTCGTGCTGCCGGTGACCGGCAGTCCCGTGCACACGGCGGCGCTCGCCAACGTGGCGATCGCGCTGCGTGAAGGCGAGGCGCTCACGCCGCCGCTCGCCGCGAGCGGCCTCTTCGATCCGATGCTGCTGGCCTTGACCAGCGTGGGTGAGGAGACCGGTATGCTCGACGTGATGCTGCCCAAGGCCGCCGACTACTTCGAATCCGACGTCGCGGCGGCGATCGCCACGCTCGGCGCGGTCATCGAACCCGCGCTGATCGCCGTGCTCGGCCTCATCGTGGGGCTGATCGTGTACTCCGTCTTCATCCCGCTCTACTCGCAATAGGCGCCAGTAGTAAAATACATATTTACCTCGCATCCTTCACGAAGAAGTTCTGGTACGACTCCGTCAACGGCTTCGGACCGGCGAGCAATCGTCATGCGATCTCGAAGGTAGCTCAGATAACTGTGTATGCCGTCGCGCGCCAAGTATCGCGGAATGCTTTAACGCGCATGACTCAGCATTCTGATCAAACCACAAGGTGGCCTGTACACTAATCGGGCTGCGACAACGGTTAAATGCCTAGAGTTTCAAGATCGTACACTCGCTCTGGTGCAACGCGCCGCACAAGGTCGATTGCCTGGGCTTCGATGACCCCCGCCAGACGAAGAGTGTCGTCATTTCGACTAGCTTTGCGAACGAGTGCGGAATGCGATACGGCAGTACGGGCTGCGTCGACACACATCTGCTTCAAGACCGTCTGTTCCGTCGAATACATACTATGCCCGATGAAAGAAGCGGCCATTGCGGCTTCCATATTTGAGTAAGTAGCCGCAAGGTTCCACAAACGCGCCTGCAACTCGGCATCACCCATCCGTTGCCCGCACTCGAAGGTCCGCAATGAGAGACCACTCAGTGCTACCAAGACGTCCATTGGCGAGGCGTTTATCCCAAGGTTCCGTGCCGCTTCCGATCGCTCTTCTCGATTCGCCGCGTTTACTCGGTCAACGAGGCCGTCTGTTTCAGGGCAACGACTATTATAGCTGACAAGGTTAACGGGCGTTCCCGTCGGAGACGGATCGGCAGAAGCTAAGGTTGGTTCGCTCGTAATCGCTGCGGCAAGTGAAAACAAGAAGGCGATTACCATGCGACCTCCGATCTGAAGGGCTTCCATGTCGTTAGGCATCCTTTCAGTGTTCAGCGGGCGGGACAACTCTTGGTACACGACGGGTGCAGAACCCCGTTCTGCGCTTCACCCGTCGGGTCGTCGCTTTTGGCCCGTCGAGATCGTCGCTCATACGCCAATTATAAGGCAAATCGCGTCGAAGTGCTCAACCAAACTGCGAAGTCATCCGGGGAATGCGGGTTTACTTGCCGGATGAGGATCGTTTTCGCTGTCGCTCCGGATCTTCGGGCGTTCCTCGCTTAATTTTACCGTCCTCGGCTAGGTGCAGGCCGCCCAGTGTCACGGCGACCGCGCGAGCAATCTTCTTCTTCGCCTCGATGCTCGCTTTCGCGAAAATCGCCGGCGCCGACCTGAAGATTTCTTCAGCGTCGCGGTCGCGCTTGGCCACTACTTGGACCACGGCCCTCTCACTCTCAAGCTGCGTGAGACTCGCCGTCGCTTCGGCGCGTCGGTCCGCGATGACGTCCAGCCGCTGCTGCACGTCGTCCTGCCGAACCTTACCGGATTCCGCCATCGCCCATACAAGATCCCGACGTCGATCGCAGTCCGCAATGCGCGCCTTAGTCTCCCGGATTCCGCGCTCAATGAGCCGTGGCGACGTGTTGCCTACGGTACGCTTTCGCCAGCGGTCCGCTAGCGCGGGACTGGCCTTCAGGCGTTCGAGCAATGTGACGAATTGCGTCTCCAACTCGTCAGCTCGCACGGACCGGGTCTTCCCGTGTACCCAGATCGCTCGACAACCGTAGTACCGCAAGCGCCTACCCTTCGCGCCGCTCATCAAACCGATCATGGCGCGACCACAATAGCAACGGATAGCCCCAGACAGCGGCCAGGGATGGCGCTTGGTCGGGTCATTGTGTACCTGGCCCAACTGTTCGCCGACGCGCTGCACACGACTAAAGAGCGTCGCATCAACGACCGTTCCTGAGTAGGCTGGGTTCTGCAAAAGCCGCAGAACCCGGCCCTGCGTCCAACGAACGGTTTGGGTCCGCCCATTCTTGAACGTATGCGGGGGTGCTATCTCGGCGAGTCTCTGCGCGATCGAGTGGTATCCGACGCCGGCCGCTCGCATTTTGAATGCCTCCCGAATCGTGGAAACGTGGCTCTTCAATGGGCGGTCTTTGCCGTCTGGGCCGATCTCTAGTCCGAACGGCCTCTTGTTACCAACGGCTTGGCCAGCAGCACGCTTGCGCTTGTAGACGTTCGCGGCCTTGTCACGACGGACCGCATTTTCTTGGGCGGCCACGGTCGCCTTGATCGCAACGAGCATTTGTTCCATCGCGGTTTCAGCCTTGATCTCGCCTTCTTCCCTAGTCCAGATTTTTACCCCAAGCTCGCGCAGTTCATGGACGACCAGCTGCGTCTCAATGATGTTTTGGCCGCGGCCGATTCGGTCAATACGCAGCATCATCAGCCACTCGGGGCGGCCCTCCGTCGGCAGAATGCGGATCGCGTCGATCGCCTCGCTCATCAGCCGGCGCACGCCTTCTTTTCCCGAAGATGATCCTTGAAAAGATCGAGTGATCCGCCAATTCTTTTCGCTGCAGCCATAACGCGCGCACGCGCGCGAGGCGAAATCGCGCTCCACGACCGTGTGTTGAAGGGCGGTAAGGGATCGGAAGGGGCCCGGTTCCATCTTGAGCGCCGCTTCCGCGAAAATTACGGCCGCATCGATCGTCTCGAACATGCTGGCCACGATGGCGGCCCTATGAAGAGCGAGACGAAGATTTCTGCATCGCTCGACCAGCTCACGATCGAGCAATTGAGGCGCCTCGCCGCCGAGGGTTAACCATGTTCACCGTAGACCGTTCCGCCCTAGCGGAAGCGGCTCGCGAAGCCTTAGCTCGACGTTCGATGCTCGACTTCTGCGCGTGGACCGATCCGACGTACAATCCTACCCTCCCGCACGCGAAGATCATCTGCGAATACTTGGACGCGTTAGTCCGTCGCGAGATCGAAAACCTTGCGATTTTCATGCCTCCGCAGACGGGGAAATCATATCACTTTAGCCAGAGATTTCCGGCATACGCCCTGGGCATGACGGGTGGCAAGGCCCTCGTCGCGACGGTTTCCTACACAATCGACGTCGCGCGCAAAAATAGCCGGGCCGCTCGGTCGATCGTAGCGGACGAGCGGTATCCGTTCGGTGACGTGGAGCTTGCGGGCGGAGCTGCTGCGGTAGACGAGTGGTACGTCGTCGCGGGCGGGGGTGTGAAGGCTGCCGGCGTCGGTGGTTCGCTCACGGGGTTCGGCGCGAACATCATCGCTATCGACGACCCGTTCAAGGGCCGTGCGGAAGCGGATAGCCCGACCATCCGAGACACGACCTGGAGCTGGTACCAGGAGGTCGTGTCGACGCGGCGGCGCGCCGGCGCACAGAAGCTGCTCGCAATGACGCGCTGGCACGAAGACGATACCGCCGGGCGCATCCTAGCTTCCGGCGCCTCTAAGTCGTGGACGGTCCTCAACCTCCGTGCATTCGCCGAAGAGGATGATCCGCTACACCGCGAGATTGGCGAGCTTCTGTGGCCGGGTGGCCCTCGTCCCCTGTCCGTCGCTGACGGAGAGATCAGCAGCCGTGGATTCGCTGCATTGTACCAGCAGCGGCCGGCGCCCGAAACTGGCGATCTCTTCAAGCGTGGATGGTTTGCCCAACGGTACGGCGAGCTTCCGTGGCCGATCGCGAAGCATGGCCGCGGCGTCATCTATCTCGACGGCGCTTGGAAGACGGGCCTAGGCAACGATCGTAGCGCGCTCGCTGCTTGGGTGACCGACGGCCGGAACTACTACATCGTTGATGCGTGGGCCGGACGTCTGGAATACCCCGACCTCAAGGCCAAGGCGATGGCGTTCTGGGAGCGCCATCGCCACATAGCGAACACCATGCGATTCTGCGTGGAGGACGCCGCAAGCGGCATCCCGATCGTACAAGAGCTTCGGCGTTCGACGAACATTCCGATAATTGGTGTAAAAGTCGATTCCTCGAAATTCACGCGTGCCGAAGCCGTCACGCCCGAGTTCGAATCGGGCAAAGTGTTTCTTCCCGAGGGCGCGCCGTGGATCGATGAGTGGGTCGAAGAACACGTCGCCTTTCCGACAGCCAAGCACGATGACTTCGTCGACACCTCATCCGGTGCGCTGGCTCGACTCAAAGGCGAATCCGCCGCGCCGACCGCGTCGGTCTTTTGGGTACCGAATTCCTGAGGCGCCGCGCCCCTGCACGTGCGATAATTAAAAGGTTATCGAGCGCGAGGGGCCCGGATCGATCTTCGGCGGCACGAGGTTCAGCTGAAGTCAGGTGCTGTCGCGCCATACCTAGCGGCGGCGCATCAACGCGCTGCCGGCTTTGCTTAGCCGCTGCGCGGCGATCGTCTGAAACAGCATGGCGCGCAGGACGGGGATCGCAAGAACGATCCCGCCGACGACGCCAAGGATGATTCCCAGGGTGACGATCGCGGCGATTAGCGCCTGGACGAGCATTACGGTTGCGATTGTGCAGACGATGAGCCCGACGAACGGCGACCCGCGGCGTCTATGGTTGTGCATACCGAAAATCTTACCACGTTTCTCGCTTGTTGAGAGGTTCCGCCAATGGCGTTTTCATGGATAGTTTCGAGCGCGATCGAGTTTTCCTCAAACGGCGTCAAGATCATGGAAGACCTGTCGGTAGCGACGAAAAAGCTATCGGCGGACGTCAAAGACTTACAGGTGACGGTCGAAGCGGTTTGCGCCGCAATCGACGTTCTGACGGACAGCGCGGTTCGTGCGACCGATGCGGTCGTCGACATGTCGGCCGCGATCGGCAAGTCGAACACGGCGACGTCGCGTGCAGGCACGCGTGCAACACGTGCTGCGGCGGCGTACGATGCAATGGCGGCGTCTGCCGCTCGCGCTGCGGCGGGCGTGCAAGCCGTTACGGGTGCTTCCGGTTCACAGTTCGCGATCCCGCGGGCCGCGGGTGGTGGCGGCGGCGCGGGCGGCGGATTCGGCTTGGGCTCGGTCATGGGGATGCTCCCCGGACCCGTGGGTATCGCGGCGCGCGTCGGCAGCATCGCAAACTACCTAACCGGTGGGTCCTTAGGGCACCTTGCGGAAGGCGCCGCTCTAATCGACGCGGTTCATGAAGCCGGCAAGCTGCAAACGCTGCTACTGACGGCGCAGAACGTCACCGGCGCGAACGGTGCGCAGATGGATCAGGCGCGGCAGAAGGTTTTCAACGTCGCCGATCAGACGGGGATGTCCGCCGATCAGTCGGCCGCCATGTTCCGCGAGATTGCACGCATGACCGTCGGTTCGATGTCATTTAAGGACATGCTCGAACTGCTGCCGGAAACGGCGAAGATGCAGGTCGCTCTCGGAGCGACGCGCGGCTTCTCCCCCGAGCAGACCATCGACAACACGCTGGCTCTCGTCCACCTCTTCCGGCAGTATTCGCCCAAGGGCACACCGGCGATGATGGACACGATTCTACGCATGGGCGAGCTCATGCCGTCGAATCTCAGCCAAGCTGTCACGCAGATGAGCTACTTCCTGCCGACGTTAAAGAACTTGCACGTCTCGAACGAAGATGCCGCTTCCATGATGGTCGCGATGTCCCGTTTCGGCGGCACGCGCGGTCGCGGCGGCACGTCGCTGCAAAATCTTGCAGCAAACGCGCTTGGACCATTGCAACTCACGCAGCACGCACAGGCCGGCAAGGCCGGACTGCTCGGTCCGAAAATGCTCGACGTACTCGACGCTAAGGGCAAAAGTCGATACTTCACCGACAAGGGCGGTGACATGTTCGGCTTCCTCGACAAGCTCGCGGCGTTCGAAAACAAACACGGTTCGGTTGAAGCGCAGCGAGTCTTCGAGGGCGCGTTCGGCAAACAGGGCGGCAAGCTTGCCGACATGTTCTCAGATCCCGTCCTTATCGACCAGCTGCACAAGATCGTAGCGGCGATCAAAGACCAGAATAGCAAATTTGGTCTGAAGAATCAGGTCCAAACAATCTCCGGCACGTTCGACTTCCAGGAGAAGCGTGCGGCGAACGACTTCCAATCGCTGATGACAGAGATCGGATCGGTCGCAATACCCGGCGTCACAAAGGGGCTCAGGGACCTCGGTGATAGCTTTCACGGTGCGCAGGTTTGGCTCCATGCTCACAAGCAACTCGAGACGGAATGGGCCGCCGACATCACCAACACTGTGCAGGGCGTCGAGACCTACCTCGTAGCGCATCGGCAAGACTTCATCGCGATCGGCCAGGACGTCGGCAACTTCGTGGGCGGCATTAACGAAATCGGTAAGGTCGCGGCCCTAGCGATCGGTCCGCTCACCACGGCGGCGCGCGTCATCGCTGACATCGCAACGCTCAACGTCGGCGACCTCGCGGAGATCGTGTCTGAGGGTCGCCTGCGCAACGTCACGACGCAAATAAACGAGCTTCCATCGCACGACGCGCGCACCGCCGCGTGGATGAAGTACCAACAGGAGTTCGGCTCTGCCGGCATCCCGGCGAACATTGCCCGGGCGCTGTCGCACAGTCATTCTAAGACGAACCCGCACCCTGGGCTCAGCACCACGCCGATGGGAAAAACGTACCTGACGATCAGCGTCGATGCGCGCGGATCGACTGACCCGCATGCAACGCACGCCGCGGCGCAGCGAGGGGTGACTGCCGCGATTACTGCGGCGAAAGCCAAGGCGAGAACGTCCGGCGCGCTATTTTCTTCGCCGAACGTCGCACCCATGGCCGGCTTCGGCCCCGCAGCCGTGGGAGCGCACGGTTAAAATCGGCTTGACGTAAGTGCTTAGGCACGCGTCGCACTGTGGTTGCGACCACGGCCCCCTCATTCGCCATCGCGCGAAACCACTAGAAAGAATTACATGAAGACCACTCTCGTCGCCGTAGCAGCCGCGATCATGCTCGCGGCATGTTTTAACGCGCCCGTATCGGCGCAAGCGGTGTTGCAAGGCGTGCAGCCTTGTCTCATCAATACGGCTGCAACGTTCGTTTGCAGTAATGGACCGGCCGGCAATGGCACCCCGAGCGCCGGCATTCTCTTGGGCTATGTCAACAACTCGACCTCCGCACAATCCGTGACGGTGAACTGCTACGCAAACGCGTCCGGCGTGGCATCTGGGCCGATCGTTGCGACGATTCCGCCGCTCGCGGCTGGGGCGGGATTCCTATATCCCGGCGGCGGTCGATCCTATCCACTGGGTCTTACATGCGTTGCGTCGGGTGCTCCGACTGCCGCGGCAGCGGGAAACGGTATCGAAATTTACACCTATCCAGGACCGCGCTGAACAGGCGCCCTGTAGTCGCGCTTTTCACTTGGAGGCACCACATGACCGACCCAGCTACGCCGATGACGCCGGCAACGATCGTGAACGCTATCGGTGCGGTTCGCGAAGAAATCGCAGCTGCATCGAAGCGATCTCAGCATGCCCGCCAACATGAGGCGGCAAACGCGTATATCAATTCGGACTCAACCAAAGAAGCCTCGATCGTGGCGGAATACCAGCGAGCGCAGTATCTTCAAGACGCGCTTGTCGGACTCAAGAAACTGGGGAACCGGCTTGGGTTGGTCTTCGCCGATGGGGACTGATGCCGCAATAGCAAAAGCCCGAGCCACTTCACCAACGCCTGTAGAGGGCGTTTTTCTCTTTCTCCCGCTACGAAGGTAGATCCGCATGAACGCAGTCATCATAACAAATTCCGGGGCGAAATACCGAATCAGTAAGGCCGATGGCGAACGCTGCCAGCAGGCGATGCTAGGCAGTGGTCCCGTCGCGCAATTCTTCAACGTACAAGATGGTCGTCGACTTATGTTGACGATCGCGTCGATCGAATCCGTGGAAGTCGAGACACCGGTGAGTGTCTCGGCGATGGAGGCCGCACGATGACCAGTTACGCCGACGTCGACGCCGTAGCCATCGCTGCGCATTCCGCGATGGGATCTCTCAGCCCGAACTTTACCCCCAAAATCGGCACGCTGCTCGCGAGGTACGAAACCGCCAAAGTGAATCTGTCACGCGCGGCCAAGGCCGGGCTTCAGATCCCCCAAGACTTCGAATTTCCGAAGTGTGACCTGACGTTGCCACATGCCTGGAATATTCCCGAGGAGCATCGCTTCGCGGTGAATCTCGAATCGCTGCTGACAGCTTTCCTGGCGCATTCCGAGCGTTCGATCAAGCGCGCACTGGGCGCCGTAGCGTAGGCCGCCGCGCTGCGCGTGACAGCTTCGCACCCCGCGACCTAGAGCGCGCATACGGTGTGATTGCGGGGCGGATGCTGAGCCACTCCGGCGGCTCGCATCCGCCTTAGTAACGCCTTCAGGGCCGACGACCTGCGTCGACCGAATTGGTTCGTATGAGAGGGTTAGATCATGTCCGAGGTGGCTTGGCGTGAGGAACGGGTCCGGGATCTGCAGCGGCTCGTCAGCGAAGCCCGAGCTGCGTTTGTCGACGACAAGGCGAGCCGCCGCTGGCAGCTCCTCTTGGAACTTCGACAGGATGCTTTGGCTGCGGCTGAGATGATGCTCGACGTTGCAATGCGGTTCGACGCATACAACGCGCTGCAGCGATTCGACGCCGCGTTAACGCAACTCCGTACCGCGGAGACGATCGTCGCGCCGTTGTCGCCGGCGCCCGTGCGCTATCGGCTCAGCGGCGGTCGGCTGGGGACGCGCATCTTGCACGGCGGCACGTTCTACGCCATAGGGGATGTCCTAGACGAGCAACAGGCTCGGGATCTTGCTGACGCCGGCTGGTCGATAACGGCGACGCCCAGCTAACCTTCGCTCGCGGAAGCGTGTCCGATAACTGGAACTTACCAGCGGCTCAGCAAGATTATCGCCCGCGAAAAAGCCTTCACCACGATCGGCTAACGCCGGGTCTCCGACTCGGGTCGATGCTGATGGGCACCGCTTCGAGCACTTCGTGGCTTTCCTGTGCATACGGAACGTGCTCGTATTTCGACCTGCGGACCATGCCAAACGGTGTCTCATAGGACACTGTAAATGTCCATGGTTTTGCCTCTCTACCAGGTAAAAGCTCTTCTGCCCTAAGTGGCAGCTCCGATCCGGGCGGTAGCAGCACATTGAAGTCGGAGTTGTTCAGCCCGAGATCTTCATCGGGCGCTAGCGCGTTGAATCGCACTGGTTCTTCGGGCGCACAACCTGCAAAGCTCAATTCGGCAAAGATTTGAAGGGCAGGCCCGTTGCCGATATTCTTGATTCGTCCCGTAACTAGGATCTGCTGGGCCCAATCTGATCCACCGTCAATGTTGTGCCGCGACGATCCGGGAGTAACCCCCAGGTCCCGTGCGACGATAAGGGGCGCAAGGCTTTCCTGATGATGTCGGTCAGCCAAGCGCATGGAGTCAGCCGTCTCGCTGGCCAAATTGCGCGTCGAAAAAGCTAACCAGCCCGTGAATAGCGCGACGACGGCGGAAGCAACGGTAGCAGCTCGTCCCCACCAATCAACGTCGGGAGAATTGGAGACGACGCGAGCAACCCCGTCGACGACCACGTGAACTGCATGCGCCAACTGCTGACCTCACTGAGCGCGGCCGATATTCTCGCGATTCTAACATAGCGCGCCCAATAATGGAAGATTAACGTGCTGGTCGTTTGCTCGAATCAGAGCGGGGGTTGACTAGGTGGCGCCGGATATTTTGCTTCAAACGATCGTACTTTTTCCATAAACGCCGGATCATCACCAATGCCGGGAAAAATAGAATCATTTGTGATTCGCTGAATATGGTCAAGAAATTGTTGACCTAGCGGGAGGACGACATACGTATTTTGCTCGCCGGTAACGTATGCGTGGATCAGACCCTGGTTTTGTAGAAACGCCATAAACTGTTGATAGGTCGAAAACTTCTTCCGACCAGCGTCCATTCGATTATAGAACTCGATAGCGAACGGATCATTGAACGGCGAGCCATCGCGTTTCTGCAGCAGCAGTTGGAGCTGTTGGGGGAAGATTATACGATATATTCGTTCGAAGCGCCAACCGATGGTCAATCTCGCAACTATTGCCATTCCCAATGCCAGATCGTCCGGCTCCATATGAATCGTTCCGTCAGCATCGGCCTGATTCGCGGCTGGGACCGGCGGCTGAGCCGACGAATCGCGGTTCTCGTCCTCCTCTGCTGCCGCTGCCGACGGCAGTTCTCCCAACCCCGGCAATGGGCTAGGAATCGCTGTTGTGGTCTGCGCAGACGAGCTAGTTGCTTTCACGCCCCCAGGAAACTCGAAGCTCGTTAGATCCCCGATTTTCTTTACTACCGTATCTCGATAGCCAATTAAAATCCCAGTTATCGCGGTCCACTGGATCAGCGACGGCAACGCTTCGGCTAATTTCGAATAAAATGGATCCAAGGGCATCAGGAATTTCCTCGATTCATCATTGCCCGTTCCGCGTATCGCGATCGCCGGCCGCGTTAGCCTCTTTCTTGCACACGTATGCGCCGTTCTTCGTGCGGCCGTACCAGCGCATGCCCTTCTCGTGGTAGATATGCGTTGGAATGTTCAGCCAGACCACGACGTCGCGTGGGCAGTGAACCTGCGCTGCGGTCTCGGTGTCGAACATCGCCGGTACCGCGACGATTGAGAGAGCCGATGTCTCGGCTGCTGCGAATGCCGGCGTCCCGCCAACTGCGGCTGCCAGTAGAACCGACACGAACAGGACTCGGATCTGCATGCGTACGACCTCCCGAAATCGCACCCGAATGCTTCGTGCCCCTGTGGTGTAGAGCCGCCCGAACGTGAGGTCGCATTCGTACCCAGCAACGTGCTCGGAGGCCGCACCCTCTGGGCGAGGGAAGCAGCGGAAATAGCCAGTTGGAGGGGCTTGAGATATGCCTACACTCGGTGAGAAATTAACAGCGGGACTTGCAGCGGAGGCTGCTCGTTCGATGATCGTAGCGGCCATCTGCGCGAATACAAAGCGCGAGGGCGTGATTGACGCTAACCGCGGTAAAGAATATGGCGAGGCTTACGCGGCTGCATACTTCGCGATCGTGAATGCGAAGTGGCCCGAGCAGAGCTAGCTTAGGCGCATAGTTTGCGCGCTCGCGAATAGAGCCTTTTCAAGGACGGAGTTAATGATCATCGGCAATGCTTGAAGTAGACGATCTGAGAATGGCCGCAGCCTCGTCTAATCGCTTTAGGCAAGCCTTGGACGCGCCTATCCGTTCATGATGGTTAGAATCCAAAATAACCGAGCGTAGTTCGTTGACGATTCCTGGATGCCAAAGACGTCGCTTCGTCATCCTAAAGAAATCGCTGTTCCAGCACTCCGTCTTCTTATTTGCCCAATCAAGGCCGTTTTTGTTTAAAAGATAATTGACCATGCCATACGGAATTCCAAGTTCATTCGCAATATCGGTCGCTTTAAGCCGAAAAATCAGAACTGGATCAGCTTTGTAGCGAGACATATTCGGAAGCTCTTTGGATTCACCATCAATGACTGCTGCTACGGCGACCGATTTATCTCCAATGGTGAACGCCTCAAATGTCTTCGCCATTGCGGAAAAACCCTGTTCGACCTTTTCGGCAACACTGCGAACAGCGCGCATCTCTTCTCGATGGCGCTCTTCCAAGCGACCGACGACACGCTCGACAGCGGCCTCTACAATTGCCGCCATTTTAGCATCTTCGTGGCGAGGCGCGCCGTTGCGTTCGGTGAGCCGGATAGGTTTCGCGGGGCCCGTTCCGTACGCACTCATGCGCTCGCACCGAGAATGCGCGGAGCGGAGTTCACGATGTGCTCCTTTCGAGACTCCAAGATTGCCTCCACGACGCTGGCTGTTACTTGTTGCACGATAGAAGCGTGAACGTTTGCGCGTTCCAAGCCTGCATAAACAGCCTCCTTTAGATATCCAACGTTCTTGTCGTCTTGAGGCAACAGTTTGTTGTCAACAAGGGGGGCCATTGCGGCTTTTCGTACACGAACTAATAACCGAAGATTGTCCGCGTCGAACGCAATGAGTCGCAGAACGTCGTCAGCAGCCTTGCTCTGCACCGAGGTACCAAGCTCCCAGCGGATGACCGTCTTTTGCGCGACACCTAATGCTTCTTCGAGCTCTGCTTGAGACAACATAAGGGAGCGCCGGATCTGCTGGATTTGCTGTCCAGTCAAGAGCCCTTCTTCAATTCGGCGCGCATCGGAGATCTTGCGCGCGTTGGCCCGCGACTGTTCATCCGTATAATATTCTTCGGAACAATTGTCGCAACGCATGAAATGATCGGCCAAGATTTGGTAGGCATGGCCACCATCGACGACCACGGTTCGATCCTCAATCTGCTCAGTGGCCGTTCCGGCTTGACAACTAATGCATTGTTCAGTCATAAAATTCGTTTCGCTTAAAGGAGAGTACGGCCAGAATTGAGGAGCCAGAGGGTGACGCGTGATTTGAGATGACTTTGATTTTTATGTAGATTTGTATGCCTTCGAAGAATCCATCGTAAACGTCAAGCATCTCGCCACGAACTTTGTCCGATCTGATGGTCTTGATGAAGTTGCAATTTGCTGACCCGGCTTCGGCGAGAACATCCCAGATCGTCCCCGGGTCCAATCGTAAGGATAGGCAGCCCTCTTGCGCAGATCGCATGGTTCGTCGGGCGCTTGGGTCTGCGGCCAAGCTCCGGACTTGCTCAAAAGGGTAGGTCGGCTTCAAGTCCTCCCTATGGTAGCAAATTGCTACCATAAAAGCAATGGTCGTGGGGGCGCCTGTCGGGTGCTACTTTTCAAAGTCCGTCGACTGACGCTGGCGCCGATAAGCTTCCATTATCGACCACCGTAAAGGCGGGCAAGACACCGAGCTTACCCAGGCCCCGACCCCTCCCTATATCGAACGCATGTTCGATGGACGCGGCCGGCACAAAGAAGGTCACCGAGGCCCTCAAGCGGCTGGGGGATGACGATCGCGCCTTTGTGCTGGCCTGGTTGCTTCGGTACTACGAAGACGACGGGCGGATGCGATCGCCGAGGGGACACCGGCGATCAATCGCGCTTGACGAGGTGACCTACCTCCTGGTCCGGGTGACTCAAAAGGGGCAAACCAAGCGATGAAAGCCGGGACCTTTCGGGGTTGGCCCGCCCGAAAGCGCGTCAACTCACGCCACAGGATCGGGAACGCGGCCGGGCGCGTGCGTCCGTGGTCATCCGCGCCCTGGCACGCGAGGCGCACGCCGACATCGTGCGGCTGCGCTTGTAGCGGGCACGGTGCGGAACGAGATCGTTGTCGTCACCATCGCGGGTGTCGCCTGGATCCTAGCCGCGATGCTGAAGTCGAAAGGCTAGGTGTGCTCCGGACGACCGAGCACACCTAACCCCCGCACGATCTTTGACGATTTCGTCAGGCGCCTTCTTGCCGGCCACGTTAAGCTGTAACTTGGAAGGAGGTGATAAAAATGCTAAACCAATTATCGAGAATCGTGACCGACGATGGGCGAGTCCTCGTCGGACGGGTTTCCGGCTTTGACGCGCACAAACTTCGCGTCCAATGGCCGAATCCCCGGAATGGCGTCGACGGCCTGCTGATCGAGAGAAAAAGAGTGCTCGCAATCGAGCAACTCGGCTAGCTGCCTGCATGCAAAACGGCCCGCCTCTGCTGCTGAGACGGGCCGTGGCCTTTTCCAAGGTGTTCTACCCGCATTCCCCGGATGACTTTGCAGTTTGGTTGAGCACTTCGACGCGATTTGCCTTATAATTAGCGTATGAGCGACGATCTTGACGGGCCAAAAGCGACGAACCCGACGGGTGAAGCGAAGAACGATGTTCTGCACCTCGATTTTGACCGTCGCGTTATGGTTCAGTTTCGTGGATCCGTCGTCACCTCCGATGCAGGTCTGCTCGCCTATCGCGAACTCGATGATGTACTCGGCTTGAGCGATCTTGCCGGCGAACTACTTGCCGACGGACGTACTGGGAAGAATGGCCGTCATGCCTTGGTCGGCATGTTGCGGCAGTCGGTTTTCGGCCGGCTCGCCGGTTACGAGGACGTGAACGATGCCGACCGGTTGCGCCACGATCCAGCGATGCGTTGGGTCGTCGGCGGCAAGGCGGCCAAAGGGCGTGCGGCTTCACCAAGTCAGATGGGCCGCTTTGAAACACAATGGCTCGCCGCATCGGCGAATCTCTCCGCTCTCGCACACCTGTCCGGAAACTGGATCGATCGTGCACGACGCGACGAACCGGATAGCGAGATCGTGCTGGATATGGACTCGAGCGTGAGTCCGACCCATGGCGAGCAAGAGCAAAGCGTCTGGAACGGCCATTTCGGCTGTACCTGTTACCATCCGCTCTTCGTGTTCAACCAATTCGGCGACCTCGAACGATGCGCGCTTCGGGCGGGCAACGTTCACAGTGCCGATAACTGGGAGGCGGTCCTCAAGCCCGTCGTCGCTCGCTACAAGGGGAAGACTTCCCGGATTTGCTTCCGTGGCGACGCGGCCTTTGCGATGCCAAGCATGTACGAGTACCTGGAGTCGGAGGGAATCGAATACGCGATCCGCTTGCCGGCCAACCAGATATTGCAAAACGAGATCGCTCATTTGCTTCGCCGACCCGTGGGTCGGCCGCCGCACTACGTCCAGCGCCTGTACTCGACGTTCCGCTATCAAGCCGGGAGCTGGAGCATAGCGCGCCGTGTCGTCGCCAAGGTCGAGTGGCATCCGGGCGAACTCTTTCCGCGGGTCGGCTTCATCGTGACGAACCTGACGCGACGCCCAAAGAACGTCGTTGCGTTCTACAATCAGCGCGGAACCGCAGAGCAGCACATCAAGGAGGGCAAAGGTGCGATCAAATGGACGCGGCTATCGTGCCGCACGTTCGCCGCAAATGCTGTCCGGCTTCAGCTTCATGCACTGGCCTACAACCTCGGAAACTTCCTACGATCGCTCGTGACGCCGGCCGTTATCGCGGACTGGACACTCACGAGTTTGCGCGAGAAGCTGATCAAGATCGGCGCGAAGGTCGTCAGCCACGGGCGCTACGTCACGTTCCAAATGGCGGAGGTGGCAATTCCGCGCGCCGTATTCGCCGAACTTCTGCAACGGATCGCAGCGCTACGCCTGCGGTCGGCTCCCGCACCGACGTGAAACACGCTTCGGTGATTCGATCGAGGAACCACCGCGGGAGAATTGTGCCCAAATGAGCAGATTCTCGGGCATTTCGGTCGCGTATTGCCGAAGCGTCGGTCCAGAAGCCACGAACGCCGTCGCCGGAAGGCCCACCCCGTGCGAATTTAGCCGGAGGGAGGTAACCGGGCGGCGAATTGCCCAGCCATATGGGGAATCCCGGCTAAAGGGCGCACTAGGGGTGCTACCTGAAAACCGCCGATCTTATCGCGGTCGAGGACGAGCCTCACTTCGTGTACGCTGCCGTCGGCAAACGTCCCGCGGTAGATACGAAACAATCATCCCGCTCCGCGTTCGTTCCAGCAGGGCCAGCGACGCCGGCTCACCGATCGAAAATGTCTCTGCACGAAGCCCCGCGCCGTGACGAGCGACGCGGAAAGGGACAATCCGGAGTCGAATCGTTCAGTTGTTTGGGGAATTCCGTCTTGAATGTGGTGCTTAAGAAATGTACGTTTCGCTGGTGGCGATGTGGCTGTGGGCTCGCCGTGCGATGCTCGTTATGGGCTATTCAGCGCTACTCATCACCAGTATGCCGCAGGGAGCACAGTCGGCGCAGTCTTTTCAGTGCCTCGGCGGCACGGATTCGGCCATTGTAAATGCCTGCGGTGCGCGCTGGGAAGCCGCGAACATTCGAGCTCACATCGCAGTAGGCAAATACGGTGGCGCACCGCCGGCGTGTCTTGACAAGACGGCGCAACTGCTCGACCAGGAAGCCGCCAAGTGGCTTGCATCGAACAGCTACGTGAAGTTTACGCGCTGGCCGTGTGGCGCTAAGCCGGCGGTCGCGTCTGCGGACGATGGTGTTCTCTCTAAAGCTTGCCCAAACGCCGCTGGTCGTACAATAACCGAGGCGCCGTCAGGTGCAAGCCGCGCAAACCCTCACCGCCTCACTCTCAAACCCTTTCAAGTGCAAGTTTGCCCAGTAATCCGGCAGTTGCCGAAGCTCCTAAATCCCAAACCCTCTCGAGTGCCAGTTCGCCGAGTTATCCGGCGAATGCGGGTCAATATGTTTTTAAGCTGCCTCAGACATCCGCGAATCCGTCTGCGGCCGGCACGCAACCGAACAGCTCGACTCCCGTCGTGAACTCACGCAATACTTGGACGCTTGCCAATTTTGGCGCTTCTGACGGTCGTACCTATTCTCTAATCGTGAACTCTACATCGGTTCATGCTGCCGCTGACCTCAGCGGAAAAAAGGTTGGGATCCCGTTGCGAGGCGCGGCCTTCGACGCATTGGTGCTTTGGCTTGAAAATAACAGAGTCGTTCCTGCAGGGGTTCAATTTGTTCAAATTAACCTTTCACAGGCGAACTATGCAGTTAGTAGCGGACTGGTTGACGCTGCGGTAACTTTCAGTCCCTGAGCTCGCCCATTTGTCTGTTCTCCGACGGCAGTCTGAAGCGTCAGATGATCGACGGCGAGGTCGGCACCCGTCGAGCGAGTGGTGATCCGGATGTCCCTACCGTATCCGAACGATAGCCCCTAAAACGTTCCCGCCCACCTTTGCGCCTCGCGTACCGGGTCCTCGCGATAGAGCGGCGCGCGGACAACATTTTCTACGAATCGCATTGCCACTTAACTCGCTTATTGTTGCATATAATGCACCACCGCGAAGCCATGCTTTCTAGACCACAAGAGTGCGTCACCATCTTGACACGTATCGCTGGTATATCCGCGTTCTAATATGCCCAGACGGCGTTCCGCGCGGCCTAGGGCTTTATTTGGGCGTCTAGGCGGCCTCGTAACCAAGTGCGTGCCGCGCGTTTTCGATCGCTTGGTCGACGATCGCGGCGATCTCGATGCTGCAGTCCGTCAGCGGCGACTCGACGATGATCCGAGCGACGTCGACGCCGAGCTCGAATCCATAGTGCTCCAAGACGTGATCCCGCACGTCGGGGGCGCGGTGCCCGAGGAGATCGTGGAGCGCCGCTTCCGCGCTCATGTTCAGGTTGTACGCGCCGATTGCACGCTTGTCACCTGCGTACCGCAGGTTCATGAAGGCTAGGTTCAACGCCGCATCCAGGGCACCGCGGTCGATCGGCTTGGACTCGTCGTCGATTTCATGGGGGTATGTGAAGCAGTAGTCATTGGAAATTTGCCTTTCTGATGGCTAGGGTTCGGTCGGAGGGCCCCGCTGTTATGCGAAGTCGGGAATGCGCCAGTGCGCTGCGACGCTGCGCTTCAGCGATCGCGTTGCCGGCGAGGATCTGCTTGGAAGGTGAAGGCCATGCCGAACGTCGGCACCATGCCCCAGAGCGCGTTAGGCAGCGACACCAACGCGCCGCATTGACCGCAGAAGCTGCTGACCCCGCGCTCGATGTTGCGGTGGCGGCAGCCCAGCTGATCTGCATCGGCCTTGACCTCAGCTGCCACCCAGGCGGCGCGCTTCTCGAACTGGGTCAGTAACGGCCGTGTGATCGGCCGCGGGTCGTTCTTTTCGATCTTATTCATTTGCATAGCTCCTTAGGAGGCGCCGAAGATTGAGGTGAGGGGTGCCTTTTCGAAAACGGTCGCGCGGCGAACGTAGCCGCGTAAAATGGCCACGCTACGATGGCGGCTCACGCGCATGATATCGACCTCGCTGACGCCGGGGCTCGCGGCTGCCGATGTAACGAAGCCTGCGCGTAGACTGTGGCCAGCGAAGTCGCCCGAGATCCCGGCGAGGCCGGTTACGCGTTTGACGAGCCGCGCTACATCGGCGCCGTCGATACGATTGGCTTGCAGCACGCGTCTCTTGCTGAATGTGCGGAACACGGCCCCCGCAGTGATGTCGGCCGCGTCGAGCCACGCGCGCACCGCACGCGCACCGCAAAGGCCCTCGTTGGCGATGAACGGCACGCCGATCTCGGCGCCGACGCCCTCCTGGTCCGTCTTCGACTTCCGAATCGTCACGACAAGACCGCGGCTATCAAAGCGCAGATCCGCGACGTCGAGCGCCGCGAGTTCCGATCGGCGCGCCGCGATCGCGAACCCGAGGAGGACTATCGCGCGGTCCCGCTTCGCCTTCAGGTCGCCATCCGAGAGCGCCAAGACGGCGTCTCGGAGCAGGTTCGCGCTCAGCGCGTCCTTGCGCCGCGGCGGCACGCCCTTGACGCGAGCGATTCCAGCGATGACGTCCCGAACGGACTTCTTTGCCGTCGGGGAATCATGGCCAGCGGTTTTGTGTGCCTGGGAGATCGCGACCATGCGTCGGCGGATCGTCGCGATCGACAGCCCTCGGTCCGCCATGTGCGTCGCGTACGCCGCGATGAGCTGCCATGACGCGGGGACAGTTTCCGCCCCGTAGGAGCCAGCGAAGGCCCCAAAATCGGCCATGTCGATCGCGTAGGCCCGCCGCGTGCTTGCCGCCCTCGAAGCTTCAGCGTAATCGTGCGCACGCTCCGCGATCGAAGCGAGGCTCGGGAGCGACGCCGGCTCAGGGATCGCGAGCGCGGTCACGCTCGCGATCCATTCGCACAGGCCAACAAACGGTTGCCCGCGATTATCAGGTGATGTGCTCCACCGGGCCATGAGATCGTCGCGGCAATGCACTCTGTGCTGGGTTTGTAATTGATCAGATTTTCGAGGCGGCGACGCGAGCCCGTATGGCACGCGCCATTGTGCTGGCGGGCCAGGCTCGACGCCTCGCCCTTATAGGCGGATTCGCCGATCTTCGACGACCAACGGCACGTTGGGCAGGTCGCACGCCATCCGAGCGGCGCTTTGACAGCTGTCGCGAGCCCGCGAGCTTTTGCGGCAGCCGCGGTCATGCCGCAACCCCGACGACGGTCCCGAATTTCTTCTCGTCGATCGCGAACTTCGCAGCGCCCGCAGCCTTGCGCATGATAATCGCAATGGCCGACTTGGCGTTCGGGTGATCGTAGGACCAGCTCCGGAGGAGCGAGACTGCCTTCGCGACGTCCCAGTCGGCGCGTTCGCCGGCCTGGCGCATGAGGCTAGTGGTTGAAACGGTCGCCCACTTCTTCGTGGAACGGCCGGAGCCGTGGTAAGCTGAGATGGTCACTGGAACTCACTTTCCGGTGGCTGGGGCTCGGCGGTCTGACCACTGCCGGGCCTTTCTTGTGCGTACGATAATGCTACTACTTAATCGTTCTACTCGCTGATCGGCAGTGTGTCACAATGAACGAGCGCCAAACGGCCATCACACGGTATCTCGGGGAGCGCTCGCGCAGCAATCGCGACGCGGTCATCGCCGCGCACATGTATCTCTGCAAACGCGGCGCCCGCAAGTTTCGCCGCCCCGAGAGCGACGCCGCCGATTTGGAACAAGTCGCAGCGATCGGTCTGGTCAAAGCGACCGACGCGTACCGCGCCGAGCGCACGACGCCGTTCGAGGCCTACGCCTGGATCGTCATGGTCGGCGAGCTGATGCACTGCGTGCGCGATTGCGAACATGCCGTGCGCGTGCCGCGCTGGTTACGCGCGCTCGACCGGCAGTACGTGCGCGCGTGGGAAACGCTGGCCGCCCGGCAACACGCCGAGCCGACGCCGGCGCAACTCGCGCAGGCCCTCGGCGTCGGGCTCGACGCCATCGCGCAACTCCAAGCCTTACGGCGTCCGCGCTCCGATGACGACGGCATCGTTTCCGGCAGCCGGTTCGATGCGATGGCGGCGCCGCCGCGCGGCGTCTCACTCGACGAGCGCTTGACGCTCAGCATGGCGGTCGAAACACTCAACGAGCGCGAGCGGGTCATCGTTCTCGGCACCTACGGCAGCGGTCTCTCGCAAGCCGAGGTCGCGCACCGCCTCGGCCTCTCGCAAAGCCAAGTCTCAAAACTCCTCGCCCGCGCCCTCGGCAAACTTTCGCAGAAGGTCGCATAATGAATTCTCGTCCGGGAACTACTCCGTTTGTGGAACGCGCTGGAGAACGGGGCTTTACGCTCATTGAGTTGATGATCGTCGTGGCGATCATCGCGATCCTCGCCGGCATACTCATTCCGAATTTCGTCAACGCGCGAGCGCAAGCGCAGACGTCGGCGTGCGAATCGAACCTGCGCTCGATCGCGACGGCGCTGGAGCTGGTGTACGCCGATCTTCAGACGTACGAACCGAACGGCCAAGCAAACTTCAACGCCGACCCGGCCGACTTCACCAACTCCGCCGGCACGGTGTATCTCAACAACACGCCGCGCGACCCGGCGGCGCAAGATCAAACGCAGTTCTATACCATCAAGGTGACGGCGCAGAGCGGCGGCGCGCCGCCGGCCTACGTGATCACCTGCCCCGGCACGCACGTCGGCTCGACGCTGGCGAAGCTGCAGAAGTCCGGCACCACCGACGGCTCGATGTGCGGCGCGGCGTGTACCTCGACGACGATCACCTACACCTCAGGCACCGGGATGCAAGCGCAGTGATCGACCCGATCGCGCTCAGCATCGATGCCGTCGTGCGCGGCGACGCGAGCCGCCTGCCGGTCGTGGCGGCGGCGGGCCTCCTTACCAGCCTCGGTCCATGCGTCGCGCCGCGCTACGTGGCCATCGCCGCGTTGCTCGGCGCACGCCGCCGCACGCTGACGATTGCCGTGTTCGTAGCCGGCATGCTGGCCGCATATGCGGCGCTCGGTTTCGGCAGCGGCGTGCTCGGCCAGGTTGCCGGACATGCCTGGGCGCTCTATATCGTGCTCGCCGCGGCGCTGGCTTGTGCCGGAACGATCACGCTGTTGCGCGAGCCCGTGTGCGCTCACGGTCACGGCGCGCAGCCGGCGGAATTGCCGCGCCGCTTGAGCGGCGTCTTCAGCTTGGGCGCGGCATCGGCGTTCGTCGTTTCTCCGTGCTGCACGCCGGTCGTAGCCGCCGTCCTCGGCATGACCGCCGTCGATGGAAATCCACTTTCACGCGCCGCGCTGCTGGCGGCGTTTGCGCTCGGCCACGCCGCGCCGCTGTTCGCTGCCGGAACGCTCGGGTCGCTCTGCACGCGCGCCTTTCGCGCCTGGAACGCAAGCCCGGCCCCGGCCGTCGTCTCAGGCTCGTTGATGCTCGCACTCGGCGCCTATTACGGAATGCTCGTATGACGGCCATGACGCGGTCGCGCCGTCTGCTCATCGCAACGGCGGCGCTCTCGACGGCCTTTGTACTCTTCCACGGTCAGCTCGCAGCCGCGGTCGTGACGCGCGCGGACGATGCCCTGCGCGCCGGCGACGTCGCGAGCGCGTTGCGCCTCTACCAGCGCGCGGTCCGGCTCGATCCACGCTCGAGCGTCGCCGCCGACCGGCTCGCGTTTCAGCTTGCGCTCAAGCACGATGCGGCCGATGCGCGGGCCGCGGTCGCCATCGCGTCGCGTGCGCTCGCGGCCGGTGGCGCCGCGCCGGGCTTGTTCGCCGACCGCGCCTTTGCCGAACTGCAACTGCGCGCCTGGCGCGCTGCCGAATTGGACTTCGACCGAGCCGGGACGCTCGCACACGACGCTCGCTACGAGCACTTCGCCGCACGCATGGCCATGCATCGGCGCGATCGCTCCGCCGCGGCGCGGTTCGCCCGCCGGGCCCTCGCCGACGACCACAACTTCGCCCCGGCGCGCGCGCTGCTGGGAGCGCTGCCGTGAACGCCGCAGTTGCCGCGACCGGCGCAGCAGCGGCCACCGTGCTGTATTGGATGCTCGCCGCCGTCACCGCCCGGCGCCGCGGTGTGAGGATCGGCGCGTTGCCGCCGCTGCTGCCCGTGCTCGCCGGCGCGGGCGCCGGCCTCGCCGCGCTCGGCGGCGCGCACGCACCCGCGGTCGGTGCGGGCGCCGCGGCGGCGGTCGCCGGCGTGATCGACGCGCGCACCGGTTCGATCTTCGATCCGCTGACCATCGCGCTGCTGCTCGTCTCGCTCGCGCTCGCCGCGACCGGCGGTTCGGTTGCCGACGGTCTGGCCGGCACCGCCGCCGTCGGCGGCGCACTGCTGTTGCTGCACGTGCTCAGCGGCGGCCGCGGGCTGGGCCTGGGCGACGTGAAGCTCGGCGCGGGACTGGGCATGGCCTTGGGCTGCTCGAGCGGCCTCACCGCGATCGCGCTCGCCTTCATCTTCGGTGGCGTCTATGCCGGCTGGCTGCTCGCGACCAAGCGCGCCGGGCGCGGCGCGTCGATCCGCTTCGGTCCGTTCATCGCCGCCGGCACTTTTGCCGCGCTCATCGCGCCGCTGGGACACCGCGCGTGAGCGCGCGACCGGCGACGTTGCCGCTCGGCATCGATATCGGGCACCGGCGCGTGCGCATTGCGCTCGTGGAGCGCACGGCCGGCGAGGCGCCGAAGCTGATCGCCGTCGCGGCGCGCGATCATGCCGGCGATCCCGGCGGCGCGTTGTGCACGGCGCTGGCTGAGTTGCAGACGCGCGAACGGCGTTGCGTGCTGGGCTTGTCCGCACCGGATGCGTTGCTGTGCGTCGCCGACTTGCCCGTCATGTCACCCTGGGAACGCGTCTGCGCGGCGCGCTTCGAAGCGGCGCGCTTCATCGACTATCCGATCGCCGAAGCGGCCGTCTCGCTCGTTCGCACGAGTACCCGGCAGCGCTGGGCCGTCGGCATCGTGCGCCGCTCAGCGCTGGCGGCGTCGCTCGGCGCGGCCAAGTGCGCGCGGTTACGGCCGTTAGCCGTCGACGACACGGCCTTCGCCTTACGCCGCGCCCATCCGGATGCCGACGGCGTCATCGATGTGGGCGAGGATGCAACGCGGCTCACGCTGTTCGGCGGAACGATCCCCTACGTGGCGCGCATTCCGATCGGCGGCGAGCATTTGACCAGCGCGATCGCCCAGTCGCTCGGCGTCGAAGCGGCGGCGGCGGAAGAACGCAAGCGCCGCGTTGGGTTCGGCGGCGCCGGCGACGCCGAGCGCGACGCGTTGACCGGAGCGCTCGGCGAAGCGCTCGCCGACGCGCGCGCCGCCGGCTATACCGATGTTCGCCGCATCGTTTTGTGCGGAAATGGGAGCCGCGTTCCCGGCTTCGACGCGGCGCTCGAACGTGCGACCGGTCAGGCCGTGCACGCGGCGACGCTGCCGCCCGAGGTTTCGGATACGCTGCCGCCCGACGTGCTGCGCGCCGCCGCCGCCGACTGGTCCGTCGCCTATGGACTGAGCCTCTGGAGCATCGCGTCGTGATCCGCTTCAACTATCATCAGTCGCGCTACGAGCGGCTGCTCGGAGCAACGCCCACCGCGCTCGCGACCGGCCGCCTGCGCGTGCCGCTGGCGGCGATCGGCGCGGCGCTGTTCGCCGTCACCGCCGCCTGGTGGGTCCAAACGCAGCGCGTTGCCGCACTCGACGCCGAGCTGGCGGTTTTGCACGTCCGCGTGCACGCCGCCGGCGCCGACGACCGGCGCGCCCAGCGGCTGACGGCCGAGGTGACCCGCTTGCGCGCCCTCAGTGCCGGCATCGCGGCGGCGCGGCGCGAAGCACTGGCCGCAACCAACACGATCGCACGCATCGGTAACGACTTGCCGCCGCAAACGTGGCTCACCGCGCTGGGCTCGACGCCGGCCGGAGCGTGGACGATCGGCGGCCGCTCGACCCGCGTCGCCGAGATCGGCACGCTGCTGCGCCGTATCCAAAGCCTCGACGCGGGCGGCACGGCCCACCTCATCTCGATCGCGGCGACGGGCCGCAGCGGTCATATCCTCGACTTCGCCATCGGCTGGGAGAAACGGCCATGACTTTCGATCTGTCGCGCGCGAGCCTCTTCGCCGCCATACTGATCGTGCTCGGCGGGTACGGGCTGGTCTTTGCACCGCTCGAAACGACGATCGCCGCACGCTACAACGAGCTCGATAGCGCGCGCACCAACCTCGAGCGCAGTCTCAGCCTCGCGCGTCGCATTCCGGCCCTCACCGCCGAGCGCACCGCCCTCTCCGCGCAACTCGACCGCGTTCACGTGCGCGCCGGGCGCGCGGCAACCGTCGAGCGCTTTTTGCACGCGGTGGCGGGGGTATCCGAGCACAACGGCATCGCGGTCGAAAGCGTCGCCGCCGATGCTCGGCAAGCGCCGGCGACGGTCGATGGCCGGCGCTCCCAAACGGTCGCGCTCTTCGACGAACAGCCGCTCGAGGTCACCTTGCGCGGAGGCTACGGTAACGTGATCCACGCCGTGCGCGAGCTCAACGGCGGCGACGTCGCAGCCCGCATCAGCCTCGCGTCGCTCGGCGATGCCGAACGGCCCGGCGCGCGCCCCGCGCTCAACGCCGCATTTCACGTGCTCTTACTGCGAGCAGGCGATGACCAAGCGACGCAAGACGTTCGACCGCACTAGGCGCGTGCTGTTGGGCGCCGCAGCGCTGCTGTGCTTCGCGGGAGCCGTCGTGCTCACGCCGAGCGGCGTGCGCTCGCAGCTCGACGTTCGCGCGCACGACTTCCCGGCGCAACCGGCGCCGGTGCGAGAAGCGCCGCTCGCCGCGGTCGCACCCGACGGCGACGCCTTCGCTCCGCGGGCCGAGAGCGGCGAGGATCTTCCGCCCGCGGTCCCGCCGCGGCCGCCGCTCGCGCTGCCGCGGCCGGCGCCGGTGCCGTTGCCGTTGCTCGCAGCGCGTGCCGTGCCGCCGGTGCGTGTCCGCATCACCGCGATCGCGACCGGCGCCAATCCGACCGCCATCGTCGACATCAACGGCGCGGTACGCATCGTCACGATCGGCGACACCCTCGCGGGCTCGAGCATTGCGGCGATCGACGACGACACCGTCGAACTCGCGAACGGCCGCCGCCTCTCGCTCGAACCCGCGGCCGCGACACCGTGATGCGCCGCTTCCTTGCGGCCGCGCTGCTCTTCGCGCTCGCCTTCACCGGTGCCGACGCCGGCGTGCCGATCTCGATCAACGCTCGCGACACCGATATCAACGATGTCATCGGGTTGATCGCACGGCAATCCGGCCTCAACATCGTGGCCGACGCATCGGTCAAGCCGCGGCGCATCACGTTTCGCTTGCACGACGTCGACACCGACGTCGCGCTGGCCACCCTTGCTCAAGCCTACGACTTACAAACGCACCGGAGCGGCAACATCGTGCTGATCGGCGACGCCGCCGCGATGAACCGCCGGTTCGGCGGCGTCAATTCAACCAGCGTCGCCCTGCGCAACGCTAAGCCGTCGGAGGCCATCAAGGAACTGAAGGGCGCGCTTCCCGAGGCCGGCATCGTGGCCGACGACCGCTCGAACACCGTCGTCGTCACCGGTAGCGCGGACGTGCAGGCAACCGCACAATCACTCTTGAGCAGCATCGACGGACCCGGCCGGCAAGTCATGTTCGAGGTCCGCGTGACCGATGTCAAACCGGTCGACGACAGCTCCAACGTCGGCATCCAATTCGGCGGCACCGGCTTCGGCGCCGGCGCGATCGCGCAGTTCCCCTACGCCCTGACCAAGAACGCGCTCGTCATCAACGCCCAGATCAACGCGCTGGTGCAGCATGGTCAGGCGCAGATTCTCGCCACCCCGCGCATCGCGACGCTGAACAACCGTGAAGCGACGTTGCTCGTGGGAGAGACCTATCCGATCGTCACGGTCAACCAGCAAACCGGCTTTCCGACCGTGACCAACGTCAACGTCGGCGTTCAGTTGCGCGTAACGCCGACGATCGGCGAGGACGGCATCATCACGGCCGAGCTCCATCCGGAGTATTCCGAGATCATCGGGTTCAACGCCAGTTTTCCGATCATCGCCAACCGCAAGGTTGACGCCACGCTGCGCGTGCACGACGGCGAGACGATCGTGCTGGGCGGTCTGTTCGAAGACACCTCGTCGGAGACGATCTCCAAATTGCCGTTCCTCGGCGACGTACCGGTGCTCGGTCAATTCTTCAAAAACAAGGCCACGGCACGCCAACGCGACGAGGTCGTTTTCTTCATCACCCCCCACATTCTGGAGCCCAACACCGCCCCAGCGCACGAATGACGGTAGAAAAAGACCCACCATACGTGCCGAAAAGCGATACGCTCGCCGACTTTTGTGCTATGGTGGGCTGGTCGATTCAACCGGAGCGCCGGTCGGTCGATATCAAACAGAGTCTGAGTGGCCGTGTTGCGTTGTCTGCAAACCCAGGAATGACGAGTTGATCCATCTAGCGCTCTCTTCCTAAGATTGTAGACCCACACATGTATACCGATGAAACCCTCAACTGCGTTGATTGCAGCGCGCCCTTCACGTTCAGCACCGGCGAACAAGAGTTTTTCGCCTCGAAGGGCTTCACCAACAAGCCGAACCGTTGTGTCGATTGCCGTGCCGCGCGTAAGGCGCAGCGTGGCGCCGGCGGCGGCGGCGGTTCCAGCTACAGCAGCGGCGGCGGCGGCGGCTACGGCGGCGGCAGCAGCGATCGCGCCCCGCGCGAGATGTTCGAAGTCAAGTGCAGCCAGTGCGGCGGCAAGGCCTCCGTGCCGTTCCAGCCGCGCGGCGACAAGCCGGTCTACTGCCGCGACTGCTTCCAGTCGCGCGGCGGCGGTGGCGGCGGCGGCGGTTCGTACCGCTAACGTCCCCTCAGCTCTAAGCGAAACGACGCGCGCGTGCCCTTGCGGCCCGCGCGCGTCGCTGTTTAACGGAGCGCGGCCCATCGAGGCGGAACCACCGGGCATGGCCGACAAAGCTCCCGCTCAGCAAACCCCGCCGGCAGCCGCTGCCCAACCGCCGGCCGGCGACATCGATCGCCTCACCGGCGCGCTCACGCGCGCAGCCATCGAGGCGGCGGCGGAAGCCGCGGTCGACGGCCGCCGCCGACGGCGAACTGATCGCGCTCGGGTACATCGGCCTTGACGGCTTCGCGTTGCTGAACGAAGCCTACGGCAGCGTCGTCACCGACCATCTGCTGCGCGAGACCGCCACCCGCATCGCCGCTTGTCTGCGGCCCCAGGATGCGGTCGGCCGTTTCGAGCGCGGCGAGTTCCTGATCGTGTTCCGCAACCTCTCGAGCAAATTCGAAACGCTGGCCCTGGCATCGAAACTGCGCACCGCCATCGCCGAGCCGATGCGCGCCGGCAAAACCGAAGAGCGGCTCGCGCCGAGTTGCGGCATCGCGCAGTACCCGGCCAACGGCAAGACCGTCGGGATGCTGTTCGTGCACGCCGTGCAGAACATGCGCACGCTGCAAGTCGCGCTGCGCTCAGCCAGCGTCGCAACCGCCCAAGAAGCGGTCAACCGCGCGCGCCGGGCCGTCGAAGCGGCCCAGGCCGCGTTGGCCGAGGCCGAAGCTGCCTATGAGGAGACCGTCGCCGAAGCGGCCGCCGCCGAGGAAGTCGCCGCCAAGGAGGCAGCGGCCGCGGCCGCGGCCGGCGCGACCCCCGGCACCGAGCCGAAGGCTTGACGCCGGCTCCGAGCCGCCGGACGCTGCTCGCCGGCACGGCGGCGGCGCTCGCGTTCCCGGGCTCACTCGCGGCCCAGACGCCCGCGACGCTGGCGTTGGCCGGCGTTCCGGAAGACTCGATCACCCCGGTGCTCTACGGGCTGCAGAGCGGGCTCTTCAAGCGCGACGGGCTCGACATCGCGCTCTCGCCCGAGCGCAGCGGCCCCGCGATCACGGCCGGCGTCGCCGGCGGCGCCTACCAAATCGGCAAGTCGAGCATTACGCCGCTGATCCTGGCGCACGCCAAAGGGCTCCAATTCGTCATCGTCGCGCCGGCCGGCGTGTACACGGTCGCCGCCCCGATCGACGGCATGTTCGTGCGCACCGATTCACCCGTCAAGAGCGGCGCCGACCTCAACGGCAAGACGTTCGGCGTCTACGGGATCGGCGATATCTACACGATCTCGGCGCGCGCCTGGATGGAGAAAAACGGCGGCGATCCGAGCTCGTTGAAATTCGTCGAGCTGCCGATCAGCGCGATGGTCGAAGCGATCGCCAGCGGCCGCGTGGACGCCGGCGCGATGAACGAACCGGCCGTCGAAGTCGCGCTGACCTCGCCGCGCCTGCGCCTGCTGAGCCATCCGTTCGCCGCGGTCGCGCCGCGCTTTCTCTATACGGCCTGGTTCGCTTCCACGGACTACGCCAAGGCCCACCGGCCGGTGATGGACGCCTTCGCCCGCGCGATGCGCGAAGCCGCAAGCTACGTCAACGGCCACCACGAGCAAACCGTCGACCTGATCTCGACCTTCACGTCGGTCGACGCGGCGACGATTCGCAAGATGACGCGCGTCGAGCAAGGCACCGTCGCCGACCCGAAGCTCGTCCAGCCGGTGATCGATGAAATGGCGAAGTCGAAGGCGATTCCCACCGCCTTCGACGCTCGCGAACTGTTTCTCTAGGTCAGGCTGTCGTTGAACGGCAGCGTGCGAATGCGTTTGCCGTTGAGGGCGAAGATCGCGTTGGCAACGGCCGCCGTCACGCACGGCGTACCGGTCTCGCCCGCGCCGACCGACGGTTCGTGACTGCGGCACGATGTCGACGACGATCTCGGGCGAGTCCGCCATGTGCAAGACGTGATAGTCGTTGAAGTTCTTCTGCACCGGCGCGCCGTCTGCGAACGTGATCTTGCCGCTCAGCGCGGCCGAGAGCGCGTAGATCATCGCGCTCGGAATTTGCTGATCGAGGCCGTCGAGGTTGATCGGCTGGCCGACGTCGACCGATGCCAGTCATCTTGTGCACTTTCAGCTTGCTGTTCGGCATCGAGACCTCGGCGACCATCGCGATCCACGCGTCGTCCCGACTGCCGATCGCCACGCCGTGGGCGTGGCCGGCCGGCGAGCGGCGCCTCCACTTTGCGATCTTCGCGACGCGTTCGAGCACGTTGGCGCGGCGTTTGCTCGCCGGGTCGAGCATCGCCAGCCGGAACGCCACCGGATCCTTGCCGGCCGCGTGCGCGAGTTCGTCGATGAACGATTCGGTCGCGAACGTGTTCGAGTTGGCGTACGGCGCGCGCCAGAAGCCGACCGGCATCGCCGGAACGGGCGAGCTCGATGCCAGTCGACGAGCTGATTCGGCAATCGTGTACGGCGGTGGTTCGCCATGCCGTTGCCCGCGAGTTCGGATCCAGGCCGTTCCTTCATCAGGAACGGCAGCGCGCGATGCACGATCGACGACGCCGCCATCGTGTGCTTGAGCGCGACGATCTTGCCGTCGGGCGCGAGCGGCCGCCGCAGCGCGTTGCTCGGTGCCGCCGCGGATATTGGATCGTTGCGGATGTCGTCTTCGCGCGTCCAGACGACCTTGATCGGCATCCCCGCCGCTTTCGAGACTGTCGACCGCGTCTTCGACGAAATCGGTCTCGCCGCGCCGGCCGAAGCCGCCGCCGAGGAACGTCGTGTACGACCTGACTGTTCTCGAGCGGCACGCCGGTGATCTTCGCCGCGAGTCTCCTGCGCGTCGCGTCTGCGCCTGCGTGGGCGCACCAGAGCGTCACGCCGTCGGCGCGCACGTCGGCGGTGGCGTTCATCGGCTCCATCGTCGCGTGCGCGAGATACGGCGTTTCGTAGATCGCCGTCGATCGACTTTGCCGGCGTCAGCGCCGCGTCGACGTCGCCGGTTGCTTGTGCACGACGGCCGGGCGTCTTTGACCAGCTCGCGCGCCTTCGCGTAGATCGTGATCGGTGCTGACGCTTCGGCGTTGGGACCGGGCGCCCACTGACTTTGAGCAGCTTGCGGCCCTGGAACGCGGCCCACGTGTTGTCGGCGATCACCGCGACGCCTCGACGGCACTTGAACGACTTTGCGCACGCCGGGATACTTTCAGCGCCGCGGTCGCGTCGAACGATGCGACCTTCGCGCCGATTTGCAGCGGCTTCTCGATCGAGGCGTACTTCATGCCCGGAACCTTGACGTCGATGCCGTAGATCGCGCGTGCCGTTCGGATTTCGGAACGACGTCGAGCCGCGCTTGACGCGTGCCGATGATCTTGAACTGATCGGGTGTCTTGAGCGTGACGTCCGCGGGAACCGGCAGCATTGCCGCGACGGCGAGCAAGTCCGTGTACTTGGCTTTCTGCCCGTTCGGACCGCTCACGACGGCGTTCGAGGTGGTGCACGTCGCCGGATCGACGTTCCAGCGCTGCGCCGCGGCGGCGACGAGCATCGCGCGCGCAGTGGCGCCGGCTTTGCGCATGACCGGGCCCATCGTCGGCGTGCTCTTGCTGCCGTCGGTCTGAAGGCCGTTGCCAGCACGGGATTGTAGTACGGCACGGTGGCCGGCGAAAATTCGAATGCGACCGCCGACATCGGAATGTCGAGTTCGTCGGCGAGCATCATCGGCAGCGAGGTGGCCATGCCCTGGCCCATTTCGCTCGAGTTGAGGACGACCGTCGTGCGGCCGTCGGGGTGCATCTTCAGCCACACGACCGGCGAGAAATCGCCGGCGGCGCCGGCGCGCTCGCGCCCGCTCGCGGCGCGACGACTCGAGACCGAGCGTGAGTCCCGCGCCGCCGATCGCGACGATGCGCAGAAAATCTTTACGCTCGAGTGCGGCGGTCATGCGACGCCCGCCGCGGACTTGATCGCCGATTTGATGCGCGGATAGCAACCGCAGCGGCAGATGTTGGTCATCGCGAGGTCGATGTCGGAGTCGGTCGGGTGCGGTTTGCGTTCGATCAGCGCGGCGGCGGCCATGATCTGGCCCGACTGGCAGTAGCCGCACTGCGGCACGTTCTGCGCGACCCACGCGACTTGCACGCGGATGCGGCTTATCGACCGGCGCGAGGCCCTCGATCGTCGTGATCTTTTTGCCCACGGCATTTTTCACCGGCAGCACGCACGACCGAACGGCCGCGCCGTCGAGATGGACGGTGCACGCGCCGCAAGCCGCGATGCCGCAGCCGAACTTCGTGCCCGTCAGCCCGACGACGTCGCGAATCGCCCACAACAGCGGCATCTCGTCGGGAACATCGAGAATGTGGTCGGTGCCATTAACCGTAAGCTTCACCATGGGGCCAAAATTCGCGAAGGCGGCAGCCGCTACCCTCCGCCACGGTCAAGCTTGAAGAAAATTTCCTGCGCTATATTCAGCTGCTGCTTAACGATCTTGACGCTCTTCGTGGTGGCCGGCGGTCAGCGGCGTCGTGCCGGCCGGGTATTTGTTCTGCTGCAAAATGTACGCGAGCACGGCGATCACTTCGGCCGGCTTGAGGCTGCCCGGCGAGGTCAGCGGCATCTGCGTGGCAATGATATCGCGCAAGTCATCGGCCGTCTGGCCGCTCCACTTCGACATGAAGTCCGGACCGGCGAGGGCCGGACCCGAGATCCCCTCGAGCTTCACGCCGTGGCACTGCGAGCACTGCGCGGCGTAGAGCGTTCCGCCGGCGCCGGCTTGGGCTGCCGTGTAGACACCGGTGCTCTGGGCCGCGAGCGAGTGCGTGGTGAAGACCGCCGACGCGACGAGGGCGAGAGCCACAGGTGCGAGGAAACGCGTGAATTTCATGAGCCTTCCTTGAGCAGCGATGAGGAACCACCCTACCGCGAGACGCACTCTCTAACGATGACCGAAAGCGCAGCGGCGCCGCGGCGCCTGGCTGCGGTCGTCATGCCCATCTTCGCGAACGCCCCGCACGAGGTGGTGTTCATCGCCCGCGCGAGCCATCTGCGCCGACACGCGGGCCAGATCGCGTTCCCCGGCGGCGCCGTCGACGACGAAGATGAGGGCGATCTCGCGCGCGCCGGATTGCGCGAGCTTCACGAAGAGATCGGCATTCCGCCCGCGGCCGTGACGATCGTCGAGCAGCTCGACCTCATCCGCCAAACCAACAACGTCTTCAACGTGACGCCTTTCGTGGCGGTGGTCGCACCCGAAACCCCGCTGGTCGTCGACCTCAACGAAGCCTCGGCCGCGCACCGCGTTCCGCTGGCCGCGATCGTCGAGCCGGGCGCGGTGCATCCCGGCATCGAGGTCATCGGCGAGCACCGCCGTCAAACGTACCTCTTCGACTACGGAGCGCTGCACGTGTGGGGACTCACCGGCAAGGTGCTCGACGATTTCGTGCGCCGCTATCACGCGCCCGATTCGCCGTTACGCGCTGCGCTCGACGCGCGGCTGCTCCGTTAGCGGCCGGCCGGTACCTGCATCACGCGCGCGAAGGCGTCGGGGCGAACCCACTTCGCCATGGCAGCGCGCACCGCATCGCCCGAGGCGGCGAATTCCGCGCGCGCGTAACGCCGGTCGGTATCGAGCGGGCGCCCGGTGACGGAATAGGCGAGCAGCGTTCCGGCCACGCCGTCGAAGGATTCGCTGCGCACCGGAAGCTGGCCGAGCAACAGCGCTTTCGCGCGAATCAGCCGGTCGGCCGGCAGCGGCTTCTTCTGCAGCGCACGTCAGATCGGTCACGATCAGCTGCTGCGCGCGTCCGGCGTTCTGCGGATAGGCGCCGTAGTTCACGCGTGAACGTCGAGCGGTTGTGCCCGCCGGCACACCGACGTGTCGACGGTGTAGGCGTAGCCGTGCACTTCGCGCACGTCGTGATAGAGCAGCGAACCGAAGCCGCCGCTGAGCGCCGCGTTGGCGAGCTGCAGCACCGGATAGTCCGGATCGTTGTAGGTGAGCGGCAACGTCTGCGCGAGCGTCACGTCGGCCTGAATGCGGCCGGTCGCGGGGATCACGGCTTGCGAGGGGGCGTTGCGCGGAATCGCCGGCGGATAGACGTTCGGGCGCCGGACCGGTCGCGGTCCAGCTGCCGAACGCCGACTCGACCGCCGCGCGCGCATGTGCGGGCGTCACGTCGCCGACGGCCACGATCGTCGTGAGGTCGGGCCGGAACGTTGCGGCATAGTACGCTTTGACGTCGTCGAGCGTCAGGCCGCCGACCGTCGCCGGCGTCGCGGTGCGGCGGGCCGGATCGCCGGCCGGATAGAGCGCAGTCGCCAGCGCACGCTGCGCTTTGTACTCGGGTCCTTGCACGGCGCCGGTCAGCGTTGCCGACCAGTCTGCTGCTTCACGATCGCGAACGCGTCGGCGCGGCAAGCGCCGGATGCAGTTCGTCGTCGGCGAGCAGCGTCACGCCGCGGTCGAAATTCTTCGAGAGCACGTTGAGGCTGAACGACGGTGCCGGCGGTCACGTCGGCCGCGATCTTGTCGAGTTCGGTCTGGTAGGCGAGCCGGTCGTAGGTCGGTGGTGCCGTATTCGAAGAGACCGTCGAGCACTTGATCGACGCCGTCTTTGCCGGGCGGCGTCTGCACGTCGGCGTTGTTGCGAATCTGGCCGCGCAAGCACGACGGTCGGCGAGATCGAGCTCTGCACCGTGATCAGCTTGATGCCGTTGGGCAGCGTCTGCACGTCGGGATGCACGGTGGAATCGGGGACGTGCAGTTGCGCGAGCACGTTGCGCGCGAACGCCGGCAGCACGGTGTGCGCGGTCGGCGGAACGCTGTTGTTTTCGCCCTCGCGTCCGCCGAACGCCGAGCCCGCCGCGGCCTTCGGCGTGGCGATCGCGACCGTGGCCGTCGCGTTGTCGTAGTAGGTGCGCAGCACGCGGTTGACGTCGTCGACGCGTGACCTTTTGCAGGCCGGCGAGCTCGTCGTCGGGCGTGCGGTGCTCGACCGCCAGCTCTTGGCTCCACAGCGTATGCGAGACCGTTGATCGAGTTGCTCTCGGAACTGCGCTTGCGCGAGTTCGCGCGCCTTCGCCACCTCGACGAGTTCGGGCGGCAAACCGCTTTGCTTGTAGCCGTCGATCACGGCCTTGACGTCGGCGACGGCCGTCGTCGCCGCTCGTCGTGACCGGAACGGCCGAACCGACCATCGACATGCCGGCGGCCGGATGCGTCGACGCTTCGGCGAACGTGCCGAGCGATTTCCCGCTGGCCTGCAACTCGTAGAGCGCGCCGCGCGGGCTGTTGAGCACGTCGTTGAGGATCTCCGAGGCGTAGTAGTCGGGATCGTCATAGCCGGGCACGCGGTAGCCGACCATCGCGAGCGTGATCGGATCGGAGCTGTTGTCGCGCAGCGTCAGCGGCGTGAGCGGCGCGAGATGCACGCTCTTGCGCGGCGGCAGCGGCGCGGCGGGAATCGAGCCGAACAGCGCGCGCACCTTGGCGATCGTCGCCGCCGGATCGACGTCGCCGGCGATCACCATGATCGCGTTGTTCGGGTGATACCAGCGCGCATAGAAGCGCTTGAGGTCGGGCGCTTGGATTTTCTTGAACTCGTCGACCGTGCCCAAGCCCTCGTCGGCGTACGGCGTGCCGGCGAAGATGTGATGCGACCATCTTCACGTAGAGCCGGTACGACGCGCCCGAATTGTCGCGCGTCACTTCTTGCGTGATCGCGCCGCGCTCGGCATCCCAATCCTTTTGCGCATCGAGAATGCCGGTCGCGCGCGAGCGCTCGAGGTTGAGCGCGATGTCGAGATACTGCGAGGGCATCTCGAAGAAGTATTGCGTGATCTCGTTCTGCGTGTCGGCGTTGTACGAGCCGCCGGTGATCGCCGTCGTGTCGGAAAACTGCGAGGCGTCGATCGTCTTGCTGCCGCGGAACATCATGTGCTCTTGCGCGTGCGCGAGCCCGGTGATCGGCTCGTCGTTCGCGCCGGCCAGGTAGTTCGTGTACATCGAGACGACCGGCGAGAGCGTGTTGCGCAGGACGAAGACCTGCAGGCCGTTGGCGAGCGTCGCGTGCTGAGATCTGGACCCCGCCGGTCGTGTCCTGCGAGGACGCGGCCAGCGGCAGGGCGAGCAGCGTCAGCGCGAGCGCGCAAGCGAAGCAAACGGCGGAACGAGAGCATCACATCAGGCTCAACGCGGGGCGGAGCGGGCCGGTTCCATCGGCAAAGACCGACCCATGCCAGCGCAGACCGCCGCGCGCTACGGAACGTGGGCATCGCCCGTTACGCCCGACCTCGTGGCCGGCGCGACCGTTTCGTTCTCCGAGCTCGGCGGTCGACGGCGACGCCGTGTATCTGGCTCGAGCTGCGGCCGGCCGAACGCGGGCGCCGGGCGCTCGTCCGCTGGACGTCCGGGCGGCGAAGCCGCGCGACGTCTTGCCGGAGTGCAGCCGACGTCGGCACGCCGCGTGCACGAGTACGGCGGCGGCGCGTACGCCGCCGCGCGCCGGACTGATCGTCTATTCCGAGCGCAGCGACGACAGCGTATGGCTGGTCGAGGCCGGCGGTGCGCCGCCGCCTGCTGGCGGCGGTGCCGGGCTGCCGCTATGCCGGCTTCGCGATCGACGCCGCGCACGACCGCGTGTACGCGGTGCGCGAGGACCATCGCGACCGGCCGCCGACCGCGCCGGAAAACGCGATCGTCGCGCTCGCGCTCGGCGCCGGCGCCGACCCGGCACTCAACGCCGGCCGGGTCGTCGTGACGGGCAGCGATTTCGTGCTCGCGCCGCAGCTCTCGGCCGACGGAACACAACTGGCCTGGATCGCCTGGGACCACCCCGACATGCCGTGGGACGCGACGCGCCTGTGGGCCGGCCGCATCGGCCCGGACGGCGAACTGGGCGACGCGCGCTGCGTCGCCGGGCGCCCGGGGCGGTGAAGCGATCGTCGCCGCCGAGTGGACGCCCGCCGGAACGCTGCTGTTCATCTCGGACCGCACGAACTGGTGGAACGTCTACGCGCTGCACGGCGAGCGCATCGACGCGCTCGCGCCCGCGCCGTTCGAATTCGGCGAGCCGCCGTGGGTGTTCGGCCGCCGCTCGATCGCCGCGCTCGACGAGCAGCGGATCCTGTGCGCCTTCATTCGCGACGGCGTCGAGCAGCCGGGACTGATCGGCGGCGGAGCCGTGCACGACGCTGCCGTATGGGCCGGTCGACGCGACGCCGTTGCCGCTGGGCGCGGGCGCGGTCTTCATCTCCACGCCGCCGGACGCACCGGCCGCCGTGTGCTATGCGCCGCGGCTCGATGCGGCCGCCTGCGAGGTGTTGCGCGCGGCCAGCGCCCAGGCACTCGCGCCGGAAGATGTGAGCATCGGTGAACCGCTCACGATCCCGACCGATGACGGTGAGGTCACCCACCTGTTCTTCTACCCGCCGCGCAATGCGCGCTTCACCGGACCGCCGGGCGAGCTTCCGCCGCTGATCGTGGTGAGCCACGGCGGACCGACGTCGATGCACGTGCCGGTGCTGAATTTCGGCGTGCAGTGGTGGACGTCGCGCGGCTTCGCGGTCGCGAACGTCAACTACCGCGGCTCGTCGGGTTTCGGCCGCGCCTATCGCGGGCGCTTGGCCGGCGCGTGGGGCGTCGTCGACGTGCTCGACTGCATCAGCGCCGCGCGCCGCTTGGCGGCCGACGGACGCTGCGACCCGGAACGCATCGCGATTCGCGGCGGCAGCGCCAGCGGCATGACGGCTCTGCTCGCCGTCGCGACGTCGGATGTGTTTCGCGCGGCCGCCAGTCATTACGGCGTGATGGAACTCGAAGCGCTGGCCGGCGACACGCACAAGTTCGAAGCCCGCTACACGGACGGCCTCGTCGGGCCCTTGCCGGAGATGCGCGAACGGTATCGCGAGCGTTCGCCCGTGCACCGCGTCGCGACGATCGACGTGCCGGTGATCCTCTTCCAGGGTTTGGACGACCACGTCGTTCCGCCGAACCAAGCGCTGGCGATGCGCGACGCGCTGCTGGCGCGCGACGTACCGGTGATCTACGAAGCCTTCGCCGGCGAAGGCCACGGGTTTCGCAAGGCCGAGACGATCCGGCGCGTGCTCGAAGCGGAGCTCGCCTTTTATCGCGACGTGTTCGGACTGACGGCGTGATCCGCGGCGTCGGCCTGCGCAGCGCGGTCGCGATCAACGTCGTCGCCATGGTCGGCGCCGGGCCGCTGATCACGATTCCGCTCGTCGTCGCCGCGATGCACGGCTCGATCACGATCTGGCCGTGGATCGCCGGCGCCCTGGTCGCGCTGTGCGACGGCTTGTGCTACGCCGAGCTCGCGTCGCGCTTCCCGCGCAGCGGCGGCACCTATGCCTATCTGCGCGAAGCCTTCGGCGCGCACGGGCCCGGGCGCATCGTGGCCTTCATCTTCGTCTGGCAGTTTCTGTTCGCGCTGCCGCTGTCGCTCGCGAGCGGCTACATCGGCTTCGCGCAGTACGCGGCGTACCTCGCTCCGGTGCTCGCCCAACCGGTCCCCGCGCATGCCGTCGCGCTCGGCGTCGGCGTCGTCACCCTGTGGGCGCTCTACCAGAAGATCCCCTACATCGCCCGCACCGCGCTCGCGCTGAGCGCCATCGTGCTGCTGACGTTGATTGCGATCGCCGCCTGCGGGCTCTTCCACCCGACACAAGCCATCGGGACGCTGCTCGCACCCGCGTTTTCACTGCGCGGCCTGAGCGTCATCGCCCTCGGTGCGGCCATGGTGTACACGCTCTACGATTATGCCGGCTACAATTGCGTCCCGCAACTCGGCGATGAGGTCATCGCGCCGGTGCGCACGATTCCGCTGGCCGTCATCATCTCGATCTTCATCACGGGCCTGGCCTACGTCACGCTGAACCTCGGCGTGTTCTCCGCGCTCTCGCTGGGCGAGGTCGCGAACTCGACCTTCGTGGCCTCGCAAGCGGTCGAACGAACCGCCGGACACGTTGCGGCGGTCGTCGTCACGGTGACGATTCTCGTCACCTGTTTTGCCTCGGTCTACGGTGGTCTGCTCGGCGCAGCGCGCGTGCCGTACGCGGCCGCCTGCGATGGAGATTTCCTGGCGCCCTTCGCGCGCTTGCACGCGACGAAGCGTTTTCCACATATCTCACTCCTTGCGCTCGGCCTCGTGGCGTTGCCCGCCACGCTCTTTCCGCTGGATGCGGTGATCAACGCGCTCACCGCGGGCCTGGTGCTCGTGCAGGGCGTCGGCGGCAACCTCGCCGTCATCGTGTTGCGCTACCGCGCCGCGCCCGCGCCGTATCGCTTACCGCTCTACCCGCTCCCGGTAATCGTCGCGCTCGTCGCGTGGCTCTTCCTCTTCTGGAGCTCGGGTTTGGTCGCGATGGCGTTCGGCACCGCAACGCTGGCTTCGGGTGCGGCGATCTTTCTGGTCCGCGCCCGGCTGCGCTCGACCTGGCCCTTCGTGCTCGCCGCGTGTCTGCTGCTGGCACTCGTCGCTCGCCCGCACGCAGCGCAGGCGGCGACGTTCACCCACGCGCGCATCGTGCAGCGCGACGGAACGCCGCAGCTGCAGGTCGACGGCAAACCGTTCTTCTTCTTCGGCGGCGCGTTCTTCTACGAACGCATTCCGCCCGAGCGCTGGCGCGCATCGATGCTCGCGATGCGCGCGCTCGGAGCCAACACGCTCGACCTCTACGTGCCCTGGAACTGGCACGAGATAGCCGACGGCGCGTTCGACTTCGACGGCCACACCAATCCACGGCGTAATCTGCGGCGCGTGCTGCGGCTGGCTCGCGAGCTGGGCTTTCACCTGATCGTGCGCCCCGGTCCCGTCATCCGCAACGAGTGGCGCAACGGCGGGTACCCCGATTGGCTGCTGCGCCGGCCGGAGTACGGCATGCCGCTGCACGACGTGCTGGAAGGCCGCTATCCCGCCACGGCTACCTTGCAGAACGCGCACAGCGACGCCGCCGCCGCCGAATGGATGCGCAATGCGACCCACCGGCGCTATGCCGCGCGCTGGCTGGCGCACGCGCTGCGCGAGTTCGTGCCCTACGCCGACCTCGTGATCGCGGTCGCGCTCGACGACGATCAAGGCGCGTACATCGATAACCAGACCTGGCCCGCGCCGCATCTGCACAGCTACCTGCGCTGGCTCGACACGCAGGTGCGGCGCGTCACGGGCCCGGTCGTGCCGACCTTCATCAACACCTACGATATGAAGGTCCCCGCGTCGGCGCCGGTGTGGGCGATGGGCAACTGGTATCAGAGCGATGCCTACGCGATCGGCGATCACGACCGCGTCGAGCTCGACTTCGCGACCGGAACGCTGACGGCGCAAGAACAGGCACCGCTCGGGGAAAGCGAGTTTCAAGCCGGCTGGCTCGCGTCACCGGAAGATCCGCAGCCGCGCGCGGCGGCGCCGTCGAACACCACCTTAGCACTCGCCGAGCTGCTGAGTTGGGGCGCGCGCGGCGTGGTCGACTTTCCGCTGCAGGATACGCTCGCGCCGTTCGGGTGGGAAGCGCCGTTCTCGAACGCGTTCTACAGTTGGGATGCGGCGATTCCCCGCGATCCGGACGCGCTGACGGCGTTCGGGCGGCCGGCACGCGCGGCGCCGACCGGCACCTTCGGCGCCGAGATCGCGCGCTACGGTGCGCTGCTGGCCGCGACGCACCGGGTGGCCCGCATCGCGATCGCCGACGAGGTCAGCGCGTCCGACCCCGCCGCCCTGACGAACGACGACGTGGGCGCGATCGCCGCCCGGCTGAAGGACGCGCTGCGGGCGTGCAACACGTACGGCGTGACCTGCGACGTCGTCGACCTGCGATTTTCGAGCGACGCGCGGTTAGGCCGCTATCAGACGATCGTGGTCCCGCCGTTCATCAAGCCGCCGCTGCGGCCGATCGCGGCGCGGATCGCGCGCCTGTCGGCGGCGCACGTCGCGATCGCGCCGCAGGTGCCGGCCCGGCACGGCAGCGGGATCGCCGTCCTGGCCGGACGCGATGCGACCTTCGGCGTGGTCGCGAATTGGTCGGGCCTGCCGCGCCGCTTCGGCGGACCGACGTGGAGCGGCACGCGGGTGCTGAACGTGCCGTACTTCACGCTCGCCCCGCGCGCTGCGCGACTCATGCTGTTGGCGGGCCACGCCGCCGAAACGGCCGCGAAGCACGTTGCGTTTCGGCCGGCGGCCGTGCCGGCACCATGGGTGAACCTCAATGCGCGCCAAGCCGTGCACGTGGCGCTACCGCCGGTAGCGCGCGGCGAAGCGCGCGCCGACACCGGTGCCGCCTTCGGCAGCGGCGACCGCACCATCACGCTCTCCAACGCGCGCGTCGTCGCCGTGATCGTACCCGACGGCGGCGCGCGTCTGGTCGTCTTCGCGCTGCGCGCGGACCTGCCGTACAACGCCGTCAACGCGATCGGCGCTCTGCGCGACGACGTGTTGCTCCAGCCGCCGCCGTCGACGACCGACCGGATCGCGAAGTACACCCACTCCTACGCCGCGGGTACGTTTAACCGCCCGTATCGCGCCGACATCATCACGGCGCGCGGCGCCGAAGCGGCCGTGCGTTTTCGCTACGCTGCGCCGGATCTCGGCGGGGGCGCGACGATCGAGAAAACCGTCCGGTTAGCCGCGAATGCGGCGCGCCTCGTCGTCGACGAACGCGTGACCTTCACCGGTACTGAGGCCGCTCAGCGCGCCGTCACGTCGTCGGCACTCGCGGTCCCGGAGGATGCGATCGTCGAATCGGCGCCCGCGTTCATGGCCTGGGACGGACGCCGTTGCATTTCCGTCGCCTGGGGGGCAGGCGCGCTCGATCGCGTCACCTGGACGCGCTACGGCAGCAACGGCACCCTTGCGCTCGTCTCCGCCGCGAGTACGCTGCACACGACGTATGCCATCAGTCGCGCGAGCAGCCTGCGGGCCGCGCGGGAGTTCGCACAACGCGAGGAACTGTTCGCAAGTCAAAGCAATCCATCGCCCCGATGAACGTTCGATACGCGTGGGTTACTCTTGCCTTCGCGGCGTTCTTTACCGCGTTCTTCGCACCGGCGCTCTTCGGCGGAAACTACTTGACCGTCGCCGGCGACGGCTCGAACCTCGCCCTGCCCGCCTATCTCGTGCCGCACGGCTGGTGGGAGCCGGATATCATGCTCGGCTATCCGTGGGCGTCGAATCTCAACGGGTACTGGGATCCGCTGTTTCTGCTGCACTTCATCCCGCACTCGTTCAACGCGTACATGCAGGCCGCGTACGTGATTGCCGCGGTGGGTGCGTTCGGCTGTGTCGACGCCCTCACGCGATCGACGGTCGGCGGCGTGGTTGCCGGCGTGTCGTATGCGCTCGGCGGTTTCATGATCGGTCATCTCGGCCACTACGATGTCGTGCATCCGGCGGCGTGGGCGCCCTATGTGTTCTGGGCACTGATCGTGCAGCGCCGCGAGCGCGGATTGCGCCCGGTTGCGCTCGGCGGCGTGGCGCTCGCACTCTGCGCGCTCGCCGGACAGCCGCAGGTGTTCGCCTATACGTTGCTGTTTGCCGTCGTCTACATCGCCGTCGCGGGCAGCGGCGGCAGCGATCGGCGCCGGTATATCGCGGGCGCGGCCGCGAGCCTGCTGCTCGGGATCGGACTTGCCGCGATCGCGCTCGTGCCCGGTGCGCTGCTGGCATCGCAAAGTTTTCGCGCTCAGGCGTCGGCTGAGTATTTCCTGTCATTTTCCGTGCCGGTGTGGCAGCTGCCGGTCCGGCTGCTGTTGCCGTACGTGGTCGGGCGCTCGAACCAGCCGCTCTATCCGTTCAGCTCGGCCGATAACGGCCCCGACGCCGAATATTCCGGCTACGTCGGCATCATCACGCTGATCTTCGCGCTGATCGCGGTCTTAGCGCGCCGCGCCGATCGCAACGTGCTCTTCTTCGCGGCGGCCGCACTCGTCGCGCTCATGCTCAGCGCCGGCGACGGGTTCCACATCGCGGCGATCACGTTTCACATCCCGGTCTTCAACCTCTTTCGCGCGCAGGGCCGGAACATGTTCGAATTCACGCTGTTCGCGTCGCTGCTGGGCGGCATCGGTGCGGCTGAGATCGCGCGCGGCACGGTTCAACCGCGCCAAATCCACATCGCCGTGGCCCTCATCGGTGTCGCGTTGGCCGGCGCGGTCCTCGACGCGCTGCACTCGGGCGTGCTCAGCGGGCCGGCGGCCGATGCGATCAACAACCCGGCGTTCGTCGTGCCGATCGTGGTGTTCGTCATCGCGAGCATCGTGATCGTCGCCTATCCGCGCCTATCGTCCGCGCGGCTTGCGGCCGCACTCGTCATCGTGTGCACGGTCGCCGATCTCTCCACGTTCGCCTGGTTCGAATACTGGCGCACGCCGGTGAGCGAAGCGGTGCTCCAGCCGGCGCCGGCCACGCTGATGCTGCACGACCGGCTCGAACGCACGCATCAGCGCATGTTTTCAGTCGCCGGCGCGACGACGCTGGAAGGCATCCCGCCGAACCTCTCGCTCGTCTGGGGCGTGCCCGCGGCGGGCGGCTACGTGCAGCTGCTGCTCACGAGCCCGGGCATTTTCTTGCAGCTCTTTCCGCAAGGCACGATCGCGCCGGCGCTGCTGGCGAACGGCGCGGACCGCAGCCTCGATCTGGCGGCGGTGCGCTACGCCGTCATCGCGCCGGGCGACGCGGCGGGGTTCATGGCGGCGCGCCCGGCTTGGCGGCTGCTCCAGCAAAGCGAGATCGGCACGATCCTCGAGAACACGCATGCCGAACCGCGCGCCCGCATCGTGCACCGCGTCGAGCAAGTGCCGGTCGATCAAGCGCTGCAGGCGATCCGCCAAGGCGCACTCGATACGAACGCGATCGCACTCATCCCGTCCGGCGGAACCCTGGCCACGCAACCCGATCCGGCCGACGCGGCCATCATCACCGCCCTGCATTCCGATGACATGCAGCTAAACGTGACGTGCCGCACGCCGTGCTTCCTCGTCACCAGCGACAACTACAACAGCATGTGGCGGGCCAGCATCGACGGTGCGCGCGTTCCGCTGCTGCTGACCGATTACACGCTGCGGGGCGTCTTCGTACCGGCCGGCACGCACACCGTCGCGTTCACGTACCGGCCGTGGATCATCTGGCTCGGCGCGGCGATCACGCTCGTGTGCGCATGCGTCATCGGCGCACTCGCCCTCTTGCGGCGGCCGCGGACCGGCGGGATTGCCGCGCGCTGACTGCGAATCCGCAAGCGGCCGCGGGGAAGTGGCGAAATGGTAGACGCAGTTGCCTCAAAAGCAACCGAGTGTGAGCTCATGTGGGTTCGAGTCCCACCTTCCCCACCAGCAAGCCCGTAATCGCTTTTACGCGAACCCTACACGCGGCTCCGAGGGCGGCCCCTGACGGTCGCCGAAACCGTGTGCCGCTGCCCATGCTCGACTACGCTCAAGAATTCCAGCGCGAATCGCGCCGGATCGACCAACTGATTTGGGACGCGATGTCGCTCGTTCGCGGCGAACGCGTCCTGTTTTGCGGTTTCGCGAACGACGGCCAATGGGTCAAGCGCGCGGCGGAGATCGGCGTCGAGGTCAGCGTCATCGAGTCGGATGAAGCCAAGCTCGCCGAACTGCAGGCGCTGGGTATCCCGACGCTGCGCGGCAGCACCACGCTGATCCCGGCGCGCGACAACAGCTTCGATGCGATCGTCGCCTTCCATTATCTGCACGAGATCGATCCGACGTTCCACACGCAGATCGTGTGGGAACTCGCACGCGTCGGCCGGCGCATCATCATCGTCGAGCCGGCGCCGCCGGCCGACGCGCTGGGCAAGCGCATCTCCGAGCTCTACTCGCGCGCGAAGTACGAAGCCGGCGCGTTCGAGGAATACCGTTCGATCGACTACTGGCGCAAGCTGCTCGCAATGGTCAAGGCCGACGTGCTGATGCAGCAGTTCACGTTCACGCGGCTGGCGCCGCGCTTCGCGGTCGAAGAGACGGTCGGCCTGATCCTCGACGCGATGGAAGTCGAACAGATGCCGCAAGCCTATCTCGACGAACTGCGGGAACTCGCCCGGCGCCCGGAATCGCAGCTCTCGCCGCTCTCGCGTTTCGTGCTGGTCGCATTGGGCGCGGGCGAACCGGTGCGCGCTTCGGCCGGAACGCTCTTCCGCGAGGAGACCGCGGCCGAGCTGGAAGAGCGCCGCATCGCGGCCGCGGCCGCGGCCGCGCCCGAAATTCCCGCAGCGCCGCCGCGCCCGAGCACCCCGCAGCCGGCACCCGTCGCCCCGCCGCCGGCCTATGCGGCCTCGATGCCGGGCGCCGAGTTTCCACCCGTTCTTCCGCCGCCCGGCGCAACGGCGCTCCCGGTCGCACCGCGGCCCGGCGCTCCGGCCGGCCAGCCGCCGGCGGCCGCACCGCCCCAGCCGGCCCCGCCGCTCGCTCCGGCCGCCGCCGCCCCGGCGCCGCCTGCTCCGGCCCAGCCGCCGGCACCGGCCCCCGCGCCGTTCGGCGTCCCGGCGCCGCCGGCCGCCGCTCCGCGCGGACTGCCGGGCGACACGCCGTTCGGCGTGCCCGCCACGCCCGAGCCGGCCTTCGGCTTGCCCGACCCGGCGCCGTTCGGCGTCCCGCCGCCGGGCGCGCGCACCGCGCCGTTCGGCACGCCGTTCGCGCTACCGGAAGATCCCGATCCGTTCGGGCTCTCGGCCGACCCGGAAGAGCGGGCCGGCTTCGGCTGGAATTGGGAGCCGCCCGAAGGGCACCCCGACGCTCAGCCCGGCGACGAGCCCTTCGGACTGTAGCGGCGCAACACGGCCGCGGCGCGCTGCGCCGCGCTCGAGCAGCGGCGTCACCGCCTCGATCGCCAGGGCGATGCGCTCGGCGTCAGCGCGCGCTCGCGGCCAGCAGCGAGAAGATCGGCAACTCGGTGTATCCGCCCAGCCGCCGCACGATGCGTTTGCCCTCGCGGAACACGCGCCGCAGCTCGACGAAGAGCAGGTCCAAGAACACCAGAACGGCCACGATCGTGCCGATCCAGAGCATGCCGGAGCGATCCACCGCCGAACGCCTAAGCGGCGCTTTCGGACTTCGAGGGGGCCGGCGTAGCCGCCGGAGCCGGGGTAGCGGCGGGTGTCGTCGCGGCCGGAGTCGCCGTGGTCGACGAGCTCTCCGAACCGGCGGCCGGGGTCGAGGCGCTCTCGGACGATGCGGGCGCCTTGCTCGTCCCGCCGGACGTGGCCGCCTCGGCGGCTTTGCGCGAGTCGGTCAGGTAGAAACCCGAGCCTTTGAAGACGATGCCGGCCGGGCTGTAGACGCGCGCCATCTCGCCGCCGCACTCCTCGCACGTGCCGTCGAAGGTCTCTTTGAAACCGTGACGGACTTCGGCCGTCTTCCGGCACGAACGGCACTGATACTCGTAAAGTGGCAACGCAAAACCTCATGGACGCGGGATCTGATCGTCGTTCAGTGTAGCAAAACTGGCACTATGACGCAACGACTGCTAGCGCACATCCGCCTTACGGCCAGGGTTCAGAAGTCGGCGAGAAGGCCGTCCTCGCGCTCGAACTCGACCAGGCCCTTGAAGTGCAAGAGCGAGTCGCCGAGCGCTAGGTCGAGCTTGCGCCGGCGCGTGAAGCGGTCGACCAGCGCGGCCACGACGCCGCCGTAGGTCGGGTAGTCGACGCGGACGACGATCTTCGAGCGCTCCGACTTCTGCTCGACCCGGAAGTCGAGCCGCCGCCGGCACGAGAACGCGCCGACCAGCGAGACGTGGTGCCCGTCGATGAACCGGTCGACTTCGAAGAGTTCTTCGTCCTCGCCGGGCAAGTTCGAACGGATGCGCCACCTCGCTGCCCTCGCCGAACGGCAGGTGCGGTTCGGTGAGCCGCGCCGAGCGCAGAAACGACAGCCAGACCGGCCACTTCTCGACTTCGCACACGCGCGCGAACGCGGTGGCCGCCGGTGAGGCGACGTCTTGGGCCCGATGGATCGCGCCGGCCGAGGGGCGATCGAAGGTGTAGGTGGGGACCGCCATGTACCGTAAGGATTGGCTTCTGCGGGAGGCTTAACCTTCCTTAACCACAACCGGTTGGGGAGCGCATAGCCTGCGTCCCCAAGCTATTGCGGCTGGATTGCTCCCGACGTGACGCCTTCGGCGAACGCGACCAGGGTCGCGATGCCGGTCGGAATCGCGCCCTCGTCGAGCCGGAACTGCGGGCTGTGGCCGGAGTGCACCGAGCCCAGCGCCTCGTTGTAGATCCCCAGGCGCACCACGACGCCGGGCACGCGCTCGGCGAAATACGCGAAGTCCTCGGCGCCCATCGTCGGCGGCAGCGCTTCGACCGGCGTACCGTTGCGCTCGCGCACGTAGCGCGGCGAACGCCGCCGCCAGCGCCGCATCGTTGACGACCGGCGGATAGCCGTAGACGATCTCGATCTCGGCGCTGCACGCGTACGCCGCCGCGACGCCGTCGACGATGCGGCGGACGCGCGCCTCGACGCCGTTGCGGATCGCGGGATCGTAGGTGCGGATCGTGCCGGTCATCTGCACCCGATCGGCGATCACGTTGTTGCGATAGCCGCCGGCGATCGTGCCGATCGTGATCGACGATCGACGCCAGCGGATCCGTTTCGCGCGCGGCGATATTTTGCAGCGCCAGCACCGTTGCGGCCGCCGCCGGAATCGCGTCGACCGCTTTGTGCGGATAGCCGCCGTGACCGCCGATGCCGCGAATCGTCAGGTGCAGTTCGTCGGCCGCCGCGTTGACGGGACCGGGCGTGATGCCGATCGTTCCGGTCGGCAAACGCGGATCGACGTGCAGCATCGTCACCGCGTCGACGTGCGGATCGTCGAGCACGCCGGCCGCGATCATCGGTTCGGCGCCGCCCGGGCCTTCTTCCGCCGGTTGAAAGAGCAGCACGACGTTGCCGTGCAGCGTCGCGCGGCGCGCACTCAGTTCGCGCGCCGCGCCGAGCAGCATCGCGGTGTGCGCGTCGTGACCGCAGGCGTGCATCTTGCCCGGCACTTCGCTCGCGCACGTTTCGCCCGAATCTTCATCGATCGGCAGCGCGTCCATGTCGGCGCGCAGCGCGGCCGTGCGGCCCGGCAGCGCGCCGCGGATCACGCCGACGACGCCGGTCCCGGCCACGCGCCGGTGCTCGATGCCGAGCTCGTCGAGTTCGCGCTCGACCAGCGCCGAGGTCTGATGCTCTTCGAACCCGAGCTCGGGATGGCGATGGATCTCGCGCCGAATCGCGATCGCGCGTTCGCTCGTGGCGGTGGGGATCGACGGCGGTCATGCCGGCAGTCTTCGCACCGCCGGCAGCCCTCTCCTCAGGACCGGTAGCGCAGGAACGCCGGGACCTCGATGTCGTCCATGTTGACCGGCGCGATCTTGTCGAATTCGAGCGGGTGCGCCGACGATCCGGACAGCGAGTTCGAGCGCAGCGGGCGCACGCCGAAGCCGGCCGCCAGCACCGTGACGCGCACTTTGCCCTGCAGCGCCGGATCGATCGACGCGCCGAAGATGATCTGCGCTTCGCGAGTCGACGGCGCGGCTGATCATTTCGGCCGCTTCGTTGACTTCGTACATCGAGAGATCGAGGCCGCCGGTGATGTTGAAGATCACGCCGCGCGCGCCTTCGATCGTGGTCTCGAGCAGCGGCGATGCGATCGCCTTTTGCGCGGCGTCGGCGGCGCGATGCTCGCCCGTGCCTTCGCCGATGCCCATCATCGCCGAGCCGGCATCGGTCATGATCGTCTTCACGTCGGCGAAATCGAGGTTGATCAAGCCGGGCTGCGTGATGAGGTCGGAGATGCCCTGAATGCCTTGACGCAGCACGTCGTCGGCGTACGCGAACGCTTCGTTGAGCGGCGTGCGCTTCTCGATGATCTGCAAGATGCGCTCGTTGGGAATCGTGATCAGCGTGTCGCACTTCGCTTCGAGATCGGCGATGCCGCGCTCGGCGGCTTCCATGCGCTTGCGGCCTTCGAACGCGAACGGTTTGGTGATCACGCCGATCGTCAGCGCGCCGGATTCGCGCGCGAGTTCGGCGACGACCGCCGCCGCGCCGGTGCCGGTGCCGCCGCCCATGCCGCCGGTGATGAACACGAAGTCGGCGCCGTCGAGCATCATCGCGAGATCTTCGCGCGATTCTTCGGCCGCTTCGCGGCCGATGTTCGGATTCGCGCCGGCGCCCAGACCGCGCGTGAGGTTCGCGCCGATCTGCACGGTGTTCGTCGGTCTTCGACGCGCGCAGCGCTTGCACGTCGGTGTTGATGGCGTAAAATTCGACGCCGGCAAGTCCGGCTTCGATCATGCGGTTGACGGCGTTGCAGCCGCCGCCGCCGATGCCGAGGACTTTGATTGTCGCAGCGTGTTCGGGAACGAAACGTTTCGCGTCGGCCATGATGTTCGGGTCCTCCGGAAAGAGACGAGCTTGCAGTGTGGTTGGCGCGGGATCGGGCCTTGCGCGGATTCTGTGGACGATGTGTATTCGCGAATTCTCGCCTGCGAGCGCGTGCGATGCGTGCGAATCGCAGCGGAGTGCAGTCGAGGAACACACATTAGTTCCAGATCGACGTGAACCACGTCCACAGCTTGGCGAACGCGGTGCCGCCGCTGCGGCCGTTGAGATGCGGCGAGGCCTCGCCGCGCGGGCCGAAGAGCACGAGGCCGACGGCCGTCGCATATTCCGGCTGCTTCACCGAATCGGTCAGGCCGGCGATCGTCGCGGGCACGCCGATGCGCACCGGCAAGCCGAAGATCTCCGCGGCCGTCGTTTCGATGCCGCGCAAGTGCGCGCCGCCGCCGGTGAGGACGACTTCGCTCAGACTTGATCGCGCGGCAGATGTTCGACGATGTTCGCTTTCGCGATGCGGAACATTTCGAGCACGCGCGGCAGCGACGATCGCGCGCAGTTGCGCCGAGGTCACCTCGCGCGTGCTGCGGCCGTCGAGCGTCTTGACGTGAAAGGTTTGCTCGGCTTCGTCGGGACGCATCAGACCCGAACCGTAGGTGCGCTTGACGTTCTCCGCTTCGGCCGAGCGTCGTCTTGAGGCCCGAGCGCGATGTCGTTGGTGAGGATGTTGCCGCCGACCGGAATCGTCGCGCTGTGAATCACGCCGCCGTTGGCGAACACCGCGATGTCGGTCGTGCCGCCGCCGATGTCGAGCAGCACGCAGCCGACGTGCTTTTCTTCCGAGAGCAAGCGTCGCCGCCGACGATGCCAGCGGTTCGAACACGATCCCGGCCGGTTCGAGGCCCGCGCGATGCACGCACTTGAGCACGTTCGCGATGAACGTCGAGCCGCCGGTGATGATGTGCGTGTCGACTTCGAGCCGGCCGCCCGACATCCCGAGCGGATCGGTCACGCCGTCTTGCCCGTCGATCGTGTAATGCCGCGGCAGCGCGTGAATGATCTGCCGGTCGGCGGCGAGGTTGATGATCTTCGATGCGTCGACGACGCGCTTGACGTCGGCCGCGATCACCTCGCGCTCGTCGCCCGAGACCGCGACGACGCCGCGGTTGTTGGTCGACTGGATATGCTCGCCGGTCACGCCGACGTAGACGTGCGAGATGTGGACGCCGGCCATCCGCTCGGCCTTTTCGGTCGCCGCTTCGATCGCCCGGACCGTCTCCTCGAGGTCGGTCACGACGCCTTTGCGCATCCCGGTCGAGGGCGCTTCGCCGATCCCGATGATCTCGAGCCCATCGGGCCCGGAGGCGGCGATGACCGCACACGTTTTGGTCGTGCCGATGTCGAGCCCAGCGATGATCTCGCCGCGTGCCACTACAAGCCGCCTATGCCTGGGCGCAGCCCGAATACCAAGAGGCGAGCGTAGCGAGCGCAGCGAGCATCCATACTTATGGACACTATATATTGTGGGTGAGAGGCACAGTCCCTACAAGGACTATGGAAATTCGACGACCGGGGTCGCCGGCGCGCGCAGGTCGATGGACGCGCAGCGGACGGCCGTGCGCGGCACTGCGGCGGATCGGTTCGACCAAGGCGAGCTTGGCCGGCGAGGTCGGCGTCAGAACCGAACCGCAGGAGCACGCCCCGGCTGTCGACGGCCTCGAGCCCGCCGAAGCGGTCGCGCCGGACGATCCGCACCGGCACGTGCTCGCCGATCAGCCGGGCGTCGGCGAGCAGACGGTCGATGTCCGGGGCGGCCAGGGTCGCGCCCGGCGCGACGGCCGGCGCGCTGCCGATGTCGACCAGCGGCAGCGCCGGCCGAGACGCAGCTCGGTTTGCAGCACGCGCGCGCCGGCATCGATCGTCACCGTTCCGCGCGGAGGAGTGCACGCAGCCCATCGGCGCGCGCAGCGTGACGTCGATCGTGACGGCCGGCCGCGGAAACTGCGCGCGGTGCACGCTCGCGCGTCGCCACGTAGGGAATCGCTCTCGACGCGCCCGCGAATCGCGCCGGTGTTGAGCAGCCACACGTTCGCATCGGGATCGATGTGCGCGGCCGCGATCACCGCGCTCTTCGTCACCGGGCCCCGGCCGGCACGTTCGCGTCGACGCTGCGCACGCGCAGCTGCGGCGCGTTGGCGACCGCCGACGGCCAGCGCGACGAGCGCGCACAGCGCGAGCACGGCGACGACCCAAAACGTGCGCACGCGCACCGCCAGCGACGGCTTCGTGCGGCGGCGCACCGCTCTCGCGCGCGTCGGCTCACGTCAGCACGAACCGTTCGATCGCTTCCGCGACACCGTCGTGCGCCACGTCGCCGACCACCGCGTCGGCTTGCGCGAACAGCTCCGGCGGTCCCGATCCCATCGCCACGCCGATGCCGGCGGCGGTGATGAGCGGCACGTCGTTCCACGCATCGCCGACCGCCATCGTTTCGGCCAGCGTCGCGCCGTAGCGCTGCGCGACGAACGCCAGCGCTTCGCCCTTGTTCACTTCGGGCGAGAGCACTTCGACGAAGTCGACGTTGCTGCGCGTGAGGTACGCGCGGTCACCGAGCAACGGCGTGAGCGCCGCCAGATGTTCTTCCGAGGGACCCGGCGTCGTCGACGAGCACGATCTTGATCGACGGCCGGTCGGCAAACGCTTCGCGCAGCGACGGCACGACGATCGGCTCGACCTTCGCGAGATCGGTGTAGCGCTTGGAAAATCGGTTGATCTGCTGCACGTAGAGCGTGTCGTCGGCATAGCACTGCGCGTGGACGCCGTGCGCGTCGCGCCCACGCCGAGCACCTCGCGCGTCACGTCTTGACGCACGGGCGTTTCGCGCAGCACCGCGCCGGTCGCGACCTCGAAAATCGCCGCGCCCTGGTAGCACACGACCGGGCCCGGTGATGCCGAGCATGTCGGCGAACGGTTTCGCGGCGGCGAACATGCGGCCGGTCACGATCGTCATCTCGGCGCCGCGCTCGCGCGCGCTCGCGATCGCTTCGCGCACCCGCGGGCGAGATCGTGAGGTCCGGTCCGACGAGCGTTCCGTCGAGGTCCAGCGCGATGAGCCGGATCCGCGTGCGTAATCATCGGAACGACCTATTCGCTACCGGGCGTTCGATACGCATGCGAGCCGTGCGCGCGTGCGCCGGCAGCCCTTCGAAATCCGCCAGCGCCGCCAGCGTCTCGGCATCGGCGGCCATGCGCGCGCGCTGTTTTCGACCACCGACATCGTGCGGTAGTAGTCGGCCGTGCGCAGGCCCGAAGAGAAGCGGCTCGCGCCCGACGTCGGCAGCGTGTGGTTGGTTCCGGCGATGTAGTCGCCGGCGGCGACCGGCGTGTGATCGCCGACGAAGATCGCGCCGGCGCGGCGGATGTGCGGCACCATGCTCCACGGATCGGCGACTTGCAGCGAGAGGTGCTCGGGCGCGAAGCGCTCGATCACCGTCGAGCACCTCCGCGTCGCTCGCGGCGTGGATCAGCCACGTTCGCTCGGCCAGCACGCGTTCGACGATCTCGTTGCGGCCGGTCTCGCGCGCGAAGTCGCCGCTCGAGCAGCGCCGCGACGGCATCGAGCATCGCGCGGTCGCGCGACACGGCCGCGACGCGCGCGAGCGGATCGTGCTCGGCCTGCGCGATCAGTTCGCCGGCGACGAAGTCGGGCCGCGAGCGCGCGTCGCACACGACGAGCACTTCCGACGGCCCGGCCAGCCCGTCGATGCCGCACACGCCGAAGACCTGACGCTTGGCTTCGGTGACGTAGACGTTGCCCGGGCCGACGATCTTGTCGACGGCGCGCGATCGTCGCGGTGCCGAAGGCCAGCGCGCCGACCGCCTGCGCGCCGCCGACCGCGTAGAGTTCGTCGACGCTCGCACAAACTGCAGGCGTAGAGGATCGCCGGATTGATCGAGCCGTCGCGCTGCGGCGGCGTCGTCACGACCACGCGGTCGACGCCCGCGACCTTGGCCGGTACGACCGTCATCAGCACGGTCGACGGCAGCGAGGCGCTGCCGCCCGGCACGTACGCGCCGATGCTGTGCAGCGGGCCGGCGAGAAACGCGTACTCGCGTCATGTCGGGCGTGCGGTAGCGAATCGGCGTCCGGCTTCTGCCGCGCGTGATAGTCGGCGATCCGTTCGCGCGCCAGTTCGAGTCCGGCGGCGATCGGCTCGGGAACGAGTCCGCGCGCGTGCTTGCGCGACGGAACGTCCCGCCGCAAGCGCGCCGAGCGTCGCCGCGGGATGATCGAAGCGCTGCGTCAGCGCGACGACGGCCGCGTCGCCGCGCGTCGCGGACGTCGTCGAGGATCGCGCTGACGCGGTCGCGCACCTCGCGCGGCGCATCCCAGCCGCCGGCGTAGAGCGGCGCGAGCGCGCGCTCATCGCCGGCATCGACGATGATCATACGTGGACGGTGCCGTCGAGCCGTTCGAGCAGCGCGGTCAGCTCGTCGTACTTGGTGCGAAAGCGAACCGGGTTGACGACGAAGCGGGCCGTGCTCGGCGCGATCTCATCGACGATCACCATGTCGTGTTCGCGCAGCGTGTTCCCGGTCGCCACGAGATCGACGATCAAGTCGGCTAAGCCCGACCAGCGGGCTCAGCTCGACCGAGCCGTGCAGCGGAATCAGCTCGACCGGCAGATCGCGTTCGGCGAAATAGGCCTCGGCCGAGCGCTCGAACTTCGTCGCGACGCGCAGAAACGTCGGGAACGGGGCGCCTTCGTGATAGCGGTCGATGCGCCGCGCCGCGACGCACAGGCGGCAGTAGCCGAAGCCGAGATCGGCCAGTTCGCTGCACCGTGCGATCGGTTTCCCAGAGCACGTCTTTGCCGACGATGCCGCAATCGGCCGCACCGAATTCCACGTACGCCGGCACGTCGGAGGGGCGCAGGAACAGCAATTGCGTGCCGTCGGAGGTCACGACCGCGAGCTTGCGCCCGACGTCGTCGGGCACGTCGATGCCGGCGCTGCGCAAGCGTGCGGCGGAGTCGTCGTAGAGCGCGCCCTTGGGCACGGCGATCGTCAGCATCAGAGCGCATCCCAGCGCGGCGAGCTTCGGCGCCAGATGGCGCGCGTTCGCGATCGGCCGATCCGCGATGACGACGCGCGGGATGCCGTGCGCGCGCGCTTCGGCGACCAGCGCCGCTTCGTCCCGCCCGCTGGCGGCGTAACGCACGATGTTGCCCGCAGCGCGTTCGCGCGTCGCCACGATGTCGGCGCCGCTGACCAGCACGTCGACGCGATGGCGCCGGCGCACGATGTGCTTGCCGCGCCGCTCGAGCGCGATCAGCAGGCGTTCCACGCCCGCGCTCCAGCCGACCGCGGGCACGTCGTAGCCGAACTTCGGCAACAGCGAATCGTAGCGGCCGCCGCCGCACAGCGGAAAACCGATCTCGGGCACATAGCCTTCGAAGATGAACCCGGTGTAGTAGTCGAGATCGCGCAGCAGCGCGAAGTCGACCGAGACGCGGTCGCCGTAGCCGAGCGCCGCCGCGCGCATCGAGCAGCGTTTCGAGCCGGTCGAGCGCGGCCTGGCTCTCGTCCGTCGTGCAGACCTTGCGCGCGGCCTCGATCGCCTCGCGGCCGCCGCGGCGCAAGCGCGAACTCGACCAGCAGCGGGCTTGTCGAACGCGCGCAGCCCGACGATGTTGCGCTCCTTCATCAGCGTTCTTGGCGGCGGGATCGCCGTCGCCCGCGAGGCCCACGCCGGCCAGGATGCCGTCGACGACGCGCGAGTCGTTGATGTCGTAGGTCGCGTCGCGCATGCCGATCTCATCGCACGCTTCGATCGCCATGAACAGCGTCTCGGCGTCGGCGTCGATGCCCGGCGCGAACCGATCAGCTCGACGCCGGCCTGCGTGAACTCGCGCATGCGGCCTTCTTGCGGCTGCTCGTAATAGCGAAACGCCGGTCGCGACGTAGGAGAGACGCAGCGGCAGCGGCGCCTCGCGCATGCGCGTCGAGACGAGGCGCGCGATCGGCGTCGTCATCTCGGGCCGCAGCGCGAGCGTCGTCGAACGGCGGTCGTTGAACTGGAACGAGAGCTCGGTCAGCTCGCTCGCCGAGCCCCTTCTCGATGACGTCGAAGCGCTCGAACGTCGGCGTCTGCACTTCTTCGTACGACCAGCGCCCGAACACCGCGCGCAACACCTGCTCGACGTCGCGTTTGCGCGCCAGCTCGTGCGGCAGCCAGTCGCGAACGCCCTGCGGTAGTTTCACGGCTGCGGGTAGCCGATGCGCACGTTGGCCGGCCCGACGATGCGTTCCAGCTCCGACTTCACGTACGGGGCGTTGGCGATGCCGCGCGAGCTGCGCTTCGTTTGGCCCGAGATGTGGAAGACCAGCGGAATCGGTGCCGGGCGACTCTTCGAGCAGCTGCGCGAGCGCGTCGACGTGGCTGCGCGACGAGACCGTGACGTGCCAGCCCGGAAACTCGGGCGGCGCGGCTTGGCGCTGCGAACGGCTGCACCTCGTTGACCGACACGCTGAACTCGACCGGCGTCTCCTCGCCCGGCACGGCGCCGCGGCGTTCGCGCAAGCGCAGGCGGCCGTTGATGACGACGATCGCATCCTCGACGAACGCGCCCTGCAGCTGCGGGTAGGGCTTCGGGAAACACGATGCACTCGATCGAGCCGGTCATGTCTTCGATCGTGGCGATCAGCATCTGCTGCTGCGCTTTGGTCAGCGTGCGGCGCACGGCGGTGACGAGCCCGGCGATGCGCACCGGCGAGTCGTCCTCGACGCCGCGCAGATCCTTGATCGCCGTCGCGCCGGTGCGCGCCAGCGCCTCGGCGACGTCGGCCAGCGGGTGGCCCGAGACGAAGATGCCGAGCGTCTCCTTCTCCCAGGTCAGCGCGACCATCGTCGAGGGCGCCGGCAGCGGCGCGCAAGCGCCGGCGTGAACGCCGGCGCCGCTTCCTCGAGCATGCCGAAGAGCGAGCTCTGACCGAGCTCGCGGTCGCGCGACTCGCGCGCGGCGGCATCGAGCGCGCCGTCGAGCGCGTCGAGCAGCTGCGCGCGATTGCCCGGCAGCGTGTCGAGCGCGCCGCACTTGATCAGCGCTTCGTAGACCTTGCGGTTCGCCGCTTTGGTCTCGACGCGCTTCGTCGACATCGAACAGATCGGTGAACTTGCCGTCGCGCTCGCGCGCCGCGAGGATCGCGTCGACCGCGCCCTCGCCGACGCCCTTGACCGCGGCGAGACCGAAGCGAATCTGCGAGCCGACGACGGCGAAATCGACCAGCGACTCGTTGACGTCGGGCGGCAGCACGGCGATGCCCATCTTCTTCGCTTCTTCGATGTACTCGACGAGCTTGTCGGTCTTGTCGCGCACCGACGACATCAGCGCCGCGAAGTACTGCAGCGGGTAGTTGGCCTTGAGATAGCCGGTCTGATACGAGATCCAGCCGTATGCGGCGGCGTGCGACTTGTTGAAGCCGTAGCCCGCGAACGGTTCGATGAACGCGAAGATGTCGGCGGCGAGCTGCGCGCCGATCCCGTTCTCGGCGCAGCCGTCGATGAATTTCTCGCGGTAGACGGGGATCTTGTCCTTCTGCTTCTTCCCCATGACCTTGCGCAGCTCGTCGGCTTGGCCCATGCGTGAAGCCGGCCAGGTCGCGCGCGATCTGCATGACCTGCTCTTGGTAGCAGGCGATGCCGTACGTGTCGCTGAGGATCGGCTCGAGCTTGGGGTGCAGGTACTTCGGCGTCTTGCGGCCGTGCTTGTTCGCGATGTACTCGCGGAATCCAGTCCATCGGCCCGGGCCGGTAGAGCGCGACGAGCGCGATGATGTCGTCGAGACCGGTCGGCTTCAGCTCGACGCAGACGCGTTTCATGCCGTCGGACTCGAGCTGGAACACGCCCAGCGTCTCGCCGCGGCCCAGCATCTCGTAGGTGCGCGCGTCGTCGTCGGGGATCGTCGCCAGGTCGAAGTCGGCCTTCGTCGGTGCGGCGGATCTCGTCGCTCGCCGCCTTCATCACCGTGAGGTTGCGCAGCCCGAGAAAGTCGATCTTGAGCAGGCCGACGCGCTCGACCATGTTCATGTCGTACTGCGTGTTGACGTCGCCTTCGCCGAGCTTGCACCAGCGGCACGTGATCGGTCAGCGGGTTCTTCGAGATCACGACGCCGGCGGCGTGCGTCGAGGCGTGGCGGGCCAAGCCCTCGATCGAGTTGGCCGTGTCGAGCAGCTTGCGAATCTGCGGGCTGCCGTCGTAGAGCATCTTCAGTTCGGGAATCTGCTCGAGCGCGGCCGTGATCGACAGGCCGCCGGGGCCCGAGGGAATCAGCTTCGCGACGCGGTCGACGTCGGGCAGCGGCACGGCCAGCGCCCGGCCGGCGTCGCGTACCGCCGCGCGCGCGGCCATCGTCCCGAACGTGACGATCTGCGCGACGCGGTCCTTGCCGTACTTTTCGGTGACGTAGGCGATGACTTCGTCGCGCCGCTCGACGCAGAAGTCGGTGTCGATGTCGGGCATCGAGATGCGTTCGGGATTGAGGAAGCGCTCGAAGATCAGCTTGAACTTGATCGGATCGAGGTCGGTGATGCGCAGGCAGTACGACACGATCGAACCGACGGCCGAGCCGCGGCCCGGACCGACCGGGATGTCGCAATCGCGCGCGTACTTGATGAAGTCCCAGACGATCAGGAAGTACGAGCTGAAGCCCATCTTGACGATGACGTCGAGCTCGTATTCGAGCCGCTCGCGCAGCACGGCGTCGTTCTTCGCGCGCTCGTCGCCGTAGCGCTCGATCAGACCGCCCTCGCAGACCAGGCGCAGATACTCGTCCGCGCCCATCTCGACTTCGCGGTCGGGCGCCGCGTCGAGCCCGGCCGCCGCCGACTTGCCGGCCAGCACGCCGGCGACGTCGGCCGCCGCGCTGCGCGGCACCGGATAGTCGGGCAGGTAGAAGATCTTCTCCGGGATCTTCAGGTCGATGCGCTTGACGATCTCGAGCGTGTTGTCGCAGGCTTCGGGCACGTCGGCGAACAGCTCGCGCATCTCTTGCGAGCTCTTCACGTAGAACTCGTCGGAGAAGAACTTCATGCGGCTCGTGTCGGCGACGGTCTTGCCGGTGCCGATGCACAGCAGCACGTCGTGCGCTTGCGCGTCGCCGCGGGCGAGATAGTGCGAGTCGTTGGTGGCGACGAGCGGCAGGTTCAGCTCGCGCGCGACCGAGATCAAGCCGGTGTTGATGATGTCCTCTTCGGGCATCCCGTGGCGCATGATCTCGATGTAGAACCGGTCGCCGAAGATCTGGCTGAACTCTTGGGCCGCTTTGAGCGCCGTCGCGCGGTCGTTCTTGAGCAGCGGCGCGGCGACGAGGCTCGACATGCAGCCCGAGAGCACGATCAAGCCGCGGTTGTGCTGCGCGAGCAAATCCATGTCGATGCGCGGCTTGTAGTAGTAGCCTTCGAGAAAGCCTTTGGAGATCAGCGCGGTGAGGTTCTTGTAGCCTTCGTCGTCGGCCGCGAGCAGCGTGATGTGCGCTTCGTCGCGCACGGTGCGGTCGAACCGCCCGCGCGGCGCGATGTAGGCCTCGCAGCCGATGATCGGCTTGAGCCCGTGCTTGCGCGCGCTGTCGTGAAACTCGACCGCGCCGAACATGACGCCGTGATCGGTCAGCGCGACGCCGGGGACGCCCTCTTCGGCGGTGCGGCGGCACAGCGAGTCGACGCGGCAAGCGCCGTCCAGCAGCGAGTACTCGCTGTGAACGTGGAGATGAACGAATCCTGAATCAGACACGGAGAGAACCGGCGGACTAACGGCGTTCGTGCAAGGAAGCCGGCATCTGGTGCTCGGTGATCAGGCGGACGAACGCCGCCCGGGCGTCGCTCAGCCAGCGCGGATTGCGCGGGTCGGCGGTAACGACGCGGTTCTGGCCGCCGGCCTTCGCGGCGTAGAGCGCCAGGCGCGCGAAGCGCACCAGGTCGTCCTGGCCCGTCGCATCGAGCGGGAAGGCCGAGACGCCGATCGAGAGCGCGATCTGCGGTAAGTGCGGCGGAACGTTCTTCGTGACGCGTTCGACCATCATCCGTCCTTGGACCGCCGCTTCATCATGATCCATCCCCGGAAAGAGCGCGAGAAAGAGTCCGCCGCCGATGCGGCCGACCGAACCGCGCGAGGAAACCACCGTCTGCAGGGTGTGGCCGACATAGCTCACCACGTCGTCGCCGATCGCATACCCGTGGTCGCGGTTGATCCCGTCGAGCCGGTCGATGTCGAGCATCCAGACCGATACCGGGCGACCCGAGGACTTCGACACGTGCACCGCATCGACGAGCACTTCGTTGATCGAGCGGAAGTTCAAGAGGCCGGTCAGCGAATCGTAGAGGGCCTCGTTGCGGGGCCGTCCGCGGCGCAGGGCGCTGGCGTACGCGCTGCCGGCGAACGTCTGGACGCTGCGCAAAAACTGTTCCTCGACGTCGCTGAGCGAGGGCGCGGTGAGCTCGAGGTCGATCCCGCCGAAACGTTCGCCTTCGTTCATCAGCGCGAGCCCGACGTGGGTCACGCCGTCCTTCGCGGTCACGACCAGCGCTTCGCTCGCCTGCGCGCCCCGAACGACCTCGGCGTCGTCGTCGGCGCCGGCCAGCCGCGCCGACTTCACCCAGTGCAGGCCGCCGAGCGCTTCGACGATCTCGGTGCTGGTCGCGCCGGGGTCGCTCGAGGTTTCCAGCAGATGCGCCACGTTCGCCATCACGTTGAGGCGCTGCATGTCGTGGACCGGATCCCGCTCATCGCTCACCAAGTGGTCGCCGAGTTTGGCCAGGGCCAAGCGCGCGCCGACCGCCGCCGCCAGCGACCGGCACGCGTCGAGCACGAGGAAATCCCAGGTGCGCTGCTGCCGCAGCACGTCCACGATCAGCGCGCCGACCCAAACGCCGCTCGAACGGATCGGCGTGAGAACGGTGCCGCGCAGGCCGCCGTACCACAGCATCTTGCGCTGCTGGGGCGTGAACGGAAAGGTCAGGGCGTCGTCGATCGTCGCTTGGACGCCGCTCTTGAGGGCGCCGCGGGCAAAGGCAGGCAAGCGAGCGGCCGACTGGGTGTAGCCGAGCAGGTCGGGCCAATCGCCCTTCGAGGCTTGGGTTACGGTGAAGCGGCTGCCGTCGGGGCTGATGCGGGCGATATAGGCGCGGTCGACCTCGAGCAACAGCGGCATGCGCGAAACGAGCCGCTGCAGTCCGGCGGCTCCGTCGTCGAAAAAAGGCGCCAGATCTTCGATGAGGTTGCTGACGACGGCCGAATTGGCAGGCAATTGCGGGGCCGGGTTGATGGGGGCAGACAGTCCTGGATCCGAGCGCACGCTGTCCTTTCAGATGGTTCCTACCGCCCGTTCGCCGTCACGGGCTCCGACTCCGCATGGTAGGGCCCGTCGTCCGACGAAAATCCGGGCTCCCCGCTTCGATCTAATGGTACACTCGACGAAATCGGGTTTCACTCGTCCATAAGGGGCATCAACTTCGTGATTAAACACGACATCGTCGTGGTCGGCGGTGGACTGGCCGGCATGCGCGCTGCGGTGGAAGCCGCCGAGCAAGGTGCCGACGTCGCAATCGTCTCGAAAATGCATCCGGTCCGCAGCCACTCGGGCGCGGCGCAGGGCGGCATCAACGCCGCGCTCGGCAACGCTGCCGAGGACACGCCGGAAAACCACGCCTTCGACTGCGTGAAAGGCTCCGACTATCTGGGCGACCAGGATGCGATCGAGGCCATGGCCGAGGACGCGCCGCGCCAGATCATCTGGCTCGAGCACCGCGGCTGCATCTTCTCGCGCATGCCCGACGGCCGGATCGCGCAGCGCCCGTTCGGCGGCGCCGGCGTGCCCCGCACCTGCTACTCGGCCGACGTCACCGGCCTGGTCATCCTGCATTCGCTCTGGGAGCAGCTCGAGCGCTTTCAGGTCAAGGTCTACGAAGAGTTCTTCGCGACCGCGCTGTGCGTCGAGGACGGCGTCGGCTCCGGGATCACCGCCTACAACATGCGCACGGGCGAACTGGAACTGGTCACCGCGAAGGCCACGATCTTCGCGACCGGCGGCGCCGGGCGCGCGTATGCCAAAACGACCAACGGCTACGCCTCGACCGGCGACGGGATGGCGATCTGCTACCGCGCCGGAATTCCGCTGATGGACATGGAGTTCGTCCAGTTCCATCCGACGTCGCTGAAGGAAAACGGCGTGCTGCTCTCCGAGGCGGCGCGCGGCGAAGGCGCCTACCTCCTCAATAAGGACGGCGAGCGCTTCATGTTCAAGTACGCTCCGAACAAGGGCGAACTGGCCTCGCGCGACGTCGTCTCCCGCGCCGAGTGGACCGAGATCATGGAAGGCCGCGGCGTCGACGGCTGCGTCTTCCTCGACCTGCGCCACCTGGGCCGCGAGAAGATTCTCGAGCGGCTGCCGCAGATTCGCGAACTCGCGCTCGACGCCACCGGCAAAGACGCGATCGACACGCCGATCCCGATCCTCCCCGGCATGCACTACTGGATGGGCGGCATCGCGACCGACAAAGACGGCGCGACGCAGATCCCGGGCGTGTACGCGGCCGGCGAGTGCGCCTGCGTCAGCGTCCACGGCGCCAACCGTCTCGGCGGCAACTCGCTGCTGGAGACAATCGTCTTCGGGCACCGCTCGGCGACCCACGCGGCCAACTACATCAAGTCGGTCGGCGAGGTCCGCTCCTCGGAGCGCACGCTGAAGTCCGAGCGCGACCGGATCGACGGCCTGCTCGCGCGCAACGGCTCGGGCGAACGCCATCCCCAGGTGCGCAAGGCGCTCAACAAGGCGATGAGCGACTACGCGTTCATTTTCCGGGAAGACAAAGAACTGGGCCAGGGTGTGGCCGAGCTGCGCCAAGTCCAGCAGATGGCCGAAACGATGACGACCATGGACAAGTCCAAGACCTTCAACACCGACCTCGTCGGCTTGCTGGAGACCGAGTTCCTGAAAGACATCGTGATGCCGGTGATGATCGGGGCGAAAAACCGTACGGAATCGCGCGGTGCCCAGTCCCGCACCGACTTCCCGGAGCGCGACGACGTGAACTGGATGAAGCACACCCTCATGCATTACAAGGGTCCGACGGCCGATCCCGAAGCTGACTACAGCCGCGGAGTCACCGTCACCAAGTTCCAGCCGGAAGTGCGGACGTATTAAACGATGAGTTTCTTCCTCGATATCTATCGCTTCGACTCAGCCACCGATGAGGTTCCGCACCGGGACCGGGTGGAATGCGACCTGCCGACCACGATGACCGTGCTCGACGCGCTCGAGAACGTCAAGGCGGAAAAGGACGGCTCGATCTCGTTCCGCCGTTCGTGCCGCGCGGCCATCTGCGGTTCGTGTTCGATGAACATCAACGGCACGACGGGCCTGGCGTGCAAGACCCCGGTCGACAGCGTGCTGCGCAGCGACAACACCGTCGCGGTCGATCCGATGCCGAACTTCCAGCCCATGAAGGACCTCGTGGTCCATATGGACCCGTTCTGGGACAAGTACTCGCGTCTCAAGCCCTACCTGCAGCCGGCCGACAAAGATTCCGACCACCAGACCGAGCGCCGCGTGTCGCCCGAAGACATGCACAAGCTCGTTGCGGTCGCCAACTGCGTGATGTGCGCGACCTGCTACGCCCTCTGCCCGGTGGTCTCGGTCGATCCGGCCTTCGCCGGCCCGGCCGCCATCGCGTACGCCTACCGCTTCATCGAAGACGTTCGCGATTCGAAGCGCAAGGAACGCGCGGCGCAAATCAGCGACGACTACTTGTGGCTTTGCGCGCACTGCTACGCCTGTTCGTACTGCCCCAAACACGTCGATCCGCAAGACGACATCATCGCCGTCAAGCGCGCCACGATCGAAGAGGGTCTCACCGACGCGCCGGGACCGCGCCACGCGCTGGTCGTCGCCAAGACCGTCAAACAAACGGGCATGCTGCACGAAACCGAAGTCATTCAAGGCACCGTCGGACGCTTCAACATCAAGGGCCTCATCAAGGTCGCACCGCTCGGTATCCGTATCGCACTCGCCGGTAAGATGCCGCCGATGTTCCTCAAACCCGTCCCGAAAGTCAACGAAATCAAGATGATTTTCGACACCCTGGAGGCTCCCGTACTCGCATGACCGCCACCATCGAAGCGCCCGCGCCGCAAATCAAGCGGCAATCCAAATCCGCCCAGATGCGCAAGTACGGTTTCTTTCCGGGCTGCGTCGCCAAAGAGTCGTGCAAGGAGCTGTTCAACTCGACGATGTTGCTGGCCGACAAGCTCGGTATCGAGCTCGTCGAGCTGACCGCGGCGTCGTGCTGCGGCGCCTCGGTGCTCAACGACACCAACCGCGACGTCGCGCGCGTGCTCAACGCGCGCACCTACGCTCAAGCCGAAGCGCTGGGGCTCGACGACGTGATCACGATCTGCTCGACCTGCACCGGTCACATGCGCGCGGCGAACAAAGAGCTGCTCGAGTCCGAAGCGCACATGGGCCAAGCCAACGCGATCCTCGGGAAGTTCGGCGCGAAATACAACGGCGGCGTGATGGTGCGCCATCTGCTGTGGCTCTTGATCGACGACATCGGTCTCGACACGCTCAAGTCGATGGTCGTCAACCCGCTCAACGGTTTGAAGGTCGCGCCGTTCTACGGCTGCCACATCATTCGCCCCGAGTCCGTCAACGGCTGGGAGTCATCGCGCAACCCGCACTCGCTCGAGGACATCATCGAAGCGCTGGGCGGTGAAGCGATCGACTACGCCGGTAAGACGCGCTGCTGCGGCTTCCACGTGCAGCTCGAAAAGGAGGGCATCGCGCCCGCCATGGTCGGGCAGAACATGCGCATGGCCAAAGACAAAGGCGCCGAGGCCGTCCTCACGCCGTGTCCGCTGTGCCACCTCGCGCTCGACGGCTACCAAGCCGATTCGGCCGCGCGCTGGGGCCGCACCGACCTGCCGACCTTCCATCTCCCGCAGCTCGTCGGGTTGGCGCTGGGCATCGATCCCTCGCTGCTCGGACTCAACAAGCATATCGTCTCGCCGGGCCTCGTGCTGCAAGCGCACGATCTCGCCCCCGCACACGTAGCGTAGTCGGCTAGGCCGGGTCCGCGGCCGATGATCCTCCTCTACCTGGTCGCGGCCGCCCTCGCTGGACTTCTGCTCGTCATCGTCATCGAAATGCGGCGCTCGCGCGCGGGCCCGCGCGTCAAGGTTCGGCACCGTCACCCGCGCCGCCAGCCCGCGCTCGAAGACCGCATCCGCAGCGCGTTCGACGCGCCGCGGGCGCAGTTCGGCGAGATCTTCGTCAGCTACGTGATCTGGCGCCGCGAAAACGAAACGCGGCTCGAGCTTGCCGCCGCGTTACCGTGGACGCGGCTGAACGAGTTCACCCGCTCGCTCGTCGTGCGGCATCTGTGGCGCGCGCTCGAGACGCTGGTGCAAGGTGCCGTCGTCATCGTCGACCAGCCGCCGCAACAGTGGTCGCAAACGATCGACAAAGACTTCGACGATCACGGCGTGGACCCGTGGGGCCCGCGGCCGCCGACGCTGGGATCGGGCGGCCCGCAGTTCGCGCGCGACTGAGCGGACGCTAGCGCTTCAGGCGGCGTTCTTCGCTGAAACCGCCCCAGTACATGAGGACCACGATCGCGATGCAGAGGACCATGAGGATGATGGGGACCGTAAAATTCACCGTGCGTCTCCTTGTTCCCCAACGTCTTCGCGGCGGCGTGTAACGATCCCCGGGGCCGGGTAGGATCGGTCCATGGCGGACACCGTAAGCGACTTCCTCATCGAACGCCTCCACGCGTGGGGCGTGCGCCGGATTTTCGGCTACCCCGGCGACGGCATCAACGGCATCATCGCAGCGCTCGACGAGCACCAGAAAGCCCATGCCGGCGCCGGCGACGCGATCGACTTCATCCAGGTTCGGCACGAGGAACAGGCCGCGTTCATGGCCTGCGCGCACGCGAAGTTCACCGGCGAATTGGGCGTGTGCCTGGCCACGAGCGGACCGGGCGCCATTCACTTGCTTAACGGCCTCTACGATGCGAAGAACGACCACGTTCCGGTGCTCGCACTGACGGGTCAAGCCGCGACGACGGCGATGGGAAGCGAGTACCAGCAAGAAGTCGATCTGCACAGCCTGTTCAAGGATGTGGCGAGCGAGTATCTCGTGACGCTGATGAACCCGGCCGGCGTGCGCCACGCGATCGACCGTGCGGTGCGCGGCGCGCTCGGCGAACGCACCGTGACCGCGCTGATCTTCCCGAAGGATCTGCAAGAACAGCGCGCGGTCGACAAGCCGCCGCACATGATGAACTACAACGCCTCGAGCATCGGCCTCGCACCGGCGCGCCTGCTGCCGCACGATGCGGACCTCGCGCGCGCGGCGGAGATTCTCAATGCCGGCAACAAGGTCGCGCTGCTGGTCGGCGCCGGCGCGATCGGCGCCGAGGATCTGGTCGAGGAAACCGGCAACCGGCTCCAAGCCGGCTGCGCCAAAGCACTGTTGGGCAAAGCCGTGCTGCCCGATGATTTGCCGTGGGTCACCGGCACGATCGGCCTCTTGGGCACGCTCGCGTCGAGCGATATGATGCGCGCCTGCGACACGCTGCTCATGATCGGGACCAACTATCCCTACGCGCAGTTTCTGCCCGAGGAAGGCCACGCGCGCGGCGTGCAGATCGACGCTAATCCCGCGCGTTTGGGCGTGCGCTACCCAACCGAAGTGAATCTGCAGGGCAACGCGCGCGACACGCTGGAAGCGCTGTTGCCGCTGCTCGTGCAAAAGACCGACACCGCATGGCGCGAGTCCATCGCCCGTATCGAACGGAAAGCCGAGCGCATCAATGCCGCACGCGCCCAGATCGAAGGCGAGAACGGCGTCAACCCCGAGGATGTGTTCCTCGAGCTGAACCGGCACTTGCCCGATCGCTGCATCGTCACGGCCGATGCCGGCACCTCGACAAACTGGGCCGCGCGGCACTTGCAGCTGCGGCGCGGCATGAAGTGGTCGCTCTCGGGCGGCCTCGCGACGATGGGCTCGGCCGTACCCTACGCGATCGCGGCGAAGTTCGCGTTTCCCGACCGCGTTCCGATCGCGATCACCGGCGACGGCGCGATGCAGATGAACGGCATGAACGAGCTGATCACGCTCCAGCGCTACGCTTCGCGGTGGGCCGATCCGCGCATCGTCTTCGTCGTGGCCAACAACCGCGACCTCAATCAGGTGACCTGGGAGATGCGCATCGAAAGCGGCGCGCCGGACTATCCGGCATCGCAACATCTGCCCGACGTATCGATGGCGGCCTTTGCCCGTCTGCTCGGTTTCGAGGGTATCCGCGTCGAGCAAGTCGCCGACCTCGAGGACGCCTTCGCGGCAGCGTTCGCGGCGCGGCGTCCGGTCGTGCTCGAGATCCTGACCGACGCGAACATCTCGATGCTGCCGGCGCACGTGACGCGCGAACAGATGAACGCGTTCGCCACCGCGATGCGCAAGCACGATCCGGAACTCGGCGCGGTAATCGCGCAATCGGTCAAAGGCGTCATCGCGGGCCTCGTGCCGCACCCGACTGAAGAACGCCGCTCGAAGGACCGCCGCTCGACGCCGCGAGGCTAAAGCCCGGGCGGCGGCCCGGGGGACTCGAGCGGGAACGAGAAACCGGCCGCATGGCCGAGATCGAATTCCTGAGCAACCGTCCGCCGACGCTCGCGGGCGTCAACATCGGCGGAACGAACACCACCGTCGTCGGCGGCCTCGACGACGGCACGATCGTGTCGCGGTGGAGCACGCTGACGCCGGTGGGCGACGGCGAGTTGCTGATCGCCCAGGTTGTCGATGCCCTCCACCAAGTCGCCCCGTCGGCACGCAAAATCGGCATCGCGGTCGGCGGTCCGCTGAACGTCCGCCGCGGCCAGATCACCGAAGCCGTCCATCTCCCGGGACTCCACGGCGTGCGCCTGCGCGACCGCATCGCCGACGCCACGGGGCACGCCGTGGGCTTGCATCACGACGCGGCAGCATGCGCGCTGGCCGAGTACCGTTGGGGCGCCAACGCCGGCGCTGACGGGCTCGCCTATCTCACCTGCGGCACCGGGTTCGGCTGCGGCCTCGTGCTCGGCGGCAAAGTGCGGTATGCGCTCGACGGGCGCTCACCCGAAATCGGGCACGTCCGGTTCCGCGACGAAGGACCGGCGATCTTCGGCAAGCCGGGTTGCTACGAGGGCTACGCCTCCGCCAACGCGCTGGGACTGCTGTTGAGCTACCGCCGGCCGAAAGAGTTCCCGGTCGCTACGCCCGTTCAGGTGATCGATGAAGTCCGCCACAACAACCCCGACGCGAAATGGGCGCTGACCGAGAACGAACGCGCCGTCGGCACGGCCTGCGCGATGCTCGCCGACCTCCTGGCCCTGGATTGCATCGTGCTCGGTACGTTGGCGACGTATCTCGGCGATCCGTGGGTGGCCCGCGTGCGCGACTTCTTCCGCGATGAAACGCTTGCCGTCAACGCCGACGCCTGCGTCGTCCGCGCGGCGATGGCCGACGTTCAAGACAAATCCGCGCTCGCCGCGGCGTGCGACGCCGACGAACAAAAAAGCTGGCGCCGGCGCTGACGCGTTAAGCTACGACGCTGGTTCTTCACCGAATCCGTCAATCCAATTTAACGCAGGGCCCACAGGGGGTTGCCCGGCGGCCCTGTATTGCTCGACTGTCGCACGTTTGTGACTGACGCGCTTTTGGCGGTGACACCTTGACAACGATTGACGAGGCTCCCCAACCGGCGATCGCGGACGACCAAAATATCCCTCCGGCGATCCCTGACTTTCACGCCGACGCCCACGTGATCGCCACGTACGACGACGCGCGCATCGCGTATGAAAGCCGCGAGGCGAACGATGCCGAGGAACGTACGCGCGCGACGTTCGCCCAGAAGCGGGCCGCGATCTTAGCCGAGATTGCCGAGATAGCGGCACTGCACTACGAGCGCAGGATGGTTGCTCAGCAGGCGCTGTGGAATTACGCCAACCAGTACCCGCTGCGCGTTGTCGGCGACACGCCGCTGCGGCCGTCGTTCTGGGAATCCGTGTGGAGCTTCGGCAGCGCCGGACGCGCATTCCAGCGCGCGCTCGTGACGGCCGCGGACGTCGTCCAAGCGCAGGCGCAGCGCCGGCGGCTGGAGCGCAGTGAGGCCGAGCTCGAGCAGCAGCTTCAACGCGTGCTCTACTTGCAAGAGGAAGCGCGCAAGAAAAGCCTCGAGACTCCGGAGGGACTCGCGCCCTTTCATGCGCAGCCCGACATCGCCGCTCTACGCGACCGCATCGAAGCGATCGAGGCTGAGCGCGCACTCTATGCCGCGCGCTTGGAAATGGGGCTGGTTTCGCTGCCGGAGCGGCGCGACCGTGCGTTCGCCGAGCACAAGATTTCGCAACTCGAGGCTCCGTTTGACGGGGTCACGATCATTCGCCTCGCACGCTTCGGCAACTTGACGTATTTCATTTTTCGCGATCTCGACGCCAAGCTATACGCGCTCGCTTATGACGTCCGGCTGGAGCCGTTGATCGACCGCGTCATCGACGTGTACTGGCTCGCCGATCGGTTCAGGGTAAGGCTAACGTGCGGCCCAACGGGCGCGCCGATGACCGTTGCGGAGCACTACGCGATCAACTTCCCCGACGAGGACGAGGCGCGAGCGCAGTACCGCATCGCGCGCGAAGCCCTCAGCCTGCCGCGAACCGGCATTCCTCCAATGACGTTCCGCCGCAGCCTAGACGCCCAGAGCAGCGAACAGGAACTGGTCGACCTCCTGGCCGGCTAGCCGTTGCGGGCTTGAAGCAAATCAAATGCGCCCTTCTCCACGATGACGTCTCGGACGGATGCTGCCGGTCACGACGCAAGGAAGTGACGCTGACGGAACAGCTCTTTGCCTTCCGGCGAATAGAGAATCAGCCAATCACAGTCATCCTCCGGTGGGAGCCGATACGCAGCTGAGTAGGCTTGCATCCACGCCGCGGCTACAGTAGCGGCCAACGGGACGCGCATCGGCCCCTGCCGGCCGAGCAACGTTGCGTCGCCCAAAGCAAAATAGCGAACGCCTTCGGAAGTCAGCCGTACACGCGCGGTGTTTCGATCGAGCGAGAAGCCCGAGATGTACCGGGCCGCAGGCGCGTCTCGCGGCTGCATCAGGTTTTTGCTAAACTCGATCCGCGCGGCGCTCGCCGCCGCGTCGGTGAACGTTATCGCTCCGCTCGTCGGCGAGCAGAAGCGTGCCTCGCGGCCCAATCGGTGCAAGACCGGAACGACCGCAACGAGGACGATGGCAACGAAGAGCACAGCCGCGGTTGCGGCGATCGCGATAGTCGTTCTAACGGTCGCGTTCATGCAATACGCTTCGCGTAAACGAAGAGGCCGCGCGATCGTTGCCGATCGGCGGCCTGCATTCGTTGTTTAATCTGGCGACGTTCTACTCTCGAGGGACCCTGCGGTCCGACTACCATCGACGCTGTTGGGCTTAACTGCCGTGTTCGGGATGGGAACGGGTGGAACCCCAACGCTATGGCCGCCAGAAATCTGATCCCGCGGCGACGCCGAGCCGGAGCTCCAGACGATCGCAGCGGAAAGCTGCATAGAGAAGAACCTTCATGTACCGGTCTATTTCGAGATATTTGCGTATGTCTTAAAAGTGTCCGGGCTATTAGTACCGGTCAGCTCCAGCGATTGCTCGCCTTCCACCCCCGGCCTATCAACGTGGTAGTCTCCCACGACCCTTCCCTCTTTCGAGATTGAGATCTCATCTTGAAGTCAGTTTCACGCTTATATGCTTTCAGCGTTTATCTGATCCGAACGTAGCTACCCGGCTATGCCCCTGGCGGGACAACCGGTTCACCAGCGGTTCGTTCAACCCGGTCCTCTCGTACTAGGGTCGACACTCCTCAAATCTCCTACGCCCACGGCGGATAGGGACCGAACTGTCTCACGACGTTCTGAACCCAGATCGCGTACCGCTTTAATGGGCGAACAGCCCAACCCTTGGGACCTACTACAGCCCCAGGATGCGACGATCCGACATCGAGGTGCCAAACCTCCCCGTCGATGTGGCGTTCTGCAATCACTTGCAGCGCAGACTATACCTTCATCTCTTTCGAGATGCTCAGCGTTTTATGGTCGCGGTAAATTTGGCCGTTGCCGGCCTGCGCTTCCATCGATCTCACCGTGAGATCAGTCGTTACAGGGTCAAACGTACGACGTATTCGATCGCTCGAACGTAGTCACGTAGCGTCACGCTACGACGTCGACTTCCCTCGGTATTGCCCCGAAGGGTTCCACCGATATGAGCTGAGAGTTTACCCTTCAGTCGCCTGAAGGGGGAGCCCAAATTGACTCTTGGGGGAGATAAGCCTGTTATCCCCAGAGTAGCTTTTATCCGATAAGCGACGGCCCTTCCATTCGGAACCGCCGGATCACTTAGCCCTGCTTTCGCACCTGCTCGACCTGTCCGTCTCGCAGTCAAGCTCCCTTTTGCCTATGCACTCTAACGATCGGTTTCTGACCGATCTGAGGGAACCTTTGGGCGCCTCCGTTACTCTTTAGGAGGCGACCGCCCCAGTCAAACTGCCCACCTGACGCTGTCCTACCACCGGATTACGGTGGTTAGTTAGAATCCCAAGACGTTCAGGGTGGTATCCCAAGGTTGACTCCCCGTAAGCTAGCGCCCACGGATCATCGTCTCCCACCTATCCTGTACAGAAAATCTCAGAACTCAACATCAGGATACAGTAAAGCTTCATGGGGTCTTTCCGTCCTGCCGCGGGTAACCAGCATCTTCACTGGTACTGCAATTTCGCCGGGTTCCCCATCGAGACAGTGCCCAAGTCGTTACTCCATTCGTGCAGGTCGGAACTTACCCGACAAGGAATTTCGCTCAGTTTACTCTGACGCTTTCACGTCAGACTGGACTCTATCTTCATCCGAATTTAGTAACTCCGCTAACCGTGGTCGGTTACCGGTGTTCATCGAAGCCGCTAGCTTCGCCACTTCCCTCAATCCGTCGTCGCTCAAATGTCGCCGCTCATCCATCAACCGAAGGACGTCGGAGAACTTACTCGCATCGATCCGCTTCTTCGTGCGCAGCGGGTGCTGCTCGAAGAATTGGGCGACACTGCGCAGGTTCTCGATGCGCCGCACCCGGTATTCCCATCGATCGTCGTGATTCCGACAGACACGTCCGAAGCCGAAAAACCGCTTCAAACCGTGAAGAATGTCGAGATCGCGAGCGTGTTGCACGACGCGAAATTCCGGGATGACTTGCATCCCGATTTTGACCGTCGGGTTTCTCTGAATTCCCACAAAGAAGCATCCCTCTCCGTCTACGAATCCAACCACCCATTCCGGACTGAGTTCCATTGCGACTGCCGGCTCCTTTTCGATTCGGGGCCTGGCGTATCGTCTCTGAGGATCCTCTCTCTACGAGAGTTTCCTGCGGATTGTCCAATCCCGGACCATTGTTACTGCCGATCGAAATCGACGAGTAGGCCGGGCTCTAAGGATGTTCCCGCATATAGCCAGGTTTTCGTCCGCGCGTTGCCGCGCGGTGAGGCAACGTTTTTGTGTCACCTTAGGACGGTTATAGTTACCGCCGCCGTTTACTGGGGCTTCAATTCAAAGCTTCGCTTGCGCTGACCTCTCCTTTTAACCTTCCAGCACCGGGCAGGAGTCAGCCCCTATACGTCCGCTTTCGCGTTCGCAGAGACCTGTGTTTTTGTTAAACAGTCGCTTGGGCCTATTTTCTGCGACCCCCAACAGCCTACGCCGTAAAGACTCAACCGTCAGGGGCACCCCTTCTCCCAAAGTTACGGGGTTAATTTGCCGAGTTCCTTAACAGGGATTCTCCCGTCGCCTTAGCATGCTCTGCCAGTCTACCAGTGTCGGTATACGGTACGGGCACCTATGTTATAGCTAGAGACTTTTCTTGGCAGCGCGGAGTCAATCACTTCACCTCGTAAAGAGGCTCGTATTCGCTTCTCGGAGTTAGCAACACGGATTTGCCTATGTTACCCCCTACCAGCTTGAACGCACACATCCATCGGTGCGCTGATCTATCCCCCTGCGTCATCCCTTCACTTCATTGACTTCAGCGAACAAAAACGGCCGGCTTCCCGGTCGTCTCTATTCGAT
>CAVYUA010000001.1:0-19759 GCA_963771605.1 Vulcanimicrobiota bacterium | reverse complement strand
CGGGCCGCTTTTCATGTTTGGCACATGAAAGTTCTTCTCTATGCAGTTTTCAAGGATCGAGGAGTCGACTCGCCCACGTTAGCCCGGGCCGAAATCGTTAATAGGATCCGGCACCGGAACGTGAGGGTCCGAACCCTCAAAGCTGAACAGTACAGTCCCGTCAATTACCGTGCCTTTCGTCCGATCGACTTCGTCGCTCAGTCGCTCACGGTCGTTCACGCGCTTCAGCTCTTCGCTCCTCGCGTAAGCCCGAAAATCACGGTTTGGTGAACAGGAGACCCTCGCAGTGAGGGCCGCGCAACGGATGTTGAAGCATCCGGCCATTCGATCTCATCCCCCCTTAGCCATAACTGGCCGGCGGAACCCTGATCGTTTGGTATCATCTGTGGTCGACTTAAGAATGTACGTCATTGCGATCGCGCTAGGCGCAATCCAATGACATGTACTCCTTAGAAAGGAGGTGATCCAGCCGCACCTTCCGATACGGCTACCTTGTTACGACTTCGTCCCCCTTACCTAGCACACCTTAGACGTCTTGCTCCTTGCGGTTGCACGGACGGCTTCGGGTACACTAAACTCAGGTGACGTGACGGGCGGTGTGTACAAGGCCCGGGAACGTATTCAACGCAGCGTAGCTGATCTGCGTTTACTAGCGATTCCGACTTCATGAAGGCGAGTTGCAGCCTTCAATCCGAACTGAGGATAGGTTTAAGAGATTAGCAGACTATCACTAGCTAGCGACTCGTTGTCCTACCCATTGTAGCACGTGTGTAGCCCGGGACGTAAGGGCCATGCTGACTTGACGTCATCCCCACCTTCCTCCGGCTTCTCACCGGCGGTCTCGCGTGAGAGATCCTTGCGGACCAACACACGACGAGGGTTGCGCTCGTTGCGGGACTTAACCCAACACCTCACGGCACGAGCTGACGACAGCCATGCAGCACCTGTCTGGAAGTCGGATTGCTCCGAAACCTTATTTCTAAGATGTTCCTCCGATGTCAAGCCCCGGTAAGGTTCTTCGCGTTGCGTCGAATTAAACCACATGCTCCACCGCTTGTGCGGGCCCCCGTCAATTCCTTTGAGTTTTAACCTTGCGGCCGTACTCCCCAGGCGGGATACTTATTGCGTTAGCTGCGGCACATATGGAGTCGATACCACATACACCTAGTATCCATCGTTTACGGCTAGGACTACCGGGGTATCTAATCCCGTTTGCTCCCCTAGCTTTCGCTCCTCAGCGTCAGAACAACCCCAGGTGATCGCCTTCGCCACTGGTGTTCCTCCCGATATCTACGCATTTCACCGCTACACCGGGAATTCCATCACCCTCTGATTGCCTCAAGAATCGAAGTATCCGTGCCGTTCCCTGAGTTGAGCCCAGGTCTTTCTTCACGGACTATCGATCCCGCCTACGAGCGCTTTACGCCCAATAATTCCGAATAACGCTCGCCCCCTACGTCTTACCGCGGCTGCTGGCACGTAGTTAGCCGGGGCTTCCTCCAAGGGTACCGTCATTATCGTCCCCTTCGACAGTGGTTTACGACCCGAAGGCCTTCTTCCCACACGCGGCGTCGCTCCGTCAGGCTTTCGCCCATTGCGGAAAATTCCTCACTGCTGCCTCCCGTAGGAGTCTGGGCCGTTTCTCAGTCCCAGTGTGGCTGGTCGCTCTCTCAAACCAGCTACCCATCGGAGCCATGGTAGGCCGTTACCCCACCATCTAGCTAATGGGACGCGGTCCCGTCATCGAGCGGATTGCTCCTTTTAAGGCCCAGGGATGCCCCCGAGACTCGTATGCGGTATTAGCTAACCTTTCGGCTAGTTATCCCCCACTCAACGGTAGGTTGACCACGCGTTACTCACCCGTCTGCCACTAGGTATTGCTACCTCGTTCGACTTGCATGTGTTAGGCACGCCGCCAGCGTTAATCCTGAGCCAGGATCAAACTCTCCATAAATTTCTTTACGGAGCCTTTTGAAGGCTCTATTAACCGCTGACATGGACGAACTTCTCAACGAAATTCATCCGGAAGCTTTCATCTCCGCGTAGAGATGAAGGCTTTTGATCCGACTGCGAAATCGGATCGGCTCGACACGATCTCGGACAAATTTCGTTCAGAAATTTGCCCCCTATCGGGCCGGCTGTCATAGTTCTTGTACGGTCGACGTTTGTCAGGGGACCGGTGGAGCCGGAATCCCGAACGACGCGTCGATCATTTTGTTCTCAAAATCCGGCCAAACAAAAAACGCGGCTTTCGCCGCGCATTCCGCCTGGACGGTCATAGAGACCCACAGACTTATGCGCTACTGTACTGTTCAGTTTTCAAGGAACCGACGCTTCCGCCCAGCCCATTTAGGACCGGATCACTGACCGCACCACAGGGGCAAGGCGTCAGAGTCAACGAGAGATAGACTACCAAATACAGGCAAATGAAGTCAAGGCTTTAGTCCTCGATTCTTATGCACATGTTATGCACGAGCCGGCGGCGGCGATTGATTTGGCCTGCAAGAGGTACGCCCGGACGCCTCCCGCGTACGCTGCCGTGCCCAGTTCCGAATCGGTATGTTCTCCGATACAAGCGGCCGTCCGGCCGCCCGGACGGTGCTGGACGTTGGAGGGGGTGGGACGAGGCCTGGGAATCGTTGCCTATCCCTCGGCACGCGCCCCGGGCGGCCGCCGCGAAAAAACGTGTCGGCCAAGTCGTAGCAAGCGCGGCACATCTTTGCGAGAATGGCATTCTATGGTCTATGACATCGCCGTCGTCGGCGGCGGCATCGTCGGGTTGGCAACCTCCCGCGAGCTGCTGCTGCGCCACCCCGCCCTCAAACTCGCCAACGTTGAGAAAGAGCCCGCGTACAACAAGCACCAGACGGGCCACAACAGCGGCGTGATCCACTCCGGCATCTATTATAAGCCGGGCTCGCTGAAGGCCAAGCTGTGCGTCGAAGGCCGCAAGCTCGCGCGCGCCTACTGCGATGAGAAGAACATCCCTTATAAGATGGTCGGCAAGCTGATCGTCGCGACCGAAGAGTCGGAGCTGGGCCGGCTGCAAGACCTCTACGTGCGCGGCCAGCAGAACGGCATCGAGAACCTCGAGATCCTCGATGCGAAGCAAATCGAGGAGCGCGAGCCGTACTGCCGCGGCGTGCGGGCGATCTTCTCGCCGGTCACCGGCATCGTCGACTGGGGCGTCGTCTCGGGCCACTACGCCGACGACACCCGGGAAGCCGGCGCCGACATGTACCTGGGCCACGAAGTGCGCTCGATCGAACGCCGCAACGGCGTCACCACCCTCGCAACCAACAAGGGCGAGATCCAAGCCAAGTACGTCGTCACCTGCGGCGGCCTCTACTCCGATAAGCTCGCCCAGATGACCAAGGGCGCGCAGGACCCGAAGATCGTCCCGTTCCGCGGCGACTACCTGATCCTCAAGCCCGGCAAAGAGCACCTGGTGAAGGGCAACATCTACCCCGTGCCGGATCCGGAGTTCCCATTTCTCGGCGTGCACTTCACGCCGCGGATGGACGGCACGATTTGGCTTGGGCCCAACGCCGTGCTCGCCTTCGCCCGCGAAGGCTACAACTTCTGGGACATCAACCCGCCCGAGCTGTGGGACGCGCTGACCTATCCGGGCTTCTTCAAGCTGGCGATGAAGTATTGGCAGGTCGGCGCCGGCGAGATGTACCGCGACCTCGTGCGCACCGCGTACGTCGGCGCGCTGCAGCGCTACATCCCCTCGCTGACGGCCGACGACACCCTGCCCGGCCCCTCCGGCGTGCGCGCGCAGGCGATGTCGGCCGACGGCAACATGGTCGACGACTTCGTCTTCGAGGGCAGCGAGGGCATCGTGCACGTGCGCAACGCCCCCTCGCCGGCCGCGACCTCGTCGCTGGCGATCGGCAAATACATCGCCGACGATGCGGAAAAGCGCTTCGACCTTGGGGCCGTCGCGGTTGCCGTCTGAGATGCCCACGCCGTTTGTGGAGGTCGCCTGGGTCGCCGCGCACCTCGACGACCCCCGCATCCGCATCGTCGACACGCGCAGCAAACCGCACGGCGCGGCGGTCGACATGCCGGAAGGCCGCGAGCAGTACGCCGGCGGGCACGTGCCGGGCGCGATTCACCTCGACTACGCCGAGGATCTGCACGATCTCGCCACGCCCTACGCGGCGCGGGTCGCGCCGCCGCAACGGTTCGCCGAGATCATGGGCGCCGGCGGCATCGGCGACGGAACGCTCGTCGTGGCCTACGATGAAGGCAACGTCCCCTACGCCGCGCGCCTGGTGTGGATGATGCGCTACTACGGACACGACGACGTCGCGATCATGGCCGGCGGGTTGCCGGCCTGGACGGCCGCCGGCCACGCGCTCACGACCGACGTGCCGCGTTTCCCGCGCGCCGCGTTCACCACGCGCGAACGGCCCGCGCTGCGCGCATCGCGCGAAGACGTGATCGCCATCGCCGAGGGCCGCAGCGGCGTGCAGTTCCTCGAGACGCAGCGCGACGGCACCTACGCGCAGCGCGATCGCGACATCCCCAACAGCGTGCGCCTCTCCGCGAGCGACTTGCTCGAAGACGCGCGCGGCGGGCGCATCGCCGAACGCGCGCGGCTCGACGACCTCGTGGCCAAAGCGGGCTTGGATAAGTCCAAGCGCACGATCGTTTCCTGCGGCAGCGGGGTCGGCGCGTCGGGCGCGTATCTGGCGTTGTGCGAGGCCGGCTTCACCAACGTCGCCGTCTACGACGGATCGTGGATGGAGTGGAGCCATGACGAGCTCCCGACCATCCCCAAACGCAGCTGACCGCACCGCGCGTTTGGCTGCTGGCGCTGCGGCCGTTCTCGTTTACGGCTTCGCTCGTGCCGGCCGTCTACGGCGGCCTCATCGCGCTCGCGCTGCGCGGCCGCGACGGTATTCCGAGCTTTCGCTTCAGCGCGTTCGACTTTCTCGTGACGGTCGTGGGCTGCGTGGCGGTTCACGCGGCATCGAATTTGGTGAACGACTTCTTCGACTACCGCTCGGGCGTCGACAAGCCGGATAACTTCGGCGCGGTCAACGTGCTCGTGCGCAAGCTGATGACGCCGCTGGACGTATCGATCGAAGCGGCCGCCGCGTTCGCGCTGGCGGGCTGCTGCGGCCTCTATCTCGCCCTGCAAGCGGGGCCGGCGGCGCAGTGGCCGCTGGTCGCGCTGATCGTCTTCGGCGCGCTCTCGGCCTATTTCTATACGGCGCCGCCGTTCGCGTTCAAGAACCGCGGCTTCGGCGACGTCCAGGTGATGCTCTCGTTCGCGCTGCTGATGGTGTTCGGCGCCTTTTACGTGCAAACCAAAACGCTGTCATGGCTGCCGCTCATCGCCGCGCTGCCGATCGGCTTGCTGGTCGTCGACATCCTGCACATCAACAATTTGCGCGACCTCGCCACCGACCGCGCCGCCGGCATCACGACGCTCGCGATCGCGCTCGGAGAGGCCGGCGCGAAGCGCCTGCACCACGCCTACGTGACCGCGGCGTACGCGACGACCCTCGCGCTGGTCGCGTTCTCGCTGCTCTCGCCGTGGACGCTGCTCGTCTTCGCGTCGCTGCCCGCAGCGCTCACGCTGAGCCGCGCAGTGCAAGCACTAGGCGCTCCCGACGTCGATCCGCTGATCGTCGTCAAGACCGCGCGCTTTCACGCGCTCTTCGGAGGTTTGCTGATCCTCGGCTTGCTCGCCGGCATCCGCTTCTAAGCCGGCGCCGGAGGAAGTTACCAGGCGTCGAACGGCTGTGCTCTGATGAAAGCACTCGTCTGCCTTGCGCTGCTCGCCGTCATTCCGCTGGCCGCGCTCGGATCGGAGCCGGCCCCTCCGTGGGCGTTCGCGCTGACACCCGCGAGCTATGTGCCCGCGCGCGACGACGGCTCGCTGCGGCACGTACCCGGCAGCACGAAGGCCTACACGCTGACGCAAATCGACGATAACTTCAACGCGCCGGACTGGTTCCCAAACGAGCACCCGCCGATGCCCAAGGTCGTCGCGCACGGCGCCGGAACGATGGTCTGGGCCTGTGCGAAATGCCATTTGGCCTCCGGGCTCGGGCATCCCGAATCGGCTGCGCTCGCCGGTTTGTCGGCCGGCTATATCGCGCAGCAAATCGCGGCCTACAAGGACGGCTCCCGTAAGGGCTCGGCGAAAATGGCGCAGATCGCACGAGCGATGTCCGCCCAGGATACGCAGCAGGCGGCGAAATGGTTCAGTGGACTGCCGCCGCGCCCATGGGTTCGCGTGGTCGAAGCGACCCGCGTTCCGGTGACGTTCATGGCCGAGGGCAACATGCGCCAGCCGTCGCCCGGCTCGGCTACCGAGCCGCTCGGAGATCGCATCATCGAAGTCCCGCAGAACCTCGCGCGAACGCTGAGCCGCGATCCGCACTCCGGATCGATCGCCTACGTCCCGCCGGGCAGCCTCCAGCGGGGCAAGGTGCTCGTTACCACGGGCGGCGGCAAGTCGATAGCGTGCGCGGTTTGTCACGGCGCGTCACTGACCGGTAGCCCGGATACCCCGCCGATCGCAGGCCGCTCGCCGGAATACATTTTCCGGCAACTCTATGATATTCGCGCCGGCACGCGCCGCGGAGCGCAAGCGGCAGCGATGCTGGGCGTCGTCGGCCGCCTGACCAACAACGACATGCTCGCGATCTCGGCCTACCTCGGCTCGCTCAAACCATAACGCCGGAGGCTGCCTAAACGCCGAGGTAGGCCTTGCGCACCTGCGGGTTGTCGAGCAGTTCGCTCGAGGGTCCGGCGAGCGTGATGCGCCCCGTTTCGAGCACATAGGCGCGTGACGATATCTCGAGCGCCGTCTGGACGTCTTGTTCCACGACCACGATCGCGACGCCGGTCGCGTGGATCGTCTTGATGATTTCCAGCAGCGCATCGACGAGCACCGGAGCGAGCCCGAGCGACATCTCGTCGATCAGCAACACGCGCGGCCGGGCCATGAGCGCGCGCGCGATCGCGACCTGCTGCTGCTCGCCGCCCGAGAGGTGGCCGGCGAGAAACCCGAAGCGCTCGCGCAGGCGCGGCAGCAGCACGAGCATCCGGTCGAGGTCGCTCTTCACCTCGTCGTCGTTGCGCAGATAGGCGCCCATCAGCAAGTTCTCTTCGACGGTCATCGAGCCGAACAAACGCCGGCCTTGCGGAACCTGGACGATGCCGGCCGAGACGAGCCGGTCGGGATGCCGCCCGGTGAGATCGCGACCGGCATAGTGCACCGATCCCGACCACGTTCGCACGAGACCGCTGATCGCGCCCAGCATCGTCGATTTGCCGGCGCCGTTCGATCCGATGATCGCAACGATCTCACCGGGCGCGATCTCGAAAGAGATATCCCACAGCACTTGCGTGTCGCCGTAGCCCGCCGTCAGGTGCTCCACGCGCAAGACGCCGGCGCCGGCCTGCGGCATTACCGTCACGGTTGCGCTTCCCGCTGCCGTTGCCGGTCGGCGTAGCGCGTACCGAGATACGCCTCGATCACGCGCGGTGAAGCGAGCACCTCGGCCGGCGCGCCTTCGGCGATCTTCTTCCCCTCGGCCAGCACCACGATCGCGGTCGAGATCGAGACGATCGCCTTCATCAGGTGCTCGACGACGATCAGCGTCACACCGCGCGCGTTCACGGTCCGCAGCAGATCGAGCGCTTCATCGACCTCGGTGGCGTTGAGCCCGGCCATCACCTCGTCGAGCAGCAGCACTTCCGGGTCGAGCGCCAGCGCCTTCGCCACCTCGAGCCGCTTGCGGTCGGGGATCGTCAGGTCGCTCGCGGGACGCTCGGCGACGCGCGCCAAGCCCACGATCTCGAGCAGTTCCTGGGCCCGCTCGAACGACGCGCCGGCGCCGCGCCCGTTGCCGTTGCGGCCGTACATCGCCCCGACCGCGACGTTCTCGCGCACGGTGAGGTTGGCGAACGGCTTAACGACCTGGAACGTGCGCGCGATGCCGAGCCGGCACACCGCGTAGGTGGGTACGTCGGCGATGCGCTTTCCGTTGAACCGGACGCTGCCGAAGGTCGGCTTGAAAACGCCCGAAACGACGTTCATCAGCGTTGTCTTGCCGCTGCCGTTCGGTCCGATCAGACCGAGCACCGAACCACGCTCCACCTCGAACGAGACGTCATCGAGCGCGCGCAGCCCGCCGAAGTGCATGGCCACGTTCTCGATCGCTAAGAACGCCTCGCTCATACGCGATACGCTCCGAGCGTGGCGGCGATGCCCTTCCAGCCGCCGCGCGTGTTGAGCAGCCACAGGATGCCGCGCGGCAAGAACACGACGACCAGCACGATGACGGCCCCGAAGAACAGCGTGTGGATCTGCGGAAAATGGCTCCACAACGTCTCGTTGATCGCGGTGAGGATCAGCGCCCCGACGAGCGGGCCGGCCACGGTACCCGCGCCGCCCAGCAGCACCATCACGATCGGAAAGACGTTGTCGTCGAGCGCGAAGGCGGTCGGCGGATCGATGAAGCCGTTCGCGCCCGCGAAGACCGCGCCGGCGGCGGCCGCCATCGCGGCGCTGATCGCCCAGGCGACGATCTTGTAGCGCGTCGGGTCGACGCCCAGCACCGCGGCCGCTTCCTCGTTCTCCCGAATCGCGACGAACGCGTAGCCGAGCTTCGAGCGCGCGATGAGGTAGGTCGCGAGCATACTCAACGCACACACGAACCACATGTGGTAGTAATAGCTGGAATAGCTATCGACCGGCCGCACCGTCAAGCCGCTGCCGGCGCCGAGCCAGTCGATGTTCGAGACGATCTCCTGGGTGGCCAGCGCAATGCCGAGCGTCGCGATGCCGAAATAATGGCCGCGCAAGCGCAGAATGGGCAAGCCCAGCACGAGTGCGAACACGACGCCGACGAGCGCTGCGCACACCTCGGCCAGCACGATGCTCTGCTGATGCCAGTGCTGCCACAGTACGGCCGTCGTGTATGTTCCGAGACCGAAGAACACGACGTTGCCGAAACTGACGTAGCCGGCGTAGCCGCCGATGATGTTCCAGCCCAGGCTCAAGGTCGCGAACATCAGCACGCTGCGCCCGAGGTTCTCATAGTACCCGCTGTGCAGCAGCGGCACGAACGCCATCAGGACGAGAATGCCGACCGTGACCCGCAGCGCCCCGGCGTTGCCGGTGATCCCGCCCAATCCCACTAGGCGCTCGCCTTACCGAGAAGGCCGCGCGGCCGCAAGACGAGGACGATCAACAGCACCACCAGCGCCACCGCGTCTTGCAGGCCGGTTCCGATGTACTGCGAGCCGAACGCTTCGAGCACGCCGAAGATAAGGCCGCCGAGGAGCGCACCTTGGACCGAGCCTAAACCGCCGAGGACGCACACGACGAACGCCGTGATGACGAACGGGTCGCCCATCGACGGCTGCAAGCTGTACGATAGGCTGACCAGCACGCCGGCCGCGCCGGCTAGGCCGGCGCCCAGCCCGAACACGATCGCGTACAGGTGCGCGACGCGCACGCCGGAGAGCTGCGCGGCATCGATGTCCATCGCCATCGCCCGAATCGCGCGCCCCGTTTTGCTGCGCGTCAGCCAAACTTGCATCAGCGCCGTGATGGCCAGCGCCACGACGAGCGTCCACAGCTTCACCCACGCGATCGTAACGCCGCCGATCGAGAAGTTCGAGCCGCTGTACTGCGTCTCGATGCCTTTGACGTCGCCATGAAAGACGAGCAGCGCGAAGTTCACGATCAAGAGCGACAACCCGAACGTCAACAGGAACGTCGTCAGGACCGGCGCGCGCACGACGAAGTTGATGACGAAGCGCTGGATCGCGTAACCGAACACGAACAGCACCACGAACGCGATCGGAATGCTCAGGAACGGGTCGATGTGCCAAACGCTGAACAGCACGTACGCCGTATACGCTCCCAACATGACGAACGAGCCGTGCGCCAAGTTGATGATGTTCATGATGCCCCACACGAGGCTGAAGCCCAGCGCTACCACGGCAAAGATCCCGCCAACCAGAATGCCGTTGACGAGATCTTGCCAGAACAGCTGCATGCTAGAGCCGGGAGGCCGGAGCCGCGATCAGCGCGAGCTCCAGGGGGGCGTCGGGTACATAGGCTGCGCGTTCTGGACACCGCGCGGCCAAACCGTCATCAGGTTGCCGTTTTGGATCTGATTCACGGCCATCGGCTTGTACATGTTGATACCGCGGCTGTCGAATTTCAGAATGCCGTAGAAGGTCACGACGTCGAGCGCCTGCAGCGCGTCGCGCACCTTGAGCGGGTCGAGCGAGCCGGCTTTCTCGATCGCGTATTGGAAAGCGAGACACGCCGCGGTCGACTCGGCGTTGTGGTAATCCGGCACGTGCCCGTACTTCTTGGCGAATTCCGCGGCATACACTTTCGAGGAACCGATGAAGCCCGGCGCGCCCGCGTACTTCGCGGTCGGCGACCACTGCGTGCCGCCAAACACCCAGTTGGCGTCCTTGCCGAGCGTTTTGCGGAAGTCCGGCGTGTCGGGTCCGACCGAGTAGCCGAAGATCTTCGCGTTGACGTTCTGCTCCTTGAACGTGCGCTGCAAAAGCAGCGCTTCGTCGAGGTGGCCGCCGTTGAGGATGATGTCCGGGTTCAGCGCTTTGATGGCGCTGACGACGGCCGAGACGTCGGTCGTGCTGGCCGGGTACTTGTTGTTGTAGACCACCGTCATTCCGTGCGCGGTCGCATAGGCCGCGGCGCCGCCGCCGACCTCGACCGAAAACGCGTCGTTGGCGGTCGCGATCGCGATCGTCTTGGGTGCGGGCTTCAGGGTCTGCGCCATCTCGAGGATGCCTTGCAGGTACTTCGTGCCCGGCGCGAGGACGGCGAACGTGTACTTGAAGCCCTGGCTGAAGATGCTTTGCGCCGCGCCGTTGCCTTCGACCATCGGCACCTTGAGGCGCTCGACGACCGCCGCCGCCGTGGCCGAGTTGGCCGAGCCGTACGGCCCGAGGATGAAATTCACTTTGTCCTCGGAGACGAATTTCTCGACCAGCCGCGCCGCGGTCTGCGGGTTGGACTCATCGTCGGCGTACTTGATGTCGACCTTATAGGTCTTGCCGCCGACCTTTATCCCACCGTGCGCGTTGATGTAGTCCTTCCAGAACTCGTAGCCTTCTTTGGTCAACTCCCCTTCGCGGGCGGTCGCACCCGTCGCGGCGAGCGCGGCACCGAAGACGATCGTGCCGTCATCGGCCGACGCCGGCGCCGGGACCGCGGTCGTGAGCGCGAGCGCCCCCGCGAGCGTTAGTGCAAAGAGACCGCCATAGCGAAGAAAACCCATCTCGATCCTCCGAGAGCGCCGAACAATTATCGTTCGAATCCGCTAGGCTTCGGCGGAATCCTCCAAGTTCGGTGCGATGGGGCTAGGTTAGCGCGGCGCGCAGCGGAGCAACGTAGGCGCGCGCGGCGGCCGCGGCATCGGTGCCGGTGCGCCCGGCGAGCGCGTCGACGAACGCGCTCCCGATGATCACGCCGTCGGCGATCGCCCCGATCGCCGCGACGTGCGCGGGCGTCGAGATGCCGAAGCCGACGGCCAACGGCTGCGCGGTCGTGGCGCGCAAACCGTCGACGGCCGAGCGAATCCAGGCCACGTCCGGCTCGCGCCCGGCGCTCGTGACACCCAAGCGCGACACGATGTAGACGAAGCCGTCGCTCGCGGCGGCGATGCGCGCCGCGCGTTCGGGCGGAGTGGTCGGCGCGACGAGCAGCGGGATCGCCAGCTCCTCGGCCCGGAATGCCGGCGCGAACGCATCCAGCTCTTCGAGCGGAACGTCCGGAACGATCGCGCCGAGCGCGCCCGCTTCACGCGCCGCGGCGGCGAAACGCTCCGACCCGTACTGCACGATCGGGTTGACGTAGGTGAAGAACAGGATCGGCGCGTTCCCGCGGTCGCGCGCACCGCGTGCCAGCGCGAGCGCACCGTCGACCGTCATGCCCGCGCCGAGCGCGCGCTGACCGGCGGCGGCGATCGTCGGACCGTCGGCCAGCGGGTCGCCGTAGGGGATGCCCAGTTCGATCAGGTCCACGTAGGGCGAGATGGCGTCGATCACGGCCGCGGTCGTGGCCGCCTCGGGGTCGCCCGCGACGAGATAGATGATCAGCGCAGCGCGCTTCTCGGAGCGCGCGCGCGCGAAGATCGCGCCCAGCCGGTCGCCGGCCGCGATCATGCGAGAAGCGCGGCCGGCGCGTCGGCATCGAGCGCCGCGACGGTGCGCGCGTCCTTGTCGCCGCGCCCGCTCAGGCTGACGAGGATCAAGCCGTCGGGGCCGAGCTCGCGCGCGAGCTTGCACGCGTAGGCGATCGCGTGCGCGCTCTCGAGCGCGGGCACGATGCCCTCGCTGCGCGCCGTCGCGTGATAGGCCGCCACCGCTTCTTCATCCGTCGCCGACACGTACGTGGCGCGGCCGGAATCGCTGAGGAAGGCGTGCTCGGGCCCGACGCCCGGATAGTCGAGGCCGGCGCTGATCGAGTGCGTGTCGCGCACTTGCCCCTCGGCCGTCTGCAGCACGTAGGAGCGCGAACCGTGCAGGATGCCGACCGTGCCGGCGTTGATGGAGGCGGCCGTATCGATCGCGTGCACGCCGTGCCCCGCGGCTTCGACGCCCCACAGTTTCACGTCGGCGTCGTCGACGAAACCGGCGAAGATGCCCATCGCGTTGCTCCCGCCGCCCACGCAGGCGACGACGTCCGTCGGCAGGCGCCCGTAGCGTTCCAGCACCTGCGCGCGCGCCTCGATCCCGATGACCTTCTGGAATTCGCGCACCATGTAGGGATAGGGATGCGCGCCGACCACGCTGCCGATGATGTAGAACGTGTCGGCGACCCGGCCGGCCCAGTCGCGGAAGGCTTCGTTGGTCGCATCCTTGAGCGTGCGCGTCCCGCTCTCGACGGAGTGCACGGTCGCGCCGAGCAGCTTCATCGCGTAGACGTTGAGCGCCTGACGTTCGACGTCGACAGCGCCCATGAACACTTCCACCGGTACGCCGAACTTGGCCCCGACCGTCGCCGTGGCCACACCGTGCTGGCCCGCGCCGGTCTCGGCGATGAAGCGGGTCTTCCCCATGCGCCGCGCCAGCAGCGCCTGGCCGATCGTGTTGTTGATCTTGTGCGCACCGGTGTGGTTGAGGTCTTCGCGCTTGAACAGCAGCGTCGCGGCGTTGGGCCCGGCCAGCCGCTCGGCGCGGTACACGGGCGACGGCCGCCCGACGTAGTCGCGCAGCACGTCGTGATACTCGCGCCAGAACGCCGGATCGGCGAAGGCGTCGTTCATCGCGTGCTCGAGCTCGGTGATCGCACCGACCAGCACTTCGGGAACGAACATCCCGCCGAATTTGCCGAAGTAGCCGCGTGAATCAGGTTTTTGCAAGCGAAGTCCCTTCGTCGGTTTCCCGGACCGCGCGCACGAACGCGCGCATCTTCGAGCGGTCTTTGACGCCGTCGCGTTCGACGCCGCTGCGCACATCCACCGCAAACGGCCGCACGCCGGCAACGGCCGCGGCGACGTTCTCCGGCACGAGGCCGCCGCTGACGATGATGCGCCGCCGGCGCGCGATCGCCTCGACCAGCGGCCAGCTGAACGAGGTGCCGGTGCCGCCGTAGAGCCCGTGGGCGCGCGAGTCGAACAACAGATCGGCGTCCGGATAGCGGGCCGCCAGGGCTTCGGCGTCGGCCGCCGTGTAGTCGACGCCGCGTTCGAAGTGCAGCGCTTTGACGTACCGGCCGCCGCCGGCCGCCGCGCAAAACTCCGGCGTCTCATCGCCCGAGAATTGCGGCACACAGCCCAGCGCCATGACCTCCGCCACCAGGTCCGGCTCCGGATTGACGAACACGCCGACGACGGAAACGAACGGCGGCACGCTGCGCACGAGCGCGCGCGCAGCGGCCGGCGTCACCTGCCGTGGTGATTCGGCGAAGATGATGCCGACGGCATCGGCGCCGGCGTCGACCGCGCCCTCAACGTCCTCGATGCTCGTGCAGCCGCAGATCTTGACGCGGGTACGCTCGGCTATGCGGGCACGCCTCCGCCGCGCAGCGTGCGAATCATCTCGGCCTTCTCGCTCGAGCGCATCAGCGATTCGCCGACCAGAAAACCGCGCGCTCCGGCCGCGTAGAGCGGCTGCACGTCCTCGCGGGAGCGCACGCCGCTCTCCGAGATGACGACGATCGAGGAGGGCACCAGCGGCAGCAGCTCGGCCGTGACGGCCAAGTTCGTCTCGAACGTGCGCAAATCGCGGTTGTTGATGCCGAGCAGCGTTGCGCCCAGCTTGACGGCGCGGCCGAGCTCGGCTTCGTCGTGCACTTCGACCAGCACGTCGAGCGCGTAGCGCGCCGCTTCGTCGAACATCTCGGTCAGCTCCGCGTCATCGAGTCCCGCCACGATCGCCAGCACGCAGTCGGCGCCGTACGCGGCCGACTGCGCGACCTCGTAGCGCGTGCGCATGAAATCCTTGCGCAGGATCGGCAGCCGGCACGCGCTGCGCGCCACGTCGAGGTAGGCCAGATCGCCCAGAAAGTGGTCGCCTTCGGTCAGCACGCTGATCGCGTTGGCGCCGGCGGCTTGGTAAGCCCGCGCGATCGCCGCCGGATCGAGTTCGCGCACGATCAGCCCGACCGAGGGCGAAGCGCGCTTGATCTCGGCGATGATCGCCGGGCCCTCGCCTTGGAGCAGCGCGGCGCGGAACGGCCGCCGCTCGCTGCTGCGCGTTACGGCGCGCGCACGCTGGACCTCGAGCGGCTCGCGCGCTTCGCACGCCGCGCGCACAACCGCCGTCGCCGCGTAGAGTTTGTCCAGCATGTCGTTCACGATGCGACCTCCTTCACACGCTCGGCGCGCAACGCGTCGAGCGCAGCCCGCGCGGCGCCGCTTGTAATCGCGGCGCGGGCGCGGCTCATTCCGTCGTTGATGTCTTCGGCCACGCCGGCCACGACCAGCGCCAGCGCCGCGTTGAGCGCGACGAGATCGGCACGCGGTGAGCGTTCGCCCGCGAGGATCGCGGTCAGCGCCCCGACGTTGAAGGCCACGTCGCCGCCGCGAATCGCGTCGAGCGGAGCGTGCACGCCGTAGTCGGCCGGATGCAGCGTCCACCGGCGCATCCCCGCAGCGTCGAATTGCACCACGTAGCTCGGCCCCTCGCCGGCGATTTCGTCGAGGCCGCTGGCCGAATGCACGACCGCGGCCGCGTCGCTGCCGAGTTCTTGCAGCGCCTCCGCCAACAGCACGAGATGCCGCTCTTGGGCCACGCCGACGACTTGCCGGTTGGCGCCGGCCGGATTGGTCAGCGGTCCCAGAATGTTGAAGATCGTGCGCACGCCGAGTTCGGTGCGCACCGGACCGACCGCGCGGGTCGCCGGGTGATGACGCCGGGCGAATAAAAACGCGATGTTCGCCTCGCGCAGCAGACGCGCGGATTCTTCGGGAGAACGTTCGATCTCGACCCCCAGCGCTTCGAGCACGTCGGCGCTGCCGCACAGGCTCGATGCGGCGCGGTTGCCGTGCTTGGCGACTGGTACGCCGCAGCCGGCGACCACCAGGGCCGCCGCGGTCGAGATGTTGATGGTCCCGGCCCCATCGCCGCCGGTACCGACGATGTCGACGACCATCGGCAGGCCGTGTTCGACGCGCACGACGCGCTCGCGCATCGCCCGCGCCGCCCCGACGATCTCGTCGGCCGATTCACCCTTGGCCGCCAGCGCCGCGAACAGCGCCGCCGTGCGCACGGGCGAGATCGTCTCGTCCATGATGCCGCCGATGACCCGCGCCGACTCTTCGGCCGACAAGCTCTGGCCCGCGAGCACGGTGCGCAGCAGCGCCGGGAAATCGTTCATGGCCGCGCGCTCGCGAGGAAGTTGTGCGCCAGCTGCGCGCCGGCCGGCGTGAGGATCGATTCGGGGTGGAACTGCACGCCCCAGATCGGCAGCTCGCGGTGCGCGACGCCTTGGATCACGCCGTCATCGCTCGCCGCGACCGCCCGCAGCGCCGGCGGAAAGTTTTCGTGCGAGATGCACAGCGAATGGTAGCGGGTGGCCGTGAACGGCGAGGGCAGGCCGGCGAACACGCCCGAACCGTCGTGCGTGATCTCGGAGGTCTTGCCGTGCATCAGCTGCGGAGCGTGGATCACCTCACCGCCGAATACGGCGCCGATGCCCTGCGCACCCAGGCAGACGCCGAGCAGCGGCCGGCGTTCCGCCGCGGCCTCGCGCAAGATCGCGAACAGCCGGCCGGCGTCTTGCGGCCGTCCCGGTCCGGGACCGACCACGGTGGCATCGTAGCGCGCCAGCACCCCCTCGCCCAGGCGCGCATCGTCGTTGCGAATGACGTCGACCTCCGCTCCCGCGCCGCCGAAGAGGTGCGCCAGGTTGTAGGTGAACGAATCGTAGTTATCCACCAGCAGCAGCTTCATGCCGGTAACCCCAGCACGGCACGAACGATGCCGGTCTTGTGCAGGATCTCATCGTACTCGGCGGCCGGGTCGCTGTCGGCAACGATGCCGGCCGAAGCCTGCCAGTACGCCTTGCCGCCGGCGACCGCGACGCAGCGCAGCGTGATGCACGAATCCATGTCGCCGTTGAAGTCGATGTGCGCGATACTGCCGGCATAGAAATTGCGCGCCACCGGTTCGAGCGCGTCGATCAGCTGCATGGCGCGGATCTTCGGCGCGCCGGTCACGGTCCCGGCCGGAAAGGTCGCGGCGAAGAGATCGAGCGCGTCGCATTCGGGGCGCAGTTCGGCCACGACGTTGGAGACGATGTGCATCACGTGCGAGAAGCGCTCGATGATCATCAGCTCGTCGACGCGCACGCTGCCCGTCACGGCCACCGCACCGAGATCGTTGCGGCCGAGATCGACCAGCATCACGTGCTCGGCACGTTCTTTTTCGTTGGCCAAGAGCTCCACCGCGGTCGCTGCATCGGCGGCCGGATCGGCGCCGCGCGAGCGCGTGCCCGCGAGCGGACGCATGCGCGCCTTGCGCCCGTCCAAGCGAACCAGAAATTCCGGCGAGGCGCCGAAGACGGCTTCGCCGCCGTGTTCGATGTAGAACATGTACGGCGAGGGATTGCGCGTGCGGATCTGGCGGTAGAAGTCGAACGCCGAACCGCCCTCGACCGCGGCCGAGAAGCGGATGCCGACCTGCAGCTGGTAGACGTCGCCCTCGTAGATGTGGTGCTTGGCGGTCGCGACGCGCTCGAGATAGGTGGCCCGGTCGATCGACTGCGCCACCGGTCCGCGGGTGCGAATTTCGCTCGGCACGCTGGCGCGCGCGGTCAGCAAACGGCGCTCGTAGTCGGCTAGCCGCGCCTCGACGCCGGGCAGCTCGTCGGCATCGCGCGCGAAGCCGATCAGCGAGACGCGATGGGTGAAGTGGTCGAAGACGACCCACGTGCCCGGAATGACGACCAGCGCGTCGGAGAACGGGATATCCGAGCGGGGCTTGGGGCCGATGTGTTCGAGCTGGCGCGCGGCGTCGTAGGTGAACACGCACACCGCACCGCCGGGAAAGGGCAGCGCCGAGGTGTCGAGGTGGTACTTGCCGATCAGCGCGCGGATGCCGGGCAGCATTGCCGGATCGTCGTCGAACACGCGCGACTCGAGATAATCGATCCCGATGAACGAGTAACGCGAGATGCGGTCGCTGCCTTCGACCGACTCCAACAAACACGAACGCCCCGGCTGAGCCAGGGCGAGGAACGCGCTAATCGGCGTGATCGCGTCCGCGATGAACGAACGCATCGCGGAGTGCAGAGAGAGGGGGTCTTCGGCTACGGTAGTGCTGCTCATGGGGCGTAGGGTCTGATGGCCACCGGCGAGTGCCGGCGGCCGCCGCTACTTGACGAGTTCCAGGAAAGAGAGTTCGGCGGCGTCGCCGGGACGTACGCGCGACTTCGTGATCCGCGTGTAGCCTCCCGTTTTATCTTTGTACGCCGGGGCGATTTGCTCGACGAGCTTCTTCACCACGCGCGGGTCGAGCAGATACTCGGCAACCAGACGGCGCGAGTGCAAGTCGCCGCGGCGCGCTTGCGTGATCATACGTTCGGCGATCTTTGAGACCTCTTTCGCCTTCGTCGACGTGGTCTCGATCCGCTCGTGCAAGAAGAACGAGGTCGTCAGGCTGCGCAGCAGCGCGCGGCGCGGCCCTTGCGTGCGTGAGAGGCGTTTGTTCGCCATTTGGTGCGGCATGTTGATTCCGCCGGTACGTCAAGTCCTCAGACTTGGCGCAGCGACAGGCCCCTTTCTTCGAGCACTTGTTTGATCTCGTCGAGCGACTTCTTGCCGAAGTTGCGCATCTTGAAGATTTCGTCCTCGGTCATGTCGAGCAGCTCGGAGACCTTCGAAATTCCCGCGCGCTTGAGACAGTTGAACGAGCGAACCGACAGGTTGAGCGTTTCGACCGGCACGTCCCATTCGCTGGCCGGCGCCGTCGGCACGGGCTTCTCTTCGGTCGAAAAGTCGATGAAGAGCGCGAGCTGGTCGGTGAAGATGTTGGCCGCTTCGGAGAGCGCGTCGTCGGGCGTGATCGAACCGTTGGTTTCGATCTCGAGCGTGAGGCGGTCGAAGTCGACCGACTGCCCGACGCGGGTGTCGTCGACGGTGAAGTTGACCTTGCGGATGGGCGAGAAGATCGAGTCCATCGGGATCAGACCGATCATGTGCTCGATGTTCTTCTGACGGTCGGCGGTCACGTAGCCGCGCGACTTCTCGACGCCGATCTCCATCGAGATCTTGGCATCTTTCTTCGTCATCGTGGCGATGTGGTAGTCGGGCTGCAGGATCTCGACGTCGGCGTCGGGCGAGATGTCGCCGGCGGTGACTTCCTTCGAACCGCTGACGTTGAGCGTGAGCACCTTCGGATCGTCGGTGTTCAGCTTGAGCGGTAGGCCCTTGAGGTTGAGCAGCAGGTCGACGGTATCTTCAACGACGCCCGGAATCGTCGAGAACTCGTGCAGCACGGTGTCGATCTTGACGTAGGTGACGGCGGCGCCGGGAATCGACGAGAGCAGCACGCGCCGCAGCGCGTTGCCCAGCGTGATGCCGAAGCCGCGGTCGAGCGGCTCGATCACGAACTTGGCATAGTTCTCGCGACGCTCGCGAACTTCGATTTGGGTGCCTTGCGGCGTATCCAGGACGGTCATTTTGTGGTGGTTGATCCTTGTTACCGCTTACGTTATCCGCCGCCGTGCCATCCGGCACGTCGACGATCGTACGCCTAGCGGCGCTTGTGGTGAGAGATTAGCGCTCTCGGTTTAGCGAGAGTAGTACTCGACGATGAGTTGTTCGTCTACCGGGGTGTCGATCTGCTCGCGGCCGGGCAGTGCCAGGACCTTCGAGGAGGCGTCGGTTTCCGAGAACTCGAGCCATTCGGGATGGCGGCGGTTCTTGGCCGTTTCGATCAGCTGCTTGAACGCGTCGGTTTCTTTCGAGCGGTCGCTGATCGTGATCACGTCACCCGGCTTCACGATGAACGAGGGGATGTTGACGATCCGGCCGTTGATGCGGAAGTGACGGTGCGTGACGAGCTGACGGGCCTGTTTGCGGCTCATCGCGAGGTTGAGCCGGTAGACGACGTTGTCGAAGCGGCGCTCGAGCGTCTGCAGAAAGACCTTACCGGTCTGTCCGGGGACGCGCTGCGCTTCGCGGAAGTAGCTCTCGAACTGCGTCTCGAGCACGCCGTAGTAACGGCGCATCTTCTGCTTCTCGCGCAGCTGGCGGCCGTATTCGGAGATCTTCTGACGCGCTTTGGTGTT